>NZ_CP150333.1:5550000-10300000 GCF_051520435.1 Sorangium sp. So ce363 | reverse complement strand
GAGGTGCTCCAGGTCGACAAGCCGCGTCGCGAAGGCGCCAACCACCGTGGCGAGCGCAATGCCCGCGAGCGCAGCGCTCATGGCGCGCGTGCCGCCGGCATCGGCTTTCACCTCGAGGACCTGAATGGCCACCACCATGGCCAGCGGCACCGTGTGCGCAGCGATCACGAGCACGACAGGGAGCGAGAGCTGTCCAACCCGTGAGAGCGACGCCACCGCCGCGCCCTCGCCGAACTGATGCGCGAGCACCGCGGCGTACCCCATCGCGAGCGCCGTCGTCGGCGTCCGGTGAGCCCCAGCATCGCCGAGCACGAAGCGCTCCAGCACCGCCGGCGCCAGGAAGCCAGACGCCGCCGCGAACAGCGCTAGCCAGCCGATCTCGGCGATCGCCTCCGGGAGCAGGTGAAGCAGCGCGATCGACGCCGCACCGACGAGGGCGAACGTCCGCAACGCAGACATCGCGCCCTCGCTCCTGTGACGGAACATCGCCGCAATGCCGCCCAGCATGACGGCCAACGCGAGGAGCGAGACGCCGAACGCCAGCGACACAGGCGCCCTCCTAGCACGGATCCGGTACGAACCGGTGATGAGCCGAACGCTATGTGGGGTGCGCTACGAACGCGGGTGGTCGTGCCGTTCCGTGCGGAGGATCAGGTCGCCCACGAGGGCAGTCCAGCCGGTCTGGTGCGAGGCGCCGAGCCCTGCGCCGGTGTCGCCGTGGAAGTACTCGAAGAAGAACAGGCGATCTCGGAATCGAGGATCACGCTGGAAGAGGGGGTGCTCGCCGTACACAGGGCGGCGCCCCTCGCGGTCGCGCTCGAAGATCGCGATCAGCCGGCGCGCGATCTCGTGCGCTCCGTCGCGGAGCGTGCGAGGGCCGTGGCCGCCGAGCGACGGGATCGTGAGCACGTCGCCGAAGCCGTGGTCGAGCCGGAGGAGCGAGCGGTAGAGCAGGTAGCCGAGCGGGAACCAGATCGGGCCGCGCCAGTTGGAGTTGCCGCCCTTCATGCGCGTGATCGACTCGCCCGGCTCGTAGCCGACCGTGTACTGCGCGTCGCAGGGCTCGAGCCCGAGCGAGACGGGCGCGGCCGCGTGCTCCTTGGAGAGCGAGCGCGGGCCGAACGGCGAGAGAAACTTGTCCTCGTCGAACAGGTGCGCGAGCACCCGCTCGAGGCGCCCCGGCGGCACCGCGGAGAGCACCTGGCGGCCGTCTGGACGTACGGTGATCGCCTCGGCTAGCGCGGGGTTCCTGCGGAGGAACCACTCGGTCCGGCGCCGGAAGTTCGCGAGCTTGCCGTAGATCTCCGGGGTGATCACGTGCACCGCGCAGAGCGGGATCAGGCCGACGGCCGATCGGATCTTCACGTGCCGCGGCTTCCCTCCGGCGATGAGGATGTCGAAGTAGAAGCCGTCCTCCTCGGACCAGAGCGGCAGCCGGCCGTCCGCCGTGTGGTGGAGCGCGTGCGCGATCCGCAAGAAGTGCTCGAAGAACTTGCTGGCGAGATCCTCGTACGCGGAGTTGTCGAGCGCGAGCTCCAGCGCGATGCGCATGAGGTCGAGGCAGTACATCGCCATCCACGCCGTGGCGTCCGCCTGCTCCAGGCGCATCCCGGGCGCGAGCCGCTCGCTGCGATCGAAGAGCGAGATGTTGTCGAGGCCGAGGAACCCGCCTTCGAAGACGTTGTGCCCCTCGGCGTCGCGCTTGTTGACCCACCAGGCGAAGTTGATGAGGAGCTTGTGGAACACCCGCTCCAGGAACACCCGATCGCCCTCGCCCCGCTGCTTCCGCTCGATCTTGTAGATCTGGTAGGTCGCCCAGGCATGCACCGGGGGGTTCAGATCCGAGAACTCCCACTCGTAGGCAGGCAGCTGCCCGTTCGGGTGCTGGTACCACTCCTTGACCATCATCTTCAGCTGGGCCTTCGCGAGATCGATGTCGAGCGAGGCCAGCGCGACCGCGTGGAAGGCGAGATCCCACGCCGCGAACCAGGGGTACTCCCACGCGTCGGGCATGGAGACGACATCGGCGACGGAGACGTGCCGCCAGTGGGCGTTTCGACCGCTCAGCCGCTCGGGCGGCGGCGCGTGCGCGTCGCCGCGGAGCCAGGTGTCGACGTCGTAGTGGTAGAACTGCATCGTCCAGAACAGCCCCGCCGCCGCCTGACGCTGGATGGCGCGGCGATCGTCGGAAAGGGCAGGGCCCTGGACGGCGAGATAGTACTCGTCCGCTTCCCCGCGCCGCGCCTCCAGGAGCTCGTCCGCGCCGTCGAAGGGGCAGTCCACCGGCTCGGGCGCGAGCCGGAGCAGGATCCGCCGGCTCCCGCCGGCCGGCACCTCGAAGCGATGCCAGCTCGCGGCCTTCGTGCCGCGGCGCTCGGCGTTCACCCGCGGCTCGTCGCCGTGGACGACCCGGTGATGGAACGCGTCCTTGACGTACGGTGTCCGCGAAGGGGCCCCATAGAGCCGCTCGCGGTTCGTCTCGTTGTTGGTGAAGAGCAGCTCCGGGCTGCCCTCGATGTACAGGTGATGCGCGCCCTGCTCGGGGTGCGCCGCGCGCAGCATCACATGACCGGCGTCGGTCTCCATGGCCCGGATCTCCGGGATCGGACCCGGAGGCTCGGTCCAGGACCATGTGTTGCGGAACCAGAGATGCGGGAGCACGTGGATCGGCGCGGCCTCCGGGCCGCGGTTCACCACGGTGATGACCATCAGGATGTCGCTCGGGCTCCGCTTCGCGTACTCGACGAAGATGTCGAAGTAACGATCCCCGTCGAAGGCGCCGAGATCGGGGAGATCTGCCTCGCCCTCCGAGAGTCCGCGGCCGCGCGCGGCGGCGACGAGCGCCTCGTAGGGGAACGGCCGCTGCGGGTACCGGTAGAGATAGCGCAGGTAGCTGGAGGTCGGCGTCGCGTCTTCGTAGTAGTAGATCTCCTTGACGTCCTCGCCGTGGTTGCCTTCCGGCCCGGTCAGGCCGAAGGCCCGCTCCTTCAGGATCGGATCCCGCTCGTTCCAGACGGCGACGGCGAGACACAAGATCTGGTGTCGGTCACAGATGCCGCCGAGCCCGTCCTCGTTCCAGCGATAGGCGCGGCTCCGGGCATGGTCGTGAGGGAAGTGCGCCCACGCGTCCCCGTTCGCGCTGTAGTCCTCGCGCACCGTCCCCCAGGCCCGCTCCGACAGGTAGGGGCCCCAGTGCTTCCAGCGCTGGAGGCGCTCGCGCTCTTCCTCGATGCGGCGGTGCTCGGCGGTCGGCGCAGCGCGGACGGTCCTCGTCATGCGCGCCACGCTAGGCGACGAAGGCCGAGGCGTCGAGCCCGCGGCCGGCGCGCGACGACCTGGAGCGGGCGCTACTCGGTGCGCTTGATGATGTGGAAGCCGAACGGCGTCTCGATGATCTCGCTCACCTCGCCGATCTTCAAGGCGAAGGCGGCGTCGGAGAAGCCCTTCACCATCATGCCGCGCTCGAACACCCCGAGATCCCCGCCGCGCTCGGCGGCGCCCGGCTCGTCGCTGTACTCCGCGACCGCCTCCTCGAAGCTCGCCCCGCCGCGGATCTTGAGGAGCGCTTCCTGCGCTCGCGCGCGGGCCTCGGCGCGCGTACGGCGGAGGCCCTCGGGCTTGCTCTTCGAGCCCTCGTGCATGACGAGGAGATGCCGCGCGCCGATCTGCTTGGGCTGACTCGCGAGCACCGCGCGCTCCCGCTCGATCGCGGCGTCCTCCTCGGCCGCCCGGATCGGCGCGGAGACCGCGAGGCCGCCGCCGACCCACGACGGCGAGGTGGCGAGCGCCCCGCAGGCGGTCGCGCAGAGGAGCGCGAGGGGCGAGCACGCCGAGAGCGCGTGAACCAGCACGGCGCGGAGATGAGGGCTACGCATCGGCGCGGAGACTGCCGCGGGAGGAGTGCGCCCGCAACCCTCCCGTCCGCGCGCGCCGCTCAGCGGAGGACCATCACCGGGACGAAGGCCCACCCGCCAGCGGCCACGCTCACCCGGGCGCGCCTCGACTCGCCGCGGACGCCGACGACCACGTCGTGCGTGCCCGCGCGGACGCGGGTCCGCGCGATCGCGATGCGCGCGGGGAGCGTCGACCATCCGCGCGTGTCCGGCGTGTCGAGCGCGGTCAGCGTCGCGCTCGTCAGCAGGCCGACGAGCAGGCCCAGCGGCCCGGAGTCCTCCGCGGCCGCCTCGGTGGCGCCCTGCGCGGCTTCGCCGGCCGCGATGCGGGCGACGGTCCTGGTGATGGCCGACAGGACGACGGTCCCCTCGCTCTTCTTCCAGGCCGCGCGCACCTGCGCCTCGACGTCGAGCGCCTGCTCCATCGGCTGGGAGCGCCCGTCGAGCTTCAGCGTGGGAATCGAATAGCCGCCCTTGCCCCGGGCGAGCGTCGGGTAGTTGACCCAGGTCACGAGCCCCTTCGCCGCGAGCTCGCTCGCCCGCGCGCGATCCGTCGGGCTGATGTCGTTGGCTACGAGCGTGAGCGCGAGGCCGATCGGAAGGCGCTGCGGCACCTTCTGCGGGACGCGCCCGAACCCGACGACGACGATGAGCTCGGCCTCGCCGGTCTCGTCGAGGGGCGGCGGCGGGGCCTCACCTTCGATCAACGCGGCGATGCGGGGCGACCTGGGCTCGCCGCGCGTGAGCGCGCGGAGCGGGCGGCGGAGCGACGGATACGACCCGTGGCGGAGGGCGTCGTCGTAGTGGAGGAGCGCCTCGTCAGCCTGGCCGCTCTTCTCGAAGGCGAGGCCCGCAAGGTAGCTGCCGAGGCCGAGGAGCGCCGTCTCGCCCTCGTGATCCCGCAGGTATCTCTGCATGATCGCGAGGCGGCGAGCCTCGACCCTGGCCCCGCTGAGGTCGCGCTGGGCCAGGTAGTTCATCATGTTGATGGTGTTGATGAGCAGCTTCTCGTAGGCAGGCGCCTTGTACGGGCCCACGTCGTCCGAGAAGAGGTATTTGCCGAGATCGTGGGCGGCCCCGCGCGACATGTCGAGCAGGTCGATCGACTTGTCCGCGGCCCCGAGATCGCGCGCGGACAGCCGGTAGCTGTCCATGCTGAGGAGGATGTTGCCGCGGTCGAGCAGGAGGAGCGCGTTGTCGCCCCGGAGCGCCGGGAGCTGAGCCGCGGTCTCGACCTCGAGCTGCTCGTTCAGCGCGGCCACCGCCTCGGCGGGAGCGCCGCGATCGAGCGCCTGGAGCGCGGTGCGCACGCGATCTTCATGTCCGCCGCAGGCAGCCTGCCAGAGGCCGAGGAGCAGCGCGAGAGGAGCCAGGGCCGCACGCTTGCGCCCCGCGAGGCTCGCGTGCCGCCGGCGCATCACTCCTGGATGAGCGCCTTGGTGAAGGCCGCCCTGTTCTGCCAGGCCACCGCGCTCGTGGCGACCTCGATGAGCTGCATGAACATGAAGTACTGGACGCGGCGCTCGTCCTCGGTGCGCTCATCGGCGGTGAAGACCTTGCCGGTGAGGTAGTACTTCGCGCCGAGCTGGCGGTTGTACTCGGCGATGTGGTTCGGATCGAACCCGCCGCCGTGCTGCTTCTCGACCTCCGCGACCATCTGCTGCTGGCGCTCGACGCTCACCACGGTGACGAGGCTCGCCCGGGCCAGGTACGTCTCGATATCGGACAGGAGCGCCTGAAGCTGGCTGTCGATGTGCTCGCTCGTCTGGTTCGACAGCGGATAGATGGCGAGCGTGGGCCGCGAGCCGTCGTGCGCCCACGCCTTGGCCACCGGAGAGGCCATCAGCGACGTCAGGTTCTCGTGGAGGAGCTGCTCGATGTCGCGCCTATCGATTCCCGTGCTCATCGCCGCGTCGTCGAGCCCCTCGACCTGATTGCCGCGCACGTAGGTGGGGCCGCAGCCGATGGGAAGCGAGGCGAGCGCGAGCGCCGCGAGCAGCGCGGCCGGACGGATGCTGGGCGAAATGGGCATGGACACTCCGCGGGGCAGGACGCCCGCATCCTAGCAGGCGAGGTGTGCGCTGGAGCTTCGATCAGGCGGAAATCGTGCTCTGCGGCGCGGCGCGCGCGTGGCGTGCGCGGCATGCGCGGCATGTCAGCCGCGGGACGTCCTGGCTCGCTTCCGCGCGAGCAGCGCGAGCATCGCGAGCAGCGCGCACGCAGCCGCGGCCCCGCTGTCGTCGCCGACGAGGGGGCCGTGCGCGCACGAGAGCCAGCGCTCATCGAGCGGCCGGCGCGAAGGCAAGCGCTCCGCGGGGTCCGACGCCGTGGCCCACCAGGGCGGGTCGTAGTCGCCGACGTCGGCGGCGCGCCTCGCCTCGGTCACGAGCCAGTCGCGATGGGCGATGAGCCCACCATAGATGGGGTCGGCGCAGCCGGCTGGCCCGCGCGACGTCACGCCGATGATCCGCCCCGCGACGTCGAGCGCCGGTCCGCCCGAGTCGCCGCTGCAGATGCCGTTCTCTCCGCGCCACTCGCCTCCTGTGACGCGCTCCTGCGTTCCGCACCCGTACCCGACGCACTCGACGTGGAGCCCATCGCGGCGCCTGCGGACGCCGCCGCCGCGCGATCTGCCCTCCGTGTCGCCGAAGCCCACCGCCGAGTAGACCTCGCTCTCCTCGGGCGGCCGATCGAGGCGCGGCGCGAGCGGCGTGACCTCGCTGCCGCCGAGCGGGGAGGACAGCACGACGAGCGCGATGTCGCGCCCGCAGACGGCGTTGCCGTCGGGCGGGCTGAGCAGCGCGCGCGCGCCGATCCACGGCGTGTCCGCAGCCCACAGGGCCCCGCCGAGCGTGGCGTAGACCTGCGAGGCATCGACCGGCTCACCGAACGTCGCCGTCTTGCAGGCGATGAGCTTGGGAGCTTCCGCGACGCAGTGCTGCGCGGTGAGCACCAGGTTGGGCGCGATCACGGTGCTCGAGCAGGTCCGCGCGACGCGCCCTCTGCGATCGGTGATGAGGAGCCCGGCGACCGCGCGGTCTCCAGCGTCTAGATACCCTCCCTTGATCTCCAGCGCGGCCTCGGCCGCGTCCTGCTCGTGCAGGTCCGCTTCGTCCGCGTCTCCAGCGCAGCCGGCCAGCGCGGCGGCGAGGAGGCAGCCAGCTCGGGTACACCATGCGGTGCTGTTCCGGCACACGGCCAGCCGCCTTTGCACGGCACCTGCCAGCCTGGGCTGTGCACCACCGCGCGCCCCGAGG
The DNA here is from genome assembly GCF_051520435.1 of Sorangium sp. So ce363. NCBI lineage: Bacteria > Pseudomonadati > Myxococcota > Polyangiales > Polyangiaceae > Sorangium > Sorangium sp. So ce363. Next base: position 10,292,850 of record NZ_CP150333.1, on the reverse strand, counting down.
GAGGAGAGGATTGCTTCCGGGGAAGCTCACGCGTCGGCGGAGCCACCCCGCTGCGCTGTGGTGCGGGATGCGGTCAGCGCGCCGATCGGGCTCATGTACACCCGAGCTCCGACCCTGTCGTCAACCGAGCGCAAGGCGCTGGAGCCCGAGGCTCCAGCGAGCAGGCGGCGCGGGCGCGGGGCCTCGCGCGCCCTGGAGCGCCTCCCTCGCGCTGCTATCCCGCGCGTCCGTTCGCGACGTCGCCGCGCTGCGAGCGCTCGTTTTCTCTCGGCGGCGCCGGAGCTCTCCGGGCGGCGCCGGAGCGTCAGCCGACCACGATGTTCACGATCTTCCCCGCCACGTAGATGAACTTCTTCAGCTGCTTGCCCGCGGCGAGGGCGGCCACGGTCTCCAGGCCGAGCGCGGCGGCTCGTGCCTCCTCCTCCGATGCCGCCTTCGCCAGCATCACGCGACCGCGGACCTTGCCGTTCACCTGCACCGGGATCTCCAGGACGTCGTCGACGCAGAAGGCCTCGTCGTAGGTGGGCCATGGCTCGTAGCTGAGTGAACGCTCGTGGCCGGTGAGCCGCCACAGCTCCTCCGCGAGGTGCGGCGCGAAGGGGGAGACGAGGAGGATCAGCCGCAGGACCGCCTCGCGCGGCGGCGAAGGCAGCGAGCTCAGGTGATTCACGAAGACCATCATCGCGGAGATGGCGGTGTTGAACGCCATCCCCTCGATGTCGCCGGTCACCTTCTTGATCGTCCTGTGGAGCTGCCGGCTCGTCGCGTCGTCCATCGCGTCCGAGAGCGGTCGCGTGCACGTCGCGAACACGCGGTCCCGGAACCGGACCACCCCCTGGATCTGCCCTGATTGCCAGGGCTTCACCGCCTCGAGCGGGCCCATGAACATCTCGTACATCCGCAGCACGTCGGCGCCGTGGGCCCGCACGATGTCGTCGGGGTTGATCACGTTGCCCCGCGACTTCGACATCTTCTCGTTGTCCTCGCCCAGGATCATCCCCTGATGGACGAGCTTCGCGAAGGGCTCGGGGTGCTTCACATGGCCGAGGTCGTAGAGCACCTTGTGCCAGAAGCGCGCGTAGAGGAGGTGCAGCACGCCGTGCTCCGCGCCGCCGACGTAGAGGTCGACGGGCATCCACGCGTCGTACGCGGCCTCCGAGAACGGCTCCGCGTCGTTCTGCGGATCGAGGAAGCGGAGGTAGTACCAGCACGAGCCCGCCCACTGGGGCATCGTGTTCGTCTCGCGCGCGTACCACTTGCCGTCCCGCTGGAAGAAGCGCCAGTCGACGGCGCGCGCCAGCGGCCCCGCAGGGTCGTCGCCAGGGCGGAAGTCGGCGAGCGGCGGCAGCTCGATCGGGAGGCTGGCTTCGTCGACCGCGATCGGCTGGTCGTAGCGGATCGTGTGCGCGGCGCCCTTCCTGGGATCGCCCTGCGGATCGGCGAGCTCGACGGGGAAGTAGATCGGGATCGGCTCGCCCCAGTAGCGCTGGCGGGAGAAGACCCAGTCGCGCAGCTTGTAGTTCACCTCGCGCTTGCCTCGCCCGAGCGCCTCGAGGCGCGCGATGACCGCGCGCTTGCACTCCTCCGTCGCGAGCCCGTCGAACTCGCCGCTCCGGACCGCGACGCCCGGGTCGACGTAGGCGGCCTCGAGCTGGTCGTGCAGGGTGCCGTCGGGGCTCACGACCTCGACGATGGGCAGCCCGTAGGTGCGGGCAAAGGAGAAGTCGCGCTCGTCGTGCCCTGGCACCGCCATCACGGCGCCGGTGCCGTAGCCGGCGAGCACGTAGTCGGCGACCCAGATCGGCACCTCCACGCCCGTGATGGGGTGGACGGCGACGAGGCCGGTGTCGACGCCGGTCTTCTCCCTCGCCGCCGCGGCGAGCCGCTCGCGATCGCTCTTGCCCGCAGCGGCCGCGACGTACGCGCGCACCGCCTCGCGGCGCGGCTCGGACGCGCCGCTCTCCGCGCTCGTGAGCCATGTCGTGAGCGGGTGCTCGGGCGCGAGCACGACGTAGGTGACGCCCATCAGCGTGTCGGGGCGGGTCGTGAACACGCTCAGCGCGCCCTTGCCCCATCCCTTGACCTCGAACGTGATGAGCGCCCCCTCCGAGCGGCCGATCCAGGAGCGCTGCATCGCCACCGTCCCTTCAGGCCAGTCGAGGAGGCGCAGATCCTCCGCCAGGCGGTCGGCGTAGGCGGTGATGCGGAGCATCCATTGCCTGAGCGGCGTCCGGTAGACCGGGTGCGAGCCGCGCTCGCTCTTGCCGTCGATCACCTCCTCGTTCGCAAGGACGGTCCCGAGCGCCGGGCACCAGTTGACGCTCACCTCGTCCTGGTACGCGAGCCCCTTCTTGAAGAGCTGGAGGAAGATCCACTGCGTCCAGCGCACGTAGCGCGGATCGGTCGTGGAGAGCTCTCGCGACCAGTCGTAGCTGAAGCCCAGCATCTTGAGCTGGCGCTTGAAGGTCGCGATGTTCCGCGCCGTCGTGTCGGCCGGGTGCGTGCCGGTCTCGAGGGCGTGCTGCTCCGCCGGCAGCCCGAAGGCGTCCCAGCCCATGACGTGCAGCACGTCGATCCCGCGCATGCGGAAGTAGCGGGACATGATGTCGGTCGCCGTGTACCCCTCGGGGTGGCCGACGTGCAGCCCCGACCCCGACGGATAGGGGAACATGTCGAGCACGTAGCGCTTCGCGCGGGCGGGGTCCGCGCTGCGGACGGCGCGGAAGGTCTCGCCTTCCTCCCACGCGCGCTGCCAGCGCGGCTCGACGGCGGCATGATCGTAGCGCGCGGGCTCACGCGGCTCGTTGGGAGAAGGTTCGGTGGAGGCGCGGGGGTCCATCGTCTCGGCGGCCATATCGCGACGTGCCATAGCACTGTGCTGCCGCGGTCGACAGCCGCCCCGCGGCGGCAGACGCCCGCGCCCCGGCGGGAGCGCCACGCCCGTCCACGGCGCGCCGCCGCCATGTCGAGAGTTCCCGACAAGCGTGGACAGCGCCTCGGTCCGAGCTCTGCCGTCGGAGACGCCCGCGCCCGAGAGGGCTGACCTCGCGCGCCGCCTCGCGCTCTCGAACCACCCGCGCGCCAGAGCGTCGTGCGCGCCCCCCCTGCTCGCCGGTGGCGCTGGCGAAAGCGCGCGCCTCGTGAGCGCCTCGGTGGCGGGACGAGCTCGCTCTTCATCGCGCCGACCCGAGGAGCGCACCCCTGGCGTCGCTATCCTGCGTCCGCGACGGGCGGTGTCGTCACGGCGCGGCGCTGCGTGGCGCCAGCGCCGACGAGCGGCAGCGCCTCGCGGGGCCGGGCGACGCGTCAGAAGGATGGCCGCACGCCGAGACTTGGGGGTAGATTGAGAGCGCTGTTCCGCTTCAGTGTGAGGCGGAGGGGTCGCGTGGGCGGTCCCTCCGAGGCGCGCGGATGACCGACAAACACGTTCCATGGGGAGCCCCCGAGAGTGAGAGGGCGGCGCAACCAGGCCGGCCGCTCCCGTCGGCGCACGGCTCGGGGATCCCTTTCCGGCCGCTGCCCGTGCCGCCGCTGATGGCGCCGGGCGCCCTGCGACCGCTCTCCGCGCAGTACGCGCTGAGCCCTCACCTCCAGCAGCAGAGCCCGCCCGCGTTCTCGGGGCCGATGCCGTCGGCGCCCGCGTTTTCGGGGCCGGCGGCATCGGCGCCCGCGTTCTCGGGCGCCATACCGGCGCCGGCGTTCTCAGGGCCAGCTCCCGCCGGGTACACCCAGCCGCCCACGGCGAGCGTCTCGGCGCGCGGAGGGACCCTTCCGCCCGGGCTCGTCTCGCAGCAGGACGTGCTCTCGGCCAGCGGCGTCTTTTCTCCGAGCGCGCTCCCGTTCATCTCGGCGCCGCCGCAGTCGGATCCGGTGCCTCCGAGCCAGCCGGCCTTCCAGCCGGCGCCGATCACGGACCGGATGGGCGCGAGCGCGGCGCAGCCGCCTGCGCCGGCAGCGCCGCCCGGGTTCGCGAGCCCCGGCTTCGGTGCGGCCGCGCCCGCTGCGCCAGAGGCCGCGCGCGCGCCGATGCCCTCGCTGCACGCCGGCCAGCCGCCTGCTCCGGCGGCGCCGCCCGGGTTCACGAGCCCTGGCTTCGGGGCTGCTGCGCCCGCCGCGCCAGAGGCCGCGCGCGCGCCGATGCCATCGCCTCACGCCGGCCAGCCGCCCGCGCCGGCGGCGCCGCCCGGGTTCGCGAGCCCTGGCTTCGGTGCCGCCGCGCCCGCCGTATCAGAGGCCGCGCGCACGCCGATGCCCTCGCTGCATGCGGGGATGTCGGCACAGGCCGGGCCGCCACCGGCCGCGGCGCCCGCGCCGGCGATGAGCGCAGCTCCCGGCGCGTCGGCGCACGGCGCGCCCCAGGCGGCCGGCGGGTGGGACGGAGCGGCCATGCCCCCGGCCGAGAGCCCGTGGGCCACCACGTCGGCGCGCCTCGAGATGCCGGCGCTCCCGTCGACCTTCGTCCAGGAGCGCCCGGAACCGCAGAAGCCACCCGCTGTCGTCGCGCCGCGGCGGCGGGAGGGCGGCAGGACGCTCATCATCGTGCTCAGCGTGATCCTGGCGGTGGCCTTGCTGGCGCTCATCGGGATCACGCTGTGGCAGAGCATGGGCGGCGGAGGACCGATCGCGATCGACTACAAGGAGCCGCCGCCCACGGCCGCCGAGGCGTCGCCAGAGCCCACCGTGAGCGTGACGGCGGCCCCCAGCGCGCCCGCCGCACCCCGCCCAGCCGCGCGCCCACGGCCGAAGAGCGACGACATCTACGACGAGGTCGAGAAGGAAAAGACCCGGCGCTGATGCGGCGCGACGCCGCACAGACGGGGCTCGCCGCAGGCGATTCGTTGGCCCCGCGCCCCGTTCCGTGCTGGTGATCGCCCGCGATGGCGACGCCGATCCCGCACAACCTTGCCCCCTTCTCCCTCGACGAGCTGGCGCGCGCGACCGGCGGGCGCGTGCTGAGGAGCGGGCCGGACGCGCGGGGCGTCTCGACCGACAGCCGGACGATCGCGCCAGGAGCGGCGTTCGTCGCGCTCGTCGGCGAGAGCTTCGATGGCCACAGGTTCCTCGACGCCGCCGCGCAGCGCGGGGCGGCCGCGTTCATCGTCTCGCGGGAGATTGCCCTGCCGCCCGGAGGAGGCGCGGTGCTCGTGAACGACGGCCTCGCGGCGCTCGGGGCGCTGGCCAGAGCGCACCGCGAGCGATGGCGGACGGGCGCCCACCCCGACGGGCCGCGGGCGATCGTCGCGATCGGCGGCTCGGCCGGCAAGACGACGACGACGCGGACCATCGCGGCGCTGCTCGCGGGGGTGGGCCGCGGCGAGGTGCACGCGACGGCGGGCAACCTGAACAACGCCATCGGCCTGCCGATGACGCTGCTCGGGCTCGAGGACCGCCATCGCTTCGCGGTCGTCGAGATCGGCACGAACCAGCGCGGCGAGGTCGCGGCCCTCGCGCGGATCGCGGGGCCGGATCTCGCCGTGCTGACGTCCATCGGCGTCGAGCACACCGAGGGGCTCGGCACGCTGGAAGACGTCGCCGCCGAGGAAGGTGATCTGCTCGCCGCCTTGCCGGCCGAGGGGGTAGCCCTCGGTAACGGCGACGACGCGAAGGTGGTCGAGCAGATCGAGCGCGCCGGCGCCGCGCGGCGGATCACCTACGGCTTCGGGGAGCGCGCGCAGATCCGGATCGCGGGGAGGCGGCCGGTCGGGGTGCGCGGCACCTCGGTGCGGATCGAGCGCGGAGGCGAGGCGCTGGAGCTCGTCGTCCCGCTGCTCGGCGAGGCGGGGGCGCTGGCGGCGGCGGCGGCCGTCGCGGTCGTGGAAGAGGCGGTCGGCGAGCCGCTCTCGACCGAGCGAGCGGCTCGCGCCGCCGCAGGGCTCGCGCCGCCGGGGGACGGGCGCCTGTCCGTCCGCGAGCTGCCGGACAGCACCGTGGTCATCGACGACAGCTACAACGCCAACCCGCTGTCGATGCGATCGTCCCTCAGGACGGCCGTCGAGGTCGCCGAGGCGCTCGGGAAGCGGCTGGTCCTGCTGCTCGGCGAGATGCGCGAGCTCGGCGCGCTCGCGGCGGCGGAGCACGACGCGCTCGGCGAGCAGGTCGGCGCCGCGCGCCCCGCCGCGCTCATCGCCGTCGGCGGCGAGGCGGCGCGGATCGCGCGCGCCGCCGAGGCTGCCGGCGTGCGGGCGTGGTTCGCCGTAGACGCGGACGCCGCGGCGGCCCGAGCGCAGGAGATCGTCGAGCGCGGTGATCTGGTGCTCGTGAAGGGCTCCCGCGGGATCAGGATGGAGCGGATCGTGAATGCCCTCGTCGCCAGCGCCGGGCGCGGCGCCAGCCCGTTGCCCTCGCCGTGAGCGCGCGTCCGCCGGTCGAGCGCGCTCGCCTCCCGGCGCGACGGGCCGCGGTCACGCGCCGAGCGCAGCCCGCGCCTCGGCGACGGACAGGCTGAGCAAGAGCTTCGCCTCCTCGTTGCTGCAGAAGGAGCGCGTGACCATGCGATCGACGTACAGCGTGCCGCGGAGGTGATCGACCTCGTGCTGGAGGATCCGCGCGGGCCAGCCCGTCGCTTCCCACCGGACCACCTTGCCCTCCTCGTCCACGCCGCTCACCTCGACCGACAGATCTCGCTCGACCAGCGCCATGTAACCCGGGACGCTCAGGCAGCCCTCGAAGAACGTCGTTCGCCCCGCGCCTGCCGCGTCCGGGAGCGACGGGGCGAGGACCCTCAGCGTCGGGTTGATGATCACCCTGAGCGGGAAGGGCACGCGGCCGCGCTCGGCGCGCTGGCCCGCCGTGAGGCGGGACATGAGCTCCTCGCTGTCTTCGAGCACGATCACCTGCTGGTCGACGCCGATCTGCGGCGCCGCGAGCCCCACGCCGGGCGCCTTGCGCATGACGGAGACCATCGTCGAGACGAGGTGCTTGAGCCGCTTCGTCCCGATCTCCTCGGGCGGGACGGGCGCGGCGGGCTTCCGCAGGACGGCTCTGCCTGCGAGGACGATCGGGGGGAGCTCCATGCTGCCGGGATGAATCGGCGCCCTCGTGAGCGCAAGCGTTGTGAGCTCGGGAGCATCGTCCGTGTGGGGGGGCCTCGCGGCGAGGCGAGCGTGAGGGTGGATGTCCTCGCGGCGAGGCGGGCGTGAGGGTAGAGGAGCGGCGCCGGGCACGGCCCGGCGTTTCCATGGCAGCACCTCCTCCGCCTCCGTCGGCTCGCGCGGACGCCCCCCGCCGGCCGCTCCGCCTCGTCGTCGTCGTCGCCCTCGCGGCGCTGACGCTCGCCGCCTTCGCCGCCGTGACGCTGCGGCTACAGCTCGAGCCGAACGTCGCCTCGCTCCTGCCGGAGCGCGGAGACGCCGCGGCGCTGCGCCGGTACGTGCGCGGGTTCGGGGGCGGCGACCTCGGCGTCGTGATGGTCAAGGGCGACGACCCCGACGAGAACGCGGCCGTGGCCGCGGAGATCGCGCGGGCCCTCGCGGCGCGCGCGACCGTGCAGCGCGCCGCCGATCGGATCGACGTCTCGCGCTCGCTCGATCCGTGGGTCGCGTTCCGGCACGCGGACGCGCGCGTGCGAGAGCGCCTCGCCGCCGCGCTCTCGCCCGAGGGGATGCGGGAGCGCCTCGCCGAGACGCGCGCCATGCTGCTCGCGCCGGGCGGCGGCGCCGCGGCGGAGACGATCGCGGCCGACCCGCTGCGCCTCTCGCAGCTCGTCTTCGAGTCCGCGGACATCGGATCCGGGGTGCGCACGCAGGCGGACGGCGCCTTCGCCACGGACGACGGCAAGGTGCACCTCGTCCTGGTGCAGCCAGCGGGGCAGGCGCTCCGCGGCGCCGACGCGCGGGCGTTCGTCGCGGACGCGAACGCCGTCCTCGGCCCGATCCGCGCGGCGCACCCCGGGCTCACGCTCGGGCTCACCGGCGGGCACGCCATCGCCGCGGCGACCGAGGCGATGCTCACGCGCGATCTCGCGATCTCGGGGTCGCTCTCGATGCTGCTCGCCTCCGTCGTCTTCGCGCTGCTCTTCCGCCGCCTGCGCGCCCTCGCCGCGGTGATGCCGCCGCTCGTGCTCGGGACCCTCTGGACCGCGGGGCTCGCCACGGCGCTCCCGGGCGGGCTCAGCGCGATCGCCGTCGCCTTCATGTCGGTGGTCGTCGGCGTCGGCGTCGACACCGGCGTCCACGTCTACGCCGCGCTGCTCGAGGCGCGGCGCGAGGGCCTCGATCCGGAGGCGGCCGCGCGCGCGGCGAGGGCGCGGACCTCCCGCGCGGTGCTCATCGCTGCCGTCACCGCGGCGGCGGCGTTCGGGGCGCTCGCGCTGTCGGACATCAACGCGCTCCGGCAGCTCGGGCTCCTGTGCGCCGCGGGCGAGGTCCTGACGGCGATCGCCATCGTCCTCGTGACGCCGGCCGTGGGCGCGTGGCTCGAGCGGGGGACCCCGCCGACCGAGGCGCCGGCGCGCTGGCCCGACGGCATCTACCGGCTGACCCGCACCCGGGGCCGCGCGCTCGCGCTCACGGGGCTCGCGGCGCTCCCCATCGCGGCGGTGTCGCTTGGCGCCTCCCCGCCGCTCGCGGAGGCCATCGTCGCGATCAGGCCGGCCGAGCTCGAGCCCCTCAAGGTACAGCAGGAGATCTTCGACGCGTTCGGCGGGCGGCGAGGGCAATGGGTGGTGCTCCTCGCGGACGGCGACCAGGAGCGCGCCCGCGCGCGCGGCGACCGGATCGCGGAGCGCCTCGCCTCGATGAAGGCCGACGTGGAGGCCGTCGACGCGCTCACCGCGCTCGCCCCCTCCGCCCCGACGCAGGCCGAGCGCTTCGCCGCGCGCGACGCGCTCGACCTGCCCGCCAAGGCCGACGAGCTCGCGCGCGCGCTCCGCGACACGGGCTTCGCGCCCGAGCGCTTCTCGGCGGTGCTCGACGGGATGCGCGCGCCGCCCCGGCAGGAGGTGGCGCTCTCCGATCTCGAGCGCGGCCCCGCGTCCATCCTGCTCTCGCGCTACCTCGGGGCGGACGGGGGCGAGGCGCTCGTCGCGCTGTACGTGCGGCCCCGCGAGGCCGGCTCGGTCGCGCAGATCGAGCGCGCGATCCGCGAGGAGGATCCGGGCGCCATGCTCACCGGCTACAGCCGGCTCGAGGCGTCGCTGCGCGAGACGCTCGCGCACGACATGCCGAGGATCGCGCTCGTCGCGGGCGCGCTCGTGCTGCTGGCGCTCTCCGCTTCCCTCCGCAGCGCGCGCGACATCCTGCTGGCCGCGCTCGTCGTCGCCTCGGAGATCTCCCTCGTCCTCCTGCTGATCCGGGTGCTCGGCATCCCCCTGCACGCGTACGACGCGCTCGTCATCCCGGTGCTGCTCGGGATCACGGTGGACGAGGGCATGTTCCTGCTCCACCGCGCCCGCGACATCGAGGCGGCGGGCGGCGGCGACGCCGTGATCCGCGAGACGCTGCGCCGCGAGGGGCCGGCGATCGCCGCCACGGCGCTGACCACGGCCGCGGGCTTCTCCGCGCTCGCGTTCTGCGGCTTCGACGGCCTCCGCGACCTGGGCCGGGTCGGAGCGCTGGGCAGCGCGGTCGGCCTCGTCGTCGCGCTCCTCGTGGTGCCTGCGGGGCTGCGGCTCTGGCCCCGGGCCCACGGACGCGCATAACATGTCGCCGTTGTCGCCCCGGGGCCTCCTCCTCGTCGCTCTCCTCGCGCTCGCGCGTCCCGCCGAGGCGCAGCCGTCTCCTCCGCCCGCTGCGGCGCAGCCTCCTGCATCGCCGGCGCCGAGGCCGCCGCGCTCGGCCGTGGCTCGCGCCGTCGACGCGCTCGTGCGCTCGCTCGACGCCGTGGACGGCCGCGCGCTCGTGGCCGCCGCGCCGCTGGTCTCCGACGCGCCCGCGCCGCGCGGCGCCCAGCTCGTGGCCACGCTCGCCGCCCAGGTCGCCGGCAAGCTCGGCGCCGGCGTGCGCGCGCAGAAGGACCCGATCCCGCTGCCGCTCGCGCGCGAGGCGGCGCGCGACGACGCGGCGCTCGTCCACCTCGTCGTCGAGATCGCGGCGGGGAAGCTGCGCGTCACCGCGGACGTGTACCCGGTGCCGCGCACCGTCTGGGCGCGCATCCGCGACCCGGAGCCGGGGCCCATCGCCCACGCCTACGCCGAGGCGCCCCTCGACGCGGAGATCCGCAGCTTCCTCGCGCCGATCCCGCTCGTCGCCGCCAGGGTCGACCGCGCCAAGAACTTCGAGGGCGACGTGGTCGCGCTCGCGTGCGGCGATCTCGACGCCGACGGGGCGCTCGAGCTCCTGAGCGTGAGCCGCCGGCGCGTGACGACGCTCCGCCTCCGCGGCGGCCGGGTCGTGCCGCTCGCGTCGCGCCCGTGGCCGGACGTAGTCGCGGTGCACCCGGCGCCGCTCCGCGAGCCGCTCGCGTTCGCCACGCTCGTCGAGCGCGCGAGGGACGGCGAGCGCCTGCCGCCGTTCGCCGACGTCGGGCTCACCGACCGCGCGCGCAGCGTCCGCTTCGACGGCGAGCTGAAGGCGCTCGCCGAGCTGCCGGGGCTGGCGATCCCGGACGCGGGCGGCTCGGCCTGCACGACGGCGTGGGGGACGCTCCTCACGGGCCCGCTCGGGCCGTGCGCCCCGGCCGATCCCCCGCCGGCGACCGCGTCGCTCTCCGGCCGGTACGACGCGCTCGCGTCGGCGCAGCTCCTTTCCGCGCAGGGCGAGCCCTTCGCGGTCTGGGCGACGCGCGAGCGCGGCGCGGTCGAGCTCCGGGACAGCGCGGGCCGCCGCAAGGTCGTGGGCAGCGCCGGGGCGCAGCTCGCGGTCGGCGATCTCGATCAGGATGGAGAGCCCGAGCTGCTCGCCAGCCTCGACGTCCTCGATCCGCTCGAGGATGCCGTCGTGGTCTGGTCGTGGCGGCGCCGGGAAGGCGGCCCGGCCCGCGCGGCGCCAGAGGAGATCCTGCGCTTGCCGGCGCCGGCGGGGGTGCGCGCCCTCGCGGTCTGTCCGCCCGACGGGGCCGGGCGCGCCCCGTTCGCCGTCGCGACAGCAGACGAGATCTGGGTGGTGCGGTGAGCCTCCCGCGCCGCGCCTTCCTCGGCGGCGCCGGCGCGCTGCTCGGCGCGGCCGCCCTCCCGGAGGGCGCGCGTGCGATGGGGCGCACCCCGCTCGGCGGCCGCCTCTCGATGCACCTCCCGTGGCCGACGAGCTCGCTCGATCCGCACGAGCTGAGCGATCCCGCCGCGGCGCTGTTCGCGCCCGCGATCGCCGACAGCCTCTACGGGCTCGACGCGTCCGGGAACCCGTACCCGACGCTCTCGTCCGCGCTGCCGTCGCGCGAGGCGGATGGCGCGGTCGTGCGCCTCCGCGAGGGGTTGCGCACCGCGCGCCTGCTCAAGCTCGACGGCCGCGACATCGTGAGCTCCGTCGAGCGCGCCCGCGCTCGCGGCGCCGCCGCGGCGCTCGCCGACATCCCGAGGCCCGAGCGGCACCCGAGGGATCCGCTCGCCGCGGTGTTCCCGCGCGCGGATCCCGCCCGCGTCGCCCGCGCGCTCGCGTCGCCGATGGTCGCGCTCCTGCCGCGTAGCTTCGACGCTGCGGCGCCGGATGGCACCGGCGCGTTCCGGGCCGACGTCGGCCCGGGGCAGATCACGCTGACGCGCAACGACGTCGCCGCGCGCGGCGCTGCCTTCCTCGACGCGATCGAGGTGATCCGCTCCGAGGACCTGACGACGTCGCTGCGCGCGTTCGAGACCGAGCGCGACGACCTCGGCTGGCTCGGCGCCGGCCTCCACACGAACCGCCGCGGCGCCGTCCGCTTCGATCTGGGCGTCGCCGGGTGGATCGTGCTCACGACGGGCCCCGACGCCGGGCTCTTCGGTCAGCCTGGCGTCGCGCAGCGGCTGGTCGACGCGCTGCCGCCCGAGCGCCTCGCGCACCTCGGCCTCGTCGGCCTCCCGAGGGCGCACGGCGATCCCGCGTGGGGAGGGCCCCCGGCGTCGCTGCTCGTGGACGAGTCAGCCGCCCACCTCGTCGAGGTCGCCGAGGCGGTCGCGCCGATCCTCTCGCGGCCTGGGCACGAGGTCACCGCGGAGCCGGTGGCGCGGGCGGAGCTCGGGCGCCGCCGCGCCCGCGGGAAGGCGACGCTCGCGATCGAGCTGGTGCGCCCGCTCGGCCCCGGGCCCCTCGGCGCGCTGCTCGCCCTCGCGACCGCCGACGATCGCAGCCGCGCCCTCGACCTCGCCCGTCACCCGCCCCGCCTCGTGCCCGGCGCCGCCCCCCGCTCGCTCACCGCGACGCTCCGCCTCGGCGTGGTCGCCGAGGTCCGGATCGCGGGCGGCGTGCTGCCGGACGTCGCGCTCGCGCGCGCCGCCAGCGGCGAGGGCTGGGATCTCGGCGCCACCTTCCGCCGCCCAGCAAGGCGCTGATGTGTGCCTACCCCCGCGCGGAAGCGAGCGCGACCGCGCGGCGGCTGTTCGGGACGTCCGGGCGAGCGTCACGGCGATGGGGACCGCTTCGAGTGCTTGCGCGGTGGGGACATTTGGTTACTATCGGCTGGTCACGAACGTCACTGGCACTCGACACGACGCTTCTCTTCTCGGGGATCGCGGATTGATCGCGGACTGGACGACGCAACGTGTGGCGCACCGGGGGCTCCTCCCCAGCGCCGCCCCCCCTCGATCCCCCACGGCTCCATCGGGGCGGCAGGGCACTGTTCGGCACCGAAGCTGACGCATCTCGCAGAGCCGTGAAGTGAATCAGTGTCATGGGTACTCGCCTCTACGTTGGTAATCTCCCCTTCTCCGCCACCAAGGCCTCCGTGCAGGCCGCGTTCGCTCAGAGCGGCGAGGTGACGGATGTACACATCGTGACCGACCGCGAGAGTGGGCAGTCGCGTGGCTTCGGGTTCGTCACGATGGGCACGCCTGAGCAGGCCCAGCAGGCGATCGAGAACATGAACGGCGCCATGATGGACGGCCGTCCGCTTCGCGTGAACGAGGCGGAGGAGCGGGTCCAGCGCGGCGGCGGCGGCGGCGGCGGTTACGGCGGCGGCGGCGGCGGCGGTTACGGCGGCGGCGGCGGCGGCGGTGGCCGCGGCGGTCGTGGCGGTGGCGGCGGCGGTTACGGCGGCGGCGGTGGTGGCGGCCGCGGCGGTCGTGGCGGTCGCGGCGGCGATCGGTACTGAGCCGGGCTAGGCCGACGTTTTAGCGGCGGTGCCTCTCCCCAGAGGCGCCGCCGTTCTCGTTCGTGCGCTGACTTGTGCGGCGACCGCCGTCACGCGCTCCGAGGCCCCGGTCGATCAGTACTCCGTCGATGCCTCCGCCTCATCGGCCGTCGCGGCGATCTGGCCTGCTTCCGCGGGGCGGAGCACGAGCTTGCCGACGGCCATCCCGACAAGGGCCGAGAACAGCGACCCGAGCAGGACGGCGAGCTTCGCGACCCCGAGCCTTTGCCCCGTTCCGAACGCGAGCCCCGCGACGAAGATCGCCATCGTGAAGCCGATGCCCGCGACGCATCCCACGACGAGCACGCCTCGCCAGAGGACGCCGCGCGGGAGGGCGGCGAGGCCGAGCTTCACCGACAGGAAGCACGCGACCATGATCCCGAGCGGCTTGCCCATCGTCAGGCCGAGGACGACCCCGAGCAGCAGCCGCGTCGAGCCCGCCGCGCCGAGGTGCACGTCGCCGAGGCTCACGCCCGCGTTGGCGAGCGCGAAGAGCGGCATGATCCCGTAGGCGACCCACGGATGCAGCGTGGCCTCCAGGCTCACGACGGGCGGCAGCGCCTCGCGCCGCGCCTGCGCGAGCTGCGCGAGCGGCCCGGTGAGCTCGCGCGCGTCATGCCCGCCGGTCGCGCGCTCCTGGAAGTCCTGCAGCGCCCTCCGGGCCTCGGCGAGGAAGCCCTCCTCGCCGAACCAGGGATGCACCGGCGTGAGCAGGCCGAGCAGGACACCCGCGATCGTGGGGTGCACGCCGGCGCTCAGCAGTCCGGCCCAGATGACGACGCCGGGCGCGGCGTAGACCGCAGGCGAGCGGGCGCCGAAGCGCTGAAGCGCGAGCACGCCCGCGATGCCCAGGGCCACGAGCCCGAACCCCGCGACCGAGATGCTCGACGAATAGAAGATGGCGATGACGAGGATCGCGCCGATGTCATCGATGATCGCGAGCGCGAGGAGCAGCACGCGCAGCGCCGCCGGGACGCGGTTGCCGAGCAGCGCCAGCGCGCCGACCGCGAACGCGATGTCCGTCGCCATCGGCACGCCCCATCCGCTGCGCTCCGGCGGGCTCGGGTTCAGCGCGAGGTAGATGAGCGCCGGGAAGAGCATGCCCCCGAGCGCGGCCGCGACGGGCAGCACCGCCCGCTTCAGGACGGAGAGCTCGCCCTGATGGATCTCGCGCCGGATCTCGAGCCCGACGACGAAGAAGAAGATCGTCATCAGCCCGTCGTTGATCCAGAAATGGAGATCGCGCTCAACGACGTAGGAGCCGACGCCGAGCCTCACCGGCGTGTGCCAGAGGCGCTCGTACGAAGCTGCCCGGGGAGAGTTCGCCCACGCGAGGGCCACCGCGGTGGCGATGAGCAGGACGATGCCGCTCGCCGCCTGGACGTGGAGGAACCGCTCGAGGGGCTGGAAGATCCACAGCGCCAGGCGGCGCGCGGGCAACCAGGTTCCGGGCGGAGCGTTGCGGAGGTCCGAGGTGCCCATCCCGCGCGTACGGTAGGGCGCCCCACGGCGATCGAGAAGCGGCAATGACCCGAGCTCCGCGCTTCCGGGGCGCGGAGCTTGCTCCTTTGCCTGGCGGGCGTCAGAGACCGGCACGCTGAACGCCCCTCGCGCTCGGGGCGGGCCGCTCACAGCCGATGCCTCCTTCCAACCCTTCAGAGCACAGGCCGTCGCCGCGGGCGATATCGCTTTACTACTTCGGTATCTTCGCCGTCCTCGGCGTGTACCTGCCGCTGTTCCCGAGCTGGCTGGAGGCGCGGGGGATCCAGGGTCTCGCGATGGGGGCGATCGCGGCGACGCTCCCGGCGATGGGCCTCATCGCGCCGCCGGTGTTCGGCTTGATCGCCGACTCGCTCGGCGTGCGGGTGTGGCTGATCCGGGCGGCCTGCGCCGGCGCCTTCGTCGTGTTCGCGCTGCTCGCGCTGTCGTCGGCGCTCGGCGTGTCGCTCGGCTTCGCCGGCCTCTTCGTCGCGGCGCTCGCGTTCGCTTTCTTTCGATCGCCGATGTTCATGATGGCCGACGTCGTCGCGGTGGAGGCGTCGGCGAGCTCCGGCATCGCGTACGGCAGGCTCAGGCTCTGGGGCTCGATCAGCTTCGCGCTGATGGCGATCGCCAGCGGAGCCCTCGTCGATCCCGCGCGGCCGGCCGCGTTTCCCGCCACGATCGCTGCCTGCCTGCTGATCGCGTTCGCCATCTCGTGGGCCCTTCCGGCGCGCGGCGAGGCGCCCTTCCGTCGGTCCGGCCTGCGCGACGGAGCGGCCGACGCCGCCGGCGCTGCGCGCTCTCCGGCCGCCGGAGGCTCCGTGCGGCAGCGCGCCCGTGCCCTCCTCCAGAGCCACGATTTCCGCCTGTTCCTCGCGGCATCGTTCCTGGCCCAGAGCGCCACCTCTTCGTACGATCTCTGTTACACGCTGCACCTGCGCGACATCGGTTTCCCCGAGTCGCTGGTGGGGGTCGCGTGGGCCGTCGGCGTCGCCGGCGAGATCGCGCTCATGGCGTTCTCCGGTCCCCTGCTCAAGCGGTTCGCTCCGCCCACGGTGCTCGCGTTCGCCTTCGCGGGCGCCTCGCTCCGCTGGGCGTTGCTCTCGTATGTGCGCTTCTGGCCCGCCCTGCTGGCCATCCAGCCGCTCCACGCGGTCTCGTTCGGCATGATGTGGGTCGCCTCGCTCGCTTACACGCGGGATCGCTCCCCGCCTGAGATCCTCGCCACGGCGCAAGGGCTCTTTTCGGCGAGCGCTGGCGCCGGATCCGTCGTCGGGATGCTCGTGTGGGGTGAGCTCTACAAGCGCGGGGGCGGCACCCTCACTTTTGGGGTCGCCTCGATCACGGCGTTGATAGCATTCGTCCTGGCTGTGACCTTCGCGCGATCAACGCGGCCAACGGGACCGACGCGGCGTTCACCGTCAGGGGGCTCAATTTTCTCTGTCAGCTCCCGGTGCCAGGAGTAACGTTCCATTTTCCGCCGCACGCGTAGGCGCGCGCGGGCACTACCTGAACGAGGCGAGCATGTGCGGGATCGTCGGATACGTTGGGTCAAAAAAGGCGGCGCCGATCATCGTCGAAGGGCTACGGAAGCTCGAGTATCGAGGCTACGACTCGGCCGGCATCGCCATTCATGACGGCAAGGGCATCGAGATCGTCCGGACGCTCGGCAAGCTGATCAAGCTCAGCGAGGCGCTCGAGAAGCGGACCCTCGACGGCACGACCGGCATCGGCCACACGCGGTGGGCGACGCACGGCCGCCCGAGCGAGGTGAACGCCCACCCGCACTCCGCGGGCCCGGTGGCCGTCGTGCACAACGGCATCATCGAGAACCACGTGGCCGTCCGGCAGCAGCTGGAGAGCCAGGGGGTCAAGTTCCTCTCCGACACGGACACCGAGATCGTCGCTCACCTCGTCCACCGCGAGCTCCAGAAGGGCGCGAAGTCGCTCTTCGAGGCCGTGCGCGGCGCGCTCCGGCAGGTCCACGGCGCCTACGCGATCGCGGTCCTCTCGCGCGATGAGCCCGACGTCATCGTCGCCGCCCGGTACGGCTCGCCGCTCGTCGTCGGCGCCGGCGAGAACGAGATGCTGTGCGGCAGCGACATCCCCGCGCTGCTCGCGCACACCCGCGACATGATCTTCCTCGAGGACGGCGACATCGTCGAGCTGCGCGCGAGCGGCGTCCGCATCGAGACCGTGGCCGGTGGCGAGAAGGTCGAGCGGCGCGTGAAGCGCATCGACTGGAGCCCCGTCCAGGCGGAGCGCGGCGGCTACAAGCACTTCATGCTGAAGGAGATCCACGAGCAGCCCGACGTCGTCGAGGCCACGCTGCGCGGCAGGATCGATCTCGCCGCCGGCGACGTGCACGCGACCGAGATGGGGGTCACGCCCGAGTTCGCGAAGGAGCTGCGCCGGGTCTACATCGTCGCGTGCGGCACGAGCCACCACGCCGGCATCGCCGGGCGTTACTGGATCGAGCAGCTCGCCAGGGTCCCCACGGTCGTCGAGCTCGCGAGCGAGGTCCGCTACCGCGAGCCGATCTTCTTCCCCGACGATCTCGTGATCGCCATCAGCCAGTCGGGCGAGACCGCCGACACGATCGCGGCGCTCAAGGCGGCGAAGGCGCAGGGCGCCAAGGTGCTGGCGCTCTGCAACGTGCTCGACAGCGCGATCCCGCGCCTCTCCGACGGCGCGCTCTACACGCACGCGGGCCCCGAGATCGGCGTCGCCTCGACCAAGGCCTTCACCACGCAGCTCGCCGCGCTGCTCCTGCTCGCCGTCTACCTCGGCCGCCGCCGCGACTCGCTGCCGGCGGAGCGCGGGCGCGAGATCCTCCAGGCCCTCTGGGAGATCCCGAGCCACATGCGCGAGGTGCTCGGCGACGCCGACTACGTGCACGCGATCGCGAAGCGCCTCGTCCACGCGAAGGACGTCCTGTTCCTCGGGCGCGGCCTCGGCTTCCCCATCGCGCTCGAGGGCGCGCTCAAGCTGAAGGAGATCTCGTACGCGCACGCCGAGGGCTACGCGGCCGGCGAGATGAAGCACGGGCCGATCGCCCTCATCGACGAGGCGCTCCCCGTCATCGTCGTCTGCCCGCGCGACGCGCACTACGACAAGACGTTCTCCAACCTGCAGGAGGTCCGGGCGCGCGAGGGGCAGGTCGTCGCGATCGCCACGAAGGGCGACGAGTCGATCCTCGAGATCGCTCAGCACCACGTCTGGATCCCCAAGGTGCCGGACGAGGTCGGGCCGCTCCTTACCGTGCTCCCGCTCCAGCTCATCGCCTATTACGTCGCCAACCTGAAGGGCAACGACGTCGATCAGCCGCGCAACCTCGCGAAGACGGTCACTGTCGAGTAACGAGCAACGTCGCTCTCGCGGCGCGGCATCCCCGCCGCGGCGAGCGGCCTCCTCTGCCGCGCGCAGCGCTCCTCTGCGGTGCGCGCCCCTCCTTCTTCAGCGCGGGCGCCCCCGCGCCGCGCCTGCGCGCCCGCGCTGGGCCGCGGCTATGCTGCGCGCATGCGCATCCCCGGCAGGACGGAGCGGCGGGTCGTCGCGGCCATCCTCGTGACCGCCCTGATCCCGCTCGTCGCCAGCATCGTGGTCGCCAGGACGGTGATCGCGCGGGTGTCGGCGACGGCGTTCCAGCCTGAGTTCGGCGTCCACCTGGACAGGGCGCTCGGCGTGTACGCCGAGCTGGCCGCCGCCATCAAGCAGGGCATGCGCTCCGAGGCCGACGCGATCGTCGCGGCGGACCCGCTGCGCGAGACCGCCTTCACCGGCGACGCGCAGCGCCTCGACGCCGAGCTTGCGCGCATCATCGCGGCCCACCCCGCGCTGGTCTCCCTCCGGGTCGAGCGCTGCGGCGGCGATCTCGTCGGAGCGCGCGAGCGCGGCCGCCCGGTGGATCCGGCGCACGAGAAGACGCTCACCGTTCGGAAGGCGATCGCGCGCGCGCCCGGCCACGCCGCCGAGCCCGGCGATCCCGCGCCCGACGACGGCGGCTGCGACGGCGACGCGCGGACCCTCGTCGCGACGTTCGCCGCGCCGAGCGCGCGCTTCGACGAGCTCGACGCGGCGCAGGCGTTCGCGCAGGCGTACCACGCCCTCGAGCGGGAGCACCGGAAGGAGTACCTCGACGAGAGCTACGGCGACGCCTTCGCCGCCCTGCTCGGCGCGACGATCGTCCTCGCGATCCTCGCCGGCGTGCTCGTGGCGCGCCCCGTGGTCGACCGCATCGCGCGGCTCGCCGCGGCGACCCGGCCCGTCGCGGAGGGCGACCTCTCGGTGCGCGTGGGGCTGCAGGGCGACGACGAGGTCGCCGATCTCGGCCGCGCCTTCGACCGCATGCTCGAGGAGCTCGAGGGCAGCCGCGCGCGGATCGAGTTCCTCAAGCGCATGGGCGAGTGGCAGAAGATGGCGCGGCACCTCGCGCACGAGATCAAGAACCCGCTGACCCCGATCCAGCTCGCCGTCGAGGAGTGTCACCGGCGCTATGCGGGCAGCGACCCGGCGTACCAGCGCTTGCTCCAGACGACGCTGGAGGTCGTCGAGGAGGAGGTCGGCACCTTGCGCCGCCTCGTCGGCGAGTTCTCCAATTTCGCGCGGCTCCCGCGGGCAGAGCTCGAGCCCTCGGATCTCGCGGAGTTCCTGCGCGAGCAGGGCGAGCGCTTCGCCGCGGTCGAGGAGGCGGGGCGCGAGCACGCCTCGGACGAGGCGCTGCTCGGGCGCGTCGATCTCGAGTTCGATGTGCCGGATGTCCCGATGCCGGCCGCCCTCGATCGCGAGATGCTCCGGCGCGCGCTCGGCAACATCGTGCGCAACGCGGCGCAGGCGCTGCGCGACGCGCAGCGAGCGGCGCCCGGCGGAGGTGCCCGAGAGCGCCCGGGCGCCGCTGTGTGGGGCAGCGTTCGCGTCTCGGCGCGGAGCGAGGGGCAGAGCCACCTCATCGCGATCGACGACGACGGCCCGGGCATCGATCCCGCCGTGCGGGACTCGGTGTTCGATCCGTACGTCACGACGCGGTACGACGGCACGGGGCTCGGCCTGAGCATCGTGAAGAAGATCGTGGTCGATCACGGCGGCACCATCGACGTGCTCGAGTCCCCGCTCGGAGGCGCGCGCTTCGTCATCCGGCTCCCGCGCGCAGGCACGCCTGCGGCGCGCGCCGCGCTCGGGGCCGAGGCCTTCTCCGACGGCGATCGCGAGCCTGCGTCCGACGGGGCCGCTCCGACGCGGCCAGCCGCTCGCGGAGGGCAGGCGCCGCGCGGGGCGGGGTAGGGCCGCGCCCGCCGGTGCGGCGAGCGCCAGAGAGCCGCATGCTGGACGACGAGCGCTGCCCGGGAGCGCGCTCCGGGCTGCTCGCGGGGGGCCTCGGCGCCGAAAGCGCACCTCCAGACCGGTCGGTGGTCAGGAGATGCTTGACCAGCCGGCCCCGCTTTGCCATGTTCGCCGGCGGAGAGGTGACCGAGAGGCCGAAGGTGCCTGATTCGAAATCAGGTGTACCCGCAAGGGTACCGCGGGTTCGAATCCCGCTCTCTCCGCTACGCTTGGCTGCTTGCCCCCGTTGAAGCAGGTGGGCTCTGACCGCCCGCTCTCTCTCGAGCGGCGCCGGTCCGGCAGAAGCGGGGCGCGTTGAAGTTGTATCGGGAGAGGTGACCGAGTGGTCGAAGGTGCACGACTGGAAATCGTGTGTACGGCAACGTACCGCGGGTTCGAATCCCGCCCTCTCCGCTGAGCTGAACCGTCGAGCGACTCCTTGCCGTGATGAGCTCCTTCAAGCGAGCCAGCAGGACGTCGGCGACCGATGTGACGTGAACGATGAGCGATGAGACGGATGGGCCGGTCGCTCGACCGCCGCGTCTGCTCATCGCAGTGTTGCCTGGCGCGGCGTTCGAGGGGGAGCTTTGGGCTCGTTCGCCGTCGATGCGGCCAAGGGGCTGCCTGGTTCAACGCCTTGGCGAGCTGGATGATCGGGGAAATAAGAGAAATCTGGGAGCCCGAGACAAGCCAGCGGTGCAAGGCGGAACGGACGGAACGGACGGAACGCCGACGGCTTGTCGACAAACCCCGCTTGACCAACCCTCGCCGGACGATGACGATGCACCCGCAGAAGCCTGAGATGCTTGACAGGCGAAGGGCCGCCTTGTAGAAGTGGCGCCCCTTTTTGGCAGGCGCACTTCCGGAGTTTTTCGCCCAATGAATCCTCAGCCCAAGTCCTTTTCCGCCAAGCCTGCGGAGGCCCGCAACGAGCGTACGTGGTGGGTGATCGACGCGGAAGGCAAGCCCCTCGGCCGCCTTGCCAGCCGCATCGCCACGGTGCTCCGCGGCAAGAACAAGCCCACGTTCACGCCGCACGTCGACACCGGCGACTTCGTGATCGTCGTGAACGCCAAGAAGGTCCTTCTGACGGGCCGCAAGCTCCAGCAGAAGAACTACGTGCGGCACAGCGGCGAGCCGGGCGGCTTCCGTTCCGAGTCGTACGGTCACCTGCTCGAGCGCAAGCCGGAGCTCCCGATCCAGAAGGCCGTGAAGGGCATGCTCCCGAAGAACGTGCTCGGGCGCGAGCTCCTCACCAAGCTCAAGGTCTACGCCGGTCCCGATCACCCCCACGCGGCGCAGAAGCCGCAGCCCCTTAGCTACAGCTGAGCAAAGCCATGACGGAAACGAGAACGTACGCCACTGGTAAGCGTAAGACCGCCGTTGCGCGCGTCTTCCTCTCGCCGGGCACCGGCAACATCAAGGTGAACCAGAGGCCCGCTGACGATTACTTCGTCCGCGAGACCTCGCGCATGGTGATGCGTCAATCGCTGGAGCTGCTCGAGCTGCTCGAGCAGTTCGACGTGAACGCGACCGTGGTCGGTGGCGGCCACAGCGCGCAGGCCGAGGCGATGCGGCACGGCATCGCGCGCGCCCTCTGCGAGCTCGATCCGGAGCGCAGGCCGTCGCTCAAGCGCGCGGGCTTCCTCACGCGCGACGCGCGCAAGAAGGAGCGCAAGAAGTACGGCCAGCCCGGCGCCCGCAAGCGCTTCCAGTACTCGAAGCGGTAGCAGGCCTGGGCCGCCGCCCATCGGGATGGACGGCATGGCAAGGACATCGAGGACGCGAGGGTTTCCCCCTCCGCGTCCTCTGTGCGTTTTGTCTGCCCGATGCCGCGAAGGCGCCGAGGACGGGACAGCTTGTCCCTCGGCGTCTCTTCTCATCGAGCGGACCCCTCGGCCCGCTCGGCGTCACATCGCTTCCGGCGGGCTCTTGAGATCGGCGCCTTCGATGAGCTCGCCCTCGTCGTCCCCGGCGCCTTCCGGCGGCTGCGCTTCTTGCTCGTTCGGTCCGCTCGGTCCGACGTCCGGTGCCGCGGCGGCCGCGGCGGCCGAGGCCTCGCTGCCGGTGGCCGCGAGCGGCGGCGAGGGAGGCTCTGCCGCCTCCGGCTTCGCCGGTTCGGGCGGCGGCTCGGGCAGCGGGATGGCGTCGAGCCGCTTGTCGAGCGCTTCCTTCGCCGCGGCGAACGCCGCGCGATCGACGCCGGGCATCACGCGCTCTCCATCGAGCTGGAGCGTCTCGGCATCGAAGTACTTGCCGTCCCTCTTCGCGCTGAAGTGAAGGTGAGGGCCCGTCGAGCGGCCCGTCGACCCGACGTAGCCGACGAGCTGGTGGGTACCCACCTTCATGCCCGCCTTGATCCCGGGGGCATACCTCGACAGGTGCGCATAGCCGGTGGTGACCCCGTTCGCGTGCGTCACCGTGACCAGGTTGCCACTCGGACCCGCCGGACCGACCCAGTCGACCACGCCGCGGTACGCCGAGTACACCGGCGTTCCCATCGGCGCGCCGAAGTCCGTCCCGTTGTGGGGCATCCTCTTCTTCAGCACCGGGTGCATCCGCTGCGGGTTGAACCTCGACGTCACGGGCGCGCCCGGGACCGGCGCGCGCCAGCCGCCGGCGTGCGGCTGCCGGCCGCGCTCATCGAACGTGCCGCGGGCCTCTTGCCCCTTGAAATCGTAGATGCGCACCGGCTTCTCCGCGGGATCCGCGGGCCGGTACTCGAGCGCGATGACCTTCTTGTACCGGGAGAACATCCCGAGCGCCGTCTCTTCGACGGCGATCAGCCGGACCGTGCTCCCTTCCTCGAAGCTCTCCGTCGAGAGGCGCCCGTTCAGCGCGTCGTCGATCACGTCGAGCACGCCGGGCTCCAGGCCCCCCGCCCGGATCGCGTTGGCGAGATCCTTCCCCACGTAGAAGGAGGCGACGACCTCCTCCTCGGCGATCTTCATGTCGAGCGTGGCGCCCGTGAGCAGCCCGGCCGCGTCGTCCCTCGCCTGGTAGATCTCACTCGCCGAGACCTCGTACTCGAAGGCGCGGACGCGGCGCGTGGAGCGATCCATCGCGACCGTGAACCGGTCCTTGCGGCCGCACTTGTCGAACTTCCGCAGCCCGTCGAAGGCCTTCATGATCCGGTAGATCTGCGCCTTCGGTACGCCCTTGTCGTCGAGCGCCGCGATGAACGACCGGCGGTCCATCACGTCGCTCACCAGGAGCACGGAAGGATCCTTCCCAAGCTCGGAGATCCGCCATGGGCCGGGCAGCGGGGTGCGCTGCTTGGTCTTCACCTCGGGCACGGAGGACGGCCTGGCGGTCCCGTCCGTACCTGCTGCCGAGGTCGCCGGGCTCGCCGCGACCAGCGCGCGCTCGTCGCGCACCGGGACGCCCTGGATCAGCAGCGCGATGAGCGAGGTGAGCGTCGCGAGGCCGAAGATGCCGCCGAAGACCGCGGTCATGCGCGGCGACAGGTGCGGTCCTGGAGGGGGCCGGCTGAGGCCGGGTGGAAGCCGCGGGCCGTCCGTCGAACCGGGGCCCGCGTGGGGACCGCCGTCCATGAGCGATGGCGTCCGCAGGGGCTGCACGCGCGGATCGCTGCCGCGCGACCAGGGCGCCGATGCGCGCCCGCGAGAAGAAGGAGGAGGGAGCTGCGGCGGCCACGTCGACGCGGCGCGCGCGCGAAGCTCGCTGCTGCGCGACCAGGGAGCGGCCGGAGCGCCCTCGCCCCGGCGATTGCCCTGAAGCGGCGCCGTCAGCGGCGGCGTGGCCGGTCTGCTGGGGGCGTCGAGCGCGTCATCCGCGACGTCCGCGACGTCCTCGGCCGCGCTGATGCGCACGATCTCCGCGCGCGGCGCGTCCTGCGGGACAGCAGCTCCGGGCTCCACGCGCGGCGCGTCTTGCGGGACAGCGGCGCCAGGCTCCGCCGCGCTGCCGGCCTCTCCGCTCCGCCCCCTGGCGCGGTCCTCGGCGTCCGGCGCTCCGGAGGCCTCGAGCGGGTTCTGGGGTACTGCACTCGGCACGCCGACGTGCGTACCAAGGCATCGACGGGGTTGCAACCGCGCGACTCCCCGGCCGACGCAAGGGTTGCGCGGAAGGCGGATCCCATCGTACGCCGGTCGCGTAAGCTGACGGGCCTGATGGACGACCGGCTGAAGCAACTTCTGGTTCTCGGCAGGGAGCACTACGAGCGGCGCGAGTACGATCTCGCGGAGCACGCCCTGCGGCAGATCATCGAGAAAACCGACCGCTTCGCGGACGTCTACAACATGCTCGGCGTCATTCTCCACGAACGCGGTGATTTCCTCGCGGCCGAGGCCCACTTCGAGCGCGCGGTGCAGCTCAACGCGCACTACACGGAAGCGCTGCTGAACCTCGCCGTCACCTACAACGACCTCGGCAAATACGAGGCCGCGCGGCAGGTCTACTCTCGCATCCGCCGCGGCGAGGGGGGAGGCGGCATCCTCGACCCGTTCGCGCGCGGCAAGATCGCCAACATGCACGCCGATCTCGCGCAGGCCTATGCCGACGCCGGTTGCGCGCAGGAAGCGATCGCCGAGCTCACGCGGGCTGTGGCGCTGTGTCCGACGTTCGTGGATCTTCAGCTGCGCCTCGGGACGATGTACCGCGACGCCGGGAATCTGGCGCTCGCTCGCGAGCATTACGCCGCCGCGCGCGACGCGAACCCGAAGTACGCACCAGCGCGCGTGCTGCTCGGGGTCGCGCTGCTCTCCCTTGGCGCGCCCGATCAGGCGAGCGCCGAGTGGCGCGAGGCGCTCGCGATCGATCCCGACAACAGGACGGCGAAGATGTACCTTCGCACGCTGGAGGCGCAGCGGAGCAGGCGCGCTGCGGGCGCTGTGTCAGGCGAGCCGGCGCCGGCCCCCGCGGCGGGCGGTACGTGGGACGCGCTCGACGAGGCGACACCCACGACCGTGAGCGACATCCTCTCCAAGACGACGGCCGATGCAGCAGGTGAGACGGATCGTGCTGCACGGGAAAGCAAACCCTGAACGTTGGCGAATTACTCTCTCCTCCGAGAGGAGGCGCGCCGCGCGTGGCGTGAGCTCCGTGGCAGCGAGCTGTCCGCCGGCCGGACCGCTGTGGCGGTCGCGATCGGCCTGTTCATCGGGTCGCAGCCGATCTTCGGCTGCCACACGCCGCTCGTGCTCCTCCTCTGCCTGTGGTTCCGTCTGGATGCAGCGATTGCTTGGGTCGCTGCGAATATCTCCAACCCCTTGTTCGCGCCAGCGCTGCTCACGGCGGAGGTCCAGGTCGGAGCGTACCTCCGTACGGGTCGCTGGCTGCGCCTTTACGAAAAGATGAGCTGGGCGCAAGC
Organism: Sorangium sp. So ce363; assembly: GCF_051520435.1. Taxonomy (NCBI): domain Bacteria; kingdom Pseudomonadati; phylum Myxococcota; order Polyangiales; family Polyangiaceae; genus Sorangium; species Sorangium sp. So ce363. The sequence continues at coordinate 10,267,520 of NZ_CP150333.1, read as the reverse complement.
GCTTTCGGACTTCCCCGAGTACATGTTCCTCGGCGCCCCGGTGGTCGGGCTCGCGCTCGCGGCGCTCGGCGGCGGCCTGATCTTCGTCCTCGTCACGCTGAAGCGGCGCCGCGCTCCCTCGCAGCAGAGCAGCAGGATGGAGCCGTATCGGCTCCCCGGGGATGCGCCGCCGTGGGTCCACGCGGTCGAGCGCGTCGCCGGGAGGTACAGCCCGCCTGAGGGCGCCACGCCGGCGCAGCGTACCCGCTTTCACTATGTCCGCTTCAAGCTGCTCGGCGACCCCATCGCCCGGTTGATTGCCGACATCGCAGGCGACCGCCCCGGCGCGCTCGGGGAGGTCCTCGATATCGGGACCGGGGCTGGCCAGCTCCCGATTCTCCTGCTCGAGCTGGGGAGGGCCGAGCGCGCGCGTGGGTTCGACTGGGACCGAGCCAAGATAGAGGACGCCCGGCGCGCGGCCGGCGAGGGCTCCGGCGCATCTCTCCCGCGCTCGTCCGGGTCGTCCGGCCCGCCCGGCCCGCAGCGCGCGGCCCACGCCCGCCCTCCGCTGGACGCCGAGTTCTGGTGCGCAGATGCGCGCGAGGCCGAGCTCGGAACTGCAGACACCGTGCTGCTCATCGACCTGCTCCACTACTTCCGCGTGGAAGAGCAGGACGCGATCCTGCGGCGCGCGGCGGCCGCGGTTCGTCCGGGCGGGCGCCTGCTCGTCCGCGAGGCGGACACGGACCGCGGCTTGAGGAGCTCGATCACGCTCCTTGAGGAGCGTGTCTTCACCGCGCTTCGATTCAACCGGGGCGAGCGTGTGCGCTTCCGTCCCGCCCGAGAGATCGCGGCGCTCCTCGAGCAGCTCGGCTTCTCCTGCGAGACGGTGCCCGCCTGGGGGAAAACGCCCTTCTCGAATGTCCTCATCGTCGGGAGCCGAGCCCAGCGCTGAGCCCGAGTCGCCGTTCCCCGGAGCTCTCATCCTCCCACCGCCGTCACCGCGCCCCGAGCGTCAGCGGTCGTTGCCGGGGTGTCCGATCCGGCGTGCGGCCTCTTGTGCATCGCCCAGTTTTTCGATCACCGCGGATGGTTAGAACCTGTCCAGTCGGTTGTCGCGTTGGTCTCGCGGCTCCTTTCGGACCATGAGCCGCGCTATCGGGTGGAACGACCGCCCTGATGGCACAGACCATGCTTGTCCCACGGGCTTGGCGGCGGAGCGCGCTGTCCATGTCCCTTCCTGATCGCTAGAGGCCGATAGGCCTCCGGTGGCTCCTCCTTGCCAGGCGTCCGGCTCGCCCACATTGCAAGCCCGCACTATCCGCCTGGGGCGTCCTGTCCAGGTGTCCGTGAAGGTGCGTTGAGCTTCGGGCCGGCCAGGTCCAGTGCGGCTCCGAGGGCGCCGCGTGATCGTCGAGAAGGGCGCCGGATGGGCGGAGCGGGTCAGGCGTTCACAGCAACGACGCTTGCGCGGCGCCGATCGTGCTCTGCCATGTCGGCAGTCCCGGCCACGCTCACGGCCCCACGGAGCGAGCACCGCCGGGCGGGAGTCCGGCCCTGGATGACCGGACTCCTGCGCCGCGTCGCGCCGGTGACGCTCCCTTTCGTTTCCCTTGGAGCTCCGCCCCGCTTCACGCCCCAGCGTCCGCTTCGAGGCCGCGTCATCGCCACGTGACAGGAGACCCGACGCGATCGCTGATGCACGAAACTAGATGTGGTGGTCCTTCGATGATGCCCCACGATATGTTGGGGGCTCAGGGGGTCATGACGTGGTGGTCTCTCCCGATCCGAGGTCGACAAGAGCACGGGCATGGCGGCTCGGTAACCCAGCGTCCTGGGCACCAGAGCGGACATGTGTGCACAGACGCGATCGCGGAGCGCCGCCGCCTGTGTCGTGTCACCAGGCGGATCCGCTCAGCAGCGGTCGGGCGGCAGTTGACGCGCCTTACGCCCGGATTTCTCCGTCGTCCTACGAGGAGACGACATGGCTTGGCGGGACTTCCTGAGGGGCATCCAGCGGCGTGTACGGCTGCGGAGCTTGCTCCGCTCCGAGGTGCGACGTCTCCGCGCCTGCCGGGATAGCTCCCGGCTCGCCGCGATTTCCCCTGCTGGGCTTGCGGGAAGGCGGGACGTCGACCTCGGTCGGTTTGGCCGGACCCTTCTGGAGAGCGTCGATGCCGGCTTCAGCGGGAAAAGTACTTGGTAGCCCGCTTCTCTCCTTTCGACGTGATCTTCTTCTCGACGAGCAGCTTCCGAATCGGGAGGGTCAGCTCCTTCGTGGTGGTGCCCAGATCCTTGGCGATCTGCTCGACGCCCTGGCCGCTGTTGCTCCGGATGTGCTCCAGGACCTTCTGCGTCATGGCGGCGAGCTCTTCCTTCGAGCGCTTCTCGCCCTTCTTGCGGGTGGGCTTCGCAGCGCGAGCGGGGCGACCGACCGCCTTCTTGACCTCCGCAGGCTGCTGGGGAGCGGCCTTGGCTCGACCCACCTTGCGCGGCGCGGCGGCCGCAGCGACCGGCTGGCCCTCGCCTCGCAGGGCGTTGGCGACGGCCTCGAGAGCCGCTTTGCGGACAAGTCCGCTCAGCTGAGAGACGAATGCATCAACGTGGCTTTTGATCTCGGTTTCGACGTTGTTCATTGGATCTCGCGTCCCATGAATAGCTAGAGTTGTCAACTGCTGAACAGCACCTTGCTTGAAAATAATTCGAGAGGTGTCCCCTCAACGTGCGTCAAGAACCCGCGCTCGCCACCTCCCCGTCGGGTCATCGGATGCTGGGGGCGACCGGTCGAGCCGGACTCCAGCCACCTCGTCTCCCTGGCGACGTCGCGCCGCGAAGCCAGGCTTCGCCCCAACCCAAGAGGGTGCGATGGACAGCGCCGTGCTCCTCTCTGCACCGCGCTCCCGCTTTGGATGCCGCGGCGCGCGTGCCGTGGGCAGCCCCGTAACCGAGGGGAGCCAGCGACATTCCCATGAAGATCTGCTTTCCTGTGCTCCGGACACACGCGCCCCACCGCGCAGCGGCCGAAGCGGGCGCCTGACCGAGGGACCGTGGAGGAGCCCGACCCCCCGGGTGGAGCGCCCGCGATAAGGAAAGGTGTCATGGCCGAGGTCGCCGTTCCAGGCGACCCCGGTGAGCTGGAGCGGCAGCCTTTCACTTCTGCACTCCACCCTGCTCCGGCGGCGTAACCGTATGCCCGAGCTCTCGTCTCCCGACCGAGCCGCTCTCCGGGATCGACCGCAACGTGTCGGCCACCGAGCCGCCCTCCGGCGGTGTCGACGTCATGAGGGCTACCCCACCCACCTGCCAGGACATCCCCCTGGCTGATCGGCGCGGCGGCCCGACGCGGTTGCTCCCACCCACGTTGCAGCCCCCAGGCCATGTCGCCTCCGGTCTGGCTGCGTCTTTTTGCGGCTGTGCTGGAGCTGCCCAGCCTCCGGCCGAGTCTCCCAAACCGCTCGCCGTGCCCGAGCTCCGACGGCCGCCCCGGCAAGCCGGAAGTCGTCCTGCGGGAGGCCACGAGGCCGCCGCTCCTGCTCAGCCGCTCATCCTGATTCAGGGGGTGACACTCGTGCTGGGCACCAGGGTGACGCTCGCCCGCGGCTCGCCCCCGTGCGAGGGGGCAGAGCTCACCGTCGCCGCCGAGGGCGACATCGATCCCCCGAGCGGGGCGGTGGTGATGGACGCTGGTGGACAGTTCGTCACTCCTCGGCTGTTCGACGCGCACTCCCACCTCGGGGGCCGCCCGACACCAGGCGCGGCGGCGCACCTGGACGGCAGCGAACGAAAACCAGACACGGGGCCGGTGGCGCCGCAGGCTCAGTTCGCCGATGCCTTCTGGCCCCAGGACCCGGGTATCGAACGGGCAGTCGCTGGTGGTGTTACGACCATACAAGTCCTTTCGGGTTCAGGCAACCTGATTAGAGGGTGCGCGGTAACGATGGAGCTCCGACCGGGCATCGGTCCTCCCATCCGCCCTCCGAGCTTCCTCCGAGCTTCCTCCCAGGTTCCTCCCTGATTCCTGCCAGATGCTTCCCAGACGCTCGCCACCGTGGCGCCCGGCGGGCTGAAAGTGGCTTGCGGGGAGAGCCCGAAGCGCAGCTACGGCGGGGACAAGCGGGCACCGATGGCCGGTACGGGCAACCTCGCTCTCCAGCGGGCGACCTCTCTCAAGGCCAGGAAGCTCCAGACGGACTGGGCGCGATGGAGCGACCGGGAGTCGCGCCGGATTGCGACCGAGGCGAAGACGCCGTCGTCCGCCAGGCCACGAGGCAGGAGCGCTCGACACCCGAGACCTCCTCCCGCGAAGATCCTGCCGTCGAGCCTACTGCCTGCTCGAGGGCGTGTCTCGCGTCGACGTGGGCGCGGCGCGCCATCACCGCAGTCGCCAGCGCCGCCTCCTACACGGGCGATCGCGCGACGTGTGACGGCGGCGCACCGTGATCGGGTGGCCTCACGAGAGCGGCGCGTCAACACGCGGCGCGCGCGGCTCACGTGATCAGGGCGCTCGCGCGCGCTGCGCGGCTCACGTGATCAGGGCGCTCGCGCGCGCTGCGCGGCTCACGTGATCAGGGCGCTCGCGCGCGCTGCGCGGCTCACGTGATCACGGCGCTGCGTGGCTCACGTGATCAGCCCGCCCGCATGCGCCTCGCGCGGCTCACGTGATCACGACGCCCGCGTGCGCGCGCCGACGGCAACGCGGTGCGCGACGGACTCCGCCCCGCCGCGCGGTGGTGATCGCCCGCAGTCCGGCCGGCGCGTTCGTGTCGTCTTCGCTTCGGCTCGAACCTGTCCTCGCGAACGTCGCGGTCGGGTCGGGCGACTCGCCCGACATCTCGACCTGGGCGTTCTGCCCCGTCGCACCGAGGCGAGCGGCGCCGCGTCACATGACGGCGTTTTTCTAGATGTAAAGGAGAACCGGCGCGGGCCGCGTCGGCCGCTCTCCACGGGAGCAGCCGTGATCGCGGCGCTTGCTGCCGGCGCGCGCGACTTCTAGATCGTTCCGGCCGTGGTCAACCCGAGCGCCAAGCAGGATCCCGAAGCCCTCCTCGCCGCCAAGCTCGCGTCGCTCCCGACGACGCCGGGCTGCTATCTGTTCATCGACAAGGCCGGCGCCGTCGTCTACGTCGGCAAGGCGAAGAGCCTGCGCTCGCGCGTCCGCAGCTACTTTCAGGAGAGCGGGAGCGACGCCAGGTACTTCATCCCGATACTCCGGAAGATCGTGGCCGATCTGGAGACGGTGGTGACCGCGACCGAGAAGGAAGCGGCCGTACTGGAGAACGAGCTCGTCAAGCAGCACAAGCCGCGGTTCAACGTCAAGCTGCGTGACGACAAGGACTTCCTTTGCCTCAAGCTCGACACGCAGAAGGCGTGGCCGATGCTCGAGACGGTCCGCCGTCCCGCCCCGGACAAGGCGCGCTATTTCGGGCCCTACCACTCGGCGACGAGCGCGCGGCGGACGCTCCACCTGGTCAACAAGCACTTCCAGCTCCGCACCTGCTCCGATACCGAGATGGCGTCGCGCCGGCGTCCCTGCCTGCAGTACCAGATCAAGCGTTGCCTCGCGCCCTGCGTGATGGATGTGGACCGGGAGCTCTATTCGGAGATGGTCCGCTCGGTCGCGCTCTTCCTCGAAGGGCGCCACGACGAGCTCACGGGCGAGCTCACCACGCGAATGCGGGACGCGTCGCGGGAGCTCGAGTTCGAGCGCGCTGCCATCTACCGCGATCAGCTCCGGGCGGTCGAGGCCGTCCGCGAGGCCCAGCGCGTCGTCTACGTGAAGGACGTCGATCAAGACGTGGTGGGCATCTACCGCGAGGGGACGCTCGTGGAGGTCGAAGTGATCTTGGTGCGGAGGGGGCGCGTGACAGACACGCTGTCCTTCTCGCTCCGCAACATGGAGCTGCCGGACGACGAGGTGCTCGGCGGCTTCTTGAACGAGTACTATGGCGTCGCGTCCACCACGATCCCCGATGAGGTCCTCGTGCCGGTGTTGCCCGACGGCGCGGAGGGTGTTGCGGAGTGGCTCGGCGATCGGCGGGGCCGCAAGGTGGCGCTCTTCGTGCCTCAGCGCGGGCCCCGCGTCGATCTGCTCAAGATGGCGAGCGAGAACGCGGCTCACGCGTTCCGGGAGAAGCAGCGGAGCTCCGACGATCTCGAGGCCCGGCTCGAGGAGATCAGGGAGCGCCTTCGTCTCCCGACGCTCCCGCGTCGCATCGAGTGCTGCGACATCTCGCATCTCGGCGGCGGCGACACGGTGGGATCGATCGTGGCGCTCCTCGATGGTCAGCCGGACAAGAAGCGCTACCGCAGCTTCAACGTGAAGAGCGTGGCCGACGGCGACGACTACGCCGCGATGTACGAGGTGCTCTCACGGCGCTTCCGCCGCGGAAAGGCCGCCCGGCAGGCGAGCCCCGCGTCCACCGCAGACAGCGAGGCCGCCCTCGGCGCCGAAGGCGCGCCCGAGAGCGACGTGATGGAGGGCGTCACCGAGAGCGACATGATGGAGAGCGATCCGGCGGAGAGCGACGCGCTCGAGAGCGATGCGACGGAGGGCGACCTGGCTGACGAGGACATCGGCTCGGCAACAGCGAGCGACGCTCCGCCGGAGACGGAAGGGACGCCGGTGTCCGCTGCCGCGGAGCGAGAGAGCGCCGCCTCGGGGGGTGATGTGTCGAGGCGCGCCGAGGCCGGCGGAGGCGAGTGGGATCTTCCAGATCTGTTCGTCGTCGATGGTGGGCGCGGCCAGCTTCAGGTGGCGCTGTCGGCGGCGCGCGATCTCGGCCTGCACGGTCTCCCGATCGTCGGTCTGGCGAAGGAGCGGGAGACGCAGACCGGAGAGAAGCTCGTCGACCGCGTCTACCTGCCTGGCCAGAAGAACGGTATCCCGCTCCGATCCACGAGCTCCGCCCTCTTCTTCCTGGCGCGCGCGCGCGACGAGGCGCACCGCTTCGCAAACCACGCACGCAAGCGGCTCGGCAAGGCGCGGCGCCTCCGGTCCGAGATCGAGGACATCCCGGGGCTTGGCAGCGCGGTGAGGACGGCGCTCCTCCGGGAGCTCGGTTCCATGGAAGGAGTTCGTCGCGCGACCGACGCTCAGATCCTGGCGGTGACAGGGGTCACCAAGCGACACCTGTCAGCGCTGCGCAAGGTCATCCCGTCTCCCGAGTCCTCGCAGCCCGACGCGCCGGCCGAGGACACCGGTGATCTCTCCAAGGCACGGGGGCTCACGCGCTGAGCGCGACCGGCCCGTTCCGCGATGGATCGGTGAAAGATCACGCTGCGACCTGAACGGCGTTCCGGGTTGAGCGCCAAGGCGTTCTCTGCGACGATCCGAACACCAGGCGCCCGGTCGCATTCCGGACGCACGCGGTCATTTTTCGATCAAGAGCACCACCTGGCACACCGAGCGCTTCGTGCGGACCCGACTTCGTGGGCGGGCCGCGGCGGGCCGCGCTCGGGGGGCTCGATTCCCGGCGGGCGCTGCCTCGCTCCGGGGTTACGCGGCACGTGAGCACCATGGGAGAAGTACGCGCTGGCCACACGCTCGGTCGCTATGAGCTCCTCGTCCCCATCGCGCTCGGGGGCATGGCCTCGGTGTGGGCCGCTCGAACGGGCGGCCAGCTCCCCAGGATCGTCGCCGTCAAGCTGCTGCGCGCCGAGCTGAGCGACGATCCCGACTTCGAGGCGATGTTCCTCGACGAGGCCACCCTGGTCTCGCAGATCCATCACCCGAACGTCGCGGAGACCATCGATGTGGGCGAGGAGGACGGCGTCCTCTACCAGGTGATGGAGCTCATCGACGGCGAGCCGCTCAACCTGGTTCTCCGCGAGAGCAAGGCGCGCGGCGGTCTGCCGCTCCCCTTCGCGCTCCGCATCGTGGCCGAGGCGGCCCTCGGCCTGCACGCCGCGCACGAACTGCGCGGCCGCGACGGCAAGCCCGTCGGCCTCGTCCACCGCGACGTCTCGCCGCAAAACATCCTGGTCGGATACGACGGGTCGGTGAAGATCCTCGACTTCGGCGTCGCCAAGGCCGCCTCGAACCTGCAGCGAACCCAGGTCGGCCAGGTGAAGGGCAAGTACGCGTACATGTCGCCGGAGCAGGCGGGCAGCGAGCCCATCGATCGGCGCACCGATGTGTTCACGCTCGGGATCGTCTTCTATCAGCTCGTGACGGGCAAGCACCCCTTCCACGCCGAGAACGATCCTGCGACGGTGCGCCGCATCTGCGACAAGGCGGCAGCCGAGCCGCCGCGGACCCTCGTCCCGTCGCTCCCGGAGGACGTCGGGCGCATCATCATGAGGATGCTCGCGAAGCCGAGGGATGAGCGCTTCGCCACGATGGCCGAGCTGCGCCAGTCCATCGAGCAGCTGTCGCCAGCGACGCCCATCGCCACCTCGGATGAGCTCGCTGTGCTGATGCAGCAGATGCTCGGCCCGCGTGGTGAGCGGCGGCGCGCCGCGATCCAGGAGGCCATGCAGATCGCGCGCGAGCGCGCGATCGACTTCGACTATCCGCAGTCACAGCAGAGCTCGCCGCAAGCCGCCGCTCAGCCCGGGCGCGCGAGCGCAGAGCGCGGCGCCGGCCCACCGCAGGGCGCTCGGCCGGCGCCGCCGACGTCCGACGAGGGCCGCGCGCGGCGCTGGCTCGTCCCCGCGACCGTCGGCCTCGTGGTCCTCGTGGTGCTCGCGGGCGCGCTCCTCCTGCGCTCCTCGCCGCACGGCGGCCCGCCGCGCCAGCGGGGCTCTCTGCTCGTGCCCAGGGCGGGCTCGATCAAGGAGCCGCTCCTCAGGGCCGCGCGCGCCGCATCGAAGGCGCCGCGCGGCGGCTCCGATGTGACGCGGGCCGCACCGTAGCCGCGCCGCGCGCCCGCGTTCGCTTGACGGTTCGGGCAACGCTTCTCAAGATGGCCGCCCTCGCATGGATCTTCGCCGCTCGCCGGAGCTCTGGCGGTTCGCCGCGCTGGTGGCGATCTTCGTCACGAGCGGCCTGGCCATCACCTACCTCGTGCTGCCGCCCCCGCCGGACGACGGCCCCAAGCCCCCGCCGGTCCTCCGCGTGGCGCAGGTGCCGGTGCCGACGGGCGGCGACGTGGTGGCGAACGCGCTCGACCTCGTGCGCCGCTACGCCACCGGGGAGATCCGGATCGTGCTCCCCGACGGCTCCGCGCGCGCGCTCCGCCGCAACGATCTCGGCGTCGAGATCAACCGGGTCCGCCTCGCCGAGTTCGTGCGCGAGGCGCTCCGCCCCGAGAGCGCGCTCCGCCGCGCGCACGAGCGGGCCGGCGATGGCGACAAGAGCGACGAGGACGCGCCGCTCGACATCCCGATCCCGCTCCTCCTCGACTCCGAGCGGGCGATCAGCAAGCTGCTCGACCTGAAGGTCGAGCTCGACGCGCCCGCGGTCGACGCGTATGTCGACCTCGAGGGGAAGCAGCTCAAGCCCGAGAAGATCGGGTATCGGCTGGACGTCTACGGCACGCTCGCGCGCATCGACGCCGCCCTCCGGGCGGGCGAGGACACCGCGCAGGCCAGCGTCGAGACGATCGCGCCGAAGCTCGTCGCCGAGCAGCTCGGCAACGTCAAGTTCGATCAGGTGCTCGGCTACTTCGAGACGCGCTACGCGACCGGCGCGAGATCCAAGGAGAGGACGTACAACCTCAGGCTCGCGGCGTCCAAGCTCGACGGCGTGGTCGTCATGCCGGGCGAGATCTTCGACTTCAACGAGACGGTCGGCCCGCGCGACGAGGCGCACGGGTACCGCGTCGCTCCGGTCATCGCCCAGGGAGAGCTCGTCGACGGGCTCGGCGGCGGGACCTGCCAGATCTCGGGCACGCTCCACGGCGCCGCGTTCTTCGCGGGGCTCGAGATCGTCGAGCGCTACCCGCACTCCCGCCCGAGCTACTACATCAAGCTCGGCCTCGACGCGACCGTCGTCTACCCGACGATCAACTACCGCTTCAGGAACCCGTTCGACTTCCCGATCGTGCTTCACGAGACGGTGGCCGGCGGCGTCGTGCGCGCCGAGATCCTCGGGCCCTCGCGCAAGCTCACGGTCACGTACTTCCGTCGCATCGACGAGGTCGTCCCGTTCGAGGAGCTGGAGCGCCCGACGCCGAAGCTGCCCGAAGGGACGCGGGCGCTCGCTCAGCGCGGCATCCCCGGCTTCAAGACGACGAGCTCGCGGGTCGTCCGCGACGGCGCCTACGCGGTGCGGGAGAAGTGGAGCGACAGCTACCCGCCGACCGCGCAGATCGTCCATGTCGGGAGCGGCCCGCGCGACCCCGAGGCCAAGACGGCCGACGACAATCACCCCGAGTACGTGGCGGACGAGTACCTCGTCGTGACGCAGGGGCCGGACGTCCGCACGCCAGGCGTGACCGGCCCGGAGCCGGGCGGCGGCACCGTCGAGAGCCGCGAGCCCGGGCTCACGGGCGAGCGCGGCTGGACCGAGCGCGCGGGGTTCGGCACGTTCCGCGCGAAGGGGGAGGAGCGCGCCGAAGGGGAAGGCGGCCGCGCGCGCGGCGAGGACGCGCCGCCCGCCGAGGGGATCGCCGTCGCGCAGGCCCCGGGCGCGGCGGCGCCGGAAGCCCGTGGCCAGCGGGACCCCGCGGGGGACGAGGCGAAGGGCGGCAAGGGCAAGAAGCGACGCCAGAACCAGAAGAAGACGACGACGAGCGACGGCGGCTGAGCGGGCGGCTTCGAACGGAGCCGGCGGCGGCGCTCGCCGCGCGCTGGCCGCGGCGAGCTCCGCTCGTCCTCCGCTGCCGCGGCCTTCAGCGAGCGCCGATCGCCCGGCGCACCTCGTGGAGCGTCGGGCCCGCGAGCGCCCGCGCGCGCTGGGCGCCTTCCAGGAGCAGGGCATCGACGCGGGCCGGGTTGGCCATGAGATCGGCGTAGCGGCGCCGCGGCTCCTCGAGCGCGCGGTTCAGCACCTCGAACACGGCCTCTTTCGCCTCGCCCCAGCCGATGCCGCTCTGGTAGCGGCCGCGGAGCGCCTTCGCCTCTTCGGGCGTGGCGAACTCCCGGTAGAGGTGGAAGAGCGGCGAGGTGTTCGGATCCTTCGGCTCGCTCGGGGGCGACGAGTCCGTCTTGTACTTGAAGATCGTCTTGCGCAGCTTCTCCGGCGGCAGGAAGAGCGCGATGGTGTTGTCGTAGCTCTTGCTCATCTTACGGCCGTCGAGGCCCGGGATCACCGCCGTCTCGGCGCTGATGCGCGCCTCGGGCAGGACGAGGGTCGGGCCGTAGATCGCGTTGAAGCGCTGCGCGATATCGCGGGCGATCTCGATGTGCTGGACCTGGTCCTTGCCCACCGGCACGACATTCGTCTTGAACAGGAGGATGTCGGCCGCCATCAGCACCGGATAGCCATAGAGGCCCATGTTGATCCCGGCGTCGAGGTCGTCGCTGTCCTCGGCGCCCGCGGCGCTCGACGCCCCGGCCCGGGACTCCATGTTCTTGGCGACAGCGGCCTTGTAGGCGTGGGCGCGGTTCATGAGCCCCTTCGCTGTGAAGCAGGAGAGGATCCAGCTGAGCTCGAAGATCTCCGGAACGTCGGATTGCCTGTAGAAGATGACCTTCTCTGGATCGAGGCCGAGCGCGAGCCACGTCGCGGCGACCTCGTGGACCAGGCTCCGGAGCTTCTGCGCGTCGTGGATGACGTTGAGCGCGTGATAGTCCGCGACGAAGTAGAGCGCGTTCGACGCGGTTCCTGCGAGCGCGAGCGCCGGCTTGATTGCCCCTACGAAGTTGCCGAGGTGCGGCGTTCCGGTGGGCTTGATGCCGGTGAGGACGGTGCTTGCCATCGTTGTCGTGTTCCTCTGAGGGAGCTCATCCCATTACGCGCTCCCGGCGGGTGATGCCACTGCCACGCCCCAAAAACAGCGGGGTTTCTTGCTGCGCGGGCGCGTTGGCGCGTGTCGGCGCGCGCGCGGTGGGGCGCGTTGGCGCGTGTCGGCGCGCGCGCGGTGGTGCGCGCGTGCGCGCCAGCACGAGCTCGCTGCCTGCAGCGCGGCCCCGGATCATCCGCCCGCGGCGCAGCGTGTACCGTGTCGTGGCCGTGTACGATCGGCGATTTTCGTGCCACGGTGGACGCCGGACCGACCCCCGACCCACGCTGGCACCTGCGCCATGTCTGGCCGAACGCCGTCATCTCCCGCACCTCGCCCCGAGGCCTCCGCCCCGTCGCCCGCTGGCCAAGCCCCCGAAGGCGCGCGGCCGACCGTCGCGCTCGCCGTCTCGGGCAGCATCGCCGCGTACAAGGCCGCCGAGGTGGCCCGGCTGTTGATCCAGGGCGGCGCGCGCGTGCTCCCGATCATGACGCGCGCGGCGCAACAGTTCCTCGGGCCCATGACGCTGAGCGGGCTCTGCGGCGAGCCGGTGCGCGACACCATGTGGGATCCCGGCTTCGCGGGCGAGCTGCACGTCGCGCTCGCCGCCGAGGCCGACCTCGTGCTGCTCGCGCCCGCGACCGCCGACGTGATCGCCCGCCTCGCCGCGGGGCGCGCCGACGACCTCGTGACGGCGCTCGCCCTGTGCGCGCGGGGGCCGGTGCTCGCCGCGCCGGCGATGCACCCCCGCATGTGGGCTCACCCCGCGACGGCGCGGAACGTCGCCACGCTCGAGGCCGACGGGCGCGTGCAGCTCGTCGGCCCGGTCTTCGGCGAGGTCGCCTCGGGCGAGCGCGGCCTCGGGCGCATGGCCGAGCCCGCGGCGATCGCGGCCGCGGCGTTCTCACAGCTCGCCCCGCGCGACCTCGCGGGTCTCCGCGTCGTCGTCACCGCGGGCCCCACGCTCGAGGACCTCGATCCCGTGCGCTTCCTCGGCAACCGGTCGACCGGCAAGATGGGCTTCGCCGTGGCGGAGCGGGCCGCGGCGCGGGGCGCGCAGGTCACGCTCATCGCCGGCCCCGTATCGCTCTCCACGCCGCCGGGCGCGCGCCGGGTCGACGTGCGCGGCGCGCTCTCGATGCGCGGCGCGCTCTGGCAGGCGCTCGGCGAGGACCTGCGCGGCGCCGACGCGCTCATCATGACGGCCGCCGTGTCCGACTACCGCCCGGCCGAGCAGCACGCGACCAAGCTGAAGCGGACGCCCGACCTCGCGTCGCTCCCGCTCGTGCCGAACCCTGATTTGCTCGCGGAGATCGGCGCGGCGCGCGGCGGCCTGGCGGACGCTGCCGGCGCCGACGGAGCGCGCTCGCCGGTGCTCGTCGGGTTCGCGGTCGAGACCGCCACGGACGAGGGGGTCATCGCCTATGCGCGGCACAAGCTCGCGAGCAAGCGCGTCGACATGATCGTCGCCAACCACGCGGCGGACTCGTTCGGCCGGGACGACAACCGCGCCACGATCGTGACCCGCGACGCCGCCGACGCGCTCGGCGTGTTGCCCAAGCCGGCGCTCGCGGACCGCATCCTCGACCGGGTCTTGCAATTGTGTTGGACGAGTCGGACGAGTCCGACGGGTCAGGCGAGCGCGCGATGATCCCGGGCGAAGACCGCGCCGCGGCTCCTTCCGCCGCGGCTCCTCCGGCTGCCTCTGGCTCGGCCGCCCCTGCCTCGTCGCGCGATCCGCGGGCGATCGATCCGCGCGATCCGCCGCGCTCTTCGCGCCGGGAGGCCGCGCTCATCGCCGCGTCCGTCACCGCCTGCGTCGCGCTCGCCGTCTCGTTCGCGTTCGATCCCGGTCGCGCGGGCGCGCCTGCCATGCTCGCGGCGCTCTGCGCGCTCTACGCCGTCCTCACGGCGATCACCGTGATGTGGCTCCGCCGGCGCGGCGAGCTCCGCGCGGCGCTCCGCCCCCTGTCCGGCGATCTCGCGCGCGGCGCCCTGGTCGCGGCGGGGCTCTACGGGCTCGCCATGGCGGTGCAGCTGCTGCTCGCCCCGCGGGGCTCGCCTCGCGAGGCGTGGGTCCTTCGCCTGTACCTCCAGCTCGGCGACCCCTCGGCCGACGCGCGCGTGTTCGTCGGCGCGCTCGTCTTCGTCATCGCCGCGCTGGAGGAGATCGTCTGGCGCGGGCTCGTCCTGCGCGCCCTGGAGGGGCCGCTCGACCGGGGCGCCGCGTGGCTGCTGTCGAGCGCGCTGTTCGCCGCCGCGCACGCCCCCACGCTGTTCCTGCTCGGCGATCCGGTGGCCGGGCCGAACCCGCTGCTCGTCGCGGCGGGCTTCGGCTGCTCGATCGTGTGGGGTCGCGTGGTGCACCGGACCGGGCGCCTGGCGCCGGCGGTCTTCGCCCACGCGTTCTTCTCGTGGGCGATCGTGAGCTTCCCGATCTGGCGGCCGTGACGGGCTCGCGCCTGCCGCGGGATCAGCCCTCGAGCTTCGCGAGCTCCTCGTCGGGGACGTCGAAATCGGCGTAGACGTTCTGCACGTCGTCGTGGTCGTCGAGCGAGTCGACGAGGTTCAGGCAGACCTCGGCGTCGCGGCCCGCGACCTCTTTCTTGTTCTTGGGGACGTAGCCCGCGGAGTTCGACTTCACCGCGATCTTCGCGTCCTCGAGGGCCTTCACGACGGTGTCCATCACGTCGACGCTGGAGAGCACCTGCCACTCCTCTCCCTGGTCGCTGTAGTCGTCGGCGCCCGCGCCCACGGCGGTGTCCATCAGCTGATCCTCCGTCGCCGCGTCCTTCGCGAGGAGGATGATCCCCTTCCTCTCGAAGGCCCACTGCGCGGAGCCGCCGGCGCCGAGCTGCCCGTTGTTCTTCTCGAAGATCTTCCGGATCTCGGCGACGGTGCGGTTCCGGTTGTCGGTCATCGCCTCGCAGAGGAACAGCGTCCCGCCGGGCCCTGTCCCTTCGTAGAGGATCTCCTCGTAGTTCGCGCCCTCGATCTCGCCGGTGCCGCGCTGGATGGCGCGCTTGATCGTGTCGGCGGGCATCGCCTGGCCCTTGGCGTCGTTGATCGCCTTACGGAGGCGCGGGTTGCCGTTCGGGTCTCCGCCGCCCATGCGCGAGGCGACGGTGATCTCCTTGATGAGCTTCGTGAAGAGCTTGCCGCGCTTCGCGTCGAGCGCGCCCTTCTTGCGCTTGATGGTGGCCCACTTGGAATGGCCGCTCATGCCTGTCTGCTCCGTGATGACGGGGCGCTCGCTCGCGGCGCGCGCCCAGGGGGAAGGTTCGGCGCAAGATGGAGCACCGTTCGGTTCGAGCGTAGAAACCGTCAGGGCGCCGGGAGCGCCAAGAGATTGTCGAGCTCTCCTGGCGCTCTCGGCGCCTTTCGGTTCGAACCGTCCGTCGCTCTAGCGGTGCGCCCCGGGGGAGGCAACAGCGACGGCACCCCCGGCCGCGCGGTTCCCTCCTCACCGGGAGGACGAGCGCGGCCGGGAGCCCTTGTCGACCTGGGTCTGTGGCTGCCCCCTCTGTGTCGCTACAGCGCGTAACCGGTCTCGCCGTGCTCGGTTGCGTCGAGGCCCTCGCGCTCGTCGCTCTCGGGCACGCGCAGGCCGATCAGCTTGTCGACCAGCTTGAGGAGCACGAAGGTCACGATCGCGGCGTACAGGCCGACGGCCGCGATGCCGACCAGCTGCGGGACCATCTGCCCCGGGTTGCCGGCGATCACGCCGTCACGGCCGGCCTCGTTCAGGGCCTTCTCGGCGAAGACGCCGGTGAGGACCGCGCCGAGGAGGCCGCCCACGCCGTGGACGCCGAACGCGTCGAGCGAGTCGTCGTAGCGCAGGCGCTCCTTCGAGACGACCGCCGCATAACACACCACGCCCGCGAGCAGGCCGATCACGACGGCGGCCCACGGCGCCACGAACCCGGCCGCGGGCGTGATCCCGACGAGCCCGGCCACGATGCCGGACGCCACGCCGAGCGCGGTCGGCTTGCCTCGCTGCGCCCACTCGACGAGGAGCCACGCCGCGCCGCCCGCCGCCGCCGCGAGGTGCGTGTCGAGCAGCGCCAGCGCCGCGAGCCCGCCCGACGTCAGCGCGCTGCCGGCGTTGAAGCCGAACCACCCGAACCACAGGATGCCCGTGCCCGTCAGGGTCATCGTCAGGTTGTGCGGCACGTGCCGCTCGTGCGGATATCCCGTGCGCTTGCCCAGCACGAGCGCACAGATCAGCGCCGAGATGCCCGCCGCGAGGTGAACCACGGTGCCGCCCGCGAAGTCGAGCGCGCCCATCTCGAAGAGCCAGCCCTTCTCCGCCCACACCCAGTGCGCCACCGGGTCATAGACGAGCGTGGACCAGAGCAGGATGAAGACCAGGTACGCCGAGAACCGCATCCGCTCGGCGAACGCCCCCGCGATGAGCGCGGGCGTGATCACCGCGAACATCATCTGGAACGCCGCGAACGCGAGGTGCGGCACCGTGCCGCGCTCCACCATCGCGATCCCGCGCAGACCGACAAAGTCGAACCCGCCGATGAGCCCACCCTGCGAGGTCCCGAACGAGAGCGAGTACCCGATGGCCACCCACTGCACCGAGATCACCGCGAGCGCGGCGAACGAGTGCATGAGCGTCGCGAGCACGTTCTTGCGGCGCACCATGCCGCCGTAGAACAGGGCGAGGCCCGGCGTCATGAAAAGGACGAGGGCTGTCGATGCGAGGAGCCAGGCCGTATCCCCAGTGTCGATCTTCATGGCACGGGCGTAACGTGCCCAATGTTTCAACGAGGTTTCGTCGTCGCGGCAGGACGCATTTGACAGGAAGTCGGGAAATTTCTAACGCCCGATCTGGCGGCGCCCGACACCGGATCCGATCGTTTCGTGATGTCACATACATCAGGCCGGTTGTGGTCCGCGTACCGACAGGACCGGGACCTTTGCCGATCTCACCACCCGCTGCGCCACGCTGCCGAGCAGCGCCCGCGCGACCGCCCCGCGCGCGTGCGTCCCGATCACGATCATGTCGGCGCCGATCTCGTCCGCGAGGCGACAGATCTCCTCGTCGGGGACGCCGGCGCGCAGCACGCCCGAGATCTCGACGCCGGGCGTGGCGCGCCGGCGCTCGAGCACCTGATCGAGGCTCCGCTGCGCCGCATCGGCGATGCGGGCGGCGTCCTCGGCCGAGGGGATCAGGGA
Source organism: Sorangium sp. So ce363 (assembly GCF_051520435.1). Taxonomy (NCBI): domain Bacteria; kingdom Pseudomonadati; phylum Myxococcota; order Polyangiales; family Polyangiaceae; genus Sorangium; species Sorangium sp. So ce363. The sequence continues at coordinate 10,250,529 of NZ_CP150333.1, read as the reverse complement.
CGAGCCTTCCGGGAAGCTGTAGACGGGCACGCTGTACACGTGCGCGACGACGATCTTCGCGGACAGCTTGCGGGCGAGCTCGATCGCCGTGTCGAGGGCGATCTCGGAGGTCGCGTTGAAGTCATGGGCCAGGAGGAGGGTCTTCATCTTGCTCCGCGGTGGTGGAGGGCGCAGGCGGCGCGCCGCCGCCCTTTCGGTCCGGCTTTCGTAGCTCCGGGGGCGGGTCTCCGGTAGGGGGCTCGTCGGAGGCCGCCGGGGCCGGCGGCTGCGCCTTCGACGGCGGCTTCACCCGCTTGAACAGCGCCAGCTTCTTCAGCCGGCTGAGCTCCTCGAGCTCGCCGCGCTTCACCGCCGCGTTGTGGCGCTCCAGGTCCTTGCCCTTGAGCTCCCCCTCGTCGAGCAGCACGTACTGGACGGTCGCGGCGCGGTCGCCCGGATAGAAATAGGCCTCCTTCCGGTTCGACACGTGCGGTCCCATCTTGCTCGTCGCGCCGACGATGGCGCTTTTCGGGATCGCCTCCACCTGCTTCCGGACCCAGGCGTAGGTCGCCTCCTGGTCGGGCGTCAGCTTGCGCGCCACGCGGGAGAAGCCGCCCCTGAACGACGCGTTCTCGACGAGGCCGCCGAACTTCCACGACATCAGCGCGGCCGCCACGATCATGGCGGCGAGCAGCGCGCGCGACAGGCGCCGCCCGTCGAGCCCGTAGTACGCGGCCGGCCCGGAGCCCTCGATCCGCTTGAGCGCGATCGGCGTCAGCACGAACGCGATGGGGAAGAGGATCGACGAGTACTGGAAGTGGATCGAGAACACCGCGTCGCGGGAGGCGAGCAGGCAGAACAGGAGCCCGTAGGCCAGCATCCAGCGCCCGGGCTTGGCGAGGAAGGGCAGGAAGCAGAGGGGGACGAAGAGCTGGAGCAGGAAGATGATCTTCGGCTCCTCCAGCAGGACCTTGAGCGCGAAGACAGGGTTCGTGAGGAGGGAGACGAGCATGCCGCCGAGCCCGCTCCGGTTCGGCATGAGCTCCTCGTAGTAATAGGCGAACGAATAAGCGTCCTTGCCGGACATGATGATGCCCGCCGACGTCATGAAGAACAGCTTCACGATGACGAAGTAGACGAGGCTCGTCGCGATGGTCACCCAGCCGAGGCGGGTCCTGCCCGGGCGCCGGTCGAAGATGGCGTAGAGCCCGATGAAGCACATCAGCAGGGAGACGTCCTCCCGGCAGAGCAGCAGCACGGCGAGGGTGACCCAGTACAGCCTGTCCCTGCCGGTCTCGTAGAAGTAGAGGAGCCAGACGACGAGCGGCGAGATCAGCGCGAGCGAGTGGAACTCGTACATGTTCGCGCCGTGCAGGGCCGGATAGATGGCCCAGACGGCGGCGAGCAGGAGCGCCTTGCCGCGGTGATCGAGCTTGTCGCGCGCGAGCAGGTACACGGGCACGACGCCGGCGCCGAGCCACGCGGACTGGAGGATGAGGAGGAACTCCGCCCTCGGGTAGATGAGGTAGAGCGGCGAGAGCAGGATGAGGATCGGGTCGAAGTGCGCGGAGCCGTGGTAACCGGCCTTGAGCCAGGAGCAGCCGAGCGGCCGTCCGTGGATCGTCTGGTAGAAGATGTTGTCGTAGTACCCGAGGTCGGGCGTCCTGGTGTGCAGCGCGTGGTGGTTGGTGATCGCGAGCCGGGAGAAGAAGAGCGTGTAGCCCGTCCACATCGCGATCAGGGCCAGCGGCGGGAGCCACCGCGCGACCGTCGCGAGCGCGCGGCCTCCGCGAGCGGGCGCGCCATCGAGCTCGGACGCATCGTCGAGCCCGGGCGAGAGCCGCGCGCGGCGGCCCCAGGCGTAGGCGCCGGCGCACGTGGCCACAGCGGCGAGGGCGGCGAAGAAGATCGTGCTCTTCGGGCTGTCCTTCTCGATGTTCGGGAGCTTGAGCGCGGCGACGAACGGGAGCGCGAGCAGGGGGATCAGGGCGCGGTTGAGGCGGCCCACGGTGCTCACGAAGTCCCACGAGCGGGTGCGGGCCCGCCGCGCCAGCATCACGAGGAAGTAGGCGAGCCCGACCCCCACGATGGCGGCGACGGCGCCGCCGGCCATCCAGCGGCGCTCCACCTCGGTCAGCTTGTTCGTGTCGAGCTGCGCGTGCCGGCTCGGGTGGGTGAAGACCCAGGCCGTCACGGCGATGCTCATGCCGTAGAGGATCGGCCACGGCGCCAGGGTCAAGGCGGCGCGTGCGAGCCGCTCGAGGGCGCCGTCGAGCTTGGCGAGCGCGCTGTTCAGCCTGGTGCGGTGGTTCTCTAGCATAGGTGAGGCGGGTCCTCGGCTACTTGACCCCACCCCCCGCTGTCAAGGAGCGGGGGGAACATCGCGAAAGGACGCGGAAGGGCGTGTAACGACGCGAGGGCGCGGGAAGGGCAGGGCGCCACGCGCGGCCCGCGGTAGAATGGCGCCATGTCGCACTACCGGGATCATCTCGATGCGGCTCGCGCGCGCATCGAAACCCTCGAAGCCAAGCTGAAGGAGCGGGATGCGGCGCTCGCCGCCCGGGACGCGGAGATCGCGGAGATCCGTGCGGAGGTCGAGCGGTTGCGTGACGGATCGAACGATGATGGGCCGCCCGACGGGCCGCTCGGCCGGGGCGGTGGGCAGCGGGCCCTGCTGGTGGCGCTCGCGGTGTGCAGCTTCGCCACCGCGACGGGCTATGCGATGGTGCGCCCCTCGCACTGCCTGCAGCGCGGCGGGGCGTACCCCCCCTCTGCCGAGGTGTCGCTGCGCTCTCACGAGGGGTACGACACCTGGTCGAGCCGGGTCGACGGGGCGCGCGTCCGGGTGGGCAAGGCCGCGGGCGCGGCGCTCGAGCACGGCCGTGTCCGGGCGAAGCGCTGCTGGCAGCCAGACGGGCCGAGCGGGGAGGGGAGCGTGACCGTGACCTTCGCGCCGAGCGGCGAGGCCCACGTGGCGCTGGACGGGGCGCCCTTCGCCGGGACCGAGGTCGGCGCGTGCGTGGTCGACGCGTTCCGAGCCGCCGCGGCGCGGGTGCCGGCCTTCGAGGGGGAGCCTCTTCGGCTCACGACCCCGATCTCGCTCTGAGTCGATCGAAGGAGATCGTCGCTCGCGCTCGCCCCTGCGGGCGACGCAGGAGCTCGGGGCGCTAGCCGGATCGGGAGGTGGATGGGGCCGGGGAGGTGGGCGGGGGGGCCAGCTGCCAGCTCACGAAACCGACGGCGACGACGACGAGGTAGATGACGGCGAAGACCAGCAGGCCGAAGCTGACGCCGTGCTCGGCGGTGAAGCCGAGCGAAGGGAATACGAGGGAGAAGAAGAGCTCTCGGACACCTACGCCGGCGATCGAGATCGGCAAGAGACCGAGCAGGTTCGCGATGGCGAGCAAGCAGGTGACGTCGAAGAGCGAGAGCGGTACGCCAAGGGCGCGCGCGATGAGGTAGCCCTGCGCGAAGTTGACGACGAACGTCGCCACCGTGACCGGGAGCGTGAAGAGGAGCCCGCGCCCGACATGAGCGCGCAGCGCGACCAGGAAGCGGCTCGCCGCGCCGGGCTCCGCGCTCTCCGACGGATCCTTCGCGAGCTTGCGCGAGAAGGCGGGCAGCAGCCGCTCGGCCAGCCCGGGGATGAGCAACACGAGGGGCGCAAGGACCGTGAGGGCGATTCCACCCCACGTCAGCCAGGCCAGGCGGCCGGCGATCACCGCGCTGTAACGGGCGACGCCGACCGCGACGAACGCGGCGAGCACGTAGAGATCACACAGCCTGTCCATCACGACGGTGGCCAGCCCCTCCGCGTAAGGCACGCCGAGGTCGTGGCGCAGGTAGCGGATCCGGAGCAGGTCGCCGACCCGCCCGGGGGTCAGCATGCCAACGTAGAGCGACGTCGCGTAGGCGCTCCACGCACGCCGAAGCGGATAGACGATGCCCCGGGCGCGCAGCAGCGCGTCCCAGCGGACCACCTTGAGGTGGATGTTGAGGACGTTCAGCGCCGCCGCGAGCGCGAGCGGGCCAGCCGAGGCCGATACGACCGCGCCGAGCACCGCGTCCCGGTCGTCCATGCGCACGACCACGAGGACGAGCAAGAGCGGGCCAATCAGGCGGACGAGGGCGCGCAGGGCGGTGCGGCTCACGACGGCAAACCCCGGCCGCGCGCTCAGCGCGGCGCCGTGGAGCAGAGGGCCTGAAGAGAGGGGAGGCGCCCGGACGCGGGGACCAAGGACCGATCGAGGCGAGGCTCGGAGATCACTCGAACTCCTCGCGGATGGGCGGCTCGTCTGCCAGGTGGCGCTGCTGCATCTGGAAAGTGAGGAACTCGCCGATGAAACCCATCGAGAAGAACTGGATGCCGAGGAGGATCATCAGCACGCCGAGGAGGAGCAGCGGCCGGTCTCCGATCTTGTGACCGAGCAGCCAGAGGAACGTCAAATACGCGTTGATGGTCACGCCGGTCGCAGCGAAGACCAGGCCGATGAGGCCGAAGAGGTGCATCGGCTTCTTCGAGTAGCGCGTCAGGAACATGACGCTGAGCAGGTCGAAGAAGCCGCGCAGGATGCGCTCCAGTCCGTAGCGCGAGGCGCCGTACTTGCGAGCGTGATGGCGCACCGGGATCTCCGTGACGCGGAAGCCTTGCCAGGCGGCGAGCGCCGGGATGTACCGGAAGAGATCTCCGTAGATCGGGATGGTGCGCAGCACCTCGCGACGGTAAGCCTTGAAGCCACAGTTCATGTCATGGAGCTTCACGCCCGTGACCGCGCGGACGGTCCCGTTGAAGATCCGGGACAGGACGAGGCGATTGGCGGGGTCGAGGCGGTTGACCTTCCAGCCCACCACGACGTCGAGGCCCTCCTCGACCTTGGCGATGAAGCTCGGCAGATCGGCCGGGTCGTCCTGGAGATCGGCATCCATCGTGACGACCACGACGCCCCTCGCCTTGCGGAACCCGGCCGTGAGCGCCGTCGCCTTGCCGAAGTTCTTCCGCAGCCGGATCCCCTTCACGACCGGGTTCTCCGCGCGGATCCTGGAGATGACGCCCCAGCTGTCGTCCGTGCTGCCGTCGTCCACGAAGATGAGCTCGTAGGAGAAGCGCCCTTTCAAGGCCTGATCCACCCGCTGCGCGAGCTCCGTCAGGCTCTCCGCCTCGTTCAGCCCCGGGACGACCACCGAGACGTGCGGCGCCGCCGAGGCGGCCGGCGCGATGGAAGGCGCCATGAGGCTCGGGCGAGGATCGAAGGCGGAGAGCCCGAACGTGGCCCGGTCCTCCGGAGCCTCGTGAGGGGCAGGTGTGGGGGGTTGGTCCACAATCACGGCGGCGGAGGATAGCAGAACGTCACGAGAAGGCGCGGTTCCGTCCGAGAACGCGCTGCAAGCGCGACGGCAACGAGGGCAGGACGTGCTGCCGGTTACCCGCAGGGGGAGAGGGCAAGGGCCGCAGCGACCCGGCAGGGGAGAGGGCAAGGGCCGCAGCGACCCGGCAGGGGAGAGGGCAAGGGCCGCAGCGACCCGGCAGGGGAGAGGGCAAGGGCCGCAGCGACCCGGCAGGGGAGAGGGCAAGGGCCGCAGCGACCCGGCAGGGGAGAGGGCAAGGGCCGCAGCGACCCGGCAGGCGTTCGGGCAAGGGCTGCGGAGACCTGGCAGGGGTTCGGGCAAGGGCTGCGGAGACCTGGCAGGGGTTCGGGCAAGGGCTGCGGAGACCTGGCAGGGGTTCGGGCAAGGGCTGCTGGGGGTGGCGGAGGCAGGGCGGCGCACGCTCGCCGGCCCCCTGCGCTCCTCCGCCGGCTCAGCCGGGCGTGCTCTCTTCTGCCTTGGTCTCCGCGGCGTCCTCTTCTTCAGCCGGCGCGGCCTCCTCCTCCTCCTCCGGTGCGGCGGCCGCCGGCGCGCGCTGCGGGCTGCGCTCGAGGAGGGCGAGGAACGGCGCGTGGAGCGCCTCGAGGAGCTCGCGGTGCTTGCCGGTCGGCGTGTGCTCGATGAGCCAGCCGATCTCGCCGTGGATGGCGTTGAACGCCTGCGTACACGCGACCACCGCCTCCCGGATGCGCTTCGACCGCGCGACCGCGCGCTTCTGGCCGGAGCTCCGGCCGAGCCCCTTGGCGAGCGCCTCGGTCGCCTCTTCGATGCGCTTCAGGTACGCGCCGGCGCCGACCTTCTTCACGTCGGCGGCGAGCGGCGCCTTGCCCGCGACCGCGACCTGGTGCCAGCCGTAATCGACCTCGGCGTCGTACGTGTACCGGGTCTGCTCGGTGCCCGCCCCCGCGAGCAGGGCGCCGCGGAGCCGCACCGCCGCGTCGCGCTGCGCTGGATCCTTGCTCTCGGCCGCCGAGGCCAGGAAGAGGTGCAGCGCCCGCTGGGCAGTGTCCCACTCCGTGTCGAGCTCGGCGAGCGCCGCGGCCGAGGCGACGCCGAGCGCCTCGTCGAGCGCCCGAATGCTCCAGAGCGCGCGCGCCTTCCAGATCACCGGCTTCGGCGCTTCGAGCAGGAGCGCCGCCGGGACGCGGTTCGGGACATCGTACTTGTCGATCGAGACGCCCTTCCACGCTCCCTGCTCGAGATCCCGCGCGAACGCGCTGAACGCCTTGTCGGTGACGAAGCTGTATCCATAGGCTGCCATCGTTCTCTTCTCCGATCCTCCCCCAGGAAACTGGGCATTTTAGCGGGGCGGGCGCGCGCGTTCGCAACCGCTTTGCGCAAAGGGTCCTGTCGGAACCGTGCTCGGCGCGGCCATTGGCCAGAGGCCATTGGCCATTGGCCATTGGCCATTGGCCATTGGCCGGAGGCCAGTGGCCGTGGGCCAGCGGGCATGCGAGGGCCGCCGGGACGTGGGCGCCTGGTGGTCGGCGGTCGCGTCGTTTTCGAAGGGGGAGACGTCGATCGGGTGAGCACTCCGGCGGCGCCGTACCGACATGGGTAGGCGACGGCAGCGCCTCCAGAGGAGGGGCGCTCGCCCGAGAGGCACCCGCCCATGGACAACGCGATGCTCCCTCTCACGGAACCCACGAGGCGGCCGGCCTTCGTCACGGCGCCGCCGGCCGTCACGGCGGCGCTGGCCGTCACGGCGGACCTGCCCGCCGCCGCGCTGGCCGTCACCGAGGCGTTCCCGCCGCAGCAGCCCGCGGATAGCGTGGGCGCCGGGAAGGAGCGGGAGAGCGCCGTGAGCGACGCCGACGAGCCGATCGAGCGGCAGGTGTTCCAGCCGGGTCAGGTCTTTCACCAGATGGAGATCGTGCGCTTCGTGGGCGCCGGGTACTCCGGCGAGGTGTACGAGGTCCGCCACCGGATCACCGGCGCGCGGTGCGCCCTCAAGATGATGCACCTGCGCGACCGGAAGGACGCCAGGAAGGCCGAGAGGAGCCTGGCCGAGGCCCACGGGACGTTCGGGATCCAGCACGCCAACGTGGTCGAGGTCTTCGACATCGGCTGCGAGGCGGACGGCACGGCGTGGATGCTCATGGAGTTCCTCGACGGGCCGACGCTGACCACCATCCTGGAGCGCCAGGGGAGGCTGTCGCCGCTGTTCGCGCTGCACGTCGCGCTCGAGGCCGCGTGGGGGCTCGACGCGGCGCACGAGAACCAGATCATCCACCGCGACGTGAAGCCGGACAACATCGTCTTCACCGCGGACGGGATGGTGAAGGTCGTCGATTTCTCGATCGCGAAGGTCATCCCCTACGAGATGCGGACGACCCAGCGCAACGTGCGCCTCGGGACGGCCGCGTACATGGCGCCCGAGAACCTCGCCGGGAACGAGGCGGACGCGCGCTTCGACGTGTACTCGCTGGGGCTCGTGCTCTGGGAGATGATGGCCGGCCGCCACCCGTTCCGCGACGCGTTCGACGACCGGACGAAGCTCGTGAACTGGCAGTTCTTCGTGGACCCCGCGCCGCTGTCGGACGTGGCGGGGCTGCCGGCGTACGTGGACGAGGTGATCCGGCGCGCGACGGCGAAGCAGCCGGCGGCGCGGTACCTGTCGATGGCCGAGATGGCGCAGGGCATGATCGCGCTGCGCAGGCGCCTCGAGCAGGACGAGGCGGAGGGCCGGATCTCGCTGGCGACGCCGCCCGGCGAGCCGCCGGTCCCGGGCCGGCCGGGGCGGCGCGCGGTCTACCGGGCGCCGGTGACGGGGCCGACGCTCGAGGTGCCGCGGGGGGAGCCGTCGGCCAGGGTGGTGGTGGCGTCGCCGGCGCCGGCGGTGGGGCCCGGCGGGACGGCGCCGATGGATCTGGAGAGCGTCCGGGCGGCGGCGTTCGGGCCTGGACCGTGGCCGGCGGGCCGCGAGGGGGACGGGCGCGCGCCGGGCAGCCAAGGGAGGACGGCGCGGGGGACGGAGATCATGGAGGTGACGGAGCGCCCGTCGCCGTCCGGTCCGCCGCCGGGGTCGTCCCGGCCGCCCGCGGTGCGCACGACGAGCCCGATGCTCCGGCTGCTGGCCGCGGAGGGCGAGCACGGGTCGGGGGAGCGGGGAGTGGGAGCGCGCGCCGGGCGCGAGGTGCGCATGGCGCCGTGGATGCTGATCGCGCTGGTGCTCGCCTCCTCGGCGGCGAGCGCGCTGGCCGTGAGGTGGCTCGCGCCGCCGGGCACGCCCGCGACCTCGGCGGAGGATGCCGGCGCAACCGCGGCTATCAGCGCAACGGCGGCTGCCGGCGCAACGGCGGCTGCCAGCGCAACGCCGGTCGGAGCGGCGGAGGGCGCAACCTCGGTCGGAGCGGAGGGCGCAACCTCGGTCGGAGCGGAGGGCGCAACCTCGGTCGGAGCGGAGGGCGCAACCTCGGTCAGGCCGGCAAGCCCGGCCAGGCCGGCGGCGGCAGCGGGCGCAACCTCGGTCAGGCCGGCCGTCAGGACGGCAACCCCGGTCGGGTCGGCGCGCCGGCCAGCGGCGACGGCCAAGCCGGGGCGGCAGGGGGCCGCGCCGCCCTTCGGAGACGCACCGATTTTTTAGGGATGTGGAGGGCGAAGCGCTGGAGCGCGCGCGGAGAGGAGGCCGGAATGTCACAGGACGATCGAAACGACGAGCAGCGGCTGCGCGCGGAGCGCGTGGTGGCGGAGACGATCGAGCGGAGCCTCGCGCCGTACCGCGGGCTCGTGCCGGAGGCGATGCTGGCGCAGCTGCGCGAGGCGATGGAGGACGAGCTCGTCAAGAACCCCTACTCCGTCGCGCTGTTGCGCCAGCTGATGGCGCGGCCGGTGCCGTCGTCGAGCGGGGAGGTGCCGTGCGAGGGCGCGCCGGCGGAGCGTGGCCACGACCGCAAGGGGGGCGCCGCGGGCGGCGGGAGGGAGGGCGCGTGACCGGCGAGGGCGAGGGCAAAGACGCCGAGGTGCTGCCGTTGCTCACGCCGAGGCAGCGGGCGCTGGTCGAGCGCGCGCTGCCGATGGTCGAGGCCCAGGCCCGCTGGTACGCGCGCAGGTACGCGGGGCTTGTCGACCGGGACGAGCTCGCCGCGGCGGGCTCGGCGGCCGTGGTGGAGGCGGTGCGCCGGTACGACGAGGCGCAGGGCGTCTCGTTCGAGGGGTACGCGCGCGCGCGGATGGACGGCAGCATGCTGGACCTGATCCGCGCGGAGACGCAGGCGCGGCGGCGCGACGTGGCGATGCGGCGCGCGATGGCGGCGCTGTCGGAGCACCACCAGGGCGGGTTCGACCTCTTGCGGGACGGCCCGGAGGAGATCCAGGGCCGGCTCCAGGAGTTCTGCGACGCGCTGGCGACGGTGGGGGTCGTGGCGGGGGTGGCGGCGATGCGGCGGCCGGTGTCCGACGAGGAAGCGGCCGAGCGCGTGGCGTACGTGGGGGCGATCCGGGCGCTGGGGGAGGCGTTCGCCGAGCTGCCCGAGGACGAGCAGCGGGCGCTCGGGGCGGTGTTCGTGGACGGGATGGACATGCGCGAGGCGGAGGCGTTCCTCGGGGTGCCGTACATCACGGTGCGGCGGCGGCTGGAGCGTGGCCGGGAGCGGCTGCGCAAGGCGCTGGTGAAGCGCGGGGTGCGGGCGATGCCGCAGCCGCGGAGCGAGCCCGGGATCGCGCCGGTGCTGCGCGGGGTGCGGGGCGATGGGCCGGCGGGTGGAGGCGCAGGAGGCGAGGGGAAGCGAGGACCCGGGTCGCGCGGGCGGTAGGCCGCGCGGGTGGCAGGGAGCGAGGCGATGGCGAAGCAGGACGGCGGAGCGGCGGGCGTGCCCCGGGCGATCCAGGGCGACGGAGAGGACGCGGCGAAGGCCTACGCGGTGGGCGAGGTCGCGCCGACGCCGCTGCACCCGACGGTGGAGATGGAGCGGGTCCACATCGAGGATCCGCGGCGGGTGCCGCCGCCGCGGGAGGGCGGGAGGCGGGGCGGCGGGGCGCGCAACCCGGAGCAGCGCGCGCCGCTCGCGGACGTGGGGGCGCCGAGCGTGTCGATGCCGGAGGGGCTGGCGGTGACGAAGCGGCAGCCGATCGTGATCGACAGCGAGATCCTCGCGGAGTGGCACGGGGGGCGGGGCGGGAGCGAGGAGAGGGGGAGCGAGGGGGCGGGGAGGGGCGAGGCGGCGGGGAGCGAGGCGACCGGGAGAGACGAGGCGACTGGGAGCGAGGGAACGGGGCGTAAGGCGCCGCGGCTCGCGGAGGTCGCGGCGGCGCGGCGCACGGAGCGGCGGGCGGGCCGGCAGCGCGCGGCGTGGGTGCTGGCGATGGGCGTCCTCTTGGCGATCGGGGTGACGGTGCTGCGATCCGTGTGGGGAGCGGGCGGCGGTGCGGGAGAGGAGGCGCGCGGCGCAGGCGAGGCCGCGGAGGGCGAGGAGAAGGCAGGCGCGCCGGGTGCAGCGATGGCCAGCGCTCCGGCAGTGAGCGCGTCGGAGGGGCCGTTCACAGCGCCGGGCGGATCTGCGGCCTCGGTGCCGACGACGCCGCCCGTGGAAGGATCGTCGGGAGCAGCGACCAGCTCCCAGCAGGACAGGTCGGGCAGGCCGGCGGCGTCGGCGGCGTCGCAGGGCGCTGCGCCGAGGGCGCGCGCTGGCAGCTCCGCGATGCCGACGCGGCAGGCGCCGAGCGCGCCGGCGGGCGCGGCGCCGGCGAGGGAGAGGCAGGGCGCGCCGCCGCCGAGCCCCTACGACACGCCGAACTTCGATTGAGCCGCCAGGATGGATCGACGATGGGAGACGCAATGAGGAAACGGACGATGCTCTTGACGGGCGCGGCGCTCTGCGCGCTGTCCGCCTGCTCCCTGGCGCCTGCGACGGCCCTGGCGCAGCCCGCGCCGCCGGCCGCAGCGGCGAGCGCCGACGACGAGGGCCGCGGCGACAACGCCCGCGCGACGCAGCTCTACCGGGAGGGGAACGATGCGTTCAAGCAGAAGAGGTGGTCCGACGCGGAGCTGCTGTACCTGAAGGCGTGGGCGCTTGTGAGGTCGTTCGACATCGCGGCGAACCTCGGTGAGGTGCAGATCCAGCTGAAGAAGCCGCGGTCGGCGGCGACGTTCCTCGCGTTCGCGCTGAGGACGGCGCCGCCGTCGACGAAGCCGGAGCAGATCGCGCGGATCCGGCACTTCCTCGACGAAGCGAAGGCGCAGGTGGGGGTGCTGCGCGTGCGGGTGAAGAACGTGGCGGACGCGGAGGTGCTCGTGGACGGCGAGCGCGTGCCGGAGGACGCGGTGAAGCACGAGGTGTACGTGGAGCCCGGGGAGCGCACGCTGGTGATCCGGCGAGCGGGGTACGAGGACGAGGTGATGCGGCTGATCGCGGCGGCGGGGGTGACGGAGACGGTGATGCCGGAGCTGAAGCCGAAGGCGGTGAAGGCGCCGGAGACGACGGGGCCGGAGGCGAAGGCGCCGGCGGTGATGGCGCCGATGCCGCGGAAAGCCGGGTGGTCGTCTCCGCCAACGGTGCCGGCGCGACCGGAAGGGCCGAGGACGGCGGTGCTGATCGGTGGTGCGGCGACAGCGGGGGCGGCTGCGATTGCGGGGGTGGTACTCACATTCCTAGCGAACGCGAACGGCAGCGATGCAGACACAGAGCGAAGCCGCTTGCGCAGCGCCGGTGGCACGGGTGCGTGCGGGGCTTCCGATCCGCGGGCAGGATGTCGTGAGCTGAGCGAATCTGTAGACGACCGCTATGCATTCAGTAACGCGGCGTTCTGGAGTTTCGCCAGCGCAGGAGCCGTCGGGGTTGGGACGCTCGTCTACGGGCTCGCTACTCGCCGTTCAGTGCCGGACCGACACGTGCATGTGACACCCATCGTCCGAGCCAGCAGCCTGGGGATTGTCGTGGGCGGTGTGCTCTGACCAGGCGCCGCGGAGAGAAATGATCATGCATCGAACTGCTTGCTGGGCTTGGGTGTTGCTGGTGGGGCCAACCGTCACGGGGTTAGGTTGCTTTCCGTACACGATGCCGGAGGACTGCACGATCAAGCTCCTCTGTGATGGCGGCGCTGGCGGCACCGGTGGTGGGACGCCCGCCGTCTGCGTGCCGAGCGAGAACCCCATGGCGGTGGACGACACGTGCGGGGTGTTCGTGTCGTCGTTGGGGAGCGACGAGAACACTGCGACGAAAGAGGCGCCGATGAAGACGCTGGGGGCGGCGCTAGCGCTGGCGGAGAAGAATGAGAAGCGTCGGGTGTACGCGTGCGCGGAGACGTTCGAGGAAGCAGTGGAGGTCACGCAGGGCGTGACGATCTACGGAGGGCTCGACTGCGCGAGCGGATGGGGCTGGGCCGGCGAGCAGCGCAAGACGGTGCTGACGGCGGAGGCAGGAGAGATCCCGCTGGTGGTGCGCGGTGGGGGCGTCGAGGCGACCGTGCGCGTGGAGGACGTGCACGTGCTGGCGCGCGGGATCGAGCCGGATGACGTGGAACTCGCGGGAGCGTCGTCGATCGCGGCGGTGGCGGAAGAGGTGAACGTGGAGCTCGCGCGGTGCGTGCTGGAGGCGGGGGATGCGGCTGCGGGAGCCGAGGGAGCCGCGTACGAGACGAGCGCGATGGGGGGAGCCGAGGGAAAGAGCGGCGGCGAGGCATGTTCGGCGGAGATCGTCGTACCAGGCGGGAGCGTGAAGAACGACTGCGGCACGCCGGAAGACGCGAGCGATGACTCGCGCGGAGGGTCAGGCGGAAACGGCGAAGCGGACACGGGCCTCCTCGGGATTCCCGGTGCTCCGGAGAATTTGACGAACGGAGGCAAAGGCGAAGGTGCGGCGGTGTGCACCGATGGGACCGCAGGCGCGAACGGCTCCGAGGGGGGGCCTGGTGCGGGAACCACCGGTCTCGGCGAGATCAGCGCCAGCGGTTTCATCGGCGCCGCCGGCCGCGATGGCGAGAAGGGCGGCACTGCGCAAGGCGGCGGCGGAGGTGGCGGAGCGAAGGGCGGCGCCGGCACAGACAAGTGCCCGAATGAAGCATCGGCCGGCGGAGCGAGCGGCGGCTCTGGAGGCGCGGGCGGTTGCGGAGGAGCCGGTGGGAGAGGCGGCGGTGCGGGAGGATCGAGCATCGCGCTGATCAGCCTGAACGCGGCGCTGAACTTCGAGGACGTGAAGCTGAAGACAGGGCGCGGCGGAGCAGGCGGCAAGGGTGGAGCCGGACAGGAAGGCGGCGAAGGCGGAGCCGGGGGCCTCGGCGGCAAGAAAGCCGAAAGTGCGACGGCGCTCAACGATGCGTGCGCGGGTGGTCCCGGTGGCAAGGGAGGCCCAGGCGGTCAAGGAGGCGGCGGTCGCGGTGGGCACGCGCTGGGGATTGCGTTCAAGGGCGCGACGCCGCCGGTGCAAGGGGCGGTGATCGAGCTGGGCGAAGCGGGCACCGGCGGGCCGGGGGCGAAGGCGGAGGGCGAGGGAGCTGCGGGCGTGAAGGCCGAGGTGCAGGCGTTCTGATGTGACGCTGTGAGCGACGCGGCTGCGGCGGAGCGTGAGCCGCAGCCGCGGAGCGGCGTGGGACGGAGGAGACGACGAACGGGACGGCGCGCTGAGGCAGGCGCGACGAACGGCGGACGTGTGCGCACGGCAGGACACCGAGCGCGGCGGGCGAGGAGCGAGCGCGTGGATGGCGGACGTTGCGTGGAAGAGGGAGCGACCGTGAGGCGAGAGCTGCAAGCGGGATCGCTGGCGATGTCGGTGCTGCTCGGGAGCACGGCAGCGACGACGAGCGTCCGTGGCGAGGAGGGAGCGGTGACGGGGCCGAGCGAGGAGAGCGAGCGTGAGCGCGCGGTGCGCGACTTCGAGGAAGGCCGCCGGGCGCATCTGGCGGGCCATTTGGAGGAAGCGGAGCTCTTGTACCTGCGGGCGTGGGCGCGGCTGAAGTCGTTCGACATCGCGGTGAACCTCGGACAGGTGCAGCTGCGGCTGAACAAGCCTGCGTCGGCGGCGAAGCACCTTGCGTACGGGGTGCGGACGGTGGGTCCTGAGATCGAGCCGGAGCGGCTTGCGCGGATGGAGGCGCTGCTGTCGGCGGCGAAGGCGCAGGTGGGGACGCTGCGCGTGCGGGTGAAGAACGTTGCGGACGCGGAGCTGTTCGTGGACGGCGAGCGCGTGCCGGAGGACGCGGTGAGGCACGAGGTGTACGTGGAGCCCGGGGAGCGCACGCTGGTGATCCGGCGGGCGGGGTACGAGGACGAGGTGATGCGGGTGGTGGCGGCGGCGGGGGTGACGGAGACGGTGATGCCGGAGCTGAAGCCGAAGGCGGTGAAGGCGCAGGAGCCGACGGTGGCGGGGGCGGCGGGGCAGGGGACGGCGGGGGCGAAGGCGCCGGGGAATGGGGGCGCCGCAGGCGTGAAGGGCGCAGCGGCGAGCGGGGCGAGGAAGACGAAGGTGCCCGCGGCGGGGGCGAGGGTGGAGGAGCGGAGCTGGGTGCCGGTGATCGCGCTGGGGGTCGCGAGCGCGGTGGGGCTCGGCGTGGCGGTGGGGTTCACGGTGGCGTCGAACGGAGCGAAGGCGGATGGCGAGGCTCAGCAGGCTGCAATCTGGAACGCCCCCGGAGCATGCGTGGACGCCGTGAGCGCCTACGCGGATGTGTGCAAAGAGCTTCGGAAGGCGGCATCGCGTACCGACACGTTCGCAAACGCTGCGCGTGTGGCCTACGTGGCATCGGGCGTCCTGGCTCTCACTGCGGTGTCCTACGCCCTCTGGCCGCACGACAAGGGCAGCGGAGCCGCCGGGCGTGTGCTGGCGGTTCCGCGGCTTCACGCGTCCGGTGCCGAAATCATCCTGGCAGGCGCATGGTAACGAGCGAGGAAGCAATGAGAGTGCGACGAACCCGCAGGCTGCTTGGTGCATTGGGGATCGCTGCCTTCATTAGCGGCTGTGATGCCGTGTGGAGCAACCTGGAGGAGGACTGCTCCTTCACTCTGATGTGTGAGGAGTACCGGGGGCGATGGAGGATCAACGAGACGCCGCTCAAATGCGTACCAAGCGAGAACGCCGGCGCGGTGGTGGACGACGCGTGCGGCGTGTTCGTGTCAGCGTCCGGGGACGACGGGAACGCTGCGACGAAGGCGGCGCCGGTGAAGACGCTGGGGGCGGCGCTGGCGCTGGCGGAGAAGAATGAGAAGCGGCGGGTGTACGCGTGCGCGGAGACGTTCGAGGAAGCAGTGGAGGTCACGCAGGGCGTGACGATCTACGGGGGGCTCGACTGCGCGAGCGGATGGGGCTGGGCCGGCGAGCAGCGCAAGACGGTGCTGACGGCGAGTGCAGGAGAGATCCCGCTGGTGGTGCGCAGCGGTGGAACCGAGGCGAAGGTGCGCGTGGAGGACGTGCACGTGCAGGCGCGCGGGATCGATCCGGAGGACGTCGCGCTCGCGGGAGCGTCGTCGATCGCGGCGGTCGCGGAAGCCGTGAACGTGGAGCTGGCGCGGTGCGTGCTGGAGGCGGGCGATGCGGCGGCGGGACTCGAGGGAGCTGCGTACGAGACGAGCGCGACGGGGGGAGCCGAGGGAAACAGCGGCAACGCGGCATGCACGGAAAACTTTGTCGATCCCGGTGCGAGCCCGATGAACGACTGCGGCACGCCGGAGGACGCGAGCGATGATTCGTCGGGCGGCTTGGGCGGCGTAGGGGCAGCGGGCACCGGGGGGGCCGGGTCGAAAGGTACGCCAGGTGCGAAGCTGAACGGCGGCACGGGAGAAGAGGAAGCGCCGACGGTGTGCAGCGAAGGGATGTCGGGAGAGAACGGCACCGACGGCATGCCCGGCGCGGGGGCGAGCGGCCTCGGAGAGGTCAGCGCTTCGGGTTACGTCGGCGCCGCCGGCCGCGATGGCGAGAAGGGCGGCACGGCGCAAGGCGGAGGCGGAGGAGGCGGGGCGAAGGGCGGCGCGGGCGCAGACAAGTGTCCGAACGAAGCGTCGGCCGGCGGCGCGAGCGGCGGCTCTGGAGGTGCGGGCGGTTGCGGCGGAGCCGGTGGGCGAGGCGGCGGCGCGGGCGGTTCGAGCATCGCGTTGATCAGCCTGAACGCGGAGCTGAGCTTCGAGGACGTGACGCTGAAGACGGGGCGCGGTGGTGCGGGCGGCAAGGGCGGCGCTGGCCAGGAGGGCGGTGCTGGAGGGGCCGGCGGTCCGGGCGGAAAGAAGCTCGAAAGCGCGACCGGGCTGAATGACGCATGCGCGGGCGGAGCTGGCGGTACGGGAGGCCCAGGCGGTCAAGGAGGCGGCGGTCGCGGCGGTCACGCGCTGGGGATCGCGTACACGGGCGCGGCGCCGCCGGTGCAAGGAGCGACGGTGGAGCTGGGCGAAGCGGGCATCGGCGGCCCCGGAGCGAGCGCGGAGGGGGAGGGAGCTGCGGGCGTGAAGGCCGAGGTGCAGGCGTTCTGACGTGAGGTCGTGAGCGCTGCTGCTGCGGCGGAGCATGAGCCGCAGCCGCCGCGTGGCGCTGGGCGACGAGGACGAAGGACGGGACGGCGCGCTGGAGCTGGCGCGACGAACGGCGGATGTGTGCGCGCGGCGAGACGCCGAGCGCGGCGAACGAGGCGCGGGCATGTGGGTGGCGGACATTGCGAGAGTGAGGAAGCGACCGTGAGGCGAGAGCTGCAGGCAGGGTGGCTGGCGATGTCGGTGTTGCTCGGAAGCGCGGCGGCGACGACGAGCGCGCGCGGAGAGGAGCAAGCGGCGGCGAGGCCGAGCGCGGAGAGCGAGCGTGACCGCGCGGTGCGTGACTTCGAGGACGGCCGTAGCGCGCACGCGGCTGGCCGGCTGGAGGATGCGGAACTCGCGTACCTGCGGGCGTGGGCCCGGCTGAAGACGTACGACATCGCGGCGAACCTCGGGCAGGTGCAGCTACAGCTGAACAAGCCCGCGTCCGCGGCGAAGCACCTTGCGTACGGGGTGCGCGCGGCGGGGCCGGAGATCGAGGCGGAGCGGCTTGCGCGGATGCTGGCGCTGCTCGACGAGGCGACGAAGCAGGTGGGGACGCTGCGCGTGCGGGTGAAGAACGTGGCGGACGCGGAGGTGTTCGTGGACGGAGAGCGCGTGCCGGCGGAGGAGGTGAAGCACGAGATCTACGTGGATCCCGGGCAGCACCTGCTGGTGATCCGGCGCGCGGGGTACGAGGACGCGGTGAGGCCGCTGGCGACGACGCCGGGGGCGACGGAGGAGATCACGATCGACCTGAAACCGAAGGCGGCGACGGCGCGGGGGGCTGTCGGCGCGCCGGTGAACGGGGAGGCGAACACGAAGGCGCCCGCGGCGGGGGCGCAGGCCGACGAGCCGCGGAGCTGGGTGCCGGCGATCGCCCTGGGCGCGGCGAGCGTGGTGGGGCTCGGGGTGGGGGTCGGCTTCACGCTGGCCTCGAACGCGGCGAGCGCGGACGCTCGCGCGCAGCGCGAGGCCATCCTGAGGGTCGGTCCTGGATGCTTGGACGCACCGAGGGCGCTCGCCGATCGGTGCGCGCAGCTCGCCCGCACCACGGCGCGCAGCGATCGGCTCCGTGACGTCGCCGGGGTGACGTACATCGCATCGGGCACCGTCGCGCTGGCGGCCCTGGCCGTTGCGCTGTGGCCACGCACGGGATCAGCGCCGGGGAGCGCTGTTGGCGTCGTCCCCGATCTGCGCGCCAACACGGCCGGAGTGTTGCTCGTGGGGGCGTGGCAATGAGCTCGCATGGAGGAGAGATGGGACGTCGTGCAGCGTTCTGGGCTGTGGGTGCGGTGGGCGTCGCGCTCGTCGCCGCGGGGTGCGAAGCGCCGTGGGGACACCTGGGGGATGACTGCGAGGGCACGCTCACGTGCGTGCGCCACGACTGGCTGAGATACGATGGACGTACGCCTGCCGCGTGCGTGCCGAGCGAGAACGCGAGCGCGGTGGACGACGCGTGCGGCGCATTCGTGTCGGCGTCCGGGAGCGACGAGAACGCGGCGACGAAGGCGGCGCCGGTGAAGACGTTTCGTGTGGCGCTGGCGCTGGCGGAGGAGAACAGGACGCGGCGGGTGTACGCGTGCGCGGAGACGTTCGACGAAGCGGTGGAGGTGACGCAGGGCGTGACGATCTACGGCGGGCTGGACTGCGCGAACGGGTGGGGCTGGGCCGGAGAGACGAGGAAGACGGTGCTGACGGCGGGGGCCGGAGAGATCCCGCTGGTGGTGCGCGGGGGCGGAGGTGAGGCGAGCGTGCGGGGGGAGGACGTGCACGTGCGGGCGCGCGGGATCGAGCCGGGGGACGCGTCCCTCGCGGGCATGTCGTCGATCGCGGCGGTGGTGGAAGAGGCGAGCGTGGCGCTCGCGCGGTGCGTCCTGGAGGCGGGGGACGCGGCGCCGGGAGCGGACGGAGCCGCGTACGAGACGCGTGCCAAGAGGGGTGAGGAAGGGACGCCTGGCGGCGAGGCGTGCTCGGACGACTTCGTGATTGGCGGCGTGTCCGTCAAGAACGACTGCGGCACGCCTGAGGATGCGAGCGACGATTCTTACGGGGGTTGGGGCGGCAACGCCGAGGTGGATTTCGCCGGCGGCGGTGACGTCGGCTCGCCTTGCCGTGCCACGAACGGAGGCGGGGGAGAGGAGAATCGGCGGCTCTGCCGTGCCGGCGGCGAGGGTGCCTTTCTCAACGTTGGCAGCCCGGGCACGGGCGCCACGGGGCTGGGCGAGATCAGCGCCGCCGGCTACGCCGGCGTTGCTGGGCGCAACGGCGCGAAGGGCCTCACGGCGCAAGGAGGCGGAGGCGGCGGCGCAGCGAAGGGCGGCGCGGGCGAGGGCAAGTGCGCGTCGGCGGAGTCGGCCGGCGGCGCGAGCGGCGGCTCTGGCGGCGCCGGCGGTTGCGGCGGTGCGGGTGGCCGGGGTGGCGGAGCCGGCGGGTCGAGCATCGCGCTGATCAGCCTGAACGCGATGGTGAGCTTCGAGCGGGTGACGCTGAAGACGGGCCGAGGCGGAGCCGGAGGCCGAGGCGGAGCCGGGCAGGAAGGCGGCGAAGGAGGAGCCGGCGGTCCCGGTGGCAAGAGACCCGAAGGCGCGACGATGCTGCACGACGCGTGCGGCGGAGGCGCCGGAGGCAAGGGAGGCGCGGGCGGCCCCGGCGGCGGAGGCAGGGGCGGGCACGCGATCGGGATTGCGTACAAGGGCAGGGCGCCCTCGACAATAGGCGCGACGATCGAGCTGGGCGAAGCGGGCGCAGGCGGCGTGGGAGCGACCGCGGAGGCGCAGGGCGCGGGCGGTGTGAGGGCCGAGGTGCAGGCGTTCTGAGGTGAGGTGGTGCGCTCTGCGGCTGCGGCGGAGCACGAGCCGCAGCCGCGGAGCGGCGTGAGGACGAAGGGGACGAAGGACGGGACGGCGCGCCGTGGCAGGGGCGACGAAGGGCGGACGTGTGCGCGCGGCGAGAGGCCGAGCGCGACCCGCGAACGAGGAGCGAGCACGTGGATGGCGGGCGTTGCGACGGCGAAGGAGCGACGGTGAAGCGAGAGCTGCACGCAGGGTGGCTGGCGATGTCGGATGTCCAGGCGGAGTTCGCGCAGGTGGACGGGACGGCGGGCGATGGGATGGACGGCGCACAGGGCGAGACGCCTGCGGAGGCGGCGCTGGCGGTCGAGGCGGCCACGCCGTGGGCATCGCCTATGCGGTGGCTCCGGGCGAAGGTCCGGCGGTGCAGTTCACCCCCCGGCACGGCCGGCGACGGCGGCAGCGCCGCGCCCGGCGGTCCGCCGGAGAGCGCCGGGGCGCTTGGGGCGAGCGGGGTGTGCTGGAACTTCGCGACCGGCGAGAGCTGCGGACAGTGAGGCAGATCATGTCATCCCGTGAGAATCTCAGACGCCCAAAGGCAAGTAAGCGTGATGTCGATGATTTTCGCGAGGGAACCATGGGCGAGCAGCTTCGTCGACGGCAGAATGGGCGGCCTCATCCGAGAAGGAGCGCCCATGTCCAAACGTCGGCCGATCAACACCACCAACATGCCCCGCTCGGGAAACGTGATCCACGTGAGCGCGCGGGAGATGTGGGAGCTCGCGTGGTTGCGGAAGCTGGGGCTCGAGGACGTCGAGTGGGACGCGGGGCGCTTCTGCGAGGAGTGCAGAGCGGAGCGAGCCGCTCAGCGGGAAGACGTGGAGGACATCGCGCCGCCCTCCGGGATGCGGTTCTACTTCCTGATACCGGGCGGCGAAGACACCACGCCGTCCGCCAACGCTCCACGGACGCGCAGCGAGAGCGACGGCAAGCCGACGCCTCTGACGCTCGCGCGGCCGCGTCGTCCGGACTCAACGGAAAACTGATCGACGGGCGCGTGAGCGCCGTGCGCGCTCCGATGACCCACGGCAGCGCCGCGGTGCGCGGCCCCGGAGAACGGACCGGGCGCCCTGCCATCGCAGCGCGCCAGCGAGTCCGCTCGTCCTCGCGACGGGCGCGGGTGATGGATTCTCGTGTGCGGCGTGGTGCTGGCGGCGCTGCGGCTGCGCTGAGGTAGCGACGTAGCGAAGGCCGCGTGAAGCGCGGCCTGATCAATCGAGAGGAACGCGCGCCGCGATGCGCGGCGCGCCTTGGCTCGGCTCGTCCTGAGGACGAGCGCGCGAGGAGGACGATCGTGTACCCACAGCTCGCCATCGAGGCGGCAGCGCACTCGGACGTGGGCCGGCGCCGCAGCCACAACGAGGACAGCTTCGCGGCGCTGCCGTGCCTGGGGCTCTTCATGGTCGCCGACGGCCTGGGCGGCAACGCGGCCGGAGAAGTCGCGTCCCGCATGGCGATCGAGGTGGTCAAGAGCTGCTTCGAGGTGGACGAGGATCTCGAGGAGACGTGGCCGTACGGCACGGGGAGCTCGCACGACCGGGACGAGGTGCGGCTGGTGATGAGCGTGCGGCGCGCGAACCGGGCGATTTACGAGGCGAGCCAGAAGAAAGAGGAGGTGCGCGGCATGGCGACGACGTTCGCGGGCGTGCTGCTCGGAGCGGGGATGGCGTACATCGCGCACGTGGGCGACTCGCGCGTCTACCGGATGCGCGGCGGCAAGCTGGAGCGGCTGACGCGGGACCACACGCTGCTGGAGGAACTCCTGAGCGAGGGCGACGGTGCGCTGGCGGCGCTGGAGGCGCTGAACGGCCGAGCCGACGCGGTGACGCGCGCGCTTGGGTGCGACAAGAGCGTGGAGATCGAGTCGCGCGTGGAGGCGACGCGGCCGGGCGACGTGTTCCTCGTCTGCTCGGATGGGCTGTGGGGCCCGGTGCCGGAGGCGCGGATCGAGGGGGTGCTGGGGAGGCACCGGGACCTGAGCCTGGCAGCGAGCCTGCTGGTCGACATCGCCAACGAGCACGGCGGACCGGACAACGTCACGTGCGTGCTGGCACGCCTCGGAGGCGGTTGACATGCGCGGTGATGACGCGCAGGTGCGAACCGCTGAGCACCGACGGGGGGTGGGCATCGCTCATCCCGCCTCTCCTCTCTACGGCGTTGCCGTGACGGCCGCTGGCGTTTCTCTTGCCGGATGCTTCCTCAGACCAGCAGATGTCACGGTCGATCCAACGCACCTGTCCTGGTACCGGCCCGAAGTGTCCGCCACGAGGACGGTACCGCAGCAGCGCGCCGGGGTGTTGCTGAAGGAGGCGCTGGCGAAGTTGGCGGCGGTCTGGGTGGAGACGGAGCCGGAAGGCGCGGAGGTGACGGTCGACGGAGCCGTGCTGGGCTGGACGCCGCTCGCGCTCCCCGTGTTTCTGGAGCCCGGCCAGCACGTGATAGGGGCACAGCTGAACGGGTACATGGCGGCGCGGGAGACGATCATGGCGACCGCAGGGCATACGCTTCGCGTCACGCTGCAGCTGGCGCCGGTTCGCGTGGTGATGCCGGTTTCGGTGAGCGGGCCGGGCACGGAAGGGCCGCCGGCCGCGAGCGCGGCGCCTCCGGCGAAGCTGCAAGAGACCACCGCGGCGCCGCCCGCAGCGCGGAGCTGGGTATCTTGTGATAGCGCTCGGCGTGGGAATGACCGGCTTCGCTGCGTTATCCAACGCACAGCGTCACCGGGGTCCCAGAGAAAAAAATGCAGCCGACGGACGATTGTGCAGCGAACCAGGGCCGCTCACCGGAACTAGAAAGGTAGAGGAGACCGGAAACGGCTCGGCAGGGCGACCGGCAGACCACCAGCGCAACGCGGAGGGGGCCATCACGCCGGTGGGTTGGCCGAGGGACAGCTGGATCGTCTTCAACCCCCGCGCTCGGCGCGCAGTCCAGGAACAGCGACTCCCTCCTCGCCTTTTTCTCTTGAGAATTGTCGCATGATTCGCTCCCTGGCGGAGCGCTCGCATGCTCGTCAGCGCCGGCAGATGCGGGCGCTTCTGGTGTCACCGACAGCCGTCGTCTCGCTGCGAGCGCGCGCTGTCTTGCCGCCGGCGCCCGTTGTCCTGCCTCGCGAGGCCGTTGTCTTGCCGCTGGGACGCGCTGTCTTGCCCCGCGAGGCCGCTGTCTTGCCGCTGGGACGCGCTGGCACGCCTCGGGAGCAGGTGACGGGCGCGGCGATGACGCGCTGCTGCCTCCCGTCGCAGGCGCACCTGGACCCGAGCGTGTGCGTGTGCGGCGAGATGGCGCTTGGTGAACGGTTTCGTCAGCGGCAGAATGAGCGCCCTCGTCTCAGGAGGAGCGCTCGTGGCCAAGCGTCGGGGGTTCAGCGGCAACGGCACGCGTCGTTCGGGCAACGTGATTCACGTGAGCCCGAGGCTCCTGTGGGAGCTCGCGTGGCTGCGGAAGCTGGGTCTCGAGGATGTCGACTGGGATCCAGAGCTCTGTTGCCCGCACTGCAGAGCAGAGCGAGCCGCTCGATGGGAGCCGGTGGAGGACCTCGCGCCGCCCTCCGGGACGTGGCCCAAGTTCCTGCGGGACGACGACGAGCGCGAATGATCGAAGGGCGCCGCTGCAAGGGCGCCCGTTCATGAGAGCACGCAAGCGCGGAGAGGACGGCTCGCGCGCGCTGAACCACCGCGGCAGCGTGGTGGCATGCTGCCCACGAAAGAAGCACCCGGCGTCCTGCACCCCAGCGCGCCATGGCTCGGCTCGGCGCACCGACGAGCGGACGAGGAGGACGATCGTGGTCCCCTGGTGAGAAATTCGGGGAGCTCGGAGGAATGCGATCGGCAGAGGAGCTCGAACACAGCGGGCCGTGATTTCCGGAATGGAGGTGACGAAATGACAAGACAAAACACGCGTCAACACGGTACCGATCATCGTGTCGCGCGGCACCGCGATAAAGAGGCGGGCTGCTCCGCGCTCATGGCATCTCCCTCCCCAGGGTGGGTTGTCCTGGGTTCGGGCGGACGGGCCTTTGATCTGCTGACCCCTTCCGCGTCGAGCAGCGAGCGCGGAGATCCTCCGACGGTCGCTCCAAGCAGCCCCTCAGCAGGTCGTCTATCGCGGCGTGGCAGCGGCGCGCCTTGGAGGCAGGTGACGTGACGGGCGAGCACAGCGGCGCGCCGCGCGGCGGACGCCCGGACGATGAGCGGCTGTTCGGCCCCGATGCCGTCCGGACGCTGCGCGTGGCCTTCGAGGAGGTGACGTGGCTCCTCGGCCGCGGCTATCCGCTGCGCACCGCGATCCGGACCGCCGGCGACCACCACCAGCTGGCCGCACGCCAGCGCCTCGCGCTGCAGCGGGCCGCTTGTTCGGACGCGCAGCGGGCGTCGCGCCTCGCGCGCTGCGCGCCGTCCTCGTCGCTCCAGGGCGCGGAGGCGAACATCGACGGCTTCAACCTGATCATCACCCTGGAGGTGGCGCTCGCGGGCGGGCTGCTCGTGCGCGGGCCGGAGGGGGCGCTGCGCGATCTCGCGGGGCTGCGCGGCAGCTACGCGCCGATCGCGGAGACCGACGCGGCCATCGATCGGATCGGCGACGCGCTGTCCGGCGCCGGCGCGGCGCGCGCGCGCTTCCTCCTCGACGCGGCCATCCCCAGCTCCGGGCGGCTGCGCGCGCGGATCCTGGAGCGGCTCGGGGGCGCGCCCCTCTCGATCGAGGCGACGCTCGTCCCCGATCCCGACCGCCTCCTCGCGGGGGCGGCGGGCGTGATCTCGTCCGACAGCGTCGTCCTCGATCGCTGCGTGCGCTGGGTCAACCTCGCGGACGAGATCGTGGGCGCGCGCGTGCCGGCGGCGCGCGTGGTCGAGCTCGTCCCTCGCGGAGGTGATGCCGGCGCTTGAGGGCGCGGAGCGCCCGTCACCGGCAGAGCCCGAGCCGCCTCGTTTGCCAGGCGACCTGCGCCGCGAGCCCCTCGCGCAGGGGCACCCGGGGCACGTACCGGAGCGCCGCCTGCGCGGCCGCGGTGTCCGCCCAGGTGCGCCGGACGTCGCCGGGCTGCGGCTCTCCCCGCTCGACGCGCACGGGTCCTGCGAGCTCCCCCAGCAGCCCGAGCGCGTCGTTGAGGCTCACCCGCGAGCCACCGCCGATGTTGAACACGCCCACCGCGCCGCCCTCCATGGCGTCGACGTTGGCCTGCACCACGTCGCTCACGTACGTGAAATCGCGCGTCTGCTCGCCGTCGCCGTACACGCGGACCGGCTCGCCCTTCAGCACGGCGGCGATGAACCGGTGAAACGCCATGTCGGGGCGCTGCCTGGGGCCGTACACCGTGAAGTACCGGAGCGAGATCGTGGGCAGGCCGAAGTTGCGCCGGTACAGCTCGCAGAGCTGCTCGGCGGCGAGCTTCGTCACCCCGTAGGGTGAGTGGGGGGCGGTCCGGCTGGATTCGTGCATGGGCACATCCCCCGTGTCGCCGGAGGGGTCGCCGTACACGGAGGAGGACGAGGCATAGACGAGCTTGCGCACCTGGCCATGCGCCCTGGCTGCCTCCAGCAGCCGCTGCGTCGCGAGCACGTTGTCGCGCAGGTAGACCTCGAAGCTCTGTCCCCAGCTCGGGCGCACGCCCGCCTGCGCCGCCTGGTGGAAGACGACCTCGCGGCCCGAGAGCAGCGGGCGGAGATCGTCTGTCGCGAGGTCGGCCGTCGAGAGCGAGAAGTGCGGTTCGCCGCGCAGCCGTGCCAGGTTCCCCTCCTTGAGCTCGCGGGCGTAGTAGTCGGTGAAGCGGTCTACCCCGAGCACCTCGTGCCCGAGCTCGATCAACCGCTCCGCCAGGTGGGAGCCGATGAATCCGGCCACCCCCGTCACCAGACAACGCATCCGCCTTCCGTCCTGGTCCTGCCGCGTCGCGGCCTCGCGTCCTCGTCCAGCCGCGCCGCGGCCTCCGGTCCCGGGCCTGCCGCGTCGCGGCGCGGCGATGCTAGCACCTCGGGCCGTCCGTTGAGTCGGGCAGCAGCCGGCCGCGCGAAGCCCGCCGCGCAGCTGAGCTCGCTCCGGGGTTCGGGAACCGACTGGGGGACCGACCGGGGTTGGAGATCGTGGACCGACCGAGGTTGGGACCGACCGAGGTTGAGGACCGACCGAATCGGCCCCGTGGACCGACCGAGGTTGGGGACCGACCGATCGGCCCAGGACCGGGACCGACCGAGGTTGGGACCGACCGAGGTTGGGACCGACCGAGGTTGAGGACCGACCGAGGTTGAGGACCGACCGAGGTTGAGGACTGACCGACACGGGAGGGGTCGGCCTGAGCACCGGCTCCGCGCTTCCTGCCCTCTGTCAGCCTTCTTGCATCAGCACGCCCCCTTTCTTGCAAATACGCCCACCTTTCCGATGTGTATTTCTGAATCTGGTTGCGCCTACCCGCCCGGCAGGCGACGCTGGTGCGCGCTCGGGCCCCTCGCTTTTTCTGTCCGAGGAGCGATCGAGACGGGTCGGAAGGCTAGCTGTTGCTTATGGGAATTGTTGTCGAGCGGCTCACGAAGCGGTTCGGTCCGAACAAGGTGGTCGATGACGTCTCGTTCGAGATCGAGAGCGGCGCGCTGGTCGCGCTCCTCGGGCCGAGCGGAGGTGGCAAGAGCACCGTCCTGCGCATCATCGCCGGGCTCGAGAGCCCCGACTCCGGCGAGGTCGTCCTGAATGGCAAGAACGCGACCACCACCCGCGTCCAGGACCGGAACATCGGCTTCGTCTTCCAGAACTACGCGCTGTTCAGGCACATGAGCGTGCGCGACAACATCGGCTTCGGCCTCAGCATCCGGAAGCGGCCACGGAAGGAGATCGCGACCACCGTCGACGAGCTCCTCAGCCTCGTGCAGCTCGACGGGCTCGGCGGCAGGTTCCCGCACGAGCTGTCGGGCGGCCAGCGGCAGCGCGTCGCTCTGGCGCGCGCGCTCGCGCCAGGCTCGTCGCTGCTCCTGCTCGACGAGCCGTTCGGGGCGCTCGACGCCAAGGTCCGCCTCGAGCTGCGCGAGTGGATCCGGAGGCTCCACAAGGAGCGAGGGATCACGAGCGTCTTCGTGACCCACGACCAGGAAGAGGCGATGGACCTCGCCGATCGGGTCATCGTGCTGCACAAGGGGCGGGTCGAGCAGATCGGAACCCCGGAGGAGATCTACGACCGGCCGGCGACCGAGTTCGTCGCGAGCTTCGTCGGGTCGATCAACGTGCTCAAGGGGGAGGTGCGCGACGGCCAAGCGGCGCTCGGCACCCTCGCGGTGCACGCCCCCCCCGGGACCGGCGACGGCGCGAGCGTGCACGCCTTCGTACGTCCGCACGACATCGAGGTCCACACCCGGATCGACTCCTCGAAGACGCCCGCCGCCGACGACGCCAGCGTCGCGCGCGTCGAGCGGCTGTCGCGGGTCGGGTGGATGGTCAAGGCGGAGCTCCGCCTCTCCGACGGCCAGCCGCTCTCCGTCGAGCTGACCAAGGATCGCGTCGCCGAGCTCGGCCTGTCCGAGGGGGACAGGGTGCTGGTAAATCTCCGAGACGCCAAGATCTTCGTGCAAGATTACTCCATCTAGCCCGCTGGCCGGCGCTCCCGTCTGGCCAACGGCCATCACGGGAGGCGGCACGTGGCTTCAATCTTCGACGACATCGCGGCGACGATCGGGCGCACCCCCCTCGTCCGCCTGAGCTCTGCGGGCAAGGGGCTGCGCGCCGAGCTGATCGGCAAGGTCGAGAGCCGGAACCCCGGCGGCAGCGTCAAGGATCGTATCGGCCTCGCGATGGTCGAGGACGCGGAGCGGCAGGGCAAGCTGAAGACCGGGAGCGTCCTCGTCGAGCCGACGAGCGGCAACACGGGCCTCGCGCTGGCGATGATCGCCGCGGCGAAGGGCTACCGGCTGATCCTCACGATGCCCGAGTCGATGAGCCCGGAGCGGATCGCGCTGCTCCGGGCCTTCGGGGTCGAGGTGCTGCTGACGCCCGGGTCGCTCATGGTGCAGGCCGTCGCGCGGGCGCGCCAGATCGTGGAAGAGACGCCCGGCGCGGTGATGCTCCAGCAGTTCGAGAACCCGGCGAACCCCGCCGCGCACCGCGTGACGACCGCGCGCGAGATCTGGGAGGACACGGACGGGACGGTCGACGTCGTGGTCGCCGGCGTGGGGACCGGCGGGACGATCACCGGCGTGGGCGAGGTGCTCAAGCAGAAGAAGCCGGGCGTGAAGATGATCGCGGTCGAGCCCAGGAACGCGGCCGTGCTGAGCGGCGGCCGCGTGGGCGCGCACCTGATCCAGGGCATCGGCGCGGGCTTCGTCCCGAAGATCCTCAGGCGCGAGCTCATCGACGAGGTGGTGCCCGTGTCCGAGGACGAGTCGTTCGACGCCGCGCGCCGGCTCGCCAAGACCGAGGGCATCCTCGTCGGCATCTCCGGCGGGGCGGCGATGGCGGCGGCGCTGTCGATCGCGGCGCGCGACGAGATGCAGGGAAAGAGGATCGTGGTGATCCTTCCCGACGGCGGGGAGCGGTACGTCACCTCGCCGCTCTTCAAGGAGCTCGTCGGCTGCGCTCGCGCGGCCGTGCCCCGCTGAACCGCTAGGGAAGGCAGCCGCACATCGGGTCACCTTCCCTGCAGAAGCACTCCGTCTTCTTGGGCGCTTGCGGCGCCGCCGGCCTCGCGGCCTTGACCTGGAGGGCCTCCCGGTCGCGCCTCGCCCGCGAGAACAGAACCGAGCTCTCCTGGATCTCGGCCATGACGGATCGACCTCCTTGCCGGCGCCGGGGTGCGGAGCGCACGGCGCACGCCGACGAGCGCGGCTCCAGCGGATGAACTCCGCTTCTCCGGCCTCGCTCTCACGCGCGGTGTGCTCTCGGTTTGCCAGTTGGACCGAGCGACGAGATGGAAGCCTGGATGGCTGAGGAGCCGAACGGGACGGGCGCAGGGAAAGCGCCGCGAGGGGTATGGAGTGATGCGGGGCGCCGCGAGCGGCGCGATCACTCGATGCGGACGGCGACGAGGACCTTCATCCACACCCCTTCGGGCGGGATCGTCTTCGTCAGATCGACCTTGCCTTCCCAGTCGACGTGCACCGTGTAATCGCCGCTCTCGTCGTCCTTGTAGAAGAAGGGCCGGATGTCGTCGTGATAGACCCGATCGAGCGGGACGATGCGCTCCCCGGTAGGCATCGGCGCCTTCTTGGCGACGACGGTCGACTTGCCGTCGACGACGGCCGAGGCGGATACGCTCTTGAGGAAGGTGAGGTCCGGCACGTTGTCGTCGCGTGCTTCCAGCCGGATGTACATGAGCTCGGCCCTGTCGACGGAGCTCGGGTCCTCCGAGACGGAGAGCTCGCTCCATCCGGAGAAGGTCGACTGCGAGGTGGGCTTCACGAGGAACTTGGTCTCCACCTCATGCTCACCGACGACCGAGGCACAGGCGCTCGCGCCGAGCGACAGCACCACGATGAGCGCCGCGCCGCTGCGCGCGGCAAGGCAGAGCGAAGCGAGCCCACGGCGACAGGTCAACATAAGCATCCTCATTCGCAAGACATAGCATGGCGAGCTCCGATCGACGCGCGGGGCGCGGCCGGCTATCGTCGTCGGCCGAGGGCGACCAGATGGCGGCGGAATCAGGCG
Source organism: Sorangium sp. So ce363 (assembly GCF_051520435.1). Classification (NCBI taxonomy): domain Bacteria; kingdom Pseudomonadati; phylum Myxococcota; order Polyangiales; family Polyangiaceae; genus Sorangium; species Sorangium sp. So ce363. Next base: position 10,221,288 of record NZ_CP150333.1, on the reverse strand, counting down.
CGGGTATTGACGGCGGGCAGGGCACGGCCCCTGCGTCCTTCGAGGCGAGGCTCGAGCTCGCCCAGCGGACGAGCGCGCGGCTGCGAGAGGCGATCGGGCAGGCCGTGGTCGGGCAGGACGACGTCATCGAGCAGACGCTCTGGGGGATCCTCGCGGGAGGGCACGTCCTCCTCGAGGGGGCGCCCGGGCTGGGCAAGACGCTCCTCGTCAGGACCATCGCCGGCTGCCTGGATCTCGCGTTCTCGCGCATCCAGTTCACCCCGGATCTCATGCCGAGCGACGTGACCGGCACGAACGTGCTCGTCGCGTCGGCGGACGGCTCGCGCCACTTCTCGCTGCACAAGGGGCCGATCTTCGGGCAGGTGATCCTGGCCGACGAGATCAACCGGGCGACGCCGAAGACGCAGAGCGCGCTGCTCGAGGCCATGCAGGAGCACGCGTGCACCATCGCGGGCACGCGGTACGCGATGGAGGAGCCGTTCTTCGTGCTGGCCACCGAGAACCCGATCGAGATGGAAGGGACTTACCCGCTGCCGGAGGCGCAGCTCGATCGGTTCTTGCTCAAGGTGCTCGTGCCGAGCCCGACCGAGGATGAAATGACCGAGATCCTCGCCCGGACCACGGGCCACGATCGCGGGCCGCCGCCGCGGGTGCTCACCCGCGACGACGTGCTCTCGCTGCGATCGCTCTGCCGCGACATCGCGGTCGCCGAGCCCGTCATGCGGTACGCGTCGCGGCTCACCCGGGCGAGCGATCCGGCCGCCGAGGGGGCGCCCGAGATCGTGCGGAGGTCGCTCCGGTTCGGCGCCGGCGTGCGCGGCGCGCAGTCGCTGGTGCTGGCCGCGAAGGCCGTGGCGCTGCTCCAGGGAAGGGCGCACGTCGCCTTCGCCGACGTGCAGCGGGTCGCCAAGCCGGTGCTCCGCCACCGGATGATCCGGTCCTTCGAGGGCGAGGCGGAGGGGATCACGACGGATCAGGTGATCGCGGCGCTCCTCTCCGCGATCGAGGCGCGGCCCGAGCCCGTGGCGCAGGCGATCCGGCGATGAGGCGCGTGCAGGAGCCGCGGGGGCAGGCGATCCGGAGCGGGTCGCTGAGGAGAGGCGCGAAGGGCCTTGCGGGGGCGGCGTCGCTCGCGGCGCTCTTCTCGGCGGGGCCCGCGTTCGGGCAGGCGCCGCCCCTGTCGACCGCGACGGCGCTCGTCGTCGACGTGGCGCCCGTGCTCGGGACGAGCGGCGGGATGCCCTGGGGCTGGAACCAGGTCGTCGTGCGCATCCAGAACAACGGCGTCCGGGCGGCCAGGGGTGAGGTCGAGGTCGAGTCGAAGCGCTACTCCGATGACCGCGTCTTCGTCGCGTCGGCGCCGTACGCCGTCGGGGCTGGCGCGTCGGTCGACGTGCGCGTGCCGGTGCACGTATCGCCTTTCGGCGACGTGCAGGTGCGGGCGCTCGATGAGGGCGGAGCGCAGGTGTCATCGCAGGGGCTCTCGTCGACCTCGCAACACGCGGTGGTGCTCTTCGACGTCAGCGAGAGGTCGCTGCTCCGCGGGGGCCTCCACGACGCGCCGATCGCGCCGCTGTACATATCGACCAGCCGCGCGCCCGGGGGGACGCCGAGCCCTGTCCTCTGGGTCGGGCAACCTCGCTTCGACAGCGCGACCGGCGACCCGCTGCTGCCCGACCGGGCGGCCCTGTACAACGCGGCGGACGCCGTGCTCATGCGCACCGACACGCTGTCCAGGCTGGGCGGCTCCGAGCTCGAGGCGCTCGCCGGCTTCGTCCTCTCCGGCGGCACGCTGGCGCTGTCCGTCGCCCGCCCCGAGGATCTGCGGCACCCGACGCTCGCGGCGTTCGTCGGCGGCGAGGTCGCGAGGGCGGCCATCGCGCCGCCCACCCTCGCGGAGATCGCGCCGCCCGGCGGCTCCAGCGGCTTTGGCAAGCAGGGCAACGTGCTCCTGCCCGCGCCGAGCGCGACCCCCGCGGTGGCCGAGTCGCTCTGCGGCTGGTCGGGCGGCAACCTGCGCGGGAGCGCGTATGGCAGCTCGGCGTTCTACGGCCTCGGCGAGGTGCACCTGCTCGCCTTCGACCCCACGCGCTCGCCCGCGGCCAGCGACCCGTGGGTGAAGATCCGGGTGGCCGATCTCGCTCGCCGAGCCTACGACCGTCGCTCCACGGTCGCCTTCCGCCCGGGGGAGGATGCGATGGGCGTCGACCTCGATCCGGTGCGGCGGGAGCTCGATCCGAACGAGAGCTCCCGCTGGGCGATCGGGGTCTCCGCGCTGCTGCTCTGCATCTACGCGGTGCTCGCCGGTCCGATCAATTTCTCGCGCGCCGCGCGGCAGGGGAGGCCGCTCCGCGCGCTGTGGCACTTGCCGGTGCTCTCTGCGGTCACGTTCGCGATGATCGTCGGCGTGGGCTTGCTCGCGAAGGGGGTGCGCGGCCGGGCGCGCCACCTCACGCTGATCGAGGCGGGGGCCGGCATGACGAAGGGGGCGGTGCGCCGGTTCCGGGGCTTCTTCGTCGCCAGCGCGGAGGAGCTCACGGTCCGCACGACCGACGCGAGCGGCGTGATCAGCACGGCGGTGGTCGCCGAGCTCTCGGAGCGGCGCGACCGGCTGCTCGTGGACCGCGACGGGGCGCGGCTGACGAAGGTCGCGGCGCTCCCCTGGCAGACGGTGATCGTGCGTGAGGACGGGGCCGCGTCGCTCGGGGACGGGATCGCGATCGTCGCCGATCCGAGCGGCGACGTCGTGGTGAGCAACCGGAGCGGCCGCGACCTCCGGGGCGGCGTCCTGTGGCTACCGGAGGGCGCGGCCCGCTACTTCGCCCGCATCGGCGACGGGGAGAGGGTCTCGTCGCGCGCGGGGATCGATCTCGCGGCGCGGAGCGAGGGGCAGGGCTGGCTCTCGCACGCGGGCTTCGGGCGGCGGGTCGGCGGCATGGACGTCCACGACCTCGGCGGGAGGCTGCTGGCTCCGCTCCTCGATCCCGACGCGCCGGGGCTAGGCGCTGCGTGGCTGGCGATCGAGGAGGCGGCCGGCGGATCGGTCGACTGGTTCCCGGCCGGCGTGCCCGTGCTGTTCGGCCAGCTCGACGGCGGCGAGGGGCGCGCGAGCGACTCCGGGTTGCGGATCGACAGCGATCGCGTGCTCGTGCGGGTCGTGGGCTACGGAGGCCGGCCGTGAGCGCGGCGCTCGGCGGCGCTCCGCCCTCCGGGGCGCAGATCGAGCGGCCTCGGCCGACGATCCGCGTCCGGCACCTCTCGCACCGCTTCGGCGCGCTCGACGTGCTGAAGGACGTCACCTTCGACGTGGGCCCCGGCGAGATCTTCGGCTTCATCGGGCCGAACGGCGCGGGCAAGACGACGACGATCCGGGTCATGGCGACCTTGCTGGAGCCCATGGCGGGGCGGGTCGAGATCGACGGCGTCGACGTGACGATCGACCCCGCGGCTGTCCGCCGAAGCATCGGGTACATGCCGGATCACGCCGGCGTCTACGACAGGATCACGGTGCGCGAGTACCTCGAGTTCTTCGCGGACGCCTTCCGGGTGCCGTCGCTCGACGTGGTCGACGCCGTCCTGGAGCTGACCGACCTCGGCAAGATCCAGGACCGGATCGTCGCCACGATGTCGAAGGGGATGAAGCAGCGCCTCCAGCTCGGGAGGATCCTGCTGCACGATCCGAAGGTCCTTATCCTGGACGAGCCGGCGAGCGATCTCGATCCGCGCGCGCGCATCGAGATCCGCGATCTCTTGCTCGAGCTCCGGAGCCTGGGGAAGACGATCTTCCTCTCGTCGCACATCCTCACGGAGCTCTCCGACGTGTGCACGTCGATCGGCATCCTCGAGAAGGGCCGCCTCGTCGTCGCCGGGCCGATCGGGGAGATCGCCGCGCGCCTCGAGGCGGTGCGCGCGGCGCAGGCGCACGGGCACGCGCCGCCGCGCCATGGCGCCGCGCCGGGCGCGTACGGGGCGCAGGCGCATGGACACGCGCCGCCGCGGCACGGACCCGAGGCGGCCACGCCCGACGGCGCGCCGGTGGATCCGGCCGCCGTCGATCGCTCGCAGGCCGGCGGTCCGCCGCCCGGATACGGCCAGCACCCGCCGCACGCCGCTGCGCCGGCGAGCGCGGGGCAGGCGGCCTATCCGGCGCTCTCGCCGATCTCCCGGCGCAAGGTCAAGGTGCGGGTCCTCGGCGATCCCGAGGCAGCGGCCTTCCTGGTCAGGGGCGGGCCGGGGATCACCGACGTCGACATCGTCGCCGGAGCCGTGCACGTCGGTTACGTGGGCACCGACGTGAAGATCGCCGAGATCGTCCAGCACCTCGTGCGCAGCGGCGTCGGCGTGATCGGCGTCGAGCCGGAGCGCAATGAGCTCGAGAGGATCTTCCTGGAGGTCACGCAAGGAGAGGTGCAGTGAGCGTGCAGACTGGCACATCGCCGCCCGCCGGTCCGGCGTCGCAGCGGCTCGTCGATCGGGCGCGGCATCGCGTGGGGCGCATCCTGGGCGAACCGAACCCGATCTGGATCCGCGAGCTCAAGCAGGCGGCGCGCCTCGCACGCACGCCGATCATCCTGCTCGTGCTGGCCGTGCTGATGGCGCTGCTCGTGGCGGCCATCGGCGGCATCGCGGCGAAGGAAATCGCGCCTGCGAAGACGGGCGTGATCCTGTTCCAGGTCTTCTTCTCGCTCGCGTACTTCGTGGTGGCGCTGGTCGGGCCGGCGGTCGCCGCGAACAGCATCGCTTCGGAGCGCGAGGGGCGCACCTGGGAGGCGGTGCTCCTGACGGGCATCCCGCCCGGTGAGATCGCGCGAGGCAAGTTCCTCGCGGCTTACACGGCGATCTCGATGTACGTGGTGATGCTCGCGCCGGTCGGGGCGCTGCCGTTCCTGTTCGGCGGGATCACCGCGATGGAGGTGGTGATCGCCTTCCTGTTCCTCTTCTTGATCGCGCTGCTCAGCGTGGCCTTCGGCCTGGCGATCAGCTCGAAGATGGGGAGCCTGCGCGCGGCGATCCTCGTCACGCTGCTGCTCGCGTTCCCGCTGTCGATCGGCCTGTTCTCGGCGGGTGGCTCGGGGCTCTCGTACGCGGCCCACCTGGCCTGGCCGGAGGTTCCCGAGGGGCCGCCCATCTGGCTCCCGATCGCCTACCAGCGCGCGCCGCTCGGCCTCGATTACGTGCTCTTCCTGATCCTCCTGCCGATCGCGGCGATCGGCATGCCCGCGTGGTTCCTGTACCAGGTGACCGTCTCGAACCTCACGAGCGAGAGCGACGATCGCTCCTCCGGGTTGAAGACGTGGTTCGCGGTCTGCGCGCCCGTGACGACCGCCGCCGTCGCGGTGCCGGCGTTCTCGGTGGACGCCTCCGATCGCCTGCCCGCGATCGTCGCGGGCGTGTGCGCGGCGCTCTCGTTTCTGATCTTCTGCGTGTTCCTCTTTGCCGGAGAGCCGATCGGCCCATCGCGCCGCGTCGAGGTTCACTGGGCTCGGAGCCGCGCCAGCCGGCTGCGTCGCTTCTTCGGCCCCGGCGTGATGCGCTCGGCGTACCTCCTCCTCGCGGTGGGGGTCCCCGCCATCACCGCGCTCTGGATCGTCGGGCACCGGCTGAGCCTCGGCGCGCCCGTCCCGACGCCGGAGATCCATGCGCAGCAGGTCCAGCACGTCGCCGTCTACGCGCTCGCCGTCTACGTGTTCCTCGTCGGGCTCAACGCGTTCCTTCGCGCGCGGATCGCCTCGCCCCTGGTCACGCGGGCGCTGCTCCTGACGCTGCTCTTCACGATCGCGGTCGGCCCATGGATCGTCGCCGCCATCGCCGGCCTCGTCGCGGAGCTCGACACGAGCGAGAGCGCTCTCCTCGTCGCGGCCCCGTCGCCGTTCTATGCGTTCGTGATGCTCTCCAAGGCCGATCAGGGCGACGCGGGGTCGTCTGTCATCGCCGCCGGGTACACGGCCGCAGCTGGCTGGGTCGCCGTCGGGCTCGGCCTGCTCTCCGCGGCCCGCGCGCGCTGCGCTGCCGTCGTCGCGCAACGCGAGGCAGCCTTCGCCGAGACGGACGCGCTCCTCGCCCGGGAAGACGAGGCGGCGCTCGCGGCGGAGCAGGCAGCGCCGCCGCACGCGGCCACGCCCGAGCACGCGGAGCCAGGGAGCGCCGCGGGCACCGCCGCCTGATCACGGGGGCATGATCGCGACGCGCTCCGAAATCGTACGTGCACGTCTCTTTGTGTGGAAATTTGGAACGCGTCAGGGGAATGCGTCAGGATGCGCTCCGCGCGGATCTGTCGAAATCTTGAGCGTCCCGTGGCGAGCATGTGAGAAGAGCGCTCGCGCGCTCGAGGTCCGGGAGCGAGAGGGGATCTCGATTCCTCGCGTCGTGTGACGACGGCGGCACCACCTCGACCCGCAGAGGATGGCCTTGCCTTCGCACGAAGACTGCCGATGCGCGGCGCCTGAGCTGAGCGATACCTTGCTGGATGGAACGCCGTACCGGCCCGTGCGCCGGCTCGGGCGAGGGGGAATGGGCGAGGTGATCGAGGCGGCGCACGTGGGCCTCGACAAGCCGGTGGTGGTGAAGCTCTTGCACCGCGACCTGAACCGCGAGCCGCGGCTCGTGGAGCGGATGCGCGTCGAGGCGCAGTCGCTGGCGCGGCTCGCCCACCCGAACCTGGTGACCGTCACCGATTTCGGGCGGACCGCCGAGGGGAGGACGTTCCTCGTCATGGAGCGGCTCTACGGCCGGACGATGCGCGAGGAGCTCGCGGCGCGCGGCGCGCTGCCTGCGATGGAGGCGCTCGATCTCGTGACGCAGACGCTGGCGGGCCTCGCCGCGGCGCACGGCGCGGGCATCGTTCACCGCGACGTGAAGCTCGAGAACCTCTTCGTGTGCGACGCGGATGCGCAGGGTCGGCGCGTGGTGAAGGTGCTCGACTTCGGGATCGCCAAGGTGGTCGCTCCGCGCGGCGACGGGCGCGCGCCGGCGCCGTCGCTCTATCAGACGGAGGAGGGGGTTCTCGTCGGTACGCCGCGCTATCTCTCGCCCGAGCAGGCTTGCGGGCTCGCCGTCGATGCGCGCACCGACGTGTATGCGGCCGGCGTGGTGCTCTACACGCTGGTCGCCGGTCGCGATCCGTTCGAGCATGTGAGGCGCGTCCACGAGCTCGTGCGCGCCCATGCGAGCGAGGTCCCCGCGCCGCCGTCGAGCCACGCGCCACGAGCGGTGCCGCCGGAGCTCGACCGCGCGATCATGAGGGCGCTGGAGAAGAGCCCGGAGCTCCGTTTTCCGGACGCAGCGGCGTTCGCGGCGGAGCTGTCGCGCATCGCCGCGGGGCTTTCGGGAGGGGTGGATGGTGGGTCGGTCATACCGTCCGGGTCGTACTGGCAGCGTACGGCGCCGCTGACGCTGCCGCCGGTCCGGGCGCCGGTGCTCCCACCGACGTTGAGCGCGACCGTGAAGGCGTTCGGCCTCACGGCGCCGTACATGGCAGCGCGGCCCGCCCCAGGGTCTGCGCTGCAGCGGGCCTCGGAGGCGCACAGAAGCAGGCCGCGGCGCGCGCGACGGCCCGCGCGCGCTCAGGCCAGCTGGGCGGCCATGGGATTGCTGGTGGTGAGCGTGGTGCTCTTCGGCTTCACCCTGGCGCTTCTGGTGAGCTTCCTGGGTTGACAGGCGGGTACGGCGTCGTCGCCGCGGATGCCAGGAACGTCACCCGGTGTGACGAACCCGCTACGATGCGGGCTGCGGAATGGGAGCGCCGGCGCTGAGAGGGGCAACCTGGGTCGGAAGGGTCAACCAACCGGAGGTCAACCTTGGGTGCGGGCCACGAGGCAGCTCAACCTGGGTGCGGGCCAGAAGGCAGCTCGGCAGCTCAACCTGGGTGCGGACCGTCGGGGGGCGGACCGTCGTGGACCGTGGATGCTGGATGGGTGCAAAAAATCGATGTCGTGGCACGCGGGAATTTTGGCAGCGGAGTATTGGACAACACGCGCGTGATTCGGCGAGGAGGCAAGAAAGTGGCCAGGGGCAACTTTGCGCGCCGTCGACTCGCGGAGCCGCGCCTCGCGCGACGTCATGGTCCGGGACACCGGCGCCTTCGAGCATCGGGAGCCGCCGCCGTCACGGACGTGACCGCGGCGGCTCCCGATGCCTGCGCCCTGCCATGGAGCGACCTTCGCATCGCTCCGGAGGGGGTGGTGACGCTTGGGTGCGTGGTGGTGGCGGCCGGGTGGAGTATCTTCGGGTCCATGCCGTGGCCCTGTCCCCGAGCGAGCTCCGAGGTACCGTGCGCGGACCAGCGCACGTTCGACGCTGGCCTCCGGCGCCCCCGGGCTTGTCGGAGCGCTGCCGCGGCACCCGCCACGCCGTCTGCGGTGCAGCGGTCGAGGCAGATCACCTCGGGAGCGCGCCCATGACAGCGCGGCGTCTTGTACCGGGGGCTCGATGCGCTGCTGCTCACGTGGGGCAGCAGCGCGCCTTTTGCGCGTGGCGAGAGGGGCAGGCATGACCAACAGGAACGCGAACAAGAGCTCGCCAGGCCAGCCGGCGGCTCAGGGCGCTGCGGGCGACGCCGCGCCGCAGCAACCGACGCTGCCGCAACAGCCGCCGCGCGGGTACGACACGCCGAATTTTGCATCGCAAGAGCACCCCTCACCGGCGCAACAGCGAGCGCTTACGCAGGAGCCGCGCCGCAGACCTGAAGAAGGGAACACCGGCCCCGCAGCGCCGCCCGCGGAGCGGATGGTGCAGTGGGGCGAGCCCAGGCCGCGGCGCCGCCAGGATCGCGAGGCGGGACCGAGCGACAAGCAAGTGTATGTTCCTCCGGTCACGCTGCCTCCGAACCGAGAGCACCAGGCGATGGATCAGCAGAAGATCCGGGTAGCGCCGTCGCTGTTGAAGGGCGTCGACGAACGGAACCGGCCGACGATGCGCAGGATCCCTGTGCAGGGCATGCCGGGTCCGCCGACGGGTGCTCCCGATGGGCAGGGCGGCGCGCGTCCCGGCGGCGTCCGCACGGCCCGCGTCGGTGTTGGCAGCGGCGTCTGGCCGCCGCCCGAAGACGAGTCGTCCGGCTCGCGCGGGCAGTCGTCCCGGAAGCAGCGGCCGATTGCAGCGGCCGCTCCCCCGCCAGCAGCCGGCGCGCCTCGAGCGGGGCTGCTGCCGACCGCGGCGCGGCCCGACGACACCGCGGTGACCGCAGCGGCCGCCGCGGCGGTGCTCGCGGCGCGCCGCCGCCGGGCCCCGCTGGCGCTCTTCGCGTTGCTCGTGTTTCTGGGGAGCGCAACGGTCGCAGGCTTCTGGGTGCTGTGGCGCGCCGCCAATCCGACGAGCGAGCAGGATCCGGCGCTGGCCGAGGGCGGCCGCGCTCCCACGCCCGATCCCGCTGGCCTCGCGACGCCCACCCCGAGCGCGCAGCCCGAACATCCGCCCCCGGTGGCGATCGAGCCGCCGCCTACCGCAGAGCGACCCGTTCCCGCCGCGCCCGAGGTTCCGACAGCGTCGCCCACGGCGGAGCCGAGCTCGCCGCCCGCTCACTCCGCGGCCACGGTCGCCGCCCGTCCGTCATCACCGCGCCCTGCTGTGCAGGTGAGGCGCCCGGTCAAGCCTTCGACGGCGGCGGACGACTTCTACGACTCGGCTGTGAGCCCTCCGATCCCCCCCTCGGTCCCGCCGTCCGCGCCCTCTGCGTCGCCCACAACGCCCCCGGGGACGACCGCTCCCCCGCGTCCGTTCCCCTGAGGCGTCGCCTCTCCGGATTGCATTCCTCCCGCCAGCCACCATGCGAAAGCCATTCTTGAAATACCTGTCTCTATTCCTCCCGTGCGCGGCGGTTCTTCTGGGGCCGAGCATCGCGAGCGCGACCGGAGAGGCTCGGCTGATGCCGAACTCTCCGACCGACGCCCCGCCTGCGACGTCGCGCGCGGGCGAGCGCGCCGCGCAGCTCTACCGGGAGGGGAACAGGTTCTACGATGAAGCGCGATTCGCCGAGGCCGAGGCGCGTTATCAGGCGGCGTGGGATCTCCAGCAGAGCTTTGACGTGGCCGGCAACCTCGGGAACGTCGAGCTGGAGGTGAACCAGCCCCGCGAGGCGGCCGAGCACCTCCTGTACGCGCTCAATACCTTTCCGCTCGGCGAGAAGGCCGAGAAGAAGAGCTTCCTGCAGAAGCGCCTCGCCGTCGCCAGGTCGCAGGTCGGCGCGCTTCGCATCAGCGTGAACGTCGACGACGCCGAGGTGCTCGTCGACGGCAAGGTCGTCGGGCATTCGCCCCTCGACGCCCAGGTGTTCGTCGATCCCGGCAAGCGCAGGATCGAGGCACGCCGCGCTGGCGCCAGGACGTCGACGTCGCTGCTCGTGGCGAGGGGCTCGGACCAGAGCATCGCCCTCAGCCTCGATTCGGGCCCGAACATTCCGCTGGTGGTCGCGGGCGGGGCCGTCGGGCTGCTCGGGCTCGCGTCGGGCGTGACCTTCGCGATCCTCTCCACGGCAAAGGGCGAGTCCGCAGCGACGGAGCCGTTCGGCAGCGCGAGGCGCACCGACCTGCGCGACGCCCAGACCACGCTCGCCAACGTCTCGTTCTGGAGCTTCCTCGGCGGCGGCGTGGTGCTCGCAGGGACGGCCTTGTACGCGTTCTCCACGTCGAGCCGCACGCCGGTCACGAAGGCCGGGCTCCCCCGGCTGTATGCCGCGCCTTTCGTGAGCGCGGAGGCGAACGGCCTGCTGCTGGGCGCGAGCTTCTAGGCCGGTGGGCGCTGCGCGCTCCACGTCTCGTCCCCGGACTCAGCGCGGCTGGAAGTAACGGCCTACCTGCTCGCGGTACTCCTCGGGGACATCGCTGCGCTCGACACCGCCGACCTCCTGGGGACCCACGACCCCGAGCGCGCTCTCGCCGCGCACGTTGGCGGTGTCTCCGGCGCGCCCGGCTGCTCGGCCCGTCACGATCCCCGGCATCGGCCTACCCGGGTTGAGCCTCGCGCTGGCCCGTGAGCGCAGCTCACCCCCGGCGATCGCGCCGGTCTGCCCTTCGTGGCTGCCCGAGCCGCCGCCCTCCGAGTGACCTGGCTGCGCCGACCCCTGCTTGCCGGCCCCGCCCCCCGACGAGCCCTGCTGCCCGCCCTGTCCGCGCTCCTGGCCGCCCAACCCCGGTTGGCCTGACCCGCCTGCGATCGGCATCGGGAGCGGCGTCCCCCCGAGCTGCCCCTCGGCCTCGCCCGCCCCGCGCTGTGCATCGTCGAGCGCTCGTTGGCGCTTCGATTCCTCGCTGCTCGGGCGCCCCTCCTGGGCCATCTGGCGCAGCTGTTCCTCGAGCTGCTGCTGTCCGTCCGGCGTCTCGAGCTGCCGTGCGAGCTCGCGCATCTGCTCCTTTGACATGGGCTCTCCGAGCGCGCTCTCGGGCGACTGCGCCATCCGCTGCTTCAAGCGGTCGGCGAGCCGCTTGCGCTCCTCGGGGCTCAATTTTTCGAGCGCCTTCTCGAGGCTGCCAGCAAGCCGCCGCGCGTCGCGGTCGCTGCCGGTCCGGGCGAGCTCGCGGAGCGCGTCGCGCCCCTCGTCGCCGAGCCCGTCGCCGAGCGCCTCCGCCAGCTCCCTCAACGCGTCGGCCTGCTCGCCGCGCTGATCCAGCAGCTTGCGCTGTTCCTCGAGCGCCTTCGCCACGCCGGGGGCGCCGGCCCTCTTGGCGGCTTCGGCGGCCTCCTCGAGCACCTTCCTGGCCCGTTCGCGGTCGTCCCGTTCGAGCTTGTTCGCGAGCCGCGCCATCTCCTCGTCGAACGCCACGAGGTCACGATCGCCGAGCGCCTTCGCAGCCCGCTTCAGCTGAGGGTCTTCTCCGAGCTTGCCAAGAGCCGACTCCATCCCATGACGCTGCTCGCCCTCGCCGAGCGATAGCCGCTCGGCCGTGATCGCGTCGCGGAGCCTGCCGAGCTCGGCCTGCGCTTCGCGGCGCTCGACGCCGCTCTTCAGCTTTTCGCGGAGCCTCTTCGCGTCGTTGGAGAGCTTTTTCAGCCGATCGTGTTGCTCCGCGTCCCGAGCGTCGATCTCGGAAAGCTGGACCACCCGCCCGAGGCCGGCGAGCTCGGCGACGCGTACCTGCTCGGCCCCGGGTGGGGGCGCTGCTGCCGCGGGCGCTGGTGGCAGGGGAAGCCAGCTGAGATAGCCAATGGCCGCTGCCGCGAGGGGCGCTCCGGCATGCCAGCGTCGCCACAGGGGCGCGCGGACCTGCCGGGCGGTTGCGGCATCGAGGGCCGCGGTCGCGTGGGCGAACACCACCTCGCGGGCCGCGGATGCGCTGGCACCGGGCGCGCCGTCCGTCGCGTCCTCGGCTGCTGCGAGCTCAACGGCCGTGGAGACCGACTCGGCGGAGCCGAGCTTGCCGTCGAGAAACAACGCGACGTTCGGGTCAGTCCACCGGCGCCGGCGCGCCACCGCTGCGCCAGCCACGGCGCCGAGCAGGCCGCCCGCGGCCATCCAGGGGCGCAGCGCGCCTTGCCGCATGTGCCAGGCGCCCGCCGCGCCTACCGCGCCGAGCATCATCCCAGCGGCGGTGCCGGTGAGGACGAGATCGAGCGCGAGCCGCCGTCGGACGCGGCGAGACCACCGAACGAACGCGGCGCTGAACCTCCGCCGGGGAGACGCATCGACCATGGATCGAGGTGTACCTGCGGGCCGACGCGCCGGCCAGAGCTGCTTCGGGCACTCCTCCAAACCTCATTGCGGCACGCCGTGCCCGACGTCGCGCCCGGTGCGAGCGCCTGGCGCGCTGTCGGGACGCCCTGTGGAGCGGCGTCGGTCATCTGCGCCACGAAGCGCCGCGGAGGAGCTGTCCTTGGACATATCGCGCTCCGCCCCCTCACGGGACGAAGCACCCTTTCAAGTGGAACGACGCGAACTCGAGGCGCGCTGGGACAACGTCCTGGGCAGCGCCGAGCAAGTTCAGGCCACAGTCAGCGAAAGAGAACTTGCATTCGTGCGAGTCCTCGGACGATGTCCGGAGCGTCGCGTGGCAAGAGCCATAGAAAAGCGCATCGTCGACGTACATTCGCATGTTCACGACAGCAGCGTCGCCGCCCTTGCGCTTGCTGCCGAGCAGATGGAGATCGAGGTAGTAGAAGCCCCTCCTGTCCTTCGAGTGATCCACCAGCTCCAGATTGGTTTCGCCATTGAGGCGGGAGCAGTCAACGTCCCAGCTGTCGTCGAATCCGGCGACAGGCAGCTTGCCGCTATCCCCCGTGTCAAGCACCAAGCTCTCCCCGTTCACGGTCATGACCGCCATGCCGTACGCTTCAGGAATTTCCGGGCTAGTAGAGCACCCGAACGGCGAGAGCGACAGCACGAGGCCTTGGGCGAGGAGGGGTCGGTGCATGGGAGTTCTCCAGCAGCATGGCGGGCGAGAGCATCGCACGAGGTCGACAACCATGAACGCGCGCAATGTGGTTGATCCATGCGCCGTGCCAGATGTCAACCGGAAACGGAGGCCGCTGTTGGGCCCGTGCCACCGGAAACGGAGGCCGCTGTTGGGCCCGTGCCGAGCTGACTGCCGGGCTGACTGCCGGGCTGACCGACGTTGCCGTTGACTGTCGACCTGACCGACGTTGCCGGTCTGCCGGCCCGGCCGGTCTGACCGACGTTGCCTTGGTGGTGAGACCCGATACGTGTTGTCTATGAGGCGGTCCCAGGCATAGGCCATGGCGGGCGCCGGCGGAAAACAGAAACCGCCAGGATCTCGAAGATTCAAGTATGCGAAATCATTGGCCGCAAGCCACGGCACGCGTTTGGCATAGTCGGCAGCGATGAGCCAGCCTCGCGCTATCGTTGCAGGTGCCACCTATCTCCTCACACGACGCGCGTTGCGGCGACACCTACTCTTCCGACCGGATGCCGCGATGACTCAGCTGATCATCTATGCGCTCGCGGTTTCGGCCAGGCGCTACGGCATTCGCCTGCATGCGTTGTGTGCCATGTCCACGCACCTGCACATCGTCGTCACTGACGTCGAAGGCGTGCTTCCGCGATTCCTGCAGCTGTTTCATCGCCTCGTGGCGTTGGGGACCAAGGTGCTCCGAACCTGGGAGGGGCCGGTCTGGGGCCACGAAGCGACCAGCGTTGTTCGCCTCTTGACGCGGGCGGCCGTGGTGGAAAAGATTTCATATTCACTGGCGAACCCGGTGGAGGCGGGATTGGTGCGACGTGCGAAGGAATGGCCGGGAGCGAAGGTGCTCGTCAACGAAATCGGCCGCGGTGAGCTGTGGGCGAGGCGTCCTGGCGTCTACTTTGCTCCGAGCAATCCTGTATGGCCCGAGGACGCTGCCATTGCGATCTCGCTTCCGCCAGCTGTGGCGGATGATGACGCTGACGCCTTTCGGCGCGAGGTGGCGGCGGAGCTGGAGCGGAAGGAAGCCGAGGCGCACGCCGCGATGCATCGAACTGGCCGCGGTTTTCTCGGCCCCGAGCGCGCACGCACGGTGTCGCCCGACGCTCGCGCGACGAGCTTCGAGGCGCCTCGCGGCCTCAATCCGACGTTTGCGGTGGGGAGAGGACATGCAGACGCACGAAGGACCGCGGTTGCCGCTGTCCGGGCATTTCGCGCAGCGTACCGAGAGGCGCTTCAACGATGGCGTGCAGGGCTGCGCAGCGTGGTGTTTCCGGCACAAACGTGGTGGATGCGCGTATTCCATGGCGTGGCCGTGAACGATGATCCGCTCGTGTCGTAAAAGGAACGATCGGGATGCCGACGCGGCACCTGGGCTGCTGAACGAGGGCGAGTGAACGGCAGACGCCCTCCGTTCGCGTGCATGAACGCGCACCTAGTTTTCGTGTGAAACTACACGTCAAGGGCGCCGGGATTGCGTGAGTCGGCCTGGTGGTCGAGGAGGCGCGGGCGGTCCGTGCGCGTCGCTACAATGGTAGGGGGAGCTCGATATACGGCTCCGTGATCCGGCCGACGACGATATCGCGCACCTGCGTCCCATAGTAGGTCGATCCCGATTGCGTGCTCCAGGCGTGTCCCACGATCGTCCCGTTGCTGTTGGCATAGAGGCGCATGACGCCCCTGCCAACACCCGCGTGCCAGGATCCGTCCGCCTTGCGCCGGGTGTCGGTTGTCCCGTGGCCCGTGGTGCTCGAGTCGAGGACGAGGAGCGAGTACTGGATTGTCCCCGTGACGAACGGATAGGTCGCCAGGCGTGGCACCGCAGCGCTTGCCGCGATGGCGACGTGCCCGCTCGCCGTGCTCCCCGCCGGATACTCGATCGCGACGATATCGCCGGCCTCGATCTCGCTCACCGTCACGATCTGCTCGAAGCCGACCTCCTCGATGATCCTGTCGTGGTAAAGCGCGGCGTTCGGGCTCATGCTGCCGAACCATGTGTTGATGTCGTAGACGGACAGCTGATAGGCCTGCTTGAGGACGTTCGTGACGAACGACGCGCACAGGCTGCGGCTCCGGTAATCCGTGGCTCCTCCGACGCCGGCCCAATAAACATAGGTCGTTCCGTTTCCATATTCGTTATTTGCCGGTGCGATGTGGGTCACGAGCGTGTCGGCCCAGTAGAGATGGCCCGGCTCTCCGGCCGTCTGGCCCTCTGCCGGGCGCGGCGCGAGCAGGCTCACCCCGGCCAGAACGACGGCCGGGAGCGCGCGAACAGCGGCTCTCGAGCTCATGCGCTTCAATGCATTCATGATTTCCTCCCGTGTGGAATCGATGGCCCCGCGTAGGCTGGTCACACCGGTGTCGGCCTCATCGCGAGCATCGCCGCGGAGCGCCGGCAAAGCGAAGTTGCGCACCAAGCCACCGAACATACGCCGAACGAACGATCTCTTCAATCACCGGCACGAAGGCGGCACACGGGGCGTGCGCGATCCTGCGCGGATAGTGTTCCCCTCATTTCCACAGGCTGTCTCCTCGGGGCGACCTCCGTGCACGTCTTCGTAGATCCGCGCGTCGATGCCCACCGCAGGGGCGGCGCGGCGGTGGCGCGGGGATCACGGCCGGTACGGAGAGGGCGCGGCCGTCGCGACCGACGTTGCGCCCGACGCCGACCGTCGCGACCGACGTTGCGGCCGTCGCGACCGACGTTGCGGCTGACGCGAACGACGTGGCGGCTGACGCGACCGACGTTGCGCCCGACGTCGACTGGAGGGCGGCGATGTCGTACGGATCGGCCGATCCCGGGCGCTTGGGGCTCGCGCTCGGCGAAAGCCCGAGGGGCTGGCGAAGCGCGCCCCGCCCGCGCCGCCTGGCGCGCGGGTCCAGGCGGCTCGCCGGGGCCGAGCTCCGCCGTTTTGTTGACAGATCCGCGCAGTTCGATTGGATGGCCGCGTGTCCCCCGTGAAGCGCGCCTCGACCACCCTCCACCCCACCCTGACGCTCGGCGACGCGCTGGAGCACTACGCCTCCTGGCCGAGACCCACCGTGATTGTCTCCGACGGTGCTTATGGCGTCTCCGGTTTTCCCGGCGATCCCCCGACGCACGACGGGCTCGCCGCGTGGTACGCGCCCCACGTCGCCGTCTGGTCGGAGCGCGCCTTGCCGTCCGCCACCCTCTGGTTCTGGGGGACGGAGATCGGCTGGGCGACGGTGCACCCCCTGCTCGAGCAGCACGGCTGGGAGTACCGGACCTGCCACGTCTGGGACAAGGGAATCGCCCACATCGCGGGCAACGCGAACACCCGGACGCTGCGCAAGTTCCCCGTGGTGAGCGAGGTGTGCGTGCAGTACGTGCGCAAGGTCCTCCTGGAGAGCGCCGGCGTGCGGCTGCCCCTCAAGACCTGGCTGCGGCATGAATGGGAGCGCTCGGGCCTCCCCCTGCGCCAGACGAACGAGGCGTGCGGCGTGAAGAACGCGGCCACGAGGAAGTACTTCACCCGCTGCCACCTCTGGTATTACCCCCCGGCCTCGGCGTTCGAGCAGATCGCCGCCTTCGCGAACGCGCACGGCCGCCCCGAGGGGCGACCCTACTTCTCGGTCGATGGCAAGCGGCCGTTGACGGGCGAGGAGTGGGCTACCCTGAGAGCCAAATTCCATTGCGAGGTCGGCGTGACCAACGTCTGGCACGAGCCGGCGGTCCGCGGCCCCGAACGCTTCAAGGAGGACACCCGGTCGATCCACGGCAACCAGAAGCCCCTCAAGCTGCTCGATCGCATCATCCGCGCATCGTCCGATCCAGGCGATGTCGTCTGGGAGCCATTCGGGGGGCTCTGCTCGGTCGCGGTGGCGGCCTTCACCGCAGGGAGGCGCTGCTACAGCGCCGAGATCGCGCCCACGTACCACGCCGTCGCGTCGCGCCGCCTCGCGAAGTGCGCGCCGCAGCCGCGCGTCGAGATCTCGGCGGCCTGACGGTCGGTATCGGCCTCGCTCGTCCGCATGGTAGCCTGCTCCCCCATGGCGACGCCGAAGATCGTGACCGTGGGAGGGGGGACGGGCCATTACACGCTCCTCACCGGCCTGCGTGACCTGAGCGTCCGCATCACCGCGATCGTGACCATGATGGACTCGGGCGGGAGCTCCGGGAGGCTCCGGGACGAGTACGGCCTCCTGCCCCCAGGCGACTTCACGCGTTGCCTCGTCGCCCTGTCCGAGCACCCGGAAGCGCTGAAGGAGCTTCTCGGCCACCGCTTCCGCTCGGGGAGCCTCGGCGGGCACACCCTGCGCAACCTGATATTCACCGCGGTGCAGGAGATCACCGGCTCGCTCCCCCTGACGGTCGAGCGCCTGCACGAGATCTTCTCCGTCAAGAACCGCGTCCTCCCGGTCACGATGGATCACGTCGATCTCGTGATGCACCTCGAGAACGACCGGACCATCCGCGGCGAAGCGTCGATCGACAACCTCTCCGACATGCTCGATGCGCCGGTGCTCTCAGTCTATCTGGATCCTGAGGCCCAGGCGTATCCAGCGGCGCTCGACGCGATCGCGGAAGCCGATCTCATCATCCTCGGGCCGGGAGATCTTTACACGAGCCTCGTGCCGAACCTCCTGGTCAAGGGGGTGCGCGAGGCCATCGCGGCGAGCCGCGCCCGCGCGATGTTCGTGTGCAACCTGATGACGAAGCCCAACGAGACCCCCGGCTACACGGTCGAGGACTTCGTGGGGACCATCGCCATGTACCTCGGCGAGGCCCGGCTCGACGCGGTGCTGGTCAACGACGTCTGGCCCTCCGAGGGCCTCGAGGAGTACGCCTCCGCCGGCTCTGAGCCGGTCGTGACCTCGCCGGACAAACCGCTCGCCTCCGACCTCCTCGTCCCTGCCGACCTGCTGTTCGGCGGCAAGCTGATTCGCCACGACCCGCGCAAGCTCTCCGCCGCGATCGTCTCGCTCGCCCGCCAGCGCTCGTGGTGGTGAGGCCCGGGCCCGGCTCCGCTGCGCCTGGCCCTACGCTCGACGGCCACCCGCGGCGCGCTTCCGGAACGCAGCGCTGCCGCGTCGGCCGGGCGGCCTCGGGCCGGCGTGGCCGCGCACGACGATCAGGCGGTCTCCGGTTCGTCGGGCAGATAAAAAGGCGTGTTGACGATCACGATGCCCTTCCCGCCCCGGAAGAGAAGGAGCCATTTGAGGACCGATGCCGTGTGGTTGTGGAGCAGGTAATGGTACCAGCGTGACTCGACCACCTCGGGTACGACGACCGCGACCTGCCGGTCCGGGTGGGCGCGCGCGAGGGTGGTGACGAAGCGGAGCAGCGGCCTGAAGAGCCGCCGGTAGCGGGACCGCACCACCGACACCGAAAGCCGCGGCGCCGGTACCCCCTTCTCCTTCGCGGGCTCCTCCACCAGAGCGTGCCATTCGCCGCTCAGGTCCTCGACGCGAGGATCGTCGAGGAGCACCTGGAGCGCGTAGACCTCAGGCGAGAGGCGGAGCGCGAAGCGGAGCCCCTTCTGCGCCACGAGGTCCCAGCGCCTGATCGGGACCACCACGATCGGCGGCGGAGGTGGGGTGAGGTCGAGCGGCGCGCTGGCGCGAACCACCTCGTCGATGTGCTCGTAGTGGCGTCGCACATTGCAGAAGATGAGAAAGGCTCCGAGCACGAGCAGGGTCGAGATCCACGCCCCCTCGGTGAACTTCGAGATGATGATGACGACGAGCGTCGCGGCCGTGGCCGTGGCGCCGGTCGCGTTGACGGCGAGGTGGAGCCGGGAGCGCGCGCCGCCGACCCTGCGCCAGTGCGCGGTCATCCCCGCCTGCGACATCGTGAAGGCGAGGAACGCGCCCACCGCGAAGAGCGGGATGAGGGCGTCGGTGATGCCCTGGAAGACGACGAGCAGGAGGGCCGAGAGTCCGGCGAGGACGCCGATGCCGTAGGAGAAGGCGAGGCGCCTGCCGCGGTGGATGAAGGGCTCGGGCAGGAAGCGATCGAGCGCGAGGAGCCGACAGAGGCGGGGGAAGTCGGCGAAGCTGGTGTTGGCGGAGAGCATGAGCACCGCCACCACGGCGGCCAGAGTGACGTAGTAGAACGGGCCGCGCCCCACGACCGCGCCCACCATCTGCGAGACGATGCTCTGATAGCCGCTCTTGCCGGGCTCGGTGGCGGTGATGCCGTATGCCCGTGCGAGGATCGCGATCCCGGCGAGCAGGATGCCGAGCGAGGCGACGATGTACGAGAGCGTCCGGCGCGCCTGCTCGGCTTGCGAAAGGCAGGGACGCCGTTGCTCACCGCTTCCACGCCGGTCATCGCGGTGCACCCGCTGGCGAAAGAGTGGCAGAGGAGCCCCAGGCTCGCGGCTCCGAGCGCGACGGGCAGCGAGGGCGGCGCGACCACGGGCGGCGGGTGCCCTCCGTGGAGGATCGTCTTCCCGATCCCGATCGCGATCACCGCGAAGAGACAGCCGAGGAACGCGTACGTCGGCACCAGGAACACGAGGCCTGCGGTGCGGAGCCCGCGCAGGTTGGCCGCCGTGAGGAGGGTGAGGACGGCGAGGCAGAGGCCCATGGTGTGGGGCAGGAGCGCGGGTACCGCGGAGACCAGCGCGCCCACCCCCGCGGAGATGGCGACCGCCACGTTGAGCACGTAGTCGATGAGCAGCGCCGCCGCCGCGACGAGGCCGGCGCGCGTGCCGAGGTTCTCCTTCGCGACGATGTACGAGCCGCCACCGTTCGGGTACGCGGCGATCGTCTGGCGGTACGAGACGTAGACGATCGCGAGCAGCCCGATGACCAAGGCGCTGAGCGGCACGATGTAGTGGACGCCGAGCGCGCCGAGGGGGAGGAGCACGGTGAGCGCGGCCTCGGGGCCGTACGACGCGGAAGCGAGCGCGTCGAGGCCCAGGACCTGGATCCCGGAGAGCGGGCCGATCTGTTCCTTCTCCTCTTCATTTCATCCGAGGCCAGCCGCCGGCCGAACAGCACCGTCATGAGCGACATGGGTGAGGCAGCTTACGCAAGGCGTGTGCCGGGAGCGAGCTCCGTCGCGCGCGCGTCGGTCCGAGCCGCAGCGTGCAACCGGTGCTCCAAGCTCGCGCCGAGCCCTCGTCAGCGGTGCTGATCGAGCACGAGCGTCGCCGCCATGAGCGTGGGCGCAGCCCGCCGCATTCGAGGTTTGCACGGACGGCCTCTCCTCCGATGCGAGACGATATCGTGTGAGCCGATCGAGGTGGGATCATTTGCCACGCTCGGCCAAGTTGCCTCATCGCAGGCGGGCGCCCTCGCGTGCGAGCGCGCTCGCCGCTGGAGCAAGCGGCTCGCCCGCTGCCGCGCGGGCTCACGCGTGGCTGCGCGTCGGCCGCCCCGGCGCTTGCTGCTGGTATGTGCTTCGCATGGCGCCGGAGCTATCGCCACTTCCGTGGCTAATCATCTCAGGACGAGGTAGAGCGCTATGAGCATCGGTAACGACCAGTACACTTCGGGCGGGTACAAGAACGGGATTTACGAGGGCGGCTCGCAGGAGTCCGGCTCGCACGAGCCTGGCGCGCCGCAGACGCAGGGCGGCGAGGGCGCGGTGAGCCTCGACATGCTGCTCAAGTTCGCCAAGGACATCCAGACCAAGGTCAAGGACGTCCCGTACATCGTCCCGATCGCGATCGGCGGAGCGGCATTTGCGATTGGCGTGCTCGCCAGCTCGAAGATCCTGCGCCAGCTCACCCTCCTCGCCGGCGGCTACGCGGTCAAGTACGCGATCCAGAACGTCCCCAGCGAGCCGATCATCGACTTTGCAAAGAAGGTCGTGTCCGACTCGTACCGGGCGTCGTCGAGGGCCTGAGCCGGAGACGCGCTGCGGCGAGCGCAGGGGCGCTCGCCCGCCTGCAGCCGTGCGTGCTCCGGCGGAAGGCAGCCCGACCTGAGATCCTACCTTCGCCGCGCCGGCGGCACGTGCCCCCGTTTCTGGCATCATGGAGGCGGTGGTGCGGACGCGCCGCCAGCGCGCGGCCGGGAGGACGCCATGGACATCCGGGAGAGCATCGAAGTCCGCTGGTTTCTGCCTGCGGACGACGCTCGGGCGCCGCGGCTCGTGTCGTGGTTCTCCCGTGCGTTCTCCGAGGCGCCCCGGCATGACCGCTACCGGCGCCTCCGGCGCGCCGATCTCGGGATCAAGAAGCGCGGCGGGCGGCCGAAGGGCCTGGAGGTCAAGTTTCGGGTCTGCGCCTTCGGATCCATCCACCTCTCTCCCACGGTGCTGGGTGAGGTGGAGCGGTGGACGAAGCTCACCGTCTCGTCGACGGACGCCGATGACAGCGGGTGGACGACCCTCACGAAGGAGCGCCGCGTGCGGGTGTTCGGGCTGGTGGGCGGACGCGCCGTCGAGGTGATGGACGGCGCTCACCCCGGAGCCGGGTGTGCTGTCGAGCTGACGCGCGTCGCCGTGGCGGAAGGCGAGGGCGCGGCTGCTCCGGCGGCGTGGTCGCTGGGCCTCGAAGCGTTCGGTCCGCCAGCGATCCTGCTCGAGGCGCTCTACGCCGTGGGCCGCGCGGTGTTCGTGGAGGTGCCCGACCTCGGCCTTACGTCCGTTGAATCGAAGGGGTATCCGGCGTGGCTCGCCGAGGGGTCGGCGGAGCGGTGAGCGCAGGGGCCCGCCGCCGCTGCCTGCTGATCCCTGAGCTCGACGTTGCGAACGGCGACGAACTAGCGACCATAATCCAGGAAAGAGTGGGTGTTTTCACGCCCCCGGTCGCCTGTGCCGCGCGTATCGTCGTCCTCTCTCATACGTCGTTGTAGATGTCGTCGTACGTGCCCCGTCGCCATGAGCCGCTGCGGCCGATTGTCTTCCCCCGAGAGCGTCGCGTGCGATACCCTGCTGCCTTTCTGAGCTCCAGGGAGAGTGCTCGTGTGATGAATGTTACTTCAGACGCCCTGTTCGCGGAGTTCTTCGCCTGCTGTCCTGAGCTGCTCTTCGTCGCCTCGACGGCGGGCGGACTGCTCCACGAGAACGATGCCCTGCGGGAGGTCATCGGCCCTGCGAACGAGGGGGGCGCGACGCTCGCAGAGCTCGCTCACCCGGAGGATCGCGCAGCGCTGCTCGCGGCGTGGGCGAAGCTCGAGCAGACCGGTGAACCTGTCTCCTTTCGCGTCCGCCTTCGTGACGCGCGCGGGGCGTACCGTCCGGTATTGTGCAACGCGAAGCGTTCGCCCGATCGCAGCGCGGTCTTCGGGTCGCTCCGGGCAACACCCGAGTTCGGCGAGGAGGAGCTGACGATTGTGCGCAACAAGGCGCGCATCCTGGATAGCCTCGTCAACCACGTGGACAAGCTGGCGTTCTGGGCCCTCGACCGCGATGGAATCTGTTTCTATCACGACGGCAAAGCGCTCCCGAACGCCGGGTTCAAGCCTGGGCAGCTCCTGGGGGTCAACTGGATCGAGCTTTATGGGAAGCGGCCAGGCGCGTCCGTCGTCGATGTGCCCGACGTCGACCACGACATGCACAACTGGTTCGACGGGACGGTGCGCCGCTTTCGCTCCGACTCGAACGATGTCTACTGGGACAACTGGGTCACCCCGCTCCAGGACGAGCGCGGCGGGTCTGTGTGCGGCTTGCTCGGGTTGTCGTTCGACATCTCGGAGTCCAGGCGCACGGAGCAGGAGCTGCGCGCCCAGCTGCAGCGGATCGAGGCGCAGCAGAAGGTCATTCGCGATCTCTCCACGCCCATCATCGAGGTCTGGGACGGTGTGCTCACGCTGCCGATGGTGGGGACGGTCGACAGCGCCCGCACCGCCGATGTGATGGACAGCCTGCTCTCGAAGATCGTGGAGAAGCAGGCGCGCTTCGCCATCCTCGATCTGACCGGCGTCGAGGTGGTCGACACGAAGGTCGCGAGCCACCTGATCGAGCTCGTCACGGCGATCCGGCTGCTCGGGGCCGACGGGATCGTGGCAGGCATCAAGCCGAACGTCGCGCAGACGATGGTCGCGCTCGGGCTCGATCTCTCGCAGCTCAACACACAGCGTAACCTCCGCGCGGCGCTCCAGCATGCGATCCGGAGCATGACCCGCCCGGAGAACCCCCCGCGCAACGGCGCCGCGACGGCCGGCGCCGGCGCCGCGACACCCGGCCTGCGGGCGCCGGGCTGACTGCGCCGCGCGTCACGGGAGCTCGCTGCCGTAGTAGAGCAAACACCAGAGCTGGAATCGGCCGCAGTGCAACGGGCCCTTCCCGCCAGGGCTTCGCGTGCGATACCCTCGTGTCCTTCTGATGCCGCAGGGGGAGGCTTGTGTCATGAGTGTTACTTCGAGCGCGCTGTTTGCGGAGTTCTTCGCCAGCTGTCCAGAGCTGCTCTTCGTCGCTTCGGCGGCGGGCGGACTGCTCCACGAGAGCGATGCCTTGCGGGAGGTCATCGGTCCCGCGAGCGAGGGGGGCACGACGCTCGCAGATCTCGCTCACCCGGACGATCGGGCAGCGCTCCTTGCGGCGTGGGCGAAGCTCGAGCAGACCCGCGAGCCCGTCTCATTCCGCGTCCGCCTTCGCGACGCGCGCGGGGCGTACCGTCCGTTGTTGTGCAACGCGAAGCGTTCGCCCGATCGCAGCGCGGTCTTCGGGTCGCTCCGGCCGACCTCCGCGATCGATGACAAGGAGCTGGCGACCCTCCGTAACAAGGCGCGCATGCTGGACAGCCTCGCCGAGCACGTGGACAACATGGTGCTCTGGGCGATCGACAGGGATGGAGTCTGTTTCTATCACGGCGGCAAGGGGCTCGGGGCCGCCGGGCTCAAGCCCGGGCAGCTCGTCGGGGCCAGCTGGTTCGACATTTATGCGGACAAGCCAGAAACGACTGGCGTCAACATCTCCGCCGCGGATCTACGCCAATGGTTCGACGGGGAGGTGCGCGGCTTCCGCACCGACGCGTTCGGCGTTTACTGGGACAACTGGATCATCCCGCTCCAGGACGAGCGCGGCGGGTCTGTGTGCGGCGTGCTCGGGCTGGCGCTCGACATCTCGGAGTCCAAGCGCACGGAGGAGGAGCTGCGCGCTCAGCTGCAGCAGATCGAGGCGCAGCAGAAGGTCATTCGCGATCTCTCCACGCCCATCATCGAGGTCTGGGACGGTGTGCTCACGCTGCCGATGGTGGGGACGGTCGACAGCGTCCGCACCGCCGATGTGATGGACAGCCTGCTCTCGAAGATCGTGGAGAAGCAGGCGCGCTTCGCGATCCTCGACCTGACCGGCGTCGAGGTGGTCGACACGAAGGTCGCGAGCCACCTGATCGAGCTCGTCACGGCGATCCGGCTGCTCGGTGCCGACGGGATCGTGGCAGGCATCAAGCCGAACGTCGCGCAGACGATGGTCGCGCTCGGGCTCGACCTCTCGCAGCTCACTACGCAACGTAATCTCCGCGCGGCGCTCCAGCATGCGATCCGGAGCATGACCCGCCCGGAGAACCCCCCGCGCAGCGGCGCCGCGACGCCCGGCCTGCCGGCGCGGGGCTGACCGCGGCGCGTCACGGGAGCTCGCCGCCGCCGCAGAGCAGCGCGGCGAGCTCCTCCGTCCGCTCCGGCGTCGCGAGGTCCCCGGCGGTGACGGTGATCGCGCGGATCCCCTCGGCTCTCCAGCCGCCGTGCTCGCGCTCCGGGGCCGCCGTGATCCGGACGCGCATGAGCTCGCCGGACGCCACGACCGCGAGCTCCACGCCTTCGCCCTCCGGCCCGTCACCGCGGCGGATGGTCACCGCCACCGCGCCGCGCGCCGCGAGCGCCCGCGCGAGCCGGGCCTCCGGCGCCGCCGCTCCGCCGAGCGGGTAGAGCGCCGTGGCGAGCTCCACGGACGCGATCGCCTCGGAGGCGCGCGTCCCCGCGTCGCGCACCGCCCGCCGCAGCCGCTCCGCGCGCTCGCCGTCGCGGTCGAGCGCCGCGCGATCCGCTGGATCGAGCCGCACCACGCAGCGCACCAGCGCGGCGCCCCCGCTCGCGACCTGCGCCGCCTCGAGCCGCGCGCGGCGGAGCATCGCCGCGCCCCGCGCGTCGCCCGACGCCTCGAGCAGGGCCGCCGCGCCGCCGAGCACCGCGTCCGGAGCCGGCCGCTCGGGCGCCGCCGGGAGGGCGGCCTCCCGGTAGATCTGGCTCCACCCGCGCCCGACGCCGGGCAGGCGCAGCACCAGCGACAGATCGGCGAGCTCCGTCTCCGGCGTGCGGACCGCGCTCGCGAACGCCTCCTTCACCGCCGCGAGGCGGCTCGGATCCGCGGTGAGCGCCGCGAACTCGGGCGCGTCGACGGCCAGCGAGAGGCGCGACGCGCTCACCTCGCGCGACCCCAGCGTCCACCGCTGGGGCGGGGCGGCGAGCGCGAGCTCCCCGCCGGCGACGAGGGCGGAGAGCCCGCGCTCGCCGCGCGCCTCGAGCAGCGCCGCGACCGCGGCCTTGAGCGCGGTCAGCGCCGGGATCACGCCCCGCCCATGCGCCCGCGCCGCGCCGTCCGCTGCTCCTCGAGCGCCGCCTCCTCCTCGAGGGCCGCCTCGGCCTCGCGCTGCGCCTCGGCGTCGACCGCGCGTTGCCCCTGCTGGACGCGCACGGGCTTCGCCTCGGTGACCGCCGCCTCGGCCATCGCGACCGCCGCGTGCCGCACGTCGTCGTACGGCTTCGCGAGGTCGAAGATCACCTTGGTGTTGCCCTGGCTCAGGTTCGCCAGCGCCTCGAAGCGGCGCAGCTCCATCGCCCCGGGCGAGCGCGCGAGGATGCCCGCCGCCTCCGCGAAGTTCTTCGCGCTCTCCACGTCGGCCTCGCTCTTGATGACCACGTAGCGCCGATCGCGCTCGGCGATCGCGCCCTTCGCGAGCACCTCCTGCATCTGGGGCGGCAGCGCGATGTCCTGGAGGCCGATCATCTCCACGTGCAGGCCCCACGCGGCCGCCACCGCCTCGACCTGCGCGCGCACCTTGGCGGCGACCTCCTCGCGGTGCGCGAGCAGCTCGTCGAGCCGCGTCTCGCCCACCACGTCGCGCAGCACGACCTTCGCGCGATCCTTCATCGCGTTCTCGTAGTTCTCGACGGCCAGCGTGGCCTTCTCCGGATCGACGACGCGGTAATAGACGACCGCATCGACCATCGTGGTCACGTTGTCGCGGGTGATCACCATCTGCTGGAGGAGATCGCGGTTCTTCATCCGCGTGTCGATGCGCCGCAGCTCCTGGATCCCCGGGAGGAACAGCGTCACCCCGGGGGATACGCGGCCGGTCAGCTTGCCGAGCGTGAAGCGCAGCGCGGCTTCCCATTGGTTGATCTGCCGCAGCCCCGACAGCAGGTAGAGCACGGCAAACAGCCCGAGCACGGTGAGGATCAGCGACATCGCTCGCGACTCTAGCAGAGCGGATGGCGCGGGCCGCGCGAGCGGTGCGCGTCGGCGGGCGTCCGGACGTCCGGACGTTCGGCGCGCGCTCGCGGGCGCCCAGGCGCGGCTTCGACCTGGTGTCGTTGCCCCGGCGGTGTACTCTCGCTCCCTCGATGGGTGCCGAGCCGAGCCAGGCGTTGCGCGACGGCCGCTACGTGATCACGCGCGCCCTCGGCGAAGGGGCTCAGGGGCACACGCTCGAGGCGGTCGACAAGCGGCTCGGCAAGCTCGTCGCGATCAAGCGGTTCCAGATCCGCGGCGCCTCGAGCTGGAAGAGCGTGGAGCTCGCCGAGCGCGAGGCCCGGGTGCTCGCGTCGCTCTCGCACCCGAGCCTGCCAGGCTACCTCGATCATTTCGAGGAGGACGGAGCTCTCTTCCTGGTGATGGAGAAGATCGAGGGCGAGAGCCTGGGCGCGATGCGCCGTCGCCGCGCGGTGCTCGGGCGGGACGACATCCTCCGCTTCCTGCGGGACGCCTCGGCCGTGCTCGACTACCTGCACGGCCGCGCGCCGCCGGTCATCCACCGCGACATCAAGCCGAACAACGTGATCCACCGGCCCGACGGCTCCTTCGCGATCGTCGACTTCGGCGCGGTCCGCGATCGCATGCGTCCCGAGGGCGGGAGCACCGTGGTCGGCACGTTCGGGTACATGGCGCCGGAGCAGTTCCAGGGCCGCGCGCTGCCCGCGTCGGACGTCTATGCGGTCGGCGCGACCGCGCTCTGCCTGCTCACCGGCGAGGAGCCGGAGAACCTGCCGCACCGAGGGCTCGCGATCGACGTGCCCGCTGCCCTCGGCGATCGAGCCGATCCGCGCCTCGTCCGGGCGCTCTCCGCGATGCTGGAGCCCGACCCGGACCGCCGCGCCGCGCGCATCGCTCCGCTCCTTTTGGGGCTCGAAGCGGGCGGCGCGCCCCCGCGTACGCCGCGCGCTGGCGAGCCTGCGGAGGGCTCCGCGGAGCGCGGGGCACGCAAGGAGGAGCGGCGCACGCGCAAGGACGAGCGCAAGGAGGAGCGGCGCGCGCGCAAGGACGAGCGCAAGGAAGAGAAGCGCGCGCGCAAGGAGGAGCGGCGCGCGCGCCGGCACGAGGGGCGCCCGTCGCTCGATCGCGGCCTGGTGGGCCTCCCGCTCGTGGCCGCGCTGTTCGGCCTCACCGTCGCGCGCATCGCCGTCGGCCTCGCGCTCGGGGTGATCGTCCCGACGGTGCTGACGCTGCTGTCCCTGGTGTTCGGCCGCGTGCTGCGCGAGAAGGCCGCGCCGAACGTGCGCAGGGCCGGGCGGGTCGCCGATCTCGCGCTGCGCCGCGCCACACGCGTCGTCCGCGGGCACCCGGCGCCAGAGGGCGCTGCCCAGCGCGGCCAGGCCGCGGCGGCGCGCGTGCGCTTCGAGGAGCAGGAGGCCCCCGGTCGATCGCGCATCCACGACGGCGACGTCGCGCTGGACGAGGAGCTCGACGAGCTGGAGATCGACGAGCCGGGCCGCACGCACGCCGCCTCGCGGCCGCCTCGCGCGGGGGAGCGCTGAGCGCAGCGCGCGCTCGCGCTCCGGCGGGGCCGCGCGATCAGATGCGACCGCGCGCGGCGTCGAGCTTCAGGCGGAAGACCTCGACGATCGCCTCGGCGAAGATCCGGCGGCTCATCTTCGAGCGGCCTGCGCGGCGGTCGACGAACACGATCGGCACCTCGACCACGCGCAGCCCTTTGCGCAGCGCGCGGTAGGTCGTCTCGATCTGGAACGCGTAGCCGTTCGAGCGCACGCTGCCGAGGTCGAGCGAGAGGAGCGCGCGCCGCGTGAACGCCTTGTAGCCGGTCGTGAGGTCGCGGATGCCGACGCCCAGGATGGTCCGCGCGTAGAGGGAGCCGCCCTTCGAGAGCACGTGCCGCCCGATGCCCCAGCCCTCGACGCCGCCTCCCGGCATGTTGCGCGAGCCGAGCACGACGTCGGCGCCTTGCGCGATCGCGTCGAGGAACGCCGGCAGGTGGCGCGGGTCGTGCGAGAGGTCGGCGTCCATCTCGAACGCGACGTCGTAGCCGCCGTCCAGGGCGCGCTGGAAGCCCTCCAGGTAGGCCGTGCCGAGCCCGCGCTTCGCCGCCCGGTGGAGCACGCGGACGCGCCCGTCGCGCGCGGCGAGCTCGTCGCCGAGGGCGCCTGTCCCGTCGGGCGACGCGTCGTCGACGACGAGCACGTGCGCCTCCGGGGCCGCCGCGAGGACGGAGCTCACGAACTCGGCGAGGTTGTCGCGCTCGTTGTACGTCGGCGTGATGATGAGGGTTCGGGGGGCCATCCTGGCTCGGCGCCGCGCGAGCGGGCGCTCGCACGCGGGATCGTGCGCGCCGTGCAGCGTCGCGCGCCAGGTCCGCGGGCGTCCGCTCGCGCTCAGGCCTCCGCTGCGTCGGCCAGCACGGGCGCTCCGGCGCCGGGCGATCTACCAAAACGACGGCGCAGGCGGAAGGTTCCGCGGGTGCGCCGCGAGCGCCTTGTGGGTTGCCGGAGGCGTGCGCGCCGGGTACTTTCCTTTCCCGACAGGGCGGTCCGCTCTGCATCGGGCCGACAGGCCGGCGCGGCCTCGGTCAACTCACGGGGCGCGCCCCGCGCACGACAGGCGCGGCCCCGAACATGAACAGCGCGGCACCGACGGAGACAATCATGGCAGGCGAGCACGTCGTCACCCTCACCAACGAGAATTTCGAGTCCGAGGTCATCAACTCCCCGATCCCCGTGCTCGTGGACTTCACGGCCACCTGGTGCGGGCCCTGCAAGCAGCTCGCGCCGATCGTCGCCACGATCGCCGCGGAGTCCCAGGGCACGCTGAAGGTCGGCAAGCTCGACATCGACGCGGCGCCCAAGCTCGCCCAGAAATACAACGTCCGCGCCGTTCCGACGTGCATCCTGTTCCGGGGCGGCGAGAAGGCGGGCTCGTACACCGGCGTCGCGAGCAAGGAAAAGCTCCTCCGGGAGCTCGGCGTCTGATCCGCGGCCGCGCGTGACGCCGGCGTGACAGAGCCCGGCGCGACAGAGCCCGAGCGCGCCGGCGCTCCCCTTCCCACAGACCGAAACCACCCCAAATACCGACCGAAAGCCCTCCCGGCGAGGCGCCGCTCCGGCCAGCCGGCCGCGGCCCCGCCGCCGCCGGCGCTCCACGTCGCCGGCGCCCCGTGGCTGAGGCTTTGCTTGACCGTCGCGCGCGAGGTGACTACGACTCGCGCCGGCCACTTTCCCAGGAGTTCGTGATGGCGACGAAGATCGCAATTAACGGTTTTGGGCGCATCGGACGCTGCATTGTCCGCGCGCTTTACGAGCGCGGCGTGAAGGATATCGAGCTGGTCGCCATCAACGACCTGACGGATCCGGCGACGCTCGCCCACCTCTTCCAGTACGACTCGATCCACCGCGAGTTCAAGGCGGCGAAGGTCGGTCACGGCGACAAGCACATCAGCATCGGCGATCGGAAGATCGAGGTCCTCGCGCTGAAGGATCCGGCCGAGCTGCCGTGGAAGAGCCTCGGCGTCGACATCGTCCTCGAGTGCACGGGCCTCTTCACGGACAAGGCGAAGGCCGCCGGCCACATCAACGCGGGCGCCAAGCGCGTGATCATCAGCGCGCCGGCCAAGGGCCACGACCTCACGGTCGTGATGGGCGTGAACGACGAGCTCTACGACGCGCAGAAGCACACGGTCATCTCGTGCGGCTCCTGCACGACGAACTGCCTCGCCCCCATCGCCAAGGTGATGCTCGACAACTTCGGCATCGTCCGCGGCCTGATGACGACGGTCCACTCGTACACGAACGACCAGCACCTGCTCGACATCCCGCACCGCAAGGGCGACCTGCGCCGCGCGCGCGCCGCCGCGGTCAACATGATCCCCTCGAGCACCGGCGCCGCGAAGGCGCTGTCCGAGGTCATCCCGGCGCTCAAGGGCAAGTTCGACGGGCTCGCGATCCGCGTCCCCACGGTCGACGTCTCGCTCGTGGACCTCACCCTCGAGACCGAGAAGCCGATCACGAAGGAGAGCATCCACGCCGCGATGAAGCAGGCCGCCGAGCAGGGGCCGATGAAGGACGTCCTCAACTACACCGATCGGGAGCTCGTCTCGGGCGACTTCATCGGCTCGCCCGCGTCCAGCACCTTCGACTCGACCATGACGTCGGTCCTCGGCGATCGCTTCGCGAAGATCTTCTCGTGGTACGACAACGAGTGGGGCTTCTCGAACCGCATGATCGACCTCGCGCAGCTCGTGGCGAGGAAGGGCGTCTAGCGCCGTGAAGCTCACCGGAATCCGCTCCGTCGAAGACCTCGCCGCCGCCGGGGACGCTGCTGGCCTCAGCGGCAAGCGCGTCTTCATCCGCGTCGACTTCAACGTCCCGCTCGACAAGAAGACGGGCAAGATCACGGACGACTCGCGCATCCGCGAGGCGATCCCGACGATCAAGCTCGTCATGGAGGCGGGCGCGAAGGTGATCCTCGCGTCGCACCTCGGCCGCCCGAAGCCGGGCAAGACCGAGGGGCTCTCGCTGGAGCCGTGCGGGGGGCGGCTCAGTGAGCTCACGGGCTACGAGGTCCACCTGCCGGACGACTGTGTCGGCGACTCGCCCAAGAAGGTCATCTATGACCTCAGGGCGGGCCAGATCTGCCTCCTCGAGAACCTCCGCTTCCACGAGGAGGAGGAGAAGGACGACGAGGGGTTCGCGCGCCAGCTCGCCGAGCTCTGCGACGTCTACGTCGACGACGCCTTCGGCGCCGTGCACCGCGCCCACGCGTCGGTGCACGCGCTGCCGCGCCTCATGCGCGAGCGCGCCGCCGGCCTCCTCCTCCAGAAGGAGCTCAAGGCGCTGACCCGGCTCGTCGATCGCCCGGAGAAGCCTTACGTCGCCGTCCTCGGCGGCGCCAAGGTCTCCGACAAGATCGACGTCGTCGAGGCGCTCCTCAACGTGGTCGACACCCTGTGCATCGGCGGCGCGATGGCGAACACCTTCCTCGCCGCGCAGGGCAAGAACCTGCAGAAGAGCCGGATCGAGGAGGACAAGCTCCCGCTGGCGCGCACGATCATGAGCAAGGCGCGCGATCGGGGCATCCAGCTCCTCCTGCCCGTCGATGCCGTCGTCGCCTCGAGCATCGACGCGACGCAGGGCGCGCCCGCGTCCGTCGACGCGATCCCCGAGGGCACGATGGCGCTCGACATCGGCCCCCGCTCGATCGAGCAGTTCGGCCAGGCGATCGAGCGGGCGAAGACGGTGTTCTGGAACGGCCCGATGGGCCTCTTCGAGACGCCGGCCTTCTCCAAGGGCACGTTCGACGTCGCGCGCATCATGAGCGGCGCCTCCGGCTTCACGGTGGTCGGCGGCGGCGACAGCGCGGCGGCGGTCAAGCAGGCCGGCGAGCACATCGCCAAGGGCTTCGATCACATCTCGACCGGCGGCGGCGCTTCGCTCGAGCTCATCGAGGGCAAGCGTCTCCCGGGCGTCGAGGCGCTCCGGTCGGTCGAGGTGAGCGAGTGAAGGCCGTGAACGATGGGGGCACGTCCGCGGAGGCGGGCGCCGCCCCGCGGGCGGCCTCGCGTCGTCCGCTCATCGCCGGCAACTGGAAGATGAACGCCGGGGGCCAGGACGCATGTCCTCTCTCGGCGGCCGTCGCCAAGGCGACGCGCGAGCTCACCCGGGCCGAGGTGGTGGTAGCTCCGCCGTTCACGGCGATCGCCGCCGTGGCCCACGAGCTCGCGGAGGCGAAGAGCGAGGTCGGCATCGCCGCGCAGAACATGAGCGCCGAGGTCTCCGGGGCGTTCACCGGCGAGGTCTCCTCGGGCATGCTCAAGGACGCGGGCGCGACCTGGGTGATCCTCGGGCACAGCGAGCGGCGGCAGCTGTTCGCCGAGACCGACGAGTCGGTCGCCCGGAAGGTCGCCTCGGCGATGGCCGCCGAGCTGCGCCCCATCGTCTGCGTCGGCGAGACGCTCGAGCAGCGCGAGGCGGGTGAGACGCTCGCCGTGGTCGAGCGGCAGGTCCGCGCCGTCCTCGACGAGCTCGCGAAGCAGCCCGGCTTCGGCGTCATCGCCTACGAGCCGGTCTGGGCGATCGGGACGGGCAAGGTCGCGCGCGCCGAGGACGCCCAGGAGGTGCACGCGTTCATCCGCGGCCTGCTCGCGAAGGCCTCGGAGGACCTCGCGGGCGTCACGCGCATCCTCTACGGCGGCAGCGTCAAGGCCGACAACGCCGAGGCGCTGCTCGCCCAGGACGATATCGACGGCGCGCTGGTCGGCGGGGCTTCGCTCGACGCCGCTGGCTTCACCAAGATCGTCGACGCCGCTCACCGACTGGCGGAGCGCGCGGAACAGGGGTAGATCGCAGGCCGCTCCCGTCTCGCCGCGGGAGCGCCGGCCTGCCCACTTGCCCCTTGGGCCCCTCGCGCGGTCCAGACTCACCCAGCTGAAAGACGCCGATGCTTCACACGTTCCTCAACATCGTGCACGTGTTCGTCTGTCTGTTCCTGATCCTCGTCGTGCTCCTCCAGCAGGGCCGCGGGGGCGGGATGGGCTCGGCCATGGGCGGCGCGACGGCGCAGGTGTTCGGCGGCCGCGGTGCGGGCAACTTCATGACCCGCCTCACGGCCATCTGCGCCGTCGTCTTCATGGCGACGAGCGTGTCGCTCGCCTACCTCTCGTCGGCAGGCGACCGCGAGCTGCGCGAGTTCGAGAAATCCCAGGAAAAGTAGGCTCGCGTGCTAGGGCCCGCCCCCGCGCCGGGGAGGGAAGCGGGTAGGGCGCTCGACGCGAGGCCGTCCGTGGAGGCGGCGTCGGCCGTCTCCGTCCCTTTCGCGCGCGACCTTGCCCTCGTCGCGCTCGCCAAGGCGGTCGTTTCCGCCTTGGTCCTCGCGCTCGGCTTCCGAGCGGTGAGCGATGACGACTTCGCGCGCGTGGTCCTCGCGCAGGCGTGGGCCCATGCGCCCCGGCTCGACCCGACGGGGACGAGCTGGCTGCCTGTCCCTTTCTGGCTCAACGGCGCGCTCTTCTGCGTTCTTGGGCGCCTCTTCGCGCCGACCCTCGAGGTCGCCCGCGCCATCGCGTTCGCCCTCGGCCTGGCTTCGGCCGCGCTCGTCCACCTCGCCGCCCGCTGGATCACGGGTGACCGCCGCGCCGCGCTCGCCGGCGCGCTGCTCGCCGGCGCCTTCCCCTGGAGCGCTTGCCTCGGCGTGGCGACGGTCCCCGAGCTGCCGACCGCCGCCCTCTCGCTGTTCGCGGTGGCGTCGCTCGTCACGCCGCCGGCCGGGCCTGCGCCCCCGGCTGGGCGCGCCCTCCTCGGCGCGTTCGCGCTCGTGCTCGCGACGCTCTCCCGCTACGAACCCTGGTCCATCGCCGTCGCCTTCGCGGCGATGGCGCTGCTCGCTGCCGCCCGCCTCGGCCAGGGCCGCGGCGCGCAGGCCAAGCTCGCGCTCGCCGCGCTCGTCGCGCTCGCCGGGCCCGCCGCGTGGATCGCGTGGAACCGCGTCGCTCACGGCGACGCGCTGCATTTCCTGGCCCGCGTCGCCTCCTACCGCAACGCGATCGGCCCGGGCGGCGACGGCTCGCTGCTGCGGCTCTTCGCGTACCCTGCCGCGATGGTCCGCGAGGAGCCGGAGCTCTTCGTGTGGCCCATCGCCATCGCCCTCGTCGCATGGCGTGCCCGCCGCGGCGCTGCGCCGGGGGCGGCCCGACCGCTTCCTCCGCTCCTTCGCGCGGCCCGTCCGTACGCGCTCCCCGGCGCCGTCGCCGCCTTCCAGATCGCGGCGCTCTCGCTCGCCCTCGTGCGCGACGGCGCGCCCACCCACCACCCCGAGCGAGCGACCCTCCTCGCGTTGCTCTTGCTCGCCCTCGCCGTCGGAGATCTCTCGGCGCGCGCCTTCCGGGGCGCCTCGGCCGGCGCGCGGCGCGCCCTCGGCGGCGCGCTGCTGGTGGTGCTGGCCCTCGGCGCCCTCTTTCGCCCGCACCTGCGCCGCGAGCACTTCAATCCGCGGAGGGACGAGGTCGCCATCGGCCGCGCCGCCGCGGAGCTCACGCCTCCTTCCGCGCCCCTCCTCCTCGAGGTCGTCGACTATGGCCACCTCGCGGCGCTCGCCGCCCTGGGGCGTCCCGAGGGGGTGCACCCCGATCGCTCGATCGATCCCCGTGATCCGCCTGTCCGCTCGAGCTTCGAGGACCCCGCCTCGCTCGCGCGCCGCGCCGCCGGCCTGGGCGCCGCCTACCTCATCGGGCGCGTCAGGCCGCCCGTCATCGATTTCGCCGGCCCGCCGCTCGCGACGCGCGGCGCCTGGGGGATCTGGCCGGTGCCGGCAGGCGGCGCGCTCGGGGCCTTGCCGGAGGGTGGCTCCAGGGGCCCCGCGCACCCGGCGGACAGGGCGCCATGAGCGAGCCCGCAAAGCCCTTCTTCGCGCACCCGTCTGCGTGCATCGACGAGCCCTGCGACATCGGCGAGGGGACGAAGGTGTGGCACTTCTGCCATGTCTCGGCGGGGGCGCGGATCGGCCGCGCCTGCGTCCTTGGCCAGAACGTCTTCGTCGCGGGCACCGCCGTCATCGGCGATGGCGTCCGGATCCAGAACAACGTGTCTCTTTATGACGGCACGCTGGTCGAGGACGACGTGTTCCTCGGCCCGTCCGCGGTGCTCACCAACGTCGTCAACCCGCGTGCCCCGATCGACCGACGCGCGTTCCTCGACACGACGCGCATCCGTCGCGGCGCCACCGTGGGCGCCAATGCCACCATCGTCTGCGGCGTCACGATAGGGCGCCATGCGTTCGTCGGCGCCGGCGCGGTCGTCACGCGCGACGTGCCCGACTATGCGCTCGTCACCGGCGTGCCGGCCCGGCGTACCGGCTGGATGAGCCGCCACGGTCACAAGCTCGTCGCCTCGCGCGACGGCCTCCTGCGCTGCCCCGAGAGCGGCTATCGCTACGAGCGCCGCGGCGACATCGTCCGTTGTCTCGACCTCGACGAGGACGCGCCGCTCGCCACGACCCGCGCCGCGGCCACGCGCCATTACCGCGATCCCCTCTCCGCGGAGGACACCGACGGATGACCGCGCCTGTTCCCTTCTTCGATCGGGCCCGCGGCGATCTCGCCATGCAGGACGAGCTCTCCGCCGTGTTCCAGTCGGTCCTCCGGAGCGGCCACTACATCCTCGGTCCGGAGGTCGAGGCCTTCGAGTCGGAGTGCGCCGCGTACCTCGGCGTCCGGCACGCGATCGGCGTCTCTTCCGGCACCGACGCGCTGCTCGTCGCGCTGATGGCGCTCGGCGTCGGCGCGGGCGACGAGGTCGTGTGCCCCGCCTACACGTTCTTCGCGACCGCGGGCGCCATCCATCGCACCGGCGCCACGCCGGTCTTCGCGGACGTCCTCCCTGGCTCGTTGAACCTCGACCCCGCCTCCACGGCGCGCGCCGTGACGGAGCGCACCCGGGCGATCCTCGCCGTCCACCTCTTCGGCGGCTGCGCGCCCATGGACGAGCTCCTCGCGATCGCGGGCGGCCGCGGCCTGCCGGTCATCGAGGACGCGGCCCAGGCGTTCGGCGCCGAGCGCGGCGGCCGCCGCGCCGGGGCGCTCGGGCTCATGGGGTGCTTCTCGTTCTTCCCGACCAAGAACCTCGGCGGTTTCGGCGATGGCGGGCTCGTGACCACCGATCACGACGAGCTCGCCGAGCGCGTCCGGACGCTCAGGGCGCAGGGCGCTCGGAAGAAGCACCATCACACCCGCGTCGGCGGCAACTTCCGGCTCGACGCGCTCCAGGCGGCGCTTCTCCGGCGCAAGCTCCCGCGGCTCGACGCGCTCCTCGAGCGGCGGCGCGAGCACGCCGCGCGGTATGCCGCGCTGCTCGGCGGGCGAGATCTGCCCCTCGCGCTGCCGGACGCCGGCGCTGCGGGGCGCACGTTCAATCAGTATGTGATTCGCCTGAAGGATGCCTCTCTGCGCGATCCGCTGCGAAGCTCGCTCGCGGAGCAGGGCATCGGCACCGAGATCTATTATCCCGCGCCGCTCCACCTCCAGCCCTGCTTCGCGCGCCTTGGCCCGCCGGAGGGCTCCCTTCCGGTCGCTGAGGCGGCGGCGCGCGACACGCTCGCGCTCCCCATCTTTCCCGAGCTCACGGGCGAGGAGGTCGCCCGCGTGGCGGCCGCTATCGCCTCGTTCTTCGGTTGAGCCGGGCGCCTCGGCGCAGCGGCGTCAAGGCACCTCGGCTGCACCTCGCGTCGAGAGCGGCGCGCGTGCGCCATGGCGCCGGGCTTCGGCTTGCCGGATCGCGCGAGCGGGTGCTAGCGTGCGCCGCGCTGACGATGTTGCCGGCTCGCGCCATCACCCCGACTCCTTCCAGCGATCACCTCGCGCTGGGGGTCTCTGTACGGGAGCGGGCTCCGGCGGTCTCGACCGTGCACCACCTCGACGCCGACGGCACGGTCTGGGCGAGCCATGGGCGCGTCGTGCTGCGCCGCGCCCGCGGCGTCGGCGCGTTCGAGCCGTTTTGCCGGTTTCCCGCGGCGATGCCGCGTGACGCCATGGCGTTCCAGCGCCTGCTCGTCCGGGCGGCGCGCGCCGACAAGTGCAATGTGTACCGCACGTCGCGCGGAGTCGTCATCGGGGTTCGCGCGGGGACGATTTACCGGCTCGAGGAGGGGCGCGATCCGGCGCCGCTGGGCGCGATCGCTGGCGACTGCGTCCTGCACCGCGGGATCGCGGAGGACCCTCTCGGCGCCGCGTACCTCGGCGAGTACACGAGGAACGAGCGCCGTGGTCCGGTGCGCGTTCACCGGGTCGCCCCTGACGGCGACCGCGTCGATGTAGCCCACGAGTTCTCCGCGGGGTCGGTGCGGCATGTTCATGGCATCTTCGCCGACCCGTTCGACGTCGGCGCGGCGTGGGTGACCACCGGTGATCTCGACGGCGAGTGCTACCT
Source organism: Sorangium sp. So ce363 (assembly GCF_051520435.1). Classification (NCBI taxonomy): domain Bacteria; kingdom Pseudomonadati; phylum Myxococcota; order Polyangiales; family Polyangiaceae; genus Sorangium; species Sorangium sp. So ce363. The sequence continues at coordinate 10,183,663 of NZ_CP150333.1, read as the reverse complement.
GTGGCGAACGCGCGACTGGTTCCGCACGATCGAGAGGTTCGGGGACGGCACGCAGCGCTGGCGCGCCGTGCAGCTGTTCTTCACCGCGGACCACGTGTGCTGGTTGACCGACTCCGAGGTGACGCAGAACCATGCATGCCGCGCCGATCGACGCTCGCTCGCCCTCGAGGTGGGCTGTGCGATCCCCGCCTCGGCGTGGCACGGGGCCCAGCTCCCAGGTCCGGTGCTCATCGCGCTCACGGTCGTCGAGCGCGGCGCCGGGGTTCACCGCGACACGGCGGCCGTCCTCGCGAGCCGCGACGGGATCACCTGGCGGGAGCTCGCCTGCTTCCGCAAGGATCGATGGAGTCCTTACTGGTTGTTCAAGAACGGTGTCCTCACGCTGCCGTCTGGACATCTGCGTCAGGACGATCTCTGGTTGAGCGGAGAGGCGCTCGTGGGGCTGGACGGGAGCAGCGTGCGTATCGCGATCGACGGGGGTTTGCCGTGACCCTGCGCGATCGCGTGCTGGCGGGCGTCCGCGCCGCCGCGGTGTGGCTCGATGATCCCGCCCGGGGGCGCGAGCGCCGGAGCCGCCTCGAGGCCGCGCTGCGACGGGCGGCGTCCGGGGTGACCCGCGCCGCGCCGGCGCGCGCCGAGGGCGCCCTCCGCCCGGCGCTGGAGCAGCGCCGGTGGCGCGCTGGCGCGTGCGCCGACATCGAGGCGGCGCTCGCCGCAGGCGACGCTCGGGGAGCCGAGGAGCTCGAGCGGCTGCTTCGTCATGTCGAGCTGCGTCGCGGCGACGCCTTGGCGGAGATCGAGCCGCCGCAGGATCGCGCCGGCGTCGCGCGTGAGCGCGCCGCGGTCTGCTCGCTGCTCGCGCGGCAGGCGCCAGCGCGCCGCGACTGGCGGCTGCTCAACGCCGCCCTCAAGCTCGCGGATCGGTTCGCGCCGGGGATGTCGCGGCGGGTCGGACCCGAGGTCGCCGCGGACTGGGCTGCGGCGCTCCGCGACGTCGAATCCGCCCTTGCGGAGCTGGAGGCGCAATGCGCATCGCGCTCCTAGCGCCCGTGCACACAAGCATGTACGCGCGGCTGCTCGCGTGGCGGCTCGGTCGCACCGACGGCATCGAGCTGACCGACGTCCTGCTGCGAGCGCCTTACCAGCTCGACCGGCTCCGCGACGAGCTTCGCCTCACCACGCCCGGCCGCGTGCTCGCCAAGGTCACCGGCAAGGTCCTGGTCGGCAGCCTCTCGTCCCCTCGCGAGGGGGAGCGATCGGTGCGGGACATCGCCGCCGAGGAGGGGCTCCCGGGGGCGTCCCTGCGAGACGTCGCTGCGGCGATCGGCGCGCGGTTCCACGTGGTCCAGAACCACAACGACGACCGGTCGCTCGCCGCGCTCCGGGCCGCCGCGCCCGACCTGATCGTGTTCGCGGGCGGCGGCCTGCTTCGCGCCCCGCTGCTGGCGATTCCCAGGATCGGTGTCCTCAATGCCCATGCGGGCGTCTTGCCCAGGTACCGTGGCATGGACGTCGCGCTGTGGCCCTTCCTCGAGGACGGCCCGCCCGAGCTCGGGGTCACCGTGCACCTCATCGACACGGGCGTCGACACCGGGCCCGTCCTGCTGGTCGAGCGGTTCGCGCTCGAGCCCGGAGACGACCACCCGGCCGTGATGAGGCGCGTCGAGCGCGTCGGGCTCGAGCTCATGTGTCGCGCGGTGCGCGGCCTGCGCGACGGGACCTTGACGCCTGCCCCCCAGGCCGCCGACGCGGGGCGCCAGCATTTCGTGCTGCACCCTGCGATCGCGGCGATCGCGGCGCGGCGGCTCCGGGCGCTCGCCCGCTGAGCACGCCCCCGCATCGCACGCGCACCGCCGGCTCCTCGGCTGCGAGATGCTCCCCCTCGCCGGGGCCCCGGGTCGATGACCCGCCGCGCGCCCTCATCCGGCGGCTCCTTCGCGCGGCGCTTCGCGACCGGTGAACCTGAGCCCCGGAGCGTACAATCGGCGCGTGAAGGCGAGGATTCGTGAGCTCGGTTCATCGATCGACCCGTCCGAGGCCGCGCACGCCCTGCGGCTCCTGGTCGCGATCGCGGATCTGCGCTCGTTCTCCGCGGCGGCCGAGCGGCTGGGTCTCACGCCGTCGGCGGTGAGCAAGGCCGTCTCCCGCGCCGAGGCTCGGCTCGGCGTGCAGCTCGTGCAGCGCACGACGCGCCGGGTCTCGCTGACCGATCTCGGCGAAGCGTACGTCGCGCGCGGCCGGCAGCTCCTCGCCGACGTCGAGTCGCTCGAGCGCGACATCGCCGCGCGCGACCAGACGGTGCGCGGTCCGCTGCGCGTCGCGGCGCCCGCGGTCTACGGCGCGTGCCGCGTCGCCCCGCTCTGCGCGCGCTTCCAGGCCGAGCACCCGGGCGTCACCGTGGATCTCCGCTGCGGCGATCGCCTCGCCGATCTGGTCGAGGAGCGCATCGACGTCGCGGTGCGCATGCTCTCCGCGCTCCCGGCCGAGCTCGTCGCGCGGCCGCTCGAGGACGACCGGCGCGGGCTCTACGCGAGCCCGGGCTACCTCCGCCGCCACCGCGCGCCGCGCGGCGCGGCGGAGCTCGGATCACACGCCGGGCTCCGCTACGGCGCGGGCGGCGCGTCGCACGTCGCGTTTCGCCTCGTCGAGCCCGGCGGCGCCCCGGCGACGGCGCGCTTGCCCGCGGTCTTCTCGAGCGACAGCGTCCTCGCCGTGCTCGAGGCGACGCGCGCCGGCCTCGGCCTGGCCGAGCTGCCCGCGTACCTCGCCGCGCCCGACGTCGCCGCGGGCAGGCTGCGCGAGGTGCTCGCCGGGTGGCTCCCGGTGCGCCGCCAGGTCGTCGCGGTGTACCTCCCGTCGCGCTTCCTGCCCGCGCGGGTGCGCGCGTTCGTCGACCACCTCGCCGGCGCCCTCCGCGCGCCCGGCCGCGCGCGGCGCTGACGGCGGACGGCGGCGCGGGCAAACCGGGAATCTCGTTTGGCGCTGCGGCGGTGCTGCCCACGGGGCCGGGCCGCGCGACCCTGCCTGTGCTAGACGTGCGCGCCATGAGCGTCGAGGTTGGCATCGTCGGACTGCCCAACGTGGGCAAGAGCACCCTGTTCAACGCGCTGACGGCCGCCAAGGCCGAGGCGCAGAATTACCCCTTCTGCACGATCGAGCCCAACGTCGGCGCCGTCCCTGTCCCTGACGACCGGCTCACGACGCTCGCGAAGTTCATCAAGACCGAGAAGATCATCCCTGCCATGGTGCAGGTGGTCGACATCGCCGGGCTCGTGCGCGGCGCGAGCACGGGCGAGGGGCTCGGGAACAAATTCCTGAGTCATATCCGTGAGGTAGATGCCATCCTCCACGTGGTCCGCTGCTTCACGCTCGCGGACGTCGTGCACGTCGACGGCGGGGTCGACCCGCTCCGCGACATCGACACGATCGAGACGGAGCTGATGCTGGCCGACCTCGGCTCCCTTGAGGGGATGCTGGAGCGCACGCGGAAGCAGGCCAAGGGCGACAAGGAGCTCCTCCCGAAGATCGCGCTCATGGAGAAGTGCCTCGAGGCGCTCCAGGCCGGCAAGCCCGTCCGCGGGCTCTCCTTCGACGACGAGCAGCGAAAGGTCGTGAAGACGTTCGGCCTGATCACGGCGAAGAAGGTCCTCTACGTGGCGAACGTCGACGAGTCCGACGTCTCCGGCACGGGCCCGCTCGCGATGAAGGTGCGCGAGCGGGCCGCCTCCGAGGGCAGCGGCGTCGTGCCGGTCTGCAGCAAGCTCGAGGCGGAGCTGAACGAGCTCGCGCCCGACGAGCGCAAGGAGATGCTCGAGAGCCTCGGCATGAAGGAGCCGGCGCTCTCGACGCTCGCGCGCGAGGCCTACCGGCTGCTCGGCCTCCAGAGCTACTTCACGGCCGGTCCCAAGGAGATCCGCGCCTGGACGATCCCGATCGGGTGTACGGCGCCGCAGGCCGCGGGGGTCATCCACACCGATTTCGAGAAGGGCTTCATCCGGGCGGAGGTCTACAAGGTGGACGACCTCGTCGAGCACAGGACCGAGGCCGCCATCCGCGCCGCTGGCAAGCTGCGCGTCGAGGGCAAGACGTACGTCTTCCAGGACGCCGACGTCGCGCACTTCCTCTTCAACGTCTGACCGTCCGTCCCACGAGCGCGCCCGCCGCCGTCGCTCTCCCTGAGCGCGCCCGGTGCGCCCCTGCTTCGCGGGCGGCGCGGCACCGCCGTTGCTCCTCCGGCGTTCGCGCAGGCGCGGTGTGCCGGCCACGACCGCCGGCGCTCCGCGGACCTCGCGCTTCTCGGACGGAGGCAGGACGGTGCCCAGGGCGAGCGTCGGCGCGTGGTGTGTGCTGGTTCTCCTCTCCTCGTGGGGGAGCGCCGCGGCGGGCTGCGTCGCGGATGCCACCGACGTCCCGCCCGAGGAGGCGGGCGCCCCGGACCCGGGCGGCGGCGCGGCGCGGGCGCCTGTTCCGCCCGCGCTATGCGATTTGCCGCGCGGGTTCTCGGAGGGCGCGCCGCCCCGCTTTCCAGCGGTGCCCGCGCCGGCCATCGGCCACAGGCCATCTGCGGAGCCCGGCGACGACGTCTTCGGCCGCTTCCTGCGATCCACCGTCGTCTTCTGTGGGCCCGACGAGCAGCCGTATTTCCTTCACTATCGCTTTTACCTTACTGGCCCGTTCTCGGGCCGCTGGCTGCGCCCGCCGCTGGTCCAGCCGCTCTGACCGCGCCCCACTGCCCAGCCCGCCTGGCGGCCGGAGCCGTCGCCGTTCGTCGCCGTTCTTTGGACGATCGCGCCGATGGCCGCGGCGCCCCGTCCGGTTTTTTGACCCCCTGGATCCGCTCGGCTACCTCCTTCGCCTTCACGGGACGAAAGGACGATCATTTGGGCGCACTCAAAGGATCCATCTCATTCTCGAAGTTCTATGTCCGCGGCGAGCTCACCGAGGGGTTCCGCGACAGGTTCGTCGAGCGAATCCAGCTCCGCGCGTTCCGGCCGCTCACGGTCGAAGAGGACGCGGAGCAGCGCGCCGGGTGGTGCTCCATCGAGAATCCGCTCGACTGCGAGCTCGATCACGGCAAGATCTTCTTCAACTCGTACATCAACCTCGGGCTCAGGACCGATCGCTGGCAGGTGCCCTCGGCGCTCTTCAAGGCGCATTTCGCCGAGGCGGAGCGGGAGCACCTCGCGAAGCGCGGGCGCGAAAAGCTCGGGCGGCGCGAGAAGGAGGAGCTCCGGGCCGTCGTGTCGAGGAAGCTCCGCGCGCAGCTCATGCCGGTGATGAAGGTCGTGGATCTGTCCTGGAACCTGGAGGCCGGCGTCGTCCGGTTCTGGAACCAGTCGCCGCGCGCGCACGAGGGGCTCTCGGAGCTCTTCGAAGAGACCTTCGAGCTCGATCTCGTGCCGGAGAGCCCGTATACCGCCGCCCGTGAGCTCGGCTTGTCGGCCGAGCAGCTGGCCGCGTTCGAGCTGCTCAAACCCACGGTCTTCCACGCTGAATCGACCCTTGGAGGTGCCCTGTGAGCCTCGCTGAGCTGATCGAGCAGCGCCGGTTCGTCGGCCGCGAATTCCTTGTCTGGCTCTGGTTCGAGAGCGAGCTCTTCGAGGGCCGCTTCTCCCTGGACGCCCTCGGCGTCTGCGAGCTCTGGCTCGAGGGGCAGATCACGCTCGTCCAGGAGAAGGAGCAGAGCCGGCTCAAGGGCGCGGCGCCGAGCAGCGCCCCCGAGGCCCACGAGGCGCTGCGCCAGGGCAAGCTCCCGTCGCACGCGCGCGTCCGCGTCACGCGCGGAGAGCTCGAGTATGCCTTCCTGTTCAACGCCGACGCGTTCTCGCTCTCGGGCGTGAAGATCCCGAGCGTCGTCAAGGACGCCGCGGACGAGCAGTTCTACGAGCGCATGTACCTCATCGAGGAGCTCGAGACGCTCTTCACCGCGCTCTACGGCGAGTTCCTCGCGCTCCGCCTCGGCGTCGCCTGGGAGTCCGGGGTGGCGCCGTTCATCCGCACCTGGGTCCGGGGCGAGCCCGTCGACACGGCCGCGTATCAGAAGCTCCGGGGCAAGCTCGCGCCCGTCCGCGGCGCGGCGAGGTCGAGGACGACCCCGCCGCCAGCGGAGAGGCCCGAGCGCGCGGCGCGCGTCGTCGCCTGAGCGCGCCGGCCGCCGTGCGCCGGCCACGCCGCGCAGGGCCGGCGCGCTCGCGCAGCCACGTCTACTTCACCTTGTCATAGACCTGCCTCGCCATCGCGAGGTGCTCCCGGAGCAGCGGCAGCCCCGTGGCGGCGAAGCGCCTCACGTCGGCGTCCTTCGCCTCCTTCGTGGCCTCCTCGAACTCCTCGACGTCGTCCTCGTGGTCGTCGACCATCTCGCTCATGTACTTCCGGTCGAACTCGGCCCCTGTCTTCCTGGACAGCTCGTCGACCTCCTCGCGCTGTTCCTGAGAGAGCTCCTGCGGCACGGGCACGCCCTTCTGCTGCGCGAGCGCCGCGAGCCGCTTGTTCATCGCCGAGTGGTCGTCGATCATCCGCTGCGCGAAGCGCTTCACGTCCGGGCTCGCGGCGCGCTGCTGCGCGAGCTGCCCGAGCCGCACCTCCAGCAGCCCTCCCTGGCCGGCCTCCTCCACGAACTCCCGATCCGATTCGTTGAGCTTGGTCTGGTTGGCTCGGGCTTGCTCCCCTGCCGGGCGCTGCCCCTCTGCAGCTGTGGAGACCGCCAAGGACGCTGCCGCCGTCATGATGGTGAATAGAACAGGCTTGAGCATCTCCTTCCCTCCTTGTCCTGGCGGTCGCCCACGACCGCGCGGCCGCGCCGAGCGCTCCATCGTCCCGCGACGGCCGCGCTCCACGGCTCGGCGCCTCCGGTCGAGCCGCCCGCCGTTTGTCGTGAGGTCGGGGCGCTCTGGCAAGGGGCGCAGCGAGCATGGGGCGAGCAGGTGATCGCCTCCGGCTGGAAGGGCAAAAGGCTCCCGAGAACTGGGCCCCGGCCGATCGCTCCATCTACGGTTGGCGCCTGTGGTCGGCGAGTTCTTCAAGCGCCTCACGAACGGCGTCGTCTTCCTCCTCGCCGCCCTGACCTTCTTCCTCGTCCCCATCGGCAGGAAGACGGCCGCGCAGCACCTCGTCGCGATCGTCTCGACACCGCCGGCCAGGGAGGCCGCCTCGGCCTTCGCCCACATCGCTCGGCGCATCGCCACCGAGGCGAGCACCGAGCTGGACAAGCTCCGCCGCCCGCCGCCCTCGCAGCGCGAGCCGAAGCCGGCGACCGCGAAGGTGAGGCCGCCGCCGTAGCCGTCCCTGCCGTCGTTGCGGGTTGATCGCGCTGGTCGGCCCGCGCCGAGGGCTCAGCCCTTGCGCGGATCCTTCACGTTCGGGTGCTCGTTGTAGAAAGCGTCGAGGCTCTCGCGGGCGATCTCCGCCTCGATATCGCCGTCTTTCAAGATCTTCGCCTGACAGCCGAGGCGGCTCGTGGACCGGACGTCGAAGGCCTTGTCGAGGATGTCCTCCTCGTCCTCCTCGGCCTCGCTGAGGAGCTCGCGCCCCTTCGTGACATAGACGTGGCAGGTGGAGCACGCGCAGACGCCGCCGCACGCGTCGCCCTCGGGCGCGCCCACGGACTTCGACGCCTGGAGGACGGACGAGCCCACCGGGGCCTCGACCTCCCACGCGCGTCCGTGCGCCAGAAATCGGACCTTGGCCATCAGCTCCTCCTCGCCTCGACGCCGGCCTTCGCCGCGCCAGCGCCGCCCGCCTCGACCTGCGCGTGGCTCGCGTCGTCCCCGCCGTGCTCGGCCAGGTGCGCGTCCACGCCCTTCGCCGCGGCGACCTTCGCCTCGACGTCCTCGACCTGCTTGCCCGCGATCGCCCTGGCCACGGCGCGGTCCATCCGCCGCCCCGCCCACCCGTGCGTCGCCTCGTCGAGCGCCTCCGTGCGCGCCAGGATCAGCCCCGGCTTGTCCCCGCGGATCGCCGCGTCGAGGCCCTTCAGCGCGCCCTCGATCGCCTCGCGCTCGCCGGGATCGAGCAGATCGGCGTCCGCGGAGAGCGCCTTGCGCGTCGCCATCGCCACGCGCTCGCCCTCGACCCGCGCCTCGACCAGCCGGCGTTTGAGAAGGTCCTCCTCCCCGTGGTCCAGCGCCGCGAGGAGCATGGTCTCGACCTCCTCGTCCGTCAGCCCGTAGCTCGGCTTGACCTCGACCTTCTGCTCGACCCCCGTCGTCTGCTCGCGCGCGGTCACGCCGAGCAGGCCGTCGGCGTCCACGCGGAACGTCACCTCGAGCCGCGCCATGCCCGCGGGCATCGGCGGGATCCCCTTCAGCACGAAGCGCGCGAGCGAACGGCAGTCGGCGGCGAGCTCCCGCTCGCCCTGCACGATGTGCAGATCGAACCCGGTCTGGTTGTCCGCGTAGGTCGTGAAGACCTGCCGCGCCCCCGCCGGGATCGTCGTGTTCCTCGGCAGGATCTTCTCGGCGACGCCGCCCATCGTCTCGATGCCGAGCGACAGCGGCAGCACGTCGAGCAGGAGCACCTCGTCCGCGCGATCCATCGAGCCGGCCAGGATGTCGGCCTGGATGGCCGCGCCCAGCGCGACGACCTCCTCCGGATCGATGTCCTTGAGCGGCTCCTTGCCGAAGAGGCGCGCCACGTAGTCGCGCACGTGGGGCACGCGCGTCGCGCCGCCCACGAGGATCACGCCGTCGAGGTCCGCGGCCTGGACGCCCGCGTCGCGGAGCGCGCGGCGGCACGCGACGCCGGTGCGCTCCAGGAGCGGCGTGATGAGCGCGTTCAGCTCGTCGCGGGTCACGGTGACCAGCTTCGACGCCGGGCCGCCCGTCGCCTCGGCCGCCTGCACGGGCAGCTCGATCTCGATCTGCGTCGCGTCGGTCAGCGCGTGCTTGATGCTGCGGGCGGTGTCGAGCGCGAGCCGCACCACCTCGGGCGTGCGCCGCGTCGCGCCCATCTCCTCGAGCAGCCGCTCCGCGAGCGCCCTGTCCATGTCGTCGCCGCCGAGCGAGCTGTCGCCCCCCGTGGACTTCACCTGGAAGACCCCGTTGTCGAGCAGGAGGACGGTGACGTCGAACGTCCCGCCGCCGAGGTCGTACACCGCGAACAGGCCGTTCTGCTGCTTGTCGAGCCCGTACGCGAGCGCCGCGGCGGTCGGCTCGTTGAGCAGGCGCAGCACCTCCAGCCCAGCCAGCCTGCCGGCGTCCTTGGTCGCCTGCCGCTGGGCGTCGTCGAAGTACGCCGGCACCGTGATCACCGCGCCGCCCACGGAGCGGAGCTCGCGCTCCGCCGAGGTGCGGAGCTCCTTCAAGATCTCCGCCGACACCTCGACGGGCGTCACGACCGCGTCCCGCACCTTGAAGCGCACGCTCTTCGCGTCGTCGGGGCCCTTCGGCTCCGCGAACTCGTACGGCCCGAGCCGCCGCGTCTCCGGATCGTTCGCGCCGCGGCCCATGAAGCGCTTCACGCTGACGATGGTCTCGCGGGGGTGGCTCTGCGCGAGCCGCCGCGCGCTGTCGCCCACGACCGCGCGGCCGCGCTCGTCGTAGTGCACGACCGACGGCACCAGCCGCTCTCCATTGCAGTCGTCGATGACCACCGGGCGGCCGTCGCGCACGCGGGCGACGAGCGAGTTCGTCGTCCCGAGATCGATGCCGATCGGGCTGGGCCTTGCCTTGGGGTCGAAAATTTCGAGGAGGGTCATTTCAAATCTGCGAGTTCTTCTTCGATGGCGCTCACTTCTTCGAGGAACCGCCGGATGTAGCGGAGCTCGCTGAGCAAGGCGAGCACGCCCTGCAGCTGCTCCGGATCATTCCCTGCGGCGGCGAAGGCGCCCTGGATCGCCGTGAGGGTCGCCTGCTCGCGCGCGAGCATCGCCTCGCCGAGCCGCGCGATCCGCGCGGGATCGCGCCCCTTCGCCGCCTCGGCGAGCTCTTCGCGCGACTCCATCATCTCCATGAGCAGGGCGGGGGAGGCCTTCTGCTCGCCCTCCTCGCCCCGCGCGACCCCGGCGCGCTGGAGCAGCGCCTCGGCCCGGCGGATCGGATCCCTGAGGACGCGCAGGGCGTCGTTCGCCTCGATCGCGCGGCCGAGCGCGAGCCGGCGCTCGGCCGCGGGGGCGCCCGCGTAGCGATCGGGGTGGAGCGCGCGGGAGAGATCGCGGTGGCGCTGCTCCAGCGCGCGCAGGTCGAGGTCGAACCGCGGCTCGACGCCCAGGGTATCGAAGGGATCGGTCATGGCGTGCTCTGGGGAAGGCGCCTCGGAGACGGGGCGGGCGCTCCCTGCGGCGGCTCAGGCCACCGTGAACGAGTGCCCGCAGCCGCAGCGCGTCGCCTCGTGCGGGTTCTTGAACTTGAAGCCCTGGTACATGAGCGTCTTCTCCCAGTCGAGCACCGAGCCGCCCAGGTAGAGGATGCTCTTCTTGTCGCAGAAGACGCGCACGGTCGCCTTGTCCGGCTCGGCGAACTCCAGGACGAGGTCGCCGGACCGGGGCGGCTTGTCCTCGAACTCGATGACGTAGGAGAACCCGGAGCAGCCGCCGCCGCGGATCCCGACCCGGATGGCGCCCTCGGGCGTGCCGCGCTTGGCGAGCTGCGCCCGGATGGCCTGCACCGCGGCGTCGCTCACCGAGAGCGTCCGCTTCGACTTTGCCTCCGGCTCGCCCGAGGCCCCGTCGCTGCGCGCGGGCGCGCCGTCGGCCGTCGCGGCGGGCGCGGCGTGCGGCCCGGTGTCCGCCGCCTTGGTCGTGGTCTGCTCACTGCTCTGCATGCGTCGTTCCTTCTCCGGTTCCGGTTCCGGTTCCGGTGCTGTGGGCCGCCTCCGCCCCGAAGCCCCGGCGCTGTTACTCCGCGCTCGCCGTCGCGGCGGCCGCGGCGGGGACCGAAGGCGCCGCGCCCGCGAGCTCCCTCTTCGCCTGCTGCTTGGCGCGGAAATCGGCGATGGCGCTCTTGATCGCGTCCTCGGCGAGGACCGAGCAATGGATCTTCACCGGAGGCAGGTGGAGCTCCTCGGCGATCATGCTGTTCTTGATCGTCTCGGCCTCGTCGATCGTCTTGCCCTTCAGCCACTCGGTGGCGAGCGACGACGACGCGATGGCCGACCCGCAGCCGAACGTCTTGAACTTCGCGTCCTCGATGACGCCGCCCTCGCCGACCTTGATCTGCAAGCGCATGACGTCGCCGCAGGCCGGAGCGCCGACGAGCCCGGTGCCGACGCTCTCGTCATTCTTGTCGAGCGTGCCGACGTTGTGGGGGTTCTCGTAGTGCTCGATGACCTTATCGCTGTATGCCATGGCTCTCTCCTCGACCGTTTCCTTTCGTCTCGAAACCTTGCGCTGTCGGGCCGGCGGCGCCCGCGCCGCTCGTCAGTGGGCCGCCCACTGCACGGTGTTCAGGTCGATCCCCTCTTTGTGCATCTCGTAGAGGGGCGACATGTCGCGCAGCTTGTTCACCTTCCGGATCACGAGGTCAGCCACGTAGTCGACCTCCTCCTCGGTGGTGAAGCGCCCGAGCCCGAACCGGATGGACGAGTGGGCGAGGTCGTCGCCGATGCCCATCGCGTGGAGGACGTAGGAGGGCTCCAGGCTGGCGCTCGTGCACGCCGAGCCGCTCGAGACCGCCACGTCCTTGATCGCCATCATCATGGCCTCGCCCTCGACGAAGCTGAACGACACGTTGAGGTTGCCCGGCAGCCGCCGATCGGGCGAGCCGTTCAGCTGGATGGCGTCGAGCTCCTTCCAGAGCCGGTTCCTGAGCCGCTCGCGCAGCGACAGGATGCGCGCCGACTCCGCCTCGCCCTCCTCCATGAGGATCTCGGCTGCCCTGGCGAACCCGACGATGCCGGGCACGTTGAGCGTGCCGGACCGCATGCCGAACTCGTGGCCGCCGCCGTCCATCTGCGCGGTGATGCGGACGCGCGGCTTCGACCTGCGCACGTACAGGAAGCCGATGCCCTTCGGGCCGTAGATCTTGTGGGCCGTCACCGACGCGAGGTCGACCCCCATCTGCTCGACGTTGAACGGGACCTTCCCGACCCCCTGCACCGCGTCGGAGTGGAGGAGGATGCCCTTCGATTTCGTGATCTTTCCGATCTCGGCGATGGGCTGGACCGTGCCGACCTCGTTGTTGGCCAGCATGATCGAGACAAGGATCGTCTTGTCGGTGATCGCCCGGGCGACGTCGTCCGGGTCGACCATCCCGTACTTGTCGACCTTGAGGTAGGTGACCTCGTAGCCCTGCTTCTCGAGCCGCTTGCAGGTGTCGAGCACCGCCTTGTGCTCGATGACGCTCGTGATGATGTGGTTGCCCTTGTCCTTGTAGAACTCGGCGACCCCCTTGATGGCGATGTTGTCGCTCTCGGTCGCGCCGGAGGTGAAGACGATCTCCTTGGGGTTCGAGGCGCCGATGAACCTGGCGAGCGTCTCGCGAGCGTGGCCGACCGCCTCCTCGGCCGTCCAGCCGAAGACGTGGCTCCGGCTCGCGGCGTTGCCGAATTTGCCGTTGAAATACGGCAACATCGCGTCGAGGACACGCTGATCGACGGGCGTCGTCGCGTGGTAGTCCATATAGATCGGAAGCTGGATAGCCATGGTGTTTCTCGCTCAGCGGTGATTCGAGCCGTGGCGGCAATGCCCATTGCCGCGGATCCCGGCGACGAGCTCGGGCTCAGCCGTGCTCTTGTCGTGGAGGTTACAGTTCGTACAGGCGGCGACGAGCTCTGCCGGGTCGCACGCCTCGCAGGTGTCGAGGTAGGCGAGGCTCGCCACGAGCTCGTGCTCGAGGGTCTTGAGGTGCGCGACCTGCTCCCGCACCTCTTCGAGCTTCTGCTGGTAGACGTGGCGGATCTGCGCCATCGCGCCGGGGGCCGAGGGGGACGACTCCCAGGTCGAGACGATCTGCTGGATCTGGCTCAGCGACAGGCCGAGGTCGTGGAGCTTGCCGATCCACCGGACGCGGGTCAGGGCCGCGTGATCGTAGAGCCGGTAGCGCCCCTTGGAGCGGGCGTGCGGCGTGAGCAACCCCACCTCTTCGTAGTGGTGGATCGCCCGCACGGTTTTCCCGGTTGCCTTGGCGATGTCCCCCACCTGAAGGAGGCGCTCCTCCTCCTCGGCGCCACCGAGAGCCCCCATCAGGTCGTCCGTTCGGGACGTGCCGGACGTGACGGGCCCCGCGATGCTTTGCTCGTGGGCTAGCGGAAGGTGGTGGCGGGTGGTCATCGGATGGTCATCGGCCCGTCGCGCTCGAAACCGTGCTCGGTTGAAACCATGACCCTTACGTGCGCGTGAGGGTTGGGGACCTTGTAGGTCGGAGCGCCAAGACTGTCAACCGGGTCGTACGGGGCCAGCGTGAAACAGCGGAAGGAGGCGGAATCGGTGGCCGCTCGAGGTGCCGGAGGGCAACGTCACGGGCCACCGGCCGCGGCCGCGAGAGGCGGCCGCGCCGCGGCTGGTCGGGGCGGCGGGAGGGCGCGCCTGCAGAGCCCGCCTCCACCGCCCTGTGCCGAGGCAGGCTGGCTGCTTTCCTGGGGTCGCGGGCCGTTCGGCGCCGATCCGGCGCTGTCGGCCCGGCGCTCGGCGAACGGGCGTTCCCGCCATCCATCGCCGCACAGGTATGGTATCACCTCCGCGACGATAGCGACGCGATGGCAGACAAGAAACGAATCCTGTTCGTGGGCTCGTTCAATCCCCCGGCTGACGGGAAGATGGGTGGGCAGTACTTTGCTTGTCGCTCTCTGATCGAGAGCGATCTGAAAGACGATTTCGATTTCCTCCTCGTCGACTCCACCCTCGACAGCATCCGGGTGCAATCGGCGCGCCGCAGGCTGCACAGGATCGCGCCGAGGGTGCTGAGGTGCGTCAGGGCGCTGCTCTTCTCGAGGGTGGATGCGGTCCTCTTGTTCTCGAGCTCGGGGCTGAGCTTCGTCGAGAAGGGATCGATCGGGCTCCTCGGCAAGCTGCTCGGCAAGAAGGTCGTCATCTTCCCTCGCTCGGGGCCGATCGTCGACAACGTCGCCAGGAGCAGGCTGTACAGGTCGTACCTGAGCGCCGTCGTGAGATCCTGCGATGTCGTGATATGTCAGAGCGAAACCTGGCGGAGCTTCTTCCAGAGCCTGGTCCCCGAGGTGTACGGGGACAAACTCGTCGTCATCGAGAACTGGCTGCCCGACTCCAGCTTCGGCGACGTGGGACACAAGGCATACCCTCGGGCCATGGACAGGCCCTTGAGGCTGCTCTATTTCAACCGGATCGAGAGGCAGAAGGGTATTTACGATTTCCTCGAGGCCATGCTCCTCTTGCAGCGGGCGAACGCCTCGGTCAGCGCCAAGATCTACGGAGACGGAAGCGAGCTGGACAACGTGCGCAGGTTCATTGCCGAGAACCAGCTCGCGAACACCGAGTACATGGGCTGGCTCTCGACGGACAAGAACGAGGTCATCTCGTCTTTCGATCTGTGCGTGTTCACCTCGCACAGCGAAGGGTTCCCGAACGCCTTGCTCGAGGTCATGGCCCTCGGGGTCCCCGTCGTGTCCAGCAGGGTGGGCGCCGTGAACGATCTCGTGGTGTCCGGGAGAAATGGGCTCCTGGTGGACGTCGGGAGCCCGGGCCAGATCGCCGAGGCGGTCCTGACCGTCCTCCGCGAGCCGGCGCTGCTGGAGGAGTTCTCGCGGCGCTCGCTCGAGAGGGTGAGGCAGACCAACAGGATGGGTCATGCCGTGACCAAGTTCAGAGACCTGTTATCGACGCTATGAAGAACCCTTCTGTGCTGCTGTATCGGCTGGGAAACTTCTTTTATCGAAACAACCTGACCTTCGTCGCCACGCTCATCACGTGGTTGAACAGGTTCGTGTTCGCGGTCTTCGTTCCCTCCTCGGCCACGATCGGGGCGAATTTCAGGCTCGCTTACTGGGGGCTCGGGGTCGTGATCCACACGAGGACGGTCATCGGCGACAACTGCCTCGTCTGCCAGAACGTCACGATAGGGAGAAACTTCGGCAGCCAGGGCGTCCCGCGCCTGGGCAACGACGTCTATGTCGGAGCGGGGAGCGCGATCTTCGGCGACATCGCCATCGGGGATAATGTGATCATCGGAGCCAACAGCGTCGTGAACAAGGACGTGCCGTCCAACTCCGTCGTCGCCGGGAATCCGTTCAGGATCATCGCGTCCGACAGGAAGCTCAAGTACTACGAGCTGGATAACCCGAGCGCCTGATCCGCAGGATCGGGTCGGCCGGACCACGTGACCGGGCGCATCTCCACGCGCGCCCTGTTCCATGGCGCGCGTCCATGGCGCGCGTGGCCCGCGCGCGCCTGCATCGCCACGTGCGCCCTGGCTTCGCCGGGCCGGGGAGCGCCCGGGGCGACGCGCTGCGACATTCGTCCAGATTTGTCCTGGACCGAGCTGGGAAACCGTGATTCCTTTCGCGAGGCACCCGCCCCGCCGGCGGCCCTGCCCTAGCGAGGACGTGATGAGCAACGCGGCGTCGTCGGCCGGAGACAAGGCAGGAAAAGCGCATTGGAATCAAGTGTGGTCGAACCGGTCGCTCCCAAAGCCGGTGGATCCGCACGCGCGTGGGCTTCGGCAATACGTGCGCCAGGCATTTCATCGGGAGTTCGTTCGCGCGTTCGAGGGCATGGACACGAAGGGGCAACGCCTGCTGGAGATCGGCTGTGGTCGTTCCGCCTGGCTCCCCTACCTCGCGCGTGAGTTTGGCTTTCAGGTCAGCGGGCTCGACTATACCGAGATTGGATGCGCGCAGGAGCGGGACATCCTCGCGAGCGCCGGCATCCCTGGCGAGATCGTGTGCGCCGATCTGTTCGAGCCTCCGGAGCGCTTCGTGGGCGCCTTCGACGCGGTGGTGTCGCTCGGCGTGGTCGAGCACTTCGAGGACACGGCGGGCTGCCTCCGCGCGTGCGCGCGCTACCTGCGCCCAGGCGGGCGCATCGTCACGGAGATCCCGAACATGCGCGGGCTCGTGGGGTGGGTGGCCAAGGTCACCGACAGGCCCACCTACGACGTTCATGTTCCGCTGGATCGCGAGGCGCTGGTGAAGGCGCATCGCGACGCGGGCCTCCATGTGCTGCGGAGCGACTACATCCTTCCGCTGGACGTCAGCCTCTTCGGCGTGGGCAGCATCGGGTCGCGCTGGCTCCGCCTGCCGGCGGTCGGCGCTGCCTCCGCCGTTGCTGAGCTCGTCTGGGCGCTCGACGCGCGCGGCCTGGCTCCCCGACCGAACGCCGTCACGTCCCCGTACATCTTCTGCGTCGCCGAAAAGAGCTGATGGCCCGACTCCATCACACCATGGAGTCTCGGGCCAGAAAGCGCACACCAGGCGCGGGCTCCATCGCTGTTATGGAGCGCCACGCGCCTCGCGAGGGGCTCCAAGCCCTGCGGGGACGAAAAGGGCCCGCCGAGGCCACGTCTCTGTCCCGATGAAGGCGTTTCTGCTTTCACGGCAAGCCCCGCCACGGCCGAGTCCGGCATAACGACATTGTCACCAGGCCGACGCACCATGGTAGACACTCACAGGTAAAATTGTTCGATGTGACTGTAAAATGTAAGCGGCAGCGGAACATTCCAGATGCTCGCCGCATTCCAAAGCCTGCTCCTGGGTTGTTCCGTGTGCTGACTTGGGGTACTAGGTGCGCACCAACAACGGGCTGTCCGCCATGGTGATAAGCTATGAATGTCGCCCGCCGCGCCGCACCTTAGGGGTGCGGGATTTCCAGAGGAGCGAGCGATGGTAAGTACGCTCACGGCGGTCATTCTGGCGCTGGTGCTCTCGTGGGCAGCGACGCCGCTCGCGCGCCGTTTGGCGGTGACGGTGGGGGCAGTGGATGAACCGACCGCGCGACGCGTACACACGCGGCGCGTCCCGCGCCTGGGCGGGCTCGCGATCGTGGCGGGTTTCGTGCTGCCGCTGTTCATCCTGGTCGCGCTGAGGACGCAGATCGGGCTGATGTGGTTCTCGCAGCACTCGCTGGTGGTGGGGCTGCTGGCTGGAGGGCTGGCGATCGCCGCGGTCGGCGCCTGGGACGATACGAAGGGAATGCGCGCGCGGCACAAGCTGGCCGCGCAGGTCCTCGTCGCGTCGATCGCCTGGGCCTTCGGGCTCCGCCTCGAGTGCGTGACGCTGCCGTACTTCGGGCATGTATCGTTCTGGCCGCTCTCGTTCCTGGTGACGATTCCGTGGTTCGTCGCCATCATCAACGCGGTCAACCTGATCGACGGGCTCGACGGGCTCGCGGCGGGCGTCGGCTTCTTCGCCTGCGTCGCGAACTTCATCACCGCGTACCTCGGCGGCTACCCCGGCAACATGGTGATCTGCCTGCTCGCGGCGACGCTCGCGGGCGCGATCGTGGGGTTCCTGTTTCACAACTTTCACCCCGCGACGATCTTCATGGGGGACACCGGGAGCATGTTCCTTGGGTTCATGCTGGCCGCGATCCCTCTCTTCGGCGTGGGCACGCACAAGGGCGGCACTGCGCTCGCCGTCATGGTGCCGCTGCTCGCGCTGGGCCTGCCGATCTTCGACATGATCTCGGCGATGGTGCGGCGTTATGTCGCTCGCCGGCCGATCTTCTCCGCCGATCGTTCGCACATCCACCACAAGCTGCTCGACAAGGGCCACTCCCATCGCAGCGCGGTGCTGATCCTGTATGGGCTCAGCCTGCTGTTCACCGTTGTCGCGCTGGTGGCGTATGTCGGCCGCTCGCTCGAGATCGGGTTCGCCCTCGTCGCCTGCAGCGTGGTGCTCTTCATCGTGGTGCGCACGGCGGGCTCGCTCCCGCTCTTCGGGGCGCAGCCGCAGGACCCCCGGCGCGCCCGCGAGGCCACCGTGGAGGCGCTGCGCCGCGCTGTGCCGTGGGCGCTGATGGAGATCGAGGCCGCGAGCGGCGTGGACAAGCTGCGCCCGGTGCTCGAGCGCTTTGCCGAGGAGGCGAAGCTCGTCGCGCTCGAGGTGAGCTCCGCCGGGGCCAACGGCAGCGCGCGCGTGAAGCCCTGGAGCTGGGAGCAGGACGCGGCGACGGCGCAGCAGCTCCGCGAGGCGGTGGTCGCGGTGTTCCCGATCCAGCTCGAGGGCGAGACCGTCGAGCTGCGCTTCCGCTGGGACAGCGAGGAGTGCGCGGTCAATCCGCAGGCCGACATGCTGCTGCAGCTCGTCGTGGACTCTGCAGAGCGCCTGCTGCTGCGCCGGCCGCCGCCCCGCACGCGGGATTCGCGCCCGCACGGGCGCTTCTCGGTGGTGTGAGGGCCGCTATCCCGCGCTGATGTGTTCGTGCCGCCGGACTGATTGAGGAGATATCGTGGATATTGCCCGCAAGATCGTTGGTCTCAACTGCAAGACGAACGAGCTCTATTATCGTTTCAGCGATCATGCGCATTACTGGAAGGTCTACCAGGGCATCGTGGACGAGGCGGTCGCGCCGGCGACGGACATCATCCACCTCGGCTGCGGGCCGCTGTGGTTCGGCAAGGTCGCGACGGTGCCTCTCGACGGCAAGACCATCTACGCGGTCGATCCGGATGAGGAGGCGCTCGCGCGCAACCCGGCGCAGCGGCATATCTGCGCGTACGGCGAGTCGATCCCGCTGCCCGACGGCTGCGCGGACGTGATCGCCGCGGACCACCTGCTCGAGCACCTCGAGCGGCCCGAAGCGGTGCTGCGCGAGGCGCACCGCCTGCTGCGGCCGGGAGGGCGGTTCGTGTTCACGGCGCCGAACCTCCTCTCCTATTCGGGCCTCGCGACCCACCTCACGCCGCACTGGTTTCATACGCTCTACGTCGGGCTGCTGCGCGGGACGAGCGGCAGCGACAATGCCAAGCCGTACCCGACGTACTTCCGCATGAACACGGTCTGGGCCGTGAAGCGCCTCGCGAAGGCCGCGGGCTTCCGCGTCGACAAGCTCGCTACCGGGGTCGACCACCCGAGCTACACGGTGTTGATCCCCGGGCTCCACCAGGCTGCGCTGGCGCTGCACCTCGTGCTCGACAAGGTCGAGGCGCTCGCGCCTTTTCGCATCACGCTCACAGGCAGCCTCGTCCGCGAGTAGCGCACGGCCTGCAGCGGTTTCCGCCCACCTCTGCACCATGCCGAGCAGAGCGGCGGTCTCCCGCACAGGAGACGGGCCCAGATCGGCGTTTTCGGCGCGCAAGCGCACTCCGGTGCGCTGAGCACCGAAAACGTCGAGGTGGGCCCGTATCCGAAGCGGGTGACCGTCGCTCTAAAAACGGATGCGAAAGCCGGCGCGCCAGGCGTCGCGCACGTCACCGCGCCCGGAGAACACCGTGGCCGCCTGGGGCTTCCGGAAGCAGGAGTGCCACACGCCCGGGCTCCGCTCGGGCGTGAGCTGGATGCCCTCGATCTCGATGGGCTGGCGTCGCAAGACGGCCTCGTCGAGCCTGAGCCGGGAGCAGGCGCTCGTCCTGCCGCCCAGGATGTCGTCGAGGACCACGAGCTCCCGAGCGGACAGCTCCACCGTCCGGCGATGCCGGGGGGCTCCGGGGAGAGCTCGATACCCGTCGTGTTCAGCCTCGACGGCGACGTGCGTCGAGGCGCGCTCGAGCCTGCGCACCCCGGCGCGCGCCCGGCGGCCGACGCGGAAGGCGCTCCACACCTCGCTCGAATCCACGTCGCCGAGCTCCACCGTGTTGTGGACGCGCGTGGAGCGGGTGGTCTGCCGGTCGCCGTCGGTCTTGTAGCTGGAGACCCCGTAGTCGACGACAGCGCGCTCTCCGCGGAGCCATAGCTCGAAGGTGAGCGCGTCCGCGTGCACGTGCCCGGGCTGATAGGAGGCTCCATCCATCCCCGCGTCGAGCGCGAGCCAGGCCCGGTCGCCGAACCGCAGGATCACCCAGCCGGTGGCCGCGAGGTGGTCGAGCGACGGCGTGTCGTCCGGCGGCGCGCCGGGGGCTGCCCGCCCGCCACCGGAGGCCCTGCCCGGCGTGAAGAGGCCGAGGTCCTCGCCGAGGGCGAGGACGTGGTCGAGCTCCGGCGCGGCGTCGAGCGACGCATCGTTGAAGAGCGGGTACGAGCCGTCCGGCGCGCGCACGGCGGCGGCCCACTCGAGCGCCCTCTCCGCCGTGGTCCTCCAGCGCTCGGGCACCTCGCGGCCGGCCGCCTGCGCGAGCTCGATGGCCTCGAGCAGCCCGGCCGTCAGCGCGAGGTGGTACGACGCGGAGAGCTCGAAATGGCCGCCGTCCGCGAGGAATTGCTCCGGCAGCTGCCACGCCAGGATCGCGGAGCCGAGCCGCCACCACGCCTCGGCCTCGGGCCCCTGGGCCACGGCGCCGCCGCACACGAGCCCGATCGCGTTCTCCAGGAGGTGATTGGCGAGCAGGTGAAGCTCGAGGCCGAGCGCGATGGCCCGACACGCGCGCGCCAGCTCGGCAGAGAGCCCGGGGCGGCCGAGGCGCGCCGCCGCCGCGAGCCGGCGGGCGCGCACCGACGCGGGAAACGGGTGCGACGCGATCGGGTCGTCCCACGCGCTCGGGGCGGGGAGGGTCGGCTCGGCACCGAGCTCATAGCCGTAGGCGCGCTCGTAGGCGTGCAGGAGCGACCCTTCGGGAATGGCGGCCAGCCGCGCGCGCCCGCGCTCCTTCTCCGCGTCGGCGAAGGCCGCGAACCGCGGGCTCGACGGGGCAAAGCCCGGCCGGAGGCGAGGCGCCAGCGCCGCGCTCGGCCCCCCGCCGAGCGCGCGGTGGCCGAGGGCGATCGGGCGGGCGAGGACCTGCAGCGGATGGAGCTGGACGAGGGTGCGGGCGATCCGCGGGAGGTTCATCGCTTGCTCCTGCTCTGGCCCTCACGAGAGCGCGAGCGGCAGAGCACGCGCTCCAGCACATCGACATACTCGCGCGCGAGCATGTCGCGCTCGAACGAGCGCATCACGTAGGCCCGCCCTGCCGGCCCCATGCGCCTTCGCCGCTCGGGATCGGAGGCGAGCTCGACGATCGCCCGGGTCATGGCCGGTACGTCTTCCGGGGGAGCAAAGACGCCGGCGCTCGCCTCCTCGACGATGGACCGCGCTTCTCCGTCGACCGAGATCACGATGGGCCGCTCCATGGCGAGGATCTCGAAGATCTTGGACGGGATGACCGTGTGAAAGAGCTCGGTCTTGCGCAGGGGAACGAGGCAGATATCGGCGGTCGCATACACCTCGGTGACCGCATCGCGCGGGAGGGCGCCGAGGAACGTCACGTTGGAGAGCCCGAGCTCCCGGGCGCGCGCCTCCAGGCTGGCCCGCTCCGCCCCCTCGCCGACGAACAGGAAGCGAATGTCGTCGCGGGCGCGCAGGCCGCGCGCCACATCGAGCACGGCGGAGAGGCCGTGCGCCATGCCGTGCGTTCCGACGTACGCCACGACGAGGCGGTCGCCGAAGCCGAGCTTCTCCCGGAGCGGCGTGTCGCGCGAGGCGGGGGTGAAGCGCCCGAGGTCCACGCCGTTCCTGATGACGTCGATCTTGTCGGCGGGGACTCCTCGCTGGATGAGCCGCTCCCGGAAGCTCTGCGTGACGACCACGATCCCGTCGGACGCCTCGTAGAGGTGCTCCTCGACGCGCGTGAGCCCGCGCACGACCGCGTGCCCGGCCGACAGCGCGCCCACGGCCACGATCGACTCGGGCCAGAGGTCGCGCACCTCGAACACGAACGGCAGCCCGCGGAGCCTTGAGAGCCCGTAGCCGGCCACGGCCGCGAGGAACTGGGGGCTCGTCGCGATGAGGATGTCGGCCTGCGGTAAACCGAGCTGCGCGAGCGAGAGCGCAGACAGGGCGAAGGACCCATACGCGAGCGAGCGGCGCACCTTGCCCCGGTTGGCGGCGGCGTAGATCCAGGTGCGGAGGACCCGGACCCCGTGGAAGTCCTCTTCCACGCGGAGCCGACCTCGATAGGCAGCCGGGATCACCCCTGTCGGGTGGTTCGGCATGCCCGTCAGGACCGTGACCTCGTGTCCGGCACGCCGCCAGGCCCGGGCGAGCTCGGAGACACGCGCGGCGGGGGCCCCGGACTCGGGGGGAAAGTAGGGAGAGACGTAGAGGATGCGCATGAGGGCTTCAGGAGGTCCGTGCGTGGGAAGCGAGCTTCGCTGCCGATGAACGAGGGGCTTCAGCAGCTCAGGATGAGCTCCTTGATCTCGGTTCCGCCATGGATGCTGTCGATGTGCCCGAAGCCGCCCTCCGTTCGCGCGAACAGCGAGGCCTTCTCGGCGTCGCGGTTGTCGATCACAAGGAGCAGCCCGTCAGGCGCGAGCGCGCGCCAGAAATTGCGCGCGGCTCGGCGGATCTGATCGTCGGAGAAATAGGCGCGGTTCAGGATGTTCGCTGCCTTGACGACCGTCGGCGCGGGGCCGTCCCACGGCTGGAAGATGTCGTGGGGCCTGAGGCGCACGCGCGCGTCACGGCGCGCGATCTCGCGGAGCCGCGGCTGGACGAGCGATACCTCCGGATAGGCCGGGTCGAACGGCGGGATGGCGCCGCGCCACCCGGGGAGCACCCAGCGCGGCCAGCGGCGCGAGCCCGCCGCTGCGGGATAGAACAGCAAGCGCGGGGTGGCGGCGAGGACGCAGGCGCCGTCCGCATCATAGAAGAACGCGCGCCCGCGGTCGTCGGCGCGCACCCGGAGCGAGAGCGCCCTGTCCGTCACATAGTACGCCTCGAAGGCGTCGCCGAGCGCGGTGATCAGATCGAGCGCCGTGCTCCCGTCGGAGGCACCGACATCGAGGACGACGGGGCTCTTCTGGCGGAGCGCTCCCACGAGGAGGGCGTCGCTCTGCCGGTGCCTGCCCGGCCGCGTCGTCTTGTAGGTGCCGCCCAGCAAGAGGACGGAGATCCGCTCCGAGAACACCTCGGGCGACGTGATCTCCTCGGGCCGGAGAAGAGCCCGCGGGTCCGGGAAGCAGACCCTGCGAGGCAGCATGCGCGCCGGCCAGCCTGAACGGTTCAAACGAAAGGGAAATCTCATGACGATAGGGACCTGGCTTCTCCGCTCTTCATGTTCCGACGCCGCGCGCCGCGCGGTCCATCCTGCGGCTTGCGGGCGCGCGGTCCCGCGTTGTCCTCGCGCCGGCCAACCCCGGTCGGCGCGGCTACCGCCCCAGCGCCGACGAGGGCCCGAGGCGCGGATCGCGCGGGCGCTGCCCGAATCTCCGGCGTGTCGGGCCTAGGGCGGCCAGCCCGCGCCGCAGGTGCGCGACCACCGAGGTGAGCACGACCGCCGCGAGCAGCGCGATCCCCAGCGACACCGTGATCTTGAGCAGCGCGGTCAGCTCGCCGCGAAACTGGTTGTACGCGAACGAGGCGAGGTTCACCGCCGCGGCGCGGGCGAGCAGGGGCGAGCCGCGCGCGCCGGCCACGAGGAGCGGCATCATGAAGAAGAGCGAGCTGAAGACCGCGATCTCGATGGCCGTGCCGGCGAGCCCGAAGTTCAGGTACCCTTCGGCGGCGGCGCCCATCGCGAAGCCGGCGCCGCGGCGCGCGAGGTCGGGGGCCGTCCACATGGCATATCGCTGCGCGAGGCCGAGCGGTCGCTCGCTCCAGAGCGGCTTGGGCACCAGGATGAGGAACGCGTTCACCCAGCTCTCGCCTGGGTAGCTGATGATGGGCGGCTGCTCGTTCACGACGCTGACGAGGTTGGCGTAGACGCGCTGGAGCTCTCCGATCTCCAGCGGGTTCTCGATCCGATCGAGGTACGCGCTGGCCGACGATATCTGCGCGTCGAGCCCGCTGCCCTGCTCGGCGCGGGCGCCTTCCACGACGATGCCGTAAAAGAGGACGCCCACCATTCCGATGGCCAGCCATACGCGTCGGATCTGGATGCCGAAGGCATGCACGGCGAGCGCGACGGAGAGGACCGTCCAGACGAGGGGGCCCCGCCGGCCCATGATCGTGTTGAGCAGGAAGCTCACGAAGAAGCAGAACCCCGCGAGCGAGACCACCCTCGGCACGGCCAGCCCCGCCTTGCGGAGCGATACGACCCGGAGGAGGAGATAAACGACGGCCACCCCGATGAGATGCCAGCCGCCGGTGAGCAGCCCTTTGCCATCCGCCTCGAGGTGATTGGAGGCGTAGTTCATCGAGAAGAACCGCCCCACGCCGATCGTGGCGATCCACGTGACCACGAGCCCCAGGCCCACCATGCCGACGAGGATCGTGGCCCAGTCCTGGTCCAGCGTCGCCTTGGGCCTGTGCGCCGGGACCAGGCGCTGCAGGTCGGGTGCTTCCTGGGGGCGGCTCAGCGCGGTGCAGGCGAGGGCGCACCCGACCGCGCCGGCATAGGCCACCCGCATGGCTGCCGTCTCATGGCTCGACAGGGAGAACTCGCGGGAGATGAGGAGGCGCAGGATGGGTGAGTAGGCGACGCTGAGGAAATAGGCTGCTGGTATGTAGGTCTCCGGATCCAGCGGATGGAACCGGGGGCCGCTGGCGCGGGCGAGCGACGGGGCGGCCAGCAAGAGCAAGAGGCCGATCGTCCATCCGCGGCCGTCGCCGAGCGCTCCCTCGAGGATCGGGCCGAGGGCCGCCAGCGTCCCGACGAGGAGCATCGCGGTCATCCGGCCGAGGGGCGTCTTCGCCCGCCGCGCGGGCGCCGCGCCGGGGGCGCGCGCAGCGCCGCGCGCGCGGGGGAGTCTCAGCGAGGGCAACGGCGGCGCTCCTCAGTTCGGCAAGGGGGGTGGAGAGGGGGGCGGAGGAGCGTCCGTCGGGGCCGGGGGCGCCGGCTCGGAGGGCGCGTGGTAATAGCCGTCCTTCCTGTCGCCATAGTAGTGGTAAACCCCGTACTCTTGGCGCTTCAGATCGACGGCGTTCAGCACGACGCCCACGGTCTTGCCGCCGACGTCGAGCAGCGCGCGGATCCCATAGCGCGCGAAGTCGTGCCTCGTCGCGGAGGCGCGCACGACGAGGACCGTGCCGTCGACCAGCGTCGACAGCACGGCGCCGTCGGTGACCGCGACGATGGGAGGGCTGTCGATGATGACCCGGTCGAAGCGGCTCTGGAGCTTCTGGAGCAGCGCCTGGAAGCGAGCGCTGTGCAAGAGCTCCGCCGGGTTCGGCGGGATCGGGCCTGCCGGGATGACGTAGAGGTTCTCCACCTCGGTCTTGAGCGCGCTCTCGTCGTCCACCACGGAGTCGTCGAGCAACGCGCTGGTGACGCCGAGCTCCGGGCTCTTGCCGAAGATCTGGTGGATGCGCGGCTTGCGGAGGTCGCAATCGATGAGGACGACCTTCTGTCCGGCCTGCGCCATGGCGACCGCGATGCAGCAGCACACGGTCGTCTTGCCCTCGCTGGGGCCGGCGCTGGTGATGAGGAGCGTCTTGTAAGGCCGGTCGGGCGACATGAAGAGCAGGTTGGTCCGGATCGCGCGCGCCGCCTCGGCGATCCCGCTCGTCGGCTGATCGTGCACGACGAGCTCGCGCCGGCCCAGCGGGGGCGCGGCCTTGCCGCGGTGGCGCGCCCTGCGGCGCTGGGCGTACTTCTGGTCCCGCTTGTCGAACTCCGGGAGGAGCCCGAGGAAGGGTAGCCCGAGCTCCCGCTCGACCTCATCCGGCGTCCGCAGCGTGCGATCGAGCATCGCCCGCGCCAGCGCGGCGCCGATCCCGAGGAGCAGCCCGGCGAGGATGCCTATCCCGATGTTGACGCCGACGCGCGGCCGCAGCGCGGTGAGCGGGAAGTTCGGCCGATCGAGGACGTGGATGTTGTTCACCCGCAGCATTCGCTGGAGATCGCTCTCCTTCGTGCGCTCCAGGACGAGCTGGTACAGCTTCTCTGTGTTGTCCTTCGTCCTGCGGAGTCGATCGTACTCGATCTTGAGTGAGTTCAGCTCGAACGCCTGCTTCTTCGCGTCCTCGAGCAGCCCCACGAGGCCCCCCTCCTGGCGCTTCACGATGGCGAGATCGCGGTTGACCGCGCCCTGAACGTTCTTGATCTCGGCGACCAGCGCGCTCCTGTTGGCGGCGACCCGCTCGGTCGCGGCGCGGACGTCGGGGTGGTTTTCACCCTTGCCGGAGCCGATGAGCGCGTCGCGCTCACGGACGCACTCCTCCTGGCGCGCGCGCAGCATCTGGAGGACCGGGCTCTGGATGAGCTCGGAGGCGGGGAGGTCGAGCGGGGTGTTCGGGTCGAGCTTCGACAGCTCGTGGCTCCGGGCCGCGAACTCTTCACGTTTCGTGCGCACGGACGTGAGAGCGTCGTTGATCTGCTTCATCTCCTCGCGCAGCAGGTTCGTCTTGTCCTCGAAATCGACGTCGAGGATGTTCTTGCTGAGCTTGTATTCGTGGAGCGACGTCTCGCTCGTCTCGAGATCGTTCTTCAGCTTGTCGAGCTGCGCCCGGAGCCAATCGACTGCTGAGTTCGTCGAGGCGACCGCGTCATCGAGGTTCTGCTCGATGTAGATGTCCATCAACGTGGTGAGGATGCGCTGAGCCCGCTCGCGATCCGCGTCGTTGTAGCGGATCACCGCGAGGCGGCTGTCCTTCACCGGCTCGACAACGAGCCGCTCGCGCAGGAGCTCCGCGGCCTCCTCCGGGGTCACGGACATCGGCCCGGGCGAGGCCGCGTCCTTCGGGAGGTCCTTCAGAAAATAGGCATCGTTCTGCAGGTTGAGCTGGGCGACGACCGCCAGCGCCACCCGGATGGACCGGATGACCTTGTACTGGGTTTCATAGTACTCGCGGTTATTCCAGTACGAGCCGGCGCCCATGTCGACCACGGTGTCGACCCCGCGGCCGAGCGGCCGAGGAGGGTTCGGATCGAACTGCACCGTCGCCGCGGATTGATAGATCTTCTTCTGCCCGAGCGTATAGAACGTGACGCTGAGCGCGACCAGGAGCAGGGTGGTCAGCGCGATGGCCCAGTGCTTGCTGACCGTTCGCCAGGTGACGACGAGGTCGAACGCGCGCTCGCCTGCGGTGTCGTCGCGGAGAGCGGTCGTGGAGGGGGCTCTGGATTCGTCGGCCATAAGTCATGCGCCCGAAGCGCCTTCGTGGAGGGTAGAGGTCCGCGCGGAGGGCTAAGGTGCCCGCGGTGTCTCCAAAATTCAAGCCGGGGTTCTCAACAGGGGGACGATGTAGCATAATGTACGCATCGTGACAATGCGCGGCCTGGCGGCGGGGAGGCGGGGTGCGGCACATTCTCGCGCGGTGCGACGCTCGCGCCGATGGAGTACACTCCGGCCGCGCGTTCGGAAGCGGAAAACGCGCTCAGGCAGTCAGAATGGAACGATCGTCCTTCATGGCGCGCGGCGCGGTCGCGAGCGCGGTTTGCTCTGCGCTCCTCCTCGAGGGGGCCTCGGCCTTCGCCGACTGGCCATCTGCCCGTCACGACGCGCAGCGCACGGGCGCCACGTCGTCCACGAGCAATATCGTGAAGCCGGCGCCCTACTGGCGGGCGTACCTCGGCGGTGTCCTCTCGACAGGCCGGGTGCTCGCAGGGGACGCGAACCAGGACGGCGATATCGACCTGCTCTTTGTGTCCGGCGGCCGCGTCGTCCTCTCCGATCCGCTGGGATTCGTCCGCTGGAGCACCCCATCGCTGGGAATGCAGACGCTGCACTCCGTCGACGATCTCGACGGAGACGGGCGGGTCGAGATCGTCGCGCTGAGCGGCGCGGGCGCGGCGGTCATCGATGGATCGAGCGGAGCCATCCTGTGGCGCGAGGACGCCTCTGAGCTCGGAACGCTCGGGGCCGCGCGCCTCGCCGATTTCAACGGCGACGGTTATCTCGATCTCTTCCTGGACGAGTGTGGCTGTTGCACCGTGCGCACGGACAGCCCGGGTGTCATCTACAGCTTCGCGGGGGGGTTCGGCGCTGTCGAGCGGTTGCCTCCTCCTCCGCGGCGCACGCATTGCAACGCGACGATCGACACGGTGGGCGACTGGAACGGAGACGGCGCGGACGATCTCCTCGTGTCCTCCTATGACCAGCTATTCCTCGTCTCGGGATCGGGGAACGTTTTTGCGGAGTCGGCCAGCATCGGCGTCCATCTCGGCGGGGCCGTCTGCGAGGCCGTGACCATGGGCGATCGGGCGAGCCCCGGTCAGCACGCGCTCTGCTTCCAGAATCGGGTCCGCGGCAACCAGGGCGCGCGCGAGGTCACCCTGCTCGCGTACAGGCCGGACGAGAGCCCGTCGCTCGCTGTGGTCTGGCGAAAGACCCTCAGCCCCAATGACGGCGGCGACGCCCGCGCCCCGACGCGCCTCGCGTGGGATCTCGACGGCGACGGCGCGCTCGAGGTGCTGGCGAGCGGCAAGGTGGGCGAAACCTGGACGTCCTTCGTGCTCGATGCCGCCACGGGCGCCGTGCTCGCCACCATTCCCGACGCGATAGCGCAGGGCGCGGTCCAGGGAGACGCCGGCTCCGAGCAATGGATCGTCACGTCGCGCGAAGAGCGCGTGTCGGCGTACCGGTTCAGCCGCGCCGCCGGAGGCTCGCTGGAGCGGCTCTGGTCGCTGGACGGCGAGCGGGTGCGCACGCGGCTCGACTGGGCGAGATCCCGCAGGACGAACCTCGCCTTCTCGCTGGTGACTCCGGATCTCACGGGCGACGGACGCGGTGAGCTCGTGCTCGAGTCGACGTCGGAGCCCGTCGGGCTCACCGCGGTCGACATGCAGGGGGGCGGGACGACGGTCGCGGCCGTCTACTCCGTCGAGCCCGGAAGCGGCATCGCGGCGCTCGAGCTGCCCGTCGCGAGCGCTCCGTCGTGGCCGCGGCTGGTGGTCTCCCGGGCCGATGGGTTCCTCACGCTGCTCGACGCGTCGTTCGAGCCCTCGAACCTCGTGCGGGAGGGGCGCGACGTCCTGCCCGGGATGCGCGTCGGCGGCTTCTACACAGGCCCGGGCGCCTTCGTCAATTTTGGCCGCGCCCCGCTCGCCGCGAGGTTCTCTCCGGAAGACGCCGCCGCCAGCGTCGTGGTCGTCGACAGCCGGGGCGACCTCGTCCGGGTCGCGTCCGACGGCGCGAGCAATGTGGCGCCGGCCAAGCCCGCCTGGCGCGTGAGGGACGCGTTTGGCGCGTCCATCGCCCCCGCCGAGGGGAGCTCGCCCGCGACGCTCGCGTGCTTCAGGCGGCTGCACCCGCTCACCGACCCGGTGAAGTACGCCGTCGCGACGCTCGACGCGAACGGCAGGCAAACGAGCGAAACTCCGCTCGAGAAGCCCCCCGCGTGGGATGTGCTGCACGGGGATCTCGACGGAGACGGCGCGCGCGAGCTCGTGGCGGTCACGGTGGATCCGAGCCTGCACACCGAGGTCGTCGCGATCGATCGGGGCGGCGGAGAGCGGTGGAAACACCGTATCGACGCCTCCGCCGGCACCCAGGCCGTCGCGATCGCCGACTGGAACGGCGACGGCGCGGAGGACGTGGCGGTCGCGATCAACAGGGCCAAGGTGCTCTCGGGTCGGAACGGCAGCCCCCTCGGTGAGAACCCGGAGACGCTGCTCTATTTCATGCCCATCCTCGCCGATGTGTCGGGAGATCATCGGCTCGAGATGACCCTGCAGGGGGGGTATGCCCCCGCGCGGGCGCTGCCGCACGACCTGAGCGCCGCGCTGTGGAGGGGCGCGGAGGACATCCGTCCCTACCCGCACGGCGCGATCGCGAGCTGCGACGGCAGGACCGTCCTCGTCGAGGGGTCGTTCATGAATCCGGCGCGGCTGACGTTCTCCGTGCTGGACGCCGCCAGCGGTGGGCAATCGAGCTTCATCGTCCTCGCGGGCGACGGCGCGTTCGACGCGGAGGACGCCGCAGCACAGGCGGGCGCCCCGATGGGCCAGCTCGGAGATGTGGCCATCTCGCGGAACCTGACCGGGCGCGCGTCCGCCGGTCCGACCGCCATCGTCGGCTCCACGAACGGCTTCCTTTATGCGGTCGACGCGTGCTCGGCGCGCCTCGTGTGGTCCTATGCTTTCGGCAGCCCCGTCGGCTCACCGAGCCTCGCGGACACCGACGGTGACGGCCACGACGACATCCTCGTGAGCGTGGCAGATGGCTACCTCTACAACATGCGACACGAGATCCTGCCGGCCCCCGAGTTCGTCTGGGATGTCGATCCGGGCAGCGGCGATCCGGGCGAGGACATCGACGAGATCGAGACCAGGGACACGCTCCACATGAGGTGGTCGAAGGTCGATGGCGCGACGTCGTATCAGGTGACGGTCGTGGGCGGGCAAGGCGATTACCTGAGCTCGCCTGCGTGGCAGGACGTGGGCGACGTCGTCGAAGCCTCGGTCGGCGGGCTGCCGCTCCTCGACGGGGCGAAGTACTACGTCGGCGTGCGCGCGGTCTCTGCCGCCGGGCTCTCGCCGGACCGAGGGTCGGACGGTGTGATCGTGAGGATGCCGCAGGGCGAAGGGGGAGGCGGCGGTGGAGCCGGAGGCGCTGGCGGCGGCGGAGCAGGAGGCACCGGCGGCGGAGCAGGGGGCGGCGGCGATGGCGGGGCAGGGGGCACCGGCAGCGCAGGTCCTGGCGGAGCCGGCGCGGCCGGATGGGACGACACGCTCCTGTACGGCCGTGGTTGCGTGTGCACCGAGGCGCCGGGGCAGCGCCCGGCCTCGTGGACGGCCGGCCTCGGCGCTATCGCCCTGGCGCTCGTCGCCCTCGGCAGGGCCCGCGGGACGGCGAGCGCGCCGCCGAGCCGCCGCGCGACCAGGGCACCTCGCGGGCGCTGGCCGCGCGACGTGCGGCCGGCGCGTTAGAAGCTCACGCCCCCGCCGAGCGCCAGCGTGAGCGCGAACGCTGCGATCAGCAGGAGCATCGCGCCGAGCGTGTACCGCCGCACAGGCGCGTCGATCACGAAGGCGAGGCGCGCCACGCCGACAAGCACCGAGGGGCCGAACACACCGAAATGGCGGACCAGGGGCGCCGGCGCCAGCAGGAGCCATCCGGCCACGCACGCGCTGCTCAGCACGCTGCCCGCCGCGAGCACGCGGCGCGAACCCGGGCCGGAGAAGTAAATGCACATGGCGTCCGTGACGAGCGGAGCCACCGCAGAGACCAGCATCGTCATCGTCATGGCGTCGCGGGCGGCGCCCGAGTGCGGCAGGCCGGGGATCCGGACCGTGAAGATCACATAGATGGCCGCGCCGAGGAGCGAGAGCAGGGCGGCCGGAGGCAGCCAGGCGCGCACGGCGCGCGCCTGCCAGGTCGCCTCGTCTCCCGACCTGCTCGCGCCCGCGACCGCGCGCGCCGCGAACGCCTGCGACGCCTGGGAGAGCACCGCGGCGAACGACCAGTAGAGCACCTGCTGCCCCACGCGATGGTCGCCGATGAGCTTCAGGTTGGCGCTGAGCGAGATCGGGTAAACGATGACGGTCGAGAAGTTCGCGATGGAGTACGGGACCGCGCGCCGGACGACGAGCATCGCGTAACGCGCGGCGCGCCGGAGCCGGGTCGGGCGCAGGAGGAGCAGCGCAGGCGAGGCGCCGGCGATCCCGATCGCGACGGCGACGGCATCGGGGCGCCCCGCAAGCGCGGCCAGCATGGAAGCGCCCGGGGAGAAGACGAGGAGCACCGCGAGCGCGTGCAGATACCGCCCCTGGAGCTGCCAGCTCGGCCAGATGCTCGGCGCGGCGGCGGCGAGCAGCGAGCACGCGCTGAAGAGCGCGGTGACCAGACCCGCCGTCCCGCCCAGCCCGGTGGTCAGCTCATGGGCGAGCGTGCAGCTGAAGGCGAACACGGCGACGAGCGCGAGGGCGCCGCCCACGAGCGCGCGGCCCCCCCTGGTCGCGAAGGCGCGCGCCCGGCGCGCGAGGGTCGGCGCGAGGCCGGCGGAGACCAGCGCGACGACGACCATCCCGCGCGACGTGTAGTTGGCGAGCGCGGCGAGCGCCGCGGGGTCGGCCGACAGCGCAAGCACCCACTGGGCCGCGAGCGAGACGGCGCGAGGCAGGATGACCGCGAAGGCGACCCCGGCGCCGCCGTGCATCCCAGCGCGCAGCAACGACGACAGCTTCACAGGGCGATTCGAAGGAGAGGGAGGAAGGCGAGGATGGCCACGATCGTGCGCAATCTACCTACGGGCTGAGCGAAGGCGCCAGCGCCTTCGCCTTCTCCTCGAGGACCCGCTTGCGCAGCGCAGGGTCCTGCCCCCCGCGCCGCTGCAGCAGGCGCTCCAGCGCCTTCGACGCCTCGATGTGCGCGCCCGCGCGGCTGGCGGCGTCGGCCAGCTTGAGGAGGCGCTCCTCGGTCGGCTCGTCCTGCGCTGCCCGCGCGTAGTAGGTCACGGCCGACGGATGGTCGTCACGCGCCGCGAGCAGGTCGCCGGCCCAGGTCGACGTCGCCGCGCACGCCGCGAGCGTGGTGCACGACGCGGAGAGCAGCTCGCGGAGCGCGGGGAGGAGCTTCTCGGACGAGGCCATCTGCGCCGCCGCGACGACCCGCAGGCGAAGACAGCCGGCCCGGTTGTCCAGCCGCTCGCAGCTCCCCGAGAGCAGCTGCTCCGCCTCCGCGCTCTTCTTGCCCAGGAGGAGGAGCCGCGCCCTCAGCTGGACCGCGAAGAACGAGTCGTCGTCGAGGCCCTGCACCGCCGCCGCGTGCGCCTCGATCTCCCGCTCGCAGGCGGCCCTCCGCCCGTCGTCACCGCCGCAGCGGGCGGAGCCCGGGGCCTCCAGCATCGCGAGCAGCGCATCGCCGGCAGCCCAGTGCGCTCCGACCCGCGCGCGGTCGCGCGCGATCGCCTCCTCCGCGCAGCGCAGGCGCAGGTCGACCTCTTCCCGGCGGTCGCCCGCGGTGGCCATGCGCTCGAGCACCTCGACCCCGGCCTTGCCTTCCGGCACGGCCCGCAGCAGCTCCTCCCACGTGTGGGTCCACTGCCGGGCGAGCCCCGCGGCCGTGTCGGTCACGCCGGGGTCGTCCTCCACGGCGAGCCGCAGGCTCAGGAGCGCCTGCTCCTTGGCGCCGCGCGACGCGAGCACCTCCGCGAGCAGGAGGTGGGCGCGCCCGTGGCGGCGTGAGCGCTCGAGCGTGCGCTGGAGCCATGGGATGGGGCTCTCACCGCTGCCCCGGAGCGCGGCGACCGCGCCGAGCAGCGGGAAGTACGGCTCCGCGGGGTGGCGGAGGATCGCCGCGCGGAGCTCCTCGCGGAAGCGTGGCCAGCCGGCGCCGCTCGCCGCGCCGGCGTCGCTCTGCGCGCGCAGCGACCGGCGGTCGTGGTCGACGTCGCGCCAGCCGAAGCGCACCATCAGGGAGACGAGCGCGAGCGCGGAGGCCACGGCGCAAGCCGCCGCCTGCCACGGCCGCCACCGCTCCGGGCCGGGCGCGCCTGCCGGAGCCTGGTGCCGCGGCCGCTCGCCATGGGCCTCACCCCAGAGCGAGCCCAGGGTCGCCGCGAGCGCGATGCTGACGCCTGGCACCTCGAGCCCGAGATCGAACAGGTTCTGGAGGACGAGCGCCGCGCAGCCGACCCAGGCGCCCAGCGCCGCCGTGCTCGCGCGCAAGGCGATCTTGCCCGGGCGAAACGCGACGCCGAACGCGACGAGCGAGGCCGCCGCGACCGGAGCACCCCACTCCGCAGCCCACTGGATCACGACGTTCTCGGCGTGTGTGAACACGATGTTCCCCGGCGACTGTCGGTACGCCGGGAACACCGTCTCGAAC
The DNA here is from genome assembly GCF_051520435.1 of Sorangium sp. So ce363. Taxonomy (NCBI): domain Bacteria; kingdom Pseudomonadati; phylum Myxococcota; order Polyangiales; family Polyangiaceae; genus Sorangium; species Sorangium sp. So ce363. Next base: position 10,150,096 of record NZ_CP150333.1, on the reverse strand, counting down.
GCGCCGCGCCCGATGCCGAGCAGCCAGTGATCCGCGAGCAGCGGGAGCGTCGAGCGAAAGAGCGACAGCTTGTCGAGGTTGTCGTCCGCCATCTCCGCGAGCGTGCGGTTCGTCGCGGCGAGCGCGGCCAGCAGCGCGCCGCCGCCGATGGCCACGCTCAACAGCCACGCCGCCGCGCCCCGGCCGCGGGCGCCGGAGCGGTGCCTGCCGCGCCGCCGCCGCGAGAGCAAAGCGAAGAGGGCGAGGCCGAGCGGCAGCACGAGCAGCCCTCCGCGGGACGACGCGATGATGCCGACCCCGACGATCGTGGTGAGCCCGACGCCGGCGACCCAGGGCGGCAGGAGCGGCCTGCTCGTGAGCAGCAGCCCGACCCCCGAGAGGATGCCGAGGTTCAGGTAACCGGCGAGGTTGTTCGGGTTGAGCAGCGGCCCGACGTGCCATGACGCCACCGAGAACCGCGGTTGATACAGGCCGAAGACGGTCGTCGCGCCGAGCAGCCCGTGGGCGATCGTCGTGAGCGCCGCGAGGAACGCGCTGCCGAAGACCAGGGTGATCCCGAGCTTCGCGCCGCGCCGCGCGCCGACGAACGCGGCCGTGAGGAAGACGCCGGTATAGGTCAGCCATTTCACGGCCTCCACCAGCGTGGCGCCGGGGTCGAGCGAGACGCTGGCGTACCGCGGCGCCGCCTCGCCGAGCGGCATCAGGGAGCGCGACCAGATGTCGGCGCTCGCCGGCGAGAGCCGCTCGATCCACGCGAGCGGCACCGGCGCGGCCTGCAGCAGCGTGTACGCGGTCAAGCCGAGCAGCGTGAGCGCCGGCAGCGTCTTCACGGGAGACGGCTCGCCGGCGAGCGCGCTGGCGCGGAGCGAGAGCGCGGCGGCGATCGCCACGACCGCGGACACCAGGGCCAGCGTCGGCGCATGGACAGCGCCGATGGCGAGCACGGACGCGGCGACGATGGCCCCGAGCAGCCACGGGATCACGCGCTCGGCGAGCGGTGGTGCGGCGCCTCCTGGGCGGCTCCGCGCCGCGGCGCCCATCGAGCGCCGGAGCTCGGCGGGCGAACTCAGCTTCGGGCGTGTGGAGTCCGTCGTCACGGCCGGCCAGGGTAGTCGATCTGCGCCGCAGAGGGACGGGATCGCTCACCGCACCATCGAGTCGACCTGCGCACTCGCGGGATTGACCGAGAGAGTGTGAGATGACGAGCATCCATCCAGGAGCGCTGTCGCGCGGCGGCGCATGGCGGCGCGCGCCGCCGCGCATCAATGGGCCTTCCTTCGCGTTCAACGCCGAGCGGTTGATCACGAAGGGGTCGTCCAAGGCGCTGATCGAGCTCGCGCCCAACCACGCCTCTGGCGAGCAGCTCGCCGATACGACCTGCGCCGAGGAGGCGCTCGCGCAGCCTCGCCGCTCGTGTAGAGTGCGCCGCGTGCTCACGCTCTCGGCGCATCCTCTGCTCGAAGTCGCCGCCTTCGTCACGACGTTCCCCGCGCCGCTAGGCGAGCTGCAGGGGAGCGACGCGCTCCGCGGCCTCCTGTCCGACAAGGCCTCGGCCCCGTTCCGCTCGGACGACGCCGTGCGGTCGGCGGTCCGCGATCTGCTCCGGCACGGCGGCTACAAGCCGACAGGCCGGGGCAAGCCGGCCTCCGAGTACCTCATCCGCGCCGCCGAGGGGGGATCGCTCGTGGCCATCAACGCGGCCGTGGACGCGTGCAACGCCGTGTCGCTGCACACGGGCCTGCCCATCAGCGTGATCGATCTCGATCGCGCCCGCCCGCCGCTCCGCATCGAGGTCGCGCCCGCTGGCTCCCGCTACGTGTTCAACGCCTCGGGGCAGGAGATCGACCTCGAGGGGCTCCTCTGCGTCTTCGACGCGGACGGCCCGTGCGCGAACGCCGTGAAGGACGCGCAGCGGACGAAGACGCACGCGGGGACGACGCGCACGCTCTCGGTCCTCTGGGGCAGCCGCGCGCTGCCGGGCCGCGCGGCGGGAGCGGCCGCCTGGTACAAGGAGCTGCTCGCCGGCGTCGGCGCGGCGACCTCGGACGCGCCGATCGCGGCCTGATCGCCCGGCGCGCGGGCCATCGCCTCCCACGCACGCCGGCGCGCCGCCGCTGCCGCGATGCGCCCTACGGCGCCGGCGCAGGGGGATCGGGCAGCGTGATCACGCTCTCGTCCTTGTCGGTGAGCCACCGCCAGTTGTCGACGAGCCCGGTCGAATCGAGCTGATGGTCTCCGGCGTCGTATGCGCCCCACCGGATCTTGATCTCCGTGTTCGGCTCCACGGGCACCGAGGTGACCAGCCAGCTCGTACCCGCGCGGCCCTCGAACCCCGTCCCGAGCAGCTCCCGGATCCCGCGGGTGCACGCGTACACCCTGCCGTCGAGATCGCAGGGAGGGCCGCTCTCGCAGGCGCAGACGTCGATGAAGGTGCTGTTGACGCTCATCGCGTTCCACTGGCTGTCGAAGAGGATGTGACCATCGAGGAGGTTGGCCGGCCGCGGCGAGAGGAACGCGACGAAGTAATCGTTGAAGCTGTCGCAGACGACGGGCCAGTCGAACGTGACGTAATTGACGTTGAACGCGAAGCCGCGGACGTTCGACGGGACCCGGAGGGTGATCTCGACGGCGGTCGGGTCGGACGGCTTCGCGAGCACAAGATCGTCACAGCCGCGGGGGTCCTTCGGGAAGTCTTCGGGGAAATCACCTTCGTACTTCTTGTCGAAGCCTTGCGGGCTCTCGAACCCCTCGTCGCCGTCCTGCCGCGCCGTGCCGCTCGAGAGGGCGAGCAGCCGCGTGCCCGCCCTCGGCGGGACGTTGCGCCCGAACGCGGGGAGGATGCCGTGCCCGAGGTGGAAGTTGGCGAGCAGCTCGGCTTCCTGCGGCGGCGGCGCGCCGTCGACCATGACCCAGGCGGCGGAGACCACGCCCCAGTCGCGGGGCCCGGACGACATCTTGCACAGCTCGACCGCCCTCGCGGCGTTGAGCGGATCCAGGTCGTCGAGCGGGATCCCGTCGTCGCACGGCTCGGGCACGTTGTCGGGGATGCCGTCGCAGTCGTCGTCCACGGGCTGCGGCGAGGCTCCCCCTTCTCCACCGACCGTCGGGAGCTCGAGCGCTCGCGGATTGATCAGCGCGTTGCAATCGTCGCAGTCGCCTTCGAGCTCCGTGAAGCCGTCGCCGTCGTCGTCGGCGTCCGGCGAGCCGCTGCAGCCCGCGCCCCCCGCACCCACCCCCGCGGACGTGGCGACGGTCGTCGCGTCGGCCGTCGTTTCGGCTGTCGTGGTCGGTATCCCGCCGGTGCTGGAGGCGCTCGCGGCGCCGCCCTCCCCGACATCAAGGCCGCCTACCGGTCCGATGTTCCCGGTGCAGGCCGTGCCCAGACACCCTGCCGCAGTGATGAGGCTCAAGAAATTCAACCAAGGTTTCATCGGTGCTCCTCGAGGTCGCATGGAACCAGGGAGGTTCGGTCGATCCGGCGATACGGGAGTCGTCGATGATTTTATCAGCAGAAGCGGCCGCAGCAGTCAGCCCATCCCGGCAAAGGCCGGTGCTTTTTTGTGAGGTGAATGCCCACATCGTGGCACCCGCATCCGACCCAGGCGCCATGGTCACGAGCGTTCCAGGAGACGCGGGTCGTGGCGACAAAACGCAGAGCGCCGGCGCTTCCACAGCGCCGGCGCTCTCGGCCTCTCCGAGGGGCCGTCCACGGTTCGCCCCGCTCACACGCAGCGGGCGGAGCGCTCTGAACGATCAGGCCTGGGCGCCCACTTCCTTCTTGCCCTTGCGCTTCGGCTCCTTCTTGCTCCCGGAGCCGTTCGTGGTCGCGGGGACCGCGGCGAGCGTCGGGCGCAGCAGGTCCTCGGCCAGCTTGGCCGCGCGGTCCGTCTTCTCCCAGGTGAACTCGTCACGCCCGAAGTGGCCGTACGCGGCCGTCTTTCGGTAGATGGGCTTCAGCAGATCGAGCTGCTCGATGATCGCCTTCGGCCGCATGTCGAAGTTCTGCATGATGTACTTCTCGAGCACGTCCTCACCTACGCGGCCCGTGCCGAAGGTGTTCACGTGGACGCCGACCGGCTGGGCGACGCCGATGGCGTAGGCGATCTGCACCTCGCAGCGCGCCGCGAGCTTGGACGCGACGACGTTCTTCGCGACGTAGCGCGCGTAGTAGCAGGCGGAGCGGTCGACCTTCGTCGGGTCCTTGCCGCTGAAAGCGCCGCCGCCGTGCCGGCCCATGCCGCCGTAGGTGTCGACGATGATCTTGCGGCCGGTGAGGCCGGCGTCGCCGAAGGGGCCGCCGACCACGAAGCGGCCGGTGGGGTTCACGTAGATCTTCGTGCTCCGATCCATCAGCTTGGCCGGGATGCACTTCTCGATGATCAGGCTCCGCACCGCGTCGACGATCGTCTTGTGCTTGACCTCGGGGCCGTGCTGCGTCGACACGACGACGGCGCTCACGCGCACGGGCGTCTGATCTTCGTACTCGATCGTGACCTGGGTCTTGCCGTCGGGGCGCAGCCAGTCGAGCTTCTTGGATTTGCGGAGATCGGCGAGCTTCCGGGCGAGGCGGTGGGCATAGCTGATGGGGGAGGGCATCAGCTCCGACGTCTCGTCCGTCGCATATCCGAACATGAGCCCCTGGTCGCCTGCCCCCTGCTCCTTGAAGAGGCCCTCGCCCTCGGTGACGCCGCGGGAGATGTCGGGCGACTGCTTCTCGATCGCCGTGAGCACCGCGCACGTCTCGTAGTCGAAGCCCATCGCGGCGTCGGTGTAGCCGATGTCCTTGATGGTGTTGCGCACGACGACCGGCATGTCGACCCACGCCGAGGTGGTGATCTCGCCGGCCACGACGGCCATCCCCGTCTTCACCAGGGTCTCGCACGCGACGCGGGCCGTCGGATCCTTCTCGAGGATCCCGTCGAGAATGGCGTCGGAGATCTGGTCGCACACCTTGTCGGGGTGTCCTTCGGTGACGGACTCGGATGTGAACTGGTAACGGCGCATGAATCGCTCCTTCGGCGGACTCGAAATCGGACCTCTACGCATAGTTCGAGCGCGGGGCACCGTCAACGCGAGCCGCGGCCTTCCGCGGACAAAAGCGCCGGCCGGACGAGCTGCCTCCGGGCTGTCGGTGTGGGCTGTCGGTGTGGACGGCGCCGGGCGCTGTCGCTGTCGAGCTGCATCGACGTTTCCGACGTTTCGCGCAGGCTGCTGCCTGGGCAGCACTCTCACTCGGCTTCCCTGCTTCCCTGCTTCCCTGCTTCCCTGCTTCCCGGTGCGTCCGCGCTCCCTGGCCAAGACGCTGCGCTGCCTGCGGGGAGCTCGCCGGCGGGATCGCCCGCGAGACCGGACGAGCGGGGGGCGTCGGGCCGTCGATCCGGCGCGCTCCCGGAGGCGCGCCGTCAGAGGCTATGATGCCGCGCATGACGTTCGACGAGATCAAGGCGTGCCTCGAGCGCGAGGGCTGGGCTGTGGAGGTCGTATCCAGCGACACCATGCGCAGCGACTTCCAGGGGGCCGAGCGGCTCTTCCCGCTGTTCGTGCGGCTCTCACCCCCCTTCGTCGTCTTCGCGGTGATCCCGTTCGTGCGGCTCCCGATGGAGCTCGAGGAGGGCGACGGGATCGTGCGGCGCCTGCTCCAGCTGAACCGCGAGATCAACATGGCCAAGCTCTCGGCCGACGAGGAGGGCGACGTGATTCTCAGCGTCGAGTACCGCCTCGAGGACCTCGATCCGAGCGAGGTGCGCGACGCCGTCGATGTGCTCTCTTTCTACGCGAACAAGCACTATGCCGAGCTCGTGGCGCTCGCCGCGCAATGAGCGGTAACCGGCCCCGCTTCAAGGCAGGATCTGCTCTTCTCTGGGCTTGAGCCCCTCGTGCGCCCTTAGCTCGGTGCGCACGACCCGGACGCGCCGCACGTCGCGCCCGCGGACGACGGTGAGCTCGACGGCGCTCCCGACGGCGCCGCGGAGCCGATCGCGCACCGCTGCCGACGAGAGATCCCGGACATACACGCCATCAATCATCATGATCTCGTCGCCCGGGATCAGCCCCGCTCGCTCGGCGGCGAGGCCCGGCGGCACGTCGCGCACGTAGAGCGCCAGCGACTCGTTATCTCGCCCAAGGACAGCCCCGATGGATCCCACGCTCGCGGTGCACCCTGCGGCCACGAGCAGGAGCGCCGCGCTCCAGGACCTGTTTGCCACCGGGGCACCATAGCGCCGAGGAGCCCCGGCGCGCCGCCATTCTCGCAGGGCGCTCCCGGAGCGCGCGGCGGGACGCGGCCGCCACGTCAGACCGGCTCCAGCGGACGCGCGCGCTCGTCGAACGTCGCAGCGCCGCAGGCGAGAGAATGCGATTTTACAGGAAGGGAGCGCCCGAGTGTGCCTGTCGCGTCCGCACGCGAGGTGCGAAACTCGGTTCTCGGTGGGGCTTCAGGAGCGCAAACAACTACGCGGCTGGTCGCCGGAGGCGCGGGATACGCCCTGGAAAGCGCGGCGTGGCGCCGGGACGCGGGCTTGCAACGACTGTCACGTCATGTCCATCGAGAGGTCGCAATCCAGTTGGTCCCCGGGGGCGGCTGCCCTAGAGTCCGGGCCGGGATCGCCGATGCCTGAACCGCGCGCTGCTGCCGAGAGCTCGACACCTGCCGCCCAGTCCGGCGGTGTGCCCGGCGGCTGGAAGATGCGCATGGAGGACCCGCTCAATCGCTACTATCGGTACCCGATCGCGCGCTGGATCGTGCGGGCGCTGATGAGGACGCCGGTCACGCCGAACCAGGTGACGCTGGTTCAGCCGCTCTTCGCCGCGCTGGCCGGTTACCTGGTGACGTTCGATGATCCGAGGCACCTCATCGCCGGGGCGCTCGTGTTCGAGCTCCGCTCCATCCTGGACTGCGTGGACGGCGCGCTGGCGCGGGCGAAGCGGATGGTGAGCCCCGCCGGGCACGCCATTGACGGCCTGGCCGACTGGCTGGGCGTCGTCTTTCTTTATGCCGGCATCTTCTGGCACGTTCACCTTCACCCGCCGCCGGAGGGCCCGTGGAGCGCGACCGTGTCCACGAACGCACTCCTGCTGATCGCGCTGCTCCAGGGGGCGCTGCGCTCTTTCTCCGCGGACTACTTCAAGCTCAAGTACTGCTCGATCTTCGAGACGGGCACCGACGAGACGGCGGACGTGCTGCGCCGGAAGATCCAGGCGCTCGGCCCCTCCTCCTCGTTCTTTGCCCATTTCGATGTCTTCATCGGGCGCATGGGGCACCTCGCGTTCGAGCACGAGTGGTTCGACCCGCGGCGGAGCCAGTCCTCGACCAGCGCGGATCAGGTAAAGCAGCTGATCCGGGAGGAGGCGTCGCCGCTCACGCGCCTCATCGGCGCGCTCTGGGCGATATCGAACGGCGACGCGTTCCTGTCGATGGTGGTGCTGACGCTCCTCGTGAACCAGCTCTGGCTGGGTCAGGTCTTCTTCGCGACGGGCGGGGTCATCTGGATCGTCGCGGTCGTCTGGCTGAACGGCTGGTTCCTCCGCGGCGCATCCCGCCGCGCGAAGCTGGCCGTGGCCTGAGCTCGGCTCCCGGCTGCGCCGCCGAGCTCAGATCCGCGTAGTCCCCCTCAGAGCCCGCTCCTAGAGAGCGCTTGCCAGGCGGCGGGCTTTCTCCACGTCTTCTTCGAAGTCGATCTCGGTCCAGGGCAGGTCGTCGACGCGCTCGATACCGAACGGTACCTCCTGGAAAGCGCGGTCCATCGCGGCCTCGTACTCCTGGTCGAGGCGGCCGGCGGAGACCTCCTCCTCCAGGAGGCGCTGCATCGTGCGACCGCCCTGCGGGCCGACCTTGGCGAAGCCGACGGTCTCGCCGGCGATGTCCCAGTCCTTGCCCACGCGGCGCGCGATCTTGAGGACGCGGCCGGCGCGGACGCCGACCATCATTTCTTCGCCGCTCTCCTCCGAGCTCGCGTCGACCAGCAGGCAGTTCTCGTGGGGCGAGCTCACGAGGCGCCGCAGCAGCGCGGCGGGATACAGCACGTCGGCGTCCATCCACAGCCCGCCGCCTGACAGCCGGTCGGCCGCTACGTGGAGCGAGACGATGCTGCCGTGGGTGAACCGCGGGTTCTTGACGAGCTCGATCTTCAGCGAAGGGCGCAGCGAGGCGAGCGCGTCCTCGATCATCTCGTGCCGGAAGCCGACGACGATCGTCAGATCGGTGACGCCGCTCTCGGTGAGGTTCACGAGGTGGCGCTCGAGCAGCGTCTTGCCCTCGATCGAGATGAGGCACTTGGGCGCGTCCCGGCCGATGCGCCGGCCGCGGCCGGCGGCGAGCAGGATCGCCCTCATCGGCGCGCCTCGGCCGCGAAGCGGGAGGCCAGCTCCTGCGGCGTCTCTGCGACGCGGCCGATGCCCTTCACGGTGCCGCCGTCGACGAGGGCGAGGACCATGACCGGGCCCGGCTGCACGAGCGCGACGCGCAGCGACGCCTCGAAGGACTCGACGGACTCGGCGCGGTGCGTGGCGCGGTAGCCGACCGCGCTGGCGACCGACTCGAGCCTCACGTCGCCCGAGATCGTCCGCTGCCCGCCCGTCGAGGCGTGGGAGCGGTTGTCGAGGACGACGTGCACGAGGTTCGCCGGCCGCTCGCTGCCGACGCTGGCGAGCGCGTTCATGCCCATGAGGACGTTGCCGTCGCCGTCGAGCACGAAGATCCGCTTGCGCGGCTGCGCGAGCGAGAGCCCCAGGCCGATCGACAGGCCGAGCCCCATCGAGCCGATCATGTAGAAGTTCGAGGGCCGGTCCTGCGTCGTGTAGAGCTCGCGGCCGATCATGCCGTTGCAGCAGACGACGAGGTCGTCCTTGCCGACCGCCGCCGTGAACACCTTCAGCGCTTCGAGCTTGTTCATTCGAGCACCCCCGCGGGCACGATGAGCGCCGCCGGCTGCCTGGTGGAGAGCATGACGTCCTTCGCCCACTGCACCTGGGGCCCCATCGGCTCGGCGGCGCGGAGGACGCGGTGCTGGATCTTCATCAGATCGAGGATGGGGAGCATGATCTCGCCCATCATGATGTGCTCCGGGGCGTCGTTGCCGCCCTCGCCGCGCCAGGAGATGACGAGCAGCGCGGGCACCTCGTACATCGTGCTGAGCGAGGCCAGCGCGTTCACGGAGACGCCGAGCCCGGAGTTCTGCATCAGGACCATCGGCAGCCTGCCGCCGAGCCAGGCGCCGAAGGCCATCCCGATGGCGCTGTCCTCGCGGGTCGCCGAGATGTAACGGGCGCTCGCGTCGGCGTCGAGCAGCGAGACAAGGCCCTTCAACAGCGAGCAGGGCACGCCCGCGAAGAAGTCGAACCCCGCCTCCTTGAGCGCGGCGACGAACTCGGGCGCATACGATTTGCCTGAACCGTGGGAACCGTGGGACATCACCTCACTCCTTGATGAGCGCCCAGGCGCGACGGTAGTCCTCGAACGTGTCGATCTCGAGCCACCCCTTGTAAACGTCGATCGCCTGCACGTCCGCGCCGCGGTCGACGAGCTCCTGGAGCAGGTCGGTGAAGGTCGCGCTGCGGAGCGACTCGGCCTCGTGGAAGCCGCCCTTCGCGCGGCTCTCCTGCAGCTGGTGGTAGCAGTCGGTGAGCAGGCGCGCGCCCTTCGCGGTGAACATGGCCATGCCCACGAACTCGCCGTGCGCCTCGCCCGCGGGGATCGCGCGGCCGACGCGGGCCACCCGGTGCGGCGCCTCGGCGCCGACGAAGCGGTAGCCGGCCTCCTGCGCGTCCTTCAGGGCCACGAGGTCGGGCACGCCGCGCGCGTCCTTGGGCCGCTGGCCCTCGGCGTACGCGCGGTCGACGACGATCGAGATGTCCGCCGGACTCTTGAGGAGCTTCTCGAGGTGGCCGCGCTCGAACACGATGTCGCCGTAGAGGAAGAGGAACGGCCCGCTCAGCTCCTTGGAGGCGCGGAAGAGCGAGAACACCTCGTTCGTCGTCGCGTACTCGTCGTTGTCGTAGAAGCGGGCGTTCGGGACCTTGATCGCCTCCTTCTTGTACCCGCGCACGACGGCGACGTCCTTGACGCCGCACGCGTTGAGCACGTCGATCTGCCGCTCGAGGATGCTCTTGCCCTTCAGGTCGAGCATCGGCTTCGGCAGCTCCTCCGTGAGCGGCAGGAGCCCCTGGCTCTGGCCGGCGGCGAGGATGACGGCGGTGACGCCCGGGCTGCCGGAGGGCAGGAAGCTCGACTCCTCCTGCTTCATCTTGTCGACGCCCACGAGCTGGTAGACGCGCTCGAGCGGCACGACCTTGTCGTCGACGCTGCCGGTGTACATCTCGCGCTTCAGCGTCTGGAGCGTCTCCGTCATCGCCTTGATCGACGAGCGGATCGCGTGGTTCGCGAAGATGATCAGCTTGAAGCCGGCCTTGTGCAGCGTGTCGACGCTCGTCGTGCGGTAGATGGTCGGCACGCAGACGAGCGGCGTGTTCGGGCGGTCCCACGCGCGGGCGAAGGAGAGCACCTCGTCCGGGTCCTTGCTCTTCGAGTGGATGAGGACCATGTCGGCGCCCGCGTCCGCGTAGGCGCGGCCGCGGCGGAGCGCCTCCTCCATCCCCCAGCCGGCGATGAGCGCCTCGGTCCGCGCGATGACCACGAAGTCGCGATCCTTCTGCGTCGCCTTCGCCGCGCGGACCTTGAGCGCGTGCTCCTCGACGTCCGCGAGCTCGCGCTTCACGCCGGCGTAGAAGCTGCAGCGCTTCGGGAAGATGTTGTCTTCCATGCAGATCGCCGCGATGCCCGCCGCCTCGTACTCCTCGACGCAGCGGACGACGTTGACGGCGTTGCCGTAGCCGTTGTCGCAGTCCGCGACGACCGGGAGCGACGTGCTGTTCATCATCTTGGCGGCCTGGAGGTTCTCCGCCATCGTGAGGATGTTCGCGTCCGGCACCGCGTAGCTCGCGGAGATCTCGAAGCCGGAAGCCCAGAGCCCGTCGAACCCTGCCTCTTCACCGATCTTTGCGGAGAGCCCGTTGTGCGCGCCGATGATGACGATCGGCCCGGGGCGGGCCATGAGTTCGCGCAGCTTCCTGGCTTTGGTCACGTCTCGTCCACTCCTTCGCGCGGTGTTGCCATCTCCGCCCGACGGGCGACCGCGGCTGCAGGTGCCGCGGTGCGCGTCCCAGGCGAGCGGCGTCCCGTCGTCACCGCGCGCGGGCAGCTCCGGGGGGCGCCTGATCTCGCTCTCCTCCCCGAGGAGCCGGGCCTCAGAACGGGGGCTGCCTTAACACCGTTCGCCAGTGCCGCCAATGGCAGGGCACGACCGGAGCAGACGATCGCGAGGGCGACGGAGCGCGCTCCGCCGCGTGGGGACGTGCGCGCTGCGGCGGTGCCTGATGGCGGGCGCGCGCGATGCTCGCCGCGGGCTCCCCCGGCCGCTCAGCCCTCGCGGCCGACGATCCCGCGCAAACGGACCAGCCCGGGGCCCGCGCGGAGCACCACCTGGCACGCGAGCCGGAGCCGCGGCGGGGCGCCGAAGCGCTCGAGCAGATCGCGCTCGCCGCGCGCAGGCGGTTCGAGGAGCTGCTCCCCTTCGACGACCTCGACGCGGCACGTGGCGCAGCGCGTGTCGCGGCACGAGAACACGATCGGAGCGCGCGCGTCGTCGCAGACATCGATGAGCCTGCCGGCTCCCGTCTCCGCGGTGACGGCGGGGCCGAGCGCGCCGTCCTCGAACACGACCGTGGGCACCGCCGAACCCTCCCTCCTCCCTACCTGGCGCGCGACGCCGAGAGCGCATTTTCTCGGGCGTCGGCACGCACTATACGACGAGCGATGACGGATCGCTGGGACGCAATCATCCTCGGCGGAGGGCCGGGTGGGTCGACGCTCGCCGCATCGCTGGCCCGCCTCGGCCGCCGGGCCCTCGTGCTCGAGCGCGAGAGGTTCCCTCGCTTTCACATCGGCGAGTCGCTGCTGCCGCTGTCCCGCGAGGTCTTCGAGCGGCTCGGGCTGGACGAGGAGCTGGACGCGCGCTTCCTCCGCAAATACGGCGCCCGGTTCCTGTGCTCGTCGACGGGGCGGACGCGGACGTACAGCTTCGCCGACGCGTTCGAGCCGAGGTTCGAGTTCGCCTACCAGGTGCAGCGCGACGCGTTCGACCAGCTGCTGCTCCGCCACGCCGCGGAGCTCGGGGCGGAGGTGCGCGAGTCGTGGGAGGCCGTCGAGGTGGTGTTCGAGGGCCCCCGCGCCGTCGGGGTGCGCGCGCGGCCCCGCGCTCGACCCGACGGCGCCGGGCCGGAGGAGGCCGCGGCCGCGCGCGCCGACTCGAGCGACGTCGTCGATCTCCGGGCGCCGGTGATCGTGGACGCGACGGGGCGGGACACGCTGCTCGCGTCGAGGATGCGGCGGAAGGCGCAGCTGGCCGAGCTCGACAAGACCGCGCTGTTCACCCACTACGAGGGCGTGCCCCGCGAGGAGGGGATCCACCAGGGCGACATCCAGATTGTCCTCTTCGAGCACGGGTGGTTCTGGTTCATCCCGTTCCGCGGCGAGGTGACGAGCGTCGGCGCGGTGGTGTCGTCGAGCTGGATCCGGAGCCGGGCGAAGGGGGAGCGGCTCGACGAGCTCTTCGATCGCACCGTCGCGCAGAGCGGCTGGGCGCGGGAATTCCTCGCGAGCGCGCGGCGCATCAGGCCGGTGGGGGCGCTCGCCGATTTCTCGTACCGGATCGACCAGCTCGCCGGAGATGGATGGCTCTTCGTGGGCGACGCGGGCGGGTTCCTCGACCCGCTCTTCTCGACGGGCGCGCACCTCGCCATCAAGGGCGCCGATCTGGCCGCCACGGCCATCGACCGCGCGCTCGACGCCGGGGACACCTCGCGCGCCGCGTTCGCGGCCTACGAGGCGGAGATCCGCTACGCCGTCGATCTCTTCCTGGGGGTCGTTCAGGGCTTTTACAAAGGCCAGTTCCGGGAGACGCTGTTCGAGCCGAACCAGCGGTCCACGATGCGCAAGCTCATCACGAGCATGCTCGCGGGCGACGTGTTCCACGCCGAGCGGCGGCCGCAGTGGGCCTCGTTCCTCCGGCAGCAGTATCCGGCGGAGGTGCCCGCTTTCGCGTGAAGCGCGGCGGGCGGCCGAGCGTGTGCCTCGCCGCGTGCACGCTCGCCCGGGCGCTCGGCCGTCTGGCGCTCAGCGGCCGCACGCTTCGCGGTCCAGGACCGCGTCGCTCATCTGCTTGCAGGCGGCCGCGAGCGCGACGCGCGCCTCCGCCCTCGCGTCGCCCTCCAGCGCCTCGTCGTCGGCCTCCGCCCTGGCCTCGAGCACGTCGCGCGCGATCCGGATCGCGGCCTCGTGGCTCTTCCTGCTCTCCGCGGGCAGCTTGCTGGCGCAGGTGGTCATCGTGGCCAGGGTGCTGTCGCAGGCGTCGACCCCCGTGCTGTCGAGGTCGGCCTTTCCCGGATCGCCGCCTGCCTTGCCGCAGCCGAGGGCGAAGGTGCCCCAGAGAAGAAGTGCCAGGTGAGCTCTCGCCATCGTCGCGCGCGCCGGAGCGCCGCGCGCCGCAGGAGGCCGGTGCTGGCCGCCTCGCGCGCTGCCCGACGCCGGCGCACCCTGCCATGAGCCCGCGCAGCGGGGCAATTTTCGGTGGCTCAGGCGCGGCGGCGCGCCCTGCCATGCGCCTGCGCCGCGGGGAGAGCCTGGCGGGTCAGGCGCGGATCAGCAGGATGGCGTGCTCGTGGCGCGGGCGGCGCTGGAAGGCGCGCGCCGTGGGGCGGTGGAAGTGGGGGCGCGGCTGCGACGCGACCGCGCGGACCGCGAAGCGCGCGCCGGACGCGGCGGCCCTGACCACGTCGACCGCGTAGACCGGCGCGCCGGCGACCACGCTGTCGGCGATCAGCAGCACGAGCGGCGCGCCGCTCCGGAGGACGCGCGCGAGCGCGGTGAGCACGCCGCCGAGCTCGTCGCGCCAGCGCGCGCGGCCCGCCTCGGGGCCGAGCGGGTCGAGGTGCCGGCGGGCCCCGATCTCGTCCTGCTCGAAGCGGGCGCTGCGGAGCCGGAGCCAGCGCAGCCTCGCCTCGTGGTGGGCGAGGTAGTCGTACACGCCCGGGTAGGGCGGCGACGTGATCGCGAGGTGGACGGAGCCGGCCTCGACGCCGCGGAGCACGCGCGCGTCTCCCTCCTCGACGAGCGCGGGCGGGCTCGCTTCGAGCGGCGCGGCGACCTCGGCGAGGCGCTGGGCGAGCTCCTCCGCCTTGCGGATGAAGAGCCGCGCCGGATAGCCGGCGGCGATCCGCCGCGGCAGCTCGTGCTCCGACGTGTCGGACGTGCGGCGGCTGAGCTTCGTCAGGATGGCGGAGAGGACGAGCTCGAGATCGGCGCGGAGCGCGTCGGCGCCGTGGCCCGCGAGGCGGTCGAGGCCGACGCGGAGCCCGTCGAGCTCGAGGAGCACGTGCGGCTCGAACAGGGCGACGTCCTCGGGGCCGTACCGGCGGCTCGGACCGGCGCGCGCCTTGCGGCGCTCATCGGCCGCGGCCGCGACCTCGCGGGCGGCGGCGACGAGCCGCTCCCGCTCGCCGGGGGTGCTGCCCTGCACCTTGAGGCGGGCGAGGCGCACGGCCAGCGGGTTCGCGTCGACGCCGATCGCCGCCCGGCCCGAGAGCCGGGCCTCGACGAGGACGGTGCCGCTGCCGCAGAAGGGGTCGAGCACCCGCTCGCCCGGCCTCGAGAGGCCCTCGATCAGCCGGCGGGCGGTGTCCGGGTGCATCCGGGCCGGGTAGCTGTGGAACCCGTGCACGTGCGCGCGCGCCGCTTCCTCCGCCGTGCTCGAGCTGGCCACGTCGAGCGCGTGGGCGAGCTTCGCGGCGCTTTCGGGGTCACCCTCGAGCACCGTCGCGCCGCCGATGTGGGTCAGGGCGCGGCGCTCCTGGGGCGCGGGCCGGCTCGCGCGGGCCTTCTGCTGCGGCGGGCCTGGCTTCGGCTTGGGATCAGCGCTTCGCGGGGTCGACATGGGCGGTCCGTTGCGTCAGGGGCTCGGCAGCGAAGGCTTCCTCTTCGGCGGCGAGGGCGTGCGCCACGCTCTCGGCCCCCGCCTCGCCCCGGTCTTCGCCGCGCGCCGCGCCGACGCGCAGCTTCGGCGCATAGCCGAACTCGCCCGCGGGGCTCACCGCGCCGCGCACGACGTCGTTGACCTCCAGCAGGGCGAGGAGCTCCTCGGCCTGGGACTCGGCGATGCGGAGGGTCGAGGCGAGCCCGCCGGCGGTGAGCGGGCCCTCGGCCTGGCGGGCGACGTCGGAGGCGACGGAGACCCAGGCGGCGTCGAGCGCGGGCGAGATGTCCCGGCTCCGCGACTTCGCCCGCCGGAGCGCCCAGAGGGCGAAGGCGCCGACGGGCGCCATGGTGAGGAGGCCGGCGGTGAAGAGCCCGACGCTCGCGCTGAGGACGAGCAGCAGCACGGCGAACAGGAACAGCTCGAAGCCGAGCAGCGCGCTGGCCGCGACGCCCGCGGCGCGCCAGACCGAGCGCGCCGAGGCCGCCGCGCGCGCCTTCTGGAGCAGCGGCACCTCGCGGCCGGATCGCTCGACGCGGTCGTTGGCGACGGGGACGCGCGGGCCGCCGCAGGCGTCGCACGCGAAGCGCAGCTCGAGGTGCGCCGAGACGCCGGTCACGCCGCCGCAGTGCGGGCAGGCCTCGGCGCGCGCGGCCGCGCCGCACTGCGGGCAGCGATCGCCCTCCGGCGCGAGCGCCGCGTCGCACACGCGGCAGCGGGCGGCGCCGGGCGACGCGTCGCTCACGGCGCGCTCGCGGATGGGGCCGAGCGGGCGCCGCCCACGCTGCGCAGCACGGCGTCGAACAGGGCGCGCCCGTCCGCGCAGCCGTGGCCCTGGAAGGGCTCGCTCATCCGTTCGGGGTGCGGCATCAGCCCGAGCACGTTCCGCCGGGGCCCGCCGTAGATGCCGGCGATGTCCATCGCCGATCCGTTGGGGTTCGCGTCGCCGCCGACCAGCCCCTCCCGGTCGCAGTACTGCAGCGCGATGGCGCGCTCGTCGACGAGCTTGCGGAGCGTCTCCGGATCAGCCTGGTAGCGCCCTTCGGCGTGGGCGATCGGCAGGCGGAGCACCCGCGGCAGGCCGGTCGTGAACGGCCCTTCCGCGCGCGGCGTCACGAAGACGTCGCGGCACTCGAAGCGGAGGTGCGCGTTGCGGGTGAGGGCGCCCGGGAGCAGCCCTGCCTCGGTGAGGATCTGGAAGCCGTTGCAGACGCCGATCACCAGGCCGCCGCGCTCCGCGTGCCGCCGGATGGCGGGGACGATCTGGCTCGTGCGCGCGATGGCGCCGCAGCGCAGGTAATCCCCGTAGGAGAACCCGCCGGGGATCGCGACGAGATCGGTGCCTGCGGGGAGCTCGGCGTCGCGGTGCCAGGCGGTCGACGTGCGGACCTGGAGCACGTCGCGGAGCGTATGGATCATTTCGGCATCGGCGTTGGAGCCCGGGAAGATGACCACGATCGCGTGCATGGCCGTCGACGTACTCCGGTTGCCGGCGCTCGGCCAGGGGTCCTGACGGCGCGCGCGGCTTCACCGGCTTCTTTCGGCGTGCCATGATGGGGCATGGCGTCGCGATGGGCGCGGACCGGTCGAACCGACGCGACGGTGCAGGCGGCGTCCGGCTATCTCGTCCTCGCGGCGCTGGCGATCTCGCTGGGCCTGGTGCTGCGGGATGGATGGCCGTGGATCCACCCGAGCCCGTGGCTCGCGCTGCCGCCGCTGGCCGCGGTGCTGATGAGCGCCGCGCTCGGCCTCACGCTGGCGGCCGGCGTCATCGTGACGACGCGCGTCGCCGTGGCCCGGTTCAGCTGGGCCCGGCGCCTGCACGCGGAGCTCCGCCCGGTCGCGCGCGACTTCTCGCTCGGCCAGATCCTGCTCCTCGCGGGCCTCTCGAGCCTGGGGGAGGAGCTGCTCTTCCGCGGGCTCCTGACGCCGCTCCTCGGCGTGCTGCTGAGCGCGATCCTCTTCGGTCTGATGCACCAGATGCGCGGTCCGAGCCGCTGGGTGTGGATCGGCTGGGCGGTGGGCGTGGGCGCGGGGCTCGGCGCCATCTTCGCGGCGACCGGGTCGCTCGTCGGGCCGGTCCTGGCGCACGCCGTCGTGAACGCGGTCAACCTGAGCTACCTGCGCGATCACGATCCGGGCGACGTGGAGCAGCAGTCGACGCTCTAGATCGGCGCTTCCGTTTCTTCTTGTACCCGTTGCCCGCCGTCAGCGCTTCTTCGCGTCAGGGCGGGGAGGCCTGGCCGGCGCCGGTCTCGGGGGGATCGGGGTCGCACGCGGCGGGCCTTCGTGGCTTGCCGGCTGGGTCTCCGGGGGAGCGAGGGTCCCGCGGGAGAGCTCGCCCGTGTCCACGGCGCTCTGCCGCTCGCGCCCTGGCGAGGACGGTCGCGAGGGCGGCGTTCGGCTCCCGCTTCGCGGGAGCGTCGGAGGCTCGCTCTCCTCCACGCGCATGCCGCGCTGGCTCGACGGCTTCGCCGTCCTGCGGGCCAGCGAGGGCAGCGTCGGCGGGGCCGCCGGGGTCGCCAGCTCGAACTCGAAGTTCAGCTCGAGCGACGGCGGCCCATCGGCGATCGCCACGGCGGGATCGGAGCCCCTCTGTGGCAGAGGGGTGGGCCCGCGGCGCAGGCGCTCCTCGGACACGACGCGCGACGACGGCGGCGCGACGTCGTCCAGAATGGACGACGGCCCGCCGAGCGCCGTCGTCGCGCTCCGGGGCTCCGGACGGCGTCGCGACGGCGGGAGTGGCAGCTCGACGCGGGCGCTCTCGTCCTCGAGCCGGGTCGCCTCGAGCAGGTACGCAGCGATGGATGTCCGCTGCGCGGGCAAGGGGCGGACGCCTGGCACGAACGCGAACCGTCCGACCTTCCAGCTGAGCATGGTGCGGAGCGCGGCGAGCGCCGAGGCGCGCGTGCCTCCCACGGTCCCCTCGACGATGCACCCTTCGGCGATGTCCAGCTGAGCCCGACGTTTCTTGCTGCTCACCTCGAACACGCCCGACCGCCGCTCCATCTCGAGCACCGTGAGGACTGTCGCGATGGACATCTGGCTGAGATCGCCCTCGATCGCGGTCTGATCGACGGAGGTCGGGATGGACATGAGGCTGTCCCGCCGCAGGCGCAGGCGCGACGCCATCTGCACGAGCGCGCCGATCTGCGCGACGACCTCGCCGACCCGGAACGGCTTGGTCATGTAGACGTCGGCGCCCACGTGGAACCCTTCGAGGCGGGCCTCCTGGTCGTCGAGCGCGGAGAGGAACAGGAACGGGGTGACCGATACCCGGGACGGCTGGGTGCGCACGTTGCGCGCGACCCAGTAGCCGTCGTGGTCGGGCAGGCCGATGTCGCAGACGATGCACTCGGGCTCCAGGGTGCAGGCGGTGGAGAGCCCGGCCTCCGCGGTGGCGCAGAAGATGACCTCGTAACCTGCCTCCCGGATCGCGGTGGCGAGCAGGTCCGCGATGTACTCCTCGTCCTCGATCACGAGCACGACCCCGCTCGGCATCTGGCAGACGGTACACGCGCCCTGCGGGGGTGGCCAAGGGTGAATGGCGGAGAGCCAGCCTGATCATTCATTCGCCGGCGCGCCGCCGTCCCGGCTCCTCGCGCGAGCCCTCGCCGCGGCATCCCGCGCGAGCTCGCCGCGGCATCCCGTGCGGGTTCGCCCGCGGCGTCCGGCCGCGGCGAGGAATCCACGCTATAAGAACGGAAATGGCAACTCTGGTCCGAGAGGCCGACGGTACGGCGCGGCCCGGCGAGCGGGCCTCGTCGGGGGCACGCGTCTTCATCGCGATGAGCGGCGGAGTCGACTCGTCCGTCGCGGCAGCGCGCCTCTGCGACGCTGGATACGAGGTCGTCGGCGTGACGCTGCACCTCTGGGACTACCCCGACGACGGCAGCGTCAAGAGCCGCTGCTGCGCGCCCGAGGATCAGCACGACGCCCGCCGGGTCGCCGACCACCTCGGGATCCCGCACTACACGTTCGACCGCCGCGCCCTGTTCCGCGAGCACGTCGTCGACCCCTTCGTCGAGGCCTACCTCGCGGGTGAGACGCCGAGCCCGTGCGTGGCCTGCAACCGCTCCGTCAAGCTCCGGGAGCTGTTCCCGCTGGCGGAGCGGCTGGGTGTCTCGTGGGTCGCGACGGGCCACTATGCGCGGGTCGTCCTGGAGGAGGGCGGCGCTCGCCTCTACCGCGGCCGCGATCGGCACAAGGATCAGAGTTATTTCCTGCACATGCTCCGGTCGGACGAGCTGTCGCGGCTCCTCTTCCCGCTCGGCGACTCGACCAAGGACGAGGTGCGCGCCGAGGCGATCGCCCGCGGGCTCCCGGGCGCCGAGAAGGGGGAGAGCCAGGAGCTCTGCTTCATCCCCTCCGGCCGTTACGCGCCGTTCGTGGCCGACCGCGCCGCGGACAGGCTCCGCCCCGGCCCCATCGTCGATCGGGACGGCCGCGTGGTCGGGTCGCACGGCGGGGTGCACGGCTTCACGGTGGGCCAGCGCAAGGGCATCGGCGTCTCGCTCGGCCGGCCCGCGTTCGTCGTGGGCCTCGACGCCGCGTCCGGCGCGGTGCACCTCGGCGACGAGGGCGATCTGTACGCCGCGGGCGCCGAGATCGCCGACGCGGTGTGGTGCGACGACGCGGTCTTCCCCCTGGAGGCCGAGGTGCGCGTGCGCGCGCGGCACGAGGCGGCGCCTGGCATCATCGAGCGGCGCCGCGACCCCGCGACGGGCGCGGAGAGCTTCGTGGCGCGGTTCGCGAGCCCGGTGCGGTCCGTCTCCCCCGGGCAGATGGCCGTGGTCTACCGGGGCGATCGCGTGCTCGGGGGAGGCCGCATCAAGGCGGCCCTTCGCTCGCAGGCGGCGTCATGAGGGCCCGTGCGCTCGCGCCCCTCGCCTGCGCGTTCTCGCTCGGGTGCTCGCTCGGGCAGGGGGAAGGCGAGGTCGTCAGCGAACGGCTGCGCGCGGCCGGCTGCTGGGACGACAGCTACGACATGAACCCGGACTTCTTCGCTGCGGTCCCCTACCGCTCCACCTTGCAGGTCCGGGTGCAGCGGGGGAGCGACCTGCAGGAGATCTCGGACGGGCTCGCGGTCCTGATCGATGACGTCGACCTCATCCGCGGGGACGGGACCGTGAACAAGCTCGACGTCGACCTGAGCGTCGGGCTCCCGCCCGGCGTCGAGCTGCCGGGCTCGCCTCCACCGACGCCGAAGCCGGAGGGGCTCGCGCCGCTCGTGCACATGGCGCTTTACCTCCAGCGGTCCTGCCACAACCAGAACATCGTGCTCTACGCCGTCGATGGGACCATCAAGTTCCAGGCGCTGTTCAGCGGCGATCCCAACGAGACGGACGCGGTCGACAAGTACACCGACGCGACGTTCGACGTCTGGGTCGGCGATCCGCGCGACGCAGGGCTCGGTCATCCAGCCGACGCCATCCCTCGGGAGCTCCTCTCGCGGGTCACCGGGGGGTTCCGCTTCTACTTCGAGCGGGGTCAACCTGGGCAACCGTTCCCCTGAGCCCGTCACGACTCCGTCCTGGGTTTCAGGTGGTGTCCTACCTGTCGGGACAGGCGCCTTCAGCGCCCCGGTGGATTGAAGCTGACCATCTGGAAGGTGTCCTGGCCGAGACGACATGGCAAAGCGCCGCGAACTCGCGGTAAAGTAGTGACCGCTCATGCCCCAACCCCCGCCTCGACCCGCATCGCGAATGGGCGGACCTCCAAGCCCCGGGTCGACCAATTCATCGCTTGAAGCGCGCGCGAAGGAGTCCGAGAAGCAGCAGGGGACCTACTTCCTGGGCCGTTACCGTGTGGTCGACGAGATCGGGGTGGGCGGAATGGCGAGCGTTCACCTGGCTCGCATGGATGGCCCGGGCGGCTTCCAAAAGTGGGTCGCGATCAAGCGGATCCACCCTCATCTGGTCGAGGACGATCAGTTCGTCGACATGTTCCTGGATGAGGCGCGCATCGCGGCTGGCATCAACCACGCCAACGTCGCGCAGGTCTTCGATCTCGGGAAGGACGACAACACCTACTGGATCGCCATGGAGTACCTCCACGGCGAGCCGCTCCGGGAGGTGATGCGCCGCGCGGAGGAGCGCCGGCTGCGCATCTCGCCCGAGCTCGCCGCGCGCATCTGCTCCGATGCCGCAGAGGGGCTCCACGCCGCTCACGAGCTGCGCGGAAAGAACGGCCAGCTGCTCGGCCTGGTGCATCGAGACGTCACGCCGCACAACCTGTTCCTCACCTACGACGGCTACACCAAGGTCGTGGATTTCGGGATCGCCAAGGTGGCCGACCGGCTGTCGTCCACCCGCGCGGGAACACTCAAAGGCAAGTTGGCCTACATGTCTCCCGAGCAGGTGCGCGGCAACGAGATCGATCGCACGACGGACGTGTTCGCCCTCGGGGTCGTCCTCTGGGAGCTCACGACGAACCAGCGCCTCTTCCGGATGGATACGGATCTCGACACGCTCGAGAAGGTGCAGGCCTGTGTGGTCCCGCCGCCGTCCACGATCGTGCCCGACTATCCGATCGAGCTGGAGAGCGTGGTCATGAAGGCGCTCGCCAAGCACAAGCAGGACCGCTTCCAGACCGCGCGTGAGTTCTCGCGAGCCCTGCAGAATTTCCTGATGAGGAGCGGGGTCTTCGTTGGCTCCGAAGAGGTCGCGCAGTTCGTGCAGCAGGTGTTCGTCGATCGCATCCAGAAGCGCGAGGCGCACCTCGCGTGGGCCGCCGAGGTGACGTCCACCATCAACGTCGAGCAGGTGCGCGCGCGCAGCTCGACGACGGCCACGGACAGCGTCGGGCTGCGCAGCCGCGGCCGAGAGCCTGAGCCGCAGCAGCGCCTCACGCCGCCGCAGATCCTGCGGCACAACGCTCCGCCGGCGAGCGGGATCGCGCCGGTCGGGCGCCCGCAGCCGAGGGACGCGGACGACAGGCAGATGGTCGCCTCATCGCTGATGGATGACGATGAGGATGTCCCGACGACGGTCGCGACGCGCGAGCAAGCCGAGCCGGTGCGCTCCCTTCCTCATGGCGAGCGCCCGATGGTGCGCCCGGCGGCCGGCATGGTGCCCGAGCCGGCGCCAGCGCAGCCTCGCCAGGCCGGCGTCCAGTCCGGCATTGCCACGGTGCGTCCTGGTATGCCGACGGCGCGCCCCGGCTTTTCGCCGGCCTACCCGAGCCCACCGCGCGTGCCCGGCGGCCGCGATCCTGCTCCGCCTCCGCTCTCCTCGAGCCCGTACCCTCCGCGCGACTTCGACACCGGCGAGCTCGCGCCCCTCCCCAAGGGAGGCCTCCTGGACAGCGATCTGGGCAACCCGCTCGCGTCCACGCTCGCGCTCCCGTCGCAGGATCCACCGCCGGTTTTGCAGAGCGCGAGCGAGCCTGCGCGTCACGCCCGGATGACCAGGACCCCTGCCGTCGCCGCGCCGTCGCCGGCGCACGCTGCAGTCCCGTACGCGCTCCCCTTCAATGGGCAGGGCCATGCCGCAGCCCATGCGCCCCCTGTCAGCTCGCCGGTGCAGGCACCTCAGGCGCCGATGACCGTGGGGCAGGCCCAGCTGTTCGCGTCCGCGGCGACAGCGCAGCCTCCACAGTCGCAGATAGAGACCGCGCTCTCCCTGCCGCGCCCGGATCCGGCGGCCATCTGGGCCGCCACGCAGGACGCGGCGTCCAAGGGGAACGGCAGGAACACGCTCGTGCTCGTCGCCGTCATCACCCTCACCGTGCTGTGCGTGCTCGGTATCGGCGCGCTGATCTACATGAAGACGAGCGCCGTGCAGCCCTCGCCTTCCAGGGGCGTGGACGCTGTCCCTGCGTCGCCCGCCTCGACGGACGCGACCACCACGGGCCAGTCGAGCTCCTGCGTGCCGGGGAGCTCCGCGGGGGACGGGCGCGCGCGCGGCCTCGCTATCCGCGACCGAGCGTCCGTCGTCCACCCCGGCCCGATCCGCCTGCAGCGCCTTACGATGAAGGGATGAAGTCTCTCCACCGCCGCTCGAACGGTGCCAGGGCGCGGCACCGCCCCAGCGAGCGAGCTCAGCTGCGTATCGAGGCGCTGGCCGCCGGAGGCGCGGGGGTCGGTCGGCTCGCGGGCGAGGTCGTCTTCGTTCCTGGGACCGCGCCGGGTGATCTCGTCGAGGTCGAGCTCGACAGGAGCGCACGCCCGGCGAGGGGCAGGCTCCTCGGTGTCGTCGAGCCGAGCGCCGACCGCGTCGCTCCGCCGTGCCGCTTCGCTGACGCCTGCGGCGGCTGCGACTGGATGCACGTCCGTATCGAGGCGCAGCAGGCCGCGCACGAGCAGATCGTCCGGCAGGCCATCGCGCGGGCGACGTCGCTCACCGAGGCCGATTTGCCGCCGATCCGCGTCCATCCGGCCCCCCTTCCGCTCGGTTACCGGTCGCGGGCGAGGTTGTTCGCGCGCGCGGAGCGCGGCGAGGTGCGCGTGGGTTATCGCGCGCCGAGGACACACGCCGTGGCGGCGGTCGATCGCTGCGTGGTGCTCGTCGACGCGATCGCGCCGCTCGCCGGCGAGCTGCCCGGCGTCCTCCATGGAGCCGTGGGGGAGGGCGATGTCCTGATCTCGCTGGGCGCCTCGAGCCGCCCGGTGGTCGAGGTCCTGTGGCGTGGCCAGCTGCCGCCGGCCGTGTGGCAGCGGCTGGACGAGCGCACGGCGCGCGGCGAGTGGGCCGGCGCCCGCGTCACGCTCGACGGTGCGCGCGAGGCCGCGTCGTTCGGCGATCCGCGGCCCGCGATCCTGGGAGCGGACGGCCTGTCGCTGTTCCTCGCGCCGGGCGGGTTCGGGCAGCCGTCCGAGGAGGGGGCAGCCGTCCTCGCCCGCCGCGCTGCCGAGCTTGCCCACCTCGACTCCACCCGCCCGCCGCACGTCCTGGAGCTGTTCGCCGGGAGCGGGACGCTCTCCGTGCTGCTCGCGCGCGGCGCGCTGCGACCCTCCCCGGCCGCCGAGCCCGGCGGGGCCGCGGCCTCCGGCCCCCCGGGGCCCGCGTCCTTCACGGCCGTCGAGCTCTCGCCCGGGGCGGTCGCTTGCTTGCGGCAGAACCTCGCCGCTCGGGGCCTCGCTGGCAAGGCGATCGAGGCGGACGCCGATCAGTACCCGATCCCGGCCCGCACCGACGTCGTGGTGCTGGATCCGCCGCGCAGCGGGGCTCCCGGCGCGGCGCGCGCGATCGCCGCCTCGAGCGCGCGCGTGGTCGTGTACGTCTCCTGCGATCCGGCCACCCTCGCGCGCGATCTCGGCGGGATCCTCCGCGGCGGCTTCGAGATCACGGACATCGAGGCGGTCGAGCTCTTTCCCCAGACGAGCCATATCGAGTCGATAGTGCGGCTCTCCCGCGCCCGCAGATCCGCGCGCTGATCCGCGCGGGAATGCCCGGCCTGCTCTCCGCGCCGAGCGCTGCTCCGCCGAGCTCGGCCGGAGGGCCGCGCGCGGCCGCGTGGCGCCGTCGCCCGGCGGCTTGCGCTACGCTGCCAGGGATGATTCACCACCTCGACGATCGACTCCGCGAAGAGGCGCGGCGCTATCGGCTCGTGTTCGCCTGCCCCGATTGCGCCTCGTTCGACCCTGTGGTCGCCGACCCCGACGAGGCGGGCGCTGGGCCGCCTGGCCGCGGGCCTCGTTGCTCGCTTGGCTACCCGGTCGCGCCGCACCTGAGCACATCGCTCGAGGATCGCCACGAGATCATCTTCTGCAAAGCGTTCGAGCTGCGATGAGCCCTCCTGCTGGACCTCCCCCGCCGCCCAGGCGGGGCCGGTCGCACCCCCCGTCGCTGATCCGCCTCGCCGAGCGGCTGATCCGGGACGAGCGGCTGCTCGCTCGCGGCGACGTCGTGCTCTGCGCCTGCTCCGGAGGCCCCGACTCGACCGCCCTGCTGCACGTCCTTTCGCTGCTCCGGCGGCGGATCGGCCACGAGGTGGTCGCGCACGGCGTCGACCACGGCCTCCGCGCCGCGGCCGCGGCCGAGCTCGCGATCGCGCGCGACCTGTCCGAGCAGCTCGGGGTCCCTTACGCCGAGACCCGCGTGAACGTGGCTCCCGGCGCGAACCTCCAGGCCAGGGCGCGCGCCGCCCGGTTTGCCGCGCTGGCAGCCGCCGCGGCGGCGCACGGCGCCCGCGCGATCGCGACCGGCCACACCGCGGACGACCGGGCCGAGACGGTGCTCTTGCGCCTGCTGCGGGGCGCGGGGCCGCGTGGGCTCGCCGTCCTGCCGCCGCGCGCCCCGCTCCCGTCCGACGTCGCCGGCGCGGCGTGCGGCGGCGCGGAGCCGGGCTCGGCGGCGAACATCGAGCTCATCCGCCCCTTGCTCCAGGCCCGCCGCGCCGACGTCCTGGCCCACCTCGGCAGACATCGACTGGCGTTCACCGAGGATCCCAGCAACCGGGATCCCCGTTTCACCCGCGTCCGCGTCCGCCGCGAGCTCCTCCCGCTCCTCGAGGACCTGTCGCCGGCGATCGTCGACCACCTCTGCGCGCTCTCGGACATGCTCGTCGCCGGGCGAGATCGGCCGCCTGGCGGCGATTCAGACGTCCTCGACGGCAGCGAGCCGCTGTCGATTCCGCTCGGTCGGGCGCAGCGATTCGCGATCGAGCGAGCTCGCAAGCTGGGGCGGCCGCTGCGCGTCCGGGTTCGCGGCGGCGAAGAGATCGCCGTGGGCTTTCCAGAGGAGTCCAGCGTGCTTATCGAGGACGGGTCTGCGCGTCGCGGGACCTGACCGCATGCACCCCACCCGCGGCCCCTGTCGAGTCCCCTTTTTTCGCCGTGTCACCACGGTGGAGACCCGCGGTCGACGACCGAGCTGACGGGTGGCATGCTGACTGGAACACGCGTACAATTTCAGTACACGCCGGCTCGCCGCGCGAGCTTAGAGGGTCCTCGTGAAGCAATCGCACAAGACGCTGCTGCTCTGGGTTCTGCTGATCATGATGTTCTTGGCGATCTGGCAGTTCTTGAGCCCGGATTCCCGGCCCGCCACACAAGTCGCGTTCAGCGAGTTCATGGCCCAGGTCCAGGTCGAGGCCAAGGACAAGGATCCGCACGTCGAGTCGGTCACGATCAAGGACCGCGAGTACACCTTCTGGGTCAAGGACCCGAAGAGCGGGACGAAGACGAAGAAGGTCACGATCGGGCCTGACAACGCCGACGAGATCACGAAGACGATCGTCGACAACAAGGTCGCGGTGTTCTTCGAGAAGGAGGAGACGTCGCCGTTCTGGCCGGGGGCGATCATGTACCTCCTGCCGACGGTCTTCCTGCTCGTGATGTTCTATCTGTTCATGCGCCAGCTCCAGGCCGGCGGCGGCAAGGCGATGAGCTTCGGCAAGTCGCGCGCCCGGCTGCTCAGCGAGGCGCAGAACAAGGTGACGTTCGCCGACGTCGCGGGCATCGACGAGGCGAAGGACGAGCTCGAGGAGATCATCGCGTTCCTCAAGGACCCGAAGAAGTTCCAGAAGCTCGGCGGCCGGATCCCGAAGGGCGTCCTGATGATGGGCCCCCCCGGGACGGGCAAGACGCTGCTCGCGCGCGCGATCGCCGGCGAGGCGGGTGTGCCGTTCTTCTCGATCTCCGGCTCGGATTTCGTCGAGATGTTCGTCGGCGTCGGCGCGAGCCGGGTGCGCGACCTGTTCGAGCAGGGCAAGAAGCACGCGCCGTGCATCATCTTCATCGATGAGATCGACGCGGTCGGCCGCCACCGCGGCGCGGGGCTCGGCGGCGGTCATGACGAGCGCGAGCAGACGTTGAACCAGCTGCTCGTCGAGATGGACGGCTTCGAGTCGAACGAGGGCGTGATCATCGTCGCCGCGACGAACCGCCCCGACGTCCTCGACCCTGCGATCCTGAGGCCTGGCCGCTTCGACCGGCGCATCGTCGTGAACCGCCCCGACGTGCGCGGCCGCGAGGGCATCCTCCGGGTCCACACGAAGAAGGTCCCGCTCGGTCCGGACGTCGACATGGAGATCCTGGCGCGGGGCACGCCCGGGTTCGTCGGCGCCGACATCGAGAACCTGGTCAACGAGGCGGCCCTCCTCGCGGCGCGTCAGGACAAGGATGTCGTCTCGATGGCCGACTTCGAGATGGCCAAGGACAAGGTGCTGATGGGCGCCGAGCGCCGCAGCATGGTCATCAGCGACGAGGAGAAGCGGACCACGGCCTACCACGAGGCCGGGCACGCGCTCGTCGCGAAGCTCCTGGAGAAGCTCTCGGATCCGGTCCACAAGGTGACGATCATCCCGCGCGGCCCGGCGCTCGGCCTCACGCAGCAGCTGCCGAAGGAGGACCGGCTCAGCATGTCGCGCGACTTCGCCAAGGCGCGGCTGTCGGTGCTGATGGGCGGCCGCGTGGCGGAGGAGATCGTGTTCGGCCAGTTCACGACGGGCGCGGGCAACGACATCAAGCAGGCGTCGAACCTCGCGCGGCGCATGGTGACCGAGTTCGGCATGAGCGACGTGATCGGGCCGATCTCGTACGGCGCGGACGAGGAGAGCGTGTTCCTCGGGCGCGATTTCACGAGCCGGCGCCGCGACTACTCGGAGACGATCGCCAACCAGATCGACGACGAGGTGCGGCGGTTCATCCTCGACGCCCACGCCGAGGCGCGGCAGCTCCTCACGGACAACCGCGAGATCCTCGAGCGGCTCGCCACGGCGCTCCTCGAGCGCGAGACGCTGGACGCCGAGGAGGTCGACGCCATCGTCGGGGGCCGCGAGCTGCCGCAGCGCCAGCGCGTCGTGATCCCGAGCTACAGCGATCGCGATCGCGCCGCCAAGGAGAAGCGCCGCGCGGCCAGCATCTTCGGCACCCCGAAGCCCGCCCCGAGCACCTGATCCCGAAGCGCGGGGCGGCGCCCGATGCCTCGGGCGGCCCCCCGCGTACCTGCGGCGCCACGCGGGACGGCGCGGCGCCCCGAGCCCCCTCGATTCCCTTCCCCAGCAGAAAAGCGGCGCGCGCAGCCGGCGCGCTCCCCGGATCGCCTCAGGGGGCGGTCAGCGTTGCCTGCAGGAACGCCCACTGCTGCAGATCCGCCGGGCGCCCGTCGTCGTGCGCGCGGTTCGCCTTCGTGAAGATCGCCTGGGCGCCGTCACCGAAGATGAACAGGCCGTAGCCGAGCGCGAGGCGCAGCGGCTCCCATGGCTGCAAGGCGAGCGAGACGTCGATCTCGTGGCCCAGCGTCCGGCTCTCGTTGTCGCTGGCGGCGCCGACAGGGAGGAGGCGCGCTGTCACCCACCTGCCTGCTGGAGAGGCGAGGCCGACGAACGTGTATCCGGCGGAGACGGTCAGCGGGTCGAAGGGTGAGGCGCGGACGCTTCCGCCCCCCTCGATCACGTTGGACCACGCGTAGAGCCCCATGGGGCCGTGGTTGTTCTGTGCGTCGGGCAGGATCGGATCGAAGCGGCGCTGCGTCTCGCCCACCGCGAGCGCACCATCGTCGCCCGTCGCGTAAGCGCCGCGGGCGCTGAAGGTGAGGTGGGCGGGGAGCGCTGTCTCGAGCTCTGCCCGCGCTGCGGCCGCGAACGCGCCGAGAGCGCGGTCGGCCGCGAACGTGGCCACACGACCGAGCTCGTACGCCCCCTCGATCGCGTAGCGAAAGCCCCGGCGGTCGCCGGAGACGCGCGCGTCGAGGACGACGGTGTCGCCGGGCGTGAGCCAGGTCGGGCGCGGCTCCCGGGTGATGCGCGCGAGCGCCGTGGCCTCGAGGTGGAGCAGGGGAGCGAGCCGCCAGATCGCGTTCAGGCCGTAGAGCTGGGACCCTGTCCCGGCGGCGATGGGCTTGCGCGTCCCCGCCACCTCGGGCGGAGCGCCTCCCGGCGCGGCGAGGAGCACGGCCATCGTCTCGAGGTCGACGTTGCCGAGCTGCAGCCCTGCGCGCACCGCATCGAGCGATCGCCCGGTGAGCGTCTCGTCGTCCGCTCCGACGAGGCGGCCATCCCCCCACGCGATCCGCTGCCGGCCCAGCCGGATGAAGGCGCGGCGCCCCGAGCGCGTGCGCAGATCGATGTACGCCTCGTACGGCGCCGTCTCCGGGAGGGCCGGCTCGCCCGGCCCGACGAAGATCGCGTCGTCGTTCCCCCAGAGCCGCGCGTCCTGCAGCGTGACGACGCCCGTGACGGGGCCGCGCCCGACGGTCAGCCCGAGGCGCGCGCGCTGGGCGAAGAACCACTGCGTCTTGACGACGTTGCCCGTGTCGCTGAGCGGCGGCAGCGCGCCTCCGAAGCCCTCGGCGAGCACCGCGTTCGAGCTGTAGACGTCGCCGCCCGTGTCGACCGGGTACCGGCGGAACTCTCCGCGGAGCCGGAGCTCCACCGAGGGGCGGAACGTGAACCCGCCGACGGCCAAGCCCTCCGACTGCGGCGACGCCTGCGCCGCCGCCCTCCTGGGCGCGAACGTGAGCGCGAGGAGCG
This sequence comes from Sorangium sp. So ce363, assembly GCF_051520435.1. Taxonomy (NCBI): domain Bacteria; kingdom Pseudomonadati; phylum Myxococcota; order Polyangiales; family Polyangiaceae; genus Sorangium; species Sorangium sp. So ce363. The sequence goes on along the minus strand of NZ_CP150333.1, from coordinate 10,120,658 downwards.
CCGATCCCAGAGCGATGGAGGCGAACGGCAGGGATCGGATCATCAGCGAGGAGGGCCGGAGCGCGGGGGCGTCGAACTGCAGATGTGCGGCCAGGACCGCGGCGTTCAGGCGGGCCGCGCTCCTGGATCGCTCGCGCGAGGATAGGCGTCCCGATGCGCGTCGGACAAGTGGGGAAGCGGCACCGCTCCCCCCGGCGGCCCCGGCGTCCGGCGGGGTCAGCTCGCGCGCCGCGCGCCATGCGGGCGACGTCAGGGATCGAAATCGTCCTCGCCGTGCGACGTCGGTGGCTTCGGCGGTTTCGGGGCGGCCCCCGTGCTGCTCCCGCGCCGCGGCGGCGCCTTCACGCTCGCGGCGGGTTGCCTCGTCGGCGGTCTGCTCGCCGCGCCCCGCCGCGCCGGAGCGTCGCCCGAATCGACGGCGAGCACCAGATCGAGCGCGAGCTTCGACGCCCTGCCGGCGTGTCGATCCGCGGCCGCGCCCGCCTCCGCGATCACGCGCTCGGCCGCCTCGAGCTCGTGCTTCACCTCGCGACGCTGCGGATCGTCCGCGAGCGCCTCTGCCCACGCGGCCGAGAGCGACGCCCGCTTCTTCTCGAGCTCCGCGGCGCGGTTCGACAGCTCGCCGAGCTGCTTCGACGTCGCGAGGGAGCTCTTCAAGGACGCCTCGAGCGCCGCGATGGTGTCCCTGTCCTCCGCGTCCAGCGAGCGCCCGCCTCGGGCGCTCACGATCCGCGCCTCTGGCACGAGCTCGACCTGGAGAAGCACGCCCGCCGCGCGGAGCTCCGCCGCGCGCGCGCGCGCCGCTTCGAGCGCCGCCTTGCCGTCCGATTTCGGATCGAGCCCGAGCGCGCGCGACAGCTCGGCCGGCGCCGCGTTCGAGAGCTCCTCGGCCTTCAGCGACTCGTCGCGAAGCGCCCGGGTGGCCTCGAAGAACTCGTCGTAGGGCTGCTCGCCCGTGCGCAGGGCCTGTCCCTGATCGAGCAGCGAGACCTGCGCGGTGCACGCGGCGAGCAAGGGTGCGTGCGGCGCGACGAGCAGCAGCGCGAGCGCCGCCATGCGGAGCCGGCTCGCGCGGTCCGGCGGCCTCGTCACCCACATTGGAGGATGACCCCCCAGAGCTCGTAGCTCGCGGCAGGCTTCGAGAGGAACACCACGCCCACGTAACCCGAGCGCGACGATACGCCGAGCACGCCTTGCCCGAAGTTCCCGGCCGGCGGCGAGAGCGCGATCGGATCCCCGATCGGGGAGAAGTTGGCGGCCAGGGTCTGCGCGCGCATGGCGCGGCTCCCCGGAGGGCCCTCGGTCCACACGAGGAGCCAGCGTCCATCTCCGAGCCCTGCGATATCCGGCGCGAAGGCGTCTCCCCCGGGGCCGCCGGAAGGGAGCGGGATCACCTGGGTCGACCCGGGGATGGACCCCGGAGCGGCCTGCCCGGCGCGGATCTCCCATCGCCCGTCCGTTGGCCGATCGGCAAAGACGACGGCGAGCGCGCGCTCGTTCCATCCGAGCGATGGCTTGCCGATCGAGCCTCCGGAGCCGGTCACTCGGGTGAGCTCGCCGACGGGCTTGCGCTCGGCGTCGAGCCAGCCTGCCCACACGGCCTTCTCGCGGCGGAACGCGACGGCGTAGCCGCCGGCGCCGGCCGCGAGCGCGCGCGGCGCCTCGAGCGGCTCATCACCTTGCACCGGCCAGAGCGGGGAGGGGGCGGCGTCGGGAGCATCGGCCGCCACCAGAGCGCCGTCCGCCAGACCGACGACGAACGACCTCGGCCCCGGCACGCTGACGGGAGAGCGGATGGCCTGCTGCGCCGCCGTGAGGACGGTGAAGCGCTCCTCGACCGGCGAGATGCTCACGATGTCGGCGGCCTCTCGGTTCGAGAACCGCTCGCTCCGCTCCCCGGTCGCGGGATCGATCTCGAGGCCGACGGCCTCCATGGGGCTCTTCGCGTACCCCACCACGAGCTTGCCGCCCTTCGTCGCCGTGACCTCGAAGGGGATGCTCTTCGCAACGAGCGGCGCCCATGGCTGGGGCTGACGCGCCACCCAGCAAGGCTTCGGCGGGACGGGGATCGCCGAGCGCGCAGCGTCCTGCGCTGCGCCGAGCGTCGTGCGCGCCGTCCCGACCGGCGACTGGCGCGCGGTCGTGACGGAGCGGCGGCCCGCGAAGAAGGCGACCACGCTCATGAGCACCGCCGCCCCGCAGAGGCCGACGAGCGACGAGACCGGCACGGTCACCGCTGCAGAGAGCCCCTTGCCGTCGCCGCGTCGCGCCGCGAGCGCGCGCGGGTTGAGCGCTTGCGGGCCGTTGCCCGATCCCGGGACAGAGCCCCGATCCGAGCGCTGGCCCGAGGCCTGGAGCGCGTCGGCAGCCGTCGCGCTGCGCTGCGGGTTCGGCAGCCCCGGCCACGAGCGCATCGCCGGGTGCCCCTGCGACGCGCTTGATCCGACGCCGACCGACGGGATCGTCGCGTACTCGCGGCGCCCCATCGGCGCCTCGGCGGCCAGAGGAGAGCGCTTCGTCTCGCTGGGCACGGGCGGCGCGGGGAGCTCCGGGCTCTCGCGGCGCAGCACCGTGGTGGAGGGCTCCGGGGCGTCGCTGCGATCGCGGCTCGCCGCGGGATCGCGGCCGTCGGCGGCCGGCGTGTCCTCGGCGCTGCGGGGCGAGGGACCGTCGGTGGACGTCGCTGGGCTCGCAGGGCGAGAGCCAGGCGATGCCATCGCCGTGGGGGCGGCGCCCGTGACAGGCGCAGGTTCGGCCGGCGCAGTGAGGGGCAAGGTCGGCGTCGCCAGCGGGGCCGACGGCGCGGGGGGCGCCGCCATCAAGGGCGTGGCGCGGGGCGCGTCCGCAGGGGGGCGCGGAGGCGGCGCGGGGAGCGCTCCGAGACGGACGAGGGCCTTTGCGCCGGCCGCCGTCTGATCCGACGCGTCAGGCGCGCGCGGGCCTGCAGGCCGCTTCGCGGCGACCGCGGGGAACCGGACCGGAACTGGAGGCGGCGGCACGGAGCGCTTCCCCGTGGGCGCGGGGCGCCTCGTGGCGCGGCCGGGGCTCGACGGCGCCGGTGGCGTCGCCGAGAGCGGCTTGCCGGCGCTCTGATCCGCGCCGGTCGTCGCTCCGCCGCGCCCATCGTTCTGCGGTGCAGCGCCCGCCGGCGCCGCGTCGCGCTCGACGGGGAGAGGCGGCGGCCGGGGTGGTCTCGCCTCCGCGCGCGACGTCGCACCGCCCGCGGCTCTCGGCGCTGTTCCCGGGCTGCTGGGCGCGGCCGCGCCCGCCGCGCGCCTCGGCGGCGCCGGCTCATCGCCGTCCGTCGTCGCGCCGGCGCCGCCCGCGGCGCTGCCTGTGTCTGCGGCAGGGCGCTGACCCGCGGAGGTCTCCTCGGGTTCCTCCGCCCCCGAGGGGAGCTTCGGCGCGCGCGGGATCTCGGTCGTCCCCTGGTCGCCCGGCGAGGGGCCGTCGTAACGGGGGAGCTGCGTGATCGCGCGGGCGACCCCCGCGTCGAACGTTCCACCCGCGGCTGGAACGACGATCGGCGCGTTCTGTCCGCTGGCCGGCGCGTCTGCCGGCGCCTCGACGCCCGTGAGCGTCGTCATGGACTCTCGCTTGCGCGGCGGCAGGGGAGGCGGCTTCGGTCGCGTGGTCGCCCGGCTCGCGTGCGGCGCCGCGGGCCTCCGCCCGTTCGAGGACCTCTCCGTGGGCGCCGGGCCGATGGGCTGACCGCTGCGGGCGGGCGCCGGACCCAGATCCTCGATGAGCTCGATCTCCAGCGCCGCGCCGTCCTCGCGAGCGGCCTCTTCAACCGCGGCGGCCGGCCCCTCGGGCGCAGCGGTGCGCGCCTCGGGCTTGCGCCGGAGCTGGGCGGCGTCGGCGAGCTCCGGCTGCCTGGACGCGGGCGCCCAGGCGTCCATGCCCTTGCGCCAGACGAGCGTGGAGCCTGGAATGATCCCGGCAGCCAGCGCGCTGCGCAGCTCGGCGGTGCTCAGGCTCCGCTGGATGCCACGCTCATCCGTCCATCTCCACGCGCTCAACGGGGGCCCCTCCGCCAGCTGGTAGAGCGCCGGAATTTCAGGACGTGAACCACGACGATCGCGATCGTACCGCGCGTCGTTTGCAAAGAGATCTTCTTTCGTGCGCCCACGCAACCGCACGTCCACTCACGACGAAGATCGCGCTGGTAGCTCATGAGCCTTTCCAGCGCCCTCGCCGCCGCAGTCCGCTCCGTGGTCGCCGCCGCTGCGCGCACGCTCAGCCCGCCGGCCTGTGCGGGCTGTGACACCCCGATCGCCGATGCCTCGGTGTTCTGCGCCGATTGCGCGCGGACCTCCGTGCCTTACGCAGAGGGGGCGCCGCGAGGAGGAGCGGGCACGCGCGCCGCGGCGGGAGCCCCTCTCGTCGCGTTCGCTCCGTTTGGAGGGGCGGTTGCGGAAGGTATCCGGCGCTTCAAGTACGGAGATCGTCCGGATCTCGCGCGCCCGCTCGGCCGGTTGATGCTCTGCGCGGCGCGCGATGCGGAGGTGCGCGTCGACCTCGTTGTCCCGGTGCCGCTGCATCCGCGTCGTCTCGCCGAGCGCGGGTACAACCAGGCCGCCCTGCTGGCCGCGCACGTCGCTGACGGACTCGCGGTGTCCTTCGCGCCACGGGCCCTCTGCCGTGTCCGTCCCACCGCGCAGCAGGCGCAGCTCCCGCGCGATCTCCGCCTGCAGAACGTGGCAGGTGCGTTTCGCGTGCACGCGCCCGAGCGCGTTCAGCGCCGGAGGGTCGCGCTCATCGATGACGTGGCGACCACGGGGGCCACGCTCGCGGCATGTCGAGATGCGCTCCTCGGAGCGGGCGCAGCTTCGGTGACCTACCTCGTCCTCGCGACCGCCGAGAGCGGGGCGGACGAGCTCAGAAGCTCACCTCCGTCAGCACACCGCACTTGACGCGGACGGTCCTGCCCTCGGTGAGCCATCGCGTGCCGTCGCGCGTCGGCTCGCCGAGTCGAACGAAAAAGCGCCCGCAACGCACCTCGACGGGTCGCTCGCTGGGCCCCACCGGCACGCCCGTCACGTAGACGGTCGCATTCCGGGAGGAGTTGAGCTTGAGCAGGCCGTGGCCCTTTCGCGGGGTCGGCGGAGTCGTCGCTGCAGCGTCGACGGATGTCTGTTGTTGAAGGGCTGCCGTCTCGGTGGCCGGTGGTGCTGGAGGTGCCGCTGTCTCAGCATGCGGCGTCGAGGATGCTGTCGGCGTCGGCTGCGCCGTGACGTCGGTCGCGCTCGCCGGGGGCGCGGCCGCCAGCTGCACGGAGACGGCCGCCTGCTTTGAAGCCACCGCGGTGATGCTTTCAGGACTGCCGGTGGCCACGATCGCCGGTCGAGACGCTCGGTTGCGCGCCGCCAGTTCGGGCAGGCTCGTCTCGACGGTGTACACCCCCAGCGCAAACAGGATGGTTGCAGTCGCGAGCGCAACTCCAGCGGTGCCGAGCGGCGAGAGCGGCTTCGACAGAGGGGCCGCGGCTGAACCAGGTCGGGGGGAGGGCGGCTTCGACGGGGGGCCCTCGTCCGACCCAGATTGAGGTACGTCCACGCCCGTCGACCCAGGTTGAGGTACGTCCACGCCCGTCGACCCAGGTTGAGGTACGTCCACGCCCGTCGACCCAGGTTGAGGTACGTCCACGCCCGTCGACCCAGGTTGAGGTACGTCCGCGCCCGTCGACTCAGGTTGAGGTACGTCCGACCCAGGTTGGGGGGCGTCCGGGGGGGCGTCCGTCGAGAACATCGGGCGGCACTTTAGCGGGATCGCTGCCACGACGGATTCCCCGGTCGGCCGCCCACCCGCCGGAAGCGCAGGAGCTTCGCCGTCGGAGCCGGTCTCGAGAGCAAGCACGAACGTCGAATGTGTGCTGGAATACATTCGTGTACGTCGTCGCACATCCACTGACGTGGATCCGCAGGAGGTTGCCGCGCGGTCGTCGTGTGCTGGCTGCCGGGGTGCTCGACACCCTCGGGCTCCTGGATCGCTTTCTCTGGCTGCGCGCGAAGCTTCGGCTGCCCGTGCTCTCCGTGTTCACCTACCACCGCATCGCGGACGTCTCGGAGGTGGACGAGCTCGATCCGGGGGTCGCCGAGGTGAGCGCGCGCGAGTTCGAGGAGCAGCTCGCGGTCATCAAGACGCACGGCACCGTGGTGTCCCTCCGGGATGTGCGGCTCCTCGCGAAGGGACGGAAGCTCCCGCCGAACCCCGTCATGGTCGCGTTCGACGACGGCTACCGTGACAACCACGACGTCGCGTTGCCCCTCCTCGAGCGCGCGGGGGTCACGGCCACGTTCTTCATCGCCACCGGGTACCCCGACAGGGGCCGCCTCTTCTGGTGGGATCGCGTCGCGCTCCTCATGCACCGGTGCCGGCGGGCGCGCGTCGAGATCGCCTACCCAGCGACGCTCGTGCTCGAGCCGCTGCGCGACCCGATCGCCGCGGCGATGCTCGTCTGCCAGACCATCAAGCACACCTCCGGGGTCGACATCGGACGCCTCTGGGACGAGATCGAGCGCGCCACGGGGGTGTCGATCGACCTCGGCGAGGAGCGCGCGCTCGCGACCAGGACGATCATGGACTGGAACGCCATCGGGGCGCTGCGCCGGGCGGGCATGGACGTGCAGTCGCACTCGCACAGCCATCGTGTCCTCCAGACGCTCTCGCCCGAAGAGGCCACTCGCGATCTTGCGCGCTCCCGCCGCGTGCTCTCCGACGCCCTGAACGAGGCCGTGTACGCGGTCGCGTACCCCGTCGGATACAGCCTGTGCGGCGCCTTCCATCGCGCCGTGAAGGAGGCCGGCTTCGAGATCGGCTTCACCAACAACTCCGGCCTTTGCATGCTCTCGTCCTTCGACCCCCTGAATTTCCCGCGCATCGCCATGGACCGCGGGCAGATCGGCGCGCTCTTCAAGCTCAAGCTGCTCATCGGCCAGCGGCCCGGCTCTCGGTCTGGCCGCTGATCGAGCAAAGACCGCGCGCCGCTCCGCCGCCGCGCGCCCCGAGCGCCTCCGCTCGCCCGACGCCGCCTCGGCCGGCGCGCGTGTGGCCTGGGCTGTGCACGTGCACGTCGCTGGGCCGGTTCTGCACGCGCGTGGCCTCGATGGGCCAGGAAAGCTGCTGCGCAGCCTGTTCGACGAAGGGGGGCTCCCGTGAAAGGCACAATCCATGAACGCAGCTTCCGCGCCGCCGTCTCCATGCTCGGCGCGGCCTCGCTGATCTCCGCGGCCCTCGCGTCGGGATGCGGCGGCGCGCCGGCGCCCGCCGCCTCCGCGAAGGCGCCCGCGCGACCCGCGCAGGCATCGCCCGACGGGCAGGGCGCGCGGGGCGCGAGCGTCGAGCAGCGCGATCAACGCGAGGCCCAGCGCGCCTGGTGCGTGTACCTCGAGGCGCTCTACCAGCGGGCCACCGAGCAGGCGAAGGGCTGGCCGAAGTTCGAGCAGTGCACGCAGATGACGACGATGGCCTCGCCGAAGATGCTCCGCGCGACCTCGGAGTGCTCGCTGGCAGCGCTGCGGCGCTTCGAGGGCGATCCCTTCACCGCCGCCTATGCGGAGGAGGTGAGCCGCTGCGGCTCCGAGGCCATGACGGCCACCACGCTCCCGCGCGCCGACCTGGCGCCGTACATGGCCGTCCTCTGCGGCCGCCTCGCGGGGTGCGGAGACCTCGACTACGACACCTGCCGGCAGAGCCTGGAGGACGGCCTCGGCCCGCAGCTCGAGCGAGCGATCGGCGCGATGAACAGCCGCGGCCGGCACGAGGTCCGCGCCTGCTTCGGCAAGCTCGCGTGCGGCGCCGATCTCGGCCCCCAGATCTCCGCGTGCCTCGAGCCCATCATGGACGACCTGCTCTGGCTGCCGGGGTGAACGGCCGCCGCGCTGCGCCCAGGGCGGCGGCGCCGCGCGGCGGTCAGCCGGCGGCGCCCGGCAGGCGGCAGCGCGCGATCAGGGGGACATGATCGGACAGCCCTGCGAACGCGCCCCTGTGCCCGAACGGGTGCGTGCCCGTGAAGTCCAGCCACTGGAGGCGCTCGGACGAGTAGACGTGGTCGAGGTGCATGCGGAGGTTCATGAAGCCGGCCGTCGGGAAGGCGCGCGCCTCGGTCTCGGAGAGGCAGCGGACCTTGGCGAACGCGTCCACGAAGCCGATCTCCTCGCGCAGGAAGCGATCGACCGGCGAGCCTGGCAGCGAGTTGAAGTCGCCGACCACCACGAAGTTGTCGCTCCGGCGCTCGCGCCGGACGAAATCGGCGAGCACCCTCGCCTCCTCGATCTGATTGGGCCCGAACCCCATCCGCGCCTCGCCTGTCCAGAACTCCCGCGAGAACACGCTCGGCAGGCTGAGGTGGGTGTTGAACACATCGAAGCTCTGCCCGCTCTCGTGCTCGAACGACACGTGCGCGCAGATGCGCGTCTGCTTCAGGCTCTTGACCCCCCGCCGATGGGTGATGTCGTGCGGGCGCTCCGCGTTGTGGTGTCCGATGTGGAATGTGTCGCGCGCGAGCACCGCGAGCCCGGTCGTGTAGATGTTCGTCCGCGAGGTAAGCCTGTAGGTGTGCGCGGGGAAGTAGTAGGCGACGTAGCGCTCGCGCCGCTCTGCCTGCGCCAGCGCCGCGTGCAGCTCGGTCATCAGGCGATCGAGCTGGGTCTCCTCCGGGTGCCAGCGCGGGTTCATCGTCGAGGACCTCAGCGACTGGGTCTCGACCTCCTGGAGGCACACGAGATCGGGCAGCGGGGACATCCGCGCGAGCGTCGTCGCGATCCGGGTGATGGCGGCGCTGGTCGAGGCGATGCCCCGCGTCCCGTGCCCGAAGTAGCGGACGTTATAGGTGACGATCCTGAGCGACGTGGCGTCGTCGCGCGGTGTCCCGGGGCCGCGGAGAGCGCCGGACGCCGCGCGTGTCGAGGTCGGGTCCGGTACCCGCTCCGCCGGTGTTGGGCCGCTCGAACGAGGTGGGAGGCGTCGCTCGGTCATGTATCCTCTCGCCCATGGGCAAGAACATCATCGTTTCCGAGGATACCATTCGTGACCTGCTGGAAGCGCATGCCTCCCTCTCCGCCTGGTATTACGAGCTCTGGTCGGCGCTGCGGGTCGCGAAGGCCTCGGCGAGCGCCCCCGATGATGCGGCCCGTGCGGCGTTTGTCGAGCGGATGGCCATGAGCTTCCCCGAGGTCGCGTCGATCGCCCGCTCGATCCAGGTGCCGAGGATGTTCGTCCCGCCGCCGCCCGCGGTGAGCGTGCCCCCCATCGCGCAGGGCGAGCCGGGAGGAGATGAGGCCCCGACAGCGATCGAGCCCGCGCCCGCCCGGCTGCGGGAGCTCCATGGCCAGCCACCCAAGAGCCAGCCAGGCTCGGGCCCCATCGATGAGCCCGCCCCGGCGCCGTCGCAACCCGCTATCGCTCCTCCACCACTGGTGGTCCCGTCGACAGTGAAATACGACACCTGAGGTCGAGTCCCCGCTCGGCCGGACTCGCGAGCTCTCACCACAAGGCACGCCTCGCGTGCTCACCCTCAGCGCGCCTGGCGCGCTGCTCCTCGATCAGGCCGTCAGCGCGCCGGGCCGCGGGGGGCCTTGCGACGCGCGAGGAGCTGCTCGGCCTCGGCGGCCCCTGTCATGTCGAACCTGGGGTTCAGATCGAGCGCGTCCCGCACGAGCCGCTCGCCTCGCGCCACGTCCCCCAGGGCGATCCGGATCGCCCCGGCGTGGTAGAGCAAGCGCGCGTCCCTCGTGCCGAGCGCCAGCGCCCTGTCGCTGGCCGCGCGCGCTTCGGCCAGCTTGCCCGCGCGGTACAGCGCCCAGGCGTGGGTGTCCTCGGTGTAGATGTCTGCGCGGACGGCGCGCTCCGCGTCGGCGAGGCGGAGCGCCTCGTCGCGCTCAAGGCCCTTGGTCGCGTAGTACAGCGCGAGGGTCCGGCTGTCCGACCGCTGCCCCGCGTCGACCGCGCCGGCGTAAGCCCGCGCTGCGCCGGCGTGGTCGCCTGCAGCCATCCTGGCGTCGCCGAGCAGCCACGCGGTCTCCGCGTCCGGGCTCTGCTGGTGGGCCCGCTCGAGGAGCTCGACGGCGCGGCCCCACGCGCCGCGGGCCAGCGCGACGCGCGCCCTGCCGGCGAGCGCCGGCGGATACCCGGCCTGCGCGGCGAGCGCCCGCTCGAAGCCCAGGTCTGCGCCCTCGTGGTCGCCCTCGTGCCAGAACATCATGGCCGCCTGGGTCAGGGTCCACGCGAGCGCCTCGGGTTCGCCCGGGTCGCCGGCGTCGATCGCGAGGCGGATGATCCGCTTCGCCGTCGCCGCGTCGCCCTGGAGCCACCGCAGGTGTGCGGCCCGCGCGTAGGACGGCAGGCCGGGCCGCTGGTCGACCATCCGCTGCGCCGCGTGCGCCGCGACCTGGAAGGCGCCGAGCGCGAGGGCGGCGTCGCTGAGCGTCCCGAGCGCGAGCGCGTCGCCCTCGTCCCGCGAGAGGACCCGCTCCGCCGCGTCGCGCGCCTCGGTGAACCTGCGCTCGTGGATCAGCACGAGGCCGAGCAGGTTGAGCGACGCGCGATCTCCTGCGGCCAGCGCGAGCCCGACCTCCGCGCACGCGTGAGCTCGGCCGTAGAGCGACGGATCGCCCGAGGCGCGCGCCTTTCGGAGCCACGCGTGGCCGAGCGCGCTCCAGAGATCCGCGCCGCCGGGCGCCGTCGCGAGGCGTCGGGACAGCGCCTCGATCTCGCGATCGACAGCGCTCGCGCCCGCTGGGGCCGCGAGCGCGAGCGCGCGCGCCGCGTCGAGGCTCGAGGGCGCCGGCGCCTCGGCGGCGCGCCCGGTCGATACCGTCGCGGCGGGGACGGCCTCGGCGCGCGGGCGCTCGGTGCAACCGAGGCTTCCGCTCAGGGCAGCGCAGGCGAAGAGGCAACCCGTTCGTCGCAGCATCGGAGCGCTGACCTCCCCTCGCGCTGGAGCTCCGCCCTGGGCGCGCCGCGGCTCACCCGGGGGCGTCACAGGCTCGATCCGATCGCGAAAGAGCTTGCCTCGCCGGCCTGCGCCGGCAAGCTCGCCGCTCCAGCGCATCGTTCGATCGACCAGCAGCGCGCAGCGCGGAGGAGATCGCATTGCCTGTCCAGACGGATGGCCACCGCCTGCAGCGGCTCTGCGCCGCGGCGCTGATCGTGCACCTCTGCGCCGCGTGTGCTCGCCGCACCTCGCCGGAGGCGGGCGCGACCGCGGCGCCCTCGCCGGGGGTGGATGCGGCCGCGGCGCCCTCGCCGGAGGCAGGCGCGATCGCGACGCCCTCGCCGGGGGCGGATGCGACCGCGGCGCCCTCGCCGGCAGGGCCCGCGGAGAACCTGCCGGGCGACGAGATCACCCCCGTCTACGGGAAGGCCGAGGGCGCGCCGGAGCCGCTCGCGGCCCGGCTATGCGACGCGCTTCATGCGTTGCCCGCGCGGCGCAAGGCGGCGTGCTGCGGCGGCGCCGCGGGCTTCCAGGCCGCCGCCGAGTGCGCGCGCGCGCTGAGCGTCGCGGTGCGCGCGCGGGCGGTGACGCTATCGACCGACGAGGTGGGCCGCTGCGTCGATGCGATGGAACGATCGCTCGATGGGTGCGACTGGGTCTCTCCGCTCGCCGCCCCGGTCCCGCCCGCATGCGAGGGGATCGTGCGGGGCGCGCTCGACGAGGGGGCCCGGTGCCGGTCGTCGCTCGAGTGCGCGGGCGGGCTGCGTTGCGAAGGCGCCGGCCCCACCGACGCGGGCACCTGCCGCGCCCCGCGCGCCGCGGGGCCCTGCGGCCTCTCGGTCGACGCGCTGGCCGCGGTCACCCGGCAGACGCGCTACGCCGAGGCGCACCCCGAGTGCCGCGGCCACTGCGCCGGGCGCGCGTGCGCGGACGACGTCCCGCTCGGCGGCCGCTGCGAGGCCCACGCGGCCTGCGGGAGGGGCCGCCGCTGCGTCGACGCGCGCTGCAGCGAGGCGGCGCTGCCCCCCGCCGGCGCCGCCTGCCTCGGCGGGCTCTGTGCGGCCGGCGCGCGCTGCGTGGACGGGCGCTGCGCGGCGCCGAAGGCCGAGGGCGAGGCCTGCACGCGCGACGGCGAGTGCCGCGCCGCGTGTGTTCGACGAGCGCGCGGGGGCGCCGCACGCGGCGTGTGCGGGATGCGGTGCGCTGCGCCGTGACAGGCGAGCTGCGCGCGCTGCGCCACGCCGGGCGGCTCAGGGCCGGAAGTGGCCCTGGGTCGCGCCCTCCCAGGCCGTCGCGAGGTAAGGGAAGGCCGGGAGGAACCGCGCGTCGTTCGCGCCCACGCCGTCGCCCGCCGTCGCGCCGAGCGCGCCGGTCAGGACGAGCGTGAGCAGCGCGTCGGTGACGTCGGTCTGCTCGTGATCCGCGCCGGGGACCAGCGCGCGGCCGTTCGGGAAGCCCGACGGCATGCCCAGATCGATCCGGAGCACGTCGCCGACGGTCGCCAGGCTGTGCCCTCCGAGGCTCGCGGGCTTCAGGTTGAAGGCGTCGATGAGGTCGGTCCGGCTCTGCTTCAGCGCCTCGGGATCGAAGGCCGCGAGGGGCTGGCCTGCCTGGTAAAGCCCGGCGAACTCGGCGTCCCGCACCAGGATCGGGTTCAGGAAGTAGGCTCCGAAGTTGGCGAGATCGTCGCGCGGGTGCGCGCGGTTGTACTTGTCCTTGTCCTGCAGGCCGATGATCCAGGTGTTGATCAGCGGCAGGCCGACACGCGACACCTGGACCCAGGGACCGAGGCCATCTTCCTTGCCGTTCGCGCGCAGGATCCGCACCTTGCGGCGGCTCGCGGAGGCCCAGACGCCGAGCGTCTGTCGGTCGCTCGGCCCCGGCGTCGGCTCCGCGCCGCCGTTGACCGCGGCGAGCGGGAGCTCGAGCGCGAGCGTGTGGACGTTGAAGCCGGCGAGGTTGTCGCGCGCGGTGCACGACGGGTTCGGCGCCGCGAGGAGCGGGCACAGCCCCGCCAGATCGGACGCGCGGCCGAGATCCGCGTAGAACCCGTCGTCGCGCGGCCCGGCCCAGGCGCGCCCCGCGCCGCCCGCCATCTGCTTGAGGAACTTCGAGGACGTCGCGAAGGCCGGGTAGCCGCCGCCGGTGATCCGGTAGGCGAGCTGGTTCGTCCTCCTCCCGATGTTCGGCGGCGCGACCGGGGCGTCCCTCAGGAGCACGGTCGACGCGCCGCCCTCGATCGTCGTCACGGTGTACGTCTGCTCCCCGCCGGCGAGCTGCGAGAAGAACTCGTTGCCGCCGCTCGGCGCCGGCGTGAGCCCCGCCGGATCCGCCGCCACGTACGGCCTGGTCGAGAACCGGAACTGATAGGTCAGCGCGTCCTCGAGGCTCGACGGCCCGCGCGCGATGTGCACCTCGTAGAGCACGTCGTCCGAGAAGCCGTGGAAGTTCGGCCCGCTGGCGGGCTCCTCGAGCGGACTGTAGCTCGCGAGGATCACGAGGTTGCCGCCTTCCACCCACGCGTACAGGTCGGTGTTGTCGGCGGCCGGATCCCTCGCGATGGCCGGCGCCTCGCGGTGGCTCGACGCTGCGGCGAGGCTGGGCGCGCTGAGCGCGACGGACGCCGTGAAGACGGCGACGGCGCGCGACGGTCGGTGGATCATGCGTGCGGGTCCTTCCATCGCTCCTCTGCGGCTCATTGCCTGAGCAGGAACACCGAGCCTTGCTCCTGGGCCCTGTGATCGACGAACGCGAAGACGTCGGCGCCCCTCGCCCGGTGCAGCCCCCCGGGCTCGTCGTGGCCAGGCGCGCCAGCGGCCGTCGCCGAGCGCGCTCCGGACGCCACCTCGATCCACACGACCTCGTCGGCGCCTCGGGTCGGGTCGCGCGTGAGCACGAGCAGCGCCGCGTCGTCGCGCGTCAGCGCGATGCCGCACGGAGTGCCGACGTGGAGCCCGGTCGCGAACGGGCTCACGAAGCCGTCCTCGATCCTGAAGATGGTCGCCGTCTTGTCGGGGCTCGCGAGGGTGTCGCACACGAAGACGTCGCCCCGGCCGGCGACCGCGATCCCGCTCGGGTCGACGAGCGGGCTCCCCTTCGCGAGCGCCGACACCTCGCCGCCGCGCGCCGGCAGCGAGAACACGCCGGGCTGGCCATCGTCGCGATCGCGCCCCGAGAAGATGATCCGCTCCTCGTTGTCCGCGCCGCGGGCGACCTCGAGGCCGCCCGCGCGCAGCCCCTCGCCGCCGTCGATCGGGGCGACGGCGCCGCCGGGCAGGTCGATCGCGAAGAGGGCGCCCGCGTCGCCGAGCGCCGAGTCGCCCGCGCCTGGGTCGGCCACGAAGACGCGACCGCCGTCCGCGCTCGTCGCGATCCCGAGCGGCGCGACGAGCGGCGGACCGGCCGCGATCTCGGCGGCGCCCGCGCCGCCTTGCGCGCCGATCCTGAAGACGCCGGCCCTGCCGTCCGCGCCAAGACCGGTGAAGTACACGTAAGCCCCGGCGATATCCGGCGTCGCGTCGAACGCGATCGCCGGGACGAGCGGCAAAGCCGCATAGGGAGCATCACCCCCCGCGCCGCCCCCGCCTCCCGTTCCGCTCGCCGCGGTCGTGCCTGGCGCTCCGCCGGTGGAGCCCGCGCTGGTCCGTCCGGGCGGATCCTCCGCGCGGCTGCAGCCCGGGTTGCTCGCGGCGGCCGCGAGCGACGCGACAGCACACAGCACACCGGCGCTTCGCCGGAAGTCCCCCCTGGCTTCCGTCATGCCTGCTCCTCCCGAGGGCGCCGTTCGTGCGCTCGGCTCGCGCGGCGCGCGCTGGCGCACGCGACGCGAGCCGCACGGCGATCGCGCGGCGCTGGACGCTGCCCGTTCTGCCACGTGCCTCCCGGATCGAGTAGGCCGCGGCCGCGCTGCGCGCGACAAAGCCGCGTGCACCCTGCCTCCCGTGTCCGGGGTCGCCTGCTGGCGCTCAGGCCCATGAGCAGCGCCGCCCTGGGGGTCCGGACGGCGTTCCCCCGTCGACCGGCCGACAGCCCCGTTTTATAACGACGTCATGTTCGATGTCGCTCGGTCACTGTACGTACGGGCGTTGGAGGACATCCGTGCGGCGGGTCTCTACAAGGAAGAGCGGATCCTCGCGACGCCGCAGGGGCCGGTGATCCGGACCGATGGTGGCGCTGGGGTCCTCAACTTCTGCGCGAACAACTACCTTGGCCTGTCGTCGCACCCGGCGGTCATCGCGGCGGCGAAGGAGGCAATCGACACGCACGGCTTCGGCCTCTCCAGCGTGCGCTTCATCTGCGGCACGCAGGACCTTCACCGGCGGCTGGAGTCCAGGATCGCGCGCTTCTTCGGCACCGAGGACACCATCCTCTACTCGTCGTGCTTCGACGCGAACGGCGGCCTCTTCGAGACGCTCCTCGGCGAGGAGGACGCCGTCATCTCGGACGCGCTGAACCACGCGTCGATCATCGACGGTATCCGCCTCTGCAAGGCCGAGCGGCACCGCTACCCGAACGGGGACATGGCCGCCCTCGAGGACATCCTCCGCGCGACGGCCGGCAAGCGGCTCCGGCTCATCGCCACCGACGGCGTGTTCTCGATGGACGGGTACCTGGCGAAGCTCGACACCATCTGCGATCTCGCCGACAAGTACCGCGCGATGGTGATGGTCGACGACTCGCACGCGACCGGGTTCATCGGGCCGACGGGGCGCGGGACCGCGGAGCTCTGCGGGGTCATGCACCGCGTCGACGTGATCACCTCCACCCTGGGCAAGGCGCTGGGCGGGGCGAGCGGCGGCTTCACGACCGGCCGGCAGCCGATCGTCGACCTGCTCCGGCAGCGATCGCGGCCGTACCTGTTCTCCAACACGCTCGCCCCGGCGATCGCCGGCGCCTCGATCGCCGTGTTCGATCTCATCGACGCGGAGCCCTCGCTGCGCGCGCGGGTGATGGAGAACGCGCGCCGGTTCCGGCAGGGGATGACGCAGGCCGGCTTCACCATCAAGCCCGGCATCCACCCGATCGTGCCCATCATGCTGGGCGAGGCGAAGCTCGCGAACGAGATGGCGAGGGCGCTGCTCGCCGAGGGCATCTATGTCATCGGCTTCTCGTACCCCGTCGTGCCGAAGGGCGAGGCCCGCATCCGGGTGCAGCTCTCCGCCGCGCACGAGCCCGAGCACGTCGATCAGGCGATCGACGCCTTCCTGAGGGTCGGCCGGCGCCTCGGCGTCGTCGCCTGAGCGGCTCAGTAGCGGAGGATCACCTTCGGGTGGCTCGAGATCGCCTCCTGGAAGGCCGCCGCGTCGTAGTCCTCGAAGTCGAACACCGTCCCCTCGCCCCGGTTCAGGATGACCTCCCAGATGAGGTCGTGGATGTTCGGATCGCGCGACTCGAGCAGGTGGCGCGTGATGTGCCACGTCTCGAAGATGCGCCGGCCGATCACGCTGTGGAGGCTGATGCCGTCCACGATGAGGCGGTCGAAGTTCTCGATCACCGCGTCACCGCTCTTCAGGCCGAAGAGGATCACGTCGCCCCCGCGCCTCGCCGCGTGGATCGCGTTGTTGACGCTGCTGTTCACGCCGCTCATCTCGAGCACGACGTCGACGCCGACGCCGTCCGTGAGCTTCCGGACCCGCTCCGTCAGCTCGGGATCGCTCGCGTGGGGCCGCTCGGGGCTCGCGCGGTGCGGGCGCAGGACCGCGTCGGCGCCCAGGCGGCGGGCCATCTCGGCGTTCCGCTCCGCCGGCTCCACGCCGATGACGTAGATCGCCCCCATCGCGCGGGCGATCGCGATCGCGAACAGGCCGATGGTGCCGCAGCCGAAGATGGCCACGCGCTTGCCGCGGAGGTTCACCTTGGTGCACGCGTGCACGGCGTTGCCGAACGGCTCCTGCACCGCGGCGACCTCGGGCCGGATCCTCGCGATGTCGGTGCGCCAGAGGTTCTTCGCGGGCAGCTTGACGAGCTCGGCGAAGCAGCCATCCTCGCTGATCCCGATGATCTTGTCGTCCGCGCACACGTGGGTGTCGCCGACGCGGCACTGGTAGCAAGCGCCGCAGGCGATGTGGCTCTCGGTCGACACGATGTCGCCGATCTGAAGCCCGAAGGACCGGCGCGCGTCGGTCCCGAGGTCGACCACGCGGCCGAGCAGCTCGTGGCCGATCGTGCGCGTCGCCTTCCGATCGCGATCGAGCGACGAGAGGATCATGTCCTTGAAGGCGCTGCGGAACCAGATGCCGCGATCCGAGCCGCAGAAGCCCGTCATGATCGGCTTGACGAGGACGCTCGCGCGGTCGTGGTAGTCCCTGGCCTCGTCGATCGCCGGGCGCTCGACCTGATCCTTGGACAGCCCGACGGTGGACTCCCACGGCTGCTTCTCGCGGTTGTACGTCAGCGCCCACATCGCGTCGCTCATGCACCTGGCTCCTGTTCGGGGTTCGAGGCGCACGCAGCTGGCGCACGGGCGCCTCGGGCATGGGAAGCGTGGCGCGTGAACGACCGTGCGCCCATCAGAAAATTGCGCTCGGGCTGCTCCCGTCTCCGGCGTCTCCCCTCGGCCTCTTCGGCTCGATCCCGCGGCGCCCCGGGCGCACCGCCTGCTCCGTCGCCCTGGACCGGATGACTCGCCGCGTCGACCTCGAGGGGACAAGACCGCCCACGCGCTGTCGGGGAGACTGCGCTCCCACGCGCCGCCGGCGCGGCTTCAGCGGCGCTTGGACTGAGGGCGCGCGGGCGGGGGCGGCGGGGTCGTCTGGGAGACGGGGGGCCGCTCGCGGAGGCATTTCTCGAGGCCGTCGTGCAGGGTCGCCTCGTGGGCGCCGGGGAGCTTCGGGCGCCCCATGACGTTCACGAAGAGGCGATCCTGCGCGATGCCGCCGCCGGGGCCGAAGCTCATCCACACGAACATCGCGCGTCCCTTGATGTGATCGAAGGGCACGCCCGCGCCGAGCCCGCCGCGCCAGCTGCGCGAGTCATGGCTGTTGTTGCGGTTGTCGCCCATCACCCACGCCTCTTCAGCGGCCACCTTGAAGGGGCCCTGGAGATCGCCGCAGATGCCGCCCCGGCACGTGGAGCCCGGCGTGCAGTCGTCGCTCTCCACGCACATCATGCCGTCGGGGTTCTTTTCGTAGAGCGTGAAGTACGACTTGTCTCCGAGGTACTCGACGAACAGCTCCGCTTGCCGGCCCTCGTAGTGGTAGGGGCCGACGTGACAGTGGGGGACGAGCCAGCCGTTGATGACGGGGCGGCCGTTGATCGCCTCCAGCGTGTCGCCGGGGATGGCGATCGTCCGCTTGATGAAGTCCTGCTCCTTGTTCTCGGGGAACTTGAACACCATCACGTCCCCGCGCGACGGCGGCAGGCGAGGGAAGAGGCGCTGGTCGGTCCAGGGGATGAGCGGGCCGTAGGTGAACTTGTTGACGAAGATGTGGTCGCCGACCATGAGGGTCGGGATCATCGAGCCGCTCGGGATCTTGAACGCCTCGACGACGAAGGCGCGCAGGAGGAGCGCGACGGCGACGGCGATGCCGATCGACTCCGCGTACTCGCGCATCTCGCCCTTGCGCCAGCGGCCGAGGTGCTCGCCGACCGCGCGATCGGCGCGGCTGTGGGCGGCGTCGAACTCGTCGGCGTCGAACGTCTCGGCGCTCATCGCGCGCTCGAGGGCCGCGATCGCCTGCATCACCTGCTCGCGCTCGCCGCTCGTCAGCTCGCGCTCGACGTCACGCTTGCGGCCGCGCAGGATCCGGTGGGCCTCCTCGAGGAGCGCCGCGGCGTCCTCGAAGCGAGCGCGCGCCTTCGGGGGGATGTCCCGGCGGCCGCCCACGCCGATCGCCGACGCGAACGGCAGCTCGTGGCGGAACCGCCAGAGGATCATCGCGAAGATCGTGAAGAGCACGATGCCCGCCGGGATCTGCTGCTCGCCGACGAAGACCCGGAGCGGCTGGGAGCTCCCTCCCTCGGCCGGCGGGGTGAGCAGCCAGACGTTCAGGACCGCGAGCGCGAAGGGAACGATGCAGATCCACACGAGGTGGAACAGGAAGCGCAGCGGCGCCCGGCCGTCCCTGCCCCCTGGCGGAGGAGAGCTGCCAGTCGAGCGCGGGTCTGCGCCGCCTGTCGCCTTGGCCGCGCTGGCGCGGGGCTCCGAGCTCGCGCTTCCCCTCATCGAGGGTCTGAACTCCGAGCTTGCGGGCCGGCTGGCCGCGACCGACGGGACGCTCTGGGGTTGATCATCGGGACGCGGCGGCAAGAGAGAGCTTATGTATACGCCGCCCCTCGCCGCGGCAAGTGCGCAGGCGTGGCGGGCGACGCGCGGTCCGTCGGCGTCGTCGCCCGCGTGTCCTCGTTCGCCCTCGTCGCCCTCGTTCGCCCCTCGTTCGCCCTTCGTTCGCCCCTCGTTCGCCCCTCGTCAGGGCGCGTCTCCGACCTCGACGGCGTAGCTCACGAGGGCCGCGCGGTCGTCGCGGGCGTACGTCGTTGGCTGCGTCCGCCCTGCGGCGCTCGTGTTGTCGATGACCAGGTAGTATTGCCCCTTGGGCAGCGGCACCGTTCGCCGCCAGGGGGCGCCGGAGTACACCGGCTCGTCGAGCAGGGCCGCCGCTGTCAGGGGCGCCGGCGCGGGCTGCGTCAGGTACGCCTGGAGCCACGGCTCCCCGGTGCCGCGAGGCACGAGGATGACGTCCACGCCGGGCGCGCCCTCGACGGCGACCGTGAGCGTCAGGGCCTCGTCGCTGCCCGCGATCTCCAGCGGGCCGATGGTATCGCGCTGCTCCTGGTGCACCTCGGTGCGCTCGTTTGCCAGGAGCAGCTTGCCGTTGTCGCGGCGCTCGTACGGCGCGTCGGGCCGCTTCCCCTTCTCGATGATGCCGAGCCCGAACTGCACGGCGCCGTCGTCGTCGCGGATGACGGTGAACCCCCGGGCGATCTCGGTCTTCAGGAGCTGGGCGCCGAGCGCGTTCGCGTACGCGCTGCCCTGGGCGAGCGACACGCCGCCGAGCGAGATCGCGGCGGGCTGCTCGATGAGCTTGGTCGTGAAGCTCGCCGCCGTCGTTGAGCGCTGGCGGAAGTACACGTACATCGTGTCGCCATCCATCAGGAAGTCGTGGTCGTACTCGACGGCCGCGCTCGCATCGAAGCTCATGCGCTTCGTCAGGTTCGTCCAGACGACGCCGCTCCCCCCGAACTGGAGGAACAGGTGCCCGTTCGCGAGCTCCTGGGCGACGCACGAGCCCGGGTAGAACCGGCCCGTCACCGGATCCTCGTCGCGGAGGCGCAGCGGCACGCTCCGCTTCCGCATCTCGGTGCAGAGCTGGCTCGTCGCGAAGGCGAGGATGGCCCTGCGGAGGGACAGGTTTCCCGGATCGTTCACGACGCCAGGCATCACGCCGAGCGCGCCTTGGCCGCACGCGCCGCACACCGTTCCGAGCAGCGAGAGGCAGAGCGCGAGGCCGAGCGCGCGCAGCGCGGCGGTGCGGAAGAGCATGGGCGCAGCATAGTCGAAACACCGGCGGGTCGAGCGGCGCGCCGCCGTCGGCCCCCGCGCGCGGGTGGTGATAGGGTCACTGCCATGGCGAACGTCGCAGTCATCGGGGCCGGCGCGTGGGGGACGGCGCTGGCGAAGTTGCTGGCGGACAAGGGCAACCCCACCGCGCTCTGGGCGCACCACGGCGAGCTCGCCGAGCGCATCGGCCGCGAGCGCCAGAACGACCGGTACCTGCCGGGCGTGGAGCTGCCCGCGAGCCTGCGGGCGACGGGCGATCTCGAGGACGCGCTCCGCGGCGCGGAGCTCGCCGTCGTGGTCGTCCCGTCGCACGCGCTGCGCGAGGTCGTCCGGGAGGCAGGGCGCCACATTCCCCGCGACGCGCTCGTGTGCAGCGCGACGAAGGGCATCGAGAACGACTCGCTGATGCTGATGAGCGAGGTGCTGGTCGACGAGCTCGGGCGCGAGGCCGAGCCGCGGCTCTCGTACCTGTCGGGCCCGAGCTTCGCGCGCGAGGTCGCGGCCGGCCAGCCGACCACGGTCGTGGTCGCTGGCAGGAGCGAGCGGGAGACGCACGCGGTGCAGCGCATGTTCGCGACCGACAGGTTCCGGGTCTACTCGTCCGATGACGTCGTGGGCGTCGAGGTCGGCGGCGCCCTCAAGAACGTCATCGCCATCGCCGCCGGCATCTGCGACGGCCTCGGCTTCGGCCACAACGCGCGCGCCGGCCTCATCACGCGCGGCCTCGCGGAGATCGGCCGCGTGGCGGCGGCGAAGGGGGCGAACCCGCTCACCCTCGCGGGCCTCTCCGGGATGGGCGACCTGGTGCTCACGTGCACGGGCGAGCTGTCGCGCAACCGCACCGTCGGGATCGAGATGGGCAGGGGACGGAAGCTCGACGAGATCCTCGCCGGCCTCGGCCATGTCGCCGAGGGCGTGAAGACCGCAAAGAGCGCGCACGACCTCGCGGACAAGCTGGGCGTGAGCGCGCCGATTACGGTCGAGGTGTACCGGATGCTGTACGAGGGAAAGCCGCCGCAGCAGGCCGTCGTGGACCTCATGACCCGCGCCCTCACGAGAGAGTGAGACGCGGGGCCGGCTCGCGGGAAGGCGCTTTCTCGCGCCGCCGCGCGCCTCGCCTCTCGCGAGCGTGTAAAGTGGCGGCGCGATGCACACGCGACCTCTCGTGAGTCTCCTCTCCGCGCTCCTCCTGTCGAGCGTCAGCTCGACGGCCGCTGCCCAGTACGGCGCGCCGCCCTACGGTGGTCAGCAGGGCGGCGCGTACGGCGGTCAGTACGGCGGCGGGTACGGCGGCGGGTACGGAGGCCAGTACGGCGGCTACGGGTACGCCCCGCAGAAGAAAAGCGAGCCCAAATCGACGCCGCTCGAGGTCGGCTACCTCTACGCCACCTCCGTGGCCTACGGCGTGGGGACCGGTATCTGGATCGACGCGCTCGCCGGCATCGACGATCCCGGCGCGCAGTTCATCGCTCCCGCGCTCCTCGGCGTCGCGGCGCCGGTCGGCGTCTACTTCCTCGACTCGCCGCCGATGCCGCGAGGCATGCCGTCCGCGATCGCCACGGGCATGGTGATCGGCGCGGGCGAG
This sequence comes from Sorangium sp. So ce363, assembly GCF_051520435.1. NCBI lineage: Bacteria > Pseudomonadati > Myxococcota > Polyangiales > Polyangiaceae > Sorangium > Sorangium sp. So ce363. The sequence goes on along the minus strand of NZ_CP150333.1, from coordinate 10,098,638 downwards.
GGGCTCGGCATCGCGTCCTACCAGTACGTCAGCGCCCGGAAGGGCAAGGAGTGGGGCTTCCTCGGGCTCGCGACCGCCGAGGTGATCGGCTCCACCGTCGGCGGCGCGGCGGGCTGGGGTTTCTACTATCTCCTCCGGCCCAAGCCGCAGACCAACATGCTCGTCGCCTCGGGCGCGGTGTGGGGCTCGCTCATCGGCAGCGCGTTCGGGGCCGCCGCCAGCAACGGCGACTGGAGCGAGTCGAACGACAGCATCTCGCTCGGGGGCCTCATCGGGTTCAACGTCGCGACCGCGGGCGCCGTGGGCCTGTCCGTCGCGTGGACGCCCTCGTGGAACCAGCTCGCGTGGATGTGGGGCGGGCTCGGCATCGGCACGGTGGTGTCGTTGCCCATCTACCTCGCGTACATCGGGAGCGATCATGACCCCCGCCGCGGCCTCATCGCCCAGGGCGCGGCGGGCACCCTCGGCCTCGTCGCGGGCGCATTGTTCCTCGGGAGGCCGGACTCGAGCGCCTCCGTCGCCCTGGACGACCAGGAAGATCGTGGCCGTCCCCCGTTCGCGCGCGTGCTCGGCGGCAGCCTCACGCCCTATCGAGGCGGGCTCGGCGCCGTCGTCGTCGGAGAGCTCTGGTAAGCCGCGGTGTGCCGTCCAACACGGCTGCATGAGGCCGCGGCACGCCTGCTATGCTGCCCTCGATGCCGACCCTGAAGTATTTCGCCTCCGAGGGCGCGCCACGCCTGTACAGCGTCCACAAACCGGTCACGACGATCGGCAAGGCGCTCGGAAACGACGTCGCGGTCGCGGGAGCAGGGGTGCTGGACCATCACGCGCAGATCGTGTTCGACGGACGCGATTTCGTGCTGGAGGAGTGCGAGCGCGACGGGGAGATCGCGATCAACGGCAAGAAGAAGCGGCGCGCCCGCCTGGTGCACGGCGACCGGCTCCAGCTCGGCACGGTCGAGGTCGGCTTCTCGATGTTCGCCGAGGCGCCGACCGTCCAGGAGCGGCTCCCGGCGAGCGACGGCGGGGCGGAGCGGCCCGCGCCGCTGCAGGGCTCGTCGGAGCTCGCCGGCGTCCGCAAGCTGTTCGCCTTCAGCGAGAAGCTCATCAACCGGCGCAGCGTCGACGAGCTCCTCGAGGCGATGCTCGACGACGTCATCGAGCTGACGCACGCCGACAAGGGCTTCCTCCTGCTCCTCGAGGGGGCGGAGGCGGCGGCCGACACGGCGGTCTGCGGCGGCGCTCCGGCCGCGCCGGCCGCGGGCGGCGATCGCAAGCTGGCGGTGCGCGCGTCGCGCAACATCCGGAAGGAGGCCATCACCGACGCGGCCGGGGGGATCTCGGACAGCATCGTGCGTCAGGTCATCGTCTCGGGCCGCCCGGTGATCGTCTCCGACGCGCTCGCCGACACGCAGTTCGGCCGGAGCGACAGCGTCATCGCGATGAAGCTCTCCAGCGTGATGTGCGCGCCGCTCCTGTCGCAGGGCCAGATCATCGGCGCGCTCTACGTCGGCAACGACAAGATCAAGCACCTCTTCGACCGCGCCCAGCTCGACCTGCTCAGCATCTTCGCGTCCCAGGCCTCGCTCATCCTCCAGAACGCGATGCTCCTGAACGCCCTCAGGGCCGACAAGGCCAAGCTCGTCGCCGAGCTGCACGACAAGAAGTTCGGCGAGATCATCGGCGCCTGCCCGTCGATGCTCGAGGTGTTCCGCAAGCTGCAGAAGGTCGCGGCGACGGACATCAGCGTGCTCATCACGGGCGAGACGGGGACCGGGAAGGAGCTCATCGCGCGGGAGCTGCACCGGCGCAGCCCGCGCGATGGCGGCCCCTTCGTCACCATCAACTGCGGCGCGATCCCCGAGAACCTCATCGAGAGCGAGCTCTTCGGCCACGTGAGGGGCGCCTTCACCGGCGCCATCGCCAGCCGCCCGGGCAAGTTCCAGGTCGCCGACAAGGGCACGCTGTTCCTCGACGAGATCGGCGAGCTGCCGCTGAACCTCCAGGTGAAGCTCCTCCGCGCGCTCCAGGAGCGGGTCGTCTTCCGCGTCGGCGACTCGAAGCCCGAGAAGGTCGACATCCGCATCGTCGCCGCCACGAACAGGAACCTCGAGGAGGAGATCCGCGCCGGCAATTTCCGGGAGGATCTCTACTACCGGCTCAACGTCGTGAACCTGTGGCTCCCGCCGCTCCGCGAGCGCGGCGACGACGTGCTCATCATCGCCAAGGTCCTTCTCTCGAAGTACGCCGACGAGCTCGGCAGCGCCGTGCGAGGCTTCAGCCCGGCCGCGCTCTCCGCGATCAAGAAGTACCCCTGGCCGGGCAACATCCGGCAGCTCGAGAACCGCATCAAGAAGGCGCTTGTCCTCTGCGACCAGGCGCTCCTCGCCGTGGAGGACCTCGATCTCGGCCCGGGCGCCGAGACGGCCGTCATGCCGCTGGAGAAGGCCAAGGAGGAGTTCCAGCGGCGGTACGTGCTGGAGGCGCTCGAGCGCAACAACGGCAACCGCACGCAGACGGCCCGCGACCTCGGCGTCGACCCGCGCACCATCTTCCGCTACCTCGAGAAGGAGCAGAACCCGATGCCGAGCGGGGCCGGCGGCGTGGCCCGCGATCCGACCGAAGCGTGATGGACTACAACCCCGAAGGGCCCTTCGCAGATCCCTGTCCCACCAAGACCCGCGCCGACCTGGAGTGGGATCGCGTCCTCGAGGCGCTCGCGGAGCGATGCGCGTCCCGGGGCGGGAAGCGGCTGGCCCGGGCCCTGCCGTTCGCGTCGACGCGCGCCGAGGCCCTCACCGCGCTCGCGGAGGTGCGCGAGGCGGTGGAGCTCGCCCGGGCCGGGGAGCCGGTGCCGGCGCGCGACGTCGCGGAGCTCGAGGACGCGCTCGATCGGGCCCGCATCGGCGCGGCGCTCGCGAACGAGGAGCTGCGCGCCGTGCTCGGCCTCCTCGAGGCCGCGCGGACGTCGCGGCAGTACCTGCAGAACCGGCGTCAGATCGCGCCCGCGCTCCATGCCGCGTGCGCGACCGACCCCGAGCTCGACGCCGTCGCGCGCGAGCTCGCGGCGGCGTTCGATCCGGACGGCACGCTCGCCGATCGCGCGTCGCCTCGCCTGGAGGCGCTTCGCGCGGAGCGGCGCGCGGTGCGCGAGCGGCTCGTCCGGCGCCTCGAGGACCTCATCCAGAAGCACGAGGACATCCTCCAGGACCGCTACTGGACGGAGCGCGACGGGCGCTACGTGCTGCCGGTGCGATCCGACGCGCACGAGCGCTTCCCCGGCATCGTCCACGCGACGAGCGCGAGCGGCGCCACCGTGTTCGTGGAGCCCCGGGTGCTCGTCGAGACGGGCAACCGGATGAAGATGGTCGACGCCGAGGTCGCGCGGGAGGAGCAGGCGATCTACGCGGCGCTCACCGCCCGCGTGGCCGAGGACGTCGAGAGCGTCGCGGCCGCCGCCCGCGCGCTGGCTCACGCCGACGTGCGGGCCGCGGCGGCGCGGCTCGCGGAGGACCTCGACCTCACCTTCCCGGACGTCCCGGAGGACGCCTTCGGGGCCGGGCGGGGCGCCTCGGAGGGCGGATCGAGGCCGACCTCCATCGAGCTCATCGGGGGCCGCCACCCGCTCCTCGCGCTCGACGGCGTGAAGGTGGTCGCGAGCGACCTCGCGATGAGCGCCGGCCGCGCGATGATCGTCTCCGGACCGAACGCCGGGGGCAAGACCGTGGCCCTGAAGACGCTCGGGCTCGCGGCGCTGATGGTGCGCGCGGGCCTGCCGGTCGCGGCCGGGGAGGGCTCTCGCGTCGCGCTCTTCGACGTCGTGCTGACCGACGTCGGCGACGAGCAGAACCTCCACAAGAACCTGTCGACCTTCAGCGCCCACGTGAAAAACCTGGGGCGGATCCTCGGCGAGACGCGCCCCGGCGCGCTCGTCCTGCTCGACGAGCTCGCCGGCGGCACCGATCCGCGCGAGGGCGAGGCGCTCGCCGCGGCCGTGCTCGACGCGCTGTGCGCGCGCGGGGGCACCGTCGCCAGCACCACGCACTACGAGGGCCTCAAGGCGCTCGCGCTCGGGGATCAGCGCTTCGAGAACGCCTCGGTCGGCTTCGATCTCGCCACCATGAGCCCGACCTTTCGGCTCGTCGTCGGCGTGCCCGGCGCCTCGAGCGCGCTCGCGGTCGCGCGGCGGTTCGGCATCCCGGGCGCCGTGCTGGAGCGGGCCGAGCGCTTCCTCACGAAGGAGGCGGTCACCTTCGAGCAGATGGTCGAGAAGCTCTCCGCCGAGCGCCGCGCGCTCGAGCTCGCGCGCGAGGACGCCGAGCGGGAGGCGGCCGCCTCCCGCGCGAAGCGGCGGGAGCTCGAGGCAGAGATCGAGCGGCTCCGGGACAAGGAGCGCGGCGTGATCACGCGGGAGGGGGAGGCGCTGCTCGCCAGCCTGCGGCGCGCGCGCGAGGACCTCAAGGCGGCGCAGGCGCGCCTGCGTGGCAAGCCCACCGAGGAGGACGTGCGCGCGGCCGCTCGCGCCATGGACGCGGTGGGGCAGAAGACGTCGATCGGCGGCGAGCTCGAGCTGCGCCCGAAGGACGAGCCGCAGGCGCGGCCGGCGATCGATCCGGCCGCCATCCGCGTCGGCGCCCGCGTCTACGTGCCTCGCTTGCGGGCCGAGGCCGAGGTGGTGGAGGTCCTCTCGGGCGGCCAGCTGCGGGTCACCGCCGGCTCGCTCAAGCTCACGACCTCGATCGCCGAGCTGCGCGGCACCGGCGCGCCGCCGGCCGCCGCGGCGCCCCCGCAGCGCCGCGTCGATCTGGACGCCGCCGCCGACCCCGACGTCCCGATCCAGACGGCGGACAACACCGTGGATCTCCGCGGCCTGCGCGCGCACGAGGCGGTCGCCATGGCCGAGCAGTTCCTCGACCGCTCGCTCGGCGCGGGCCGCAAGGTCACGTTCTTCGTCCACGGGCACGGCACGGGCGCCCTGCGCGATGCCGTCCGCGAGGCGCTGCGCGGGAGCCCTTACGTGGCGCGCCTCCGGCCGGGCGGCCCGAGCGAGGGCGGCGACGGCGTGACGGTCGCCTGGCTGAAGTGGTGAGCGAGGCGCGCGCCTGAGCGACAGCGCGCCGTGACGCTCAGCGATCCCGGTCGACGCGGCCGAGGTTCTCGGCGATCCGGTCGAGCACGCCGTTCACGAAGGCGCCGCTCTCCTCGCTGCCGTAGCGCTTGGCGAGCTCGACCGCCTCGTCGAGGATGACCGCGCGCGGCACCTCCGGGCGGTTCATGAGCTCCCACGCGCCGAGCCGGAGGACGTTCCGATCGACGCGCGCCATCCGCTCGAGGCGCCAGTTCGTGCTCGCCTTCCGGATCGCCTCGTCCACGGCCGCGAGATCCTCGGCGACCCCGACCACCACCTCGTCCGCGTAGGCGCGTCCCTCGGGATCGCCCGGCGTCTCGCGCCAGAAGGTCGCGACGACGCGGGGCGCCGAGCTTCCACCAGCTTCCACCGCGAACAGCATCTGCAAGGCCGCTTCGCGGCCGGTAGAGCGCGCACCCATCTCTCAGAACCTTCGTTTACAGGCCAGCTGTGTCCAGCGCGGCGCCGAGCGCGAGCATCTCGATCGCGCTGACGGCGGCCTCCCACCCCTTATTGCCATGCTTCGTGCCTGCCCGCTCGACCGCTTGCTCGATCGAGTCGGTCGTGAGCACCCCGAACGTGACCGGCACCCCGGTCTGGAGCGACACGGTCGCGATCCCCTTCGTGACCTCGGCCGCCACGTAGTCGAAATGCGGCGTCGAGCCCCGGATCACCGCGCCCAGGGTGATGATCGCGTCGACGCTCTTCTTGTGCGCGAGCCTCCCCACGATGGTGGGCATCTCCCACGCGCCCGGGACGCGCACGATCGACGTCCGACCGAGCGCGCCGCCGTGCCGCGCGATGGCGTCGAGCGCGCCCTCGACCAGGCGGTCGACGATGAAGTGGTTGAAGCGGCTCGCCACGAGCGCGAAGCGCGCCCCCGGCGGGACCACCAGGTTCCCTTCGATCACCCTCGCCTGTGCCTGCCCGACCGCTTGCTCTGCCATCCGCCGTTCCTCTCTCCTGCCGCGCGGGATGCGCGATCGCCGCGATCGCGATCCTGTCCGAGCGTCCTTTTACCAGCGAACGAGCGCGCCCGTCTGTCAGGCTTCGCCCTTCATCGAGACGAGCGGCACCCGCTCGATCACGGTGAGCCCGTACCCGGTGATCCCTGCGATCTTCGGCTGGCTGTTCGTGAGGAGCCGGATCTGGTGCACCCCGAGGTCCGCGAGGACCTGCGCGCCGAGGCCGAACTCCCGCAGCGTCCACGGCTGCTGCGTCTTCACGACGGGGAGCGTCTCGTCGGAGCCCGAGCCCTTCAGCAGATCCAGCTCGCGGCCCAGGTCCCCTCGCGACGGGATGTAGACGACCACCCCGACGCCGGCGCTCTCGATCGCGAGGAGCGCCTCGCGCAGGTTCGAGCCGCCGTCGAGGGGCGTCGAGCTGAAGAGGTCGGCGATGGTCGACCCGGAGTGCACGCGGCACAGGATGGGGTCCGGCGTCGCCACCGCGCCCTTGGTCAGCGCGAGGAACTGCCGCTGCTCGTTGATCACCTCGTAGACGTACACGGTCCACTCCGTGCCCGTCAGGTCGAGCCGCAGCGTCCGCTCGCCCACGCAGCGGACCAGCCGTTCGGTCTGGAGCCGGTACTGGATGAGGTCCGCCACCGTCACGATCAGCAGGCCGTGCTTCGCGGCGAACACCTCGAGATCCGGCATGCGGGCCATGCTGCCGTCGTCGTTCATGATCTCGCAGATCACGCCCGCCGGCCGGAGCCCGGCGAGGCGCGCGAGATCCACGGACCCCTCGGTCTGCCCCGTCCGCACGAGCACGCCCCCGCGGCGCGCCTTCAGCGGAAACACGTGCCCCGGCGTGACGAGATCCTCGGGCGCGGCGTCGCGCGCGATCGCGACCCGGATCGTGTGCGCCCGATCGGCGGCGCTGATCCCCGTCGTCACCCCGGTGCGCGCCTCGATGCTGACGGTGAAGGCGGTGCCGAGCGGCGGTCCGCTCCGCCCTGGCGCGGACATCATCGGCAGCTCGAGGCGCGCGACCTGCTCCTCGTCGAGGGCGAGGCAGATGAGCCCGCGCCCATGCATCGCCATGAAGTTGATCGCCTCGGGGGTGACCGCCTCCGCGGCCATGCAGAGATCCCCCTCGTTCTCGCGATCCTCGTCGTCGACGAGGATCACCATCTTGCCCGCGCGGATGTGATCGAGCGCGGTGTTCACCCGGTCGAGGACCGCTTTGTCGATGGTCAGCCGATGAGGCATCGGGCCCCCGGAGGTCATGTCCTGGTCGAGCCTGCCGCTCGAGGCGGCTGACACAGCCTCACCAGAATCCCCCCGCGCGCAGCTTTGCGAGGAGTCGTTCGTCGTGATCCGCATGCTCTCCCGTATTTCCGCGCTCTTCGCCGCGCTCGGCGGAGGCATCGCCGCCGCGCGTGTCTTGGCTCGAGAGGCCCTTCACGCTGGCGAGCGATGCGACCTCGAGCGCCCGCGCCACGTAGCGCGCGAGCACGTCAACTTCAAGGTTGACGGCCGCGCCGGGGCGGAGCTCTCCGAGGAGAGTCCGGCCGATGGTGTGCGGCACCAGCATCACGTCGAACCAGATCTCGGCGGCGCCCGGCGTGGACACGGCGTTGAGCGTGAGGCTCGCGCCGTCGACGGCGATCGAGCCCTTGGGAGCGAGGTACGGCGCGAGCTCGGGCGGGGCGCTCACCCGGAGGCGGATCGCGTCGCCGGCCCGCGCGTGCTCGACGACGCGGCCGAGCCCGTCGACGTGGCCCAGCACCACGTGCCCCCCCATCCGCGCGCCGAGCGGCGTCGCGCGCTCGAGGTGGACGCGCGCGCCGACCGGCAGCGCGCCGAGCGTGGTGCGGCCGAGGGTCTCGGCGGACATGTCGCACTCGAAGCCGCCGGGCGCGATGCGATCGACCGTGAGGCAGGCGCCGTTCACGCTCACGGACTCGCCGAGCGTCAGCGGCCCGAGGCTCGCCTCGACGAGCGCGCGGGCCACGGCGCCGCCGCTCCGGCGGCGGAGGACCCCGATCGTCTCGACAAGCCCGGTGAACATCGCCGACGCCCCTCTGCCTAGCCCTTCGAGGTGCGGTGCCCCTGGCTGGTCAGGAGCTTGTCGATGAGCCCCTGCGAGTAGCCCGACAGCTCGGTGAAGACGACCCCCATCCCCTGCGGATCGTCGTGCACGCGCACCACCTCGCCGACGCCCTCGATCGTCTCGATGTCGTCCATGATCACGGTGAACCGCAGGTTCACCTTCGTCCCGACGGCGAGCGGCGTCTTCGAGCGCACGAACACGCCGGTCCGCGAGATGTTCGTCACGTACTCGTTGATGAACGCGTCGTAGGACTCGAACTCCTTGTTGATGGTGACGCGCTCTTCCTTGCGTCCCGTCTTCGCGTCGCTGCTCTCCGGAGAACCCTGATCGTCCACCATGACGCCTTACCTGCCTTGCAGATCGAACTGCTCGAGGTGGTACTCCTTCCGGGGCACGAGATCGATCCGGCGCTGGAACAGCCGCTCCGCCTCTTGCACGGCGATGCGTTCGTCGTTCTTCAGCAGGTCGATCACGGCCGGGTGCGCGTTGACCACGACCGAGTAGCCGGGCAGGTTCATCCGCTCGCGCCGTATCTGCCGCAGGATCTCGTAGGCGACGGTCTGCTTGGATTGCAGCTGGCCCGTCCCGTCGCAGTAGAAGCACGGCTCGAGGATCGTCCGCCCGAGGCTCTCGCGCGTCCGCTTCCGGGTCATCTCGATGAGGCCCAGATCGGAGATCCGGTTCAGCGTGGTCTTCGCCTTGTCCCTGGAGAGCAGCTCCTCGAGGCGGCGCCGCACCTTTTCCCGGTTCTGGGCGCGCTCCATGTCGATGAGGTCGAGGATGATGAGCCCGCCGATGTTGCGGAACCGGAGCTGGTAGGCGATCTCTTCGACCGCCTCCAGGTTCGTGGTCAGGATCGTCTCCTCGAGATCCTTCGACCCCTTGCCGACGAATCGCCCTGTGTTCACGTCGATCGCGGTGAGCGCCTCGGCCTGGTCGATGATCAGGTGCCCGCCCGAGGGCAGCGGGACCTTCCGCGACAGCGCGCGCTGGATCTCGTCCTCGATCCCGTACGCGTCGAAGATCGGCTCCGTCCCCTCGTAGAGCTCCACCGCGTCGGCGCGCTCGGGCATGAACATCTCGACGAAGCGCCGCAGCCGGATGTACTCCTCGCGGTCGTCGATCACGATCTTCTCGATGTCGTCGGTGAAGAGGTCGCGGGCGGTCTTCAGCACGAGGTCGAGCTCGGTGTAGAGCACTGCAGGCGCCCTCACGCCGCTCTCCCGCTTCTTCGCCACCTCGCCCCAGAGGCGCACGAGGTAGCCGACGTCGGCCTTGAGCTGCTTCTTCGTGAGACCCTCGGCGAGCGTGCGCACGATGAGCCCGCCCTGCGGAGGCTTCATCGCCTCGATGGCGTCCCGCAGCCGGGATCGCTCCTTCTCCGAGCCGATACGCTTGGAGATCCCGATGTGATCGACCGTCGGCAGGTACACGACATAGCGGCCGGGCAGCGAGATGTGGCTCGTGACCCGGGCGCCCTTCGTCCCGATCGGCTCCTTCGAGACCTGGACGATGACCTCCTGCCCTTCGCGGACGACCTCGCGGATCGGCGTCGACTTCGAGATCCGCGGCGGCTCGTTCTGCCAGCTGCGTGAGCTCTGCTGGCCCCGCGCTGCGCTCTTGCCCTTGCCGTCCCGCGACTGCTCGCGCCCGCGCTCTCGCGTCCGCTGCTCGCGCCCGCGTTGCTCGCGATCGCGCCCCTCGCGTCCGCCCTGCTGTCCTTTGCCGCCCCGGTCGCGCCCTTCTCGGCCCTCGCGCGGCGCCTCGCGCCCCTCTCGGCCCTCACGCGGCGCCTCGCGGCCTTCGCGCGGGGCCTGGCGTCCCTCGCGCGGCGCCTCGCGGCCCTCGCGCGGGGCCTGGCGTCCCTCGCGCGGCGCCTCGCGGCCTTCGCGCCCCTCGCGCGCTTCCGCGGGGGCCGCCTCCGCGAGCGCGGCGCCGCCCTCGAGGTTGGCGCGCCGGTCGCGCGTCCGTCCCGATCGGCGCACGCGCGCCTCGCGCCGTCCGCGCGCGCGCCCGCTGCGCGCACGCGCTGCCGGCGGGACGTCATCGCCCGAGGCCGCTGCCGCGGCCTCCGGGACCGGCGGCGCGCTCGCCTCCTGTCCGGCCGGCCAGTCGTCGGCGGCGCCGTGCGCGGCGGGCTCGTCCGACGCGCTCGCCTCCTGCACTTCCGTCTCGCCGCTGTCCGCGGTGTTGCTCAGCGCTTCCGGATGCTCCTCGGCCGCGCTCCACGCGTCCGCGGCATCCTCCGGTGGCGGGGAGGCAGGCTCGACGTCGTAGCCGGGCGCGTCGAGCTCGTCGTCGTCCTCGATGCTCGCCTCGTCGGGGCCGGATTCCTCGTCGCTGGCCTCGTCGGCGTCGCTGTCTCCGCCTGGCGCGACCAGCTCCTCGTCGTCGTCGTCCGCGCCGTCGTGCTCGTGCCCGTCGTCGATCTCCGGCTCCGAGTCGTCGGCCTCGTCGAGCGCCACCATCGTCCCCACGCCGGCGAACGCCTGGCCGGAGGGGCTTCCGAGCACATCGAGCGCCGTGGGCAGCTCGATCGGCACGTCGCTCCCTTCGTCGAGCGAGCCGCCGGCATCGAGCGAGCCGCCGGCATCGAACCCTTCTTCCGCCCCGAAGTCCCCTCCTTCCCGGAGCTCGTGTCGTCCGGGCGTCAGGTCGGGGCTCTCGGGCGCGGCTTCTGCGCCCGATAGCTCATGCACCTCGCTTTCGTCAGGTCTAGGCGCCTCGCTGCCACGCGCGGCGCGGCCTCGCGAGGAGGCGCGCTCTTCCTCAACAGTCCGGCGGTGCCCAGCCAGGTACGCCTCGAAATCGTCGGGCCGGATGAGGTCCTCGACGTGCAGGAAGGCTGCTCGCTCGAGCCCCACGTCGATGAACGCGGCCTGCATTCCGGGCAAAACGCGGCTGACCTTGCCGAGGTAGATGTTTCCGAGCGTCCCCTTGGAGCTCTCCCGCTCGAGATGCAGCTCAGCGATGATCCCGTTTTCGATCAGCGCGACGCGTGTCTCGCGGATGTCCACATTGATGACGAGAAGGTTCTTTCCCATGTCGGATGCCGCACATCGGCGGCGCCGCCAAGCGTTACCACGGGTTGCCCGGCCCATGAAGGCGCAACCCGGAGTATGCTGCGCGATTGGGGCCCGGGACCGGAGGTCGCCGAGGCAGGCCGGCCGCCAGTGCGTGAGCTACCTCGCGTCTCCGCCGCTCTGCCTCGGCGTCGCCCGGCGGCGCCTGCCGCCTGGCCTGCGGACCGGCGGCTCCTGCCGCTGGGCCCAAGGCCCTGGCCGGGAGCGCCGGTCGAGGCGTCCGCACGGCGCGAGGGCGCGCGAGCTGGGGCGACGTCCGTCAGGAGGCGCACCCGGCCCTCGCTCGGGACCCGAACCGCCCCGTTCCCTCGCCCCCGCTGGCACGCCGCCGCTTCCGTGCTGCTCCGGAGCCGCCGGTGTCGTGCCCCGCGCCGCCCTCCGCCGGCGGCCGAGCCGCGACGGCTGGTGCGGGCGAGCCGTCCGTCGCGGCTCGGCCCGCATAAAGGCCGAAGGGGGCGGCCATCTGGCGCCCCCTTCGGAGATGCGCTGCTGTTGTCAGAAGCTCACAGGCTACACACCGGCTCTCCGGCGGCATCGCAGCTCTCGGCGCACTCCTCGCAAACAGTGCACGTGATGAGGGCGTCGTAGGCCTCGACCCCGGCCGCGTTGTCCGTGCGGCACGTCTCGATGCACGTGGCCGGGTCTTCCTCCGCGGCGCAGCCATCGATACACACCACCACGTCAATACAATCGCTGCTGCCCACGCAGGCCTGGCGGACCTCTTTGCACGGACCATCGACGGCGCACTTGTAGCAGCCCGTATTCGTGTCGCGGCCGCACGTGTCCTCGGTGTCATCACAGGTCGGGATACCCGTCGAGGAAGTGCTCGTGGCGCTCGTGCCTCCTTCTCCGCCGGAGCCGCCGTTGCCGCCGTTGCCGCCGTTGCCGCCGGAGCCGCCGTTGCCGCCGCCGCCAGAGCTGCTGCTCCCGCTGCTGCTGGTGGTGCTGGAGCCCGACGACGTGTTGCCGTCGTCACCGCAAGCCACGAGGGCGCAGCCGGAAATCAAAACCGCAGCGAATACCCAAGATTTCATGCTCAATACCTCCACAGAACCCAACCGACCCTTCATTCGTGTACTCGGCGCCCCCCCAACGCTCGGCATGCCTGCCAAACCACCCGTTTTCCTGCGACCGGCCCCCGGGTGCACCTGTGCAGATCGTCGGTCAGAGAGAAGCATCGCGCGTGGAGTTCAAAGAAAAACAGCCACGCAAGTCGTTTCTACACGCTCGGGATCGGCCGCGCAACGGCGTCGCTCGCCCCAGCACCCACCTGCCGTGGCGCTCTAAGCGGTTTGCTCGCTGATCTCTCCCAGAGCACGGCTCTCGCGGGCTGCCTGCTGCCGCAAAATTCTGCTAAAGCGGGATGTTTCCGTGCTTCTTCGGTGGGGTCTTGTCACGCTTGTCGCGCGGGAGGTCGAGGGCCCGAGCCAGTCGAGTGCGGAGCATGCGCGTGTAGATCACCTCGTCTATGAAGCCGAGCTCGGCCGCCTTGTACGGGGCGGCGAATTTCGCCTTGTCGTCGCCGACGAAGCGTGCGCGGGCGACGGCCGGGTCGGCCGCTTGCTGGATCTCGCTGCGATACACGATGCTCACGGCGCCTTCCGGGCTCATGACCGCGAGCTCGGCCGTCGGGAAGGCGAGGTTGTAATCGACCCCGATGTGCCTGGAGGCGATGACGTCGTAAGCGCCGCCGTAGGCCTTGCGGGTGATCACCGTCGCCTCGGGCACGGTGGCTCCGGCGAACGCATAGAGGAGCTTCGCTCCGTGAGTGATGATCCCGCCCTATTCCTGGTCGAGCCCCGGGAGGAAGCCGGGCACGTCGACGAACGTGACGAGCGGGATAGTGAAGCAGTTGCAGGAGCGAACGAAGCGCGCCGCCTTGATGTCGAGGCAGCCGGCGAGCACCTGGGGCTGGTTCGTGACCACCCCGATGGGCGCGCCTCCGATCCGGGCGAGCCCGACCACGATGTTCTGCGCAAAGCGCTCGTGGATCTCGAGGCGGCGGCCGTCGTCGGCCCCGGCGCCCCACCATGCCCCCCGGAGGGATCGAAATCCCGCCGCGCGCGACCGCGCGACGCCATGGCAGGGCGACGACCCCTTGCAGCCTGTACGCCAAGGGAGCGAGGCCGGCGGAACCGTGCGAACCGTGCGAACCGTGCGAAACATGCGAAACATGCGAAACGCGCGCGACCTGGAGACGCGGGGACGTGCGAGGCGCGCGGGACCTGCGACGAAAAATGACCGCGGTCCTCGAGCGGCTCCGCCCTACTCTCTTGCGCGGGCGAGGGGACACCACGTACGCTGAGCGGCGCTCAGCTGCCGATGGTAAATGCAGGAATTCCCGATACGTAGACCATCTGAAGACCGGGACGCGGGGGCCGCCATCGCCGCTGCGGACCTGCCGCGCCGCGACTTCGAACGGGGCAGCTCGGGCCGGCATGGCAGCAGAGCGGTCGCCTGCCACGGCAACTGACGTGCGGCGCCTCGTGAGATGCGCACGGAACAGCGTCACCGGCAGCCCTCGATCGTTCGCGGGAGCGCCACGCGCTCCTGGCTCGCGGCGCCTTGCGCTCGACGGCCTCAGCGTGGCCTTCCGCCTCGCGTCGCGGGGTGAGATCGTTTCGGACGAGAGGTCGCTCGAGTGAAGCTCGCTCAGACTCGTGAGGCTCGTGCCCTGGCCGTCGCCGCCGTGGCGCGAGGGCTCATCGAGCCCAACGCCCTTTGGGATATGGCTTGCCGATGGACCCTCGGCGGCGCGTCGACGCCCCAGGAGCTCTTCGAGGGGATCCTCACGCCGGAGCAGCTGGCGGCGCTGCCGGAGCTGCTCGCGCAGGAGGGCCGCAGCCCGCCCGTCGCGCGCGCCCTCTCGCCGCAGAGCGAGGACCAGGACGCGCTGCGCTTCGACACGCAGCGGGAGATCGACCTGCCCGGAGAGGACGTCGGGGCCGATTTCCCGACGCTCGCGACCTCCGCCACGCGCGCCGTGAACTCCGGCGGCACCCGGTACGAGGTGGGCGAGGCGCTCGGGGCCGGGGGCGCCGGGAAGGTGGTGAAGGCGCGCGATCGGGAGATCGGGCGCGTGGTCGCGCTGAAGACCTTGAAGCCGGGGGCCGAGGAGGACTCCGCGGTAGGCAACCGCTTCCGGACCGAGGCGCGGATCACGGCCCAGCTCGAGCACCCGAACATCATCCCGGTCTATGACCTCGGCACGCTGCCGAACGGTCAGCCGTACTACTCCATGCGGGTCGTCAAGCGGCAGAGCCTGCAGAACGTGCTGACGAACCCCGAGCTCCGCAGACAATGGCCGCTCGTCCGGCTCATCGGCGCGTTCGTGCAGATCTCCCGGGCGCTGGCCTACGCGCACCGGCGAGGCGTCGCCCACCGCGACATCAAGCCGGAGAACGTGCTGCTCGGCGACTACGGCGAGGTCTACCTGGGCGACTGGGGCAACGCGAAGCTGCTCGCGAGGGCGGAGGTGAGCGAGCCGATCTCCGTCGATCCGAGCGGGCAGGACTTCGGCCGCAGGCGGCACGAGGCGATCGCGAGCGCGCTCTCGGGCACGCCCGGCTACATCGCGCCCGAGCAGATCCGAGGGGACCACGCGCGGATCGATCACCGCGCGGACATCTTCGCGCTCGGCGTGGTGCTCTACGAGATCCTCACCGGCGAGCACCCGTTCGACGCGCCGACCGTCCTCGCCGTGATCCTCGCGACGCAGACGCGCGACCCCAGGCCGCCGCGCTCGATCGCGCCGAGCTGCCCGCTGCTGCTCGAGGACCTCTGCCTGGCGATGCTCGCGAAGGACCCTGATCAGCGGCCGCCGACCGCCGACCGCGTCGCGGCGGAGGCGGAGGCGTTCCTCGAGGGCGCCAAGGAGCGGATGCGCCGCCGCGAGGAGGCCATCAAGCTCTGCGAGCTCGCCAAGGCTCCGCTCGAGCGTGACCGGCGGCTCGACGGCGAGCGCGAGCGGCTCGTCGAGGAGGCGCGGCGGCTGCTCAAGGACGTGAAGGAGTACGAGGCGATCGAGCGCAAGCGGGCGGGGTGGCAGCTCGAGGACAGGGCCGCCGGGGTCGAGCGCGAGCAGGCGCGCGCCGCGGCGGAGGCGATCGATCTCTACACGAAGGCGCTGGCGTACGATCCGGACCTGGTCGAGGCGCGCGCCGGGCTCGCGGACCTCTACTGGTCGCGCGCGGTGCGGGCGGACCAGGAGCACCAGCACGCGGCGCGCATCTACCACGAGGCGCTCGTGGCGGAGTTCGACGTGGGCCGCTACGCCGCGCTGCTCACCGCCGATTCGGTCCTCTCGTTCGACTCGTCGCCGCCCGGCGCGAGCGTCGTCGCGTACCGTTACGTCGAGAAGGATCGCATCCTCGTGGCGAGCGACGAGCGCTCGCTCGGCCGCACCCCGCTCCGCGAGGTGCACCTCAAGCCGGGCAGCTACCTCTTCATCCTGAAGCGCGCCGGCTGTCGGGACGTGCGCTACCCGCTGCTGCTCAAGCGGGGCACCCACCACCGCGTCGAGGTGAACCTCTACACCGACGCGGAGATCGGCGAGGGGTTCGTGTACATCCCGGGGGGGACCTTCATCGCCGGCGGCGACGCGCAGGCCGACGATCCGCTCCGCCGCGCCGAGCTCCACGTCCCCGACGTCGCGATCGCGAAGTTCCCCGTCACCTTCCGCGAGTATTGCGAGTTCCTGAACGAGCTCGAGACGCGCGATCTCGATCTCGCCCTCAAGCGCGCGCCGCACGGGACGCGCGGCTCCGAGGGCTACGTCGCGCGGCCCGCCAGCAGCGGCGGCTGGGAGCCGTTGCCCAGCGTGGTCGAGGGCGACGCGCAGAAGCGGTTCCCGGCGGAGGAAGGGCACCTCTGGAACCTGCCGGTCATCCTCATCGACTGGTTCGACGCCGTGGCCTACTGCCGTTTCCGGAGCGAGCGCGACGGGATCGAGATCCGACTGCCCACCGAGCTGGAGTGGGAGAAGGCGGCTCGCGGGACCGACGGCCGGTTCTACCCGTGGGGAGATCACTTCGACCCGACGTTCTGTCTGATGCGCTCGTCGCGGCCGTTCCTGGCGCAGCCAGAGCCGGTAGGGACCTTTCCCATCGACACCTCGCCCTACGGCGTGCGCGACATGGCGGGCGGCGTGCGCGAGTGGGTCGCCGATGTGAACGGCGAGAGATCGTGGGCGGAGACGTCGGGTGAGCTCGAATCGACCGCCGACGCTGGCGGAGACGCGCCGCCGTGGCGCATCGCCCGCTCCGGGAGCTGGGCCGCGGACTCGCAGCAGTGCAGGAGCGCGTCGCGCACCCGCTTCTTCGGGATCGCGCGGGCGCTGAACCTGTCGTTCCGGGTCGCGAAGCCGCTCTCGCGGGGCCCGGGTCGCTGAGCGGGCGGCTCAGCCGCCAGGCCCCGCCGGGGGGTCGACGTACTCGACCTCGACGCCGCGGTGCGTGCGGAGGACGGTGCGCCCCGGCCGACGGTCGACGACGTAGTCGGGCCCGATGGGCACCTTGCCCATCCCGCCGGGCGTATCCACGATCAGCTTCGGCAGCGCGATGCCGGTGAGCCGGCCCTGGAGCTGCTCCATGAGGGAGACGCCGGTCGCGAGCGGCGTGCGCAGGTGCGCCGTGCCGCGCACGGGGTCCATCTGGAGCAGGTAATAGGGGCGCACCCGCCAGCGCACGAGACCCCGGAAGAGCGTGGCCAGCGTCGTCGCGTCGTCGTTGATGCCGCGCAGCAGCACGGTCTGGTTCATGACGGGGAAGCCGTGATCCGCGAGGCGCTTGCACGCGCGCTCGGCGGCGGGCGTGAGCTCCTTCGGGTGGTTGAAGTGCGTCATCACCCAGAGCGGGTGATACGGCTTGAGCGCGCGCACGAGCTCTGCGGTGATCCGCTGCGGCAGCGTGACCGGCACGCGCGTGGCGATCCGGATCGTCTCCACGCTCTGGATCTGCCGCAGCCGAGCGATGAGCCGCACGACGCGGTCCGTCGAGACGGCGAGCGGATCGCCGCCGCTCACGATGACATCGCGCACTTCCGGGTGCGCCTCGAGGTACGCCATCGCCGGCGCGAGGCGCTCGAGCGCCACCGCGCCGCCGCCGTCGCCGACCATGCGTGATCGGGTGCAGAAGCGGCAGTAGACGGCGCAGCGGTCGGTCGCGAGGAGCAGCGCGCGATCCGGGTACCGCTGCACGAGGTGGGGGGCGACCTCGTGCGCGACCTCGCCGAGGGGGTCGACCAGATCGCCTGGCACCTCGGCGGCCTCGTCGGCGAGCGGCACGCACTGCCGCCGGATCGGGCACGCCGGATCGCCGTTGTCGCAGAGGCTCAGGTAATAGGGGGTGACGCGGATGGGCAGCCCCGCCTTTTCGGCGCGCCTGGCGCCATCGAGCTCCTCCGGCGTCAGCGACAGCGACCGGTGGAGCTCATCGGCGCTCGAGAGAGCGTGGCGCAGCTGCCATGTCCAGTCGCTCTTCCGCGTCTTCACGCGGGCTGGTCGCGCTCCCTGCTGCGCGCTCGCGGCGAGCGACCCCGGTCGCTCCGGCAGCGCGACGGCGCGGGCGTTCGCGCTTTCCTCGCCGGGTCGCCGGGCGAGCCGCGCGGCGGCGACGAGCTCGCTACTTGCCCGCATCGCTCGACGGCGCCGCGGCAGCGCCGGACCGCTCCGGCTGTGGCGTGCGGGGCTTCGCGGGATCGGGCTGCGCCGCGCTCCCGGTCTCCATGAGCTGCTCCGGCAGCTTGACCGAGGAGAGCGCCGCCTCGTTGATCTCGACGGGGAACTTCTTCCGCAGCTCGTCCTCGAGAGCGCGCTCCTGGTCCTGCATCTTCTGCTGCATGAGCGCGACCCGGATCGAGCGTTCGGCCTCCGCGAACTCGCGCCGGTGCCCGCTGGTGAGCCCGTTCAGGCGGACGATGAAGAACCGTCCTTCGGCCTCGACGACCTCCTCGCCGACCGCACCCACGCCGCCGATGCGAAAGGCGGCCGCGCGGACCGGCTCTGGGACGCGGGGGTGGGCGCCGCGCGGATCGCCGGGCGGGCTGACGATGCCGAGCTCTCCGGCGAGATCGAGCGGCGAGGCCGCGCTCTTGTCCTTCGGCGCCGTGAGCGAGTGCTTGAGGAAGAGCTCACCCCACGCGCTGCTGCTCCCGGCCTTCTGCGCCTCCTTGAGGACCTTCTCCCCGAGCGCTCGGTCGCCGACGACGATGGCGGCGACGCGCCTGCGCTCGGGCTCGCTGAACTTGTCGGCGTTCGCCTCATAGTACGCGCGCACCTCGGACGCGGGGATGTCGGCCGGCGCGGGCAGGCCCTTTCGCGCCCGGGCGATCATCGCCTCGCGGAGGATCTGCCGGATCGTGTCCTCGACCGCGGGGTCCTTGTCGAGGCCTCGGCGCCGGGCTTCCAGCGCGAGCAGCTCCGCGTCGATGAGCTCGCTCAGCAGCTCGCGGCGCCGCTCCTTCGTCTGGTACCGGAGCCGATCGAACTGGTCCATTCGCTCCAGCGTCCTGCCGAAGTCGCCCAGCGTGATCACCCTGTCCCCGACCTTCGCGAGCACGCGCGCCGACTGCTCGGCGGTGAGGCCGAAGACCGGATCCCCCGCGTCCGAGGGGACCTGGAGGGCGGGCTCATCGCAGCCCGCGACGAGCGCGACGAGCGAGATGGCGAGCAGGGGTCGGCGCACCGGAGCTCGGGTCATTGCTGGCTCGGGGTCTAGCACGGTTTCCGCGTGGCTCGAGGTCGCAGCGCCTCGTTCGGGCTGGCGCGTCGGCGGACGCCTCGGCTCGTCGCGCGCCCTGAGCGCTCGAACGCGCGCTCAGTCGACGATCGTGCCGATCTCTTCGCCCCTGCAGACGCGGAGGATGTTGCCGCGGGTCATGAGCTTGAACACCCGGATGGGCATCTTGTTCTCGCGGCAGAGCGTGACCGCCGTCGAGTCCATGACCCCGATCCTGTCGGCGAGGAAGCGGTCGTAGCTCAGGTGCGCGAACATCTGCGCGCCTTCGTGGCGCACGGGATCGCGGTCGTAGATGCCTTCGACCTTGGTCGCCTTGAACAGCGCCTGCGCCTGGATCTCCATGGCCCGCAGCGCTGCCGCGGTATCGGTCGAGAAGAACGGGTTGCCCGTGCCCGCGGCGAAGATGACGATGCTGCCCTTCTCCAGGTGCCGCATCGCCCTGCGGCGGATGTACGGCTCGGCGACCTGCCGGATCTCGATCGCGGTCATCACGCGCGTCGGCACGCCCGTCTTCTCGAGCGCGTCCTGGAGGGCGAGCGCGTTGATGACGGTGGCGAGCATGCCCATGTAGTCGCTCTGGGAGCGGTCCATCCCCGCGCTCGCGCCCTTCAGCCCGCGGAAGATGTTGCCGCCGCCCACGACGACCCCGATCTGCACCCCCATCCGCTGGAGCTCGGCGACCTCGCCGGCCACGTGGTGGAGCGTCTCGGGACGAATGCCGAACCCCCCTTCCTCGCCGCAGAGCGCTTCGCCGCTCAGCTTGAGCACGATGCGGCGGTACTTCAGCCCGGGGGCCGGACGAGGGGGAGGGGGAAGGAGAGAGTCCTGGTCAGCGGCCACGGTGCGACCTCGTAGCCGGGACCTGCGTGGAGGGCAACGAACAACGTGAACCATCGCTCGGGCGAAGCGGCAGCGCGCGCCGCAAAGGAGGAAGAGCGGGAGGCAGAACCAGAGGCAGCAGAGCAAGCACAGGAAGCAGAGGGAGCAGAGGAAGCAGAGGAAACAGAGCAGGAAGACCCGCCGGGGCGGCATGCACCTTGCGCTTGCCGGGGTGGGGAGCTAGTCTCGGCCCCCCTATGGCGCGTGTGACTGTGGAAGACTGCCTCGAGCGCGAGGAAAACCGTTTCGCTCTCGTCGTGCTCGCGGCCAACCGGACGCGGCAGCTCATGAAGGGCTCGGACGCTCTCGTGAAGACGAAGAACAAGCCTGCCGTGACCAGCCTCCGAGAGATCGCGGCGGGCAAGGTGCACTTCCACCGGAGCTCCCACGAGGTCGTATCCGAGTGGCTCCAGCAGATGAACGCTGGCGGCCAGCGCTGATGCCGCATCGGAAGAGCGCGCGTCCGGTGATGCGCGCCTCCCTAGGGGCTCCGTTTCGCAGCTCGCTCCCTTGACCGTGCCAGCGCTGCGCTTGATCTGTTGCCTCGCATGAGCGGGACGGCCACGAGGCGGCCGGCGCGCGTTTCGGGCTCCGGCCAGCGTCGCGATCCGGAGCTCGAAGCAGGGACGTCGGCCCACTACGAGGATCCGGCGTACTACGCGAAGACGTACGCGCGCCGTAAGGATGACGTCCGCTACTACGTCGACCTCGCCGTTGCGTCTGCGGGGCCGGTGCTCGAGTACGGCTGCGGTAACGGGCGGATCACGCTGCCTGTCGCGAGGGCGGGGGTCCAGATCACCGGCGTGGACCTGTCGGCGCCGATGCTCGGCGATCTGCGCGTGCAGCTTGGACGCGAGCCGCGCGGTGTCTCCTCTCGCGTGAGCCTCCGGCGGGGCGACATGCGGGCGCTGCGGCTAGGGCGCCGCTTTCCGCTCGTGATCTGCCCGTTCAACGCCTTTTTGCATCTGTACACGCGCGTGGATGTGGAGCGGTTCCTCGCGCGAGCGCGCGAGCATCTGACGCCGAAGGGCGAGCTCGTCTTCGACGTTTCCATGCCCGAGCCGGCAGAGCTCGCGCGAGATCCGGATCGCGCCTATGCCACGCCGCGGTTCCGGTACCCCACGAAGGATGGCCCTGGCGAGTTCGTCCGGTACACGGAGCGGTTCGACTACGACAAGGTCCGGCAGATCCTGTTCGTCTCCATGGAGTTCTCGCCCGTCGACGGCGGCGAGCGCTGGATGACGCCGCTCGCCCATCGTCAGTTCTACCCGCAGGAGCTCGAAGCCTTGCTCCACTACAACGGCTTCGAGCTCACGGAGCTCCGCAGCGATTTCTGCGCCGAGCTGCCCGACAACCAGACGAGCATGCTGCTCTATCATTGCCGGCCACGCCGTTCTGCCAGGGCTCGCCGCCCTGGACATGACGGGGGCCGCTGAGGGCGAGCGAACGCCCGGCGCCTGCTGCGCCTCACGCCGCCCTGCGGCATCAGGCCATACGCGACGTGTCCGCGCACGAGCACGCGTGTGCCCCTCGGTCCTGCCGCACCGAGCGTGCGCCAAGTGCCGCCGTTGCCTGGAGTCTCAGACCCCGATGTAGAGGCGGTGGGCGAAGTTGCGCTCGAGCTTGGCGCGCAGCACCTTCTCGGCCGCTGTCTCGATATCGTACTCGACGCGCTTGAACTCGAAGCGCTTCGTGTCGCTGTCGTAGACCGTGTAGCTCGCGCGGTTGTCGTAGTCCCGCGGCTGTCCCACCGAGCCGACGCTCACGATGTACTTGCGACCCTGCTCAAGCTGGAAATCCACCGCAGGGAGCTCCTCGACACTGTTCGGTGTGAGCGCGAACACCTTGCAGAGGTGGGAGTGGCCGATCAGCGTGATGTGACCGAGCTCGTTCCACATCGGGAGGCACTCGCGCGCCTGCTCGGGGGCGAAGATGTACTCGAACTCTTCGAGCCGGACGGGCGAGCCATGGCAGAGGTCGACGTTGATGTCCGTCAACTTCTCCTGGTACGTCAGGCTCCGGAGCCAGGCCGCGTTCTCGGAGGACAGCATCGCTGCGTGGGTGTCCAGCGCTTGCCGGGCGGCCTCGTAGTAATACGAGTAATCCATCCGACCCGCGACGGCCGCGTCGTGGTTGCCGAGGATCGTCTTCTTGGCCACCTTGCGGACGAGATCAGCGCACTCGTTCGGCGAGCCGCCGTAGCCGACCGTATCCCCGAGGCAGTAGTAAACGTCGATACGTTCGTGGCGGTAGGACTCGAGCACAGCGCTGAGCGCCTCGTAGTTGGCGTGCGTATCGCTGAAAATCCCGAGTCTCATTTCGACGCGAGGGCGGAGCTTAGCACGAAGGCCTCGACTTCCGTTAGGAATTCAAACCTGGATCCACAGATGGGCCGGTAGGACCGGCACCGAGCTTTGTCGGCTCGTTGGCGTTGTGTCGGCTGGCTCGTCGGTTCCTTTGGCTCCGGCGGCTCCATCGGGTCCGTCAGCTCCGTCAGTTCCGTCGGTCTCGTCAGCTTTGTCGGCTCCGATGGAGCGTGCTTCCGCTGCGCCCGGGGATCTGCAGAGGACGGTCGAGGGCCGGACACGGTCCTTGCGGAGCTTGCCGAGGCGCTCCCAGCACGACCACGTTGACGAGCGGCCACCCGCACCGGAGAAGAATAGCGTGGAGCCCATGAATACCAAACAGAACGGTGCAGGGACGTCTCCGATTTCTGCGGAGCAGCCGGCCGAGTCTGCGCTGTCCGCTGCAGCTGTCGAACCTGTCGCGCCGCCGCCGTCCACCGTGGAGGATCTCGCCGATGGGTGCGTGCGGTTTGTGGAGCGCGCCCTCGGCGTACGGCTTGACTATCGGCCGGAGACCTTGCCCCTGCTCGACCACTACCTCGAGCAGGCGCGTGGTGCGACGTCGGAGCGGGTCGAAGCGTTGCCGATGATCGCGCACATGGCAGGCGCATACTTCGGCGAGGTGATCCGGCGCCGGCACGCGTCGTGGTGGCGCCTGGATGGCGAAGACCCGACCTACTGGCAGGTGCAGTTCGGCTCGGTTTACCTCGCGTTCAGCCCCGTCCTCTTCGTGCGCGAGGCGCTCACGCGCGGACATCGGGCCGACGCCGCGCTGGACCTTGCAGAGGACTCCCTGAGCGGCGATCCGGCGGCGCTCGAGCTGGAGGAAGGCGATCGCGAGGCGGTCGCGGCCAGGCTCGCGGAGCTGCCTTCGGTCTCGGAAAACGAGTACTACGCCCCCTCGACGCGGCTCGAGGTGATCGACATCGCCGTGGACGCGATCCGTTCGCGTCGGCTCGAGGCCGGCGAGGATACCGACGCCGCGCTCGAGCCGGGCGACTACGAGCGCGGCGGCGGCTGACGCGGGGATCGCGGCGCGCGGGCGCCCACGCTCGCTCGGCGGCGCCGCGTGGACGTGCTCCGGAAGCGGCGACCGGTGGTATCGTCGCTTCCGTGTTGTGGGTCCTCTTCGGGCTGTTGTTCCTCATCTCGTGGGCAGCGTTCTTCACGTTCGACCTGCCCACCGCGATCCCGATCGCGACGAGCGTCGTCATCGCGCTCGCCGCGATCGCGCTCTTCGTGTACCGCCGGATCAACGCGCGCCGCGCCGCGTCTGCGCTTGAGCGGGCCATCGTCCAGCAGGGAGCGCAGCAGGCGCTCAACGCGCGGCCCGAGCGCCGCGCCGAGATCCAGGAGCTCCAGCGGCAGGTCCAGGGCGGCATCAGCGCCCTGAAGAGCTCGAAGCTCGGCAAGGGGAAGGAGCACGGCAACGCCGCGCTCTACTCGCTGCCCTGGTACGTCATCATCGGCCCGCCCGGGGCGGGGAAGACGACGGCGTTGAAGCACTCCGGCCTCGTCTTCCCGTACGCGCACCCGAGCAACGGCGGCGGCGTGCGCGGCGTCGGCGGCACCCGCAACTGCGACTGGTGGTTCACCAACGAGGCGATCCTCCTCGACACCGCGGGGCGCTACACGACGGAGCAGGACGACCACGAGGAGTGGATCGCGTTCCTGCAGATGCTCCTCAAGCACCGCGCTCGCCGCCCGCTCAACGGCATCCTGGTCGCCGTGAGCGTGGCGGATCTCATCGACGCGAGCGAGCAGCAAGTCGAGCTGATGGGGAAGAAGCTCCGGGCGCGCATCGACGAGGTGATGACGCAGCTCCACATGGTGCTGCCCGTCTACCTCCTGTTCACGAAATGCGACCTCATCGCGGGCTTCTCGGAGTTCTTCGGCGACATGCGCAAGAGCGACCGCGCGCAGGCGTGGGGAGCGACGCTCAAGCTGAGCGCGGACAAGGCGAACCCAGGGAGGCTCTTCGACGCCGAGTTCGACGCCCTGGCGAAGCAGATCCACGGCCGCTCGCTGAAGCGGCTCGTGATGGAGCGCAGCCGCGAGGCGCGCGAGCGCGTCTACCAGTTCCCGCTCGAGTTCTCGGGTATCCGGCGGAACCTCTCCGATCTGGTCTCGACCGTCTTCATGGTCAACGCGTTCCAGGGGACGCCCATCTTTCGCGGCTTCTACTTCACGAGCGGCACGCAGGAGGGCAGGCCGCTCGACCGGGTCCTCCAGCGCATGGGCCAGGCGATGGGGATCCGCACGCACGAGGCCGCGGCGCAGCAGAACGTGGAGTCGAAGAGCTACTTCCTCCACGACGTCTTCATGAACGTCGTCTTCCCGGACGGGGACATCGCCGCGAGGAGCGCGAGCGAGATCCGGCGTCAGCGGCTCGTTCGCGGCGCGATCAGCGCGGCGGCCGCGGCGCTCGGGGTCATCCTCGCGATCCCCAGCGTGGTGTCGTTCGCCAACAACCGCGCGTTTCTGCGCGACGTGGAGGCGGACGCGCGCACCGTCAGCGCGCTCCGATGGGAGGACACGCGACCCCTCTCGGAGAAGCTCGCCGCGCTGCGGCCTGCGCTGGATCGGCTGAAGGAGATCGACAAGGCGCGCGAGGAGGGGCCGCCGGACGGGAAGGGGTGGACGATGTTCCAGGGCGAGACGGTGTACCCGCCGCTCGTGCACGTCTACGTCGCCAGCCTCCAGAACGGCTTCGTGATCCCGTGCAAGCAGCGGCTCGAGGATCGCCTCAAGCTCGCGAAGGGCGACCACTACCTCCGCGAGCGGAACGACCTCAAGCTGTACCTGATGCTGAGCGACGTCGAGCACCTCGACGTTCCGTGGGCGAAGGACAGGTTCACCTCGCTCTGGGCCGAGGTGCTGCGGGCGACCTCGAACCTCACCGAGAGCGAGCTGAAGAAGCAGCTCGAACGGCACGTCGAGTACTACCTGACGCTCATCAAGGAGAAGCGGGTCACGCCGATCGCGCGCAAGGAGGATCTGGTCGCGAGCGTGCGCGCGACGCTCCAGGCCGTGCCACCGCGGAAGCGGTACTACGACTTCTTCGTCAACGCGATCATCGAGGAGAAGTACGACGAGACGGGTGACAACAGCCGCGCCAACCGCAAGTACCCTCCGCACACGCTCGGCGACATGTTCGCCGACCGCCCCGCCGTGCTGAAGATCATCGGCAGCAAGCTGTACGCGAAGGAGAAGCGCTGGAAGGAGGTGGACGGTCCGTACACCGAGAGGGGGCACTTCGCGGTGCTCGAGAGGCTCGAGAGCGGCGCCGACAGCTTGATGGCTGAGCGGTGGGTCGTGGACCTCGCGCCCGGCGAGGAAGCCTCGATCAACAAGAACCTGGACGGCCTCGCGGCCGACTACGACGTCAGCTACATCGCGCAGTGGACCGACTGGATGGCGGACCTCACCGTGCGGGTCCCGGTCAACCTGAAGGAGGCGAAGGAGACGTACCAGGCGCTAACCCAGGCGGATTACCCCTACCTCCGCATCCTCCGCGCTCTCGAGGACAACACGCAGTGGAAGCGGGATCGCAGCGCGATCGAGGACTCGGCCCTGGCCAAGCGGGGGAAGGAGTACCTCGATCGAAAGATCGAGCAGAAGACGAGGCTGAAGGTCCCCGTCAACGTGAAGCTCATAAGAAACCGGCCGAGCTCGGTGCCGGATGAGTTCAAGCGGACCGTCGAGTTCGGCGTGCCGGCCGCGCCGAGCGGCTCGGCGCCGATCACGGACACGCCCCTGGCGAGGTACATCTCGTTGCTCAGCGCTCTTCGCGACGAGATCCAGCGCCTCGAGGATCTGAACCCCAACGTCGACGCGCGCCTCATGGCCGATCGGTTGATCGAGGCGACGCGACAGGCCGACGCGCTCCTCCAGCCCTTCGACGAGCGGGCCAAGACGCTGCTCCGGCCGCTGTTGCTCACCCCGATGCAGGTGGTGGCGGCGCGGCTGCCGCCGCTCGCCGCGGTGTCTCGCTTTCCCGCGGCGGCGCCTGCTGCGGGCCCGCGCTGAGCCACGCGGCGCGGTTCAGATCTCGATGCGGATCTCGTCGCGGCCTGGTTGCACCGCGCCGGTCGCTGGATCGAGCGTGAGCACCATCTCGATCGCATCCTCGCCGTTGTCGCTGTAGTACCGAGGGCGTACCCCCATCGCGGTGAAGCCGAGCTTCCGGTAGAGCCGGATCGCTGCCCGGTTCGAGCGGCGCACCTCGAGCAGGATCAGCCGCACTTGCTGCTGCTGCGCATACTCGAGCGATCGATTCATCAACGCCGTCGCGAGCCCGCGCCGCCGCGCGGCCGGGCAGGTGGCCACGTTCAGCACGTGGAGCTCGTCGGCGACGTGCCACGCGATGAGGAAGGCGAGCGCGCGCCGCTCTTCGCGCGCGACCCAGCAGCGCGTCCAGGGGCGGCGCAGCTCTTCTCGCGCGGAGAATTGCGGCACGTCGAAGGCCGCGGACGCGACGGCGTCGATCTCGTCGAGCGCAGCGTCGTCCGCAGCGTCGGCCGTCAGCTGGCTCAGCGAGGCCGAGAGCCTCGTCGCGTCGCGTTTCACCTCGCCACCTCCGTGGGACAGCCGGAGACGATCTGGACTTGCCCCACCCGCCCGCTCTTGAGCTTCGTGCAGGCTTCCCCGAGGAGCTCGACGATCGCGGGCGACTTCCAGCGCCAGCCGTTCTCCGGGTCGTAGGCGACGAGCTCGTCGTCCAGGTAGACGTTCGTCTGTCCCGCCTCGGGAGGCGGGTCGACCAGGTCGAACTCGCAGGAGACGACGATGCTGGCGATCTTCGAGAGGACGTTCCCCAGCGTGTCGAGGTTGTCCACCTTGAAGTAGAACGGGCTCACGAACTGCGCCGTGCCGCCGGCGAGCGCCATCTTGTCGAGGACATCGCCGTAGAACTCGCTCCCCGGGATGCCGACGACGTAGACCTCGATCCCGCTCGCCGCGAGCCGCTCGATCGCGGCGACCGTATCGTCGCGATCGAGGCACCCTTCGGGGCCCGAGGGGCCCAAGGGCGAGCAGCAGTTCTCCTCGGGGTCGGGGCACTGCTGTTCGATGTTGGCGATGCACCCGTCGGCCTCGCATATCGCCGAGCTGTTGCAGTTCGGACCGCCGTCGGTCGCGAGCACGACGATGGTCTTGCCGGGGAGCTCGACGAGCTTCGGCGTCAGCGCCGCGAGGGTCGCCGCGGTAGGCGTGCCGCCGAGGGGCGTGGCCCGCGTCGCCGCGCGGAACCGCGATGTCGTCGTGGAGCCCTCCTGTCCCTCTGCGAAGGGAGCCCCCGGCGTGACAGCGAAGACCTCGCCGCCCGGCCTGCACGGCGCCTCGTCGGTCGCGTCCAGGGGGAACACGGCGGCGCCGACGTTGATCAGCGGGCCCAGGTTGCGCACGAGGTCGACCGCGGCATCATGGACCCGGTCGTATCGGGTCGCGTTCGAGCTCGAGGAGGCGGGGCTGAGCATGCTGCCCGACGCATCGAGGACGAAGTAGATGTTCGGCGCTTCGGCGATCTCGACCTGGTGGATCCGGTTGCCGCAGAGCCCTCCCGCATCTGCGGCCGGTGGTCCGCTCGGCTCTTCGGTGTCCGGATCGAACCCGCCCTCCGGCTCCTGCGCCTCCTGACCGGCGCCGCTGCGCGGACGCTGCTTCGTGACCTCGTCCTCGCATGCGGTCATCGCCGCGCCGCCGAGCGCGAGCGCGGCTCCGATGCAGAGGAGCATGCCGCAGGCGCCGGCTCGCTGCTTCACGGCCGTCTTCATGGCGAGCAGCGTATCACGCCCGTTCGAGCCGGCAGCGCCAGCGCGGGCGCCGCCGCGCGCGTTCAGGGCTCGCGGTAGAACCTGGGCACGCGGCGCGAGATGCTGGTCAGCACCTCCCAGGCGATCGTCCCCGTGAGCCCCGCGATCTCTTCAGCGCTGATCGTGCCGCGCCCGAGCGGCCCGTCCTGCGTTCCGAGGAACACCACCTCATCGCCCAGGCGTGCTCCCGGGACATCCGTCACGTCGAGCATCGTGAGATCCATCGACACGGCGCCGGCGATCGGCGCGCGTTGACCGCGCACGAGGGCGGCCCCGCGGTTCGAGAGCTGGCGGCTCAGGCCGTCGGCGTACCCCATCGGCACGGTGGCCACGACGCTCGCCCGGGAAGCTTGCCAGGTGTGGCCGTAGCCGATCCTGTCGCCCTTCGCGATCGTGCGCAGCGCGACGATCTCGCTGCGCACCCGGATGACCGGCTTGAGGTCGGGCGCGAGCCCCGCGCACGGCGATATTCCGAAGAGCGCGACCCCCGGACGGACGATGTCGAGCAGCGCCGCAGGGAGGCGCAGCATCGCCGCGCTGTTCGAGGCGTGCCGCACCCGCGGCGTGAGGCCGAAGCTCTTCGCTCGCTGCTCGATCTCCCCGAAGAGGCGCATCTGCTCGATCGTCACGCCGAGATCGTCGGCGTCCGCGCAGGCGAGGTGGGTCATGAGCCCGTCGAGCTTCACCTCCGGGTGCTTGGCGAGCGTCGCGAGCACCGCCTCGATCTCCGAGCTCGCGGCTCCGAGCCGCCCCATGCCGGTGTCGACCTTGAGATGGACGCCGACGCGACCGCGCTGCTCGAGCCGCACCACGCTCGCGAGGCGCTCGATCTGGCCAGCGTCGTAGACGACGGGCACGAGATCGCGCGCGATGATCTCCTCGAACCCGTCGCGCCGCGGGCCGTAGTAGCCGCCCATGACGAGGATGGGCAGCCGGATGCCGGCGTCTCGCAGCTCGATGGCCTCCTCGAGCAACGCGACGCACAGGCCGGGGATCCCTGCGCGCTCGAGCGTCCGTGCGACCGCTGGCGCGCCGTGGCCGTACGCATCGGCCTTGAGCACCCCCCAGATCTGCGGCTTCGTCGCGCCGGTCAGCCCGCGCTCGAGGACGCGCAGGTTGTGCCGCAGGTGCGCGAGGTTCACCTCGGCGCGGGTCGGCCGCACGGCGTCCGCGGGCGCCGCTCGCCGTGGCCGCAGCACCCGCATGGGGCCTGCGCTCGCACCGAGCCCATCGAGGGGCGACGCCGTGCCGTTGCGATCAGGAGTCGTGCTGCTGAGCTCTTTGGGCGCGTGCGAAGCGGACATCGTGTACGCCGATAGCTCTACGCTCGATCGCGGGTCAAGATTCCAGGCCATCTTGGTGTGACAAGGTGAGGCATCTGCGCGGAGAGCAGACGACGTCGATCAGAAGCAGCGACGCATGCACCGCGTGTACTTGCCGGAGCATCCTTTTTCGCAGGCGGCGGATTTGCAGTCGTCCTGGCATTCCTTCCAGTCCGTCTGGCACGACGCGCTGCACTTCGCTCCCGGCGGCGCAACCTCCTCCGCGGTGTTCGACGCCGAGGCCGCAGCGCCGCCGTCGTTCGCGTCTGGGTCTGCATGGGCCTCTTCCGTTGCCGCCGGCGCGGCCACGTCGGCGGTCAGGAGCCTGGGCGGCGGAGCGAGCGCGCTGGTCGGCTCAGGCACGGCAGGGGCTCGGCTGCTCGGCGGAGTCCACTCGCCTTCGTCAAAATCACTGGCGTGGCTGAGCTGCCTGGCCCGCAGCGTGGCGTACTCCACACGGTCGCGCGTCTGGCCGAACGTACAGAACTGAAGCCACTCGTCCCAGCACGCGCGCCGCAGGGTCGGCTTGACGTCGGCCAGCGAGTCAAGCGCCATGCAGTGTTCGAAGCGTACGTCCCCCTCGTAGACCGCGTTGATGCTCGCGCCGCATGCGGTCACCGAGGCGGCGGCTAGGCAGAGGAGGGTCCTGAACCGCACGTCGTGGAACACCGATAGCAGAAAAGCTCGGCCCTGGTGCCAGGGCCTGTCCTATCCGCCGCGGGAACCTGCCGGTCGCCCGGTCGAGGTGCTCTCCGGTTGAACTTTGGCCTGTGATGCCGTACGTTGCCGCCCCTTCGCACCGGCGGCGGCGGCACGACGCCTCCGCGCCGGGCGCCTCAACGGAGCCTGTTCATGTTCCTCATGCTGTCGAAAGGTCCTCGGAAGACCACGCGCTCCAAGTCGAAGCGCCACCGGTCCAAGCTGAAGGCGAAGAACCGCAACCGGCGCAACCGCATCTACCAGCGCACCTGATCGTTGCACCGAGCGCGAGCGAGTCCACGGGCTCGCTCGCTGCGCGTTCTTCGATCCAATCTCTGGGGCCGGCCCTTGGAACCTAGGGGCCGCCCTTCTTCAGCTCGGTCAGCACCAGCTTGGCGACCGCCTTGAGCGTGTCGAACACCCCGACGCCGGTCCGCGCGACCCCCTCGAAATCGGGGACGTTCGTCGGGTTGAGCAGCGAGCGGAGCTCCTCGACGGTGCCGATCTCCGGCAGGTCTCGCTTGTTGTACTGGATGACGTACGGGATCTTGTCCAGCGAGTAGCCCTGCTCGGCCAGGTTCGTGCGGAGGTTCTCCACCGACTCCTGGTTCGCCTCGATGCGGCCGAGCTGCGAGTCTGCCACGAAGACCACGCCGTCGACGCCTTTCAGGATGAGCTTGCGGCTCGCGTCGTAGAAGACCTGCCCCGGCACCGTGTACAGGTGGAACCGCGTCTTGAAGCCGCGGATCTCGCCCAGCGCGAGCGGGAGGAAGTCGAAGAAGAGTGTCCGGTCGGTCTCCGTGGCGAGGGAGATCATCTTCCCCTTCGCGTCCGGGTTGGTGCGCTCATAGATGTACTGCAGGTTCGTCGTCTTGCCGCAGAGACCCGGGCCGTAATAGACGATCTTGCAGTTGATCTCGCGCGCCATGTAATTGATGAAGCTCATCGACCGCGCTCCTAGTCGTTGAAGAGGTTGTCGATGTCCTCGTCGGTGATCTCGGCGAACGGCGAGTCGGCGCCCGGCTCCTGCACCTTCTTGAGCAGCGCTTCGAAGATGTGGTTGAGCTCCTCGCTCGCCTTTCGCACCCGGAGCCTCACCAACCCGAGGCTCGACTTTGAGTCGAAGATCACCACGAGGATGACGCGGTTCCCGACCAGCTGGATGTGGATGTTCGCCTTTTCACCCTCGTGGAACTGAGTGGCGAACTCGTTCTCCTTGAGGAGCTTCGCCATCCCGCCCGTGGCGGCGATGTTCCCCGCCGTCAGCGAGGCAAGCGACGTGGTGTCGAGGTTGTCGACGTCTCCGCTCGCGGCGATCAGTTGCCCGTTTTTGTCAACGATGAAGACGACCTTCGCATTGGCGTCCTTGACGAGGCGATCCACCACGCTCTGGATCTGATTGAATTCCTCCTCGTACATCACCATCTGAGGGTTGACCATCGTTCCTCCGCCAGCGCTCTCGCGATGGGGCCCTGGGCATTGCGGGCTCTGTCGCCCTTGTCATCACCGGGCGCCGCACGTGCGGTCCCCGACCATCGTCATCCAACTGGCTTCCCGCTGCGCGGGCTTGCCTTACCACCGGTACCACGTTCGCGGCGTGACGCTCACTGCCTTGGGACTTGCATGGCTGGTTCGCAGCGCGCAGTGCGGCTGCTCCTCGACCGTGCACCCGTACATCTTGGGACGTTTCTATCCGAAGCAGGTGCGGCGGAGCAAGGCGGCCCTTTCTGGAAGTTGGAGGATCGCACGGCCGAACCTCGCCGAGCCTTGCCGGGCCCCGACGGAGCTCGCTCCCCCTGCCCCCAGGGGAGGCTTGGTTCCGGACCTTTTCCAGGCGCCCGTCCGCCCAGAAGGCCTGCATGATAAATATCGAAAATTGTTATTGTTTCCTTCGTTGAATGCGGTCGGACGGCGCTGCGCCCTCCTCCGAGGGCGCTGGTGTGGGGCGCGCTGCGTGTCATCGCTCTGTACCCGCAGAAGATCGACGAAATTCGCGGGATCGGCGCGCGCGGCGCGGCGAGCTCATGAAGCGGCCCGATGAACGCGGCCTTGGGGGACGACCTCCTGCCGGCGTGCGTTCCGCCGGCTCGTGGGCAGCACCCCCTTGACCTCGGCCGGTGCGACGCCTCTGCAGCCATGGCTTGTGCTTGACCGATGGCTTCGGCCACGGGATAGCGCCTCGGATGCGTGACGTGCTCAGCCGGGCCGAGCCCCGTGAGATCGAGCTCAACCCGGGGACGACGAGGGGGCGCTCCTTCTGCGCGCTCACCGTGGGGACGGCGGCCTTGGCGTGCGCCATGTCGCTCGGCGCCGACGCGCGCGCGGAGCTCGGCGCGGTTCACCCTGAGGTGCTCTCCGCGCACGCGGCTGTCCGCGCGGCGAGGGGCCCCGAGGTCTACGGCGCGTTACGTGAGCTCTGGCGCACGTGGGACCGCGCGGATCCGACCCAGGTCGAGGAGGCGATCGCGTCGATCGCTGAGGCCGGCGCGACCAGCGCGCCCACCCAGGTCTATGCGGAGCTCCTCTCGGCGTACGCGCGCAGGCGTCGAGGTGATCTCGACGGAGCGGTCGCGAGGATCCAGAAGCTCGGGTTCATCGGCCGCTGGGCGACGATCGGACCGTTCGACAACGAGAACAAGGGGGGCTTCGAGCGGGCGTTCGGGCCCGAGGAAGATCTCGAGCAGCCGGTGGCTGCGGGCAGGACGTACGACGGCAAGGCGCGCGCGGTCCGCTGGCGCGTGCCCCCCGAGGCGCCGCAGTACGGGTGGTTTGATTTCGGCGATTTCATCCGTCCGGTGGAGAGCGTCTGCGGCTACGCGACGACGTTCGTCCGCGCGAAGGCTGGGACGCGCGCTCCTCGGCCGATCTCGATCTGGGTCGGGGCAGACGGGGCGTTCAAGCTGTTCTGGAACGGCGCGAAGGTCCTGGCCGATCCGGGGTACCGCGAGCTCGACATCGATCGGTTCGCCGCGCCGGTGACGCTGCGGCCCGGCTACAACCGCTTGACGATCAAGGTCTGCGGAGGTGCGTCGGCGCCCAAGTTCGCGCTGCGCATCGGCAACGAGAAGGGGGCGCCGGATCTTGATCTGGATGTGACCTCGGACATCGGAACCCAGGTCACGGCGCCTCAGGGGGAAGCCGCTGACGCGAGGCGCGCGGGCGGGGCGCGGACGCAGGCCGAAGGGCCAACCTCCGGCGCGAAGCTCGCCGCGCGCGCGGCTGCCATCGAGGGGCCGATGCAAGCGTTCGAGCGAGCCGCGAGCGCCGCTCGGCCTTCGCCCGCCGTGTTGGAGGCGTTCGCGCGGTACCTCATGCTCACCGGCGGCGACGCCGAGGGGGAGCACAGAGCGCGCGATCTCGCTCGGCGCTCCGCCGAGGCCGAGCCGAGCGTGCGTCGCTACCTGCTCGCGGGTCAGCTCTCCGAGGACAGGAACCAGCAGCGCGCATGGATCGAGCGCGCCGCCGCGCTCGCGGGCGGTCGTGAGGACATCGACGTCCTGCTCTCGCAGGCTCGGCTCGCGCAGACGAGCCCGAACTGGCGGGAGGCGGCTCCGATCTACGAGCGCATCCTGGCCTCCGATCCCGATCATGTCGCGGCCGTCCTCGGGCTCATGGACCTCTACGTGGAGGCTGGGCTGAAGCGCACCGCGCTCGCCACGCTGGAGCGGGCGCTCGCGCGCCAGCCGAGCAGCGTCTCGCTCCTCCGCGCCTCGGCGGCGCAGCTGCGCGCGCTCGGGCGCGACACGGAGGCCGCCGAGATGGAGGCGCGCTACGCCGCGCTGCGGTTCGACGACTCGAGCTTCCTTCACCAGCAGGTCGAGCTCGCGGTGGCGCGCCGCGACCCTGCCGGCGCGGAGCGCTGGATCGAGCGCTTCCTCCGCAGCGAGCCTGACTCCGTCTGGGCTCGCACGGTCGCGGCGCGCACGTACCGCGCGCTCGGCCAGGGCGACCGCGCCCTCGCGGCCCATCAGCGCGCGCTCGCCATGGCGCCCGAAGACATCGGAACGCTGCGCGCTCTCTCGGACCTCTACGGCGAGGAGGGAAACCGAGAATCGCAGCTGGAGATGCTGCAGCAGATCCTGGCGATCAGCCCTCAGGCGAAGGATGTGCGCGAGTACATCGAGCACATCGAGCCGCCGAAGCCGCGCGCTGACGAGGCCTACGCCTGGGCGCCCGACCGCTTCCTCCCGATGCGGCGCAACGCTGACCGGCAGTATCCCAAGCGCACGCTGCGCAACCTGACGGTCACCACCGTCTTCCCGAACGGCCTGGCGAGCCGGTTCCGGCAGGTCGTCTTCCAGCCGCTGACGGACGAGGCTGCGGCGAGCGCCCGGCAGTACGCGTTCGAGTACCAGGCCGATCGCCAGACCGTGAGCCTCCGTGCCGCGAAGGTCTACCGAGCAGACGGCAAGGTCGACGGGGCGATCGAGAGCGGGGAATCGGGGGCGAACAACCCGGCGCTCGCGATGTACACATCGGCGCGCACGTTCTACGTCAGCTTCCCGCGGCTCAACGCCGGCGACGTCGTCGAGCTGCGCTACCGCGTCGATGACGTCAGCCCTCGCAACGAGATCGCCGATCACTTCGGCGAGATCGAGTTCCTCCAGGGGGATGAGCCGATCGCCAGCAGCGAGTATGTGCTGATCACCCCGAAGACGAGGCAGTTCCACCTCTTCGCGTCCGACCTCCCTGGCCTCGTGCGCGAGACCAAGGAGGACGCCGAGCGGCGCATCTTCCGCTTCTCTGCCGCCTCGGTGCCGCCGGTGGCGCCCGAGGCGGCGATGCCCGCGTGGTCCGAGATCCTCGCGCACGTCCACGTCTCGACCTTCAAGACCTGGGACGAGGTCGGCTCCTGGTACTGGGGCCTCGCGCGTGAGCAGTTCGATGTGGATGATGAGGTGCGGAAGCGGGTGCGCGAGATCACGAAGAACCTTGCCGACGATCGGAGCAAGGTCCGCGCGATTTACAAGTACGCGACCGAGACGCGCTACGTGGCGCTCGAGTTCGGCATCGAGGGGATTCGCCCGAGGAGGTGTGCGCAGACGCTCGCTCGTGGCTGGGGCGACTGCAAGGACAAGGCGACGCTGATCGTCACGATGCTCCGCGAGATCGGCATCCCAGCGACGATCGTGCTCGTGCGCACCCGCATGCGAGGCGACATCGGGCCGGAGCCCGCGAGCCTTGCTCCGTTCGACCACGCGATCGCGTACGTGCCGTCGCTCGACCTTTACCTCGACGGAACGGCGGAGCACTCGGGCTCGACCGAGCTTCCGATCATGGATCGCGGAGCGATGGCGCTTCAGATCAACGAGGGCAAGCCGAAGCTCGTTCGCCTCCCGGAGCCTGCTCCCGAGGCCTCGGTCGTGCACCGGAACGTCGACATCGCGGTCAGCGCTGACGGATCAGCTCAGCTCGGGGTCGACATCCAGGTGGCCGGTGCGTCCGCGCCGGAGTGGCGGACCCGCTACATGGCGGAGGGGACGCGCCGCGACCGAGCAGCTCGTGACCTCGCCACGGATTTCGGCGCGGTCGAGCTGGCCCCTGGGAAGGCCGGGGTCGAGGTGAACGATCTCGAGGACATCGAGCAGCCGGCGAAGCTGCGGGCTCGAGGAAGAGCCGTCGCGCTCGCTCGAAGGGAGGGCGACAGCCTGTCGGTCCCGGCTGTCCCCACGCAGCGTCTCGCCACCGAGTTCGCCTCCCTCTCGGCGCGCACCCGCGACGTGATCATCCCCGCGCTCACCACGCGCCGGGATGAATGGACCATCCGGATCCCTGCCGGGTGGCGTGTCACCAGGGCGCCTTTGCCCCAGGACGTGGACACCCCCTTCGGCAAGTTCTCGCTCTCGGTCGAGCAGTCCGCGGGGAAGATCGTCGTCCGCAGTCAGATCTCCCTCACGAAGTCCCGGATCAAGCCGTCCGAGTACATGGCCTTCCGAACGTTCTGCGAGACGGCGGACCGCGTCTTCGGTCAGCGGGTGGTGTTCGGAAAGTGAGCGACTGAGCGACGCCCTGACCCCCGGCCCTTCGGCGCGCCGACCGGCCCCTAGCCGCTGCCTGGACACTTGACAACCCCACGCCGGATCGCCATAAAGCGCCCCCTCTACGCATCCCTGCGGCGCAGAACAGCCTCTCCGGTGGTTCGGAGCGGTGGCCGCCGGGAGCGATAGGCATTCGGATCGAGGGCATCATGCCGAAGATGAAGACCAACCGCGCCGCGGCCAAGCGCTTCAAGGTGACCGGCTCCGGCCGCATTCGCCGCAGCAAGGGCGGGCTCAACCACTGCATGCAGGAGAAGAGCAAGAAGCGTCTGCGTCGTCTCCGCAAGAACGACATGGTCGATTCGGCGATGGAGAAGCGCGTCAAGCTGCTTCTTCCCTACGGCTGACCCTGGAGCAGTGAGGTAAATTACCGATGCCGCGTGTAAAGAGAGGCTTCAAGGCCCGTCGCCGTCGCAACCGTGTCCTCAACCAGACCGAGGGCTACTTCCTCGGCCGAAAGAACCGCTTCCGCCAGGCGGTTGAGGTGCTCCGCCACGCCTGGGAGTACGGCTACATCAGCCGCAAGCTCAAGAAGCGGGATTTCCGTCGCCTCTGGATCACCAGGATCAACGCTGCCGCGCGCCTCAACGGCACGACTTACTCCCGCCTCGTCAGCGGGCTCAAGAAGGCAGGCATCGCCCTCGATCGGAAGATCCTCTCGGAGATCGCGATCCACGATCCTGCGTCGTTCGGCGCCGTGGCGAAGCTCGCTTCGCCCGCAGCGGCGAAGTGACGGCTCCGCGGGGTGGTCTTGAGCCCGCCGTTCGACCACCCCGATGCGGAACGGTCGAAATTGGCCAAGGCCGCCTCCCGTTCCTTGTCAGTGCCCGATTATCCTAATATTTCGTATATTTGACTCGCCTCCGTTGCGAGCGCTCCCTTGGGTTGCATCGCAGACGTAGAGTTCGGGTGCATCCCTCAGGCGGGGACGTGCGGCTGCCGTCGCTGACGCTGATCAGCATCATCAGTGTGAGGCAATTAGGCACCGAGCAAATGCGCAGCGTGCATTCCGTGCGCACCTACTATGCACCGCCGATGGCACTCTATGATCGTGCGATCAGGGTAAACTCCGACCCAGCCCAGTCCGCTGGCGACTGGCCGACCGTTCGTTGTCTCTCAAGGGGCTCTGCGTCCCCAGCCGAGGCCTGACCGACCTAAGGCGTGACCCCGGTCCCCTCCCAGGGGACAGACTTAGCGATAAATTCCGCTGAGGCTAAACAATTTGCCGGAATTTCTAACTTTCCAGGCGGTCTGTCGCGAAAAATAACCTTCTCCGCCTTCGTCCGTCGGGTGAGGGCTCGACATTGCCATCGGGAGGCCCAGGTTCAGGAAACATCGAAGCTCACTGAGAGAACGGCCTCAGCGGCTAGGTGCGGGTTCCTACACGCTGGAAAAGACAGCGAAATTCCCCTGCCTGTGCTTGCGAGGGCGGACCCACCGAACCGCGGAACGCTGGCGAGCTCGAGGTGTCCCCAAGGAGAACAGGTTGCCGATGTTGTTGCGTCCCCGAAAGCGTACCCAGCCATGCAGTTCGGCTCGGTCGCAGCGAAATGTCTCGCTCGACAGGACATGGACAGCGCCTTCCGCTCTACATAGCGCACCCAGGCCGAGCTCTCAAACAGGAGAAGCGGGAACGCACGCTAAAAAAGGCACTGTTTTTGCTTCTGGAGCTGGGCTGCTACCGGGGACTGGCGCAGGAGCATCATTCTGCAAGAGCAGACCTGCCTCAGGTGAGAAGAGTTCGACCGGAATCAAAAGAAAGCACCAGCGGTTGCCAGTTTCAACAGGGGCTCCTTCGGTCAGCTCCTCCCCTCTGTTTGGCACGAAATCGTCTCGCCTGCCGTCAAAAGGTGGCGAGACATTTCAATCTCGCAAGGTCAGCCGTTTAGAAGTGAACGCCGACACAAAGACCAAGATGAGCACGTCGACCGCCCGCCGTCCAGAAACTGCGCGGAGAAACGCCAAGTCCTCTGCTGTAGGTGCCTCTGCGCGGCTCGCGGCATCCAAGAGCTCGCAGGGGGCCGAGACCGCATCGGCTCCCCGGCGGGGGGCATCGCAGACCACCGAGTTGGAGGTCTCCGAGGTCGAAGATTTCGGGGACAACCAGTCGCCGCGCTCGCACTTTCAAGGAGCTACCACCGTGGAGGGAGCCGCCATGAGGTCGACCAAGAGCAACGCCACTGTAGTGAAGGGCGACCCGCTCGCTCAGGGTGGGACGGCCACGCCGGAAATCGCAGCGCTCGGCCTTCTGGAAGACGACCAGACGGAGGAGACGGCTGTGCGACCCCGCCCGGCCGAGATCCTCGATGAGGAACGGGCGGCTGACTTCATCGATCTGGACCTTGGACCGCTCGATCGGCTGCCTCAGCCCGAGCGCGCGAGGAACCAGGATCGGGAGCTGAAGGATGTCGAGGACGGGGGCGGTGACTCGATGCTCGCCCGCTATTTCCGCGACATGGCGCTCCACCCCGTCATGGGGCCGGACGAGGAGCTCGACACCGCGCGGGCGGTCGAGCGCACGGAGGTGGAGCACTGGGTGGCTCTCCTCTCCTACCTGCCTGCGGCCGAGTACATCCTCACCGCGCTCGAGGAGGATGTCGCCAAGGCGGGTGAGGACGAGGTGAAGGCTCCTCAGATCGCGGAGATGCAGAAGCTCGTTCGCCTGGCGAAGAAGCAGAAGGGAAAGCTGCTCGCCGAGCAGGAGAAGCCGTGGACCCAGCTCTCCGAGGAGCTCGCTGCGGCTGTCCGTCTGCCTGACTCGGATCGCCTCTGGATGGCGCGTGCCTTCAGCATCGCGCGCGATCTCGTGCGCGAGCCCGACTTCGAGGACGACGTGAGCGATCCCGAGGAGACCCGCCCCACGCGGCCGAGGCTCCCGATGTCTGGCTCCTACCGCCGTTACCTCGATCGGGTCGAGCGATCCTTCCAGGCGCAGCACGACGCGAAGAACCGCTTCGTGAAGGCCAACCTGCGGCTCGTCGTGTCGATCGCGCGGCGCTACAACCGTGGGCGCCTGCCGCTCATCGATCTGATCCAGGAAGGCAACATCGGCCTGATGAAGGCGGTAGAGCGCTTCGACCACAGCCGTGGCTACCGCTTCTCGACGTATGCATCGTGGTGGATCAGGCATGCGATCAGCCGCGCCTTGGCCGACAAGGGCCGCGCGGTCCGCATCCCGGTCCACATGCTCGATACGTACAACCGCGTGGCGCGGGCGACGCAGGCGATCATCGCGCGCACTGGGCATGAGCCGACCATCGAGGAGCTCGAGAAGGAGACGGGGGTTCCGCGCGAGAAGCTCGACAAGGTGAAGGACTTCTACGCGGAGACGCCTTTCTCGCTCGATCGTCCGGTCGGTGACGAGGATGGACGCAAGTTCATCGACTTCCTCCAGGAGGAGAACGCGCTGTCGCCGTTCGATCACCTGGCCAACAGGAAGTGGAGCGACGAGGTCCGGCGTCTCCTGACCACGCTCACGCCGATCGAGTCGCGGATCATCCGCTGGCGCTTCGGCCTCGACGACGAGGACGAGCTCACGCTCAAGGAGATCGGCGACAAGTACAACCTGTCGCGCGAGCGCATCCGTCAGCTCCAGGAGCAGGCGCTCGGGAAGATCCGCAAGCAGATGCGCGACTACTGAGCGACGAGCTCAGCACGAGTCGGTGAAGCGGCCGCGCGGCATCATGCTGCGCGGCCGCTTTGCGTGAGCCGCCCGAACACGCACCTGCGTGGGGGCGCGCAGAGGTGAGCGGGAGCCGGAGCTCACCGCAGCCCAGCGGGCCGACACGAGACAGCCCGCGCTCTCACGGCGTGCGTGCGTCCTTCCAGAGCTCGTCGGCGAGCGACTCGACGAAGTGGTCGATGGCCCTTCGCGCGGGGTCGATCTTCCCTGGGACGTCGGAGGCGAGCACGGCGAAGGCGATCGGGGAACGACCAGGGGGCGCGAGGATGTAGCCAGACAAGGCGACAATCGAGGCGAGCGTTCCCGTCTTGGCACGGATGGCGCGCTCCTTCGACCACCCACGGAAGCGGCTGCGCAAGGTGCCGTCGACACCGCCGATCGCGAGCTGCGCGGTGAAATCTGCGCCGAGCGCCGGATCGAGAAGCGCGGCGCGCAGCAGCCGGACGATGGCCTCCGGCGATGCGCGAGCGGCGTCGAACAAGCCCGAGCCGTTCCTTAAGACGACGTCCTGTCCGAACGCATCGAGCTCCCTGAGGGTCTCGCCGACCACCTCCGCGGCACCCTCGGCTGTGCCGGGGCGCCCGCGCTTCTCTGCGGCGAGCGTCTTGAAGATCGTCTCCGCGTAGAAGTTGTCGCTGTCCTTCCCGAGGGCGGAGAGGAGCTCGCCGAGCGGCGCCGAGCGGTGGGCCACGAGGAGCCGCTTCTGGCGCTCACCGCCGAGCCGCACCTCGCCGGAGACGTCGACGCCCACCTCCAGCAGCATCTCCTTGAGCGCATACGCTGCGACCAGGCGGGGATCGTCGACTCG
Source organism: Sorangium sp. So ce363 (assembly GCF_051520435.1). NCBI lineage: Bacteria > Pseudomonadati > Myxococcota > Polyangiales > Polyangiaceae > Sorangium > Sorangium sp. So ce363. The sequence goes on along the minus strand of NZ_CP150333.1, from coordinate 10,058,048 downwards.
CCTCGCCAGGCTCACCGCGCGGCCGCCCTCTGGGATGTGCCCGCTGAGGTGCGCGACGAGGCGCTCGCCGTTCGGTTCGAGCCGGACCCCGAGCTTCTCTGGTGTGCCGCGCGTCGCGGTGGTCACCGTGCCCTGGAGCACCGTGAAGCCCGGGGGATCGATCGCGACGGAGGCAGCCTGCCCCGCCTTCGACGGGCGCACCGTGAAGAGCAAGGCGTTCGCGTTCAGCGAGGCTGCCGCGACCGGGGCGCGGAAGGCCGCCCACTCCTCCGGCTGCTGTTCGAAGGCCGGAGGCACGTAGCGCGTGTCAAAGTAGCCCTGGTCGATCGCGATCGCCGCGACCTTCCGGACGCCGGACGCCCTCAAGGAGCGCGCCATCTCCCAGAGATCACGCGTCCTGAGGGAGGGATCGCCCGAACCCCGGAGCACGAGCTCGGCGACGGTTCCGTTCGACGCGTTCCCATAGAGGCCGGTCAGGTAGCGGTAGCTCGGCCCGAGCAGGCGAAGCGCGGCGGCTGCCGTGAAGAGCTTCGCGTTGGATGCAGGGTTGTACAGGCCGCGCTGATCGAAGGCCGCGAGCGTCGCGCCGCTGGCGACGTCGAGGGCGAGCACGCCGACCCGTCCCCCCAGGCGGCGCACGTCGGTAACGAGCGTCTCGACCCGCGCTCGAGCGCGCTCAGGGTCGATTTTTCGAGGTTCGCGCGACGCGAGGGGCGCTGGGGGCGCGCTCGGAGAGACGGGGGCTCCCTGGGTCGGCCTCGCTGTGGGGGTCGAGCGGTCAGCGGGAGCGGCGCCGCTGTCGAGCGGCTGGGAGCCGCCGGGGCGGGCGAGGAGCGACGAGAGCACGAGCGCGACCGCGGAGACTGTACGGCGGGGATGTCGAGGCATGAGATGTCTCCGCCTCTACAACGCCTCCACCGCGGACGCCTCCTCCGGTCGACCGGTCGTCGCAGCCCGGCGTCGCTCATCGGTGCGCGCGTGTGCGCTCGGGGTTGTCCTCGGAAAGGAGAGCTTGCTAGGGTGCGCGCAGACGCTCCTTCACGCTCTGTTCGAAGGGAGGACACCGTGTCCCAGCAGCATTCGACCCGCGCGCTCTTGCCGCTCATCATCCTCGCGGCTGCAGCATGCTCCGGCGCCAAGCCCAAGCAGGCAGGGGAAGACTACAACTTCGATCAGGCACCGTCTGATGTTGCCGCACCCGCTGAGACGGGGAGCTCCGGCGCCGAGGCGGGGAGCTCCGGCTCCGAGGCGGGCGCGTCGGCGGACAGCGGGGGCGGGCTCAACCCCGATCAGAAGAAGCAGATGGAGATCGCCCTGCGACGCGGAGGGGACAAGGCGGCGAACTGCGCCGAGGTCGTGTCCAACGCGCCGACGGGCGAGGGAGAGGTCAAGGTCGTGTTCGACGGCCAGAAGGGACGCGTGACCGACGTGTTGGTCGGGCCGCCCTTCGCAGGGACGCCCGCCGAATCCTGCGTGAAGCGCGCCTTCGTCGGAGAGATCGTGCTGCCGTTCGAGGGTGATCCGCTCGAGGTCCCGTACACCGTGAAGCTGCCGTCCAAGAAGTCGGGCGCGGGAGCTTCCGGAACGAAGACGCCATGAAGTTCGCCTCGATCGCCGTCGTCGCCGCGCTGGGGTTGGCCGCTGCCTCTGCCGGCGCGGAGGAGCCGGCGGCGCCTCCGCGGTACCCGCCGTCCTCGGCACGCGTGAAGGTCATCGTCGGCGGGGTGGCCGTGACGGCGCTCGCCTACGGCGCGGCGTTCCTCGCCGCATCGTCATGGCCGGAGGTCCCTGGGGCGAGCGAGCTGAAGATCCCGATCGCTGGTCCATGGCTCGCGCTCGCCAAGAACGGCTGCGCCGCGGACGATCCGGACTGCGGAGCGACGCTGTACGTTCGCGGGGCTCTCACCGCCATCGGTGGGCTCGCGCAGCTCGCCGGTCTGGGTCTCGTCGGCGAAGGGATCTTCATGACCACGGAGGCGCGCTCGGCGCAGCCTTCGACCCCTGCGGCGCTGACGGTGCGGCCGGCCCCGGTGATCACCGCGACCGGCATGGGCATCGGCGTCGTCGGCACGTTCTGAGCTACCGAGAACCACGCGGGCCGCGCGGTGATGCGCCGACGCTCGCTCACCGGCGGCGCCATGGCAACAGCGCGGGGCCGCAGACGGGCTTGCCCGTCATCCGTCCGATGCGCTCGATCATCAGCTCGACGCTGGCGCCGTACGGTACGCGCTGATCAGCGCTCCCACCGAAGACGCAGCCCGCTCCGATCACGTCGCCCGCGCGCAGCTCGACGTGGTTGCTGATGTACGCGACGGATTCCGCCAGCGAGAAGGTCCACTCGCCAACGCGCGAACAGGAACGCGTCTCGGCGTCGACGCGGACCTGGGTCCGCAGCGCCTCGACCGAGCCGAGCTCGTCGGGCGTGACGAGCACCGGGCCGAGCTGCGTTGCAAAGTCCTTCGCCTCCGACGGTGGGAGCCCGCGCACCAGCGACCGCGCCTCCAGGCTGCGCGCGGTCCAGTCGTTCAGCACGGTGTAGCCAGCGATCGCGCGCTCCACCTCTTCCGGGGCGGCGCGCCGCAGATCCTCGCCGAGGACCACCGCGAGGTTCAGCTCGTAGTCGGGCCTGTCCTCGAGCGGGGGGAAGGGGATCTCGGCAGCGTGTCCAAGCAGCGCGCGGCTGTTGCCGAACCGATACCAGGGGCGCTCGGCGCCGTGCGCGTAGGGGCCGAGCTGGATGTACGCCGCGCGGTCGGTGGCGCAGGGAGGCAGCCACAAGATCGTGGCTGGGTGCAGATGCGTCGACGCGGGACGATCTCCGCTGAGCAGCCGATCATCCAGCGCGTGAAGGCCGGCGCAACGGAGCGCCACCACGCGCGTGTGAAAGTCCGACACGCCGCGGATGTCCGCGAGCTTCGTCCCGAAGTGGCGCTCTAGCTCCGCGACGTCGTAGAGCGCTCCGTCCCGTTCGAGCGCTACGATCGGGGTGGACGTCGCGAGCTGGAGCACGTGCGCGATTCTCATGGCGTGACCAGGCCCGCCGGGAGCCGGCGGAGCGTACCATCCCGGTCCGCCGAAGCTCTCAGGCCGGCGGAGCCCCCAGCACCTACGCCTGCGGCCGGCGGTCGGCGTCCGATCCCGAGGGACTCGACCCTTCTTGGGACATCGGATTGTCCTTTGCATTGACGCGCTGGGAGAGCGGCCTAGAATGCCGGCGGATTCAGAGCGGCATCACGTCGCGCAGGCTTGCCGTGGGTCCCTGCCGGTTGCAGATGGGCTCGTACGGCAGGTCAGGTTCTGTTGCCGGCGCGGAGTTCCCCGTCGCGGGGTTTCCTCCGGCTTCGGTCCTGCTGACGGGGCCGTGCGGCTTGTAAGCCGGGCAAGGTATTTGCCGTGGACAGCCGACCCTTGGCGGCGCTCACCTTGGAGCGCCGCTCGAGGGACTGGTTACAGGCGCGCACACGGCGCAGCGGAGCGATGGGTCATGAGCAAGCGGACCAAATTCGTCTTCGTCACAGGCGGAGTCGTATCGTCGATCGGCAAGGGACTGGCTGCAGCCTCGATCGGGGCGCTGATGGAGTCCCGTGGGTTGAAGGTCACCCACCTCAAGCTGGACCCGTACATCAATGTCGATCCCGGCACGATGTCCCCCTACCAGCACGGCGAGGTCTTCGTCACAGACGATGGGGCGGAGACCGATCTCGATCTCGGGCACTACGAGCGCTTCACGCTCGCCCGGATGAGCCGCCAGAACAACTTCACCACCGGCCGCGTCTACGAGGCGGTCATCTCGAAGGAGCGCCGCGGCGAGTACCTCGGGGCGACGGTGCAGGTGATCCCGCACGTCACGGACGAGATCAAGCTGCGCATCCGTTCTGCTGCGGACGGGGCTGACGTCGCGATCGTCGAGGTCGGCGGCACCGTGGGTGACATCGAGTCGCTTCCGTTCATCGAGGCGATCCGCCAGCTCAAGGTGGAGTCGGGCGCGCAGAACGCGATCTCGGTGCACGTCACGCTGGTGCCGTTCATCGCGACGGCGGGCGAGCTGAAGACGAAGCCCACCCAGCACTCGGTGAAGGAGATGCGCGAGATCGGCATTCAGCCGGACATCCTCCTCTGTCGCTGCGATCGGCCGCTCCCGCGCAGCATGAAGGAGAAGATCTCCCTCTTCTCGAACGTCGCCGTCGACTGCGTGATCGCGGCCGTCGACGTCGACTGCATTTACGAGCTCCCCCTCGTGCTCCATGCCGAGGGGATCGACGAGAAGATCACGGAGCTGCTCAACATCTGGGCGAGGCAGCCGGACCTGTCGCCGTGGCAGCGCATCGTCGAGCGATTCAAGAAGCCGTCCCGCGGCATCGTGAAGATCGGCGTCGTAGGCAAGTACGTGCACCTGCGCGACTCCTACAAATCGCTGCACGAGGCGCTCGTCCACGGCGGGCTCCACAACGACGTGCGGGTCGAGCTCGAGTACATCGACTCCGAGCAGATCGAGGCGCGCGGCGCGCCCGAGCTGCTGTCGAACCTGGACGCCATCCTCGTGCCCGGCGGCTTCGGCGATCGCGGGACCGAGGGGAAGATCGAAGCCATCCGCTACGCGCGTGAGGAGAAGATCCCGTTCTTCGGGATCTGTCTCGGCATGCAGCTCGCGGTCGTCGAGTACGCGCGCCACGTCTGCGGCATGACGGGAGCCAACTCCGTGGAGTTCGATCGCAACGCGGTCGACCCGGTGATCGATCTGATGCCCGACCAGAAGGGGGTCGTCGAGAAGGGCGGGACGATGCGCCTCGGCGCGTACCCGTGCGTCCTGGACAAGGGCTCGATCGCCGCGGAGGCGTACGGGCAGACGAGCATCAGCGAGCGGCACCGCCATCGGTACGAGGTGTCGAACAAGTACCGCGAGGCGATGGTGCAGAAGGGGCTCGTGCTCTCCGGGACGTCGCCCGACCAGCGCCTCGTCGAGATGATCGAGCTGCGTGAGCACCCGTACTTCGTGGGCTGTCAGTTCCATCCCGAGTTCAAGAGCCGCCCCCATAGCGCGCACCCGCTCTTCGCGCGCTTCGTGCGCGCCGGTCTGGAGCGCCAACGCGAGCGCAACAAGGCCGAGAAGCCGAAGCCCGGCGATTCTGCCGCCGCCCACACCCAGCAAGCTGCCTCGTCCGTCAACTAGAGCGGGGTGCACGGGTTCGTGCGCTACGGGCTCAGTCGCCAGGCGGGCGAGTGAGGCGTACGAAGCTACGCCGCAGCGAGCCGAACGACGCGGATGAGCGCGCAGCGCACGAAGATGCGCCTGCGCTCTAGCGGCCGGCGCCAGAGCTCACGAGGGTCTCTGGCCGCCGCATCGACGGCGAGACGGGCGGCGCTGCGATGGTCGTCGAGGGATTTGTCGCGAGCTCTTGCGGACGAAGGCGGCCCTGCAGCCTCCGTCCGCAGATCATCGATGACGAACGCCGCGCGCGATCAGACGTCGCCGAGGCTAGGCCGGCCCAGCGGCGGGGCGTCAAGGGGCTCGGCGTTTGCTGCCTGAGGGGCGAGGAGCGGCGAACGCTCACCGACCTCCTTGATCAGGTTCCGCTGCAGCACGTGCGCCGGCGCGGTCCTGAGCTCCCAGATCAGGCCGAGCTTCTCCATCGCGCGCAGGACGTAGAAGCTGACGTCGATCTCCCACCAGAAGAAGCCCTGGTTCGCGCTGCTCATGTAGTGGTGGTGGTTGTTGTGCCAGCCCTCGCCGAGGGTGATCAGCGCGAGCCAGAAGTTGTTGCGGCTCGTGTCGGTCGTTGCGTAGCGCCGCGAGCCAAACACGTGTGCGAGGGAGTTGATCGTGAACGTGCCGTGCATGAGCGCGCACGTCGACACGACATAGCCCCACAGGAACGCGTCGTAGCCGCCCACCGCGAAGAGCAGCGCCATCATGCCGAGCGGCCCGACCACGTGGTAGCGGTCCAGCCAGCGGAGCTCAGGGAAACCCGCGAAGTCAGGGATGCGCTTCAGGTCGAGCTCCTCGTGCTCGCGGCCGAGCCACCAACCCATGTGCGCGTACCAGAACCCCCTGCGGAGCGGGCTGTGGACGTCGCGCTCGGTGTCCGAGTACTTGTGGTGGACGCGGTGCGTCCCCCCCCACCACAGCGGGCCCTTCTGGGTCGCCGTGGTGCCGAGCAGCGCAAGCAGGAATTGCAGGCCGCGGCTCGTCTTGTAGCTACGGTGCGAGAAGTACCGGTGGTAGACCGCCGTGATCGCGAACATCCGGACGACGTACGTGGCCACGGCGAGCGCCGCGAGCTTCCACGTGGCACCTCGGAGGATGGCGACCACGGTGCCCACGTGGATCGCAGTGATCCCCAGCACGTTGAAGATCTGGCCGAGGCTGGGGCCAGGTTTCGGTACGACGACTCGTGTAGGGCTCGATGCAGGCGCTTGCGTCATGGGTTCCAAAGTGGATGGAGCATCGAGCACGCCCGTCACTGGGGCTCATGACGCTGGTCATGATTCCGTCATGCGATGCGGCAGCCGGCTCGCCGACGGATCGGCGCAGGGCGTCGACGAGCGCGCGATCTCAGGGGCGCAGGGAGAGGACGTCGATGGCTGGCCCGGCGGAGACCCGGATCTTGCTCGCTCGGAGGGGATCGCCGTCGAGGATGTAGGGGCCGTCGCCGAGCGAGGTCGCGCGGGCCTCGGCGCCGAACCGGACCGTGAAATCTTGGACGAGGTCGTCGAAGTGGTCCTTGCCGCCGATCCGGCGGCCCGCGAGGACGAGCGGAGCGCGCGGCCCGAGCTCTCGAGGGGGCAGGGCGCTGGCGACGAGGTGAGGGCGATCGAGATCCTCCCCTGCCCGGTAGGTGACCAGCATGTGGATCCCGAGGTCACGCACTGCAGACGAGCAGATGAGCGACCAGGCGCGTGGGGCGAGCTGCCGCCCCTCCACCTCGATCGTGCAGGGCAGCGGGTCGAGGACGCGGCGCGCGTAGGCGCCGCCGTAGAAGGACTCGATGAACACCCGCGCCACGATGCGCGCAGCGGCGCCGTAGCCGTCGCCTCCGCGCTCGTAGTAGACATCGAAGAAGCTGGCCACGAGCCCGGTGCCGAAGATGAAGCCGATGCGCTCCTCGACGCCGCTGCGGGTCGTCGCGCGCACGCGCAGGGTGGGCCGGCGGACGGCGCCATGGATGGCCGCGCCGCTCGGGAGGCCACGAACCTCGCTGACCGTCCGCGCGAGGAGCACAGCCGGATCGCCGGTCATGCCCCAGTTCCGCGCGACGGTCGCCACGGTGCCGCCTGGCAGCAGAACAAGCGGCGGCAGCGAGCGATCGCCGAAGGCGCGCGCGAGGGCCGTGACGCCGGCCATGAAGCTGCCGTCGCCGCCCGAGAGCGCGACGAGATCCGTGCCTCGCCGGGCGAGTCGCTCGCAGACCTCCGCGAGCTCCCCGACGTTCGAGGTCGGGTGGAGCTCCGCCGCGCCAGCGCACGCGGCCGCCATGCGGTCGATGAGCGACGGCCTCGCCCGGTACCGGCGCGCCGTGGTGTTGACGATGACGTCGATACGCATGGTGCCGGAACGTGACCGCCCTATAAAACGGATTCCCCGGGTGGTCGAGCCGAAGGGGCTTCGAACGCGAACTTCGGCGCGGTAAGAGGCGCGTCATGCGCCGCGTGCTCTCCCGGTCGATCCTCGCCGGCCTCCTCTCGTTCGCCGCCGTCACCGGCTGCGCGAGCTCGGCCTCCCTACGCGCAGCCGAGGCGGGCAGATTCGACGAGCTGCGCCGCACGTTGAGCGACGAGCTCCGCCGCGGCACGCTGGACAGCGACGACGCACGAGCGATCGCCCGCGCGGTCGCGCAGGGGGAGATCGCGCGCGCGACGCCGCCATCGGGGGCCGATCGGCTGCGCGAGCTCCGGACGTGCGCGCGCGCGCTGGAGGACGCGCTCGCCGAGCGCGCCGCGGGCTCGGACGCGATCGCCACCGCCGCGGCGATGATCCTCCTCGAGGCGGGGCTCACCGACCCGGAGAGCGTGAAGCGGTACGCAAGCGACGCGGCGGCGGGGCGATACCCCGGCAAGGACACGGCGCTCCGCGCGCTGGAGACGCGGGCGCTCATCACAGCCGAGGACGGCGCGATGCGCCGCTCGCGGATGCTCGACGGAGATCAGGAGGTTCGCGTCTCGGCGCTTCGCGCCGCCGTCGCCGCGGCGGACCCGAGCGATCGGGAAGCGCTTCTCGAGGCGGCGCGGCTCGATCCTTACCCGCTCGCGCGGACGCTGGCGATCCGCGCCGCCGGGGCGCTCGGCGGTCAGGACCTCGTGCTGGCGCTGCGCGATGTCTGGACCCTCTCGGATGAACCCGGGCGCGAGGCGATCGCCGAAGCGTGGGCGACGCCGCGCGCGCTGGACGGCGGCGGACGCGCGCAGCTGCGCTGGGCGATCTCCACCCAGCGCGGCGCGCCCGCGATCGCCGCCGCGCGCGCGCTGGTCCGCGCGGGAGGCGAGGGCGCCGGCGAAGCGGTCTCCGTCCTCATCGGCTCCATCCGCTCCAGCCAGAGCCGGGATCGCGTCTACGCCATCCTCTCCGCGCCGCTCCAGGACCCGGCGGTGCGATCTGCGCTCATCGAGGCGCAGGGCGATCCGGATGAGGCCGTGGTCTTCGCCGTCCATAGCCGCCACGTCGACGCCGCGCCGCGGGACGTCGCGGCGCGCGAGCGCTCCGCGGCCGTCGCTTGGCTGATGAAGCTCGCCGCGGGGACGTCGACGCGCGCGGTGCTCGCGCGGGGAGTCCTCGCACGTGCGGGAATCCGCGCGGTCGTGCCGCTGCTGGAGCGCGACGTCCGATCCCGCGAGATCCCGGTGCGCGAGGCGGCGGGGGCGGGCTTGGTCGCGCTCGGCGAGATCCCGCGCGCCGCATCGCTCCTCGCCGACGCCGAGCCCCAGGTCAGGACCTCGGTGGCCTGCGCCATCCTCGAGGCGTTCTGAGCGTTGCTGAGGCGGCGCCCGAGGTGGTCCGGTCGCTCAGAACCTGGAGACGAGCTCGAGCCGCGCCCCCTCGAACGGTGGGAAGTTCCGGCACACGCCCGAAACGCAACGTAGGCCCGCGCGCCGCTGCCCGACGAAGAGCTGCACCGTGTCGACGACCTGGTCGAGCGCTGTTTCCCTCGACCCGGCTTTCCACTGAAGTCCCCCGTTGAAGTAATGGCAGAGCTCGCTGCCCTTGCCCGGCGCACACCCAAGCGCGTTCGTGTACTCGTAGCCAAAGATCGCAGCGAGATGGGGCGACCACTGGAGCGCGACGTAGTTGTCCCCTTCGACCCAGGACGATTCGAAATTCTCTGGCCTGTAGCGCCGGCGGCTGTTGCCCTGTGCCTGGAGGGAGAACGCGCCGGCGAGGTGCTTCACGATGTCGTACCGGACGTAGCCTTCGCTGTAGAAGACGTCGCCGGTGTCGGCCGCATCGGATTGCCGAACTCCAGCCCAGGCGCGCACGTGCGAGCGGCGGCCATCGAAGTCGATCTCGGTGCCTGCCGCGGTATCCCAGGTATCGGTCCGATTGATATCCGCCGTGTCGCAGTCGATGTTGTCCCGGCGTTCCGAGAAGCTCACATAGCGCCCGAGCCAGGCGTAAATGGCCGCGCTCCGGTTGAAGCGATAGTCCACGCGGGCGCGACCGCCGGTCACGCAGACATTGGGGCTCCCGATCGGCTCGACGTAGATGGGCTCCGCCGTCGGAGGCTGGTTGTACGCCACGCCTGCGAACTCCGGCGCATTGAACCCCGGGTTCGACAGCGGAGAGACGTCGATGTTGGCCGAGAGCGGGAAGAATCGCCGGTAGTGCTTCCCTTCGAGGGCGACGGCGAGCGGACCTCCGCGCCCGTTCGCAGCCAGATAGATCGCGTAGCCGGATATGTCCTTCTCCGGGTTTCCATCCCGGTCGGGGCGACCGCTGCGGAGCTGCTGACCGGCCACCTCGACGTAGACGTCCCCGCGCTCCGCAATGGACGGAATGCTCACCGAGCCGCTGAAGGTGCGGATCGTGTTGCGCTGCCGTTCGGGGGCGTTGTTGACGAACTCCGGGAACTCACCAGCGCACAGGCGTTCCTGCTCCCTGCGCGCATCGACGTCCTCAATGAGCTGAGCCGCGGCCATGCATCGGTTGAACTCCTCGGTGTGTGACGTGCGCAGCAGCAGCGCGCCGTTTGCTGCGAGCTCGACGCCCTTCACACCCGCCTCCAGGCGTCCGCCGAACACGGTGTCCTCCAGGTAGTTCGGCCGGGCCCCCTCGATCGCATCGTAAGGCCGGTTGCTTTGGTTGAAGTCGATTGTGGCCAGGTCGCTCGCGCCAGGGAAGGCGAAGAAGAGCGGCGACCCGTCCCCGTGGAGCCGCCTGCCGCTCGCGTCGTCGACGCGCAGGGGGTTCATCTGTCCGGCGAAGGCGGTGGCCTCCAGCCTGAACAGCTGGAAATCCTTGTCGAGCACGAGCCTGCCGCCCCTCACGGTCGTGTCGATGGCCAGTTCGTCCATCTTCCGCACGCTGAAGACGAGGCCGCGTCCGAGCTGTGCGTAGAAGTCGCCGACCGTGGCCTCGATGCCCGGCTGCGTGTAGGTGAGCCAGAGCTTCGCCGGGTAGACCGTCGTCAAATACCGGGAGTGGAGCTCCCGCGCGGCGTCGTCCAGCTTGAACGAGACCTCTTTGTTCAGGACCTTCCGCTGCAGATCGATGTCGGTCGCCGAGGGCCTGGGCACGTAGAAAGAGCCGTTGAGCCGCATACCGAGCTGCAGGCGCCACCAGTTGAGCTGGGCGTCGAGCCGATCGACGATCTCTCCATAGTTGTCGTCGAGATAGCGCGAAGGGTAGCGGCCATCGTCGTTGCGATTGTCGAAGTGGTAGCTGATGGCCGTGGTGTTCACGACATCGAGCGAGATCGGTTCGCCGCCGACGTTCGGGAGATCGACCGCCGCCGCCGGCGAGGCCGCGAGGAGGAGCGTCGCTGTCAGGCAGGAACGGACGAGGCGGAGCGGGCTGCACACCGCCCGATCTCTACCATGGACCTCGCCGCCGTGGAGCGAGCGAGCCGTCGATCGCGCCGAGAAGGCGCGCCGGACGGCCGCCCCGGCGCTATAGGCCAAGCGCCTTCTCGACCTGCTCGGTGAGCGCCGCCTCGTCGCCGGGCTGGTACCCGCCGCGCTTGTGAAGAATCGAGCCATCTCGGCCGATGAGCACGGAGAACGGAAGCTCGCGCTTCGGATTGTACCGGGCGGCCACGGTCGTCTCCTCGTCGAGGAGCACAGGGAAGATCATCTCCCTGTCGTGGACCGTGCTGCTCACCTGCGCCCGCGACTCCGGTCCGTCGAGCGACACGGCGAGCACGACGAACCCCTTGTCCCTGTGCTTCTTGTAGAGCTCGACGAGGTGGGGCATCTCCGCCAGGCACGGATCGCAGGTGGTCGACCAGAAGTCGATGAGCACCACGCTCTTGCCGGCATAGTCCGAGAGCCTGACCGTCTTGCCGTCGAGGGCGGGGAGCGAGAAGTCCGGGGCCGGGCTCGCCGATGAGCCGCCTGAGGCCGCTCCGCACGAGGCGGCGGTGAGGCCGAGGACAATGAACGCCAGCGAGAGCGCGCAGCGGGTTTTTCGGTTCATTGGGTTTCCGTCGCGAAGGGGCCGGCCTGAGCGGCCGACCGGCATGAGGGCTCAACGTCGCGGGCGCCCCTCTGCGGCGCCCTGGCAGATTCTCCCTACACGCGCGCGCCGACCGGTGGTTCGACGACGCGCCCACGGCGAAGCTCGTTCAGAGCTCGCCGTTCATGATCTTCTCAAAGGTTCGCCAGAAATTGCTGTTTTCCTCGGGCACGCCAGCGACGATCTCCATGATCGTCATGTCCTGCGTCCTGACGATCATGTTCGCCGGGAACGCGTCGGCCTGGAAAAGCGCGCCGAGCTTGTACGAAGGGTCGATCGCCGACGGGTACTGCACGTCGTACCGGGTCGTCCAGCGGTACAGGTCGTTCGGGACCGCCGCCTCGCCCGGGGTCCTTCCGTCTGCGAGCTGAACAAGGAACTCGCCGCCCTGGGGTTGATACTTCTTGTAGAGCTCGGGCAGGACGGACTCTGCCTCGATTTTGCAGGGGCCGCACCATACGGACGAGACGTCGATCAGCAGCACCTTCGGCTTCGGCTCTCCCGCGCCGTAAAGCGAGCCTTCCGGAAAGACCTCCGTCCCGGTCGGGTTGTAGAAATCGGCGAGCTGAATCGGCTGCATCGTGTCGTTGTGTTCGGCGGCGTTGGCGTACCCGACGAACTGATAGTTCGCGATCACCCGGTGGAGGCTCACCCCATACGGCCCAGCCGGATATCGAGCGTTTGCAGCTTGACCCGTCCCCTCGGGAAAGGGAGGAGCAGGAATGGGATCCTCTTCTGCGCAGCCGACGAGCCCTAGAGCCGCCACGACGAAAAGGCCCATCCCGCCGAGAACCGCGTCGATTCGCATGATGCCACCGCCTGAAGTATGGTGTAGGAGTGCTCATTCTTCTGGGCGGCACGGGGGGCGTCAAGGGCAACCTTGGCGTCGCCGCTTCGCTCGGGAGCGCGTTTCCGCAATCTCCGGCCAGGCCCGCCGTGCCTGCCCCGATCCGCGGGTGTTTCCCGCGCTGAGGTCCTATGCAGCAGGTTGTCGCTTCTCACAGCGCCCGTCGGCCCCGTCTCCGTAGTATCCACGCCTTCCTGATGCTGTGCTGCCTGGCGAGCGGGGCGGCCATCGCGAGCGGCGCATGCTCGTCGGGCACGCCACAGGACAAATGCTTCGGGGGGGTCATCGTCGACGGCGTCTGCGAGGGCAAATGCCAGCCGGAGCTCTGCCTGGAGGGCAACACCTGCGTCGGCAACCGCTGCGTGCTCAGGTGCAGCAGCCACCGCGAATGTATTCCAGGCATCCAGGACTGTGCGCCGGCCGCGGAGGACGACACGAAGGCCGAGATCCTGGTCTGCACGCAGAAGGAGAAGATGGTGGGCTTCGGTGCGCCCTGTCCATTCGGCACCGAGTGCGGCCAGTTCGGGCGCTGCCCCGACGAGACGCCGTGCGACCCGAGCCAATGCAACGGGAACCCAGGCGAGTGCCAGCGCGACACGGAGCGGTGCGGCGACGACCCCGCCTGCTCCGCCGGCAAGTGCAGCGACGGCAGCGCCTGCGTCGTCCCGGCCTGCTCTCCCGACCAGTGCACCTCGCTCGGCCTGGAGTGCCTTGGCAAGGGGCAGGGCGACGCCGAGGCCTACTGCACGATGCCGCACTGCATGGGCGATGCGGACTGCCCCGGCGGCTTCGAGTGCGCCGTGTCCCGCGATCCTCACGCGATCTGCGGCACGGACAAGGGGGATGACGGCTTCTGCGGTGAGACCGACGAGGAGTGCGTCGACCCGTCCACGTTCGGGGACGGCAACACCTATGTCGAGGGCCCGGTGTGCCTGCTGCGCAGCACCTGCGTCAAGCGCACCCAGTGCGCGCCGTGCAGCACCGATTTCGACTGCTCGTTCGCCGCAGAGCAGCGCTGCGTCGCGATCGACGGCGAGCGCCGGTGCGCCAGGTCCTGCAGCGCGGACTCCGACTGCGACCTGGACTACCGGTGCGACGAGGGCGCGTGCATCCCGCGGTTCGGCGCCTGCACCGGCAAGGGCAACTTCTGCGAGCCGTGCCGCAACGACACCGACTGCGGCGACGCGGACTCCACGATGGAGTGCACCACCACGCTGCGCGGCGAGCGGGCGTGCCTGGACGCGGCGCTCCCCATCCGGTGCACCGCGGAGAACGCGGCTGAGGTCTGCCCGAAGTCGCCCAGCGGGCTCGTCGGCGCGTGCGTGTGCGTCGAGCAGAACTCGAGCGGGGACTGTGTAGACTCGCGGTGCTACCTGCCGTCGCGCCAGCTCGATCGCGGCGACCCCGATTCCAGCGTCGCTACCTGCTGGTAACGGCGCCGGCCGGGCGCAGGAACGGCCTGTGTCGCGCCGCGCCCGGCCAGGCCAGAGCGAGCGCCCGCGGCGACGCCGCGCTCGCCGGTTGACGGGAATCCCGAGCAGTCCTAACTCCTTCGCCCCATGCCCATCACGAAGGACGCCGCGCTCGCCGCGCTGGCAAAGGTCATCGCGCCGGACCTCCAGCGCCCCATCACCGATCTCGGTCGCGTCCGGGAGCTCTCGGTCGAGGGCGAGGCCGTCTCGCTCACCGTCGAGCTGACCAGCTACTTCAAGCAGCGGCTCGCGGCGGACATCGAGGCGGCTCTGAAGGGCGCCGGCGCGAAGGGCGTCCGGATCGCGTGGGACGTCGGCATCCCCGCGCGCACCATCCTTCAGGACGACCCGTCCCCGGGCGTGCGGAACATCATCCTCGTGATGAGCGGCAAGGGCGGCGTCGGCAAGAGCACGGTCGCCGCGAACCTCACCCTGGCGCTCAGCCGCGAGGGGGCCAAGGTCGGCCTCCTCGACGCGGACATGTACGGGCCGAGCGTCCCGACCATGCTCGGCGTGATGGGCCGCCCGACGTCGGCCGATGGGCAGAAGTTCCTGCCGCTCGAGCGCTTCGGCGTGAAGCTCATGTCGATCGGCTTCCTGCTGGAAGATCCGAGATCGGCGGTCGTCTGGCGCGGGCCGATGCTCCAGAACGCCCTGATCCAGTTCATGCGCGACGTGGAATGGGGTGAGCTCGACTACCTCGTGCTGGATCTTCCGCCTGGTACCGGCGACATCGCGCTGACGATTTCCCAGAAGATGAGGACAACGGGCGCGATCGTCGTGACCACGCCGCAGGAGGTGGCCCTCCAGGACGTGTACAAATCGGTCTCGATGGCCCAGAAGGTCGGGATCGCCCTGCTCGGCGTGGTCGAGAACGAGAGCTACTTCGTGTGCGACGGGTGCAGCAAGCGGCACGAGCTCTTCGGGGCCGGCGGCGGGCAGAAGATCGCGGAGTTCGCGGAGGCGCCGTTGCTCGGCCAGATCCCGATGGATCCGGCCATCCGGGAGTGGGGCGACGCCGGCACGCCGGTCGTTCAGGCTGCCCCGAGCAGCCCGATCGCGCGCGCGTTCGTGGATGTGGCGGAGCGGCTGGCCGGCCAGGTCAGCGCCCACAACCTCGCGAGCGGGGGGGGTCTCCGCATCGATCGGAGCGGGGGGACCAACAAGCACCTGCCCATCATGCGGTAGGCTCTCGCGTAAACGTCCTGGATACGATATGGTTCCGGCCCCTTCCCCCATTCAACCGAGGGGGCCGCTGGAGAGAACGCGAGCACGTTTCGCCCCCATCGGCATGCGTTGTCGCGCGAGGCGCGGATGAATACCCACGAAAATACCACCACGCCGGCGGACGCGCCGGGAGCTCCGGCCGACCAGGGCGGCCCGCTCGAGTCGTCGAACGCTGCGCCCGAGCAAGCAGCCCAAGCCCATGAAGCGGGGTCCACCCCCCCAACCGAAGCGAGCCACGAGCCCGGCGAAGAAGCGTCGCCGCAGGCGAGCTCGACCCAGTCCGAGGCGACACCGGCCGCGGCGGCGAGCGCCGCCCCGGCGAGTGATGCCGACGACGAGTGGGAAGAGCAGCCGGGCGACGACATCGGCAACCGCGTTCCAGGCCTGCCGCGGGATGATATCGGCAACCGCAAGCCGGGGTTCTCGCCCGGCAAACGGACCCCTCCGGCGGCCGCGAAGCCCGCGCCGGCCGCGAAGCCCGCGCCGGCCGGAGAGGCCGGTGCGGCCGCGCAGACCGAGGGTGGCGCTGGAAAGAAGCGCCGTCGCCGCCGTCGCCGCAAGGGCGCGGAGGAGGCCGGCCAGCCCGAGGGCGAGGCAGCTGAGGCGGCCGAGGCCAGCGGCGCGGAGGCGGCCGACGCGGCAGAAGAAGACGAGGGCGCGGAGGAGCAGGCGGCCGACGAGGCGGGCGGGCAGCCGCAGCCTGGTGGCGAGAAGCGCAAGCGGCGCAAGGGACAGGGCGCGCCGCCGCCGCGCGAGCGCCCGGCCTTCAGCATCGGCGAGGAAGTGTTCGGCAGGGTCAGCAAGACCACCGACCATGCCATCTGGATCGACATCGCCGGGAAGGCGACAGGGCTGTTCGACCGTCGCGAGATCCTCGAGGAGGAGCCACCCGTCGAGGGTGATCAGTTCATCGCGACGGTGGCGAGCACCGGCGTGCGCGGAGGCATGCTCCTCCTGTCGAGGGCGCCGGTGCAGCTCGATCAGGCGCGCGCGCGTGCCGAGGCTGCGCTCCAGAGCGGCGAGTCGATCGAGGGGTTCGTGACCGGGGCGGTGAAGGGCGGGCTCGAGGTCGACCTCGGCGGCCTCCGCGCCTTCGCGCCGGCGTCGCACGTCGATCTGCGCCACGGCGCCGACCTCAACTACCTCGTGGGCCAGCGGCTCGACTTCGGCGTGACCCAGTTCGCGAAGAAGGGGCGCGACATCGTCGTGTCCCGCCGCAAGATGCTCGAAGAGGAGAGCCGGAAGGCGCGCACCGAGGCGCTCACGTCGATCGAGCCCGGCTCGCTGCACAAGGGCATCGTGCGCAAGGTCGTCGCGTGGGGCGTGTTCGTCGCGCTCCCCGACGCCGGCGGCGTCGAGGGGCTGGTCCACATGAGCGAGGCGAGCCACGACCGCGGCGCCAAGCTGGCCGACCTGTTCAAGCCGGGCGCGGAGATCGACGTGAAGGTCCTCCGCGTCGACGACAAGGGCAAGCTCTGGCTGAGCCGCAAGGCCGCCACGGTCGACCCGTGGGACGCGGTGAAGGAGAAGTACGCGGTCGGCACGCGCCACAAGGGCAAGGTCGCTCGCCTGCAGCCGTTCGGCGCGTTCATCGAGCTCGAGCCGGGCATCGATGGGCTCATTCACACGGCCGACCTCTCGATGAAGCCGATCCAGCACCCGGACGAGGTCGTGAAGGTCGGTGACGACGTCGACGTTGTCGTCGCGACCTGCGACGCCGCGGGCCGGCGCATCGGGCTCCACCCTGCTCCGCCCGAGGGCGAGGAGAGCGAGCCGCGCCAGCGCGTTCAGCAGGGCAAGGCGGTGAAGGTGTCCGTCACGCAGGTGACCGAAGGGGGGCTCGTCGTCCGGGTGCTCGGCACCACGGGGCGAGCGGCTCGCGGCTTCATCCCGGCCGGCCACACCGGTACCCAGCGTGGCACCGACCTCCGGAAGGAGTTCCCCATCGGGACCCAGCTCGACGCGAAGGTCATCGAGGTGGATCCGCGCCGGGGCGAGGCCAAGCTGTCGATCCGCGCCCTCAAGGAGGACGCCGAGAAGCAGGCGTACCAGCAGTACCGCGCGGGGGTCGCGCGCGAGGCCAAGTTCGGCACGTTCGCCGACCTGATGAAGAAGAGCTGATCCCGGGGAGGCGCGCGCCGCCCGTGCGGCGGCGCCTCCGCCTCCCTCCTCCTCCAGCCACCGCCCGCGATCCGGCGCGCTTCGCGCTACTCGCGCCCTAGCGCGTTCACGGGATCCATGCGCGCGGCCCGCCGCGCCGGGAAGAACCCGAAGACGATCCCGATCGCCGTGCTCACCCCGAGCGCGACCGCGAGCGCAGCCGGCTCGAGCCTCATCGGCCAGCCGAACGCGCGCGAGAACCCGAGGATGACGCCGTACCCGAGCGCGCTGCCGACGATGCCGCCCAACGTGGCGAGCACGAGCGCCTCGAGCAGGAACTGCAGCAGGATGTCGATCTCCCGGGCGCCGATGGCCATCCGGATGCCGATCTCCCGGGTGCGCTCGGTGACGCTGACCAGCATGATGTTCATGACGCCGATGCCGCCCACGACGAGCGACACCGCCGCGATGCTGACGAGCAACGCCGAGAGCGCCGCGAAGATCGCGTCCTGCATGGCCTGGAACTCCGCCTGGCTCCGGACGGCGAAGTCGTCCTCGTCGTTCTCGCCGATGCGGTGCCGCTGGCGGAGGATCGCCTCGGCCTGCTGCCTGGCGCGCTCCGACGTCTCGGCCGACGTCGAGCTCAGCAAGATGGCATGAACCTCCCCGGGTCGCGTGGCGATGACGTGCGACCGCATCGTGGTGATGGGCATCAGCACGATCTCGTCCTGGCTCTGCCCGAAGGGCGACGCTCCCTTCTCCTCCAGCACGCCGAGCACGCGGTACATCTGGCGGCCGATCCGCACCATCCGGCCGACCGGATCGAGCGATCCGAACAGATCGCGCGCGGTCTGAGCCCCGATCACGACGACCTTCTCGGAGAGGTTCTCCGAGGCGGGGCTCCACGGCTCTCCCTGCGCGACCTTCCAGCTCCGGATCTCGAAGTAGTTCAGGCGCGTCCCGACGAGCGTCGGGCTCGCGTTCTGGCCCTCGTGGATGACCTGGGCGCTCGACCTGAGGAACGGCGCCACGAGCCGGATGCTCGTCGACTCGCGCGCGAGCGCCTGGCCGTCGAGCTCCGAGAGCTTGGCGCCCGCGGTGCTGCGGACGCCCGAGGCGCGGGCGGATCGGGCGAAGACGATGAGCGAGTTGGAGCCGAGGTTCGAGATCTGCGCGTTGACGTTGGCGCGCGCGCCGCTCGCCAGCGCCGTGACGGTGACGACGGCCGCGACGCCGATCGTGATCCCCAGGATCGTGAGCCCGGCGCGGAGCTTGTTCCGGCGGACGGCGCGCAGCGCGATCACGACCGCCGAGAACACCCGGGTGAGCGTGGCGCTCATTCGTGCCTCAGGGCGGCGATGGGATCCTGACGGGCCGCGCGGCGGGCCGGGAAGAACCCGAAGACGATCCCGATCGTCGCGCTCGTCCCCACCGCGACGACGACCGCGCTGGCCGGCAACGTCATGTTCCAGCCGAGCGTCGCGGCGAGGGCCTTGATGACGCCGAGCCCCGCGCCGAGCCCGAGCACGCCCCCGATGAGCGACAGGGTGATGGCCTCGACAAGGAACTGGACGAGGATGTCTCCCTCGGAGGCGCCGATCGCCATGCGGATGCCGATCTCGCGCGTCCGCTCGGTGACGCTGACCAGCATGATGTTCATGACGCCGATCCCGCCGACGAGGAGCGACACCGCGGCGATCGAGGACAGGAGCATCGTCAAGGTGTCCAGGATCCGCTCCTGGGACGCGCGGAACTCCGCCTGCGTGCGGATCACGAAATTCGGCTCGTCGTCCGGCGCGATCTCGTGGCGCTGCCGGAGGATCCTGTCGATCTGCTCCACCGCGCGATCGACGGTCCGCTCGCTCGTGGCGGCGGCGACGAGCATCTGCACCCTGCCCGGCGCGCTCGGCACGATCCGCGACCGGAAGCTGCCGATCGGCATGAGCAGCCGATCATCCTGGTCCTCGCCGAAGGGCGATTGCCCCTTCTTCGCGAGCACCCCGATCACCCGGAACGGGTGCTTGCCGATCCGGATGTACCGGCCCACGGCCTCGCCCGAGCCGAACAGGTTCTCCCGGACGGTCTCGCCGATCAGGCAGACCTTCGCCTTGAGCTGCTCGTCGGCCTCGGTCCAGCCCTCGCCCATCCCGACGCTGTACGAGAGGATCGAGAGGTAGCTCCGGGTCACGCCCATGACCTGGGTTGCGACGTTGGCCTCTCCGGCCACGACCTGCGTCGACGTCGAGCTGAACGGGCTCAGCGCGGCCACGCTCGTCGACTCCTTCAGGATCGCGATCCCGTCGGCCTCCGACATCCTCGCGTTCTCGCGGCGCTTCAGCCCCGACGCCTGCGTCGACTGCGGGAAGATGTAGATCGAACTCGCCCCCATGCCCGAGATCTCGCCCAGGACGCGGTTGCGCACGCCCGTCCCGAGCGCCACGACGATCACCACGGCCGAGACCCCGATCAGGATGCCGAGCACCGTCAGGGCGGCGCGGAGCTTCGACCGGACGATGGCGCGCAGCGCGATCCGGACGGCGGCGAGGTAGCCGCTCATGGCGAGAGCTCGTCGCTCTCC
Source organism: Sorangium sp. So ce363 (assembly GCF_051520435.1). NCBI lineage: Bacteria > Pseudomonadati > Myxococcota > Polyangiales > Polyangiaceae > Sorangium > Sorangium sp. So ce363. The sequence goes on along the minus strand of NZ_CP150333.1, from coordinate 10,038,162 downwards.
GCCGCGGAGAGCGGCAGCGCGGCCAGCGCCGCCGCCGCGTCGACGGGGCGATCGTTCCTGAGATCGCTGCGGATCTCGCCGTCGCGCATCGTGATCACGCGGCTCGCGCAGGCGGCGATGTCCGGCTCGTGCGTCACGAGGACGATCGTGATCCCGTCCCGGTTGAGCCGCTGCAGCAGCCCGAGCACCTCGTAGCTCGTGCGCGTGTCGAGGTTGCCCGTGGGCTCGTCGGCGAGGAGCAGCGGCGGTGAGGTGACGAGCGCCCGCGCGATGGCGACGCGCTGTTGCTGTCCGCCCGAGAGCTGGTTCGGCGTGTGGTGCAGGCGCTCGGCCAGCCCCACCGCGCCGAGCGCCTCGAGCGCCCGCTTGCGCCGCTCCGCCGCGCCGACGCCCCGGTAGACCAGCGGCAGCTCGACGTTCTCGAGCGCCGTGGTGCGCGGCAGCAGGTTGAAGCCCTGGAAGACGAACCCGATAAGGCGGTTCCTGACGATCGCGCGCGCGTCGTTGCTGCGCCGGGTGACGTCGAGGCCGTCGAGCCGGTACGTGCCATGCGTCGGCCGGTCCAGGCACCCGATGATGTTCATCAGGGTGCTCTTGCCCGAGCCGCTCTGCCCGACGATCGCGACGAAATCGCCGTGCTGGATGGTCAGATCCACGTGCCGGAGCGCCCTCACGATGACGGCCTCGGTCGTGTAGTCCTTGCCGACGCTCGAGAGCTCGATGAGCGGCTCGTCTCGGAGCGCCGCGGCGACGCCTTGGCTCTGGGGCAGCATCACGCCTAGAACAGCCGAGGGCCGCGCCCCCTGCCGCCCGCTGACGGATCGTCGTTCTCGTCGGTGACGACCTTGAGCGGCCCGAGATCGGACCCGAGCGCGGTGAAGATGCCGTCGGTGATCCCGACGTCGACGACGCGCGGCTCGATCTTCTCCGCCCCGGGCGTCGCGTCGGTCAGCACGTAGATTCGGCCCTTCTTCGGCGGGAGCGGATCGAGGGGCGGCGCCTTGATCTCCTTGCCGTCCTTGTCCCGCGCCGGGGCTGGCTTGAACCGGAGCGCCGCGTTCGGCAGCCGCCGCACCCCCCTGGCCTCGGCGGACCGGACGCTCACCGTCGCCGTCATCCCCGGCCGGAGCTTGACGTCGGGGTTGTCGACCTCGACGACCGCCGCGTACGTCACGACGCCGGACTGGCTCAACGGGCTGTAGCGCACCTGGCTCACCGTCCCTCGGAACGTCTCGCCCGGGAACGCATCGACGCTCACGTCTGCCGCCATGCCCTCGCGGAGCCGCCCGACGTCCGCCTCGTCGATGTCGGCGAGCACGCGCATCTTGCGAAGATCCTGGGCGATCACGAAGAGGGTGGGCGCCTGGAAGCTCGCCGCCACCGTCTGCCCGGGGTCGATCGCGCGGCTGATGACGACCCCGTCGATGGGCGAGAAGATGCGCGTGTACTGGAGGTTCGTCGTGGAGGAGCGGAGCACCGCCCTGAGCTGCGCCACCTGCGCCTTCGAGGCCGCGAGGTCGGCGAGCGCGACGTCGTAGGCGCCCTGCGCCGTGTCCAGATCGGCCTGCGAGCCCACCCCCTCCGCGACCATCTTCCTCGCGCGCTCGAGCCGCTGCTTGGCGGTCCCCAGCGACGCCTCCGAGCGCACGACGCTCGCGTTGGCCGCCGCGATCTGCGCCTGGTTCGAGTCGATCTGCGCCCCGAAGAGCGTCGGATCGATCTCGGCCAGCACGTCGCCGGCCTTCACGATGCTGTTGAAGTCCACGTAGACCTTGGTGATTCGCCCCGAGACCTGGGCGCCGATCTGCACCTCGGTGAGCGGCTTGACCTGACCCGTCGACTGGACCACTTCGAGCACGTCGCCCGTGGTGATGTCCCCCGTGACGTAGCGCGGTGGCGGCGGGGGCCTCGTCCGGATCCTCCAGACGACGAGCCCCGCGACGAGCGCTGCGATCGTCGCGAGGACGCCGAGGCGAGCGAGCCAGCGCTTCGTGCCTACCCGGGAGAGCTCCTGCTCCAGGCTCTCTCCCCCGCGTCGAGGACGCGGTCCGCCCTCACGCAGGCCCCGGGCTGCCGCGCCGCCGGGGGGCGCCGGCGCGGTCGAGGCCGGTCGCGTCTCGCCCGGCGCCGCCTCTCCGGGGCGGGGGCGCTCCGTTTCCGTGGTGGCCTGCGCAGCAGGGGGCGACGCGTCGAGGGGGTCGCGACCGGTCGCCCGAGCCATGGTGTCGGCCATCGGACGTCCTCATAGCATGCTGCCGCGCAAGCGCGCCTCGCTTGAAACCGCGGAACCGCCGTGGCAGACCAACCGCCGCCCATGGAGTCGCTGCCCATCGCAACGGATACGGTCGTCACGCTGTCCTACGTCCTCTTCAACGAAAGCGGAGAGACGGTGGATGAGGCATCGACCGCAGAGCCGCTCGTCTACACGCACGGCTATGCTCAGATCGTGCCTGGGCTGGAGCGCGCGCTGGAAGGGCTGCGCGCCGGTGAGCAGCGCGAGATCACCGTCGAGCCGGAAGATGCGTTCGGCGAGCGCGATGACGCCGGCGTCTTCGAGGTGGACAAGGCGGATTTCCCCGATGGGGGCGCTGTCGAGGTCGGCGACGAGTTCGTCGCCCAGGGCCCGGACGGTTCGCCGATCGCGCTCCGGGTCATCGAGATCCTCCCCGAGGGCTTCCGGGTGGATACGAATCACCCTCTGGCAGGCCAGAAGGTGCGCTTTCAGGTTCAGGTCAAGGACGTGCGCGCCGCCAGCGAGGAGGAGATCGCGCAGGCTCAGGCCGAGCTGGAGGAGCGCATCGAGGATTCCGAGGGCGAGGGCTGCTGCGGTCACGACCACGACCACGACCACGACCACAGCCACCATCACGAGCACGGCGATGGTGGGGTGCTCGTGACGCTCTCGAAGAAGTCGTCATAAGCCCACCGCGAACTGGTGGGTTGTCCGAGGAGATCACATCATGACCGTAGGTGAGAAGGGCAAGCTGACGGAGCTGCAGCTCGATCGCCGGGTGCGCGAGCGCCTCCTGGCGAGCGGAACGCTCAGCGCGGGGACCATCGAGGCGCACCTCGCGGGCTTGCAGGACCTGGAGGAGCACGCCGAGGGGATCGCCGTCGATCAGCCGGCGCTCGGCGCGTCAGCGCAGGGGTCGCGGATCGAGCCCGACCTCGACGACGAAGGGGCAGAGTGAGCGACGCGAAGAATCGGGAAGAGCTCCCTCCGCCAGGGAGCCCCCCGGAGCTGCCGACGCTCGACTTCTCGACCTTCGTGCTGTCGATCATCGGCTCCGCGTACGTGCACCTCGGCGACGCGCCCAGCCCCGACGGCAGGGAAGAGCAGAACCTGATCCTCGCGCATCAGGACATCGATTTGCTGTCGCTCCTCCAGGAGAAAACGAAGGGGAACCTCTCGGGCGACGAGGAGAGGTTGCTCGAGCAGGCGCTCTACGATCTGCGGATGCGCTACCTCGAGGTCTCGAAACGATCGTGACCGTTGGCGCCAGGGCTCTCTTGGGGGTCCTCCTCGCCTCGCTGGTCGCCTCGTGCAGCAAGGCCTCTCCGGGCCACTCTTCCAGCGCAAGCAGCTCCACCGTCCCCTCGGGCGCCGTGCCGGTGGCGACCGCGCCGCTGCCTCCGTCCGCGCCGCCTCCTCCTCCGATCGTCCGCTCCGAGGGCATGCCCGGCTCCTTCGCGCCGCTCGCGCGCAGGGCCGATCCAGCGGTCGCGACGGTCAAGGCGCGCGTCGAGCGGCAGCAGCAACCGGGCGGCCGCCGCCGTACGGTCGCCGAGGGGCTCGGGACCGCCTTCGTCTATGATCCAGAGGGCTTCCTGCTGACGAACAACCACGTGATCGAGGGCGCGACCGACATCCTCGTGAGCTTCGTCGACGGCCGCGACATCAAGGCGACCGTCATCGGCCGCGACAAACACACGGACGTCGCCGTGCTGAAGGTCGAGGAGAGGGGGCTCCCGTCGCTCCCCCTGGGCGACTCGGATACCATCGAGGTCGGCGACTGGGTGGTCGCGATCGGCAACCCCTTCGGCCTCTCCCACACGGTCTCGGCGGGCATCCTCTCCGCCAAGGGCCGCACCCGGGACGACGTGAAGGGGCTCGACCCGAGCGGCTACTTCAACTTCCTCCAGACGGACGCGAGCATCAACCCCGGCAACTCCGGCGGCCCGCTCCTGAACCTCAAGGGCGAGGTGGTCGGCATCAACGCGGCCGTGCGCGCCAACGCGAACAACATCGGGTTTGCGATCCCGATCAACATGGTCCGGCAGCTGCTCCCGATGCTGCTGCGCGACGGCAAGATCCGGCGGAGCCAGGTCGGGGTGATCGTCGACGTCCTCAACTCGATCGAGGCGGGGCGGCTCAAGCGCCCCGATCGAAAGGGGGCGTGGGTGAAGACCGTGGTGGCGGGGGGACCCGCGGACCGGGCTGGCATCGCGCCGGACGATGTGATCATCGGCTTCGAAGGAAAGACGATTTCCGACCCGAACGAGCTCCGGTGGATGGCGAGCATCGCCGGGGTGAACAAGGTCGTTACGCTCCGCGTCGCGCGGCTGGAGCGGGTCTTCGATGTCCGCCTCACGCTGGGCGAGCTGCCCGAGCTCAGCGACGAGGCCGATGAGCCGTGAGCCGAACGGCCGCTGTCTGCCGCCCGGCACGTCCGCCGGCTGCCGCGCGCCGTGCGTGGCCGCCTGCTCCGCGACCTCCCTCGTCCCCCAGCCTCCTCAGGTAAGCTGACCCCGTGGCCATTGCACCTTCTCACCCGGACGAGCTCGAGCCGGTCGCACCTCCCGGTGATCCCGGCGAGGGCGATGCGGAAGGCGACGACCTGTCCGCGGAGGGCGACCACCCCGAAACGAAGCAGTTCCACCCGCGCCTGAATAGCGCTCCCGCCCGTGCGTCCAATCGCGAGGCGAGACGGCGGGAAGCGGAGGAAGATCGTGAGCTCATCGAGCGAGCGCAGAAGGGGGACCAGGCGGCTTTCCGCTCGCTCGTGGAACGGCACCAGCGCAGGGCGTTCGCGATCGCGATGGGGCTCGTCCGCGATGAGAACGACGCGCGCGAGCTCGTGCAGGACGCCTTCCTCCGGGTCTACAAGGGCCTCGGCTCCTTTCAGGGGGGCTCCTCGTTCTTCACCTGGCTCTACAGGATCGTCACGAACCTGGCGATCGACCTCATGCGGAAGCCGGGACGCCGCGACCTCGAGCTCCAGGAGAACCAGGCGGCGGACGAGCAGTCCGACTTCCCGCTCGTCGCTCGGATCGACGGCGCGGACCCCCTCAACGTCGTCCGGCGCCGGGAGATCGCCGGGCGCATCCAGGCCGCGCTCGACGCGCTGCCGCCCTACCACCGAGGCGTGATCCTGATGCGGGAGGTGGAGGGCATGTCGTACGAGGAGATGGCTCAGGCCATGGGGGTCTCGAAGGGGACGATCATGAGCCGCCTGTTCCACGCCCGTCAGAAGCTTCAGCGCGCCCTCGCCGACTGTTACGCGGAGGAAGAGGGCAAGGCCCCAGCAGAGGACCCGGAGGAGATCGCGTGAGCACCGCCAACAGCAGCAAGGCGAATCACGGGGAAGCGAGCGCCCCGCCGACGGATCTGGAGCTGATGCTCTATGCCGACGGTGAGCTCGATGAGGCTCGCCACCGGCAGGTGGAGGAGTACGTGCTCCACGACCCGCGCTGCCGGGCGAAGGTCGCAGCGCTCGTCACCGCGGCCGACATGGTCCGGGACAGCGCGCTGGCCTCCAGCGCGGCTGACGGCATCGCCGATGGGGTGATGGCGAAGATCCTCGAAGGGCAGGCGGGCGCCGCGCGGGCCGACGGGGGCGGCGCCGCGCGGCCGCTCGCGGCGCCGCCGTCGGGCGAGCCGCCCCGCGCTCGGGCGCGGCTCCAGGGATCGCCGGCGAACGACAACGCGCGCGGGATCTTCGCGCTGACGGCGCTCGCCGTGGCGGCGGCCGCCGCCTTGATGGTCTGGGGCAAGATGGGCGTGGAGACGCCCACCGCGGAGCTGACGACGTCGGCGCCCTCCGCGTTGCTCGCCCCGCCGCCCGAGGCGCCCTCCGCGTTGCTCGCGGCGCCGGCAAAGGAGCCGGACGCCGCGCCGAGCTTCGAGGGGGAGGTCGAGCCCGGCGTCGAGATCGCCGCGGTCGACTTCGGGGCACGCATGGGCACCATCTTTTACGTCCCGCAGGAGGCCGTGGCTTCAGGCCCGACGACCACGGTGGTCTGGCTCTCCGATGACGGTCCGGGAGGACAGTGATGAGATTTCTTGCGAGTGCGATCACCGCGACCATGGTCCTGGCGCTCGGCGTGAGCCCTTCCCCTGCCGTCGCGCAAGAGCAGGCGCCGGCCCCCCCGCAAGCGGCGCCGTCGGACGCCGAGGTCACGTCCGAGATCGTGATCCTCCACGCGACGAACGATGGGAAAGGCATCGACCCGAAGATCGGCAAGATGCCCGAGCTCGGGAAGCCGCCGTTCTCGGCGTACAACAGCTACAAGCTCCTCGAACGGCTGAAGGTCACCCTGCAGAAGGGGAAGCCGACCACGACGAAGCTGCCGAACGGCAGCGTCCTCATGGTGTCGCTGAAGGACGTGGTCGCCGCGAAGAAGAAGGACGAGCCGAGGCGCTTCGTCGTCAGCGCGAGCATCCAGAAGCCAGGTGGCACCACGTTCCTGCCCCTGCTCGAGGTGAACGCCAAGGCCGGCGAGAGCTTCTTCGTCGCGGGTCAGCAGCACATGGGCGGCGTGCTCGTGCTGGGCATCAAGGTCGCGCCCTGAGTCGAGGGGAGCTCGCCCCTGCTCAGCGGCGGGCCGAGGACGGCAGCGCGATCGGCAGATCCAGAGAGAAGACCGTCCCGCGCGGGGCGCGCGCATCCGCGCGGATGCTGCCGCCGTGCGAGGCAACGATGTTCCTTACGATGCTCAGGCCGAGCCCGGTGCCGGTTCCGTCGGTCTTCGTCGTGAAGAAGGGGTCGAAGATCCTCGGCAGGTGCTCGGGCTCGATCCCGTGCCCGTCGTCGCGGATCGTCACCGTGATGTAGCCGTCCTCCGGCGACATCGCGGTGGAGATGCCGAGGCAGCCGCCGCGCTCGTTCATCGCGTGCGCGGCGTTCGTGAACAGGTTCACGAACACCTGCGTCAGCGGATCAATGACGCCGCAAACCGGAGGGATCTCGTCGAAGCGCCGCTCGACGGTGACGCCCGTCTGGTCGAGGAGGTGCTCGCAGAAGACGAGCGCGCGCTCGATGATGTCGTGGAGCGAGACGGCGCCCGGCTTCTCCGTGGACGGCCGCGCGTAGGCCATCAGGTCGCGCGAGAACCGGCGGATGCGATCCGCCGCGTCGTTGATCCTCGCGAGCCGCTCGATGTCCGAGGGGTCGAAGCCGCCGCGCTCGCCCTTGCGGCGCAGGTACTCGGAGTAGGCGAGGATCGAGGTGAGCGGGTTGTTGAGCTCGTGCACGACGCCTGCGGCCATCTTCCCGAGCGAGGCCAGCTTCTCGGCCTGCATGACCTGAGCGCGCAGCGACTCGTGCGCGCGCGCCTCGCGGAGCGACGCACCCAGGGTGAGCACGAGCCGGTCGACCAGCGCCTCTACAGGCGCGCTGTCGAGGTACGCGGCGTCGTCGGCCGCGATGTGCATCGTCGAGCGACCTCCGGGCTCGATCGCCACGACGCGCTCGAAGGCGAACTCCGGGAGGAGCCGCGCCGGATCGTGGCCGTCGTCGCGGCGAGCGCGCGGCGAGACCCGGACGGCCACCTGCGCCCCCGTCGCGCCGGGGATGTAGATGCCGAGCCCGCAGGCCGTGAGCACCTTCGCGGCCGCGCCGAGCAGCGTCGATGCGCGCTGCTCGATGGAGGCCGACGGATCCAGCTCGCTCGACGCGATGAGCAGGCTGTCCACCCACTCGAGCGGGATGTCCCGGGTGAGGGGCTTCCGGAGCGTGACGGGAGCGTCGGACAATGGCTGCTCCCCCAGGCGCTCCGCGGTCTTTCCGCTCACCCGATCACCCTGTTCGGGTCGTCGCCGCTCGATCGGTCGAGATCGATGATCTTCGCGGCGCCGACATAGGATTTCGTCTCATAGCGGGTGATCTTGCCGATCTTGCGGACGATCTCCGCCATCCGCTCGGCTTCGCTGCGGATCGTGGTCGCGGCCCCCTTGATGGGGGACGCGTCGTCGATCCGGCGGCAGATCAGCTCGGCGTAGCCGAGCACGCTGGTGAGCGGCTGGTTCAGCTCGTGCGCGGCCGCGCCCGCGAGCTCGGCGATGATGGCCTGCTTCTCGCGAGCGCGGAGCTCCTCCTGCGCCTCGGTGAGGCGGGCCTCCATCCGCATCCGCTCCCGCAGGTCCGTGAAGATGCCGACGGAGCCGACCGGGACGCCGTTCTCGAAGATCAGCGCCGCGGAGAGGTGCACCGGGATCCGCGACCCGTCCCTGGCCAGGACCTCGGTCCGGTAGCCCTCGAGCCGGCCGGGACCGCCGTGCTCCTTCGCGTGGATGAGCCTCATGATGTGCTCGGCGTTGTGGTCGGGGTAGAGCGCGCGGGCGTTCATCACGCCGACGACCTCCTTCGCGTCATACCCGTAGATCCGCTCGGCGGCGCGGTTGAAGAGCAGGACGACGCCCTCCATGTTGGCCGAGACGATCGCGTCGACCGAGCTGTCGATGACGCGCTCCAGGAACTCCTTGGTCTTGGTGAGCTCCGCCTCGGTGGCGCGCTCCGTGGTGACGTCGCGGAAGCTGACCAGGACGGCGCCGCTCTCCTCGCGAAGGACGCTGCTGAAGCTGAAGCTCAGGATGAGCCGCTCGTGCTCGCCCCGCCGCACGGTGAAATCCACCATGTGCGGGAACGATCCCCTGGCGAAGCCGGCCCGGATCTCCTCGAGGAGAGGGTGCTCGCGCGCGTCGACGAGATCGGCCAGGTTCGCCCTCTCGAGGTCCTCCGCCGTGCGCCCGGTGATCGCCTGCGCGCGCGGGTTGGAGAAGAGGATGTGGCCGTCGGGATCGACGACGACGATGCCGTCCGCCGTCGAATAGAAGAAGTCGGCGTAGCGCTGGAGCGCCTTCAGCCGGCGCTCCGCCTCGAACCGCGCGAAGGTGCTCTGCTGCGTCTGGTCGCGGAGCGACTGCAGGATGCGCGCGTTGCGCAGGGCGATCGCGGTGGCGCTCGCGACCGTGCGGGCCAGCGAGAGCTCGTGCGCGTGGGGCGCCACCGGCTGCCGGCCGCGCAAGAAGAGCACGCCGAGCGGCTTGTCCTCGAACAAGATCGGCAGGAGCGCCAGCGAGCGGAACGCGTTCTCCGGGAGCTCCGCGCGCACGATGTCGAACAGCGGGTGCGCCTTCGCGTCGTCGATCACGAGCACGTCGCCCGTGCGCATGACGCGCTGGATCTCCGGGTACTTGCCGAGATCGATCGGCAGATCCCGCAGCTCCTTGTCGTCGCTCGCGGCGACCACGTAGCCGACGTCGCCCGCGTCGCGCACGAGGACGATGCTGCAGCGGTCGACGCGCGCCACCTCGGCGATGCGCCGCACGACCGTGAAGAGGATGTTCCGGAAGTCGAGCGTCGAGGAGAGCGCCTGCGTGAGCTCGAGGACCACCTTCGCGTCGTGCTCTTTGCGCGCGAGCGCGTCGACGTAGTCCCGGATCCGGAGCTGCCCGCGGATGCGCGCGATCAGCTCGGCAGGGCGGAACGGCTTGCGGATGAAATCGTCGGCGCCGAGCTCGAAGGCGCGGGCGACGTCCTCGTCCGCGTCGAGCGCGGTCAGCACGACGACGGGGACGTCCTGCGTCCGGGGGGCGTCCCGCACGGCGCTGAGGACCACGTAGCCGTCAGGGGGCGGCATCACGAGGTCGAGCAGCACGAGCGCGGGCACGCTCGCCTTGAGCCAGGCGAGCGCGTCCGCGCCCGAGGTGACCGCGACGGCCTCGATGCCCGCGTCGGCCAGCGCGTGCAGCAGCATCTGCCGGCTGACGGCGTCGTCGTCCACGACGAGCACAGGATCACGGCGAGGCACACGCCAAGCTTAGCGACTCCAGGCTGGAGCGATGAGAGAATTCCGGGCGTTGGCGCGGCGTTGCGCACTGCATTGCGCTGCCCGCGCGGCGCTGGGATCAGGAGAAGAGATCTCCCTGCTTCGTCGCAGGAGCCGCGAGGCCCAGGTGCTCGTAGGCGCGGCGGGTCGCGACCCTGCCGCGCGGCGTGCGGCCGACGAAGCCCTGCTGGAGCAGGAACGGCTCGTACACGTCCTCGATCGTGTCGCGCGGCTCACTGAGCGCCGCGGCCAGCGTGTCGATGCCCACAGGGCCGCCGTCGTAGTGATCGACGATGACGCGCAGCAGCCGGCGATCCATCTCGTCGAGGCCGGCCGCGTCGATCTCGAGCCGCTCCGCGGTCTTCCGCGCGATCTCCATCGTGATCGCGCCGTCGCCCAGCACCTCGGCGAAGTCGCGTACGCGGCGCAGGAGGCGGTTGGCGACGCGCGGCGTCCCCCGCGCGCGCGCCGCGATCTCGCGCGCTCCGCCGGCGTCGATCGGCACATCGAGCAGGCCGGCGCTGCGCTGCACGATGCGCTCGAGCTCCTCGACGGGGTAGAAGTCGAGGCGGACGACGTGGCCGAAGCGCGACAGCAGCGGCGCGGTGAGCAGCCCGGTGCGGGTCGTCGCGCCCACGAGCGTGAAGGGCTTCAGCGCGAGCTGGATCGTCGTCGCGTAGGGGCCGTCACCGGTCATGATGTCGATGTTGAACGACTCGATCGCGGGGTAGAGGCTCTCCTCGACCGCCGGCGTGAGCCGGTGGATCTCGTCGATGAACAGCACGTCGTTGCGCTCCAGCTTCGTCAGCAGGCCGGCCAGCGCGCCCTTGTGCTCGATCGCCGGTCCGCTCGTCACATGGAGGGCGACGCCCATCTCGCGGGCGATGATGTGGGCGAGCGTGGTCTTGCCCAGGCCGGGCGGGCCACAGAACAGCATGTGGTCGAGCGGCTCGCGCCGCCGGCGCGCGGCTTCGACGAAGACCTTGAGGTTCTCCGTGTGCTTGACCTGGCCGACGTACTCGGCGAGCGAGGCAGGCCGGAAGAGGCGGTCGAAGCGATCGTCGTCGCCTGTCTCGGCAGGAGAGAGCGCCCGTTCAGGCATGCCACGGGCGTACCGCGTGCAAGCAGCGAAGGGAAGCGATCCGCGCGGCGGCGTGGGTCGCCGCGGGGCGCTGGTCGAGGTCAGCCGAGCGCAGGGACAGAGGACAGGCGGGGACGGCGGGGGGGCGGGATGCGCGGCAGACGAGCGCGGCAGAGCGGCCGGCCGTCGGGGGCGCCGTCCACCTCGAGAGAGCCGCCGTGGAGCTCGATCACCGATCGCGCGTGGCTGAGGCCCAGCGTCAGGCCGCGCCCGCGCGCCGTGGTCTGCCGGCTGAACAGGGCCTCGAGCTCGTCCGGCGGCACGTCGCGGCTGCCGTACTCGATGTCGATGCGGACCTCGTTGTTGAACTCGCCGGCCATCGTCGCCGTGAGGCGCACGAGGCGCGCCGACGGGTCGGCCGCGCCCGTCCGGAGCGCGTGCGCGACGATGACCGCGATCGCGCGCGTCGCGTAGGCTTGATCGACGGGGATCAGCGGCAGGGTGTCGCCGACCTCGATGACGACCTCGCCGCCGGCGTCGCTCGCGAGCTCGCGCGCCTTGCGGAGCGCGCCCGCGATGAGCCAGCCGACGGACGTCGGCTGAGGCTCGAGCGTGAGCTGCCCGGCCTCGACGCGGGCGGCGTCGAGGATCGACTCGATGAGGCCAAGGAGCTCCCGGCCGCGCGTCGCGATGAGCTCCAGGCTCTCGCGCTGCGCGGGGGTCAGGTCCTCCTGGCCCACGAGCTCGGCGAACCCGAGGATGGCGTTCAGCGGGCTCTTGAGATCGTGGCTCACGCTCGCGAACAGGAGGCCGCGCATGCGCTGCGCCGCCTCGCGGGACTCGAGCGCGCGCTCCTGCGCCGCGGCGAAGACGCGGAAGCGCTCGGCGAGGTCCTCGATGGCGTGCCCGAGCCGGGCGACGACGGCGAACCGGGCGGGGCGCGCGATCTGGGTGGCGCCGCGCAGCACGCTGTCCGTGCCGAGCAGGCGCACCTGCTTCGTGGCGTGCACGAGATCGGCCGCGAGGACGCGGCCGAACAGGTTGCCGAGCGCGCCGGCGACCAGCACCGCGAGCAGCGCGACGAGCGCGCCCCAGATCGCGGCAGAGGGCTCGAGGTCGGCGGAGAACCGGGTGTTGACGCAGCCGTAGTCGAGCGGCGTGATCACGGCGATCTGCCCGTCGGCTTCGCGGCCGAAGGAGGGCTCCGAGCCCACGCAGTCGTGCTCCAGGCGCGCGAGGAACCCGAACTCCGCCGCCGAGGCCACGACGTCGTTGCGGCCGGCCGCGTCGATGGCCCCGAGCGACGGGTCGAGCGCCGTGCGCGCGATGAGCCCCGCGGTCGAGCGCCGGCTGCGCTCGATGAACGTCTGGAGGTGCGCGTTCGCGATGAGCACCGCCCCGACGCCGACGAGCAGCACCGGCGTGGCGACGGCCAGGAGCAGCTTGGAGGTGACCCGCCGGCGCGGCGTCTGGTAAAGCTCGGCGGTCTCGAGCAAGGCGCCGATCGCCTCGGCCGGGCTGATCTCGAAGAGGCTGAACGCCGCGGCGCGCGTCAGCACGTAGTGCGGGATCGCGGACGCGCTAAGGATCGTGATCGCGAGGATGAGCAGGCTGACCGCGCGGCCGTCGTCGAGCTTCTCTGGCCTGATCCCGGGGATCATCATGAGGCCCGAGATCGTCGAGCTCGCCAGCACGAAGCGCAGCGCCAGCGAGGTCGGGAGCCCGGCGAACCGCTCGAGCTCCTCGTGATCGATGTCGCGCGAGCCGATCACGAGCGAGCGCAGCAGGTTCTCGTGGGTGCGCAGCCGGAGCAGCGTCAGCAGCGTGGTCGCGCAGATCGCGGCGAGCGCGATCTTGGCGCCGACCGAGAGCACGCTGGCGGCGACGCGCGGCTCCAGGATGAGCAGCTTCGGCGCGAGCGCCGCGATCGCCCCGAACGCGGCGACGCCGACCAGCGCCTGGCGGACGAGCACGCGCCTCGCGAAGTGGATCGCGTCGTCCCTCATGCGCTCCTCGGTCATGCGATCCTCCCCTGGGGGCCGCCGGCGCCGGGGTCGTTCCCCGGCGGCGCCGCCACGTCGGGCGCGGGCGGGGTCGGCGCGAACAGGGGTCGCTGCACGATCCACATCGGCAGGGTGATCGTGAAGGTCGAGCCCCGCCCGAGCTCGCTCTCCAGCTGGATCGTCCCGCCGTGCATCAGCACGAGGCGCCGCGCGATCGAGAGCCCGAGCCCCGTCCCGGCCCGGCGCGAGCGCACGTCGCCGGTCTGCCGGTACTCCTCGAAGACCGCCGACGTCTCCTCCGGCGGGATGCCGGGGCCGGTGTCCTGGACGACGATCGCCGCATAGCGGCCGCGCCCCGTGATGTTGACCGTCACCGAGCCGCGCGCCGTGAACTTGACGGCGTTCGAGACGAGGTTGGTGAGGATCTGCCGCACCCTCCGCGGATCGGCGTGCGCGACCAGGGCGTGGTCCCCGGTGACGCGCAGCTGGAGGGGCTTGTCGCGCGCCGCCGCGGACGCCTCGCGCATCACCTGATCGACGAGGGCGCGGAGGTTGACGGCGCGGCGGGAGAGCTGGAGCTTGCCCGTCTCGAGCGCCGAGAGGTCGAGGATGTCGTCGATGAGCGTGCGCAGGTGCTCGCCGCTCTGCCGGATGACCGACAGCGCCTCGCGCGCGTCCTGGCTGAGCGGCCCGTCGACCTCGCTCTCCAGGACGTGGGCGAACCCGAGGATGGCGTTGAGCGGCGTGCGCAGCTCGTGGCTCAGCCCCGCGAGGAACGCCGAGCGCTCGCGGTCCATCGCGGAGGCCTGCTGGAGGTCCGCCCGGTAGGTGCGCTCCGCCGCGGCGAAGCGGGTGATCAGGAGGTTGAAGGCCGCCGTCAGGAGGCCGACCTGGTCGAGCGACCTGATCGGCACGGGCTCGGCCTGGATCACGTCCGTGGGCAGCGCGCTCTGGCCCTGTCCGCGCGCCATCGCCGTGATGCGCTCGCGCAGGTAGTCGACATCGTCGCGCGCCGACTTGGTGAACGAGAGCGCGACCGCGACAGCCACGCCGAGCAGCAGCACCGTGAGCGCCGCGACGGCGTTGCCGAGCGCGATCGAGTCGGGCGGCGGGCTCGGCGCCGAGACGAAGGTGAGCACCGAGAGGTGAGAGAGCGGCGGGTGCAGCGGGCGCGCCGCGAACCGGACGCGGCCGAGCGAGGTCGTCGTCTCGCCCTTGCCCAGCGTGAGCATCTGGACGAGGCCGGCCCTGGCCGGCGCGCTGAAGCTCTCGTTGATCAGCACGTGGCCGCCTTGATCGACGAGCAGGATCTCCGACCCAGCCCGCCGCGCCGCCTCCCTCAGGAGCGCCGCCCGCTCCCCCTCGATGGTCCCGCGGAGCCGCGCCGAGAGCGTCGCGGCCAGCACCTCGGCGCGCAGGCTCGCGGCCTGATCGCTCATCTTCGCGAGCTGGCCGATGCCGATCAGCGCGATCGCCACCGCCGTGGCGATCCCCACGACGATCACGATCGCGGGCGCGAGCGGCACGAGCGGCGTCGTGCCGCGGGGCCAGCGGATGAGGCGACGACGGCGGGCCAAGGCGGAGTCAGGATGCTAGCGCGCTTCGGGCGGCGCACGGGCACCTCGGACGCCCGAAGGGAGCGAGCGCCCTCGTGGGCGGCTTTACCTGGGATCGGTCGCCAGGAGCGCGAAGACGGAGTGGTCGAGCCAGCGACCGTCGCACCACTCGGCCTGCCGGGCGATGCCCTCGAAGCGGAAGCCGAGCCGGCCGATGACCGCGAGGGAAGGATGGTTGTCCGTCGCGGCCGCAACCCGCACCCGGTGCGCGCCCATGTGGCCGAACGCGAACCCGAGCGCGGCCCTCGCGGCCTCGCTCATGAGCCCGCGCCCGGTCGCCTCCTTGCGGAGCCAGTAGCCGAGCTCGCAAGAACGGTGCAGGTGTACGCACGCCTCGAGCCCGACCACCCCGGCGAGCGAGCGGTGCGCGCGCTCGCGGATGACGAAGCGCAGCGCCCTGCCGTGATCCCAGTCGGCGGCGCACGCCTCGGCGAAGCGCACGCTCGCGGCCGGATCCGTGTGGAACTGCACCCAGGGAAGCCAGCGCTGGAGGGTTGCGCGCGAGCCGTTGACCGCGAGCCAGAGCTCGGGCCCGTCGGACGGGTCGATCGGCACGAGGATCAGCCGCTCGGTCTCGATGGGACGGGCGCGAACCTCGCTTCGAGGTGGGAGGATGAGCATGGGGTCACCGGCACTGGATGCGAGCGGCGTAGGGCTCGAGATGACCCGCCTCGTAGTCAAGCCAGGCGACATACCACTCTCCGGGCTTCGCGCCGGGGCTCATCGAAGGCGCCGGCTGATCCCCGCTGATGCGGGCGAATTTCGTGGGCGTGCCGATGCCGTCGCGGTTGATCGACGCGGTGAGCATGCGGCCCCCCTCGAACCAGACCAGCTGGGCCTGCCCGCTCGGCGCGATCGCGATCGACGGGCGCGCGCCCGACTTCGAGAACCGCTTGCGCCAGAGCGGCTGGCCCTTGGCCGGATCGATGTAGGCGGCCGATGCGCCCCCGAGCGGCGCCTCGCCGTGCCAGACGACGAAGCAGCCGCCCGCGCCGCAGGCGAGCGAGGGGCTGTCGCTCCGGACCCGATCGCTGTTCACGAGCGACAGGTCGCCGAGCGCGCGGTCGGCGCGCTTGCCGGGGCTGGCCGGCGGGAGCCCCTTGCCGGCGTTCGCGAGCGGGAGGCGCATGTACTGGATGACCCGCGTCGGCTCGCGATCGAAGCGGAAGGCGAGGTGCATCACGTCGTTCGCCACCGCCACCGAGGGGAAGCGGACGCGCGGCTTCGAGGGGCCCGTCGGGGTGACGTCGGTCAGCCGGATGATCTCGCCCGCCGGATCGAGGTTCGGCGAGAGGCGGCGCATGAAGAGGTCCTCGGAGGCGTTGTCGCCGTCGTCCGACCACGTGATCAGGAACCCCTCGGCGGCGCGCGCGAGCGAGGGCCACGAGTTCCCTCCGCGAGGGAAGGGCGCGACCATCACGGCAGGGCCATCGATCCGCCCGTTGGCGTCGAGCCAGCGCACGTGCACGCCGGCCTCCGGCCCCTTGCCGTCCCAGTACGTGAGCACCAGCCGATCGCCTGCGGAGGTCAGCTCGGGGCGCCCGATGGCGCGGCCCTCGGGCGTCACGTCGAGCGCCGGTGACGACGGCCGCATCGCGCCGTCCAGCGTCGTCGTGTAGGCGTGCTCGGTGCCCTCGTGCGAGTCCGTCCAGGTGACCACCGCGCCGCGCGGCCCGAGCGCGATCGAGGGCCGGCTGGCCCCGACGGCGCGGCCGCCCTCGCGCACCAGATCGTGCGTGCGCGGCCTCGCGAGGCCGGTGAGCGCGCAAGGCGCCTTGCCGCTCGCGTCTTTCAGGGCGACCTGCACGTGCTCGATCAGGGTCCGCGGCACGGGGTGGTTGCCCTTGTCCTGAGCGTCCTTCAGCAGCCTGAGCGCGGCCTTGAGATCGCCGGCGGCGACCGCCTCCTGCGCCTGCGCGACGAGCGGCGGCCACGCCAGGGCGGGCGGCTCGACGCGGGCGTCGGTGCGCGCCGGCACGTTGGCCCCGGCGGACGCCGAGGGGGCGCTGATGGCCGGCGGCGCCGCGCTGCTCGACGAGACGGGCGGCAGGGCCGTCGGCTTGAGGAACTGGCGGTAACCCGCGTAGGCGCCGCCCGCGACGAGCGCGAGCACGCCAAACACGACGAGCGCGCGTCCCGCGCCGCCTCGCTTCGGCGTTGATGCGTGCGCCAGCGGATCGGGGACCGAGGTCTCGCCCGAGCCCCCGGAGAACGTGATCTGCTGCCCCGCGCCCTGGCTCATGCGCCCGGCGATCGCGGCGCCGGGCGCGCCCGAGGTGTCCAGCCCGGCGAACGGATCTCCCCCGCGCTCCGCCGGACCCGACGGGACGGTCCGCCGCGATTCGTTGGGGGTCACACGGACGACCCCCGGCGGGTCGAACGACAGGTCGGCCGGCGCGTCGCCGCCCGGCATGACGAGCCCCGCCTGGGACGGCTCCGCGCCGCGCGGCGGCTGCGCGACGCCGAGCGCGACCGACAGCTCGTCGGCGAACTCCTTCGCGGTCTGGAACCGGCGATCGATGGAGCGGTCGAGCGCCTTCTCGAACCACGTGGTGAAGCTCGGCGGGAGGTCGGGGCGGAGCGCCGCGGGCTGCGGCAGGGGCGCGTTGGCGATCTGCGCGAACGTCATCGCGACGCCCTGCTCGGTCTGCCAGACGGTGCGGCCGGTGAGGCACTCGTACGTGATGCAGCCGAGCGCCCAGAGATCCGCGCGGTGGTCGACCGCTCCCTGGCCGCGCACCTGCTCCGGGCTCATGTACGCCGGCGTTCCGAAGACCGCGCCCTCGCGGGTGAGGCGCGCCTGCGCGTCGCCGCCGTCGACCGGCGCGTAGAACTTCGCGAGGCCGAAATCGAGGATCTTCGCGCAGAGCCGGCCCTCCTCATCCTTCGTGAGGAAGATGTTCTCCGGCTTGAGGTCGCGGTGGACGATGGAGGCGGCGTGCGCCTTGGTGAGCCCTCGACACACCTGGGACACCACCGTCACGGTGGTCTCGGGGTCGAGGTACCTGATGACGGTCATCCGCTCGTACAGCGACTCGCCTTCGAGGAGCTCGAGCACCAGGAAGGGCCGCCCGTCGTCGAGCTTGCCCGAGTCGTAGACGTCGCAGATGAAGGGGCTGCGGATCGACGCGGCGGCCCGGGCCTCTCGGAGAAAGCGCTCGACCACGACGGCTGAGGTCGTCAGCTCCTGGGCGAGCACCTTGATCGCCACGCGTTTGCCGATGTCGATGTGCTCGGCCTCGTACACGGCAGCCATGCCGCCGCGCCCGATCTCGCGTGTGATGCGGTATTTTCCGGCGAGGACCGTGCCTACCGGGATCTTCGCTTTGTTCGGCAAAGCCATCAGGCAGGGCTGTCCCGCGACTGGATTCGCCAGCGCAGCCTATTCGAGCCGCGTCACAAGAACAATGGCGAGCGCAGCATGACCCGTCGGGGAGGGGCCCGATCCTCTCCCTGGCGCCGCGCGAGCGGGCTCAGCGCTTCCACGAGGGCACCGTGAAAGCGGATTCCACCCCGGGCCGGTCATGGACCAAGGCGGGGCCACCGCTCTGGTGGCGCGGTGCGTAGGCAGGTTCCCACCCCCGGCGCCGCCGCCGCGCAGGCGAGCTTTGCCTTGCTCAGGTAGAGCTGTGAAAAAAGTAAGCGGGCTCCGATTTTCTGACGCCCGATGCACTTTTCTCACGCTCGCGCGGTGCGCGAAACATTCCGGAAACATGAGCTTGGGTACACCAGCCTGGACCTTCGGTCGCGCGCCAGCGTCCGGGGTGAAGGGTCGCCGATCCGGCTCCGCTGGATGGGTCCCTGAGTCGTTGACAGTGTCGGGCAAGGCTCGGTGGACCGGGCCGCCCCCGTCACGGATCGGAAGCCGGGCGGCGCCCGGCACATCGATGGGAGGCCGCCGGCGGAGGTGTCCCCCCTTTACCAGCTCTGCTCCGGCGGGGCCTTTCGGGTGAGCGCCCGGGTCTTCTACCCTGGCGCGCACCCGGTCACCACAGGCGTGCGCAATGAAAAAGGTCGAGGCGATCATCAAGCCGTTCAAGCTCGACGAGGTCAAGGACGCCCTCGCCGAGGTCGGGATTCAGGGCATGACGGTGACCGAGGTAAAGGGCTTCGGTCGGACCGGCGGCAAGAAAGAGGTCTATCGAGGGTCGGCGTACGTCGTCGACTTCGTGCCGAAGGTGAAGGTCGACATCGTCGTGCCGGACAGCATGGTCAGCGACGTGATCGACGCCATCGAGAAGAGCGCCAAGACGGGTCGGATCGGCGACGGCAAGATCTTCGTCGTCCCCGTCGAGGAGGCCGTGCGGATCCGCACGGGGGAGCGCGGCGAGGACGCCATCTAGAAGGCGCGCCGCCGGCAGAGCGTCACAGGGCATTCGCGGCGGGTCACAGGCTCGAGGATCGACAGATCGATAGATCGAGAGATCGACAACCGAGAAGCGAGAAGCGAGCACGAGCCCGCGCACCGTCGAGTCACATACAGCGAGAGCAGCGAGTCAGCGAGGTAGAGAAGATCATGAAGGCGAAAGATGTCGTCGCGTTTGCGAAGGAAAACGACGTAAAATTTGTCGATCTCAAGTTCATCGATCTGCCCGGCATCTGGCAGCACACGACCATCCCGGCGTCCCGCCTGAACGAGGATCTCTTCGAGGAGGGGATCGGCTTCGACGGCTCGTCGGTGCGCGGATGGCAGCCGATCAACGCGAGCGACATGCTGATGACGCCCGATCCGTCGACGGCGAAGCTCGACCCGTTCCATGCCCAGAAGACGCTGAGCATGATCTGTAAGATCAGCGATCCGGTGACCGGCCAGCCCTACGGCCGCGACCCGCGCTACATCGCCCAGAAGGCCGAGAACCACCTCCGCGCGAGCGGAATCGCCGACACGTCCTACTTCGGGCCCGAGGCCGAGTTCTTCGTCTTCGACTCGGTCCGCTACGAGAGCTCGCAGCGCGGCGCCTTCTACGAGATCGACAGCGACGAAGCGGTCTGGAACTCCGGCAAGGCCGGCCCGAACCTCGGGCACAAGATCCGGTCGAAGGAGGGCTACTTCCCCGTCGCGCCGACCGACACGCTCGGCGATCTGCGCGGGCAGATGATGTCCACGCTGATCGAGACCGGCATCGGGGTCGAGGTCGGCCACCATGAGGTGGCGTCGGCCGGCCAGTGCGAGATCGGCATCAAGTTCTCGACGCTGACGGCGATGGCCGACAACCTCATGTGGTTCAAGTACGTCATCAAGAACGTCGGCCGCAAGAACGGCAAGTCGGTGACGTTCATGCCGAAGCCGCTCTTCGGCGACAACGGCAGCGGCATGCACTGCCACCAGTCGCTCTGGAAGGAGGGCAAGCCGCTCTTCGCCGGCGACGGCTACGCCGGGATGTCCGACACGGGCCTCTGGTACATCGGCGGCATCCTGAAGCACGCGAAGGCGCTCGCGGCGCTCACCAACCCGACGACGAACAGCTATCGCCGGCTCGTCCCGGGCTATGAGGCGCCCGTGAACCTCGCGTACTCGAGCCGCAACCGCTCGGCGTCGATCCGCATCCCGCTGGCCCCGGGCAACAGCCCGAAGGGCCGCCGCATCGAGGTCCGCTTCCCGGACGCGAGCTGCAATCCGTACCTCGCCTTCGCCGCCATGATGATGGCCGGCCTCGACGGCGTCCAGAACCGGATCGATCCGGGCGACCCGCTCGACAAGGACATCTACGCGCTCTCGCCCGAGGAGCTCAAGGAAGTGCCGCACATGCCGGGCTCGCTCGACGAGGCCCTCGGCGCCCTCGAGCGCGACCACGAGTTCCTGCTCCGCGGCGACGTCTTCACCCGCGACATCCTCAAGACCTGGCTCGACTACAAGCGCGAGCGCGAGGTCGACGCGGTCCGGCTCCGCCCGGTCCCGCACGAGTTCTTCCTCTACTACGACGTCTGATCGCCCCCACCCCCGAGGGCAGCGCAGGGGCCGGCGCACAAGAAAATTGCGCTGTGCCCCTCGCTGCCCAGCCTCTTCATCGCTCGCCGTCGTGTTCGGCGAGCGCCGGTGACGCCGAGTCGAAGCGTCGCGGTATCGGAAAATCCCACGGATCTCTGTGCCCGCGGAGGCGGCGAGGCGGGTTGTCGCCCCCTCGCGCCGCGAACTTTTGCTTCCTTCTGGAGCGCGCCGCACCGCGGTACCGCTCGTCCATGGCTCGGGTTATCCTCCGGTCCGGCTCCGATGGGGGCGGCGTAAAGCCAGCTCCTCCTCGGTTCCCTGGTCCCGCGGTCCTCCGGTCCGCCTGTTTCCTCGGTTCCCTCAGTTCCCCAGCGACACCTCGGCGCAGCAGTGAACCCCGGCGATCTCATCCAGTCTCGCTACCGGCTCGTGAAGCTCCTGGGCCAAGGCGCCAGCGGGTCGGTGTGGGCCGCGAAGAACGTGCTCATCGACCGCGACGTGGCGCTCAAGGTGATGAGCCCCGAGGTGGCCGGGGACGCCGTCGCGCTCCAGCGCTTCTTCAACGAGGCGAAGGCGAGCGGGCGCCTGCGGAGCCCGAGCATCGTCGAGATCCTCGACCTCGGCCAGGCCGAGGACGGCTCTCCGTTCCTCGTGTTCGAGCTGCTCGTCGGCGAGGGGCTCGACGAGTGGCTGCGGCGCGAGGGCACCATCGAGCCGGAGGTGCTGGTCGAGCTCTTCCTCGGCCTCGCGCGGGCGCTCGACATGGCCCACCAGCAAGGGATCATCCACCGCGATCTGAAGCCCGCGAACATCCATGTGCATCGCAACCACCTGGGCGAGCTCGTGGGGAAGATCCTTGACTTCGGGATCAGCAAGGTCCTGGAGAAGGAGCACAACTTCTCGCTGACCCGCACGGGCTGCGTCGTCGGCTCGCCGGCGTACATGTCGCCCGAGCAGGCCGCGGGGCGTGAGGACGTGGACGCCCGCGCCGACATCTGGTCGCTGGGCGTCGTCATGTACGAGGCGTTGACCGGGACGACCCCGCATCAGGCGCCGAACTACAACGCGCTGATGGTCCGGATCCTGAGCAAGGACTGCGATCCGATCGCCGCGCGCAGGCCAGGGCTCCCGCCGCGCCTCTGCCAGCTCGTCGAAGCGTGCCTCCGCCGCGAGCGCGACGAACGGATCGCCTCGGCGGACGCGCTCGCGAAGGAGCTCGAGGCCGTTCTCCGCGAGCTGCGCGCCGAGCGCTTCCGGGGACAGAAGGGGCGGCGCGCCTCGGACATCGGCCTCGGCGGCGACGTCGGCCTCGCGCCCGAGAGCGCGGCGGCGCGGAGCGGCGACGCCGCCGGGACGCTGGGACGGCTCGTGCAGCACGGCAGGCGCCTGCCAAAGGCCATGCTCGTCGCGGCGGGCATCGGGGTGGTGCTCTGGGCAATGGCGCTCGTGCTCATCGGCAGGTACTGGATCCGCTGAGCGCCGCGGCGCCGCAGGGCGAGCGAGCGTGGTCGGCTCGCCCACGGCATGCGCGCCAGGTTGCGCCTTGCGGCGGTGCGCGTCGGGGCCCCATGTTGGCCCCACGTCGAGCCGTCACCCGAGCTCGAAGCGAGCATTGATGGAAAGGATGCAAGTCGATGGACGACCACCAGACGCATGAAGCGCACGCCCATGTTCATGGGCAGGGATGTGGACATCAGGTGTTGCGGCATGAAGGCCACGTCGATTACCTGCACGACGGACACCTGCATCACCCGCACGGCGATCACTTCGATGAGCACGTGCTCTCGGTCGGCAACGAGAACCCTGACGCGTGCACGCCGAGCCATGCATGCGCCGATCACGAGAAGGCGCACACGCACGGGGCAGGCTGCGGCCATCAGGCCGTGCCCCACGGCGATCATTTCGATTACCTCGTCGGGGCGCACCTGCACCATCCGCACGGCGATCACTGCGATCACCACGGCTCGGTCCAGCTAGGGTGATCGCCGCGCCGCCCCGCGCCGGAGCTCCGGCGCGTGAGGTGGAGGCCGCGGGACGACGCGCGAGGGAGAGCGGCGAGCGGCGCGTGAGGGAGAGCGGCGAGCGTGAGCTCCTGGAACGACGTTCCGGGGAGCCCGGCGTCACGCGGGCGGCGCGCCGTCGTCGTCCGGTGCGCCGCTCGCGCTGCAGCGATGTGCGTGTGCGCAGGGCGCATGCGGCTCCTCTGACCCGGACGCCCCGGTGTCGCCGGCGCCACGCATGCCGCCGAGCCATGCGCGAGGGCCGAGCCTCATGAAGCTCGAGAGCAGGAGCGCGCCGAGCGCGGCCGCGCAGACCCACGCGATGGTGGAGTGCTCCTGCGACGCGAGGTCGTGGAGGTCCGGGATTGCCGAGAGGGGGACGAAGGCGTTCGCGACGAGGCCGAGCGCGACGGCAAAGGTGACGCTGAAGAGCGCGGAGGCGGCGGCGGCGCGCGCTCCGAACGCCCGATGCAGGCCGCCGAGCGCCGCGATGTGGGTCGCCGGCCCCGCCACGAGAAACGCGAGCGCCGCGCCGACCGGGAGCCCCTTGTGGATCATCACCGCGGCGAGCGGCGCCGCGCCTTGCGCGCACACGTGAGCGGGCACCGCGAGGAGCGCGCTCACGAGGACGTCGTCCGGCGCGCCGAGCGCGCGCGCTGCGGCCGGCGCGATGGCCGCCTCGAGGACGGCGGCGAGCACCAGGCCCGCGACGTACCAGGCGGCCATGTGATCGAGCGCTGGACCGACGGCCTCGGCGACGGCGGCGCGGAGCCGCGCGCCCGGCGATGCCACGGTCCCGGCGACGACGGGCGGCGCGCCGCCGGAGGGCGCGCCGCTCGAGCCTTTCGTCCTGGCCACCCTGGCGACGAGGAGCGCGACCAGCACGGCGAGGAGCGCGCCGCCCGCGACGCGCGCCGCGGTGAACGGCAGGCCGAGCATCCGCAGCGAGAGCAGCGCGCCGGCAGGATCGAGCGCCGGCGCGCAGAGGACGACGGCGACGACCGAGGCGACCGGCGCGCTCGCGCGCGGGAGCCGCTGCATGCGCGGCGCAACGCCACAGGCGCAGAGGGGCAGCGAGAGGGGCAGCGGCGCCCCGGACGCCAGGCTGCGGTCGGCCCGGGGCAGCGCCGCGCCGCCGCGCAGCGAGCCGATCGAGCGATGCAGGACGCTCGGAGAGAGCGCGCGCAGGAGCCCCGCCATGGCGAGCCCGGCGAGCACGGCGGGCGCCGTCTCGATGAACAGCGGGCCGAGCGACTCGGCGAACGACAGCTCGGACGCGTGCGCGCTCGTGAAGGAGCTCTCCGGGCTGGGGAGCGCGAGCGCGACGCAGAGCCCCGAGGCGAAGGCGATCGCGCTCGCCGTCCGCGCGCGCGCCCCCCGAGGCGGCGCCTCGTGCGTGTGGACCACGAGCCGCAGGAGGACGCCGAGGCCGAACGCGATGAACACCTCGAACGACTCGTGGGGGAGGCTCTCCACGGCGCGCTGGCCGAGGAGGGCGCCGAGGACGGTGAGCAGCCCGAGGAGCCCGAGGCGCGCGGCGAGCTGCCGCCAGCCCCAGGCGGGCAGGAAGCGCGCCGCGAGCGACAGCCCCTCGGGCAGCCGGTGCACGAGGACGGCGCTGGCGAAGAGCACCCCGTCCGCGCTGCTGTCGGCCGCGGCCACGGCCAGCGCGAGCCCGGCGCCGTCGAGCAGCCCGTGCACGGCGAGCGCCGAGAACGCGATCTCCCGCCCCAGCACCTCGCCGGTGTCACGCCGCCGGTGCTCCGTGAGCCCGAGCGCCGCGTACCCGAGCGCCGCCCAGAGGAGCGCCTGCGCTCCGATCTCCTCGACGACGTGCGGCAGGTGGCGCGTGAGGACGAGCGCGGGCACGAGGCCGAGCGTCAGCCCGTCGAGCGCCGACGTCGGCAGCGCCTGGCGCCGGCCGAGCGCCACGAGGAGCGGCCCCACGGCGAGGCCGGCGATCGACAGGACGACGACGAGCGCGAGCATGGGCGCGGTGGGCTATGCCCGAGCCACGTAGCCTAATCAATATCAAATTGGTGTTGCAACCAGGATGCGGACAGCAGTCTGTGGTCGCTGAGCGCCGCCGAGCGCCGCGTCATTCACGCGGCTCGGGGCTGCTGGTGGCCGGGGGTCGCCGATGACCGAGGGCTGCTCCGCCGCTCAGGCCTGCACGCACCGATCGCAGCGGCCCTTGAGCTGGATCTGGAGTCCCTTGCGCCGCAACGCGCGCGGCGCGCCGCGCGCCGCCTTGATTTCGATGCTCTCGTCAGGGAGGCAGAGCACATCGCCGCATGTGTCGCACATGAAGTGCGGGTGCTCGTCCGCCGCGTGGGTTCCGGTGGACTCCCGCAGCTCGAACCGCCAGAGGTGGTCGCCCATGTCGGTGCGGCGCACGAGCCCGGCGTTGGTCAAGTCGATCAGGTTCCGGTAGATGGTGGCGCGATCCCACCCTTTCGGGGCGAGCTCAGCAGCGAGCTCCGCGTGGCTGACGGGCGTCCGCGAGCGGCCGAGGCTGTGGAGCACCGCGATGCGCGGCGAGGTGGCCCGCAGGCCGGCCGCCCGGATCTGCTCACGGAGCTCCTCCGCGGACTGACCTGCTTTCGTACGCGCCATGCCAGACATCTACCGTCGCCAGGAGAGTACTGCAATCACGATGCATCGCGCCCGTCGGCCGCGCAGCGCCCGGGTCGGCCGCGTGCCAGTGTGAGCGAGATCGCAGGACCGCCGCCGAGCCCGCCGCGCCACCGCCCGCGAGAACGCAGCGTCTGCCTCGTTCGGACCGCGTGCGCGCGTGCCCGGCGCGGCCCCGACGAGAGGGCCGGCGGCGGCGAGCGCCGACCCGGCTCCGAGAGGATGTGGCAGGCGGAGAGTTTGGATAACGTCGTGCACCTGGCTTCGAGCGTCGCTCGAGCTGCCCAGACGAGGCGGATGGGCGCGCGGTGCGGCGCTCCTCGGGAAGGCGCCTCGAAATCGGGGTGAGCTCCGCGGGCCCTGATCCCGAAGGCGCGGAGGACATGGAACAGGCGGAACAGCCAGGTCCCCGTCGTCGTCTGATCTCGAGTCGAGGGGCGCTCCCTCGGTCCGCGCCGCTCTCGACGTGTGCTCCATAATGGAGCGATCGATCCAAGTTGGAGCAATCGGCGTGTCCGTTCCACGCGGGCCGCTGCGCCTCGTCATCGCTCTGCATGTCCGGGGGGCCTGTCGGCGTTCGGCGAGAGAGCGCAAGACACGCAAGACGACCAGAACGACCAGAACGACCAAGACATGGAATCTTCCTTGGTCGTCGCGAGTGGAATCAGCCCTTTTGGAATTGAACCGATTGTGATCGCGGATATATATTCATGCTTCCTTTGCGGGGAAATGAACCAAGGAGAGTGTCCATGCGAGCTCGGACGTGTGCGGAAGTATTTGCCTTAGTCTTGATCGCTGCCTTGGGCGTCGCGTGCGGCGCCGACCCCTCGACCCCCGTGGAGGATGCGCCGGCCGTCGTCGACGTCGAGCCCGAGCAGGTCGAGGCGGCGCCGGCGCCCCTGCGGCGCGGCTGCGCGACCGCCGAGCTGAGCGACGTTGAGAAGGAAGCCGTCGAGCAGTTCGTCCGCAGCCAGATGGCGCTCGGGTTCTCGGCGGGCGCGGCGGTCGAGATCCCCGTGCACGTCCACGTCATCAACAAGGGCATCGGCGTGTCGAACGGCGACGTGACGGACGGGATGATCGCGGAGCAGATAGAGGTGCTGAACGAGGCGTACGCGAACACCCGCTTCAGCTTCACGCTGGCCTCCGTCGATCGGACGAGGAACGC
This sequence comes from Sorangium sp. So ce363, assembly GCF_051520435.1. Classification (NCBI taxonomy): domain Bacteria; kingdom Pseudomonadati; phylum Myxococcota; order Polyangiales; family Polyangiaceae; genus Sorangium; species Sorangium sp. So ce363. The sequence continues at coordinate 10,011,681 of NZ_CP150333.1, read as the reverse complement.
GACCTGGTACACCATGTCGTCGGGCTCTTCGGCCGAGCGGCAGGCCAAGGCAGCGCTCCGCATTGGTGGGCCAGACCACCTCAATCTCTACACGGCCAATCCGGGCGGCGGTCTGCTGGGCTGGGCGACGTTCCCCTCGAGCTACGCGGCCCGTCCGACCGACGACGGCGTCGTCCTGCTCCATTCCACGTTACCCGGCGGCAATGCGGCGCCGTACAACGAGGGAGATACGGGTACGCATGAGGTCGGTCACTGGCTCGGCCTCTTCCACACGTTCGAAGGTGGCTGCAACAAGAGCGGTGATGGCGTGGCGGACACGTCGTCCGAGCGCAGCGCCGCGTATGGCTGCCCGCTGAACAGGGACAGCTGCCGGGGAGGTGGGCTCGACCCGGTCCAGAACTTCATGGATTACACCGACGACTCCTGCATGGATGGGTTCACTGCAGGGCAGGCCGATCGCATGTCGGCTCACTGGAATACGTATCGTTGATCGGTGGATGATGTGACGGCGGGCGGCGGGCGACTCCGCCGTTCGCCGGCCGGACAGGCGTCCGGCAGAGCTCGATCACATCGACTTGATCTGGGCCCGGCGCTCGAAGCTCCGGCTCTCGGTGAGGACGCGCGGCGCGGGCTCGGCAGGCGCCGGCCCCGCGCTCGAGTCCCTATCTCCCTGCGCCAGGCGCTGCTGGCGGCGGGTACCGGCCTGTACGCCGAAGTACACGCCGAGGAACGTCACGACGCCCCAGCCGAGCAGGCCGATGGCGATGAGGCCGGTCTGGCGCGACGCATCGCCCCCGAGCTGGCTGATCTCCTCCATCGGCGCCGACAGCTTGCTCACCTCCTTCATCGGCTCGCGCAGCGTCGCGACCTGCTCCATCGGCTGCTTCAGCCCGGCGACGTCGCGCATCGGCGCGTCCAGGGCGGCGACGTCGCGCATCGGCGCGTTCAGGGCGGCGACGTCCGTGAGCGGGCCGCGGATGCCCACGAGGCTCTCGTTCATCGCGGCGATGGTGGCCTCCATCTCGCTCAGCCGATCCATCGACTCCTTGAGGCGCGCGGTCTCCCGCATGCTCTGCTGCATTGCGTCCATCGACCCCTTGAGCTCGGCCAGCCGCTCCATCGCCGCCTGCATCTCGGCGAGCTTCTCCATCGGCTGACGCAGCTCGGCGAGCTGATCGATGCTCTCCTGCGAGCTCCGCAGCGTCTGATTCGAATCCTCGATCGTCGCGCGGGTCCGCCGCATCTCCTCCGTCGTTGCCTGGATGGAGCGCGTGTTCGTGTCGATCATCGTCGCCATGCCGCAGCCCGTCGACACGAGCGCGAGCAGCATCATCGGCGCAATCCGAAGGATCCTTTCGCAGTGCATACCTGATCGTTGGTTCCTCGAAGGCGGCGCGTCAATGTGTGCTTGACGCGGTGCGCTGAAATATGACATAGCCGTGTCCGAGGGGTGAGGCGCTGTGGGAGATCGCGCGCGTTCGCCCGCGATCCGCTGGCGCGGCACGTGCTCTCACGGCGCTGTGAAATGTCGGTGTCGGTCCAGTGGATGTGACGCGCCGAGCGCTGGAAACCGGACGCCGGCGGTGGAAGGAGAGGCCGAGTGTGCAGCTGCGATGGACGCGGCGCCGCCAGCGCCGATGTCCGGAACTACAACGCGGGTGCGGCGCGCTTCATGCCGGCGCGGCGGCGAGAGCTCCGTGGCGGCCGCGCGGGGCGGGGGCGCTTTACCGTGCTGGACGGTCAGGCTGCAGGGCGCCGGCGCGGAGGGTGAGCGCGGCGAGGATGGCGAGCACGGCCGCGCCGAGCCAGGCAGGCGGGCCGAAGGCCTGCGTCCCCGAAGCGAGGGCGCCGTCGATCCACGTGGCGTCGAGCAGGGCGCCGCGCAGACCTGCGCCCGCGAGCGCGGTGAAGCTCGCGTGGACGGCGACCGCCGCGAACACGCCGCGGCCGCGCAGGAAGAGCGCCGCGGCGAGCGCGCCGAGCGTGGTCGCGAGGGCGAAGCTCGACGGGGACGCGCCCGGCGCGAGCCCGAGCGCGGCGCCGTGCGCGAGGGCGGAGAAGACCAGCGCGGGGCGGGGCGAGAGGCCGGCGCGCGCCGCGGCCGCGAACGGGATGCCGGTGAGCAGGAGCTCGTCGCGGACAGCGAGGGCGATCGCGCGCGCCAGGGCGAAGCCGAGGCTCGCCGAGGGCGCCCCGGCCTCGACGGTCACCCACCCCAGCACCGCGGAGACGCCGAGCGTGATCAGCACGGCGAGCGCGCCCAGCGCAGCGCCGAGCCCGACGCGACGGGCGAGGCGCGCGCGGCGGCCTGGGCCCTCCGGCTCCAGAGGATCGGTCCACTGCACGCCGGCCCGCGCCGCGACGACGTCGGCGACGACCGCGCCGGCGAGCGCCGCCGCGAGCGGGCTCGACGACAGGAGCACGGACACGATCTGCAGGGCCGCGGCGAGGCCGATGAGCCAGGCCGCGCCGAGCGCGAGCTCCGTCAGGCGGCGCTGCGGTCCGGCGGGATCGGGCCGAGGAGGGGCCTCCTCCGTGGCGTTCAGTGGAGCGTGTGCCACTGGCCGTTGTGCTCCACCTTCGGGACCTCCGCGTCGCCGTCGACCTCGTTGCGGTGACGCGCGCCCAGGGTGGCGACGAGCTGGACCGTGGACGGGCGCGCGGGCCGGTGGCGTACCTCCGACGCCGCGCGGAGCCGGCGGCGCGGCGCGGGAGGCGGCGGCGACCTCCGGCTGCGGAGCCGCTGCACGGCCAGCCGGCCGGAGACCAGCAGCCCGATCGCCAGCAGCGAGCCGGCCAGCACCGGGACGAAGCCGTAGCGGCGCGCGACGTTGGCGCGCCACGCGAGCTCGATCTCGCGGCCCGTCGAGACATAGGCGGCCCCGAGCGCGGCCTCGAGCGGCACGCCGCCGCGCGCCTGAGCCAGCGCGCGCACGAAGCTCTGCCGCCGCTCGTCATCGACGAGGAAGCGGACGATGTCGGCCGCCTGCGCGTAGGGCAGCGAGCCGGCCGTGTCCTCGGCGCCTGTCAGGTTCGCCTCGAGCTCGTCGAGCGGGAGGAGGCGCCCCCGGAGCGCGGCGACCGAGAGCACCTGCGCGCGACGAGCGCCGCGGTCTCCGGCCACGTGGGCGGCGAACCCCTCGTGGAACCAGCGCGGGACCACGGCGCCGCCCGTCACCTCATCCAGGGCGAGGTGCGCGAGCGCGTGACGGAAGGCGCCCTCGAGATCGGGCGTCTCGGCGCCGAGCCGCGGAGAGGCGCTCAGGACCGCGAGCCGCAGCGCGCCGAACGAGATCGCCGTCACGGGGCCAGCGAGGCCCCCGGGGACGAGATCGTCGAGCTCGGCGGGCACATCCGCGATCCGGACCTTCACGGGGGCGGTCAGCACGTCGCGGCCGAGCAGGGCGCCGAGCTCGGCGCGTAGGTCGCCGGCGCGGGCGATCAGCGGGCGGACACGGTCGCGGGTGGACGGGTGATAGGCGAACTCGATCCAGCCGAGATCCTCGGTGTGGTACGCCGGCGGCGGCGGCGGCACGGGAAGATCGGCGCTGCCGTCGCGCGACGCGGCGGGCGCGTCGTAGACGCGGGGCGCGGCGCCGGCGAGCCGCGCGGGCGCGGCGATGATCGCGACGCAGAGGAGCGCGGCGAGCCTCAGCCCCAACCCCGCTGGGTTGCGCCGGGAGGAGCGCGTCATGGCGCGATCCGGCCCCGGAGGTGCACGGTGTCGCCGTCATCGCCGCCCGTCTGGGCCAGCACCAGCACGACGATCCCGGTCGCGACGACGCCAGCGAGCGGCCCCCAGAACCAGGGGGAGCTCCACGTCGAGCGCCGCTCCGACGGCCCCGACGAGCTGGCGCCGCCGTCCGCGGACCTCGGCGCCGCCTGGGCGACGTCGGCGCGAGGTCCGCGAGGTCCCGAGGAGCCCTGTCGCGATGAGGTGGGCGCGGGCGGCGTCGCGGCGCGACCCGCCGCGCCTCCGCTCCGTTCGTCTCCAGCGAGCAGCGCGCGCACGGCCGCGCCCGCGCCCGGCCAGCCGAAGATCGCCCCGGCGGGGGCGGCCGCGCCGTCGGCGGTCCGCTGGACCGTCGCGCCGAGCTCGAGCGGCGCGTAACTCGCGCCCGCGACCCGGAGCACGCGCGCCACGGGGTGGCCGTGCGCCGTGCTCACCGCGACGACGAGCGCCGCGCCTGCGCCCGCGCCGAGCGACGCGAGCAGCCCGCGCGCGACCGGCTCGGACTCGGCGCGCCCGGCGGAGCTGCGCACCTCCGCGAGCTCCTTCACGGCGGCCGGCGCGTCCGGGCGCGGCGGATCGCCGGCGAGCACCTGCGCTGTCGCCTCGTCGATGGGCGGGCGGAGCGCGGGGTCGCCGTAGATCGCGCGGGCGAGCGAGCGAGCCGCCTCGGCGCTCGCGTCGTCCACCGCCACCACGACGGCGCCGCGCAGGGCCGACCGTGCGGCGGGCGCGTCCGGCGCGCCGCGCGCAGCCGGCGCCGCCGGCGCCGCCGCCGCGCTGCCCGCGTCCGGAGCCGCCGCGGCGGCGCCGTCTCGAGGCGGCTCCTGGGCCTGCGCGGGCGCCGCCGTCAGGCCGAGCGCCATCGCGACGAGGCCCGGAGCAACCGGCGGACAGCGGAACATGCATTTACGGTACGGAGGCCGCGGGCGAGCGTCAAACGGCGCGCGGCGCGGCGTCACGTCACAGCCAGCCGTGCTCGCGGTACCAGGCGACCGCGCGGCGCGTCCCCTCCGCCCAGCTCACCTCGGGCGCCCAGCCGAGCTCCCTGCGGGCGTCGCTCGAGTCGCAGACCCAGTGCGACGCGGAGAGCTCGTTCAGCTTGTCGCGCGTGAGCATCACGGCCTTGCCGGTGAGGCGGCCGAGCCCCTCGCTCGCGAGCGCGGCGCCGCGCACGAGCGAGAACGGGACGCCGAGACGGACGAGCGCCCGCGCGCCGAGCGCCGCCTCCACGTCCGCCAGCATGTCGCGCCACACATACACGCTTCCGTCGTCGATGAAGTAGGCGCGGCCGCTCGGCACGTCGCTCTCGATCGCCCGGATGCACGCGGCGGCCGCATCGGAGGCGTAGATGACGCTGAGCGTGTTCCTGCCGTCGCCGAGCATCGGGAGAAAGCGGCGCGCGACGCTCTGGAAGAACGCGAACGACTCCTGGTCGCGCGGGCCGTAGATCATCGGGGGGCGCATGACGACCACGGGCAACGCGCCCTTCTCGGCGAGGACCAGCCGCTCGGCCTCGAGCTTCGAGCGCCCGTAGCGCGTCACCGGGGCCGGGCGCGCGTCGGCGGCGATGGGGCGCCCGTCCAGGCTCGGGCCGATGGCGGCGAGGCTCGAGACGAACACGAACCGCCGTATCGTCCCCGCCGGCGCAGCCTTCGCCGCGTCGAGCAGGTTCCGCGTGCCGTCGACGTTGATCCGGAAGAACTCCGCCTCGTCGCGCGCCTTGACCAGCCCGGCCGAGTGCACGATCGCGTCGACGCCCGGCGGGCCGACGACCGCGCGGCGGACGCTCTCCGCGTCCTCGACGGCGCCGTACGCGAGCTCGACCCCGCGCAGCGACGACAGGAACCTCGTGTCCGACGAGCGCCGCACCAGGGCGACGACGCTGTGCCCCTGTTGCACGAGCTGCTCGGCGACGTGCGAGCCGAGGAACCCGCTCGCGCCCGTGACCAGCACCCTCATCGATCCGCTCCTCCTTTCCGGTCCCGGCGCGCGCCGGCGGCTCGACGTGGCGCCGGCGCTGGCGCCCACGTCGAGCTGCCGGCGCCCGCGTCGAGCCGCCCGCGCCGCTCGGCGCTGGCGCGCGCGTCCATCACAGCGCCCGCTCGTAGACGCGGTATTTCTTGTGGACCCGGCCGCCCATCAGCCGGATGCCCGCGTTGATGGCGGCGTTGTCCTCCAGCGTCCACCCCAGCTCGCCGCCCTCCATGCCGAGCAGATGCGCCGCGCGGTTCATCTCGACGTAGAGGAAGGCGCTGAGCCCGGCGTAGCGCCGCACGTGGCGCCACTTCTTGCGGATGCCGAGCACGACGAGGCGCCCGCGCTTCGGGCCGCGCACGCGCAGCCGCCACAGCAGCTTGAAGATGCCGCCAGGGAGGAGCTTGCCGTGGAAGTCCTTGATCAGCTGGTTGAGGTCGGGCAGCCCGAGCGACACGGCGGCCGGCTCGCCGTCGATGAACGTGATCTTGGTGAGCTCGGGCATCAGGATGAGCCGCACGTCCTTCGACCACTTGACGAGCTCCTTCTCGGTCATCGGGACGAAGCCCCAGTTGTCGCTCCAGGCGTCGTTGTAGACGTCCATGAGGATCCGGATGTCGCGGAGCAGGTTCTTCGGATCGCCGCAGCGCGTGTGCACCTCCGGCATCGCCAGGACCTCGGCGTGGGCCTTCTGCGCCCGGGCGGGGACCTTGCCGACCTCGTAGCCCCACGCGTAGAGGTCCTTCACCTTCTCGAGCCCCGCCTGCTCGATGAGCCGGCCCTGGTGCGGCCGGTGGTAGGGCATCATCATCACCGGCGGGAGCTCGAAGCCCTCGATGAGGCAGCCGATCTCCTCGTTGGTCGAGAGCGAGTAGGGGCCCCGCATGCGCTTCATCCCGCGCGCGCGCAGCCAGCCCGCGGCCTCGGCGAGCAGCGCCCCGGCCGTCTCGGCGTCGTCGATCGTATCGATGAACCCGAACGAGCCGGTCTCGTCGCGGTGGACCCGGAGGTGCTCGTGATCGACCTGCGCGGTGATCCGGCCTGCTGGCCGGCCGTCCTTGTACGCCACCCACGCCGTCCCCTCGGCGTGCTCGAAGAACGGGTTCTTCTTCTTGTCGAGCCGATCGGAGATGTCCAAGTCGAGCGGGCGGATATAGTTGGGCTCACCCTCGTAGACGGTGTCGACCACGTTCAGGAAGTCCTTCAGGACCTTCTTGTCGCCCTTCCGGAGCTCGCGGATCTCGATAGCCATAGGGCTTGAGCCCGTACCTTCCGAGACGCGGCGCTGCAAGGGGCTCGCACCGACGTGGTCTCGGCCCGATCGCGGAGCGCCGCGCGCCGCGCTGATCGCCCGGCGGCGCGCGCCGCGCTGATCGCACGACGCCGCGCGCGCGAAGCCGGTAAGCTCTCGCGGAGGGCCTGTCCGGCCCCCGGCAACTCAGGTGGACGCAGCATGATGACCCCGAAGGAGTTCCAGAGGCAGTTCAAGCGGCTGCTGATGAGCCGTGTGGAGGGCATGGACTGGGAAGACAAGCTCGCCCGGGTCCGCCAGTATCTGCGCCAGCTCGAGGCGCGCCAGAGCCCGGAGGAGGAGTCGGCCGAGCTCTCGCCGTCGCTGGAGCTCATCCCGTTCGAGCCCGGCAAGCGTCCTGTCGACGAGGCGCTCTATCCGGGGCACGGGTGCAGCGAGCGCGTCGGCTGCATCAACACCTCCGGCGACCCGTCGGAGCTCGGCGACGAGGTGTGGCTGCTCTACCGGCTGCGCGATATCTACGCGTTCGTCGCCCCCTTCGAGCGCCCGTTCGAGGTGACCATGTCGGCGTGGTTCCTCCCCGCGAGCCCCGACGGCGGCGAGCCGTGCCCGGTGCCCGGCCTGATGGACGTGCCGCTCAGCCCGCAGATCGTCTCGACCTCGTCCTACCCCGTCCCGAAGCTCGAGCCCGCCCCGTGGAACTCGTTCCACCAGACGGTCTACGTGGCCACCATCGTGCCGGCGCGGCAGCTCGTGCCGCACCCCCCCGGCGAGGAGACCGGCGGCGGCTATTTCTGGGGCGACCTGCCCGAGTCGTTCCGGCGGCGCGTCACCGACGGCTTCGAGCCGTTCACGTTCGCGAGCCTGTTCCGGCAGCAGCTCCGCGTCGAGATCAAGCTCAGCGAGGCGGGCAGGACGGTAGCCTCCGAGTCGACGGACATCGAGATCTTCGACACCGGCCGCTTCGGCTCGCTCTACGCGCGCCTGCTCGACCGGCTCGTCAAGGCGGACACGGAGATCCAGCAGCGGGCGCTCGGGATCGACGAGCTCCACGTCGGCTATCACCCGTGGTTCCCGGTGCTGACCATCGGCATGGACAAGGCGCTCCTGTACCTCCGGGCCATCCATCAGGACCTCGAGCAGCACCGGCGCAACCTCCCCGACCCCCGCTGGCTGCTCCGGGTGGGCCTCTACCTCGAGCTGCTCACGTGCCTCGGCATCTTCGAGGCCGTGAAGCACGACTACCCGGACGTGCTCTCGCCGGGGGAGCGCGAGGCCTTCGAGGAGGGCGCGGCGTTCGCGCCGATCCGCGCGTCGATCGACGTCGCGGCGTGGGCGCAGGTCTGGGACATGCGGCACATCGCGCCGCGCGCGGCCGGCTTCTTCGCGGCCGGGCCCGTGAGCCTGACGAACCTGATGCGCAAGCAGAAGGCCACGCTCGCCTTCCTGCACGCCCACCACGCGGACCTGCAGAAGGCGATCGAGCTCGCCGGCCCCAACCTGTGGAACGCGCAGGAGACCTGGCACCGGGTGTTCCGCGACGCGGAGCGGGCCGTGCTCAAGAACAACGTGCTCGCGTTCCCGGAGCTCGCGCACATCGATCCGCGGTGGCGCGACTTCGCGCTCTGGCACCAGCGGGGGGACATGCGGCTGTTCGGGATCAACCTGATGCCCGAGGCGCTGACGGGGCTCTTCGGCGACCAGGACGGCATCTTCCCCGCGGCGTGCCGGCAGTACCGGAAGTCGATGAACGACGTCGCCCGGTGGGCCGCCGAGCGGAACCTCATGGATTACACGGGCGACGAGTGCATCCCGCGGAACGCGAGCCTGCTCGAGGCGTACATGGAGAAGAACCCGTCGCACCTCGCCGCGCTGCAGCGGCGCGACGGCCACGGGGCCGCGCCGTCGATCGAGCTCGAGGAGCCGAGCAAGGCGGCGCGGGAGGCGAGCGCCGAGGACCTCATGATGCTGCTCCGGCGGACGCCGGTCTTCAAGCCGCTGCTCGATCGCGAGCTCCGCAAGCTGGCGACGAAGGCGCGCCGGATCGAGTACGGACCGCTCGATCGGATCGTGCTGCAGGGGCAGCGGGACTCGTCGATGTTCGTCGTCGCGTCCGGTGTCGTCGAGGTCCTGGTGCGGCACCCCGACGGGCAGGACGCGACGGTCGCCGCGCTCGAGAAGGGCGCCGTCTTCGGGGAGTTCGCGCTGCTCACGGGCGAGGAGCGCACCGCGACGGTGCGCGCCGTCGACGAGGTGGTGCTCTACCAGATCACGAAGGAGGCCCTGCAGCCGATCATCGAGGCGCGCCCGCAGCTCGTGATCGAGCTGAGCTTGCTCATGGCGTCGCGCCAGGCCCACCTGCGCGACGCGGCCGAGCGCTACCTCGAGGCCGAGGAGAAGGTGCGGAGCCTCGCCGGGCGCATCCGGCGGTTCGTCCTCGGCTGAGCGCGCTCAGCCCTTCGTGGCTGGCCTCGCGCTCGGCCCTTCGTGGCCGGCCGGCGTCGCTCGGCCCCCTCGCGCTCAGCCCTTCAGGAGCCACGCGACGGCGTCGGCCTCCGCGGTGAAGAACGAGTACTCGGGCAGCCCCATGGCGGCCGACAGGCGGGAGATCTGCATCTTCGAGAGCGCGCTGTTCACGAGGTTCGCCGCCTTGCGCATGCCGTGCTCGACGGCGTAGGCCATGGTCTGCTCGACGTACGGGCTCACCTCGGGCTTCTGCGGGGGGAAGTCCGCGATGTCGGCGAGCACGTACCAGGGCTTCCCGAGGTTGAGCAGCGTCGATGCCTTCTGGCGGAACTCGTCGAGGTACGCCTTGCCCTCGTCGATGTCCCAGAACCCCCACACCTTCACGTGGAGGACCCCCGTCGACGTGTCGGGCCTGATGTTGAAGCGCCGCTGCGGGGCGCGCTCGCGCTTCGACGTGAGCTCGGATCTCCTCGACGGCTCGCTCCCGGAGAGGCCCGTCCGGCCCGGCGGGTCCAGGAGGGGCGGCGTCCGGGGTCGGGTCTCCGCGAACTTCGAGGCGGCCGACGGCGCGGGCGGCGCGGAAGAAAACGAGGGAGGGACGGAGCGCGAGGGCGGATTGGGTGCCGACGGCGTAACGGAGCGCGAGGGCGGGCTGGGGTACGAGGCCGGACCGGGGCGTGAGGGAGGCGTCTTCGACGACAGCTCCGGCACCGTGACGGTCGGCACCTCGGCGAAGCCCTTCGCCGTGCCGGGTTTCGAGGGCAGCGTCGGGTCGGTCGGGCTCGGGTTCGCGCTCGGCGCGGGCGCCGCCGGCTCCGGCAGGAGGATGACGCGCGAGGCCCGCGGGAGGGCGACGTCGAGCGCGGCGGCGAGCGCGCTGACCGCGACGGACGCGCGCTCGAAGCGGTCCTCGGCCTTGAGCGCCGTCGCCTTGAGGAACCAGCCGTCGAACTCCTTCGGCAGCGCCGCCGAGGACCGCCGCGCCGCGCGCGCGCTGGGCGCCTCCATCGCGCCGCGCAGGAGCTCCCCCGCGAGCATGTATGGGGACGCGGTCGCCTCGGCCTCCTGGGCCCAGTACGACTCGCCGACGAGGAGCGCGTACGCGACGTGCCCGAGCGCGTAGATGTCGGCGCGCGGGCCGACGTTGCGCTCGGCGCGGATCTGCTCCGGCGCCATGTACACGGGCGTGCCGAGCATCTGCCGCGTCAGCGTGGAGGCGTTGTGCTGCTCGATGACCTTGGCGATCCCGAAGTCGAGGATCTTCACGCACGGCGAGCCGTCGTCGCGGACCGTGACGAACAGGTTGTCCGGCTTGAGGTCGCGGTGGACGATGCTCGCCGCGTGCGTCTTGTCGAGCGCGAGCGCGGCCTGGAACAGGTAGAGCGCGACGTCCTCGGCGGGGAGGGCGCCGCGCTTCTTGACGAGGCTGCCGAGCTCCTCGCCGCGGAGCAGCTCCATGACGAGGAACGGGGTGCCGGTCTCCTCGTCGACGCCGGCGTCCGAGGTCCTGACGATGTGGTCGCTCTCGATGACGCCGGTGATGCGGGCCTCGAGGGCGAAGCGGGCGCGCAGCTCCTCGCTGTCGAGCAGGCTGGGCAGCATCACCTTGAGCGCGCGGCGTGTCGCGGTGACGTCGTCCATCACCTCGTAGACGGCGCCCATGCCGCCCGCCTTGATGACGCGCAGCACCTGGTAACGGTTGCGAAACCGCGTATTCGGCTGCAACAGGCCGGGCGAGGAGCTCATCCTGCGGCCCTCGGTTCAGGCATGGTTTGCACCACGCTATCAGCGCCGCTTCCCGCGTCGCAAGGCGGTCCGGTGAGGAACGTGCTCAGCGCAGGATCGCGCCTCCGCCGGTAGGCTCACCGCCGGATCGATCGGCGTGGTCGAGGTGCGGCTCCAGCGCGCTCCAAAGCGAGCGGACGTCCTGGAAGCGCTCCTCGGGGGCCACGGCGAGCGCCCGCGCGACCCACGCGTCCACCTCGGGGAGCAGGTCGGGCCGGAAGGCGTGCAAGCTCGGCCGCGGGCCGCGGGCGGCGGCGAGCAGGATGTCGACCCGGCTCGCGCCGGCGAACGGCACGCGCCCCGCGAGCGCGCGGAAGAGCACCGCGCCGAGCGAATAGATGTCGATCCGGTGGTCGATCTCCTGGGGCCGGCCCTTCCATACCTCGGGCGCGATGTAGCTGGGCGAGCCGGGGATCGCGCCCTCGCGGGTGAGAGGGTCGGCCTGCATGACCTTGACAAGGCCGAAATCGAGCAAACGCACGCGCCCCCGCGCCGCCGTGCCGGCGCGGGCCGGCGCGCTCCCGCGGTGCGGGGAGGTGGAGGAAGGAACGCCCGTGTCGTGGTCGAGGACGAAGATGTTCGCGGGCTTCAGATCGCGGTGGACGATGCCGCGCGCGTGCGCGGCGTCGAGGGTGTCGACGATCGGGCGGAACAGCTCGCGGATCTCGTCGAGCGGGAGCCGCTGGTTCCGGGCCTCCAGCTGGCGCAGCGCCGTCTCGAGATCGCTGCCCTTCAGGAACTCCATGACGATGTAGAGGGTGCCGTCGGGCGCCTCGCTGAACGCGAAGACGTGCGTCGCGCTGGTGCCGGCCAGCTCCCCCATGGCGCGGGCCTCGCGCCGCAGGCGGGCTTTCAGGGCGGGATCGCTGGCGAACTCGGGCCGCAGGTACTTGACGGCGACGTGCGCGCCGGTTTCCTGGTCCAGGGCGCGGTAGACCACGCCGTGGCCTCCCTGGCCGACCACCTCGATCAGCGTGTACCGGCCGTCGATCACGTCGTCGATGTCGTGGTCCATCGGCAAGTCCTCGGTGCTTGAGCGCGCTGCGTCAGCGTGCCGCACAGCGAGCCCAGGTTGTAGCCGCTTCGGCGCGCTGGCGGTAGGGACGGTTGGGCGCCGACCTGATTCGCCGGCCGGGGGCGGACCGGAGGCGGAGAGGGGCGGGGAAGCGCGGGCGACCGGGGGACGCGGCCCGCGGGAAGGCGCCTGCGGGGGAAGAGGCCTGTGGCGAGCGAGCCTGCGGGGAGCGAGCGTGCGGCGAAGCGCGCTGGGAGGAAGCGCGACCCTGGTCGGAAGGGCGAACGCGTCGAGGGGGAAAGCGAATGCGACAGGGACGTCACGGATCGGGTTCAGGCGATATCCTAGGAGTGACGGAAATCGCCTGATGATTGATCACACTCATCATGACGCAGCGACGAATTTGGTTGGTTTGCCGACCTGAGATCCCGTGTAGAGTGGCGCCCATCCTCCTATGAGATCCGTCCGACAGAACAGCGACCTTCCCCGGGTGAACGGCGCGCTGCCGGTCGCGCTCGACGTGCAGCCGGCCAGGCCCGGCGCGCAGGAGCAGGAGCTGGAGGAGGAGTGGACCTATGAGGTCGCTCACCACGACTCGCCGCCGGATCTCACGCATGTTGTCGGGGAGAACCTTCGGCGGTTGAGGACGCGGCGCGGCCTCTCGCTGGAGCGGCTCTCGAAGATCTCCGGCGTGAGCCGTGCGATGCTCGGCCAGGTCGAGCTCGGCCGCAGCGCGCCCACGATCAACGTCGTCTGGAAGATCGCCCGCGCGCTCAGCGTGCCGTTCTCGGCGCTCGTCAGCGCTCGCTCGGCGAGCGGCCCGATGCTGCTGCGCGGGGATCGCGCGAAGCGGCTGACATCGCACGACGGCAAGTTCACCTCGCGCGCGCTCTTCCCGTTCGATGCGCCGCGAACGGTCGAGTTTTACGAGCTCTGCCTGGCCCCGCTCGGCGTAGAGAATGCCGATCCCCACCCGCCCGGGACGACCGAGAACATCGTGGTCTGTCAGGGGACCGTTGAAATCAGCGTCGACGGACAGCGGTTTCTGCTCGCGACGGGCGACGCGCTCGTGTTTCAGGCGGATGTCCCGCACGTCTACCGCAACCCGGCGAACGTCGACTCGCTGATGTACCTGGTGATGACGTATTCGCTGCCGGCGCCCTGAGGCGGGGCGCGTTCCTCGCCGAGGGGCGGGGGAGGGGAAGGGGCGGGGGAGGGGCGGAGCAGCGCGAGGACGCCGGTGAGCGCCGACGCTCCGCTGCTCCGAGGAGGGTTTGCGGCCGCGCTATTTGGCCATGGCGGGGGTGCACATCATCATGGGCATCCCGCCGCACATCATCATCATGGGCATCCCGGCCGACATCATCTTCGTCATGGCCTCGCAGCGCTCCTTGAGCACGTCCATCGACACGCCCTCGGGCGGCATCATCTTGCAGATCATTCCGTCCTTGGTCATCTCACACGACATCTTGCACATCATGGGCATGCCCATGCCCATCATGCCGGGCATCATGCCCATCATGGGCATGCCCATCATGCCGGGCATCATTGGCATGCTCATGCCCATCATGCCGGGCATCATGCCCATCATGGGCATCATGGGCATGCCCATGCCCATCATGCCGGGCATCATGGATGCGCCAGCGGCCATCTCCGGCGTCGACATCATGGGGTACATCGCCTGCGGCATCATGGGCATCTGCATTGCATTGGTCATGGGGGCTCCTGTCGTCAGCGCTCGTTGCTTCCGGGGAGCCGTTCTAGCCGGTCGGCGTGCCGTCGCAACGCGTTAACACGGGCGCTTGTCGCTTTGCTCCAGTCTAGCGGAGGCACCTCCACGGCGTTGGAGGCGCCGGCGCCCTGGGCGGACGAGTATCCACGATAGCGACGGCCGCTCCGCCAGGAGCGCGCTGGAGCGGCGTCCAGGCGAGGCCGGGTGTGCAGCGGTCACGAGGATCGAGGTGGCGACCAGCGGGGGCGTGCGAGCGTCAGCACAAAGGGCCCGGCGCTGCTCCGGTACCGATGACGCTGTCTCGTGCATCGACTCGCCTTTGATTTGAATGCAATCCAGCGGACGGGCGGAGTCATGTCGGCACATAAGAGCCACGGTGACAGGACTGGCAGGCTCGTCTGCTCCGGGAGCGATCGAGTCCAGATCGCCTTTCAGGGGTCACGTCGCCGTCGACACGGCCGGCGACATCGTGCTTGCCGCCAGGGGCGCAAGCGCCATCGACTTCGGAGCAGACGTGTGGGAGATAGCTCCTCGAACTCAGCATCGTTGATCAGTTGATCTGCAGGTTCGCGGCCGCCTTACCTTCCTGCCCCGCGCCCGCGGCGCCGCCGCTCGGGGTCGTGCCGCCGGCGCCGCCGTACCCGGGGGCGCCGGTCGAGCAGCTGTTCTCTCGGAACGTGAAGGTGACGCTCGCGGATCGCGCCAGGCAGGCGCTCGGGCCACCCCCGCCGCCCGCGCCCGGGCCGCCGTCGCCGCCATTGCCACCTTTTCCGCCGACGCCGCCGCTGCGGCCGTCATCAGGACCGGGGCCGCCAGGGCCGCCGTTCCCGCCGAACTGCGGCGCTCCGCCGTTGCCGCCGCGGCCGCCGTTGCCGCCCTTCCCGGATGTGATCTCGTTGCGGGAGACCACCACCCGGCCAGCCGCCGCGAAAACTCCAAAGCTCCCGCCGCCACCCCGGCCCGCAGTGCCGCTGCGGCCGCCAAGCCCGCCGCATCCACCGCTGCCGCCGCCACCGCCGCGATCGTCGATGCCTACAGGGCACGTCCCGCCGCCGCCGCCGCCCGCGCCGCCGCCGCCGCCGCCGTTCGTTCCCGGTTGCCCGTTGGTGCCGTTCGCAGGCTGGTAGACGCCGGAGGCGATGCTGCCGAGATTCGCGCCCCCCGTCCCCGGCGTCCCCTGCGACCCAGCCGTGCCCGGTGTGCCATTGGGACCCGGCGGGCCTGGGTCCAGGCAGCTCGATGTGGCGCCGCCCGCGCCGCCCGCCGCACCCCGGCTGCCCGGATGGCCCGCCGCTCCGTTGTTGGAGCCATGTCCGCCATATCCAGCTCTCCCGCCAGGCTCGTCGCATGTGGGCGCCGGGCCGGCATTGCCGAGGCCGCTGCAGTCGTTGCAGCCCTGCTCTCCCGCATTCCCCGCCGTCGCCGTCCCCACCGTGTGCGCCGCCCCGTTCGTCCCCGCGGCGCCGGCCCGGCCCTCCTCCACGTTGATCTGGTTGAACCGCACGAAGAGATCCGCCGTCCCCCCGCCGAGGCGCACTCCATAGGTGCTCGCGCCGGCCGACGACGGGCTCAGCGCCTCTATCGAGAGGCCCTCGATGTGCGTCGGCTGCGTGATCGACGGCGCGTGGAACACCGTGCCTGTCGCGCGCACGGTGGTCGTCACCGAGCTCGTCCTCCGGAACTTGAAGTCAGCGTTGGCGTGATCGAACCCACCGTAGATGCTGATGCCGGACGCGACCGTGACCGCCTCCTGGTACAGCTCGCCCGACAGGCAGATCGCCGGCACCGCGCCCGCCTGCGCCACCTGGATGGCCTTGGCGATCGTCTCCACCGGCGCGTTGCGCGTCCCGCTGCTGGCGTCGTCCCCCGTGCTCGCCGAGACGTAGATGCACTGCTCCACGAGCCCGTCGCCGCCGTCGCAGTTGTCGTCGATGAACTCGGCGTCGATCGGATCCTCGCCCGCCTCTCCCGCAGCGGTCGGCGTACACGCGTATTCACAGCCGCACTCGTCCCCCGTGAGGGGATTGCCGTCCACGTCGTGTGTGCCCGGCAAGCACCCCAGCGCGCATCGATCCGTGCCCCCAGCGCCGCCGCCGCCCGCCTCTTCGCTGCCCCCCTCTCCACCCGAGCCGCCCTCACCCCCGCCCGAGCCGCCCTCACCCCCGCCCGAGCTGCCCTCACTCCCGCCCGAGCCGCTCGCGGCGGCGGCGCTGCTCGATGACGCTGTCGTGGTGCTGCTGCTCGCGGAGGACTCGCCGCCCGCGCCCGAGCTGCCTCCCGTGCCCGCGAACGGCCCGATGGGGTCGTCGATCGAGCTGCTCTCCGCGCAGCCGATCGCCGAGAGCAATGCGAGCAGAGATGCCGTCTCGAGGAAGAATTGTGCGCGCATGCTTAATTCTGCACCTTCGCGCGCTTTTCGAAAAGACTTTGTCTTGCTCGTTCCCAATCACAACGGGGCTGTGCGCCACATTGCGGCCGGCATCAACAGCCGTCCGCCCACGCCGTTATGTGCTGCGCCGGCGCGAGCCAGCTCACGATTCCGCGATTCGCCCCTCGCGCCTGTCACGGTCTCCGGTACTCTGTGTCTGCGTACCTTCCCGCTTCCGCGCCGTCCTCGCTGTCCTCTGTTCATCCCATGCGCCTCGAATCGCTCCACCCCACCTCGCTCGCTTCCATGGTTGGGCTCGCCGTCGCCATGGGGCTTCATGGCGCGTGTGCACCGGACTCAGGAGCTGGCCTTGTCTCGTCCTCTTCCTCTTCGGACGGAGCTGGCTCGGGCGGGACCTTTGATCCGGATGGCGGGCTGTCGACCGACGCGCCTGTCGAAGTCCTCGATCCGGACGCCGCGTGTGGCCTTGTCACCGAGGAGGCGATCGCGGTCCCGCTCAATCTCTACATCATGATGGACAAGTCGTCCTCGATGGCGGGCAACGACCCCATGGTGGCCGACAAGTGGACCAGCGCGAAGGCCGGCCTGACGGCGTTCGTCAACAGCGCGAGGTTCGCCGGCGTGCGCGTGGCGCTGCGCTTCTTTCCGCGGGTGGCGGACGACGTGCCGGCCTGTGACCACGAGGCGTACAGGGAGCCGCTGGTCCCGTTCGGTCCGCTCCCCGACAACGCGGGCGCCATCGTCGCGGCCATCGAGGCCGAGTCGCCGAACGGAGCGAGCACGCCCGTCTATCCGGCGCTGGGCGGCGCGCTGCTCCAGGGCATCGACGTGGCGAAGAACCACCCCGGCGAGGCCTCGGCGGTGCTGCTCGTCACCGATGGGCAGCCCCAGGGGCCGGCGGCCCAGTGCGCCGGGGTGAACCCGGAAGACCCGGACGCCATCGCGGATCTCGCGGCGGCGGGCGCGCGCTACGGCACCCCCGTGCGCACCTTCGTGATCGGGCTCCCGGGCGTGAACCAGAGCTTCGCCAACCAGGTCGCGGCCGCGGGAGGCACCGACGCCGCCGTCCTCGTCGGGGCGACCAACATCGCCGTCGAGTTCCAGAACGCGCTCGCGAAGGTCACGGGGCAGGCGCTCCCGTGCGAGGTCGAGGTCCCTTCCCAGGTGGCCGGCGGACAGGTCGCGTTCGACGACGTCAACGTCCTCTTCGGGCTCGACGGCGCATCGCAGGAGATCCTGCCGCAGCGCCCCGGCTGCGACGGCCCAGGCTGGCGCTACGACGACCCGGCCTCTCCCGCGGCCCTCGTGCTGTGCCCCGATACCTGCGAGGCCGCCAGGGGCGCCTCCATCGCGAAGATCCAGATCCTCCTCGGCTGCGAGACCGTGATCCTCTGACCGAGCGCAGCAGAAGGACCGCTCGATCTCGAAGGAGAGAGGGCGAACCGCCGATGTCGTGGAGATGACGGCGGGAGCGACGGAGAGGCCCAGGAACATGCGGCGCAGACGCGAAGCGTCATGGGTGAGGCGGCTCACCACGCTGACGGCGTGGAGGCGCGGATCGTGGGGCCGGCACGAAGGCGTCGGACCGGCGCGCGCGGGCGGCGCCCGGCGGCGCCCAGCGCGGTGAGCGCCGCCTTGCAACTCTGCACTGCGCTTTGTGGACTCCGGGCCCCCAGAGCCGTAAGAGGACGGAACCATGACGAAGGAGTCCTCCCTCGCCGCCGCAGGCTCGCCGCGGCACGCCGCCCCCGCCGCGCTCCATCCCGCCCTGGTGCTGAGCGCCTACCTCGAGCCGCTCGTGCGCGGCCGGCGGGTCGCGGTGGTGGGTGACGCCACCATCGGCCTCGCCGACCGGCTGCTCCAGCGCGGAGCCCGCCTCGTCCATGCCTACGACCCGGACGCCGCGCGCGTCGCCGAGAAGCTCGCGCGGACGGCGCCCACCCGGCAGCCGCACCCGAACGTCGCCGTGTTCGACGGCGACCTCGGCGTGCGCGACGGCGCCTTCGACACCCTCGTCATCCCCGATCTCTCCCTCTTCGGCGATCCCGCCGAGGTCGTCCGGCGCGCCCGACGCCTCACCGCCGCGAGCGGCGTCGCCGTCATCGCGTCGCCGAACCCGGAGGCCGCGCGGGGCCTGCTCCCCGCGGGCGCGAGCCGCGGCGCGGCTCCCGGCTACTACGCGCTCTACGACCTCGTGGCGCTCCAGTTCAAGCAGGTGCGGATGGTCGGCCAGGCGCCGTTCGTCGGCTACACGGTCGCGGAGTTCGCGCCGAAGGGCGAGCCCGAGGTCAGCGTGGACACGTCGATCCTCGACGCGTCCGAGGAGCCCGAGTGGTTCATCGCCGTGGCCGGCGAGCGCCTGCCCAGGCTCGACGCGTTCGCCGTGATCGAGCTGCCGTTCGCCGACTTCCCGGGCGCGAGCGCCGGCGCGTCGCCCGAGGCGCTCAGCGAGGCCGAGGGCCGCGCGCAGCGGCTCGGAGGCGAGCTCGCGGAGCTGCGCACCCGGCACCAGCGCGACCGCGAGGACGCCGGGGTCCGCGCCGAGAGCGCGGTCGCCACGGCCGCGCGCCTCGCCGAGGCGGAGGCCGAGATCGAGGCCAGGGCGGCGCGCCTCCGCGACGTCGAGGCCAGGGCGGGCGACGCCCACGTCCGGGCCGAGCGCCTGTCGCACCAGATCCGCGACATGGAGGAGGAGCTCCGCAGCCAGCGCGATCGCGCGACCCGGCTCGCCAAGCAGCTCGACGACGAGAAGCGGGTGCGGACCAAGGTCGAGCTCGAGCTCGGCATGATCCGCAACAAGCCGGAGATCGCCGGCGCCCGCGACCGCCTCGACGCCGTGACCGCCGACCTCGAGGCCGCGCGCGCCCGGATCGCCGAGCTCGAGGCGCGGCCCGCCGTGGCGGCGCCCGACCCGGCGCTCGCGGCGCGCGTGGGGGAGCTCGAGGCCGCCGCCGCGGGGGCGCGGCGGGAGCTCTCGAAGCTCACGTCGGAGCGGGACACGGCGCGCAGGCGCGCGCAGGAGAGCGAGCGCGCGCTGGAGGAGGCGCGGCGCGCAGGGGGCAGGGTCGAGGAGCTGGAGGCAGCCCGCGCCGAGCTCGCGCGCGACCGCGACCGGCAGAAGGAGCGGGCGGACCGGAACGAGCGCGAGAGCCGCGCGCTGGAAGACCAGCGGAGCGCCCTCGACGCGCGCAGGCTGCTGCTCGAGGCGCGGATCGTGGAGCTCGAGCAGACCGTCGTCGCGCTGGAGCAGCGGGCATCGGAGCTCGAGAAGCGCGACGCAGGCGAGGCGGCAGCCGCGGAGATCGCGGGCCTCGAGGAGGCGCTGCGCGACCGGGGCCACGTCATCGCGTCGCTCATGGCGCAGCTGCGCGAGAGCGAGCGGGTGGGCAAGGAGCTCGTCGACGAGCTCGGGACGGTCTTCGCGTCGGCGTCGGCCGACGACGGCGGGCCGGGCCAGGCGGCGGACGGCGGGCAGGGCGGAACGCTCGCGGGGCAGGGCGGGCCGGGCGGCGCGGTGGAGGCGCTGCGGCAGCAGCTCGACGCGCTGGCGCGGAGCGCCGCCTCGAGCGAGGCCGACCTGCGCGCCGCGGGATGGAAGATCGCGCAGCTCGAGCGCGAGCTGACCGAGGCGCGCGACACGTCCGGCTCTCCGCCGGCGCTCCACGAGGCGCTCGAGCAGGCGCTCGTCGCCGCGCAGGCGGAGATCGCGGCGCTGCGCCGGGCGGCGGAGCGGGACGACGTGGCGGTGGCGCGCGAGGACGTGGCGGTGGCGCCCGAGGATGTGGCCGTGGCGCCCGAGGACGTGGCGGTGGCGCGCGAGGACGTGGCTGGCGCGCGCGGGGATGTGGCCGTCGTGCGCGACGATGTCGGCGTGCCGCCGGAGGTGATCGAACAGACGGTGCTCCTCCAGCAGGTCGCCAGCGCTGTCGAAGCGAGCGTGTGAGCCGCGGTCTGGACCGGGGCGGGCGGTGCCCCCGGTCCAGATCCGAAACCGCGGCCTGCGCGCCGCATCGATCCGCGCGCCCGCCGTGACGCCGACGCGTGGTCCCGGGCGCAGCCCGACGCGCGGCGCGCGACGTCACGCCGGGCCGGACAGGTTCGTGCTCTCGGCCGGCGACGCGCTGGCGAGCGGGGAGCGCTTCTCGCCCGCGAAGGCCTTCTCCACGAGGTAGTCGCCCGGCTCGCCGCTGTTGCCCTCCTCGAAGCCGCGGGACTCCAGGAGCGCGGCGGTGTCGGCGAGCATCTCCGAGCTGCCGCAGAGCATCAGCCGGTCGTGCGCGGGGTCGAGCGCGGGCAGCGCCAGATCGGCGAAGATGCGGCCGGACTCGATGAGCGCGGTGATCCGGCCCTCGGTCTTGAACGCCTCGCGGGTGACGGACGGGTAGTAGCGGAGCTTGGGCCGCACGATCTCGCCGAGCAGCTCGTCCGCCGCGAGCTCGTGCTCGAGGTAGCGCGCATAGGCGAGGTCCTGCACGCGACGGCACGTGTGCGTGATGACCACGCGCTCGAAGCGCTCGTACGTCTCGGGGTCCTTGACGACGCTGAGGAACGGCGCGAGGCCGGTCCCGGTCGCCAGGAGCCACAGGGTCCGGCCCGGCCGCAGGTTGCCGATCGTGAGCGTGCCCGTCGCGCGCTTGCCGACGAGGATCGTCTCGCCGACGGCGATGTGCTGCAGGCGCGAGGTCAGCGGGCCGTTCGGCACCTTGATCGAGAAGAACTCGAGCGTCTCCTCGTGGTTTGCGCTCGCGAGGGAGTACGCACGGACGAGCGGCTTGCCCGCGACCACGAGCCCCATCATGCAGAACTGCCCGTTCGCGAAGCGGAAGCTCGGCGAGCGGGTGGTCTTGAGCGTAAAGAGCTTGTCCGTCCAGTGGTGGACCTCAAGCACCGTCTCTTCTGTGTAACCGGGTACCATGTCGTTCATCCTTGTCGGTGCGAAAGCATCGCGGCGAGGTGGTTCGAAAGAGCGCGCTCCCCGATCAAGACAGCGGGGCGGCGCCGCGGTGCGCGAGCGCGCCGAGCTCTACCGCAAGGTCGTCTTCCATGAGTTCGCCGCTTCACATAGCAATGATGCAAATGATAATCAAGATCACCATCGACCCATGGGGCCGTCCTCGGTGGCTCCGCAGAGCGTGGCCACGTTGTCGCGCACGACCTCGTGGCGCGCCGTCCTCTAGGGGCGACGGCGCTCCTTGACGATGCCCCTGGAGCCGCTGGCCACACGCCGCGGAGACCGCATGCCGTGGGTCGGGCGACGACGGCGGGCCGGGCGGGGCGCTCACGGGCCGGGCGGGCCAGGAGCGCTGCGCCGCGCGGCGTCTCTGTGCGCACGCGGTCGCTCGCGCTAAGGACCGGGCCGATGCGCGCTCCTCGCCCCCTCTCCACGCTCGCCCGGCTCGCCGGCGCCGCCGCCCTGGCCCTCGCGCTCGGCGCCTGCGGCGCGGTCACCGCGCCCGGCGCGAAAGACCCCATCGCCTCGCTCCGCGACGCCGGCGCGCATTCGGCCGACGGCGAGGTCGTCGGCCGCTGGCTCCTCGGAGAGCTCCTGGTCCCGGGCGGCACCCCTGCCGGCGCCAGGGAGGCGCGCAAGCGCCTGGAGGGGATCGGCGCGAAATCGATGCTCGCGTCGCTCGGGCGCGCGATCGACGACCAGGGGCACGGCCGCAACGCGCGCGCGGCGGCGGCCTACCTCGATGCGCTGGACGCCGCCCGGGTGAGCGCGCACCCCGACGCCCCGCTCGTGGGCTGGTTCGCCGCGAACCGCCTGCTCGGCCTGCGCTCCAGCGTCGCGGGCCTCTGGAAGAAGTCCCGCGAGGTCGTCCTTCGCGCCATCGACCACCCGGGCAAGCTGGGCTGGCGCGCGCGCGGAGAGCTCGTCGAGTGGTGGAGCCTCGACGGGCTGCCCGACGAGGCCGCCGCGGCGCGCCCGGACGGCGCCGCCGGGACCGCCGACGACGCCCGCGGCGCCGCGCCCGCCGTGCCGCTCATCGACCACGCGGCGCGCCGCTACGGGTGCATCGAGAACGCCCGCTTCGCCGGCCCGTTCGGCCACCTGGCCGCGAGCGACCACCGCGTCCACCACGAGGCGGAGCGCGCCGGCCCCTGGCCGCCCGTGTTCTCGCGCGATCCCCACCGCGCCGAGCCGCCGCGCGTGCTCGGCGCCGATCGCCGCGGCTGCCAGCTCTCCACCGTCACGGAGGCGCCCGGCGAGGGCGGGGCCAGGGGAGGCATCTTCTACGTCGAGACCTTCGTCGACCTGCCCGCCGAGCGCGAGATGCTCATCGCCGTCCAGGGGGCCTACGCCATCCTCGTCGACGACGTCGAGGTGCTGACGCGCGACACGAAGCAGTGGGGGATCTGGCCCCGCTTCGGCGTCCGCCTGCGCCTCGGCCCCGGCCGGCACCGCATCCTCGCCCGCGTCGGGGGCCGCGACACCTCCATCCGCCTGCTCGCGCCCGACGGCACGCCCCTCGGCGTGGCCACGTCCGCCGATCCGACGCCGCCCTATTCGCTCGTCCCGCCCGAGGTCCTGCCGGATCCCAACCCCATCGAGCCGTTCCTCACGGCGCTCGGCGTGCCGCCGCAGCCCGCGCCGAAGGTGGCGCGCGCGCTCGGCCTGCGCGGCGCGCCCCCCGCCGAGCGCGACGTGGGCGATCCGATCGCCCGGTACCTCGCCGCGACCATCGCGCACCTCGAGGGCCAGGACGACGTGAGCGCCGTGCTGATCGAGCCGCTCGTGGCCGATCCGGCGCGCGCCACCGGCCCCGCGCTCGCGG
Source organism: Sorangium sp. So ce363 (assembly GCF_051520435.1). NCBI lineage: Bacteria > Pseudomonadati > Myxococcota > Polyangiales > Polyangiaceae > Sorangium > Sorangium sp. So ce363. The sequence goes on along the minus strand of NZ_CP150333.1, from coordinate 9,988,559 downwards.
CCCAGGCGGTCTTCCTCGAGAAGGACCCGATCTTCCCGGCGTCCGACGGGCAAGACCTCGTGAAGGACGTGCGCGCGCGCGCCGCGGAGAAGGACCCGGAGCTCTGGTACCCCCGCCTCTGGCTCGCGCTCGAGGAGGCCGACAAGGTCGGCCTGTCCGAGATGACCCGCACGATCGAGGCCCTCGCCGACCGCTTCCGGGAGGTGCCCGACCTCCTGAAGACGCTCGCCGGGATGTACTCGCGGCTCGGCTGGCGCGTCGAGCACGTCCGCACCGTGAAGGAGGCCGCCGCGCGCTTCCCGGACGACATCGAGGTGCTGGGCGCGCTCCTCCGGATCCACGACGGCGACGGGCACATCGCGCAGGCCGACGCCCTCGCCGCGCGCATCCGGGAGCTCGATCCCGACGCGGAGATCGAGCTGGAGAGGGCGATCGATCGCCGCGACTACGCGGCGGCGATCAAGGAGCTCCAGCGCCTCGGCTCCGCCCGCAAGGACCGCAAGGACATCGCCGCGCGCATCGCCGACCTCCTGACCCGCGCCGGCAAGCGCGCCGAGTCGTTCGAGCAGCTCGAGCGCGCGCTCGCGAAGTCGCCGGACGACGCCGACGCGCGCCTCGCGCTCGCGGACGCGCGCTTCGCGCGGGGAGAGCGCGACGCGCTCCAGAAGGCGCTCATCGAGGCGATCCGCACCGGCGCCGACACCTCGGGCCTGCGCGACGCGATCGAGCTGCTCGACGGCACGACGGAGCTCAGCCCGTACCGGCTGGACTCGAAGAAGGTGATCGCCGAGCACGAGGCCTCGGGCGAGGTCATGCCGGGCACGGCGGCGCGCGTGCTCGACTATGCGGCCATGTGGGTCCACGAGGACGGCTCGGCGCGGATGCTCCAGCACGAGATCATCCGGATCCAGTCGCGGGAGGCCATCCAGGAGCACGCGGAGCAACGCATGCCCGAGGGGCTCGTGCTCAAGCTCCGCACGGTCAAGCGCGACGGGTCGATCCACGAGCCGGAGTTCATCCAGGACAAGCCGACCGTGACGATGCCCCACCTCGAGGTGGGCGACTACATCGAGGTGGAGAACCTGTTCGTGCTGCGCGGCGACGGGCAGGGGGGCCTCACGTTCCAGGGCCCGCGCTGGTTCTTCCGCGAGGAGAAGGTCCCCTACTGGCGGAGCGAGTTCATCGTCGTGTCGCCGAAGAGCCGGCCGCTCGACGTGGAGGCCTCCGGCGCCGTCCCGGCGCCGGAGATCGTCGAGTCCGGCGCGCTCGTCACGCGCCGCTACCGGGTCGACAAGAGCCCCGCGCTCCCGGAGGAGCCGGCGAGCGCGCCGATCTCGGAGTTCCTTCCGAACATCCGCATCGGCTGGGGCATCCGCCTGGACAGCACGATCGCGCGCATGGTCGACGCGGCCGCCGACGAGACGCCGCGCGATCCGCGGCTCGTGCGCATCGCGCGGGCAATCGCGCGTACGCCGCTCGCGCCGCGCTCGCCGGCAGCGGGCGGCGGCGAGCAGGGGAAGGCCGCCGGCGCCGCGGAGGGTGCGCGCGGCGAGGGCGGGGGAGCGGCGCCGTCGAAGGACGAGCAGGCGCGCCGGATCTACCGGTGGGTGCTCGCCAACGTGGAGCCGGGGCGCGAGGACGACGGCCGCCGCGTCGTCATCGGCAAGAGCGGCAACCGGACCGAGGCGTTCCTCTACCTGTGCCGCCTGGTCGGCATCGACGCCGGCTACGGCGTCGTGAGCGACCGGCTCACCGCGCCGCCGCGCGGGCCCATGAGCGAGGCCGAGATGTTCAACGCGCTCGCCGTCCGCCTCGACACCGGGGACAAGCCCGGCGCGGGCGCGGTGCGCTGGATGTTCGTGCGCGACAAGTTCGCGCCGTACGGCTACCTGCCGAGCTCCCTCCGCGGGCAGCCGGCGATCGTGCTGAAGCCGGGGACGCCGCGCGAGGTGACGCCCTCGTCCGGCGCGCACGACGGCGTGGTCACGGAGGGCGTCGCCGAGGTGGCGAGGGACGGCTCGGCCTCGCTGGCGATCGAGCAGCGCTACGAGGGCAAGCTCGCGATCGCGCTGCGCTCGGCGCTGGAGTCGCTCCCGGACGCCCAGCTCAGGGACGCCGTCGAGTCGCGCCTCCTGCCGCAGATGGTGCCGGGGGCGCGGCTCCAGGCGATCGAGATCAAGGAGCTGAGCGAGATCGACCGGCCGCTCACGCTGAAGATGAAGATCGCCGCCGCGAGCTTCGCGCGCGCGCAGGGAGGGGAGCTGGTCATCACGCCGCCCTTCGGCGTGCGCGTGGCCAGCCTCGCCAGCCTGCCGGTCCGCGAGACGCCGCTCTACCTGTCGGAGCAGATCGCGACGCGCTCGGAGGTGCGGCTCCGCGTCAAGCTCCCCGCGGGCGCGCGCGTGGTCACGAAGCTCGCTCCGTCGACGGCGGACGACGCGGGGCGCGCCGTGCGGGTGAACGATCGCATGGAGGGCGGCGCGCTGGTCCTCGATCGCTTCCTCGAGCTGCCCGCGGGCCGCGTGCAGCCCGATGCCTATACGAAGTTCCAGCAGTTCGCCCGCGCGGCGGACAGCGCGCTCGACCGGGACATCGTCGTGCAGCTCGACCGCGACGGACGCTGAGCGAGGCGCTCCGTTCGCCCTGCGCCGGGCCTCGGTCGCAGGGGATTCCTGTGTGTCAACCCACGCGGGATGGATTACTCTTTTGTTCCCTACCGTGAGCGATCTGGATTCCCAGTACGCGCAGGATGCTGGCCGCCAGCCCATGGATCCCGTGAAGGCTCGGGTGGCGCGCGCCTTCCGGCTCTCCTCGCTGTTCGCGCAGGTGGATCGCGAGGTACGGGAGGCGGTCACGGACGCCGCGGTGCTCGAGGTGGTGGCTTCCGACGCGGCGATCTTCGAGCAGGGGGCCCCCGCGGACACGCTGGTGGTGCTCGGCCGGGGGCGCGCGCGCGTCGAGCGCGTCAACGAGGCGGGGGCCGCGTTCCCGCTCAGCTACCGCGGCACGGGCGACGTGCTCGGCGAGTCGTGCCTCGGCGGGCTGGAGACGCGGACGGAGCGGGCGATCGCGATGGATGAGGCCGAGGTGGTCCGGGTGCCGCTCGCGCTCGTCCGCGAGCTCTGCGCCCAGCACCCGGGGCTCGGAGGCGCGGTGTTCGCGCTGCTCGTCGCGCGGCAGCGGGAGACCGAGGACCGGATCGAGTCGATGCTCTTCAAGAACGTGGGAGGGCGCCTCGCCGAGTTCCTCCTGCACGCGGCGGAGCGGTGGGGCGTGCCGACGCCGCGGGGGACGTTGATCTCGGCGCCGATCACGCACGCGGAGATCGCCCAGGTGATCGGGTCGACGCGCGAGACGGTGACGCTGACGCTCGGGGCGTTCCGGAAGGAGGGGGTGCTCGACGCGGCGGGGCGGCGCCTCATCGTGAAGGACCGCGAGGCGCTCACGCGTAAGCGCTAGGGGTGGCGTCAGCCCGCGGCGGCTCCTGGAGCGTGGCGCGCAGCTTGTCCAGCGCGCGCGAGAGGCGGGATTTGACGGTGCCCACCGGCACCGCGAGGCGCTCGCCGATCTCCTCGGATCATCGGCGCCGCTCCTTCGAGGCGAGGTTGTGCCCCTGGATGAGTACGCGGGGGAAGGGGGAGCGGTTCCAGCGGACGTGGCTGGATGCCCCGGACACGCGCCGGTGACGGCCGAGAGTCGGCGCGCTCCGCGCCGGCGCGCGCGCCGTTCCCAGTTGACGTGGCGCACGAAGCGTCGATACGCCTTCGCGAGTCGACTCCGCAGGAAAGGACCGCCCATGCCGAAGCTCAGCTCCGGGACAGCCATCGCCGTCGCATTTCTTTTCGGTTGCTCCGCGTCGTACGTCGCGCCGCGCTTCCTGGTGCCGCCGGTGCAGGCGGGGACCGATCCGCCCCGGTGGGAGGTTCGGTGCGTGGACGTGGAGACGGCGCGCGTCAGCGACAGTCAGGTGTTCGAGGTGACCACCACGGCCGGATGGAACCCGGTCCTCAAGCGGTTCGGGCAGGAAGGCTGGGAGCCGGTGCAGTTCCTGCGCAGCGAGATGACCGCGAAGATCGAAGCCGTGTGCTTCAAGCGGCCTCTCCTCTGACGTGGCGCACGTGGCGCGCGTGGCGCGCAGCCGCCGCGCGCCTGGAGGGCGGTCGCGCCGGGAAGGCCGCCCGCGCCGGGACACGCCGAGACGGCCGCCGCGCGCCGGGAAGGCCGCGGCGAGCGGGCGAGCCTGCCGCCCGGCATTCTTGCGGCGGAAGCCGGCCGGAAGGCGTGCTAGGGGGCGCCGATGGAGTCCGCGATCCAGACGTACCGGATCCGCCTTGACGGCATCCGCTTTCGCGCCAAGCACGGCGTGTCTCGCGCCGAGCGCGACCTGCCCCAGGATTTCGTCGTGTGCCTGGAGGTGGAGCTCCCGGTCTCGCTGTTGCCTCGAGCGGACACGCGCGCGCGCGTCTTCGATTACGACAGGCTCGCGAGCCTCGTCGTCGAATCGGGCACGAGCGCGTCGTACAAGCTGCTCGAGACGCTCGCCGAGCGCATCATCGAGCGCGTGCTCGACGACACGCCGGCCCTCCTCGTGACCGTTCAGGTCAAGAAGTTCGGCCCCCCGACGTCGGTGTCGGTGGATGCCGCATCCGTGGAGCTCTCGGGCCGCAAGGTCGGATGAGCTCGCTCTTGCAGGCGTCCAGAGCTCTCGCCATGGTCACGTCATGGGGGACGACGCGGGGCGGCGGGCGAGGTCGTTGATCGAGCGCAAGCAGGCGTTCGCCGCGCGGCAGGCGGCGCGCGGCAAGGGCGCCTTCGACGGGCTCGCGCCGATGGGCAGCGGGCCGCCGAACCGGCACGGGATGCCGAGGCTGCCGATCGGTCAGCGCGAGGTGAAGAACTGGCCGGTGCTCGATCTCGGCGATACGCCGGACATCCCGACCGAGCGCTGGCAGCTCGAGATCGACGGGCTCTGCGAGGCGCCGCGGACCTACTCCTGGGAAGAGTTCATGGCGCTGCCGCAGACGCTCGACGTGTCCGACTTCCACTGCGTGACCACCTGGAGCCGCCTGGACAACCACTGGATCGGCGTCCGGTTCGCCGCCCTCGCGGAGCGCGCGCGCCCGCTCGCGGACGCGCGCTTCGTGCTGATCGAGGCGAGCGACATCGCGCCCGGCACGCAGACCCCCTACACGACGAACCTGCCGCTCGAGGAGGCCATGCTGCCCGACGTGCTGCTCGTCCACACCTGGGAGGGCAAGCCGCTGCCGCGCGAGCACGGGGGCCCGGTGCGGATGATCACGCCGCAGCTCTACTCCTGGAAGGGCGCGAAGTGGATCCGGCGGATCACGTTCACCACGGCGGATCAGCCGGGGTTCTGGGAGGTCCGCGGCTACTCGAACACGGCGTATCCGTGGTTCGACGATCGGTACGGCCGCCGCTGAAGCGGGGCGCCGCGCGACGAGGAGGGCGAGCCACCATGCCCGGCGAGGAGAGCGTGAAGCGCACGGAGGCCTACGCGAGGGAGCACCTGGCCAACGAGCGGACGCACCTCGCCTACGTGCGCACGGCGATCGCGCTGCTCAGCTTCGGCATCACGCTCAACCGGGTCAGCCTCTACTTCCTCGAGGTGGGGCCGCCGGCCGCGCCGGGAGGGCCGCGGTCGTTGCTGCGCGAGGTCGTGGGCGTCGGCGCGGGGATGGTCGTGCTCGGGATGGCGCTCATCGCGTGGGCCGCGATGCGTTACCTGCGCGTCGCTCGCGCCATCGATCGGGGGGAGTATCGCCCTGACCGGACGGCGATCCTGATCTTCACGGCGGCGATCTTCCTGGCCGGCGCGGCGAGCATCGCCTGGCTGTTCGCCTCGTGAGCCGGAGACGAGGCGTCCCGGTGCGACGCGACGCGACCCGGTGAGCAGGGGCGCGCGGCGACGGACGTTCCCTCCTCGCGGCCCGGCGGAGAACACGGTGTCCGTCAGCGGCTTTCCGTTGACGAGCACCGTTTTTCCTCCCTTCGACCTCGTGCCTGCCCTGCTGGAAGGCCGCCTCGCCAGCGGCGCATTCTGGCGAAAACTTGCGTGACGGCCGCGGGCCCGACGCGGCATAGTGCGCGCCTCGGATGACAGGCAAACGACACCCCGGCGGATTGGGGCCGCCAGGGTGCCGGCGCCTCAGCCTCGTGCCGGAGGACTGGAGCATGGGTAGGCCCATCGCGCCTTGGTTCGTTGGTTTCATTCTTCTCATCGGCCCAGCGACGTTCTTTGCATGTGGTGACGTGCCCTATATGGGCGGAGACTGCGCGGTCACGGATGATTGCGAGTCGAGCCACCAGTACGTGCCGGGCACGATCTGCGTCGATGAGCGCTGCGTGTGCGGCGAGCCGGGCAAGGTCATCTGCTGCGCGCGCGGCGAGGAGGGTTCGCGTGGCGAGCAGGACTCGGAGTGTTTCAAGGAGTGCCTCACCTGCGACGAGTGCGCGGAGGGCACCGAGGAGGGCACCGAGAAGTGCTCCGGGGTGCCCGTGCCGCCCCTCGGTTGCGAGAGCGACGCGGAGTGCCCTGGCCCGCCCGACCCGCGGTGCGGCGCGGGACGGTGCGTGGACGGCGCGTGCGCGGTGGAGATCCACGAAGGTCCGCTCGCGTCGCAGCTCCGGGGCGACTGCAAGATCGAGAAGTGTACAGCCGATGGCCGTGTGGTCAGCGCGGCGGCCCAGGACATCTACGATGACGGCAACCAGTGCACCCTCGACGTCTGCGAGATCGATGAGCCGCGGCATCTCCTGTTGAACGAGGTCACGTGTCCTGCCTCAGGCGAGGGGCGGTGCCATGAGGGCGCTTGCGTGCAGTGTGTCGACACGGACGCGTCGCTGCTCTGTCCCGGCGGGCGCGCGTGTGATGGCGTCTGGTGCGTGCCGGAGCACTGCGTGAACGACGTGCAGGACGCCGGTCGCGGAGAGACCGGCTTCAACTGCGGTGGCCCGTGCCGGCCCTGCCAGGCGGGGGACCGCTGCCGCGCGGCCACGGACTGCATGAGCAGCGTGTGCACGAACGAGACCTGCATGATCCCGACCTGCAGCGACGGGGTGAAGAACGGCCGCGAGTCCGGCGTCGACTGCGGCAAGCAGTATTGCCCGCGCTGCGCGCCGGGCCGGGGCTGCCAGACCGGCGAGGACTGCACGAGCGGCGTGTGCTGGGCTGGCGTCTGCGAGGCCCCCACCTGCACGGACGGCGTGAAGAACGGCGACGAGGCCGGCGTCGACTGCGGCGGTGAGGGGTGCGTCGGGCCGTGTCCGGAGTGAGCGTGTCGTCGGTGGCCACCTCGGAGACGGCGACGCCGGGGCTCCCCGGATCACTCCCTGAACCGTGAGCGTTCACCCGCGGGCGTTCAGCAGCACCTCGACCGCATCGGGGAGCGAGCGAGTGGCTTCTCGACAACCTCACCCTTGATATCCCATCACCAGGGCGGGCCGCCCTCTGACGCCGGCATCGGGAGCTCTCCGCCGCCTGCCTCCGCGGCGAGCGCCTTCCTGGAACCAGCTGCCCTGCTCGACGCCGCGGAGGCACCGCTGCTTGGCGCCTGAGAGCACTCGCGCCTCGCAGGCCGGCGCGCGACGGGCGCAACCTCTGGACGGTACGACCCACGTCCATCGGGACGTCCCCGCCCGGATCTCGGTTGACGTCCAATTTCACCGTCAGTAGGACGGCTCGCGTCGTCACGTTGCTCGTCCGCTGGGGGAAAGGGGAGGTACCATGGGCGCAAGAGGCTGGCAGAAGATCCCATGGGCGGTTGTGGTCGTCCTCCCGCTCCTCTCCGCACCGGCGCGAGCAGGAGCGGCCGAAATCAGCGCCGGTGCGAGCCTCGGGTGGATTCAGATCGGCGCCGATTCTCGCCCCGCGGTGGGCCCACAAGCGGCGATATCGTGGCCCTTCGAGCGAGACTTCTTGTTCACGGTCCACGACCTGTGCACCATCCTCCTGGCGACCCGGGACGGCGGGCTCGGTGTCTACAATCAGACGTCACTCGACGTCGGCGTCGCGTGGGAGGACGGCCATTTCAGTCTGGGGCCATCGATCGGGCTCTACGACATGCCGTCGTGCGGCGTCGCCTTGTGCGGGCGCGTCGCCGGGGTGGCGATAGGCGGGCATGCGCAGGTCAACTCGTACTTCGCAGGGCCGCTGGGCTGGTCGACGAGCGCCCATGTGCAGTGGCTCGGCGGGGATAGTCCTGTGCTTCCGGGCCACGCGGCCTTCGTCGTCGTCGCTGGTCCCGTGCTTCGATGGATCATCGAATGAACACGACGAGACCTCTGTCGTTGATGGCGGACGTCATTCCTCCTCCGCGGCGCCGCTCGCCAGCACCGTCTCTCCACCATTCTTGCCAAGCTCGATGAGCCGGCAGGGCGTCGCCTTCCGGATCCGCTCCGCCAGCGGGCGGGAGTGCGTCGTGATCCACAGCTGGCTCCGGGATGCCGCGTGCACAAGGAGATCCCCGAGCGGCCCGAGCAGATCCGGATGCAGGCTCGTCTCCGGTTCGTTCAGCGCCATCAGCAGCGGAGGCCTCGGGCTCAGCAGCGCCGCCAGGAGGCAGAGATAGCGCGCCGTGCCGTCCGAGAACTCGCGGGCGTCGAGCGGCCGCGACATCCCTGGCAACCCGAGCTCGACGCGGAACCGCCCCTGCGTCGAGGAGACCTCGAGCGACGCGCCAGGGAACGCGCTGGAGACGGCATCCTTCAAGGCGCCCCTGTCGCCGATATCGAGGATCGTCGCCAGCGCCGCGGCCAGATCGTGGCCATCGGTGCTGAGCACAGGCGTCCGCACCCCGACCTGCTCGACCCGCAACGGCGCGCCGGAGTCGGTGCGGAAGTGGTGATAGAACCGGAAGTTCATCAGCTTTTGCCGCACCACCGAGAGCAACGGAAAGCGGTGCGGCTCCACCACCTGCGCCAGCACCGACTCGGAGCCCCAGAGCGAGAAGGGAAAGGTCACGCGGTGGCCGTCCGCGTCGCGCGCGAAGGCCGAGCCCGCGGCCCGCTCCAGCATCGGCAGGCGGCGGCGCTTGTCGAGCAACCAGAGGCTCTCTTCCTTGATGTCCGGGTCCAGCTCGAACGGCCCTCCAGGCGGCGGCGTCAGCCCGCACTGAAGCTCGTAGACGAGCTGATCCAGCCGCACCCGCAGCGTCATCCGCACCGGGCCTTTGCTGCGCTGGCCAGCCCAGAGCACCGAGGGCATCCCCCCCTCCTCGGCCAGCGTGCGCGCAAAGGTACCGCTCGCCGCGGAGCCGAGCAGCACCATGGTGCGATAGAGGTTGGTCTTGCCGACGCCGTTCGGTCCGACGATGACGTTGACCTGCGCGAGGGGGAGGGTCAGCTCGCGGATCGAGCGGTATCCCGCGACGTGGAGCTCCTGGACCGTCATCCCGCCCAGGATAGCCTATCGCGGTGACCGGCCTTGCTACCGCAGGCGGTGCTCGCGGAGCACGTCGGCCGGCACCGCCTCGCGCGCGAGCTCGCAGAGCCGCGCGTGGTGCGTGAAGAACAGCACCTGCGTCGTCCCCGCGAGCTCGCCGAGCACCGCGAGGGCGGCCCGGGCGCGGTCGTCGTCGAAGTGGATCAGGATGTCATCCAGGATGAGCGGTATCGGCTCGCCCGTGCGGGCGTGGTGCTCGAGGCTCGCGAGGCGCAGCGCGAGGTAGAGCTGGTCGCGCGTGCCGTCGCTCAGGCCCGTCACGTCCACCTCGCGCTGCACCGGCGCCCTCGCGGGCTCCGCCGCTGCGTCCGCGGGCGCCTTTGCGGGCTCTGGCGCTGCGTCCGCGAGCGCCTTCGCGGGCTCCGCCGCGCCGTCCGGCGCGGGCGCCCTCGCGGCCGCTGCCCCGCCGACCGCCGCGCCGGACGCCGCCGCGCGGACGCAGCGGAGGATCGCCTGCTCGCTCTCGTCGTAGCCCACCCGGAGGCCGGCGAAGGCGCCCAGCGTCAGGCGGTGGAAGAGCGCGCTCGCGCGCGCCAGGATCGGGCCCTGGTTGCGCTCGCGGTAGCGCTCGATCTCGCGCTCGAGCAGCACCGCGGCGAGGCGCGCCCGCACGTAGCGGCGCACCTCGCCGCGCAGGTGCGAGAGGCAGATCTGCGCCTCCGCGGCGGCCTCCGCGGCGCCCACCGTCGCCCGGAGGTGCTCGCGCTCCTGCTCGAGGCTCCCGAGCGCCCTGTCGATCCGGCGCCGCTCGTCCTCGAGCGCCGCGAGGCGCTCCTCCGCCCGGTCGAGCTCGAGCGCGAGCGCGTCCCGCTCCACCCCGGCGGTCTCCTGCTCGAGCGCGGCGATGCCCGCGCCCTCGCCCGCCTCGAGGAGCTTGCCCTCGTTCTCGACGAGCTCGCGGTCGAGCCGGCGCGCCTCGCGCGAGCGCTCCTCCGCCAGGGAGAGCGCGGCGACGTCGTCGGCGTCGTCACCGCCGCGCGGGACGCCCGCCGCCTCGAAGAGCTTGGCGAGGCGCGCCTCGGCGGCCGCGCGGCGCGCCTCCTGCTGATCCAGCTCGCGGCGCTTGTCGGCGAGGCTCCGCGCGATCTCGCCGCGCTCGCGCAGGTCGGCGCGCGCCTTGTGGTGGCGCTTGATCAGCTGATCGGCGGCCTGATCCGCCGGCAGCGGGGCGAGATCCGGCGCGTGCCGGGACGCGAGCTCCGCGACGTCGGCCCCGAAGGCCCGGGCGTCGCGCTCCATGCCGCGCACCCGGCGGCGTTCGTGGGCGGCGCTGTCCGCCTTGCGGAACAGCGCGCCGAGCTCGTCGAGGATCGCCGTGGCCTCGTCCGCGGAGGCGTCGCCGGGCAGGCCGAGCGGTCGCACGCCCTCGGCCCACTCGGCTCGCCACGCCTCGAGCGCGCGCGCGTGCTGCGCCTGCTCGCGCTCGAGGTCCTCGATCTCGCGCTCGAGCTCCTTGCGCTCCCGCAGGAGCTCCTTGCGCTCCCGGGCCGCGCCCTCGATGGCCGCGAGCTCCTGCTCCGCGGCCTCGACGAGCGCCGGGAGGCGCGCCGGCGCGTCCTCCAGCGCTCCGGCCGCGTCGCCGCGCGAGCCCGCGCCGGCCGCGTCGCCGCGCAAGGCGCCCGGCGCGGCGCGTGCGCCCTGGAGCGCCGCGTGGAGCTCGGCGGCGTGCGCCTGCATCCGGGCCCGCAGCGCCTCGGCCTCGGCCTCCGCGGCGCGCAGCCGGTCGACCGTGGCGGTCAAGGCCGCGTAGCGGCCGAGCCAACCGCGCATCTCCTCGGGGGAGCGCGGGGCGACGCCTGCGGGCCGCCACAGATCGAGCCACGCGGCCTCGGCCTCCTCGGCCCGGCGCGCCAGCGCGGCGCGCTCCGCGGCGAGCTGCGCCTGGTCCGCCTGGGCCCGCGCCTCGTCCGCGAGCAGCCGCGCCAGGCGGGCGACCCGGTCGGCCTCGCGGCGCAGCCGATCGGCGAGGGCGTCGGCGGCGCGGACCAGGTCGGCGTAGTCGTCGGGCTTCCCCCGGGCGGCCGGCGGCTCGTCGCGCGCGGCGAGCGACGGCCTGCGCCGCCCCCCGGGCGAGGCGGGCGCGTCCGCGCCGATGTCGAAGAGCGAGGCGGTGTGGATCGACGCGCCCGCCGCGCGGGCGCCCGCCTTCGCCTGGAGGGCGCGCACCAGCGCCTTGAAGGCGGCGTCCCGGCGCTCGCGCGCCTCGGCGAGGTCGGCCTCCGTGGGGACGGCGCCGGCGCGCTGGAGCGCGTCGATCTCGCGGGCGCTCTCGCGGAGGCGCGCCTCGATCTCGGCGGCGCGCTCGCCGAGCCGCTCGCGCTCCCGGGCGAGCGCGCCCCACTGCGCGGCCGCCTGGTCGACCGTCTCGGGGAGCGGGACGGGCAGGGCGCTCGCCTCGGCCGCGGAGAGCGGCCGGCCTTCGGGCGCGCCGCCCGCGTCGAGGCGCGCCCGCCGCGCTGCATCGTCGACGTCGAGGCGCGTCCGCGTCCCGGCCGCGCCGAGGCCGAGCCGATCGCACTGCACGTCGGCGTCGCGGGCGAGCTGCGCCGCCGCGGCGGCGGCCTCGCGGAGGCGGTGCTCGAGGTCGCCCTGCTTCTGCGCGCGAGAGAGCGCGCCGCGGAGCGGGGCGGGGTCCTCGCCCGGCGGCAGCTCGGCCAGCCTGCGCGCGCAGGCGTCGCGCCGCGCGCGGTGCGCCGAGAGCAGCCGCTCCACCTCGCGCGGCTTGGCCTCGGCGGCGCCGCGCTCGCGGGCGAGCTTCTTGATGCGCGCCTCGGTCGCGACGTCGACGCGCATCGCCTCCAGCCGCTCGGGGTCGTCGCCGCCGGCGAGCGAGGCGTCCCGCCCGAGCCTGCGGAGGATCGCGCGCGCGTCCTCCTCGACGCCGTGGAGCTCCGCCCGGACGCGCGGCAGGTCGACGGCGGCCTTGCGGTGGCTGCCGAGCCGGGTCACGAGGCCGTCGATCGCGCTCGCGTCGAGGTCGGCGAGCGACGCGGGGACCTCCAGCGCGGCGTGGCGGGCCTCGAGCTCCGCGATGTCGGCGCGGAGCCGCGAGGCCTGGGCGCTCGCGTCGGCGGCGCGATCCTGGGCGTCCTCGCGGTCGCGTTGCGCGCTCTCGGGCAGCAGGACGACGTGGCCGAGGGCGGCGCGCCGGCCGAGGATCGCGCGCCGCGCCTCCAGCAGCGGGAGCACACGGAGCGCGCGCCGGAGCCGCTTGTCGGTCGACCGGAGCGCGCGCAGCTCCGCGTCGACGCGCTCCTGCTCGGCCCGCTGCTCGTCGATCTCCTGCCGCTTGCGCGTCCAGTCCGCGGGCGGGTGAGCGGCGCTCCTCGCCCCGTTGCGGGCCGCCTCGAAGGCCTTGATCGCCTCGTTGAGGGGGCGGGTCCTCGCCTGGGGCGTGAAGATCTCGTCCGCCTCCTGGCGCAGCGTGGCGAGCTGCTGCTGCAGCCCCGGCCCGCCGAGCCCCGCGCCGAACAGGCTCTGACCGACGTCGCCCTTGCCCTGGAGCAGGGCCTCGGCGCCCTGGCGGAGCGTCTCGTGGGTGAGCCCGAAGGAGGTCCGGAAGAGCTCCTCCGTCACGCCGCCGAGCACCGGCGCGAGCGCGGCGTCGTCGAGGGGGTTGTCGTCCGGGTCGCGGAGCGTCTTCACGCGCCCCTTGCGGCGGACGAGCGCGAGCGCGGCGTCGCCCCTGCCCGCGAGCCGGCCGCCGACGCGGAGATCGGTGTTGTGGTGCACGTGGGCGTCGGGCGTGATGTGCGGGATGCCGTAGAGCAGGCCGCGGATCGCCCGGAGCGCGGTGCTCTTCCCGGCCTCGTTGGGGCCGTAGACGACGTGGAGGCCCGGCGACGGCGAGGAGAAGTCGAGCCGGAGATCCGTGAAGGGGCCGAACGCGAGGAGGTGGAGCTCTAGGATCTTCACGAGATCGCTTGCCGGGCGCAGGGGGCGGTGCCCTCCCCTGAACGGATAGCAAGTGCGGAACCTCCGGGCGTTGTCAAGCCGCACCGCGTGGCGCCGGGGCGCGTTGCGCGGTGCCCGTCCGTCCGGTGAGGGAGCGGCAGGTCGTGTCGTGCTGGAAGCGGCGGGCGGGCGGGCGGACGGCACCGAGCGTCCGCTCGGCGGCGCTGCGCCGCCGGATCAGCGGGGCTGCGTCGCCGGCGTGTGGAGGAAGGCGCTCCACGAGCCGCGCCGCGGCGCCTTGCCGAGCAGCACCTCGGCGAGCGCCTCGCTGATCGGGAGCCCGGGGTTCCGCTCCAGCCAGAAGAACTCGCCGGACGGGTTGACCTCGAGGAAGACGTGCCGGCCGTCCGGCGTGCGGAGGATGTCGATCGCGCCGTAGTTGAGGCCGAGCTGATCCATCAGCCGGAGCACACCCGTCTCGACGTCGGGCGGGAGCGTGTCCTTGCGCCAGGCGTCGATGAGCTCGATCCCCTGCCGGCGCCAGTCGACCTCGGCGCCGGGCGCCGCCTGCGAGTCGACCGAGGCCGTGAAGACGCGCTCGCCCACGACCGTGACCCGCAGCTCGCGCGCCTTCGGGATGTTCTCCTGGAAGGTCATCGGGCAGAGCGAGAGCCCCCGCATGTCCGCGAGGTCCTTGGCCTCGAGGGCGTTCGTGAAGACCACCTGCTCCTCGCCGTCGCGGTAGACGGCGAACGACGAGAGCATCTTGGCGATCACCCCGCCCGGGCAGGTCGCGGCGAAGGCCCGCGCCGCCTCGGCGTCGTTGGTCGTGAGCGTGCGCGGTGTGTCGAGGCCGACCTCGCGCGCGATGTCGAGCTGCACCTGCTTGTTCGACGCGAAGCGCACCGCCGGCAAGGGGTCGACCTGCGGGACGCGGAACGCCGCGAGCATGCCCTCCGCTGTCTGCTTCGCCTCGTGGACCGACGCGCTCCGGAGCTGCGGATCCATCGACGAGGGCAGCCTGGCGCCGTAGGCGACCCGGCGATACCAGACGGCGGTCACGTCGCCGAGGTCGAGGGCGCCGTCCCGGGTGGTCAGCGTGGAGCGGCCCGCCCCGGCCCCCGACGAAAGCGAGAGCCGCGCCCCCGCCGGGAAGGCGTCGGTGTCGAAGCGGAAGGCCCGGCCGCCCAGGCTGGCGATCGCGGCGGCGACGCGGTCGATGCACTCGTTGTCTTCGCTGTGCGTGATGATGAGGACTGTCACCGGTTCTCCGTCGGAGCGAGCAGCGCCTCCGCCAGCGCGTCGGCGATCGGCAGGCCGAGATCCCGCTCCAGCATGCCCCACTCGCCGGCGGGGTTCACTTCGAGAAAGACGTGCTCTCCGTCCGGCGTCCGGATGAGGTCGACGGCCCCGAAGACCAGCCCGAGGGCGCGAAGGAGCGCGCCGAGCTGCGCTTCGACGTCGCGCGGGAGGGCGTCCGGCTCCCACCCGATGCCGATCTCGCTCACGTCCGGGTGGCGCCAGTCGACCGCGACCGACTCGTAGCGGGTCGCGTCGAGCGCGCCCGGGAAGCACCGGCCGTCGACGCAGGCGACGCGGAGCTCGCGCGCCTTGGGGATGCGCTCCTGGAAGACCATGGGGCTCTGGCGCAGCCCCGCGAGGGCGTCGAGGTCGGCCTCCGCGACGGCGTGCGTGAAGACGAAGGGCGCGCCGCCAGCGAGGCTGGTCGAGAAGGGCGTGAGCATCTTGGCGACCACGTTCCCCCCGAGGCGCGCGAAGAGGCCGCGGACCTCGGCCGGGTCGTTCGTCACCACCGTCTCGGGGACGCGAAGGCCGACCGACGCGGCCGCCGCGAGCTGGCGCAGCTTGTCCTGGGCGCGCTCCTCGGCCGCGGGCTCGTTGATCCAGCGCCGCGCGGGGAGCCCGCGCAGCCAGCCGGTCAGCGCCGCCATCGACTCGCGCACGCACGCGCCGCGGTACTCCTCGGGGATGCCCTCGCCGAGGTCCGGCGCCCAGAGGCGCCGGAGCCAGACCGCGGAGATCTCGTCTCCGCCGATCGCGGCCCCGGCGTCCTCCAGACGGCGGCGCACGCCGCCCGGCCCGAGCGCCGTCGAGAGCGTGATGTCGCGAGGGAACCGGTCGACGTCCAGGCGGACGGGGCGAGCGCCGCGCCTTCGCAGCGCCTCCGCCACACGCCCGATCCCGAAGTCGTCCTGTGAGTGCGAGACCAGGAGGACGCTCGCGCTCGCCATCGTCACGTCAGGGTACCTCTCTCGCACGGGCGCGGGCGGTCCATGCGGTGCTCAGGCCTCGTCGCCGTCCGACGGGTACTTCAGCGTGGTGAAGATGGGGTCCTTCCCGCCGCCCCCGCCGTCCTCCTGGTCCGACGGGTACTTCAGCGTCTGGAAGGGCGGCCTGCCGGCCTTGACGCCGGTACGGACGCGCTTCTGATCCTCCAGGAAGCGAGCGAAGAACGGCACCGCCTCGGCGTCGTCCTTCTGCTCCTGCTGCTCGGGCTCACGGTTGTCGATATCGGCCATGGGATACCTCCAGATGGTTGCGTTGCCGCGGCGACGGAGCCGCCGAGGGCAAGAGGGCTAACATAGCGAGCCGCCAGGCGGGGGCGCAAGCCCGAGGGCGTTCTTCGGCGCCTTTCAGCGCTTTTCAGCACGATTGCAGCGGCTCGACGTCGCAATTCCGCGATCCCGTGATTCTTTGATTCCGCTGCTGCGGCGATCTTTCAATCACGGGCGCTTTACTGTGTTGAATCGTGTTGAGCTTGGTTACGCGTCGTCACGCTTCGTTAAGCGTCGTCACGCGTCGTCACGCGTCGTCACGCGTCGTTGCACGTCGTCACGCGTCGTTGCGGAAGGGACGCGATGTTGCGGGCGATTTCGGTGGGTTCCGCTCGGCCGCGGGCGGTTACCCGCCGCGCGGCGTTCGCGGTTCACTTCACGGCCAGCTCTTCGTCGCCGTCGGAGGGGTACTTCATGGTGACGTTCTCGTCCCGGTCCGACGGGTACTTGAGGGTCTGGTAGATGCCGCCGGCTTTGACGCCGGTCCGGATGCGCTTCTGATCTTCCAGGTAGCGAGCGAAGAAGGGCACCGTCTCCGCCTGCTCCGTTTGCTCGTTCTGCTCGTTCTGCTCGTGATTACGATCGATATCAGCCATGGGGGACCTCCAGATGGAATGGAATGACTACCTCGCGGCGGAGCCGCGGAGGAGAGCATTCATTCAATCGGCCCGCGCTGCACGTGAAGTTTTGCCAGGCTCATCGCCTTCGCCCCGTCGATGGGTGCGACTTCCTGCGCATCCTTCGCTCGTGTACCTTGGCGCGACCCCTCATGCCCGCCGGGTTCTCACGCTCGATCCACGCGATCGCGACCGACGGCCATCGCGGCTCGATCGTCGGCGCCGCGATCGGCGCGCTCCTGCTCGGAGGCTGGCTCGCGTGGTTCTTCCTCGCGCGCGTCGGGCAGTACGAGGCGAGCGTGAGCGCGCGCCTCGAGGTGGGGCAGGCGGCCCACCGCGTCGAGGCGCCCCTCGGCGGGAGGGTCGCCTCGGTCCGCCTCGACCTCCTCGGGGCCGAGGTCGCCGCGGGCGACGTCCTCGTCGAGCTCGACGTGGAGCCGCTCCGCCGCGACATGGACGACAAGCAGGCCCGGCTCTCGGCCATCGCGGGGCAGATGGGGCCGCTCCGGGCCGAGATCGCGGCGCGCTCGCGGGCGCTGCGCGACGGGGCGGAGGCGGCGCGCGCCCGCATCGACGAGGCGAAGGCGCGGCTCAAGGAGGCGGAGGCGGGCGCGCGCTTCCAGGAGCTCGAGGCGGCGCGGGCCGTTCGCCTCCGGCAGGACGGGCTCGTGTCCGAGGCCGAGGCGGCGCGGCTCGCGGCCGAGGCGCTGTCGCGGCGCTCGGCGACCGAGGCGCTCGACCGCGCCGCCGCGCGGGCCGGCGTCGAGCGACGCACCGGGCAGAGCGAGCAGCAGGCCGAGCTCGCGCGGCTCGACCGCGAGGTGGCCTCGCTCGAGGGAGAGCGGCTCGTGCTGGAGGCGACGATCGCGGGGCTGCTCGCCGAGATCGAGCGGCGCAAGATCCGCTCGCCCATCGCCGGGCGGGTCGGTGAAATCACGGTGCTGCGGGCCGGCTCCTTCGTGCGCGAAGGGGACGTCGTGGCCGCCGTCGTCCCGCCCGGCGAGCTCAGGGTGATCGCAGAGTTCCCGCCCTCCTCCGTCGGGCGGATCCGCGCGGGGCAGGCGGGACGCCTGCGCCTCGACGCGTTCCCCTGGACCGAATACGGCACCCTGGCGACCACCGTCGAGCGCGTCGCCAGCGAGGCGCAGGAGGGCCGCATCCGCGTGGAGCTCGGCGTGCGCCCCGATCCCGCGTCGCCGATCCCCATGCAGCACGGGCTCCCCGGCAACGTCGTCATCGAGATGGAGCGCGTCTCGCCGGCGTCGCTCGTGCTGCGGGCAGCAGGGCAGATCGTGAGGGTCCGCGGCGGAGCGGACGGGTGAGCCAGGGCGCCGATCCACGATCCGCGTCGGAGCGAGCAGCGAGCGCCGATCCCCGCCGCCGGCCGCCCAGCGCGAGGCGGAGGCTCCTCGCGCCGGAGGTCGTGCAGACGTCGGCGATGGATTGCGGGCCAGCCACGCTCAAGTGCGTGCTCGAGGGCTTCGGCGTCGGCGTGAGCTACGGGCGCCTGCGCGAGGCCTGCCAGACCGACGTCGACGGCACCTCCATCGACACCCTCGAAGACCTCGCGGAGCAGCTCGGGCTCGTGGCCCAGCAGATCCTGGTGCCGCCGGAGCACGTGCTCCTCGACGAGGCTCAAGCGCTGCCCGCCCTGGCGATCGTGCGGCAGTCGACCGGGCCGCTCCACATCGTCGTGATCTGGCGCCGGCACGGCGGCCTCGCGCAGATCATGGACCCGGGCACGGGGCGGCGCTGGGTCACGCGACGGCAGCTCGAGGCCGAGCTCTACCGGCACGAGCTGCCCCTGTCCGCGGCGGACTTCCGCGCGTGGGCCGCGAGCGACGGGTTCACGCGGCCGCTCGGGCGCCGGCTCGCGTGGCTCGGCGCAGGGACGCGGCCGATCGAGGCGGCGCTGTCGGACCGGGACTGGCGAGCGATCGCCGCGCTCGACGCCGGCGCGCGCCTGGTCACGTCGCTCGTGCGCTCCGGCGGCCTCGGGCGCGGACGCGAGGCCGCGCGCGTGCTGGGCGCGCTGCTCGACCGAGACGCCGAGGCCGACCGGGAGGAGATGATCCCGCCTGGCTTCTGGACGGCGCGTCCGGGGCCGGCCGACCCGTCCGGGGAGGAGATGGTCCTCACGCGGGGCGCCGTGCTCGTGCGGATCCGCGGGCGGCGGCCGCTCGGCTTCGCCCGCGCGCCGGCAGGCCGCGACGGCGCGCCGGGCGCCTCCGCCCCCGAGCCCCCCCCGGTGCACGCCGAGGCGGCCGCTCGCGGTGAGGTGGCTGCTCGCGGTGAGGTGACTGCTGGCGGCGAGACGGCTGCTCGCGGCGAGGCGCGCCTGCCCCCCGACCTCGCAGCTGCCCTCGCGGAGCGCGAGATCCCGCCTGCGCGCGCGCTCCTCCGGATGATCCGCGAGGACGGCCTGCTGACGCCCGCCGTGCTCGCCGGCGCGCTCTTGCTCAGCGTCGCCACGGTGGTGCTGGAGAGCCTCCTCTTCCGGGGCCTGCTCCAGATCTCGAACGATCTCGCGCTGTTCGAGCAGCGCCTCGCCGCCCTCATCGCCCTCGCGGCGTTCCTCGCGGTGGAGCTCGCCCTCGATCTCTCGCTGACCACGGGGATGATCCGGCTCGGGCGCCACCTCGAGGTCCGGCTGCGGATGGCGTTCCTCGCGAAGATCCCGCGCATCGGTGATCGCTACTTCCAGAGCCGCCCGGCCTCGGACATGGCGCAGCGCGGCCACAGCTTGCACGTGCTCCGCGGCCTGCCCGCGTTCGGCGGCCAGATCGCGCGCTCGGCGCTCGACCTCGCGGTGACCACGGCCGCGATCGTCTGGATCGATCCCGGGAGCGCGCGCCTCGCCGTGCCGGGCGCCGCGCTCGCGCTGGCGCTGCCGTTCGCGGGGAACCGCGTCCTCGTCGAGCGAGACCTGCGCGTCCGCACCCACGCCGGCGCGCTCACGAGCTTCTACCTCGACGCGCTCCTCGGCCTCGTGCCGATCCGGGCGCACGCGGCGGAGCGGGCCGTGCGGCGCGAGCACGCGGGCCTGCTCGGGGAGTGGGCGCTCGCCGGCCGCGCCCTCCTCCGCGCCGCCCTCGCCGTCGACGGGGCGCAGGCGCTGATCGGCTTCGCGCTCGCCGCGTGGATCCTCGGCGATTTCCTCGCCCGCGGGGGCGCCCTCTCGCGCGCGCTCCTGCTCTTTTACTGGGCGCTCGCGCTGCCCGCCATCGGGCAGGCGCTCGCGAGCACGCTGCTCCAGTACCCAGGGCACCGCAACACGGCGTTGCGCTTGCTCGAGCCGCTCGGCGCGCCGGAGGAGCTGCGCGCCGGCGCCCCCGTGCGCGCGCCCGCGGCAGCGGCGCCGCTTGCGCAAGGGGCCGCCGGCGGCGCGGGCTGCGCGATCGCCTTCGAGCGCGTGCGCATCCAGGCGGCCGGTCACGTGATCCTCGACGGGGTGGATCTGAAGATCGCGGCGGGCAGCCACGTGGCGATCGTGGGCTCGTCGGGCGCGGGGAAGTCGAGCCTCGTCGGGGTCCTGCTCGGCTGGCACCGGGCGAGCGAGGGCAGGGTGCTCGTCGACGGCCGCCCCCTCGACGGCGAGCGGGTGCGCGCGCTGCGCGAGGAGACCGCGTGGGTCGACCCGGCGGTCCAGATCTGGAACCGATCGTTCCTCGACAACCTCCGCTACGGCGCGCCCGACGACGCGGCCGACTTCGGCGCCGTCGTCGAGGAGGCCGAGCTGCGCGAGGTGCTGGAGCGGCTGCCGGAGGGGCAGAAGACCCTGCTCGGCGAGGGCGGAGGGCTCGTCTCCGGCGGCGAGGGGCAGCGGTTGCGCCTGGGCCGGGCGATGCTGCGGAGCGAGGCGCGGCTCGCGATCCTCGACGAGCCGTTCCGCGGACTCGACCGGGAGCGCCGCCGGGCGCTGCTCGCCCGGGCGCGGCGGCGCTTCCGGCGCGCGACGCTCCTGTGCGTCACCCACGACGTCGGCGAGACGCGATCGTTCGAGCGGGTGCTCGTCGTGGACGGCGGGCGCGTGGTCGAGGACGGGGCGCCGTCCGAGCTCGCGGCGCGCCCCGGCTCGCGCTACCGCGCGCTGCTCGAGGCCGAGGCAGCGGTGCAGCGAGGGCTCTGGTCGAGCGGCGGGTGGCGCCGGCTGAAGGTCGCGCGCGGGCGCATCGCCGAGGCGGCGGGGGAGGGCGCCGGAGCGGCAGGGGAGGGCGCCGGAGCGACGGGGGAGGGCGCCGGAGCGGCAGGGGAGGGCGCCGGAGCGGCAGGGGAGGGCCAGCGGAGGTGACCGCCGAGGCGCAACCCGGGTGGGAAGCCCGGCCGGACGGGGCGGAGGCGCAACCTGGGTGGGGGGCGAGGCCGCAACCTGGGTGGGGGGCGCGGCCGGACCACGCGGTCGATTCGCTCGGCGCCCTCGAGTGGCCGGCGGAGCGCCTCGGCGACGCGCTCGAGGCGCTCGCGACGCAGAGCGGCCTCGGCCCGCGCGCTGTCGCGGCGCCCGTCCCGGCCGCCGGGCACCTCCGCAGCGTGGACGCGCTCGGGGCGTGGATCGATCAGGCCGCGGCGTACCTCGGCGTCGAGGCGGAGCCGATCGCGGCGCGCTACGACGAGATCGGCGAGGCGCTCCTCCGCGTCGCGCCCGCGCTCGTGTGGCTGCGTGACGGCGGGGCGCCCCGCTTCCTCGCCGTCGTGGGGCGCAGGGGGCGGGACCTCGCGGCGCTCCGCGCCGACCGCTCCACGGCGCGCGTCCCGGTCGAGGCGATCGCCGGCCGCATCTGCCGCCCGATCGAGGCGCAGGTGCTCCCGGAGATCGAGCGCGTCCTCGCGCGCGCAGCCGTGCGGCCGCGGCGGCGCGCGCGCGCGCGGCGGGCCCTGCTCGACGAGCGCCTCGGGCCCGTGATCGTCGACGGCATCTGGAGCCTGCGCCTGCCGCCGGGCGCGCCGCTCGCGCGGCAGGCCATGGCCGCGCGGATCCCGCGCCGCCTCCTCGGCCTGCTCGCGGCCCACGCGGCGGCCTACACGCTCTGGATCCTGGTGTGGATGACCGTGGGGCGCAGCATCCTCGACGACCACCTCGACGAGGGGTGGCTCGTCGCCGGCGCGCTGCTGCTCGCGACGGTCGTGCCGCTGCGCCAGCTCATGTCGTGGCTGTCGGGCCTCGTCGCGATCGACTCGAGCGCGCTGGTCAAGCAGCGCCTGCTCTCGGGCGCGCTCGCGCTCGACGCCGAGGAGGTGCGCAGCGAGGGCGCGGGCCGCTTCCTCGGCCGCGTGATCGAGTCCGAGGCGATCGAGGGGCTCGCGATGGGCGGCGGCGTCGCGGCGGTCGCGTCGGCGTTCGAGCTCGCGGCGGCGGCGGCCGTGCTCGCCCAGGGCGCGGCGGGCGCGATCCATGCGCTGCTGCTCGTCGCCTGGGCGGCCCTGGTCGTCGCGCTCTGCGTGCGGTTCTACCGGCGGCGCGCGCGCTGGACCGCCGCGCGGCTCGCGATGACGCACGACCTCATCGAGCGCCTGGTCGGCCACCGGACCCGCCTCGCCCAGGAGCGCCACGGCCGCTGGCATCACGGCGAGGACGAGGCGCTCGCCCAGTACCTGCTGCTGTCGCGCGACATCGACCGGAGCCAGATCGAGATCGGCGCGCTGATGCCGCGCGGCTGGCTCATCGCGGGCATCGCCGGCCTCCTGCCGCCGTTCCTCGCGGGCACCGGCTCCGCCGGGGCGTACGCGGTCGCGCTGGGGGGCGTCCTGCTCGCGAGCCGCGCGCTCCAGGGCCTGTCGGGCGGCCTGTCGAGCCTCGCCAGCGCGGCGATCGCGTGGGAGCAGGTCTCCACGCTGTTCCAGGCGGCCGCCCGCGGCGGCCCGCCGCCGCCGCCGCTGCCCCCCGACGCGGGGCGATCGCCGGCCCGCGCGCGCGAGGGGGACGCCGAGGCCCGCGCGGCGGTCCTGGAGGCGCACGAGCTGTCGTTCCGGCACAAGGGACGGGCGCGCCCCGCGGTCGTCGACGTGTCGGTGCGGATCGCGGCGGGCGACCGGATCCTGCTCGAGGGGCCCTCGGGCGGCGGGAAGTCGACGCTGAGCGCGCTGCTCTCGGGGCTGCGCGCGCCCGACGCGGGGCTGCTGCTGCTGAACGGGCTCGACCGCCACATGCTGGGCGCCGCCGCGTGGCGGCGCCGCGTGGCCGCGGCGCCGCAGTTCCACGAGAACCACGTCCTCGCCGGGACGTTCGCGTACAACCTGCTGATGGGCAGGCGCTGGCCGCCGAGGCCCGACGACCTCGCGGAGGCCGAGGAGATCTGCCACGAGCTCGGCCTCGGCGAGCTGCTCGGCCGGATGCCGGGGGGGCTGGAGCAGGTGGTGGGCGAGACGGGCTGGCAGCTCTCGCACGGCGAGCGGAGCCGGCTCTACATGGCGCGCGCGCTGCTCCAGGGCGCCGAGGTCGTCGTGCTCGACGAGAGCTTCGCGGCGCTCGACCCGGAGACGCTGGAGCGAGCGTTGCGCTGCGTGCTCCGGCGCGCGCGCACCCTCGTGGTCATCGCCCACCCGTAGCCGCGGAGAGCGCGCTTCATCGCCTTCTATCGCAAGGTCGTCAAGCCCACTTCATGGCATCTCCCCATCTCGATGGGTCGACTCCTGTCTCGTTCTATCTCCTTCGTGTTCACGAACACATGCCTTGGGCAAGGAGGAAGCCCAGCGGCGCGCGAGCTTCAGAGCGAGCTCACGTCGCGCAATTTCGCCACACAGACACCGCCGACCTCGATGTCGGTTTGCTCCTGATCGCTCTCAGGCAGCTCCGTAAGGCACGTTGCGCTCGACAACTGAGCAGTGGCAGCGGTAGCGTCGTCATGTGCATATCGGCGCTGGACGTCATCTGTGTTGCGCCTAGAATTCATTTCAATGCTGGAGTTCAAGACGGAGAGGCGGTTGCCCATCGGCGCAGAGGTGCTCGTCGGGAAAGGAGTCCACTTCCGTGTCTGGGCGCCGGCCAGGCGCAAGGTCGAGGTCGTCCTGGAGGCCGGGCCGGGGAGCGGCGGGGCCGCCCCGCTGCGGCCCGAGGAGGGCGGTTATTTCGCGGGGCTCGTCGCGTCCGCGGCGAGCGGCACCCGCTACCGGTTCCGGCTCGACGACGGCGAGGCGCTCACTCCCGATCCCGCCTCGCGGTCGCAGCCGGAGGGGCCGCACGGGCCCTCCGAGGTGATCGATCCCGGCGCGTTCTCATGGAGCGACGCGGCATTCCGGGGCGCCCCGCTGAAGGGGCAAGTCGTCTACGAGATGCACATCGGGACCTTCACCCGGGAGGGCACATGGGAGTCCGCCGCCCGCGAGCTGCCGGAGCTCGCGCGGATCGGCGTCTCCCTGATCGAGCTGCTGCCCATCGCCGAGGTCCCCGGCCGCTTCAACTGGGGGTACGACGGCGTGAACCTCTTCGCGCCGACGCGCCTCTACGGCAGCCCGGACGATCTCCGCCGCTTCGTGGACGCGGCGCACCGCGCCGGGATCGCGGTGATCCTCGATGTCGTCTACAACCACCTCGGCCCGGACGGCAACTACCTCGGCCAGTTCTCCGGGGACTACTTCACCGATCGTCACAAGACGGACTGGGGAGCGGCGATCAACTTCGACGGCCCGCGATCCGAGGCGGTGAGGGAGTACTTCATCGCCAACGCCGGCTACTGGATCGACGAGTTCCACCTCGACGGGCTCCGGCTCGACGCGACGCAGAACATCTACGATGGCTCGAAGGACCACATCCTCGCCGCCATCGCGCGCCGCGTGCGGGAGGCGGCGAAGGGCAAGGAGACGTTCCTCGTGGCCGAGAACGAGTCGCAGGAAGAGTGGCTGATCCGCGCCGCCGAGCGGGGCGGCTACGGGCTCGACGCGATCTGGAACGACGATTTCCACCACAGCGCCAAGGTGGCGCTCACCGGCCGGAGCGAGGCCTATTACGGCGATCACGAGGGCTCGCCCCAGGAGCTCCTCTCCGCCCTGAAGCACGGGTTCCTCTTCCAGGGGCAGCGCTATCACTGGCAGAAGCAGCGGCGAGGGACGCCGGCGCTCGGCGTCGATCCGGCCCGCTTCGTCCTCTTCCTGGAGAACCATGATCAGGTCGCCAACACCGCGCGAGGCGAGCGGCTCTGTCGCATCGTGAGCCCGGGCAAGCTCCGGGCGATGTCGGCGGCCCTGCTCCTCGCCCCGGGGACACCCATGCTCTTTCAAGGGCAGGAGTTCGGGTCCTCGGCGCCGTTCCTCTTCTTCGCCGACCACAACCCCGAGCTCGCCCCGCTCGTGCGCAAGGGCAGGGCGGAGTTCCTCGAGCAGTTCCCGTCCTGCTCGTCGCCGGAGGTCCGCGCTCAGCTCGACGATCCGAGCGACCCGCGGACGTTCGAGCGCTGCAAGCTCGATTTCTCCGAGCGCGAGCGGAACGCCGCCCTCTACGCCCTCCACGAGGACCTCATCGCGCTCCGCCGGCGCGACCCGGTGATCCGGGCCCAGCGCCCGCGCGGCGTCGACGGGGCCGTCCTCTCGGCCCACGCCTTCCTCCTGCGCTACTTCGGCGACGACGGCGATGACCGGCTGCTCCTCGTCAACCTCGGGCGGGACATCCATCGAGGGTCGTTGCCGGAGCCGCTCTTTGCCCCGCCGCCGGGGCGCCGCTGGGAGACGTCGTGGTCCAGCGAGTCCCCCCGCTACGGGGGCCAAGGCAGTCCACCTGTCATCACCGAGGAGGGCGTCCACATCCCGGGCGAGGCGGCGATCCTCCTCCACCCCGTGGTCGGGACGCCGGTGCCCGAGAAGACGAGCGCGAGCCCGCGCCCAGAGGAGCCCAAGAAGCATGTACGCTGACGAGATCTGCCGGAGGATGGTCTGGTCCCGGGGCGCCGCCCCCACCTCGCAGGACGACGCCGAGCGCGGCTCGGACCCGCTCACGCGGGAATGGCTCGTCACGAACGGCCTCGGCGGTTACGCGTCGGGCACCGTCTCCGGCGCGGTGACCCGCCGCTTCCATGGACTGCTGATCTCCGCGCTGCCGGCCCCCCTCGGCCGCACCATGATGCTCAGCGATCTCTCCACGCGGATCTTCACCGCGGAGGACAGGGTGTACCAGGTGGGCGGTCAGGAGCCCTGGCTCGACGACGGCGCCGCGCAGGTCATCGATCTCGCCGAGTTCCGCCTCGAGGCCGGGCTCCCCGTCTGGCGCTACGAGGGCGCGGGGATGGCGATCGAGCGGCGCCTCCTCATGCCCCACGCGCAGAACACGGTCCATGTCACGTACACGCTCGTCGAGGGGACGGGCCCGGTGCGGATCGAGCTCCAGCCGTGGGTGAATTTCCGGCCGCACGAGGGCGCGCTCGATCGGCCGGTGGCGGGTTCCTATGCGCTCACCGTGGTCGAGGATCGCTACGAGCTCGCGTCGCCGGGCGACCTGCCGCCGCTCCGGCTGAAGGTCCAGGGCGCTCGGGCCGAGTTCAGGATCGAGAGCGCCCGCCTGCGCAACGTGCGCTACCGGATCGAGCAGAGCCGCGGATACGACGCCGTCGGCGAGTTCTACAGCCCTGGCCGCTTCAGCCTCGAGCTCCCGGTCTCGGGCAGCGCGACCCTGATCGCGTCCACGGAGGCCTGGGAGACGCTCAACGCCCTCTCCACGGACGAGGTGCAGCGCGCGGAGCGCAAGCGCCGGACACGGCTCCTGCTCGCCGCGACGCCCGAGGTCCGCACCGGGCCGGCGGCGGAGCTCGTCCTCGGCGCCGATCAGTTCCTCATCAGCCCCGCGGGCCGCGTCGAGGACGCCGCCCGCGCCCGGGCCGCCGGGGACGAGGTGCGCACCGTCATCGCGGGCTATCACTGGTTCACCGACTGGGGCCGGGACACCATGATCAGCCTCGAGGGGCTGACGCTCGTCACCGGGCGCCACACCGAGGCGGGCTACATCCTGCGCACGTTCGCCCATTACGTGAAGGACGGGCTCATCCCCAACATGTTCCCGGAGGGCAAGAACGACGGGCTCTACCACACCGCCGACGCCACGCTCTGGTTCTTCCACGCGCTCGATCGCTACCTGGCGACCACCGGGGATCGCGAGACGCTCCGGCTCATCCTCCCCACGCTGATCGATATCGTCGAGCACCACACCCGCGGGACGCGCTTCGGCATCCGCGCCGACCCGCAGGACGGCCTGATCCGCCAGGGGGAAGAGGGGTACCAGCTGACCTGGATGGACGCGAAGGTCGGCGACTACGTGGTCACGCCACGCCGGGGGAAGGCCGTCGAGATCAACGCGCTCTGGTACAACGCCCTGCGCCTCATCGAGCGCTGGGCGCGCGAGTCCGACGGCGACGGCGCGGCGAATCGCTACGGCGCGGCCGCCGAGCAGGTCAAGGCCTCCTTCAACCGGCGCTTCTGGTCCGAGAAGCACGGCTATCTCTACGACGTGCTCGACGGCGAGCAGGGCGCCGACGACGCCTTCCGGCCGAACCAGCTCCTCGCGATCTCGCTGCCTCACCCCGTCCTCGAGCCCGCGCGCTGGAAGGGGATCGTCGATCAGGTGAAGGAGCGGCTCTGGACGCCCGTGGGCCTCAGGTCGCTCGCGCCGGGGCACCCGGACTACAAACCGAAGTACTTCGGCGACCTCCGCGCGCGGGACATGGCCTATCACCAGGGCACCGTGTGGGGGTGGCTCATGGGCCCGTTCATCGACGCCTGGCTGAAGGTGTATCCCACCGATCTCGGCGGGGCGCGGCGCCTGCTCGAGGGCTTCGCGCCGCACCTCGACGAGGCCTGCGCCGGCTCGATCAGCGAGATCTTCGACGCCGAGCCGCCGTTCACGCCCCGCGGATGCGTCGCCCAGGCGTGGAGCGTGGCCGAGGTGCTGCGCGCCTACGCCCGGACGGCCCCCTCGGGAGGCTGAGCGCGTCCTGCCGGCAGGGAGCGCCTCGGCCTCACTTCAGCGCCGCGCGCAGCGCGTGGACCGCCTGGGTCTGCGTCGGCTGATCGAGGAACCCCGCGAGCCACGCAGGATCGAGCTCGGGAAGGAACGCGCTTCGCGCGCGGGGCTCGTACCGCTCACCCGAGAGCGCGAAGATGCGGAGGCCCTCGTCGCGGTCCCACACCCAGACCTCGGCGACGCCGAGGCCACGGTAGATCTCCAGCTTGTCGAGACCTCCGCGCGTCCAGACGACCTCGAGCGCCAGGTCTGGCACTTCTTTGTTCGTGTCGCCGACGATGTAGCACTCGTCGGGCTCGGCCCCGCGCTCCTTCGGCGCATTGCGGAGCGTCCACGCGCCGTATCCGCTGAGCTCGATGCCGCGCCCATCGCAATAGGCTTCGAGGAGCCGCGCGATGGTTTTCTTGACCCCTTCATGACTGCGGGACGGGCTCATCAGCTCGATCGCTCCGTTCAGGTAGTACATGCGCACGCCGGCCCGGTCCCCACGCACAGCGAGGAGGATCTCGTAGTCCTTCCACGTCATCCCATAGAGGATGACGTGCTGGTCGCTCTCCTCGTGACGGGGCCGCGGTCGCTCGGCCTCGGGTGCGGCGTTCGTCGGGACAGCCTGCATGGGCCAGAGGATACCCGATGGTGGAGCCGGCGGCGAGCGCTGGCAGGCGCCGGGCGCTTGCTTCCATCATTGCGTGGCGACTCTGCGGCGACTCTGCGTCACCGCTCTCCTCCCGGCGCGCTGATGGCGGGCCGCTCGCGCTTGGAGGGGATTCTCATCACGAAAGCCGCTGCGGCGCAGCAGACCGAGTGACCTGAAAGATGTCCGACAAGTCGGCGTCCAAGGAGCTTTATGTGCTCCTCAGAACACCACAGGCACCGCCGCCGGGCCGCGGATCATGGGCCATTCGCTCCACACGATGTCGCGCGGCGAGGTGGCGAGCTCGATGCGCGGCAGCCTCCGGAGGAGCGTCGAGAAGGCGATCGCCGCCTCGATCCGCGCGAGCATCGCGCCCAGGCAGAAGTGGATCCCGCTCCCGAAGCCGATGTGCCGGTTCGGCGAGCGGCCGATATCGAAGCGGTCCGGATCCGGAAAGTGCTCCGGATCCCGGTTCGCGGCCAGGAGCCCCGCCGCGACCCCTTCTCCCGCCGGCACGCGGGCGCCGAACAGCTCGATGTCCTCGAGCGACCAGCGGATCGTCGAGAGCTCTGCCGGCCCCTCGCAGCGCAGCACCTCCTCCACCGCGGAGCCGACGAGCCCGGGTTCCTCGTCCAGCCGGCGCCGCTCCGCGGGGTGCGAGAGCAGGAGGAACATGCCGCTCGCGATGAGGTGCACGGTGGTCTCGTGGCCCGCGACGAGCAGCAGGAACACCATGCTCGAGAGCTCCGCCGGGCTCAGCTTGTGCTCCTGCTCCTCGGCGAGCAAGAGGCCGCTGATCAGATCGTCGCGCGGGGCCTTGCGGCGCGCGTCGGCGAGCGCCCGGAAGTACGCCGCGAACTCCTCCACCACGGGCTGGGCGCGCTCCACGAACTCGCGATCTTTCGCGGGCGCGAGGAGGATCTTGGTCCACCGGCGGAACCGGCCGCGATCCTCGACGGGGAGGCCGAGCAGCTCGGCGATCACCGCGGTGGGGAGCGGAAACGCGAAGTCTGCCACGAGCTCCATCCGGCGCCGGTCGATCACCGCGTCGATGAGCCCGTCCGCGATCGCCTGGATGCGCGGGCGCAGCCCTTCCATCATCCGCGGCGAGAAGGCCCGCTGGACGATGGCCCTGAGCCGCGTGTGATCCGGCGGATCGGCGTCGAGCATGTGCTGATCCATGAAGGTCGTGCGGTCGCTGAGCGGGAAATACCGCCGGCGCACCTCGTCGGGGAGCTTGCGGAAGTCGCGGATCAGGCGCGGATCCTTGAGGAGCTCCACGCAGTCGTCGTAATGCGCGGCCACCCAGATGGGCACGTCGAGGCGGGGGTGAATGAGGCGATGCAGGCGCCCTGCGGCCCGCATGCGCGCGTAGATCGCGTGCGGCTCGGCGCGGCTGCTCGGATGGAACAGCTCCGGAAAAGCGTCCTGGTCGACCATGATTCCCCCGTTTCATGGCGTCCGGACGTTCGAGGTGATGCTCGCGTCACGCCGGATCGCGAGGTGTGCATGGTGGAGAACCGCGCTCCGTCAAGCGGCGGTCGGATGGCTGCGCGCCGTCGAGCCGCGGCGTCGGATCTCGGGCGCGCCGCGGGAGCGCGCCCGACCTTCAGGGCGCGTCGCTCGCGCCGAGCAGCCGCGAGATCAGCGTGTGCTCCACGTCGTCGAGCGCCTCGCGCAGGAACGCCGGGTCGTCGAGGCGGATCGCGTCGTCCCCCTCGCGCGCCTCGACGGGCAGCTTGTTCCTGAGGCTCGCGAACTCGCGCAGCAGCGAGGACAGGCCCGCCTCGTCGTCGCGCAGCGCGCGCAGCGACCTCGTGAGCTGGCCGATCGCGTCGTCCCGCTCCTCGAGCGCGCCCACCTGGAGCGGCGAGATCGTCCGGGAGAGCACGCGCTCGATCCAGAGCGCGCCGCCGAGATCGTTGGCGATCGCGCGGATCTGCCCCGTCCATCGCTCGAAATCGGCGCGGAGCGCGGCGTGCGCCTTCGTCGCGCCGCACAGGAAGACCCGCGCGGCCAGCGTGCGCCCGTCCGCCTCGGCGAGGCGCAGCTCGAGCTCCTCCCGCGTCAGATCCACGATGTCGTCAGCGCTCGCGGCCGGGGAGAGATCGACCTCGCAGGCGCTCCAGCGCACGACGTCGAGGGGGCGGTGCTCGACCGAGGTGATGCGGCCGTCGTCCACCGCGACGAGGAGGGCGCCCTTCTCGCCGGTCTCGCGGGCGTGGCGGCCCTGGAGGTTGCCGGGGAACGCGATGTACGGATCGCGCGAGAGCACCTCCCGGGTGTGCACGTGGCCGAGCGCCCAGTAGTCGTATCGCTTCCCGACGAGGGTGTTCAGGCTGCAAGGAGCGTAGTTGTCGTGGCCCTCGCGGCCGCACAGGCAGGTGTGGAGCATGCCGATGTTGAAGAGGCCTGCCCGCGCGTCCGGATAACCCGCGGCGAGATCGTCGGTGACGGCCTTGGTCGCGAAGCTCTGTCCGTGGACGGCGACCCCGAGCCGATCGAAGACGATGGATTCGGGGCGGCGGGGATCGAGCCGCCGGGCGTTCTCGGGGAGCTCCAGGTGACGCGTGATGTTGCTCTCGGCGTCGTGATTGCCATAGAGGAGCACGACGTCCACCCGGGCGGCGCGCAGGCGGGAGAGTTGCGCGGCGAAGAACAGGCCCGTGCTGTAGTCCTTCCAGTCGCCGTCATAGATGTCGCCCGCGAGGAGCAGGAGGTCGACCTCCTCGGCGAGGCAGAGGTCCACGAGGTTCTCGAGCGCGCGGCGGGTGGCCCCGCGGATCTGCTCGACAGGGGCGCCCGGGTAACGGTCGAGCCCGCGGAGCGGGCTGTCGATGTGGAGGTCGGCGGCGTGGACGAACTTCATGACTGGCGCGGCCCGAGCTTAGCCGCTCGGCGCCGGGAGCGCTGCTCATCCGATGAGGATCGCGCTCGCCTGAAGCGGCCGAGCCGCGCCCTGGCGAGGAGGCAGGCGGAGCGCGCCCGCGGAGGGCGGCTGACGCGGGCGCTGGGCTAACGGACACACGTGCAGGCGGAGTGCTCGGAATCCGGCGTGTCCTTGCCCTGCTCGCCCGCCCTGTCGACGACGCGGGCGTCCATGCCGAGCTGTTGCAGGAGCTCGGTCACGAGCGCGATGGCCTCCTGCTTGTCTGCCTGCGTGCGCGGAGAGGACCACGTGTCGCTCTTCGCGACGAGCCTCCTCACCAGGGCGTCGATCGGCGCGAGGATGGTCTCGGCGCCGTCGAGAGCAGCCGGCGCGCCGGTCGCTTGCGGGGCCGGCGTGTCGCCGATTGCGCCGCCTGACTGGGAGCCCTCGCCGCGCGTCGTGGAGGCGGCGGTCGCGATCTGCGGGCCGTCGCTCCTGCCGCTCGCGGCGTCCTGGGGCCGGTACCCCGCGCCCACGTCCGCCGGGTTCGTGCGTGCAGCCGTGGGACGTTCCGGGCCGGGGCTCACCGGAGACGGCGGACCCGAGAAGAGCTCTTCACGGCCGAACTCTCTCCGGATCTGCTCGGCCGACAGGACCTTGCCGCCGATGCTCTGGAAGCCGCCGGGGACCTTCGCGAGCTTGTTCACCTCGCTGGGCAGCGGGAAGATGAACTCCGTGCCCTCGTCGACCCGGATCTTCGTCGTCTTGCGGACCGTCTGCTCGCGCGGGTTGACGGGCGTCATCCTGTCGCGGTTGAGCTCGAGGAAGAGGTTCATCAGCGCCGGCGTGAAGGTGAAATTGAACCGCTTGCAGTAGCCGTCGAAGACGAGCGTATACGGCGTGGTGTGCTGCCCCGCGTGCCTGCTGGAAGGCGGCCGCGTCCAGCGCAGCACGGCGCGCGACGTCCCTGGGCTCCCGGCCTGCGCGCCTTGCGAGGCGGCCGCGCCCGCCGCGCTGGGCATCGCGCGCACCCCCCACGTCCCGAGCGATCTCTCCGCCGGACCGGGGTCCCACGACTGGAAAGCCCTCCCGTCGAGCTCCGACAGGTTGAGGGTGGCGACGAGATCCGAGGGCGAAAGCGGCTGCTGGAGCGGCCGGCCTTCGAGCGTCTCCCTGAACAGGCGGCGCGCCACGTCCTCGGGTCCGTGCTCGCCGGCTTCCCTGGGCGCTGCGTCGATGTCGGGGTAATCGTGCAGCATGGCGATGTGGTCCATGCTCGCATCGGTGAGCGGCATGGCAGCGATCGAGTCGAGATCTCCCAGCGTCGGCAGCGCCAGGCTCAGGTCGCGGCGTGAGCTGAGGATCTTCTCGACCTCGGTCTCGCTCGGCGCGTGGTTGAACTCGCTGGCCAGGGATTCTGCCAGCTGCTCCTCGGTCGTCGGGGGCACGCCGAACCCGCTGAACATCTGCTTGCCGGACGCGCCGGCGCGCCCCAGGTACATCGCGTTCTCGCCGCTCCAGAAGCCCTCCGGGTGGCGCCTGACGTAGAGCTCGTGGTTCTTGATGTAGTACCAGCCGCCGCGCTTCGCGGGGCGGGAGCTCGGCGCGTTGCGCGTGTCCGCCTCGCCGTCGCCGGTCATCTCCGCCCGCTCCTCGTCATCCAGCGTCGCGGCCTCGGGCGCGAAGAAGCGCTGCAGGGGGTTCTGGGCGCTGAAGTCGCGCTGCAGCATCAGGCGGTCCTCGTTCGAGACGCTGGAGCCCTCGCCGCCGAACCTCCGGTCGAAGTCCTCGTCTCCGACCGCGCGCAGGAGGGTGCGGTAGTTGATCGCCTGCATCGTCGTCCCGCACTCGGCGATGGTGAGGTGCTCCTCGGGGTCGAAGAACTCCCGCAGCGCCTTGCTCGCGCTCACGCCGGGCTTCAGGCGCCAGGTGAAGCTGCTCTGCTTCTCGAAATGGTCCGGGTTGAGGAAGCCGGTCCGGGCGTCCGCCAGCTCCTCCTGGACGCCGGCGTTCCGCGCAACCGCCGTGAGCGCGTCCAGGCGCGCGCTGGGCACGTTGAACGAGTAGTGGACCTTGCCCGCATGGTGGAGCTGGTTCATCCCCTGGACGTTGGCGCGCGCCAGCCGCGCCGGCTCGGACCTCCCAGCGTCGGAGTCCCCGGACTCCGATCGTTCGGACCCGGCGTCCTCCGGCTCTGACGGATCGCCGTCGAGCTGCGCGCGCGCCCACTGGTTGAACTCGTCCTGCGCGCTCTCCCACGCGTCGAGCTGGTCATGGAGGGCGTGGAGCTGATCCAGGTCGAGCGATTCAGCGTCGGACGCCTCGCCCTCGCTCCGGGCCTGCTCGACCGCCTCGAGCTCGGACAGGAGCTCCACCTCCATCAGCTCGGTATCGGATGGCTCGGATTCCGAGAGCCTCTCCAGCACCTCATTCAGCCTGCGCGTGTCGTTCATGCTGAAGCGGCCGAGCCGGCGCAGCTCGACGCGCGCTGTCTGTGGATGGTCGTCGTAGAGCCGGAGCAAGAGCCTCGCGGCCTCGGGGGAGAGCACGTCGATGGCCCCGCGCAGATCGTGGGGCTGCCGGATGCGGTGGATCTCGCCGAGCCAGGGGCGCACACCCTCGTTGAAGCGGCGCCAGTCCGCCCGGCTGTCGAAGTCTTGCACGCGGGGGGCCATACCGGTGAGCGCGTCATCGGCGCCGCCCGGGGCCTGCGAATTCACCTCGGCGGAGGCGCCCGTCTGCGGCGTCCGCGACGGGGGATACGTGCCATAAGCGAACGCCGCGAAGAGCTTCGGCATGTCCTGCTTGGCCACCCGCACGGGGAACGCTCGCCCCCAGGACTGGATCGGCACGATGAAGGAATCGCCGTGGACCGTGATCGGCCCGTCGATCGCGACCAGGTGGGGGCTCGAGGCGTCGACCTCGCCGAGCCGCGGGATCGTCTCGGGATCCTGGGGTGCAGAGGCGGCCGCCTCGTGCTTCGCCGCTTGCTCCCAGAGCGCCTTGCCGTTCATCACGGTCGCGAGCGCGAACCCCGCCTGATCGGGCGTCGCGAGGGCCTCGTTGATGCGCGCGACGTCGTAGCCGCCGGGGGAGTCGCTGGTCATGAGCTTCGCGTTCGCTCCGAGCGCATCGTTCATGAGGGCCGCGGTCGATCTCGCCGAGACCAGCAGATCGCCTTGCGCCGCGGCGACGCCGGGCTCCTTGGCGTCGTCCGTCTGCTTCTCGAGCACCGCGACGGCCGTCTCCCCGAGCAGCTCGACGAGCCCGCGGGCGAGCAGGTGGTCGAGGAGGTGGCCGTCCAGCTCCTGGGTGGCTGCGCCTTGCCCCTTCAGGCGGTCGCGCTTGGCCTTGGCGGTCTTGAGGCCGTTGAGGAGCGGTCTGTTCGGAGTCGGCCCGTGCGCTGGCAGGACCTCTCCCTTCATCTGGCTCAGGAGGAGCTCCAGGCCGTGGCTGAGCGCCCGAGAGCGCGAGCCTTGCTGTCCGAAGGTGCCGGCGCCGGGCGCGCCTGCGAGCCGGCCGAGCGGCCTGCCGGTGAAGAGCGCGACGACCAGGTGCGATGCCGTGGCGAGGTCGTTCTTGAGCGTCGTGTAAAGGACGCTGTGCAGCGCGCAGTTGGTGAAGGCCGATTGCGACAGCGAGGCAGGGTCCTTGATGAGCGTGCTCAGCCGTTCGACGACCGAGCCCCTCACGCTCTGCGCATGGAGCAGCTGGCTCAGGAGCTGGGCGGCCTCCTCCCTGTGCTCGCCGTCCGCCGGGCGGGGCCATGTGCCGCTCTGCTCCTCGATCGTGCGGATCAGATCCTCGAGGGGGCTCCCCTGGGGCTGCGCGGCTTGCTCGGCGCTGGAAGGGCTGCCGGACGTCGTGGCGGCGGTCGGGGCGGCTGCATGATCGCGGCTGTTCGAGGCGTTGTACCCTGCCAGCATGTCCTCCGGGGCATTCCGTGAGACGCTCGCGGCGGGGTTGAAACCGGTGGTGATGGCGCTCGGGCTCGCTGCGCTCGCTGCAGGCGGGGTGCCGGTCCCCGCGGTCGCCGTACCGGCGCTGCCAGCGGCGTCTGCCGGCGTAACCTTCTTCTCCTGGAGGTCGATACCGAACCCGCTGTCCGCGGAGACGACCCGCCAGGCGGTACCCGCCTTGTCGCGAACCACGATCTCCTCGGAGTAGGGGAGATCGTCGACGTAACCAAGGATCTCGTCGGCCGCGGTTTCGCCGAATTGCTCGACGATTTTCGGTCGTTGGCCGACTTCGAAGGACACCTCTTTCGGCTTCGCGTTCAGCTTCTCCTTGATGCGCTCGGAGGCTCTTTCGAACACGGCGTCGAGCTCGTGTGGCGGAAGCGCTGTGGGCGTCACCTCGACCTCGCGGAAGCGCTTGCCGTTGTGCTCCCGGTCGGTGACCCTGGTGATGGTCATGCGCGACGGCACCAGGAGGACCTCTTTCTGGTCCTGGTTGTAGGCGATCGGGTCCCCGTCCCGCTGCTGGTCGGGGTAGGAGAACATCACCGTCGGGTAGTGGCTCGTGGTGTTGATCTTCATGACGAGCCCGCCGTCCTTGACCCATTGATTCAAGGCCAGATCGGGGGTCCATGAGGTCGAGCTCGGGAGGATCTCGTCGAGCGTGCCGCCCTCGCTCAACGCGCTGGTGTCGAGATCGTTGATGACCCTGTAGAGGGTGATGTCCTCTTCGTTCAGGTCCTGGGTCGCTGTGAGCAGGTCCTGAGCGACGCGGGAGAAGTCGTCGATCTTCTGGCGAAGGGTGTCCAGCTCGTCCGGGCGCAGATCGGTGCTCAGCTCGCCGTCTTCGCCGCGCTTGCTGGTGAACGCCCCTCCGCCAGGGATCCCCCGCATCGTCTGCGCTTCAGGGGTCGTATTCGACATGTTGCGCATCAAGCCCTGGAGCGCGTCGATGTGCCGGGACGCCAGGAGGCCGGTGCCGCTCCTCTCGGGCGCGGGCTGAGCCGGCTGCGGCGAAGAGGAGGGCTGCCCCGAATTCTTGGCTCTCTTGGAGCTCGCTGGGGCGTCTTGCTCGTCGTCACCGAGCGCCAGCGCGGCTTTCCGCTTCGTCGCGCTGTCGGGCGCGGGGGTCTCGTCGGGCAGCATTCCGGTGACGCTCGCGGCCTGGTCCTGGGCTGAACCGGACGTGGCAGGCGCCGTCGTCTGCCCTTGCGCCGTGCTGAACGAGCCGTAGGTAACGACGGTGAAGAGCTTCGGCATGACCTCCTTCTTCACGTCGATGGAGAAGGTCTGCCCCCAGGAATAGATGGGCACGGTGTAGTGCGTGCCGCTGTCCGTGATCTTGCCGTTGATGACGACCTGGTGCGTGCTCGACGCGTCGAATGTACCCGCGTCCTCGAACGGCCTGGACTTCGTTGGATCCTTCGCGAACTCCTTCGCACGTTCGGCGAGCGCCTTGCCGTCGAGGACCGTGGCCAGGGCGAACGGGGCCTGGTCGGGCCGCGAGAGCACGTCGTTGATGCGGCCCACGTCGTAGTCGTTCCCGGCGACCATGGTCCGGGCGTCGCCGCCCAGGATGTCGTTGAAGAGCGTCACCAGCGAGTTCGCCGACAGCAGCAGATCCCCCCGCTTCTTGGACGGGCCGGTGGCGTCCTTGGGCCTCGTGGCTGCCTTGTCGAGGTAGCCGGGGATGGCGCGGGCGGTGTTCTCGGCGTCGGCCTTGTATTGCTCCGGGGCGAGCTTGCTGAGCATCTTGCCCATGCCCCGGGCGAGGAGGTAATCGAGGACGTGCTTGTCGGAGAAGGCGCCCCCCTTGCGCTCGACGTCGGCGCGCTTGGCCCCGGCCTTCTTGATGCCGTTCTGGAGCAGCTTGTTGCCGATCGGGGCCTGCTCCAGCGGGATCTCGCCGCGGATGACACGTTGGATGGGATCGGCGATCTTCGGGCTCGTGGCAGCGCCGTCTTCGCCCTGCGCGGGCAGCGAGAAGTCGGCGCGCAGCTTGCCCTCGCGGTCGAAGAGCTTGCCGGAGAACTCGGCCGCGACCACGCGCGCGAACCCGCTCAGGTCGGAGGTGAGCAGCGCGTGAAGCACGCCGTTCAGCGCGCAGATGGCGAACTGCGACTGGGAGAGGGACCCGGGGTTTTCAATGAGCTCCGCGAGCCTCTCGATGAGCGACTCATCCACGCCCTGAGCTCGCATGAGCTCGCCGAGCAGCGCCGCGGCCTCCTGCTTGTTGTCGTCGGTGGCCGGATGAGACCATTGGGCGCTCTTCTCGTTCAGCGCCTCGAGCGTCGCGTCGATCGATGCCTTTCCGTCGTTCGTGGGGGTGCTCTGGGTCGCGGCGAGGCCGCCGGTGGTGGTGGTGGAAGCGGCGGTTTTTCCTGGAGCTGCGCTTCCGGTGAGAGCGGCACCCTGATTCGCGGTGCTCGGAGCGCCTCCGAGCTGCTTGGTGGTGGCGGCGCCGTCGCCCTGGGGGGGCGCGTGGGTCCAGCTGGGCGCCGGGGCCCCGGTCACCGTATCGGCGCTGCCCGCGGCGGCGTCTGCCGGCGTAGCCTTCTTCTCCTGGAGGTCGATACCGAACCCGCTGTCCGCGGAGACGATCCGCCAGGGGGTACCCGCCTTGTCGCGAACCACGATCTCCTCGGAGTAGGGGAGATTGTCGACGTGACCAAGGATCTCGTCGGCCGCGGTTTCGCCGAATTGCTCGACGATTTTCGGTCGTTGGTCGACTTGGAAGGACACCTCTTTCGGCTTGGTGTTCTGCTTCTCCTTGATGCGCTCGGAGGCTCTTTCGAACGCGGCGTCGAGATCGTGCTTCGGGAGCCGTGTGGGCGTCACCTCGATCTCGCGGAAGCGCTTGCCGTTGTGCTCCCGGTCGCTGACCCTGGTGATGGTCATGCGCGAAGGCACCAGGAGGACCTCTTTCTGCGCCTGATTGTAGGCGATCGGGTCCTCGTCCCGCTGCTGGTCGGGGTAGGAGAACATCACCGTCGGGTAATGGCTCGTGGTGTTGATCTTCATGACGAGCCCGCCGTCCTTGACCCATTGATCCAAGGCGAGCTCGGAGGTCCATGACGTCGAGCTCGGGAGGATCTCGTCGATCGTGCCGCCCTCGCTCAACGAGCTGGTGTCGAGATCGTTGATGACCCTGTAGAGGGTCAGATCTTCTCGGGGTAGGTCCTGGGTACGAGTGAGCAGGTCCTGAGCGACGCGGGAGAAGTCGTCGACCTTTGGGCGAAGGGTGGCCAGCTCGTCCAGCCGCAGGTCGGCGCGCAGCTCGCCGTCTTCGCCGCGCTTGCTGGTGAACGCCCCTCCGCCGGTGATCCCGCGCATCGTCAGCCCTTCAGGGCTCGTGTCCGACATCTGCATCAAGTCGTGGAGCGCCTTGATGTGCCGGGACGCCAGGAGGCCGGTGCCGCTCCTCTCGGGCGGGGACTGAGCCGCCTGCGACGAAGACGAAGAGGAGGGCTGCCCCGAATTCTTGGCTCTCTTGGAGCTCGCCGGGGCGTCTTGCTCGTCTTCGCTCTGCGCCTGCGCGGCTGTCCGCTTCCTCGCGCTGGAGGGCGCGGGGGGCTGCAGGTCGCCCGCATCGTCCTCGCCGTCCAGAGCTGGATTGTACCCTGTCGGCACGTCCGCCGGCGTCGCCTTCTTCTCCTGAAGGTCGATACCGAACATGCTGTCCGCGGAGACGAGCCGCCAGCGGGTACCGTCCTTGTCGCGAACCACGATCTCCCGCTCGCTGGGGTCGGGGAGCTTGTCGACGTGACGAAGGATCTCGTCGGTCACGATATCGCCGAATTGCGCGGCGATGTCCGATTGTTCGTCGAGCTCGAAGTGCTTCTCTTTCGGCTTGGTGTTCTGTTTCTCCTTGATGCGCTCGGAGGCTCTTTCGAACACGGCGTCGAGCTCGCGCGGCGGGAGCTGTGTGGGCGTCACCTCGACCTCGCGGAAGCGCTTGCCGTTGTGTTCCCGGTCGGTGACCCTGGTGATGGTCATGCGCGACGGCACCAGGAGGACCTCTTTCTGGTCCTGGTTGTAGGCGATCGGGTCCCCGTCCCGCTGCTGGTCGGGGTAGGAGAACATCACCGTCGGGTAGTGGCTCGTGGTGTTGATCTTCATGACGAGCCCGCCGTCCTTGACCCATTGATTCAAGGCCAGATCGGGGGTCCATGAGGTCGAGCTCGGGAGGATCTCGTCGAGCGTGCCGCCCTCGCTCAACGCGCTGGTGTCGAGATCGTTGATGACCCTGTAGAGGGTGATGTCCTCTTCGTTCAGGTCCTGGGTCGCTGTGAGCAGGTCCTGAGCGACGCGGGAGAAGTCGTCGATCTTCTGGCGAAGGGTGTCCAGCTCGTCCGGGCGCAGATCGGTGCTCAGCTCGCCGTCTTCGCCGCGCTTGCTGGTGAACGCCCCTCCGCCAGGGATCCCCCGCATCGTCTGCGCTTCAGGGGTCGTATTCGACATGTTGCGCATCAAGCCCTGGAGCGCGTCGATGTGCCGGGACGCCAGGAGGCCGGTGCCGCTCCTCTCGGGCGCGGGCTGAGCCGGCTGCGGCGAAGAGGAGGGCTGCCCCGAATTCTTGGCTCTCTTGGAGCTCGCCGGGGCGTCTTGCTCGTCTTCGCTCTGCGCCTGCGCGGCTGTCCGCTTCCTCGCGCTGGAGGGCGCGGGTGTCTCGTCGGGCGGCATTCCGGTCGCGCTCGCGTCCTGGTCCTGGGCTGAACCGGACGCGGCGGGCGCTGGCGCCTGCATCCCCGTGGTGATGGCCGCGGGGTCCACGGGGCGCCCCGCCGGCGTCGCCTTCTTCTCCTCCAGGTCGATACCGAACATGCTGTCCGCGGAGGCGATCCGCCAGGGGGTGCCATCCTTGTCGCGAACCACGATCTCCCGCTCGCTGCGGTCGGGGAGCTTGTCGACGTGACGAAGGATCTCGTCAGCCACGGCATCGCCGAATTGCTCGGCGATGGCCGCTCGATCATCGGCGTCGAAGCTCTTCACCTTCGGCTTCGCGTTCAGCCGCTCCTCGATGCGCTGGGACGCTCTCTGGAACACGTCGTCGAGCTCGTCCGACTCAAGCTCTCTGGGCGTCACCTCGACCTCGAGGAAGCGCTTGCCGTTGTGCTCCCGCGGGGTGACCTTGGTGATGGTCATGCGCGAGGGCACAAGGAGGACCTCTTTCTGGTCCTGATTGTAGGCGATCGCGTCCCCGGGCCGCTGCGCGTCGGGGTAGGAGAACATGACGGTCGGGTATTTGCTCGTGGTGTTGATCTTCATCAAGAGCCCGCCGTCCTGGACCCATTGATTCAGGGCCAGATCGGGAGTCCATGAGGTCGAGCTCGGGAGGAGCTCGTCGAGCGTGCCGCCCTCGACCAGCGAGCTCGTGTCGAGATCGTTGATGACCCTGTAGAAGGTCAGATCCTCTTGAGGCAGGTCCTGGGTGCGTGTGAGCAGGTCCCGAGCGACGCTCGAGAAGTCGTCGACCTTCTGGCGAAGGGTGGTCAGCTCGTCCGGGCGCAGCTCGGTGCTCAGCTCGCCGTCCGTGCCGCGCTTGCTGGTGAACGCGCCGCCTCCGGGGATCCCCCGCATCGTCTGCGCTTCAGAGCTGGTGTTGGACATGTCGCGCATCAGGCCATGGAGCGCGTCCATGTGCCGCGACGCAAGGGCCCTGCCCGGCGCGGGCTGAGCCGCCTGCGACGAAGAGGAAGAGGATGGCTCCCCCGTATTCTTCGCTCTCTTGGAGCTCGCCGGGGCGTCATGCTCGTCGTCGCTCTGCGCCTGCTCGGCTGCGCGCTTCCTCGCGCTGGACGGCGCGGGGGTCTCGTCGGGCAGCATTCCGGCGACGTTCGCGGCCTGGTCCTGGGCTGAACCGGATGCGGCGGGCATCGGCGCCTGGCTCAGCGTGAGGTCGTTCGCGGCCGGCGCTCGCGACGGGAGGTAGGTTCCATACGTGAAGACCGGGAAGAGCGACGGCAAGACGTCCTTCTTCACCTTGATGGAGAAGCTCTGCTGCCAGGTGTGGAGGGGCACGACATAATGATCGCCATCCTCGGTGATCTTGCCGTTGATGACGACCTGGTGCGTGCTCGAGGTGTCGATCGCGCGCGCATCCTCGAACGGCCTGGATT
Organism: Sorangium sp. So ce363; assembly: GCF_051520435.1. Classification (NCBI taxonomy): domain Bacteria; kingdom Pseudomonadati; phylum Myxococcota; order Polyangiales; family Polyangiaceae; genus Sorangium; species Sorangium sp. So ce363. The sequence continues at coordinate 9,947,495 of NZ_CP150333.1, read as the reverse complement.
TCGTGGGGTCCTTCGCGAACTCCTTGGCACGCTCGGCGAGCGCCTTGCCGTCGAGGATGGTGGCCAGGGCAAACGGCGCCTGGTCGGGCCTCGCGAGGACGTCATTGATCCGGCCCACGTCGTAGTCGGCCCCGGCGACCATCGTCTTGGCGTCGCCGCCGAGGATCTTGTTGAAGAGCGTCACCAGCGAATTGGCTGACAGCAGCAGATCGCCGTGCTTCTTGGACGGGCCGGTGGCGTCCTTGGCCCTCGGCGTCGTCTTGTCGAGGTAGCCGGGGATGACGCCGGCGGCGTTCTCTGCATCGTCCTTGTATTGCTCCGGGGCGAGCTTGCTGAGCATCTTGCCCATGCCCCGCGCGAGGAGGTAATCGAGGACGTGCTCGCCGGAGAAGGCGCTGCCTTTGCGCTCGCGGTCGGCGGATCCGGCCTTCGCCTTCTTGATTCCGTTGAGGAGCAGCTTGTTGCCGAACCCGGCGTTCTGCACCGGGAGCTCGCCCCGGAGGACACGGTGGATGGGATCGGCGACCTGCGCGCTGACGGCGGCGCCGTTTTCGCCCTGCGCGGGCAGCGAGAAGTCGGCGAGCAGGTCCCCCTGGCGATCGAAGAGCTTGCCCGTGAACTCGGCCGCGACCACGCGCGCGAACCCGCCCAGGTCGGAGGTGAGCAGCGTGTGGAGGGCGCTGTTCAGCGCGCAGATGGCGAACTGGGACTGGGAGAGGGAGCTCGGGTTCTCGATGAGCTCCGCGAGCCGCTCGACGAGCGCCTCATCCACGCCCTGAGAGCGCATGAGGTCGCCAAGGAGCCTTTTGGCCTCCTGCTTGTTCGCGCCCGTGGCTGGATGAGACCATTGGGCGCTCTTCTCGTTCAACGCCTTGATCGCCGCATCGACCGAGGCGTTACCGTCGGCCGCCGGCGGGCTCTGGGTCGCGGCGAGGCCGTCTTTGGTGGTGGAAGCGCGGGGGTCGCCTGGAGCGGGACCGTTCGGCGTCTGGCCTGTCGCCCGCCTGCCGAGCTCTGTCGCTGGGCGCCCGGGCGAGGCTCCGGTCACCGCCTCGGCGCTGCTCCCGGCTACGTCAGCGGGCGTCGCCTTCTTCTCCTGAAGGTCGATACCGAACCGCTCGTCCGCCGAGACGATCCGCCAGGGGGTGCCGTCGTTGTCGCGAACCACGATCTCCCGCTCGCTGGGGTCGGGGAGATTGCCGACGTAACGAAGGATCTCGTCGGCCACGGCATCGCCGAATTGCTCGACGATCTCCGGTCGTTCGTCGACCTCGAAGGACACCTCTTTCGGCTTCGCGTTCAGCCTCTCCTCGATGCGCTGAGACGCTCTCTGGAACACGTCGTCGAGCTCGTTCGACTCAAGCTCTCTGGGCGTCACCTCGACCTCGAGGAAGCGCTTGCCGTTGTGCTCCCGCGGGGTGACCTTGGTGATGGTCATGCGCGAGGGCACCAGGAGGACCTCTTTCTGGTCCTGGTTGTAGGCGATTGGCTCTCCGTCCCTCTGCTGGTCGGGGTAGGAGAACATGACGGTCGGGTATTTGCTCGTGGTGTTGATCTTCATCACGAGCCCGCCGTCCTGGACCCATTGATTCAGGGCCAGATCGGAGGTCCATGAGGTCGAGCTCGGGAGGAGCTCGTCGAGCGTGCCGCCCTCGACCAGCGAGCTGGTGTCGAGATCGTTGATGACCCTGTAGAAGGTCAGGTCCTCTTGGGGCAGGTCCTGGGTACGAGTGAGCAGGTCCCGAGCGACGCTCGAGAAGTCGTCGACCTTCTGGCGAAGGGTGGTCAGCTCGTCCGGGCGCAGCTCGGTGCTCAGCTCGCCGTCCGTGCCGCGCTTGCTGGTGAACGCGCCACCTCCGGGGATCCCCCGCATGGTCTGCGCTTGAGGGCTGGTGTTGGACATGTCACGCATCAAGCCCTGGAGCGCGTCGATGTGCCGGGACGCCAGGGCCCTCCCCGGCGCGGGCGGCGCCTGCTGCGACGAAGAGGAAGAGGATTGCTCCCCCGCATTCTTGGCTCTCTTGGAGCTCGCCGGGGCGTCTTGCTCGTCGTCGCTGTGCGCCTGCGCGGCGGTTCGCTTCCTCGCGCTGGCGGGCGCGGGGTCCTGGATGGGCGCCATTCCGGTGACGTTCGCCAGCGCGCCTGCATTGTCCGTGGAGGCGCTGTCGACCTGGGCGTCCGCGTGGACCGCGCTGGGCGCCGGGGCCCCGGTCACCGCCTCGGCGCTGCTCTCGGCGACGTCAGCGGGCGTCGCCTTCTTCTCCTGAAGGTCGATGCCGAACCGCTCGTCCGCCGAGACGATCCGCCAACGGGTACCCTCCTTATCGCGAACCACGATCTCCCGCTCGCTGCGGTCGGGGAGCTTGTCGACGTGACGAAGGATCTCGTCAGCCACGGCATCGCCGAATTGCTCGGCGATGGCCGCTCGATCATCGGCGTCGAAGCTCTTCACCTTCGGCTTCGCGTTCAGCCTCTCCTCGATGCGCTCGGACGCTCTCTGGAACACGTCGTCGAGCTCGTCCGACTCAAGCTCTCTGGGTGTCACCTCGACCTCGAGGAAGCGCTTGCCGTTGTGCTCCCGCGGGGTGACCTTGGTGATGGTCATGCGCGAGGGCACCAGGAGGACCTCCTTCTGGGCCTGATTGTAGGCGATCGCGTCCCCGGGCCGCTGCGCGTCGGGGTAGGAGAACATGACGGTCGGGTAGTGGCTGTTGGTATTGATCTTCATCACGAGCCCGCCGTCCTGGACCCATTGATTCAGGGCCAGATCGGGAGTCCATGAGGTCGAGCTCGGGAGGAGCTCGTCGAGCGTGCCGCCCTCGACCAGCGAGCTCGTGTCGAGATCGTTGATGACCCTGTAGAAGGTCAGCTCCTCTTGAGGCAGGTCCTGGGTGCGTGTGAGCAGGTCCCGAGCGACGCTCGAGAAGTCGTCGACCTTCTGGCGAAGGGTGGTCAGCTCGTCCGGGCGCAGCTCGGTGCTCAGCTCGCCGTCCGTGCCGCGTTTGCTGGTGAACGCGCCGCCTCCGGGGATCCCGCGCATCGTCTGCGCTTGAGGGCTGGTGTTGGACATGTCACGCATCAAGCCCTGGAGCGCGTCCATGTGCCGGGACGCCAGGGCCCTGCCCGGCGCGGGCTGAGCCGCCTGCGACGAAGAGGAAGAGGATGGCTCCCCCGTATTCTTCGCTCTCTTGGAGCTCGCCGGGGCGTCATGCTCGTCGTCGCTCTGCGCCTGCGCGGCTGTCCGCTTCCTCGCGCTGGCGGGCGCGGGGTCCTGGATGGGCGCCATTCCGGTGACGGTCGCCAGCGCGCCTGCATGGTCCGTGGAGGCGCCGTCGCCCTGGGCGGGCGGGCGGGTCGGGCTGGGCGCCGGGGCCCCGGTCACCGTAGCGGCGCTGCTCCCGGCTGCGTCAGCGGGCATTGCCTTCTTCTCTTGAAGGTCGATACCGAAATCCTTGTCCGCGGAGACGATCCGCCAGGGGGTACCGTCCTTATCGCGAACCACGATCTCCCCCTCGCTGGGGTGGGGGAGATTGCCGACGTAACCAAGGATCTCGTCGGCCACGGTATCGCCGAATCGCTCGACGATCTTCGGTCGTTGGTCAACGCCGAAGGACACCTCTTTCGGCCTCGCGTTCAGCTTCTCCTCGATGCGCCGGGACGCTCTTTCGAACACGTCGTCGAGCTCGTTCGACCCAAGCTCTCTGGGCGTCACCTCGATCTCGAGGAAGCGCTTGCCGTTGTGCTCCTGCGGGGTGACCTTGGTGATGGTCATGCGCGAGGGCACCAGGAGGACCTCTTTCTGGTCCTGATTGTAGGCGATCACGTCCCCGGGCCGCTGCGCGTCGGGGTAGGAGAACATCACGGTCGGGTAGTGGCTGTTGGTGTTGATCTTCATCACGAGCCCGCCGTCCTGGACCCATTGATTCAGGGCCAGATCGGAGGTCCATGAGGTCGAGCTCGGGAGGAGCTCGTCGAGCGTGCCGCCCTCGACCAACGAGCTGGTGTCGAGATCGTTGATGACCCTGTAGAAGGTCAGCTCCTCTTGGGGCTGGTCCTGGGTACGAGTGAGCAGGTCCCGAGCGACGCTCGAGAAGTCGTCGACCTTCTGGCGAAGGGTGTCCAGCTCGTCCGGGCGCAGATCGGTGCTCAGCTCGCCGTCCGTGCCGCGCTTGCTGGTGAACGCGCCACCTCCGGGGATCCCCCGCATCGTCTGCGCTTGAGGGCTGGTGTTGGACATGTCACGCATCAAGCCCTGGAGCGCGTCGATGTGCCGGGACGCCAGGGCCCTCCCCGGCGCGGGCGGCGCCTGCTGCGACGAAGACGAAGAGGAGGGCTGCCCCGAATTCTTGGCTCTCTTGGAGCTCGCCGGGGCGTCTTGCTCGTCGTCGCTCTGCGCCTGCTCGGCTGTCCGCTTCCTCGCGCTGGCGGGCGCGGGGGTCTCGTCGGGCGGCATTCCGGTGGCGCTCGCGGCCTGGTCCTGGGCTGAACCGGACGTGGCGGGCGCTGGCGCCTGCATCCCCGTGGTGACGGCCGTGGGGTCCACGGAGCGCCCCGCCGACGTCGCCTTCTTCTCCTCCAGGTCGATACCGAACATGCTGTCCGCGGAGGCGATCCGCCAGGGGGTACCGTCCTTGTCGCGAACCACGATCTCCCGCTCGCTGCGGTCGGGAAGCTTGTCGACGTAATCAAGGATCTCGTTGGCCACGGCATCGCCGAATTGCTTGGCGATGGCCGCTCGATCCTTGACTTCGAAGCTCTTCTCCTTCGGCTTCGCGTTCAGCTTCTCCTCGATGCGCTCGGAGGCTCTTTCGAACACGGCGTCGAGCTCGCGCGGCGGGAGCTGAGTGGGTGTCACCTCGACCTCGCGGAAGCGCTTGCCGTTGTGCTCCCGGTCGGTGACCCTGGTGATGGTCATGCGCGAAGGCACCAGGAGCACCTCTTTCTGCGCCTGGTTGTAGGCGATCGGCTCTCCGTCCCGCTGCTGGTCGGGGTAGGAGAACATCACCGTCGGGTAATGGCTCGTGGTGTTGATCTTCATGACGAGCCCGCCGTCCTTGACCCATTGATCCAAGGCCAGATCGGAGGTCCATGAGGTCGAGCTCGGGAGGATCTCGTCGATCGTGTCGCCCTCGCTCAACGAGCTGGTGTCGAGATCGTTGATGACCCTGTAGAGGGTCAGAGCCTCTTGGGGCAGGTCCTGGGTACGTGTGAGCAGGTCCTGAGCGACGCGGGAGAAGTCGTCGACCTTCTGGCGAAGGGTGTCCAGCTCGTCCGGGCGCAGATCGGTGCTCAGCTCGCCGTCTTCGCCGCGCTTGCTGGTGAACGCCCCTCCGCCGGGGATCCCCCGCATCGTCTGCGCTTCAGGGGTCGTATTCGACATGTCGCGCATCAGGTCGTGGAGCGCGTCGATGTGCCGGGACGCCAGGAGGCCGGTGCCGCTCCTCGCGGGCGCGGGCTGCGCCGCCTGCGACGAAGACGAAGACGAAGACGAAGAGGAGGGCTGCCCCGCGTTCTTCGCTTTCTTGTTCTCGGCGCTCGATCCGGGGCCTTGCTCGTCGTCGCTGAGCGCCTGCGCGGCTTTCCGCTTCGTCGCGCTGTCGGGCGCCGGGGTCTCGTCGGGCAGCATTCCGGTGACGCTCGCGGCCTGGTCCTGGGCTGTACCGGACGTGGCGGGCGCCTGCGCCTGCCCTTGCGCCGCGGCGAACGAGCCGTAGGTAACGACGGTGAAGAGCTTCGGCATGACCTCCTTCTTCACGTCGATGGAGAAGGTCTGCCCCCAGGAATAGATGGGCACGGTGTAGTGCGTGCCGCTGTCCGTGATCTTGCCGTTGATGACGACCTGGTGCGTGCTCGACGCGTCGAACGTGCCCGCGTCCTCGAACGGCCTGGACTTCTTCGGATCCTTCGCGAACTCCGCCGCACGTTCGGCGAGCGCCTTGCCGTCGAGGACCGTGGCCAGGGCGAACGGGGCCTGGTCGGGCCGCGAGAGCACGTCGTTGATGCGGCCCACGTCGTAGTCGTTCCCGGCGACCATGGTCCGGGCGTCGCCGCCCAGGATGTCGTTGAAGAGCGTCACCAGCGAATTGGCCGACAGCAGCAGATCGCCGCGCTTCTTCGACGGACCGGTGGCGTCCTTGGGCCTCGTGGCTGCCTTGTCGAGGTAGCCGGGGATGGCGCGGGCGGTGTTCTCGGCGTCGGCCTTGTATTGCTCCGGGGCGAGCTTGCTGAGCATCTTGCCCATGCCCCGGGCGAGGAGGTAATCGAGGACGTGCTTGTCGGAGAAGGCGCTCCCCTTGCGCTCGACGTCAGCGCGCTTGGCCCCGGCCTTCTTGATGCCGTTCCGGAGCAGCTTGTTGCCGATGGGGGCCTGGTCCAGCGGGATCTCGCCGCGGATGACACGCTGGATGGGATCGGCGACCTTCGAGCTCGTGGCAGCGCCGTCTTCGCCCTGCGCGGGCAGCGAGAAGTCGGCGAGCAGCTTGCCTTTGCGGTCGAAGAGCTTGCCGGAGAACTCGGCCGCGACCACGCGCGCGAACCCGCTCAGGTCGGAGGTGAGCAGCGCGTGGAGCACGCCGTTCAGCGCGCAGATGGCGAACTGCGACTGGGAGAGGGAGTCGGGGTTTTTGATGAGCTCCTCGAGCCTCTGGATGAGCGACCCATCCACGTCCTGAGCTCGCATGAGCTCGCCGAGCAGCGCCGCGGCCTCCTGCTTGTTGTCGTCCGTGGCCGGATGGGACCATCGGGCGCTCTTCTCGTTCAGCGCCTCGAGCGTCGCGTCGATCGATGCCTTGCCGTCGTTCGTGGGGGAGCTGTCGGTCGCGGCGAGGCCGTCGGTGGCGGTGGAAGCGGCGGTTTTGCCTGGAGCTGGGCCTCCGGTGGCAGCGGCACCCTGGTTCGCGGCGCTCGGAGCGCCTCCGAGCTGCTTGGTGGCGACGTCGCCTGCCTGGGGCATGGTCGGCGCAGACGTCATCGTGCCGGCGTTCGCCGAAGCGGCGTCGTCCACGTTGCTGGTGGCGGCGCCGTCGCCCTGGGGGGGCGCGTGAAGCCAGCTGGGCGCCGGGGCCCCGGTCACCGTATCGGCGTTGCCCGCGGCGGCGTCTGCCGGCGTCGCCTTCTTCTCCTGAAGGTCGATACCGAACCTGCTGTCCGCGGAGACGATCCGCCAGGGGGTACCGTCCTTGTCGTGAACCACGATCTCCCCGGAGTGGGGGAGGTTATCGACGTGACCAAGGATCTCGTCGGCCACGGTATCGCCGAATTGCTCGGCGATGGCCGCTCGATCCTCGACTTCGAAGCTCTTCTCCTTCGGCTTGGCGTTCTGCTTCTCCTCGATGCGCTGGGACGCTCTCTGAAACACGTCGTCGAGCTCGCCGGACTCAAGCTCTCTGGGCGTCACCTCGACCTCGCGGAAGCGCTTGCCGTTGTGCTCCCGGTCGCTGACCCTGGTGATGGTCATGCGCGAAGGCACCAGGAGGACCTCTTTCTGCGCCTGATTGTAGGCGATCGGGTCCCCGTCCCGCTGCTCGTCGGGGTAGGAGAACATCACCGTCGGGTAATGGCTCGTGGTGTTGATCTTCATCACGAGCCCGCCGTCCTTGACCCATTGATCCAAAGCGAGCTCGGAGGTCCATGAGGTCGAGCTCGGGAGGATCTCGTCGATCGTGTCGCCCTCGCTCAACGAGCTGGTGTCGAGATCGTTGATGACCCTGTAGAGGGTCAGAGCCTCTTGGGGCAGGTTCTGGGTACGCGTGAGCAGGTCCTGAGCGACGCGGGAGAAGTCGTCGACCTTGTGGCGAAGGGTGTCCAGCTCGTCCGGGCGCAGATCGGTGCTCAGCTCGCCGTCATTGCCGCGCTTGCTCGTGAACGCCCCTCCGCCGGTGATCCCGCGCATCGTCAGCCCTTCAGGGCTCATGTCCGACATCTGCATCAAGTCGTGGAGCGCCTTGATGTGCCGGGACGCCAGGAGGCCGGCGCCGCTCCTCTCGGGCGCGGACTGAGCCGCCTGCGACGAAGACAATGACTGCCCCGAATTCTTGGCTCTCTTGGAGCTCGCAGGGGCGTCTTGCTCGTCGTCGCTGTGCGCCAGCGCGGCTGTCCGCTTCCTCGCGCTGGAGGGCGCGGGGGTCTCATCGGGCGGCATTCCGGTGACGCTCGCGGCCTGGTCCTGGGCTGAACCGGACGTGGCGGGCGCTGGCGCCTGCATCCCCGTGGTGATGGCCGTGGGGTCCACGGGGCGCCCTGCGGGCGGCTGCGGGGCCGTCTCTGGCCGGGGCTGGCCGGGTCTCTCCGGCGCCTTTTCTTGGGCGCCCTGCGTCGGCAAAGCGCCCGGCTGAGGACTCGAGGCCTCCGGCGCCTTGGCCGTCATCTGCTCCGGGGCACCACCGGGCAGCTCGCGTGGCTCGTTGTCCTGGGAGGTTTGCTCTGCCCCTCGCGTCGGCTGCTCGGGGGCGCGCTGCTCGGTGTCCTGGGCATCTTCCTTCGGCGACGACGCGCGATCCCCGGGCGGATCGCGGGGCTCGTCGTCCCGCGGCTCCTGATCGGGCCCTCCCGACCGCTGCTCGGAGGCACGCTGCTCGGTGTCCTGGATGTCTTCCGGCGGCAGGGTGCGCGGGCCGACGAGCTCGCCGATCGCGTCTTTGCCCCTTTCCGCCAGGTCATGCTCGAACCTGTCCGCGCGGTCCTTGAGGACCCCGGCCCAGTCGTCGCCGAGCTTGCCCAGGTCGACGGTGCGAGCATTCTTGATCTGGTCGTCACCGATCTTGTCCTGCTTGAGGCCGCCGACGCTGGAGATGGGGTTGGCGGTCTTCTCGGTGGAGCGCCAGTTGTGGATGTAGCCGACGGTGCTGGGCGCGTTGGGCCCTGTCGTCTCGATGCCGATCTGGAGGGCGCCCGGCCTGTCCGACCTGGGCGGCCGGTGGCCGATGAAGATGTGGCCGTGAGCGCCGTCTGGCAGGATGACGTCGCCGTTGAAGTCCTTGAGGCCGAGGCCGCCGATGGCGAGGTTCATGCCGTAGAGCTCGGTGTCATCGAGCTTGGACTTGATGGCGGCGACGTGTCCTCCTTCCTCCTTGAATTTGCCCTTGCCGAGCGCGATGTGGTGCGTCCCGAAGGCGCGCGGGAACACGCCGGCCGTCGGGTTGCCGTGACCGTCGGTGATGCCGAGGAGCTCGGTCACCGCGTACGGAGGCGTGCCCGCGGGGATCTGGATGTTGACCCGGCCGCCGTGGGAGAGGAGCTTGGCGACGGGGACGTCGCGGAGCGGGACATGGCTCTTTGCGCTGGCGTCGTAGATCTCGGCGCCTTCCTGGAGCAGGTGAAAGACGTTCGTGAGCACCTCGATCGACTGGTTGTACCTGTCGAGGACATCGTCGTTCGAGAGGGTGCCGCTTCCCGTCGGGTTCGGCACGGCGCCTTGCGCGATCGCCTTGGTCGCGTCGTCGTTCGGCGCCGTGTGCTCGAGCGTCTTGGCCCATTCTGCCGCGATGCCCCGATCGATCTCCTGCTTGAGCTCGTCCCGCCTCGCCGGGTCGCTCGCGTGCCTCGCCTCCATCGACAGGGCCACCGCGGCTGGAGGGGTGCCCTCGAAGCGTTGCCCGCCCTCGCCGCTGTTCCTCTGTCGAGAGACGTAGCTCGCGAGGACGACCTTGCTCGGCTTGTGGAGCTGGTGGAAGCCGCGGAATTTCTCGGGATTGTCGTCCTTGTCGTCCGACAGGTACTGCTTGACCTGGTCGAGCGTGAGCATGCCGGAGGCGTTGAGCCAGCGCTGTCCCTGAGGGGTCGAGGAGAGCTGCTCGAAGGCGTTCCACTCGGCTTCGTTGAACAGCGGTCCTTTCGGGAAGCGCTTCCCGAGATCCTTCTTCGCCTGCGCGGGATGGGCGGGGAAGCCGCCGCTGGTCAGCTGGTCGGCGATGCTCGGGAGGCCTCGCTTCGCCTTCTTGCGGCTGCCTCTACCCGTTTGAGTCCTCCATTCGGACTTCTTGACGGCCTTGTCCGCGATCCATGTCACCTTGCCGTCCTGCGCTGGGTCGGCCGTGGTGGACGAGTGTCCCGGCGTCGGTCCCGAGCCGCCGGCCCCCGGCTGCCGGGAGCCCTGCCCCGCGGGCGGTGACTTCGAGGTGGAGGGCTTGGCGGGCGTGGGCTCCGCGGTGGCAGCGGGTTTAGGGGCGGGGGTGCTCTTCGCGCCGGTCTCGCCCGTCTTGGGGGAGGTCTGAGCTGACGTGCTGTCCTTTGCGACGGTCTCCTTCGCGGGTGTCCCTCCGGGCACCTCGCCCCCCTTGGGAGCCGTGCTTCCTGGCTCCGTCGCCTTGGTGTTCCCTTGGGGACCCTTGCCGAGGCCTGGAGATGGCTGGTCGGTAGGCTGGGTGGAGCCCTTGGGGAGGCCGCCATCGGAAGGGGCGGATTGAAGCCTGGCGGTGGGCTCGGTGGTCTGAGGCTGGGTGGAGCCCTTGGGCAGGCCGCCATCGGAAGGGGCGGAGCGAGGCCTGACGGTGGGCTCGGTGGTCTGAGGCTGGGTGGAGCCCTTGGGGAGGCCGCCATCGGCGGAGCGAGGCCTGACGGTGGGCTCGGTGGTCTGAGGCTGGGTGGAGCCCTTGGGCAGGCCGCCATCGGCGGAGCGAGGCCTGACGGTGGGCTCGGTGGTCTGAGGCTGTGTGGAGCCCTTGGGGAGGCCGCCATCGGCGGATCGAGGCCTGACGATGGGCTCGGTGGTCTGAGGCTGTGTGGAGCCCTTGGGGAGGCCGCCATCGGCGGATCGAGGCCTGACGATGGGCTCGGTGGTCTGAGGCTGTGTGGAGCCCTTGGGGAGGCCGCCATCGGCGGATCGAGGCCTGACGATGGGCTCGGTGGTCTGAGGCTGTGTAGAGCCCCTGGGGAGGCCGCCATCGGCGGATCGAGGCCTGACGATGGGCTCGGTGGTCTGAGGCTGTGTAGAGCCCCTGGGGAGGCCGCCATCGGAAGCGGCGGATCGAGGCCTGACGGTGGGCTCGGTGGTCTGAGGCTGTGTAGAGCCCCTGGGAAGGCCGCCATCGGAAGCGGCGGATCGAGGCCTGGCCGGATCCTGCGGGTTCCCGGCGTTGGAGAGCGGCGGCCTCGGCGTCGCGGTCGGGGAGCTTGGCGCGCTGGTGGGTGCTCGGCCGACATTGGGGCTGTTGTTGCCGGTCGTCGTGCTCCCGACATGGCTCCCTGATGGACTGTGCGGCGTGGTCGTCGCGCCGGGCGAACTCGGTTTGCTGGTACTCTTCCGCGTGACGGGATCCCAGCCGGAGAAGGGGTCTGGCTTTGGGGTCGGGCTGGGGGCCGCGGCCTGGTTCACGGCGTTGGGCGCGGCTGCGCTGCTGGACGGGCTGCCGGCGTCGGTCAGGGGATGCGCGAAATTGCCCGCGCTCTTTACCTGGGCGCGCAGCCCCGAGCGGACACCTGTGGCTTTCGACGGCGAAGGCGAACGGCTGCGCGAGGAGCTGCGCGAGGAGGGCATGCGCCATGAATGACGCGAAACTCATGCGCTGCCAAGCGCCTCGATCCTCGCCTGGAGGCGGGATATGCCGTGCCATGTCGCCCAGCTCGGCCAGCAGCGAATCTCTCGGGATCCGCCTTGTGGACCGGGAGATCCCGCACCTTCGCGCCATTGTGGCGCTCCGCCGGGACCGAATCCGCGCATGCATCCAGGGCGACGCGGCGACAAGCATCGCGATTGCGGTCGGTCCGCCGAGCAGGTAACCTGGCGCTCTAATTGCACGCACGGATGTGTCAGTTTTACTGAAATGTTCCGTTGTGGGTGAGCGCTCGCTGCCTCTCCGCTCACGCGTCTGGCGCACGGCCGTGCGTCGGCGCGCCCGACGAGGTCGAGGTGCCGCCGAGGCGATTCCATTGTTGAGCCCGCTCGCTGCGCGGTTGCCGCCGGCGCGAGTTGTCTCGCGCGGCGCGCTTGTGTACGAGGTTCTATCTACGGCAGCGCTGGCCCATGAAGCCGTCGCGCAGGGCCAGGAGGACGAGGAGCCATGAGCGTCACGACGATCGACGTTGCCGAGGTCGCGCCTTCGACGGCGCCCCTGCCCGCGTTCGACGAGGAAGCGACGGTGCAGAGCCTGCTCGTCTCGCCCGTCGAGGCCGCCTACCGCCATCGCCTGCCCCTCGTCGGACGCACGGACGTGCACCCGCTCCTCCAGGCGGCCTACATGGCCTATACCCAGCGTTATCCCCTCGTGCTGTCACCCGACGTGGTCTGGTTCTGCCTTGCCCGGGGGTTCACGCTCCACGTCGCCGCGAACGAGGCGCAGCGGCGTCAGGTCCTCCTCGACGACAGCGACTTCGAGCTGAGGATCGATCGGCCGGATTTCACGCTGGGTGAGGTGAACCCGTGGCCCGTCGCGTTCTCGGATTTCTCCACCCTGATCGCCGCGCGGGTCGGCAAGCTGCGGGAGCTCGTGACAGCCAGTTTCTCCACCACGGGACCGGTGGAGCGCGTGGCGTCGGAGCTCACGGTGATGACGCCGTTCGTGCCGCACTTCGAGTGGCAGCCGCCCTTCCCCGCGGACATGAGCTTTCCGGAACGTGGAATCCCGCGCATTTACCTGCTCGGCACGGCGGACGACTGGCGCTGGGTGCGCCACCGCGCGGCGGCGTTCGTCCCCTTCGGGGCGGAGCGCTGGACTGACGTGCTCCTGCCGGTGCTCGACCAGATCGTCGCTGCGGCGGAGGGGCGTCAGGATCCAGCGTTCTGGCGCGCCTTCTTCCGGTACGAGAACTCCGCGGATGAGCTCACCGGGTGGATCCACGTGCTCTTTCCGTACCTGCGCGCCTGGCCGGCCGACCACTTCGTCTGGAATGCGTATCTCGACGGCTGGCTCGATCGCTGGAAGGCCGCGGAGGCCCGGCGCAACCCGCTCTCCGCGCTGGCGGATCCGGAGGGACCCGGGTTCGCGCAGCTCCCGCCGGGGCTGACCAGCGTGCCCTTGCGCTTCATCGATGCGCAGCGCCGGGAGCACCCCCTGGAGTTCGTCAGCGGCCTCATCGGCGTCACGCAGGACCAGCACTCGCTCGCGCTCATTCCGGAGTTCGTGTGGGCCGTCGTGCACGGTGAGCCCGGCCCCGAGGTCGAACAGCCCGCCGGCGCGGGCTGAGGGGCGCAAGGCCGCTCGGCGAGGGCTGCGCCCGCCCCCCTCTCGGCCGGCTACCCGAACCGCACCTCGAGCCCCGCGCCCCCGCCCGCCACCACGATCTCCCTGTCCCTGCACCCCGGATCCTCCGCCATGCGCGCCGCGATCGGCGTGATCACCCGCTCCTCGATCACCCGCTTCAGCGGCCGCGCCCCGCGCCTCGGATCGAACCCCGCCTCGGCTAGCCAGGCCCGCGCCTCGGGCAGCACACGGAGCCTCAGGTTGCGCCGCACGAGCCCGGTGCGCGCCTCGGCCTTGGCCAGCTCGAGATCGACGATCCTGAGCACGCTGTCCCGCCCGAGGCCCCGGAACTGCACGACGTGGTCGATGCGGTTCACGAACTCCGGCCGGAAGTGCTCGCGCACGCCCGCCGGCGCCCCGTGCCGCGCGCCCGGGGGCAGGGCGCGCTCGTCGTCGCCGCCGAAGCCGACCGGCGCCCGGTCGGCGACGCCGAGGTTCGAGGTCATCACGATGAGCACCATCCGGAAATCCACGTGGCGCCCGTCCTCGTCCGTCAGCCGCCCCTCGCCGAGGATCGCGAGCAAGAGGTCGAACACCTCCCGGTGCGCCTTCTCGATCTCGTCGAGGAGCACGAGCGACAGCGGCTCCTGCCGCACGCGCTGCGCGAGCGTCGTCGCGTCCGGCCCCGCCGCGAGCAGGCGCGCCGACGAGCCCGGGAGCCTGTACTCGCTCATGTCGAGCCGGATCATCCGCCCCTCGTCGCCGAACATCGACCGCGTGAGCTCCTTCGCGAGCTCCGTCTTGCCCACGCCGGTCGGGCCGACGAACAGCAGCGTGCCGCACGGGCGCTCGGGGTCGTTCATCCCGGCCTTGAAGCGCGCCAGCACCCGCGCCGCCGTGTCGCACGCCTCGTCCTGCCCGATCACGCGCCGCTTCAGCCCGCGCGCGATCGTCTCGGCGCTCGCGGGGATCTCGTCGGCGATGAGCTCGATCGGCAGCCCCGAGTGGCGCGCGTAGGCCTCGGACACGTCCCGCGGGTACAGCACGCGCGCCGGCGCCGCTCCGGCCGCCTCCGCCTCCGCGCCGGCCCGGGCGCCGGCCTCCTGCGCGAGCCAGTCGAAGAAGCGGAACGCCTTGCCGGGGAAGAGCACGTCGCGCCGGAACATCGCGAGGTGCTGCACCAGCCGCTTCTTGCCCGCGGGGTGCAGCCGGACGCGCGTGTCCTTCCGCGCCTCGTACTCCGCGAGCAGCGCCGGCACCGCGGCCGCATCCGGCTCGCGCAGCCGGACGATCTGGAAGCACGCCACGAGCGAGGCCGCGCGGCGCTGGCACGCCTCGAGCTCCGGCTCGGTGCACTCCGCGATGAGGCTCACCTCGCCCGTCCGGAGCGCAGGCAGGAACACGTCGCCGATCGACGCGCCGTCCGGCTGCGGCCGCAGCAGCGGCAGGAGCGCGCCGACGTGGAGTAGATCCCCCTCGTGCGACAGCTCGCCCACGAGCTTCAGGCACCTCGCCTGCCACATGCCGAGGTACTTCATCCCGGCGAGCAGCCGATCGGCCGAGGTGCTGAACAGGCCCGGCGAGCTCGCGCGCGCCTTGTCCCTTCGCCACGCCGCGAACCGCCGCGCCAGGCGGTGGACCCAGGTCGTCTTGCCGACGCCCGGGCCGCCCACCAGCAGGATCGACGGCAGCGACGCGCCGTGCGCGGCGCGCGCCACGTCGAACAGCGGCAGCGCCTGCTCCAGCTCCTCGGACTCGCCCACCGCGAGCGGCAGCCGCTGGCGCGCGGCCTTCTCGACGAGATCCTCGGAGACGGCGTGCAGCGTGGGGCGCTCGTCCTCGGGGCGCCGAGCGCTCCGCCCGGCGCGCTCCATCCGGCGCGGCGACCACGGGCGCACGTACTCGTCTCCCTCCCGGCGAAAATCGAAGAGCGACCGCGGGGACTCGCCGAGCAGCGCGCTCGTGACGAGCTGGCGGAGCACGTCGGGCGCGATCGAGAGATCCTCGAGGACCACGGACCAGCCGAAGCGGGGGAGCATCACGCGGACGCCGCCCTCGGCGAGCTTGCTCGCGAGGTACGTGAGCCGCAGCGGGATCTGGCGCCGGCCGACGACGGCGGTCCGCTTGACCGTGGTCTGCGGGTGGACGTCGACGTCCAGCGAGCGGACCTCGAACGACTCGTCCCACAGGTAGCGATCGAGATCGTCCTCGTCCGTGGCGAGCCTCGCGTGGAGCTCGACCTCGATCGCGCGCAGCACCTCGTCCTCGGAGGCGCCATAGGCGGACGGCGCCGGCCGATCGAAGAGGAATGCCCACGTGCGCAGGAGGATGCCGGTGAAGCGGCCGTCGTGGTGGGCGATGAAATAGACGCGGAGCGATTTCTTGGTCATACGGTGGCGGTGGAAACGCGCAGCCTGAGCGCGCGAGCCTAACACACCCGGGCAACACCCCGGGCCGGGCGCGTCGCTGCGTTGCTCGGCCGCGCTGTTGGTTGTTTCGTTGCGCGCGCCGTCGTTTCATTGCTCCGCTATTTCATTGCGCCATTGTGGCGATTCCGCCGCAGTCGTCCGCGCAGCGCCCCGAGGAGGCCTGTCCCGGCGCGAAGTGGAGCGGCGCCGGAATACGCTGACGGTCGACTCAACGTCAGATCAACTCCATGCGTCGTGGTGACGGCGTGCGTCAAGACGGCTGCGCGCTGCGACGCAGGAACAACCGTGCTGCATAATTCTGGTGGTGTGGAGATGTGTAATCTCATCCACCCTGGTCTCTTCGGGAGGTGTAGAGTGGTGTTCATGCCGCAAACGCCTTATTTCACGACGCCTCGCCGCCGCGCGGCTCGAGCCGCGTTTTCCTTGTTCCTATCGCTTGCCCCGCTCGCCGGGGCCGTGCCCGCGAGCGCTGCTGTGGAGCAGCTGGACGGCACGGACTTGCCCACGCCGGTCCGCGACAACGAGATTGGCCTCGTGACGGGCCGGGGTTTCCCCAGGGATGCCGTCACGCTCGAGGGGCTCTTCGGGTACCGGGGGGAAGACATCGATCCCGTGGCCGACGCGAGCACGGAGCCAGGCGTGTTCTCGCCGCTCTGCGGGTTCTCGGGAGAGCTCGTGCTGCGCGGGGGCGGGTGCAAGGTCGCGTTCGGCTGGTACAACGCGAACGCGAGCGGCACGCGCCCGCCGGACAACCAGATCTACGAGCTGATCCCCGCTGACACGTCGACGGCGTTCCGGTGCGAGGACAACGATTTCTGCCCGCTGGCCACGATGCAGACCACCCAGGCGGGGCAGCACGACTGGACGCCGCGGCAGTTCTCGGCGGCGGACATCCGGAACGATGCGCGGTACCAGGGCGGCCTGGTCGGCTTCGCGCTGATCGGCAAGGAGGGCACCTACTGCACCCAGACGAAGTTCTCGCAGCGCGAGCTGAACACCGTCTGCACGAGCTGCACGCCGAACGAGCCGTGGGTGACCACGCTGATCTACACGTCGACCGCCGAGCCCGACGCGTTCTATGTCGCCTTCGAGGACCTGCCCGTGACCGCGACGAGCTGGAAGGGGAGCCAGGGCGGGTACGAGAACGACGGCGATTTCAACGATTTCGTCTACTACATCACGGGCGTGACCTGCAAAGGCGGCGGCGAGGTCTGCGACACGGGCCTGCAGGGCGCGTGCGCCGTGGGCAGGACGGGCTGCGCGACCGAGGGCGATGTCGAGTGCCTGCCCGTGCTCGAGCCCGGCGAGCAGAAAGAGACCTGCGACAACATCGACAACGACTGCGACGGCGAGGTCGATAACGGCGAGGGGCTCTGCGACGAGGGCTTCGTGTGCAACCGCGGGTCGTGCGTGCCGTACTGCGGGCGCGGCGAGGTCGTCTGCGACGCCGGGCTCGTCTGCGACGACGGATTCTGCGTGGAGCAGGCGTGCGTCGGCAAGGAGTGCACAGGCGGCCAGATCTGCGTCGGCGGCAACTGCGTGGGCGGGTGCGACGGCGTCGTCTGCCCCGCGAACCAGGAGTGCCAGCTCGGGCGGTGCGTGGATCTCTGCGCCCACATCGAGTGCGAGGACGGCGCGGTCTGCGAGCGCGGCATCTGCCAGTCCAACTGCGGCTGCCGCACCTGCCCGACCGGCAAGGTGTGCGGGGGGGACGGCCGTTGCGTCGACACCGGCTGCGACGGCAAGACGTGCGCTGACGGGCAGGTCTGCGTCGCCGGGAGCTGCGCCGACGCGTGCGCGGGCGCCGTCTGCCCCGGCAACGCGCCGTGCGTCAACGGGGTCTGCGGCGAGCCGGTGGTCCACGGCGGCGCCGCCTCCGCCGCGAGCGGAGGGTCGATCGGACCCGACGTGGGGCTCGACGATCCGGTGGATCTGACCACCGGCTCTGGCTCCGGCTCTGGCTCCGGCTCCGGCGGCGCGAGCGGCGGCGGCACGGGCGGCAACAAGCCCGACACGTCCTGCGCTTGCCGCGCGGGCGCGACCTCGGAGACCTCGCCGGCCAGGGTCGGCCTGCTCGGGCTCGGTCTCCTGCTGCTCGCCGGCCGCAGGCGCCGCGCGCGCCGCGCCGCGAGCCGCCCGTAGGCCGCGCTCTGGCCCGCCGCGCGCCCGCGTCACCCCGCGGAGCGCGCGGCCATCGCCGCGACGAGGCCCCCCACGACGGCCGCCAGGACCCACGCGAGGCGCGCGCCGTACGGTGACGCGGCCGCGGCGCCGGCGGGCAGCGGGAACACCACCGACCGCACCCGCCGCGACTCCGCGTCGACGAGGAGCACGCCGTCGACGTCGAACGCGACGCGGTACTCGAGCAGCTGCCGCCGCGTCGCGGGCGTGTCGATGCGCGGCGCGAGCCGGCCCGTCTTCACCTCGGCGACATACCGCCTGGGACCGTGCGCCACGAGGTAGTCGGCGCGGAGCCCGACGCTGACCGGCTCGCCGTCGATCTGGACTCCGTACGAGACCGCGACCTGCCGGCCGACGATGGTGTAGCCGAGCTCGCGCAGGAGCGCCTCGGCGCGGGCCTCTCCCGCGGCGCCCTGCTCCCGGCACCGCGAGAGCCGGCGCCGCTGCCACGCGCGCCTCCACGCGAGCCGGAGCGTCTGGACCAGCCCGAAGGAGAGCGCCGCGCCGGCCACGGCCAGGAGGAGCTCGGGCGGCATATCGCGGAAATCCACGCTGCGCGGGTTTGCTCAGGAATCGGGATACCGGGCCAAGTTTTCTGCGCCGGATCGCCTGCGGCTTGGCTGGCGCGCATGTCCACGTGCTCCTATGACAGGGCCGCAAGAGGCATACCGCCTGCTCGTGCTCTGGTGTGGTGGCGCCGTGTTCCAAGAGCGCGCCCGGCTGATCTGGGCAGGGATGTACACCCATCGTCCGCGAGAGCACCCTCATGCTGCATCCGAGGGTCGTCTGCCTGTGATCGAAGACGAGGAGAGGCACCGTTCGCAGATCCGCGCGCTGACCGAGGCCAGCCGCGCGCTCGCGTCGGCGTGTTCGGCGCCCGCGATTCAAGAGATCGTCCTCTCCGCGGCGACGCGCCTGAGCGGCTCCGGCAGGGCCGTCCTGATCCTGAACGACGAGGACGAGCGTCCGGTGGTGCGAGCGGCGCTGGGGCTCGATCCGGCGCTGCTCGCCGAGCTCTGCGGCCGCCCGCTCCCGAGCGCCGACGACGGGATAGCGCGAGCGCTGGACGGGGCGGCCCACGTCGCCGCCGCGCCGCTGATCGTCAGCGGCCGTGTCTCTGGCGTGCTCGCGGTCGAGCGCGCCGCCCCGGCCTCCGGCGAGGATGCCTGGCTGATCGAGGCGCTCGCCGATCAGGCCGCGGTCGCGCTCGCAGGCCCCGCCGATGGCGCCGCGCGCGCAGGCGCCAGGGAGCCGCGCGCGCGCCTGGAGGCGGACGTACAGGACGAGCGCTATCGCCTCCTCGGTCGAGCGATCAAGGACCCGATCTGGGACTGGGATATCCGGACGGACCAGGTCGAGCGCAACGCGACATTTCACGAGGTCTTCCGCTACACGCCCGAGCAGACGGCCCCGACCGGCGCGTGGTGGGTGGACCGCGTGCTGCCCGAGGATCGCGACCGCATTGCGCGCGCGTTCGAGGAGCTCATCCACGGGGACGCCGACACCTGGTCGGCGCAGTACCGCGTCTACCGCGGCGACGGCTCCGTCGCCCGCGTGTTCGATCGCGGCGCGGTGCTCCGCGACGCGGGCGGCAAGGCGATTCGCATGGTCGGCGCGACGGTCGACCTGACCGAGCGGTTCCGGATCGAGAGCGCGCTCCAGGACCGGGAGGATCGGCTACGGCTGGCCACGTGGGCGGCGGACGTGGGCACGTGGCGAGTCGACCTGGAGACGCAGTACGACACGAGGGACGCGAGCCTGAACCGCATCCTGGGCCTCGACGAGCGCGAGACGACGCAGCCCATCGGCGACTGGTTGAGCCGCGTCCACCCGGAAGATCTCGACGCGGTGATCGCCATGCACGAGCGGAGCATCCGTGAGCGGTGCATCTACGACATCATCCACCGCGTCGTCCGCGCCGACGGGTCGATCCGGTGGGTCCACGATCGCGGGCGCATCGTCGCCGATCGGGACGGCTCCCCGCTGTTCTTGACGGGCGCCGTCGTCGACATCACCGAGCTGAAGCAGCTCGAGCGCGAGCGCACGGAGCTGCTCCGCCGCGAGCAGCAGGCGCTCGCCCAGTCGGAGAAGGACCGCATCCGGGCCGAGGACGCGAACCGCATGAAGGACGAGTTCCTCGCGACGGTCTCCCACGAGCTGCGGACGCCGCTCACGGCGATCCTGGGCTGGGCGCGGTTGATCAGGGACAAGGGCCTCGCCCCGGAGCGCGTCAAGCAGGGCATGGCGTCGATCGAGCGCAACGCCCACGCGCAGGCGCAGATCGTCGACGATATCCTGACGGTCTCCCGGATCATCACGGGCAAGCTGCGGCTCCGCACGATCGCCGTGGATCTCGCCGCGGTCATCGAGGCCGCCGTGGACACCATCACGCCGACGGCGAAGGCGAAGGAGATCGAGATCCGCGTCGAGCCGGGCGAGGGGCTCAACCACGTGTGCGGCGACCCGGATCGCCTCCAGCAGGTCATGTGGAACCTGCTCTCCAACGCGGTGAAATTCACCCCGAAGCGAGGGCTGGTCACCGTCCGGGTGGGGCGGAGCGACTCCCAGGTCGCGATCTCGGTCACGGACAACGGCAAGGGCATCGCCACGTCGTTCCTGCCGTATGTATTCGACCGCTTCCGCCAGGGCGACTCCTCGCCGACGAGGGCTCACGGCGGGCTCGGCCTGGGGCTCGCGATCGTCCGCCACCTCGTCGAGCTGCACGGCGGCACGGTGGAGGCGGAGAGCCCGGGCGAGGGGGCAGGAGCGACGTTCACGGTGGCGCTCCCCCTGCCCGCGGCGCCCTCCGCTGCGCGCGAGGGGCCGCCGTCTGCGCCGGGGCGCGCCCCGCTGCGGAGCGGGGAGCCGCCGCCGCTCTTCGGCGTTCACGTCCTCGTCGTCGAGGATGAGCCGGACGCCCGGGAGATGCTCGCGTTCTTGCTGGAGGGAGCGGGCGCGCGGGTCACCACGGCCGGCTCGGCGAGCGAGGCCATGAGCGTCCTGGAGCGGCTGAGGCCCGATGTCCTGCTCAGCGACATCGGTATGCCGGGGGAGAGCGGCTATGCGCTGATCCACCAGCTGCGCGCGGCGGGCCGGGACGAGATCCGGCGTATCCCCGCCGTGGCCCTGACCGCCTATGCCCGGATCGAGGACCGGAGGAGGGCGCTGGCGGCCGGCTTCCAGAAGCACGTCGCCAAGCCGATCGACCCTGCCGACCTGGTGCAGGTCGTCGCGGACCTCACGGGCCGCTCGGGCAGCGACGGGGCCCCCGCCCGCTCCCGGCGCGGCGCCCTCCTCGGTTGACCCCGCGCGGCGCGCGCCCGCTCTAGGCCAGCTCGACGCCGAGCAGCCACAGCATGAGTGCTTTCTGCACGTGCAGCCGGTTCTCGGCCTGATCCCACACGCGCGATCGCGGCCCTTCGAGCGTCTCGTCGTCGATCTCCTCGCCGCGGTGCGCCGGCAGGCAGTGCAGCACGATGGAGTGCTGCGCGGCCTTCGCCATCACCTTGGCGTCCACGGTCCAGCCGGCGAACGCGGCGCGGCGCTTCTCCGCCTCGGCCTCGTGTCCCATGCTCGCCCACACGTCCGTGTTCACCACGTCCGCGCCCGCCGCGCCCTCGCGCGGGTCGTGCACGATCGTGACGTGGCCCGTCTTCCGCGCGCGCTCGACCTCGTCGGCGGGCGGCATGTACCCCTCGGGCCCCGCGAGCACGAGGTGGAAATCGAAGAGCTGCGCCGCCTCGAGCCACGAGCGCGCCATGTTGCTCGCGCAGTCGCCGAGGAACGCGATGCGCCGGCCGGCGATGCCGCTCCTGTCCCCGCTCGCCGCGAGCGCCTCCTGGATCGTGAAGATGTCGCTGAGCACCTGCACCGGGTGGCCGTCGTCCGAGAGCGCGTTGATCACCGGCACGCTCGCCTCCGCCATCTCGAGCAGGCGCGCGGTCGACGACGTGCGGAACGCGATCGCGTCGCAGTACCGGGCGAGCACGCGCGCCGTGTCGCGGATCGGCTCGCCGCGGGCGAGCTGGCTGCCCTGGGTGCTCAGCACGATCGGCTGGGCGCCGAGCTGCGCGATGCCGACCTCGAACGACACGCGCGTGCGCGTGCTCGCCTTCTCCAGGACGACCGCGATGGCCCGGCCGGCGAGCATCGTCGTGCGCCGCCCTTTCGGCTCCTCCTTCAGGCGAGCGGCGAGCCTGAGCACGCGGTGCGCTTCGGCCAGGGTCGTGTCCGTGATCTTGAGGTAATCGCGCTTCGCCATTGTCCCGCCTTCCGCGTCGCCGCCGTCCGGGCGCGCCGTCGTGCCGCGGGCAGCCCGCGACGCAGGGCGCGCCGTACGCCCGTCGTGATGTGGCACAACCGGGACACCGCCGTCAATCGGCCGTGGATCCGCCGTGGACCGCGCTCAGCGCCAGATCTCGATCTGCCACGCCGCGTCCGAGATCTGCTCGACCGACGCGCGGATCCCGAGGAGATCTCGGAGCAGCCCGAGGTGGGTTGTCGTGTGGGATGACGGGCGCACGGTCCGGAAGGCGCCGCGGCCCGCGAGGGCGATCGGCAAGAGAAGCTGATCGGCCAGGTGCTCGCCCACGGGGACGCCCGCCGCGAGGTAGTCGCGCGCCTCCTCGGCCGCCTTCGTGGCGACGGACTCCGCGCGCACGCCCTTCACCCCGAACCCGGTGAAGACCTCGGTCACGTGCTCGCTCTCGACGGCGATGGTGAGCACGTTGCCTGGGCCGTTCCCGCCCCTCAGCACGCTGGGCTTGAAGCAGCCCGGCTCCCAGCCGAGCACCGCCGCCGCCGCGTCGAGCTCGCGCACCGCGATGGCGCCCGGGAGGTTCGACACCGTCGCGACCGCCCGCCGGGCGCGGATCTCCCCGCGCTCGAGGAGCTCGAGCGGCGCGAGCGCCGGCGCCGGCGCGATCGAGACGCGGGCCAGCCCGCCGCCGGCCGGGTAGAAGCCGGGCGTCACGAGCGTCGCGGTGACGTCCGGCCCCATCCTCCTCACGAGCGGCAGGTAGGCGAGGTCCAGGAAGTCGAACGGCGGCGCCAGCGGGTTGTGCGTGCCGCCCTCGAGCGTGAGCGCCGACGGCGCGGGCGCGCGGAGCAGCGCGGGCAGGACGGTCTGCAGCACGAGCGTCGTGCTCCCCGCGCTCCCGACCTGGAACGTGTGCTCGCCGGGGACGATCGCGGCCGGTCGAAACACGATCTCCTGCGAGCCGAGCGATGCGCCCGACACCTCGGCGCGGCCGATCTGGGCCGCGGCCCGGACCGACGTCAGGTGTTGCCGCATCAGGCCCGGGCGCGCGCGGCCCTTGCGGATCGAGGTGATACGGACGGGCGTCTGCGTGATCAGCGAGAGGCCGAGCGTCGTGCGGAGGATCTGGCCCCCTCCCTCTCCGATGGATCCATCGATGGTCAGCATGGCGGTCGGCTCTCCCCTGGATCAGCGATATCACGGCGCCGGGGCGCGGGGCTCACCCCTTCACGCAGACGACCTGCCGCAGGGTGTGGACGATGTCGACGAGATCCTTCTGCGCCCGCATCACGTCGTCGATCGGCTTGTAGGCCGCCGGCGTCTCGTCGATCACGTCCTCGTCCTTGCGGCACTCGACGCCCGCGGTCGCGGCCTCGTGGTCCGCGACGGAGAAGCGGCGGCGCGCCTCGCCCCGCGACATGACGCGGCCCGCGCCGTGGCTCGAGCTGCAGAAGCTCTCCGGGTTGCCGAGCCCGCGGACGATGAACGAGCGCGCGCCCATGCTGCCCGGGATGATCCCGAGATCACCCGCCTGCGCGCGGACGGCGCCCTTGCGGGTCACGAGGACGTCCTTCCCGTAGTGGTGCTCGCGCGCCACGTAGTTGTGGTGGCAGTTCACCGCCTCCACGGTCGCGTCGAAGGGCGGCAGCTCGCCCGAGCCGCGGAGCGCCTCGACCACCTGCGCCATCATCAGCTCGCGGTTCACCGCCGCGAAGTCCTGCGCCCACGACACGGCCTGCATGTAGTCGTGGAAGTGCCTCGTCCCGTCCGGCAGGTACGCGAGGTCGGCGTCGGGCAGGTTGATGAAGAAGCGCCTCATCTCCTGCTTGGCGAGCTCGATGAAGTAGCTCCCGACCCGGTTGCCGACGCCGCGCGACCCGCTGTGCAGCATGACCCAGACGCGGTCCTCCTCGTCGAGGCAGAGCTCGATGAAGTGGTTGCCGGTCCCGAGCGTGCCGAGGTGCTCGATGGCGTAGCCGCGCCCGATGCGCGGGTGCTTCTCGACGATCTGCCGGTACCGCGGCTCGAGCTCGGCCCACGCCGCGACCTGGGCGGGGGGCGGCGAGCGCCACGCGCCGCGGTCGTTCTTCCCGCCGTTGTCGGTGCGGCCGTGCGGCACGGCGCCCTCGATGGCCGACCGGAGCCCGCGCAGCGCGTCCGGCAGCTGCGACGCGGAGAGGCTCGTGCGCGCCGCCATCATCCCGCAGCCGATGTCGACGCCCACCGCCGCCGGGATGACCGCGCCGCTCGTCGCGACCACGCTCCCCACGGTCGCGCCGATGCCCTGGTGCGCGTCGGGCATTACGGCGATCCACTTGTGGATGAACGGCAGCGCGGCGAGGTTCTTGAGCTGCGACTCCGCGGCGGTCTCGAACGGCACGCCGACCGTCCACGCCTTGATGGGCACGCCCGAGTCCGTGGGGATGACGTTGTAGCTTCGCTCCATGGCAAGATCTCCGGTGAGGGGTCGAGCCGTCCGGCGCGCGCCGCGGCTCGCGTTCGCGGCGGGGTCCGTCGGTCTCTGTCGTTTCCGTCGGTCTGTCGTTCCTGCGTTCTGCGTTCCTGCGTATCGCACGGCGCGTGCCACTCGAAATCCAGGCGATCACGGGTCGCTGGCCCTGCGGATTAGACCTGTGTATAAAACGGTTAGAGAGCATTCTATGACGCGCAAGACGACCGTGGTCCTCGGCATGCTGGGCCCGACGCTGGACACCGGGAAGACGGCGGAGCGCTGGTCGCGCTGGCGTCCGAGCGTGGCGCTCTGCCAGCACGAGGACCTGATCGTCGACCGGTTCGAGCTGCTCTACCAGCGCCGCTTCGAGGGCCTGGCCGAGACGGTGATGGGCGACGTGCGGCGCGCCTCGCCGGAGACGGACATCCGCGGTCACGTGGTCGAGGTGGACGATCCGTGGGACTTCGAGGCGGTGTACGGCGCGCTCCACGACTTCGCGAGGGCGTACCCGTTCGCGCCGGACCGGGAGGACTACCTCGTCCACATCACGACGGGCACGCACGTCGCGCAGATCTGCCTGTTCTTGCTCACGGAGTCGCGGTACTTCCCGGGTCGGCTCATCCAGACGTCGCCGCCGAAGCGCGACCGTGAGGAGCTCGCGGCCGGGTCGTTCACGATCATCGATCTCGACCTCTCGAAGTACGATCGCATCGCGTCGCGCTTCCAGAAGGAGCAGCGCGAGGGGGTGTCGTTCTTGAAGAGCGGCATCGACACGCGCAACGCGGCGTACAACCGGCTGATCGAGCGGATCGAGCACGTGGCGATCGCGTCGCGCGCGCCCATCCTGCTGATGGGCCCGACGGGGGCGGGCAAATCGCAGCTCGCGCGGAAGATCTACGACATCAAGAAGGGGCGCCGGCAGGTGGGCGGCGACTTCGTGGATCTGAACTGCGCGACGATCCGCGGTGACGGGGCGATGTCGGCGCTGTTCGGGCACACGAAAGGGTCGTTCACGGGGGCGCTCCAGGACCGCCCGGGGCTCTTGCGCAAGGCGCACGAGGGGGTGCTGTTCCTCGACGAGATCGGCGAGCTCGGCGCGGACGAGCAGGCGATGCTGCTGCGGGCGATCGAGGAAAAGGCGTTCTTGCCGGTCGGCTCGGACAGGGAGGTGAGGAGCGAGTTCCAGCTGCTCGCCGGCACGAACCGGGATCTCGCGCTGGAGGTTTTGGCGGGGCGCTTCCGGGAGGACCTCCTGGCGAGGATCAACCTGTGGACCTTCCGGCTCCCGGGCCTCAGGGAGCGGGTCGAGGACATCGAGCCGAACCTCGATTACGAGCTCGACGCCTCGGCGCGGCTGCTGGGCGTGCGGATCACGATGAGCCGCGACGCGCGCGCGCGGTTCCTCGAGTTCGCGACGTCGCGAGAGGCGGTGTGGCCGGGCAACTTCCGGGACTTCAACGCGGCCGTGACGCGGATGGCGACGCTCGCGCCCGGGGGGAGGATCGGGGTGCCGATCGTGGAGGAGGAGATCGGGCGCCTGGTGGAGGCCTGGCGGCGAGCGCCCGCGGCGGGCGGCGTGAGAGGCGGCGCGGCGGGGGAGGGGAGCGACGGGGAGGATCTCGTGGTCGCGGCGCTCGGCGCGCGCCGGGCGGCGGCGCTCGACCCGTTCGACCGGGTGCAGCTCGCCGAGGTGCTGCGGGTGCTGAAGGGCGCGCGGTCGCTGTCGGAGGCGGGACGGGTGCTGTTCGCGGCGTCGCGGGCGAAGAAGAAGAGCGTCAACGACGCGGACCGGCTGCGGAAGTACCTGGCGCGGTTCGACATCGACTGGAGCGAGGTGGTGGCGGAGGGCGGGTAGAGAGGGCTCTCCCTATCACGGGGCCAGGACCGAGCCCTGGACAACGATGTTGCGGCGACGAACCATCGAGAGCCGCGCGCGACCGGCGCGCGACGCTCCCGTGGGTCGTGCCACGCTGCGGGTCGTGACATGTCACGCGGCGATCCGTGACATGTCACGCTGCAGCCCGTGACATGTCACGGAGAATGGGCCTCACAGCGCGGCGGGCGGCCCGTCGTCCAGCGCGTGGAACGCGAGGGATCGAGACATCTCGCGCTCTCTGCGCCTGGCACATGGAGTGCTACGTGCCAGTCCGAGCGGCCGAGAAACAGCGTTTTCCACAGCGGCCTGTGCTCACGGGATGACAATGACAAATCACGAGAACATCAATCTACCGGAGCGCACCAGGTTGTGTCCTTCTGCCGCTGGCAGAGGAAGAAGCACGACGAACGACGGTTCAAGGATCCAGGCGCGGCTCTCGCGGGCCTTGGCGCTGGCAGCGAGCGTGAGCGTGGTAGGCTGTGGTACGCCCGAGGGGGAGGCTCCCGAGCAGGCCGCGATCTCCACGGCCAAGCAGGCGCTCGTGAACCAGTTCGAGATTGCGCTCGGGTTCCCGGCAGGCTTTTCACAGAGCAACGTCGCCCTTCATGCATCGCAGTCGCTGCGCATCGCCGGGGGGGTCACGCTGCGAGACGTGAACGGCGCGCCAGCGCCGGCGGTGAACGTCGGCACCGGCCTCCTCGAGGTCAACGCCGCGACGAGGACCGGGTCGCTCGTCAGCGGAGGTAATATCTGGCTCGGGAGTCAGACGGAGGCCACCGGCACGGTCCAGGCGGCAGGCACCATCACCAAGCAAGCCGGCGCAGCGATCGTCGGGACCGAGCTGGCAGCCACGCCCCTCGGCCCGCTCGGGAACCTGCGCTTCACGATCGACTTCCCGTCGCTCGTCAGCGTACCGCCCGTCGGACCGGACACGACCTCGTCGCTGGCTCCGGGAGGTTACACGAGCGTCTCCGTCGGCTCTCGGAGCACGCTGGATCTCAGCTCGGGCACGTACTATCTCGATCAGCTCCAGATGCAGCCTCAGTCGATCGCCCGCCTCGACACGTCGGCCGGCCCGGTGATCGTCTACGTACGCCAGCTGCTCGACTTCAAAGGGGGCGTTCAGATCGTCGGCCCGGACAGCAGCTTCTTCCTGGCCTACCTCGGGACCGGGACCGTCTCGCTCGAGTCCGCGTTCAACGGGACCATCGTGGCGCCCAGCGCGACCCTGCGCCTCGCGCCGGTCGGGTCGCCCGGACATCGAGGGTCGTTCTTCGGGCAAACGGTCGAGGCCGCCGAGGCGGGCTCCACCATCACGTTCGACCCCTTCGACCACTGGCACGATGTCCTGAACATTCACCCGGTGGTCAAGTGCGTGCGACGCTTCAAGCACCCTGCGGGGGCCGCGCTCTTCGGCTACGAGAACGAGAGCGACTTCCCGGTCACGGTGCCGCTCGGCCCCCAGAACCAGCTCGTCCCCGCGGGAGACGTGGCGCCGCCCACGACGCTCTTGCCCGGGGTGCACGACAAGGTGTTCTTTGCGCCCTTCGACCTGAGCGGCAGCCTCTCGTGGCAGCTCGCCGGAGAGACGGCGACCGCGAGCTCGTCCAGCCCCGCTTGCGATCTGGGAGATGTCCCCCCGGAGCGAGAGCCTGCCCCGCCGCCCGCCCTCGTCCCCATCGAGCGCCCGGGCGTGTCGCTCGCGTCCTTGAGCGTGCAGCTCGCGCCGGAGGTGACGACGTCTGCCACGTCCCACCTGGCTTCGGAGGTGTACGGCGACTTCGTGGGCCCGCAAGTGGGCAACACGAGCAACGAGGAGGCTGGCCCCGCCGCATTTACGTTCACGGTCACCTCGCTCAACTTCGATGAGAGCGAGGGGCTGTGTGGTTCGGTCGATCCGTTCGTCGCCAAGCTCGTCATCGACGGTCAGGACAAGGGTCAGACGAGCAGCGGCACGGTGCAGGTCGCCCGCGACCGGGCCACGGTCCACGTCTCGGTCGACGTGAACGACGACGATGCATGGTTCTGCCTGGGAGACGACGACCTCCGGGACTACGGGTTCGACGTCGACCTGTATACCGGCGCTACCGGCGCGAACGAGACGTGCATCGACGGCGGCCGCATGTGCTTCACCGCGACGCCGATCGCGAGCCCGGACATCTGCTTCGACTGGAACGCGCAGTTCATCGACTCTGGCCCCTGGACTGGCATCGGCAGCGAGGACTACCTTCCCGGCAAGGCGATGCAGCCGGTCCCGGCGAGCTTTGCGCGCTACCAGATCACGATGACGAACTCGACCGGCGTGTTGTTCGACCGCGGCGGCGTGCTCGACGGCAACGGCTGCGTTCCGAGGCCCAAGCTCCCCGTTCGCTCGCACTGGCAGCTGGGCACCGACCTCCAGATCGCGACCCGCGTCATCAGCCAGCACTGCCTGGACCCTTCGGGGACCAACTGCGCCATGAACGGCTCAGCGTTCACCGGGGCCAACGTCGTCGTGCGGCAAACCGGGCAGAGCGGGCCGGCCTCCATGTGCGCGATCTACGCGGAGGACGTCGGGAGCGTCACCGACGCGACGTGCTCGGCCCGCCAGATCGATTGGCCCACGACGCCCCCGGCCCCCCTTCGTCCGGTCTTCACCGAGCACAACTCGATCACCCGAGCCGGCGCGGCGATCAGCCAGATGCTCAAACGTGAACACGAGAGCGATGGCGAGCTTGGCATCGTACGTGCGATGATCGATTATCGCTACGAGGGCAATGGTCGAGTCGAGATCGTCGTCGACGAATATTGCCTCACCAGCGATTCCTGCACGGGGGAGCAGCTCCAGACGAGCTGCAGGCGCGGCAACACGTTGCTTCTCGAGCCAGATGGTCTGGTCGCTTCGACGACCCGCTTCAAGTACATCGTCGCGCACGAGTTCGGTCATTTCATTCAGGGCAATGGTCAAGGGCTGATGAAGCAGGAGTACGGCTGCGGCGCGGGCGAAGCCAACCAACCCGCGCTCTGTCGCTGCGATGGCGTCCCCCCCGATCAGCGGCTCCATTGCCTGCAATCGCTGGAGGAGCCGAACGCCGCGCAGATCGAGGGATTTGCTCAGTACTTCGCGGCCAAGGCCTTCAACGCCGACATGGAATCGGACTGCACGTTCGTCTACTACAAGCCGATATCGAACACGGAGTGCATGCCGGGAGTGACCGATTGCGCGTTCGATGAGGACACCGGCCTCTACATCAATCAGCCGCCGATCCCGGTGAGCTGCAAGCAGGCGGTCCGGTGGCGCAACACGCACTGCATCGACGGGAGCTCGTCCCCCGACCTCCTCTCGTTCGGCACCGAGTACGACTGGCTGGAGTTCCTCTACGGAGTCGACAACCATCCGACGCCGGAGTTGCGCTGGAGGATGAAGGATCTCTTCGACGCCTACCTCGCCGCGTGCAGTGAATCGGCAGAGAACATCGAATCTTGCAAGGGAAAGCGCGTCAGCTGGAATGGCGGACTGGGCCACGAGAGCCTGCTCGGCGGCGTTGCCTTGCTCGTGACGGAGGGGTTCAAGACTCAGCCCGCAGCGGATCGATTCGAAGTCGTGGGTGCGGACCTCGGGGTCAGCGACGAGCCATGAATACAAGCGGTTCGATGACGTGCGCGATCGGCGTCGCTCTCTGGGCTCTCCTGATCGTACCCCTCGGCTGCCAGCCCGAGGCGGAGCGCCAGGAGCCCTCCGTCGTGCCGGCCAGCAACATGGATCCGGCCGGTCCGGAGGTGGCTGGCTGGGAAGCCGCCTCCGCCGATGGATCCGTGTGTCGGCATCCGGCGGTGGTGGCCGAGTGCGCGGATGGTTGGTGTCGCATTCCGCCGGGCTGCTTCATCATGGGCTCGCCAGAGAGCGAGCTCTGGCGTGGTGAGAGCTCCGAGATCCCAAGGGCGGTCACGCTCGAGCGCGGGTTCGAGATCGGGCAGTTCGAGCTGACGCGCAAGCAGTGGTCGGAGCTCGTCAGCGTCATGCCGGAGAAGCCGGAGAAGGTGCAGGAAGGTCCGGTGACCTGCAAGGACGACGTGTGCCCGCTTCGCTATGCGACGTGGTTCGAAGCCCTGCTCTTCGCGAACCTGCTCTCCGCACGTCACGAACCGCCGCTCGCGCCCTGCTTCGAGCTCTCCGAATGTCAAGGCGAGCTGGGCCGCGGCGTGATCTGCGGTCGCGTGGACCTCACGGGCGGCGCGACGAGCGTCCACGAGTGCGAGGGCTATCGCCTGCCAACGGAGGCAGAATGGGAGTACGCCGCGCGCGCGGGGACGAGGACGGCCTACTACGGAGGTGACATCACCGGAGCGAATCCGGATGCGCGCTACGACCCCGAGCCGAGCCTCGAGCCCATCGCATGGTATGACGTGAATTCGGGGGGGCGCACGCACCCCGTGGGGACGAAGCGGCCCAACCGCTGGCTCCTGTTCGACATGCTCGGCAACGTCTTCGAATGGACCAGCGATCGACCGGTCTTTCACGACGCCGAGGGGCCCGTGACGAACCCTGCCACGGAGATCGCGCTGAGGACCGACGCGGCGGATCTCCGCGTGGCTCGGGGTGGCAACGCCGCGGGCTCGCGGGATATGCTGCGAGCGGCCGGCCAGAATTACCCAGCGTCGGACGCGGCGTACCGAGGCGTCGGCTTCCGTCTCGTCCGAACCATCAAGTGAGGCTCAGCCGCCGGGCGCCTCGTGGCGGAGGGCCTCGTCGGGCTGGGCGTCGGCGGCCGCGAGCAGCCGCCGGTACAGCGCGACTCGCGCTGCGGGCACCTGCCCGAACGGTTGATCCCGACCGTGGGCACCGTCCGTCGCGAGGACCTGCCGTGCCCCCGTCGCGACGGGTAACATCTCTGGATATTTACCGTTTCAGTTGACAGTTTCACTCGCCGAGGCACTTTCCTGTGTTGCTGCGATCTGTGGTGCAGCGAACTGTACTTTACCGGTTCATTCACATCACGACCGGCACGCACGTCGCGCAGATCTGCCTGTTCCTGCTCACGGAGTCGCGTTACTTCCCCGGTCGCCTCATCCAGACGTCGCCGCCGAAGCGCGACCGTGCGGAGCTCGCGGCCGGGTCGTTCACGATCATCGATCTCGACCTCTCGAAGTACGACCGCATCGCGTCGCGGTTCCAGAAGGAGCAGCGCGAGGGGGTGTCGTTCTTGAAGAGCGGTATCGAGACGCGCAACGCGGCGTACAACAAGCTGATCGAGCGGATCGAGCACGTGGCGATCGCGTCGCGGGCGCCGATCCTGCTGATGGGCCCGACGGGCGCGGGGAAATCGCAGCTCGCGCGGAAGATCTACGACCTCAAGAAGGGGCGCCGGCAGGTGGGCGGCGACTTCGTGGATCTGAACTGCGCGACGATCCGCGGCGACGGGGCGATGTCGGCGCTGTTCGGGCACACGAAGGGCTCGTTCACGGGGGCGCTCCAGGACCGCCCGGGGCTCTTGCGCAAGGCGCACGAGGGGGTGCTCTTCCTCGACGAGATCGGCGAGCTCGGCGCGGACGAGCAGGCGATGCTGCTGCGGGCGATCGAGGAGAAGGCGTTCTTGCCGGTCGGCTCGGACAGGGAGGTGAGGAGCGAGTTCCAGCTGCTCGCCGGCACGAACCGGGATCTCGCGCTGGAGGTTTTGGCGGGGCGCTTCCGCGAGGACCTTCTGGCGAGGATCAACCTGTGGACCTTCCGGCTCCCGGGCCTCAGGGAGCGGGTCGAGGACATCGAGCCGAACCTCGATTACGAGCTCGACGCCTCGGCGCGGCTGCTGGGCGTGCGGATCACGATGAGCCGCGACGCGCGCGCGCGGTTCCTCGAGTTCGCGACGTCGCGAGAGGCGGTGTGGCCGGGCAACTTCCGGGACTTCAACGCGGCCGTGACGCGGATGGCGACGCTCGCGCCCGGGGGGAGGATCGGGGTGCCGATCGTGGAGGAGGAGATCGGGCGCCTGGTGGAGGCCTGGCGGCGCGGCGGGGGAGGGGAGCGACGGGGAGGATCTCGTGGTCGCGGCGCTCGGCGCGCGCCGGGCGGCGGCGCTCGACCCGTTCGACCGGGTGCAGCTGGCCGAGGTGCTGCGGGTGCTGAGGAGCGCGCGGTCGCTGTCGGAGGCGGGACGGGTGCTGTTCGCGGCGTCGCGGGCGAAGAAGAAGAGCGTCAACGACGCGGACCGGCTGCGGAAGTACCTGGCGCGGTTCGACATCGACTGGAGCGAGGTGGTGGCGGAGGGCGGGTAGAGGGGGGAACGGCGAAAGGCCGCTCATCTCGGGTGACAGAAGATCCTCTGTGCGGTCCTGCACCCCCGGAAGCGCGACGCCATCCCACCAAGGTATCCATGCACCCAAGGCGCCGCTCTCCCTCGACAGCGTGCGGGCCCGGTTGACGGCGGCGCAAATGGTCTGATATCCATCCACTGGGCCAGCTGGGCGTGCCCCGGCAGCGCGGGGCCGAACGGAGGTCAGATGAAGCTTTACTACTCGCACAACTCAAACCCGCGTCTCGCCGTGGCTGTGGCGCGGCACGTCCAGGCGCCGGTGGAGTTCATCCGCGCGGCCCCGTTCGCGCCGGACCAGATCGAGTTCTTCCGAACGCTCAACCCCAATACGCGCGTTCCGATCCTCGTCGAGGACGGCACGCCCCTCTGGGAAGCCGATGCCATTGCCTGTCGCCTGTGTCAGCTGACTGGCTCGGACTTCTGGCCCGCGCCCGCTCGTCTGCCGGAGCTTCTGCGCTGGCTGAGCTGGGCGCACCAGCATTTCAGTCCACCGGCGAGCGCGCTCTACTTCGAATACATCGTCAAGCCCACGTTCACGACCGACCGAGAAGAGCAGTCGGTGATGGACCGGCACCTGAAGGAGTTCCGACAGTTCGCGGAGGTCCTGAACGGTCTGCTGAAGGGCCGCCGCTGGCTGATTGACGACAAGCTGAGCTATGCCGACTTCCGCGTGGCCTTCGTCTTTCCGTATGCAGCGCGTGCGCGGCTGCCCTTGGCGGACTACCCCGAGGTGCAGCGGCTGTCGAACCAGCTGGACGAGATCGAGGCGTGGCGCGAGCCGTTCAAGGGCCTGGAGGGATGAGGTGAGGAGTCCGCGGGCGCGCGCGGCGGGCTGAGCGCGCCTGCGCTGCGAGCTCGAGCCGAGCTACCGAGCGGAGATGGAAATCACTCTGGCCTCGTCGTCTTCAGCACCGCCCACTGGACGTCGCCGAGGCTCACGAGCTGGTCGTGGAGCAACCGCGGGGGGCCATAGACGGCGATGCCGATCTGGGCGTCAAAGTATCGCGACGCGGCGCGCTGCAGCTGCTCGGGGCTGATGGCGCGCACCCGGCGCTCCAGCGTCGCCAGGTGGTCGAGCGGCAGCGCGTTCAGATAGAGGTCCGCGAGCGCCCCGGCCAGACCCGGCGTTGACGACACAGCAGCGGCCGTCTGGCCGAGGAAGCGCATCTTCGCCGCTTCTAGCTCGGCCAGCGTCACCGGAGAGCTCTTGAACCGCCGGATCTCCGCCAGGATCTTCTCCAGGCTCTCACCTGCGCGATCGAGATCGGCGCTGAGCTCGATCAAGAATTGGCCAGCGGTCCTGCGTTGATAGCACGCGGCGTGCACCCCATAACTTATCCCCGTGTCGTGCCGGAGCGTGGCTGCAGAACGCGACACGACGAGCCCGCCGATCAGCATGGCGATGAGATCGAAAGCGAGGGCGTCCGGGTCTGACAAGCCGGCGCATGGCAAAGCGACGACCAGGCTGGCGTCAGACGTGCCACCCGCAATCGCACCGATCCGGATCTCCCGGTCGCCGCGGGGGATGACCGCTGGCGGCGCTGGCTCAGGCGGCACCTGGCCCTGCGCAGGGGACCATGCGCCAAAGTGGCGGCGCGCGAGCGCAAAGATCGCCTCGGCTTGCACGGCGCCCACGGCGATGAGGGCGCTGTCGCGCGGGCCGTATTGCCGCGAGTAAAAGCTCCTCACCTGATGCCCGGAGAAACCCCTGAGATTGCTCCCAAAGGCCTTGAATGGCAGCGCCAGAGGGTGATCAGGGCCATACAGCCCCTCGAGGGCGAGCTCGTTCAGCTGGGAGGAGATACCGAGGGAGCGGCTGAACAGCGCCTGGGACTGCGCGCCGCGCGCGCTCTCGAGCGAGTCGGCGTCAAAGACGGGGTGCTGGACGAGTCGCGCCAGGAGCCATGCCGCCTTCTCGGCGCCAGACGCCAGCGTCGTGATCGCGATCGCGGTTCCGGCGGAGCTCACGCTCCACCTGGGGAGCTCACCGCTGATGCGGAGCTGGCGCAGGACCTCGCCGTTCTCCAGCCGCGTCCCCTCGTTCAACATCCGGGCTGTGAGCTCCGCGAGCCCGGCGTGGCTCGGCGCTCCATCGTCGCGGGCCGCGCGGTTGACGTAGACCAGCGTCACGAGCGGCAGCTCGGGCCGCTCGACGACGAGCGTCGTCATGCCGTTCTCGAGCTCGGCCGAGCGGACGTCGTGGACTCGCAGCGCCGGCTCAGCCGCGAGCGGCGGCGCGTTCGCGCGGAACTCGGCGTCCGGGGTCGGCGTGAGCGGCGGCAGGGGAGGAGGCAGCTCCACCCGCGAGCCGCAGCCCGCGAGCGCTGCACCGAAGAGCGCCGCCCACCCCATGCTTGCTCGTCTCATGCGGACACCTCAGCGTGGATCGACGGTCAACCTGCCCTCACGGGACGCGAGATCCTCGGGTTCCACGCGGACGAGGCGGGCGACGAGGCGCCGATCCGTCGTGAAGTAGCCGCGCAGGCGCAGCACGTCGTCGGGGGTGACGCCGCGGATCTCAGCGATCCGCCGTGCCACGTCGAAAGGTCGCGACGTGGAGCGCAGCGACTTCAGGTGTCGTAACGCGCGCCCCATCGGCTGATCATGCGACATGAGCTCGCGGACGATCGCGGTCTGTTTCAGCTCCGGTAGCAGGGCGCCCCAGTCCATGCTCCACATCTGGCGGATTTCCCGCTCGATCGCCGCCTCGACGCCGGCGTGGGTCGCGTGCTTCGTCAGGGTCGCCGAGACGGAGAACACCGATCCCAGGTCCCGGTCGTCGATGTCCGCAGCGACGTGCGACAGGGTCCCCTGATCGCCGACGAGGCGCGTCCGGAGCGACTCCCCCAACGCGTGGGCGACGAGCCCCGCCGCGACCCGCTCGCGCGACGAGGCGAGCGGTGCCGCCCAGCACATCTCGATCCGCTCACGATAAACCGCGTTCTCGAAGGTCAGTCGCCGCGCCGCGGCGAAGGCGGCCGGGGCCGTCCGTCGGCGCACGAACGGCGTCTTCGGATTGACCACCGGGCCGAAGTACCGCTCCACGAGGGCGCGGGTCGCCCGTGGATCGATGTCGCCGACCAGGATCAGGCGCGCGTTGCTCGGACGGTAGCCTTGCTGGAAGAACCATTGCGCGTGCCGGAGCTCGATCGCCGCCAGATCGTCGAGAGGGAGCTCTGAGCCCGAGTAAGGGTGGTCCTGCCCGAAGATGGCACGCCAGGTGTGGCGCTGGAACATCTTCTCGATGCCATCGTTCATCAAGAGCTCGTTGCGCACGATCTTCTGCTCGAGCGCGAGCGCCTGTTCGTTGAAGCGCTCGAGCGTGAATGCCATGCGCTCGCTCTCGATCCACAGCGCGAGGGGGAGCGCGGCCGCTGGCGCGAGCGCGTAGTAGGCGGTGTGGTCGGGGCTCGTGACCCCGTTCATGCGGTGCACCCCCGCTCGCTCGAGCAGGCTCAGGGCATCGAACGGCTTCATGTGACGCGAGCCCCGGTACGTCATGTGCTCGACGAGGTGCGCCAGCTCGCTATAGCCCCGCGGATCATCGCGGCTGCCGATCTCGTACGCGACGACGACGGCGACCGTCGGCTGCCTGTGATCTTCCTCCAGGAGCACCTCGAGGCCGTTGGCCAGGCGGAAGTGGGCGGCGCTCTGAGCCAGGCCCTCGATACCTCCCGCCGCCGAGCGGGCGCCCGGAGCTCCCGAGGGGTCCGCCGCTGCCGCGAGGGGCATGGCGACCGCCAAGAGCCCCGCCACCAGCCCTGCCGCCCTCGATCGTCCCGGCGCGCGCAGTCTCGGCTCTTTCTTGGCGTTCAATGGTTCACCCCTCGCGTGCTGTCTCCTGGCGCATGGACGCTGGAACTGTCGTCCCTGTCAAGCGCGCCGTATGGGGCGGTATCGCCGGAGCGCCCCCCGACGGCACCGCTCGTCGCTCGTCTGGCGTCGTGCGTGCTGGCTTGTGGGGGAGCGCTCGACGTGGGTACCGTCCGTCGCGAGGACCTGCCGTCCCGCCGGCGCCACGGAGAACATCTCTGGATATTTACCGTTTCAGTTGATAGTTTCTCCCGCCGGCGCATTGTCCTGAGCTGCTGCGAGCCGTGATGCAGCGAACAGGACTTTACCGGTTCACTTTGTCGGCGTGGATCGATGACGGAGGTCGCCTCCGCTATTGATCGTGGCGCCGAACTGCCCCAGAGTGCCCGGCGCTGGAGGTCAGTTTCGATGGCTTTTCGTTCATTTCAACAGTCACCTTTCCTGGCCCTTACGCTGGGGGCGGTAGTCCTCCTGTCGGCCTGCTCGGATGACGACGGCGGCGGCGGCTCGTCAGCGAGCTCCGGGGGCACGGGCGGCTCGTCGGCGAGCTCCGGGGGCTCCGGGAGCACCACCGCGCAGGGCACGGGCGGCGCGGGCGGTGGTACGGGCGGCGCCGGGGACACGGGTGGCGGCGGCACCGGCGGCGGCGACACGGGCGGCGGCGACACGGGCGGCGGCGGCACGGGCGGTGCGGACGCGCAGGGGATCGTGCCCAATCCCATCATCTCCCGCGGCAAGCCGGCCTTCGCCTCGGCGGGGACGGCGTCGGTGATCAACGACGGCAAGTACAGGTCGGCGGGGACCTGGATCGCGGGCAAGCCCACCTCGGCCGCGCCCGCCTGGGTCGCCATCCAGGTCGGCACCGGGTACGAGCGGCTGCTCCTGAGCTGGACGGCCTCGTACAACTACAACTACACGGACGTGCAATACGGGGCGCCGGGCGCCTACCGCGTGGAGACGTCGAGCGACTCCACGAACGGCTCGGACGGCACCTGGACCCAGGTCGCGGAGGTGACCAACAACCCGGTCCGCACGCGCGCCCACAGCTTCGATTTCGGCGGCAAGAGCTGGGTCCGGCTCGTCGTGACCGCGGCCCCCGCGACGACCGACGACACCGGCGTGCAGCTCGACGAGATCGACGTGCACGACATCTCGAAGGGCGCGGAGGACACGTGGTTCTTCCTCGGCGACAGCATCACGGCGTTCGCCTATGACCGCGACACCCCGGCCACGCAGCCGAGCTTCGCCGAGAACGTGCACGCGGCGCACCCGGCCCACTATCCGGCGATGATCAACGGCGGCATCGGGGGAGAGCTCACCAAGAGCACCGACAAGCCCAGCGCGCTCGATCGCATCGATGATGTCCTGGAGATGAACCCCGACTTCCACTACTTCGCGATCGGCTACGGCACCAACGACTCCTGGGACCAGACCGACCCGAGCACCTTCAAGGCGAACCTGCAGCAGCTCATCGACAAGATCGAGGCAGCGGGCCGCGTCCCGGTGCTCGCGCACATCCCTTTCTCGCCGGACGGCCACCACAACGCCGTCCCGGCGTTCAATCAGGCGATCGACGCGTTGACGGAGGAGAACGGCCTCCCTCCTGGGCCGGATCTGTATGCGTGGTTCGAGGACCATCCCACCCAGTTCACCGACAAGGTGCACCCGGATCCCGCCGGGCGGGTGGCCATGAACAAGCTCTGGGCCGACGCCGTGGACGGCCTCTACCCGGCCCAGCGGTAGCGCGACCCGACGCCGGGCGACACGCGACCACGCGACCGAGCGCGCTCGCGGCGCCGGCGCGAGCCTTGACTCCACGCGGCCGCGGGGGCTAGCTCGATCAGGCGCACGAACGGCGGCCCGGGGAGCAGTGCCCTCGGGGGGCTCGGCCGGCCCGCGCCCTCCAGGGGGTCTCCGATGAAGCTCATTCCCAAGAAGCTCATGGTCCTGGTCGTCGCCCTCGCGGCCCTCTTCACCTTCGCCGCCGCCGCCCCGGTCAGGGCCGACGACTGGGCGCTGACGGGCACCGGCGTCCGCGTCAAGACGATCGCGTTCATCGACATCGACGTCTACGAGATCAGCCATTTCATGAAGCAGGCGCCCGCGTCGCGATCGAAGCAGGCGGTGATCGACGCCGACGTCCCGAAGAAGTTCGTCTGGAAGATGCTGCGCGACGTGGACAAGGAGAAGATCCACGACGCGCTGACAGGCGCCTTCGCGATGAACGGGTACACGGATCAGGCGAAGATCAAGGCGTTCGTGGGCGCGTTCCAGGGGGAGCTGAAGGAGGGGGCGCGCATCTCCATCCAGTACGATCCGGAGAAGAAGAGCACGACCGTCGCGGTCGGCGGCAGCAGCGCGAGCGTCGCCGGCGTGGACTTCATGAAGGCCGTGTGGAGCATCTGGCTCGGGAAGATCGATCAGCCCAAGCTGGGCGATCAGCTCATCGGCCGGCTGAAGAAATAGCGGGCGCCGGAGCGGAGCCGTGATGGACGACGATCGGGACGAGCGAGAAGAGGAGGACACGAAGCGGGACATCGCTCCCTACGTGCCGCGCCGCCCCGTGATGGCGGTGATCGGCAACGGCCTCGCGGTGGACGCGGCGACCGAGGTTGTGTGCGTCGAGCTCGGGCGGCGCGCCGTGGAGGCGGGGTTCCGGCTGGTCACCGGGGGGCTGGGGGGCGTCATGGCCGCCGTGTCGCGCGGCGGGCGCGAGGCGGCGACGTGGCGCGACGGCGATATCCTGGGGATCCTGCCAGGGTACGAGGCGTCCACGGCCAACCCGTACGTGGACATCGTCGTCCCGACCGGCATGCAGATCGGGCGCAACATCCTGGTCGTCGCCATGGCCGACGTGGTCGTGGTCGTCGGCGGCGGCGCGGGCACGCTGAGCGAGATCGCCGTCGCCTGGCAGCTCGGCAAGCCGGTGCTCGCGCTCGCGACGAGCGGGGGCTGGGCGAGGCAGCTCGCCGGGGGGCGCGTGGACGACCGGCGCTCGGATCGGATCGTTTCGGTCGCGAGCGCGGAAGAGGCGGTGGCGAGGGCGTGGGAGGCGGCGGGCCGCGGTCGCGGCCGGGGGGCGTGACAGGGCGCTGCGCGCGCGGCGCGGCCTCCGCGCGAGCCGGCCGCGCGGCAGCCCGTGCTAGCCTCCGCGCCGATGTCGGAAGCGGAAGAGGACGAGATCCAGCGGCTGCGAGCCCGCGTCGGGACGATCCTCCACGGAAAATGGCGGATTGACGCGCTGATCGGGGCGGGGGGGATGGCGGCCGTCTACGCGGCCACCCATCACGTGGGGCACCGCGTGGCCATCAAGATCCTGCACCCGGAGGGCGCCGTGTCCCGGGAGCTCCGCGCCCGCTTCGAGCAGGAGGCGCTCGCCGCCGCGCGGCTCGGGCACCCGGCCGCGGTGCAGGTCCACGACATCGACGTGACCGAGCGAGGAGAGCCGTTCCTGGTCATGGAGCTGCTCGACGGAGAGAGCCTCCGCGAGCGCGTGTTGCGGCTCGGTACGATCGATTCGACCGAGCTCCTCGCCCACATGGACACGCTCCTCGAGGTCATCAAGGCAGCGCACGACGCCGGGATCGTCCATCGGGACATCAAGCCGGACAACCTCTTCGTGACCCGCGATGGGCGGCTCAAGGTGCTCGATTTCGGGATCGCGCGCATGAAGCAGGGCGGCTCGGGGTTGAAGACGCGGACAGGCGCGGTGCTGGGCACGACGAGCTACATGGCGCCCGAGCAGATCCTGGGGAGGAACGTGGACGGGCGGGCCGACCTCTACGCGGTGGGCGCGACGATGTTCACCGTCCTCGCGAACCGTCGAGTCCACGACGACGATGGGCTCACCGAGGGAGAGCTCCTCGTGAAGAGGGGCACGACGCCAGCTCCTCCGCTGTCGACGGTGGCGCCGGGCGTGGATCCGCGGGTCGCGCGCGTCGTGGACCGCGCGCTCGCCTTTCAGGTCGAGCGTCGCTATCCGGACGCGCAAACGATGCTCGCTGACGTGCGCGCGCTGCGACGGGGCGAGGAGCCGCCCTTCGCGACGGGGGAGCTGGCCAAGATGGACGAGCGCACGCGCGCGTACGGCCGGGCCATCCCCGACGGGCCGCCGGTGGGGGCGCAGTTCCCGAGCGCGAGCCCG
The DNA here is from genome assembly GCF_051520435.1 of Sorangium sp. So ce363. Lineage (NCBI taxonomy): Bacteria > Pseudomonadati > Myxococcota > Polyangiales > Polyangiaceae > Sorangium > Sorangium sp. So ce363. Next base: position 9,906,937 of record NZ_CP150333.1, on the reverse strand, counting down.
CCGGGGGGGGTGATGCCGGCGGCGGTGGCCGCCTCGACGGGGGCTCCTCCGGGCCAGCCTTATCCGGGGGCGGGGGCCGCGCCCCAGGGGCGGGGGCCGCGCGCGCCGGGAGCGACGCAGATCGCAGTCGTCGGCGGGGTGGGGGCGCTCCTCTTCTGCGTGGGAGTCGGCATGGTGCTGCTGCTCTGGCCCTCCCGCGACCAGGGCGCCGGCGACGCTGGCGACAGCGGCGCGCCGGTGTCCCTCCCGGACGCCGCGCGGGCCCCGAGCGCTGCGGCGCTCGCGGTCGACCCCGCCGGCTGCCCGCCGGGCGTGCCTTGCACTTGCCCGGGCGGCAGTCCGGGAAACGTGCCGGTGAGCTGCCTGCTGACGTGCGGCGACGCGCCCGGCTGCAGGCCGAGCTGCTCCGATCGAGAGAGCTGCGCGAGCCACTGCGCCGGTGACTGCCAGTCTTCCTGCGCGAGGAGCAAGGGGTGCAGCACGACGTGCGCCGACGGCTGCTCCACCGACTGCCGCAACGCGGAGACGTGCCAGGTCACCTGCGGCGCGGGGTGCTCGATCACCTGCGAGGACGTCAACAAGTGCGCCCACGTCGTGGGCGACAGGAGCGTCGTGAGGTGCAATCGGGTCGGAGGATGCCAGGTGATGTGCATGGGCTCGTGCGCGGTGGCGTGCTCCAATGCCGGGGGAGGATGCCCGGTGACCTGCGTGGGGCAGGGGCGCGCGGTGAAGTGCGGCGACGGCCGCAACGCGTGCGGGGACGGCTGCTCGCTGCCGCGGTGAGACCGGGCTGGCCGGGCATGCGCCGAGGGAACGAGCGTGGAGCGGCACTGGGCCGTCCGGGGATCGGCGCTCCGGCGTGCCCGTGTGCGCACGTCGGTGGACGTGCCTGCGAACCCTCGCCGCGCCTCAGAGCCGCGCCTTGCGCAGCGCGAGCAGCCAGTCGTTGAGCTCTCCCTGGTTGGGCGGCTCCTCCGGCAGCACGGCGTGGTCGCGGGCCACCTCGAGGGTCGTGAAGGCGCGGGCGATCTGCTCGGCCCAGCGCTCGGCGACGTCGGGAGCGAGCGGCGCCTGCTCTCCGGCGCGCTTGGCCTCGACCAGCTCGCGCGCGGCGCTGAAGCCGTAGAGGTCGAGGAGCGCGGTGACGTCGGTGACGATCTCGCCCGTCCGGAGGGCGTGGGCGCCGGTCAACGTGGTCCTGAGGACATAGAGGAGCTTCTTCGCCGACGAGCGCCCTCCCGCCTCCCAGGCGCGGAGCTGGCTCGTGGCGAAGCCGATGTAGTGGCGGAAGATCCGGCGCGAGAGGCCGGCGGCGACGAGCGGGCGAAGCGAGGCGAGGTCGGGATCGACGTGGAGCTGGAGGGGGCCGAGGATCCGCTCGATGTAGTTGCCGTTGCCCTGGAGGACGCCGATGAGGACGGGGTGGAGCTCGTTCGACGTGTAGTCGATCTCGACGCCGTCGATGACCTGCATCCGCTCGGGGCTCGCGTTGCTGCGATGGAGGCCGAGCAGCTTCTCGGTCGGCTCGACGTGAACCGACTTGAGGTCGAGGTCGCTGTCCGGCGAGGGGAACCCGTACGCGTGCGCGCCGCTGAGGGCGATGACGAGGTGCGAACGCTTGGCCTCCTCCTCGGCGATGACGCGCGCCGCGACCTCCTGCTGCTTTGCTTCGAGCACCTGGGGGTTCATCCGTCGTCCTTTCTCAACTCGTTGCCGGGCGCGGGGTCGTTGCCGGGCGTGGGGGCCGCGTCTCTGTCGTCCCAGGCCGCGACCGGCGCGGGGGGAGCGTCCTTGCCGAGGGGGCCGGGCTCCGCCGCGAGGTGCCGGCGGGCGATCTCCTCGCGGACCCGCCGGAGGAGCACGTCGGCGCGGGGCACGTCGGGGTGCGGCGGCAACCTGGTTGCGAGCCGCGCGGCCTCGAGGTCGGGCGTCATCGACTCGGCGAGCTCGATGGTGCGATCGAGCGGCCAGGCGCCGCTCTTGATGGCGAGGAGCGTCTCGCGGAGATCGCCCTGCACGACCAGGTCGACCTCGCCGTCGCGCAGCCAGCGGATGGCGGTCGCGATGAGGCGAACCAGGTTGTAGGCGTTCTTGGGGCGGAGGTCGCGGGAGAGATCGAGCGACGTCCTGTCCGCCCGGGCGAAGGCCGCGAGCGAGGCGAAGTCGCGCGCGGGCAGCAGGCCCTGGTCGTGGAGCGAGCGGTAGAGCTGCTTGATGTACTCCTTCGCCTGGAGCTCCCTGTCGGCCTCGGTCGGCGCGGCGCGCGGGCTGATGGCGGCGAGCTTCCGGGCGACGTCGTCGAGCGACATCGCGGGGTCGTTCGCGAGCCAGTCGAGCACGCGCTCCCGGTGCTCGGCCAGCCGGTGCGCCTGCGAGAGCCGCTTGAGCTGCGAGAGCGCGTAGCGGCCGAAGCTGCCGTAGATGGCCGAGGAGACGAACGCGTCGCGCGCCTCGAGGATCCAGGCGCCGATGTCGTCGCGCGCCTCGGCGGTGCGGACGAAGAGCAGCTCGAGGGTGTTCGGGTCGGCGCGCAGGGCCTGCCGGATGGCCTTCTCGACCTCCCAGTACGAGGCGCTGCCGTCGGCGCTCACGAGGTCCCGCGGCGGCTCGGCGAGGCCCGTGGTCCAGGGGAAGGGGAGGGCGAAGACGCCACGCCGGTCGGTGTCGGACCCCTCGTTCGCGAGCCCCCACGCGCGCGATCCCACGACGGCCTCGAGGACGACGGCGGGCAGGAGCGCGTCCCAGGCGGCGCTGCGCCGCTCCGCGTGCCGCACCTGGCCGGTCTTGCGCGGGACGAGCTCGTCCCGGCGGTAGCGGACGACGCCCACGCCGACGAGCATCACGTCGAGCTCGGCGCCCGCCGAGCCGACGACGCGCCCGATGGCGCCCTGCAGGACGCGGCGCTCCCCGAGGACGCGGTCGACCCGGGTTGTCACCTCGGTGCCGTGGGGCAGAGGGACCGCGAGCGGATCGAGGTGGGTGAGGCCGCGCAGGCGGAGCTCCATGCGAGGACGCTACCATGACGACCCGACCCAGGTTGGGGGCGACCGACCGACCCGGATCCGACCCAGGTTGGGGTACCGGGGCCGACCTAGGTTGGTGGCGCTCCGGGTTTGACCCAGGTTGGCGGTGGGCCAGGTTGGCAGACCGAGGTTGGCGTCCCGACCTGGGTCGGACTAACCGCAACCCAGGTCGGGCTAGGAGTAGTCGCAACAGCTCCAGCTCAGGTGGCGGACCGCCAGGCGGCCGCCACCCACGAAGCTTGGTCGAGCAGCGAAATGATTGATGGAAATCCCTGGCACGGCGCTTGTCTTATTGCGCCTGTCATGAGCCAGCCCCGCGAGATCGCTGCCGGAGCCACCTACCTCATCACCCGTCGCGTCCTGCGCCGGCACCTGCTCTTCCGCCCGGATGCGGCAATCACCCAGCTCTTGGTCTACGTCCTCGCGGTGTCGACGCGCCGTTACAGCATCGAGGTCCATGCGATCTGCGCCATGTCGACGCATCTGCACCTGGTCGTGACCGACTCGAGGGGCGTCCTGCCGCGGTTCTTGCAATTCTTCCATCGCATCGTCGCGCTCGGCACGAAGGTGCTTCGCGGGTGGGAAGGCCCGGTATGGGACCACGAGGCCACGAGCGTGGTGCGGCTGCTGACGCGCGCTGCGGTGGTGGAGAAGATTGCTTACGTCATGGCGAATCCTGTCGCCGCTGGCCTGGTGCAGCATGCTCGCGAGTGGCCGGGCGCCAAGGTGGATGTGGACGAGCTCGGTCGCGGCGTGCTGCGCGCGGCACGGCCTTCGGTGTATCTCGACCCGGAAAACCCCGAGTGGCCCGAGGAAGCGACCGTCTCGCTCACGCTGCCGCCGGCCATCGAGCAGGACAGCGCGGAGGGCTTTCGCCAGGACGTCTCTGCCGAGCTCGAGCGACACGAAGCGCGGGCCCGCGCGGAGGTGCAGCGGCGAGGACTTCGCTTCTTGGGCGCCGAGAGAGCCGGCAAGGTGTCCCCTCACGAGCGCGTGACGAGCTTCGAGCCGCTGCGCGACGGCAATCCGACGTTTGCGGTGGGTCGCGAGCAGGGAGATGCGTGGCGAGTCGCAGGTGCCGCTATGCGTGCGTTTCGAGCGTCGTACCGTGCGGCGCTGGAGCGATGGCGTGCCGGCGTACGCAGCGCTGTATTCCCCGCGGGGACGTGGTGGATGCGCACGTTTCACGGCGCCAGCGTGGCCGACGTCGTGCTCACGGTGTAGAGCCACAGCGGTGGGGCGCTGCAGGGAGGTGGGCAGGACGGGCGAGGGCATCAGTGCCTTGTCGTGGGGCGCGTCCGTCTGGGACCGGCGGTGTGGGCGGCAGATCGTTGTGCGGCATTGTGCGCAATAGGATGTGCTGGTACGATGCCGCTCCGAATGCGTATGAGTGGGTCCGGAGGGGTTGCGATCGGCTCTGCGTGATCGAACGGGGAGCTTCGTGCCGGAAACGAACATAGCGATTAGCCCAGCTTGGCTTTAAGCTCGCCTAGCCGGGGTTCGATCGTGCCATGAGTAGAGTTCAGCTCGGCTGAAATCGCTGCGTTGCCGGCCGCAGCTCAACCCGGGTCCGGCGGGTAGGCTCGCAACCTGGGTCTGGGCTGGGCTGGGCTGCCGCAACCTGGGTCGGGTCGCCCGGGTAGGCTCAACCCGGGTAGGCTCAACCTGGGTCGGAGTGGGTTGCCGCAACCTGGGTCGGGTCGCCGCAGCCGTCACCGTTCGATCAGCAGCACCGGGCTGCCCGAGAGGGCGAGCGTCGCCTTGCCGCCGCTCGCGTCGGCGGAGGTCTTCGCGCCGTCCCACGCGTGGACCTCGAACCCCGTTGTCGTCGCGAGCTCGACGCTCGCGGACGCGTCCTCCGTGCTGCTCGCCGTCACGGCCCAGAGGGCGATCCGGCGCTTGCCGTCCTTCTTGAACACGGCGCCCCGAGCGCCCCCCGGCAGCGCGAGTTCCCTGGTCGCGCTGTCATCGTAGGACGCGCCGAAGAGGATCTCGTTGAGAGTGGTATACGCCTTGCCGAGGTCGGTCTTGGTCGCCTGATCCACGCTGGCGAGGGCGCCGACGTCGTTGTAGAGACCCATGTGCGCGAACACGTCGTCGCTCCCGTCCTCGCCGTTCGATAGAATGAACCAGTCGACGCCGCCGATGCCGTGCGCCTGCGCCATGGTCATCATCTTGATGAGGTAGTTCCGCGCGTACTCCGGGCTCCCCACCTCCGGGTACTCCGGCGTCGGCGCGAGCGGCGCGCCGTTCTCCGAGACATTCCACCCCTGCACCGCCGCCGCGGCGTCGGCGAGCGTCGCGGCGAAAGCGTCCTTCGACGCAAGGAAATCGTCGACGGACGCATCCGAGCTCTTCGGGCTGAAGATCGGGTAATAGTGAAAATCGAGCACGTCGATGTAGGCGCCGCCCTTCTCCGGGTAATCTCGCGTGACCGCCCCCCCGTCGGGGTTGTCGGTGTAGCGCAGGATCGCCGAGAGGAACGAGGGGTATCCGATGCCCCCCGTCGCGATCCGCGCGTCCGGATCCGCCTTGCGCGCGGCCTCCTTCGTGACGCGCAGCATTCGTATATAGTCAAATATCGATCCATTGAACCGCGGGAGATCGGCGGCCTTCGGCGGTTCGGTCCTCCAGGTCTCGGTGACGCGCCAGTCGGCCACCCAATCGGGCTCGTTCCACACGTGCCACAGCTTGACCCAGGGCTTGTAGGTGTCGACGGTCCGATACACGTAAGAGGCCCACGCATTGTCCGGATTCACCGTTCCATCGGCCGAGAAGATCGGCTCGTAAAGGCTCTTCGGGATATAGTACTCGTTCTGCCAGTCCTCCGCGTCGGCCGGCGCCACCGTCAGATCGACCGACTCGGAGCCGATGAGAAATCCGATATGGTCCGCCATGCCCAGGGACGCGTACGATTGAATGTCCCCGACCTCGATCTCGTATCCCCACCTCGCGAAATGGGCCGCTGGCAGCTTGATGCGGAGGCTGCGGACGCCCGCTCGCGCCGCGAGCGTGGCCTCCTTGTCGTCGCCCCAGTCCGCGTTGCGGTGGCCGAGGTTGGCGCCATAGCGAAACGCGTGAGGGAGCCCGCCGCTCCCGCCGTTCCCCCCGCTTCCCCCGTCTCCCGCGCTTCCGCCTCCCCCGGAGCTGATGTCGCCGCCGCCCGACGCATCGTACCCCGGCGAGTCGTCCCCCGAACCACATGCAACGACAGCTGAAGCGCACAGCAGAACGGACCATCGACCCATGAACATTCCTCCTCCAGTCAGATCCCGGGAGGCCAGCGTAAGGGAGTTTCGCGTCCAATTTCAGGAAATCTGCGAAGCAGATTGCACTGCGCTCGCCCAGGGGCCGTTCGCCCGCTCTACAGCGGCGGGCACGCCGAGGCCGAGTAGGCGCTCTCGCTGCCGGTCTCCGTGGGCGAGGTGCAGGAGCGCGAGGGGCTCGCCCGTCTGGCTCGCGCCGTGGCGCAGGTTGGCGATCCTGGCTGACGCAAGCGCGTCTCCCACCGGGCGCGCAGCGCGCCGGTGGGGCTTTGCTCGATCGCGCAGGAGGTTGCGCGTGCTTGTCTTCCAGCTCGCTCGGTCGGTCCTGCGGTGGCCGAGCGAGAATGCCCGCTCTGCTCTGCGGTTCATGGGTCTCGAGGCGAGACTGGGCACACCTTCGCGGCTGGCACATCGCTTGCCATGGTGCCCAGATGTAACCGATGGCAGAAAGGAATCGAACATGACCGACGACTGATCGAACGATTCCAGGACCTCACGTTGGGAGAGAGCCTCGCCGAGATCCAGCTCGGCGCAGGCACCCTCGATGTCGAGGCTGTCGGCCGAGCCGTCGTTGACGAAGGTGTGTCGAGCAATCGGCGGCTGAAATCTGGCGAAGCAGGAGACGAACCCAAATGTTTGAATGGTTGGTCGATGACCTGATGGACCTCACCGTCGATGAGCATGGCGCCGCGAGGTCCGTCGTCTTTATCGGCATCGCCGCGTGCAGCAGCAGTAGCAGCATCATCTGCATCGGTTGATGCGGACGACGCTATCCGACCGGACAGGGCTCCTCGTCAGATGAGGGGCCTCCTCCGGCGCTCCATTGATTCCTGACGGGCTCTGCCCCAGTCATCGTTCTGCGTGCCAGCGCTGGCGGCGTCGTGAGGCCTCGCCGCCAGCTCCGCAGCGCGAAGAAGCTGATGAGCGAGTATGAACAAGCTAGACGACGTCCCCGAGTTCCCCTGTGTCAAGACCTGGTATCGGGTCGCGATCACGGATGATGCGGTGATCTTCCAGCACGGAGAGAGGGCGCTCTGCTTTCAAGGCAAAGCCGCGAGCAAGCTGCTGCCGGTGCTGCTTCCAATCCTCGATGGAACGCGGACGATCGAGCAAGTGATCGAGTACATGGGAAGATCCATCGAGCCCGCCACCGCGAACGCCTTGCGGTTGCTGGCCGAGAAAGGGGTGCTCACGAGCGGTTCTCCGGTCGGGGCCTCGGCGCCGCGGCCCGTCCGGGAATCGGCCCGCTTCCACGCGGCATACCGCGATGACGAGCCGGAATCCCTCACGCAGCAAAGGTTGAGCGACGCCAGCGTGGCGGTCGTCGGTGCCGGCGTTCTTGCCGACGAGATCGCGCGCCAGGTGAGCCTCTCCGGGGTCACGGGCGTGCAGCGGAGGTCGTTCGATGCCGGGGCGGGCGACCTGGCCTCGGCGAACCTCGTCGTGGTCGCTCCGGATCGAGGCGAGCTCGATTGGGTGGCGCACTGGAACACGGAAGCGCTGCGCCGACGTATCCCCTGGATGCAAGTGCTCGCGTGCGACAGCAGGTTCTCCGCGGTAGGCCCGCTCTACCTTCCGCACGCGACCTGCTGCTACGAGTGCTACCGGCTGCGCCTCGCTTCGAACGTCGCGTATCGAGGACAATACTGGGCCCTGGAGCGCAGCACGCCCAGCTTCCCGCTGCCGTGCGCCATGCTGGCGATCGTGAGCGGCCTCGCCGCATTGCTCGTGGCCCGCTGGATCGTCTCGCGGGACCCGCTCTTGCCAGGGCGGTTTTACGCGGTCAACCCAGGTCCAACCGTCCGCAGCGACACGCACATGGCGTACCGCGTACCCCGGTGCTCGGCATGCAGCGCCGCCGTCGCCGCGAGCGCCCCCAGCCCCTGGTACGCCCTGCAGGCAGGAACGGAGCCATGAACATGTTCGCTCCGCTCCGCTCCCCAGGCGACGAGCCGGCGCGTGGTCACGTCACGCCGAGGCGCGCGCAACGCACGCCGCTCGCCGAGGTCGCCGGCAGGCTGCGCACCCTCGTGTCTCCCTATACGGGCGTCGTGCGCGACACCGTGGAGCTGCTCCGCGCTCCGGATGACTGCCGCTTCTTCAACTTTGGCGCCCACACGGGCGACCTTTCGGATCTGGTCGGCGCGCCGAGCGAGGTCGTGTCCAACGCCGTGCATCCCGATCGAGAGGCGGCCTGGGTGGCGGCGGTCGCCGAGGCCGTCGAGCGGTATTCGTCGTTTTACGTGCCTGTGGGGGATCTCGTGTTCTCTTCGTATGAGGAGCTGGACGGGGCAGCGCCGGAGCCGGAGAGCTTCGCCCTGTTTCATCCATCGCAGTACGCGTCGAGCGACTTCCCCTATGTGCCCTTCACCTCCGGCGCCCGGGTCCGGTGGGTGCGTGGCTGGTCCATCCAGGATGGGATGCCCGCGTGGCTGCCGGCCCAGCTGACGTTCATGGGGTCACACCTCGCGCGCGGCGAGCCGCAGATCGCCTACTCGACGAGCAGCGGGACCGCGCTGGGCGGTACGCTGGAAGAGGCTGCGTTCAGCGCGCTGATGGAGGTCATCGAGCGCGACGCGTTCATGCTCGCATGGAACAACCGATTGGAGCTGCCGCTCCTGGATTGGCAGGGAGACGACTCGCTTCGTCATGACGAGCGCGTGGTTCCGGCCCCAGCGGGCATTCACTATGCCGCGCTCGACGCGAGCGTCTTCTTCCGCGTGCCGACGGCCATCGGCGTGACGCGATGCACCCTGGCCGGGCAGCCCGCGCTGACCGTCGGCGCTGCCAGCGCGGCGACCGGTCAGGAGGCTGCACGGAAGGCGCTGCGCGAAGCCTTCCAGACCAGGGTGCTGGCGAAGCAGCTCTTGAGCGCTCTGCCCAGGGGACGGCGCGCGCTGGAGGCGCATCAAGTCCGCACGTTCGACGATCATGCGCTCTACCATGCGCTGCGAGAGAGCTCCGCGTCTTCCGCGTTCCTCGATGCAAGCAGAGAGCGGCGCCACCTCGGCGACGTGCCCCCCCTGGAGGGCACGGACGTGCTCGGTCAGACCGCTTCGGCCGTGCGAGCGCTCGCGCGGCGAGGCGTCGGTGCGTACCTCGTCGACATCACCTCGCCGGATGTGCGCGACGCCGGGCTGTGGGTGGTGCGCGTGATCTGCCCGGAGCTCTGCCGGCTGGACGCGCCCCACACCGCGCGGTTCCTCGGCGGCAAGCGGCTCTATCATGCGGCGTACGAGGCGGGGCTCCGCGCCCGGCCTCTCTCGTTTGAAGACATCAACGTCCATCCGCACCCGTTCCCGTGAGCTCATGCGAGAGAGGGACGAGCGGGCGTCATCCACGGCGTCCGTCGTCGAACGAGCTGAAGAGACGGATCGCGCTGGACGGCGGCACGGCGCCGTGGCGCGCTGACCGGGGCAACAGGGGGACATGATGAAATTGAGTCAAGCCGATGGGGCCACGGTCAATGTCGCGGAGCTGGTCTATGGAGACCAGGTGGAGCTCGATGATCCGGCGGAGACATACCATGAGGCTTCCAAGCTCCATCCGGGCATCCTCGGCGAGGAGGCCGCTGGTAGGACGCTCCTGGAGACGAGCGCGCAGCTCCAGCGCTCGACGGCGAGGTCAACCAAGCGGTATGTGCTCGGCGAGGCGATTCGACTGCCAGGACCGGCGCTGCCCGATGTGGGCCTGACGGCGCTCCTTCGGGAGCGCAGATCGATCCGCCAGTTCAGCGGCGCGCGAATCGACGCGCAGGCGCTCTCGAGCCTCGTGTACGCCGGGTACGGCATCACCCACACGGTCCCCGCGAGCCCGATGACCATGCGGACCGTCCCTTCAGGAGGCGCGCTTTACCCCCTGGATCTCTACTGCGCCGTCCTCGGGGTCGACGGGGTTGCCTCTGGCGTGTACCACTACGACCCCTTCCAGCACGCCCTGGAGCAGGTGCGGGCTGGCGACTGCCGGGAGGAGATAGGCGGATCCATGGTCGCTCCCGGGATCGTGAAGGGCGCGTGCGTGGTCCTGCTGATCGCGGCGATGTTCAGGCGAAACCGGTTCAAATACGGCCTCCGAGGGTACCGGTTCGCGCTGATCGAGGCCGGGCATCTTGCGCAGAACGTGCTGCTGGCGTCCCAGTCGCTTCAGCTCGGCGGCGTTCCGCTGGGAGGCTACTATGACCGCGGCATCGACGATCTCCTCGGCATGGATGGGGTGAACGAGTCTGTCGTCTACACGCTCGCCATCGGTGTTCCCGCCTGATCAGGCCTCGACCGGCGCGAGCAGCGCTGCCCGGTGGCGCGCAAGGTAGCTCCGCACGTCCTCCGCGGGCTTGCCGGTGAGCTCCTCCACCGCCCTCGTCGCCACATCCAGCGTTCCGCGGGCGATCGCCTCGTCGAAGGAGGCGAGGAGCCCGGCGATCGCCGCGGGCATCCCGGCCTTCTGCATGCCTTGCTCCAGCGCATCGCGCGGCACGGGGACGTAGTCGATCGACTTGCCTGTGACGGACGAGGCGATCTGCGCGAGCTCGCGCTGGGACACGGCCGACGGCCCGGTGATATCGAGCACGCGCTTGCCATCGAAATCGGCCGCCAGCGCCGCGGCCGCGGCGCGGGCGCAGTCCTCGCGCGTGACATACCCGGCCTTGCCGTCGCCGGCCGCAGCGACCAGCTGGCCCGTCGCCAGCGCGCGCCGCAGCGAGGCCACGAGGAAGTCCGTATAGAGGTTGTTGCGCAGGACGGTCGCGCCGAGCCCGCTCTCCGCGAGGGCATCCTCGGTGACCTGGTGGTCGGGCGCGATCGCGATCGGCGAGCCCGGCCCGGGGTTGGTCAGCGACGTGTAGACCACGTGCCCCACGCCCGCCTTCGCCGCGGCCTCGAGCGCGCTCCGGTGCTGCGCGATGCGCCGGCCGGGGCGGTCCAGCGCGTCGGTGCTGATGAGCAACAGGCGCGCCGCGCCGGCGAACGCCTCCGCGAGCGACGCGGGAGCATCGAAGTCTGCGCGCCGCACCTCGACGCCGCGGGCGCGGAGCTCGCCGAGCTTCTCCGGGTGCCGGGTCGTGACGATGAGCGGCCCTGCGCCCTGCGCGAGCAAGAGATCGACGACGCGCCGCCCGAGCTGGCCGTTCGCGCCGGTGACGAGGAGAGGCTGAGACATGGTGAGAGCTCCTTGTGACGAGGTTGGGCGGATATTTGCCGCTGTCTCGAATCTGGTGCAACACGCAGAAACTGGCTACTGTGTGCCGGAATGGGAACAATGGATCTGAACCACCTCTCCGTCTTCGCGGCGGTCGCCGAGACGGCGAGCTTCACGGAGGCGGCGCGCCGGCTGGGGGTGCCCAAGTCGACGGTCAGCCGGGGCGTCGCGTCGCTGGAGGCGTCGCTCGGCGTGCGGCTCTTGCAGCGGACGACGCGCAGCGTGGCGCTGACGACGGCCGGGCACGCGCTGGTGGACCGCCTCGGCTCGCGGCTCAAGGCGCTGACGGAGGCGATCGAGGGGCTCCCGGAGCTCGAGGACGAGCCGTCGGGCACGCTGCGCCTCACGGCGACGGCGGACTTCGCCACCGAGGTGCTGGCGGAGATCCTCGCCGCCTTCTGCCGCCGCTACCCGCGCATCACGGTGGAGATGCACCTGTCGACGCAGTCCGTGGATCTGGTGAAAGAGGGGTACGACGCTGCGTTCCGGTTCCTCACGAAGCAGCCGCGAGACTCGACGCTGGTCGCGCGCAAGGTGGGCGAGCTGCACCTCCAGTTCTATGCCTCGCCCGCGTACCTGGCCGCGCGGGGGACGCCGAAGACGCTGGAGGATCTCGCGGGGCACGATGGCGTGGCGCTCATCAAGACGAGCCCGTTCGGGCGAGACGAGGTGTCGCGCGCCCGCGCGCGGCTCCGTGTCCGGTGGCTCGTGAACGACGGGTTCTTCGCGCGCGAGGTGGTGCGCAACGGCGGTGGGATCGGCCTGCTCCCGACCTTCCTCGTCCAGCAGGACGTGCTCGCCGGGGCGCTGGTCCGCGTGCTGCCGCGCTGGACGGCGCCGACGGGCGGCGTCTTCCTCGTGTTCCCGAGCGGCCAGCACTTGCCGAGGAAGACCGTCGCGCTGCGCGATCACGTGGTCGAGGCGCTGCGGATGCAGCTCAAGGCGCGCGCGGGCCGCGCCGGTGAGGGCTAGCGCCCCATCGGGTTGTCGCGAACATTACACACGTATTGGACCCACGGCAGCGCCGCGACGAGATGTGATCCGCGCCTCCACGCGGGCGCCCCTTAAGGCTTGATTTGCCGACAGGCCGTGAGGTTAGGCTGCACAGCCGAGGCCGCCGGTGCATCGCGGGCGGGGCACCTGAACATGAGCGCACACGACACTCTCGCGCGATCGCCGCTCGCGGTGGTCGAATACGGGCTGGATCTGGCGATCACGGCGTGGAACGAAAGCGCCGCGCGACAGCTCGGGTTCTCGAGGCAGGAGGCGATGGGTCGATCCATCGCCGAGCTGCTCCCTGTCCCCGAGGGCGCGGGGTCGTGGCGGCGGCTGCTCGACGAGGACAGCGGGGAGCAGCGCCTGCGTCACACCCGGAGGGACGGGGGCGACGTGGCCGTCGTGTGGGTTCATCACCGCGTGCTCGGTGCGCGGGGCGAGGCGGCGGGCGTGGTGTGCATCGGCCGCGATGTGACGGCCGAGCTCGAGGCGTCCAGGCGTCAGGCGGAGCACCAGCACATCCTCCGTGCCCTCGTCGAGAACCTCGATGTCGTCGTCTGGGCCTGCGATGCCAGCGGCGTGTTCACCTACTACGACGGCAAGGCGCTCGCGGCGGCCGGCATGAAGCCAGGACAGCTCGTGGGGCTGAACAATTTCGACATCTACAAGGAGCACCAGACCGGGGGGTTGCGGAGGGCACTCCGAGGGGAGCCGATGCACAACGTCATGGAAGCGGACGGAAAGCCCATCGAGAACTGGTTCGTCCCGGTCCGAGGGGAGGGGGGCGAGGTGGACTCGGTGGTCGGCATCACTCTCGATCTCACCGAGGCACGGCGCGCGGAGAGGGAGCTCCGGGAGAGGCTGGCGATCATCGAGCGGCAGCAGCAGGTCATCCGCCAGCTCTCGACACCCATCCTGCAGGTCTGGAAGGGCGTGCTGGCGCTCCCGATGATCGGCGTGGTCGACAGCGCGAGGACGGCGGAGGTGATGGACGGCCTGCTCCAGGCGGTGGTGCGCACCGGGGCCCGCCATGCGCTGCTGGACCTGACCGGGGTCGAGGCCGTGGACACGAAGACCGCGAGCTACCTCGTCGATCTCGTCCGCGCGATCCGGCTCCTCGGCGCGGAGGGCATCATCACCGGGATCCGGCCGAGCGTCGCTCAGACGATCGTCTCGCTCGGGATCGATCTTGCCGAGATCACGACGCTATCCGACCTCCAGGCGGGCCTGAGGCACTGTATCGGGCTCACGCTGCGTGAGGCGACCAGAGGCGGGCGCCCCGACCCAGGTTGAGGTTGCCGACCCAGGTTGGGGTCGCCGACCCAGGTTGGGGTGGGACGACCCGACCCAGGTTGAGGTCGCCGACCCAGGTTGGGGTGGGACGACCCGACCCAGGTTGAGGTCGCCGACCCAGGTTGAGGTGGGACGACCCGACCCAGGTTGAGGTCGCCGACCCAGGTTGGGGTGGGACGACCCGACCCAGGTTGGGGTGGGACGACCCGACCCAGGTTGAGGTCGGACGACCCGACCCAGGTTGAGGTCGCCGGCCAGACCCTTCACGCTGGGCACGCGCCTGGCACGGGCCTCGCAAGGATCCTCTCCCGAAGGAGGCCCCTCATGGATTACGACCGCTTCATCGAGGAGGTGCAGCGCCGCGCCGGCTTCGAGGGCCGCGACGAGGCCGAGCGTGCGATCGCGGTGACAGCACGGACGCTCGGCGAGCGGCTGCTCGTGGAGGAGGCGGCCGTGGTCGCCGGTGGGCTGCCGGGTCCGGTCGCCGCCGCGGTGCGCGGCGCCACGTACCAGGGCGACTTCGATCGCGACGAGCTCTACGACCGCATCGCCCGCCGCGAGGGCGCGCCGCGCGGCTTTGGCATGGAGCACGCCCAGGCCGTGTGCCAGGTCATCGGCGAGGCGCTGCCCGAGGCCGAGCGCGTGCGGCTCCAGCGGCACCTGCCGGACTGGGCGGACCTCTTCGCGCCGCGCTCGGCCGGAGCGCCCCCGCCGCGGCCGGCGCACGCCGCATCGCCGCCCGAGACCGGCCAGGGCTCGACGCTCGCGACGGGGCGGCCCGGCAGCCGTCACCCCTTGAGCGAGGCGCGCCCCGAGACGGCCCATGCGCAGTCGGTCGCCCGATCGGACGATCCCCACGCGGATACCAGGCTGTCGAGCAGCCCGGGGCTGACGCAGGAGCGCCTCCGAGAGACGCTGGCTGACGGGCGCCCCGGCCCAGAGCACCCCGTCAGCGAGACGCAGCGCTGAGCCGCGAACCGCAGCGTGGACGGCCCCACCCGGCGCGGGGGCCTCTGGCGCCTGCTTGACAGCGGCCGTGCTCCCGCGAACACTTCGCCTCGCGGGCTGCTCCGGGCCCGGCTCCTCGCTCGCCGCCGGCACGGCTCCGCGAGGGGCGAAGAGGGCGCTGCCCTTCGGCGGTCTTCGCTCGTGATGCTGCCGCTCTTCCGTCGGTGCCGGCCGACAAGGACCGATCTCGGCAGATCACCTGGACAGGGCCGATGGGGAACCGCCACCACCACAAGAAGCTGCGCGCCGACGTCCGCGCCAGGATGGCCCGGACCGGCGAGAGCTACCAGAAGGCGCTCGCGCAGATCCTGGACGAGCGTTCCACGCCGAAGGCGGCGCGAAACATCGATCTCGTGCCGATCGATTACTTCGGCGCGCCGGCCGCGCTCGCGACGTTCGAGATCGCGGGGCGGCTCGCGTGTCTCGTCGTCTCGAGCCGCCATCGCCCGCGGCCGTTCCCTCAAAGCCCCCTCATCGCCCTGGCGATGCGTGGGCCTCGGGCCATCCATTGAGTGATCTCCGCGATCCCGGGTGTCGCGAGGTCATGATGAGCACGTCAACGAGAGATCGAATCGACGCCTTTCGCGCGCAAGGCTTCTTCATCATGCGCGCTTTCCTCGACATCGCCGAGCGCGCCGAGCTCCGCCGCGCGTGCGACGCCGCGCTCCTCCGCACACGAGCGCTCTCCCGGGAGACGGGTCACTCGACCCCCAGGATCTCGCTCCTCACGGACGGCGCGACCTGCTTTCAGGACGATCCCTGCGCGCTGGAGCTCATCTCCGCGTTCGTCGGCTCCCGGCGCGTCTGCGAGCTGCTCGCCGGCCTCTCGCGCGCGGGAGCGGGAGAGGGAGAGGAAGACGCCCCGCGCCTGAAGGACGCGCATTACTACCACGAGCAGACCAGGCGCGACTGGGACGGGGACTGGCACCGAGACAGCCAGTTCGGCCAATCCGATCCAGAAATCGAGCGCGCCATCGTCGCGACGACGACATCGGTCCACTTCAGGGTGGCCCTGGAAGACGACGATCGGCTCGAGATCGTCCCCGGGTCCCACGCCCGCTGGGACACGCCGGACGAGCTCCGGATCCGCAGGGGCGCCGATCGGACCACGCCGGACATGCCGAACGCCGCGCGCGTCGCTTTGCGCGCCGGAGACGCGTGTATCTTCCACGCGTGGTCCATTCACCGCGCAACTTACCTTCGAGCTCCTCCGCGTCGCACGATCGACGCCCTCTACACCTTTGCTCGTCCGACCGCGCGTCGGTGGACGCTGCCGGCGATCTGAGGTGCCGCCGTCCGTCGCCCGGCCACCGCGGCGCCCGCCCTCTCGCGCATGCTGGTGCCGGCGTGGCCTTCGCGGCGGCCCTCGTCTTTGCGCCGTGCGCCGCGCGCGCGGATCCCACGATGAGCGAGGAAGCGGGATGGCTGATGCTCGCCGCGCTGCCGTCCGAGGTCGGCGGCGACGTGGGGATAGGCCTCCGCGAGATGGGTGGCCCGCGGATGCTCCTCGCGTGGTCCATGCAGCTCCCCATCCTTCCGCACCCGGCGAGCTTACAGCAGCCGCGCGCGAGGTCGCCTATCCTTGCCGCCCATGGCGCCCCGCCTGCCCCTGCTCCACCGCCTCGCCGGCGGGCTGGAGACCCGCCCCGTCAAGGCCGCGATCTCGCTCCTGATCCTCGTCTCGGTCCTGCCCATCCAGGGCCTCGACGAGCAGCTCCGCCCGTATTTCCTGGCGATCTTCGGCGTCGAGCTCCTCTTCCGGGCCGTCCTCCTCCACCAGCGCGGGGACGGGCGGTCGCGCCTCGACGTGCTCCTCTTCGCCTTCGACATCATCGCCTGGGTCAGCTTCCTGCCGCTCGAGCGGATCCTCGACGCGCACGCCGCCCACGCCCTCCCCATGCTGCGCCTCTCGCGGCTCTTCCTGCTCCTGCGCTTCACGCGCGAGATCGCGATCGACCTCTACGCGATCATGACGCGGCGCGAGCTGCTCGAGCAGTTCGGGCTCGTCACGCTGGCCGTCTGGGGGCTCGCGTTCGGCTCCTCCGTGCTGCTCAGCCACCTCGCGATCACGCACGACTACGATGGCCGCGGCCCGACCCCGGACACCAACTTCATCGACCGGATCTGGTGGTCTTTCCGGCAGATCGAGAGCGCCGACAACCTCGTCGAGAACCTCCGGGTTCACCCCATCGTGGCCGTCGTCTCGCTCGGCCTCACCATGGTGGGCGTCTTCATCACGTCGTTCATCATCGGCATCGGCGCCAACGTGGTCGACCAGGTCGTGCGCGCTGCGCGGCGGCGGCCGGTCCGCTACGCGGGGCACGCGCTCGTGATCGGCCCGGTGCACGAGGCCGAGATGCTGGTGCAGGAGTTCGTCCGGCTGTACGAGCGCCACCGCGCGCTCCGGAGCATCCGGCTCGCGGAGCTCTGGCTGTGGCTCATCCGCCGCGGGCCCCCGCCGACCCGCCACGCGCTCCCGCGGATGGCGCTCCTCGGCACCGAGGACGACCCGCCCGCCTACCTCTACGCGCCGGGGATGCGCTGGGTGAGCTACCGCCAAGGGGACAGCGCGCAGCCGGAGGCGCTCGAGCTCGTGGGCGCCGCCGAGGCGAAGCGGGCGCTCATCCTCGCGCGGCCCGACGCGGGGCCCGACGCCGACGCCCTGACGGCGATGACGCTCTCCTCGTTCCGGACGCAGAACCCGCACGGCCACGTGTTCGTCGAGGTGCAGGAGAGCAAGAACCGCGATCTCATCCAGGAGGTGGGCGGGCCCGGGACACATCCGCTCGACATGCAGCGGTTCCTCGGCTTCTTCCTCTGCCAGCACCTGCTCACGCCAGGCGTGGAGTCCCTCTACACCGACCTCATGACCGCGGACGGCTCCGAGTTCTACACGCACATCTTCCTGGGCGAGGAGGCGGTCGGAGCCGTCGGCAAGCTCGGCAAGGCGCCGAAGCACGAGCTCTCGTTCTCGGACATGGCGCGCGCTGCCTACGAGAAGCAGGTGATCCTCGCGGGGGTGTTCCTCGGGGACGAGGCGGCGGTGCCGAAGCGCGAGGAGGGCAAGCTCGTGTCGGTCGAGGGGCTCGTGCCGTGGCTGAATCCGCTGCTCGATCCGCCCGAGGGGTCGCCGGCGTGGGCCCTCGGCGCGCGGGCGGGCCGGGTGCCGGCGCAGCGGCTCAGGGGGCTCATCGGCGTATCGGCGACGTATGCGCCGCTCCTGGACTACGGGCGAGAGCTCTACAGGGGGCGGGGGATCGAGCGCGCCGCGGCGTCGGACGGCGCGACGGCGGCGCACGAGTGGGCGGCGAAGCTCTCGCTGCACCTCGGCGAGATCGAGCGGGTACTGATCGTCGGGTACAGCGCCGCGCTGCCCTCGCTGCTGCACGCGCTCGCGCGGTTCGTGCCGGGCGTCGAGGTGACGCTGGTCCTCGGGGAGCGCGGGGACGAGCGGATGCCGCTCCCCGATCGGCTCGCCTCGCTCGGCGTGACGCCCGGCCCGAGCGGCGCGCCGCCGGGCTCGGACGGGGCGATGCTCTCGCTCCCGCGCGGGGGCAGCGCGACGGTGTACACGCAGCACGGGCACGACCTCGCCTCGCTCGCGGTGCGCTGCGTGGCGCGCGGCGCGCCGCTCTCCGCGGCGGTGTTCCTGAGCGAGCCCGAGGGGCTCGATCGCGACGCCCGCACGGCGATGCGGGTCATCCGCTTCGCGCGGGCGCTGGCGAGCCGGGAGCTCGCGCACGGCAGGGCGCTGCATGTGCTCGCGGAGTTCTCCTCGGTGGCGAAGGGCGAGCACGTCCGGAGCCTCCTTGCCCCTGACAAGTGCGGCTTCGCCGTGCGGGTCAGCCTCGTCAGCACCGAGCGCATCAAGAACTACTTCATGGTCCACAGCGCCTTCGTGCCGGGAGTAACGGCTCTTTACGATGAGCTCCTCGGCGAGGGCGGGCAGGACCTCGTCCGCATCGAGGCGCCGCCGCCCGACGTGGCGGGGCAGGCGGGCGACGAGCTCCGCTTCGACGACATCCGGACGGCGCTCGAGCCCCGGGGCGCCATCCCCATCGCGCTGGAGGTCGAGGAGCCGAAGGAGGACCAGCCCGGGGGGGCGAGCCCCGTCGCGCAGCGGGGCGAGCCCCGGGGCGCGAGCCATGTCGCGCAGCCGGGCGAGCGCCGGGTCGTGCACCTGAACCCGCCGCCGGAGAAGGCCTTCAAGACGGCGCTCATCCGCGTCGTGTACGCGCTCGCGCGGCGCCAGGATCTCGTGATCCAGGGGGCGCAGCGGCCGAGGCGGAGCGACGCAGCGCTCGGCGAGGAGTCCCCGCGGATCAGCGCCTGATCAGCGCGCCGCCGCGCCTCTTTTTCGCGCCTCGCCCGAAGTCGCGCGATCTTCGCGGCGAGATCTGTATCCTGGAGGCGTGCCCGAGCGCCCGGACCTGGAGTACGTCGTTCCGATCCTCGCGCGCGAGCTCGCGGGCGCGGCCGTGGCCGCGGCGCGGGCCGAGAACCCGGTGGTGCTGCACGTCCTGCTCCCGGAGCGCCTCGACGCGCTCTTGCCGGGCGCGGAGATCCGGCGCGTGGCGCGGCGGGCGCACGCCGTGGTCTTCGAGCTCGACGGGGCGCGCGCGCTCGATCTCGTGATCTCCCCGATGCTGGCAGGGCGGTTCTCGATCACGCGGCCAGGAGAGACGCGGATTCCAACCGATCTCGCCTTCTCGCTGACCCTCGGGGACGGCCGCGAGCTCAGGGTCCGAGACGACGTGCAGATGAGCAAGGTCCACGTGCTCGCGCGGGGCGATTTCGACAGGATCCCCGGGCTCCAGCGCGTCGGCCTCGACGTCCTCGATCCTCGGGTGTTCACGCAGGAGGCGTTCCGCGCCGCCGCGCGCGGGCGGCGCGACCTCGCCAAGGATTTCCTGATGGACGGGACGGCGCTCGACTCCATGGGAGACTCGTACGCCGACGAGGTGCTCTTCGAGGCAAGGATCCACCCGAAGGCGACGGTCCAGAGCCTCTCCGAGGAGGAGACCGACCGCCTCCACGTGGCGATCGCCCGTGTCCTCGGCGACGCGACCCGGACGATCGCCCGGCGCGCGCCGG
Organism: Sorangium sp. So ce363; assembly: GCF_051520435.1. Classification (NCBI taxonomy): domain Bacteria; kingdom Pseudomonadati; phylum Myxococcota; order Polyangiales; family Polyangiaceae; genus Sorangium; species Sorangium sp. So ce363. The sequence goes on along the minus strand of NZ_CP150333.1, from coordinate 9,887,064 downwards.
CGCTGGACGAGCGGCTGCGCGACTTCCTCAAGGTCCGCGGGCGCCCGGGCCAGCCGTGCCCGCGCTGCGGCGACAAGCTCCGTCGCGCGAGCGTCCACGGGCACGACGCGATCTTCTGCCCGGCCTGCCAGCCGGAGGTGCGGAGGAGCGCAGCGGGGGATCCGCGCCGCGCCAGGCGGGAGCCGGGCTGAGGCGAGGCCGGCGCTCACAGCGCTTCCGGCAGCGGCTCCGGCGGCGCGAGCCCCGCGCTCTTCGCCCTGCACGGGACGCTCACGCCCTGACAGCCGCACTGGTTCTCGCCGCCGTCGGTGATCTTGCCCGCCGTGCCGCTCTCCGTCTCGACGTTGAGATCGATGAAGTTGCACTCGATGGTGCTGCGCGCGAGCGCCACCGAGGCGCCGAAGCTCGCGACGGCGGCGCCGTCGCTCGCCTCGATGCGCACGCCGGTCAACGTGGCCTCCGAGTCGCCGGGGTCCTTGACGATCGTGACGCCGTTTCCCTGGAGCCCATCGGCTGAGCTCCGCGTGCCGCGGACCGTTGTCTCCTCCAGGGTGGCCGCAGATCCGAAGAGGGCGAGCCCCGAATCGACGCTCTCCTCGACGAGCGACGACCGGAGCACGAGGCCGCTCCGCCCGTCCTGTGCGCCGCCGAGCGCGTGGACCTCGATCCCCCGGCCGAAACGCCCGTCCGACGCCTGCGGGAGCGTGCGGCGGACCGCGACCCGCTCCAGCGTCGCGTCGGCGCCCTCGATGAAGACACCCGCGGTGCGGCTCCCCTCGACCACGGAGCCGCGCGCCGTGAGGTTGCCGCGCAGCGGGCCGCGGGAGGCCACCGCGAGCCCGACGCCGTGTTTCCCGTCCCCGTCGCGCGGCAGGGTGTCGCGCACGAGCACGCCGTCGAGCGAGGCGTCGGAGCTCAGGATCGCGACGCCCACGTAGCGGCTCTGCTCGACGACCACGCGCTGCAGGGTCGCCTCGGAGCGCAGGTCTTCCTCGAGGTCGGCGGCAATATAGACGCCCCACCCCGTCGCCAGCTTGTCCGGGTAAGGCCGCGTGTCGCGCACGACCGTATCCTCGACGACGGCGGACGAGCCCTGGACCCAGATCCCCGCCTCCTCATTGGCCTCGAGGACGCTGCGCCTCAAGGTCACCTGGCTCGGCTGGCCCCGGCTGTTCCGGATGGCCAGCACGCCCATCCCGGCGGCGTTGGTGTCGATTCCGGTGCTGTCGCGGATCACGCTGTCCTCGACGAGCGCCTCGGAGGCGATGAGGTACACGCCGGTTCCGTGGCTCTGCTCGATGATGGATGCGCGTACCGTGATCGAGGCCGGCGTGTTGCCCTCTCCCCTGTTCGCGCCGACGCCCGTCCCCTCGACCTCGCCGGACTCGAGGGTTCCTCGCACGACGGACGACTCGAGGGCGAGCTCGGCGCCCGCGCTGTGCACGCCGACCCGATGGGCCCCTTCGACGAGCGAGCCACGGACGGTGAGCGCCGCCGGGCCTTGCTCGTTGTCTACCTTGATGCCCTGGGCGCCCGCGCCGGCCACCCAGACCTCGTCGATCACGACGCCGCTCGAGCCCGAGACCAGGATACCTTGCCCCGCGCTGCGGATCGCGACGCCCCGTATCTCGGCCGCGTCGGCGCCCGCGCCGACTTCGATGGCCGCGGCCGTGTCCGGCCCCGCCCCGGCGATCTCGACGAGCGCCGGGCACCTCCCCCACAGCCGTACTGGCTTGTCGACGATCACGTCCTCTGGATACGTACCCGCGGCGATCGCGACGACCGCGCCGGGCGCGGCCGCGCGGAGGCCCTCGCCGACGGTCGTCCACGGCCTCTCCGGCGTGCCATCGGAGTCGCCCCCTGCATAGGCGCCGTCGACGTGCTGGGTCTCCTCGTCCAGGGCGATGTCGCCCCATGGCGCCTCACCGCACGGCGCGACCTCGCGACAGGCGGTCTCCCCCGGCACGGCCATCGTCCCCTCAGGGCAGGGGGCATCCGGCAGGACAGGCGCGCACGCTCGGTCGCCCGGCGTGAAGCCGGCGCCGCAGGCCTCGGGCGGGATGCCCGCGGGCTCGCACCCAGAATCGGTCGTGCGCTCGCCGGCCGCGCACCCCGGCGCGGCCGCCCCTCCTCCTCCGCCGCCGTCAGGCGTCGCGTCCGGCCGAGGTGGGGGGGCCTCCCTGTCGCAGCCAGCCAGGAGCCACGTCGCCGTGAGCAGCAGGAGCGGAGCCCCGTGTCGGTCCATGAATCCGTCCATGAACCGGACCACGACGTCGATCAACGGTCTACTTGTCGTCCACCACCGTAAAAAAACGCCGACCCGTCCGCGCTCGCGGTCTTCTCTTTGCTCAAACGCGACCCAGGAGACGCGGAGGCTCCACAGGAGAGAGCAGCGAGCGACCGCGACGCACTCCGCGCCTCTTCTTCTGCGCCTCTGTGGTGCATTTTTCTTCTCACTGCATCGGCGTGCGGCGCGCCGGCGCGAGTCGAGCCTTCGTGCGAGGCACGGTGACAGGGAGCGGCGTTCTGAGCTACGCTGAGCGCCCCGCAGGAAACGCAGCATGCTTTGCAAATCCCATCACTCTGCACATCGCCTGGCCGGCGTCGCCGTGCTTCTTCTGTCGCTGCCGGGCTGCGCCCTCGACACGAAAGGCACAGGCGGGTCAGGTGAATCCGAGGCTCAACCCGGAGGACCTGGCGGCGCTGCCGCTGGAGAACCCGGCGGAGCCATCGCCGGACAGCCTGACGGCGCTCCCGTCGAAGAGCCTGGCGGCGCTCCGGCGGAGGAACCCGGCGGAACGCCGACGGAAGAACCCGGCGGCGCTCCCGTCGAAGAGCCCGGCGGGGATCCGGTCGAAGAACCCGGCGGCGCTCAGGTCGAAGAGCCCGCTGGCGCTCCCAAGCCGCTGTGCGGGGCGGCAGCTCCATCGCTGATCGCGTGCTTCGCGTTCGAGGGCAACCCCGACGACGCCTCGCAGCATCACTTCACGCCCGAGCGGGTGCGCAGCCTGCACTATGCGCCTGGCCGTGCCGGCCAGGCGCTCTCGGTGACGATGGGGAGCAAACTCTACTTCCGCCACGATGCCGCATGGACCGCCTCCGCGATGACCATCGATGTCTGGATCAACCCCGCCTCTCTCCCCGACAAGCGGCGATACACCGTGATCGACAGCGGCGGGAAGCCTTCGCTCTTCCTGATGCCGGGCGGACAGATCCGCTGCACCATGGGCGTCGAGCGGAACGTGACTTACCCCATCGTTCCCGGGCAGTGGACGCACGTCGCCTGTCTCTCCGACGGCCAGACGCAGAGCCTCTACGTGAACGGCGTCGAGGTCGACCGGAGCCCCTCTGGCCCGGTGATCGCCTCCGGCGAACAGCCCGTCCACATCGGCTCGGACGAGCCCTCGGGGGAAGACGAGTTCAACGGGCTGATCGACAGCCTCCGCATCTTCGGCCGGACGCTCACGCCCCAGGAGATCTGCGCGGCTGCCGGCGGCGGCTGCTGAGCTGCACGGTCCGGCGCGCGCCCAACGGGGGGCTCTGGCCCGCGGGCCGGCTCATGGCCGTCGCCGCGGGCCGGCTCATGGCCGTCGCCGCGGGCCGGCTTCATGGCCGCCACCGCAGATCGACAGGCGAGGCCCGGCGTGACCGGCCAGGGCTGCCTGAAGAAGGCGCGCTCGCGGCGCGCGGAAGGATGAGCGGAGGGAGGGAAGAGAGCGAGAGAGGAGAGGAGCGCCTCAGAAGGGGGCGTCGCGGAGCGTCTCCTTGTACGTCGTCTTGTACAGATCGTGGCAGGCCTTGCAGCTCGCCTTGGCGCCGTCGATGTCGCCCTTCTTGGCCTTCGCGATGCCGTCGTTCGTGATCGCGACCCACTTGTCCATGCCCTTCGGCGGCCGCTTCGCCACGTACTCCAGCGCCTCCGCGATCTTCGCGGCGTCGCCGCTCGTGGTCGCCGATTGCATCACCGACTTCATCCAGCCCTGCATCGGACAGGCCTTCTGTCCTTTTGCACCGCAGCCGAAATCCTTCTTCTCGGCGACGGAAGCGGGGAGGTCCGCGGTCCCGCCAGCGGCCCACGCGGCTCCAGCAAAGCCAATGCCGACGGTCATCAACACGGCACTCATCAGCTTCTTGCTCATCGACATCCGACGTCTCCTGTGGGTAAGGGCAAGCGCAGCGAGAGACATTGCAGTTCCGCGCGTGGAAGTCAACAGCCACCTTGGTCGCCGAGCCAGCTCGCGAACGCCGCCAAGGCGGAGACGATGTCGGGGGACAAGATCTTCATCACAAACGCGGCCGAGGCGAAGATAACGTCAGGAGAGAAAAACTTCATTCATGATGTCCGCCCAGCGCCGTCTCCGTCCGCGCTCGCGCCGCGCGGACGTCCCGACGCCACGCGGCCGGCGGAGGTGCCGGCCCGCCGGCGAGCGCGCCTCAGGGCCGCCCTCCGGGCGCGCCGCCTCCGCGCCGCTCCAGCGCGCCCACCCTGGGCGTCGTCGGCGGGGTCTCGCGTTCGTCGATGGCGCAGGCGGGGCCCTTCGCCGGCGCGATGACGAGGTTCGCGATGCGCAAGACCCACCCATCGACATGACGCGACTACGTAGCTTATCGACATGGCGAGATGCGCTCCTCGATGGCTTTTCAGATGCCTTGAAGCGAGCCCCCAGAACACGGCACCCGGCGGCGCCCTCTCCGGCGCCGGCGCCGTTCCCCCATCACGGGCGCCCTCGTCGTCGATGATTTACCTGCGCTCGGCGCACCACCCGGACGGCCTGCGCACACGCACGTATCCGTCGAGAACCCCTCGTTCGCGCCGGCGGGCGGCCAGCGCGTGCGCGGAGCCGGTCCTCCCCGAGCGCGCCGGCGTGTTCTTCGTGAGACTCCAGCCCTGACGCGTCGCATCGCGCGTTCGATCCGGTCGTGGTCGCGCTGGAGGTGAGTCGCCCTACCATCCCGGGCCTGTATCCAGACCAGGAGGGCGGCGCGCGTGATATCGCTGGATTCACGGCCGTTGATGCGCGTCGGAGAGATCGTCGACGAGCGGTTCCAGATCGAGGGCCTCGCGGGCTCGGGCGGGATGGGGCACGTCTACCGGGCGCGCGACCGGCGAAGCGGCGACACGGTGGCTCTCAAGGTGCTTCGCCGCGCCGACAAGGGTGAGCTCAGCCGCTTCTCCTGCGAGGTGGAGGTGCTCTCGGCGCTGCGCGTCCCCGGCGTCGTCCGGTACATCGCCCACGGCGTCGCGGCGGGCGGCAAGCCGTATCTGGTGATGGAGTGGCTCGCCGGGGAGACGCTCGCCGAGCGCATCGCGCGGCGAGGGCTCACCCCCGCCGAGAGCGTCGACGTCGTCGCGCGGATCGCGGAGACGCTCGGCGCCCTCCACGGGCAGGGCGTCGTGCACCGCGACCTCAAGCCGAGCAACCTGCTCCTCGTCGAGGGGCGGCTCGATCGCGCCATGGTGCTCGACTTCGGGATCGCGCGCTTCCGGATCGACCAGCAGCTCACCCTGCCGGGCACCGTCCTCGGGACCCCGGAGTACATGGCGCCCGAGCAGGCGCGCGGCGAGCGGCGCGTCGACGCCCGCGCCGACGTGTTCGCGCTCGGCTGCGTGCTCTTCAAGTGCCTCACCGGGCGCGCCGCCTTCCAGGGTGTCGGGGCGCTCGCCGTGATGGTCAAGGTGCTGCTCGACGAGCCGCCGCGCCTCCGCGAGGTTCGCCCGGATCTGCCGGGCGAGCTCGACGTCCTCGTCACCAGGATGCTCGCGAAGCAGCCAGACGGGCGGCCCCGCGACGGCGCGGCCGTCGCCGAGGAGCTCCGCGCGATCGATCTCAGCCGCGCCGGCGCGGCGGACGGCGCCTACCCTGCCGCGCTGGCGCCCGTCCTGGAGCTCACGAGCAGCGAGCGGCGCGTCACGTGCCTCGTGCTCGCGCACGAGCGCTCGGCGCCCGAGGAGGTGACGCGCTCGCAGGAGGAGGAGCAGGCGCGGGCGACGGGCCGCGCCGACGAGCTCTACGCGCTCGCCGAGCGCTACCAGGGTCAGATCGAGCTCATCGACGCGAGATCGCCGCTGCTCGTGCTGACGAGCGCCGAGGCGGCCACCGATCTCGCCGCGCAGGCCGCGCGCTGCGCGCTCTCGCTGCGCGCGTTGCTCGGCGGCGCGCAGGTCTCGCTCGTGACCGGCCGGGCCGAGCTGACGTCGCGCATCCCGATGGGCGAGCTCATCGACCGGGCGGTCCAGCTCCTGCCGTCGCGCGGCGAGCCGGGCGCGGTGGCCGCGGTCCGCATCGACGAGGTGACGGCGGGGCTCCTGGGCGGCCGGTTCGAGACGAGCTGCGAGGGCGGCGCGCGCTTCCTCCACGGGGCGCGGGACGACCTCAGGGTGACGTCGGCGCCGGCGCTGCTCGGCAAGCCGGTGGCGTGCTTCGGGCGGGAGCGGGAGCTCGCGGTGCTGACCGCGGAGCTCGATCGGAGCACCGAGGAGTCGACCTCCGGCGCGCTGCTGGTGGTCGCGGCGGCCGGCATGGGCAAATCGCGGCTGCGGCAGGAGTTCCTCGAGACGGTGTCGGCGCGCAACGCGCGAGCGGCCGACCGCGCGCGCGGCGGGGGCGGCGCCGACCTGGCGGACGGCGCCCACGTGGAGGTGTGGATCGGCCAGGGGGACCCGATGAGCTCGGGCTCGGCGTTCGGCCTCCTGTCGCGCGCGCTGCGGAGCGCGATGGGCATCGTCGACGGCGAGCCGCTGGAGGAGCGCCGGCGCAAGGTGAGGGCGCGGGTCGAGCGCCACCCGGAGCTCGACGTCGGGCGCGTCAGCGCCTTCCTTGGCGAGCTCCTGGGCGCGCCGTTCCCGGACGACGACATCCGGGTCGGCGCGGCGCGGCGCAACCGGCAGCTGATGGGCGATCAGCTGCGGCTGTCGTGGGAGGAGTTCATCCGGGCCGAGTGCGCGAGGCAGCCCGTGCTGCTGATCCTCGAGGACTTGCAGTGGGGCGACCTGCCCACCCTGACGATGGTGGAGGCGGCGCTCCGGAGCCTGCGGGATCTGCCGTTCCTGGTGCTCGGGCTGGCTCGACCCGAGGTGCACGAGGCCTTTCCGGGGCTGTCTCAGGGGCGCTTCGGCAACCAGATGATGCTGCCGCCGCTCACGCGCCGGGCGAGCGAGCGGCTGGTGCGGGCCGCGCTGGGCGACGAGGCGCGCGCCGAGCTCGTGGCCACGCTGGTGGACCGGGCGGACGGCAACCCGTTCTACCTGGAGGAGCAGGTCCGCGCGGTGGCGGCCGGCCACGGCGCGGACCTGCCGGAGACGGTGCTGGCGATGGTGCAGGCGCGCATCGAGGCGCTCGACGCCGAGGCGCGGCGCGTGCTGCGGGCCGCGAGCGTGTTCGGCCAGGCGTTCTGGCCGAGCGCGGTGAGCGCGCTGCTCGGGGGCGCCGTGGTGACGCGCTGGCTCTCGGAGCTGGAGCGCCGTGAGGTGGTCCACCGGCGCGGCCCCGGGCGGCTGCGCGGAGAGGTCGAGTACCGCTTCCGGCACGCGCTGGTGCGCGAGGCGGCGTACGGGATGCTGACGGAGGCCGACCGGCGGCTGGGCCACGCGCTGGCGGGCGCCTGGCTGGAGGGCGCGGGCGAGCCCGACGCGATGGCGCTCGCGGAGCACTTCGAGCGCGGCGCCGTGCCCGCGCGGGCCGCGGCGGCGTACCTGCGCGCGGCGCAGCACGCCCTGGAGGGCAACGATCTCGGCGCCGCGATCGCGCGGGCCGAGCGCGGGCTCGAGTGCGCGCCGGAGCCCGCGGTGGTGGGGGCGCTCCGGCTGGTCCAGGCCGAGGCGCACGTGTGGCGTGGCGACCTCGCGCTGGCCGAGCAGCGGGGGACGGACGCGGCGCGGCACCTCGCGCCCGGCTCGGCGCCATGGTTCGCGGCCGTCACGCAGGCCGTCGCGGCCGCGAGCAAGCTGGGCGGCTTCGACCGTGTGGAGCGGTGGATGGGCGCGGCGGTCGTCGTCACCGCCTCGCAAGGCGCGGAGAGCGCGAGGAGCACCTGCCTCTGCATGGGCGCCTCGACGCTGGCCTTCGCCGGACGGCCTGCGATCGTCGACGGGCTCATCGCGGAGGTGGAGCGCGCCATGGCCGACGGGGCGCCGACCGGCGCCGGCACGGGGGCCGAGGTGGTCGCGGGGCTGCACCAGGCGCGCGCTTTCCGCGCGATGAGCGGGGGCGATCCCGGCGCCTGCGTCACCGGCCTGGAGGCTGCGCTGGTGGCGTTCGAGCAGGTCGGCGACCGGCGCAACGCGTGCATCACCCGCGCGAACCTGGGCTATTCCTACGGCGAGCTCGGCGATTTCGGCGGCGCCGAGGCGGCGCTCCGCTCCGTGCTGGAGGCCACGGAGCGGATGGGTCTGCACGAGGTGGCGGCGGCGGCGCAGGCCAGCCTCGGGCAGGTCCTCGCCTACTGCGGCAGGCTCGCCGAGGCGCGGGCCGTCGAGGAGGCGGCCCTCGCCTCGAGCCAGCGGCTGGGCGACCCGCGCGCCGAGGTGGTGTCGCGCTCGTACCTCGCAAAGATAGCCCTGCTCGCCGGCGATCTCGCGGGCGCTGAGCGCGAGGCGCGCCTCGCCGAGGCGCTGGAGAGCGCGTCGCCGTTCCGCGTCACGGCCATGGCGATCCGCGCCCGGGCGCTGATCGGGCTGGGGCGCGCCGCCGAGGCGCTCGTGGCCGCCGGCGAGGCCCTGGCAGCGCTCGAGTCGCTCGGCGGGATCGAAGAGGGCGAGTCGATGATCCGACTGGTCCACGCGGAGGCGTTCTCCGCGGTCGGCGACGCGGCCAGGGCCGCGGTCGCCATCTCCTCGGCGCGCGACAAGCTGCTCGACCGGGCCGCCGGCGTTCGCGATCCCGAGTGGCGCGGGCGCTTTCTCTCCCACGTTCCGGACAACGCCCGCACCCTGGAGCTCGCATCGCAGTGGGTCGGAGCTGTCGGAGCTGGGCGGAACGGTCGGAACTGAATGTGGCCGAACGTGACTGAACGTGACTGAACGTGGCCGAACGTGATTGAACGTGACGAAGCGTTGCTGTCCCACGGAGGAATCCGCGGAGGACGTGCAATTTAATAGCTGACAGTCGAAGTGGTTTGCCGTACCCTGGTCGTTGACGTGGAGAGTTCCCGGCTGTCGTTGTGTTGAGCGACGCGCCGGAGGGCGTGCTGTGATCGGGGAGCGTGGGCGCTCCCCTTGGCTCGCTACCTGAGGTCTCATCACGTGAAAACCAGGGCTGTACTTGGGTGCGCAGGCATCCTTTTCGTGGCTACCGGCTGCATCGCGCCCGAGCAGGCGCTCGAAGCGGGGGATGAAACAGAGGAGCTCGGCTCGAGCGCTGGCGAGCTCGCGAGCGGCAATGCGCTGAGCGCGAATGCGCTGAGCGCGAATGCGTTGAGCGCGAATGCGTTGAGCGCCAACGCGCTCAGCGCGAACGCGTTGAGCCCGGTGGCGGCCTCCGCTCTCAGGGATCCTGGCGCGAGGGGCGATCTCTTTCGGTCGCTCGTGAAGTACACGGTCAGCTGCGCGCTCAAGGAGTCCCAGTCGTTCCGTTTCTCCTGGACCGACAGCGCGGGCGCGACCCACAAGGAGGTCTATCCCGGACACCTCGGCCTCGCGCCTCGGTGGGACCGGCGCCCGCTCGACGACGAGGGCAAGCGGATGGTCTCCGCGTGCCTCGCCGCCCACACGAACCGTTATGGAGTCTCGGTCAGCATCTCGATGCGCTCCCGACAGAACCCGCTGCATCACGAGGTCGGGTGCGGCGAGCTCGACGAGTACCCTCATGTCGAAGGGGCCTTCTGGGGGAACCTCTTCACGGAGACGCCGTACCTGCGCGCCTGTTACAACCCGGCGAACGTCGATGTCGCGCGCGCGGCGAAGCGCGACTGCGCCGCGGGCCAGCTCGCCGCGGACGGCGATCTCGAGGGCTGCGGGATGATCGAGATCGTCGGGCATTGCAAGGAGTACTGCGGCAAGCTCAACCGCTCCGGGGAGTATTACAAGGAATGCGATGATCCGGAGTTCGGCGACACGCGCTATGTGATCACCACCGCGCTTCGGTGACCCTCGCCCTCCCGGGGAGAGGGGCCGCCGGTCGTCTTCTCCCTCGGCAGCCCTGATCGGAGCCGAGCGAACGCGCCGCCCTCCTTGGCGCGGGCGGCGTCGCCGGGCGAAGATGCGCGGCCATGGAGATGCATCAGGTCCGGTATTTCCTTGCGGTGACCGAGACCCGCAGCTTCACGCGCGCGGCCGAGCGGTGCGCGGTCTCGCAGCCCGCGCTCACGGCCGCCATCAAGAAGCTCGAGGAGGAGCTGGGCGGGCCGCTCGTCCTGCGCGAGCGCGGCGGCGCCAAGCTCACGGCGCTGGGGCAGCGCGTGCTGCCGCGGCTCCAGCGGCTGCGGGACGAGATGCAGGCCGTCCAGGTGATCGCGGACAACCACCGGCGCCTCAAGCAGGTGCCGCTCCGGGTGGGCATCCTCTGCACCATCGGGCCCGCGCGGCTCGCGGGCTCGCTGGCGGCGTTCCGCGCGGAGGCGCCGGGGGTGGAGCTGGAGATCGCGGTGGCCGTGCAGGGTGAGCTCCTGCGGCGGCTCGAGGAGGCCGAGGTCGACGTCATCGTCTCGAACCTCGGCGACGCCGTCCCGGACTGGTGCGTGGTGGCGCCCCTCTACGAGGAGCGCTACGTCGTGGTCCTCCCGCCCGGCCACCACCTGGCCGCGCGCGAGGGCCTGCGGCTCGAGGATCTGGACGGCGAGCCCTACCTCGATCGGCTCGCCTGCGAGATGCGCGAGCAGGTGACGGGCGTGTGCGCCGCGCGGCGCGTGGACCTGTACGCGGCGTACCGCACCGACCGGGAGGACTGGGTCCAGAGCCTGGTGCACGCGGGGCTGGGTTTTGCCTTCATGCCCGAGCACTCGGTGCTCCTGACGGGCGCGTCGCAGCGCCCGCTCGTCGATCCGGCCCTCCGTCGCACCGTCGCGCTGGTGCGCTCGGGCGATCGCACGCCGGCGCCGGGCTTGCAGCTCTTCTGGGACGCGCTGCTCTCGCGCGCTGCCCGGGCGCGGCCGGTCAACCCTTCGCGGCGATGATGTCCACGTGCTCGATGACGGGCGGCGCGGCGAGCAGCTCCGGCGCCTTGGCCATGAGCGCTGCCGCGATGCGGCCCGCGAGGTGCTCCTTGCGCCCCACCTCGTCCGCGAAGGTGTCGAAGATGCCGAACGTCGACGGCCCGATGCGCAGCGCGAACCAGTGAACCGTCCGCGGCTCCTCGGCCGCGAGGCCGACGGCGGAGCGGAGGAGCGCCTCGACCTCGGCCTCCTTGCCGGGCTTGGCCTCGATGCGGGCCAGGAGGGAGAGCGTCACGGCGGTCGGGGAAGCAGCGGTCATAAGATCCTCCTCTTCGGCGGCGCACGGCGCGCCGCGCTTCGATGAAGAGAGTTGTAACGACGCCCGTCCGGCCGACCATTCGATGTTCTGGATGGATCCATCAGCGCCGTGGATGGACCTTCCCGTGATCCTGCGCCAGCCACCGCGGGACGGCCGCCGCGTGTGGCGGCTTCGGCAGGGGGATGACGCGCCCTCTCACGGGATAACCCAAGGGGCAGGCGCCGCGGTACGTCCGTGCTTTACACAGAAGGGGGCGGTCAGGTGACCGTGGGCGCTGGCGAGACCGACCTGCCTCGACCGCGCTCTGCAGGCGCGAAGCGCGATCCGTACAGGCCGAGGGTCATGTACGATCGGCCTCGGCTGCGGCGATCTTTGCCGACTCTTGACGGCGTCGCCCAACCCGCCATTGGATCCGACGAGCCCTGCGATCGGCCCCCTGCGGGGGCCTCCCTTCGGGCTCGCGGCTCAACGGCCGGCCGTTAGGTGTCGCAACAACTGGAGGTCAACCAGATGAGTAGTGGATGGAGGGAGCCCCGATGAGCGTCACGCTGCGACCGGGCAACGCCGAAGACGCGCCGCGCTGTGGTGCGATCTGTTACGATGCCTTCAAGACAATAGCTGAGCAGCACGGCTTCCCACCGGACTTGCCCTCGCCCGAAGCCGCCACCGCGCTCCTGGCGGGGCTGCTTGCGCACCCCTGCTTCTATGCGGTGGTCGCCGAGCTTGACGGCCGGGTTGTCGGCAGCAACTTCCTCGACGAGCGTTCGACGGTGGCGGGCATCGGCCCGATCACGGTCGATCCCGCGATTCAAAATCGCGCGGTCGGACGCCAGCTGATGCAGCATGTCCTGGATCGGGTGACCCAGCAGCGTTATCCGGGGGTCCGGCTGGTCCAGGCCGCCTACCATAGTCGCTCGCTCTCCCTGTATGCCAGGTTGGGGTTCGTGGCCCGCGAACCGCTGTCCATCATGCAAGGAGCACCCCTCGCCGTGCAGGTGCCCGGTTACAGCGTGCGCCCAGCCACCGAGCGTGATCTGGACGCCTGCAATCAGGTGTGTGTGCAAGTCCACGGCCATGACCGTCGTGGGGAACTGCTCGATGCGATCAAGCAGGGAACCGCGACCATCGTCGAGCACGGGGGGCGTATCACCGGCTATGCCACGCCGGTCGCGTTTTTTGGCCATGCCGTCGGCGAGACGAACGACGCGCTGAAAGCGCTCATCGGGGCGGCTTCCGCATTCCCGGGTCCCGGCTTCCTCCTACCAACCCGCAACGGGGAGCTGTTCCGTTGGTGTTTGAACCATGGCCTACGCGTGGTCCAGCCGATGACGCTCATGAGTGTCGGTCTCTACAACGAGCCCGCGGGCGCGTTCCTGCCCTCGATCCTCTACTGAACCGGACAAATATCGCGGACTTCCACGAGTCTCCGGACAGCTGATGCCGACGATCCATCGCTTCAAGGCCACGGCGTGCGGGACTCCCGGCCGCGGCTGGAACCGCCCGCTCCGGCCTGCTGCGGCGCCAGCACGACGAGACATGGGCTGAGGCTCCTTGCCTGTTCCCGCGGCGTGAGGCGTCGACCCATGGGGGAGCGGCTCCTCGCGTCATCGGTTCGCTGGCGCGATGTCGTGACACGGGCATCGATCCCGGCATGATGCCGTCTCGGGCGGAGACGGCCTGATCCTGCGATCCGTTCTCGGAGATTCCGGCTCGACGGCGCGGGGAGCGAGGTTATGGTGCGACCCCGCAGCGCAATCGGGCCGACCCGCGGAGGGGAAGATGAACCAGGAACAGCGGCAGGACGCAGCCACCTATCGCGTCGTCGTCGATCACGAGAAGCAGTACACCGTCTGCCCTGTCGAGCGCGCGATCCCGAGCGGGTCGCGGGAGGCCGGCAAGCAGGGATCCATCATGGAGTGCCTCGCTTATATCGAGCAGGCATGGGAGCGCCTGCGCGCCCCGGAGGAGGGATGCGCCCCGGCGGAGGTCGCCCGAGCGCGCGCGGAGTGGCTCTCCTGACGCCGCCATGAGGCGAGGAGGGCGGCGATGACGGGGTGGAGCGGGCTCGAGGGCGTCCCTCCGCTCATGTCGACCGAAGCGCCGGGATCCCTCCACGCAGGCGTGGATCCGAGTCACGGCGCGATGAGCCCGATCTGCGTCTCGAGCGGATCGATCCCGCGCAGCACGGCGGCGCCGTGTGGTCCAGCGAGGCGACAGGCTTCCTCGACCGGGAGGCCGTGGGCGAGGTGGTAGGTGAGGGCGCCGGCGAAGCTATCGCCGGCGCCGTACTCGCCGAGGACGCGGTCCGGCGCGGGCGGCGCGTCGACCAGCGCGGCGCTCCCCGGGCGGAGGACGCGGACGGGCCGCGGCCCGTCGGTGAGCACCAGCGCGCCGGGGCAGGGGTCGTACGCGGCGAGCGGGGCGTTCTCGCGCGGATCGGAGGCGCTGCCGATGACCACGTCGGGGGCGATCGCCGTCGCCCGGAGCGCCGCGCCCCTGCGGGCGGTCACCACGAGGCGACGCGCGGCGCGCGCGAGGCGCAGGCTCTCGGGGTCGGCGCCGGTGAAGTAAACGGCGTCGCAGCCGGCGAGGATCGACCACGGGAGCGGGTCGGTCGCGGCGGGCTGGAGCGGGGCCCCGGTGACGAGGATGGTGCGGCGGCCCTCGGCGTCCACGACGACGACCACGCGCGGGTGGTCCACGGCGCGCACCGCCGCATGGACGTGCACGCGCCCCGGCGCGACGCGGATGCGCTCCTCGACGGCGCGCGCCGCCGCGTCGTGCCCTAGCGCGGTGAAGAGGTGGATCTCGGCGTCGCTCCGGCAGAGCTGAGCGAAGGCGAGGCCGCCGCCCCCGCCGGGCAGGAAGCGCGCGTCGAGCAGGTGAACGATGTCGCCCGGCTGGGGGACGCCCTCGGTGCGGCCGAGCGTCACGTGCTCGACATGACCCACGACGGCGATGCGCGGCGCTGCCATGCCGCTCGACATAACACGGCGGCGCCGCGCCGCGCGGGCGCCTCCTGGCCGTCTCCCGGCCGGAGAACGCCCGCGTCCCCGGCCCCCCGCGCTCCCCGCCACGCCCGGCGACGCCTCTCGCCGGGCATGGCCGGCGGCGCGCGCGGGAAAAGAGGATCGGTGCCTGTCAGAAGCCGGACGGCCGCGGCGTAGGAACGGGGGTGGCCGTCGAGCCACGCCCGATCCGCGCCCCCGCGCCCTCCTGCGCGCCAGGGCCAGCCGCCGTCGCGCGCTGGTGAGCGGAGACGCACGCGCGCGACGGCCGCGCGACGCGCGACCCGCGGCGGAGCGCTGGCCGGAGGGCCTCGTCTGCCCGGCTTCTCATCAACGATCCATGTCCAGAGGAGATCAACACCGTGCTTCATCACGCATTCAACAGATCCATCCGGTACCCTGCGCCATGCCTCGCCGCCGCGCTCGTCGCGGGCCGCGGGAGGACGGGCGCATCATGAGGCGGCTCTGCAAAGGCGCGCTCCTCGCGGCGCTCGCGCTCGGGAGCACCATCGCGAGCGCGGGAGACGCGCGGGCTGCAGAGGGCGCCAGCGCCTTCTGGAACAACGCCGTCGAGGTCCAGGTGTCGGGCGGCGCCCTCACCCGGGGCCCGGGCTGGGGCTGGAGCGCCGGCGCGTCGTCGGTCCAGCAGATCGAGGCGGGCGACGGGTTCGTCGAGTTCTCCACGAACGAGGCGAACCGGACCAAGATCGCCGGGTTGAGCCACGGCGATGAGAGCCCATCGTTCTGGGACATCGATCACGGGGTGCTCCTTCGCGCCGACGGGGGCGTGGAGATCCTCGAGCAGGGATACGGGAAGGGCTACTTCGGGACCTACCAGGCCGGCGACGTCTTCCGCGTCGAGGTGTTCGATGGCCAGGTGCGTTATCGCAAGAACGGGGTCGTATTCTATACTAGCCAAACGGAGCCCACCTACCCGCTCGCGCTCGACGCCAGCCTGCACGACGAGGGCGCGACCGTCACCAGCGCCCAGGTCACGAGCTGCGCGGCCGGCGACGAGAGCTGCATGCCGCCGGGGTTCTGGAAGAACGTCCGCTACGCCCCGGCGAACGGGACATTGCTGACGCGCAGCCCCGGCTGGGGCTGGCACGCCGGGGCCTCGTCGGTCCAGCAGATCGAGGCCGGCGATGGATTCGTGGAGTTCTCCACGAACGAGGCGAGCCTCGAGAAGATGGCGGGCCTCGGCAACGGCGACGCCGATCAGGGCTTCGGGGACATCGACTATGCGATCTTTCTGCGCGCCGATGGAGGCCTGGAGATCGTCGAGCAGGGGTACGGGAAGGGCTACTTCGGGACGTACCAGGCCGGCGACGTCTTCCGCGTGGAGGCGTTCAGCGGCCAGGTGCGTTACCGCAAGAACGGGCTCGTGTTCTACACGAGCGCCACGGCGCCCACCTACCCGCTCGGGCTCGACACAAGCCTGAACCACGAGGGCGCGACCATCACCAGCGCCCAGGTCGCGAGCTGCGCGGCCGGGGACACGAGCTGCATGCCGCCAGGGCTGTGGAGGAACGTCCGCTACGTCACCGCCAACGGAGGCGTGCTGACGCGAAGCGCCGGCTGGGGCTGGCACGCCGGGGCCTCGTCTGCCGAGCAGATCGAGGCGGGCGACGGGTTCGTGGAGTTCTCCACGAACGAGGCGAACCTCGAGAAGATGGCGGGCCTGAGCCACGGCGACGCCGATCAGGGCTTCGGGGACATCGACTATGCGGTCTTTCTGCGCGCCGATGGAGGCCTGGAGATCGTCGAGCAGGGGGTTCTACAGGGGTACTTCGGGACGTACCAGCCGGGCGACGTCTTCCGCGTCGAGGTGTTCAACGGCCATGTGCGTTACCGGCAGAACGGGATGGTGTTCCACACGAGCACCACGGCGCCCACCTACCCGCTCGGGCTCGACACCAGCCTGAACCACGAGGGCGCGACCGTCACCGGCGCCCAGATCATGAGCTGCGCGGCCGGGGACGAGGGCTGCATGCCGCCGCAGGAATGGAAGAACGTCCGCTACGCCACGGCGAACGGAAGCCTGCTGACCCGCGACGCCGGCTGGGGCTGGCACGCCGGGGCCTCGTCGGCCGAGCAGATCGAGGCGGGCGACGGCTACGTGGAGTTCTCCACGAACGAGGCAGACCTCCAGAAGATGGCGGGCCTCGGCCACGGCGACACGGACCAGGGCTTCGGAGACATCGATTACGCGATCTACCTGCGCGACGACGGGGGCCTGGAGGTCTACGAGCAGGGCGTTGGACAGGGATACTTCGGGACCTACGAGGTCGGGGACGTCTTCCGCGTCGAGGTGTTCAATGGCCAGGCGCGCTACCGCAAGAACGGGATGGTGTTCCACACGAGCACCACGGCGCCCACCTACCCGCTCGGGCTCGACACCAGCCTGAACCACGAGGGCGCGACCGTCGCCGGCGCCCAGGTCGTGAGCTGCGCGGCCGGGGACACGAGCTGCATGCCCCCCGGGCTATGGCAGAACGTCCGCTATGCCACCGCTAGCGGTGGCTTGCTGACGCGCACCGCCGGCTGGGGCTGGCACGCCGGGGCCTCGTCGGCCGAGCAGATCGAGGCGGGCGGCGGCTATGCTGAGTTCTCCACGAACGAGGCGAACCTCGAGAAGATGGCGGGCCTCGGCCACGGCGACGCCGATCAGGGCTACGGCGACATCGATTATGCGATCTACCTGCGCGCCGATGGGGGCCTGGAGATCTACGAGCAAGGGGTTGGACAGGGGTACTTCGGGACCTACCAGGCCGGCGACGTCTTCCGTGTCGAGGTGTTCAATGGCCAGGTGCGGTACCGCAAGAACGGGCTGGCGTTCCATACGAGCCTGACGGCGCCCACCTATCCGCTCAGGCTCGATACCAGCCTGAACCACGAGGGCGCGACCGTCACCGGCGCCCAGGTCGTGAGCTGCGCGGCCGGGGACACGAGCTGCATGCCGCCGGGGTTCTGGAAGAACGTCCGCCATGCGCCGGCGAGCGGGGGCTCGCTGACGCGCGCCGCCGGCTGGGGCTGGCATGCCGGGGCCTCGTCGGTCCAGCAGATCGCGTCGGACGGCGGCTACGTGGAGTTCTCCACGAACGAGACGAACCGGTACAAGATGGCGGGCCTTGGCCACGGCGACGCCGATCAGGGCTACGGAGACATCGATTACGCGATCTACCTGCGCGGCGACGGGGGGCTGGAGGTCGTGGAGCAAGGCTACGGACAGGGGTACTTCGGGACCTACCAGGCCGGAGACGTCTTCCGCGTCGAGGTGCAGAACGGCCAGGTGAGCTACCTGAAGAACGGGGCCGTGTTCCACACGAGCAGCGCGGCGCCCACGTACCCGCTCGAGCTGGATACAAGCCTGTACGACGACGGCGCGACCATCACGAACGCGTCGGTCTCGGGCGCCGGCGGCGGGGGGGACCCGACCACCGGCTGCGGCGAGGTGGGGCCCGGCGACGAGCTCAGCGGCACGAAGGTGCCCACGTTCTGCAATCACCCCACCACGATGCCGAACGGAGATGCGCCGCCCATGGGGCAGTACTTCGGCCATACGTGCACTTCGGTCGTGCTCCAGACCGTCTATTACACGCACACCTCCGGCAACCACAGCGGGCTCGACTTCTCCGTCCCAGCGCGCAGCCCCCTGTACTCGGTCGGCTATGGAAAGGTCATGTGCGCCGGGCCAAACGCCTGCACGGGCAGGTACCCCACCGCCCGGGGCGCGCCCGCTCAGATCGATCTCACGATCCGCTATGGCTCGGTGTACGTCATCTACGGGCACGCCGCGTCGACCCTGGTGGCGGAGGGCGATCTCGTCGTCCCGGGGCAGGAGATCGGCGAGTCGTCGGACTGGCCGGACAACGACCACCTGCACTTCGAGGTCCGCCGCGTCGCCGACAACAAGGCGCCGAACCCGGTGCCCTTCTTCTCGCCGGACATCCGGAGCTATCTCGAGGGCACCGTCACCGACGCGCACTTCTGCACGGGGCACTTCGATGATCAGGCGGACGTGGGGTTCACGTCGACCACCCAGCTCGACGAGCGGCCGTGCACGGACGCGAACGACGGCACGACCGGCCCGATCCGCTGCCAGGAGGTGTGCGACTACAGCCCTGCGGACTGCGAGGTAAAAACCTACCCCAACGGGTACAGGGAGGTGCACGAGTACTGCAGCGTCTTCAGCTGCGGCGGCGGCGCCTTCGCCTGTGGGCTCCGCCGGAACACGGCCGCCCAGGCGTGCCAGTGACACCCGCGCCGTGACGCCGCCCATCATCGGCCAGCGCTGTTGAGCCGAGCTCGCCGGCGCTGCCGCTCCTCACGGGCGCGGCGATCGCCGTGGTCGCCGCGCTCATGGCCGCCTCGGCGACCATGCAGCAGGCCACCGGGATCCTCGGCGACGCGATCGAGAGCGTCCGCCTGGTGCACAGCCTGCAGATCGATCTCCTCCGCGATGCACATCAGATCCACCGCGGCGGCGGGTCCGCCAGCGGCGGGCCGATCTCCACCTTCCACGAGTGGGAGATCGAGCTAAGGGAGGGCCTTGCGGACGCTCACCGTTACGTGAGCAGCCAGGAAGAGAGCGGCGTGCTCGTCGACGCAGAGCGGCGCGTCGACGAATACCTCGTCGGGCGTCGAGCCGGCGATGCCGGCGACTCACCCCCCTCGCCGGACGCGCCGGCGCTGGCCACCGATTCGCTCGCTTTCGACGAGGCGTTCAAGGCCCTCGACCGCCTGGTCGAGATCAACCTCCATCAGGCCCGTGCGTCCCAGGCGCTCGTAGAGCGTCTGGGCCGGCGCGCGACCACCGCCGGCGTCGCGGCCGTCCTCTTCTTCATGGCGGGCGCGTCCTCGGTCCTCATCAGCGCGCGGCGGCTCGTCTACGGCCCCGTCGTCGCGATCCAGGAGGTGATCGGCCGCTACGGCGCGGGGGACCGCGCCGCGCGCGCGCCGCTCGTCGGGCCGCGCAACCACCTTGACGTCGACCGCCACAGGTCCTGTTTGCTCCATGTCCAGCAAGGACGCCGCGAAGTCCTGGGCTGCGGAGTCCATCAAGGCAGGCACGAAATCCCCGAGCCAGATCGCCTCGGAGCGGGCCGAGCGGGCACGCCGGATCGCCGAGCGGCAGCGCGACCGCGACGCGCGGCGCGCGAGCGGCGACGCCTCCGCGAGGTGAGCCCTCTTCGCCCGGCCGCGCCGTCAGGCGCCATTCCCCGCCGCGCGCCGCCATCGGCTCTCGCGGCGCCCGGCCTTCCCCTCGCGCTCCAGCTTGAACGGATGAATTTTCGAGGCGCATCCGAGCGAGCGGCCACGCCGGCGCTGTGACATGTCATGTGACATGTCACGCTAGGATCGTGACATCCGGCCGTGCCATGTCATGGCGGCCATCCCAGCACGCCTGACCGCCGCAGCGGCTGAGGCCTCAACACGCTCAGTCGCGCGCGGATCGGGCCGACTTGGAGCGGCTCCCACGATGGCGCGGAACGTGCAATAACGTGCAATGCTGCTCGCGGGGTCCGGTCGTGCAAGCGGAGACGCGTGCACCCTGCGACAAACGATCGAGACTGTGATTTGACCATCGTCGGGCGCGGCGCCCTCCCTGCGGGGGCCATGCGAGCGGCCGGATATGCCTGTCGATGACAGGCGCTTGCCGCCTCGAGGGGAGCTCGGCTGAACCAACATCACCTGGTGGGAGGAGCAGGGGTAAGCTCACTGCGAGCTGGTCGCGGCGACGCAGGATAGTCGACGCAGCGGAGCGCGCTCAGCTGTCCGATTGACCAAACGAATCATGGTGTGATTCTCCATCGATCGCCCAACTCCGCTTACCGTCTCAAGCAGCCAAACCATCGAGCAAGATACCGTCGCAATGCATGCTTGACCAGATACGCGGCGTCACACAAAACAACAACGGTCCGGCGATGGAGCCGAGTTGAAAAGGGGGAATTGTCCGCTTGATATCGAAGAGATCGTCGTAACGGCTTCCGAGGATGAGACCCAGGGGCGCTCGCTCGCGCAAGGAGCGTTCTGTCCCCTGAGGTGAGCGTGGCGATTCGCCCTTGGCATCCTCCGAATCGTCTTGCTTTGTCTTCCACTCGCACATGGACGCCTGAGCGCCGTCGCTCGGGCATGACACCAACCCAGTACAGTATACAGGAGCAAATATGAACACCGAGATCGCCAACAATGCCGCCGTTCAGCAGACCAACGATGCCTCGCCGGCCCTGAGCCGCATCACGCTCGACAACGTCCTGCAGGCCGTCCGCCGGATCGAGGAGAGCGAGGTGAACAACCGCCTGAGCATCGCGATGTGGCCCGAGACCTGATCCTACAGGTCTGGGCGTAGACCAGGGGAGCGCCAGGGAGGGTCTCGCCGCGGCGCCGCCGTGCGTCGCTCGACCTTCCCTGGCGTTCGCTCCTGTCCTCGTTGTCGACCGACTCCGCGTCACGTGGCCGGGGTCGGCGCATGTAACATGGAATTCGAAAAAATCATGTGACGCAGATGCGAAACAGCGAATTTCAGTCCCTGGTTGACCGCTACGGCTACTACTCGAGCGCGGCGTTGCTGGTCAAGTACGTGCAGTTCCTCGACTGCCTGCAGCAGAACTGGCGCTGCGGAGACGTACGGAAGAACGTGGACGTGATGTCCCGCTACTCGCTGCTCAGGGATCACTACGCCGAAGTATCAACGAGCCTGCTCCCGAGCATCCACGCGGATCACGTCCGCGAGGTCGACCTCGGCGGGCGCTCGTATCTTCAGTACGATCGGGAAGCGTTCATCGCCCAGCGGCCCGGCGGAGCGCCGCTCAGCGGATGTGCGTACCGTCGCCTCGACCCGCGCAGCGTCGCCGACGCTGTATTTTACATCTACTCGATCGACAGGCGGGGCGAGATCATCATCAACCCGGAGCCCATGGCGGTTCACGACATGTTCTTCCGGAAGGACGGCGCGAGGGTCACCCATGCTCACCTGCTGGAGGACCGGGACCTCCTCTCCGCCTGCTCCGGAGAGGCGATATTCGTCAAGGGGGGATCCGACATCGTCTTCGCGCTGATCAACAACTGCTCGGGTCACTTCCTCCCGAGAGAGAAACATCTCCAGTACGCCGTGGGCGTGTTCTCCGCGGCGCTCGGCGTCCCCGCGGAGAGCGTCTTCGCGTTGTGCGTGGGCAGAAGGTAGCTCATGGAATTTGAAGCCTCGTTCATCATCGCCGAGCGCGACTTCCCCGAGCTGCGCGGGATGTACGTCCAGCGCTATCAGGACGCGCTCCAGTACACGCTGCGCCAGTCGCGGGTCTACATCGATTCGGACCAGCTGCTCCTCCATCGGTCGCGACAGTCTGCCTCTTTCGTGACCGAGCCGCGGGGGGCGCACTGCCTGCTGCACAAGAGGAACGTCGCCATCTACGACGGCTACGTCGCGAGAGAAGAACGCAAGCTCAAGTGCAGCGACTATGCGGACGTGCAGGCCATGGTGGACGTGTTTCAGCGCTCGGTCGGCCTCTCGGCGCCGCTCGCGCCCAGGCTCGTTCTCGTGTCGGAGCGGCGGAACGTCGTGGTGCAGACCGTCCCGCAGCCTGTGTTCATCACGTTCGACGTCGTCGATGCGTACGCGACCGACAACACGCATCTGCTGCGGTTTTACGCCGTCGAGTTTGAGTGCAATGGCGAGCGAGCGGACGACCGTTTTCTCCGCGAGGTCGCCGGCTTCAGGGAGCGCGTCTCCGACGCGGTGCTCCTGCACTCGTCGAAATATAGCCACTCGATGAGCTCCCTGTGACCTGACGCCGCGAAGTCGAGCCGCCATGGACCGAGCATTCCGCAGATACGCAGTCATCCAGTCGATCTCGATCCTGTTCAACAACATGCACGTCCTGCTGTTGCCGTACTGGTACTACGAGCTCACCGGATCCAAGCTCCACAGCACCGCGATCTTCGCAGTCGAGGGGGTCTTCGCGCTCGTCGCGGTGCCGTTCGTGGGCGTCCTCGTGGATAACCTCTCGCACCGAAAGCTCACGGTGATCGCCGAGGCGGCGCGCGGCGCGTCGGTGGCGTGCCTGTTGGCGGTGAGCGGAGCGACGCCCGTCGTCGTCATACTCATCCTGGCGGCGATCAACAGCGTCGCGTCCTCGGTCTTCTTTCCGCTCCAGCAGGCGGTGATGAAGAACAACGTCGGACACGAAGGCGTGCTCAAGGCGCAGTCGCTCTTCTCGGCGGTGCAGGGCGCCACGCTCATCCTTGGGCCGGCCTCCGGCGCCTGGTTGGCCGGGGTGGTGGGCTACAAGGCGGTCTTCGCGCTGAACGCCGCGAGCTTCCTCCTCAGCGCGGCGAGCCACGTCTACATCAGGGATCCACAGCCGCGCGGGGGGCGCGTCAGCTTCCACCGCGACATCCGCGACGCCGCCTCGTACCTGTCCAACCGCCCCGCGCTGCGGATGGTGTATTTTGTCCAGTTCGCCACGTACGTTGCCGTCGGCTCGCTGGGCATTCTGTTCATCTATTTCTTCAGGCTGCGATCGATCGGGCTCAACGGCATCTCCATGATGATGGCCGCCCAGGGCGCGGGTGTACTGCTCGGATCGCGCCTCGCGGCCAGGTCCCCGCTGCGCGCGGACAAGCACGCGCCCTGGACTTCTGGGGGAATGGGCCTCGTGCTCTGCGTCCTCGCAGCGGTCCCCTCGCTGGGCCGGCCCCTGATCGGCCTCCTGATCTTCGTGTTCGGATTCCTGTTCGTGAACCTCGGCGTGGCGACGAGAGCGCTGGTCCAGGAGAGCGCCGAGGTGCACATGATCGGGCGGCTGTCGTCGCTCTTGAGGTTGACCATGCTCGGCGGATCCATGCTGTCCACCCTGGCCGTGGTCCTCCTGTCCGAGCGCGTCGAGGCGGACGTTCAGCTGCTCTTGCTGGGGCTGCTGCTGGCGCTCGCGAGCCTCGCCATCTTGGTTGGTCGACGTAGGAGTCAGGTGGTCACATGAAACTGGTGCTGATAGATCTGGCGGACGACGGCTACAACGCTTACCCGTTCGGGCTCTATGCGCTGAAGGCATACTTGAGGCTGCACGTCGCGCGGCTGACCGTCGAGGTCAGGTCGTTCAAGTGCGGCGCGCCCCTGGACGACATCCTGGCGCACATCGAGGGAGAGCAGGCGGATATCATCGGCCTCTCGTGCTTCGTGTGGAACGAGCAGAAGAACCTCGAGATCGCGAGGCGTGTGCGCGCCCTGTCGGACTCGAGGTTCATCATCCTGGGCGGCCCCCAAATCGAAAAGGGAGCCGCAGAGGTCGAGCGGCTCCTGATCGACGGCACCGTGAACGCGGCCGTGGTCGGCGAAGGCGAGATCCCCCTGTTGCACATCGTCGAGGGGATCGCTCGTGGTGGAGCGGTCCCGTCAGGTATCGAGAACGTGGGGGTGCTCGCCGCGGGCGTCGTGCGCTGGGGCGGCGAGCCGACGTACGAGAAGTGCATCGACTACCTGCCCAGCCCCTACGCCGATCTCGATGATCTGCGGCAGATAGTCGCCGCCACGGGGGTGGCGTTGTACGAGAGCGCCAGAGGCTGCCCGTACCTGTGCACGTTCTGCGATCAGGGCGCCAAGGCGTTCCGCTCGCACTCGATGGAGCGGATCAAGAAGGACCTCTCGGAGATCTTCGCGCTCGCGCCCAGGAAAATCGTGTTCCTGGACAGCACGTTCAACGTCTCTCCAGCCAGGACGAAGGAGATCCTCAGGTTCATCATAGCGCATGGCCATGAGCTCGAAATCGAGGCGGAGGTCAAGCCGGAGCGCTGTGACCAGGAGATGGTCGAGCTGATGCGGATGGCCGGGATCAAGAGCGTCGAGCTCGGGTTGCAGTCGACGAAGAGTCAAACTCTGGAGTTCATCAAGCGACGCAACAACTTCGAGAGGGTCGCGGCTTCGGTCCAGATGCTGATCGCGTCGGGCATCAACGTGTACATCGATACCATCATCGGCCTGCCCGGGGAGTCGCTCTCCGATTGGCTGGCGACCATCGACTACTGCTTCGGGCTGGGGGACGTCGCGATCTTCTCGAGCACGCTCAAGATCCTGCCCAACGCAGAGCTGAAGCGGGATATCCAGGGCATGGGCTTCACGTACGATACGGCGCGGAGCTGCGTCATCCAGCGGAGCGACGCCATGTCCGCGGAGGACCTCGAGCTGGCGCGGCTGCACCAGAAGATGATCAAGCTGTTCTGGAACCGCAGCTCCGACAGGCCGTGGCTGCGGCAGATGATCGTCGAGAAGCTCCACGGAAGATTGACGCTGTTCACCTCGGAGCTGCTGCAGCTGCTCGGTGCAGGGACCGACCCGGAGCGGTTGAAGTCTCGTCAATTCTGGTTGGACCACGCGCCGGCGACGACGGGTGCAGGACGGTATGTGCCTCCCGCGCCGCGCGGCAGGCACCTCAAGGTCCTCTCCTGAGATCCGCCGTGTCCGGCCTCCGCTCCACCTCATCGCGCAGGAGCGCGCGCTTCGACCACCCCAGCTGGGCTTGAGCGCATCAGACAAGTCGTCTGTGCACCCGAGGCGCAGCCCTTCACTCGGTCGCCTGCGGGGAATGAGCTCCGCTAATGGCTGAGGTGCGATCCGGAAAAATATTGACCAGGGCCCGGGTTCTTCGCTATGCTCGTTCGGCTCAGCCGCTTCGGCACGTCAAGCTATCGCAGGGGCCAGGATGGAAACACGAGCGATTGAAGGCGACGACAGAGTTGAATACGGAACGTTCGAAGCTGCCGTTGAGCGAAGCAGGAAGATCGAGGAAGATCTTCCGAAGAATCCAAAGAAGTACCGCGCACTGACCGGAGACCGGCCGACAGGGAGACTCCATGTAGGTCATCTGTTCGGATCGCTGCAGAACCGCGTCAGGATCCACGAGCTCGGAGTGCCCACGTACGTCGTCATCGCCGATTATCAGGTCCTCACCGACAGGGATACGTTCGAGAACATCTCCGAGAACATGCGCCAGCTCGTCATCGACTATATCTCGGCCGGGCTCGACCCCGAAGCCGGCAATCTCGTGATATTTCCTCACAGTCATGTTCCCGAGCTGAATCAGCTCACGCTTCCATTCCTCACGCTCGTGACGAACGCGGAGCTCGACCGGAACCCTACGGTGAAAGAGGAAATTCAGGCTGCGGGCCTCAAGAGGATCAACGCGGGGATGTACGTGTACCCGGTTCACCAGGCGGCCGATATCCTCTTCTGCAAGGGAAACCTCGTGCCGGTGGGAAAAGACCAGCTCCCTCATCTCGAAATCACAAGGACCATCGCGCGCCGGTTCAATGACCGGTTCGCGAAGAGACAGCCGGTCTTTCCCGAGCCGCAGCCGCTGCTCAGTAAAGCTCCTGTCATCCTCGGGCTCGACGGATCCCAGAAGATGAGCAAGAGCAGGGGAAACGCCGTGATGCTCAGCTCCACGGAAGACGAGACAGTGGCCCTGATCAAGAAGGCGAAGACCGACTCCGACCGCGTCGTCACGTTTGACCCCGAAAAGAGGCCTGAGGTGTCCAACCTGCTTCTCCTCGTGTCGCTCGCGACCGGGGAGGATCCGCACGCGGTGGCCGCGCGGATCGGCGACGGGGGAGGCGGCAAGCTCAAATCGCTTCTCTCTGAGACGCTCAACGAGTTTCTCCGCCCGATCAGGGCGAAGCGGCGTGAGCTCGAAGCCAATCCCGACTACATTCAGTCGGTTCTCCGCAATGGAATCAGGGACGCGCGCGCGGTGGCTGAACAGACCCTCGGCGAAGTCCGCCGTGTCATGAACATGGAGATATGACTGTCGTGCGCCCGGCCAGAAGCAGGACGGGCGCGACGCCGCTCTTGTCCTCGCCGTGCCCCGCGGCGTCCGCAGCTCCGCCATGGCGTCGCCAGGCATCACCGCGGCGCTTCATCGCCCGGTACGGCGGTGAACGCCTGCGCGACGCCTCCGCGAGGTGATCCCGCTCTGCCCGGCGCGCGGTCAGGCGTCGTTCTCCGCCGCGCGCCGCCATCGGTCCTCGCGGCGCACCACCCGCCCCTCGCGCTCCAGCTTGATCAGGTGAGCCTCGAGGCTCAGCCGCGCGAGCGGCCAGACGAGCGGCGCCGTGTCCGCATAGGCGACCGGCAAGAGCGCGTCGAGCGACGTGCCGCTCGCGCCGCCCTCGCCGCCCGCGCCGGCCGCCTCGAGCGCCGCGAGCACCAGCCGCTCCCGCCCAAGCCGGTGCGCGATGTAGCGCCGGAACAGCGCCTCCGGCGCGCCGATCGGCCCGCCGTGCGCCGGCAGCGCGACCCGCGCCCCGAGCCCCGCGAGCCGATCGAGCTGCGCGAGGTACTCCGCCATGTCGCCCTCCCGGGGATCGATCAGGATGGTCCCCTCGCCGGCCACCATGTCACCGCAGACCAGGGCGCCCTGCGCCTCGTCGAGGAAGCAGAGGTGGTCGGGCGCGTGCCCCGGCGTGTGGAGCACCCGCAGCGCCGTCGGCTCCGGCCCGCCGAGCCGCACCACCTCCCCGTCCGCGAGGCGGCGCGCGAGCGGGACGCCCGGGAGGCGCGGGGCCGCCTCGGCGTGCCCCCAGACCGGCAAGCCGAGCTCGGCCGCGAAGAAGCGCGCGCCGCCGACGTGATCGGCGTGGTGGTGGGTCACCGCGATCGCCACGAGCGACCGCCCCTGGGAGGCGAAGCCGCGCGCCCACGCGAGCCACTCGCGGCGCTCGTCCTCGTACGGCGTGGCCGGCTCGACGAGCAGCACCTCGCCGCCGCCGAGCGCGTAGCTGTTCGTGTGGGTCGCGGGCGGCAGGGTCGGCGTGCGCGCGGGGAAGGCCTCCACGCCGCGCACGCCGGGCCCGACGGGCTGCGGGCGGATCACCGCTCCACGACGACCGCGAGCGCCTCGCCGCCGCCGATGCAGAGCGTGGCCAGGCCGCGCTTCGCGTTCCGGTCCTTCATGGCGAAGAGCAGCGTCGTCAGGATGCGCGCCCCGCTCGCGCCGATCGGGTGGCCGAGCGCGACCGCGCCGCCGCGGACGTTGACCTTCTGGGCGTCGAGCCCGGAGAGCTTGTTCACGGCGAGCGCCACCACCGCGAACGCCTCGTTCACCTCGAAGAGGTCGATCTGGTCCGTCGGGATGCCGAGCTTCTTCGTGGTGTTCGCGATGGCCGCGGCCGGCGCCGTCGTGAACCACTCGGGCGCCTGCGCGGCGCCGCCATAGCCGACGATCCGCGCCAGCGGCGTGAGCTTGTGCTCCTTGACGGCCCGCTCGCTCGCCAGGACGAGCGCGCTCGCGCCGTCGTTGATCGACGACGCGTTGGCCGCGGTGATCGTCCCGTCCTTCTGGAACGCGGGCTTCAGGGACGCGAACTTCTCGGGCTTGCCGGCAGGCGGGCCCTCGTCCTCCTTCACGATCACGGCGTCGCCCTTCTTCTGCGCGACGGAGACGGGCGCGATCTCCGCGGCGAAGAGCCCCTCGCGCTGGGCCGCGACCGCGCGGCGGAAGCTCTCCTTCGCGTACTCGTCCTGCGCCTCCCGCGAGAAGCCGTGCTCCCTGGCGCACGCGTCGCCCGCGGTGCCCATGTGGAAGTTGCCGTACGGATCCCACAGGCCATCGTGGATCATGCCGTCCACGAGCTTGCCGTCGCCCATGCGGTAGCCCGAGCGCGCCTGCGGGAGGTAGTAGGGCACGTTCGACATCGACTCCATGCCGCCGGCGACGACGACGTCCGCGTCGCCGAGCGCCACCGTCTTCGCGCCGAAGAGGACGGCCTGGAGGCCCGAGCCGCAGACCTTGCTCACGGTGGTGGCCGGCACCTTGCTCGGGATGCCGGCGAAGATGGCGGCCTGCCGGGCCGGAGCCTGCCCGATACCGGCGGACAGGACATTGCCGAGGAACACCTCCTCGACGGCCTCCGGAGACAGCTTTGCCCGCTCGAGCGCCGCCCGGATGGCGACCTCACCCAGGCGGGGGGCGGGCAAGGGCGAGAGTGCGCCCAGGAACGCGCCGATCGGCGTCCGGGCCGCTGCGACGATGTACACGGGGACGGGCAGGGTCATGATCTCCTCCAGCAGCGCTGATGCCATTTCATTCGATGACGCCAGCCATGCGCCTTGCGAATGTGCCTTGGGTACCTCGGTTGGCCTGGGGGGGCAAGCCGGCCCCGGGGACGCTCCGCTGCCTGCGCGGTCGCGCGCGCGGTTGCCTGCGCGGTTCGTTCGGTTCGCGGGTTCACATCGATCATCGATCGCCCCCCCGGCCTCGCTCCGCCGGCCGGGCTCTTCGCGACGCTGCTCCTCGCGATTTCCTCGAGATCGTGTGTTCCCACCCGGCCGCCGCGCGCCGCGCCTCGCGGGGCGGGCGCCGCGGCTGTGCGCAGGCGCGCGAAACCGGGAGAGGAACGCAGTCGTCGTGCGGCCGCTCTCGGACGGAATCAAGCTCCGCCCGAGCCGGATCCGGGCTGGCCCTGAGCGCCCGCGCCCTCCGGGCCGAGGCCCCGCCGACTCGTCGCCTGGGCGCGGCGCGCGGCGCGCGGCGACGCTGGCGCGGGCCGGGGGGCGCTATGTGGTACGCCGGGGACGTCGCGTGATATCGTGCGCGCCGATGGGGAAGGGGGGCTGTCCTCCCTGCGCCCGGGCGGACAAGGAGCGAACGAGCGATGGTGAATGCAGGCGATCGTGCCCCCGATTTCTCTCTCGAAAGCGACAGCGGTAAGACGGTGGGCCTCGCGGATTTCCCGGGCAAGACGGTCGTCCTCTACTTTTATCCAAAGGACGACACCCCCGGCTGCACGCGCGAGGCCCAGGCCTTCTCCGCGGCCCTGCGCGCCTTCGCCGAGGCCGGCGCCGTCGTGCTCGGCGTCTCCCGCGACTCCGTCGAACGCCACCGGAAGTTCAGGGACAAGTACGATCTCGGGGTGACGCTCCTCAGCGATCCGGATCTCGCCGCGCACAACGCCTACGGCGTCTACGGCGAGAAGTCGATGTACGGCAAGAAGGTGATGGGCACCATCCGGAGCACCTTCATCATCGGCCCCGACCGCGCGGTGAAGCACGCCTTCGGCGCCGTGAAGGTCGACGGACACGCGGACGAGGTGCTCGCGCTCGTGCGCGGAGGCGGCGGCCGCGAGGCGCCGCCCGCGAAGAGCGCGGCCAAGGCGCCCGCGAAGAGCGCGGCCAAGGCGCCCGCGAAGAGCGCGGCCAAGGCGCCCGCGAAGAGCGCGGCCAAGGCGCCCGCGAAGAGCGCGGCCAAGGCGCCCGCGAAGAGCGCGGCCAAGGCGCCTGCGAAGAGCGCGGCCAAGGCGCCTGCGAAGACGCGATAAAGGATCCCGTGAACCGTCGGACAACGACATAGCCGACTCGCGGCGTGCGGGCTGTCGATCGCCTGATGGATGGCATCGCGAGGGCCTCCGGCGCGGGGGCGGCGGGCTCGCCAAGCTGGACGGGCCCGGCGCTTCATGAAAGAATCTGTACCGTTGCTTGCAAATCGATGAAACTACCACGACACCAGGGCTCATCTCTCGATCCGCTTCGTGGCAGGTGGAGCGATGAGCGCTGGAGCGAGGGAGCGAGGGAGCTGGATCATGATGTTGAAGCATCCGATGCTACGGACTTTTGCTTTGCTGAGCTGCCTCTCAGCGATCGCCGCGTGCGGCGATGACGAGCCGCCGCCCAAGGTGACCGAGGGCGACGGCGGCGGCGGAGGCAGCGGGGGGGAGGGCGGCACCGGCGGCACCGGCGGCGTGCCGGTCGAGACGTGGGATCTCGACCGCAGCAAGCCGCTTTCGGACGTCGCTCCGGAGTTCACGGAGGCGGAGCACCCGCTCGCGCCGGGCGCCGTGCTGGCCGATCTCAAGGCCCCGCTCCCCACGAACGCCACGTGGATGAACTTCGCGCTCGGCCAGGGCGATCAGCGGATCAACGCCGCGCCGTACGACCTCAAGGCGGTCGGACAGGCGCTGTCGATCGCCCGGCCCGACGTCGTGGTGGAGAGCGCGTCCGTCACCTCGGCGGACCTGACGCAGCTCGCGCTCAGCGCGCGCCAGGCCTTCTCCGGCCACACCGTCAAGTCGGCCGATCTGCTCTCGGTCACCGTGGAGTGGGCGGCGGAGGGCGGCACGATGACGGCGCCCATCGTGTACGGAATGCCGTACGTGACGGCCACCTACGACGGGCTCGCCCCCTCCCTCCGCGCCGGCGACGGCGTGGCGATCACCGAGGTCAACGGCGGGTCGACGAGCCCCACCACGGTCACGGGCGATCGATTCGAGATCTCGCTCAACAACGGGCAGACGTGGGTGCTCTATGCGTTCCCCGAGATCAGCCTCGAGTGGGACGCCCTCTCCATGACGGCGGACGAGGCGTACGAGGGCTCGCTCCGCCTCGCGCTCGTCCCCGGGCCGAACGCCGCGGCCGCGCTCGACGACCACGCCGCCGTCATCCCGGTCGGCGGCGACATCGAGGCCTCGGTCACCGAGGACACCGCCACGGTGCGCTTCGTCTGGAAGACCGAGGGCGAGGGCGATCTCCTGACCATGGCGCTGCCGCACCATCAGGATCGCCTCGATATGTTCAAGTCGGCGGACGTCTCGTACCCGACCGTGATCGGCCAGATGAAGGGCATCTCCGGCGCGAGCTGGAAGCTCGAGTACCCGCTCAGCACGATCGGCTGGGACGCGCCGCGCCGCGCGTCGGACGAGTGGGGCATGGACATCATCACGGCCCTCGAGGAGGACAAGGGCTTCATGCCCGACGAGGCGGTCGCCGGGACAGACCCCTATTTCGGGGGCAAGCAGATCGCGAAGCTCGCGCGCCTCGCGCAGATCGCCGAGGTGGTCGGCAAGGCGGATCTCGCGGAGGAGCTCAGGGCGCGGCTCAAGTCGCGCCTCAACCCGTGGCTCAACGGCCAGAACGACAACCCCCTCGTCTACGACACGACGTGGGGCGGCCTCGTGACGACCAAGGGCCTGGCAGACCAGACCGCCGACTTCGGCCAGGCGTATTACAACGATCACCACTTCCACTACGGCTACTTCCTCTACGCGGCGGCCGTGCTCGCGAAGAGCGATGAGGCGTGGCGCGAGGAGTACGGTGACAAGGCGCTCTGGCTCGTCCGGGACATCGCGAACCCGAGCGCGAAGGACACGTTCTTCACGCCGTTCCGCAACATGGATTGGTTCAGGGGCCACTCGTGGGCGTCAGGGCTGTTCCCGTTCGCGGACGGCCGCAACCAGGAGTCGACCTCCGAGGCCGTCAACGCCTGGTACAGCATGCAGCTGCTCGGCGAGGCGCTCGAGAACAAGGACGTGGAGAACCTCGGCCGGGTGCTCCTCGCCATGGAGACGGCCTCGGCGCAGACGTACTGGCAGGTGACCGCGGACAGCACCGTCTACCCCGAGCCGTTCAAGAACAACGGCGCCGTCGGCGTGCTCTGGTCCACGAAGGCTGACTTCGGGACGTGGTTCGGCCCCAACCCCGAGTACGTCTATGGGATCCAGCTGCTCCCGATCACGCCGATCTCGGAGTCGCTCATCTCCAAGGACTGGGTCCAGGACGCGTGGCCCGTGATCTCGGAGACCACGCAGGACGCGGAGGACCCCTGGAAAGCGTTCCTGATCGCGGCGCACGCGACCGTCGACAAGGAGGCGGCCTGGGAGGACGCGCAGGCGCTCACCACGCTCGACGACGGCCTCAGCCGGACCGCGCTCCTCTACTGGATCGCCACGCGGCCCTGAGCCGGCCGCCCTCTCCCTGAGGTATCCCCTCAGATTCTCGGGAAAATTCACAGGGAGGCGGGGAGACGGGGAGGGAAATCTCCAAAATACTCCCTGTCTCCCCGTCTCCCTGTTCAATTTTCCCGCTGGAAAGGGCTGCAAAATGAGGGGGTCTCAGGCCCTCTCCCTCCAGCGCCACGCGGCCCTGAGCCGGCCGCCCCTCACTCCTCAATCGATGGGCTCGACCCGCACGTCGACCGCGAGGCGCTCCGCCCCGCCACCCACGTAGATCGTGCCCGAGGTCGGCGTCGCGTCCACGTAGTTGCGCCCGACCGCGACGCGGATGTGATCGGTCTGCGTCAGGATCCCGTTCGTCGGGTCGAAGCCCTTCCACCCGATCTCCGGCAGGTACACCTGGACCCAGGCGTGCGACGCCTCGCTCTGCCGCTGGTTCTCGTGCTTCGGCCCCGTGTAGATGTACCCGCACACGTAGCGCGACGGCACGCCGAGCAGCCGCGTCAGGCAGATGAACAGGTTCGTGAAGTCCTGGCACACGCCGCGGCGGTTCGCGTACACGTCGAACGCCGTCGTGAACAGGTTGGTCGACCCCTGCTTGTACTCGTACTCCTCGAAGATCGACGCGTTCAGGTCGAGCAGCGTGTCGAGCAGATCGTAGCCGTTCCGCTCCACGAAGGTCATCGCGTACTCGATGAGCTCCGCGAGCTCGCTCTCGGCCAGCTCCGGCGGCAGGAGGAACGGCTGCAGGACCTGGCGCTGCCACGGCATCCACACGAGCGGGATCGTCGACCGCGCGCGCAGCGGGCGGAAGCTCAGCGGATCGGTGTCGAGCAGCTCCACCCGCGACCTCGACTCGATGACGAGATCATGGAACGGCGTGTCGAGCAGCACCCGCCGCGCGCGGTTGCCGAAGACGTCGTCGTACTCGCGCTGCTGGCCCTCGACCGACACCTCGATCTCGTTGTGCAGGAGCGTCTGAAGCCGGTCGTGCGCCGGCGTCAGCCGCAGGA
Source organism: Sorangium sp. So ce363 (assembly GCF_051520435.1). NCBI lineage: Bacteria > Pseudomonadati > Myxococcota > Polyangiales > Polyangiaceae > Sorangium > Sorangium sp. So ce363. The sequence continues at coordinate 9,853,921 of NZ_CP150333.1, read as the reverse complement.
GGTGCGTGCTGCGCTCCACCGCGGTCGCGTAGTGGTACGACGTGCGGTGCACCACCTGGAAGCGGCGGATCGCCGCGTGCACGGGGCGCCGGACCGGCCGCGACGAGAGCGGCGGCGTGGACGACGACGGCTTGCGCCGGTCGGTGCGCGGGGACGCCGTGGCCCGGAGCGCCCCCTGCCGCAGCACCACGAGGTGCCCCGGCGGCACGCGCTTCCAGGACGCCGCCCGCCCGCCCGCGTGGACCTTGAGCTCCTCCGACGAGACGATGACGCCCTTGCGGCTCTTGACCCCCCGGCGCGTCAGGTCGACCTCCAGATCGTCGTCCCCGAACGCGAGGCGCTCGTACGGCGGCAGCACCTCCCACAGGAACGCGTCCCCCTCGCGATCGCGATCCGCGTAGACCACCAGATCGCGGCCGTCGGCCAGGACCGTCGTGAGGGGGCCGTGCTCGTTCATCTCGTCGAACCAGTCGCGCAGCACCGCCGGATCGATGTCGCCGATGCTCCGGAGGTTCTCCGACGCCATCCAGCGCATGAGCTCGCACAGGATGAGCTCCGTGTCCGTCGAGCCGACCGGCTGGAAGAGCGATTTCGGATCGACCTCGATCCGGTCGACGAGGCTGCCGCTGTGCGCGAACAGCCAGTCGCGCCCGCCCCAGCTCCGGCTGAACGGCTGCGTGTTGGCGTCGTTGACGCTGCCCCACGTCGCCGTGCGGATGTGCAGCACGAGCAGCGACGACTCGAGGTGCTCCCACGCCTTCACGAGCTCGCTGCGGATGCTCCCCTGCGGCGGCGCCGGCTCCTTGAGCACCGAGGCGCTCGGCTCGCCGCCGGGGTAGTAACCGATGCCCCAGCCGTCAGGCAGTTTGCGCCCGGGCTGCAGGCAGGTGAGATCGAAACATGGGGCGAGCTCGCCCTCGAACGACATCGCGAGGAGATTCGGCATGGGTGCGTCGGCGACTCTGGCGGCTACTGGCTCGTGACCGTGGGGCTACTGTCGGGCGGCCCGTAACCGAGCAGCTCGCGACCGATACCGTCGCAGATCATCGCCGTCTCGTCGACCACATGGGTGAGCGCCGCGTGGACCGCCATCGGGTCGAACGCCTCGGTGGCCCTGTCGGCCACCCACTGGTGCAGGAGCTGGAGCCGCTCGAGGCTCTCGCCGCCGGGGAGCGCCACGCTGTCCGGCGGCCGGATCTCGCAGAGGCGCGCGAACGCCGCGTGGACGCAGTGCCGGATCGAGCGCGGGAAGCGCGGCTCGTAGAGGAGGAACTGGGCGACAGCCTGCTCGCTCACCTGACCCTGGTTGAGCTTCATGAACGGCTCGAACCCGGAGCAGGCGCGGAGGAGCGAGAGCCAGAGCGCCGTCTCCACGACCCGGTGCTGCCTGCGCAGCGCGCCCTGCGCCTGGGTGCTCATCTCCGACGGCGGCGGCGGCGGCAGGTTGGTCAGGGCGTGGTGGTGCACGTCGAGCGTGCGCGCGGTCTGCCCGACGCGCTCGAGCAGCACGCCGAGCCAGATGAAATCGAGCGGCGTGTCGTTGAGCATCGTGCTCTGCGTGAGCCCGAGGCAGAGCTGTGTGAGCTGGCGTACGCGCCGGTAGAAGGCGTAGCGGCTCGACCTGAACTCCTCCCGCGCCTCGTCGCTGTTCACCCAGAGGTGGAGCTCGTTGACGGTCTCCCACACCTCGAGGCTGACGACCTCCCGGATCGACCGCGTGTTCCAGCGCGCGGCCGAGATCGAGCTGCGGAGGCTCGTCGGGTTGTCCTCGTCGAAGCTCATGTAGCGCTGCACGAGCTCGCCGTCGGCCGCGGCCTCCTCGCCGTGCTCGGCCCCGAAATGCGCCTTCTGCCCGGCCACGATGATGACCGGAAGCCAGCACTGGTGCGCCGGGATCTCGGCGTCGAGCGCGAGGTTCTGCGTGACGGCGAGGATGCGGGCCATGTTCTCGGTCCGCTCGAGGTAGCGGCCGAACCAGAAGCAGTGATCGGCGACGCGGGAGATCACGGGGCCTCCGGGGGGGCAGGTCCCGGCGCGGCGCCGGGAGGGTCGTTGTTCGCGGCAGCGGGGCTCGCGTCGGAGCCGCCGATCGAGGGCGTGCGCTGCGCGCTCTCGCCTGGGCCCTTCAGGACCCAGGTGTCCTTCGAGCCCCCGCCCTGGCTCGAGTTGACGACGTAGGAGCCAGCCACCAGGGCGACGCGCGTGAGCCCGCCGGGCAGCACCCACGCGCCGTCGCGGCCCGTCAGCACGTAGGGGCGCAGGTCGAGCCTCCTCGGGACCGCGGTCCTCGCGGTCGGGTCCCAGGTGGGGCTCGTCGAGAGCTCGACCCGGTGCTGGGCGATGTAGCGGCGCGGCGTCGCCTGGATGCGCGCCCGGAACTCGTCGCGCTGCGCGGCGGTCGACTGCGGCCCCATCAGCATGCCGTAGCCGCCGGCCTCGTCGACCGCCTTGACGACCAGCTGGTCGAGGTGGTCGAGCACATAGCGCCGGTCGTCGTCGCGCATGCAGAGGTAGGTGGGGACCTGCTCGAGGACCGGCTCCTCGCCGAGGTAGTAGCGGATCATCTCCGGCACGAAGGGGTACACGGCCTTGTCGTCCGCCACGCCGTTGCCGGGCGCGTTCGCGAGCGCGACGTTGCCGGCGGCGTAGGCGCGCATCAGGCCGCGCACGCCGAGCATGCTGTCAGGGCGGAAGGCCTCGGGGTCGAGGAACGCCTCGTCGATGCGGCGGTAGATGACGTGGACCCGGCGGGGGCCGCGCGTCGTCCGGACGAAGACCTCGTCCTGATCGACGAACAGGTCGGGGGCCTGCACGAGCTCGAGCCCCATCGTGCGCGCGAGGAAGCTGTGCTCGAAATAGGCCGAGTTGTAGGGCCCCGGCGTGAGCACGACGGCGCTCGTGCCGCTCGGGCTCGCGGGCGACACCGAGCGCAGCGTCTCGGCGAGCCGGGCCGGGTAATGGTCGACCCGCTGCACGCGCGCCTTGTCCAGCAGGTGCGGCAGGACGCGCTTGCTGATGAGCCGGTTCTCCAGGACGTAGGAGACGCCGGACGGCGTGCGGAGGTTGTCCTCGAGGACCCGGAAGGTCCCGGCCGGATCGCGGATGATGTCGACGCCCGCGATGTGGATGCGCACGCCGCCCGGGGGCCGCAGGCCGTGCACCTGCTTCAGGTACTGCCCGGAGCCGAGCACGAGGTCCCGGGGGACGCGCTCCTCCTTGAGGATGCGCTGGTCCCCGTAGACGTCGTCGAGGAAGAGGCCGAGCGCGCGGACGCGCTGCTCGAGGCCCCGCTCCATGTGGGCCCAGTCCGCCGCGGAGAGCATCCGGGGGATGAGGCAGAGCGGGAAGATCTTCTCCGCGCCGCGCTGATCCGCGTAGACCGAGAACGTGACGCCCTGGTTGAGCAGGGCGAGCTCCGCGAGGTGCTGCGCGCGCGCGAACTCGTTCGGCGCGAGCGCGCCGAGGAGCGTGGCAGTGCGCAGGAACTCGGGGCGAGGAGCGCCGTCTCGACCAAACAGCTCGTCGTAGGCGCCGGGGAGGGGAGTGTAGCCGGCGAAGAGGCCGGCACCCGGGTTCTCTAACAACACTGGAGTGAAGCTACCGCTGGACGGCCCTGGAGGTCCATGGGCCATTTGCGCTTTCTGCCGCGATGGAGGCAGTGGCGCGGTCGGCTGATCGACTCGGCCTACTCGGCGTCGAGGATTTGCCGCTCTCTGGAGCGCGTGAGCTCGTCGACCGCGGCGAGGAAGGCGTCGTAGTCGATCGGCTTGGGCAGCACCCGAGCGACACCGAGGCTCGTCGCGTCATGTTTTGAAGACGCGGATGAAACAATGACTGGTATACGGGCCGTCTTCTCGTTGTGCCGGAGCGCCGTGAGCAGGCCCCAGCCGTCCATCACCGGCATCATGATGTCGACGACGAGCAGATCCGGCGGCGCGATCTGGTCGAGCAACGCCAGCGCCTCCTCGCCGTTCGAGGCGCAGCGCACCTCGTAGCCGCCCTCGCTCTCCAAGATCATGCTCACGACCTCCTGGATGTTCGGCTCGTCGTCCACGACGACCACGAGCTTGGCGCGGCTGTTCGGCGCGCTCGATCGTGTTCGTACTTCTGCGTTGCGCCGCACCGTCCGACCCCCGAGCGTATCGACCAGCATGCCGTTCTCCCTCGCGCTCTCCGGACCCCGAATTCTCCGGATGAACGAGAGTATTCCCCACGCGCTCCGTTCCGTCGCTGCGTGGAATCCAAGATTGAAAGCTCAGGAGACTCCCGAAAGCGGTGGGGGCCGCACGCTTGCGTCATTACGCCCGAACCACGATCGGGCGCGCGGCGCGACCAGGACATCCACGCGCGCACGCCCATGACACGCGCGTGTCGGCCGCGCGGACGCGCGGGCGCGGGAAAGTTGGCCATTCCCGAATTTCCAGGACGAGCGCGCCATGCGTCCGCCCTGCGTCGTCGTCGGTCGCCTGTTCCGAGATTCCTACTGTCCCGCGCTCTCGAGCTCCGCCGTCGCGTCGTGGTAGGCGCGCGTGACGTCGGATTCGTCCAGGATGCCGACGATCTTGCCCTCGGCGTCGGTGACCAGGAGCTCTCGCACGCGCAGCTCCAGCAGCACCTGGAGCGCGTGGTGCAGGTCCTCCGCTTCGCTGACCGAGGCGGGGCTCGCCATCATGTCGTGCGCGATCGCGAGCCCCGAGAGCTCGGGGCTCGTCGCGGTGGCGCGCAGGATCTCGGCGTCGATGGTGCCGACGACCTTGCCGTCCTCGGAGAGCACGGGGAAGGTGTCCTGCCACTCGCACGCCGCGATGCGCTCGACGACGATCGAGGCGGGGGTCCGCGCCTCGAACGACACGAACGGGCGGCTGCGGATGACGATGTCGGCGACGCGGATGCTGCGGAGCACGTCGACGATGAGCTCACCCCGGTGCGCCGGGGACTCGCGCTTGGTCGCGACCTGCGCGCGGTACAGGGTGCTGTGCCTGAGCGCCACGAAGGCGATGCCCTCGCAGAGCATGAGCGGCACGAGCAGGTCGTAGCTGCCGGCGAGCTCGCAGACCATGACGAGCGAGGCGATCGGCACGTGCGCGATCCCGCCGTAGAACGTGCCCATCCCGACGAGCGCGAACGCGCCGGGGTCGATGCGCGGGTCGCCGAGGAGGAGCTCCGCCGCGCGCCCGAAGGCCCCGCCCGTGAGCGCGCCGAGCACGAGCGAGGGGCCGAAGTCCCCCGCGCTGCCGCCCGAGCCGACGGTGAGCGAGGTCGCGACGATCTTCGTGGCGAGCAGCACGAGCAGGAGCTGCACCGCGGTCCACCCGCCGGGCAGCCACGGGGCCCCCGTGATCGCGATCTGGGCCGCGCCATACCCCGCGCCCAGCATCCCGAACCCCTCCCCCGGCCTGTCGAAGCGCGGCCCGAGGAGCATGAGCAGCGGGGTCACGAGCGCGCCGAGCGCGAGGCCGCCGAGCGCGGGCTTCGCCCAGGGCGGCAGCGGGATCCGGTGCACCGTGTGCTCCACGGCGTGCAGCGTCCGGAGGAAGAGCGTGGCCACGAGCGAGACGACGAGCGCGAGCGCGGCGTAGAGGGGGAGGTGGCTCGGGATGAACGGGTAGCGGGGCGCGTGCGCGAAGAGGGTCGACTCGCCGAAGAAGTAAATGAAGACGGAGTACGAGACGACGCTCGCGAGGATGGAGGGGATGAGCGCGTCGGCCTCGAAGTCGTCGCGGTGCAGCACCTCGACGGCGAGGAGCGCGGCCCCGAGCGGCGTCCGGAACACGGCCGCCATGCCCGCGGCCGCGCCGGCGATGAGCAGGATCCGCCGCTCGCGCGTGTCCACCCGGAGGGCGCGCCCGATGATCGAGCCGATCGCGCCGCCGATCTGCATCGTGGGCCCCTCGCGCCCGCCGGACCCGCCGCAGCCGAGCGTGAAGATGGAGGCGAGCGCCTTCACCACAGGGACGCGGCTGCGGATGTGGCCGCCCATGTGGTGGAACGCCCGGATGAAGGCGTCGCCGCCGCCGCCGCGGGTCTCGGGCGCGAGCTTCGCCGTGAGCACCCCGCCGACGAGGGCGCCGAACGCCGGCAGGACGAGGACGAGCCAGGGCCGGAACGCCCCGATGTGCGCGCTCGAGAGCACCGCCTCGCCCTTGGCGCGGAGCGGCTCGTAGCCGGTGACCGCGATGAAGAGCTCGTGCTCGGCGAGCTCGAGGGCGGCGAAGAACACCGAGCCGGCGATGCCGGCCGTGACGCCGACGAGGATCGCGTGGAGCAGCACCCGACCGACGAGCTGGAACGGGATCGGCCCCCGCGCGCGGGGCATCGGCGTGCGCGCCGCCCCCGTGCGGCTGGGGCGTGATGGGGAGTACTCGCGGGACGACATCATGATCTCGTGGCCCAGGGCCTCCCCCCTCGAGCGATGGGCCTGGCAGGAGCGGTAGCTTCCCTGATCTTCGGCGGGTTGCCGCCTGAAATCGCCGCCAGGATCGCCGTCCCCGGAGGCGCCCTCGCGGTGTCGGCCTCCGCTCGGTCTCCGTTCGGCCTCCGTTCGGCTTCCGCTCGGCTTCCGCTCGGGCCTCCCGCGCTCCATGAGCGAGGAAGGAAGCCTGGCGCGGGCGCGGCACCCGGACCCGCCCGAGCCCGGACGAGGTGGAGTCATGACGACCGATCGGAGCACCGTCGAGTACGGCACCCTCATCACCGGCGACGCGAGCGTCACGATGGGCGACGCGGCCGTCCAGACGACGGACGAGAGCGTCCGCACGACCGCCGAGACCGTGGTCACGCCCGTGGTAGCGCTCGAGCTGGCCGCCGAGATCCTGGCGGGCTCGCTCGGCCCGCTGATCGACGAGGATTACGTGCAGGGCAAGACCCGGTTCCGGGACGTGCTCTGTGACCGGATCGACATCTCGCAGCTCGAGGCGGAGGAGCTGGTCGACGATATGGAGCGGTCGGGGCGGATCCGTTTCATCGGCGTGGCAGAGGGCCGGGGGTGGCACATCCAGCAGGGAGCGGGGGTGCGTTGATCGCCGCTGTCTCGCGCAGAAAGACGGGCTCGCCGGTGGTGCCTGACGAAACAATTCCCTTGCCGGCGTACTCGACTCGTGGCCTACGCTGAGGCGCCTATGGAGGACGGTACGAAGCCGCGCAGGGCTGTGGTCCCGAACGCTCCGCCCGCTCCGCTCGTGATCGTGGCCGGTTGTCCTGCCGAGCTCGTCGCCGTGTGCCGGGAGGCGGGGGCCCGGCTCGGGGTGACGGTGCGCGAGTGCGATCTGCGCTCGCTCCGGGCGACGAGCGCGGCGTCGCATCTGTATGCCGTGATCGTGGGGGAGGAGCTGTACCGGTTCGATCGGGAGGTGTTCGACGCGATCATCCGTCAGGCGCCGGCGTCGCTGGTGCGCGTCGATCGCCGGGAAGCGGACGACGAGTCGGCGCGGCGGCTGCTCGTCGATGCCGTCTTCGAGTCGGCGGCGACCGAGCCGAGCAGCGGGATCCGGTCCATCCTGACGTGAAGCGGCGCGGCGCGACGGCGCACCGCCACCGCCTGCGTCAGGGCCTGCGCTTCATGCCGGGGAGGGTGGCCTTCTCGGGCGGCGGCTCGAGGTACTCGATCTGCTCCGCGGACAGGATGCCGTACTTCGGGTTGGCCGCCGCGCCGCCGGTCGACTTCGTGAACGTCACGCCGTAGGTGCCGGTGACCTTGACCTTCGCGCCGACGGCCGGGATCGGGTTCGGCAGCTCCTGGCCCCAGAACTCGTCCGTGAGCTTCGCCTCGCCCTCCTTGCCGCGCGGCGCTTTGTCGATCGCCTCGATCATGCTGTAGATCTGCGCGAAGTTCGAGGCCCAGCCCATGACCTCGACCATGTCCTTCGTCTCGCCCTTCTCGTCGGCGATCGCGAAGCTGGGGACCGGCGCCTTGCAGTCCGGCGGGTCACCCTTGCCCGTCTTGTGCACGGCACAGGCGGGGGCCTCCGCCAGGTTCGTCTTGACGATGTAGCCGACGATCGAGAGCTTCTTGCCGTTCACTTCCTCGAAGTGGACGCGGCTCCGGAGGTCGTGCGTGACGCCCCAGACCGTGTAAGCGTCGCCCTGCTTCTTGTTCTTCGCGGGCAGCGTCGGCACCGCGGGCAGGGTCGCTTTGCGGCCGCTGAAGGCGGGCTTTGCCTGGTAGGGCTGCTCGTCCGTTCCGCACCCTGAAGTGCCCGCGACGAGGAGGATGGCGGCGAGGAGGGTTCGACCGAATCGGGCGTTCATGGCATCTCCAAGGTCAGCGTGACGGGCACCTCCAGCAGGAAAGATCCAGCGCTGGAATAGCCCTCGGACAGCGGTGCGCCGCGTGCGGGTCAGGCGCCTCTCGCATGCGCGCGCGACGGCGGGAAACGGCTAACACGGCCGCGAGTCGATCGTAAAGAGAAACGGAGACGTCCCCCTCTCTTCATCGATCCTCGTCGCGCATCGGCGCGCGGCAGCGCGCGGCAGCGCGCCGCGGCGGAGGGCGGGCGGAGGACGGTAGAGCGCGACGGGCCGCTGCCGGCGCCGCCCGATCGCGGGGCAGGAGGGCGTGAGAGGCGGGCTCGGCAAGGCGCGCGGCGCGACCCGCCCGGGCTCCGCCCGGCGCCGCCAGGCTGGGTTGCGCGGGCCTCCGCGGCGTTCTCCCGGTCCCGGGGTTGCCTCGAATACGCGAAGGACGTGTTTCCGCTCTTCGCGATGGCAACATCGATCGAGTACCCTCTCCGTCCCATGCGCGAGACGACCCTGCGCACCGCTTTCGAAGCCTCGAAGGTTTTGGTGATGATCCTTGCTGGCGGCGAGGGCCGCCGGCTCGGCCCGTTGACGCACGATCGGGCGAAGCCGGCCGTGCCGTTCGGCGGCCGGTACCGGATCATCGACATCGTCCTCTCGAACTTCGTCAACTCCGGGCTGCACCGCATCAAGATCCTCACGCAGTACAAGAGCGCGTCGCTAGACGAGCACATCGCCCGAGCTTGGCGCCTCTCGCCGATGCTCGACAGCTTCATCGAGACCGTCCCTGCGCAGCAGCGCACGGGCAAGAGCTGGTTCAAGGGGTCGGCGGACGCCGTCTACCAGACCCAGCACGTCATCACGGACGAGTCGCCCGAGCACCTCTGCATCTTCGGCGGCGACCACGTCTACAAGATGGACGTGCGCCAGATGCTGCACGATCACCTGTCGCGCGACGCGGAGGTGACCGTCGCCGCCATCCCGGTGACGAAGGAGGAGGCTCGGGCCTTCGGCGTCATCGAGTGCGACGAGTCGGGGCGCATCCTCGCCTTCCACGAGAAGGTGCAGGATCCGCCGAGCATGCCCGGCAGGCCGGGCATGTGCCTCGCGTCGATGGGCAACTACATCTTCAAGACGAAGGCGCTGCTCGACGTCCTCGAGCACGACGCCGCGACCGAGGACAGCGCGCACGATTTCGGGCGCGACATCATCCCGCGCATGGTCCAGAGCGGCAGCCGCGTCTACGTCTACGATTTCCACGAGAACCTCGTCCCCGGCGAGGACGAGGGCGCGGGGTACTGGCGCGACATCGGGACGATCGACGCGTACTGGGCGGCCCAGATGGATCTCGTGAGCATCCAGCCGGCGTTCAATTTCTACAACCCGCGCTGGCCGATCCGGACCGGGATCAGCCACGACCCGCCCGCCAAGTTCGTCTTCCGCGACGAGGCGAACGCGCGCGTCGGCATCGCCACGGACAGCCTGGTGTCGCTCGGGTGCATCATCTCCGGCGGCAGGATCCACCGGAGCGTGCTCTCGAACCGGGTCCGCGTGAACTCCTTCAGCCACATCGAGGAGTGCGTGCTGTTCGAGGACGTCAAGATCGGGCGCCACGTCAAGCTCCGCCGCTGCATCATCGACAAGGACGTCGAGATCCCCGCCGGCGCCGAGATCGGCTTCAACCTCGAGGAGGACCGCAAGAAGTGGTTCGTCAGCGAGGGCGGGATCGTCGTGATCCCGAAGCGCGCCAAGATCGACTCCCCGTAATGCGCCTGACCAGGGCCCAGCGCGGCGCCGTCCGGGTGGCCGGCGCGTAACTCTCCTGAATTGCATGTAAAATTCCGATCACGGCGCGTGGCGATCGCGGCGCGCTCGCCGGCGGGGCCGCGCGGTCCTGCCGCGTCCGCGCGGACGGGCCTGGGCGCCCCCCATGGAACGGGCGTCCCTGCTACGTTGGGTGTGCGATGCCGCGCACGATCATCATCGGTGACGTTCACGGCTGCCGGGATGAGCTGGCGCGGCTGATCGAGCACGTGGGCCTCGTATCGGGCGATCGGGTCGTCATGGTCGGCGATCTGATCGTGCGCGGCCCTGATCCGTGCGGAACGCTCGATCTGCTCCGGGAGGTCGGCGCGATCTCGGTGCGGGGCAACCACGAGGATCGGCTGCTCCGCTGGCGTGCCGGCCGGAGCGATCCTCGCGGCGAGCCGCTGGGGGAGCTCTCGAAGGAGACCGCGCAGCAGCTGCGCAAGCGGGACTGGGCGTGGCTCGAGACGCTGCCGTACTGGCTGGATCTGCCGGAGCACGGGCTCCGTGTGGTCCATGCAGGGTTGATCCCCGGGCTGCCGATCGAGCGACAGGATCCGCACACGTTGATGTACGTGCGCTGCCTCGGCCGCTACGGCGAGCCGGTCGAGCGCCGCGGGGGCAAGACGCTGTGGGGCCAGACGTACCAGGGCCCGCCGCACGTGGTGTTCGGCCACAACGCGCGGAGCGAGCCGCAGATGCACGCGTGGGCGACCGGCATCGACACGGGCGCGGTCTACGGGGGGCGCTTGACGGCGATGGTGCTCCACGACGGCGAGCGCGTCCCGCCGCCGGCGGCGCGCTCCGAGGTGCTCGTCTCGGTCCCGGCGCGGCGCCGCTATGTGGGGCGTTAAAAATGCTCCGCGTCTTCCAGCGGTTCCGCGCGATCGGCCGCGCCTCTCTGCGGGAATTTCGTTAGGCTCCCGTCCGCGCCGCGGCCGCTCTCCAGGCCGGCGGCCCGTCACGGAGCAAGCCAGGTGGAGCCTCGATACCCGTTCGTTGCAGTCGATGTCCCCGAGCCGGAGGCCGACGAGATCGGCGCCCTGCTCTTCGAGCTGGGCGCCAGCGGCGTCGAGCAGCGCGACGAGCAGACCCTCGTCCGCGGCGCGCGCTCGGGCCAGGTGACGCTCGTCGCCAGCTTCGAGGATCACGGCGAGGCGATGGAGGCCATCGCGGCGCTCGGGGAGCAGTCGCCGCCGCTCGCCGCGCGGCTCGAGGAGGTGGTGGGCGACGCCTGGCGCGACGCGTGGAAGGAGCACTTCGCGCCGTTCGCGCTGACGCCCACGATCACGGTCGTGCCGCCGTGGGCGGAGCGCGCGCCCGAGCGCGAGGGCGAGCGGGTGCTCCTGCTCGAGCCGGGCAGGGCGTTCGGCACGGGGCTCCATGCGACGACGGCGCTCGTGGCGGAGCTCCTCGACGAGCACGCGGCGGAGCTCCGCGGCCGCGAGCTCCTCGACGTGGGCACGGGCAGCGGCATCCTCGCGCTCGTCGCGCTGGTGCTCGGCGCGGAGCGGGCGGTCGCGATCGACAACGACGAGGACGTGATCGAGGTGGTGCTCGAGAACGCGGCGCGCAACGGCCTCGAGGGCCGCATCGAGGCGAGCGCCGGCGTGGTCGAGGGGGTGACGCGGCGGTTCCCGTGGGTCGTCGCGAACATCGAGGCGCGGGTGCTGCGGCCCTTGGCGCCGGAGCTCGCGCGTGTGCTCGATCCGGGCGGCTGGCTGATCCTGTCGGGCATCCTCGAGAGCGAGCGCGACGATCTGATCGCGCGGTACACGTCGCTGCCGCGCGCGCTCGAGCACGTCGCGACCCGGCCGGATCCCGCGTCGCCGGGCGGCGATCGCAGGGCGGGGCGGGGCGACGCGGGCGGCGAGGGCTGGGTGGCGCTCCTGTTTCGCGCGCCGGGCGGCGCGGCGTCCTCGCCGGGATGAGCGGCCCGGGGCTCTTGCGGGTGCCGCTCGGCGCGATCGCGGCCGGCGTGATCGCGCTGCCGCCCGAGGCGGCGAGCTACGTCGTGCGGGTGCACCGCCTCCGCGAGGGGGATCGGTTCGTCGTGTTCGATCCGGAGCTCGGGGTCGAGGCGGAGGCCACGCTCGAGTCGATCGGCCGCCGCGGGGCGGAGGCGCGCATCGACGCGCCCCGCCCGGCCGCGCTGCGGCCAGGCCGGCGCGTGACGTGGATCCAGGCCGTGGGCAAGGGCGACAAGATGGACGCGGTGGTGCGCGACGCGACCGAGCTCGGGGCGACGCGGATCATCCCGGCGATCTCGGCGCGGAGCGTGGCGCGGCCCGCCGAGGAGAGGAGCCAGCGCTGGCGCCGGATCGCGGTCGAGGCGGCGCGGCAGTGCGGCCGCGGGGACGCGCCCCGGGTGGAGGCGCCGATGAGCCTCGCGGCGGCGCTCGCGGAGGCGCAGGCGGCGCCGTCGACGGAGGGCGGCGCGCTGGGGATGTGCCTGGATCCCTACGCGGAGACGCCGCTCGGCGCGCGGCTGGCCGCGCTGTCGCCGGGCATGGAGGCGGCGTTCGCGGTCGGGCCGGAGGGCGGGTTCACGCCGGAGGAGCTCGGGATGTGCGCGGCGCTCGGGTTCGAGCGGGTTCGCCTCGGCGCGCTGACGCTGCGCACGGAGACGGTGTGCGCGGCGGCGCTCGGGGCGCTGATCGCGGTGAGCGACGCGCGCGCGGGGTGATGGGGCGGCGGTCGGCGAGCGGCGCGCTGGCCAGCGCTGGTCGCAGCGCCAGCGGCTCGCCGTCTCGAGGTGCGGCGCGGTGGATCGCGGCGTTGCTCGGCGCGCTCGCGGTCGCGCTCTGCGCGTGCAGCAACACGGCAGACGCTCCGAGGAGCGCGCGCGCGCCGGCGCCCGACGGCGCCGCGCTCGGTCCAGCGGAGCCCGACCCTGTGCCGGCAGCGCCGACCCCGGCCGTCACCGCCGCGACCGCGCCCCCCGAGCCGGCGCCGTGGCCCCGAGCGCGCCCGCCGCGCGTCGAGACGGACTGGTGCATCGACGGCGTCGACGCGCTCGACGAGGAGACCTGCTACGTCCTGCCCGACGCGCCGACCCGGACGCTGCTGCTCTATCTCCACGGCATCGTCCCGCCGGGGAAGGAGAGCCAGCAGAAGACCAACTTCGAGACGGTCGTGTCCCGCGCCGCACGGCGCGCGGGCGTCGCCGCGCTGATGCCGCGCGGCAAGGTCGGCCTCGCGCCGAAGGGCTACGCGAGCTGGTGGGGCTGGCCGACGGGCGGGCGGGCGTACGACGAGCACGCCGCTCCGCTCGTCGCGGCGTTCGCGGAGAAGCGGAGGAGGCTCGAGGCGATCGCCGGCGCCCCGTTCTCGCGCGTGTACGTCGCCGGCTCGTCGTCGGGCGCGTACTTCGCCGCGGCGCTCGCGCTGCGCGGCGGGATCGAGGCCGACGGGTTCGGCGCGATGTCCGGCGGAGGAGGTCGCGCGACGCCCGAGCTCTCGACGCTCGCGCCGAGGCCGTTCTACATCGGCTTCGGCGCCCACGACACGGTGGGCGGCTCGGCTCACGCCCTCGCCGGCGTCCTGCGCGGCGCGGGCTGGCCCGTGCGCGTCGCCGAGCACCCGTTCGGCCACGGCGCGAAGGAGGTGTACCTGGACGAGGCGTTCGCCTTCTGGCGCGAGCACGAGGCGCGCTGATGATGATCTCCGCGTCGTGCTTGACCATCCCGGCGATGCCGTCTCTGACCCCGAGACCTATGTCACGGTCGTGCGCGCCAAGGAGCGCCGCGGCACGGTCGTGCGAGGGAGATCACTCGCCGCGACCGAGGAAGTCCATCAGCCAGGTCATTGCCGGCCGCATCGTGCCGTCCGGGTACAGGAGGCCCGTGCGGTCCCTCCAGGTGGAGCCGACGACGTAGCCCCAGAGGGTGATGCCCTTGACGGCGCTGTGGTTGTAGAACATCGGGAACTGCTCCTCCATCACCCTGCGCTGCTCGTCGTCGTCCGCGAGGTCGATGTCGTACTCGGTGATGTACACGGGCAGGCCCGTGGCGGCGAGCCTGTCGATGTAGCCCTTCACGGTGCTGGTGTCGATCTTGTACGCGTCGTGGGCCTCCGCGCCGAGGCCGTCGATCGGGGCGCCCGCCTCCAGCGCCGCCTTCACGATCTCGACGAAGTGGTTGTGATCGCTCTCATACTCGATGTTGTTGTAGTCGTTGAGGATCAAGGTCGCGTCCGGGCAGAACTCGCGAGCCCACTTGAAGGAGTTGACGATCCAGTCATAGCCGCTCTCGCCGCCGCCTCCGATGGCGTTCATGAAGGGAGGCAAGGTGTGGGGTGGCGGCTCGTTGACGACGACGATGTACTTCGTGTCGGGGTACCGCTCGCAGAACGCCTGCATCCAGTCCCTCACGGCCTGCCGCTGCTCCTCCGCGGGGAGCCTCGTGAGCCACGCCGCCTGCGTGGCACCCCACACGAAGCTGTGCTGCATGAAGGGGATGTCGTTGTCCTGCGCGTACTCGTAGATCGCGTCGAGCCTGCTCCAGTCTCGAACGCCGCGGCTCGTCTCGACAGAGGGCCACTTGCCCTCGATCTCGGGCGTGATCTGGTTCCAGTGCTGGATGAAGCCGTCGCGCACCTGGCCGTTCGTCGTGATGTTGCCGACGAACTTGCCGGTGCTGCCGCTCGAGCCTCCCGACCCGTCGCTGGAACCGCCAGCCCCGGAGCTGCTCGGTCCAGCGCCTCCGGCGCCTCCGGCGGCCCCGGCGCCTCCGTTGCCACCGTCGCCGGAGCCGCCCGTACCAGAGCCCAGAGCGCCCGTGCTGCCCGTGCCGGCCCCGCCGGCGCCCGTTGCGCCGGCGCTGGCGCCATGGCCCCCCGCTCCCGTCGTGCCGCCCGCGCTCGACGAGCCGCTCGGGCCATCGTCAGCCTTGTCCACCTTGCCAGAGCAGCCGGAGAGGGCCGCGATCCCGAGTGCGATCGAGGTTGTGCCGCACAGCCATCGAGAAGAACGGTTCTTGTTCATGCCAACCATCCGCAAGCTGAAGGATCGTGACCGGTGACTCCCGGAGCGGGAAAGCCGAGGGGAGCAGCGCGAGGTAGAGAGCATGCGCCCAGCGCCACGCACGCCGGACAGACCGGCCCCTGGAGTTCCCGTTGCCCCTCGGATCTATCACGACCCGTGCCGTGGAGCGATCCTCCACGGTCACGAGAGCGGGCGAACAGCGTGAGAAGCGACGCGGCGCGCCGCACCCTCGCGGCGCTCCCCCGGCGGGTGCGGCGCGCGACGCCGCTCTGTGCACCTGAAAGACGCATCTCCCCGCCACAGCCAGTACAGGAGAGCATGTGAATTGAACGCCAGGGCGCCAAGGCGCAAAAAAGCAAGAGAGCGATAGGGGCATTCTTGCGACCATTGACCACGTGGCGCGAGCACGAGGCGCGCTGATCCCGCGCGTCAGGAATCCCGCCCGGCCTTCCGCTGCCGCGAGGTCCTCGACGAAGCGTCCGTGGCAGGACAGCCGGATGGCGCGGCGTCGCAGGAGGAGCACCTCCTCGCGCGGGAGCAGGAGGAGCACCTCCTCGCGCGGGAGATCGCGCTCGCGTTCGAGCAGGCCGTGGGGGCGGACTCCGTGCGCTACGGGCTCCTCGCTGGCGCGCTGCCGCTCCTGGCGGGGCTCGCCGTCGCCCGGGTGGCTCCGGCCTGCGCGGACGCGCCGCTCCTCTCCGTGTGCACCGCCCTGTGCCTGGGCGTCGGCGTTCCATCGGGTGTGTGGCTCGGCGCCCGCCTCGTCCGGGGCTCGGCGCCCGCATCGACCTGGCTCGGGGCGAGCGGCGTCGCGGTCCTGGCCGCGAGCCTGGGCTGCGCGGGCCTCGGCATCTCGGGCCTCCTCGGCGCAGGCGCTGGCCTGGTCCTCGGCGCTGCGTCAGCGAAAGTGCTCTTGCGCGCTCCGACGTAGCTGACACGGGGGGCTTCCGTGGGATCGCGCGCTCGGCGTTCTTACATTCGCTCGGGTCTCGCGGTAGAACGCGAGGTCCGTCAGGTAAGACAGCATGATCTACAGCTTCCCAAGCTATGTGCCCGGCATTGCGATCGCCGTCGCGGTGCTTGCCGCGTCGATCGGCGCGCTCCTGCTGTGGAGGCGTCAGCCGCTGGTGGTTGCCTTGATCGCATTCGGGGTTTCTGCGGTAGCGGGTGGCCTCTTCGCGCCGATGCTGGCGATGGATCGGGTCGTTCTCGACGACGAGAAGCTGGAGCAGACCACGGGGTTCTGGTTCGCGCCGACCGTGAAGGGATTTCGTCTCGCTGAGGTCGAGTCCATCGCGATTGGCACCGCCAGGGATAGAAAGAATCGCGAGATTGAGGTGTGGATTGTGAAGGGGAGGGACGGCCAGGTGCAAGAGATCGACCCTGGTGACCTCTGGGAGATGAACGGTCAGGACATCCTCCGGCGCCTGAGAGAAAAAGGGATCGACGTCAGGCGATGAGGAGAGGTTTGCTTATCCCGCGCTCGGTGTCGGCGACCGTCGCCGAGGCGCCGAGGTTGCGCGGCGCCCGAGGCCTCAGCCGAGCCACGCCTCCGCGAGCGCCAGCAGCCGTGCGTTCTCGGGGACGTTCTCGAGGAAGCACCGCCGGATCTCAGCATCCGGGATCCGGTCCGCGCGCGCGAGCAAGTCTGCGCGCGCAGCCGCCAGGGCCGCGCGCGCCTCGTCGGTCGCCCCCGTCGCGTGGAGCGCCTCGGCGTGCACCAGCGTGAGCTCGGTCGCCTCCGGAGGCCTGAGCCCGATCGCTTGCAGGCGCGCCACGAGGTCCTCTGTGATCGCCGCGGCCTCGGCGGCGCGGCCTTGGGCGAGCCTCACCTGCGCGAGCACCGTTCTCGCCCAGTCATCGGCCAGCGAGGGCATCACGGACCCCTCGATCGCCGCGAGCGCCTCGCGCTCGGCCGCGGCGAGGTCGCCGCGCAGGCAGAGCAGGCTCGCGTGCAGCACGCGCGTCAGCCCCTCGAAAAACCGATCCTGCTGCGCCGCGAGGGCGCTGGCGAGGTCGGCGATATCCGTGATCGCCTCGTCGAGCATGCCGCGCGCGCAGCGCAGGACCGCGCGCCACCACCGGGCCATCCGTCCGCTCACGTCGGCGCGGGAGCTCCCCTCGGGCAGGAGGGTGCGCAGGATCTCCTCGGCGCGGTCGTGGACCCCGAGCTCGACGTAGGCCTGGGCGATGCCCACGCGCGCGTACTCCACCGGCAACCACATCCCCGCCGCGTCGAACGCGGCCTCTGCCTGGCGCACGAGCTGGAGCGCCGCCCAGCCGTCACCGCGAACGAGGCGCGCCTCCTCCGCCTGCATCAGGCGCCGGTGGCCGGACACAAGCAGATCTCGGCGGCCGAGCGATTCGTCGAGGCGATCGAGCCGCGCGCCGTAGGCCTCGGCCAGCTCACGTCGCTCCACGAACATCAGCCGCGACCAGGCAAAATACAACGCTTCCGCGAAGGCTGCGGCCGCCTCGGGGTCGGGGTCCGTCGCGAGGAGATCTCCAGAGACCAGCTCGATGCGCTCCGCCGAGCCGCACTCCTCCAGCGCGCTCCAGAGCATCTCGGCCGTCGCCAGGCACCAGTTCCGGCTCCCGGGTCGGGCGAGGCGCTGCACCTGCTCCGCCAGAGCGCCCGCCCGATGCTTCTCCCTTACCCAGGAGAGCGCCTCGCACTGCACGAGCCGCAGCGCCCCGTGGAGCTCGCCCTCGGCGCCGCACTGCACGCCGCGCTCCGCGCGCTCGATCGCCCCCGCGGTATCGCCCCCGCGCAGGAGCAGCGCCGCCGCCTCCAGGTAGCGGGCCGCCGCCTGGGCGCGCTCGCCGCCGCGCTCCAGGTGCTCGGCGAGCACCCCGGGATCGCTCTCGCCCGCCGCCGTGAGCCACGCCGCGGCCAGCTTGTGCCCGAGCGCGCGATCGGCGTCGGTCAGGGTCGCGTACGCGCCCTCGCGCAGCAGCGCGTGGCGGAACGCCAGCTCCTCCTCGCCCGGAAAGCGGCTCTCGGCGCGGCGCTCGATCACCTCCCGCGCGACGAGCGACGCGAGCGCTCCGCTCACCGACGAGGCGGGCTCGCCGCAGGGCAGGCGCAGCGTCTCGCCCACCCAGGCCGCCGCGCCCGTCGCGGGCAGGGTCACGTCATCGCGCCCGGGCGGGGGACCGCCCTGGGCCTGCGGGGCGAGATCGCCGCCGAGCAGGCGCCGCGCCCCGCCGGCCCAGAACACCTCGCCGAAGACGCTGGCCGCGCGCAGCACCCGCCGCTCCGCCGGATCGAGCGCGCTGATCCGCGCGTGCACCATGGCCAGCACGGTCTCGGGCAGCGCCTCGCCCCGCCCCTCGCTGACCGCGCGGAGGAGCTCCTCCAGATAGAACGGGTTGCCGGCCGCGCGCTCGACAAGCTCGGCGATCCTGGTCGCGCCCACGGCGTCGCCGAGCGCGTGCACGGCAAGCCGCTCGGCCGCGCGGCGCGGCAGCGGGGCGAGCCGGATCTCCTGGACGCTGCGCTCGGCCCACAGCCCGGGGAAGCGCTCGTGCACCTCGGGGCGCCCCAGCGCCAGCACGAAGAGCGGCCGATCCTCGAGCCGGCGCAGCGCCTCACCCAGGAGCCGCACCGAGGGCAGGTCGCCCCAGTGCAGGTCGTCGAGCGCCAGCAGGATCGGCCGGGCCTCGACCTCGGCGGCCACGAAGTCCTCGAAGGCGCGGCCGATCTGCTCCGCCATTGCCGCCGGGTGCTGGCGCGCCGCGCGGAGGGCGGGGCTCTCCTCGTCGGGGAAGGGCGCGCCCGCGATCTCGCCGAGCATCTCCGCGACGCGGCGCTGCTCGGCCTCGG
Source organism: Sorangium sp. So ce363 (assembly GCF_051520435.1). NCBI lineage: Bacteria > Pseudomonadati > Myxococcota > Polyangiales > Polyangiaceae > Sorangium > Sorangium sp. So ce363. Next base: position 9,835,070 of record NZ_CP150333.1, on the reverse strand, counting down.
GCACGCGCCGCGCGACCCGCGCGCGGATCCGCGCCTGCCGCTCGCCGAGCGGCGCGCCGGCCAGCGCGCCGCTGGCGCAGCGGATGGCCTCGCCCAGCACCCCGAAGGGCGCGCCCTCGCCCACCACGTCGGCGCGGCCCGTCCAGATCTCCACGTCGGGCCGGAGCGCGCGGATGCGCTGGAGCGCCTCGTCGCAGAGGCGCGATTTGCCGATGCCCGGCGGCCCGGTCACCAGCGCCGCCCGGGCGAGCCCCTCGCCGGCGCACTCCTCGAAGAGGTCCACGAGCGCGCGGATCTCGCGGTCGCGGCCGACGCACGGGCTCTTTCGCCCGAGCAGCATGCGCGCGCCCCCGCCCGCCTCCCGCTCGCCGTGGAGCTCGAAGCCGGCCGGGCCGCGCCGCACCTCGAAGCGGGGGTCGAGCAGCGCCCGAGTCACCTCGTCGAGCATCGCGACGCCTGCCGCGCGCCGCGCGCTGGCCAACATGGTGGCGGCGCGATCGATGAGATCCCCGACCGGCGTCTGCCCGGTGAGCTCCGCGCGCCCGGTGACGACCGCGATCCGCGCCGCGCCCCCGCTGTCGTCGAGCAGCGGCCCCAGCACCATCGCGCACCGGGCCGCGCGCGCGGCCTGATCGGTCGCGCTCCCCTTGCTGTGGAGGCTCACCAGCACCCCGCCGCCGGCGAGCTGGTCCACCCGGCCGCCGAGGCGGGAGATCGCGGCCTCGAGGCGCCGCCGCCGCGCCGCCGGCACCTCGGAGGGCAGCGTCTCGCCGGCCGCGCCGGCGGCGCCCGCCGGCACCTCGGAGGGCAGCGTCTCGCCGCCGGCCGCGCAGGCGGCGTCCGCTGGCGCGGCCATGACCAGCGAGAGCACGCGCTGCTCCCCCGCGGTGAGCGCCGCGCCGGGGACCGGCGCCGGCTCGCCGCCCTGCGCCCCGAGCGCGCGCAGCGCCGCGGCGACCTCGGCGGCGCTTGCTGGCCGTGCCGCCGGGTCCTTGGCGAGCAGGCGCGCGACCAGCGCATCGAGCGCCGGCGGCACGTCGGGCCGGAGCTCGCGCACCCGCGGCGCGGGCTCGATCAGCAGCCGCGCCAGCACCGCGAGGACGTCCGTCCCCGCGAAGGCCGGCCGGCCGGTGAGGCACTCGAAGAGCACGGCCCCCAGCGCGAAGACGTCGGCGCGCGCATCGGCGCGCTCGCCGCGCGCCTGCTCCGGGGCCAGGTAGCCCGGGGTGCCCATCACCACGCCGGTCCGGGTGTGCAGGCTCGTCGCGCCGCTGAGGCGCGCGATGCCGAAGTCGATGAGCTTGATGCGGCGCGGGTCGCCGCCGACAAGGAAGATGTTCGAGGGCTTGATGTCGCGGTGGATCACGCCGCGCGCGTGCGCCGCGGCGAGCGCCTCGGCCGCGGCGAGGGCGAGGGCCACGCTGTCGTCCACGCCGAGGCCCGCGCGCGCGATCCGCGCGGCGAGGTCCTCGCCCTCGAGCCACTCCATGGCCAGCCAGCGCTGCCCCGCGTCGGTCACCCCCTGGGCGACGAAGCGCACGATGCCAGCGTGGCTCAGGCCGGCGAGGATGCGGCACTCCGCGGCAAAGCGCTCTTCCTGGCGGTCGCCCTCGCCCGCAAGGAGCTTGAGCGCGACCGGCTCGCGGCGGGCGCGATCGAGGGCGCGGTAGACGAAGCCCATGCCGCCCCGGCCAGCCTGGCGCTCGATCACGAAGCGCTGGGCGAGGAGGTCGCCCGGCTGTGCGCTGGCTGGCGGCAGCATGGCGAGAGGATGGGGCAGGGGTGCAGCGCGGTCGAGGGCGCGGCGCCGCAGCGGAGGTTCCCGGCGCGGCGCCGCTTCGAGCTGGCGGCCTTGGCGCCATGGTGGTTGTCCTGCTGAACCGGGGAAACCTCCCGTAGCAGCACCTGGAGCGCAGGCGAGATGCCCGGTCGGGCCGTGTTCGCTCAGCCGTCCGGCGTCTGAGCCTTGAGCAGGTACAGGCGCGTGAGGGGCCCCTGGACGACCGTGCTGCGCTCGAGCTCTTCGCTTGCGCGGCTCTCCGCGTTGATATCGTTCAGCGTGAGCAGCAGCCGATCGGACGTCGAAATCCCCAGCGTGTGGATGTGCCGCAGGCTCTGATGGGGTGCGACTGCCACTCTCCGCCATGGCGCCGCCACCCCTGAGCAGGAGCTCTCCTCGCGTGGCCGCCTGGGCGGCGGAGAACATCGACCTCGGCCTGGGCCTCGGCCACGTCGAGCCGCTGGTGCTCGGTCCGGCCGTCGTCCCCGAGATCACCGACCCAGCCGAGGCGGAGAAGGACGCCGAGCTGGTGGTGCTTTCGGCGGTGGCGCACGGCAACGGGCCGAACGGGCTCACCGTGGTCCGGGCGGCGCTCGTTGCGCTGGGCCGGCTCGACCAGGAGCACGCGATGGTCTACTTTCAGGTCATCTGGAGCGGGTTGCGTGAGCCCATGCGGCGGGCTCTGGAGGCGTTGGTCATGGAACGGCAGATCGAAGGCGAGGCGAGGTTTCCGTTCGTGCGGGAGCTCATGGATCGCAGCAAGCTCGCGGGCCTACGTGAGGGCGAGCTCAAGGGCAAGAGGGACACGCTTCTGCGGCTGCTTGCGCGGGCAGGGATCATGCTCACCGAGCGCGAAAGTGCGCGCGTCCAGGCATGCACGGACATTGCTACTCTCGACCGCTGGCTCGATAACGTCCTTGGGGCGAAGACCGCCGCCGACGTGCTCTCCTGATGGTTGACGGATGCGGCCAGATGTTATTCGAACGGCTGCTGCCTATTCCTTCCTCTCGATCGTCTTTTCGATGACGATCTTGTGCTGCCCAGCGCGTTCGAAGGGGGCGCCGCAACTCTGAATGGCAGCTCATGACTGACGAATGCTGCCAAGCTCCCTGTTGAGTGCAGCAGAATGTGTGATTTGACGTCGCTCGGATCGGCTTTGAAGCCAGTCTTCGCGGAGGAGGACCACAGGCGGTCCTTGTTGGGTCGGCGATTGTTGGGTCAGGAGACGAATGGCGTGGTTGTTCTCCACGGCTCGGGCTCCTGCTGGTCATGGCGTGGATCTTCTTCGCGGACCGGTGACCATCCGCATCGAAGCCCAGCGTCGCCCAACGAAATGGCGTCTTGGCGCCGGTCGGAGAGCTGCTTGCTTCGCGAGCGCCTCAGCGCCAGCGCGCCAGCTCTTGAACGTTGATGCGATAGACCGGGCTGATCCGCCCCCGCTGCTCGGGATTCGGGCAACGCAGACCGGGGACGTCGTCGGACGAAGCCAGCTGGGGGAACATGTTCGCCAGCTGTCCCCTGTTCGGGCCGCCCGGCTTGCGGTTGTATTCCTGCAGCAGGAACGCCACGAACTCGGCTTCGGTCCACGCCGGGTCTTGCGAATCGAACGTGCTGAAGCGCGGCTCGCCGCCGACGTTGCCGAGATAGACGGCATTGGCACCCTGCCAGGTGGCGAAGGAGCTGTCGCGGTGGCGCTTCACGTAGTCTGGATGATTGTAGAAGTACACCCAATCGCCGGGGCGCAGCTGGTCGACGGAGTCCACCGCCAGCGCCACCCGCAGCTTGCTCACGCTGCCCTCGTCTCCCGGCGCGACTTGCACGATGTCCTCGGTGACCGCGTCGAGCGCCGCCGTGCCGACCGTCTTCATGAAGGCGCGCAAGAAGCAGATGTGAAGCGCGCTCATGCACTCGATGGCGATGGGATGGGCGTCGCAGGTGAACAGATCCTCGAGGGCGGCGGACGGGCTGAAGTCCTCGGTGTTGGCAAAGTTCATGGTGACCGAGTGGGCGGGGTGGTGGTTGTCGACGGGCGCGTCCGCCATCCACGACCGCTGCGGGAAGCGATAGACACCGCCATCCCATTCGTTGGCGTAGAGGAAGCGTCGATCCTGGCCCGGACGTCGCGCGGTGTTGAGCTCGCGGAGGCCGTCGATCATCCATTGGCCGAACAGAGCCTCTCGGTGCTCGACCACGCAGGTGCGGACAATGTCGACCAGGTCGCGCGCCCGGCCTTGCATGGGCTTCGAGCGGGCGTGGTTTCTGGCCAAGTCCAAGAGCAACCTGCCGCGATAGAGCCGGGCCCGGTCTGCGTACCGGGGCGGGATTTGACCTTGCTCGACCTTGGCCAGGCGCCGGAGCAGGATGCGCCGCTCGTTCTGGAGCTTTCGCGCCTTGTTGAGCACACGGCGGATGTGCTGGCGCTCGGTGGGCCAGTCGGTATTGCCGGGCGGGGCCGTTGTGTGGTCGAGACGGACGAGCTCCTCGTCGATCCGCTCGATGCGCCGCTGGCAGCGCGCGGCTGCCCGCAACAACGCCGCCACGGTCAACGGCACGCGCGCACCCGAACCGCCGCGCCACTTGCCCACGCAGCCGCGATCGGGCGCCGTCGCATCGCTTACCCGATCACCAGCTCGTCCGCGATGGCCTGCGCCTTGGCCTCGCTTGTCACATTCCGGGCGCGGAGCGTGGCGACGAGCGCCGCGTACTCCGGCTGTTCCTCGAACGAGTCGCCGAGCTCGAAGCACAGATCCACATAGCTGGTCACGTGGGCCTCGAGGTGAAGCCCGTGGCCCGCCGCCCGCTGGAGCTGCGCCTTCAGGCGCTCAATCAGCGTCTCGTCGTTCGTGCTCCAGACCTGCTCCGGATACATCACCCGCACGCGTTCGAGCAGGCGCGGCATGAGCTCGGCGTCCGGGCGCCGGGCCAGGAGCTTCATTTGCTCGCGCCGGATGGTCAGCACGACGCAATTACGACGGCTTCGTCGACCCGTGTCAAGGACGATAGGACGAGCAAGGCTGATCCTGCAAGCCCGACCCCGCCGAGCGCGCCTCCCCCTCGCGCCAACGACGGAAGGACCACGCCGCCGAGCCCTCCACGCCCAGCAAGGACCGGAGCGAGGCTCCACGCCTGGACGAGCTCCGCGGCGAGCGTTCCCGTGCAACCGTTGGCGCCGTACAACACCCACACCCGCGGCACTGGAGTGGCCAGCAGGAAGCCCGGAAGCCGCTTGTCGGCTCGGAGGGCTGGCACGCCGGTTGCTTGTCTATGGCATTGGCACACATGGAGTGGATGAAACCCGCGATTCGAGCGTCCTTCGGCCTGGGGCCGCGGCACAACGATCCGGGTTTGGCACACCGGCACACCAGCCCCCGTGCCGCCAAAGGAGCAGGAAAATCCGTGCACACCCAACGAATTCTCTCCACCCTGGTCAGCGTTGGCTTGCTCGCGGCGTGTTCTGGTTCCACCGAACCGGGCGGGCCGGGCCCCGCCGGTCCCGGCGACGAGCGTCCCGCAGACATCGGAACCCAGGTGCAGCTCGAGCTCAGCTCGGTCGCCGCGACCGAAGTCGAAGCCCAGGTGGCCACCGCCAAACAACACGACGCGGCATCCCTCCAGGAGGCCTACGCTGTCTCGTTTTCGAACGATCTGGGCTACGGTCTCACGGACGTTCAGAACCTCGATCTGATCCAGAGATCAGAGCTGGGCCTGAATGACGCGGAGCTCAAGGTCCTGGCCGCGAACGGCTTCGTAGTTTCCAGCCGACTTGCCTATCCCAGCTTTCCCTACGCCTACGCTGCCATCTACGTGCACGATTTGCCGGTCTTCGTGAGCGGCGACATGGTGCTCGAAGCGATGCACCGTTCGTACGACGACATCTTGCAGGCCCTGGAACAGGCCGTCTTGATCCCGCGTGTCGCCCGCTTGCTCGACACGATGCGTGCTCGCCTGGCGTCCGGAGATTCCGGGCTCTCGGAGCAGGCAGCAGCCGACGCGGACTTCTACCTGACCGTCGCGCGCAGTCTGCTGATGGGAGCGCCCAGCGAACCCGTGGCGGGAGCCAGCAAAGCCGACGTCGCGTCCTTCCTGGCTCATGCCGAGGCGGCCGACGGAGAACAGCAAAGGTCCATCTTCGGCGTTCCGCGCCGCTTCGACTTCTCGCAATTCAAGCCTCGGGGCCACTACACGGACACGGTGGCGCTCGAGCGCTATTTCCGCGCCATGATGTGGATGGGACGCATCGATTTTCGGCTGATCGAGACCATGCCCAATGGTTCGCGCGTCTTCTGGCGCCGTCAGCTCGAGGCGGCGCTGGCGATGCGTGACTTGATGGATGCCGCGGCGCTGGAAGACTGGTCGGGCATCGATCGAACCATCACCGCGTTCGTTGGTGAGCACGACTACATGATCGTGCCCGAGCTGGACGAGCTGTTGCAAGGCCTGGGGGTGTCCGATGCGAGCGGGCTTGCTGCCATCGATGACACGACGATCGCTCAGGCGATCATCGAGGGGCGCTACGGCGAGCAGCGCATCGCGAGCCACATCATGCGAAAGGATGGCGGCGATTCCACGTTCCCGCTCAATGCGAGCTTTGCGTTCTTCGGGCAGCGCTACGTGATCGATAGTCACGTGTTCTCCAACGTGGTGTACGACCGCACCGCGACGCGCGTGGTCCCGAACCCGCTCGACGCCGCGTTCGCCGCCCTGAAGAACGACCACGCGGTGAGCCTGCTCGCGAGTGAGCTCGAAGAATGGAACTACGCCGGCGATCTGGCGGCCGTCCGGGTCATCGCCGACGCGCACCCTCCATCGTACTGGGAAGGCAGCCTGTACACGTCCTGGCTTGGGGCGCTACAGACGCTCTCGGCGAACGCCACGACCCTGGGGCCAGCCGCGGAAGGTCTACCCAGCGTGGCGCGCAGCGAGGCGTGGGGGCGCCGTTTGCTGAACACTCAGCTCGGATCGTGGGCGCAGCTCAGGCACGACACGATCTTGTATGCCAAGCAGTCGTATACCGGCAGCAATGGCTGCGACTTTCCGGATGCGTACGTCGAGCCCTACCCCGAGCTGTTTCAAAGGATCGCCAGATTCGCCGGCCAGGGCCAGGCCTTGGTCGATACCCTCGACTTCAGCTTGAACGGGAACGACACGTTGGCCGAGCAGGTGAGCGCCTACTTCGGCACCCTGTCGCGTATCGCGACCACCTTGAGTGAAATGGCGGAAGCGCAGCGGACGGGCATGCCGCACTCGGAGGAGCATCTGACCTTCATCAAGCAGGCAATTCACATCGAGGGCGGTGGCAGCGGTGACCCCTGGCAAACGGGCTGGTACAAGGATCTGTTCTTCGATCCCGTCGACGGCTTGAAGAGCGACCCGACCATCGCCGATGTGCACACGGACATCGGAGGCGACCTGCCGGTCCCGCGATCTCCGTCGGTGCTGCACGTGGGCACCGGCAATCCACGCATGATGGTCATGACGGTCGATACCTGTCAGGGTCCGCGCGCGTACGCGGGCGCGGTGTTCGCCTACCACGAGCACCTGGCGGAGGGCTTCACCCGACTCACCGACCAGGAATGGGCTCGGAAGCTGTATCAGGATCCGCCGGCCGATGTGCCGTGGATGGCGCCGGTGCTGGCGGAGTAGAAACCGGCGCGGCGAGGCCCAGCGCTGTGACAACCTGCGGTTCGACGCCCTCCGTCGACGTCGCTCCTCCTGGCGCCCTACGTCGAGATGGCCGACGACCTGGCGTCCCGTCGACGAGACCCCGCCAGGAAGCGCGAAGCCGTCCCGGCGCCCCCCGCCCGCGGCGGGCGACATGCCGCTCGCGCACGTGATGGGGTGGCGAATGCGGCACGCCTCGAGGCTGCTCGAGGACGGGCGCCTGAGCATCCAGGACATCGAAGAACGGTGCCGTCGATTCATGGCGGGCTTGTCGTCCGGCGACGGGGCGCCGGGAACCGGCGAGGCGCCACCGTCATGAGGATGGCCGCCTCGACTCCTTCTCGTGCGCGTCTTGCGGCCTCGCTCCGCTCTCGGGCCGGCGCTGGTACGCCCCCGGGGTTCCGCCGGTCACGCGCCGGAAAGCGCGCGTGAACGAGATGGCCGAGTCGTAGCCGACGCGATGAGCAACCTCGGCGATGGGGACGCCCTCCCGCAGGAGCCCGCGCGCGCGGTCCATCCGGATCCGCGTCAGATACTCGAGCGGCGTCTGGCCCACCGTGCTCCGGAACCTCTCCGCGAAAGCGGAGCGAGACATCCGCGCGCTGCGCGCGAGGTCGTCGATCGTCCAGCCGCGCGCGAGGTCCTCGTGCATGTCGCCGAGCGGGCGCGCGAGCCGCGTGTCCGCGATCGCCGCGAGGACGCCCCTCCTCGGCCCCTCGCCGGTCTGGAGGTAGGCCCGGACCGCCGAGATGAAGAGCGCCTCGGCGAGGCGGCGGATGATCGGGATCGATCCGATCTCCGACGAGCAGACCTCGAGGCGCAACAGCTCGATGAGCGACTGGAGGCCGTGGCTCCGGTTCTGATCGATGCGCAGGTGGATGAAGCGCGGGAGCGCGACGAGGAGAGGCTCGCCCTCCGTCGGATCCACGTCGAAGGCCACGCTCACCAGCGTGGAGCGCGCGCCTCCGCCTCCGTAGCGGATCAGATAGCCGTCCCGGCGATCCTCGAGATCGGTGCAGTCCACGGTCGCGGAGTCCAGCGAATCGGACAGCACGTAAGGTTCGCCATCCAGAACGAGGAAGAGATCGTGTGCGCCGAGCAGCCTCGGCTCCGGGAGCGCGCGCGTGCGCAGCCAGCACGATCCCGCGACGATGAGCACGAACTTGATGGGGCCGCGGTGCGCGACGCGGTGTCCCCACGGCGCTGACGCCTCGAAGCGCGTGCACAGGGCGCTCTCGACGTGCAGCGAATGAAAGAGTCGGCTGAGGGCGTCCATCGCCTCGCTCCTCCGGCGCCCATCAGGCGCCCCATCTGGACGATCGGTTTATTTTTTTGATGTTTCAGGCATAGAAAGTCTACATGCCGGGACGTACGGTGCAACGGCGAACGGGCGGCGAACACGGGCCGCCGTCCCGCCGACGGGCGGCGAGCAGCGCTCGCGCGCCGCCAGCGACCGAAGAGCGCCCGGAGAGAAGAACGATCATGCGGATGATTTTCACGCGGCGAATCGCGTCCATCGCGGCCTCACTCCTGCTGCTCGGAGGCGCTCTCACCCTCCCCGCCGCGTGCGCCGCCCCGGCCCCGCCGAGCAGCAGCGCTCCGAAGAGCCCGGCGGCTCCGGAGCAGCCCGCCGCGACGCCGGCGGCACCGGCGCCGTCTCCGGCGGCGAGCGCGCTGATTCCGTCCGGCGGCGAGAGGCGTCAGGCGGGCTTCTATCACACGCGTGTGGGCGACATCGACGTGACCGTGCTTTCCGACGGCACGTTCGGCCTGGATATCTCGAATGGCCTCGTCCTCAACGCCAAGCCGGGTGAGGTCGACAAGCTCCTCGCGCAATCCTTCCAGAGGTCGCCGATCGACGTGTCCTTCAACACCTTCCTGATCCACAGGAACGGCAGGACGATCCTCGTCGACACCGGGTGCGCAGAGCTCATGGGCCCCACGACCGGGAAGCTCCCCGCGTCGCTCTCTGCGGTGGGTGTGAGCGCCGAGAGCGTCACCGACGTCTTCCTCACGCACGTTCACCCGGATCACTCCGGCGGGCTCGTGATCGGCGGGAAGAGGGCCTTCCCGAACGCCACCGTCCACCTGAACCAGAAGGATCTCGACTACTGGATGGACAAGGCGGCCGCCGCGAAGTCCTCGGGGATGCAAGCCCAGTTCTTCGCCGCGGCGCAAGCCACGTTGCAGCCGTACCTCGACGCCGGGCGAGTGAAGCCGTTCACCGGAGCGGCCGAGTTCTTTCCGGGGTTCCGCGCGGAGCCGGCATACGGCCACACGCCCGGTCACACGCTGTACGCTCTCGAGAGCGGCGGCCAGAGGCTCCTCCTGTGGGGCGACCTCGTTCACATCATGGCCGTTCAGTTCGACGATCCCTCGGTGGCGGTGGCCTTCGACGTGAACGCGCCGATGGCCGTGGAAACGCGCAAGAAGGCGCTCGCCGACGCGGCCGACAAGGGCTACCTCGTCGCGCACACCCACGCCCCGTTTCCCGGGCTGGGCCACGTCCGGAGAGACGGAGAGTCCTACCGCTGGGTGCCCGCCCCCTACGTCGACGACGCGAAGAGGAAGTAGCGCGACGCCGCGAGGACGCACGGACGGGCTCACCCCCGCGGATGGATAACGCGCATGGCCCCCTCTCCCTCGGTGACGATCCGATCGAGCGCCTCGAGCGCGCTCGATCGGATCGTCACCGGCTTCGCGCCCTCGAGGTCGAACGCCTGGGATTACCGCGACGTAGCACCAAGCGGAAGGTATCCTACCGTATAGCTGTACCTTACGGGCATCCGATTTCTACGCTTCGGCGCGCACAGCTGAGGGAAGCCAAAGATGAGCCAGCAAGAATACGCATCCAGAGAGTTCCACCGTAGGATCGGCGCTTCCCAGGTGGTCGTCCGCTGTGGCGCCGATCTCGAATTGCAAGCTGAGATGCTCCTCGATGTCGTGGCCAGGTGCCACGAGGGAGGTACTGCGCTGAACGATGGGGCAACCGTGGAACTCGGAGATATTTCCTTCACGCTGCGCCACGTGGGTGGCGAGGTCGTCGTGCACGAGCCAGATTTCAAGGGCAGCCCACCACACGATGCCGTTCCTGGGGCGGACCAAGCCCTGCGAATTCTCAACGAGCAAGAGGCGGTCGTGAAGCGTGTCGGTGCCAAGCGGTCAAGCGCGCCGCTCCGTGCCCTGGTAAGGATGGAGAAGAGTAGTCTGAGGTCACTCCGCGTCTGCCTACGTCGAATGGTTCCGAGCGATCCCCAGGATTCCGGCTGGACCATCGGTGCGTTGCGCGATCCCGCCGGACCGGAGGAGGCTTGTCATGTCGACGGTTTCAGAGATATTCCGCGTGCGCCCCTGGTTGGGAAAGGTCCTGACGCTGCCAGCTGGATACCGCGCGGTGCTGGACTTTCACAACATCGAGTCTATCGAGACCGACGCCGGTGAGCACGTCTGGATAATCGATCCATCGATGCTGGCGCACCTCTCGCGATCGGCGCTGAAGGAGAGGAGGCTCGCCGATCTCGAGAGGACGGTGAACGCACTGCTCGAGTCCACCACAACGGAGATCGAGAGCCTTCGCCCGCTTCGCCAGCTCGCGCGGCGATGGGGAGGTGGCCCCTGGATGGCGTACGCCAACGCGCTCACCGCGCTGACCCGCCTGAAGCATGACGAGGGCAAGGCCGTGGAGGTCCGCTCTCTCGTGGAAGACCTTTATACTGCGCTCTCACCGGATGGAGGGCTCGCTGGGGAAGAGGCACCGTTCGCGATCACCGAGAATTTCACCACGCTCTATCGCAACCATTGGCGGGTTGGAGCGGCGGAAGTGCTCGAGGGCCTGCTCGCTCCAGGCTCGGGCCAGCATGCAGCGCTTCTCTTCCAGCGCGCCGTGCTTGCCAGTGACGCGGGTGACCATGCCGGCACCGTCGAGGCGCTGCGACGCTCGGTCGCGATCGAGCCACGCTCGCCCACCTTGTGGTTCCTTCTCGGGACAGCCCTGCTCGAAGCCTCGACGCTCGAGGAGACTCCCACCGTCCTCCTCGATCCAGCGGGTGAAATAGTCGAGGCTTTCGACCGCGCGCTCACGCTCCTCGATGTCAGGGACACGCTGACGGTGGATCACTGCGTCCGCGCCCTCGATCACCGATATCTGAGAGCAGACTGGACGCTGGTGGATCTTCTCCGCAAGCGCACCGTAGCGCTCCGCGATGTGGGTCGACTCGACGAAGCACTGGCGTCGGCTAACCGCCTCGTCGCCGCCGCCCCGGATGAACCGCGATCATGGGAAATCCTGGGCACTGTGCTGTTCGAGCTCAGTCGTCACGACGACGTGATCAACGCTTATAGCGCGGCCATCGGATGCAGCGTGCAGGCGCCTCCAGAGCACTCGATATTGGCACGCCATTTCGCGAGTCCATGGTATAACCGCGCCGCGGTGTACGCTCTGCTGGGCCAGCGCGCTGAGGCTATTGCCGATCTCAGGCAAGCCCTCGCTGTTGCGCCCAGTTGGGCCGAAGTCGTGCTCTTCGACGAGCGCTTCAAGGGGCTCACTGCGGACGGTGAGCTCCAGCGCCTCGTTGAGGAAGGGCGTGCGGCGGCTCAGGCGTGCCAACAGCAGAATCTCGACGATGGGTAAGCTGAAACGGGCACAGATGTCTGCGTTGACCTCCGAGCGCAGATTCAGCGCGCCGTCTTCGACGCGGAGTCCGGTCAGACCTGGTCAGAGTGGGAGATGATCGGTACGACGACCGACCGTGAGTCGATCACCTTCCGTGGCGTGGTGATCTCCACCGCGCGCGACGGCAAGATGGCGTGGAACCGCTTCTACTTGGATGAGGTCGTCGACCGCTGACGGCAGCGCCCGATCTTCTTCCGCGTCCAGGCCGTGTGGCCCATGCGCGCAGGAAGATTTCCTGTATCGACGGAGCTGCTGCCGGATCGCTCGTCGTCGAGGTCAGAAGGTGATGCACGTGACGGTGATGTCGCCGCTCGCGTCCGCGCTGCACTGGAGGACATCGAGGCACTCATTCGACTCGTCGATGCACCCATTGCAGCTGGCACTGTCGCAGCCCTGGGGCAGGTCGCGACACTCGTGCCGGGTGGACCCGCAGCCGTCGGGATGGTTCGCAATACATATTTGAGCCGCCTTCTCGCAGAACAGCTCGCCGCACGCGAAGCGCCCTTGAGGCGCGGGCCCACAGTTTCCGAGGCTCGAAGTGCCCACGCCGGCGGAGTCCGCGAGACACGCGTTGTCGTAGACCTTGCCGTCGCAGCCGCAGACAGGTGGACCGCCCAGGCCGCTGCATGAACCGGGCACAGCACAGTACTCCGTCGGGCAGAGTTCGTCGGGCAGGCTCGTCCCGCACGCATGGTCGCCGAACAGGCAATGCGACCCCGGCTCGCAAGGCCCATTCATCCCGCACGCCTCGCCAGCTGCCTCCGAGCCGGAGCTCCCGCTGGCGCCGGCGGTCGACGTGGAGCTCGGAGTTTCCGCACCGGAGCTCCCGCTGGCGCCGGCGGTCGACGTGGAGCTCGAGGTATCCGCACCGGAGCTCCCGCTGGCGCCGGCGGTCGACGTGGAGCTCGAGGTATCCGCAACGGTGACAGAGTCGCACGCCGCAAGCAGTGCGGCCGTCAGCAGCGCGACGGTGACAGCAGCCCATGATCTTCGCATCGATGATTGGTGTGGCATACGTTCGCCCCGGGCAAAGCCCGTGCCAGACACGTTGTGCCCCGATCTCCGTTGTTTCTTCCTCTGGCGCGCGAGGCTCGTGTCGCCTTGTGCCGAAGTTGGCCATGGCACCCCCCAGTGCCTCCAGAGGGTGTCCACCCCCTTCGGCTCGATGGATCGAGTGCCTCGGAAAGCCCATTTCCCCCTCAGTGCCTCCTGCCCCGGATCGCCGAGAACTGGACCTGGGTCCCGTTCAGCAACGCCTTCTGCGCCAACGGCGATGCGGCCGGCATCGGCGTCAACCTGACCGGCAAGAGCAAGCGCGTCGTCGTCTATCTCGAGGGCGGCGGCGCCTGCTGGGACGAGGACACCTGTTATACGCTGGGCCATCCTACCGTATAGCTGTACCCTACTGGCTCTACCTGCCCGGTCCCCGTTTTCTGCACACCCCTTGAGTACGCCCGCGCTGCCCGGGTTTCACCGAGCGTCGTCCACGGCGGCACGCCGGGGATCCATGCTTGACGTCCGCCGCTCTCCTCCCAATGGACGCGCTGCCCAGCGCTCCCTCAAGGAGGTCCTGTTGAGCTCCACATTCGCGGAGGACGCGTACCCTTCACCCGATGAGCGCGCTCGGTTGCGCGAGAGCCTCACACGATCGCCGCCCGAGATCCCGCCCGTCTACTTCTACGACGATCTCGGGAGCGAGCTGTTCGAGCAGATCACCCGCCTCGGGGTCTACTACCCGACGCGCACGGAGATCGGCATCCTCGAGCAGCGCGCCGGAGACATCCTGCGCGCCGTCCGGCCGCGGCGCCTCGTCGAGCTGGGCAGCGGCGCGGGCCGCAAGATCCGCATCCTGCTCGACGCCTGGCGGTGGGTGGGCGGCGGCGAGACGTGCACGATGCTGGACGTGAACGGGCTCTTCCTGGAGACGTCGATCAGCCGCCTCCGCACCGACTACCCGGAGTACACGTTCCGCGGCGTGATCGGTGATTTCACCACCGACCTGCCGCGGCTCGGCCGGGGCGGGGGGCGCCTCGTGGTCTTCCTCGCGGGCACCATCGGCAACCTCTACCCCGACGAGCGGCGCGCCTTCTTCCGCGAGGTCGCGCGTGTCATGGAGCCGTCGGACGCGCTCCTCGTCGGCGCCGATCTGGTCAAGGACACGGCCCGGCTGGAGGCCGCGTACGACGATCCGGAGGGCGTGACGGCGGCCTTCAACCGCAACGCGCTCCGCGTGATCAACCGGCGCTTCGGGGCGAATTTCGCGCCCGACGCGTTCGCGCACCGCGCCTTCTACGACGCGGCGCGGGCGTGGATCGAGATGCGCCTCGTGGCCTCGCGGCGGATGCGCGTGCAGATCCCGGCGCTCGATCTGCGGCTCGATCTCGAGCGCGGCGCCGAGATCCGCACCGAGGTGAGCTGCAAGTTCACGCGCGACTCGCTCCAGGCCTCGGCCCGGGCCGGAGGGCTCGTGGTGTCTTCGTGGCACACCGATCCCAACCAGCTCTTCGCGCTGGCCCTGCTCCGGCGGAACGACGCGTGACGGAGGCCTCGTTCGAGGCGCTCCTCGCCGCCGCGTGGCGCCGCAGCGACGATCTGTTCGCGCTCGTCCCGGAGGCGTCGATGGGGCGTCGGCCCATCGCGCTGCGACACCCCTTCTCGTTCTACCTGGGGCACCTCCCGGCCTTCGCGTGGAACCAGATCGGCCGAGGCGTCCTCGGGCTCGGGCCCATGCGGAGCGATTTCGACGTGCTGTTCGAGCGCGGGATCGATCCGGCCGACGAGGACGGCGCCCGCGCCGCGTCGAGGGACGCGTGGCCGGCGATCGCCGAGGTGATCGCGTACCGCGACGAGGTCCGCCGCGCCGTGCTGGCGCGCATCCCCGACGTGCTGGCGCGCGCCGAGGACGTGCTCGGCGCGCGGGGGCGGATCCTCCAGCTCGTGATCGAGCACGAGCGGATGCACCACGAGACCCTGATGTACATGCTCCAGGAGCACGGCGCCGCGCGGCGCCCCGACGGCGCGCCCGCGTTCGTGGGCGGCGGGGGGCGCGCGGCCGAGCCCCGGCACGTCCCGGCGGGCCGCGTGGTGATCGGCGCGGACTTCGAGGCGATCCCGTTCGGCTGGGACAACGAGTTCGGGCGCGCGGAGATCGATGTTCCGGGCTTCACCATCGACTCGTTGCCGGTGCGGAACGGCGATTACCTGGCCTTCCTCGAGGCGATGGAAGACGGCGCGCGGGCCGGGCTCACGCCCCGTACGTTCGTGCGCCGCGGAGGCGGGCTGGCGGTGAAGACGATCTTCGGGCCGGTCTCCTTCGAGGTCGCGTCGGGCTGGCCGGCGCAGGTCTCGGGCGAGCAGGCGCGCGCCTATGCAGTCTGGCGCGGTGGGCGCCTGGCGACCGAGGCCGAGCTGCGCCGCGCCGCGTTCGGCGAGCCGAGCGGCGGTGTGCGCGCGCGTCCGTGGGGGCACGCGCCGGGCGAGCCGCGTCATGGCCAATTCGGCTTTCGCGGATGGTCGCCGGTGCCGACGGGCAGCCACCCGGACGGCGCCAGCGCGTTCGGCGTCGAGGAGCTGGTGGGCAATGGCTGGGAGTGGACGTCCACGCCCTTCGCGCCCTTGCCCGGCTTCGTCGCGTACGCCCGCACGTACCCCGGGTACTCGGCGGATTTCTTCGACGGGGAGCACGACGTCGTCTTCGGCGCCTCGTGGGCGACCGACGAGGGGTTCCTCCGGCCGAGCTTCCGCAACTGGTATCGCCGGGACTATCCCTATGTCTTTTCGAGCTTCCGGGTCGTACGCGAGGCGCCACGCTCTCGGCGGCGATGATCGAGCTCGATCAGGTGACCAAGCGCTACGATGGAATCGCCGCTGTCGACAGCGTCTCCCTGCGCGTCGAGCCGGGCGAGCTGGTGGTCCTGCTGGGCGGGTCGGGATCGGGGAAGACCACGACGCTGAAGATGACGAACCGGCTCATCGAGCCGAGCTCGGGTCGCATCCGCGTCGAGGGCGAGGACGTGACCACCGTGCCGCCGCACGCGCTCCGGCGCCGCATCGGCTACGTGTTCCAGCGGCTCGGGCTCTTCCCGCACCTGACGGTCGCCGAGAACGTGGGCATCACGCCGGCGCTCCTCGGCTGGGACGCGAGGCGCATCCGTGGTCGGGTGGACACGCTGCTGGAGCTGGTCGAGCTGGATCCAGCCGAGGTCCGCGATCGGCGGCCCGACGCGCTCTCCGGCGGCCAGGCGCAGCGCGTGGCCGTGGCGCGGGCGCTGGCGGCCGAGCCGGGCGTGCTGCTGCTCGACGAGCCGTTCGGCGCGCTCGATCCGATCACGCGCGAGCGCCTCCAGCGATCGTTCGCGCGGGTGCGCCGGAGCCTGGGGTTCTCGGCGATCTTCGTCACGCACGACGTCGTCGAGGCGCTGCTCCTCGGCGATCGCGTGGGCGTCATGCGCGGCGGGCGCCTCCTGCAGCTCGCGCCCGGCCGCGAGCTGGTGCGCGCGCCGGCCGACGACTACGTGGCCGATCTGGTGCGCGGCCCGCTCGAGCAGGCGCGCGCCGTCGAGTCGCTGATCGCGGGCGCGCCCGCGCGAACGATCGCGGGAGGCGACGCTTCGTGAAGGAGCAGCTCGCCCTCCTCCCGCGCTACCTCGCCGCCCACCTTGGGCTCACGCTGGTCGCCCTGGCGCTGGGCGTGGCCGTGAGCGTCCCGCTGGGCGTGCTGGTCACGCGATCGCGCCGCCTGGAGGGGCCGGTGCTGGGCGTGGCGAGCGTCGTCCAGACCATCCCGAGCCTGGCGCTCCTGGCCTTCATGGTACCCGTGCTCGCGGCCCTGGGCGCGCGCAGCATCGGTTACCTGCCGGCGCTGATCGGCCTCTTCCTCTACAGCCTCTTGCCGGTCCTCAGGAACACGGCGGCCGGCCTCTCGGGCCTCGATCCGGCGGTGATCGAGGCCGCGCGCGGCGTGGGGATGACGCCCCGCGAGCAGCTCCGCCGCGTCGAGCTGCCGCTGGCGCTCCCGGTGATCGTGGCCGGCGTGCGCACGGCGGCGGTGCTGACGGTGGGCACCGCCACGCTCTCCACGCCGGTCGGGGCGCCGAGCCTTGGTGACTACATCTTCAGCGGGCTGCAGACGCGCAACTACACGGCCGTGCTGATCGGCTGTGTGGCCTCGGCCGGGCTCGCGCTGGTGCTGGACGGCCTGGTGCGTGGCCTGCTCGCCGGCGTCACGCGCCACAGCCGGCGCCTCGTGCTGCTGTGTCTCGGCGGCTTCGCCGGGCTCGCGGTCTTCGCGGCCACCCCGGTCGTGCGCGCCCTCCTCGCGCGCGATCAGGTGTCCATCACCGTCGGCGCCAAGACCTTCACCGAGCAGTACATCCTCGCCGGCATCGTCGCCGGGAGGATCGAGCGCGTCGCCGGCGTGCCGGCGCGGACGCTGGGGTCGCTCGGATCGACGGTGGTGTTCGACGCGCTGAAGAACGGCGAGATCGACGTCTACGTCGACTACTCGGGCACCCTCTGGGCGAACGTCCTGAGACGGAGCACGGAGAGCGCGGACCGCGCGTCGGTGCTGGCCACGGTGGAGAGGGAGCTGCTCGATCGGTACAACGTCCACGTGGCCGCCGCGCTCGGGTTCGAGAACACCTACGCGCTCGCCATGCGGCGGGCCGAGGCCGAGCGGCTGGGGATCCGGCGCATCAGCGATCTCGGGGCGCGCGCGCGATCGCTGCGGGTGGGGGGCGACTACGAGATCTTCCAGCGGCCGGAGTGGCGCGCCATCGAGCGCGTGTACGGCCTCGCGTTCCGCGAGGCGCGGAGCATGGATCCGTCGCTGCTCTACGAGGCGCTGCGGGCGGAGCAGGTGGACGTGATCACCGCCTTCTCGACCGACGGGCGGATCATCGTCGATGATCTGGTGCTGCTGGAGGACGATCGCCGGGCCATCCCGCCGTACGACGCGCTCGTGCTGGTGAGCGATCGGCTCGCGCGCACCCGCCCGGAGGTGCTGGAGGCGCTGCGCGGGCTGTCGAGGACGATCGACGCGCAGAAGATGCGCCAGATGAACGCGGCCGTGGACGAGAAGAAGGGCTCGCCGGCCGCGGTGGCCGCCCGTTTCCTCGATGAATTGCGGCGCTGAATTCTTCTGCGCTGGGCCCCCCGCGGGCCGGCCGTTGGGGCTCGCACGTTTGGCGCGGCGCGATCGGCCTTGAGGTGGAACGCGCGTTCCAAGACCGTCGGCCCATGTCGAAGGGTATCGACGTCGTGGGTTGGCGCGGATGCGCCAAGCAGACGGAGCTCGGGGCGGACAGGACAAGCAAACGCGTTCCGCAAAGCCAAGATTCTCGGAGCCGTTCCTGACTCGTGCAGTCCGACTGCACGAGCTCATTGACAGAACGGGCCCTATGCGCTCAGGCAGGTCTTCCGCGCCTGAAACGCCTGGGATTACCGCGGCGTAGCACCAAGCGGAAGGCATCCTACCGTATAGCTGTACCCTACTGGCTCGGGCGCGCCCCGTAGATGGATCCCCGCGCGCGACCCTAGTCCGCAGCCGAGCTTTGACCAGACGGCACCGCGCCTCCTGGCGCACGAGCGCCTCGATACCTTCCGCGTGAGCGCACCGTTGAACAGTCTCAGAGCGGGCGGGCACTCACCGAAGTAGCACCGACGCCAGGTCGCCGGCCCGTCCGTAGACCTGGGTCGCCGGTGCTCTCACGCGCCAAGTCTCCCGCTGTTCTCGGGAGCTCGCGGCGCGCGTGCTTCTTCCACCCAATTCGACGGCGTTTTTCGGAATCTCGGTCTTCGACCGCCCTTCCGAAAAGCTGCAGATCAGCGCTCGATCCCCTCGAACGCCGATTCAGGTCGCACTTTTGCCCGAGGAGCTCGCATGAATCGTAGTCGTTATTTGTTCTCGGCGCTGTCCCTCCTATCCGCTCTCGTGGTCGTCGCGTGCAGCGACGCCGAGAAGGGCAGCAGCGGCTCATCCGGCTCCGGTCCGGAGAACGGCAACGCGGAAGCGCTGCCGTGCGACGTCGACAAGATCCTCTCCACGAAGTGCCAGACCTGTCACGGGGCGTCCCCGAAGTTCGGCGCGCCGTTCCCGCTGGTCGACCGGAGCGATCTGGTCGCGCCCGCGGTGAGCGATCCCAACAAGAAGGTCTACGAGCTCGTCGCCGCACGCGCCCGCGACACCGCGCGCCCCATGCCTCCGCCCCCAACCGAGCGCCTGACCGCCGCGGAGCTCGCGATCTTCGATCAATGGATCGCCGCCGGCATCCCGGCCGGTAAAGACACGTGCGTCGACCCGGGCGGCGGCGGAACCATCGACCCTCCGACCCTGAGCTGCACACCGGATGTCCTGCTAGCGCCATCCGCGCCTTACGTCATGCCGAAGGACGTCCAGGACCAGTATATGTGTTATGGGGTCGATGTAGAGATCGGCCAGAAACGACACCTCGTCGGGATCGTGCCCCGCATCGACAACAGCACCATTGTACACCATATCCTGCTCTTCAAGGCGGATGAGGCGTCTCCCTCGACGCCCACGCCGTGCAATGGGGGCGACATCATGGGGGCTCTTTTGGCCGTCTGGGCGCCCGGCGGCAAGGCCACGGAGCTGCCGCTAGAGGCGGGCTTCCCGCTGGAAGGCACGGCACACTTCACAATCCAGGTGCACTACAGCAACATCAAGGGCCTCGACGGGCAGCAAGACAGCACCGGCTTCGACGTCTGCACGACGACGGAGCTCCGCCCCAACGACGCCGGCATCTTCGCGTTCGGCACAGAAGACATCAACATCCCGCCTCACGGCTCGCTCGACGTGAGCTGCGATTACCAGTTCCCGCGGGATATGGGGGCGATTTCGGTAATCAGTGTTATGCCGCACATGCACATCCTCGGCAAGCACCTGTCGAGCAACACGGTGCCCACGGACGGCAGCGAGCCGAGCAACCTGGGGCTCGCCGATCCGTGGAACTTCGACAACCAGATCTGGTACGATAACGATACCATCCTTCGAGGCGGCGACACCGTGAGGACGCGTTGCGCGTGGGACAACCCGGGCAACCGTGCCGTGGAATTCGGGGAGCGGACGCAGGATGAGATGTGCTATAATTTCGTGATGTACTATCCGTCTCAAGAGCTAGAGTCAAAGGTGGGGGACTTGACTTCTCCGACGGAAGACGTGTCCTGTGTGACGACAAAATAGACCAGCTCGTGCAAGACGCGCGGCCTGTGCCCAGGCGGAGGCGCGCGCCGTTCGGTGAGAGCGCTCGTAAGCCTGGCGAACAGGAGCACGAGCGCTGGCTTCTCGAGCTTCTCGAAGAGCTCCCTCCGGCTCTCGCCGTAGCGTTTCATCACACGGCTGTTGATGTCGACGAGCAGCATCGGCGATGCGCACGTTGAGCGCTGCGAGCGAGTGAAAGACCTCGTTGTGAATACGGGCAAAAATCCATCTCTTGACGACCTGCACCGCAACCTTGGCCTTGTCGCGTGGATGCTTCGGTCGCGCGGGCAGCACCGTCGTGCCGTAATGCGAGGCCATCTCCTCGTATGTCCGCTGCACCTGAGGCTCGTACCGGCAGGCGCGCGTGACGCCGCTCTTGAGCTCGTCGCACACGACAGCACGCGGCACACCGCCGAAGAACGCGCAGGCACGGCAGTGGCTCCCGATCCAGTCCGGTCCCCTCTGGCTGCGCGTCGCCTCGGCGTACGTGTAGCTGGACGCGCCCAGCACGGCGACGAACAGCTCGACCTCGGTGACGGCGCCTGAGGCAGAGTCCACGAGGGTCGGCTTCTTCCCCGCGTAGTCCACGAACATCTTCTCGCCCGCGACGTGCACCTGGCGCATCACCAGGCCGCGCCGCGCGAGCCACGCCGGGTACCGGTTGCAAAAGGCGGTGTACCGCAGGCCGTTGGGGTGCTGCCGCAGGTACTCCAGATGCAGTAGCTCCAGCGTCACGTGCGGCCGGTGCCGCTCGCGGTGAATCCAGGCGCAGTCGGGCTCGACGGGCGCGACCCCCGGCTCGACGACGGACGTGCCGTAGAGCGCCCGCTGCAGCGCCTCATCGTCCAGTTGCGTAACCTGCTCCCAGGTCGTGAGGCCGGCGGCCTTCGCGCGCGCCAGGACGTTGCCGACCGCCCCTGGGCTCGTGCCGTTGCTCGCCGCCGTCTGCCGGTGCGTACGGCCCAGGAGTCACTTCTGCCGAAGAATCTCTCGCGTTTTGTTCATGGACAGTCGCTCCGTTGCCACCTGGGACCCTCCTTCAAGGCCCGGGTGGGTGGACCCGACGTCCAGCGCCGCTACGCCTCAGCCTCGTGCGCCGCGCAGGATGCACCAGCGCGATCACGAACGTGATCCCGCTGATCACGATGGTGATCCTGGTGATCACGATGCGGTGATCTCGGTGATCACGATGGCGTGAAATCCGCACCACGCAACCGGCGTCCCCGGCCCGTCGATACCTCGGGCATGATCGACCCTGACGAGCTCGCCGCCATCGATGAAGCTGTTCTCGCGGAGGAGGACTAAGCCTTCTACCTACGCGTTGCCACCGGCCTCGTGTTGGAGCTCGCCTACGACGGCTGCGGACTGTTCGCCGCAACCTGGCGGTCCGGGTCATGGTGGCGGGTGGTCGAAGATCGGGGAGGCGTGATTCCTCGCGGCAGGCGGGCTCGAGCCCGGAGCTTGTTGGTGCATCCCTGCGCTACTCTGGTAACTTATGCATTATGATACAGAAACTCAACAAATTCGGCGGCGTGATAGACGAAGAGCGAAGATTTCGAGAAGTCTGGAGACTTGTACATGATACACAAGAGCTCGCCGAGGATGAGCGAGCGGTTTACGAAGCGCTGAGCACCCCAGAGCATGAGCTTGTTGACTGGAAATCAGTAAGCGATTCCGAGCTGGCCAGGAAACTTGGTTGGCCAGCTAGGCGTGCAGAGCGGGCCATTGAGTCGCTTGTCAAGAAGAGGATCGAGCCTTATTTATAGGCTCGCGGGCAACGCAGTGTTGGGGATAAATGGAGGCGCCCCCGCCGCGAGCGCTTCGGCACGGCGGCGAGGCGTAGGCGACCTCGGCGGAGCCGCGAGGACGCGGTCCTGATGGGCATCCCGAGGCTTCGGTCGACCTCGCTGAGCTGCTCTCCCTCGCCCACGAGGGGATCTCCCGGAGGGCGAGGGCGCCCACTTCCGCCGGCGTTGTGGGTCAGTGGATCCGCGACGGAAAGCTGCCGGTCGGCCGGCGGCGTACAACTGGCGCCGCTGTCCCCTGCGCGGGAGCACGGCGACCAAGCCTGCCGCGTTCCCGGCGGAGCGGCGACAGGCCGTCCTGAGGCGGCGGGCTACTGCCGGCGTGAGCTTGCTCGCCCCTCCGGTGCTGGCGGCAGGCCGAGCAATCGTCCGATCGCCTCGTGAACGACGCTGGCCGCCATGTAGTCGCCGACTGCGACCGCACGGGTCAAGGTCTCGGCGAGTGAGGCGACCACGGAGGCCCGAGGCGACGGACCCGTGGGCGCCAGCCCCCGCCGCCCAGGGCTGGGCGGTTGGGCCTGGGTTGGGTCGCTGCCTTCCGAACGGGTGCGATCGGTGGTCTGGTGCCCCCAAAATCCCGGGTGAAGTGACGGATCGCGACGGTTCGGCACCGCAAATTCGTTCCTCCACAAAAAGATGGATCGCACTCGTCTCCCGGTGGACGTTCCTCCAAGAAAAGACGAGTGGCACTCGTCTCCTGGTGGACGTGCCTCCAAGAAAAGACGGGTGGCACCCCTCTCCGCGCTGGAGGTGGCTGCAAGACGAGAGGGCCGGCACCCATCTCCCGGTGGACGTGCGTCGAAGAAAAGACGAGTGGCACTCGTCTCCCGGTGGACGTGCGTCGAAGAAATGACGAGTGGCACTCGTCTCCCGGTGGACGTGGCTCCAAGAAAAGATGAGTGGCACCCGTCTCCCGGTGGACGTGGCTCCAAGAAAAGATGGGTGGCACCCGTCTCCTAGTGGACGTGGCTCCAAGAAAAGACGGGTGGCACCCGTCTCCCGGTGGAGGCGGCTGCAAGACGAGAGGGCCGGCACACGTCTCCTGGTGGACGTGCCTCCAGGAAAAGACGGGTGGCACCCGTCTCCGCGCGCGCTGGAGACGCCGCCCTCCGACCCCGCGATCCCTGGCCGTTCCTTCTCGCCGGCGCTCCGGCGTCAGCCTCCCCCCTCGATGCCGCTCGTCCCGTTCCCGTCGACAGATCCGGAGCGCCCTTCGCGAGCTGCGCGCGGCGATCGCCCCCGTCGCTTTTGTGAGCCACCGGGACCCCCTCGCGACCACCTAGTCCAGTTCCCGTGGTCTTGCCCAGCGCAGCCCTCGCCCCCCGGCTCACCCTCGTCCGCCCGAGCCCCCTGGCCGGCCTGGACGACGCCGGCCTCGCCCGCGCGGCTACCGAGGGCCAGCCAGGCGCCGCCGGCGCCGTCTGGGACCGCTACGGCGCCCTGGTGCACGGCCTGCTCCGCCGCGTGCTCGGGCCGGGCGGCGACGTCGAGGACCACGCCCAGGAGACGTTCCTGCAGTTCTTCCGGGAGGTGAAGAACCTGCGGGATCCCGCGGCGCTGCGGCCGTTCCTCCTCGGCATCGCCGTGCGCGTCGCGCGGTCGGCGCTGCGGCGCCGGCGGCTCCGGCGCTGGTTCTCGCTCACCGACAGCGGCGCGCTGCCGGACGAGCCGGCCGAGGGCGTCGACGAGGGCGCGCGCGAGGCGGTCGCGCGGCTCTACGCGCTGCTCGACAGGCTGGACGACAGGGCGCGGCTCCTCTTCGTGCTGCGCCACATCGAGGGGCTGGAGCTCGCGGAGACCGCGCAGGCGAGCGGGATGTCCCTGGCCACGGCCAAGCGCCACCTGGCCAAGGTGACCGCGCGGGTCCACGCGATGGCCGAGCGGGATCCGCTCCTCGCGGCGTACGTCGAGCCCGTGGAGGAGGCGAGCGATGGCTGATCCGAAGCCCGGAGTTCCGCCGGAGGTCGCCCTGCGGCGGCTTGCGGCGCTGGCGCGCGAGGCGGGGGCGGCCTCGCCGGCGGACCGCGCGCTCGCCCGCGGCCGCGCGCGGCTGATCGACGAGGTCGAGCGCCCCGTGCTGCCGCTCGCGCCGCGGCGGCGCTGGCTCCTGCCAGCGGCGCTGGCGCCGCTGCTCGTGATCCTGGGCCTCTGGGCGCTGCGCCCGGCGGCGCGCCTGTCGTACCAGGTCGACGGTGTCGCGCCGGGAGACCGCGCCGACGGCGCGGCGCTCGCGGACACCTACGTGCGCGGGGGGACCAGCGGGGCGACGGCGCGCTTCAGCGAGGGGACGACCGTCCGCTTCGCCCCGGGGGCGCGCGGGCGCGTCACCGCCGTGACGGCGCGCGGCGCGCAGATCCACATCGAGGGCGGCGCCGCGCACTTCCGGGTCGCGCACCTGCCCGAGGCCGAGTGGGTCGCGGCGGCAGGGCCGTTCACCGTCAGGGTGACGGGCACGGAGTTCGACCTGAGCTGGGAGCGCGAGCGGCTCGAGCTGACCATGCAGAGCGGCTCGGTCGTGGTCCGCGGCCCGCTCGTCGCGGGTGGCGTCGCGCTCCAGGGCGGCCAGCGCCTGGTCGCGGACGTGGTCCGCGGCGAGCTCACGATCGCGGACCTGAGCGCCGCCGGCGCGCGCGCGCCGGAAGACGGCGAGTCGCGCGACGTTGGCGCGCCGGCGAAGACCGACGTGCTGGAGGACGCCGGGGCGCCGGCCCAGATGGGCATGCTGGAGGACGCCGAGGCGCCGGTCGAGCTGGGCGGGGCAGCCCTGGCAGGAGCGCCGGCCACTGCGGGAGCGCCGGCCGCGGCGGGAGCGCCGGCCGCGGCGGGAGCGACGGTCACGACCGATCCGATGACGACGCTCGCGCCAGCTCCGGCCGCGGTCCGTGCGCCCGCGGCGCCTGCGCCCGCCTCGGAGAGCTGCAGCGAGCATGTCGCCCGCGGCGACTTCGCCGGGGCGATCGCGGTGGCGGAGGCGCGGGGCATCGACGCGACGATCGCCGCGAGCCCGCTCCCGGAGATCGCCGCGCTGGCCGACGCCGCGCGCTACACGGGGCGGAACGACCTCGCGCGGCGCGCGCTGCTCGCCGAGCGCTCGCGCTTCCCAGGCTCGCCCGAGGCGCGCTCGGCGGCGTTCCTCCTCGGTCGCATGGCGGAGGCGGGCTCGCCTGCGGCAGCCATCGACTGGTACGATCGGTACCTCGCCGAGTCGCCGGCCGGCTCGCTGGCCGCCGAGGCGCTCGGGCGGAAGATGGTCGTGCTGCGCGCCTCCCAGGGCGACGGCGCGGCCCGGCCGATCGCCGAGCTGTACCTCGCGCGCCACCCGCACGGGGCGTTCGCGGCCGCCGCGGCGGAGATCCTCCGCCGCCCATGAGGCGCAGCGGGTTCAGGCTCGCCCTTGCGCTGTGCGCCGCGCTCTTCGTGTCCCGGGGGGCGAGCGCCGCCGAGGCGATCGGTGTGATCGTGGTGCGCGCGCCGCACGCCGGGAAGGTCGTCGAGGAGGCCACGGTGCGCCTCGAGGGCGAGCTGCGCGCCGTGGGCTTCTCGGTACGCTCCCTGGAGGGCGCGCCGGGCGTCGACGGGCGCGCGCAGATCGAGGGCGCGGGCGGCGTGTTCGCGGCCATCGCCATCCTCGAGACCGACGGCGGCGCCGTCGCCGACGCGTGGATCGCGGATCACGCGACGAAGGAGACGCTGGTCCGCCGCGTGGAGCTCGGCGTCCCCGGCGCCAGCAACGCGGCGAGCGATCTCGCCGTGCGGTCGGCGGAGCTGCTCCGGGCCAGCCTGCTCGAGCTGAGCGGCGAGCAGCGGCGCGAGCTGCCCGAGCGGGTGGCGCAATGGATCGCCGACGCGGCCGCGCCGGCGGGGCGCGAGGCCATCGCGCTCGACGCGACGCTGCTGCAGCCGCGAGCGGCGGTCGCGCCCGCCGAGCGATCCACGGCGGCGCGCGTGCCGGCCGCTCCTGCGGGCGGATCCCGGGCGGCGCGCGGGTCGGCCGCGCCCGGGCGACCCGACCCCGGGAGCGCCGCGCCCCGGGCGCCCACGGCGCCCACGTCCGACGCGCGCCGGCTGAGCGTCGAGGCGGGGCTCGCGGCGCTCGCCGGCGACGTCGGGATCGTCCCCGGGCCCTACTTCCGTGTGGGGCACGATCTGACGGCGAGCGTCTCGCTGCGCGGGACCCTCGTGCCGGCCGTCGTGGCCAGGAACCTCGACGCTCCCGGCGGGCGCGTGGCGCTGCGGCAGACCGCGGCCATGATCGGCCTGGCGTACGCCGCCGGCCCCAAGGCGTGGCGGATCCATCCGGTGATCTCGCTCGGCGCGGGCGTCTACCATGTGACGGTCGCCGGCCGGGCGAACCCTCCTTATCGCGACCGGCGTCAGAGCTGGCTCACCGCCGGCGTCTCCGCAGGGGGCGGCGTCGGCGTCCGCGTCTTACCGTACCTCGCCGTCCACGCGGCGCTCGACGTCTTCGTGCTCGCAAGAGAGCCTGTCTTCACCATCGCCGGTGTGGAGGTGGGCCGCACGGGGCGCCCGGCGCTGCTCCCGAGCCTCGGCCTGCGGGTGAGCTTCTGAGTCGCCGGATCCTTCTGAATCGTTGATTTTGGTGAGCCACCGAGACGAGCTCGCATCCACTTACCAGAGCGAGGCACATCCCGGCTTCGCTTCGAGAGGGAGAGTCATGCGTCATCATCTTCTTTCGCGCCGTCCGCTGCTCGCCGTCGCAGGGCTGTTCTTGATGCAGGCCGCGTGCGAGGTGCGCTTCATCGAAGGGGTCGACTCGCCAGAGGAGAGCTCGGGCACGGGCACGTGTGTCGAATGTTGTTCCTCCTCGACGGACTGCACGACCGGAGGTAGCGCCGTGGGCGGGTCGAGCGCCGTGGGCGGGGCGAGCGCCGGCGCGGTGTGCGGAGATGGCGTGGTGGACCCGGAGTGGGAGCAATGCGACGACGGCAACACGGCGGATGGAGACGCGTGCTCGAGCGACTGTCAGCTCCGCGCAGCGGGCGCGGGCGGGGCGAGCGCCGGCGCGGTGTGCGGAGATGGCGTGGTGGACCCGGAGTGGGAGCAATGCGACGACGGCAACACGGCGGATGGAGACGCGTGCTCGAGCGACTGTCAGCTCCGCGCAGCGGGCGCGGGCGGGGCGAGCGCCGGCGCGGTGTGCGGAGACGGCGTGGTGGACCCGGAGTGGGAGCAATGCGACGACGGCAACACGGCTGACGGAGATGCATGCTCGAGCGACTGTCAGCTCCGCGCAGCCGGGGGCGCGGGCGGGGCGAGCGCCGGTGCGGTGTGCGGAGACGGCGTGGTGGACCCGGAGTGGGAGCAGTGCGACGACGGCAACACGGCTGACGGCGACGGGTGTACGACCGCCTGTCAGCCCGGCCCGGCATAGAGCCGTGAGCATCGTGGGGCGGCGCGCCCCGCCGCCTTCACCCGATCACGGCAGCACCGCGCGCCTCGGGCACTCGCCGTCGCCCTGGAAGTCGCCGAGCGTGCGCGCCTGCGCGACCACGTAGTCGTACGCCGTCTCGATCGGGCCGCCGGACGCGCCGGCGAGGTTGTACTCGTCGCCGAACACGTCCGCGGCGTTCACCTGCTTGAGCTCGTCGATCGTCGTCTCACCGTCGCCGTCGAGATCGCTGTCCGCGATGTACTGCGCGTAGCGCTTGGTCAGCTCCACGCCCGCGGTGATGTTGTCGAAGAACCAGTGATCGCCGTGGATGGTCGGCTTCACCGCGACCGAGCCGCTGGTCGGCACGCTGAACCCGTTGAGCCCGTCCTCGGTCGCGCAATCGTCGAACGACGTCCCGGCCGAGAGGCCCCAGCTGAAGCGCACCCGAGCCGCGGGGACGCACGCGTCGCCGGGCGGCGGGCACGACTCGCCGTCCTCCTTCTCGATGGATCCCTCGAAGAACAGCGAATAACCGCCCTCGACCATGAGGTCGACGTCGGCCGCCGTGGTGGGCGGAAGCGTCTTCACCCCCGCCTTCGCGTTCGGGAGATCGAACCCGAAGCGGTCCCAGCGCACCGCGCTCACGTCCTGGAACTCCGCGATCACGTACCTCGTCGCCGGGGCGTTCTTGAGGTCGAGCACGAACACCGAGTCATCGCCGAGCGTCTCCTCGGCATCCGAGCGCGCCGCGCGCACGTTGCCGATCGTCACGAGGAACCTCTCGTACGTGACCTTCCAGCCGTCCGCGATGTTCTCCTCCCCCGTGCCCGGCTCGAGGCCCTCGGGGATGGTGTCCTCCGGCTCCACGAAGATCTGCACGGCGCCGGTCTCGGACGTCGCTCCGCCGTCATCGCTGCACCCGGCGACGAGCGCGAGCGCGCACGCCGTCACCACGAACCCTGTCACGTTCAGTCTCTGCATGATCAAGCTCCTGAGTCGTCTCGAAATCCCGACGAGCGCGCACGAGCGCGCCCGGCGAGCGCAGGCCCGCGCTCCTCGCGCGCCCAGCGCCCGCATCACCCTCTGGCCTCGTGAGATGCTCAGGCCGCCGGCGGGGAGCTCTTCGGCGCCAGGATCAGCAAGGGGATGGGCCGGACCTCGGGCGAGGGCCGGATCGAGGCGAGGCGGACGACCTCGAGCAGCGTGGCCTCCGCCACGCGGTGCACGGGCGCGCCGAGCTGGCCGCGCAGCGCGAACGCGTCGCAGTGCTCGTCGCCCTCGTGGCGCGGCGCGAGCGCGTCGCACAGGTCGTCACCCCCGCCGGGCCGCGCTCTGGGCGCGCCGGGCTGGTCGCCGGGAGGACGGCGCTCGGCGTGCAGCGTCGCCGCGGTTACGGCGATCGTCGCCGCGTGGACGAGCTCGCCGTGCTCGCAGCGGGCGTGCCGGACGAAGAGCGCGTGCGTCAGGCTGCACAGCTGGGCCGCGAGCGCGAGCGCCACGAGCCAGCGCGCCCGCCACCGGCAGGCGGGGCTCCGGCCAGGCCGCCGCCGCGCTGCGGCCGTCGCGCGGGCCGGACGGGGGCTCACCGAGGCCGCCTCATGGCGACGTCGACCAGAGGAACTGCGGCCGGTGCACCGCGATCATGTCGTAGCGCAGCCGCTGGTGCGCGGGCGACCCCGGCGCGATGGCGACGCTGGTCGCGCCTCCCTCGGCCAGGGCGTCGAAGTCGACGCTCGCGAGCCACTCGTCCACGACGTCGAAGCGGACCACCAGGCGGACCGGCGCCGCGCCGACCCTCGCGGCGACCGCGAGGCTCGGGACCGCGAGCAGCCCCTGGCGCTGCGGCACGGCGTCGACGTCCGCCTCGAAGTCGAGCGCCTCCGCGCCCCGCGTCGCGCGCCCGCGCAGGTGGACGGAGCTGACGCCGGGAGCCTCCGGCGCCGGCGCGGGCGACGACTCGGTCGAGAACCAGTGGATGCCGTAGTTGAACGACACGCTCCGGATCTCGCCCTCGAAGCCGTGGACCTGGCCGAG
Organism: Sorangium sp. So ce363; assembly: GCF_051520435.1. Classification (NCBI taxonomy): domain Bacteria; kingdom Pseudomonadati; phylum Myxococcota; order Polyangiales; family Polyangiaceae; genus Sorangium; species Sorangium sp. So ce363. The sequence goes on along the minus strand of NZ_CP150333.1, from coordinate 9,805,508 downwards.
CGGCTGCGGCGTGGGGTCGAGCAGGTTCACGCGCGTGATCGTGGTCAGCTCGGCGATCGCGGTCTCGCACAGCGTCGACGCGCCGGAGTCCGCGGCGCAGAAGTAGGCCGGGCCGAAGGCGACCGTCGCCTCGTCGAGCGCGATCGTCCACGCGCCCGCGGCGATCTCCCCGGGGACGTCGGCCTCGGCGTGCGCGGCGTACGTGACCTCGGGCTGGCCGGTGCCGGCGCAGGCGGATGCGGACAACGCGGGCGACCCGAGGAGGACGGCGGCGAGGAGGCGGCGCGCGGCCGGGGCGAGGTTCGGGGCGTTCATAGCGAGAGCGTCACGTTCGCGAGGAGAGAGCGCGGCGGCCCGGCGCTGATGTGCCGGGCCGGCAGCTCCGAGGGGATCGATGGCCGTGACGCGCCCGCGGCGCCCGGCCAATACGACTTGAACGAGTACTCGGTGTCGGCGTACTCGGCGTCGAGCAGGTTCTGCGCCTCGACCCCGACCTCGATCCAGGGGCCGCCCTGCGCGGCGTCTCGGCCGACGCGCAGGCTCCGCCGGAGCGAGAGGGACGCGTCCACCACGAAGACCGGCGCGGCGGTCTGCGCGTACGGCAGCGGACGAGGGGAGAGGAACGTCGCGCCGTAGCCGAGCCGCCCCTCGACGGGCGCGCCGGCGATCGTGAAGAGCGGCCGCTTCAGCGCGAGGTCGGCGCGCACCACGACGGGCGGCACGAACGGGAGCTGCTGCCCCTTCACGTACGGCGGCGACGGGTTCTCGGGCGTCGGCGGGGGCGGCTCGTCCAGCGTGGCGTGGACGAGCGTCGCGCTCACGCCCGCCGTGAGCGTGGGGCTCGGCGCGGCCTGCAGGTAGGCGACGAGCCCGCGGCGGGTCGTCCTGCCGATGCGCACGAGCGCGCCCTCCGCCGCGTCGAACGCGAGGTCGTAGGAGAGGCGCGTCTCATAGGCGGCCGCGGTCACGCTGAGGCCACCGCCGGGGCGCAGCGTGGCGCCGGCCTCGTAGCTCTTCACGGTCGCGAACGGCGCGTTGTCCCCGTCCTCGAGCAGCCGCGCCTGCGGCGAGCGGTAGCCGTGCCCGTACGAGGCGGAGACGCGCAGCGCGGGCAGCGGATCGAGCTCGAGCGTCACCCGCGGGCCGGCGGCCAGGCCCGCCGCCGTGCGACGGAACCCCTCGATGTGCGTCTCCTTCTGCGCCGCCGGGATGAAGTTGCCGATGCGGTCGTCCACATCGAAGACGAGCAGGTCGGCGCGCAGGCCGCCGCGGAGGCGCGCGTAGCGCGACAGCTCGAGCAGCGCGTCGGCGTGGGCGCCGACCCCGGTCACCTGGATCGACGCGTCGACGCGCTGATCCCACGTCTCGTTCTGCGGCGGCTGGAGGAGGTTCTGCGCCTGGTCGACGCCGTTGGTCTGCACCTCGGCGCCGACGGCGACCTGCCCGGTGAGCCAGGGCGCGAGCGGGATCCTCGGCGTGCGGTAGGTGAGGCCGCCGCCGAGCGCGGCGTCCTGGTTCGCCTGCTCGATGAGGTCGCCCCTGCCGACCCACTCGGGCCGCCGGCGCGAGCGCTGCGTGTAGCCGGTGAAGTTCATCCGGCTCCGGTACCCGGACGTCGCCGCCCAGAGCCAGGCGCTCTTCTGCGAGCCGTCGTCGTCCGATCGCTCGACGCTCAGCGCGAGCTGTAGCCGCGTCGACGCGGCCGACTGCGCGCGCGCCGCGAGATCCGGGTAGGCGTCGTGGAAGCCGACGCGCCCCGCCTCGACGTCGTCGCGCCGGAGCACGCCCGCGAGGTTCGCGCGGCCGCCGTGGGCCGCGACGTGCAGCAGCGCCGAGTACTCGTCCGGCAGCGGCACGCGGTACTGGCCGACGGCGCCCCCGGAGATCGCCCCGCGCGCGCCGTCGCCGAAGCCGTCGGTCGCGCGCACCACGGCGGCCCCGAACGTGTCCTCCGACTGCGCCTCGGGCGCCCAGACCGCGAGCAGCCGCCGCGTGCCGAACGAGCCGAGCGTGCCCTTGAGCTGGAGCCCGCGCTCCTCGACGCCGAGGTCGAAATACGCGCTGCCCGCGACCGCGAAGTCGCCCTGCTGCGGGTCGTAGACGCCCTCGACGACGCGGAGCGACCGCACCACCTCCGGGATGATCACGCTGAGGTCCGCGTAGCCCTGGCCGTGCACGTGCGAGCGCTGGTTCAGCGGGATCGGCCCGACACGGAGCTCGACGTCCTGGCCGTGCTCCGCGTCGAAGCCGCGGAGGAAGATGCGCTGCGCGACCGCCTCGCCCTCGGGGTGCGCGATGTGGACGCCGGGCGCCGTGCGGAGCAGATCCGCGGCGGTGGCGTGCGGCGCGGCGGAGAGCGCCGCGCGGCCGATCCGGAAGTCGCTCGCGGCGCGGCGCGGCGGGTTCGGGCGGCCCTGCACGTGGATCTCGATCGGCTTGCCGGGCTCGGCCACCGCGTGCGGGCCGGCGACGCCCCCGGCGAACTCCACCGGCTTCGGCGCCGCCGGCCGGGGCGGCGGGGGCGCCGCCCGGCGATCCGCCGCCTCCGGCGCCTCTGCCTGCGCCGGCGCGGGCCGCTCCTCGTGGGGGCCCGGCGCAAAGTGGAACGGCACCCGGATCCGCGCCCGCAGCGGCGCGCCGCCGCGCATCGCCGGCGAGAAACGCCACCGCCGCACGGCCTTCATGGCCGCGTCATCGAACGCCGCGCCCCCGGACTCCGCCACGACCGCGTCGCTGACCGTGCCGTCCTTCTCGACCGTGACGAACAGCGTGACCGTCGTGTCGATGCCCTCCGCGAGCCGCTCGGGCGGGTACTCCGGATCCACGTGCTCGAGGATCTGCGGCGCCACGGGCGCTTCGGGCCGCGCCTCAGGCTGCCCGAGCGCCAGAGGCGCGGCGAGGGCGGCCGCGGAGAGGCAACAGAAGAAGGACAGCCAGCGCATGAGCAACCGAGCTCAACGCGACTACCACGCCGCACAGCGGCGCCGCAAGCGCCGCACCGCCGCGCAGCGCGCGCAAACGACGGTGACGGAAGCGCGTGACGTCCACGCGCGCGGCTTTCCGGCGACAAGTCGCGCCGGTGCAGCGGCGGTCTCGCCGCGGGGCGCGGGGCCGTGTATGGTCTCATCATGCCGAATGAGACGCTCGTCCAGGCGGTCAAGACCATCGTCGCCCTCGCGCGCGGTGGCGACCTCGACGCGGCCTACAAGGGATACCGCGACCTCTTCCAGAAGCCGGAGTTCCTCAAGCAGCGCCCCGAGGATCAGCGCCAGGTGCTGCGCCTCATGATCCTCGCCAAGGGCGTCCCGTCGACGCCGACCGAGGCCATGATCGAGGCCCACCGCGCCGCGGTCCCCGCGCTGACCGAGCTCGTGTCGATCCACGGAGATCCCGGCGACCACGAGCTCCTCGGGCTCTGCCACGTCGTGCTCGGCAACGTCGAGAGCGCCGACAAGATCTTCCGCGCCGGCCTCAAGATCGAGCGCGAGCGCAACCCTCAGAGCGATCTGTGCGGCACGCTGATGAAGCGGATCTCGCTGCTCTAGTTCCGTACGTCCGGTTCAGCGCGTCCGATCGAGGGGGCACCGTGCTCGCGTGCCTCCATGCGCTTCGCCTCGCTGCGGGGCGCTTGCAGCGGCCTGGATCCACAGTGAGCGCGGAGCCTGCACGGTAGCGCGGGCGACGGCGGAGGGGCGCTCCCCCGGGGGCTCGCAGGCCGTCCGCAGTGACGTGTCACGCGCTCGCAGGCCGCCCGCCGTGACATGTCACACGCGGGTGACACGTCACACGCGCGTGTGACATGTCACGGCGCCGCTCCTCGTGCTCACGCGGCGTGAGCTCCTCGCTTCGTAGCGTGGGACGTTCGCGTCCGGATCGCGGCTTTGCCGGTGCCGGCGAGGTTTTTCTTCACGAGAGCCGATCTGCCGGACGAGGACTTCGCACGGCGTGTGGCGATGGCAAGCCGCTTGCTTTGTTCCGTCCAGAACAGCCGTCGCTGTCTCGCACCTGGGACGAGAAGAGACGGCGCGCCTTCTGGCGCATGCATCCGATGGGCTGTGCCGGCGCGCCCGGCCTCCATGGCGGCTGCGTTTGTCCTTGGATCAGCTGGATTGGATCGAGGTGGTGAAATGACACAGGCATCGTGGAAGTTGATATCTAGATTTTTTGGTCTATCGCTGCTCGCCGCGGCCGGATGCACCGTCGAGGCGGTCGGGGCACCGGAGGAGCTGGGCGAGGCGCCGCAGGCATCTGTCAGTCAAAAGCGGTTCGGCGCGTGGTGCCAGGAGACCTTCGAGAACGGTTGGCAGGACGAGTGATTGACGCGTGGGATCGCTGCTCCGCGTTCAACGACGAGCTCGACGATACCGATACCAAGGTCTTTTACCAGAACCTCCATGGTGCCAAGCCCTACTGGGAGGGGGCGTCCGACCAGGTCTACATCGAGGACGTGGACCTCATGTTCGCCAATACCCACGGCGGCGGCTGGTTCGACTCCGCGGTCTACGCGATGTGGGACGACGGCGATCTCGTGCACTCGACGGACCTGCGATGGGGGAACGAGGGGGTTGGCCTGAGCATCTTCGCCTCGTACGCCTGCGAGACCTTGAAGTACTCCGATAACCGCACGTGGCAACGCTGGAACGTGGCGGTGAAAGGCGGGCTGCGCATCATCCTGGGCAGCCATGACGAAGTCTGGAACTCTGATACGACCGACGAAGTCGGAGAGGATTTCGCCGACAACATCCAGGGCGGCCAGTCGCTCAGGAACGCGTGGAAGGACGCGCTGAGCGACTGGTACTACGACAACGACGCCGCCGCCGTCTCCTTCGGCAATAGCCTGGCGGACTGCGAGTCTCGTCGCGACGGCATGACGTGGAATAACTACACGTCTTTCCCGAGGCGAACGGACGGGAACGTGACCCACTGGTGCTACGTGGCCTGGGAAGATGTTTGATTGACGCCGGCTGGTCTAGAGGAGGAGCTACAGTGAATCGACAAATGATGAAAAGGTCAGCGGTCGCGGCCCTGGTCGCGTCAATCGCGGTGCTGTCGTCCGGCGCTCAAGCTCGTGAGAGCGCGTACCGGGCGGAGCTCGGGGCTCGCTCGCGCGCGAGCGGGCTCGGCGCCAAGACGGTGGAGTTGCTGCAGCGCCTGCCCGGCAGGGGCAATGCTGAAGTGGCGAGCCTCGTGACGTCCCGGCTGCGAGCGTCGGCCGGCGTCCTGCGGCTCGCGGAGGGGAGCGAGCAGCAGAGCGTCGACGGGAGCCGCCTGCAGGTCACCTCGACGAGCGGGTGGTCCATTCGAGTGAGGGAGGATGGCACCCGGGTGGAGTTCGATAACCGCGGTTATCTGGAACAGGCGGCGGCGAGCAAGGTGGCGGTGAAGGACCGTATCTCGCACGAGGAGCTCGAGCAGATCGGCAAGAGCTTCATTTCGAAGACGCTCGCCGGCCTGATCACGACGAAGGCCGGCGAGGAGCTGGTCCCGCTGAAGAGCGAGTACGAGGTCCACGGAGGCGGTGAGGGCGCGGGGCCCAAGCAGTACGAGAACGTCGCGGCCAACACCATCATCTTCGGACGCACGGTGAACGGGATCGCCGTCCTCGGCGCCGGCTCGAAGATCGCGGTGACGTTCGCCAACGATCGCACCCCGGTGGCGTTCTCCTACGACTGGCCTGAGTACGCCGCGCTCGGCGAGCGGCAGGACGTGCACGACATGCCGGTCATCAGCGAGCGCGTGTCCGCTCTCGCGTCCATGCGCTTCGGAGCGTCGGAGGTCGAGGTCAAGCGGTTCGAGTGCGGGTACTTCGATCGGGGAGCGAAGAGGAAGCGAGACGTGGCCGCGCCGATCCAGGCTGCATGCGTCGTGCACTACGTCGGCCGGCGGCAGGTCCAGGAGGTCGCCGCGCACCGTGCAGCTCCGGAGAGCGGAGCCCTGGTCACGGCGATCTCCGACGCCATCCCCGTGGGGGCTCATGTGCTGGAGGACGCGGCCTGGCCTCACGCTCAGGCGCTCAGGAAATACGGGGACGTGTGCGCGGTCTCGGAGATCTCCGACGCCCTTCTCCCCGACCAGTCTCCGCGTTAGGGTGACCTCATGAAGAACCGGTGGACGGCGGCGGGTATGGTTATCTATGGCTGTTTGGCCGGCTGCGGTGGTGCTGAAACGCCGCAGGGAGACTGGAAGCAGGTGCTTGCGTCGCTCGATGGCGAGCCGGCGACCTTCTCCCTCTCCTACAGGGCCGAGCCGCCGGATGGAGCGATCGTGCGCGCTGCCGTTCATCAGGGGGGGATCGACGCGCCGTGCAGCTTGTACTCTGGATCGGAGACCACCAAGGGGGACTTCTGGTATCTATCCGTCACGGCGAACAGCGCGCGCTCCGGCGCGTTCAACATCGTCCCGCAGATGAGCGGAGGGGACGGCTTGCCTGAGCACAGGGACAGCGCGCTCGTGCGCTTGATCGATGTGCGCGGCTGGGAGAAGAGGCGGGTCTACACGGCGCTTTCGGGGACGGTCACGTTCGCGGACGTCCCGCTGGACCTGGAGGAATGGGCGGAGGGGCGGCCGATGGTGATGGACATCTCCGCCTCGTTCCCGGACGAGCCCATGCAGAGCCTCGGCTGCTCTGGGGGAGGGAGCGGCGACGGGAGCATGTCTGTCCATCAATGCGAGTGCGGCAGGGACGACGGGACGACGGTCACCTGCACGCCGGATGTGCCAGGACAGGACTGCTGCCTGCGCGAAGCCGGTTCGGGCGCGGGACCGCAGGTCCGGTTGAACGCGGTAGCCCAGCAATGCCCAGACATGTGCAGCTTCACCGATCCGGGGCTGGCCAGGCACTGCCGGGCGCTGAAGGATGGTAACTGAGAGTCGGGTGAGCGTGAGGCCTTGGCGGACCGTCTTCGCTCGCTCCTTGTGCCGGTACTGCCAAGCGCTGAAGAAGACCCTAACCACGCGTCAGGTGAGCATGAAAATTGGGTGGAGTGCCATTGCTTGCATTTGGGTCGTCGGTTGCGGCGCGGGTCCGTCGGAGGGAGACGGCTCCGCGGGAGGGTCGAGCCGCTGCAATGGCGGATGTGAGCGCGACATCTGGCCGAGGCTCATCCTCGGGATCAGCGGCTCGACGCCAGAGGCGGAGCTCGACGTGGTCGTCCTGGCGGAGGGAGACCGCTCGGGGGAACGCGAAGCCCACCTGCGAGGGTGCCCGACGTCGCTCCCGGCGCGGCATCTCTGCTCGTACGGCATACTGGCGAGCCCGGAGGACAGCACGATCACGCTGACCCTGACCCTGAAGGGCAGCGGGGCCTCGGAGGAGGTCGTGATCGACCTCGCGGAGTATAACTCCTGTGGTCGACAGATCAGCTATTTGCTGGTCGAGCATGACGGAGCTTCGCTGAAAGTCGGTGAGCCGACGCTGATCTCCCCCTGTCAATCGATCCCCGAGTGAGCGCGCGCACCGGCCGGCGCCGCCCCCGCGGGCGTGGCCGGTCCCGCCCAGCCACCACGGCGCACGAGAGCCGACCACCGCAGGTCGGTCATCGAGGCAAGGACGCCGGCGATCTCCACGAGAAGGTGGCCAAGTCGAGACTGGTTTCGGGCGGCTTCCGTCCTGTTAGGATGCCCCCCGGGCGCCATGACAGCGCGCCGTCAGGGAGTCCATGCACGTCATCGCGGTCGCGAGCCAGAAGGGCGGCGTCGGAAAGACCACGATTTCCCTCAACCTCGGGCTTGCCCTCGGGCGCGCGGGCAACCGCGCGTTGATCCTGGAGCTCGACGCGCAGGGGAGCCTCGGGCTGTCGCTGGGCCTCGCGGATCGCGCGCGGCCGGGCGTCGCGGAGCTGCTCACGGGCGCCGAGCGGCTCGAGTCGGTGCTGCTCCGGACGCGCGAGCCGCAGCTCCAGGTGCTCACCGTCGGCCGGGTCGATCCCACGACCGTCGCTGGCTTCGAGGACGCGCTCGCCCGCGGGCCCGTGCTCCCGAGCGTGCTCGCGCGGCTCTCGCCGGACTTCGACATCGTGGTCGTCGATTGCCCCGCGGGGCTCGGCAAGGTCACGACGCGGGCGCTCGAGGTGGCGACGCACGCGCTCCTGCCGCTCCAGGCCGAGCCGCTCGCGCTCCGATCGGTCGGCCAGCTGCTCGCGGTGATCGATCGCGTCCGCGCCGAGAAGAACCCGCACCTGTCGCTGCTCGGCATGGTGCTGTCGATGTTCGACCGGCAGGCGTCCGCGTCGCTCGACGTCGCCGAGACGCTCTGGACGAAGTTCCCCGACGGGATCATCCTCGACACGGTCATCCCGCGCGACGAGGCGTTCCTCGAGGCGTCTCTCCGCGGGGCGCCGCTCCTGCTCATGCAGAAGCGCCCTCCGCCGCTCGCGCGCGTCTTCGATCAGCTCGCGAACGACGTGCTGGTTCGCCTGGACCCCACCTCGCCGGACGATGACGATGGCCCGATCTCGCTCCTCCTTTGATGTCGACGGCGCCGTCGTCACCGCGGCGGCGCTGGTCAAGCGGTCGAGGTCGCGGAGGCCGCGGGCGGCGTCGGTCGCGCCCGCGGCCGAGCCGCTCGTGTCGTTCGAGTCCCGGCCGCCGTCCTCGCGGGCGGAGCCGGAGCCGACGTCCTCGTCGCCGCTCTCGCCGTCGTTCGAGGAGCTCGCGCCCTCGAGCGACCTCCTGCCCCTGTCGGGCGCGGGCGTAGGCGGCGAGCTCGGGCTCCGGGGCGCGCTGCCCTCGTCGGCCGACGACGTCGACTCGCGGCGCGGCTCGCCGCTCGACCTGCGGCCTCTGGGCTCGCCGCCCTCGTTCGCGGCGGCGCGCGAGCCCCTCGAGGAGCGGCTCGACGGCGCCATCGAGGCGCTCTCGGCGGGCCGCGCGCCGCGCTTCCCGGACCTCGCCGCGGCGGGCGGGCCGGTCGCGCGCTGCGAGCGGGTGATCGAGTGGATCGCCGAGGCGACGAGCGCCACGGACGTGTTCCTCGCGGACGCGGCCGGGCTCCCGTTCGCCGGCGCGATCCGCGACACGGAGGCGAGGCTCGCCGCCTCGGGCCTCATCGCGTCGGCGATCGGCTCGCTCGTCGCGGCGCTGCCCGGCGCCCCGTCGCAGCGCTTCGAGCTCTGCGTCGGCGACGGGCCGTTCTTCCAGCTCATCGGGTTCCAGGTGCGCTCCGCCGCGTACATCGTCGGCCTGATGCGCCCGGGCCCGCTCACGCCGCGCGAGGCGCACGCCGTCCGGATCGCGTGCCGGCACGCGATCGACGCCGCGGTCGGGGTCGTCGGGTGAGCGCGGAGCACGGCGAGCCCTCGTTCGGTCGTGGCGTCGCGGCCGGCGCGGGCGCGCTGGACGACGACGACCCGCTCGCGCCGATCGCGCTCGACGGCATCGGCTACGGCGTCGGCGGCCTCGACGCCATCGTCGTGTTCCACCTCGGCGACGCGCGCGTCCACGCCGTGTTCGTCCGCGAGGGCGCGGCCCTCTCTCCGAGCGACGTGGCCGCGGGGCTGCGCGACGCGTACCTCGGGAGCCAGCTCGCCGCGCAGCGGCTCGTCCCGGAGCGGGAGGGCTCGATCCGCCCCGCCCGCAGCCGCGGCGCGCGGTCGTCGAGCAAGCCGCCGCGCTCGCAGGGCCGCTCGGAGGATCTCCCGGACCCCGTGGTCACGCTCGAGCTGAGCGGCCGGACCGTCCTCCTGCGCCGCGTCCGCGCGTGCGTCGTCGCGAGCCTGTTCGACGGCACGATGCCGCTCGGCATGGCGCGGCTCGTGGCGCAGCGGCTCGCCGCGACGCTCGCGCCCGAGCTGCCGCTCGAGGAGCCGCCCGAGGAGATGCTGAGCGACCCGTCGGGGCTCTTCGAGGAGCCGCTCAGCGCGGACACGGTGGACGATCTCGTGCGGGGCGTCGCGCGATCGGCGCCACCGAGGGGCTCGTCCAGCATCCCGTCGCGCCGGACGGGCGGGACGCCGCCGCCCGTCGATCCGCCGTCGGCCGAGGTCGCGCGGATCCAGCGGCTGCTCGCGCTGCTCGAGGCGCGCGCGCCGGAGCCTCACGTGGCGCGGCTCCGGCTCGCCCTGCGCGCCGGGCTGACGCCGCTCGCGCTCGAGCACCCCGACGGGCTCGGCGCGGAGGCGATGGTGCTCGTCGAGACGGCGGTCGCGGACATCCTCGGCCTGGAGCGCGCCGCGCTGCGGAGGCTCCTGTGACGGCGCTCCGGCACGGCCTGCGGGGCCGCATCGACGGCCCGCTCGGCGATCTGGTCGGCCCGATCGTCCCGCACGGGCTGCTCCATGTGGCGGATCAGCTGGTGATCGCGCACTCCCACCACTTCGCGCTCTTCCTGGAGCAGACGATCTTCGACGCGCTCGGCGGGGAGAGCCGCGGCGTGCGCCGGCAGGCGGCGTTCGAGGCGGCGCACGCGCTGCTCGGGCCGCTGTACGAGGACCGCCACGGAGCGTCGCCGCGGGAGAAGCTCGAGCTCGCGGGCGAGCTGTTCGCCGCGATGGGGCAGGGGCGTCTGCGGTTCGAGGTGAGCGCGGAGGGCGGCGCGGTGCACGCGGACTCGCTCTTCCACGGGACGAGCTTCCTCGCGAAGTACGGCGGTCGGATCCAGAACCGGCTGGCGGTGGACGCGTTCGCCTCGGGCTACTGCGCGGCCGCGGCGAGCCTCGCGTTCCCGTCCGACTGGGGGCGGCTCGACGCCGACGAGGTGACGTGCGTCGCGCGGGGCGACGCGACTTGCACCTTCCTGCTGACGCGGCGGTCGGAGCGGCCGCGCTTCGGCGAGGCGCTGACGCGCAAGCAGATCGAGTCGGCGCGGGTGCGCTGGGAGCCCGAGGGCGGGCCGCTCTCGCGGGCGCAGCGCGTCGAGGGCGCGATGCTCGAGGAGCTCGGGGCGCTGCGGTCCGACGAGCGCGGGCTCATCTCGGCGTACGGGGTGAACCTGGCGCTCTTGCCGGTGGGGTACATCGATCAGAAGACGTTCGACACGGTGCACCTCATCGAGCGGCGGTCTCCCGAGCTGGTCCCGGGGTTCGAGGCGCTCGTGCGGGAGGCGGCGCAGACGGGCGCGTTCCACCTGCTCGGGGGGATGCTCTCGTCCTCGTCGTTCGAGGCGGCGTGCGGTCCGGTGGGCAGGGACCAGCACGAGCGCCTGGAGCAGCTGCTCGGGCTCGCCCGCGCGCTCGGCTGGGGGGCGCTCTCCGCGCCGGAGTTCCAGCCGGGCCGGGCGCTCGTGCTGCGGGCGCCGATCACGCACGAGAGCGCGTATTACGCCATGAAGCACGGGCCCACGGCGCGGGGGCGGCTCCTGTTTCAACAGGGGACGGCGCTCGCGATCATGCAGCTCCTGCACCGCGTCGATTTCGGGACGGTGCGGCCGATCGACGCCGAGACCTATGGCGGGCTGTTCAAGATGGGGACGCGGTTTCGCGTGCAAGAGACGAAGTCGCCGCTCAGGGGCGATGGCGCGTGCGAGGTGCGGGTGGAGGCGGTCGAGGACAGGTGGTGACGATCTCGTTCGCCCGCGAGCAAAACGAAGCCTGAGGTTTTGAACGGCGAGCTCTCCGGGAGGGCCGGCGCACCAGCGGGAGGCCTGCCGATATGCTACTAGGTGCGGCCTATGCCAGGACTTGTATTCCCCTCAGGCTCGTTTGTCGCTTATCTCTTTGATTGCGACGGGACGATCGCGGACTCCATGCCGGTCCATTACCAGGCGTGGCTCGAGGCGCTCGCCCCGCATGGGTGCGAGTTCTCCGGCGAAGATTTCTACGGCTGGGCGGGGATGCCGACCGACCGGATCGTCGAGCTCCTGAACGGGAAGTACGGGCTGCGGATGCCGGTGGCCGAGGTCTTCGCGGCGAAGGAAGCGGCGTACCACCGCCTGATACCGACGGTGCGAGGCGTGCCTGAGGTCGTCGCCGCGCTCCGCGACGCTCCTCCGCGCGTGAAGCGCGCCGTCGTCTCGGGGAGCCCACGGGCGTCCGTGGAACGGACGCTGGAGTTCCTGGGCCTCCGCGGGTACATCGACGTGGTCGTCGCGGCGGAGGATTACGCGCGGCCCAAGCCGGCGCCCGACCCGTTCCTCGAGGCGGCGAAGCGCCTGGGCGTCGAGCCCGCGCGGTGCCTGGTCTTCGAGGACGCCGCGCTGGGGATCCAGTCCGCGCAGGCGGCGGGCATGCCGTGGGTCTTCGTCGATCCCCGGGCGCTCGCCGCCGAGCGTGGGTGAGTGGGGCGGAGAGGGCCGGCGGGGGATACCTCGCCTGGCTCGCGTGGAGGCCGCGCGTCAGTGGGCCGCCGCGCGCCGCTCGGGCCGCGCGTTCCACACCCGCGTCGCCAGCGCGAAGCCGACGAGCGCGACCGGGAGCATGGCCGCGGGCCACGGCATCCAGTTCCCCGGGTCCTTCGCCGCGTCGCCCGAGGGCAGGATGCTCCCGTAAAGGAACGATTGCGCCGCGGTGCCCAGGTAGACGAAGCCGTCGATGATGCCAGTCGCGACGCCGGCGTTCTTCCTCCCGCCGAAATCCATGCTCGCGGTCCCGGACAGCATGCCGTGGACGCCGATCACGCAGAGGGACATGAACACGACGGTCCACCCGGCGATGGGGAAGCTCAGCGTGAAGAGGACGATGACCGCGCCGAGCACGAGGCCTGCATACAGCACCGAGGCCACCGGGCCCCGGCGCGAATCGAAGACATGATCGGAGATGAAGCCGGCGAACACGCCGCCCAGGATGCCGGCGATGCAGAGGAGCACGCCCCAGTGCGCCGACACGAAGCCCTTGAGCCCGGTCTTGTCGGCGAAGACGAGGTACCACTTCATGACGGCGTTGCGGAGGAAGCCGCTGCAGAACTCGATGGCGACGATGATCCAGATGACCCGCTGCGAGAACATGCGCCGTGCGACCGCGATTGCCCCCAGGCGCCCGCCGGTGTCGCCCGAGGACGCGTCAGCTGTGTCGAAGTCCTGGAACCCCGCCTGGCCCGGCGTGTCGCGGATGAGGAAGACGTCGAGCACCAGAAAGCCGAGCAGCAGCAGGGCGGGGACGTGGAACACCCACGGCATCGGCAGGTGCTTGGCGATGAATCGACTCCAGTCGTAGGCGAAGTAGAGCCCGAGCGAGATCAGGATACCAAAGACGCCGCCGAGCATCCCGCGCTCGCGGACGTGGAACCAGGGCGCGTTGACCTTGACGATGGATACGGCGCCGAAGCTCTGGAAGTACATGTTGGCGGAGAAGAGCACCGTCATCGCGGTGATGGCGGCGCTGTGGTCGAGCCGCCCTTCCTGGGCGAGGCGGACGGCCACGCCCATCAGGACGTTCATGAGCGCGGATCCGCCCGCGGCGATCAGGATGGTGGCGCGCCCGCCCCAGCGGTCGGTGAGCGGCCCGTTCAGCAGGAAGGCGACCCCATAAACGGCCGAGCCCCAGCCGTCGATGTTCCCGAACTCGTGCTTGCTGACGAGGTGCAGCGCGTCGAGCTCCGGCGCGTTGGCGGAGAGGTTGTACCGCCCCATGTAGAGGAAGGCGTACGTCAGCCCGAGCGGAAACCAGTTGAAGAACCGCCGGCGCCGGAACTCCTCCGAGTGCCCGAGATCGATCTTCGGCAGCCGCCGCATGACGACCGCGATGGCCGTGAGCAGGAGCAGGATCGGCAGCAGCTGATTGAGCCACACGGGCATGGACGCCCTTCGACGATAACGGCCCCCCGCACGAGCGGCCATGCCTTCGCGCTTCCCCCGCGCGCCCGCTCGCTCGAACTCCGTCCGTGAGGTCGAAGCGCGTGCAGTGACGTGTTGCTGTCCTGAGAGCTACCCGCGAGAGCCGCGGTCAGCTGCCGTAAGGCAGCCCCGGAGATCTCCAGGGGGCCCCTTCCGAGCCCCCTCCAGGATCATCCCCCCCGCCCGCGGAAGATCGCGTGGCGGAAGAAGTTGATCTGGCTCTTGGCGAACTCCTTCGCCGCGTCCAGCCGGTCCCCTTCGCGCGACGAGCTGCGGATCAGCAGCTCCCCGTTCTCGTAGAGCTCCCGCGTCTTGCTCCGCTGGAGCTTCCCGCTCGAGGTCTTCGGCAGGATGCCCGCCCCGACCGCCACCACGTCATCGACGGTGAGCCCCATGGCCTGCTGGACGACGCGGCGCACCTCGCCCTTCAGCGCCTGCTTCTCCTGATCGTCCGACGCCGGGGTCTCGAAGACGATGACCACGCGCTCGCGGTCGTTGTGCGGCTTCATCGTCCCGAACGCGATCACGTTGCCCTTGCGGACCCCGGAGACGCGGCTCGCCTCCCACTCGAGATCCTGCGGGTAGTAGTTGCGCCCGTTGACGATGATGACCTCCTTCGAGCGCCCGCAGATATAGACCTTGCCCTCCGCGAGGTACCCGAGATCGCCGGTCCGCAGCCAGCCGCCCGCGAACGCCTCCTTCGTGAGATCCGGGTCGTTGAAATAGCCGGGCATCACGCTCGGGCCCCGCAGCCGGAGCTCCCCGACCTCGCGATCGCCGAGCGGGCGGGCGCTCTCCGCGTCGTCCGACGCGAAGACCGCGATCTCGTGCCCCTCGAACGCCGACCCGCACTGCACGAGCGACGACGCGCCCTCGCCGTCGGCCGGGACGGGCGTCGCCTTGCCCTCCTTCCAGAGCGTCTCGCCGTCCACCGCGTCGGTCTGCAGCCCGGCCCCGAGCGCGCTGAACGACACCGCCAGCGTGCTCTCGGCCATCCCGTACGAGCAGACGAACGCCTTCTCGTCGAACCCGACCGGCGCGAACTTCTCGGCGAACGCGCGCAGGTTGTCGGCCCGGATCGGCTCGGCGCCGCACCCGGCGACCCGCCACGTCGAGAGATCCAGCCCCGCCATCTCCTGCTCTCGGATCCGCTTCACGCAGAGCGCATAGGCGAAGTTCGGGCCGAACGACACGTTGCCCCGGTGGCGCGTGATCGTCTCCAGCCAGCGCACCGGGCGCTTCAGGAAAAGGAGCGGCGGCAGGAACGTGATCGTGTTGACGTAGTAGAGCGGCGCGATCACGAAGCCGATGAGCCCCATGTCGTGGTAGAGCGGCAGCCACGACACGCCCGTGTCGACGGACTCGCGCACCGCCAGGCCGAGATCCACGATCGCCCGCACGTTGGACGCCAGGTTCGCGTGCGTGAGCACCACGCCCTTCGGGCGCGACGTCGAGCCGCTCGTGAACTGGAGGAAGCACACGTCGTCGAGCTCGACCTTGACCGGCTTGAGCTCCTCGCGGGCGCCCCGGAGGCCCTCCACCGCCACGATCTGCTCGAGCTCCGGCGCCTGCGCCTGGATCGTGCCGAGCATCCGCTTGATCTCGGCGCTCGTGAGCAGCACCTTGGCGCCGCTCTTCGCGACGATGTGCAGCGTGTTCTCGAGGTAGCCGGTCAGCTTGCCGAGGCCGGTCGGCGGGTAGATGGGCACCGGGATGACGCCCGCGCGGATCGCGCCCAGGAAGGCGAAGATGAAATCGGCGTTGTCCGGCAGGATCAACGCGACGCGATCGCCCTTCTGGAGCCCGAGCGCCTGGAGCGCGCCGCCGAAGCGCGCGCTGGCCCGCTCGATGCCCCCGTGCGTGAAGAACGGCTCGTTCTCGCTGGACTCCTCGATGAAGCGATAGCCCGTCTTCGTGCTCGCCGCTGCGTCCTCGATCGCCTGCGCGACCGTCCGCGGTTTCCAAACAGCCGTCATCCCGAGAGCCTTCCTTCGTTCTTGAGCCGGAGCTCGATGGCCTTGACGACGTCGGCGACCGTGTCGACCTCGCGCAACATGTCGTCGGGGATCGAGAGGTCGAACTTATCCTCCATATCCGCGACGATCTCCATCACTCCCAGCGAGTCGAGGCTGAGGTCGGCGACGAGGTGGCTCGACTCCTCGATCTTTACCTCGCCGGCCGTGTGTCCTTCCAGGAGCTGGATGATCTCTGCCCGCAACGTCTCCCGTGTCCACGTCATCCTACGTTCCTACCCTAACTGCGGCGTGGCGAGGAGGGGCTTGCTCGGCCGCAAGGCCGCGGGAATTCGGCGTCGCACCCCCTGACCCGACGCTCGCGCGTGCATCAGGGACGGGCGGCGTCGACGATCTCGCGCAGCCGACTGAGCCCCTCGAGCGCCCGCGCGCCGTACCACATGAGGTCCTTGCCGTCGCACCTGATCACGTGGCCACGGCGGGCAGCGGGGATGTCGAGGGAGCGAAATATTGCCGCGTCGGCGTCGGTGAAGGCGTGCGGCTCATCGGGCAGCAGGACGAGCTCCGGGGCGCGGGCGATCACCTCGTCGAGGGTCACGCGGGGGTAGCGGAGGTCGCGGCCCTGGACGCGCTCGGGGGGCAGCGGCGGCGCCTTGCCCAGGTCGGCCGCGAGCGGGTAGCGCCGGGGCCGATCCTCGAAGACGTTCTGCGCGCCCACGAGATCGAGCACGTCGGAGAGGAACGTGTCGCCGTGGACGGTCATCAGCGGGTCCATCCAGATGGGGACGAAGGCGCGGATCGGCGGGCGCTCGCGGCGCCGCGCCTCGGCCGCGGCGTGGGCGCGGTAGGCGGCCGCGACCAGCTCGCGCGCCGCGGCCGCCGGCGGCTGGCCCGGGGCGCCGTCGGCCGGGGTGGCGGGCGCGCCGGGCTTCGCCGCGGCGTGCCCGAGCAGGCGCGCCAGCCGGGCGAGGTGCGCCACGCCGTCGGCGACCCGCTTCGGGAACGAGACGAGCACCCGGAGCCCCGCGGCGTCGAGGCGCTCGATGTCGCGCTTGCTGTTCTCCTCCTGGTTCGCGACGACGACGTCGGGGTCGAGCGCGGCGATGCGGTCGACGTCGGCGTCCTTCGTGCCGCCGACGAGCTCGATGCCCTCGACGTCCTCGGCGGGCGCGACGCAGTAGCGGGTGCGGCCGACGAGCCGATCCCGGGCGCCGAGCCGGAGGAGCGAGTAGGTGTCGCTCGGCACGAGCGAGACGATGCGCCGCGGAGGGGAGCGCCACTCGTGCTTGCGCCCCCGGTCGTCGACGATGCGGATGAACGACCCGGCAAAGGCCGGTCCCCAGCCTGTGCTGAACGCCATGCGCCGGATGTAGCCCGCCGCCGCGCGCGCTGCACGTGAACTGACGTGAACTGACGTGAACTGACGTGAACTGACGTGAACTGACGTGGACTGCGCCGCGCCTGAGCTGCGCGCCCCAGGGCCTGAACAGCGCCGCGTCCACTTAGTTGGCCCGCCCGGGCGAAGTCTGCGACGACGGCTCGTGCAGATCGATCGCCTCGATGTGCGTCGCGGAGGCACGCTCCCGTACCCGCCTTCCGGCCTGCCCGCTCTCCCCCTCGGCGCCGCGCGCGAGGAGACACCCCGCCGCCGCGCGGCGCCCCGCGGGGGGCGGCTGCTGCCGTGCCAGATCGGCCGCTACACGCTGTTCGATCACATCGGCCAGGGAGGGATGGCCGATCTCTACCTGGCCCGGGTGCGCACGGACCTCGGCGCCGCGCGCCTCGTCGCCATCAAGGAGGTCGCCCCGAGGTTCGCGCACGACCCGCGCTTCGTCGAGATGCTCGCGAGCGAGGCCAGGCTCGCGGCGGGGCTGCGCCACGCGTCCATCGTGCAGGTCGAGGACCTCTGCCGCGAGGACGGCTCGCTCTTCATCGCGATGGAGTACGTCGAGGGCCTCGACCTGCGCGAGCTGCTCCGCCGCTGCGCGCGCCAGAAGGTGAAGTTCCCGGTCGCGTTCTCGCTGCTGATCATCGCCGAGGCGCTCCAGGCGCTCGCGTACGCCCACCGGAAGGGCGTCGTGCACCGCGACGTCTCGCCGTCGAACGTGCTCCTGAGCTTCGAGGGCGAGATCAAGCTCTGCGACTTCGGCATCGCCCGCGCGCACGAGCGCTGCGGAGCCATGGACGAGGCGCTGCAGGGCAAGGCCGGCTACATGAGCCCCGAGCAGGCCCGGGGCGAGGCGCTCGACGCGCGATCCGACGTCTTCGCGGCGGGCATCCTGCTCTGGGAGCTGCTCGCCGGCCGGCGGATGTACAGCGCGAGCCCCGGCGCCGCGCTCTCCAAGGAAGCGGCGCGGGGCGATCTGCTCGAGCTCGCGCGGCGCGCGTCGATCCCGCCGCTCGTGGAGCGCGGGCTCCCCGACGAGGCGGCGCTCCACGCGATCGTGGCGCGGGCGCTCGCGGTCGCGCCCGACGAGCGCTACCCGAGCGCGGCGGCGATGCTCCAGGACATCGCCGCCTACGCGGCGGCGGCCGAGCTGACGGCGAGCCCGCTGCGCTTCGGGGCGTGGCTGCGCGACAACTTCGGTGCGGAGCTGGTCGCGCCCCGCCGGGCGCGCGAGCGCGCGGTGCGCGCGCTGGAGCTCGGTCCGCCTGCGGTGATCGAGCCGATCGCGGCCGCGGCCATCGCGCCGAGCGCGAGGGAGGCCGTCACGCCGAGCGCGATGGACATCGGCGCGCAGGGCGCGATGGCGATGGCAGCGCCGCCGGCGATGGCGATGGCAGCGCCGCAGGCGATGGCGGCCGCCGCGCTGCCCGCGAGGGCGGCCGGCGCGCAGGTCGCAGAGCCCGCCGCGCTGGCCCTGGCCGAGCCGCCGCCCTGGGCCAGGGCGCAGCCTCCGCTCGCTTGCCCGCAGCAGCGCCGGCTCGTGCCATGGCTCGTGCACTGCGCGCTGCTGTTCGCCCTCGCCGCGCTCGTCATCGCGGGCTGCTATCTCGCGGCGCGCTAGCGCCCGCTCGGTCGAGGAGAACGTCGTATCTCGCTCCCGTCCGGCGCGCCGGCGCCGGTCGCCGTCAGCCCGCGTCGGCGATCGGCGCTTCGGGCACGGGCACCTGCATCTCCGGCCTCCGCTCGCACGCGTCGTTGCCGATGCCGACGCCGTAGCGGTAGATGAGCTCTCCGCCGAGCCAGCCGCTTGCCCCCGCGAGGCCGAACCCCGCGGTCGACAGCGCGATCCCGAGCGGCCGCAGCCCGATCGCCCGGGAGGCGAGCGAGGCGCCGTACAGGCCGGCGATCGCGAGGTTCACGGCGCCGTGGACGAAGCCGATCCGCTTCGCGGGGCCGAGGGTGGTGCTCCAGTCGGCGAGCCCGGCGAAGGTGGCCACGAGCGCCCCGCCGAGGCCGATGGCCGCGGTCGCGTCCGCTCCCCGATGGAGACGACGCCGCCTGCGGCCGATGCCGGCGAGATCGAGCACCAGCGCGCAGGACCAGGCGCCGATGGGGATGGTCACCAGCACCGGGTGCAAGGGGTGCCCGAGGAACTTGCCATGCAGCACCTTGGCGACCGTGGGCGTTCGCCTCAGGACGGATTGGATGCCGCGCTGAAGCGGGTCGGCGATCCGGTCGATCCAGTCCTGCTCCTCGATTCCCCCCAAGACTGCGGTTCCGATCATGTTCCCCCTCCTCCGAGGCGCGTGGCTGCGCGGATTTCCAGCGCATGGCGCCAGTCCCGCCGACCGTCCAGTGGTGAACCCCTGACCGGATCCCGAGCAATCGGCGGACCCCGCGGGAGCGGGTCGGGTGTTCCCATCCCCCTCCCGCGGCGCGTGCCTCTGTGACGCTCGAGCAGGCCGCGCAGTTCGCTTCTGCAATGATGTTTTGCCGAAATTTCAGGTTCGAAATCAGCGAGCGCCCCATCTGAAGTGAAATACGTTCGAATCGCGAATCCCGCGGATGGCATGGACGGTGCTCTATGTCCGGCCAGCGCTGCCGGCGCGGCCTTCCCCCCCCCCCCGAGGCCCCGGCGGCGCTTTTTTTTGGAGTCTTTCCTTTGCGGGCCCGGCGCGGCGCCCGCGCGCACGCCCTGCGTTCCTCGTCCTGGGCGGCGTTCTCTGGTATCTCGCCCGTGCCGCGCCACGCGCGGCCCTCCGGAGCGATGCCCCTCCTCGCCGATGTCGCGGTGCCCGTCCCGCTCTCGCAGGCCTTCACCTACGAGGTCCCTGCCGCGCTCGCCGGCGAGGTCCGACCGGGGGCGCGCGTCCTCTGCGAGTTCCATCGGCGCAAGCTGCTCGGCGTGGTGCTCGCCGTCAGCGAGCGCAGCGCGGCCATCGATCCGTCCAAGATCAAGCCGCTCGCGGCGCTCGTCGACGCGCGTCCGGCGCTGCCAGCGGAGCTGCTCGCCTTCCTGCAGGAGCTCGCCGCCTACTACTTCGCGCCGATCGGCGAGGTGCTCCGCCTCGCGCTGCCGGCGATCGAGCGCGAGCAGGTGCGCGCGCTCAAGGCCCAGGGGGAGCTCGACGGCGTCCTCGACCTCGGCCGCTCCAAGCAGGTCGGCGGCCGCAAGGTCGCGTACGCGAGCGCGACCGACGTCGTCGAGGAGCCCGGCACGCTCCGCGGGCAGGCCGCGGCGGTGCTCGCGCTGCTCCGGGCGAACGGCGAGCAGCCGGTCGCGCGGATCGAGGAGCGCTTCGGCAACGCGCGCAGCGCCCTGAAGAAGCTCGCCGAGCGCAACCTCGTCGCCCTGGACGAGCGCGAGCCGCCGCGCGACCCGTTCTTCCGCCGCGCCGAGGAGCGCGACGTGCCCCCCGAGCTCAACGCGGCGCAGGCCGAGGCCGCGGCGCGCATCGACGCGGCGCTCGCGGCGCTCGCGCCGTCCGGGGGAGGGGAGCACCCTGCGATCGCCCAGCAGGAGCCGCGGCCCGCCGGGCAGGAGCCGCGGCCCGCCGGGCAGGAGCCGCGGCCCGCCGGACAGGAGCCGCGGCCGAGCGCGTTCCTCCTCTTCGGCGTGACAGGCTCCGGCAAGACCGAGGTGTACCTGCGCGCCATCAAGAGCTGCCTCGACCGGGGCCGCGGCGCGCTCGTCATGGTGCCGGAGATCGCCCTCACCCCGCAGCTCGTCGCGCGCTTCCGCGCCCGCTTCGGCGACGAGCTCGCCGTGCTGCACAGCGGGCTGAGCGACGCCGATCGCCACGCGATGTGGGCGAGCCTCCACGTCGGCAAGGTGCGCGTCGCCATCGGGGCGCGCTCCGCGCTGTTCGCGCCGGTGCCGGACCTCGGCCTCATCCTCGTCGATGAGGAGCACGACGGCTCGTTCAAGCAGGAGGAGGGCGTGCGTTACCACGCGCGCGACATGGCGCTGCTCCGCGCCCACCGCGCGGGGGCGGTGTGCGTGCTCGGCTCCGCGACCCCTTCCATCGAGTCCGTCGCGCTGGTGCGCCGCGGCAAGCTCGCCGAGCTGCGCCTGCCGGACCGCGCGCACCGCGAGGCCAGCCTCCCCGAGGTCTCCCTCGTCGATCTCCGCCGCTTCCGCGCCGGCCCCTCGGGCGATCCGCTGATCTCCTTGCCGCTGCACCGCGCGCTCGAGAAGACGCTCGCGGCGAAGGAGCAGGCGATCCTCTTCCTGAACCGCCGCGGCTTCGCGCCGAGCGTCGTCTGCGGCTCGTGCGGGACGCTGACCACGTGCGACGCCTGCTCGGTCGCGCTGACGTACCACCGCGGGCGGCGCCGCGACGCGCGCCCGCCTTCGCCGGGCGGCGCGCCCGCGCCCGCGGCGCCGCTCGACGAGCGGCCGGAGGGGGGGCGGCTGCGCTGCCACTACTGCGACTATGCGGGGCCGCTGCCGGACCGCTGCGGCGCGTGCGGCGCGCGGAACCTGCTGCTCGAGGGGCTCGGCACCGAGCGGCTCGAGGCCACGATCGCTGGCTCGTTCCCGGAGGCGCGCGTGGCGCGCCTCGATCGCGACGTCGCCGGCAAGGATCGCTCGCAGGCGATCCTCGCGAGGATGCGCGAGGGCAAGATCGACATCCTGGTCGGCACGCAGATGGTCACGAAGGGCCATGACCTGCCCAACGTGACGCTGGTCGGCGTGGTGAACGCCGACGCCGCGCTCGGGCTGCCCGACTTCCGCGCGGCCGAGCGCGGCTTCCAGCTGCTCGTGCAGGTGGCCGGGCGCGCGGGGCGGCGCGACCGCCCCGGCCGTGTGCTCATCCAGACGCGCAACCCCGAGCACCCGGCCATCGCGTTCGCCGCGGCGCACGACGTGCCTGGCTTTCTCGAGCGGGAGATCCGCGACCGCGAGGAGGTGGGTTATCCGCCCGCCACGCGCCTCGCGCTGCTCCGGATCGACGCGGTCGATGAGAGCGTGGGGCGCGGCGCCGCGGCGAAGCTCGCGGCCCACGCCCGCACCTGCCCCGAGGGGGTCTCCCGGCGCGTCGAGGTGCTCGGCCCGTCGGCGGCGCCGATCGCGCGGCTGCGCGGGCGCTACCGGTTCCGGGTGCTCCTCCGGGCGCGCGATCGCGGTCCGCTCCGGGGGGCGCTCGCGGCGCTGGCCGGGCTGATAAGGGATGGCCTTGACCGGAACGCCCGGGTGATCATCGACGTGGATCCGGTCGCCATGCTGTGACGGGTGATCCCTGGGAGACGGGCGCGCTCGCCGCGCCAGCGACGCTCTCTATCCAGATCCACGCGCGGTGAGGCCAGGCGCGGTGAGCTCGCCGAGCTCGTCGCGCGACGCGCGCGAGAGCCGCTCGAACTCCGCGCCCAGCCAGTCGAGGAACGCCGCGTCCCACGTCGGCCCTTCCGGGCGGGACGCGACCGCCTCGGCGAGCTCACGGTCCCAGCGGCCGTAGACGTCACGGAGGAGCGCGTGCGCCCGGCGGCTCTCGGCGGACGCAGGATCCGTCTGGCCGTCCGTGCGCTCGGCGAAGGCGTCCTCGCAGAGAAAGTAATTGCATGTCGCGGCCCGCCGCTCGGCGGGGACGGAGCAGCCGCGCGCGCCGTGATAGACGCACTTCGATTGCCGCGGGGCCGTGCGCTCCTCCCGCTTCCGCACGCGCCGGAGCTCGAGTCCGCGGCTCACGGGGAGCAGGTTGCCTGCGGCGATCTGCTCGAGCAGCCAGCCACGGCCGTCGAGGGAGACGATGCGCCCGATGTCCGTCCAGTCGAGCTCGGGCGGGCTGACGCAGCACCCCGCGGGGCCCTGCGGGCACTGGGCGCACAGCGTCGAGTGCAGCCGGGTGTGCTCTCCTGAAAGCTCCAGACGGATCATCGAACCCCTTGCCGTCCCCCGAAGGCGCCGAGACACGCGCTCGAACCAGCGCACATCCCGCCAGCGGACTCGCCAGGAATGACAGAAGCGCCCCGCGGCTGCAACCGACGCAACCGACGCAACCGACGCTGACCCCGCGTCGATCCGAGCTGCGGCCAAGCGCCCCTCCTCACCGGCATAGCGATCGAGAGGCGCGAGAACTCGCACTCCCGGGCGCTCTTGGAGGAGCTGAATCAGTTATAGTAAGTAACGGACATCGACGTGCGCCCCCGCGCGAATGCAGGGAGAAGCGTGCGATCGTCCTTTTCCGGCCGCGGCGGGAGTTGATAGGCTGCGCCGGCCATGAGCGATGCGCTTCCCAAGGAGGTCGGTCGAGCCATTCGCGTGCTCCGGCAGCTGCACGGGCTCACTTACGCCGAGTTCGCCGAGAAAGCGCGCCTCTCGGCGACCTACCTGCGGCAGGTCGAGCGCGGCGAGCGCGATCTCGGGCTCGGCGCGCTGGCGCTCATCGCACAGGGGCTCAACTGCGATGCTCGGCTCCTCCTGCCCGGCGACGGGAGGAGCCCGGTCTCCGCGGTCGTCGCCGATCGCTTCGATCGCGCGCCCGAGGCTCTCCAGGAGGCGCTCCTCTTCCTGTTGATCGAGCCCGACGACTCGCCGAAGAAGCAGGCCATCCTCGCGCTCATCAACGAGGATCCGGAGCGCGCGCGGCTCCGCTCGCGGCCTCGGTCCGAGGAGCGCGGGTCGCGCGGCTCCGCTCCCTCGTCATCGAGCCGGCGCGGGCGATGAGCCCCTGAGCCGTCACGTCCGCGCGGAGCAGCCCGCGACGCGAGGTGGCCCAGCGCCGGACTCCGGCCGGCCGCCGCCCCGCGCCTCTGCGCCGGGCATCGACGCGAGGCGCCGCGTGGCCAGCTGCTGAAACGCGGCGAGCGCCCGGCTCCGCCGCTTGTACGCCGTCGAGAGGGGGACTCCCGCCCGGCTCGCGAAGTCCGCCATGGGGACGCCCTCGATGTCGTGGGCCATGAGGATCGCGCCGAACTCGGCGTCGAGCTCGCGCAGGACCGCGCGCGCGAACAGGCGATCGCACGCCGAGATGATCTGCTCCTCGGCCGAGGGCTCGTCGAGCTCTGCGTCGAAGTCGTCAGGCAACGGCTCCTCCCTCCGGCGCCGCTCGCGCAGCCCGTAGTGGGACGCGGCGTGGACAGCGATCTTGTTCAGCCAGCGGTCGGACGGCCCGAGCTCCGGATCGTAGTTCCCGAAGCTCTCATGCGCCGCGAGCATCACGTTCTGGGCGATGTCCCAGCGATCCCGGCGCGGAACCCCCAGGAGGCGAAGCCATCGCCGCACGAGCACGA
Source organism: Sorangium sp. So ce363 (assembly GCF_051520435.1). Taxonomy (NCBI): domain Bacteria; kingdom Pseudomonadati; phylum Myxococcota; order Polyangiales; family Polyangiaceae; genus Sorangium; species Sorangium sp. So ce363. Next base: position 9,781,210 of record NZ_CP150333.1, on the reverse strand, counting down.
TCGTTTTCTTGTTGAAGATCCGCCAGTAGGCCCCTTCTCTGTCGTTCGGCGGCCCTGAACCGTGGCCTCCACGCCCCGTTCCCGACATCGCGTAACGATCGTTATCACAAGAAACGGAACTTGCAAAAACTGGTCGGGGCCATCACAGGCGAAATTCGATCGAAAAAGTGGTCGAATGTATGGACATGTGGTCGTCTCCTGCGCCACCCTCCGCATGCGCAACTGCGCGCATGCAGGCCGAATCGCTCGGGAAAGCGCCGCTTGACGATGGTTCTCGGGATGTAACGATCGTTCCTCACCCGAACCGCCCCAGGGGGCCTTCCGGCATCGTCGGCCACGATGGTGCTCCCGCCCGGCTGCTGGGGTGCGATCGACGCACGGGCCGGCTCGGCGGCTGCCCGGTGCACCGCGGCGGCGGGCGCCTCCTCGCGCGGGCAGGCGAGACAGGCGAGACAGGCGAGACAGGCGAGACAGGCGAGACGCGTGAGACGCCGCCGCTTTCCTCGCTGGACGCCGCCGCATCGCGCCGGTAGACAGGCGGCGCTCGATGCACAGCTTCCATCGAAGGATGCCGGCCCCACGGCGGAGCGGCGCGCCCTGCGGGGGGCGTGTCGCGACCGTCCGCGCGGGCGCTGGCGAGGCGCCCGTCGCTCATGTCGGCTGACGCGGGGAAGCCAGGGACGGCGCACGGCGACGACGCGGCGCCCGCGGCGAGCGACGCGGCAGGGGCCCCGGCGGCGCGCCAGCGGGTCGCCTACTTCGGGCGGCCCGGGACGTTCAGCCACGAGGTCGCGTCCCGGCGCTTCGGCGCGAGCGCGGAGCTCACGCCCCGGCGCACCATCTCGGAGGTGTTCGACGCCGTGGCCGGCGGCGCGGCGACCTACGGCGTCGTGCCGATCGAGAACGCGGTGGGCGGACCGATCTACGACACCGTCGATCAGCTGATCCGCCGCGAGGGCACGGGCGCCGCGCTCGTCGTGTGCGAGGAGCTCTCGCTGCACGTCACGCTGTCGCTCCTCGGCAGGGCGGGCGTGGCGCCGAAGCGCATCTATTCGCACTTCGTCCCGCTCAAGCACTGCGGCGACTGGCTGCGCGAGACCTACCCTGACGCGCAGATACTCGAGGCCGAGAGCACCGCCGAGGCGGTCGAGCGCGCGGCGCAGGACGGCGAGGCCTGCGCGATCGGCAACAAGGGCGCGGCGGCCATCTACAAGCTGGAGATCCTCGTGCCGAAGCTCGGCGCGAAGGGCGAGAACATCACGCGCTTCTTCATCGTCGGGAAGGCCGCGGAGCCGCCGGCCTCGGGGGGGCGGACGCTGCTCCTGTTCGGGCTGGACCACCGCCCGGGCGCCCTGGTCGCGGCGCTCTCCGCGCTCGGGAGACACCACATCAACCTCACGCGTATCGTCTCTCGCGCGCTGCCGGACAGCCCTGAAGAGTACCTCTTCCTCGTCGAGTGCGAGGGCAGCACGGAGGAGCCTGCGTTCAAGGAAGCCCTCGCGTTGCTCGAGCAGCACGCGACGGGCGTACGCTCGCTCGGCTCGTTCCGCGTCAGCCAGAAGTACGAGTAGGCGCCCCGGGCCGACGCGATGACGATCGCCGATCCGCGCGGGCGCCGCGCGGCGCGGCCGGTGCGTCGGATGACCGCGAGTCCACCGCGGCGGACGCGCGCCAGCCGCTCGTCGCGTGGGCGCCCCCACGCGCGGGGACAACAACGCCGCTGCGAAGCTGGGAATATCTTCGCGCGGGGTATCCCGCGTGACTCATACGCTCTTTTCAATAACCAGTTACCCCTCGCCTGTGACTAGAACGCTCGACAGGTGCGGTCTCGCACTCCTCACTAGGCAGGGTGGCATGGATCTACATTGGCGATGGCTCTTCGTGGTGGTGCCGGCGCTCATGGGTTCTCTGGAAGCGTGTGGTGTGGACCCATGGGATTCGGAGTTGACGGTCGACAGCGAGATGCAGAGCGGCGGGGCGAGCCAGAAGCGCCTCCCCGTCGGCGCGAGCTGCAGCTGCGATGCGGACTGCGACGGCGAGGCGGCCGTCTGCATGCTCGGCATCTGCATGCAGCGCGCGGAGGGGCTGTGTACGGCGCCGAACAGCGAGCAGGGCTGCGCGCCCGGCTCTCGCTGCTTCAACACGGACATCCTGACCGACTCGGGGGTGTGTTATCCCCTCTATGATCCAGAGACCTGCGATGGCGTGCAGAGCCGTCATGGCCTGTGCTCTCCTCGGCGCGGCGACGGGTGCAACGCGGCCTGCGGCGCGGCGTGCGCGGAGGATACGGTCGGCGCCGGGGAGATCGGCGCGGCCTGCGACGCCGACGAGGCGTGCTCGCTGCGCGGCGCGACCTGCTATCGTGACGAGGATCCCTCGGCGCCGAACGGCTGGGTGGAGGGGTACTGCCTCGCCTTCGACTGCGAGAGCGATGACGAGTGCGGGCCAGGCGCGGGCTGCTTCCCCGCGGCGGAGGGCGGCTCGCCGGTGTGCATGAACACCTGCGGCAGCGATCTCGACTGCCGGCCTGGCTACGTGTGTCACACCGTCGACGGCGAGGGCAGGTCGGCCTGCTTCGCCGGCTGCGACGGCGCGTCGACCTGCCCGGAGGGCACGACCTGCCTCGGGGAGCTCTGCGTATCGGACGATGTCGCGTGCTCACCCGACGTTCCGTCCGGCTGGTGTCCGGAGGGCAGCTCCTGCGATGGCGGCGAGTGCCGCAAGGGCCCCTCCGCCTGCGGCGCCGAGGGCGACGCCCTCGAGCCCAACGACGACCTGGGAGCAGCGGTGACAGCGCCCATGGGCGTCACGAAGGACCTCACCCTCTGCGAGGGGGACGAGGACTGGCTCAAGATCGTGGTGCCCGAGCGGACCATCGTCCGCGTGGGCATCCGGTTCCGTCAGGCCGCCGGGGACATCGATCTGGTGGTCTATGACGGCGTGGGCCGCCTGCTCGGCTCGCGCGACGGCGCGCAGTACCCGTACGCGTACCGCGATCAGGAGACGGACACCGAGTTCTACGGGTTCTACTCCGAGCGGGGTGGCGCCGAGTACTTCGTCCGGGTCGTCGGCCACGACGGCGCGCAGAACGTCTATGGCCTGGACGTGACGTCGACTCCGTATGTCGACGGCCCGAGCTGCGTGGACGCCGGCTTCTCGTTCGACGAGTGCGCCGGCTTCGGCGAGCGTGGCGGCGGGCTCTTGCCGTTCCCGTTCCCCGACCCCGACGACTCGGTGGTCGGCGGCGGCTACATCTGGGAGACGTTCAGCAATTACCGCTTTGCTCGGCGCGAGCTCATCATGCTCGTCCGGGACGCCCTCGCGGAGACGCTGCATGCGTTCCCAGGCACGACGCCGCTCTCGCTGATCGACGTCTGCCAGATCAACGGCGTCACGCCCGGCTACGACGTCGACAGCCCGCGTCACCCCGAGTCGACGCACGACCAGGGTGGCAACATCGACATCGCCTATTTCCAGACGGACGGATCGAACGATGGGGAGATCATCTGCGGAGACGGGTCGAAGCACGAGGACGGGTACTGCTCTTCGGCGGCGAAGCGGAAGCACATCGTCGACCTCGAGCGGGAGGCGTTCTTCATGGCCAGGCTGTTCCGCTCGCCCCGCACGCGCGTCATCGGCGTGGACAAGGTCATCGCGCCGTTCCTGTCGAGGACCGCGGCCAAGCTGAACGCCCTTCCGGCCCGGGATCGGCGGAAGATCACCGACGACGAGCTCGCGAGCTTCTCGGACCGGATGGCGTACGGCGAGGGGTGGCCGTATCACCACCACCACATCCACCTCAGCATGGACTGGTGGCCGAAGAAGACCGCGGCCGGCGGCGGCATGTCGGAGGCGTCGTTCGCGGCGCCGCCCGCCATTTATCGTTCGCCAGCGCTCGCGGCCGAGCAGCGGATGGTGTGGCCACCGCGGCCCGACCGCGGTCGTGCGATGAACGACTAGGTCCGGGCGGCGTTCCAGGGCCTGCCCCCCGGCAACCGGCGGCGCTCAGCCATCGCCTTCGGAGCGCACCTTTCGCCGGTCGGCTCCGCGGGGGCGCTCGAGCGCCTCGCGGACGCGGGCGTGGTCGAGCGGGTCGCGGCCGTCGAGGGCGAGCTCGATGTACTCCATACGGTCGCTCCCCCAGAAGAGCTCGTCGCCCAGGAAGGTCGTCGGCACGCCGAATACGCCCCGGCCGACCGCGCGTGCGGTGCTCTCCCGGAGCGCCTCCTTGGCGGTCGGCGCCGACGCCCGCTCGATGAGCGCGCGGCTGTCGAGCCCCTCGCGATGGAGCGCGGCTGCGAGCTCGTCCTGCGAGCCGAGATCGATGCCTTGCCCCCAGCCGGCCCGGAAGATGGTTGAGACGACCCGGCGCTGCTCCGCGCCGGCGACCTCGCGCAGCGACAGCCGCAGGGCGAGCAGCGGGTTGAAGGGGTGGTACTTGGGACAGGCGAGCTCGATGCCGTGGAGCCGCGCATGGCGGAAGGCATCCTTGTAGGCCCACTCGCGCTTGGGCGGGATCTCGGCGGGCCCGAGCTGGCCCCAGTGGTCGAGCAGGCCGGCGAAGAGCACCGGGTGCACGTCGAGCTCCGCGCCGTGGCGGTCGCAGATCTCCTGGATGCTGAGCCAGGCGAAATAGGCGTAGCCCGAGATGTAATCGAAGTAGAAGTCGACACGGTCGGCCATCGCGGGGTCCTCAGGTGCTCGTTGAACGTGCGCTGCGCTGCGGGCCCTCGGAGGAGCCCTGGCGCGATGTCAAGGTCCCTCAAAAGCTGGTGGTGGTCAAATCAGACTCCCAACGAGGCCGCGCCATCTTCGCCGCCCGTGATCATCTGTCTTCCATCGTGCGCGAGCGCTAGATCCCACACGCGGCCATCGCGGGTCGGCGAGCCTTGAGTGACGGGGGACGGCTCCTACGGACCGAGCCCCGAGAACGCATCGTGCTCCGCTTGGTTGACGAAGGCGAGCCGGTCATCCAGTACGCCCGGATCGTGACGACGGCCATCGAAACCGGGTTCTCGGAGCTCTGTCTAGGCTGCAAGCACATTGTAAACGTCAGGTGCTGGCGTCGCTTGCGGTAGAGCCCGCCTTCCCGGCTTCTCAGGCGACAGAAAGTTCCTTAACCGCGTCGATGCGCGTGAAACAGCGGAGGATAACTACATGAGGGCGGGAATGTAGGATCAGCTCGGGTCCCGTCTTCCACGCTCCGCGCCGCCATGCTTTAATGCCGCCGTTCTTGGGAAGATGCTGCCGCCTTTTCGGCGCCTTGTCCGGACGGACAGGTCATCGACCACCTGAGGAGAGTTTCTTATGAGCAAGGAACGAGATACTGAGACCCAGGGCCCGTTGTTCAAGGTCGTTGACCGGCGGCAGGCGCTCCTGGGGTTGGGGGTGATTGCCGTCACCGTGTCGTGCGGAGATGGCGGCGAGTCCGATGATCCCAGCGGCGCCGGCGGAGGCTCTGCGAGCTCCGGGGGCAGCGGGTCCACGGCCTCGGGTACCGGAGGCGGGGGGCCCGACCCCGCCACCACCACGTCAAGCTCGAGCGGCGCGGGACCGGCCACCTCCACCACGGCAGGCACGGGCGGCTCAGGCGAGGGAGGCTCCGAGCCGGGCGCGGGGGGCGCGGGAGGTAGCGGCGGCAGTGGCGGCGGCGACGGCCTCCAGGCGCCGCCGTTCGACAACGTGCCGACGTGCAGGGCGATCAACAAGACGGACGGCGCCGGTCAGGGCCCCTTCTTCATTCACGAGCTCGAGAAGAACGACGACATCTCCCTGGTCCGACAGGACATTCGTGGTCGCTACAATGAGAGCGCGCCAGAAGGTGTGGAGATGCACCTCCACCTGCGCGTGGTCGACCTGAGCGCGCCCGACTGCGATGGCAAGGGGGTAGGCCTGCCCGACGTGGACGTCTACATCTGGCACACGGACGGGCAGGGGTTCTACAGCGGCTTCGGGACGAGGGGTGCTGCCAACGAGCAGAAGCCCGACGCGCCCTACGCGGGCAGGCCGGGTCAGAACGATCTCACCAACACGGACCGTTTCTGTCGCGGCGTGCAGACCACGGACGCGAACGGCGTCGTCTCGTTCAGGAGCATCTTCCCCGGCTGGTACAACGGCCGCGACGTTCACATCCACTTCGTCTGCTTCAAGAAGGGATCGATGTCGAAGGGTCGCACCACGTACCAGGGTGGAGACCACATCTTCACGACGCAATTCTACTTCGATCCCGCCTTCACCGACTCCGTTCATACCAAGTACGAGCCGTACAAGGCGCGCACCACCGGCAACCTGGCGAATTACTACCAAGGCGCCATCAAGGCCGACGAAGCGGGCAACAGCGGCCTTCGTGCCAAGGCCGTGATGGAAGGGGACATCGTGATCGCTCAGATGCAGATCGCGGTGAATCCCGGCTAGGCAGAGCGGGCTCGCTCCCTTCCCACAGCTGCGTCGACCGACCGGCGGGCGCGTTCGAGCCGCTCTGGCGGGCGCTCCTCGCCGGTCGAGGATGTTCGTTCGGCGAGACCTCGCTCATGAGAACGTCTCGAGGCCACGGGGATCCCGCACGCGCCTCCTTGAAGTAGCATCACGCGTTCGTCTCCGTGCGCGGGCAGGAAGAGGGACGGCAGGCATGCTAGGGTCGGGGCCATGAGACGTGATGGCCCTGACGCCGCTCCTTCGCCGATGGCCAGCGAAGTCGGCGGCTACTTGATCCGGCAGTTCGAGATAGCCTGGCAGCTCACCAGCTTTCACCTCGACGGGCTCTCCACCGAAGAGTGCTTGTGGCGCCCTGCTGACCAGGGGTTGCACGTCACGAAGGCCGCGCAGCTAGGGGGCGAGCTTTCGCGCCCCTTCAGAGAGCTCCTCGGCCGGAGGGCGTGACCCTGCCGGCGTCCTTCAGCCAGCCGCCGTTCTATCGCATGAAGTCGAGCGCGGCCGTCAACCTCGGCAGCTCCAGGAAGCCCGATCAGGGCACGACCGTGATCCGGTCGAGCGCGGGCGGGGAGATGGGCGAGTTCGCCGCGAAGTAGTCCCGCAGCGCGTCCAGATCCAGCGCGCCGCCGAGCCGATCGGTGCCGTCGTTGAGCACGGTGAAGCCGTCGCCGCCCGTCGCCAGGAAGCTGTTCACCGTCACCCGGTACGTCCGCGCCGCCTCGATCGGGACGCCGTTGATCTGGATCGAGGCGATGTCGACCTTCGCGCCGATGGGCGCGCTCTGGCTGTAGGTGTACGTGAAGCCGTTCGAGATCTGCAGGATCAGGCTCTGCCGCACGCCCCCCGTGTCCAGCCGGAACTGCTGCTCCAGCAGCGTGTCGATCTGCGCCCCCGTGAGGGTCATCACGACCAGGCTGTTGCCGAAGGGCTGCACCGTGAACACCTCACCGAACGTGACCACCCCGTCGCTGACCTCGGTGGCAGAGGCCGCGTAGGTGAGGTCCGCGCGGATGCCGCCCGGGTTCATGAACGCGATCTCGGCCCCGCCGGTCCTCGCGTCGCGCGTGGCGGCGAGCTGGGCGTCGGCGATCACCGCGCCCATCGTGAACAGTCCGGCGCCCATGGCCGGGACCGCGCGGTCGAGATTCGCGGTGATGGTGCCGACCTGCACGCTGGCCAGCGGCGCCGCGAGATCCTTGTAGCGCGTCACCAGGGTGCTCACGCCCGCGTCGGGCGCTTCGCGCGTCACGATGACGTTGTTCGCCGTCTTCGCCGTCACGTCGCCCGTGCTCTTGCTGATCTCCAGATCGATGTCCGTCACCAGACGGCCGAACGACGCCGCGCTCGTCACGATCTTGTCGCCGAGGATGCAGTTGTACGCCTGATGGGTGTGCCCTGAGACGATCACGTCCACGGCGGGGTCGATGTTCGTGGCGATGTCGATGATGGGGCCAGAGAGGCCCGGGCACTCGTTGAAGAGGCCGGTGGGGAGCCCTCCCTCGTGGAGCAACACGACGATCGCCTCGATGCCCTGCGCCTGGAGCTCCGGGACGATGTCGTTCACCGTGTCGACCTCATCCATGAACGACAGCCCCGCGACGCCGATCGGCGTCACGATGGACGGCGTGTCCTCGAGCGTCATGCCGATGAAAGCGACCTTCACGCCGTCGAACTCGCGGATGTCATAACGCGGGAAGAGCGTCCTGCCGCTCGTCGTGTCCACGACGACGTTGGCGGCGAGGAACTTGAAGTTCGCGCCCGGGAAGAAGGTGCCGTCCGTGCAGCCGTCGGCCGGGCTGCACCCGCCGTACTGCATCCGGAGGAGCTCCGCTGTGCCCTTGTCGAACTCGTGGTTGCCGACGCCGTTGATGTCGAGGCCGAGGAGGTTCATGGCCTCGATCGTGGGCTCATCATGAAAGAGCGCCGACACCAGCGGGCTCGCGCCGATGAGATCGCCGGCCGAGACCACCACGGTGTTCGGATTCGTGGCGCGGAGCGCGGCGACGCGGGACGCCAGGTAAGTGACGCCGCCGGCGTCCACGGTGGTGTTGGTGGGTGTGGCAGGTACGGTGATCCTGCCGCTGCTGCCTGTAGGGGGCTCCAGGTTGCCGTGGAAGTCGTTGAAGGCGATGATCTGCACGCTCACGGTGTCGCCGCCGGAGCCGCCAGCGCCGCCGGCGCCATCCGAGCCGCCGGTGCCACCGGAACCACCGGAGCCAGCCGCGCCAGAGCCACCCGAGCCGCCGGCACCGGAGCCGCCTGAGCCGCCGGCACCGGAACCATCGGAGCCAGCCGCGCCAGAGCCACCCGAGCCGCCGGCACCGGAGCCGCCTGAGCCGCCGGCACCGGAGCCGCCGGAGCCAGCCGCGCCGGAGCCGCCGGAGCCAGCCGCGCCGGAGCCGCCTGAGCCGCCGGCACCGGAGCCGCCCGAGCCGGCAGCGCCGCCGCCCGAGCTGGTACCCGTCGCGCCGCCGCTGCCGCTGGACACCGAGGCGGTGGTCGTCGCCTCGTCATCGCCGCAGCCCGCGCTGGCGGCGGGTGGCACGCACAGCGCGGCTCCGAGGAGCGTGACCCGCCACGTTCGTGCGCATCGCCCGAGGACCCACGAAGCTCCGCTCGATCTCATCTCTGCTCCTCCACGTCGCAGCGCTCGCCGCTCCATGGTGCCACATGCTGGATTCCCCTGGAAACGGCCATGTGAACGCCGCGCGGCGGGCTCATGGCCGGCCGCGGCCGCGGCTCCAGAACGCGACGACGTCCTCTGGCAGCTCGCGCTCGCGCAGGACCCGGAGGTCGTCGGCGTCGACGCCGAGCACAGCAGGGATGCCGCGGCTGCAGTGGCGGGACCACATGCTCAGCGTGTAAGCCCCCGTGTCGCGGATGAGCACGAGATCGCCGGGCGACAGCTCCGGAAACGCGAGCTCGCGGGCCAGCACGTCGCCGCCGAAACAGAGCGGGCCGCCGAGGGTACACGGCGAGAGCGGCCCCCCCTTGGGTTCGGCCTCGGGATCGAGCGCCATGAAGTCATGGTGCCAGTCGTCCGGGTGATACGCGCGGCGCAGCAGGAAGTCGGCTCCGAGGTGAAGGATCGCGGTGCGCCCGGCCGAGTCCTTCTTCACGTACTCCACCCGCGAGACCGCGAAGCCGCAGCCCGCCTGGATCCAGCGCCCGAACTCGGTGATCAGCGTGGTCCCCTCCTCGAAGAGCGTCGGCACCTCGCGCCGCAGCGCGGCCGCGTAGTCCTCGAGCGCCGGGGGGCGGTCCGTGCTCCGGTAGGCGACCGGCAGACCGCCGCCGATATCCATGGTCCCGGCGGCGAGCGGGCCCATCGCGCGCCGGAGCTCCTGGCGCAGCGCCTCGACGCGGCCGATCCCGTCGATGAGCTGCGAGAGCGCGCACCCCTGCGAGCCGACGTGCACGTGCAGCCCTGCGAGCCACGGGTACCGCGCAAAGGCAGCGCGCACCGCGTCCGCCTGTTCGAGGGGGACCCCGAACTTGGAGCGCCGATCCGCGACGCTGGTCAGGGCGATGCTGGAGGCCCCGACCTGCGGGTTGATGCGCAGCCCGATGCGGCTGGCCGCCCCCCCGTGGCCGACGAGCTCGTCGATGCGTCCGAGCTCGTCGAGGTTGTCGGCGTTGAGCCGCACGCCCAGGTGGAGGGCCTCCGCGATGTCGGCGCGGGACTTCGCGGGAGAGTCGTAGACGATGCGGTCGGGCGGGCAGCCGGCGGCGAGCGCGAGCTTCACCTCCTCGAGCGAGGCCGCCTCGAGCCCCGCGCCGCAGTCGACCGCCGCCCGCAGGACCTCGACGAGGGGGTTCGCCTTGATCGCGACTGTGTGGAGGGCGCCCGGCGGAAACGCCGCGCCGATCCGTCCGATGCGCGCCCGCATGCGCCCGAGGTCGTGGAACAGGACCGCCGGCTCCACATCCATCCCGCGGCGCCGCGCCTCGCGGAACGCGCGCGCCATGCTCCCGGGATCCAGCCGATCCGTGTCGCTCATGGAACCTCCCTACCGCAGTCTGGCGCCCCGGAGGGCGATTGTCCGCCCCGCGCCGGCGCGGCGAACGGCAGAGGTGCCCTGTTTCCTCGAAATTTCGTGACGTTCAACAGGCAGCGGGCAGGCGCGGTCCCGGCTCGCCGAGGGGGGCCCGGGTCGAGCCGAGGGCGTGACGCACTTCCCCCTGGGCGAGACACCCGTGCGCTCAGGCGTCGACGATGATGTTGAGAATGCTGGTGATCAGCCCCGAGGTGTACGTGGTCGGCATGACCACCTTGCCAGGCGGCGGATTGAGGCTGGACGCCGGGAGGTTCGCCGAGCGAGCCGCGTAGGCTGGCTCCTTCTGGAAGACCTCCGCGCTGAGATCCGCGTCGAAATAGAGCTGCGTCGTGATCAGCCTGGTCGTGGCTCCGTTGATGCGAGCGACCATGTGGACGTGGACCGGCCGCCCCGCGTCCGACCCGGGATAGATCGACTTGAAGCCCACGATCCCGTTGCGGTCCGAGAGCTGCACGCCGCGGCAGAACCGATCCTGGCTCTCCGGCGTGTGCTCGGCCGCGCCCGTGGACGGCGTGGAGGGGCTCTGATGCTCGAGGCCGCTGGTTTGCCCATCCGCGTCACAGTGCCAGATGTAGACCTCGGCGTCGGGGATGGGCTCGTGGTTGTTCCGGGCGTCGAGCAGGCGGACATAGAGCCGGAGCTCGCAGCCGGGGTGGTTGTCCCGGATGTCGCTGCGAAACAGGCTGATGTCGTTCGGGATCTCGCGGTCGTCGATGAAGAACGGACCCCCGATGTCCGTGGCGGTCACTCGGCAGCTGCCGGCGCCCTTGAAGATCGACGGATCCAGCGCGTCGGCGCCGCCTGCGCCCACGCCGCCGCCGGCGCTGCTCGAGCTGGTGGCGAAGGGGCCGGCGGTGCAGCTGCCCGAGCTACCAGGGCCGCTCCACGTGCCCTCTCCGCCGCCGGTGCCGCTCCCGCTCAGGTCGCCGCCCCTCTCGTCGTCCTCCCTGCAGGACACGAGTACGGGCTTGGTGATGGCGAACGCCCCGAGCTTGACGAGGGGCTGCCGACGGTTGAAGACCCAGTCGAGCAGCTCTCGCGGCACGGCTCCTTGGCTATTACGCATACAACGGTCTCCTTCGATGAGTCGCTGATCTGACCCGTGCAATCACGCTGGCTTGACCGGACAGGGAGCGGCGTCCCGCCCCGGGGCTGCCCATGCTGGCGCCGTGGCTGACGGTGGGGCCGTGGTCGACGCCGCCAGCTCCGCTGGTCGCCGAGGAGGCGCTCGTCGACGCCGCGTCATCGTCATCGGGCGCGTCATCGCTGTTCCCGGTCTCGGACTGGCGCGCCACCATGACGAGCGACGGGATGAGTGCGCCGAGGATGGGTCGGAGAGCACGGGTACCGAAGCTGCCCGAGGACAGGCTGCCCCACCCGTTGTTCACGGTGAGACAGTGCTTCAAGGACATACGGGCTTGGCCCTCCTAAGCAAGAACCGGGCGACGCGCCGAGGTGCGCGGTAGCGGAGCGACGTACCGCAAATCGTGTCTTTCTCGCCCCGTCCAGCTCTATCGTGGCAGAGCCAGGGCTCTCATCGAAGCAGCTCTGGCGAAGAAGTGCAGTGCGCGCGGAGCGCACAAGATTTCCTGTGTGACTCAGACGAATTCCCGGAACGCGCCGATGTGATCACGGCACGGGCTCGAGGAGGGGCCAGGCCGGTCCTCGGAGGCCGCCGCGGGGCACCTGACCAGCGCGCAGGCGGGCGTGGAGGGCTCAGGGGCGCCGCCAGGGACGCGCTCTCCTGTCGGAAGGCCGACAAACGCTTCTGATTTTGCCGTTTGTGGTGTACTAGGCGCCCCCTCGAGAGCTCGAGCCGGACCTCCTGCATGACCCGCATCCTCCTCATCGACGACTCCGCCGCGATGCGGACCTACATGCGAGCGGCGCTCGAGGGGGCGCCAGAGCTCGGGCCGGCGGTCGAGGTCGCCGAGACGGCGAGCGGGTTCGAGGCGCTCCGGCGGATGCACGGGGGCGCCTACGACGCGGTGATCATCGACATCCACCTGCCGGACATCGACGGCCTGGAGCTCATCCGTTTCATCCGGCAGAGCCGGCACCATCGCGACGTAGCGGTCGTCATCGTCTCGTCGATGTCCTCGCCGCGCGAGCGGGAGCGGGCGTTCCGGCTCGGCGCCCATGCGTTCGTCGCCAAGCCGTTCGCCCCAGATACGCTGACGTCCGCCGTCCGGCGGGGGGTCGCGTCGAGCCAGCTGGGCCTGCGCGTCGCGACGTAGGCGGGCGCGACGCCTCGCGGCGAAGCTTCCGGCGCACCGCTCCGAGCTGGTAGGGTGCGCGCCATGACGCTCCTGTCCCACCTACGCCGCTTCCGCGTGGCTGCGCCGCTGGCGCTGCTCGTCGCGACCGCCTGCTCTGCCTCGTCTCCCGCGCCCCGCGTCGAGCCGCCGCCCGCGGCCGCCGCGCCGGTGCCGGCGTCGTCCGGCGCGCCCGGTGAAGTCGGCCCGACCGGGCTGCTCTCGGAAGAGGACTTCAAGGCCCTCCACCAGCTCAGGGCGGACAAGGCCCCGCCCGCGCGAGGACAGACGGTCGAGGTGGCTGGCACGAAGGCGTACCTGAGCCTGCCGCGGGACGCGAAGCCGCCGATCGCGGGCGTCGTCGTCATCCACGAGTGGTGGGGCCTGAACGAGCACATCAAGCACTGGACCGATCGCCTCGCGGAGGACGGGTATGCGGCGCTCGCCGTGGACCTCTACGGCGGCAAGGTCGCGACCACGCCGGACGACGCGATGGCGGCGATGAAGGCGGTCGACGAGGCGAAGGGGATCGAGGTCGTGCGCGCGGCGCACCGCTTCCTCACGACGGACGCGCGCGTCCTCGCGCCGCGCACGGCCTCGATCGGGTGGTGCTTCGGCGGCGCGTGGTCGCTCAAGCTCGCGCTGAACGAGCCCGAGCTCGACGCGGCCGTGATCTACTACGGCCGGCTCGTCACCGACCCCGCGCAGCTCAAGGCGATCAAGGCGCCCGTGCTCGGCATCTTCGGCAACCAGGACAAGGGCATCCCGCCCGAGGTCGTCAACGACTTCGACAAGGCGCTCCACGACGCGGGCATCGAGCACGAGGTGCTCCGGTACGACGCCGACCACGCCTTCGCGAACCCGTCGGGAGAGCGGTACAACACGAAGGCCGCGGCGGACGCGTGGGAGAAGGCGCGGCGGTTCCTGGCGGCGAAGCTGAAGGGGTAAGGAGCGGCGTGGCTGGCGAGGAGGGCTCAGGCGGCCATCCTCCTCGCCGGCCAGGCGCTCAGCGGGACTTGAGCCGCTCGATCTCCGCGCGCGCCTGCGCCAGCTGCTTCTCTGTCTCCTCGCGCAGGCGCTGCTCCTCCTCGCGCAGGCGCTGCTCCTCCTCGCGCAGGCGCTGCTCCTCCTCGCGCAGGCGCCGCTCCCTGTCGAGCTCCGCGGCCAGCTCCTCGGCGACGCGCTGCGCTTCCTCCTGGTGGGAGATGACCTGATCGAGCATCCCGCCAAGGCGGGCAATCCTCTCGCCTCTGTCCTCGAGAAGGGCGTTGCCCGCGAAGAAGCGGAGGCGCGTGCCGTCGAGCAGCAGATCGAGGCCGAGCACCTCGGAGGCGAACCGGCCAGCCTGAGGCACGATGCGCTGGTAGGCGCGCGGGCGTGACGGGTCGCTCTCCTCGGCGGCGGGCAGCCTGTAGGCGTGCAGGCGCAGGCGGGCGCGGTCGAAGAGGAAGTACTCGTGGATGCCGAGCCGGGCGTAGCGGTCGACGTTGAGCTGGTGATCTTTCGTGCGGCTGCCGGCCACGTGGACCTCGATCACGAGATCGAGCCCCTTGCCCTCGTGGTCGACCACCCACCGCATGCGCTCGTGGGGCTCGACGTCGATCACGGCGAGCAGGTCGGGCGCGAACCGCGGCTCGCCGGGGTAGAAGACGGCGAGCTCGGAAGAGAGATAGATCTTGCGGGCGGTGCGGCGGAAGAAGCCGTCCAGGGCGTCGAGCGCGTCGCGCTTCGCCTTGCGGTGCGGGTCTCCCTCGGGAGGCATGAGCTCCAGCGGGACCTCGGCGGGGAGCATATCGACGACGCGCGCGCGCTCGGCCGGGGTCATCCGCGCCCACTGCTCGCTCGTCGGCGCGCGCGGGTCCGCAGGGTCGAAGAGATAGCCGGTAGGGAGGGCCTGAACCACACGCGAAGCCTAGCTCAACCCACCTCGCTCGGGGAGGCTCCCAGGGCGCCGGGCGCCAAGGTGACCCGTTACGACCAGGCATCGTTTTGCGTGTGATTTTCAGGGGCGGCCGTCGCTCATCGCCTCAGCGGAGCTCGCGCAGCGCTGCGATGAGCTCCGCCAGCGACGTCGCGTCGCTCCGATCGAGCGCCACCGAGCCCGCGGCGAGCGCCTCGGCGAGCGCGCGCGAGCCCCCGGCCTCCGGCGCGGCGGCGGCGACGGCCGACTCGGCGCGCGCTATCTCCGTCACGAGCGCGCCGATCGCCCCCGGGTCGATCGCAGCCGCCCTCGCCGTCGCGGAGAGCGCGCCCGCGGCGCTCTCGACCTGCTCGACAGAGGCGCGCGCCGAAGCGTGGAGCTCCGCCAGGCGCAGCCGCTCGAGCAGCGCGCCGTAGGCCGACTCCATCGCGGCGAGCTCGCGCAACGCGAGCGCCGCCGGGCCCTCCGCTCCCTCTGGGCCGGTCGCGCCGTCTTCGCCGGGCGCACCGGGCGCACCGGGCGCGCCCGGCGCGCGCCGCTCCGCGATCTCCACGACCTCGGCGCGCGCCGCCCGCACCTCGCCGAGGAACGCCTCGATCGACGCCGCCGCCGGCGCGAGCGCGCCCGCGCCCAGGGTCGCGAGCGCCTGCGTCGCCTCGCGCGGCCGCCGCCGCAGCAGCCGCCGGAGCGGCGCGTTGCACGCGATCCGCAGCGCCGCGGCCTCCGCGGCGGCGAGCACCCGCTGGCCCATCGACAGCTTCAGCGCGGCCTCGTCGCACGCGCGCGCGAGGTCCTCGGCGAGCGCGCTCGCCTCCGGTCGCTCCTCCGATGGCGGCGCGTCCTGCGCGCCGGCGAGCTTCGCCTCGAGCGCGGCGCGCGCGCCGGCCAGCGCGCCCACCGCGGCGCGCAGCCGCGCGACGGCGTCGTCGGCCGCCGCCGTCTCGGCGGCGAGGTCGTCTCCCTCGGCGTACGCGCGCTGGCTCGCCGCGAGCAGCCGGCGCCGCTCGTCGCCGGCCCGCAGCGCCGCGGCGCTCCGGCGGGCCCGCGCCGCCCCGAGCGCAGCCGCGGCGCGGGCGCCGAAGGTCCACGCGCACGCCGCGGTCGCCCCGAGCGCGGCCGCGGCGGCGATCCCCACGGCGGCCGTCGGGACGGCCGCGCCCGCGCCCGCGCCCACGCGCAGCCCGACCATCCCGGCCGCGAGCGCGCAGGCCGCCGCGCCCGTGCCGACCGCGCGCGCGCCGCGCTGGCGGGGCGCGGCCTCGAGCGCCGTCACGCCGAGGTAGGCCACCGAGCCGAGCGCCACGAGCAGCAGGACGAGCGACAGCGGCGACGTCAGCGTGACGACGAGCCAGCCGAGCAGCGAGACGTCGATCATGGCAGCGCGCCGCTCGCCAGCGCGACCTCCCGGTCCTTCGCGCCGATCGACCCCGGCGCGCTCGTCACCTGGAACGACGCCCCGTCCCACACGATCGTCGTCACCACGAAGCGCACGTCCCTCCCCGGCGGATCGCTGCGGAACCGGACGCGCCACTCGAGGCGCGCGAGCTCCGAGGCGGGCAGCTGCACCGCCGCGAGCCCGACCGCCGGCGCGAAGGTGCCGTCGCCGAGCGCCGCGTCCACCTGGCCGTCCCGCGCCGCGAGGGCGAGCTCCGCGGCGTAGTCCTCCCAGAGCACGACGCGCAGCGCCCCGGGGCCGCTGAAGAGCTGGAGCTCCTTCAGCTTGCGGGCGAGGCTCTCGGCCTCGGCGCCGGCCGCGGGGGCCGCGCCGCCGCCCCCGGCGAGCAGCCGGCCGATGCGCGCCGCCGACAGGAGCCGCGCCCACGCGCGCGGATCGTCGGGCCCCGGCGTGCCCTCCGCGGCGGCGACCTTGCGCTGGATGCGGAGCGCCTCGTCGACGCGCCCGCTGCCCGCGGCCGCCGCGGCGAGCCGCAGCCAGCCCTGGGGTTCGGCCGGCGCGAGGTCCGTGAGCGTCGTGTACTGGCGGTACGCCGCCGCGTACCAGCCGTGCCGGAGGTAGACGTCGCCGAGCATCGCGCGCGACGCGGGGCTCGTCGGATCGAACTCGACGACCTCCGAGTACGTGCGCAGCGCGTCCGCCTCGAAGCCGCTCGACGCGAGCACGTCGCCGAGATCGAGCGCGAGCGCCGGGCTCATGAAGCCGCGGTCGCGCAGCCGCCGCCCGTAGGCGAGCGCCTCGTCCTTCCGGCCCGCCTCCGCGAGCAGGCGCACCCGCCGGATCTCCCCCTCCGGATCGTCGGGCCGGTCGGTGAGCGCCTGCCGCACCAGCGCGAGCCGCTCGTCCACCGCCGGGAGCGCCGCGAGCCGCTCGTCGAGGAGCGCCCAGCTGGCCCTGGGATCGACGCCCCCGAAGAGCGTGCGCCGCACCGCCGCGGAGATCGCGGGGTCCACGCTCCGCCTGAGGAGCGCGTGCGCGATGAACCGCTGCGCCTCGGGCTCGCCGGCGAACCGGGCGAGCAGCGCTTCGGCGCCGCCCTCGGTGGACACCCTCGCCTGGAGGAGCGAGAGGAGCGCGGCCCTCGATCGCCAGTCCGGCAGCTCGCAGGTCGTGAGCGCGCCCTCGTAGCGCGCGATGAGCTGCTCCGCCGTCGTGGCGCGGGCGAGGCGCTTCGACCAGACGACGATGCGCTCGGCGAGCGGCCGCCGCGCGGCGTCGCTGCACGGCGCCATCGCGACCTGCGGGCGCCTCGGCGGCGGGGAGGTCCGGGAAGCGGGGCGCACCGCCGCGGGCGCTGTCTTGCGGGCCTTCTCCAGGCGCGGGATGGCGTCGGACGGCGTGATCGCACCGCCGCCGCCCGTCGCGCGCTTGAAGCCGGTCGAGCCGATCGTGGCGAGCTCGGACGGCTTGTCGGCCGCCGGTGCGCTCATGGGCGCAGCCGGCGGGCGGGGGGCGGCCGGCTGGTTCGCCGCGGCCTCCTGCTTCTGCCGCAGGGGCTCTTGCTCCGCCTCCTCGGCCGGGCGCGCCGCCTCGGGCGCGGGGGGCGGGGCCGCCAGCGTGGCGCCGGGCGCGGCGACATCTCCCTTGAGGCTCTGGTCCCGCTCGTTGCCCTGCTCCGCGATCGCCGGCGCCATCGCCGGCGCCGCCGCCGCCTGCGCCCTCGCGCCGTAGCCGCCTTCTTTCGCCGAGCTCTCCTCGTAGGCCGCGCTCGGCTCGCTCCTCGAGCACCCGGCGGCGACGGCCGCGGAGGGCGGCGCGAGCAGCGCCGCGAGCTCGCGCTCTCGCTGGGGCGTGAGCGCCGTCAGCCGCTCGCCCCGGAGCGGCGAGCGCCGCCGCCGGATCCCCTGGTTCACGTAGGCCTGCTCGCTCTCGAGCGCCAGCGTGCTCGTGAACGGCGTGATCAGCCCGTAGTCGAGCCCGAGCTCGACCACTTTGCCCCGGTGCGCCTCGATGTCGTCGCCGTCCGCGAGCAGCCGCCGCATCTTCTCGGCCGCCCAGAAGCGCGGCACCAGCGCCGCGCCGACGCCCCGATCGAGCTCGATGGGGTGCTCGCTGGTGTACTCCTTCCCGGCGAGCCGCCCCTTCACGATCGCCTTCGTGGGCAGCGCGTGGTGCGTGCGCGCGAGCAGCACCACCTCCTCGCCGCGCGACACCTTGCCGCTCGCGGTGAGCATCGGCTCGTCGAGCCCTGCGCCGAGGTCGATCGCGAGATCGGTGATGGTCGGCGTCTTGATCGCGCCGGCGAGGCGCAGCACCTCGGACGTCGATCCCTCGGCCTCGTCGATCCGGAACGCCTGTCCTCCCCCGGCGCGCGCGAGCTCGCGGAGCAGCGCGTGGTTCGAGTTCTCGCCGACGCCGACCGTGAAGAAGCGCGCGCGCGAGCCCGTGAGCGAGCGCCGGAGCCGCTCCGCGAGGCGCGCGCCCGTCACCTCGCCGCTCGTCGCGAGCCCGTCGCCGATGTAGATGACCGCCGGCTGCTCCTTGCCGTGCACCCGCCCGAGCGCCGACTCGAACAGCGCGCCGAGGTCGGTCGCGCCCCCCGTCGCGTGCTCGGCCAGCCGCGTGAGCGCGGCGGAGATCTCCTTGTCCGACGCCTCGGCCAGCCCGTCCTTCGGGTGCAGGACCGCCGGCGCCGAGTCGAGCGCGATCAGCGCGAAGTGGTCCGACGGCGACATCGCCCGCAGGATCGCCTCGGCGGCCGCCGCCTTCTGTTGCCGCGCCGACTCGTCGGCCGACGCCGACGTGTCCACCACGACGACCAGGTCGGCGGGCAGCTCCGCGAGCTCGGCCCAGTCCACGTCGGGCACGTACCTGGCCATCACGTAGTCCGCGCGGTCCTCGCCCGCGGCGAAGCGCGACACCCGCAGCGGCGACGGCTTCACCTTGACGGAGGCCTCGAGCTGGAAGTCCGCGCGCGGCTCGTAGCCGCTCCGCCGCATGCTCACCCGCCGCCCGCCGTCCTCGATCACCGCGTCGGCGAGCGTCGCGATCTGCAGCCCCTGGCCGGCCTGGCCGAGATCCACGGACAGGGAGAACTCGCCGATCTGCACGGGCTCGCTCGCGCGCATCGGGTAAACGTAAGCAAGCTTACCTGATGGCGCGCTGAGCATCTCCACGTAGCGCAGCACGACGCGCCGGGAGCCGCTGGCGGGCACGGGGAAGATGCGGGCGCGGTAGCTGTGTCCGTCGACCCACTCGAGCAGGGCCGGCTCGTGGCCGGTCTGCACGGCGGTCTGGTACCGCTGCGCCGCTTCCTTCCGCTCGATGACCTCGCCCTCGACGAGCACGCCGTTGGTCTCCACGGCGAACGAGCTCACGATCGCCCGCTCGGGCACGGTGAACCAGTACCAGCCCTCGACCTGGCGTCCGCCCGGGTTCGAGAAGGTCTGGTCCACCTCGGTCTCGGCGATGCCGTCGCGCAGGACGGCCCGCACGGCTTGCCGGCTGATCTCGAGCGTGCGCGCCTGCGTCCCGGGGGCGCCCTGCAGGTCGACGCCGTAGATCCGGCCGGATCCGCTGCCTTCGCCTGCGAGCGGCCGGTGGTCGCCCATGCCTCCGGTCCAGTCCTCCCAGTAGGCGAGCGGCGCGACCTTGGGCGCGGCGCCGCCGGCGACCGTCGCCTGCTCCCCTGCGTGCACCTCGACGCGCCCGCCGGGGGCCGCGACGACGGCGAGCCCGCGCGCCACGTACACGCTCACGGCGTCGCCCGAGCGCCTCATCGACAGGCCGGCGTCGGCCGCCGAGACGTTGACGTCCCCGAGCGCGTGCGAGAGCCCGCCGCGCCCTTCTGGCGGCGCGTCGAGCCAGACCTCGCCCTGGGCGATCGAGAGCCCCTCTGCGCGGAGCGCGATCTCCGAGTCTGCGCGGAGGAACACCGCCGAGCCGTCGGCGAGCCGGACGAGCGCCCGCGCGCCCTTTCCGGTCGCGAGCTTCGCCCCGACCGGGACCGGGATCCCGGACACCACCGTCGACTTCCTTTCGCCCTGAGCGTTCGCCGCGAGCGTGACCTCCCCCGAGGACAGCTCGAGCCGCGCGCCGATGGCGCTGGTCTTCTCGGGCTTCGTCTCGTGGGTCAAGACGAGCGCTGTCACGCTGGCGGCGAGCGCGAGCGCCCCGAGCGCGAGCCGGAAGCGCAGGCCGCGCCTGCGGCGCGCAAGCTCGGCCCCCGCCCTCGCTGCGCCCTCTTCTGCCGGCGTGTCGGCCGGCTCTACCTGTTCGTGCGACGACATCCAAGACCTCCTCGCCGCGGTGGCCCTCGCCCCCGGGAGCCCAGCGCGGGGCCGCATGCAGACGTCTCATGCCCCCCCGGCGATCTACGAAGCGATCGCGCTGGTCATCGTAACGGGAAAGCGCAGCGGAAGCGTAGCCCCAAGCCGGAGCGGGACGGCGGGCGGCGCTCATCCGGCTGCGGCCTGGCGTGGGCACGAGCTGCGAGCCGTCCAGACACCAAGAGAAGAGGAGAAGAAGAATTGAACGCCAAGGCGCCAAGGCGCCAAGACGCCAAGAGAAGAGAAAAAGCTCGTGAAGGCGCCAGAAGAAGATTGGAACGCCAGCGAGCGAAGGAGGAGAATTATTCTCTCTCGTCTTTTGGCGTCTTTGCGCCTTGGCGTTCCAATCTTCCTCTCCATCCAACCGGCGCTTCAGGCCACCTCGCGCCCCGCGGGTCAGGCGCGGCGAGCGCTTTCAGAGGGCCAGGGTCCTCTCTATAATCTTCATGGAACAGGCCGCCTGGTCAGGGTGGAAATCCGCGACGTGACTCGCCTCGCCCAACCGCGGGTCCGGGTCGCCCCAACCTGGGTTGGGTCGGGGGGACCCTACGCGGCGGGTCGCGTTGTGCTCCGCATGGAAGCTCTCTATGCTCTGTCCATGCAATGGACACATCGATTGCTTGTAATTTCCGTCGTGAGCTGTCTCGGCTGTGAAGCGAGCGACCCGGAGGCAGGCGTCAGCGCCGGCGGCACGGGTGTTCCGGACGTCTCGGGCGGCACTGGAGGCTGGGGCGACGCCCGGGACCCGGACTTCGGTGGGATCATCGCTTCGGAGGGAGAGTTCGATTCCATCCCGCTCGAGGGCCTCACGCCCTGCGCAGAGCGCCCGGTGTTCTGCGAAGCTGGAGGCACCTCCGCCGACGTTGCGGCGGAGCGCCTGCTGGAGATCGGCGAGGATTGCGTCATCGCCACGAACTTTCCGTGCGGCGCTGGGTTAGCGGTCAAGTTCGATGAGATGGGCTGCGCCGTAGGGACACAGGATCCTGACATCGACGCGAGAGCGGCGTCCTGCGTCATCGAGGCCATCACGGCGGAGCGATGGGCTTGCGCCACGGGCATGATCGTGCGCGCGGGCGCCTGGACTTGTGAATAACCGGCGCTCGCCTCGACACGCCATCCCGGGCCGCCAACGCCCAAGAGTGGGGTCAAGCAAGTCGATCGGCTCTTGCAGACGACGCAGGCGCAGGCGACGACGCCGGCGCCGCTCGCGTCGCATGGGAGGTGCGCGGCCGCTCGCGATGATCGCGCTGAGGACGGTCAGGGGGCGACCGACTCGGATCCTGGCGAGCAGTCCCCCGCGAGGGTGCTGCAGCTGAGCCGGTTCTGCATGAAGCTCACCCGCCGCGGGATCTCGACCTGCTTGACGAAATTCGAGAGGACGCCGGTGCCGTCGGGGCCGGGGGTCGCGAACGGCGCCACATGATAGAAGGTGGCGAGCTGCTGGGTCTCGGCGTTATGGCACCCGTTGCAGGTCTGCCCGGCGAACGCGTGGCGCAGCGGCTCGTCCGCGCCGGGGAAGACCCATTTCGTGGCGGAAGGCACGATGTTGCCCTCCGCCTCGCCGCCGAGGAACGAGGGGTCGAGCGGCGTCGCGCCGGCGATGATCCCGGTGCGGTTCGCGAGCAGGAAGGCCTCGAGGCCGGCGTCGCCGTTGAGCTGCTGGTCCGGCGTCTGGGCGGTCTCCACGAGCCGAAGGAAGGCCTGGTAGCCGGTCGGCTCGGGGACGAGGTGGAACTCCCGCCACGACCAGGGAGCACCCATGAGGTCTTCGCTCGTGCGGAGCTGGGCGAGCGCGCTCGCGTTGGGGTTGCCCATCGTGCTGCGCTCGGCGCCGCGCTGCGTGAAGAGATCCGTGATCTCCTGGAGCTCCTGGTTGTACTGGGCGCCGAAGGCGTGCTGCCCGAGCGCGTGGAAGCGGGCAATCCAGCTGTGCCGGTCCGGCGCGATCGAGTTGGTCGGCAGGCGGTACTCGAAGATCACCGTCATTCCACCGATGAAGTGATTCGGCGGAACGATGCCGAACACGAAGCGCGCCTCGCCGCTGCCGCTCGCGTGCAGGTCGGTCCGGTTGAAGATGCCGAGGAGCCGGAACGGCGCCTGCGCGACGTCGAGCTTGCCGTCCGGCCGCGTCGGCCAGAGGTTCAGTAGCGAGAGCGTCCCCCGGTTCGTCGTGGGATAGCCGTTGATCGTCAGCGGCTGGAAGCCCTCCAGCCACTCCGCCACGAAATCCGCAGGATCGACGCCGCTCGGGGTCATCTGCTCGATCAGGTACCGGAAGCTCCAGGGCCCGCCCGTCGCGTTCGATGTGCGCGCGTCCTGCGTGACCGACGGATCGACGATCGCGATCTCCTTGTAAGGATCGAGGGCCGGGCCCGCGCCGCAGGCGCCGGCGCAGGTGAAGCTCTGGATCCGATCGGCCGTGACGCTGCCGAGGTTGACCGAGCTCGGCGTGATCGTCGCGCCCGGCTTGGACGGGGTGAGCGTGTACGTGCCCGCGGGCAAGCCGGTGAAGAGGAAGTTGCCGTGGCTGTCGGTGACGGCCTGCGCGCTCGCAGCGCCGCTGAGCTGGACGATGACGCCGCTCATCCCTGCATTCGAGGTGTCGTTGCCGACGTGCCCCGCGATCGCGACGGCGCCGTTCAACGCAGCCTCGGCGATGTCCAAGGATGGCTGCTCCTCGAGCGGCTCGACTCCGCAGGACGAAAGGACAAGGGCAGAGAGCGCGAGCAGGCGAGAGGGCAAGGGGCGTAACCTGGTTTTCATCGACAAGGATCCTTTCACGACAGGTGGAACGGGCGCGCGGCCGTGCTCGCCCGATCTTGGGCCTCTAAGAAGGTCGGAGCCCCGGTCCGTCAAGAGGTTTTACATTACTTCACAGGCTTTCCACGAGGCGGAGCGCCTGCGCGGCGTCTTCTCGGCGCCGGAGCACGTGATTTCCGGCGGACGCGCGCGCCGCGCCGGATAGGAAACGGTAGAACTCTCGCCCGAGTCAAGCCCCGCGGGGACGGCGCCGGGCGAGCCGTCGTTCGCCCATCCGAACACCCGCTTGCCCCGTCGCAGGGCCGGCGCGCCGTGCTCCGGGCGCAGCTGTGCCTCGACGACCGCGGCGAGCGCTCACCATGACGGGCTCGGGCGGTGTGCCCAGCTATGCGGCGTCGAGCCCGAACGCCATCGGTTCCCACGTCGGGTCGCGTGCGGGTGCTGCCGTTCGCGGGTGTGAGGGGAGGTTGAGATGAACGAGGATGCGGCGCACGGCCTTTGGGTCCGTGATCGTGGAAAGCGCGCGCATCTTCCGTTCGCATCTCGGGCATCGCAAAGCATCGAACCCGAAGGTGCGTTTCATGAGCAAGGCCCACTCGACGTAGCGCGACGTCGCGAACAACTCCCCGTCGAACGGCCGCCCCCAGTGCAAGACCGAGATCAGGGTCGGCTCAACTCGCACCGTGGGCTCGGCATGCGCGAGGCGGCCCTCGCCCCCGGGAGCCCAGCGCGGGGCCGCATGCAGACGTCCCATGCCCCCCGGCGACCTACCGAAGCGATCGCGCTGGTCATCGTAACGGGAAAGCGCGCAGGAAGCGTAGCCCCAAGCCGGAGCGGGATGGCGAGCGGCGTTCACCCGGCTGCAGCCTGGCGTGGGGACGAGCTGCGAGCCGCCCAGACGCCAAGAGAAGAGGAGAGGAAGATTTG
Source organism: Sorangium sp. So ce363 (assembly GCF_051520435.1). NCBI lineage: Bacteria > Pseudomonadati > Myxococcota > Polyangiales > Polyangiaceae > Sorangium > Sorangium sp. So ce363. The sequence goes on along the minus strand of NZ_CP150333.1, from coordinate 9,757,133 downwards.
AACGCCAAGGCGCCAAGACGCCACGAGAAGAGAAAAGGCTCGTGAAGGCGCCAGAAGAAGACTGAAACGCCAGCGCGCCAAGGGAGCGAAGGAGGAAAATATTCTCTCTTGTCTTTTGGTGTCTTTGCGCCTCTGCGCCTTGGCGTTCAAATCTTTCTCTCCACCCGATGGGCGCTTCAGGCCACCTCGCGCCCCACGGGTCAGGCGCGGCGAGCGCTTTCAGAGGGCCAGGGCCCTCTCTATATCTTCATGGAACAGGCCGCCTGGACAGGGTGAAAGTCCGCGCGATGCGCGAACGGCGGTTTCTGTGGGGCTATCCATCATAGGAGGGGGCGATGGCAGGATTGCTTCCGGAGTTCCGGAGGTTCATCGACTACGTGTCTCTTGTCTCCCGGAGGCGGGGGCTGCGCCGGGAGCTGCCGGGCGACAGGTTCCTCGCCGAGGTGGTGAGGACGGTCGATGGCGACACGCTCCGCGTGCGCGACGAGCAGGGCGTGACCCATCCTGTCCGCATGCTCTCGATCGATACGCCGGAGACGCACTTCCTCGGCGCCTCGCAAGGTTACTGGGCCGAGGTGGCCGCCGAGCGGCTCTCCGAGCTGCTCCCCGACGGCGCCGAGGTCGAGATCCAGACGGACGAACAGCCGTTCGACGCCTACGGTCGCGTCCTCGGATACGTCCTGTCGCGCGGTCGGCTCATCAACCGGCAGATGCTGGAGGAGGGCCTGGCCACGACCTACATCGTCGCCCCGAACCTCCGCCATGCCCGGGAGCTCTCCGAGGCCGCGCGGCGCAGCTTCGCCGAGCGCCGCGGCATGTTCGGCGACGCCAGCGTCCTGCTCCCGTACGAGTTCCGGTGGAGGATGCGAGGCCAGTCGAGCGCGAAGCTCGTCGGCAGCCTGTCCCGAGGCGAGGTGGTCGATCTGGCGGAGCGGGAGCGGGTCCCCGTCTGGGATCGGGTGTTCTTCTTCGACGCGAAGGACGTCAAGGCGCCGTTCTTCCGCGTCACGCCGGAGCGGGGCGAACAGGGCGGCTGAACGGATCGCCGTGGGGCGCGCGCGCTCGCGCCGCGTGCGCCCCGGTCGCGCACGCGGCGCGACGCGGGCCATGATGCCACGGATCGTGGCAGTTTGCCTCGCGCCGCCCCGCACATCGGCTGGACGGAGCGCGCTCGTGAGCTCCGTGGGCACGGTGACCCGCGATGGCGCGAGGCGTGCTCGTTCGCCGAGCCGAGCGAGGAGGCACGATCTCCCGCGCAAATTGCCCCGCTCCGCGCCTGATCAGGAACGGAGCGCACAGCGGGCGCGCCCCTGGCACAGGAGTCGCCTGCGGGCGGAACTGCCCATGGCGCCTCGGCTGTGTGCCCGGCGCGCCGCCATTCGTGTGTACCGGGCGGGAGCTCCGCGCGCCGGGAGGCGGGGCGCTCGGCCGGCCATTTCTGACGACGCACCCCTCGTGAAGGAGCCGCTCGTATGCCTGTGAAGAGAATGGATATCACGTGCATGGCCGCGTGCACTGCCGCGCTCTCGCTCGGCCTCGTGCACTGCGCCTCGACGCCGGGGGCGGTACCTCTGGAGCCTGACAGCTCGCGTGGCGCGCCGCCTGGGACGGCCGAGGCGGTCGCGCCGACGGGCCCGAGGGCGCCCATGAACGCGTATCCGCCGCCCGGCCCCGACACGCCGCGCACGAGCTACCTGCCGGTCGACGAGAAGGAGCCGTTCGCCGCGCTGATGGCCCGGATGAAGGCCGACAAGCCCGCGTTGATGAAGCGCCAGAAGACGCTGCTCGAGGCGCGGTACGACCTCGCCAACCGCCCTGCGCCGGGGGTCACCATGTCGCGCGGAAAGCCCGTTCAGGGCGGCGTCAGGGTGAAGCTCGAGAAGGGGACGACGTGGGAATCGCTGGCCGCGCTCACGCCCGACGCCATCCGGGACCAGGGGCTCTGGCCGCAGGGCTTTCTGCCGCTGCCCCACCCGAACCATCCGGAGGGAGGGATGGTCTTCCCGAAGTTCGAGATCGAGGAGATCAAGCGCCAGGAAGGGCGCGACCTCACGCGCTTCGATCTCGACTTCGACCTGCCGGACCACATCATCTCCGAGTTCCCGCCGCCGATCTACCTCACCACGCGGCCTGATCTGGGCGACGTCTCCAGGGGGCAGCTCGTCACCATCGCCAACTTCTACGAGCTCTTCAACGGGATCCTGAACCCGAAGCAGCTCGAGGGGCTCCGCCTCCTCGTCACGCCTTTTCCGCAGCAGCAGTTCAACGCGACCGCGGATCGGCGCTCGGAGAGGGCGAGCCTCGGCGTTGCCTGCTTCGATTGCCACGCCAACGGGCACACGAACAACGCGACCCACCTCGTGGGCGACATCCGACCGCAGGAGTTCCGTCACCGGATCGACACCCCCACGCTGCGCGGCGTGAATGTCCAGCGGCTCTTCGGTTCGCAGCGCGCGCTCAAGACCGTCGAGGACTTCACCGAGTTCGAGCAGCGAGGGGCATACTTCGACGGCGATCTCGTCATCGGCGTGAAGAAGGGGATCAACATCCTGGACCGCGGTCACCAGGTGCACGCGATGGCCGAGTTCCAGGAGATCCTCGACTTTCCCCCGGCGCCGAAGCTCGCGTTGAACGGGCGCCTCGATCCCGCGAAGGCCACGCCGGAGGAGCTCCGCGGAGAGCAGATCTTCAACGGCAAGGGCCAGTGCGCGACGTGCCATGCCGCGCCGTACTACACGGACAACCTGATGCACAACCTGCGGGCGGAGCGCTTCTTCAAGCCCGTGCTCATCAACGGACGGATGGCCACCGCGGACGGCCCCATCAAGACGTTCCCGCTGCGCGGCATCAAGGACAGCCCTCCCTACCTGCACGACGGGCGCCTGCTCACGCTGGAGGACACCGTGGAGTTCTTCAACCTCGTGCTCGGCACGAAGCTGACGGCGCAGGAGAAGGCCGACCTCACGGCGTTCCTTCGGGTCCTTTAGAGCGACGGTCACCCGCTTCGGATACGGGCCCACCTCGGCGTTTTCGGTGCTCAGCGCACCGGAGTGCGCTTGCGCGCCGAAAACGCCGATCTGGGCCCGTCTCCTGTGCGGGAGACCGCCGCTCTGCTCGGCATGGTGCTGAGGGGGGCGGAAAACGCTGTAGCAGGGCCGCGGCTACCGTTGCTCGCGACGACCTGCTCCCGCCGCGGCTCCGCAGGAGAGGCGCGTTGCGATGCCGTCGAGCACGCAGTCGAGGCCCCTGTCGAACGCGGCGTCGGCCGGCGGGTGGGTGGCGTCGTTGACCAGCTTGGCGAGCGTCGGGAAGCGGCCGGTGGCGATCATCCGGCGGATGTACGCCTCCGACGCCCGCTGCCATTCGGTCTGATCCATGCCACTCATGACCTCGGCGCGCAGCTCGTTGGCCTCGCCGCGGATGGCGCCGATCACGTACGCGTTGACGGTCCCGACCGCCATCATGACGGCATCGATGTCCTCGAAGCCCGGAGCGCCGCTCAGCGCGGCGAGCGAGGCCTCGAGGTGCGCGAGGGCGTTCGGGCCCAGATGGGGACGGCCGCCCAGCAGATCGATGAACCACCCGTGCTCCCTGGCGGCCCGACGGGTGCGGTGGGCGATCGTCCGGAGGGCCTCGCGCCAGCCGCCGGGGATGGGCCCCGCGGACGCCATCTCCCCGTACACCGCGTCCACCATCAGATCGAGCAGCTCTTCCTTGGTGTCCAGGTAGCCGTAGAGGCGCATCGGGCCGGCGTCGAGCGAAGACCCGATCTTGCGCAGAGACACCGCGGCAAGACCTTCCGCGTCGGCGAGCGCGATGGCCGCGCGCATGATCCGGTCTCTGCTCAGCGGCCCGGGAGCGGGACGGAGCGCCGGCTCCGGGCGGTCCCAGATGAGGGAGGCGCCGGTCACGTGCGGTTTTTTCTGCCGTGCGGTCATCGCTCGTCTTGTTCGCATCAGCAGCCGGTTGACAACAAATCCGACGCGATACACTGTATCGTAGTGATACACTGTATCAAAGGACGGTTCTGATGCACGTAGAATCGACGTCGGTGCTCGTGGTCGGGGGCAGCCTGGTCGGCCTGTCGGCCGCGGTGTTCCTGGCCTGGCGAGGTGTGCGCACGGTGCTGGTCGAACGGCACGCTGGCAGCTCGCCGCATCCACGCGCGATCGGCTACACGCCGAGGACGCTGGAGCTCTATCGCGCGGTCGGGCTGGGCCAGCACATCCCGCAGGTGCCGCCCGGCTTCCGGCTGCGCCGGGCTCGGGTCGAGAGCCTGGCCGGGGCGTGGTTCGAGGAGGTCCCGTGGACGCCCGGGGAGCAGGTGGCGCCCGCGATCGAGCGCTCGCCGTGCGCGGGCGCCGCGATCGCCCAGGATCGTCTCGAGCCCAGGCTTCGAGACAGGGCGGTCGAGCTCGGCGCCGACGTGAGGCTCGGGACCGAACTGACCCGCTTCGAGCAGGACCCAGGCGGCGTGACCGCCTGGCTGCGCGGGCGCGACGGGCGAGAGGTCGCGCTGCGCGCTTCCTACCTGGTGGCGGCGGACGGCCACCGCAGCGCGATCCGCGAGGCGCTCGGGATCGGCCGCGCCGGGAGAGGGCACATCCGGACGGCGCGCAGCGTCCTCTTCCGGGCTCCGCTCGAGGAGTACCTCCGAACGGGGGTCACGCAGTTCGCGATCGAGCAGCCGGGCTTCAGCGCGTTCCTCACCACTTACGGCGATGGGCGCTGGGTGCTGATCTTCTGGGATGACGAGGAGCGCGACGCGGCGACGTTGAGAGCGCTGAGTTCCAGGGCGATCGGCAGGGCCGACCTGGAGATCGAGATCGTCACCACCGGGCGCTGGGAGATCAGCGCCCTCGTCGCCGATCGATTCACGTCCGGCAGGGTGTTCCTCGCCGGGGATGCCGCGCACACGCTGCCGCCCAACCGGGGCGGTTACGGCGCGAACACGGGCATCGAGGACGCCCACAACCTTGCGTGGAAGCTGTCAGCGGTCCTGTCGGGCGCGTCGACGCCGGAGCTGCTCGACACGTACGACGCCGAGCGGCGCCCGATCGCGTGGCTCCGGCATCACCAGATCTTCGCCCGGGAAGACTACAAGGCGCACGCGGGCGGGACCGCCGGAGGCGCGCCGATCATCGACGACGACGCCATGGAGCTCGGGCAGCTGGTTCGATCGACGGCGGTGCTCGGCGCCGGCGACGGGCTCCCGCCGGCGTTGCGGCCCGAGCAATGGGCGGGTCAGCCCGGCACGCGCGCGCCGCACGTGTGGGTGGTGAGGGGCGGCGAGCGGCTGTCGACGCTCGATCTGTTCCAGCGACGCTGGGTGCTGCTCACCGAGGACGCGCGGTGGTGCCCCGCCGCAGCGCAGGTCGGTGAGCAGCTCGGCATCGAGCTCGAATGCGTCCGCATCGGCGCGGAGGTGCGGCCATCCGAGGAAGGAGCGTTCTGCAAAGCGTTTGGCCTCGGGGCCGGGGGAGCGTCGCTGGTCCGCCCGGACGGCTACGTGGCGTGGCGCTCGCTCGACCTGCCGGCGGATCCGCGCGGCGCGCTCGCCGATGCCCTCGGGCGGGTGTCGTCCGCCGCGCGCCGCACCGGCGAGCCCGCCGCCCTCACGTAGGTGATCATCGCCAGCCAGGTCGACCGACGATGCTCACGATCGATGGATCCGGAGGACCGGGCACGCAGAGGGCCAACCGCTCACTTCACATAGAAGGCTCGCACCGGCGCAGCTACGCCCTTCAGCCGGAGCTCGCCAGCGGCTTCCAGCGGTACGGCGCCGTCCAGCAGCTTCGCCGTGCTCTCGCCAAGGAGGATACGGCCCGGCTCACTCGCCGTCTCGAGCCGCGCGGCGATGTTCACGGCAGGTCCGATGACGGTGTAGTCCGAGCGCGCCAGCGACCCGAAATTGCCCACGACGGCGTCACCCGTGTTGATGCCGGCGCGGGCGACGAGGCGAATCCCATCACCCAGGCTCGGCAGCGTGGCCTGAAGGTCGCGGGCGAGCGCGACGCAGCGACGCGCCTGCTCGGCCGGGTCGAGGGGATCGGGGGCTCCGAACACGATCATGACGGCGTCCCCGACGAACTTGTCGACCGTGGCTCCGTGCGCGTGCGCCACGTCGGCCGCCGTCGATAGGTACTGGTTGAGCAGCCGCCCGACGGCCTCGGCGCCGAGCCTCTCCGACAGCGATGTGAACCCCACGAGGTCGGTGAACATCACGGTCACCACCCGCCGCTCGGGCTCGGCGTCCATCCGCAGCTCTCCGTGCGCGGCGCGCTCGACGAGCGACGGCGGCAGGTAGCGTCGGAGGACGGACTCCGTGAGGTAACGGTGGAGCTTGGCGGTTTGATTCACTGCGTAGTTCGACGCAAAGAAAACCAGGAAGATGCCGGCAGCCATGTTGGCCATCACGGTCGCTGCCGCCGCGGGCTCAGCGTAGAAGAGGTGTGGAGAAGGTGGGCTGAACAATGGATGCGGCCGGATCACGCCGGTGAGCTCGAGGGTGCCCACGCCACAGTACAGACAGGAGCCGAGGACCGCAGCGAAGAGGCCGAACCGAAAGTCGAGGAAGATCCGGTACAGCGCGACGAACATGACGATGTACAGCGCCGACGGTGACACCAGCGTTCCGGTGGCATGCATGGCCAGCTGATTCGATGCGAGCTCGGCGGTCAGCGTGACATACGTCAGCGCGCGAGCGATGATCGAGGCGTCCCGCCCTCCGCCCCGCGTGACCGCCAACAAGGCCCCGTTCGCGACGATGGAGACCGCCAGCATGGCGAGCCAGGCGGCCACGACGAAGCGTGCGTGCGCCGGGTGAGGCGCGCGCTCCGCAAATGTCGATAACGCCAGTCCCGCCGGCACCAGGATGGGTGCAGCGACGAGGAACTTCACGCCAGCGGCGGTCCGGATCCGCTGGCGCGTGGCGCGCTGCGCGCCCGTGTCCGTCAGGAACTCGCGAAAGAACACGCGCACAGACGCGCCGAGAGGGCCGGCCCCGCTGTGCTCCTGCATCTCACCGACCGAGGCGCGCACCGGACGAGCGTACACATCGTGCGCCGGCGCACGCAAGCGTGGTCGTCAATCGGCCGCTGCTGCGCCCTGCTCCGCGCGCGGGGACGGAACGCTCATGATGTCGGGCAATCGCCCCGCCGCGCGCTACGACCGGGTCGGCGGTCTCTCGATCGGGCTGGCGCCCGGATCACCTCAGGTAGTCGGAGATCGCGTCGTACCAGCGGCCCGCCATCCGGGCGTAGCCGGCCTTGTTGGGATGGACCCCGTCGCCGAGCTCGGACGTGGGGAAGTCCTTGAACTGATCGACGAAGAGGACGTGCGCGCCCTTGCTGGCGCGCGCCTCGACCAGCGCGGGGATCTTCGCGTTGTACGTGCTGACCGCGTTTGCGCCGCTCGGGAAAGGAATGATGTTGCTCACGACGATCAGCGCGTCGGGCGCCTCGGCGATCAGCTCGTCGATGAGCGCGCCCAGGCGGGTGTCGGCGCCGTTCGGCTCTCGATACATGTCGTTGGTGCCGGCGTGGAGCAGCACGATGTGCGGCATCTCCCGGAGCCCCGGGGTCGGTATACGATTGGCGATCTGCTGGATCGTCTCTCCGCTGATGCCCTCGTGATTGCGGGGGAACGGCTTGCCATCGACCATCGCGGGGCCGTTCCCCGGCTGCGTGCCCGTGAAGGTGACCTCGTGGCCGTCCTGCGTGGCGAGGTGGAAGAGCTCGACCCGGTAGCCGCCGTCGGAGCCGAGACCGAAGGTGATCGAGTCCCCGAGGGGCAGAATCTTGCAGGCGCCCGTCGCAGGGCAAGGCTGGAACCCTGCATCCGGAGAGCCCCCGCTCCCGCTCGTTCCTTCCGCTGCGCTGCTGCTGCTGCTGCTGCTCGCGCCCCCAGCCCCTCCGGCGCTGCTCGAGCTGCTGGAAGAGGCCCCACCGCCCGAGCCGCTGGTTGCCGTCGTGCTGCTCGCTCCGCTCGTTGTCGAGGAGACTCCCGAGCCCTCACCCGCGCTCGTCGTCTGGGCGCTGCCGGAGGAAGAAGCACCTCCTCCGGAGCCGCCCGAGCCGTCGGACGACCCATCGGAAGCGCTGGAGCAGGCCATGGAACCGACCAAGAGGAGGCCCACGAGCGGAATCCCGCGGGCAAAGGTGCCGAATGCGCCACGACGGACGAGCAGCGGAGAGGTCGAGGTAGACATGTGAGCAGCGCTCCCGGTCAGCGACCGAATAAAATTATGTTGTAAGCAGAGAGAGCGGGAGCTCGGCGCAGTGTCACACCACCCGCACAGCCTCTGCGAGGAAGTGAAGGGAAGGGTACGTGGCGCTCGCAGCGAGGTCGTTCAAATTCCCGGCGAAGGTTTTCAGGATCCCGACGCGCGGGATCCGATCCACCCGGCGCCCGCGAGCAGAGGTGTGTGTGCGCTCACATGCCGAGCGCACGAGGGGCTTGACCCCCGTGTTCCTCGACGTCGACGATGCTCCGGGGCGACCCCAGGCATGACCGCGGAGTTCTCAGCAAAGTACGGGGCGGCTCTCACCGGATCGGACTGGGTGGGGCTGCCCCTCCGGATCGGGTACGTGCCCGAGAGCGGCCGGCTCGAGGGGCTCTCGGCGGAGAGCGATGCCGTCCTGGTGTGGACGGGAGGCCCCTCGCAGGTCGACATTCACTTCGCGGAGCCGACCTCGGGCGAGGTCCGGGAGCATTCCTTCGAGCGGCTCTCGGGAATGATGGACCTCTTGCCGCGGAGGACAAGGCTGCACAGCGTCGCGTGGCGGGGGCGGCCCTCCGTGTGCACGTCGGTGAACTTCCCCGAAGCATCCATGTTGGCTCTCTGTGCGTCTCCGTCCGCCGTGCTGGTCCCGGAGCGGGAGCCGCGGTTCGGTCTGGTCGACGCCCATGTCGTCGACCTGGTCCGTCGCCTGCAGGCGCAGGCCGAGGGGCAGGAGTACTTCGGGGCCGTCTACGTGCAGTCGCTCTGCCTGGCGCTGGCTTCCTACCTATCGGCGCGGTACGGAGCGGGATCAGGGGCGGAGATCTCGCTGCGCAACGCGAGCCTCTCGAGGAGCCAGCGAACCCAGATCGAAAAATTCGTGGACAGCGAGCTCTCCTCGAACTTCGGGCTCGTCGACCTGGCGGGGCTGGTGGGCTACTCGCCGGACCATTTCTCGCGCTTGTTCAAGAGCGCCTTTCACCAGACTCCCCACCAGTACGTCATTTCGCGCCGCATCGAGAAGGCGATGACCATGCTCCAGGACGAGCGGCTGTCCATCGCGGAGATCGCGCTGGAGTGTGGGTTCTCCAATCAGGGGCACCTCACGACGGCGTTCAAGCGCCGTACGGGGACGACGCCGGGCGCCTATCGAAAGAAGTGAGCGCGCGGCCGGGCTCCTCGGGCGCAGGGGATCCCCTCGCGCCGAGCAGCGCCTGGCGCTCCGGCGCGCGCCGGGGGCCGCGCCGTCCGCGACCTGCATGAGCGGCCGCGCGCGGGTTCCGCGATCACTGGATCGGCGAGGCCGGCGGGCCCTCGGCTTCGTCCTGGGATCCATCGAGCGTCAGGCCCGGATCGACCGGGGCCACCGCGCTTCGCAGGGCGAGTTGCCGCTGCAGTAGCTGCTTGGTCCACGGGACGCCCGACACCGAGCGGATGAGGCTCCGGTGATCCGCGCCGAAGTCGATCCGCGGCACCGAGAACGGCGCGTCCGCGGAGCTACGGAATCCGCTGACCGTCGCATAGTCGTCAGGCCAGTGGGTCACGGCTCCCAGGAAGCCGAGCCGGCGAAGCGTCGCGCACTCGCGAGGACCGAAGTCCGCCCCCACGTGCCCGTTCGGATAACAGAAGATGGGGACCGGGCGCCTGGCCTCGGCGCGCAGGCGCGCCCAGGACACGTGGATCTCGTGCTTCGATTGCGCGTCGCTCGTCCTGGAGAGCACCGGATGGGTGACCGTGTGCGGACCGAACGTGATGCCGCGCGCCTCGCACGCGCGGACGTCATCCCACGACATGGGCGCGTAACGCGCGGGAGGGCGCGCCGGGAGATCGACCTCGGCCGCGGCGGCGAGCCGCTGGATGGCGCGGAGCTTCTCGGTCTCGGGCACACGCTTGCAGCGCTCCATGAAGCGCCGCGCGAGCTGCGCCCGCGGGACGCCGTCGTCCAGGCGGATGACGTGGCGGAGGCCGCCCACCATCACGCTGAGCTCGCGGCGCCGCGTCGTCTCGAACACGTGCTCCACGCGGTGCCACCAGCACCACAGATGGCCGTCCAGATAGCCGCTCACCACGAAGATGGTGGCCGGGCAATCGAACTCCGCGAAGATCGGCGCGGCGACCGTCGCCTGGTCGATCGTGCCGTCATCCATCGTGAAGGCGACGGCCCGGGCGATGGGCGGCTCCTCGCCCGCGAGGCCTCGAAACAGCCGCTCGAGCGACACGAGCGGATACCGCTCGCGTCTCAGGAACTGCAGCGCGCGCCGGAGGGCGCGCGGATCGAGGCCCTCGATCCCGCGATCCGGGTCGGCGAGCCGATGCATCACGATGATGGTCGAATGGCCGTGCATCATTGGTGTGAATGGCCGCGTCGCCCACGGCGCGGCCAGGAGATCCGAGAGCCATTGCATTGCGTTCGACATGAGTCGTCCCCCCCTCGAGAGCGCGTGAAAGCAGCAGCGTTCGGCGACGGCGGCGCTCCGCCGCCTGATCAGCTCGCGAGCGGCGCCGGCGAGCGCGACGACGGGTGCTCGCCGAGAGCTCGCCTGTCGTCGCGGTGTGGGGCGGCGGTGCTTGCGCGCGGCGTCTGGTCCGCGCCCCAGATCCGGGCGAGCAGGGCGCTCGGGCAAACAGCGGCGACACGCCGCGAATGCCGCAGGAGCAGCAGCGCGTACAGTTCCATGTAGCGCTCGGCCATCCGGATGGCGGAGTAGCGCCGGAGCGCGAGCATCCGGCCGCTCCGGCCCATCTGCGCGGCGCGGGCGGGATGGCGTGGAGCTCCGAGAGCCTCGCGGCGAGCGGCGCTACCTCGTCGGACGGCACGAGGAAGCCCGTCTCCCCGTGGACGAGCACGGTGGACACGCCGCCCACGTCGGTCGCAACGACCGGAAGCCCAGCGGCCATCCTTGGGAACACGAGCCTCGATACCGCAATCGGTCCGTACCACCATACCCCTCTCCCCCCATCGAGTAGACTGTCGATCTCTCGACTCGACCGCTCATCGAGCGCCAGGCATGCCTCGCTGTCCTCCCGCCGCGCCTCTCCGGTACGGAACTCACCGTCCAGGGCATCGCACGAGCGAAACCGGGACGGATGGGGCCTCGACCTGGCAGATCGACACAAGCGCTGCAACACGCCGCATGACTACATTGCGGACGGCAGGGGCGCGACTCGAATACACTATACGTCGAATTCACGAACTGACAAGCACATCGCACAACAAACGAGAAGACCGGAGTGCGGGGGCTGCACAAATTCAAAAAGGACATGGACCGCGGCGCCCAAGCGTGGTGATCCGTCCCAGTCTTCGACTGGCCACGTTCCGCGAGGGCGACATCTCACCGGCCCAGGAGCCCGTCGAGAGCCCGCGTGGGCGGCCCCGTCGCTGGCCCACAAAGTCTTTGGTTTTTGCCAGGTTACAAAAATCGTCGCCGGCCGGTCACGAAAGGTGAGCCGCGTCTGGCTCGCCTGAGCACTGTAGAGGGCGTGCCGCGGCTCGGGCCGGGGGTCGGTCTGGGATGGAGCGTGGCTGGCAGCGGTTCGCCCTGCGGCGGCGCCGCGGGTGACTTCGGATCATCGTCTCCTCACGGAACATGGGACACCGCGATGGATATCGCCGGACGGAGGACACCTCGATGCGGATCGCAGACGGCGCAGCAGCGCGCGTCTGGGGGGCTGCGTCGAGCGCGACCCGCATCAACGGCTGCGCGCCGGTGCATCGCGGAGGTAGTCGAGCAGCCGGGCCTCGTCGCTGCCGATCATCCGATCGATGCCGTCCTCGCGGACATGGCGCTGGATCTGCAGCGCTCCCGCGGTCGTCCGCACGAGGATGGCGATGCGCCGGAAGCCGCCCATCACGACCGGCCGAATCCGCTGCATCGCCGCCTCGAACTGCGGATCATTCCGCCCCACCGCCGCGCGCAGATCGATGAGCAGACACAGCCGATGGCGGTCGACCCGGTCGAGCGCGCGGCCCACCTCCATCCACAGCGCCTCGAACTGCGTGGCAGACTCGGACGGCAGCGGGCTCCGCGTGACCCGCGCGATCTGCGAGACCGGGTCGACCGTCACGGTGTGGTGCGCGTTGCGGAGGAGCTCGAGCATGGCCAACGACCATGCTATCAGACCCAGAGCAGCCGAGCGAGCGAGCGAGCCGAGCACCCCGGGTGAAGCTGCCGAGTTCGCCGGCGATCCTCGGTTGCCCCTAACCTCCTCGCCCTGCTGCACGGCCGGGCAGGAGCAAGTAGGATCTACCGATGACCGACCTGCCCGTCGCCCTGCGGCCGCTCGATGTCACCGAGCTCGGTGCGTTCGTCGAGCTCGTGATCTCTTCGTACGCGGGCGAGCGCGCGAGCGCCGTGGACGCCCGGACTGCGGACGCGCTGCGCAACGCGCGCTCCCAGGTGGAGGTGCTCCTGCCGCAGGGGCTCGCCACCCCCGACCACCACCTCTATTCGGTGCTGGAAGGGAATGCCGTGGTCGGGCACCTCTGGATCGGGATGACCAGCGTGGACGGGTTTCGAAGCGCCTTCATCTACGAGTTTCACCTGCGTGAGGACGCCCGCGGCCGGGGCCTCGGGCGCCGGGTCATGGCGCTCGCCGAGGAGGCCGCCCGCGGCCTGGGCGCGCGGGATATCGAGCTCCACGTCTTCGCGCAGAACACGCGGGCGCGGCGGCTCTACGAGTCGCTCGGCTACCGGATCACGAGCCTGAGCATGAGAAAACGCCTCGGTTGACGTCTGCACGGCGTGGCTGAGAGCGCTTCTGGCGCCCTGAAGAGAGAGCTCGAACCACAGAGGCCCAGAGGACAGTGGCGACATGCGGGCGCGCGCGGCGCCGGCGCGCCGATCCGCTCACCGGATCGCGAGCGGGATGCCCGGTGATCCGGACGCGCCCCGGAGGGGCAGCGGGCTGTAGACGTAGAAGAACTCGTAGGGGCTCTTGTGGCCGTGGGGCCGCTCCTGGAGCTCCGCGGCCAGATCCGCGGCCAGCTCCGAGAGCACCATCACCTCGTGCATGAAGATTCCGCTCTTCACCAGCAGGTGATGGTGCACCGGGAAGATCACGCCCGGCGCCACCGGAGCCTTCGGCGGGAGGACCTCGATGCCGAAGTTGTCCGACCCGACGCAGGCGATCCCCTTCGAGGAGAGCCACTTCGCGACCTCGAGCCCGATCCCCGGCTGGGCCAGCCCCACGCCTGGCTGCGTGTAATACCCCTCGGTGCCGAGCTCCCAGTTCTCCTCCCAGCCCGTGAAGATCAGCACGACGTCGCCGGCGCCGATGTCGCGCGCGTCCATCTTCTGCGCGCGCAGCGTCTTCATCACCATGGGCAGCGTGATCTCCTGGCCGAACGCGAGCGTCTCCCCGCCGTTCGCGTAGCGCTTGACGTCGAGGAGCACGCCGCGCGTGACGAGCGGCTTCACGTTCTCGACGCCGAGGTGCGCGAGCCCGTCTTCCGTGAGGATCTCGGCGCCAGTGAACTGGTTGTAGAAGAGCGCGTCGGCGGGGTCCGTGCTCCCGGGCGGGATGTAGCCGAAATGGCCCAGCGCGTCGAACTCCGTCCCCATCTGGCCGAACTCCCCGTGCATCACCTCGGAGTTCGTGACCTGCTGCTGGATGACCGCGGTCGGCCCGGCCTCCACGGAGAGCCCCTGGTTGCCCGGGAACGTCGGCATCCCCGGCTCGTAGACGTGACCCAGACGATAGACCTTGCCCTCCTTGATCAGGCGCTTCCCCTCGAGGACCTTGTCCGGCGTCTGCGTGTTGGAGGCGCCCGCCTCGTCGTCAGGGCCCCACGGCGAGGGACCGGGCATTGGATCGTAACTCTCCAGCATCGGCACGCCGCGGGCCAGCGCTGCCCCCGCGACCAGGCTGACGGCCATGGTCACCACGATCGCGCCACGTAACGGCATCACTCCAGGCTTCATACGCAACCTCCTGGGTCACATCGCACGTTGTACCGACAGCGCCCCGCGCTCCATGATGGGCGCGGGCGCATGTCATCACTAGAGTACACCGTCAGGGGCGCCTGAAACCTGCTCTCCCGAGGTCGTCGCGGGCTCCGCCGATGCCGTGAAGGCCTTGTGCGTACCCGCGTACACCCGGTCTCTCGGTGGGTGCGCGCTCGGTCACCAGCGGAGCCGGCGTCCCAGCGCGTAAGCGATGCCGCTCTCCAGGGTCCCTTTGGTGACGATGCCGCTCAGATCGGCGCCGATCGTGGTGAGCGTCTGCGCGATCTGCGGCTTGATGCCGGTGAGCACGACCCGGGTGCCGAGCAATCCCGCGGCCCGGGCCGCGTCGACGAAGGATTGCGCCACCCGCTCGTCGACGATCTTCACCCCGGTGATGTCGAGGATGGCGATCCTGGCCTGCTGGGCGGCGATCCCTTCAAGCAACGTCGTCAGGATCTGCTCGGCGCGCGCGGGGTCGACGCTCCCGACGATCGGCATCGCGACGACGCCGGGCGCCAGCGGCAGGAGCGGCGTGATGAGCTCCTGGATCGTCGCCTGCTGCATCTCGATGAGCTGCCGCTGCATCTCCGCGCGCTCGGCCTCGGCCTGCTTGGCTCGGCTGATGTCCACCGAGATCGTCCCGACCGCGTAGATCTCCCCCTCGCCGTCGCGGATGGGGAACTTGGTCGACAGGTAGGTGCGCGGACCGTTCGGGAAGACGAGCACATGCTCGGAGGCGGCCGGGCGTCCGGCGGCCGCGACCTCTTCATTGGCTTTTCGTATCGAGGTGGCCGCCGGCGCCGGGAGAAGGTCGTAGACGACCCGCCCCAGCAATTCCTCGCGGCTCATCTTGTAGAATGACTCGATTTCGCGGTTCACGAGGAGGAGCCGGCCCGCGGCGTCCACGGCGACCATCATGGACGGCGTGTATTCGAGGAACGCATGGAGCAGGCTCTCACTCCGCTCGAGCATCTGCTCCGTGTGCTTGCGCGGGGTGATGTCGTGCGCCGAGCCCAGCATCCGCCGCCCCGGTCCCTCGCGGCCGAGCGCGACGCCTCGCTCGAGGAACCATCGCCAGCCGCCGTCGCGACCGCGCACGCGGTACTCCACCGTCGCCTGCTCCCCGCTCTCCGAGGCGGCCACGCGAGCCCGGTACTCCTCGATGCGATCGATATCGTCCGGATGGACTATCGGGGACAGGCCGTCGCCGCGGGGCGAGCCCGCCGCGGCTCCGCCGCCCTCTCCGACGAGATCGGCGAGCTCCCGGTTCCGGTAGACGTACCGCCCCTCATCGAGATCGAGCACGTAAACGAGGCTGGGCAGCGCGTCGAGCAAGCGCTCCGGGAAGCCGCGGCCGGCCTCCTCCAGCTCGGCGACGCGGGAGCGCAGGCGCTGCACTTCCTTCTGCAACGCGTCCAGCTCCACCTCGAGCGCCACGGTCTTCTGCGCGTCCATCGCCGTCCAGGGCGATGTTATCCCAGCCGCGGGCTGAGGTGGATCACAATTTTCCTGGGTATCCTGGCTCCAGCACGATCGCGCGCGACGCCTCGTCGAGCTCGATGTCGGCGCGGGGGATCTGGCCCGTCAGGCTGTCGAGCCAGCGGGTGATCAGGTGCACCTCCTTGTCGGAGAGCTCCTTCCCGAGCTGGTGTCTCGCCATCATCCTCACGGCCTCCTCCAGCGAGGAGACCGAGCCGTCATGGAAGTAGGGGCCTGTCTTGGCGACGTTGCGCAGGCTGGGCACCCGGAAGACCATCCAGTCGACGTCCCGCCGCGTGATCTCGTAGCGGCCCCTGTCCTTCGTGTCGGGCCACGGCTTCACGAGCCCGGTCTTCTGGTACATCGTCGCGCCGAGGTCGGGCCCGAAGTGGCAGGAGACGCAGCCGAACTCGACGAACACGTTGAAGCCCGCCCTCTCCTCGGCGCTCAGCGCGGTCTTGTCCCCCTCGAGGAACACGTCCCAGCGGCTGCGCGTGAACAGCGTGGCCTCGAACGCCGCGAGCGCCCGCGCGACGTTGTCGAACGTCACGGCCTGCGGCTGCCCGGGAAACGCCAGCGCGAACGCCTGCCTGTACCCCCTGGACGAGCGCAGCGCCGCCTCGATGCCCTCGGGCGCCGACGCCATCGCGCTCCGGGACTGGAGCTCTTCCTTGGCCTGATCCACGAGGTTGTTCTGCCGGCCATCCCACAGCAGCGCGAAATAGCCGGCGACGTTGTAGACGCTCAGCGTGTTTCGCGGAGGCTCGAGACCCTCGCTCCCGCGCGATAACTTCCTGTGATCCACGCCCCAGGCCTCGAGCGGGTGGCACGAGGCGCAGGTGAGGTCGTGGTTCCTGGACAGGCGCGGATCGTGGAAGAGCATCCGGCCCAGCCTGATCTGCGCCGCGGCGGCCGGGTCCGGCGGCTTCGCCGGGCCGGCGGGCAGGGGCGCGAAGCTGGCGAGCCGCTCCGGCGCGATCGCCGAGGGCGCCGTCGGCGCCATGCGGGTGAGCCCGAAGGCGAGCAGCGCGGCGGCCGCGACGGCGCCGCCCAGGATCACGGTGAAGCCCCGCCGGGGCCGCGCCGGTGCGGCCGAGCTGGCAGCCGCGTTGTGCTGTAGGTCCGCCGCTCCCTCGGGGAGGGTGGACGTGACGAGCGGGCTCACGGATCGGTGCGAGCGCGGCTGTGCGTCGGCCGATGGCCGCTGCGCGCTGCTGGCGCCACGCGGGGATCTCTCGCCGGTGCTGCTGCTGTCTCTTCGCGCGGGTGAGAGCTGCTCGGTGGCCGCGAGGGATGGATCGCAGCGGTCAGGCCGCTCGCAGGCGTCACCCGGCGCGCGGTAGCTGCGGATGTGCTCGACAGAGGCGCTGGCTGCCGGCGTCCCGAACGGCTCGATCGCCTGGGCCAGCTCGACGATGGTCTGTGGGCGCAGGCGCCGATCCTTCTCCAGGCAGCGCAGGATCGCGCTCTCGAGCGCCGCCGGCACGTCGACTCCCCATGCGCGGATGGCCGCGGGCGGGGCCTCGACGCCCGCGAGCAGGCTCTCCGGCGTCCACCCGACCTCGAAGGGGCGGTGCCCGGTGATGAGCTCATAAAGGATCACGCCGAGCGCCCAGATGTCGGCGCGCTCGTCTGCCCACTTCAAGCTGAGCGCCTGCTCGGGCGCCATGTACGGCATGGAGCCCGCGATCACGTTCGAGGTCGTGAGGCTCCCGGTCCCGTCATCCACGGTGGATTTCGAGAGGCCGAAATCGAGCACCTTGATGAGCGCCGACCCGTGCTCGTCCCTCGCCAGGAACAGATTGGCCGGCTTCAGATCGCGGTGGACGATCCCGTGCGCGTGGGCCTCGGCGATCGCCTCGCACGCCTGCAAGACGAGGTCGACCGCCTCGGCGACGGGGAGGTGATCGCGCGCGCCGAGCACCTCCCGGAGGTCGAGCCCCGTCAGGCGCTCCATGACCAGGTACGGCGTGCCTGCGTCGAGCAGGCCTGCGTCGAGCACGCGCACCACGTGCCTGTCCTGGAGCGACGCGGCGGCCCGGGCCTCGCGCAGGAAGCGCTCCACGGCGTCGGCCGTGCGCATGCAGCCAGGGAGCAGCAGCTTCAGCGCGACCGGCTGTCTCAGCGCCACGTGCTCCGCGGCGAGGACCACACCCATCCCGCCGCGCCCGAGCACGCGCTCGACCCGATACCTCTCTGCGAGGATCTCGCCCGGTGCTGGGACTCCAGGGATGGATGCGTCCATGGTCTCTCGACGAGCTGGCGACGCGGAGAGGCAGGCACGGCCGCCCGGGCTCGTCGGCGCGACACGGCCCTGCGGCCGGGAACATGGGCGAGGTGATCCCCACCGGCAAGGGCCCGCAGCGGGCGAGCTGCGGTGTCAGGCCGGGAGGGCCGTATCCCGGGCCGCCAGCCGCCGGCGGCGCGCATCGCGGAGGCGCCTTGCCGGCAAGACGGCCAGCGCGAGCGCGAAGGCCACGAGCGTGGAAGCGCTGCGCGTCGGCTGACCTGGACCGCCAATGCGGCAGCCGCCACCCCCGCCGGCGTCGGTCCCAGGACTGCCCGTACCGGCCGACGCCGTGCTACTGCCCGCGTTCCCGCCGCCGCCCGCAACACTGCTGCTCGCGCCGCCGCCGCCCGCCTCACCGCCAGAGCCGCCGCTGCCCGGATCACCGCCAGAGCCGCCGCCGCCCGGATCACCGCCAGAGCCGCCGCTGCCCGGATCACCGCCAGAGCCGCCGCTGCCCGCAACACTGCTGCTCGCGCCGCCGCCGCCCGGATCACCGCCAGAGCCGCCGCCGCCCGCAACACTGCTGCTCGCGCCGCCGCTGCCGGCCTCACCGCCAGAGCCGCCGCCGCCCGCAACACTGCTGCTTGCGCCGCCGCCGCCCGCCTCACCGCCAGCGCCGCCGCCGCCCGCGCCGCTGCTGCCCCCGGGCGCGCACTGGCCGGCCTCGCAGGAGCCGCTCAGGCAATCGGTGTCGGCCACGCACGCCGCGCCGTCCAGGGACGGCAGCGCGTACACATAGGCCGCGCCGCTTCGGTCCAGAGGGGCGCTGTGGTACGGCGCCCCGACGACCACGCTCCCGCCGGCGTATCCCGCGCTCCACCCGAAAAAATCCAGCGTTTGCCCATCCGACGGCGCGAGCGTTCGCGCCTCCGTCCATGTTCCTTCTCCTCCGTGAAACACGGACACGATCCCCTTGTTGTCAGCCACGCCGACGAACCCGGCGACCACGGCGTTGCCCAGGAGCTGCACCCCTGTCGCCTCGCTCCCTCTCAAGGCGGGCACGAGCTTCGCCTGCTCGGTCCAGGCGCCGTCGCTCCGCGTATAGATGTACACCGCGCTCTTGGCTCCGATCGCCGCGGTGTCCCCCGCGAGATCGACCGAGAAGCCGAAGGACCCGCGGGCGCTGATATCATGCGGCAGGAGCTTCGCTTGTTGGGTCCAGCTGCCCCCATCCCGCACGAACACGTAGGCCGAGCCGGCGAACGCGCTGCCTTCGGGCGAATCCGCCGCCGCGCCCACGATCGCCGTGTCGCCCGACACAGCGACCGACCAGCCGAATCCCCGAGGGCTGTCCTGAGGCACGAGCTCCACCCGCGGCGACCACGCGTTGCCCGTCCTCGTGAAAGCAAATGCCTTGCCCAGCACGATGTCGATGTCCTCTCCCACCGTGCTTGCGACGACCGTGTCCCCGCCGACGTCGACCGCCATCCTCGAGAAGCTCAACGCCGGATCCTCGGGGACGGTCAGCTTCGCTTGCTCCGACCAGGCGCCGTCGCTCCGGACAAACACATAGACGCGCTCTTCGTACGGCCGCACCTCATAGTTGGCGCTGGCCATGACGGCAGCGGTATCGCCGTCGAGGGCCACCTGACGGCCGAACACCATGCCGTTTTCGCCGTCGCTGGGCGCGAGCGTGGCGTCGAGCGTCGCGGCCCCGCCGGTCACGGTGTAGACGTGCGCAGCGCCGCGGGTCAGGCTGTTCTCGTCCGGCGCTCCGATCAGCGCCGTGTCGCCGCTGCCGGCGACCGCGAACCCGAACACGCGCTGGAGGGCCGGCGTCTCCTCGGTCAGCTTCTGGTCCTCGGTGACGGTGAGCGCCGCGCGCGCGGCCGCGAGCGGTCCCTCGTCGGGGCCTGGAGCGGCGCACGCCGCAGCGCAGAACGCTGTTGGAATCACGATCATGCGTTCGATTCGCCAAACCTTCATCGGGTGCACCTCGGAGCGCGGAGCGTAGCCGGAGCGCCGCCTCGTGGGAATCGGGGCGGAATCGCAGCGGTCCCGTGCCGGGCGCTGGCGCCAGTGCCTCGTGTGGTCAGCTGGAGGCGAAGACTCGCAGGGTGGGGGGCTCTGCTCCACGTCAGGTGGACGCCGCGCGCGACATGAGTGGTGACCTTCCGCGCCCGACTCCGCCGATGAACCGATGCCGGTAAGGGGTGCGCGAGGAGCCCCATGCGGTGGACCCGACGCTTCTCTCCGGGCCGGCGCTGCGCTAGAGGGCAGCATGCAAAGCGTGTTGGAAGCGTTCACGGCGTGCGGGTGGGCGGCGTGGCTCGCCCTCCTGGCCGGGATAGCCGGCATCGCTATCGGCCTTGCGGGGGCGGCGATGCTGGCGACGAAGGCGCGGGGCATGGCCTGGATCCCGGGCGCCATCGCCGTGCTGCTGGGGCTCAGCGCCGTCTCGGTGGGGCTGCTCGGCCGCTCCATCGGAATCGCCCGCGTGGAAGCGGCGCTTGGTTATCCCGGCGTCGAGATCGACGCCACGCAGCGCGAGATGATCCGGCGCGTCGGCACGGAGGAGGCCAATCAGTGCGTGAACATCGGCGCCTCGCTGGGCGCCCTGCCGTTCGTGATCGGCGCGGCCGCGGTAGGGATCGGGCTCGCGCTCCGCGACAAGCCGGCTTGATGGATCCAGGGCACCAGGCACATTGGCTCACGCGCCTGTGCCGGTGGGACTACTCTTCGCTCTCGAAGGGACCGAGATCCGGCGCGGATCCGTTGTACTCCACGCCGACGTCGACGCCCGCATCGCGGAGATCGCTGCCCGGCACCAGCTTCAGATAGTCGACGTCCGGCAAGCTGCCATCGGCCTTGCGGGGGCCCTTGAGCAGGCTGGTGTCGACGCTCACGAAATCGCCGCTCGTGGCCGACAGTCCACCTTGCCAGCTGTTGTTCGTGATGCTCGTGGTCGTCGCCGACAGTGACCCGTTCGTTCCCAGGGAGATCGTGTTTCTGATGGTCAACGACGCCGCGATGTTCGAGGTGCTGAAGTTGATGTTGCTGCCATTGGCGTGCGCCGCGCTGTTCAGGATCGTGACGCTGCCGCGGTTGCTGTTGTGGTCGAAGCCGTCGTTGACGTTCCCCGCGGCGATGCAACGCGTGTAGATGGCGTTGTGGCTCAGATCTTTGCCGTCGCTGCCGCCGGACTTGAAGCCGTTGCCGTCGCCTGCGCCGGCCGAGCCATTCTTGAGCTTCCCGTTGTCGATGGCCCAGCAGTCGTCGTAGGTCGTGGTGACGTTGTTTGCAGGGCGCAGGTAGCCGTCCCAGCCATCATCGAGGTTGTTCCAGGCGCGGCAGCCCACGAACTTGTTGCCCGTGCCGACGTCGAGCTTGGCCGCGAAGCCGTCGGCGTTCTCCAGGCTGGAATCGGCGTTGAAATACGAATCGCAGTTGAGCACCAGGTTGTCGGCCGCCCCTCCGCCCAGCTGCAGTCCGGTGTCGGCGCATTCGACGAACGTGGAGTATTCGATCACGTTGTGGGAACCGCTGACGAACATGCCGTTGTCGCCGGCTCGGAGAACATCGATGCCGTAGATGTGCCAGTAGTCGCCGGACAGGACGAGCCCGCGATTGCTGGAGCTCTCCGCCATGGCGGAAAAGTCGAGCAAGGGGCGTTCGCTGTCCAGGGGGTAGGCGCGCAGATCGATGGTCGAGCCGCTCATGCCGTCCTTGCTCAGGCTGAGGGTCGTGTTGAGCGCGTAGGTGCCCCCGCGCAGGTAGATGGTGTCACCCGCGTTCGCCCGAAGGAGGGCGGCGGCCAAGGTCATGGGATCACGCATCGTTCCCGACGCGTCCGCCGCGCCATCCGGAGCCGCGAAGAGGGCATCGGGATCGATCGTGGGCGCTCCGCCGCTTCCCGACCCGCCGCCCGCCCCCGTGGTGGCGCCGCCAGCGCCGTTGCCGCCCGTCCCCGTGGTGGCGCCCCCGCCGGCGCCGCCAGCTCCGTCGCCGCCCGAGCCGGCGGCGCCCCCGCCGGACGCCGTCGTGCCACCCGTCGCGAAGGTGCCGCCTGCGCTCGAGCTGCCGCCGCTCGTCGGAGCCCCGCCGCTTCCTGGATTGTCTGTGTCAGCCGCGCCGCCGTCAGAGCAGGCCGCACTCGCCAACAACACGCTCGGGGCCAACAGGAGGCGCCACAGACGGCCGCGTCGGGTCTGGAGCTGAGGCTTGGAGCTCGGGTTCATGCGATGGAAGCATTGCCACGCCGCCAATAGGCCGTCTAGCGCGCTTCGTACGAAATGGGAGAACGGGGCGAAGGGCTGCGACACGCGAGCCGCGGCAGCGCTCATGCGCTGGCCGGGACTCGGCGCTTCCGGCGCGCTCTGAAGGCCCAAAGCACGAGGTTGAGGAGCGCGAGGCTCGCTCCATCGGGCCGGTGGCCGCCAAGCGTGCTGCACGCGCATCCGGCCGAGTCGTCGGCGCTGCTCGTGCTCGGATCGGTGCCATCGCCGCCCGTGCCCAGGGTTCCGCCGCTACCGACGCTCGTCGTGCCGCCGCTGTCTGCGCCGCCGCTTACCGCTCCTCCGCTTGCGCTTGCGCTCGCGCCGCCCGACCCCGTATCCGCGGTACCGCCGCCGCCCGAGCCAGCGCTCGCCGCGCCGCCGGTGCCGGAAGCCCCGGCGGTCTCGGTCTCGGCCAACCCCGTCTCGAAGCAGCCAAAATCCGGAGCGGAGCCTGCGTAGGGCAGCCCGACGTCGACGCCCTTGTCGATGGCGTCGCTGTCCGACGCGAGGCGGAAATTCGTGAGCACGGGCAAGCTGCCGTCCGCCTGTCGCGGAGCGTCCAGCCCCATTTCGGACGGATTCTGAAAGTCCGCGTCCGAGACCGTGACACCCCCCGCCGTCCAGGAGTTGTTCGCGTCGTCGGCGCCGTTGCGGTTCGAGAACAGCGTCCCGCCGAACGCCAGGTTGTTCCGGTAAACCCCGACGGTGATGTCGTTCCCGTTCGAATCCATCCCGAGCATGTTGAAGTCGGGGCGATTGCCGTACGACGTGTTGTTGTAGAAGTAGAGCGTGCTCGGGTGGTGGTTCGCATAGAACCCTGCCGCCCTGTTGAAGGCGGCGAGACAGTTTTGCACCGTGTGGGCCGCGGGCTCGGCCGGAAATCTCGCCGGATCGGCGCCGTAGCCGCCGCCCTTGAAGCCGTTGCCGTTGCCGATGCCGGTCTGCGTCCCCGGCTTGTAGCCGTTGTACCAGGCCCACGAGCGCTCGACGAGGCAGGCGGCGCCGGAGTTGATGAAATCGTAGCCGTCGTCCGCGTTCCACCAGGCGCGGCAGCCTCGGAATACATTGCCGGTCTCCCGGGCGCCGACGTGACAGCCGAAGCCGTCCGCGCTCTCGCCCGCGCCGTTCGACGTGAGCTCGTCGAAGTTGTCGTGCGAGTCGCAGTTGAGCACGAGGTTGTTGCTGCCGCGCTGGATGAAGATGCCGGCGCCCATGATGTGGTGGACGTCGAGCGCTTCGAAGATGTTGTTGCTGCCCTGATTCCACACGCCCCAGGACTCGTGGTTCAGGTTGTTGTTCTGGCGAACGCCTTTGATCTCGAGTCCCTTGAGGTGAATGTAATTGCCGGAGACGAGGATGCCCTTGATACGGCACGAATCCCTGATGCCGTCGAAATCGAAGACGGGCTTCTCGCCGGGCGCCGCCCAGTACTTGATCAGGTTGCCGGCGCTCCCGCTCTTGTTCAGCACCACGCCGCTGATGGTCGCCGTCCCGCTCGAGCAGGTGGTGGTGCCCTCCGTGTACGTGTACGTGCCGCCTTTGAAGTAGAAGACGTCGCCGGCCTGGGCCACGCTTTGCGCTTTGGCCATCGACGCGAACGGCGCGGCTTCGGTGCCGGTGTTCGCGTCGTCGCCGGCGGGCGCCGGGGCCACGTAGTAGTCCTTGGCCCAGCCGCTCGTCGCGACGAGCAGCGGAGCGCCCAGCGCGGACAGCGAGAGAAGGAGTCGCACGTTCATTTTTGCACCAGCCCGAGGTCGTCGAGGTTGAAGCCCGCCGAGGCCGAGGGAAAGCACACCCAAACGTCTTGGAGACGTCAAGCCCAAACTGCAGGACCGCCGGGTTGACAGTCCCAGCGTCTATGCGATATCGGCTGCAGGTGGGCCGCCGGAGCACACGGGGAGTGGATCCATGCGACGATTCGCGATCTCTCGTTGGCTGATAGCGTGCTTGGCGAGCTGTACGTCGGCGCCGCCGTCCACGCCGGGGGACGGGGTCGTCGAGGGGCCTCCGCCCCCTGCGCCGACGTGCCCGACCCAGAAGCTCGCGTTCACCAGGGAAACGGGGTGCGTGAACGATGGATCCCTGGAGTTTTGCCTGCCGTCGGACGACGCGGCGCTCCTCGCGCGCGTGCGGGGCATCGCGCCCGCGATCCGGGCCGGCTCGTCGAGGGGGCGCGCCAGGTGCGATGTGCCCGCAGAGACGCTGTACTTCTTCCCCACGGGAGACGCCGAGTGCACCGCGCGCCATGGCGCGCTCGAGGACGCGGCATGGGACCAGGTCTGTCGTATCGCCGCGCTGCCCGAGGTGCGGGAGATCGTGCCGACGTGGTACGAGTGAGCGCGGGCGGGCGCTCCTGCGCTGGCTCGCCGGCTGAGCGGCCCGGCCGCGCGGATCGCTGGTAGAACGACGCCGCGGAGAGGGCCGCCGACCATCCCCTGGGCGTGAGGGGGTGAGCAACCCGATCACGGGCACGCGAGGCCGGCCGCTCTGGAGTCACTTGACACCGCTCGGGGGCGGCACCTTGTTCGCCGTGGCCCGACCCCTGCCGTGCCCCGCCCGGCTCATGCGCTCTCGGCGGAGCGCGTGGCGCTCGTTGCGGCGAGCAGGCACGCCGGTGAGGCGCTGGGCTTCCATTTACGTTACGGCGAAACTCCAGCTCCGGGAAGAGGAGGGTACATACATGGCTGATCGCTGGGAGGACTCTGCTCGCACGACGAGCTTCGGATTGCAACTGGTCGAGCCCCATACCTTGCGGGAGAACCGCGGCTCGTTCATCGGGCTCGGCATCGCCCTTCTGGTGCTTGGCGCTCTCGCGATCCTCATGCCCGTGATCGCCTCGCTGGTCACGGCGGTCGCCATCGGGGCCGTGCTGGTGGCGAGCGGCCTCTTCCAGGGCGTCCACGCCATCCAGCACCGGCGATGGGCCAACTCCGGCTGGTCGCTCGCGAGCGCCCTGCTCCAGATCGCCGCGGGCGTCCTGATCGTGGTCTTCCCGTTGACGGGCACGGTCACGCTGACCTTGATCCTCGCGGCCTTCTTCTTCGTGGAAGGCTTCCTCAAGATCGTCCGCGCGCTCCAGCACCGCGAGATGCCCGCCTGGGGCTGGCTCCTGTTCGACGGGTTGCTCGCGCTGGCGCTCGGGGTCCTGATCTGGTGGCGCTGGCCGAGCACCGCGGCGTGGGCGATCGGGCTGCTCGTGGGCGTCAACGTCCTCGTCAGCGGCACGTCGATGCTGCTGATCGGCACCGCCGCGCGACAGCGGCCGGTGGCCAGCATGTGACAGGCGCCCCGGGCCGGAGACCGCGCCTAACGCTCGTCCCTCACTGGCCACCACCGCTCGTGGCGAGCAGCCACGTCTCGACGGCGTGCGCGAAGCCCTCGTCGGCGTTCGACAGCGTGATGAAGTGGGCTTGCCGCTGCACGACGGCGCGCGCCTGCCCCATGGCGATGCTGAGCCCGCTCTCCCTGAACATGAGCACATGGTCGGGCAGCTCGCCGATCGCGGCCATGGCCGCGCCGGAGAGGCCGAGGCGCGCCGAGAGGGTCCTCGCGACCTCTCCGGAGTTGGCCCGCGGGTGCATCACCTCGATGCAATGGGGCACGGGGCGCGACGCAGAGAAGAACGCGCAGGCCCCCTGCAGGTCCGACTCGCCGCGCTCCAGCACCCCGGCGTCGTCGCTGACGCCGACGATCTTGACCGCGCTGTCCACGACGCCTTCCCAGCGCTCGACGACCCTGGGGACACACTGCGCGACCGCCTGCTCGCGCGCGACGTGCGGCGCGTCGGCGCGGCGCACCAGCCAGTCGTCGCCCTGGTAGACCCAGACCGCGGCGCCGTGTCGCTCCAGGGTCGCGATGACGACCGCGGCCGCGCCGTTGTCGAGCGGGTGCTGCTCGATGACGGAGAGATCCGGCCGCACCAGCATGGCGCCGCCGAACGCGGCGACCGGCGTCGCGATCCCCAGCCGCCCGAGCAGGACGCGCAGGCCGCGCGGCGAGCGCCTGCTCATCAGCGCGAGGTCGATCCCGGCGTCGCGGAGCCGACTCGCCGCCTGCTCCGCTCTGGGGGTGAGCACGCCGTCGGGCGTGAGGAGCGCGCCGTCCACATCGGCGAGCAGCACGCGAATCGCGGTCATGCGGCTCTCCTCGCCAGCGGGGTGGCCAGCGAGGGCGTACGCCACCCGCCGAGGTCGGCGACGAGGCGGTCGGCTTCGGCTGGGCCCCAGCTGCCCGGCTCATAGGGCGAGAGCGGCGTCGCCTGGTCCAGGACCGGATCGACCACGGCCCATTGCGCCTCCACTTCGGCCTGGCTCGCGAACAGGGTCGGATCGCCGGCGAGCGCATCGCCGAGGAGCCGCTCGTAGGGCCCCAGCGCCTCGGACAGGTCGCTCGCCACGAGCAGCTCGGTCGGCTGTCCGGCCATCAGCTCGCCGGGCGCCTTGATCCGCACGCCGACGGCGAGCTCCGGGGCCGGGGCGAGCCGGATGCGCACGTAGTCTGGAGCCCCGCGCCCGACATCCTCGAACACGGCGTGCGGAGGCCGCCGCAGCAGGACGATCACCTCGGTCGCCGTGACGGCGAGGCGCTTGCCAGCGCGGATGCAGAACGGCACGCCCGCCCAGCGCCAGGTGTGGATGCGGAGCCGCGCGGCGCAGAACGTCTCGACCTGCGACCCTGGCGCGACGCCCGGCTCGCCGCGGTACCCGTTGTATTGACCGCGGACGACATGCGCCGGATCGAGCGGCGCGATGGCCCGCAGCAGCCGGACCCGCTCCGCGCGCACGGCGTCCGCGTCCCCGGACGGCGGTGGATCCATGGCGAGGCACGCGACCACCTGCAGGAGGTGGTTTTGCAGGACGTCGCGGATGCACCCGGTGGCGTCGTAGAACCGGCCGCGGCCCTCGATGCCGAACCGCTCGGCCATGGTGATCTGGACGCTCTCGACATGGTGGGAGTTCCAGACCGGCTCGAGCAGCGCGTTCGCGAAGCGGAAGTAAACGATGTTCTGGACAGGCTCTTTGCCGAGGAAGTGGTCGATCCGGAAGATCTCCTCTTCCGGAAAGACGCTCGCGAGCGTGCGGTAGAGCGCCCGAGCGGACTCCAGATCGTGGCCGAACGGCTTCTCGACGACGAGCCGCCCTCGCCGCACGCACCCGGAGCGGTCGAGCGCCTTGACGACCTCCTCGAACAGGTCGGGCGGCACGGCCATGTAGTGGAGCGGCCGCTGGGCGGTGCCGAGCCGCTCGCGGAGGCGGTGGAACGTCGCCGGATCGGCGTAATCCCCGCTCACGTACGAGAGCCGCGCGCACAGCTCGCGATACACGCCCGCCTCGAACGCGCCCGCCCGCTCGAGGCTCTCGCGGACGCGGGCGCAGAGCTGATCGAGGCTCCACGGGCTCTTGGCCACGCCGACGATCGGCACCTCCAGCTTGCGGCGGCGGATCAGCCCGGCCAGCGCCGGGAAGATCTTCTTGAAGGCCAGGTCGCCTGTCGCTCCGAAGAGCACGAGCGCGTCGGCGGCGTTCATGCCGCCTGCTCGGCGGCGCCGGACATCACGCGCCGCATGCCCGAGCTCTCCTGGCCTTCAGCTTCCATCCATCCAGTGCGCATGCGCTCGGCTCCTCGCATCTCGCCATGGCCCCGGGGGGCCCTGGTCCCGATCCGGCATCGCGTGTGCCACGCTGGATCGGCGCGAGCACGCCTTTCGTCACGCGCGTTGTGACGCCGTGCGCCTGGGCTTGCCTGCCCTGACGGCCCGCCTCTTCAACAGGAGAGGGAGGCTCTCGATCACGTCGACCCGATCCGCGATGAACAGCGCGACCCAGTGGGAGAGCCGGTGATCCGGGACCTTGTAGGCGACGCGGCGCAGCGCGCCGCTCGCTCCTCTCGGCGGCAATGCGGTGCTGAACACCGGCGTCGGGCGGGCGCGCCCGGGGTGCCTGAGCAGCGGCCCCTCGATCGGCTGCTGCTCGGGCTCGAGCCAGTGCGCGCTCTCCAGGAGGCGCGGCGGCACCTCCCTCGGGACGCCGGGCCTGTCCTCGAGGCAAAGGTCGACTCCCCAGTACGGCAGCTCCCTCGGCAGCACGATCTCGGCTTCCATGATCGCCTCCTCCTCGATGACGGAGTTCACTTGGCCCCCCGCGGAATGAGCACGCATTTGAGGATCCCGTCGGTCCTCGCCGCGAACACCCGGTACATCTCCGCGGCCGCCTCGAGCGGGGCGCGGTGGGTGATGAGCGCCCTCGGGTCGATGTTCCCGCTGCGGATGTGCTCGAGCAGGCGGGGCATGTACCGCTTCACGTCGCACTGCCCGGTCTTGATCGTCAGGCCTTTGTTCATGGCCGCGCCCACGTCGAGGAGGTTCCACGGCGGCCCGTAGACGCCGACGATCGAGACCCTCCCGCCGCGGCGGACCGACTGGATCGCCCAGTTGAGGGCGACGGGCGACCCGGCCTCGAGCTTGAGCGCCTTGCCCAGCACGTCGTGCAGCGCAGAGCCGTTCGCCTCGAGGCCGACCGCCTCGATGCAGACGTCCGGCCCGCGGCCGTCGGTCATGTCCCGGAGCGCGGACACGACATCCGGGGTCTCGCTGAAATCGAGCGTCTCTGCCTTGTTGTGCCGGCGCGCGAAATCGAGGCGGTAACCGACCGAATCGACGGCGATGACCCGGCGCGCGCCGAGGAGCCATGCGCACCGCTGGGCCACGAGGCCGACGGGCCCGCAGCCGAAGACGGCCACGGTGTCCGCGGGGCCGATGTCCCCCATCTCCGCGGCCTGGTACCCCGTGGGGAGGATATCCGAGAGAAAGAGCGCGTCCTCGTCCGAGAGGTCGTCGGGGATCTTCATGGGGCCGACGTCGGCGAAGGGGACGCGGACGCGCTCGGCCTGGCCGCCCTGGTAGCCGCCGGTCGTGTGTGAATAACCGAAGATCCCGCTGGCGAGCGTGGTGAGCGGGTTCGTGTTCTCGCAGGCGGAGGTGCGCTCTCGCTGGCAGAAGAAGCACGTCCCGCAGGCGATGTTGAAGGGCACCACGACGCGGTCGCCGCGCTTCAGCGTTTGCACCGAGGCCCCGAGCTCCTCCACGACGCCGGTGAACTCATGGCCGAAGATGGTCCCCACGCGCGTGTCAGGCACGTAGCCATGATAGAGGTGCAGATCCGAGCCGCAGATCGTGGCGCGACTCACGCGCAGGACCACGTCGTTCGGGTGTTGAACCCGAGGCTCCGGGTTTTCCTCGACGCGGACGTTCTTCGGCCCATGGTATGTGAGCGCCAGCATTCGCACGACCTCCCAGCTTGCTCGACAGGGCAATGCAAGCGGTGAACCAGGCGCGCGCGCTCGTGGGTGCACCTGGCGTAGGCATCGGCTCTCCGGGCTTCAAGCGCCCAGCCTCGGGACATCGAGGACATCGCTGCTGGCGCCGGCGGCCCGGGCGCCGTTCGCGGTATCAGCGATCGTTCGTCTTCTTCTTCTCTTTGTTCGGCAGCGGCGGCAGCTTCAGCTTCTTCGGATCGTCGAGCGCGCAGGCGCCCCCTTGCCGAGGCGATAGGCCGCCATCTTGCGCTTCAGGGTGTTCCTGTCGATGGCGAGCGCGCGCGCCGCGCGCGAGAGGTTGCCCTGGTGCACCTCGAGCGCGCGCCCGATCGCGGCGCGCTCGGCCGACGCCACGGCCTCCGCGAGCGGCGCGACCTCCTCGCCGCCTGCCTCCGACTCCGGCGCTCGCGCGATCCCGCCTGCGCCGCCGCTCGCGGGCCGCGCCGCCGGCGACGCGATCTCCGGCGCGAGATCGCCCACGTCGACCGTGTGCTCGCAGAACACGCCCCACCGCTGCACCTCCGCGCGCAGCTCGCGCACGTTGCCCGGCCAGGCGTGCTGGTAAAGGCTCCTCAGCGCCTCGCGCGTCACCTCGAGCCCGCGCCCCTTGCGCCGCGACTGCACCTCGTCGAGGAACGCGCCGACGAGCACCTCGATGTCGCCACCCCGCGCACGAAGCGGGGGAACCTCGATGATCGCGCCGCGGAGCCGGTAGTACAGATCCTCGCGGAACGTCCCTTCCTCGACCATCGCCGCGAGGTCGCGGTGGGTGGCCGCGAGGACGCGGACGTCCAGCTCGATCTTCGCCTCGCCGCCCACCCGCCGCAGCGTCCCGTCCTGGAGAACGCGCAGCAGCGACGCCTGCACCCGCGGCGACAGCTCGCCGATCTCGTCGAGGAACAGCGTCCCGCCGTGCGCCTGCTCGAAGACGCCGCGCCGCCGCCCCGCGGCCCCGGTGAAGGCCCCCGCCTCGTGGCCGAACAGCTCGCTCGCGAGCACGCCCTCGGCGAAGACGCTGCAGTTCTCCGCGATGAACGGCCCTTTCGCGCGCGGGCTGTGCTCGTGGATCGCCCTGGCCGCGAGCTCCTTTCCGGTCCCGGTCTCGCCGACGATCAGCACCGGCACGTCGGTCGCGGCGACCCGGGCGATGCGGGCGCGGAGGAAGCGCATCGGCTCGCTCTCGCCCACGAGCACCGTGTCGCGCGTGCGCGCCTCGGCCCGCAGGCGCACGACCTCCTCGCGCAGCGCGCGGATCTCCGGGAAACCCTCGATGTCGAGCCGGACCTCGCGCACCGGCCGCGGGTGCGGGTGCGGCACGAACGCCGCCGGGATCACCTGGAGCATGCGCGCCGGCAGGATCCCCGCCTGCACCAGGATGACCCAGAGCGTCTGCGCCTGCGGCGTGCCGGCCGAGAGCAGGACGTCCGTCGCCCACGCCGCCTGCGGGAAGGCGCGCTTGAGCTGCGCCGAGAGCTTCCCGAGCGCCCGGAAGAGCTTCGCGTGGTCCGACGGATCGTCGACGTCCACGACCCGGAGCTCGATCCGCGGCGCGCGGGCCCGCGCCTGCTCGACGAGCGCCCGCGACGGCGCCTCGCCCGCCGGGATGGTGAGGACCACGATCGCGTCGTAGCGGCTCTCTTCCTGGTCGAGGAGCCGCAGCACCGGCCCGCGATCGCCCTCGGGCCGGCGGCCGTGGTGCGCCGGCGCCGGCCCGAGCGTGCCCGCGTCCGACCAGGTGAGGAGGAGGCGATTCACTGGTGCACCGTACACCAGACGTGGTGCACGATGTACCACTTTATCTGGTGCACGGCGCACCATGTTGAGGCGTTCTGCCGGCGTCGCCGCGGGCCGCGCGCTGGCACGGAAGCCGCAAGTCTCCTCCGCATTCCCATGGGCATTCCCGTTCCCATCCGCGTTTGCGCCTGCCTTTGCCTCCTGCCCCGGAGATCTCGATGAAAGCCCCCGCCGACAGCGCAGTCCTTCCTGCCCACGCCCGCCTGGTCGCCCGCGACGACGTCTGGCTCGAGGGCAACGCCGTCCAGCAGCTCGCGCGCGTCGCCGCGCTGCCGGGCTGCGTCCGCGCCGTGGGCATGCCGGACCTGCACGCCGGGCGGGGCATCCCCATCGGCGCGGCCTTCGCCTTCGCGGACCGGGTCGTCCCGGAGCTCATCGGCGGCGACGCCGGCTGCGGCGTGCGGCTCGTCGCGACGTCGATCGGCCGCGTGGCGCCGGACGTCCTCGAGCGGCGCGCCCGGCAGGCGATGGACGACGAGCCGCTCGCCGAGTGCGACCCGCGGGCGGTGTTCGAGCGGGTCTGGGAGCGCGGCGCGCGCGGCTTTGCCGAGGTCGACGGCGTGCCCGAGGCGCTCGCGCGGCTCGCGGTGGCGGAGCCGGAGGACGGCCTTCGCCCGAGCGGGGACGCCTCGCCGTACCGCGCGGGCTACGAGGGCGCGCTCGGCTCGGTCGGCGGGGGGAACCACTTCCTCGAGGTCGCCCGGGTCGGCGCGCTGCGGGACCCTGCGGCGGCGAAGGCCCTCGGCCTCTCCGCGGGGGAGCTCGTCGTCGTGGCGCACTCCGGCTCGCGCGGGCTCGGCGGCGCGCTGGGGCAGCGCTGGGGCGGCGCGGTGCTCGAGGGGGACGCTGCCGAGCCGTACCTCGGCGAGCTCGCCGGCGCGTGCCGCTTCGCGCGGGCGAACCGGCTCCTGCTCGCGTACCGGATGCTGCGCGCGCTCGGCGCCTCGCGGGCGTCGACGATCACGGGCGGGCTCGACCTCACCCACAACGACGTCGCGCGCGAGGCCGTGGGCGGCGAGCTGGCGTGGGTGCACCGCAAGGGCGCGGCGCCCGCCCGGGGCAGCGACTTCACCGTGGTGCTCGGGTCGCGCGGCGCGCCGTCGTGGGTGATGCGCTCGTGCGACGCGGAGGCGGGGCTGCGCTCCGTCGCGCACGGCGCGGGCCGCAAGATGGCGCGCAGCGAGGCGCGCGAGAAGATCGCGGCCAGGTACCGGCGGCGCGAGCTCGCCCGCACGGAGCTCGGCGGCCGCGTTGTGTGCGACGATCCGGCGCTGCTGCTCGAGGAGCACCCGGACGCGTACAAGCCGATCGAGCCGGTGATCGAGAGCCTTGTCGAGGCCGGCCTGGCGACGGCGGTCGCGCCGCTCGTGCCGGTGCTCACGGTGAAGCGATGAGCCGGTCGTGGGTGCAGATCAGCGCGGGGCGGGGGCCGGTCGAGGTGCGGCGCTTCGTGGCGCGGCTCGCCGAGCGCATGGAGGCGCTCTGCCAGGAGCGCGGGCTCGCGGTGGTCGACGTCACGCTGCACGGCGACGAGGACGCGCCGGCCTCGGTCGAGATCCTGGTGGAGGGCGACGCGCGGCGCTGCCTGGAGGGCGAGCTCGGGACACACGCGCTGGTCGAGCGGAGCGCTGCGCGGGGGAAGGCGGCGCGCAAGCGGTGGTTCGCGGGGGTGGCGGTCCACGCTGCGGGGGCGGACGCCGGGACGGGCGCGGGCGAGGGCGTGGATCTCGGCGAGCTCGAGATATCGGCCTGCCGCGCGAGCGGGCCGGGGGGGCAGCACGTGAACAAGACCCTGTCGGCGGTCCGGATCCACCACCGGCCGAGCGGGATCACGGTGCGCGTCGCCGATGAGCGCTCGCAGCGCGCGAACGTCCGCCGCGGGGTGGAGCGCATCGCCGAGCGGCTCGCCGAGCGCGCCGCCCGGCGCGTCGCGGAAGGGGA
The DNA here is from genome assembly GCF_051520435.1 of Sorangium sp. So ce363. NCBI lineage: Bacteria > Pseudomonadati > Myxococcota > Polyangiales > Polyangiaceae > Sorangium > Sorangium sp. So ce363. The sequence goes on along the minus strand of NZ_CP150333.1, from coordinate 9,723,932 downwards.
GGCCGCGCGCTGGAGCGAGCACGACCGGATCGTCCGGGGGGAGCCGGTGAGGACGTACCGGGTGGGGCGGAAGAGCGCGCTCGTGGTGGCGGAGGCGCGGGAGGCACGGTGAGGGGGAGCGGGAACGGCCCCGCGTCACGTCGGCGCCTGCTGGACTGCTCGTGCGACTACGTCGACGAACAGCCGCTGGAGCCTTCGTCGCTCTAAGAAGCGGATCTTGATGGTGGTCCGCCGCTTGCCGACGAACGCGAAAAGTGCCCCGCACCGCGCCTCTAACCCACGCGCTCGCGAATCAGACCCGAAAGCCGCTCGAAGCGGTAACGCATGTCCACCGGATCCAGCGTGACGAACACCTGCACGCCCGCCGGAATCATCGCGCCGCTCCGCCGAGGGCGCGGACCACCTCGATCCCGTGCGCCTTGGCGCGAGCTACTCTCTCCCGCCTTCTGTGCCGTTTCTGATTTTATCCAGCAGCAGGACCGTACCGCGCACGACGATCACCAGGAAGAGCATCAGAGGGAACGGCACGCAGAGCCCTATTCCGATCAAGATCATCAAGCTCGCCTTGAACAGCCCGCCTGCGAGCATGAGCAGCAGACCGACCGCCGCGTGCCAGAAGAACAGCCTGAGCCACCATCCCGCAGAAAATAGACCATCTCCCGGCATACTGACTCCGTGCGTTCGAGGGGGAGACCTCTACGACATACTCGGCCTGTTGACCCTACCCGGGTTGCCACCAGACCCCGGTTGATCCATCGATGGTCGACCCATCGCCATCGGGTCGTCCATCGGCAAGCACGCTTTCGTCCGGTCCAGCAGGGCCTGCACCCGAAGATAGGACCTCGTATCCCAGACGAGCGCTTCGCCGTTCGTCGTCCCGTGCGCCCGGCGGGCCGGCGCCGCTCCGCGCCCAGCATCGCCGACCCCGGCCAGAGCCGCAAGGAGCCACCCCATGGCGATGAGTGGGCGGCTACAGAACGCCGACCGCTCATTGGCGGACCGTGCGGAGACGCCTGGCGAGCCGCTCCCGGACAGCGTCCCAGGGCTCGACCTTCGCCGTGCCGCGGTCGACGTCCTGGAGACGTCGCTCAACCTCGGCGAGCCAGGCAGCCTCAACGTCCTCGTCCGCGGGTCCGTCCAGGCTCGCGAGCAAGCGATTCGCGACGTCTGCTGGCTCCTCCGCCGGAAGTTGCAGCGCCTCGGCGAGCACGGCATTCCTGGACGGCATGTCGGGATTGTAGCAGGATTTGGGCCCATGGGTATCCCCGACGACCGGACGGGGGAGTCTGGGCGCCGACGACTTCCGCGACGCGCCATGCGTGGGCGCCGCTGCGCGTTCAAGCAGCGCCCCCTCTGTTCCAACGTCCCCGCACATGCCCATGGTGACAGTGCAACGCGAACCTTCGCGGCTCGGCAGCACAACGTACCGGCGTTCGAGCGTCAGACCGAGCGCGGCGAGGGAGGGTGATCGTCAGCAGCAGCGTCTGGTTGGCCGGCAGCGCGCCCTCGCTCAAGTTTTCCCCATGTCCGTCAATGGATGTTCCCGCTCCTCTACACGCTCGCTATTCGTCGCTCTTGCGTCTGGTCCACCACTCCCGAATCCTGGGCCGCGTGACGTTCATGAAGTAATCATCCTCTGTCGCGCGCTGCGCTTCGACTTCGCGTCTCATCTGCGCCGCCTTGTCGGGATCGCGCTCTCATCCAGCGACTGGCTGACAGGTCCTCCAACCCTGCATGAATCGGCAGTACAAAGGGCCGGGCATAATGCCGGACGCACGGCTCGACGGCGTGGGCCCGTACGAGCAGGCCAAGATCCAGGCCGAGCTCGTGTGCCTGGAGGAGCGTGGCCGGGGGCTCGTGGTGCCGGTGGGCAATGCGTCAAGGTGTCGCACCTCGTCGAACCATGCAGCCGTAATCCGGCCTTCGGCGCGCACATCGCCGCGCTGCGACAAGCGCGACATCGTGTCGCAGGACCTCGGCAGCGGGCGACGCTAGCCTGTTTCGCGATGATCCAGCGAGACCAGGACGGGCCTGCCAATGACCCGGCCCGTTTCCCTCACGGCGCGCGAAAGGGAAGCGGACCGGTGGGGCTCCGGTCGCCGCAGAGCTCGCGCTGGCGCCGCGTGGCCGCGCTGGCCGTCGCCCTCGCTGGCGTGGCGCTCACCGGCAGGGCCGAGCCCGCGCCGCCCAGCCAGGCGGCCTCCGAGCTCGTCGACTCGACCCCGGCGCCTGGCGAGAGGGCGCTCGCGGCGCGTCTGCTCGCGCCTTGTTGCTGGGATCAGACGCTGGATGTCCACGAATCGGAGCTGGCGCGCGATCTTCGCCGCGAGATCCATGCGCGTCTCCGTCGGGGCGAGGCGGCCGATGCCATCGAGCAGGACCTCGTGGCGCGTTACGGCGAGCGCCTCCGTGCGGCGCCCTCGTCAGGCACGCTCGGCCAGGTCGCGCTGGCATTGATGCTGGGCATCGCAGCGACCTTTCTCGGGATCTTCGCCCTGTTGCGATCGTGGCGGAGCAACGCAGCGCAGGCCGCTCCGTCCGGAGGCACCGTCACGGCTGCTCGCGACGAGTACGACGAGCGCCTCGACGACGAGCTCCGGGAGCGCGACGCATGAGCGCACCCGTCTTCCCGGTTGATTGGAGAGGAGGCTCAGCAGGGACATCTTGTGATGACCGCGGCGCAGTGGCCGCGGCGGAAACTCTTCGCCCGGATATCACCGGCTCCCCTTGAAGGATGGCTGCAGGGTGCGACAACTTGCTGCACGCAGGAGAGCCGAGCTTCGAGTAGGCTCCGCTCCGGTGCGGTGGTGACGACGTTGTGGCCTCGTAGCTTGAAAGGTTGCCTGATGGTTTGTTCAATGGCTCGTGTCACGTTCCTTGGCGTGGCCTGTCTCGCGGCTCTGAGCGGATGCGGCGGGAGCGATGAGGACGTCATCTCGAAGACGTTCGCGCTGCGCTTCGCCGCTAAGGTCGGCGACAGGCCGTTCTCCTGCACTGACACGTTCGATGGAGTCGGCACGACCGGATCGTCGGTCAATGCGCTCGATTTTCGCATGTACGTCTACGACGTCCGGCTTGTTCACGGCGACGGGTCCGAGGAGCCCCTCGCGCTGGAGCAGGATGGCCAATGGCAGCGCGACAAGATCGCGTTCCTCGACTTCGAGGACGGCACGGGCTCATGTGAGACCGGCAGCCCGGAGACGAGGACCGAGGTTGTTGGCACCGCGCCCGCCGGCGATTACGCCGGTGTCAGGTTCAACGTGGGTTTGCCCCCGGAGATGAACCACCTGGACGCGGCGACGGCCCCGGCGCCCCTGAACATTCCCGGCATGTGGTGGTCGTGGAAGGGCGGCTACAAGTTCGTGCGCCTCGACCTCATCTCGACGATGAACCCGACCTACTTCTTCCACCTCGGGGGTACGAAGTGCGAGGGTACCGTGAGCGAGGGTTACTCGTGCGCCGCTGACAACCTCGCCGATATACGCATCGACGGGGTCGACCCGGAGTCGAGCACCATCGTCTTCGACATCGCCAGATTCTATGCCGAGTCCGACCTCGACCACCAGGTCGACGGCGAGACGGATCGCACCTCCGGTTGCATGTCGTTCGAGGGCGATCCAGAGTGCCCGCCCGTCTTCAACGCGCTTGGCATGGGCTTCGATGGCGTGAACCCGTCCGCTGCGCAGACCGCCTTCCGGGTGGAGTGAGATGTACATCCTCAGAACGGCGACCTGCCTGCTCGCGTCGCTATGGGTCTGTGCACTTGCCGGCTGCGGTGCCTCCGACGAGGACATGGACGAGCCGAGCGACGCGGAGATCCTCCCGGGCGACCCCCGCTTCGAGCGCGATCCGGCGCTCGACGTGGAGAACATCAGCGCCGCTGTCGAGAAGCGCAGCCACAACATGGGGCAGAACTGCATCGGCTGCCATCAGCCCCACGGGCCTGGCAAGGGGCTCTTCACCACGGCCGGGACGGTGTATGCGCCATCGGGCACGCCGGTGACGGGCGGAACGGTCGAGCTCCGCACGGCCGGCGGAGGCGAGGGAGATCTCGTGCTCTCGGTCGCCATCGACGGGAACGGGAACTTCTTCACGACCGAGCCGCTGCCCTTCCCGGACCAAGCGCTGTATTTCTTCCTGCGGTCCCAGGACGGCGAGGGGACGAACGAGATGCCGTTTCCATCCATCTCAGGAGCGTGTAATCTGTGTCACAACGAACAGCGCCGCATTCTGCTGGAGTGATCCGCGCAATCGCGTCGGCGGCGCTCGTCGCGCTCGCGGCGGCGTCGTGTGGGGGCGAGACGGAAGCGACCTTGCCGGTCGACGGCTACGAGCTCGCCTTGCCCGTCGGCTTCCCGAAGCCGTGGGTGCCGCCCGACAACCCGATGACCGAGGCGAAGGTCGCGCTCGGGCGCGCCCTGTTCTTCGACGAGCGCTTGTCGGGCAACGGGACCATGGCGTGCGCCTCGTGTCACGAGCGCGACAGGGGGTTTGCCGACGGCAAGCCCACCCCGACCGGCTCGACAGGGGACACGATCCCGCGCAACGCGATGGGGCTGGCCAATGTCGCCTATTTCCCGCTGCTCACGTGGGGCAACCCCACGCTGTCGTCGCTCGAGGAGCAGGCGCTCGTCCCGATGTTCGGCGAGAACCCGGTCGAGCTCGGGATCACCGGCGCCGAGGACGTCGTTCTCGGCCGGCTCCGCGGCGACGAGGCGTACAAGGCCGCGTTCGTCGCCGCCTTCCCCGGCGAGAGCGAGCCGATCACGTTCGATACCGTCGTGAAGGCGATCGCGACGTTCGAGAGGACGCTCCTCTCCGGGCGCTCCGCGTACGATCGGTACACGTACGGCGGAGAGGCGGGCGCGATGTCCGAGGCGGCGTTGCGCGGCATGGACCTCTTCTTCTCCGAGCGGCTCGAGTGTTATCACTGCCACAGCGGGATCAACTTCACGACCGCCTTCCGGAGCGCCGAGACGAAGCAGGCCGAGATGGATTTCCACAACACCGGCCTCTACAACCTCGGCTCGGACGGGGACTATCCATCCGGCGGAGAGGGGCTGTTCGAGTTCACCGGCGACCCGGCCGACAAGGGGAAGTTCCGCGTTCCTTCGCTGCGCAACGTCGAGCTGACGGCGCCCTATATGCACGACGGGAGCGTGGCCACCCTGGAGGAGGTCGTCGACCACTACGCCGCGGGAGGCAGGACCATCGACGACGGGCCGTTCGCGGGCGTGGGCAGCGAGAACCCGAACAAGAGCACGCTCGTCAGGGCTTTCACCATCACGCCGGAGGAGAAGGCGGATGTCGTGGCCTTCATGAAGAGCTTGACCGATCCGGAGTTCGCAGCCGTGGTGGACGGCGCGCAGGCGCCGTGACCGGTGGGTGTCAGTTACCTCGGTTACATCGGCCGGCCCCCGCTCGCGCGGACGATCTCCCCCGTGACCGCGGTGTTCGCCGCCGAGCACAGGAAGACGATCGTCGGCGCCACCTCCTCGGGCCGCAGCAGCCGCCCCACGGGATAGGCCTTCCCGCGCTGCGCGACGAGCTCCGGTGATGCCTGCGCGCTCACCCGGTCGGTCAGCGTCAAGCCCGGCACCACCACGTTGGTCAATATCCCGTGCGGTCCGAGCTCGCGCGCGAGGACGGACGTGAGCCCGTGGAGCGCCGCCTTGGCGGCGGCATACGGCCCTGCGCCCACCACCCCGTCGAGCGCCACGCCCGAGGAGATATTGACGATCCGCCCCCATCCGCGGGCCCGCATCGAGGGCACCGCGGCCTGGATGGCGGCGAAGGCGCCGTCGATGTTGTCGTGGATGACGCCCTGCCACTCCGCGAGCGGGATGTCCTCGAAGCGCGGCGCTTCCCAGGGCAAGCGCTCGCTCCAGCGGACCGCGTTGTTGACGAGCACATCGATCTGCCCGAAGCGCGCCACGGTGGCCGCGACGGCCGCCTTGACGGACTCGACCGACCCGAGGTCGAGCTCCAGCGCGACCGCCTCGCCGCCTCGCCCCTCGATCTCCCGGACGACCTCTCGGGCCTTCTCCCGCTCGCTCCGGTAGGTGAGCGCCACGCGGGCCCCCTCGGCCGCGAGCTGCAACGCCACCTCCTTGCCGATCCCCTGCGAGCCACCGGTCACCAGCGCGGCCCTCTTCTCCAGCCCCAGCTCCATGCGACACCTCGCTTTCGACAGGAAGGTAAACAAAATGGAAGAATCTTCCAAGATGAAACTGGAAGAATCCTCCAGTTGGGCCGGCTGGCCAGCGATGCGCGGCTGGGGTAGGGGAGGGGCCATGGCCGTGGCTCGACAGAACGGCGTGGCCCGCCGGGAGGCGCTCCTGGACGCGGCGCTCCGCTGCTTCGAGCAGCGGGGCCTCTTGCGCACCGGCATCGAGGACGTCCGCAAGGAGGCGGGCGCGAGCCCTTCGAGCGTGTACCACCTCTTCGAGGACTTCCCGGCGCTCGTGGCGGCGCTGCTGGAGCGGACCTTCGAGCGGCTGGTGGGGCACGTGACCGCGCGCGTGCTCGCCGCCAGGACGGCGCGCTCGGCGGTGCGGACGCTGGTGGAGGCGCACTTGACCTGGGTGTTCGACCACGAGGGCGAGGCGCGCTTCATGTACCAGGCGCTCGCGCTGGAGCTCGACGGGCATCACCGCGCCGCGCTCCGGGAGACCAAGGCGCGGCTCAAGGCGGAGATCATGGCGCACCTCTCCGAGCTCGGCGTCTTCTCCGGGGCGCGCTCCTCCGAGCTGATGGTCGACGTGGTGCTGCTCGGGCCGGCGCACCAGGCCTGCCGCGCCTACCTCTCCGCGCCAGGCGCCGTGGACCCCGCATGGATGAAGGCGACCCTGCCCGAGCTCGCCTGCGGGGCGATGGGCAAGGTCGACCCGCCGCAACGGGCGGCCCGGACAGGGCGGCGCGCCGCTGGCGTGGAGCCGCGCCAGCAGCCCGGCGGGAGAAGGAAAGGCAACCCGGGGTGAGGATGTTCCTCATTGCCCGCCAGAACGACGATCGCCAGTGCGAGCTCCGGCTCCTTGAACAGCTGTCGCGAGAACGGCCAGAACACCAATCATGTTGAAACCCGGAGAATTTTCACAGGGAGGCGAGGAGGCGGGGAGGAAGAAAAAAAGAATCTCTCCTTCTCGCCGTCTCTCGCTCCCCGCCTCCTCGCCTCCCTGTGAAATTCCTGCTTTTTCTCGGGGTTTCAACCCGTTTGTCGCTCTAGTCTCCTGCATGGCTCCCTCCCGGCTTGACACGATCCACGCGATTCATGCTACGGTCCCCCCGAAGCCACCCGACGCTGCGATGGCGGCCCGGCCTGCGCCGGTCCGTAGCGCGTCCCTGGTGGCCTGCGCGACCCGAGACCACCGGGACGACCTCCGTGGTCGCCAAGGCTCGGAAAAACATGGCTGAGACGAAGTCGGCATCAACGACGCTGCCCCTCCTCACGTTCGTTCTCCGCAACTACAAGAATTTCAATGCCCGCGCGACGCGCGACGCGCTCCTCGCGTACTGGGAGCACATCGAGCGCGGGGGGAAGATGTTCTGGGCCGTGGCCGGGGCGATGTCCTCGGCCCAGCTCGGTATCACGCTGGCGCCGGCCATCCGCGCCGGCCTGATCCACGGCATGTCCGTGACCGGCGCCAATCTGGAGGAGTCGCTGTTTCGCCTCGTGGCGCATGACGGCTACCGCGACTTCCCCGACTACCGTTACCTCACCAAGCAGGACGACACGCGGATCCTCGAAAACCGGATGCGGCGCGTGACCGACACCAGCATCCCCGAGGACGAGGCCTTCCGCGCGGTGGAGAAGCACATCGTCCCCATGTGGGAGCGGGCGACGGCGAGCGGCGAGCGCCGCTTCTGGCACGAGTACTTCTACGATCTGGTCCGGGCGGTCGAGCCCGCGCTCCACCGCGGACCGCCCGAGGACTGCTGGCTGCTCGCCGCCGCGGAGGCCGGGCTGCCGCTGGTGGTCCCGGGCCACGAGGACTCGACCTTCGGCAACATCTTCGCGTCCTACGTGAGGCGGGGCGAGTGCAGCGCGAGCATCGTGAAGTCGGGCATCGAGTACATGGCCGCGCTGTACGATCAGTACCGCGCGCTCAGCGCAGGCGCGGGCGTGGGGTTCTTCCAGATCGGCGGGGGCATCGCGGGGGACTTCCCCATCTGCGTGGTGCCGTCGCTCAAGTACGACCTCGAAGAGCCGGCACGGCCCTGGGCCTACTTCTGCCAGATCTCCGACTCGACGACGTCCTACGGCTCGTACTCCGGCGCCACGCCCAACGAGAAGATCACCTGGGACAAGCTGACCGAGGACACGCCCATGTTCGTGATCGAGTCGGACGCCACCATCGTGGCGCCGCTCCTGCTCGGAGCGCTGCTCGAGTGCAAGCGCCACCCGGCCGAGGCGCGGGCCATCATCGAGGCGCGCGGCGCGTGAGGGCCGGCGGCTTTCCTTATCCCTGAAGCGAGGTTGCAAGACGATGAGCAAGAAGAAGGTCCTGATCACGGGCGGCGCGGGCTTCCTCGGGATCAATCTGGTGCGGCACCTGCTCGAGCGCGGCTATGACGTCACGTCGCTCGATCTCCTGGACTTCGACTACCCCGAGCGGTCGCGCATCCGCGAGGTGCGCGGGGACATCCGCGACGCGGCGGTCGTCGACGAGGCGGTGAAGGGGCATGACTTCGTCGTGCACACGGCGGCCGCGCTGCCCCTGTACACGGCGGAGGAGATCTACACGACCGACGTGATCGGCACGCGCCTGGTCATGAGCGCCGCGCGCCGCCACGGCGTCGAGCGCGCCGTGCACATCTCCTCCACGGCCGTGTACGGCATCCCCGATCACCACCCGCTCTGCGAGGACGACCGGCTCGACGGCGTGGGCCCGTACGGGCAGGCCAAGATCCAGGCCGAGGTCGTGTGCCTGGAGGAGCGCGGCCGGGGGCTCGTGGTGCCCATCATCCGGCCCAAGTCCTTCATCGGCCCGGAGCGGCTCGGGGTCTTCGCCCTGCTCTACGACTGGGCGCTCGACGGCAAGGGCTTCCCCATGATCGGCGACGGCAAGAACCGCTATCAGCTCCTCGACGTGGCCGATCTCTGCGAGGCGATCACCCTGTGCATGACGAAGGATGCGTCGATCGCCAATGACACCTTCAACATCGGCGCGAAGGACTTCACCACCATGGGGGAGGACTACCAGGCGGTGCTCGACGCGGTGGGCAAGGGCAAGAAGATCGTGCCCTTCCCGGCGGCGCCGGCGGTGCTCGGCCTGCGCGCGCTCGAGGCGATGGGCGTGTCGCCGCTCTACAAGTGGGTCTACGAGACGGCGTCGAAGGACTCGTTCGTGTCGATCGAGAAGGCCGAGCGGGTGCTCGGCTTCACGCCCAGGTACTCGAACAAGGACGCGCTCGTGCGCAACCTCGAGTGGTACCAGGCGCACCGGAGCGAGTTCGAGAGCCGCTCGGGCGTGACCCATCGCGTGCCCTGGAAGCAGGGCGCGATAGGCCTGTTGAAGGCGTTCTTCTGAGGGCGCGCGGCGCCGGGGCGAGCGAGCTCATCACGACCGCTCTCGCGATGCCATTCGCGTATGCAGCTCGCCGCTTCGACCGCCTCCATCGCGGGCTCGGCGTCGTGTCGGGCCTGCTGAGCCTTGCGTTCGGCGCCTTCCTTGTCTACGAGATCGGCTTCGTGCACGGCCTGTTCACGGGCCACCCGCAGTGGACCCCGGGATGAGCATCGAGGACGACGCCCCCCTGCTGCAGGTGATGAGCCATCTCGGCCTGACCCGGGATGGGCTGCTCGGCATCGGCGGTGAAGCCTGCGTGTTTGCGCTGGGCATGGAGAGGGTCGTGCGTATCCACCACCCTGGGACCGTCCGGGATACGGTGGTTCGACGAGCCCAGCTGCTCGAGGACTTCCACCAGCCCGCGAGCGCCGTGCCGTTCTCGATCCCGCGTGTCCTGGAGATGACCGAGCTGCACGGCCGCCTCATCACCGTCGAGCCGCGGCTCCCCGGGCGGCCCCTCTTGCAGGTGCTCGGCGAGGCGGCCGGCGCCGAGCGGGAACATCTCATCATTCGCTTTCTCGAGACCTCGACGCTCCTGAGAGCCCTGCGCGTGAGCGCTGCGTGGTACGGCGACCTCTGCGAAGCCGAGCCGATCCGTACGCCCTCTTACCGCTCCTACCTCGAGCTGCGCGCAAGGAAGAGCCTGACCTGCGCCGGGAGCGCGTTCGACGGCATCGAGCCGGCGCGTCTGGCCGCCGCGCTGCCCGAGCCGGAGCGACCGAGCTTCGTGCACATGGACTTCTATCCAGGCAATGTGCTGGTCGAAGGCCAGGAGGTGAGCGCCGTGATCGACTTCGGGGGCCTACCCATCGTGGGAGACGCCCGGCTCGATCCGTTGTCTGCCGTCATCTACCTCACGCCGTTCATCACCACGACTGCCACGGATCGCGATCGAAGCCTCGCCCGGGAGTGGCTGCAGGCGCAACACCTCGACGCGCTGTTCGAGCCCGCAGAGCGATGGCTCGCCGCCCGCTGGTCGTTCGCGACCGACGACGTGCGCTTGCATCGATGGTGTCGACGCGTGTTGCTCGGACACCCGGGGGATCCGTGAAGCGGACCCTTGGACCCACGCGGCGGGCGGTTCCTCCAGCCGTCACCACGGGGCCGCCCGTCTGCTTTGCCGATCGTCCAGGCGGGGGTGGAAACCACCTGGCGAGTCAGGGTGAGAGCGCTGCACATGAGGCCGACGCGAAGCCCGGTACGCTCCGGCAGTCGCCGCGTCGCTAGAAAGATACGGCGGAGCGCTGCGTCGACGTGGCCCTCGCTACTTTTGGTAACGTGTGAGCCGCTCGCTACTTTTGGTAACATGTGAGCCGCTCGCTACTTTTGGTAACATGTGAGCCATTCGTGCGATGCGTCGATCCGCGTGCATCGTGCATAATCCTTTGAGCGCCTTCCGGGGGTTTTGTATCCTCACCCTATGCTCAAATCATCGCGATTCTTCCACTTCGAGAATTTTCCTGCGTCATCATCCTTGGCGCTCGGTGCGATGTTGTTGCTGGGCACGCTGCACGTCAGCGGCTGCGGCGATGACGGGGAGGACACCTCCAGCGGCACCACCGGTGGCCAGCAGACGACGAGCAGCAGCAGCGGCGGCACGCCGGGAAGCTCCTCCTCCAGCGGCGCGGATCCCAGCACGACCTCGGCGTCGGCCGGGGGGGGCGACGGCGGCTCGAACCCCGCCGGCACGGGCGGCGCGGACCCCGCCGGCACCGGCGGCTCGGACCCTGCCGGCACCGGCGGAACGGGTGGAGCAGGAACGGGCGGTGGCGGTGATGGAGGAGAGGCGCCCGAATCCGGCCTTCCGCCGGCGCCCGGCGCTGGCAACGTGCCGAAGCCGGCCGGCGCGGCCGGCGGGTTCAAGGTCATCGACTGGGCCGGCTTCGCGGGCGCCGTGACGTACAGCTTCGACGACGTGAACCAGACCCAGATCCAGAACTACGACGCGATGAACGCCCTCGGCGTGCCGTTCACGTTCTACGTCTGGACCGGCAGGCAAGAAGCGAACAATCCGGTGTGGCAAAAGGCGCTGATGGACGGGCACGAGCTCGCCAACCACACGAGGAGCCACTCGAGCATGGACAACAACGGCGCCGATACGGACGCCGCGACGAAGGACCTCAAGGACAAGTTCAACGTCACGCCGTACACGATGGCGGCCCCGAACGGCGCGGATGTGTACGAGGGCATCGCCCGGACGCGCTTCATGATCAATCGCGGCGTGTCCAACGCCCTGATCGGCCCGAACGACAACAGCAATCCGTTCAAGCTGCCCACCTACATTCCCCCGACCAACGCCTCCAAGGCGCAGATGGACGCGGAGGTCGCGAGCGCGCGAAGCGGCAAGAAGTGGCGCACCTTCTGTATCCACGGCTTCACCGGCGGCAGCGACGGCGCCTATCAGCCCATCCCGTTCCAGGCCTGGGTCGATCACGTCAAGGCCGTCAAGGAATACGGCGATGTGTGGATCGGCACCATGGAGACGATCGGTGCCTACTGGCGCGGCCAGAAGGCGATCACCGACGGCACCAACACCAAGAACGGGAACGACACGACCTACAACTGGACGCTCCCCCAGAACTTCCCGCCGGGGAAGTACGTGCGCGTGACGGTCACCGGCGGCACGCTCAAGCAGGGCGGCGTCGCGCTCAAGTGGCATCCGCAGGGCTACTACGAAGTGGCGCTCGACGCGAAGTCCGTCACGCTGTCGCCCTGACGCGAGCCGCCCGAAGCCCCGCGCCGCCACCGGCGCGGCTTCGGGCGTAGTCGACCCCACCCAGGGCAGGTCCCGCAGCTGGGGCTTGACGTCTCCGAAGCGTTTGGGTCTGCTCTCCCCCCAGCGAGAGCGCGTCTCATGCCTGATATCAGCGATAGAACCATGGGGAGCTTCGCTCGGTTGCTCCGCGAACCGGTCATTCATTTCCTCTTCATCGGCGCGCTGTTGTTCCTCGGCCACCGGCTTGTCGCCGGTGATCCCAGGGAGATCGTCGTCAGCACGGGCCTGAAGGCGGACCTGGAACGGCAGTTCCGCGACAACATGGGGCGGCCGCCGACGGAGGCCGAGCTGGCGGCGGCGCTCGACGGGTGGAAGCGGGACGAGGTGCTCTACCGTGAGGCGCTGCGGGAGGGCCTCGATCGGCAGGATGCGACGGTGCGGGTCGCATTGGCGGAGAGGCTGCGGACACGGGCGGCTCAGCCGAGCGCGGCGCGGGCGCCGACGGACGCAGAGCTGGACGCGTGGCTGGCTTCTCACCGGAGCCAGTACGAAACGCCGCTCCGGTACGATTTCGAGATCGTAGCCTTCTCCAAGAGCGACCCGGCCGCAGAGGAGCAGCGGTCGACGTATCGACGTGCGCTGGCCGACGGTGCGGACCCAAGGACGCTCGGTCGTCCGATCGAGGGTGGCAACCTCACCCGCGATTCACTCGCAGCCAAGTTCGGACCCGCGGTCGCCGAGAGCATTGGCAGCTCGCCGCTCTCGACGTGGCAGCCCCTGGAGACCCAGGACAGCCTGCTGCTCGTGCGGGTCAACCAGATAGGCGGGGGGCTGCCCAGCCGCGAGGCGATCCGCGCGACCCTCACCATCGACTGGGCCGCCGCAAGGAAGAAGCAAGCCGTCGACGAGTTCGTCGAGAGCCTCCTCGCGCAGTACAGGTTCAAGGAGAGCCCTTGAATCGTTCGCATCTGCTCCGGCTGGCTCGGTCCCTGCCGTTCTTGCTGGCCCTGCTCCTGGCGCCTGTCCCGGCGGCCGGCCACGCGCTCAACTCAGCGCTTCTTTCGCTGACGGAGGTGGAAGGTCACGACGGGCGGTTCGCCGTACGCTGGGAGGCGAGCTCGTCCGCGCTACAGGCCGACCTCGCGACGCCCGCCGTGTTCCCCGCGGCCTGCAAGCTCGACGGAGCAGTTCTCGACTGCGGTCACGACGGCCTCGTCGGCACCATCGAGCTCCCCTGGCTCGAGGGGACCGAGACCAACGTGATGGTGGTTGTCGAGTGGCGGAATGGAAGCCGGCTTGTCCGGGTGTTGACCGGCAACGACCCGAGCCTTTTGGTCTACGGTATTCCCGCCTCCGCCGGGCTCGGCGCGCTCCGGCCGATCATGGTCGATTACACGTGGCTCGGCGTCGAGCACATCCTGACCGGGTTCGACCATCTCCTCTTCGTCATCGCGCTCACGCTCCTCGTGAGCGGCGGCCGGAAGCTGCTCGGCGCCGTCACGGCCTTCACGGTCGCGCACAGCCTGACGCTGGCCTGCGCCGTGTTTGGCTGGTTGACGCTGCCGGCCCCCCCGGTCGAAGCGGCCATCGCGCTCTCGATCGTGCTGATCTGCGGCGAGTGCATCCGGCCGACCGACTCGCTCACCCGCCGGGCCCCATGGGCCGTCACGTTCGCCTTCGGGCTGCTTCACGGGCTCGGGTTCGCGTCGTCGCTGCTCGACATCGGGCTGCCGGAGAGGCATGTGCCGATTGCGCTCTTGTTCTTCAACGTGGGCGTGGAGACAGGGCAGCTCGGCGTGATCGCGCTGGTGGTCGCGCTGCGCTTCCTTGCCGCGCGCGTCCCCACGCAACCAGCGACGGTGAGGCGCGGCGTGGTGTATGCGATGGGCGCAATGGCAGGCTACTGGTCGATCGAGCGCGTCGTGGCGATGCTCACGGACGCCAGCATGTAGCGGAGCCCGCAGGCGGCGGCGTGGAGGCGGCCCCTTCGCGCTGCACCGCAGGCCCGACAGGCGCCTCGCCGCTCACCGCTTCTCGCCGCTCCCTGGCGCAGCGGGCGCGCCGCCCCCAGGCGTCGCGTCCACCGCGCCCGGCCCGAGCAGCGTGCCGCACATCGTCTTGCACAGGATGTCGGTCGGCTTGCACTCGCACTTGCCCTGCTGCTTGAGCTCGAGCTTCCCGCGCATCTCCTCGACCGTGAACTGCGCCATCCGCTCGACCCGAGCCATGTCCCACCCCTCCTGGACCTGCCGGGGCGTCCGCGGCTCGGTGGCCTTGCCGTCGGGCTCGGCGCAGCAGCGGAAGCTCAGGAAGTAATAATAGAACCCCTCGTCGTGGGTGTAGATCTTCGGCCGGCACTGGTTGCGCACGCCCTTGTACCAGGGGCCGCCGGTGTGGACGCTGTCGAACTTGCCGCGCCAGCCGCCGCTCGTCTCGCTTGCCACCACCTCGTCGGTGTTCGCGGGCAGGTCGGCGACGCCATAGTCGCTGATGCATTCGGGCTGCGACCCGCTCGGCACCCCCTTCCAGAGGCGGGCCAGCTCGCCCGGATCGCGCTTCGCGACCTTCTTCATGTCGGGATCGTCCCAGAGGTGGTCGCCGTTGCACTTCGTCGCGTCGCGCGAGTACCCGTAAGGGAACGGCTTCATCTCGGGGCCCTCGCACGCGAGCGTCCACTCCGACTCGGTGCAGAGGCGCTTGCCGACGGCGGCGCACTTGACCTGCGCCTGGTGGAAGCGGTTCATCACCTCGGGCCGCTCCCCCTTCTTGTTCGGCCACTCGTACGTGTCGATGCAATAGCGCTTCTTCGTCTTGTCGCCTGTGCAGCGGGCCGGGGCAGGGGCGAACTCCTCGCAGATCGTCTTCTTGTTCGACTTGTCGTACCAGCTGCGGAGGCAGCTGTGCTCGACCTCGCTGCAGTACTCGCCCTCGACGAGCTTCATGTCGGCCGGGCACGCCTGCTCCTCCGCGGCGGCGCTCTCCCCGCCGGCCGTCCCCGCCTGGGCGGCGGGCGCGCCGGCCTCCGGGGCGGTGGGCGCCGCGGCTCCGGCCTCGGCGGGGGACGGCGCGGCCGCGGGCGGGCGGCCGTCGTGCGCGCGCGGGGACGGCACCGTCTGGGCGGGCTCCGGGGGAGCGCCGGAGCAGGCGGCGGCGAGCGTCAGGGCGGGGAGGGAGAGGGGGAGCAGGAGGCGTCGCATGCCCGGCGTCATAGTCGAGATCGCGGCGAGGGGAACCAGGCTCGCGCCGTTGGATCGACGCCGCGCGCCCTGGCCGGGCCGGAGGCGGTCCGGCGGGGGCGCGCTCCCTCCGGCGGCCGCGCGCCGGGCGCTCTCCGGGAGCCCCGGCTCCCCGCGTTGACGCTGCCGGATCTCGCCCTCTGCTCCGGCAGGCCATCGACGCACACAGTTCGCCGTTCCCGCCGGAGGCGCGTGATATCGTGCGCCCGAAGGCAGGAGGAGTATCGCTGATGATGCGTACGGCTCGTTTCGGTTCGCTGGTCCTTGCGTTCGTCTTTGCCGCTTCGGCGGCCGCCGTTTCGTGCGGCGACGACGGCGAAGCCCCGTCCAGCGCGGCAAGTGGCAATGGCGGTGAAGGCGGCGGGGGAGCAGCGGGGGGCGGGGGAGCAGCGGGCGGCGGCGCAGGGGGATCGGACGCCGGCGGCGTGGCGATTCCCGATCTCGACGGGGATGTCCGGGCGGTGACCGACGAGCTCGGGGTCCTTCACCTCGAGTGCGCGTCCGACGACGACTGCTTCGCCGCGCTCGGTTACTTCCACGCTCAGAATCGATTCTTCTTCATGGATTTCATCCGCAACCTCGTCGAGGGGTCGCTCGGCGGGCTGGTGAAGGCGGGCGCGCAGGTGCTCGAGCAGGACTATCGGAACCGCCATTTCTTCACGACGCGCGGCGGCGAGCCGCTCGAGAGGGCGCTCTACGAGCAGGCGAGCCCGAAGGTGAAAGGGCATCTGGACGCGTATGCGCGCGGCGTGAACGCCTGGCTCGCCGACATGCGGAACAAGAGGAACGGCGCGACGCTGACCGTCGAGTACAACCTCGCGCTCATGGTGAAGGACGCGATCCGCGACTGGACGCCGGAAGACAGCACCGCCGTCGGCCTCTACGTGCTCAACGACCTCTCGAACAACAGCGGGGAAGAGCTCGAGCTCGCGGCGCAGATACCGCTGTTCGACGCGGCGCTCGCCGCCGATCTGTTCTCGCCCGCGCCGGTGTTCGACGCGTCCACCGTGCCCGCCGCGCAGACGGCGGACCTCGTGCGGCCCTTCGCGCCGGTGGCCGTGTCGTGGCTCTCGCCGCACCGGGCGCTCCTCACGGGCGCGGCGGAGCGCGCGGCGAAGGTCGGCGACGGCCGGCGCAAGATGGCGGGCGACGCCGGGTCGAACAACTGGGCTGTCGGCCCGGGCCGCACCGAGAGCGGCCACGCCATCCTGGCGAACGATCCGCATCTGTTGCTCGGCAATCCCAGCACCTGGTTCCCTGTCGAGCTCGACGCCAGGAGCAGGGGCGACGGCGAATACCACGTCGCCGGCGCCACGATTCCGGGCATGCCGAGCGTGATCATCGGACAGAACGAGTCCATCGGCTGGGGCGTGACCACCGCGTACTACGACCTGGCCGACGTCTACCTGGAGACGCTCACCGGGGACGGCGCGTCGGTCGATTTCAAGGGGGAAGACGTGGCGATCGTCGAGAAGAAGTTCTCGTTCAAGGACGCGGCTTCCGGCGAGACGATCGAGAAGACCTTCCGCTGGGTCCCGCACCACGGGCCCATCGTGAGCGAGGACGCGGACGCCGGCACCGCCGTGACCATCCGGTGGCGCGGGCACGACGGCGGGACGGACCTCGACGCGCTCTTCGCCCTCGGGCGCGCTGGAAGCGTCGCCGAAGCGAGGAGAGGGCTCGAGGCGGCCAGCTTCGTCAGCCAGAATTTCGTCGTCGTCGACACCGAGGGGAATATCGGCTGGTTCCCGTACAGCAAGGTGCCGGCGCGGCCCTGGGCGTCGCCCGAGGTGCCCGCGTGGCTGCCGCTCCCGGGTGACGGAAGCGCCGAGTGGGGCGACCCGATCCCGTTCGCCGAGCTGCCGCAGCTCCTCAACCCGCCTGCGGCCGCGATCGCGACGGCGAACGGCGACATGACGGGCGCGACCGCCGACGGCGATCCCACGAACGACGGGCAAGGCGCGCTCCAGGCGTGGGGCAAGGCCGACGGGACGCGCGAGCAGCGGATCCTCGATCTGCTCGACGCAGGCGGCGACGCGCATTCGCCCGACACCATGACGGCGATGCAAGGCGACACGTACTCGCTCTATGGCAGCTTCGTCGTGCCTGCCGTGCTCTCGGCGGCGGAGCTGGCGACGTTGACGGACGAGGAGCAGGCCGTCGTCGACGCGCTCGCCGCCTGGGACCACACGTGTCCGACAGGGCTCGACGGGCACGATCCGGTGGACGCGGGCAAGGTGGACGACGCGACGCTCGCCGCCGAGTCGATCGGCTGCACGGCGTTCCACGCGACGTTCTATGCGATCGTGAGCGAGGCGCTGGGCGACGAGGCGGCGGCGGCGGGCCTCGATGAGCCCGGGTTCGGGCTGACCGTCGTGGCGCGCGCGCTGCGCGATCCGGCGCGCCTGAGCTCGGGCCCTCTGCTCTGGGACGACGTGACCACCGACGACGTGGCGGAGACGCAGGACGACATCGTGCTCCGGGCGCTCGCGAAGGCGGCCGCCTCGCTCGCGGTCATCGGCCCGGCGGACGACTGGCGCTGGGGCCGCGTCCACACGCTCACGCTCCGCAGCATCTTCGATAACTTCAACCTCGCCGTGTACAACGACGGGCCTTACGCCGCGCCGGGCGGGCTCTTCACCGTCAACGTCGCCAACCCGAGATCGCGCGCGCTCCCGCCGGACGGCGGAAAGCCCAGCTTCGCCTTCGCCAACGGGCCGTCGATCCGCCTGGTCATCGACGCGGATCCAGCGGGCCCGAAGATGCGCTTCGGGCTCCCCGGCGGGTCGGACCTCCACCGCGACAGCGCGTTCTACAACAACCTCCTTCCGCAATGGCTCGACAACGAGCCGCTCGAGTTCCATTTCGGGCCGGGCGCGGTGACCGATCCGGCGAGCGTGGTGGACATCTCGCCGGCGCGCTGACCCCGCGCGATCGCGCGGCGGGCCCCCCGGCGGCGCCATGTCGCCGGGCGCCGCCGGCGCGAGCGCGCGGGTCATCGCGGCCGCCGCCCGCGCCGGCGCGTGACCCAGACTCCCAGGATCCCTCGGCTCCGCAGGTTCCTGGGACACCGATGATTCCACTCGATCGCGCAGAGAAGACCGTTGCGCCTAGGGCTATCCCCTGCTCGTATCCGGCCGCGCCTGGCGCCTTCTCCTGCGCTGCGATGAGGCGCGAATGAGCATTGGCCGTGAAGCGATCCCTGATTCGTGACCTGCGCCGGAGTCTGAATTACTTATCTCCCCATCGCGCGAGACTTTCCGTGTGCCTCGCGCTCACGCTCGTCTCGGGCGGCCTGCCCGCGCTCGAGCCGCTCGCGCACCGCGCGATCTTCGACCAGATCTCGGCGAGCGCTGGTGTCTTTGGCCCCGGGAGCGGGCCGGCCGCGCCCGGGGAGCAGAGCGCCCGGGCCCTCGCCTGCCTGACGCTCGCCCTGTGCGCGCTCGTCGTCCTCCGGCAGATCGCGGAGGGCCTGGGGGCGCTCGCCGTGTGGCGGGTGCGGCTCCGCATCAACCGCGACCTGCTCGACGAGACCACCGCGCGGCTGCACGCGCTGCCCCTCTCGTACCATCAGGAGAGGGGCGTCGGAGAGACGATGACGCGGGTCGATCGCGGCATCACGTCGCTCATGGACTGCCTTGCTTCGGTCGCGTTCCAGCTCTTCCCGGCGCTCGTCTACCTCGTGGTCTCGCTCGGGATCATGCTCCGGCTGAGCCCGCTGCTCGCGCTGGTCGCGGTCGGGTTCATCGTGCCTCCGCTCCTCTTCGGCAGGGCGACGACCGCGCGCCTCGTGGAGCGCGAGCGCGAGGTGCTCGACCGCTGGTGCGGGATCTACAACCGCTTTCAGCAGGTGCTCTCGGGCATCAAGACGGTCAAGGCGTTCGCGCGCGAGGCGGACGAGCACGCCCGGTTCATCCGTTCCGTCGAGGAGGCGCAGGGCGAGGTGCTCCAGAGCATCCGTCTCCAGACGCGGCTCTCCGCGGGCCGGAGCGTCTGCGTCAACATCGGCCGTGTGGCGCTGCTCGGCGTGGGGGGCCTCCTTGTCCTCCGCGGGGAGCTCGGCGTGGGAACGCTTGTCGCGTTCCTCGGCTATGTCGGCGGCCTCTATGGCCCCGCGCAGACGCTCCTCGGCGTCTACGAGACGGCGCGCCGCGCCGAGGTCGGCCTGGCGGCGATCTTCGGCGTGCTCGACGCCGAGGTCGCGGTCGCCGATCCGGAGCGCGCCGTGAGCCCGGAGCACATCCGCGGCGACCTCGAGCTCGACCAGGTGAGCTTCCGCTACCAGCACGCCGCCGGGCGGGCGGTCATCGACGGGGTCTCGCTCTCGATCCGCGCCGGTGAGTTCGTGGCGGTCGTGGGCCCGAGCGGCGCCGGGAAGAGCACGCTCGCCGATCTGCTCCTGCGGCTGCACGATCCGACCTCCGGGGCGATCCGCATCGACGGGCTCGACCTCCGGGCGCTGTCGCAGCGCGCGCTCCGGCGGAAGCTCGGCATCGTCACGCAGGAGCCGTTCCTCTTCGAGGACACCATCGAGGCGAACCTCCGGTATGGCTCGCCCGACGCGACGAACGAGGCGCTCCGCGCCGCGGTGAGCGCCGCCTGCGCCGAGGAGTTCATCGAGCGGCTCCCCCTTGGGTATCAGACCCTCGTCGGCCGCGGCGGCGTGGCGCTCTCCGGCGGGGAGCGGCAGCGCCTCGCGATCGCGCGCACGCTGCTCAAGGACCCGTCGGTCGTGATCCTCGACGAGCCCACGAGCAGCCTCGATATCGAGAGCGAGACCGCGGTGCAGCGGGCCATCGAGGGGCTCTCGCGGGGCCGCACCACGCTGCTCATCGCGCACCGGCTCTCCACCACCCTGCGCGCCGACCGCGTCGTCGTCATCGAGGGCGGGCGTGTCGTCGAGCAGGGCCCGCCCGCGGCGCTCCTCCGCCGCGGCGGGGCGTATCGCCGGATGATGGATCTCTGGCGGGCGCACGAGCCCTCCGGGGCGAGAGGCCTGGGCCACCGAGCGGGGGTGCTGGAGCTGGCCCCGCTCGAGGCCGCGGCGGTGCCCGGCGCTTGAGCGGATCCCGAGGCGCCGGTCAAAGCATGATCCTGAGCTCGCCTCCGGGCGCCGGGCGCGCCCGTCAGAGCTCCGAGAACAGGCCCCAGAAGGCGCCGGGCGCGAGCGCGTCTTGCCGGTCGTGGCCCTTGCCGCTCGTCTCGCACCAGATCACCGGATAGCCCGCGTCGCAGCCCTGATAACGAGCGCAAGGCGCCGGGTCCTCCGGCTCCGGCGCGGCCCCGGCGTCGCAATGGTTCAGCTCGAGCAGGCGATCGCGCTCGGCGTGATTGCGGTCGATCGGGTTGTCCTCGTCGTCCGCGTCGTGGATGAAGATGCGCGCCACCCGCCCGACGCAGTCGCGCGGCGTGCCCGGCGTGCCGCCCGAGACCGTGCCCCTCACAGCCCACGGCGCTCGCGGCGGCGAGCGACACGGCGAAAAGCGCGCTCCACGTGTTTCGGATGATCATCGAACTCGGCTCCCTTCTCGTCGCCCCTGACCCGCGGCGAGCAGCCCGAAGATAGCCGAATCGAAGCGACCGAACGTCGAACAATCGTGGTTCGGCGACGTCGACGCCAGCCTGCGACCTCGTCATACAGATTGCTTCCTACAAAATGAAAGCAGCCCCGTTCGGCGCGTCGATCGTGCCGCTCGAATCTCGCATTGATCGCCGTATTGGCGCGTCGATTTGCCGGTGAGCGAGCTTTACTTATCGCATTCGAAAGCTACCCTCCATTCATGCGAATCCTTGGAATCAGCGGAGGCCACGAGCCGGACCATATCGGTTATCCGAGACCAGCATTCAATGCGGCGACGTCGCATGACGGCGCCGCCGTCCTCCTCGAGGACGGAGAGGTCGTCGCGGCGATCGAGCAGGAGCGGCTGAACCGCCTCAAGCACTCGAACAAGGCCCCCTTCCAGGCGGCCCGCTTCTGCCTGGAGGGCCGGGGGCTCCGCGTCGACGAGGTCGACTACCTCTGCTTTTACATCAGCGAAGGCTGGTGCAACGCCCAGGTGAAGCGCGGGCTCTTCTCCGCAGACCCCGAGCTGCGTACGGCGAACGACGTCATGAGGCGCCTCGTGCTCGCCGAGTTCGGCGTCGACGTGAGGCCCGAGCGCATCCAGTTCGTCAAGCATCACACGGCCCACGCGATGAGCGCCCTGATCGGCTCGGGGTACGAGAGCAGCCTCGTCCTGACGCTCGACGGCTGTGGCGACGGCGAGTCGGGCTCCGTCTCCGTCGGCTCCGGCGGAGCGCTTCACTCGCTGAGAGACATCCCGGAGCGGGACTCGCTGGGCAATTTCTACGTCCAGGTGATACGGTTCCTCGGGTTCTCGCTGTTCGACGAGTACAAGGTGATGGGGCTCGCCCCGTACGGCGATCCGCGCAGGTACCGGGCGCTGTTCCAGGCGATGTTCACGCTGCTCCCGGAGGGCGCATGGGCCATCGACTTCGACAAGATCGTCGAACTCCACGGCGCGATCCGGCCGCGCGCGCCGCGGGAGCCGATCACGCAGGACCACAAGGACATCGCCGCCTCGCTCCAGGAGGCGCTCGAGACCATCGTCTTCCATTGCCTGCGGTACTTCCAGCGCGAGACCCGGCAGGTGAGCCTCTGCTTCGCGGGCGGCGTCGCGCACAACTGCACCTTGAACGGGAAGATCCTCCGCTCCGGGCTGTTCGAGCGGGTGTTCGTCCAGCCGGCCGCGCACGACGCCGGCTGCGCGCTCGGCGCCGCCATGGCCGTGCACTCGCGAAAGGCCCCGGCGCGGCGGCCGCCCGCGATAAGCCATCTGTACTGGGGAAGGCACATCGGCGAGCGGGGGGAGGTGCGGAGAGCGCTCGACGCGTGGCGCGATTTCATCCGTGTCGAGGAGCTCGCCGATGCGCCGAAGGCCGCCGCCGAGCTGCTCGCGGCGGGCAGCGTGATCGGGTGGGCCCAGGGGCGGTCCGAGTTCGGCCCCCGCGCGCTCGGCAACCGCAGCATCCTGGCGGATCCCAGGCCGGCGGCGAACAAGGACCTCATCAACGCCATGGTGAAGAAGCGCGAGGAGTTCCGGCCCTTCGCGCCCGCGGTGACGGAGGAGGACGCGCGCGACTATTTCGATCTCGGCGGCGCGGAGGCCATGCCCTTCATGATCTTCACCGTGCCCGTCCACGAACAGAAGCGACAGCAGCTCGGCGCCGTCACGCACGTGGACGGGACCGCGCGGGTCCAGACGGTCTCCAGGCGCACGAACCCGCGCTTCTGGCAGCTCATCCGGGCCTTCGGCGACCTCACCGGCGTGCCGGTGGTGCTCAACACCTCGTTCAACAACAACGCCGAGCCGATCGTCGATTCGGTCGACGATTGCGTGACCTGTTTTCTGACGACGCGGCTCGACAAGCTCGTTGTCGGCGACCACCTCGTCCACAAGGAGCCCGCGCCGCTGTCGGCTTATGCGGAGCTCGTCCCCTCGTTTCCGACCTTCGTGAAGCTGCTCTCGCTGCGAGGGCCCACGCCGGGCGGCTACGAGGTCGAGCGCGCGATGGTCACGACCTACAATGATGCCCGGACCCCGGTCTCCGCCGAGACGTTCGAGGTCCTGTGGCGGGCCGACGGACGGAAGCGGCTTCGGGAGCTGCTCGACGGCGTGGAGGATCGGGAGGCGGTGATCGCCGAGCTGATCGAGCTCTGGTCGCAGCGCGTGGTGCGACTGCTGCCTGCCACCGGCCATTGACGGCGGAGGAGGGGGGGAGCCGCCGAGCGCCCCGCGGCCGGCGCTCCCCCGCATTCTACCGGTATCCCGCCATGGTGATGATCACGTCCTCGGGGCAGATCTGGTCGGTCTCCACCTCGAACCCGTGATCGCGCAGCATCCGCCGGACGCGCTCGCCTCTCCCGCCGAAGTCGTGCAGCTCGAGGACGACCGCCCGGATCCTCCCCCAGTCGCCGGGGCGAATGCCTTCCAGCACGTCGATCTCGGCCTTCTCGACGTCGATCTTGAGCAGGTCGATCTGCCCGATCTGCTCCCGTTCGATGAGCTCGGACAGCGTCGCGAGCTCGCATTCCACGCGCCTCATGCCGCGCCTCATCCACCAGCCGTGACAGTCAATGAGCAGCGAGTTCACCGCGCGCGGGAGGTGCTTCATGTAGGCCGGCAGATCCGCGTGGTGCTTCTCCCGGATCCGTTCGTCGTAGATGGCTGCGAGCGTGGCTTCTTTGTCGTCGCTCGCCATCATGTCGTACATGCTCGAGATGGCGCCCTGGCGTGGAGCGTAGTGGAACGTCGCTGTGCCCGCTGTCCGACCCAGGCCCGCGCGGTGCAGGCGCACGCGCTCCGATCCGGACGATCTCAGGTTCATCCGGAGGAGCTCGAAGGTCTCGGGGATCGGCTCGAAGCAGTGGATCCGCGCCCGTCCGCCGGTGCGCTTCAGCACCTCGAGCGCGAAGAGGCCGATGTTCGCGCCGACGTCGATCACGGTCACCTCTCCGCTGGCCAGGAGGCTCTGCACGCGAGGCCTGAAGTAGCCCTGCACCTGGAGATGCAGGGTCCTCGCCATGTCGGGGACGCGATCGTGAACGACCCTCTGATCCGGCAACTGGATTGCGAATGTCTTCATGATGGCTCATCCAAACGTGGTGTGTCCGTCCCTCGCGCCTCCGCGCGCACGCGCGCGGAGGCCGCTCACCCGCACGCGCGCGCGATCGCCCGCAGATCGTCGATGACGGCGCCGGCGACCCGCTGCGCGGTCGCTGGCGCGTGCACGTTCGCGCTGTAGCGCCACCGGAACGTCAGGGCCCCTCCGCGGACGAGGACGTGGCACTCGAACAGGTTGAACCGCAGGTTCGTCGCCGCCTCGTCGTAGCCTGTGGACTCACTCGCCACGCGGAGGATCGAGCCCGGCGCAGGCGGCTCGATGCGCCCCTGGTAATTGAACAGGATCCCCGGTCGCTTCCGGAGCCGTCCGAGCTCCGCGCTGAGCCGGGCGTCGCCTCCCAGGTACTTGAGGAGGTTATAGCCATGGCCCCCGCTCGGTATGTGATCGATCTGCCGGCTCGTCTCGAGCAGCGCCGCGAGGGGCTCTTGCTGGCTCGAGCGCCGGAGCACGAGCACCCGCTCGGCGCTCAGCCAGCCCACCGTGCGCGACGCGTCGAGCTCCGGGTGATGGGGCATCAGATCACGCCCCGAGTTGAGGACCATGATGTCCTGCCAATCGCGGCCCGTCCAGGCGGTCACGCCGCGGAGGACCGCGGCGATGAGCGCGTGCTCCGTGCTCACCCCGAAGCGCGCCGGCAGGTCCCGCAAGATGACCTGGGACTCCTGCTCTGGCAGCGACGCCCAGTGATCGCGGACCGACTCCACGGTATAGAGATGACGCGTCGCCGGATGGTCCGCCGGGAGGAGATCGATCTCGTCCCAGGGCAGCGAGAGCCAGTAGGCGCGTTCGTTCGGCAGGATCTCATCGCTCACCCACCGCTCCAGCGCGCGCGTCCAGCGGCCGGACGAAACGCCCGTGGGCGGCAGGCGGGGCGTGGCCGTCGTCGCGAGCTGATCGTAGATGGATTGCAGATCGAGCGCGGCGATCATCATCGACATCCAGTCGACGACGAGGTGGTGCGCGTTGAGCCACAACCGGCCTCGCCCCTCCTCGTCCCACCGGAAAAACACGATCCGGAACAGCCGCCCGCGCTCGAGCTCGTAGTCGTCCTGCATGCGATCGCAATGCCGCTCGAGCTCGGCCCGGCGCCGATCCTCCGGGACCCTGGACAGATCCACGCAGGCGAACGGCGCCTCGGTCCACGGCACGTCGATCACCTGGCGAACGCCGCTCGGGGCGCGCTCGAAGCGCGCGCGGAGCGCCTCATGGCGGTTTGCGAGGATCAGCGAAGCGCGCGCGAGCCTGTCGAGATCGAGCGGCGCCGCGGCCTCCAGCAGCAGGTTCACGTTCCAGCGCGCCGGGCGGGTGCGCTCGCGGGCCTCCTCCAGATACCAGCGCTGGAGGACGGTGAGCGGCCGCTCCCCATTCTCTGGTTCCACGTCCACCGCCGGGCGGTCCGGGGAGGCGCAAGCGGCCGAAAGGCGCGCGATCGTCTGGTGCTGGAAGAGCTGCCTCGGCGTGACATTGAGCCCTGCCTCCCGCGCCCGCTCGACCAGCGCAATGCCAAGGAGCGAATCCCCTCCGAGCGCGAAGAAATTGTCGTCCACGCCCACCCGATCCAGCTTGAGGACGCCGGCCCAGAGCGCGGCCATCCGGCGCTCTGCCTCCGACGACGGCGCCCGGTAAGCCGCGATGGCCCCCTCGTGGCGCTGCGCGGCGAGCTCGAGGAGCGCCCTCCGATCGACCTTGCCGTTGGCCGTCAGCGGCAGGCGCTCCAGCGCGATCCACGCGCCGGGCACCATGTACTGCGGCAGCCTCGCGGCGACGGCCTCCTCCAGGACGCGAGGCTCGAGCGCGGCGCCCCGCTCCGCCACGTAGCAGGCGACGAGGCGCCTGGCCCCGCTCGGGGTCGACTCCACGCACACCACCGCTTGCTTGATCTCGGGATGCTGCGCCAGCGCGGCCTCGATCTCCCCGAGCTCGATCCGGTTTCCCTGGATCTTCACCTGGAAGTCTTCCCGTCCGATGCACTCGATGTTCCCGTCCGGAAGGAATCGCCCTAGATCGCCTGTCCAGTAGAGCCGCTCGCCCGTCTCCGGGTGCTCGAGGAAGCGCTCCGCGGTCTGCGCAGGATCCCGGTAGTAGCCGCGGGCGAGGCAGATCCCACCGACGTACATGCGGCCGACGACCCAGTCGGGACACGGCCGCATGCGCTCGTCGAGCACGTGGACACGCTGGTTTGGGAGGGGCTTGCCGTAAGGGATGCTCCTCCAGGTCGAATCCACCTCTCCGACGGGATAGAAGATCGACCAGATCGACGTCTCCGTCGGCCCCCCCGCTCCGATGACCCGCGCCCCCGGGCAAGCGCGGCGGATCCGATCGGGCAGGGGCACGGGGATCCAGTCGCCGCTCAGGATGACCCAGCGCAGCGAGGGGCACGCCAGAGGACCGCCGCCGAGGTGCTCGACGAACATCTGCATCAGCGCAGGCACCGAGTTCCAGACGGTGACCCGGTGGGTCTCGATGAGCTGCCGCCAGTGCGCCGGATCCCGCGCCGCCTCGGGCGAGGGGAGGACCAGGGCGCCTCCCGCGCCGAGCAGACCGAACACGTCGTACACCGAGAGATCGAAGTGAGCGGCGGAGAGCGCGAGGGCGCGATCGGAGGGAGAGACCTGGAAGCGCTCGTTGATCTCGAGGATCGTGTTCAGCGGGCCGCGGTGATCGAGCGCCACGCCCTTGGGCTTCCCCGTCGAGCCCGACGTGAACAGCACATAGGCGAGATCGTCCGGCCCCTGGACCGCCGTGACCGGGCTGTCGTCCTCCGGCGCGGACGCGCCGTCGCCGTCGACCGCGATCAGGCGCAGGGCCTCGGGCCAGGCCAGCGAGGAGGCCAGGCGCTCCTGCGTGAGGACGATCTCCACCTGTCCCTGATCCAGGACCGAGCGGATGCGCTCGATGGGCCACTCCGGATCGACGGGCAGGTACGCCGCCCCCGATTTGAGGGCCGCCAAAATCGCGACGATCTGCGCCCACCCCTTCGTCGCGGCCACCGCGACGAGCGCGTTCGGCCGGGCTCCGAGCGCGCGAAGGCGCCGGGCGAGCGCGCTGCTCCTCCGATCGAGCTCTCCGTAGGTGAGCGTCCTCTCGGGGCTGATGACCGCCGGCGCAGCGGGCTGCAGCGCCGCTTGCCGCATGAACCCGCTGTGCAGGAGATCGCTCGAGACCTCACGGGTGGTGCTGTTGACGCCGGCGCGGACAGCGCGCTGCCGCTCCGGGAGCTCGATGGCCGCCGCGCTGGTCCAGGGCGCGCCGTCCCGGGAGAGGCGCCTCAGGAGCGCCTCGTACGCCTCCAGGAGATCCGCCGCGAGGCCTTCAGGGAGCAGATCGTCGGCGGCGCCGAAGCTCAGCATGAAGCCACCCTGGTCCTGCTGGATCTCGTGCTCGATGCAGGGAGCCTGCGCGCCTGGTCCTCCTCCCTCGGGTCGGAAGGGCCCAGCGACGTGCAGCCTGACGGCCGTCGCGCCGGGGTGACGCACGGCTTCGTCCGGCGCTCGTGTTCCGGGCGCGGCGAGCGCGATGGCCTCGTCGAAGGCCCGGACGAGGTCGACGAATGGCGCCTCGCCGCCGCGGCTCACCTCGATCTGCCCGCTCCCGGCGCCGATGGAGACGGACAGCATTCCGTTCGCCGGCTCGCCCGGCGCGCCGACCACGACGGCCAGCGGCGACGTGCTCCACGCGGCGACCGCCTGCGCGAAGGCGGCGGCGACGGCCGCGCCCGGGGCCGCGCCGAGGAGCGCAGCGCGCGCCTCGAGCCCGCGGACGAGCCCGGCGTCGACGCGCCGGGCGTGGCGGACGAGCCGAGGAGGCTGCCCCGCGAGGTCGCTCCGCACGAACGGGAGAGCGGGCGCCGAGAGCGCCCGGCGCGCGGCCGCCGCTGTCGCGGGTCCGAGCGCCTCGCCGCGGAGGAGCGCCGAGACCCTCTTGTCGGGCTCACGCGCCGCCTCGGCGAGGAGGCGCTGGAGGAGCTCGGCGTGGCGCGCGATCGTCGCCTCGCCGAACAGCGCCGTGTCGTACTCGATATGGCCGCTCAGGGTCGCTCCGTCGTGCTGCATCGACAGGGTGATGTCGTACTGCGACGTCCCCGGATCGAGCTCGATCGGCGTCACCCGCGCCCGCCCCAGCGCGACCGGCGCGGGCACCTTGGGCTGGAAGGCGAACATCACCTGGAACAGCGGAGTCCGGCCGAGGTCTCGCTCCGGTCGAACGGCGTTGACGAGCCGCTCGAAGGGGATGTCGGCGTGCGCGAACACGCGCACCGCCGTGCCGCGCACTCGCGCGAGGAGCGCGCTGAAGGGCGGGTCGTCCCCGAGGTCGCCGCGGAAGACAAGGGTGTTCACGAAGCACCCGATGACGTCCTCGAGCTCGCGGTGATCACGCCCCGCGATCGGCGTCCCGACGAGGAGGTCCGCCTGCCCGCTGAGCCGGTGGAGCAGCCCGAGGAACCCGGCCATCAGGACCATGAACGGCGTCGCGCCGCGCGCGCGGCCGAGCTCCTCGACGGCCTCGGTCAGCGCTCGCGAGAAGCGGAAGTGGTGCCGCGCCCCCTGATACCGCTTCTCCGCAGGGCGAGGGTGATCCGTCGGGAGATCGAGCGTTTGACTGGCCCCCGCGAGCTCGGCCTTCCAGAAGGCGATCTCCTCGCCCCGCGCCGCCTCGTCCCAGCGCTGCCGCTCGTGGACCGCGTGGTCGCCGTGCTGGACGGGGAGCGGCTCCCAGCGCGGGCGCTCGCCCGCCGAGATCGCTCCATAGGCGGCGGCGAGCTCGCGCACGAAGATCTCGTGCGACCAGCCGTCCGTCACGATGTGGTGCATCGCGAACGCGAACAGGTATCGCTCGTCGTCGATCTGCGCGAGCTCGGCCCGGACCAGGGGGCCTCTGGCCAGGTCGAACGGGCGTCCGGCCATCCGCCGCAGCCGCGCGAGCGCCGTCGCCTCGCGCGCGTCCCGAGCGAGCGCCCGGTGATCGATCTCCTCGAAGTCGAGCTGCGCTGACGGCTGGACGATCTGGACGGGAGCCCCGTCCACGACGCGGAACACGGTGCGGAGAGCCTCGTGCCGCTCGATGACGGCGTGGATCGCGCGCTCCAGGGAGCGCACGCACAAGGGCCCCGCGATCTCGGCCGCACCTCCGACGTTGTAGGCCCCTGTCCCGGGCGCCAGCCGGTCCAGGAACCAGAGCCGCCTCTGCGCGTACGACAGCGGGATCACCCCGCCCGGGTCGCGCCGGCGCAGCGCCGGACGCTCCGACGGGCGCGCGAGCTGCTCGATCCGCTGCGCCAGATCGGCGAGCGCCGGCGTGTCGAACAGCCACCGGAGCGGCACCTCGGCGCCGGCGCGCTCGCGGATGCGGGAGACGGCGCGCATCGCGAGCAGCGAATGGCCCCCGAGCTCGAAGAAATGGTCGGTCCTGCCCGGCGCGCGCCCGAGGAGCTCTTCCCAGACAGCGGCCACGAGCCTCTCCATCTCGGTCGCCGGCTCCTGCCGATCGCGCGCCGGCCCGCGCTCCAGCGCGTCAAGGCCCGGGAGCGCATTACGGTCGATCTTGCCGTTCGGCGTCTGCGGCAGCCGGGGCAGCTCGACGAAGCGCGCCGGGAGCATGGCTTCGGGCAAGAACGCGCGCGCGTGCGTCCGGAGCGCCTCGGGGCTCACCGGCCCGGCCGCGGGCACGTAATAGGCCACGAGCACCGCCTCGCCCACCGCGTCCCGGTGCGCCGCGCAGACGCATTCCCTGACGCCGGGGTGGCGCGCCACGGTCGCCTCGATCTCGCCGAGCTCGACGCGGAAGCCGCGGATCTTCACCTGATGATCGATCCGGCCGAGGAACTCGATCCGCCCGTCGTGCGTGATCCGCGCCAGGTCGCCGGTGCGGTACATCCGCGCGCCCGGCGCCGGCGAGAACGGGTCTTCCACGAACCGCTCCCGGGTCAGGTCAGGCCGGCCGTGATACCCGCGGGCCAGGCCCGCTCCGCCGATGTACAGCTCCCCGGCCACGCCGATCGGGAGCCGCTCGCGCCGCTCGTCCAGGAGGTAGATGCGCGTGTTGGCGATCGGGGATCCCAGGGTGATCCTGTCCGGATCGTCGACGCGCGCCGCGGCGGACCACACGGTCGTCTCCGTCGGGCCGTACAGGTTCCAGAGGCAGCCGGCGCGCGCGCCGATCTCCCGGGCGAGGTCCGGCGGCAGCGCCTCCCCGCCTGCCAGCGCGCGGAGCTGCGGGCTGCCCGTCCACCCCGCCGCGAGCAGGAGGCGCCACGTGCTCGGCGTCGCCTGCATCACCGTCGCCCCCGAGCTCTCCAGCGCGCGCAGGAGAGCGGCGCCGTCCCGCGCTTCGGCGGCGGACACGAGGACCGTCTTTCCGCCGACGCTCAGCGGCAAAAACAGCTCCAGGACGGAGATATCGAAGGACGCCGTGGTCACCGACAGCAGCACGTCGCCGGCGTCGAGGCCGGGGCTTTCCCGCATCGCCTCAAGGAAATTCACGACGCTGCGGTGCTCGACCTGCACGCCTTTGGGGTGCCCGGTCGAGCCCGACGTATAAATGATGTAGGCGAGGTTCCGGCTGCAGGGCGGCGCCGCGAGTGGCTCCTCGGCCAGGCCGGAATCTGCCGAGAGATCCTCGAAGAACGCCGTCCGTTGCGGCTCGCCGGCGAGCGGGAGCTGCAGCGCGCGCTGCGTGAGCAGGACGGCGGCCCCGACGTCGCGCAGGATATAGGCGATGCGCTCGCCCGGCAGCGCGGGATCCAGGGGCACGTAGGCGCCGCCCGATCTCAGGATCGCGAGCAGCCCGATGACGAGATCGATCGAGCGATCCATGCAGATCGCCACCGGGACGTCCGGGCCGACGCCCATCGCGCGCAGCCGGCGCGCGAGGCGGGCCGAGGCGCGGTCGAGCTCTCCGTACGTGATCTCGCCCTCACCGAACGAGAGCGCGACGCGCTCGGGATGGCGCCGCACCTGCCGCTCGAAGAGCTCGTGGACGCAGAGCTCCTCGGGAAACGGTCGCTCTGTCCGGTTCCATTGCTCGAGGCGCAGCGCGTCGTCCTCGTGCACGACCGGCAGGTGGAGCACGCGCGTGTCGGGGCGCGCGGCCGCCGCGCGCAGGAGCGCTTCATAGCTCCTGAGCATCCGCTCCGCCGTGTCGCTGCGGAACAGGTCGGTGTCGTACTCCAGATCGAGCCGGAGGCCCTGCGGGCGGTCCCAGGCCTCGACGGTCCAGTCGAACTTCGACGTCGTCACCGGCACCTCGATCGGCTCGAGCGTGAGCCCCGTGAAGGCCGGCAGATCGGCCGCCGCGGTCTGCAGGATGAACAGGGTCTGGAACAGCGCCGCGTGGGACGTGCTCCGCTCGGGCTGCAGCGCCTCCACGAGCAGCTCGAACGGCAGATCGTCGTGCGCGAAGGCGTCGAGCGCGCCGCGCTTCGTGCGGCGGAGCAGCTCGACGAAGCTGGGGTTGTCCGAGAGGTCGGCGCGGAGCGCGAGGTTGTTGACGAACATCCCGGCGAGCGGCTCGATCTCCCGCCGCGTCCGCCCGGCGACGGGCGACCCGACGACGACGTCGAGCTTCTGCGTGACGCGACAGAGGAGGATCTGGTACGCGGCGAGGAGCGCCATGAAGAGGGTGACGCCCTCCCGCTGGCACAGCGCCTTCACCGCCGCGCTGAGCCGCGGTGACAGCGTGAGCGACGCCTTCGCCCCCCGGTGCGCCTGCGAGGCCGGGCGCGGCCGGTCCAGCGGAAGCTCGAGGAGCGCCGGCGCGCCGCGCAGCCGCTCCTTCCAGTACGCGAGCGCTCGTTGAAGGCGCTCCTGGCTCCACTGGCTCCGCTGCCAGACGGCGTGATCGCCATACCGGACGGGCAGCTCGGTCAGCCGCGGGGCGCGGCCCGCCACCAGCTCATTGTAGAGCGCGCCGAGGTCCCGGAGCAGCACGCCCCAGCTCCAGTGGTCGCTGGCGATATGGTGAGTCGCCATGAGCAGGACGTGCTCCTCTGCGGCCAGGCGAAAGAGGGCTGTCCGGAGGAGGTCGCCTCGCTCCAGGACGAAGGGCGCATGGGCGATCTCTGCGCACCGGAGGGCGAGCTCGCGCTCGCGGGCCGCCGGATCCATCGTGGAGAGATCCGTGACCGCCACGGCGACGCCGGACGGCGGTAGCACCTCCTGGTAGGCCTCCTCGGCGTCCTCGCCGAAGCGCGTCCGCAAGATCTCGTGCCGCTCCACGAGCAGCGAGATCGCCCGCTCGAGCGCGGCCGCGTCGAGCGCGCCCCGGAGCCGCGCGGCCCCGTGGAGGTTGTAGGCAGGGCTGTCCGGCGCGTACCGGTACAGGAACCAGAGCCGCTGCTGCGCGAACGACAGGGGGAACCTCGACCGCGTCCCGGTCCGCTGCGGCCCCGCCGCCGCGCCGCCTCCGGACGGGCGTTGTCCCTTCAGCTTCGCGACGAGTGCCTTGAGCTCCTGGGACGACAGGCCTTTGATCCGCTGCTCTAGCTCGCTCACCTCGACGCTCCTCTCCCAGGTTCCGGCGCGTTCACGGCTCAGGACGGCTCGCCGGGCGCGTCCGCGTCTGTCATCGACTCGAGCATCGCGAGGCGCTCGGCGAGCGCGCTCGTGATCTTCTCGGCGAGCCGGGCGACGGTCGCCCCCTCGAACATGTCCTGCTTCGGCAGATCGACGTCGAACGCGTCCTTGATCCGCGAGAGGATCTGGATCGCCAGGAGCGAGTGGCCGCCGAGGCTGAAGAACTCGTCGTGGATGCCGATCGGCCGCCGGCCGAGCAGCTCCTCCCACTGCGAGCACACCACGCGCTCTATCTCGTCGCGAGGCCGCTCGTCGTCGCCGAGGGGTCGCCGCGGGCTCGCGGAGGGCTCCCGCCGGGCGCGGCGCTGCTGCTCGGCGAGGGCCGGGAAGTCGCGCGGCGAGACCACGATCTGCTCGGGCCCGGTGAGCGCGAGGATCTGCTCGATGGCCTTCATCCCGTCCTCCGGGTCGATGCCGCGCGACATCCTGTGCGACGGCGTGGTGAGGGCGGCTCCGGCGCCGCCGTGGACGCGCTGGAGGACAAAGCGGGTGACGTCGGCGATGACCCGCCCCTGCTCGTCGAGCAGGGTGACGTCCGCGGAGAGAACACGGCCAGGCTCGGTCTCCTCCCGGCGCAGGCGAACATGGCTGAACAGCCGCGTTGGAGTCGGCGCCAGGCAGGCCACGCGGCCGTACCCCGCGGGGAGGTAGATCCCTCGAGGGTCGAGCACGGCGGTCACCGAGGTGGCCACGTCGAGCAGCGCCGGATGCAGACCGTACACGGACAGGTCCTCCGCGAACTCCGGGCGAAGACGGAGCTCGGCGAGCGCCTCGTCCTCCCCGACATGGAGCGATTCGATGCAGTCCCAGCGAGGTCCCCACCGGAGCAAGCCGCTCGCGTTGACGGCCTCGAAGAGCTGCCGCGCGGCCGCAGGGCGGCAGCGCCGCCGGATCGACTCGACCGGCGCGTGCTCGCGCGTCTCGTCGAGCGCGGGTATCCAGGTGCCTGACGCGAGCCGCTCCCTGGCCCCGGCGGGGCCCGGTGCGAAGATCGAGAATTCGGTCCGCGTCCCGCTCCGCTCGCTCTCGAGACAGACGTCCTGCGGCGCCCCGTCCTCCACGCGGCAGGGCGCATGGAAGCGGACCTCGTGCAGCTCGACGGCGCCCATCCCCGCGAGCGTGGCCGCGGCCCGCGCCATCTCGATCAGGGTCGTGCCGGAGACCAGCCCGGCGCGCTGCGTCCGGTGCTCCGCGACAGGCCAGTCGCGCGCGAGGCTGAACCGCTTGTGGAACACCCGCGGCCCGGTCGCCGCGCCGTCGACCCGGTCGATCAGCGGGTGGCGGCCCCGGAGGCTCGACCTAGGCCCAGGCGGCAAGGGCCCTGGCGGGGTGATCCCGGCCCGCGCCGCCATCCCGATCTGCTCCCAGCCGTCCCAGGCGACGGCGAAGCTCGGGTTGCCGGTCGCGCTCTGGTGCGCCCCGGCGAAGGCGTCGAGGTACGCGTTCGCGGCGGCGTAATCCGCCTGTCCAATCGCCCCGAGATGGGACAACGTCGATGAGAACAGCACGAGGAACGGCTGCTCTCGCTCCTGCCCGAGCTGGTCGGCGAGGTTCCGTGTCCCGGTGGTCTTCGGCGACAGCACCCGGCAGATCTCCTCGTTCGTCCGCGTCTGGAGCGGACCGGCGCCCGGAACCCCGGCGCCGTGGAAGATCCCGTCGACGCGCCCGAAGCGGGCCCTCGCCTCGGCGAAAACGCGCGCCACGTCCTGCGGCTCGGCCACGTCCCCGGCGGCGACGACGAGCTCTGCGCCCTGCGCCTCCATCCGCCCGAGCGCCTCGAGGATCTCGGCGGTCGCGGCCAGCGCCCCGTCGCGCTCCCGGTAGCTCGGCCACTCCGATCGCGGCGGGAGCGGCGTCCTCCCCATCAGCACGAGCTTCGCCGACCAGGCGCGCGCGAGGTGCTCGGCAAGGCGCAGCCCGATCCCACCGAAGGCGCCCGTGATCAGGTAGACGCCCCCGCGCCGCAGGCGCGACGCTTCCGCGGCCGGTGATGGAGGGAGGATCGCCTGGAACGCGGGCACCCAGCGCTGCTGCGCGCGCAGCAGCACGAGGTCGTGCTCCGGCTCGCCCGCGAGCTCCCGGAAGACGGCCCGCGCCCACGACGTGGTGGTCTCCCCGTCCCGCGGCGGGATCACATCGACGGCGCGACAGCGGACGCCGGCGAGCTCGTTGCCCAGGCTGCGGCAGAGGCCGACGAGCGCGGCATGGTCCGGCGAAGGGGTCGTCTCGCCGGCGATCGCGTGGGCTCCCCCGGTCACGATCGCGAGCTCGATCCCCGCCCCTGGCGGCGCGGCGCCGAGGCTCCGCGAGACGGCGCACACGCTGAGCAAGCCCCTCCGCAGGAGCTCTTCAGCGCCCTCGCCCGGCCTCCCCAGCGCGCTCCACAGGTGGACGATGCGCCGGGGAAAGACGCCTTGCCCGTCGAGGGTCGAGAATAGCGCCCGGAGATCCTCCTCGCTGTCAGGGCGCAGGACGAAACCGAGGTCGCCCGACGCAGCGAACGCCGGCCCGGGGCGGGCGGTGATCACGCGAGCGCCCGAGCCGCGGATGTGCGCCTCGAGCGCGCCCGCGCCCTCGTCTGCGTCGGTGAAGAGCAGCCACGGCGCCTCGTTCGCTGGCTGGGATACCGGGGCGGCCTCGTGGAGACGAGACCAGCGGAGCCGGAACAGCCGCGCTCCTCCGGTGCCCTCCGCGCCCTCGGGAGCCGCGGTCTCCGTCGCGCTCGCGGACGGCTCTGGCAGGCCGTCCTCGACCGCGTGGCGCCTCCGCTCGAAGGGGTAGGTCGGCAACGGGACGCGGCGCGCCCGGGCGTCCGGGAATACCGCCTGCCAGCGCAGGTCGGCGCCGCGCGCCCACAGCTCGCCGGCCGCCTCGAGCAGCACGCGCCGGCCCTTCCCGGCGTCGCCCGGCCCGGGCATCAGCGGAACGGCCGCGCTCTCCGCGTTCCCCCCGAGCCCCGCGCGCACGAGCGAGCACAGCGTCGAGCCGGGCCCGACCTCCACGAACAGATGCGGTCCCTCGCCCTCGAGCGCCGCCTTGACGCCGTCGCCGAAGCGGACCGCGCGCCGCAGGTGGTCAGCCCAGTACTGGGCGCTCCGCGCCATCGAGCCCGTCATCCACCCGCCGGTGACGTTGGAGAGGAGGGGAATCCGGGGCTCCCGCAGCGTGATCCCCGCCATGACCCTGCGGAACTCGTCCAGGATCGGCTCGGTCGCGGCGGAGTGGAAGGCGTGGGAGGTCTGGAGCCGGCGTCCCTTGATCCCGCGCGCGCCGAGCTGCGCCTCGTACCTCGCGATGGCCGCCTCGGGGCCGGAGACGACGCACAGCTCGGGCCCGTTCACCGCGGCGAGCGACAGCGCTTGTGGCAGGCTCTCGAGCGCCGCCCCCTCGGACAGCGGCACCGCGAGCATCGCCCCGCGCGGCAGCGACTGCATCAACCTCGCGCGCACCGCGACCGCCCGGAGCCCGTCCTCGAGCGAGAACACCCCCGCGACGCAGGCCGCCACGAGCTCGCCGACGCTGTGCCCGAGGAGCGCCTCGGCGCGCACGCCCCACGACTCCTCGAGCAGCCGCGCCGCGGCGTACTCGACGGCGAACAACGCCGGCTGAGCGATCTCCGTCTCCCGGAGCTCCTCGGCCGGGCCATCGAACAGCAGCGCTCTCAGATCGCGGCCAAGGAGCGGGCGGAGCCGCTCGGCGCACTCGTCCAGGGTCTCCCGGAAGACGGCGTGCTCCTCGTACAGCGGCCGGCCCATTCCGGGGTGCTGGCTCCCCTGTCCGGTGAACAGCATCACCACGCCGGCGGCGCCCGTCCGCGCCCCTCGCCCCGGTCTGGGCGCGCGCAGCCGCGCGACGGCGTCGGGCGACGACGACGCGACGACGAAATCACGGTGCGAGAACCTCCGCCTCCCCTCGAGCAGCGTGAACGCCGCGTCTCGCAAGGAGATCTCCGGGTGCCCCTCGAGGTGCTCCGCGAGGCGCGATCGCATCGCTGCCAGGGCCGCCTCGCTCCGGGCCGACAGCGCCAGGATCTCGCTCTCTCCGCCGGGGGTCGGGTGATAGGCCGGCCCTTCCTGGAGGACGGCGTGCACGTTCGCCCCCCCGATCCCGAACGAGCTCACGCCGGCTCGCCGAGGGCCGTTGTCCCTCGGCCAGGCGCGGAGCTCCGTGTTCACGTAAAAAGGGGACCTGTCGAGATCGATCTCCGCGTTGGGCCGCTGGTAGTGGAGCGTGGCCGGGATCTGCGCGTGCCGGAGCGCCAGCACCGTCTTGATGAGCCCGACGATGCCGGCCGCCGTGTTCGAGTGGCCCACGTTCCCTTTCACCGATCCGAGGGCGCACCGGCGGAGCGGGGCGGCGGCGCGCCGGAAGGCCTGCTCCAGGGCGCGGACCTCGATGGGGTCGCCCAGCGACGTGCCGGTCCCGTGCGCCTCGACATAATCGATGGTGTCCGCTCGGACGCCGGCCACCTCGTGCGCCATCACGATCACCGAGGCTTGCCCGTCGACGCTCGGGGCGGTGTACCCGACCTTGGCGGAGCCGTCGTTGTTCGTCGCGGACCCGAGGACGATCGCGTGGATGAAATCGCCTTGCTCTATCGCGTCCTCGAGCCGCCTCAGCACGACGACCCCGACCGCGTCGCCGAACACGGTCCCCGCGGCGTCGGCGTCGAAAGGACGGCAGTGGCCATCGGGAGACGTGGGCCCGCCCTTCTCGTAGAAGTACCCGCGCCGCTCCGGGAACATCACCGACGCCGCGCCCGCGATCGCCATGTCGCACTCGACGGCGCGCAGGCTCTGGCATGCTTGATGGACCGCCGCGAGACCGGTGGAGCAGGCCGTCTGGACGCTGATGCTCGGGCCCTTGAGGTTGAGTTTGTACGCGACGCGCGTCGTCAGATAGTCCTTGTCGCTCGCGATCAGGAGCTGCATCGCCTCGGAGGACTCGAACTTCTGGAGCAGCGCGCGGTGGTGCGAGAGGAGATACGAGTTCATCTTGGCGCCGGCGAAGACGCCTATCCAGCCGGGGAACCGCTCGGCGTCGTAACCTGCGTCCTCGAGCGCCTCGTACGCGCACTCGAGGAACAGCCGCTGCTGCGGATCGATCCACTGCGCCTCCCGCTCGCTGTATCCGAAGAAGTCGGCGTCGAACCACTCCGGCCTGTCGAGGCCAGGTCGCGCCTTGACGTAGCCCGGATCCCTCACCTGGGCGCGAGGGACCCCGGCGGCGATCAGCTCCTCTTCCGTGAAGCGGGCGATGGACTCCCTGCCATCGCGCAGGTTCCTCCAGAACGCCTCCGGATCGTTCGCCTGCGGGAACCGCCCGCTCAGCCCGACGATCGCGATGGCATCGCGCAGATCTTCGAGGTCCTGCATCGCTCACTCCTCCGGCTTGTTCCGGCGCGAGGCCTGCTCCGGCGTGAACGGCGCGGGCGCGCGCCGCTCCAGGCCTCGCTCGCGCTGCCGCTGGGCGCGCGCGGTGATGGCGTCGAACCGGCCGCCCTCCGCTGCGCGCGGCGCGGCCCCGACCGCCGCCGCATCCTCGCCTCTCGCCGAGGGGGGCGCGTTCACCCCGAGCGTCCTCAGGTAGGCCGCCTGCTGGGACACCGTCGGATGCTCGAACAGGTGCACCAGGGGAACATCGCGGTTGAAGCGCTCGCGGAGGCCGCGCGCCATGCTGACGAGCAGGAGCGAATCGCCCCCGAGATCGAAGAAGTTGTCGTCGTGACCGACGCGCGGGCGTCTCAGCACCTCGGCCCAGATGCCGGCGATGGCGCTCTCCAGGCCGTCGCTCGCCACCGCGGCGGGCCTCGCCCTGGCTCGCTCGGCGGGCAGCGGCGCGTCCTCCCGGGCTGACCGCTGCGCGCCTTCCGGGACCGACCGCTGCGCGCCCTCCGCCGAGCCAGGGAGCCTGTCGACGACAACCACCCTGACGGGCTCCTCCGTCCAGCGCTCTGCGACGTACGACGAGAGCGCTCGCGCGAGCCCATCGCGCGGCCGCTCCGGCCTCGCCAGGGCGGCGCCCTGCGGCGACGCGGCGCGCGTCGCGGCGTCGACCATGGCCGCCAGCGCCGCCGACTCGCGGGCCAGCGCCTCGAGGGTGGTGTCCGAGTCCGAGATGGCCCCCCCGACGAGGCCGTGGAGGTATTCGTGGCGCGGGCCGACCTGGAAGAGGTGGGCGACCTGCGCGAAGTCGAATCCGCCCGTCTGGCAGAGGCCGATCTGGTGATCCGGCGCCGTCGACTCGAGCA
The DNA here is from genome assembly GCF_051520435.1 of Sorangium sp. So ce363. Classification (NCBI taxonomy): domain Bacteria; kingdom Pseudomonadati; phylum Myxococcota; order Polyangiales; family Polyangiaceae; genus Sorangium; species Sorangium sp. So ce363. Next base: position 9,684,906 of record NZ_CP150333.1, on the reverse strand, counting down.
GGTGGGCGATGACGCCGGCCTCCATGAGGCACAGATCCCGCGCCCGGCTGCCGTACACCGGCTCGATGGCGCCGAGATCCGCCACCAGATACACGCTGAACGCCGAGCTGTCGAACGCCTGCCCGTTGGGGCCCCCGTGGACCGACCGGTCGATGTGCGCGCCGGGCTGGATCGTGACCAGCTGCTCCCGCTCGGGGTGGAAGTAGTACGTGCCGCCGGGGACCCGCTCGATCCGATCCGGCTTCACATACAGATACACGTGCACCGGATACAGGTTGCCCGCCGAGGCGTAGAGCTGCTTGGCGAGCGGATAACCTGGCAACCTCACCGGAGACAGCTGCCTCAGGAAGCGCGCCAGGCGTTCGAAGGTGATGGGCTCGCTCCGGAACTGGCGATAGCTGCGCCGCCGCGCGAACGCCGAGAGATCCTCGTCCGTGCGCGCGCGGGCGATCAGGGGGATGGCGGCCCCGGAGAGATCATCGCGCTGCGCCGGCTTGCTCAGCTTGAACTTCAGCCTCGCGATCGGATCCTGCAGCAAGGGGACCTCCGGGTCCGCGGTGCCCCGCGGCGGCGCTTCCACGCCGGACTCGCTCGCTGGATCCGGAAGGGCGCTGCGATCGACCTTGCCGTTGCTGGTGAGGGGGAGGCGGGACGTCTCCACGAAGGCGCCCGGCACCATGTAGTCCGGGAGCTTCGAGGCGATGAACGCCCGCAGCGCGGGCGCCTCGAGCGCCCTGCCCGGGGCCGGAACGACATGGGCGATGAGCCGCTTTCCACCGCTCGCCGTGCTCCCCACCGAGACAGCGGCGCTCGCCACGTCGGGGTGCTGGAGCAGCGCGGCCTCGATCTCCTCGAGCTCGATCCTGTGCCCTTGAATCTTCACCTGGAAGTCTTCGCGTCCCAGGAACTCGATGTTCCCGTCCGGCAGACAGCGTCCCAGGTCGCCGGTCCAGTACAGCCGCTCTCCGGTCTCCGGGTGTGTCACGAAGCGCTCGCGCGTCCGCTCCTCGTCCCGCCAGTAGCCGCGCGCGAGGCCCACGCCGCCGATGTAGAGGCGACCGGGCACCCCGTCGGGACACGGCTCCATCGCCCCGTCGAGCACGTAAAACCGCTGGTTCGCGAGCGGCTTGCCGTAAGGGATGCTCTTCCAGCTCGGATCCACGCGGGTGATCGGATAGGCGATGGACCAGATCGACGCCTCCGTCGCCCCGCCGAGGCTCAGCACCGACGCGCCCGGGAACGCCTCGCGGATGCGATCGGGCAGGGTCACGGGGATCCAGTCCCCGCTGAGGAGCACGGCGCGCAGGGGCGCGGGGGCGCCCGGGCGCTCCGCCCGGTGCTCGACGAGCATCTGCATGAGCGCCGGGACGGTGTTCCACAACGTCACGCCGTGCCGGGACATCAGCTCCTCCCAGTGGCCGGGATCGCGCAGCCGGGCCGGCTCGGGCAGCACCACCGCGCCCCCCGCCGCCCACAGGCCGAAGAGGTCGTAGACCGACAGATCGAAGGCGAGCGACGAGAGCGACAGGACACGATCGGACGCGTTCACGCCGAGGCGCGCGTTCACGTCCGCGAGGGTGTTCACGGCGCCGCGGTGATCGATCGCCACGCCCTTCGGCCTCCCCGTCGAGCCCGAGGTGAAGATGACGTAGGCCAGATCGTCGGGCCGCTGAACGGCCTCGAGGGGCGACTCGTCCTCTGACGGCCCGCCCGGCGCGTCGAGGGGCACGACGATCGTCCCCGCGGGCCACCGGGCCGGCTCCGCGAACCGCGCCTGGGTGAGGACGATCTGCGCCTCGCCCTGCGCCAGGATCCCCCAGAGCCGCTCCCGGGGCCACGCCGGATCGACGGGAAGGTAGGCCGCCCCGGACTTGAGGACGCCGAGCGCCCCGAGCGCCTGCGTCATGCCCTTCTCGCAGGCGATGGCGACGAGGGTGTTGGGGCGCGCGCCGCGGGCCCGCAAGGCTCGGCCGAGGGCGTTGCTCTGCCGGTCGAGCTCACCGTAGGTGATGCTCCCCCCGGGCGCGATCACCGCGGGCGACCCGCCGCGGGCCGCCGCGCTCCGGAGGAACGCCGCGTGGAGCAGCTCCTCGGGCGCGGCTTGCTGCGTCCGGTTCATCCGGGCGCGCGCCTCCTGCTGCGCGATCGGGAGCGCGACCCTCGCCTGCTGGAGCGCCTCGTCGCCGCGCGCCAGCCGCGCGAGCAGATCCAGATAGGACTCGAGCATCGCTCCGACCATCCCCTCGGGGAAGAGCCCGTCGACGACATCCCAGGAGAACGCGAGCTCCCCCTGGTCCTCGGTCACCTGATGATCGAGCCACACCTGCGGCGTCTGGGTGACCATGAAGACCTCCTCGCCGAGCCAGGAGAACAGCGATTGCGGCTCGGCCCCTCCCTGGCCGAGCAGGCTCGTGAACACCACGGGGACGCTCGGCGCGTGCGCCTGGCGGAGCGCCGGGATCGCCCCCGCGCGCCGGTGCTCGATCGCCCTCCAGATCTGGTCCTGGGTGGCGCGCGCCAGCTCGGAGACCGCTTTGCGCCCGCCCACGTCGAAGCCCACGAGCACCACGGTGGTGAAATCGCCGACGATCTCGGCGACGTCCTCGTGCAGCCGCGGGCGCTCGAACGACGTCAGCGTGAGCGAGAACTCCGGGCGGGCGCTCCACTTCCCGAGCACCTGGGCGAACGCCGCGAGGACAACGGCCGACGGCGTGAGGCGGCTCGCCTTCGCCCGGCTCTTCAGCGATTCCCACGCGGACCGGTCGAGGCGCCCCCTGTGCCGCACGAACCGGGGCGGCGTGACCTCTCGAGGCTTCCTGGCGAGCGGCAGGTCGGGCGCGGGGGGGAGGCTCGCCACGCGCTCGCGCCAGAACGCGAGCGAGCGCTCGTGATCCGGCGTCTGTCGATGGCGCTCCGCATCGACGATGCAGTCCCGGAAGGTCACGCCGAGCGGCGGGAGATCGAGCTCGGGCTGCTCGTAGAAGCGCTCCAGATCGCGCGAGACGATCCCGCAGCTCCAGGCGTCGAGCGCGAGGAGATCCAGGTTGATGTGCACGCGGCGCCGGCCGTCTGGAAGGAGCGACACGCCGGCGTCGAACAGGGGCCATTCCGTGGGCGCGAACACGCGGTGGGACAGCCGATGACGGATGTCATCGAGCGCCCGGCCGGCGTCGGCCGGCGTCATCGCGCGGAGATCCCATATCTTCGGCTCGAAGCGGGGCACCGTCCGCTGCACCCGCTGGAGCCCGTCTCCGGTGAACACGGCCCTGAGCATCGCGTGCCGTGCGATGACCCGATTCCACGCTTGCTCGAAGCGCTCGAGATCCAGCCCCTCGCACTCCCGCTCGATGTAGCCGTGACAGCCGACGCCCCCGAGGTCGAAGGCGCTCTCGCGCCCGACCAGATACGCCCGTTGAACGTCGGTCTGGCGAAAGGGCGCTCCCGGGTCGTCGTCACCTGGGCTGACGGCGGGGACCTCCTCCTCGCGGCCGCCGGGCGAGGGCGGCTCGGCGAGCAGGCGCGACAGCTCGTTCAACGTCATTCCCTCGATCAAGCTCACCGGCGCGATCTGCCTGCCGCTGAACCCGGCGATGCGCTCTGCGAGCTGGATCGCCTTGACCGACTCGAGCCCGACCTCGACGAGCGGCACGTCCCATCGCAGCCGCGCGGCGTCCACCTGAAGGATGTCTCCCACGAGCGCCCCGAGGCGCGCTGTACAGCTCGAGCCGCCGGCCTGCGCGCCTCTCGTCGCGGAGGCCCCGTCCTGGGCCGCGGCTGCGCCGGGCGCTCCATCGCGCGCCGGCGCGCCGTGGAACACGCCGAGGGGCTCCAGCTCACCCCGCAGAAAAGCCGCCTTGCACGCCCTCCGCTGCACTTTCCCGCTCGTGGTCTTGAGGAGGCGGCGCGGGGGGAGGAGCACCACCGCGTGCACCGGCAGCCCGAACTGCTGCGCCACGGCGCCCCGAGCGGCGCGCGCGAGCGCCTCGAGATCGAGCCCGCGCTGCCCGCGCTTGATCTCCTGGCAGACGACGATCGCCTCCGGCTCTTCGACAGGGAAGCTCACCCCGTCCTCGAGGCTCACGGAGAAGGCCGCTCCCCCGTCGGGCGCAAAGGCCTCGTGCGCGGAGCTCACCGCGAGCTCGATGTCCTGTGGATAGTAATTGCGTCCTCGGACGATGATGACGTCCTTGAGCCGCCCTGTGATGAACAGCTCCCCCTCCTGCATGAACCCGAGATCGCCGGTCCGCAGGAAGCGCAGATCGCCTGTCCCGCGCAGCCGCGCGCCGAACGACGCGCTCGTCGCCTCCGGATTCTCCCAGTAGCCGCTCACCACCGCGCTGCTCTCGACCCACACCTCGCCTACCTGCAGATCCGGCGCAGCCTCTCCGCTGGTTGGATCGACGATCGCGACGCGCGTGCCGGGCAGGGGCCGTCCGCAGCTCACGAGCTCCTGTGCGTCGGACTCCGCGGCGGCGCTGGCGCGCGCCCGCCCCTGTTGCAGCTCCGTGGAGCTCACCGTGACGACGCGCGGCGGGCGCCTCGGCGAGGCGCTGACCACCAGCGTCGCCTCGGCCAAGCCATAGGAGGGTCGCAGCGCGTCGGGCCGGAATCCGCTCGGCGCGAAGGCTGCGATGAAGCGCGCGAGGGTCCCCGCGCGGACGGGCTCGGCTCCGTTGATCACCGTCCTCCACGTGGAGAGATCGAGCCTGGCGCGCTGCTCGGCGGTCGAGCTCGTCACGCAGAGATCGAAGGCGAAGTTCGGCGCCGCGCTGTGGTGGCCGCGGTGGCGCGACAGCGCCTCGAGCCAGCGCATGGGCCGGAAGACGAACGACGCCGGAGGCATGCTGGTGCATCTGCCGCCCACGAAGAGCGGCAGCATGATCCCGTGGATCAGCCCCAGATCGTGGAAGTGGGGCAGCCAGCTGACGAAGGTGTCGCCGCGCTCGATCCCGAACCCGTCGGCGATCATGCGGCAGTTCTGCAGCACGTTGCGATGGCTGACCATCACGCCCTTGGGGCTGGAGGTCGAGCCGGAGGTATATTGCAGGTACGCGACGTCGTCTGTCGTGCCGCGCGCGGCGCGCGCGTCCTCCACGCCACGCGCGCCGCCCGCGCGTCCGGCGTCGGCGCCCGAGGAGCACTCCTCCAGCGTGTGAACGGCGAGCCCAGAGCGCGAGGTCGGCGCGCTCCGCTCCCGCGGCGTGGCTCTCGCGACGATCGTGCACGCAGGGGCACAGTCGGCCGTGATGGCGTCGAACCGAGATTCCGCCCGATTCGGCCGCGGGAGCGAGGTGGGAACAGCCACCATGTCCGCCAGCAGACAGCCGAAGAACGCCTCGATGAACTCGAGGCCAGGGCCGAACAGCAGGATGACGCGGCTCTTCGGCGGATAGCGCGCGCGGAGGAAGGCGGCGATCGTTCGAGCACGGGCGTGGAGCGCGGCGAACGAGAGCGCCGCCGTCTCCTCCTCGCCTTCGTGGAGATGCACGTACGCGGGCGCGTCGCCGAGCTCTTCCGCGCGGCGAGCGAGCAGCTCAGGAAGTGACGCTATGGCGCTCCGAGATCCAGACAGATCATCCTGTGCGGCGCCGGGCGCATGCCCAGAAAAAGTCATGCCAAGTGTCACGAACGGTTCCTTTCGATTCAAGCACGCAAGACCACCTGCGCGCGCCCAGGCGCTTCACCCATCGAATCGATGCATGCTTCCCGCAGCGCATCGAAGGCTTCGCGGGGGATGCAGGGTGCGCCAACGGTCGAAGTGATCCACCGGGCTCGGCGCTCGCTCAGCTGCGAGCCCGAGAGGATCGTGGGTTACGGGGAACGCTCGAGCAACGGGCGCAGGTCATGACACGAAGAAGAAGCCCTGTCTAGCCCACCAATCGACGGAGGATGCCGTCCCCTGATGATGCGGAAGAAGCCTGTAGCGCGGTGATGTGCGGCGCGCGCTCACTCCATGATCGCCTCGCAGGGATGCAATTGTTAAATAATGTTATTTGTTGTTTAGAACGACGCCGGGCGACGGGCCCGGTCGCATGAAGAGATCCCGAGCTCGCTCTGTCGCAAACTGGCGAATGGGTACTCGCGCGCCAGCGCTCACGCATCAGCTCGCCGGGCGGGGGCGCAGGGCGACGCCGCACGCCCGCCCTGAGCCGTTGCGGCGGGGGCCGGCCATCTTAGAGGCTGCCCAATGTCCGTGCACCTCCGCGTCGTTGGAAAGCCCCGCCCGCCGGACCGCCCTGCCGGCGCGCAGCTCACCTCACCCGACATCCTGCGCGGCCTGCACGCTCGGAACCCCGCGGCGGAGCGCCGCCTGCTCGACACCTACGCGGGCCTCGTCGAGCGGATGCTGTTTCGCATCCTGGGCGACGTCCGGAGCCTGGAGGATCTGGTCCAAGACGTGTTCGCCCGGGTGTTCTCCCGCATCGACGACGTGCGCGAGCCCGAGGCGCTGAAGCCCTTCATCACCAGCGTCACCGTGTTCGTCGCGCGCGAGGCGCTCCGCAAGAGGCGCAGGCACCGCTGGCTCGCGTTCTTCGCGAGCGACGAGCTGCCGGAGGTCGCGGCCAGCGCCGATCCGGAGGCCCGGCAGGGCGTGCGTGCCTTCTACCGCGCCCTGGAGACGCTCGACGCCGACGATCGGCTGGCCTTCACGCTGCGCATCGTCGAGGGCCAGGAGCTCGCGGAGGTGGCCGCTGCGTGCAAGGTGTCGCTCGCCACCGTCAAGCGCCGGATCCAGCGCGCGGAGCTCGCGTTCGTCGAGCGCTGCAAGAAGGATGAAGTTCTTTCTTCCTGGCTCGCGGAGGGCGACCGATGGACCTGAGGACCAAAGACGTCGCGGCCGTGGGGCGCCGGGTCGCCGCGCACCAGGATGCCGCGCTCGAGCGGCTGGTGCGGCCGTCGACCACAGATCGACTCGAGGCGATTTACCGCAAGGAGGCCGCGCTCTCGCTGAGCGCCAGGGCGGCTCCCCGCTCACGGCGGCTCGGCGTCGCGCTCGCTGCGGCGTGCTTCGCCGCTTCGGTCCTCTGGTTCGTGCTGTTCCGGCCGGGCGATCCGTTGACCTACCGGGTCGCGGGGGCGCCGGGGGCCGTCGGCCGGTGGGTGGCGGCGGACGCGTCGCAGGTCGGGCTCGACTTCTCGGACGGGTCGCGCGTGGACCTCGCGCCCGGGACGCGCGCTCGCGTGACCGAGGTCGGCCCCCGGGGCGCGAGCGTCCTCCTCGAGCGCGGCTCGCTGCGCGTGCGTGTCGTGCATCGGGACGACACCCGGTGGGTGGTGGCCGGGGGCCCTTTCGAGGTCCACGTGATCGGCACCGAGTTCGACATCACGTGGAACACGGAAGCCGAGGAGCTCACGGTCTCGATGATCACCGGCCGCGTGCGCATCCTGGGCCCATGCGTCGACCCCTCGGGGCGCGCCCTCGCCGCCCCCGAAGCGACGCGGCTGGCGTGCGCGGCTCCTCGACCCGTCACGCCGCGGGCGTCGTCGCCAGCGCCTGATCCGGAGGCCATCCCCTCCGCGCAGCCTCCCGCGCTCCTCCCGGGCGCGAGCGCCGCCGCATCCGCTCCCGCGCCCGCCTCCGCGCCTGCGCCCGCGCCCGCCCCCGCGCCACCTTCCCTTGGCTCGCCGCAGCCCCGCGCGGGCGAGCCCCTGGCCGAGGCTCCCGCCGAGCGCTGGCGCGCGCACCTCGCCGCGGGCAAGCTCGGCGAGGCGCTCGCGGACGTGGAGCTCCTGGGCATCGACACGGTGCTCGAGCGCGCCGGCGGCGCGGAGCTCGTCGATCTCGGCTCCGCGGCGCGTCTCTCGCGCAAGCCGGACGTCGCGGCCAGGTTCTACGAGGCGGCGCGGCAGCGGTTTGCCGGGAGCGACGCCGCGGCCGCGGCCGCGTACCACCTCGGTCGCATGGCGTTCGACGGGCGCGGCGCCTGGGCGGAGGCCGAGCGCTGGTTCGCCGTGTACCTCGCCGAGAGGCCGCGGGGCGCGCTCGCGCCGGAGGCGCTCGGCCGCTCGATAGAGTGCGCGAGGAACCTCCAGCTCCGCGCGCGCGCCCGCGAGCTCGCCGCGCGCTACCTCGCGGCGTACCCGAACGGCGCCCACGCCGGGCTCGCGGCGACGCTCGCCCATGGGGCCGATTGAGGGTTCCGTTCGGCAGCCTGCGCGCTGGATCGAGCCTCCTCCCGCGGAGGTCGCGGCCGCCGCGCCGGCGCCGCCTGCGCTCGCCGGGGGCGCGCGCCGTGGCGAGCTCGATCGGCTGCGCGCTCGTCGCTTTGCTGGCGTTCGCGGCCTTCGCAGCGCCGTGCTCCGCCGAGGAGGCGCCGCCGATCACGGTCGTCGCCGGCGCGCGCGGGGCGCTGGCGTACCGGCTCTCGCAGGAGCTCGAAGCGGCGGGCCTGCAGGTACACGTCCAGGCGGGCCCCGTGGCGGCTGGTTCCGGCGGGCTGCTCATCGTCATCCCCGAAGGCGAGGAGGGGGCCATCGAGATCTGGTCGGACTCGAGCGGGCGCGCGGACCTGGTCGCGAGCGTGGCGCCCGACGGCCCGCTCGACACCCGGGTGCTCCGCGCGGCGGAGCTGGTGCGGGCGCTCCGGTCGACGGCGTCGACGGCCGGGGCCCCCGTCGGAGCCGTCGCACCAGAGCCTGTGGCCGTCGCGCCGGCCCCGGTCCAGCCCTCTCCCGCCGCGCCTCCAGCCGCGTTGTCCGGTGAGGCGTGGCGGAGCCCGCCGCTCCGCGCCTGGGCGCCGCCCTCGCCGCCGTTCGCGGTGCCCGCGGCGCCCAGGGCCCCGCTCGTCGAGGTCGGCGTCGCGATCGCCGTGGGATGGCAGGCGCCTGGCGCCTCGCTGGCGCTCGATGCCTCGCTCCGGATCTGGCCCTCGGCCCGGATCGGCGCCGGGCTCCTGGCGGACCTGTCGGTCATCGGTCCGGAGATCGAGGCGTCGGAAGGCAAGGTTCGCTTTCGCCGCTCGCTCTTCGGCGCCGAGCTCGCCCTCGCGCCCATCGAGAGGAGCCGTCGGTTCGGACTCGTCCTCTCCCCCGGCGTGGGTCTCGGTTACGTGAGCGCGTCCGGCGATGCGAGACCGCCCTATATCGACAGCGACGAGTCCACCTTCACCGCCTTCGTGTACGGGCGAGGCGAGGCGCGTTTCCGGCTCGTCGACTCCGTGGTTCTCACGGCGGGCGCGCTCGGCGGCGCGGCGATCCCGCCTGTCGACATCCGGTTCGCAGGACGGGTGATCTCGACATTCAGCCCGCTCGCGTCGTTCTCGCTCGGTGTCGTCGTCCAGCGGTGAGCCGCCGCCACGACAGGCGGCCATTCATAGGAGCAAGCCACGCGTACTTCTTCAATCGAGATCGGAGAGGCCTCCTTGAAACAGCTCCTCGTACCTGGATGCACCGTGCTCATGACGCTTGTCGCCGCATGCGACAGGATCCCGCTCGATCCCATACGCGATGATGGCGCCGGAGGTGGCGCGACGGGAGCGGGTGGGGCCGGCGGCAGCGGCGGCGCAGGCGGCAGCGGCAGCGGCGGCGCAGGCGGCAGCGGCGGCGCAGGCGGCAGCGGCGGCGCAGGCGGCAGCGGCGGCGCAGGCGGTAGCGGCGCCGCCGTCGGCAGCGGCGGCGCAGGCGCCGGCGGCGCAGGCGCCGGCGGCGCCGTCGGCAGCGGCGATTCTCTGTGGAGCCGGCACTTCGCCGCGAACCCACGCCAACCCCAAGTCTGGGTGGGCAGCCGTATCGCCGTGGACGAAGCCAGTAACCTCGTCGTCGCGACGGCGGTCGCCGATGGCGTCGACTTCGGCGCCGGTCCGCTTTCGACCGGGGGCGCCCTGGCCTTCGCCCTCGCGAAATTCGACGACGAAGGCGAGAACCTCTGGCACAAGGAATTCTCCGGTTCCGTCTACCCGCATGACGTCGCGGTCAACCAGGCGGGGCTCATTGCCACGACGGGGGTGGTCTACGGGACCGGCGTCGACTTCGGCGGTGGTTTGCTCGTGGGGCAGGAGTCGGGTGGCGACGCCTTCGTGGCTGTCTTCACGGCAGACGGAGAACACGTCTGGTCGGCTCGAGTCGGCGTCGACGGCGATCAATGGGCGGACAGCCTCGCCATGGATGCAGCCGGGAACGTCGTCGTGGCAGGGACGTTCATGGGTCAGATCAGCGTCTGCGGCGCCTCGCTGACCAGCGTCGGTGACATGGACTCGTTCATCGCGAAATTCGACCCTACGGGGAATTGCCTCTGGAATAAGCAGCTCGGCTACACGGAGATCCACAACGTCGCTCTCGACGCGTCGGGCAGCGTCGTCCTCGCCGGCAGCTTCGGCGACTATTTCGCCGAGGCGATCGACCTCGGCGGCGGGCCGCTGACCACCGCGGGCAGCGAGGATATCTTCGTGGCGAAGCTCGATGCTGCCGGTGAGCACGTCTGGAGCAAGCGGTTCGGCGACGAGGCGCTCCAGAGGGCGTACGGCGTCGCGGTCGACGGCGCTGGAAACGTCGTCATCAGCGGGACGTTCCTCGGGAGCGTGGATTTCGGCGCAGGTCCGCTGGTGAGCGCAGGAGGGTACGGTCCTCTCGAGCCCGGCTCGGTCACGTGGGGCGGCAACGCCTTCGTGACCAAGCTGAACCCGGCAGGCGAGCTCCTCTGGGCCAGGCGTCTCGGGCAGTATGGGCCGCAGACGGCGCTGGACGTCGCGGCGACCGTGGACGGCGAACTCGCGATCACCGGCTTGATGTACGGCGACGTCGACTTCGGCACGGGCCTGATGGACTGCACTTATGGCGATGCCTTCGTCGCGAAGCTCGATGCGGCGGGCACGGTCCGCTGGGTGAAGCACACCGGCGGCAGGGGGCAACAGTACGGCTATTCCACGGCCATGGACGCGACCGGCCACGTGTACGCCGCCGGCCCGTTCCTCGGCACCATCGACTTTGGCACGGGGCCGCTGGCGGCTCCGGCATCTACCCGGGCCATTTTCCTCGCGAAGTTCGGCCCCTGAGTCCGCGGACGGCGGTCCGCGAGGTGGCCCTCAGCGCAGGCAGGCGCCGAGCCATCGCGCGGCGTTCTGTCCGAGGGCGGGGCCCAGGAGCTCGGGGGGCAGGTGAAGGCCCTGATAGGTGCCGATGGTGCGGGCCGGCTGGTCGGCGGTTTGACGAAAGAAGCGAAACTTGTCCTCTTTCAAGAGACCCATGTTCGACTCCACCTGCAGGTCCCACAGCTCCATGGACATGGGGTCCAGCCCGCTGGTCACGAGATCGGTCCCGAACAGGAAGCGCTCGGGCCAGCGAGAGAACAGCCTGAGGAGCTGGGCGCGCTCCCGCTCGAGGCTCGCGAACCCCTCTGTCGCCGGGCCGGCGGAGCCATGGCTCGTATCGACGAGGAGGCGCGGAAACGCCTCCATCAGGGACTCCATGCGCGCGAGGTCGGTGCGGCTGCCGCAGAGGTGCGCGCACACGAGCTGCAGGTCGGGGAAGGCGCGCAGGACCGCCTCGAGCTCGCTCCTGTAACGGACGGTGTTGGCATGAAGGAGAACCGGAAGCGCCTGATCCGCGAGCGCCTGCCACATCGCCTGGTGCGAGGGGTCGTCGAGGGGACGCTCGTGGAAGAGGTTGTGCCCCTGATAAAGCTTCACGCCGCAGGCGCCTCGGCGGCGCAGCTCGGCGAGGTACGCGAGGTCGTTGTGACCCAGATCCAGGGTGACGAAGGGAATGAGCTTTCCACGGTGAGCCGCTGCGGCGTCGAGGACGATGTCGTTGCCTGCGCGGTAGCCGGAGAGGCCAGCGCCGCCGCGGCCGCTGGTCAGGTCCGGGCTCGCCAGGATGACGGCGCGATCGACGTGATGCTTGGCCATGTGCGCGAGCAATGGTGCCACCGCGCTGGCCTCGGTCAGGTGCACATGGATGTCGATGACCTCCTGGCGGGCCGGCGGAGCCGGCGACGAACGGCACCCCAGGACGGCGGCGAGCGCGGCGCCCCACGCGATGCTCCGGAAGCGAGCGCCGCGCTCGGCGCGTGAGTTCATCGAAGGAGGGCGATGAGGGCGGCGGCGACCACGAGAGCGATGAGCGACGATTGGATCCATCGCCGACAAGGATACGCCGTGGCGGGGATGGCGCCATAAGAAAGGAGGGAGTCAGGAAATATGAAAAAATGATGTGAGCTGATGATTCGCTTCTGAGCCTGCTTTGTGCGAACGCTCGATGTTCGCGCCTCGAGGACGAAGTTTCGCCCTGGAGGTCGTTGTTCATTTGTGCCCAGTGGAGTTATTTATGTCGCTCATTCGTAGCTCGGTTCGTCTCATGGGGTTCGCAGCGCTCTACGCGTCTTTGTTTGGAACGACATCTTGCTCGCACTGGCTGGATAATGGCGTGGGCTCAGGCGCCGAAGGAGGCGGCGGCAGCGATGCCAGCGGCAGTACCGGCATCAGCGGCAGCGCCATCAGCGGCAGCGGCGGCAGCGGCGGTAGCGGCGCCACCAGCGGCAGCGGCGGCAGCGGCGGCAGCGGCGGCAGCGGCGTTGGTGGGGCTGGTGTAGGCGGGGCCGCGACCGGGGGCGGCGGAGCGTCTGTTTGTGCAGACGACGCCTACGAGGCGAACGACGCGTCCGCCTCTGCGGCTCCGCTCGCCTATGACCATACCGACGACAGCCTTGGTCCCAGCGCGTGGTTCTCGAAGATCGATTTCGTCCTCTGCCAAGGCGACGAAGACTGGTACCTGCTCGACACCACCTCTCTCGGGATCGAGGAGGTCAACTGGAGCCTTCGCGTCCTGGCCTCCGGGGCAGAGCTGTGCGGCGCGGGTTGTGAGCAGTATACTCCGCCCTCCGGTCCAGAGAACACGTTGATCGTGGAGGTCTACAGCGCTGCCACGATGGAGCTCCTCGGGGCCGAGGAGAGCGATCATGGACGGGTATGGCTCGATGGAGGGGGCGCGGGTTCGGCGAACGATCTGCTGCTCCGCATCTATGGGCCGCCCGAGGCGAACTACCCGTACGACATGAGCTTCGTCGCCAAGTCCTATGAAGGGGAGGACGAGTGCGAGTGCTGATCTTCGCCTAGCCCCGCGACGCCCGCGCTCCTCTCTGCTTCCGTGTCCCGGGGGGCCGGGCGGCTCGGCGCTGCCCCGCGCACCGCCGGGCACGAGCTCGGCGCCCGCTCAGCCCTGCTTCGGCGCCTTCATCCGCGCCGGATCCACGCTCACGTCCCGCGCCACCTTGCCGAACGCGATGACGCTCCGGTCTCCGTTCCGCTCCTCGATGACCACGCGCCGCACCGACCACAGCTCCGGCCCCGAGGTCATCTCGAGGCTGCGCACGTGCTTCGCGACCTCCTCGGCCCGCGGCCGCGCCGCCAGGGTGATCCCGTCCGCGCGGCTCGGGATCGACAGATCGTAGCGCGCCCGCAGCTTCCCGAGGTCGCCGCCGAGCAGCACCAGGAGGTCCGAAAGCACCGCCCCGAAGCGCCCCGCCGCGCCGCGCCCCGCGCCCGCCGCGCCCTTCGGCGTCGCGAAGCCGAACCCCTCGGGCGTGATCCAGTAGGTGATCGCGTCCGGCGGCTTCAGCTCCCACCGGAGGCGGTCGGGCAGCACCAGCGTCATCTCGCCGTCGCTCTTCACCGCCGTCGCCAGCAGGCCGATGCTCCGCTCCTGCGTGAACGGCGCGACCAGCGTCTTCACCGACGCGCGCGCCCGCGTGATCTCGGCGAGCGCGTCGCCCACCTCGTCCGCGCGCGCGCGGCGCGCGTGGCTGCCGATCGACAGCGCCCCGCCGCACGCCGCGAGCCCCATCAGGAAAGATCGTCGCTGCATCCTCGCCTCGTCCTCTGACATGGTCATGTCAGACGAGCGGGCCGCGCTCAATCCGCAATGGGCTTCGGCGTGTTGGGCCCGCTCTCCGGCAGGTCCGGCTTCGCGATGTACTCCTTCGGGAGCTCGCCCGTCAGGGACTTGAGCCACACCACGATCTGATCGACCTGGGCATGGGACAGGTCCTTGCCGAGCTGGTGCTTGCCCATGAGCCGCACCGCCTCCTGCAGCGACGAGACGGACCCGTCGTGGAAGTACGGCGCCGTCATGGCCACGTTGCGGAGCGTCGGCACCCGGAAGACCATGAAATCGGCCTGCTTCTTCGTGATCTCGAAGACGCCGCGGTCCATCGTGTCGGGCCACGACCGCACGAGGCCGAGCTTCTGGAACATCGTCGCCCCGACGTGCGGGCCGAAGTGGCACGTCACGCAGCCGACCTCGACGAACGTGTTGAACCCTTCCTTCTCCGCGTTGGTCAGCGCCTCGGGCTCCCCCTCCAGGAACAGGTCCCACCGCCCGCGCGTGATCAGCTTGCGCTCGAACGCGCCGAGCGCCTTCGCGGTGTTGTTGGCGTTGACGGGCCACGGATCGTTCGGGAACGCCCTGCCGAACGCCTTCACGTACTCGGGGATGGAGCGCAGCGTCGCCTCCAGCCGCACCGGCGTCATCGCCATCTCGCTCGGGTTCATCATCGGCCCGTTGGCCTGGGCCTCGACGTTGTCGAAGCGCCCGTCCCACATGAGCGAGAAGAACCCCGCGGAGTTGTACACGCTCGGCGTGTTGCGGCGGCCGCTCTGGTGCGCGTGCCCGATCGACACCTTGGCGCCGTCCGCGCCGTAGCGGTCGAGCGGGTGGCACGAGTTGCACGAGAGGTCGTGGTTCTTCGAGATCCGCGTCTCGTAGTAGAGCATCCGGCCGAGGTTGATCTTCTCGTCCGTGAGCGGGTTGCTCGAGGACGTGATGACCGCCGGCAGCGGGTTGAAGCTCCCGAGCCGCTCCGGATCGATCTGCACGGCCGGCTCGGCCGGCGCCGCGGCGGCCGCGCCCGGCGCCGCGGTGGCCGCGCCCGGCGCCGCGGCGGCCGCCGGCGCGGGCTGCGTCCCGCCGGTCGCCGGGGCGGACGCGGACGCCGTCGTCTTCTGCACCAGCCAGGCGCCGACGCCGGCGCCCGTCGCCGCGACCAGCGCCGCCGCCACCACGAGCGGGGCCGCCTTGCTGCGGGGGCGCACGTGGGCGGTGGGCTGGTCACCCGCCACGATGATCGTCTTGTGGAAGGGCACGGAGGTGCCTGAGACCGTCCTCGATGGCGGCGGCCCGTCCGGGAGCCCGCGGATGAGGAGGCCGTGCGGGGTCGCGTGGTGGCCGCTCTGGGTCGCGTGGTGGTGACCGCTCTGGGTCGCGTGGTGATGGCCGCTCTGGCCGAGCTGCCCGCTGTGCGTGACGTGCTCGGGCCAGCTGCGGGGCGTCCCCACGGGCGTGGGCGGGCGCCGCGTCGAGAAGTCGCCGGGGTCCGGCCAGCTGCGGGACGTGCTCCCGGGCGTCGGCGTGCGGCTGCGGGGCGTCCCCACGGGCGTGGGCGGGCGCCGCGTCGGGGCGTCGGGGTTCGGCGGCCCCTGCGAGGGCGGCGGGATGTCGGCCTGCACCGAGTCGGGGAGGGGCCGCAGCATGCTCTCGTGGATCGAGATGCCGTGCGGCAGGAGCATCCGGCACTCGTCGAGCATCTCCGCCGCGCTCTGGAAGCGCAGGTTCCGGTCGATCTGGAGCGCGCGCTGGACGATCTCGGAGACCTCGTAGGGCACCCAGGGCGCCAGCGACTGGATGGGCGGCGCCGGGGTCGAGCAGATCGCGACGATGAGCTCGCCGAGCCCCCGCGAGTTCCTGTAGGGGGTGCGCCCGGCGAGCATCTTGAAGAGGACGATGCCGAGCGACCAGACGTCGGTCCGGCCGTCGACGTCCCGCATGTTGCGCGCCTGCTCGGGCGACATGTAGATGGGCGAGCCGATCAGGTTGCTCGTGGCCGTGAGCTCCTGGTGGTGCTCGAACGAGTCGTCGGCCTGGATCTTGGCGACGCCGAAGTCGAGCAGCTTGACCGCGTACTCGCCCCCGTCGCGCCGCGCCAGGAACAGGTTGGCGGGCTTGATGTCGCGGTGGAGGACGCGCGCGTCGTGCGCCTTGATGAGGCCCATGCACGCCTGGGCCACGATGCAGAGCGCAAGCTCGGGCGGCAGGGGGCCGAGCCGCCGGAGCATCTGGTCGACGTCCTCGCCGTTGAGCAGCTCCATCACGAGGAAGGGCAGGCCGGTCGCGCGGTCCCTGCCGCTGTCGAGCACGCTCGCGATGTGCTCGCTGTCGATCGCGCCGGCCGCCCTGGCCTCGCGCTCGAAGCGGGCCATCACCGCCTCGTCCTGCGCGAGCTTGCTCGTGATCACCTTGACGGCGACGCGGCGGCCGGTGCCCAGGTGCCGTGCCTCGTAGACCGCCCCCATCCCGCCTTCCCCGAGCAGTCCGAGGATGAGGTACCGTTGATCGAGGGTCGTGTTGATCAGGTTGATGTCCGTCATGGTCTGGTCGACCCGGTCGCCGCTCCGATGCCGCGACCTTGGCGCCCCGAATCGCATTGTCGGACGGAAGGTCGCGCTAGGCAATCTTGCGGTAAGGCCACGCCGGACGAGAGGTGTCCCACCTCCGGTGTATGGGCGTGGGAGAGAGGGCACCCCGAAACCGCGCCGAAAACTTGCGATTTCGCGCCGGGTATGTCGCTGCTGCGCTGCGGGGAGGGCCTTCGTAGGCGTGGCGGCGCGGCGCTTTCGTGCTCGCCGTGGGATGAGGCGCATCCCGGGCGCGGGGCTGTCGCGCTCGCTCGCCACGCTCGCCACGTCCGCGTCACGGCATGGAGACGGCGCCGCCGCGCTTGCACGAGGGACGGAGCGGTTATTTAGTTGCGTCTGTTTATTTAAGGATTGTCGTTGCTTATTTAAGGATTGTCGTTGCCGCGCTCCCCGCCTTCGTGGGGTGAGCCGGCGCGCTCCCAGGCGGCGTAGTCGCCGCTCGTGAGCAGCGGATCCTCGGGCATGGCGTCGGGCTCGGCCGTGTCGAGCGCCGGGTCGAACGTGGGGTTGAGCAGTCGGGTGAGGTCGAAGCGCAGGAAGCGGCCCGCGAGGTGGGGGCCTTCGCTGACCCAGAGGACGCGCGCCGTGGCGTCCATGACGACGGCGTGGGTGGCGATGAGCGCGTCGATCGCGCGCCGGTCGCCGAGCGGCAGGGGCGCGCCGCCGCGCCCGCGCCGGTCGCGCAGGACGTCGATCGCCGCCTCGATCGTCGCGCCCTCGGGCAGCGCCGCGAGCCGCTCGTCGAGGCGGTCGCGCCGCGGGCGGGTCGAGGTCTCGGCCTGGACGCGGAGGTTGCGCGGATCGCCCGCGAGCGGCCCCTCGAAGTGGTTGGTGAGCGGGACCTTGCCGCGGCCCCGGCGCGCGTGCAGCGGCGCGCCGGGCGCCCGCTCGGCGATCGCCGCCTCGCCGCCCGCGTCGACCAGCATCACGAGGTGGGAGACCATCGGCGCGCGCGCCTCGAGGATCGCGAGCGCCTCGTCGACGCTCCGCGCGCGGCCGAGCACCTCGCGCATCGTGTGAACGACCGGCTCGCCTGCCGCCCGCGGCTCGCCGGCCCGCCCGCCGTGGACGACGAGCGCGAGGCCCGCGGCGTTCATCCCCGTCACCGCGCCGATCAGGCCGGGCCAGGACACCGAGGCGTACGGGATCTTCCCCTGCTCGTGGACGAGGAACACCGCCTTGCCCTCGTCGAAGACGGGCCCGGCCTCGAAGTCGAAGTTGCGGGCGAGCACCGCGTGCCCGCCCGCCGACGCCGTCCCGGTGAGCGCGAAGCTCGTGCAGCCGATGAGCGGCGAGTGCTCGAACGAGAGCGCGATGTCGTAGAGCGACTGGAGGAAGACGAAGCGGTGGTACGTGGGGAGGACGCCGTCGAACGGGTCGGGCGAGAAGGCGCGGGCCTGCGCGGCGATCTCGCGCCGGACGCCGTCTGTCATGCCCTCGTCGACGCCGCGGAACTCGAGGCGCGACAGGTCCATGATGAGCCACCGGAGCGGGGCGACGGGCACGTAGCGGTGGAACTGCTCGTAGAGGGTCCCCTCGTTCTGGACCATCTCCGGGTAGAAGAGCCGCCCGTGCTGGTGCCCGATCTCCTCCGGCGACCCGGAGAGGCGCGCCTCGAGGATCCGCCCGCGGCGGCGCGCGTAGGCCGGGCCGAGCACGCGTAGCCCTCCCGGCCCTGTCTCGGGCTCGCCGGCGGCCGCGCGGATCGGGGGCGGCTCGATCCGCGTCGCGGCGGCGATGCCGAGGTGCGCGAGGATCGGCGCGGCGAGGAGCGCGGCGGCCGCGAGGAGCTTGCGGCGGTGGCGTGCGAGGCGCGACGGCCGCAAATCAGGGAGGCGCCGTCGCCGGCTGCCGCGGGTGGGGGTCGAGCTCCGTGGCGAGCGCGCTCGCCGCGGCCGGGCGGACCGGGTCGGGGGACAGCAGCGGCGCGGCCGGCACGTGGCGGAGCCCGCGCGTGAGCGCGAGCGTCGCCACCACCCGGCGGATGATCCGCGCCGGATCGCGCACGCTGTCGAAGTGGGTGAGCCGCTCGCCCTCGGGCGGGTAGATGACCCGGATCGGCGCCTCGACCAGGCGGACGCCGGCGGCCACCGCGCGCAGGAGGATCTCCGCCTCGAAGGCGTACCCCTCGTCGCGGGCGCCGAGCGACAGCGTCGTCCGGAGCGGGTAGCGGCGCAGGCCGCACTGGGTGTCCGCGAAGGGGCGGCCGGCGAAGAGGGAGAGGAAGAAGTTCGAGATCCGGTTCGACATCTGGTTCGCGCGCGGCGCGCCTGCGCCCGCGAGATCCCGGATGCCGAGCACCAGCGCCTCGGGGTCGGCGTCGGCCTCGATGAGGCGCCGCGCCTCCTCCGGCGGGTGCTGTCCGTCCGCGTCGATCGTGACCGCGACGTCGAAGCCTGAGGCGAGGGCGAACTCCATCCCGGTGCGCAGGGCGGCGCCCTTGCCCTGGTTTTCCGGGTGGCTCAGCACCGTGGCGCCGGCCGCGCGCGCCCGCTCGGCCGTCCTGTCGCTCGATCCGTCGTCCACCACGATGACGGTGCCGGCCAGGCCGTGGACCCGGAGCGCCTCCCGTGTGACGTCCCCCACGTTGCGCTCGGCCTGGTAGGCGGGAATGATGGCGCAGATCCGCATGAGACAGAGCGCGATTACCACGGTGTGCCCTGGATGAACAGCGGCAGGCGCCCGGAGCGCCGTCCTCGCCTGCTCCGCCGCCGTCCTGCGTTCCGTCGCGTCTGGATGAGCGAGGTCGTCTCGCTGCTGGGCGACTGGATGAGCTTCGTCGCTGTGAGCCTGCTCGCGCTGGGGGGCGAGGGGGGCGGGGTCGTGGCGCTCGCGCTGGTGATGGTGGGGCATCACCTCCCGATCGCGCTGTTCGCGCCGGTGGCGGGGGTGCTCGCGGACCGGCTGGATCGGCGGTGGCTGCTCGTCGCGACGAGCGTGGTGCAGGGCGCGCTCACGGTCGGGATGCTGGGGGCCGCGGTCGTGGGCAGCGTGGTCGGGGTGCAGGTCCTCGTCTTCGTGCGCGCGTCGGTGGGCGCGCTGCGCTTGCCGGCGCAGAGCGCGGTGCTGCGCCATGTGGTCGAGGAGGACGAGCTGCTCGAGGCGAACGCGATCGCGTCGGCGACGTGGAGCGTCATGTTCGCGGTCGGGATGGCGTTCGGCGGCCTGATCGCGGGGCTCGGCCCTGCGGCGGCGCTCGCCCTGGACGCGGCGTCGTTCGGCCTGGCGGCGCTGTTCCTCCGGGGGCTCCCTCCGATGGTGGCGGAGGGGCGGCCGGCGGAGGGCGGCATGCTGTCGGCGCTCGCGTCGGTGCGCCGCGACATGGTCCTCGCGTGGCGGCACGCGTGGGAGCGGCCGCCGCTGCTCGCCGCGGTGCTCGCGAAGACGCCGGTCCACATGGCGAACGGCGGGGCGCTCCTCTTGCTCAACCTGCTCGCGACGCAGCTCCCCTTCGCGGGCACGGGCGCGCTCACGCTGGGCGTCCTCCAGTGCGTGCGCGGCGCGGGCACCGGGGTCGGCCCGCTCGTCGGCGTCGCGCTGGTCCGCCGCGGCCTGCGGGGCGAGCGCGCGGCGACCGGGGCCGTCTGGGTGACGTTCGGGGCGATCGCGGTGTTCGCGGTGACCCGCCACCCTGCGGCGCTGCTCGCGGTCGTGCTCGTGTGGGGCCTGGGCAGCGGGGCGAACTGGGTGCTGTCGAGCTCGGAGATCCAGCGGCTCTCGCCGGATCGTTTCGTCGGCCGGCTCTCGGCCGCCGACAACCTGGCCCTCACGGTGGGCCTGTGCGGGACGTTGCTCGGCGGGGCGTTCCTGGTGGAGCGCGCCGGCGTGCCCTCGGCTTCCGCCTGGCTCGGCCTCGGCGCCGGCGTCGTCACGTGGCTCGGGGCGCAGTGGATGCTGCGCCGGCGGGCCGCGGCGGTCCCGGCGGTCCCGGCGCCGCCTCCCTTGCCCCCCGAGACCGAGCGCAGCTAGCCTCCCGCCCCGATGATCCCGGACGTGTGGGCGCCCCTGAGCGGCCTCTCCGTGCGCCGTTGCGAGGACGAGGGCCTCATCAACGGCACCTGGCTGGCGGGCGATCCTCCGCGGTACGTGGTCCAGCGGGTGAGCCCCATCTTCGCCCCGGAGGTCCACGACGACATCGAGGCGGTGACGGCTCACCTGGCGGCCCGCGGCCTCGCGACGCCGCGGTTGCTGCGCACCGGTGACGGCGCCCTGTGCGCGCGCGATGCCGAGGGCGCGGTATGGCGGGTGATGGACTTCGTCCCTGGCCGCACGCACCACCGGGTCGGCTCTCCGGCGCTGGCGCGCGCCGCGGGGGCCCTCGCGGCCCGGTTCCACCGGGCGGTGGACGATCTCGAGCACGTGTACCGCCACGTCCGCGTGGGCGCGCACGACACGGCGCTCCACATGGAGCGGCTGGACGGCGCGGCCACCGGGGGTGAGGGGCGGCGGCTGGCGGACGCCATCCTCGACGCGTTTCGCACGTGGCGGGGGCGGCTCGACCTGCCGGTCCGGCACTGCCACGGCGACCTCAAGATCTCGAACCTGCGCTTCTCCGAGGCGGGGGAGGGGATCTGCCTGCTCGATCTCGACACGCTGGCGCTGCAGTCGATCGACGTGGAGCTCGGCGACGCGTGGCGGTCGTGGTGCAACCCGGTCGGGGAGGACTCGACCGAGACGCGCTTCGATCTCGAGGTCTTCGCCGCCGCCGTGGCGGGCTACCGCGAGGCGAGGCCGCTCGGGGCGGAGGAGCAGGAGGCGCTCGTCGACGCGGCGGAGCGGATCGCGCTGGAGCTCGCGGCGAGGTTCTGCCGGGATGCGTTCGAGGACCGGTACTTCGGCTGGGACCCGTCGCGTTTCCCGACGCGGGTCGCGCACAACCTGTACCGGGCGGCGGGGCAGCTCTCGCTGGCGCGCTCGGCGCGGCGCCAGCGCGGGGAGCTCGCGCGGCTGCTCGCGGGGGGGTGACGAGCGCGGCTGCGCGGGAGCGGGCGGGCATGTCGGGAGATGGGCCGTGCCTGGCCGAATGTGCCTGAGCCACCGCCGGACCGAACTCGCGCTCGATGAACGCGACCGCCTCGGGCTGAGTGCATCGTGGATGGTCGACGAGGCACCGCGCGAAGCGCGGTCAGCACCAGCGGTTCGTTGGGCGGGAGACAGAGAAAGAGAGAGTTCACAGGGAGACGGGGAGACGGGGAGGAGAGATATATATACAGACCAAGGTGGAGAGGCGAGAGGTGGGGACCATTCTCGCCTCCCCGCCTCCCCGCCTCCCTGTGAATCTTTCCTTCTTCCTTTCCGCCCAACATGCATTGAGGAGAAAGTCGTCGCTGAACGCTCCGAAGGGATCGGCGGCGTTTGGTGCTAGCCCGCGGTCACGCGCACCCCCGCCGCGCCGAGCGCCTTGATGCGCTATCGCCCCAGGCGCTCGTCAGAGCTCCGCCACCGCATAGGTCATCACCGGCTGCACTCGGCCTTTGACCGTGATCTCGCTGATGGGACGTGTGTTGAAGACGTCCTTCACGAGGAGGTGCGTGTCCTCGCTGAGGAGCACGCTCACGCCGAGCTCCTTGGTCGCGCTCTCCAGGCGCGAGGCGAGGTTCACTGCGTCGCCGATGACGGTGTATTCCATCCGCGCTTCACTGCCGATGTTGCCCGCGACGACCTCGCCGGTGTGGATCCCGACACCGGTCTTCAGCGCCGGGATTCCCCGTTTGGCCAGTCGCTCGTTGAAGCGCTCGAGCGCGGCGCGCATGCGGATGGCCGCGCGCACGGCGCGCACGGCGTCGTTCGGCCTGGGGACGGGCGCGCCGAACACCGCCATGATCGCGTCGCCGATGTACTTGTCGACGACCCCGCCCTCGTCGAGGATGATGGCCACCATCTCGGTGAAATACTCGTTGAGGAGCCCCACGAGCTCATGGGCGTTCATCCGCTCGCTGATGGTCGTGAAGCTCCGGATATCGCAGAAGAGGATCGAGACGGTGAGCGTCTCGCCGCCGAGCTGCACCTTGCCGGCGAGCAGGTGCTCGAGCACGGATTCGGTCATGTACTTGCCGAAGGTGCTGCGGAGCTTGTCCCGCTCCTTGAGGCCGTCCACCATCGAGTTGAAGCCGGTCGCGAGATCCTCCAGCTCGTCGCCGGTCTTCACCGCCTCCACATGGACGTACTGCTGTTGCTCGAGGTGCTTGAGGGCGACGTTCACGCGGGAGAGCGCGCGCGACATCGTGCTTGCGAGGCGCGCGCCGAGGATGAGCGAGAAGAGCGCCGCGAGGGTGAGCACGCCGGCCGCGAGCATCAGGTTCTGGCGCACGATGTTCCGGACGTCGGTCACGTCGAGCGCCATGACGATCGAAAAATCGCCGGCCTTGCCCCGGAGCGATCGGGGCGCGAAGCGGGAGAGGGCCCACAGCGAGCTCGCGTCCTCGACGATCGTGGGGTGGGTCTCGTCGCCGATGACGGCGCCTTGGAGCAGCTCGGTCGGGAAGCGCGCCGTGCCCGTGACCCTCTTGCCCGACGGATCGACGAGCGCGATTTCCACGCCGAGCTTCGTCGCCACCTCGTCGAAGTAGGTGTGATCGATGGGGATGCAGGCGAGCAGCGATCCCGCGTCGCTCCTCGCATGCTGGGCGATCATGTACGCAGGCGGCGAGCCTGGCTGTCCATCGCACCCGTGTACGAGCACGTCCCGCAGGTCGTCCATCTCCGCGAGGCCCGAGAGGCCTTCGGTGAGCCCGGGGACCTCGTCCGTGCTCGGGGGCGGCGCATCGAGCCCCCTCGCCGCGACCAGATTGCCGAGCTCATCGAAGGCGACGATGGAGACGTTGGGGTGAGCGGCGATGACGGCCTCGAGCGCCGTCCCCACGGCCGACTCGTTCCGCAGCCGGAGCCCCTCGACCAGCTCGCGCGCACGAGACGCCTGGCGTGAGGTCGCCGAGATGGCGCGCTGCTGCTGCCTGAGCTCCAGCCGGAAGTTGCGGATCGCCTGCGGGACGCGCTCGCTGATCTGCGCGAGGAGCTGCCGGTGCATCACCCAGGACAACACGGGGAGGGCTGCGAGGGTCGCGAGCGAAGAGAGCGCGACGAGGACGGTGAGCTTGGCGCGCACGGTGCTGAGGCGGAACATGAAGACCTTCATCAAAGCAAAGTCGGCTTCCGGTGGACAGCGCGTCGACATGTCGACCTGACGTCGAAGTTCGAGCGCTCCTTGAAGGAGACCAGAAGGGCCTCTGTGTGGACGGCCAAGATGTGGCGGGCATTGGTGATGAGCGTGGCGGTGCGCGTCAGCACATCTGTGAACGCGCTGCGCGCGCGGCTGTTGGCGGGGGGTGAGCGAGGCGGCCCGGGCGCTGCTGGGCCTCCCGGCGGTATGTCGAACATGGGGAAGTGCCTGCTGGTTGATGCGCCCGAGGATGTCGGACATGGGCGGGTGCCTGCTCGGCGAGGCCCCCAGGCATGTCGGACATGGGCGGGCGCCTGCTCCGCCACGGCTCCCGGGATGTCGCGACATGGGCGGGTGCCTGCCAGGCGAGGCCACCGGGCATGTCGGACATGGGCGGGTGCCTCGCCGAGCAGGCCGCCGGGCATGTCGGACATGGGCGGGGGCCTCGCCGCTCACGCCCCCGGCATGTCGCCGCGAGCGGTCCGGCTACAGCTCGGGATCGGCGCTCACCGCCGGCGCGGCCGGCGCCACTTCGCTGGGCACCGTCGGCGGGCCGGGGGGCGTGGGCGGGGCCTGCTCGGGCGCCGCGCGCCCGCGCAGGGCCCGCTCGCGATCGGCGTTGAGCTTGTCGACGTAGGCGAACAGCCGCGCCTCGTGGTCGGCCGGCAGCTTGCTGCCCTCTTCCTGGATCTCGTCCCGGAGCGCCTCCCGGAACCGCCCGAGCAGCCCGACGGCGGCGCCGCGGAGCGGGCCGGTGGCCGCGGCGTTCTCGCCCGTCGCGAGGAGCGTGGCGCGCCTGCGCAGCAGGCCATCGATGTCGTCGCCGGCGGCGACGAACGCCTTCACCCAGTCGTGCAGGGTCCCTCCGCCGGGGGTCGCGGCGGCCTTCAGCTCCGCCTTGAGCCGGGTCAGCTCGGGCCGGTTGTCGAGCGCCGCCGACGCCTCGTCCGCGTACGGAGCGCGGAGCACGTCGAGCTTCGGGACGAACGCCTGCTGCGCGGTCGCCGCCGCTTCCTTGAGCGCCGCCGGCAAGGCGGGGTGCGCCTCGACGGCCTTGCACAGGAAGAAGACGGCCGCCCCGAGGCCGTCGTGCCGGGCGTCCGCCTCGGCGAGCTCCCTGGCGAGCGGCGCCTGCGTGCCCGCGGCGTCGGGGATCGCGTCGATCTCCTTCTGCTTCGCCCTGAGCCGCGGCTCATACAGCTTGCCTGTCGCCGACAGGCGCAGCTCATCGGCCTTGTCGGTCAAGAGATCGCGCAGCGCGAGCTTCAGGTCCCCGATCGTGAGATTGCGCAAGGTCACCTCCGTGAATGGCGTGATCGGCCACCCCCACGGCCGCACGGGCGGCCGAGAGGGCGAGCCAAGGAGTGTTGCTGGAGCGTCACAGGATAATGAACTTCTCCGCATCCGGTAGTCCGAATTCGATGGCTCGGAGGCGCAGCGCCTTCGGGTGCGCTGAAATCGTGCTGGGAACCGGTCGAGTTTGGCGCCTTTCGTGGCGAGACCGCCCCGCCTGTTATCGCTTGTAATTGCTATTTACGATGCCGTTTGCTCCCTTCGCGGCCGCGGAGGAGACCGATGACGTCCAGGTGGATGAGACGGGTGTGGCGGCGGTGCGCGGGTTGCGTTCTCTTGCTCATGGTGGTGAGCGCGCCCCTCGGTGCGTGGGCTCAAGCGTTGACGTTGCGCCGGATAGGCGATCCCTTGCGCGCGCGGCTCACCGGCGCTCGCGGCGGCGCCGAGCTCGCGGCGGCGCTCGCCGGGGACGCCGCCGTGCTCGCGAGCGCGGCAGACCCCGCCGGCGGCCCCGACGGCCTCGCCGTGGTCCCGATGGTGGCCTTGCCAGCGGACGTTCGCGCCGATGGCGCTGGCCCGGGGGCGGACCCGTGGGTCCTGTTCGACGGCCGCGGCGATACGGGGCTTCGCAGCGAGACCGGGGAGAAGGTGCGGATCCGGGTCTCGTTTCCGCAGCCGACCGCGCTCGAGGCGCTCTCGCTGTACGGGCGCAGCGAGGGCGCGCTCACGGTCCGTGCGGAGGACGGCGCCGAGCTTCAGGCCGCCTCTGGCCTCGTCGACGTGCCGCTCCACGACACGCGCGAGCGCTGGACGCGTCTTCCCATGGCGGTCACGGCCCAGCACGTCGTCATCGAGTGGCTTCCTTCGGGGGAGCGCGGGCCGCAGGAGATCCTGTTCTGGACCGCCGGCGCGCCCACGCGCGGTCTCTCGGAGGTGGAGCTCGCCGATCGCGTGCTCGCGGGGCGGCTCGCCGGGGCTTACCAGTTCGCTGCGACGTCCGAGCGGGCGACCGTGACGCGCACGGGCGGCGAGCGATCGCTGTCGCTCCACGTGGACACCGATCCACGGGCGCTCGCGCGCGCGTTCCTCGTCTACCAGCTGGAGGGCCGCGGCCACTGGTCGAGCGTGAACCGGCAGATCAACGGCACGGCCCCGCGCGGCGGCTCCCCGGCGGCAGCGCCGGCGACCGGAGGTCTGCAAGTCGAGGAGATCGCGCCCGCGTGGCTGAGGCGCGGCGAGAACGTGGTGCGGTTCCGGCCTTCCGCGGAGCAGGAGCACGGATTCACCGTGAGCGCGCTCCGGGTGGTCGGGATCCCGCACGCCGGTATGGTCGAGGCGCGTTCCGCTGCGGAGGCGCCCGCCGGCGCCCGGCCGGCCGGCGGCGAGCGCGCGCGTCGAACGGAGGCGCTGAGCCTCGATTTCGGCGCGCGTGTGGCGCCGCACGCGCTCCTCTTCCAGCTGACCAGCGCGGGCGCCGGGGAGCTCCAGATCGCGCCCAGCGAAGGCGCGGAGAGGCTGCGCTTCGACCTGAAGGACCTGCCGCCGGGCTGGCACCGGTTCGATCTACCGGAGTCAGCGACATGGCCGGGGGCGGCCTCCGTGCAGATCGCGCGGGCGAAGGGGAGCCACGCCGAGGTGTCGGACGTCGCCGTGGTGGCGAGCCCCGTCCCGTCCCGCGCGCGGAGGATCGCGCTGAGCACGCCGCTGCATGGCGAGTGCGCCGAGGGGAGAGCCCATGTGCGCGGGTTCCTCGATCTGGCCGGCGAAGACGCGTCGCGAGCACGGCTGTTCGCCGGCGCGGAGCCGGTGGCGCTGGGCGACGACGGCAGCTTCGAGCTCACGCTCCCGGAGCCCGAGGGGGCGAGTCACCGGGCGTGGACGGCGCGCCTCGAGGCGCGGCTCGAGGACGGCACGCGCCTCGGTCGCGAGCTACAGCTCGGTCCGTGCGCCGCGGGCGCCGCGCCGAGCGGGCTCGTCGTGGACCACGGCGCGCCCTATGGCGCGGTGGTGAGCCCGGACAAGGGCGCGGTGCTCTCGTTCGCGGGCGCCACGCTGGATATCCCGCCTGACGCGCTGGAAGAGACGACGCGCATCACGATCCGCCCGCTGATGCCCGTCCAGGTGCAGCCGATGGGGCGCGCGATGCGCAATGTGACGCCCGAGGGGCGCGCGTTCCGCTTCGGCCCGCACGGGCTCAAGTTCAAGAAGCCGGTGAAGCTGACGTTGCCTGTCGACGCCGCGGCGATCCCGAGCGGCGCCAGGGCCAGGGAGATCTTCGGTTTCTACTTCGACGAGACGGTCCAGCGATGGACGAAGCTCGGGCGCGTGGAGGAGGGCGGGGCCCGGGAGCTCACGAGCTTGACGGATCACTTCACCGATTTCGTCAACGCGGCGATCTCCATGCCGGATCAGCCGGGAGCGCAGTCGTTCGATCCCAACGCGATGAAGGGCATCCAGCTCGCGAGCCCGTCCGCAGGCGTGTCGTTCATCGAGCCGCCGGAGGCGAACGGCCAGGGCACGGCGCAGCTGTCGTTCCCGATCGAGGTGCCGCCGGGCAGGCATGGCATCGCGCCGGATCTGGCGGTCACGTACGAGAGCGAGCTGGGTAATGGCTGGCTCGGCGTGGGGTGGGATCTGCGCTTCTCGGCGATCGAGATCGACACGCGGTTCGGCGTGCCGCGGTACACGGGCGACGAGCTCTACACGCTCGACGGCCAGATGCTGCGGGCCATCCCCGATCAGCCGGGCAGGTACGAGCGGCGCGTCGAGGGCGCGTTCGATCGCATCGAGCGCCTCGGGGCCGATCCCGGGAGCTTTCACTGGGTGGTCACCGACAAGGACGGCACCCGGTATACCTACGGCGAGAGCGCGGGCGCGCGCCTTGCGGACCGGTCCGGCGAGGCCGGGATCTTCCGCTGGAACCTGGAGCGGGTGGAAGACACGTTCGGCAACCGGATGCGGATCTCGTACTTCAAGGACGCGCCCGAGGGCGAGGACTGGGTGCAGCTCTATCCGCAGCGGATCGACTACACGGAGCACGAGAGCGGCTTCCCCGGAGCGCACTATCACGTGGTCTTCTCCGTGGACGACGGAGCGCAGCGGAGAGACGTCGTGAGCTCGGCGCGCGCCGGCTTCGAGGTGCGGACGACGCGGAGGCTCACGCGCGTCGACGTGACCATGGGCCAGGCGCCCGACGCCGAGGAGATCATCCGGAGCTATCATTTCACGTACGACGCGCCGGACCCGCGGCACCATCACAAGTCGTTGCTGAAGAGCATCGCTGTCCACGGAAACGGCGGTGAGGAGCCGCTCTACGAGCACAGCTTCGAGTACTTCAGCCTCCAGCAAGAGGGCGGCGAGCTCCAGGTGTTCTCGGCGCCGACCGAGTGGAGCCGCCCCGCGGAAGGGCGCGATGGCCTCGGGGCCACGAGCTCGGTCGAAGGGGGGCTCAGCGCGTTCGTCGGCGTGGGGCCGACGGTGTGTGATCCGCACGCCGGGCTGGGGGTCTCCGTCTCGTTCGGGGCGGACGACGAGGACGTCGCGTTCACGGACATCAACGGCGACGGGCTCCCGGATTTCGTGGGCAGCAACGGCGTCTGGCTGAACTCGCTCCCGGATCGGTCGAGCGGAAACGCGTTCTCGCCGGAGAGCGTGGGCAGCACGCACCAGATCACGGCCGGCCTGCAGGGGGCGATGCACCTGTTCCAGGAGCTCGGAGGTCTCGGTCTCAACCGCGCCTGGAGCACCGCGACCGCGCAGAGCCTGCTGCTCGACATCAACGGGGATGGCTTCCCGGAGCTGCTGGATGGGAGCGGGGCGACGCTGAACCCGAACAACGCGCGGCTGGGGCCGGGCGCCCGCGGCGCCGGGTTCACGATCGACGAGGATTTCAGCGATGGCGAGCAGGTCGAGGCGCTCCGCAACGCGTTCTACCGGACCAGCGCGCTGGTGAAATGGACGCCGCCGATCGACGGTATCGTCGTCATCGACGGGGGCGTGTCGCTGGCCGGGGGCGGCGCGGGAGACGGGGTGATGGCGTCGATCACGAAGACGACGCCGGCGCCGCGGTCGAATGACAAGTTCCGCCGCGACCACCTGCCGCTCTGGCAGAGGGACATCGGGCCGAGCGATGCTGCGTGTGTGCCCGAGGGCGAGAGGGGGTGCGGGAGCGGCATCCGCGTCCGCGTCCGTCCGACGGATGCGCTCTATTTCCGCGTGGACCCGAAGGAGGACATCGAGGGCGACATCACGCGCTGGAACCCGCGCATCCGCTATGCGGAGCTCTGCCCGTCGGACTCCTGCCGGCCGTTGCTTCCGCGCGACACGATGCGCCCCGACGCGCTCGGGCGTCCGATGTATACCTATACCTTCGCCGACGATTTCTCCGTGCTCGACCGGAGCGTGCCGGGCTGGGCCGCAGGGGCGGACGGGCAGGTCACGGTGCAGGCGAGCTTCGTCCGGACCGACGCGCTCGATGCGTTCGATGTGCGGCTCGTGCGCCAGGACGTCGACTCGGGGCAGAGCGTCGAGCTCCATCGGACCAGGGTGTCGGGCGCGAAGCTCGGCACCGAGATCGCGTGGCCGGTGTCCGTGCTCCAGGGCGACCTCCTGTTCCTGTATGCCGAGCTCGGCGAGAACGTGGTCCACCCGTCGCGCGTGCAGTACCAGGGGTTCGCCCGGTACACCGAGGTGTGCGGCCACGATGCGGATCCGGGGAGCTGCCGCGCGGTAGGGGAGTGCGCGCCCAGGTCCGGCGCGCCGTCCGGAAAGAGGGTTTGCGGGCTCGACGCGTTGCCCGGCGACGGCGGGCCGATCTCGGTGCCCGAGGAGTCGATCCTGGCGCCCGTGCAGCTGAGCGACAGCACGACTGGCGGGACGGCGCTTTCGCTGTCCCGGCTGGCCATGCCCGAGAGCGGGCCGGTCAGCCTGCTCGGCTCCGCCTCCAAGCGAGTGACGGAGGGGCCGGTGACCCTGCGGGTGGATCGCGGGAGCGAGCGGCTGTTCCGGGAGTTGCTCGGAGCGGAGGCGATCTCGCCGGCCAGGAGCGTGCCTGGCCCGAGCGATCCGGTGGTGTTCCCGGTGATGGAGGGCGAGGAGCTCGCCTTCACGAGGTTCTTCGAGAGCGACGCGGACATGGACACATCGCTGTCGGATCCCGGAGCGTCGGTGTCATGGCTGCCGCAGCTCGTGTTCAACGAGACGGGGACGGTGCTGGACGTGCCCGCGGTGAACGCTCGAGCGATCCCGGATGGGAAGCTGGAAGCCCGCATGGTGGGCGGGTTCCGCGGCTTCAGCTATGGCGAGTGGACGACGGAGTACCCGTTCGACGAGAACCAGCTCCGCCGGAGGCCGGAGGAGAACAGGCCGCCTTACTTCACGCGCGTCGAGCCGCACTGGGAGGGGTACCACGCGAGCTGGTCGCCCGGGGACGCCGGGTTTCCTCTCGTGGGCAGCGTCAGCGGCCCGGTGTTCCGGGGGTCGGGCGCGGACATGTACATCCGGGCCGGGGAGCTCAAGCCGTCGCGCGTCGGCGGCGTCCGCCCGGAGGACGTGGCCAATGTCCCCGGGCTGAGGAAGAGCCACAACGGCTCGGGCTCGGCGGAGCTCGCGCTCATCGGGTCGTTCCAGGTGACGACCGGGACCACCGAGTCGAAGCTGGAGCTCGTCGACGTCAACGGTGATGGGCGGCCCGATGCCGTCACGCAGGGCGGCGTGCGCATCCAGACGTGCGGCAGCGGCGGCCGGTGCGACGGGCAGCAGCCGGGGCAGTATGGCGCCCTGACTGTCGGTGGGCCGGGGGACATCCGGGTCATCGAGACCATGAGCGCGCGGTTCGGGTTCGGCTTCGGATCCGCGGCGTCGGTGGTCGCTGAGAAGATCGAGGCGAGCGCCGAGACCAAGGAGGTGCTCAGCGTGCTGCCCTCGCTCGGCAAGAGCTGGGGCACGTCGCAGACGACGCGCGACCTGCTCGACGTGAACGGCGATGGGCTTCCGGACAAGGTGAGGAGCGCGGGTGGCGTGCTCCATGTGCAGCTGAACCTCGGCTACCGCTTCGGGGACGAGCGCCCCTGGGCGGCGCTCGATCCGAGCGGCGATCCGTTCGAGCCGCTGCCGGAGGTCGACGGGGATCCGCTGACCGCGCTGAGCCGGGTCTGGTCTCCGGAGAAGCTCTCGTCGGTGCGGGTGCAGGACAACACGACGAACAGCCTGCAGGTGGGTTATGCGGGGATCGGCGGCGGCATCGCGCACACGGTGAGCCGGACGCTCGTCGACTTCGTGGACCTGAACGGCGACAGGCTGCCCGACCGGGTGATCAAGCAGCCTGGACAGGGCTATTACCGGGTCCGGCTCAACCTCGGCGACCGCTTCGGGCCCGAGGAGAGGTGGAGCGCGCCGGCGGTGAGCGGCGGGCTGCCGTGGGGGATCGTGCTGGAGAAGGAGTACACGAGGGAGATCAACGGCAGCAACGACGCGCTGTCGTTCTCGGAGACGACGGCGTTCAACGCGGGGTATGGCGTGCCGATCAAGATCCCGACGCCGTACGTGTGCATCGTGCTCGAGATCGCGGCGCAGCTCGGGTTGAGCGACGGGCGGAGCGAGCTCGCATGGGAGGACCTGGACGGGGACGGGACGGCGGATCACGTGCTGAAGCTGAGCGAGGGGATGCTGCGCGAGAGCGACCCGGCGCTGCGGGCGCGGCTGAACCTGACGGGCAAGACCAACCGGCTGTCGCGCGTGGTGCGTCCGCTTGGCGGCAGCATCCGGCTGGACTATGCGCGTGAGGGCAACAAGGTGGCGTATGCGAGCAGCCCGGACGAGCTGAGCGTGGACATGCCCGGCAGCAAGTGGGTGCTGTCGCGGGTGGAGGTGGACGACGGCATGGGCACGCCCGCCTACGTGCACACGTTCGATTACCACCAGAGCGGGTTCTACGACCGGGCGGAGCGCGAGGACTATGGCTTCGCGCAGGTGACGGCGACGCGCGAGGACGGCTCGCAGATCGTGACGCATTACCACAACCAGGACTATTACCGGCGCGGGCTCGTGGCCGAGGTGATCGAGCAGGACGCCGAGGGGCGGCTGTTCAGCCGGCAGCAGGTGGCCTATCGCGCGCCCGGGGCGCAGCCGACGCTGACGGGCTCGTTCTTCCCGGCGGAAGAGCTGCGGACGATGTCGTGGTACGAGGGCAAGACGACGGACCCGAGCGCGCCCGGCAAGCAGACGAGCGAGGAGCGGGACTGGGACGACCGCGGCAACCTCATCGGGGTGATCGAGCACGGCGAGCCTGGCACGCTGGAGGACGACGTCGCGACCACGATCCACTACGTGACGTACGACGGGCCGTACCTGGTGCGGGCGGACAGCGTCGAAGTGCGCGACAGCGCGGGGACGCTGCTGCGCGGGCGCACCGCCGGGTACAACGAGGTGACCGGAGCGGTCGAGTGGATCGCGAGCACGGTGATCGGCGGCAAGGATCCGGCGACGGGCGCGCCATACACGGGAGACGCGTCGACGAATCCAAGATGGGAGTTCACGCACGACGCGTACGGCAACCTGGAGCGGGCGATCGAGCCGCGGGGCTTCACGCTGACGTACGAGTACGACGATGTGGCGGAGACGTACCTCTCCCGGGTGGACGATTCGTTCGGTTACTTCTCGGAGACGTGGTCGGACT
The DNA here is from genome assembly GCF_051520435.1 of Sorangium sp. So ce363. Lineage (NCBI taxonomy): Bacteria > Pseudomonadati > Myxococcota > Polyangiales > Polyangiaceae > Sorangium > Sorangium sp. So ce363. Next base: position 9,652,376 of record NZ_CP150333.1, on the reverse strand, counting down.
ACCGCTACGGCGCGGTGAGCGCGGTGCGGGACGTCAACGGCCATGAGGTCCACTACGACTTCGACGCGTTCGGGCGGCTGCGGGCGGTGTTCGGTCCGGACGACCCGCTGACGGCGGCGGAGGCGACGATCGCGTTCGAGTATGCGCTCCAGCCCGGGGAGAGCGTCGCCATGCCGGCGTGGGCGCGGACGCGGCACAAGGACGTGCAGCACCCGGGGGATCCGATCGACACGGTGACGTTCGTCGACGGGCTGGACCGGGTGATCCAGACGAAGAAGGACCTGGAGAAGGATCCAGGGACGGGGGCCGCCGCGGTCGTGGGCATGAGCGTGAGCGGCCGGGTGGTGCTGGACGAGCGGGGGCGCGTCTGGCAGCAGGGGCAGCCGGTGTTCGCGACGGGCGAGGCCACGGCGTTCGTGGACGTGGCGCTGAAGCACCCGACGACGTTCGAGTACGACGTGCTCTCGCGCATCGTCGAGCGGAGGGAGCCGGACGAGGCCGGCGAGGCCGGCGAGGCGGTGACCACGACGAGCTACGATATCGACGAGCTCGATGGCGTGGCGATGTTCGTGGCGACGGAGGTCGACCCGAAGGGGAAGGTGCGCAAGGCGTACCAGGACGTGGACAACGCGATCGTGGCGGTCGAGGAGCGCAATCGGCTGCGCGGGTCGGAGGCGTGGACCACCCTGATGACGCGGTACGGGTACAACGCGGTCGACGAGCTCGTGCGGGTGATGGACACGCGCGGGAACGTGACGACGGCGGCGTACGACACGCTGGGGCGGATGGTGACGCTGACGAGCCCGGACATGGGGCGCACGGAGTGGCGTTACGACCGGTCGGGCAACGTCGGGGCGCGGCAGACGGCGAAGCTCCTGGCGGAAGGTGCGAGCAAGCTGATCCGGTACGAGTACGACTTCAACCGACTCACGCGGGTGAACTACCCGGACTCGACGGACGTGACGTATGTGTACGGCGCGCCGGACGCGGCGGGCGACGAGCACGGCAACCGGGCCGGGCGGCTGGTGGAGGAGCAGAGCGAGGCGGGCAAGAGGACGTTCTCGTATGACCGGCTAGGGAACGTGGCGAAGCTGACGACGGAGTTCCCCCGGCTGAGGGAGCCGCACCGGGGGCCGTACCAGGCGACGATGGAGTACGACTTCGACGGGTTCGGGCGGCTGCTGTCGCTGAAGTTCCCTGGCTCCGGGGCGGAGGTGGTGACGTACGGCTACGACCGAGGGGGCCTTGTGCGGTCGGCGGTGGGAACGAACACGCAGATCAACCCGCAGCACCCGGACGAGCCTGCGGTGACGCAGTACCTGCTGCACATCGGGTACGACGAGTTCGAGCAGCGGGTGAGGGTGGTGCACGGCAACGGGATCGCGACGTCGTATCGGTATTACGAGAAGTCGCGGCGGCTTCGGGAGATCAACGCGGATCACCGCGACAGGTACCTCGTGGAGCGCGGGCTACCGGCGAGGGCGTTCCAGCGGATGCGGTACGAGTACGACCCGGCGGGCAACCTGGAGCGGGTGCGGAACGAGGTGCCGTACGAGCAGGACATGCCGGGCTCGGTGCTGGTGGGGCCGACGACGCAGGAGTACGGGTACGACGATCTGTACCAGCTGCTCTCGGCGAGCGGGACGTACCAGGACCGGAGAGACTGGCAGTACCGGTACCGGCTGTCGTTCGCGTACGACGAGATTGGCAACATCCTGACGAAGGACCAGGCGAGCTACCGGTACGTGCCGCAGGCGTGTCCCACGCCGGTTCCGGCTGAGTGCGACGGGTGGCGCGAGGATCATGCGATCCGGGAGCAGACGTACCGGTCGGAGTACCAGTACCCGGGCCCGCAGCCGCACGCGCCGAGGCGCATCGAGGAGCACCTCGTGGCGGAGTCGATGCCGTGGCCGCGGGAGATGCGATATGACGCGAGCGGCAACCAGACCGGCTGGACGTACCGTGGCTCGGACACGCGGACGACGGACTGGAACGAGGAGAACCGGGTCACGCGGGTGACGCAGAACGGTCAGGTGCTGTCGCGGATGCTCTACGACGGCGACGGCGAGCGGCGGGTGCACCTGCACCACGTGAGCGGCGAGGAGGAGACGGCATACCACGACCAGCACCTGACGCTGCGGGACGGGCGGTTCGTGACGAAGCACATCTATGCGGGGCAGACGCGGATAGCGAGCAAGATGGATCCGGACTGGTTCCGTGACCCGCCGACGCTGTACTACCACCCGGACCACCTGGGCAGCACGAGCTTCGCGTCGAACAACGAGCAGAAGCTGACGCAGCGGGACGAGTACTTCCCGAGCGGGGAGCTGTGGATCGACGCGTCGGACTCGCGGTACGAGCTGAGGCGAGCGTACGTGTTCACCGGGAAGGAGCTCGACCAGGCGACGGGGCTCTACTACTTCGGGGCGCGGTACTACGACCCGAGGAGCAGTGTGTGGCTGAGCCCGGATCCGATCCTGGACGAGTACATGGGGGGAGGGACGAGCGGAGGGGTGTTCAACCCGGGGAACCTCGGGCTGTACAGCTACACGCTGAACAACCCGGTGAACCTGGTCGACCCGGACGGGAGGAGCGCGCAGGGGGCGCATCGGAACTTCCCGCCTGGGGCCAATGGGTGCAGGCACCCGAGCTGCTTCAACGGGCCGGCGGGGCAAAAGTTCCACCAGGAGCAGATGCTGCAGCGGATGAACGCTGGCGCTGCGGCGGCGGGTCGCACGTCTCGCGGTATCGGGGACGGAATGCGCCGGCTGCTGTTCAGGTTCGTCATGCAGCAGCAGCAGGCTGCTCGGCCGCCGGCGCAGCCAGCCGCCGCGCCCGCGCAGCCGCCACAGGCTGCACAGCCGGCGAAGGGGCCGCAGCCGGCGCCGGCGGCGAAGGCGTCTGTGGCGGCCCAGCCAACGAAGCCCTCGCAAGCTGCCCCGAAGCAATCGGACTCATCTTCAGGGACGGCAAAGGCAGGCATTGATACACCCGTGCGAAATGGCCATCTGGCTGGGAAGCCTCACCCGGTCACAGGTGTACCGTTCGATTCCAAGGGTTTCCCCGACTTTCGGGCGGCCGGGGTAGTAGCGGCCGAGGTGAAAATTACTCCTTCAGGGACACGGCCTGGTGACTTCGCCGCCGCGAACCGGGCGGCAGGTCTCAAGGAGACGCCATCAGGGATGACGTGGCATCATCACCAGGACGGGAGGACGATGCAGCTCGTTCCGAGAGCTATTCACCAGAAGACCGGGCACACGGGTGGGTTTGTTTTAACCAAATAGGAGTGACGATGATACGTACCCATGAAGCGGCTAAGTCTGTTGCCGGAAGTGACGTTGAGACTGTCGAGCAGCAGTTCGGTCTTGCGTTGCCCGATGACTACCGCAAGTTCCTCTTGATCAGAAACGGTGGTCGTCCGGAGCGAGATCTTGTGGCTGTTCCGATGTGCGAGGCGAGTCCTTATGCTCGTATACATTTCTTCTTCGGAGTTGGTCATCCGATGGAGTGTTATGATCTTGCGTGGAATCTGGCGAATGGTAGCGATCTTCCCGCTGGCTTGATACCCATCGCGACCACCGAAGGTGCCGACGTGTTCTGCTTGACTCCGTCGGGAGGCGTCGTGTTCTGGGATGGGTACGGTGGCTCTATATTCCCGGTGTCAGAGAGCTTCGACCAATTCTTGAGCCAGCTTTACCGCGATGATCTGTCTCCGGATTTTAGTAACGACGCCGGGTGATGGACACGCGCGGGAACGTGACGACGGCGGCGTACGACACGCTGGGGCGGATGGTGACGCTGACGAGCCCGGACATGGGGCGCACGGAGTGGCGCTACGATCGGTCGGGCAACGTCGGGGCGCGGCAGACGGCGAAGCTCTTGGCGGAAGGCGCGAGCAAGCTGATCCGGTACGAGTACGACTTCAACCGACTCACGCGGGTGAACTACCCGGACTCGACGGACGTGACGTATGTGTACGGCGCGCCGAGCGAAGCGGGCGACGAGCACGGCAACCGGGCCGGGCGGCTGGTGGAGGAGCAGAGCGAGGCGGGCAAGAGGACGTTCTGGTATGACCGGCAGGGGAACGTGGCGAAGCTGGCGACGGAGTTCCCCCGGCTGCGGGAGCCGCACCGGGGGCCGTACCAGGCGACGATGGAGTACGACTTCGACGCGTTCGGGCGGCTGCTGTCGATGAAGTTCCCTGGCTCCGGGGCGGAGGTGGTGACGTACGGCTACGACCGAGGGGGCCTGGTCCGGTCGGCGGTGGGAACGAACACGCAGATCAACCCGCAGCACCCGGACGAGCCTGCGGTGACGCAGTACCTGCAGCACATCGGGTACGACGAGTTCGAGCAGCGGGTGAGGGTGGTGCACGGCAACGGGATCGCGACGTCGTACAGGTATTACGAGAAGTCGCGGCGGCTTCAGGAGATCAACGCGGACCACCGCGACCGGTACCTCGTGGAGCGCGGGCAGCCGGCGAGGGCGTTCCAGCGGATGCGGTACGAGTACGATGTGGCGGGCAACCTGGAGCGGGTGCAGAACGAGGTGCCGTACGAGCAGGACATGCCGGGCTCGGTGCTGGTGGGGCCGACGACGCAGGAGTACGGGTACGACGATCTGTACCAGCTGCTCTCGGCGAGGGGGACGTACCAGGACCGGAGAGACTGGCAGTACCGGTACCGGCTGTCGTTCTCGTACGACGAGATTGGCAACATCCTGACCAAGGACCAGGCGAGCTACCGGTACGTGCCGCAGGCGTGCCCCACGCCGGTTCCGTGCGACCCATGGCAGGAGGACCACGCGATCCGGGAGCAGACGTACCGGTCGGAGTACCAGTACACGGGGCCGCAGCCGCACGCGCCGAGGCAGATCAACGAGCAGCTCGTGGCGGAGTCGGCCCCGTGGTCGCGGGTGATCAGCTACGACGCGAGCGGCAACCAGACGGGCTGGACTTACCCTGGCTCGGGCACGCGTGTGACGGAGTGGAACGAGGAGAACCGGGTCAGCCGGGTGAGCCAGAACCTGCAGTTGAAGTCGCGGATGCTGTACGACGGCGACGGGGAGCGGCGGGTGCACCTGCACCACGTGAGCGGCGAGGAGGAGACGGCGTACCACGACCAGCACCTGACGCTGCGGGACGGGCGGTTCGTGACGAAGCACATCTATGCGGGGCAGACGCGGATAGCGAGCAAGATGGATCCGGACTGGTTCCGTGACCCGCCGACGCTGTACTACCACCCGGACCACTTGGGCAGCACGAGCTTCGCGTCGAACAACGAGCAGAAGCTGACGCAGCGGGACGAGTACTTCCCGAGCGGGGAGCTATGGATCGACGCGTCGGACTCGCGGTACGAGCTGAGGCGAGCGTACGTGTTCACGGGGAAGGAGCTCGACCAGGCGACGGGGCTCTACTACTTCGGGGCGCGGTACTACGACCCGAGGAGCAGTGTGTGGCTGAGCCCGGATCCGATCCTGGACGAGTACATGGGGGGAGGGACGAGCGGAGGGGTGTTCAACCCGGGGAACCTCGGGCTGTACAGCTACACGCTGAACAACCCGGTGAACCTTGTCGACCCGGATGGGAGGAGCGCGCAGGGGGCGCATCGGAACTTCCCTCCCGGGGCCAATGGGTGCCGGCACCCGAGCTGCTTCAACGGGCCGGCGGGGCAAAAGTTCCACCAGGAGCAGATGTTGCAGCGGATGAACGCTGGCGCTGCGGCGGCGGGTCGCACGTCTCGCGGTCTCGGGGACGGCATGCGCCGGCTGCTGTTCAGGTTCGTCATGCAGCAGCAGCAGGCTGCTCGGCCGCCGGCGCAGCCAGCCGCCGCGCCCGCGCAGCCGCCGCAGGCTGCACAGCCGGCGAAAGCGGCGCAGCCTGCGCCGGCGGCGAAGACGGCGCAGGCGGCAGAAGCGGGGAAGGCGCCTGCGACGCAGGCAGCACCACCGAAAGGAGACGCAAAGGGGGACCTGAAATGGGGAAATCCCGCGAGCAGACCAACCTACGGTCACACCTTTGACACTCATGGGGCAGGAGCAAAGAACACCAATGCACTCCTCGGACGCGCAAGAGGTCCCAAGAGCGGCCCTCAAGGGCAATGGACCGATAATAAATCTGCTGCGAAGTGGCTTGCAGAGCAAAGAGCGGGAATTGCCGAGCCCACGACAGTTGCCCTGCCGGAAAAATGGATCAGGTAATTCGACCGGATGGTTCGATTGTTCCGGCAACGAAGGCCACACTCGTTCCACTGCCGAACGGTGGATACCGAACCGCATGCCCTGTGGAGTAAGCATCTATGTTTGAAGTGAGGCTGACTGTGCCCAGTGTTCTGCCACGAAGCGAGAGCGGTCAATTGGAATATGATCCAGAGCTCGATGATCTGGGGTCCGTGCTTCGGGATATATGTGAGGCGCTAGAGGCCGCAGGGGTGGGCTTTCATGTGCGTGTCTGTTCTGATGAGTATTGGCCTGTCACGGTTAGGACCGATCTGTTGGTGGTGATCGAGCAACTCGGAGACGCGCTCGGGCTCTTGGCTCAGGGGCAGGTGGGTAAATTGGAATTCTACGAGCAGGGGGTCGCGCGGGTGGTTTTGCTTACTCCCCATGGTGGAGAATTTTTGATTCAGTGCAATGATCTGATCGTGAAACCAACATCGCATACGGACACCGTTTCGGTGTCGTGTGAGTTGGTGCTCAAGGAGTTGGTGGGTCTTGCTGGCGACTTTCTTCGTGTGTCCAAAATTTGCTGCGGGCAGTTGGCTAGTCACCATTGGTTTGTTGAATGGGCAGACGGTTTGCAGCAGCAGATGGAGAAGCTTCGGAAGTCGAAGGGTGAGTGGTTGCATGGCGGTATTGGTGGTCGTATATCGGCATACGGTTAGCGGGGCGGTCGATTCTGCCAATAAAATCGATCGGTTGACCGTGGCCATCCGGTGGATCGACATTTCGATCGCGGGCTGTGATCGTGACGCCATGGCGAAGCCCATCGACAAGCCCACATCGGCTCTCTGTGCCAACGCCGGCTGAGACAGGCTCCACCTGAAAATCTGTGGTGAGAGGGCGGAGAATGGATCGGACCCGTGCTGAAGCGCATCGCTGTCCACGGAAGCGGGGGAGGACCACTCGTCAGGAAATTAGCGTTGTGGGGAGTCAAGCGAGCGGCAAGGCAAAGCCACGGTCGGACTGGGATTATGTCATGTCGGGCAACGCCGCCCAGAGGCACTCCGCGAGGAGCTCGGTTCCGCGTGGTACTTCTGGTGGGGAGACGACGGCCGGAGGTAACTATTCGGGAATCGATGTGTACAAGGGCGTGCCAGATCCAAATCGTCCACATATTACATTCAGGCCTCAACCCAAGGAGAAGTGATATGGTCTTGAAAATGTGCTCGGACTGGAGGGCTCCTATGGACGAAGGTAAGGTGATGATACTCGGTGCCGAACTGTTTCGCTCGGTTGTGAGCGAGAAACGTCCAGCGTGGATCGGCGGAATACTCGAAGCGGTCCTTGTTGCGGCGCGGTGGGACTTCTTGGGGTTCGGACAGAGAATGCTGGCCATCTGTCGTGACAGAAGCGCTTGGGGTACGGCAGAAAGCCTTTTTCACGAGCTCAGACAGGCCAGCCTGAGTTTCGAGATCGAAGGTTCGCCTGTTGAGTGTGCGATCGTTGATCTTCTTGAGATCTCGGCGAAGGTCGTATTCAATGCAAGCGGAGCCCGGCCGGGGTTTGATGCGCATGCTGGAGAGCGTGTCCTTCCTCGTGTTTGGCAGATTATGAGATTTATTGAGCGAGAGCCTGGTCGCGAGGAGTTGTTGTGTCGAGTTGAAGAGGCCTTGTGGCGAGGGGCTAAGAAGGTATGATGGGACTGGTTGGTGAGTTCTGTCTGCCTAGATTGCCGAGTTCGAGGCTGTTCGGTGGACGGAATGAGTGCGCCTATCGATATGCCAAGATCGGGCCAGCGATCCATGTCGACCTCTGGGCCGGACAAGGGATCACCAGAGCATCGGAATCGGCTTCACCAGCAACCAGACGGGCTGGACGTACCCTGGTTCGGACACGCGTGTGACCGAGTGGAACGAGGAGAACCGCGTCAGCCGGGTGACGCAGAACGGCCAGGTGCTGTCGCGGATGCTGTATGACGGCGACGGGGAGCGGCGGGTGCACCTGCACCACGTGAGCGGCGAGGAGGAGACGGCGTACCACGACCAGCACCTGACGCTGCGGGACGGGCGGTTTGTCACGAAGCACATCTATGCGGGGCAGACGCGGATAGCGAGCAAGATGGATCCGGACTAGTTCCGTGACCCGCCGACGCTGTACTACCACCCGGACCACCTGGGCAGCACGAGCTTCGCGTCGAACAACGAGCAGACGCTGACGCAGCGGGACGAGTACTTCCCGAGCGGAGAGCTGTGGATCGACGCGTCGGACTCGCGGTACGAGCTGAGGCGAGCGTACGTGTTCACGGGGAAGGAGCTCGACCAGGCGACGGGGCTCTACTACTTCGGGGCGCGGTACTACGACCCGAGGAGCAGCGTGTGGCTGAGCCCGGATCCGATCCTGGACGACGGCCTGCGGGAGCTCGTCCAGCGCGCGCCGCGGGCCCTCCGCCGCTCAGGGCGCCGGCTGTGCCGGCACGAAGCGCTCGATGACCGCCTTGCGAAGCAGCTTCGGCGGCAGGATGCCCTGGGCGAGCACGAAGTCGTGGAATCGCTGCGCGTCGAAGCGCGGGCCCATCATGGACTCGGTCTCTCGCCGCAGATCCATCAGCCGGGTGAACCCGTAAAAGTACGAGGTCGCCTGCCCCGGTGCGCGGAAGGTGTAACGCTCCACCTCGGATTGCGCGAGGGGCGGCGAGAGGACCACCTCTTTCTCGAGGAAGGTCCGCGCGGCGGCCGGCGTGATCTTGCCCGCCTGGAGCTCCGGGTCCAGGAAGCCGCGGGCGGCCCGGACCAGGCGGTGTTGTAGAGAGACGAGCTGGCCCTCAGGCGGCATGAACGGGAGCAGGATGGCCTCCGAGTAAAGCGCCCACCCCTCCATGTTGGCGCTGTTCTCCGCGAAGACGGCCCGGGCGATCGAGACGCCCCGCTCGACGAGCGCGGCGAACTGGAGCTCGTGCCCGGGGCGCGCCTCGTGGGCGGTGAGCGTCCATGACGCCGCGGCATAGGTGAAATCGTCGATCCTCCGCAGCTCGTCCGAGGGCCCTGGCAGGCTGAGCGGAAGCACGAACTCCCCCGCTTCTCCCCGGTTGTCGAGCAGCCGCGGCGGCCGCATGCGCGGCGCCGGCATCTCGGCGCTCTCGGCGGCGGTGCCGAGCCGGATGCGCGCCGGCCGCTCCGGCAGCGTGACGAGGCGCTCCTTCCGGATGATCTCTTCGATCTGGGCGAGCCGCTCCTTGTAATGCGGCAAGATCGCCTCGCCCACGAGTTGCTCTTTCTTCAGGGCGCGGATCACGTCCCGGTAGTCCGCGCTCGGCAAGTTGCGTGCTTTCGCGATGGGCAGCGAGAGCTTCTGCATCTGCGCCTTCAGATCGTCGAAGGCGGCGTGGGCCAGCCGAGCGAGATCGGCGGGCGGGATGTCGACGCCATGCAGCTCGAGCATGTACGCGTAGAGCGGCGGCGGCAGCGCAAAGTCGATCCGCGCCTTCGGGAGCACGTCCTTGCGCAGCGCCGCGTCGTACGCCTCGAGCTGACGATTCAGCGCTGCCAGCGGCTCTTCGTGGCCGCTGATGCCGTATTTCCGGAAGAGCTCGCCGAGTCCCTCCCGCACGCGGGCGTTGGTGGCGAGGTGCCGCTCGATCTCCATCCTGGAGGGCGCCAGCAAGCCGGGCTTCCCGAGCTCCTGGTCGAGCCTCTTCCTCGCCTGCTCGGCGATGGGCGCGTGGCCCGCCTCCAGCCCGGCGTACCGCCGGAGCCGCGCGAGGGCCGTGGCTCGGCGCGGCGGCGGGATGCGGTCGTCGAGCAGGGTCGAGATGCCCTCGAACACGAGCCCCGTGGCGTGCACGTAGGTGACCCGGGTTCTCTCCTCGAGCTCGGACCCGCGGACGGCCCGGTCCGCAGCGTCCAGCAAGATCTGAAGATCCTCGGCGACCGCCGGATCCTTCTCGGCCGCTCGGCGCTTCTCCAGCTCCGCGATGGCCTCGCGGTACGCGGCGCGCAGCCGCGCCTCGACGCCGGGCGACAGATCGGAGACCTCCTGGTCGGCGCGCTCGACCCCCAGCGCGCTGGCGCGCTCCGGCGAGAACCTGGCGAGCACGTCGAGGAGGATCTTCGCATGCTCGTTGCTGCGCTCGACCCACGCCGGCAGTCGCGGCGCCGCGGCCGCCGCGCTCTGGCCCGGCGCGGCGGCCGCGCTCTGGCCCGGCGCGGCGGAGGGCGAGGGAAGGGGAGCCGGCGCGGCGGGCGGCGGCGCCCTGACGGTGCACGCGGCGACGAGCAGGGGCGCGACGGCGCGGAGCGAGCGCAAGGTCATGAGGCATCTCTCGCACAGGCGCCCTGGAGCGCCAACCGGCAGCAGAGGAGCAACGTACCCGCGCACCGAAGATGCCTCCCGTGGCCTGCGGCGTGAGCGCGGCCCCCTCGGCGCATGGACAAGTTGTTGAATTGGCACCGCTTTTCAGGGGACGTCGGAGCGCATGGAAAATATTCAGTCAACCCGGGTCAGGTCCCCGCAGCTGGGGCTTGACGTCTTCGGGAACTTTGGATCTCCTTCTCCGCTGGCAGATCTCGGTAGATGAATTCACGATAGTGAAACTGGCCCTGCGGGCCGCGTCGGCCGGCACAGCGCTGAGCCGCATGGGAAAGCGAGCGGTGGAACATGGCAGACATTCGTCATCTGGTCATCGTGATGCTCGAGAACCGCTCCTTCGATCACATGCTGGGTTACCTGCGCGGCACGGGCATGGACGTCGATGGGGTGACCGGCGCGACGAACTCGGACGATAACGGCACGCCGATCACTGGATATCATCTCGAGAGCACGAGAGTCCGGATCCGCCCGCATCACCACCGGAAGGAGGTCGTGCGGCAGATCAACGGCGGCGCGATGGACGGCTTCGTGAAAGGCTACAGCACGAACAGCCACGTCGCCGAGATCATGAGCTGGTACGACCAGCGCGATCTGCTGACGTACGATAGCCTGGCGCGACAGTTCGTCGTTTGCGACCGGTGGTTCGCTTCGTTCGCGGGCCCGACGTGGCCGAACCGGTTCTTCGCGCTCTGCGGGACCAGCGGCGGGCGCACGGGGAACTTGCAATGGATCGACCACGCGACGTTCCTCGACTTGTTGCCGGCCGACTCGTGGCGCTACTACTCGCACGACATCGCGTTCTTGCGCACCGTCGAGAAATACAAGGGCCACCGCGGGCTGCCGATCGCGAAGATATCCTCGTTCTACAGGGCCTGCCGTGAAGGCACGCTGCCCAGCGTCTCGTGGATCGACCCGAACTTCACGCTGGTGGACGTGGACGCGCTGCTGAACTGGGCGAATGACGACCATCCCCCGGCCGACGTGGCGCGCGGTCAGAACCTGATCGCGCGCATCTACAACCACCTGATCGCGAGCCCGTCCTGGCCGCACGTGGCGCTGGTCGTGACCTACGACGAGCATGGCGGGTTCTACGACCACGTGCGCCCGCCGCCGTCGCCCGCGAACGAGGCGGCGCCGTTCGATACGCTCGGCGTCCGCGTGCCGGCCCTCGTCGTCTCGCCGTGGGCTCCGCGCGGCGTGCCGTTCCACGGAACACTCGATCATACGTGCATCGCGCGCACCGCGCTCGAGCTGTTCGCGCCCGATCGCGTGAACGCGCTGAGCCCTCGGGTCACCGCGTCTCCAAGCCTGCTCTCCGTGCTCAGCGAGACCAGGCCACGCACCGACCAGCGCAGGCTCGATGGTATCCCGATCCTGGAGACGGCGGTCGCCCCGATCCACATGGGCTCGACCGCCCCGTCCGGCTTTCACTCGATGGAGCTCACCGACGCTCAGCAGGAAATTCTGACGCTGAAGAAGGCCGTGCTCGAGGCCGGCGTGCCCGTCGAGAACCATTGAGCCAGAGCGCGGCCATCCGCGGCCGCGCGCCCCTCCGAGCGAACCCGGCGTCGACGCGCCCTGCCTCGACGGAGAGCCCGCTCGCCGGCGAGCCGCGCCAGCTGCGCCGCCCACGCGGTGACCTCTCCGTTTCGCGTTACGCGCCCTTCAGCGCCGCCGTGCAGTGCCCGCAGCGCACCGCCTTGATGGGGATGCTCATCGCGCACTCGGGGCACTCCTTCGTCGTCACCTCCTCCGCGTGCTGTCTGTGAAGCTTCCCCATGAGCCGCACCAGGAGGAAGACGCAGAGCGCGACGATGAAGAAGCTCACCAGGCTGTTGATGACGACCCCGTACTGGAGGAGCACCGCGCCGGCCTTCACCATCTCCTCGGGGGTCGCGTACGGACCGGGCCCGCTCGGCGACTTCAGGACGATGTAGTGCCGGCTGAAATCGATGCCGCCCGTCAGGAGGCCTATCGGCGGCATGATCAGGTGATCCACCAGCGTCTTGACGATGTTGCCGAACGCCGCGCCGATCACGACGCCCACGGCCATGTCGACGACATTGCCACGGACCGCGAACTTCTTGAAATCCTCCCAGAACATCGCTTCCTCCGGCGTCGGGGGCTCCTGCCCTCGCGATCGCACCGCTCCGGTATCGTCTCTCCGCGATCAGGGCGCTACCAGCCGCCTGTGCGGACCGCGCGGCAGCGGCGGTCGCCGCCATCCGCGCAGCCGCCGCCAGCAGCACGAACGGTGCCACCGGGCTCGTCCGTGGGCTCCCCCTGGCTAGCCGCTCGCAACTGCGCTTTCCGCGCGGTCCCTCCCGCGCTCCCGCGCGGTCCCCTCGCTCGTCCGGCGCTCCCTCCCCTCTCTCCGCCCGCTCCGCTCCGCGCCTCGGGCCCCCCGCCCGTCCCGCTCCCCCGCGCTCGCAGCGCGGCCGCTGCCCCGCCCTCCGTGCAAGAGCGCCACACCTGGGGCCAACTGCGCCACCTCACACCGATTTCGCACATGGCGGTTCCCCGGCCCGGGGCGGCTCTCTAGGATGCGCGCCGGAGGAACCACCGAGCCATGGACCCCGACGCCGAGGCCGCCCTGCGCTACCGCGCCAAAGCCGAGCTGCGGAAGCGCGCTCGGGCCGTCCGCAGCTCCATCCCCCTCGACGCCATCCTCGAGCGATCGCGCCGGATCCAGCGCGCGCTCGCGGAGCTGCCGGCCCTCGCCGCGGCCCGGCGGGTCGCGCTCTTCTACCCGATCGAGGGGCGCAACGAGGTCGACCTCAGGGAGCTCGATCCGCTGCTGCGCGCCCGCGGCGCACGGGTCGCGTACCCCTCCATCGACCCCGAGTCGCGCGCCATGACCTTCCGCTTCGTCGAGGACCCCGAGGCCATGGAGGAGCGCGGCCTCGGCTTCCGCGAGCCCGACGCGACCGACGAGGAGGCCGCCGCGCTCGACGTCATCGTCGTGCCCGCCCTGCAGATCGACGCCCGAGGGCACCGGATCGGCTACGGCGTCGGCTACTACGACAGCACCCTGCCGCGCTTCTGCCCCCCGGCGCATGCGGTGGGCGTCGTGTTCGACTTCCAGCTCGTCGCCGAGGTGCCGGCGACCCCGGGCGACGTCCCGCTCGGGACCATCGTCACCGACGCCCGCGTGCTCGCCGCCGAACCCGCCTAGGATGCCCAGGGCGCAGGTGGGAGAGGACAGCGCGAGCGACAGGCCCGTCCTCCTCGCGGCCATCGCCTCGGGCGCGATGATCGCCCAGCAGGTCGCCGGCCGGGCGACCCGGGACGCCCTCTTCCTCGCCAGCTTCGGCGCGGCCGACGTCCCCAAGGTCATGGCCGCCGGCGCGGCCCTGTCGTTCGGCGCCGTCGTCCTGCTCTCGCGCGCGCTCCTCCAGCTTTCCCCCGCGCGCGTCGTTCCGGCCACGTTCGTTGCGAGCTCCGTGCTCCTCGCCCTGGAGTGGGCCCTCGCCCGGCGCGCGCCCGGCGCCGCCGCCCTCGTCTTCTACCTGCACATCGCCGTCTTCGGCGCGACCCTCATCTCCGCCTTCTGGTCGCTCGTCAACGAGCGCTTCGACCCCCACACCGCCCGCCAATCCATCGGGCGCATCGCGGGCGGCGGGACCGTCGGCGGCGTGATCGGCGGCCTGTTCGCCTGGCGCGCCAGCCGCCTCATCGACGCTCCGACGATGCTCCTGGCCCTCTCCGCGGTGAGCGCGCTCACCGCCTGGGCCACCCACCATCTGGGCGCCAGCCTCGCGCGCGCGGCCGGCGCCACCGGCGGGGCGGGGCGCACCGAGGTTGAGGCGGGGCGCACCGAGGTTGAGGCGGGGCGCACCCAGGTTGAGGCGGGGCGCACCCAGGTTGAGGCGGGGCGCACCCAGGTTGAGGCGGGGCGCACCGAGGTTGAGGCGGGGCGCACCCAGGTTGAGGCGGGGCGCACCGAGGTTGAGGCGGGGCGCACCCAGGTTGAGGCGGGGCGCACCGAGGTTGGCGCCGGCGGGGCGGGGCTCGCCGCGCTGCGCGACAACAGCCACCTGCGCGACCTCGGCCTGCTCGTCGGGCTCGGCGCCGTGAGCGGCGCGCTGTTCGACGTGGCCCTCAGCGCCGAGGCGGCCGCCGCGATGACCGACCGCAACGCGCTGCTCTCGTTCTTCGCGCTCTTCCACCTCTCGGTGAGCGTGCTCTCGTTCCTCGTGCAGTCGCTCGCCGCCACCTTCTCGCTCGACCGGCTCGGGCTCGCCGCCACCATCGGCATCCTCCCGGCCGCGGTCGTCGCGAGCACCCTCTCCCTCGTGGTCGCGCCGCGGCTCTGGGCCGCCTCCATCGTCCGCGCGACCGAGGCGGTGCTCCGGAACTCGCTGTTCCGGTCGGGCTACGAGCTGCTCTACACGCCCCTGCCCCCGGACCAGAAGCGGTCGATCAAGACGCTCATCGACGTCGGCTTCGACCGCATCGGCACCGCGGCGGGCAGCGGCCTCGCGATGGCCCTGCTCGTGCTCGCCCCGGGCGGGTCGCTCTCGCTGCTGCTCGGCCTCGGCGCGGCGGCCGCGGGCGTCACGCTGCTCTTCACGCCTCGGCTGCACCGGGGTTACGTCGCCGCGCTCGAGGGCAGCCTGCGCTCCGGCGCCGTCTCGCTCGACCCGACGAACGTCGTCGACGCGACCACCCGCCGCACCCTGAGCGGCACCGTCGACGCGCTCAGCCGCGACAGGGTCCTCGTCGAGCTCGCCGCGCTCCGGAACGCCGCGGCAGCGCGGCACGACGCCGGGCGCGCCTCCGCCGACGGCGAGCGCACGTCGCACCCTGGCCCGCCGCTCTCCGGCCGCTCGCCGCTCTCCGGCCGCGCGTCGCTCTCCGGCCCCGCTCCCGGGGACTCGCCGCGGCCTCCGGCGGGTGATCGCAGGGGCGTCGACGGGCCGCTGTCCGCGCGCGCCGCGTCGGCCGCGCTGGCGTCCGATCCGGTGCTCGCCGCCACGGCCGACCTGCGCTCCGGCGATCCCGAGCGGATCCGCCGGGCGCTTGTCCGGGAGCCGGACCCCGCGCTCGTGCCGCACCTCCTCCCCCTCCTCGAGCGCGAGGGGCTCACCTCCGAGGCGATCCGGGCGCTCCGCGCCGTCGCCCCCCGCGCGACCGGCCAGCTCGTCGACGCGCTCCTCGATCCGTCCGTGAGCGTCGCCCTCCGGCGCCGCATCCCGCGGGTGCTCCAGGCCTGTCCCACCCAGCGCGCCGCCGACGGCCTGATCCTGGGCCTCGCCGACGAGCGCTTCGAGGTGCGTTTTCAGTGCGGCGTCGCGCTCGCGCGGCTCCTCCAGCAGCGCGCGCCGATCCACCTGCGGCACGACGACGTGATCGAGGCGGCGATGCGGGAGATCGCGATCGGTCGCCGGGTGTGGGACGCCCAGCCCCCCAACGTCGCGCCCTCGGTCGAGGCGCCGCTGGCCGAGCGATTGCTCGTCGAGCGGACGAGCCGCAGCCTGGAGCACGTGTTCCGTGTCCTCTCGCTCTGTCTCGAGCGCGAGCCGCTCGAGATCGCCTACAGGGCGCTCCACGCCGACGACGCCCATCTCCGCGGGACCGCGCTCGAGTACCTGGAGAACGTCCTGCCGGCGCCCATCCGCGAGAGCCTCTGGCCGTACCTGGGCGCCCGCGCGCCCGCCCCTCCCGAGCCAGGCGTCGCCGAGCCGCGCGCGCCGCGCCTGCCCGAGCACGCGCTCGACGAGCTTCGCCGCTCTGCCGCCAGCATTCCGCGGGCGTCGATCTCCGCTGCGCGCCGACGACGTGAGCCACGCACGTAGCGCGTGCCCCACCGCTCGTCGCTCCAGCGAGCGACAAAAAGAAAAAAGCGTCGCCGGGGCCTAGGGGGGGAGAGGCCGCACCAGCAACGCTCGTCCGTGAACTAGCAGCTCACATGCCACTGCGAGAAGACGGAAATAGATTTAAAATTCGCATAGATGTCCCGGGCACATCCTCCCGGTGTTGCAATCCTGCGATTTCACCCTTGCAGGCGAGCATCGTGTCGGGGACGTCCCCCACCGGTCGTCTCAAGGCGTTCACCCCCGGCCGTCTGCCCCATCTCCAGCGGTTTCCGCCCCCCTCTGCACCATCCAGAGCCGCAGCAGAGCGGCGGTCTCCCGCACAGGAGACGGGCCCAGATCGGCGTTTTCGGCGCGCAAGCGCACTCCGGTGCGCTGAGCACCGAAAACGTCGAGGTGGGCCCGTATCCGAAGCGGGAGACCGTCGCTCTAATGGAGGGGTTCGTGGCGGTGGGCGCGCTGGTCGAGGTGCTCGGCGATGGTGAGCCGGTCGGCGTCGCTCATGACGACGAAGCGGACGGCGAGCAGGTTGTCGCGGTCCCAGACCGGGCGGGCGCGCAGCCGGATGGGGCGCCCGACCCCGAGGTCGAGCTCGAACGGGGTCACGGCAGGCAGCGCCCGGCCTGCCAGCGCGGGCGCGCGCTCGACGACCATCCCCGTGGGGGAGAGATCGATCGCGCGACACCGGTGCCGGTGGCCATCGACGAGCGCCGAGACGGGGAAGTCGACCTGCGCGCGCGCGCCCTGCCTCCGATCCATGGGAGCCTCCTTGGTGTCCTCGTGACGCGGCGAGCCTAGGTCGCGGGGCTCGTCCGGGCCAAACATCGGGCGGGCGAGCCGCGCCGTCCGCTCGCGGCGCCGGGGCGCGATCTCGGCGCGGTCCGCTCGCGGCGCCGGGGCGCGATCTCGGCGCGGTCCGCTCGCGGCGCCGGGGCGCGATCTCGGCGCGCGCGGGATCGGTGCGATATGCTGGCCCGGCGAAAGGAAGGTGTGGCGATGCCCACGTGCCGGGAATGCGATAACGAGGTCGACGAGCTCAAGACGATCAAGGTCGGAAGCAAGAAGAAGAAGGTCTGTGAGGACTGCGCCGACCGCGCGGCGCAGGAGGGCGCGATCGCCGAGGAGAGCGAGGCGGTGGTGCAGCAGATGATGGGCTTCAAGGGGAGGCGCTGACCGCTCGCCCGCTCGCGCGCCCGCCGATTCCCGCCCATCTCCCCCGCGCGGCGAGCAGCGCGATGCCGCGCGGACGCCGCCGATCTCCCCGTCGAACGCCGGCCCGTCGTCCTTCTCCACGATCTCCCGCGAGCCCGTGTCGCGCGCGTCGACCGCGGCAGGCCAGCCGCGACGCGCATAGCGGATCCTCCGCCAAGCGATCGAGCAGGGCTGCGAGCTGTTTTCTTGCTTGCGGTGCAGCGGTGTCGCCGAGGAAGCGCGCGACCTCCCTCGGGTCACAGGCGCCGCGGCCGAGATAGCGAATGCAGGGGTGAGGTAGGTAAAGGTCGTTGACCGACATGGAGAACCCTGTCGCATTGGGGGTTCACCCACATTTCCCGGGGATTTCGTCTGCATTCAAGCGAGCGAACGGCCACTTCTCTATACCTTCCTTACATCAGCGGACGGACTGCGCATTGCAGTTTTGCATCGAAAATTTGCAACCGTGATGTGAAAAACGGCCGAGGTGTGCGACCTAATTGGGTGTTCGTTTCGTTTTCGAAAGCATTTCGTCTTGACCCGTCGTGTTAATCCGGGAATAAGTTGTTTCACGAGAGCGCCGGTATCCACCCCTCTGGTGCTGAATGGTCTGCACCGATGGTTCGCGGCGCGAAGGCACGCAGCGGGAGGCTCCTCTTCTGCCCCCTGATGCTTTCGCCCGTTACGGTCCTGTTCACCACAGGGGTTCGACGACGCCGGGGGAGAAAAAGCCATGCATTCGATTTCTCAAGGCTTTGGGTCGCGGTCGTTTGCCGCCGGTAAGGTCATCGCTTCCCTGATAGCGATGTCTATCGTCGGCTTCGGCTGCGCGCCGCTCGACGAGGACGTGACCGCAGAGGAGCTGGACGCGGAGGAGCAGGCGGCCGGCACGACGTATCAAGTCGGTCCCACGCGCACCTACAAGACCATCGGTGAGGTAGCCAGCAGACTGCAGCCGGGCGACGTGGTGGAGGTCGACGGCAACGCGACGTACTCGGGTGACATCAGGCTCACGAAATGGGGCACGCCCACCTCGAAGATCACGATCCGCGGCGTTCGCGTCGGCGGGAAGCGCCCCGTCCTGAGGGGCGGCACCAACACGATCGAGATCAACGCGAACCACATCGTCTTCGAGGGGTTCGATGTGACGGGCGGCACCTCGAGGTGCATCTTCCAGCACGGGCACGATGTCACGATCCGTGACTCCGTGATCCACGATTGCCCATCGCACGGGATCCTGGGCGCCGACAGCGATTCGGGTACGCTGTTGGTGGAATACGTGGAGGTCTATAAGTGCGGTGCCGGTACGACGAAGCACCCGATCTACATCGCAACGGATGAGACCGCTTACCCGGGTTCCGTGTTCCGGATGCAGCACAGCTATGTCCACGATGCAATCGGTGGCAACGCGGTGAAGACCCGCGCGGAGCGGAACGAGATCTATTACAACTGGATCGAGGGCGGGCTCTACAAGGACCTCGAGCTCATCGGCCCCGACGGGCAGGATCCGGGGCTCGCGCGGGAGGACTCCGATGTGGTCGGCAACGTCTTCCGCAAGACGCATACGCAGTTCGTGATCCGCGTCGGCGGCGACGGCACGGGCGACACCAACGGGCGGTATCGGTTCGTGAACAACACGTTCCTGCTGATGGCGGGGTCGAGCGCGGCGATCCACCTGTTCGATGGCATCGAGAGCATCGAGCTGCACAACAACATCTTCCATCGCGTCGGGGGCGGGAGCGTTCAGGTCTTCCGTGACGACGCGAGCTGGACGACCGGCAGCCCGCTCATCAAGGGCGTCAACAACGCCGTGCCCACGGGCACGACGGTGCCTTCCGGCTTCACGGGGACGCTGATCGTGAGCGATCCCGGCTTCACGAGCATCGGCAACCGCGACGTGACGCTGCTCTCGACGAGCCCGCTGCGGAACGCGGGCGTCAGCTCGACGACGGGGATCTCGGGGCGCACGTTCCCGTCGCCGCTCGCGATGCCGCTGTACCACCCGCCGAAGGCGGGGCTCGCGGCCGTCGGCTCCGCGCAGCGGCGGACGGCCGTGGGCGCGGTCGACATCGGCGCGTTCGAGTTCGGGACGACGACCACGACGCCGACGCCCACGCCGACGACACCGACGCCCACGCCGACGACGCCCACGCCCACGGCGCCGGTGTGCTCGGTCGTCAACGCTGGCCAATGGTTCAATTCGCAGCTGCCTTCGACCCAGCGGGGCACCTTCACGGCGACCTGGGACGTGACGCCGAGCGCGTCGAAGATCGACGCCGTGGTCGGCCTCTCGAGCGGCTCCGCGAGCCAGTGGACCCAGCTCGCCGCGATCGTCATCTTCGACGAGGAAGGCAATGTCCGGGTCCGGAACGCCTCGAGGTACCAGGCGCTCCGGGTGTTCCCGTACACCGGCGGGACGACCTATACGGTCCGGATGGTGGTCGACGTGGCGGCGAAGCGGTACTCGGTGTACATCCGGCCGAAGAACGGCACCGAGGTGCAGCTCGCGAGCAACTACGCGTTCAGGTCCGAGCAGGCCAGCGTCGCCTCGCTCGCGAACTGGGCGATGACGCAGACGATCGGAACGGCCACGCTGTCGGCCTGCAACTTCAAGATACAGTGATGGCACGGGGGCCGGCGCGATGCGCGCCGGCGCTTCTTTGGGGCGGCCGTCCGAGGGGGCCCGGCGCGGGGAGACGGTGTTCTTCGCGCGGCGCGGGGGCCCCGCCGGGGTACGCGCTCACCCGGTTCCTGATCGGGCGGCTCCGGCCGCGAGCGATGTCGAGAGGCTCCTCGCCAGGCGTCGAAGAGCTCAGCCGTCCTTCCGCGGACCGGAGCATGGGAGCTCGACCGTGAACGCAGCGCCTTCGCCGAGCTGGCTCTCGACGCGGATCGAGCCGCCATGCGCCTGGACGATCGAGCGGGAAATGTAGAGCCCCAGGCCGAGCCCACCATAGTGCCTGGTGGAGACGGCGCGCGCGAAGCGCTCGAAGATGCGCGCCGTCTGGGCCGTCTCAATGCCGATGCCATGATCCTTGACGACGAGCCGCGAGATCCCTGCGTCGTGACCGATATGGATCTCGACGGGCTTGCTGGCCCCGAATTTGATCGCGTTGGAGAGCAGGTTGGTCACCACCTGATCGAGCCGCGACCGATCCCAGAAGCCCACCGCGGGCCCCTCGTCGTGGATCGACACCGCGCACCCGGCCCGCGCGAGGTTGAGCTCGAGGCGCGTGACGACCTCGCGGACGACGGCCGCGAGATCGACCTCCGCGAGGTCGAGCGGGAGCTCGTTCGTGTCAATCTGGGAGACCTCGAGGAGCTCGTCGATGAGGCGGTTCAGCCGCTGGCCCTGCGCGTGGGCGAGCTCGATGCGGTTCCGCAGGGTCGAGGACTCGAGGGGCCCTGCGGCGCGACCTGCCTTCAGCATCGCCTGGAGCGCGAGCGTGAGCGACGTCATCGGGGTGCGCAGCTCGTGGGACGCCACCGACAGGAACTCCTCGCGCAGGCGCAGCGCCTCCACGGTCTGGCGGTGGAGGCGCGCGTTGTCGATCGCGATCGCCACGCGGCGCGCGAGCTCCTCCGCGAGGCGGAGGTCCGCGCTCCCATAGCGCCCCGGCTTGGCGGAGCCGAACGTGATCGCCCCGATCGGCTTTCCCCTGGCGATGAGCGGAACGGAGAGCGCGGACTGAATCCCCATCGCGCGGATGAGCCTCGCATGCTCGCCGTCGGCGCAGTTGGCCCGGATCTCGGCGTCCGTGAGCGTCGGCAGGAGCACCGGCTCTCCCGTCCGCATCGCGCGGGCCGCCGGGCTCCGCGAGCCGGGCCGGAGCGGATTGAGCCTCGCGAGCTCCCCAAGGAACACCTGCTCGGCCGGATCGGCGTTCATCCCCGCGATCCGCTTCACCTCGGCATCTTCGATGACGTCGATCACGAAGGAGTCGGCGAGCTCGCGGACAGACAGCGAGGCGAGCCTTCCCAGGACCTGCTCGTAATCGATCGACCCGTTGAGGAGCACGCTGGCCTGGGCGAGGAAGGCCATCCGGCGCTCCGCCTGCTCCGCCGCCGCCCGCGCCGCCTGCTCCTCGGCAAGACACAGGGCGCTGTTCAGCGAGATGGCCGCCTGGGCGGCGAGGAGCTCGAGCACCTCCGTGTGCTCGCTCGTGAAGGCGCCGGTGACGAGGTTGTTCTCGAGATAGAGCATACCGACGAGCTCAGCCTGCCTGAGGATCGGCAAGCACAAAACCGATTTGGGCCGGGTCCGGGCGATGTGCTCGTCCGAAGAGAACGTCGGCGCCTCGGCGGCGTTCGCGAGGAGGACGTGCCGCTTTGTCCGCGACACATAGGTGATGATCGAGGCCGGCAAGAGCGGCGAGGGCGTCGCCGGCAGCGAGCGGAGGAGCTTCACGGAGGCCGCCTCTTTCTCGTCGAGGAGGGCCTCGGCTTCGATCGTGAGGCCGCCTTTTCGGCAAAGGATCACGTATCCCTTCTGCGCCCCGGCCTGCTGGATCACGACCTCGACTAGCCTGCTCAAGAGGTCGTCGAGCACGATCTCGCGCGAGATGGCCTGCGACGCCTTGACGACCGACAGCACGTCGAGCCGCTCGGCCCCGACCGCGAGCGTGGCGGTGGGCGCGAGCGACCTCCGCTCGACGAGCCCTGGGTAGAGCCTGTCGAGCTGCCTCACCTTGCCGTCGGCCCCCCAGCGCACGTAGCGGGCGCGGGCCTCGCGCAGGTACCCATCCGCGATCTGGTCGAACCCGCGCGCGCGGTAGAAGCGCGCGGCCGTCTCGTAGGCGATTGCCTCGTTGTTGACGAAGCCGTTGTCACGGGCGGAGCGGATTGCCTGCTCGTACAGGTGCGCCGCCTTCTCCGCCTCGCCGCCGAGGCGCGCCTCTTCTGCGGCGACCAGCGCCGCGCGGCTCCCGAAATTCTCGGGGCAGCTCGAAGCCCAGGCTTCGAGCTGCCGAAGATGAGCGAGCAGCGCTTCGCGGTACGACCGCCGATCGTCAGGCGAAGCCTCGTCATGATGGGCGGCCAGCGCCAGCGCGCGATAGAAATGGTACTCGGCCCTTTCAAAAACGAACCCGGTTATCCACAGGATCGGCTCTGCCACCGCAGCGGCCGCCAGGGCGGACGCATAGTCGCCGGCATAGAACCGCGCCTCCAGCTTGCGGATCCAGTACCAGCACTTGGCCATCAGCAGGGACGGGTCGCCGGCGAGGTGCGCCTCGAACTGGTTTTCGTCGAATTGCTCGTCGTTGAACGAGGAGAACGACGGCGAAAGCCCGCGCAGGGTGCGGATGAGCCGCTCCTTGCCGACGCCGACGTCGATGAAGAGCCCGAACCTCGCCTTCCGTGTGAGGGCGAGCGATCGCTCGGCTTCCCGTTGCGTCTCATCGAGCGGTTCCCCTCCGGCAAGGAGCAGCGTGACCACACACTCGGAGATGCCGCCGGCAATGGCCAGGTCGCCGGTCTCCACGGCCGTGCCGAGGGCGCGCCGGAGCCACTCGATGCCGCCGCGAAGCGGTTTTGTCCAGGGATTGATGGCCATCCCGAAGAAGGCGTAAACGAAGGCGCGGAAGCGGAGCTGCCCGCGTTTCTCCAAGAGATCAAGCCCGAGCTTGCCGAAGCGAAACCCCGCCTGATAGTCGCCGAAGAACGGGCCGAGAAGCGAGCCGAGATATGTATAAGCGAGGCACGAGCCGTCGCAGTGGCCATGCTCGAGGCTGAGGTTGACCATCCGACAGGCCACGAGGCAGAGGAGCTGTTCGTCGCTATATGCCGCCGGCATCATGAGCACCGTGAGGACGTCCATTGTCGTCTGCCAGCGCGCGTCTGTCACCGGCGGCAGGTCGAGGAGCTCCTCGATCGGGCGACTCCCGAGCTGCCCCTGCATCGACTCGTATTCGTGCCGTACGTCCTCCCTCGTCGGCTGCGGTGACCACTCGATTCCGATGCGCCGGAGATAGTGCAGGCCGGCGTCGATCGCCCGATCATTCCGAGTCTGTGTCGCGTAGAGAACGATCTGCACGCAAGCGACGGCGCCCGCGTCGATGAGATCCTTGGCCTTACGCGCGAGCGTACGGAGCCGCTCTTCCGCCGCCTCGAACGAGCCCGTCAGGTACTCGCACTCGGCCCGGTTGAGCTCCAGCGCGAAGGTGAGCTCGTACCGTCGGTCCCAGCTGTCTCCTGCCAGCAGCGCCGAGCCGGCGGCGAGGTACCTGAGCGCCGAGGCGTAGGCCGTCGACCTCTTGGCGCGTTTGCCGGCAATGAGCTCGAGCTCGGCCACCCGCACGCGCTCGTCTCGCGACGTGATCAGCGCGGCGCCGCGGTCGAGCTGGTTCACGATCTCGAAGATCTTCTCCTCGAGCTCCTCCGCCGCGGTCCGCGACAGGAGCAGCCTGCCGATCTCGAGGTGCGCCGCGGCGCGCTCGCCTTTGGGGACGAGCGAATAGGCTGCCTCCTGGACGCGGTCGTGGGCGAATTGGTACGCGCCCTCCAGGCGGAGGATGAGCCCGGCGCGCACGGCCGGCGAGAGATCCTCATAGAGATCCTGCTCCGAGCGGCCGAAGGCGCGGGTCAGGATGGAGATCTCCGCGGTGCTCCCCACACAGGCGAGCTGCCTCAGCGCCTTCTGGGTTCGCTCAGGGAGCCGCGCGAGCTTCTCGACCATCAGGTCGATCACGTTGTCGGTGACGCCCTTGGCGTAGATCTTCGCCATGTCCCACCGCCACGCCTCCGCGAGCGCGTCGAGCTCGATCAGGCGCTCGTCGTGGAGCGCGGTGAGGAGCTGGATCACGAAGAAGGGGTTGCCGGCCGTCTTCTCCTCGACGAGGCGCGAGAGCGGCGCGGCGCGCTCGCGGGAGCAATGGAGGGTATCGCTGATGAGCGCGGTGAGGTGCTCGCTGGAGAGCGGGCCGAGCACGATGTCGGCGACGCGCGCGCCCTCCTTCCGCACCCTGTCGAGCGCCAGCGTGAGCGGGTGCGAGGGGGGCACTTCGTTGTCACGGTATGCCCCGATAACGAGGAGATGGCGCGCCTCGGCGCGGGTCATCACATCCTGAAGGAGCTCGAGGCTCGCCGGGTCGGCCCACTGGAGATCGTCGAGAAAGAGCGCGAGCGGGTGCGGCCTCCGGGCGAAGACGCCGATGAAGCGCTGGAACACGCGCTTGAACCGGCTCTGCGCCTCGGCCGGCGGCAGCGAAGGGACGTTCGGCTGCCGGCCGATGATGAGCTCGACCGGCGGGATCACGTCCACGATGAGCTGCCCGTTCGCGCCGAGGGCCGAGAGGAGCCGCTCTTTCCAGGCGGCGATCTTCTCCTCGCTCTCGGCGAGGATCTCGTCAACGACCCCGGTGAACGCCGCGACGATCGTGGCATAGGGGACGTCGCGCTTGTATTGCTCGAACTTCCCCGAGGCGAAGAAGCCCCGCTCGCGGACGATGGGCTTCTCAAGCTCACGCACCAGCGCCGATTTACCGATGCCGGCGTGGCCGGAGACCAGCAAAAGCTCGGGGACTCCATCGCGGACAACGCGCTCGAAGGCGCAGAGCAGCTCGGAAATCTCCCTGTCGCGCCCGTAGAGCTTCTGCGGGATCTGGAAGCGGTCGGATACGTCCCGCTCGCCGAGGGGGAACGGCTCGATCGTGCCGCGGGAGCTCCATGGCTCGAGGCACCGCTCCAGATCGTGCCGGAGCCCGCGAGCGCTCTGATACCTGTCCTCGGCCTCCTTTGCGAGCAGCTTCATCAGAATGGCCGAGACGACGTCCGGCACCCAGGGCGCGCTCTCCGCGGGGGGGATGGGCGAGCGGGCGATGTGGCAATGCACCCACTCCAGGGGATCGGTCGCCTGGAAGGGCAGCTCGCCGGTGAGCATCTGGCAGAACGTCACCCCCAGCGAGTAGAGGTCGCTCCGCTCGTCGGGCGCTCGGTTCATTCGTCCGGTCTGCTCGGGCGACATATAGGGCAGCGAGCCCTCGATCTGCCGGAGGCTCCCGCTCTCCTGCCGATGGCACGGCAGCGTCGAGGCGAGCCCGAAATCGATGAGCTTGACTTCGCCCGTCGTGGGGTGGACGAGGATGTTGTCGGGCTTGAGGTCTTTGTGGACGACGTTCCGCTGATGGATATCCGCCACAGCCGAGACGATCCGGATTGCGAGCCGCAGGAACTCCGCGATGTCCATCGGCGGGCGGACCGCCCGATCGAGCGACTCGCCGCCGAAGTCTTCCATGACGAGGGCCGGCCTGCCTTCGTAGGTCTCGAGGGCGATCGGCCTCACGGCGGCCGGGATATTCAGCGCGCTCTCGATCGAATATTCGTTCTTCAGCCACGTGAGGTGCTGCGAGCGGTGCTGCGGGGCGAGGACCTTGAGGACGACCGGCTGCCCGTCTGCGGCGCGGACGCCGCGATAGAGCACAGCCCCCTTGCTCGTGGAGAGGACCTCCTTGATGACGTACGTCGTATCCATCCTTTTCCCACCAGCCCAGGAGCCACCTCGGCCGGCATTGCCCCGTGTATCCGTGAGTATCGTCGCGACCCCCTGAGAGCACGTCTAGCAGCAGTTGGCCTGATTTTTGCTGTTGAACCCGGCCGGCGGCCTAACATCGGGCGGGCTGATGGGGGCGGCAGCAGCGGCGGGATGGTGGGTTCAGTGGTGGGCAGCAGGGCGGATTTCGCCGCCGCGTGGGACAGCCGACGCGTCATCAGCCGCACCATCGTCACAGAATGCGGCTCTCATCCTCGCGAAACGCGACGTCGAGCACCCAATGGCACTGGTTCTCGATCGACCAGTGGTCACGGATCAGGGATGCCATCGTTTTGCACTGGTCCGCGCGCGGGAGCTGATGAAGAAGTGTGCTTGCGCGCGGCGCCGGTAGCGCGTGTCCTGAGGCTGAGGTGTCGGGGAGCCGTGGGGGGCCGTGAGCGCCTTGGGAGCGGGGCCCGCGGCCCGTGAGGGGCCGTGGGGGCGTCGTGGAGGACCGCGGCGCTGGGGGGCCCGGGGAGCCGCCCGAAGGCTCAGGGCCCGCCCAGGGGGCTCAGGCGAGCCCGCTGCGCTGGAGCAGGGCGTCGAGGGTGGGCTCGCGGCCGCGGAAGCTCCTGTAGAGATCCATCGGGTCCTGCGTGTCGCCGAGCGCGAGGATCTGGCTCCGGAACGCGTCGCCCACCTTCCGGCTGAACAGACCCTCTTCCAGAAAGCGGGAGAAGGCGTCGGCGTCCAGCACCTCGGCCCATTTGTACGAGTAATAGCCCGCTGCGTAGCCCACCGGGCTCGAGAAGAGGTGCGAGAAGCCGGCGATCATGGCGTAGCCCTCGGGCAGCGGGACAGGCGAGTAACGCCCGAGGACCTCGCGCGCGAACTCGACGACATCGCCCTGCTCTCCGGTCCAGTCCATGTGGAGCGCGAGGTCGATCTCGGCGAAGCCGAGCTGCCGCATCGTCGCGGCGCCCGCGCGGAACGTGCGGGCCGCGCGCATCCGCTGGAGCAGGTCGTCTGGTACCGGCGCGCCCGTCTCGTGGTGGCGCGCGAAGAGGTCGAGCGCGTCCCGCTCCCAGCACCAGTTCTCCATGATCTGCGAGGGGAGCTCGACGAAGTCCCAGGCGACGTTGGTGCCGGCGAGGCTCCGGATCGGCACCCGGCTCGAGGCGTGGTGCATCATGTGGCCGAACTCGTGGAACAGCGTCTCGACCTCGCGGTGGTTGAGCAGCGCGGGGCGGCCGCCGACCGGCGGGGTGAAGCTGCCCGCGAGGACCTCGAGGTGGCGCGCGTCCTCGCCGGCCGCGCGCCCGTCCTCGCTCGGCGCGCCCGTGACGAGCCCGTGCATCCAGGCGCCGTCGCGCTTCTGCTCGCGCGGCACGAAGTCGAGATAGAAAGCGGCGCTCTGGGCGCCGTTCGGCTCGACGAGCTGGTAGGCGCGGACGCTCGGGTGCCACGTGGGGGCGGCCTGCCAGGGCGCGATGCGCACGCCGTAAAGGCGGTGGGCGATCTCGAACAGGCCGGAGACGACGCGATCCAGCGGGAAATACGGGCGGAGCGCCTCGTCGTCGAAATCGTAGCGGGCGCGGCGGAGCTTCTCGGCGTAGTAGGCGACGTCCCACGGCGCGAGCGGCGGCGCGTCCGGGCCCTCGATCTCGCGGCGGAAGGCGGCGAGCTCCTCCTTCTCGCGGGCGAAGACCGGCTCGGTGCGCGCCCGCAGCGTGTCGACGAAGCGCCGCGCCGCGGCGCCCGTCTTCGCCATCCGGTCCTCGAGCACGAGATCGGCGAAGCTCGCGTAGCCGAGCAGCCTCGCCTTCTCCCCGCGGAGCTCGAGGATGCGGCGGATGAGCGGCCGGTTGTCGTGGTCGCCCTCGGTCGCCCGCGTATTGAAGGCGCGGTAGAAGCGCTCGCGGATAGCGCCGTCGTCGAGGTGCGTGAGCACGGGGATGTAGCTCGGCGCCTGCAGCGTGAAGCGGTAACCCTCGATGCCCCTGTCCTTCGCGCCCTGACGAGCCGCCTCGACCGCGCTCGGCGGCAGGCCGGCGAGGCGGGCAGCGTCCTCGACCACGAACTCGAAGGCGTTCGTCGCGTCGAGCACGTTCTGCGAGAAGCGCAGGGTGAGCGTGGCGAGCTCGACGTCGATCTCGGAAAGGCGCTTCTTGCCGGCCGGGTCGAGCTCGGCGCCGCTCCTCCGGAAATCGTCGAGGGTCTTCTTCAGGAAGCGGTGCCGTGGGCCCGTCAGCGCCGCGGCCTCGGGCGTGGCCGCGTACGCCTTGAGCGCGCCGTAGACGCCCTCGTTGAGGGCGATGCCGCTCAGGAACTCGCTGACCTCCGGCTGGACGGCGTTGTACGCGGCGCGCAGCGCGGGTGTGGTGGACGTCGATTCGAGGTGCGAGACGACGTTCATGGCGCGGTCGAGCCGCTCGGTGACGGCCTCGAGCGCGGCGAGGGTGTTGTCGTACGTGCGGGGGCCGGGCGCCGCGACGAGCGCGTCGAGCCGGGCGCGGGCGTCCTGGAGCAGCGCGCGCACCGCGGGCTCCACGTGCTCGCTCCGGATGCGATCGAACGGGATCTCGAAGCCGAGAATGAGCAGGGGATTGTCGGTCGCTTCGGTCATATCGTTCCTGGTTGGGCTTGAGGGGCCGGCGGACGGGCGCGGGCCGGCGACCCTCGGCCGGTCCGCGCAGCCCTACCTTGGTAAAGGCGCCGGCGAGGGTTGGCCAGTAGTTCGTCGTCCAAGTTCTTCCATGTTGGATGGGAAGGGGCCGAGCACCCTCCCCGGGGGCCTGATGCCACGGCGAGGGAGGAGCTTGGTGAGACGAGGTGAAGCGCGGGCGAGCGGCTAGACGCCCAGCCACCGCGCGACGATCGTGGCGAGCACGTCGGACGTCCCCGAATGGATGCTGCCGCCCAGGGCGTCGTCGATGGCGGAGGGGAGGCCGCTCTCCTCGAGGTAGCCAGCGCCGCCGCGGAGCCGGAGGTCGTCGAGCGCGGACGTCACGGCCGAGTCCGCCGTGTGCCACTTCGCGAGCGCGGCCTCGGCCTGGCCGCGCTCGCCCTGGTCCAGCGCCCACGCGGCGCGGTAGATGAGCAGCCGCGACGTCTCCAGCCGCAGCTTCATCTGCGCGAGGCGGTGCGCGACCGCCTGGTGGCGGGCGATCGCCTGGCCGCCGATCTCGCGCTCGCGGGCGAAACGGACGGCCTCGCCGAGGGCGCGCTCCATGGCGCCGAGGCGGAAGGCGAGGATGAGCGCGCGCTCGAAGGTCATCGCGATCTGGAAGACGGCGAGGCCGGCGCCGGCGCGGCCGAGGAGCGCGTCGTGGCCGACCTCGCAGCCGGCGAACGAGACGGGCGCGAGCCGCGCGCCCCGGAGGCCCGCGGTCGCGAGCGGCGCGCCGGGGAGGATGCGCGCGGCGCCCTCGCCCGCGGCGCGGGGGACGAGCAGCGCGGTGAGGCCGCGCGCCGGGGCCCCTCCGGCGCGGCCGCCGCCGTCGCGCGCGATCGCGAGGTACACGTCGGCCCGGTCGGCCCAGGTCACGTACCGCTTGTCGCCGGTGAGCCGGTAGCCGGCGTCCGTGCGGTCGGCCCTCGCCTGCACCGACGCGACGTCCGAGCCCGCGCCGGCCTCGGTCGCGGCGACCGTCGCCATGCACGCGCCGCTCGCCATCCGCGGCAGCCACGCGCGCTGCTGCGCGGGCGTGCCCACCCGCGCGAGCAGGAGCGCCACGCCGAAGAGGTGCGCCCCCGCGGCGAGCAGGACGCCGCCGTCGCGCAGCGTCGCGCCGAGGCCCTCGTAGGCGAGCGCCGTCGTGACGAGGTCGAGGCCCTCGCCGCCGAGATCGCGGGCGATCGGCAGGCCGAGGGCGCCGCCCCGGGCGAGGACGCGCATGCGATCGTCCGGGGCCGCGGCGTCGGCCTCGGCGCCGAGGGCGCGCATGCGGTCGTGGACGGCGCGCTGGGAAGGGGTCCACCCGAAGTCCATCGCCGCTGCGATACCAGAGCCGGCGAGGGGCGGGGAGGATGACGAGGACGGCGCGCGCCGCCGGCGCGCGGGCTCAGTAGGGGCGCTCTCCGGCGAAATTGCCGGGAGGATCGTAGTTGCACACCCAGATCTGCCAGGTGCCACCGCCGAACGGCGAGCCGGTCGTGCAATCGGCGACCCCGCAGCCGAGCCGCAGGGAGTCGGCCCATACCACCTGAGTGTAATGGCCGCAGGTGGAGCTGCAGGCATTGCTCGCAAGGTCGTAGTTGGCCGCCTCGTCGACCCACGAGGCGACAACATCCTCCGGTGTGGGTGATGAGCCGGTCGACGCGAAGATGTTTTCTCCATAATCGCTCGCGCTATGGCCGAACATGCACTGGGCGGCATAGGCCTGAGCCACCGCGGCGATCTCGGGCGACCACAAGAGAGGGGGCACCGGCTGATCGGCGGGCGGGTCGACGGCGGCGCGCGCGGCATTGTGGGCCGCCGTCATCCCCGTCATCCTGGGCGGCTCGCCGGCGGCCTGGCCGCTCGTCGGGCTCTCGTCGTCGGACGAGGCGCCGCAACCGGCCGTCAGGGCGAGCACGAGAGAGAGCTGCACGAACCGGGGGAGCCGTGGGCCGAGCGTCATCACGGGGCCATTGTCCTACGGCTCGGCCGAGCTCTGCAACGGCGATTCGATGATGGCTGGTTGAACCCACGACGTGCCGTGTCATGGCGCGCCCTCTGCCCTCCCCTGGACGGCCGCGAGCGGGCGTTCTTCCTACCTCTGCCGTCGACATGAACATCAACAGATCTCGTCGTGGATGGCTCCCGTGCTGACGGGCTTCGCCCTAGGGTGACGTCGAGACGAGCAACAATTCCGCAGCATGGGCCTTGTCATGTGGGTCGATCTATGAACTATTGTCGCCCTGCTTCGGAGGCGGCTGCAGGCCGAGCTCGGAGGCGAGCGTGCTCCCTCATGGGGTTTCACCGCTCTCCGTGGCAGTCCCGCACCAGCGGCACGCCCGACAAAGAACGAAGGAGTTTCCCGATGAATATCCGTGTGACGTGGCGAATCGCGGCATTCCCGCTGGCGCTGGCGGGGCTCTCCGTCATCCCGGCGATGGGGTGTGACAAGGTCTCGGAGCTGCAGAGTGACATCTGCTGTCGCGACTTCACGCCGGGCGCCGATCTCGCCACGGTGGAGTGGGGTCTCGAGGGCGAGGCCGAGCTCAATTATGGTGCCTTCATGCAGTCCGTGTCGGACTTCACGGGCGCCGCGGGCGCCATCGTGGCGGACGTGACGAGCGCCTGTCAGGCGATCGCGCTGGACCTCGGCGCGGACGTGGCGACGATCACGGCGACGAAGCCGAACGAACGGGCGGAGCAATGGTGTGAGCTCGCCGTCGACGCGCTCGGGGACGCGACGGCCGACCTGTCGATCACCTTCCAGCCGCCGAGCTGCACGGTCGACGCGAGCGTACAGGCGAACTGCGAGGCGAGGTGCAGCGCCAACGTCGAGTGCCAGCTGACCCCGGCGGAGATCGTCGCGCGCTGCGATCCCGGTCAGCTCTCGGGGCGGTGCGAGGGGAAGTGCACCGGCTCGTGCGAGGGCTCGGCCAACCTGGCGGTCCACTGCGAGGGGACGTGCCAGGGGACGTGCGAGGGCACATGCGACGGCGATTGCTCCGCGACGACTGCCGGCGGCGACTGCCGCGGCGAGTGCCAGGGCACCTGCACGGGCGAGTGCCGTGGCTCGTGCTCGTTCGCGGCCGAGGCAGAGGTGCAGTGCAACGCCGATTGCTCGGGCTCGTGCGACGTCCAGTTCAAGGCGCCGAAGTGCAGGGCCGAGCTCAAGCCGCCGAGCGCCGAGTGCCAGGGGTCCGCGGAGTGCAGCGGCTCCTGCGAGGCGAGCGCGAGCGCGAAGGCCAGCTGCAAGGAGCCCGCGGTCAACATCGAGGGTGGGGCCGACGTCGAGGCGGCGATCGCGACGCTCAAGGCGAACCTGCCGCGGCTCCTCGTCGTCGCGCACGCGCGCGGCGAGCTGCTCCTCGCCAGCGCCGAGGCGGTGGTCCAGGCGGGCGGCAACCTCGAGGGCGCGGCCACCGGCAGCGTGAAGGCGGGGGCGTGCCTCATCCCGGCCACCAACGCGATCACGCAGGCGGTCGAGAACATCCAGGCGGGCATCACGGGCAGCGGCAGCGTGATGGCGAAGCTGGAGATCGCCCCCCCCGGCCCGTGAGCGCAGGGCCCGTGAGCGCAGGCCCGGCAGCGGCGCAGGCCGCGGCCGGGCGCGCGTGAAGGAGCCCGTCAGGCCAGCCGCTGGCGCAGGCCGCTCACCGCGGCGCTGCGCCCCTGGTCCGGGCGCGGAACGCCTCCGGCGTCACGCCGGTCCAGCGCCGGAACGCCCGGTGGAACGCGCTCGGCTCGGAATAGCCGAGCAGATACGCCACCTCGCCGATCGCCATGTCCGCGTCGAGGAGCGCCGCAGCGCGGCCGCGCCGGACCTCGTCGAGCAGGGCGTGGACCGACGTCCCCTCGTCGCCGAGGCGGCGCTGGAGCGTCCGCGGGCTCATCCGCAGGCGCGCCGCGAGCGCGCCCAGGTCGGCCCCCTCGCGCAGCCGCTCGCCGAGGAGCGCGCGCACGCGGTCGGACAGCGCCGGCGGCGCCGCGCCCGGCAGGCGCGCCGCGGCGGCGCTCATGTGGCGCTCGAGGAACGCGGCGAGCGCCTCGTTCGCGTGCGGTAGCGGACGGGCGAGCTCTTCGACCGGCAGGACCAGCTCGGTCGCCGGCGCCCCGAACAGCACCGGCGAGCCGAGCCGCCGCGCCTTCTCCTCCGGATCACCCTCCGGCGCGTGGCGAAAGCGCACCGCGAGCGCCTGGATCGGCGCGCCGCACATGCGCCCGGCGTTCACGAGCGCGTCGAACGCGAACATCTCCGCGAGCTGGCCGTGGGCCGGCCGGTCGGGCCCGAAGGGCACGAACCCGAGGTGCGCGCGGCGCCCGCGGATCTCCAGCGTGTAGCGCTCGCCCTCGTTCCAGATCTGCTGGTAGCGGAGCATCCGGCGGAACGACTCTCCGAGCGTCGGGCTGCTCATGGCCAGGAAGCCGAGCGCGTCGAAGTGCTCCGGCTCGAAGCGCGCCGCGAAGTCGAGGCCGAGGTGCGGATCGGCGGACGCCGCCACGGCCGCCTCGATGAGCGCGTAGAACGCCGCGAGCGGCACGCGGGCGTCCGGATCGGCGAGCGCCGCGCCGGCGAGCCCCGCGGCCTCGAGCAGCGCCCGCCGATCCGCCCCGCGCTCCGCGGCGTGGTCCGCGAGCTGCGCGGCGGTGCGGGCCCAGATCGTCGGGGCGGGCGCCCGCGGGGCCTGGCGCCGCATGTCAGCCCTTGTGGCGCGCGCTGTCACTGCTCCCCGGCCGGGCCGGCCCCAGGCTTCCGGGCGATCGGAGGAGCATCATGCGAAAGCACGGCATCGAGGAAGGTCGCGGCGCGTTCGTCGAGGGCGCCTGGTACATCATCGCGGACGCGGCCTGCGTGGGCAAGCGGCCGGTCGCCGTCGAGCGCTTCGGGACGCGGCTCGTGCTGTTCAGGGACGAGCGCGGCGCCCTGGTCGTGGCGCGGGCGCGCTGCCCGCACCGCGGCGCGGACCTCGGCCTGGGGCGGGTCGTGGACGGGGCGATCGAGTGCCCGTACCACGGCTTCCGGTTCGCCTCGGACGGGCGCTGCGTCGCGATCCCGTGCGAGGGGCGCGGCGCGAGCGCGCGCGGCGCGGGGGATGCGCTCGCGCTGACCCGGTACGAGGCGCGGGAGCACCGGGGTTTCGTGTGGCTCTTCTGGGGCGAGCGGCCGGCCGAGCTGCCGCCGGTGCCCTGGTTCGATGGCCTGCCGCCGGACGAGCGGCACGCCCACACGGCGTCGATGGACTGGGACGTGCCGTTCGCGCGCGCGATGGAGGGCATGCTCGACTTCCACCACCTGCCGTTCGCGCACCGCCCCTGGGTCCCCGGCGTCGGCGCGATGCTCGACCCTTGCGAGGTCCGCGTCGAGGGCGACGTCATCCACGCCGAGGCGGTGCTGCGCCACGACGACGGGGAGCCCTGGGACGGTCGTCGGGGGTGGAGGTTCGAGATGGAGGTGCGCTTCCCGGGCGTGGTGCGCCTCTCGTTCGGGAAGCGCGTGGTGGGCATGGCGGGGTGCGCGCCGATCGACGCGGAGCGGACGGCGATCGTGGGGCGGTACTACGTGCCGATCCCGGTGATCGGGCGGCTGCTCGCGTGGCTCGGGTTGCGGGCGGAGTTCTGGCTGATCCAGCCGGGCGACGAGCGGATGCTCGCGTCCTCGGAGCCGCGCGACGCGGATCTCGACGCGTGCCGCTTCGTGCGCGCGGACGCGGGGATCCTCGCGTGGCACAAGATGCGGCGGGCGCGGCTGAAGGCGCAGCGCGCGGGGGAGCCGCGCCGGCTGCCGGTCGAGGCGGGGTGAGGCGGCGCCGGGCGACTCACGATCGCACGGATCTGCTCCACGACGATGTTGAAAACCTATCCAACGGTCAACTGGCGCGCTCCTGACAAGGGTTGTGGGTAGGCCAGCTGCTCGTCGATAGGCGCTCCCACCTACGCGCCATCTCGTGATGTCCGTGATCGCGAGATGCTCCCCAGCAGGGTGCCGGCTCCGATGAGCGCTTTGGTGATCGGCGTCGTGGCAAGTGCCGCGGGCCCATGGGTGTGACCGCGGCGTGGGGCGGCGCGGGTGGCTGCGTGGTGCGTCAGCCGCGCATCGAGACGAGCGTCTGGACCACGAGCCGCAGATCGTCCACGTCGAGCGGCTTGTCGAGCACCGCGTCGGCGCCCAGGCGGTAGGCCTCCGCGTGTGTCTCCGGGTCGCCGAACGCGGTGATGAGGACCACCGGCGTCGTCCAGTCGTCGCGGCGCAGCCCGGCCAGCAGATCGAGTCCGCTCGCGCCTGGCATCCGGATGTCGCTCACCACGACATCGACCGGGCCGCCGTTCCCGGAGACGAGCGCTTCGCCCATCAACTCGAGGAGGTGTTTGGCGTCATGCGCCTCCAGGACCTCGTAGCCGTCGCGGCGGAGGGCGGTGGCGAGGAGCAGCCGCAACTCCCTGTCGTCTTCGGCGAGCAGCACGCGGATGGGGGGCGCGCCGGGGTGGACGCGCGGCACCGGCTCAGGGGGCGTATTCAGGATCGAGGCAAGACCGCGCATCGAGTCGGGGGGCATCGGGCTCTCTCCTTGGTGAGAGGCCTGTATTGCAGGCCGCGTGCCGCCCACCGGCGGCCGTCCCGAACCGACCGGGGTTGGGGTGGCTGGAACCGACCGGGGTTGGGGTGGCTGGAACCGACCGGGGTTGGGGGGCTGGCCGGAACCGACCGGGGTTGGGGTGGCTGGAACCGACCGGGGTTGGGGTGGCTGGAACCGACCGGGGTTGGGGGGCTGGCCGGAACCGACCGGGGTTGGGGTGGCTGGAACCGACCGGGGTTGGGGTGGCTGGAACCGACCGGGGTTGGGGGTGGCTGGAACCGACCGAGGTTGGGGTGGCTGGAACCGACCGAGGTTGGGGTGGCTGGAACCGACCGGGGTTGGGGTGGCTGGAACCGACCGGGGTTGGGGGTGGCTGGAACCGACCCGGGTTGGGGAGGCTGGCCGGAACGGCTGGAACCGACCGAGGTTGAGGCCGCAGGCGCCGACCCAGGTTGCGGCGGACGACCCAGGTGGCGGCGGACTGCAGTGGGACTGGCGGCGACCCCCCGCGTGGGCCATCCGGGGTGGGGCGTCGTTCCCCGCCCGGGGTATTCCTCCGCGCCTCGGCGTGGGCTTCGAGCTTCAGGTCGCCCGACCCACCCCGCCCACCCTCTCAGCTCCCCTTCGTCCCCCCGGCGCCCGGCTCCCACCGCTCCAGCTTCCGGTGCAGCGTCTTCCGGTCCAGCCCCAGGATCCTCGCCGCCAGCGTCTTGTTCCCGCCCGCCGCCTCGAGCACCCGCAGGATGTACCGCCGCTCCACCTCCTCGAGCGGCACCAGCTCGGACGGGTCGTCCCCCGCCACGAGCACGTGCGACGGCCGGTGCTCCCGGATCTTCGCCGGCAGGTCCTCCACCGTGATCTCCGGGTACCCCGTGAGCGCCACCGCCCGCTCCATGCAGTTCTGGATCTCCCGCACGTTGCCCGGCCACGTGTACGCGAGCAGCCGCTCGGCGGCCGCCGGTGACAGGCCGACCACCTCCTTGCCCCAGCGCGTGGCGAAGTCCTCGATGAAGCGCTGCGCGAGCAGCAGCACGTCGCTGCCCCGCGCCCGCACGGGCGGCAGCTCCACGTGGAGCACGTTGATCCGGTAGTACAGGTCCTCCCGGAAGCGGCGCGCCTCGACGGCCTCGTCCAGGTCGCGGTTCGTCGCGGCCACGATGCGCGCGTCGAACGGCACCTCCGCGCTCCCGCCCACCGGGCGCACCCGGCGCTCCTGGAGGGCGCGGAGCAGCTTCGGCTGCACCGCGAGCGGCAGCTCCCCGATCTCGTCGAGCAGCAGCGTCCCGCCGTTCGCCTCGACGAACAGCCCGGAGCGCGCCGCGCGCGCGTCGGTGAACGCCCCCCGCACGTGCCCGAAGAGCTCGCTCTCGATCAGCGACTCCGGCACCGCCGCGCAGTTGATCGCCACGAACGGCCCGTCCTTGCGGCGGCTCCGCGCGTGCATCGCCTTCGCGACGACCTCCTTGCCCGTCCCGCTCTCGCCGGTGATGAGCACCGTCGCGTCCGCGTCGGCGATGCGCTCGATCAGGTCCTGCACGCCCCGCATCGCGGCGCTCCGGCCGATGAGGTCCGGGAACCCGCCGGGCCCGGCCACGGCGCGGCGCAGCCGCCGCACCTCGGCCTTGAGCGCGTGGTGCGCGATCGCCCGCTCCAGCGCCAGCGCCAGCGCCTCGATGTCGACCGGCTTGGTCACGTAGTCGTACGCGCCCGCGCGGATCGCCTGCACCGCGGTCTCGATGCTGCCGAACGCGGTGATCACCATGACCGGCACGTCCGGCCGGATCTCGGCCGCCCGTCCGCAGACCGCGATCCCGTCCATCCCGCGCATGTTCAGATCGGTCAGGATGACGTCGAAGCCCTCGTCTGCCTCGAGCAGCGCGAGCGCCTCCGCCGGTGAGGTCCGGGTCGTCGCCTCGACGCCGCGTGACCGCAGGTCCGCCGAGAGCCACGCGCACATCGCCTCGTCGTCGTCGATGATCAGCGCTCGCCTGCCCATCGTCACCTCGATGGCTCGCCCGCCATCTCTCCTCGATAACTCGCGTAGTACAGCGCCCCGCCCGCGGCCAGCCGCGGCGCGGCGGCCGCCCGGTCAGCCCGCCCTCGCCCTCAGCCCGCGGCCGCCGGGCTCGCGTCATCCTGCGTCATCCTGGCCGCTCGGCGGGAGGTACACCGTGAACGTCGAGCCCTTGCCGAGCTCGCTCTCCACGTCGATCCAGCCCCCGTGCTCGCGCACGATCCCGTAGGACACGCTCAGCCCGAGGCCCGTGCCCTCGCCGACGTCCTTCGTGGTGAAGAACGGCTCGAAGATGCGGAGGATGTTCTCGGGCGCGACCCCCTCCCCGCCGTCGGTCACCCGGACGGCGACGTGCTCGCCCTCGGCGCCGCCGTGGTCGGCCGGCGGGCGCGCGCGGGCGCGCTCCACCCGCACGGTGAGCTCGCCGCCCCGCTTCATCGACTGCATGCCGTTCATGATGAGGTTCGTGAGCACCTGCTGCATCTGCCCCGAGTCCACCTCGGCGCGCGCCGCCCCGCCGCTCGCCTCGTCGAGGCGGAGCGTCACGCTCCGCTTCCGGGCGAGGGGCTCCAGCAGCGCCAGCGTCTGGCGCGCGATGTGCGCGAGATCGGCCGGCGCCTTCTGCGCAACCCGGCGGCGCGCGAAGTCCAGCAGCTGCCGGATGATCTTCGTCATCCGGTCCGCCTGCTCGGCGATGATGCGCGCGCTCTCCGCCGCCTCCTCCTGCGGCAGGCCGCGCGCGATCATCTTGGCGCGGCCGCCCACCACGTTGAGCGGCGTGCCGAGCTCGTGCGCGAGCCCCGACGCCAGCTTGCCCACGGTGGTGAGCCGATCCGCGTGCCGGAGCTGCTCCAGCGCCGCGATGCGCGCGGTCGTCTCGCGGCCCGCGCGCTCGCGCGCCTCGGCCAGGTGCTCGCACATCGCGTTGATCTCGTGGGCGATCCGCCCGAGCTCGTCGCGCTGCGGCAGGAGCAGCGGCCCGCCGAGGTCGCCCTCCCCGATCCGCCGCGCCTTGTCGACGAGCCGCCGCGTCGGGCGCCCGACGAGGACCTGCCCGAAGGTCATCGCCAGGAGCCCGCTCAGCGCCGCGAGGGTGATGATGGTGGCCACGGTGTTGACCACGCTCGCCTGGACGTACGCTTCTTCCTCCTCGAGCGACTCGGAGATCTCGATGGCGCCGACGCGCTCGGGCTCCACCCCGACGGGCGCGTACGTGTAGAAGCGCCCGCTCCTGTCGCCCTTGCGCTCGATCCGGAACACCTCGGTGCCCCGCGAGAGCTCCTCGATCTCGGCGGCGGGCAGCGCGGGCGCGAAGCGATCCCCGGCCGGCGCGTCGAGCCACACCCAGCGGAACCGCACGCCGTCCTCGCGCTCGCTCATCTCGTCGAGCAGCTGGAGCGCCTCCCCCATCCCGTCCCGGCGCCACGTCTCGACCACCGCCGCGCGGAGCGCGATGCCGATGAGGTGCTCGTCGCGCCGCATGTCCGCCTCGAAGAGCGCCCGCTCGCGCCGGACGGAGAGGTAGCCGTACAGGCTGAGCGCCGCGCACATGACGAGGACGAGGGCGAGGGTGAGCTTGCTGGCGAGTCGCATGAGGTCGCGGGTAGGATGCAGGACGCGTACGCGTTCTCAAGGTGCCCGTCCGCACGCTGACCCGCCCGGGCCCGCCCCGGATCGCCCCGATGGGGCAAAACTCCCCTGGACGGGCCCCCGCGGGCCGCGGCGTCACCCGCGCGCCACGTCCTCCCACGAGCCGGTCGCCGCGAGCTGCGGCGCGGGCACCGGCGCCGACCAGCGCAGCGGCAGCGCGTCCTCCCGGAAGGCGCCCTCGGCCACGTGGAACCGCAGGAGCCGCTGGGCGCCGGTGAAGGCCGAGAGCTCCGGCCCGTCCCAGAGCACCTCGGCCTCGCCGGTCAGCGACAGCACCCCGCCGGAGGCGAAGTCGACGAAGAGCACCCCGGCGCTCGGGCAGAGCGCCAGGTTGCCGAGCGTGTTGAACGCGAAATTGCCCGTGAAATCCGGCGAGGTCAGGACGGTGTGGCCGTCCTCCTCGGTCACGCGCACGAAGCCCGGCTTGCCGCCCCGATGGGACACGTCGGCGCCCTCGATCGCGTCGCCTCCCCGCGCGGCCGGCGCCGCGGTCGCGATGAAGAACGTGTCCGCGCGGCGGATCAGCGCCGCCGCGCCGGCGGACAGCGCCGGCCTTTCCGCGTGCGCCGGGGGCGCGGCGGCCGCCTCCGGCGCCCTCACGAGCTCGGGCTCTCGCGCCTGGATGTACTGCGCGCAGTTGCCGAAGCTCTGCCCGACCTCGACCACGAAGCCTCGCTCGTCGGCCGCCGTGATCGTCCCGTTCATCCGGTTTCGGCGGCGGGTCTCCAGCTGGATGCCGAGGAGGCCGACGGGCGCGCC
This sequence comes from Sorangium sp. So ce363, assembly GCF_051520435.1. NCBI lineage: Bacteria > Pseudomonadati > Myxococcota > Polyangiales > Polyangiaceae > Sorangium > Sorangium sp. So ce363. Next base: position 9,612,724 of record NZ_CP150333.1, on the reverse strand, counting down.
GGCCACGAGGTGCGGGCCGAGCGCATCGCCGGCTCCCGGGCGAGCGTTCACCGCGAGCGTCCGCGGATCCGGGGACGAGATGAACCCCGGCGGCCCCACGACGATCGAGGCCCACGGCCGGCGCTCCGCGTCGAGGGCCCCGACGAGCAGGAACGGCAGCTGCGCGAACAGCTCGCGGTGCTGGTCGGGCATGAAGTCCCGGATGATCCGGCGCCCGGCCTTCTCGGCGCGCTCGCGCGCCCCGGCCCGCGCCTGTACGGCCATCTCGCCCGGGTGATAGGGCGAGCCCTCCCTGGTCCACCCGGGCAGGGAGGTCACGACAGCGCCTTCTTCATCGGCACGAAGCCGGGCAGCCCCTCCACGCGGGCGAGCCACGCGCGCAGGTTCGCGTACGGATCGAGCGACACGCCGCCCTCCGGCGCGTGCGCCGTGTAGGTGTAGATCGCGATGTCCGCGAGGGTCGGCTCGTCGCCGGCCAGGAACCGCTGGTCCGCGAGGTGCTGGTCGATCACCGCGAAGAGCTGGGCGGCGAGCCCCTTGGCCTGCTCGACATCCAGCTTGCGGCCGAACACGCTCGCGGCGCGCGCCGCCGCGGGCCCCGCCACGAGCTGCCCGGCGGCCACGGAGAGCCACCGCTGCACGTGCGCCGCCGCCACCGGATCGCGCGGGAGCCAGCGCCCCGACGGGTCGTACCGCGCAGCCAGGTACACGAGGATCGCGTTGCTGTCGGCCAGCGTCACGTCGCCGTCCTCGATCACGGGCACCTGACCGAACGCGTTCTTGCTCAGGAACTCGGGCGTCTTGTGAGCGCCGCCCTTCAGGTCGACGTCGACCCTCTCGAACGGCAGCCTCAGCAGCGACAGGAACAGCTCCACGCGGTGCGCGTGTCCCGAGAGCGGATAGCGGTAGAGGCGGATGGGGCTGGCAGGGAGGGTCATCGAGGTGTCCTTTCGGCTGTGGATGTCAGCGGGAGCGGCACAGTCCGCGTGGGGCTCCCGCGCTCGCCGAGCCAGGATGCCCATTCCCACGGCCAAGGGTAATGCTCGTCCTTGACAAGGGACCATTCCGGAAACTGGAATAATCCGATGGACCGCCTCGACTCCATGCGCGTGTTCGTCGCCGTCGCCGAGGAGGAGGGCTTCGCGCCGGCCGCGCGGCGGCTGTCCATGTCGCCGCCGGCGGTGACCCGGGCCATCTCTGCGCTCGAGGAGCGCATCGGCACGCGGCTCCTGCACCGCACCACGCGCGTCGTCCGCCTGACCGAGGCGGGCGCCCGGTACCTCGCGGACTGCAAGCGGATCCTCGGTGAGATCGAGGAGGCCGAGGCGTCGGCGGCCGGGTCCCATACCGCGTTGCGAGGGCAGATCGGCGTCACGGCGCCGGTCCTGTTCGGGCGGATGTTCGTCGCGCCCGCCCTCTTCGATTTCCTGGCTCTCCATCCGCGCGTGTCGGCGTGGACGCTGCTCGTCGACCGCGTTGTCGACATGGTCGACGAGGGGCTCGACGTCGCCGTCCGGATTGCCCATCTGCCGGACTCGTCGCTCAGCGCGATCCGTGTCGGCTCCGTGCGGCGGGTGGTCTGCGCTTCGGCGGAGTACCTCGCCGCGCGGGGCGAGCCCAAGGCGCCGGCCGATCTGGCGCGTCACGACACCATTGCTTTCTCTTGGACGGGCTCCCCGGTGGAATGGTCGTTCGGGGTGGGCTCGCGGGTCGAGAGGGTCTTTCCGTCATCGCAGCTCCTCGCCAATACGGCCGACGTCGCCATTGCAGCGGCCGTGGCCGGGCGAGGGCTCGCGCGGGTGCTCTCGTATCAGATCGACCCGGAGCTGCGCGCCGGGCGCCTCTCGATCGTGCTCGCTGCGCACGAGCCCCCGCCGGTCCCTATCCATGTCGTCCACCCGGAGGGCCGGCGGGCGGCGGTCAGGGTGCGCGCGTTCGTGGATTTCCTCGTCGATCGGCTCCGGTCCGAGGCGTGGCTGAGCTCGTGATCGCAGACGGGCTCGCGCGTCGAACCTCGGCCGGAGGGCGCTCAGTCCGCCGGCGCGGTGGCGCGGATGAGGTGCTCGAAGGCCCCGAGGGCGGCCTTCGCGCCGTCGCCGAGGGCGACGACGATCTGCTTGAACGGCGTGGTCGTCATGTCGCCGGCGGCGAAGAGGCCGGGCACCGACGTCTGCCCGCGGTCGTTGACGACGACCTCGCCGAGGCCGTTGAGCTCCACCGTCCCCTTGATGAACCCGGTGTTGGGGAGCAGGCCGATCTGCACGAACACGCCCTCGACCCCGATCTGGTGCTGCTCCTTCGTCTCGGTGTGCTCCCAGCGGAGCCCGACGACCTTCTGCCCGTCGCCCACCACCTCGGTCGTGCGCGCGCGCGTGACGATCTCGACGTTGGGCATGCTCTTGAGCTTGCGAACGAGGACCGCGTCGGCGCGGAGGGCGGGGGCGAGCTCGAGCAGGGTGACGTGGCCGACCACGCCCGCGAGATCGATCGCCGCCTCGACGCCGGAGTTGCCGCCGCCGATGACGGCCACTCGCTTGCCCTTGAACAGCGGTCCGTCGCAGTGCGGGCAGTACGTCACGCCCTTGGTCCGGTACTCGGCCTCGCCGGGGACGTTCATGTCGCGCCACCGGGCGCCCGTCGCCAGGACGACGCTCTTCGCGCGGAGCGTGGCGCCGCTCGCCAGGCGCAGCTCGAACGGTGAGCCGGGGGTGATCGACGCGACGCGCTCGTGCTTGATGAGCTCGACGGGGTACACGCGCACGTGTTGCTCGAGCGCCGCCGCGAGCTTGGGCCCGTCGGTCTCCACGACCGAGATGAGGTTCTCGATGGCGAGGGTGTCCATCACCTGCCCGCCGAAGCGCTCGGCGACGATGCCGGTGTCGAGGCCCTTGCGCGCCGCGTAGATGGCCGCCGAAGCGCCAGCGGGCCCGCCGCCGACGATGAGCATGTCGAACGGCTTGCGCTGGTCGAGCGCCTCGGCGCGCTTCTTCACGGCGGAGCCGTCGTCGAGCTTGGCGAGGATCTGCTCGATCTCCATCCGACCCTGGCCGAAGGGCTCGCCGTTCAGAAAGACGGTCGGCACGGCCATGATCTTCCGCTGCTCGACCTCGCCCTGGAAGAGGGCGCCATCGACGGCGACGTGGCGAACCCTCGGGTTCCTGGCCGCCATCAGGTTCAGCGCCTGCACGACGTCGGGGCAGTTCTGGCACGATTGAGAGAAGTAGGTCTCGAACCGAAGCTCGCCGTCGAGCCGCGCGATCTGCTCGAGCGCCTCCGCGCTCACCCGCGGCGGATGGCCGCCGACGTGCAGGAGCGCGAGGATCAGCGAGGTGAGCTCGTGACCGAGCGGGAGCCCCGCGAAGATCACGCGCGGCTCCTCGCCAGGGGAGTGGACGCCGAACGACGGCGTGCGCCCTTCGCCCTCGCGCCGCTCGTGGAGCTCGACGAGGGACGAGGCGCTCGCGACGTCGCGCAGGAGCGCGCGCATCTCCTCCGACCCCTGCGAGTCGTCGACGAAGGCGGTGACCGCGACGGGACGGGTCAGCCGTCCGAGGACGTCGCGGAGCTGGGTCTTGATGGAGTCTTCGAGCATGGCTGCGTTCCTTCCGGCGAGTACGAGCGGGTCACGAGCGGTGTCGGGCGTCGCCGCGGCACGCGCGGCGACGCCCGAACGCCTCAGATCTTGCCGACGAGATCGAGCGACGGCTTGAGGGTCTTCGCGCCCTCGTCCCACTTCGCCGGGCAGACCTCGCCCGGGTGCGTGGCGACGTACTGGGCCGCCTTGACCTTGCGGAGCATCTCCGCCGCGCTGCGGCCGATGCCGAGGTCGTGGATCTCGTAGACCTTGATGACGCCGTCGGGGTTCACGAGGAACGAGCCGCGGAGCGCGAGGCCCTCCTCCTCGATGAGCACGCCGAAGTTGCGCGACAGGGTCGCGGTCGGATCGCCGACGAGCGGGTAGTTAACCTTCTTGATCGCCGCGGACGTGTCGTGCCACGCCTTGTGCGCGAAGTGCGTGTCGGTGGAGACGCCGTAGATCTCGACGCCCAGCTTCTTGAACTCGCCGTGGAGGTCCGCGAGGTCCTCGAGCTCGGTCGGGCACACGAAGGTGAAGTCCGCGGGGTAGAACACGAAGAGCGACCACTTGCCGAGGACCGACTCGTGCGAGACGTCCACGAACTTCCCCTGGTGGAACGCGGTGGCCTTGAACGGTTTGATGCGGGTGTTGATGAGCGACATTCTCTCTTCCTCGTTTCGGGGCGGGGGCGTCTCGTGCCTCCGCGCCGTCGAGAGGCAACGTGGTCGTTCTGCGCCGGCGGTGCAAATCGAACGATTTTATGAATCGTTCACTTTTTGTGATACTCCTCCGGCCATGGACCTCGAGCAGGTGACGCTCACGCAGCTCCGCTACGCCGTGGCGGTGGAGCAGACCCGCAGCTTCCGCACCGCGGCCGAGCGCTGCCACGTCTCGCAGTCCGGGCTCAGCATGCAGATCCAGAAGCTCGAGGAGCTCCTGGGTACCGTGCTGTTCGACCGCAGCAAGAAGCCCGTTCTGGTGACCGAGGAGGGGGCGCGCGCCATCGCTCAGATGCGCGAGATCCTCCGGGAGACGGAGCGGCTCGGTCAGATCGTCGCCGGCGACGACGCTCCGGCGGGGCGCTACCGGCTGGGGATCATCCCGACCCTCGCTCCCACCGTGCTGCCCCTGTTCCTCGATCCCTTCGTGAAGGCACACCCGCGCGTCGAGCTGTTCATCGAGGAGCTGAAGACCGAGGAGATCATCGAGCGGCTCGCCGCCGACACCCTCGACGCGGGGCTCGCTGCGACGCCGCTCCACGCTCCGGGGCTGAGCGAGACGCCCCTCGGACACGAGGCGATGGTCGCCTACCTCCCCGAGGGCGACCCGCTGCTCGACCGCAAGTCGGTCACGCAGGCGAACCTCAGCGATCGCGAGCTGTGGGTGCTCCCGGAGGGGCACTGCTTCCGGAGCCAGGTGCTCTCGTATTGCAGGAGCGGCCAGGCGAGGCCCCCGCGCGGCGTTCAGCTCGAGAGCGGCAGCTTCGAGACGTTGATCGGCCTTGTCGACACCGGGCTCGGAGCGACGGTGCTACCCGCGCTCGTGGCGCAAGGGCTGCCCGCCGAGAAGCGCCGCGCCCGCGTGCGGCCCCTCGCCCGGCCGATCCCGCTCCGGGAGATCGGGCTCGTCACGTCGCGGACTCAGCTGCGCAGGCGCGTCACCGAGGCGCTCGCGGCCGCGATCCGCGAGCACCTCGGCCGCGCGCTCGGGCCCTCGCCCCCGGGCGGGAGCGTGCTCGATCCGCTGCTCCCCGAGGGCTGACGAGGCAGGCTCGGAGGTCATCCACGCATCGACGATGAGGCAGCCTTCACTGCACGGCAGGCGGAAGCTCGTCCAGGGGCGGATGCCAGCGCGCGGAAGGTGTTGACCGGATGCACGACCGCTGGGACGTTCGTGGCCGGATGATCACCCCCGATGTTCCCCGCGGCTCTCTCACAGCGGCCGCGCAGCGCCCGTCCGCGGGGCTCGTGCCGCTCGAGCGCCCCGGCTTCGGCGCGGGCCTCAAGGCCATGCTGGGCGGCTACGGTTACCTCTTTCGCGCGCCGGACCTCTGGCCGCTCGCGCTCGTCCCCACGGGCATCGCGCTGGTGCTCATGGTCGTGCTCTCCATCGTCGGCGTGAAGCTCGCGCCCTCGCTCGTCGAGCTGATCGTGAGGGAGCCGGGGGCGGGGTGGCCCTGGACCGTGCTCATGGCCGTGCTGCGGATCCTCTCGCTCGCGGTGGTGCTCGTGGCCGCCCTCGTCATCTCGTTCGGGCTCGCGAAGCCGCTCTCGGGGACCGCGCTGGAGCGGATGGTGCGCAGGGCCGAGGCCGATCTCGGGGCGCCCCCGTGGCCGGAGGTCGGCTTCTTCGCGGACATGTGGCGCGCGCTGCAGTCGTCGCTCGTGGCGCTCGCCTTCACGCTCCCGATCCTCATCGTCCTCGGCGTCGTGGGTCTCCTCTTCGCGCCGGCGAGCGTCGTCGTCGTCCCGCTCCAGCTCGCGGTGACGGCGCTCGCGGGGGCCTGGGACCTCTGCGACTGCCCGCTGTCGATCCGCGGCGTGCCCGTGGCAGAGCGGATCGCTTTCGTGCGCCGGAACCTCGCCGCGGTGATGGGCTTCGGCTTCGGCCTCGCGCTGCTCTCGTTCTTGCCTTGCGCGCTGCTCATCGTGCTCCCGGCCGGCGTCCTCGGGGCGGCTCGACTCGTCGTCACGCTGGAGCGGTGGGAGGCCACGAACCGAGCGCCGCGCTGAGCTCGAGCGATAGAAGCCTGGAGCTGGCGTCGTCGCCCCGGCTGCCCGGAGCTGCTCATGGCGCTCCGGCCGGCGCCTGTCCTGACGGCTTCTCCGCGGGCTTTGCGCCCCTGTCGCCTTCATCGCCGCCCGCACCGGGCGTCGCCCCGCCGCCCGTCGCCGCGCCGGCCGCGGGCGCCGCTCCAGCAGCCGGCGCCGCCTCACCCCCTGGCGCCGTCTCCTCGAGAAGCTCGGCCAGCTTCTGCTCGGCGTCCTTGTCGAGCGCGCTCTTCATGTCGAACGTCAGCATCGGCAGCGGGCCCTGGTTCATCGCCGGCAGGCGCCCGTTCCATCGCTCGAGCGCGCGGTACTGCAGCACCGCCGGCGTCGTCGACAGCCGGATGATCGTGTTCGCCTTGGCCTCGGAGCGCGCGCGGATGAGCAGCGCGTCCGCCTCGCCGCGGGCCCGCTCCCGCGCCGACTCGGCCGCGCCGCGCGCCGTCGCGATCGCCTGGTCGGCCTCCGCCCTCACCTGACGCACCCGGTTCTCGGCCTGGATCGCCTTCTGCGTCGCCTCCATCGCCTGGTTGATCGCCGCGGCCACGTTCTCGGGAAGCCTCAGCGCGCCGTTGATCGTGAGCTGATCGATCCGGATGCCGTCCTTCTCGAGCACCAGCTCGAGCTCCTTCGTCACGTCGTGGATGAGCCTCGTCTTGCCCGACCCGTAGATCTCCTGGACGGGCATCTTCGACGCGACCGAGTTGAACGCCTCGCGCACCGCGTTGCGCACGTAGCGATCGGCGAGCCTCATCAGGTCGTTCTCCCGGAAGCGCAGGTACAGGTGGGGCGCTTTCTCCGGGTCGATGTGGAACGACATCCCGATGTCCGCGCCGACGTTGACGCCCTCGGAGGACGAGAACGTGATCGACTCGTCGACCGTTCGGCCCTCGTGCGCCGACGCCGTCCAGACCACGTTCTGCACGCTCGTCGGAAACTGCACGATCTGCTCCGTGAGCGGGTTGTAGAACACCCAGCCGGTCACGACCGGGATGTCGCTCACGCCGCGGTTCGAGCCGGCGAGCTTGACCCGGATGCCCACGTGCGCGGCGTCGATCCGCGTCACCGTGGTGCACGCGACGAACAGCATCGCCACGAGGAGCACGAGGCCGAGCGCGACGCCGCGGACCGCGCCGGCGACGCCGCCGCCGCTCGAGCGGCCGAATTTGATGGAGGGGATCTTCGCCATGGGCGAGGTTCTACCTCAACCCCTGCGCCTTACGAGGAGGTCGAGGGCGCTCGCGCCGGCGGCGCCGCTCACCCGTCGCGCGAATCGCGCGTCCCCTCCGCGTCGTCCGCGCGCTCGCGCCCCGCCCTGCGCTTGCGCCGCCGCTTGACCGACACCCCGCTCGACTGCATCGCGAAGAGGAGCGCCTCCCGGAGGTTCGAGAGCGTCTTGATGTTCGACAGATCGAGCCCCAGCGACACCACCGTCTGCGCCACCTCGGGCCGGATGCCGACGACGATGCCCTGCGCCCCGAGCAGCGCCACGGCGTCGATGAGCCTCAGCACGTGATCGGCCGTGGCCGCGTCCACGGCGCTCACCCCGGTCAGATCGATGATCGCGTGACGGCAGCGGGTCCGCGCCACGGCCTCGAGCAGCACCTCCATCATCTGCTGGGCGCGCTCCTCGTCGAGGACGCCGAGCACCGGCATCGTCAGCACCCCCCTCCAGACCTCGATGATCGGCGTCGACAGCGCCCGGATCGCCTCCTGCTGCTGCTCGATGATCGCGAGCCGCTCGTTCAGCACGGCCTGCTGGCGCTTCTTCTCGGTGATGTCCGTCGCGCCGCCCGCCATCTGGAACGGCACGCCCTTGTCGTCCCACTCGGCCATGCCGCGGGCGAACACGTCGCGGTACTCGCCGTCCTCGTGCCGCAGCCGGTACTCCAGCTCGAACGGCCGCCGCTCCTCGAGGTGAGCCCTCAGCGCGGCCTGCATCGCCCCCTGATCGTCGGGGTGCACGCGCTCGAAGAAGCTCGCGAACGTCCCGCCCCACGCCTCGCGGCGGACGCCGATCATCTGGAGCATGCGATCGCTCCACTCCACCGTGTCCTCGCGGATGTTCCAGAACCAGACGCCCTCGTTCGACGCCTCCGCGAAGAGCCGGTAGCGCGCCTCGCTCCTCCGGAGGGCGGCCTCGGCGCGGCGCAGCTCGGCCACGTCGGTGGTGCCGCCGATCCACCGGAAGATGTTCCCTGCGGCGTCGCGCTGCGGCAGCGCGCTGACCACGTGCTCCCGGTACGTCTGATCGCTCGCCCGCCGCAGGCGGAACTCCGTGTGGTACGGCTCGCCGGTCGTGAGGCTCCGGGTCCACGCCGCCACCGTCTTCGGGACGTCGTCCGGGTGCAGCACCGCGAGCCAGCCCTCGCCGATCATCTGCTCCTCCGTGCGGTCGAAATAGTCGAGGACCGCCCGGTTCACGAAGTTCAGCTGGCCGTCCGGGCGCGCGGTCCACACCTGGAGGGGCATGGCGTTCCCGAAGAACCGCAGCTGCGCGTCCAGGTCGCTGAGCGGCGCGTCCAGCAGCCCAGCCCCGCTCGCCGGGCCGCCGGCCCCGCGCACCCGGCTCGGCGGCGGCGCGTCCCGCCCGTCCGGCTCCTCCACCTCCTCCTGCCCCGCCCAGGAGGCGTCCCCGAGCGCGCGGAGGAGCGGCTCTTCCAGGTCGAGCGTGCGCTCCGCGCGGCTCTCCGCGACCCGCGCGCGCACGAGGCGGAGCAGCTCCCTCCGCACCTCCTCCTCGATCCGGCCGCGCAGGTAGTCCTTCGCGGAGGCCCGCGACTCGGCGAACCTCACCGACTCCGCCGACAGCTCCGTGATGTCCAGGAAGATCCCGAGCGGCGCGCAGGGCCTCGGCGTGATGCGCAGCGCGAGGGCCGCGTCGAGCCGGTGCTCCTTCGCCTCTCCCTCCGCGTCGACCCGCACCGTCACCGCGTGCGGGATCGCGACATCGAACGCGCCGCTCATGCTCCGCGTCGCCGCCGGTTCGCCGACCTCGAAGTCCATCGTGAGCCGCGATGGCCTGCCGAGGACCTCGAGCTCCCGCTCCTCGCGGCGCCCGACCGGGAGGAGGGCGATCACCTGGCGGCGTATCACGTCCTCGGTCATCGCGAGATCGACGATGCTCCGACCCAACTCCTCGAGCGTCAGCCCTCCGTCCTTCACCGCGTCTCCTTCCCGATCCCGCTCTCCCCCCGGTGTCCGTTAGCCCTCCTCGCGCCCGGAGGGCAATCGTGTGACGTTAACGCACCGCGCCGCTCGCCGGAAGCCCTCGCGAGGCTCAGCTCGACGCCGACGTGTACCGGCCTATCGCCCGCTTCCACACGCCGCGCGCGACGGCGCCGAAGATGAGCGCGCCGAGCGCCGCGGCGGCGGCCGTGCGCGGTGCGATGGTGCCGAGCATCGCCTCCGCCGGGTACGTGGTCATCAGCCCGAGCGGGACGATCACGGTGAAGACGACGCGCCAGAAGCCGCTGAAGATCGTGACCGGCCAGCGCGCGAAATCGAAGATGGAGTTGAAGAGGTAGGCCAGGTTGTCGAGGCGCACGACCCAGAACGCGGCGGAGATGACCAGGATGCACATGGAGTAGAGCACCAGCGTCGCCGTCACGAGCAGGCAGAGCGCGAGCGCGACGTGGGCGGGCGCGGGGGCGCGCCCCATCTGGGCGAACGCGTAGGCGAAGATCGCCACCGCGGCCGCGGCGTCCACGACCTTGCGGATCTCGAACCGGGCCGTGGAGACGAGGAACTGCGCGTCGGCCGGCTTGAGCAGCGTGAAGTCGAGCGTGCCCTTCCGGATCTGGTCGACCACGCTGATGAGCGACGGGTTCACGGCCCCCTCGAGGATGCCCTTGAGCAGCGTGAACCACCCGACGACGACGAGCGCCCGCTCGTACGTCCAGCCCTGCACCGGCGGCCGGGCCGCGAGCGCGATGTGGAGCGGGACCAGCCCGACCACCGTCCACACGACGGTCATCACCGCGCCGAGCAGGAAATCCCACCGGTACTGCATCCCGAGCGCGATCGACACGCGCAGCTGCGTCGCGAGCAACCGGAGGTAACGCACGCCGCTCACCCGCCGAACGCCGAGAACCGCCGGATCCCCGCGCGCCACGCGACGAGCGCGGCGGCGGCGGACGCGGCGGCGAAGGCCCACTGCACCGCGAGCTCGGTGAGCGCGCGGCCCGGATCGAGCAGGCCGGTGATGAGCTCGACAGGGAACGCGAGGCTGTAACGGAACGGCAGGACCCGCGCGAGCTCGGCGAGCCACGAGGGGAACAGCTCGATCGGGACGAGGTAGCCGGCGAAGACCATGAAGGCCGCGAGGTAGACGTCGAACACCGCGGTCGAGCTGTCGATCACGAACGCGAGCGAGCCGATCAGCGCCATCGTGAAGAAGTTGATCGCCCAGGCGCCGGCGAGGGAGAGGACCCAGAGCCCGAGCTCGAGCGCCGTCGGCTGGAACCGCTCGCCCGACGTCGCGACGAGCGCGATGACCGCGATGGGCAGGCAGAGCGCCGCCCGGAGCGGCAGCGCGGCGAGGTTCTCGGCGGCGTACGAGAAGAGCGGGTGGATGGGCCGGAGCAGGCGCTGCGAGAGGGCGCCGCTCTTGATGTCCATGTTCATCTCCCAGACGAGCCACGAGCCGGTCAGCTGCCGGACGATGAGGATGGCCAGGAAGTACGCGGAGAAGTCGCGCGCCCCGAAGCGGCCGACCGGCGCGCTCGCGGCCACCGCCGACCAGAGCGCGAGGCTCACGAGCGGCATCGTCGTCGTGAGCATCCAGATCAGCATCTCGGCCCGGTACGCGAGCGCGGCCGCGATCCCGACGCGGAGCAGCGTCGGGAACGCCCGGGCGGCCCGAGCGAGCCCGCTCATGACGCGGCCCCGCCCGTCGAGCCCGACGGCTCGCTTTCCGGCTCCGCCGAAGGCTCCACGCCCGAAAAGAGCTCGCGCATCACCTCCTCCAGGGGAGGATCCTCGACCGTGAGATCCGAGATGTCGGTGTGGCCGAGCAGCCAGGACATGGCCTCGCGCAGCTCCGCCTGCGGCACCTGCAGCACCGCGCAGCCAGGATCGAGCGAGAGGACGGCGCCCACCCGCTCGAGGAGCGCCTGGTCGACCGGGCTCTTGAAGTGCAGCGCGATCCGCTTGTGGGGCCGCATGCTGCGGACGAGCGCCGCGAGGTCGCCGTCGTAGCGCAGCCTGCCCTTGTCGATGACGATGACCCGCGGACAGAGCGCCGCCACGTCGTCCATGTAGTGGGACGTGAGCACGATCGTCGCCCGCCGCCGCTCGTTGTAGCGGCGGATGAACTCGCGGACCCCGAGCTGCATCGCCACGTCGAGCCCGATCGTCGGCTCGTCGAGGAACAGGATCTCCGGCCGGTGCAGCAGGGCCGCGGCCAGCTCGCACTTCATGCGCTCGCCGAGCGAGAGCTGCCGCGTCGGCTTCGTCGCGATCTCGGCGATGCCGAGGAGGTCTTCCAGCTCACCGAGGGTCTCCTTGAAATCCGCGTCGCCGATCCCATAGATCGCTCGGTTCACCGCGAAGGTCTCGGCGGGCGGGAGGTCCCAGAGCAGCTGCTGCTTTTGCCCCATCACGAGGGTGATCCGCTTGAGGAAATCGGGCTCACGGTGCCGCGGGACGAAGCCGGCGACCTCGACCTTGCCGCCCGACGGGTGGAGGAGCCCGGAGAGCACCTTCAGCGTCGTCGTCTTCCCGGCGCCGTTCGGGCCGAGGAAGCCGACGCGCTCGCCGGGCGCGATCGAGAACGAGAGGTCCTCGACGGCGTGGACGACCTTGGTGCGGCGCCGGAAGAGCGAGCGCACGGAGGCCGAGAAGCCGGCGGCGCGCTCGTGGACCTGGTACGTCTTGGAGAGCGACTCCACCACGATGGAGCTCGACGCCTCTGCCATGGGCGGCGGAGACTAGCACCTCCGTGCTGGAGCTCCCGCGACGGTCGGCGCTCGACCGGCCGATCCCGTGGGCTAATCTCGTGACGCGGGGGGCAACGGCCACCGGAATTCCCCTATGCCGCAGAGCTTCAAGGACGACACGATCCACGACCTTCCGCTCGCGGCGAGCGGCGCGCGGCAAGCGGCCGACTCCGCGGACGCCGTCGCGACCGGCCCGCGGCAGGTCCTCGCAGGCCGGTACGAGCTCCTCGGGCTGGTCGGCATCGGCGGGATGGGCAGCGTCTACCGCGCCCGCGACCTGGAGCTCGAGGAGCTCGTCGCGGTCAAGGTGCTGCGCCGGGAGCTCAGCGTCGCGCCGGAGGTGACCGAGCGGTTCCGGCGCGAGGTGCGGCTCTCGCGCAAGGTGACGCACCCGAACGTGGCGCGGGTCTTCGACATCGGCGAGCACGAGGGAGACCGGTTCCTGACGATGGAGTTCGTCGACGGCGAGCCGCTCGCCGCGCTGCTCGCGCGCGAGCGGCGGCTCGGCATGACCCGCGCGCTGGACGTCGTGGAGGGCGTCTGCGCGGGCCTCCACGCCGCGCACCGGGCCGGCGTCATCCACCGTGATCTCAAGCCGGACAACGTGCTGCTCGGGCGCGACGGGCGCGTCGTCCTGACCGACTTCGGGATCGCGCGCGCGGTCGCGAGCGGCGAGGCGGGCAAGACGCTGGGCGCCGTCATGGGGACGCCGGCGTACATGGCGCCCGAGCAGGTGCAGGGCGCCGACGACGTCGACGCGCGCGCCGACATCTACGCCCTCGGGGCGATGCTCTTCGAGATGCTCACGGGCGAGCGCGCGTGGCAGGGCGACGCGCCGCTCGCCGTCGCCGCGGCGCGGCTCTTCGCCGACCCGCCGGATCCGCGGCTCCGGCGCCCCGACCTGCCCGACGCGCTCGCGCGCGTGGTGCTCCGCTGCATGGCGCGCGAGCGCGGCGGCCGGTATCCGTCCGTCGAGAGCGTCGTGCACGACCTCGCCTCGCTCACGCGCCCGGCCACGGTGACGCCGCCGGCGTTCACGCCGCCGCAGGGGCGGACGGCGGTCTCCGGGGTGACCCCGGGGGCGAGCTCCGGGGTGGCCGAGCACGGCGGCAAGAGCGTCGTGGTCCTGCCGTTCGCGAACCAGGGCCCTGCGTCGGACGCGTACCTGGCCGAGGAGCTGACGGACGATCTCGTCGACACGCTCTCCATGACGCCGGGCCTCCGGGTGAGGCCGCGCGGGGCGCTCGGGCGGCGCTCGTCCTCCGAGCTCGATCCGCGCGAGGTCGGGCGCGAGCTCGGGGTGCAGGTGGTCGTCGGGGGCTCGGTGCGGCGGCGCGACGGGACGGTGCGGATCAACGCGCGGCTCATCAGCGTCGCCGACGGGTTCCAGCTGTGGGCGAAGCGCTTCGATCGCCCCGAGGCGGAGGTGCTGCGGATCAACGACGAGGTGGCCGAGGCGGTCGCGGAGGCGCTGACGCTCGACGGGGCCGCGCCGAACCGCACGGCGCCGAGCGATCCCGTCGCGCTCGACCTGTTCCTGCGCGGGCGCCACGAGTACCGCAGGTTCTGGCCGGAGCACCAGGAGCGGGCGATCGCGCTGTTCGAGCAGGCGCTCTCGCGCGCGCCCGAGGATCCGATGATCCTGTCGGCCTACGCGCTCGCGCGCTCCCGCTTCTGGTTCTTCACGGACCGCGGCGGGGAGCTGGCCACGGAGGCGGCGTCGCGCGCCGTCGCCGCGGCGCCCGGGCTGCCGGACGCGCGGCTCGCGATGGCGTCGGTGCGGTTCCAGCGCCTCGACGTGGTCGGCGCGATGCGGGAGCTCAAGGCGGCGCTCGCGTGCCGCTCGGGCAACGCCGAGGCGGAGGGCCTCATCGGCCACATCCTGCTCGAGTGCGGCGCCTTCGAGGAGGGCGCGCGGCGCGCCCGGTCCGCGCTGGCGCGCGATCCCGAGGTGGTGCTGGCGGCGCAGGCGCTGGCGCGCGCGTACACGCTGCTGGACAGGTGGTCGGACGCCGACGACGTGATCCGGGCGCATCCCACGGTGGGGAGCGGATCGGGCTACACCGTCCTGCGGATGCGCCGCGCGCTCTGGCAGCGCGACCCGGAGGTGGTCGAGAAGCTCTCTCAGAGGCGCGTGAGCGAGGCCTTCCCGGACCTCCCCACGCCGTTCGCGCAGGTGATCGATGACCTCATCGAGGGGCGGCTCTCGGACGTCCGGCCCGTGCAGGTCGAGGGGGAGCGCCCGGCCGTCACGGCGCTGCGGCGCACGTCGTTCATCCGGCAGCTCCAGGCGGAGTTCGCGGCCTTCCTCGGCCAGCGAGAGCTCGCGCTGGCCGCGCTCGAGCTCTCGCTGGCCGACGGCCTGTTCGACCTGATCTGGCTCGAGCGCTGTCCGGTCCTCGCGCCCCTGCGCGACGAGCCGCGGTATGCGGCCGTCCACGCGGCGGTGCAGCGGCGGGCCTCCGCGGTGGTCGCGGTCTACCGCGAGCGCTGAGACGCGGCGCTCGGCTCGACACGCGGAAAAGCGTGCAGCTCGGCACGGAAAAGCGCTCAGCTCGGCGCGCGAAAAAGCGCGAGCACGCCGGTATAGAGGGCGAGCCTTGCCTGGCCCCGGGCCCAGGGGGCGATCTCGAAGCTCGAGTGCATGCCGGCGATCGGGAGATCGGCGAAGCGCTGGCGCAGGATGCGCGCCTCGACGTCGGGCGTCCCGTACAGGCCCTGGCCGCGCCCGGCGCAGGTCAGGTAGAGCGCGAAGCGGGGGGCCGACCCGAGCGCGCTCCGGGACACTTGCCGGGCGATCCCCTCGAGCCCGGAGCGGCCGGCGGCGGCGTCGCGCACCGCGAAGGCGAGGCGCGCGCCGGGCCTCGCTTCGTCGCCGAGCAGGAGCCCCCGCCGCGACGGATCGATGCCGCGGACCGGCCGCAGCACGTAACGCACGGAATCGGGCGCCTCCGCCTCGGCGTCGCCGCGGTCGGCGCCCGGCGCGGCCGGTGGATCGAGCGGCGGGTCGGCCAGCGCGGCGAGGATGAGCTGCTGCGCGCTGGGCGGCTCGCCGAGCGTGGCGGTCGCGGTGGAGAGCAGGTCGAGCGCCGGCCGCCCGCCGGCGCGGAGCACGACGCCGCCGCTCGCCTCGTCGATGCGGTGGAAGCCGGAGAGCAGCCTGGCGGCGGGCGAGGCGTCGACGAGCGGCGGGGCGAACCCGGTGATGGCGAGGCCCGTCGCCGGGCCCTCGATGAGCTCGCCCTGCGACGTCACGCCGATGGCGGAGCCGGAGGCCGTCCCGGCGCCGAAGAGGCACGCGTTCGGCGCGGACAAGGCGAGCGCCTCGATCCGCTCGGGCGCGAACGCCCCGGGCCGGGCGAAGAGGATGGCCGTCGCGGAGCGCTGGCCGACGGTGCGGGCGAGCGTCTCGCGCAGGAGGCGGCTCGGCTCCTCGGCGCGCTCGGGCAGCGCGAAGGGGGTGACCTGCCCGCCGGACCACAGCACGCCGCTCGCGCCGGTGTCCCCCTCGATCTCGCCGCGCTCGCTGAGCACGCCCGCGGCCGGCACGACGCAGGCGGGGACGCCGCGCCAGGCGCCACGGACGAGCTCGGCGACGCCCGAGGCGCGCTGGGCGAGCTGTCCGGAGACGAAGACGACCCCGCCCGACGGCGACGGGACCGCGCTGCGCAGGTCCGCCAGGTGCTGGAGAAGGCCATCCGGCCCACAGGTCGCGGAGAAGCTTCGTGCCATGGCTGGCTCGCCCATCTTAATCGAGCCTCCGACCACTCGACAGGCCCCGCTTAAGAAGTTTATCGTGCGACAGTCGCGCCGGCGCCTCGGGGATTTCCTCACGGGACGGCGAGCGAAGGACCGGGCAAGCTCGATGAGGATCCAATCATTTGGCCGCACCGATGTCGGGCGCCACCGGCGCGCCAATGAGGATGCGTTCTTCCGGGACGACGAGCTCCGGCTCTACATCGTCGCGGACGGCATGGGCGGGCACGCGGCCGGCGAGGTCGCGAGCGCCGAGGCGGTCGAGACGATCTACGGCATGGTGAAGCGGGGCCTGCCCGCCATCGGCGATCCGAACGAGCCGCTGACGCAGCCCAAGGCGCGCGCCGTGCTGCGCATCCTCGAGGGCGCGATCCAGGCGGCGACGTACATGGTCTTCGCGATCGCCGAGCTCGATCGCGACAAGAGCGGCATGGGCACGACGATCAGCGCGGCGCTCATCGTCGGCGGCGCGCTCGTGACCGGCCAGGTGGGCGACAGCCGCATCTACCAGGTCCGCAACGGGACCGCGGTGCAGATGACCGAGGATCACACGCTGATCGCGTGGCAGATCAAGAACGGCCTCATCTCCGTGGACGAGGCCAAGAGCTCGCCCCACCGCAACGTGATCACGCGCGCGGTCGGCAACCGGGACTATGTCGAGGTCGACACCTCGATCGTCGCCGTCGAGGAGGGCGATCGATACCTGCTCTGCTCCGACGGGCTGCACGGGTATCTCCACGCCGAGGAGGAGGTCGCGAGCATCGCCTCGAAGGGCGGCGACGTGGCGGTCGACCTCTTCATCGACCTCGCGAATCGGCGCGGGGGGCGGGACAACATCACGGCGGTGCTGGTCGAGGTGGGCTGACGCGCCCGCGCGAAAATGGCTAGGCTGCCCGCATGGCGCTGAAGGACAGACTGGTCACCGAGGGCATGAGGCTCGCCGCGAACCCGAACGTGGCGAAGTTGATGCAGGACGAGCGGTTCATGCGGCTGTTCATGACGGCGATGAGCGTGCCCGGCCGGGTCTCCTCGTTCACCGCGGAGCAGAAGGAGACGTTCGCCAAGGCGATGGGCCTTTCGACCGTCGAGGAGGTCCGCGACCTCAAGCGGACGGTGGCCTCCCTGGAGCGCGAGGTCGCGACGCTGGAGCGCGAGATCGCGAAGCTCCGGCGGGACGGGGAGCGCGAGCTCGCGAAGGTCAGGCGCGAAGGCTGAGCCTGGGGGGGCGAGCGGCGCGGCGCGCGCTGCCTGGCAGCGCCGCCGCGCCCCCGCGACGGGTCACTTCGTGTCGCCGCGCGCGTAGATGCTGGCGACGTAGTCGAGCACGTCGCGCGCCGAGACCTCGTTGTACCCGAAGTACTTGATCATCCGGGTCTTGATGATGTCGATCTTCTCCTGCGTCTCCTTGTCGATGACGCTCGACACGAGGGTCTGGAGCTTGATCGCGTCCTTCTGGTCCTCGAACAGCTTGAGCTCGAGGGCGCGGCGCAGCCGGTCGTTCGTGTGCCACTCGAACTTCTTGCCGTCGACCGCGAGCGCGCCGATGTAGTTCATGATCTCGCGGCGGAAGTCGTCCTTGCGGTTCTCGGGGATGTCGATCTTCTCCTCGATCGAGCGCATCAGCCGCTCGTCGGGCTCGACGTCCTCGCGGGTGAAGCGGTCCTTCACCTTCTCCTTCAGGGTGTAGGCCTTGATCGAGTCGATGTAGTTCGCGGCGAGCTTCTGGATCGCGTCCTCGTCGGCGCTGATCGCCCGCTGCACCTCGTTCTTGACGATCTCCTCGTACTCGCGCTTCACCATCCCGATGCACTCGGTGAAGCGCTTGCGCTGCTCGTCGTTCGTGATGAGCGAGTGGTGCCTGAGGCCCTTCTCGAGCTCGCTCATGACCATGAAGGGGTTGATCGTCCCCTCGCCGAGGTCGTTGACGAGCGCGTTCGAGATCTTGTCCTGCACGTAGCGGGGGCTGATGCCCTCCATGCCCTCGCGCGACGCCTCCTTGCGGAGCTCCTTCACGGTGTCCTGCGTGTAGCCGGGCAGGACCTTGCCGTCGTAGAGCTTCATCTTCTGGACGAGCGAGAGGTTGTGCTTCTTCGGGTCCTCGAGCCGGGTGAGCGCGGCCCACATCGCGGCGACCTCGAGCGTGTGAGGGGCGATGTGCTTGCCGCGGATCTTCTCCTTGTTGAAGTCCTTCTCGTAGATCCGGATCTCCTCCGACACCTTCGTGATGTACGGGATATCGATCTTGATCGTGCGGTCGCGGAGGGCCTCCATGAACTCGTTGTTCAGGAGCTTCTTGTACTCGGCCTCGTTGGTGTGGCCGATGATGACCTCGTCGACGTCCGTCTGGGCGAACTTCTTCGGCTTGATCTTGTGCTCCTGCGACGCGCCCAGCAGGTCGTAGAGGAACGCGACGTCGAGCTTCAGCACCTCGATGAACTCGACGATGCCGCGGTTCGCGATGTTGAACTCGCCGTCGAAGTTGAAGGCGCGCGGGTCCGAGTCCGAGCCGTACTCGGCGATCTTGCGGTAGTTGATGTCGCCGGTGAGCTCGGTCGAGTCCTGGTTCTTCTCGTCCTTCGGCTGGAAGGTGCCGATGCCGACGCGGTCCTTCTCGCTGAGCACGAGGCGGCGCACGCGCACGTGCTGCATCACCTTCGACCAGTCGCCGCCGTACTTGTCCATCAGGCGGTTGAAGATGAAGCGGCACGCGGGGTCGAGGTCGCCCTCGGTGCGGACGTGGTGCTGCGCGCTCGAGAGGCCGAGCTCGCGGAACGCGCGGTCGCGCCACGCCGGCGGGACGAGGCGCAGCGGCTCCTCGTGCATCGGGCACTTGAAGCGGGCGCTCTCCGTCCCGGCCATGCCGACGTCGTCGAGGTTCACCCAGTCGAACGTGTAGAGCGCGCCGTCGGGGGTCGTCGAGTAGTGCTCGATGCCCTTCTTGAGGAGCCGGGCGATCGTCGACTTCGACGAGCCGACCGGGCCGTGCAGCAGGATGACGCGCTTCTCCGGGCCGTACCCCTCGGAGGCCGCCCGGAGCACGTGGACGAGCCGCATCAGCGGGATGTCGAGCCCGTACACGGCGTCGGCGCCGCCGTGCATCTCGTCCTTGAAGAAGTTGTACCGGATGAGCTTCTTCTTGTTGTCCGTGTACTCCTCGATGCCGTAGCGGATGATCATGTCGTACGCCCGCTGGAACGCGTTGCGCGTCACCTGCGGGTTCTGGCGCACGATCTGGAGGTACTCTTCGAACGTGCCCTCCCACGCGAGATCGCGGTAGAGCGCGAAGTCCTGCATCGCCGCGATCTTCTCAACCATCCCTGTCCGCAACTCGCCCATTTCGCACCCTTTTTCTCCAGGGCGACCGCGGGGCGGCCTTGGCCGCCGGAGGTGCGGGGGACAGATCTCGGCTCGCCGAGCTCCGCCCCCGTCTCGCGTCGCGCGCCCAGGGGGAAGACGCCAAGCTTAACACCGATCTCGGGGAGGCAAGTCACCGCGCCCCGAGGCGCGCTCCATCCTCCGGAACGGGAGCGCGCGGCGGAGCAGCCGGTCGCGCGGGTGGAGGTGCGAGGTGCGAGGGCGACCGCGGGGAGGCGACGTCAGCGAGGCGCGGCCCCGCCGGAGCGCGCTCCCTGCGCGCTTCCCCAGGAGAGCCCGCCGCTCTCGACGACGCCGGGCCAGGAGTCGACGTATTCCGACGGCTCGCCGGGGCCGGAGATGTCGATCCAGAAGACGCGCCCGGCGCCCGGGCGGCGCACGTCGACATGGACGAACTTGCTGTTCGGGTAGAACCCGCAGCCCACGTCCTCGAGCGTGCGGCAGAACTGAAACAGCGCGGTGTTCGGGACGCCCATCACGAGGATGTCCATGGCGCGCCCCTCGGCGTGCTGGCTGTGGTGCGTGCCGGAGGTCGGCCTGCGCGCGGCCGGCGCGTCGCCCGCCGGCCGCGGCCTGTACCCGCTGAAGATGTGGATCCCGCGGCGCGGGAAGGCGTCGGCGATCTGCTGGAGCAGCCAGAGCAGGCGCGGGTGGACGAGGCGGACCTGGGGCACCCACTCGAGCGCCCGCTGCCAGGTGTCGGCGTCGGGCTCGTCGGGGAGCTCTGCGCCCGGGTCGGGCGCGTCGGGCGGACGGGCCATGATCGACAGGCGATCCAGCGCGCCGGGCGCGACGGAGCCGTCGCAGCGCACCAGCTCGAAGGCGTCGTGCTGGCCGCCGTACCGGGCGAACTGGACCGGGCGTCTGCGGCAACGCCAGTCGAGCGGCTGCTTCTTCGGCGGATCCCAGAGCAGATCGAAGCCGTTCGAGGAGAGGCTCGGCCCCGTGGTCGCGAGCACCGGCGGGCTGAGGATCGGATCGAGCTGGCGGAACCACGCCGGCGCGGCCGGATCGAGGCGGAGGGTGCCGGGCGGCTCGAAGGGGGTGAAGGGGGACCAGGCGCTCGCGAACGCCGTGGAGCCGAGGGCGGGGGAGGCGAGCGCGTGCTCGCCGAGCGCGTCCGCGGCGTCCGGCCGCGCGCCGCCCCAGGCGAGCTGCCACCACGGCTGCTGCCGCCATTTCCCGTAGGCGCTGTTCAGGTAGAGCCGGAACGGTCCGGGGCGCTCGACGGCGGCGTTGTGGAAGGCGCGGAGGAGCGGCAGCTCCGGCGCGACCGTCTCGTTCAGGTTGAAGCTCGCGCGCTTCGGCGGCTCGTCGAGCAGGCTGGCGCCGGCGCGCTGGGGGGCGGCGACGAGCGACGCAGCGAGGCCGAGGGCGGTCGCGAGGCTGTGGACGGCGGCGCGGGACGTTGCCGGCATGGGATCGACGAGGGGCGCGAGTCGAGCGAGGAAGGTAGCTCACCCAGCGGGCGGGCGACCCTGATTTGCCACAAACCGCCAGCTCGGGGGATGAAAACACACCCGTGGGGGGGGGACCCTAGGCGTCAACCAAGCTTCGCGCCGCGTTCTCCTACATCCGAACGTTTACGTGGTCGTGGTCGTGGTCGTCAACGGTACGCCGTGAACGACCACGACCACGACCACGTAAACGACCACGACCACGTTGGTGACCGATGGGCGCGCGGCGCTTGCTCAGGGCGCCGCGGAGGCGCGCGTCAGCCTGTCCCGCACCGCGTCCCACGCAGGATCCTCGGGGACGGCGGCGATGACGATCACGTCGCAGCCGGCATCCTCGAGCCGGTGCAGCGCGGCGTAGAGCGCCGCGGCGTAGCCGGCGGGATCGCCGGGGAGGAGCTCGGCGTGCGGCCCGGTCGCGGTGCGGCTGCCGTGCTCGACGGCGCCGGCGCGCGACCCGGCCTGCGCGGCGCGATCGAGCTCGCCGCGGACGGCCTGGGCGGGGACCAGCGCGACCTGCGCGCGGGGGGCGTAATGGCGCGCGTGCGTCCCCGGGGACGGGGCGCGCTCGGCCGGGGCGGTGATCAGCCCGGCGGCCGCCTGGAGCGGCACGAGCGCGGCGATCGCCTCGGCCGTGACGTGCCCCGGGCGGAGCACCCGCGCCGGCGAGCGCGTGACGTCGACGATGGTGGACTCGATGCCCACGGCGGTCGGCCCGCCGTCGAGGATCGCGTCGATGCGCCCGCCGAGGCTCTTCTCGACGTGCTCGGCGGTGGTCGGCGAGATCTCGGTGGATCGGTTGGCGCTCGGCGCGGCGATCGGCAGCCCGACCGCGTCGAGCAGGGCGCGCGCGACCGGGTGGACGGGGATGCGGATCGCGACCGTCGGCCCGCCGGCGGCGACCACGTCGGTGACGCGGTCGGGCCGGCGCGCGACGATCAGGGTGAGGGGCCCTGGCCACATGGCCTGCGCGAGCCGCTCTGCGTCCGGCGGCCAGCCGTCCGCGAGGGCGCGCGCGGACGCGACATCGGGGACGTGGACGATCAGCGGGTTGCCGGGCGGCCTCCCCTTCGCCTCGAAGATGCCCCGCGCCGCGCGCGCGTCGTCGGCGCGCGCGCCGAGGCCGTACACGGTCTCCGTGGGGAAGGCGACGAGCCCTCCGCGGCGGAGGATCTCGGCGGCCCGTGCGATGGATGCCGCGTCAGCGGCGAGCCGCTCGGTTCGCATGCGCCGCGGTCCATGTTGCCCGGGCGCGCGGGAGGCAAACGAAAAGCGATCCCCTCCGGCCGCTCGTTTGGATGCCCCCCGCGAGGTCGCGATCTGGCGCGGAGGCCGCTCGCGAGCCGACGGCGAGGTCGCGATCTGGCGCGGAGGCTGCTCGTGAGCCGACGGCGAGGTCGCGATCTGGCGCCGAGGCTGCTCGTGAGCCCATGGCCTGGTCGCGACCTGGCCACTTGTATGAAAAGATCCATTTCTTGAGATCGGGACCTGTCTCCGGGGCCGAAAAGATCCTCCGCGATAGGTCGTGACCTATCCGCGGCCTCGCAAACGAGCGCCGGCGCTGGTCGTGACCTTTGGCACAGGTCTTTTCTCGACGTGCACGCCCCAAGGGCGCCGTATCGATCGCACAGAGCCATTGGCGCCGTCGGTGCGCTCGCATCGGAAGGGTGGGCAGCTTGCGTCGCCCTGGAGCTCCAGCCACCGGTCCTCTGGGCGTACTGGTTCCACCCACCAGGAGTCCGGCGAGGGATCCGGAGAGAGATTTCAGCGCAAAGTCGCGAAGCCGCAAAGCCGCAACAAAGAACAAACTTCGTACATCCTTGCGTCTTTGCGCTCTTGGCGTCTTTGCGTTGGAATCCTCTTTGCTCGCTTCTTTCGCGCACCAAGGACGATTTGAAAGCAAAGCTGGACAGCTACACGTAATGCCGCACAGCCGGGCCAGGCGCCGGCCAGCTTGCGGCAACGCGTGCTGCCCTCTTCATGCGGGGCTGTGCTGCCGTGCCCGGCGCGTCACCGAGCTCGCCGCGCTCACGGCGCCGCGGCGCGGCCGAGGGAGCGGCCGTCGCCGTCGGCGTCGATCCAGAGCGGCGCCGTCATTGCGAACGGGAGGATCTCGCCCGGGTCTCCCGCGAGCACCGGCTCGAGCGGCCGCCGCCCCCGGACGATCGCGACGACGAAGGTGTCCTCGGCGACGGAGATCGCGCCGTGCGCGCGCTGCCCGGTCCCGCGGTCGCCGCGCGCTGCGCCGGCGTCGGGCCGCGGCGGTCGTCGCCCGCCGCCGCCTCCGAGGACGACGGGGATCGCGATCTCGTCGAGGAGCGCGCCCGCGGGCGTCGTGCGCGCGCCTTCCAGCGGGATCGGCGCGCCGCTCGCGACGCCGCCGACGAGCACGTGGAGCTCGCGCGCGTCGACCCACGGGGCGCGCTCGACGCGGATCGAGAGCGACAGCGGCCCGCCTCGGGACCCGCGCCGCGCCGAGGCGACGCCGCCCTGGCGGGTGTCGCCGAGGCGCATCGTCACGAACGGGCCGTTCGTGATCACGACGTCGCGACGGCGCCGCAGGCCCGCGACGAGATCGGCCACGTCGAGCCGGCCCGGATCATCGGCGGCCACGGCGACGTAGGTGCGCGGATAACCCGCCTCCGCGCCGCGCAGCCCGTGGCTGTCGCTGGTCGCCGTCGGCGTGACCGGGTGGGACGCGCGGAGCAACGCCCAGAGCTCCTCGAGCGCGCGGTCCCGCGCGGCCGCGTCGCGCCCGGTCCAGACCTCGACGGCATCGGCGCCGGCGCCGGCGCCGTCCCCGACGATCTGCGCGAGCAGGCTCTGGCCCTGATCCGGCGCGACCTGCGGCGCCCAGGATCCGTGCAGCGGTGAGCCGCCGCCGTGCTGTCGGCTCACCTGGACGACGCGCTCGCCGGGCAGCGCGCGCACCTCGCGCAGGATCTCGCTCGCCGTCTCGTCGACCCACCGCAGCGCGCCCTCGCGGGGCGCGTCCGCCTCCCTGCCGAGCGGGAACACGCTGAGGCTCCCGAGCCCGGCGCCGCTCCGGCCGCTCGTGAGCTCCACGCCCGGGAGCGCGCGCAGCCGCGTCTCGAGCCGCAGGGCGGCGACGTCCCGCTGGAGATCCGAGGCGAGGTTGTGCTCGCTCGCCACCGCGCACTCCACGCCTTCCGCCGCGTTCCAGACGAGCCGCGCGGCCGAGGAGACGCCCGCGTCGGCGCTCCGCGCCGTGTGCTGCCGGAGGTCGCAGGCGATGTAGCCCGACGTGTCGACCACCCGCTCCAGCGTGAGATCGAGCCGCGACGTTCCGCCGTCCGCGATGTCGACCGTCGCCTCGGCGAGCGCGTACTCGGGCCCGCGCGAGGCGACGACCCGGACTCGCCCAGGGGGAAGGGCGACATCGAGCTCGCCCATGAGCGCGAGCCGGGGCGGCGAGAGGGCCTTGCCGGTCGCGGCGTCGAAGAGGCTGACCTTCGCCGGCGCGAGCGGACCGAGGGGATCGGGGTCCACGGCGGGCGCGGAGGCGCCGCCCTCGCGCACCCCGAGGTAGAGCCGCCCGGCGCCGGAGAGCGTGAGCCGCGCGGGGGCGATCTCGCCGGCGCGGATCCGGATCCGCGCGCTCCCCAGCGCGCGGCGGCCGCTCCCTTCGAAGCCGACGAGGTAGAGGCCGGGCGGCGCCTCGGCGGCGAGCGGCGCGCTATCGCCGGTTCGCAGCCACAGATCGAGGGTGGCGGCGGGCGGCGCGGCGCCGTCCTCGGCGATCGGCGTCAGCGTCGCCTTGCCGGCGAGGAGCGGGAGCGGCCCGCCGCGGCCGTCCACGAGCTCGAGCGCGACGCCGCCGGGCGCGCCGCCGCCGAGAAAGAAGAGCTCCGTCTCGACGGCGAGCGAGTCGCCGCGCGGCGCGATCGCGAGGATCCGCTGGTACGCGGCGCGCCCGCCGGGCGGGAGCGCGGCCTGCCGAGCGAACGTCACGTCGCTGAAGCCTTCGCCGCTCCGCGCGCGGACCGCCGCGCCGTCCACCGGGGCGAGCGCGTACGCGACGCCGGCCCCGACGCCGGCCAGGTACGGCGCCTCGTGCTCGCCGCGGAGCCCCGGCGCCATGCCGGGCGCGACGTGCTCCGCCGCGCCCCAGTGGACCACGTCGCCGAGGTCGAGCGCCTCGAGCGGGCGGTCGCCGTCGTTCCGGAGCGACGTCGTGATCATGACCGCCCGGTCGCGCGGCCCAAGCGTGTAGCGGGTGGTGACGGAGAGCGCGCCGCCGGCGAGATCGCGCCCGCGCACCTCGCCGCGCGCCTCGATCCAGGCGGCGCCGTCCTCGCCGCCGCCCGTCGTGATGTCGCGGTAGATCACCTGCCGCGGCGGCGCGCCGAGCCGCGTGACGATCTGCCCGAGCTCGTCGCGGCGCGCCCGCGCGTCCGCCGCGTCGACGAGGTTGCCGCCGCTCTCGGCGAGGCCAGCCCCGGGGCCGGGCTGATCGACGACCACGGCGATCTCGTCGTTCTCGAGCACGTAGTCGCCGGGCCGCCCCGCCGCGAGCGGACCGGAGAGCGCGTCCGCGGGCCCCGTGATCCGCCGGACGCGCGCCGGCTGCGCGGCGCCGCCGTCCCTCGGGCAGAGATCGCCCTGCTCCGCGCCGCCGCGGCCCCACCGGCAGAGCATGCCGAGGCGCTCGACAGCGCCGGAGGACACGACGACGCTGCCGCCCTGCACGGGCGGCGCGCAGGTCGCGGACGCGAGCGCGAGCGCGAAGAGGCGCGCCGAGCGGAGGGCGCGGCGCGCCGCGCGCCTCGCGGGGCTTCCGGGGGTGCGGGGGCACTCGGGCGAGCGGGTCATCGATCCTCTTCCGACTCCGATGCGCGGCCGCGGCGCGCCTTGGGTCAGGAGCGCTCGGTGGCGAGGACGAGGAGGGCGGCGAGCCCCAGGCCGACGCCGAGCGCCCGGCGAGCGGTGAACACCTCGCCGAAGAGCAGCGGCGCGAAGAGCGCGGCGATCGCGATGCCGCCGGCGAACACGATCGGCCCCGTCGCGGTCACCGGACCGCCGATGCGGAGCGCCATGAAGGTGAGCGTCGCGACGCCGCTGATGCACAGGCCGGCGGCGCAGGCCCAGAGCACCCCCTGGGCCGACGGAGGCGTCTCCGCGCCCGGGCGGATGAGGAAGAAGACGAGGATCCCGACGGCCGCGGTGCCCTCGAGGCACAGCGCGCCAAGGGCGTCTCCGATCCGGCCTGCCGCCGCGCGCAGCATCAGGTAGTGACCGGCCATGCAGAGCGCGGCGAGGAGGGCAGGGACATACCAGGCGGACATGTCGTGCGTCGCAGCCTACTCGTCGTCCGCCATCTCCGGGTAGTCGCCGGGCGCGAGGTTGTCGAACCGGGTGCACGACGAGGTGAACCGCGTGAGCACCTTGCCCGTCGGCCCGTTGCGCTGCTTGGCGACGATGAGCTCGGCGATGCCTTTGTGGTTGGTCGTCTCCGGGTTGTAGTACTCGTCGCGGTAAATGAAGATGATGTTGTCGGCGTCCTGCTCGATCGCGCCCGACTCGCGGAGGTCCGACAGCTGAGGGCGCTTGTCCTTGGTGGTCCGGGTCTCGACGGCGCGGTTCAGCTGCGAGAGCGCGATGACCGCCACCTTGAGCTCCTTCGCGAGCTGCTTGAGCCCACGGGAGATCTCGCTGATCTCCTGCTCGCGGCTGCTCACGCCGTCCCGCCCCTTCATGAGCTGCAGGTAGTCGATGACGATGAGCCCGATGCGCCGCCCCGAGTTGCCGTCGCTGGGCGGCCGGTCGTACTCGGCCTGGATGCGCCGCACCTTGGCGCGCAGCTCGAGGAGGGAGATGGCCGGCGTGTCGTCGATCCAGATGGGCAGGGTGGACAGGAACGAGGCGGCCTCCGTCAGGCGGCGCCAGTCGTCGGGCTGCAGGAAGCCCTGGCGGAGCTTGCCGACGTCGACGCGGCCCTCGCTGCAGACCATACGTGTCGCGAGCTGCTCGCGGGGCATCTCGAGCGAGAAGACGGCGGCGCCGAAGCCCGGATCGTGCCGCTCGACGCCGTGCCCCGAATGGTCGGGCCCCGGGGAGCTCACGGTGCGCGGCGACGCCACGTTCACGGCGAGGTTGAGGACGAAGGACGTCTTGCCCATGCCGGGGCGGGCGGCGATGATCGAGAGGTCGCCGTCGTGCAGGCCGGCCGTCTTGGCGTCGAGCTTCTCGTACCCGGTCGAGATGCCGGTGATCCGGTCGCCGCGCTCGGCGGCGGCGGTGATCTGCTCGAACGCGGCCTTGAGCACCTGGGCGATCGGCTGGGTCGCCGTCCCCTGGGGCGTGCGCGCGAGCTGGTAGACCGCCTGCTCGGCGCCGTCGATGTACTCCTGCACCACGCCGACGTCGCCGTACCCCTCGGCCGCGACGCGCTGGCACGTGGCGATGAGCTGCCGCACGCGCCATTTCTCGTAGACGACCCGCGCGTGCGCCGCGACGTGCGCGACCGCGGGGGTCGCGTCCGCGAGCTGGGCGAGGTACGCCGCGCCGCCCACCTGGGCAAGGCGCTCCCGGTCGCGCAGCCACGACGCGACCGAGACGATGTCGATGGGCGTGCCGGCGGCCGCGAGCTCCTGCGCGGCCTCATAGACGCGGCTGTTCGCCTCGCTGTAGAAGTGGTCCGCTTTCAGGATCTCGAGCACCCGATCGAGCGCGTCGCGGTGCAGCAGGATGGCGGAGAGCACCGCCGCTTCGGCGTCGAGGTCGTGCGGCGGCACGCGTCCGGCGACGATGGGAGGCTCGATCCTCTGAGGCCGCTGGCCCCGGCGCTCCATCATTCTCATCATCCGTGCTTCTCCTCCCCACCGATTCCCCCCATCCCGCCCCGAGCTTTTCCACAGGTGCCGAAATGGGCGACGCCCCGGAGGGGAAACGTTCCTCCGGGGCGTCGGGTGCAGGGTCGATTTCCGTCTACCAGAACATGGGCAGCCCTGAGAAGGGTTTCTGTTTGCATTGCAGTGAGCGTTCGTGCGGTCGGCATCCCAATGCGGGTTCCATGTCGAGGGGGCGCTTTTCCATCGTCGGAGGCATGATCGGAGGCAGGCTCGAAGGCTTGCTCGGACGCTTTCGCGGAGGCCTCCTCGGCGGTCGCTGCCGAGGCTCCTCGCGGCGAGGCGCCGCCGCCGGCGGCGAGGTATGGAAATTGAGCAACCCCGGTCTCATCGCCATTTCTTTTCGCGCTTGACTCAGCTGCGATGACGCTTCGCGCCTCGGCGTGAGCCATCGCGGGGAGCCGCCATTGTGGATCACAAAACACGCCATACAAGGATTGAGCCCGCCGAGGTGGTCTGCGTCGGTGAAGCGCTGTGGGATCTCTATGCGCCCGAAGGCATTCCGCTCGAGCAAGCGAAATTGCTGCGCCGTGTGCCGGGGGGCGGGGCGGTGAACACCGCGACGGCGCTCGTCCGGCTCGGGATACGCTCGGGGCTGTGCGCCGCGCTGGGCGATGACGCGATGGGGCGCGGGCTGAGGGACGAGGTCGCGGCGGCCGGCATCGACGTGGGACGGCTCTCGCTGAGCGCGGCGCGCACAGGCCTCATGCTCGTGGCGATCGAGCGCGGCGAGGCGCGCTTCGCCGGGTACAGGCAGGGCGAGAGCGAGGCGCAGGCGCTCGCTGCAGCGCTGCCGGAACGATGGCAGACCCGGGTCGTGCACTTCACCGGGATCGCGCCGGTGCGCGGGGCGAGCGGCGCGCTCGCGCGGGCGGCCGCGAGCGCTCGCCGCGAAGGGTGCGCCGTCGCGGTCGACGTCAACGCGCGCCCGCGGATGTGGCCGCGCGCCGAGCGCGCCGCGTCCGTTCCCGGCGCGGAGGCCGGCGCCGCTTCGGTTTCCGACGCCGGCGCAGGCGTGCGCGGCTGCTTCCGCCTGTTCGGGCAGGCGGACCTCGTGAAGTGCAGCGCCGGCGATCTCGACGTGCTGGGGACGACGGCGCGCGCGCTCCGCGAGCGCCTCCGCCCCGGGGCGACGCTGGTCGTCACCGATGGCGCGCGGGAGACGCTCCTGCTCGGCCCCGGGGGCGAGCGCGCCGTCGCGCCGCGCCCGGTGCGTCCGCACGATCCAACGGGCGCGGGCGACGCCTTCTGCGCCGGGATGCTGGCGAGCCTCGTCTGGGAGGAGCGAGCGCGGTGGGGGGACGCGGCGCTCATGCTGCGCGCGGTGGCGCGGGGGCACGACGTCGCGCGGGCGTGGGTGAGGCGGAAGCGCGGCTGAAGGGGACGCGGGGGCGCGGCCGAAGGGGGCGCGGCCGAAGGAGGCGCGCGGGTGCGGCTGGAGAGGGGAGGGGAAGCGCGGGAGCGCGGGTCGAGCCGCGCTCCCTGGCGCTGCGCTACTTGGCGGCGACCGTGACCTCGACCGACGCCGTGATGGACGGGGCGAGGCGGATCACGACGGGGTGGGCCCCGAGCGTCTTGATCGTGTCGGTCTCGATGCGGCGCCGGTCGACGCTGAAGCCCTGCGCGGCGAGCGCCTCTTCGATGTCGCGCGCCGTGACCGAGCCGTACAGCTTGTCGCCCTCTCCGACCGGGCGGCTGATCGTGATCTTGACCTGGTTGAGCTTGGACGCGAGCTGCTCCGCCTCGGAGCGCGTCTTGGCGGCGCGCGACTCGGCGACCCGCTTCTCGTGCTCGATGCGGGACACGTTCTCGGCGGTGGCGCCCACCGCGAGGCCGCGCGGGATGAGGTAGTTGCGCGCGAAGCCGGGGCGAACCTTCACGAGCTCGCCGCTCTTGCCGACGTTGTGGAGGTCCTCCGTGAGGACCACATGGATGTGG
Organism: Sorangium sp. So ce363; assembly: GCF_051520435.1. NCBI lineage: Bacteria > Pseudomonadati > Myxococcota > Polyangiales > Polyangiaceae > Sorangium > Sorangium sp. So ce363. The sequence goes on along the minus strand of NZ_CP150333.1, from coordinate 9,583,048 downwards.
GTTGCCATGATCGACCTCCTACGCCGTGACGGTGAACGGCAAGAGCGCGATGTTGCGCGCGCGCTTGATCGAGAGGGTCACCTTGCGCTGGTGGCGCGCGCAGTTGCCGCTGATGCGGCGCGGGACGACCTTGCCGCGCTCCGAGATGAAGTACTTGAGCGCCTGCGGGTCCTTGTAGTCGATGACCAGCGCCTTGTCCGCGCAGTAGCGGCAGACGCGCTTCCGGCCCGTGCGGCGGCGCCCCGGGGCGTCCGCGTTCAGGTCGGGTGTGCGCCCGAAGTCGCGATCATCGTAGTCAGCGCCGCCGTTGCGGCCCATGTCGTTGTTGCGGCCGTTCATAGCTCAGCTCTCCTCCTCGTCGGCGGCGCCTTCCGCCTCAGCCTCTTCGGCATCGTCGAGATCGCCCGCCGGGGCCTGCTCGGAGCTCCGGTCGATGCGGCGCTCCGGCTCGAGCAGGCCGAGCTGGCGCTCGCGCGAATCGTCGCGGTCGTCCTCCAGCGGCGTGAGCTCGAGGCGCTCGAACTTCACGTCCTCGTCGGCGATCGTGACGCCCTGGACCTCGACGTCGTTGCGCACGAGCACCGTCTGGTACTTCAGCACGCCGTCGGAGAGGCGCAGGTTGCGCTCGATCTCGGCGACGACCTTCCCGCCCCCGAGGTACTTCAGGTACACGTAAACGCCGCGGCGGTGCTTGGCGATGTCGTACGCGAGGCGGCGGCGCCCCCACGTCTCGACCTTGGTCAGCCGGCCCGACTCGCGGCCGACGACCTCGGCGAGGCGCGACCCGATCCGCTCGGCGCCGTCGGCGTCGATGTCGGGTCGCAGGATGTAGATCGTTTCGTACTCTCTGGCGCGCCCGGGCGCCGTTACCTGTCGGCTCATTCAGTCTTCCCTCTCGGCCAATGGCCCCGGGGCGGTGCCCCGGAGCGAGGAAAGGAACAGCCTGTCGAGCGACGCACCGGCGAGCTCGGCAGGCTGTCCCGTGGAGGATCAGGGCTTCTGCGTCGGGGGGAGGGGACCCTTCCCGTCCTTCGCGGCAGGGGCTGGATCCGTCGACCCATCCCCCTCGCCCTTCTGCCTCTTGCCCGGCTTGGGCCGGGTGTTTCGGACGTTCATCGCGGCCTCGAAGCCGCGGGCGGCGACTTCTAGCACACTTTGGACAGCTTGCTTCAAGCAGTCGGGCAGGCTCGCGCGCTCGACGGCGTCGAACCCCGACAGGACGTAATCCGCGACCTCGCCCCGGAAACCCGCCGGCGGACGTCCTACCCCGAGGCGGACGCGCCCGAAGTCGCCCGTCCCGCCGTGCGAGATGATCGAGCGCAGCCCGTTGTGCCCCGCGTGCCCGCCGCCGACCTTGAGGCGAACCGTGCCGAACGGCAGGTCGAGCTCGTCGTGGAGCACGATCAGCTCGGAGGGCGCGACCTTGAAGAAGGCCATCGCCGGCTGCACGCTGCGCCCCGACTCGTTCATGTAGGTCATCGGCTTGAGCAGGATCGCCTGCTGTCCGGCGATCTCTGCCCGCGCGTGGACGCCCGAGAACTTCTCGCGGAACGGATCCGCCCGGACCTCGTCGGCCAGCGCGTCGATGGCCATGAAGCCGACGTTGTGCCGGTGAGCAGCGTATTCCTTGCCGGGGTTCCCCAGGCCGACCACGAGCAGCATGACGAGCTGGTTCTGCTGAGTCCCTGGAATGGGGCAGGTGAGGCAGGTGAGGCAGGCGAGGAGCGGGGTAGGGCGGGCCGCGCGCGCCTCGCGGTGTGGAGGCGCGAGGCGGCCCGCTCCCGGATTACTTCTTGTCCTTCTTGTCGGCCGCGGGGGCCGCGCCCTTCGCGGGGGCGGCCGCGCCAGCGGCCGGCGCAGCGGCCGCGCCAGCGGCCGGCGCGCCAGCGGCGGGCTTCGCCTCTTCCTCGGCGCCTGCCTTCTCGGGCGCGTTGACGACGGCGATCGTCTGGTCGTCCGCGAGGAGCGTCTTCACGCCCTCCGGCAGCTTCAGCCCGCTGGCCTTGTACGAGTCGCCCAGGTCGAGCTCGGTCACGTCGATCTCGACGAACGACGGGATCTTCTCCGGCAGGCAGCGCACGGGGATCGTGCGGAAGATCTGCTGGAGCACGCCGCCGGTGACCACGCCCTTCGGCTTGCCCACGCAGCGGAAGGGGATCTGCACGTCGACGGGCTGGTCGAGCTTCACCTGGATGAAGTCGGCGTGGACGAGCTCCCGCGAGATGGGGTGGTAGTCGTAGTCGCGCACCATGACGGTGAGCGTCTGGCCGTTCTCGATGGCCAGCTCGACCACGGAGTTCTTGCCGTGATCGGAGCCGAGCACCTGAAGGAGCGCCTTCGGCGAGATGGCGACCGACTGCGGCGCGAGCTCGCGCCCGTAGGCGATGGCGGGAATCTGTCCGGCGCGGCGCAGGCGGCTCGACGCGCTCTTGCCGCTATCCTCGCGCCTCGTGGCGTTGAGCTTGATGATGTCCATGACGACGGCTCCAGAAGTGATCCGGGGGTCCGCGGTGCGCGGTTCCACCCCGGCGTAGGGTGCGGCGCTATAGCAGAACGGAGAAGAGGAAGTCGAGCCTTCGTCGCCGGAGGGCGCGTTTTGTGTCTTTTGTGAGTTCTTTGGTGTGTTCTGGCGAGGGGGCTCGGGCGACCTGCGTCGCCGGTGCGCCCCGCCGCCGAACGCGCGCGGCCGGTCAGACGAAGAGCGAGCTCACCGAGTCCGAGTGATGGATGCGGCGGATCGCCTCGGCGAGCAGCCGCGCCACCGAGACGACCTTGAATTTACCGGAGGCCCTCGCCTCGTCCGAGAGCGGGATCGAGTTCGTCACCACGACCTCGGTGAGAGGCGAATCCTTGATGCGCTCGACCGCCGGCCCGGACAGGACCGGGTGTGTGGCGCAGGCGGCGACGCTCTTGGCGCCCTGCTTCATGAGGGCGTTGGCCGCGTTCACCAGGGTGCCGGCGGTGTCGATGAGGTCGTCGAGGATGAGGCAGTGCTTGCCGGCCACCTCGCCGATGATGTTCATGACCTCGCTCTCGTTCGCCCGCTCGCGGCGCTTGTCGATGATCGCGAGCGTGCCCTGGAGGCGCTTCGAGTAGGCGCGGGCCCGCTCCACGCCGCCCGCGTCCGGGGAGACGATGACCACGTCCTTGCCGTAATGCTCGCGGAGGTGGTGCTCCAGCAGCGCCGGCATCGCGAACAGGTGGTCGAACGGGATGTTGAAGAACCCCTGGATCTGCCCGGCGTGCAGGTCGAGCGCGACGATCCGGTTCACCCCGGCGGCGACGATGAGGTCGGCGACGAGCTTCGAGGTGATCGGCGTCCGCGGCGCGACCTTCCGGTCCTGCCTGGCATAGCCGTAGTAGGGGATGACCGCCGTGATGGAGCCGGCCGAGGCGCGGCGGAGCGCGTCGACCATGATCAGGAGCTCCATCACGCTGTCGTTGACCGGCGAGCAGGTGGGCTGGACGACGTAGGTGTCGACGCCTCGGACGTTCTCCTGGATGACGCAGAACGTCTCGCCGTCCGAGAAGCGCGACACGCGCGACTTCCCCATCGGTTGCTCCAGGACCTGACATATTTCCTGGGTAAGCGGGAAATTGGCGTTGCCGGAGAAGATACTGACTCTCTTGAACACGGCGCGCCTCCAGCCCATTTCGGGGAGCGCGGCTCTATCAGTCGGCCATGGGCACGTCAAGCGACTCTGTACAGCGATCGCTTGGCTGTACGTGCGTATCGTGACGGGCGGCGCTGCTCTCACCTGCGATCTCGCCTGCGTCCACCCGCATTTCGTTCGGCGCTGCTTCGGGTTAGGTAGCGGCTGTGGAGTCTTTCGCCGCCGCCGCTTCCGGGCAGGGCGGGCGCGCCGCGGCCGGGCCGCGGGGCAGCCTGGTGATCATCGGCAATTTCGATGGCGTTCATCTGGGGCACCAGGCGCTGCTCGCCGACGCGGCGCTGGACGCGGAGCGGCGGGGGCTCGAGCCGGTCGCGCTCACGTTCGCCCCGCACCCCGCGAGCGTCCTCGGCCGGACTCCGCCGGCGACGCTGACGGCGCTGCCGCGCAAGATCGAGCTCATCCAGCGCGTGCAGCCGGCGATCCGGGTCGACGCGGTGACGTTCGACCGGGCGTTCGCGGCGCAGACGCCGGAGGAGTTCGTGCGGCGCGTGCTGCTCGATCGGCTCGCGGCGCGCGTCGTCCTGGTCGGCGCGAACTTCCGGTTCGGCCGCGGGCGCGCCGGCGACTTCACGACGCTCGGGCGCCTCGGCGAGGATCTCGGCTTCGAGACGCGATCGCACCCGCTCGTCGGCGACGCCGAGGGGGCGTGGTCGAGCACCCGCGTCCGAGCGGCCCTCGCGCGCGGGGATCTCGAGTCGGCCGAGCGGATGCTGTCGCGCCCGCACATGCTGTCCGGCGTCGTCGCGCAGGGGGCGAGGCGGGGCAGGACGATCGGGTTCCCCACCTGCAACATCGACGAGATCGAGGAGGCGCTCCCGCCGTTCGGCGTGTACGCGACGCTCGTCGATCGGGTGACCTCGTCGGGCCGCGCGATCGCGCTCGCGCGCGGCGTGGCCAACCTGGGCGTCCGCCCGACGGTCGAGGCGTCGAGGCAGGCGCGCCCGAACCTCGAGGTGCACCTCTTCGACGTCGACGAGGATCTCTATGGCGCGGCGCTGCGCGTGCACCTGATCGCCCGGCTGCGCGAGGAGCGGCGGTTCTCCGGGCTGCCGGAGCTCAAGGCGCAGATCGCGCGAGACGCCGAGGCGGCGCGCGCGCGGCTTGCGTCGATCAGCGCGGATCCGGCGGCGGAGGGAGCGTTTCGCTGAGCGCTCCGGCGAGGGTGAGCGAGCGTCGGATGTGGTAGCGTCGGCGGCGATGGAGCGCCGGGAGCTCGACGGGCTGACGCGGGAGGAGCTGATAGCGCGCGCCGAGGGGCTCGGGGTGCCCCGGCCGCGCCTGCTCACGAAGGTCGAGCTCATCGACGAGATCGTGGCGCGCACCGCGCAGAGCGAGCCGGAGCGGGCCCGCCTCCGCGGCTTCCTCGGGCGGGCGCGCGATCTGCTCTCGCGCGTGGTCGAGCGGGGCCTGCACATGCCGGAGACCGCGCGCGCGCTGCGCGGCGAGGCGCCGCCGGAGCAGCGGCCGCCGCCAACGCCGCCGCCGCCGCGGTCCACCACGACGCTCGCCGAGATCTATGCGTCCCAGGGGCACACGGACCGCGCCATCGCGATGCTCGACGAGATCCTCGCGCGAGCGCCGGAGGACGAGGACGCGCGGCGGCTCCGGGAGAGGCTGATCGAGAGCGCGGCACGCGGGCAGGGGGCAGGCGTGGAAGCGCGGGACGCGGACGCGGAGGATGCGGAGGATGCGGACGCGGAGGATGCGGACGCGGACGCGGAGGATGCGGAGAGCGCCGCCGCGGAGGCTTCCCCTGCTCCGTTCGCGCGAGACGATGGCGCGACCGAGCCACGCGGGGCCGCCATCGCGAGCGAGCACCAGGGGGAGCCCGGGCCCGTTGCCGGAGCGCCTGGCGGCCTTCCGGTGCAGCCCCCGCGAGATCCTTCGCCTGCAGGTGCCAGAGCGACGGCGTCGCCCGTCGCCGCAGGGGGGGTGCTGGGTCTTGCGGCGGCCTTGCGCGACGAGCGAGCGGAGCTCCCGGCGCGGTATGACGTCGACGAGATCGTCGGCATCGCGGTCGATCACGAGACGATCTACCTCTACTGGGAAGTGCGTCCCAGGACGCTCGCGCGAGCGCGGGCGCGTCGCCCGGAAGGGCAGCTCGCGATCCGCGTCGTCGCGGTGCTCCCGAGCTGGGAGCGGCCCGTGGTCGAGCAGCGGGATCTCGCCATCGACGCGCTCTTCGGGGACATGTTCGTGCGCGACATCCCGTCCGGCGCGAACCTCCGTATGTGCACGGGTTGGCTCGCCGGCGAGGTGTTCGAGCCTTTCGCGGTCGGCCTCGAGGTCGCTGTGCCACGCGCGTTGCCGGCTTCGCCGAGATCGTCCTCGGAGGAGCCACCGGCCTCTGCGCCAGCGCTGACGGGCGAGACCTCGGAGGAGCCTCCGGCCTCTGCGTCAGCGCTGGCGGGCGAGACCTCGGAGGAGCCTCCGGTCTCTGCGCCGGAACCGACGAGCGAGATCCCGCCGGGCAGCCCCACTGCGGCGATGAACGTCGCCGAGCGGCACCTCGAGGGCGGCGTCGGCGATGCGGCATCGGCGCTGATCGCCGCGGGGACGGCGTCACCGTCGATTCCCGGTGCCAGGGGAGAGCACGGCGAGCCTGTCGTCGTGGTCGGCGCGAGCGGAGGCTCGGCGACCACGGCTCTTCCGGCGTCGAGCGCGCCGGTCGCCAGCGGTGACGCAGATGTCGAGGCGGCTGCGGCGGCGGTCGTCACGAGCAGCGACGTGGCGCCTGCTGCGCCGGCCGCGATCGGCGACGTGGCCGCCGAGGCTGTCCGAGCGGCCGCGCCTCACGGCCTCGAGGCGGTCGCGGCTGGGCGCAGCGCGACGCTCGTCGCGGAGCCGACGCTCGCGTTGCCCGACCAGGCGCCGTGGCGCTTCTCCTCGAGAACGGCGCCGACGCCGGAGGCGATCGCGCAGGCGGTCGCGGCGACCCGCGGCGCGGCGAGCGAGGGACCAGCCCGCTTCCCGTCAGGAACGGCGCCGACGCCGGAGGCGATCGCGCAGGCGGTCGCGGCGACCCGCGGCGGTTCGAGCGAGCTGCTCCGACGAGGCGGCGGGAGCGCGGGACCTCACGCCAGCGAGGCGCTCCGGCGCACGAGCGCGGAGCGGGGCCTCTCCCCGGGCGGCGGGCCGCGCCTTGGCGCCGATCGGGTCCGATCCCTTGGCGGTGGAGCGGAGCTCTGGCGGAGCTTCGCCACCCGGGCGCGCCCGCCTTCCCGGGGCCGCTGAGCGACCTGGTTGACCCGTCGCACGCAACTCGCGACGCGCGGCGGTCGACCCACCTCGCGTGCACCCGAACCACCGATCCATCGCAAGCTCCGCTCTCTTCCTCCTCGGCGCGCTCGCCTGTGCCCTGTTCACGCGGCAGGCGCGCGCCGAGCTCCCCCTCGACGACGAGCCCACGGCGCTCGACCCGCGCGTGGACCGCCTCGACACCGCGCCCCACGAGCTCTGGGCTGCGTCCCCGGGCAGCGCGCAGCCGCTCTGGCTCGCGGTGGAGCTCGGGATCGCTCGGCTCGAAGGGGGCGAGCGCTCCCTCACCGGCATGCTGCTCGCGAGCATCCCCCTCGAGCGGCTATCCGCCCGCCCTGGCGCGCCGTCTCCACCGCCCGCCGTCGCCGAACCTGCTGCGCCTCGGCTGAAGCCTGCCCCGGCGGCCCCGAGCCCGCCACGCGCGGCGCCGGAGATCGAGCTCCCGGAGCCGCCTCCGCCCGCGCAGCCAGCCGAGGCCGAGCCGCCGCTCCCGCTGCCGGTCCGGGTCACGCCGGCGATGGCCCGCGCGATCGTCGAGGCGGCGCTGCGGCGATCCCGCCTCCTCGATCCCGAGGCGCGCATCGACGCGATCGCGTCGCGCGCGCGGACGTCGTCGCTCTTCCCGGAGCTCCGGCTCCGCGTCTCTCGGCTCGTCGATGAAGCGGAGAGCCTGGCCCCCACGGAGTACGATCCGGCGCGAAGGACGGCGTCCGGCGGCACGAGCCTGTGGCTCGAGGCGCGCGCGACGTGGCGGCTCGACCGGATCGTCTTCGCCGACGAGGAGATCGCGCTGGAGCGCCTCCGCCGCGAGCGCGCCGAGCTGCAAACGAAGCTCACGGCGCGCGTCCTCGAGCTGCTCTTCGCGTGGCAGCGCGCCGTCGCGCTCGCGGCCGATCCGGGCCAGAGCCCCGAGGAGCACCGCGCCGCGACGCTCGCGGCGCTCGAAGCGGAGGCGTCCCTCGACCTGCTCACCGGCGGCTGGATGACGCGGTGGCGCGCTGCGCGCGAGTGAGCCCGCGCGCCTCCGCCTGCGCAAGGCGCCCGCGCGCTGCAGGGCTACAGGATGGTCTGCGAGAGCGTCACCGCGCGCCTGCCGGTACCGGCGTCTCCGTCGGGATCGGTCACCGTCACCTCGACCTCCACGACCTTCCCGAGCAGCTCCTCGATCTTCCGCTCGCCATCCAGCCGGAACCGCAGCCCGGCGAGCTTGCAGAAGCCGCCTTCGTCGGGATCCAGGGTAAAGATGACCTCGAGCGGCTCGATCGCATAGCCGAGCTCGGGCACGATGCCGTTCACCACGGTGAGCGAGCCGGATCGGCGCAGGTTCTTGAGACGGATGGCGACGAAGATGTGGTAGCCGCCTTGAGGTCCAGCCTCCACCTGGACCTCGTCGAGGTCATCGAGCGGGAAGTAGTCGGCCTGCCCCTCCCCGACGATGACGACCGGCTCGCCCCCGGCGGCCGGCTTGCAGACGTCCGGCTCCGCGCCCGCGTTCCACGAGGTGCTGTAGGGCTCGATCTGCCGGGGATCCACGTCGGGGGCGCTGCAGCCGCCGGCCACGCAGGTCTGCGGCGCCGGGCAAGTGGCCGCCCCGGGCGCGACGACGCACTCCCGCTCGAGGCGCACCCGCAGCAGCAGCGTGCGGCCGCCGATCACCCGGGTCGACGCGGTGCGGGTGAGCAGCGGACCCTCGGCGTCCTCCGCTCCGAACGCCTCCAGGGAGATCTCCACGGCCGTGCCATCCTCGAGATCGCTGAAGAAGAACTCCCGCGGGAAGAACAGCTGCCCGTTCTTCTGCGTCAGCGCGTCCTCGTGGACCACGTCTCCGCCGGCCCGCAGGACGACGCGCAGCAGGTCGATGTCGGCGCCCGCGCGGAGCTCGCTCGTCACCCCGATCACCACGGTCCCGGTGGTGGGCCCCGCAGCGCCGCAGCCTGCGACGAGCAGGGCGCAGAGCGCGAGGGCGGCGAGCAGGAAGGTGCGGATGTTCGTGGCGGCCTGGCAGCGATGGGCGCGGCGCCCATCGCTCCCTCCTCGCGGCGTTCGGTCCTCCTGAGCCATGCCGACGGCGTGTGCGGCGCGCTGCTGCCAGGCGCAGCGCGCTACTGGATGCCTTCGAGCGCGGCCAGGAACACGTCCGGGCCGACGAAGTCGTTGAAGCGCTTCCGCTCGGCGCCGGTGGAGTCGTACAGCACCACCGTGGGCAGGCCGACGACCTTGTACTTGCCCTTTACCGCGTCGATCTGCGGATCCTCGTCGTCCGTGGCGTCGACCTTCACCGCGACGAAGTGCGCCGCCTTGGCCATGACACGGGGATCCGAGAAGGTCTCCTTCGCGAGCTGCTTGCAGGCGCCGCACCACTCCGCGGTGAAGTCCACGAGCAGCGGGCGCCCTTCCGCCTTCGCCTTGGAGACGGCCACCGGCTCCTCGTGCAGCCACGTGAGCTGCGGCGACACGGCCTCGCCGGCCACCGCGGACGGGACGGGCGAGGCGAGCTTTGGCAGATCCAGGCTCGCGACGAGCAGGAAGCTGCTGGCCACCGTGAGCGCGATCCCTGCCCCCTTGCGGGCCTTCACGCCGGCGCCTCCGTCGTCCCAGGAGAGGTGCACCGCGCCGAGCGCGAGGCCGACCGCGACGAGGCCCGCCATGACGGCCATGAACTGCGGCGTGGGCTGCGCGAGCGACGACAGCGCCGGGAAGGTCGTCTTCAGGAAATAGAGCGCGACGACCATCATCACGATCCCGAAGAACGACTTCACCCCCAGCATCCACTTGCCGCCCTTCGGCAGCGCGAACGCGAAGGCGCCGACGAGCCAGAACGGCAGGCCGAGCCCGAGGGAGAAGGTGGCGCCGACCAGCGCGCCGAGGCCGACATTCTGGGTCTTCCCGATCCAGAGAATGATGCCCGTGAGGACGGGCCCGGTGCACGGCGCAGCGACGAGGCCGCTCACCAGACCGAGCAGGAAGGCGCCGCCGTAGCCGATGCCCCCGACCTGCGAGAGCCGCTGCATCAGGGTGTCCGGCAGCGTCATCTCGAACGCGCCGAACATGGACAGCGAGAGCGCGATGAACACCGCCGCGATGCCGACGATGACCCACCTGTTCGAGAGCACGCCGCCGAACAGGCTGCCCGTGAGCGCCGCGGCCACGAGCATCGTCGTGAAGAGCACGACGATCCCGAGCACGAAGCTCGTCGAGAGCAGCATCGCCTCGCGCCGGGACTTCGCCTCCCGCGCCCCGAAGATGCTCACCGTGATGGCGATCATCGGGTACACGCAGGGGGTGAGGCACGTGAGCAGCCCGCCCCCGAGCGCGGCGAGCGCGGCGAAGAGCGGGCCAGCCTCCAGACCGCGGGTGAAGAGATCGCGCGGATCATCGGCCAGCGCGAGCGCCGGGGACGCGAGCGTGGCGAGCGCGGCCAGCGCCGGGAGCGCGCGTCCGAGCGCGCCGCGCGCGCCGCGTCGGACACCCGCCGGCGCGGCGCCGGCGCTTGCCTTGAAACGAGTCGAAGCGGTCATCACCAAGGTTCTATAGCAAAGCGATCGGGGTCGTGCGGCGGGCCGCCGTCCGTTCAGGCCGGCATCAGCGTTCCACGAGGGACGCGAGCGTCCGGCGCGCCGCCTCGATCTCCGCGCCGAGCGCGATCGCGACCGCGGCCCTCCCCGAGGTGCTCCGCTGGACGAAGGCTTCCAGGTATTTCTTGGCCTCGTCCCAGCGATGGTCGAAGTAGGCCATCTGCCCGAGCACGAACCGGCCGTAACCCTGGCCTGCCGGCACCTCCGAGAGCCGATCGATCAGCGCGCCGAGCCCCTCCACCGCCTTGCCGCTCTCGCACTGCACGACGGCGAGGTGTCCCTGGTAGAGCGGCTTGTCCCGCGTGCCCCAGCGCGCCGCGCGCGTGAGCGCGCCGATCGCCTCGTCGTACCGGCGCGCCAGGTGATACACGCTGCCCAGCGTCCACCAGTGGAACGCCCTCCGGCTCGCCGGCCCCGTGCGCGCCGCCAGCCGGAGGTGCCCGACGGCCCCATCGATGTCCCCGAGGGCCTGCTTCGCGCGCGCCGCGTCCTGGTGGGCGACGTCGCTCAGCACGCCGAGCGCCAGGATCTGCTCCGCCACCTCGGCTGCCCGCTCGAAGCGGCGTGTCTCGAAATACGCGAGGTAGAGCTGCCGCAGCAGCATGGCCTGCGTCGTCCTGTCGAGCGGCCCCCGGAGCGACAGGCCCCGCCGCGCCCAGATCGCGCGCGATCGCGGGGTCGCCGCGCCCAGCGCGCGCCGTAACATCTCCTCCGCTGTCAGCGCCGCCGCGGGCGCGCGCCGTCGCGGCGCCTTGCTCGGCCGTTTCTCTCGTGGAGCATTGGGGCCAGCGTCATTCCCGCTGCCCGCAACGGACTGCGCCGTCGCTTTCGTGCGTCGCCGCGTACCCCCGGGGCCCGTACGGACGGATCGAGCGCCGCCCACGCTGTCACCGTGCTCGCTCGCCTTGCGCACAGAAAGCAATTCTAACAGACCTGCACACGCGTTCCAGCAATACGCGACGTTTCCATCTTGACTCGGGGCACATGGCTGGCAGGTGGCCGGTCGTGGACGACGGCGGTGTGCCGGCTGGGGTTGGCCGTTCGCCAGTACGGGCTGTCGGCTTCGGCTGGACCTTGTTGCGCCCCACCGAGCGTGGCGCCATCGTCGCGGCCATGCGACGCCGTCCTGGCTCAACTTCCCTTCAAAGGAGGCGGTATTCCGTCTCCACGGTCTCCGGCAACCTGGGTCGGGTCCTCAACCTGGGTCGGGTCCTCAACCTGGGTCGGGTCCTCAACCTGGGTCGGGTCCTCAACCTGGGTCGGGTCCTCAACCTGGGTCGGGTCCTCAACCTGGGTCGGGTCCTCAACCTGGGTCGGGTCCTCAACCTGGGTCGGGTCCTCAGGCTCGCGCCATGCTTGGCCTTGCTCGCCGGCCTGCCGCTCCTGGCCGGGTGCGGGCACCCGGCCAGCCGCGACGAGTGCGAGGCCATCTTCCGGAGGAGCGCCGAGATCGAGCTCCGGGCGCAGAACGTCGTCGACCCGAAGATCGTCGAGGAGCGCACGGCGGCGGTGCGGGACGCCCGCGGCAAGGAGCTCATCGACAGGTGCGTCGGGCGCCGCATCACCGATGCTGCGATGGTGTGCGTCCGGCAGGCAACGACCCCGGAGCAGGTCGATAAGTGTCTGGAGTGACGCGCCCCGCGACCCGCGCCGACGTCCTGGCAACCCTGGCGATCGTCCTGCTGGTGCTCGGTATCCTTGTGGGGCGCGCCGCGCTCCGCCGCGCCGCTCCACGCCCGTCCGCCGAGGCGTGCGCCGCGCTCCTCGATCGGTACGTCGAGCTCGTCCTGCGCGCGGCCAACCCCGAGCCCGCTGCCTCCCAGGTGGCCGAGAGGACCGCGATGGCGCGCGCGACCGCCGGGGAGCGCGGCTTCGTCCGCTGCGAGGCCGACCTCACGCAGGCGGAGGTGGCGTGCGCCCTCCAGGCGGGAACTGCGGACGACCTGGAGCGCTGTCTGCCCTGACGCGACCAGCGCGCGGTTCGCGGAGGACCAGCCCCGACATGCTTCCCTACCGAGGAGACGGTGAAGGAGCGGCGGAGGACGGGCGGAGGACGGGCGGAGGACGGGCGGAGGACGGCAGAAGAGCGGCGGAGGAACGTGAAGGGACGCCGGCGCGCTGCGAATCGTTCCGGGCGCGCCGCGCTGTGATAGTCTCGGCCGTGGCGAGCGCTCCCCGCTGGCGCGATCTCCTCACCTCCCCACCCTCGGATTGCCTGTCGTGAAAGCCCCGTCGCCCTTGCTCGGCTTCAACAACAACGTCCGGCACAAGGGGCGGTTGTTCCACATACAGACCGAGGACTCGGGCATTCGCCATCCTCACATCATCACGCACCTCTTCGCCGACGGCGGGCGCATCCTCAAGACCACGAAGACCTCGTACGCGGAGCACGTCGGTCAGGCCTCGCTCGCGGAGACGGTCCGCGGCCTCATGAAGGAGCAGCACAAGGCGATGTTCATCGCCCTGCGCGACGGTCATTTCGACTACCTCTTCGACGACACCGCCGCCCTGCCCGTGTCCGCAGGCGCCGTGTCCGCAGGCGCCGCCCCCGCCCCGTCGCATCCGGAGGCGAGCAAGCCCGCGCGGGCGTCGTCGCCCGAGGTGACGGGCGCGCCGAAGCCGCCCCCGCCGTCCCGGCCCCTCACGCCGCCTGTCATGCCGCCCGTCGTGCCCGATGCGTCGCCGCGCCCGAAGCCGGCAGCCGCGCCGACGCCGGCGCCCAGGCCCGCCGCGCCGCCCGCAAGGCCAGCGGCCGCGCCCCTCGCCACGGCGCCGCGCGCCCCGGCGGCCGAGCCGGCGCCCGCTTCGGCCGGCGGGCGCCCCCGGCTCGAGCTCGATCCCGTCGCGCTCCAGGCGCTCGGCGGCGGGCGCGCGGCCAGCCCGCTCGCCGGCAGGGCCGTACGCCCGGCGTCGCCCGCCGAGATCAAGCCCGAACAACCGTCCATCGATCTCGATCTCGACGCGCTGGAGCGCGCCGCAGCCGAGGCACAGACGCCGTTCTTTCAGCAGATCCAGGACCTCCCGCCGCCGCCTGCGTCGGTGATCGGGCGGCGGGCGGAGTCCGCGGCCTCCGGCGCCGGGGTCTACAGCAATGTCCACCCCGAGCAGCCCGTCGCGCCGCCCGCGCCCCAGGTCGCGGTCGAGCATTTCTCGGGCGGCCCTGGCTCCGGCCGCTACGCGGCCTCGCGCCCGGCCAGCATCTTCGCGACGAACCGGCCGGCGGAGGGCGCCTCGATCTTCGGTGAGGACCTGATCAGCGAGAAATCGCTCGACGAGGTGATCCTCAGCTACCTCGCGGAAGATCTCGACAGCCCCCCGGAGAAGAAATAGCCGGGCTGCCGCCTGGCGTGGCGGACGCGTGGAGCAGGTGCGTGGGGGGCAGCGTGGAGCGGGAGGGCAGGCGGGTCGGCATGCAGGTCGACCGAGCGGCGGTCACCTGATGAGACCCGATCGGACCGCAGACGACGCCGAACGGCAGCGTCGCAGGGGCGCGACCATGGCCCGCATCTGGCTGCGGCCGATGTCGTATCTCCTGGGCGTCAGCGTCGCGACCCTCGCCGTCGTCCACCTGCTCGACGTCGCGCGACACGAGAACGCGCACCTCTCGCTCTGGGAGGTGTTCGCGCGCATGTCGCCGAGCGACGCCGAGCACATCATGGGCGGCATCGGCGAGGTCATCGCCGCCATCCTCGGCATCGTCATCACGGTCGCGTCCATCATCGTGCAGCTCGCCGCGAACCGTTACACGCCGCGGATCACCGAGATGTTCTTCCGCGACCGGACGAACATGCTCGTGATGGGCTTCTTCGTCGTCAGCGCGGTGTTCTCGCTGTGGGTCAACTTCTCGATCCGCGTCGGCGGGGGCGCCCCGACCGAGGACGTCTTCGTCCCCGTCTACGGCGTCCTCGTCACGATGGGGCTGCTCACCGCGAGCCTGCTCATGATGGCGCCCTACTTCGGGTACGTGTTCGACTTCGTCGAGCCCGACAACGTGGTCCGGCGGATCAAGACGAGCGGCGTCGAGCAGGCGCTGCGCCCCGCGGGCGGAGAGGGTGAGGCCGAGGTCGACGAGCGGCGGGTGACGGCGCTCTCGTCGCTGGAGCAGCTCGCCGACGTGGCGCTCAACGCGATCGACCAGAAGGACAAGGGGATCGCGTCGAAGACGATCGACTCGCTGTCGGAGCTCGTCGTCGCGTACCTGCCCCACAAGGCGACGCTCGATCCGCGCTGGTTCCAGATCCGCGATCGCCTCGCGAAGGACACCGACTTCGTGAGCATGAACGCCGAGGCGCTCGGCAAGCTGTCGACCGCGCGGACCTGGCTCGAGTACAAGGCGCTCCGCCAGTTCTTGATGGTCTATCGCGAGGCGCTCACGGCGATGCCCGACCTCATCACGCGCATCGCCATCGACACGCGCTACATCGGGCAGACCGCCATCGCCGCTGGAGACCGGGCGGCCGTCGCGGTCGTCGTGAAGTTCTTCAACACCTACATGCGCAGGTCGCTCAACGCGAAGGACATCGCCGCGGCTTACAACAACCTGAACCAGTACCGCTACCTCGCGGAGGAGCTGCTCAAGGCGGGGTGGGGGGATCAGGTCCTCGAGATCGCGCGTCATTTCAAGTACTACGCGCAGACGGCGCACGCGATGGGGCTCGCGTTCCTCACCGAGACCGTCGCGTTCGATCTCTGCGTGGTCAACGAGCGCGCGTACGACCTGCACGCACCTGCCCGGGACGAGCTGCTCCAGCTCTTCCTCGAGGTGGACAAGGAAGCGGAGCTCGATCAGCAGGAGCCGTCGCTCCGCGGCGTCCGCAAGGCGCAGGTCAAGCTCGCCACGTACTACCTGCAGAAGGGTGAGGAGGCGCTCGCGCGGAAGATCTACCGCGACATGCGCGACGAGCGGCCCGACAGGCTGCGCTCCATCCGCGCGGAGCTCCTGGCCGTGACGAGCAACGAGTTCTGGGAGATCAACGACCGGGGCGCCGTGTTCGAGTACATCGAGCCCGAGCGGCGCCAGCTCATCCACCGCTTCTTCGAGTGGTTCCCGGCGACGACCATGCGGGAGCCGATCCGCGAGGAGCACACGCAGGAGTGAGCGAGGCGTGAGCGGCGCCCTCTCGGTGAGGCGGGCCCCAGTCCATGCAGGCTGGATCTGCGCCGGGCATCGACGCGGTGATTCCTGCGGCGCGCGGGCAGCGGTAGGATCGGGCATGCCTTGCTTGCACCCTCTCCACCCCGAGCAGGAGGGCTAGCCTCGACGGAGTCGAGATCGAGCGCTGCACACCACGAGATGCCCGCCTCCCGCCCGCGTCGCAAGAACGCCGAGTCCGATCCGCCGCCGGAGCTGTTCGCCGGCAAGTACCGGCTCATCCGGATGCTGGGCAAGGGCGGGATGGGGGAGGTGTGGCTCGCCGAGGAGGGGCCTCCCGACCTCCGGCGCCACGTCGCGCTGAAGCGGCTGGTCCCGAGGCCAGGGCTCGGCGAGAGCGCGAGGGAGTCGTTCTTCGCCGAGGCCCTGGTGATCGCGCGGCTCGATCACCCGAACGTCGTCCGGCTGGTCGAGTTCGGGGAATTCGAGGGCTCCGTGTACCTCGCGCTCGACTACATCGACGGCCCTGCCCTCGATCGCGTGCTCAGGAAGGTGGGCGCGTTCTCGCCGCGCGCCGTGGCCTACATCGGCCGGGAGATGGCGAGGGCGCTCGAGGCGGTGCACAGCCTGTGCGAGGACGAAGGGCAGAGCTACGCGGTCGTCCACCGCGACGTCTCGCCGTCCAACATCCTGATCGGGCGGGACGGCCGCGTCTGCCTGACCGACTTCGGCGTCGCGCGGATACCGGGCCTCGCGGACGAGCAGTCCGAGAGCAGCGTGTTCAAGGGGAAGCTCCCGTACATGCCTCCGGAGCAGGCGCGCGGGGAGCCGTTCGACGGGCGCGCGGACGTGTTCTCCCTGGGGATCACGCTCCTGGAGGCGCTGCTCGGCAGCCGCGTGCGCAAGGCCGAGACGCAGAGACAGCTGATCATGGGCGTCGCGTCGCTGCCGATCCCTCGCACGCGCGAGCTCCTGCCCGACCTGAGCGCGCGGCTCTCGGCTGCGCTCGACGCGGCGACCGAGTTCTCCATCGAGAAGCGGACCGCCAGCGCGGGCAGGCTGGCCGGCGATCTGGAGCAAGTGCTCCGCGACATGGGCCACGGCGCCGAGGAAGAGGCCCGGAGCGAGCTGAAGGAGCACGTCGAGGCCTGCATCGCGAGGACGGGCTCGCTGAGCGGCGCCGGTCACCGCGCCTCACCGTCGCTCCCTCCGGAGAGCGCGCCGAGACAGAGCTCGCCGGGCCTCGGGCGAAAGGCGCCGGCGGTCGCGACCACGTCCGCTGACCGTAGGTCGGTCCGCCCGTCGTCGCCCGATGGACGGCACGGCGTTCCTGCGGCGGGCCGCAGCGACGCCCCGCTCCCTCTCGGCGCCGCGACGGGCTCGCTCTCGGTGCAGTACCTCGATTTCGACGGCCCGGACGATGTTCCGCAGCGCCCGCGCCTGCACGCGATGTCGACCACGCCGGAGGGGGAGCTCCAGCGAGGGCTGGCCGCGGTCCAGGCTGCGAACGGCGTCGCTTCCACGGCGAGCACGCCGCCCGTCGCGGGCAGGCCATCCGGGGCGAGCAGGCCGCCCGTCGCGGGCAGGCCATCCGGAGCGAGCACGCCGCCCGTCGCGGGCAGGCCATCCGGAGCGAGCACGCCGCCCGTCGCGGGCAGGCCGCCTGGAGAGAGCAGGCCGCCGGCAGTTAGCGAGCCGATCGCGGTGCCGGCGGTGCACGCCGGCGGGGAGGCGGCGCCTGGTGAGGAGCCCGCGTCTACCGGGCTCAGCGCCGAGCAGCTGCGGCGCAAACGGACGATCTTCTATGCAGGGCTGTTCGTGCTCGGGACGCTGGCGACGATCCGCCTGATCTTCGTTTCCTACTGCTAGCGCAGCTCGGGCGGCGCCTGCGCGCCGCGAGCGTCTGGGCGCCCCGCCAGGGCTCGGCTCGGAGCCGCCTCTCGTCAGCCGCTCTGGATCGCGCGGAGCACGGCCGCCTCGTTGAGCGCGTGACGGCCGCCCTGGAGCGAGGCGAAGCCCGCGCGGGCGAGCGCGGTGAGCGCGTGCGCGGCGCGCCGGATCTCGACCTGGCTGCGTGAGCCGCCGCGGGCGGCGAGCTCCTCCGCGGTCAGCGCCGCGCCGCGGGCGAGCAGCTTCGCGGCCAGCGCGACGTGCGCCACGGACCGGGGGGATCGGCGCCGCGCGTGGCTCCTCGCGGCGCTCACCATCTGCTTGACGCCGCGCACCTCGAGCATCGTGGTGGCCGGCATCGCGAGATCCCGGAGCGACGGAGAGGCCGGTTTCGCGATGATCTTCACGGCCGCGCCGCCCGATGCCGCGGCGGGCGCGAGCGCGGGCGCCCCAGCGACGCGGTCCATGGGCGCGCCGAGCGCGGGAGCCGCGGGGGCGCGCGGAGCGGCAGCCGCCGGCGCCTGCGCGAC
Source organism: Sorangium sp. So ce363 (assembly GCF_051520435.1). Classification (NCBI taxonomy): domain Bacteria; kingdom Pseudomonadati; phylum Myxococcota; order Polyangiales; family Polyangiaceae; genus Sorangium; species Sorangium sp. So ce363. The sequence continues at coordinate 9,565,029 of NZ_CP150333.1, read as the reverse complement.
CTCGCCATGGCCAACGCGCGCCACGATCTCGCTCTGGATAACCACCTTGACGACGCCGGCCACCTGAAGCGCGGTGCGCAGCTGCCCGGCCTCGGCCTCGGCGGCTCTGCGCGCCTCGTCGGCCCGGGCGAGCTGCTGCTGGAGCCGGCGGATCTCGGCCCGCAGCGCGGCGCTCGGATCCGGGCCTTGCTGGCTCGCGCTCTCGGCCGCGAGCGCCTCGCGCAGCTCGTCGAGGAGCGTGCTCAGCGTGGCGTCCGCGACGCGCGGCACGCCGCCGGGCTCACCGGTCCAGCTCGGCGCCTCGCCGCCGTGGGCGGTGTGGCGGGCGCGCCAGCGCTCGAATCCCCCGGCGGCGGGCAGGAAGAACTCGCCGGCCGGGAGCGCGCGGAACTCCTCGAACGTGTGCCCGTCGACGAGCGCCCTCACCGCGTCGTAGTCGCGCTCGATCTCGAAGCCGCCGATGGCGGGGAAGTTGAGCTGGCTCATGAGCTCCTTCGAGACCGCCTGCGTGCGCTGGCTGGCGACGACGAGGAGGACGCCGCGCTTGCGGCCCTGCTTCGCGAACCGGTGCAAGATGTCCGAGGTGAGCGACGCGCCCGATTGAGGCGCGAAGATGTGCACCTCCTCGATCACGACGGCCGCCGGGGCGCGGCGCTCCGAGAGGAGGACCCAGAGCCGCTCGAGGAACGGGAGCGCGGCCTCTTGCTGGGAGCGGCTCGTCGGCTGATCCGACAGATCGACGATGAGGCCGAGCCCTTCGTCGAGCACCCTCGCGAGCGCGATCTCCGCCGCGCGCTCGCCGGAGGGCAGCGGCAGGTCCGCGTGGGCGCCCCCGAGGACGAGGACGCGGAACCGCTCGCGCAGCGTGTAGAGCTCCCCCTCGGGATCGATCGCGACGACAGGGATGCCGGCGGCGAGCAGCTCCTCGCAGAGGACCCCGACGCCGAAGCTCTTGCCCCGGCCGGAGGAGGCCCAGATGCCGACCCGCAGCCCGGTGCGCGCGTAGTCGGAGAGGTCGAGCTGGTAGCCGTCGCAGAGGGAGAGGATGGGGCTCACTGGGTCGCTTCGGGCCGGGGGTAGGATCGGCGCGCTCGTGGTGAACTGTAGGCGAGCGCGCGGACGCGCGGGAGGCGGGGGCAGCATCGCGGCGGAGTCAAAGGCCACAGGGCATGTCGCGCCTCTCTGCGATCGGGCGCGGCCCGCGCTACGGGCTCATCCGCGCCGTTCGGCTCGCTGCGGCGTACCTTCCTGCGCCTCATTCGCCTGCCCCTGGCCGAATCCGTACCACACGAACCTGCACCCCGCTTCACGGAGGAACCGAAACCGTCGGATAGGCGACGTGACCAACGCCGACATCGTCCACGGTAGTCGTCTCGAAGGTCCAGATCCCGCCGGGCGGAATGTCGGCGGCCGCGCTGCTCGTCGCCATGCCGAGCGGTCGTCCGACTCGATTCACCGGGAAGACCGTTATCTTGGGATCGCTCACTGCCACATCGAGTCGGTTCTCGAGCGTGCCCATGTAGGCGTTCCCGGCGCCTCTGCCGACGGTCTTCACCTCGCTGACGTTGACGGCATCGACGGGGACCACGTCCACGGTGAAGGCCGGAAACCTGTGTTTCAGATACCCGAGCTCCTCGATCACGAGGTCACCTGGGAGATCCGCTGAGCCCGTCATCGCGATCTCGCCCGGGCCGATGCAGGGGATCATCACGCCAGAGCCGTCGTCCAGCCGATAGAGCCGACCGCTGAGCAAGCTGCCGCCCCAGGTTGTCACGAGCTGTTCGGCCTTGTCGATGAAGTAAAACATCAGGCCGGCGTCGCAGGACGGGGTCTCCCCGTCATTTCTGACCGCGGCGTAGAGCTCCGGGCCCGTCGCCCCCTGCACCAGGGTGAAGGCGACCAGCTTGAGCCCAGCCCCTTCCTCGTCCATGTCGGTGCTGGACAAGCCTTCCGGCACGAAATGAAGGCCCTCGCCAGGGTCCCCGCCCATGCCGCCCCCGCCCGCCTCCGAGCCGCTCGAGCCAGCTCCCGCCTCGCCGCCGCCCCCGCCTCCGCTGCTCGCGGTTCCGCCCACTGGCAGGAGGACTCCACCGCTCCCCGACGAGCCGCCGCTGGCAGTATCCCCGCCGCTGCCGGGTCCGCTCCCGCCGTTGCCCGCCCCATCATCGGGGGGGCTCGCCGAGCATGCGAGAGGGAGGGCAAGAGCGACAGCCCCGATGACGACCAAGGACTTCGATTGCATCGTTGTGCAGAGGGCGCGGGGCAGGGAAGCTGGCTTCCGAGGGCTCACGCTAGCGTCACACCGCCTCACGGGCAAGCGCCAACCTGCTGAAGCCTGGAGAGCGAGTGTTCAAGTCCAAAAGCCCACGACTCCACGACGACGACACCGAGTCTTCATCCGCGGTAGCCCCCGCGTTCTCAGCGGCCGCCGGGCGAATCTCCTCGACGAGCGCCTCGACGCGCCCGGTCGACACCCGCACATCATCGACCCAACGCCTGGTCGAGCGGGGCCGCGCGCCCGCTCTCGCGAAGGCCGCGGAGGAAGGGGAGGCCGCGCCCTCCCATGAACCGCGTCGACGACGTCGCGAGCAAACCCGGCTTTCCGAGCCAGAAGTGACCGCCCCGACCGCAGATGACCCGATTGGCGTGATGGTCCTCACGTTGGGTGATGCGGCGCGTTGCCCACGAATGACACGAGGTTTGGAATGCCATGGTTGCACATTTGGGGACCTACTGGATTCGTGAGACCCGTGCGCCCGCGCAAGAAGCGCCGGCCTCTCGCGGCCGAGCGAGCTCTCGTCGAGCGCTCCTTAGCTGCTGTCGATCGGCCGCTCGAGCCCGGCGACAGATGCTCCGTTCCCATTGGCGCTATCCAGCATGGTTGTATCTCGCGGGCGCACTTTTTAGTTTGAGAACTCGCGCGGATGGAGCTCTATCTAGAGGAAGGTTGAATCGCCCGCGCGCCGCTGGCGCGCGCAGGGCTCGACGTCAACGCCGCGTTGCGGCGTGATCGACGGGCACAGCGAGGGACATCCCCCGAACGTCGACGGCGCCTCGTGCGGTGTCGTGGTCCACGCGTACTCTCCATTCCGCGGCGCTCGAGCTCGACGGGGCGGCCGAGGAGAGCGTTTTTATGGCTCCGATCGCGCCGCCGCGCCGCGTCGCAATGACGCGCTTGGCGGCCCCTGCAGCGGCCCGCGCGCGTCGCTGTTCCGCAGCGAACTCGGCGTCCGCGCGCCAATCGGGCAGTTTCTCGAGGTCGAAGAGGGCATCAGGGCGCCGCTCGTACGCCGGTGTTTCACTATCACGTCTCCAGAGGAAGCGGTCGGCCAGACGCGCGTGATCTCCCGGATGGCGACCCTCGGACTGATTCATAACTTTTGATCCGCTCCCATGATCACTTCGGTGCGGACCGGGAATAGTGAGGTCATGCGAACGTTACGGCAACTATCGTACATTGGTACGACAACATTTTTCACCTCATTGACCTTCCTCGCTGGGTGCACCGGCGAGATAGCGCCCGGCGATGGTGAGATCACCGGCGGCGGGGAGACCTCCGGCAGCGGCAGCGGCAGCGGCAGCGGCAGCACCGGTTCGGGGGGCACGGACGAGCCCGACAACGGTCCCCCCGAGAAGTGCATCCCCGGCATCCCGATCACGAGCCAGATCCCTCGGCTGCTGAACCGGCAGTACGACAATACGGTGCGGGATCTCCTTGGCGTCACCAGCGTCGACAGCAAGCTGCCGTCCGAGCAGCTCGTCGACGACTTCGACGGCCCGATGACCCCTGACGCGTGGCGTCTCTATCAAGAGGTTGCCGAGAAGATCGCCAAGGCGGTGATGGCTGGGTCGAACAAGTCCAAGTTCATCAGCTGCGATCCTGCGGCGGCCGGCTGCTTGGAGCAGACCATCAAGACCTTCGGCCGCAAGGCGTTCCGTCGCCCGCTGACCGATCTGGAGGTGGCGCGGTTCCAGAAGCTGGGCCAGATTACGCCGGCAGGGACGCCCGCCGAGGTCGCCGAGGCAACGCTGGTCGGCTTCCTCGTGTCGCCGTCGTTCCTCATGCTCCCCGAGCTGGCGACCGACGCGGATGCGTCGGGTCAGGGCATCAAGCTGTCCAGCTACGAGGTGGCGACGAAGCTTTCGTACTTGCTCTGGGGCTCCGCTCCGGACGAGGTGCTGAGCGCGGCGGCCGACAGCAACGAGCTCCAGACCAAGGAGCAGATTCTGGCCCAGGCGCAGCGCATGATCGCTGTGCGCGAGAAGACCGGGCCGCTCGTGACGGCATTCCATCGCAACTGGGCGCAGATGAACAATGGAAACGCCCACTGGTGGAAGATGGATCACGACACCGAGACGTATCCGTTGTACTCCGACGCCGCCAAGCCCAGCTGGCAGGCAGAGCTCGACGCCTTCTTCGAAGACATCGCGTTCGAGAACGGTTCGTTCGACGACCTCCTCCTCAGCAATGTCGCCTTCGTCAACAAGGACAACGCGGCGATCTATGGGCTCGATCCTGCGAGCTACGGCACCGAGCTGACCAAGGTGGAGCTGGACGCCAACCAGCGGCCGGGCTTCCTGACGCGCGTCGGGTTCTTGAGCTCCTACGCGGGCTACGACGCCACGAGCCCGATCCTGCGAGGCGCGTTCATCTCGGTGTACCTGCTCGGCGTCAATCCGGGGCCGCCCATCCCCGGCGCCACCATGCAGACCGTTCAGGGCGACTTCGCAACGCAACGCGCGAGGATCGAAAAGCTGACGGAGCCGGCATCCTGCAAAGGCTGCCACTCGGTCATCAATCCTCCGGGATTCGTGATGGAGAACTTCGACGGCATCGGAAAGTGGCAGACGACCGATCCTCTTGGTGGTGCGATCGACGCAAGCGTCACGACGAACACCATCGACTTCGGCGACGGTAACGTGAAGGAGATCTCCTCTCCGCTGGCGCTCATGCAGGAAATCGCTCAGCTTCAGAAGGCCAAGCAGCTTTACGCTGAGTCGTGGGTCTCCTATGCCTTCGGGCGGGATCCGAACGGGAAAGATAAGTGCGTCGTCGATCAGATCGACATGAATCTGTCTGAGGGGGGCTACAGCATCCTCAACCTGCTGGCCGATCTCACTCAAGCGGATTCCTTCCGCGTGCGCGTCCGCGAAACGCCGTGAAAGCTGAGGAAACTTGACCATGAGCAAGCAACTGAACCGCAGAATCTTCCTTCGTGGCCTGGGCGGAGCCGCCCTGGCCGCGCCGTTCCTCAGCTCCGTGTGGGAGCGCGACGCAAAGGCCCAGACCGCTTCGGGTGGGAAAGCGTTCATCGTGATGTTCACCCACTACGGGTGCGTCACGAACAAGTGGTTCCCCACGAAGACCCAGGGTGAGCTCACGGCTGCTGACCTCCAGTCGACGAGCCTCGCGGCCCTCGCTCCCTACGCGAAGAAGCTCCTCATGCCGCGCGGCATCCGCTCGATGAACGAGTGGACCTCCAACATGAAGCGCGGACAGGGGAACGACTCCCACACGCAGATCGTGGGGTCGTTCTTCACCTGCCAGCCGGTCACTCCGAACAGCAACGACCCGTTCAGCTTCAACCAGGCGACGAAGTTCAACGCGAAGCCTGTCGGTCCTTCGCTGGATCACGTCATGGCCCAGCAGCTCAGCCCGCAGGGCACGCCGTTGCTCATCGCCACGGCTGGCCAGAATGACAACTCTCAGTCGGCGATCTCCTACTCCGCCGCCGAGACCATCTTCAGGGGCCTCAACGCGTCGCAGGCCTTCAGCAGCCTCACGGGCCTCTTCCAGACGGGGCAGCCGATGAATCCGGACACCTACGCGGCGCTCCGCGGCAAGAGCATCCTCGACCTCGTGAAGGATGATCTGCAGACGCTCGAGCGGTTCGACATGAGCCAGGCCGACAAGCGCAAGCTCGCGGCCTGGAAGGAGCTCCTCAACCAGACGGGGACCGTGGTGGCTTCCGCGCAGTGCAGCGAGGAGCTCGGCGCGATGCTCGGCGCGACGTCCGCGAACGCCTCCAAGGCGTCGTCGGGCGGCCTGGGCGTCGACGTCCTCACGACCAAGGTCTCCGGCGATCTGGATGGAGCGGACATCAGCTCGGCCATCGCGGCGCTCGCGGCCGCCTGCAACGCCAACCCCGTCATTTTCCTGAAGTACCCGGGAAATTACAACTTCAAGGGGCTCGGCATCACGATGGAGTCGCACTCCCTCTCGCACCGCCTCGACAACGCCGGCATGACCGGCAGCTGCCTGCCCAACGCGCTCGAGTGGCTCGTCAAGGTGGACACCTATTACGCGCAGAAGTTCGCGAAGCTCGTCGGAATGCTCGACAGCATCCCCCAGGGCAATGGGCAGACGGTCCTCGACACCAGCGTCGCTATCTGGTTCAACGAGATGTCGGACGGCAACGCGCACAACCTCAACAACGCGCCGATCATCCAGGCCGGTAGCGGCGGCGGTTACTTCAAGACCGGTCAGATCATCAACGTTGACCCCGCGTCGACACCGACGAACGGCAACAGCGAGTCGCAGTGCGCCAACGGCAGCGGCCAGGTCAACGGTATCAACCAAGGCACCGGGACCGATTCGAAGGTCGGCAACGCGCCGATCAACAAGTACTTCTGCAACATCATGAACGCCATGGGCGTGAAGGCGGGCGCGGACGGCTTCCCCGCGAAGGGTGGCTCCGCGGAGGTGACCAAGTTCGGCTATTCCGACAAGACGGAAGAGTTCATCGGTGGGAAGGGCGCAGTCGCCGGCGCCTCGATCAAGAATCCGGGCGGGTTCACGGAGCTCAAGGCCTGAGCACTCTCGGCGCCAGGTCCTGAACACCCCGACGAGCTCGGGTCCAAAGACCCCTTCTTACCGAAGGGGTCTTTGCGCTTGTGCACGGTCGGCGACCGCGGGCATCGCGAAGTTGCCGCTCTTCGAGGTGCGCCTCACGGCGCGACTCCGTGCTGTCCAACGATGGCGGGCAGCGATAGGCTGGGCATCTCTTCTCATGTTCATGCTGGCGAAGCGTTTCCTCATCCCTGCTGCTGTGCTCGTCCCGCTGGCCTGCTCGAGCGAGGCGAGCGACGGCGCCGGGGTGGGCGGGGACACTGGTGACGAGGCGCTCATCGTCCCCGAAGACCTCACCATCCTGGCGCTCCCCGGCGGGAACGGCGTGCTCAACGTGATCGCGCTAACTCTCCGCAAAGGACCGACCAACACCGAGCTCTACGCCGCCTTGCGGAACGACGGGGATACCCCGGCCTGCAGCGCTGCCCTCTCCGTCGAGCTCTACAACAAGGCTCAGCAGTCCCTGGCATCCGGGATCAACGGGTTGCTGACTCAGCATTTCTATCGAGTCACGGATGGCTCGGACGCGATCGCTGCGTGCGTGGGTCCAGGTGACGTGACCATGACCTCGGTGACGGATCTGCCCTCGGACATCGTGATCGAAGATGTGGGATACGTCGTCTACCGGTGCCCTTACTTCGCTCTCGACGTCGTTCCCATCGATGGCCTCACCGCCAGCGAAGTGAAGGCCGTGACGGGTGGCGCCGGCACGGTGTACACGGGCACGCTCTTCAACGGGCTCGACGTGGCGGTGAGCGATCCCTCTGTCACGGTCTTCTCAGTCAATCGCGTCGGGCGCCCGCTCGGCGTCGCGATCGCCACCGGCGCAGTCCAGATCCCGCCGGGTGGCAGCTGGGCCTTCGAGACGAACACCGTGGACATGCCCGGAGCTGATCAAGCGGCATATCCGGCAGGCGCGATGGCAAAGCAGTAGACCATCCGACGGGTCGCTCGGCTGTCCCATGACACGATGCGCCCGTGGGGCGCCGCAACCCGTCGGCGGCTACTCGCCAAGCCCGGCTACTCCTGCGCGCCGTCCGCGATCCATTGCGTGAGCGCTTCGATGTAGTCGGGGGGTATGCACTTGGCATCCCCATCGTTGACGCATTCAAGGGGCATTCGCGGAGTTCCGCCGCACGGCCCCTTCAGGATCTTGATGAGCGCGCTCTCTTCCGGATTCTCGGTGTCGACGAGATCTCCGCAATTCTTGGTTACGTGGGAGCTCACCCTCATGTGGAGCTCGCCGTCGACCATCAAGTTCAGGGGGTTCATATCGTCGTTATGGCAACCCGCCCCGAAGCACGCGTTTTGTATAACGAACTGCAACGTCTCGAACGTCGGTTCTTGCCCGCTGCCGCTGCCGGTCGAGCCGCCGTCGCCACCGGTGCTCGCGCTGGTCGAGCCAGCCCCGCCCGAACCGCCGGACCCGACCGCGCTCGAGGCAGACACACTGGCGCTCGTGCTTCCGGCCTCCGTGCCGCCGGCGCCTCCAGCGCCGGTATCGTCAGGGTCGTCGGAGCAGCCTGGAAGCGGTGACAGGATGGCGACGAATGCTGCCGCGATGAAGCTTGAGAATCGAAATTTCATGGTTCACGACGAGGATGGTGAGAGAGAAGGTTTAGCTCTCGTTCCCGTGGATCGAAGCAAAAGGCTTCGAGCTTCGGATTGCAGAGGCGACGCGCGAGCCACGTCGCCCCCAGGCAAGAGCTGCGCGAGACGTGGAACGTCCTCTTGTGCGGGTAGAATGAGCAAACGCCACCCGAAAATCAAGCGGTTCGTGGAGGCCATCCTGGCGTACAGCCATGCTGTACGGGTCGATTGGCACTCGTGCTTTGTGCGCTCAAGCCGGTCTCACGTGCGCTGAGCGCCTCTCGAGACCTCCCGTCACCAGGCAGACGCGGGCGCGTCGCGTCGTTGCTCCTCGTCGCACCATGTCAGCAGGGCTCTTCGCCGCGCCAGGCGTCCCGCCCGAGCTCGGTTGCTTGACTTGGTCCGGCACGAACAACGTCGGGAGGGGCGAGGAGCCCCGAGCGCGATCCGAAAGTCAAGCTCCTCGAAGTGGCCCTCCCATCGTACAGCCATGCTGGACGGGCCGGTCGACATGAAAACCGGCTTGCGCTCAGCGCCAGGGCGCAGCCATCCTGCTCAGCGAGATCCCGCACTCTTTCGACAAGGAACTCCCCGTGACCGCCGCTTCGCTCTTCGAACTGGCAGTGCAGTTTCATCGGGCCGGGCAAGTCGATCGCGCAGAGCTCCTCTATCGCGGCGCGCTCGAGCAATCGCCCGGGCATGGCGACGCGCTGCTTCTTCTCAGCGTGATCACCGTCCAATCCGGTCGGCTCGCGGAGGCCGCCGCGCTTCTCGAGCGAGCCGTCCGCGTCGCCCCGAACAACGCCCTCTACCTGTCGCATCTCGGCGACGTGTATCGCTGTCTCGGCCGGAGACCCCAGGCGGTCGCCGTGTTGCTCATGGCCGTCGCGCGGAAGCCCGACTTCGCCGAAGCGGTGTTCAACCTTGCTCTCACGTTCGAGGAGCAAGGGGACCTGGACGCGGCGGCGGCGTGCTACGAGCGCGCTCGCGATCTCGAACCTGGGTTATTGCAGGCTGGCGAGCGCCTCACGAGCCTGAGGGACCAACGGGGTGCTGCCGCCGGGGTCGGTCCGGCGGCGACGCGCAGCCCCGAGTCGAGCTTGAGCGCATCCGATGCCCTGGCGGCCCTCGGCGAGACATTGCGCCTCGGCGGCCGGTCGGACGACGCGGCGGCCTGGTACCGCGTGGCGCTGAAGCTCAATCCGCGGATGGCCAACGCGTACACTGCGCTCGGCGCGATTCACGCGGACGCCGGCCGTTTCGACGAAGCGATCGACGATCTGCGTCGAGCGCTCGAGATCGACCGAAACTTCCATGTCGCTCGGGATTATCTCGCCGCCGCGCTCGGCGAGTCGGGGCTCCTCGACGAGTCCCAGGCGATGTACCGCGAAGCGGTCGCCCTGTGTCCCGACGACCCCGCTGCGCACAGCGCTCTTCTCTTCAACATGCCGTTCTGGCCGAACGTCACCGAGGGCGACATCCTGGCCGAGGCGCGCGCGTGGAATGCCCGGCATGCCCGCCCCCTCACCGCGCAGGCTCCCCCTCACAAGACCGATCGCTCGTCCGACCGGCGGCTCCGCATCGGTTACGTGTCACCCGACTTCCGAACGCACGTCCAGTCTCTCTTCACGATCCCGCTGTTCCAGAACCATGACCACCGGCAGTTCGAGATCTTCTGCTACTCGAGCACGGACAAGCCGGATAACCTGACGGATCGCATTCGCGGTCATGCCGACGTTTTTCGCGAGGTCGCGGCGCTGGACGACGCTGCCCTGTCCGAGGTCATTCGACGGGATCAGATCGATATCCTGGTCGATCTCACCATGCATATGACTGACCGCCGCGTCCTGGTCTTTGCCCGCCGGCCCGCTCCCCTTCAGGTGTGCTGGCTGGCGTACCCCGGGACGACCGGCCTCGAATCGATGGACTATCGTCTGTCCGATCCCTTCCTCGATCCCCCCGGCGCAAACACGGACGTCTACACGGAGGAGACCCTTCGGCTCCCCGACTCCTTCTGGTGCTACGACCCGCTCACCGACGTGCCCGACGTGAGCGCTCTCCCCGCTCTCGCGGAGGGGAGGGTCAACTTTGGCTGCCTGAACCACTTCCGGAAGGTGAATGAAGGGGTGCTTCATGTCTGGACGAGGGTGCTGGCCGCGGTGCCCAGGTCGCGGCTCACGCTCATGGCGCCTCAGGGAAGGGCGCGGGACCGGGTGCGCTCGATCTTCGAGGAAGGGGGCGTCCAGCTCGATCGGATCGAGTTCGTCGATCGGTGCGGGCGGCTCGACTATCTGCGAAGGTACCGCGAGATCGACATCTGTCTCGATACGTTCCCTTCCAACGGCCACACCACGAGCCTCGACGCGCTGTGGATGGGCGTCCCGGTGGTGACCCTCGCAGGTGAAACCGTGGTCGGCCGCGCCGGCGTCTGCCAGGCGATGAACCTGGGTCTGCCGGAGCTCATCGCGTCGACGCCGGAAGACTACGTTCGGGTCGCCAGCTCGCTCGCCGAGGACCTCGAGCACCTGGGCGAGCTTCGCCGAACGCTGCGCGATCGCATGAAGCAGTCGCCGCTCATGGACGGCCCGCGCTTCGCCCTCAATCTCGAGTCGATCTACCGCGACATCTGGCGCCGCTTCTGCGCTCGAGCCTGAGGCGAGGGCCGCTCGACGAACGCGGCTGGCCGGGCGAAATACAAATACGTTCGCGGGCCTGCGGGCATTGTAAGGGTGATGGAGACGCGGCAGACGCGGGCATTCGGGGGGCGTTCCGAGGGGCGGCCGGGCGTTTGTATCCATTAAGCAGAAGCTCGCAGCCTGGAAGGAGCTCCTCAACGCGACGGGAAGCGTGGTGGCTTCTTCGCAGTGCGACACGTCCCTCGCCATGGCGCTCGGCGCGACGCAAGAGAACGTCGACCTGGCGAGCACGACTTCGAGCGTCCGATCATCCAGGCTGGCGGCGCCGGCGGCTATTTCAAGACCGGCTGGGCCGTCAACGTCGAGGACGGCTCGCCCGATCTCACGACCGGGAACAGCGAGATCAAGGCAGCCCGAACAGCCGACCGATCGCTTCGCAGACAACCCGGGCCGCCACCTCATCCCCGAGGGCGACGGCGCGGCTCAAGGTGCCAGTAAGCTCGGCAACCCCAGCGGCCCGAGGCGACGGGTTGGCCAGCGCCAGCTCCCCGAGTCGGTCGGGCCCGCGTTGGAATCATGCGCAGGGGGATCAGCTCGACGCACGTCGGGGATAGTCACATTATGCGAACGCTGCGGCAACTAGCGTACATTGGTACGGCAACATTTTTGACGTCATCAACTTTTCTCGCTGGTTGCACTGGCGAGATAGCACCCGGTGAACCAGGGGTCTCCTCCGGTGGCGGGGAGACCTCTGGCACCGGTACGGGGGGCGGGCCGGTGGAGCCGGACCCCGGCGACCCGGATGTCTGCACTCCCGGCATCTGGGCGACGTCTCAGGTCCCGCGGCTCTTGAACCGGGAGTACGACGCGGTGGTGAGGGATCTGCTCGGTGTGACGAGCGTGCCGAACGCTCCCACGGGCAACCCGTCCTCTCTCCTCGTGTCCGACTTCGAGGGCAGCATGACGGACATCGCCTGGAACTCCTACCTCGTGGCTGCCGAGAGCATCGCCGCCGAGGTGATGGCTGGGGCGAACAAGTCCAAGTTCATCGCCTGCGATCCGGCGGCGGCCGGGTGCCTCGAGTCGACGATCCGCGATTTCGGCCGCAAGGCCTTCCGCCGCCCGGTGACGGACGAAGAGGTGCAGCGCTACATGCGGTTCAACGCGCTGGAGCCCAAGGGCACGCCCGCGGAGGTCGCCGAGGCCATCCTCTTCGCCATGCTCGCTTCGCCCTCGTTCATCACGGTCCCCGAGCTGACGGATGACACGGAGAACGGCGCCATCAAGCTCTCCAGCCACGAGGTGGCGACGAGGCTCGCGTTCCTGCTCTGGGGCTCCATTCCGGATGACGCCTTGAACACCGCCGCAGACGCGGGTCAGCTCACCACCAGGGAGCAGATCCTCGCGCAGGCGGAGCGGATGGTTCAGGACCGCACCAAGACGGCGCCGATCGTGGCCCTGTTCCATCGTGCTTATGCGGACGTTCGTGAGGGTTCGCACTGGGGACAGGTCGAGCACGACACGACCAAGTTCCCCGACTACTCCCCGGACATCGTCGCTCCGATGCTGGCTGAGATCGACGCCTTCTTCGAGGAGGTGGCGTTCGAGGGGGGGTCGTTCAAGGACATCTTCCTCAGCAACGTCGCTTACGTGAACAGGGACACCGCTCCGATCTATGGGCTCAACGCCGCCGACTATGGCGCGGAGCTGACGCGGGTGGAGCTCGACCCGAAGGAGCGGCCGGGGTTCTTGACCCGCGTTGGGTTCCTGAGCTCCTACTCGTCCTTCGGCGCCACGAGCCCGATCCTCCGGGGCGCGTACGTCGCCAACAGGCTGCTCGGGCTCACCCTGAAGCCGACGCCCGGCGCGGACCAGACGCCGCGGCCTCCGGGCCCGTTCTCCACGGAGCGTGAGGCCATCGAGGCGCTGACCTCCCCTGCGGGGTGCGTCGACTGCCACAGCAAGCTCGTCAACCCGCCGGGCTTCGTGCTCGAGAGGTTCGACTCCGTTGGCAAGGTGCAGACGAAGGATCCGCTCGGCGGCGACATCAACGCGACGGGCGACGTCTACTTCAGCGACACCAACACCAAGACGATCACGACTCCCCTCGAGATGATGACCGAGCTCGGTGCTGGTGCGATCGCCAAGCGTCACTATGCCGAGCAGTGGGTCTCCTGGGCCCGCCGGAGGGTGCCGAACACGAACGACGCCTGCACCGTCAACGAGCTCAGCGACAAGCTGTCCAACGACGGCTACACCATCATCAATTTGCTCACGGATCTTACCCAGGCCGATTCGTTCCGCCTGCGCACCATCTTCGGGAATTGAGAAGGAATACGACCATGATGAAGAACCTTAACCGAAGAGTATTCCTCCGAGGCCTGGGTGGAGCCGTCGTCGCTGCACCTTTCTTGGGCTCTGTTGCCGAGCGTGACGCCGAGGCGCAGTCGGCCGGCGGCGGCGCTCCGAAGCGGCTGATCGTGCTCTTCACGCACTATGGCTGCCTGACGAACCGGTGGTTCCCGAAGAAGTCCCATGGCGAATTGACCGCCGCCGATTACGAGGCGACGACGCTCAAGCACCTCGCTCCCTTTGCAAAGAAGCTCCTGATGCCCCGTGGCATCCGGGGGATGAACGAGTGGAGCTTCGGGCGGACCCACGGCCAGAACAACGACCCCCACGGTCAGGTCATGGGGTCGTATTTCACCTGCTACCCGGTGACGCCCGAGAGCGACAAGTTCAACGCGAAGTCGACCGGGCGGTCGCTCGATCACATCGCCGCGGAGCAGGTCAACCCCAACGGCGCCGCTCCCCTCGTGATGCAGATCGGCGGGGTGCGGCAGGACTCGTTCTCCAATTTCTCGTACGACAAGCCCAAGCAGATCTTCCCCGGCATCGGGTCTCCGACGACGATCTACAACAACCTCACGGGCCTCTTCGGTCAGGGTCCCGTGTCGCAGGATACGTACAAGGTGGCCCGCGGCAAGAGCGTGATCGACGTCGTGCGGGAGGACCTGGAGACCCTCGAGCGGGTCAGGATGAGCCAGGCGGACAAGCAGCGGCTCTCCGACTGGAAGGACCTCCTCCACCAGACCACGAACACGGTCAGGGCCCAGTGCAGCGCCGCCCAGGCAGAGGCGCTCGGGTTGACGGCCCAGTCCGTGCAGGCGGCCTCGCAAGGGGGTGGCCTCGGGATCGACCTGTCGAAATCGACGAACGTCATGATGGACCTCGCGGTGCTTTCGGCCATCTGCGACCAGAACCGCGTCATCTTCATGAAGTTCCCCGGGACCCTCACGTTCAAGTGGGACGGCATCAATCATTCGAAGGACTCCCATGGCATCTCCCACCGCGTTGGCGACGCCAACATGGGTGGTGATTGCGTTCCTGGTGTCATCGAGATGATTCAGCAGATCGACGACTGGTACGCGAAGAAGTTCGCTTACCTCGTCGGTCGGCTCGACAGCATCGACGAGGGCGAGGGGAAGCTCCTCGACAACACCGCGACCGTCTGGTTCCAGGAAGACTCCGACGGCAACAGCCACAACCTCAACAACCTGCCGATCCTCCAGGCAGGTAGCTGCGGCGGCTACTTCAAGACGGGTCAGGCGGTGAACGTCGAAGGTGGCAAGGCTGACCTGGCCGTCGGTAACAGCGAGGCTGCCTGCGGGCCGGGCCAGACGAAGCTCGAGTTCGGCGAGATCGATGGCACGGGGACGCCGCCGGATGTCGCCACGCAGCCGATCAACAAGTACTTCTGCAACCTGCTGAACGCCATCGGGGTGAAGGCCGGCGCGGACGGCTTCCCGGCGATCGGTGGCTCGGCAGAGGTGACCCACTTCGGCAAGCACGACGACACCAAGCTCTTCGCCAGCGAGAACAATCCAGTGTCCATCAAGGACGCTGGTGAGTTCAAGGCGCTTCGCGCGAACGGCTGATCGTCGCTCGTGCCGGGTCTGCCGGCTTGGGCGAAATGAAAACCAGGCCCCTCCCTCAGGAGGGGCCTTTTGCTTGGCGCTGGGTCGCAGAGGGTGCGATGACCTCGTGCCACCAGCACAACGACGCGGAGCTCCGGGGCGGAGCCCGCGTCGTTGTCATCGGCCGCTCACTGCTGCTGCTGCGCGCCGTTGGCGACCCACTGCTCGATCGCGTCGATGTATGTCTGGGGCAGGCACGTGTATTCCGGGCCGGGCTCACCGACGCATCCATTGGGCATGCGGGCGATATCCCAGCAGGGGCCTTTGAGGATCTTGACGAGGGCGCTCTGTTCTGGCTCGCCGGGGGTGACGAGCGGAATGTCTCCGCAAGCCTCGGAGATGTGCGTCGTCAGGGTCGCGTAGAGGGTGTCGTCGTCGAGCAGCCTCGGTTCCGCCTCGCCGTTGTGGCAGCTCGCATCGGAGCAGCCAGCATTCGCGACGACCGCTCTGACCGTTTCAAAGGTCGGGTCGACCGCTGAGCCGCCACCGCCGGCTGCAGCGGAGGTCGAGCTCGAGGCCGTGGCCCCTCCGGCGCCATCCCCGCCCGAGCCCTGCCCGCCGGACCCGGACGTACTCGAGGTAGTGCTCGTGCCGGCTTCCGAGCTGCCGGTGCTTCCATCGTCGGAGCAGCCTGAAAGCGCTGACAGGAGGGTGAGGACCACTGCGGCGGCGAAGTTTGAGAGTCGAAGTTTCATGGATCGTGATTAAAGTGGTTAGAGAGAAAAGTATAGCTCTCTCGCCGGTTGAAACAAAGGGAAAGGCTTCGATTCCGTCGGACGTTCGAGGCGAGGCGTGATCGATGAATGGATCTGGTGAAACCGCACTTTTGTGAGCACGTCGCCCGTGGCGCTGGCGGCTCTCGCTCGGTGAAGCGCTGAGCGAGGCCAGGGGTGTCCTCCGGGGTGGGCAGGTGCTGCGGGGCGGGTAGGGCGAGTAATGCGTTTGAAAATCAAGCGGTTTGTGGCGGCTATCGTCGCATACAGGCGTGCTGCACGCGCCGATTGACATTCATGCCTGATGCCCCCAGGCCCGATCTCAACTGTCAAAAATGCTTGCAAATACCGTCGCTTCGGGGCGCTCCGTCGAGCGCCGGAGTCGCGTGCGGCTGCCCAGCGCCACCGGGCACAGCCGAGCAGGTCGAGCATGGCGAGGATGCGATGTGGCCCGGCGCGAGCAGGGTGGGTACCCTTCGCCCATGAGCGATCCCTTCCTCGTGCCCGCCGGTCCGCTCGTCGATGTCGCCTGGCTCGCAGCGCACACGGGCGATCCCCGCGTCCGGGTCGTCGATTGCCGCTGGTATCTCGGCGGCCGCCGCGGCGCCGACGAGTACGCCCGCGGGCACATCCCGGGCGCCGTCCACCTCGACGTCGATGCCGATCTCTCCAGCCCGGCGCACGGCGGACCAGGCCGCCACCCGCTGCCCGACGCGGCGGCGTTCGCGCGCGTCCTCGCCCGCAGCGGGGTCATCCCCGGCTCGGTGGTCGTCGGCTACGACGACGCCGGGGGCGCCATCGCCGCCCGTCTCTGGTGGCTGCTGCGCTACTTCGGTCATCCAGGCGGGCGCGTGCTCGACGGGGGACTCCAGGCGTGGACCTCCGCGGGATACCCCCTCTCGACCGCGGCACCCACGATCGCGGAAGCGCCCGCCATGGATCTCGCACCCGGCGGCGCCCCGGTCGCCGACAGGGCGGCTGTCGACAGGCTGCGCCGCGATTCCGCGGCGGTGATCCTCGATGCCCGCGCCCGCGAGCGCTACGAGGGGCAGACCGAGCCCGTCGATGCCCGCCCGGGCCACATCCCCGGCGCCCGCTCCGCCCCCTTCGTCGAGAACCTCAGCGCCCCCGGGGGCGCCTTCCGCGAGCGCGCGGCGCTCGAGCGGCGCTACCGCGACCTCGGCGCGCTCGATGCAGCCACCGTGGTCTGCTACTGCGGCTCCGGCGTCACCGCCTGCCACGACCTGCTCGCCCTGACGACGCTCGGCCGCGAGGACGCGATCCTCTACGAGGGGTCCTGGAGCGATTGGGCCCGCGACGCCGCCCTGCCCGCGGCCACAGGCCCCGAGCCCTGAGCGGCGTCAGGCGAGCGCGCGGCCGACCGTGGCCTCGATCGTCTCGCGCAGGTAGCGCGCCGCCAGCGCGACCGTGCGCGCCGCGCTCTCCGGCGTCGGCTGGAGCGCCGGCGCGACCTCCATGACGTCGCCGCCGATCAGGCCGACCTCGCGCCCGAGCCGGCGGATGAGCGCCACGACGAACTCGGGCGACAGGCCGTCCGGCTCCGGCGTCCCCGTGGCATCGGCGTACGCGGCGTCCGTGCCGTCGATGTCGTTCGAGAAATACACGCCCTCGACGCCGGTGCTCTTCACGTGGGCCACGATGGCGTCGAGCGCCGCCGCCGGATCGGCGCGGCACTCGGCCGCCCAGAACTGCCGCACGCCGTAGCGGCTCTCCCAGTGCTCGCGCGGCTTCTGCGACGCGCGGACCCCCACCTGCGTCAGCCGGCCGCCCCGCCCGACCAGCTCGTTCGCGTGGTACGACCACGTGGCGAAGCAGTACGCGATCCCGAGCCGCTCCTCGAGGAGATCGGTGTGCGCGTCCGGCTGGACGATGCCCCACGGCCGCTTCCGCGCGCGGGCGAGCGCGCGCGCGACCGGCAAGGCCGTGGAGTGATCGCCGCCGAGCACGATGGGTGCGACGCCCGGGTTGATCGAGAAGACGAGATCGAGCGCGCGCTCCGCGATGGAGAGCGGCGAGACCGGCAGCCGCGACGCCACGGGCTCGGGCACGCCAGGGTAGAGCGCGCGGCGCGAAGCGGCCTTCTGCGCCTCCGAGAGCATGTCGTCGTGCAGGAGCTGCGGCACGACGAACACGTCGCCGATGTCGACGAGCCCGACCTCGCGCGCCCGCTCGGGGAAGTCCGGGAAGGCGTCGAGGAGCGCGGTCCGGATGGCCTGCGGGCCCATGTTGGAGCCGCGGAGGAACCCCGCGCCGACGTCGGAGGGCACGCCGAGCAAGACGGCGCGCGCGCCGGCGATGCGGTCGAACGACGCGCGGAACCGCGCGAGGACCTCCTCCTCGGTCGCGGCGCCGTAGAGCCGCCGCTGGACCTCGAGCTGCTGCGCGCGGCCGGTCGAGACGAGGTAGAGGCCTCCGGCCGCCGGGCGCAGCAGGAGCGCGAGCTCTTCTTGCGGGGTCATGCCCGACGAGGGTACGCGCCCCTCAGGGGTCCGCCAGCGAAAGGGCGGAGGGAGGGAGAGGGAAGCGCTCGGCCGTGAGGTGAGGGACCGGCGCGCTCATCGCCGCGGGCCAGCTGGCGCCGCACGCGACGACCCGGAGCGCGCGCAGCACCCCGGCGTGCGCGACCAGGAGGTGCGGGCGCGCGCGGGACGCGACGTCCGCGCCGTCCGCGCCGCCGATCTCGCGCCAGAACGACCGCACCCTGGACTCGACCTCGAGCGCCGACTCGCCCCCGGGCGGTCCGACGCGCTCCCAGCCGTCGAGCCACGCGGCGTACGCGGCCGGGTCGTCGCGCTCGATGTCCGAGAAGGCGCGCCCCTCCCACGCGCCGTAGGAGATCTCGAGGAGGCGATCGTCGATCGCGCGCGGAACCCCGAGGCGCGCCGCGAGCTCGGCGGCCGGGAGCGCGCAGCGGGAGAGCGGCGACGACCAGACCACGCCGGGGCGGACGCAGAGCTCGTGGAGCGCGCGCTCGATCGCGGCCGCTGCAGCCTCCGGGGGGAGCTCCGCGGCGGCGTCGAGGCGGCCGTAGCAGACGCCGGAGAGCGCGACGGGGGCGTGGCGGAAGGCGATGAGGCCGTGGGTGAGGGGATCCACGCGCGCGCCCGCGGCTCAGCCGCCCCGCACGAGCGCGAGGGCGAGCAGCGCGGCGCACTCGGCGATCTGCTGCGCAGCGCCCAGGAAGTCGCCCGTGAGCCCGCCGGCGCGGGCGTGGAAGCGGAGGCCGCAGAGCGCCGCGGCGGCGGCGGCCGCGACGAGCATGCCCGCCGCCTCGGCCGCCGTGAGGGCCCCGGCGGCGTGCGCCGCGGCGAGCGCGAGCGCCGGCCAGAGCGAGCCGAGCAGCGCCTGCGGGAGCGCCGCCTGCGCCACGGGGCGGCTGCGCGAGCCGCTCTGGGTCACGTAGGGCAGCGCGACCATCAGCCAGATCGGCGGGGTGCGCGAGAGGCACTGCGTCAGCACGAGGGCGACGGGCGCCGCGGCGTCGAGCCGCGCGAGCAGGGCGACGCGCAGCACGAGGACCACGATCAGCGCCGCCGCGCCGAACGCGCCGATGCGGCTGTCCTTGAGGATCTCGAAGATCCGAGCGCGATCGAGCGCGCCGCCGAGCGCGTCGGCCGTGTCCGCGAGGCCGTCCTCGTGGAACGCCCCGGTCAGCAGCAGCCCGAGGGCCACGGTGACGCTCGCCGCGACGAGCGCGCCGCTCCGATCGACGAGCAGCCACACCGCGGCCTGGACGGCGCCGAGCGCGGCGCCCACGAACGGGAACCAGGCAGAGGCCCAGCGCCAGTCCGCCTCGGCGTAGGGGAAGCCGCCGACCGGGACGCGCGTGAGGAAGGTCGCCGCTGCGCGGGCGCCGCGCAGCACCGGCGGCGTCGTCATGGAGTCCCGGGCCGCGCGCGATCCGGCACGCTCGCGCTCGCGAACGTCGCCATGCCGGCGTGGAGGGCGCAGGCCGCGTCGAGGAGAGGCAGCGCGGCCAGCGCCGCGCTCGCCTCGCCGAGCCGCATCCCGAGGTCCAGCAAGGGGCGCGCGTCGAGCGCCGCGAGGACGTGGGCGTGTCCGCGCTCGGCCGAGCGGTGGGCGAAGAGCATGCCCGATCGCGCCTCGGCGCACATCCGGACGAGCGCGAGCGCCGCCGTCGAGACGATGAAGCCGTCGACGAGCACCGCCATGCGCCGCTCGATCGCCCGCGCCATGGCGCCCACCAGCGCGGCGATCTCCTTCCCGCCGACCGCCTGCACGACGCGGTGCGGGTCGGTGCGCTGGACGCCCGAGGCCTCCTGCGCGCGTCGCGTCGCGTCGCGCACGACCTCGATCTTGCGCGACAGCGCGTCGCCGGAGACGCCGGTCCCCGCCCCGACGACGTCCTCCGGCGCGATCCCGAGGAGCAGCGCCGTGATGGCCGCCGCCGCGGTCGTGTTGCCGATGCCCATGTCGCCGAGCAGGACGACGCGCGTGTCGCCGCCGAGCGCGTCGATCTCCGCGGCGCCCGCGCGGAGCGCGCGCTCGTAGACAGCCTCCGAGAGCGCGTCCTCGACCCGCAGGTCGCCGATGGGATCGTCGGCGACCGGATCGCGCCGCAGCCGCGCGCCATCGCCGCCGTCGACGCGCTCGTACGGGTGGGCGACCCCGACGTCCACGACCCGCAGATCGACACCGAGGTTCCGGCAGAGGACGCTGGCGGCGGCGCCGCCGCGCACGAAGTTCGCGACCATCGCCGCCGTGACCTCTGGCGGGTACGCCGACACGCCGTGCCGGGCGACGGGGTGATCGGCGGCGAAGAGCACCGCCGCCGCAGGCCGGCTCGCGGGCGCCCCGCCCTGGATGCCGGCGAGCGCCACGGCGAGGTCCTCGAGCACTCCGAGGCTGCCGCGCGGCTTGGTCAGCGTGTCTTGCCGCGCTCGCGCCGCGCCCACCGCGCTCGCGTCGAGCTCCGGGAAGACCCAGTGAGGCGAGAGAGCCATGTCCGGGTTCTCTACTCCGACACGCCGGCGAGCGGGCACGGCGCTGCGGACTCCTTACAGAGACAGGAGTCCTTCGGTCCTATCGGTGGAGCTGAGGGGGATCGAACCCCTGACCTCATGACTGCCAGTCATGCGCTCTCCCAGCTGAGCTACAGCCCCGGTCGTTGGGAGCGGCATATCTACAGCCTCTCGCGCCGCTTGTCTCTACTTTTTTTCGACCGGCGCGCTTTTGTGTCCGAGGGCGTCGGTTCGCGGCTGTTTGTGCCTGTTTGTGCCCGTTTGCGTGCGTTTGCGCCCGTTGCCGGGTGGGTGCTCCCAGCGGCGAGCTCCGCGCGGCCTGGCGGCGATGCGGCCGCCGGGCCGCGGGGCGCTCAGAAGTTCATCAGCTTTGCCAGGTAGTACTTCATCGTCTCGGTCGTCCCGCCGCCGATGCGAAGGAGCCGCTGATCGCGCCAGGCGCGCGCGATCGGGAAGTCCTCGATGTAGCCCCAGCCTCCGTGGAACTGCAGGCAGGTGTCCACGACGTCGTTCGCCACGTCGCCGGCCAGGATCTTCGCCATCGAGATGAGCTTCACCGTGTCGAAGCTGATCGGCACCTTCCGCACGTACCGCTCGTCGTTGTAGTGGTCGACGCACTTGTAGGCGAACGCGCGCGCCGCCTCGCAGCGCGTATACAGGTCGACGAGCTTGTGCTGCCACGACTCGCGCTTGATGATCGGCTTGCCGAACGCCACCCGCTCGCGCCCGTACTCGACCGTGCCGTCGAGCGTCATGAACGAGCTCGCGATCGCGCTCACCGCAGCGACCAGCCGCTCGGTCTGGAAGTTCTGCATCAGGTACGCGAAGCCCTGATCGGGCTCGCCGAGCAGGTAGCGCCCCGGCACCCGCACGTCCTCCAGGAAGAGCTCCGCGGTGTCCGAGGACTTGTTGCCGATCTTCTTCAGCTTCTTCGCGACGTTGAAGCCGCGGAGCGCCGTCGGCACGAGGAAGAACGAGCAGCCGTGGGCGCCCTTGTCCGGCGACGTCTTGGCGAGCAGCGTCACGAAATCGGCGCGCGTCCCGTTCGTGATGAACGTCTTCTGCCCGTTCAGCACGTAATCATCGCCCTCCTTGCGCGCGATCGTCCGGATCCCGGCCACGTCGCTGCCGGCCGCCGGCTCGGAGACGCCGAGCGCGGCGATCTTGTCGCCCGCGAGCGCCGGCTTGAGGAACTCCTCGATCTGCTCCTTCGTGCCGATGTCGCTGATCACCGGGGTCGCCATGTCGCTCTGCACGAGCAGCCCCATCGAGACGCCCGCCATCGTGCAGCGCACGAGCTCCTCGGCCTTGGCCGCCGAGAACCAGTAGTCGAGCCCGGCGCCGCCGTGCTCCTCCGGGAAGTGCGCGCCCAGGATCCCGAGCTCGCCGGCGCGCTTGAACACCCAGCTGGGAAAGCACTCCGACGACTCCCACTCCTCCACATGAGGAGCGAGCTCCTTCTCTGCGAAGGCCCGCACCGTCTTCCTGAACTGCTGATGTTCTTCCGTGAACGGCTGCCACATCGCGAACCCCTCCTCGCCGGCACGACCGAGATGATTCGTACACGAAACATTTTTCAGCGCAAGCGCTGCACCTCGGCGCTTCTGCCGCGCCTGGTCCGCCGCACGGCCGCGCGGGGAACCCCACGGAGCGCGCGGCGTCCCACGGGGCGGGGGACGCGCGGAAATGCGCGGCGTCCCACGGGGACCGCGCGGAGCCCCATGGAAAACGAGGGCCGATGGCGCGGCGCGCGACCGTGCGGGGCGCGGCGCGAGCGGCGCGAGCGGAACGAGCGGAAGAAGAACCGCCGAAGAGCGAAAAATGAATCGGCACGCGCATCCATCCACGCAGTCTGCCGGCTCTGCTAGCCTCCGGGCCACATGCGACTCCTCGTCCTGTCCCGCAACGCGTCCCTCTATTCGACGAGCCGGATCGTGCTCGCGGGGCGCGCGCGTGGTCACGACGTCAGCGTCATCGATCCGCTCGATTTCCAGATCGTCGTGTCGCGTGGCCGCCCGTCGTTGCTCGTCGGTGGTTCGGCGGTGCCCCGCTTCGACATCGTGATCCCGCGCATCGGCGCCAGCATCACGAACTACGGCCTCGCCGTCGTCCGTCAGTTCGATCTCATGGGCGTCCCCGTCCTGAACGGCGCCGTCTCGATCGCGAGGAGCCGCGACAAGCTGCGCGCGCTCCAGCTGCTCACGCGCCGCAAGCTCAACGTGCCGATCACCGTGTGCGCCCGGAGCCCGGCCGGCGTCGAGGCGGCGCTCTCGCTCGTCGGCGGCTGCCCCGCGATCGTGAAGCTCCAGCAGGGGACCCAGGGCATCGGCACCATGCTCGCCGAGACGCCCCACGCCGTGCACGCGCTGCTCGAGACGTTCTGGGCCATGGGCCAGGACATCGTGCTCCAGGAGTACGTGCGCGAGTCGAAGGGGCGCGACATCCGGGTCATCGTCGTCGGCGGCCGCGTGGTCGCCTCGATGCGCCGCGTCGCCAAGCCGGGGGAGTTCCGCTCGAACCTCCACCGCGGCGGCAAGGGCGATCGCGTGAAGCTGCCGCGCGCCTACCGCAGCGTCGCGATCCGCGCCGCGAAGGCGATGGGCCTCGAGGTCGCCGGCGTCGACATGCTCGAGGCGCGCTCCGGGCCCAAGATCCTCGAGATCAACAGCTCGCCCGGCCTGGAGGGGATCGAGCGCGCGAGCGGCGTCGACGTCGCGGGCGCGATCATCAGCTACGCCGAGCGGTACGCGGCGGAGCAGCGCGGCCTCAGCCGCCGCACGCTCGAGGCGCGGATCGCCGAGGTGATCCACGACGAGCGCATGCCGGCGCCGCGGCGGCTCAGCCGCGCGGCGGCCGAGAACGGGGCGGGCGCGAGCCGCCGGAAGGCCGCGGCGCTCACCGGCGGGAGGGGCGCGCGGAGGGCCCTCTCGTGACCTTGCGGGTCGAGGCGGCCGGCGATGCGGTCGTCCTGACCATCGATCGTCCCGAGCGCAGGAACGCCATCGACAGCGACTTCGCGGGCCGCCTCGGCGAGGCGATCCGGCGCGCCAGCGCCGACCCGCGCGTGCGCGGCGTCGTGCTCACCGCGACGAGCAGCGACGTCTTCGTGGCGGGCGGCGACATCCGCGAGCTCCACGCGCTCGCTGCCGGCGGCGCGGACGGGGGCGAGGTCCTCCGGCTGTTCGAGGGCCTCGCGGCCTTCGAGGAGAGCGAGGTGCCGATCGTCGCCGCCGTGCAGGGCGACGCGCTGGGCGGCGGCTGCGAGCTCTTGCTGCTCTGCGATTTCGTCGTCGTCGAGGAGCACGCCGCGCTCTCGTTCCGGCACGTCAAGATGGGCCTGTCCCCGGCCTGGGGCGGGCTGACGCGGCTCTGCGAGCGGGTGGGGCCGCTCGCGGCGGCGCGGCTGCTCCTGACGGCGGAGAGGATCGACGCCGCCGAGGCGCTCCGCGTCGGCCTCGTGAGCGAGATCGTCCCCACCGGCGCGGCGCGGAGCCGGGCGATCGCGCAGGTCGGCCGCATCGCCGAGGGCCCGCGCGCGTCGGTCGCGGCCATGAAGCGGTCCCTGCACAAGGTGCGCGAGGCGCTGCGCGCCTCCGCCGCCGAGGTCGAGCGGCGGGCGTTCGCCGAGCAGTGGAACGGCCCGGAGCACCGGCGTGCGATGGATGCGTTCCTGAGCAAGAAGTGACGGTGGCGCGGCGTGGAGGGCGCGGAGCGGCAGGACCCTGAGGGCGCCGAGCCCCCGCTGGAGGGCGCGGAGCCCGCGCCGGGGAGCGCCGAGGCCGCGCCTGCGAGCGCCGAGGCCGCGCCTGCGAGCGCGCTGTTCCCGCCCGCGCCGCCGACGATCGAGCACTTCATCGGCCGCCGCCCGCACCTGCGGGCGCTCCAGCGCGCCGCCGAGGCCCTCGTGCTGGAGCGGCCCGTCGCCGTGCTCGTTCACGGCGCCGCGGGCATGGGAAAGAGCGCGCTCATCCACCACTTCTTGATGGGGCTCCGCCGCGACAAGGGGCCGGTCGTCCTGCGGGGGCGCTGCGCGCTCGGGGCGGCCGAGTCCTACAAGGCGTTCGGGGGCGTGATGGAGGCGCTGAGCCGCTTCCTCCGGCGGGTCTCGGACGACGAGGTGGAGCGCCTCCTGCCGCGCGACGTCCGCGCGCTCGCCCGGGTGTTCCCGGTGCTCTCGCGCGTGCAGGCCGTCGCGTCGGCGCCGCGCGCGAGCGAGTCGCCCGACGCGCAGGAGCTGCGGCAGCGCAGCTTCGCCGCGCTCCGCCAGCTGCTCTGGCGGATCGCCGAGCGCAGCCCGCTCGTCGTGGCGATCGAGGACCTGCAGTGGAGCGACATCGACAGCGTGGCGCTCCTGCTCGAGCTCACGCGGCCTCCCGACGCGCCCGCGATGATGTTCCTCGGCAGCTTCCGGGACGAGGACGTCGCCACGAGCGCGCCGCTCCGCGCGCTGCTCGACGGGATGGGCCTCGAGCGCCGGGACGCCGAGGCCGAGGCCGCCGGCGCGCGGGGGCGGATCGAGTCGGCGCGCCGGGACGGCGAGCTGCGCGAGATCGCGGTCGGCCCGCTCTCGCCGCTCGAGGCCGAGGAGCTCTCGCTCGCGCTCCTCTTCGCGCGCGACGACGTGACCCGCGCGCGGGCGGACGCGATCGCCCGCGCCTCGCGGGGCAACCCGCGGCTGCTCGGCGAGCTCGCCCGCGACGCGCAGGAGCTCTCGGGCGAGGACGGCGCCCGGGGCGACTCTGCGTGGGGCAGGGCGCTCGACGCGCGGCTCCGCCGCCTGCCGGAGCAGGCGCTCCGGCTGCTGGAGGTGATCGCTGTCGCCGGGGAGCCGATCGACGCGGCGGTCGTGGCGCGGGCGGCGAAGCTCCGCGACGACGAGCGCGCCCCGGCGATGACGCTGCTGCTCATGGAGGACCTGATCGCCGCGCGGCGCGCCGGCGAGGGCGAGCTCGTCGAGGCGTCGCACGACAGGGTGCGCGCGGCCGTGGTCGGCCGGCTCGGCCCTGTGCAGCTCGCGGCGCGGCACCGGCGGCTAGGGCGGGCGCTCGAGGCGCTGGGGACGGCGGACGCGGAGGCGCTCTCGCGGCACTGGCTGGGCGCGGGGGACGCGGCGCGGGCGGGGCGGCTCGCCGAGCGCGCGGCCGAGGAGGCGGCGGAGGCGCTCGCGTTCGAGCGCTCGGCGCGGCTCTACGAGCTCGCGCTCGGCCTGCGCTCGCGCGAGGCGGATGTCCCCGAGGCCGAGCGGCGCGCGCTCGGCGTGCGGTGCGCCGACGCCCTGGTCAACGCGGGCAAGAGCGCCGAGGCGGCGAGGATCTACGCGGCGGCGGCGGAGGGGGCGGGCGGCGCGCTCTCGCTCGAGCTCCGCCGGCGGGCCGCGGAGCAGTACCTGCGGAGCGGGCACATCGACGAGGGGATCGAGCTCGTCCGCGCCGTCCTCCGGGCGGTCGGCCTGTCGTTCCCGGAGACGCCGCGGCGCGCGCTGGTGGCGCTGCTCCTGCACCGGGCGGAGCTGCGCCTCAGGGGCCTCCGGTTCCGCGAGCGGTCCGAGGCGGAGGTGCGGCCGGAGGACCTCGCGCGCATCGACGCCTGCTGGACGGTGACGGTGGGGCTGTCCGGCGTCGACATGGTCCGCTCCGCCGAGTTCTCGGCGCGCGCCCTGCTGCTCGCGCTGCGGGCCGGCGAGCCGTACCGCGTCGGCCGCGCGCTCGCGTTCGAGGCCTCGTCCGCGTGCATGATGGGGGCGCCGGGCCGGGCGCGCGCGGAGGAGCTCGTCGCCGCGGTGCGGGCGCTCTCGGAGCGGCTCGACAGCCCGCACCTGCTCGGCCTGTCGATGATGGTGTCGGGCATGCTCGAGGCGTTCACGGCCGGGCGCTGGAAGGCGGCGTCCGCGTGGTACGAGATCGCCGACGAGCTCCTGCGCGACCGCTGCGCCGGCGTGTCCTGGGAGCTCGCGACGACGCAGCTGATGGCGTCGTGGGCGCGGTACTACCGCGGGCAGATCGACGCGCTCGCGCGGACGACGCCGGCGGTGCTCCGCGCCGCCGAGCAGCGGGGGGATCTCTACGCGGTGGCGATCTTCAGCGCGCAGGCGACGTGGGTGGCGCTCGCGTCGGACGACGTGGCGGGCGCGCGCGGGGCGATCGCGGGGGCGCTGTCGAGGTGGACGACGTCGGGGTTCCACCTCGAGCATTTCGTCGGGCTGCTCGGCGAGACCTACGTCGACCGGTACGCGGGCCGCGCCGGCGCCGCGATGAAGCGCCTCACGGACGCCTGGCCGAGGATCGAGGGCTCGATGCTGCTGATGATGCAGAACAGCCGGGTGATGGCCCACGTCGAGCGCGCGTGCACGGCGCTCGCCGTGGCCGAGGCGGCGCCCGAGCCGGAGCCGCTGATCCAGGCGGCGCTCCGGGACGCCGCGGCGCTCGCCCGGGAGAAGACGGCGTGGTCGGACCCGTTCGTGCCGCTGATCCGCGCGGGCGCAGCCGAGCTGCGCGGCGACAGGGAGGCGGCGATCGCGCAGCTGGAGGCGGCGGCGGCCGGGTTCGACGCGGCGGACATGCCGCTCTATGCGGCGGCGGCGCGGCGCCAGGCGGGCGAGCTGCTCGGCGGGGAGAAGGGGCTCCAGCGGCTCCTCGTGGCGGACGCGGTGATGGCGCGGGAGCGGATCAAGAGCCCGGCGCGGTGGGCGGCGATGCTGGCGCCGGGGTTCGGGCGGGGCGAGCGGGTCGGCTGGGGCTGACCCGTCCGGCGGCGGTCGGGGAGCCGCTAGCCCGAGTCGCCGCCCGGCAGCGGGCCGAACTGCTTCTCGTAGGCCGCGAGCCGGGCGGCGAGACGCTTCGCCTCATCGCCGGCGGCGCGAGCCTGCTCTTCGGCGGCGCGAGCCTGCTCTTCGGCGGCGCGAGCCTGCTCTTCGCCGGTCTGCAGCACGCGCCCATGGGCATCGATCCAGCGCAGCCAGTCGACGGCGAGGCCGCGGTACGTGCCGTGGCGCACCCCGAGGCGCAGGCCGAGGCACGCGCTCACGACGTCGCCGTTCGTCTCGGGCGGCATCGGCAGGTAGGACCGCGTGGCTCGATCGAGCACATAAGCCTCGAGCACGCCCGAGAACGGATCGAACAGGTAGTACTCCGGCACGTGCAGGAGCTTCGCGTAGATCCGCATCTTGTCGCCGCGATCGACGGCCTCGGTGCTCTCGGAGAGCAGCTCGATCACCACGTCGGGCGTCCTCCCGTCCTCCTGCCAGACGACCCAGGATTTGCGCTCGCGCCTGTTGGTGTCGAGCACCACGAACACGTCGGGGCCTCGGAAGTCGTTCTTCTTCGCCTGCAGCTCGCTGAAATAGATGGCCATGTTGCCGGCGACGTACACGTCGTCTCGGTCGCGCCAGAACAGCTTCAGCACCTCGATGAGCAGGGCCATCTGCGCGAGGTGGCGCTCGGATTCCATCGGCTCACCATCGTCGTACGGGAGCTCGTCCTCGCCGGGCGGGGGAATCGGGATGAAAGAATTCTCGCTCTGGAAGGGCATACGTCGCTCCAGGCGGAGCGTACCCCATGCCGCGTGCGGGCGCAGCCGGGCGGCTCGTGCCGCTCCATCCGGCGGCTCCGGCACGAGGGCAGGCGACGTCAGGCGTCAGCGCACAGCCAGCACCACCTCGTGGGCCTCGGTCTTCGCCGGGATCTCCCAGCGCTCGATCATCCGGCGGATGACCGCCTCCGGCACCGCCGCCTCTCGCGCCCGGTTCTGCGCGAACAGCGTCGATGCAGGCACCTCCACGTAGACGACGCGGATCCTCGCCCCGTAGTCGGCCGCCATCTGCAGCAGCGGGCCGCGCCGCTGCCGCGAGAGGTTCGTCGCGTTCCACACGAACCGCTCGCCGCGCCGCAGGTATTCCTTCGCTCGCTCGCGCGCGGCCTGGACCACCTGTCCCTGCGTCTCCGCCGGATCGATCTCCAGCTCGCTCCGCAGCGCGTCCAGGGAGACGACCGGCCAGTCGGCGAGGTGGTGGCGAACATAGGTATCCTTCCCGGCGCCCGGGAGCCCGCTCATCACCACGACCTCGGAGCGCGTGTCGTCGTAGACCTCGACGTCCGGGTGGCGCCCGCCGGCGGGATCGGAGCGGAAGTACACGAAGCGCGTGTGAGACGAGGCGAAGGACCGCGGCGCGGTGTAACACCCCTCCTCGCGACAGAACTCGCGGAAGAGCTCGATGTTGTCGACGACGCGCCCCATGTCCGCGCAGACGCGCCCTCGGATGTCGGCCTCGGCCACGAGCGCGAGCAGGTCGCAGCGGGCCTGGAGGCTGATCTCGGCGGCGACGCGCCGCGCGTCGTCGCGCTCGATGAGATAGAACGGGATCTGGTGATAGCGCACGAGCGCGCACACCTGCTCGCGCAGCGCGAACGGCGCGCCGAGCTCCCAGAGAAGGCGGCGCGCGAGGAGCTCCCCCGCGCGAGAGTGGCCCTTCGCCGTGATCCGCCCGTCGTCCTCGCGGGTGGTCGCCGGCTTCGCCACGTCGTGGAGGAGGCACGCGAGGTACACGACGCGCTGCTCCTCGGCCGGCAGCGCCTGCCACTCGGGCAGCCCGAGGAGCGTCTCCAGCACCATGCGGGTGTGGATCCAGACGTTGCCCTCGGCGTGGTGGATCGGGTCCTGCGGGCAAGCCTCGAGCGCGCGGACCCAGTCGAAGACCTGGAGCTCGTTCCAGGGGACACGCCCCGGATCGGGCGTGAGCAGGTCGAGGAGCGACGACGCGGAGGACATGACGGAGGACCCCTGGCGAGCGCGCGATCGGCTCCGCGTTCGGCGCCGCGCGCGTGAGGGCCGTAGCATGTCCGCTCCGGGACGCCGGTGCTACCCTGGCACCGCCATGTCCGCCAAATACCCTCGCTCGTTCCACCTGCCGTGGTCCCCCGGCGGAACGTCCGACGACAAGAGGATGGCAGACGTGTCGGGGTTGCTCGGCGTCGAGATCGTCATCACCGAGAAGTGCGACGGGAGCAACCTCACGTACACGCGGGCGAGCGTCTTCTCCCGCTCGCACTCGGGCCCTCCGTCCCACCCGAGCTTCGACCTCGCGAAGGCCACGCACGCGAGCATCGCGCACCTGCTCTCGGAGGGCATGTCGCTCTTCTGCGAGTATTGCTATGCGATCCACTCCATCGAGTACGAGGCGCTCCCGGGGTATTCGCTGGTCTTCGGCGTGCGGGACGACGCGCGGGGCCTCTTCTGGGAGTGGGACATGGTCGTGGCCCAGGCGAACGATCTCGGGCTCCCCACGGTGCCTGTCCTGTTCCGGGGCACCGTCGAGGGCGAGCGCGAGCTCGAGGCGCTGACGACCGCGCTCGCGCGCGAGCCCTCCGCGTTCGGCGGCCCGCGCGAGGGCGTGGTGGTGCGGGCCGCCGGCGAGTTCCCGGACGCGGCGTTCCAGCGGCGGCTCGCCAAGTGGGTGCGGCGCGGGCACGTGCAGACGGACGAGCACTGGATGCACCAGGAGATCCGGCCCCAGCGCCTCGCCCCGGGGCCGGCGCCGGCCTTCGCGTCACCGCCGTGAGGCCAGCGCCGCGAGCCGATCGCAGAGGCCCTCGCGGATCGGGCCGTAGGCCCTGCGGTACTCCTCCCAGTCGAGGCGCTCGTCCGCGACGATCTCGCGCCAGTACGGGTTCGCGGCGCCGTAATCGTGGAGGACGCCGGACTCGGCGATCTGCACGGCGAAGAGCGGCACCCGGAGGGCGTGGAAGAGCTTCTTCTTCGAGGCCTCCGGCTCGTCGTCGAAGCGGGCGCCGGCCTTCTTGAAGTCGGACGCGGAGCGGCTCGCGGCCGACGCGGCGAGCTTCTTCCTGTCGAGCTTGAACGGGAAGGGCGGCCTTCCTTCCTTGAGTCGGTGCTCGGGCGGCAGGAACAGGCACTCGAGCGCGAAGACGCTGTGCTCGGCGATGGCGTCGCGAAAGGTGTCGAGGCCGTGGACGACGACGTTGACGCCCGGCGCAAAGGCGAGGTCCTGCCGCGCGTCGCGCCGCGCGAGGACGGCGACGAAATCCTCGTCCGACGTCGCGGACGCGGTGCCGTACACGCGCGACCCGGCGCGGAACACGCTGTGGACCTCGCCGTCTTTGCGGCCGAGGACGCGGAGCACGGTGGAGAGGCTCATGGCAGCGGCCTCGCTCGAGGGACGGCGAGCATCGCGCCGTTCCCACCCCCGCGCAACGGGCGGCGCGCCCTCGACCACCGCGACGCCCGCCCGCTCGCGAGCGCGCGCCGGCCGGAGCGCCGCCGAGGCGCGCGCGGTGCTCCTCTCGGCAGCTTCCACGGCTCGTGGCGAGCGTGAGCTTTCGGCGACCGTGACTCTCCTGTGAAGCTGGTGTTTCCTCGACCATGGTAGTCCCGTGCGCGGCGCCGCCTCGACGGCGCCTCCGCGCTTCCAGGAGGGTTCATGGCCGTCGCTGACTCGCACTCCGCTCGCCCCCAGAAGACCGATCACCTGCCCGAGGCCGTCGAACGGCGCGTGGCGGACGCCCTCGCCGCGCTGTCGCTCGAGCAGAAGGTCCGCCTGCTCACGGGCGCCGACTTCTGGAGCACGCACCCCGAGCCCGCGATCGGCCTGCGCCGCATGGTCGTCTCGGATGGCCCGGTCGGCGTGCGCGGCGAGCGCTGGGACGAGCGCGACCCCTCGGTGTGCCTCCCTTCCTCCACCGCCCTCGCGGCCACATGGGACGAGGCCTTGCTGGAGCGCGTCGGCGCCGCGCTGGCGTCGGAGGCGCGGCGCAAGGGCGTCGACGTCGTCCTGGGGCCGACCGTCAACCTGCATCGCAGCCCGCTCGGCGGCAGGCACTTCGAGTGCTTCTCGGAAGATCCCCTGCTGACCGGCCGGATCGGCGCCGCCTACGTCCGAGGGCTGCAGGACCACGGCGTCGGCGCCACGCCCAAGCACTACGTCGCCAACGACTCGGAGACCGAGCGGTTCACGGTCGACGTCCGGGTCGATGAGCGCACGCTGCGCGAGCTCTACCTCGCGCCCTTCGAGCGGATGATCACCGGCGCGGGCGCGTGGCTCGTGATGGCCTCGTACAACGCCGTCAACGGGGTGACCCTGACGGAGAGCGCGCTGCTCGCGTCGCCGCTCGAGGACGAGTGGGGCTTCGACGGCGTCGTGGTCTCCGACTGGACCGCGACCCGCTCCACCGAGGCCGCGGCGCGCGCGGCGCTGGACCTCGCCATGCCGGGCCCGGGAGGGCCCTGGGGCGCGGCGCTCGTCGCCGCCGTCCGCCGCGGCGCGGTGCCCGAGAAGGCCATCGACGACAAGGTCCGCCGCCTGCTGCGCCTCGCCGCCCGGGTCGGCGCCCTCGAGGGCGTCGCGCCGGCCGCGCCCGCCCCGGCCCCGCTCTCCAGCGCCGCGGCCGGGACGCTCGCCCGCGAGGCCGCCGCGGCCGGCATGGTGCTCGTGCGCAACCAGGGCGACGCGCTCCCGCTCGACGCGACCAGCCTGCGGCGCATCGCCGTGATCGGCCCGAGCGCCGCGGCGGGGCGGATCCAGGGCGGCGGCAGCGCCAGCGTCCACCCGCACTACGCGGTCTCGCCCCTGGACGGGCTGCGCGCCGCGCTCGGCCGGCGCGCCGAGGTGCTCCACGCCGTCGGCACCCGCATCCACGAAGGGCTCGTGCCGGTGGCCGGGGACCAGGTCGTCGACCCCGTGAGCGGCCAGCACGGCGTCCACGTGCGGCTCCTCGACGCGAAGGGCGGCGTCCTGCACGAGGAGCACCGCGACGTCGGGCGCCTCACGTTCATCGGGGATCAGCGCGCGAACGAGGCCGCGACGATCGAGGTGACGGCGCGGTTCCGCGCCGCCGAGGCCGGGCTCTACCGGATCGGCGTGGCCGGCGTGGGCGTCTACCGCCTCACCGCCGGCGGGCAGGTCCTCTTCGACGAGGCGGTCTTGCCGGACAAGGACGACATCGCCGCGGCCCTGCTCGCCCCGCCGCAGCGGGCGGCCGAGCTGTCCCTGGCCGCCGGCCAGGAGATCGATCTCGCCCTGACGCACACCGTCCCCGTGGGCACGCTCGCGGTGGCGTTCTCCCTGGGCGCCGAGGTTCCGGCGCTGTCCGACGAGGAGGAGCTCGCGCGCGCCGTGGAGCTCGCGCGCTCCGCCGACGTCGCGATCGTGGTCGTCGGCACCACCGAGGCGATCGAGAGCGAGGGCTTCGACCGGAGCACGCTCGGGCTCCCCGGCCGCCAGGACGAGCTGATCCGCGCCGTCGCGGCCGTGAGCCCCCGGACGATCGTGCTGGTGAACTCCGGCGGGCCGGTGACCACGCCGTGGCGCGACGAGGTGGCCGCGGTGCTCCTCACGTGGTTCCCGGGCCAGGAGTTCGGCACCGCCGTCGCCGACGTGCTGCTCGGCGCTGTGGAGCCCGGCGGCCGCCTGCCCACGACCTGGCCCGCGCGCGCGGAGGACGTGCCCGTGCTCTCGACGAAGCCCGAGAACGGCAAGCTGGTCTATGCCGAGGGCCTGCACATCGGGTACCGGGCCTGGGCGCGCGCAGGCGTCACCCCGGCCTACCCGTTCGGGCACGGCCTGGGCTACACGCGGTGGGAGATCCTCGACGTGGAAGCGCCGAGCGTCGTCGCCGGCGCGGCGGTCGAGGCGCGGGTGCGCGTGCGGAACGTCGGCACGCGCCGCGGGCGCCACGTGGTCCAGCTCTACCTGTCGCGGCCGGACTCGGAGATCGAGCGCCCCGCGCTCTGGCTGGCCGGCTTCGCGTCCGTCGAGGCCGAGCCCGATCAGACGGTCGACGTCGCCGTCACCATCGAGCCGCGGGCCTTCGCGCACTGGGCGGCAGGCCGATGGCAGGTGGAGCCCGGCGTGTACACGCTGCATGCGGGACACTCGGCCGCCGTCCTGACGAGACAGACCGCGGTGCGCCTGCACGATTGAGAGCGCAGCTGCGCGGCCCCGGGCGCTGCGCGCGCTCGCTGGGATCGATCCGACGATCCCCGGATCGAATCGATGAGGCCAGGAGCGAGGCGTTGCCGAGCATCATGGCGGGCGCCTCGCTCCTCCGCGCAATGCCTTGGTGCAATTTGCCCCAGCGTGACCGATGCGCGCGGCCGATTCCCGGCCGGAAAGGGGAATCCGTGCTCGTCTTGTCGTCTCGTCCCGAGGGCGCGCGGGCGAGCGTCGAGCTCGCCGGACGCTGCGCGCGCGGCAGGACGTGGGCTGGGGGTTCGCGCAGGCGCCGGCGGAGGTGAGGAGACGGCTCCTGGTTCGCCGCTTGCTTTCCAGGAGGGCGACCCATGATGGACGAGCACCATGTCCCCGGCCAGAGCGGATGGCTCGCGCTCGCCGGGAGAGGCGATGAGAGCACGGGCGGCGTCTCGTCGAGCGTCCGTGGATCGCCGCAGAGGGAGCGCGCCGTGGGCGAGGTCCTCGCGGGCAAGTACCAGATCGTGGGCCGGCTGGGCGCGGGGGGCATGGGCACGGTGTGGCGTGCGCGCAGCCTTTGGCTCGACGTCGACGTGGCGATCAAGGTGCTCCACGAGGAGCAGCTCGACGGCCACGCCGCCGAGCGGTTGCTCCGGGAGGCGCGCGCGACGGCGAAGCTCGGCCATCCGGCGATCGTGCGCGTGTTCGATTTCGGCGAGACCGACGCGGGCGAGCCGTTCCTGGTGATGGAGCTGCTCGAGGGCACGCCGCTCTCGAGCTGGCTGGAGGCGAGGGGCCGGGTGCCGGCGGAGCAGGCGGTCCAGATGCTCTTGCCGGTCGCGTGTGCGCTCGCGACGGCCCACGCGCAGCGCATCGTCCATCGCGACATCAAGCCTGCCAACATCCTCATCGTGCCCGACGGCGCGGGCGGCCACGTCCCGAAGGTCGTCGACTTCGGCATCGCCAAGCTCGCCAACGCGGCGAGCCCTGCGATCACGCAGCGAGGGATGATCGTCGGCAGCCCCGAGTACATGTCGCCGGAGCAGGCCGACGGCCAGCTGGACGTCGGGGAGCAGACCGACGTCTGGGCGTTCAGCGTGGTGATGTACGAGCTGATCACCGGGCGGCGGCCGTTCAGCGGGGAGACGCTGAGCGCGGTGATCGTGGCGATCTTCAGCAAGGAGCCGGCGCCGACGACAGAGCTCGGCGCCGGCGACGAGGCGCTGTGGGCGATCCTCCAGCGCGGGCTGGCCAAATCGCCGGCCGATCGATGGCCCAGCATGCGCGCGCTCGGCCGCGCGCTTGCCGCCTGGGCGGTCGAGCGCGGGGTGACGGCGGACGTGGCGGGCACGTCGCTCGCACACCAGTGGCTCGCGCGAGGGGCCGAGCCGCCGCTCGCGGCGGAGAAGGCGGCTCCGATCGCCGCGCCTGCGGGCGCGGCCTCCGGGGCGGAGATGGCGGCGCAGCGCCCGGCCGGCGCGCGGGAGGCGCCGGGCGCGCTGCCGACGCCGGCGGCCACGCCCGTCGCGCGCCGGGGCGGCACCATCAAGATGGCCGAGGCATGGCGCGGAGCTCGGCTCGGGCTCACGGCCTCGCCGTGGCTCCCGAAGGCGCTCGTGGCCGGGGTCCTCGCCTTCGCCGCGCCTCTGGTGGTCGTCCTGGGGCTGAGCGCGCGGGGTGGGAGCGCGAGCGCGGGCACCGCTCGGCCGGCGGCCATGGCGGCTGCTCCTGCCGTCGCGCTGGGCGCGTCGGAAGCGCTGCGGGGGACGGCGTCCGCTGCGTCCTCCATCGGCGTCGCGCCCCCCGATGCCGGCGCGCGACGCGCGGCTGCTTCCGAGGCGACCGTGAGGGGTGCGGCGGCGGACAGCGCGCCTGCCGAGCGGGACGAGCAGAGCGATCCGTGGGAGGAGCCGAGCGATCCATGGGATGAGCTCTTGCCGGCGCCGGCGGAGCCGCGCGCTCAGGTGGCCGAGCCGGCCGGCCAACGGATCGCGCCGCGCGCTCAGGTAGCCGAGCCGCGCGCTCAGCGAGCTGCGTCGCCGCGTCCGCGGCCTGTCTCCACGTCCATGCCGCTGCCGGCGGCGCCCGACTTCTGAGGTGGTCATGCGCACTCCCGGGGTGAAGCACCGCTCCCTTCGTGGTTCTGGCGATCTGATGCTCCTCCTGGTCACGCTCGCTGCAGCGGCGCTCGGGCCGGGAGGCTGCTCCGCTCTGATCAGCGAGGAGCTGTCCGACAAGGCCGACGAAACAAAGGGCGCTGGAGGGGTCGAGGACCAGGTCGGCGACGGGCGTGGCGGGGGCGACCTCATCGGGAGCAGCGGCGCGAGCACGAGCAGGACCACCGTGGGCAGCGGTGGCGACGAGAGCGCGACAAGCAGCGGGAGCGGCGCTGGAGCGAGCAGCGGAAGCGGCGCTGGAGCGAGCAGCGGGAGCGGCGCTGGAGCGAGCAGCGGAAGCGGCGCTGGAGCGAGCAGCGGGAGCGGCGCTGGAGCGAGCAGCGGGAGCGGCGCTGGAGCGAGCAGCGGGAGCGGCGCTGGCCCGAGCAGCGGGAGCGGCGCTGGCCCCAGCAGCGGGAGCGGCGCTGGCCCGAGCAGCGGGAGCGGCGCTGGCCCCAGCAGCGGGAGCGGCGCTGGCCCGAGCAGCGGGAGTGGCGCTGGCCCCAGCAGCGGGAGTGGCGCTGGCCCCAGCAGCGGGAGCGGCCCTGACCCCAGCAGCGGGAGCGGCCCTGACCCCAGCAGCGGGAGCGGCCCTGACCCCAGCAGCGGGAGCGGCCCTGGCCCGAGCAATGGGAGCGGTCCTGGCGCGAGCGTCGGCGGAGGCGACGGCAGCGGAAGCGGCGCTGGTGGGAGCGGCGCGGGAGGCGACGGCAGCGGAAGCGGCGCTGGTGGGAGCGGCGCGGGAGGCGACGGCAGCGGAGGCGGCGCTGGCGGGAGCGGCGCGGGAGGCGAGGGCGCGAGCGGCTGGAGCGGCGCGGGAGGCGCTGCAGCGAGCAGCGGTGCAGACACCGAGACGACCTGCAATGGCCATTACGCCGATTGCGACGGGGACGCGGCGCATCATTGCGAGACCAACCTGTGGAACAACGACGCTCATTGCGGCGCCTGTGGCAACCGATGCCCCGCTGGTACGAAGTGCCGGCGAGGAGACTGCTCATGAGCGCGCGCCCCGCACCGCGCTCCGCGCGCCTCGGCGTCGCGCTCGCCGCGGCCTTGCTCATGGCCGCAGCCACGCTTCCCGCGTCGGCGCAGGGCGCGGGCGATGTGGAGTCCGCGCGCGTGCTGTTCGTCCAGGGGGCCAAGCTGGCGAAGCAGGGGCGCTGGGAG
Organism: Sorangium sp. So ce363; assembly: GCF_051520435.1. Lineage (NCBI taxonomy): Bacteria > Pseudomonadati > Myxococcota > Polyangiales > Polyangiaceae > Sorangium > Sorangium sp. So ce363. The sequence goes on along the minus strand of NZ_CP150333.1, from coordinate 9,528,018 downwards.
GAGGCGCGCGCGCTGTATGCCCGATCGCTCCAGATCAAGGCGGCTCCCCTCACGCGCTACAGCCTCGGCGTCGCGCAGAAGGAGACCGGGCACCTCGTCGAGGCGCTCGCCAGCTTTCGCGCATTCCTGGTCGAGCCGCCGACGCCGACGACCTCTCCCTACGTCGTGCCGGCGCGCGAGGCGGTCGCAGCGCTCGAGGGGCGTATCGGCCGAGCGACGATCGCCGTCAGGCCCGCCGAGATCGGCGGGCTGACGCTGACCATGGACGGGAGGCCGCTGAGCGCGGCCCCTGGGCAGGTCATCGAGCTGGACCCGGGCGCTCACGAGATTGCGGCGAGCGCTCCGGGGTTCCGCGCCGCGGTCGCCCGGTTCAGCGTCGGCGCGGGCAGCTCGGTCGAGGTCCCGATCGCCCTGGCGCGAGCCACGACCGAGACGAGGCAAGCCTCGGCTGCCGGGGGCGGTCTGCCTCCCGTGGCCGGCGCTGCCGATGCATCATCGAGCCGGACGCTCCCGCTCGTCGTCCTGGGCGCGGGCGGCGCGCTCTTCGCCGGCGGAGCCATCCTCGGGCTCTCGGGCCTGAAACAGGCAGGCGATGCACGCTCGAGCACGGGCGCGGACGCGGGCGCCGCGCGGGCCAAGGGGATCGCCGGCGACGTCCTCGGCGTCGCCGGCGTCGCGACCGTGGGCGTCGGGCTCTACCTGCTGCTGAAGGAGCGCGCGCCGAGCACGACCAAGGCGGGCTCCGTGACGCCGTGGCTGAGCGCGTCCGGAGCGGGCATCGAGGTGCGGCTCTGACGCCGCGTGGCCCGCGCTGAACCCACCGCCGGCGGCGAGCGCTCGACGCCAGGACGCGGGGCAAAGACGCAAAAGAGAGGCGGTGAGGGGTATTCCCGGCGGAAGCGCGGACATGGTACTGCGCGCCCATGCGCTCGCTCGTGACGGTGCTGTCCCTGGCCGCGCTCCTGGCCGCGGGCGCATCCGCCTCGGCCAACGGCGACGGGACCAGCTCGCCGCCCCCTGCGGCCGCGCCCGCGGCGAGCACTCCTTCCGCAGCAGCACCCACGGCGAGCGCGCCCCCTGCGGCGGCGCCCGCGGCGAGCGCGGCCGCATCCCCGCAGGACCCGGCGGCGGCGCGCTGGTGTGCGCCCGAGCTCGCGTCGCTGCCCGGTGAGGTGTGCGCCTTCCTGCCGGCCAGGCCGGCGCCTGGCCCGCGGGTGCTCGTGATCTTCCTGCACGGCGTCGTCCAGCCCGATTCCGGGTGGCAGTGGGCGCAGCAGCGGGGCGCGGCGCGGGCCGGCGCCCGGCACGGGGCCGCCGTGATGATGCCGCGCGGCCGGCGCGGTATCGGTCCAAAGACGATGCCAAATTCGATGCGAAATTCGATGGAAGACTGGTGGTGCTGGCCCACCGCCTCCGCCGCGCAGACGGCTCACGAGGACGCCCTGCTCGCCGAGTGGGACGCGGCGCACGCGGAGCTCGAGCGGCGCGCGGGCGCGCGCTTCGAGCGGGTGCTCGTGTTCGGGTTCTCGAACGGCGCGTACTACGCGACGTCGCTGGCGATGCGCGGGCGGCTGCCGGTCGACGGCTACGCGGCGTTCGCAGGCGGCTCGGGCGCGCGCTACCTGCAGCGGGCGGGCGCGCAGACGAAGCTGCGCGCGCCGGTGTTCGTCGGCTGGGGCGGGAAGGACCCGGCGCACAAGGACCAGGTGGCGCTCGCGAAGATGCTCCGCGGGCTGAAATGGCCATCGAGGTCGCTCGGCAAGCCGCGCGCTGGGCACGCGATGACCGACGAGCAGGTCGACGAGGCGTTCGCGTTCCTGAGCGGCCGGCGAGGCGGCGACAAGGCGCCCGGCAGAGGGCGAGGAGCGCGAACGCGATGAAGGACGCGCTGACGACCGCGCTCTCCCCCGATTTCCTCGAGCGCGAGGCGGCCCGCCTGGGCGCGCTGCTCGCGGATCACGTGCGCAGGGCGCAGCGCCGGGAAGGGCCGGTGCTGGTGCAGCGATCGATCGAGGAGATCCTCGCCGCGCTCGACTTCGATCGCACGGTCGCGCACGGCGGCGCGGATCTCGCCGCCCTCGTCGCCACCGTCCTCGACAACAGCAACCGGCTGCACCATCCCCGCTACTTCGGCCACCAGGTGGCCGTGCCGATGCTGTCGTCGTCGCTCGCCGACCTCGTGCACGGCGTCCTGAACAACGGCATGGCCGTCTATGAAATGGGGCCTGCCGGGACCGCGATCGAGCGCGGGCTCCTCCGCTGGATGCGGGGCAAGATCGGCTGGGGCGCCGAGGGCGACGGCGTCATCACCCACGGCGGGAGCCTGGGCAACCTGAGCGCGCTGCTCGCGTGCAGGGAGCGCGTCGCCCCGGGGAGCTTCAAGGCGGGCGTCCCGCCCGGCCTCGTCCTGCTCGCCTCGGAGGCGGCGCATTATTCGGTCGCGCGCGCCGCCGCCATCATGGGCCTCGGCGTCGATGCCGTCGTGAAGGTCGCCGTGGACGACGCGCTGCGGATCGTCCCGCGGGCGCTCTCGCGGGCGTACGAGGAGGTGAAGCGGGCGGGCAAGCGTGTGCTCGCCGTGGTGGCCAACGCAGGCGCGACGCCGAACGGGGCCTTCGACCCGCTGCGGGAGATCGGCGCCTTCTGCCGGCGGGAGGGGCTCTGGCTCCACGTCGACGGCGCCCACGGCGCGGCGGCGCGCTTCACCGAGCGCTACCGGGACCTGCTCGACGGCGTCGAGCTCGCCGACTCGCTGGTCTGCGACATGCACAAGATGCTCGGCACATCGACGCTGGCCTGCGCGGTCCTCGTCAGGGATCCCGCCGCGCTCGCCGGCACCTACGAGCAGTACGCGCCGTACCTGCACGGCGACGACGAGCGGCAGGGCGTCGATCTGTCCAAGCTCACGTTCGAGTGCACGAAGGCGCAGCTGTCGCTCAAGCTGTTCTTCAACCTCGCCCTCGTCGGCGAGGCCGGCCTGTCCGCGCACGTCGAGCGCCTCTTCGACGCCGCCCGGCGCTTCCACGGCCTCCTCGCGCGCCGGCCGGCGTTCGAGTGCTTCGGCGCCCCGCAGGCCAACATCCTCTGCTTCCGGATCGGCCGCGACTCGGCGACGCAGGATCGCGTCCGGCGGCAGATCGTGGAGGAGGGGAGCTTCTACATCACGCGAACCACGCTGCGCGGCGAGTCGTGGCTGCGCCTCGTCATCATGAACCCGCACACGACGGACGGGGACATCGAGGCGCTCGCGGCGCGCATCGAGGCGCTCGTCGTCGAGCGCGCGCCGCCGCCCTGACGAACACGCGCCGGGCCGGGTCCGCGGGCGGACGCGAGGCGGTCAGCCGCCGCCTCTGGACCTGGTCGCCGCGGCTGACGGGGGCGCCGGAGCGTCGCCGGTCGGCACCTGGAGCATCGCATAGTTGATCGTGGTCTCGTTGCGGAGCACGGTGAGCACCACCATGTCGCCGGGCACGCGGGCGCGCAGGTAGCCCTCGAGGCCTGCCAGCGAGTGGACCGGCCGCCCGTCGACCGCGAGGATGACGTCGCCCGGCTCCAGGAGCGGGGACGTGAAGCTGCGGATATCCATGCTCGCGATCCTCGCGCCCTCCCCCGTGGTCGGCTGGATGGTGAGCAGCCAGGGCGCCGGGACGGAGGTGGCTGTCGGCGCGCGGCTCGACCGGTTATCGCGTTTCTCTGGCCTTGCGGTCGCCGCCGGGCTCGCCGGCGCGCCGGCGCGTTGCTGCGTGTCCTCGGCGCGCTGCTGCGAGGCCTCGACGCGCTGCTGCGAGGCCTCGACGCGCGGGCAGTCGCCGCGGCACGCGCTGACCGCCAGCGGGACGAGCGGCGTGAGCACCCCTGAGAGGCGTCGAGCCCACCCGTACGCGCTGCGCGCACGGAGGGGCTGATCCCGCTGTTGACTGCCATGCATGGCCCCGGCGTCCTCTGCGCGTTCGCCACGCGTCCTAACGCGTGCTCACGTCGCTCATGTCGAGAGCTGCAAGATCCCAACCACCGATTCCCCGCCGCTGTCCGGGCCGTTGTTCGGCGCGCGGCGAAGACCGGGGCGAGGCGGGCGCGGAGAGCGTTCTTCCTCGCTGCGCCCTCGCAGTTCCGTCTCTCGTGAGCCCGAGCGGCGTCCCCGCGCCTTGAACTCACCGGAAAGCAGGGAGGGTGTCCGTCCCTCGGCGCGCCGTGCTCACGGGCCGGCGGGCCGTGGCGCCGCGCCGAAGTGCGCGGGGAACACCCGCTCGAGGAACTCGTTGCGCAGGAGCCCGTCGGGATCGACGAGCCGCTTCAGGCGGACGAACTCCGGGAGCGCGTGCGCGTACATCGCCCGGAGGTGCTCCGCTGTCGCGTGGACGTTCTTCACCAGGTAGACCCGGCCGCCGAGCTCGAGCGCGCGCGCGCTGAGCTCGCTGAGGCGGAGGCCGATCCGGTGGGCGCTCTCTTCCTCCGAGGCCTCGAACGCGAGCGTCACCGCGAACCCGTCGGTCCCGTGGTTCGCCGAGAGGAGGAACTGGTCGCCCTGGATGTGGAGCACGTCGAGCAGGAGCGGCGGTATGCCGTCTCGGGTAGCGATCTCATCCACCTTGCCCAGGAAATCGACGAGCCGGCGCAGGCTGTCCTCCTGGGCGCCCGGGTCGTAGGGAATCATGAACGCTTGCTGCACCGTGAGCATGGGCATCCCGAGGGTCTGCGCGATGCGCTTCGCGCGGACGTTGCCGTCCATGAAGAACAGGTAGCCCATGAGCTCATCGACGTACGGGCGTGAGACATCGAAGAGGAAGCGGTCGATGAGCGTCCAGAGGCCCCGGCTCACCACGGAGGCGCGCATCAGCCACTCGATCGGGACGCGGAGCACGTGCCGGGGGCGATGGATCAGCAGCGGGCGGAGCTCGTGCGAGGTCCCCGGGACGTACCGCGACCGGAGGACCATGCTCCTGCTCCCCTCCAGGGTGTGGAAGGCGATGGAGAAGAGCGCCTCCGGGATCCACCCGTCCTCGTCTGCGGTGCCGCCCTCGGCGTGCAGGAGCTGCTCCGCGCGTGGGAGGAGCGCCGTCGCGAGCTCCTCGAGCGAGGCGCAGCGCGTCGCCTGGGTGACGACCCGGATCGGCGTCCCTGCCGGGGCGACGCGCGCGACGCGGTAGGTGACATCGATCACCGCGCCGAGGTAGCCGAGCCCGCCGATCACCGCGTGGAACAGCGCGCTCGTCGCCTCATCGCGGCTGAGGGAGAGCAGCTGTCCGTCGAGGGAGAGGAGGGAGAGCCGCTCGACGTAGTGTCCCTCTTTGCTGGCGATGCCCGAGAAGCGCGAGAGACAGTCCCCCGAGACCGTGCCTCCCGCGGTGGCGTGGCTCGTCGATACGACCGTGTAGGGCACGAAGCCGCGGACGGCGAGCGCGCGGGCGATGGCTCCCCAGGTCGCGCCGGCGCCCACGGTCATCCGCGCTCCTTGCGTGTCGATCTCGATGGATCGGAAGTGGTGCATCGAGATCACGATGTCGTCGTTCAGCGCCTGGCCATCGAACGACTGGCCTCCGGCGCGGAACGTGATCCTGCGCCCTGTCCGCCTCGCCATGCGGAACAGCACCCTCAGCTCCTCGACCGACGCCGGGAAGTACACGTCTCCGCACGATCGGTGCAGCCCGCTGTAGCCCTGGAGCGAGCAGAGCGGTCTCCGTCGGATCTCGTCGAGCCGTGGCGTGAGAATCTCGCCCGTCGTCCTGGCCCAATCGAGAGCAGCGCGCATCCCACCAGCTTCGCTCGAGGCGGCTCGGCGGGCCAAATTAGCCGCTGTTTTCGCGTGCCCCCGGGGCCCAGGCGTTAACCGAGCTCGTTCGGTCACGCTCAGGGCACGAAGCCCCGCTTCACCCCACCATCGATCACCAACGTGAACGTGAACGTTTACGTGGTCGTGGTCGTTCACGGCCTATCGTTGACGACCACGACCACGACCACGTAAACGTCCACGACCACGTTCACGTAAACGTCCACGTAAACGTTCGGATGTATTCGGATGTAGGAGAGCGCGGCGCGAAGCTTGGTTAACGCCTGGGAGGCCCCCGGGGAGGGGGCTCGTCGCGCGGGGGCGGGGACGGGCAGGTGTCTGAGTGTCGCTCTAAAAGCCGCGGAGCTCGACGTGGATGTTGCGTCGATGCGCCGACTGCTGGAACCGCCGGATCAGCTCCGCGACGTCGTGGTCGATGTACGACACCCCCTGGGCGTCCACGACCACGTGGGTGTCGCTCGGCAGCCGCTCGAGCAGCGCGACGAGGTTGCCCTGGGTGAAGAAGTAGGCCGCCTTGTTGAACCGGATGGTCACGCGAGCCCCCTCGTGGATCACGTCGAAGACGCGGGACATATGGGTCCTCAGCACGAAGAGGACGCCGACCGCGAGGCCGATGGCGATGCCCTTCAGGAGATCGGTCAGCACGATGGCCACGATCGTCACCACGAACGGGATGAAGTGGTTCCAGCCGAGCTGGCGCATCTCGGCGAAGATCTTGGGCTTGGCCAGCTTGTAGCCGGTCGCGAGCAGGATCGTCGCGAGGCACGCGAGCGGGATGCGCGAGAGCAGCCCCGCCGCGAAGACCACCGCGAGCAGCAGGAGCGCGCCGTGCGCGAAGGCGGAGACCCGCGTCCGCGCGCCGGCGTTCGTGTTGGCGCTGCTGCGGACGATGACCGACGTGACAGGGAGACCGCCGGCGAACCCGGAGAGCATGTTGGCGAGGCCCTGCGCGACGAGCTCCCGGTTCGGCGGCGACTTGCGGTGCCACGGATCGATCCGATCCACGGCCTCCAGGTTGAGCAGCGTCTCGAGGCTGGCCACGATCGCGAGCGTCACGCCCAGCACCCACACCTCGGGCCGCAGGATCGCCGACCAGTCGGGGAGCTGGAGCGCGCTGACCAGGTCGCCCGTGGGCAGCGTCACGAGGTGCTTCTGCTCGAGGGCGAGCGACGGGATCGCCGTCTTGAACAGCTCGTTGCCGAGCGTCGCGACGAGCACGGCGACGAGGGGCGCGGGGAGCCAGGAGATCTTCGCGAGGCGCGATTTCTCCCACCCGATCAGGATGGCGAGGCAGACGGCGCTGAGGAGGAACGCGCCCCACTCGATGGCCTGCGCCGCCTGGCCGAGCATCGTGAAGGTGTTGCCGCCGTCGGCCTTGAACGACTCGGAGGCGAAGTTGTCCTTGTCGAAGCCGACGGCGTGGGGGAGCTGCTTCAGGATGAGCAGGACGCCGATGGCCGCGAGCATCCCCTTGATGACCGAGGAGGGGAAGAAATGGCTGATCGCGCCGGCCCTCAGCACGCCGAGCCCGAGCTGAAGGACGCCGCCGATCACCACGGCCATCGCGAAGGCCTGGAAGCTCTGCAGGCTGGTGATGCCCGCGAGCACGATGGCGGCGAGCCCCGCCGCCGGGCCGCTCACGCTGAGCTGAGCGCGGCTCACGAGCGGGATGACGAGCCCGCCCACGATGCCGGCCACGATGCCGGAGAGGAGCGGGGCCCCCGACGCGAGCGCGATGCCCAGGCAGAGCGGCAGGGCGACGAGGAAGACGACGAGGCCGGCGGGGATGTCGTACTTGAGGTTCGCGGTGAGGCGCGGGTCGAGCGGCGGCGCGCTCTCCGCGGGCGGCGACTCCCGGCGCGCACCCGGGCTCTCGGAACTAAGCGTCACGGCGCCGGCGGGACTCACCCCCGCGCCTGCATGGATGGTATTCGGAAGCTGCATCGAACGGGCCCTCTCGATTCGGGTTAAGACGTGGATCGGCGACGAACAGGCGCTCAGACGGCCCGTCGGTAGACCGTCGACTCCGGCAGCGCCGATGGGGGCACAGCGTCACCGATCGGCCCGAACTGGCCGGTCGAAGCCTCGAATTGAAAGACCTGTCCGGTCTCGATCTTGAAGACCCAGGCGTAGAGAGAGAGATCGCCGCGCGCGAGCCGCGCGCGGATCGTCGGGTGCGTCCGGAGGTTCTCGATCTGGGCGAGCACGTTCTCCTCCACCGTGATCGTCAGTCGATCCTCCCCCTCGATGTGCGGGTAGTTCTCCTGCACCAGGCGGCGCGTCAGCTCCGCGTGCTGGAGCCACCCCTTGACCGCCGGCAGCTCGTCGAGGCCCGCGAGATCGAGCAGCCCGCGCATCGCGCCGCAGTGCGTGTGGCCGCAGACGATGATGTGCTTGATCCCGAGGTGCGCGACCGCGAACTCGATCGCGGCGGACTCGCTGCCGTTGCTGGCGCCGTACGGCGGCACGATGTTGCCGACGTTGCGTACGATGAAGATGTCGCCGGGCTGGGTCTGCGTGATGAGGTTCGGATTGATGCGGCTGTCCGAGCACGTGATGAACAGCGCTTCGGGCCGCTGACCCCTCGCCAGATTGCGGAAGAGGTCTTGATGTGTGGCGCACACCTCGGCATGGAACTTGTGCAACCCGTCAGCGAGCTTCTGCATGGAATAAACCCTCTCGTTGACCGCGCCGATACGGCGCGGCGATCGTCATGAACACCTCCGATTCCTGCGACTCCGAGCCGGACCGCGAGCGGCCTCAGCCACGGAGCTAGCCTGTCAGTTCAGGAAGCGTGGTGGAGGACGACGGAGGGGAGGGTGGGGGACGGGGGACGGGACGCGGACAGGCCGCAAATCGGCGACGAGAACGGCGCGCGGCCGCGTCGCGCCGGCGCGCGGCGCCGGTCGCGAGGCGACCGAACGATGCGCCCCGTCGCGGAGCGGCGGCTGCAAGGCCTCGAGGCCCCCCGCGTCGTTCTCGCTGGCCCCGGTACGAAACGCTCCCGAAACATCGGAGTTGCCGGCTTCGATGATGCTGATATTCGCCCGTCCCAGCGCAGCGGGGGCGAGGATCAGCACGAAGAGCAGCGCGATCCGAGGGAAAAATGACCGGAGAGCCAGCATCGTTCGAGGAGTGAGAGGCTGTCGGCCCCGGGAACCAGGGAAGCGCCCTGTCTATTCCCTAACCTGGCAGCGGTCTCGGTTCGTCGCAAGACACAACGAGGTGCAGACCGTGTGTGGCAGAATGTCCCGATCTGGGACGGACGTCTCGCGCCTGAGCCAGCACGGCGCCACGTCCAAATACCCGTACCAGCGACAGAATTCAACCCGCAGCCAATGCCGTCACGATGGCGTCGCGAAGGCCGCACATCTCGTGCTCACCCGCATATTTATAACGAGGCCAGAAGAAGCCCTTGAGACCGTCCCTCCGACGGCGCGGGACCACGTGGATGTGCACGTGGGGGACGCTCTGACTGACGCGGTTGTTGATGGCGACGAAGAAGCCATCAGCCGAGCACGCGGACTCGACGGCGCGCGCGAGGCGCTGCGCGGTCGCGAAGAGCGGACCGACGAGCGACGCCGGAACGTCGGTGAGCACCTCGTGATGGGCGCGCGGGATGAGCAGGCAGTGGCCGGGGAAGAGCGGGCGGTGATCCAGGAACGCCATGACCTCCGGCTCGTCGACCACGACGTGGGCCGGCGTTTCGCCCCGGGCGATGCTGCAGAACACGCAGGGGCGGGGCGGCATGGCGGGCCTCGCGCTCTTCGATGCCGCGCCACCTGCCTGGCGTCAATGCCGGGTCAATGCCGGGGGCGCGGGCAGCGGAGCGCGTCCGCGGTCACGCTGGGAGCGCGCGACCGCGGCCACACAGGGCGGGTGCGGCTGCGCAGGGGGCGCGCGATCAGTGGCTCGCGAGGATGTCGTCGATCGAGCCGTAGGTGGCAGGCTCCCGCGTCCAGTAGTCGAGGAGAAGGCCGCCGGCCGTCATCCACGCTCGGTCGAAGCGGCCGTCCTGCGACGTGACGCGCACGACGTGGTCGCCGCCGTGGAAGGCCCAGTGGCGGCCCGTGTGGTCGAAGTGGTCGATGAGCGCGCCCTGCCGCGTCTTGACGTGGAGCGCGTCGGAGGGATCGTCCCACGAGGTGTCGATGATCAGCTCGTAGACCTGCCAGATGTTGCCGGACGGGAGCACTCCCCAGTCCATCTGGACCCCGGAGTCGTTCGGGAGCCCGAAGACGAAGCAGCGGGGCATGCGCCGCGCCGCGTGCCAGAGATCGCCGTTGCGGCTCGGCTCGTGGTGGAGCGTGACCAGCGTGTCGCGCGCGAGGCCGAACGCGTCGTTGTCGCCGGGGCTGTCCCACACCCGGCGGAAGAGGTGCTGGCAGAGCTGGTCGGCCCCGGCGGAGAACCCGGCGGTGAGCAGGCCCCGCTGCCGGCGCTCGTGCAGGAGGCGCCCGAACTTGCCGGGCTCTCCGTCGAACATCGCGCCGAGCTGCTTGTAGCGCCAGAGCCCTGTCGTGCTGTAGCCGCCGCCGAGGATCACCACCTCGGACGACGCGAGGTAGTGCCAGAGGACGTCGACGTCCTCCCTGCGCAGGTTGCTGCTCCAGTAGAACGGCACGTGCTCGAGGCCGAAGCGCTCGTAGAACCGGAAGAACCAGCTGAAGTTGCCGTACGCGAACTCCTGCCGCTCGCGCTCGTTGCCGTCGCGGGGCGCCTCGGACATCGGCAGGAACAGGATGCGCTTGTTGTCCCGCCCCGAAAGCGCCCGCTGCGCGATGTAGTGGTCGTGGATGAAGTTGCAGCGGTTATGGGAGCTGTAGAGCAGCGCGGTTCCTCTCATGAGGGCGCGCATCTGAGCCGCTCGCCTCGCCGCGCGTCAAGGGGCCGCTCTCGGCGGGCGGGCTCGGCGCGCCGGCGGCGAGGCGCGGCGCTGGTCGGCCTCGGCCGCTCGTTGGTCGACCACGCACCGCGCGCCGCGCGTCAGCCGCGCCGCACCTGCTGCATCTTGCGAGGGATGGCGCCCGAGCGCATCAGCATCTCGAACGCCTCCTTCTCGAGCATCGGATGGACGCCGCGCGGCGGGACGCCCATGGGGCTCTTCTTCTTCGTGACGAAGCCGCTCAGGTACTGCGGGTTGAGCGAGCTCAGGCTCCGCAGCGTGGTCTTCATCTGCTTCGTGTTGTTCGCCCACGCGTAGGCGAACGCGCGCGAGCGGAGCAGCTGCGGCTTGAGCTCGGCGAACGCCTCGTCGTTCGGATCGAAGGTCTCGAGCAGCTCGACCGCCTTCCCGGCCTGGCCGGTCCGGGCCCACGCCTCGCCGACGATGGCGGCCATCATGGCGCGGATCCTCGGCTCCTTGTGGCGGGTCATGTCGATCTTGTCGACGAGCGCCCGCGCCTCGTCCGTCTCGCTCAGGATGAGGTGGATCATGCCGCGCTGGGCGCGCGCCTCGTCGGCCATCGGGGCCATCACCTTGTCGAGGTTGATGGTCTCCAGCGTCCGGAGCGCGGCCCGCGGATCCTCCTGCATCTGGAGCTGCGCCTTCGCGAACGTCGCGGCCGTGTCGTCCTTCTTGAACTCCGTGTCGAGCTTGGCGATCGCGTCCTTGCGGGCCTCGGCCGAGTCGGCGGTCTGCACGATCTGCGCGACGGCGCGCGTCCGGGTCGCGAAGCGCAGCGCCCACACGATGACGCCGCCGACGATGACCGTCAGGACGCCGGCGACCGCCTTCGGCCAGATCCCCGGGATGGCCAGGGCGATGGCCCAGACGATGAGCGCCGGGATGCCGACGCGGATGGCGAGCGAGCGCGGGTTCAGCTGGGAGAGCGGGTCGGCGGGGGGCTTTCCGCTGCTGCGGAGGGCGGCGATGGCCTGCTCGCGCTGCTGCTTGGGGCTCTGCTTCTTCGGGGTGGGTTTGCCGGGGGTCTTCATCGAGGTCGTGGAGCTGATTTCCTGCGCGGGGCGCGGGGTCTCATAGCCGGCTTGCGGGGGAGCGGCCAGCGGAGGCGGACGGACGGGCTGATCGGCCCGGGGCGGGGGCTCGGGCGATGGAGGGCTAGCTCGCGGCCGTGTCGGGGTCGTTGCCGCGGGCGCTGGGCTCGCCCTCGGGCTCGGGAGCGGGGACCGGCGTGGAGGCCGGGCGGGCGGATTCGAAGCCGCGCAGCGGCGGGAGCGGCTCGATCGCGGGGGCGATGATCGGGACGCCGCGCTGCGGCGGGATCGTGGCCGTCGGATCGGCGAGGCCCAGCGTCGACTCGCGGAAGTGGAGGAAGATCGTCTGCGCGAGCGAGAGGCAGGGCACCGCGAAGAGCGCGCCGGTGATCTGGAAGAAGTGCTCGCCGACGAGCAGCGCGAGCACCACGAGGACCGGGTGGATCTTCGCCGCGTCGCCGATGATCTTCGGGTTCAGGAAGTTCGCCTCGAGCTGGTGGATGCCCACGATCCACGCGAGCACGCCGACCGCCGTGCCGAACGACTGCGTGAGGCCGATGAGGACCGCGGGGATCGAGCTCAGGATCGAGCCGAAGATCGGGATGAGCGACATCACCGCCGCGAGGACGGAGAGGATCGGCCAGTACTTGAGGTCGAAGAGCCAGAAGCCGATCGCGGAGAGGACGCCGTTGACGAGGCAGATCAGGAGCTGCCCGCGGACGACGCCGGAGAGCCCGCGGTCGAGCCGGCGCAGGAACCGATCGAACGAGTCGCGCGAGGTCGGGTGCCAGAGCTCGCGGAAGAAGCGCAGGATCTTCTCGTGCGTCAGGATGATGTAGCCGGCGAGCATCAACGTCATGAAGAGGTTGAAGATGCCGCGCGAGATGGCCGTCGCGATGGCCTGCCCGATCCGGAGGACCGCGAGCGAGTTCTCCTTCAGGTAGGTGGCCCCCTTCTCGTAGCCCTCCTGGAGCATGTTCGCGCTGGAGAGCCCGCGGTGCCTCGGGCGCGCCTGCGTGATCTGCCAGACGCCGTCGCGCGTCTCGCGGACCTCGACGTCGTCGGCGATCTGCACGTCGAACGAGCCGTCCGACCCGGGCAAGATGCGGATCGGCGGGCGCTCGACGCCCTCGTCTCCTCCAGGGGCGGCGATGGCGTCAGGCGGACGCGCGGCCTGATCGGGCTCCTGGGCGGGCGCGATCGCCGGCGGCGGCGCCTCGGGCTCGCGGCCCGACCAGCGGTTGAGCCGCGCGTCGAGCGCGGGCAGGTACTCCTCGCGCAGGCGCGCGGCGAGGCGCGGGGCCTCGGCGGTGAGCGCCTTCCCCTCGGCGATGAGGCGCGGGACGCTGAGGGCGAAGAAGCCCGCGATCCCGGAGAGCACGAGCGCGTAGACGACGAGGATCGCCGCCCACCGCGGGACGCGCGCGCGCTCGAGCCGGAGGACCGCCGGCGTGAGCACGTAAGCGACCACGAGCGCGAGCACGAACGGGAGCAGCACCGCGTGGGAGACGATGAGCAGCGCCGCCGTGAGGACGGCGCTGACCGTCAGGAACACGGTGCGCTGCGAGGGGCCTTCGCTCACAGCGCCTCGCCGCGCGCGGCCCGGCCGTGGGTGCCCTCGTCGACGAGCGGCGCAGGGAGGTCGGCGAAGAAGCCGAGCAGGTGGTCACGCGTCGCCTCGAGCGCCTGCGGGACGACGCGGACGTCGGCGAGCACCGGCATGAAGTTGGTGTCGCCTGGCCAGCGCGGGACGATGTGGACGTGCAGGTGCTCGGCGATGCCGGCGCCCGCCGCGGTGCCAAGGTTGATCCCGACGTTCATGCCCTCGCACTTGAGCGCGGCGCGCAGGCGGGTCGTCGACTCGCGCACGAGGCGGAAGAGGGCCTCGTGATCGGCCGGATCGAGCGCGTCGAGCGAGGCGACGTGCGCGTGCGGGACGATGAGGAGGTGGCCCGACGCGAACGGGTAGCGGTTGAGCATGACGAACGCGCGGCGGGTCGTCGCCACGACCAGCCGGTCGCGCTGTTCTTGCTCGGATGCGCGGGGGATGCCGCAGAAGATGCAGTCGGCCTGGCCCTTCGGCGCAAGGATGTACTCGATGCGCCAGGGCGCCCACAGGGGGTTGCCCATGTCGCGGAGACGCTAGCACGGCGGCAACGCGCGCGGGACCACCGCTCGCTCGTCACCACGCCGCTCTCGGCAGGGGCCGCGCAGGCGCGCCTCGCATTCCGCCGCTCCGCCGCAGCGCCGTCGATGTGGATCAGAACTGGATCGGCGTGGCCGCGAGATCGAACCAGAGCGAGAGGCCAAGCCCGGCGGAGGTGCCGAGCGCATCCCAGACGACGTCGCGGACCGAGGGGGTGCCGTGCCCGGCGGCATCGTAGACCTCCTTCGCCAGCCCAGCGCCGAGCGCGACCGCGGCCCCCAGCGCGAGCCGCTGGCGGAGGTCGCTGGTCGCGAGCGCGCCGAGCGCATACCCGCCGCCGGCAAGGGCGATTGACGCGCAGAAATGGCGCATCTTGTCATCGCCGAACCACGGGTCGGCAGCGCGGAGCGGGGCATAGGCGCGCGCCAGGGGCTGCGCCGGGAACCCCGCCCAGGGAGCTGCCGAGGCGCGGGGGCCATCGGCGCGGGCAGCGGGAGCGGCCGTGATGCGGGGGCCGCCGGCGCGGGCAGCGGCAGCGTCCGCGGCGCGGGGGCCGTCGGCGCGGGCAGGAAGAGCGCTGAGCGCCAGGGCGGCGAGGACGGGCGCACCGAGGGCGGAGCGCGCAAGGAGGCCTCTCATCGCGGCATCGTCCGCGGCCTCGCGGAAAAAGCAAGAGGCGAGGCCCTGGGAAGGGCCTCGCCTCTCATCGACATCGGGTCCACACGGCGAGCCGGGGGCACCGGGGCGCACTCGGCCCGCCGCACCTGACGTGCAGCGGGTGAGCGCCTGGCGCGCGGCCGCGTCAGCGACGCCGCGCGCCGGGCAGCGTCACTTCAGGTCGAGCTTGGTGCCGAACTTCTCCTTGATGAGATCACCGATCGTCCCGGCCGCCGGCTTGTCGTCGTCGTCCTTGCGCTTCTGCTGCTGGCGCTGGACGGGCGCGGGGCGCTCCATGCCGATGTTCTTCATCGTCAGGAAGAGCCGGCGATCGACCGTGTCGAGCGATGAGATCTCGGCCTTCACCTTGTCGCCGACCTTGAGCTTGCCTTCCTCGGGCTCCTGCACGTCACCCTGGGAGATCAGGCCCTCGACGCCCTCGCGCAGCCGCACGAACACGCCGTAGTCGACGATGCTCACCACCTGGGCGTCGTCGAGGACGCGGCCGGGCGGGTACTCCGTCAGCATGCTCGGCCACGGGTCGTCCCAGAGCTGCTTGATGCCGAGGGAGACCTTCTTCTCGTCGTGGTTGATCGAGAGGATGATCGCCTCGACGTCATCGCCCTTGTGGTAGAGGTCGCTCGGGTTGTTGACGCGCACCGACCACGAGAGATCGCTCTTGTGGACCATGCCGTCGACGCCCTCCTCGATCCCGACGAAGACGCCGTAGTCGGTGAGCGACCGGACCTTGCCCGCGATCTTGTCGCCGGGGTGGTACTTGTCCGTGAACAGCATCCACGGATCGGGCTCCAGCTGCTTCAGACCGAGGCTGATGCGCTTCGCGCGCGCGTCCACCTCGAGCACCTGGCACTCGAGCTCCTGGCCCACCTCGAGCAGCTTCGACGGGTGCTTGACCTTCTTGGTCCAGCTCATCTCGCTGACGTGGATGAGGCCCTCGACGCCCGGCTCCAGCTCGACGAACGCGCCGTAGTCGGTGATCGACATGACCTTGCCGCGGACCTTCTTGCCCGCCGGATACGCCTCCTCGGCGTGGTTCCAGGGGTCCTCCTGGGTCTGCTTGAGGCCCAGGGAGACGCGCTCGGTGTCGGCGTTGTACTTGAGGACCTTCACGAGGACCTCGTCGCCGACCTGGAACACCTCGCTCGGGTGGTTCACGCGGCCCCACGACATGTCCGTGATGTGCAGGAGGCCATCGATCCCGCCGAGGTCGACGAACGCGCCGTACTCGGTGATGTTCTTGATGGTCCCCTTGACGGTCATCCCTTCCGTCAACGTCTCGAGCGTCTTGGCCTTCATCTCGTCGCGCTCGCGCTCCAGGAGCACGCGCCGCGAGAGCACGATGTTGCCGCGCTTCTTGTTGAACTTGATGACCTTGAACTTGTAGGTCTGGCCGATCAGCTTGTCCAAGTTGCGGATCGGGCGGAGATCGACCTGAGAGCCCGGGAGGAAGGCCTTCACGCCGCCGCGGATGGTGACCGAGAGGCCGCCCTTCACGCGCTGGCTGATCGTGCCCTCGATGAGCTCGTCCGCCTCGCAGGCGTTCGAGATCTCATCCCAGACCTTCATCTTGTCGGCCTTCTCCTTCGACAAGGTCACGAGGCCGTCGTCGTTCTCGCGGCTCTCGATGTAGACGTCGACCTTGTCGCCCGCCTTGACGGCGCTCTGGCCCGCCGCATCCGCGAACTCGCGGAGCGCGATCACGCCCTCGCTCTTGCCGCCGATGTCGACCACGACGGAGTCGCGGTTCACTGCGACCACGGTGCCGGAGATGATCTCTCCTTCACGCGCGAAATCGCCCCCCTCCACGCTCTGTTCGAAGAGCGCGGCAAAGCTCTCCATGCTCGCCCCGGACGAGCCAGCCTCCATATGGATGTTACTAGTCATGTTGTTCGTTCTTGTTTCCTTTCCTTCCCTGGGATTCGCCGCGCGGGCGCAGGCGTGGACCCTAGGTGCCACGCACGAGCGGCGGAGGGGCAGGCACACACGTACCGATGCACCCGGGCCCCTCGGGAGAGGCGAGCCTGTAGTCTGAGGAGGGGCCTCTGTCAATGCAACGACCGAGCCACTGGAGGTTTTTGTGGGTCCGGTCCGTTTTGCTGGGAAGGATGTGCCCGCCCGCTCAAAGCAGCGCGATCTCAGGGCGCGCCGCCCAGCGCGCTCCCTCCGGCGTCGAGCGCGTCGCGCGCGGCTCGGGCGCGGTGTGCGATCTCTGCGCAGGCGCGATCGAGGCCCTCGTGGGGCCATTTCGTCCGGATCTCGACGAGCTCTCCCTGCGCGAGGGCCTGGGCTCCCTCGAGCGCGGCGCCCGCGCCGGCGACGTCGGGGAGCAGCGCGAGCGCGAGCTTGAGGCTGCCGAGGAACGCCTGGGTGTCCGGGGCGAGCGCCGCGGCGGCCTCGCCCGCAGCGGGCGCGAGGCGCATCGAGAGCTCGGGCTCCGCGCCGAGGGTGAGCGCGCCCGAGGCGTGGTCGACGCGGCGGAACAGCGCTCCGGCCCGCGGCAGCACGCCGGAGACCGCGGCGGCGGCGCCGGACCACGCGGCGCTGGTGAGCGCGAAGGTGACGGCGCCCTGCTCGGGCAGATCGAGGCGCCGCCACTCGTCTGCGTCGGGCGACGCGGGCAGCGCGGCCTTCACGATCTCGACGTCCGTGCCGAGGACGAGCGTGCCGTCGTCGGCCTGGCCGAGCACGGCGCGCGGCCCGACGAGGAGGAGCTCGCCCTCGCGGCGGACGCCGGTCCAGCCCTCGTCGCGGGCGACCTTCTCCATGCCGGCGACGAAGCGGCCCTTCGGGATGCGCCCGCCCGCGAGCGCGACCCAGCTCGCGGCGTCGGTCGACGCGACGACGATCTCGCGCAGATCCGACGGGAAATCGAGGCCGGTGGCCGCCTCGATGCGCGCCTTGCGCGACGCGGTCTGGGGCGCGTCGTCGAGCAGCGGGAGGAAGTGCCGGCGCACGGGGCCGAAGAGCGCGAGGTCGGCGGTCTCGAGGCGGACCACGATGTTCGCGTCGCCCGGGATGTGCTGCCGGGCCGTCGGCACATAGCGCCAGAACAAGAGGTAGACGCCGAGCGCCGCGCCGGCGAGCAACGCGGCGAGCGCGATCGCGACAACGAGGCACGCGGCCCCGCGAGGGCGGCCCGGGCGCTGCGGGGCGGCGGGGGCGCCCTCGCCGGGCGGCGCGGGGAGCGCGTCTGCGGGGGCGGCCCCCGGCGCCGGCGCGGGGTCGCCCTCGGGCGCGGGCGCGGCGAGGTCGTCGGTCACTGTCGGTCGGATCGGTTCTTCGATCAGGGTGTCAGGCATCGGCTTAGCCCGGGGAGCGCCCGGACAGCAGGGCGAGCACGAGGGGCGCAGGGAAGAGCCAGCGGAGCCGCACGGTGCTCTCCACCTGCTCGATCGAGAGCTCCTTCATGAGATCTGCGTAACGTACATCCTCGACGTTGTCGCGGAACACCTCGATGAACCGGCGGGCGCGCTCCGCGCCGGCCGCGTCGACGCCGACGAGCTCCACGTCGAGGCGCACCCCTTCGTCGTGGAGGGACGCCACGGCGCGGACCCGCGCGACGCCCGCGACGAGCGCGCCGATCGACGGGAAGCGCCGCGCGAGGTAGGGGGGGAGCCGGCGCGCGCGCAGATCGAGGCTCACGAGCCCCTCGGCGGCCGGGTCGCCGCGGCGCGCGTCGGGGCCGTCACGGAGGAGGCGCGCGACGCTGCTCACCTCGACCGCCGACACGAGCGCGACCGCGCGATCGCCGAGCGCGATGATCCGCGCCGTGTCGGCGCGCGATCCAGCGACGCCGCCGCGGCGGTCGAAGACGGCGACGCCGTCCTGCGCCGCCGGCGCCGGCTCCCAGCGGCCGGGATCGGGCGTGAGCCCGGCCATCCGGCCCTCGAGGACGACCACGCGATCGCCCTCCTCGAGATCGGCGAGCCGCAGGCCGAGCCAGACGACGTCGGCGCGCTGGAGGGCGCTCTCCAGCGCCTCGTCGGGCACCTCGTCGAGCGCGCGCCGGGCGAGCTCGTCCGAGGCCGCCTGGCCCAGCCCGTCGCGCATGCGGGCGACGTCGACGCGAACGACGAGATCGAGATCGGCCGGGAGCAGATCGGCCGGCTCGATGCGCCGGACGACGCGCGGGCCTGCGGGGCTCGCCGCGCGCGCGGGGTGGCCGCCGCCCGCGAGCCGCGGCGCGGCGTCCCCGCAGGCCGGGAGCCCGAGCGCCATCATGGCGGCGGCGGCGACGGCGGCGGCGCGGACCTCAGCCGCCGCGCGCACGGATCTCCACGAGGGTCGCCATCTCGTCGATGATCTCCTGCGGGCTCCTGTGCCCGGAGTCGACGAGGATCGCGTCGTCGGCCTTGCGGAGCGGCGCGACGGCGCGCTCGCTGTCGGCCTTGTCGCGGCGGAGCACGTCGGAGAGCGTCGCCTCGAAGCTGACGGGCATGCCGCGCGCGACGAGCTCGTCGTACCGCCGCTTCGCGCGGATCTCGGCCGGCGCCGTCAGGAAGAACTTCACCTCGGCGTCCGGGAACACCACGGTGCCGATGTCGCGCCCCTCGAGCACCACGCCGCCGCCAGCGCCGGCCTGCCGCTGCATCGCGAGCAGCGCCTTGCGCACGGCGGGGATGGCCGAGACCCGGCTCGCCCCGAGGCTGATCTCGGGCGCGCGGATCGCGCTGGAGACGTCCTCGCCGTCGAGCAGCACGCGCATGCCGCTGCCCCCCAGGCTCGACTGGGCCGGGGCGTTCGCGGGCGGGGGGGCGGAGGAGTCGGGCGGCATGCCGTGCGGGCTCCGCTCCAGCGCGATGCGCCCGCCGCGCGCGAGATCCTCGGCGAGCGCGCCGATCTCGCCCTCCTCTTCCCACGTGAGGCACGCGCGGCGGGCCGCGAGCGCGACGGCGCGGTAGATCGCGCCGGTGTCGACGAGCAGGTAGCCGAGCCGCTCGGCGAGCCCTCGCGCGACCGTGCCCTTGCCGGCGCCGGCCGGTCCGTCGATCGCGACGCGCAGCCGCCGGGGCTCGCCCCGGGCCGGGAGGTGGTGCGCGTCGTCCTGTCGTTGTCGTTCGGTCACCTGCGCTCCTCCTCCTCTCTCTTCCTCACGGGATCGCCTCACCGATCGCGCGCTCACGCGGCGCGGGCGCCCTCGACCTCGATGCGCGCGCCCAGGGCGCGCAGCGTCCCGACGAAGAGGGGAAAGCTGGTCGCGATGCAGCCCGCGTCGCGGACGCGCGTGGGCCCGCTCGCGGCGAGCCCGAGCACGGCGGCCGTCATCGCGATGCGGTGATCGCCGCGGCTGTCGACGTCGGCCGCGTCGAGCGGCCGGTCGGGCCTGCCCTCGACGAGGAGCCCGTCGGTGCGCTCCTCGCAGCGCAGGCCGAAGGCGCCGAGCACGGACGCCATCGCCGCGATGCGGTCGGTCTCCTGCGCGCGCAGCTCCCGCGCGTCGAACACCTCGGTGAGGCCGCGCGCCCGCGCGCCGAGGCCGAGCAGGATCGGCAGCTCGTCCATGGCGCGCGACGCGAGCTCGCCGCCCGCGCGCCCGGCGCGGAGGCCGCCGCCGGAGGAGGCGGACGCGACGTGGACGTCGCCGGTGGGCTCGCCGAGGGCCTCGCCCTTGATCTCGACGGCGACGCTGCCATCCATGTCATCCATGTCGCGCAGCACCTCGAGCAGGCCGGTGCGCGTCGGGTTGAGGCCCACGCGCCGCGCGGTCACGCGGCTCCCCGGCACGATCTGCGCGGCGGCGACGAGGAACGCGGCCGCGGAGAGGTCGCCGGGCACGTCGAGCTCGAACGCCGGGAGCGCCCCGGAGAAGCGGGCCGCGTCGAGGCAGACCATCGCGCCGACCGAGTCGATCGGCACGCCGAGCGCGGTGAGCATGCGCTCGGTGTGATCGCGCGAGACGATCGGCTCGCGCACGAACGTGGGGCCGTCGGCGTAGAGGCCGGAGAGGAGGAGGGCGCTCTTCACCTGGTCGCACGGGACGGGGAGCTCGTGCTCGATCGACGAGAGCACGTGCGGCTCGGGGAGCGGCCCGACGTCGAGCGGCGCCGTGATCTCGCCGATCTTGCGCGGATCGAGCTGCCCCTCGATGCGCCCGCCGCGGAGCCGGAGCGGCTTCGCGACGCGATCCATGGGGCGGCGCGAGAGCGACGGGTCGCCGACGAGCCGCGCGGCGAAGCGCTGGGCGACGAGGATGCCCGCGAGGAGGCGCATCGTGGTGCCGGAGTTGCCGCAGTCGATGGGGCCGCCGGGGGCGCGGAGGCCGGAGAGCCCGGCGCCGTGGACGACGAGGTCGCCCGGCGACGGCTCCTCGACGCGGACGCCCATGGCGCGCAGCGCGCCCACGGTCGAGAGGACGTCGCCGCCGAGCGTCCCGCCCCGGATGCGGCTCTGCCCGGTGGCGAGCGCGGCGAGGAGGAGCGCTCGGTGGGCGATGCTCTTGTCCGCAGGGACCGGCACGCTCCCGATGAGCGGCCGCTCCGCCGGGTGGACGATGAGGTCGGGCACGGGTTGCCGTGTAGCAGAACGGCGGGCGCAGGCACAGCGGGCGGGGCGCCGAGGGCGGCGGGACGGCGCGGGCGCCTCGATGTTAGGGTCGCCGCGTCGCAGTGGGGATCGACAGGAGGCGGCATGGACGAGGCACTGGACGTGGCGGCGCGCGTGGCGGCTCGGCTCGGCGCGATCCCGGGCGTGGTGGCGGTCGTGCTGGGCGGATCGCGCGCTCGCGGCGCGGGCCACCCGGACTCGGACGTCGATCTGGGCATCTATTACGAGCCCGAGAGCCCGCCCGACCTCGCGGCGCTGCGCGCGCTCGCGCGGGAGCTCTGCGCGGGCGGCGCCGAGGGCGACGTGGCGGCGCTCGCGCGGGAGCTCCACGCGAGCGCCGCCGAGGACGTCGTCACGCCGCCCGGCGCGTGGGGGCCCTGGATCAACGGCGGCGCGTGGCTGGAGATCGAGGGACACCGGGTCGACTGGCTCTACCGGGATCTCGCGCGTGTGCGGCGCGTGATCGGGGAGTGCCGGGCGGGGCAGGTGACGTGCGACTACCAGCCCGGTCACCCGCACGGCTTCCTCAGTGCCAACTACCTGGCGGATATCCACGACTGCCGGCCGCTCTTCGATCCGGAGGGCGCGCTGGCCCCGCTGAAGGCGCTCGTGACGCCGTATCCGCCGGCCCTGCGGAGGGCGCTCCTCGAGAGGTTCCTGTGGGAGGCCGGCTTCGCCATCGACACCGCGAAGAAGGCCGGGCGGCGCGGCGACGTGTTCTACGTGAGCGGCTGCCTGTTCCGCGCCGCTGCTTGCCTGGTGCAGGCGCTGTTCGCGATGAACGAGCGCTACCTCTCGAACGAGAAGGGCGCCCTGCCGAGGACGCGGGCGCTCTCGCGGTGCCCTCAGGGCTTTGCCGGCAGGGTGGAGGCGACGCTCGCCGCGCCCGGTGAGGGCGCGGAGGCGCTGCTCGCGAGCCTCGGGCGCATGGAGGCGATCGCGCGCGAGGTGCGCGAGCTGTGCCGCGGCGACGAGCCGAGCTGCTAGCATCCGCCGCGACGATCGCCGAGGGCGCCGCGGGGGCGGGCCAGGCGGCGGCGCATGAAGCCAGGACGAGGAGCCATGGAGTCGATCAAGCTGGAGCACGGTCCGTCGGAGGAGCAGCTGGCGAAGCTCGGGGCGCGCGGCTGGCCCATCTGGACGAAGGAGGTGTCGACCTTCTCGTGGCACTACGACGAGCGGGAGATCTGCTACCTGCTCGAGGGCGACGTGATCGTGACGCCCGCGGAGGGCGGCGGCGCGCCGGTGCGGATCCAGGCGGGGGATCTGGTGACGTTCCCCGCGGGGCTGAGCTGCACCTGGGAGGTGCGCTCGCCGGTGCGGAAGCACTACCGGTTCGGCTGACCGGGGTTTCACGGCGCCGAGGCTCCCCCGCGCTCACTCTCAGGGCACCAGACGCGGCACCAGCTCGTATTTTTGTTTATTTGGAAGAAGGGCTTGCGCCGATTCTTCGACATTATTAGAAGTAAGGCGTGCCGTCGACGCTCGACCGCCACGCCGAACAGCTCGCCGCGCTCGGTCACCCGGTCCGGCTGGCTGTCCTGCGCTTCGTGGTGCAGGCCGGCGCGGAGGGCGCCTCCGCCGGCGACATCCAGGCGCACGTCGGACTGGCCGCCTCGACGCTGAGCCATCACCTGAAGCGGCTCGTCGATGCCGGCGTCCTCAGGACACGCGGGGAAGGGACCTTTCACTACTACAGCGCTGACTACGAGGCGCTCCGTGCCCTCACGGCGTACCTGTGGGAGGACTGCTGCAAGCGCGGCAAGGCGTGCTGCTGATTTTTTTTGCTCCCATATTTCGATATTTTTGGAAGGAAGGCGCGTGATGAATGTCCTCAAGCCTCATATCTCGCTCAACGTCTCCGACATCGACGCTTCGGTCGTGTTCTATGAGAAGGCCTTTGGCGTGCGCGCCACCAAGCGTCGTCCCGGCTATGCGAAGTTCGACCTCGCGTCGCCTTCCTTGAACCTCACGATGCAGGAGGCGCCGCGTACCGGCGTCAACGCGGGCCACTTCGGCGTGCAGGTGGCGAGCACCGAGGATGTGCTCGAGGCCAAGAGCCGCTTCGAGGCTGCGGAGCTCAAGACCTTCACGGAGGAGGACACGGCCTGCTGCTACGCAGTGCAGGACAAGGTCTGGATCGAGGACCCCGACGGCAACTCGTGGGAGGTGTTCGTGGTCAAGGGCGACGCGGCCGTGATGGGGAGCCAGCCCGCGAAGCCTTCGAAGAGCGATGCCGCGTGCTGCGCGCCCGGGTGCTGTGCGCCGTCCAAGCTCGACGATGCCGCCGCGCGCTGATCTCACCCGCAGGGCCGTCGCTGAGGCGCTCGGGACGGCTTTGCTGCTCGCGACCGTGGTCGGGTCCGGGATCATGGCCGAGCGTCTTGCTGGCGGGAACGTGGCGATTGCCCTGCTCGCGAACACGATTGCGACGGGGGGCGCCTTGGTGGCGCTCCTCCTGACCTTCGGGTCGATCTCCGGCGCGCACTTCAACCCCGCCGTCACGCTCGCCGACGCGAGCCAGGGTGGGCTGCCCTGGCGCGAGGTGCCCGCCTACGTCCTGGCCCAGGTCGCCGGCGCCTTCGCGGGCGTCGCCGTGGCTCACGTCATGTTCGGCGAGGCCCTCTTCTCGGCGTCTCAGCACGAGCGCTCGGGGCTCGCCCAGATGGTGAGCGAGTTCGTCGCGACCTTCGGGTTGCTCGCCGTCATCTGGGGCAGCGTCCGGAGGCGGGCCGAGTCGGTCCCGTTCGCCGTCGGCGCGTACATCACGGCGGCCTACTGGTTCACCTCGTCCACATCGTTCGCCAACCCGGCCGTGACGCTCGCCAGGGCGGCGAGCGACACGTTCGCCGGCATTCGGCCGACCGACGCGCCGGGGTTCATCGTCGCACAACTTGCAGGGGCAGCGGCGGCGACGCTGGCGTTTCGCTGGCTCGTTCCCGCCCTGCCCGAGGTCGCCGAGCGCGTCGTCGATCGCGCGCTTCCGGAGGATGTTCCATGAAGACCGTGCTCTTTGCCTGCGTTCACAACGCGGGCCGCTCCCAGATGGCCGCGGCGTGGTTCAACGCCCTGTCCGACCCGTCCAAGGCGCGCGCCATCTCGGCCGGCACGGAGCCCGGCCCGCGCGTCCATCCCGAAGTGCTCGCCGCGATGGCGGAGGAGGGGATCGATCTCTCGGCCGTGAAGCCCCAGCGGCTGACCGACGCGCTGGCGGGCCAGGCGGCGCTGCTCGTCACCATGGGATGCGGGGAGGTGTGCCCCGTGGTTCCAGGGCTTCGCCGTGAGGACTGGCCCCTCGAAGACCCCAAAGGCAAGCCGGTGGAGCGCGTGCGAGAGATCCGCGACGAGGTCCGCGTGCGCGTGTCCGAGCTCGTGTCTCGCGAGGGGTGGGCCGCTGCGCCTACGGCCGAGGAAGGCCGAGGATGAACCGCGAGCCGGCGGGCGCAGCGGAGCACCGGCGATCGCCGCCGGGCAGCTCATGCGGATCCAGGCGTTGCGGGCGTTCACTACTTCCCGCGGCGTGGCGCCGTCGGTGTTCGACGGGGCGTTCAGCGCGAGCTGCTCGCGCTGCGCCTCCACCTTCTCGATCTCGAGCGCGGCCGCGACCCAGGCGTCCACCACCTGCGCTAGCGGCCCCTCGGGCGTCTTCAGCTTCTTGAGCAGCTTCTCCGACGCGTCGTCGAGCCGCGACCGGAGCAGCTTGGCGTCGCCCGCCTGGTCGCCGTAGCTCCGCGAGACGGCCTTGCGCCCCGCCGGGGCGAGCCGATCGCGCAGGTCGAGGACCGCCGCCGCGAACGCGGGGTCGTCGGTCATCTCGGCGAGCGCGCCGAGGTAGTTGTACGCCCCGCGGAGCTTGCGATCGTGCGTGGCGTCGAGCGCTAGGGCCTTCTCCATGAGCGCCTTCGCCTGCTGCTGAAGGCTGGAGCCGAGCCGCTGCGTGGTCAGGATCCGGCCGTGCGCCTCCTCGACCGCGGGCAGGAGCGGCACGAGCAGCGGCAGCGACGTGAAGACCCTCCGATCCTGCTCCGGATCGAGCCAGGGCCCGAGATGTTGACCATCGCTTGCGGGGTGAGATGGCGATAACCCATGAGATACCCTCCTTCGTCAGGGGCGTCCCGAATCTCGGTCCGGGTTGGCTGGATGCAACGTCCCGCGCCCTGGCGGCCGTCGCGATCTTGCGCCGTCGCCGGAGGATCGCTGGTTGCGCTCGGCCCGCTTCGGGGAGCCCGGATGGGCGGCCAGGATATGTGCTCATCTCCTGAGAGAGGCCCTGTTCTTCCAAGAGAGGCCCTCTTCCTCACCAGAGGCGCGCTCCGTGCCGGCGCGCCTCGACCACGCAGGAGGGCGATTTGATGAGAATTTTTGGCTGTGATTTGCAATGCGCCCGTGCGAGCAAATTCGGCCTGTGGGGGATTCAAAGCGCAGGCAGACCTATGTTAATGCACGTCTGCCCGAGGGATGGACGCCGCTCCGGCCGAGGCCGAAGCTGAGCTGAAAGGCGGTACCGCGCCGGATTGGGCCGGCGCGGCATCGGTCCCCTTGGTAGGGCCGAGGTGCGTTTTGCTGCGTTCTGCGCTGGTCATCTGTTGGTCGCACGTGGCGGCCGTCGCGATGTTCCTCCTCGCGCTCGAGCCAGCGTTCGCCGCGCAGCCGCCGCCACGGTCGCCGCGCGTGACAGCTTTGATCAAGGAGGCAGAGGCCGCCCTGGAGCGGCTCGACATCGCGCGCGCACGCGACCTGTGGGCGCAGATCTACGATATCGAGCGTTCTACGGTGGGGATCTGCCAGCTCGGGCAGCTCGACCGCCGACTCGGGCGCTGGGTGGACGCCGTGGTGGAGCTCACGCGCTGCGTGAAGGAGATGCGCCCGCCGGCCACGCCCAGGGAGCGGCGGCTCCACGACACGCGGCATGCGGACCTGGCGGCGGCGCGGCTCGAAGTGGCGCAGCTCAATGTGTTCGCGCCCGCGGGGGCGGCGCCCGTGCTCGTGGATGGGCGCATCGTGGACGAAAGCGGTCAGATCTACGTGGCGCCTGGGCAGCATGAGATCACGACGATGTTGCCTGATGGCCGCAAGGTACGCTCCATGGTGCACGTCACCGCGAGAGAATCGCGCGTTGTCCTCCTGAGCGCCGAACCGGCGAGCGTGCGCTCGGTCGCTCCGTTGAAGGCGACGCTGGCGGGCGCGCCGGCTCAACCGGAACCCGGTCCGGCGCCGTGGCTTCTCTATACGGGCTCCGCGGCGTCGGGCGCGCTTCTGGTGTCGGGGATCGTGCTGCACATCGTGGCATCGATCGAGGACACCACCTTGAGGGACGAGATGTGCAAGCCCCACTCGGACATGGAGACTGCGGGCGTGTTTCGAAGAGAGCAGCAGGCCGTCGAGGTAAAACAGCACCTCAGCACGGCAGCGCTTGTTGCCGGGACCGCCCTCGGGGCCGCGACACTCGCGGTTGCGGTGCTGCCGAATGGCACTCAGATCCGCGCGCGTAGGGCTGGCGCGGAGGTGCGGTTCTCGTGGTAGAGCCTGGTACCGTCTGGGAAGGTCACCGGATCCTCGGTGAGGTTCACGATGGCATGGTCCGCACGTTCCTCGCCCGGCAAGTAGACGACGAGGGAGCGACGGTCTGGTTGCACGTTCGTGAGGGCCAGGCCTTGGACAGGAAGGCCTTCACGTCCGAGCTGAAGCGGCTGCAGGATATCTCGCGAGCGGTGCCGCAGATCGAGCCCGTTCTCTACGGCGACGCAGGCGGCCTATCTGCCTGGGTTGCGTGCCGGCGGAGCGACGGCATCGGCATCAAGGACGCAATCTCCGGGGCCGATCTCGGGGCGACCGCGCTGCGCATGGTGATCGAGATCGCCCGCACGATCGAGCGCTGCCACGCGCTGGGCTGGTGCCATGGGGCGCTGAGTCCGGAGCGCGTGTTCATCACGTCGCAGCGCGACTACTGCATCCGCCAGTTCGGCCTGGTCAGGTTGTTCCGGATCGAGCCGCACGAAGCCGCACGAGAGCCGCTGGTGGCGCCGGAGCTGCTGAGCGGCGAACGTGTCGGCCCACGGGCAGATGTCTATGGCCTTGGAGCCCTGCTGTACGAGCTCGTGTGCCGTCGCTCGCTGGACGTCGGCCAGACGGGTGAGCTTGGGGCGCGGCGTATCACCCCGGTCATCCCGAACGACACCCCGCGCGCTGTCGCCGCCGCGATCGAGATGGCCCTGGCCGAGGATCCGCGTCGCAGATACAGGAACGTCAACCACTTCATCACCGTGCTCGAAGACCTCGTGGACGCATGGCCTGCGTTGGACCAGGCACCGAGCCGCCATGATGACCGGGCTTCGAGCGCTGGCGCAGCGCCGTCAACGCTGCGTAGCTCGCACCTGGAAGGGCCACGGTCGCCAGCATCCGTGATGGACGGCCCGGATACTCGACCGTCCGAGGTCGCGCCCGGGGCTGTGCCATCGGGGGTTGCGCCGTCGAACGAGGACGAGCCTCCGCTGCCGCAGGTTCCCCCGCTCGATGTGCCCTCGTGGCCGGCCTCCACTCCGAAGGAGCCGGTCTTGCCGCCGCCACCGTCGTTGATCCGGCAACCGGAACGAGAGCTCATGGCCGCCCGGCGCAGTCCTTCCGGAACGCCGCCGCGGCCATTCCCCCGACGCATCGCTGCTTCGCTCGCTGCGTTGGCTGCGATAAGCGCCGGGGTGCTCTGCTTGACCCAGCCGGCTCGGGTCATGCTCCGCGCGGAGAAACATGCAGCGACCCTGGTGGATACGCTCTCTCCGCCACGAAATGTGCAGCGCCCGACGCGAACGCTGGGCTCGGCGCCGACCGCGTTGAGGGAAGCGGACAACCGGCCGCGCACCGCGCTCCCGCGGCAAATGAGCGTGGCGACAAGAGCCGAGCTGCGCCTGCCGTACTGCGAGGCCGGCGATGTGAGCTGTGGTCCTGCGATGTACTAGGAGGGCTTCTGTCGATGCGATGTGTTCTTCTGTTCATCGGCGCTGCGGCCGCGGTAGGTTGTGTCCCCGACCGCGACTGCCCTGGCACAGGGCCCCACGAGGGCGATCGTGCCGTGTGGCTCTGGAAGGGCACGCAGAACGAGGTGCAAGACTGTGCGGAAGAGACGGAGGTCCTCTGGGATGGCTGGCGGGAAGATACCTCCACATCACCCGAGTCGCCGTCGTTCGCGCGTGCTTGCGCGGGCGTCGTTCGCGATGACCTCCCGGACGGGTACACCCTTTGCGTGATCCCGACCGAGGACGAGGAGATCTGCTACGAGGGATACGAGGATCGCGCGGTGTACGTCGAGGAGAATGGAGAAGAGCACGTGATGTGCTGCACGCCCGCGGGGCACCCGCCGACGGTGATCCCTCTGAGCTTCGGCGAATGCACGACATGAGCGAGCCGATGGCAAATTCCCTCGCACGTGCGCTCTCGCCGCTGTTCTGGGTTGTCGTGTGGAGCTCGGGTGGAGGGTGCCTCGCTCAAGCCGAGCCCGAAGTCTCGGGCAAGGCGGTTGTGACGCGCGCTGGCGAAGAGCTGGTGATCGACACCGGCGGTAACGGAACGAAACTTGTAGGCCTGGACGACGATCCGACAGGCCTGTGCGTCGTGCGGAACTCGGGTGGCCTCAGCGTGGTGGTCGAAAAGGGGGATGACGCCCGGCTTTCCTTCATCAACGTCATGGACGGGGGCGGCCTGCCTCATGTATCTGCGACGATCGACGGAGATCTTTACCAGGGTCCGTGTGAGATTATCGTCCAGGAGCAGCCAACCGACCCGTACGAGGCCGACGTGTCGGCGGGGCCGTGTGACATCATCCGGCTCTTCGACGGGGCAACGGCGCGCGTGGAGACGGCGGTCTTTCACGTCTCGGACTGCAGCGGGGCCGACTAGCCGGGCGGGCTGTCCTGGGGCTATCGCGCCCTCTCCGGCGGACCGTCGTCGACCCACTTCCCGAAGCTCTCGCGGTGTGCCGCTGCCCATGCGCGGTCCCTCTCCGGCAGATCATCGTGCCATACTTCGGCGCACAGCTTGCCCAGTTCCTCGAAGCGCGACTTCCATTCTTCGGGATCCTTGGTCGAGAACAGCGCATGTCCGATGGTCACCTCGCGCACGACGCGAGGCACGAGGGACTTCGGCTCCCCCATCGAAGGATTCATCAGTAACCTCCGGGTTGACCGCCGGTGGGGTCGTTGGGCTGTCCGCCCATCCGGGTCATACCTACCAGAAGATCCGACCCGCCGCTGCTGGCTCCACGCTGACACCGGACCACGCGAGCGTGCTGATGAAGCGGACACCGCACGTCGCCACGAACGCCACATACTGCGTCGATAGGTAGGCCGCGCCGGCCTCCATGGCCGGGAAGAATCCAAGATAACGCAGGCACAACCCCCATGCGTTGCACACAGGGATGCGCCCGAAGTCGAGCCGCGCCGCGAGCTCGAAGGACACGGGCGCACGGAACGGCCTGCCCCGGACGGCCGCCGTGGGGCCGGTCAGCACGCCGAGCCAGCGCGCGTCGCCGCCCAGACCGAAGAGGCCCACGTCGGCGCCGATGCCGATGTCCACGGCGTTGCGGATGGGCCATCGGCGCAAGCCGGTGACCGATGGCATGATGCCGCCCGTCGCGCGCGTGGCACGCGACCCTAGCACGACATAGGTCGCCTTGACGTCGATCTCCCAGCGCGGCGGCGCTCTCTCTTCCGCCCGCGCGACTGTGGGCAGGAGCGACAGCGCGGCGAGCCCGACGTACGAACCCGTCCGAGCGCTACCTGTCCATCGCCAGCGGACCATCGTCGGCCTGCGCCTTCCTTCGAGCGGCGCGGACCGCTGCGAGCCAGTGCGCCTGGTCGGGGTCGCTGTTCCACGGCGGGGCGTCCCGGTAGAGCGCATCCCAGTATTCCCATACTGCTGCCTCGGCCGTCGCCGGCTCGCCCTCGCCCTCGGGCGCGTCCTCGACGCGGTCCACGAGAGAATACCAGGGTTCCTTGGCGAAGGCGTCCACGCTACGCCACGGTCCAGCAGGCCCGCTGCCGAAGCGTCCATCGCTGCTCTGGAGATATCCTTCATAGGCGCTCTGCGCCAGGGCATTTCTCCGGCGTTGATTCACCCACAGCATGCACGTGTCACGGTACAGCGCTGCCCAGAGGCGGTCCTCCTCCGGCACGTCATCTCGCCATGCGCTCGCATACAGCGCTCGCAACTCCTGCTCGCATGCCGCAAGCCCCTTCGCATCGTCCGGAACCGGCAGCGCCCTGAGGGCCCGCTCGCGCGTGGCGCTCGGACCGGGAAGCGCAGGCGCCGCAATCTCCCAGATCGCGGGAGGCTCCAGCATCGGGTGGATGGGCCTTGTCAGCGTCCTCGGTCTTCCGCGGCGTCCGATCCGAAAACCCCTTCGAAAGGCGCGTAGCCCGTCGACTCGGTGTTCCTGGGGCGTGTCGTCGGATGTCAGCGTGTGCCAGAGAGCGCTCCTGTGGAGTCGCGACGTCGGATCCTCCGCCGCGCGCTCGCTTGCGCCGGGGCGCATCTGTTTGGCGGCCTCAATCATGGAAAAACAAGCGCTTTTGACGGCCTCCAGCACCATGGGCCAGGGTGGTGCGGGCTCTCCGCCGAAGCGGCCATGGCGGTTCTGGAGATGCGCTGCATTCGCCTTGTGGCTGATGTCAGCGTGTCCGGGATCGTCAATCCACTTGCTGAATTTCTTGCGATACGGCTCCGCCCATGCGCGGTCTTCCTCGGGCAGGCCATCGTCCCATGCCTGTGCGCACAGCTGGCCGAGATTCTCGAGGTGCCATTTCCAGAGATCGGGGCTCTTGGTCGTGAACAGGCCGTATCCGTAGCCTGCCTCCTGCACTGCGAGCATTCCAGGGTGCTTCGCCAGCCACCTCATGGCCGATCTCCCGGCTGTCTGCCCGTCGGGTCCGTGGGCTGTCCGCCTGTCGGGTCCGTCGGTGTCGGCGGGCATCCCCAGCCTGGTCCAGCGCCGAGCGGGCAGAGGAGAGGGACGAGCCGAGGAAAGGCCCATCCAGGAGGCGGCGCGGGTAGCGCGATCAGGGTATTGATGATGTCGTCCATGTCGACCGCATCGGGGTCCGTCAGCTCGGCCGGCACCTTGATATCGCCTGCAGTGGCACTGCCGCGATCTGGTCTCTCCGCCGATCGCGATCGCTGGGATCCACGATGGAGCAGCCGCGGGCAAACACGACGAGCAGAACGCCGCGCCGATGGTTCATCGGTTTCCCCCCCTGATTTACCGATCCACGTACCCGTAGACGGTGGCCGACCTTACCAGCGGTCGCCGCCGCCGGTCAAGCCGCGACAGACCACCTGGAGGACGGTGACCGGCGCCCAAGCGCCGCCACTGGCCAGGGCTTCGCCTTCGAAGAAGTGGCAGTGACGGTGCCGAACAATTGGCCGAACATCGCCGGGTCGGGGAAGCCCACCCGAACCGCCCTTCACCAGCAGCGCAGAGTTGCGCCGCTCCTTCGAGCGCGGTTCCGCGAACGCTCGCGCCGCTCGACCCGGGTTGAGAGGGCACCACGCACTCGGCGCCGTCCACCGCGGAACTCCGGCTCCCTCCGCCCCGGGTCTCGACTAAAATACGACCCCATGGGCCTTTTTCATCGCTCCGGCCTCAGGCGATATCGTCCCAGGCGTAAACGTCGGGTTTGGTGCGGTGGCGCCGCTCTGGCGCGGGGGTGAAGCGCGGTCCTCTCTCTCGCCCCTGCGAGCTTGCTCAGGAACAGCGACGCCCGCAGGTACGCATCGGGAAGGCGCGGCGCGGGGACTGGGCGCGCGGATGGCTTGATGCTCACCGCCTGTCCATGGAACCCTGCGCGCATGAAGCTGCTCCTGAAGGCTATGGCGGCCGCTGCGGTCACCGTGATCGCCCTTGGCTGCTCGATCATGGACCCCGACGATCGCGACGAGCTGAGACGACGGATCGCGACGCTTCCGGCCGCGACGCTATCGCGCTTGCAGAAAACGAAAATGAACACCAATGCGCTGAGCTGGCTGCTGACCTACAAGGACGAACACGATCAGGTGGGCAAGCTCCAGTGCCGGTTGAAGGCCGGCGGCACCTGGAGCGGCTGGAACGACCAGGAGCCGACGTACACCGTCGCGGACTTGATCCAGTGTCTCCTTGAAGGAGGAGATATCCCCGTGACGTACACGATGTGTGCCGACGAATTTCAAGGCAGGGGCAATGCGGCCATGAATCTCAAGATCCTGCACGAGGAGCAGGTGCCGGGCGTGACGCAGGTCGAGTGCAGGTTCGTGTGGGATTTTCGTTACGAGCCGGAGAAGGTGCCGTCCAACCTGACGAACCCCAGATCGATCACACTCGACGAGCTGATCGACTGGCTGATCTCGCTCCCGGCGCCGCCTCCGGGATTTGCGTTGCCTCAGCTCGTCCCGCTCCTCTGCCCGCTTGGCGCGGGGCCAGGCTGGGGGTGCCCACCTCGGCCGACGGACCTTCCGGGCGAGCAACCCACCGACCCGACGGGCGGTGAGCCAGGGGATCATCCATGAAGCTCAGAACGTCGCGCGTGTGGTACCTCATGCGGCGCATCGAGGTCGAGGCGGGCACGGCGAGTCACCTATTTTCGCCCCAGGATATTTGGGGTCGGAACATGGACCTCGAGACCCTGGGCAGGCTGTGCGCCGAAGCATGGCACGACGACCTGCCCGAGGCGGACCGCGCATGGGCCGAGGCGCATCGCGAGAAATTCGGGAGGTGGGTCGACGATTCGCGGCCCGAGGCCATCCGCCCGAGGGTGGACGCGGGCTCTCCCGAGAGCCTCACGGGCAGGTTCGACAAGGAGCCCGCTCCGCCGTGGCCGATGCTGCTCGAAGCCGTCAAGAGCGCGTTTTTTACCTTCGTCGTGGACTTCGGGCAGACGGTCGCGGGCGAGGGCGAGGGCGCGACGGGCGATCCGACAGCGCGCCTCCACCGGACGTCCGTCTGGCGGGCGCTGACGGTCGACGACGCCCCCGAGGTGGACCGGCCCTCGGCGCTCCGCGCCTTTCGGAGGGGGTTTCGGCGTGGGCGCCGCGGGCTCCCGAGCTCCATGACGAGGCCCATCCGCCCGATGGTGGATGTTGCGCGGTTCTGGACGTTTAGGGCGCCTCCTCTCCCCGGACCGAGCGCGGCGCGCAACCGAGCCCTCGCGGACGCGTTGCGTCACACGACGGTTCTCAAGGAGTCGGCGGTGCTCCTGCAGGAACTGCGCGATCTCTATGCGAGCGCCTGGCGAGACGACGTGCCGGAGGAGGACCGCGAATGGGCCGAGTCCTACCGCCACTCCTGCATGACCGAGGTCAACCGTCGTCGGCGAGACGCCGTGGCCCAGAGCGCGTACGAGGGCTATCTCCAGAGCAGCGACGGGCTCTTCGACGGGGAGCCCGCAAGGCCGTGGCCGAACCTGAGAGGCTACGACTCGGACCCATGGCGCGCTCTCGTGGATGCCGTCGAGGACGCGCCCGAAGGCGAGAGCGAACTCGCGACCGCCGAGGCGGCAGCGCGCGAATTCTGGGACTCGCTCTACCGGGAGGCCCCGCCGTGGGACAGCGACCCGGCCAAGGTGCACTGGCTCGCGGCGGTCCGCGCCGCGCGACGAAAGGGGCTGTCCGGCGATGTTCCGCCGGGCGGAGGGGCGTAGCGCTCACGATGTTCCGCCGGGCGGGGGGGCGTAGCGCTCACGGACTCCCATTTGCCTTTGGCACGGAACTGCCGCTCCCTCCGCCCCGGGTCTCGACTAAAATAAGACCCCATGCGCTTTTTTCATCGCTCCGGTGGGATCGTTTTCTCCATGAAGAGCGCTCGCGCGCTCGCGCGCGCCGCCGGGGTGCTCGGCGCCGTGCTCTGCGCGGCGTGCGCTGCAGACCCCGAAGCCCCGCCGTCCGAGATCTCGGTCGGCACGGTCGACGGCACGGACGCGGTGCTCGCCCTCGTGCGCGGCGAGGGCACGGTCACGCTCTACGTCTGCGGCGGCGTGAGCAGCTACGCCACCATGACCCGGTGGTTCGAGGGAACCGAGGACCCGGGCGGCGCGTTCTCGCTCGAGAGCGACGGGTGGATGGCCACCGCCGATCCGGGCGGCGAATCCGGCCGGCTGCGCACGCCGGAGGGCGCGGAGCTCGCCTTTCGCGCGCGTCCCGCTGCGCTCGACCGCATCGAGGGCCTCTACGCGGCGGTCGACGGCGGCTGCCGCACCGGCGCCGTCGTCTTCACGCCCGACGACGCCGAAGCGCCAGCGCTCCAGGGCACCTGGTGCGGCGCCGGCGATCTCTATGCCCAGGTGACGCCGATCCGCCCGCTGTCGGTGCTCGATCGACGCGGGATCGAGGTGCAGGTCGAGCTCAGCGGCGCACGGAAGAAGCTGCTCGTGACCCCGCTCGTGCGACCCTGAGCCCCCGCCGCATCTCCGCCGTCCCGCCGCAGCCCCGCCGTCCGCCCGCTCCGGCGTTGAATCCAGCCCCCGTCCGATCGAAGGTCAACGCATGGCGGACGCAGCTCGGCCGCGGAGGCGGCACCTTGCCCTGCCCGCGTCGCGCTTCATCGGCCGGGACGGCGAGCTCGTCGCGATCGCCGAGCTGCTCCGGCGCGGCGAACGGCTCGTCACCCTCTGGGGCCCGGCCGGCATGGGCAAGACACGCCTCGCCCTGGAGCTCGCCAGCCGGTGGGCCGAGGCGCAGGCCGGCGAGGCCGTGTGGCTCTGCGAGCTCACCGCCTGCCGCGACCTGCGCGCCGTCTGCGGCGCGGTCGCGCGCGCGATCGGGGCGCAGGTCGCGGCAGGGCGCCGGGAAGCGACGCTCGTCGAGCGGATCGGCCGCGCCCTCGCGACCGAGGGGCCGGCGCTGCTCGTGCTCGACAACCTGGAGCACGTGCTCGAGCAGGCCGCGCCGGCCCTCGACGCGTGGGTGCGCGCGGCGCCCGAGCTCCGCTTCCTCGCGACGTCGCGCGAGCGCACCCGCCTGGCAGGGGAGATCAGCTACGAGCTCGGCCCCCTCGGCCTCCCCGCGGAGGGCTCGACCGAGCGCAGCGCGGCCGTGGCGCTCTTCCTCGATCGCGCCGCGGCCCAACGCGCTTCCGCGCCGCCGCCGCCGCCCGGCGACGAGCACCTCGCCGACGTCGCCGCGCTGGTGCGGCGCCTCGAGGGCATCCCGCTCGCGATCGAGCTCGCCGCGGCGCGCGAGGGCGTGCTCGGCGTGCGCGGCCTGCTCGCGCGGCTGGGGAGCCGGCTCGATCTGCTGGCGGGCGCGGCGCGCGGCAGGGAGGCGCGGCAGGCGACGCTGCGCAGCGCGATCGAGTGGTCGTGGGACCTCCTCGACGACCGCGAGCGACGGGCGCTCGCCTGCTGCTCCGCCTTCCACGGGCCGTTCACGCTCGCGGCGGCCGCCGCCGTCCTCGCGGAGCCCGACGCCGCAGCGATCGATCGGATCGAGGCGCTGCGCGACAAGTCGCTGCTCCGCGCGGCGCCCCCGAGGAGCGACGGGGCGACGCGCTTCGCGCTCTACGAGGTGGTGCGAGAGCTCGCCGCCGAGAAGCTCGCCGAGCGCGGGGAGCGCGAGGCCGCGATCGAGCGGCACGCGGCGTTCTACCTGGCCGCCGGCGAGGCGGCGGCCGCGGACTTCGAGCGGCGCGGCGCGCTCGACGCGCTCAACCGCATCGCCGGCGATCTGGAGGAGCTGCTCGCCGTCGCCGAGGGCGCGCTCGCCCTGGCGACGGCGCCTCGCGCCGGCTCCGAGGCGGCGGCCGAGCGCGCGCTGCGGGCGCTCTGCGCGATCGAGCCCGTGC
This sequence comes from Sorangium sp. So ce363, assembly GCF_051520435.1. NCBI lineage: Bacteria > Pseudomonadati > Myxococcota > Polyangiales > Polyangiaceae > Sorangium > Sorangium sp. So ce363. Next base: position 9,492,129 of record NZ_CP150333.1, on the reverse strand, counting down.
TCAGCACCCGCGGGCCGTTCGGGGCGCAGCTCGAGCTGCTCGACCGCGCGCTCGCGGCGGCCGAGGCGCTCGCGGCCGATCCGCGCGTCGTGGCCCGCGCGCTCGCGGCGCGGGGGCGCGCGCGGCGGCTCCGAGGGCAGGCGGAGGCCGCGCTCGAGGACCTCGAGCGCGCCCGCGCGCAGGCGGCGGCGCTCGGCGCAGAGGCGCTCCTCTCGGGGATCCTCGCGGACCTCGGCGTGCTCCACCACGGCCGGCGCGACATGGAGCGCGCGCGCGACCACTACGCGCAGGCGCTCGCGCTCCACCGCGCCCGCGGCGACCGCCGCGCCGAGGGGCGGGTGCTCGGCAACCTGGGCGCGCTCCACCACGACGAGCGCCGCGAGGGCGAGGCCGCCGCCTACTACGAGCAGGCGATCGCGATCGCGGCGGAGGTCGGCGACGGCCGGATGGAGGGCATCTTCTCGACGAACGCCGGCCTGCTCGAGCAGGAGCGCGGGGCGCCCGCGCAGGCGCGGCGGCGCTACGAGCGCGCCGCCGCGATCCTCGGCGAGGTGGGTGATCTCCGGCTGCTCGCGATCACGCTCGGCAACCTCGGCGCGCTCCACCACGAGGAGGGGCGCCTCGCCGATGCGCGCGCGTGCCACGGCCGCGCGGTGGGGCTGCTCCGCGAGGTCGGGGACCGCCGCTCCGAGGGGATCGCCCTCTGCCGCCTCGGGGCGGCGCTCGCGTCGGTCGGCGAGGTGGAGGAGGCGCGGCGCGCGATCGAGCCCGCGGAGCGGCTGCTCGCGCAGCTCGGGGACGAGCCCGACGTGGAGCTCGCGCGGGTGGCGTCCGGCTTCGTCGACCTCGCGCTCGCCCAGGCGGCGCGCCGCGCGGGGCGGGGGGAGGAGGCGGCGGCGCACGCGGGCGCGGCGCGGCGCAGGATCGCGCGCGCCCGGGAGGGATCGCCGTCGAGCGCGAGCCGATCCGACGACGTGCGGCTGCTGCTCCGGATCCTGGAGCGCAGCCTGGCGGCGCTCGGCGGCCCGCCCGAGGCGCGGGCGGAGGGCGAGCTCCTCCTGACCGAGGGGGCGCGCTTCGTCCGCCCGCCGGGCGGCGGCTGGCACGACCTGCGCGAGCGCCACGCGGCGCGGCGCCTGCTGCACGCGCTGGCCGAGCAGCAGCGGTCTGCGCCCGGCCGAGGGCTCTCCCTGGCCGCGCTGAAGGAGGCGGGGTGGCCCGGCGAGCGGATCTTGCCGGACGCGGCGGCGAACCGGATCTACGTGGCGATGAACCAGCTGCGGAAGCTCGGGATGAAGCCGTGGCTCCGGAGAGACGCAGAGGGGTACTCGCTGGATCCGGCGCTGCCGGTCCACTACGTCGCGGTGGAGCCGGCCGCGGGGGGAGGGGGCGATCCGCGCGGGGGGGAGACGCACCAGGGGGACGGCGGGGGCGGGGGGAAGCGGCGGTAGGGGGCTGCTCGCCGGCCGCCCGCGGAATGGCTGGGAGAGCGAGGGCGGGGGGGCGCCGCGGGAGGGCGCGCGAGTCGGTTTAAGAGGGGATTAAGGGGTGGTCCTGCGGCGGGGACCTAGCCTGTGAGGCGGAGGTCACGCCATGCGCATCATTGCTTCTGCTCTGCTGATCCTTGTCCCTGCCATTCCCCTCGCCGGATGCGGTGAGCCCGAGCCGGCCGCCGCATCGAGCAGCGCTAGCAGCGCGGGATCAGGAGGTTTCGGCGGCGATGGGGTGGGGGCCGGCAGCACGAGTGAGGGCGGTGGCCCAGGTGAGGGCGGTAGCCCCGGTTGGGGCGGCAGCACGAGTGAGGGCGGTGGCCCCGGTTCGGGCGGCAGCACGAGTGAGGGCGGCGGCCCCGGTTGGGGCGGCGGCACGGGTGAGGGCGGCGCCCCGGACGGCGGCGGGGGATCGCTGCCAGCAGACGCCTGGTATCGGCAGATCTCGAGTCCCGATGGCGAGTGGGCCATGGCCCTCGCGATCGATAGCGAAGCAAACGTCGTCCTGGCTGGCAGCTCGATGGGAACGGCCGACTTCGGCGCGGGCGCCACGCCGCTCGTCGGCTTCGAGGACCCCTTCGTCGCCACGTATGCAGACGACGGCGCCCTGCGCTGGGTCCGGCGCTTCCGTGGCTACCAGGCGATGGTCACGGGGGTCGCGGTCGACCGAAACGACGGCATCGCCGTCGTCGGCCACTACGCGGATGGTCCTCTCGCGGCCGGTGACCTCGTCCTGGAAGCGCCGGAAGTAGACGACCCGGAGGTCGCCTTCGAGACGGGGGTCCCCTCGTCCGACATCTTCGTCCTCGCGCTCGATCGGGACGGCAGCCCGCGCTGGATGCACCGCCTGGGCGGCGGCGGCATCGACCAGGGAGGCCGCGTGACCGTCGGTCCCGGAAACGACGTCTTCGTGGCCGCCCAATCCGCGGGCCGCCTCACCCTCGCCAGGATCTCCGCCGACGGGACGACCCGCTTCACGACGGACGTGGGAAACCTGTCCGGACTCGCCCCGTTGTGGGCCCCGATCGGCGGGCTGGCCGTGGACTCCCATGGAGACATCTTCGTCGCCGGCGACTTCACCGGCGACGCCGACCTCGGCAGGGGCACCACCCTCGGGCTGAAAGGCAATCAGGCCTGGGTGGCGAAGTACTCTGGGGAGGACGGCGCCCACCTCTGGTCGAGGCACTTCGGCAAACCCAGGGACCTGGGTTCCAGCGGCGGCGATCTGGCGAAGGCGCTGATCGTGGACGAGCACGGCGACGTGCTGGTCGCCGGTCAGATCGAGCAGGGCGCCGACCTCGGCGAGGGACCCATCGGCGATGTCCTACGCGGCGCGTTCCTCATGAAGCTCGCCGGCGAGGACGGCGCGATCCGGTGGGTGAAGTCGCTCCCGACGTCCGGGGTCCGCTCGACCAGCCTCTCGTTCGCGCCCGACGGCCGGGTCGCGCTCATCGCCTCGTTCGGCGCGCCCCCCGACCTCGGCAGCGGCGCGTTGGACGAGCTGGGAACCTACGTCGCCACCTACGAGCCAGACACCGGCGCGTTGGTCGCGCAGCGGCGGCTCGCCGAGCTCGGCACCGAGCTCGGGGTGTCTGCCGACCCCGCCGTCTCCGTGCTCGACGCGAAAGGACACCTGTCGATCGTGGTGAGCTTCTACCGCGAGCTACAGACCGGCTTCGGCACCCTGAAGAGCAAAGGCTGGACCGACATCCTCCTCGCGCACCTGCCGCTCTGAGACGGACGGCTCTCTCCGAGCGTCATCCGTCCCTCTCCGCCTCCTCTCGTCCGGCCGCAGCAGGGAGCGCGCGAGTCGCTTTAAGAGGGGATTAAGGGGCGGTCCTGCGGCGGGGACCTAGCCTGTTCGGCGGAGGTCACGCCATGCGCACCATCGCTTCTGCTCTGTTGATCCTTTTCCCTACCATCCCCCTCGCCGGATGCGGTGAGAGCCGTGAGCCCGAGCCGGTCGCCGCATCGAGCAGCGCCAGCAGCGCGGGATCCGGAGGAGCCGGCGGCGACGGCGTGGCGGGCGGGGGCGCTGGCCCAGGCGATGGCGGCGGAGGCGCTGGTCCAGGCTGGGGCGCCAATGGCGGCGGGGGCGCTGGCCCAGGCGATGGCGGCGGAGGCGCTGGTCCAGGCTGGGGCGCCAATGGCGGCGGGGGCGCTGGCTCCGGCGATGGCGGCGGAGGCGCTGGTCCAGGCTGGGGCGCCAATGGCGGCGGGGGCGCTGGCTCCGGCGATGGCGGCGGAGGCGCTGGTCCCGGCGGCGGAGGCGCTGGCGGCGGAGGCGCTGGCCCCGGCTGGAGCGCCGATGGCGGCGGAGGCGCTGGCCCCGGCGGTGGCGCTGATGGCGGCGGCGGCGCCGATGGCGGCGGGGGCGCCGGGGGATCGCTGCCAGCAGGGGCCTGGTACCGGCACATCATTGGACCCCGTGATCATTCTGCCGCGGCCCTCGCGCTCGATGGCGGCGCAAACGTCGTCCTGGCTGGCAGCGCCCTGGGAGGGGTCGACTTCGGCGCGGGCCCCACGCCGCTCATCGGCTTCAAGGACCTCTTCGTCGTCAAGTATGCAGACGACGGCGCCCTGCGCTGGGCCCGGCGCTTCGGCGGCTGGCTGGTGTCGGCCACGGGGGTCGCGGTCGACGGAAACGACGGCATCGCTGTCGTCGGCGACTACTCGGGAGGTCCGTTCGACGCCGGAGCCCTCGGCCAGGTAGATCCAGAACCACACGCCCCGGATGTCGCCGCATCCGGCATGTTCGTCCTCGCGCTCGATCGGGACGGCGCCACGCGCTGGGTGCACCGCCCGGGCGACAGCGGCTCCGCCCACGGAGGCCTCGTGGCCGTCGGTCCCGAAAACGACGTCGTCGTCGCCGCCGACTCCGGAAACCGCCTCTCCCTCGTCAAGCTCGCCGCCGACGGGACGACCCGCTTCGCCACGGACGCTGGAAACCTGTACCAGGCCGCCAAGTTGGTGGTCCCGCCCCCGATCGGCGGGGTGGCCGTGGACATCCATGGCGATATCCTCGTCGCAGGGACTTACTCCGAGGACGACATCACCGGCGGGACTTCGGACGGGGTGACGGGCGGCCTGGTCTGGGTGGCGAAGTACTCGGGGAAGGACGGCGCCCCCCTCTGGTCGAGGCGCGTCAGCGCATCCCAGGACATCGGGCTGGGCAGCGGCAACGTGGCGCAGGCGCTGAGCGTGGACGAGCACGGCGACGTGCTGATCGCCGGCCAGCTCGCGCGGGGCGCCGCCCCCGGCGGGCGCCCGCCGAGCTACGGCACGCGCGGCGCGTTCCTCGTGAAGCTCGCCGGCGAGGACGGCGCGATCCGGTGGACGAAGGCGTTTCCAGCGCTGGCCGAAGAGGTCGGCTCGGCCAGCCTCTCCTCCGCGCCCGACGGCCGGATCGCGCTCATCGCCTCGTTCGGCGCGCCCACCGACCTCGGCGGCGGCGCGCTGGACGAGCCGGGGATCTACGTCGCCACCTACGAGCCAGGCACCGGGGCGTTCGTCGCGCGGCGGCGGCTCGTCGAGCTCGGCACCATGAACGGGTCCTTCGGCCGCACCGCCTCCGCGCTCGACGCGAAAGGACACCTGTCGATCGTGAGCAACTTCAACAACAGCGACGCCCCACAGACCGCCTTCGGCGCCCACACGGGCCTGGGCTTGAATAGCGTCCTCCTCGTGCGCCTGCCGCTCTGAGGCGGGCGGCGCTCCCCGAGCGTCAGCCGTCCCCCTCCGCCTCCTCTCCTCCCTGCTCCCTCCGCTCGGCCGCCTCGCCCGCGAGCGCTCCCGCCTGGATCGCCGGCACATCATCGATCGTGCTGGCCTCCCCCGCACCCTTGTCAGGCCGGTATCTCCTCACCCGCGCAGACCGCAGCGCGATCCCCCCGGGGTACCGCGGACTCGCCTGCACGCCGTCAAAGGCGACCTCGACGACGACCACCGGCCGCACGTACACCGTGTCTGCGTCGCGGCCGATCTCGAGCTCCAGCAGCCGCTGCGTCTGCCACGCGAGCACCTCGTCCGTCATGCCCTTGAACGTCTTGCCGAGCAGGACGAAGCCCCCGGCCGCGGGATCGCGCGCCCCGAGGTGCAGGTTGCTGAGCAGCCCCCGGCGCCGGCCGGTTCCCCAGTCGGCCGCGAGCACCACCAGGTCGAGGGTGCGCGCCCGCTTCACCTTGAGCCATGAGCCGCGGCGCCGCCCCGCCTCGTAGGGCGCGGCGAGCGACTTGGCGATCACGCCCTCATGGCCGCGGGCGAGCGCGTCGGCGAAGAACGCCTCGGCCTCGGCCGCCGTCGGCAGCTCGATGCGCGGGACCCGCAGCGACCGGTCGAGCACCTGCCGGAGCGCGGCGGTGCGCTCGCTGCCGGGCCGGTCGAGCAGATCCTCGCCGTCGAGGTGCAGCACGTCGAAGAACAGGGCGCGCAGCGGCAGCTCGGCGCGCAGCGCGGCCGCGTCGTGCGCGCGGCCGAAGCGGCGCATCGTGACCTGGAACGGGTGCGGCGCGCCGTCCGGGCGAAAGGCGAGCGCCTCGCCGTCGAGCACGACCGAGCGGACCGGGAGCGCCCGGACGATCTCGACAATCTCGGGGACCGCCTTCGTGACCGGGCCGAGGCCGCGGCTGAAGACGCGCACCTCGTCGCCGGCTTTGTGCGCCTGCACGCGCACGCCGTCGAGCTTCCACTCCAGCGCCATCGCGCGGAGCTCGCTCAGCGCCGTCGCGACGTCATCGGCCGACTGCGCCAGCATCGGCTGCACGGGGCGAAGGAGCTGCAGCGAGAAGCGCTGGAGGCCGAGCGCCCCCTCGAGGAGCGCGGCCTTGGCCACGTCCGCCGCGTCGCCGGCCAGCATCACCGCGCGCCGCAGCGAGGCCGGCGGCACCCGCGCAGCGCGCGCCACCGCGTCGATCATGACCGGCTCGAGCCTCTCCTGGCGGAGCTCGCCGGCGAGGAGCCGCGCGAAGAAGTCCCGCTCGAGATCGGTGGCGCGCGCGAACAGCCCCGCCAGCGCCGCGCGGCGCTCCCCCCCGGCCGCCGGCCCCGAGGCGCGCGCGATCTCCGTGAAAACCGCGTCGGCGTCCCCCAGGGTGAGCGCAGGCTGGGCGACGGAAGGAGAGGCCCGGCGGGCCTCTGCGAACACCGAAGGCCCGAGGCCGAGCCGTCCCTGGCGCAGCCGACCGGTGAGCCAGTCGACGCCGATCTGCACCTCCGCGGGCGAGAGGCGGCGCAGGAGCGCGGCGAGCGCGCCGATCTTCTCGACACGGCGAGAGAGCGCGGCGACACGCTCGGAGGTGGCGACAAGGTCGGAAACGAGCACGCGGGCAACCCTACCCTGGCACCTCGAGAGCTCACGCTCGACGGGTCTTTTGACGAGGCCGCTGCAGGGTGTCCTCCGCAACCGAGCCGGGGAACTCCGCAGGATCGAACCTGGCCCATGGGCGCCAAGTGTTCTCCGCATGGGCCGAGAGAGCCTACCAAAGGGTGTAAGGCCGCGGAGCAGAAAAGCGCTCTCCCGCGCCGGAATGATGGTCACTCCCGCTTGCAACCACTTGCGGGGAGGGGCGAAGAATTATCATGTCATCTGCAGGCGAGTGCCTCGCTCGGCCGCCGCCGGCGCCGCGAGCAGGCGAGAGCGCGATCGCCTTTCAGAGGATCTCGTGTGCCGGATCTCGGGTGCTGCGCGCCATCGATTCGCGAGGTGCGAAGCGCCCGACGCGCCTGCACCGCCCCGCACGGGAGGGCGCGCGGAGCTGCCCCGCCGTGGCCGCAGACTCCCGAATACGCCGCGAGATGGCCCCAGCTGCGCCCGTCTCCCTCGACGGCGCGATCGCTCCGTTTAGTTGACCTCCGCCGCGGGCCTTGATACCGGGTTGGCGGTCGGCACGCCGTGGGCAGGTGAACACGGCGGGCGGGCGCGGTTTTCCTCAACCACAGCTCAGGAATAGCGCCCTCCGCTGACAAGGCCGAGGATTTTGGCCTTGGGAGCAGCTGGCTTGGTTTTTGCGCAGCACCTCTCCGGCAGCTGGACTGTACTGGAAGGAGCTGACGTGGTGTTGGTGTCCGCACGGGAAGGCGACGGAGGTTCTTCGATGGTGGAACGGCAAGTCCGGAAGCGGGTGGGCGTCGTGATGGGCGGCTCGTCGGGTGAGCGCGACGTGTCCCTGCGCTCGGGAGCGGCCGTCGCCGAGGCGCTCGAGGCCCGCGGGTACGATGTCGTGCGGATCACACTCGGGGACAGGTTCGGCGCGGAGCTCTGCGCGACGCTGCAGCGCGCGCGGCTCGACGCAGCGTTCCTGGCACTGCACGGACGTCTCGGTGAGGACGGGTGTGTGCAAGGTGTCCTGGAGCTCGCCCAGGTTCCGTACACGGGGTCGAGCGTGCTCGCGAGCGCCCTCGCGATGGACAAGCTGAAGGCCAAGGAGATGTTCCGGCTGCACAACGTGCCGACGCCTCCCTACTACACTGTGGGCGCGAATCAGGACCTCGAGGAGCTCGATGCCGTCCATGGCTCGTTCGGGTTCCCCGTCATCGTCAAGCCGCGCGGCGAGGGGTCGAGCCTCGGCGTGACCAAGGTCGGATCGCTCGAGGAGCTGAAGTCGGCGCTCGCGCTGGCGTTCGAGTTCGACGACGCCGCCATCGTGGAGCGGTTCGTGGCGGGGACCGAGGTCAACGTGGGGATCCTGGACGGGAAGGTCCTTGGTGCGATCGAGATCGTCCCGAAGAAGGGGCTCTATGACTACGAGGCCAAGTACACGCCGGGCATGACCGAGTACCACATGCCGGCGCGCCTCCCGCCGACCCGCTACCGCGGCGTCCTGAACCTGGCGGAGCGGGCGGCCCAGGCGCTCGGGTGCACGGGCGCGGTGCGGGTGGATCTGCTCGTGACCGGCGGAGAGAACGAGTACGTGCTCGAGGTGAACACGCTGCCGGGCATGACCCAGACAAGCCTCCTGCCGAAGATCGCGGAGGCCGCAGGCTACGAGTTCGGCGACCTGTGCGAGGCCATCCTGGCGAGCGCCAGGCTGCACCAGCCGGTGCGGCGCCGCGCGCCCGCCGCCTCGGAGCTGCGGCTCGGCGAGCGGGGACAGGCCGAGAAGCGGCTGCGCCTCGTGAAGTCGGCGATCTGAAGCGAAGGCGAGCGCGGCTCCGGGGCCCCTGCCGGAGCCGGGGCGCGGCCGGCAAATCCAGGCGTAACCCGAACAGTCAAGCGCTCAAGGCACCCGCTTCATCGTGATGAAGTCGGTCGCCATGCCCTCGACGATGGGCTTGAGCTTGAACACGTCGCCTTCACAGCGGTACTCGAAGAGGGTTCCGGGGCGGTCCATGCCAGAAAAGGCGTTGGTCGCGGGCACGGGCATGTCGCGGCCGCCGAGCGTGGCCTTGGTCTCGACGCGCAGTCCGCTCATGTCGGCGCGCGTCGTCTTCCAGCGGCCAGGGCCCGCGGGCTCGTATTCCGCGCTCGAGCGGCCGTTCATCTTGAGCGTGATCCTCAGGGCCATCCCCGCCGTGGGCGCCTCGAACACGTTCTCGACGCCGCCCTCGCTCGTCTCGCAAACGTAGCTGCCACGCTCGTTGCCGTTGAACGTGCAGATGTACTTCCCGCGCTCGCTGACGACGCGCGCGCCCGACGAGCTGCGCGCCAGCGTCTCGAGGAACATATCGGCATAGTCGTATTCCCACTTGCCTGCCGGGCAGCTCGCCGCCGGCGCCGCGGCGGACGCGCCGCTCGGGGCAGGCGCGGCCGGCGCGGCCGCGGCGGTCGCGCCCGCGGACGCAGGCGCGCTCGCGGACTCGGAGCGGTCACAGGCTGCGAGCGCAGCGATCGACACCACGGTGAGCGGGAGCAGGTGCGGACGTGTCATGCACCGAGAGTACGCGCCCAGGCGCGCAGTTGCACGCATCCTCCCCGGCGGGGCGTGTCGCCCTCGATGCAGACCCCGAGCCCGTCGCAGAGGGGGCCTCGGCAAGCGGACATCATCCTGCGTGGACCGAGCGTCTGGGAAGAGCTTACGCCTCGAGATCGCCCGGTCAGAGCCCCTGCGACACTTCCACACGATGCCTGAGCGGCATCGCCGGACCGCAGCGCTGCATATCTCAGCGGACGGTTGACGCGCGAGGGGACCGTGCCATCTCATGAAGGGATGCCCTGGTGTCTTCGCCGTCTCGCGCTCGTCGCTCTGCCCGCCGCGACGGCCGGGCTGAGCGTGGGGTGCAGCTTCCCCGACGCCGTCTTCACCGGCCAGACGAGCTCTGGCGGCGGAGGTGCGGGCGCCACCACGTCGTCGGACGCGGCGGGCGGCGACAAGGGCGCGACCTCGTCAGGCGGCGGCGAGGCGATGTCGCGCTCGGGCGGCGGCAGCGGCGGGGCGACGTCCAGCTCGGGCGGCGGCGGCGAGGTGACCTCGGGCTCGGGCGGCAGCGGCGGCGGGATCCTCGACTGCGACGCGGATGGCGACGGGTATCTGTCGACCGCCTGCGAGGGCGGCACCGATTGCGACGACGGCCAGGCAGAGGTCCACCCCGACCAGCCCAATACGTTCCATGACACGCCCATCCGCCCCGGAGGCAGCTTCGATTACGACTGCAGCGGCCATGACGAGCCGCAGATCTCCGCGGTCCATTGCGAGTCTGGCGGGCTCTGCCCGAACGCGTCGAACGTGTACCTGCTCGACGTCGGGTGCGGCGAGCCAGGCCCGTTCGGGAGCTGCAATATCCTCTGCCAGCAAGACGTCACGTACAGCGGGCTCAAGCGTGCCTGCCATTGAGGCTGCCAGCGCACGTGCACATCGTGGGATGTCAGCCCGGCGGGAGCAGTGCGAGCAGCGCTCTCGCAGCAACCTTCTTGTCGAAGACAAGCACGCCCTTCTCCCTGGGCGAGCGCGTCGGGAGCACGGAGGAGAGCGCGCCGGTGCCGCCCGCGGCGATGCAGGACGGTTGCGCGTGAGCGTACCGGCACGTGCCGTCGTCACGCTTCTTCGACGTTCAACCCAGCACACTCCGAGGAGCAGCTCCGCCGCCCGCCCGCGTGCGCTCCAGCTTGTGATGATAAAGGTAGGAAACGACAAGGATACCGAAGAACGTCCAGTGCGGCAGGATGAGCCAGCGACTGTCGCCGCTGGAGAGATGGGCGATATCCGCGGAGACGAAGGTGAGGCCGAAGCCGAAGTAGGCAAAATCTTTGACCTTGCTCGGTACCACAGGGATCAAGAGGGCCAGCGCGCCCAGCCCCTTTGCGACGGTCAGCTCCACCCTGAACCAGTCCGGGAGGCCGAGGTGCCGGAAAGCGTCTCTCTGCTCTTCGTTGAAAGCAAAGTTGTACGAGCTCCACAGCATGAGAGCTGCGATGAGCCCCGTCGTCGCCCAGTAAATGTATCTGTCTTTCTTCATGGCCATCATCTCTTTAAAAAAATGAGCGCCGACATCGGCGCGCTTCCTGGAGAGCACCCGGCGGATCCGTCGGCTGACTCGGCAGCTGGTCACCCAGGCGGGCGAGGGCTCGACGTGGCCGACCGCCGCCCGAGGTAGCGGAGCCGATCGAGGTCGGCGTGGAAGAACACGCGCTGGATCTTCCCGTCGGCCACCGCGAGGAGCAGCGCCGCGAACGGTCGGTCGCCGGTCCAGAACACGATCGCGGGTTGCCCGTTGAGCTCGTGCTCTTCGATCTGGAGCTGGCCGGCATTGCGCGCCGTGGCCGCGACGATGAACGCGGCAATGCGCGCGGCGCCGTGCAGCGGCTGAGGGAGGTTGCGCTGGCGCTCGACCACGCGGCCTCGGGGCCCCCCGTCGGTGATCATGATCGCGTCGTCGGCGAGGAGATTCACGAGCACGCGAATGTCGCCCGCCAGGGTGGCGCTCAGGAAGGCCTGGAGCAGGCGGTGATGGTCGTCCGCTCGTGCTACGAGCATGCGCCGCTCGACGGCGAGGTGCTGGCGCGCGCGCTCGAGCAGCTTGCGACACGCAGGCGCGTTGTTGCCGACGAGCTCGGCGATCTCCCGGTGGTCGAAGTCGAAGACGTCGTGGAGCAGGAGGACCGCTCGCTCCGCGGGCGTCAACCGCTGGAGCACGACGAGGAACGCCATCGAGACTTGCTCGAGCTTCTCGAGGCTGGGCATCCCCCCTTCGTCGAGATCCACCGGCTCCGGCAGGCGATCGGCGCGGCTCTCCTCGCGGCGCGCCCTGGCGGAGTCGAGCTCGTTGAGGCAAAGGCGCGTGACGATCGTCACCAGATACGCTTTCGGGGAGTCCGCGTCCCCCGCGTGACTTTCCCAGCGCAGCCACGCCTCTTGCACCATGTCCTCGGCCCGCCCGAGATCACCGAGCATGCGATACGCCAGAGCGATGAGGTCCTGCCGGCACGACTCGAAGGCAGCCACGCGGCGCGCTGAAGAAGGAGCAGTCATTGGAAGGGTCTGGCCTCCACGAGCAAAACGAACACCATCGGAGGGAGCGAGATTGTCGCACGTGCAGGCTCACGCGTCATCGCGCCGCGCCGGCGAGCCCGACGATCTCCCGCGAGTGAGTGCCTTGCTCCACACAATCGAGCAGGAACGTGGCTACCGCACGGAAGGACATTTCCCAGGCGCCTGCGGGGAGCGCATCGCGCTCGCTCCGGTACGTCTCCGCCGACGTCTTGATCAACCGCGGTGGTCTGGCGATCGTCCAGTCGAAGTTGGTCGCCCGAACCACGGCCTCCATCGCGACGAGGTCGCGGATGTGGTGCTGGAGCAGCCAGCGAAAGACGACGAACCGCAGCGCTTTTTCGGGGAACAGCAGCGCCGCGGAGACGCTGCCGAGCCGCCCCACGCCGGCCGTCTTCATCGCCGCGACCGTGGTGGCCGCGCACTCGGCGAGCAGGGTGCTCCGCCGGAACGCCTCGCGCCCACTCGGGCCGAGCGCCGAGAGAACGGCGTCGTGTCCCCGAAGCGCGGGAGCGAGCTTTTCGACACGCAGCGGGTCGCCCTCGATGACGGTGAGCGCTTTGTCCCGGCGGGCAATCTTCCGGGGCGAGCGGACGAACGCCGTCACCTGGTGACCTCGCGCCAGGGCGAGATCCACGATCTGCGTTCCGGTGCTGCCGGTCGCGCCGAGCACGAACAATCGCATGGTCATGACCTGAAGACCGGGCAGCTCGCGAAAGCGTGACGAGATGCCAGACGAAGCGTCACGAATGCAACATGGCTCACTTCGACAACTGCCTCCCCGGACGCGGCCGGCCTGCCGAGGCTGGCCACCGGCGCGCGTCGGCCCATCGACACGCGCGTCGCGGATCTCGCGCGCGGCGCGCCTCGGTTGACAGATTCCGGGCGGCGGGGCATCGAGAGCTCGGGGGCGGGCGCCAGGGCGCCCCGCCCCTCCGACGCAGGCACGGGCGGCGTGGCGGTGACCCGAGAACTCGTTCTTCAGCTCGGCGCGGCGGGTCAGGGGCCGCTCTTTCTGCAGATCGCGCGGGCCATCGTCGAAGACATCGAACGGGGCCGCCTGCGCCCCGGCGAGCGGCTGCCCTCCAGCCGCAAGCTCGCCATCCAGCTCGGCGTGCACCGCAAGACCGTGATCGCCGCGTTCCTCGAGCTCGCGCGCCAAGGTTGGATAACGAGCGCGCCCGCCTCCGGCACCTACGTATCGAGCGACCTGCCCGCCAAGCTGCCCCCCTTCCGCCGACGAGCCCTCGCCGACCGGGCCGGGTTCGACCTGCCCGGACGCCCCTTGCCGGCCCCGTCCTCGACCCCGCGCGCCGGCCTGCTCCTGCTCGGCGGGGTGCCCGAGCTCGGCTTCGTGCCGAGGCTGGAGCTGTGCCGCGCCTACCGCCGCGCGCTGCTCGGCGCCGGGGCGCGCGCGCTGATGGACTACGGCGACCCCCGGGGCGAGCCGCGCCTGCGCCGGGCGGTCGTCGAGTCGCTGACCCGGGCGAGGGGCGTGCGGGCGAGCGTCGAGTCGGTCAACATCGTGCGCGGCAGCCAACAGGGCCTCTACCTCGCGGCGCGCGCGCTGCTCGAGCCGGGCGACTGCGTGGCGATCGAGGCGTACAGCCACCCCGCCGCCCGCGGCGCGCTCGAGCTCTCGGGCGTGGAGCTCGTGCCCGTGCCGCTCGACGGCGAGGGGCTCGACGTCGCCGCGCTCGAGGCCCTCTGCGCGGCCAGGCGGGTCAAGGCGGTCTACACGACGCCCCACCACCAGCTACCCACGACCGTCACCTTGACCGCGCCGAGGCGCGTGCGCCTGCTCGAGCTGGCGCGGCGCCGGCGCCTGCTCGTGCTCGAAGACGATTACGACCACGAGTTCCGCTACGAGGGGCGGCCGGTGCTGCCCCTCTCGTCCGCCGACCGCCACGGGGTGGTCGTCTACCTGGGCACCCTGTCGAAGATCTTGGCGCCGGGGCTGCGGCTCGGCTTCGTCGTCTCCACCCCCGACGTCGCCGAGCGCATCGCGGCCTACCGGGCCTTCGTCGACCACCAGGGCGACCACGCGATCGAGCGCGCCGTCGCCGAGCTGCTCGAAGACGGCGAGATCGATCGGCACACGCAGAGGGTCCGGCGCGCCTACCGCGCCCGCCGCGACGCGCTCTGCGAGGCGCTCGCGCGCCACCTGCCCGGGCTCGAGTTCGACCCCCCCAGCGGGGGCATGGCCCTCTGGGCGCGGGCCCCCGGCGTCGACATCGACGCGTGGGCCCGGCGCGCGCACGCGGCGGGCGTCTCCTTCCAGCCCGCGAGTCACTTCGCGCTCGGTCGCTGGCCGCTCGACTTCGCCCGCTTCGGCTTCGCCGCGTGCGACGAGGCCCAGCTCGCGGACGCGGCGCGGCGGCTCGCGCAGACCTTGCCGAAGGCCCGGTCGAGGCCCGCGGGTGATCGTCCCTGACGCGCGCCTCGCTCCCCGCGGCGCGCGGGCGACTGGACTACTCGACATCGACGATCTGGCCCCAACGTAGGGTGCCTGCGTGGGCTAGGGTCTGACCGAATAGGAGACCCGAACATGGTCAAAGCTTTCTTCGCCAGCGTGACATTCGGCGCGGCATTGCTCGGCTGCGCCCAGACCGAGGCGCCGAACCCGCCCCCCGCGGAGGGGGAATCGGAGAGCCAGGCATCGCTCACGACGTCCACGAAATGGCTGGTGCAGCCGGGCGCGCGCCTGGTCTTGCTCGGCGTCACCAGCGACAATCACGCCCTCTACCAGGAGGGAGAGCACGTGTACGCGACCGCGCTCAAGCCGGGCGCGACGAGGCAGCGAGTCGCCCAGGTGCCCTTCGGGAACACGGCGTTCGTCTACACCGTCGGCAAGGTCGCGTTCTGCTGGACCAACCCCGACCGGACCTTGCCCGGCTTCGGGGTCAGCCCGCTCGTCGTGTGGAGCGCGGCATCCGGCCCGCACGAGGCGTCCGCCGCCTCGCCCATCGGGACCTTCGCGACCTCGGCGAGCGCCGACGGCCGCTCGGTGCTCTTCCCCACCCATGGCAACGCCGACGGCAGCGTCGGCGACGTCGAGCTCGCCTCGACCGACATGAGCGAGCGCACGACGCTGCTCGGCGCCGTGCCGATGGGCTTCCCCCTGGGGTATTGTCGGCCCTTCGCCGCGTTCGTGGGCCGCCACGGCCGCTCGCACCCGGTCGCGCTGCACTGCGAGGGCGCCACGAGCTCTGCCACCTTGTCGAGCTGGGAGCGGGGCGAGAGGGTCGACCTGTTCAGCGGCGTCGCGACGCCCCCCTTCTTCAGCGCCGACGCCGACGGCGGGTCGTTCTTCACGACGCTGGCGGGCTCGGGGCATCCCGTCGTCGTCTCCGACGACGGCGAGGTGAGCGCGCTCGACGAGGTGCGCTCGAGGATAGGCTTCTTCACCAAAGGCAGCTTCGTCGTGTACACCGCGCAAACGGAGGCCGGCCTCGAGCTGCGCCGCGCCACGCCGGGCGACTGTCCGTCGACCGAGACCATCGCCGACGAGGTCGGGGGCATTCTCACCGTCCTGGCCGGGTCGAAGGTCATCACCGACGCGTGGGCGTCGCCGGACGGCAGCAAGGTGCCCTTCTTCACCCAGCGCGACCCGGCGACCGGCCTCTCCGACGTGGCGCTCGCCGACGCCCGCGGCGGTACCCCGCCCCTGTCGGTCGACCCGCAGGCGCGGAACGTGCTCGGCGGCCCGCCCTTCAGCGCCGACTCGAAGCACTTTCTGTTCGCCCGCATCGTCGACCTGACGGCCGGCACCGCCCCCCTCTTCGCCTCGGCCGAGGGCGGCGTGCGGCAGTTCAGCGACGACGGGGGCTGGAGCTACCTGCCGGCCGTTCGCGGCCTCGTGTCGTTCAACGACAACACCCACTTCGACGCGGAAGACTTCGCGAGGTCGACGGCCGACCTGAAGGTCGTCGACCTGTCGCGCAAGCACCTGAAGCCTCGGCTCATCGCGCCGGGGGCGAACCTGACCTACTTCAGCAGCCACGGCGGCCGCCGCCTCGCCTTCACGACGGACGTCCCCGGTACGACGGCTGGCCTCTATTCCGCCGGGGTCGGCGAGTAGGCGCGCAGAATCGGCGAGTCGGGCCCGGCCAGCGCGGGCGCTCGTGCGACCGCGGCGGCCCGAGGCGACGGGTCGGCCGTCGCGACCACGGCAAGCTCAGGGGCAGTCCCGCAAACGCCTATTCGTTGGGCCCGCGTTGGGTCCATCGCTTCCGAGGGGTTGCGATCGGCCGTCACATTCCCCCAAAGCTGCCGCAAAAGCTCCGGCTCGCGACGGTTCGCCGCCGCCAATTCGTCGCCCAAGTTCGTCCCTGGTTGCGCGTGAGCGAGGCATGACCGAACCGCCCGGGAGCCTGTCGGAAGGGCACGACCAGCGAGAACTCGGCGAACGGCGGTAAATCAGCCTGCCTTGCGGAAACCCCTGGACCGCGCGGCGAGCAGCGCGGCGAGGAGGAGCCAGGGCACGGACGAGCCACCCGCGTCAGGGCCAGCGCCACGCGCCAGAGCGCAGCCGTTGCCGTGCGCGCGCGGCGGGGCGCTCCCCTCCGGTGCAGGCGCCGGAGCCGCGCCACCGGCGTCGCCGCCGGACCCGCCGGACCCGCCGGAGCCATTCGCGGCGGCGTCGCCGCCCTGGCCCCCGCCGCCCTGGTCCCCGCCGCCCTGGCCCCCGCCGCCCTGCTCCCCTCCACCCTGGCCCTCGCCACCCGCGCCGCCTCCGGAGCCGCTGGCGGCCTCCGCGAGCAGGCAGCCCCCGGCGATGCACTCGCCGCCTGGACAGGGCGCTCCGTCGAGCTTGTAGCGCCTGTCGCAGGCGCCGGTGGCCGGTGCGCAGACGGCGCGCCGGCAGGTGGACGTGTCGGGCTGCGGGCACACGAAGGGATCGCCGCCGACGCAGGCGCCGTTCTGGCAGGTATCGGTCTGCGTGCAGGCGTTGCCGTCGTCGCAGGGCCTGCCGTCGGGCTTGCGCGGGTTGTCGCAATCGCAGGCGTCGCCGACCCCATCGCCGTTGACGTCGGCCTGGTCGGGGTTCGCGACGAGGGGGCAGTTGTCCGCCGTATCGGCGACGCCGTCGGCGTCGTCGTCATCATCGCAGGCGTCGCCGAGGAGGTCGCCCGCCGACAGGCTACCATCGGTGTTGGCCTGGAGCGTGTTCGGGACCGCAGGGCAGTTGTCCTCGCTGTCGGCGATGCCGTCCTCGTCGGTGTCGAGCGCGCAGGCTCCGGCCCTGCACTGCCCGCTGAGGCACTCCTTGGGGAGCGAGCACGCGGCGCCGACGGGCTTCTTCGGCAGGCAGTCGCCGCCGGTCGCCGCGCAGTAGGCCGAGTCGGCGCACTGGGTGTCAAAGGTGCAGCCCGTGAGACAGGCGCCCGCGACGCAGCGGTACTCGGCGCAAGAGCGCGTGTCGCCCTCGGCGCAGGCCCCGAGGCCGTCGCAGAGCGGGGCCTCGACGAGCTCGGAGGCGTCCTTGCACGAGGCCGCGCCGCAGGGGGCGCCCTGCGCCCGCAGCTGGCAGCCGCCGCGGCCGTCGCAGAGGCCGGTGGTGCCGCAGGAGGAGGCAGGCTCCGCGGCGCAGTCGTCGTCCGGATCGGCGCCGGCCTGGATGGGGCCGCATGCGCCGTCGGGGCCGGCGCCCTTCTTCGCGGCGGAGCACGCCATGCACGCGCCCGCGCAAGGGACGTCGCAGCAGACGCCGTCGACGCAGGAAACGCCGGCGCAGTCCGCATCGGTCTCGCAGGGAGCGCCGGGGAAGGCAGGGGTGTAGATCTCGGCGCTGGCGATATTGAGCTCGGCGCTGGAGATGTAGATGCCGAGGTTCACGCCGCCGGTGACCAGGACCTTGCCATGGCGCAGCAGGGTCGCCGCGTGTTGAGATCGCTCGATGTACATCGTCCCTGCCGGAGACCAGCTGTCCGTGGCCAGGTCGTACACTTCCGCGCTCGCGCTGCGATGGCCATTGACAGGGGCATTGCCCGCGACCAGGACCCGCCCGGCCAGGAGCCGCGTCGCCGTGTGGTTCTGGCGCGCGGTGCTCATGGGCGCTCGCATCGTCCAGCGATCCGTCGCCGGGTCGTACAGCTCCGCGCTCGCGAGCCCGCTGATTCCCTCCACGTCCGGGGAGCCGCCCACGACCAGGACCCGCCCATCGTCCAGCAGCGTCGCCGTGTGCGCCCGGCGCGCGGCGATCATCGGTGCTGCCGCTGTCCAGCCGCGCTCGCCGGGGCTCCAGATCTCTGCGCTCGGGGCGTCACCGCGGGGATCGTAGCCGCCTGTGACCAGGACCCGCCCGTCGCCCAGCAGCGTGGCCGTGTGCCCCTGGCGCGCGGCGAGCATCGCCACCGCTGCGGTCCAGGTGCCTTCCGCCGGGTCGTAGATCTCCGCGCTCGCGAGGTTGACGTAGTCGGCCCCGAGGCCGCCTGTGACCAGGACCCGGCCGTCGTCCAGCAGCGTGGCCGTGTGGGCCTGGCGCGCGGCGATCATCGGCGCTGCCGCTGTCCAGCTGCTCGTCATGGGGTCGAAGATCTCCACGGTCGCGAGCGCGCGCTCCTCGTTGCTCCCGTAGCCACCCGCGACCAGGACCCGCCCGTCGTCCAGCAGCGTCGCGGTATGGCTATAGCGCGCGTCGCGCATCTCCTTGGCCGCGGTCCAGGTGCCGTCGGCCGGGTCGTAGATCTCCGTGGTCCTGGGGTCGATGAATTCGGCCCAGCCGCCCGCGACCACGACTCGCCCATCGTCCAGCAGCGTCGCCGTGTGCGCGTAGCGCGCGTCGCGCATCGGCGCGGTCTCCGACCACGGGCTCGTGCCTGGCGGGTCGTAGACCTCGGCGTTCGTCTCGACGCCTTCATTGCCGCCCGTCACGAGCACGCCGCCGCGCGGGAGCAGCGTCGCCGTATGAGAGCCGCGGCCGACGGCCATCGCGGGCGCGTTCGACCAGCCGCCATCCACCGGGTCAAACATCTCCGCACTCGCGAGGAACGCGCCGGGATGCGTCAATCCGCCCGTGACCAGGACCCGCCCGTCGTCCAGCAGCGTCGCCGTGTGGTCAAAGCGCCTGAAGCTCATCGGCGCCGTCGCGGTCCAGATGCCCTCCACCGGGTCGAACAGCTCCGCGCTCACGATGGACGTGCTTTCGTCGTCGTTCGTCATCCCGCCCGTGACCAGGACCTGCCCGCCGTCGAGCAGCGTGGCCGTGTGCCCTCGGCGCGCGGCGTTCATCGATCGCGCCGGGGTCCAGGCGTTCGTCGACGGATCGTACACCTCCACGGTCGCGATCTCGCCCTCCCCCCCGAAGCCGCCGGCGACCAGGACCCGCCCGTCGGCCAGCAGCGTCGCGGTGTGCCCGTATCGCCCGGTGCTCATCGGCGCCGTCGCGGTCCAGATGCCCTCGCGCGGGTCGAACAGCTCCGCGCTCTCGAGGAACTTGCCGTCGTTCCAGCCGCCCACGACGAGGATCCGCCCGCCGTCCAGCCGCGTCGCCGTGGGGCCCTGGCGCGCGACGTTCATCGGCCGCGCTGGCGTCCAGCGGTCCTCCGCCGGGTCGTACAGCTCCGTGCTCGCCACCGCTCTCGATCCATCGGAGCCGCCCACGACGAGGATCTGCCCGCTGTCCATCAGCAAGGCGGCGTGATCTTGGCGCGGCGCGCTCATCGGCTGCGCTGGCGCCCAGCTGTCGTCCGCCTGGTTGTACAGCTCCGCGCTCGCGAGATAGCTTTCGCCACCCCAGCCGCCCACGACCAGGACCCGCCCGTCGTCGCCGCCCAGCAGCGTGGCCGTATGCCCGGCGTCGCGCCTCGTGGCCATCGCCCCGACGGCGCGCCACAGCGGATCCACGAGCAGGAGCTCCCCCGACGCCTCGACAAGCAGCGCGATCTCCGCCCCGCGCGCCTCGAGGCGCGCCGCGATCGGCCGCCCGCCTTCCGCGAACGCTCGCGGCGCGGTGACGCGCAGCCGCGGCGTCCCCGCCGCGTCCACCACCTCGACGGCCTCGCCGCGCTGCCGCAGCGCCGCGCCGTCCACCTCCCAGATGGCCGCGGGCTCACCCGCCGGCACGGCGCCCGGCGCCACGGTGAGCCATTCCTCGATGCCCCCGGCGACCGCCCGCCAGAACGACGCGCCGCCCGCGCGGCCGTAGATCACCGCGCCGTCGACGACCGCCCCCGGGCCGGACGCGCCGGCCTCGCGCACCCGCACCTCGAAGCCGCCCGCGCCCGAGAGCCGCATCCAGCCGCCGCCGTCGCGCGGCAGCTCGGCCTGGAGCCGCGGCCCGCGCCCCGCCAGGCCAGGCGCGCCCAGCGCGAAGCCGCCGCCGGTCGCCACAGGCGCGCCGGGAGCGCCGCTGCCCAGCACCTCGGCGGCCTGCGCCGGGAACCGGCGCTGTACGAGCGCCGCCGCCGCCGCGCCGTCGTGCCCCGCCGCGCACCCGAGCGCGCCCATCCATCCCACAACGGCCAGCACCAGGACGGCCATGACCAGCACGCGAAGACCCGACCCAGCTCGCATGCTGGCGAATGTCTCACGCGGTCAAGTCCGCAACAACAGCGCCGCGAGCGCGGCTCACACGAGCGATGTGCAGATCCCGAGCCGGGGATGATAGACCCCGACTCGGCGCTTGCCGCCCCGCGTCTCGGGCGTCACGAGGACCACCACGCTCCTGTCGAGCGGCGCGTTCGCGCGAATCCGCACGTGCTGGCCGGCGACGACGACGTGCCAGATGTTCACCGTCCCGTACCTCGTCACGACGGCCCCCTCGTAGATGTGCGCCGCCGACGGCGCGCCGCGGAGCGCCAGGCGGCAGGCGGTGTAGCTACCCAGCACCTGATACAGGAGCACGAACGGCATGACGCCGAACGAGACCGTGAGGAGCATCGCGACGAAATCGATGTGCCGGTAGAAGGCGCCGACCCCGAGCAGCCCCGCCCAGAAGAGCAGCGAGTACCCCACGCCGGCCAGCTGATGCCGGACATGCCGCAAGGTCGCCCAGGGGCGCGGGGGCGGCGCGCGGAGCTCCTCGGGCAACTGGCTCGCGTTGGGTGGCTGCATGTCGTACCGCTCCGACATACCCGGGGCGGCTGCGGAGCTCAATCGGACAGCGCGCGAGTCGCCGCGTCCTTCCGCGCTCCTCCAGCCGCTTCGCCGCCTCCGCTGGGCCTGCGCTCGCCGCCGGAGCCCGCCCCCGCCGGCCTGCCAGCGATCACGGCGCGAAGATCACCGCCCCGCCCGGCGGGACGCTCATCGAGAGCACGCCGGTCGCGGAGACGACCTCGCTCGCGCCGCCGAGCGCGTCCCTGAGCTCGGTGCCGGGTGGGAGGCCGAGCGCCTGGGCGACCTCGACCGAGATGCGCTGCTCGGTCCCCGCGCGCGTCAGCGCCACCACGGCGGACTCCCCCAGGCCGTGCCGGCGGCCGAAGACCAGCGTGTCCTCCGTGGCGGTGAGGTTCACGTAGGCGCCGCGGCGGAGCGCGGGGATGTCCCGGCGCGCGGTCCCGAGCGCGCGCACGAAATCGAGCGTCTCCAGCTCGTCCGCCGTGAGATCCTCCTCCGGACGCCACATGCCGCGGTTGTTCGGGTCGGCGCCGCCCCACGCGCCGTACTCGTCGCCGTAATAGAGCAGCGGCGCGCCCGGGAGGCCCAGGAGCCACGCCATCGCGAGGCGCGCCCGCGCGTACACCTCGGGCGACTCGGGCGCTCCCGCGGTGTCCGACCACTGGCGGCCCGGGACCTCCCGGCCGCGAGGCCCCGCCTCGTCGCGGTAGTCGGCGAGCGTCGCGAACCGGGCCGTGTCGTGGCTGCCGATGTACGGCGTCATGATCGCGCCCTCCGGCCACCGCCGCTGCCCGTGCTCGACCCAGTACGCGGCGTGCAGCATGCCCTCCTCGCCCCAGCCGAACGTCCGGTAAGAGACCCCGTGATAGAGGACGAAATCGAGCTGGCCGTCGAGCCCCTGAGGTCCGATGTACCTCGCGATCGTCCCGTAGTTCTCGTCGTTGCACGGGTCGGCGCAGTCGCTCCAGCCCATCGCCGTCTCGCCCATCAGGAAATAACGTGTGCCGGCCGGCTCGAACGCCTCCCGGACCTCCGCGGCGAGGTTGCGCGTCGCGATCTCCTCCACGTGCTTCACGGCGTCCACACGGAGCCCGTCGAGATCGAACGCGTCCAGCCAGTGGATCGCGTCCGCCACGAACGCGGCGTTGGCCTCGGGGACCGTGTGGTCCACGTCGGGGAGATAGCTCGCGAACATGCAATCGAGCGCGTGCGACGTCCAGTCGCACCCGTCCGTCCCGCAGACGCACCCCGTCCTGAACCAATCCGGGTGAGACGAGACGTACTCGTGATCTTCGTGGACGTGGTTCACCACGAAGTCCTGGAGGACGCGGATCCCGTGGCGGTGCGCCTCGGCCACCACGGCGCGGAGCGCCCCGGCGCCGCCGATCCGCGGATCCACCTCGCGCGCCTTGATGGGCCAGTAACCGTGATATCCGGTGACCTGGTGGACTCCATCGCTCGCCAGGTAGGCGCCGGCGGGGTTCTCCTGGAACGGCGTGAGCCAGATGGCCCGCACGCCCAGCGCGTCGAGCGTGCCGTCCTCGATCGCCTGCCGCAGCCCCTCGAGATCGCCGCCGGCCCAGTCGCCCCGCGGATCGGCGCCCGGCGTGGCGGGCGGGTTCAAGGCCGGATCGCCGTCGCGGTAACGATCGGTGACGACCATGTAGATGAGCGCGTCCTCCCAGGAGAACGGCTCGGCCTCGACCCAGAACACCAGCCGGAGCGGCTCACCGGCGCGGCCGCTCCGGGTCGCCCCGCGGAGGGTGACGCGGTATTTGCCGTCGCCGAGGCCTCCCAGCTGGATCCGCACGTCGCCGCGCGCGTCGACCGAGAGCTCCTGATCCGTGAGCGGGCGCGCCTCGCCGCCCTGGCCCTGTAGAACCGCCTCGAACGAGGCCGCCTCCGGGCCCGCGCCCTCGATGCCGTCCCGGTAGACGAGCCGGGCCTCGAAGGCGCCCTGTCCGGCGGCAGGCCGCGTCGCCTGGCTGGACGCGACCGAGAACGACGGGAGGCGGCAGTCAGGGACCTTGACGGCCGAGTTCTCGACCCCGTCGACGTACTTGCGGCGCCCCTCCGCCGGGTCGAGCACCCACGAGACCTCGCCGCCGGACCGATAGGCGATCTTGTAGCCGTGAAGCCCCGGCGGCAGGTCGACGGTGGCCACGAGCCGGCCCTGCGTACCGCCCTGCAGCTGCGGGGCAGCGCCGAGATCGAAGCCGTTCCACTCGCCGGGGACGCGGACATCCGTGGCCCCGGGAGGCGCGTTGAACGTGAACGAGGTCGGACAGAGCACGTTCACGTACTGCGCACCGCCGCCAGCCCCGCCAGCGCCTGCGGCCTCGCCGCCTGCGCCGCCTACGCCAGCCGTCTCGCCGCCAGCAGCACTGGCGCCTGCCGTCCCGGCGCCGCTCGTGCCCTTCCCCTGGCCCGCGTCGAGCTCGCGATCGCCCCCGCACGCGAGCGGGACGGCAGGGAGCATGATGGCGGAGACAGCGGCGATAATGACGGCAGAACGGCGGCGCGACATGGCTTCGAGCAGTATCCGATCGCGAGAGGCATGTCAGCGCGCGCGTCGCCCTGAACCACCGCAGCCGTTGCGGAGAACAGCGATGCTCCGCCCATGCTGTCGCGTCGCTAACAGGCGCGCGCAGGTTCCGTCGGGGCTTCGCCCCGCACCCAGGCGTTCGCTTCGCGCTTTGTCGGGCCGAACCGCGTGAGCTCACGCGCTCGGAGCGGCCTGGTCTCGCGACCCGATCAAGGCGTGTACCGATAGAGCTCGATCCAATCGTACGTCGCGCTCGCCCTGCCCGTCTCGGCCGTCACGGCCCCGGCCCAGGACGCGCTCGACGACGCCCAGATCGTCATGAGCACGTTCTGCGGCAGCACCATGAGGTCGATGCGCTCCGTCCACTCGTGTCGGAGCACGTCGTCGACTGAAAAGCGGGCGCCGGACGGCGTCCATTCGATCTGGTACGTGTGAAAGTCCTCGCTCGGATCGAAGCCGAGGTCCACCTTCTGCGGATGCTGAGTCGGACTGACGGATTGCGTCACCGGGGGCCGTACCGGAGCGCCAGTGTACACCATGGCGTTGAACTGCACGTCATTCGGCTCGGCCCCTAGGCACTCGATGTCGAGCTCGTTCCAGTTGTCCGCTGGCCAGGGGGTGTAGATCGTGACCAGGGACGAGATGACCGCCGAGCCTCGGGCCAGCTTGACGCGAGCGCGCACGCGCCCGTACGTGAGCGAGTCGACGGAGCGAACCTCGGCACCCAGGAAGGTCTTGGCGGCTCCGGAGCTGTCGGCGGTGCCCTGGGGGGCCGGCGTGAGCCGGAGCACCAGCTGGCCACGTTCGATGGTAGCGGCGGATTGCGAGAACAGCGCCAGATTCTCGGTCCAGGAATGTGTCATCAGCTGCCAGCGACCTGCGTCCAGCTGATCGAAATCGTCGCGGAAGAGCAGCGTGAAGGCCTCTTCGGCCGGGGGAGGGCCGCCCGCTGAGCCGCCGTTACCCGTGGCGCCTGCCGCTGCTGTGCCACCCGCCGTTCCGCCTGCGCCGCCTGCGCCGCCTGCGCCGCCCGCGCCGGCTCCGGCGCTGGAGGCGCCACCCGCAGCCCCAGTCCCCGCCATGGAGCTGCCCGTTTCGGCGCTGGAACCACCACCAGCACCCGCGCCGGTGCCGTCCCCGCCAGCCCCCGTCGCCGAGCCCGGGCGCTGGCTGGAGTCGTCACAGGCCAGCGCGGTGAATGCGGAGAACAGAAGCGAAGCGACCGTGCAGCGCGTCGAAGACATCATGGGCTCCACTTGGCGCACCGGGCGCAAGAGCGCTTCGCATTTTTTGCTTTCTGTCCGCGTCCCCGCTGCCGCACACTGACCTGGCCTTGAGCGCTCGGCCCGCGTTGTTCCAGCCCTTTCCGATGCTCGCCGGCCGGCGCGCCCAGGTCTTCCGTCACCAGCCGCAGTACCGTCGGCCCCGCCATTTCCACGAGGAGCCGGAGATCAACCTCGTCGCTCGCGGCACGGGCATCATGGGCATAGGGAAGCGCGTGGTGCCGCTCGTGGCGGGCACGCTGCTCTATTTCGCGCCGGGGCAAGATCACGCGCTCCTCGAGGAGAGCAGCGATTTCGTTCTGTACGTCGCGGCGCTCCGCCCCGAGCTGGCGGCTCGCGTCGCCGGGGCCGCGTCGAAGGTCGCGCTCGACGCTGTGCAGCTCACGCCGGCGGTGCTTGCCGAGGAGCTCGCGCTCCTCGGCGCGCTCGACCGAGCGCGCGACACCTCGGTCGTGGAGCATCGCCTCGCGGAGCTCTTCGAGCGGTCGCTGTCGAACGTGCCGCTCCCCCACGTGGTAAGCCGCCGCATCTTCGAGCTCTTGCGGCTCGATCCGAATCTCCCCGGGGCGGCCCTCGCGGCGCGCCTGCACACGGGCGAGAGCGGGATCAGCCGGCGTTTTCGCAAGGACGTGGGCGTGAACGTCGTCGAGTACCGCGCGCGGCTCAAGCTGATGCAGTTCGTCGCCGAGGTGGATCGCGGCGCGAGCTTCGCGCGCGCGGCGTACGCCGTCGGTTTCGGGAGTTATGCGCAATGCCACCGCGTCTTCACGCGTGCCCTCGGCTGCGCGCCCCAGGACTATTTCGGCGGCCAGCGGATGGTGCTGACCGAAATGACCGTGCCGATGCACGGATGGTAACCGTGATTGATATCCGGTGACCTGGCGGACTCCATCGCTCGCCAGGTAGGCGCCGGCAGGTTCTCCTGGAACGACGTGCGCCCGGTAGCTCGCACGCCCAGGGCGTCGAGCGTGCCGTCCTCGATCGCCTGAGGCGCGTTGAGCGTAGCGGCTCTCGGCCGAGGCAGCCTGGCGACGGCGCCTCGGGCCCGCGCGCGGCCGAGCCCGCCGGCTGACGCGAATCCGCGCCGGATCGTCCGCAACGCTGGCCATGATGCGGGGACGGGGAATGGTATACCTTATCGGGGAAGGGGCTCCTGCTGCCACTGCCGAGGCTGCCTCGCCCATCGCCTGCATGACGAGCCCGTCCCCTCCCTTTCCGTACACGATCTGCGAGACCATTCACGAGGGCCGCGGTACCGCCGTGTACCGCGCTGTTCGAAACGCCGACGGCCATCCGGTGGTCCTCAAGGTGCTCGACCCGAGGAGCTGCCGGCCGCAGGACCTCGCCCGGCTCAAGAGGGAGTACGAGACGGGCAAGATGCTCGACGTGGCAGCCGTCGTCAGGCCCCTCGCCCTCGAGATGTACGATGGAGCGCTCGCCCTCGTCATGGAAGACTCGGGCGCTGAGCCGCTCGATCGACTGCTCGGCGCGCCGATGGCGATCGGCAGGTTCCTCGAGCTCGCCGCCCGCATCGCGGATGCCGTCTCCGACATCCATCAGCGAGGCGTCGTTCACAGAGACCTCAAGCCCGCAAATATCCTGGTCATTCCCGCCACGGGCGAGGTGAAGATCGCCGATCTCGCGCTCGCCTCACGGCTCTCCCGCGAACAGCACGCCCTGGAGCCAGCGCGCCTCATCGAGGGGTCCCTCCCTTACATGTCGCCCGAGCAGACAGGGCGGATGAACCGTGGGGTCGACAGCCGCAGCGATCTGTACTCCCTGGGGGTCACGTTCTACCAGATGCTCACGGGGAAGCTCCCCTTCGACGCCCGCGACCCGCTCGAATGGATCCATTGTCACGTCGCCCGCGCGTTCGCGGCGCCGTCTAAGGTGGTCCCCGACGTGCCGGAGGTGGCCGAGCGCATCGTGATCAAGCTGCTCGCGAAGATGCCCGAGGAGCGCTACCAGACGGCCCGCGGCCTTGGCCATGATCTGAAACGGTGCTTCGACTCATGGCGCTGCGACGGCAACGTCGCGCCGTTCCCGCTGGGCGAGCAGGACGCGTCGGGCCGCCTGCGCATCCCGCAGAAGCTCTATGGGCGCGACGAGGCGATCGCGGTGCTGCTGCGCGCCTTCGAGCGCGTTGTCGACACCGGATCTCCACAGCTCGTGCTCCTCTCGGGCTACTCCGGCATCGGCAAGTCGACGCTGGTCCACGAGCTGGACAGGGCCGTCGCGGGCGAGCGGGGGTTCTCCGCCTCGGGAAAATTCGATCAGCACAAGCGCGAGATCCCTTACTCCACCATCGTGCAGGCCGTTCAGGAGATCGTGCTCGAGCTCCTCGCCGACAGCGAGAGGATCGCGGCCTGGAAGCAGCGGTTGCTCGAGGTCCTCACGGTCAACGCGCAGCTCATCGTGGACTTGATCCCGCAGCTCGAGCTGGTCATCGGCCCGCAGCCGCCGGCTCCCGAGCTGCCGCCGGTCGAGGCGCAGAACCGGTTCCGCACCGTCTTCCGGCACTTCATCGGCGTGTTCGCCCGGAAGGAGCACCCCCTCGTCCTCTTCCTCGACGATCTCCAGTGGGCCGACTCGGCGAGCCTCGCGCTCTTGCAGGATCTGGTGACGCACCTCGACATGGGCCATCTCCTCGTCATCGGCGCGTACCGCGACAACGAGGTGACCCCCTCGCACCCGCTCATGACGGCGCTGGACGACATGAGGAGGGAGGGCGCGCGCGTCCGGGAGTTCGTGCTCGGCCCGCTCTCCCGCGAGCACCTGTCCATGCTCGTCAGCGATATGCTTCAGTGCCGCCCCGAGGACGCCGCGCCGCTCTCGGCCTTGGTCCACGAGAAGACGGCCGGCAACCCCTTCTTTGCGATCCAGTTTCTCCTCGCCCTCCACGAAGAGCAGCTGATCGAGCTCGACCCGCACGCGGGCGCCTTCCGGTGGGACATGGCGAAGATCCGCGCCAAGGGCTTCACCGACAACGTGGTCGATCTGATGGTCGACAAGCTCGCGCGGCTCCCCGCTGGCACCCAGGAGGCGCTGAAGCAGCTCGCCTGCCTCGGGAGCGCCGCGGAGGTCGGCATCTTGACGATAGCGTGCGACCGCTCGGAAGAGGCGCTGCACGCGGAGGTCTGGCAGGCCATCCTCGCGGGGCTCGTCCTCTGCCACGAAGGCACCTACAAGTTCCTCCACGACCGCGTCCAGGAGGCGGCCTATTCGCTCATCCCGGAGGCCCGGCGGGCCGCTGTGCACCTCGAGATCGGCCGGCGCCTCGTGTCCCGTCTGCCCGGCGGGGCGGTCGAGGAGCGGGCTTTCGACGTCGCGACCCAGCTCAATCACGGCGCCCACCTCATCACCGATCCACGCGAGAGGGAGGCGCTCTGCCGGCTCAACCTCCTGGCAGGGATCAAGGCGAAGGCCTCGGTCGCCTACGCCTCCGCGCGCAGCTACCTGGCGCAGGCGACGTCCCTCTTGCCGCAGGACGCCTGGAGCGCGCGGTACGAGGACACGTTCAGGCTCCACCTGGAGCTCGCCGAATGCGAGTCCATCGCCGGCAATTTCCAGCCGGCCGACGAGCTGTTCGATCTGATCCTCCAGAACGCCCGCTCCAGGCCCGACCGGGTCAGGGCCCACCGGCTGCGCATGCGGCTCTACCAGATCGCTGGACGGCACCGCGACGCCATGACGGTCATGATCGAGGCCCTGCGGCTCTACGGGGCGACGCTCCCGGAGGCCGACGAGGAGATCCACGCCGCCGTGGAGGCCGAGATCCGGCAGGTCCCGATCGCCTTGCGCGGCCGTCGCGTCGCCGATCTCGTCGACGCGCCCGTGGCGACCGACGAAGACGTGCGGGCGTTCATCAGCCTGGTCGCCGAGTCGGCCCCCCTCATGTTCTCCGTGCGACCGGCGCTCTGGCCGCTGCTCACCGCCAAGGGGGTGAACGCGTCCCTGCAGCACGGACACGCCGAGGAGTCCTCGTTCGTTTATAGCTGTTACGCCGCGGTCATGGTGTCCATCCTCGGCGACGTCCCCTGCGCGTTCGAGTTCTCCGAGATGGCGCTCAGGCTCAACGAGAAATTCAAGAGCGTCACGGCCATGCTGAAGGGGAGGCTGCTCTTCCACCACGCGGGCGTCATCAGCATCTGGCACAGGCACTACGCGACGAGCATCCCGCTCATGGACAAGGCATTCCTCGATTGCCTCGACGTCGGAGACTTCATCTTCGCCGGCTACTTGACGTACAACATGGTGTGGGTCGTCTTCGAGAACGGCGATCCGCTCGACCGCGTCATCGAGGTCGCGCGGAAATACACCGCCTTCGCCCGGCAGACCCACAACGACGTGGTGTACCACGTGGTCCGGCTCGAAGAGCAGCTCGCGGCGAGCCTGAAGGGAGCGACGCGGGGGCCCACGAGCTTCGACGGCGGCGACTTCGACGAGGCGAGCTCCCTCGCGATCCTCCAGAAGGCGGGCTTCGGCCTTGGAATCGCGATGTTTCATATCATGAAGCAGGTCGCCGCGTTCACGCACGAGCGTCACGCCGAAGCGCTGGAGTCCGCGGCCGCCGCCGCGCTGATGCAGGGGCAGGCGGCGTCTCTGGCCATGGAAGCGACGCACCACTTCTACCACGCGCTCACGGTGACGGCCCTCCACGCCGAGGCGCCGGCCGAGCAGCGGCAGCGGTTCGCTCAGGCGCTCGAGGCGCCGCTCCAGAAGCTGAGGCGCTGGGCCGAAAGCTGCCCCGAGAACTTCCGGAGCCGCTACGCCCTGGTGTCCGCCGAGGTCGCCCGCATCGAGGGCCGGGACCTCGACGCGATGCGCCTCTATGAAGAGGCCATCCGCGCGGCGCGCGAGAGCGGCTTCGTCCACATCGAAGCGCTCGCCTACGAGCTCGCGTCTCGGTTCTATCGAGCGCGAGGGTTCGAGCGCTTCTCCGATACGTACCTGCGCGAGGCCCGCTCGTGCTACGTGCGCTGGGGGGCCGACGGCAAGGTGAAGCAGCTCGAGCAGCGCCATTCGCAGCTCCTCGAGCGGCGGCCGCTCGAGCCGACCGCCACCTTCGCGGCCCGCACGGAGCTGCTCGACGTGCTCGCGGTCGTCAAGGCGTCGCAGACGATCTCGGGCGAGATCCTCTTCGAGAAGCTCCTGCGAACCCTGCTCGAGTTCGTCCTCGAGCAGGGAGGTGCCCAGAAGGGCTGCCTCATCCTGGTGCGGGACGGCGGCCTGACGATCGAGGCGGAGGCCGCGATCGAGGAGCGACAGGGGACCGTGACCAGGGTTCTCCAGTCGTTGCCGGTGTCGTCCTCTCCGCTCCTCCCTGCCTCGCTCCTCCACTACGTGCGGCTCACCAAGGAGCGCGTGCTCCTCGATGACGCCGCCGCGAAGGCGGGCAGGTTCTCGGGGGACGAGTACATCGTCCGGCACAATCCGAGGTCGGTCCTCTGCGTTCCCATCTTGCGGCAGGCCGAGGTGCTCGGCCTGCTGTACCTCGAGAACAACGTCACCACGCACGCGTTCACGCCCGAGCGGCTCCTCGCCCTCGAGCTGCTCGCCACGCAAGCGGCCATCTCCCTCGAGAACGCGCTCTTGCTCGCCAGGGAGCGCGAGGCGCGGGCGGCGGCGGAGGCCGCGGAGCGGCGCACGGCGTTCCTCGCCCACG
The DNA here is from genome assembly GCF_051520435.1 of Sorangium sp. So ce363. Classification (NCBI taxonomy): domain Bacteria; kingdom Pseudomonadati; phylum Myxococcota; order Polyangiales; family Polyangiaceae; genus Sorangium; species Sorangium sp. So ce363. Next base: position 9,461,665 of record NZ_CP150333.1, on the reverse strand, counting down.
AGCTGAAGACGCCGCTGACAGGCCTCCATCTGAAGCTCGACGCGCTCGCGCGATCGATCAAGCAGCGAGAGACGGTCTCCTCGTCCTGGCTCTCGTCGTCCCTCACGTCGTTCAAGCGCCAGCTCGGCCGGCTCAACCTGCTGATCGACAGCCTGCTCGACCTCTCGCGCGTCCAGAAGGGGCGGCTCGCCTTGACGCGTGAGCCGGTGGACCTGGCGGCCCTCGTGCGGGACGTCGTCGGGCGGCTGAGCGAGCAGGCCGAGCTGGCTGGGTGTGCGCTCCACGTGCAGGCGGAGCGCGCCGTCGTGGGCCAGTGGGATCGGCTGCGGCTCGAGCAGGTCGCGACGAACCTGCTCACGAACGCCATGAAGTACGGCGCCGGAAAGCCGGTGCGGATCGTCACCGACGGGGACGGGGCCGTCGCTCGCCTCTCGGTCTCCGATCAGGGCATCGGGATCTCCGAGGCCGACCAGCGGCGCGTGTTCGAGGCGTTCGAGCGCGCGACGGGGCTTCATCAAGCGCAGAGCCTCGGGCTCGGGCTGTACCTCGTTCGGGAGATCGTGCGAGCGCACGGCGGGCGCGTGGATCTGCGCAGTCAGCTGGGCTCAGGGACCATGTTCCTCGTCGAGCTGCCCGTCGAGCCGGAGGGAGAGCTCGGCCTCGCGCAGCCATCCTGAGGAGAGGGGCGCGCGGGCCGCCTGGTGCCGACTGGGCCTCTCGTGTCGCGAGGGCACGCCAGCTGGCGTCGTGTGAGCGTTCACCAGGTCGCGCCACGCGGGATCCCTGACGCGCGGCCCTAGCGATCGCTCAGCGGCTCCTTGTCGCGCGCGTCCGCGGCGAGGTACTGGCGCAGGTGCCGGCGGAGGGAGACCCGCGTGATCCCGAGCGCGCTCGCCGTGCGGGTCACGTTGCCGTTCTGGGCCGCGTAGACCGCGAGGATGTGGCGGCGCACGGCCTCCCCGAGCGACGCGCTGCCGCGCGCGGGCGGCGATGGCCGCAGCGCGCCCGGCGGGCCCGAGCGCGGCGGCGCCGGCGGACGCTTGGCCGCGCCGATCTCCGGCGGCAGGTGCTCCAGATCGAGCGGCGCGCCGTGGGCCCGGAGGAACGCGCGCTCGACGACGCCCCGGAGCTCGCGGACGTTCCCCGGCCAGGGGTACGCCTCGAGCTGCGCGAGCGCGCGCGGGGTGACCCCGGCGCTCGCGAGCCCCGTCGCGCCGCTCTGGCGCTGGAGAAAGTGCTCGACCAGCCTGCGCACGTCGCCGTCGCGCTCGCGCAGCGGGGGGAGCGAGAGCGCGAGCCCGCCGACGCGCCGGTGGAGCGCCTCGTGGAACGACCGCCCGAGGACGCGCGCGGCGAGATCCTGGCTCGTCGCGGCGATGACCCGCACGTCCGCGACCAGCGCCTCCCCGCCGCCGATCCGGCAGAGCGGCTCCCCGTCGAGCACGGCCAGGAGCCGCGGCTGGAGCTCGAGCGGGAGCGCGCCGATCTCGTCGAGGAACAGCGTGCCCCCCCGCGCCAGCTCGAGCAGCCCGGGGCGCGCCGCGGGCCGCCCGTCCGCCCCGGCCGCCAGGCCGAAGAGCTCCTCCCGGAGGCGCTCGGCCGGCAGCCGCGCCGCGCTCACCGCAACGAAGGGGCCGCCCGCGCGCGGGCTCGCCGCGTGAAGGCGCCGCGCGCAGAGCTCCTTGCCCGTGCCAGGCTCGCCCGTGATGAGCAGCGGCGCGCGCTCGTGCTCCGCCAGCCGGCGCAGCTGCTCCATCGCGCCCGCCCAGCGCTCCGAGGCGCCGATGAGCCGCACCTCGCTCTCGTCCTCGACCCAGACGACGCGCGTCATCCCGCCGCCGGACGAGCAGAGGTGTTCCGTGCGCCGGGAAGGGGCCGCGCTTTCTTCCACATCGCATCTCCTCGATTCATGGGCAGACGGCGAGCGACGCGCCTGCCGTTTTCTGGATTACCGAGCTGTCCTCGGCGCAGGCGGCGACCAGGGATGGGCCGCCGTGAGCGAAAACGGGAACGACGGTGGGAACGACAGATGGACGATAGACGGACGACGGCGGATGAACGTCGGTCACGAGGTGGCGACGAACAACGAGGGATGGTGGCTGACACATGCCGGGTGATCTCACCCGGTCAGCGACATCGACTCTACCGCGAATCACGGTCTCTTGGAAGGGAGATCCCGACCGGCGGCGGGGGGGGCGCCGAGAAACTACGTGCTCAAAATTTGTGCGTACGCGCGGACCTGGGTTAGTCGACCCGTGTACCCGAAAGGAGAGACGACGAGATGAGCTCGAAGCGCAAGACCCCGGCCCGCACGAAGACCACCCGGGCCACGAGCCCGGTCGCCTCGGCGCAGCCCGAGAGCGCGGTCTCTGCCCCCGCCGCCGTCGAGATGCCCTCTGCGGCCGTGGAGCGCGCCGCCGAGCGCGCGAGCGCCGGTGCCCCGAAGGCCGCGCCTCCGCGCCCGTGGCTGTCGCGCGAGGAGCGCCACGGCCTGATCGCCAAGGTGGCCTATGGATATGCCGAGAGGGCCGGCTTCCGGAACAACCCCGTTGAAGACTGGCTGAACGCCGAGCGCGAGGTCGACGCGCGGCTCGAGCGCCTCGCCAGCTGAGGTCTCCGCCGCGGCGGCGCAGGCGGCGCGAGGCCGCGCGTACGCCCATGCGCGCCCGACAGGCGCGCTGGCGTGGACGTGAGCGGCCCCGGCGAGGGCGGGCCGCGGTCGCGCTCCCGCCGCTCCCGCCGGCCCGGCGGCTGCGCCCGCGGGCCTTCGAGGCTCGTCGCCGCGCCGCGAGATGAGTATCCTCGCGCTCCGCGTGGGCGGTGGGCCCACGGTTCGCGGTCCACGCGCGCCCCGGCCGCCTGGACCGCGGAGGTCTGCACACCGATACTTGCGCCATGCATTCAGGTCACGTCCTCGCCAACCGCTTCCAGCTGGAACGCCTCGCGGGCTCCGGCGGGATGGGCGCGGTGTGGCGGGCGCTCGACCGGCAGAGCGGCCACGTGGTCGCGCTCAAGGTGATCTTCAACCAGGGCAGGGAGCACGTCGTGCGCTTCCAGCGGGAGGCGCGCCTGCTCGCCGAGCTCGAGCACCCCGTCGTCGCCCGCTACATCGACCACGGCGTCACGGCGGACGGCCTCTACTACCTCGCCATGGAGTGGCTCGAGGGCGAGGACCTCGGCGCGCGGCTGTCGCGCGGGCCGCTCGGGATCGAGCACAGCCTGATGCTCGTCGGCCGCGTCGCCGAGGCGCTCGCCGCCGTCCACGCGCGCGGCATCGTGCACCGCGACCTCAAGCCGACCAACGTGTTCCTGCCCGGCGGCGACATCGGGAGCGCGAAGCTCATCGACTTCGGCATCGCGCGCCAGGCCGACGCGACGTACGAGCTCACCCTCACCGGCTCGGCGATCGGCACGCCGGCCTACATGGCGCCGGAGCGCGTCCGCGGCGACGTCGACGTCGACGCGCGCGCCGACCTCTACTCGATCGGGTGTCTGCTGTTCGAGTGCCTCACCGGGCGGGCGCCGTTCGTCGCCCAGCACCCGCTGTCCGTCCTCGCCAAGGTGCTCTTCGAGGCCGCGCCGCGCCCGAGCACCTTCTGCCCGAACATCCCGCCGTCGCTCGATCTGCTCGTGGCCCGGCTGCTCGCGAAGAACCCCGCGGAGCGCCCCGCGGACGCGGGCGAGGTCGCCGCCGAGCTCCGGATGCTGAGCGTCGTGGAGGGCAACATGTCCACGGGCAACGGCCTGCCGACGCCCGCGCTGACGAAGAGCGAGCGCCGGCTCGTCAGCGTCGTCCTCGCCGCCGAGATGAGCGCCGGCAGGCGCGGCCCCCCGTCGGCCCGCCCGCAGGCGATCGCGGGCCCCGAGCGGGCGAGCGACACGATGCTGTCGGGGCACCACGCGACCGTCGTCTCCGGCAGCAAGGACGCGCTGCCCGAGGGCCTGCTCGCGCCGGCGCCGCAGGTCAGGCCCCGGCCCGCCCCGCCGCCGACCACGCCGTTCCACGAGGTCCGGCAGGCCGCGCAGGCGCACGGCGCGGTCCTGGAGGTGCTCGCCGACGGCTCGGTCGCCGCGGTCGTCGCCGGCGCGGGCTCGCCGACCGACCTCGCCGGCAAGGCCGCCCGCTGCGCGCTCTCGATCCACGCGCTCCTGCCCGGGGCGTGGGTGGCGCTGGCGACGGGCTGGGACGTCATCGCCGGGACACAGGCGGTGGGGCAGGTCATCGACCGCGCGGGCGCGCTGCTCGACGCGCGGGTCCGCCACGCCGCCGAGGATCCGTCCTCGGGCCGGCCGGTGCTCATCGATCAGATGACGGCCGCGCTGCTCGGCGATCGCTTCGAGATCGCGGCGGGCAGCCAGGGCCCCACGCTGCTCGGCGCGCGCGAGCCGCAGGACGGCGGGCGCAAGGTGCTCGGGAAGCTCACGACCTGCGTGGGGCGCGAGCGGGAGCTCCGGGCGCTGGAGGACGTGCTCGACGAGTGCGCGACCGAGGGGGTGGCGCGCGTGGTGCTGGTCACGGCGGGGGCGGGCGTCGGCAAGTCGCGCCTCGCGCACGAGCTGCTCCGGCGGGTCGAGGCGCGCAGCGAGCCGGTCACGGTGTGGCGCGCGCACGGCGATCCGATGTGCGGCGGGGCGCCGCTCGGGCTGCTCGCGCAGACGGTGCGGCGCGCGGCGGGCCTGCTCGACGACGAGCCCGCCGAGGCGCGGCGGGAGAAGCTGGCGGCGCGCGTCGCGCGGCACGTCGGCGAGGCCGCGCGGGAGCGGGTGACGGAGCTGCTGGGCGAGCTGGTCGGGACGCCGTTCCCGGAGAGCCCGGCGCTGCGCGCGGCGCGGCAGGACCGCGCGGTGATGGAGGAGCAGGCGCGGCGGGCGTGGCTCGATTTCCTGCGGGCCGAGTGCGACGCGCGGCCGGTGCTGATCGTGCTGGACGACCTGCACTTCTGCGATCGCGCCACGGTGGACACGCTCGACGCGGCGCTCCGGTTCCTGCGGCACCAGCCGCTCATGGTGCTGGCGCTGGCGCGCCCCGGGGTGCGCGAGGCGTTCCCGGGCCTGTGGGAGGATCGCGAGGCGACGGAGATGCGGCTCGGGGAGCTGTCGCGCCGCGCGTGCGAGCGGATCGTGCGGGAGGTCCTCGGCGACGCGCCGCCGGAGGCCGAGCTCGCGGCGCTCGTCGACCGGTCGGCGGGGAACGCGTTCTTCCTCGAGGAGCTCGTGCGCGCGACGGCGGACAGGCGGGCGGGGGAGGTGCCGGAGACGGTGCTCGCGATGATGCAGTCGCGGATCGCGGCGCTCGAGCCCGAGGCGCGCCGGGTGCTCCGGGCCGGGGCGGTGATGGGCGAGGTGTTCTGGCGGGGCGGTCTGGAGGCGATGCTCGGCGGGGGCGGGCAGGTGCCGCAGCTCGAGTCGTGGCTCTTGACGCTCGAGAAGCGGGAGCTCCTCGAGCCGCGGCCGGAGTCGATGTTCCGCGGGGAGCCGGAGTTCGCGTTCCGTCACGCGCTCGTGCGGGACGCGGCGTACGAGATGCTGACGGACGCGGATCGGGCGCTCGGCCACTGGCTCGCGGCCGAGTGGCTGGAGCGCGTGGGCGGGGACGATCCGGCGGTGCTCGCGCTTGTCGACTGCCACCTCGGCCGCGCTGTGGACGGGGCGCTCTCGCTCGGGAACGCGGACGGCGCGGCGGGGCACCTGGCGCGCGCCGCGGGGGTCCGGGTGCGCCGCGGCGAGTTCGACGCGGCGATCGCGGCGATGACGCGGGCGTTCGAGCTCTCGGACGTCGCGCGGCGCGATCCCGACGAGCTCGCCCGGTGGGTGGAGATCCTCTCGAAGGCGGTCGGCCACGCGCGCCGCGCGCCGTCGCTGCCGGCGGCGTCGGACCGCCTCCTTGCGCGCGTCGATGCGGTCGGCTCGCTGGAGCTCCGGGGGAAGCTGCGCATCGAGCTCGCGCGCGCGCTCGGGGCGACCAACCTGTTCCGGCTGTCGCACGACCTGCTCGACGATGTGGTCGAGATGGCGGTAGGGCGCCGCGAGCTCCTGCAGGAGGCGCTGACGGTCGACGTGGAGGTCTCGTGCCTTCAGGGGCAGTTCGCGCGCGCGCGGCGGGCCGCGCTCGACCTCGCCGCGCTCGGGCCGACGGACGATCCGCGGGCGCTCCAGTCGGTCGCGCTGGCGCGGGCGACCTCGGGGGATCGGCCCGGGGCGCTGGAGGCGCTGTCGCGCTGGGAGGCGGCCGCCCCGGGCGATCGGGTCGCGGAGGCGGTGCGGGCGAAGCTGGTCGTGACGATCGAGCTCTACGCGGGGGATTTCCGGGCCGCGGCGGCGGCGTGCGAGCGCGCGATCGCGCTGGACCGGGCGCTCGGGCTGGGGTTTGACGCAGTTGTGAACCTTCACAACCTGGCGTACGCGTGCGTGCGGCTGGGCGAGCACGAGCGGGCGCGGTCGCTCTTCGCGGAGTCGCTGGAGCGGGCGGACGAGGCGGGGTACGACCGGGTGGCCGCCTCGAACCGGATGTACCTCGCGTACCTGGACGGGGTGGCTGGGGCGGGGGACGCGCGGGAGCGGCTGCAGGCGCTCATCGCGCGGGCGGAGGAGCAGGGCTACTGGCACGACGTGCTGCAGGGCCGCTGGGCGGCGGCGATGCTGCTGAAGAACGCGCGCAATGACGCGCTGGCGCGGCGGGAGTTCGAAGACCTCTTGGAGCTGTCGGTGCGGCTCGGGGATCCGCTGCTGGAGAAGGACGCGCGCGCCTGGCTCGACCGCGTGGAGCGGTGAGGGGCGGGGGAGCGTCTAGCCGCCGCTACCGCCGCACGCAGAGCCGGTGGCGACCCACTGCCCCTGTACGCAGCCATAGAACTGGTAGTCTGCGCCGCAAACGCTCTGGCCGCACGAAGCGGACACGGGGTTGCCGAGGTAATCGGTGCCGCCCGTACACTGGCACGAACCTCCGCACGCGCCGCCGGTGGCGATCCACTGCCCCTGTACGCAGTCATAGCTCTGGTAGTCTGCGCCGCAGACGCTCTGGCCGCACGAGGCGGACACGGGGTTGCCGAGGTGGTCGGTGCCGCCCGTGCATTCACATGGGCTCGGGCACGCGAGCTCCGTCGGACACTGCGGCGGCCATGTCCCCGTCTGCTGGCGGTAATAGCAAGCCTCGCGCGGCGTGACATACGTCAAGTGCGCGTCGATGTCTTCGATGGATGTCACGAAGCACAGAGCGCCGTGGTTGTCGAGGTGGCCGTTCATCAAGCAATCCATGTATTGCTTGTTCTTGCATAGGCTGTATACGGTGTTGGGCAGGTTCAATCTGTTGCAGTTTCGGCAAACATCGAGGTCTGGTTTGTACCCGAAGCACGCATAGTCTCCAGTGGGCTCGCGGTGCATGTCCCAGTCGATGCTCTGGCAGCTGTCCCGATCGACGGGCTCGTTGCAGTTGCCGAACAGTGGATCCGCATATTCATCGCATTCCTCCTCCGTGAGCGCGTCCGCCGACGCGGACACAGGCTCGCGGAGACTGACATCCTCGGCGGTGGTGCAGCCCGCGGCGAGGAGGAGCGTCGCGACGATTCCCGGAAGCGGATTTCTCATTCTCATTCCTTTGGGTGACGTTCAGGCGTTGGACGTCGCGCGCCAGGCTAACAGGTCTGGTGTGACGAACAAGTTGATGAAAAATGGCAGGGCTGCTTCATGAGTTGCCCTCGGTGCCTGGGTCGTGCGAGACAGGCCGAACCTCGGTCAGTCGCCGATCCCCGGGAGGCCCTGGTCGCTACCCAGGGCCTTTCCTTTTCCGGTTCCGGTTCCGGTTCCGGCGTGCCGCTCGGGCGCGATCGCTACCGCTGCGCCCCGCGCCCCGCCTGCGAGCGGCGGCAAGGCGGCGGCGAGCCCCGGCGCCCCCTGGTCGCGGAGGCCGAGCTCGGCGAGCGTCGCTGGCGGCACGACCGGCGGCGGCACGGATCTGAGCTCGGCCATCACGGTGGACTCGATGAGAGAGCTCCAGGACGCGGCGAAGGGCTCGACCCCGGCGATCATCCTCGTGAAGCCCGGGAACTACAGCGGGACGCTCGCGCCGGGCGCCAACAAGACGATCATCGGCATCGGGCCCGGGGTGACGATCACGGGCAACATCCGGATGAGCGGCGACGACGTGCACAACATCATCATCCGCAACCTCGCCGTGCGGGGCGCGCGTTGCGCCAGCTACGACGAGTGCAAGGCCGGCGCAGACGCCGTCTACACGGGGAACGGCGCCCACCACGTCTGGCTGGACCATCTGGATATCTCCGACGGCCAGGACGGCAACTGCGACATCACCCAGGGAGCCGACTACGTCACCGTCTCCTGGGCGCGCTTCTACTATACGTACGACAAGGAGCACCGCTTCTCGAACCTGATCGCCGGCAGCGACGACGAGCCGGCGAGCCAGGGCAAGCTGCGCATCACGTACATGAACAGCCACTGGGGCGAGCGCGTCGATTCACGTCAGCCCCGCGGGCGGTACGGCAATGTCCACATGCTCAACAACTATCACAACACCGCTGGCGGCCAGATCCACGGCGTGGGCAAGGACATGGCGCTCATCGCCGAGAACTGCGCCTACGATGAGAACAGGTCGATCTGGACGGACATGGGCAGTCCAAGAGGTTGGAAGGGGATCGGCAACCAGGGGACTGGCGACGACTTGAACGACTCGAGGGGCACCGTCTTCGAGATCCCCTACCGCTACACGGCGATGCCGGCGTCCCAGGTCGTCGCGGCGGTCACCTCCAAAGAGTGCGGAGCCGGCAACACCTGCACGCTTGCTTACTGAGAGCTCCCCCCGGCTGGCAGCCCGGAGAGGGCCTCATCGATTCGTCGAAAAGAGCGATGCCCTCGGTCTGAAATATCCATGCAACAAAGGGCGGCCGCCTCGGCCCGGCCGCACTCTCCACGCGGGGCGAGCTCGGCCGTGAAGCGCGGGGAGGCAGGCGTCCAGGTGAAAAGCAGCCAAAATAATTGCGCATGAGCACGCTGCACGCGCGATTTTTTTGTCATGATTCCCTCAGGAAGGGGATGACCATGGATAGCATTGGCGAAATCCTCAACAGGAAGGGTCGGAACGTCTACACCATCTCGCCGGATGCAACCGTCTTCGAGGCTGTGCAGTCGATGTGCGTGCGGCGCGTGGGCGCGCTGCTCGTGAGCATCGACGGGTCCCCGAGCGGGATCATCAGCGAGCGGGACGTGATGACGCGGGTGATCCTGGCCCGGCGCGATCCGGCGGACACGCCCGTCGCGGAGGTGATGACCTGCGGGGTCGTCTGCGTCGAGCCGAGCACGTCGGCGCGGCAGGCCATGGCGGTCATGACCGAGCGACGCTGCCGTCACCTGCCCGTGGTCCAGGACGGGCGGGTGGTCGGGATGATCTCGATCGGCGACCTCGTGCACTGGGTGAGCCGCGAGCAAGAGGCCGAGATCAAGATGCTGACCGAGTACGTGCAGGGGGTCTACAGCTGAGCGCCCGGCAAGCGGCTGCCTCTCCTCCGGGCTGCCTGTGCCATCGTCCCGCTGGATGGCCCCGGACGGAAAAAAAGATACGCTGTCCGCATGCGCCAGCTTGCTTCGTCCCTCGCCGCCCTCTCGCTCCTCCTCTCGTTCACCCCGCCAGCGCTCGCCGAGGAAACCGTCACGGAAGCGCAGTGGGCGAAGTCCTACGGCTTCCGTCTCGGCGTGGAGGCGGACGTGCTCACCAGCACCATCGAGGCGAACCTCCCCGACTGGGAAACCGTGAGCAGCGACGGGACGAGCGGCGCGTGGGAGGGGAACTCCTTCGTGGCGTCCTTCGCGGCGGTCGCCCAGATCAGGCTGATCGGGGGGCTCCATCTCGACGCCGAGCTGCCGTTTGCGTACGGGAGCAGCAAGGCGAGCGAGCCCGGCGCGGGGGAGCACGACGCGGCGACCGTCGCGCCGGAGCTCGAGGGGTTCTTCTTCGGCAATCCCTCGATAGGACTTCACTACGCCGGGAACATTTCTCCCATGCTGATGCTCGTCGGCGGGCTCTCGGCCTCCATCCCCATCACGCAGGATCCGTCCGACGACACGAAGGCGGCCGCCGCGGCGGCGCTGGCCGTGCGGGGGTACTTCGACACGCAGCGAGCGCTCCTGGAGCACGTCCCGCTGCGGGCCCGCGGCGGCATCGAGCTGCGTCCGATCGAGGCGCTCTATGTGCGGAGCGATCTCGTGGCGATGTTCGCCATCCCCACGGGCGGAGGCGACACGGAGTTCTTCATCGAGCAGAGCAACGAGGCGGAGCTGCGCAGCGTGGGCGGGTTCGGGGTCGGCGCGCGGCTCCAGGCCGCGTTCCCGCTCACACAGACCGACAAGATGCAGCTCGCGGCCGAGCCCTTCGTCGGGGTGGAGCCACCCGCGTCGGGCCTGTACTTTCGGGCCGGGCTGCTCGTGGCGCTGGACGAGCCGCTCGGGTTCGGCCTAGAGCAGGGCAAGCTCGCGACGCTCCGTGTCGCGGTGGGAGCCAGATTCTGAGCTGGCTTCGGCCGTGCGGCGCGAAGGGACAGGGCCTGGGGGACGGACCTGGGCTGGCACGGGGGGGCTGCTAAACATCACTGCGAATGAAACGACGGACAGCCGAGCTCAACTCCGATGATCTGCAGACGCTGGCGCGCTCCGCCGATGAGGGGCTGCGCGTCAAGGCGGCGCTGCACCCGCGCACGCCGCTCGCGACGCTCCTCTCGCTCGCCGCCGACCAGGCCATCGGCGTTCGTCGCGCCCTCGCCCGCCGCATGGACGCTTCGCGGGAGGTCCTCGCGCAGCTCGCGCGTGACCCGACGCGGGCTGTTCGGTGCGTCGTCGCCGCCCATCCAGGCTGTGACGAGCCGCTCCGCCGCCTGCTCTGGACCGACAGCGACGGCAACGTGCGCGCGGTCGCAAGACACGCCGCAGCGATTCCGCGTCACTTCAGCGACGACCTCGCGCGGATCTTACGCAACGAGGCGGTGCCCGCTTCCGTGCTCGCCGAGTTCGCCGAGCTGGGAGGCCAAGCACGCCGCGCCGTCGCTTCGCATCGCGAGTGTCCGCGCGGCTGGCTCGAACGCTTCCGTCACGACGCCGACGCAGCCGTGCGGCTCGTCGCCGAGACGCGCATGGGTCTCTCCCTCGACACACTGCGCGCCTTCGCGCGACACCGATCGCCTTCTTATCGCGCCGCCGCCGCCGCGTCGCTGCCGTGGAGCGACGCGAACATGACCGCGCTGCTCGCTGATCGGCAGGAAGTGGTTTTGCTCGCGCTCTTGCGGCGCCCGGACTTTCCCACCGCCTTTTTCGACCAGATCACAGACAATCCGTCACGCGCCGTGCGTCTGCTGCTCGCAACCCACGAAGCGCTCGATGCGGCGCGCTTGCACCGCTTGCTACGCGACCCGCTCGCGGAGGTTCGTCTACGTGTGGCGCAGCGCCGCGTGTTGAGCGCCGAGCAGTTCGAAGCGCTTGCGAACGACGACGACTGGGTGAAGCGCGAGCTCGCGAAGCGACCCGATTGTCCCGAACCGTGGCTACGCCAATGGATTCGCGCCCCGAGCGAATTGTTGCGTAGCGCCGTGTTCAGGAATCCAAGCGTGACGCCGGACATCCTCGTCACCGCGAGCGCCCTGCGCGACAACCATCGCCAGATCGCGGAGCACCCGCTCACCCCGGAGCCGCTACTCATCCAGCTGGCCGACTCCGCCGACATCTTCGTTCGTGGCGCCGTCGCGAACAATCCGAGCACGCCCGAGCGCGTTCTGCGGCAACTCGCGCGTGACGCCGATTCGTATGTGCGCTTGCACGTTGCCCGCCACGAGGCATGTCCACTGTCCCTGCTGCTCGAGCTCGAACACGACCCAGACTTCGTCGTGCGCCGTCACGTCGTATGGCGCCCCGACTGTCCGCTCGACACGATGAAGCGGCGCGCCGCGGACGAAAACGTGAACGTCCGTTACGCCGTCGCGGACCACCCGCGAGCCACCGCCGCTCTGCTGTCGGGGCTCGCGCGTGACGAAGCGTTGTCCGTGAGGGAGCGTGCCAAGGAACGTCTCCGTGGCTCCTGACGACGCTGATCGCATGGACGTGTGGCTTGGCAGAAAAGGAGGTATCTTTGTCCTTTCTGCCAAGGTGCCATCGTGGGATGGTCCGGTCAACTCCGGCAGAGAGGCGTGTCATGGAAAGGCCGTTCACGATCGTCTTCATCCTGTACCCCCGGCTCACGCAGCTCGACTTCACGGGCCCGTTCGAGGTGTTGCAGCGCCTGCCCGGCGCGCGCCTCGTGGTGGCCTCTCGCGAGGGGGGCTCGCTGTCCGCCGACAGCGGCCTCACCTTCAGCGGGCTCGCCCGCCTGTCCGACATCACCGAAGCGGACGCGATCTGCGTGCCGGGGGGCTACGGCCTCACGGGGGCCCTCGGAGATCGGGAGCTCGTCGCGCATGTCCAGCGCCTCGGTCGCGCCGCGCGCTACGTCACCTCGGTGTGCACGGGCTCGTTGCTGCTCGCCGCCGCGGGCCTGCTCGATGGCAAACGCGCCACCTGCCACTGGGCGTTCCGGCCGCTGCTCGCCGAGGTCGGCATCCAGACCGAAGCGGCGCGCGTCGTGCGCGACGGCAACGTGATCACGGGCGGCGGCGTCACCGCCGGCATCGACTTCGCGCTCACCCTGGTGGCGGAGATCGCCGGCGCGGACGTCGCTCGTTCCATCCAGCTCGGCATCGAGTACGATCCGCAGCCTCCCTTCGACGCAGGCTCCCCCGAGACCGCGCCCGCCGAGGTGCTCACCCGCGTCCGCGATCGCGCCCTGCTCCAGGTTCCCGAGCGCCGCGCCGCCCTGCTGGCCGCGCGCGCCTGGCCGGTGTGACTGCGCTCCCGGGAGCCTCCTCCCTCTCCCTCCGGGAGAGATCGAGGTGCGGGGCTGGTCGTGAGCCCCCGCGATCCCCTTGAGCCCGGCGGCGCTCGCCTCCACTCTCGTGGCCACACCGCGGCCGCTGAGCGCAGCCGCTTTGCTCGGAGATGATCATGCCCCTCGAACGCCCTGCCCTGAACCCCAGCGATCTCGAGCCCCGCACCAGCTCGACGTACCCCGAGCCGCTTCGCGCGCGCGTCACGCCGCGCGAGAAGCGCGCGCTCGGCGACGCGCTCGGCCTGACGAAGATCGGCGTCAACCTCACCACGCTCTTCCCGGGCAAGGAATCGGCGCTGCGGCACTACCACTCTCACGAGGACGAGCTCGTATTCGTGCTGGAGGGCGAGGTGGTGCTGCGCACGGACGACGGCGAGCAGGTGCTCACGGCGGGTCAGTGCGCGGGCTTTCCGGCCGGCGCGCGCAACGGGCATCACTTCGTCAACCGCAGCGCCGCGCCAGCGCGTTACCTCGAGATCAGCAACCGCGATCCCGAGGACAGCGCGGAGTATCCCGACGAGGATCTCGCCGTCCGCAAGGTGGGCGGCAAGTACGTCTACACGCGCAAGGACGGAACACCTTACTGAGTGGATGAGGTGGTGAATGGCCGCCGCGAGAGGTGGGCTCGGGTCCACGCGGCGCCGGGACGCGGCGCAGAGCAGGTCCGCCGCGCGCCGGGCGACGGCGCCGGACGGCCATGAGGCCGAGCGAGGCGAGCGCGGCGCCGCCGGCGCCGCCGGCGCGGGTTGTCTAGATCTCCAGCTGCGGTCCGCCGTCGAGGACCAACAGGTCGAGATCGCGGAGCTGCTCGGGGTCGCCCATGACGTCGATCCGGGCGATCTTCCCCTGCGCGAGGGTGAAGCGGAGCACCCGGAAGAGCCGCCCCTGCGGGGCCACGACGATGCCCACCGTGCCGTCCACGAGGGCGGGGCGAGCAAACCTGGCGCCGCGCGCGGCGGGGATCGCCTGCTTGGCCCAGGCGCGCGCGCCGCGGATCTCGCCCCCGGCCGGGGGCTCGGCCGTGGCGTCGGCGTGGATCACGACGTCCGGATCGAGGATCGCCACGAGCGCGTCGAAGTCGCCGCCGCGCATGGCCGCGATGAAGGCGTCGACGACCTCGCGCTGGCGGCCCACGTCGGCGTCCGGAGACGGGGGCGCGCCCTGCACGCGGCGGCGGGCGCGGCTCGCGAGCTGCCTCGCCGCGGCCGGCGAGCGCCCCACGATGGCGGCGATCTCCTCGAAGGGCACCGCGAACAGGTCGTGCAGCACGAAGGCGAGCCGCTCGGCGGGGGTCAGCGTGTCGAGCACCACGAGCAGCGCGAGGCCGACGGAGTCGGCCAGCACCGCCTCGCGCTCGGGGTCGGTCCCGGCCTCGCGGTCCGCGGCGGGGTCGGGCGCGGCCATCGGGTCCTCGCGCCGCGCCTTTCTGGAGCGCAGCATGTCGAGGCACACCCGCGCCACGACCGTCGTCAGCCACCCGCCCAGGTTCTCGACGCCGCTCGTATCGGCGCGGCTCAGGTGGAGCCAGGACTCCTGTACGGCGTCCTCCGCCTCGCTCAGGGAGCCGAGCATCCGGTACGCCACGGCCTGCAGATGGGCCCGGTGGGCCTCGAACCGCTCCGCCAGCCAACTATTTTCATCCATCGGTCACACTCCCTCGTCGTGTTTCGTCATGGCTGTGACGGACGAACCCTAGCCGATGTGACGACGCGAACGGACGTTCAGCGCCCGGTCACGGTTGGCGAGCACACCCGAACGCCTCGGGAGGAGCACGAACATGCTGAAAGCACGGATGAAGAACCCCGCGATGGTCATCCCCGACGTCATGCAGCCGATCTACGCCCTGATCGGCGCGGTGAAGAAGAGCGGCGTGCCGGCGCGGACGCTCGAGCTCGTCCACCTGCGGGTGAGCCAGATCAACGGGTGCGGCTTCTGCGTCGACATGGGCGCGCGCGAGATGAAGAAGACGGGCGAGACCGACGAGCGCATGTTCGCCGTGGCGGCGTGGCGCGAGGCGCCCTATTTCACCGACGCGGAGCGCGCCGCGCTGGCGCTCGCCGAGGCCGCGACGCGGCTCAGCGACCGCGCGGACCCGGTGCCCGATGAGGTCTGGGAGGAGGCCGCGCGGCATTACGACGAGCCGGCGCTCGCGGCGCTGACCCTGCACATCGGGCTGACCAACCTCTTCAATCGGGTCAACGTGACCACGAGGCAGATCGCCGGCTCGGTGAAGTTCGAGGCGCGCGCGGACAACCGCTGACGGGGAAGACGGGGAAGAAGATGTGGGATTTGCGTCCTATGAGCGACCAGAAGGGGCGCTCATGTCCCGGCGCGCGGTGAGCCATGCGGTCCCGGCAGCGGCCAGGAGCGCGGCGGCGCCGAGGACATAGAGCCGGCGCAGGGCGACCCCCGTCTCGTCGGGATCGAAATCGGTGAGCGAGCTCCGCGCGCCGCGCGGCAATACCCAGGCGTCGCTCCCGCCGCCGATCGCGCGCAGCGCGCGCCCGAGCGTCTTCTCGGGCGCCATCCGGCTCTGAACGTACAGGATCCAGCGGCCCAGCGGCGTATGCCCCTTCGGCTTCTGCTCCATGGACGTGATGACGCGGCGGAGCTCGGCGGCCGTCTCGGCCGCGCTCCCCTCGCCCGGCAGGCGGGTCCATTCCCCGTGACCCGGCAACACCCACGCGAACCTCAGCCAGCCGGCCTCGGCCGCCGCGAGCAGATACCGCACCGAGCGGATCTGGCGCTCCCAATCCTCCCAGCATTGCAATCGATGCGCCACGAGTTGACCCAGGAAGCGCGAGTAGCTCAGGTGATCGCCGGTGAACAGGAAGCGGCCTCTATATAGGAGGCATAGCGAGCCCGGCGTGTGCCCGGGCTGCGGCAGTATCATCATCTCGGCCTCTTTGGCCGCCTCTCTCGAGAGCGGCTCCCCCTCGAGCGAGAGCGGGCCGAGCTCGTTCCCGAGCTTGATCTCCACGTCGCCGGTCGAGGGCATGTACTTGTTCTCACGGAGGTTCACGTCCGCGGCGCCGAGGATGCGGCGGCAACCCGGGAAGCGGCTGGCGAACTCGGCGTGGTGGTGCGTATGGTCCCGGTGCGTCAGAAAGAGCCATCGCACGCCGCCGTGCTCCGCGAGCCAGCGGAAGACCTCCTCGCTCGGCTTCGGGGGATCGATCAGCACCCCGCCTCCGTCCCGCTCGATGAAATAGGACAGGGCGCCGATGTTCTTGATGGATGGGTGTCCGATCACCCAGACATGATCCTCGATGGGCCACGGAAAACCGCGCCAAGGTGACCCAAGATCGCCCCGGCGACCCCGCGCCGCGCCCGGCTTGAGCTTGATGGCGCCGAACGGGCACGCCGCGACCGCCGTTCGCGCCGCCATCAGATCTTCCTTGCTCCGCGGCTGCCGCAGCACACCGGTGAAGGCGCCCTCCTCGTAGGAGCCCGGCAGCACCGAGAGGCGGCGGCCTGCCCGGAGGTCGCTGGCCGGCACCACCTCGCCCAGGAGCTCCGGCGCGTAGTTCCGGCACGTGCCGGCGCCGCAGCACTTGCGCGTAACGAATAGCTCTCCCCACTCCTCAACCTGCATTTCGTCTTGCATCGCGGTCCCTCGTGGATGGCAATCGCTGGTAGAGCATCTCTCAGCCGAGCTCGGAGTTCTCCATTTCTTCGCTGCCAGTCGTGGCAGTGTCAAGACGACGGTAGCTTCTCCCGCTGCGCTTGACCAGGTAGCGGCGGGCGAATAGCCTGTTCGACCAGGCTGCACAATGTTCGATTTCGACGCGATGGCGACGTTCGTGGAGGTGGTGCAGCTCGGGAGCTTCAGCGCGGCGGCGAAGGCGCTGCGGCTGCCGCGTTCGACGGTCAGCCAGCGTGTGGCCCGCCTCGAAGCGTCGCTCGGCGTGCGACTCCTCGAGCGCACGACGCGCGTGGTGCGACCCGACGACGGCTCGAGCCTGATCGCGCAGCGGTTGAAGGGAGGTGACCTGTGGCTGTGCGCGACGCCGTCGTATCTCGAGGGGCGCGGCAGGCCGAAGTCGCCTGCCGACCTCGACGAACACGCGTGCATCGTCTACGGCGAATCGCGCGTGACGCGCTGGACGTTCGAGCGCGGGCGCGAGGTGCGTCGCATCGACGTCCGCGGAGCGCTCTCGATGAACTCGTTTGTCATGCTCCATGAGGCCGTTCGCGCTGGCGCCGGGATCGCCCCTGTACCTAGCATTCTCTGCGCCGAGGACGTGCGCAGGGGGCGCCTCGTCCGCGTGCTCGCCGACTGGTCGATCGATCGCAAGGATCTGCGTGTCGTCTACCCCAGCAACCGCCACCTCTCCCCGCGCGTCCGCCTGTTCGCCGGTCCCCAACGAGGAGATGGAGCAGTACATCGGCAAGAATCCCATGGTGCCCAGATCGACGCTCGAGGCCGGCTTCCGGTTGACGCTACATGGCCTCGACGCCGAGACCCTGCACGGACACCTGAGGAAGCTGAAGGCAGAAGCGAAGAGAGCGGCGGCCCAGGGAGCCCTCGCGCCGTGACGATCTCCTGAATCCGCCTCCTCGAACCGAGGCTTCTCCGGGCGAAAATAAGCGGAGAGCAACGCGCGCCGGGCATAGGCGCCGCCGCGGGCACGTCCATCGCGGGCGCGGTCACGGCATGTGGGCCAGGACCTCTTGATGAATCGTGGGATGCCGTGCCGCCCACCACGCCTTCAACGCCGCCGTGGCGTCGGCGAACGACCCTCCGGCAACGAACGGATCCGAGTCGAGCGAGGCCGCCGCGACGCCCGCCGTGGTGACCTCCTCGTCCATCCATTTGGAGTCGAGAGACCCCTCGAGGAGCTCCGTGAGGACGGCATCGTAGTCGTCTTCCCAGTGAGTGAAGAGGACGCTCGTGTAGAGCGGGTCCCCCGGCCCGCCGAAGAGGGGTGGCGTCTGCTTCATCACGGTGTCGAGATCCCACGGGATGTAGAGGCGCCCGCCGCCGGCCCAGTCGTAGAAGTAATAGTTGTTGGTCTTCACGAGCGGCGCATCGGCGTTGGCGACGATCGAGTTCACCGCGCCCATCCGGAGGAGCTGCGGGATGTCCAGGTGCTCGGGCAGGTACGTCAGGAGCTCGGCGGCGGGCGGCGCCGGGCAGGGATTCTTGCGCAGGAAACAGAGCGCATCCTCGTACGGGTTGGGTTCGTTCTCGTTCGTCTTGTAGCCGTCGTCCGCGCTGCCGCTGTGCTTGTAGAGCCACCCATCGTCGTCGTCGATCCAGACGCGGAGGAAGCGTTTGTCCACCTGCTCGACGTTCACGTAAGCGCCGATGAGCTGGCCGTTCACGTGGACGCGGGCGAACGCCGCGCGGCCCGACATGGCGCCGGATCGGACCATCGCGCGCCAGGAGAGGTATTCGGCGAGCAGGTCCACCATCTCGACGGTGTCACCCCCTTCGCTGACGCCGTTCTCGAGGCTGAGTTTGTGGAGCGTCAACCACTCTGCGTCCGGGTTGTACTGATTGATGTCGATCTTGAGACCCGGTTTGTCGATCGAGCCAGACCGCTTGCGCCGGATGCCGACCTTGTCGGGTAGTGGCGGGTCGTCGTTGCACTGGAAATCTGCCTGGAAATAGATGGAATTCGTCATGTCGGCCTTCAGCGCGGACCAGTCGGCCTCCGCCATCGTGAACTTCAGGTCGAGGACCTGATTCACGTTGTACGGGCCGGCGCACCCGAGCGCGGTCGCGAGGTCGTCGCACGGTGGCGACGCGCACAGGTTGCTGCCGCCGGAGCCGCTGCCGCCGGAGCCGCTGCCGCCGGAGCCGCTGCCGCCGGAGCCGCTGCCGCCCGAGCCGCTGCCGCCGGAGCCGCTGCCGCCGGAGCTGGTGCCGCTCCCGGCGGTGTTCCCGCTCCCGGCGGTGTTCCCGCTCCCAGCGGTGTTGCCGCTCCCGGCAGTGCCGCCGCCGCCCGGATCACCGCTGCTGTTCACCGCGCCGCCGTCGCAGGCCGCAGCGCCCACCACGAGAGCCGCAGCGCAGAGCACAGCCCGCGATCGCTCGAACCGCACTTTCATATTCGCCTCCCGTCCAGGGTTATCCAGTCCTTCGGACATCCTACGCCAGCAATGCCACCTGGCTGCAACCAAGAAAAGAGTACCGTCTACGGGTTACATCATCGCACCCGCGTTGCACACTTTGGCCGCGAGCTTTTGCCTGTCGTGCCGGGCCGGCGCATGTGCGCCATGGCGGCGAACCTCATCGATGACGTGCTGTTTGAGGTGGCGCTCCGGCAATGGGTTCTGACGTTTCCGTTCCCCTGGCGGCGGAGGTTCGCCCAGGATCGTGCGCTGTTCGGCGCGCTGACGCGCATCTTCGTGGACAGCCTGGAGCGGTTCTACAGCGAGCACGCCGTGCGCCGCGGCGCGCGCGGAGCCGCCAGGACCGGCCCCGTGACGGTCGTGCAACGCACGTCCAGCGACCTCCGATTGGAATTCTGAAAAATCCACTCATCTTGTTAGAATTTTTACGGAAAATTGAACGGGGAGGCAGGGAGACAGGGAGAGATTGAGTGATGCCTGGACGTACCCACCGAGCCCTGACCATCTGATCGCTCACATCTGGCTCGTCTATGCGCCGCTTTTCGCGCTCTGCGCCGCGCCCGAATGCGCTCCAGAGCCCTCACGACCTTGCCATCTGACGCCCGCGATGCCGCCCGAACCGTTTGCCGCGCACACCTCATCGCGCAGCGAGCCGGCTTCCTTTACTTTACTCAGAGCGCCTAACAAGCTGACTGGTGCGGGGGGGGCCAACTCGAGCAGGAACCCGCTCGGTTGCCGGGAAGCGCGGGGACGACCACGGCCTTGTCGTGCAGCAGAGATTGCCCGAAAAATTCCCCCGACGGAGGATCGCCGGTCGCATTCCGTCCTGCTCGACACTACGATGAGGCTCCGACAGCAGCGCCCCTGCGAGGGGGGCAATGATGGAGCTGCGGGATTACACGCTGGAAAAGGTAATCTACGACGGCAACGAGACACGGGTATGGCGCGCGGTCCATGTCCCCTCGGGGGCGCGCGTGGCGATCAAGATCCCCGTGGCCGAGGTGGCCAGTCCGCGCGTGATGGGGCGGCTGATCCACGAGCACCAGGTGCTCATGCAGCTCGCCGAGGTGCCCGGGGTGGCGCGCGCGCGGGCGCTGGAGCAGCGGGGCGGCACGGCGGCGCTGGTGCTGGAGGATCCCGGCCTCGGGTCGCTCGATCGCTTGCTCGCCAAGCAGGGGCGCGTGCCGCTCGGGGCGGCGCTGCGGCTCGGCCGGCTCCTGTCACGGGTGCTCGAGGGGGTGCACGCCGCCGGCGTGATGCACAAGGACATCAAGCCGCAAAACGTGCTGGTGGACGAGGCGTGCGAGAGGGTCACGCTGCTCGACTTCGGCATCGCCTCGCTGCTGTCCCAGGAGGCGACCGAGGCGAGCATCCCCGAGGCGCTGGAGGGGACGCTGGTCTATATTTCCCCGGAGCAGACGGGGCGCACAGCGCGCGCGCTCGATACGCGCACCGACCTGTACTCGCTGGGGGTGACGCTCTTCGAGGTGATGTCGGGGCGGCTGCCGTTCACGGAGCGCGATCCGCTCTCGCTGGTGCACGCGCACCTGGCCAAGGACCCGCCTCCGCTCGACGCCGTCGCCCCGGAGGTGCCGAGGGCCGTGGCAGCCATCGTGGCGAAGCTCCTGGCCAAGGATCCCGAGCGGCGCTACCAGACGGCCCGCGGCGCGGCGGAGGATCTGGAGGAGGCCCTCCGTCAATGGGACGAGCGGGGCACGGTGGAGCCGTTCGGCCTTGGAAGAAAAGACTTCTCGCGCAAGCTCCGGTTGCCGCAGGTGCTCGTGGGGCGGGAGCGCGATGTCGAGCGGGTGGGCGAGTCCTTTGCGCGCGCCGCGCAGGGCATGACGGAGCTCCTGCTCGTCGGCGGCCCCTCGGGCATCGGCAAGACGGCGCTGGTGCGCACGGTCTACAGGGATATCGCGCAGGCGGGGCGCGGGCTCCTGATCGCGGGAAAGCACGATCAGCTCGCGCGGTCGACGCCCTATGCGGCGCTGGCGCAAGCGTTCGGGGCGCTGATGCGCCAATGGCTCTCCAGCTCGGAAGCGGTGCTCGAGGCCTGGCAGGAGCGGATCCGGCGCGAGGTCGGGGACAACGCGCGGCTCATCGCGGACGTCGTGCCGGAGCTCGACCTGGTCATGGGCAAGCTGCCGCCGGTGCCGCCGGTGGAGGGCGAGCAGGTGCTCAACCGGCAGAAGCTCACGTGGCTGAATTTCGTGCGAGCCGTCACGGCGCCGAACCCGCCGCTGGTGATGTTCCTGGACGACATGCAATGGGCCGACAGCGCCACGCTGATCATCCTGCAGACATTGCTGACGGACGTGGAGCGCAAATCGCTGCTGGTGATCGCGGCGTACCGCGACAACGAGACGCCGCCCGAGCACCCGCTGTGGAAGCTCGTGGAGGCGGTGGAAAAGAGCGATGCCAACGTCTCGCGGATGACGGTGGGCCCGCTGTCGGCAGAGCAGGTGCAGAAGTGGTGCTCGCGGACGCTGGAGAGCGAGCCCGCGCGGGTGGAGCCGCTGGCGCGCGTGCTTTCGCGAAAGACCCGCGGAAACCCCTTCTTCCTGGAGCAGCTGCTGCTCTCCCTGCACCGGCAGAAGCAGGTGGTGAGGGACCCGGAGACCGGGGCGTGGCGGTGGGAGCAATCGTCGCTGGAGAAGGCGGGCGTCACCGACAACGTGGTGGCGCTCCTGACGGACAAGGTCCGTGAGATGCCCGAGCCGACGCAGCAGCTCCTGGGGCTCGCGGCCTGCGCAGGCCACACGTTCCACCTGCACGACCTGGAGCGGCTCAGCGGGTGGGAGCGCGCCCGCGTGACGGGGGCATTATGGCCGGCGCTTGACGCAGAGCTGGTGGTGCCGGTCGATGGGGCCTACCGCCCCGCGCAGGCGCTCGGGGTCATCGGCGCGGCGGCGATGGACGCGGCCTACCGGTTCCTGCACGACCGCGTGCAGCAGGCGAGTTATGAGCGGATCTCGCCGGAGCAGCGGGTGCTCGCGCACCTCGAGATCGGCCGTCGGCTAGAGGCGCGTTATCGGGCCGAGGGGGGGACGGCCCAGCAGTTCCTGGAGCTCGTGCGGCACCTGAACCTGGGCGCGGCGCGGCTCCGGTCCGTGGAGGAGCGCAAGGAGCTCGCGCGGCTGAACCTCGAGGCGGCGCGCGCCGCGAAGGCGGCGAGCTCGTACCGGTTGATGACCAACCTGCTGGACAGCGCCCAGGCGCTCCTCGGCGAGCGGGCCTGGGAGCAGGAGCGCGCGCTGTCGGTGGAGATCGGGCTCGAGCGCCTGGAGGCCGCCTATCTGCTGCGGGAGTTCGACGACGTCGAGGCGCGGGCGCTCGCCTTGCTGGACAGGCCTCTGCCGGAGGTCGCCTGGCTCTCGGCGCAGGAGATCCGCACGCGCTGCTGCGTCGCCACGGGCCAGTACACGCGGGGAATCGGGCTCGGGATGGCCGCCCTCGCGAAGCAGGGCATCACGTTCCCCGACACGGATGAGGCGTGCCAGGTCGCGCTCCTGCGAGAGTCCACCGCGCTGGATCAATGGCTCGATCACGAGCCGGACGGGTTTGATCGAATGCCGGTCGATCCGTCGCTGGAGCACCGGCTCATCGATGCCCTGATGACGCAGGCGCAGCTCTGCGCGATCTATGGTGGCCGGCCGATGCTGTATTCGCTCGTCATCGCCCGCATCGTGTCCGAGGCGATACGGCGGGACGCGCTCACGCCCGCCGCCACCCTCATGATCTGCAGCTTCGCCAACGCGTGGTCGGTGGCGACGGGCATGTATCGCCGCACCATGCGCTGGCTCACGCCCGGGGTGCGCGCCGCAGAGCGGGTGGGCTCCGCGATGCTCCCCGAGTGCCTCGCGCTCAAGGGGATCTACCTGGGCCACTCGAGGCCCATCGATGAGGCGTCCCCCGTCTATGAGCAAGCCATCGCAGCCGGCCTGAAGATCGGGTCGTTTCAAGGCACGAGCTGGGGGCTCTTGTGCGACTTGCTCTACTACCGGCTGTGGCGCGGCCTGCCGCTCGGCCAGGTCGATGCGCAGCACAAGGCGCGCTGGGAGCTGGTGCAGCGCGCAGGGGACGCCGTCGGGCGACACCACTTCGAGCTGGTCGCGTCCTTTTGCGATGTCTTGATGTCTCCTGACGGCGTCGAGCGCCTCCTGGAGGAGGAGCCGTTGCCGCGAGGTTCTCGCTCCCTCCTGGCCGACGGGGACAGGTACACCGGAGGGTTCGCTCGTGCCCTGGAAGGGTATCTGTTCTGTGCCGTCGGCAAGTGGGAGCGGGCTCTGTCGAGGATGCGGGAGGCGGAGCAATTCCAGGCGGACCTCCTCGGGATTCCGATGGTGACAGATATCGCGCTCTTTCTGGCGCTCGCAGCAGCGAAGCGCTGGCCCGACGCCGTCACGAACGAGGAACGGGCGCGGCTGCGGCAGCACATCGAGCACAGCCTCGCGCGATTGCGCTACTTCACGGAAGGCTGCGAGGCCAATTTCCTCCACAAGCTGCGCCTCGGCGAGGCGGAGTACGCCCGCGTCCTGGGCAAGCCCGATGAAGCAGCGGCCAGATACGACGAGGCGATCGAGCTGGCCCGCGAGCACCGCTTCCTGCACATCGAGGCCCTGGCAGCCCAGCTCGCCGCCGAGTTTCGGCTGGAGGCGGGCAAGAGCCACGTCGGGGCGATGTACCTGCGCGAGGCGCGCGACGCCTACGCGCGCTGGGGTGCTGACGCGGTGGTCGCCCATCTGGGCGCGAGGTATCCCGCCGTGCTCAAGGCGCCCATGCACGAGTCGGCCTCCGACCGCACGACCGTGACGGCGACCACCACGACCTCGGGCGGGTCCACGGGCGCGAATTTCGACGTGAAGACCGCGGTGCGCGCGGCGCAAGCGCTCTCGGGCGAGCTCGACCCGGGGCGCGTGGTGGGCCGGCTGATGGAGCTCACGCTGGAGAACGCGGGGGCGCAGCGCGGCGCCCTGGTGCTCAGCGAAGAGGAGGCGCTCTCGGTCGTCGCTCGGCTCTGGGTGGAGGGGACCCGTATCGAGACGGGCCTGTCGGAGCCTCTCGGGCAGAGCCACGACGTGCCGGTTTCGGTGGTGCAATATGCGGCCCGCACGGGCGAGCCGGTGGTGACAGGCGACGCGAGGTCCGACGCGCGCTTCGCCGGCGACCCGTACCTGGCATTGCACGCGGTGCTCTCGCTGCTGGCGCTGCCCTTGACGCATCGGGGCCACGTGGTGGGCGTGCTGTACCTGGAGCACCGCGACGTGCCGTCGGCGTTCCCTCCGGCGCGCGTGGAGCTCCTGTCGGTGCTCGCCTCGCAGGCGGCGATCGCCGTCGAGAACGCCGTGCTGTACCGGGACCAGGAGGTCAAGATCCAGGAGCGGACGGCGGAGCTGCGGATCGCCAAGGAGGCGGCCGACCGCGCCAATCGCGCGAAGAGCGATTTTCTCTCGAGCATGAGCCATGAGCTGCGCACGCCCCTCAATGGCATCCTGGGCTACGCTCAGTTCCTCATGCGAGCGCCCGAGCTCTCGCCGAAGAGCCGCGAAGGGGTGCAGATCGTGAAGAAATCGGGCGAGCACCTGCTGGCGTTGCTCAACGACCTCCTGGACCTCGCGAAGATCGAGGCCGGCAAGATGGAGCTCGTCCTCCGGAGGTTCGACTTTCCCTCCTTCGTGCACAACGTGGTGGATCTCTGCGGCGTGCGCGCCGAACAGAGGGGCATCGCCTTCACCCACGAGGTGCGGGGCCCGGCGCTCGCCGCCGTGCACGCGGACGAGAAGCGCTTGACGCAGGTGCTCCTGAACCTGCTCGGCAACGCCATCAAGTTCACCGAGCGCGGCGCGGTCACCCTGCTCGTCGACGTGCTGGACGACGGCGGAGATGGGCAGCGCGACGTGCGCTTCCGGATCGAGGACACGGGCGCCGGCATCGCCCCGGAGCACCTCGCGCGCATCTTCGAGCCCTTCGTGCAGGTGGGAGACCAGAGGGCGAAGAGCGAGGGCACCGGGCTCGGCCTCGCCATCAGCAAGAGGATCATCGAGCATATGGGCGGGACCATCGATGTCGAGAGCGAGCTCGGCAAAGGCAGCGCGTTCATCGTGACGCTCACGCTCGCCGAGGCGCTCGCTTCCGCGGCCGTCGACGAGGCCCCGGCGTGGGCCACGATCACCGGGTATCGCGGCGAGCGCCGCAAGATCCTCGTCGTGGACGACAACCCCGGCAACCGCGCTTTGTTCTGCGATTTGCTGGTCCCCATCGGCTTCGACCTCGTCGAGGCCGACGGCGGCGAATCCGCGCTGCGGCTCGCCCTGGAGCACAGGCCGGCGCTGATCTTGATGGACCTGGCCATGCCAGGCCTGGACGGCTATGAGACCACGCGCCGCCTGCGGCAGATGCCCGAGCTCGACGGGGTGGTGATCCTGGCCTCGTCGGCGAACGTCACCGCCGCCGAACAGCCCAAGGGGGCCCACGCCGGCTGGGACGACTTCTTGCCGAAGCCGGTGCATGCCAGCCTGCTCTTCGAGAAGATCGCGCGTTTCCTGCGCGTGGAATGGACGCATGAACCGGTGAACGCCGCCGCCCCCACGGCGGTGAAGGGGGATAGCGCGCTGGTGCCGCCCTCGGCCGAACAGCTCTCGCTGCTGTCGCGGCTGGTGGCGTCGGGCCGTATCCGGAAGGTGCTGGCGGAGGCGGAGCGGATGCAGCAAAATGAGCCGCGACTCGGCCCCTGGCTCGATCAGCTCCAGACGCTGGCGCGGACGTACCAGATGCGGAAGCTGCAGGAGTTCGTCGAGGAGCACACCGCGGTAGGCCAGGTGGTGGCCGACGGTCGGCGATCATGAGCAGAGCCTCCGCGCCCGGCGCTCGTGAGCCCACGATCCTCATCGTGGACGACATGCCCGCCAACCTGGCCCTGCTCGTGGATCATCTGGAATCCGCGGGTCATCAGGCGCTCGCCGCCGAGGACGCGGAGGCGGCCCTGAAGCGAGCCAGCCTCATGAAACCCGACCTGATCCTGCTGGACGTTGTGATGCCCGGGATCGACGGGTTCGAGACCTGCCGGCGCCTGAAGGCGGCCGAGAGCACCCGGGACATCCCGGTGATCTTCATGACCTGCCTCGGAGAAGTGGCGGACAAGATCGTGGGGTTCGAGGCGGGGGGCGTCGATTACATCACCAAACCGTTCGAGATCGAAGAGGTGCTCGCGCGGATCAGGACGCACCTGAGCTTGCGCGAGGCGCAGAAGGAGCTCGAGGCGAAGAACGCGCAGCTCCTGCGTGCCCACCAGGAGCTGGAACAACGGGTGCGAGAGCGCACGGCCGAGCTGGCGAGCTCGAACGCCGCTCTCAAGGCGGAGAACGCCGAGCGCCGGCGCGCGGAGGTCGCTTTGCGCGAGAGCCAGCACCTGCTTCAGGCCATCATCGACAACTCCACGGCGGTCATCTACGTCAAGGACCTCGAAGGACGCTTTTTGATGGTCAACCGCCGCTACGAAGAGTTGTTTCATGTGACCGCGCGGTCGATCGCCGGCAAGACCGACTATGATTTGTTCCCCGCGGAGCGCGCCGACGCATTTCGCGCTTTCGACAAGCGGGTGGCGGCGGTCGGGGGGCCGCTGGAGATGGAAGAGATCGTGCCCCAGGACGATGGGCTCCACACGTACATCTCGATCAAGTGTCCGCTCTTCGACGAGTCGGGCCGGTCGTATGCGGTTTGCGGGATCTCCACGGACATCAGCGATCGAAAGCGGACCGAGGCGGAGCGGGAGATGCTGCTCTCTCGCGAGCAGGCGGCGCGGGCGGAGCTCGAGCGTACGGGGCGGCTGAAGGATGAGTTCCTGGCGCTCTTGAGCCATGAGCTGCGGACGCCGCTCACCGCGATCCTCGGCTGGTCGCAGCTGCTCCGCATGCGCGGCCCATCGGACGAGATCCTGGGCCGGGCGCTCGGGACGATCGAGCGGAACGCGCGGGCGCAATCCAAGCTCGTCGACGATCTCCTGGACATGTCGCGCATCGTCGGCAGGCGGCTGAGCCTCGACGTGGAGGTGGTCGATCTGGCCGAGATGCTCGAAACGCTGCTGGAATCGGCGGAGCCGGCGGCGAAGGCGAAGGGGATCCGCCTGGAGCTCAGCGTCGAGTCGGCCGGGGAACAGGTCATGGGGGACCCGAATCGCCTCCAGCAGATCGTGTGGAATCTGGTCAGCAATGCGATGAAGTTCACGCGGCAAGGCGGGCAGGTGAAGGTATCGCTGCGCCGCGAGGGGACGTACGCGCGGCTCGCGGTGAGCGACACGGGGATCGGCATCGCGCCGGAGTTCTTGCCCTACGTATTCGAGCAATTCCGGCAAGCAGACGCCTCGACCACGCGCGAGTACGGCGGGCTGGGTCTGGGTCTCTCGATCGTGCAGCACCTGGTGGAGCTGCACGGGGGGACGGTGGAGGCGGCCAGCGCGGGGAAGGATCAGGGGGCGAGCTTCACGGTGAAGCTGCCGCTCTCGGCCAAGCACGTTGAGGCGCTGGCCGGAGGAGAGCCGCCGCCGATGCCGCAGCGCCGGCCGTCACGGCACCGCGCCGGGGAGCTCTTGAGCCTGAAGGGGGTGCGGGTGCTGGTGGTGGACGACGAGCCGGACACGCGAGAGCTGCTCCTCGGGATACTGGCGGAGTGCCAGGCGGAGGTGCGGACGGCGGGTTCGGTCGTGGAGGCTCTGGCGGAGCTGGAGCGGGACCAGCCGACGGTCCTGGTGAGCGACATCGGTATGCCGCACGAGGGCGGGTATGAGCTGATCCAGAAGGTGCGGCAGTTGCCGGAAGAGCGCGGGGGGAGCGTGCCGGCGCTGGCGTTGACCGCATTTGCGCGCGCCGAGGACCGCGCGCGGGCGCTCATGGCCGGATACCAGATGCATCTGGCCAAGCCGGTGAAGCCACCGGATCTGGTGGCGCACGTGGCGACCTTGGCCGGGCGAATCCATGGCGGGGCGAGGTGAGGATCGACGCCGCCTGCTCCGATCCGTTCGCCGCGCACGCTGGGCCCGGCGCGCTCCGAGATCAGCTCCATGCCCGCACATTGTGGACTGGCTGCGCCCGGGTTGGAGAGCACGGCGGCGCCGGGGTAGATTTCCCTCGAATGGCCGTGCGGACCGCTTGATGCAGCGCACAGAAGCGCTCTACAACTGGTCCATGATCGGTATCCCCGGGTACACCCTGACAGGCCTCATCCACGAATCCGCTGCGTCGACCGTGTACCGAGGATACCGCAACGAGGACCGGGCCCCTGTCGCGGTCAAGCGCCTCAGGAACGAGCGCCCAGCGCCGGCCGAGGTCGCGAGGCTTCGCTACGAGTACGCCATCGCCAAGGAGCTCGCGCTGCCAGGCGTGGTTCACGTCCTGGGCATCGTGAAGATCGGGGCGAGCCTGGCGCTCATCATGGAAGACGCCGGGGGCTGCACGCTCCATGAGCTCATCAGCGCGCGCTCCCTCACGCTCAAGGACGCGCTCCGGATCGCGATATCCATCGCGAGCACGCTCGAATCCATTCATCGGGGCGGGGCCGTTCACATGGACATCAAGCCGCAGAACATCATCGTCGAACCGTCCACGTGGAACGCCAAGATCATGGACTTCGGCAGCGCCACCCGCCTCTCCCAGGAGGCACAGCGGCCGAGGAGCCCCGCCGCCTTCGAGGGCACCCTGGCGTATATGTCGCCGGAGCAGACCGGGCGGATGAACCGCGTTATCGACCTGCGCACGGACCTCTACTCCCTGGGGGTCACTTTGTACGAGATGGTGACGGGCAAGCTCCCTTTCCCGACGAAGGACCTCCTGGAGCTCGTGCACTGCCACATCGCCAGGCTCCCGCCGCCGCCGGCGCGCGTCTCGCCCGACGTACCGCGCTCCGTCTCTGACATCATCATGAAGCTCCTGGCGAAGAGCCCCGATGATCGGTACCAGGGCGCCTACGGGCTCCGGATGGATCTCGCCGAGTGCCTCACGCAGCTCGAGGCGGCGTCGGCGATCGAGCCGTTCGCGCTCGGGCGCCACGATTACGTGGACGCGCTCCGGATCCCGCAGAAGGCCTACGGCCGCGAGGCGGAGCTCGCGGTCCTCGAAGGCGCGTGGCGGCGCGTCAGCCAGGGCGCGAGCGAGCTGCTCCTCGTGTCCGGCCACGCCGGTATCGGCAAGTCGCTCCTCGTCGGCGAGATCCAGAAATCCATCGCGCAGGGCAAGGGGTACATCGTCGCTGGCAAGTTCGACCAGATCAACCGGACCGTCCCCTACGCGGCCGTGGCGCATGTCTTCCGGGAGCTCGTCCGAGCCCTCTTGACCGAGCCCGCGGAGGCGCTCGCGCTGTGGAAGGAGCGAATCGCGAACGCCGTCGGGCAGAACGGCCAGCACCTCGTCGACCTCATCCCTGAGCTCGAGCTCCTCCTCGGCCCCCAGCCCGGCGTCGAGCCGCTCGGACCGACCGAGGCGCAGGCCCGCTTCCACCTCGCGTTCCGGAAGTTCTGCAGCGCCATCCCCGCCCAGGAGCACCCCCTCGTCGTCTTCCTCGACGACCTGCAATGGGCGGATCCGGCCTCGCTCAAGCTCCTCGAGCAGCTCCTGACCGAACCGGAGATCAAGCATTTCCTCGTGATCGGCGCGTACCGCCACAACGAGGTCGACGAGAGCCACCTGTTTTCGATCACCCTGGGGGAGCTGCGCAAGGCCGGGGTAGTTGTCGGCGACATCGACCTCAAGCCGCTCGAGCTTCCCGTCGTGACGCGGCTCCTCGCCGACACGCTCTCCTGCGACCCCGAGCGGGCCGAGCCGCTCGCGCGCCATGTGATGAGCAAGACCCACGGCAACCCGTTCTTCATGAACCAGTTCATGAGGGCGCTGCACGCCGAGAAGCTCGTCTCCTTCGATCCGGCCCGGCGCGAATGGACCTGGGATCTGCCGCGCATCCAGCGGATGAAGGTCACGGACAACGTCGTCGACTTCATGGCGGGCAGGCTCCTGGAGCTCGATGGGCGCGCGCAGCGCACCCTCACGCTCGCCGCGTGCATCGGCTATCGCTTCGACCTGAAGACGCTGGCGAGGGTGGCCGGCAGGCCGCGCCGCGAGGTGGCAGGCGAGCTGTCGGCGGCGCTCCGCGAGGGGCTGATCCTCGCCGTCGGCGCGGACTCCAGGTTCTTCGACGCGGCCCTGAGCGGCGCGATGACCGGCGAGGCGGACGAGCCGGAGCTCGCGCTCGACGCCGCCTACCGGTTCTTGCACGACCGGGTCCAGCAAGCGGCCTACCGGCTCCTCGACGAGCCCCGCAAGCAGGAGATCCACCTCCAGATCGGGCGGCTCCTGCTCGCGGACAGCGACCCCGGCGGCATGGAGGGTGAGGTCTTCGAGGTCGCGACCCACATGAACCTCGGCGTGCCGCGGATCACCGATCCGGAAGAGCGCGTCGCGCTGGCGCGCTTGAACCTCGAGGCGGGCAGGAGGGCGAAGGCCGGCGCGGCGTACGAGGCGGCCGCGAGCTACTTCGAGGCCGGCACGAGCGCGCTCGGCCCGAAGCGCTGGGACGACCAGCACGATCTCACCTTCGCGCTGACCACCGGGCTCGCGGAGTGCCTTTGCCTGACAGGCCAGTTCGACGCCGGAGAGCGGCTGTTCGACGCGCTCCTCGAACACGCGAGAACCCCGCTGGACGGCGCGCAGGTCCGCAACCTGCGCATGTCGTTCCACCTGATGCGCGGCGACCTCTCCGAGGTCGTGCGATGCGGCCTCGAGGCCCTCGCGCTGCTCGGGGTCGACATTCCCGCGGCGGCCGAGGAGCAGCGCGCGCTGCTCGGCAGAGAGCTCGAGGCGATGCAGGCCCACCTCGCGAGCCGCCCGATCTCCGCTCTCCTGAAGCTGCCCACCGTCGCCGATCCAGAGAAGCAGACCGTCCACCGTCTCCTCGCCGACATGACGCAGCCCGCCTCCGCGCTCGGGCTACCGGTCCTCGGGCCGCTCACGCTCATCATGCAGATCAATTTCGCGATGGAGTGCGGCAACTCGAGCACCTCCGCGTACGCGTACGTGCTCTATGCGGTGCTGCTCATCGACGGCGTCTTCGAGCCGAGGACGACGGAGGACCGGTACAAGGAAGCCTACGAGTTCGCCAAGGTGGGTATCGAGCTGAACGAGCGGATCCCCAACCCGCGCATCACGTGCATGCTCCTCACGACCTTCGGGGCCATCCTCCATTTCTTCGAGCCGCTCCGGGACACGATCAAGCTCCTGGCCCGCTCGCGGCAGGCCGGCCTGGAGTCGGGAGATCTGGCGTACTCGTCGTACTGCTGCATTCACATGGTCTCGGCGAGCCTGAGCCTCGGCGACGATCTCGGCGCGGTGGCCGGCGAGATCGAGCAGGATCTCGCGCTCATGCGGCGGACGAACGACAAGCTCACGACGCTCATCCTCACGTGCGCAAGGCAGGTCGTCGCGAACCTCACGGGGAGCACGGCCGGGACGCACACCCTGAGCGACGGCACCTTCGACGAGGCCGCGTTCGCCAGCATGGTCTCGGTCCCGGAGCTCACCTATGTGGCCGCCTGGTACCACACGCAAAAGGTCCAGCTGGCCTACCTCCACGGCGATTACGGCGCCGCGCGCTCGCTCATGGCCGCCGCGGAGAAGATGACCGCCGGCTGCGTGAACAATTTCTGGGCGACCGAGCTCGTCTTCTATTCGTGCCTGACCCTCGCCGCCTCGTGCGACGGCGCGCCGGCCTCCGAGAAGGAGCGGCTCGTGGCGGCGCTGTCGGCGCACCGGGAGAAGCTCGCCCGCTGGGCCGAGCTCTGCCCCCGGAGCTACGCGCACAAACATCTCCTCGCCGAGGCGGAGATCGCGCGCATTTCGGGCGGCGATCGGCACGCCGTGGCGTGTCTCTATGACAGGGCGATCGAGGGCGCCGAGGAGGCCGGGTTCACGCGCGATCAGGCGCTGGCGAGCGAGCTCGCCGGGAAGTTCCTCCACGCGAACGGCCTCACCCGGAGCGCGCGCGCCCACATGACCGACGCCCACCACGGCTACATGCAGTGGGGAGCGACCGCCAAGGCGGACCGCCTGGCGGCCGAGGCGCCGCAGCTCGTGCAGAAGGTCGCGCTCACGTCGGCGCCGCCTGGCATGCTGGAGCACGCCCGGGCCGCGGTCCAGACCACCTCGACGACGAGGCTCAGCACCAGCGTGCTCGACGTCGAGGCGGTCATCCGGGCCGCTCAGGCCATCGCCGGCGAGGTCGTCCTCGAAAGCGTTGTCAGCCGGCTGCTCGACATCGCGATCCAGAACGCCGGCGCGAAGAAGGGGGTCCTCGTCCTGGAGCGCGATCATCAGCTGATGATCGAGGCGTCCATCACCGTGGATCCGAACGCGGTGAGGGTCGGTCTGCTGCTCCCCGTCGAGGGCAGCGCCGAGGTCCCCGCCTCGATCGTGCAGTACGTCGCGAGGACGATGCAGCCGGTGGTCCTCGCGGACGCGAGCCATGAGCCTCGCTTCGCCGCCGATGCGTACGTCGCCGCGCACAACCCGAGATCGATCCTCTGCCTGGCGATGGTGCACCAGGGGCGCACGAACGGCGTTCTCTATCTGGAGAACGACACGGCGACCAACGTGTTCACGCCGGCCCGGCTGGAGCTCTCGAAGCTCCTCCTGGCGCAGGCGGCGACCGCGGTGGAGAACGCCGTGCTCTACGCGAACCTGCACAGGCGCACGGAGTCGCTGCGCCTCGCCGAGGAGCAGCTCAGGGTCGAGTTCTCGGCGCGGGAGCGGAGCGAGCACGCGCGCGCCGAGCTCCAGGAGGAGATCATCCGCGTGCAGAGCGCCCGGCTGGCGGAGCTCTCCACGCCCATCATCCCGATCACCGACCGGATCATGGTCATGCCGCTCATCGGGATGATGGATCGGCAGCGGGCGGAGCAGGTTTTGAGCACGGCGCTCCAGGGGGTCGAATCGAGCGGCGCCGAGGTCGTGATCATCGATATCACCGGCGTGAGAACGGTCGACGGCGACGTCGCGAGCACCCTGATGAACGCCGCCGTCGCCCTCCGGCTGCTCGGGGCGCAGGCGGTGATCACGGGCATCCGCCCGGACGTCGCACAGACGCTCATCCGCCTGCAGATCGACCTCGGCGCGGTGGTCACGCAGGGGACGCTCCAGAGCGGCATCGCCTACGCCCTGCAGCGGGTGGGGGGCCGCGGCGCGCCCCTCGGAACGCGCGCGCGATGAGGAGCGGCCGGGGCGCTCTCAGTGCGACGGCGGGCCGCTCTCGGGCCCGCTCTCCGCGCTGAGCGACCTGGCCCTCGACCTCCGGAGCGCCCGCCCCTCCAGCGGGTCGACGAATGCGGGCCTCACCGCGGCCGCGATGCGCTGCTGGATCGCGCGGGCGACGTGCGCGACGTGGGGCGGATCCATCATCGTGAAATGGTTGCCAGGCACCGCCTGGAGCGCGAACTCCCCTCGCGCGAGGTCCATCCAGGCATGGACGGCGCGCGCGTCGTCCGGGCTGACCTGCTCTCGTGCGCGCAGGAACAGGATGCTGGCGTCCGTCGGCTGCGGCTCGTAGCCCGAGAGGGCCTGCCACGTGCTCATGACCTCGGCGCGGAGCCGCGCGTCGTCCTCCATGGCGGCCACGAAGCCGCGGTATCTCTGCGACGCGATCGCCTGGATCTTCGCCATCTCGTGGCCCAGGGCGCTCGCCGGAGAGCGGTCGCTCGCTCCCTGTACGCTGCCCGTGTCCAGCAGCAGCAGCAAAGCCACCTTGCGCCCCTGCCCGAGCAGCTGTTGCGCCATCTCGTACGCGACGACGCCGCCGGCCGAATGCCCGCCCAGGAGGTACGGACCCTCGGGTCGAACGCTCAGGATCTCCTCCACGTACCGGGCGGCGATCGCGGGAACGGACATTGCGCTCGTGAAGCCCGGCTCGCTCGGCTCCGCCCCGGTGGGTTGAATCCCGTAGACGGGCAGTTCGCCGCCCAGGCGCTGCACCAGGGGGCGATAGAGGTGGACCGTGCCGCCGAGCGGCGGGATCAGGAACAGCGGCGTGGCGTCCGGCGCCCCCGCCTGCAGCGAGACGAGGAGCTGTCCGGCAGCGCGCCTGGCCGTGAGGACCGCGGCGCTCCCGCTCCGCTGCGTCATCGCGGGGCTCAGGGGCGCCTTCGAGCTCGGAGGCAGCGCTTCCCGGACGCGCTCGGTGAGCACCGCGACCGAGGGAGGACCGGACGACGCCGGCGGGCTCCAGATCTTCGGCGGCAGGGATCGCACCGTGGCCGGACCCACGGTGCAGGTGGTGTCGAGCACGTGAGCGGCGCGCTCGAACGGGTACGTGGGGAGCGGCACGCGCCTCCGGCGCTCGTCCCGGGAGAACGCGGCCCAGTCCACGTCGATGCCGGCGCACCAGAGCCGGCCCACCGCGGCGAGCAACGCCTCGAGGTCGCCGGGGCCCTCGCCCGGGCCCGCCAGGGTGGTCGCGACCCGTCGCTCCGCGTCGGGGTGCCGCGACGCCACCGCTGCCAGGGCGGAGCCGGGACCGACCTCGAGGAGGGCGCGATCGGTCGAGGCGAGCAGCATGGCGATGCGATCCTCGGGGCGAGCCGATCCCGTGGCCTCCTCCTCCGCGCGCCCGCGCAGCGCGACCCGGGCGACCGCGTCGTCGAGCGAGAGCGCGCCGGCGACGCACGCGGCGGTGACCTCGCCCACGCCGTGCCCGAACAGCGCGGCCGGGCGGATCCCCCACGACATCAGGAGCTGCGCCAGGGCGTATTCGGTCGAGAAGAGGGCGGCCGCGGCCGCGCTGAAGCGCGGAGAGCCGAATTCCGCGTCGCCGCGGGCGCGCTCCTGCTCCTCGGGGAAGAGCTGGTGGCGGAGGTCCACCGACAGCTCGCGGCGGAAGAGCTCGGCGCACTGGTCGATGCTCTCGCGGTAGACGCGCTCGTGCAGATAGAGCTCGCGCCCCATGCCGGCGTGCTCCGCGCCCGTGCCGGGGAACAGGAAGACGACCTCCGGCGGCCGCCTGCCGGCGACCTGCGTGACGACACGGGCGGGGTCGCGCCGATCGAGGTAGGCCGCTCCCGAGGCCGGATCCGCGCACACCACCGCGCGGCGGTGCGCGAAAGGCACCCTGCCGCGCTGCAGGGTGAACGCGACGTCGGCGAGCGAGCTCTCCGGCGCGCGCCGCAGGTGCTCGGCCAGCCGATCGGTGCTCCGCTCGAGCGCGGCGCTCGTCTTCGCCGAGACGACGAGCAGCTGGCAGCGCCTGGACGGGCCGGACGGCGCCCTCTCCGGCGCCTCCTCGACCACGGCGTGCGCGTTCGTGCCGCCGATGCCGAAGGCGCTCACCGCGGCGCGGCGCGGGGCTCCGCCGCGCTTCCACGCGCGCGGCGCGGCGTTGACGAAGAACGGGCTGCTCGCGAGATCGATCTCGGGGCTGGGACGACGGAAATGGAGCGTCGCGGGGATGAGCTCGTGCTCCAGCGCCAGCGCCGCCTTGATGAGGCCGGTCACCCCGGCGGCCGCGCGGAGGTGGCCGAGGTTGCTCTTCACCGAGCCGAGCGCGCAGAAGCCGACCTGGTCGGTCGCCTTCCGGAACACCCGCGACAGCGCGGCCACCTCGATCGAGTCGCCGAGCCGCGTGCCCGCGGCGTGCGCCTCCACGTACGTGATGCTCTCCGGGCTCACGCCGGCAGCGGCGTGGGCCCGGGTGACGGTCTCGATCTGCCCCTCCAGGCTCGGCGCCGTGTAACCCACCTTGAGCGCGCCGTCGTTGGTGACGGCGGATCCGCGGATCACGGCGTGGATCGTGTCGCCGTCGTCCAGCGCGTCCTTCAGCCGCTTGAGGACGACGAGGCCAACACCGTTGCTGGCCACGATGCCGCTCGGCTCGGCGTCGAAAGGCCTGCAATGGCCGTCTGGCGACGTGACCGCGCCTTCCTCGTGGAGATAACCGATCCTCCGCGGCGAGAGGATGCCGACACCGCCCGCGAGGACCATGTCGCTCTCCCTGGTGAGGAGGCTCTGGCAGCCGAGGTGCACCGCGACGAGCGACGTCGAGCACGCCGTCATGACGCTCACGGCGGGCCCCCGGAGCCCCAGCTTGTAGGCCACGCGCGTGGTCAGGGAATCGGTCACGTTCCCGGTGTAAATCCGGTAGTGCTCCGAGTTCGGCGCGGCCGGAGGCGGCCCGACGCGCTCGATCCAGTAGCTCGGGGCGTCGCTCCCGGCGAACACGCCAATCGGCTTCGGGTAGGCGAGCGGGTTGTACCCGGCGCTCTCCATGGCCTCCCAGGCGCACTCGAGGAAGACCCGCTGCTGCGGGTCCATGAGCACGGCCTCCTGCGGGCTGTAGCCGAAGAACGCCGCGTCGAAGCACATGACGTCCTCGAGCAGGCCGGCCGCCGGGATGAACCTGGGCGACCCGATGAGCTCCGACTCCACGCCGAGCGCCTTCAGCTCGTCGGACGAATAGAAGGCGATCCCCTCGACCCCGTCCTCGAGCATCGACCACAGCGCCTCGACGCTGCGCGCCTTCGGGAAGCGACCGGCCATTCCGATGATGGCGATGGCGCTGTCGGGGATCGGCTCCCGCGCCTGAGCCTCGGTCGCGGGGGCCGCGGCGCCGGGTCCACGCGCGGAGACAGCGCTCTCTCCCGGGGCGGCCGCAAGAGGGCCCCTCCTTAGGTGGGCAGAGAGGGCGCGGATCGTCGGGTACTGGAACAGATCCATGATGGGCACGTCCTCGCCGAGCCGCGCCCGGATGCCGGCGCGGACCCGGGTGAGGAGCAGCGAATGGCCGCCGAGCTCGAAGAACGGGTCATCGAGGCCGACCTCGTCGAGCCCGAGCACCTCGCGCCATATCTCGCCCAGGATCACCTCGATGGCCCCGGCGGGGGCCGGCGCCGCCCTCGGCTCGGCCGCCCGCGGCTCGGGCTTCGCGCGGTCGTCGGCGCGGTCGTCCGCCGGGAGAGCCGCCATGTCGACCTTCCCGTTCGCGGTGAGCGGCAGCGCGTCGAGCTTCACGAAGGCGGCCGGAACCATGTAGTCGGGGAGCTTGGCCGCCGCGAGATCGCGCAGACCTGCGGGCATCACGCGCGTCTTCTGCCGCCGGAGAGGGCTGTTCGCGAGCGGCCGGGCCGGTGAGGTCTCCCCGGGTCGCGCCTGGATCCAGGCGCGCGGTCGAGGCGCGCCGCCCGAACGATCGACCGAGCGCTCGAACAGCACGTCCATGCAGCCCGGGCCCGAGGTCCTCGATCCGGTGATCCGGACCGAGCAGCCGAGGCGCGCGCCGAGCGCCCATAGCGCCTCCGGCTCGATCGCCGCCATCGCGGCGCGGTCCACCCCGGCGCCGCCCCCTTCCCGCAGCCGACTCGCGGCGATCGCGTCGGCGTGCACGCGCGCGTTCGGGATCCCCAGGACCTCCAGCGCGCCGGATCCCTCCTCGCGCAGCGCGCGCTCGACGCCCGCGAGGCCCTCCGAGGCAGCCCAGTCCAGGGATCGGCCGATGGCGACAGGCTCGGGCGCCACGCCCACGTGCAGGACCACGTCATAACGGAAGCGCGTCATCTCGTCGGAGCCCGAACCCCGCTTGAGCCAGCACTCCACGTGCTCCACGCCCGGGATCTGGCCGCGCAGCGCGTGAAAGAACTCGGGCGCGAGCACGAGCTCTTTCTCGGCGAGGGCCGCCCGCCGCACCCGGGCCCAGAGCTCGGCCGGGGCCACGCCCGCGGGCGCGCGGTAGAGCTGCACCGAGGTGTGAAACGCCTCGAGCAGGGGAAGGCTCCTGATGTCGCCCAGGAACACGACACCACCGGGCGCCACCGCGCGCGCGGCGCCCTCGATCACCGAGCGCAGGTAATCGGCGCTGGGGAAGTACTGGACGATCGAGTTCAGGAGGATCACATCGAAGCTGCCCGGAGCGACCCCGCTGAAATCGTTCGCCTCCCGGCGCTGAAGCGACACATGCGAGAGCGTGCCGCGCGCGAGCGCGGGGCGGAGGAGCGAGATCGCCTTCTCCGAGAAATCCGTCCCGAGGTAGCCGGCGCACTGCGGGGCCAGCTGCAAGAGCAAGAGTCCCGTCCCACAGCCGATCTCCCACGCCCGGCGCGGCTGGAACGAGAGGATCCGCTCGACCGTGTGGTCCCGCCAGGCGCGCATCGCTCCGGCGTCGATGGGATCTCCGGTGTAGCTGCTGTTCCAGCCCGTGATGTTGAAGCCCGGATCCACGCCGGCGCCGCGCTTCCCGTAGGTGCCGTCGTACAGCGCCTGCCACGCCGAGACGTGCTCCGCTTGCACGGCCGGCGTCTGCTCCGCGGCGCCGCCGTCATCGAGGCGAGGGATGACGTAGGCGACAAGCCGCTTGTTGCCTTTCGTGTCTTCCCGCGCCACCACGACGGCCTCTTCCACGGCGGGGTGTTCCCGCAGCACGGCCTCGATCTCGCCGAGCTCGATGCGATAACCACGGATCTTCACCTGGTTGTCGATCCGCCCCAGGAACTCGATGTTCCCGTCGGGGAGCCACCGGGCGCGATCGCCTGTGCGGTACATGCGCGCGCCCGGCTCGTCCGAGAACCGATCGGGCAGAAACCGCGCGGCGTCGAGCTCGGGCCGGCGCAGGTACCCGCGGGCGATGCCGGCGCCCCCGAGGGTGAGCTCGCCCGGGACGCCCACCGGCACGAGCTCCCCGTGCGGATCGAGGAGGTAGACCCGCATGTTGTCGATGGGACGGCCGATCGAGGGGTCGACCGTCGCTGTCCCGCCGCTCGGCCGCGCCTTCGGCACCGGGCACGAGGTAGCGACGACGGTCCCCTCCGTCGGGCCGTAGTTGTTCACGACGTCGAAGGGGAGCGCCGCGGCAGGCCAGACGCGGAGCTTGTCTCCTCCCGTGAGCAGGCACCGGAGCGCCGTGGAAGCAGGCCAGTCGAGGCGCAGGAGCTCCTCCGCCATCGGCGTGGGCAGGAACGAGACGGTGATCTCTCGCGCGAGGAGCCACGCTTGAAGCTCTTCCGGAGAGCGGCGGAGCGGCTCCCCGGGGATGAACAGGCACGCTCCCGCGCACAGGTAGGGCCAGAGCTCCCATACCGACGCGTCGAAGCCGGGGCTCGCGACGAGGGTCGCGCGATCCGCGCTGGAGACGGCGAAGCGCCGCACGTGCCACGCCACCAGGTTCACGAGGCTCCGGTGCTCCACGAGCACGCCCTTCGGGCGGCCGGTCGAGCCCGAGGTGTAGATGGCATAGGCCAGGTCCCGGGGGCCTGCGCACACCGGAGGGGGCGACCCGTCCCGCGCCGTCAGCTCCGGCCCATCGGCGTCGAGGTGGATCACCGCGCCCGCGAACGGCGGGAGGCGATCGGCGAGGTGCGCCTGCGTGAGGAGCGCCGGCGCCCCGGAGTCCTCGAGGAGGAACGCCAGCCGCTCTCTCGCGATCTCCGCGTCCACCGGCAGATACGCCGCGCCCGCCTTGAGGACTCCGAGGATCCCGATCACCAGCTCCAGCGAGCGCTCCGCGCAGATCGCGACCAGGGTATCGGCCTCAACGCCCAGCGCGCGCAGGCGGTGCGCGAGCTGGTTCGCGCGGCGATCGAGCTCCCCGTACGTGAGCGATCCGCGATCGGACACGACCGCGGCGGCGTGCGGCGCGCGCGCCGCCTGCTCCTCGAACCGATCCAGGACGCTCAGGTCGCGCGGGAAATCAGCGCCGGTATCGTTCCACTCGACGAGCAGCTGGCGCCGCTCGCGCTCCGGAAGCATCGGCATCGACGAGACGGATCGCGCAGGATCCGAGGTGGCGGCCGCGAGGAGCGTGAAGAGGTGCTCCAGCATCCGCGCCATCGTCGCCCGCTCGAAGAGGTCTGTGCTGTACTCCAGCATCCCGGCCACGCCGCCGGCGCTCTCCCAGGCATAGAGCGACACGTCGAAGATCGTCTTCTGTGTATCCGTGTCGATGGCGCGCGCCTCGACCCCGGTGAGGTGGAGATCGCGCTCCGCAGGCGGCTGCGGCGCGAACACGATCTGCACGAGCGGGCTGTAGCTCGGGTCGCGCACCGGCTGGAGCTCCTGGACGAGCCGCTCGAACGGGAGCCTGTCGTGCGCATAAGCGTCCAGGCACACGTCCCTCACGCGGCGGAGCAGCTCCTCGAACGACGGCTCTCCGGAGACGTCGATCCGGACGGGGACCACATTGACGAAGAAGCCGATCGCCGCCTCGAGATCGGCGTGATCCCGGCCCGCGCTCGGCAGACCGACCAGGAGGTCGTCGCGCTGCGTGGTGCGGTGGATCAGGACGGCGAACACGGCCAGGAGGACCATGTTCACGGTCACATTGTTTCGCGCGCCGAGGTCCCGGACGGCCCTTCCGACCTCCGGATCGAGCTGGAACGGGAGGGTCGCGCCGCGGAAGGTCTGGACCGGCGGCCGGACGTGATCGCCCGGCAGCTCGAGCAAGGGCGGCACGTCGAGGAGCCTCTGCTTCCAGCCGGCGAGCAGCTCCGACAGCGTCTCTTCGGTCATCTGCTCGCGCTGCCACGAGGCGAAATCGGCGTACTGGAGCGGCGCGTGCGGCAGGGGAGGGGGAGCGTCCCGACGGAAGGCCTCGTAGAGCGCCGCGATCTCGCGGTAGGCCACCTCGAGCGACCAGCCGTCGATGGCGATGTGATGGATATGCAGCCAGAGGAGGTGATCGCGTGGCCCGAGCCGGAGCAGCCCTGCCCGGAAGACGGGGCCGCGCTTCAGATCGAAGATCCTCCGGGCTTCCGCGGCGAGGAGCTGCTTCGCCTCGGCCTCGCGCTCGTCCTCGGAGAGGTGCTGGAGGTCCGCGACCTCGAGCCGGAAAGAGGCGTCCTCGACGACGATCTGGACGGGCAGGCCGTCGATCTCCGTGTAGACGGTGCGCAGGATCTCATGGCGGCGGACGAGCTCACGCAGGCTCCTGTCGAGCGCCGCGATGTGGATCTCTCCGGTGAGGCGGAAGGGACAGAGGCAGTTGTAGGCCCTGCTCTCCGGCGCGAGCCGGTAGAGGAACCACATGCGCTCCTGCGCGAACGACAGGGGGACCGGCCCTGTCCGGGCGCCTCTCGGAATGACATGCTCGCTCCGGGGTGCCGCGCGGCCGCCCGCCGTCGCCAGCGCGGCGAGCCCGGCGACGGTCGGATGCTCGAAGAGCTCCTGGAACCCGACGTCGATCCCGAAGGCCCCGCGGAGGCGGGAGAACAGCTGGACGGCGTGCAGCGAGCTGCCGCCCAGCTCGAAGAAGCTGTCGTGTACGCCCACGCGCTCCACGCGCAGGAGCTCCTTCCAGAGGCCGGCGAGCGCCTCCTCCAGCTCGGAGCGCGGCGCCACGAAGGCGTGTGCGAGCTCCTGGCGCGCGCCTCCGGGCGCAGGGAGCGCCCTGCGGTCGATCTTGCCGTTCGGCGAGGTGGGGAGCGCGTCGAGCGCAACGAAGGCGGAGGGGACCATGAAGCTTGGCAGTTGGCCCTGCGCGAGGGCGCGCAGCGCGGGGAGGAGCGCCTGCGCGTCGCTGGCAGAGGCGCCCTGGACCGCGCGGGGGACGGCGTACGCCACGAGCCGCTTGTCGCCCGGCGCGTCCTCGCGCACCACCACCGCGACCTCGCGCACCCCGGGGTGCTGGCACAGCGCCGCCGCGATCTCGCCGAGCTCGATGCGGTGGCCGTGGATCTTCACCTGATCGTCGATGCGGCCGAGGAACTCGATCTCGCCCGAGGCGAGGTAACGCGCGAGATCGCCAGTCCTGTACAGGCGTGAATCCGGGGAGTCGCCGAACGGATCCTGGAGGAAGCGCTCCTGCGTGAGCTCGGGGCGGTTCAGGTAGCCGCGCGCCACGCCGGGGCCGCCGATGTAGATCTCGCCGGCGACGCCGACGGGGACGGGCGCGCGGTTGCGATCGAGGAGGAGCACCCGGACGTCGGGGAATGCGACGCCGATCGAGCTCGACCACGGCCGCTCCAGATCGGGCTTTCCCATCGCGCGGTGGGTGGCGATCACGGTCGTCTCGGTGGGACCATAGACGTGGACGAGCCTGGGGTGCTCGTCCCCGTGGCGGTCCCACCACGGCTCGAGCATCGCCACGTCGGACGCCTCGCCGCCGTAGATCACGAGACGCAGCCGCAGGCGGTCGCGGAGCGCTGGCTCGACCGCCGCATCGGCGTGGATGAGCTGGCGGAGCGCCGAGGGCGTCTGGCAGACGACGGTCACCCCTTCATCACCGAGGAGCCTGTAGAACGCGTCCGGCGTCCGGCTCGTGACGAACGGGACCACGACCAGCCGCCCGCCGTGGCAGAGCGCGCCGAAGATCTCCAGGACGGAGAAATCGAACGCATACGAGTGGAACAGCGTCCAGACGTCGCGGTCGCTGTAGCGAAACGCGCTGGCGGTGTGGTCGAAGAGGCGAACCACGTTGGCGTGGCTGACCATCACCCCCTTGGGCTTCCCGGTCGATCCCGAGGTGTAGATGACGTACGCGAGGTCGTCCGGGCCCTCGTTCCGCGCGGGCGCCACCTTGTCCTCGGGCTGCCGCTCGATCATGGCCCGATCCGCGTCGAGGCACACCACCCTCGCGCTCCCGCTCCGGAGCCGGGAGGCGAAGCGCTCCTCGGTGAGGATCACGGGGACGCCGGCATCTTCGAGCAGGAAGGCGAGCCGGTCCGCCGGATAAGAGGGATCGAGCGGGACATAGGCGCTGCCGGACTTGAGGACGCCGAGCAGCGCCACGATCATCTCGAGCGATCGTTCCAGGCAGACGCCGATCGGGACCTCGGGCCCCGCGCCGCTCTCCCGGAGGAGGTGGGCTATCTGGTTGCTCCTTCGATCCAGCTCGGCATAGGTGAGGCGCTGTCCCTCGAACACCACCGCCACCGCGGACGGGATGCGCCGGGCGTGCGCCTCGACCCGCTCGTGCAGCCGATCGCGCGGCGGATCGAACACCTCGCCGCGGTTCCACGCGAGCAGCGCGCGGCGCTCCTCCTCGGTCAGGACCGGCAGCTCCGAGACGCGCTGCTCCGGGTCGCCCGCCGCGCCGCGGAGCAGCGCCGCCCAGTGCCCGAGCAGCCGCTCGACCGTCGCGCGCTCGAAGAGGTCTCGATTGTAATCGACGCGCGCGAAGAGGCCCGCATCGGTCTCCTCGACGCGGACGGCGAGCTCGAAGGCCACCTCGGTCGCCTCGAGCGCCACCTCCGTCAGCGTGAGCAGCGCGCCTCGCTTTGGCTCCAGCGTGCTCGGCTCGCTGGAGAAGGTGGCCTGGACGAGCGGCGCGCGGCTTGGATCCCGCGGCAGCGAGAGCTGCTCGACCAGAGAGGTGAAGGAGAGATCCCCGTTCTCGCTCCCCTCCCGCAGGGATCGGCGCACTTGACGCAGGAGCGCGCGAAAGCTCGGATCCGCGCCCAGCCTGCCCCGTATGGTCACGAGATTACCGAATGCCCCGATGAGGCCCTGGGTCTCCTCGTCTCGTCCGGACAGCGGAACGCCGATGAGGACGTCGTCCTGGCCGGTATGGCGGTGGAGCACGGCGTGCATTCCCGCGAGCAGGACGGCGGACAGCGCCACGTCCTCCTCCCGGGCCAGCGCGCGGAGCTCTCGCACGAGCTCCCGATCGAGCGCGCACTCCACCGAACCTCCGGCGGAGGTCCGCACCGCGGGCCGCGGCCGATCCGTCCGGATCTCCAGCGCCTCCGGTGCCCCCGAGAGCTCGCGACGCCAGTGCGCGAGCTGCTGGTCGAGGAGCTCGGTGGTCCTGTGCTCCCGCTGCCGCCGTGCGTGGTCCTGGTAGCGTAGCGGCGGCGCCTGCAGCTCGACGCCATGATAGCCGTCGAATAGCTCCGAAAAGAACAGCGCCACGCTCGGTTTGCCATCCGAGAGGAGGGGGTGCATGGAGAGCGCGATGAGGTGGCGCCCTGGATGCACCCGGATGAGGCTCACGCGCCAGAGGGGGCCGCGCTCCAGATCGAGGGGCAGAGCGATCTCCCGGCGGGCCATCGCGAGCGCAACTCCATCCGAGGCGGGCTGCCCTTCGGCGCCGAGTTCCACCTCGAGGAAGGCGATGTCTGCCCGCGGCGAGACGACCTGCACCGGCTGCCCCTCGTGCTCTGCGAAGGATGTCCTCAGGATCGCCTGGCGCCCCGTGAGCTCCTCGATGGCATGGACCAGCCTGGGCACATCGAGCTCGCCGTCCAGCCACGCCGCGCCCCCTTCGTTCAAGCCCGGCGCGGCGCCTCGGCCCCGGGCGAGCACCCAAGCACGTTCTTGCTCCAGAGAGAGCGGGGAATAGGAAATTTCGTTCATCGCGGATGACCTCCTTGTTGCTGATAGGGGTCGGTTGCATCGATGCGCGTGGAGCAACCGCGCGCCGCGTC
This sequence comes from Sorangium sp. So ce363, assembly GCF_051520435.1. Taxonomy (NCBI): domain Bacteria; kingdom Pseudomonadati; phylum Myxococcota; order Polyangiales; family Polyangiaceae; genus Sorangium; species Sorangium sp. So ce363. The sequence goes on along the minus strand of NZ_CP150333.1, from coordinate 9,417,299 downwards.
GGACGTTCGACGCGCGCACACCTGCGCGCACACCGTGCTTGCTGATCTGTCGTACGCTCTTCAGACATCAGGGCCGCCTGGTCACCTGGGCACGAGGAGCAGGTGCCAAGCTGGGCCAAAGCTTGTAAAAATGCAGAAAAACGCCAAATCGATGTCGGCCGCATCGCGAGGGGGCGCGATTCACACGCTACGCAGTATGAAGTATGGACACCACGACGCCAGTTTGTATTTGGGAGGATGCGGGTGCTGGCGATTGATGGACCTTGTCTGGATTCCGGGATCCCGACCTCGCGCCTGCTCTTGTGGGCCGATAGACAAATCCGGCTTCCGCCTCACGCTGAGTTGGTCCTCTTCCCCACCTTCGGGGTAGCTTCCAGCGCATCACGTCAGAATCGTGCTCGCGGCAGCCGTCGACACGCTCGGTCCTCTGCTGCACCGTTGCCTCTCAGGGAACCAGGGGCGGACATGACTGGACGACGCGCGGGCGACAGGCAGGGCGCAATCCAGTCATCCCGCACCGTGGAGGCCTGTCATGCCTCCGACCCGCCGATGCTCGCAGCCTGGCGGGAGCGCTTCCCCGTCAAGGGTAGCGGAACGCCTTGCCCGGCTTGAACAGGTTCATGCTCCACGCGCCGATGCCCGTGAAGCCGTAGCTCGTCGCCGTGTTCCACTCCGTGGTTGCCCAAGGATCGAAGGCGCTGAAATTCGCCCAGCCCAGCGGATCGATCGAGTTATGACCGCCCGTGTTGGTGCCGGTATCATCGTTGTTCGCCTGGAAATTCATGTGATAACCGAGCTCGGGCGCCGCGGCCGTGTGCGCGTTCGTGTTGCTCAGGCGAAATACGCCGGTGTGCAGGTGGCCGAACCCGCCGGTGCAGCCGCCCGCCCCGACATAGCCGAGGATCTGGCCCGATTTCACGGTCTGCCCGTCGACGACGAGGCGCTTGCGCACGTGCGCGTAATACACGACGAATGATTCGCGGTACGTCGCGCTCGAGCCGACGCTGTATTTCACGTAGAGCTCGCCCTGGTTCGGCGTGCCTCCGCAGCCAAACTGGCTGACGTCGCGCAGGCGCGACCCGTTCGTGATCACGACGCCATTCGCGGGCGCGTACAGCGGGCGGCCCTCGTCGAGCGGGTTATCGTACGCGGGCTCGCGCGGTCCGCCCATCTTGGCGCCGAAGCGGTCGACGAACCCCGTGCCGGTGTCCCCATTACCGAACTGCGCGAGCGGCACCGCCGTGCGGTTGTGCACGAACGGATTCGCCAAGCGTGGCAGCGGCAGCTCGTGGATGAACATCCTGTCGAACAACGGCAGCGCGCCGGCCGACACCTGGAAGATGCACGCGTTCGTGGTCTTGCCGACCGCGTTGTACACCGCCTGGAGCGGCGCCACGCCCGCCGAGCCCGACGGGCCTACCCAGCCGTCGCTGCACGCCGCGAACACGTGGTTTGCCGCGTTCGTCGAGTACAGGCCCGCGCGCACGATCTTGCCGTTCGGCTTCTGGTTCAGGAGCGTCGTGCACGGCGTCGAGCCGGTCCAGTTGAAGCCCCACGAGCCATCCGGCCAGTGCACGTTGCAGTAACGGCCGGTGTTCGGCGGGTCCGCCGGTGTCAGCGACGCGAGCGACGGCAGGCTGTCCGCGTTGGTGATGGACGTGTTGGGATTGCGCGCGCACACGCCCGGCGTGATCGACGTGGCGACGCCGCCCGAGCAGTGGACGAGCGACGTGTTCTGGTTCGACTGATCGAGGAAGAAGCTCGGCTGGAAGCGATCCGCGCAGTAGTCGCCGGCGGAGCGCGTCGAGCAGAAGGTGTTCGCCACGGCCTGGACGCACGCCGGATCCTCGCCGTCCGTGAGCCCGTTCCGATCGTTGTCCACGCCGTCGGAGCAGCTCGTCTCGTCGATGCGAATCCGGTTGATCTGCTTCACGCCGTTCCTGTCCTGGATGCCGAACAGGATGTTCGGCGCCGCGGCCGTCAGCGTCAGGTAGCGCTCCGACCCGGTGTTCATCCCGGTCCACAGGTTCTGGCCGTCGAGCAGCGTCGGGTTGGTGCTGATCGTGCCGTTCGCCTCGAGCGCGAACGCGCGCCGCGACCACGCGAGCGTGTTCCCGATCGCCCAATCATCGGTGCCCGTGCGCGTCAGGCCGGTGCCCGTCACCTGCGTCGCGCCGATGTTCGCGATCGGCGACCCCCAATCGAGGGGCGCGTTGATCGACCTCGCCGACGCCACGTAAACATCCTTGCCCGACGCCACGACCTTCACTCCATAGATCGAGCCGTCGCCGCCCTGGATGCGATCGACCTTCACGCTGGTCGGCGCCTGCGACCATGCGCCGATCACCCCGTTCGCCTGCAGCGGCGCGACCCACAGGTTCTTGCTCGCGTCGAGCGTCGCGAGCTGCGCGTGGTCGCACGCGATCTCCTTGCTCTTGCCCGCCGTCGCCTGCTTCTTCCAGCTCTGCCCGCTGTCGTTGCTGAACCACAGCGCGTACGTCGGGCCGGCGTTCTGCTCCACGGCGTACAGCGCCTTCGGGTCGCACGCGGTCAACCCGACGATCTTCGTCATGTCGATGCCGGTGATGTTCGTGATGTTCTCGAACGAGACCAGCGTGCCGTTCTGAAAGATGTTGCCGAGCAACACGACCGAGCGCTGCTTCGCCTCCGACGTGGTCTCCTCGCCCGTGTCGTCGCTCTCGGCCACGCAGCCGTTCGCCACGACGGCACCCAGGAAGAGTGTCATCAGCAGGCCATCACGGCCTTGTCTTCGCGTCGTCATCGATGTTCTCCTTGACCATCGCGCTCCGGTGGCGTCGCGGACTGCGCGTCCCCAGCGCGCTGCGGTCACGGGCGCCACAGCAACGCGTGTGCCGGCGCAATGGATCGCGAGAGCGGCGCTCGTCCAATGCGCGTCGCAGAATGCCCTCGTCTTCCGAAGAGAGTTCGCTGTTTGCTCGGAGCGCCTGGCGCGGCCCGCACGCCCATCTCTTCTACCGAGAGTAAATTGGTGTTGTCCGACGCGAATTTCGGCGCTTCCGCGATGACCATCAATAAGCCTGCTCGTCGGACCATAAGGCAGTCTGAGCGTCAACACGGGTGACGGGCGATCTGTTGTTTTCCGCGGGACCCTGGCAGGGCACGGCCAACCTGCAGCCGGCACGGGAGAGGCCACCAACGCTCGCCGAGCGTCGAGCCCGCCGTTCGCTCTGAGCCGCCACGCTGCCGTCGCCGATTCGTACCGCGCAATCCCATGACAGCGGCAACCTCCGACAGCTGAAGGCGGCAACCTCCAACAGCTGGAGGCTTCAGCCACCACCGCGCGTTGCAGTGGTGCCGGATTCGTGATCGTCCTATGGAATGGCTCGCCGGCTGCACGGAGCGGCCGGCTCTTGGAGGCGGAGCGATCGCCTGGCCTGCGCCTGCGCCTGCGTCCGCGCGCACGTGCAGCTCCAGCCCCCGGCAGCAGCTCCACGCGCCGCCACGTCCCGCGGCCCCCGCTCGCGCCGCGACGCGTCACGCCGCACGAGGCCCAGGTCGGCGGCCACTCGGCCCGGAGCCAGGGGCTTGCGCAAATTCCGGTGCCAGGCATTGTGCCGGTGCGACGGGCCCTTGGCACCGGGCGAAACCTTTCCAACAATCCCGACCCGTTCAACCCTCGAGAAAACAGTGGAAACGAAAAATTCTACCATCATCTACACGAAGACGGACGAGGCGCCGGCCTTGGCCACCTATTCGCTCCTCCCGATCGTCGAGGCGTTCACGAAGGCCGCCGGGGTTCGAGTCGAGACGCGCGACATCTCCCTGGCGGGCCGCATCCTCGCCAACTTCCCCGAGCGGCTGACGGACAGCCAGAAGCTAGGCGACCACCTGGCGGAGCTCGGCGAGCTGGCCAAGACGCCCAACGCCAACATCATCAAGCTACCCAACATCAGCGCCTCCATCCCGCAGCTCGTGGCCGCCATCAAGGAGCTGCAGCAGCAGGGCTACGCCGTGCCGGACTATCCCTCCGAGCCGAAGACGGAGGAGGAGAAGGCGATCAAGGCGCGTTACGCCAAGGTGCTCGGCAGCGCCGTGAACCCCGTCCTGCGCGAGGGCAACAGCGATCGCCGCGCCTCGCCCGCCGTCAAGGACTACGCCAAGAAGCACCCGCACTCGATGGGCGCGTGGAGCCGCGACTCGAAGAGCCACGTCGCGCATATGTCGGGCGGTGACTTCTACGGCAGCGAGAAGTCCGTCGTGGTGGACAAGGCGCAGGAGCTGAAGATCGAGCTCGTCGCCGGCGGCAAGACGACCGTGCTCAAGGCGAGCGTCAAGGTGCAGGCGGGCGAGGTCGTCGACGCCAGCGTGATGAGCGCCAAGGCCCTGCGCGCGTTCTACGCCGAGCAGGTGGCGGACGCGAAGAAGCAGGGTGTGCTGTTCTCCCTGCACCTCAAGGCCACGATGATGAAGGTCAGCGACCCGATCCTCTTCGGGCACGCCGTCAGCGTGTTTTACGCCGAGGCGCTCGAGAAGCACGCGGCCACGCTGGCCAAGATCGGCTTCGACCCGAACAACGGCATCGGCGACCTGTACACCAAGATCCAGAGCTTGCCGGCTGACGAGAAGGCGGCGATCGAGGCGGACATCAAGGCCGTCTACGAGCAACGCCCGACGCTGGCCATGGTCGACTCCGACCGCGGCATCACCAACCTGCACGTGCCCTCGGACGTGATCATCGACGCCTCGATGCCGGCGGCCATCCGCTCCAGCGGCAAGATGTACGGCACGGATGGCAAGCTCTACGACGCCAAGTTCACGATCCCCGATCGCTCCTACGCCGGCATCTACCAGGCGACGATCGAGTTCCACAAGCAGCACGGGGCGTTCGACCCGCGCACGATGGGCACCTCGCCGAACGTGGGGCTCATGGCGCAGGCCGCGGAGGAGTACGGCTCACACGACAAGACCTTCAAGATCGCCGAGAGCGGCACGGTGCGCGTCGTCGACGCCTCCGGCAACGCCCTGCTGGAGCAGAAGGTCGAGGCTGGCGACGTCTTCCGCGCGTGCCAGACGAAGGACATCGCGATCAAGGATTGGGTCAAGCTGGCCGTCTCCCGCGCGCGCGCCACGGGCGCCCCGGCGGTGTTCTGGCTCGACGAGAACCGCGCCCACGACAAGAACCTGATCGCCAAGGTCAAGGCCTACCTGTCCGAGCACGACACCAAGGGCCTGGAGCTCCCGATCAAGAGCCCGGTGGAAGCGATCCAGTTCACGCTCGGCCGCATGAAGGAGGGCAAGGACACCATCAGCGTCACCGGCAACGTGCTGCGCGACTACCTGACGGACCTGTTCCCGATCCTGGAGCTGGGCACCAGCGCCAAGATGCTCTCCATCGTGCCGCTGCTGGCCGGCGGCGGCCTGTACGAGACCGGCGCCGGCGGCTCGGCGCCGAAGCACGTCCAGCAGCTGCAGAAAGAGAACTACCTGCGCTGGGACTCGCTCGGTGAGTTCCTGGCGCTGCAGGTGTCGATCGAGGACCTCGCCAACAAGACCAACAACGCCAAGGCGAAGGTGCTCGCCAAGGCGCTGGACACGGCGGTCGGCCTGTTCCTCGAGAACAACAAGAGCCCGGCACGCAAGGTCGGCGAGATCGACAACCGCGGCAGCCACTTCTACCTCGCGCTCTACTGGGCGCAGTCCCTCGCCAAGCAGACCGAGGACAAGGAGCTGGCGGCCAGGTTCGGCAAGCTCGCCCAGACCCTGACGGACAACGAGTCCAAGATCGACGGCGAGCTGATCGGCGCGCAGGGTAAGCCCGTCGACCTCGGCGGCTACTACCACTTCGACGATCAGAAGACGTTCGCCGCGATGCGGCCCAGCGCCACGCTGAACGCGGCCATCGACGGCTTCTCCTGAGCCGCGCGGGATCCCCGCCGAGCGCGCGCGTGGAAACAGGCGACGCGCTCGGCGGCCACGGCCGTTCAACCACCGTACGACCGAGTCACGCGCCGGGTGAGCGCCTTGAGGCCCACCACCAGACGATGACACCCTGTCTGAAATCGTTGGGTGGACTGGAGCAGGGAATGGCCGGACGAGGACGATCGATCAGCGGAGATAAGCCCAAGCCCGACGCTGGCGGCGGTGGAGAAATCTCTCCAGGGAAGCTGGATCCGTTCGAAGGGAAGGACTCCTTCGACGGGGAGACGTTCGATGGGCTCACCCTGGAACGAGCGGACCTGAGCGGCCGAGATTTCTGCGGTTGTGTGTTCCGGCGTTCGAAGCTCGGCGAGAGCCGCTGGACGCGCGCTCGTCTCGAGAGCTGTGTCTTCGAGAGCTGTGATTTGACCAAGGCCGACCTCACCATGCTCTCGCTGCGCGGCGTGGCGTTCAACTCCTGCAAGCTGATGGGCGTCGACTGGACGAACATCGCGAAATACCCCGACGTGTCGTTCGAGGATTGCGACTTGCGGTATGTCATCATGGATTCGCTCGCGCTGCGCAAGACGCGCTTCGAGCGGTGCGCGATCACCGAGTCGGTCTTCGCCGCGACGGACCTCGCCGGGGCGGTGTTCGAGGAGTGCCGCTTCGCGGGGACGCGCTTCGAGGACTGCGACCTTCGAAACGCGCAGTTCCCTCGAGCCCAGGATCTGTTCATCGATCCGGCGAAGAACAACGTGAAGGGCGCCCGCATCCCGCTCGAGGCGGCGATCCTCCTCGCTGCCTCGTTCGGCATGCACGTGCTCGGATTCACGGAGAAGGACGGCAGATGACGGCCCGAGTCTCCGCGGCGCGGCCTCGAAATACCTGCAGCCTTTACAGCTTCGCGGCGCTCCCCAGCTCAGCCGGGAGCGCCGCGTCGAGCCAGGCCTCGAACGTGCTCGACAGCGCGCAGGTCGCCGCGCCGCCGCAGAGGTCCGCGCGCTTGGCCGTGAGCTCGCCCTCGATCGCCTCCCGCGTGGCTCCGAGCACGCGCGCGCAGACGAGGTTCTTCGCCGTCTGAGCGACGTTCACGCCGCTGCCGGCCGTCACGACGATCGCCGCGGGCTTCTTGCCGCACGCGCGGCCGAGCGCCGCCGTCGCGCCGGCGTCGGTCGCTGAAAACGAACCGTCCTGCACCGAGTGAAAGTAGAACTTCGGCCCGGTCACGCGCGGCGGGCAGCTCTTCACGCCGCAGTCCGCGCCGAGCCACGCGACGAAGGGACCGTAGCTCCCGATGTCCGGCCGCATGTCGTGGTCGAGGTGCTCGATGCCGAGGCCGCCGGAGACGCTCGGGGCCTTCGCATAGGCGGACACCGCTCCGTTCGAGAACGTCCAGACCGGGCTCGGCGCCGCCGGCTTCGCGCCCGCGGCAAGCGCGTTGAGCTCGTAGGGGACGATGAGCTCGTCGTTGCCGTCGTCGTCGAAGTCATAGACGTTCAACGCGGAGATCGCGAGTCCGCCGGGCGCGACCTCGATCGTTCCGAGCGGCGCCGCGAAGCGCTTGCCTTCGAGGTCGATGCGCACAACCTCGATGTCGAAGGCGAGCGCGCGCGCCGCGCCCTCGCCGGCGCCCGCGAAGCGCGTCAGCGACAGCGCCCAGGAGCCGAGCCCCGCCGGCTGGCAGACCCCGAACTTCGGCAGGCGCGTCGCCTCGGCCGCCGAGACCTTCTCGGGCCCTTCGAGCTTCTGCGCGCCGGAGATGCGCGCTCGGTTCTGATCGAGGAGCTCCTGGCAGGCGCGCCGGTGCGACACCACGGAGCCGGCCCAGTCGAGCTTCGCGGTCGTCCCGTCGATCTGGAGCTCGTAGCGCGTGTCGGTCCACTCCAGCGTGACGCTCTGCTTGGCCTCGTCCCGGAACGGTGCGACGAGCCGGAGCTCGCCGCGCTCGTCGGCGAGGACCTCGTTCGACGGGCCGGCGTCGGGCCCCTCGCCGGCGCCGTCCGCCGCCACGGGCTCGCTCGGCTTTTCGGCTGCAGCCTCCGCGCTCGGATCGTGGATCACCGCGCGAACGGGGTGCCCGCCCGTCCCGTTCTTCTTCCGGCAAAGCAGCTCGATCCAGCCGTCGAGGCTCTTCGCCTCGCAACCGAGGCCGACGGCCGCTGCGATCGACTCGCTCCGGCCCTCCTTGAAGGACGCCGGCGCACCAGAAGACGCCGGCGCACTCGACGACGGAGCCGGCTCGGTGGGCGCCGCGGTCGCGGGCGCGGGGGCCGACGAAGCCGCCTCCGCGGCGGCCGGCGACGCTGCCTCCGCGGCGGCCGCCGCCGGTGCGCTCGAGCCGGCGCTCGGTCCCGAGCTCGCCGCCGGCAGGCCGGCCTCCTCGGATTTCTGACAGCCAACGAGAATCCCCAGCAGAAAGCAAGCGCTCAAGGTCTTCATGGTCCGGTCCCCTGGATCTAGCAGCCTGCGTACCAGGTCGGAGGCACGGGCAAAATGCCGCTGCCCGTCCAAGGAGCAGCCGCGGCGCGTGTCGGGGCGGCCACGGCGTCGTGTTCCGGGCGCGCCGGGCGAACCGAGCTCGATCCCCGCCGGCCAGATCGGATAGGCTGAGCATCCCATTCCATCGCGGCGTCAGGCGCCTGGAGAGAGCAGATGAGCGAGTCCAGCATTCACGGGGGTTGCCTTTGCGGGGCGGTGACATTCGAGGTCGATCCGCCGTTCCAGCTGATGGTCCATTGCCATTGCTCGCGGTGTCGCAAGGGCACGGGCACGGGCCACGCCACGAATCTGGCCGTCGATCCCGGCCAGCTCCGATGGCTGTCAGGGGAAGAGGCCATCACGCGTTATGAGCTGCCCACGGCGAAGAGCTTCGGGAAGTGGTTTTGCAGCCATTGCGGGTGTCCCGTCCCGCGTCTGAGGCGCGGCGGCAAGATCATGGTCGTCCCGGCCGGTTCGCTGGACACAGCGCCGCCCATCTCTCCGACGGATCACATCTTCTGGGGATCCAGAGCGCCGTGGGGGTGCGCCAGCGGAGGGCTTCCAACCCACGATGAGTACCCGGCGTCGTGGTAGGACGACTGGGCGTGTCGTCCCCTCGAGCGCGGTGCACGGTCAGCGGGTCACGCTGCTGTCCGGCCCGGCGCCCTTGGGGGGCTCGTACGGCTCGGGGCTCTTGCCGACGGTCCTGAGGTTCACGAGCTTGTTGAGCAGATCGAACCAGAACGGCGCGCCGAGGGAGGCGGCGACCGCGGTGATGAGGATGCCGGGGGTCAGGAGCCTGTCGAGCACCCCGCGGATCCAGCCGACGATGCCCTGGCCGAGGATCGCCGCGATCGCGTTCCAGAGCTTCGGAACGCTCGTGTGCTCGGGGGCCTTCACGCCCCAGGTGATCTCGATGTCGAGCCCGGTGAGCCGGGAGCGAGCGCCGCTTCCCTCGGCGATCGCGGCCATGATGTCCTCGTTCTGGTCGGTGCCGCCGGCCTGGGGCGCGGCGCGGGGCGGCGACTTCGCGATCTCCTGCGCCGCCGCGATCAGCCGGGCGCGCACCACCGCGTCGCGCGAGAGGGCGCCCGCGAGGCGGATGCTGTCGGCGTTGAACCCGACGCAGAGGACGAGCGCCGTCGCGCTGATGATCAGCTGCGCGCGGCGCTTGTACCGGCCGGCGGCCCGGTCCATGGCGTCATTGAACCAGCGCTCCAGCCGGATGTTGGCCTCGCGCATGTCCTTGACCGTGGAGTCGACGATCGTGGCGAGGGCGCGCCGGAGGTCGCTCTTCGGCGGCATGCTCCGGATGATCTGCTTCAGCTCGTCGAGCGGGTCCTCGTCGCGGCTCGGCGCCGCCGCGATCTCGCCCGGCGCAGGCGCGGCGGCGCTCGCCTGCGGCGGAGGGACGCCGTCGTTCGCCTGCTGCAGGGGCGCGGAAGCGGCGTCGCCCGCCGGCGCAGGCGCGGCGCCGGTCTGCGAAGGTGTGGCGCCGGCCTGCGGGGGCAGCGCCGCGGCGCTGTGGGGCCAGGGGACCTGCCGCAGGGTGTCGATGAGCGCGGCCACGAACGCGTGCGACGGGATGTAGGACGGCCCTACCCAGCCGTACTTGAGATCCTTGATCAGCGGGTGCTCGCGGAGCTTCGCCGCGAGCGGGCTCGGGAGCGGTCCCGGCATCACCCGGGTGCGCACCAATTCGACAGCGCGCCGCGCCGCGCGCCTCATGACCTGCTCCAGCGGGGAGCTCTTGGGGGCGGCGGTGTCGGCGGCGCCGGGCGACTGCTTCACGTGCGCGTCGAGCTCGCTATCGGCCAGCATGATCTCGATGCTCTGCGCCAGGTTGAGCGCGCGCAGCCGGAGCACGCCGGCGAGCGCCTCGTGGATGGCCGAGCAGAGGACGCTGAGCAGGAAGAAGACGCTGACGAGGCCGATCGCGATGTCGAGGGTCGTTCCCATGGGCATCCGGAAGGGCAGGGCGCGCGGCGGCGCGAGGCGCAGGCCGGCGCGCGTCGCGCGCTCCCCCGGCCAGCAGGGACAGGGAGGAAGAGGCGGCCCTGCGAGCGCCCGTTCCCCGCCGCGGCCCGACCAGCAACTCCCCTCCGCGGCCCGATCAGCATACGCCACCCGGCGCCGCGGAGCGAGCGCGAGAGCGCACGTCATCCTGCGCGTCATCCCGTGCTCGATGCCGCGCGATCTTGGTCTACCATCACGCCCCCGTGACGAGCACCACCCTACCCCCCGAGTCGCGGCGCAGCAGCGTGCCGCAACCGCACGCCGCCTGGGTCCAGGAGAGGGCCGACCTCGACCGGACGACGCTGCGGCCCAGGCGCGACCGGCTCATGCACGAGCCGCCGCCGGCGTCGCCGCCCGGGACGCTGGTCATCGAGGACACGCGGCGGCCGAAGATCTTCGTCATCGACTACGACGCCGAGGTCGTGTCCGAGAAGGAGATCCAGAGCGTCGACGAGTGCATCCCCTACCTCACGGACGACCGGCCCTCCATCACGTGGGTCGATGTCCGGGGGCTCGGGCACAAGGCGACCTTCGAGCGGCTGGGCGAGATCTTCCGTGTCCACCCGCTCGCGCTGGAGGACATGGTCAACGTGCCCCAGCGGCCGAAGGCGGACGTCTACGGGGGCGAGCACGTGCTCATCATCGCGCGGATGGCGCAGGTCAACGAGCGCTGCGTGCTGCGCACCGAGCAGCTGGCCATCCTGGTCGGCAAGAGCTTCGTCCTGACGGTGCAGGAAGAGGCCGACTGGGACGTCATGGAGGCCGTGCGGGAGCGAATCCGCACCGGCCGGGGCTCGATCCGGGAGCGGGGCGCCGATTACCTGGCGTACGCGCTGCTCGACGCGGTGGTCGACGGCTTCTTCCCGGTGCTCGAGCGGCTCGGCGAGCACATCGAGGACCTGGAGGTCGAGGTGATCGACGCGAAGCGCCGGATGTCGAAGCCGATCCACGACCTGAAGCGGGATCTGCTCACGCTCCGGCGGGCGATCTGGCCGCAGCGCGATCTCGTCAACGCGCTGCTCCGCGAGGACAACCCGATCATCGCCAAGGACACGCGGCTCTACCTGCGCGACACGTACGATCACGCGGTGCAGCTGATGGACATGGTCGAGACCTACCGCGAGCTCAGCTCGGGCCTCATGGATCTCCACCTCTCCGGGATGTCGAACCGGATGAACGAGATCATGAAGGTGCTCACGATCATCTCGACGATCTTCCTCCCGGTCACCGCCATTGCAGGCATCTACGGGATGAACTTCCACCACGAGAGCTCGCCGTACAACATGCCGGAGCTCGACTGGTATTACGGCTATCCGCTCGTATGGTGCCTGATGCTGGCGAGCGTCGTCGGGCTGCTCACGTACTATCGCCGCAAGGGCTGGATCAGGAAGGACGACGGCGGCGCCTGAGCGGCGGCGAGCGCGGCGCGTCAGCGCTTCTTCGCGGGCGCGTAGAACGCGAGGTTCCCGAGCAGGCGCGGATCGCCGGGGCGGCGGGCGAGGGCCTTGCGCAGCGCCGCCTCGCCGGCGGCGAGCTCGCCGACGTGGAACGCGCTGGTGGCGACGAGGTCGAGCAGCTTGTGCTCGTAGACCTCGGCGTCCACGAAGAGGGTGGCCTGGGCGGGGAAGGGGAGGGCGGCGCCGCGGGAGGCGAACAGGTAGGTGAGCGGCCAGCACCGCTGCCCGTACCAGTGCCAGGCGACGGCGAAGAGCGGCTCGGCGCGGTGCGGGCTGTGGGCGTGGGCGTCGAGGTAGCGCTGCTGCACCTCCGGCCAGGGGCGCCCGAGCGCGGCGGCGGTGCGCGCCATGCGGAACAGCGATTCGTAGACCTCCTCCTGCCAGCCGCCGAGCGCGGCGCGCCGCTCGTAGGCCTCGAACGCCTCCGCGTGCCGGCCGAGGCACTCCAGCGTCTGCGCGAGGTAGAAGGCGGTGCGGCCGTCGCGGGGGGATCGGGCCAGCGCAGCGGAGAGCAGCTCCAGGTCGCGCTGCCACCTCCGGGTCTGGGCGGCGGCGTCGCGGCGAGAGAGGTCGTGGACGATGTGGGCGTCGGGGACGCGGATCGAGGGGGGCGGCTCGCCCTCCTTGGAGAGCACCTCGTGGGTGGCGCCGACGTAGCGCCACCCGGCCGAGGCGCGGGCGAGCCGGGCGGAGTCGTAGACGGAATCGCCGTAGTGCACGCGGACGTGGTAGGCGCCGTGCCCCGGGCCCGACGCGTCGCGGCGCTCCTCGCAGAAGCGACGGAGCGCGTCACCCGCGACGAGGCGCTCGTCGCCGCTCAGCATGAGGGTGAACACGGCCGCGTCGCCCGCGAGGTCGAGGGCGCGGCTGCGCGTCGCGCCGAAGTCGACGAAGGGCTCCTCGACGAGATCGCCGGGGACGCCCGCCATGGCGGAGCGCGCGAGGGCCTGTGTGCCGTCGGTGGAGCCGGTGTCGAGGAGGGTGAACCGGTCGACGTGGGGCCTGGCCGAGGCGAGGGTCTCGCGGATGGAGGGGGCTTCGTCCTTGACGATCATGACGAGCGCGAGGAGGGGGGGCGTCACGGGCGCAGTATGCCGCCGGACGCCGGTGCACCGGGGTAATTAAAAATTGAAGAGGAGGCGGGCGCGCGCCGGAGAGCGGGAGAGGTAACGCGCGGCGGCAGAGGTGTGGGCGCGAGCTCCGCGAATTGGTCGCGGCCCTGGCGTTCTGTATACTCTCCATGTCATTGCAATGAACATGCGCGGACGCTGGAGTGCTCTCCTGTTCATCGGCGCAGCGGCGCTCCTCGCGCTCGCCGGCAGGGCGGAGCGCGCCTCGCTCGTCTCGCGCTCTGCTCACGGAGGGGACGGACAGCCGGGCCGCCCGCGCTTCGAGAGGGCGCTCGACGTGGAGGTGTTCCAGCGCGGGAACATCCACACCCACACGTCCCTGAGCGATGGGGACAGCGAGCCGCGCGACGTCGTCCGCTGGTACCGCGAGAACGGGTATTCCTTCGTGGCGCTGACAGACCACAACCAGCGCGTCGATCCTGCGATGTTCCAGGATCCCTCGTCGGCGTCGAATTTCGCCGTGATCCCCGGCGAAGAGGTCACGATGTGGGCAGAGGGGAAGCCCGTGCACGTGAACGCGCTCTGCACGCGGGCGACGATCGGCGGGGGCGCCTTCCTGACCAAGGGGGAGGCGCTGAAGTGGGCGATCGGGCGTGTGCGGGCGGAGGGGGGCGTGGCGCTCATCAACCATCCGAATTTCGACTGGTCGTTATCCGCCGGCGACCTCCTGGCGGCGCCTGCGGCGGAGCTCCTGGAGATCCACAGCGGGCACCCGTACGTGTACACGGACGGCGACGCGACGCGCCCGTCGCACGAGGCGCTGTGGGATGCGGTGCTGACGGTGCGCGGCGCCGCGGGAGGGGGGATCGTCGGCGTCGCGGTGGACGATCTGCACCAGCTCACGGCCGGGTCGGGCGCGCCGCCCGCGGGGCCCGGCCGCGGGTTCATCGAGGTCTTCTCGCGGGAGGCGTCGCGCGCCGCGATCTGCAGCGCGCTCGCCGGGGGACGGCTCTACGCGTCGTCCGGGGCGAGGCTGCGGAGGATCGCGATCGCCGGGGACGCGTTCTCAATCTGGCCGGTGGCGGCGGGCGCGGTGGTCGAGTTCGTCGGGCGGGGCGGGCGCGTGCTGGAGCGGCAGCAGCCCACGGCGGGGCGGGCGACGTACCGGCTCCGCGGCGGGGAGCGCTACGTGCGGGCGCGGATCACGCGGCCGGACGGGAAGCGGGCGTGGACGCCGGCGTACGCGACCGTGGAGCCGTGAGCGCCGCGGGCGTCGCGGACGCCAGATTGCCCTCCGCAGCGGCTCACGCCCCCCCGCGCTTCCCGTCCAGCCGCGCCAGCACCGCCCTCGGCGACATCGTCGCCCGGTAGACATAGATTTCCCCGGCCTCGTCGTCGCCCAGCACCTCCTCGCTCACGCGGAGCTGCTTGCCGACCGCGAGCAGGATCCTCGCCGGAAACCCCTTCCGGATCAGCTCGACGCGCCGCCACACCGCGTCCCGGCTCCAGAACCCGAACGCCTCGAGGTACACCTCCTCCCCGGTCTCCGCGTTCAGGAACACAAGGTCAGGGACGCACACCACCTCTCCGGGCAGCGCGAACAGCCGCTCGTTCGGCGACACGGTCCAGGGCGACCCGAGCTTCCTGAACCCCTCGCAGAACGCGTCCAGCTCGGGCGTCGTCTCCGCGAGCTCGCGCCCGTGGTACAGGAGGCCGTCCGCCGGGCCGATCTCGACAGCGAGCGGCTCCTTGTCGCGCCCCCAGCGCAGGTCGGCGCGCAGCCGGAACGAGGCGCACGAGAGCACCGACGGCAGGAACATCGCGAGCCGCAAGCCATACCGCTGCACCGCGTCGAACAGGCTGAACGGGCCGTCGAGCGCGATCGTGTAGCCGGAGACCGGATCGCCCTGGACCACGTGGATGAGCCCGTGAAAGCGCGCCGCCCGGAAGATCCGCCGGTAGCGCTGGGCGCTCTCCCCCTCGATGCGGATCGTCACCTGCGTCGCCCGGAGGAGGATCGACTGCGCCAGCGCCAGGTTGTACCGATCCAGCAGGATCTCGGGCGCGTCCGCGGCCGCGCGCCGGAGGATCTCGGCGCCGCGCAGGTCGGCGTAGAGGCCCGCCTCGATCGCGGCGGGCGTCGTGCCGAGCCGGGCGGCCACCTCGTCGAGCACGGCGGCTCGGTCGAAGCGGGCGCGGACGTCGAGGGCGCGGTGCGCCGCCGCCGCCGCGTGGAACAGCTCGCGCCGGAGCGCCTCGGGATCGACGCCCTCCTGCACCTCGTACTCGCAGCCGTCCTCGAGCACCTTCCTCAGGCCGAGCGAGGCCACGCGATCCCGCGCGGGCACCTCGATGGCGTCGAGCGCGGCCTCGACGTCGTCGCGGCGCTCACCGACGCGCTGCGAGAGGATGTCGAGGTACGCCCGCGCGACCGGCAGCAGGCGCTCGGCGGCCGCCCCGCGGAGGTACTGCGGCACGACCATCCCGCCCCGGCGGCGGACGCGGACGAGGTCACTGGTAAGCAATGTGCTCCCGGCGCTTGTCGCTCACCCGCTGCTCGCTCGTGCCGAGGGCCACGAGCTCGTAGAGGATCGCCGTCTTGTTCTCGCTCCGGCGCAGGATGCGGCCGAGCCGCTGGACGTGCTCCCGCACCGAGCCGCTGCCCGACAGGACAATCGCCACGTTCGCCTCGGGCACGTTGACCCCCTCGTTCAGCACCTTCGAGGTGACCACCGCCGACAGCGCGCCGCGGTTGAAGGCGTCGAGGATGGCGCTGCGCTCCTTCACCTTGGTCTGGTGGGTGATGGCCGGCAGCAGGAACTGCCGCGAGATCTGGTAGACCGTGGCGTTGTCCTCGGTGAAGACCAGGGTGCGATCGGCGCGGTGGGCGTGGAGCAGCCGGGCGAGGACGTCGATCTTGCCGGGCGCGCACAGCGCGAGGCTGCGCTGGCGGCGGTACGCCTCGAAGGCGCGGCGGCCGGCGTCGGACTGCGAGCTCAGCAGGATGAACTGGCCCCACCCCTCGGGCATGCGGATGCCGTTCGCGCGCAGAAAGCCGATGTACACGGCGCGCGCCGCCTCGTACGCGGCGCGCTCGTCGTCCGAGAGCGGCACCTCGAGCCGGACGACGTCGTAGGCCGCGAGGTACTGCCCGGAGAGCTCGGTGATCTCCCGGCGGAAGACGATCGGGCCGATGAGGTCGTCGTAGCCCCGTCCGTCGGCGCGCTCGGGCGTGGCGGTGAGGCCGAGGCGGAAGGGCGCGAGGCACATCTTCGCGGCGAGCGCGTACGACGGGCTCGGCAGGTGGTGGCACTCGTCGAAGATCACGAGGCCGAACCGGGCGCCGAGCCGGTCCATGTGGGCGTGCGCGGAGTCGTACGTGGTCACCGTCAGGTCGAGGACGTCGTGGTAACCGCCGCCGAGCAGGCCGATCGGGACGCCGAACGCGGCGGAGAGCCCGTCGTACCACTGGTTCAGGAGATCCAGGGTAGGGACGACCACGAGCGCGCTGCGCTGCCGCGCGGCGATCGCGAGCGTCGCGACGAACGTCTTGCCCGCGCCCGTCGGGAGCACGACCACGCCCCGGCTGCGCCGCCCGGCCCAGGCGTCGAGCGCCTCGCGCTGGTAGGGGAACGGGTCGTGCTTGGCGAGCGGCGCGAGCGGGAGCGCCTCGTACTTGCGGGCGGCGTCGGTGAACGGGACGCCGCGGGCGCGGAGCCTCAGGACGAGCTCGGCGTAGTCGATCGCCGGCACGCGGTAGACGCGCTCCCGCGCGTCCCAGCGGCAGGACGCGGGCAGGCACGCGGGGTCGAGCGGCGCGCCCTCGGCGGGATCGCCGGCGTCGCCGCCGTCGGGCTCGTCCGCGCGCTCGTCTGCGTTCGATGGCAGCGCGCTGCTGTCGAGCGCAGGCGCCGCCTCGAGCGCCGGGCGCGGGGCGAGGCCTTCGATGCGGAGGGTGCCGCCCTGGAAGCTCAGGACGATCGGCGCTGTGCGGACCGGCTCGGTCATCGGCGCGCTCTTTTGCCGCGGGCAGGGCCGCGTGCCAAGCGGAGACGGCCGGCGCTCAGGCCAGCTCGGTCGGCATGACCGAGGCGCCCCGGAGCGGCGCGCGGTAGCGCACCCAGACGAGGGGGGACTCGTTCAGCGTGATCGTGAGGGCGCTGCCGGCGCTCACCGGGAGCTTGCGGCCGAGCTCGCGGTGGATGTAGCGCGCGATGAGCTCCGGCGTCGAGCGCTTGCCCTCGAACGCGGGGTGCTCGTCGAGGTTCCGGTAGTCGATCTCGGCGAGCACGGCGCGCAGGCTGTCCCGCAGCGCGCTCGTCTCGACCACCTGGCCGAGGGGCGAGAGCTCCTCGCGCTCCACCTCCACGCTGACCGTGTACGTCGCGCCGTGCAGGCGCTGCGCAGGGCCGAACTGCACGCCCTTGAGGCTGTGGGCCACCATGATGTGATCGCGGACGCCGACGGTGTACATGGCGCCACTATACCCGCCTCGCCGGCGCTGGAGGGAGATCCCAATCGCCTGTCACGGCACACGGGAGTAAGGTGGGGGCGACTCCCCGTCCAGCCCCCGCCGCGGCGGACGGGTTCGTGCGGGACGCAGTGACCGGTTGACCGTTGCGAGGGAGGATCGCCGATGAACAGCGAAGCGAGCGTGCTGGCCCCAGGGTTCCTCATCGCGTCGCCGCCGCTCGGTGATCCGAACTTCGACCGGACGGTCGTGCTCCTCGCGGTGCACAGCGAGGGCGGGGCGCTGGGGTTCGTGGTGAACAGGCCGGCGCCGATGACGCTGGGGGAGCTCCTGTCGTTCGCGGGTTATGGCAACGACCTGAAGGACCCGGCGCCGGTTTACCTCGGCGGGCCGGTCCAGCCGAGCTCGGGGTGGATCCTGTGCCTCGATCCGGCGCTCGGGGCCGAGGAGACGGGCGTGATCCCGGTGGGCTCCCGGGTGCGGGTCACGTCGTCCCGCAGCGCGTTCGACACGCTCGCGGCCGACGCGGTGCGCGGCACGGCCGCCGCCGACCCGCGGCGCAGGACGGTGCTCCTCGGTTACAGCGGCTGGGGGCCCGGCCAGCTCGAGCGAGAGATCGCCGCGGGCGCGTGGCTGCCCGTGGCGCTCGACGAGCGGATCCTGTTCGACGTGGCGGCGGACCAGCGCTGGGAGCAGTCGTATGCGCTGCTCGGCCTGCGCCCGATCGATGTGATGTCGATGCGCAGCATCGGCGAAGCCTGAGAGCACACGACACGAGAGGAGTCCTATGGAGATCAATATCGGAATCGACGCCAAGAACCGCGAGCTGATCGGCGCGGGGCTGGGACGCGTCCTCGCTGACACGTACACGCTCTATCTGAAGACCCACAACTTCCACTGGAACGTCACGGGGCCCATGTTCCAGACGCTCCACCTCATGTTCGAACAGCAGTACAACGAGCTGGCGCTCGCCGTGGACCTGGTCGCCGAGCGCATCCGGGCCCTCGGCCTCCCCGCGCCGGGGACCTACAAGCAGTTCGTCGCGCTCTCGACCATCAAGGAGGACGACGGCGTCCCCAAGGCCACGGACATGATCAAGCGCCTCGTCGAGGGCCACGAGACGGTCGCGCGCACGGCGCGTGAGCTCTTCCCCGTGGCCGAGAACGCCAACGATCAGCCCACCTGCGATCTGATCACCCAGCGCCTGCAGGTCCACGAGAAGACCGCCTGGATGCTGCGCAGCCTGCTCGAGTAGCCCTCGCGTCGCGGCCGCCGGCCGAGCTGCGGCGAGGGGATCCCTCGACGCAGGCGGCCGGCCGGGAGCGGCTTGACAGCGGTGAACGAAGGGGGTGACGCTGTCGGGTCATGGGTGGAACCTGGGCGAAAGCTGGTTGGATCGGCGGGGTGGGAGCGCTCGTCGCCGCCGGATGCTCGGACCTCATCGGCGCGGACTGGGAGCGGTATAAGCCCGGCGGCGGTGAGGGCGCGGCGGCCGGGAGCGGCGGCGGCGCGGCGGCCGGGAGCAGCGGTGAGGGGGCGGCGGCCGGGAACGGCGGTGAGGGCGCGGCGGCCGGGAGCGGCGGTGAGGGTGCAGCGTCCGGGAGCGGCGGAGAGGGCGCGGCGGCCGGGAGCGGCGGTGAGGCGGGGGGATGCGGGCTGAACGGCGACGGCGGCAGCGGCGCGGGCGCAGGGGGCGGCCCAATCTCGTCGATGGCCCCGAGTTGCCTGACCATGGCGACGCGGTGCGGACCGGACGGGATCAGCTGCTGCGACAGCCGGCTGGTGGACGGCGGCGCGTACACGAGGAGCTATGAAGACGCGACGGGCTCAGCCGAGCAGAGGCGGGCGATCGTGAACGACTTCTGGCTGGATACCTACGAGATCACGGTTGGCCGGTTCCGCGAGTTCGTCGAGGCGGGGAAAGGAACGCGGGAGAGCCCTCCCGAGGCCGGCGCCGGGGAGCACCCGGCGCTTCCTGGCAGCGGGTGGAAGGACAGCTTCGTGCAGTTCCTCCAGCCGGACACGGAGACGCTGATGGTGGAGCTGAGGAAGTGCACCCCTCCCGATCGCGACACGTGCAGCGCTATCGGGGCGCGCTGCTCGACGTGGAGCGACACGGTTGAATCGGACGACGACGAGCGCCGCCCCATGAACTGCATCACCTGGCACGAGGCGATGGCCTTCTGTGCGTGGGACGGCGGGCGATTGCCGACAGAGGCCGAGTGGAGCTACGCGGCGGTGGGCGGCGACGAGGAGCGAAGCTATCCGTGGGGCGATACGGCCGACGAGGACCGTGCGGTCTTCGGCTGCTACGGGTACACGGAAGCGTCGGGCCGTCCCTGCACGATCGCCGATCTCCTGCCAGTCGGATCCAGATCGAGCGGTGACGAGGCGACCTCCGGGGATGGAAAGTGGGGGCAGGCGGACCTGGCAGGGAGCCTGTGGGAGTGGACGCTGGACGGGTACAGCGACGAGTACCCGATCTCATCGCAGCGCTGCGACCTCTGCGACAACTGCGCGAACCTGACCGCCGGCTCCGAGCGCGTCATGCGCGGCGGATGCTTCGACGACGATATCGAGAACCTCACGACATCCCATCGCCTCCCCGGCAAACCCGCCGAGCGCTACTACGGCCTTGGCGCCCGGTGCGCGAGGGACAGGTAGCCGTCGCCCGCACGACGCTCCGCACACGGCGTCCGCCGCGGGGCGCCTCGTATCGTTCCGCCCGCTCCGCCCGTTCCGCCCGGCTCAGCGCGCGTTCTTGACGAGGAACCCCTCGCCGTCGATCGCCACGGCGCGCTCCTTCAGCAGGCGGCCGACGGCCCGCTTGAACGCCTTCTTGCTCAGGCCGAAGAGCGCCCGGATCTCCTCCGGGCTCGAGCGATCGCCGACCCTCGGCGCGCCCGGGCGCGAGAGCCGCGCGAGGATCTCCTGCGCGTCGCTCTCGACCTCCTCGTGCGCGTGACCGCGGAGCGAGAGCTCGATCCTCCCGTCGGGCAGCACGCTCGTCACGCGGAACCGCGCCGCCTGGCCGCGGGAGAGCGCGTGCGGCTCGTCGGCGGGGAGCAGGCCGACGAACCTGCGCTCGACGATGACGAAGAGGCCGATCCCCGGCTCGTTGCGCCACGCCTCACCCTCGACCCACTCGTCGAGATCGAACTCGCCCTGGTCGCGCAGCATCTCGCTCACGCGCATCGTCCCCGCGAGGCGGCCGGTCCTGTCCACGAGCAGCCCCACCGGGTGCCGCTGGCCGACCAGCGGGTCGCGGGTCTGCTCCGCGCAGGGGACGAGCAGCTCCTTGGGCAGGCCCCAGTCGACGAAGGCGCCGAAGGGCGCGACGTCGGTGACCGCCAGGAAGGCGACCTCGCCCAGCATGACCTTCGGCCGGCGCGTGGTGGCGATGGGGCGATCCTCCGAGTCGAGGTACACGAAGACCTCGAGCTCGTCCCCCTCCCTGGCGCCCTCGGGCACCTCGCTGCGCGGCAAGAGGAGCACCGGCGCGTCCGGGCGAAAGTCGTCTGGATCGGCCGAAAGGAAGGCGCCCGGCGGGCCGAACCGCCGCACCGGCAGGGTCACCACGCGCCCGAGGAGATGGTCGTACGGCATCGGCGCGCAGTCTTGCACAGGGCGGGGGCGCGCGGTCGGTCGGTCGCGTCTCTTTGGGGCGCGATGACCTCCCGATCCCACAAATCGGTTGATACTGCTTGAAAGACGCCGAATGGTCAGCTGCCGAGGCACCAGAACGCCAGAAGTTAGAACTCCTCTTGGCGCGCTTGATGGTTCGCTTCTCGCTTGAACGACGTGATCGATCTTCCAGGAGGCCGGCCGGGGTGAAGCTCCTCCAGGTCCTTCGGGGCGCGCCGCCCGCTGTGGCTCCGCGAGCGACGAGCGCGTCCCGTCGGGCGTGGAAGCGACTCGCGGTCGCCGCCGGTCTCCTGCTCGTCGCGCCCCTCGTCGTGGCGCACGGCCGCGTCTGGCTCGACGGCGCGGCGCCGTCCGAGAGCGCTGGCAGTCCCGCGCGCGGCCGGCTGCTGCGCGGGCACCCGCTCCGCCCCTCGGGGCCCGGCCATGTGACCTACTCCTACCTGGGCGCCAGCCTCGGGCGCCAATACGTGCACGGCGCGGTTCGCGATGCGCTGGAGGAGGCGTTCGCCGCGTGCGCGGCCGCCAGGCCAGGGCGGCGCTTCGTCGTGGGGGAGACGGGCCACCGCGATGGCGGCCCGTTCTGGCCGCACCGCACGCACCAGAACGGGCTCAGCGTCGATATCTTCGTCCCGCTGCGCGACGGCGCGGGGCGGCCCGCGGATGTGTCGACCTATCCCTGGAACAAGCTCGGTTATGGCCTCGAGTTCGACGCACAGGGCCGGTGGGGCGAGCTGACGATCGATTTCGACGATCTCGCGCGGCTCCTGTCGGCGCTGGACGAGAAGGCCAGGGCCAGGAAGCTCCGGATCCAGCGGATCATCCTCGCGCCGGAGTACGTGCCGCTGCTGCTCGCGAGCCCCGCGGGCCGCAAGCTGGGCTCGCTCGCAGGGGCGATCCCCCGCGGCCCGGTGTGGTGGCGGCACGACGAGCACGTGCACATCGATTTTGCCTTCGCGGCCGGCGGCCCGCGCTGAGCGAAGTTATCGACGGCGATGGCGCCGGAGCCGCTCGCGCTGCCGCCCCCAGCCACGACCGAGTCAGGCCCGTCGCTCCCCTCCACGCACGAGGCCGATGGCTTGACGAGCCGGTTCCATGACGTTACCGCTGGGAAGGCCCGCGAGCGGCGCGGGTCGCGCGTCGCGCAGCGGTGAGGCGTGGAGCCCGCCATGGACGACAGCTCCGGATACCGCATGTACGTGTTCCGCAGCGGCCGCCGCGACGTCCCGGGGCGGCGGCTCGTCGACGAGCTCGCGGGCGACCTCCGGGCGATCGCCGGCCCCGGAGGCGCGGAGCGCCCTTGCGACCTCGTGCTCAGCGCCTTGATCCGCGCTGGCGAGCTCGAGTCCCTCCTCGCCGACGCCGGCGCGGAGAGCGCCTCGGCGCTGGCGCAGCTTACCGACGATCTCGCCGCCGCGCTGATCCGCGGTGACGGCGCGGGCGCGCTCGCGATCGCGGGCGGCCGGACATCTGGCCACGGACAGCAAGACGTCTGGCCACGGACGGCCAGACGTCTGGCCACGCCCGAGGCCCTCACGGCCGTCGAGGTCCCGGCGATCGTCTCGACGTCGCCGCCCGAGGGGTTCTCGTTCTACGGGCTCCACCCGCTCGATTTCGCCCGGCTGGCCGAGCGGCTCGCGTCCCCGCCGGCGCCGGTCCGGGTCGTCGGTATCCGCAGCATCGGCACGACGCTGAGCGCGGTGACGGCCGCGGCGCTCCGCGGGCAGGGGATCCGGGCCGGCCGCACCACCGTGCGCCCATCAGGTCACCCCTACGACCGCCGCGTCGAGCTCGACGCCGGGCAGATCCGCTGGGTCGAGGACGGCATCGCCGAGGGAGCGCGGTTCTGGGTCGTCGACGAGGGGCCGGGCCTCAGCGGCTCCTCGTTCCTCGCCGCCGGAGACGCCCTGGTCCGCGCGGGCGTCCCGCGCGCCAGCATCGTTTTCCTCGGCTCCCGCGCGCCCGATCCCGACGCGCTCGTCGCGCCGGAAGGCGCGCGCCGCTGGCGGTCCTTCCGCTCGGAGCGCGCCGAGGGCGGGGCGCAGCTCCCCGGCGACGCGGGCGAGCCCATCGGCGCCGGGGCGTGGCGCCGCCGCTGCTATGAGGACGAATCGCGCTGGCCGCCCTCCTGGACGTCCATGGAGCGTCTCAAATACCTTTCCCGGGACGAACGCCGGATCCTCAAGTTCGAAGGGATGGGCCGCTACGGGGCGGAGTGTCTGGAGCGGGCACACGGCGTCTTCCGGGCCGGCTTTGGGCCGGAGCCGCGCGACGAGGGCCAGGGATTCTGCTCGTATCCTTGGCTCCCTGGCCGCCCGCTCCAGGCCGATGACCTGTCCGCAGCGGAGCTCGAGCGCCTCGCCGACTACTGCGCCTTTCGCGCCTCGGCCTTCCCTGTGCCGAGCCCTGCGGCCGACGAGCTCATTGCGATGGCACGCACCAATTTCTCGCTGGAGATGCGGAGGGAGCTCCCGGGTGAGCTCCACCTGGAGCTCGCGCGTCCGGTGATCGTCGATGGCAGGATGGATCCCCACGAGTGGCGCAGGCCCGCCGCGGGCGAGCTGGTCAAGGTGGACGCCTGCGGGCACGGCGACGATCACTTCCTCCCTGGCCCCACGGACATCGCCTGGGATCTCGCCGGCGCCATCGTCGAGTGGCGGATGCCGCGAGGCGCCCGGCGCGCCTTCCTGGAGCGGTATCGGCGTCGCTCCGGCGATGATCCGGAGCGGCGCCTGCCTGCGTATCTCCTCGCCTACACGCTCCTGCGTCTGGGTCACGCCGCGATGGCCGCGGCGTCGCTCGCGGACGAGGGCGAGGCGCTGCGCCTCTCCGCGGCGCGACACCGCTATCGCGCGGCCCTGATCGAGGGCCTCCGCCCCGCGGCCGCCTCGGGGGCGCTCGGCTAGCTCCGCGTGTCAGAAATCCCGCCAGAAACACCGGTCGATGACGAGCGGCGGCCGGGAACAGTAGCGATTTTCGTAGCTTCCGCCTGTTTCGCCGCCGAAGGCGGCTCCGGTGTGGCCCAACGGCGCGCCCTCTGCCGTCGCGTCGCCCGCGGTGAAGGGCCCGCGGCATCACCGGTCCCACCGTACGGCCACGCTGCACGCGTTGGTTGACATAGAGAACCCTATGCGATCCGGCCCTCCTGGGAAAACGACGCTATATCAATAATTTATCTATGCATCTAAGGGGCCGCCTTCACTCCACAGCCTGCGGGGCGCTGGCCATGGCGTATCTCTATGGCGAGCTCGGGCTCGATCCCGACGAGGCCGAGAACCGCCGGTATACGATGGCGGCCGAGCACGCCATCCAGCACCGGCAGGCTCCCCCGTGAGCGCCCGGGCGCCCACGCGGTCGCGACGTGTCAGCGCATCGCCCGAGGACCGAGGACCGAGGGTGAGCTGGTCCCTCGCCGGCGGCCAGCCGGGCGCGGCGCGTGCTAAAACGTCCGCATGGAGGCGATGAGGATCGAGGGAAGCGAGCGCGATCTCGAGACGTTCGCGGCGGGGATCCTCCAGGGCGCCGCGCCCATCGAGACGCCCACCCCGTTCGAGCGCCAGGTGCGCTGGGACCTGCAGGGCAACACGGGCCTCATCAGCGCCTCCACGCTGCGCTCCGGCATCTCCCTCTCCGCCACCCGGTGCCGGTGGGCGTGGGCGTCGGGGATGGTCATCGACCACGCGCCGATGGGGCTGGAGTTCGTCCTGTCGCGGGGACCCCACATGCGGGTGAGGAGCAGCGAGGGAGACGGCTTTCTCCTCGGGGGCGGGACATTCCGCATCGGCCAGGTGAAGAGGCCGCTGAAGCTCGTGTGCGAATGGGACGAGTCGGCCCTCGGTCAGGATCAGGACAGCCTCTGCCTCACCATCGACGCATGGCGGCTCCGCGAGCTCCTAGGCTCGCAGGTCCTGCCTGCGCCCCTCGAGCGGATCGTGGCCCACACCGGGGGTTACCCGCGCGCGACGCACGCCATGTCGCCGACCCTGTACCGGCTGCTCGACGAGATCCTGGGCTGCGACGCCAGGGGTCTCTCCCGGCAGCTCTACCTGGAGGCCAAGGGGCTCGAGCTGATGGCGGCCATGGTCGATCAGCTGGAGGAGAGCGAGCGCGCAGCGTCGCCGCTCCTCTCGCAGCACGACATCGCGCGGCTCGAGCGGGCGCGGCACGCCCTGCTGGCGCGCATGGTGGACCCGCCGACGCTCCCGGAGCTCGCCCGGCACGCCGGGCTGAACGAGGTGAAGCTCAAGGCGGGGTTCCGCACGCTCTTCGGCGCGCCGGTCTTCGCGTACCTCCGGAACCACCGGCTGGAAGAGGCCCATCGCCTGTTGCGCCAGCGGGCGTGCAACGTGACCGAGGTGGCGCAGCGGGTGGGGTACGAGAACCCGAGCAAGTTCGCGGCCGCGTTCCGCAAGCGGTTCGGCGTGCCCCCGTCGACGGTGGGCTGAGCGCCCTGGGGGCGACGCTCGCTGCCGCGGACGGCGAGGGGGCGCGCGGGGAGCACCGCCACGAGGGGTAGGCGCTGCCAGGGGCCGGCTCGAGGCACGGTCCTCCCGCTGGGAGCTGAAAGGCTCCTGCGTGGAGCGGCGGTGCGCGGCCTCCGGAACCACCATCGCAGCGGGCGGCGAAGGGGCTCGCCCCGGGAGAATGCGATGAAGGCGATTGTTCAGTACGAATACGGTTCGGCGGACAACCTGCGGCTTGAGGAGATCCCCATGCCCGCGCTCAGGGACGACGGTGTGCTCGTGCGGATCGAGGCCGCGTCGGTGAACGCGGCCGACTGGCACATGATGCGGGCGGATCCGTTCTTCCTTCGGTTTCTTGGCTTCGGGCTCTTCGCGCCGAAGCACCGGGTGCCCGGCGCCGACATCGCCGGTCGGGTGGAGGCGGTGGGGAAGAACGTGACCCGGTTCCGGGTGGGCGACGAGGTGTTCGGGGATCTGTCCGCTCACGGGTGGGGAGGCTTTGCGGAATACGTCTGCACGTCGGAGCAGGCGCTGGCCCCGAAGCCGTCGAACGTGAGCTTCGAGGAAGCTGCGGCCGTCCCCTTGGCGGCGTTGGCTGCGCTCCAGGCGCTCCGCGACTGCGGGCGGGCTCGGGCCGGGCAGCGGGTGCTCGTCAACGGCGCCTCCGGAGGGGTGGGGACGTTCGCTGTCCAGATCGCGAAGGCCCTGAACGCGGAGGTGACAGGGGTGTGCAGCACCAGGAACCTCGATCTGGTGCGGTCGCTGGGCGCCGATCACGTCGTCGACTACACGCGCGCGGACGTCACCCGGAGCGGGCACGAGTACGACCTGATCGTGGACGCGGCGGCTTACCGATCCGTCTCGGACTACCGGCGCGTGCTCCGCGATGGCGGCACGTACGTGCTCGTCGGAGGAACCACGGGGGCGTTTCTGCGGGTCGCGCTCCTGGGGCGATGGTCCGGGTCGAAGGCGATGAAGGCGCACGCGTCGCGTCCGAGCGCCGCCGATCTCATCGCCCTGACGAAGCTGATCGAAGCGGGCACGGTCAGGCCGGTGCTCGATCGGCGTTATCCCTTGAGCGGGGTACCGGAGGCGGTCCGCTATCTGGAGAGCCGTCGCGCGCGGGGGAAGGTGGTGGTTACGCCCGCCACCGCCGTCGTCCCGCCGTCGTGACGCGGGGCCTCCCGCGTCACGTCTCCAGATCGCGCTTCAGCCGATCGAGGAGATCGACCGCGGCGGTGGCGTAGGGGCTGATCCACCGGTCGTGGATCCGCTTGATGGGGAGCACGTTCAGGTAGTTCCAGCGATGGCGTCCCTCCCGCTTGATGATCACGAGCTCGGCCTTCTCCAGCACGCCGAGGTGCTGCATCACCGTGCAGCGATCCCAGTCGACGAAATGGGCGCAGAGCTCGCCCGTCGTCTTGGGCCCGCTCAGCGTGGTGTAGACAACGAATAGGCGTTTGCGGGACTGCGCCTGAGCAGCAGCGGCGGCAAGGTCCCGGCGCAGTCCCGCAAACGCCTATTCGTTGGGCCCGGGTTGGGCCCACCCCCACCGACGGGCTGCGATCCGTCGTCACGCCTCCCTGAAATCCCGGGCAAAGCACCGGATCGCGACGGTTCGCCCCCGCGGAATCGTCCCGCCAGAATAATCAGTCGATCACGAGTGGTCGCCGGAAACAGAAGCGACTTCGATAGATTACGCCTGTTTCGCCGCCGAGGGTGGCTCCGGTGTGGCCCAACAGGGCGCCCTCCGCCGCCGCGTCGCCCGCGGTGAAGGGCTCGCGGCATCACCGGTCCCACCGTACCGCCACCCTGCACGCGCTGGTTGACACAGAGACCCCTGTGCGAGTTCGCTCGCGTGAGGGAATCCCACAAAAAATCAAGATGTTAGCTGACCGTGTTGTGAGCGAATTCGCCACCATGAGCTATCGTGGCGCTGGGGCGCACACCGAGCGGGCTTGCCGGTAGCCGGGGTCGAGGCGTACTCGGCATCAGCCCCCTGGGTGCTGCTCGAAGATGGCCGACTCGCTCGGTTGTAGGGGATAGCGGTACAGCGTTCGTTCAGCGGCGACCTTCCGCGCTCAAGCTGACAGGCGGGCAGCAGGCCGCGCCCGTACCCCGTGCGGCTCTTCGGCGATCGCCCCGCGTCAGATCCCCGTCGCCAGCACGGTGACGGGGGTGGTCGGGAAGACGCGCTTGCGAGCGCCATCGAAGCGCACGCGGACGACGTTGCCCGGCGAGAGCTTCCGGAGAGACTCCTCGCCGGCGAGGAGGGTCTCCTGGTCGACGAAGGCCGGACTGCCGTCGTCGGGGACGACCTCGAAGACGACCACGACGAGGAAGCCATTTTGCTTCACGAACTCCCGCACCACCGAGCAACGGAGGACGCGCCCGCGGCCGAGGGAGCCGAACGATGCGACCAGGGTGGAGGCGAGGTGCCGCAGGAACCGCGCGAGCTGTAGAATCGCGAAGAGGCCCCCCGCCGCGACGAGCGCCAGGTACGCCGGCGACTCGACTGCCTGTGTTGCGGCCCAGGCGGCGATCCCGGCGCCCCCGAAGACGAAGACCGCGTAGAGGAAGAAGCCGAAGCCGTTGATCGGCAAGTGACGGACGAGCGTCCAGTAGGCCGAGAGGAACACGCTCTCCACGGCCCGCTCGGCTTCGTCTCTGGACACGGACGCTGCCCGCGCATAGTGGGCAATGGCCTCGTCGCGCTTGCCGTCGACGAGCAGCTGCTTGACGCGCTCGATGTCGTCCTTCGAGACGCTCTGCGCCCTGATTTGCGCGACGGCGGCGCCGGTGGCGGGCCGCTCGACGAAGAGACTCGTGTTGCAGAAGATGCAGATGACGTTGCGCAACCCCGGCTCGACGGAGAGCGGCGCGCCGCAGTTGGGGCAAGAGGTCATCGAGAGCAGCAGGCTCATGGGCGGGGAAGCCTACCTCAGACCTCGCCTGGGCTCGAGCGTGGCGCGAACCATCGTGACCGTCAACACGCCGGCAGGCTCACCTACGGGCGCGAGCGCGCTCGCCCCTCCGGTATCGCCGGCAGACCGAGCAACCGCCCGATCGCATCGTGAACCACCCGGGCCGCCTCCTCATCCCTGAGGGCTACGGCGCGGCTCAGGGTGCCGGCGAGCGACGCAACCACGGCGGCTCGAGGCGACGGATCGACCGTCGCGAGCTCCCCGGGCCCACGGCTCGGCGGTTGGGCCCGGGTTGGGCCCATGCCTCCCGAGTGGGTGCGATCCGTCGTCACGCTCTCGCAGAATCCCCGGAAATGCGACGGATCGCGACGGTTCGCCCCCGCGGAATCGTCCCGCCAGGAACATCGCCCGCTTCCTCTCCGCGCTCGGCGAGCCCACCGACGTCCCAGCGCGCTCATCCAACCGGGGACCGCCGTACTGGAAGAGCACCGTCCTGCGCCAAAAGGCGCTCGGGGACGCCGCGTAGCCTACCGCGACAACACCAAGGGTCAGACCAACGCGCGGAGGGCGACGTGTGCCCGCGGCACGACGAGGCGCCGCTGAAGGCCCGTCCGGACGGCCTCCACTGCCCGCACGACCTCGCTACCTGACGCCGGCGACGCTGCCCGAGACGTTCGACGCGCAGACTTCCTCGCGGAGCGATCGGGCTTCTTTCACCTACACGCGGAGCCCGGCTTGTGATGAAGGTGGGGACTCCGACAAGGCGGAGCTCCAGAAGGCTCGAGGGTGGCAGCCCTCGGGCCTTCGACTTTTCGGCGGGCGCAACGTCTACGCCGCGGAGGCGAGCGCGGCCCAGATCGGCGTGGGCGCCGACGGTGAACGGTGAACGCGGGCAATCACGTGGCCGCGGTCTTCACCGATCGGACGCGGGACTCGATGATCACCGACACGCCTACCACTACTGCGGGAAGTCGCCCCGGATCAGCAGAAAAACCGCCAAGGCGCCAAGGCCGCCAAGAAGAGAGGGGGAGGGCTGTCCCTGCATTTTCCCCTCCTATTTCCCTGGTCTCTTGGCGCCCTTGGCGTCTTGGCGGTCCGCCCCCTGCGCCGACTTCCCGCAGTAGAGCTACGACGAGCTGAAGACGGACATGCTCGACCGACGCGAGAGCATCCGCAGCAAGACGCCGGCGATGGTGCGTCAGGAGATTTGGGGTCTTCTGCTGGCGTACAATCTGGTCCAGCTGGAGATCGAGCGCGTCGCCGCAAAGGCGCGCGTGCCGCCGACGCGCATCAGTTTCCTCGTGGCGCTGCGCCTCATCCGCGACAAGCGGCTTTGGTCGGTCGACTCCCGTCCCGGAGCCATCCCCGGTCACCTGCGCGCCCTGGGCCGGGATCTGAGGCGCTTCATCCTACCCCCACGCCGCACTGAGCGATCGTACCCTCGCGCCGTGAAGGTCAAGATGAGCAACTACTCGCGAAAGCGGCCGATCTGAAGTTGCGGGAGCTTAACTGACCGGCATTGGATCTAGGCCGATGCTCCGCGTCCCACCAAGGGGATCAATTAGGCCAATTGTAATCGTCCACGTACAACAATTGGTAGATGGGATCGCCCGTGGTGACGCATGGCTTGAGGACCACATTGGTCGGGGTAGCGCTCCCGTTGACGTCGAGGCATTGACCATTGGTCGCGTTCTGCAGTTTGAACGTGCTCGAGCCGGTGGCGGCGCCGACGAGGGTCCACATGAATTCGTTGCCGGTCCCGCAGGCCTTGACCCGCACGTTGGAAGTCGTACCGTCGCGGTAGGCGCATTCCGTGCCCCCATCGGGGTTCCCGTTCCGCAGCCGGAAGATGCCCGTGCCGAAGGCTTCGAGGTGCCAGCGGGTCGCCGGCTGATCGGCGGGGGAATAGGCGGCTTGCAACTGGGGGTCCGTTCCGGCGGGGCGGCTCAGGATGGCGGGATTCCCGCCGCGCGAAAAGAACACCGCATTGGATGTATACCGGCCGTGGATATGGCCGAACACCAAGGTGGAGCCGAAGGTTTGCCCCGATCCCCCCGTGCCGTCATCCCTGCTGCGCACGGTGAACCCTTTCGCGGTTCCGTTGAAGGGGATGAGATCGGCGAGGAAGCGCGCGCCCGAGCTCGTGGTGGGGGCATAGCCGCCCACGCTCGAGCCCACCCAGGAGGGGCTGATGGTGTAGGTCGCGGTGCCGTAGCCGGTGGTCGCCGCCGCGGTGATTTCCTTGATCATGGGATAGGTGAAGCAGCTGTCCCACTGGGGAGGGCAGGCTTTCACCCCGATCGCGTACGACTTGAGCGGATTGTCATGGGCCGGAGAGCTTCGGGCCCGGGCGCTGGCGCGCCAGGCCCTTCCGTTCGGGCCGTCCACCGGCCGCGATTCCACCAGGTACGCATCGGTGGCGGCGGTGATGCTGTCGGCCGGGTTGGTGCTGAGGACGTGCGCGCCTCCGCCGATCAGGAAGTAATCGTCAAGAAGCCAGGACTCCGGGGTCTCGACGGTGTAATTGGACGGGGGATTGACGGCGCTTGTCACGTAGTCCACGCCTTGGGTGACCGTGGGCGTGAAGGCGGCACCGGCGGCATCGACGAGCTGCATTTGGATGACATAGGCCTGCAATTGATGGGTCGCGCCGGAGGCCCTCACCACCCAGGTCGATTTGTCATCGATCCCAAGGCGCGGGGGCGAATGGCCCGCCGGGCCCGTGCAGCCGAAGGAGTTGGCTGCCGTGAAGAAGTTCGGGCTGGGAAAGGATGCCTGCAGCATGGCGCCGGGGTTGTTCTCCCCCAGGATCTGCGCGCCGCCCCCGATGCGGACCCAGCCATCGTCGGCGGTGCAATAGGCGCAATTGGTCGTCGCAGCCGCGGTGGGATCGCAGGTCTTCACCCGGATGCGGATTCTTCCGCTGCCGTCGGTGAAGTCCGTGTTCGTAATGGCGGCCGCGGTAACGAGGGTGTCCTCGGGTCCGGCGGGGGAGCCGTTTTCATCGGTGACTTGGCATCCGGTCAGCAGCCCGCCGGCCAGCAACGAGCCGGAAAGGGCGGAAAGGGCGATGCGGATCCCGCGGCGCCCGGCTAAGGTCATAGAATGCAGCATGATCATAACTCCTTGGAAGATTTTACCTTATGTTAATGCGGTGTTGGTGGCGTCCGCGGGATCGGAAGCCTCGCATGGTGCGGAGGCGCGGCCAACGGCGGCCGCTCACGCCTCGGTGCGCGGGATGGCGTTTGCCATTCGAGGGGGAGCCTGTCATGCAGCTCCAGGTGTTCCCGGCGTGCGCGTAGGATACCTCAGCGCTCACGTTCCCCGACAGCGCCGATCCGAGCTCGTCGTCAAAGCAGTGAGCCGCGGTCAGGATGATGTGTCGACCTATGAGCGTTCCCGTGCAGCCGTTAATCTCCACGACGCCGACTCCGCCGCCTTCCGTGCCGAAGCGGATTTCTTGCGCGTCAGTCCCGAGCGCTTCGTCGGAAAAGCCGTCGCTCGGATCCGCGGCGCTACACGCCACGGTGGCCAGAGCGAGCAGCGCGCTGACCGCGCCCGTGCGATTCCATACAATCCCAAGGTCTCCCATTTCGCGGAAGCCATTCGAAGCCTTGATATTATTCATTGGTGATATCGCTTCGGTCAATGTGTTTGGGTTCCGCTCCGGTGCTCGTGGCACGCAGATCGACACACGGGTTCTGTTGCCGATGCCCGTGAGCCAAACGATCGGCGCGGCTCGGGCTCGTGGCAGCCGTGTCGCCTGCGCGCTGGCTGCCAGGTCTGCCGGGGAGCTCGTCGTCCGGAGGCCCGATGCCCGATGCCTCGCGGCTGTCGTGAACGACGGTCCTCCTCGGCCGCTGCTCGGAGGTCCGTGCACGCCTCGTGCCAGGTTCAGCAATGGCCTGGGTCGTCCGGCCATCACGCTCCGTGCGGAAAAGGCACGGCCGAGCTGGAAATGCGGACCGATGCGCCGCTACCTGTCACGGGTTGCACCGTGACAAGTCACGGGTTGCACCGTGACAAGTCACGGGCCGCAGCGTGAGGAGCTGAGGCGGCGCGGCCTGCTCGTGGGCTCGGCGTTCTGGTTCTCCATGCCCGCGGAGGCCTGAGCCTCGTCGTGCGTTTCTATGGCAAGGGCGGCCCCCCGTTGACTGCCTGCGGCCGCCCCTTTCTCTCCGCGCGCTGCCAGTACCCCGATGGCCATCAGGAGCTCCGTCGGCTGGATCGGTTTCGCGAGGTGCGTCTGGAACCCGGCGAGCAGCGCTCTCGTGCGCCTGCTTTTTCGGTCGTCTCCAACTCTGCTCGAAGTGGTAGCCGAGGAAATCAAAACCTCCACGGCGGCGAACATGCGTCACCCGGGTCTTGTCGGGGTGAAGCGTGAGGCCGCGTCCGACCAGCTCCTCGCGCAACCGGGCGAGTGCCGCGTGGGCCTCTTGCTCGGTTTTGCACTGGATGACCAGGTCGTCGGCGTAGCGAGTAACCTCGTAGCCCTCGCGCACCAGCACCATGAGCATGAGCATAAGGATGGAGGGACTTTCGGCCCGCCAGCGCCAAATTGATTGAGGGACGCTCCGCGTCATTCTTCTGTACGTCCGCACGGTCGCCCGATGGTTGACGCACCCGGTCGATCGTCCCGACCTCGCTAGCAAGAGCACGAGTTCGCGGGACGCTACGAATTCGCTGGAACGTGAATGTCAAGGAGCTTGTTTTTTGAGGGCTCGGACGTCGGCCCTGCCGCGCTTCGCGGCGGGGCCGACGTCGAGCATCGCGCCGGGCGAGACGGGTTTGGCGCGATTCGACGCACTTCCGGCGCGAGATCTGAACATCTGCTTATGATGTGCGACGCAGTGCGTTCCTCAAAATTCGTGCCCCGAGCCCCCTCAAACTTCGAGGCTACGCTCAACCACATCGACCGGGTGAAGGTACACATTCGCGAGCACCGGCCCGAGCTCTCCCGTCCTGGCCAATCTGGCCCTGGACGGCCTGGAGCGCGTGGCTCACGACGCGGTCCCTGACCGGTCGCTGGTCAACGTGGTGCGCTACGCGGACGACTTTCTCGTCACGGCTCGTACGCCCGAGCTACTGAACGAGAAGGTCATCCCGGCCATTACGATCTTCCTCGCGGAGCGTGGCATGGAACTCTCGCAGGAGAAGTCCAAGGTCACCGATGTCGAGACCGGCTTTGATTTCTCGGTGCCACCATTCGCAAGTATGATGGCAAGCTGCTGATGAAGCCCTCTCGCAAGAGCATCAAGGCGTTTCTCGGCGGCATCCGGAATACCATCAACGCGCACGCTGGAGGCCCGCTGCGGGAGCTCGTTCGCCTGCTCAACCCTCGGATTCGAGGCTGGGCGAACTACTTCCGTCATCTTGTCTCCAGCCGGGTCTTCACGAAAGTCGATGGTGCCATCTTCGATGCGACGGTCCGCTGGATGCGGAGGCGACACCCCGGCAAGGGCCTCTCGTGGCTTCAGAAGCGGTATTTCCGAAGCTCTGGAGGCCGGCGCTGGGTCATCACCGCCCCGACCTGGAGTGCGGACGGCTCGACGAGCTACTCCGATCTCTTCCAGGCCAGCGGCCTGCCCATCCGCCGGCACGTCAAGGTGCGGGCGGCGGCTACCGCGTTCGACCCGGCCTTCCGGGACTACTTCCGGCAGCTCAGGAAGTCCCGGAGCCGGGCCACCGCCACGGAGCGCGCAGGCTCCTACCGACCATCCTCTCGTCCTCGGCGGCCTCGGCCGCCTCAGCCGGGTCGCGTGACAGCGGCTTTAGGAAAGGCTTGAGCCGTATGAGGCGAAAGTCTCACGTACGGTTCTTAGGGGAGCTAGGGGCCCGAAAGGGCCCCTGGCTTACCCGGCGGCCGGCGGACATCGACCCCATGCTGGTTGAAGGTAACGCTTCCGGGCGGCGATCTGCACTTGCCAGCAGCAGGAGCTGGGCGTCGGAGCGGACGCTGGCGCCGGCCGTGGATGCCCATCGCGAGCATGCGTCCACACGCGATTTTTCGCGTTGCCCGTCTGTGAAATAAAACTTTTTGCCCCGCAACGCGTCGGAGTGGACTGTGCTCTACCCCTATGACGACGACGCCTGTAACGCCCGACGTGACGACCCCTACAGCAACCTCGCCGAGCTCACTCGCAACGCCAAGGAGTTTCGACGGCAGATCCGCGATCGCGACCCGACTAGGCGCGTCCGCCATGGGATCGCAGGCATCATGCTCCTCCCGCTCGTGACAGTGATCGGCTGCACCGATTCACCCGTTCACGACTTCTCCGTCAACGACTTCCATGACGCCATCCTTGGCGCGCTCTGTGCGGACCTCACCGCATGCTGCGGCGTGACGGTTCCTGCAGACGCGTGCGTGGATCGGCTCCGATCCTCGATGGGCGCGCACCCCGAGCTCCAGGCGGAAGCTGTCGCGGCAGGGCGGCTCGAGTTCCGCGAGGGTCCGGCGCACTCTTGCATCGATCATATGCAAGCGCTGTCGTGCCCCGACTTCGAGGCAATGGGAGCCTCCCGGGCGTGGCCCGCATGCGACGGCGCGTTCGTCGCGAAGGTCGCGACGGGGGGCGACTGCGCGGTGTCCGCGGAATGCGCAGACGCGGACACCTACTGCGAGGTCGCGATCTTTGCGCACCTCGGTACGTGCGTGGTGAAGCCGGGGTCCGGCGATCCATGCACGCGCGAATGTGGCGATGGCCTTGTGTGCGAGCTTGACTCGAGCAAACGTGGCTTTTGCGTCGCGGCGAAGCCCAACGGCCAGGCATGTGCGAGCAACCGCGCGTGCCTGAGCGGCTACTGCAACGACTCAGGTGGTGAGACCATCTGCAGCGACCCCGAGGCCAACGGGCAGCCATGCGCCAATGACAGTCAGTGCAAAGAGGGCAACTGCGACACCTCAAGCGACCCACCCGTCTGTGCGCCGAAGAGGCCGAACGGCGCGACATGCACCACGGGCGACCAATGCGCGAATGGCGCGTGCGTGGACCATCAAGGTTCGGGCGTGTACACGTGCGCTTCGGCGGCGTCCGGATGCTCCATCTCCCTCTGATCGGCATGACAGTTTCGCGGGGCGGACATGCCGCGAGATTTCTCGCCTGCGTCGACCTAAACTTCACGAGTGGGTCGCAAGCTCCTCGGGATGAAGAGCGCCGCGCGTAGGTAAAAGAAGCGGGCCCTTTTTTGCTCGCGCTGGTTGATGGCCATCCGGTGCCCGGAGCCCCCGCCGGAGGCTCCGTTCGCCCATCGCCCGCACGGGACGGTCGCCGGAGCGCGGAGGGCGGGTCAAGGGCGGCGTAGTCGCCGCGCCCCGGCGCGGGCACCCTTGACGCGCCTGAGCACTCCGGCAGCCACGGCCGCGGGATGGGCCGACCATCACGGCCGTGACCGGGGGCGCTCACCCCCGCGATGGCCATCGAACAGCCTGCGCGATCGAGCATCAACCATCGTGAGCGTCAACAAGGTGATGGTCATGCCTCGGGACCATGGATGAGCAGCGTGCCAGGCACGTGCTTGAATCTGCGCTCTCCGGCGCCGAGGCGCACGGTGCGCGTGCCGCCTCCGTGCCAGCATGCAGGAGCCTGTTCGCCACTCGTTTTCCCACCGCTCCCCGTGGCGTCCGCAGTTCCGCCATGGCGTCGCCATGCAGCATCGCGGCGAGAGGGTCGTCGCCTGCGCACGCCGCCGCGCTTGCCTCCCGGCACAGGCCTGCTGCCTGCCGGCATCACTTTCCGGATGCCTCCGGGGCGCTTCGGCACGCAACCGCAGCGCACGGGCGATCCCAGTAGAGCCTGCGGGCACTGGCGAGCGGCAAGGCTCCGGCAGCGAGTCGACGCGAGCGGCGGGCTCGACGTTCGGCCCAAGCTTGCTCACCCCTCCGGTGCCACCGGCAGCCCGAGCAGCCGACCGATCGTCTCCTGAACGACCCGGGCCGCCACCTCGTCCCCGAGGGCGACGGCGCGGCTCAGGGTGCTGGCCAGCGAGGCGACCACGGCCGCCCGAGGCGACGGATCGGTCATGGCGAGCGCCCCAGGCCCTGGGCTTGACAATTGGGCCCGGGTTGGGCCCACGCCTTCCGAGGGGCTGCGATCCGTCGTCACGCCCTCCCCAAGCGGCGGAGTCGGCGGGAGCGGCGGAGTCGGCGGGAGCGGCGGAGTCGGCGGGAGCGGCGGAGACGGCGGGAGCGGCGGAGACGGCGGGAGCGGCGGAGACGGCGGGGGCGTGGAGGTGGAGTGTACGCCCGAGGGGAAGGAGTGCGTGGACCAGACGTGCGTGGAGGGGAAGTGCCGTGGGGAGTGCGGGCCGGAGCAGGTGCGGTGTACGGCGACGGGCAACCGGCCGCAGCGTTGCGATGAGCGCGGGGAATGGGAAGATGCGGCGCCGTGTGGAGCGGCAGCGCCAGCGTGCGACCGAGGGAAGTGCGTGCCGCGGAGCTGTGTCGGGCTGACGGAGACGTGCGGTCCTGGGCGCAACGAGAGCTGCTGCGCGACGGGTGCGGCGATACCTGGGGGAACGTTCAACCGGAGCAACGACTCGGCGTATCCAGCGACGGTGAGCGGCTTCTTGCTGGATAGGTACGAGGTGACCGTGGGAAGGTTCCGGAAGTTCGTGGAGGCCTATCCCGGCAGCAAGCCCAGGGCACGAGCAGGAGAGCACCCGAAGATCCCGGGGAGCGGGTGGGACGCGTCGTGGGACAGCAGCCTGCCCGCCAGTGCAGCGGCATTGAAGGCCGCGGTGAAGTGCGAGTCGACCTACCAGACATGGACGGATGGCTCCGGCGCGAACGAGCACCTTCCGATGAACTGCCTGGACTGGTACGTCGCGTTCGCGTTCTGCGCGTGGGACGGAGGCCGGCTGCCGACGGAGGCGGAGTGGAATTACGCGGCGGCGGGAGGCGGCGGAGCGGACGGGCAGCGGGTGTATCCGTGGTCCAAGCCGCCGAGCTCGACGACGATCGACAGCACGTACGCGGTGTATGGCTGCGGGCCCGACGGTTCGTGCGCGTTCAGCGATGTTCAGGCGGTTGGGTCGAAGTCGCCGAAGGGGGATGGAAAGTAGGGTCAGGCGGACCTGGGCGGGAGCCTGTGGGAGTGGGTCTTGGATTGGTACAAGAACCCGTACGACTCATCGTGCGATGATTGTGCAAATTTAGCCCCCTCCTCGGACCGGGTGATCCGGGGCGGGGGCTTCTACGTCGGTGCGTCGGAGCTGGTCTCCTCCTTCCGCGTCGACTTCGACCCGGTGGTCCGCAGCCGCGGCGTCGTGGCCCGGTGCGCGAGGACACCGTAGATTCGCGAGCCGCGCGCCCCGGCGCTGCCGCTCGACGTCGCCCGCAGCTTCACCTCGCCGCAGACGCTGCTGCAATCGACGGAGGACCACGTCGCGCCCGGGATCGAGGCCACGGCCCTGCCGGACGGGACCGTGCGTGTTCCCACGCCGCGGAGCTGACGTCCGGGGGGATGAAGATGTCGCTGGAGACTGCCGGCGCGGGCGAGGTGCGGCGGGATGCCGACTCCTCGTTCCACGCCTCGAACGCGGCCGTTCCAGATCGCCGCCTGGCGCCGCTCGGGGTAGCGCAGCATACTCTGGACGCGATTCTTGAGCCGTCGCGGGCGGATTTCGTACGCCCGCCTCCGGGCCTGCCGCTCCGGCTGTCCTTTCACCGGTTTCAGCCCGGTGCCCCCATGGGTCTGCTCGGAGACGCCGTCGCCGAGCCTGGCGCGCCGCAATCACAGGCCCCGTCGCGTTGATTGCTGACGAACGCCGGCTCCTGGCGGAGGCGGACTCCGTCGGCGCGAACGATCGTCTGAACAGAATCATGAGTGGAGGCAGAATGAAGAAGAGAGAACTTGGTCATCAGCTTGGTCTCGCGGTGTGCGCGGGCGCCGCGCTCGGCCTCTCCACGGGCTGCTCGATTGATGGCGCGCCGGACGAGCCGCTCGAGGCGCTCGGGTCGCATTCGTCCGCGATCGTCGGCGGCGAGCTCGCCGAGGCGAGCCCCTGGGCCGTCCAGGTCTTCGACGTGCGCGGGAGCACCGGCGACTTCTTCCAGTGCACCGGCACCCTCGTCGCGGCGCGCTGGGTGCTCACCGCGCAGCACTGCGTCGCGGACGAGGGCGAGACGTCGGCCGTGCGCGTCGGCAGCAACACGTACCGCGAGGGCCGGCGCATCGCGGTCGACGCCGTCGAGGTGCCCTCGGCCGTCGCCGACATCGTGCTGCTCCACCTGACCGAGGACGCCGATGGACCGTTCGTCCAGCTGGCCCAGGCGACGTCGGTCGCGATCGGCAGGGACGCGACGGCCTACGGCTGGGGGAGCGAGGGCACGCCGCTGGTGATGGCGCCGTCGCTCAAGAAGGCGACCCTCCACATCGACAGCTGGTACTCCGCCGAGGAGCTCCTGGCGACGGGCGTGACGGGCTCGGGCTGGAACGGCGACTCCGGCGGCCCGTGGTTCGTCGATGGGCGTCAGGTCGCCGTGTTCTCGGGCGTGAACGGGCAGGACGGCACGAACCTGCACGCGAGGCAGCTCGGCGTCGACGTCGCGCGCCACCGCGCGTGGATCGACGCCACGATCGCCGGCGGCCCCACCGTCCACCCCAGCGGCCAGGTGGTGCTCCACGATCTCTCGAACTTCTCCGGCATCTCGCAGGGCTTCGGGATCGGCCGCCACGACCTCCCGAACACGACGATCATCGGAGACAACCGCGCGAGCGCCATCAGGGTCCCCGCCGGGCTCCGGGTCACGGCCTTCATGCACGGCAGCTTCGGGGGCGAGGCGCGCGTCTTCACCTCGGACACCGATCTCGTGGCCGCGGGCTTCAGCGACACGATCTCGAGCATCGTCGTCTCGAACGCCTCGGACCCTCAGCTGGACGTGGTCACCTTGTACGAGCACGCCAACTTCTCGGGCGGCTCGGTCGTGTACGGCATCGGCTCCTCCCTCTTTTACAGCACCCCATGGGACCAGAGGGTCAGCTCCGTCCGCGTCCCCCCCGGCTTCAAGCTGACGCTCTACAACGGGCTCTGGCGCTACTCGGCCGAGTCGCGCGTCTTCACGACAGACGCGAACCTCGCCCCCCACAACTTCGACGACAAGACCCGGAGCTTCCTCATCGAGCGCTTGTAGGAGCGAGCGCGCGGAGCGGCCAGCGCTCCCCGCGCCGCGAGGCGAGCGCCGAATCCTCCCCACGCAGGCCGCGCGAGGCATGCGGCGCGCGGGGAGGCGCTGCGCGAATGGCATCCCGAACCTAGTTACACGCTGGGCCGCCAGGTGCCGTGGAACCCGAATGGCACGCGGTGCGGCAAGCGGGCGACCGCGACGGGCCCAGCGGGAAGGCCCATGGCATCGAACACCAGCAAATCGCTGCGCTTCTCCTGTTCTCGCCAGGCCACGGCGAGCAGCCAGCCGTCGCCCTCGGCCGCGTCCTCCGCGCGCGGCACGAACACCGGCTCGGACACCACGTCGCCGTGCGGCAGCGTGTGAATGCTGCGTTCGCCGGTGTCGAAGTCGAATCGGGCAAGGCTGTTGTAGAGCACGCTCTCCGAGTCGCCTCGTGCGCGCGAGGTCGCATGGCAGGTGGTGAAGCCGTAGCGGTTGCGCCGCCCGGTGTAGCGCTCGTCGATCCGTGGAAACTCCGCCGCGAGATCGTCGAGGTAGTCACGCCGGAACCCGGTGCCTGCATCCGCCAGGTGGAAGGTCCAGCGGCACAGGCGCGCGGCCATCGCCTCGGGGTCGCCGGGGCGGCCCTCGGCATCGGGCAGGCCGGGCGCAGTCTCGGATTGCATGACGTAGGCCACGATGGTGTCGCCGTCGTCCCAGGCATTCATCACATGGAACATGTGGCACGCGTCGGTCTGGAACCAGCGAAGCGTGTCGGCCGCGCTCCCGCGCTGCATCACGCCGACGTGGGTCCGCAAGCCTGCATCCCAGGCCAGCAGCGGCTTGCCGCGCATGGCGCGTTCCACGCTGAGCGTCAGCGGCGTGACGGGAAAGAGCACATGCCCGCGCGTCACCATGAAGTCGTGCACCATGCTGGCATACGGCGCTGTGAACGACTGAAGCTGCGTGACCTCGCAGCGCGTGTCCATCACGCCATAGAGCATGCTCGGCGAGCAGGGACCGTCGGGCGAGTACGCGAAGAAGTGCAGCTCGCCGCTCTCGGGGTCGATCTTGGGGTGCGCGGTGCAGCGCGAGGTCACGCGGCCGCCGAAGCTCTGGTGCCCCATGGAAGCCAGCGTGCAGGGGTCGAGTTCGAATGGCTGATGCGACTCTTCGAGCGCGAACAGCCGATCGCCGTGCCAAAGCATGCTGGTGTTGGCCGTGCCGCCGTTGCGGCCCTGCGCCAGCGGGTCGCTCGTGGCGGGGTTTCCGAAGGTGCCGAAGAGCGCGCGCCCGGCTTCGTGCTCGAGCTGCCACTTCGGCGTGCGCGCCCAGCGGTTGCGGTACGACACCTTGCCGGCGCCGATGTGGAACGCATGCACCATGCCGTCGCCGGAGAACCAGTGATAGTCGTCGTCGCGCGGCGTGTGCTGCGGGTTCGGGCCGACACGGTACAGGCTTCCTTCCAGCTCGGGCGGCAGGGTACCCTCGATCTCGAGCGCCGCGATGTCGTGCTCCTCGCGGAGCGGCGCGTAGTTGCCGGTGAAGAAATGAGGATTCGTCTGCGTTCTTGCGTTCACGTGAGGCCTTCGGGATTCAATTCATTCAGGAAGTCGATGTGGCGTCGAGTCGCGCGATGGCTCGCCCGACATAGTCGGCCAGCGTCGCGTCGATGCCCGAGCCTGCGCGCAGGGCCGGGTCGTGGCGGAATGCGGCTTGCAGCTTCGCGTCCAGCGCGGCGTCGCCGCCGGCCTTGGCCAGCGACAGCGCCTGCCAGCGCAGCGCGAGAGCGCGCACGGCTGCGCCATCGGCAGGCGCGTCTGCCGCCATCTGTCGCCGAAGCTCGGCAATGAGCGGCGGCCATGCGTCGGTCTGCGCAACGTAGTGCTGGCGCAGCGTGGCCATGTCGCCGGCGCTGCAGTAGGGCGCGTAGAGCTGAAGACGCGCGAAGGCCATCGCATGCGAGATGTACCGGATGCCGGCGCGGTCCACACCGGTCAGCGCGTGGAGCGCCGGCTCGTTCCAGTGCATGGCGTAGAGCTTCATCAGCAGGCCTTCGTCGCCACCGGCTTCTTCGAGCAGCAGCTCGATCCAACGTCGCGCGAGAGCCTGTGCCTGCGGGCTCTCGGGCGATGCGCCGGCCGCGACCAGCTTGTGCAGCCACGCCGACAATCCGGCGCGCTCGGGCGCCACAGCGTTGGTGAGACCGTCGCGCTGCGCCTTGAGCGTGCGCTGCTCGTCCTCGCTGAAGTACTTCGAGCCCGCGACCATGCTTTCGAGCGCCACGAGCCAGTCGTCGATGCCGGGCTCTTCGTTGGCCTGCAGTTGACCCTGCACGGCGAGCAGGTGGGTGCGCAACGCGGACGCTTGCAGGATTTCGCGGTCGAGTTGCGCCACCTGCCGGGCCACCACCTCCGAAAGCCCGCCGGCCGCGTTGTCGAGCAAGTCTTGTATGTCAGCCAGCGACAGATTGAGGCGCTGCAGCGCCTGGATGCGGTACAGCCGGGCGACGTCTCTCCGGTCGTACAGGCGATAGCCACCCATGGACCTTCCGGACGGCACCAGCAGGCCAATCTCGTCGTAGTGCCGCAAGGCGCGAACGGTCAGCCCGGTGCGCCGGGCAAGCTCGCCAATCTTCAGAAACATGCCTTCCCTCTCGAGCTGAAGGCATCCTAGACCCTCCCGCTGCGAGAGGGTCAAGCGGGTTTCTCTGGGGTGGGCGCTCGTTGTTGTTCAGACCCACGACCAGACCGACCAGCACGCGCTGCCTGCTGGCGAAGCGCGCAGCCTCGATGGCCCGGCCCCGGATCGGCGCCGAACGGATGATCCTCGGGGTGAGGTGGCTCACTCCTCCCCGAACAATCCCTTCATCACGTACGGCCACGCTGCACGCGCTGGTTGACCTAGAGAACCTTACATGACCGCCTCAGTCGGCGGAATCGCACCGGCCCAGCACGGACGGACGCGCGCGGCCGAGGCGCGGGCCGTGGGTAGCTCGGCCGCGGCGGGATCCAGCCCCGTGGAATCAACCGTTCTCTGGCCACCAAACGTCCCGGCGCGCCGCCGCACGGCGCCGTTGCGCTCCATGAACCCGCTCGGTACCCTCGGGGGGGAAAATGACGTCCACCGCGCCGCAGGGCTGCTGCGAGAGGAGCCATGTCGATCGTTCGGCTCCCCCTCTGACCAGAGCCCTGCCTCCCGCCGCCGCTCCCTCCGGTCCGATGAACAAACGGCGCGGCGCCCCGTCCGCCCTCCGAGGCATGTCGCGCTCAGCGGCGCGCACCGACATGCGAATCAAGCACCACGCCAGGGCCGAACGCCGTGGCCTCGCAGACCGATGAAAGGAGTTCTGACGACATGAAGAGGTTCTTGGCTCTTTTGGCCGCCTTGGGCTGCTCCCTCGCCACTTCGCTCGCGCTCGCGGATCCTCTCCCTGTGACCGGCCAGTGGCGGACGATCGATGAGCAGGGGGTCGAGCAGTCGGTGGTCGAGATTTACGAGAGGGGCGGGAAGATCTTCGGCAAGATCGTGAGCCTGAAGCAGCCGCTCGACGAGAAGGGGAAGCCGAAGATCTGCACCGCCTGTGAGGGGGCTGACAAGAACAAGCCCGTTCTGGGGCTCGTCATCATCAAGAACATGGTCCGCGATGACGACGAGTACGATGACGGTACGATCCTGGATCCGAACAACGGCGAGACCTATAGCTGCAAGCTCGAGGCGATCGAGGGCGGGAAGAAGCTGAAGGTGCGCGGCTTCTTGGGCATCTCCCTCCTCGGCAGGACCCAGACCTGGCTGAAGAAGTAAAATCTTCTCATCAACCAGTCGCCGGCCGCGACGTGCGGCGGCCGCCGCGCGACGTGCTACACCGCGGGCTCACGCTGGCCCTCCGGGGCGATCGCCCTCCGAGCATCGGTATGACTCAGTCCCAGCCCGACAATCCTCTTCACGGTGTCACGCTCCAGATGATCCTCGAGCACCTGGTCGCGCAGCATGGCTGGGAGCAGCTCGGACGCATGATCGACATTCGCTGCTTCAAGTACGATCCCAGCATCAAATCGAGCCTGCACTTCCTGCGACGGACCCCGTGGGCCCGGCAGCAGGTGGAGGCCCTCTACCTGCGGGACAAAGCCAAGCCCAGCCCGTGACCGGCCCGCTCGATCGCACGCCGAGCACCGGGATCCGGGAGCGGCGCGGTGTCGTGATCACCGCGAGCGCCTGCTCACCAGCCCCTGTCATGCATCGCCCTGGGACGACAGGCCCCGGTCTCGATGCCGCGGGGGCGCACTTCATCCAACGCTGGGGTCAGGCGCCCGGGGCGCGCACGAACTGCTCGTAGACCACGAGCGTGACCGGCTTGTCGGTGGCGACCTTGACGAGGATGCTCTTGACGCGCAGCCATTCGAGGCCGGTCTTGCCGGCGCCCACGCGCGGTACGCCGATCCGCGCGATCCCCGCCCCGGCGGCGTGCGTCACCATCGCGGCGAGCGAGCGCTCGAGCGCGGCGAGCGAGGGCCGCTTCGTCGCGTTCTCCTGGATCGCGAGGGTGTACACCGTATCGCCGCCCTCGCTCCAGACGAAGGCCTCCCCGAGCTGGAGCTTCCGCTCGGCGCTCCGCTGCTCGAACGCCGGGAGCAGGCCCGGCCAGCGCTTTTTGAAGGTCACGGAGATCCCCGTGTCCATCGTGCCCACGCAGCTCACGCCGTGCGCGTACGCGTGGAGATCCGGGGTG
Source organism: Sorangium sp. So ce363 (assembly GCF_051520435.1). NCBI lineage: Bacteria > Pseudomonadati > Myxococcota > Polyangiales > Polyangiaceae > Sorangium > Sorangium sp. So ce363. The sequence goes on along the minus strand of NZ_CP150333.1, from coordinate 9,373,044 downwards.
TTGAGGAGATCGCCCTTGGTGAAGATCGTCGGCACGGGGGGCACCCTAGCACTGCCGCGGTCAGCTTCGTAGCTCGCCTCCATCCTGGATGACGCCGTCGCCGTCGCGGTCGAGCGCGAGCCGGGGCGTCGCCGGACGCCTGGCCGGAGCACGACGGTAGCCCCGGCTCAGCGCTTCCTGGAACGCGAGAGGCCCTGGGCGATGGAGCCCACGAGGGTGATGCCCGTCCCGTCAAAGCCCGATGCCACCAGGGCGCGGGCCAGCGCGGGCTGGATGCCCGTGATCATGGCGGACGCGCCGAGCAGCCGGATGGCGCGTACCATCTCGATCAGGTGCCTGGCGCCGGCGTCGTCGAGCGCCGCGGCGCCGGTCATGTCGAGTATCACGCGGTCGACCCCGCTGCCGGCGATCGCAGGCAGGAGCCGCGCCGCGATCTCCGCGCTCCGCTCTCGGTTCAGCGCCCCGATGATCGGCAGCGCCAGCGCGCGCTCGCCCACGTCCAGGATGGGCGCGGAGAGGGCGAGGATCTCACCGCGCTGCTGCTCGACGAGCGCCAGCGACGCGTTCAGCTCGTCCAGCAGGCGGCCGCGCTCCTCGGCGGAGCGCTCCGCGCCTATCCGCGCCGTCTCGTCCGTGTGGTGGAACAAGACCCCCAGGACGCCCGTCACGGGATCACGCACCGCTCGCCCCTCGATCGCGTGCAGGCGCTCCCCATCCACGGTGCGGACGAGCATCTCTCGCGTCACGATGTCGCCGTTCAGCGCCGCCCTGAGCATCGCGTCCGCCTCGCCGGGCTCACCCAGCCAGGCGCTCCACGTCCTGGTGCGGCCGAACGCCCGCAGAGCCGCTGGGTTCTGCATCAGGAGGTCTCCGCTCGGGTCGACGAACGCGATCATCACGGAGGTGTGGCGCAGCGCCTCGATGCCTCGGACGAGCTCCGGCTCAGGCGCTCCCTCGGTGGGAAGCGCCTGGCTCAAGATCGCGAATCGCCCATCGTCGAGCTCGACGCTCGAGGAGTGGAGCGTCACCGTCACTGGCACCCCGCGCGGGTAGAAGGTCCAGCTCTCGCGCACGACGCCCCCCTCGCGCAGCTGCGCGGCGAGGGCCTGGAAGCGCGTCCGGATCGGCGGCGGCACCGTCGAGTAATCGCGCGCGAACAGCTCGTCGCGATCCTGCGCCCGCCACAGGTCCAGGCCGGCCTCGTTCACCCAGCAGACCCGCGAGCGGTCCACGTCGAGGACCCACACGGGGATGGCCGACAGCTCAAGCCCGGCCAGGCGCTGCGCAAGGTGCATCGGCGTCACACTCGCTTACCGGGCTGCGGCGCGCAATGGGCGCCGGTCCGCCGTGTGATGCTCCTCATAAATTCGGCCTGGAGCGGCGGCAGGAACACCTGGCCGCGCTGCCATCCTCCTGGGCCAGCTCCCGCGCCGACTGGGAACATGCCGCCTTGCCCTCCTCGATCCGCCGCCATGCAGAAGAGCTCCGATGCGGAGGCTGCTCTCTGTCGTTGCATACGTCGCGATTTCGCATAGCTGGTGGATGGACCTGTCCTCTGTCTCCCTGCGAAAAGAAGTTTCTTGCCCAGTAGAAGTCCAGAAGCGAGCAGCCTTGCGACGCCGAGCGATCGTCATCCGGGCAGCCGCGAGCGCTGGAGCAACCCGGGCGCCTCGGCGTGGAGGGATCTGCGGTGCAGCGCTGTGCGTCGCCGCGGTCACCATGGTCGTTGGCTGCAGCCAACCCGAGCAAGTCGCCGCGACGACCCACACAGGAGGGACCGGCGGCGGTGGCCGGGGTGGCGGCGGCGGGAGCGCTGGGAGCGGTGGGAGAGGGCCTGACTCGGGGATCGGCGGCTTCGGCTCCCTCGTCGACTCGGCAGGGGCGGGCTCGAGCTGCGGCAGCGCGCCGCCGGTGTGCTCGGCGGACATGCACTCCATCGTGGACTGCAACGGCAATCTGGTGAAGGCGTGCGGGCCCTCGGACGGATGTTCGAACGGCGCGTGCATCGCCGCGTGCGACGCGGCGGCCGCCGCCAAGAGCTCCGTCGGTTGCGAGTTCTTCGCCCACGTCCCGGCGGCGTCGGGAGAATGTTTTGCCCTCTTCGTCGCCAACACGTGGAGCGGGCCGGTCTCCCTCGAGGGCGACGTCGGCGGCGAGACGATCGATCTCTCGAAGTACACGTATACACCCGAGGGCAGCGGGCCGGGCCTCACCCTGACGCCCATCGGCGCAGGGGGGACGATCCAGCCGGGCGAGGTGGGGATCGTGTTTCTGCGAGGCGACCCCTTCATGCGCGGCGACGTCTCCGGCTGCGGCTACCCCGTCGAGGTGGCCGAGATGGATCCGGCCGCCTCGGCGTGGACCGACCCGGCGTGGACCACAGACAACACCGCCACGGCGCTCCGCCTCGTCGCGTCGGTCCCGATCGTCGTCTACGACATCATGCCGTTCGGCGGCGGCTCCTCCGCGATCGCCGACGCCACGATGCTCCTGCCCACGTCGACATGGGACACCAATTACATCGCCATCACCCCGTGGCCCTTCGGCGAGAACGAGGGGCCACCGGGGCTGTCGATCGTGGCTTCGTCCGACGACACGGACGTCGTCATCAACCCGACCGTGGAACTCCAGCCAGGGAAGGGCGTCCCCGCCGCGCCGAAGGGCCAGCCGGCGCACTTCGCGCTCCGCAAGGGGCAAGTCCTCAGGCTCGAGCAGCAGGAGGACCTGCTCGGCAGCATCATCAGCGCGAACAAGCCGATCGGGGTGTGGGCGGAGCAGACCGGCATCAACATCGATCAGGGGTATGCCGACAGCGCGCACGAGCAGATCCCGCCGGTGCGCGCGCTCGGCAGCGAGTACGTCTATGCGCGTTACAGAAACCGCGTGCAGGGTCGGGACGAGACGCCTCCGACGCGCATCACCGGGGCCGTCGACGGCACGACCCTCTCGTGGGATCCAGCGCCGCCGCCTGGCGCCCAGGCCACGGTGGACAAGGGGAAGAGCTTCGTTGTCCGGTCCAGCACGCCTTTCGTCGTCAGGAGCCAGGATGACGAGCACCCGTTCTACGTCTCGACCTACATGACGGGCGGCGCGGCGTTCCAGAATGCCGGGGATCCCGAGTTCGTCAACGTGGTCCCGGCGGGGCAGTACCTGTCGCGGTATATCTTCTTCACAGACCCGACCTACCCGGAGACGAACCTCGTGTTCGTGCGCAAGAAGGGGGCTGACGGCGTATTCCACGACGTCGTGCTCGACTGCGCCGGGGCGCTCTCGGGGTGGACGCCCGTGGACACCGGAGGGCAGGTCGAGGTGACCTGGCGCGATCTCGTGCGGAACAACTTCCAGAGCCAGGAGGGGTGCAGCAACGGCAAACACGAGGCGTACAGCGATGGCCCGTTCAGCGTGACCGTGTGGGGCTGGGGGTCGGAGGTGCCCTTCCACCACAACAGCTACGCTTACCCGGCCGGCGCGAGCGTTCGAGCGATCAACCCCGTCGTCATCCCTCCCGAGCCTCCGCAGTGAGCGGGAGATGCGGTATCAGGGGGGCTGGGCCACGCCCGGGCGACCCCAGGCGGCGCGCGCACAGCACAGGCGGACCAGGTACGGCCCTCGTCCCAGGGCGGCCGCGGAGCTGACGCCGGGGCTCGGGGCGGAGCGTCGAGGGGAGATAGCCGCGGCTGGCGCGGCTACGGCGATCCCACGTCTCGCGCTCATTTCTTTCCCGACGTTGCTCTACGGAATTTCCGCGATGGTGCGGTGAGGACCACGGCGATAGGTTCCTCACCTGTGATCCCGGTTCGTCCGCGGCAGCCGCGCGCGGCAGCTGTGTCGAGCTCCATCCCGGTGGCTGACCGGAGAGCGCACGCTCATGCTCAAGCGCCTCATCCTCATCGACGGCCCCTCTTCGAGCAGCGATGGACCCTCGATCTGCGGGACGCCGCTCCTCTCCCCGTCCGACAGAGCGGCGCTCTCCAGGGAGTTCCCTGGCGTGGAGGTGGAGAGCGGCGCGCCCGGCCCGTCCGGAGGGGCGCTCCACGCTGTCGTCGATGCCCGCGCGTGGCGCTCGTCGGCGCTCGATCTGTGGGCGCTCGACACCCGCCTGCACGCGCTCGACGCCGGTGGCCTCTTCGACCTCCGTATCGAGGGGCTCGAGCGAGCGGGCGCCGCGCGCGCCGCCTACGAGGTCCTCACACGGTGCCAGCGCTTCATCCGCAGGAGGAATCTCGCCTCCGCGACGGCGGTCTTCGCCCGGGTCCTCGGGCGGCACCGGGAGCTCCACGATCTCGACAGGCCGCTCGTCCGCGCCGACCACGATCATGCGATCGACGTCTGGCAATGGATGCTCCGCCTCGATCCGCGCGCCGGCGTCGCCGTCCAGGTGGCGGCGCTCTTCCACGACGTGGAGCGGCTCGTCTCCGAGGCGGACGTCCGGAGAGAGCACCGCGCCCCGGACTACCAGGCGTTCAAGGACGAGCACGCGCGGCGCGGGGCCGCCCTGACGCGCGCCGCGCTCGCCGGCGTTGGGCTCGCGCCGGAGGTCCTCGACCGGATCGGCGCCCTGGTGGCGTCGCACGAGCGGCCGGGGGACGACGCCGAGCTCGCCTTGCTCAACGACGCTGACGCGCTCTCGTTCTTCTCGCTGAACAGCGCCGGGTTCCTCGACTGCTACGGGCCCGAGCACACCCGCGCCAAGGTAGCGTACACGCTCCGCCGCCTCCGGCCCGAGGCAAGGGCGCTCTTGCCGCGGATCCGCTGCCGCCCCGAGGTGGAAGCGATGATCCCCGGCGAGCCGCGCAGGCCGCCGGCGCCGGCGACGCAGGCATCGAGGAGGTCCGCTCCGCCATGAGGCTCGTCATCTTCGGTCTGACGATCAGCTCGTCCTGGGGCAACGGCCACGCCACGCTGTGGCGCGGCGTCGTCTCCGCCCTCGGGCGGGCCGGGCACCGCGTCACCTTCTTCGAGCGCGACGTCCCGTATTACGCCGCGCACCGGGATCTGACCGCGCTCTCGCCCGGCAACACGCTCCGGCTCTACACCTCGTTCGAGGACGTCCTCCCCGAGGCCAGGCGCGCCGTCCGCGAGGCCGACGCGGCGATGGTCACGTCGTACTGCCCCGACGGCGACCCCGCGACCGACGTGGTTCTCGAGTCCGGCGCGCTCAAGGTCTTCTACGATCTCGACACGCCGGTGACGCTGGATCGCATCCAGGCCGGACAGCCGGTCGGCTACATCGGCCCTCGAGGCCTCGTCGATTTCGACTGCGTGCTCAGCTACACCGGCGGCGCGGCGCTCGATCGGCTCCAGGCGCAGCTCGGCGCCCGGCGGGTGTTCCCGCTCTACGGCAGCGCGGACCCGGCGGTGCACCGCCCGGTCCCGCCGCGGGACGGCTTCCGCGGGGATCTCTCGTACCTCGGCACGTACGCTGCCGACCGGCAGGCGGCGCTCTCCCGCCTCTTCCTCGAGGCGGCGAGGAGGCTGCCCGAGCGGCGGTTCGTCATCGGGGGCTCGCTCTACCCCGAGGACTTCCCGTGGGCGCAGAACGTCTATTACCATCGTCACGTGGCGCCGCCGGATCACCCGGCGTTCTATTGCTCCTCGCGGCTGACGCTCAACGTGACGCGGGGGGCGATGGCGGCGATGGGCTACTGCCCTTCCGGGAGGCTCTTCGAGGCCGCCGCCTGCGGGACGCCGATCCTGAGCGACGGGTGGGAGGGGCTCGACCGGTTCTTCACGCCGGGGAGGGAGATCCTCGTGGCGGCGACCACGGACGAGGCGGTCGCGGCGCTCTCGCTCCCGGAGGGCGAGATCGCGGCCATCGCCCGCGCGGCGCGGGAGCGGGTGCTCGCGGAGCACAGCGCCGCGCGCCGCGCGGCGGAGCTCGTGGCCATTCTCGAGTCGGTCTCGGCTCACTGAACGGAGCCGAGGTCGGCTCATTGAACGGAGTCGAGATCAGCTCATCGAACGGAGGGACGGCGCGATGTGGGGAGTGATTCCGGCGGCGGGCCTGGGCAGCAGGATCCAGCCGCTCGCGTTCTCGAAGGAGCTGCTCCCGGTGGGGACGCGCAGGGACGGCGACGTGGAGCGGCCGCGCGCGGTCAGCGAGTACCTCATCGACCGGATGGTGCTCGCCGGCGCGACCCGGCTCTGCATGGTGATCTCGCCGGGCAAGTCGGATATCGTCGAGTACTACGGCGCGAGCGTCGGCCCGGCGCACATCTGTTATGTGGTGCAGCCGGCCGCCGCCGGGCTCTGCGACGCCATCTTCCGGTCGCTCCCCTGGATCCGGCCGGAGGAGGACGTGCTCGTGGGGCTCCCCGACACGGTGTGGTTCCCGGAGCACGGGCTCTGCTCGCTCGGCGGCGGGGGGCTCTCGTTCCTGCTCTTTCCGGTCGAGCATCCGGAGCTCTTCGACGCGGTCGTCACCGACGAGGAGGGCCGGGTGCTCGAGATCCAGGTCAAGCAGCGCAACGCGCGCTCGCGGTGGGTCTGGGGCGCCTTCAGGCTCACGGGGGCGGTGATGCAGGAGCTCCACGACCTCTGGCGCGAGCGCGGGCGGGAGGACCCGTACATCGGGACGCTTGTGAACGAGTACCTCGCCCGCGGCGGCAGCGCGCGCGCCGTGCGGGCCGGAGAGGCCTATGTCGACGTGGGGACGCTGCACGGCTACCACGAGGCCATCCAGCTCCTCAGCCGCGCCGCCGCGTGAAGGGAGGGGCCATGGAGAGGTGCGTCGAGGGAGCGGCGAAGTGGACGCGGGAGCAGATCCAGGAGCGCGTGCGCGGGCTCGGGCCGTGGTTCCATAACCTCGATCTCCGCGGGGTGAAGACGGCGCCCGACCATTTCCTGGGGGATTACCCCGCGTTCAAATGGAGGGGCTTCGCCGACGCCGTCCCGGCGGATCTCACGGGCAAGACGGTCCTCGACATCGGCTGCAACGCCGGCTTCTACTCGCTCGAGATGAAGCGGCGCGGGGCGGCGCGCGTCCTCGGGATCGACAGCGACGAGGACTACCTGGCGCAGGCGCGCTTCGCCGCGGAGGTCTCCGGGGCAGACATCGAGTTCCGGAACCTCTCCGTGTACGACGTCGGCAGCCTCGGAGAGCGCTTCGATCTCGTGCTCTTCCTGGGCGTCCTGTACCACCTCCGCCACCCGCTCCTGGCGCTCGATCTGCTCCACGAGCACGTGGTCGGACACACGCTGATCTTCCAGAGCATGCAGCGCGGCAGCGCGGAGGTGGCGCCGCTGGAGGAAGATTTCCCCTTCTCCGAGGAGGAGATCTTCGACGAGGCCGGTTATCCCAGGCTTCACTTCGTCGAGCACAGCTATGCGCACGACCCGACCAACTGGTGGGTGCCCAACCGGGCTTGCGCCGAGGCGATGCTGCGGAGCGCCGGCTTCGAGATCGTGAACCACCCCGAGCCCGAGGTCTACCTCTGCCGCCGGCGCGAGAGGGCCGCCGGTCGTCCGCCTGGCGCCGTCTACCCGGCGAGGCGAGCTTTCGTGAAGGGAGAGCAGGCGTGATCGAGGCGGTGATGCTCTGGAACGAGCCCAACAACAAGTCGCACTGGGATTTCGAGATCGATCCCGAGTGGACGACGTATGGAACCATGGTGAAGCTCGCCGCGGACGCGATCCGGAGCGAGCGCCACTGGCTGCTGCGCGTGCTGGGCGGCATCTCGCCGATCGATCCGGGGTTCATCGCCAACATGGGGCGGCAGGGCGTGCTCGAGCACGTCGACGTGGTCGCGGTGCACGGCTTCCCTCTCGACTGGAATCACTGGCAGATCCAGGAGTGGCCCGCCAAGCTCGAGGAGATCCGCGTGGTGACCGACAGGCCGCTCTGGATCACCGAGATCGGCGTCTCCACGTTCGGCGCCGAGGAGGTGCAGGAGTTCGGTCTCCGGCGGAGCGCCGAGCTGCTCCGCGGCAAGGTCGAGCGGATCCACTGGTACAGCCTCTATGATCTGCCGCGCGCGTGGCCGGCGACGACCCGGCACCGCGAGGCCGAGGGCTCGTCGTATTACCGGCATTTCTACATGGGCCTGCTCCGCGAGGACGGGACGCCCAAGCGCGCGCTCCGGCTCTTCCCGGAGTACACCCCTGAATTCGGTCTGTGCCAGTGGTTCCACTTCGAGGACCACCGGCTCGACGACGCGGTGGCGTGGCTGAAGGAGCTCGGGGTGCGCCACCTCCGCACGGGCCTCAGCTGGGCCGACAGCTTCCGCCCCGGCGCGGAGGCCTGGTTCGACCGGCAGATGAAGGCGCTCGAGCCGTTCGAGGTGACCCTGACCTACTGCTTCACCCCGGAGCACGCCGGCCTCCGGCCCCACCACACGAGCCCTCCGCAGCGGATCGAGGAGTTCGCCGACTTCTGCGCCCGGATGACGCGGCGCTACGCATGAGACGACGCCGTGCGTAACGTGCGCAAAGAGGCGAGGGGCGGGTACGCGTCTTCTCGTCTATCCGCGCTTTACGCGCCGTCTGGCGCGCCGCGTCGCCGTTTGGTAGTGTGGAGATCGCTGCGTTTTGCGCCAGGACGACCTGACCGCATGCGCTCCAGGTGGCTCATGTCCCACATCGCGAGCACGCCGAAGCGAAAAAGGAGACCCGAAGAGCACCGCGGCACCCCGGGGGGGCGACCGGAGCCGCGGGCCGAGCTGCGCCGCGGGCGCGCGGAGGTGCCGTCGTGAACCTCGCCGTTCTCCGCCGTCAGGGCCCCTCCGCCCAGGAGCTCGCGTGGCCGCCGTTCTCGTGGCTCTCGTCGGGCCGGGCGCCGCGCTGTCTCGTCGTGCTCGCCCATCCGGACGACGAGACCATCGGGCTCGGCGCGCGGATCGGCCGGCTCAGCCCGATCGAGGTGGTCCACGTGACCGACGGGGCGCCGCGCGACGAGCGCTTCGTGCCGGCGGGCCTCGCCGGCATCGGGCGCGAGCGCTACGCCGCGCTCCGGCGCGAGGAGGTGACCCGCGCGATGTCGGCCGGCAACGTGCCCGCGGGGCGGCTCAGGTGCCTCGGTGCGGTCGACCAGGAGGCGATCGAGGAGGCGCCGAGCCTCACCCGGCGGCTCGTCGAGCTGTTCGCCCGGACGCGGCCCGAGGTGGTGTTCACCCACCCCTACGAGGGCGGCCACCCCGATCACGACGCGGCGGCGCTCGCCGTCCACGCGGCGGCGGTGCTCGCCCTCTGGAACGGCGTCACCGCGCCGCTGATCTTCGAGGCGGCGTCGTACCACGCCGCGCGCGGCCGCCTCCTCACCGGCGAGTTCATCGCGCACCCCGGCGTCCCCGAGATCGCGCTCCGGCTCTCGGACATCGAGGCGTCGCGGAAGCGCGCCATGCTGGCCTGCTTCGCCAGCCAGCGGGAGGTGCTCGCCCCGTTCGGCGCGGAGGTCGAGCGCTTCCGGCCTGCGCCCGCGTACGATTTCCGCAGGCCGCCGCACGATGGCCCGCTCCACTACGAGCGCCTCGGCTTCCCGATCGACGGCGCGCGCTGGCGGCGGCTCGCGGCGAAGACGCTCACGCTGCTCGGCCTCGAGCGTGAGCTGTGCCTCTGACGGTCCTGCTCGTCGGTTATCCGCTCGCGCCCGTGGGTCCGGACGCCGTCGGCGGCGCCGAGCAGGTCCTCTCGATGCTCGACGAGGCGCTCTCGCGCGGCGGCCACCGGTCGATCGTGGTCGCCCCGGAGGGCTCCGCGTGCGCGGGGACGCTGGTGGCCACGCCGGCGCCCCCGCCCGGCGCCATCCTCGACGAGGCGGCCAGGGAGCGGGCCTTTTGCCACCACCGGAGCGCCGTCGCCCGGGCCCTGGACACGTATCCGATCGACCTCGTCCACCTGCACGGCGTCGATTTCGATCGCTATCTGCCCGAGCCGGGCGTGCCGGTGCTCGCGACCCTCCATCTCCCGCCGAGCTTCTATTCGCCCGCGGTGTTCCGTCTCGAGCGGCCGAGGACGTTCCTCCACTGCGTGTCCGCGACGCAGCGGCGCGCCTGTCCGCCGGGGGCGCGGCTCCTGCCCGAGATCCCGAACGGCGTCCGGCTGGAGCACTACCGGCCGAGGCGGTACAAGCGCGGCTTCGCCCTCGCGCTGGGCCGGATCTGCCCGGAGAAGGGCTATCACGTCGCCGTCGAGGCCTCGGTCCGCGCCGGCGTGCCGCTGCTCATCGCCGGCCAGGCGTTCGGGTACGAGGAGCACACGCGGTATCTCCAGGAGGTCCTGCTGCCGATGCTGCGCGGCCCCGGCCCTGTGCGGCGCTTCCTTGGCCCGGTGGGCCTCGCCCGGAAGCGCCGCCTGCTCGCGGCGGCGCGGTGCCTGCTCGTCCCCAGCCTCGTGCAGGAGACCAGCTCGCTCGTGGCCCTGGAGGCGCTGGCCTCCGGAACGCCCGTGATCGCGCTGCGCGGCGCCGGCGCGCTGCCGGAGATCGTCGAGCACGGCCGGACGGGGTTCCTGGTGGACGGCGCTGCGGAGATGGCCGACGCGATGGCGAGGGTCGACCGGCTCGACCCGGCGGCGTGCCGTCGCGCGGCCGAGGAGAGCTTCTCGGCGGCGGCGACGGCGGCGGCGTACCTCGAGACGTACCGCCGGATCCTGCGCGAAGGGTGAAGCGCCGGGTCGCCGTGCTGGAGGATGGAGGGCGACGCTCTCAGCCTGCGGCCGCGCCGCGCGCATCACACGAGCCCCTCAGCGAGCGTTGCAGGCGAAGACGTGCTCGATGGCGTCCACGCACATCTGCTCCGCCACCTCTCGGGTGACCCGAGACAGCACCCGGAACCGCGTGAGCTCGGTCAGGGTCTGGTAGACGTTGACCTCGGCGATCACCTCTCCGTCGCCCGCGGCCTCGGCGCTGTAGAAGAGGCGGATCAGGTTGTTCGCGTTCGCCGGCACGCCCCGGAGCAGGAGGTGAAACTCGATGCTGGGGGTCTTCTCGCCCACGTCCTGCTCGATCCGGTAAGCGTGGCCTGACGAGGCGAGCTCACCGCCGATGGCCTCGAATGTGGGAACGAAGATGTCGGCCAGGATCCGCCGGAATTCATCAATGAACACCTGGCGCCGGTCCGGCGGGTTGGAGCCGTTCGTGCTCCGGGCCAGGCGATCGCCGTATTTCTTTTGAATGATCCCCAGGCGGATGCGGGTAGTTTCATCGATGGCCACGTGGGTGTCCCTCAGCGGTCAGAACAGGGCGGGATCTCGGGGCGCTCTCGCGGGCGGCTCTCGCGGGCGGCTCTCGCGGATGACCGAGCGGACGTCACTTGAGAATCAGAACCTTGGTCTGGCTCGGGACGATGGTCGTCGAGTTCGTATTGATCTGGTTCCCGAGGCCGTTGGCACTGAGAACCACCGCCGGTTTCCCCTGCCACAACGTGTTGCGAGAGAACCGGAGACGCCTCGCGGGGCCCATGTTGCGGCCGGAGATCACGCCGCCAAGGAGCCCGGGGTTGTCGCCGGAGGTGAGCGGAATGGTCGTCGCCAGGGTATGGACGGGAGCGGGCCCGATGCGCACTTTGTACGCGGGGGACGTCCCCATGGGCTTCGCCGCAAAGTTTGGAAACGGGACGGGGATGGTCGTCGGAAGACGGCAGACGTCCGGGATGCCAAAGTCCATTCCACCGCGCGATGTGATTGCAAACATGTTCGGTCACCCTACCTGGATCTGATCGGCATCGATCTTCACGACGTGGCACGCGGTGATCTTGGCGTTCTCGCTGTGGATGACGAGGTTGCCCTTGGCCGCGTAGTCGATGCGCTCGGCGCGCACATGGTCAGCCTCTTCCACGATGCGGTAGGAGCGCTTCACCCTCTGCGACAGCCGTTCGAGCGCCGAGTCGAGGCTGCGGCCGATCAGCTTGGCCCGGTCGACCTCCCCGCGGGCCATCTTGCTGAGGAACGTGAACAGCTCCAGCGCGACGTGCCCCTCCTTGGCCTGGACACGGAAGGTCGATGCGGCCATCGAGAGGTCCTTGCCGGCGGCCACGTGTACACCGTCGGGCGCCGCGAGGCCCAGCGAGCCGCGCCGCAGACGAATCTGGAGATCTCCTTCGGAGACGAGGTGTGAGGGCGCGCCTTCCTCCCGCTCGAGAACGGCGAGGATGTAATGCGCGCCGTTCACGGCGGTGAGGAGCACCAGGTCTCCGGCGGCGGGCTCCAGCAGACAGCTCGTCGCGCGCTTCGCGCGGATCTCGCCGTTCTCGGTCTCGACGATGTACGCGGAGCCATCGATGCGGAGCACGGCGCCGTGTTCGCCGTGGGCTTCCCGCTGGGTTTGTCTCGCTCTTGCTGCGCTCTGCATGGTTTCCTCATGAGTGAGGGGTGCGTTGACTGCCGGCAGGCCTCCCAAGGACGTTGGCCTGCCAGTCTTCTGCTTCCTTGAGCTCCTGGTCGTCTCCGTGCGCCAGCGCCTTGCCCGGCGGCCAGATCGTGCCCTTGTCCGTCACACGGTGCAGCCGCGCGCGCGACAGCGTCGCGTCGGAAAAGTCGGCGAACGACACGTCGGCGTGGGAGAAGTCTGCATGGCTCAGGTCTGCCCGGCAGAAGCGGGCACCCGGGCAGCTCGCCCGGTGCCAGACGCTCATCTCGAGCCGCGCTCCCGAGAGGTTCGTGGCGCCCGCGCGCGCGTCGACGAAGAGCGCCTGGCTCAGGTCGGCCTGGGTGAGGCTCGCGTTCATCAGGGTCGCTTCGACGAAGTCGGCCAGCTGGGCGACGGCGCCGTCCAGCCGAGCCCCGGTCAAGTTGGCGCCCTTGAAGCCGCATTGCGTCAGCGTGGCCCCTGAAAAGTCGCAGCCGCGCAGGTCGGCGCTGGTAAATTGCGTTCTGCTGAGGTCCATCCGCCGGAAGTCCTTGGGCCCCATCCGCACCTCGACCAGGATCGCTTCCACGAGGGTGATCCCCGTGAGAATGGCCTGGGACAGGTCCTGACGGAACAGGACCGCCCTGGTCAGGTTGGCCTGAGAGAAGTCCGTGCCCTCGAGCGTGACGCCGAACAGGGTGCCGTCGGTCAGGTTGGCACGGACCAGTCGGGCGTTCTTGAGCTGGGCATAATCGATGGTAGCCGACGAGAGGTCGGCTCCGGTCAGATCGGCCGATTCGAGGTCCACGGCCGAGACGCTCGCTCCAACCAGCGAGGCGTCGGTGAGCACGGCCCCCGCAAGCGTACAGTCCATGGCCGTGCCAAGGTGAAAATCCAGCCCCTTCAGGTTGGCTCCCGCGAGGTCACAGCGGTGAAAGATCGCCTCGCGCACCTTGACGCCGGTGAGGTTGGCGTTGGTGAAGCGGACATCTTCGAAGATCCCGCCGGAGAGGTCGAGCCCCGACAGGTCGAAGCCCGACAGGTCCAGCTCCGAAACGACCTCTTCTTGTTCGATCAGCTTGCACAGCGCTTCCCTGTCCATGCTCCCTCTAGAACACCGATCACGTTGAAACCCGGAGAATTTTCACAGGGAGGCGGGGAGGCGGGGAGGAAGAAAAAAGAATTTCTTTCTCTTGCCGTTTCTCGCTCCCCGCCTCCCCGCCTCCCTGTGAAATTCCTGCTTTTTTTTCTCGTGGTTTCAGTCCGTTTGTCGCTCTAGGCCGGTATTACCCTGAGTCGCTTGAGGTTGGCGCCGGCAAAGCTCGTGTCGTCATCTCCAACCATTCGATCGGCGCATGCGCTGAACAGGTTGGCTTTCTCGAAGTTGGCCCCCTGGACGCACGCGTGGTTCATGATGCTCTGCCTCAGGTCGGCGGCGTAGAGCGACGCCCTGGTGAGGTTGGCGCGGGTCAGCATGGCTTCGGCGAGGTTCGCGCGATCGAGGCTCGCCTCCGTCAGGTCGGCCTCGTTGAGCAGCGCGCCGCGCAGGTCGGCGTCGGAGAGGTCGCTGCCGGCGAGGCTCGTCCCCATCAGGTTCGCGCCGGCGAGCGTCGCGCCGGAGAAGTCTGCGCCGGCGAAGGACGAGCCCATCACGCTCGTGAGGTCCTTTGCCATCACGCTCCGGAAGACGGCGCCGTCGCCCTGGGCGGCGATGAAGGTGGCGGAGCTCAGGTCGACGCCGGTGAAATCGACCTCGGTCACATTCACCTCGTTGAAGGTGCACCCCGAGAGCCGCGCGCCCACGAGGCGCGCTCCCGTGAGGTCCACCTGCTGGAACATCGCCTCTTCCGCGACGACGTTCTCCAGGTTGGTGTCGCAGAAATTGGCCTCGGAGAGGTCGGCGCGCGAGAGATTGGCGCCGGACAGATCCGCTCCCCAGAGGTCCGCCTTGACGAGCACGGCCTCGCCGAAATCGACGCCTCCCGTGGCCTTCACGTCCCGCAGGCACGCCGAACCAAAATTGGCTCCGTTGAGCCTGGCCTCCGAGAGATCCGCGGCCTCCAGGTTGGCTCGGGCCAGGATGGCTCCCGTGAGCTTCGCCTTTCGCAGGATGCTCCCGGTGAGAAAGGCCGACTCGAGCATGGCGCCCTCGAGGTCGATCCCCTCGAGGTCGAGGTGAGAGAGGTCGGCGCCCGTGAGGTCGCACCCCGCGAAGCTCCGCCCCTCCTTGTGCCCGGCCTCCACTTCGCGGCGAAGTCGCAGCGATTCTTCGCTGTCGAGGGGCGCGGAGGCCGCCAGGAGGTGCGCGAGCCGCGGCCCGTCTTCGCCCAGCTCGGCGAAGGACGAAGCCCTGTCGTCCAGATCCTCCGCAGACGCGAAGCCCTCGCCGTCCGCAGCTTCACCGCCCCACGCCTCGTCCTCGGGCAGGGCGTGGGCAGCTTCGGGCGCCTCGTCGGGGAGGTGGAATGTGTCGTCGAGGTCCTCGCCAGCGGCGGCCTGGGTCTCGTCCTCGAAGGCTCGCCAATCCAGCGACGACACCAGCGCTTCGGTCTTCTCTGGCGTGAAGCCCTCGCTCGTCAGCGACTGCCGCATGCGCTCGCGGACCTCCGACATCCTGATCTCGCTCGGACGCTCGGCGGCGTTCTGACGCGCCCTCGCCAACAAGGCACCGACGTCGACCCCGTGCGCCGTCAGCCCGCTGCCGAGCTTGCCCTCGACCAAGCGGACCACGGCCTCTTCGGGTTCTTCCGGGTCATCGAGGGACGCGAGGTCGTCGGAGGGCTCTTCCTGGGCGAGGTGCGCCGCTGGATCGATGCCATGGTCTCGCAGCTGCTTCTTGCCCCATTCCGTGAGCGCTTCCTGCGCGCGAAGCGCTTCGGCCTCCTCGGGGTCGTCTTCCAGGGCGGGCGTCGTCGCCGAGGCTGCAAACGCGAGTGCCTCCGGGTCCGCCTCGTGGTCCACCCCCGTGTCCGCCTGGGACCACGCGGGGCTCTCCTCTTCCTCCGTCTCCGTGCCCTCTGGGAAGTCCGTGGCTGGCTCCGCCTCGTCCTCGTCCTCGTCGGCCGCGGCGACGAGGTACTCGGAGTCGGTCCCCACCTCGGCGAGCTCGGCCTCGGTCGCCTCGACGTCCTGGTCCCCCTCGAGCTCGGCCTCGGCCGCTTCGACGTCGGGGTCCTCCGCTGCTCCCGCCTCGTGGACACCGGTGGTGACGACCCCCGCGCCGGCCGCGGCTCCAGCCGCGCGCTTGACGGATCGAGCCGGAGTGCCTCCCAGAAACCCCTCTCGCCTGAGCTTCGACGCGAGCCCGGAGAGCGTGTCATCGGGCAGCGGCGGCGCCTCCGGATCTTCGGGCTCGGGCATGAGCACGTCGTCCTGGTCATCCGGGAGATCGTTGCTCGCAAGGCCAAGCCGGGGGATCAGGTAATCGTGGTAATACGCGACGGGCCTGGGAGCACCCATCGCTTCGCAGGCGACCAGCACGGCCACCACGTCGTCCGCGTCGTCCTCGGAGATCTCGATGCCGCCGCGGAAGAGGACGACCCCTCGCTCGCGGTGCGGGAACAGACGCACCGTGTCGAGCTTCATCGCGGGTTCGTGGATCTCCACACCGTCGCTCGCCTTGAGGACGACGAAGCATCGACTTGCAACCCCGGGGAGGGCACCTTCGATCCGGGGCTTGTCGGGGTGCATGTTCTCGACCACGAAGGCCTCGTCGCCCCGGAAAAAACCGTCGATCTGCTGGTCTTCCGGGGCCATGTTGAACAGCGTCGGGTCCAGATCCCGCGCAAGACCAGGGAAGCACTCGTCGCGCCACGCCGCGTCGTAGGTGCCGATCTTGGAGAACCGCTGGGGCCACGTCAGGTCGTAGCCGTCGAGGCCGGCGGGCATCGGGCAGTCGCTGCGCGCGTGGATGAGGTGCTTGGGCGACTCGATGTTGGGGAGCGCCGCGCTCTTGTCGCCGTGGCCTTTGCCCAGCGGGTTCCTGGCGAAATCCTTCCCGCCAAAGGCGTTTCGCCAGGTGACGGGCATCTCGGTGAAGGGCGCCGGGTCCGACATGCCGAGCATCCCCCACGTCCGGTCGCCGATGACGTAGAGGCTCTTGTTGATGGGTCCGAGCTGGACGCGGACCGAGCTCGCGGGGCGGGCGACGCGCCCCGGCGGATAGCAGCGGCCCGTGACGAGGAGCTCGCCCCGGGTCTTGGGGTTGAACTCGTCGAGGAGGCCGTCCTCGCCGAGCTCCTCCATGGCCATCTTCCAGACCGTGGGCTCATAGAGCAGCCGGGCCGGCCGGTCGTAGGAGAAGCCGACGAAGGTGGTGACCACGAGGTGCGGGGTGCGCTGGTGCATGAAGACCCTCGGCACCACCCCGAGGCGCATGGGCTTGACGATTTTCATCCGACGGACTCCAGGGTGGCGGGCTCGATGGGGCGTTCGACTCAGCGCTCAGCGCGAGGCTGTTCCACAAGCAGCAGGTGAATTACTGGATGAGGTGCAGCTGCCCCTTGTGGAAGCCGAGCTGGTATTGAATGCGATACAGCTCGACGCTATGCTTGAGCCCCTTCGCGTTGACCTCGGCGAACGTCACTTTCTTTATCTCTTTGGGGGCATATTTGTATGCCAGCCCGTTGATCCTCTCGGTCTTGGTTCCCCTGATGATCTCGATTCGCGACCCGATCGTGGTCTTGTAGAGCCCGGTGATGGTGCTCTCGGCAGGGCCATTGACAGTGCTTTGCTTCGGCCCGTGAAGCGTGAATTTGACCGGGCCGAAGACCTCGGCGGTGTTACCACCCCTGATCGTCTTCCTGCTTCCCCCCGCGTGAACGGTGGTCGTTCGCCCTGCGTAGAAGTTGCTGGTGGCGTGGCCGCGGACGTCCGCACGTCGCGTGCCGTTGATGTCGACCTCGCTGGTGCCGTTGACCGTCGTCTGGTTCGACACGTGGATCGTCGTCTCTCGCCCGTTGAAGAAAGTGCTCTTGTCGCGGCCCTGGATGTTGGTGTTACGCCTCCCAAAGACGCGCAAGCTGCTGTTGCCCCTGATGGTGGCGACGCGATCGCCCACGAGCATGAACGTGTCGTCGCCCCCGATCCTCGTGGTACGATCCTTCGTGATGGTGGTCTTTCGGTTGCCGCGGAGGATCGTCTTCTCATTGCCGAGGATGGTCGTATGGCGATAGCCCAAGATCACGTTCTGTGAGTATCCAGCGATGAAGCTCCCGGCGTACCCCCCGACGGCGCTCAGGCTGAAGCCCCCGATCACGCTCTCGGAGATGCCCACGGTGATCGCCGTTCGGTTGCCACCTACGATGTTCTCGGAGCTGCCTCCGATCCATACATAGGCGTGGCCCTGCGACTTGACTTCATACGAAGATCCGCCGTTGGGCGCCCCCATCCGGAGGTAGGTGTTGTCATAGGGCGTCGACAGCGTGACCCGCTCTTGCCCGGCCTGGTCTTCGAGCTCGAGCCGGTTCCGCCCGCCCGTCTGGATCACGTTCCGCGTGTTGTTCCCCGACGTGACCGGGCTCGGCGTCAGCGCGTTGGGCGCGACGCCGACGATGGCCGGCCGGTCGGGATCGCCCCCCTCGAAGGCGCACATGACCTCGACGCCAGCGCGCAGCGGGAAGTGGAAGCCCTCGATGCCGCCGCCGTGGGGCTGCAGCATCCGGACCCAGGTCGACGCCTTCCCCCCGCTCAGGTCGCTCTCGTCGAAGTGGAACTTGATCCGGTAGCGACCATGGGTGTCGATCTGCGCGTACTCGCTGACCGCCGCGCCCTCGACGATCGCGATCTCGGTGCCGTAGATGCGCGGCCACTCGGTGACCTGCGGCGCGCGGAACTGCGTCGTCACGGGGATGGCCTTGGCCTCCATGCGGTAGTTCTCGGTCCACGTCGCGAAGTCGCGGAGCTCGGGCATGTCCGGGGCCTGGTTGGACCAGTGCTCGACCTCGATGGTCAGGTACTTCGTGTTGAACGCGGCCCGCGGGTGGTCCTCGATCTCGAAGGTGAACCCAGGGACCACCGTCGCTGCCTTGCCCATCGCCTGGTAGACGACGCCGGTCGCGGAGAGGCTCTCGGCCTTGATCCGCGCCAGCCGCGCCCCGTCGCCCGACGAGAAGAACCGCGCGCCGTACAGGCTGACCTCGCCGAAGCCCTTGGGGCTGACCGACGCCTGCCCGGTGACCGGTACGGCCGGCGTGGCGTAGTTGTAGTCCTTGAGGCGGACCGTGCCGGGCATGGCGTCATGCCGGCAGGTGAAGGCGTGGAACGTGTCCTTCGCGGTGTTGGCGCCGCCTGGCTGCGGGTAGTAACGAATGGGCTTGCCGCCATGGGGCTGATGGGCCGACTTGTCATCGACCAGCACCAGCGTCTCGCCGCCCTCCCCATGCTCGAAGTGATAATAGATGCCTTCGCGCTCCATCCACCGGGCGACGAAGGCATAGTCGGTCTCGCGGTACTGACAGACATGCTCTTCGGCGGTGTAGGAGCCCTGGAGCTGGAGGGAGCAGTCCGTGACGCCGCCCTTCTGAAGGACGGCTTGAAGGATCGCCGGGATGGCCTGCGCGGTGAAGACACGGCTGTGAAACGACATGGCGAGCAAGGCGAGGCGCGGGACCATGGTGGCCCGGAAGACGGACCGGCCGGCGAACTCGTTGATGAGCTCGATGCTGCCGAGGACGCCGCTCCGAAGGAAGGGCTCGCCGCCGTCGCTCCGCTCCAGGGAGATGCTCACCGGCTGCCCCACGGCCGCCGCCATATCAAAGCTCTGGCCGACGTCGTTCGTCATCACCAGGTAGAGCTCGAAGCGATAGGGCTTCGAGATGCCCTCGGTGCCGTGAAAAGCTACGAGCTTGGTGGAAGAGGGCAGGGCGCTTGATTGGACGACGAAATTGTCAGGCATGGCGAGCCTCGCGGGTGGGAAACAGCGGCAGGCGCAGACGCGCTGGAGAGCCTAGACGGAATTTGTGTCAGTTGTGTGGCGTGGCGCCTGCTTGTTGTTGTCCGTCGGTGACGATGAAGTGACGGATTCATTGCAGGCGCCGTCGTCCGGTTGATGACATTCCGCTCGCGCCCATCGTCACGCGGCAGCGGTCCGCGCCGGCTCGCCTCTTTGCTTCCAGCAGCGCAGGACCGCCGTCCGCTCGGCGCGCTACATCCGAATCAGCGGTCGCCCTGCGAGGGCCGTCAGGAAGAGCGCCAGCGCGACGGCGCCGTAGCCGATGCCGAACGCGATCACCCATCCCACTGCCCGCCGCGTGCGCGGCCCCGACCCCGGCGCCCGCGCCGACAGCCAGTACCCGACCAGCGGGACGGCTTGCAGCGCGTGCATCCCGAAGAAGTGGGCTATGCGCAGGTCGCCTCCTCGCGTGCTCCAGTTGACGGCGGGGAGGCCAGGCCCGCCGTCGGCGACGCCGACGCTGTGCGCGTTGTGCGCCGACATGAAGCCGCCTTCCGCGCAGGCCAGCAGGAACAGCAGGAGACCCAGCCGGATGCCCCAGAGATACGGGGCCGGCAGCGGGGGTCGCGTCGCCCAGAACCTGTACGCGAGGTACGCCGCGAGCGCCGTGTTCACCAGGATGGCGATGCCCATGAGCGCGAACACCGCCCCGTCGAACAGCGTCGATTGATTGAAGTGCGACGCCACGCCCCGCGCCGCCTGCGCGGTGATCGCGATCATCTCGAAGCTCACCATCGCCACCGTGCCCCAGACGACGGCCCTCCGGCCTCGCTGCGGCAGCGCGACATCGCCGACGAGCCAGTTGATCGTCAGGAGGTAGATGGCGATCGAGGCGGCGAATTTCGCGGGCTTGATCCACGGGTTCACCCCCATCACGAGGCGCGCGTCGAGCGGGGCGACGGCGAGCAGCAGGACGAGCAGCGCGACGTGGGCGGCCGCCGCCATGAACAGGACGGGGCTTCGCCGGAGGAGCTCCTCGATCGAGCGAGGCAGCGAGAGCGAGGGGCTCAGCGAGCGGGCGCTCATGTCAGGCCTCCCCGGCGCGGCGCGGCGCCGCGGTCGTGACGACGGCGCGCGGCGATCGATCGGCGATCGCGCGGACGGCGAGGTAGAGCGAGAACCCCATCGGCCCGAGCATCAGCGTCAGATAGAGCACCGGAGCCATGAGCCACGGCGAGATGTCGCGATCGCGGCTGTCGAGGTACACCCACCGGCCCACGAAGAGATCGAAGGCGAGGAAGTGAACCCAGCCGATCGTGGCGCCCGCGGGCGAGCCGAGCAGCGGGGCGACCGCCGCGAGGCTCGGCTGGTTGACGATCGGGAACACCTCGCGGATGACCGGGAGGACGAGCGCCGTGTAGAGCAGCGCGGGCGCTACGACCACGAGCGGCGACTCCATGATCCGCCGCGTCCATCGAGAGCGGGGCAGAAAAACCATCAGGAACCAGAACGGCATCACGAGGAAGCCGCTCAGTCCAAAGACCCTATCCATCATACCCTCCACCGGCTGCTGGTTGTAACGACGAAACTATTCGTAACAGTGTTAACTTTGCGGGAAAAAAAGAGAGCGATCAGGGGCGCAGGCCTCGGACCATCATCTTCATGGCGATCTCCAGGGTCCGGTCGACGTCGTCGGCCGTGAAGCGGCCGCGATCGGCCAGGCCGAGGGCGGTGATCCCGTGGACCAGGGCCCAGACCACCTGGCTGTGGCGCTCCACGTCGCCGCGCTGCATCAGGCCGGCGTCCATCGCGGACGCGACCGCGTCTTGCAGCACGTTGAACGAATCGATCATCGGCTGTTGCCGCGCTTTCCGCTGGTCGAAGACGAAATCGAAGCGCTGCATGAACATCAGCCGGTAGTGCACCGGGTTGTCCATGCCGAAGCGAACGTACGCGGCGCCGAGCGCCACGAGCCGCTCGATCGGGTCCGCCGTGCTCTCGGCGGCCGCGACGAGCGCCCGCTGGAACTCGGTGAAGCCGTCGTGAACGATGGCGAACAGGAGATCGTCCTTGTCCTCGTAATAGCGGTAGATCGTCGTCGCCGAGTAGCCGATGCGCTCGGCCACCTGGCGCATCGAGAACGCCTCGTAGCCCTGCTCCAGAAACAGCTCGCCCGCCGCCGCCAGGATGGCGCCCCGCAGGTTCTCCTTCTGCTGCTCGCGGCGCTGCTGGCTCGACGCCTGCAGGCGCTCCGCCTGGGTCGTGCCGCTGATCTTCGTGGTCCTCGGGCGCGAGCTCGCCATGTCCGTGTCGCCTGGCCTCCGGGCGGCGCAGCCGCCGCCTCCATCGTCTTACGTAACGGTGTTACTTTTTATAACTGCAGCATCGTCTGCCGTCAAGGATCTCTTCGCGAGGGCGTCGCGAAGGACTCCAGCTGGAGCTCGATGCGTTGTGGGAGGAAGTCGACCAGCTCGGCGCCGAGGAGGGCGGAGCACTGGAGGAAGACCAGGAGAGCTGGCCGCGGCAGCCTGCCGGCGGCGCCTTCGGCGCCGTCCGAGGCGCCCTTCGTCAGTTCTGTTCGCCGGTGCGGTCAGTTGATGGGCACGAACTCCACACACGCCTCTTCGATCGCCGCGAAGGCGTTCGTGAGGCCGTCCTCGAGGTGCCCTTCGCACAGATCCCAGAAGAACCCACGGCCGTCGGCGGCGAACAGGTCCACGAGCTCCTGCATGTCCTCGGCCTCTTGCGCGCTCCCATATTCGCCCTCGCACTCCCGCCTCCCGGCGATGCCGAGGAACACCACGTTCTTCGCGTCGCCCTTCGCGGCGACCAGCCGATCGTGGATCTGCTGCGGCGTCTGGCGCGGGACGGGCTGCTCGTCCTCGTCGGTGATCGCCACCACCACGAGCAGGGCGTCGTCGCGGAGGAACCCCGCGTTCTCGGCGGTCGAGAACGGCGGCTCCAGCGCGGCGGCGACGGCGGACGCGGGCTGCTCGTCGTCGCTGTCGCCGGTGCACTCGACGTCGTCCCCATAGAGATCTGCAGCGCACTGGAACTCGCTCGTGAGCGCGGTGCTCGTGCTCTCCATCCACGCCTTGCCGCTCTGGAACGAGCACTCGCCCGCGGCGCCGCGCGTGTGGAAGGTGGCGGGAAGGGGGCAGGCGTCCATCACGGCCGCGCGGAAGTCGAGGATGCTATCGATATTGAGCAACGCCTGCGCGAACGCCGGGAACACGACGTCGCGCATCGTTGCCTTCTCCTCATCCATGCTCGAGGAGTTGTCGAGCGCGAACACGACATCGACGTGCTCGCACCCCGAGGAGGCCGCGCCGCTGCCTCCTCCCCCGCTGGTCCCGCTGCCGGACCCGCTGCCGGAGCCGACCCCCTCGCCGAAGGAACCCCCTTGGCCGCTCGAGCCACTCCCCTGCCCGCTGCCCGCGCCCGAGCCCGAGCCGCCCGGCGAACCGCTGGTATCGCTCGTGCCCGAGTCCCCGCCGCAGCCCACGAGACCCACCGTCGCCGCGCAGAGCGCCGCGCACCATGCCCTGAGATCCATGCCGCTCTCCTTCGCTCTAAGTTAAGGGCGCAGTGCCCCTGCCGTTCGCCGCACGGCCCTGTGCGACAATCGGGCGTCAGAGAGCTGACGGTATCACGAGCGCCGCAGCGACTCCACGGTCGGCTCGGCTCAGCCGTTCGCGGCCCGGGGCAACGGTGCGTCATCGTCCGACACCGGGAGCCCAGGTGCGCGGTGGCCCAGCCCGAGCGCGCTCCGGAAACCCTCGATCGTGCGGCGCAGACCCGTGCGCAACGGCACCTTCGGCTCGAACCCGAGCACCCGCCTCGCGCGATCGATGACCGGCTGCCGCTGCCTCGGATCGTCCTCGGGCAGCGGACGGAACACCACCCGACCCCGGCTCCCGGTCAGGTGGAGCACCTCCTCGGCGAGCTCCAGCACCGTGAACTCCTCGGGATTGCCCAGGTTCACCGGGCCCGTCTCGGCCGGGTGCTCCATCAGCCGGACGATCCCGTCGATGAGGTCCTCCACGTAGCAGAAGCTCCGTGTCTGGGAGCCATCGCCGTACACTGTGAGATCCTCACCCCGGAGCGCCTGCACGATGAAGTTCGACACCACCCGACCGTCATCGAGCGCCATCCGCGGACCGTACGTGTTGAAGATCCGCGCCAGGCGTACTTCGACCCCGCGACGGCGGTGGAAGTCCATCATCAGCGACTCGGCGCAGCGCTTCCCCTCGTCATAACAGGAGCGGATCCCGATCGGGTTCACCGCGCCTCGGTAGCCCTCCGGCTGCGGGTGGACCTCGGGATCGCCGTAGACCTCGCTGGTCGACGCCTGGAAGACCCGCGCCCCGCAGCCCTCGGCGAGCTCCAGCGCGTGGAGCGCGCCGAGCACGTTGACCATCGTGGTCCGGACCGGATCGCGCTGGTAATGCGGCGGGCTCGCCGGCGAGGCGAGGTTGTAGATGCGGTCGACCTCCCGCTCGTACGGCTGCATGACGTCGTGCTCCACCAGCCGGAAGCGCCGGTGAGAGAGGAGATGGGCGACGTTGTCCCGGGAGCCCGTCGAGAGATCGTCGAGCGCGACGACCTCGTGGCCCTCCCGGATCAGCCGATCGCACAGGTGGGAGCCGACGAATCCGGCGCCCCCGGTCACCAGGATGCGGAGCGCTGCGCTCATGTCTCTCTGACCTCCTCTCCAGGTCGACTCCCCACGTCGACGTCATCGTCCCCGGTCTCTCGGGCGCTCCGGCGCTCCGGCGCGCCCTGCTCGTCGAGCAGCTCCCGGGTGTATCTCTCCAGCGCCTCGGCGCGGTGCGCCGCGGTGTGTCGGGCGAGCACGCGCTCGCGCGCCCGCTGGCCGATCGCGATCCGCTCCCGCTCGGGGAGCTCGCGGATCAGGTGGAGGACCTCCTCCGGGGAGCGGGCGACCAGGATCTCCTTGCCCGGCTCGAAGAGCTCGTCGAGGCCCGGCCAGTCGTCGCTGATCACCGGCACGCCGCACGCCGCCGCCTCGAAGAGGCGCACGCTCGGCGAGTACCCCGCCTCGATCATGTCCCGGCGGGTGACGTTGAGCGTGAAGCGCTGCGCGCCGTAAAAGCCGCGGTGCGCGCCCGGCGGGACGTGATCCGTGCGCTCGACGTTGGTGGGCCAGCCGATGTCCGCCGGGTACTGCGGGCCGGCGACCACGAAGCGGCCTCGCCCCCAGCGGCGCGCCGGCGCGACCAGGAGCCGGTCCAGCGTGGGCTGGCGATCGGCGCTGTACGTGCCGAGGTAGCCGAGATCCCACCGGAGCGGCGCGCGCTCCGGGAAATACTCGTCCGGATCCACCGCGCAGTAGAGCGGTCGCGCGCGCTTCGCCCCGTGGCGGCGCTCGAGCCGCTCGAGCGTCGGGCCGCCGGTGAACGAGAGGTACAGGTCGTACCGCGGGATCAGCGCCGGAGACAGGTACCCGGCGCCGCCCCGCTCGATCTGCTTGAGCGTCACCGGCGTGTCGATGTCGTAGAACGCGGTCTTCCCGCGCGCCGTCTCCGTCACCCAGGCGCCGACCTCGGCGCCGTCGGGCACGTAGGACCCGACGACCACCAGGTCCGCGTCGCGCACCGCGCCCCCGAAGCGCGCGCGGAGATCGTCGAGATCCCGGTAGAGCTCGGTCCGGCCGTAGGGCGGGCTCGGGAGATCGCGGTTCTCGGCGTAAAACGAGAGGTCCCGCTCCAGGAACAGCACGCTGTGCCCCCGCTGGGCCAGCCGCCTGAGCAGCCCGCGGTACGTCGTCGCGTGGCCGTTGCCCCACGACGAGGTGATCGACAGGCCCAGGAAGACGAAGGAGATGGGCTTCACGGCGGCGCGATCGCGGTGAGGGTTGCGCCGTCGGGGCGGGCCAGCAGGGCCTCGACCTGCCTCGCGCGCTCGGCGTAGGTGTGCCCCGCGAGCACGCGCTGCTTCGCCGCCCTGCCGATGGCGCGGGCCCGCTCGGGCGTGAGCGCCCGGAGGATCTCCGCGACGTCGTCGCCGCTCCTCGCGACCAGCACCTCGCGCCCGGGCTCGAGGAAGAGCTCGATCCCCTCCCACGCGTCCGTGACGAGGCACGCGGCCGCGCCCGCGGCCTCGAAGACCCGGGTCGCCGGGGAGAAGCCGACCGACGCCATGCTGTCGCGGGCCACGTTCAGCACCGCGCGGGCGCTGGCGTTGAAGGCGTTGTGATCCGCCGTGTAGACGTGCCCGACGTACCGGACGTTCGGGGGCATCCCCTTGTCCTGCCAGCCGCTGCCGCCAAGGAGGAACCGGAGCCCGGGGAGCGCGGCCGCGGGCCGCAGGAAGAACTCCTCCACGCGCCGCTCCCGGTCCGGCAGGCGGTTGGCGAGCAGCGCAAAATCACAATGAAATCGAGGGTCTGGCGCGACCTCGAAGTGGGTCTCGGGGTCGAGCGCGTTGTAGATCGGCGCGCAGCGCCGCGCGCCGAGCGCCTCGTAGCCGCGCACCACCGGGTCGCCGCCGCCGTAGGTGAAGACCAGGTTGTAGCGCGGGATCTGCGCGCGGAAGGGATCCGACGGCGCGGCGCGGACCCGCTCCAGCGTGGCCGGGGCGTCGACGTCCCAGAAGATCGTGGTGAGCCCCGGCCGATCGAGCGCGGCGACCTCGGCCTCGAGCAGCTCGTCGAAGACGCCGACGCCGCTGGCCTTGACGACCACGTCGGCGCTCCGGGCCTGCTCGACGAGCCGCCTGGGCTCCGCGGGGTCGGCGCCGGAGTAGACGACGACGCGGGCCCACGGCGGGTCCTCGATGTCGCGGTGCTTCTGGCGATCGTAGGCGTCCGGCTCGTGGAAGGTGATGCGGTGCCCTCGCGCCGCGAGCGCGCGGAGGATGCCGCGGTAGTAGGTGGCGGCTCCGTTCCAGTAGGCGGAGACGAGGCTCGATCCGAAGAAGGCGATGTCGAGCGATCGGCTCGGGGTCGGGCGTCGGTTCGTCATGACGTGGCTCGCTGGGGTGTGGCGGCGGGCGCGGGGCGGTCGACCTCGACGCCGAGCTCGGCGGCGATGGCGAGGAGCTCGTCGACCCGGTGGGCGCACGTGTGGCGCGCGAGGATCGTCGCGCGCCCCCGCTCCGCCAGCTCGGTGGCCATGGCGGGCTCGGCGAGGAGGGCCGCGAGGCGCCGCTTCATCTCGTCGCCGTCCCGGGCGACGAGGTAGTCGCGGCCGGGCGAGAACAGCCCCTCCGCGTCGCTCCACGGCGAGCAGACGAGCGGGATGGCGCAGGCCATGGCCTCGAACGGCCGGATGGTCGGGATCCCCGGGAGCGAGGCGACGTAGGGCCTCCTCGGGACGTGGACTGTCACCCTGGCCCGCGCGAACGCCTCGGGAGCGCGGTAGTTGGGGAGCCAGCCCCGGTGCTCGATCCCGGCCGCGTCGAGCGCGGCGCGGGCGTGGTCGGGGTAACGCACCCCGTGCACGCGGGCGGAGAGGCCGAGATCGCGCGCCGGGCCGATCAGGAACGCGTCGAGCTCGCGGGTGCGCTCCTCGTCGCCCCAGTTGCCGATCCACACGAGATCGCGCTCCGGCCGGGCCCCGCGGCGCGGGCGGAACACGCGGACGTCCGCTGCCTCGTGCCAGACGAAGGCCCGGCGGGCCCAGCGGCGCGCGAGGTAGAGGTCGCGGATCACCCGGCCGAAGGCGAGGACGCCGTCGTAGCGGGTGAGGTCGTAGCGGGCCATGGCCCCGGGATCCGTGACCGACCGGTGGTGTGTGTCGTGGAAGAGCAGCCGGTACGACGCGCGTGCCCGATGCGCGCCGACGCGGGCGACCAGCTCGGGCTCGCTCCACTCGTGGACGATGACGAGCGAGGTGCCCTCGAGCGCCTCGTCCAGGTCGAGCGAGGCAAGGTCGTACCGGATCGGATCGACGCGCGGGTAGACCTCCCTCACCTCGCGCAGGGGCGCCTCGCCGTGATCGGCGACGAGGTTCTGGAGGCTCCAGGCGTCCCTCGGCTCGAAGGCGCGGACCTCGTGCCCGCGCTCGGCGAGCTCGGTGACCACGCCGCGGAGGAAGTGCGCGTTCCCGTGGTTCCAGTCGGAGAGCAGGGAGTGGCAGAACAGGGCTATGCGCATGGCGCGCTCGCCTTCTTCACGGGGGGCGCGGCCGCCATGCCCGAGGTTTCGCGCAGCTCGAGCCTCTCGGCCGCCCCGCGCGCCGGCGCGTGCTCCCCCCTCGACGGCGGGCGCTCTTCGCTGGGCCCGCGACCGAGGAGCTCGCCGTAGAGGCGCAGGTAGCCCCGGGCCATCCGCCGCGGCGAGAAGCCGAGGGCGCGGGCGCGGGCGCGCGTGGCCATCTCGCGCCGCGCGCCGGGCGCGTCGATGAGCGCCCGGAGCGCGCGCCGGAGGGCCTCCGTGTCGCCGGGATCCACGTAGAGGGCCGCGTCCCCCCAGACCTCGCGCAGGCTGGGGATGTCGCCCAGGACGAGGGCGCACCCGGAGAGCGCCGCCTCCAGGACCGACAGGCCGAACGGCTCGTAGCGGGCCGGGTGAGCGTAGATCGACGCGCGGCCGAGCGCGGCGGCGACGGCGGACGGCGAGAGCACGCCGAGGTGTCCGAGCGAGGGGAGGGGCGAGGGGAGGGGTGTCGCGCCCGCGCCCCCGCCGGGGCGGACGTCGCTCCCGGCCACCTGGATCGGCCAGGGCAGGTGAGGGGCCACCTCGCCGAGCGCCTCGATGTTCTTGGCCTGGTCCCAGAGCCGCCCCACCGCGAGGACGAGCTCCTCCTTGGGGCGCGGGGCGAACCGCGCGGGGTCGGCGGCGTTGGGGATCACCTCCGCCCGCGCGCCCCCGGGGAGCGGGCCGTGGTGGCGCAGGAGGGCGTCGAGCATCGCCCGGGTCGGGGCCACCACCGCCGGCGCGGCGGCGAGCCCCCGGGCCACCTCGCGCCGGTAGCGATCGTACCGCGGCGGCGCCTCCCCGCCGAGGACCGCGGCCCACCAGGAGAGGACGCACGAGTGGGCCACCACGAGCTTCGGAGCGCGGAAGCCGAGGGCGCCGTGCGCATAGCCGTTCAGGTGGATGAGCGCCGGGCGGACGCGCTCCTCGAGCTCGAGGAGCCAGTCCCCGGCGCGCGCGACGTCGTCCCAGGGGTCCTCCATCCACTCGAGCCGGAAGGAGCTCTCGAAGACGGCGAGCCCGGGCACGCGGCCCGCGGCCTCGCGCTGGGGCGCGGAGAGCGGCCCCCCCAGGGTGGCGAGCGACGTCCGGATCCCGCGCGCCGCGAGCGCGCGCGCGAGCTCGATCGCGTAGGAGAAGACGCCCCCCACCGTGTCGGCGGTCATCAGGACGGAGCCGGGGGCGCGCGCGGCGTCAGCCATGGCCGGGGGGCGCGATCTCCAGCGCGGAGAGCGGTAGAGGGCGGCTGTCCTGGAGGTCGCTGAAGCGATCGAACCGATCGAGGTAGTGCGCGACCGAGCGCTCCCATGCCTCGTCGTCGGGGGTGCCCCAGCGCATCGTGTACTCGGGCGAGCCCGGGTAAGGGAACATCGGCACCGGCTCGTTCGCCCACACGCCGTGCTGCTGGAGCCGCTCCCGGAAGGCGGCGACGTCCGCGGGATCGTCGGTCGGCGACTGGATCAGGTTCGCCTGGACGAAGGGGACGCTCTTCTTGGCGTGGATCAGGAGATCGCCGAGCTGCTCGGTCGAGAGCCTGCAGCGCTTGGCCAGGAGGCTCCTGCCCTCCCGGGTGATGCTCTCCACCCCTGCCTCGATCGAGACGCACCCCGCTCTCCCGAGCAGGTCGAGCATCTCCCGGCTCCAGTTGTCGACGCGCATCTGGACGCCGAACGACACCGGGCGATCGACGAGCGCCTCGAGCAGCGGGCGATCCGGCAGGAAGATCTCGTCGATGAAATAGACGTAACGAACCCCCTGGGCGACGAGCCCGTCGAGCTCGTCGAGGAGCACCTCGAGGGGGCGCTTGCGGTAGCCGTCGCGGAAGTTGTCCTTCGCGCAGAAGGTGCAGTGGTAGGGGCACCCTCTCGACGCCTCGACCTCGGCGCCGGGGCCGATCGGCGTGGTGTCGAAGCGGTGGTGGTGGTGGGCGTGGCGCGCCACCGTGGCGTCGTCCCAGCGGAGGGCCGGCAGCCGGGCCATGTCCGACGCGCGCGGGCCGCCCTGCACGCGCGCCTCGTCGCCTTCCAGCCAGGCGATCGCATCGATCTCGCCCCAGCGCGATCGCGGGCGATCGGCGAGCTCCACCAGCACGTCCTCGCACTCGCCCATCACCACGGCGTCGACCCCGAGCTTGCGCAGGGTGGCGCGGGGGGTGGTGGAGGCGTGGGGGCCCACCGCGAGCCGGAGCCCTGGCAGCCCGTGGAGCGCGTGGAGCGCCTGCTGCGGGACGCGGAGCTCGGGCGGGGCGCAGCGCCAGAAGAGGTAGCTCGGCGCGGTGGTCACCACGATCGCGTCGGCGCGGAGCGCGGCGACCTCGTCGCGGAGGGCGCCGTCGGCGAGGCCCCGGGCCTGGGCGTCGACGAGGGTCGCCTCGTGCCCCGCGGCCTCGAGCAGCGCCCTGGCATAACCGTATTCGAGGGGCAGGTGAGGCTCGCGGCAGCCGAAATAGATGCTCCCCTCGAAGCTCCAGGCCGGGTTGACGAGCGCGAACCTCACCGGACGCCCCCCGCGCACGGCTCCTTCGCGGGCTGGCCGACGCCGGCGGCCTTCGCGGCGCCGGTCGCCTCCGTCATCTCCCGCAGCCAGCCGTGCAGCCTGCGCACCCCCTCGCGGACCCGGACGCGCGGCCACCACCCCGTGGCCGCGGAGAGCCGGCGGCAGTCGGAGACGTAGTACCGCTGATCGCCCGGCCGCCACCCCTCGAAGCCGATCAGGGGGCGCTTGCCGTCGAGCTCCTCGATGAGATCGAGCAGCTCGAGCAGGCTGAGGGTGTTCTCCGGGCCCCCGCCGACGTTGAACGCCGACGCCGAGATCTGCCGGATGTCCCTGCGGGCGAGGAGGAGCGCGTCGACGAGGTCGTCGATGAAGAGCACGTCCCGGACCTGCATCCCGTCGCCATAAAGGGTGATCGGCTCCCGCCGGAGCGCCTGGAGGAGGAAATGCGCGACCCACCCCTGGTCCTCGGTCCCGAACTGGCGAGGACCGTAGATACAGCTCATCCGGAACACCGCCGCGGGGAGCCCGAAGGTGCGGGCATAATCGATGACGTACTGGTCCGCCGCGCCCTTGGAGCAGCCGTAGGGGCTGTGGAAATCGAGCGGGCGGGCCTCGGAGACGCCGGAGGCCCGGAGCTCCGGATCCGAGGGCTCGTAGCGCCGGCCGCTGCACGAGAGCGGGACGTCGGGGAGGCCGCCGTACACCTTGTTGGTGGACGTGAGCAGGAGCGGCGGCGGGGCGCTCTCGGCGCGGATCGCCTCGAGCACATTGAGCGTCCCGCGGGCGTTGATCTCGAAGTCTTCCACCGGCTGGACGAGGCTCGTCGTCACGGCCACCTGGGCGGCGAAGTGGAAGACGCTGGAGGCGCGCCGGACTGCGGCCGCGACCGCGCGGGCGTCCCTCACGTCGCCGGTGATCAGCGTGACGCGGTCGCCGTGGGTGCGCCTCAACCACTCGACGTTGCGCGCCACCGAGGGGCGGGAGAGGTTGTCGAAGAGGATCACCGTCTCTCCCGCCTGGAGCAGGCGGTGGGCCAGGTTGGCCCCGATGAAGCCGGCGCCGCCGGTGATCAGCGCCGGGCGCCCCGGCGCTGCGGTCGCGCCGCCCGGGCCATCCGCCGCGGCGCTCATACCGTCAGCCCCCTGGATTCCAGCTCGGCGCGGGCCTGGGCGACAGCGTCCTTCGCCACCTGCCCCTCGAGCCAGTCGGCGAGATCGCGGAGCCCCTCCTCGAGCGAGACCCGGGGCGCATACCCGATCTTCTGCTGCGCCGCGCCGATGTCGGCGAAGCAGTGCCGGACGTCGCCCAGCCGGGATTTCCCGACGATCTCGGGCTCGATACCGCTCTTCCCCATCACCTCGCGGACGCGCTCGGCGACCTCGCGCACGGTGTACGACCGCCCGCTGCCGATGTTGAGCACCTGGCCCACCGCGGCGTCGGCGCCGAGGGCCCGGACGCAGGCGCGGGCGACGTCGGTGACGCTCACGAGATCGCGCCGCTGCAGCCCGTCCTCGAAGATCACGGGCGGACGGTCGTTGAGGAGCCTCGCGGCGAAGATGGCGAGGACGCCGGTGTACGGGTTGGAGAGGGCCTGGCGGCGGCCGTAGACGTTGAAGAAGCGGAGGGCGACGGTCGGGATCTGGTACGCGCGCCCGATCATCAGGCAGAGCCGCTCCTGGTCGTACTTGGAGAGCGCATAGACCGACTCGAGCGACGGGGGCTTGGACTCGGGCGTCGGGATGGGCACGAGCGCCTCGCCCGCCTCGCTCCGGACCTCCCAGTCGCCGCGCTTGAGCTGCTCGAGCGGCCGGCTCGCGCCGGGGACCACCGCGCCGGAGGCCGCCCGGTAGAGCCCCTCGCCATACACGCTCATGCTGGAGGCGACGAGCAGCCTCGAGACCGGCTTCGCGGCGAGCTCCTCGAGGAGCACGGCGGTGCCGACGTTGTTGATCGAGGTGTACTCCGCGATCTTGTACATGCTCTGTCCGACCCCGACCGCGGACGCGAAGTGGACAACCGCGTCCACGCCGCGGAGCGCCGATTTCACCGCGTCCCGGTCGCGGACATCGCCGACGATGAGCTCGACCTCCGGGTCGAGGTAGGCCGGGCGGCCGCGGTCGGGGCCGTGCACCTGAGGGACCAGGCTGTCGAGCGCCCGGACGCGGACCCCCTGGCGCAGGAGCTCGTCGGCCACGTGAGATCCGATAAACCCCGCTCCACCGGTGATGAGGACGTGACTCGTCATATCCCTCTGGTTCGATGATCAGCGCGCGGCGGAGGCGCCGCGAGCCCGGGCGGAACAGGCGAAGCGAGCGAAGCCAGATGAGGCCGGAGGACGAGGTTCCCTTGTGATGACATCGTGCTCCGGCGGATCGCTGCGCGTCGTGTTCGGCTCCGTTCGTTGCAAACAGGGCATGATCGTTGCCCCGGACGCCATCCGAGTACCATGCGACTCACGATCACGCAACACGGTTTGTGAGGTATTCAACAAGGGCCCGCTCCGTGCGATTCTCCGTGCTCCGCTGAGGAATGCTCGAGTCTGGCGAGCCCATAAGGGCTTTCCCGTCTGTCTTCCGGGCCAGTCTGTACCGTTCGAGTGCGAGAGATCCGCTGACGTCGGAGCGGTTAGGGTGAATCCGTAGCGATGGTTCTGATCGGTTGCGTGTCGCCAGCGGCATTGCGTTGAGCTCCGAGGGATTCTCAGGCATTCTGCCGGCGTGCGAGCGGCGCCAGCGCGGGAGCGCGCGAGCGGCGCCAGCGCCGCGCGGCCCCGGCCGGGCACAGGCGCTGCCAAGCTTGCCGCCGCCCGCAGGCCTCCCGTACGATCAAGAAGCAAGAAGCAAGAAGCAAGAAGGAGAGGAGCGATGATCGTCGTTACCAACCGCATCCCCGTCGCCGAGGGCCACGAGGCCGATTTCGAGGATCGCTTCAAGAACAGGGTCCACCTGGTCGATCAGGCGCCCGGCTTCATCCGGAACGAGGTCCACAGGCCGAAGCCGATGAAGCTGGACCACGCGACCGGCGCGTGGAGCCCGGACCCGGACGCGCAGGGGTTCTACGAGGTGAAGACCTGGTGGCGGTCCATGGACGATTTCATCGCCTGGACGAGGAGCCCCGCGTTCGCGGAGGCGCACCGGAACCGCGCGCCGAAGGAGATGTTCGCGGGCCCGAGCAAGCTCGATATCCACGAGGTGTTCCTCAGCACCGATCTGCCGGGGTAGGCTCGGAGCGCGCCGGTCCTCGCCGGCGGCGCCTGGAACAACACGCGAACGCCCAGAACCAAGGAGACGCAGCGCATGCGGTTTCGTCCGGATCCCACCTTTTACCCGTCGCCGCGCCTGGCGATGGAGGCGCCGCCCGAGCGGCTGGCCTACGTGACCGCGCTCGACGCGGGCGCCGCGCTGAAGCGCCCGGGCGAGCTGCGCCATGACGCGCTCACGGTCGTCGATCTCGATCCGAGGTCGCCGGCGTATGGCACCCTGGTCTCGGTCAACGAGCTGCCGACCTACGGCGACGAGCTGCACCATTCCGGCTGGAACGCGTGCAGCGCCGCCCTGTGCCCCTACGCGCCGCACCCCCACGTCGAGCGCCGCTTCCTCCTGCTCCCGGCGCTCCGCTCATCGAACATCTTCGTCTTCGACGTCAAGCCGGACCCGCGCCGCCCCGAGCTCGTCCACACGGTGCGCGCCGAGGAGATCGCGAAGCGGGCCGGCTACTCTCGCCCGCACACGCTGCACTGCGGCCCCGACGGCATCTACGTGAGCGCGCTCGGCGGCCCGGACGGCGACGGGCCCGGGGGCATCTTCGTGCTCGACTGCGAGAGCTTCGATGTGCTCGGCCGATGGGAGATCGATCGCGGGCCGCAGTTCCTCCACTACGACTTCTGGTGGCACCTCGGCCACGACACCCTCCTCACGAGCGAGTGGGGGACGCCGAAGATGATCGAGGACGGCGTGAATCCGGAGCTCCTGCTCGGCAAGAAGTACGGTCACCGCGTTCATGTATGGGACCTGCGGAAGCGCAAGCACCTCCAGGCGCTGGATCTGGGCGATGAGCACCAGATGGCGCTGGAGCTCCGCCCCGCCCACGACCCGACCAAGGCCTATGGCTTCGTCGGCGTCGTCGTGAGCGTCAAGGATCTCTCCGCCTCGATCTGGCTCTGGCATCGCGACGGCGACCGGTGGGCGATCCGCAAGGTGATCGAGGTGCCGGCCGAGCCCGCGGATCCCGACCTCTTGCCGCCGCTGCTCAAGGGCTTCAAGGCGGTGCCGCCGCTGATCACCGACATCAACCTCTCCCTCGACGACCGGTTCCTCTACGTGTCGTGCTGGGGCACAGGCGAGCTCCGCCAGTACGATGTATCGGACCCGTTCCACCCGAAGCTGGTTGGCTCGGTGCACCTCGGCGGCATCGTGCGCCGGGCGGCGCATCCGCGCTCCGGGCCGCTGCGGGGCGGGCCGCAGATGGTCGAGGTGAGCCGCGACGGCCGGCGCGTTTACTTCACCAACTCGCTTTATGCGTCGTGGGACGAGCAGTTCTATCCCGAGGGAGTCGGCGGCTGGATGGCCAAGGTCGATGTGGCGGCGGGCGGGGGCATCTCGGTCGATCCCGAGTTCTTCGTCGATTTTGGCTCGCTGCGCCCTCACCAGGTGCGGCTCGAGGGGGGCGACGCGTCGTCCGACTCGTTCTGCTATCCCTAGCCGGCCATGATGCCCTGGCTCACGCTGGCGCTCCTCGGCGCCTATCACGGCATCAACCCTGGCATGGGCTGGCTGTTCGCGGTCGCCCTGGGCCTGCAGGAGAAGAGCAGCGGCGCGGTGCGGCGGGCGCTCGTCCCGATCGCGCTCGGCCACGCGGCGTCGATCGGCCTCACGGTCGCGCTGCTCGGGATCGGGCTCGCGAGCGTCCCCGCCGCGGCGCTGCGGTGGCTCACGGCGGCCGCGCTTGTCGCGTTCGGCGTGCTCAAGCTGCTGAAGCCGCGCCACCCGAGGTGGGTCGGGATGCGCGTCGGCTTCCTCGACCTGACCTGGTGGTCCTTCCTGATGGCCACCGCGCACGGCGCGGGGCTCATGCTGCTCCCGGTCTTCCTGCTCGGCGCCGAGAGCCCCGCTCCGTGCCACGGCGGCGGGTGCCACAACGCGGCTGGCCTGTCGCTCGCGAGCCCGCTGGGCTACCTCGCCGCGGTCCTCGTCCACACGGCCGCCATGATGGGGGCGGCGGCCGCGGTCGCGCTCGTTGTCTATCACAAGCTCGGCGTCGCCATCCTTCGCACCGCCTGGTTCAACCTCGATCGGGCCTGGGCCGTCGCGCTCATCGGGGCCGGCGTCATCGCGGTGCTGCTCTGACGTCCAGGCCGTTGTGACAGGCGGCGGCCTGGCTGCCGAGCTCGCCCGCGCCCACCTCGACACCCCCGAGGGTCGACGGCGGCCCGCCTGCGCACCGCTGCGCCGCCGAGGGGTCTGCCGCTTGAACGCGAGCCGCCTCGTGTACTACGAGGCCGGCCGGGCGCGCTCATCGGTCAGCGGCCTTCAGCCGCGGCGCCCCTATCCCGCGGGATCGCCACCATGTCAGAACATCCTCCAGCAGCGTGGGACACCGGCGTCGGGCCGTGGTGTCCCGCGGGCCCGGGGCAGGCGACGAGCGCGCGCCCCGAGCGCCCTCGCGGCGAGGTGGCGCTGGAGCGGCCGCGGCCCGCGCCAAGGCGGGCCCTGTACCTCCTTCCCAACCTGATCACGCTGTCCTCGGTCTTCTGCGGCTTCGACGCGATACGGCTCTCGGCCTCCGCGCGGTCCGACGGCGACCACCAGCGCGCCGCGCTCCTCATCCTCGTCGCGATGCTCGCCGACACGCTCGACGGCCGCGTCGCGCGGATGACCCGGACCGAGAGCGCGTTCGGGGTCCAGCTCGACTCGCTGGCCGATCTCGTCTCCTTCGGCGTGGCCCCGGCGCTGCTCGTGTATCAGTGGTCGCTCCACCGCCTCGGTCTCGCCGGCGTGCTCGGCGGGTCCGTGTTCGCCGCGTGCGGCGCGATCCGGCTCGCCCGCTTCAACGTCCTCTCCATGGGCGAGGCGGGCGGGCCGCCGTCGCCCGCGAGGTACATCGTGGGCCTCCCTGTCACGGGCGCCGCGGGGATCCTGATAGCGATCGTCATGACCCGCCACGGCGCGGGCGGGCAACTGGGCGGCGCCGGCGTCGCGCCGGCGGTCCTCGCGACGACGCTGCTCCTCTCGATGCTGATGGTGTCGACCCTCCGGTTCCGCTCGTTCAAGGATCTCCGGCCGGGCCCCCGCACGCTGCTGGCCATCGCGCTCGCGCTCGGATCGAGCGCGCTCCTCTCCGTCCGCTGGGGGCCCGCGCTCGTCCTCGCCGGGGGGCTCGGCGTCTATGTCCTGCTCGGCGTCGTCGAGTCGCTCTGGCGGCTCCCGGCGCTGCGGCGCGGCGCTCCGGCTGCGCTCGAGGCGCGCGCCGCGCGCGCCGGGGGAGGCGAGGAGCGGCCGTAGCGCGGCCCGCCGATCACGGCCTCCCCGACTGCCAGTACCCGTTCCCCTGCTGCTTCCACCACTTCACCTCGGCGCTCGGGGACCCCGGCCACGCGCGATAGGTGTAGATCCCGTCGTCCAGGAGACAGATCGGGTCCTGGTGCTCGTGGCTCAAGCAGACCTTCCCGGGCCCTCTGTCGTACTCGAGGTAGTAATCCACCTGTTCGGGATCCTGTAGCCCATCACTCCAGATATTTTTCGTTCGTGCCTCCCATCTGCCCATCGACACATAGGTGAACGTTCGATGGGTGGTCCCGGTGACCCCTCCGGCCCTGGTGGTCGGCCCGGAATACGCATAGATCATCATCTGCGCATAGGCGGCCGCCGACGTGAGCGACACGACGGCCAGGGTAGCGAGACCGCGGCGTAGCCTGCTCATGGATCACCCCTCCTGCCATTGAGAGAACGATGCTCGTCTCGAACGATCGGCTGTACGTCAGGCCTCTCTCCGGCCTTGACGCGGTTCACCATCTAGAGCCCTGGCGCTGACCGTCAACCCTGTGTACCGGCCTCCGGGGTATACCCCTCGCGCGGCCGCGAGCAGGCTCGTGCTGGCGGCGCACGCGGCGCTTCAGCGCTCGACCTCGATGGGCTGTCGCGGAGATCTGGAGCGAAGGAGCTGGTTGGCCGCTCGGCGGGACCAGCCCGATCGACTCCTCTGCAAACGCTGGTTCAGGGGCGGCCATGGGTCACGACGACCTGGGGCCAGCGGGGCAATCCACGCTCGTCCGGGCGGCGCCTCAGAACGCCGAGCCGTTCGCGCGACGGCCCGGAGAGGCGCTCGCGCCAAGGGTGCTGTGCAGGGCGAAGGGCGCTCCCGGGGAGGCGTCGGGGCTGCGGTTCATCGAGACGCCGTCCTGCGCCGCGAGCCCGCTCGCGTAGGTGACGGTGTCCACGGTCGCGCCCGAGGCGTTTCGCAGCCTGACCGTGTCCCCGCTGTTGCCGAAGTTCAACGACCCCGTGGACGCCGCGACGGCCCCGCTGCCGCTCGGCACGGCGGAGGCGCCGCCATACACCACGATGGCCGTCGAGGGCGCGAGCGACGCGCCGGTCGGGAAGGTGTGGCGCGTCGACGTGCCGTCGGAGAGCGTCCACCCGGCGATGGCCGCCGCCGCCGTGCCGACATTGACGATCTCCACGAACTCGCCGGCCGTGTTGCTGCCCGGCTCGTTCGCGAGGACCTCGTTGATGATCACGGCGGCGGTGCCCGTGCCCCCGCCGCCGCCCGCCGCGCCGCCGCCGCCCGCCCCGCCGCTGCCGCCCGCCCCGCCGCTGCCGCCGGCCCCGCCGCTGCCGCCGGCCCCGCCGCTGCCGCCCGCCCCGCCGCCGCCGTCGGGGACCAGGAAGTCGCGCACGACGCCCATGTGCTGCATGTTCGAGGCGCCGCTGTCCGACGAGAGCGCGGGGCTGATCTCGGAGAGCGGCGAGTAGACGCGCGTGTCCGCCACCAGGCCGTTCGCGAAGCTGCTCCCGCCGATCACGACGGCCGTCTCGTACGCCTCCAGGTCGCCGTCGACGAGCACCCAGTCGTAGGGCTTCGTCCTGCCGGCGTTGGTGTTCGCGTTCCCGTTCCGGTCGGCGGGATAGGGCCCGGCCGTGACGACGACGTCCGAGAGGCTCGAGACGCACGCCTCGGTCCGGCTCCCCGTGTTGAAGTCGCCGCCGATCACCAGGTAATCGCCCTGGGCCACGTTCGCCTCGATGAACGAGACGAGGTTCTGCGCCTCCGTGTCGCGCGCCGCCGCGCTGGACGTCAGGAGGTGGACGCTGATCGCGAACACGTGGCCAGGGCCGGGGATATCGATGCGCGCCCACGCGAAGTCCCGGTTGCTCACCGACGTGTCGTCCCACTCGCCGGACGCCACGATCGGCCACCGGCTCACGATCCCGTTCGGGATCTGCGCCCCGCTCTCGCGGTAGTAGCTGAACCCGGCGCCGAACGTCGTGTCGACGAAGGCGCGGAGCTCGGAGGTGGTGTTGCCGCCGTAGTTGAACTCTTGCAGCAGGGTGATATCTGGCTTGATTCCCTGCAGGATGCGCTTGCCGTGCCCGGGATCGTAGCTCTGGTTGTTGCCGCTCGTGATGTTGGCGGCCATGAGCCGGACGCGCGTCGACAGCGCATCGCTGTGCTCGCCGAGGAGCTCCGCCTCCGCGCCCTCGTCCACGTCGAGCGGCGGATAGGCCGCGCACGCGGCCATGGCGAGCGCCGAGGCGAGCAGAGGCAGCCGAACCCATAAGCATCGCTTCAAGAGGGAAGACGTCGATCGCATGGCGCTGCACCGGACCTTTCTGGGGATCGTCTCCTGAAGCATCCCCTCGAATTTCCCGGGAAGATTCACAGGGAGTCGGGGAGACGGGGAGTGAAATACCACCGATCTCCCCGTCTCCCCGCCTCCCTGTTGAATTCTTCTCTGAAAATGCCAGCAAAACGAGGGGTTTGTCAGGAGCGCCTCATTACAGCACGGAACGAGGGCGCGGCGGTGTCGCGTTCGTCCCTGTTCCATGCAGTGATGATGCCGTTCCGGTCACGGACGGACGACACCCGACGTCGGGCGCGCTGGTCGGCTCAGCGGCTCAGCGGCTCGCCATCGCGAACGCGATCCCGCTCTGGAGGGAGCTCTTCACCGCGCAGCGGCCCATGTCCGCGCCGCGCTCGGCGAGGCGCTGGGCGACCTCGGGGCGGATCCCCGTGAGGACCACCCGCGCGCCGAGGAGGCCCGCGACCCGCACCGCCTCGAGCAGCGCCTCCATCGCCGGCGGATCGATCTCGTCCACGCCGGTCAGGTCGATGATGGCGATCCGCGTGCGGCGGTTCGCGATGCCGCGCGACAGCGCCTCGATCATGCGGCGCACCCGCCCGGCCTCGAGCGGGCCGATGAGCGGCACGACCACCACGTCGTCGCGGATGGGGATGAGCGGCACGGACAGCTTCGCCAGCGCGGCGTCCTGGGCCTTGATCACCTCCTCCTGCAGCCGCGCGCGCTCCTCCTCGGCGCGCTTGCGCTCCGTCAGATCGATGCCGGTCATGATGACGAACCGGCCCCTCTCGTCCCTGCCGCGCAGGACGGCGCCCGACCACGCCGTCACCCGGCGGGCGCCGTCTGCAGCCGTCCACGGCACCTCCACCTGCTTCTTCGACCCGCCCGCGCCGAGCTGCTCGAAGAGGCCTTTGAGCTGCGCCGACGCGCGCGGATCGGGCGTGAGATCCCAGAGGAACCGGGCCTCCCGGAGCCCCCGCGCGCTCCCCAGCGCCTGCTCGGCGGCGCTGTTCATGCGGACGATGCGGCCCCGCGCGTCGAGCACCACGATGAGGCCGTCGACGAGATCCATGACGGCCGCCATGAAGTCCCGCTCCCTGCTCAGCATCTCCTGCCCGTGCTTGCGCTCGAAGATGCGGCCGAGCTGCCGCGCGATTCGGCCGATGGTCGCCGTGAACTTCCCGTCGTCCGCGTGCTCGGCGTCGGAGAAGAACTCCAGCACGGCCACGACGTCCGCGCCGACCACCACGGGGAACGCGAACCCCGCCTTCACGCCCAGGTTCCTCGCGAGCCTGGCGCGCGGGAAATTGGCGTCCACCGTGACGTTGCGCACCCACGCCGGCTGCTTCGAGGCGAGCACCCTCCCGGGGAGACCGAGCCCCGCGGTGAACTGTGTCGCTTCCGTGACAGCCTTGAACGTCGCGAACTTTGCTTCATCGTTCAGGTGCCAGAGCGCCGTGGGAAGGAGCAGAGACGGATCGTCCGCGGCCGGCACGTACGCATGCCCGACCGGCCAGCCGAGGTGATTGCAGATGTGCGTGATGGTGCGATGCAGCGCCTCTTCGACGCTCGCTGCCTCGTGGACGTCGACGGTGACCACCCGGAGCAGGTCCACGAGCGACCGCTCATCCGTCAGGACATTGTCGAGCCTCAATCGAGCTCGCGCCGCCAGTTCATCCGAGCGTTTGAGGGGGCAAGTCATGCATGAAGCCGTACCATGCGCCATGTATCGAATCCGTTTCGACGC
This sequence comes from Sorangium sp. So ce363, assembly GCF_051520435.1. NCBI lineage: Bacteria > Pseudomonadati > Myxococcota > Polyangiales > Polyangiaceae > Sorangium > Sorangium sp. So ce363. The sequence continues at coordinate 9,332,671 of NZ_CP150333.1, read as the reverse complement.
GGCGTCGTCGGCGGTCCGCTCGTTTCGCTCGTTCGCCATGGACCGGCGCGGCGCGCGCGGCCCCTGGCCAGCGCCGCGGCGCCGCGGTGACCTCGCCGGGCGGGCGGCGGGCGCGCCGGGGATGCTGGGAGATCACGGCGCTCGTCATCCGAGTCGTCGCTGGACGGTGGTGCGCTCTTCCCCTTAAGGTGTCGGCCGCCGCGGCGAGGCGGCGCGCGCGGGCGCGCGGGGCCGTGAAGCAGGCGACGGCCATGGCGCCCTCTCCGGCTTCTACTCCGGTTTCTGACCGCTTCTGACCGCTTCTGACCGCTTCTGACCGCTTCTGACCGCTTCTGACGGACAAGGATGATGATGCTCTCGAACTGTCTTCGCCGGTGTGCGTTCGTTGTGACGTTGCTGGCTGGCGTGCCGGCGCTCGGGGCGCCTCCGCCGGACGGCGCCGCGGCCGAGGCGCAGCAGGCCGCCCGGACCAAGGCGCACGAGGGGCTCAAGCTGTACGGCGCGGACCGCTGGCAGGAGGCGTTCGACGTCTTCCAGGAGGCGGATCGCCTCTTTCATGCGCCGACGCTGGTGCTCTACATGGCGCGGTGCCAGCGCAAGCTCGGCCGCCTGGAGGCCGCGCGCGACCTGTACGAGCAGGTCCTCGGCGAGCCGCTCCCGGAGGATCCGCCGACGGCGTTCCTCGAGGCGCGGAAGGACGCCGAGACCGAGCTCGCCGGCGTGCGCGCCGCGCTGGACGCGGCGGCGGTGAAGGCGCCCCCTCGCGCCGAGCCCGCGGCGCCGGCCGGGGCGGAGGGCGGCGGCTCGCTGGTCCCCGCCGGCGTCGCGTTCGGGCTCGGGGCGGTGGGCATCGGCGTCGGCGCCGTGACCGGCCTCATGTCGCTGTCGCAGGTCTCGGACATCAGGTCGCGCTGCGAGGGCCGGCGCTGCCCGGCCGAGCTGCAAGGCGACGCGGACGCAGCGGCCACGCTGGGCCATGTGTCCACCGTGGGCTTCGCCGTGGGCGCGGCGGCGGCCGCAGCGGGCGTCGTGCTGCTCGTGGTCCGGCCCGGCGGCGGCAGCGCGTCCGAGGCCGCGGGCGCGCCTGCGGCTGCGGGCGCGCCGCCGCGAGCGCCGCGCGGCGTGGTCTGGAGCGCCGGGGTGGGCCTCGGGCGGATCGAGCTCCAGGGGACGTTCTGATGCGAGCGCTGGCGCCAGGCGCGAGGAGGGCGTGGCTCGGGGGAGTGCTCGCGGCCTTGGCGCTCTCCGGCGGCGGCGCGTGTACGAGCCTCTCCGGGGTCGGCGATCTCGAGTTCGGCGCCGGCCAGGGCGGGGGAGGCGCAGGTCAGGGAGGCGTCGGCCAGGGAGGTGTCGGCCAGGGAGGCGCAGGCGGGAGCGGCGCCGGCGGCGGCAGCACAGGCGGGAGCGGCGCAAGCGAGGGAGGCGCTGGCGCCGGCGAGGGGGGCGCTGGCGAGGGCGGAGCCGGCGGGGGAGGCGACGGGGGCAGCGGCGGCGCCGGCGAGGGTGGCGCCGGCGAGGGCGGAGCCGGCGGGGGTCAGGCGCCGGGCCCTCCGACGGCGGCGGAGCTGCTCGCGCTCACGGCGTCGTGCCGCCCGGCCTCGTCGGGGCTCTTCAGGAACGCGTTTGACGGTAACGCGGAGCCCGGCATCCCTGTCTGCGGGCTGAACGGGGCGTACTTCTGGCAAGCCGGGATGGGGATCGACTGCGACGGTCTATCCCATGAGTCCTCCGAGTGTCCCTCGTCGACTGCTCACACGGCGCTGGCCGACTCGCAGGGAAACGCGCTCGACTCGGTCCATCTCCCGTTCGTCGTCGCCCCCAACAGCTGGCCTGACGAATGCGACGCGGTGGCGTGGAATCACAAAGACGCCGGTGTCGAGCTGGGGGCCGTGGTGGCGGTCATCCGCGGCGACACGGTCGCCTATGGCATCCTCGGCGATACCGGGGAGTGCGATACGATCGGGATGGGATCGTACGCGATGGCGCAGGCCGTAGGCATCGAGCGGCCGGGCGCCGGGGTGGAGAGCGGCGTCACCTACATCGCGTTCGCGGGGCCGCGGGCGGTCGTGGATCCTGTCGAGGACCACGCGAAGGCCGAGGAGCTGGGGATCCAGCTCGCGGCCGAGCTCCTCGCGGCTCCCTGAGCGAGCGGCACGGGAGCGGGAGGATCGCCGCGGGGTGGCGCAGGGCCGCCCCGCGGCGCCTGTCATCGCGACGTCAGTTGCACGTCGCGGTCTGGCAGACCTCCATCTCCGCGGCACACGCCTCGCCCACGCACGTGGTGCAGGCCTCGGCGTCCTCGCCGCTGCACGCCTCGATGCAGGCGCCGTTCCCCCCCGTCATCTGGCAGGCGAGCGCCGCCGAGAGCTGGGGCCCGACGCCCTCGCAGCTGTTCACCACGCAGCCGTAGACCGCGGCGTCATCCTGGGCGTTGCCGAGGCACTCGAACGCCTCGGCGCACGTGGTCTTCCCGTCGCCGAACCACGTCGCGGCGACCATGCCCTCCTCGGTGTCGCAGTTCTCGTAGGCCGGGGAGCGCGGGAAGTACGGCCCGATCAGCATGCACATCTCGTCGCGGCTGGTCAGGCCCTGCGCGATGTTGCGATCCTCGACGTTGTTGAACTCGCAGCGGTAGTCCAGGGACTCTCCCGCCTTGACCTCGAGGAACGGCGAGAACTCCTGCGACGGGACCCCCTCCCACCTATCGTGGGTATAGAGCTCCTCCATCTTGCCGTCGAGATCGACCTTGTGCGCGACGTAGCCGACGCCGCGGCGGTGCATGTGCGACTGGATCCTCACCACCGAGATGTCGTTCTCGGTGACGCAACGCATGCGCGCCGTGGACTTTCCGTGCGCTGGCACGCTGATGAAGGGGTTGTAATGGAAGAGCATGCCCGCCTCGACCTTCACCTCGTCGTCCGCGATCGTGTAGAGGTTGATGCGCGCGTCGGTCTCGATGGCCTCGGGCGACGCGTTCACGTAATGGGTGTTCATGAGGAGCACCGTGCCCGGCGCGACCTTGAGCGCCACGCCCTCCGGGAGCTCGCCCAGGAACGAGTTGCCGTCGGGCGACTGGGAGCCGGCGACCACGCCGGTGGCGTCCCAGTCAGCCTGGGGGCCGTCGTTGCAGTCGTGGACCTGGCTCGCGTCCAGGGCGACGCCCCGGCGCGTCTCGGTCGGGATCGACGTGTAGGGCGTCGCGTACAGGAGCACATGGTGGCTCCCGCCGGAGTACCGCACCATCTCCCGGTTGACGTTGAGCCCCTCCGGCGGCGCGACGAAGAGCTGGCAGCGCTCGATCTCCTGCCCCGGCTCGAGCGTGGAGACCATCCGATACTGCACGCCGGTGCCCTCGGCCGGCGGCGCCAGCAGCTCGTCCTCGGAGGGTTGAGGGCCGGAGTCCGAGGAAGAACAGCCGAAGAGCGCGGCTGCGCCGAGGAGAGCAATGAGTGAGGTCGTTGTTCGCATGCGTTGATCCCTGCCGTGTGTTGGTATCGCATCTCGCGCGCGCCGGTCGTGTCGCGCGCACATGGCTCCCGGGGGCTCGCGGAGGGGCGCACACCCGGGGAAATCGATCGACGCCGGCTGGTCCGCGCCGGCATGTCCGCGGCCGACCTCACCCCATCGAGGGCGGAGTCGGACGCATCATGAAGTCATCTCCAGGATCGAGGGCGGCCGCGCCCGCTCGTCCGGTCCCGCGAGCCCCATCTCGGAGAGCGGCCGAGCAGCGTGTCGATGGCGAGCCGCGCCTCGAGGCGAGCCAGCGTCGCCCCGATGCAATAGTGATTGCCGCCGCCAAAAGCAATGTCCTTGTCGGCGCCCCGCCGCAGATCAAACGCGGACGCGCGGGGTAGATGATCGTACCGCTCACCATGTCGACACGTACGCTCGGCGCCGCGCCGAACTCCCCACCGTCCTCGCTGCCACCCGCCGCGGCGAGGGGCGCATGTGGCGACTTGGCGGTTCCCTCATGCCGGCAGGATGGGGGAATCCCCCCACCACCCACACGTGAGTCTGCCGCGAGAGCGAGGACAGGCTGTGCTCGTGCAGCCGCTCGCAGCTCGCGGTTCAAGGCGCGCTGCGGGTCGTTCGTTGTGAGCTCCGACGCTGAACGATCGGTCGTCAGGCAGCCATCGCGCAGCAAGGATACGACGTCCTCAGCGCCGGAGGACGAGCCACGCGCCCCGCGCTCGTCCGCGTGCCATGGCACATCGAACGCTTCGGCCGACAGTGCGTACATCCTTTCGCTTCGCTGTGAGTTGTGGCCGGGGCGCGCTCGACCGCGGTTGAGCCCGGCGTCGAGCATCGCTGGATGCCATGCGGACGAGCGCCTGTCGAGCCTCGATCCCGGCCCCGATGGGTCACCCGGAGCGGCATTGGCGGGCTGTTTTGTAGCTGTTTTCGCGCTGGTGCCGGTCAGATCATGTGTTGAGTGAAGAACTGTAAAGACGTTTTGATAAGCGTGATGTCGCGAGCGCGGCGCAAGGGAGGGGGCGCCGGCGCGCCGCTCTTCCGGCGGGGCGAGGGCGATCCGGGCGCTCACCGCCGCTCGGTCGGCTGCGCCGCTCGGGTCGCTGCGAGCGCACCTCGGCCGCGCTCTCTGGTAGCGTGGGCCCGTGCAGCCTCGCGTCACCGCCTGCCGCGTCCCTCCTGCGCTCGTCCTCGGGGCGGCCGTCGCCCTCCTCGCCCCGGCCTCGGCGCGGGCCGCGGATCCGGCGCCCGCCCTCGCGATCGACCTCGGGGGGGTGCAGCTCGATCTCGTGCTGGTGAAGGCGGGGCGCTTCCGCCAGGGCTCGCCGCCCGCGGAGGCCGGGCGCGGCGACGACGAGGCGGTCCGGGACGTGACCCTCGGCCGCGACTTCTACCTGGGGAAGTTTCCGGTCACGGTCGGGCAGTTCGCGCGCTTCGCCGCGGAGACCGGCTACCGCACGGAGGCCGAGGCCGGCGCCTCCGGCGGGTTCGGGTTCGACGGCAAGGGTCTCTCGCAGCGCAAGGAGTTCACCTGGAGGACTCCCGGCTTCCCGCAGACCGACGTGCACCCGGTGACGCTGGTGACCTTCAAGGACGCGGGCGAGTTCACCCGCTGGCTGACGCAGAAGACCGGCCGCGCGTTCGACCTGCCGACCGAGGCGCAATGGGAGTACGCCGACCGCGCGGGGACCCAGACGCGGTTCTATGCGGGGGACAACGACAGCGCCGCGGCCGCCATCGGGTGGTTCAAGGGCAACGCGGGGAGCGGGACGAGGCCTGTCGGGCAGAAGCAGCCGAACGCCTTCGGCCTGCACGACATGAGCGGCAATGTCTACGAGTGGTGTCGCGACTGGTACGGGCCCTATGCGCCCGGCCCGGCGGCCGACCCCGAGCAGACGGCGCCCCCGGCCGGCGACAAGCCCCGCCGCGTGCTGCGCGGCGGGTCGTGGCTCAAGGACGCGAAGCACCTGCGCGCCGCGGCGCGGTACCGCAACGACCCCGGCAGCCGCAACGCGGACAACGGCTTCCGCGTGGTCGCCGCGCTCTCGGCGAGCGCCCCTGCCACGGCGCCTGGGCCGACCCCGGCGCCGGCGGCGACCGCGCAGGCGCCTCGCTCGAGCTCCTGGTCGACCGCGGCGACGGTGGGGTTCGTCGGCGGCGGCGTCGTCCTGGCCAGCGCCGTCATCGGCCTCATCGGCCTGCTCGTGCGCCGCGCGGTCGGCCGCAGGCCCATGGCCGGGGCGCCGCCCGGCGTGACGTTCCGGCCGCAGGGCGACGGATTCTGGCTGCACGCGCCCCCGCACCTGCACGGGTCGATGCTCCACTACCGCTGCCTCGTGAAGGGCGCGATGCGGCGCGCGTCGGTCCCGATCGAGCCGGGCCCGCGCGGGCAGTTCGTCTACACGGGCGGCGTCCCGTCCGCCGTGGAGGTGGAGCAGATCGGCGCGGCCGCGTGGGCCGCTCCGCGCGCGGCCGGGTGGGCCGCGGCGCCGTCCGCCGCGCCGCGCGCGGCCGCCGCGGGGCACAGGGCGCGGGACCGGATCTCGAGCGCGCCGGACGTGGCCGCTGCCGCGCCGTTCCGCGGCTATCCGTCGGCCTACTGAGCCGCGCCGCTCGATCTCACATGGTTCGCATGTTCCGCAGCTCCCGCATGCGCCGCCCGCTCTGCGCCGTCTTCGCCGAAGCGCCCGCGCACCGCGCCCGCGCCGGCCGCACGCTGCGCGCGCTCCGGCTCGCCGGGCTCGCGCCGGTCGATCTCACGGCGGCGCCGCTCGCGGCCGCGGCGGAGGCGCTCGCGGCGGGGCCGGTGTGGCTCGTGCGCGGGGGCGCCTGGCCTGCGCCCTCCGCGGCGATCGAGCCGGACCCGTTCCCGCCGCCGAGCGACACCGGGCTGCCGCTCTGCGCGCTCGGCGCCGTCCTTGCGCCGATCGACCTCGCCGCGCCCTCCGTGCCCGAGCCGGACGCCACGGCGTGGACCGAGCTGCTGCGCGCCACGGGCGGCGAGCTGAGCCGCGCCGCGCGCGCCCGCCGCGCTCCGGGGCTGCCCCGCGCGGCGAGCGTGTACCTCGACGGGGCGCTCGCCGCGGGCGTCGCGGCGCGGCTCGGCGCGGGCGAGCCGCTCGACGCCGCGCTCCAGGGCGAGCTCGGGGCGCGGCGGGCGCGCGTGGTGCGGCACGCGCCGCTCGACGTGTGCGACGGCGCGGCGCTGCGGGTCGCGCAGGTGGTGACCAGCCTGCAGCAGGGGGGCGCCGAGCGGATCGCGATCGACCTCGCGAGGGAGCTGCCGCGGCGCGGCGTGCGCTCGCTCGTCTGCGCGGTGTACCGGCCGACCCGCGCCACGTTCGCCGCGCCGCCGGGGGCGCTCGATCTGTCCGATGCGCGCGGAGACCGGGAGGCGCGCTTCGACGCGCTCGCCCGCGGGCTCGCCGCGTGGGGCGCGGATCTCGCGCACGCGCACCTGTTCGACGCCGAGGACCTCGCGCGGCTGTCCGCGCGCGGGTACCGCCCGCTCGTTACGGTGCACAACGTGGCCGCAGGCTGGCCGGCGGGCCTCGATCGCCTCGCTCCGGACGACGCGGCGCTGCTCGTTGCGTGCGCGCGCGCGGTCGAGGCGGAGCTCGCGGAGCGCGCGCTGCCGATCCCGGCGCGCACGGTCTGGAACGGCATCGACCTCGCGCCTGCAGAGGCGGCTCGCCGGGCCGAGGCGGCGGAGGCGCATCGGTCCGGATCCGGATCGGGGGAGGCGGTGCGCCGATCCAGGTCGGCGGAGGCCGCGGCGTGGCGGAGGCGCCTCGAGATCGCGCCGGACGACCTCGTGCTGCTCGCCGTGGCGAACCCGCGGCCGCAGAAGCGGCTGCACCTGCTGCCTGGAATCCTCGCGGCCACGCGGGCCGCGCTGGCGGCGGCCGGCGACCCGCGGGCGGCTCGGCTCGTCATCGCCGGGAGCGCATCGCCGGGCAGCGAGCAGGCGCTGGCCGCGGAAGCGGAGATCCGGCGCGAGGTCGACCGGCTCGGCCTGCGCGCCGAGGTGCGCTTCGCGGGGGCGGTCGGCGACGTCGCCGGGCTGCTCGCGGCGGCCGACGTCCTCGTGTCGCCGAGCGCCCACGAGGGGCTGAGCCTCGCGCACCTGGAGGCGCTCGCGGCGGGCCTCCCGGTCGTCGCGACCGGCGCCGGTGGGACCGCGGAGATCGCGGCCGAGACGCCGGCGATGGTCCACCTGCCGCTCGACGCCGCGCCCGAGCGGTTCGCCGGGGCGATCGTGGCGGCGGCGCGCACCGGCGCCGCGGGCGACGCGCGCGGCGGGTCGACGAGCGGCCGGGAGGTCGTGGCGGAGGCGCGCGCCGGGGTAAGGCCGCCGAGCGGCCGGGAGGTCGTGGCGCGGCACTTCAGCCTCGCGCGGATGGCCGAGGGGTATGCGCGGCTCTACCCGCGGGCGATCGCGCGGAACCGCGGTGTGCACCGGGGCGACGGGCTGCTCCTCGTCACGAACAACTTCTCGATGGGCGGGGCCCAGTCCAGCGCGCGCCGGCTGCTGCTCGGCCTCGCGGCGGCCGGCGTGCGCGGCCGGGCGGCCGTGATCGAGGAGCAGCCGGAGTACCCGACGCCGGGGCGCCGCGCGCTCGTGGCCGCGGGCATTCCGGTGCTGGCGGTGCCGCCGCCGGCCGACATCGAGCCGGCCGAGGCGGTGGAGCGCCTGCTGCGCGCGATAGAGGAGGACCCGCCGGAGGCCGTGCTGATGTGGAACGTGATCGCCGAGCACAAGGTGCTCCTGGCCGACGGGCTGCTCGACGTCCCGCTCTTCGACGTCAGCCCGGGCGAGATGTACTTCGCCTCGCTGCGCCGGTATTTCGTGTCGCCGCGCCGCGGGCTGCCGTACCGCGCGCCGCGCGACTATGGAGCTCGTCTTGCGGGGGTGATCGTCAAGTACGGGGCCGAGGCGGCGCTCGCCGCCGAGGTGCTCGGGGCGCCGGCGCATGTGGTGCCGAACGGCGTGGCGCTCGGCCCGCTCCCGTCTGCGGCGCTGCGCGCGCCGGCGCCCGAGCAGCGCGCGTCCGGCGGCGGGCACGGGCGGCTCGCGATCGGGACGGCGGCGCGCATCCACCCGCACAAGAAGCTCGACGAGCTCCTCGCCGCGCTGCGCCTCGCGGCGCCGCGCTTGCCGCCGCACGTGCTGCGCATCGCAGGAGGCGTGGAGCGCGGCGCCGAGGCGCACGCCGAGGAGCTGCGGCGGATGGCGGCGGGGCTGTCGGTCGAGTGGGTCGGCGAGCTCGCTGACACGCGCGCGTTCCTGCGCGAGCTCGACGTGTTCGCGCTGATCGCCGAGCCCGCCGGGTGCCCGAACGCGTCGCTGGAGGCGATGGCCGAGGGGCTGCCGGTGGTGGCCACGGCGGTCGGCGGCATGGCCGAGCAGGTGGACGACGGCGTGACGGGCCGGCTGGTGCCGCCGGGCGACGCCGAGGCGCTCGCCGCGGCGCTCGTGGAACTGGGCGCCGATCCGGCGCGGCGGGCGCGCGTGGGGGCGGCGGGGTGGGAGCGCGCGCGGGAGCGGTTCTCGCTGGAGAGGATGGTCGCCGATTACGTGGGCGTGTGCCTGGGCGGGCGGGACGTGCGTAGAGACTAGCCACTACAGTGTTGCCCAAGGACGAATTTGCCGTGGCGAACCGTCGCGATCCGGGCGAAGCGGACGCGATGGCCCCGCGGGCGTCAGGGGGTGTAGATCTCGACGCTCCCGTCGTAATTGCCCACGTTGATCACCCTGCCGTCCGCGAGCAGGAGCATCATGCTGTCCAACGTATAGGGCTGGTCCATCGGCCCCGTCGTGGTCCACGTGTTCGACACCGGGCTGTAGACCTGGGTGCTCCGGAGCATGCCGGCGCCGTTTCGCCCCCCCGCGATGAGCACCCTGCCGTCGTTGAGCCGCGTCGCGCCGTGCATGGAGCGGGCGATGATCGCAGGACCGGCTGACCAGGCGTTCGACGCCGGATGATATATCTCGGTGGTCGACAGATAACTCGAGGCATCGCGCCCTCCAACGACCAGCACGTCACCGCTGGCGAGCAGCGTGGCGCTATGTTCTCCGCGAGCGGCAATCATGTCGCTCGCAGCCGCCCACGCGTCGGCCGTCGGATCGTAAATTTCGGCGGTCTTGGTATAGCTATCGTTGCTATTGCGCCGGCCTCCGGTGACCAGCACCTTGCCGTTCTGGAGCAGCGTCGCGGTGTGAACCCAACGGGGAACGACCATGGGCGCGGCCGTCGACCAGATGTTGGTCGACGGGTTGAAGAGCGCGGTGGGCGCCTGACCGTTGACACTATTGGGATTTCCCCCGGCGACCAGCACCTTGCCGCTCTGAAGCAACGTCGCGGTATGGGAGGTCCGGGCGAAATCGAAGCCCGTGGGTCCCATCGACGACCACGTGTTGGTGGCGGGCGTGTAGAGCGCGGCGCTCTCCAGCGCAGAGACGTCCTCAAAGCCCCCCACGACCAGCACCTTGCCGTTCCCGAGCAGCGTCATCGTGTGCCATGTTCGGTCCACTGGCATGTCGGGCGCGGACGTCCAGGTGTTGGTCGTCGGGTTGTACAGCTCGGCAGTATTCTCGGGGTCCTCGTCGCCATCGTCGTCGTATCCGCCCGTCACGAGCACCCTGCCGTCCTGGAGCCGCACCGCGGCACCGGCGGGGTGGGCCATGGCCATCGGCGCGACGAACTTCCATGTCTCGGCGTCGAGGTCGTAGAGCTCGGCGCTCGCCAGGTACCCGGTCGTGAGGCCGTCGTGCCTGAAGCCGCCCGTGATGAGCACCTTGCTGAGGCCCAGCAGCGTCGCGGTGTGCTGGGTGCGCTTGCTGCCCATTGGCTTGATGGCGATCCAGGTGTTGGTCGCCGGGTCGTACATCTGCGCGCTGTCGGTCTCCGTGCTACTCGCGGTGGTTCCGCCCGTGACGAGCACCTTGCCGCTCAGGAATCGAGTCGCCGTGTGGGACATGCGGGGGGTGGCCATCGACGCGGCCGGGGTCCAGGTGGGCGGCGTCCCCGGGGTGTAGATCTCGGCGCTCGAGAGCTCGTGAGAGTTCGAGTCGGCGCCGCCCACCATCAGCACCCTGCCGTCCGGAAGCAGCGTCGCCGTGTGCTTGTTGCGGGCAACGCCCATCGATCCCGCCGTCGACCATGTGTTGTTGCTCGGGTCGTAGAGCGCCGCGCTCGTCAGGTAGGCGCCATTGCGCCCGCCCGCGACGAGCACCTTGCCGTCGAGGAGCCGCGTCGCCGTGTGCCCGCTGCGGCTCGTGGTCATGGGCGCGGCGGGCGACCAGCTATTGGACCCGGGCGTGTAGAGCTCGGTGCTCGCCAAGTAGGTGGAGCTGTCACTCTGGCCGCCGGTCACGAGCACCTTGCCGTCCTCGACCGACGTCGCGGTGTGCCCGGAGCGCGCCACGGTCAGGCTCCCGGCCGATGACCAGCTGTTCGTGTTCGGGTCATAGAGCTCCGCGCTCGCGAGGGACGCGTTGGAGGCGTTGCTGCCGCCCGCGATGAGCACCCAGCCGTTGCTCAGCCGCGTCGCCGTGTGGTAGCGGCGGGCGGTGGTCAGCGACCCGGCCGGCGACCAGCTATTCGTGTCCCGGTCATAGAGCTCCGCGCTCGCAACCACAGCGCCGTTGTAGCCGCCCACGATGAGCACGTCGCCGCTCGAGAGCACCGTCGCGGTATGCCCGCTGCGCGCCGTGCTCATCGCGGGCGCCCACGTCCAGACCGGGTCGACCAGCGCCGGCTCTCCACCCGCGTCGGCCCACAGCTCGATCGTCGCCCCGCGCACCGCGAGGCGCACGGCGATCGGCCGCCCGCCGCGCGCGTACGCCGCCGGCGCCGTCACGCGCAGCCGCGCCGCGCCGGCCTCGTCGACCACCTCGACCGCGTCGCGCTGCTGCCGGAGCGTCGCGCCCTCGACCTGCCACACCGCCGCGGGCGCATCCGCGCGCGCCACGCCCGCGTCGAGCAGCAGCCACTCCTCGTAGCCCGCGTCGATCGCCGACCAGAACGACGTGCCGCCCTTGCGCGGATACGCCACCGCGCGCTCGGTGAGCTCGCCCTCGCCCTCGGCGTCGAGCTCGCGCACGCGCGCCTCGAACCCGCCGGGCAGATGAAACCGGATCTCGCCCTCGCCGCGTGCCGGCAGGGCCGCGTGCAGCCCGCCGCGGCGCAGCAACGCTGCCTCGATGTCGAGCTCGCGGCTCGGATCGCTGAGCGAAGCGAGCGAGAAACCGCCGTTGACCGCGACGAACGCCTCGCTGGCCTCGAGGACCTGCGCTGCCTGATCGGGGAACTGCTGCCGCAGCTTGACGCCTGCGGGCGCTTCGGGGCCGCAGCCGGCGCCGCCGGCCAGCAGCGCCCCACCGAACAGCCATGTCGATAAGATGAATAGCCACCGTTGAAATGGTGATTGAAAATGCATCGCTGATCTCCTCTTGAACCACCGGCGCCTAGAGACGGCAGGCCCCCATGTGCGCGTACGCGAATGCAGAAGGCGTTCCAGCCGATGCACGTGGAGAGGCGCGCCGATCTCTCGCCATCCCGCGCTACAATGCTCGTCGGCGCGGTCGCGTGGCCCGTCGCAGGCTGCTGCCCGCTGCCGTCACGTGGCTGGCGCGCGCCCGCGCGCAGCGCCGCCCCCTCGGGCCGGCGCTGCCGCCTCCAGGGCCTCCACGTGACATGTCACGCCGCGATCGTGACATGTCGCGTGACATGTCACGCTGCCCTGGCGGTCGGTGAAGCACCTCGCTCGCAGGCTGCCGAGCGAACACGGCCCCTTCGAGCCATGGATAAGTCGTTGCGCTCGTTCAGCTCCCGGCCGTGCGGGCGAGCCCGTTCTGGGTCGCGTAGGCGATCCCGGACTTAGCGTGTGCTGCGCATGGCGAGGTTGCCCCGGGTGATGTCGAGCCCGACGAGCGGAGGCTCTCGTTCAACATGGAACGAACCGGTCGGACTCGGCTCCGCAAGCTCACCACCGGAGCAAAAGCGCTTGCCACGGGTGTCATCGCCTTCGCGGCGTTGGCCATGATCTGGTTTGTTGTGAACGCGGCGCGCAAGAAGCACGAGCCGCCCAGCCGGCGTCACTTCAGGCGCAGGTAGAACTCCGCCGCGTCGAGGCGGTTCATCGAGCCGGCCGGGCCGGTGATGACCGTGTGTTGACCGGCGACCAGCAGACCGGGCGTGGAGAGCGCCGTCATGCCGCCTTCGACCTGCTTTACCGTGGCCCCGGACGCGGACAGATCGACGCCGTCGAGTGGACCGCTCAGGTTGGTGTTCAGGCTATGCTCGGAGAAGGAGGGGCAGGGATACGTCACGCACACGATCCCGGCGCTGTCGACCCGAGAAAAGTGGCCCTTCGGCGCATTGCCCGTCGCCCCGAGCCAGATTTCGCTGGCGACGAGGACGTCAGCCGGCCGCGACCGCAGGTCGCCGAGCTGGACCTGCTTCAGGCCGCCGCGGACCAGCGCCTGCCCGGCACCGAACGCCTCTCTGGCTTTGGCCTCGGTCGAGCGATCGAGCCCGAGCCCGGACAGATCCAGCTCGAACATGTGGCATTCTTCTTGCCAAGTTCCATCGGCGCAGCGGGTCACGCTCGTGTTGACGCGGGCGACGAAATGGCCGCCGCACATCGGCGCGGCGCATCTGCGGTAGTCAGGATGGGTCGCGATGAAATAGTCCGCCACGGCGACCTCGGCCGCGGCCAGCGCGCCGACATCGTCCTCGACGTCGAGCTCGGCCTGGGCGAGGTCCCCTGCGACACCGCCCTCGCGCGGGGCTTCGCAGGCGAGCGCTGGCGCGGCCAGCACGCCGAGCAGGGCGAGCAGCGAGAGGCGATGATGGGTGAGGTTGAACATCGATGTTCTCCAGGAGCGGACACGGGTCAACGTGGATGCGAGCGCCTCGGCCGGTCCGCAGGCTCGAGGCGCCTTCATGGGCTTCCACGCGTCGAGGGGGCGAGCTGTCGCGAGCACGTACGCCCCTGCCGCCCTGCCACCTGCTCGCCGTGCTTCGCCCGGAGACGATCGCCACCAACGAATGAATGTAGTGTGCTACCAGACCTGCCGAGTGAAAAGCTGGCCGGAGCAAGAATTCGACGAGCAACGAGGCGTCGCGAAATCGACCTGAAGTGACGTGGATTGTGCGGGACTGTCCCCCAAGCTCATCGGTGCTTTACGGAGAGCTTGACGAACTATGCTGGCACGGGATCGCGCCGACTCCGGCCGCGGTTCTGACTCGGATTTTGCCGCTATTGTTGCTCGCGCATCCCCGTCCCCCGGGGCCGAGTGCCGCGGGGAGCATCCGATCTCGGATCGGAACCAGGGTTGGCTGGTCGCATGAGGGTCGGTCGCAGCGAGCTGCGCGTTATCCCGGCTTCTTCGCCACGAGGAACGCAACCATCCTCCCGCCACCGACCTCCCGCTCCTCGATCTCGACGAACCCTGCCTCGCGCATCTCGCGGAGGATCGTCTCGCGATCGTAGGTGTGGACGACCGGCGCCTTCCCGAACCAGCGCAGCACCGTGATGATCGCGCCGTAAGGTACCCAGGTGTCGCCGAGGCAGACGTTGGACGAGATGAACGAGCCGCCGGGCTTGAGGAGGTCGAAGATCGTCTTGAGGGTGCGCCGCCGATCGGGGACGAGGTGGAGGATGGAGTAAGCCCAGGCGCTGTCGAAGTGTTCGGGCTCGTACGGAGTAGGTCCGTCCAGCGTGCCCTGGCGAAAGGTGACGTTGGTCGCGCCTCGGGCCTGCTTCTTCTGGTTGGCGATGCGGATCATCTCGCCCGAGACGTCCATCGCGTGGATGTGGCCGGCGCACGGCGACATCTCCAGGGCGAGCGAGCCGGTGCCGCAGCCGATCTCGAGGACCGTCGAGCCCGGGCGCAGGCGCTCGCGGGTGATGGCCTTCTTGCGCTCGAAGGCGGTGACGTTCTCCACCGGCTTGGCGGCGTACTTCTCGGCGATGTCGTCCCAGAACTTGGCGTCGGTGGTCATCGTGGTCGAAGAATCTACGCACGCGGCGCGTCCGCGCCCGGTGCAAGTTCGTGACGCAGGGGCGCAGTTTCGCGCCACCCCTCGGCCTCGCCGCGAAACAGCGCCGCGCGCTCCGTCATCGCCGCGGTGATGCCCTCGCGCGCGGCCCGCAGGCGCGCGTTGTCCCGGAGATCGCGGTGGCTGAGGAGCCAGAAATCGGCGACGTGGCGCAGGTCCGGCCTGGCGAGGCGCTGCAGCCCGGGCTCCGGATCGCCGGCGTACGTGGGTAACATCACGAAGCCGAGGCCCGCGTGTGCGGCCTCCATCATGATCGCCATCGACTCGAACGTGCCCCAGATGGGAACCTCGGGATAGCTCGACGACGCGACGAGCTCCTTGACGATCCTGAGCACGCTGGATCCGAGCCAGCGCGCGGGGCGCGCGCCGCGCTCGGGGTCGAGCTGGGCAGCGTGCGCGGTCGCGACGTAGTTGCAGAGGGTGATGGGGGCGAGCCGCCGCCCGATCAGGTGCTCCGGCGGGGACGCGCCGGGCAAGAGCGCGCGCACCGCGACGTCGGCCTCGCGCTTCGACAGATCCAGGTTCTTGGCGTCGGCATCCAGCTCGAGCTCGATGCCGGGATGCTGCTCGCAGAGGCCGGCCAGGGCGCGGAGGAGGATCTTCGCGATGAACGGGTCGGTGCAGGTCACCCGCACGGGCCCCTCGAGCCGCGCGTCTTGCCCGGCGAGGCCGCGCTCCAGCGCGGCCATCTCCCGCTCGACGCGCTCCGCCCCCGAGACCATCTCGTTGCCCGCGTCCGTCAGCTGGTACCCGTCGCGGTGCCGGTCGAACAGCTTCACGCAGAGCCGCGCCTCGAGGGCCTCGACCCGCCGCGCCACGGTCGAGTGGCTCACGCCGAGCATCGAGCCCGCCGCGCGGACGGAGCCCGTTCGAGCGAGCGCGAGAAAATGGCGCACGTCATCCCAGTCCACGACGCCCGCCAGCATACCCCTCGCGGGCGCGCGCGACAGATGCAGATGCGAGCCGCCGTGACCGAGGGCGCCGAGGCGCCGCGGGTCGACGTGGCGGCCGAGGCGCGCGTCAGGAGGTCTGCGAGGAAGAGGGCCGAACGACCGGGGGCTCGCAGGAGCGGGAGGCGAGCGCGCTCTTCGGCATGAGGAGGACCAGCATGAACGGCCGGTGGCCATCGCGCTCCTCCCCGGTGAAGCGCACCAGGGCGTCACCGCCGCGAGCCCGGAGGCTCGCGCGCACGATGTCGAGCCCGACACCTCGACCGGCTACTTGACCGATCGTCTCTGCGGTCGAGACGCCGGACAGGAAGATCTGGTCGGCCAGGGCTTCGTCGGGCAGCGCATGAACGCCCTCCCGCCGACGCAGCTTCTCGAGTGAAAGTCCGCTGCCATCGTCGAAGATCTGCAGCTCGAGCCCGCCCGGTCCGCTCCGCACGCGAACCTCGATGCGGCCCTGCGCCGGCTTGCCGGCGAGCTCTCGCACGTCGGGCCTCTCGATGCCGTGATAGAGGGAGTTGCGAAAGCACTGAACCAGGATGTCTTTCACGAGTCCCGTCCAGTCGCTGGCCAGCTGCGCCTCGGCCTGCTCCGTGAGCACCGCGGGCGCGGGCTTCCCGAGCTCCGCGGCCAAGCTCGGCAACATCTCGCGCGTCTCGTCGACCACGCGCGCCACCGACGTCGGGTCGAGGCGCGCGAGGACTCCACGCAGCTTGCGCGCCAGCTCCTCGGCCGCGTCGGTGGAAGCGGCCGTCGCGACCAGGCCCCGGATGTCGTGAAGGACACCCTCGCTCCGTTCATCCAGCCCCTTGATCACGGCCGTCAGCCTCTCCTGGCAAACCGACTCGTATTCCGCGATCGTTCGCTCGACGGCGTCCAATTGTTCCAGCAGTTCGCGCCTGTCGACGGGCTGCTCTGGCTCCCGGCGCAACGCCTGGCAGGCGTGCTCCGCAGAGTGCAGGCAGTCCACCAGGTGCGTGAAGCCGTGCAGGCGAGCGTTGCCTTTCAGGGTGTGCAGGTCGCGCAAGGCGGCATCACAGAGCTGCTCGGAGCTCTCGACGTCCGGCCCGAGCGCCGCGCGATTTGCGGCTAGCAGCTCGCGACAGTTGACGCAGAACGCTCGTGTGGCCTCGACGCCGCAATCGAGCGCCTGCACGATGATGTCGACCTCGCGCTCCTTGTTGCGCGCCGCTTGCCGCAAGCTACGCAGCAAGGTCACGTCGCGAACCGTGACCAGCAGGCGCTCCACCTGGCCTGCTTCCGACTCGATGAAGTTCCAAGTGATCTCCAAGAACTGGGGTTTGCCGCCGGGACCCGTACGCTCCACTTCACGGATCAGGTGGTGGGTATTCAGCGCCGCCAGCCACGGCTCTTGATCGAAGGCGCAGCTGAGCGCTGCCTCTGCCGCGCTCCACGCGTCCGGTCGCACGCTGGAGCCATCGAACAGCAGCGCGAGGCAGTCGCGACCGACCAGCTCTGCACCGCCGAGGATCTCCGCCAATCGTCGAGAGTATCCCGGTTCGACGCGGCGGTTCCGGTCGATGGTGAAGACGCCCTCGTCCAGATTGTCGAGCATCGAAGCGATTTGACGGTTCTTGAGCGCCAGCTCCTCGGTGCGCTGGGCCACTCGTCGCTCCAGGCTCTCGTAGAGCTGTGCGTTGTAGATCGAGATCGCCGCCTGGCTGGCAATCACCTGCAACGCAGCCAATCGATCGAGCGTGAAAGCATACGCGCTGACGTTGTTCTCCACGTACAGCGCGCCCAGGACGTCGCCCTTGCGCATGATGGGAGCGCACAGCACCGAACGCACGCTCCGCTTTCGAATCTGCGGGTCCGCCTGGAAGGCGCCGGCCTTCGATGCGTCGTCCAGCGTGACGGCCTCTCCCGTGCGCAGCACGTAGCTGACGACGGTGGGGCACAAAAACTCGGCTTCCGAGTACTCCACGCGCTGCGAAAGGCTCGTGATCGGGCGCTCCACGTGGGCGCGCGCCTCCACGTAGTACGTGCGATCGGTGTCGTCTTGCAAGACGAGGCAGCCGTGCTCCGCCCCGGCGTTCTCGATCAACGTGGCCATCAGCGCTGCGAACAGCCGCTCGGTCTCGACCTCGACGAAGATGCTCTGCGTTGCCTTGAGCAGGGACGCGCTGTCGAAACCCTGGCCGGCCGCCATCGCGCCGCGCGGCGTCGCGATGTCTCCTCTGGCGGCATCCGCGAGCAAAGCGGGGTGCTCACGCGCCAGCAATTCGAGCTTCGCCGTGGCGCCCCAGTCAGCGTAGAGCCGGTAAGCCGTCTCCAGGCATGTCCTGGCGTGAAGGGGCTCGTCCAGCGATAGCCACATCTCAGCCTGGTGCTCGTGGACGAGCGCCCGCAAATGGATGAACCCGTCTCCGGCCGTTCTGATCGCGTCGCGGTAGCGGGCGAGCACGGCTTGCAGCGGCTGCCCCGTCAGGCGCGCGTGCTCGGCGGCCAGGAAGTGGGCCTTGTGAGCGAAGTTCTCCGAGCACAGACGGGACCAAGCCTCGAGCTGCTTCAGGTTCTCCTCGATGACAGCGAGCAGGGCATCCCGCGCCTCCGGGCCTCCTTCGCGGCACGCCCTCGCCGCCAGCAGCCCCTCGAAGAGCTTGTAATCGGGAAGCGAGAACTGCCCCGCCGCGATGATCAAGAACTCCCGGGTGAACTCCGTCCACTGACGCGCCGAAGCGAAGTCGCCCAGGATGAAGCTCGTCATCATCTGGGCTTGCCCGTAGGCGTAGCAGTACTGGGTGCTCTTCTCGGCAACCACCACGGCGGTCGCCTCGTGGTCGGCCGCGGCGACGGCCTGCTTCTCCGATTCGCGCGCCGTCAATCGAGCGACGGCTCGCTCGACGACCAGCGCATTGACCAGCTGACCTGCCGCCGAAATGTGCGTCAAATACCGCCGCAGCTCCGCTACCTGCTCGCGACAGGCCCGCAGCCGCGCGCCGACCAAGAACGAGCGCTGGGCGCGATCGCTCTTGGCGTAGGCGACGTGCTGTAGGTCGCCGAGCATGAGCCCGCTCTTCTCCCCTCGGTCGTAAACCGCGAACAGATCTCGGTAAGTCCCCTTCCAGTGCGCAAGAAAGCCCACGAACACGAAGCACACGCCCGATTCGACCGGGGTCGGCGAGAAGCGCTTCAAGAGCTCGAAGGCAGCCAGGCCGATGCGATAGGCGGCATCGTAGTCGCCCAGCATCGCGAGGAGGATGATGCCGCAGTCAGCGAAGTTCTTGCACGAGACCGCGTCGACGCCGCGGCATAGCGCCAGGTCGAACATGATGAGCTCCGCCAGGAAGAACAAGGGCGGATAGGTTTGAAACGCCGGAGGAATCACCTGCGCCAGCAACTCGAGGACCAAGCGCGCCCCTGCGTCCTCTGCCGTCGGAAGAGCCGGCAGGCCCTCGATCGTCACGCGCGCCAGGTGCGCCTGCAGCTTGCCGATACCCTCACCGATGCCCTGGTTGATCTCGTCGGGCGCCTCCGGCAAGCGCACGCCGAACTCGGCCAGGGCCGCGCGCACCTGGACCACGGCGTCCAGCATTCGCCCGCCGTGCTCGAGGATCCGGGTCTTCAAGACATGAACTCGGCCGCGCGCCAGGCGGTCGGGGGCGAGCCTGAACGCCTCCTCGCAGAACGCTTCGACATGCGGGTCAGCCAGCACGAACGCTGTCTCGGCGCGCGCGAAGATCGCTCGAAAGGCCAGATCCGACGAACGTTCGCCCTCGCAGCTGGCCAGCAGCTCGACGGCGATCTCGGCGTGGGTTCCCGCGATGCTCCACGCGCCGCTCTGAAGCGCCTGGTGACTCGCGGTCAGGTTGAGCTCCACGAGGTCGAGGCGCTCTTCTCGGTCATGGATCGCGCGGCGAGCGGCGTTCAGATGATGAAGCACCTCGAAGATTCGACTCGGCGCGCGATCGCCCCGCAGGCGCTCGCGCAGGATCCGTCCGATGCGACCATGAGCTGCGACGCGCTCCGCGTCGCTGGCGCGTGAGAGCGCCGCCTGCTGCACACGCGAGTGTTCGAAGGCGTACGATGCAGGCTCGTGGCTCCGGCCAGGCGCTGACGGCTCCGCTCGAGCCTCGACGGAGACCTCGGACAGGAGACGATGGGACAGCCCCTCGCGAACGAGCTCGAGACAGGCCGCGAGCGGTCTGTCCACGGCCTCCGACAGGGTCTGCAGATCGAAACGCATGCCGAAGCACGCTGCGGCAGACAGCAGCCTCGCCGCCTCGGGACAGAGGTTCTCGAGGCGCTCCGCCATCAACGCGCCGACAT
Organism: Sorangium sp. So ce363; assembly: GCF_051520435.1. NCBI lineage: Bacteria > Pseudomonadati > Myxococcota > Polyangiales > Polyangiaceae > Sorangium > Sorangium sp. So ce363. Next base: position 9,312,894 of record NZ_CP150333.1, on the reverse strand, counting down.
TGTCGCAAGCGGGGTGCGCCTCCGCGCGCTGCAAGTCAGCGGACCATCGGCCGCGCTCGACCTCCAGGCGCAGGATGCCCTGTCGATGCAAGGAAACGAGCAGCTGACCGATGAAGAACGGGTTACCGTCGGTCTTGCGCCTCACGATCTCCGCGAGCCCGCGGGCTTCAGCGACAGGCGCGCGCAGCGAGCGAGCCACGATCGCCGCGACCGCCTCGGAGGACAGCGGCCCGAGCGGCAACGTCAGCACGACCTCCTTCGCCCGGTGCAACGTTCTCTGCAGGCTCAGGAGCGTCGGTGCGTCACTGACATCACCGCCGCGGAGCGCGGCCAGCACCATCACGTGACTCGAGTCGGGATTCGTCAGGATGGCAGACAGCACCTCGGCAGAGGCGGCGTCGAGCCACTGAGAATCGTCGAGCACGAAGGCGAGGGGACGCTCCGGCGTGGCGAAGATACGGATGAAGGAGAGGAAGACATGCTGCAACCGGCGCCGCGCCTCGATGGGGTTCAACGCGACGATGGACGTGGAGGGACCGGTGACGCAGTGGAGCGCCGGCACCAGCTCGGTCATGATGCCTGCGTTGTGCCCCAGAGCTGCGGTCACGCGCTGCCGCAGCTCCGTCAGCTCGGCTTCGGAGAGCGACAGCAGGTCCCCTGCCAGGCGTCGTAGCACCTGCGCCAAACCAGACAGCGGCACTGCCTGAGCTCGCTCTTCGAACGCCGTCGACAAGAGGCGCGCCGGCGCTCCGCTGTGCTGTTGCAGGAACTCCGCGAGTACGGCGGACTTTCCGGCGCCCGCGGCTCCTGGCATGAGCACGAGCAGCCTCTTGCCGGAGCACACGTCGTGGAGGGCGCCTGCCAGCGCGGACAGCTCGGCGTCGCGTCCTTGGACGTCTCGACTGACGATGAATTGACTGGAAACGTCATTCTCCCCCAGGACCACGGCAGGGAGGGTCTGCGTTCGCCGGAAGCTCTCACAGAGCGTGGTCAGGTCGCTCAGCAGCCCGTGATCACTCTGGTAGCGCTCGTCAGGATTCTTCGCGAGCAGCTTGGACACGAGCTGTGCGAGGAGCGGCGGTATGTCGGGCGACAGCTCGGTGACGAGCGGAGCGCGCTTGGACACGTGCGCGTGAGCCCAGCCGATGGCGTCGGTCGCCGCGAACGGCAGCTGGCCCGTCAACATTTGGAAGAGCGTGACGCCCAGAGAATAGTAGTCTGCTCGGTGATCGGGGCGACGGTTGAGGCGGCCCGTCCGCTCTGGCGCGATGTGGGCGAGTGAGGGCGCGGATTCGCAAGCGGCGCCGCCTGCCGCGTCTTCGGAGACTGCCAGGAGATCGGCAAACTCGACACGTCGAGTCTCGAGATTGACCAGAAAGCTGCCATGGCTCATGTCCTCATGAAGCAGCCCCTGCTCGTGCGAGCGATGCAGCAAGCGAGACATGCCGAGCGCGAGCTCCAGGCACGTTCCGACCTCCAGACCCTTCGCGGGAATCTCGAGCGGTGCGCCTCCGAAGTCCTCCATGATGAGCGAAAGCTCGCCGTCTACCTCGCGCACGTCGCCGTCGATCGCGAGCGTGCCGATTCGACGCCACATCTGCAGCTCGAGCTCCAGGACCCGGCGCGGCTGAGCGACCTCGTTCCGGAGCGAGTGCAGCAGCACGCTCGCGCCGGAGGTCGCGCGGCGCGCGCGCCGCCAGATGCTGCGCGGCAATACGGCCACGGTTTCCGTGATCTGATAAGCGTCGTCACCGAGGTGCGCTTGACTGTTTCGGTTCATTGATTTGCGTCCCGCTCGCTTTCGTCGCCCGACGCTGGTTCTGCCGTGTGCTCGAGAACTGCGCTCCCCCTGATGGCTGAAGGAGACACAGCGCCTCGCGACCCCCTGCCGGGAGCCGCTCACCCGCTGCGCCGCCGTCGCCTCCCGCTCTCGTCCTGGCGCCCGGTGCCGGCCCTGGCGCCTCCCGTGGGAGCAGGGTCGGCGGCGCGCTCTGGCCTAACGACGAGAAATCGACGAACCAACGCAGAGAGAAGGAAATCCAAAGCCTTCCGAAACGTCAAGCCCCAACTGCGGGACCTTGCCCCGGTCGGCAGCGCATTCGTCGCTGCGAGCTGGCACACTCCCATGAAAAAAGCGACGCTATATCAACGACTTAACCCATGCGTCGAAGGACGCCGCCGTCACTCCACAGCCTGCGGGAGCTCGTGCCTGCCGTGCGCTCGGGCTCAGCGCACGCACGGTGGCCCGCTGGTGCGACGGGCGGGCGCCCTGGGATCGCGACGGGCTCAGCGCCAGGGGATACGTGCCACGGTGATCGTGAAACGGGGCCCTCGGGAGCGCCACGAACCTGCTCCCCGCTTCAGAAGTCCCGGTAGTCGACCTTCATCTGATCATAAGGCGCGATCATGCTCTCGATGACATCTCCGTTCGGCGAGAAGATGCGCTCGTGCCACTCGGTCGGCTCCCAGATGAAGGTGCCGAGCCCGCGCTTGTCCGGGATGTTGAACATCAGGTCGTTGGCCGCGCGCTTCTCCCACGAGTACTCCGCCACCACGAACTTCAGGTCGGGATAGCGCTTCACGAGATCATCGAAGTTCGCCTTCCACCCCGAGGGCGGCCCCTGGTACTCGGTGTAACAGGACTGGCCGAGCACATCGAACTCGACGCCCTGCCCGAGCACCCCGTCGACCCACCAGCGCGTCGCCGCGTTGTCGTCGCAGCGGTCGAGGTGCAGCATGACGGTGATCGTGTCGTCGGCGTCCTTGACGCCCTGGATCCCGGCCTTCAGGAGCGAGCCCAGCCCCTGGAACGCCTGCCCGGTGACGAAGCCGTCAGGCCACAGCAGCCCCTGCGGGATCTCGTTGCCGATCTGGACCATGTCCGGGCGCGCGCCGGCGGCGCTCAGCTGCTCGATCGCGTCCCGCGTGAACTCGCGCATGGCGCTCGCCAGCGCGCCGCCCTCGAGATCGGTCCAGGCGACGGGCTTGTGTTGATCGTCGGGGTCGGCCCATACGTCGCTGTAGTGAAAGTCGAGCAGGAACCCCATGTTCGCTCGCTTCACGCGCCGCGCCATCTCGATCGTGTGCTCGAGATCGCAGAAGCCCTCGCGCGAGTAGGGGTCGTCGTCGACGGCCGCGTCGGCGTACACCGCGGTCGGGTCGTTGAACAGGCGCAAGCGGATCCAGTTGAACCCGTGCGCCTTCAAGATCTCGAGGATGTCCTTCTCGACGAGCTCCCCCGTCCGCGGATCGATGTCGCGGAACACCTTGCCTCCGGCCTCGCGCTCCTGCACCCACGAGATGTCCGCGCCGAGGATGAAGCCCTGGGGCGCGCCCGGCGTCCCGTCGCCTCCGCTCCCGCCCGTGCCCGCGCCGCCCGCGCCGCCGGCGCTCGCGGACGTTCCACCCGCGCCGCCGGTGCTCGCGGACGTTCCACCCGCGCCGGCTCCGCTGCCGCTCGTGCTGCCGCTCGCGCCGCCCGCTCCGCTCCCCGTGGACGCCTCGGCGCCCGTCGACGTGGCCTGACCGGCGCCGCCCCCGCCGGCCGCCCCGGCCCCCGAGCTCTCACCGCACGCGGCGAGCGCCGGAAGCAGCGTCACCACACCCATCCATCCCAGCGTCTGTCGCAGCATCCCTGATCCCGGCGAGGATCCTACCATTGGCCATTCGCGCGATCACGGCGCACGAAGAGGGCGCGTCCACGATCGCGGCGCCGCCGGTAGAAAGATCCGCTGTTGGTAGGCGCCCGGGCGCAGAAATGACGAGGGCCCGCCGCACAGCGTGTGCGCGGCGGGCCCTCGGACTGCTCACAGACGATGGTTTACTGCTGCTCCGGCCCCTTGCCCATCCAGTAGCTCTCGGGCGGGCCCAGGAGGCTCTCCTTCACGCCACCGGCGTCCACCACGATCTTCTGGACGATCACGCCCGGATGGACCATCCACACCTTCAGCGTGTGGTCACCCGCCGCGGCGATCGTGTGCTTGGTGCGCATGATGTTGGCGTTGTCCGAGGTGTGCCGCTCCCAGATCTTGTTGCCGTTGCCGTTGAGCTCGACGGCGTGGCTCGTGTTGACCTTCTGGATCGGACCGTCGTCGAACGACACGGCGTACTGCAGGCCCTCGGCCCAGTTCTGGAAGTTGTTCCTCGGCGACACGTAGACATACACGTTCACCGGGCCGCTGCTCGTGAGGTGCATGTCGTACTCGAGGCGAGGCGACGCGCCGCCGGGCTCCTGGGCCTCGGCCGTCACAGGGAACGGCGTCACACCCGACCCGGTGCGCCCGATGTCCGGGAGCAGCTTCCACTCGACGTCATCCGTGCTGACCGCGCGGCTGTAGTGATCGGCTTCCATCGAGACATAGCCGTTCGCCTCGATGAAGCGGTTCGGCTTCCACGCGACCTGCCGCGGGTCCTCGACGCGGGCCGTGACCACCACCGAGCTCCCGTCCGAGCCCGTGACCGTGATCGGGACATCGACCGGGAACGTCTGGTTCGTGGGGATCATGACCCAGTCCACCCTCACCGTCGCGCGCACCTCCTTGTCGACGACACCATGGCTCGGGTAAACGTTCAGCCACGGCGGGCACGGCGTGTTCGCAGCCCAGCCGGTGGGGCACTCGACCGGGAGAGCGACGTCGATCGTGTACTCGAGCGGCTCGCTGCCGCGGTTGAACACCTCGATGTACTGCTCGGGCTGCGTCTGATACCGGCTGAACGCGGGCAGCACGGGGGTCGCGGTTGTCCCGTCGCCTGCCCCGGTGCCCGTCCAGAAGTTGCTCGATCCGTCGATCGCCACACCGAGCTCCGCCGCTTCGGGGACCTCGATCGAGACGAGCTCAGGCCAGATGAACTCCTGGATGTTGTTGTACTGGTGCTCCGGCTGCTGCCAGGACGGGTTCCCCGGCGCGCCGTAGCCGATGTGAGGCTGCGTCTGGAAGCCTTCCCACTTCCCGTCGGCGAGATCGTGATTGTAGTAGTAGGAGAGCGCCAGATCGTCCTGGAGCCGCGCCTCAGCGATGGCCGCCAGGTCGTTCGTGGCCGCGCGCCCCTGCGCCGCGTAGAGCTTGTTCTTGAACCCTGCCAGGCGCAGCGCGTACAGGTTGGCGGTCGCCTTCACCTGGTAGAGCACGAGCTGGAAGTAGGCATCCTGCACCTCCTCCGGCAGGAGCCTGGCCGCGAACTCCGCCTGCGAGGCCAGCGCCTCCCACTCCTCCGTGACGCTCTCGAGCTCGCGGTAGTTCGTGAGGCTGAACGGGCTCGCGCCGTCGTCGTACGTGATCGCGGCCGTGTCGGGATCCGGGACGTCGGTCGTGGGCGCGCTGACCATGAGATCGTAATCGACGGTGATCTTCCGGTTGGTCAGCTCCGGCTTGCGATCCGACTGCAGCAGCGCGTAGCTGCGCAGGATGTCGGCGATGATGTCCGCGTGCTCGGAGCCGAACTGCTGCTCGGTCCACCGCCGCTCCCAGTCGCCGATGCGCTCGACCGGCCAGCGGTCCGGGTTCCACGCGTAGTCGAGGAAGAACTGGAGCGGGAGCTCCTCGTTCTTGAAGTCTCCGACGTTGACGACCCAGAGCCGGTCCACGCCGTAGTTGTAGGCGAGGTGGAGCTGCTCCCAGACGTTGGGCAGGAGGATCGTGTCGACCCACTTGTAGTTACGGCCGCCGCCGACGTAATCGAAGTGGTAGTAGAGGCCGAAGCCGCCGGCCCGCTCCTTGCCGAGCTCCGGCAGGCGCTTCATGTTGGACCAGTTGTCGTCGCAATAGACCACCGTGACGTCGTCCGGCACGGTGATGCCGGCGTCCCAGTAACCCTGGATCTCCTTGTACAGCGTCCAGACCTGGGGGATGGTCGTCACGTCCTGCCCCGTCACGTCCTCGAGGATCTTCCGCTGGGACGCGACGATCTCCTGCATGAGCGGGATGCCGTCGTCCGGGGGCAGGCTGACGTCGCCGGGGCCGCGCATGCCGAGCGTGACGACGCCCTCGATCTTCTCGTCGACCATCCGCTGGATGCCCTTGGTCCAGTGCTTCTTCAGCGCCTCGGAGTTCACCGAGAAGCGCCAGTCGCCCGTGCCGCCGTACGGATCGGTCTTCGGCTTGGTGACGGTGCCGGCCGCGTCCTTCACCTCCGGGATCACGTGGCGATTCCACTCCTCGATACCCTGCATCATCGGGGCCTCGTGCGAGGTCCCCATCACGACGCCGTACCGCGTGGCCGTCGCGTGGTTCTCCGGGTCGTCCTCGCCGAACGCCCGGCCCCAGACGGCCGGCCAGATGTAGTTCGCCTTCATGCGGAGCGCGACCTCGAAGATCTTCTCCCAGTAAAGGTGGTTGAGCCCTCCGGGGAAGCCCTCCGCCTTGCCCGGCCCGAACATCTTGGCCGCCCAGTTGCCCGTCGCGGGGTTCTCGTCGTTGATGAAGAACCCGCGGTACTTCACCTTCGGCTCGCCCTGGGTGTGCTGCCCGGGGAGCACGAACAGCGCCTGCTTCTTCTGGGCCGGGACGTCGTCCCACCAGTACAGGGGCGACACGCCGATCTGCGAGGAGAGGTCGTACGCGCCGAAGATGGTGCCGCGCTGGTCGCTGCCGGCGATGACGAGCGCACGGTCCACGCCCTCCACCGGCTGCTCGACGATCTGCGTGACGAACGTCTCCCACTTCCCCGTCAAGCCGGAGACGTCGAGCCGCTCGTCCGCCACCAGCTGATCGATGATCGGGCTATTGCCCACCGTCCCGACGAGGACCACTTCCTTCGCCGACGCCGGGATCTCGTGGTTGACGGCCGCGGCAGTGCCGGTCACCCGCTGGATGTCCGCCGCGAGGTCGTCCACGACGCGGTTCACGCCCGCATAATCGCTCTCGCTGACGACCAGCGGAGCGACCTTGCCGCTCACGGCGAGGGGGAAGCGATCCGCTCCACCTTCGGTTGAAACGTACTTCTCCAGGGAGCCCGTCACCGGGTCGACCGGCGACACCGGCGTCTCGCCGGGCGGGCCCTCGGGCCCCGGCTCTCCGGGCGCGCCGGGCGCGCCCGGCGCGCCCGGCTCTCCCGGATCGCCCTTCGCTCCATCCGACCCGCAGGCGGTCAACGAAGCGAGCGACATGGGGAGCAGCAAGCAGAGTAGCGAGGATCCGATTCGACCCTTCCTGATGACCATGCGTGCGTAACTCATAACGGTGTTTCCCTCGTTGATGCGGCTGACCGGCGTCGTCGACGCGCCCGCGCTGGACACGGGCCGTGACCTCCGGCGCTGAGGCCGGGCGCTCCTATGCAATCGTCCAAATCCCTGCGGCGATCCGCGCGATCGTGATCGTGATCACGAGGCGCTATTCCGAGCGAACACGCCGTGGCGATCCCGGTGATCACCACGGCGTGACATGCACACCGACGGTCCCGAGGCCCGCAGGCTCGACCCGCACCGGCCGCGCCGGACAGGACGCGCCCGCTTCGGGCCGCCGGAGGCGCGTGGAAGCGAGGCGCCCTTGACGCGCGGACACGGTCCGGCGCGGAAGGCCCCTCGCTGCACGCCGCGTCGCCTGCGGTCGGGCTGGGTTCCGTGGTCGATAGTTGTTGACAGATGAAGCTCGGAGGCAGAGTACGCCTTCTCTGCACAAGCTGGCTGGGTGTGACCCAGGTTGCACCTCGCTGGTGTGGCCCGGGAGAATTCCCGCAGCAAGCCGATCTGATCACGAATCGCCTCGATTTTTCGGGTCGGCATCCGTTTTGGTGATCGTGGCGCACGGGGGGATGCCGCCATGCGTCGAGGTGGCTGTGGCCTGGTGCGCGCGTTTCTTGGCTTACCGCAGCGGTGATGAGTGACAGTGCTTATGAAGTTCCGCTCGTCGATGGGGAAGAAGGCGTTGTCCTGGTAAACGATGTTTCCCTGAGCATCTGCAACCGTCGAGAGCGACGCCGCAACGACCTTCAAAACGCCAAGATGCTGCGTCAGTCACGTGCCTCGAGGCGAACAAGGATAAGTAAGGCTCATTACAAATAAACCAAGAGGGGGTACAGTCAGGCTGGCCCGTTCCGCCGCGATACTGCTTCGAGAACAGCGCCATTACAAGAGGAGGCTTTCGGGCGCTCCAACAGAGTTTCGAGGCACGGGGGTTGCGTCAGTGTGTGCCGGGTGGTGAGTCCGATGGCTCGTTTGTGCCATCATGGGTCATCGGCAAGCGCTGAGGGCGGCGCGTCAATTTCGCGGCGCTTCGCGTTGCGACGTCGCCCCGGTGCTGTCCGCCTGCGGATGGAGGCTGGAAGCCGCGGAGCGCAACGGCGCCGCCGCGACGTGAGGACGGTGTGGCGCGCCGCTTGCTGTGCGCCATGCCTGGCACAACCTCCACAGGCTCGTTAAGAAAGGGCAACACCATGAGAGCACATCGCATCATCCAGGGAGCGCTCCTGCTGGCAGCGGCGCAGCTTCCTTTCGTCATCGCTTGCGCGCGCGTCGTCGAGGGCTCGGACGGCGCCGAGTCCGAGGCGGAGCCGGACAGGGGCGACGACGCGGATCCCGGGCCGGAGTCGTCGGACACCACGTCGGGCGGCGGCGCGGACGCGCCCGATCCGGCTCTCGATCTGTTCGCTTGCGGCTTCGAGCCGAGCTGTCAGCCGGTCACCATGCACGCCTATCCGATCCCGCCAGAGGCGCTCCCGTGCGCGGCCAAGCTGGTGACCGGAGGCGGCACGGGCGTCCTCAGCTCGCTGCTCACGCCTGGCCCGTACATCGACGAGACCGAATCGCTGATCTTCGTGCTGGGCGACGGCACCGCGCTGGTGCAGACCCGCGAGAGGCACTGCGGGCGCGAAGGGATGGAGTGCGGGCCGACGCTCGTGTGGGAGGCGCCGTCGCCGCATCAGATCTGCGACCTGGTTGTCTCTCCGGACGTCGAAGCAGCGTGCGAGGAGGACGCCGAGGGGTGCGGCTGGAGGCCGTGGGCTGACGTGGCGAACTGCCGGGCCGTCGAGGAGCACTCCTGCGAGGACGTCACCGCCCTGCTCGCGGCCATGTGATCGCGGCGGGGCGCGCCGGCCGCGAGCGGCCAGATCTCCCCTCAGAACGGCCAGATCGTCTGTTCCAGCTCGGGCAGCGAGGAGACCTGGGACTCCCATCCTTCGAGCCTGAGCTGGAACCTGAGATTGCTGTACCTGTGCAGCAGCGCGAGGGCCATCAGCTTGCGGCTCAGCGCTGGGCCCAGGTCGGCAGGCGGGTATCCGTAGGCGCCGAGAAAGGCGCGCTGGAGGTCCGCGCTGCCGGCCGACAGGAAGAGGCACGGGCCCAGGAGATCGTACTCGGGTGCTCCGAGGCACGCGTCCGCGAAGTCGATCACGCCGGTGACGGTCCACCTCCCGCCCGCTCGGGTCACGAGGAGGTTCTCCGGCGTGTACTCGCCGGTCAGCAGGACCGGGACGACGGATGTCGGCAGGAGAGCGCGGGCAGACTCGAGGTAAGCCGGGATCTGCGAGACGAGGCGCTCGGGCAGGCCCATCCGCCGGTGCCGGCTCTCGCATTCGGCGATCTGGCGCTCCAGGAACGCAGCCCAGCCGAGATCGATGCTCTCCAGTCCAGAGGTGGGCAGCGCGTGGGCGGCCCTCATGATCTCGCCGATGCGGGCGAGCGCCTCGGCGCGCTCCGCGCCGCTCATCGCGGGCCAGGCCTCTTCGAGCGTGCGCCCCGGGAGGCGCGAGATCACGAGATAGGGCCAGCCTTCGAGCTCCGCTTGCCAGAGGAGCTCCGGCGTGGCCACGGGGACGTTCCCGTGGAAGCGCGCCAGTGAGAGGCGCTCGGCCTCGAACTGGTGCCGGAGGAAGGGCGGGAACAGCTTGATGATCTGGCCTGCGTCGTTCGAGACGACCACGTTGGTCCCGTGCGCGAAGGCGGAGAGCCCGCCCGACGAGAGCCCGTGGCGCTCGCACACCGCGCGGATCGCCGGGAGAAAGGCCGGGAGGTCGGCGCGGATCCGGTCGAAGCCGCCGGGGCCATCGAACGACGGGAACAGGGATCGATCGCCGGGGGGCGCGCAGGGATCGGGCGGCATCGAGGCGGCGGGTACCGTAACCCGCGCGCGCCGGCGCGGCCATCGCGGAATCGGGGCGCGCGCGCTCCTGGTGAGCATGGGCCGCGGGCCCGGCGCGAGCAGGGAGACCTGGTGGCGGGGCCCGAGCCGTCGGATAATCCACCGCGGGAGACGTCGCTCCCCGAGCTCACCCGGTCCGCCTGAGAGGAGCATTCCGCATGCAGATACCCGACGCCTCGGAAACCTTTATCGAGCAGGTCGTCGCGAGCTGCTCCTCGGCGCCCGGCGTGCCCGGTGCGGTCGCCGCGTGCTTCTGGGGGCGCGACCTCCTCGAGGAGGCCGGCGGGTGAGCGCGCTCCTATTGCGGACCGCAGCGAACCGGGACCGGGCGCGCGCCGCCGTGGCGGCGCTCGGGGCGTTCGTGCTCCTGAGCTGCCTGGGCCCGACGGCGGGTCAGGTCGATCTGCCGGGCTTCGACACCCCCGTCGAGAAGGCGCTCTCGTTTCCGGCGGGAAAGGCGCTCGAGTTCCCGGTGCACGCCGAAAGCTACGAGCACAGCGGCGCAAACCACGTGCGCATCGAGGTGACCCTGCTCCGCGGAGGCGCGCCGGTCGGCACGATGGCGTGCGACGGCTTCGAGCTGGAAGGCGGCGCCGGGTGCGGATCGAGCGCGACCCACCTGAACGGCAGCTGCGCGATGACGGTCCCCGCCGGCGGGAGCGAGGCCATCCGGGTCGTGGCGAGGCTCGCGAACAGGGACAATTCGGCCAGATTCGACGGGCTCAGCGTCTATATCCGGGATTGAAGGCCGGCCGCGCGGCGAAGGCGGGCAGGGCATAGACGTTAACCAAGCTTCGCGTCGCGTTCTCCTGCCTCCGAACGTTCACGTTCACGTTCATGTAAACGTTGACGTTGGTGACCGATGGTGGGTGGAGGGGGCGGGCGGCCCCGTCCGCGACGCGGCGAAGGGGCAGGCGTGGAAGGCGAAGGGGGCCGACGTCGCGGTCGCGCAGCTCGGCGACGTGGCGGCGGTCGCGCGGGCGCTCGAGGGCGTGAAGGGGGCTTATCTGCTGAGCCCGCCGTCGGTCGCCTCGGACGATCCCCTCGGGGAGAGCAGGGCGCAGGTCGACGCCATGGCGCAGGCGATCGCGGCCAGCGCGGTCCCCCACGTCGTGTTCCTCTCGTCGATCGCCGCGCACCACGCCGAGGGGACAGGGCCGATCGTGACGGTGCACCACGCCGAGGAGAGGCTCTCCGCCGTGGCGCGCGGCGTGACGTTCGTCCGGCCTGCGTACTTCCTCGAGAACTGGCGCTCGGTGTTCGCGGCGGTGAAGGGCGACGGCGTGCTCCCGAGCTTCCTCCAGCCGGGGCGCGCCTTCCCGATGGTCGCGACGGAGGACATCGGCCGGGTCGCGGCGGAGCGCCTCCTCGTCGGGCCGGCGGGCCGGCGGGTCATCGAGCTCGCCGGGCCGGAGGACTACACCCCCGAGGCGATCGCGCGCGCGCTCGGCGAGGTCCTCATCGGCAGGGAGGCGCGCGTGGTGCATCTGCCGCTCGAGCAGGTGGCGCCGGTCTTGACGTCGTTCGGCGTGTCCGCGCCCATGGCGGCGCTCTACCGCGAGCTGTACGCGTCGCTCCACAGCGGCCACGTCGACTTCGAGCGGCGCGACGGCGCGGTGGTGCGCGGCAAGGTCGGCGCGCAGGCCGCGTTCGCGGCGCTGGCGGCTTGACCGAGGTCGGGGCCCGCGGCGCTGGCCGCTCGACCGAGGTCAAGTATGCTCCCGGGCCGCCCGTGAGACCCTGGCCGCCGTCATGCCGCTGATCGTCGTCGAGGACCTGCGCAAGGCGTACCGGGTGGCCGAGCGCCGGCCGGGCGCCCTGGGCGCGCTCGCCGGGCTCGTGCGCCCGCGCTACCGCGCCGTCGACGCGCTCGCGGGCGTCTCGTTCTCGCTCGATCGGGGCGAGCTCGTCGGGTACATCGGGCCGAACGGCGCCGGCAAGTCGACGACGGTCAAGATCCTGGCGGGCATCCTCGTGCCGGACTCGGGGCGATGCGAGGTGGCCGGCCGCGTCCCGTGGCGCGAGCGCGTCGCGCACGTGGGGCGCCTCGGCGTCGTGTTCGGCCAGCGCACCCAGCTCCTGTGGGATCTGCCGGTGATCGACTCGTTCGAGCTCCTCCGGGACATCTACCGCGTCGCCGCGGCCGATCACGCCCGCGCGCGCGACGAGCTCGTCGCGATGCTCGATCTCGGGCCGCTGCTCGACACGCCGGTGCGGCAGCTCAGCCTCGGCCAGCGCATGCGGTGCGATCTCGCGGCCGCGCTGCTCCACGCGCCCGACCTGCTCTTCCTCGACGAGCCCACGATAGGCCTCGACGCCGTCTCGAAGCTCGCGGTGCGGCGCTTCGTGCAGCGGCTCAACCGCGAGCGCGGCGTCACGGTGATCCTGACGACGCACGACATGGACGACATCGAGGCCCTCTGCTCGCGGGTCATCCTCATCGCCGGGGGGCGGGTGCTCTCGGACGGCTCGCTCGAGGCGCTGCGGGCGCAGGTCACCGCGGAGCGCTGGCTCATCGTGGACCTGGCGGACCCGGCGGCGGAGATCGCCGAGCCACGCGCCGAGGTGATCCGCCGCGAGGGCGCCCGCGTGACGCTGCGCTTCGACCCCGCCGCGATCTCGACGGCGGAGCTGGTCGGGCGCGTGACGGCCCGCACCCCGGTGCGCGACCTCCTGGTGCAGAACCCGCCCATCGACGAGATCGTGGCGCGGCTCTACGGCGAGGGCGGCGAGGCGGGGGCGCCGCCGTGAGCGCGCCGTTCGCGGGCTTTGCGGCCAATTTCGCCGCCTGTGCCGCCGTGTTCCGGGCGCGCTGCCGCGCGCTCCTGCAGTACCGCGCCGCCGCCGCGGCCGGGTTCGGCACGCAGCTGTTCTGGGGGTTCATCAAGGTCATGGTGCTCGAGGCGTTCTACGGGAACGCCCTGTCGGGCGCGCCGCCGCCGATGGCGCTCGGGCAGGCGATCACGTACACGTGGCTCGGACAGGCGTTCTTCCAGCTGCTGCCGTTCTCGACGAACCCCGACCCCGAGGTGCGCGAGCTGATCCGCACCGGCGCGGTGGGCTACGAGCTGGCGCGCCCGCTCGATCTGCACGCGCTCTGGCTCGCCCGCGCGCTCGCCGCGCGCGTCGCGCCGACGCTGCTGCGCGCGGTCCCGATGTTCGCGGTCGCGGTGCCGCTCCTCGGGATGGGGCTGCCGCCGTCGCTGGCCGCCGCGGGCGCGTGGGCGGCGGCGATGGTCGGCGCGGCGGCGCTCGTGGCCGCGTTCGCGACGGCGGTGACGTCGACGATGCTGTGGACGACGTCCGGCGACGGCATCGCGCGGATCGTGCCGTCGCTCGTCCTCGTCGCCTCCGGCATGATCGTGCCGCTGCCGCTGTTTCCGGCGTGGATGCTCCAGTGGCTCGACGCGCTGCCGTTCCGGGGCATGGTCGACGCGCCGTTCCGGCTCTACCTCGGGCACCTGCCCGCGGGGGCGCTCCCCGGCGTGCTGCTGCACCAGGCGCTGTGGACCGCCGCGTTCGTGGCGCTCGGCAGGGCGATGGTCGCGCGCGGCCTGCGCCGGCTCGTGGTGCAGGGCGGCTGAGGGACGAGGAACGGGCGAGGAGACGAGGAACAGGCGAGATGTCGCTCGATGCAACGAGGCTTTACCTCCGGCTCGCCGCCGCGTCGCTGCGGGCGCAGATGCAGTATCGCGCGTCGTTCGTGATGTGGTCTGTGGGGCAGTTCATCACGGTGGGCATCGAGCTGCTCGGGGCGTGGGCGCTGTTCGACAGGTTCGGCGCGGTCCGGGGGTGGCGCTTCGCGGAGGTGGCGCTGCTGTTCGGCCTCGTCAACGTCTCGTTCGCGCTCGCCGAGTCGTTCGGCCGCGGGTTCGACACCTTCTCCGCGATGGTGAGATCGGGCGATTTCGACCGGCTCCTCCTGCGCCCGCGCTCCACGGCGTTCCAGGTCGCCACCGGGGAGTTCCAGTTCCTGCGCGCAGGGCGGCTCGCGGTCGGCCTCGTCATGCTCCTGTGGGCCGGGAGCGCGCTCGGCGTCGGGTGGACGGCGGCCAAGCTTGCGTTGCTCGTCGGCGCGATCGTCGGCGGCGCCTGCGTGTTCTACGGGCTCCTCGTGCTCCAGGCGACGCTGTGCTTCTGGACGATCGAGTCGCTGGAGATCATGAACGCGTTGACGTACGGCGGCACGGAGGCCGCGCAGTACCCGCTGACCCTGTACCGCGACTGGTTCCGGCGCTTCTTCACGTTCGTCGTGCCGCTCGCGTTCGTGAGCTACATCCCCGCGGGCGCGCTGCTCGATCGCCCCACGGTCCCCGCGCTGCCCGAGGCCGCGCGCTGGGCGTCGCCGCTCGTGGGGGTGGCGTTCCTGCTCGTGTCGCTGCGCATCTGGCGCTTCGGGGAGCGGCGATACCAGTCCACCGGGTCGTAGTACTACAGCCGCGGTTAGCGAGCCGGGGCGCGTGCGCCTCGGCCAGCCCCTCGCACGCCTGCAGCACGTACCCCACGGCGACCTCGATCGGCGGCGGCCCGTGCGCCCGCAGCAGCGCGCCGAGATCGCAGCCCTCGAGCAGCTCGAAGACCAGGAATGGATCCCCGGTGTCGAGGAAGCCCAGATCGAAGATGCGGGCGACATGCTCGCCGCGCAGCGCCGCCGCCGCCCGCCCCTCGCGCAGGAAGCGCTCCCGCGCCGCGGCGTCGACCAGCGCGTCTCGGCGCAGCAGCTTGAGCGCGACCTGGTTCCCGAGGTGCAGGTGGCGGGCGGCCATCACCACGCCCATCCCGCCCTGGCCGAGCAGGCGCTCGACGCGGTATCTGCCGGCGATGACGTCTCCGAGGCTCACCGGGGCGCTCATGGGCTTCGCGGCGCCCGAGTATAACGCCGAGCGAGCGCGCCTGGTCGCCCGGCGTTCAAGGCCGCTGCGCGACGGCGAAGAGCTGGTTGTCCGAGCCCGCGCAAGGCCACTGGATGATCCGGGCGCCGGCCTCGGTGCTCGCGTACTCGACGTCGAGGCACTTGCCGCTGTGCTTGGCGACGAGCATCGCATACCCGCCGCCGGCGTCGACGACGCTGAACCGCTGGTTGTCGCCGCCATTGCAAGACCACTGGATGACGGGCGCGCCGTTCGCGGTGCTTGCATCGTAGACATCGATGCACTTGCGGCTGTGACGGGCGACGATGTTGACATCGCCGGCGCCTGCGGGGGTCAGATCGAACTGCTGGTTGTCGTTCCCGAGCTCGCTCCACTGGATGAGCGCGGCGCCGTCCGCCGTGCTGCCGTCCTCGACGTCGAGCAAGAGGCCGGAGTGCTTCACCGAGACGCTCGTGCGGGCGGCGAACACCTCGACCTCGGTGAGGCTGAAGGGCCTCGTGCTGCCGATGTCGTTGAGCTGCACTCGAACGAAGCGGCCCTGGTGGTTCACCGTCATCGAGAGGCGCGGGGGCGCTGTGCCGGAATAGGGGAGCGCCGTCCAGCTCGCGCCGTCCTCCGAGACCATGACGCTGAAGTTGGTGAGGCGCTCGGAGCAGCAGTCGGTCCGGTTGTAGACAACGACCTCGCCGATGGCGGTCGAGCCCCCGAGGTCCACCTGCCACCACGGCGTCCGCTCCCATTCCGTGTGCGTGACCGAGCCCTCCCAGAACGCGCCGTTGAGGTCGCCGTCGACCGCGAGGGCCGGCACGCCGCCCACGGCGACGGTCGACTGCGTGGCCGGCCTCCCGAGCGCCAGATTGCGCCGGATCGGGACGACCGCGCGGTGGTGCTCGGCGCCGGTCTGATCCTTGCGGATCGCGACGAGCTGCCGCTCCTTCATCAGCACGTCGAGGAACGCCCCGGCCTCGGCGCCTCCCGCGACGAACGTGGGAATGCGGTCGGGCCCGAGGTAGCGCCCCGCGGGGCGGGTGAAGGGGACGACCCAGTCGGCGCTTTCGGGATCAAGGTGGTAGTGGCCCGTGAAGATCGCGGCCACATTGTACGTGGCAATCACGTCCCAGTACGCCGCCCGCTGCGCGGCCGTCCACCAGGCCGGGCCCGCGCCGTCGTTGCCGGTGGAGAGCGGGTCGAAGCCATAGTGGTGCATCAGCACCACGGGCCTGCCGGAGGGGCCGACGTGGGCGGCGAGATCGCTCCTCAGGAACTCGAGGCTCCCCATCGGATCGAGCGAGCTGTCGTACTGATCCGCGGTCGTGCCGTTGCCGGGGAACAGGTTGAGCTGGACGAAGTGGACGTCTTGCCAGTCCCACGAGTAGTGCGGGTCTCCGACGCGGGTCGCAGAGGTCGAGCGCTTCCGGGTGCGGATGTCCCTGCGGATCGCCTCCGGGTCGACGCAGGTGTCGAACCCGAAGCCGCAGGCGAGGTGCTGGTCCCACGTCGGGCGGCTCAGGTCGTGGTTGCCCATGCCGTCGTACACGAAGCGTGACATGCCGCGGATTCTGTCCTTGTAGTCCGCGAACTCGTCGAGCGGGCGCGCGTTCTGGGTCAGGTCCCCGGCGATGAGCAGGCCGCGGACGCTGCGATCGGCCCTCAGGATCCCCAGCATCGCGCCGAGCACCGCGTCGGACGTGCCGTTCTCGGACGAGGTGTTGTGGTACTGCGGATCGCCGGTGGCGAGGAAGTGGATCCCGCGCTCCGAGGGGTCCAGGCTCATGCTCTGCCCGAGCACCGACGCGTCGATGAAGTTGTCGTTCCAGTCGTAGGACGTGCAGTAATAGTTCGGCGGCAGGCCGAGGGAGAACCGGTCCTGCGCGTCGATGAGCGCGACGCCGCCTGCTGGCATCGTGATCACGCAGTTGAAATTGCTGGTCTCGATCTGCGCGGTGAGGAGGGCGCCGCGCGCGCCCGAGGGGTTGCAGTCGGTGTTGCTGTAATGGCAGGCGCCGGAGTCGTGCGCGGAGATGGCGCTGTCGTAATCTCCCTCCAGGACGCGGGCGCGGACGCTCTCTCCCGTGTTGTTGTATACCTCGAACGCGCGCGCGCCGCGCGGTGACGCGAGGCCGATGGACACCAGGGTCGCTGCCTGCAGGGCCCGGACGGCGCCGCGGAGTCGGGACGATCGGTACGTGGGCTTCATGCTCATGTCCTCCTCTCGGGCGAGCCTCGCCGGCCGCGCGCCGCTCCCTGGCCTGGGCGGCGCGCCGCGCATGCCGGCTCGCTCCGTTCGAGGGAGAGGTTGCGCCTCGGCGCGCGCTCCCACCACGGAGCGAGTTTGGGCCGGGCCCCTAAAAAGTTTGGATCCGGGCGCGGGCGCCTCCGGGCCGGCTCAGTCGATGATCCCCATCCGGTGCGCGTAGCTCACCACGTCGGCGACCGAGTGCGCGCCCAGCTTGGCCTTGATCTTCTGGAGGTGCCCGCTCACCGTCCCCGCGGTCAGATCGAGCTCGGCGGCGATCTCGGACACGGTGCGGCCGTGGATGATGAGCGTGAAGATCTGGTATTCGCGCGCGGTCAAGGTCTCGTGCGGGAGCTTCTCCGCGCGCGCCGCGCCGCGGAGGACCTGCTCGGCGACCGTGCCGGTCA
The DNA here is from genome assembly GCF_051520435.1 of Sorangium sp. So ce363. Classification (NCBI taxonomy): domain Bacteria; kingdom Pseudomonadati; phylum Myxococcota; order Polyangiales; family Polyangiaceae; genus Sorangium; species Sorangium sp. So ce363. The sequence goes on along the minus strand of NZ_CP150333.1, from coordinate 9,295,304 downwards.
GGTACGTGCCCCCGCGCGCCGCGCGGCGGATCGCGTCGAGGAGCTCGTCGCCCGAGCGGTCCTTGGAGAGGTACGCCGCCGCGCCGGCGCGCATCGCGGGCACGGCGTACTGCTCCTCGGCGTACATCGACAGGACGACGATGGCGAGCTTCGGCCGCGCCGCGCGCAGCCTCCGCATCGCCTCGAGCCCGCTCACCTTCGGCAGGGAGAGGTCGAGGACGAGCACGTCCCACGCCCCCGCCTCCGCCGCCGCGAGCAGCTCCCGCCCGTCGCTCGCCTCTCCGACGAGGCGCATGTCGGAGGCGCCCTCGACGAGCTGCCGGAGGCCGTGCCGGACGATGGCGTGGTCGTCGGCGATGAAGACGCGGATCACGGGGCGACCTCCTCCCGCGCGCGGCGGCTCGGGGCGGGGAGGCGCACGCGGATCGTGGTCCCCTCGCCGCGCCGGCTCTCGACGCGGAGCTCTCCGCCGAGCGCATCGGCGCGCTCGCGCATGCCGACGAGGCCCATGCCCCGGCGCTCGCCCGCGCCGGCCGCAGCGCCCTTGGCCCCCTCGACGCCGATGCCGTCGTCGCGGACGACGAGCTCGAGCGCTTCGTCGCGGAGGGTCAGCTCGACGTCCACGCGCGAGGCGCCGGCGTGGCGGGCCACGTTGGTGAGCGATTCCTGCAGGATGCGATAGGCGGCCGTCGCGACGTCGGCGTCGAGCCCCTGCATCGATCCCGACGCGGCGAGCTCGCAGCGGAGGCCGGTTTTCTCGCGCGTCTGCTCGAGGAGCCACGCGACGCCGGCGTCGAGCCCGAGCTCGTCGAGGGCGCGCGGGCGCAGCTCGGAGAGCAGCTGGCGCGTCGTCGTCGCCGTGCGGGCGAGGAGGGACTCGAGCTCGTCGATGTTGCCGCGGACGCTCCTCGGATCGCGCTCGAAGCGCTGCTTGAGGAAGCCCAGCGTGTAGCGCATCGCGGTGAGCTCTTGCCCGAGCTCGTCGTGGAGCTCGCGCGCGATGCGCGAGCGCTCCTCCTCGCGGGCGCGCTCGAGGTGCGCGGCGAGGAGGCGCAGCTCCCGGATCTGGGCGCGGACCCGCTCCTCGAGCTGCCCGACGGGGAGGAGCGCGCGGATCAGGATCCACCACGGCAGCGAGAGCATCAGCACGAGGAGGGCGACGGTCGCGAGGCGGGTGACCCCGCGGAGCGGCGTGTCCACGCCGGCGCGGAGCGCGAGGAGGACGCCGAGCGAGAGCCCGGAGCAGACGCCCATGAAGAGCCCTGCGAGGAGCGGGCGCCGCGCGACGAACGGGTGCAGGAGGACGAGGTACGCACCGAGCGCGGCGAACGCCTGGCCGAGCGGCACCCAGGCGCTCAGCCGATCGGCGCCCCACGCCCCGGGGGCGGCGAGGAGCTCCGGGAGCGAGGCGAAGAGGCCGAGCGCGAAGAACGAGAGCGCCGCCGTCCTGAGCGCGCGCGCGATGCGTGGCCGCTCGCGGTCGCGGTATGTGGCCTCGGCCGAAGGATCACTCGACAGGAGGGGAGCGGGGGCGATCTCGAGGATTTGCTTGAGCTGGATCCAGACCATGGCGCTCCGATGGACCGCGAGGCTACCGCAAACCCGCGGTGTTGGTCGTGGGGTACGGCCACGCTCGTGGCGAAGCCCCACGGTTCCAGAGCCCACCCCCGGATGCTCGATACGCAAGATCGACTCATCAACACCGCTGTTCTACTCCTGGACAAAATGGACAAGAGATTGCGGCAGCCAGATTGGCGACCGCTTGACGCTCGCGCCTGGTGCCTCTAGGAGGCGCCAAACCCTCCCTACCGAAGGATCTCAGCGTGCCAGTCAAGGACCACCTCTCCATCTCGCCCGAGGTCAGGAAAGCGCTCGCTGGCGGCCGGCCGGTGGTCGCGCTGGAGTCGACCATCATCACGCACGGCATGCCGTATCCGCAGAACCTCGAGATGGTGCAGCGCGTGGAGGCGGTAGTCCGCCGGAACGGGGCCGTTCCGGCGACGATCGCCATCATGGACGGCAAGCTCAAGGTGGGCGTGAAGGGGGAAGATCTCGAGCGGCTGGCCAGGGGGGGCAGCAAGGCGGCCAAGGCCTCGCGGCGCGACGTGGCGGCGCTCCTGGTCCTGGGCGGGATGGCCGGGACGACCGTGGCGACCACGATGATGGCGGCGGCCTGGGCCGGTATCCAGGTGTTCGCCACCGGGGGCATCGGCGGCGTGCATCGCGGGGCGGAGACGACCTTCGACATCTCCGCCGATCTCGAGGAGCTGAGTCAGACGCAGGTGGCGGTGGTCTGCGCGGGGGCCAAGTCGATCCTCGACATTCCCAAGACGCTGGAGACGCTGGAGACGCATGGCGTGCCGGTCCTGGGCTACAAGACAGAGGATTTCCCGGCCTTCTGGGCGCGGCAGAGCGGGCAGAAGGTGGACCACAGGGTCGAGAGCGCCGAGGAAGCGGCCAGGGTCATCGCGCTGCAGTTCGAGCTCGGCATGGGCGGGGTCCTGGTGGCCAACCCGATCCCCGAGAGCCATGCGATGGACGCCAGGGCGATCGAGGCGCGGATCGAGGAGGCGATCCGGTGCGCCGAGGCAGAGGGGGTGAGCCGCAAGGACCTGACGCCGTTCCTCTTGAAGCGCATCTTCGAGCTCACCGAGGGCAAGAGCCTCGTCGCCAACATCGCGCTGGTCGAGAACAACGCGGCGGTGGCGGCGGAGATCGCGGCGGCGATGAGCGAGCTCGGGGCCAGGCCCAAGTCGAAGTCGAAGTCGAAGCCGAAGTCGAAGTCGAAGTCGAAGTCGAAGCCGAAGGCCAAGGCATGAGCGCGGCCCGCCGCGTGCTCGTGGTGGGCGACGTGATGACGGACGTGATCGTCCGCCCCGAGGGGCCGCTGGTGCGCGGCTCGGACCGGCGCGCCAAGATCGAGAGCCGCCCCGGAGGCTCGGGGGCCAACCAGGCGGTTTGGCTCGGTTCGATGGGAGCGAAGGTGTCGTTCGTCGCCCGGGTCGGAGCCAGGGACAAGCCGCATCTCGAAGCCTATTTCAGGAGCTTCCATGTCGACCCGATCCTCGTGGCCGACCCGCAGAATCCATCGGGCGTGCTGGTCATCCTCGTCGACGCCGACGGGGAGCGGAGCTTCCTTACCGATCGTGGGGCGAACCTCGCGCTCGAGCCTTCGGACATGCCGGTGGGGCTCCTGGACGAGACGCGGCTGGTGCTCCTCTCGGGGTATTCGCTCTTTGCCGAAGGGCCTCGGCGGGCCGTGCTGCGGCTCGCCGAAGAGGCGCGGCGCCGCGGCGTCCCGATCGCCCTCGACGCCGCGTCCGTGGGCTTTCTGCGGGAGGTGGGGGTCGGGGACTTCCTTGAGTGGACACGAGGGATGTCGACGCTGCTCGCCAACGCCGACGAGGCAGAGGCGCTCTCGGGCACGGGTGACCTCACGGCGCAGATGATCGCGCTGGGCGCCTATTTCGAGCGGGTGATCATCAAGCGTGGCGCGCGGGGCGCGGCGGTGGGCGGACGGCAGGGCCTGCGCCTCGACGAGCCGGCGCCTCAGGTCGAGGTGGTGGACACGACCGGGGCCGGCGATGCGTTCGCGGCCGGGTTCATCACCGCGGAGCTCCAGGGCGCGCGCGAGGCGGAGTGCCTGCGGCGCGGGATCGAGGCGGGATCGAGGGCGGTGAAGCAGCTGGGTGGGCAGCCGGAGTAGACGGCAGCCTGGGCGGCGATCAGCTCGCCCGCGCCTCCGCTGCGGCCGCGGCCTCGTGCGCCGCGGCGAGCTCTGCGTCCTTCGCCGCGATCCGCGCGAACGCCGGCCGGCTGCACACCCGCGCGACGTAGTCCGTCACCTCCGGCAGCTCGGGCACGAGCTTGAACTTCACCATCCACTCCAGCGCCTTGCCCCAGAGGACGTCGGCCGCCGAGAATCGATCGCCGAGCAGATACGGCCCCTTCCGCAGCGCCTCCGCCACCACGCCGAACATCGTATCGAAATCTCCGTACGGAGACGTCGCGGCCGGGGCCGGATCGCGCTTCATCGCCCGATCGACGACGGCCGGCTCGAAGCACGACCCGTAGTACGCGATCCACCGGAGGTACGGCCCGCGCAGCGGATCCCCGATGGCCGGGGTCAGGCCGGCCTCCGGGAACAGATCGGCGAGGTAAATGACGATCGCGACCTGCTCGGTGACGAGCGCGCCGTCGTGCAGGATCGCGGGCACCTTCCCGAGCGGGTTCACGGCGAGGTAAGGGGCCTTCCGCTGCTCCCCGGCCTTCATGTTCAGCACGCGGAGCTCGTGGGGCGCGCCCAGCTCCTCGAGCAGGATGCGCGTGCCCACCGAGCGCGAGTTCGGAGAATGGAACAAGACGAGGTTGCCCCTCGGGGTCGTGGTCGAATCAGCCATGTTGCTGCCTCCGGGGCGGACGCTACTGCCCGGGCGAGGCGCGGTATTGTAAAAGAGCGCCACGCGCGATCATGAGCCGGAGCATCACCCCCGAGGACCCCACCCGCGGCATCCTGAACCCCGCCGCGGGTCTCCAGCGCTTTTTCGCGCTGCACCGCCACGCGCCCGCGCCGGACCTGGCCAGGCTCGTCGACTGGCACTGGGTCGTCCGCTGGTCGCTCACCGCGCCGTTCGAGCAGGAGCTCTTGCCGCACCCCTGCGTCAACCTGGCCATCGAGGCGCCGGGCTCGGCGGTGCACGGCATCGGGACCCGCCGCGAGGTCGTCCGGATCGAGGGCACGGGGCGCGTCGTCGCGACGAAGTTCAAGCCGGGCGGCTTCTTCCCGTTCGCGCCCGTCCCCATGCGCCGCCTGGTCGACAGCGTCGTCCCCCTCGTCGAGATCTTCGGCGGCGCGGCCGGGCCGCTCGAGCGCGCCGTGCTCGACCAGCCGGACGACGCCACCGCGATCCGCGCCGTGGAGGAGCTCCTGCGCGCGCGCAGGGGCCCGGAGGACGCCGGGCTCGACGAGGCGATGGCGCTCGCCGTCCGCGCGCAGGACGATCGCGACATCCACCGCGCCGAGGATCTGGCCCGGATCGCGGGCGTCTCGGTCCGCACGCTGCACCGCGCGTTCGAGCGGTACATCGGCGTCGGGCCCAAGTGGATCATCCGGCGGTCACGCGTGCAGGAGGCCGCGGAGCGCGTGGCCACGGGCGCGCCCGTCGCGTGGGCGGCGCTCGCGCAGGAGCTCGGGTATCATGATCAAGCGCACCTGATCCGGGAATTCAAGACCCAGGTCGGCTTCACACCGGCCGTCTATGCAGAGCGGTGCGCGGCAGCGAGGTCGAAAGGCGGCCCGCCCGGCGTGAAGGGGTGAGCTGCGGGTTTACGGCCATTCACAGCGCGAGAAGGCTCCATGATGCGCAAGGTCTTGGTTCAATTTTCGCGGACTGGAAGAACCCGAAGCGGCTTGCGCCCAAGTTCCTGTGTCGATAGCATCCGCGCGCCAATCGCGCGCCATCGTCGGCGACGCCAGCTTTAGAGGTAATCGAACATGCGTCGATTTCAGAATCGCGGTTTCGTGGTCGCGTCGTTCTCTTTGGGGCTGTTCGCGGCCATGCCGGTGTACGCGGCGTCGGTGCAGGCGGTGAGCCGGGCGACGTGGGGAGCGAGCGGCGTCCCGAGCTACGTCAACATGAACATCTACGTCCCGGACAAGCTGGCCGAGAATCCGCCCATCGTGGTGGGCTGCCACTCGTGCAGCACGCCGGTGAGCTCGTTCTTCAACAGCATCTCGGGTGTCAAGGCGGGCGCCGACAAGAACGGCTTCATCATCATCCTTCCGGAGGCCACCGGCCGGAACTGCTGGGACGTGGGCACGACGAAATCGCTGACCCACGACGGCGGCGGCGACACGCAGGCCGTCGCTCAGATGGTGAAGTACGCGCTCGAGAAGTACAAAGGCGACCCGAAGCGCGTCTACGTGATGGGCGGCTCGTCCGGAGCGATGATGACGCAAGCCATGCTGGCGGTGTACCCGGACATCTTCCGGGCCGGCGCGGCGAGGGCGGGGGTGGCGGCCGGGTGCTGGGCGGACGGCTTCGACGGGGGCCAGCAATGGAGCAACAACTGCGCGGGCGGCAGGACGAGCAAGTCAGCGCAGCAATGGGGAGATCAGGTTCGGGGGATGTTCCCTGGGTATACGGGGCATCGCCCCCGCCTTCAGATCTTCCACGGCACGGCGGACGCGACGATCAACTACAAGAACCAGGCCGAGGCGATCAAGGAATGGACGAACGTCCTCGAGCTGAGCGAGACCCCGACCTCGACCGACATGATCACATCGGGCGGGACCACCTATGATCGCCAGTTCTGGAAGAACGAGTGTGGCTACACGGTGTTCGAGGCCTGGTCAGGAAGAAACGGCGCGCACTCCATGCCGTACGAGGCCGATGCGATCCTCGCGTTCTTCGGTCTGGACAAGGCCGGTGGGGCCGATCCGGAGACCGACTGTTCCGAGGCTGCCGGCAGCGGCGGCACGGGTGGCTCGGGCGACGGCTCCGGGGGTGATCAGAACGTCGGCGGCGCCGGGCCTGCTGCGGGGAGCGGCGGCGCCTCGGGGGACGGCGGAAGCGCGGGCGAGGGCGTGACCGTCGGCTCTGGCGGGCAGCCCGCTGGCGGCGGCGAGGTCACCACGACGGGCGGCAGCGACCCGAGCGGCACGAGCGGCACGAGCGGTACGAGCGGCGCTGCGGACAGCGCCACCACCGGCGCAGGCTCGGAGTCTGCAGGTGAATCGGGTGAAACGGGTGGGTGCGCCGTCGTCGGTAGCGACGCCAAGCCGAAGGGCTCGTACGCAGCGGTCGTCGCCATGGGCCTTGCGCTGTTGACGCTCCGTCGCCGGCATCGAAACGCCGGGCGCTGACACGTCGGCTCGTCGGTGAGATCAGGTCACGACCCAGCTCCGTGAGTGGGTAAATTGTCGTTCCAAGCACCCGAGCCTGATCCGGGAACAACAGCGATTCCAGGTACTTCAACGTAAAGCTTGCCGCTCGGCCTCTCCGTACGCTCGCGGGTGCTGACGAAGAAACCCACGGCCAGGAGGAGAGGTGCGACACCGGGCTGCGCCGGAGCGTCGGCCATGTCGGACGGCCGTTGCGAGCGCCGGGAGCGTGTCGCGAGCGCCGCCGTTCATCATCGCGCGCGCTTGTGGATGCCGCAGCGCATCCCGTCGAGCCTGATGGTTGATGGTGAGGGGTCCTGCGTGCCGCAGGCGTGCGAGGCACGCCCGCCGCGAGGTATGCGAGCGCCAGGACGAGGCCGGGGGGCGCCGAGGGAGGCGAGAGGAGCGACGGGCGCGGCGAGAGCGGCTTCAGAGTCAATCTTCGCGCACTGCGTCGATAAATGGTAGCTGTTTTGAGTGGCGTGGATAATTGTCCGTTAGAAAATTCCTTGCGCCTTCCAGATTGCGGTTCTTGTAGAACCCGCCTTCGTAGACCAGCATGTTGCCGCGTCTGAAGTCCATCCCAGGGACAATGTTGATGTCGCCGATGTAATTTACAGCGGCCGATTTTATGGAAAACCCAAGCCCGCTTCCGGCTGGTCTCATGCCGTTCACCGTGTCGATGCGATAGTCGCCGGCTGGTAGCTCTAGCAGCCAGTAGCTGGAGCCGCTGCTGCCGTGTATGCGCGCTTCTAATAGGTCTTCTGTTGTGTTGGATAAAATGAAGGCGATGGCGTATTGACTGGTGGATGAGACTTGAAGGAGCGCTAGCCCATGGTCGCTCCTTGGGTTCGTGTTTGGGGATATGCTTGTCAAATTCAGGGTTTTGTGCATCCGATGAGCAGCAGCGTGAGGGCGATGATCAGGTTGTTCAGTTTTTGCATATGGCGCGCTGCTTTGTGGCGAATTGCTCGGTGCGTCCCTCGAGGAGCTGCGGTGTCGAGGTGTTCGGGATCAGGGCGGCGGTGCGGTCTCGATTGCCTGTCTGAGCGACCGTTTGATGCGGGTATCCTCACCAGGCGTCCAGGAACAGGCCGAGCCGCAGCGCGTGGCCGATGTCTCCGCCGAGGAAATATCGATATGCTATCTGGAGACCAACCGCGGAACCTCGTCTTGTTGCATTCGACAGTTCGAGCCCCGGTGCCAGGTAGGCTCCGCCATCGATGTCCAGGCGCTCCGCGGCGCAAGTTGGGCATGGTCCGCTATGCTTGGCTGAGCGTGTGAGATGCAAGCCCTGGTGACCCACGCCGGCAAGAAAGGCAACCTGGAATGCGTCGCCATGAGATGTGGGACGTCCCAGAATTCGATGCATCAGTCCGGCCTCTGCCGTGAATGTGAACCCTACAACGCTGGATTTGGACGTCTCACACTCGTCGGTCAACTGGCCATTGGCATCGACCACGCAAGCGGTCTCATTGAATCCGCCTGATTGGGCAGCAAACGCGAGCCCAGCACCAAGTTCGGCATAGGCGTACTTGAAGAGCGTTCCTCGCAGGCCGAGCCCGAGCGCGCCCATGGGCTTCGCCTTGGTCGTGAACGCACCGATTCAAGGCCGACACTCCAACCGTAAAGGACGGCGCTTTGAGCGCCGCATCGTCGGTCGCGTCCGGGACGGGTTGGTGGAGCTGGCGTGAAAACCGCCGCCGCGTAGCCAGGATCAATGTGCGATCGACGGTCAACCGTTCACCGTCGTCCAGCTCGATTACCACAGCGTTGTTGCTCAGCTCGACCAGCTTCCCCACGACCTCTCCATCGCCGGTCACGATGACGGCCTGCCGGCCAAGCAGGCCATCGAATGTCAGCGTTGCGTTCGCGGGGACAGGCGTCGGCGCCGGCTCGCTGAGCGAGGCCGGAGGCGGTCCGCCCTGCGCGGGTTGACCGTCGTCGACGCGGATGCGTGCGGATTGGATGGACGTTCGGTCCATCGTGACCATATGCCCATCTCGTTGTATCAAGCGGATTGTCGCCTCTTCCACGCCGATGAGCTTGCCCTCGAGATGACCGCCGTCTTGCTGCTCAACGACAATGTCGTGATCCATCATCGTGGCCCACTCAGCCTCGAGTACGCCGGCCGAGGCGGACGATGCCGCTGTCATCGCGAGCGCGACGACGAGCGCTCGTGCCCCGGGGAGAACCCTGCGGCACTCGTAGGAGCGCATGCTCCGATGGTCGATCATGTGCGTCGGGTTGTCGTTGTGGATGGTATCGGAGCGAAGGGGAGTTCTTTGATATGTAGGCAATTTGTTCGGCATCGTCGCTTGCCCAGGAGAGGTTGACCGCAGATGGGGGCCAATCCGAAGCGCTGAGGGGCCTTGCTCGACGAGGGCAAAGCGTGCTGCGCAGCCGGGGTCATCGTCTCGCTACTCGCTGCTTCCGCGGCTACCCATAGCTATCCCGATCTGGAAGAACAGCGGAGATGTCGTCTCGTGTCAAGAGGACGTGCCTCCGGTGCCTCGGCAGCGATGCCTCCCGCCGGGGAAGGGCCTCGCCGATGGGCAGGGTGGGGCTCCACGGCTACATTCCTGTGCAGTCGTGTCCGCTGGCCCGGCATGTTTGGACGGAATCTCGGCGTCGCCGACTCGAACCCGGGGTCGGCCCCGCCGGGATCCGGAGGTCGCTCGACAATCTCACCCGCGTTTCCGAGCGGCCGCGCCGCCCTCCCCGGACGCCTCTCGGCGACGCACCGCCAGCGACGAAGACGGGCGACACCCGGCGAAAGAGCAGCGATCTCCGCGCTACAGCGGTTTCCGCCCACCTCTGCACCATCCAGAGCAGAGCGGCAGCAGAGCGGCGGTCTCCCGCACAGGAGACGGGCCCAGATCGGCGTTTTCGGCGCGCAAGCGCACTCCGGTGCGCTGAGCACCGAAAACGTCGAGGTGGGCCCGTATCCGAAGCGGGTGACCGTCGCTCTAGAAGGGCACCTCCGGAATCGGCGCGCGGTCGAGCCCCGGCGCGGTCGTCGGCGGGATCGGCGGCCTCCTGGAAGGAGCGGGGACACCCGTGTGTGGTGTCCTGGGCGTGGCGCTCGACGGCGGCCGTGCTGCCGTGGTGGACGTCGAGGGCGCCGGTGGCGCTGCCGTCTCGCCGGCGGCGTCCGCTGCAGAGCCCGTCGCCTCCGCAACGGGCGCCGCGGGCGTCACGCTCTCCAGCGGCTCCGAGGAGCGCTCGACCTCTGCCGACGCGCTGGCGGCGACCTCCTCCGACGCCGGCGCGCCGGCCGAGGCGACCTTCGCGCCCGCCTCGCCCCCGGCGCTCGATCCGCCCCGACGCAGCGCGATGGTGACGCTGGCGCCGACGAGCATCGCCATCGCCATGCCGATCACCAGCCTCGCGCGCTGAGGTCTCTGAAGTCGGGCCTCCTGCGCCGTCGATCCGGCGCCGGTCAGGGTGCCTGGCCTCGCCGAGCGGGGCGTGGCCGCCGGCTCGTCGAGCTTGGCGACGTCGAGCGCTATCGTCCCGCTGAGCCTCGGCCGAGCGGTGCTCGGCACGCCGGAGCACGGGGATTGCAGATCCGGAATCGATGGAGACGCCATGCCCGCGACACGGCGGAGCTCGCCCATCATCTCTCCGACCGACTGGAAGCGCTCCGCCCGCTCGCGGGCCAGCGCCCGCGCGAAAAAGGCATCGATCGCCGGCGGCAGGTCGGGCGCGATCAGGGACGCGCTGGGCACCGGACCGACCAGGATGTTGGCGATCACCGCGCCGAGCTGGGCCCCCTGAAAGGGCAGCTCGCCGGTGACGCCATAGAAGAGGATGACCCCGAGCGACCAGAGATCGCTGCGCTGATCGATGTCCTTTTCGCCCCGGACCTGCTCCGGGCTCATGTAGTGGGGCGAGCCGAGCAGCTCGCCGGTGCGGGTCACCTCTTCCGTCAGCGCCGCGCCGGTGTCCTTGACGATGCCGAAGTCGAGGATCTTGACGACCTCGTCCTGCTCTCCCTCGACGCGCACGAGGAACAGGTTGGCAGGCTTGAGATCGCGATGGACGAGGCCGGCGTCGTGCGCGCGACGGATGGCCTTGCCGGCCTGCACCAGGATCAGGGTGGCGTCCACGAGAGAGAGCCGGCCGACGCGCAAGAGGCGCGTGCCCAGGTCCTCGCCCTGAAGCAGCTCCATCACGAGGTACGGAGTGTCGTCGTCGACGCCAAAGTCCTGGACGTAGACGACGTGTGGGCTCTGGAGGCTCGCCGCGATCCTGGCTTCACGCGCGAAGCGGGCGAGGAACGTCGACGACGCAGCATAGGTCGGGTCCATGAACTTGACCGCGACGAGAGAGCCCAAGTTGACGTGTCGCGCCACCCACACCGAGCCCATCCCGCCGTGCGAGAGAGGTCGTTCGAGACGATACTTCCCACCTACGACGGAATCCGGAGCGAACTGCATGGTGATGGCTTCCTCCTGATAGCCGAGGGAGGCGAGGGGAGCGTACAGGATAGGAAAGGCGCCGGCCACGACGAGGCGGGAGATGTCAGATGGATTATCCTTCTGTGCGCCACGTTCCGGGCGCCTCGGGCTCGACATGGCCACGAGATGGCTCCCCGGATCGCCGTGGCAGGCCCGGGTCCGACGCGGGCGTCGAGAGCGCCGTCGGTGCGTGACGTTCCTGACAGCGGCGGTGTTCGGCGAGGGGGACGCGCTCGGGACGACGGCGAGCGCGGACGCTGCGCGCGCCGACGCTGCGCATTCGCGCGCGGAGCACCGGCCTTGCTTGCGCAGCGCAGCACGCCGGGCCTCCGCGGCGGTCCGCCGGAGCCCGCGCCGGCGCCGGCGCCGGCGCCGCGAGACACCACGACGCCCCCGCCTCCGAACCCCCGCGCGGCAGCACGAGACCGCCCGCGAGAGCTATTGCGATCCCCTTGCCTCCGTCTAGACTCCACACTGCAATGAACAAATTATTTTGCAATTCAACTATCATCGCTGCTGGTCTCTCCCTCGCTCTCGGCGCGCTGGCCTGCGGAGAAGACGACAGCCCGGCAGACCAGAGTGGAACGGGCGGCGGGGCGACCGCCGGGTCGGGCGGCGGGGCGACCACGGCGGGGTCGGGCGGCGGGGCGACCAGCGGGTCGACCGCGGGGTCGGGCGGCGCGTCGACGTCGGCGTCGGCGTCGAGCGGCGGGGTGACGACGGCGTCCGGCGGCGATCCCAATCCCGATCCCGCGAACGCGCGGACCTTCGACCACCGGCACGCGAGCCTGGACGGTATCCCGGCGAGCTGCGCCGAGGCGCTCAGGTCGGGGGACTTCGTCTTCCACTACGCCCACCGCTCGCACGGCTTCCAGATCATCGTCGGCGCCGAGAGCATCGAGGCGAAGACCCCTACCTACGCCTTCGAGACGGAGTATTGCGACGTCCCGCAGCAGGAAGGCGCCTTCCTGATGTGGGACGGGATGATCGACACCGACCTCATCCCGGGCGAGGAGTACTGGGCGACCGAGGCCGGGATCAACGACGTGCGCACCATCCTCGGAGGGCACCCGGAAATCCGGTACTCGATGTGGGCGTGGTCCTCGGAGATCTCCGAGCAGACCGAGGAGGACGTGCAGCGGTACCTCGACGTGCTCGACGCGCTCGGGCAGGAGTTCCCGGAGGTGACCTTCATCTACATGACGGGGCCCGGTGACGAGGAGTACAACGGCGTGAACCGCACGGAGCGCAACCAGCAGATCCGCGATTTCTGCCGGGAGCATGGGAAGATCCTCTATGACTTCGAGGACCTCGACGTCCACGCGGACGGCGAGCGGCACACAACGACGGTGGACGGCGTCGAGATCCCGATGCAGCACCCGCGTTACGACGTGGAGACGTCCGGCAACGCGGAATACGAGCATACCCACACGACCCAGGGCGCCTGCGAGAACAAGGCCATGGCGTTCTGGCGCATGATGGCCGAGCTCGAGGGGTGCGCGCAGTAGCCCCCGAGGTCGGCGGGCGCGCGGGCTGGCGCTCGGCCGCGGCGACGCCGCGAGCCGCTGTCTTTCCTGTCGGTTAAGTCCCGGTTTCCGGCGGAGAACTCCGCCGGATCGCGTCGCTCACGTCTTGCGGGCCGCCTTGCGCCCATGCTACTCGGCTGTCGCACGGGCATGCTCCCCCGCGCGCCTCCCGCGCAGGGGCGCCGCCTGGCAGCCGATCGGAGGCGGGCCATGGAAAGCGCGATACCGCTCGGGAAGAAGCAGATCATCGACGGCCAGCTGCGGGTCTACTACTACGGTTACTGGATCAAGGCCTACGAGGCGCCGGCCGACACGCTGCTCGCGAAGAAGCGCCTCATCGAGGCGCTGACGCGGCGCCTGTTCAACCACGTCGAGCACGGCATCAACGTCCCAGGGAAACGGCTGGACGAGGCGCGGCTCGCCTTCGAGTCGGAGACCGATCCGCAGCGGAAGCGCGTCAAGGCCGCCATGCTCGCGGGCGCGATCTTCAATCGAGCGACGGATATCTTCACCAAGCTCGTCGAGATCCAGGAGCTCGGCGTCACCATCGAGCCCGACAATGCCCTGATGCGCGAGTGCGGAGAGCACCTCCTCGAGGCGCTGACGCTCGGGAAGATGGTGCTCCACCGCAGCGGCGAGGAGGGCCTCGACGAGCTCTGGGGCGAGCCCTTCAAGGCGTTCTCGTTCCCGATCGAGGCGTTCTACAACAGCCGGTATGTCAAGATCGCCCAGAGCATGAGGGCGATCGACGGCATTCGCGACGCGATGATCGCCACCTTCGCTGGCTCGCCGATGTTCGCCGGGCTGGACCGCCTGGCCCGCGAGTTCGCGCACGCGGCCAAGATCAAGTGCGAGACGCTGCGCACCGACGACGACATCTTCGAGGTCTGGACGTCGTTCGTCGTGTCGGCGGAGAAGCTCGCCGGCTTCCAGCCGCTGCTCGGCGCGGACGCCTCGCCCCATGAGCGGGAGCAGGCCGCCCGGGGCGTCGAGCTGATCGTCCGTGGCAAGAACGTGATCTCGTACATCACGCGCGCGCGCGTGCCGATGCCCAAGACCACGGGCGAGCTCCTCGAGCGGTACGAGCGCTATCGCGCCACGTACGGCGCCGCGCCCGCGTCCGGGCCTGCGCGCAGCGTCGCCTGAGCGCCCGGGTCGCGGCCGCCGCGAGCGCAGAGGCTTTCACGCTCATGAGCGTCAACGGAGCGGTGTTGTAGGCGGGCGCCCGACATTTCGTCTGTCTGCTGTCGCGGAATGTTTCCGTTGACGCTGGGGCGCGCGTCTCGGTATCACCAGGTGATGAAATACGCTTTGATCCTTTCGGGAGCGCTCTTTATCGGCCTCTCGTCGCTCCCCGCGAGCGCGCTGGTCACGCAGCCGAACGGCAGCGTCATGCCGCAGGACTCGAGGAACAACGAGGTCCAGCTCTACACCCTGTTCGCCAACCGGGGAGAGGCGCTCGACTACCAGGCCGATGGGAACACCGAGCCGTCCACGTTCTCGCCGCTCTGCGGCTTCACGGCGGAGCTGGTGCTCCGGCAGACAGGGTCTCGCCTCGGGGTCGGCTGGTACAACGTCGACCCCGCTGCCACGGCGCCGCCGGCGATCGACGACATCCACGAGATCGTCCCCGCCGGCTCCTCGGTCGGCACCGTCATCACCGCCGCGGATATCCGGAGCGATCCAGCCTATGCGGGCGGGCAGATCGGCTTCGCCCTCATCGGCGCGCAGACCCACTACTCCGAGCAGCGTTGGAATCAGGTGTGCACGGGCTGCGCCACGCCCGGACCCTGGGTCACCGCCGTCATCTATGCTTCGACGGTGACGCCGAACGCGTTTTACGTCGCGTTCGAGGATGGCGACGTCGGCCGGAACCCTGGCGACTTCAACAACGATGGCGACTACAACGATTATGTCTACTTCTTCAGCGGACTCACCTGCACCGGCGGCGGCGAGCCGTGCGATACCGGGCTGCCCGGCGTGTGCGCGCCAGGGGTGACCCAGTGCGCGGCGGATGGGCTCACCTGCCAGGGGCTCGTGCCGTCGTCGCAGGAGACCTGCGATGGGCTCGACAACGATTGCAACGGCACCGCCGACGAAGGCGACCTCTGCCCGCCGGAGCACGTCTGCGACCGGGGCGTGTGCGTGCAGGCGTGCGGCAGGGGCGAGTTCGTGTGCCCCTCGGACAAGGCATGTAATGCAGCGGGGTTCTGTGTCGAGCCCGCCTGCGCTGAGGTCGCCTGCGACGCGGGCGAGGTGTGCGTCGGCGGGCGGTGCCGCGCGCCTTGTGATGGAGTGCAGTGCCCCTCCCCGACGGTGTGCCGGGTCGGGGTGTGCGTCGACCCGTGCAGCACCGTGACGTGCGAGGAGGGCACGGTCTGCGACGGCGGCGTGTGCAAGCCGGAGTGCCCGTGCACGCCGTGCTCGAGCGGGCGCACGTGCGAGGAGGCGAGCGGGCTTTGCAGAGAGTCGGCCTGCGTTGGCGTCGCGTGCCCGCCTGGCCAGCGCTGCGACGCGGGCACGTGCGTGGACTCGTGCGCTGGAGCGGTGTGCCCGAGCGGGCAGACCTGCGCCGGCGGCGCCTGCGTGGAGGACACGAGCACGACAGCGGCCAGCGGGACCGGCGGCTCGACGGGAACGAGCCTGGACTCCGGCGCGGGCGGCGGCCTCACGGATCCGGCCGGCAGCGGCGTCACGGGAGGCAGCGGCGGCGGCGGCGGGTCAGGCGGCGGTTCGGGCGGGGCCGCCGCGGGCGGCTCCGGCGCGGACAGCGGCTGCGGCTGCACCGTGGCCGGCGCGCACGGCTCGCTCGGAGCGCCGCTCGCGGCGATCGCGCTGGCGCTGGCTGGAGCGATTTGCCGGCGGAAGCGCGGCATTGCTTCCGCAAGGGGCCGGGCGTTTCGGAGATCGACAGGGGCATGACACCGCCCTGGCCGCTCCTCTCCGGCGAGCGGTCATGGCATAGTCCGTTCATGAGACATGAACTCCTTGGCTCCGTGCTGTGCGGACTGCTCCTCGCCGCATGCAGCGATGATGAAAACGTGTCGCCGGTCGGGGCCGGCGGTGTGGGCGGCGCGGGCGGCAGCATGAGCAGCAGCGCTGGCGGCGGTACGACCGGCGACGGCGGAGGCGGAAGCGGAGGCGCAGCGCCGGTCGCCTGCGGAGGGAGCGCGGGAGCGACCTGCGGCGAGACGGAGTACTGCGCGGCGCGCGACACGACGTGCTCCGCAGAGGCGCAGGGCGAATGCACGCCGAGGCCGAGGGTCGGGGAATGTCCGGACGAATGTCAGGGGGTCTGCGGGTGCGATCAGCGCACCTATTGTAATGAGTGCATGGCGCACGCGGCCGGGGTGAACACGTCGAGGGATACGGTTTGCGCAAGCGCAGATTACGTGATCGCCGATCACGACCGTGTCTACGTGCACCACGCCGACCTGCGAGAAGATCGGTGTCTGGCGATCTCGATCGCGGCGTTCGCCGACAGCGATCCGCTCTATGCCGGGGTCGAGCTGGAGGACCTCTGGGGCGTGCTGGACGTGGCCCTCACCGACCAGATGGGCGATTGCACCGACACGGGCATGCCGGACCCCGACGAGCGCACTTATACCGTGACCGGGGCCACCGGGACGATGTCGTGGGAGGCTGAGCCGAACACCGGCATCCCGTGCATCATCGACATGGATATCACCGTCACGCTCGACGGGGAGCCCGGGACCCTGCGCTTCCAGGAGACCGGCGTGGTCGTCGACAACACGTGCCTGTAGCCAGCTGCTTGCCGGCAACCGGATCCGGTCGCGAGGCTGCCGAGCTGCCTGCCCGTAATCGGGTCGGGTTTCGCGAGGCTGCTCTTTCTTTCGATGCTTCACCATGCTCCCGGTCGCGTGTGAGCCCGGGGCTTCGTGGTGCGCTCCTCCTCCGCAGCGAGGCGCCTCGCGAGCGCTTCCTGCGCGCCCCGGAGCGCTCTCGTGCGCCGCTTGTACGCCGTGCTGAGGGGCAGCTCTCTCGTCTCCGCGATGTCTCTCATGGGGATCTCGTGGAGGTCGCGCTGGACCAGCACCGAAACCAGCTCGAACGGTAGCTCCCGGAGGATCGATCTCATCAGGCGCCGCCGCTCCGCTGCGAGCAGGAGCTCGAGGGCGGTCGCGCTCTCGCCGGCCTCGCTCAGCTCCACGGGATCCGTGATGACCTCGTTCCGCCGAGAAGCCTTTGCGTGGTAACGCGCAGCCAGGTTCACCGCCAGGCCGTTCAGCCACCGCGCGATCGGGCCGCGCGAGGGGTCATAGTTGCCGAAGCTCATGACAGCCGCCAGGAAGACGTCCTGGCTCAGGTCGTGCCGATCGCGCTCGGGCACACGGAGCCGCGCGAGCCACCAGCGAACGCGCCGAATCGTTTCTGCTTGAAAGAGGCATTGGAACGCATGAGCCCGAGACGGGCTCGCGGCAGGCTTCACCTCGTTCTTCCGAGGTCCCGGCTGCGCCGCCGTCCGCTGCGCGGTGCGAGGCGCGCCGACTGCGCTTGAAAGAACCGTCCTGTCGTGCTGGACCGGAGGAGCCCGCTCCTCGGCGAAGACGTGTGTTCTGATGGAATGCATCATCACCCCGCGCGAGGGCAGCGCCAGAAGCTCCATGGTTCGCCTCCAAGTGAAACGTGAGTGCTCCGCGCGAACGCTCGTCCGCGCGCGGACACGATCGCTCCTCTGAGGGCGTCGCTCGGCGCGCGACGCCCTCTCAGGAGGCGCTCAATCCCTTACGACGAAGGCCGCGAACCACGGTGGTTTAGCTCCGCCTCCATGACGAAGGCCACGTCGTTCGCGTCGATGTTTACTGCGCGGTCATCACCTGAGCCCGGCCAGCTTGGCCTCGCGTTCACCCGCCAGGCGACCGCGCGGGAATCTCCGCCCGTGCTCCTCCAGCAGGCGTCGCGCCTCGACGAGCGACACGACATCACCGGCCGCCATGGCCGTCCGTGCGCGGGCGATCAGCTCTCGCTCGCGGGAGCTGATGCTCGGGCGCTGCGCCGCTGGCCAGCCTGTCGGCACGGCGGTGACGGCAGGGGCCGCCATCGCCCCATCCAGCGCCGGAGGGGCCATCACCGCCCCGCCCAGCGCACCGCTCACGCGCGCCGGCTCGGCGGGGTCCCGCGCGGCCTGCCCGGTCGCCGGCTCGGTCGTCCTCCTGGAGAGCAGGGTGGCCATGCAGGGGCGGAGAGGCGCGACGGGCTCCATCGGGCCCACGGCCAGCACACCGAGCGCCGCCGCACAAGCGACGGCGAAGCCTCGCGCCATCCAGCGCGCGGGACTACGTCGCCGCCAGGAACACCGCTCCAGGAGCCAGGGCGGGAACAGCGCGGCGCGCAGCCGGCGAGCGCCGCGGCCTCGTTGCCTCGCTTCCCAGCGGGCCGCCGCCTCTTCGAACTCCTCCCAGGCCCGGCGCAGGCGACTTCGTGCCGTCTCCAGCGGGATCTCCTGCTCTCGGGCGACGTCGGCGATCGGCCGCTCCAGGAGCTCGCACGCGATGAACACCCCGCGGCACCGCTCGCCGATCTCCTCGATGAGCTGCCGCACCAGCGCCGCCTCCTGGCGAGCGATGGCGTGATCCTCGGGGCTCTCCCGCTCGTCGCAGAGCGCCGCCTCGTCGAGGCCCGTGAGCGCCTCCTCGCGCCTGCGCGACGCCCGCCGGTGATCGCGGGCCGTGTTCAGGACGACGCTGTCGCACCACGCGCTCGGGTTCCTCGCCGATCGGGCCTGCTCCCGCCGCTCCCAGAGCCGCACCATCGCGTCTTGCGCGACGTCGTCGCGGTCCCGCTCGGGCACGCCAACGTAGCTGATGAGCGCTCTCACGCGGGCGGGTACAGGGCAGGTCGGCGTTGGTCGGTCCACGGTCCAGCAGACGATCCGAGCCCGGCCCGACGGTCAAAAAATCGAAAAAATCGACCGAGTCCTCGCAAGAGGCGCTGCGAGTGGCTCGACGGTGGGCGAGCCCGAAGAGAGGACCAGCGGCTCGGTGAGGGTTCCGCCTCCGCCGCCACACCTCTGCCGGCTGCGGATCTCGACGGGGGCCCAGCAGCCGTCGTGGGTGCGGTGCTCGTTCCGTCCTCAAAGGCCCTCCGGAGCGGAGTCGTGCATTGTATCATTGTTGCTGAAATTCTCATGTGTCCGGTGGCTTGAGGACGATTTCCGACCATCGTGAGCTCACTGGACCACGAGGCGGATATACGAGGAGGCTCGGCGGTCGCGGGACGGTGCGCGTTGACATGGGCTTGCGTGCAGGAGTATCCACCGTGGCGTGCGCCATGCGCTCCTCTCCGTCTTGCCGTGCGTCTTTCTCGGCGTCGTCGCGGTGCTGGAGGGCGTGGCGAGCGCGCAGGATCTCCATGCGATCGCGGGGACCCACGAGCCATCGACCGCGGAGGATCTGCTGCGCCGTGCTCGTCGGGCGCGCGATGCCAGGCGATGGGCCGAGGCCGAGGCGGCGTACGAGGCGGCGCTGAAGGCGGCCGATGCGGCGTGGACGACCGACGCGGAGCGCGCCGAGATCGCCGCGGAGCTCGGCCTGTGCGAGCTCGCGCTGGGCAGCTATCGAGACGCGGCAGACCACCTGGCGCAGAGCTTGAGACACCGCGGCGCGCTCCGCAGCCTGCTGGCGGAGCGGGCCGAAGAAGGATTGTTGAAGGCCGAGAGCCGGGTGGTGACGCTCTACCTGGGTGTGAGTCCACCGGACGCCGAGGTCTTCGTCGACGGCAAAGCGCTGGGTCGCCGGGCGCCGACGTACGAGCTGTTCCTGGAGCCGGGGCAGCACACCGTGCGGGCGCGGCTGGACGGCCACAGCGAGGCGGTGGGCGCGTTCGACGGGCAGGCGGGCAAGGCCAGCTCGCTGACCCTGAAGTTGCCTCGCGCGCCGGAGCGCGCCGCGGCGGTGGTGGCCGGCGCCGGCCCGGCGCGGCCGGCGGCCCCGTTGCCTCCTCCGGCGGCGCGGCGGGCGCTTCCCCTGACGGAGCTGCGGATCGGGGGCGCGGCGCTGGCGACGGCGGCGCTGGCGGCCGGCACGGTGTTTCTGCTGCGGGCCGATGTGATCGACGGCAACCTGGCCGAGCGGGACGTGGTGCTCCGCCAGCGCGGCTGGACGTCGACGACGTGCTGGTGGCCGAACGCGCCCTCGGCGTGCGCGGAGATCCGCAAAGAGGCGACCGAGCGGGGTCGGTTCGCCACGCTCGGCAACGTGGCGCTAGCGACGGGGGCCGTGTTCGGGCTCGCGACGGCGGCATCGTTCCTCGCGGAGGGATGGCTCCTCGGCGGCACGCCGGCCCGTGAAGGCGTCCATGTGGTCCCGAGCGCGACGGGAACGCAGGCCGGGCTCGTTCTTCAGAGCGTGTGGTGAGACGACGAGGGGTGATGGGGACGCGCGGGAGGCAGGGTCGAGGAACGCTGCGTTCGATCGCGGCGATCGCGCTCGGCTGCGGGAGCGCCGCGGGGGGCGCAGGGTGTTCCTATGCCGAGGACTGCACGACGACGTACAGTTGCGAGCCGCTCCCCGACGAGGCGCCGCCGGCGCTGCCGGCGTCTCCGTGTGACGGCGATCCCGCGACGAGCCCGGCTAAGGACGGGTGCGGGGTGTTCGTCGCGCGGCGCGGGGACGACGCGAGCAACGGGACGAGGGAAGCGCCCATCAGGACGCTGCGGCGCGCGGTGGAGAAGGCGTCGGAGCCCGGGGGACCGCGGCGGGTGTACGCGTGCGCGGAGGACTTCGAGGAGGCGGTCACGCTGCCGTCGGGCGTCGAGCTATGGGGCGGCCGGGACTGCTCCACGGCGGCGTGGACCTGGGGCGGCAAGGACCGTTTCACCGAGATCGCGCCGGGGCCCGAGCGGGTGCCGCTCATCGTGGAGGCGCGCGAGGCGAGCATGACGTCGGCGGTGTTCGGCGTGCGGCTCGTGGCGGCGGACGCGACGCGGCCGAGCGGGTCGTCCATCGGGATGATCGTGCGGGAGGGCGCCGCGGTGGACGTGGTGTCGAGCGAGATACTGGCGGGGAACGGGGCCGATGGGGCGGACGGGGAGAGCGCTCCGCAAGCGTGGCGGGCGTCGGATGGGGCGCCTGGCCATCAAGGCGCGGCCGGGTGCTTGGCGGACTGGAACGAGGGCGCTCTGCCGGAAATGACCGTGTGCGAGGATGGCACGACGTCGATCGGCGGCGCGGGCGGCGACGGCGACGTCGCCGCGGGCGGCGACGGCGAGCCAGGCGCACCAGCACCGGCGGCTGGCTCGGTCGACAACGGCGAAGGGGGAAAGGGCGGGCGGATGACATGCACATCCGGCGAGAAGGGCGACGCTGGGGAGCCCGGCGCGAACGGGGTCGGCGGCGGGACGGGATTGGAGGAGCTGCTCAAGTACGGAACCATCAGCGCGCGCGGCTGGCAGGGTTTCTCGGGACAGGACGGCCAGAACGGGGGGATCGGCCAGGGAGGCGGCGGCGGGGGCGGCGTCGGAACGAATGGGCAGTGCCGCCCTGTGGATCCGCAAGGCGGACCATCCGGGGGCTCGGGTGGGGGTGGCGGCTGCGGGGGGCGCGGTGGTCAAGGCGGCGGCTACGGGGGCGGTAGCTTCGGGATCATCGCGCTCCATGCTCACGTCATGGTGGACAAGACAGAGGTCATCACGGGGGACGGCGGTCGCGGCGGCAACGGAGGGCGGGGGCAAGGAGGTGGCTTCGGTGGGGAACGCGGTCCCGCTGGGTATATCGCACCCGCAGCCTACTTTGCGTGCGATGGGGGTGAGGGTGGCGCCGGAGGCAAAGGCGGTCATGGCGGCGGGGGGCTCGGAGGCATTTCCGTCACCATCGCGCGCGCGGACAGCAGTGTTCACCTCACGGAGAGCGCCGACTGGACTTGGGGAGCTCCTGGTGTCGGTGGAGTCGGAGGCGATCCGGACGACGATAACGCCAAAGGGGAGGATGGCCAGACCGCCGTCCTCTGGGAGTTCCCGGAGCTGATTGTGCCGCCCCAATAAGGGATTTCGCACGGGGATGGACAGAGAGAGCATGAAGATCACAGCCGCTGCGTGGATCGTGCTGCTGTCCTCTCCGACCGCCCTGGGGTGCGGAGCCGAGCCGTTCGCCCCACCGTGCGCGGAGGGGGGCACCTGCGACCCAGAGCCCTCGGCCGCGCCCTCGGAAGAGGAGTGTCTCGAGGGGCTCGCCGCGCTGCGCGTGCAGGCCGGGTGCGGGGTGTTCGCGAGCCGGTCGTTTGGAGACGACAGCAATCCGGGCACGATGGAGAAACCGGTGAAGACGCTCGCCCGTGCGGTCGCGCTCGCGCCGCGTGCTCGCGGGCGGGTGTTCGCCTGCCTCGACTCTTACGCCGAGGGCATCACGTTGCGCTCCGGCATCGATCTGTGGGGCGGGTTCGCTTGCTGGGCGAGATGGCGTTACTACACGGAAGGGCTGACCAACCAGCCTGCGATCCTCTATTCACCAGACGAGGGAGGTCCCCCGATCACCGTGGTGGCAGCGCAGGACGACGGCGAGGGGGCCACCGACGGCGTATCGACGATCGTGGACATGCGAGTGGACCACAAGCGCAGATTGCAGCCGGACCGCTCTTCCATTGCGATGAGGCTTGAGCCGGGCGCGGTCGTGGAGGTGCTTCGGAGCGTCATCAAGGCGGACAGGGGCGGGGGAGGAAAGCACGGCGAGGATGCGGTCTACGTCGATTCGCAGCCAGCGTACGGGGAGATCGGAGCGATCGGCCGGGACGCTTGCTCGGCAGCTACCGTGGCCGGCGCGCCCGCCGTGACGACCGTATGCGGCGACCTGATGTCGACAGGCGGCAAAGGCGGCGACGGGACCCCGGACCGCGGTGGCGATGCCGAGGATGGCAAGCCGCTGCCGGCCCCGAACTCCAGGGATGCGGGCGTGGGCGGCGCGGGCGCGAAGGACGGCGCTCCGTGCGCGGACGGCCGCCGTGGGGGAGACGGCGCGTCGGGCGCGCCCGGCGCAGCCGGGCAGGGTGGACGCCTCACTGCGGCTGGGTGGGAAGGCGTGCCCGGCAGCCAGGGCGGCACGGGAGCGCCCGGCCAGGGGGGCGGCGGGGGCGGCGGCGCACCGGGCGGCCGGAGCGCCTGCGGCAACGCGGCGCTGGGCGGCGCGTCTGGCGGCTCGGGTGGTGGCGGCGGCTGCGGTGGCACGGGCGGCTACGGCGGCGGCGCAGGTGGCGCGAGCATAGCGATCTTCGCCCATCCGGGCAGCAAGCTGACCCTGCGGGAAACGCGCCTCATTACGGGCCCGGGCGGCGGCGGAGGCAGGGGGGGCGAAGGCCAGATGGGCGGGCAAGGCGTGCAAGGTGGCCCGCCGGGGCAGGCGCCGGAGCTGGGCGGCGAACACGCCTGTCGAGGAGGCTACGGCGGCTGGGGCGGCATGGGCGGCTACGGCGGTGGGGGCTCCGGCGGCCCCTCGATCGGCATCGCGTATGCCGATGACGAGCAGCTCACCCTGGATCGCGTCACGTTCGAGGTCGGCCCAGGGGGCCCGGGCGGCATCGCGGATGTATTCGACGAGACGCGCGACAAGGCGAACCGAGGCAGCGACGGCTTCTCCGCCGAAACGATGCGCTTCGCGCGGTAGGTTCGCGCGCGGGAGCGCCGCGACCGGTTCCCCTGACCGGTCGGGAACAGGGTAGGACGGCCAGCGACTCGGGTTTGAGCTTTTTGTGCGCGACTTGGTACTACCATTGCACGTAGCGGCGAAGCGCTCGACATGGCCCGCGATTTCTGCGGAAAGTTGGGGAAGTGTACCGGCTGGCCGCCTGATGGGATCCTCACGATCGGCGCTTCTGCAATTGTAGTATTAAATCAAGAGTGCAACATCCGAACTTAGAGATCTTGATTTGGAAAAGCTCGCTCCACGAGTGCGATGTGCTCCAGCAGTTCGGGTGAGGAGGATTGGCCAAGCATCTCTAGGATTTGGAGCATCCTGCGAAGGATGATAGATGTTTTGGGCGCAAATGCATGAGGCACGTCCAGAAAAAAGGGCCATATTGTGTCGAGTGCCTCTTGGGTGGAAGCGAGCGCCGCTTCCCGCTGCCCCAGCTCGTTCTGCCGATTGCCCAGGCTGTTGAGGCTCATGGCGAGGTAAGGCAGGAACGCATCGGGCCGCTGCTCGGCGAGCGCGCGGCGGATGGTGACGGCCTCATGGGTGGAAGCGAGCGCTGCTTCCCGCTGCCCCAGCTCGCTTTGCATCGCGCCCAGGTTGTTGAGGCTGAGGGCGAGGTAAGGCAGGAACGCATCGGGCCGCTGCTCGGCGAGCGTGCGGTAGCGCGTGACGGCCTCATGGGTGGAAGCGAGCGCCGCTTCCCGCTGCCCCAGCTGGCTTTGCATCGCGCCCAGGCCGGTGAGGCTTTCGGCGACGTCGGGCAGGAACGCATCGGGCCGCTGCTCGGCGAGCGTGCGGCGGATGGTGACGGCCTCTTGGATGGAAGCGAGCGCTGCTTCCCGCTGCCCCAACTCGCCTTGCGTCGCGCCCAGGTTGTGGACGCTTCCGGCGAGGTCGGGCAGGAACGCATCGGGCCGCTGCTCGGCGAGCGTGCGGCGGATGGTGACGGCCTCTTGGATGGAAGCGAGCGCCGCTTCCTGCTGCCCCAGCGCGCTCTGCGCCACGCCCAGGTTGTGGAGGCTTCCGGCGAGGTCGGGCAGGAACGCATCGGGCCGCTGCTCGGCGAGCGTGCGGCGGATGGTGACGGCCTCTTGAGTGGAAGCGAGCGCCGCTTCCCGCTGCCCCAGCTCGCTTTGCATCGCGCCCAGGTTGTTGAGGCTTTCGGCGAGGTCGGGCAGGAACACATCGGGCCGCTGCTCGGCGAGCGTGCGGCGGATGGTGACGGCCTCTTGGATGGAAGCGAGCGCCGCTTCCCGCTGCCCCAACTCGCCTTGCATCACGCCCAGGTTGTTGAGGCTTTTGGCGAGGTAGGGCAGGAGCGCGTCGGGCCGCTGCTCGGCGAGCGTGCGGAAGCGCGTGACGGCCTCTTGGGTGGAAGCGAACGCCGCTTCCCGCTGCCCCAGCTCGCTCTGCCGATAGCCCAGGTTGTTCAGCAGACCCGCTCGCTCGGCCAGCCGCTCCAGTTCAGCGCCTTCCGGAAGGTGTTCCAGGCGCTTCTGCTCTACCCACAGCCTGACCTCGCGCAGCGATACGGTGCGCTCCGGCAGCCCTGCCCGCGCCATCTGCTCCGCAAGATCAATCGTCCCCTCCCGCTCCAGGGCCTTCGCGAGCACGCTTCCGAGCCGCGCATGCGCCGTGCGCTCGCCGAGAGCCTTGGCCGCTTCAAATGCCGCCATCGCTCGGCCCACAACGTCGCGCCCGAGCACGTGCGTGATCCACTGTTCTCCATCCTCGGGCTGATCCTCGGACAGCCGCCCGAGCACCGCGAAGGCGGTCCGCAACGTATCTTCGCCAGCAGGGCGGTCGAGCACGCCGTCCAGGTACGAGCCGGCTTCGCCGCCCTCCAGCGACAGTGTCCGGTGCACCATGGCCTCGCCCAGCAGATCGGGCTCGAGTCCGCCGAGGTAGTCACCTGCGCGAGAGGCACGCCGTTGCCCGGGATAAAGGTCACGCAGGAAGCGGAGGTACTGATCCGCGAGCTTCTCGTCACGCTCGTCAATGATCCTGGCCACGAGCGCGGCCGCCTCACCGCGGCTCGACGCGCCACCTCGCAGCGTGAGCGCGGTGACGGCCCGTCGCATCTGCTCGATGAATCGCCGCGCATCGAAGGAGTCAGCGCGCGGGAAGCGCGAGCTCCAGAAACGCTGCTCGTGATCGAGCGTGCTGGCCATCAGCGTCTCTGCGGTAAACTCCCGCCCCTCGACCGTCGCGAGCGCCGCCATGTGAAGGTAGAGCACCCGATCGTAGCGCCGGTCGTCGAGCGGCGGCGTCGCACCTGGAACGGCTTTCCCGAGAACGTGTGCAAACGATGCCGCCGCCTCCCGGAAAGCCTCTATCCGCTGGGGGCTCGCGGCGACCCCGGGTGGAAGCTCTCGCGGCGCGTGATCGCCAAGCAATGCTCCCAGCTCGGCATCGGAGCCCTGCAGAAACGTCCACCAGTCGCCGGCGTTGCGGGCGAGGAGCACGAGCCGCAGCCGACCCCGGCCCTTCCGGGCGCGAACGCGCCCAGCTGGATCGAGGAGGTCGCGCAGGTCGGGGCGGCTCTCGGCGTAGTCGACGACCGCGAACGTGGGACGCTCCGCTGCCATGAGCGCTTCGACCTGCCGCTCGTCGACGCCTTCTGGGATGAAGCCCGCTCGCCAGCCCTCGCGACGCAGCTGAGCGCAGGCCTCGATGAAGAGCCTCGTCTTCCCTATGCCGCCAGGACCGTAGAAGAGGCGTGCGCGTACGGGGGCTGTAGCACCGCACCAGGCATGGATCTCCTTGAGCACATCGGCGCGGCCGAAGAACGGCACGACCTGGTAGCGAGCGTTCAAGAGCGCGGCGGGGCTCGCCTCGACCGGTGGCTCCGACGTCCCCGGGACGAGGAGGTCGTCGAGCGGGTCGTTCGGTGCTTCCGGTGGGAGGTTGTCGCGCAGGAACGCGATCAAGCACTCGGCCGAGGCGCGAGCGGCGTACTCCTTGAAGTGGTCGTCGCGCCCGTGATTGGCAAAGTCCATGACGCCCTTCATCACCAGCGCGTCGAGCCTCGCATCGCGCTGGGCATGCGCGAGCGCGCCAAGGGCCGCGGCTTCCATCTCGAGACCGAGCGTCTTGCGCATGTGCTCCGACACGAAGCTCCAGTACGCTTGGTCCTCGACGACCTTGTTGCCGCTGCCCATCGGCGCGACATGCACCTTGAAAGGGAGCAGCGCGCCCGCAGGAGAAAGATCCGGGAACCGGCCTCGCTGCTGGATCAGGATTCGCACGATCCGTTCGCGCCCCTCCTCGGTGAGCGCGAGCTTGCCATCGTGTAGATGGCCGGACTTCCACAATGACGCGATGACGTCCGCCCATCGTGGGCACATCTCCTCGCACTCCGGCAGCGCGCCAGGATCCGCGACGCCCTCGTGCAGCTTCGCGAGGACCCAGTTCTCCTGCCATTCGTAGGGGATGGGGCGCGCCTTCCACCAGGAGGCGTCCTTGAAGCGCGCGCTGAAGTCTGTGTGCTCCAGCGCAACCTTCCAGTCATCGCGCAGGTTGTATGTCCTCAGGTCCTGCTGCACCCCGCCTGGCAGAGCCTTGCCTGTGTCATGCAGAAACAACCGTTCGGCGGCGACGACATCGCCCAGCTTGGTCTTGCCCGGCCGCCCCGCGCACACGCCGCACATCGCGACGCACCGCGGCCGAACCTCCTGCACGAGCGGCAGCAGCGCGTTCGTCGCAGCGACGGCCCCCATGTCGCCCGCCTGCGCCAGCGCGATGTGCAGCGGCCTGCCACCGGCTCCCTGGAAGCTCCTGAACGCGACGGGCAGGCCGTTGGGACCTTCCTCCTGCTCCCACCGGCTCTCTGGCAAAGCGCCTTCCTCGACCTGAAGGGCAGCCTTGTACTCCAGCGTGATCGCGGCGAGGATCACCACGTCGACCCTACGTTGGTTCCCGCCGCCCGTGGACATCCGGCGAAGTATACGCGCGCGGGCACGCGGGCGGTCCTGGCCGACGAATGAATTGCGCCCGCCCGCCGCGTCACGGCGGAGGCTTTCGGCCGCCCGCCGGCGGTGCAGGGGCCTCGGTCGCGGCAGCCACGCCGGCCGCGGCGGACACGCCGGCGACGATGCCGTCCCAGTGGCTGCCCTTCCACAGGACCTTGCCGCATCGATCGCACCGCCAGAACTCCTCGTGGCGGTTTGCCACCACCGCCGGCACCGCATCCCGGACGCTGTCCTTCGTGGCGGCCGTGAGCGCGCCGCCGCACGCCATGCAGCGGGGGTCCCGCACGGGCAACCCGAGCTCCCGCAGCACGAAGCCGGCCTGCTCCGTCGGGCGCAGCCCGCGGGGCACGTAGAGCCCGCGCACAGCCGCGGTGCGCAGGGAGCGCCGCTCGAATACGCCGGCGTCGGAGCTCAGCAGCACCCGGCCGGTCTGCTGCGCGAGGCGCACGAGGTCGCCGTCGTCGATGCCATGCTCGAACATGGCGTCGTAGCCCGCGCCGCGCAGCCAGCGCGACAGGCCGCCCAGCATCGCGTCGCACAGGAAGCTCGGCGCCGCCGCGCCGCCCTGCGCCGGGGCCGCGCTGTCCTGCGCCGCCGCGCCGCCCTGCGCCGGGGCCGCGCTGTCCTGCGCCGCCGCGCCGCCCTGCGCCGCCGCGCCGCCCTGCGCCGGATCGGCTCCGCCGCCCGCCTCACCCACGAGCACGCCCCATCACGCTCAGGATGGCGGAGGGCCAGCGGGCGGCAAGGGCGCCGCCGGCGAAATCCCCACGCGCCGGCCGCGCGCTGCTACCGTCGCTGTAGGGTCAACCGATCGTGGAGGAGTCGATGGCGATGAAGCGTGCATGGTGCTCCTGCGTGGCGGCCGCGCTCGCCGTGCTGGCGAGCGCGCAGCAGGCGTCGGCCTACTGCCGCTCGAACACCTGCAAGAGGTCGGAGCTCTGCCTGCAGGACGACCAGCCCGTCGGCGAATGCAAGCCGCTCCGCTGGGCGGGCGATTGCATCGGCTTCAGCATCCAGGAGGACGCGTCCAGCGAGATCTCCTACCAGGAGATCTCCGACGTGATCGAGGCCGCGTTCGATACGTGGATGCAGGCGCCCTGCGACGGGGGAACGCCGGGGCTCCGCGTCCAGAACCTCGGGCCCGTCGCCTGCGGAGCGGTGGAGCTCAACGCGAGGGACGGCAAGACCAGGATCGTCGATGGCCTCGTGCCGGGCAACGCCAACGTGGTCGTCTTCCGCGATCTGGAGTGGCTCGCGGCCGCGGGACACAACACCGAGATGCTCGCGCTCACGACGGTGCAGTTCGACAGGAAGACCGGTAATCTCTGGGGGGCCGACATGGAGATCAACACCGATCTCTACGATTTCACCGTCGCGGACGACTCCGCCGCGCCGAGGGAAGATCTGCTCGCCATCGTCACGCACGAGGCCGGGCATTTCCTGGGCCTCGACCACACCATGGCCGGGCCCGAGGCGACCATGCACTCCAGGTACGACAGGGCGGACCCGATGAACTTCCGGACGTTGCACGAGGACGACATCGCCGGCATCTGCCAGATCTACCCCCCTCGGGATCTCTCCGCGTCGACCTGCAATCCCATCCCGCCGCACGGGTTCTCGCCCGAGTGCGCCGACGACCAGCTGGTCCGCTGCAGCGCGGCGCCGCGGGCCGCCGGAGGCCCAGGATGGAGCGCCCCGCTGGCCGCCGTCGCGATTGGCGCGGTCGCCTGGCTGCGCGCCGTCAGGCGTCCTCGCCGCGAAGGATGGCCCCGATCGAGCTGTCGCGTCTGCGTCAGCCGTCGCTCCGCGAACAGGTGACCACCACCCCAGGGACGAACTTGCCCTACCGCGGCGTCTCTGGCTCCTCGAGGCCGAGGACGCTCTCCAGGCTAGGGTAGGCGGCTTCCTTCTTGTCGATGTTCAGGTCCTTCCAGGGAATTACCTTCTGCAGGAGACCGTAGTCGAAGGCCCAGAGATACTCTGGGCTCCCGGGCTCGAGCAGGGTGCAGCAGTAGTCGGTCCATGTTCCAAACCCATCCACCACGACCGCCTCGCTGCAATTGCATGGGATATCGTCCTCCACCACCCTCCAGGGTATAACCTCCTCGAGCCGAAGCCGGCGCGCCTTGGGCTCACCCGCGCGAACGAAGCGGATCCCACAGAGGGTGTGCTCGTTGCTCATCCTGAGCTCCAGCTCCAGATCAGGCCACACGGGGAGAGAGTAGAACATCTTCATGGCGTTCGGCGCGTGGTCTTCCGGCGCCGGCTCGACGCGCTGCGGCGCACCAAGGAACCGACGATACAAGTCGGCACTGCACTCGTCCGCCATGTCTGGGTCCTCATGATCCAGCCGTGCGCGCGCCAGCATCTCCTTGGCCGCATCGAACGCCGCCTCATCGACGCCTAAACGCCTCAGGCCTCCTGCGACACCCTCCTTGTTCCGCATGCGTGACATGAGATAAATTTGAAGCGCGCTGATACAATCCATGACTGCTCCGCTCCGAGATTCCACAAGCGGTCGCCTCTCGTCTGTCATCACGACCCTTCCTTCTTCACGTTGATCTGGTTGAGTAGCTCCTGAAGTTTATCCACGGGCATCGCTTTCGCCGCGACGATCTCGACGTGAGTCTGGCGCTTGCCACGCTGGATAATTCCAGCCCCGGAGGGAGATGCTCGGCCTGGTACGCGCCCCCGAATCGCTCAACCTCCGCCGCCGCTCCAGCACGACATCGAGCCGGCGATCTGATAAGTTGGACGAATGCACCTGCGTCGCGCGATCCCATACCTCTGTCCGCTGGCCCTGCTCGCCGCGTGCACGGACGAGCAGCGCTCTGACGCGGGCACCGGCGGAGGCACCGGGACCTCCGAGAGCAGCGGGAGCACGAGCGGAGTGACCGGGACCAGCGCAGGCAGCGGCGGCACGGGCGGCGGTGGCGGCGGTGGCAGCACGGGGGGCAGCGGCGGCAGCGGCGACGAGCCGCTCCAGGAACCCGAGGAGGTCCCGGTGCTGGAGGACATCACGTTCTACGACGGCTACGCCGAGACCGTCGACGAACCGATCCCGGCCGGCGTGATCCGCCACAACAACTCGCTGGTTGCAACCAGGTTGACCGACGATCTGCTCGCCAAGATCCAGACCACCCTGAAGGTCCGCGTGGTCGTGGGAGCGCTGTGCGACAACTACGACCGACTCGGCTCGGTCAACCTGGCGCTGGTCCCCAAGGGCGCCCAGACCTACGTTCCCGGGGAGGTCGACCGGATCGAGATCGCACGGTTCGTCACGCCGTTCATGGACATGAACAAGCAGCCGAAGACGGTCCCCTATGAATGGGAGGCCAGCAACCTCGTGCCGATCTTGAAAGACCCCGACCTCCTGGCCGAACACGATCTCTGGTTCGAATTGGGCATCTTCGGCGTGCCTTACGCCGCGAACGACGAGGTCCCCGGTTGCGCTGGTCGCAATGACACGCAGCTCGGATCGCTGCTGCTGTACACCGACAGCACGCGGGCGGCCCAGGACTTCAGCGTCCTGTTGCCGCTGGCGATCAGCGAAGAATTCAACAACTACGCCACGGGCGCCAGCGACAAGGTCGGCACGACCCGCAAGACCGTCAGCTTCGAATTGCCGGCGGATACACAGGATGCACAGCTCGTGTTGATCACGTCGAATCACGGCGCCAACCAGGGCGGCGAGGAGTATGTTCGCCGCGACCATCACGTGTACGTCGACGGCGAGCTGGCCTTGCAGTACAAGCCCGGGCGCACGTCGTGCGAGCCGTTTCGCAAGTACAACACCCAGGGCAACGGCATCTACGGGGCGTCCCCGCGGTCGGACAAAGAGTGGCAGTCGTTCAGCAATTGGTGCCCTGGCGACGTGATCGACACCCGGATCGTCCCGTGGGGCGCCGCGAGCGCCGGCACGCACGAGTTCGTGATCGACGTCCCCGACGCGACCTTCGTGGGCGGGGAGGGCAATATCCCGTTCTCGCTCTACGTGCAGGCGCGTTAGGAGCTCCAAACGCGAGCACCCGACGCGGGAACGGCTCGGGCCGTCACCGCGCTCCCGGCGCCTCTGCGCGCCGGCGTCCGTGCCGTCGCGCGCGCAGGAGCGCGCCGCCGGCCGCGGCGAGGCAGCTCAGCAGCGCCCCGGCGCGCCCCCCGCCCGACGCCCCGCAGGAGCAGCCGCCGCCGGCGCTCGGCTCGGCTGCGCCCGCGCCGGGCTCGCCCCCGCCGGCGCTCGCCTCGCCCCCGCCCGCGCCCGTGGCGCCGCCCGAGCCGGCGCCGGCCTCGCACGAGCCCGCGGCGCCGATGAAGCGCGCTGTCGCCCGCCAGAGCCCGGGGCAGGTCCGGCCGGTCGAGCTGTCGCCCCCGCAGGCCTCCGGCGGGCCGCAGAGCCGGTCGAGCGTCATGAGCGGCGAGAACGTCCTGCCCCCGTCGGTGGAAACGCCGGCGGAGAAGCCGTCCACGGGCTCGTCGGCGCAGGCGAAGAGGCCCCGCGGGGTCCAGGTCAGGCAGCGGACGCCGAGCTGCCCAACCTGGGTGAACTCCAGGGTATCCGTCGGCGCCACCCACAGGCCGTCCAGATCGCTGCCGGCCGCGATCTCGGTCCCGTCGGGCGAGAGGGTGAGGCCGAGCAGGCTCGCCGCCTGGAACACCTCGCGCCACGTGGCGCCCCCGTCTTGCGAGACCAGCAGGGCGTCCGCGCCGTCGCCGTCGCGGCGCACGTACACCACGTCAGGGTCTTTCGGGTCCACGGCGCCGAGGTACGGCAGGTTGCGATCGTCGCTGCCAGGGACGTCGAACTCCTCCCACGTCGCGCCGCGATCGTCCGAGCGCCGCACGATCCCCTCGAACGTGGGGCCGTTGCGGCGCCCGCTCACGTAGATGCGCCGCGGATCGCTGGGCGCGCTGTCCAGGGTCACGCCGAGGAACGTGCTCGGGAAGTCGACCCCGGCCTGAGTCCAGGTCCGTCCGTCGTCCTTCGATTCCCAGACCTGCGTCAAGATCGCGTCGCTGGCCATGACGCTGGAGCCGAGCAGGAGGACGCTCGCGGGATCCGCGCGATCGATCGACAGATCGACGATGTTGCGCTGGGCGAGCGCGCCCTCGGCGATGTGCCAGTCGCAGCCGCGGTCGTGCGTCGCGCTGAGCCCGTCGAAGAGCCCGGCGAGGATCGAGCCGTCGGCGGTGACGACGAGCATCGGGTCCTCGAAGCCGCTGTAGCCGATGGCCGCTTCACAGATCCACGACCAGCGCTCGCCGCCGTCGTGGGTGGTGAGGACGCCGTAGGTCGCGCGGACGACGATGTGCTCGGGATCGGCGGGATCGACGAGGATCTGGCCGGCGGTTGGGTATCGGCCGTTGGCGCGCGCGGGCGTGGCGGCGGAGAGGGCGAGGCCCGCCGCGGCGGCGGCGAGCCCGAGAGCGACGCGGTTCATCGATGCGAGGTTCGCTACTGCCGCCGGAACTGCTGGTTCGTCCCGTTGTTGCACGTGTACTGGGCGATCCTGGCGCCGTCGGCGGTGCTGGCGCTGTAGACGTCCACGCACTTTGCGCTGTTGACAGAGCGCAGCGAGACGGCGCCGTTGCCGCGATCGATGAGATCCCACTTCTGGCTGTTCCTGCCGCTGTTGCAGTCCGCCTGCGTGATGTTCGCCCCGTTGTTCCGGCTGGACCCCTGCACGTCGAGGCACTTTCCGCTGTTCACGTTCTTCACGGTCGCCGTGGTGCCGCTGATGATCTCGACTTGCCATTGCTGGTCGCCCGCCCCGGTGCACGGCCGCTGGACGACGGTGGCGCCGTTGTCCAGGCTCGCCGCGTTGACGCTCATGCATTTGCCGGAATGGAGGGCCGCCAGGCTCTGGCCGGTGGTGCCGCCGGTGCCGCCGCCCGGATCGCCGCCGCCGGTGCCGCCCCCGGGGTCGGTCGTGCCGCCGCCCAGGCCGGAGATCTGGACCTGCGCGCCCGTGGCCGACACGGAGAGGAGCTTCAGCGTCGCGTTCGTCCCGAAGAGCTGATGAGAAGCGCCGACGGCGAGCGGCGCGTCCCTGAAGTTCCCGCCAGGGATCATGTCGAGCAGGTGCGCCCGGCCGCTCTCTCGCGACTGCGTGAAGAACGCATGAATGAGCACGCCCTTCGTGGAGAGGTTGCGCGAGTCGACGACGTTCGTCGCCGCCGGCTGGCGGAACTCGATCTGGTACATGACGTCGTTCGGGCCCTTGACGCGGAGGAGCTGGGTCCCGGTGCTCGCCTCGGTCATCGGGGCGAGCGTATACGTCCCGTCGGCGGTGACCGTCTGGGCCTGCGACGACGGGATCCACCCGAGGTTCACCTTGTAGTTGGCGTTGAAGTGCTGCTTCCCGCCGTTGCCCATCGGGTCGAACGGATCGCCGTACTCGTCGAAGGTGCAGTCGTTGCTCATCGTCACCGTCGCCCCGGCGTTGCGGCACGTCCGCGAGGAGGCGTGCCACAGGCCGAAGTTGTGGCCGAGCTCGTGCACGACGACCTCGGGCCAGAGGCCGGCGATCCAGGTGGCGTTGCCGGGCTGCGCGCCCATGCCGGCGTACCCGCAATCCATCTTCCCCATGATCATGTAGTGCTGGTACGCGTTCAGATCGAAGCCGGCGTTCTTCGCCGCGGTCCTGGCCTCGTTCTGCCATCGGTTGTAGTCGTCGCACTTGCCGAAGCTGATGTTGAACGGGCCGGCGACGTCGTACTCGAGCTGCATCTTGCCGAACGACGAGCCCGCCAGGTGGGTCGCCGCGCCGGCCATGGTGTTGCGCACGTCCTGCTCCGTGCCCAGCGTCTGGCCGCCGTCGAACTGCACGCGCAGCACCAGGACGCGCTTGGTCCCGGTCGTGACGAGCGCGTTCGTCAGCTCGCCGATGCCCTCGGCAGGCCGCATCGTGGCGACCATGATCGTGCCGTCGCCGGTCTCGGTGCCGAACACGTCCACGGGGGAGCCGCTCGCCGTGCGCCAGTCGATCGACGGCTCGACGCCCGGCGCCGCATCCGTCATCGAGCCCAGGTCGAGGCGCACGAACACCCCATCTTCCCGCTCCAGCATGTACCGCGCCTCGCCATTGGCGACGGCGACGGTCAGCGTCCCCGAGGCGGTCGGGGCCGGCCCCGCGCCCTCGTCACCGGCGTCGAGGATCAGGCAGCCGGGCGCGAAGGCGCATGCTGCGGTGAGGGCAGCCGTGGTGAGGTGTGACTTGAAGCGCTTCATTGGATCTTCCTTTCCTGGCTCGGTCCGATGCGCCCATCTCCCCCGATGTCGGAGAGCGCCGCACCATCCCCCTCAGGAGCCAGGGCGCGGCGCGACGGAGCGCTGCCAAGGAGAGGCCGCAAGCGCCGCCAGCCTCTCCGCTGCTGATGTAACTTGACGGCCCATCCGCTCGTGGACCCGCGCGACGATCGCTCGCGATCGCCGCGCCGTGCCGCCGTCCACGCACCCTCGCGAGTGCCTTTGCCGTCAGAGCAAATCCGCGGCCACAGTCGTGCTACCGGCTTGACACGGGCAGGGCGCCTCTCTGGGTGAAACAATCACGTGAGGACGGCCCGTGATCCAATCCGATATGATGTTTGCGCGACTGGCATGGATCGCGAGGGATCCTGAATGGACATGAAAACACCACCCCAGTGAGACCACGTGAGTTGGTGGATGAACTCTTGTGCTCGGTCGATTGAGCGAGCTCGGCCGGCGTTCTGCACGATTTGATGCGAGGGTGGCAATCCGTGGTCGCGGGTGAGCGCGTGAGTTCTCCAGTGAGGGCGCGGGCGGCGATGTGGGTGGATTGGCGCGCTCGCTGCGCGCCCAGCCGGCGGTCACTTCGTCCGGAGCGCCGCGGGGTGCGGGGTACTGGTCAAATCTGGACAGGGAGGCGGGGAGGCAGGGAGAAAAATTCCAGTAAATCTCCCTGTCTCCCCGTCTCCCTGTGATCTCTCTCGGGCAAAGTCGACCACCACTTAAACACGCGCATCGGGCTTCACGCGGGGACGATCAGCTCGGCGAGCGGGAGCAAAGCGTAATCGGCGGCGGCGGTAAACCGCATCTCCCCATCGATCAGGTAGAGGTCGGTCGCTCCGGGTCGATCGTCCAGGATCCCGAGGTCGTATGTGACGACGTCGCCGTCGACGCGCAGCGTGCGGATCCCTCCGATCTCCTTCTGGTGAGCTGCCGCCGTGAGCCAGTCGTGACCGAGCTCCGCCTTGCACTTCCTGTGACCGGTGTGACCGGCGACCTGCCGCAGGCCGCGCGGGAGCGAACGCGGCTCGAAGCGCCGCGGCCGTGCCGGATCGAGCTCCCATGCCGGATCGCCACCCACGCGATCGACGCACGCAGGTCGATGGTAGAGGAGGCCGCCACCCTCGTTGCCCGCGGCGCCTGCGATGTGGAGAGGCTCGAGCGAAAGTGGCGTGCGCGCGCCGCTCTGCCATTCCGTGCGCCGCGCGTCGATCGCGGCGCGCAACTGTCGCTCGAGGGCCACCGCCAGCCGATGCGGGTCGCGCTCGTCCGGCATGCCCAGTATCGCGAGCTCGCGCGTGGTCACGCCCGCGTGGGTCAGCAACACAGCGCGGCCGTCGGGCAGCACGCCTGAGAGCGCGAGATGAAAGCGGCCGCAGAGCAGCAGCTCGATGACGAGCTCGCGCTGGGACTCGCTGAACGACGCGTAATCGCGCGCCGCGAGCCCCGGGGTCGCCACATCGGGAAACTGCGCTGCAAACTCGTCGCGTTGGCGCCGGGCGGCGGCCTCGGCGCCTTCACGCCGCCTGGTCTCCTTGATCGAGCGCCCGAGCGCGCGCGCCGCAGCGAACCGCACGTCGTCGAGGCCGGCGAGCTCCATGACCCGCGCCGCGTCATGGTTGCCGAACAGGAGCCGCACCTGCGCGGGATCGTGGCTGGCCAGCCAGCGCAGCGTGCGGAGCCCCTCCGCGCCCGCGCCCACCGGATCATCGAGGTCATAGTCGAAGTGATCGCCGATCGACACGAGCAAAACGTCGTCGGCCAGCCGGCCGTCCGCGCCGAGCAACGCGTGCGACGCGAGCACGGCCATCACCTTGGCCATCGGCGCCTGCGGGTCGCCCATCACGAAGATGCGCCGTGGTGTCACCGTTGGCTGAGGCGCGGCCATGGCGCGTATTTTAGCATGTCCTCGAATTCGGGCAAACGCTTGTCGATTGTCGCGCTGTACGGCCGCCTTCCGCCGCTGGTCTTGAGCATCTGGCGCTCAGCCGCCTCGGCCATGGCCTGAGTGAGGAGCCGCTCGTGCAGCGCCAGGCGCTCGGGCGTCGAGCATGACGAGGCAGGGGATGAGCCCTCCGAGCCTGGATGGGATCGAACGAGGGAGAGCGCCATCCTGCCATCACTTGCATGCGTCGCAGGCCGCAG
Organism: Sorangium sp. So ce363; assembly: GCF_051520435.1. Lineage (NCBI taxonomy): Bacteria > Pseudomonadati > Myxococcota > Polyangiales > Polyangiaceae > Sorangium > Sorangium sp. So ce363. The sequence continues at coordinate 9,258,430 of NZ_CP150333.1, read as the reverse complement.
CGCCCCCTTCTCCACCGTACTGCTTCCAAAGAGGCCCGGCTTCGGGACGGGGCTTGGAAGGACCTTCCGTGCCGTGGAGGACGTCGCTCCGCGGACAGGTGACCGCCGCCACAGGGATGAACTTGCCCTACCGCGGCGTCTATGGCTTCTCGAGGACGCTCTCCAGGCTAGGGTAGGCGGCTTCCTTCTTGTCGATGTTCAGGTCCTTCCAGGGAATTACCTCCTGCAGGAGACCGTAGTCGAAGGCCCAGAGATACTCTGGGCTCCCGGGCTCGAGCAGGGTGCAGCAGTAGTCGGTCCATGTTCCAAACCCATCCACCACGACCGCCTCGCTGCAATTGCATGGGATATCGTCCTCCACCACCCTCCAGGGGTTAACCTCCTCGAGCCGGAGCCGGCGCGCCTTGGGCTCACCCGCGCGAACGAAGCGGATCCCACGGAGGGTGTGCTCGTTGCTCATCGTGAGCTCCAGCTCCAGATCTGGCCACACGGGGAGAGAGTAGAACATCTTCATGGCGTTCGGGGCCTGGCTTCTCGGCGCCGGCTCGACGCGCTGCGGCGCTCCAAGGAACCGACGATACGAGTCGGCATGGCACTCGTCCGCGATGCCTGGGTCTTCATGGTCCAGGCGTGCGCCCGCCAGCATCTCCTTGGCCGCATCGAACGCCGTCTCATCGACGCCTAAACGCCTCAGGCCTCCTGCGACACCCTCCTTGTTCCGCATACGTGACATGAGATAAACCTGAAGCGCGCTGATAAAATCCATGACTACTCCGCTCCGAGACTCCATGGTTCATCGGATGTATCTAAGGTGTCCAAACGAGTACTCCGTTCCGCTTATCGTCAATTCAGTCGTTGCCATTCTTATCACGCCGCCCGGTGACACCACAAGCACCTTTACGGGGCCGTCCATCAGGACCGGGGTAAGTATTCTATGGTTGCCGTACTGCACCACACGGGTACCCATCGGTTTGTTAGGTATGGATTCGAGTGCAGCCCGGATCGCAATGACGGCCTCTTCCCTCGGGAGGCCGCGCTCGTTGACCCGTCGGACGGCCTCGGCGATCCTCCCACGCTCCTGCGTGATGCTGCTGCCGATTTTCTCACCCTGGATACGTGCTGAATCCAGCAGGGGGCCGCCTTGCGGCTGACCAGCGACTCGTGGAGATTTTTCGACTAGGACGGTCCCTTTCAGCGTAGCGGTACCTTCGCCCGCTGCCGCCGTGCCTCCCTTCGCTCCTGTCGAGCCTGCCTCGGGCTGACGCGCCGGCTCTGCCTTCGGGGGCTCGGGCGGTTTCTTGCCGTCGCCGCCCTTCCCCCCGCTGCCGGTCGTCAAGGCCAGCAGCGCAGCCCCGGTGGGTGCGACCCCGACCGCGCCGCCGCCTACCTCCGCGACCGCTACGGCCGCGCCCGGGGCGGTGAGCCGGAGGCCGGGGGTGATGGCTCCGCCACCTGCGGCTGCCCGCAGAACCATAGCGAACGGCAGGAGCGCCCTGGCCCGCTCCGTGGTAGCGCCCTGACTGTCCCCCGCCTGCTCGAGCTTCTCTGCCTGCTGGAGATGGCGTTGCATCACCACCGCGGGGTTTCTCTCCCTGGTCGCGTGGTAGAAGCCCTCCTCCTTTACATCGCTATAGAAGCTCTGCGCGATGGCGATGGGATCGATGTGGACCACGGAATCGATCGCCTCCGTGACCGCCGTGCTCGTGCCGATCAGGCTCTCTTTGACAGCCTTTTCGGCTTTTCGGATCCCGGGGGTCGACGCGTACATGGCCCAGGCAAGCAGCTTGGCCTGTTCCCAGGTGCCAAACTCTTCACCTTCGTTCCCGCTCGGATCATGTAGCCGAACCGGATTCCCCATTACATAGTTATACAATCCTGGACCATCCACCATCCCCGCCGGATCTGCGCTCGTCCACCTCCCGAGCCAAGGCGCGTAGTACCGCGCCCCATGGTAGTAGAGCCCCGTTTCCTCGTCTTTCTCCTTCCCCGTGTACCGATACCGCCGCTGCGATACTTCGATGCCTGACGCCGCCGACCAGTAAGCTGTCGTCCCGTACGGGTGGTACTCCTCGTAGCCGATCACGAGCCCTGCCCCGTCCACCTCCAGCGACGCCGATCCGAGGTGGTTGTCGAGCTGGTAGCGCACCCGCGGCGTCACCGTGAACGGCCCCGTGGTGTCGACCGTCTTGGTCTCGACCATGGCCACCCGTCGCGCGCTATCCATCACGTGCAGCGTCTGTCGCTCGAGCACGAGCCCCGTCGCGTCGCGCTTGCGGTAGACCTCGTAGCCGCCGATGTAGATGCGCTCCTCGACGAGCCCGCTGTGCTCCCAGACCTTGCGAACGCGCTGCCCGGCGGCGTCGTAGGCGTAATACACGACTCCGCCGCCGTCGAGATCGGTGCTTCGCAGCTGGTCGTTCTCATCCCACGTGAGCGCTTGGATGTGGGGCATGGCCGTCATGTTGCCGTGGGCATCATGGGCATACATCGGGCTCGACGGCTCGTCCTCAGGATCCCCGAACGTGCTCACGAGCCGGTTGCTCGTCATCTCGTAGGAATACCGCCGGATCCAGGTCCCCGCGCCGGCCAGATGCTCCACTCGCTGGATGTTGCCGACGGCGTCGTAAAAGTACTGCTCGGTATAGTTCCTGAGCGCCTGCGGGTCGTTCGGGTGGGGCAGCGCCTGGATCGGCAGGTCGTTCTGGTCGCGCTGCACGTCGGCGAGCCCGCCCGCGTGCTCTCGTCCCGTCGCCTCGATCAGGCGATAGACCGCGTCGTAGGCGTACTGAGCGTTCGGTGACACCACGGCGTTGTTGAAGAACACCGTCTGCTGCGCGCTGTCCTTGATCTCGACGATGTTCCCGACGGGGTCGTACGTGTACGTCAGGTTCTGGAGAACGGCGCCGTCCGAGCTGCGCGTCGTCCGGAGGCGCGCGAGCCGGGAGGTCAGCGGATCGTACGTGTATTCCGTGGACGTGCCGTTGCCGTAGTCGATCCGCTCTCGCTGGCCCTTCGCGTCGTAGTCGATGTTGTCAACGAACGTCGTCCATGCCGCCGCGCCCGGAATCCACACCTCGATGCGTTCGAGCAGGCCCGCCTCGTTGTACGTGGGCTTGATCTCGCTCGCATCCGGCGCGATCTGGCTCGTCGGCCGGTTCAGCGCGTCGTACTCCGTCTGCATCTCGAAGCTCTCGGCCTCGAGCAGCGGGGCGGCCGCGGCGGCGATGGCCGACACGTCCGTGAGCGCCGAGAGCACCGACCAGTCGGCGCCAGCATGCACCTCGCTGCGCAGCCGGCGCGACGCCTGCAGCAAGTTGCCCTTGAAGTCGTACGCCTGGCTGGTCACCACACCCGCACCATCATACACCTGGAACGCCCGCCCGCGAAGGTTGCGTTGCAGTGCTTCCGGATGCGCTTCGCCATAGACCACGCGCCTGACGAGGCGCTCGGGCTCGCCGTCGAGGAACAACCACGTGCGTGTCAGGCGTTGTAGGGTATCGTAGGTGTGACGGCGATTCTGCCTCCTGCCGTTATAACTGCGCACCGACTTGTTGCCGATATCAACGACGTCCAGGTGAGCTCCACCGTCCGGGCTCGCCGTCGAAAAACGCCGCCCAAGGACGTCGAACTGCTCGGTAACCGCCTCGACGCCGCGCGCGTCGATCACACGGAGCACATGGCCTTGCACATCGAGCTTCCTGCGCGTCTCGTGGGAGGGGGCATTCACCCCGTGGATCCTGTTGGGGATCACGGTCCAGAAGGCACGTCCGAGCGCGTCGAGGTACGTGGCCGACGGCGTGTCCGCGTGCTCGAGCGCGAGCGTCGCGGCCCGCTGCTCTGCAGCGCTCGCCGAGCCCGACTGCCGTTCGGCCAGCCAGGGCGTGCCGATGACGGCGTCGTTCTGATCGAACGTCCGTGTGAGCCAGGCATCGAACTCCGCGCGGGATTCGGCTCCGTCGGGAAACTCCGTACGGATGACGCGATCGAGCGGGTCGTAGTGCACGATAGGAGTGACGCCCCATTCCACCAGGTCCGACTCGCCCTCGTATTCCGCGGTGGAGCTGAAGAACGGCTCGAACTGCTTGACCGGATTGCCCTTGTTGTTGAAGACGGTGCGGCCCGTCCCGACCCAGCGGGCCGTCACGGGCCCGATGACGAGCGCGCCATTCCCGTCGCGCACGAGGACACCTTGGCCGTCGCGGAGCGGCGCGTCGCCGGGCTCGGCCTGAACCTTCTGCATCACCACGCGACCGAAGCCGTCGCAGTAGGCGAGGCTCTCTCGAAACGGCGTGGTTGGGCTGTCGGCATGGTGCACCTCGCGCGTGAACGTGTGCACGAAGGTCGGCTTCTGCTCGACCTGCCAGCGAAGAATGTCGTATTCGATGCGCGACGTCGGGTTGTCGAGCGTATCGCCCTCGTTCGCGCTGACTTTGCCCATCACGGCGCTACGGACGACCTCGCCGAGCGCGTCGAAGGCGACGGCGGAGCGGTTGAGGTTCGGGTCGGTGACGTGCCATGGGGCAAGGACGCGGTAGTCGTTCTCGGCCTGGACCTGATTGTTCAGCGGATCCGTCGTGGTCTCGATGAGCAGCGCAAAGTCGTCGTAGGTGACGAAGGAGTGCTCGCCGAACGGGTCGACCGCTTCAACGGGGAGGTAGAAGCGCGCGGGATCGAAGACGAGGTGGCCGCTGGCCGTCCAGTACCCCCCGTCGCGCTGGACATAGCGCCCCTCGGACAACAACACCGCAGGGTCGAACGCCGTCGCGCTGAACTGCCCTGAATCCTGGACGATCTCGCTCACGAGCCCCGGTGTCAGCGCGAGCTCGTAACGCTTGTACGGAAGCGCCAGGGATTCGACTTCACCGAGCGGCAAAGGCCCGGTAAGGTCGTCCTTGTAAAAGACCTGCTGCGTTCGCTGGATCAGGCGGCGCTGGGGTGCAAGGCCGGTCGACTCGCCCTCGTAGGGCAAATCGTCCTCCGGATCGAGCATATCGAGGACACCCGTCCCCTGGTCATCGTGCAGCGCGGAGCGAGCCAGCAAGCCCTGTCCAGCCGCCGGCAGCGTGAGCCCGGTGAGCTCGAAGTGCCGCTCTTCGCATCGCAGGCCAACCCTGTACCACGTGTCTTCCGCTGGCTTGTTGATGAAATCGGCCTCCGATACCGTCGCCCACGCGCGCCGCTGCTCCGGCTCTCCCGTGGCGCGTGCATACGCGAGCGACACCCTGCGCTCGACGTTACCGAAATCGTCGACGTCAATCACGAGCTCGTGGACGACGCGCGGATCGTCGGCCTTGCGCTCGCTGTGAATGAGGACACGCTCTCGCTCATGCACCATGAAGACGCCGTGCCGCGTGCCTTCGCTCGTCTTGATGCGCCTGACGCTGAAGCTCTGCTCGGTCGTGACATACGGGATGTTCTCCTTGTCTGTGCCGTCCAGAGCATAGACCTCTTGACGCAGCAGGCGCCCGCGCAGCGCTCGCGCCGCCTCGCGCTCGTCCTGAATGGACATGCCCTGCGGGAGCACGGTGTCCTTCAAGAGCAGGGCGGCCGGCCCCTTCTGGAAGTACTCCTCCGCCAGCTCCCGTTCGAGCCGCTCTTTCTCGAGCCAGGCGCCCGTGTGATACCAGCTCACCGTCCGTGCCGGCGCCTGGAAGAGCTCGGTCCCGGAGGCTCCCACCGTGAACTCCTCCGCGTCGCGCTGCTCGACGCGGGCGAACCCACGAAACTCGCGCTCCACGCCGTCGAAGAACCCATGCCGATAGCGATACGTCGTCACGAACCGGCTCTTCGAGATTGCGTCGACCCGCTCGACATGATCGACCACGTGCACGGGGAAGGGAAGGCGCGTGAGCCATTGGATGCCGGCGGCCTTGTCCTCGAGGTAAAACTTCGTCGACGGCGCGTAGCTGACCGTCGTCTCGACGCCGAGGTTGTTGACGACCGAGCGGAGCAGGTGCGGCTTCGCGCCCGCCATCAGATCTACGTAGAAGATGGAACGCGCGGTGGGGAGAGGGGACGACCAGACCAGGCACGCGGTACCCTGGCCGAGCAGATCGACGATGCCAAGCCGTGCAACACTGTCCACCGGCGGCAGCGAGCGAATGGGCACCGGCGCAGCGAGGCGATTGCCGGATTCGTTCAGGTAGAGGGCGACGCTATCGCTCCCCAGATACAAGATGTCGCTGGTGCCGGAGCCGTCGACGTCGCCGAAGCGGACGCGCCGCGCGTCGAACTCGTCCATGGCCGCGAAGACGGGGCCATTCTCCAGCGTGACCTTCTTGCCGAAGCGCCCATAGCCGAGGTTGGGCCAGTAGCACACCTCGCCGTTGCGCACGCGGACGATGTCGACGAGCCCGTCGCCGCTCATGTCGGCGAGCTGGATGCTCTGCTCCGGATCCGCGAACACGACCGCCGGCCCGCGCTCGTCGTCGTCCGTATAGAAGACGCGCTGGGCTTCGCCAAAGCCCTGCTTCGCCTTCGAGCGGTACCAGACGAACGCGTGGTCCTCGGTGATCAGCAGATCCGCGAGGCCGTCGCCATCGAGGTCGATGAAGCGCAAGTTCGGATCCATCCAGTCGATGTTCGGAAGGGACTCGAACGTCCGGAGCGCTTCGAAGCCACCCTCTGGCGTGCTCGAGAAGTACCCGGAGAGCGGGGCGCCGTAGGCGACCAGATCGAGCTGGCCATCCCCACCGAGGTCCTCCAGCTGCTGGATGCCCCCCACGAGCGTGCTCGGCGCGGGCAACGCGGAGAGGGTGCGGGGCGCCTCCAGCTTTCCTTGCCCGCGGTTCGCCTTGTAGTACCAGGTCGACCCTTCGTCGATGAGCACCCCGGGGATGCCCTCGCCGTTGAGATCGATCCACTGCTTGGCAGCTCCGTCCACGCCGCCCTCGATCCCCACGAGGCTGTCGCGCGGGAGCACGCTCAGCGTGTCGTTGATGACGGGCCGCACGTAGTCGAGGCGCAGCGTGGGGAGCACCTGGCGCTGCCAGGTGCTCGTGACCGTGTCGAACAGATAACCCGCCTGCGTGACACCCACGAGATAGGTGAACGCTCCGCTGGCATCATACTCGAAGTCCGTCGACCTGACGAGCACCGGCGTGCCATTGGCGGGGAAGCGGTGAAACATGAGCACGCGGCGGCAAAGCCGGTACGTGCGCACCTCGAACGTGGCCCTGTAGCTCGAGAACGGGTCCTGGCGGACCGTCCAGGGCGCGGACCCCGGTCCGGAGTCCGCCGGTGTGGGTACGGCGGTGGTGGTCGTCTCGGCGGGCGCGTGCTCGCCGTAGTCGAACACCATCTCCATCATGAAGTCGCTCGCGACGAACGGGACCGCATTGCAGTATCGGACACGCTTCAGGTAACGCTGGGCAGTGGCAAGAAAGACAAAGTCCCCTCCCTGGCGCTCGAAGCGGCTCTTCTCGCTCAAGTCCGAAGGGTCGACGCCGTCGCCGTCCTCGGCCTTGTACTCGTAACGAAGGATGTTGCCCGTATCGTCGTGGCTCTCTTCGAGCAGCCACCTGAAGATGCGCGCATCGCGGCCCACCTCCGGGCCTCTGGGGTCCGCGATGCGCGTCTCGGGCGTCTGGCCATAGACGTGGGTTGTATTGTCCTTGGTGGTCACACGCCAATGCACGTCGCCGTCGTCCTTTCGGATCCAGCGCTCGATACGCGCAAAGAGGCCTTCCACCCGCGGCCTGTAGGTGCGCGCGACATGGGTACCGCGATCGAGCTCAGGCGCGCCGGTCTGGCTGAGCGTGGGGACCAGATCCTCGGCGCCCGAGAGGATGTAGTCGTCAGAATCGATGTCGTCCAGGTAGCGCGGCAGGCCCTTGTCGGTCTTCCGGGAGATGCTGGCGACCGAGAGAGCGAATCCGAGGCCGAAGGCGCCATTGCCGCCCCCGCTGTCGTACGCGAGCTCGAGCTGGGGGCCGAACCCGCCCCGCCCGGGCGACGCGGGGAGCGGAACGGCGAGCGACGAGGTGCCCGTCGCCGCGTTGACCGAGAATCTCTCGCCGATGCCGCGGATGGCACCTCCGCCCTTCGGCAGGGTGAGCGCGGGCAACAGGGGCTGCCCGCCGGGTTCGCGGCCCTTCCCGTCGCCGGACCCGCCGCCCTGGCGCGCAGCGCGCGCCTCAGCGCCCTGAACGGGCGTCGCCTGCGCGCGGTTCGTCGACGTCGTGTCCGGTTGGCCTTTACGGCCGTCGCTGGATCGCTCTCTCTTTTTCATGACGCCTCACCGACGGTTCAAGGGGCCACCACGCTCTGGATCAGTTGAATGCTGGGCTTCGGTGCCTTACTCTCCTCGGCCTGAAACAACGCCCTCATCTTCGCGAGCTTCTGCCGGATCCACTTGCTCGATGTGGCCGCCGTGAAGAGGCCGCGGAGCTGCTGCGGAGTGAGGTCGGCGACCTCGGAGACGACTCCGATGCCGCTCCTCCGGATCCTCAGGGCGTTGTCCATCTGGTCTTTGCCGTGGGGAACGATGACGATGGGGACCTGCTCCCAAATGGACTCCTTGATCGTGGCGAGGCCGCCGTGCATGAACACCACCTCGGCCTGCTTCAGGATGTCGAGCTGCGAGACCCAGGAGAAGAGGCTGACGTTCGCTGGAAGGCGGTTGTTGAGCGGGTCCACGTCAACGCCGTATTCGACGTTGAGCTGAGCGAGGAGCTTGTCGCCGACCGCGAGGACGAGATGATGGTCGTCCATCCTCTGGGTCTTCATCATATCGATCAGATTGTTGAAGAACTGCCGTGCCTTGAACTCGTAATCCTGGACTTGCGAGCCGGCGGTGCCGAAGATGAGCGATTTGTTCGTCGGGATCCCCGCCGGATTGCCGGGCAAGGAGCCTCCGCCCAGGTGCTGCCGAACGATCATGGGCTCGACGTACTTGACGTGGGCGCCATGATTCCAGTCGTCGTCGGTGAAGTCGAACGCACGGGGGCAAGGGATCAGCTCGAGCCTGTCTCGGAGCGGCTCGATGAATTGATCGATGTCGAGGCCCGGTTGCGGCGAGACGGAGTCGATGATCTTCTGCGAGACGGCGCGCGGCATGTAGACGAGCTTGGTCTTGGCGTGGAGCCTGGGCGTGTCGTCGGGGTGGCGGAGGTAGGTGGTGATGAGGATGAAAGGGATCCCGTATTTGCGATGGATGAGCAGCGTTTCGAGCGCGGTGAAGTAGCCGCCGATGAGCAGATTCGGCGCGGAGGGCCCGAGAAAGACATCATCGAGCGCGCCGCGGCAGATCGGCAGGAGATGGTGCGGCTTCCAGCGCTGGTCGAGCGGCTCGAGTTTGTTCTCGTACGAGTGCCCGAGCGGGTACACCGATGGTAAAATCTCGTGGAATATCGGGTCGCTCAGAGAATTCATGTACGGTTCCATGATGAAACGGCAATCCGGGATACCCATGAACTCCACGGTGTAGCCGGAGCTCTGCAGGGATTTGGCCAGGTTGATGCACGGAAGCCAGTGGCCCTGTTCTTTGTAGAGGTCGGGCCAGATCATTACTCTTGCCATGTTGCTCTCCTCATGACGCAGTAGAGACCGCGGACGGTTCAGGTTTCAGTCGGCGGCCGCCGCCGTGTATCTCACGATAAAGACGATATCTTCGACGGTGTCGGCGTTCAGGCCGTGTTGCTCCAGCGCCCAGGTCTCCGCGGCCCAGTTCTGGAGCAACGCCGTGGAGGCGCTGCCGCCTTTGGGCAGGGACTGCACGGCGACGCCATTTTGCGGGTTCACTTGCGCCTCGTCGCCGCCGTTCAGCGAGATGTCGGCGCCGCTCAGCGTGGCGCCGGGCTTGGTGATGACGTGAACGTCGACGTAGCCCTCGTTATTGACGATGTTGGCGAGCGTCAGCGTCATGCGGGCGCGCCGGATCACGAACGGGAAGTGCTCGGGCAGGAGCGTCATATCGACGGGCTCGCCCGGGCTGGTGAGCAGGCGGTGGAACACGTCGGGGAACTCCTTGCGGAGGCTAAGGACCCGCACGAGCCCGGTCTCCTCGTCGGAGACGACCTTGAGGAGCTTGTTGAGCCCGTCGATGATCGCGGATTCCGCGCCGTCCTTGAGCGTGCCGCCACCGTCGCGCGCGGTGTAGCTGAGCTGCATGACGGCGTCGGAGATGGTGTTGTGATCGAACTGCGGGTACGCGGTCGGCAGCTCGAGCCTCCACCGGCTGATGACCCCTGCGCCCTCGAAGGGCAGGTAGCGCTCGTCGCGGAAGTTGAGCTCGAACAGTCCTGCGTCGCTCTGCGCGCTGCTGGTCGCTATCGATTGAATGCCCACGAGGTCATGGACGAAGCGCGGGTCGTCGAAGCCGGTATACGCGTAGGCGGTCGGATTGGCCGTGCTCTGCTTGCGGATGGCGCTGCCGAGCAGGGTGAGCTTGGCGCTGACGCTGGTATGCGGCCCGGTGACGCAGGGGATCGTGAGCCGGACCGCTCGGATGCGCCGGAAGTACTGGCCAGGGTGATCGAGATCGAACAGCACCTCCGGGAGCTCGAACTCGCAGGCGCCCTTCTCGCGCAGGTCTTGAAGCGCGGCCGGGTTGATCGCGGCGAGCGAGATCGGCTTCTGGATCTCGAACTCGCGTCGGTTGCGCTCGAGGTAGGCCACTTCCATGCGCTTGAGGTCGAGGACGAGCTTCTCGCCGGCGAGCAGCCCTTGCCGCAAGCTGTCGAAGTATCCGAACTGGATGAAGCTCGTTCCATCGAGCCCGAGCTCGAACTGGAAGGTGCGCTCGGCGCTCTTCGCCACGTCGTAGGCGAGCTTGTACACCTGCTGATAAGTGCGGCTGAGCTCGCGCACCATCCACTGGTAGAGGTCGCGGCTCGTGAACTTCTCCTGCAAGAACTCGCGCACCTCTTCCGCGTGCTCCATCTGCGTTTCGTGGTTCTCGAGCTCGCGCTGCGCGATGTCGCGCCGGATCTGCGCGGCCACGATCTGCTGGTTGATCTGGTCGATCTCCTTACGCGCCAGCCGCTCTTGCAGCTTCCAATCCTCCCAGCGCCGCTCGTGGCCGGCGTTGATGCCGGCGAGGTTCGCGTTGCCTCGCGTATAGCTGGCCGCGGCGCCGAGCCCGTCGGCAATGGATCTCATCACGCTGGTGAGCGCGCTTCCGGTCTTCACGTTCACGCCAAGGAACGGAAACGGCCCCACCATGCCTGCCTCAGGGTCGGGGATAGGCGCGAACAGCCCGGCGAGTGTGTGGAATGCACCCTGACCCACCTCGAGCCGGGTGCTCCACTCGGTCAGTGAGATCTGTGTCCGCTCGCTCTTGCTGATGCGAGCGCGCGTGCGGTACTCCGTGTGGCGCTCCTCGGCGAGCGCACGCGAGAGCTCGAGCGCCCTGATGTTCTCCTCGGCCTCGGCGATCTGCGCCTGCCGCACCCGGCGCACGAGCTCCAGCATCTTGATCTCATGCCCCTGGCGCACGAGCTGAAGATCCTCGGCGTCCTTCTTCTCGAGCGCCGCGAGCAGCGCTGCCCCGAAGCCCTTGAGCTCGTTCGCGAGATCGACCGCTCGCTGGATCCACGTGCCGAAGCGGTAGCAGGGCAGCGGCGCGTTGAGCTGCGCGAGCACGCTCCCGAGGTCGAGGCCCGCCGCGGCGGCGCGCACGAGCAGGGCCGGGTCGATGGGGGGCTCGAACAGCTTGAGCTGACGCTTGACCCCATCGATGTTCATGCTGTTTCTTATCTTGAAGAGACGGTCCTGCACCGTGTCCCAGTAGCCATCGAGCCGCTCGTTCCTCGGCACGCAGAAGAAGAGGGTCCTGAGCGAGAGGTTCTTGATCGAGGCCGTCGCCGAGTCCTCTTGCGCGAGCTGGGTCTGCTTGAGGTGCTCGCTGTTGCTCACGAGCCGGTATTCGACGTCGACGATGGCGTTCGAGAAGCTCGTGATCCCCTTCGTCTTGAGCTCGCGGTACGTGTACCTGGGCTCACCCGTCAGCGGCTCGACCGCCTCGGGGCGGTCGCCGAGCAGCTCGGCCGCGAGGATGTAGAGCTGCGTCGCTTGATTGATGGCCTCGATCGTGTCCAGCCGGAAGAGCTGATCCGCCCAGGCGATGAGGTTGTCGAGATACTTCATCACCACGGACTTCTGGTACGCCACCAGCCGCTGCCGCGCGATGAGGTGCGGATTGAAGGGGTTGCGCCGCCAGTCGTCGATCAGCGCGGTGAGCTCCTGGCGATCGTAGGTCGACAGCGTCTTCGTGAGCCCCAGCGTCTCCGAGAGGCTGTCGGTCGCGTCCTTGTTGGCGAAGAACGGCAGGAAGTTCCAGTAGCGGCAGCCGGCCGGCAGGCGCTCGACCCAGCGCTTGGTCTGCTCGTATCGCGTGAGCTCCTGCTTGGGGTCGAAGACATAGTGGTACCATTTCATGGCGTCTTCGAACTTCAGGTCCTGGCTCAGGCGCCCCGCGATCAGCATCGGCAGATGGAAGAAGAGCTCCCAGTTGTAGATACCGAACGGCGTCCCGTAGCCGAACTCGATCGTGGGCAGCGGATACGGCTGCTTCACGCTGCGCGTCGGGTGGAGCTCCGTCTCGATCAGGCGCTGCGTCGTACCCCAGGCCTGCCTGTCGCCGGCGATGTGGTAGCCCAGGTAGAGGTGGCCGTAGTAGTTGTAGTAGTAGTTCGAGTAGTACCGGTTGTCGGCGATGGGCAGCGCCTGCGTCGCGCGGTTCATGATGCCTTCCGGCCCGAACGCCTGCAGGCGCTTTCGCACCTCCGTCACCAGCGGATGGTTGAACGTCGAGAACGAGGCGACTTGCGTCTTTTCCCGGCTCAGGCCCGACTGCGTCACGACCCCCTTGCTCACGGCAAACAAGCTCGTGGAGGGTGTCTCGTAGAAGAAGGGCTTGAGCTCGGCGCTGCCAAGATAGGGGAAGTTCGTGCCGAAGACGCGGAAGGCGCCCGGGGTCCTCCGGAAGAACGGCGCGTTGCCCAGGAATCGAAGCTCATCGCCGGCGTTCCTGGCGTGGACGATGTAATCCACCTCGACGGCGGCGTTCTGCACGAGCAGGGTTCCTTCCGGCCAGCTCTCTCCCACCTTGAGCACGAGGTCGCTGGACCCCAGCGTGTCGTCGCCCGTGTGCCAGATGGCGAACGTGCCGAGCCGCTTCGGTCTGAGGAGGTTCTTGTCTTTCCAGAGCCATTCGGCGAGCGAATCGCCCCGGCTCACGCCGTCCGCACTCGGAATGTTCGTCTTGACGACATCCACCGACACGTACTCGCTGCTCCCGACGGCGACACGCAGGTGGTAGCCCGCCGTCCGGGGCTTGTCTTCGCCAAGCTCGCGATCGAAGATCGTCTCCGCGTCGTCATCGGTCACGCGGCTCTTGGAGAGCTTGGGCTTGAGCCACTTGTTCTCGGAGGCCACGTACTCGCTCCACATGAGGCGGATCTCCGCCTGGAACTCGGCGTGCACGGCTCCGGCGTTGTCTCCGTCCACGTGGTTCTTGTTCGCCGGCAGGGGCTTCGGCTTCTGCTTGCTCTGCACCAGGGGCCAGAACAGGTGGAGGCGCCCATTGAAGACGACCGGCGCGACGACGTCGGCGTTGATATCGAGGTTGATCTTCTTCCACGGCGTCCAGATCCCGTCGTGGAACTGCTTGGCCTGGAACGTCCGGTAATAGAAGCTCCGTGACTGGAAGCGCGTGCGCCCCACGACGTGAAGGACGTGGTTGACGCCGGCAGAAAAGACCTCCTCAGCGTAGGTGCCTACCACCTCGAGGTTCGACACCTCGCTCATCTTCTCCAGGTAGTTTTGGAGGGCCGTGAGGCCCCGCTCGTGCGTGATGTCGCCCTCGACGAGCTCATTCTCGAGCTCCGTGAAGAACTCGGTCTTGTCGTCGCGCAGCTCCGGCTCGATCCAGTTCTCGGGGTAGAGGAAGACCTTGCGGTTGGCCTCCCAGACCCGGTAGTTCTGCATCCACGCCCACTGGTCCTTGGCCTGCTCGAGCTGGATCAGCGAGGCGTTGTCCTCGAGCCCGAGGAAGACGCGCTGGACGAAGAGCTGCACGACGTTCAGAGCGAGCCGGATACGCGAGATGAGCGTGTCGGGCTCCATCTCGACGTCGATCAGGAAGTGAGCGAAGAGGTCGTTCTCGTCGACGAAGTCGGGCTTCTGCTCGCCGTTCACGCCGTCGACCTCGACGGCGCCGGTCGTGAGGTATCCCGTGAGCGCGTCGCGCTGGCGTCGCCGGAGCGGGTCGCGCAGCGGCTTGAAGACCTCCTTCCAGGCATCCCTGCTGAACTGCGATCGGAAGGCGTTCCTGAGCTGAACGGCGGCGCCGATGGTCGGCGCTGGGCTGAGCAAGAGGTCGATGATCTGGCTCGCGTTGAGCTCGAGCCGCCGGACGATCTGCATCGTCGCCCTGAGCATCTGCCAGAGCTTGACCGTGTTCGAGGGAATCTGGATATCATGCCAGGGCGGCGGCGGGGGTGGAGCCGGAGAGATCAGATCGAAGACGGCCAGGATGTCTTCGGTCTTCCATCCAGTGAGCGCCGCCACGTCATCGGCGCCCGCGTCGGCAGCGCCACCGCCTTCGCTCCAGAACTCGAACAGGGTCTTGCTCTTGAGCTCTACCGAACGCTGGAGGTCGAGCAGATCGATGAAGCCCGCGAGCGCCGACCACGGCACATCCGCGTCGGCGTCGCGCGCGGGGAGCGCGTTGAGCGAAAGCCCGATCGAGCTGTCCGCTTCGATCAGATATCTCAGCTCTGGCTTCTTCAGCTCGAGACCTCTGACGAGCCCGACAGCCTTGAACAGCTTGGTGTAGACATCCGTTCGGAATGGGACGATGGCGCTCGCGGGCACGGGGACCACGTCCGCGTTGCCGACTTGCCAGAGCAGCGCGACGTCCTCAGCGTTGCTATAGGTGATACGCACGTCAAGGACCGTGCCCGCCTTCAGACTCAGGACATCGTGGAGGTAGTGCCTGTTCTGTTGAACCTCGTTGAACCCATAGGTGATGCGCTGCTTGCCGTCGACCCACAAGGCGACCTCGATGCTGGGCGCCACCGGCAAGCTGACCGAGATGATGAACACGTAGTCGTCGTCCCGCGGGATGACCACGGTGGCGCTGAGTTCCCCGGGCACCGCGGTATTCCATTCCCCTTTCAGGAAGCTCTTCCAGTCGTGGAGGGCGGGGGAGAAGTCCGTGGTCAAGCTCCGGAGCGCCTTCGTGAGCAGCGTTTCGGTTTCATCACGGGCGAGGTCCATGGACTCGGCAGCCACGGTGAGAGCCGAGGCCGCCCGCGCCTGGTCGACCAGGTAGGCGCGGAGCCGATCCCACACGAGCTTGTAGCGCAGCACGCGCGAGAGACCCGCGTCGTAGGTGACCAGCTGTTCGAGGGGAACGAAGTCGGGGGTCGCCGACCAGAACCGAAGGAAATAGCGCGCCAGGAAATTCAGGTTTTGCTGCGAGAGCGGTGCGTGCACCGCTTCGTACGCTGCGAGCGCGGCATCGTACTCCGCCTGCGTAGCGAAGTCGCCCAGGTTGGGCGGCGCAGGCGGCCCCTCGACGATCTGGATCGCCCGCACGACCTTCTCGGCCGGCATGACCTTGGTGAGCGCAGCGCCCAGCGCGGCCGCGTCAGGGATCTGTTCCGGGTAGATCGCTTCGATCTCCGCCGCTGCCGCCGAGAGCCGTTGAGCGGCGCGATCCATGTCCTCCGCCGCGGGCGTGAACGGAGCGCCCGGCGCGCTCTCATGGCGCAGATAATAGGCGATCTCGGCGGCGGACATGCGCGTCGCCCGAGCTCGCTCGAGCTCTCGAATGACGGCGTAGGTGTTCAGGATGGCCGCCTGGAGATCGGTCACCTCCTCCACGAACGGGCTGCCCACGAGCGCGGTGAGGTCGTAGAACTCGGCGACCGAGAGCCCCATCGCCCTCGAGAGCGTCGCTACCCGGTGCATCTCCGTGAGCTCGGCCAGCCCGAGGTTCGTGACCGACTCTGAGACGATGACCCTCCCCCAGAGCCGCTCGATATCGGTCGAATTCAGACGGAGGGCCGCGCGGAGGTGCGCCGGATAGTCCTCGTCATCCGTCACCGTCGCGAGGTTGACCGTCGCCCCGATCCGCACCCGCTCGAGCCCTTGATACTCGGCCTGGCTCGGGGCGCCCACGAGGAAGACCTCGTCGAAGCGGCTCTTCTCGATTCGCCCGGTGCGACGCGTGTCGAGGTTCGCCCACCACGCGACGACGTCGAGCGGCGGGAGCTTCAGCGAGTCGACCAGGCGCTTCACCTGAGCGAGCCTGACGAGATTGGCGGGGATGTTGCCGCCCTCGAGGCTCATCAGATAGACGTCGAGCTCGCGCATGCTCCAGCCGAGCTTGCGCCAGAGCCGGACGAAGAAGCTGACGCGCCGCAGCGTATCCGTAGTGAGGTGCGCGATCTGGAACTCGTTGTAGTTGCACTCGACGAGCTCGTCTGTGCTCGATACGACGTGGATCCCGTGCTGATCGGCGGCCTGGAGGTGGACGAAGCGGGTATCCAGCAGGTCGAGCAGCTCCTGGTAACTCAGGCCCGCGCGGTGCAGGAATACGGGCACCAGCGTCACGAGCTTGACCCAGGCCGGCCTCGTGTCCGGGTCCCCCGGGGCCGGCTCTGGGGCGGTGATCTTGAGGGTGGGTTTGTCGGGCCGCCGGATGGTCACCTCGTCGGCGCCGGGCGGGATCACGAAGCCCCAGTACTCCGACGCCGGGCGCTCCGCGCCGAGGATCGCCTGAGCCTCGGAGGGCGTCAGGTTCAGGTAAGCGAGCGCGATGTTCACATCCCGGAGCTTCGTGTCGGCGTCGCTTGTCGAGAACGCCTCGAGGATCTCATGCTTTCGGATGTTCTT
Organism: Sorangium sp. So ce363; assembly: GCF_051520435.1. Taxonomy (NCBI): domain Bacteria; kingdom Pseudomonadati; phylum Myxococcota; order Polyangiales; family Polyangiaceae; genus Sorangium; species Sorangium sp. So ce363. Next base: position 9,241,585 of record NZ_CP150333.1, on the reverse strand, counting down.
CTGCTTGAGGAAGACGTCGATTTCTTCCCTGCCGAGCGCCAGCGGCAGATGAAACGGGAAGACGGCCTGCGCGAGCTTGTCGTAAGCCTTGCGGTTGAAGTGCTCCGGGAACACCTCGAGCGAGTCGTTCGCTCCGTTGGTCTGGAGCGCTGGATAGACCGTGAGCGGCGCGGCGTTGCCATGGATTCTGAAGCGGACAGCATCGTCCTCGACGATCCACTCGTTGCTCGCTACGGTATAGGCGGCGCTCCGATTGGCGACCGCGCGCTCGCTGAGCACGTACCCTTCGGCGAAAGCCGCGCTGCGAAGCGCGCCGAGCGCCCCCGCGACGCCGTCCTTCGCCTGCTCCATCGTAGCGGGCGTGAGGCCGATGGTGAACTCGAGCGGCTCGACGACCGCTTCGAGGACCTCGTTGACGATGTCGATATAAGGCAGGACCGTGTTCGTGTTCGAGCAGGTGAGCTCGATGTCCTCGAGGTCGGGCCGGCGCTCGAACAGCGTTCTCTTGGGCGCGCCGTCGACCCACTCCAGCAGGTCCATCAGGTACGCGCCGGGGCTCAGCACCGTCTGGCAATGCTTGCAAGCACATTTGTTGAGGTCGCCGAACAGGGTGATCCAGTTCGGGAACTTGCCCGAAATCGTGTCGTCCGGTGAGTCTACGAGGTTGGGCGTGTAGCCGTGCGTCGGATCGAGCACGGTGAAGTTGACAGGCCCCGGCACGGCGCTCATACCGCCGACCTCGTTCAGGTTCGGGTGGAACTTGACCAGCGTCGCGAGGATCTCGTTCGCGTAATGAGACGCCGTGCGGTGGATATCGCGCGCCGCCGTGAGGCCACCCACGTGCTCTTCATGATCGGCCACGAATCGGTCCTCCGGGATGCGTGCGATCCGGACCGCGGAGTCGAGCGCCTGGCCGATGAGGTGAGCGGCCGCATCGAAATCGGGGGTCAAGCGAAACAAGCGCTGGAGCTGCTTGATCGAGCCGACGTTATCGGCGTTCAGCGTGAGCTCGTTGTCGGCGAGGTAGTCGTCGATGTCGCCCTTCTCGAGGCTGAAGTCGGGGTGATCCGTCAAGAACTGGCGCACCGCCACGAGGGTGGGCGTCCCCTGAATGCGGGAGACGAAGCGACGCTGCGGGCTCAGCTTGCCGAACAGGTCGTAGAGGCGCCTCGCGTAGACAGCTCCTTGCCCGTACGTGCTGTTGAACCCCGGAACATCGCCGGGGTATCGACCGTCATTGTAGCTGGTTGAGCTGGAGGCGAAGTCGGTCCAGTTCGGGTGCGCGCCGTCCAGCGTCACCGTGGCGAGATCCTCGATCGTGCGCCAGCCCGAGCTCGCTTTGTTGGCGTACACGGCGGCGACGATCGGGTAATAGCGGCCGACCTTCTCGTACATCTCGAACACGAACGTGATGTCCTCCGCCTGCTGCTCGGTCAACACGTCGTCATCGACCAGCGCGGCGAGCAGCCCGGGGAGCTCCCCGAGGTTGTCGAAATGCGCGCCGATGAGCGCCTCCTTCTTGGCCCTGAACGGGTTCTCGGCCGCGGGCAGGCCCTGGATTCCGACGGTCCGCGTCAGCCACAACGTACCGGCCGAAGCGACGGTAAAGGGCTGGGGATTTTCGCTGGTGGCCGCCGCTGCACGTGCGGCGGACGCCAGCGAGCAATTTGCAACGTTCGTGGACGAACTCGTGAAATTGTGTGTGTCGTAGTTGTTGGGCCACGATGTCACGATTGGCGCACCAACGAACGCAGCGCATGGGAGCCACAGGGTCTCCGTGGTGCCTGTCGCGGGGGTGAGCGACGGCGGATCGGCCTGGGCGCTCAGTCCAGAGACCGATGCTGAAACGGTGACACTTCCTGATATCGTTCCCTTCCAGCTATTCTTGGCAACCCGATAGACATGCGCGGCCGCCTGCCGTGCGGACGAGGTCTGGAAGTTGACGAGGGTGCCGCCCTCGCTTCCCGTCGCCACTTTGGCGTAGCCGCTCAGGCGAACACTGCCATCCAGACCATGGATGTCGGTCCACAATTGCGTCCAACCGGCCGGCGTCGTCACGGCCGGCCCATCGTGGGCCGCGAACATCACGATGAGCAGGTCGCCGGCCGTGACCGCCGAAGGCATGGCGACCTGGTGCGCCGTCGTTGCGGTGCCAAACGAGGTCTGCCTGAAGTTCAGAATCTGAGGGAATCGCTCTTCCTTGCCGAGCACGAGCTCGAGCAGCTGTTGCTGCCACGGACGGTCTCTGCTCCCGTCCAACGGGACGAAATTCATCAACTTCGCGAGCACCGTTCGCCAGGTGTCGACCAGGGTCGGATAGATGTCGACCTCGATCGCTGCGGAGATGATCCCGCGGTGGACGGCGGCGACGAGCGTCTGGAAGAACTTGTCGGGATTCACGTCGAGCAGCGCGCGCAGGTTGTCGCCGAGCCCGGCGCGCACGAGCGAATAGATGACTTCCCGCGACATGGGCGCGCTCAGCGTCGAGGGAGGAAGCTGTGTGTCGATCTCCCTCGCGATGAGCCAGGAGCGAACGAAGGCGCGGACCAGCGCTTCATCGAAGCCGCTCGAGCGAGCGACCAGGGTCAGGAAATCTGGGCGTTCATCCAGCTTGCGTACGGTCGACAGCTGGGCGGCTTCTGAGACCCCCAGGCTGGGTGTCAGCCCCGTGACCAGGCGCTCGTACTCGGAGCCGGCGTTGGCGACCACGCGATCGACCACCACGTCGAGCTGCTGCTCGCGGGCGGCATTGTAGATCACCTCCGAGGACGATAGCCTCCGCAGCTCCGTTCCCTCCGGATTCAATTTTTCGTTCGCATACAGGATCAGGTTGATCTGTCCCGCGGGTGTGCCGATCGGGATCGACGCGCTCGCCACCGGCGGCGGGCTGTAGAGGATCTCGAAGTTTCCGCCTGCGTCGCTCTCCGCCGTGCTGAGCAGGAATTCGTCGACGCCGCTGCTCGTCCAGCCAACGTGATACGCCTCGACGACGATGCCCGAAGCGGCAAGACCGATCGTGTTCCGCACGGTGCCGAAGGCGCGGTGCTTGCGCGAAGATGCGGTCCAGGTCGCGCTGCTCACGAGCTCGGCGCTCTGGCCGATGATGATGCGCACCCTCGACCCGCTCTGGATCGCGTTGAACGTCTGCGTCCAGCCCACCTCCTGCCCGTTCGCGCTATAGATCCTGAAGCGCAGATTCGCCGTCTCTCGTGTCGAGGCGAACGCCGCGACGCGCTGCAGGACCACCGGCCAGCCGCCGGTCTCCGGGTCGTAGTCGCCCTGGCCTACCTCCGTCTCGGTAGAGCCGTCGATATCGAATGCCCTCACGCGCGCGATCTCGTTCTGAGTCGGACGGTTCATGTTGGGCCAGAACAGGTCGATGTTGATGATGTAAGGGTTCGGGATTGACATGTTCTTTCCTCTCAGGCACGCTCGCGCGCGCACCTTCAACGTCGACAATGGCGCGCCATGCCCTGGCTTGCCTCATGGCCGTGCCCGGGTCGGCGCTCCCTCCAGGGAACGTGGCAGAACGTCAGCGTTGCGGCGTGATCTCGCCGCAAACCATGTGCGACAGACGCACTACGGATTCTGTCGCATTCTGATGGAATGTGCCTTCAATGTTGATTTGACATTGCGTAATCTGCGGCTGCGGAAGCTGCACGCGTCACAGGTGGCGCCGTTTTACTTGCGCTCAGGCGCTGCCCAACGAGTGGCATTCCGTGATGGACGAATATGTCAGCGTGCAGACTGCTGGTCAATCTCGGACCGGTACTTGAGACCATGCGGAGATCTCGGGAGCGAGGCATTCGAACGGTGATCCCCGTGGGGGACTGGTGATCACGGAGCGCTGACGCCGGAAACTGTCGAGGGCCGGCCGCGCCCGGTGAAGCGGCGCGTCACGGCGCGTCGACGCCCAGGTTGGCTCATGAGCTTTCCCGGGCAAGCTCCTTGATGGCCATGGCGGGCGTGCTCGAGTGCATTCGTCGACGATTGTCTCCGCCTCCGTTCGACTCCGCGCAACCGAGTCCGAGCCGTTGACGACCACGACCACGATCACGACAAGGACAACCACGTTGGTGAGCGGGGGGTGAGGGGACGAGGGCGTCGTGGCCCGAGGGCGACCCAACAAGCCTGGTGAACACCGATGCCCTCGTCCGCCTGGCTCGGAAGAGCCGGCTGTGAACCGCAGGGGTCCGGTTCCAGGAGACGCGAGCCCCGGCAACGGGGGCGCCTCCTCGATAGGACGTTATCGAGGCTCGGACATCAGCCCGGCCCTGCCCCGCGTGACGACCTCCCTCCACGGGGGGCGTGCCGCGGACGCGGAACCAGGGAGGAGCCTGAGCGACGCTGTGCTAGGCCGCCCTGGAGCGATCCACGCGGAGCTCGATCCAGGGAGAGGTCTGCTCGGCCAGGGTGCGGTAGGTGAGCGCCGCGGCGCCGACGAAGAAGAGCGCGAGCGCGGCCGGGCCGATGTCGATGGTCCCGGCCGACTCGACGGTGCCGAGCACGCTCGCGTGGAACGCGCGGAACAGGCCGAGGTGAAGCGCCGCGAGCGCCCCGCCGAGCGCGAGCGCCCAGGAGCGGTGGAACCGCGCGCGCTGGGCGTGGTGGGCGATGACCGTCTCCGAGGCGACGCAGAGGCTGCCGTGCGCGGGTGCCCGGAGCACCCAGGCCCGCGCGGCGTCGCGGTAGCCCGTGCCGGCGGCGCTCGCGTCGATCTCGCGGCGCACGGAGCCCGCGATGTAGATCGTGTCGCCGGGGCGGACCTCGGACACGTAGGCGGGCGCGCCGCCCCGTCTCGTCGGGACGAAGGTGGTGTCGAGGCTGAGCCTGCCGCTCGCCGGCTCGACCCGCACGGTGGCGCCCGAGGCGAGCCGGAGCGAGAACGCGCGCGCCCGCGTCTGACACGCGCTCGGCGCGGCGCCGGCCTGGCCGCCGCACGGGATCTCGACCGCGATCACCGCGTCTCCCGGCGCGGCGTCCTCCGCGCTCACCTCGCCGCGCAGGAGCGCAAACCCCTCGCGTATCGCGCCGGGTGATGCCGACGGGCTCCGCGCATACGCGGCGATCTGCGAGCGCCGCCGGTGGTGGAGGCAGCGCCCGATCGCGATGGCGACCGCGACACCCAGCACCACCCCGGCGACCCCGTAGACGATGAAAAGGCTCGCGACAAAACCCATCGTGACAGCGTAGACGTGCGGCGTCGGGGCGTCGAGACGGGGTGTTGGTCGCGGGAGCCCCGGGAGCGCAAGGCGCGCATCTCGCACCCTAGCCGCACCGCGGCCCCGCGCCCCGCGTCGACACAGACAGCGCCGCACAGCGCCGCAGGCACCAATCCCACCCCGTGTGTGGCGCGGAGCGCACCTTCCGCCTGCTCCGCCGCGTGGATCTCGGTGATTGGCACTTCCGCCGTTGTGCAGCGCCGTCGTTCGAGAACGTTGGTTCGATAAATGCTTATAGTTTCGATTACTTGTGGCGGTTTCCCTCCTCTCGCTCCGCTCCGGCTCCATCGCTGGAGCGATGCGCCGGTGCGCCAGCCAACGGACGTGAGGCCCGCCGCGCGCTTCGCGTGAAGGCCGGAGCGCCGCTGCACGCCAGGGAGCGCACAGCCACGGGTGAGGCGCAGGGGGCACAGCCGCGCGGCGCATTGCGGTCTGGACGGGCGGATTGCCACGGCGGGAGGCGATTTCGATATGAGGCAAGCGCCGCTCCAGGGCCGGGCGCGAGGCCGCGTCCTGCGTGTCGGGCGCGGGTGGCGCCGCGCGTCAGAAATAGGCGATAGAAGTTCAACGCGACGCCGGAAGCGTGTTAAGGAGACGCCGTGTCCGACCAGCTCAGCTCGGATCTCGCCTCGCTGCGGATCCAGCGGGACGTCGATCCCGATCGGCGGAGCCCGCTCCGCACCGTCCTCGTCGCCGCGGTCGTGCTCGCGGCGGTCGCCGGCGCCGCCGCGTTCGCCCTGCCCAGGGCGCAGAGCGCGCTCTTCAAGACCGAGGTCACCACCACGGAGGTCGCGCTGGTCTCGCCGGCGCAGGCGTCGATCTCCGTGACGTCGACCGGGTATGTGGTCCCGCAGGTCGTGTCCAAGGTCGGGGCCAAGTTCCCCGGCCGCATCGCGCGGGTGCACGTCAAGGAAGGCGACGTGGTGAAGCAGGGCGACCTGCTCGTGGAGCTCGACGACGCCGACCAGAAGAGCCTCGTGGCCGCCGCCCAGGCCAAGGTCGCGGCGGCGCGGGCGCGCGCCACGGCCTCCCGGGCGAGCATCGGCGAGGTGGAGCAGCAGCTCGCGCGGGAGCGGCTGCTGGTCGAGCGCCAGGTGACCGGCCGCGCCTCGATGGATGACCTCACCGCGCGCATGCACTCGCTCACCCAGTCGGCGGCGGCGGCCGACGCCGAGGTCAAGGCAGCTGCGGCCGACGTCGAGAGCCTCCGGGTCACGCTGGCCGACCGGAAGATCGTCGCGCCGATCGGCGGCACGATCATGTCGAAGCCGCCGGAGGTGGGCGAGGTCGTCGGCCTCGAGCTGCCGCACCTCGTCGAGATCGCCGACTTCACGTCGCTCGTCGTCGAGACCGATGTCCCGGAGACGCGCCTCTACCTCGTCGAGCCCGGCAAGCCGTGCGAGGTGGTCCTCGACGCGTATCCCTCGAAGCGGCACCGCTGCACGACGCTCGAGATCGGCAAGCGGGTGAACCGCGCCAAGGCGACCGTCCCGGTGAAGGTGAAGTTCGTCGGCGAGCCGAAGGAGGCGCTGCCGGAGATGAGCGCGCGGGTCAGCTTCCTCGCCGAGGCGCTGTCCGAGGAGGCGATGAAGGAGCCGCCGAAGCGGGTCGTCCCGGAGGCCGCGGTGGTCGAGCGGGGCGGCGCCAAGGTGGTGTTCGTGGTCAATGAGGGCCAGGTGAAGATGGTGCCCATCAAGGTGGGCGGCCCCGCGCCCGGCGGGCTGGAGCTGCTCGACGGCCCGGCCCCGGGGGCGCGCCTCGTGGCGAGGCCGTCCGCCGAGCTCGCGGACGGTCAGAAGATCAAAGAGAAGGAAAAGGGGAGCGAATGACCGAGGGGTATCGCGACGGGAAGCCGAAGCCCATTGTCGAGCTGCAGGGGGTCGGCAAGAGCTATTTCCGCGACAAGGAGCCGATCGTGGTGCTCGACAACATCACGCTCGACATCCCGGAGGGGTCGTACGAGGCGCTGATGGGGCCCTCGGGCTCGGGCAAGTCGACGCTGCTGAACCTGATCGCCGGGCTCGATCGCCCGACGCGCGGCTCGGCGCGCGTGGCGGGGCAAGACCTCACGCGGATGAGCGACGGCGAGCTGGCGCGCTTCCGCTCCAGGACGATGGGCTTCATCTTCCAGGCCTACAACCTGATGCCGGTGCTCACCGCGGTCGAGAACGTCGAGCTGCCGCTCCTGCTCACGAGCCTTTCGGCATCCGAGCGGCGGAAGCGCGCGCAGACAGCCCTTCGCGTCGTCGGGCTCGAGGAGCGGATGGGCCATTATCCCCGGCAGCTCTCCGGCGGCCAGGAGCAGCGGGTCGCGATCGCGCGGGCGATCGTGAACGATCCGACGATCATCGTGGCGGACGAGCCGACCGGCGATCTCGATCGCAAGAGCGCCGACGAGATCCTGGCCCTCCTGGAGAGGCTCAACAAGGAGTTCAAGAAGACCATCCTGATGGTCACGCACGATCCGCAGGCCGCCGAGCGCGCGACGGTGACGCGCCGGCTCGACAAGGGGAACCTGTCATGAACCTCGTCTCCGTCGCCGCCAGGAACGTCCTTCGCAACAAGTTCAGGACGCTGCTGACCGTGATCGGCGCGGTGGTGGCGGTGCTCGCGTTCGTGCTCCTCCGGACGGTGCTCTCGGCGTGGAACGTCGCCGCCGACCACGCCGCGAAGGACCGGATCGCGACGCGGCACAAGATCTCGTTCATCCTCCCCTTGCCGAAGCGCTACATGGACACGGTCCGCGAGGTCCCCGGCGTGACGGAGGGGTCCTTCATGAGCTGGTTCGGCGCCAAGGACCCGCGCGACGCCAACAATTTCTTCGCCTCGATGGCCGTCGAGTCGAAGACCTTCTTCAAGGTCTACGATGAGATGGTCGTCTCGCCCGAGGACATGGAGCGGTGGCAGGGCGACAGGAAGGGCGCCATCCTGGGCGACGTCCTCGCGACCCGGCTCAAGGTGAAGCCTGGCGACACGGTGACGCTGGAGGGGACGATCTACCCCGGAAACTGGCAGTTCAACGTCTCGGGGATCTACACGGCGACGCGCAAGTCGATCGACAGGTCGCAGTTCATCTTTCACTACGACTACCTGAACGAGTCGCTCCCCGAGCGGCAGCGCGACCAGATCGGCTGGATGGCCGCCCGGATCGACGACCCGTCGCGGAGCGCGGACATCAGCGCGGCGATCGACAAGATCTTCGACGAGAAGGACGTCCAGACGGCGACGATGAGCGAGCGGGCGATGAACCTGTCGTTCATGGCGATGATGTCGGCCGTGCTGACGGCGCTCAACGTCGTGTCCGTCATCATCCTTCTCATCATGATGATGATCCTCGGCAACACGATCGCCATGGGCGTCCGGGAGCGGACGCGGGAGTACGGCGTGCTGCGCGCGCTCGGGTTCGAGCCGAAGCACGTGAGGATCTTCATCATCGGGGAGGCGGCGACCATCGGGCTGCTGGCCGGGTTCCTCGGGCTCGTGGTCTCGTATCCGATCGTCGAGCTCGGGCTGGGCCGGTGGCTGGAGGAGGAGATGGGCGCCTGGTTCCCTTATTTCCGGATCGAGCCTTCGACGATGGTCCTGGCGGTGCTGCTCTCGATGGGGCTGTCGCTCGTCGCGTCGCTCATCCCGGCGTACAACGCCTCGAAACTCTCGGTCACCGACGCGCTCCGGCGCGTGGCGTGAGCGACCACGCAGCCTGTCTTCGACACCCTGAAAGCGGGAGAGAGCGCTCATGATCCCCGTCGCCTACAACGTTCGAAATCTGGTGGTGCGCAAGACGACGACCCTCGCTACGGCGTCCGGTCTCGGCCTCGTGGTGTTCGTGTTCGCGTCGGTGCTGATGCTCGCGAACAGCGTGGAGCGCACCCTCGGGCGCACCGCGCGGGACGACGTCGCGATCGTGATGCGGAAGGGCTCCGACGCCGAGATGGTGAGCAGCATCGAGGAGCAGCAGATCGGCGTGATCCTCGCGAGCGCGGAGGTCGCGAAGCGGCAGGACGGCAAGCCGGACGGGGTGGGGGAGGTGGTGGCGGTCATCCTCCTCGAGAAGCTCGGCACGGACGGCATCTCCAACGTGCAGGTGCGCGGGGTGCCCGACGACGTGCTCGCGTTCCGCTCGCAGGTGAAGATCATCGAGGGCCGGCCGGCGCAGCCGGGCACGGACGAGGTGATCGTGGGCAAGGCGATCAGGGGCCGCTTCAAGGGCCTGTCGATCGGCGAGTCGTTCGAGCTGCGAAAGAACCGGCCGGTGAAGGTCGTCGGGGTGTTCGAGGACGGCGGCTCCTCGTCGGAGTCCGAGATCTGGGCCGACCTGCACACGACGCGCTCGGCGTTCGGCCGCGAGGGGGGCGTCTCTGCGGTGCGGGCGCGGCTCGCCTCGGCCAGCAAGTTCGACGCGTTCGAGGCGTCGATCGAGCAGAACCGGAACCTCGGGCTCGAGGTGATGCGCGAGAGCGTCTATTACGAGAAGCAGTCCGAGGGGACGAGCATGTTCATCAAGGTGATGGGCGTGCTCATCGCGGTGTTCTTCTCGATCGGCGCCATGATCGGCGCGATGATCACGATGCACTCGTCGATCGCCAACCGGCAGCGCGAGATAGGCACGCTGCGGGCGCTCGGCTTCTCGCGGTTCAGCATCCTCGTGTCGTTCCTCATCGAGTCGGTCCTCCTCGCGCTGGCGGGCGGGGCGCTCGGCGTGCTCGCCGCGCTCGGGATGAGGTTCGTGCGCTTCTCGACCGTCAATTTCGCGAGCTGGTCGGAGGTCGTGTTCACGTTCGAGCCGACGCCCGGGATCCTGCTGACGTCGGTGGCGATCGCGGCGGTGATGGGCCTGCTCGGCGGGTTTTTCCCGGCGCTCCGCGCTGCGCGGATCAGCCCGATCCAGGCGATGCGGGGGTGATCCGGGGCGCGGGAGCTCGCGGGAGTTCCAGCGTGGAGGCGCAGATCCGGGAAGCCGCGTAGGACTCGCGCGGCGTGCCCGGCGCTCCCGCGCGCGCCCGGCGCTCCCTTGGCCGGGGACGTGCTCTCCCCTCGCCGGGGGGGAACAGCATGCCCACGATCACCAAGGCGATTTACGTGAACTTCGCGGCGGGGAGGAACGTGGAGCGGCTGAATCGGCTCTCCTCCCTGGTCCAGCGGACAGAGCTGAACTCCCTGGTGATCGATATCCGGTCGGAGGGTGGCGCGCTCCTCTTCGAGCGTGACGAGGTGACCAGGGCCCAGCTGGGCGCCCTGCGCGAGGCCGGCATCTACCTCATCGCCCGGCTCGTCGCGTTCAAGGGCGGCCCGCGGGGCTGGTACGACCCGGGCTCGCAGCCGCGATGGCACGAGATCGCGGAGATCTCGCTCCGGGCGTACGACGCCGGCTTCGACGAGGTGAACTACGATTATGTGCGTTATGGCGCCGCGCGCGAGCCGCGGTCGCGGACGCCGATCGAGGAGAGAGTGCCGACGATCCGCGCTTTCTTCGAGTTCCTCCGCGCGGAGGTCGGCAATGCGGCGTCTCGCCCGATCTCCGCGGATGTCTTCGGGTTCACGCTGCTCGGGCCGCAGGAGGGGATAGGCCAGCGGCTGGAGGACGCCGTGGAGCTCTTCGACTACGTGATGCCGATGCCGTACCCATCGCACTGGGGCCCTGGCAGCTTCGGGTTCGCGAACCCTGCGCATCACCCCTACGAGACCCTGTATGCCTCGCTCTCGGCCGGCTGGCGCAGGGTGGCAGCGCTTCCCGGGCGCATCGGGCTGCTGCGCAGCTGGATCCAGGCGTTCGATCTGGACAGCTCGCGCCCCATGCAGCGGTACGAGTACACGCCGTGGCACATCCAGGAGCAGATCCGCGCGAACGACGACGCCGGCTGCGCGGGCTACGCGGCGTGGAACCCCCGGAGCCACTACGACGAGAGCGCGTTCGTCGGCGCGCCGCGGGACACGGCGTGAGAGCGCGGCCGCTACCGCTCTCGCCACGCCCGCAGCGGGGCCATCCGGCGGCTTTGCCGCGGCGAGAGCGCTTGCCATACCGCGCTGCTGCCCGCACGCCGCCGCCTGACCGGACGGGCTAGCTCCGCGGGTCAGAAATCCCGCCAGAACAACCGGTCGATCCAGGTGGCCGCCTGAACGAAGCAGCCTGCGGCGCAGGCCCGCGTGCTCGGCCCGCTGGACGAGCTTTGGAGGCGCCGACGCGGCGCCTGCGCGCTCTCGTTCGTGTGGCCGCGGCTCGAGCCGGTGATCATCGCCGGGTAGCGGTCGAGGTCGCCACGCGCCGAGGCGGGAGCCATGAACGCGGCGGGCAGAGGAATTCAAACCTGCCGCACCTGGCGCCGCGCCCAACGGGGCCGGCCTCTGGTAGCCTCCGCCGCGCCGCCGACCGACCGGCGGAAACGAACGGAGAAAGAGACACCACCATGGCCATCGTTCTTTACCACCACCCGTTTTCGCGCGCCGCCAACACGGTGTGGATGCTCGAGGAAGTCGGCGTCGAGTACAAGCTCAAGTTCGTCGACATCATGGCCGGCGAGCAGAAGAAGGAGGACGTCACGAAGCTCAATCCGATGGGCAAGCTGCCCTTGCTCGTCGACGGCGACACCGTCGTCACCGAATCCGCGGCGATCGGCCTCTATCTCGCGGATCGTTATGCCCCGGGCCGCCTCGCGCCGAAGCTCGACGACGCGGCGCGCGGCACGTATTTTCGCTGGTCGCTCTTCGCCCCCTCGGTCATCGAGCCCGGCTCGATGGCCAAGGCCGGCAACTGGGAGTTCCGCACCGGCTCCGCCGGTTGGGGCAACTACGACGACATGATCGCGACGATGGAATCGGCCATCTCTGGCCGTGACTTCGTCCTCGGCAAGGAGTTCTCGATGGCCGACGTCATCTTCGGCGGCACCATCGCGTACATGCTCGACTTCAAGATGCTCGAGCCGCGCCCGAGCTTCACCGGATATGCCGAGCGGGTCAGAGCCCGCCCGGCGTACGCGAAGAGCGAGGCGCGCAACAAAGCCGTGATGGACGAGCGCGGCCTCAAGATGCCTGGGGCTTAGATCGCCCTGAAGGATGGAAGCGGAGCGCCTCGGCGAGCGCCGTAGGAGCGCCGCGTCCTCTTCCTGCGCTGTGCGCTACGGCGACGTGGTAAGAGAGCCTATGCGCTGCGGCATTACCACTTCGTCATCGATCGCGGTATCGGCATCGTAGAGCTGGCGCGCGCCGTAGAGGCGCGCGGCTTCGACTCGCTCTACCTCCCCGAGCACACCCACATCCCGGTGAGCCCAACCACGGCGTCGACTTCCGCCGCCGCCGGGCGCTGGTGCGCGAGCAAATCCTCGCCATGCAGCGCCTGTGGAGCGACGAGGTCGCCTCCTTGAGCGCGGCGCTACGCGCGGGCGAGGGTCCCGTCCGCGGCGAGGACGTCGGTCAGAACTGCTTGAAGAATTTCCACGACTCGATGGGAATCCAGTTCGGATTGCCGTCGATGTTCGTGTGCCCGCCGCCGAAGGTGCACACCCGCGTCGGATGTTCCGGATCGCAATCCTTGAAATCGTAGCAGCTGTACGCGCCGTTTGAAGTCGGGATGTTGTCCGGAATCGTGCAGCCGTTGTCTTCGGCTTTTTCGAGGGCGATGAACTTGGCCCCTCTCTTTTGACCTTCGTTGTTCACCCAGGGGCAAGTCGGGTCGTTCATGCCCGTCGTGTGCATCCAAGCAATGGGCTTCCGCGTCTTTTCAGGCAACCAGATGTTGTAGTTGGCCGGGGCGATGCCCACCGCCGCACGGATTTCCGCCTGATGGTTCGTCGACAGCGAATAGGTGATCATCCCTCCGAAGCTGAAGCCGGTCGCGAACACGCGGGTCGTGTCGTAGCAGACATTTTCATTCATGAACGCCATGATGTCGTCGAACAGCGCGTGGTCCTTCTCTTGCCACGTTGCACCGTCCGAGGAGGGGGCCACGAAAATGGCTTGCTCTCCGTCGGCCTCCATCTGCGGTTTGAGAAAGTAGAAGTCTTGCCCCTCGACGTCTTGCCAGCGGCTGCCGATCCAATGTGAAGTATAGAACAGCCGGTAGGGCTTGTTCATGTCGTAGTTCTTGGGCATATCGACGTAGTACACGCGATTTTGGCCCGAACTTGAGATCGTATACTCCTTGGTCGTCAACGTGGTTGCCTTGCCGCACCCCGCGCTCCGCACAGGCGCGTTCCCCATGGGAATGGCTCCTTCGGGCCAGCCACCCGTGCCAGCACCGCCGCTGCCGGTCGGCTCAGCCCCGCCGCTCCCGCCGCTGTTGTCACCGCCGGTCCCAGCCGCGGTGGTGCTGCTAGAGGTCGCAACGCCGCTGCCGCTCGTGCTACTAACGGAGCCGGTCGTCGTCGCTCCGCTCGCTACGACGCCTCCGCCCCCTCCGCCGCCTCCGCCCCCTCCGTCGTTGTTCGAGTCGGACTCGGCGGGGGCGCACGAAATCGCGACCCAACTCGCAAGGGTGACACAGAAGGCGAGTCGGCTGAACGTTTGATCTTGCATCACAGGTCTCCTACGTACCGGAATCAGGTGAAAAGGAAACTAAACGATTCGAGCGTGTCAAGGGCGACTCGCCACACTCCCCTCAGGTGACAGAACGTTCCTCACGGGATCCGCCTCCCTGGCAAAGTGCCTCCCACCCGGCCCAGACGAGCTCCCGGACGGGGCCGATGTGATGACACCGGTGCGCCCGAGGAGCGTCTTAGCACGGCCCGCCGCAACATAGGTTCCCTCGTTCCCGAGCTTGCCATCCGGTCGCTTCGCCAGCATCGCCGGATTCTTGACGAAATCGTCTCCGGTGGACAGCACCCAGGGTTTCACGACAGCCGTCGAACAAGCGAGGGCTGTCGCGTCCTCTATTGGATCGCTCTTGGCAAAACGTCGATCACCATCGATCAGCAATCGCTTCCGCGACGACCGAGCGAACAGGATCGGTGTAAAAATCGACTGAATGGGGTCATATTGACGAAGAGCTCGGTGCTCAGGAGGACCCGAGCAAACCGAAACAAAGGGGTGGTCCTCGACTGGAATGTGAACGCTCACATTGCCGGTGTCAATTCCAATCGACCGGCCCGCGGGTATCTTCGGGCCCGAGGGGAGGACATGGCTGGCAGGGCTCCTTCGGAGCGCCGCGTTAAGAGGGGTGGGCGCCGGACCGCGGCCATCGCCGGACTGCCCGACCACAATCCTACTGCCAGCCTGTCATGTTTCCGCGGCCGATGCGGAAACCGTGCCGGTCCGACTCCACGTCTTGTCGGTAGCAGCGCGTGTGGTAGTCGAGCTCGTGGACGAACAGGTGGGCCAAGAGGCTCGGATCGGCAAGGCACCTGTCCATCGGGCGCTCCGGCAGCGAGGCGATCATCACCGGTCCGCCGCTGCCCGCGATGGGCCAGACGATCTCCATGGGGCCGCCACGCCGGTAACGCCGCCGGTGGAGGGAGGGCGCCGCTATGGCTGCGGCGTGGCCGGGTGCGCCGTGCTGGCGGGCGCGCTTCGCCCTGCGCGCCGCGTCCGGAGCCGCGCGACGCGGCCCTGCACGTCGGTCTGCCCGGCGAAGAGCAGCGCGAAGGCGGCGCCCGCGATCGACAGGGGCAGGATCGTCAGCACCGTGACCGGGTGCAGGAACGAGTTGAACTGGGACGCGAGGACCATGTAAGCGACCAGGATCCCGAGCACGAGCGCGAAGAGGAGGCCGCCCATCGACGCGCGGAACGTCACGCTCGGGCCGCCGAGCACCAGGCGGTAGCCGGCCGGCAGGTCCCGTCCGAGCGCCTCGACCCGCGCGACCGCCTCGCCCTGCGAGTGCCCCGGCGCGACGTTGCCGAAGATCGAGATCGCGCGCTCGCGATCGCGGCGCGTGATCGCCTGCAGCGCGGGGAGCTCCTCGTGGCTGACCACCGACGTCAGCGGCACCAGCGCCCCCGACGCGCTCCTCACCTGGATCCGCGCCACGCGTACCGGATCGACTGGGAGGCGCGGGCGGCGTAGCGCCGGGGGAGCGTCAGTCCTTGTCGTCCGGCTGCGCCACATTGTCCGGCACGCCCAGGGCGACCGGGCCCATCCCCTTGCTCTTGAACTGGTTGTGCCAGAGGCTCTTGCCGGTGAGCGAGAAACACTCCACCTCGCCCTGCTTGGCGACGAAGAGCCGGTCTCCCTCCAGG
Organism: Sorangium sp. So ce363; assembly: GCF_051520435.1. Taxonomy (NCBI): domain Bacteria; kingdom Pseudomonadati; phylum Myxococcota; order Polyangiales; family Polyangiaceae; genus Sorangium; species Sorangium sp. So ce363. The sequence continues at coordinate 9,226,197 of NZ_CP150333.1, read as the reverse complement.
AGGAGCGTGGCGCGGCCCTGCGTGGCGGCCTTCACCTCCCAGAGCAGCTCGCCCGTCGGGTAATGCAGACAGGCGACGCGGCTGAAGCTCGCCGCGTAGATCGCCGCAGGCGTGATCAGGAGCGCTGTGGAAGAGAAACCGACCCCGGCCTGCTTGTACTCCCAGAGCACGCGCCCGGTGGCCGGGTCGACGCCGAAGATCTGATCCCGGAACGCCGCCACCAGCACCGGCGCCGCCGCGATTGTTCGGTATTCGCTCATACGTCCCCTCGCTTCCTGATTGCGCCCAGCGAGCTATCAGCGGGGGGGCGGCGCGGCAAGCTGCGAGCACGTGCGGGGTCGCGAGCCGCGCGCACGGCGAAGATGCGAGCTCGCATGGGCTCCTGGCGGAAAGGTGATGCGGGGAGCGAGCTCATCTCGAGCGGCTCCTCGCTGCGCTCCTCCGGCGCAATGGTAGTCCATCGGAACACCTCGGAGAGCGCGGGGGTGGTCGCTGCCGCGGCGGCGGAGGCGCTCGCCGAGCACCCGGCTCGCGCTCTCCCTCTGGACGCGCGAGGTAGCTCAGGGCGGCGGCGCCCGGCCCTTCAGGGCCCTTGGCCGCTCGATGCGCTGCTCGACGGCGCAGGCCGCCTCTGCTGGGAGCGCTCGCTGTCGAGCATCGCCATGTGGGCTTCCGGGTAGCGCGCGCCGACGATTTCGCTCGCGGGCACCGCGGCCTCGAGCGCGGCGACCTCCGACACGTCGAGCGAGAGATCGAGGCTCGACAGCGCCTCCACGAGCTGTTGGCGCGTGCGAGCCCCCAGGGTCGGGACGATCGTCACGCCCTGAGCCGCGCCCTTCGCGCGGACCCACGCGATGGCGAGCTGCGCCGGGGACACGCCCTTTTCCGTCGCGAGGCGCGCGAGCGCATCGACGAGGGGCTGGTTCCTCTCGGCGTTGCCCGCGGAGAAGCGGGGCATGTGTGCGCGGTAGTCGCCCTCGCCCGAGGGCTTTGCGCCCGTGAGCAGCCCGCGGGACAGGACGCCGTACGCTGTCATCGCGATCCCGAGCTCGCGCAGGGCCGGGATGATGCTGGTTTCCACGCCGCGGCTCACCAGCGCATATTCGATTTGCAGGTCGCAGATCGGATGCACCTCCGCCGCACGCCGGATCGTCTCCACGCCGACCTCGGACAGGCCGATGTAGCGGACGTACCCCGCCTTCACCATGTCGGCGATGGCGCCCACCGTCTCCTCGATCGGAACACGGGGATCGAGGCGCGCCGGTCTGTAGATGTCGATGTGGTCGACCCCGAGGCGCGACAAGCTGTGCGCCAGGGCGTTCTTCGTCGCGGCCGGACACGCGTCGTGCCCGAGCATCTCGCCGCCCGGCCCGCGGAGCGCTCCGAATTTGACGCTGAGGAGCGCCTTGTCGCGGCGGCCTCGCAGCGCCTTGCCGACGAGGAGCTCGTTCTTCCCCATGCCGTAGAAGTCGCCGGTGTCGAGGACGTTCACGCCGCGCTCGAGCGCCTCGTGGATGGTCGCGATGCTCTCGGCCTCGTCCGCTGCCCCGTACCAGCTCCCAGCCCCCATGCCCATGCACCCGAGGGCGATGGGAAACACCGAAGGACCGCCAGTGCCCAACCTTACTTCGCTCGTCGTGATCATGTGATGCCCTCTCTTTTCAGGTTTCGAAATAACGCCCCTGCTCGAGGTCGGCGATGAGCCCAGGCTGCCGCGGACTCCATCCCAGCCGCTCTCGCGTCCGCGTGCTCGAGGCCGGGTTGTCGAGCGCAAAGAAGCGCGCGAGCCAGGCGAAATGCTCGGCCGCTCGTGACAAAGACACGCATGGTGTGCGTCCCCTTGTAGAAGAGCTGTCCGCCGCGCTGCCGCGGCTCCGGTCGCAGGAGAGATTGGAGTTCCGTCGAGCCTGCTGCACGTGTATCCTCGGAAGCCTGAGCATGACCAAGAGTAGGTCTCGTGGTTTCGACACGCGCTCGCTGGACGGCCTCGGCGTCCTCCGCGCGGTCGTGGAGGCCGGGAGCTTCGTGCGCGCGGGGGAGGCGCTCGGCCTCACGCAATCCGCGGTCAGCCGTGCGATCGCGCGCCTAGAGGACCGCGTCGGCGTACGCCTGTTCCGCCGCACCGCCCGCTCCATCTCGCTGACCGACGAGGGCCTCCGCTACTACGAGTCGGTGGCGCCGCATCTGGCCGCCATCGAGGACGCGACGATCGAGGCGGGGGGCTCCTCGGCCAAGGTTCGCGGCCTCCTGCGCGTGAACGTCGACGGGAGCGCCGGGCAGTTCGTGCTGACACCCCACCTGGGACCGTTCCTCGCGCGCCACCCCGACCTCTCCGTGGAGATCGCCGAGCGCGATCGCATGGGCGATCTGGTCCGCGATGGCTTCGACGTCGCCGTCCGGTTCGGTCGCCCGGAGCCGTCGGCATTGAAGTCTCGCCTGCTCCTGCGAACGCGCGTCGTCACCTGCGCATCGCCGGCGTACCTCGCGCGCCACGGGGTGCCACGCCGCCCCAGCGACATCGAGAAGCATCCGTGCGTTCTGATGCGAGATCCGGCCACGGGGAGCCATTTCGCCTGGGAGTTCGTGCGCGGGAAGAAGGTCGTCCCCGTGAACGCCTCTGGACAGCTGATGGTGAACGGGGTCGCGCTCCTCGTGGCGTGCCTCGCCGGACATGGGATCGCGCAGGTGCTCGAGGTCCACGCGCGCGATCTCCTTGCCGACGGACGGCTCGTTCAAGTGCTGCCGGAGTGGGCCGAGGAGACGTATCCCCTCTACGCGTACCATCATGCCGCACAGCTCATGTCGGCCAAGGTCCGCGCCTTCTTGGAGTTCGTCGTCGCGCTGACGCGCGCCTAGGCAGGCGGGCGGGCCGTGCGCGTCGATGCGACGGGCACCTGCGCCGACGTCTGCAAGGGCAGCTGATCGGCCCGTCTCGCCTACTCTGTCGCGGGCCGGGCCGCCTTTGACGGCCCACCGCGCTCCGGCACGATGGTCTCACCGCGCGCCAGCATCGCCACCAGCGCAGCGATCTTCCTCGCGCGACCCGCGGGCGTCTTCATGTTGTTCGTGCGGAACGCCAGCGCGAACAGGTTCTGGCGCCCCAGCGTCTGGAACGTCTCACGCGCTCGTGGGTCCGCCTCGATCGCGGCGCGGAGGTCGTCGGGGATGGTGGCTTCGGTCGCGCTGCGGATCGGCGCGTACGCCGCATCCCAGCGACCATCGGCCCTGGCCGCGTCCACGTGCCGCTGCCCGTGGGGCGTCATGCGCCCCGCGGCGGTCAATCGGGCGATGTGGTCGCGGTTGATCTGGCTCCAGACGCTCCTCGCCTTGCGCGGCGAGAGCCGCTGCAAGAACGAGGATTCATCCAGGGCTTTTCGAGTCCCGTCGATCCATCCCCAGCAGAGGGCCACGTCGAGCGCTTGCGCGTAGGTCACCGTCGGTACGCCGGAGCCCTTCTTGTAGATCCGGAGCCACAGCTCCGTCTCCCGCGCGTGGTTTGCGGCCAGCCACGCTTCGAACGCGGCCTCGTCAGGGAAGCTCTTGATCTTCTTCTTGTCGGGGACGATCGGCGCCATCCGGTCTGCCTCGCAGCGCGGCCATCCTACAGCGAACCGGCCGAGACGTCAGCGCCCGGATCGTCGAAGGCCGACTCACCCGACCCGCCGCCCTGGTCCCACGGCCGCCGCCGCACCGGGGTACGCCCGAGCTCGGCGCGCGGCACCTCGACATGGCGCCCTTCCCCCCATGGGTTTCAGGGATTGAACGTCGCGACGAAGATGTCGGAGCCGCCGGCGTGGGGGATGGGGCCGGTCCCGAAGTCGACCGCCGCGCTCGCAGCCCCTGTGAGGGCGATCACGCCGCTCGGCGAGATCGTGATGCCATGAGCGCTGGCGCCGAAGCTGAGGGTCCAGAGCTCGGCGCCGCTCGGGTCGAGCTTGGCGAGCCCGTCTCCGGCGACGACGATGTTACCAGCGGAATCGAGCGCGAGCGCGTCGCCGAAGGGGATCGAGTCGCGCGCTGTCGATCGCGAGATCGGCGTTGTAGAGCGGGTGGTCGTACTCGTCGGGAGGGGGCGTGATCTTGTGGTTCCAGAGGACATCGCCGCCAGGGCTCAGCTTCAACAGGTAGGCACCGTCCGTCCAGACGTTGACGAAGACCAGGTAGGTGTTGCCGAGCGCATCGACGGCGATCCGCTCGGGATAGCTGGAGATTTCGAGCGGCCTGTCCGGCGGGGCGATGGGGGCTTGACTCCAGATGAAGTTGCCATCGCGGTCGAGCTTGGTCACGAAGGCTCTTGACCGCGCCGCACGCGCCTCGGCGCGCGGCGCGCTCTTCGTAGAACCGCTCCACGCTCTCGACGAAGATGCGGGTCAGCAGCAGCGACGCCGACAGCTTCGCCGCCGTCTTGATGGAGGATGCGGCGGCCCATCGCTCGCGGGATATGCTGGATATCGAATCCGTTCTGTGCGTGCATGACGACATCGACGAAAGGGAGCTTACGACCGTGAGGTGGCCCGATCCGAGGAGCCGGATGCTAGCTTCACGAAGGCGCGTACAGAGCCGGCGGTCTCGTCAGCGCGGCCGATCAGGAGCAGCTCGGCAAAGACGTTCTTCGGCGCGACGAACGGACGATAAACGATGCGGGGAACCTTCACCTGAATCAGCGGTTTTGGAGCCAGCGCCACGCCCAGGCCTGCGCCGGCCAACGACAGCATGCTCAAGGTGGTGTCGGCGCGGTGGACCCGGCGCGGCTCGCGTCCTATCACGAGAATCAATCTCTTCAGCACCTCGTCACCGGCCTCTTCCGATGGGAACATGATGAGCGGCTCTCCGGCGAGCATCTTCGGCGTCACGCGCCTGTGCGCCGCGAGCGCGTGCTCCTCTGCCATCGCGACCACCAGCGGCCAAGCGCCGATCGGTTGGACGCTCAACCGCGGATCTACCTTGAGAGCGAACGCCGAGCAGTAGCCGACGTCAACCTCGCCGGTCAACACGGCTTCCGCCTGCCTCGAAGGTGGCATCTCGCGCAGCTCGATGTCCGCGGCAGGATGGGCTTTGCGGAACGCTCGCAGGTGGTCCGTCATCTTGCCAGTGAGGATCGCGTTGCCCGCGTAACCGATGCGAACTTTGCCGATGTCGCCGCGCAGCGATTGCTGGACGATCGCCTTGGCCCGCTCCGCCTGCGCGACCGCCCGCTGCGCCTCGACGACCAGCAATGCGCCGGCTTCGGTCAGCTCCACGCGCCGACTCGTCCGCACGAACAGCGCGCCGCCGATCTCGTTTTCGAGCGCCCGGATCTGCATGCTCAGCGCCGGCTGAACGATGTGCAGTCGCCGCGCGGCGCGGCCAAAATGGCGCTCTTCGGCGACCGCCAGGAAATAGCGAAGGTGTCGTAGGTCCACGACATTCGACCGTACCATGGATCAATCAGAAGATCAAATCGATCGATTGGATCAATATATTGTTATTGTGGTTAATGGGCGGCTATGATCTCCGTGATTCACCGCGGAGAGCCCATGAATCATCATGTGCGGAAGGAAAAGCTCGGGCTCACGGCCATGTCGGTCGCATCGATCTCAGGGGCGTTGGCTGGCTTTATCAAGATCGGCAACGCCGACGGGGCCGGTCCGCTCGCGATCCTCGACGAGGCAAAGAACCAGGGGCTCCACGTGGCCGGACACCTGCCGGCCTCGATCAGCGCCGTGGACGCCTCCAATGCCGGATGGCGCGCGGTAGGTTTCGTCAAGACGCAAATCTCATCTGCGTCGACGAGACGACACGGGCCCCGCGGGAGAGCCTGGCGCAGCAATTCATCGATACTGTCCCAGTCAGCGCCGCGGCCACGTTCCACCGTTACTATGAATTTCAACGCGAGGTGGCCGCGCTGATGAGGGAAGCGGGCTATTCCAACCAACGAGAGTCAGGAGCCTATCACCATGAACCGAAGTACCCTGGGAAGAGTCGTTCTCACGTTCGTTCTGGCGAGCGGCGCCATCGTCGCTGTCGGCGTGGACTGGAATGAAACCCACCTGTTCAACCCTGCATGGCATGAGCATGCGCGCTTTCATGACGCCCTCATGCTGCTCATCCTGTGTGGCGTGACGATCGTCGGATTGTGGATGGTGTGGCGGCGGTCCATGGAGCCGCAGGTCGGGTTCAACGTGGCGGCCTGGATCGTCGTCATCATCTGGACGCCCTTCTTCTACATTACGTGGCTCATCCCGGGGACCAGCCTGCTCGCGGGACCCGACGTGCCGCTCCCGGTCGTCGCGGGCGTCCCGCTCTACCCGAACGTGCTCATCGCAGGTACCGAGCTCTTGCTCGCGGCGCTCGCCTACAAGCTCTTCCACAGCGATCCTGCATCGACGGCAGCGCGCGTGGCGAACGCCTGACGAGGAGAGGCGCTTCATGAAATCCACGATCCAGAAGACGATGGGATGGGCTTCATGTCCCGGCGCGCGCGCCCTGCTCGTCGCCACGCTCGTCTCGCGGCCCTCCGTGAGCTGGGCGCACCCGGGCGGCGCCGATGCGGGATTTCTGAAGGGCCTCTTCCATCCGGTGTTCGGCGCGGACCACCTGCTCGCGATGGTGAGCGTCGGTGTCGTCAGCTCGCAGCTCGGCGGAAAGCACCTCCTCCGGATCCCCGCCACGTTCGTCGCCGCGATGCTGGTCGGCGGCCTCCCGGGAATGGCGCAATGGCCCATGCCCCTGGGCGAGCTTTGCATCGCGGCGTCGGTCGCGGCGCTCGGTCTCGGCATCGTCACCACGACCCGTGGCTCCTCACCGTTCCTGCTCTCCGGATGCGTGGCGATGTTCGGTGTCTTTCACGGACATGCCCACGGCCTGGAGATGCCTCATGCGGTCAGCCCGGCGCTGTATGCCATGGGCTTTCTGCTGAGCACGACCGTGCTTCACCTCTGCGGTCTCGTCCTCGGCGAGCTCGCCGCCGGTCGAGAGTCCCTGTCGCGGGGGCTGCGCTATGCCGGCGCCGCCGTGATGGGGACGGGGATGGTCCTTCTGGTGCGCGGGGCCGGCATCTGACTGGAAGCGGCTCGCCGCGACGGATGCGGCTTCAGCGGGGATGGCCGCGATTGGAGCCACGTGGCCGACGCCAACAGCTGCCTGTTCGTGCAGGGCGGGGCCTACGACGAGGCGCACGATCGGGTGGTGGTGCTCAGCGGTCTCGCGGCCGACCACGTCGGCGCCGACCGCTCGCGGAGCACGAGCACGCGTCGCCGTGGTCGTCGGGCGCCACGTACACGCTCGCGGGGGCGCGCGCGGGCCGCCGACGTCGTTGCCGCCGCCGCTGCCACGGTTGCCGCCGCCCTCGTTGCCGGCGCCGCCGTTGCCCGCACTGCCGCCGCTGCCCCACCATCCGATGCGAGACGGCACATCGATGCCTCGACAGCGCTGCATGCAACTGCACCATACCCCTGCTTCCTGGCACGGCTCGCTACTGGCCACAGCCGGAGTGCGTCAATGCATGCAGGAAAAAATCTCAGAGACGAGTGGTCGCCGAAAACAGTGGGCCTGGATGCTGACGGCGCGCTGAGGGGTACGGCCACGCTCCGGCGGCAGGCGCACAGGGGCGGCGATCACCGCCCGTCGGACGCGTTGCGCGCCCGGTAAGCGCGCTGCTGGCACGCCCGCGAGCAGTAAGCCCGCGGCCGCCCCGTGGCAGGCTGGGCGATCTCGCGGCCGCACTGCGCGCACGTCGGCCCCTCGTCACGCCGGGGGGCGTCGCCGGGAGTTTCATCACCAACGCGCGCCGGGGGGCGTGACGTTTCGGGACTTTCGTCACACTGACCGGAGCGCGACCGGACGAGCGCCTCGATGCCGTCGAGCAGGCGCTGGAGGCCGAACAGGAACACGTCCTCCGTGAACGGGTGGTCGTCGAACGCGCCCGAGCGCATCAGCTTCGCCATCGTCGGGTGGCGCCCCGGGTCGAAGAGCTTGTCCCAGAAGTACGCGCGCTCGGACCACCACTGCTCGTCGGTGACGCCGGTCTCCTGCTCGGCCTCGACCGCGTCCACCGAGAGCCTCGCCGCGCCTCGGACGTACCCGTCGACGAGGTGGACGGCGGCGAGCACCTCGCGGGCGGTGAGGCCGATCCCGCAGACCGCGCGGAGCTCCGCGTCGTACGCCGCCATCCCGTTCGGCCCCATCACAGGGCGCACCGGCGTCACGTGCAAGAACCACGGGTGGCGGTGGTAGAGCGCCCAGTCGGCGTGCGCCGCCGCCTCGAGCTTGGCCCGCCATCCCCCGGGGACGCTGTCCACGAGGGGCAGCTCCCCCGCCACGGTGTCCAGCATGAGATCCAGGAGCTCGGCCTTGCCCGGCACGTACCGGTACAGCGACATCGTGGTGAACCCGAGCTTCCCGGCGACCCGCTGCATCGACAGCGCCGAGAGCCCCTCGCCGTCGGCGAGCTCGATCGCGGCCCGCACGATCTGATCGAGGCTCAGGCCGGGCCTGGGCCCCCGGCTCGGCCGCTTCCTGACCCCCCAGAGGAGCTTGAGGCTGCGCACGGCGTCGCCGCCCCCGCTGTACTCCGTCGCAGTTTTTCGCCGTCTCTTTGGTTTGACAGCCATCCTTCAACTGCGTATAGCACACACAGTACCGTGTACGACGTAAACAGTTGCTGGAGGTCCGCATGAAGCAGCACGACGAGAGGCCATCGAGGCGAACGACGCGAACGACGCGAACGACGACCCTGCTCCTCCACGCGCGCGGCCTCGCGGCCTCCGTGCCGCTCCTCGCGCTTTCCCTCGGATGCGCGGCGCAGGAGGCGGAGACGGCGCAGGAGCCGACGTTCTGGCAGGACGTCGCGCCGATAACGGCGTCCAAGTGCACCGCGTGTCACCAGGAGGGCGGGCTCGCGCCCTTCCGCCTCGACGACTACATCTCGGCGAAGGCGCGCGCCGGCGCGATCGACGACGCGGTGCGGGGCGGCCATATGCCCCCTTTCCTTGTGAAGCACGACGGCTCGTGCGGCGACTTCAAGGACGACGAGACGCTCACCGCCGAGGAGCTCGACGTCATCCATCGCTGGGCGACCGGGGCGCGCGCCGAGGGCGATCGCGCGGGCGCGCCGCCCACCCCGCCCGTGCCCACGCTCGAGGGCGGGGTCGACTACATGACGCCGCCGATCACCCCCGTGGTCGACCCCGCCGATCCCCTCGCGGCCCACGACGAGTGGAGGTGCTTCCCCGTGGACCCGAGCCTCGACGCGGACCGCTTCATCACCGGATATCAGGTGACGCCCGGGGTCCGGTCCATCGTTCATCACGTCACGGTCTATCGGGTGACCCCCTCGGAGGCGTCGCTGGCGGAGGGCAAGACGAACCAGGACGTGATGACGGAGCTCGACGATGCCTCGCCGGACCGGCCCGGCTGGGAGTGCTTCGGCGGACCGGCCGACGAGTTGCCGTTCCAGCCGCTGTTCGCCTGGGCGCCCGGGCAGGATGTGGTCGAGTTCCCCGGCGGCACCGGGGCGCCGGTCTCCGCGAAGGACGTCTTCGTCGTCCAGGTGCATTACAACATCCATGACCACGCGGGCGCCTCCGCCGAGGACTCGACGCGCCTCCGGCTCCGCTACGAGGACACCGTGGAGCGGCGCGCGGTGTTCGTCGGGGACGACGGCTTCATGACGACCCTCTTCGAGCCGGACGGCCCGGACACGCTGCCGCCCGGCCAGCAGGACGCCGCCTACACATGGCGCAGGACGCGGGCGGAGCTCGCGCTCGACCCGGCGCTGCCGCCGATCGAGGTGCTCGGCGTGATGCCGCACATGCACGAGCGCGGGCGCACCTTCGACCTGCGCGTGGGGTCGGGGACGCAGGAGAGCTGCATCGCGCGCGTGGACCACTGGGACGTCCACTGGCAAGGCGTCTATTGGTATCGCACGCCGCCGCTGCTCGACCCGAGCTCCTCGCTCGAGGTGACATGCACCTTCGACACGCGCGACGCCGAGGCCCCGGTGCTGCCGGGGTGGGGCACGCAGAACGAGATGTGCAACCTGAACCTCCTGGTCGCGCTGCCGATGACGCCGTGACGCCGCGACCGCCCCTGATTCATTCCTTTCTGCCGCTTTGCGTCTTTGCGTTGAAACCTCTCTCCGGATCCCTGGCAGGACTCCTGGTGGGTGGAGCTAGACCCCGTAGACTTGCTCCACGATCGAGGCGATCAGCTCCACGGATAGCGTCACGCCGCGCTGCTGGCGCCACGCGACATGCCCGTCCGGCCGGATCAGGAGCGCGCCGTCCTGCTCGATCTGCGAGAGCGCGTGCACGGTGTCCCGGTGACAGGCAGGGATGTCGGCCGAGCCGAGCCTGAACAGCCGGACGCCGTGGCGCGCCTCGACGTCCTCCAGCGCTTCGATGTCCGCGGGCAGCGCCTCGACGGCCGCGCCGAGCAGCAGGATCGAAGCGCCGTAGTCGATCATGGAGCGGCTGCCGCGCTGTCTCCTGTTCCCGTCCAGCCAGAAATGGGGGAATCGCGCGCCCGGCCGCGTCGACGGGAGGTACGAGGACACCCGGTCGTCGACCTCCGGCGGCCTCGTGCCGTCGCCGAGGAGCGCGCCCTCTTCATACGTGTAGCCGAGGTCGAGCCCGATCCGGTCGAAATGGGACCTCTGCTGCGCGATGGCCGCTAGGACGCGCTCTCGCACCGAAGGATCGCGATGGTACCGCGAGAGGATGCTCTCGCCGTAGTGCTGGACCTGCCGCTCGGTCCAGGCGCGGAGCGGGGCAGGCAGCGCGCGCATCGTGGAGCTCGCCAGCTTCTCGTTGACCCACTGAGCTTCCTCGACCTCGATCCCGAAGGCCTCCGCGACCTCGCTCATCCTCTCGAAGTTGAGCCGGCTCTCGTCGCAGTTCGTCTCGATGACCGGGCGGCGCTCGGCCTCGTAGCTGTCGAGCAGGCCGGGCGCGGCCCGCCGCTCGATCACCATGGCGAGCTTCCAGGCCAGGTTGTGCGCGTCGCCGATGCCGGAGTTCATGCCGAGCCCGCCCGTGGGCGGGAAGCGATGGGCGGCGTCGCCGACCAGGAAGACGCGCCCGCTGCGGAAGCGCTCCGCCACCTGCGCTGTCATGCGCCAGTGGCTCATCGAGGTGATCTCGATATCGACGTCGTCCCGCCCGAGCGCCGCCTTGATCTTCTTCTGCATCACCTCGGGCGTGTACTCCTCGATCTTCTCGTGCGGCGTCGCCACGGGGAGGTGAAAGACCCAGCGCTTCTCGACGTGGTGGGCGATGAACACGCTGCCCGGCGCCTTGGGGGAGAAGATGAAGTAGAGCTTGCCCCGGGTGCGGACCACGCGGCGCAGATCCGCCTGAAAATACGCGTTGACGACGTCGAGCAGCTTGTCCGGGCCCTTCATCTCGATCCCGAGGGCCTTTCGGCTCCGGCTCCCGGCGCCGTCGGAGCAGATGACGTACTGGCTCCGGACCGCGAAGGTCTCCCCCGTCGTCCTGCTGGTGATCCGGCTCGTGACGCCCTCCGCGTCCTGCTCGAAGGACTCCCACTGGTGGTGATGGAGCGCCTGGATCCGCGGCGACGCCGAGACGCGCTCGCGGAGGAGCTTCTCCAGCTCGACCTGCGAGATGTTGAGGTAGGGCAGGGGCGCCTCGAGGTGCTCTCGGTACTTGCGCCCGACGCCGTTGGCTCGCAGATCGATGCAGCCGAACTCCTCGCCGATCGTGCCGCAGAACAGGATCTTGGCGGCGTCCTCCTCCGGCGACGCCTCCGCGGACAGCTCGCCATGACCGAGCCCCAGCTCGTGGAGGATCTCGATCGAGCGCGCCGAGAGCTCGTGGGCCTTGGGGTGATTCTCCAGGCCCGGCCGGCGCTCGATGAGCACGCAGTCGACGCCGCGCCTGGCGAGGCACAGCGCGCTCACCATCCCCGAGGGACCAGCGCCGATGATGAGGACGGGAGCAGAGACGGTGCGATGGCTCATGTGGCGGCCCCTTTCCTGTGACACAGGGAGACGCCGGCGAAGAGCAGGGCTGCGGACGTGCCCAGGTGCAGCATGTTCGGCGGGAGGAAGCCGAGCAGGACCCGGCCACCGGCGTCGAACTCGGCGCCGGCAGCGCTCGTGAAGACGGCCGCCAGGATGAACCCGCCGATATGGAGGGCACCCAGGAAGGCGCCTGTCCGGACACGCTCCACGGTGCGCGGCGTGGCCGTCCAGAAGAGGTAGATGGAAGCGAGCGCGCCGAGGGCGCCGGCGCCGATCTGCCAGAGCAGGTGGAACCTCGCGTGTCCGGGCCAGTCGGGGTTCCGGAGGTGATGCGGATCGAGGATGTCGATCAGCCCGGTCAACAGGCCGTAAGCGACGGCCGAAAGGATGCAGAGGGCCTTACCCACGGCCCACGCCGTGGACGATGGCGCGCGTTCGGAGCTCATGGCAGAGGGATAAAGCACGGGAATCACGTGCACAATGGCCGTGAGTGGCCATGGGGTGGCCGGAAATGGCCACGCCCGTGGGAGGCGGGAGGCTCAGGTCATCGCGAGCGTTGCGCGCGCGTCGCGGCGAGAGCGAGCCGGGGCAGGCCGGCTCGTCTGGCGTCCATGACCCCTCAGAAGCCCACCACGGCGTCGTAAGCCGGCTTGGGGTTGTGGTTGATGTCAAAGAGCAGGGGGAAGTCCTTGCGCCCCGAGCTGAACTCGGACAGCCAGGTGTTGTCGTCCGCGATGCCCCAGAAGGTGACGCCCGTGATCACGGACTTGTACTTCCGGAACAGCTCGAAGAACTCCCGGTAGCGCGCGGCCTGCTTGGCCTTCAGCGCGTCGGTGAAGGTCGCGGTCGTGTAGAACGTGCTCTGGTTGTACGTCACGCCGGGGATGTACAGCGAGATGTCGAGCTCGGTGACCTGCACATCCAGGCCGAGCGACGAATAGAGCTCGATCGCCTTTCCCATGTTGGCCACGTTCTGGTGAACCGCCTGGTTCGTGGTCACCGTGGAGGGCTCGATGTTGAGGTGGGCCTGCAGCCCGACGCCGTGGACCGGCACGCCCTGATCGAGCAGGCCCTTGAGCATGTTGTAGATGCCCTGCTGCTTCGCGGGGATGTAGTTGTAGAAGTCGTTGTAGTACAGCTTGGCGTCTGGATCGGCCTCGTGCGCGGCCTTGAAGGCCTCCGCGATGTAGCTCTCGCCGAGGATCTCGTACCAGCGGCTCCTCTGGCCATCGGCCAGGTTGCCCGTGCGGTACGAGCCGTCCTCCATCATGGCTTCGTTCACGACGTCCCACGCGTAGACCTTGCCCCGGAAGTGACGCACGACGTTGCTGATGTGGTTTTTCATGCGTGTCAGCAAGGTTTGCCTCGACACGGCGCCGCCAGAGCCGTTCGAGAACAGCCATGCCGGGTTCTGGCTGTGCCAGACAAGGGCGTGCCCGCGGACCTTCATCTTGTTCGTGACCGCGAAGCTCACGATGCGATCCGCCGCGTCGTAGGTGAAGCTGTTCTCGTTCCTCTGCAGCGACTCGAACTTCATCTCGTTCTCGGCGGTGATGCTGTTGAAGTGCGCCTTCAGCAGCGTGGCGTGCGTCATGTACGACTGCGAATCCACCGCTGCCCCGATCGGGAAGAGGCTCGCGTACTTCTCCGCGAGGTTCTTGGGGGGGCCTTCATCGGGCATGCCGCCCGTGCCCTCGCCGCCTGTCCCCGCGCCGCCCGTGCCTCCGGAGCTAGCGCTGTCGGTGCCGCCGCTTCCACCCTCGTTCGTCTCACCCCCACCGGCCGACGTGCTGCCGCTGCCTCCAGCGTTGCTGCCGCCCGCGCCACCCCCGGCGCTCGACGATGTTCCGCTCGTTTGAGCCGTGCTCGCGGTGCTGCTGGTGGTGGTGGTGGCGCCCGTGGCCGCATCATCGTCCGGAGCCGACGTGGACGAGGTGCAGGACCAGAGCAGGCAGCTGAGCAAACCAATCGAAATCAAATTCTTGCGCATCGGTGCGATCCCTCGGACACGCACCCTACCCGATACGTGCCGGCGACAGCGAGTCAGGGCGTCCAGCACCGTTTGTTAAGTAATTATACTTACAAAGTGTCTCGGTGTAGGTGTTCTTTTCTCCTTCCGCACGCGGGTGAACCCGGACGGGATCCAGCTTTCTCGTGAATGTCCTGTCGAGCTGGCGCAACAGAGCGAGCTGGGTGGAAGATGCATGTGCGCGAAGGATGAGTCGCGAGGGCGGTGTCGATCGGTCCGCGGGGCGCGACGGCTGACAAGGACAGCTGTCCTGCTGGCCATCACCGCGCCCGCGCTGGCCTGCGACGTCGGTGAGCAGGGCGGCTCCAGCACCGGAGCGGGATCATCTCCGGCTGCCAGCGAGGCGAGCGCAGGGGGAGCGGGCGGCGGTGCCAGGGGCACGGGCGGCGCCGGCGGTGCGGGCGGAACGGACGGTGTCGGGGGAACAGGCGGCGCTGGCGGCACCGGCGGCGCTGGCGGCACCGGCGGCGCTGGCGGCACCGGCGGCGCTGGCGGCACCGGCGGCGCTGGCGGCACCGGCGGCGCTGGCGGCACCGGCGGCGCTGGCGGCACCGGCGGCGCTGGCGGCACCGGCGGCGCTGGCGGCACCGGCGGCGCTGGCGGCACCGGTGCCGTCGGGGGAACAGGCGGCACCGGCGGCACCGGCGGCGCTGGCGGAACAGGCGGTGTCGGGGGAACAGGCGGCGCCGGCGGTCTGCTGTTCTGCACGCCAGGCAGCGAGCGGGCCTGCTACGCCGGACCGAAGGGAACCGAAGGCGTCGGCCTCTGCCGTGCGGGCACGCAGCAGTGCAATGCCGCGGGGGACGCTCATGGTCCCTGCGTCGGCGAGGTCCTTCCGACAGAGGAGCAGTGCGAAACGGCGTCCGATGAGGACTGCGATGGAGTCGCGTCGGCGTGCCCGCCCGCGGGAGGCCATCTCTGGAGCAAGCGCTTCGGCGGCGCCCACGCGCAGGTCGCCGCCGACGTCGCCATCGATCCGGACGGCGGCATGATCGTCACCGGCCACTTTGCGGGAGCCATGGATCGCAACGGCTGGCGCTCGATGTACAGCGCTGGCGGCGATGATGCCTTCGTGGTGAAGTTCGTGCGCGACAGCGACGATCCCGAATGGGAGTACATACCCCTCTGGTCCCGGCGGTTCGGCGGCCCCGGCGGACAGCGGGCGCGCGCCGTCGCCGTGGACGCCGCCCGGAACGTCGTCGTGGTCGGCGTGTTCCAGGGAACCGTGGATCTCGGCGGCGCCCCGCTCACGAGCGCCGGCGGCGACGATATCTTCGTCGTCAAGCTCGACGCCGACGGCCAACACGTCTGGAGCCGGCGCTTCGGCGACGCCGCAGATCAGCGCGGCGAGGCGATCGCGGCGGACAGCGAAGGAAGTATCCTCGTGACCGGCCGGTTCCAGGGGACAGTGGACCTCGGCAGCGGCCCGCTCGTGAGCGCCGGCGGCGACGACGTGTTCGTCGCCAAGCTCGATCCTGACGGCAATGCCGTCTGGAGCCAGCGGTTCGGCGACGCCGCGGACCAGCGCGGCGAGGCGATCGCGGTGGACAGCGCGGACGACGTCATCGTGGCCGGCGATCTGCAGGGGCAGGCGGAGTTCGGGGGCGGCCCGCTCGTGAGCGCGGGCGGTGATGACGTGTTCGTGGCCAGGCTCGATGCCCATGGCGAGCACCTCTGGAGCAAGCGCTTCGGCGATGCCCAGGACCAGCATGTCGGGGACCTCGACGCGCGCGAGACGGGCGAGGTGCTGCTGATAGGCGACCTGGAGGGACAGGCGGATTTCGGCGGGGGGCCGCTGGTGAGCGCGGGAGGCCGCGACGTCTTCGTGGCCTGGCTGAGCGTGACCGGGGACCACCTCCACAGCGCGCGCTTCGGAGACGAGGCCGATCAGCGCGGCAAGGCCATCGCCCCTGCAGAGGGGGACGTGTCCCTGCTCGCGGGCGAGTTCCAGGGCCAGATCGATCTCGGCGGGGGGCCGCTCACGAGCGCCGGCGGTGACGACCTCTTCTACGCCGCGCTCGACGGGAGCGGCGCGCCTCTCTGGAGCCGCCGCGCAGGCGACGCCCAGGACCAGCGCGCAGCCGGGCTCGCCTGGAAGGTCACCGAACAAGGTCCGCGGGGGATGCTCGCGGGCCGCTACGATGGTCAGTTCCAGCCAGGCGATCTCATCGAGTGCCGCGATCACAACTTCCCCGGCTGCTCCCCCGGCTGGGATGACAGCTTCGTGGTGGAGTTCGCGCCATCGACCGGCGGGGATGCGTCGCAGTGCCACCTCGGCGAAGGGAGGCAGGACAACGGCGTACAGCACTCCATCCTGGAGGTGGCAGCGGACGGCGACGGCAACGCGGTGTTCCTGGGCGCGCTCGGCGGCGCCGTGGATCTCGGCGGCGGAGAGCTCGCGCCGGGGGGCCCCGCGATCTTCCTGGGAAAGCTCTCTCCGGCCGGCGAGCATCTATGGAGCAGGGCCTTCGACGTGGGCCCGCCGCTCTCGCCAACCCCGATCCGGCGCATGGTCGTGGACAGCGCTGGCAACATCGTCGTCCTCGTGGGCGCCGAGGCATCGCTCGACCTCGACCTCGGCGGCGGGCCGGTCGGCCGCGGCATCCCGGCGATCGCCATGGCGAAATACGACCCGTCCGGCGCCCACCTCTGGAGCAAGCGCTTGAGCACCGGCGGCGTCAAGTCGCTCGATGCGCTGGCGGTCGACGGCGCGGGGAACATCTTCCTGTCCGGCAGCTCCGACACGGGCATCGATTTCGGCGGCGGCCGCGTCCCTCCGAGGAACACGGTCGGCCACTATGCGTTCCTCGTGAAGCTCTCTCCGGGCGGCGAGCACCTCTGGAGCAGAGGCTTCGTGGGGACGGACTACATGCACCCGTGGAGCGCGACCGCTGATGGAGCCGGCAACGTGATCGTGGTGGGCGCGCTGCGGGGGAGCGCTGATTTCGGCGGTGGGCCGCTGTCGAAGGCCACGCGGCGCTCGGACGACGTCTTGATCGTGAAGTACGACGCGCTCGGCAATCACCTGTGGAGCAAGAACTTCGGCGACGACGCGTGGCAGTCCGGCCGGGCCGTCGCGGTGGACGCGGACGACAACCTCTTCGTGATGGGCAAGTTCGGGTCGACCCTGGATCTCGGCGGCGGGCCGCTGTCGAGCTTGCCAGAGGCCAACGAGTCCTTCCTGGCGAAGCTCGATCCGCTCGGCAACCACCTCTGGAGCAAAGGTCTCGGGCTGCACGTGTGGGTATCGAGCATCGCGAGCGACGGGGCGAACGTGCTGCTCGGCGGCAGCTTCTATGGGTCGGGCGAGCTCGCCGGGAGCCCCTTCTCCACCGGGAGCCAGAGCGACTACGACGCCCTCGCGGCCAGATTGAGCGGCGCGGGCGACCTGCTGTCGGTCGTACAGCTCGCCGGTCCCGACGTCCAGCTGGGCTTGTCGATCGCCGCGGACAGCGCGGGTCACGTGTTCGTCGCTGGCAGCACGGTGGGGGAGGTCGACCTCGGCGGGGGAGCGCTCGCCGCGGACGGCACGGAAGACGCTTTCCTCGTGAAGCTGGCGCCGTAGGTCGAGCGACTCAGCAGGTCGGGTCGCAGCGACCCGAGTCATCGTCTATCGCCCGGGAAGCCACGTCGATGCGACGCTGGGTGCTTCATCCCTTGGCCTTCGCCCGCGCAGCCGGCGCCTTCGCGGCTGCGCCGCTCTTCGCCTTCGCCCGCGCAGCCGGCGCCTTCGCGGCTGCGCCGCTCTTCGCCTTCGCCCGCGCAGCCGGCGCCTTCGCGGCTCCCGCCTTCCCGAAGCGCACCTCGAACGTGCCGGCGTCCTCCTCCATGAATCGGAGGAGCGCCTCCCCTTCCTCGGCGAGCTGCTCGCGCGCCGCCTTGCCAAGCGCCTCGAACGGCTCGAGCACGAGCGCGGCCGTGGCCTTCTTCCGCTCGATCGTCCATGTGCCGGCCACGAAGCCGTCCACGAGGAACGTCGGCAGGATGCGCAGGTTGGCGGACATGACGATCCGCGGGCGATGCTCGTCCGCGATGACCCGCGTGCGGTCGTCGTGCGCGAGCAGGAGGTTGTCGTAATCGGGTAAAAACCGGGCCGGCGCGGCGGTGTCCGCGGGCGGCCGCGGCGCGTCGGGCAGGTCGAAGAGCTCCCGGCCCCGCTCGTCGCGGAACACGCAGAGCTGCTCTCGCAAGGCGTGGAGCACCTCCTTGACGCGGGTCAGGCCGGACCACGTTTGCACATCGGTCGCTGTCGCCGGGCCGAACGACGCGAGGTAACGGAGCACGAGCGCCTGCGGCGCGCCGCCGTCGCGGAGCGGCTTGCCGAGCCAGGACGCCGCCGGGGCGAAGTCCGCCGTTCCCGGGTATCCCCATGGGGTCTCGCCGGGCACCTGGACGACCGGCAGGTGCATGCGAACCGCGAGGGCCATGGCCCGCACGTCGCCGCCGGCGTGGAGCTCGGCCAGGTGGTCGCGCAGCTCGTCCATGGTCCGCGGCTCCGCGTCGAAGTACGCGCGCGCCTCGGCGACCAGCCGAGCGACGTCGAGGGCGTCCGCGCGCTCGCGGAGGACCGATCGCATCCCGGCGTGGAGCACCGGCGCGATGACCGGGTGCAGATCCAGGTAGTCCCTTGCGCTCACGAGGTGCAGCGTGCCGCGCAGGAACGGCGCCCGGACGACCTCGCGGCGCACGACGAGCTGGACGAGCTGCTCGCGCCGGAACGCCGCGAGCCGCGACCAGAGCCCGATGAACGGCGGCCGCGCCAGCTGGGCCTGGAGCGCAATCAGCCGCTCGATCCCGTGGACGGCCGAGGTCTGCTCCCGCGCGAGCAGCATCTGCCGCGCGAGCGTGGCCCGGTTGAGATCTTTTCGTGTCAGCGTCGGGGTGGGCATGCAGCCCGCGAGCTTACGCGAACCGAGGTTCGCACTCCACGGGCCGCATGCAGCTATCCGCCCGCGGGCACGGTGTAACCAGGGCGTGGCGCCGCGCGACACCACGAGCGGCGGAGAGAGCGTCACGCCCCCGAACACCACCTGGAGGACCTGGCCCGTGGCCCAGTCAGCGGCCCAGAGGTCGCCGCCCGACACCGCGAGGCCCGAGGGCACGGTCATCGGCGCGCGTCGTCACGGCCGCATGTCAGGCGTATATCGCCGTTTGCGTCCGGCTCTGCACGTGAGACATCTGCCGCCGCGCGCAGCACCTCCAGCACACGGATTTCCGTGATGCTCGAGCACAGGAGGATTCTGCTGTGATCAGAATGAACCACTGGCCCGGGAGGCATTCCCGTGAGCCAGCAGACGGCATTTTCATCAACCACGCCCACCGTGAGCCACGCAGGATACGGCAGAACGTTCCATTGGATGAGTGCGACGTTTCCCTCCAGCCCGAACGATGGCAAGGCGAGCGCCTCGACCTTCGACATCAGCGCCTCGTCATCGGATGTCAACATGAAGCCGATCCGCACCAGGTGTTCGTCTTCAGCAAAATTCGGAAGCGGGCGCTGCGCAAGGGCACCTATGCCTCCCGGAGCGTGACGTTCCAGGGCGCTCTTGCGCAGGATGACGTTGGCAAATTCGATAGCTACGGCCGTTGCTCACTCCGGCTAACGGTTGGGGCTTGTGCTGCGGGGCGCCGGGCCGCGCGGCGCGGCCCGGGTGCACCACCAGCACCAAGTCATTGTTGGGCGGCCCCAGCCGCGATCATCGCTGGGCCGGCGCGTCCATCCTCAATCATCGTCGCGCCTCGTCCGCTCCAACCTGTTGTTGCGCGGCCGCCCAATCCGAGCGCAGCAAACCGTAGATGTAGAAGTCGTATGGTTGCCCACGACACGCACGATAACTGCTCAGGCAGCCCTCGCGCACAAACCCGCTGCGCTCAAGAACACGCTCCGAGCGCCTGTCGTCGACCCTGACGAAGGCATGTATGCGATTGATCCGATCCTGTCGGTAAGTCCACTGAAGTACTGCGGCCACGGCTTGGCGCATCAGTCCCTTGCCCCAGTGAGCCAGCGTGGTGGAGACAGTATTACACAGCCGAGTGAGCTCGTTGGATCTGTTGTTTTTTTTTGTTGTTGTAGGCGGATCAGTGGATCCGTACCTTTTGTACGTTATGTCAACCGCCGGTCGTTGGCGGGAAATTATCGACAGGTCGGAATGGCTTTACGCGTGCTATCCTCTCGCGCTGCACCACGGTGAGCTTCGGGCTCTCGACTCATGGAGACTCGCGCGAGAGCCGCCGTTGTCGCGAGGGATGTCAAAGATAGAACCGCCAAACCGATGAGCGCGTGGGGCATGGTCATGCGTCCTCCATGGATCCATGGTTACGCCCAGCTTCGATGCCGGCTCTGCCCGTCCCATTCAAGCGCTCGACGTGGGGATGCCATGGGCGGGAGCAATCCAGGCGAGGGGAGCGATGCTCCCCCGCACCTCGCGCGACACCTCGCGCGCTGCCGGAGCGTGCGATGGAACGGTGTCGTCAGGGATTGAACGTGGCGACGAAGATATCGTCACGCCCCGCGTAAGGGATCGGGCCGGTGCCGAAGTCCACTGGCGTGTACGTCGAGCCGACAATCGCGACCGTGCCGTTCGGAGACAGGACGATGTCCTCCACCGTAATCTTGGAGAAAGTGCCCGCAAGCGGCTCGAAGTCGACCGACCAGAGCTCTGTCCCGCTCTCGTCGAGCTTCGCGAGCCCGCCGGCCCCTGCGACGAACATTCCGCCGGAAGGATCGAGCAATATCCTTTCGTAGAAGGGAACCGAGCGGCTGAAGACAACCCCCCCTGCAGCGTCCAGCTTGAGCAGCACGGTTGTCAAACTCTCGCCGTCGCCAAAGTCGACGGTTCCATCCGTGATACCTGTCACGAGGACCTCGTCCGCCGCATTGACCGCCAGTGAGTAGGCCCACTGCAATGGGTCAAGCGACCTGGAAGCGAACTCCCGTCGCCACAGCAGAGCGCCCGCCGGATCGAACTTGGACACGGTAAAATCCCCCCAGCCGAGGTTCATGCCGTTGTAGAATGTTCCGGTCGACACGAGCACATTGCCGGCGCTGTCGACCGCGAGGCCGCCCCCTCCTCCCTCGTGGCCGTAGTATCCTGGCAAGCCTATTGTCCATAGGAGGGCGGCACCTCCGGCGCTCACCTTTGCCAGATGGTAGCGCTCCTCGATGAGGTAGAGCATGTACACATTGCCCGCGCCATCGACGACCGTCCGCTGCACTCTCCAAGGAGTGAATACGGGGACTCCGACAAAAAAACCGTTGCTCCAGACGTGATTGCCTTCGAGATCGAGTTGGGCCGCGAAGAGTGCGGAGCCTTCGGCTGGCGGAATCCGGCCCCCGCCGAAATCCGGGCCTGGCTTAAAGGGCATTAGATCGCCGCCGTAGACGCCGGTGAGAAAAATGTTTCCGCTTCCGTCGACGGTCATGGTCGCGCTCCCATCGTAAAACTCGGTCCCGAAGCGCCTGTTCCAGATCACCGCGCCAGCGGGATCGAGCTTGAGGAGGAAGATGTCGGATCCCCCTGCGCTCGTGAGAGGTCCGGCGCCGAAGTCGACCGTTCCTACGAAGTCACCCGAAACGTAGTAGTTGCCCGAGGCGTCGCTCACGATGGACCTGCCACTATCGTAGTCAGGGCCGCCGTATCCCCGTGCCCACGGCGGGAGCCGAGGGCAATGAGGCACACCGTCGCAGCTCTCGTCCACCGGCGTGGCGCAGCGCTCCGCAGCGGGAGTCACGTCACCTGTACAGGGGCCGTAGCCGAGGCCATCGGAGCGACAGGTCTGCGTCCCGGTAGCACACTGGCCGATGCCAACGGTCCCGGCGGGGCCAGTGTAGCAGACGAGGACCGAGCCCGGCGTGCACGAGCCTGGCATGCCGCCGCCGCCGCCCTCACCGGAGCTGCCACCCGCGCCGCCGCCGCCCGCAGCTTCGCAATCGCCCTCGCCGTCGTCGCAGACATGGTTGAACGTGGCGACGAAGACATCGCGATCCGCCGTATAGGGGATCGGGCCGGTCCCGAAGTCCACCGGTCCGAGCATGCTTCCGGTGATCGCAACCGTGCCATTCGGTGAGATCGCGACATCCTCCACGAGAGGATCGAAGTCGACCGACCAGAGCTCCGTTCCGCTCGCGTCGAGCTTGGCGAGGCCGTGCCCGGCGGCGAACAATCCACCCGCGTGATCCAGGCTGATCTTGTCGCCGAAGCGAACCGAGCGGCTGAGGAAATGCTGGCCTGCAGCATCCAGCTTCACGAGCACGGGCCCTTCGGGAAGCACGCCGCCGCCGAAGTCGATGGTCCCGTCCGTGAAGGCCGTCACGACGACCTCGTCCGCCGCGTCGACCACCACCGAGGCGGCCGCTGCCACCGCGGATCCGTCGGTCGAGCTGGACGCGAACGATCGTCGCCACAACAGGACACCTGTCGGCGCGAACTTGGAGACGGTGAGCTCGAGCGGACCGGGGTGCAGCTCGGTCGTTGGGCTCTCGTTCGCCACGAGCACGTTGCCGGCGCTGTCGATCGCGAGGCTTGCTGCTCCATTGACGACGTCTCCTGACAGAGTCTCTCGCCAGGAAAGTGCGACACCTCCGGTGCTCACCTTCGCTAGATAGGTGGTATCGTGGAGAGTGTACGTGTGATCGGTGAGACTGTAGAGCACGTATGCATTGCCGGCGCCATCGACGGCGACCTGCGCTACCTTCCCGGGGAAGGCGCCGGATATGCCGGCCTGGAACCCGTTGCTCCAGATGTGGTTGCCTTCGGGATCGAATTGAACCATGAAGAGCGCGGCGCCCTCAGCGGCCGTGATGGGATTCCCTCCGAAATCTGGGCCCGGTTCCCAAGGATATACATAGCCGCCGTAGAGGCCAGCGAGGAAGATGTTTCCGCTTGCATCGATGGTCATGGTGGCGCTCTCGTCTTCGAACTCGGTCCCGAAGCGCCTGCTCCAGATCACCGAGCCAGAAGGATCGAGCTTGAGCAGGAAGATGTCCGACTCCCCTGCGCTGGTCAGAGGTCCGGCGCCGAAGTCAATGGTTCCTTCGAAGTCGCCCGAGACGTAATAGTTGCCCGAGGCGTCGCTCACGATGGACAGGCCGTTGTCCTGACCTGGACCGCCGTATCCCCGCGCCCACGGCGGGAACCGAGGGCAATGAGGCACGCCGTCGCAGCTCTCGTCCACCGGCGTGACGCAACGCTCTGCGACGGGCGTCACGTCACCTGTACAGGGGCCGTAGCCGAGGCCATCGGAGCGACAGGTCTGCGTTCCGGTTTCACATGCCCCGATGCCAACGGTCCCGGTGGGGCCGGAGTAGCATGCGAGGACCGAGCCCGGGACGCACGTGCCTGGCACGCTGCCGCCCGCGCCGCCGCTGCCGCCGTCACCGATGCTACCGCCCGCGCCGCCACCGCCTACGCTGCCACCGCCCTCACCGGTGCTACCGCCCGCGCCGCCACCGCCTACGCTGCCACCGCTCTCACCGGTGCTACCGCCCGCGCCGCCACTGCCCACCACGCTGCCGCCGCCGCCCGTACCGTCGCTTCCGCTGCCGCTCACGGAGTCGCAGTCGCCTGCGCTGCCATCGCCGAGCGCGCCATGAGCGCTTTCCGCTCCAGCGCCGCCGTCGTCCACCGCGCCTCCGCGCACAGCCGGCTCGCACGCCGTGGAGGCCAGGACGGCCGCGATGATCGAGGCGGTCGAAGCGCCTCGGTTGGGCTTGAATGACACTGAATCCATTCCCTCAAAGTCTCTGGTCATGCCATCTTCGTTGCTCGGCGGGGGCAGCACGTTCACGTTCATGCTCCGCCGCGGGATCCCAACGAGTGGAGGCGAGGTGCTCGGACATAAGACGTTGTCGGGCGCAGCGGCCGCGATCTCTGCGTCGGTGCCAGGTGCCGGCCATGACGCCGCACGCAGGCTTGACGCGCGGCGGCCGCGGGTCGAAGGACAGCGACGACTGGCTTCACGAGCAGGGAGAAGAGCATGAGCCTTTCCGACAGTTCGTTGCCGGAGATGGCGCGCATACTCGCCCAGGTGCTGGTCTGGCTCGACGAGGCCCAGGCCTACGCCGAGCAGAAGAAGGTCGACCCGGAGGTGCTCCTGACCGCGCGCCTCGCGCCCGACCAGTCCTCGCGGCGCAGGACCAGCTGGACGAGCTGCTCGCGCCGGAACGCCGCGAGCCGCGATCAGAGCCCGATGAAAGGCGGCCGCGCCACGTCAGAATCGATAAAGCACGTTGTCCTTGTCGCCAGAGACATAGATCGTCCCTGACGGGCCCACGGCGACGCCGCTCAACGCGTAGGTCGGCACCGTCCCCGTGACCGCCTCGAGCCCCACCTTGAGGTGCTTTTTCACGACCCAGGTGTCCCCCGTCGACGGGTCCACGCGCAGCAGGCGGCGCTTCCCGACCTCCACGACGAGCAGGGTGCCGTCCAGATCGACCGCCATCCCCTCCGGCTGATCCAGGCCGTCGGCCACCACGAGCGGCGGAGAGAGCGTCACGCCCCCCGCCGCCACATGGAGGATCTGGCCCGTGGCCCAGTCGGCAGCCCAGAGGTCGCCTCCCGACACCGCGAGGCCCGAGGGCACGGTCATCGGCGCGAGCGTCACGGGGCCGCCGCCCGTCTGGCGGGCGATGCGCGCCGCGCCCGGCCCCGCGCCGAGCTCGGCCACCACGAGATCGCCCTGGAACCGGACCGCGTTGAGCGGCGAGACGAAGTTGCTGTACGTCTCGAGGACCGTCGCCGTCGCCGGGTCGTAGGTCTGAACCACGCTGCTGAACCACGCGGTCAAGATCAGGTTCGAGCCGTCCGCCGACACCGTGGCAGGCGCGTGAAACTCCGATTGGCCGAGGAACGACCGCTCGACGCCCAGCGGAGCCCCCGTGTCTCCATCGAACTTCCGCAGCGACGACAGATCGCCCACATAGACCGACTCGGCCCCTCCTTCGGTCGTCACGGCCACGCCGCCGGGCATGATCATGCCGCCCGGCATGATCGTGCGCACCTGGCCGCTCGGCCTGATGCGGACGAGGAAGCCGTCGCTGGCGCTCGACACGTAGAGATTGCCCTGCGGGTCGAAGGCGAGGTTGTCGAGCCCCGGCGTGAGCTCCGCGATGACCTCCTTCTCGCCCGTCTCGATGTCGATCCGCACGACCTCGCCGTTCTGATCGACCACGTGGAGCCGGCCGAGCCCGTCGAACTTGGCCGCCGCGGGGATGAAGAAGCCGTCCGCGACCGTCTGGAGGTCGCACTCCACCTCCGGGTCGACCGCGCCGGTGCAGGAGTCCACATCGATGCTGATCACCCTGCCTTGCGTCCAGATCGGCCCGTACAACCTGCCGTCGGGCCCCCAGTCCATGCCGTTCAGGAATCCGAGGTTGCTCGCGATGTGGCGCGGCGGAGCCGACAGCTCCGGATCGACCTCGTAGAGCCCGTCACCGAAGAAGTCGAGCGCCACGAAGAGCCGCCCCGTATCGGAGAACGTGATGGGGTTGACGCCCGGCGCGACGAACTGCTGGGTGATCTCGCCGGAAGGCGCGTGCCGCACGACATTGCCAGGGATGAGCGAGGTCCAGTAGAGCGAGCCATCCGGCCCGAACGTGAGGTCGTCCGGGCCATCGATCCCGTCCGACGCGTCGAGCCGATCCACGATGGCTCCGCTCTTGCGGTTCACGATGGCGATCTCATTGCCAAGGAAGCTCGCGACGTACAGCCGACCATCCGGCCCCACATTCATCCCATTGGTGCCGTGCATCGGCGACCCCTCGGCGAGGACCGGCCGCTTTGCATGCGCCGGCGACGAGGCTCCCAGAAGCACCGTGCTACCCAGCACGAACGCAAAAAGCCTGTGCATAAGCTCTCCCTTCAGCGCCGCGCCTGGACCGGCACACCCAAGGATCACGATGACGTCAGGCGCGAAACCAGCGCGACGGCGCGAACCTCCGGCGGACTTTGTAGTCACGCGGGGTTGTTCTCACGCTAACATAATCAGGAGCCTTCCCCAAGCATAAAATTCGTGCAATGGCTGCGGACGCGCCGGCATCGTTAGCGTCGTCGGCGCCGCTGACATCGTCGTCGGCATCGCCGGCATCGCCGGCATCGTCAGTTCCTGGGTGGCCATCCCGCGCGGCGCGCGCCGCGTGACACCCGAGCCGGCGTGGTGGTATGCGTCGGAGTCGATGGCTGCCAGCATCTGCCTGCCGGCGTACAACGAAGTCCGCACCATCGAGGCGACCCTCACCGAGCTGTCGCGGCTCGGCCCCGAGGTGGACGAGATCCTCGTCTGTCTCAACGGGTGCACGGACGGCACCGAGCGTGTCGTCGAGGCGTTCCGGGGGCGGGAGCCGCGGCTCTCCGTCATCGAGAGCGAGCTCGGAAAGAACAACGCATGGAACGCCCTGGTGGCCCGGGCGCGCAACCGTCGCCTCGTGTTCACGGACGCGGACGTGCGCCCGGCCGAGGGCTCCATCTCGGCCCTGCTGCGGGCCCTGGAGCGCTCTCCGCGCGCCGCCGTCGCCGCGGCCTTCGAGCAGCCGCGCGGGGCGCCGCCGCCGCCGCTCGGCACCGTCCTCCGCCTGCTGACGACCAGCCTCGGTCAGGACTACATTTCCGGTCGCCTCTACGCCATCGATCGCGATCGGCTGGGCGCGGTGATGGCCGATCGTGGGCTCCTGCCTGCGGGGGCGCTCCCTCGGCTGCCCGTCGACCTCGTGACCGAGGACTCGTGGCTCACGGCGCTCGTCGCCGGCGACGCGCTGGTCGTGGTCCCCGAGGCGCCCATCCACTTCGAGGTGGACAGCATGGCCGACGTGGTCCGCGCGCTGGCGCGCAACGCCGCCGCGAGAGAGCAGCTCCGCTCGAGCTACCCGGAGCTCTACCGGCGCGACGGCGCCCGCCTGCTCTCGGCGCAGTCGGCGCCGAGGATCCTCCTGGACCGGCTGAGATCGGCGCCGGGGCCTTTCGCGGTCACGCGCGGGCTCGGAGGGATGGCCCTCAGGGCTGCGATCCACCGCGTGCTCGGAGAGCGGATCCGGGCGCAGCGCGATCGCATCCTGGCGGACGTCAGCGCCGGCCGCGGCGGGCGCGTCATGGCCACCTCCGGCCGCCTCCCGTCGAAGGGCGGCTGAGCGCCCGTCCCGGCAGGGCGACTATCCCCATCGCCGGCTGACCAATCCCCTCAATTTGCTGGCATCTTAGCGGGGAGTTGAACAGGGAGGCGGAGAGACGGGGAGGTTGATGGGAATTTACTCCCCGTCTCCCCGCCTCCCTGTGAACTTTCCCCGGAAAATTCGAGGGGACGCTCCGGCCTCGCCGGACGTCAGACGCGCGGGCGGAACCAGTCGATCGTGCGATCGAGGCCCGAGTCGAGATCCACCACCGGACGCCAGCCGAGCAGCTCGGTGGCCCGGGAGATGTCGGGCCTGCGCCGCTGGGGATCGTCGATGAGGGCATCGCTCATCGTCAGCTTCGCGCGCCCGCCGGTCTTGCGGATGATGAGCTCGGCGAGGTCCTGCATCCTCGTCTCGGCCGGATTCCCGAGGTTGACCGGCCCGGTCAGGTCCTTGGCGTTCATCACGCGAACCAGCCCCTCGATGAGGTCGCTGACGAAGCAGAACGAGCGCGTGCGGTGGCCTCCGCCGTACAGCTCCAGCGCCTCGCCGCGCAGCGCCTTCACCACGAAGTTGGCGATGACCCGGCCGTCGTTCCGGTCCATGTTCGGGCCATAGGTATTGAAAATGCGCACGATGACGGTATCGACGTTGCGGGTCTGGCGGTACTCCCAGAAGTACGTCTCCGCGACCCGCTTGCTCTCGTCGTAGCAGGCCCGAGGCCCGATGGGGTTGACGTTCCCCCAGTAGTCCTCGTGCTGAGGGTGGACGAGCGCGTCGCCATAGACCTCGGAGGTGGAGGCCTGCAGGACCCGGGCCCCCAGCTCCTGCGCCAGGCGGAGGACGTTGATCGCGCCGAACACGTTCGTGTTGAGCGTGTGCACCGGATCAGCCCGGTACTTCACGGGCGACGCCGCGCAGGCCATGTTGTAGATCTGGTCGACCTCGAAGCGGAGCGGCTCGCTCACGTCGCAGCGGTGCAGCTCGAACCGCGGGTTCTTCAGCAGCGGCCCGAGGTTCTCGTCACGCCCCGTCACCATGCTGTCGACGCAGATCACGTGGTGCCCGTCGGCCAGAAGCCGCGCGCAGAGGTGCGATCCGAGGAAACCAGCCCCACCCGTGACCAGGATTCGCTTGCTCGCACTCATCGGAAAAATACCTCCTTGACGCGCTGTTCGGTAAAGCTCTGGGCCGTGGCGCCGTGATTGGTCGAAAACCCCTTACCATAGGAAATAGTAGTTACAAAGACCGGATGACATCTGGAGGCGAGTTCCTTATCATGCAGCGCGTGCACCGCTCACCTCGTTACCTGGGTTCGCTCGTCCGCGCAAAGCTCGCCCGCGAAGCGCGTCCCATCTGGGTGGATGTGTGCGTCACCAACCGATGCCACCTGAGCTGCGAGTACTGCTACGGCGACTACCACCACCGGCACGACGACATCGGACAGCTCAAGGTCGAGCAGCTGTTCGCGATCGTGGACGAGGCGGCGGCGCTGGGGACGGCGGTCCTGACGCTCACGGGCGGCGAGCCGATGCTGCACAAATCCATCGGCCGCATCGTCGAGCGAGCGGTGAGCCGAGGGATCTCGGTGGGAATGGTCACCAGCGGATTCCGCGTCAAGGAGCGCGTGGACGAGCTCGCCAACCTGAGCTCGATCGTCGTGAGCGTCGACGGCCCGGAGCCGATTAACGATCTGAACCGCGGTCAGGGGACCTTCGCCGTGGCCATGGCCGCGCTCGAGGCGTGCCAGGCGCGCGGCATTCCGCGCATCGTGAAGGCGGTGCTGAACCGCCGGAACAAGGACCAGGTGCCCTGGCTCCTCGATCTGGCGGGCCGCTTCGGCGCGCGGCTCGAGGTCGTCATGACCTACGCCCCGCAGTCCGATCGGCAGCTGCGCATCCACGGCGACAACTCCCTCGACGCGGGCGAGCGGCAGGCCCTGGCGGACGCGCTGCTCGAGCACAAGCGCCGGGGGGCGCCGATGGTCTTCCGCGAGCGCGTCTGGGAGAACATGGCGCGCTGGTGGCAACACCACGGCGGGGATCGCGTCACCCGGGAGGAGCGGCGGGAGCATTTCGAGTACCTCCCGTGCAGCGCGGGCCGGTACTACGCCTTCATCGACGGCGACGGCCGCATGTACCCGTGCAACCAGCGGCTCGCGGACTTCCCCGCCAGGAGCGTGCTCGAGGTCGGCGTCCGGGCCGCGTGGGAGCACCTGCGCGATCACGGCTGCTTCGCCTGCGCGGCGCCGTGGCTCAACCAGCAGCACCTCGTGAGCAGCGAGCGGCTCCTCGCGCGTAGCCTGGGGCGAGATCTGCTGGCGCGGGTCGCGCGTGCCTGAGCGGACGCTCGCCATCGTCGTGCTCGGCGGCTCGCGCGGGATCGGGCGGGCCATCGTCGCGCGCGCGCTCGCGGAGGGGCACCGGGTGTTCGCCGGCGCGCGGGACGAGCGCGCGCTCCTCGCGTTGCAGCAGAGCGCCGCGCCCGAGGTCGCCGGCCGCCGGCTCGGCACGGGCACGGTGGACGTCGGCGACGACGCCTCCCAGCGCGCCTTCTTCGGCGCGGCGCGCGCGTTCCTCGGCGGGATCGACGTCGTCGTCAACAACGCCGCCCGGGAGGGCTACGGGCGCCTCGACGAGATGGCGCTCGAGGACGTCGAGGCGATCGTCCGCACCAACCTCCTCGGCGTCATCCTCGGATGCCGGCACGCGGCGCAGGCGATGGGGGACGGCGGAGGCCACATCATCAACGTCGGCTCCGAGGTCTCGTTCCGCGCCGTGCCCATGAAGAGCGTCTACTGCGCCACGAAGTTCGCCGTCCGCGGGCTGAGCGACGCGCTCGAGCTCGAGCTCGCGCCCCGGGGGATCCGGGTCTCCCAGGTGCACCCCGGGTGGGTGGACACGGGCCTGCACGAGGACGAGCGGCGGCGCCGGGGCTCGGTGTCCCGGCCGCACGACGGCGGCGTCCCGGTGGAGCGGGTCGCCGAGAGCGTGGCCGCGCTCTGGCGCGCGCCGCGGGCGCAGGGCGGCGCTCCGCTGCGGCTCCGCCTCCGCAGCGTGGTGGGAGAGCTCTTTCCGGCGTGGGCGCGGTGGCGGACGCGCCGGGCGTTCGGGGAGCAGCTGAGAGAGGGCTGAGGCGAGACGGCAGGGCGGGGGAGCCGCCGCGACGCCGGACCGGAGACCACCAGGAGGTTTTCTTGACCTGTGCAACGACGTCCTTCCCTCAAGGTGCAACCGCGCCGCCTCCTCCGCTCGATCCGGGCGCCCCCGTCGTCGTCGAGGGCCTCGACGCGGTGGGGGAGGTGCTGCAGCGGGCGCGCGGGCGGGCGCAGGCGGTCGCGATCGCCTCGCGGGACCTCGAGTGGCTCGCGGCGCGCCTCGGCCTGTCGGAGCGGACCGCGGAGGGGCTCCCGGTGGTCCGGTTCGGCTCGGGCGAGCGGGGCGGCCTCGACGCCGCGGCCACCCGGGCCGTCGAGAAGCTCGTGGCCCTGTCGGTGCTGCTCGGGGGCGCGCCGCTGTGGCTGACGATCGCGCTGCTGATCCACCTCGAGTCCTCCGGCGGGCCGTTCCACGTCGCCCCGCGCGCAGGTCTGCGCGGGAAGCCGTTCCTGTTCTTCAAGTACCGGACGATGCGGACGCAGCGACGAGACGGCGAGGACAGGGGCGACGCCGCGCGGCTCTCGGTCATCCGCGGCGAGATCCCCGGCTTCGTGCGCGACGATGGGGTCGTCATCCCCAAGGACCCCAGGGATCCGCGCATCACGCGGCTGGGCGGCGTCCTGCGCTGGCTGTGCCTCGACGAGATCCCCCAGCTCCTCCACGTCCTCACGGGCGACATGGCCCTCGTGGGGCCGAGGCCCTATCCGATGGCGGAGTTCGACGCGCTCAAGCCGTGGCACCGCCTCCGGACCGAAGGCCGGCCCGGGATCACCGGCCTGTGGCAGGTCGTGGCGCGCAACCAGGTGACCTTCGACCAGAGCGTCATCCTCGACATCTACTACCTGACCAACGCCAGCTTCTGGGGCGACCTGAAGATCATGGCGATCACGCCGCTGCGCATGCTCTTCGGCGTGGGGAGCTACTGACGCCGTGCGCCGGGCGATCGACGACGCCGTGAAAGGACCGCTCCTCGGCCGCTCAGGAGGCCCCGAGGTGGTCCCTGACGCGAAAGAGGACGATCACCTCGCCGGCCACCAGGCCGAGCGTGACGACGAGCTTCACCGCGGCCGCGCCGGCGGCGCCGTGCGCGGGCACCGCCCACAGGTCCCCGGCCGCGATGAGGAGCACGGTGACCGTCCAGAGGGCCGCGTACGGGCGCTGCTGGCCCGCGGCGAAGAGCATCGGGCCGATGGCGAGCTCCGGCACCATCCACACGAGCGCCGTGGTCAGGAGCTGCAGCGGCAGCACGGCGCTCGCGTAGTCGGGGCCGAACACGAGCCGGACGAGCGGCCCGCCCATCCACCACACCACGGCGCTCATGAGCGCGCCCGCGGCCATGAGCCCGACGAAGGTGAGCGTGGCGAGGCGCCTGCGGGCGCTCGCGGAGCGGCTGGCGACGAAGGCGGGGAAGACCGCCGCGCGCACGACGCCCGGCAGCATCATGGCGCCGCCGATCATGCGCTGGACCGCGCTCATGTCGCCGACCGCGTGGGGGGTGCTCATCCAGCCCAGCATCAGGAGATCGAGCTGGAAGTAGAGGGGGCTGGCGAGCATCACCACCGCGAGCGGCCCGGCCTCACGGAGGAAACCCTGCGGCAGCGCCGCGCCCTCGCTGGACCACTGCCGGCGATCGAGGAGCTGGGCGGCGAGGGCCAGGGCCAGCGCGAGGGCGACCAGGTGGCCCGCGACGAGGGCCCACGCCAGGCCGAGCGCGCCGAGCCCCGAGAGCAGCGCGCCCGTCCCCAGCCCGAAGGACGTGACCGCCATGGTGACCGCCACCAGCACCTCGCGCTCCATCCGCTGGTGCCCGCGGAACACCTGGTTGAGCATCTCGACGAACGAGGCCATCAGCCAGGCGGCCGTCAGCAGCCACACGAGCGTCCGGCGTGGCGAGGCCGCGCCCGCGAGGAGGCCGACCACGAGGCCGACGGCGCCGGCGGCCAGCGTCACGGCGAGCTTGAGGCGCACGAGCGGGCCGATGGGAGCGCCGGGATCGCGGGCCACCTCCCGCGCGATGAACAGGTGCAGGCCGAGGTCCGCGAGCTCGCCGAGCAGGAAGCCCACGGCGAAGGCGTAGCTGTAGTCGCCGAAGCCCGCGGGCCCCAGGAGCCGCGCGGCGACGACGGCGAGGAGCATGCGGACGCCGCGCGAGACGAGATCGCTCGCGGTCTTCAGCGCCATGCTGCCCGAGACGCTTCGCCTCGCCGGCGGCGGGGCGTCCTCGCTGAGCGCGGGCGACGTCATGGATGGAGGAGATCCTTCACCGGAGGTCGCCGCGCGCGCATGCCGCTCCCCTATCGCCCCGATCGCGGTGCGGTTCAACTTCCCGTCGGCGGTCACGTGGAGCGGCGGGGCGCCGCGCCGCGCGTGAAAGATCCAATCGAGGAGAGGACCACGTGAAGACCAGCACGGATGGCAACGTTTCGTTGGTGCAGCTCAGGCGGAAGGAGTCGCTGGTGTCGGCGGACATCGAGCCGCCGGAGATCCTGCTCGAGCGGGCCCTCGCCCTCGCGGTGCCGGCGACGCGCCCGGCCGCCGCGCCGCGGCCCCACGGCCAGACCCGAGAGCTCACGCGCCGCGGCGTGCTGTGGCTCGGGCAGACGTGCAACCTGCGCTGCCACTTCTGCTACTTCCTCGATCGGATCGAGGACAAGGAGCACCCCGAGCACCCGTTCATGTCGCTGGAGAAGGCGCAGGAGATCTGCCGGACCCTCGTCGAGTTCTACGGGAACGACGCGATCGACATCCAGGGCGGCGAGCCGACCATCTGGCGCGACATCCATGCGCTGATCCGGTACTGCGCCGGGATCGGCCTCGCGCCGACGCTCATCACGAACGCGCTGGTGCTCGACAAGCGCGACAAGGCGCAGCAGTTCAAGGACTCCGGCGTCGCCGACTTCCTGGTCAGCGTCCAGGGGCTCGGGAAGGCGCACGACCTGGCCGTGGGCGTGAGCGGCGCGCACGTGCGCCAGATGCGCGCGCTGAACCACCTCATCGCGCTCGACGTGCCGTTCCGCGTGAACTGCGTGATGTCGAAGCTCGCCGTGCCGCAGCTCCCGGCGATCGCGAGGCTCTCGGTGGAGCTGGGGGCGCGCGCCGTCAACTTCCTCGCCTTCAACCCGTTCGCGGATCAGCGCAAGGAGGGCGCCCGCACCGCGGAGAACGTGCCTCGTTATGGCGACCTGCGGGGCCCGCTCGACGAGGCCCTGGACGTGCTCGCGCAAGCGGGCGTGGAGGCGAACGTCAGGTACCTGCCCCACTGCATCGTCCCCGAGCGCCACTGGCCGTCGGTGTACAATTACCAGCAGCTCTCGTACGACCCGCACGAGTGGGATTTCGCGAGCTGGACCTGGACCAACAAGGGCCCGCAGCGGATGCGGGCCGGCGCGGTGTCGCCGCCCGTCCCGCTCGGCGCGCGGCCCCGCCTCGGCCGGCTCCGGCAGCCGCTCCTCCGCCTGGCGGACGCGATCGACCTCCGGGGCCGGATGCTCCGCGCCGACACGGACCCGCGGCTCGGCCCCATGATGAGGAAGCTGGAAGGGCTATCCTACCGGCTCTTCCGCCGCCGCGGGGATCGCGACGCCGCCTACCGCCACGACGCGCTGAACCGCGTCGAGCACAACGGCTACCAGAAGGGCGCGGGGTGCCAGCGCTGCGCGCTCCGCGACATCTGCGACGGGTTCCACGGCGACTACGTCGCGATGTTCGGCACCGACGAGGCGCGGCCCGTCCTCGATCGCGCCCCGGTCAGCGATCCGCGCGCGTTCATCAGCGCGCAGGACAAGGTGGCGCCGGCCAGGGGCGAGGCATGACCGTCGCTCCGCCCTCGATCGCGCCCCGGGTCGACGTCCTCGGCGTCCCCGTCACGCGGCTCTCCTTCGAGCAACTGCTGCGCCGCCTGGACGAGGCCTTGCGGGCGGAGCGCGAAAGGACCGACTACTACACCTACGTCAACGCGTACTGCGCCACGCTGGCGGCGCGCGAGTCGCCGTACCGCGCCTCCGTTTCCCGGGCCGACGTCGTGTACGCCGACGGCATCGGGGTGGTCTGGGCGGCGCGCCTGCTGGGCGGGCCGTGCCCGGAGCGGATCAACGTGGGCCCGATCGAGCTGGGCCGGATCGTGGATCTCTGCGCCGAGCGCGGGGCCTCGGTCTTCCTGCTCGGCGGCGCGCCCGGGATCGCCGACGAGGTCGCGCGCCGCCTGGTCGCGGAGCGCCCGGGGCTCCGGATCGCCGGCGTTCACCACGGGTACTTCGCCCCCGAGGAGGAGGCGGCGGTGGTCCGGCAGATCAACGGCTCGAGCGCCGCGTTGCTCATCGTCGGCCTCGGCCCGCCCAAGCAGGAGCTCTGGGTGAGCCAGCACCTCGCGGCGCTCCAGGTGCGCGCCACCTGGTGTATGGGGGGGCTGCTGGATCAGGTGGCGGGCGCCGTCGCCTACCCGCCCGAGTGGGTGCGCCGGAGCCACGTCCAGTGGCTCTACCGCCTGGCGGTCGAGCCGCGGCGGCTCTGGCGGCGGTACCTGCTCGGCATCCCGGAGTTCATCGGCCGCGTCGTCCACCAGCGCCTTCGTCCGGAGAGACAAGCATGAGCGACCAGCGACCCTTCATCCCCATGGTCTCGCCGCAGGTGGACGAGCCGGACGCGATCGCGGCGCAGATCGCCGACGTCCTGCGCTCGGGGCGGCTCAGCAACGGCGGCCCGCTCGCCGAGGGCTTCGAGCGGGCGATCGCGGCGTTCCTCGGCGTCGAGGAGGCCGTGGCCGTCTCGAACGGCGCCGTCGCGATCAGCCTGGCCATCGAGGCCGCGGCGGTGCGGCGGGGCAAGGCGATCCTCCCGGCCTTCACCTTCATCGCGACGCTCAACGCCGCGGTGCACGCGGGCTTCGAGCCGGTCTTCTGCGACATCGACCCGGAGACCTGGACGCTGGATCCGGGGCACCTGCGCCGCCTGCTCGCGGAGCACGGCGCGACGCTGGTCCTCCCGGTCAACGTGTTCGGCGTCCCGCCCGATCTCGCCGCCATCGCGCGCGAGGCCCGCGACGCGGGCGCGGCCGTGATCTACGACAACGCGCACGGCATGGGCACCGAGGCGGCGAGCCGGGAGGCCGAGGCGCTCCTCACCGCGACGACCTACTCGCTGCACGCCACCAAGGTCCTCGTGGCCGCGGAGGGCGGCGTGGTCGTCGCCCCGGACCGCGAGGTGAGCGCGGCGATGCGCCGGCTGCGCAACCACGGGCTCGCGCAGCCGCTCTCGGCGTCGGTCCCCGGGATGAACGCCAAGCTGGACGAGCTGCGCGCCGCCCTGGCGCTCTCCTCGCTCCGCCGGCTCCCGGAGGCGCTGGCCCGCAGGCGGACGTACCTCGACCGGCTGCGCGCGGCCCTGTCCCGGCACCCGCAGGTGTACCGCACCCAGCGCATCCCGCCGGGCGTGAACCCCAACGGGCAGAACCTCGGCGTCGGGTTGATCGACGCCCCGATCGACGACGTCATCGCGGCCTTCGCGCGGCGCGGCGTCGAGGCGCGCCGGTACTTCTACCCGCCCCTGCACGCGCTGGACTGCTTCCCCGCGGGCCCCGCCCTCCCGAACACGGACCGGCTCTGCGCGGGCCAGGTCTGCCTGCCCCTGCATGGCCGGATGAGCGAGGAGACTCTCGAGCGCGTCGAGGCCGCCATCCACGGCGTCGCGGAGGAGCTGGAGGCGCGGCGGCCGTCCGCGCGCTCCTCGAGGCCCGCGCTCCTGGGCGCCACGTAGGGGCTCTTCCAGGGATCCGACGCCATGCGCATGGAAGGAGCGTGGGACCGCGTGAGCACCGCGGCCGGCGTGATCGGGCTCGTGGCCTTCGCCGTCGCCGCGTTCACCCCGGCCGCCGCGCCGCTCGATCGCTGGATGGCGTCGGCGCCCGACGCAGGGCAGGCCGACGCGGTGGTCGCCCTCGGCGCGGACGTCGATCCGGACGGGCGGCTCCCGGAGGATTCGCTCCGGCGCGCCGTCGAGGCCGTCGCGCTGTACCGTGAGGGGCGAGCGCCGCTCGTGCTGATGCTCGGCAGCCGCAACGGGCCGGCCAGCGAGGCCGAGTCGCGCGCTCGCCTCGCGCGGGGCCTCGGCGTCCCCGCGTCGGCCCTGCTCACGGAGCCGCGCGGGCTGACGACCGCGGTGGAAGCCCAGCGCAGCGCGGAGCTCCTGCTGCCCAGGGGCGCAAGGAGGATCCTGCTCGTCACCGGCGCGCACCGCATCGCTCGCGCGCGCCGGCTCTTCGAGCGCGCGGGCTTCGAGGTCCTCGCCGCGCCCGTCCCGGAGGGGTCGCCGGCCTCGAACACCCCGGGGGAGCGCCTCTCGGCGATCGGCCGGCTGCTCCAGGAGCTCGCGGCGCGCGCGCTGTCGCGGCTCCGCGGGGAAGGGTAGCGATGCCCGACGCGCTCTACATCCTGGGCGTCGTCGCCGCCACGTCCTGCGTGGT
Source organism: Sorangium sp. So ce363 (assembly GCF_051520435.1). Classification (NCBI taxonomy): domain Bacteria; kingdom Pseudomonadati; phylum Myxococcota; order Polyangiales; family Polyangiaceae; genus Sorangium; species Sorangium sp. So ce363. Next base: position 9,189,489 of record NZ_CP150333.1, on the reverse strand, counting down.
CTACGCGGCGGGGCGCCGCCGGGGGATGGGCGCCGGGCTCCTCCCGCCCGCGCTCCGGCGCGCGATCCGCTGCGTGGGCGTGTGCCTCCTCTTCTGGGGCGGCAACGTCGCCGTCGGGGCGGCGGTGGCCCTGCTCGTGCGCGGCCTGGGGCTTGGGTTCATCTGGCTCTACGTCAACACCGACGTCTCCGTGCTCGTCCTCTCGGCGCTCCAGGCGCTGGCCTTCGAGTCATGGCGCATCGAGCACGAGCGGCAGCGCGGGGCCAGCGCCTCGCGCGCCGACGATCTCCCCGGATCCCCTGCCGCGCCGGGGCCGGCACATGAGTCCCCGCATCGGGTAAAAGGAGCGAAGCGATGAGCACTGCAGCCGTGGAGGAGCGTCCGGTCTCGAGCCGGTGGAGCGACAGGGCGCTGCGCCAGACGGCCGGCTACTACGGGCTCTTCATCTGCCTGGGCCTCATCACGGCGATCACCGGGCCGACCCTGCCGGACCTGGCGCGGCAGACGGGCTCCAGCGTCGGGGACATGGGCTCGCTGTTCCTCGGCGGGGGGGTTGGTTACACGCTCGGTACGCTCTGGGGAGGCAAGCTGTTCGATCGCGTGCACGGGCACAACCTGCTCGGGGGAGCGCACCTGATCGCTGCGGCGTGCCTCGCTGTCATCCCGGCCGTCCCGTGGTTATGGCTGCTCGTGGTCGTGGCGTTCTGCCGGGGTCTCGCGGAGGGGCTTGTCAACACGGGCGCGAACGCGCTGCTCCTCTGGACGCACGGGGAGAAGGTCAGCCCTTACATGAACGGGCTTCACTTCTGCTTCGGGCTGGGCGCGTTCGTGTCGCCGCTCCTTGTCGCGCGCGTCCCGGGCGCCTGGGGCGGTTACCACGCGGCGTACTGGGCGGTGGCCGCCTTCTCGGCGCTCGTCGCCCTGGGCATGCTCTCGATGCGACACTGTCCCGAGCCCAAGGAAAAGGCCGGGAAGGACGCCGCGGCGAAGGGCGCGGATCGCGCGCTGCCCCTCCTTCCGGTGCTCGTCGCGGTGCTGTACCTGTTCGCCTACGTCGGCGGGGAGATCTCGTTCGGGAGCTGGATCTACACCTATGCCCTCACGCTGGGCGTCGTCTCGGCGACCGGGGCCGCGTACCTCACCTCGGGGTTCTGGCTCTCGTTCACGATCGGGAGGCTGCTCTCGATCCCGGTGGCGATCCGCTTCACGCCGCGCCAGGTCATCCCTGTGGGGCTGGGCGGCTGTCTCGTGCTGTCCGCGATGATGCTGCTCCTGCCGCCATCGAGCGCGCTCCTGTGGGGTGTCGCGCTCGGGCTCGGGCTCTTCATGGCGCCGCTCTGGCCCAGCGGCTTCACGCTCGCGGGGCAGATCGTGCCCATGACGGCGTTCGTGACCGGGCTCGTGCTGGTCGGCGACAGCCTCGGCGGCATGGTCCTCCCGGCCCTCACAGGCAAGCTGATCGAGGGGGCGGGTCTGGAGCGGCTGGCCTACTCGCTGCCGATGCTCGTGTTCGGCAGCCTCGTTGTCTGTGCCTTTTCTTATCTCGTGCTGCTCGCCCTCGACAGCAAGCGAGCAGGGGAGGCGCCGGCGGCGAGCGCCGCGCGCGACGGCGCCTTGCCCTGAAGCCTGCGGCGCGGCTCATGGCGCGCGGTAGCCCTGCGCCGGGTCGCGCAGGGCGCCGCGGATGCCTCCGAGCGCCTCTCCGACCTCCGGGGACCAGCCCAGGCCGCGCAGCCTGGTCGCGTCGAGGGCGGCGTCCATGGCCAGGAAGCCGGCGATGGGGCCGTGCGCTGCGAGGGCTTCCGCGAGGCTCCACGAGCCCACGGGGACCCCGGCGGCGTCGCCTATCGCCGCGAAGAGCGCCGCCATGGGCTCGGGCGCCGCCTCGGCGGCATGGAACACGCCCCTTGCGTCCGACTCCAGCAGCATCGCGTAGGCGACCGCCAGATCCCGCACGTGGACGGTGGACCAGCGGTTCTCGCCATCGTCGATATAACGCGCCACCCCCGCGGCGCGCGCGCCCTGCACCAGGCCCGCCACCGGACCTCCGCCGTCGCCATAGACGATGGGCGGTCGCACGACCAGGCCGCGGACGCCCTTCGCGCCGAGCACGCGCGACTCGGCCGCCACGAGCCACTCGAGCGCTCCGCCGGGGTTGACGCTCTCCTCCTCGGGCACGGGCACCCGCGAGGAGCGCGCGCGGGGCGCCCCGGTCGTCGTGATGAAGACGCCGCCGCTCATGGCCGAGAGCATCGCCGTGACCGCCGCCTCGTCGGTGGCCGGGCGATCCTCTCCTGTCGTCGCCGCGGTGTGCACAACCCCGTCGCTGGCCGCCGCCGCGCGCGCGAGCGTGTCGACCTGCGACAGATTCCCCCAGATCGGCTCCGCGCCAGCGGCCCGCACCTTCGCCGCCGACGCGTCGCTGCGCGCGAGCCCGCGCACCCGGTGCCCGCGCGCGACCAGGGCGCGGGCGACCGCAGATCCGATGAAGCCGCTCGCGCCGGTGATGAAAACGTCCATGGTTGTCTCCTCGTGAATCGGTGGCTGAACCATGGCGACGGACCGGGGGACCCTCCATGTGATAACGTCCAGCGCTCTTTTGTGATCGTCCAATGCCCGACGTCCTGACAGCGCTGCTCCGCCACGTGCGCATCGAGACCAGCCTCTTCGGCCGCGTCGAGCTCGGCGCGCCGTGGGGGGCCCGTATCGGCCGCCGAGAGATCGTCCTGCTCCACCACCTCCTCGAAGGCGAGATGTGGCTGGAGCTCGGCGGTCGAGAGATCCGCGTCGGCCAGGGCGATCTGCTGCTCATGCCGCACGGCGTCCCCCACTGCCTGAGGCACCGGCCGGGGGCGGCCGTCGTCGACGAGGAGCGCTGGCTCTCGCCTCCTCGGCCGGGTGTGCAGACGGTGCGGCGACGGCTGGGCGGCGACGGCGCGAGGACGGTGGTGCTCTGCGCTGCCATGCACGTCGCGGGCGCCGGGCGGTCGCTGCTGCTCCGCGCGCTGCCCTCCGTGGTGCTCCTCGACGGCGGGGCCGGTGAGCCGGTGCCCGGTCTCGGCCGGCTCCTGGACGGCATCCGCGACGAGGTGAGCGGCCGGCGGCCGGGCGCGCCGGTCATGGCCGCGCGCTTCGCGGAGCTGCTCCTCCTGCAGGCCATCCGCGCGGAGCTCGAGCGCCCCGCGCCTCCTGGCTCCTTCCGCGCGGCGCTCGCGGACGAGCGCGTCGCCCGCGCCCTCGACGCGCTCTACAAGGCCCCGGCCCGCGCGTGGACCGTGGCCTTGCTCGCGCGGGAGGCCGGCATGAGCCGCTCGGGCTTCGCCCTCGCCTTCCGCGAGCACGTGGGAGAGGGCCCCCTCCGCCATCTGACGCGCTGGCGCATGGCGCTGGCGAAGGAGACGTTGCGAGAGCGCCCCGGGCTCGCGCTCGCCGAGGTGGCGTCGTCCGTGGGGTACCAGGACGAGGCGGCCTTCAACGTCGCGTTTCGACGGGAGGTCGGGGTTCCTCCGGGAGCCTACCGTTCCACGGGCCGCGAGACGCACTCCTGAGCTGATCCCGCTGCGCCATTGTTTTGAATTTCGGTTCAATGGTGTGCGGAAAATGCAGATTCTCTTCGCTGTGCCGCGCGCCTACGCTGGTCCACATGGGCCGAGTGCTCGGCCCGCGCCGCGCCCTGCGGCCAACAGCCTATTTTACTGGAGGAGAACTTATGCGTGAGGAGACGAGACGGGCGGCATTGCGTGCAGCAGCGAGGGTCGCGCTGGGAGCGCTGGCCTGTGGCGCCCTGGCGGGCTGCAGCGGACGTTACGTCTCTGGCGGGCAGTCGTCACCGCTGGATCCCGACGAGGAGATCCCGGCGGAGGAGCCGGACGCCCCGGCTCCGGCCGGCGGCGGGGCGACGGCCGGAGTCGGCGCGACGACCGGAGTCGGTGCGACGACCGGCGGCGGTGGGGAACCTTCGACGGGGAGTGGGGTCGTTCCGACGCCCGATGAGGGCGGCGCGGGCGGCGCGGGCGGCGCGGGCGGCGCGCCGCCCATGCCGACCGGGCTCGCGTGCGCCGAGCAGGTGAGCCTCGACGACACGGAGGCTCGCCCTCGCGCGGAGCTCGAGTGCTGCGTCGACTATGGCGCGCAGCGCCTGCCCGCCCCCGGGACGGGGATCTCCGAGGAGCAGTGGGCGGCCCTCGCTGGAGACGCCTCCTTCGTGAACTGCTGCACGGCGCTGATCGTGGGCGTGGGCGCCGACGCGATCTCCTACAGAGAGGCCGAGCCCGTCCGGCACGCCTGCTGTTTCGGCGACGTCGTCGCTCCCGAGGCGGAGCTCTATAATGAGAAGTACTGCACGCCCTGGGGCCCCCCGGTCCCGCCGGCGCTCGACGCCTATGCCCCGTCGGAGGTCGCATGAACGCCGCGACGCTCGATCTCCGCGGCGAGGCGCGCGCGCGTGCCTTCGACGTGAGCGGGTATCCCGCGGCGCTGTTCTCGTCGGCGATCGGTACCTGGCACGCGCGGATGGTGAACGAGCACGGGTCGTCGGCCGTGTTCGAGGCGCTCGCAAGCCAGCTCGCCGAGGCGAGCTTCCCGCCGGAGCTCGCCGAGGCGTGTCGGGGCTTCGCCGACGAGGAGCGCCGCCACGGGATCCTCTGCGGCGCCGTGGTGGAGGCCCTCGGCGGGACGGCGACCGCGAGCGTCCCGGAACGCCCGGAGTTCCCCCTGCACCGCGACGCGCCTCCCCGCGCCGCCGCGCTCCGCAACGTGATCCACATCTGCTGCATGAGCGAGACGGTGGCCGTGGCCCTCATCGGCGCGGAGCGGCTGGAGATGCCGCCCGGGCCGCTGCTCGATCTGCTGACGCGCATCTACGCCGACGAGGTCGGACACGCCCGCTTCGGCTGGCGCCTCCTCGAGCAGATCGCGCCGGAGCTCTCCTCGGCGGAGCGGCGAGCGGTCGAGCGCTACCTGCCCGTGGCGTTCCGGCACCTCGTGGAGCACGAGCACGCGCACCTGCCGGCCCACGACGCCCCGCCGCAGGGGGAGCAGCTCGGGCTGTGCAGCGGCCTGAAAGCCCGCGTGTTGCTCGATGAGACCATCGAGGAGGTCATCCGCCCCGGGCTTCGCCGCTTCTTCGATTGCTGAGCGCAGCCGCAAGAGCATCCGGGGCCAGACCAATGCCCGGAGGGCGACGTGCGCCTAGGCGGGCCGCCAGTCGTCCGCGTGGAGCTGAGGGAACGATATCTTACATGTCCCGGCATCGATGCCAACGATCACGGCTTGGCCGTTTTGATCGAGCAATCCCTCGCGAACGGAGCGGTCCGGCAGCTCGATACGGTATCTCTTGAACGGGACAGGTCGCGGCGGGTCCCCGTCGTCCATGAGCTGAATCCCGACCCATGTCTTGTCCTCCCTGGGCGCAGGCGCTGGCGCGTCGCGCTCGAGCAGCTCGGGCGGCGCGAAGCGCGCGCCGGAAGCGACGTACGGCATCCGGTAGGCGTGGAGGCGGCCGTCGAGCAGCGCCTCCCGCAGCCGCGCTCCCAGCGCCCTCGGATCGAACGAAGGCCCCGTCGACACCGGAAAGCCGAGCGCCTCGCCGATCTCGGCGAGGAGCACCCTGCCGTGGACGCCGTCGGCGAGCCACGCCTCCAGCCGCCACGTCGCTTCCAGCGCAGGAAGGGCCTTGGCCCCGTCCGGCAACGGCGCATCAACCCGCCGGGCGATCCACACCTTGTCAGGGAAGCAGCCGAAACCCCAGCGGTCGCGCATCGCGTTCTCGATTCGGCCCTGGCCCATGGCATCACGCCGCGCGGGGGAGAGTCAAGCGCGGGCCAGGAGCGGGTCAGGGCATCGATGCGGGGGGCCCGGCCGTCGCGCCCCCCGCATCGATGCCCTGACCCGCTCCTCACGGCCGTGCGCGCCGGCCCGTTCGCGGCGCTTGAGGGCGCCGCTCGGGCGAGTTACGGTGCTCGACGCATCCCTGCTCGCGGATGCTCGCGCCGGGATCATGGGATGATCGATGCCCCACCAGCATGTTGTCCGACAGGGAGAGTGCCTCTCGAGCATCGCCCCGAAGTACGGCTTCTCCGACTGGCGCGTCATCTATAACCATCCTGACAACGCCGAGTTCAAGAAGAAGCGCCCCAACCCGAACCTCATCTATCCGGGCGACGTCCTCATCATCCCGGACGCGGCGCCAAAGGAGGTCGAGGTCCCGACGGGCGGGAAGCACGTCTTCACGGTCAAGGTCCCGAAGACGATGCTCCGCCTCCTCCTCGAGGTCGAGGAGCCGTTCGCGTACGAGCTGACGTACCGCGACGTCGTCGTCGCCGGCACGACGGACGGCAAGAGCCCCATCGAGCACCCCATCCCCGCCGACCTGGAGGACGCCGAACTCGCGGCCTGGCCGGACACGCCGGGCAACGAGACGGCGCGCGCAGGCGGGGTCACCTGGGCGCTGAAGCTCGGGCACCTCGATCCCATCGAGGTCCCGAGCGGCGTCCAGGGGCGCCTCAAGAACCTCGGCTATTTCTCCCGCGAGGTGGACGGCAAGGACGGGCCCGAGCTGGCCAATGCGGTGGCGTGGTACCAGTCGGCGTCGGGGCTGACGCCGACCGGGGTCCTCGACGACGCGACGCGGGCGAAGCTCCTGAAACGCCACGACGGCGCGTGACGAGAAGGAACGAATGGCACAGACGGCCGCGGTCACGATCACCCTCCAGAAGGTCCTCGGCGTCGACGGGCTGCTCGCCGGCGCGAAGAGGCCGTATGCGCTGGGGTTCATCGCCGGGCGGCGCTTCGGGCGCAGCAAGCCGATCCCGGCTGGCGCCAGGGAGGTCGATCTGACGGCGGAGGCGATCCCGTGGAAGCTCGAGGTCGCCGCGAACGGGGCGATCCCGGTCGCCGTCGAGATCTGGGACGATCAGGGCGACGCCGGCTCGAAGCGCCTCGGCGCCGTGACGGGCAGCCTGAGCAGCCCCTACCCGACCCGGGTCCACGAGCTCGGCGGAGGTCCGCTCCTGCGCTGCGACGTGCTCACGCGCGAGGTGCCCGCCGCGCCGGGCGCGGCGCTCGTGCCCCGCGTCGCCGAAGGGGAGAAGACGCGCGCGACGCTGCGCGTGCCGAACACCGTGCTCGTCTCCATCACGGAGATCCTGGGGCTCCACGCGCCCGTCTCGCCGGGGGCGCCGGGGGTGAAGCGCGCCGAGGCGAGGCCCGGGTACACGAGCCAGGACCACCTCGGCCGGGTGTACCTCAACAGCGACCTCGCCGGGAGCTGGGCCAAGGACAAGCAGCTCATCCAGCTCACCGCCAAGGTGACGATCCAGCGGGGGAAGCTGCCCGCGGACGCGAAGATCCGGTGGACGGTCGTCGAGCCGGACGACCCGACCAACGACGATCCCGGCTTTCACGCCGCGTGGGGGGCGTACGTCGACAAGAAGGACTATGACGCCGCCGGGGATCACAAGGGCTCGCGCGCGGCCGATAACGAGGGCAAGCCAGCGAAGAGCCCGCCCTGGGAGGCGGTCGCCGGCTTCGCGCTTGCGTCCGCGGCCGCGACCGAGGCGAAGACGACGATCGTCGGCGACGAGAGCAAGGTCGTCTTCCACTGCCCGGACACGGCCGGGGACAACTTCATCCTCCGGGCGGACATCGACGCTGCAACACACGTGGAGGGGTTCGGCGCCGAGACCGGCATCATGACGATGTGGCACCGGATCCGGGTCGAGTCCGTCCGCATGAAGAGCGCGTTCGCCCTGCCCATGGACGAGGTGCCCGTGCCGTTCGAGCCGTGCTGCGTCCAGCTCGATTGCGAGCCGGAGAAGGAGGTGCCGGACCAGCCGCACATGGCGCCCAAGGACGACGACCTCGAGACCGAGTGCGTGGCCTACGTGAACAAGGTGTTCTCGAACAGGTCGAACCCTGGCTGGTTCTGCGTCATCTCCGCGATGGAGCCGCACCCTCTGCCGATCAAGAAGGGCGACAAGGTCTTCGAGGGGGACGTCGAGCTGAAGAGCGGCGGCGCGGGCGCCAACCTCTTCGAGTTCTTCGAGATCCCAGGGACGTTCCCCGACGTGGATTTCGCCGAGCTGACCTCCGGCTCGGAGACGGTCGGCTTCAACCTGTTCAGCGTTCAGACCGAGACGACGGCGGCCGGCCCGATCACGCGCTGCTGGATCGTGGAGCACGACGCCCAGCCGGACTTCACGGCGGGCGACGGGTCGATCGCCCATGCGTACAAGGTGCGGTTCAACTACTCGCCCAGGTTCCGGAAGAAGGGCGGCGCCGTGACCCCCGGCGGCTACGGGATGGCCGCAAACGTGAAGGCCAAGCTGTTCAACCCGGGCGCCTTCTACACCGCCGGCATCAGCCCCACCGTGACGGCCAAGGGCAAGGAGTACTTCGCCGGCCGGACCATCATGTTCACGCACCACAGCGCCTACCGCGACGCGGGCACCGGCCTGCCAAAGCCGACGTACCGCGGCCGCATCGTCGGGACCATCGTTCATGAGCTCGTCCACGCGTTCGGTATGCCGCACAAGTGCGGGTACTTCGACTTCCGCGCGCCGCGGGACAAGACGTGCTGCATGAACTACAGGCCCAACTGGATGCTGGACGACAAGCGCAACCTCATCCGGGGGACGTCGGCGAAGACCGGCAGCGACGTCTGCGGCAGGCACCTCAAGGAGGTGAGGCGGGTCCACCTCGAGGACAACAAGGGGCTCGCGTGGAAGTGAGCGCTCCGGACATCACACCTCCGGGCCCGGCCCTCGTGGGCATCGATGTCGAGCCGCAGTATGTGCTCGGCTTTCCGATGTTCGTGGGCATCACGATCGGCAGCGTGCCCCCGGGCGCGTCGCTCATGCGGCTGCCGCTGCCGTCGCCCGCGGCGCTGCGGGGCGCGGTAGGCATCAGGCTGTGGCGGCCGGGCGAGGCGGAGCCGTTCTTCGAGGAGGCGCCCACGGCCGTGGTGGACGCCGATCTCTCGGCGCCGAGCTTCCGCCTGCGGGCCGGCGAGGTCCGCCGGCTCCTCGTGGAGATCGCCGAGCTCCTGCCGGACGATCTGGCGGCGGGGGAGGTCGACGGCGTGCTGCTCTACGGAGCCCCGCCGCACGTCGCCGCGAGCGGCCGCGGACGGCTGCGCTTCCGGGAGCCCACGGCCGCGGAGCGCGCGTCGCTCGACGAGCTCCGGCCCGAGGTCGAGGCGGCCGGCTCGTTCGGGCGGTGGCTCCGCCGGCCGCCGTCCGATCCGACCCGGCTCGCGCCGCCCGCCGATCCGGGCGATCCGCTGCGGTATCCGAGGCTCATGAAGTACCTGATCCACGGCCCGGAGGAGCTCGACGCCGTCGACCCGGCGCGGCTCCGCGTGCTCGGCGGCGTGTTCGCGCCCGAGGCGTGCGGGCTCGCCGCGGAGCTTCAGGCCGCGCGAGATCCCGGGGCGTTTGCCGGGTACGCGCAGCAGGTGAAGGCGGCGTATCCGGGGCTCGCGGCGTGGATGGACGCGATCGCGGCCGGGCAGAGCGAGATCGCGTGGGCACGGAGCCATCGATGAACAGGATGAGCCCACGAGCGTGCGTCGTTGCCGTGGCCCTAGGGCTCGCGGCGTTCTCGAGCTCCGGTTGCGGTCGCTCCCAGGCGCCGTCGCCCGACCGCGCGGCGCCGGATGCGTCCAGCGCCGCGGCGGCGCCCGGGGTCGCAGCGACGGCGCCCGGGGCCGTCACGGAGGCGCCCGAGGTGGCGACCGCGCCCGGGACCGCCGCGCCGCCGGGCACTGCACCCGCTCCCGCGCAGTCCGTGAGCGCTGCGCCGTCCGCGCAGCCCGCGAGCGCTGCGCCGTCCATGAGCGCCGCGGGGATCAGGAAGCCCTCGCCGGGCGCGCGCGGCCCGCTGCCCGATGCGAAGCCGAAGCTCAAGTGTGGCAGGACGTACTGCAACGCGGCGGGGGAGTGCTTTGCGCCGTCGCCGCCCCAGTGCGAGTGAAGGCGCAAGGGCGCGGGAGAGACTAGCCGCCGCTCTGGCGGGAGCGCGCGATCCCCCGCGGATCACCCGCGCTTCGACCGCTTGCCCTGGGGCGCGGGCGGAGCCGGCTCCGGGACCGCGACGGGCGCCAGCGTCTGCCGCGCCAGCTCTCGCGCGTAGGCGAGGCGGTCGGCCGGCGAGCCGAGCGCGTTCAGCCCCTCGTAAAGCCCCGCGAAGAACGTCGGGAAGAAGACCGCCGAGAGCGCCGCCACCACCCGGCGCGCCGCCGCCCGCTCCTCGATCCCGGGCACCGCCGCCCGGACGAGATCGCGCAGGCGCTCCATCACAGGCGCGAAGAGCTTCGGGAAAGGACCGCTGTAGTCGTCCGCGTGAAACGCGTCGTGCAGGAGCGCCCTGCCCACGTTCGGGTACCGCATCCCGCCCTCGAGGTAGTAGCCGAGCAGCCCGCTCAGCGCCTCCAGAGGGTCGCCCGGCATCCGGGCGAGGAAATCCTCGCTGTCCACCAGCATGTTCCGGATCGACCCCTCGAGCGCCGCCGCGACGAGCGCTTCCTTCGACCGGAAATAGTAGTTCACCGCGGCGATGTTGACGCCGGCCGCCGCCGCGAGCTTCCGCACCGTCAGCTGCCCGATGCCGTGCTTCTCGATCTGATCGATCGCCGCGACCACGAGCCGCTGCCGTGGATCGAGATCGTCCGCAGGGGCGAGGGGGTCACGGTCGTTCATACGATTGTTTGAAACACACCTTGACGATGCGCCTGGCGGGCGTCAATGCTTGAAACACATGTTTCAATCACTTGTTTCGTCAGGCGCTGGAGGTGCACCGATGCTCGATCGGCGGAGGTTTCTCACCCACACGGCGGTCGCGGGGGGCGCGGCGGCGCTCGGGTTCGCGTCGGGCCGCCGCGGGGTCGATCAGGAGGTCGCGTCCGCGCGGTTCCACGGCGACGACACGCTCGGGCAGGGCCAGGCGGCGCCCGTCTGGCACCGGTTCAAGTTCATCGGCCAGCCGGTGATGGACGCGCAGATCGTGTTCTGGCTCGGCCTCGCGTCGATGGGGCTGACCGACGTCGGCGAGGTGCTCGACACCGCGACCCGCATCCGCCCGGGCGACGAGCGCTCGTGGTTCGACCAGTGGCTGGCCACCGCGAAGCGGGTGCAGGGCTACGGCGAGGAGGCGGAGGCCCGCGGCCACGCGCGCAGCGCCGCGTCGCACTTCCTGCGCGCGGGCGCGTACCACCGGGCCGGGCTGATGCGCTACGCGGATCGCTCTGACCCGCGCCTTGTCGAGGCGACGATCGCGGGGCTCGACCTGCATGACCGGGCGCTCCGCCTGCGGGGCTACGACTCCCGGCAGGTCGATATCCCCTACGAGAGCGGCGTGCTCCACGGCCGCGTCCATTACGCGCCCGGGGTGGCGCGCGCGCCCGCGATCGTGCTGCAGCAGGGCCTCCACGCGTGGCCCGAGGACACCATGTGGGTCATCGACGGCGCGCTCGAGCGGGGCTACCACGTCCTCTCGTTCCACGGCCCGGGGCAGGGCGCCTCGCTGCGCCTCCACGGGCACCCCTTCCGGCCCGACTGGGAGGTCCCCGTGGGGCGCGTGCTCGACTTCGCCGAGCGCGACGAGCGGCTCGACGCCGGCAGGTTCGTCCTGATGGGCCTCTCGTTCGGCGGTTACCTCGCGCCGCGGGCGGCCTCGCGCGAGCGCCGCCTGCGCGCCCTCGTCGCCAACCCGGGCGTCGTCAGCTGGCGCGACGCGATGCTGCGCCACTTCGCGTCGATCCCCGGCCTGCTCGAGCTGCATAAGCGCGGCCCCGCGGCCTTCGACCGCGCCATCGACGCCGCTTCGGTTGTGATGCCCGACGCGCGCTGGTACTTCGACGACGTGACATGGAAGCACGGCGTCTCGACGCCGCACGAGGTGATCGACGAGCTCCGCAAGTACGACAACGAAGGCGGCGTCGCGAGCATCCGCTGCGAGACGCTGATCATGGAGGGCAGCGCCGAGGACGCGTCTCCAGGCGAGTCGGAGCGCCTCTACGGCGCGCTCACGTGCCCGAAGCACATGATGGTGTTCGACGCGGGCACGGCGTCGCAGGTCCACTGCCAGGGCGGCAACCAGCTCCTCGCCCAGGCGCGGCTCTTCGACTGGCTCGACGAGCGGGTGGCGCGATGAGGCCGGCCGATCGCGCCGCCGCGCGCTCCACGGACGAGCGTCGAGGCGGGGGCCCCTCCCGCCGGGGCGCGCGCCCCCCGCGGCTCCTCGCCCTGGCGCCGCTCCTCGGGGTCCTCGCGCCGGGCGCGGCGTGGGCCCAGATCCCCGATCTCGTGGACCTGAGCGCGCAGTATATGCCGGGCGCCGCGCTCGAGGACCCGCGCCCCGCGCGGGCGCAGGTCTCGTCGTACGAGGTCAACGCCAACGTGCCGATCCCCCTCGGGGAGAGGACGTTCCTCATCCCGGGGGCGACCTACCATGTCGAGGCGGTCTCGTACGCCGGCGTCCCGCCCGGCTTCGACAAGCTCCGGGCCTTCCACGCCGTCGACGTCCCGGTGCTGTTCGTCCAGCTGCTCCCCCACGACTGGTCGCTCTCGCTGCGCGTCGCCCCGGGGATCGCGGGCGACTTCGAGGCCTTCGACGGTGGCCTCCTTCGCGTCAGCGCGCTCGGGCTCGCGACCCACACGCTCTCGGAGAAGCTCGTCCTCGGCGGCGGCGCGCTCGCGTCGTACAGCTTCGGCTCGTTCCTCCCGCTGCCGGCGGCGTACGTCGACTGGACGCCGAGCCCCCATTTCCGCGTCGAGGCCTTCCTGCCGGGCTTCGCGACCGTGAAGCTCCTCTTCTCGGATCGCGTCGAGGTCGGCCTGCGCGCGGACCTGGCGGGGAACGCCTACGCCGTGCGCGACCCGCGCGTCACCGGGGCGTGGCCGTGCGCGGCCCAGCCGGCCGACGACCCGGCGACCGAGCAGGACGAGCGGGCGGCGCGGCCCGAGGCGTGCGTCGATCACATCGCCTACTCGGTCGCGACCGCGGGCGTGACCCTCGGCGTGCGCGCCTTCTCGTCGGTGTGGGTGAACGCCCAGGCGGGACACAGCCTGTTCCGTCGCTACGAGCCGATGAACGACGAGGACGAGGGTATCCCCGGCGGCGGGCAGAGCATCCCGAACGTGCTCTTCTTCCGCGCCGGCGTGACATGGCGCATCCCGAAGAGCTGAAGCGCGACTCACCGCCTGGCGCACCGCGCGAGCGTATAGCCGCACACCGACCGACGGGTGCCCGCCGGACCGTTGAAGACGGCTCGACGCCGGTGCATCCTCCGCCTTATGTGCCCGGGAGAGGTCATCGACAGCCGCTTCCAGCTCGAGCGCGTCGCGGCCTCCGGTGGGATGGGGACGGTCTACCGCGCCGTCGACCGGGCCACGGGGGCGCAGGTCGCGCTCAAGCTCCTCGGCCAGCCCGACCGGAGCGCCGCGCACCGCTTCGAGCACGAGGCGCGGATCCTCGCCGAGCTCGATCACCCGCGGATCGTCCGGCACGTGGCCCACGGCATCACCCCCGACGGGGTGCCCTACCTCGCCATGGAATGGCTCGAAGGGGAGAGCCTGGCGCAGCGCCTCGCCCGGCAGAAGCTCGATCTCGAGGAGAGCCTCGCCCTGCTCCGCGCGGCCGCCGAGGCGCTCGGGGCGGCGCACGCGCGGGGCATCGTCCACCGCGACGTCAAGCCGAGCAACCTGCTGCTCGTCGGCGGCGAGGTCGCCGGCCTGAAGGTGCTCGACTTCGGCATCGCCCGGATGAAGCGCACCATCGGCGCGCTCACGCAGACCGGCTCCGTGATGGGGACCCCGGGGTACATGGCCCCGGAGCAGGCCACCGGCGAGCGCGACCGCCTCGACGCGCGGGCCGACATCTTCTCGCTCGGCGCCGTGCTCTTCGAGTGCCTCACGGGCAGGCCCGCGTTCCAGGGCCAGCACGTGATGGCGCTCCTCGCGAAGCTCCTCATGGAAGACCCGCCGCGCGTGCGGAACCTCCGGCCCGAGGTGCCGCAGGAGCTCGACGAGTTCGTCGCCCGCATGCTCGCGAAGGACCCGGAGCAGCGGCCGCGCGACGGATCGGCCGTCCTCGAGGCGCTCGACGCCCTCGAGCGCGATCCGACGAGCGGCCTGGCCGCGCCCCCCGTCCTGTACGAGGCGATCACGGCGTGCGAGCTCCGGCTGCTCTCGCTGGTGGCCGCGCGGGAGCCGCGCTTTACGGCCTGCGACAGCGCGGCCAGCACGCTCGTCGCCGCGGCGCCGAGCGACCTCACGAGGAAGCTCTACACGAGCGCGCAGCCGTTCGGGGCCCGCGTGGACGCGCTCGCCGACGGGACGATCGTGCTCTCGATCGCCGGCGTGGGCGACGCCGCCCTGCAGGCCGCGCGCGCGGCGCGGTGCGCCCTGAAGCTCGTCGAGCTCGTGCCGGAGGCCTCCGTCGTGCTCACGACCGGCCGCGCCGAGCACACCGGCAGCCTCCCGGTCGGCCCGGTCATGGATCGCGCGGCCGCGCTCCTCGCCCTCGCGGAGCGCGACGCGCGCCCGGAGCGGAGGCCCGCGCCCGTGTGGATCGACGACGTGACGCGGGCGCTGCTCGACGCGCGGTTCGAGATCGAGCCGGCGCGGCCCGGCACGTTCTTCCTGCTGCAGGAGCGCGAGGTCGGGCGGTCGGCGCGGACGCTCCTCGGGAAGCCGAGCCCCTACGTCGGCCGCGACAGGGAGCTCCGGAACCTGCGCGAGCTCCTCGAAGACAGCTTCGGCGGGCCCGAGCCCCGCGCCATCCTGATCACCGGGCCGCCCGGGATCGGCAAATCCCGCCTGCGGTACGAGCTCATCGAGATCCTGCGGGAGCGGCACCCCGAGCTCACCGTCGCGGTCGGCCGCGGCGACTCGCTGAGCGCGGGCTCGCCGTTCTCGCTCCTCGGCTCCGCGCTCCGGGGCGCGGCGGGGATCACCGGCGGTGAGCCCGCCCCGGCGCAGCGGGAGCGGCTCCTCTCGCTGGTCGCCCGCGCCCAGGCGCTGACGCCGGGCGAGAGGACGAGGATCGCCGCGTTCCTCGGCGAGATCGTCGGCACGCCGTTCCCGGGCGAGGCCGATCCGAGGTTCCTCGAGGCGCGGCAGAGCCCGGCCCTGATGGCCGACCAGATCCCGCTCGCCTACCTCGACTTCATGGAGGCGGCGTGCGCGGCGGGGCCCTACCTGCTCGTGCTCGAGGACATCCAGTGGGGCGACGCGGCGTCGCTCAAGCTGATCGCGCGGGTCCTCCGGGAGCTCCGCGACCGGCCCTTCGCGGTGCTCTACCTGGCGCGGGTCGAGGTGCGGAAGGTCTTCCCCGTCCTCTGGGAGGGCAGCGAGGTGCACGAGATCACGCTCGGCGCGCTGCCGCGCCGCGCGGCCGAGGAGCTCGTGCGGCAGATGCTCGGCGACGGGTTTCCGCCCTCCGAGGTCGCGCGCCTCGTCGAGCGCGCGAGCGGCAACGCCTTCTACCTGGAGGAGCTCATCCGGGCGGTCGCGGAGGGGCGCGCGGACCGGCTGCCGGAGACGATCCTGGGCATGGTCGAGGCGCGGCTCGAGGCCATCCCCGCGGAGGCGCGGCGGCTGCTGCGGGCGGCGAGCATCTTCGGCGAGGCGTTCTGGAAGACCGGGGCGCTCGCCCTGCTCGGCGACGCCGGCGGGTCGACGCTCGCGGTGGACTGGCTGCCCTGGATGCTCCAGCGCGAGCTGCTCGAGCGCCGCGAGCAGAGCCGCTTCTCGGACGAGGAGGAGTACGCGTTCCGGCACGCGCTCATCCGCGACGGCTGCTACGCGATGCTCCCGGACCACGATCGCGCGCTCGGGCACCGGCTCGCCGCCGAGTGGCTCCTGCAGGCGGGAGAGCACGACGCCAAGGTGCTGGCCGAGCACTTCGAGCGGGGCGGCGAGCCGCGGCTCGCGGTGGAGTTCTACCTGCACGCGGCGGAGCAGGCGCTCGCCGGGAGCGACCCGGCCGCCGCGCGCGCGCTCGCGGACCGGGGGCTCGCCCTGGGCGCGGAGCGGGACGTCGAGGCGGTGCTCCGCGGGATCCAGGAAGGGGCGTCCCGCGCGCTGGGCGCGGCGGACGAGCGCGCCGCGCCCTCGTCGCGGTCGTGAGCGCTCAGGGCGACCGCTTCCGAAGGTGGTCAGCGTCATGTGGCCCGCCATCGTCGCGGCGCTGCAGCCGCTTCATCTGCGGGGTCTCGTCGCAGCCGCCGCCGCCAGCCGCACGCAGGGTCTCCACGATGACCTTCCGCAAACAGGCGGCCGCCGGGTCCTTGTGCGTCCGCTCATGCCACGCGAGCGAGATCTCGTGCCCGAGGTCCTTCACGGGCAGCTCGACGATCCGGACAGGGAGGTGCGACCCGAGCGCCACGGCGACGCGGCGAGGCATGAACGCCACCAGGTCGCTGGCCGCTGCCGCCATCATTGCGGCCGCGAAACCAGGGACCACCAGGGCGATCCGGCGGACCAGGCCCTGCGCGCGGAGGGCCTGCTCGACCATGGCGTGACCACGACCCGGACGGCCGAGCGGGATGTGCACGTCGATGAAGCCGAGCCGCGGGAAGGAGCCCCGCGTCAGACGCTGGCGCACGATCGGGTGATCGTGGCGGACGACCCCCACGGTCGGATCCCGGTAGAGCGGCGCGACGCGCAGCCCAGGGTCGCGCTTCTGCACCCCGAGCGCCGCGTCGAGCCCGCCCGCGGACATGCCCCCCGACGCCACCAGGTAATCGATGCTCACCACGCGAAGCCGCGCGAGCGGCATCTCCCGCGCGAGCGCCGCCGCGACGGGCGGCACGTCCGCGATCTGCGAGTTGTCGGCGCAGGCGAGCGTGAGCTCCCGGGTCGACGAGCGCGGGTCGAACACCCGCCGGTGCTCGATCACCAACCGCAGCTGGCCCATCGCCGCCGTGAGCTCCGGCAGCAACTCGTCCGCCGCCGGCGTCGGCGCCATGCCGCGGCCATCGCGGACGAGCAGCGGATCGCCGAGCAGCTCGCGGGCCCTGGCGAGCGCGTTCGAGACCGCCGACTGCGTGACGCCCAGCCGGCGCGCGGCGCGCGTCGCGCTGCGCTCCTCGAGCGTGACCGCGAGGACGTGGAGCAGGTTGAGGTCGATGGTCGATAGATTCACCACGGTGATATTTTGTATCACGAACCATCACTGGAGATGGCATATGGCCTCTGTCTAGATACGGCCATGTCCACCCGCGAGAGGCGCCCGACCCGCGCTGGTTCCGCCCTGCTCTGGCTCGCCGCCGCCAGCCTCGCCGCCGCGGGCTGCGACGACTTCCACGATTGCGATCCGCCCGATCCAGAGCGCCAGGCCGAGCTGCCCGCGGCGCTGTCGGAGACCGGCCTCTACGCTGACATCGCCGCGCGCGCGGTGGCGAGCGACGTGGTGGCCTACGAGCCCGGGTTCGAGCTCTGGAGCGACGGCGCCGAGAAGCAGCGGTTCATCCGGCTGCCGCCCGGCGCGCAGATCGACACCGGCGATCAGGACGCATGGCAGTTCCCCGACGGGACCCGCCTGTGGAAGGAGTTCCGGAGGGATGGGGCGCTCGTCGAGACCCGCCTGCTCGCCAAGGTAGGCCCCGCCCCCGAGGACTGGGCCGCGGTCGCCTACGTCTGGAACGCCGACGGGACCGACGCGCTCGCGACGTCCGGCGGCGCCGAGGACGCGCGCGGGACGCTGCACGACGTGCCCGCGGCGGCCGAGTGCATGGGCTGCCACGGCGGGACCAAGAGCCGCGTGCTCGGCTTCTCCGCGATCCAGCTCGCCACGAGCCGGGGCGAGGTCGACCTCGACGAGGTCATCGCCCGCGGGATGCTGTCGGATCCTCCGCGTCGGCCGATCCAACTGCCCGGAGACGCCGTGACGCGCGCTGCCCTCGGCTGGCTGCACGCGAACTGCAGCCACTGCCACAACCGGAGCCGCCCGAAGAGCGACGGCGCGCGCTGCTATGACCCGGAGCGCAGGTTCGATTTCACGCTCCGGGTCGACGAGCTCGCGTCCGTCGAGTCGACGGCCACCTACCGCACCGCCATCGGCCCGGTGATCGACCCGGGCGATCCCGACGGCAGCGATGTGGTGGAGCGCGCCCGGACGCGCGATCCGGACTGGCCTTCGATGCCGCCCCTCGGGACCGAGATCGTGGACGAGGCCGGGCTGGCCGTGCTCCGCGCCTGGATCCGCGGGCTCTAGAGCGACGGTCACCCGCTTCGGATACGGGCCCACCTCGGCGTTTTCGGTGCTCAGCGAACCGGAGTGCGCTTGCGCGCCGAAAACGCCGATCTGGGCCCGTCTCCTGTGCGGGAGACCGCCGCTCTGCTCTGCGCGTAGCGGGAGACCGCTGCTCTGCTCTGCGCGTAGCGGGAGACCGCCGCTCTGCTCTGCGCGTAACAGAGGTGGGCGGAAACCGCTGATCGCCCGGCCGCAGCACCGGAGCCAGATACTCCTGCCCCTACGTCTCGAATCGAGGGCGATTCCTGCGCCTTTCCGGCGTGCTCGCGTCGGGCTCGTCGTGGCGAGCCGCCGTGGTGGCTCACGGACCCGCGGCGACGGGCATCCCGGTGCCGGAGACGAAGACGAAGACGAGCGCGACGGCGCCACCGACCTGGGCCAACGACATCACGGCGCCACCTCCCGCGGCTACCTGGGACCCTCCGGCGAGCGCGCGCACGAGCCTCGGCGACGGCATCGTCCCGCCGGTCTACGCACGCATCGACTGGGCTTCCCTCATCCGCCGCGTCTATTTGGAGGATGAGCTCGCGTGTCTGTGTGGTGGGCGCCGGCGGCTCCTCGCCGACATCGGTCAACGTGCGCAGCGCGAAGCCATCGTGGCGATCCTGACCCATCTCGGCATCCCCACCGAGCCGCCGCCCATCGCCAGGGCCAGAGACCCGACGTTCGACGCGGGGTGAGCCTCTCGGCCTCGTCCCTCCGCGTGCCGCTCGCGCGTGCCGAAGGCCAACCTCTGGCCGCAGCTCGACCCCATGCGAGCGGCGCCCTCGTTCTTGAGCCTTTTCGTGCCCCGCGCATCCCCGAGCGCCAGCCCGCGTTGGTGGCCCGCGCGGTTCTGCCTTTCGTGATCCGACCGGCTCGTCATAGCCTCCGCGTAGCCCCAAGAACATCCCGGGCCAGACCAACGCCCTGGAGGGCGACGTGTATCCGCAGCACGCCGATGCGCCCCGTTGCGCGCTCTGCGCCGCGCTCGACCCACTCTTTCGACCCATGAACGAGGCGTCGCGACGCTCGCGGTCCCGCCACTTCGGTTCGCCGCGCCACACTTCCTCGCGAAGCGATCCGGCTTCTTTTACCTACGCGCTCCCCTATCCACCCTATCCCTCGCGCCGCCGACGTGGAGCGACAGGTAGGAGAGCGCGCCGCGGGGCACCGTCGCGACCATAGTTCCCACGGTGCCAAGCGTTTCCTCGATCTCACTATGGGGCGCCACAGGTGTCGTCGCTGGCTTTGCAGAAGCCGCTGCAGCAGTCGCTGTTGAACTCGCAGGAGCCGCCCAGTATGACGCAGCAGTTGCCGTCCACGCACCTCCCGCTGACGCCGCATTCGGCGTCGTTCTGGCACGGATCCCCGGGAGAAGAAATCCCGTGCTGGTCGTTCGAGAGCCCCCCGGAGGGGGAAGTCTTCTGGCCGTGTCCCTGGCCACCGGACGTCCGGCCGCTCGGACGCTTGCTCTTCCCCGCCATCTGTGGCTTCGCCTGCCCGGCGTCCCCATGGTGCGCTTGGTTCGCGTGAGCCGCCCCGACTACTGCCAATGAGGTTGCCAGCGCGTATGTTCCGATGAGCTTCGTGAAATGGATCATGTTCGCTTCCTCTGGTGCGGACGGAGTGATGGATTCACGGCGGTGTGCCCGACCTGGGCGCTGCGCGCACGTCCCATACATCCACCCCACTGCACGGGACATAGTGCCGGGGACCACGCACGCCAATCGGACGGCGAACAGTGTAGCTCCGACGGCGAAGAGCTGGCGCGCGCAGGCGGCGACGCCGAGCACGAGCTCGCGGCGGTCGGTCTTGTCGGGCCAGTGGTCGATGGAGAGGCAGAGTTCGCCGTCGGGGCGCACCCGGCCGGCACTCTCACTATGGGGCACCACATCAAAGAATGTTCTGTCAACCCAGGGCAGGTCCCGCAGTTGGGGCTTGACGTCTCCGAAACGTTTGGACTTTCTTCTCCCCCAAAAGCCGGCGGGACCTGAAGAACAGGCACCCCGATCCGCCTATTCCCGTCCAAATTCCCGCTTGTACGCGGGATTTTAGGTTCTCTCACCGGGGACTAGATAGCTAGACAGCCAAATTGGCTGGTGGGTCTTCCGCTCGAGGGGGGTGGGCTTCAGAGAGGGTATGGCATTCCACAACCACGCTCTGCTCGATGAGGTCTGCGCATGCGCCCCGCTATCGGATGGATCACGGTCGCCGCCGTCTCCCTGCTTTTCGCGTTCGGTGTGATCTTAAAAAAACTCGAGCCCGGGTCCTGGGACCCGCGTCTCGCGCCCATACTCTCCTCAGCAGCCTGCGGCGACTCCGGGCAGGCGTGCTGCGAGCCGGGCGGGGTCTTCAAGGTCGCGCACTGCAACGACGGCTTCGGCTGCGACGGGCGCAGCAACACCTGCGGCCCTTGCGGCCGTGGCGGACAGGCCTGCTGCGACGGACCGAGCACCTGTTTCGGTGGCATTTGCAGGACGGACCCTCTCGATCCGACGAAGTACGACATTTGCCGTGAGGGACGCTGCGACGACGGGACGCACACCTGTCAGGCTTGCGGCCAATGGCCGGACAGCCCCTGCTGTGCGCCTGACGCGAACTTCGCCACCCCGCGCTGCATCGGCGCCGAAATCACATGTAACTTCGAGTCGTCTAGGTGCGAGAGATGCGGCTTCCTGAACGAGCTCGCCTGCGGGTCGTCTTGCAGAGCGGGCGCCTATGATGGCACGACCGGGCGTTGCGTGCCTTGTGGCAAGTTCGGCCAGCCGCCGTGCGCGGGAGCCTGCGACAGCGGGTTGGAGGCCGAACTGTTCGAAAACGTCTGCGTGTTGCCGTGCGGCCGGGAAGGCCAGGATTGCTGCGAAGGGGGCCGCTGCCGGGCCGGGCAACTCACGTGCTCCAACGGGATGTGCAGTGCCCTGTCGGGAGCACTGCCTTGTGTAGTTGTTGGGTTGAACGTGCGCGGCGTAGGCCGTAATGTGCGTGCGAGCTTCACTACGCTGCCCACTTTGAGTACATCGAGGATATCGGTGGGGGGGTTCGGGAACCAGTACCGTGTTCCCACGTTCTATCACCTCTACAACCTTGCCCTCAACACAGGCCGGCTGTGGGGTATACCCCTCAACTACCCGGCCGGGCGATTGCCCTACCGCATCGAGGCGTGCGGAAAAGTGTTCGACGGCACCGTCTATGTCCCGGGGTCACCAGGGGGGTGTGGCACCGAGACTGCCTATCCGTGTAGCGGTGAGTGCGAGAATGGGCTTGAGGTCGGTAAGCTCGGCTTTCTCGGCCCGGATCGCTGTCTGGTGCCCTCGAAAAACTACAGCAATCCTCCGGCACCAGGATCGTTGTCGTGTTATCCTCCTTCTCTCCCTTGCCCGTTTGAGACCATGACGACCTGCGCTTTTGCTAACACGTGCGTTCCATGTGGCGGCGACCTGGAGCCCAAATGCACGAACGGAAGCCGTCCCTGCCGGACTTTCCGCGAACTCGACGAAAGCTGCTCTGCCGACTATCCGTAGGTTCAAGCTTCAGTGCGCCAGGTGAAGCCTGGACGAGGGGGATGCCATGTAGAACAAGCTGAAAGCTCGCGATGGATCTCCAGCGGGTTCAAGCAGCGATCCCCCTCGAGACGCCGACCTGAGGGTAGTTCCTCGGAGCAACGCGACACGCCCCGACAACTCCGCAGCGCGTGCGTTAGGTCGGAGAACGGACGCCGGCCCGATCCATAGGGTATCTTGCCCCGCAGGCTGTGGAGTGAAGGTGGCCCCTTCGATGCATTGATAAATTATTGATATAGCATCGTTCTTTTTTCAGGAGGGCCGGATCGCATAGAGGAATGTTCTGTCAACCCAGGGAAGGTCCCGCAGTTGGAGCTTGACGTCTCCGAAACGATTCGACCTCCTTTTCCCTTCCGCGCCATGCGCGAGCGGATCGAGAAACTCGTTGCGCAGGCGTAGCGGTTCAGTGTCTACCGGCGCCACCTGCCGGAGGCGATCGTTCTCAGGCTCCACGCGATCTGCTTCTGGCGTGCGGAACTGCTGCTCCGGCGCTCCCTTGGAGATGACGACGCTGTCCTCGAAATCGACTGGCCCGTCCCGAAGGCGCCGCCGCGCCTCGAGAACTGCGCCGACGTGCGCGCGCGATCACGTCGCGCCGTTTCTTCGTGCCCGTAAGGCCGAACAGTAGAGTCTGCTCTCGAGGTCAAGCTCCGTCGGCTCGGCGCCCTCCAAGTTGAGTTCGTGCACCGTCGCGCCTCACAGATCCAACGTTAGCTCCAAGTGGCGGTGAACAAGAACTACCCGGCGCTCCCCGTCCCATCGCATGCTCGAGAGAGCACCGTCCTGAGACGCGACGACCGCCGTCGAACCAGGGAATCTGTTGCAGGCTATGGCGGCAGACAGATGTCTGGCGCCACCCACGCCTGCGAGCTCACCTGATTCAGGGGGGCTGTTGGCGCCGTTGTACGGGTCAATGTATTCGACCCCAATTTGCCATGCGGCTGATCCGTTTTGAAGAATACCCCGAAGCAAATTACTGTTAGGTCTGGCGCTATGACGGTCATGCCGTCTGTTCCAGTGAAGTGAGCGATTGACTCGAGTGCGGATCGCAGGCGCGACTCGGTCGCCTGGTCGCCAAGCGTTGGTTTCATTATGAAGGTAGTTAAGTCTTCATTTGTGGTGTATGCTCCGATCTTATCCGCGTCGGGAACGCGTATGCGTGCCGTGGGTCTCTTTGGAGCAAGGATATGGCTTGTTGTGTGGTTCTTCCAGTCTAGTCCGTGGGGTAGCACAAGGAGAGCCCCTCCATGGCCCATGCGTACCATGCATTCGGCGATGCGCGTAAAGCACATTCGTAGCTGGGTCTTTGAAGCGTCACTGGCATAGGAGGAGAACGGTGGTGATAGCGCTCGTTCTACATCTTGTATCAAATCGAAGTCCCCTCGATAGAGAGCTGCCACGCCGCGTCGGTACGTGAGTATTAGCCTGGTATCGTAGCGGGCTGCAAGCACGCCGGGATCGAGGACTCGAACGACGAAATGGCTGGGGCGAACCTGGCCGAAATAATGGATCCCTGCGATCTTGAGTTCGTTCTGGGTCGACCTTATGCCGATGTAGGTGCGCGATGGATCCATGGCCGCGGACAGCCTGGAAAGTGTCTTTGGAGTGAGTGTCAGCGGAGTTTCAAATTCGTAGTCGAGGAAATCATCTTTCTCAATTAGGAATAGGGTGAATGTCACCTTTCTGCCTTCCTCGCGCTCGAGGCTGCCCACGAAGGCGAGCGATAGGCTCTGGGAGATCTGTGCTGATGTTGGCGGGGCTGGTGTGTTGGCCCCAGACTTCGTTTGTTCCGTAAAAATTCGCGCGGTGCACGTCGCCACGTGCTCGACGAGTCTTTGGTCGTGTGGGAACCTGACCAGGTCGCTCATTCTTCGAGCCTAAAGCAGTTCCCAGTCGAAGACCAGCTACGAGGAGTCGACGAACCGCGCCGTCAACACGCTCGACGGGGCTCGACACGTCCGAGCGCGTGTGGGCTGTGCGCACGTCGAGAGCCGAGCGGCAGCGCCGCGAGCTCGTGCGGCGAGCAGCGCGCCGAACAAGCATCACCCGGCCGGGGCGCAGACCCTGGCCGCGCTCGCGCGCGAGCTCGGGAGCCGGGTGTGCGTGGAGGGGGGCGCCCTGGCGGGCCTGCCCGCGCCGGAGCGCCGCTGGGGAGGCGGCGGGGTGCACCTGCTCGACTGCGGAACCCGCTACAGCCACGCGGCGCACGCGACCGAGCTCGCGCCGAAGGTGTGGGCCGCCCTCGTGCGGCCCTGGTTCGAGGGGGTCAGCGGAGCCCCGAGCTCTCCCCGCTCAAAGCGTGCATGCAACTGTCGCTCTTCGGCGGCGCCGTTGTGCGCCTCGATGAGGACGGCGTCCCCCTCGGAGGCGGACGACGAGGATCGCTTCCGCCCCCGGGGCAAGAGCCTGTGGGCCGGCGAGGTGGCAGGCTTCAACATCCATGCGGGCGTCACGCTCCGCGCGGGGGATCGCGCCGTCCTTGAACGGCTGTGCCGCTAGGGCGCGCGCCCGCCCTTCAGCCTGGAGCGCATCTCGCTCCTGCCCGATGGCCGCGTCGCGTACCGTCTTCGCAAGCCCCGTCGCAACGGCGCGACTCACCTGGTGCAGGCGCCCGTGCATTTTCTGGCGCGCATCGCGGCTCTCGTGCCTCCACCCCGGTATGCGTTGCTGCGCCTTTCCGGCGTGCTCGCGTCGGGCTCGTCGTGGCGAGCCGCCGTGGTGGCTCACCGGCCCGCGGCGACGGGCATCCCGGTGCTGGAGACGAAGACGAAGACGAGCGCGCAGCAGGATCTCGGGCGGCTCCCGGCCGGCACCCGCTATCAGGAGGCCAAGGACGCGCTCGGCGGCCTCTCGGTCGAGGTCATGTTCCATAGCCACCTGAGCCACGCGGCCCAGGAGCTGAAGCGCCTGCTCTGCGCGGCCGACGCCATGCGCCGCGCCTTCGATCTCGGCTACCTCTCGGGCTTCGATGCGCTGTCGACGCCGAGGGGCCAGCGCTGCGCCATGCTCCTCACGATGGCCGGTCTCCTGGAGTTCCCCGCAGATCAGAACTTCATCGATGGCCTCTGGTCGATGGCGCTCAAGGCGCTGCGGCTCCCGCAGATCTCTCGCAGCATGGTGCGCGCCTGCATCACCGACGAGGATCACGAGATATCGAACTACTACGGATCGCGGCGCGGGCTGGGCCAGCTCCTGGCAGCGCTCGAGAAGAGCGATCCGGTGACGTTCGAGCAGCTCGGCACGGACGACCCGCTCGTGGGGAGGCCGGCGGAGCTCGATCTCGGGGCGGGGGAGCGGCCGGTGGGCTGAGGGAGGCCGTGAAAAGGGGCTCCACCGAGTGCGGGCGAGCGGCGCCGAGCGGCGCTCGGTGAAGGTCGGGCAGCCGAGCTCCCGGACGGGAGCGGGGGGAGCGATCGAGAAAATCCCCGCTAGGGCGGAGCCCATCGGGGTATTTTCCGTTTATAGATCAACCCAGATCGCGCCCTTCCTGGAGCTCTCCACCGCCTTGACGACGAACTGGATGCCCCGGACGCCGTCCTGGACCGTGGGATAGCCGCCCTGGGGCGCCTGCCCGGACTTCGCCCGGCGGATGTCCGCGCAGACGTTCTTGTAGATCGTCGCGAAGGCCTCCAGGTAGCCCTCGGGATGGCCCGAGGGCGTGCGGGTGCACTCCTTGGCGGCTTCGCCCATGTAGCCCTGGCCGCGTCCCCAGGTCTCCCATCCCTTGCCCTTCGGCTTCACGACGAGGTAGTTCGGGTTCTGCTGGTGCCATTCCAGGCCCGCCTTGGTACCGTAGATGCGGATGTTCAGGTTGTTCTCCTCGCCGCAGGCCACCTGGGAGCAGGTGAGGACTCCCTTGCCGCCGTTCTGGAGGCGCAGCAGCATGTTGGCGTCGTCGTCGAGGGTGCGGCCCGGGACGAAGGAGGTGAGATCGGCGCATAGGGACTTGATCTTGAGCCCAGTGATGTATTCCAGCAGGTTCTCGCCGTGGGTGCCGATGTCGCCCACGCAGTTGGAGACGCCGGAGCGGGCCGGGTCCGTGCGCCAGGCCGCCTGCTTCTGGCCGGTCTGCTCGATGGGGTCCATCAGCCAGTCCTGGATGTACTCCACCAGCACCTTGCGGATCTCGCCGATCTCGCCCTTTTGGACCATCTCGCGCGCCTGCCGCACGGCGGGATAGCCGGTGTAGTTGTGGGTGAGGCCGAAGACGAGCTTGCTCTTCTCCACGAGCGTGGCGAGCTCCTGGGCCTCCTCCAGGTTGTAGGCGAGGGGCTTGTCGCACACCACGTGGATGCCGGCCTCGAGGAAGGCCTTGGCCACGGGGAAGTGCATGTGATTGGGCGTGGCGATGATGACGAAGTCGATGCCTTGGGGGTGCTTGGCCTCCTCCACCGCCATCTTGCGGAAGTCGTCGTAAGAGCGATCGAGGTCCCAGGCCTCGGCGCTGGCCTCGGCCCTGGCCGGATCGGAGGACATGGCGCCGGCCACCACGAGGGCCTGGCTGTCGAGCTGGGCGGCGATGCGGTGCACCGAGCCGATGAACGCCCCGGCGCCGCCGCCGACGATGCCTGCCCGGAGACGTCGTTTGGTGATGTCGGACATGGGAAGGACCTTTCCTTGGTTTCGATTCTTCGAGGGTTCTTCGTTCTTGGCGCTCGGTTCTTCGTTGTGGCCTCGCGGGCCGTTCTTCCACCAAGAAGGAACAACTGAGTACCAGGAACCTATCTCTGAGGCCCGAGGGCCGGCAGCTCCCGGCGAATCTTCAAGTCCTGTACGCCTGCCGCCCGAAGCCCTGCACCGGGATGCCCTGGGCCGGCATGACCTCGTTCTGCAGCGCGAACATGCAGGCCGCGGCCTCGTCGATCTTGCGCGTGAACGCGAGGGAGCCCTTGAGGACGGGCTTCAGCTTCTCCTTGTCCTGGACGCGCGCCGGCGGGAACTCGTGCTCGACCACGAGGGGGGTGTTGGCGACGTCGAGCTCGAGCAGCTCGCGGGCGGCCAGCTGGTGGTCGAGCCAGTCCACGGTGCGGTTCTGGAGGTAGCCGAGCGGGTCGTGCCTGGCCGTGCCCGGCAGCTCGTGCATGCTGTAGACCACCTGCTTCTTCCAGGCGTTGAGGAGGTCGGACGCGTTGCCGGAGACCTCGCCCTGCTTCCAGTCGCCGCGCTGCATCACCTGGCCCTGGTAGCCCCAGGCCGCCACGCCCTTGGTATCGATCACCTGGCCCTTCACGTGGAAGCCGGCGATGAGGAAGGCGTAACCTGTGTCCTTGAGGTACTGGAAGACGGAGCGGGTGTCCTGCCCCATGAGGATGGCGTGGGAAGGATCGTAGTGGATGCGGAGCTGGTCCCCCACCCCGTGCTTCTCGGCGATCCGGTGGAGGGCGATCCAGGCCCCGGGCACGTGGCCGATGTTGTTGACCCAGAGATCGGTGGGGTTCCAGCCGGGCATGGGGCATTGCTCCACCCGGTACTGCAGGCCGCGGTCCTTGGCCGCCTTGAGGAGCGGGACGAACTCCTGCTCGAACATGACCAGGTTCTGGTCCATGCTGAGCTTGATGTTCCGGCCCACGAAGCCGCACACCGCCCTCGCGCCCAGGAGGACCGCCGCGTCCATGGCTTTGACCATGAAATCGTGCTTCTTCTTCCGGTTGGCGTCATCGTCGGTGAGCAGGTTGTCGAAGTAGGCGACGTCGGTGATGCCGACGCACGCCTCCTTCATGGCGGCGAGCACGCGGTCCGCGCGCTTCCTGTCGAGGGGCTTGCGCAGATCGAGGGTGTTGGCCACCGGGTCCAGCATGGCCTCGGCGGGCACGTCGCTCTCGGTGGGGTGCAGGGCCGCGGAGAGCTGGATGTTCTCCACGTCCAGCTCGCGGGCAAACTGCAGCCAATCCTCGATGGCCCGGTCGGGGTCCGGGTCCCGCACCTCCCGGGGAGTCAGCTCCTGGAGGGCGGCGGTGAGGACGCTCATCTTCATGAACTTGGGCTCGAACGCTCTGACGGCCATGGTCGGATCCTCCTTCTGCGGGCTCCGCTGCCCCGGAGCCCAAGGCAGCGGTTGCCCGTGATCTCGGTTGGGGATCTATAGCTATCCGGCCGGAACGCCCCAAGGGAAGCCCCGGCGCGGCCGTCCAGCCGGACGCGGAGAGGTCGCCGCGATCCGATGGAGGCGGGGGCCCTCCCGGTTCGGGGCACCTCGTCGCATCCACGCTGTACCAATCCAGTACGAGTGAGCGGAGCGGTCCCTTCGCGCTCGAGCGCGCGTCGCCCCCGAGACCAGCACCGCACTGCTTCGGCAAGTTCACCACCAGGCGGCACAGAGGGCATTCGGGGACATGGCGCCATGCCCCTGGCTTGCCGCTCAGGGGCGGTACCGCGGATCGTCGAGGAAGGCGGGATCGGTCAGCGACCGCAGGAACGCCACCAGATCGGCCTTCTCGTCCGGAGAGAGCCCCAGTTCATCGATCTGCGGATCGGTGGAGAAATGGCCCAGCCCGCCGCGATCGTAATGGTCGACCACCTCCTCCAGCGTCGCCAGCGAACCGTCGTGCATGTAGGGGGCGCTCGCCGCAATGTTCCGCAGACCGGGCACCTTGAATTTGCCAAGGTCTCCCGTCCGTCCGGTGATCCCTTGCGCTCTCCTTTCTGGGTCCTTGTCTGCCTAACCCAAGGTTTCCCTCGACGGAGGGAGAGCGCCATGCTGCCATCACATGAGATCGCGCGGCCGGCAGCACCTCACGGCAGCCGACCTCGTGTTGCCCTCCCTCCTGCCCCGAGCTCGAGCCTAAAGCGGAGCTCCTCCGACGTGTCCGGTTGCGCGGCCACGGTCGGCAGCTGCGGGAACCAGCAGGGGCAACGTTGCGGACGCCACGTTCCGATGATGCCTTCTCCCCGGTGGTCTCCGCGCAGCCCTTCAACGTGGCGGAGTTCTGAGGCGCCGCTCCGGGTTGTGATGGCCGACCTGCGGTGTTCGGCCGCCGGCGCGAGGTCGAGGCCCTGACCGAACGCGGGGAGCCGTTCGATCTCGACGTCGTGTCGTCGCGGAGCGTGGCGTGGAGCCACCCCGACTTCCTCGTGGGATCGTTCCAGGCGCGGCCGATTTCCGGGAAGGCGTCAGCATTCTGCTCAACGGCTCACGGCGCTGACAGCCGCGTCGAGGTCCGAACCGGCCTCCCGTCGCCCGCCTCCTGAGGGAGCGGTCGGCCCACCTCTGGTGGCATCCAGGGGGCGTTTCCCGGGCCGGATGCATAGGCTTCCGGACAGGGGCAAGATGGGATGCGCTAGTACGTTCAACCGGCAGACGTGGCTCCACGCCCTCGTGCTCGGGGTGGCGTTCTTCGTGGTGGCGAGGCTCGCCAACCAGTTCGCCTTCCCGCCTCATCCGAGCTCCGTGCTCTGGCTGCCGAGCGGGCTCACCCTCGCCTTCTTGCTGCGGAGCCCGCCCCAGCGTTGGCCCGCCCTGCTGGCCGCCGTCTTCGTCGCCGAGGTCACCTCGGTCCTCGTCCATCCCTTCCCCATACCGCCCTGGGTTTCCGGTTTGTGGGGCCTCGCCAATTGCCTGCGCACCCTGGTCGGGGCGTGCCTGATACGGCATTTCGTGGGGACCGCCGTCCTGCTCTCCCGCCGCTGGGAGATCGCCGGGTTGCTCCTCTTTGGAGGCCTGGTCAGCCCCCTCGCGAGCGCCACGCTTGGCTCGTTCGGCTACACGTTCTCCAGCGCGCCTTCTTGCTTCGTGGATGACTGGGTGAACTGGTGGTTGAGCGATGGGCTAGGAACCATCCTGGTTGCCCCGCTGCTGCTCACCTGGACGCCGGCGGCCCTCCGCCCGAAGTGGTCGCGCCGCCTCGCGGAGCTTTCGGCAATGCTGGCCCTGACCGCGCTGGGCACGCACTTCATCTTTGGCGATCCCGCGCCCGAAGGGGTCCGCGCCTCGCTTGCGTACGTCAGCTTTCCCTTCGTCCTGTGGGGTGCGCTGCGGATGGGTCCCGTCGGTGCAGCGAGCACCTCGGCCGTGGTGGCGATGATCGCGCTCTGGCACACCACCCACGGGCTGGGTCCGTTCGGCGCCCTGCCTGCTTCGCTGCCCGAAAAGGTGCTTACGCTCCAGATGTTCCTGGCGATCCTCGGCCTGACGGCCCTGACGCTGGCCGCGGTGGTCGCGGAGCGATGGCGGACAGAGGAGCTGCAGCACTTGCTCGTCGAGGCAGGGGCGATG
This sequence comes from Sorangium sp. So ce363, assembly GCF_051520435.1. NCBI lineage: Bacteria > Pseudomonadati > Myxococcota > Polyangiales > Polyangiaceae > Sorangium > Sorangium sp. So ce363. The sequence continues at coordinate 9,159,480 of NZ_CP150333.1, read as the reverse complement.
CTCGCGTCGTCGTTGAATGTCCACGATACCTTTCCGCGCGTGGCCCGTCTCGTCGTGCCTCGGGCGTGCGCAGGTTTTGCCGTGTGGCTCGCGAGCGAGCATGGGCGGCTCGAGGTTTTGGGTCAGGCGGGATGGAGCGCCGCCAGGCAGGCACGCCTGGAGGGTCACCTGCCGCCGCTGCCGACCACATCGAAGCGCTGGAGCACCCAGGAAGGCACGGCGGTGCTCGCTCCGCTGCGGGGCCGAGGGCAGGTTCAGGGGGCGCTCGTGCTCATGAGCGACGACCGGGCCCGCCACGCCGGACGAGCGGACCTCGCGCTGGCCGAGGATCTGGCCCACCGGTGCGGCATCGCGCTGGAAAGCGCACGCCTCTTCGCAGAGGCCGAGCAGGCCATCGCGGCGCGCAACGAGTTCATTGTCCTGGCCGCCCACGAGCTGCGCACGCCGCTCACGTCGCTCACCCTGCATGTGCAAAGCTTCGACGCGCTGCTGCGCCGAGAGGGCGCCTCGAAAGCCGCGCGCGAAAAAGTCCGCGCAATGTCGCGCCAGCTCGAGCGTCTGAGTCAGCTCGTCGAGCGTGTGCTGGACGTGGGGCGTATCACCACGGGCCAGATGGAGATCCACAGGGAAGCGGTGGACGTGGTCGGGATGGTGGAGCAGGTGGCGGGCGCCTTCGCCGAGGATGCGATCCAGGTTGGGAGCGAGCTGCGGGTCGAGGCCGAGGCGGACCTCACGGCGTGGTGGGACCGGGGCCGCATCGAGCAGGCGCTCGTCAACGTCCTGGCGAACGCGCTCAAGTTCGGGGCTGGGCATCCCATCGAAGTTCGCGTATCCCGCGAGGGAGGAGATGTGCGCATCGAGGTGAAGGATCACGGCATCGGCATCGCTTCCGAAGCGCTGACGCGCATCTTTCAGCGCTTCGAGCGGGCGGAGTCGTCCCGCAGGTACGGGGGGCTGGGTCTCGGGCTGTTCCTCACCCAGCGGATCGTCACGTCCCACGGCGGGGCGATTCACGTGGAGAGCCAACCCGGGGAAGGAGCGACCTTCGTGCTGCAGCTCCCGGTGGGAGAGCAGGGATGATCAGCGTGCAGCATCAGGACCGGCGAGAAAGTGGCTGCTCCCGCTCGCCCCGAGGCGTCGCCGTCGCTGCCAGCTGCTCGCCTCGGGCAAGCGGCGCTCGGCGCTGGACACGTACTTGAGGGAGGTAGTTGGCAACAACCGCCCCGCAGGCTGCGGAGTGAAGGCGGCCCCTTCGATGCATGGATAAGTTATTGATATAGCGTCGTTCTCAGTGGGACCATCCATCCGGATAGCCGCACGGGCGCTCGTGCGAGCGCCCCAGTGATCGCTTCGTCGATCGCGATCGCCGCTATGCTTTCAAGTACGGCAAGAGCTCGTTCATGTTCTGGAGCACCGCGCTCGGATAGATGTCCTTCATCCATTCACCGACGAACTTCACGCCATAGCCGCCGTCGGGGTCGGATTGGTATTCGGCCGGAGGCACGCCCATTCCTTGAAGCACGTTCGCGAACCACTGATTGTAAGGCAAGCCCGCATAGTCGGGCTCGGCAGGGTTTTCAGAGAGGTCGTACGGCAGGTTCAGATCCCGGTAATCGAGGTAGCTTCCCGTCCGGAAGAACCCGCCTGCGCTGCCGGCCGTCACGATCGGCTGCGACATCGAAAAATGGGTGACTGCGCCCGACTCCTGGTTCCAGTGGACCAGCGTGCTGTCAAGCAACGTGGAGCCGTCCGCCTCCTCGACGGCATCGAGCTTCGTCACCAGGTCGAGGAAGACATTCTCGAAGAAGCGCTGGTGCGCCGCCCGGAGCGTCTCCTGCTGGGCGGGTAGATCCGCCATGTGCGCGATGTCGTTATGCCAATCGCCGGCGAACGGGGAGAACTGCTCAATGACCTCGAGCGTCGCGATGCGCGACGTGTCGCAGACGAACGCGGCGACGATGACGTCGTTGAAGAGCGACCAATACTCGGCGTTGGCGCTCGGGTCGACGAGGTACGAGCTGTTGCCGTCCACGACGTCCATCGACCCGGTCGCCGGCCGCGACACGTCGCCGCACGAGACATGAACGTTGAGCTTGCGCTGGAGCTCGTGCAGTCGATCGAAGTGATCGTCGAGGCGCTGGCGGTCCGCCTTGGAGAGCCGGGTGTTCGCGTTGCGCAGGCGCTTGTAGTCCTCCATCACCCGGTCGACGATGAGCGGGCGTTTGGGCGCTTCCTCCTCGGCCGGCACGAAGATCTTCTTGAAGAGGTTCTGGGAGTCGTGCTCCACGGCGAGGGCGTCGATCGATCCCGATTTCGTCTGCGGGCTGGACCAGCCCCAAGAGATCCCATACTCGCCTAACATCGAGTAGACGCCCGTGCCGATCGCCATCGTCCGGACGAGGATAATATCGAGGTTCGGGTAGAACGACGGGGACCACGCCATCACCTGATCGATGGTCGGCATCGGCGACGATTGCACTTTATCGGCGTCGTGCCCGCCGTCGTTCGCGGCGAAGTTTCCGAGGTGGCCGCCGCCGTTGTGCCCGATCTCGAACGTAATATCGAGCCCGCGCAGCACGTTGAGCTTCGAGGCGATCTTGGGGGTGAGCTTGCTGGACGCCGCGGTCAGCACCGACGAGAGGCTCGCCGTTCCGCCTTCGAGCGCCGGCACGAGGTCGCCTCGGCGCACGTTCCGCCCGCGATACGCCGCCTCTTCGGTCAAGCTCGCGTCGTTCGGGAACATGTGCGATCCCCACACGCCGCCGTGCTTCGTGGCCATCGCCACGAAGCGCTTCGGTGAGGTGGTGGGCTCGGCGCGCGCGCTCCGCTCGATGAGGGACTCCAAAAAGGGCAGCGCGAGGACGAACCCTGCGGCACCGCGGAGGAACTGGCGTCGGGGATGGGTAGCCATGGTCATTGTCCGTCGAAGGAGCGCATCCGGAATGCGTCAATGAGAGCCACGCTGCGAAGCACGTCTCGGAGCGACTCGCCTTCCGACATCCGTCCGTGCAGCGCCGCGAGCGCGCAGCCGTCGGTGTCAAGGGACTCGGCGCGGCCGAACGTGAAGCGAAAATACTGGCGCGCGAAGCACGCCTGCGGTTTGCCGCTCTCGACCATCAAGCGGCTGAGATCGGCGGCGCCCTTGGAAGGAGCCGTCGCGCCGGTGGTAAGCATGGGCACCGACGACGTGTCGATCGGCGCTTCTCCGACCACCTCGCCCGTCTCGGGATCGTATAGGACTTGCGATTTCCGGGAGCGGCCGAGCGCGTCGAAGTTCTCGGTCGCGAAGCCGAGCGGGTTGATGAACCCAGCGTGGCAACCGGCGCAGGCGGTTCCAGGCTGCTCCGTGACCTGCTCGACGACTTGACGCGTCGAGTAGGTCTTGCTGAGCTCCGGCTTCTTGCTATTGGCGTTCGCAGGCGGCGGGGGAATCTCGTCGCAGAGGATCGCCTTGCGCAAGAAGACCCCTTTCATGATGGGCCTCGTGTTCGCCGAGCCGGTCGCCAATAGCGCGGCGCGCGTCAGGAGGCCGACGCGCGATCCATCGGGCAGCTCCGGCGGCGGGCTCGTCCCGTCCCACACCGGGACGCCGTAGAGCGTCGCGAGATCGTCGGTGCGAGCGAACGATTGCGTGCTCGTGAAGAGATCCGAGAAGGTGCCGCCGGAATCGAACGTATAATAGAGGGCCATGTCGGTGACCTCAGCGAACATCCGTTCGCGGAGCTCGGGCCCGGGCACGAAGTCGCCGATGAATGCATCGAAGACGGGAGTGCCGAGTCTCGTGTCGAGCTCCTCGAGATCCTCGCGATAGAGCCATTCGGAGAAGAAACTCGCAATGGAAGCCCGGGTTCGCGGGTCGTCGACGAGCCGATCGAGCTGGGCCTCGTACCCCTCGGGCGTGGCGAGCGCCCCGGAGCGGGCGGCGGCGAGGAGCTCCTCGTCCGGCGTGGTCTGCCAAAAATGGAACGACAGCCGCGCGGCGAGCTCGTACGACGTCACCGGGACGACAGCGCTGTTTCCCGTACCGTGCTCGACGAAATAGAGCATCCACGGCGCTGTGAGCAGGAGGCCGATGACGTCCGCGTAGTCGGGCGGGTCGAACGGCGGAGCTCCAGCGACGGCGCGGTAAAAGGCGATGTCCTCGTCGCTGACCGGCCGTCGCAGCGCCCGCTCTCCGAAGCGCCGGATAAAGTCGTCGAGGCACGCGTCGTCGTCACCGGCGTCGGGATTGGTCGCGCAGTCGCCGGCCACGGCTCCGAGGCGGCTCGGGCTAGCGGTCAGCTCGGCGCCCACGAACGTCGCGATCTGGTACGTCGCGTCGATGTACTCCTGGTGCACCGTCTGGTCGAGCCGCGTGTAGGCGCCAAACTTACCCCCCGGGCCTTCGCGCTTGTCGGGAGGGACAGCATCGAAGAGCGCCGCAGCGTTCGCGAGGATCGCCGGCGCGTCGCCCGGCAGCAGGTAGCTGACCAGGTCGCCGACGGCGTTCCGGTGCTGCTGTCTCGAGAGGCGCCGGAGCGGGGGCGTCGCTGGAACCGCTGCGGAATCACAAGTAAAACCGGGCGTGGCGGCATCGGGGCCGCCCGGAGCGGGCCCATCCCCGGCCTTGCCGACGCATCCGGCGAGGAGCAGGCAGAACGTTGGAGCGAGTAGACGATGTCGCATGGCCAACCGGGAGGGTACAGCGAGCCGGGTGTAATAGGTGACACAAATCGTCTCGGACAATGGCATTTGAATGTAAGCAAGTAGTGGGTAACTGTGAACCACGTTGCTCGTTGAAGGCAACCCCCGATGAGCGACGCGGGCATCCCGGCTTCGCGCGACCTGACCCGTTGAGAGCTCCCAGGCGACCACGCGATCGCTCGTGTCGGCGGACGCGAGGCGTCGGTCGTCCGGCGAGAACGCGACGGCGTTAACGATTGCTCACATCGGCGACAACCGCACGTTCGTTGTACGTGGAAAAGATGCGCGCAAGCTTACGATCGAACACACGCTTGCATTCGATGCCACATACAGGGAGCGGTGTGGGGGAGCGATGGGAGGGGTGCACGATGGCTGGAAAAAAATGGCTCACGCGGTACTTCGACGGCGACAACGACGGCGCGTAGGTAAAAGAAGCCGGTTCGCTGCGCGATGAAGTGTGGCGCGGCGAAGCGAAGCGGCGGGAGCGCGAACGTCGCGGCGGCTCGTTCATGGGGCGAAAGAGTGGTTCGGACGCGGTGCGGCGCGCGCAGAGCGGCGCATCGGCGTGCCGCGGGCACAAGTCGCCCTCCAGGCTTTTCTCTGGCCCGGGGTGTTCTTGCGGTAGGCTATGCGGCGTCGCCGAGCGCCTTGCGGCGCAGGACGGTGCTCTTCCAGTACGGCGGCCCCCGGTTGGGTGAGCGCGCTATTTCTCGCCCGCCGGCTCATGCCGAGCGGGTGCATTGTTGCAGGTACGAAGCTCGCCGCTCACCGGGAGGCGTTGAAATCGAAGAAGATCAAGCTCTCTGCCAAGGTCGACGCAGCGGTCCAGTCCGTCATTGCGTCCACCGAGGCCCTTGAGGCGCTCGGGAGCGTCGACGCCACGATGGTGGAGATCGATCGCGGCACCGACCGATGCATCGGCGCGTTCAGCTGCCAGCTCGCCAGCATCGAGCGCGCGTTCGATCACGACGACATCCTGCCGATGACGGATGACGAGGTGCGCGCCGTCGCGATGCGCTGCTGGTGCGCTCGGAGGTGCTGTCGTCGGGCACCGACTTCATCCGCCTTGTCTACTCCCAGCAGTGGGTGCGCATGAGCGCGATGATCAAGGCGCTCGACGGCAAGGACGTGAAGGCGGCGGTTGAGCGCCTCGGGCTCTCGGCCGAGGCAGGCCGCCTGCAGCGCTGGACGGAGCTGTACGGGAAGAAGCTCGGCGTCACCGAGGCGAAGGGCGCGGATCCGGCCGTCAAGGCGGTCGAGGCATGGCACGAGGCCTACGGCACGCTCCTGGTCCGGGTCCATGCCGAGTACGACGACGACAAGGACGAGACGCACGCGCTCCTCCGCGACCGGCTGCTCTCGCCGTACGAGGACGCGGCGGAAGAAGAGCGGCGCGCCGAGCAGCGCGCCCGCGCCGCCAGCGCCCCTCGACCACGAGGACACGGACCCCCTCGAGGCGGGGCGGCGCCGCCTCGGCGCCCTCGGTCCGCTCCCGTGGCTCGCCGCGCCGGGCTACCTCCGACGGCAACGCCACCCAGAACGTCGCGCCCTTTCCCGAAGCTGGCGCGTGACATCCAGCGGGAGCGACGTCCGGGGGCGCCTTCGCTCGACCCCGGCGGGCAGTCGCGCTGCCGCCGGCGCTCGTCGGCGCGATGGTCGTCGAGCTCGCGGGTGCGCCGCGCTCGCGCGAGCTTGCGGTCGCGAACACGGCGACACGCGGCGCCGCAGACACGCTGGGTGGTCAGGGCGCGCGGTGACGGTGTGAAGGGGCAGCGGCACTCGGTGCATCGAGGGCGGGACGCCATCCTTGGAGCGTCGCGGGCTGCGACGCGGTGGTCGCCTTTGCGGCGGAGATGGCTGGGGCGGCGCCCCCGGGCCCGATGCACTGACCGCAGCGGGTCGCATCTTCGTCGAGGAGATCGCGCGCTGGCAGAAGCAGAAGGCGACCGAGCGCGCCACGCCCGGCGGCGAGACCGGCTCGGTGACCTTCGTGCAACGGTTCGACTCCACGCTTGGGAGCTTCGTGCACTTCCACGTCGTGGCGCTCGATGGCGTATTCACTCGAAAGGACGGTCCCGAGGTCGTTTTCCACCAGGGCCCTGCGCCCTCGCGCGACGACATCGCCGCTGTCGCCGCGCGCGTCGAGAAGCGCATGATGCGGTGGCTGCGGCGGCGGAAGCTCGTGGACGACCGGCCGATCGAGCAGCGCTCCAACGAGGCCCCCGAGCTCTCCCCGCTCGAAGCGTGCATGCAACTGTCGCTCTTCGGCGGCACCTTTGTGCGCCTCGATGAGGACGGCGTCCCGCTCGCAGAGGCGGACGACGAGGGTCGCTTCCGCCCCCGGGGCAAGAGTCCGTGGGCCGGCGAGGTGGCAGGCTTCAACATCCATGCGGGCGTCACGCTCCGCGCGGGGGATCGCGCCTGCCTTGAACGGCTGTGCCGCTACGGCGCGCGCCTGCCCTTCAGCCTGGAGCGCATCTCGCTCCTGCCCGATGGCCGCGTCGCGTACCGCCTTCGCAAGCCCCGTCGCAACGGCGCGATTCACCTGGTGCTGGCGCCCGTGCATTTTCTGGCGCGCATCGCGGCTCTCGTGCATCCACCCCGGTATCCGTTGCTGCGCCTTTCCGGCGTGCTCGCGTCGGGCTCGTCGTGGCGAGCCGCCGTGGTGGCTCACCGGCCCGCGGCGACGAGCATCCCGGTGCCGGAGACGAAGACGAAGACGAGCGCGACGGCGCCACCGACCTGCGCCAACGACATCACGGCGCCACCTCCCGCGGCTACCTGGAACCCTCCGGCGAGCGCGCGCACGAGCCTCGGCGACGGCATCGTCCTGCCCGTCTACGCACGCATCGACTGGGCTTCCCTCATCCGCCGCGTCTATCTGGAGGATGTGCTCGCGTGTCCGTGCGGTGGGCGCCGGCGGCTCGTCGCCGACATCGGTCAACGTGCGCAGCGCGAAGCCATCCTGGCGCTCCTGACCCATCTCGGCATCCCCACCGAGCCGCCGCCCATTGCCAGGGCCAGAGACCCGTCGTTCGACGCGGCGTGAGCCTCTCGGCCTCGTCCCTCCGCGTGCCGCTCGCGCGTGGCCGTTGGCCAACCTCTGCCCGCAGCTCGACCCCACGCGAGCGGCGCCCTCGTTCTTGGGCCTTTTCGTGCTCCGCGCATCCCGGAGCGCCAGCCCGCGTTGGTGGCCCGCGCGGTTCTGCTTTTCGTGATCCGGCCGGCTCGTCCTAGCCTCTTGCCGAAGATCCGGCCGCGCGGCGCGCCGAAGACCTCGTCGCACGGGCGTGCGCTCGGCGCTCGCTGGAACAGCTCGGTGACGATGCCGACGAACGGCGGCATCGCGATCCACGACCGCTGGGGTTGACAGAATGGCACGGAATAGCCAGTCACGCCCGGGCTTTTCATAGCCGATGACAGACAGCAAGGCGCGACTCCGGAGGAGGCTGAAGCATCTGGGCGTTGGGCTCGCGGCTACGGCCGCGCTTTTCGTGCTCTTCCGGGCCGGCGCATCGGCCTGGGGGCAATCCCGGCTCCGCGATTACGTGGATGCCACCGAGGCCGAGTGGGACGCAGAGCGCGCGCAGCTCCGCGAGCGCGCGCGGGCCGCCCGCGCAGGCGCCGGGGGCGAGGACTGCGGGGCGAGCTATGCGAGAATACCGATGATCCCGCTGAGCCCCCTTTCCCAGATGTTGGAGCAAGCGATCGAGGCTGGGCCCAGCGCGCCGCTCTCCCCCGAGCTCCTCGCCGCTCTCGAGCGGCAGCGCCCGGCGCTGGACGCCTTCCGGCAGGCGGCGCGGTGCTCTCACGTCGAGCTGGCGAAAGACGCGCCGGTGGGCGATCTCGCGCTGGTGTGGCCGGCGCTGAGGGCGAGCCGACTGGTCTTGATCGAGGGGCACGCGCTCGCGGCCAGGGGAGACGCGCGCGGCGCCCTTGATCGCTATCTCACCGTGGCCAGGGTCAGCGCGGACATGTCCGCTGGGTCGCACACCGCTGTCGTGATCAGCGCGTTCGCCGCCACGCCCGCGTACCGCGGCGTCGCCGCGCTGGTCGCCGGCGCGCCGCGGCTCGCCCCCGCGGAGCTCGCCGAGCTGGACCAGGCGCTCGCGGAGCGAGGGCGCCACCTGCCTCTGCTCTCCGACGCTATCCGGAAGGAGCGCTTGGACCTCCGGAAGACGGCCGTGGGCCTGAGCGAGGGGGGCACTTCCGCCGAGGAGATCCCTTTTCGCGTGACGTCCACCAGCGTTCTCGCGCTCACCCTGGTGCTCCCGGCGGACGCCGTGTTCGGCGAGGGCATCCCCCAGCTCGACGCACGGCTGCGGCGCGCGGAGCAGATCGCGCTCGATGCGCAGCGCGATCCGTCTCAGATAGGACGATTCCGGGAGCTCGCGATCGACTCCCTCGCCGCCGAGGCCACCCCGTTCGGCACGTTCCGTGACCCTGAGTTTCTCCAGGACCTGGCGCGGCGGGATTGCGCCCTGCGAGCGTCGCATCTCCTCGCGCGCGCGGCCGTCGAGGCGGAGCGGGCGTATACGGACGGCGGCTACCCCGAGGCGCTCCCGGCCCTCGCGCAAGACCCTTGTGGGACAGGACCTCTCGTATACAGAAAGAGCCCGGACGGCGGTGGTTACAGCCTGTTCAGCGTCGGCAAGGATGGCAAGGCAGGCGGTCCGCGCGCCGAAAACGGCAGGATCAGCGACGGGGACGATCTCGTCGTCACCCGGCGAGGAGAGGGCATCCGGTAGCGGGCGATCAGGCGGCGGAGCGCTAGCCTGGATTTTCACCGAGATAGTTCGCCCAACCGCGCAGCATGAGGCCGTCCCGCAGGCTCGGTATCCGGAGGACGCGGTTTCACGCGGAACGGCGTGATCCAGGCAAGCGGTGGCATCAAGGGCGCCGGGTGGGCGCGCGCCGGGTCGCGATCGGCTGCGATCTCGCCTCGACGCTGGTCGTCGCCTCGATCCCGCTGCTGTACCACGCTGGCCTGCTGGGCTTCCCCCTGTTGCTGGCCCTCGTCGCCGTCGCCAGCGCGCTGCGTGGACCGGGTGACGCCGCCAAGCAAGCGCTCGTGCCGGCGCTCGTGGCCAGCGCCGGGGTGCGCATGAGCGTGCGACCGGCCTCGCGTCCACGGTCGAGCTGTCCGAGAGGCCGCCGAGATCTCCTGGCGGGGAGACGGTCCTCCACGGGCTGGTTCGCTGGTGGCACCGCGAGCTGCGCTGCCCTTCATCCCAGATTCCGTGCGTCACCGCGTTCGCCCACATCAGCGCTGGTCGGGGCCAATCCGGCTCGTGGAGACCGTCGGGCGTGGAGGGAGTGGAGCACTGGCCAGGTGGCAGCGACTTCGATAACTACTTATCGAGCAGAGGCCGCTCCGCCGCACCGGCCAGCCGGACGACCTCGCGCCCGTCGCGAGGGAAATTGACACCCGTCGTGTGAGCGTTCACAGTGCGCCCGCGCTCGTCCTTTCGATCTGAAGACTGCACGGGTCGTCATGCGCACCCGCCAGAGATCCTTGTAGCCGGGATTGGCGACCAGAACGACTCAGGACATGACCATGAGAAAATACAGCGCTTTCATCACGGCGACGATCCTGATCGGGTCTCTGCCCATCTCCTGCGTAGAGGACGAGCGGGTAGAGCCCGTGGCGTATCCCCTGACCATCGAGGCGAAGGGGGACGGGACGACCGATCCGCCGCCTGGAACCTACCTGCACAGGGCCGGCACCGTGGTGACCGTGACCGCCAGACCCGCGCCGAGCGCCGACTTCGCGGGATGGAGCGGAGCGGCGAGCGAGGCGGACGACGTCGTGGAGATCACGGTGGACGGGAACAAGACCGTGACCGCCGCCTTCGAGACAGCGACCTGGTCGAACGAGCCCCAGTCCACCTACCTCAACCCGATCCTGCCCGGCGATCACCCGGACATGAACATCTATATCGAGGGGGACGATTTCTACATCACCGGCTCCAGCTTCAACATCTCACCCAACGTCGAGATCCTGCACTCGCGGGACCTCATCCGCTGGGAGCGCGTGTCGCGCGTCGTCGATCCGGCGTGGTCCGGCCTGGAGACCTCTACCTCGGCGGGGGGCGGGACGTGGGGCGGCTTCATCGTCAAGACCGACGCCGGCTACCGGGTCTACTTCGCCGTCAACTTCAACCAGTACTTCGCGGAGGCCGAGAGCCTGGCAGGGCCCTGGGGAGAGCCCGTCCACGTGGAGCCTGTGGGCCCCTACACGCCGCCTGGAGAGGACCCGGAGCTCGTGTCGTTCGACCGCGGGACCGGCTACGACGACTCGGTGTTCGTCGATGACGACGGGACCACATACCTGGTCGTGAAGGCCGGGCAGTGCAAATGGAACGGAGCGACGGGCGGCGAGGAGAACAACTTCGGCGTCAACCTCCTCCAGAAGATCGATCTCGAGACAGGGCAGCTCAGCGGCGAGTCCATCGATCTAAGCTTCGTCAACTGGAACGTGGAGAACGGGGGGTGCGGTGATCCCGCGGCCGACCCTGACAACGCGGTCGAAGAAAACTGGGCCGAGGGGCCCACGATGACGAAGCGCAACGGCTTCTACTATTACTTCGATTCGACCCACACGGGGTGCGGCGGCGAGCAGTACGGGTGGCGCTCGGCCACGCTGAGCAGCAATCCCGACGACTGGACGCCGCTGGGCAGCGTCCTCACGGGCGAGGCCCCGTTCAGCGGCGCGCAGCACAGCACCGCGCCGTTCCAGATCGCCGACGGGACGTGGTGGGTCTTCTCCCACTCGTACGAGTGCGACAACAACTGGCGTGGCCTGGGACGGCAGGGGTTGCTCAGCCAGGTGACGTGGATCGACGACGAGAGCGGCGCCGGGGTCCCGGTCGTGAACGGCCGTCTTGGCGAGCCGGCGCCGGCTCCGGCGCTGCCGCCCAGCGACATCCCGTTCCTGCTGCCCGTCAACGACGAGTTCACCGGGGACGAGCTCGCGCCGGCCTGGACTTTTTACGGCAACATGCCGTCCGATCGCTACTCGGTCACCGATCGCGCCGGGTGGCTCCGGCTCAAGCCGGCAGCGGACGAGACGCGGTGGGTGGTCCAGAAGGACGCGTTGCACCAGAAGGCGATGATCGTGAGGATGGACTTCGCCCCCGAGGCGGAGGGCGACGCGGCTGGCGTTCGCCTGGGCAACGCCGTCCCGGAGCAGGATCTCACGGCGTTTGGGACCTGGGCCAAAGCCATCAGCCAGGAGGTGTCGGTGGCGCGCGTCCGGGCGGACGGCGACGACCGGATCCGCTTCTCGTTCCGGTCGGTCGTCCCTGTCCTGAACGCCGACGAGAGCGCCTATGAATCGGTGGACGCGACAGAGATCGGCTTCGATGCCCCGGCGCCGGCCGAGCGCACCCTCTGGCTGAAGCTGGTGCACGGCAAGGACCACGAGGCCACCGGCTGGTTCAGCACGGACCGTCTGACCTGGACCCAGGTGGGCGAGCCGATCGATATAAGCGCGCTCGAGGACTACGACACGGTCAACACAGGCTGGGTCGGCAGCCAGGCCGGCGTCTTTGCCAGGAGCGCGAGCGCTGACTTCGACCTGTTCACCTACCGCGACGGCTTCACCGCGATCGTGGCCGCGGAGCCGGACCAGGAGTCCGGCACCGAGGTTGTGTCGAGCCAGTCGGCAGGGCCGGTGCTGGGCGGCCTGGAGGACGGCGACTGGGCCATGTACGGCAGCGTCGATCTGGGCAGCGGCGGCGTGGCGTCGGCCGAGATCGAGCTGCAGGCCTCCAGCGCGAAGGGCGGCGCCGTCGAGGTATGGCTCGACCCGCTGGCGGGCGGCCGCCGCGTCGCGACCTGCGATGTCCCCGCCACCGGCGGCTGGGAGACCTGGACGACCGTGACATGCAAGGTGAGCGCCGCCGGCTCCCACGAGGTCTACCTGAGGGCAAAGGGCGGCTCTGGCGAGCTGCTGCGCCTCGCGTCGCTCCGCTTCGTGCCTGGGAAGAACGGATGAGCTCAGCGTAATGTAGACAATATACCACATCCGAGTGAACTCGCTGGATCCGCTGATTTTTGTAGGCGGATCAGTGGATCGTACTCTTGTACATTATGTCGACTGCCGGTCGTTGAACGAAGCCGCCTTCGGCGGCAGCTTCCTTCGCCCACGTCGACCGGGTAGGCTGCCGTAGCTGGCCGCGCGTAGGCGGTGATGCCCAGCCGACTCTCTTCCCATGCCGGCGGGGAGGGGGCACTGGACGAGCCACGTGGCAGGTCCTTGGGTGTCGACGGCTTCCGCAAACCACGACGGGAATACTGCCGCGGATTTTTTGGTACCCGCCCGGGTGCCCCGCTTGAGGTCTGCCCGCAGATCCCGCTGCTTCAGCAACTTCCCCGTATGTAAGAGCAAGGCGCATGCCGGTACTGGACCGGGCCTGGCTGCCCGGGCGGCGCGCGACGTGAGGATGGGCGTGCTGCCGCTGCTGGGCGAGGTGTGGACCTAGCTCCGTGGCTGGTCCACCGCATCTGCGGCGCGCCGGGTCGGTGAGCCGGGCGGGCAGGGCCGTCCGGCGGATCGCATCCGTATTTGCTGCTCACCTCGCCTGCCCGACACAGCGCTCCTCTCCCTCGCCGCGCTCAGGGTCCCTCCGTCCTCGCGCATGCGCTCACCTCTCGGCCTGACAGCCGCGATCCACGGACAAACATCGCGATGCATGAGAACCGGCATTGGCCGGTGTGTTCTGTATTGCATCGACGTGTGAGTCTCCGCTCCAAGACTCGTCGCTTGCGCTCATGTGCCCTTGACAGAACGAAGCTCGATATGATGGCGTATCCCGCGGGGGAAGAATGTACTTTCGGATGCTTGCCGCGCCGCATCGCCGCCGTCGAGCGGGCGTGTGCTCCGCGCCTCGCCGGCGGCGCATGCGCTGGCTGGAGACCGGGCTGGTCCTGGGGCTCGCGTCCCTCTTCTCCGCCTCATGCGCGCGGGAAGAACCCCATCACCCCGAGAATGCGATCGTCCTCGGGGCGCTCCTGCCCTTCTCCGGCAGCGAGTCGGCCATCGGCCGCAACCTCGAGCAAGCGATGTTGCTCGCGGTCCAGGATCTGAACGCCGCGGGGGGGCTCGACGGGAGACCGTTCCACCTCCGGAGCCGAGACAGCCACTCCAGCTCGGAGCGCGGGCTCGAGGAGCTGCTCAAGCTGCTCTACACGGATCAGGTCCGCTACCTGATCGGGCCGGAAGAGAACGGGCTCGCCCGCGAGATCGCGCGGGAGGTGAAGGCGCTCGACGTGTTCCACATGCTGCCGGGCTATGCCGCGCCCACCGTCGCGCGCAGCGACGCGATGGGAGGCTGGATGCGGCTCGCCCCCTCCTCGTTCGACGTCGGTTGCACGCTGGCGCGCATCGCCTTCGACGAGGGCATCGAGACCGTGAACAGCCTGGCCGCGGGGGACGACTACAACACCACCGTCAGCAGCGAGTTCACGACCCACTTCGCGGCGCTCGGGGGGAGGATCCTCCCCTCGGTGACGTTCACGTCAGGCCAGCAAACGTATGCGAGCAAGATCGAGTCCGCCTTCGGCGCGAACGCCGGCCGGACGCTCCTGGCCTCGTATCCCAGCACCGGCTCGATCATCGTGACCGAATGGGCCGTCTCCGGGCGGCCGGGCACCTGGTTCCTCGGCCCTGCGCTGCGCACCGAGGTGCTCCTCGCCAACATCCCGACAGGCTCACTCGACGGATACGTCGGGGTCTCGCCGTCGCTCAGCGTGCGGAGCGAGTGCCGCACGATGGCCGAGGGCCAGCAGGTGGTCGGCTGCACGACCGAGAACGCCGCCGCCTTCATCGGGCACTTCTCCAGCTTCTGGGACGGCGAGGCGCCGCTGCCCGCGGCGCACTTCTATTACGACGGGGTCGTCCTCATCGCGATGGGCCTCGCGTACGCCCAGGCGAAGAGCGGGGCGATCCCGACCTCCGGACACGATCTGCACGAGGTCATCCGCGAGCTCAACGACCCGGCCCACGAGGCGGCCTCGTGGCGCGACCTCCCGGCGGCGATGACCAAGCTTCGCGCGGGTATCCCGCTCCGCTACGTCGGCGCGGCCGCCGAGTACGAATTCGATGAGTACGGGGCGAACAGGCATTACTTCATGCAGCTGTGGACCGTCGACGGCGACGACTTTGTCGATCTCGCCCCAGTCGCCGTCAGCTGCTTCGGCGGGCGATGAGGCCGCCGCGCGATAGAGATTCACGCGAGGTTGCTGCGTACGATAGGACGAACCACGGAGCATAAGGGGGTATCATGAACAGGATTGGACGACGCTGGGTGGCGGCCTTCGGGCTCGCGCTGATGACGGCGGGATGCGGATCGGGCGACACCACCGGCGAGGGCGAGCAAGCCTCGCCCATCAAGCGCGCGCCGACGCCCAGGAGCGAGTTCACGGCGAAGGAGATCGAGGCGACGCTCGACGCGCTCGTCGCCGAGATCAACAAGGGCGCCATCGAGCCCATGCAGATGGCGATCCTGCTGAAGGCGCTCGGCGGGTTCTTCACGCCGATCACCACGGGGGCGAACCGAGCCATGGGCGAGCTCGGGGCCACGGGGAACGTGGTCGGGCCCAGCGGACAGGGGAGCGATCACCAGCAGAGGGCGGAGGCCCAGGGGGAGCAGATTGGACAGGCGGTGGCGGACGGCGCCGAAGGGATCGGTGTCTCGCCCTTCGGCGACGCCATCGCGGCCGGCATCGATGAGGCCGTCGCCGGCGGGGTTCCTGTGGTGACGCTCGACACCGACGCGAAGGACTCGAAGCGTTCCATCTATGTCGGAACCATCAGCGAGTCCGCCGGCGTCACGGCGGGAGAGACCCTGCTCGCGTTGCTGCCCCCGGCGCCGGGCACGGTGGTGATCCACGGCGCCGACGACCCGTCCTGGGTCGACGGGATGAATCGAATGCTGGGGGCTCGGCGCGTCCTCGAGGGCGCCGATTACACGGTCGTGGTGCGTCCGATCACCTGGTCCCCGGAGGGGGACGTCGCTGACGTCGAAGCGATGAAAGCCCAGATCGAGACCGCGGACCCGCCCGTCGTGGGGTTGCTCGGCCTGCACAACGTCTCGTACCGGTGCGCGATGGCCACGGAGGCCGCGGGCGCGACGGAGCTCCCCGTCGTCGCCTTCGACTTCGAGCCGAAGACCGTCGAGTACATGCGCCAGGGGCTCATCAAGGCGACGCACGCCCAGCGGCAGTATTACGCGGGGTACCTCGTGCCCTACATCCTCTACGGCATCAAGATCGTCGGTCTCGACGCGACCAAGGCGATCCTCGCCCCTCGGATGGTCGACGAGAGCCGGCTCAACGTCGGCCTCGACGTGGTCGCGTGGGACAAGATCGACGAGTACAACGCCTTCCTCGATTCGATCGGCGTGACTCAGTAGCGCGGTGCCGTAGCACGAGGAAGACCACGAGCCCTCTGCGCGCCACGTCGTCAAGGTCGACTGGCGCACGCTGCTCGCCGCGCTCACGGGGATCGACCTGTCCGTCTGTCCTCGCTGCGGTCAGGCTGCGATGGCTCGCCGCCCGCTGCCGTCGTGCGCACGACGGGTCCGGTTCGAGCGAACCCGGCGCAACTTGCGCAAGACCACCTCAACCTGATCCCGCGTTTGGCGGAAAAGCCTGGCTCATCCCGCTGGCACGCCGCTTGACATGCGGCCAGCGCGCGGCCGCGCGGCGGGCCCTTGGGGGTGCGCGCGCAGCCGCCTCGCCGGCACCGACCGGGCCGGCACGAAAGGACGCGTTTGCCTATGCAGACCTTCGGCAAATATCTCGCCCTCGCCCTCGGCGGCGCCGCGATCGTCGTCGCGTGCAGCGCTTCGCCCGACGCCGATCCGCCCGAATTCCTCGAGCCGTATAGCGCTGCAGCCAAATGCGAGGATTGCGAACCGCCGCCCCCCCCCGAGTGCACGCCCAGCTGTGCGGGCAAGGTGTGCGGGGCGTCCGACGGCTGCGGCTGGAAGTGCAGCACCGGCTCCTGCCCGGCGGGCACGACCTGCGGCGGCGGCGGCGTGGCCTACCAGTGTGGGTGCACGCCCCAGTGCTCGGGCAAGACGTGCGGGGCGCCCGACGGCTGCGGCGGCATCTGCACCGGCGGCTCGTGCCCGGCGGGCCAGGCGTGCGGCGCGTCGGGCGTGCCGGGCCAGTGCGCGACGCTGCCGGTTGGGCAGGGGGTCGAGTGCTTCGTGTTCAACGACGGCGCCACCGAGTTGGCCGGGCCGACGCAGGCGCTCTACTTCCAGCGTGACGGCAAGGTGTGCATGCCCGACGGCACCCCGGGCGGCACCTGCCGCAAGTGGTTCGGCAACTGCCGCACCACCGACCCGAGCCACACGCCGGTGCTCTTCTCGGTCTTCAACGACGGCAGGGCCGACATGACGAGCCCGTCGGGTGCGGTGTACCTGACGTCGAACCTCAAGGCGTGCATACCCGACGGCACCCCGACCGGCACCTGCCGCGAGTGGTTCGGCGCCGCAACGCTGCCCGACGGGCGCCCGATCGAGTGCCGTCTGTTCGAGGACGGCGGCGCGCAGAAGACCAAGGTCACGGACGACGACATGTTCATGAGCGGCCTCCCGGAGGTCTGCTTCGACAACGGCACCGGGTACACGTACGGCAAGTGCCGCAAGTGGTTCGGCGAGTGCATGGTGGCCGGCTGCGGCGACGGCGCGTGCAACAACGGCGAGACGCCGTCGAGCTGTCCGTCCGACTGCAAGTGCGGCGACGGGATCTGCAACGGCAACGAGTGGTGTGGCAACTGCGCGACCGACTGCGGCTCGTGCTGCGGCAACCACGCCTGCGAGCCTAGCCTCGGCGAGAGTTGCAGCACGTGCTCGACCGACTGCGGCTCGTGCTGCGGCAACGGCGTCTGTGACAACAACGAGACGTGCGACAGCTGCTCGAAAGACTGCGGCGCGTGCGCTCCGAAGACGTGCTCGGGGCAGACGGCCGGGTCGGGGGCGCAGCACTTTGCTGTGGGCGTCGAAGAAGTCTATACGGTGGGCGGCGCACAAGTCGTCGGCTGCCTGGTCGCGACCCCGGTGTACCTCGCCAACTCGCTGGGCGAGGCCGAGCTGTGCGGGCATAACGCCTACCCCGGCTACAACATCACCACGAGCGGCACGCCCGCGCAGTACGTCTACCACAGCGACCCGACCTACTGCACCGCCTACTATCCTTATGCGACGTCGTCGTCGAAGGCGGCCTGGTGCGGGTGGGCGCATGGCTACCCGTACGAAGGCCCTTGCCCCTGAAGCGCCGGTAGGGCGCCCGCGCGGCGCCCTGCGGGCCGGCATCGTCGAGGGCGTCGGGGGAGCGGTGGTCGACCCCGGCGACCGCGAAATCCCGTGCTGACGCGCGACGCTGCGGGGGCCCCATCCACGGCAGGGGAGACCCTGCTCGCGATGCTGCCTCCGGCGCCGGGTACGGTGGTGATCCACGGCACCACCGATCCGACCTGGGCCGATGGCATTGCTCGAACTCAGGCTGCCGAGGGCGTGTTCACATGTCCAGCGGCAGTACTGTACGGGGTACCTCGGGCCCTACATCGTCTACGGCATCAAGGCCATCGGCCTCGACGCGACCAAAGGGGCCCCGCTCATCGCGTCGGGGCTCCTCGATCCGCCGGGCGCGGCCGCCGCGAAGTGAGCGCGTAAGCGCAAGGAGGGCAATGCCCGTCGTGAGGACGAGCAGGATGCGCGCGCCGGCCGAGCCGGGGTCGATCACCTCCGCGGCGCGCGGAGGCGTGGGCGCGTCAACGCCTCTTCTTGCAACCCCCGTAGCGTTCGACGCTCGCAATGGCTGGCGGATTGGCGAAGTACGTCGCGTCGTATCCGCCTGTGATGAGGACCGAGCCGTCTTGCAGGGGCGTCGCGGTGTGGAAGCCCCTCGGGATCGGGTCGTCGATCGCGGTCCAGGTATCCGCTCCTCGGCGGCTGCGATCCCACCCGCGAGATCTCGCTCGATCTCGAGCGCGCGGGGTTCGATACATCAGGCCTGCGCCGGGTCGAGCTCCCGCTCCCGCGCCTGGCGCGCGCCGGGGTCATCGGCGCGGCTGTCCGGGGATAAACCAGGGGTACGATGTTCACTCGCGCCTTGGCTCAACGCTGGTCGTACTCGTCGTGGCGGCGGAACCAGATGCCCGTCTCGTTGCGCCCTTTGGGTGCGCGGTCGAGCCACTGGTACATTCCCCAGAGACCGTCCAATCCGCGCGCATAGGCGGAATAGGTGTGGTAGAGGACGCCGTCCTTGAGCACGAACGCGCTCAGGCCCGGCCTGTCGAGCGAGTAGGTGGGCGCGTCGGTCCCGGTCATGGCCGCGGACTGGGCGACGGGCAGCGGGACCGGTGTCGCGTCCATCGCGTGGCCGGCGCGCTCGAAGTTGTATTCGACGGTCCCCTCGCGCTGTTGCTCCTCGGTGAACGCGACGTTGAAGTCGAAGTTGAAGCGGCCGTCGCCCGATGACGCCCAGGGGAACGTCCACCCCATCCGCCGCTTGTACGCCAAGAGCTTCGCGAGCGGCGCCCGCGACACCGCCGAAAGCGTGACGTCGTGGTTCGCCAGGTGGACGGCGATGCCGTTGAACCCGTCCGCGATCGCCGAGCAGGACACACAGCCCGCCTTGTAGTCGGGCCCGAACATGAAATGGTAGACGATGAGCTGCGAGCGCCCTCGGAAGAGCTCTGCCAGCGAGGCGCTGCCTTCCTCGGTCTCGAATCGGTACTCCTTGTCGACCCGGACCCACGGCAGCTCCTGACGCCGCCGCGAAAGCTCGTCGCTGCGCCGCGTGAGCTCCTTCTCCGCCTTGAGCAGCTCGAGCCGCGCGGCCAGCCACTCTTCACGTGTCCCGGTGATGTGCGTCGTCATCGCTCTTCTCTCCCTTGGGTGTCCATCGTCGCTCGTACCGTTCTCGATACGACGTGCTGGTTTTTGGTCGTGAGAGATGTAGGACCGGGCATCGAGCCGCGGGAGTAACAAGTGTGTCGGGATTGCACGCGACGGCGGACACGGGCTGCGGCAGGCGCGGGAGAGCTTCGAGGCGAGCGCGGCAGAGGGCAGGGGCTACGTGGAGCTCAAGGGCGCGACGCACTTTCTCCACGGGCACCGTCAGGCGGCGGCGGGCCTGATCGCCTGACGTGATGGACCGTCGGCGTCGCCAGGCAGGGCATCTCACCTTTGAATGAGGTGTTTCAAATCGTCCTGGAGCGTCGCGTGGACGTGCGCGATCGTCTTGCCGCGGAGGCGCGCCTTCGTCGCCTCGAACGCCGGACGTGCGAGGCTCGAGAGCTTCTCCGCTTCCTCCTTGGCCCGCGCGAGCACCGCCTCGGGGGGCACCAACGCATCGAGATACCCCACGCGTACGGCCTCGTCTGGAGCGTAGATCTGCGCCATCAGCGTCGCTCGCGCGAGCTCCGTGCGCGCGAGGCGATCACGCGCGAGAGCCATCGCCAGGACGGGCACCGGGATCCCGATCGCGACCTCGTTCAGGCCGATGCGAAACGCACCTTCGGCCCCGATCCGAACGTCGCCAGTGAGGAGGAGGAGCGCGCCGCCTGCGAGAGCATGGCCGGTGCACGCGATGACGAGCGGGAGGGTCGCCCCGTACAGCTTCATGAGGAGATCGGCGCCGCGCCCGAGCAGCGCCGCCGCGGCCTCCGGACGGCTCGTCATCACGCGCAGATCGAAGCCGGCGCAGAACCGATCCGGCCGGCCGGCGACGACCATCGCGCTCGCCTCCTCTTCGGCCCTCGAGAGGGCCCCGAGCAGAGCATCGATCATCGGCTCGGACAGGGCGTTCGCCTTGCCGTCGTCCATGCGGACGACCGCGGTAGTGCCTTCGAGCGTGTAGGTCAGGAGGTCGGTTGCCATGGCGACCACTCTAACACCACTGTGTCGCGACCGAGCGGGATGAGCCGATGTTGCCCCCAGGAATGTCCCGGAAGTCTGGAGCCTTTCTGCGGACCGGAGCTTGCCGCCCCGCGGGCGCGATGCAGCCTGGTGTGCCGTGGAGTACACGAGAGCAAGGTCGACTTGGCGCTCGGCATGATCGAGCGCGCCGTGCGCGACGGGATCCCCGGCGACATCGCGCTCGCCGACGCCTTCTACGGCAACGCCCATGAGTTCCGGGAGACCGTGCGCCAGCGTGGTGTAGACAATACACCACAGCCGAGTGAACTCGTTGGATCTGTTGATTTTTATAGGCGGATCAGTGGATCGTACTTTTGTACATTATGTCGACTGCCGGTGGTTGGCGGGAAATTCTTGACAGGTCGGATGGCTTTGCGCGGGCTATCCTCACGGGTGACTGACGAGACGAGCTCAGCGCTTTCGTGGCCGCGCGCCGTAGTCGCGTAGTCCCTCCGCGATCCGATCGAAGGCGTCGTGGATCGCCTCGTCCGTCTTCGCGGCGCTTCGACGCTTGCCGTCGGGCCAGCCGATGACGTCGTAGAACGCGAGACGGCCGAGCAGCCCGAGCACCCCCGCGACGACGAACGGCGTCGCATCGTCCCTTGCTGCGCCCGTCTCGACCGCGAGCAACGCGGCGAGCTTCTCCTCGTGGCGCCGCAAGCCGTCGCGCCAACGGGCCTGCACGCTCGGCGCACTGCCGATGATGGTACGGAACGCCTGACGTCGCTCGGCGGGCACGGCTCTCATGCGGCTCGCCGTGGCGAGCGTGTGCTTCCGGACGGCATCGAGCACCGACTCGCCGGGCGCGCGCGTCTCGATCTCGCGAAGCAAGTCGGCGTCGAGCCCTTCGCCGTCGCCGAGGACCAGGTCTTCTTTGGTCGGGAAGTAGTTGAAGACGGTCTTCGTCGAGACGTTCGCTTCCACGGCGACGTCCGCGACCGTCACCGCATCGAAGCCGCGCTCTGCGAAGAGCCGCAGCGCAACCTCCGCGATGGCGCGACGCGTCGCGGCCTTCTTCCGATCTCGCAGCCCGAGCTCATCCGACACGTTCACCTCCACGAGTCAATCGTACCTTGACAGCAAACTTACTGTCACTATAACAATTCGACCACCGCGCTTCAAGGGAACCGCGCGGCCAGAAAGGCTCTAGCAAGATGATCCTCGTCTCGGGTGCAACGGGAACGATCGGACGGGCGATGGTACGCCAGCTGAAGGCGCGAGGGGCTCCATTCCGAGCGATGGTGCGCAGCGCCGAGAAGGGGGCGTCCCTCGCGTGCGACGTCGTGGTCGGCGACTTCGATCGGCCGGAAACGCTCTCGCTCGCGATGGCGGGCATCGACGCGCTCTTTCTCAACGGGCCGGCAGGCGAGAAGTTGGTCCGCCAGCAGACGGCTGCGATCGAAGCCGCGTGCGCCGCGGGCGTGAAGCGCATCGTGAAGATCTCGTCGCGCGGCGCGGACGCGAGCTCCGACGTCGGGATAGCGCGCGCGCACGGCGTCGCGGAGCAGGTGCTCGCGTCGTCCGGCGTCGAGTGGTCGGTGCTGCGGCCCGGCACGTTCATGCAGAACCTGCTTCGTAACGCGGGGACGATCCGGAGCGAAGGCAAGATCTTCGGGGCCTACAAGGACGGGCGCATCTCGTTCGTCGACTGCGAGGACATCGCGGAGTGCGGCATCGAGCTGCTGGTCGGCGCGGGGCACGCGGGCAAGATCTACACGCTGTCCGGCCCCGAGGGCGTGACCTTCGGCGAGATCGCCGCGAAGCTCTCGCGCGTGCTCGAGAAGCCGGTGACTTACGTCGATCTCCCGCCCGAGCAGATGGTGGCAGGCATGAAGGCGAGTGGAATGCCGGCGCCGTTTGCCGAGCTGATGGTGAAGCTGATGGTCGCGTTCTCGACCGGCGGTGGCGCGCAGACGACAGGGGCGGTGCGCGATCTCATCGGACGCCCGGCGCGCAGCTTCGATCAGTTCCTCGCGGACAACGTCGCTTCGTTTCGCTGAGAAATCCGTGCGCGGTACGCGGGCTGCGCGTGGCATGGTGCGCGAATGCGCCGATCGATCGTTCCGTTCGCGAGCTCGCCCCTCGGCGCCACGCTCGCGTCGTGTGGGCCGCCCCCGTCGATGGTGCATTACGCGGGCGCGACGTCGCGCTACGGCGTTCAGCTCTTCGCCGAAGGCAACACGCTCGCGATCCTGCGTGCGGCGTACGCGAGCGTCGCGGACGTCGGGGCGGACGCCTCGGCCCGCCCATCGCGGGGGAGCGGACCGCGCCGTCCGTCGCATGCGCGAACGGCTCCGAGGGCTTTTGCCGCTTTCGCCGAGCGCGCTCGGCGCGAGCGGCGAGAGCCCGCGGCGCCGTGGGGTGCGACCTCGCCTATCCCATATGCGACGAGCTTCATGGGGACGGCGACGATTCGGCAAGGTCCTTCGAACGGGCGACTAGGACAACGATGGGTTAATCGATCTGGCGGTGCCGGCGCCTGGAAAGAGCCACACGGTCGCGGTGAGCCATGAAGGTATGGTCCTCGCGCTCACCAGCGGAGCCGCCAGCGTGGTGTAGACAATATACCACAGCCGAGTGAACTCGTTGGAACTGTTGATTTTTGTAGGCGGATCAGTGGATCGTACTTTTGTGCATTATGTCGACTGCCGGTCGTTGAACGAAGCCGCCTTCGGCGGCAGCTTCCTTCGCCCAGATCACGGCCATGGCGGCGCCGGCCGCGAGCGCCAGACCGAGGAGCGCGCCCTTGCGCCCTGCGCGCGGCGGTTGCCCTGGGTTGCTCCACGAGCTCACCGTGGGGGCCGTCTCCACGGACGCCGCGACGTGCGGCATGGACAGGCGCGCTCCGGCGCCCTGCGCGCTGCCCGTCGTCGCGCCGGGCGGGTGGAGCGTGATGCCGGGCTGGCTGTACGACGGCAGCCCGGTGCCCGGGAGGCCGAGCACGCGGCGCGCCCGCTCGACGTACACGTGGTACACGTGGCCTCCGGGCGGGCGGCCGAGCGCGGTCCTTGAAGCGCCGCGGCGGCGCCCCCATCATCGCGGCCGTGCGACGTGTACAGCTCGTGGAGCTCGAGGATCTCCCCTGGATGCCGGCCGCGATCCGCGACGGCGGCACCGACCTGCTCGACTTCGGCGTCGATCGCATGGGCTTCTACCGTGGCGTCGTGCCGAAGCTCGCCGCGCTCCTCGACCGGACGTCCCGCGCCGAGGTCGTCGACGTGTGCTCGGGCGGCGGCGGCGGCGCGCTCCAGGCGATCCGCGCCCTCCGCAGCGAGCGGCGCGTGGACGTCCGGTTCACCCTGACCGATCGGTACCCGAACGAGGCGGGCCGCGCGCGCGTGGCCGCGCTCGCCGACCCGAAGGTCGTCTACCGCGCGGAGCCGGTCGACGCTCTCGCGGTCCCGCCCGAGCTCGACGGCCTTC
Organism: Sorangium sp. So ce363; assembly: GCF_051520435.1. Classification (NCBI taxonomy): domain Bacteria; kingdom Pseudomonadati; phylum Myxococcota; order Polyangiales; family Polyangiaceae; genus Sorangium; species Sorangium sp. So ce363. The sequence goes on along the minus strand of NZ_CP150333.1, from coordinate 9,135,436 downwards.
GCACGATGTGGGGCGCGCTGCACCACTTCCCGCCCGAGGCCGTGACGGCGCTCGTCGCCTCGATCGTCCGCGACGGCAAGCCCTTCGGCTTCTTCGACCTTGCGGCGTCGCCGATGTTGCGGCGGATGCCGGTCGTGTTCGCGCCGCTCGCGATGGGGTTCAACATGGCGGTGCTCTTCGCGGGCTCGCTCGCCGCGATGCCCTTCGTGCGCCCGCGGCGGGCGTCGCGTTTCGCGCTCACGTACGTCGCCCCGCTGATCCCGGCGCTCTTCGCGTGGGACGGCACGGTCTCCGCGCTGCGCGCCTACACGCCCGACGAGCTCCTCTCGATCGCGCGCTCGGTGCCCGGGAGCGACGGGTACGCGTGGGACGCGGGGGTCTCCGGATCGGCGCTCTACTTCACGGGATGCCGGCGGGGGGCGTGACGGGGCTCATTTTCCCGCGGTGCATCCCGCTCATGCCGCCTTCGCATTGGAAGGGCAGCGCCCCGCGACCTAGATGGCTCGACATGCCACCGTGCTGCGCAGGAGCGCAGCGCGACATGGCGCAACCCGGAGATCATGAAGATGGCTTGGTTCGACGTCATCCATCGAAGTTCCGCCTGAGATGCCGCAGGACGGCGAGATCTTGCTGATTCAACGCGACCGGCGAGGGCTCCGCGAGGGCCGCTCTCCGCCGGCCTGCTCGGCGGCTGCGCCGGCGAGCCCGCACCCCTCGAGATGCCGGGGTCCGGCGACGTCCTGTCGGGCCAGGAGGCCCTGGTCGCCGGCGACCTCACGGGGCTGGAGCACGCGTGGGAGACGATCCCGAGCGTGGTGCGCAGCGACGGCTCGGAGGAGTTCGTGCTGGAGGCCGACCCCGTGGACGGCGTGGTGAGCGTCGAGCTCACCGGGCTCGCGATCCAGCTCGAGGGCCCCGGCGACCTGACCCTGCGCGACGACGGCCTGGGCGCCGATCGCGTCGCCGGAGACGGCATCTTCTCGGTCGGGCCGTTCCGCTTCGATCCCACGCCTTCGTTTCCGCTCCCCTCTCATTACGAGTCGAGCCCGGACAGCCCGGCTGGCCTCTATGCCCTCGATGTCGGCACGCTGGTGATGACGAAAGCAACGGGCGAGACCGTGGAATTCTTCATCCACCCTCAGGTCGGAGCGCTCGCTCCGAGCATCCCGGCTGCGCCGCGGCGGACTCTGAGCCCGAAGTACCGCGCGGGGTCGCACCTGGTCGAGGTGCGGAACGCCCGCGCCGACAGCCAGCGTGATGTAGACAATATACCACAGCCGAGTGAACTCGTTTGATCTGTTGGTTTTTGTAGGCGGATCAGTGGATCGTACTTTTGTACATTATGTCGACTGCCCGTCGTTGGCGGGAAATTCTTGACAGGTCGGATGGCTTTGCGCGGGCTATCCTCCGCCCCCCGGGCGCGTCAGGCGATGGCCGCGATGCCCATCGCCTTTCGCCCGATCATGGCGTCAGAAGACGTAGACGCTCTTGGGGATGAACGGCAGCGGGCTCAGGCCGCTCTCCGCGTAGATGGGGTACGGGTAGCCGATGCAGTCCTCGTTCTGGAACATCGCGGCGCCGACGCCGTTGGTGTTGTAGGCAGAGTGTGCCCTTCCCTCCCAGCCGTGCTCCGGAAGGTTGACGCACGTGCCCACCTGCGGGTCCAGCGCCCGGACGTTGAAGATTTCCCCGCCGTAGTCCTCCTCCTCGAAGAGGCAGAGGACGCTGTCGAACGGGCAGGGAACGGGGTCCTCCTCCTGCGCCGAGGCTACCTCGGGAAGGAGCAGGCCTGCCCCCGCGAGGAGGCCGGCGCCCACCAGGGCACGCAAGCCCAGGGAGCGGGACGGAGTGAAACGACGGAGGTTCTGAACGTACTCGAGCCAGTGCATGTGTACTCCTCCTCCTGCCCACCCATGGGCAGGTACTGCGGAGCCACCAAGCGCCCGAGGCTATTCACGCATTCCCGGCCTTCTGCTGTTGTTGACAGGATGTGACATGAAAAGCACGCGGGCTCGCATGTTCCTGGAAATCTCTCGTCCTGACGGATGGCGGCTTCATCGACATGGAAGCCCTCGGCAAAGACTCACCATGTATGCCAGAAGGGGCGGCGCGTGAACTTCTACAGGCTCATCCGCTTCACCGGCCGCACGAAGCACGGCCTTTTCGTCCCACGCGCATCCCCGAGCGCCAGCCCGCGTTGGTGGCCCGCGCGGTTCTGCTTTTCGTGATCCGGCCGGCTCGTCCTAGCCTCAGATTCGGCGCTGGCTCCTCAACCGACCCTGCAATTCCACCCGGTCGGGGTGACGGGTTCGCCCACGCGCGCGGGGGCGCTGCCCGTTTTCGATTCGTGCTTGGCCTCGAATGGATTCGGCGGCATGATGCCGGCATGAGGATCGCGTTCATGACAGGATGCATGTCCGAGCGGAGCAGCGACGCTTGAGCACGTTCGTGTTGATCCACGGCGGCGGCGACGTCGGTTGGTACTGGCACCGGGTCGAGGCCGAGCTGCGCGCGCGCGGGCACGATGTCGTCGCGCCCGACCTCCCGGGGGACGACGACTCGCTCGAGCTGGACGACTACGCAGATGCGGTGGTCGCGGCGGTGGCCGATCGCAGGGATCTGGTCGTCGTTGCTCATTCGTTCGGCGGATTCACCGCACCGCTCGTCGCCGTCCGGCTCCCGGTCGACGCCCTGGTGTTCGTGGCCGGCATGGTCCCGTCCCCGGGCGAGGCGCCCGGGGACTGGTGGGTCAGGACCGGCTATCGAAAGGCAGTGGAGGAGCAAGCCGCGCGCGACGGCGGCGCGACCGGCAACCAGGATCCGTACGTCTCCTTTTACCACGACGTGCCGCGCGAGCTGGCCGCGCAGGCGCTGAGCAAGGAGCGGGCGCACCCGTCGGCGGCATGCACCGCTTCGCCCTGGCCGCTCGAAGCGCTGCCGGACGTGCCGACCCATTTCGTCCTCTGCACCGAGGATCGCTTCTTCCCCCCCGGCTTCCTCCGGCGCACGGTTGCGGATCGCCTCGGCGTTGTCCCGGACGAGATCGCGGCGGGCCACTGCGTGGCGTTGAGTCGTCCGAAGGAGCTGGCCGACATCCTGGAAGGCTATACGAAGAAACTTCGTCCGCGGCTGCGGTGGGCCGATCACTATGACGCGGAGCTGCGGGCTCACGACGAGCGACTGCGCGCGGCGATGGTCGTCGACCAGGCAGACCGCATACTCGACATCGGCTGTGGGAGCGGCCAGACCACGCTTGACGCCGCTCGGGCCGCGACGTTGGGAAGCGCGCTGGGCGTAGACATCTCCGAGGAGATGCTGGAGCGCGCCCGCCGCCGCAGCGCCGAGGAAGGTGTTTCCAATGTTGCCTTCGATCGGGGCGACGCGCAGATTCATCCATTTTCGCCGGCGCATTTCGACCTGATCATCAGCCGGTTCGGCACCATGTTCTTCGCCGATCCAGTCGCGGCGTTCTCCCACGTCGCGCGCGCGGCGCGGCCAGGAGCGCGCCTCGTCATGTTGGTCTGGCAGGGTGAGGAGCAGAACGAATGGGCGACGGCGTTCCGTCAGGCGCTGACCGACGGTGCCGCGGTAGCGCCGGCGTCTGGGCCAAATCCGTTCTCGATGGCCGATCCGGATGTGGTCCGTTCCATCCTCGACGCGTCCGGCTTCGTCGAGGTCGGTGTCGCCGACGTGCGCGAACCCGTCTACTACGGACCTGACGCAGGAGCCGCGCTCGACCTCGTGCTCGACATGAGGCGGCACAGGGACCTGCTCGCGCGGCTGGACGCAGCCACTGCGCAGCGCGCGCTCGTCAGGTTACGCGAGACGCTCGCCGCACACGAAACTAGCAAAGGCGTACTGTTCGACTCGCGCGCCTGGCTGGTCACGGCCCGCCGCGCGCCGGCGTAGCGTTACTTGGGGAGATCGGTCGCCTCGGCACGAGCAGCGTGAACCGCCGGCCGAGGGCGCGGTCGCCGGGGACCTGAGGTCGCGCAGGTCGACGGCGGGCGGGGAAGGGGACGACGCGGGCGCGGCGGCGTCCGCGAGGGCCCGGCGCGGGGCGAGCGCGGCAGCGCAGAGGGTCAGGAAGAGGCGCCGGGGGAAGAGCATGCCGGCAGTATCGCAGCTCGTCGGCTCCCGGCGAGCGCGCATGCGACGAGCACCCTCGCCGGGGGCCTATCGCTTTGTTTTTATCCAAGTCGCCTTCATCGACGACGCGATCGAACGGCACGCACGGAGGACGCCGGCCGCGTCGTCGGAGATCCGAGATGAATTGATTGCATGAGGATCATGATGCTTATGAATTGGAGCTTGGCTGTTTGAGCATTGAGTGATGACGTCCTGGGGCAGAGTGTGTAAATGTTTGTTAAGGCTGTCAAAATCGTGCTCCAGGTGAATTGGAATGTTGAGCTGAGCTGCTACGTCCGCTAAACGTTGGGTCGCTAGAGGCTGCTCCGAGCGCGAGCTGCCAGATGGAAGCGCTTGAATTCGGCGCGACCGCGCCTGGTATTTGCCCGCGGCGCAAGGGCCGGGCAGTCGAGCCTCGTCAACGCCTTTCTGGGCGTTCATGCCAGGGTCGGCAAGTGACGAGCGGCTGGTCTCGCGTCTTCAAGATCGAGGTCTGCAGGACGCGAGCTCGGGGCTCTCGGCGGAACACAACAGGGGTCATTATGCGCTTTCTCGATCAGCACATTTCCCGATGGATGGTGGCCGGCCTGCTCCTCGCGGGGTGCAGCGCCAGCGACACCGACGCGGAGGTCATCGACACCGCGACCCAGGGGCTGGCTTCGGCCATCAGCTTCTGGCGGATGAACGACTGCGATCCGAGCAGCACGGCGCTGGCGGATTCGACCTTCTCGGCCTTCCACGCCACGCGATCCGCCTCGAGCGCGTGCGTGGACCGCCCGGATGGGCTCAAGGCGGTGGCGCTCGACGCGGAGGGGGAGCGGATCACGACGCCCGTCGCGGCGGCGTACGAGTTCGGTACCCGCTTCGCGGTCGCGGCCTGGATCAACCCGACCAGCATCGACTTCAGCACGGTCCGCACCATCTTCCGCCAGGGGAGCGGCAGCAGCGACATCATCGCGTTCCAGATCGGGCACGGCACGCTGGAGCTCAGCCTGAACGTCAAGATTCCCGGATCGAGCACGCTTGTGAACATCCGCGGCGCGGCCTTCGGGCACAGCCTGTCGCCCGGGTGGATGCATGTCGGCGCCACGTACGACGGCCTGGCGATCCGGCTCTTCATCAACGGCCAGCTCGTGAGCACGACCAGCTTCGGCTTCTCGAGCCCGACGCCCATCAACGGCTCGCCCCTCTCGCTGGAGATCGGCGGGGCTCCCCCCCAGAACGGCAGCTCCCGTCAGTTCCTCGGGGCCATCGACGACGTCTGGGTGTCGAGCCAGCCGGTTACGACCGCCGACATGAGCGAGCTCTTCTCGCTGCCGTCCTGCCCCGAGGTGGACGAGAACAAGGAGCTCTTGATCAGGGATCTCGCGGTGGTCGAGGATCCGGTCAGGACCACGGGCGACGGCGTCTGGACGTTCAAGCACCTGATGGAGGCCATGGCGCCCACCCCGGCCCAGGCGCCCGTCATGGTCGAGCAGATGTTCCAGAGCTGGCTCTCGGACCAGACCATGAACACCCACGTCGTCCCCGCGCGGACGGGGATCCAGTCGCTCGTGCTCGATCCCTGGCCCAGGGTCGACGGGGCGCTCGACCTGTCGCGCGCCCCGATCCGGCTCCTCGCCATCGTGAATCGGCTGGATCTCAGGAAGCTCGCCGACGGCAAGGCGGGTGAGGGCCGGTTCGTGTTCGGGGTGACCGACAGCAGCGGGAGCCCGCTGCAGTTCACGATCATCCTGGAGTATCGCCTGCCGGCGACCACCGAGGCAGAGGTGCTCGACTGGGCGAACCTCTGGCACGAGCTGAACGCGCTCTCCCTCGGCTCGGCGGACTACAACGCGAAGCTGGCCGAGATCACCGAGCGGTTCGCTGGGAGCAACGCGGAGCCCGGCCGCGTGAACGGCAGCGCGCTGTCGCAGCTCCGGACGAACGAGATCGCCCTGGCCAGCCCCTGGGAGCTGCGCGAGTTCACCCTGTCGCCGGCCACGGGGTTCCTGCAGCCCGACACGGTGAAGCTGACGCCCGACACGAGCTTCATGGGGCAATCGATCGTCGCCGACTTCATCAACCAGAACGAGGCGTCCATCCTGACCGAGACGCACACCGTGCCCGAGGTCTTCCAGGGTGTCAGCTTCCTCGGCGGCAGCTCCATCAACGACTTCCCCCGCCCGCCCTGGAACGCCCCCGGGATCACCAACAACGAGGCTCGCCACAAGTTCTCGTTGAACGCTTGCAACGGTTGCCACGGCGTGGAGGCGCAGACCGTCTTCCTCCACATCAGCCCGCGCTTCGCTGGCGTCCAGGCCGACATCTCGGCCTTCCTGGAAGGCACCGACGTGCTGGACCCGGTCGACGGCGTCACCGTCCGGCACCTCGACGATCTCGAGCGCCGGGCGACCGACATGGAGCAGCTGCTCTGCGCGCAGCCGGGACCCGCCGCGTTCCGGGGCACGTCCGGGGCGAGCAGCTCCTTCATCGCCAAGGGCATCGATCGCGTGCACTGAGGCGCGCAGCGCAGCAGCTCAAGAGCGCCGGGCCGCCCGGCCCCGGAGAGGGTGTTCGCCGCGCGGGGCAGGTGCCGTAGACCAAGGCGCGGAAGCGGAGCTGTCGGCGTTTGTTGAGCAGATCCCGGCCGAGCTTGCCGAAGCGAAAACCCATCGGATAATCGCCGAAGAACGGTCCGAGCTGCGTGCCGAGATCGCCATAGCCGAAGCACGAGGCGTCGCAGTGGCCATGCTCGAGGCTGAGGTTGACCATTCGACAGACCACGAGGCCGAGTAGCCGCGCACTTCCACGTCGTGGCGCTCGATGGCGTATTCACTCGAAAGGACGGTCCCGAGGTCGTTTTCCACCAGGGCCCTGCGCCCTCGCGCGACGACATCGCCGCTGTCGCCGCGCGCGTCGAGAAGCGCATGATGCGGTGGCTGCGGCGGCGGAAGCTCGTGGGCGACGGGCCGATCGAGGAGCGCTCCAACGAGGCCCCCGAGCTCTCCCCGCTCGAGCATCTCGTTCCCGCAGCCCGAGGGCGGGATCGTGATGGTGACTTACCCATCGTCTTCTCGAATGTCGACAGCATCTGAGCCCGGAGATCGGCCGGCTCGACGCGCTGCCCGATTGCCACGAGCGCGTGATCGCGCGTACCATGCCGCCCATGCGGAAAGCCTGGAGACATGACAGAACATGGCTGATCTCGCTGGCCATCGGGGCTCTCGGCATGGCGTCGGCCTGCTCGGGAAATCTGACAGTCGACGGCTCGGGCGGCAGCGGCGGCGTTGGGGGTGCCGGAGCGGGAGGGGGAGGCGCCGAGCCCGGGCTCTACGATGCCTTCTGCGATGCCCGGGCCGCTTGCAAGTGGGACTTCGGCGCCTCGAACGACACGGCCGCCTGCAAGGCCAGCGCCCAGTGCGACTCGATGCTGCTTCATCACCCCGGAGGGCCGCTGTTCGATTGCGCGGACTCCTGCTCGCTGGGCGAGTGCCTCACCACCGTCTACTTCGACTACTTGGACTATTCCAGAGTGGAGCACACCGAAGCCGCCAAAGAGTTCGAGGAGCGCTGCGGGACGGGCTGCCCCGTCTTCGAGGACTTCTGCATGGCGGGGGCGCTCTTCACGGACGAGGCGCTCGAGACGATGACCAAGTGCTTCGATCTGGCGAGCTGTGAAGAGGTGAAGAGCTGCGCGCTCGAGACGTATGCCCCCTGCACGGCGTGGGTGTACCAGATCTCGCCGTGACGGGGCCCCATGGCCCGGCCGGCGCTGGATCCAGGGCGTCCCCTCGCATACCCTGGCCCCATGGCGCGTCCGACGATCCTTCTCCTTTCGGCCCCCCTGTTGCTCCTCTCCTCCTGCGGTCACAGCGACGAGGTGATCGACGGTGTGGTCCTCCCCGACGTGGAGTTCGCCGGGTTCCTGCTCGGCGTCAAACACACCCACCTGCACCTGGTGCCCGGCAAGCGCGTAAGGAAAACAAGCCCGATCGCGGCGCGACGAGGTGTGGCGTGGCGGACGGCTCTGGCAGGGTCGCGGGCATCGGACGGCGGCGTCCTGGGGGGGCCGGAGACCTTGGGGCGCGGCGCAGAGCGCGCGAACAGGCGCATTTGCAGGACGTAGGCACACGTCGCCGTGGCAGGCTGGCCTGAGCCCCGCGGTGCTGCTGCGGTAGGCTACGCCGCGTCTCCGAGCGCATCGGCGGAGGTGACCGCGCCGCCCCACATCCACGGCCGCAGGCCACGGCACGTGCGCGAGGTTGAATGCGAGCAGACCTGCAAGCATCTCAGTCCCCGTAAGGACTTACGTGTCGGCGGGGCTCCCGTCCCTGCAGGGAACGACGACGATGGAGGCGACCCAGGCGCTGACATCGCCGGAATGACGTGCACGAACGGCGGAATCCTCTGCAGAGCGACATCGATCTCCGGATCGCCGACGCTCGGGCATCGAGACCACACCACCCAAGAGAAGAACCCAGGAAGGGGATAAGATGAGAAGGGGACGAAGAGACTTCGTGCAAGGACCGACGGCCATCGCGCTCGCGCTCGCGTTGCCGGCGTGCGGCCAACAGGGGATCGACGGAGGTGACGCTGCGGAGACCGGGGTCATCCGTGCCGCCCTCGCGATCCGGGGCGAGCGGCACGACGTGACGGCGGTTCACTACAAGGTCGTCGGCGCCAGCAGCACCTGCAGGGACACGGCGATCGCGGAGGCGACCAGCGCCCTCGACATCGACGTGCCCCTCGCCGGCGACGTGCCCTACGACGACCACCTCGTCACGGGCTCCGGGACGCACGCGGCCGCGGAGGGCACGTTCGTGCTGCCTCGCGGCAATTACCGCGTCTGCGCGACGCCGATGCACGACGCTTCGCCGTCGGAAGAGTGCGCTCCCGCCGAGACGGTGGTGGATGTCCCTGGGCAGTGGACGAGGGAAGTCATGCTCGTGTCCCAGTGCCGCGGGGATACCGACGGCCTCCTCGACGCGGTGGTCGCTCTAAACTCCCCGCCAAAGATCAACAGCCTCGACATCGCGCCCAGCAAGTTCATCACCCTGTGCGAGACGGCCACGATCACCGTGGACGCAGAGGATCCCGATGGCGACGCGATCTCGGTCACCTGGCAGATCGGCTCGAAGGTGAGCGGGTCCTCCCCGGTCCTCGGCCTTCCTGGGCCCGTCGGCACGTTCTCGACGGACACGCCGGGCGTCTACACCATTCAGGTCAAGGCCACCGACGTGCACGGCGCGTCGACATGGCTGTACTTTTACATCCACGTATCGGCCGAGCGCTGCGACTGCACCTGCCCCGACGGCTCCATCCAGCTCCCCGACGGGAAATGCGCGACGAGCTACGACATCGATGCGGACCGCCTCATCAACCAGGAGGAGCGCTGCGATGACACGGACACCCACCGCTACGGGTGCGGCGACTACGGGTTCCAGTGGCACGATCTCGGGCGCGGGTTCTCCTCCGTTCGCCGGGTCGACGTCGAGCTCGAGAGCGGCATCGACTGCTCCTTCGAGGCCGGCGCCCGCGCCGTGTCGCTCAATGGCGCCGCGATTGGCAACTTCGACCCTATCGGATCGTGCACTTGTGACTCGGATCACGAGCTCGCCTCGTTCACCGACGTGAATCCCAGCTCGTACGTGCTCGGCGGGGTGAACTCCGTGAATATTTCCGCGCCGAGCTGCGACGGGCTGAGCCGGAGCGAGGAGCTCGGCGGGGCGTTCGCGCGCGTCACGGTCGTCTACAGCTGCGAGCCGAGCCTCTGCGCCGACGTGACCTGCGCGCCGCCGGACGCGTGCCACGTCGCGGGCGCGTGCGACCCAAGGACGGGGCTCTGCACGAACCCGAACGCGCCCGACGACACGGCGTGCGACGACGGCGACCCGACCACCGCGGAGTCGATATGCATCAGCGGCGCGTGCGTCGCCGAGTCCCCCTGCGGCAACGGCAGGGTCGGTCCGGGCGAGGAGTGCGACGATGGCGGCCATGTCAACGGCGACGGCTGCTCGGCGACCTGCCAAGTCGAGGGCACGCGCCGGTTCCTCTACACCGTGCGTGAGGAGGACGACATGCTTCGCCGGTTCGACCTGCGGACGCGGAAATTCGAGGACGTCGGTCCGCTCGGCGTGAGCTTCGACATCGGCGAGCTCGCCTGGGAGGAGGCGACCGGCACCCTGTGGATGATCGACGGGCGCGCCAACAAAGGACTCTACACGGTGGACATCGCCACCGGGGCCGCCAATCTGGTGGGCATCCACGGCGTCGACAAAATGTTCGGGCTCGGCCTCGATCCGAGGACTGGCAACCTGTACGGCAGCGCGCGCGGGAGCCAACCCGGGTTCTACCAGCTGGACAGGGCGACCGGGGCCGCGACCCTGCTCGGGACGCCCCCCAGAAGCTACGACGGCATGGCCTACGACACCACCCGCGACCAGCTGGTCGGGTTCGTCGCCGGTTATGGCCCCCTCTTCGCCATCGACGTCGCGAACGGCGCCGGGTCGTTGCTGGCATACCAAGAGCCCACCAACGCCGGCGGCCTCGCGTACGATCCGGTCGCCGACCAGTTCTGGGAGATCGATCAGGACGGGTTCCTGTACACCTACGACCCGATGTATGACTATATGCAGACCATCATCAGCTCGCAGCTCGGCGCGCACGATGGGCTGACCCTGGTCATGCCCGCGCCGTGACGTTCCGTATCCGAGGACCGAGGAGCCTCCGTGCGAGGAGGGCCCGGTGGACTCTCCATCTAAGCAGCAGAGGCCGCCGCTCCGTCGGCACGCCCCCGTGCAACATGAGGTAGCCGAGCCGCAGGCGGAACGCTCTCGAGCAGGCCCGGGTGGCGAGATCCGCCCGAGGAGCCGTCGATGCCGGACACGGTGCGCTGCGGGGTCGTGCGTGACGGCGTTTGGACGAGCTCAGCGTGGTGTAGGCAATACTCCACAGCCGAGTGAGCTCGTTGGATCTGTTGATTTTTGTAGGCGGATCAGTGGATCGTACGTTTGTACATCATGTCGACTGCCGGTCGTTGCCGGGAAATTCTTGACAGGTCGGAATGGCTTTGCGCGGGCTATCCTCGCGAGGCGGCGTTCGGGCGCCGGACGCGGTCGCACCACGCCGTGACCGACGCGGCGAACCGCTTCGCCTTCGTCACCAACCTCGGGTCCGACGCCATTGCCCAGCTCACGTTCGACGCGGCGACGGGCAAGCTGCTGCTCGTCGCGAACCAGGGCTCGAGCGACATCGTCGCGTTCCAGGTGAACGAGGCGACCGGCGCCCTCCGGCCCACCGGCCGCGTCACCGAGGTCCCCGAGCCCACCTACGTCGGGATCGCGGCCTCGCCGGGCCCGTGACCGCGCGCCGCGCAGCACGCCTCGGGTTCGTCGCTGCGGCGCTCGCCGCGTCGGCGCTCGTCGCTGCGGCGCGCCCCGCGCGCGCGTCGTCCGGCGAGCAGACCGCGTCGCTGAGCTGGGTGCGGCTCGCCGGCGCCGAGGCGTGCGTCGGGGCGCGCGCGCTCGCGCAGGCGGTGGAGGCGCGCCTCGGGCGCGCGGCGCTCGTCTCGGCCGCCCGCGCCGAGCTCACCATCGAAGGGCGCATCGAGCCGGGGGGCACGGGCGGGTGGCGCGCGGTGATCGCGGTCGCCGACGCGGGCGGCGCGGTGCTCGGGACGCGCGAGATCGCGACGGCGTCGCCGCGCTGCAGCGCGATCGACGACGAGCTCGCCCTGGCCATCGCGCTCATGATCGACCCCAGCGCGAAGCTGTCCCCCGGCGCGCCGCTTCCGCTGGCCGCGCCGGCGCCGCCTCCAGCGCCGCCGCCCGCGCCCTCGCCGCCGGCGCCGCAGGTCATCGTGCAGCGCGTCCTGATCCCCGTCCCGCCGCCGGCACCTCCGCCGCCGGCGCCGTGGCGCGTCGAGGTCGGCGCCGGCCCGCTCTTCGGGCTCGACCTCCTGCCCTCGCCCGGCATCGCCGCCGCGCTCCGCGCGCGCCTCACGCCCCCGCGGTCCTGGTCGTTCGAGGTCGGGGGGGCGATCTGGCTGCCGGACGAGGCGACCACCGGCGCCTCCTCGACGCGCTTCTCCTGGGGCGAGGGGTTCGTGTCCGCGTGCCCCGTCTCGCTCGGGGGCGAGACGCGGCTCTCCGCGTGCGCGGGCGTCCGCCTCGGCGCGCTCCAGGTCGGCGGCCTCGGGTTCGGCGTCGACCGCGCCGACGAGCGCCTGACCGCGGGCGCCGCGCTCGACGTCCGTCTCACCCGGCAGCTCGCCGGCCCGCTCACCGTGGGGGGCGGGCTCGGGCTGATCGTGCCGATCGTGCGTGACACCTTCTACTACATCGACGCGCAGGGCCGGGACCGCGAGGTCTTCCGGATGGCGCCGCTCGCCGGGGCGGCGGACGTCCTTCTCGGCGTCGATTTCCCGTGATGTTTCCGTGACTTCCGCTGATTTTCCCGATTCGGAGCCCGGCGTCGCTTTTCTTCCATAAAACCGCGCGCTCGCGACCATCAAGGTCAGGGCCCGGCTTCCTTGCGCCCCGGCCTCTCGCGATGACCCTCGAGGAGATTTTCGAAGAGAACGCGGCGTACGTGTGGCGCGTGCTGCGGAGGCTCGGCGTCGGCGAGGCCGACGTCGAGGACGTCTGTCAGGAAGTCTTCCTCACGGTGCATCGGAAGCTCGACACCTTCGACGGCAGCTCGGCGCTGCGCACGTGGCTCTACAGCATCTGCCTGCGGCTCGCGTCGGAGTACCGGCGGCGGCCGCACCGGCGGCGCGAGGAGGTGGCCGAGGCCGTTCCCGAGCCGGTCATGGCGGCGCCGCAGGACGAGGCGCTCGATCGCCGCCGCGCGCTCGACCGGCTCGACGCGGCGCTCGATCGGCTCGACGACGACAAGCGCGCGGTGTTCGTCCTGCACGAGATCGAGCAGGTGCCCATGGCGGAGATCGCGAAGGCGGCGGGATGCCCGCTGCAGACGGCGTACTCGCGGCTGCGCGCGGCGCGGGCGCAGATCGAGGCGGCGATGCGCCGGTACGAGCTCGGCGCGTCGCGGGTCGGGGCCGCGCGGGTCACCGAGGGGAGCAACGTATGAGCGGCGATCCTCGCAAGCAGATCGGCTCGGAGGGCGGCTCGGACGTGCTCCGCCTGGCCCTCGAAGCGGCCCGGCGCGACGCGCCGGACAAGGCGCAGCTCGCGCGTCTCGCGGCGCGGCTGCCGCTCCACCCTCCGGGCGGACCGGGAGGCGGCAAGGACCCCGGCGGCCCCGCGGGCGGCGGTGGACCGGCGACCGGCGGCGGCGCGGGCGCCCCGGCGACCGGCGCCGGCGTGAGCGCCCCGGCAACGCACGCTCCGGCGGGGATCGCCGCGACCGGGGCTGTCGCACCGCCGTCGGTGCTCTCCGGCCTGGCGGTCGGCGCGGCGCTCGGCGTCGTCCTCGTCGGGGCGGTGTGGCTCATGCCGTCGCGCTCGCAGCCGCCGCCCGCCGCGCCGCTGGCGCCGCCCGGCGCGGCGGTGGTCGCGGCCGCAGCCACGGCGGGGGCCGCGGCGGCGTCCGCCGCGGGGGCGCCGGAGGTGCCCGCGGAGGCGCCCCCCGCTGCGGAACCGCCGCGCGCGCGTGCTCCGGAGCCGCCGCGCGCGCGCGCGTTCGCCGTGACGAGCGGCGCGCCGCTGCCCGCGCGCGCGTTCGCTGTGACGAGCGGCGCGCCGGCGGCGGGCGGCTCGGCGCAGGCGGCGCTGCCCGACGCGGAGACGGAGCTCGGCCTGCTGCAGCGCGCGCAGGAGGCGCTCGCGGCGCGGCCTGCGGAGGCGCTCGCGCTCGCCGACGCCCACCTCGCGCGCTTCCCGGGCGGCGCGCTCGCCCAGGAGCGCGAGGTGATCGCGGTCGGCGCCCTGAAGGCGCTCGGCCGGGGCGGCGAGGCGCTCGCGCGCGCGAACCGCTTCGTCGCGGCGCACCCGAGCTCCGCCTACCGCCGCAGGCTCGAGATCCTCGTTCCGGAGCTGAGAGGCGCGCAGCGGTGAAAGCAGGCCGCGGGCTGCCGTCGCCCCGGCGAGGCCAGGGCGCTGATCGGTGGATCTCTCGAGGTCCCCGGCTCGCGGCGTTGCCACACCGGACGCCGGTTGTAACGACTGCTCTGCTCGCGGCAAAGGCGGCTTCATCCACGGCACGGTCGAGCTCGTGGGCATCGATGCCGCGGAGCTCGTGGTGAAGCTCGAGGGGACAGACACCTTCGACATCGACGTCAGCGGCGTCCACGACGCGCTCCGCTGCCCCTGAGCGCCGCTCGCCGCTCCTGCGCTGCGGCTCACCGTTCTCGCCGGCGCGGCCTCGAGGGGATCCAGCGCCACCGCCTTGTTCAGGCCCACCGTCGTACCCGAACGAAGATCGATCAGGAGATCATAAAAACAGACGAACGACGCCATTCATGGAATGACAACGGGCTGCGCTGACAGGCCCGGGGAGATACGAATGCGACGCCTCGTGAACACATCCATTTCATTGTTCTTTGGGCTGATGATGCTCCAGACCTTCGGCGCCGGATGCACCGCCCTGGTGGAGGTCGGCGATGACAGCGACGACGGCGGTCAAGAGGCCGGGCCCGAGGAGGACGCCAATGGGACCGGCAGCGGCGGCGTCGGCGGCAACTCCAGCACCGGGGGCGGCTCGTCGGTCGGGAGTGGCGGCGACTCCAGCACCGGGGGCGGCTCGTCGGTCGGGAGTGGCGGCGACTCCAGCACCGGGGGCGCCTCGTCGGTAGGCGCCGGCGGTTCCGCCTCGACCGGGAACGGCTCCGGGCCGGCGACGGCCGGCGCGATCGCGCTCTTCAGGAATGAGTTCCCCGGAGAGTACGGGAGCAGTTCGTCCGCCGGGCCGGGCACTTCTCCGGACGATCTCTTCATCATCTTCGGCTCCCCGGTGAGCCTCTGCTCGGATCCATCCGGGACCACCGGCTGCGACAACTGGCAGCTGGGCATCAGCATTCCCCCTGCGCTGCAGGTGCCCGGCATCATCGATCTGAGCGCGCCGGAGGTGTTGTACTCGTACTACACGGTGACCCGCTCTGACAGGGGCGACGGCTGCTGGTCGGGCGACGGCTCCTTCAGGTCCGGCACGATGGAGATCGTGAGCATCGACGCCGCGGAGGTCGTGGTCCGGCTGAGCGGCACCGATACCCACGACATCGACGCCAACGGCGAATACACCGCTGCTCGATGCCCCTGACGTCGCTGGCTCCGTGACGGAGAAGAATCCTCTCGTTGAGGGTCTGGCGATTCCCAAGCGAACGAGACGTCCGCTCATTTCGATCTACGTCACGAGCTGATCGACGTTCCTGCGCGGTGGTTCAGCCGTGCGCGGCGCGCAGCTGCGCGCGGACAGCCGACGGCGTCGCCCCGGTCTCGCGCCGAAACGCGCGCTGAAACGCCTGCACCGTGGCGAACCCGACCGCGTGGGCGATCTGCTGGTTCGACAGCGTCGTCTCGCGGAGCAGGCGGCGCGCGTGCTCGGTGCGCAGCGTCGCCCGGTACGCCATGGGCGGCGCGCCCGTGGCCTCGAGGAACCGCCGGGCGAGCGTGGCGCGCGAGACGCCCACCGTTCGCGCCAGGGTGTCGACGTCCCACGCGCGCGCCGGGTCGTGCACGAGCTCGGCGATCGCGCGGGCGACGACGACGTCCTGCGTGGCGCCGAGCGCGGCGAGCTTCGCGGGCTCACGGTCGGCGAGCAGCCGCACGAGCTCGATGAGGATGAGCTCGAGCCAGCGACGGCGAGCCAGCCCCGCCCCCGGGCGCGTCTCGTGCAGCTCGCTCCGCAGGCGCGCCAGCGCGTCGGCAAACGAGGGCCGCGCCTCGACGGCCCGCGCGCCGGCGTGGATCACCGTCGGCAGGACCTGCAGCAAGGGGGCAAGCGCGTCGTGCTCGAACCGGAACACCCCGCACAGCGCGCGCGCCGTGGTGGCGCCGCGGCCGAGCACGCGCTCGCCGTCCTCCTCTCGCGAGACCTCGAGCCACCGGTCGAGGAGCACGGGCTTCGCCCTCGCGTCGCCGTGGTCGACGCGGTGCCCCACGTTCGGTCGCACCAGCGCCACGTCGCCCTGGTAGAGCGAGACAGCCTCTCGCCCGGCGCGCAGCACGCAGCTCCCCTCGGTCACGTGGTGGAGCACCAGGATCGGACGCGCCGGAAGCTCGAGCGCCCAAGCCCCTCGCGCAGCGGTCCGGCAGACGAGCTCGGACGAGAGTTTTGCCAGGAAAAATCGGCTAGATAGCGGATCATCCTGGTACATGGCGCGAGCCTAGCGATGATCCAGAGCGCGCGCAACGTGAGCGTCTGGGGACATTCGTTGCGCGCGCCGGCCACAGCGGGCGCGTCCGCCGAGGGCTACATCCAGCCCATGAACAACGCCGCTATCGCTTCCTCCGCCTCGTCCCTTCCGTCGCGCCGCCTCGGCGGCGCGGGCATCGCCACGCTGCTCACCGGCCTCACGCTGTGCTTCATCGGCGCGCGTTTCCTGGTTGTCCCCGGCGCCGCGGCTGCGGCCTTCGGCGTGCCGCTCGCTGGCCTCGCCGCGTACGCTGTCGCCAAGGGAGTGCGCGACCTCTCCGTCGGCGCCTTGCTCATCGCCTTCGCGCTCCTTGGCGAGCGGCGCGCCGCGGCGCTCACGCTGCTCCTCGGCTCCGTGATCCCCGTCGTCGACGGAGCCATCGTGC
The DNA here is from genome assembly GCF_051520435.1 of Sorangium sp. So ce363. Taxonomy (NCBI): domain Bacteria; kingdom Pseudomonadati; phylum Myxococcota; order Polyangiales; family Polyangiaceae; genus Sorangium; species Sorangium sp. So ce363. The sequence continues at coordinate 9,118,628 of NZ_CP150333.1, read as the reverse complement.
TCGCGTGGCGCGGCGCTCACCCGGGCTACCTCGCGATCCACTGGGGCACCGCCGTGTTCTGCATCGCGCTCGGCGTGCTGCAGCTCCGCCGCCGTGCGTGACCCTACCAGGTGCTTGAAGGAGTCCCATCGGGGCGATCGTTGATCACAGGGAGCGAGCGCCGAAATGCGGAAGTCGTACAACGCAGCACACGTCTACATGATCGTCGGAGTGGTCTCCGGGCTGTTCTACCGGGAGTTCACCAAGGTCAATCACTTCACCGGCGAGACCCAATTGGCCCGCGAAAACCTCGGCCTGAACCGTCGCGGCGCGTAGGTAAAAGAAGCCGGATCGCTGCGCGAGGAAGTGTGGCGCGGCGAACCGATGTGGCGGGACCGCGCGCGTCGCGACGCCTCGTTCATGGGTCGAAAGAGCGGCCCCGCGCGGCGCAGAGCGCGAAGAGGGGCGCAACAGACGCCGCGCCTGCGTTTCGGAGCGGGCTCATCGCCCGCCTTCGCGGGCTCTTCTGGCTTCGCAGGGCGCGGTCCGATGCGCCTCCGCGCCAACGTGGGCGGCTTTCGGACGCGAGCACCCCCGCGTACTTGACCGTGTGAAAGCGCGGCGGCGGGACGCCGGTTGCGAGCCGGCACAAGAGCGAGAGCCGGCGACGGCATCGTCCTGCCGGTCTACGCACGCATCGACTGGGCTTCCCTCATCCGCCGCGTCTATCTGGAGGATGTGCTCGCGTGTCCGTGCGGTGGGCGCCGGCGGCTCGTCGCCGACATCGGTCAACGTGCGCAGCGCGAAGCCATCGTGGCGATCGTGACCCATCTCGGCATCCCCACCGAGCCGCCGCCCATCGCCAGGGCCAGAGACCCGTCGTTCGACGCGGCGTGAGCCTCTCGGCCTCGTCCGTCCGCGTGCCGCTCGCGCGTGGCCGTTGGCCAACCTCTGCCCGCAGCTCGACCCCACGCGAGCGGCGCCCTCGTTCTTGGGCCTTTTCGTGCCACGCACATCCCCGAGCGCCAGCCCGCGTTGGTGGCCCGCGCCGTTCTGCCTTTCGTGATCCGGCCGGCTCGTTCTAGCCTCCCCGCTCCGGGACGTGTCGGGGATGCTGCGCTCGTTCGACTACGTCGGCGCCTCGGCGCTCCGGGACAACCGCGTCCGGCCGGAGGACGTCGCGGTGCTCAAGCCGTGGACCGACGCCTGGGTGGCCTGGGTCTCCGCGAGCTACCTCGCGGGCTACCTGGAGACGATCGCGCGCGCACAGGCCACCGCAGAGGCGCGGACCGACGAGACGGCGCCGTTCGTGCCCGCAAACGACGCCGACACGGTGCTCCTGCTCGACTTCTACATGCTCGAAAAGTGTATCTACGAGGTCAGCTACGAGCTCAACAACCGGCCCGACTGGCTGGACATCCCGCTGCGGTCGCCGCCTGCAATATCGGGGCGCTCGCCTATCGGATCGGCGACGCGCCTGCTGCCGTGCGCTGGTTGTCGCTCTGCAAAGAGATCATGCGGCCGCCGAGCACGCCGGAGGAGCGCGACCTGTACGAGTCGCGGATCTTCGACCTGGCGCGCGCGCGCCAGCTCGTCGGCGAGCTCCGCATCGTCATCCCTGCCGGGGCTACCTGCGCCATCGACGGCGAGCAGGTCGCGGTCGAGCGCGACAAGCCCATTCCCGTCGACGCGGGGCGCCACGCCGTGGTGGCGACGCTGAACGGCGCCGCCGTCCGGGTCGAGGCCGCCGGCACGCTCGGGTTTGCGCTCTTCACACACCCGCGCGCCGAGATCACCGCGTCCACCACCGGCATGACGCTCCGCGGGGTGTGGTGATCCTGGTCCCCCGCTGAGCGCGCCGGCGCGCTGGACGAAGCGGGATGCGCCGTTATCCTCGAGGGCTGGTGGGGCGATGATCCGGCTGGAGCTCGCAGGCGCGCATACGCGATTGCACTCGACCTTGTGCGGCGCATGCCCGCAGGGGGCGACCGGCTGCTGCGCCAGCCCGCCGGGGGTCGAGTGGTCGGACATCGGGAGGATCGTGTCGCTCGGCGGCGCAGGCTGGCTCCTCGCTCAGATGACGGCAGGCAACCTGCGCCCCGGTCGGCGCGGCCTGCTCATCCTGCGCGTCGAGCCCCAGGGCAGCGACGGCCACGCGCTGCCGAAGAGGTGTGCTTTCCACGGTCCCGAGGGCTGCACCATCCCGCCGCAGCGGCGCGCGGCGACGTGCAATTACTATGTCTGCGACGACGCCTTCGCGCACGGGGGCGAGCCTCGCGGCGCCCCTGAAGCGCTGGCCGGCCGCAGGGCCCATGACGCGCTCGTGGACCTCTATGGGGGCTGGGATCTCGAGCTCGCCGATCGCATCCGTGCAGGCTGGCCAGACGGCCCTCCCTGGACCCAGGATTTTCTCGCCTGGCTCGGTCGAGAATACAATCGTCTCGCTGCCAGGGCAGCCTCCTCCACGCCGGCGCTGAGGGCTGGATAGCCCCGCCGCGCGCGCCGGAACGCTGAGACGGAGCAGCAGGATCACATTTTTCGATAATCGTCGCAATTCCGTTACCGAATAGGTGCTCGATGCGAAATTTTTTGACGTAGCTGCTTGGACGCTCGCCGTGTTAGGACATCCTCGTGCCCTCGATGGCTTGGTGGCGTCCGGGGGGCAACTGCCTGCCCGCTCGGGTCGCGCCGAGAAAAGGAGACTTATGTCACGGTGGTTGAAGCTCTCATTGGTCGCCCTTGGCGCCAGCGCTCTCTTGGCCGCGTGCGGGGATGACGGCGACTCGCCCGCTGGTTCCACCAGCACGTCGAGCGGCGCGAGCACGTCGTCCACGACCGGCTCGGGCGGCGGTGATGGCGGGAACGGCGGCGGCGGCGACGGCGGCGGCGGCGACGGCGGGAACGGCGAGGGCGGGAACGGCGAGGGCGGGAACGGCGGCGGCGAGGGCGGGAACGGCGGCGGCGAGGGCGGGAACGGCGGCGGCGCGTCCCTGCGGGCCGAGGCGGAGATCCAGGGGTTGAACTCGAGCGGCCTGACCGGGGCCGCGGCCTTCACGCAGGTCGGAGAGGAGGTGACGCTCACCATCACGCTGTCAGGCTGCCCTGCCGGCGAGCACTCCGCTCACATCCACGAGAACAAGAGCTGTGGCAGCAACGGTAATGATGCGGGCGCCCACTGGGTGCCCAACGGCGAAGGACTCGGCAGCTTCGCGTGCGATGCGAGGGGCCAGGGCACGCAGACGGTCAAGCGCGGGACCGACGTCTGGACCGTCGGCGACGGCGCGGACACCGACGTGACGAAGTACGCGATCGTCGTGCACGCCGCGGCAGACCCGGCCGCGGGCGGCCGCATCGGCTGCGGCCTCATCGAGCTGGAGTAACCCTCCGCGGAGCTCGTCTATCCGGACCCGCCGGGGGGCGCATCGGCCCCCGGCCGGCGCGCTCTCCCTGGGCTCGGGGCCGCTCGCGCCGTCCGTACACACTCAGCGTGGGACTCGGCCGCGCCGGATAGGGCGCTCCAGACACGAAAACCGCCATGGCGCCACGCGCGCCAAGAGAACCGAGATGATCCTCTTCTTGGCGTCCATGGCGCCATGGCGGTTCAATCTCTCCTCGCAGGAGCACCGCGAACCAGAGCGCAGCGCGGGCTTCCCGGGGCTGTCTATTTGGAGGATGTGCTCGCGTGTCCGTGCGGTGGGCGCCGGCGGCTCGTCGCCGACATCGGTCAACGTGCGCAGCGCGAAGCCATCGTGGCGCTCCTGACCCATCTCGGCATCCCCACCGAGCGGCCGCCCATCGCCAGGGCCAGAGACCCGACGAGGCGGAGGCGCTCGTCGACGAGCTCGACGACGAGTCGCTCGAGGAAGCGGTGGCCGAGCTCCGCGTACTCACAGGCATGACGACCTGGGCTTCTGCGGCGGGTGGGTGCGCTCCGCGCCCCCGTCGTGCCGCCCCCGCGAATCGTGATGAGTGGCGTATCCGACGCCTACCCCGCCGCGTCGAGGAGACCGAGGCAGGAGCGTGAAGGCTCCACACCGGAGGACCGCGCGGGCGGGTCTCCACGCCTCCGAGCGCGCGAGAGCGCGGCGGACCGCACGCCAGCGCCGCGGCGCTCACGCCCTCGCGACGGCACGGTGACGAGATGCACAGGATGCATGACGGACATGCAGTATTCGATTTGGAAAATGTATTTACAATGATCCACATGTCCGTCGAATCTACGCTGGGCGCCGCGTGCCCGCGGGCGAGCTGGCTCGCCGCGATGGGCATTTCAATCCGTACGCCCGCCCTCCGCGCGCGCTGGGCCCAGCATCTCCGAGAAAGGCAGTATGTTGGACAACAGCATCTCGTCGACGCACGTCACGTCTCGTCGCGCCCGGCGCGCCGCCCGCCACGGCGACGCGCTGGCCCTCTTGCTCCTCGGGGCTATCGGCCTGATCGTCGGGTGCTCCGACGACGAGCTCGCGCTCGAGGCCCCGGTCGAGACCTCCGCTCAGGAGCTCACAAGCATCCCCACTATCCCGGACGAAGCTCTCCAGAAGACCCTGGCGCCCCTCCGAGCGCTCGAGATCCCTGGCAGGGTCTACATGAAATCCGTCGAGGAGACGTTCTCCGGCTCGGGGACCTTCTCGCAGGTCGTTCACGTCTATCAACCAGACGCGAACGGAGAGAGGATCCGGTTCGAGCTCGCCGCGAAGACAGCGGCGGGACAGGTGGACACGAGCCACAGGTTCGAGTCCGCCAAGGTCACCTCGCGCCCGGGAGAGCCGGACCAGACCCAGCAAACGCTGTCGAACAGCAGCGGCCAGCAAGTGTACGAGCTCTCCAGCTCACGCCAGGGCTGGTATCGCTTCGAATTCACGTACGTCGCCCCGAACGCGGGCCGCACCCAGAGCTTCAAGGCCACGGACGTCTCCGGGAACTCCCTGAAGATCGTCTGGGTCGACCCCCCGAGCGCCGCCGTGCAGGTCCGCGCCAAGGTCGCCGTGGACAGCTCGGCGTCCCAGGTGTTCCTCAAGGGAGGCGCTTACCGGAACACCGATTCCAGCCAGTCCGCCTATGCCGACAACGTCAAGCTGAACGGCAACCTGCTCTATCGCCGCGGGTTCGATCAGGGCCGCTACAACTTCCCGCTGGGGCAGCTGAACGCAGCGGAGCACACGCTCGAGTTCTCGCTGGCCGCGAGCGGCTACAATCCTGCCAAGTTCTGGTTCGGCGTCAGCGAGAAGAGCTTCGCGCCGGCGGGCACCAAGACGAGCTGGGACCGAGTCCAGTTCCTCTACCACGGCGCGATGCGCACGGGCGACTATGACGCCTGGAGCGAGGGCGTGGCCTTCGCGCAGGGCGCCACCGTCGTGAACGGCGTCCGTCCTCCGCCCGTCCGCCGCGGCACGACGTTCGCGGTCGCCGTCGAGGACTCGAGCCTGAACGGCGCCGCGCAGAACGCGACGCTGCGGGTCATCTCGAACGCCACGGGCGCCGAGGTGTCCTGGGCGAAGTCTCTGCCCGCCGAGGGCGACTACACGGGAGGCATCTTCACGAGCGGCGCGTTCTCCAGCCGGAGCCGCGAGCACTGGCGGATCACCGTGCCGAGCGACGCGCCCATCGGACGCTACCTTGTGCGCGCCTTCGCCCCATCGGGCACCCGGATCGGTCAGGACGTCGTGTTCTACGTGATCCACAACCCCTATCCGCTCGTCGCCAGCGGGGCCATCTCCAAGGCAGAGCTCGAGACGTATGGCTACGACGAGGACGAGGACGGCGTCAATCTGAACGGCGGGTACGGCACCGATCAGGACAACATCCGCGATCACTTCACGGTGCTCTACGAGTGGTCGCCGCCGTACGCCGTGTACCCGAAGCTCACCGCGGCGTTCCGCCGGACGACAGACGAGTCGAAGTTCTCGTTCCTGGATCACGCCGTGGCGGCAGCGCAGGGGACCACGAGCGAGTTCGAGACGATGCGCCGGCTGTATCGCCTCGTCACGCAGCGATACCGGTACAGTCAGGCGACCAACCAGGGCGATGTATCGTCCATCTTCCTGAGCGATGGCCTGGATCCCGCTGAATCGCTCCAGTACGGGAAGCCGGGCTCGCAGCTCAGCTGGGACGACGGGGTGATGGGCGCCCAGTGCTACGACTACGCTCCGGTCCTGGCGGCCATCGCCCGCAGCGCCGGTGTCCTTTCCCGGGTCGTGTCCAGCCAGGGCTTCCTCGGCGGCTGGGGGAACCATTTCTTCACGGAGGCGTACACCCCGGGCGTGCCCCATCACGGCGGCAAGCAGCAGAACAGCAGCTCGAGCCCGAACAGCGACACAAGTCCCTGGTACGTGTTCGATGCGACCAATCCGGATGCGTCCGGCAACACCCCGTATCAGTATCTCTGGGAGCGCTACTCGGAGGGGATCGCGCCGCAGGCGCAGTACGGCAAGGCGACGTTCGTGCTCTCGGGATACAAGCCTCTCGGCACGACGACCAACACCGTCACCTGGGATCCGCTGGGCCCCACGGACGATATAGGCGCGGACGACGTCCTGTCCCTGCAGGCCCAGTACGAATCCGGACCGGACTTCTGGCTGACGCAGAGCGGCGTCACGGGCTTCCTCGGGCGCGGCGAGAAGGACGTCTATCGCATCAGCAAGGCGACCACCGGGGCAAGGGCGGTCTCCGTCAGGACGGCGCCGGGCGGCGGGAACACCCTGCAGCCCGTGCTCTGCGTGGGGCCCTACGTCGATCCCAACGGCCCTCCCGTCGAGAGCGAGCCCGGCGTGGCGCCCAGGTGGGCTGCCTCCGTGCCGGTGCGTTGCGCGGATCGGGCGACGACCTATCCCCTTCCCGAGGGGGAGTCGTACGTGGTCGTCTTCCACGACCATGGTCAGCCGGATGACGCCTACCCCGACCAGAACGACAGGCTCAAGCTGGGAGACTCTGTCCAATACGTCCTGGATCTTCAGTACTGAACCTGCCGAGGCCCTCCCGTCGTGGCGGAGCGCCGCCCTCGTTCTTGGGCCTTTTCGTGCCCCGCGCATCCCCGAGCGCCAGCCCGCGTTGGTGGTCCGCGCGGTTTTGCTTTTCGTGATCCGGCCGGCTCGTCCTAGCCTCCGTCATCTGCCCACCGATGATCTACGGGCGGGGGACGGGATTGAAGCGCGACTCCGCCGGCGTCACGCAGCGGGAACCGCACGGGCTCGCGCCCCCGCGCGCCTCCTCCCGGGCCTATTTGTAAAGAATCTTTAAAAATGGAGCTCCGGGCCGCGCCGAACGTTGAACATCGTTTTTGTTCAGCTACATCATCGGTCGCCTGAGGTCGCTCCTGGCACCGCCTGACGCCCCCAGCGCGCGGCCTCGCGCGCCGGGCGGCGAGGGCTGCCTCCCCGGCGGTTTCCCCGCCGGGGCGTGGCTCACGAGGTCCACGCCGCACCGCCGGGCGGCTCGGATGGCTCCGCGACCACAGCTGAAGAGTGGATGAAACGCGCCGCTTTCCTGCTCGTGGCCGCTCGCCACGGCCGGGCGCTGCGCTTGTAACGGAGAAAGCTTGATGGGACGCTCGAAGATGGGGCTGCTGCTCGCGTGCGGGGTCGGAATGGCGCTGTTCGCCGGGGGGTGCTCGGAGGCAGAGGACGAGATTCCGGAGCCCCTCGACGAAGCTTCGCAATCGCTCGCCCTGGCGGATCGGCTCGCTGAATGCGCGCAGGATCCGCGCGTGGTCGCCGGGCTCGTCTCGCAGGACATCTGCGCGGGCGCAGGTGTCTTCTTCCACGAGACGTTCGAGGGCAACGGCCGCACCTGCGGCACCTGCCACCCCGTGGCCAACAACACGACGCTCGACGTGCCGTTCATCCAGGCCCTCGACCAAACCAACCCCAATGACCCGCTCTTCGTGTTCCGGCAGGTGCCGGAGCTCGCCGAGCTCGAGACCTCGGATCTGCTGGACGACGCGGCCATCCTCGAGAACGTGGACGGCTTCGCCGATCCGACGCACCGGTTCGTCTCGCGCGGGGTGAACCACGTCCTCTCGCTCAGCACCAGCATCCGGGCGGATTCGGGGGACGGCACCACCAATCCCCCCACGGAGCGGACCGGCTGGGGCGGGGACGGCTCGAGCGACGGCACGCTGCGCGGCTTCCTCAAGGACGCGATCACCCAGCACTTTCCCAAGCGCCTCGCCCGCGAGCCGGGCGTCGATTTCCGGTTGCCGACACCGGAAGAAGAGGACGTGACCCTGGCCTTCCAGCTCAGCCTGGGCCGGCTGAACGAGCTCGATCTGGCGAGCGTTCGCCTGTTCGACGCGGAGGCGGAGGACGGCCGGCAAGCGTTCATGGACCCGAACCGCGGCCGCTGCAACTTGTGCCACCACAACGCCGGCGCGAACTTCCAGGACACCGGCAACAACCGCAACTTCGACACCGGCACGCGCACCAAGGGGTCGCCGCTCAACGGGGGCAGCTTCGGGGGCGAGTTCCTCGCGGACGGCGGCTTCGGCGGGCGAGACCTGCCGGCGCCCAACTTCGACGCCACGGGCATCGGCTTCCCCAACTCGTTCGGCAACGGCACCTTCAACCCGCCGCCCCTCATCGAGGCCGCGGACACGCCGCCCTTCTTCCACAACAACCTGCAGATCAACGACAAGGCGGATCCGGGCCTCACCGACGCCGTCACGTTCTACGCCTCGACGCCCTTCCTCTTCTCTCCCGCCGCCCAGGAGCTCGAGCAGCGCTTCGGGACGCCGCTCAACCTCGTGCCGCTCGACGCGATCGCCATCGCTCGCTTCCTGCGCGCGCTGAACGCCGCCTTCAACGCCGACATCGCGAAGCAACGGCTGGACGCCGCGCGGGTGCTCGTCGACCAGTTCGCGAACACGCGCGCCGACGTGCAGCAGAAGCTGATGGAGCTCGCCCGCGTCGAGATCGACGACGCCATCGAGGTGATGGCCCCGATGACGCTGTATCCCGCCGCGGCGCAGCAGCTCGACCTCGCGCGCGCCGAGATCGCCCAGGGCCTCGCGGCGAGCTCAGCGGTCGAGCGCCGCAACCGCATCGTGAACGCCACCGCGCGCGTGACGACCGCCCGGGCCCAGTTCGGTCAGAACATCACCTTCGTGCTCGGCCAGGGCAACCTGATGTACTGAGCGCGGCCGTGGCGCCGCGCCCCCGCGCCGCCACGCCCTCCCGCCCACCGAAGAGCCCGTCACCCGTCGGGAATGACAGCGGCGCCCTCGTTCTTGGGCCTTTTCGTGCCCCGCGCATCCCCGAGCGCCAGCCCGCGTTGGTGGCCCGCGCGGTCCTGCTTTTCGTGATCAGGCCGGCTCGTCCTGGCCGCCAGGCGATGGCCGCGCTGCCCATCGCCTTTCGCCCGATCATCGCGTCAGAAGACGTAGACGCTCTTGGGAACGAACGGCAGCGGGCTCAGGCCGCTCTCCCCGTAGACGGGGTACGGGTAGCCGATGCAGTTCTCGTTCTGGAAGATCGCGGCGCCGGCGCCGTTGGTGTTGTAGGCAGAATGTGCCCTTCCCTCCCAGCCGTGCTCCGGAAGGTTGACGCACGTGCCCACCTGCGGGTTCAGCGCCCGGACGTTGAAGATTTCCCCGCCGTAGCCCTCCTCCTCGAACAGGCAGAGGACGTTGTCGAACGGGCAGGGAATGGGGTCCTCCTGCGCCGAGGCCACCTCGGGGAGCAGCAGGCCTGCCCCCGCGAGGAGGCCGACGCCCACCAGGGCACGCAAGCCCAGGGAGCGGGACGGAGTGAAACGACGGAGCTTCTGAACGTGCTGGAGCAAGTGCATGTGGTTTCCTCCTCCTGCCCACCCACGGGCAGGTACTGCGGAGGGACCTAGCACCGGAGGCTATTCACGCATCCCCGTCTTCGACTGTTGTTAACATGATTTAGCATAAGAACCACGCGGGCTCGCATGTGCCTGGAATCTTTCATCCATCCCGGATGGCGGCTTCATCGACATGGAAGTTCTTGTGGCGCCTGCCTCGAACTCGTTGCATGGGCGGCACGCGAGGCACACGTTCTCGTCGATCGAGGCCGCAGGGCGCGGAGAGTTCTGACTGCTCCGTCGCAAGCATCGCATCGTGGACCTCGACTTGGCGCGCTTCTTCGATACCCTCCGGCACGACCGGATCTTGGAGAAGGTCGCGCGACGGGTGCTCGACGGTCGGCTGCTCGCGATGATCAAGCAGTTCTTGAAAAGCGTGGGCGCTCGGGGTCTGCCCCAAGGCTCCCCGCTGTCCCCCTTGCTCGCGAACTTGGCGCTGAACGACCTCGATCACGCTCTGGACCGAGGACGCGGCTTTCTCACGTATGTGCGTTACCTCGACGACATGGTCGTGTCTCGGCGAGCTAGCCTCCGGCCCCACCGTGACGAGCAAGCGTGGCATGTCACGGTCGCACCGTGACGAGCAAGCGTGACATGTCACGGTCGCACCGTGACGAGCAGGCGTGACATGTCACGGCCGTCTGCGTGACGCGCGCGGCCCGCGGTGGCCTTCGCCGCTCGCGAAGGTCAGGGCTCCCGCGCCGTCGACGAGCGCCATTCGGCTGGAATCGCCGCGTCCCCGCGGGGGACAGGGCCTCGCTCCGGCGCGGAGACGGCGGCGGAGAGCGCGCTTCCTCCTGGTATGCGCGTTGCTCTACGGGGCTCCCGGACGGTGCGGGGCACCAGAGTCGCGCCGCCTCAGCCGGGATAACGGCGGGAGCGAACGCCTTTCCTTTCGCCGGCCCTGCGCGAGCTCGACGAGCTCATGGCCGCGCCGTGAGAAACCAACCCGAACAAGAGAGACCGGAGAGACCCATGAACACCACGGTTCGAACGTTGCTGCGCGGCGCGGTGGCCGCCTCCATAGCGCTCGGCGCGATGCTGTCGGCCAGCCCTGCCAGGGCGGCTGCGAGCTGCTTCGTCGGCTTCGACGATTTCGATGCGCTGAACGGCATGTGGGCCGACGCGAGGGCGACGTTCACGTATGAGACGGGGTACGCGGACGGCCACCTCGTTCCCTGCGAGGAAGCGGAGGGCTCGTGCTGGACGTATCGCCAGTATTGCGAGGGCCTGCAGCAGAACGCCAATTACATCAACGTGGAGGACGAATCGGGGTACGGTCACTACCACCTGTCCTTCACCAACCCGGGCTTCACGGGGTGTGGCTTCGTCGACCCCGGCGACGGCCAAGGGCCGGGGACCGCCAAGCTGATTGGCGGTGCGTGCGGAATACCGAACTGGCCGGCGGAGCCGCGCAAGCTCCAGTCCCACGTCGCGGACCAGTGGATCAAGGTCTGGAACGGGACCAACGAGAGCTTTCCGCGGCCGTTCAGGATGTCGACCATCACCGTGGGGGACATGCCCATTCAGCTCTGGTACCGCAGGTTCAGCGACGGGCAGTGGTTCGTCTATGAATCCCTGGCGGCAAACACGATCCACACGCTGTTCATGGATTACTCGACCGAGGTGTTCTTCAAGGCTGCCAGCGAAGATGCCGTCGGTCCTTACACGATCTGGAACTTCGAGGTCACCGCCCTCTCTTGAGGCCAGCCGGGCCTCACGACCCCGGACGCTCGACCGCCCGGCCGCGCAACGTGATGGTCGTCGAGCTGCAGGGCAACCTCGTGAAGCACATCGACTTCGGCCTCGCGATCGCGCGCTCGGGCACCGGCTCGCCGTGGAGTTCTACCTGCACGCGGCGGAGCAGGCGCTCGCCGGGAGCGACCCGGCCGCCGCGCACGCTCGCGGACCGGGGGCTCGCCCTGGGCGCGGAGCGGGACGTCGAGGCGGTGCTCCGCGGGATCCTGGAGGGGGCGTCCCGCGCGCTGGGCGTGGCGGACGAGCGCGCCGCGCTCTCGTCGCGCTCGTGAGCGCTCAGGGCGACCGCTTCCGCGGCCGCGGGATGCCGTACTCGTCGATGCGGTTGATCAGCGTGCGCAGCGAGATGCCGAGGAGCTTGGCGGCGCGCGTCTGGTTGCCCGCGGACCGCTCGAGGGCCTCGATGACGCGCTGCCGGTCGGCGGCCTTCATCTCGAGCCGGAGCCTCGCCAGGGCGTCGCCGCTCGGCGGCGGGGCGTCGGACGGCGGCAGCCCGGCGCCGCTGGGAGGGGGCGCGGCGCCGCTGGGCGGCGGCGGGGGGATGGCGCCGCTGGGAGGGAGCGCGGCGCCGCTGGGCGGCGGCGGGGGAATGGCGCCGCTGGGCGGCAGCGCGGCGCCGCTGGGCGGCAATGGCGGCGGCGGGGGGATGGTGCCGCTGGGCCGCGACGCGGCGCCGCTCGACGGGGGCGCGGCGCCGTTCATCAGGTGCGGCGGCAGATCGGCGGGCAGGACCGATTCCCCCGCGCACAGGACCGCCGCGCGCTCGATCACGTTGCGCAGCTCGCGCACGTTGCCCGGCCAGGCGTAGGCCTCGAGGGCGGCGAGCGCCTCCGGCGAGATGCGCGGCGCGCCGCGCTGGTCGAGCTGCCGGCACGCCTCCTCGAGGAACCTGCCGGCGAGCGGGCCGATCTCGGCGACCCGCTCGCGGAGCGGCGGGACGACGAGGGAGATGCCGTTCAGCCGGAAGTAGAGGTCCTGGCGGAAGGCGCCGCGCGCGATCTCCGCCTCGAGATCGCGGTTGGTCGCCGCCACGAAGCGGAGATCGAGCCGGCGGGGGGTGCGGCCCCCGATGCGGAGCACCTTCCGGTCCTCGAGGACGCGGAGCAGCTTCGCCTGGAAGGCCAGGGGCAGCTCGCCGATCTCGTCGAGGAACAGCGTGCCGCCGTGGGCCGCCTCGAGCAGGCCGGGGCGCGCGTGGCTGGCGCCCGTGAAGGCGCTCTTCTCGTGGCCGAAGAGCTCGCCCTCGAGGAGCGACGGCGGCAGCGCGGCGCAGTTCAGCTCGACGTAAGGCCCGCTCGACCGCGGGGAGCGCGCGTGGAGGGTCCGGGCGAGCACCTCCTTGCCCACCCCCGTCTCGCCCAGGATGAGCACGCTGATGGGGCTCCGCGCGGCGCGGGCGGCCTGCTCGTAGAGCGCCAGCATCGCAGGGGCCAGCAGCACGATGTCCGCGGGCGGCTTTCCGCGGTCGGGCTCCTCGGCCGCCCCGCCGGGCGCGCGGCCGACGACGACGGTGGTCGCGCCGAGGTTGAAGCGCTCGCCGACGCCGACCTCGGCGCTCTCCCGCGAGAGGCGCCGCAGGCGGTGCGTGCGCGCCGTCAGCGCGCGGGCCTGCGGCTCGCCGACGAAGGTGCCGTTGGCGCTCCCGAGGTCCTCGATCCGGAGCGGCGGGCCGACGTGGAGGAGCGCGTGCCGGCGCGACACCGAGCGATCGTCGATCCGCACGTCACACCCCTCGTCGCGGCCGAGGACGACGCGGCCGTGGGGCGGCAGCGGGGCGAAGGTGATCGTGTTGCCGGCCACGATCGCGAGCCGGAGCGTCGTCGCGCAGGAGCCCTGCACATCGCTGCCGGGAAAGCCTTCGTCCACGAGCACATCCTACGCGGCGCCGCGCGCCGCCGTGCGCTGGTTTGCAGCTGGTTTGCACGAATCATGCAAAACCGTGCAGAGCGCCAGGGCCGCGCGGCCGATCGTGCAGGCGGGTGCACGATCGGCGCACCGGCCCGCCGGCGCCCTCGCGCGGCGGCGCCGCGAATCGCTGGGTCCGCTGCTCGGCACGCCTCCTGCTGTCCAGGAATTCGGGCGCTCGCGAGCGTCGATGGCGACCTCAGCGACGGCGCGCGAAGGCGCGCCCGAGCGGGCTCTGCAGCGGCACGACCCGCCCCCTACGGATCACGGATCAGGAGTGAGCATGTGCACCGAGCATGGATTTTTGAATCGCAGACGCCTTCTCCAGGGGCTGGGCCGTACGGCGGCGGTGGCCGCGTTCGCGCCGGCGGTCCTGTCGGCCAAGGTGGCTGAGGCGCACATCCAGACGACGTACGAGCAGCTCGTCCCTGGGCTGCCCGAGCGCGTCGGCCTGTGCTCGGAGCGCATCGAGGACGTCTTTGCGCGCATCCAGCGACGGGTGACCGACGGCCTGTTCCCGGGCGCGGTCGCCCTGGTAGCGCGGCGGGGGAGGATCGTCGGGCACCGGGCGTTCGGCTCCCGGGTCCGCGGCGCGGACGAGCCGATGACGCTCGACACGCTGTTCGACCTGCTCTCCATCACCAAGGTCCTCGCGACGTCGACGTCGGCGGTGATCCTCGTGGAGGACGGCGTGCTTCGGCTGAACGATCGGGTGGCCGATTTCATCCCGGAGTTCGCGGCGAACGGCAAGGAGGCCATCACGGTGCGCGACATGCTCCGGTACACGGCCGGCTTGCCGCTGGACAGCCAGTTCCTGGACGACCCGGACGCCGAGCGCGTCTGGCAGCGCATGGCGGAGGCGCCGCTCGAGTACGTCCCTGGCACGCAGGTGCTCTACAGCGATCTCACCTACCGCCTCCTCGGGCGGGTGATCGAGGTCGCCTCGGGCATGGATCTCGACGCCTTCGCGAAGGCGCGCATCTGGGGCCCGCTCGGCATGAGCGACACGACCTTCAACCCGTCGGCGGACCTCATCTCGCGGACCGCGGCCACGGGCTACTCCGAGCTCCGGGGGAGGGTGCTGCGCGGCGAGGTGCAGGACGAGCAGGATCACGCGCTCGGCGGGATCGCCGGCTGTGACGGCGTCTTCTCGACGGCGCGGGACATCGCGGTGTTCTGCCAGATGATCCTGAACGGCGGCAGGTACGGCGGCGCCCGCGTCCTGAGCCGCCAGGCCGCCGCCGCGATGGTGAGCAACCAGACGCCCCAGGTGAAGGCGTCGGAGACCGACGTATCGCCGATAACGAACCTCCTGATGACGCCCAAGGGCTATGGCTGGGAGCTCGCGACCCACCGCTTCTCCAACGGCGGGTCGCGCCTCTCGAGCGGCTCTTACGGCAAGGCGGGCGGCACCGGGTGCTTCCTGTGGATCGATCGCCGCCGCGAGCTGATCGGGGTCATCTTGACGAACCACGGCGTGCCGACGCCGTTCGATGAGATCGGCTGGAACCGGATGCTCGACGCGGTCGGGAACGGGGAGTTCTTCGACGGGATCGTCAACGCCGTCATCGACGACTGAGCCCGGCGTCGGTCGGTACGGGGGGCGCCGTCACACGGTGATGACGATCTTCCCGCGCGCTCTCCCCTCGCCGAAGTAGCGGAACGCGTCGGGGACCTCGCCGAGCGGAAAACAGCGATCGATGACGGGGCTCAGCTTGCCCGCCTGGAACAGCTCCCCCAGGGCAGCGAGGTCGTGGTTCGCCTTCGCTGCCAGGAGGCGCATCTTCTTTTGCTCGCTCCTCGATATCCACGGCCCGACGAGCAAGAGCTGAAAGATTCGACCGATGGAGCCCCCGAGCATCACGTAGGTCCCCCCTCGGTTCAGCGCGCGCGCGTAGTCGAACATCGAGCGGTGCGCCGCGGCGTCGAGGATCAGATCGTAGGTCTTCCCGCCGGCCGTGAAGTCCTCTTTCGTGTAGTCGATGACCTCGGCTGCGCCGGCCGAGCGCATCGTCTCCAGCTTCTCCGTCCGGTCCACGCCGGTGACCTCGGCGCCGAGCGACGCGGCGATCTGGATGGCGAAGGTGCCGACGCCGCCGCCTGCGCCGTTGATCAAGACCTTCTGCGCGGGCCGGAGCCCTCCCTCGTCGCGGAGCCCCTGAAGGGCCATCGCGCCTGCCTGAGGGAGGGCCGCGGCTTGCTCGAACGTCATCCCGGCCGGCTTGGGCGTCAGCGCGCTCTCGCGGGCGCGCGCGTACTCGGCGAAGCCGCCCCAGCCACACTGGCAGAGATCCCCGAACACCTCGTCACCGGGCCGGAACCGGGTCACGTTCTTGCCGACCGCCTCCACCCGACCCGCGATGTCCGCGCCCGGGACCTTGTGCTTGGGCCTGAGCAGCCCCCAGAAGCGAAACAGCACAGGCGTCCCGGTCACGAGATCCCAGTCCCACGAGTTCACGGAGGCCGCGTGGACCCTCACCAGGACGTCGTCGTCGCCGATCTCGGGCCTCGGGATCTCCTCGAGCCGCAGGACGTCGGGTGAGCCGTATCGGTCGTAGACAATCGCCTTCATCTCGTCTCCGCGGCGTTCCCGCGGCCCCTCAGGCTCACCCGAGCGCCGCGCGGCGCGGCCTCACTTGCCGCAGCCGACGCGCTCGGAGTGGAGCGCGAGGTCGTCGTACCACATGGTCTTGGCCCCGCCGTGGTACTTCTCGAACCCGAACTTGAAGAGCTTGTAGTCGTACGGGCCCCAGTCCGTGACGTGCATCGCGTTGACCTCGGTGCCGTCCACGAACACGCTCACCGAGCGGCCCGGCCCGTCGTAGTGGAACTCGAGGCAATACCAGGTGTTCGCGACGAGCTTCACGCCGCCGCTGCACATGTACATTCCGCCGTTCGAGAGCATCTCTTTGTCGTCGCTCCTGCGGTTCAGCTCGAGCTGACACTGGTGCTCGCCGATGCGGATCTGCTCGCCGTTGTTGGGATCCCCGTTGCCTTCCGCGGCCGCGACATACGTGTTGTGGCCCATCTGGATGTCGGTGGCGCTCTTGAGGTAGACCCTGCCCCAGAAATTGCTCGGCACGGCCACGCCGAGCATCTGGCTGAAGTCCGTGCCCGAGACCTTGACGGAGCGCGTGCCGC
This sequence comes from Sorangium sp. So ce363, assembly GCF_051520435.1. Taxonomy (NCBI): domain Bacteria; kingdom Pseudomonadati; phylum Myxococcota; order Polyangiales; family Polyangiaceae; genus Sorangium; species Sorangium sp. So ce363. The sequence goes on along the minus strand of NZ_CP150333.1, from coordinate 9,102,026 downwards.
TGTGACCGGTGCTGTCCAGCGTCACGAACTCGCTCATCCTCGGCCGCAGGTACTCGGGGAAGAACTGGATCTCGGAAGGCAGCGAGCCGCCCTCGAAGTCGGAGCAGAAGATGCTGCACCCGCCGGGATCCGTGCCGCCGGTCGCCGCCGTGCTGGTCGTCGTGTCGCCGGCTCCGGTGCTCGTGGCGCTCGTGGTGACGTCGCCTGAGCCGCTGCTCGTGGCGCTGCTGCTGGTGGCGCCGCCCGAGCCGCTGCTCGTCGTGGCGCTGCCGCTGCCGCTCGTGGCGCCGCCGCCGCTGCCGCTGGTCGCGCCGGGGCCGGAGGAGGTGCTCCCGGGGCCCGGGCCCGCGGCGTCGTCGCCCGACCCGCCGGCGCCGCCGGCCCCGGAGCTGGATTCGCCGCCGCACGCGGCCACGGACGCGAGCGTGTACATGGCAAAGAAGGCAAAGGAACGAGCCGAGAAGGACATACTGGAAGATCTCCTCAAGAACGGGCGCAGAACGGCCCAAGCGATGCGCGCGATTCTATCAGTGAACCCTGCGCGTGTCAGGCAGAACCGGAGGAGTGCGCCGAGGCCAGCTCAGGCCTGCCGGAGCCCCATGGCGCGCCCGACCCCATCCCGGTACGCCAGCCAGGCCGCGTGCGCTGCGGCCACCGCGGACGCGACCGCGTCCGCCATCGGGCCCTCGTCCGGCACGTGCCCCAGCACCATCTCCCACGCGTCCCGCCGGTGCCCTCCTTCGACCGCCCGGTGCGCCCTCGCCAGGCGCATGCGCTCGGGCGGACACCCGTAGTGCCGCACCATCGGGTGCGCGCGCAGCGCCTCCTCGATCGGCGGCGCCTCGCGCTGCCCGAGGAGCTCCGCGCGCTCGTGCACGCTGCCCTCCACGAAGATGGTCAGCACCGCCGCGCCCACGACCCACGGCGGCGCCGCGCTCGCGCGGTCGAGCAGCGCCCGGTAAGCGTGGGCCTCGGGCTCGAGCGGGATCGACTCGTCCTCGATGGCCGCGCGCGGGATGCCCAGGCCGTCGATCATCTCCAGGAAGAGCGCCGGGTGCGACACGCCCAGCGAGAGCTTGCCCGTCTGCTCTTCGAAGAGGTTCTCGGCGAGGGCGCTGCGCACCGCGGCCGGCGGCGACTGGCCGAGCACGCGCGCGAGCAGCACCGGGAAGTCGCGCACGTAGACCCGGTATTCGTGCCTGAAGTGAACCGCGAGCTGGTCTCGCGTGAGGCCGGGGCCGGTGAGGTGCGCCCAGGCCCAGTGGTTCTTGCGGTCCATGATCGCGAGCAGGCGCTCCTGAAGACGACGCGTCATGCGGCAGCTCCTCGGCAAGGGGTGAGCCTTGGTTGTACAGCACCGACGGCGTCTGCCCAGCGCCGTCGTCGCAGGTCGCGCGGAGGGCGGCGCGCCGCCAGGGCAGGGCGGGGAGGAGCTCGAGAGCCTGGGGCGCTCGTGCGCCGTCCTTGTCACAGATCGCCCGCTCCGGCCGATGACGCGCCATGAGCTCACGTTCCTGGGGATTCGTCGCCGCGGTCACCCTCGTGGCTTGTGGCTCGCAAGGGCCTGCTCCGCGCGAGAGCCGCCACGCGTCGGCCGCTGGGCCTGGACGCGCAGAGGCGCCCGCGCCGCTCCCCGCGCCCGCGCCTGCTGCTCCGGCGCCTCCTGCCGAGCCCGCCATCGCACTCGCGTCCGCCGATCCGATCGTCGCCCGCGCACGCCTCGAGGTCGCCCGCGGCGTCACCTACGATCCTGCGTGGGTCGCGATCGGCTACCCCAACGGCGATCCGGCCCCCGATCGTGGGGTTTGCACCGATGTCGTCGTCCGAGCCGTCCGCGCTGCGGGCATCGATCTCCAGGAGCAGATTCACGAAGACATCCTCGCGCGCCGGGCGGTCTACACGACGGTCGAGCGTCCCGATCGCAACATCGACCATCGGCGCGTCGGGCCGATGCTTACCTACCTGCGCGCCCACGCCACGTCGCTCCCCAGGACGTTCGACAAGGCCGCGATGAGCACCTGGGAGCCTGGCGATATCGTGGTCTGGGCGCTCAAGCCGTGCCCTTCGTGCACGCCGGATCACGTGGGCATCGTCAGCGATCGCAAGGGGCCGCGCGGCGTCCCGCTCGTCCTCCACAACATCGGGCCGACGCCGAGCGAGGAGGATGTACTCGACGCCTGGACCGTGCTGGGCCACTTCAGGCTCCGTCTGAGCCGCTCAGGGACAGGCAACAGAGCAAGAGAGAGTGCACAGGGAGACGGGGAGACGGGGAGGAGAGAGAGATAGACAGACCAAGGTGGAGAGGCGAGAGGTGGGGATCATCCTTCGAGCCCGCTCGCCGCCCGGCATCGCTGCCGCCCGAAGCCGCCGGCGCCGAGCCTGATGGTTCGAACGGCTGACCCCCATCTCTCACCTCCCCGCCTCCCCGTCTCCCTGTGAATCTCTCCTTCTTCCTCTCCTCCCAACAATTTTTTCGCCCCCCGTATCCTCCCGGCCGCGCCGTTCGTCGGTGGGCCATGACGACGACACCCCCGACCGAACGACGCCTCTACGTCTCCATGATCACGTCCCTCGACGGCTACATCGAGGGCCCGGGCCGCGAGCTCGACTGGTTCCAGGACGGCAACCCGCAGTTCGAGCGGTACTGCGACGAGATGATCGACTCCGTCGGCATGGCCGTGTACGGGCGCACCTCCTACGAGCTCATGCTCCAGTACTGGCCCGACGCCGAGGCGCGCCCGCGCTCGCCCCAGGACCTCGCGTTCGCGCGCAAGATGAACGCCCTGCCCAAGGTCGTGCTGTCCCGGACCCTGACGCACGCCGCGTGGGCCAACACCCGCGTGGCCCGTGACCCCGAGGAGATCGCCGCGCTCAAGCGGCAGCCCGGCAAGCCGATCGTCGCCTGGGCCGGCGCCGCCCTGGTCTCGACGCTGATCGAGCACCGCCTCGTCGACGAATTCCGCCTGATCGTGCACCCGGTGGTGCTCGGCGGCGGCACGCCGCTGTTCGCGCGCCGCGACCATCGCCTCTCGCTGCGGCAGATCCGGACGCAGAACCTGGGCGGCGGGCTGTCGGTCCTGTGCTACGAGCCGGTCTGGTCATGAGCGACGAGCCGCGCGACCTCGGCGAGCTGAGCAATGACGTGAAGGCGTCATGGCAGCGGTTCCTCGACGTGTTCGAGCCGCTCCGGCCCGAGCTGTACCGTTACTGCCGCTACCTGACCCGGAGCCCGTGGGACGCCGAGGACCTGGTGCAGGACACCATGGCCCGCGGCTTCGTCACGCTCGGCACGCTGTTCCACGAGGTGCCCAACCCGCGCGCCTGGCTGTTCCGGGTGGCGTCGAACCTCTGGATCGACCGCGCCCGGCGGCAGCGGCTCGAGCGCGACGCGCTCGGCGAGCCCTCGGCAGCACACCCGGCGCCAGGGCACGCGCCCGACGAGCGGGCGTCGCGCGAGGCCGCCGGCACCCTGGTCGCGCACCTGTCGCCCCAGGAGCGCGCGGCGGTCGTGCTGAAGGACGTGTTCGATTTCTCGCTCGAAGAGGTCGCCGCGTCGCTCTCGACCTCGGTCGGCGCGGTCAAGGCGGCGCTGCACCGCGGCCGCGGCAAGCTCGTCGCGCCCGAGGCCGACGAGCCCCGGGCGCCCGCGCCGGGCGTGCTCGACGCCTTCTGCGCCGCCTTCAACGCCCGCGACCTGCCGGCCCTGACCTCGCTGCTCCTCGACAGCTCGATCACCGAGATCGTCGGCGTGGTGACCGAGTACGGGCGCGAGCCCCCGGCCGATCCGCGCACCGGGTCGTTCGTCGGCAGCCTCTCGCCGATCACGACCACCGACGCCGGCGGGGTCGACGCCCGTCACCTGGTCGGCTACCTCGGCGGCCCGCCGCGCTGCGAGGTGCGCGAGCATCGCGGCGAGCTCTTGCTGTTCTTCTGGTTCGATCACGACACAGGACCCGCGGTGCGCACCGTCTGGACCGTCGAGACCGACGGCGAGCACATCGCCCGCATCCGCAACTACTTCTTCACCCCCGATGTGATCGCCGAGATCTGCCGCGAGCTCGACGTGCCCTTCCGCACCAACGGCTACCGGTACTGGATCCACGGGTAGCGCCCGGTCGCTCAAGGACGAAGGACCACGGCGGGGTGAGCGGCTGTCCACCGAGAGCACGTGGGGATACCCGGGAACGGCGATTTCGCCGCGGCGGCGTCCTCACATAGGCGGGTGAAGGTCGGGTCGCCGGTGCCGCCGGGCGTCGCCCTAGGAGCCGAGTCACGACATGTCGCCTGGAGGGGCTCACCTGTGACGTGGTTCACGTCCGCCGAGATGTCAGTCCGGGCTGATCTTGACAGGTCAGATGGAATGAGGTGTCCTGTCCCAGGGGCAGGCGTCGTCGAGGGCCGCCGGTCTGACCGGGCGGTATCAGGGGGGATCCATGAGGGTCGTTATCAAGCAATCGACCGAGACACGAACCGGCATCTCCGTCGTGAAGACCGCGGGGGCCATCGATACGTTCAACATCCTCGGCCGCCGCATCCATACGATCGAGAGCGCCTATCGCGATCAGCGCATCCTCATCCACCGGTGGTTCGGTGAGGTCTTCGATGAGGAGATCAAGGAGATTCTCGGAGGGCACTTCGTGGAAGCCTTCGTCGAGAGCAAGTGCACAAAGATCCTCGCTGACCTGAGCCAGTGGGCCGCGAGCTGGGACGGCGTCAACGATTACCTGCGAGACGACGTGATGCCGCGGCTCTTCGCAGCCGGCCTGCGGCACCTGGCCGTGTTCGTCAAGCGAGACGAGAGCATGGAGGACGACGCCAATCGATTCGCGCTGGAGCGATTCGCGAACGAGATCGACAACGTGAACGCCTCGTTCTTCTCCGAGCAGAATGCCATGGAATGGCTGAGGACGCGCGGTTGAGCAGCGCGATGAACGCTGAGCGAGGGGCGCCGGGATGCAGGAGCACAACGATATAGCACGCAGCGAGGCCGCTCCTGGGCACAGGCAGCCGGACCGCTCACTGGCGAGGCTGGGCGAGATGTTCGATCAGCTTCGCGACGCCGTCATTGTCTATCGACTCGACGGCTCCGTCGCTGATTACAACGCCCGCCTGCTGGAGATGTTCGAGGTCGGGCACGAGGGCGTGCGCCTCTTCGAGGTCGTCGAGGGCAGCGCCGGCGTCGCTCATCCGCTCGATCCGCTGCGCAAGCTCTGGCCCGAGCTGCTGAGCGACGTCCACAAGAGCTTCGAGTGCCGTCCCCGTACGCTCCAGGATGGCAGCCTGCTCCACGTGGAGTGCTACGCTCGCAAGGTGGATCTCGCGTCGGACCAGGCGATCCTCGTCGATATCCACGACGCGGCGCGGAGGCGGCGAGCCGAGGAGGCTTTGCGGGAGAGCAAGCGACAGCTCGAGCAGCTGGTCCTGAGCCGCACGGCGGCGCTGCAGGAGAAGATCCGGCTGATCGAGGAGCAGCAGGAGGCGCTGTTCGCGCTGTCTACCCCGGTGATCCAGGTCTGGCGGGGCATCCTCGTCCTGCCGCTCGTCGGCACGGTCGACTGCAGGCGCTCGCAGCAGATCATGGAGAGCGTGCTGTCGAGCATCGTCAGGACCGCGGCGCGGGAGTTGATCATCGATATCACCGGCGTGCCCTCGGTGAGCGACGAGGTCTCCCGTTACCTGCTCCAGACCATCGGGGCAGCGAGGCTCCTCGGCGCGACCTGCTCGCTCACCGGGATATCGGCGGAGGTCGCGCGATCGCTTGTCGCTCTCGACGTCGACTGGTCGTCCCTGCGGATCAGCGGGACCCTCCAATCGGGTTTGCAGGCCGCGATCGCGCGGGTCTGAGCGGGGTGCTGTGAGGCCCCCTCGCCCGCGTCGGATCGGGCTGCCCCGCCCTCATGCCTGAGAGCGCCGGCGCTGGGGATCCGCCTCTACCGAGCGGCCAGTTCGCGTCGCTCATGAACAGCGGAATCTCGGTGCTGGGAGCGGGCCCCGGACGCAAGGGGAGCACGACCCATGAGGCCAACGGACGAGCCGAGAAGTACGCGCTGGAGATCTCCCCGACAAAGAGCGCAGAATGGCCCGGGCGATGAGGGCGACCTCCCGATCTGGCTTCAGGCTCACCAGCCGCCGCGTCGCGAGGCGCCACGAGGCCCTCGGCCGCATCTTCGGAGGCCTCGCGCTGCTCGCGATCGCGGGGCCCTTCCTCGTCAGCGTGATCGCCTCGGTCCTCGCAGGCGTGCTCCACGATCCGAGCCTCGGCAGGTTCGCGGTCAGCGCTCTCTTCCTGACCCTGCCCGGCGTGCTCGCCGCCTTGGGCCTCTCCTTCTTGAGCGCCCTGTTCGCCACCACCGCCGTCGGCTGGAAGGGGCCGGCGCATGTGGCCGCCGACGCGGCCGGGCTGCGCTTCACCTACGGCGCCGTGAAGCGATCGATCCCGCGCACCGACATCCGCTCTGGCCTGGTCCTGTCGGATCCGCACGTCCGCGTGGAGCTACGCCTGCGCCGCGGGCAGGTGCTCGAGGTGCACGTCGCGCGCGAGGAGGAGGGCGCGCGCCTGCTCGCCGCCCTCGGGATCGGCCCCACGGAGCGGCGCGTCGCTGTCTCGCTCGGCGGCGTCCACCGCGAGCTCGCGGCCGGCTGCGTCGGTGTGCCGGTCTTCACGATCCTCTGGCTCATCGTGATCTCGGCGCTCACCAGGCCGCTGTCGAACGCCGGCAGCTTCTGGCCGGTCGTCGCGTGGGCCGCCCTCGCCCTGCTGTCGACGTGGCTCCTTCGCCGCGCTGCGCGCAGCACCCAGGTCGTGGTGGGCACCGACGGCGTGCGCGTCGAGCGGCCTTTCTCGACCGTCTGGATGCCCTACGCCGAGCTCGCCGCGGTCCGGACGCTCGGTGATCGGCTCCTCCTCCTCTCCCGCCGTGGCACCTCGGTCGTGCTCAGGACAAGGGACACCCTGACCGAAGCGCTCGCGCAGCGCATCCGCGATGCGCACGAGGGCGCCGTCGGCGGCGCTGCGCCGCGCGGCGCCGAGGCGCTGGAGCGGCGCGGCCGCGAGCCCGCGGTCTGGCGCGAGGACCTCCGCAAGATGCTCGCCGGTGGCGACTACCGCGCCGCCGGCCTGACCCCCGAGGACGCGCTCCACGCCCTCGACGACGCCAGCGCGCCGCGGGATCGCCGGGTGGGCGCCGCCCTGCTTCTGCGCGTCGCCGGCTACCCCGACGCGCAGGAGCTCATCCGCGTCGCCGCCGAGGGCACGGCCGACGATGCGTTGCGCGCGGCGCTCGAGCACGCCGCCGAGGAGGAGGTCGACGACGCGGCGCTCGCGCGGGCCCTGCGGTGAGCGGCGCTGCGGTGAGCCACTCTGGGCCATGCGCGGCGGGCGGCGCTGTAGAAGGCGTGATTTCCAGGGATATCCGGCGGTAGCGAGATGGCACATGTCCTGCACGCTGCCGTCAGCGGAGGTGTTCATGTCACGTAACTTTCTTTCGGACGATGCAGCCTTGTTATCGCCGCTGCCCACGCCGCCGCCTCGGACGGCGGCCCTGGTGCAGCGGGTGTCTCGAGCGGCTGTAGCGGCGGCTGCCGTCTTCGTGGTCGCCTGTGGTCCTCCGGGCGTGGACGAGGGAGAGGATCCGGTCGATCAAGGCGAGATCATCCCGCCGATGCCGCCGCCGCCGGACGGGGAAGAGGGGGAGATCATCCCACCGATGCCGCCGCCGCCTCCGGACGAGGAGGTCATCCCGCCGATGCCGCCTCCTCCGGACTGCGAGGGCGGCGAGATTGTCCCGCCGATGCCGCCGCCGGACGGGGAGGAGGGGGAGATCATCCCGCCAATGCCGCCGCCGCCGCCGGACGGGGAAGAGGGGGAGATCATCCCGCCGATGCCGCCGCCGCCGCCGGACGGGGAAGAGGGGGAGATCATCCCGCCGATGCCGCCGCCGCCGCCGGACGGGGAAGAGGGGGAGATCATCCCGCCGATGCCGCCGCCGCCGGACGGGGAAGAGGGGGAGATCATCCCGCCGATGCCGCCGCCTCCTCCCCCGTGCAAGTGAGGCGCTCGATCGTCGCACCGTTGCGCTCCCCAACATCGTGAGGTCGAAGATGGGCGAACAGGAACGCGAGCTGGAAGTTGCGCCCGAGTGGTGGCGCTGGGCCACGGAGAACCTGCTGCGCGGCGTGCCCGAGGGCGTGATCTCGGAGCAGCTCCAGGCGGCCGGCGTCAGCAGCGCACAGGCCGGAGAGCTGCTCTCGGCCATCGTCCGTTCGCCCATCTTCGTCGCCGCTCGGCCCTTTGCCAGGTCGGCGCGGCGGCACGAGATGCTGGCGCGGCTCCAGCAGCGAATGGCGTCGACCGCCTGCGACCCGACGGGGATTCCGCGGCGCTCCGGCGTGTCTGGCGAGGAGCTCCGCGACGTCTATGTCGCCGGCAACATCCCGGTCGTCCTGACCGACGTCGTGACCCGCTGGCCCGCCTTCGGCCGGTGGACCCCGGCGTACCTCTCCGAGCGCTTCGGCGATGTCGTGGTCGACGTCACGACAGGACGCCAGAGCGATCCCGACTACGACATGCACGCGGCGCGGCACACGGAGAGCACGCCGCTGCGCGACTTCGTCGCGCGCATCGTCGGCGCAGCGCGCGAGGAGACGAACGACTTCTACATGGTCGCCAACAACCGCGTCCTCGAGCGGACGAGGCTCGGCGCGCTGCTGGACGACGTGGTGCTCCCGGACGGGTACTGCGCCGCGCAGCGGCTGCTGGGCGCCTCGGCGCTCTGGCTCGGCCCTGCGGGGACCGTCACGCCGCTGCACTACGACACGTCCAACATCCTGTTCGGGCAGGTGTACGGCAGGAAGCGTTACCGCATGATCGCGCCGTTCGAGACGTCGCTGTTCGACGGCGCACGCGCGATGTACGCCGATCGGGACCCGGAGCGAGGCTCGATGGCCCCGGTGCTCGTGAAGGACGTCGTGCTCGAGCCGGGCGAGGCGCTCTTCATCCCGGTGGGCTGGTGGCACCACGTCCGCGCGCTCGACGCCAGCATCAGCCTGGGGATCAACAGCTTTCCGTTCCACAACAACTTCGACTGGTACCGGCCGAGCAACATCGGTTAGCGAGACGCTCGACCATCGCCGAGGCCACCCGGCCCTGGTTCGAGGCGCACCCGCTGGCCAGCTGGGCGGCGGCCAGCCGCTGAGACCCCGCGCGCGGGACGCGGTGCGGCGCCCCGGCGCTGGAAATTCTGCGAAATGCGGACGCTCGGACTCGGCGAGCGTCGCCGTGGCGCCGTGCCTGCCGCGCAGTAGACTGCACGGTGAAGGCAAAGGGGGTTGGCTCGAGGAAGCCCTCGGTGCCGCCCGATGGGTACACGTGCCGCCCAACCCGAAATGTGCTCTTGCGGCCGAGACACCCGGGCAAGCGCGAGCCGGACACGCGCACCTGCGGATCCTGGCAAAAGCCGCGAGTCGGCTCGTCCTCTGCGACGAGCCTTCGGCTCTCCTCGGATCCCTCTTCGAGGAGCTGGCAAACGACCTCGGCGTCGAGCTCTACTTCAATTACATGATCGGCGACGAGCCGAATACCCTCGTCCTCGAGTCGGCCGCGGGCATCTCGCCCGAGGACGAGCGGCGATATCGGACGATCAGGTTCGGCCAGTTCATGTGCGGGACCGTGGCTGCGACCCGGACGCCCCTCATCGCCTTCGATCTCCAGCGCTCGAGCCTGGAATGCGGGGCGGAGCTGAAAAAGGCGGGCGTGCAGGCCTATGCGGGATATCCGCTCATCTCGCACGACAGACTGCTCGGGACCCTGGCCTTCGCCACGAGCAAACGCTCGCACATGAACGCCGACGAGCTCTCGCTCATGCAGACGCTCAGCGTGCAGGTGGCGGCCGTCCTCGAACGCAATCGCCTCTGCCGGAGCTTGCGCGCGAGCGAGCAGGCCGCGCAGCGCCACCTCGCGCTCCTGCAGAACGTGTACTCGACGGCCCCCGTCGGCCTCTGCTTCCTCGACCGGGATCTCCGGTACGTGAGCGTCAACGAGACGCTCGCGCGCATCACCGGTCGGCCCATCTCCGAGCACATCGGCCGCACGCTCGGCGAGTTCATCCCCGAGGCCACGCCTTTCAAGGACCTCTGCAAGCGTGTCCTCGAGACGGAGCAGGAGGTGACGAATTGCGAGCTCCGGGTTGCGCGGCCCGAGGGGGACCACCATTGGCTGGTCAGCGTCCACCCCGTGCGCGACGAGGCGGGCACGATGCTCGGCATCAACGTCGTGGTGCAGGAGGTGACCGAACGAAAGCGGGCCGAGCAGGCGCTGCTCGCGAGCGAGCAGGCGCTCCGGGAGGCCGATCGCCGCAAGGACGAGTTCCTGGTGATGCTCGCCCACGAATTGCGCAATCCGCTCGCGCCCATCCGGACGGCCATCCAGGTCCTCGACATCACCGGCGGCGACGCGCCCGAGGCCGTCCGGACGCGCGACATGATCGCGCGCCAGGTGGCGCACATGGCTCGGATGATCGACGACCTGCTCGACGTGTCGCGTGTCGCCCGGGGTAAGATCGAGCTGCGAAAAGAGCCCTGTGATCTCGCGCGGATCGTCCGTCAGGTCACGGACGATTATGCGCCGAGCTTCCAGGACAATGGCATCGAGCTTCTGGTCTCCCTCCCGGACGAGCCGGTCTGGGCCGCCGGGGATCACACGCGCCTCGCGCAGGTCATCGGCAACCTCCTGCACAACGCGCTCAAATTCACGGACGCGGGGGGCCGGGTGGTCGCCTGCCTGGAGGCGGATCCGGCGACGAACACCGCGGTGATCGTGGTGGAGGATTCGGGGATCGGCATGGATCCATCGATGATCCCGCGCGTCTTCGAGACCTTCAGCCAGGCCGACAGCAGCCTCGATCGACGGCGCGGCGGCCTCGGCCTCGGGCTCTCGCTCGTGCACAGCCTGATCGCGATGCACGGCGGATCCGTCGAGGCCCACAGCGAGGGCCCCGGGCGCGGATCGACCTTCCGCGTCCGATTGCCGCTCTCCTCCACGCCAGTTCCTTCCATCCGAGGGCCGGAGCCCGTCCGGCCTGCGACCGCGTCGCGGGAGGAGTCGCTCCGGGTGCTCGTGGTCGAGGACAACCTCGACACGGCGGACATCCTCAAGCAATTGCTGGCCCTCCTCGGGTATCAGGCCGAGGTCGCGTACACGGGCCCCGCGGGGCTCGCCATGGGGCGCACGCTCGCGCCCGACGTGGTGCTCTGCGACCTCGGATTGCCGGGGATGGACGGGTATGCCCTCGCGCGGGCGCTGCGCGCCGATCCCGCCACGGCGGGGGCCTACCTCATCGCTCAGACCGGGTACGGCCACGCGGAAGATCGCCGCCGCGCCCGGGAGGCGGGGTTCGATCTGCACATGACGAAGCCGATCGATCCCACGGAGCTCGAGCGGGTCCTGTCCTCCGTCGGCACCCGCGCTTAGCACTACTGCGGGAAGTTGCCCCGGATCGGCAGAAAAACCGCCATGGCGCCAAGGTCGCCAAGGGGAGAGAGGACGCGCCGTCTCGGCATTATTTCCTACCATTCCTCGGGTTTCTTGGCGTCATGGCGGTTCGCTTCCCCGTCCGACTTCCCGCAGTAGTGCTAGCCCGCCCGCTTCAGGCTGCGGGGAAACGAACGCGCAGCGAGCTCGGCCCGCGGTCCTGCAGGTTCGAGCCGGCGTAGCTCAACGTCGGTTCGGCGAGCTCCCAGCGCGGCAGCGAGAGCAGGGCGCGCACCGACTCCTCCACTTCCATCCGGATGAGCGGGGCCCCGGGGCAGTAATGAGCGCCGCTCCCGAAGGTCAGGTGCCGGCTCTGCTGCCGGGTGATATCGAAGCGGTCCGGCTCGGAGAACAGCCCGGGATCGCGGTTCGCCGCGGCGATCATCGCGAAGACGAACTGCCCCTCGGAGACCCTGGTGCCCCGGATCTCCGTGTCCCTCGCGCACATGCGGCTGAGGGAGAGCACGGACGGCTCGAAGCGCAGGCTCTCTTCGACCGCGCCGCGGACGAGGCCCGGCGCCTCACGGAGCTTCGCGAGCTCGGCGGGGTGGTTGAGGAGCGCGAGCACGGTGTTCGCGATCTGGTTCACGGAGGTGACGAATCCCGCGGCGACCATCTGGAAGCATTGCATGGCCGCCTCGCCCGCAAGCTCGGTGTCTCCGCCTTCTGCCTCGATGAACCTGCTCGCGACGTCTTCGCCCGGCGCCTTCCGGCGCTCCTCGACGAGCCGCATCATGTAGTCGACCATGTCGCAGCAGCTCTGCTTCACCGCCCGCTTCTGCTCCTCCGAGGTGACCCCGCCGCCGGCGAGCTTCAGGAGGTCCGTCGACCATCTCATGAACTGCGGTCGATCGGCCTCAGGTATCACGAACATCTCGGCGAGCGTGTTGAGCGCGACCGCCTCGGAGAACGCCGAGACGACATCCATCTCGCCGTCGCGCCGCGCCTTCTCGGCGGCGCGCTGCACGAGCCCCACGACCCGCGGGCGCATCCACTCGACGGCCGACGGAGAGAACCCTTTCATGATGAGCTGTCGAAGCTTCGTGTGGCGCGGCGGGTCCTGAAAGAAGGCGAGCCGCGACAAGGAGTCGAACGTTTTTCTCGAGAGCTCGTCCTCGCCGAGCATGCCGAGGCTGCCGAGGATCGCCGTCGCCCGCCGCGCGGTGAAGCTCGGGTCCTTCACGAGCCCCTCGATATCGGCAGGAGCGGTGATGAGGAAGCACTGCAGCGGCTCGAAGAAGTAGACCGGCGCCTCGGTGCGGAGCCGATCGAGCGTCGGGAATGGATCGGCGAAGAAGCGCTCGCTCGTGAGGTCGAAGCCAGAGGTGACGGCCATGGTCCTTCTTTCCTTGTGGCGCTCGTGGCGCGGCGGAGATCCACGGCCAGGCTAGGGTATCGCCGCGCCGCCGTGAAGCGCCCTGCCCGCGCGTCAAACGCCGCGCGACGGCGGCCGAGGTGGGCGCGCGAGGCTCCTCGACGCCGCGGCGCAGCTCGACGACCCCGCGCGGCGCGCGCGGTCCCTCGAGCGCGTCGAGGAGAACGCCCGCACGCTCGAGCTCGCGCGGGCGTGGGTCGACGAGGGGAGCGCCGTCGCATGAGGTGAGGAGCCGTTGCCTCGTCGAGGAGAAGCGTTGTTCCCGGAGAGGCGCCGCTTCACGCCGTCGCCGGGAGCACGACGATGTCGGCGGCTCGGCCTGAGCGGGGCGCTTCCCGTGATCGGGCCGCCCTGATACGGTGGGGCCCCTCAAGGAGGAGCTAGCCTGATGGTCGCCATCAACGAAGCACGCGTGAAGGAGAGGTACGGCCGGCTGCCGAGCTCGGACGAGCAGGCGCTCTCGTACCTCAAGGCGCTCAAGGTCATCGTCGGCGCCGACGGGGAGATCCCCGAGGCCGAGCTCAAGGCGCTGCGCAAGGGCATGCAGCGCCTCGGGCTCCCGGAGTCGTTGACCCGCGAGGTCGAGGGCTTCGACTTCCGCAGCGGGAAGCTCGAGGTGCTCCTGCCCGGCTTCAAGAAGGGCGGGCTCCGCGCGCGCATGCTGCTGCGCGACGCCATCGAGGTGGCGCGCGCCGACGGCACCTACGCGGAGGCGGAGAAGGCCGCGGTGGCCAGGGCGGCCGCGCTGCTCGGCGTGGAGCAGGCGACGGTGAAATCCATCGAGGCGCTGGTCGAGCTGGAGCACGCGGCCAAGCACCTGCGCAAGGCGCTCTTCCCGAAGAAAGAGAAGTAAGCCGCGGATGGATGCCTCGGCGCGACCCCGGCTGACCTCGCGCCAGCTCGGGCTGGTCAGCGCCATCACCCGGAGCCCGCGCCTGAAGCGGGCGCTGGTCGAGGCCACGGAGGCGCTGCCCGAGGGCGCGGTGGTGCGCGTCGGCGGGCGGTTCCTGCGGGTCGGCGGCGCGCTGGGCAGCGGCCTCGTGGGCGTGGTCTACGAGGCGCGCTGCCTGGAGACGGGCGCCCGGCTCGCGTACAAGCGGTCGCGGGCGGGCGTCGCCTTCTTCCGGGAGGCGCTCCGGGTGGAGGCGCTCTCGGCGCGCCGCGCGGCGGCGCTCCGCGCGCTCCGGCCCGCGGCCATCGTGGAGACCGACGCGCGCGGCATCACCAAGGAGCTCTGCGCCCGGCCCACCCTGCAGGCGGAGCTGCTCGCGGGCGAGCTGGATCCGGCGCGGCGCGCCGCGCTGGTCGAGGCGCTCGGGGAGGCGGGGGATCTCTTCCGCCGCGAGGGGATCCTCCTCGATCTTTCCCCGAAGAACCTCTGCTGGGACGACGGGTGGGTGCTGCTCGACACGGGCCCCAAGCTGCAGCGCTCGGACCTCGTGGGCGTGCTGGAGCGGCCCGCGTGGTCGACCTACGTCGCGCACGCGCGCCGGAAGCTCGCCGCCGGCCCATCGGCCCCGTCGGCGGTCGCGCTGCCCGGGGGGCCCGAGCCGCCGCTCGCGGCGCGGCGCTGGGCGTTCGTGCGGGATCTGTGGCGGTGGTTCCCCGTCGATCCGGCGCCGGACGTGGCGTCGTTCCTGGTGATCGTCGACGACGATCACGCGGACGACGAGGCGGTGTTCCTGACCGACGAGGCGGACGGCCGGGTGGTGCCGGCGCCGGGCGCGGACGCGCGCCTCGCCGGGAGCGCGCTCGTCCGCCGGTGCGCCGAGGAGGCGCCGGACCGGCCCTTCCGGCCGCGCGGGGAGGCGCCGCTTCCGCTCCCGCTGGCGGCGCCGGTCGTGGATCTCCCGTCGCTCTCGCGCGAGGTGGCGCCGGCCTTCGCCGGGCGCGCGCTGAAGATCGCGGTCGCGCCGGGCGCGCCGCTCGCCGCGCCGACGCTGCCGGTCGGGCGCTACGCGCACTGGCGCGATCTCGCCGCCGCGGACAGCGCGCTGCGGCCCACGGACATCTTCACGCACGAGGTGCTCGAGGGCTCGCGCGCCCTCGCCGAGCGCGTGTTCCGGGCGCGCGGCGCCCGGCGCGTCGACGTCCCGCTGCCGCGCTCGGACGGGCCGTTCGCGGAGCTCACCTGCATGCAGGTGGGCGAGGCCCGGCGGGCCATCGTGCTCGTGCCCGGCTTCCGCGCCGGCCCGGACGCCGCGGCGGCGCTGGTCTCGGCGCTGGCCGAGCGCGGCGTCGCGGGCCTCTATGCGATCGCGTACGTGGGCGTGCGCAACCCGCGCGGCCAGCCGCTCGTGACGAGCGGCCGCTGGGAGGCGATCTTGCTCTGGAGCGCGATCGACCACCTGTGCGCGCGGCTGGGCGCCGGCAGCGCCGCGCTGCTCGCGGCGTCCCACGGCAACTTCGGCGCGATGATCGTCGCCGGGCTGCACCCCGCGGTCGACTGCCTAGCGCTCGACTCGCCGATCGAGCGCCCGCTCGATCTGCCGGCGAGCTTCGGCGCGCTGCGGGGCGTGCCGGCGTCCGCGATCCATGAAGAGCTCGCCGCGCACCACCTCCCGAGCGAGCCGGTCTCCTTCCGGATCCCCGACCGGCCCGGGCTGCGCGTGCTGACGCTGCGGCCGCGCGAGGACGCGTTCGCGCGCATCTGCGGGGGGCTGGAGGGCGGGGAGGTGGTCGTCTACGACGGGGGGCACGCGGCGACGATGCGCCACGACAGCGCGGAGCGCGGGGTTCCGGCGGTGTGCGTGGAGCGGATCGCGGGGCTGCTCGGGCCAGGATGACTGCGCGTTGGCAGGGGTCGGCCCTGGGCGGTTCGATGGTGCCGCACCCGCCAGGGTCCCCACGAGGGGCGTAGACAGCTCCCCCAGGCCGAAGAAGTGCGCCAGCGCGTACAGGCCCGAGCCGCTCACCGGGGGTGGCCGGCCGGGTGCTCCTGGTTTGACGGGGTGTTCAAGAACGGATCCCAGTCGCCCCCCGGATCATGGTGTTCGATCGCCGTGAGGCGATGTGCGCCGGGTCGTCGAAGCTGGGCGGCGGATCGACCGGGAACTGGTCATTCGATGTCATCGCCCACGGCAGCGCGGTCTTGGCAGGTGGCTGCTCGACGAGGAACATGGCTGCTTCTTGGGGGAGGACGACGGGAATCGAGCTGGAGCTGAATCTGGGGCCGCATGCGCGAAAGATGAAGATACGGCTGTCGGTGAGCGACACCGGCCCTGGAATAGACCGCGCGGCGATTCTCGCCGCTGCCACGCGCGCCGACGTGGCAGGACGATGCTCGAGCTCAGCTGCGACACCGCGCGAGGAGGGAGCGGCTACAGGCGAGGCGGCTGTGCAGGTGGCGGGAGCTTGGCCCATGGGCTCTTGGCTACTGTAGGCCGAGCAAGAACTCCTGTATGCGGGCCGATACCACGCCCCCTGCCTCGAGGAGCATCGCGTGGCCTGTGCGGAGCACGATCATCCACTCGGCACCCGGAATGAGGCGGCGCAACGCGTCGAGATCGGCCCGCAGGGCCATCACGTCGCGCTCGGGCGCGATCACCAGGACCGGCACCCGCACCTGGGGGAGGACGTCCGACGCGCGTGCCTCCATCAACGACCGCAGAGACTCCCAGTAAGCGCGAAGGTCCATGGTCCCGACGGCGCGGAGGAAATGCTCCAGCTCCTCGCGAGGCGCCTCGGGCCCGAAGACGCCCGCGGCCTGGCCCAGGGGGAAGAGGGCCTTGGACGCCGTGACGCGGCGCACGACCGGCGCAATACGAGGGACGATGGGGGCCGCCGTCCGTAGCGCCACACGGAGGGCCGCGCGCGCGCCGGGGATCCGGAAGGCGGCGTTCGACGCGTAGGGGTGATCGGCGCCGCCGGCGATGAGCACCATCGCGCGCACGAGATCAGGGCGGCGGCGGTAGAGCTCGAGCAGCACCGTGACGCCCATGGAAAAGGCGATGTGCACCGGCGCGCCGGCGAACGTACTACGAGCACGGACCGCCTCCGTCACCCGGAGAAGGTCGTCTGCGTGGGTCGGAATGGCGTAGTCGCCCGAGCGCGCCGTCTCGCTCTGCCCGTGGCCCCGGTAGCTCCAGTGGACCAGGTGGGTCGTCGTTGCGAGCGCGCTGACGAGGTGCTTCCAGAAGTTCTCCGTCGTGCTGAGGCCGTTCGTGAGGACGACAGGCGCTCGATCCCGCAGCTGCACCTCGTCGCCTGGGCGCTGGTGCGTGTGCCACGCGATGCGCGTCCCATCGCTTGCAACGATGTGCCGGAGGATCGAGCCTTCCATGATCGGAATGGACGGTAGCATGCGCGACCTCGCGACCAGCGCGCGACAGGTCAGCGTTCCACCTGCTCGGAGGTCACGCGTGAACGGCCTCGGGCGTCCCCGGGGCCGTGATTCAGCAGCCAGCGCTGCCGCTCGTGGTCCCCGCTACCGCGCCGGGCTGATGGTCACCTTCAGCATCTGGTTGGCCGCAGGATACAGATAACCGTCATCGACGGAGCGCACCCGGTCCGTGGGATCGTCGGCGCCCATCTGCGGCCCGGCCTGGCGCGGCGCCTGGTCGGGGCCCACGCCGGGCCACTGGTTGGCCTCGGTGCCCGCGTCCCAGATCGAGACCTGGTCGGAGACATCGCCGCTCAGCGGCTCGCCGCTCGCGTCGAACAGCGCGATCCCCTCCTCGCTCGGGGCGAAGAACAGATCGTTCGATTGCCCCAGCATCGACGCGAAGCTCAGCCGCTCGCCGGGCCGCGCGGTCACCCTGAAGCTGAACTTCGCGCCGGGCAGCAGCGGCCCCGGCATCGAGGCACCCGCGGGCGTGTCGTAGACCAGCACCGACGAGAGCCCGCTCTCGCCCCCGACCTCGGCCTCCAGCGACTCCGCGAGCGTGGTCGGGTTCCCGTCCTCGGCCAGCATCTCGAGTCCCTTGCTCCGGTCCGCCTCGCCCGACCTGAACAGCGGCGCTGCGGCCCCGTGCACCACCGCGACGCCCGGCGCCGCCGGCGAGGTCAGCCCCGCGCGGGGCATGACCCCCTCGTGCAGCATCATCGGGTTCCCGTCCTCGGCTTGCGCCTCCAGCCCGTTACCGGGGTACGCCTGCCCGACCGTGAACAGCGGGTTTTCCATCGTGTGCACCACGAAGAGCCCCGGCGACAGCGGCACGGCGGCCGGCTCCCCGCCCTCGGGCATCAGCGTTCCCACCTCCGACATGTTGGTGATCCGGATCGTGAACTCATTGCCCGGCTCCGGCGTCACGATCACCTGGATGACCTCCTCGACCGCCGGGTAGGTATAGCCATCCTGGACCAGCCGCACCGTGTTGTCCGGGTCCTTGGCGCCCGTGTTCGGGCCGCTCTGCCGGGGCGCCTGGTTCGGCCCCGCGCCCGGCTCCTCGTTGGCCTCGCTGCCTGCGTCCCACAGCAGGACCTGGTCGGTCACGTCCCCGCTCACCGGGCTGCCCGCCTCGTCGTAGAGCGCGATCCCGGCGCCATCGGGCGCATAGAACAGATCATTCGACTGCCCGAACATCGTCGTGAACGACAGCCTGTCGCCTGGCAGGGCGCCGACGCGGAACTCGAAGCTCTTCTCTGGGAAGAGCGGTCCGGGCATGCTCTCGCCCACGGGCGTGTTGAACACGCCGGCCACCCGGTAATCCCGCGCGGGCGTCACGTTCTCGATGGTCACCTCGAAGCTCGTGGCCGCATCCCCGGCAGCAGATCCGCCGGCGCCTCCCCCGCCCATGCCGCCGGCGCCTGTGGTATCGCCGCCTCCGCCATCGCTGCAAGCAGCGGCGAGGGTGAGGACAAGGGACATGGCCGACAGCGTGCGACGCCGAATCTTCATGACGATCCTCCAGAAGCAGTGAATGAGATGACGCGAACTGGATCGCCCCCGCCGCGGCGAGCGGCGTGCAGCGATCGTTCCTCCAACGCGCGCTGGAGACCGGAGCGGCCGCGGGCGCCCGCGTCGGCCCGCGATGGCCAGTGGCGCGTGGTTCGAGGGTGCTACGCGGGCGGGTGCAGATCGGTTTCGCGACCCTCGCACGCGCCTGCACGATCGCGCTCGGGAAGAATTGTTCAGCGCGGCCGTCGGTCGCCTCGAGCGCGTGGGCGCCTCACTTCGGACTCCTCTGTGATCGGCCCGGCGGCGCCCCGCTCGGCACGCCCGCAGCGCTGGCGAAACCGCGGCTCGCGTAGAGGGGTCAGCACGCCCGCAGCTTTCACCCGATCGCCGCGAGCGTGGCGCTCGGGCGCCGGCACAGGCGGCGGCACCGGCGCGGGCAGCAGCAGCAACGCGGGCGGCAGGGCCTCGTGGGCCGGGGGCGTGACCTTCGTCCATACCGGAGATCACAAGGCGGCCGGTTGGGCTCGCGTCGGGCCACACCGGAAGAGGGTTCAGCCGCCCGCGTCCCGTGTAGCCATTGAGAATTGTCAAAGTCTCCGCCGTTCGTTCCTCCGCGCCAGCGCCGTCGCCCAAGAACTTCCCCGGTTCCGCGCTCACGGCAGGCCCCCGGCGGCTTGGCACCACCTCACACGCAGCCACGCAAACACCTGGGCGACGAGCCGCTACACATCCGGAGCGCCTCCTGGGCTAGGGTAGCGATCCCTGGACCGAGGCGACGCCCCGCGCACCCCCGCCCAGCGCTGCGAAGGAGCCCCCGATGAGCCGTTACGCCGACCATGAACCCGCCTGCGTGGACTCGTCCGCGAACGCGATCGAGCTCGTCATCGACGCGCGCGCCCGCGATCTGGGCGGCTTCTCCGTGCGGCGCGTGCTGCCGTCGGTCCGCCGCCGGCTCGTCGGCCCGTTCGTCTTCTTCGACCACATGGGCCCTGCGCGCTTCGCGGTGGGGCAGGGCATCTCGGTGCGCCCGCACCCGCACATCGGGCTCGCGACGCTGACGTACCTGTTCGAGGGGGAGATCCTCCACCGCGACAGCCTCGGCACGGCGCAGCCGATCCGGCCGGGCGACGTCAACTGGATGGTCGCCGGGCGCGGCATCGTCCACTCCGAGCGCGGTAACCTGGCGCACGAGGCGCACCTCCACGGCGTCCAGTGCTGGCTCGCGCTGCCGATGGAGCGCGAGGAGGACGCGCCCCGCTTCGAGCACCACCCGGCGGCGACGATCCCCGTCGTCACCCGGGACGGCGCCGTGCTGCGCGTGATCGCGGGGGAGGCCTACGGCGCGCGCTCGCCGGTCGGCGTCCTGTCGCCGACGCTCTACGTCCACGCGGAGCTCGACCCGGGCGCGACGCTCCCGCTGCCCGAGGAGCACGCGGCGCGCGCGGCCTACGTGATCGACGGGTCGGTCGGCTGCGAGGGCCAGCGCTTCGGCGAGGGGACGATGCTCGTGTTCCGCGCCGGAGCGCAGCCGGAGCTCCGCGCGCTCTCGCAGAGCCGCGTGATGCTCCTCGGCGGCGCCGCGCTCGACGGCGACCGCCACATCCTGTGGAACTTCGTCTCGAGCTCGCCGGAGCGCATCGAGCGCGCGAAGCAGGACTGGAAGGCAGGGCTCTTTCCCAAGGTGCCGGGGGACGACATCGAGTTCATCCCGTTCCCCGACGGGTGAGGGGGCGCGAGCGCCGGAGCGGCGCTCTCAGGCGCCGCGTTCGAGGGAGCCGGAGCGGCGCGCTCAGGCGCCGCGTTCGAGGGAGATAAACGGGCCATGTTGAACGGAGCTTGTTATTGCGGTGCCGTGCGCTTCGAGGTCGACGACGCGTTCGGCTACGCCTTCTACTGCCATTGCTCGAGGTGCCGGAGGCGCACCGGCGCCGCCTGCGCCGCCATCGGCGGGATCGAGATCGACAGGCTCCGCGTCACCGCGGGGCGGGAGCACCTGCTCCGGGTCGGCGAGTCCGAGGACGGGTACCGCTGCGTCTGCCAGCAATGCTTCTCGCCCGTGTACGACGTCGTCCGCGAGCAGCGGTTCGCGCACGTGCAGCTCGGCACGCTCGACGGTGCGCCGGCGAAGGGGCCCGATCACCACATCCACGTCGGCTCGAAGGCGCCCTGGCATCAGATCACGGACGCCTTCCCTCAGTTCGAGGAGCTGCCGACGTAAAGCGCGGCCCGACCGGACCCGGGATCCCGCCGGCCGCCGCCCCGGAGCTCGCGCGACTACATTTGTAGTTGACGGACGGCCGCCCATGAACGACACTTGTCGTCGTGGGAACCGAAGCGCTGACCGATCTGCAGCTCGCGGTGATGAAGGCCCTCTGGGCCGTCGGGGAAGGCACCGTCGGGGACGTCGTCTCGGCGATGGCGGAGGACGGGCGGGAGCTCGCTCCCACGACGGTGGCGACCTTGCTGCAGCGGCTCAGCCAGCAGGGGTGGGTGGAGCGCAAGAGGTCTGGCAGGCAGTTCGTGTACCGCGCGTCGGTCGACCAGAAGGAGGCGGCCAGGGGCGTGCTCCACCGCGTGCTGCGCTCGTTCTTCGGCGGCAGGGCGTCGGCCCTCACCGCGCAGCTCCTCGAGTCGGAGCAGCTCAGCCCTGAAGAGCTCGAGGAGATGCAGCGGCTGATCAAGGAGAAAGGCGCGTGATCCTGGCGCTCCACCTGCTCGCAGGGCCGGGCGCCTGGCCCGGCATGGCCGCCCTCTGGCTGGCGCTGCTGCTCACCTCTTCGGTCCACGCCGCGGTGTGGACCGGGGCGGCGGCGCTCCTGGCTCGACGGAGATCCCTCTCGTCCTCCACGCGGCACCTGCTCTGGAAGATGGCGCTGTTCGGTCCGCTCGCGACACTGCTGCTCGCGGCGGCGATGTCATGGGGCTTCGAGCGCGCGCCCGGCGACACGGCATCTCCTGGAGAGATCGCCGTCCTGTCGCTCGAGGACGCCCCCACGCCGGCGGTCCTCGATGCCGCGCCGGAGGCCGGCTCGACCAGGGAGAGCGCCGGCGCCGGATCACCGGCGTGGCGCGCCGGGGGAAGCCAGGGGTGGAACCTGCTCGCCGCGTGCACGGCCGGAGCGGCCGCGCTGGGGCTGCTGCGGTTCGCCTCGTCGGCGCTGTTGCTGTGGCGTGGGCTCCGCGGGCGCAGGGAGGTGCAGGACGCGCGGCTGCTCCAGCGGCTCGAGCGGCTGCGCGCCCGGATCGGACTGCGCCGGGTCGCGCTGACGGAGAGCGCCGGTGTCGGCAGCCCGCTCGTCATCGGAGCCTCCGAGATCTGCGTCCCGCTGGCGAGGCTCGCCGCCCTCACCGACGCCGAGGTCGACGCCGTGTTCGCGCACGAGCTGGCGCACCTCGAGCGCCGCGACGGGCTCTGGTTTCCGGCCGCAGGCCTCGTGCAGTCGGTCCTGTGGGCGCATCCTCTCGTCCACTGGGCGTCGTCCCGCTTCCGCCAGACAGCGGAGCTCGCCTGCGATGATCGCGCCGTCGAGCTCACGGGGGATCCCCTCGGTCTGGCGCGCGCGCTGGTCCAGGTCGCGTCGGGCGCGTCGCTCGCCCCGCGGCGCGCGCTGGTCCCGGCCATGGCGCGCTCGGCGGGCGCGCTCCTTCCGCGCGTCAGGCGCCTCCTGGATGCGGGGAGCCGGGCGCGATCCACGCCGCGCCCTCGGGGCCGGCGGCGGGCCATCGCCAGCCTCGCCGCGGCCGGCGTAGCGGCTGCGGGCCTGAGCGTCCAGGTGGCGCGCGCGCGGCCGCCGGTGCTCGCGTCAGGCGCGGGCGGCGCGCTCGCGCGGGATCGTGGCGCTGCCCTCGACGCGACGGCATCGCCGCCCGACGCGGCCGCGGCGAGCGAGCAGATGGTCGAGCTCGCGCGTCGTGAGAGGGAGATCGAGGCGCGTCTCGAGGAAGCGGTGCTCCTCCCCGACGCGCAGCGCGCGGACACCCAGGCTGCCGTGCGGGTCCTCGAGCTGCGCCAGGAGCTGAGGCACGCGCGCGCCGCGAAGGCCTGGATCGAAGAGCGATTCGTCGACGAATGGACAACATGGGAGAGGCGCCCGCGGGCGTCCGGCAGCGCGCCTCGGTAGCGCGCTCCGCACACCGCACGGGCCTGTCCAGAGCAGGCCGAGGAATCCCCCTCATTTTGCCGCCGTTTTCAGCGGGGAAATTGAACAGGGAGGCGGGGAGGCAGGGAGTATTGTGAAGATTTTCCTCCCCGTCTCCCCGCCTCCCTGTGAATTTTCCGAAGAAACTGAGGGGATGTCTCGGCAGAACAGGAGCTGACATGTCGATCATGAACAGGACGCCGAGCGCGCGGCGCTCGGCGCGTGCGGGGTTGACCGCCCGGGCTCTGTGCGCGGTCGCGACGATGGGGCTGACGGCCGCCGGCTGCGCGCGCGCGGAGGTCGTCACCCTGGAGCGCACGGGACAGCCCATCACCGTCCACAGGCCAGCGCTGTATCCGGAGACGATCGAATTCGACGGCAGCCGAGGCAAATTCCTTGTGAGCTCGTTCAGGGAGGGCGCGATCTACGCGGTGGACGGCGATGGCGGCGTCTCCCGTGTCGTCGACGACCCACGCCTCTGCTCGGTGCTCGGCATCGCGGTGGACGTCGAGCGGGGGCGGCTCTGGGCGGTGAGCTCCGATCTCGGCGCGAGCATCAAGCCATCTGCCGCGGGGCCGAAGAACCTGGCCGCCGTGGGCGTCTACGATCTCTCCACGGGCAAGGCCATCCACTACGTGGATCTCGCGCCGCTGTCCCCCGGCGCTCACCTCGTGAACGGCATCGCCCTGGACTCGGCCGGCAACGCCTACGTGACCGACAGCTTCTCGCCGACCATCTACAAGGTCGATCCGCAGGGAAACGCGGCCGTCTTCCTGCGGGACGAGCAATTCACCGGCGATGGGATCAACCTCAACGGGGTGGTCGTCCACCCCGATGGCTATTTGCTGGTCGTCAAGAAGAGCGATGGCAGCTTGTTCAAGGTGCCGCTCGCGAACCCCTCGCGGTTCGCCAGGGTCGATGTCGCCGAGCGGTTCGTGGGCGGCGACGGGCTGACCCTGGTGGGGAAAAAAGATCTCGTGGTCGTCGCGAACCAGGCCGCTGGCGTCGCGTCGAACGCCGCGTTCTCGCTGTCGAGCGAGGACGGCTGGAGCACCGCGAGGTTGCGCGCGGTAGAGCGGCTCGGCGACGTCTATCCGACGACCGGCGTGCTCCGGGACGGAAAGCTCTATGTCATCTACAGCAAGCTGAACGAGCTCATCCAGTCGTCACCGGAGCAGCGAGAGCGGCTGCGGGTGGAGGCGACGATCCAGCAGATCGGCAGCGCAGCGCTGTAGCCGCGGCGCGCCTCGCGGCCGGATCGAGGCGGGCAGGGTCCTGCGGGGCGCGCCTTGCGGCGGCGTCAGGGCTGGTCTTCGCCCTGGCCTTGGCCGTCGTCGGTCTTGCCGAGATCGGGGCATTTCTGCGCGATGAGGTCACACGCCGCGACGGGGGCCTCGAGCGCGCTCGTCGCGGAATCGCAGCTGAGCGCTCGGACCTTCTCGGCGTTCGCCAGCATGCACGCCTCGTACTCGGCCACCGTCGCGGTGCAGCCGACGCGCGACTCGGCCGGCGGCAGACAGCTCGCCGTGGCCGTCTCGTCCGCTCGCGCCGGCGGCTGCTGGCCCTCGGCCAGGCACTTGTCCCTCACGACGGTGCACACCTGCCCGACCGTGGACCACAGGAGCCCGACGAACTCGCAGGTATCCTGCCTGGTGAGCACGAGGTTCGGCGTGAGCGACTGGCACGTGGTGCCTTCGTCCGCGGTCGTCAGGTCCTTGAGTTGCTTGCTGCTCAGCGCGGCGGGGATCGGAGCGGCCGCCACGTCCTTGCCGCCCCAGAGGACGAGCGACAGGAAGGCCGAGAGTGCTCCGAGTCGAATCAGTCGATTCATTCGTTCTCTCCCTTGTACGAGCGGCCGGCTCCGGCCGCGGACGGGCTCGGAGCAACCGACGTACCCGCACCCGCGTTGTGCACGACGGGGCCGCGCGGGTCTCCGTCGCCGCCCGCGGCGCGACGAACGAGGACCATGCGCTCGTGGGTCTTCCAGCCTTCCCCCCTTCGCGACCGCGCGCTCTGGCGAGATCCCATCCAATCCACCCTGGCCGCCTGTCCTTCGGTGTGGGTGCGCGCGCGCTCGCCGGCGCGGGCAGGATGGGTACAGGGCCGCTCGCCCTGCCATGGCGGCGGCGGGCTTACAGGGGACGGCGCTCTGGCGCTCGGACGAAGCGGGTCGGACGACGTGAAGTCGAGCCATCCGGCGCAAGGACGCCAGGGAGAGAAAATCCTGGCTCTCCTGGCGTCCCGGTGAACTCCTGGTACTGACGAATCATCTCATTGGGTCGGCATTGTAGCGGAATATGGAACAGGGAAGCGGAGAGACAGGGAGTTTTAAAAAATTACTCCCCGTCTCCCCGCCTCCCTGTGAATATTCCCGGAAGATTCGAGGGGGATGCTTCAGCTCCCGGCACGCGCTGCCGCGCCGGAGCGAAGGGCGGCCGGGGGAGGGGCCTTCAGAAGAGGTCCCGCTCTCCGCCCGGATACACGAAGGAGCTGCGGGGCGAGTACCACGAGGCGCTCTTCACCACCTGGATCGGGCTCCCGGGCCGCAGCGCGTACACCGGGTGATCCTTCGCGAGGAACTCGACGGCGAGGAGCTCGTACGGGTCGGCCATGTCCGCGATATAGGGGTAGTTGCCGGCGACGAGCCGTCCGTCGACCTTCGTCACGTAGGCGAGGTGGCCGCGCGCGACCACGCCGATCTTGTTGCCGACGAGCGCCGTGGTCCGGATGATGGGCACGCCGTCGACCGAGGTGGTCGCCACGAGCTCTCTGCCGTGCAGCTCGAGCGTCGTCGCCCCGGGCGACGCCGGCACGCCGCGCTCGCGCACGTACCGGCGCACCGTCTCGGAGGAGTTGACGTAGTGCGTGAAGAACCGGGCCGGGCTCGCGCCGTCGGGCGTCGTGTGATCCGCGAGATCCAGCCCCAGGTAGGTGAGCGAATAGGCGCCGAAGCCGGAGGTCTGCTCCGGTTTGTCGACCACGTACTGGTTCATGTAGATGGCCTTGTTCTCCGCCGGCCTGATCCCGTCCGGCAAGAGCGCCGCGGCGGCGGCCGGATCCGCTGGGACCCAGCTCGAATAGAGCATACGGCTGTCGATGACCATCTGCGGCGCGGCGAGCTTCGACTCCGACATGGTGCTTTCCTTCTCCCCCCGGGAGACGAGCAGTATCACAACTCGGCGCCCCACGACGCACGAGGCGCCGGGCCGACCCCGCGGCGAGCGCCGCAGCGCCCGGGCCGCTACTGGACGAGCGAGCAGACGTAGAACCGCTTGTTGTCGCAGTAGTCGCCGCTGCACTCCACCGCCGTGATGAACCGGTTCGTGCCGAAGTGTACGTACCACTCCTCCTCCGACAGCCAGTCCGACCAGGAGCAGCCCGTGAGGCGCCCAACCGCAGGTTTGGTGCACTCCAGCGAGATCTCGTCGCAGTAGCTGTCCGCGCAATCGATGCCCGTCACGATGCCCTTGCTCCCGCGGCCACCGAAGCAGTAGCGCACGTTGTCGCCGAGCTCGAACGCCTCGCAGCTGCCGCCGCTCGGGCCGTCCGAGCACACCAGCTCGCCGAGATCGCTGTCCCCCTCCTCGGAGAAGTAGCTCGTCCAGTACCTGGTGGAGATGTCCAGAGAGCTCCAGGAGGGCAATCCATTGCAGTGCAGCGCGACCTCGTCGCAGTAATCCCCCCAGCACGCGAAGCCGGTGGCGGCCTCGGGGCCGGGACAGTAGGCGGGGGCGTCTTCTTCCGAAACGTAGCCGGTCCAGCCAGCCTGGGCGGGAGAGGCCGCCGCGATCGACGCGAGCGCAACACAGCCTCCGAACAGCAGGGCGATCTTGTTCATGACAGCAAGCTCCTTTCTCTGTCGTGTCGGCAGGGCGTCGTCGGGCGGGCATCGGCCGGAGGATTCCGGCCAGACGTGCGTGGGTCGGGAACCTCCACGCGGCCTCGCCGTCTGCGTTCGAGCGCCTGCTGGCGACGTCGAATAGCAACCGATGCGCCACGCGCCGCGGGCGCGCCGGGCGCCGGCGTTCACGGGGGTGCAGGAGGAGATGCGCGCGGCGCGCGGCCAGCACCTTGAGCCAGCGTTGCGCAACTCGAGCGTCATCGGCCCGAGCTGGTTCGGTCGGACGATGGTATGGTAATTTTCCGGTAAAGCTGTAAGAAGAACAATCGACATCGACCCGTGCCCAAACCGGGACCCCTGCGGTCTCTCCAGGTCGAAGGGGCCAGCGAAGGCGGGTCCCCCTCTGGGGCGCCGCGCTGCACCGAACGGCGGGCGTCCCGCCGTGCATCCAGGAGAGCTCCGTCGGCGGCGCGACCGCACCACGGCGGTGACGGCGCGCGCTGCGCGCGGCGTCCTCTCGCGGATGGCTGGTTTGCTCGTTCACCATGGCTCGTTGTTCTTTTTCCAAGGAGAAATGTCATGAACTTTCGTTCGATGCTCTCTTGTGCTCTTCCGCTCCTGCTCGCCGCGTGCGGCGACCCCCAGGTGGGCTCCGAGTATCCGGGCGAGGCTCTGCTGACGGTCGAGGGGACGATCGTCAATGAGCTCGACGTCGCGCCTGCGGGGCCGGTCGACGCCGTGCTGGTCTGGAACACGGTACACGGCTCCAGCGATGTCGAGAGCTTCCCCGCCCGCGCGGCGGTGACCGGGAGCTTCCCCGCGAGCTTCACGCTGTCGATCCATGAGCCCCCGCAGGAGATCGCGCTCAACGATTTCAGCAAGGAAGGCCTCGTCGACACCCGGGTCGGCATCGCCACCATCGAGGCGGCGCTCGACGAGGCCTCCGCCGGGGAGGGCACCTCGCTCGGCGTCGATGAGGACCATGTGATCGTGTACGTCGAGAGCGAGATGGCCGAAGACGGCTTCTGGTCGAAATTCTTCGGAGGGCAGCTCTCCCCCGGATTCCACGTCATGGATGTGTTCCGCCGCGAGGGCGAGGTGGACGCAGAGCTGCAAGCGGCCTTCGACGCCTGCGACGCCGCGGCGACGACGGAGGCGGAGCACAAGGCCTGCTACGGGTATGACGCGAAGATCAAGATCCGTCCCTCCGCCGGCGGGTCGAGCACGATGCTCACCGTCCGGATGGCGCCCTCCGAGGATTTGACGTCCCCCGACTGGCACTGATCGTGGTACACGCTGGGACGTGGAGGATCGCGAGGCGCTGGTGTCGCTGATCGAGGCGGCCTACCGGCAGCATGGGCACATCGTGCTGCGCCGGGCGCGGCGGCTCCTCGGGAACGAGCAGGAGGCGCGGGAGATCCTCCAGGATGTCTTCGCCTCCCTGCTCGGCGAGCCCGGGCAGCTCGACGGCAAGGGCCCGATGGTGGGCTGGCTCTACGGCGCCACCACGCACGCGTGCCTGAACCGCATCCGCGATCACAAGAACCGGCTGCGGCTCCTCGACACCCACGTTGCACCCCTGCAGCAAGAGAGCGCGGCGGCGTCCGCCGAGAACGCCCTCCTCACGCGGGAGCTCCTCGCGCAGCTCCCGGGCGACCTCGCGCAGGTCGCCGTCCACTATTACTCCGATGAGATGACCCACGAGGAGATCGCGCGCGTGATGGGCTGCTCCCGCCGGCACGTCGGCAATCTGCTGGAGCGGCTGAAGGCCACGCTCTCCGACCGGATGAGAGAAGGGAGTTCGAGTCCATGACGCCAGCGCGACCCGAAGGGTGCCTCTCGGAGCTGAAGCTCGACGAGCTCATGGCGGGCCAGCTCGACGCGGCCGCGGCGCAGGAGGCGAGCGCGCACGTGGCTGGCTGTTCGCGGTGCTCGGCGCGGCGCTCCGAGATGGAGGCGGCGCGGGCCTCGTTCGCGGCGTCGGCGCCGCCCCTGCGGCTCGCCCGCGGCGCCTCCATCTCGGAGCGCCGCGCCGTGGCGAAGGTCCGCCCGCCGCGCCGATGGCTGGCGCCCGCGGCGGCGAGCGCGCTCGCCGCGGCGGCGGCGGCGCTCTTCTTCTTCCGCTTCCACGCCGCGCCGGAGGGACGAGACGCGGAGATCCCCGGAGAGCGCATCAAGGGAGCGGAGCACATCGGCTTCTACGTCAAGCGCGGCGGGAGCGTCCTGCCCGGCGGCGCCGGCGAGAGGCTCCATCCAGGCGACGCGATCCAGTTCACGTACTCCAGCGCGGAGGCGCGATATCTCGTGATCCTGAGCGTCGACGGGGCCTCCCAGGCGAGCGTCTATTACCCGAGCGGTCCTGTCGCGGCGCGGATCGAGCCGGGCCGGGAGGTCCTCCTCCCCCAGAGCACGGTGCTCGACGGCACGCTCGGCACCGAGCGGATCTTCGGGCTGTTCTGCTCGGAGGCGATCGCGGTCGAGCCGCTCCGGGCCGCGCTCGCGGCGCACCCCGACGCGCCGCCCGCCCCGCCGGGCTGCGACGTCGACGCGCTCACGGCGGAGAAGGTCGCGGCGTCGCCGTGATCCGCCGTCGCAGAGCGGCGCTCGCCGCCGCGGCGTGCGGCCTGGCCGCCGCCGCCGCCGCGGCCCCGGCCGAGGCGCGCATCGAGCGCTTCGCGGTGCTCATCGGCAACAACGCCGGAGAGAAGGGCGAGGTCGAGCTCCGGTACGCGGAGGACGACGCGTCGAAGATGTACGACGTGCTCAAGGACCTCGGCGGCTTTCCCCCGGCGAACCTGGTGCTCCTGCGGAGCGAGGGCGCGGAGACGGTCCGGCGCACGCTCATCACGATGAACGACCGTGTCCGCGCGGCCATCTCGAGCCCGGACACCGATGTCCTCTACCTCGTCTATTACTCCGGCCACGCCGACGCGAACGCGCTTCACCTCGGGCCGACGCCGCTCTCGCTGACGGAGTTCGAGCAGCTCGTCCGCGGCTCGGCGGCCTCGGCGCGGCTCTTGATCGTCGACTCGTGCCGGTCCGGGGCGCTGACGCGCGTCAAGGGCGGCACGAGCGCGCCCCCCTTCGTCATCAAGCTCGATCAGCGGCTCGCCGGGCAAGGGATGGTGACGCTCACGTCGAGCTCCGGAAACGAGGACGCTCAGGAGTCCGATGAGCTCAAAGGGTCGTTCTTCACCCACGCGCTCGTCTCGGGGCTGCTCGGGACGGCCGACGCGGATCGAGACGGCGCCGTCTCCCTCGAGGAGGCGTACCGCCACGCGTACGAGAGCACCTTGCGCGCCACGAGCCGCACGTGGGCCGGGGCGCAACACCCCACCTTCCGCTACGACCTCCGCGGCCAGGGCAAGCTCGTCCTGACCGAGCTGCCGGTCCATGCGTCGCTCCGGGGCGTGCTCCGATTTCCTGCCGGCAGGGCCTACCTCGTGATGCGAGACTCCAGCGAGGGCGCGGTGGTGGCCGAGGTGGGGGCGAGCGACGCGACGCGGACCGTCAGCCTGCGCCCTGGCCGTTACTTCGTGCGGGGGCGAGGCCCCGACTTTCTCCTGGAGGGGAGCGTCGACGCCGGGGCCGGGCAGACGATGGATGTCGGCGACGAGCGATTGAGCCGCGTCATGTTCGCCCGGCTCGTGCGCAAGGGCGGCGGCGTCCGCGAGGTCGCGCACGGGCCGGTGGCGGGTTATCAGCTCAGGACGCCCCTTGTCCCCGGGGATTCGCTCTGTCACGGCGGCTTCGTCGGGTACGGGATCGAGCTCCAGCACCTCGGCGTCGCGCCCCGGCTCAGCGCGTGCCGCAGCGCCTTCCAGAACGAGCACCTCACGGCGAGCGATGATGAGCTCGGCCTGGACGTGCGCCTGTCCCGCTCCTGGGACCTTCCCGTGATCAGCCTCGGCGTCGGGCTGAACGTCGGCCTCGCCGTCATGAGGCAGCGGTTCGAGACCGCCGGGCGCGCGCCCGACCGCCATGGCCTGGCAGGGGCGTTCGGCGTCGATACAGGGGTGAACATCGATCTGCCGGAGGGCTTCTACCTCGGTGTCGAGGCGGCGGCGCAGACGTACGTCTTCAAGCAGCAACGCGCGGGCAGCGACGAGGGCGAGGTCGGCCCCGCGGTGGCCATGCGGCTCCGCGTGGGCGTAGGCATGAGCCTTTGACGCGGGGGGAGGATGACCGGCTCCAGCTCGAATTCGCAGCCACGCTGTCAGGCGGTGCCAATCGATCCTCATTGCTAGATGCGCACCGCAACAACGAAAGGCACGGTGCTTCTGAGCCTGTGTTCGTGTGGGCCATCAAGCAGCCCGCGCCCGATCAGCCTCGCGATCCGCAATGGCGTCCCCTCGATCTCGAGCGAGACGTTTTCGAATCATGGGACGATCCGAACCACGCATGCGCGCCCAACGTCAACAACCAATCAAGGCATCGAAGGGGCCACGCATCCAGGAGCTGATCCGCGTCGCGACCCGAGGCGACGCCGCGCCGCTGGACGGCGCCCGCGGATACGGCTAGCTCGAGGCCATGAACCTCACCAACGTCATGCGGGAGCTCGCCGCGCTGAGCAACGAGAAGATGCGCGAGGTCAACGCACGCGCCGGAGACGCCCACGGCGTGAACCTCACCCAGCTCCGCGCGCTCGCGAAGCAGCTGAAGGCTGACCACGCCCTGGCTGGCGAGCTCTGGCGCACCGGGGACCCCGACGCCCGCCTCCTGGCGACGCTCGTGTTCAAGCCAAAGGCCTTCTCGGCGGACGAGCTGGACGCGATG
Source organism: Sorangium sp. So ce363 (assembly GCF_051520435.1). NCBI lineage: Bacteria > Pseudomonadati > Myxococcota > Polyangiales > Polyangiaceae > Sorangium > Sorangium sp. So ce363. The sequence goes on along the minus strand of NZ_CP150333.1, from coordinate 9,070,529 downwards.
GTCCGGGAGATCGGCTACCCCAAGCTGCTCGACTGGTTCATCGTCAACGTCGTAAAGGCGTCGCGCCACGTCGAGGAGCTGCGTGTCCGCTGGAAGGACTCCGCGAGCGAGCTGGTCGGGCGCGCCGGCTGGAGCCTGACGACGGACCGCGTCGTGAAGAGCCCAGCCGGCCTCGATCTCTCCGCGCTGCTCGACCAGATCGAGGCGGAGATGAAGGCGGCGCCGGGCCCGAAGCAGTGGTCGATGAACCACTGCCTCGCCGAGATCGGCATCCACAACCCCGGGTTGCGCGCCCGCGCAGTGGCCATCGGCGAGCGGCTCGAGGTGCTCAAGGACTACCCGGCGTCGCCGGGCTGCACGCCGCCATTCGCGCCAGTCTGGATTGCGGAGATGGTGCGGCGGCAGAAGGCGGCGAAGACGCGGGGCAAGTGAGGGGGTCGGCTCGCCCCGCTCCCGATGGCGTGAAATCCGCATGCTCCGCGCTCGCGCTCGGCTCGCCGCGAGGCGCGACGCGACGGAGGACAGCAGAACAATCCAATTGCAATAGGAGCAGACTGCGCCGGGGGGAAGGATGAACCCGCACTCCCGTGCTGGATGATTCCATGATGTGCTGTCAGACCATCGCGCGCCGGCATCGGGCGCACGGAATTGGTGCGGACAGATATTGCGCCTTGCGATGCTGCACACTAGACTCCAGCCAACGAGATGCAGTCACGGGGTAGGTGACTTGAAACGCCGTCTGTGACGAGCTGATCGCGTGCTCCTCGTGACTGGTGTGACGCTCGTGCTGGCGTTCGCGGCCGACCCGACGCCGGAAGGAGCGGACGAGGCAGGCGAATGGGCAGCCAGCTCGACGTCTAAACACGGCAGCTCGACATCTGCACAAGGGAATCAACTTCTACACGTGAGGGACCGAGCGAGTGCTCGCGCTGCAGCGGCCCATGGCGCGATCCGGCTTGGTATCGATCAGCCGCGTTGCAGCGTGCCGTCGCAGGCGAGTCGACATCTCCCAATCGGATTGCCCTCCTTTCTTCCTCGAAGCGGACGAGCCGCTGGAAGGCATCACACCCACAACAGCAAAAGGATGGAGAACATGCGAACACGGTCATTGGCAACAGCGTTCCTCGCGTGCGTCGCCCTCGCCAATGCGAGCTGCGTGATGGACGCGCCGGACGGAGATGAGTGGGACAGCACCGAGGAGACCGGTGACGCGACGTTGGCCTCGACGGTGTCGGGCTGGACGGGGTGGTCGTCGGGGAGCTGCGGAGTCGGTGGATGCACCCCTATCGTCTCGCCCACGTGCGCGAGCGGGAGCTTCGCGACCCGCTGGGAGAGCAATTCGTCTCGCTCCCAATTCCGGATCTACTGTACGCCCGGTCCATCGTCCACGACGAACCACGTCTGGACGACCGATTGCCCCAGCGACAAGGTCGCGACGGGGGTCCAGTGCGTCACGAGCAGTGGCCAGGGATTCTGCTCGCCGGCGACGGTCCGGTGCAGCACGCCCGTGGGGACGGGTTGGGGTACCGGCTCGCCGTCGTCCCAGAGCCCGACCACGATAGGGACGAATCGATACCAGTGTCCCGATACAGACGTCACGGGGTATGGATACGTGGACCGCATCAACTACACGGGTGGGGTTTGCGGCACGCTGTGGGGGCCGCTCCCCTGATGCGACCTCCGGCCGTTCCCGTCGAGCAGGTCCCTGCCGCGTTCACGGCTGACCGGCGCGCCCGCCGGTAAATGCTGCTGGGGCGCAGCGCAACCAGCCCTCGACCTCTGGCAACGACGGCGGGCCTCTCCTGGCCGCGCCGAGCCGCCGCTCGACCCGCCTCATTCGGCTCGATACCGGCGCACGTCTCCGCCGCTCGGTGAGCGCCTCGCCGGCTGCTAGGATCGCGGGCGTCACCGTGAACGATCGCCGCGAGAGCTTCCAGGCCATTCCCCACGACGAGATCCAGAGCGCCGAGGACCGGTCGTGGACCGATCGGCTCCTCGGCTGGCTGGTGCTGCCCGAGCTCCCCGATGCCGAGCGGGACGAGATCGCGACGACCCTGGCGCGCGTCGAGGACCCCCGCGCGGCGGCGCGGCTCATGCGCATCGTGGAGGCGCGCGAGCTACCCGAGGCGGCGCGCGAGGCTGCGGGCGCGATCCTGAGGGGCGCCGGGAATCCGCCGGACGGCGCCTGGCTCAGGGCCGCCTGGGCGGAGGGCGACATCGTGCTTCGCCGTCACGCGCTGCTCTTCATGGAGCGCGCCGAGGCGGACCTCGTCGAGCCGGTCGCCCGGGATTCCGCGCACCCGCTTCACAAGGAAGCCATACAGGCCCTCGCGCTCGGCTTCTCGGAGCCGCGCTTCCAGGCGCTGATGATCGCCGCCCTCGGGCACCCCGACGCGGGTATCCGCAAGGTCGCCGCCGACGCGCTGGTATGGGACGAGCCCGTCGCGGCGGAGGCGCCGCTCCTGCGCGCCGCCGCGGATCCCGCGGTCGACGTCGCCGTCGCTGCGCTGGAGACGCTCCACTATTACCCGAGCCGGCGCTGCCTCGATGCGGTCGCCGCGCTTTGCGGGCACCCTGAGGAGCGGGTGCGCGCCGCAGCGGCGGCGTGTGCTTTCGAGATCCGCGAGGGGAGGTTCCGGTGGGCGCTCGAGCGCGCCGAGCCGGCCGAGCGGCGGTTTCTCCTCGCGTGGATGGAGCCGGTCCGGCATCTCCTTGGCGTCCTGGGAGACGATGACGCGTCGGAGGCGGACGATCCCGCCGCGCGCGGCCGGATCTCGCCCGGCGGCGATCACGGATCGGGGGCAGATCTCGAGATGGCCGAGCTCCTCGCGCTCTATGCCGATCTCGACGGCTGCTGGGCGGAGAGGAAGCATCGGTTCGCGGACCGCTTCCGAGCAGCGGGAGTTGCGGCGGATCGCGGCGCAGCGGCGGCGTTCCTGGCGGCGCATCCGGATCCCTGGATCCGCGAGCGATCCACGTCGCTCCTCGCCGCGTGGGACGAGCAGGAGGCCCTCCTCGGGCTCACCCGCGATCCTGCCTTTCACGTCAGGAAGAGCGCGATGTACTGGCTCGGCGAGCTCTCTGCGAACCGGGCCCTCGCGGGGCCCGCCTGGGAGCACCTCGGTGAGCTCGGGACGACAGGTACGCATGCGCTCGAGACCCTGAACACGTACGTGGCCCATGCGCTCAAGGACGAAGCCATCCCCCGGCTGCTCGCGCTGGCGCGCAGCGACGAGCGCGAGCCGGTCCGGTGCGGCGCTGTCGACGCGCTCGCGAAGCTCGGCGCGCACGCCGAGGTCGAGGCGCTCCTCCCGTTGCTCGCCGAGCCGCCGCAGGTTACCTGGGCGGTTCACGTCGCGCTCCTCTCCGCGTGCGAGCGTCTCGGTCTCCACCCGGGACGGTGCGACGCGCTCCGCGAGGTCGACAACCTCGATGTTCAGCTCGCGCTCGCGCCCTGGCTGCGGACGCCGACGACGCTCAGCGGTCGGGCGCGCCTGCGCAGATCCAGTCGATGATCGTCTTCATGTCGGCCTCGGGCAGCGGCGCGCCCGGGGGCATCTGGATCTCGGCATCGCCGCACAGGCCGGTGCCGTTCAGCTTGTTGATGAGATAGCTGCTGCTGGGCATGAACGGCCTCACGAGCACCTGGTCGCCGGAGCAGCGGCCGGCGTCCTGACTGACGAGCTCGCCGACCGCCGCGCTCGCACGGAGGTCGAGCCCGCCGGCCGGCGTGCTGGCGTTGCCATGGCAGTACTCGTTCGAGCAGCTCCGCTCCAGGATGGGTTGCACATCGGCGAAGGTCGCCGTCGCCGTGCCGCAGGCGGGATCGAGCGGCGGCGCGCCGCCTGCGCCTGCGGTGGAGCCGTCGCCGCCCGCGCCTGCGGTGGTGGTGGAGCCGTCGCCGCCCGCGCCTGCGGTGGTGGTGGCGCCACCCTCGCCGCCCGCGCCTGCGGTCGTGGAGCCGTCGCCGCCCGCGCCTGCGGTGGTGGTGGCGCCGCCCTCGCCGCCCGCGCCTGCGGTCGTGGCGCCGCCTTCGCCGCCCGCGCCGCCAGAACCAACGGTGCCCGTGGCGCCGCCGTCTCCCTCGCCACCTTCACCGCCGCCGCCGCCGGTCGCCGCGGCGCCGCCCTCGCCGCTGCTCGCCGAGGAGCTCGCGGATGCGCTTGAGCCATCGCCGCCGTCGACCGATACGAGCGCGGGCTTCTCGGCGCCGTCCGCGCAGAACCCCCACGACGCCGTGGCGCCCGGGCTCAGCGTGCCGTTGTAGCCCTCATTGACGGCGCGCAGCTGCCCATCGGACGGCGTGACGCTGGCGGTCCACGCATGGCGCAACGACGAGCCGTTGAGCGCCACAACCACGCCCCAGGCGGTGGTGGTCCGGTCGGTGCTCTTGTTCCTCACCGTCACAAGCGCGCAGTATCCAGATTGCCACTGTGCCGGAACCGTGAGCTCCGCCTCCATCGTGCCATCCAGGCTGCTCAACCCCGAGACGAGGGAATCGCTGCGCTCGTCGTGCAGAGGCCCAGGGCTGCAGGCGAGCAAGAAGCATGCAAACGAAGCGAAGCAATGTCCAAGAAAGCGAGTTGTACGCATCAAATTTCTCCAAGCAAGATCAAGTGAGTCGCAGGGTTCCGTCCAATATGAATAAGTGAATCAGGGCGTGCCCGCGAGCTCCGTTGATCGATTAGGTGAAGTCGTCATTCCCGGCAAGCATTACTTTGATCGCGGCTGTGTCCGCCGATCGGCGCCCGCCGCATGCGACGATGACAATGTGGTCGTCGGGGCGCTCGTCGCGTACAGGCGGTCTCATCGATTCATCGCTCCGGCAGGCTGTGCAATGAAGGTGGCCACCTCGACGCATGGATAGGCGATCGAACGAACATCGCCTCTCCAGGAGGGGAGCCCGATCGTCCGATGGATCGTCGGTCAATCGTCGTGTGCGGCGTGGCGGCGCGACTGGATGAGAGCGCCGGACCATCCGTGATGGCGAGGAGGCGGGGATCTCGGCGGCTGGCGCGCTCAGGGGCGGGAACGACGGCCCTTGCGCGCCGGGCGCTGCGCGTTCATGCCGGCAGAAAGGCCTGCTTCGAGGAGAGGAGCGCGTCCATCAGGGCCTCCCGCTCGGCCGTCGGCTGCGCCGCGACCCGCTCCCACGCTTCCCTGCGGAGGCTCGCCTTGGCGAGGCGGAACGCCGCGGCGGGGCGGCCGCACGCCGTGGCGAGGAAGCGACGCGCGTCCTCGAGCGGCTCGGCGGAGAGCGCGTCGCCGACGCCCATGTCGAAGAGGCTCGCGGGGGAATGGAGCTCCGCGCCGAAGACGAGCCTCCGGAGCGCGCGGGCGGGAGAGGCGGTCCGGGCGATCTCGAAGGCGACGCGCGGGAAGGCGATGCCCACGGCGAGCTCGGGGAGACCGACCTTGTAGTCGCCGGCGCCCAGGGCGAGGAAGTCAGCGCACATCGCGAGCAGGAGCCCGCCCGCGATCGCATGGCCGTGAACGGCGGTGGCGAGCGGCTTCGGAAAACGGAAAGCGGCGCCGAAGGCGGCGTCGAAGTCGTCGAGGAAGCTTCCAAGCCCCTCTCGATCGAGCGACGCGACCTCGCGGAGATCGAGACCCGCAGACAGGCAGTTGCCGGCGCCGCGGACGAGCACGCCGCGCGCGGCGTCGTCCTCCGCAAGCCGCTGGAAGACGTCGGCCAGCTGGCGGAGCACCGCCTGGTTCATGGCATTGACCTTCGGTCGGCTCAGCGTGACCTCGGCGATGCCGTCTCTTGTGAGCACCTCGACGAATTGCATGGCGAGACGATCGCGCAGAGACGAGCGCGGCGCAAGCTCGCGCGCCCTGGCGCCCGGGCCGCGGCCCGCGGTGATCAGGCTGCGTGTGCGAGATCGCAAGCGATCCCTCCTGCAAACGCGGCGCTCTATCGACAGATGATCCATGCAACGAAGGGTTGCTTTCACTCCACAGCCACCCTGAGCGGACCTGTCAGAGGTCCCAGACGAGCGAGACGGGCACGGCGCGCTCCGCATCTCCTGCAAAATTTCCGTGCTGTAACCGCGCAGTTCCAGCACCCGGTCGTTCTTGACGCGGGATCGCGGTGAGCCCAACCTCGCGGCATGCGGAACCCGTGGTGGGTGGGCGTGTTTGCGGCGATTGCGCTCGCGTCGGCCTGTGGGGCCCGGGATGCGCTCGACATCGAGGGACCGTCGGCGGATGAAGGCGAGGTCGGATCGACGGCAGGGGCTGGCGGTGCCGGCGCCACGTCATCGAGCTCGGGCGACCCAGCGATCGGCGCGAGTGCCAGTTCAGGCGGTCAATCCTCGGGAGGTGGGCCGGGCGAGCCGGGCGTCGGTGGCGCGGGGGGCGCGGGGGGCGCGGGTGTCGGAAGCGCGGGTGCCGGTGGCGCGGGTGCCGGGGGCGCGGGGGGCGCCGAGCAGGGGTGCGACCCGGCCCGCGTGGAAAGCGGCACCTGGAATGTCAATCGCCAGGAGGATCTCGAGAAGCTGCGCGGCGTCACCGTGCTCAATGGCAGGCTCAACATCGGCGGCGAGGTCTCCGACCTGTCCCCGCTCGCGTGCCTGACGAGGATCTCGGGCCGCCTCGTGATCAGCGACACCAGCCGGCTGTCCAGCCTGAGCGGGCTCGACTCCCTTTCCTTCATCGGGGCGCGGCTGGAGGTGGCGCGGAACGCGTCGCTGCTGCGTCTCGGCGGGCTGCCGAGCCTGCAACGGGTCAAGGGGATCATCGAGATCCGTGAAAACCCGATCCTCGAGAGCGTCGCCGGCGTCGGGTTGACCTCACATGAGGTGCATGTGATCGACAACGATGCGCTCGATTCCTTGTCAGGCTTCGAGAGGCTCGAGGAGGGGGTGCTGTTGATCCAGGGCAATGACCAGCTCGTGTCGCTGGACGGGCTCCAGGGCCTCCGCCGGGGGACGCTCCGCCTTGTCGACAACGATGCGCTCCTGTTCTTGCCAGGCGTCGAGAATTTCGAGTCGGGGGAGCTCTGGATCGAGGGCAACGACGGGCTTTCGTCGCTGCGCGGGGTGGTGAGCCTGCGCCGCGGGCAAATCAGCGTGATCGACAACGACGCGCTGACCAGCCTCGACGGCCTCGGGGCCGTCGAGGAGCTCGATGTGCTCGACATCTCCGGGAACGACGGGCTCGTCAAGCTGGACGGTGCCTCGCGGCTCACGGCCGTCCAGAACCTCATGTTGGCGGAGAACCCGCAGCTGAGCTCGCTGAGCGGCCTCGACCAGCTCCGTCGTGCGGGATCCATCTCCATCGCTCGGAACGAGCGTCTCCGGGACCTGATCGGGCTCGGGGGGCTCGAGAACGTCGACGGCCTCATCATCACCGGCAATTCATCGATGGTCACCCTCACGGGCATGTTCTCGCTCCGTGGTGTCCTGAATGCCTATATCGAATCGAATCCCGAGCTGGAGATCGCCGACGCTCTCGCGTACATTGGCTCGGACTCGAGCGAAGTGCAGTCGCTTTATTTCACCTCCAACCCCAAGCTCACCAGGATCGATCTCGGCGGCCTGACGCGCCTGCGAGAGCTGTTCATCACCGATTGTGGCTCCCTGGCGGACCTGTCCGACCTCGCCGGCGTGACCGAGCTGTCGGTGCTCTCCCTGGGCCATAACGCCGGGCTCGTGAGCCTTACAGGCGTGGAGCAGATCTCGGATCTCTTTCTGCTGTCGATCGCGTACAATCCCCGGCTCACGGATCTGCGGCACCTGAGCGGCCTCCGCAACGTCCGAAACGGGATCGAGATCGTCGGTAACCCCGCGCTGACCAGCCTCGACGGGCTCGGTTCGTTCAGCGAGGGCGTCGGCGTGACCGATGTCGTGACGCTCGAAGGCAACGAATCGCTCGTGGACATCGACGCGCTACGTGGCCTGGTCCGCGTGAGCCAGCTCGTCATCAAGGACAACGACGCGCTGCTCGGGCTGACCGGACTCGAGGGCCTGGCTGATCTCGATAGCCTCATCGTCGAGGGGAACCGCTCGCTCGCGACGCTCCGCGGCCTGGGCGCCCGAACGGTCAATGGTTGGATCGAGATCATGGGCAACGAGAGCTTGCCGAGCTGCGAGGTCGATGCGTTCGTGGAGCGCCTCGACTGGGTGCCCGAGAGCGTGCGCGAGGAGGACAACGGCACCGGGACCTGCTCGCCCTGAGCCCGCGGGGAGCCCGCCGCCGCGCGAACGACGCGAGCGCGCGCCGGGCTCGGACGCGCGCAGCGGCGCTTCGCAGCGGCGCTGCGCTGGCGGGATCAGCGGGCCGCGAGGCTCCGCATGCAGAACTTGAGGGCCTCGCGCAGGGTGGCGTGCGTGCCGAGGGAGCGCAGATCGACGTCGAGAGAGGTCATGGTGCGCGCGACCGCGGGGCGGATGCCGGTGACGATCGGCCGGACGCCCAGGAGCTCGACGGCGCGCATGATGCGGACGAGGTGGTCGGCGACGGCCTCGTCGATGGTCTCGACGCCGGTGGTGTCGAGGAGGGCGAAGCGCACATCGCCGCGCGAGACCGCGTTGAGAAGGCTCTGCATCAGCTCGCTGGCGCGCTCGCCGTCCAGGGCGCCGATGAGCGGCACGGCCAGGACGCCATCCCAGACCTGGAGGATGGGGGCGGAGAGGGCGTGGATGACCTCGCGCTGCTGCTCGATGAGGGCGCGCTGCTCCAGCATCCGCTCCTCCTGCTCGCGCTCCCGCGCGGCATAGAGCACGCCCAGCTCGGCGTGCGCCGCGCGGAGCTCGGCCGTGCGGGCCTCCACCTTGTCCTCGAGCTGGGCGAAGAGGCGGGCGTTCTCCAGCGAGACGGCGACCTGCGAGGAGAGCAGGCCGAGGAGCTCGACGCGATCGTGCGTGAAGACCGCGCTGGCGAGCGCGTTCTCGAGGTAGACGATCCCGAGGACGCGCCCCTGGTGGAAGATGGGCGTCGCGAGGAGCGATCGCGGCTGTACGGCCTTGATATAAGGGTCGGATCCAAAGGCGGGATCGCTCGGGGCGTCGGCCATGACGACGCTGTCCTCGGTCCGCGCGACATACTGGACCACGCTGGCGGCCAGATCGGAGCGGGAATCCAGAGGGGTCGAGGCGATCCGCTCGACGCCGCCGGCGATGTCGCCGGCGGCCTCGATGGTGAGGCGCCCGTCGTCCTTCAGGATCAAGAAGCCGCGGCGCGCGCCGGCGCTCTCGAGCATGATGCGCATCAGCGCCTCGAGCAGCCGGGACAGGACGATCTCCCCGGCGAGGGCCTGAGAGGCCTTGAGCACGCTGCGCAGGTCGAGGTCTTCCCTGACGCCGGTCCTTGCGCCGGTAGGGGCGGGCAGCAGCACGAGATCGGGATGGTCGCGCTCGAGGCGGGCCATGGCGCTCGCGGCGCCCCAGCGCGCATACTGGGCGTGGGCCTCGGTCATGTAGGCGCGCGCGCTCGTGGTCCTGCCGAGAGCCAGGTAGCAGCGCGCGCAGAGCTCGTTGCCGAGGGCGCTGTCGTGGAGATAGCCGCCCTCGACAGCCGCGCGGATGCCCTCGTCGTAGAGATCCAGCGCCTCTCGCCTGTCGCCGCTCACGCGCGCGAGCTCGGCCGCGAGCAGGAGGTGGCGGTGCCTCATGTTGTCGGGCGCATGGCTCGCCCAGAAGGCGACCTTCTCGCCGAGGGCACGGGCCTTGTCGAGATACCGCTCCCGGGTCTCCGGATCCGCGCTGTCGGCCGCCTGGACGAGGGCGACGCCGCCGTAGAAGTGGAACGGCGGGTTGCCCTGCCAGCCGGCGATCCCGATGATGGTGGGGTTCGCCTCCATCGCCAGCGCGGCCGCCCCCGCGTAGTCGCCCTGGAACACGCGCAGGAAGAGGCGGTAGAAGATGGTGAAGAAGAGCGAGGCCTGGTTGTTGACCTGCACCGCGCTGTCGACGAGCTCTTTGATCTGGACCCACTCGCCGGCCAGCTCCGTCGGCCCAGGATCCGGGCTCATGAGGTTCTCGCAGATCTGGCCGACGCAGGAGACCATCCAGGTGATGAAATTCCACCTGTCGAACTTCCTGATGGGCAGCAGCGACTGCGATTCGGCCTTGATCTCGGCGAGGGGGCGGCCGAGCAGGAGGGTCGCCGTGTTCGCGTTGGTCATGCAGTAGAAGGTCCAGACGTACTGTCCTGTCTCCAGGCCGGCATGGATGCCGGAGAACAGGACCTCTCGCCCCTTCTCGTAGCTCGTCTGCCAGTGCATGACGAACGCGCCCCACATGCAGGCGAGGATCGGGTCGTTCCGCTTGTCCGGATAGCGCCGGAGGATCTCGCCCGCGGCTTCGCCGAAGGCGTAGCCGAGCGGGATCCGGCCGCTGACGCACAGGATCTGGCCGAAGACGACGTAGGCGAAGACCGAGCTTTGCGAGACGCCGTATTGCACGGTGTCTCGCAGGATCTTCATCACGCAGAAGCCGAAGTTGTTGCTCGCGAGGAAGTAGCAGGACGAGATCATCTCCTCCAGCACGCTGTGCAGGACGGCGACCTCGGGGTCGGCGAGCCGCGGCAGATCGCAGAGCGACTCCATCGATCGGCCGTCGAGGAACCTGAGCGTCGCCTCGACGTCGCCGGCGACCGCCTCGTCTGACGGGAAGGGCGGGAGATCGATCCCGAAGGCGCGCAGGGCCACGAGCCCCTCCTCGAGGGCGGCGTGCAGATCGGCCTTGAGGATGTGGACCCGCACCTTGAGCCCGTGGGCCCGCGTCTTGTCGAGCCGGCTCCTCGCGTGGACCACGGCCCCTTCCAGCGTGGGGAGGGCGTCGTCCGGGCGGCCGGAGAGCCCCTGCATGAGGCCCATCTTCGTGGTGAGCGCGAAGCTGAGCTCGTACTCCGTCGCCCACGGATCGCCGGGGAGCCTGGCGATGCCCTCGGCCAGGTACTTGAGCGCGGCGTCGAACGCCGCGCTCTCCTCGGCCCGCTCGGCCGCGGCGAGGTTCATCCGCGCGAGATCGACGCGGGCCGCGGGGTCCTGGATCAGGTCGCCGGCGAGGTTCAGGTGGTTCACGACGTCGAAGAGAGAGCGCGCGTCGGACCCGAGCTGCTGCCGCAGGAGCACCCCGATGCGGTGGTGGAGCCCCGGCCGCTCCTCGACGGGGATCATCGCGTAGGCGGCCTCCTGGATCTTGTCGTGGACGAAGCGATGGCACGCGCCGTCGCCCGTGATGAGCTCTTCCCTGAGCGCCGGCTCGACGCGCCCGTAAAACTCGTCGATGGAGCACTCGCTGACGGTCGAGAGCGTGCCCAGATCGAAGCGGTTGCCGAGGGCCGCAGCGAGCCTGAGCGCGTCCTGCGCGGCGGGGGGCAGGCGGCGGATGTTGCTCCCCATGAGGTCGAGGACGTTATCCGTGTACTCGAGGGCGCGTATCGCCGCGAGATCCCACGACCAGCGGCCGGCCTCATCGAAGGACAGCGCGCCGCTGTCATGGATCGATTTGAGGAAGCGCTTGATGAAGAACGGGTTTCCGCCCGTCTTCTTCAGCACGAGGGCCGCGAGCTGCGCGCAGTCCGAGCGCCCGAGGCTGTCGCTGATGAGCGCCTTGACGTGCGGGAGCTCGAGCGGGGTGAGCACGATGGGCTCGATCTCGACGCCGCTCTTCCGGAGCTCCTCGACGGCGCGGATGAAGGGGTGCGTGGGGCTCACCTCGTTGTCGCGGTAGGCGCCGCAGAAGAAGAAGGCCCCGAGCCCCTCGGCCTCGAGCAGCGCGTTGACGAGGCTCAGGCTCGCGGCGTCGATCCACTGAAGGTCGTCGAGGAAGAGGACGATGGGGCGCCCCTGCCCCGTGAAGACGGAGACGAAGCGCTGGAAGGTGAGGTTGAGGCGGTTCTGCGCCTCGACGGGGCCGAGGGAGGGCACCGGCGGCTGCTCGCCGACGAGGAACTCGAGCGCGGGGAGGACCTCGCAGATGACCTGCGCGTTGCTCCCCAGCCCCTCGATCATCGCCGCTCGCCAGCGCGCGATGCGCGCTTCGCTCTCGGACAGGATCTGCCGGAGCAGCGCGTCGAACGCCTGGAGCACCGGGCCGAGGGGCCGGTCCCGATTGAACTGGTCGTACTTGCCGGTGATGTAGTAGCCCTTCTCGCGCGCGAGGGGCTTCAGGATCTCCTGCACCAAGGATGACTTCCCGATGCCGGAGTAGCCCGAGACGAGGACGATCTTGCGCGTGCCGCCCAGGACCCCGAAGAACGCCTCGGTGAGGCGCTCGATGCTCTCTTCGCGACCATAGAGCTTCTGGTGGATCTGGAGCATGTACGCGGCGTCGCGCTGGCCCAGGTCGAAGCGATCGAGCTGGGCATGGTCGAGGCGCCGCCGACACTCGTGAAGATCGGCGAGGAGGCCGCTCGCGGATTGATAACGGTTCTCCGCGTTCTTGGAGAGCAGCTTCATGACCACATCGCCGAGCGCGGCGGGCACGGCGGCGTTTCGCGCCGCGGGGTGCTCGGGGATGTGGGCGATGTGGGCGTGGATGAGCTCGAGCGGATCGCTCGCCTGGAAGGGGACGGCCCCGGTGAGCATGCGATAGTAGAGCACGCCGAGCGAGTACAGATCGGAGCGGTGGTCGACGCTGCGGTTCATCCGGCCGGTCTGCTCGGGCGAGATGTAAGGGAGCACGTCGGAAATGACAGCATCGCTGTAGAGCGACTCGCGCTCCCGCGTGACCGCGGCGTCGACCCCGTAGTTCAGGATCCGGGCCTGACCGTCGCCAGAGACGAGGAAGCTCTTCGGCCTGACGGCGCCGTGCACGATCCCGTGCCCGTGCAGCACGCGCACCGCCTCGGCCATGGAGATGGCGAGCTCGAGGCACCTGTCGACGTCGAGGCTGCCGCACGCCGCGAGGTAGTTCTCGAGCTCGTCGCCGGCGGTGTCCTTGAGGACGAGGACGAGCTCCCCGTCATGCTCCTCCAGGCCGTAGACCTTGACGACGCGCTCGGACTCGATTCGCGCGATGTGCTTGTATTCGTGCTTGACGCGGGCGCGGTCCACGATGCGCGACCCGCCCGCGCCGAGCACCTTGAGCACCACGGGGGCGCCGTCGTTCTCACGGACGGCGCGGTATCGGGCGGAGTCGCCTTTCGGATCGAAATGGCTGACGGAGTGGTAGCTGGGTAGAGTGAGCATCACCGAATCGCAGAGGTGCCGCGCTGGCCGGCAGGTGCTTGGAGGGGAGACAGCGACCCTCCCTCACCGTGCTGGCGGGCGGCAGGGCAGTAGCGGTCTTGCCACGACGAGAGCCGAAGGTGGCTGACGGAACGAAGGCAGGAAATAGCAGAGCCTGCTTCGGCGTTTATCGGAGCCAGTCGACCCCCCCGAACTCCGAGTCATCAAAAAAATTATCACAGCGCCAGCGCGCCGGGCAAGGGCGACGGAGCGAGGGAGGTGCTCGCGAGCGCTCCTGCTCCTAAGGCTCGCCGGGCATGACGGGGCGTCGCGGGCGAGCCGGCCCAAGATCGCGCCGCCGTTTCCCGTGGCAAAGCGCGGTCCTTCGGACAACATCATCAATCGGCCGGCGCCTCGGGTCGCTCCGGCGCTCGACCCTCTCCACATATGTCCGATAGCCCACGTTACCGCGTACTGGAAGTGCTGCACCGAGGCGCGGATACGATCCTCTATCGCGCGAGACGCGAGGAGGACGGCCTGCCGGTGGTGCTCAAGGCCCTGCGGCGCGACCACGCGAGCCGGCGCGCCCTGGGGCGCCTGCAGCACGAGCTCGAGATCGCCAGGGCGCTCGAGTCGCCGGTCGTCGTCAAGGCTTACGGGATCGAGACGTTCCGCGACCAGGTGACCCTGGTCCTGGAGGACTTCGGTGGCCGCTCGCTCGACCGGGGCCTCGGCGGCCCCATGCCGATCGAGCGCTTCCTGCCCCTGGCCATCGGCTTCGCCGGCGCGCTCGCCGAGCTGCACCGGCGGCACGTCATTCACAAGGACATCAAGCCCCAGAACCTGCTCCACAACCCCGACACCGGGGAGGTGAAAATCACCGATCTCGGCATTGCCTCCCTCTCGCCCCGCGAGGCCGAGGAGCTCGCACACGACGGGCTCATCGAGGGCACGCTCGCGTACATGGCGCCCGAGCAGACGGGCCGCATGAACCGCTGGATCGACGAGCGCACCGACCTTTACTCCCTCGGCATCACCTTCTACGAGATGTTGACCGGCACCTTGCCCTTCCATGCAAGCGACCCCGTCGAGTGGGTCCACTGCCACATCGCCCAGGCGCCGCGGCCGCCGCACGCGCTCGTCCCCTTGATTCCCCTGCAGCTGTCCGCGATCGTGCTCAAGCTGCTCGCCAAGGCCGCCGAGGCGCGCTACCAGAGCGCGCTCGGCCTGCGGTACGACCTCGACCGGTGCGTCGGCCGGCTGCGCGCGAGCGGCACCATCGAGGCCTTTCCGCCCGGCCAGCGCGACGTCCCCGCTCGGTTCCAGGTCCCGCAGCGGCTCTACGGCCGCGAGCGCGAGCTCCAGGCCTTGCTCGCCGCGTTCGGTCGCGTGGTCGCGAGCGGCCGGCCCGAGCTCGTGCTCGTGTCGGGCTACTCGGGCATCGGAAAGTCGTCGCTCGTCGCCGAGCTGCGCAGGCCCATCGTGCGTGAGCGGGGCTTCTTCCTCTCCGGCAAGTTCGATCAGCTGAAGCGCGACATCCCCTTCCACGCCTTCATCCAGGCCTTCCGGGCGCTTTCGCGGGAGATCCTGTGCGCGAGCGAGGAGCAGGCCGACCGCTGGCGGCAGCGCCTCCGCGAGGCGCTCGGCCAGAACGGCGGGTTGCTCGCCGACCTGCTCCCCGAGCTTGCGCTGCTCCTCGGCCCCCAGCCGCCCGTGCCCGAGCTCCCGCCCGCCGAGGCGCAGAGCCGGCTGCACGCGACGCTCCATCGGTTCGTCGCGGCGTGCGCCCAGAAGGAGCACCCCGTCGCGCTGTTCCTCGACGATCTTCAGTGGGCCGACGCGGCCAGCCTCCAGCTGCTCGAGCAGCTCGCCACCCGCGCCGACGCCGCGCACCTGCTGCTGATAGGCGCCTACCGCGACAACGAGGTCGGCCCCACGCACCCGCTCCGGCTCACGCTGGCCGAGGCGCAGAAGCAGGGCGTCCCTGTCGACGACATCGCCCTCGCGCCGCTCTCCCCCCCCCACGTCGGCGCCCTCGTCGCCGAGGCGGTCCACGCCCCGGCCGCGCCGCTCTCCCGGCTCGTCTACGAGAAGACCGGAGGCAACCCGTTCTTCGTGCTCCAGTTCCTCATCACCCTGCACGAAGAGGGGCTCATCACCTTCGACGCCGACGAGGGCGCGTGGCGGTGGAACCTCGCCGCCATCCGCGACCAGGGCTTCACCGACAACATCGTCGAGCTGATGGTGGGCAAGCTGAAGCGGCTCCCCGTTCCCACGCGCGACGCCCTCAAGCTCGCCGCGTGCCTCGGCAGCAGCGCGGACCTCGACGCCCTCGCGATCGTCGCGAGCCGCCCGGCGGAAGAGCTCCGCGAGGCGCTCGAGGAGGCCGTGCGGGAAGGGCTGCTCGTCTGCCGGAGAGGGTCCTCCTACCGCTTCCTCCACGACCGGGTGCAGCAGGCCGCTTATTCGCTCATCGCGGCGGGACAGCTGCCCGAGGTGCACCTCCGGATCGGCCAGCTGCTCCTGAAGGCACGGCGCCCGGAGGAGCGCGAGGACGCGCTCTTCGACATCGTGGACCACCTCAACCGCGGCGCCGTCCTCCTGCGTTCCCAGGCGGAGCGCGACGAGCTCGCCGCCCTCAACCTCCGCGCCGGCAGGAAGGCCAAGGCCGCCGCCGCCTACCAGTCCGCCGCAGCCCTCTTCGCCGCCGGCATAGCCCTCCTCGCGAAAGATCCCCGCGAGCGCTGGGAGACCCGGTACGAGCTGACCTACGACCTGAGCCTCGAGCGCGCGCGCGCCGCGTACGTCACCGGCGGTTTCGAGGAGACCGAGCGGCTCCTCGAGGAGCTCTTGGAGCACGCGAAGACCAAGATCGAGCGCGCCGCCGTCGTGGAGCTCGCGGTCGTCTTCTACCAGACCCGCGGGCGAAGCGACCACGCCGTGGAGATCGGGCTCTCGTGGCTCCGCACCTGGGATATCGATCTTCCTCCCCATCCCACCGAGGCACAGGTCACAGAAGAGATCAAGAGCGTCTGGCAGGCCCTGCGCGACCGTGCGATCGAGGATCTGCTCCACCTGCCCCCCATGGAGCACCCGGCGAGCAAGCTCCTGATGGCCGTGCTGCACGGCGTGGCCGGCCCCGCGATCTTCGTGGACCAGGACCTCCACTGCCTCGCCATCGTTCGCATGGTGAAGCTCAGTTTGCGCCACGGCAACGCCGAGAGCTCCGCCCATGCCTATGCGGCCTTCGCGCGGATGCTCGGCCCGCGGCTCGGGCGATACCGGGAAGCGTACCTGCTCGGAAAGGTCGGCCACGACCTGGCGGACAGGAGCGGCCTCCTCACCATGAAAGCGCTGGTGTTCACCCTCTTCGGCCAGCACGTCGTCTTCTGGACACGCCACTACCGAGAGACAACTCCGTACACGCGCGCCGGTTTCAGCGCCGCGGTCGAGTCCGGCGACCTGAACATGGCGTGTTTCAACTGTATCTGGGCCCCGCTGTTCCAGCTGCTCTCCGGCGGGCCGCTGGAGGACGTGCTCCACGAGGTCGAGGAGCGCCTCGGCTTCGTGCGCAGGACGCGCTACGCGTTCGCGCACGGACCCCTCCTCAGCGGCCACGCCATGATCCAGACGCTGCGAGGGAGGCCGGTCGGCTACGCGACGGTGGACGGCTCTGATCTGGCCCCGTCGGCCTTCGAGGCGCGGCTCGACGAGGGCGACCTGCGGGGCGCTCGCGGCCTCCATTACAGCATGAAGGCCCAGGCGCTCTTCGTGCTCGGCCCGCCCGGAGAGGCGCTCGCCGCGGCGACGCGCGTGATCGTCGACCACCCCCTCAGGACCGAGCCCTCCGCGCTCATCGCCGAGAACTGCTATTATTACGCGCTGGCGCTCGCGGCCGTCTCGTGCGACGCGCGCGCGCCGCACGTGCAACACGGGGCGTGGCCATCCCCGGCAGAGGAGCTCCCCGCGGGTCTACTCGACAGCGAGCGGCAGCTCGGCGAGTGGGCCGCGAGCTGCCCCGACAACTTCTTCCACAAGCACGCCCTGATCCGCGCCGAGATCGCCCGGCTCCGCGGGCAGGAATCGGAGGCGATGCGGCTTTACGAGCAGGCCATCGCGTCGGCGCGGGAGGGCGGCTTCGTCCAGCACGAGGCCATCGCCTGCGAGCTCGCCGCTGGGTTCTACCGCGCTCGCGGCCTGCCCACGCCCGCCGACGCCTACCTGCGAGACGCCCGCGCCGCCTACTTTCGCTGGGGCGCCCACGCCAAGGTCGAGCAACTCGACCAGCGCTATCCCCACCTCGTCGAGCGCAGGCCGATCGCCCCCACCGTCACCTTCGCCGTCCGGGCCGAGCAGTTCGACGTCCTGTCCGTCGTCAAGGCCTCTCAGAGCATCTCCGGCGAGCTCAAGCTCCCGCGCCTGCTCGAGATGCTCCTGCGCACGGTGATCGAGCACGCAGGTGCCGAGGAAGGCTATGTGCTCCTGAGCCGGGAGGATCGCATGTCGGCCGCGGCGGCGATCGCCGCGTCCGGGGGCGCGGCGCGCCTGTTCGATGCGGGCGAGGCGCCGGGGGCGCTGCCGCAATCCATCCTCAACTATGTCCTCCGCAGCCACGAGCGCGTGCTGCTCGACGACGCCACGGTCAGGCACACGTTCTCCGAGGACGAGTATTTCACGGAGAAGAGGCCGAGGTCGGTGCTGTGCCTCCCGATCATGCGCCAGGCCCGGCTGCTCGGCATGCTCTACCTGGAGAACGGGCTCGTGGCCGGCGCGTTCACCCCAGGGCGGCTCAGCGTGCTCGAGCTGCTCACCTCGCAGTCGGCCATCTCGCTCGAGAACGCCATGCTCTATGCCAAGGTCGAGCAGGAGAACGCCGAGCGGCGGCGGGCGGAGCAGGCGCTGAAGGCCAACCAGGCGACGCTGCAGGCCATCGTCGACAACTCCGCCGCGGCCATCTACCTCAAGGATCGCGAGGGCCGGTATCTGCTTGCCAACCGCCAGGCGGGCAACCTCTTCGGCCTGCCGAGCGATGAGCTCCTCGGAAAGACCGACGCCGAGCTCTTTCGCAATGCGAGCGTCGAGGTGCTCCAGACCAACGACCGGCGGGTGCTCGACGCGGGCGAGCCGCTGGAGTTCGAGGAGGAGACGCTGATAGAAGGCGATCAGCGCACCTTCCTGTCGGTCAAGTTCCCTCTCGGCGAGGAGGTCATGCCCGGCGTCCTTTGCGGCATTTCCACCGACATCACCGAGCGCAAGCGGGCCGAGATCGCCGAGCGCTTCCTCGCCGAGGCGAGCCGCAAGCTGATGGCCCTCGGCTACGGCGCGACCCTCGAGAGCGTGGCGCACCTCGCGGTCCCCGAGCTGGCCGACCGGTGCGTCATCGACGTGGACCTCGCCCAGGGCACCCCTGGATCCACGGTCACCGCGGTCACCGCGGGCGTGCCGGCCGAGCTCGCCGGCGCGGTGGTCGAGGCGCTGCGGCCCCTGGCAGCGACCGCGCCGGACCGGCTCGAGGTGGGCGACGTCCGCGTGGTGCCCCTCCTCGAGCGGCTCGGCGTTCACTCCTTCCTCCGCGTCCCGCTCCTCGCGCGCGACCGGCGCTTCGGGGTCATGACCCTGCTGGCGACCGCGCCCCGGCGCCGCTATGGCCGCGCCGACCTGTGGCTCGCCGAGGAGCTGGGCAGCCGCGCCGCGCTCGCCCTCGACAACGCGCGCCTGTTCGCCGAGGCCCAACAGGCGATCGAGCGCCGGGACGAGTTCCTCCTCGTCGCCTCGCACGAGCTCAAGACCCCGCTCACCTCGCTGAAGATGCAGGCCCACCTCCTCGCGCGGCTCTTGCCTCGCTACCGGCGCGCGGAGATCGCCCCGGAGCGCATCGACGTCGCGCTCCAGGTCCTCGATCGCCAGATCGCGCGGCTCGCCCACCTGGTCAACGAGCTGCTCGACGTCACTCGCCTGAACGCAGGCCGGCTGACCCTCGCGCGCGCGCCGGTCGACCTGGCGGCCCTGGCGCGCGAGGTCGTCGAGCGCATGCACCAGCAGCTCGACGACGCCCGCTGCCGCACCGAGCTCGAACTGGACGAGCCCGTGATTGGAAGCTGGGATCCTTCTCGCATCGAGCAGGTCCTCATCAACCTCCTGTCCAACGCGATCAAGTACGGCGCCGGAGGCCCCATTCACGTCGCCGTGCGCGGCGAGGGCGATCGCGCGTTGCTCGTCGTCCGCGATCACGGCATGGGCATCGCCGAGGCCGATCAGGGCCGGATCTTCGAGCGCTTCGAGCGCGCCGTCTCTGTCCGCAACTTCGGCGGCCTCGGCCTCGGCCTCTACATCGTTCGCTTGATCGTCGCGGCCCACGGCGGCACCATCCGCGTCGAGAGCGCGCCAAGCGCAGGTGCCACGTTCATCGTCGAGCTCCATTTGCTCCCGGCCGAGGCCGAAGCGGACGCGGCGACCGACGACCAAGGCGCCCTGCTCCCACCGGCGTAGGGCGGACGCTTCCCTGCGAGGATGCTGCGCATCTCCTGGTGCCCAGCGGAGGACCGTCAAGTTGCCCATCGCGCTGACCTTGAGTCAGCGATTCAGCGTCTTCAAGGAGTGAGGGGGCGGCGACGCGGAGCACACGTGACGCGTAGGACGCCTGTGCATGCCCTCTAGGGAACTGCGTAGGACGGATCGCCCGCGAGCACCCTGGCGAGCAGACCGCGCACCTCGAAGCGCTCGCGGCACAGGTCGAAGGGGAAGTTGAGGGTGCCGGCGCGGCAGACCGGAATGCCGATCGCGGCGTCTGCTTCGGGGCCGAGGAGCTCGATCAGGGGGGCCAAGCCCGGTGTGTAAGCGTAGGAAGCGTCGCGGTGCGAGACGGCTCGGAGGAAGATCAAAGGGGCGCCGGCAGCCCAGAAACGAATGAACCCGTCCTCCGAGGAGGAGGCGAGCGCCTTGCCGTGCGGCGAGAACGCGACGGCCGTGACGGCGCCCGTGTGCCCCTCGAGTCGGCTCATCTGCGCGCCTGTCGCGATGGTCCAGAGGCGCACGGTCTGGTCGGTCGAGCCCGAGGCGAGGGTGGTGCCATCCGGCGAGAACGCGATGGTCGTGACGTCGCCCGTGTGCCCTTTGAGCTTGCGCTTCTCGCGCCCTGTCGCGGTGCTCCAGAGCCGCACGGTCTCGTCCGCGGAGCCCGAGGCGAGGGTCTGGCCGTCCGGTGAAAATGCGACGGCCGCGACCGAACGGGTGTGCGCTTCGAGCTTGCGGTTCTCGCGCCCTGTCGCGGTGCTCCAGAGCCGCACGGCACGATCCTCGGCGCCCGAGGCGAGGGTCCGGCCGTCCGGCGAGAATGCGACGGACCGAACCCAGCCATCATGCCCTTCGAGCTTGCGCATCTCGGCGCCTGTCGCGACACGCCAGAGCCGCACGGTCTCGTCCCAGGAGCCCGAGGCGAGGGTCTTGCCGTCCGGCGAGAACGCCACGGTGATGACTGGCCTGGTGTGCCCTTCGAGCTTGCGCATCTCGGCGCCTGTCGCGACATTCCAGAGCCGCACGGTGTGGTCGAACGAGCCCGAGGCGAGGATCTTGCCACCTGGCGAAAATGCGATGGATTTGACGTCGCTCGTGTGTCCTTCGAGCCTGCGCATCTCACCTGTCGCGACATGCCAGAGCCGCAGGGTGTTGCCCTCGGAAACCGAGGCGAGGGTCTTTCCATCGGGCGAGGACGCGAAGGACCTGAACGGTTCCGTCTGCGCTTCGAGCTTGTGCATCTCGGCGCCTGTCGCGACATGCCAGAGCCGCACGGTCCTGTCCATGGAGCTCGCGGCGAGGGTCTTGCCATCGGGCGAGAACGCGAAGGAGTCGACCGGCTTCGTGAGCCCTTCGAGCTGGCGTACCTGGGCCCCTGTCGCGACGTTCCAGAGCCACGCCGTCTGATCGTCGGAGCTCGAGGCGAGGGTCTTTCCATCGGGCGAGAACGCGACGGATCTGACGTTTTCCGTGTGCCCCTCGAGCTTGCGCTTCTCTGTTCCTGAAGCGACATTCCAGAGCCGCACGGTATCGTCCCAGGAGCCGGAGGCGAGGGCCTTGCCATCGGGTGAGAACGCGACGGAGGTAACCGCTCGGAGGTGCCCTTTGAGAGCGCGCGTCTCGGCCCCCGTCGCGACGTTCCAGAGCCGCACTGTATGGTCCCAGGATCCCGAGGCGAGCGTCCTGCCATCGGGCGAGAACGCGACGGAGTCGATGAGGCTCTTGTGCCCTTCGAGCGCGTGCAACTGGACCCCTGTCGCGACGTTCCAGAGCCGCACGGTCTGGTCCATCGAGCTCGAGGCGAGCGTCTTGCCGTCGGGCGAGAACGCGACGGATCTGACGTCGTCCTTGTGCCCTTCGAGCGCGCGTATCTCGACCTCTGTGGCGAGGTCCCATAGCCGGACCGTGTTGTCGATGGAGCCCGAGGCGAGGGTCTTGCCGTCGGGCGAGAACGCGAGAGAGGCGACCGTGTCGGTGTGCCCGGCGAGCTGCGCCGTCTCTTGAAGGTTCAGGGCCTGATCCCTGATCGACACGAACGTGCCGGTCGCGATGGCAAGCCAGCGCCGATCCCTGCTCCACGCGACCGCCAGGGTGCCGTCCAGAGATCCGATCGGCAGGTACGGGACGACCTTCTTTCCAGCCACCTCCTCCAGCTCCACGAGCGCCCTGTCGAACAATCGCTGTGCCCCCGCCGCATCTCCGGTCTCCTTCGTCACGAGCCCGGCGGACCAGAGCGCTCGCCCATTCGGCCTGTACAGCGACCAGGCCTCCAGGAATCCCGTCCTCGCCGCCTCGTACTCCTTGCCCTCCCACGCCGTCGTTGCCGCGGAGTAGGCCCTGCGCATCGCCTCTTTCGCCTTGTCATCGAAGGTCTTGCCCTCTTCCTCGGCGATCAGCTTGCGCGCGTGCTGCGCCGCGACCCGCGTCGCCGGCGTCGCGCCCGCGCTGGCGTCGATGGCGTCGGCGACCTTGCGCGCCTCGTCCCCTCTCCGGAGCTCTGCGAGCGCCGTGACCAGGGCCGCCCACGTCTCGCCCGCGCTGCTCGGGCACTGCGCATCCGCGCGCTCGATCACGCGCACGGCGCGATCGAGCCTCCCCTGCTCGAGCAGCCCTGGCACACGGGCGCGCTGCTCGGCCGCCATCTCACAGGGCGACAGCTCCGGAGGTTCGGGTGGAGCGGAGGCGGACGCGCGCGCAGGCGGCGGCGTCGTGACGACGGCAAAGGCGGCCGGAGCCTGCGACCGGCTCGCTCTGCCATCACCGGAAGCGCAGGCGCAGAGCGCGGCAGCCGCGAGACACGCCAGGACGGGGGGCACCAGCGCGCGAGTCGGGCGAACCACGCTGGCCAGCGTAGACCCCCGGGGCACATGCCGTCGGAAAAGCTGCCAGCGCGGGAGCCCCATGCGAGGGCCGAGCACCCCGCTGTCGACCTGGCCACCATCCCTCGATGCGATCATCGAGCCGTGCAACCGACCCCAGCAGTTCCGTGAGCCCGTCCCTCCCGCAACGGGCGCCGCAGCGCCGCCGTGCAGCCCGCCGCGGTCCGCCATCAGGACGAACGCGCGTGCCACCGCTGTCGCATCTCCTCCTCTCTTCTGCTCCGCCAGTGCTCGACTCCACCCTCCCTCACGCTCACGCGCCTCCCGCGCCGCCGCCCGCGACGATCGGGCCTCCCGCCCGAGCCACGGCCCCGTCGCCGAGCCCATTTACCCAATTTGGGAAACGCTCCTGTTACCTTGGGCAGCGCTCCGCAGCGCACTGCGGGCGCAGGTTCGACGGAAGCGCCGGCACGCCGGCCCCTTGCACCACCGCCAGCCGAGGTCCGGATCCACATGCAGCAGGACACGAAGAGCGCGCGCGTCTCGTTCCGTATCGACAACCTCGAAGCCGCGCTCGAGCAGGGGATCGACAACGAGGCGGCCGCGCTCGACGTGCTCGTGGCCGCGGCGGCCAAGGGGAGCCTGCACCCCGAGCTCTGGGCGAAGCTCCACGAGACCTCCGCCCGCCACGACCGGTTCTCCGAGCTCGCGTTCGCCTACGAGCGCCTCGTCGGCGAGCGGCGGTTCGGGATGCTCCCGCAGGCCGCCCAGGCCGAGGTCCTCGTGCGCGCCGCCGAGTTCCTCGCCGACTCCTTCGGCGACCCCGGCGGCGCTCGCCCCTACCTCGAGCGGGCGCTCTCCGTGCTGCCCTCGCACCAGGAGTCCTTCTTCCGGCTCGAGCGCATCCTCCAGGAGGCGAACGAGCCGGCGAAGCTCGCGGACCTCTACGCCCTCGCGGCGGGCCACCGCCCGGACCGCGCCGAGCAGCTGTCGCTGCTCCGCCGCGCGTTCGAGCTCGTCGACGTCAACGGGAACGGCGCGAGCGACGAGGAGCGCGCGATCAAGCTGCTCCAGCAGATCCTCAAGGTCGACCCCGCCGACGCCTCGGCGCGCTGGGAGCTCGAGGCGCGCTACGCGCGCGCCGGGCGGCACCAGGAGATCGCGAGGATGCTCGAGCAGGCGCTCACCGCGGAGGCGCCCCCGCCCGACGCGCTCGAGATCCGCGCGCGGCTCATCGATCTCTACAGCGGCCCGCTCAAGGAGATCGAGCGGGCGCTGCCGCACGTCGAGGAGGTGCTCGCGCAGAGCCCGGGCCACGAGGCCGCCCTCCGCGCCGGTGAGGCCCTGCTCGCGCGCAAGACCGTCCTCGTGCGCGCGGCCGCGGCGCTCGAGGCGGCCCACGCGCGCCGCGGGGACGCCCCGGAGGCGGCGCGGATGATGGCCCTCCAGATCGAGAACCTGCGCGGGCCGCGCCGCGTCGAGGTGCAGAAGCGGCTCGTCGAGCTGCAGTTCCAGCGGCTCGGCGATCTCGCGTCGGCGTTCTCGCTGTCGGAGCAGATCCTCGCGGTCGACCCGTCCGACGAGGCGGTGCGCGAGCGCTTCGTCGCGCTCGCGTCGGCGCTCGACCGCCAGGCCGACGCGGCGCGCGTGCTCGTGCGCGCGTCGGCCGGCGCCAAGGACAAGCCGCTCAAGGCCCGCATCGCCGCCGAGCTCGGCGAGCTGTACGAGGGCCTCGGGGACGGCAGGAAGGCGCGCGCGTCGTTCCAGCAGGCGCTCGACGGCGAGCCCGACGACGCGGCCGCGCGGCGCGCGGCCCGCGGGCTCGCGAAGCTCTGCGAGCGCGAGCGCGACGCGCGCGGGCTCGCGGGCGCGCTCGAGCGGCTCGCCGAGGCCGAGCCGGAGGCCGAGGCGCGCGAGGCCGCGGCGGAGCGGCTCGCGCGGCTCTACGAGGAGGAGCTCGGCGACGCCGCGGGCGCGATCGCGGCCTACCGCAGGCTCGCGGAGCCGGGCTCCTCGCGCGAGCCGGGCGCGCTCGCCGCGCTCGAGCGGCTGTACGAGGCCACCTCGGCGCACGAGGGCCTCGCGTGGGTCCTCGAGCGGCGCGCCGAGGCGGAGCCGGACCGCCGCGCGGCGCGGGAGCTCGCCTTCCGCGCGGCCGAGCTGCGCACCCGGCTCGCGGATCTGCCCGCCGCCGTCGCCGCCTGGCGCCGCTACCTCGCGGCGTTCGGGCCGTCGCGCGAGGCGCACGCGCGGCTCGTCCCGCTGCTCGAGCAGGAGCGGCGCTGGGCCGAGCTCGAGGCGCTCCTCGAGGCCGAGGCGGAGCTCGCGGCCGGGCAGGACCGCGCCTCGGTGCTCGCCCGGATCGGCGCGATCCGCATGGCGCGGCTCGACGATCCGGCCGGCGCGATCGCCGCGTACCGCGAGGCGCTCGCGCTCGATCCGACCGACCGACCGAGCCGGCTCGCGGTCGAGAAGATGCTGGGCGCGCCCCCGGGCAACAGCGCCGCCGGCGCGGAATCGTCGCGGCAGAGCTCCCACCTGCTGCTGACCGACGATCAGCGGCTCGCGGCCTGCGCGGTGCTGGAGCCGATCGCGCGCGCAGAGAAAGCGGCGCCGCTGCTCGTGCGCGTGCTCGAGACGAAGGCGGAGCTCGGGCCCGTCGCGTGGGCCCCCGGCGCGTCCGCGCCGACGCCGGCCGACGTGTCGGGCAGGCTCGCGGCGCTCGAGGAGGCGGCCTCCGTGGCCGAGCGCGAGCTCAGGGACCCGAAGAAGGCGCTCGATCTCTCGGCGCGCGGGCTCTCGCTCGCGACCGCGTACGCGCCGGAGCGGCTCGCGCGGTGGGTCGCCGAGGTCGAGCGGCTGACGGAGCACGGCAGCGAGTCCGCGCGCCGCGCGCCGGCGCTCGCGGGGGCGCTCGGGGATCGCGCGGTGGACAGCCCGGCGCTGTCGCACCTCGCGCGGCGCGCGGGCGAGGCGCTGCTCGCGAGCGGCGACGTGACGCAGGCGCTCGCCCTCTACCGCCGCGCGCTCGCCTTCGAGCCCTCGTCGCTCGATCTCATCGCGCGCGTCGACGCGCTCCTGCGCGAGCAGGGCAGCCCCGAGGAGCGGCTCGCGCTCTACCGCGAGGCGCTCGCGCAGCCGTGCGCGCCCGCGCGGCGGCGCGAGCTCCTGCACGCGATCGGCACCATCCAGCGCCGCGACGTCGGCGACCTCGCCGGGGCGGCCGCGACCTACCGCGCGGCCATCGAGGACGACGCGGGCGACGACGCGGCGTACGAGGCGCTGCTCGATACGTACGCGGCGGGCGGCGCGTGGGGCGCGCTCTACGGCGCGCTGGCCGAGCGGCTCCCGGGCGTGGCGCCCGACGCGCGCGTCGCCCACGAGCTGCGCATGGCGGACGCGGCCGCGAGGGGCGGGGAGGTCCCGAGCGCGGTCGCGCACTACCGCGCGAGCCTCTCGAGCGGCGCGGCGCTCGACGGCGCTGCGCTCGCCGCGATGGAGGCGCTCGCGCTGTCCGCGGGCGACCCGGCGCTGCTCCGCGAGGTGCTCGAGCGGCGCGTCGCCGCCGCGGGCGATCCCCAGGACGAGGCGCTCTGGCTGGAGCGCCTCGGTGAGCTCGCGGCGTTCGGCATCCGCGCGCCCGACGCGCCCGACGCCGCGCGCGCGGCGGACGCCCCGGCGGCGCAGGCCGCTCCGGGCGACCTCGACGCCGCGGTGACGGCCTGGCAGCGCGCCGCCGGGCTCGCCGAGGGGCCGCTCGCGGATCCGGAGCGAGCGCAGAAGCTCTACGAGCGCGTGCTCTCCGTCGCGCCGAAGCACCGCGACGCCGCCGCCCGCCTCGCGGCGCTCTACCGCGGGCAGGGGGCCTGGGCCCGGCTCGCGGCCGTATGCGAGGTCCTGCTCGACACCGCGGCGTCCGACGACGAGGCGCTCGCGGCGCTCGCGGCGCTCGAGGACGCGGCGATCCGGGCGCGCGCGACGTCGCGCTTCGTCGACGCCGCGCTCGATCTCCGCGATCGCATGAGCGCCGAGGGGGAGGGGGGCGCGGCCGCCGGCAGGGCGGCGGCGCGCGCCCGGGCGATCGAGGCGGCGCTCGCGCGCGTGCTCGCCGCCGATCCCGAGCGGCAGGACGACGCCGCGTCCGTCTACCGGCGCCTGCTCTCGCCCCAGGACGACGGCGACGCCGCGCTGGGCGCGCTCGACGCCGCCGCCCTGGAGGCGTTCCGCGCGTTCCTCGCGCAGAGCCCCGACACGCTCGCGCGCCGCGTGGACCGGCGCTGGCTCTTCACGCTCCTCGTGGAGCGCGGGCGCGAGGGCGAGCGCCCGAGGGCGCTCTCCGCGTGGGCCGCGTGGGAAGAGGAGATCGGCAACCGCGCGGCGGCCGCGGCGCTCTACGCCCGGCTGCTCGAGGCGGATCCCGAGAACGACGACGCGCTCGCGGCGCGGGGGCGCCTCCTCGCCGAGGTGGGCGATCACGAGGGCGCGGCGGAGGTGCTCGCTGCGCGCCGCGACCGGAGCCAGGGCAGCGCGCGCGTCGCGCTCGACGTCGAGCTCGCGACGCTCCTCTTCGATCGGCTGGATCGGCCGGCGGACGCGCTCGACGCGGTCGCGCCCGCGATCGAGGCCGGGACGATCGAGCCCGCGGTGATCGAGATCGTGCAGCGCGCGCTCGGGCGCCCCGAGACGCAGGCGCGCGCGGCGCTCCTCCTCGAGCGCGCGTGCGACGCGCTCGACGATCCCGAGGCGCGCGTCGCGCTGCTGGAGGCGCTCCTCGCGAGCTCGCCGGCGGACGCCGCGCCGGGCGCCCTGCTCGACGCGGGCAGCCTCGCGGCCGCGCAGCGCGCCGCCGTCCGCCGCGGCTGGTTCGAGCGCCTGCTCGATCACCACGACCACGACGCGCCGCGCGGCCTCGACGTCGCCCTGCGCGCGGTCTCCGAGCTGCCGGGCGAGCTCGCCCTCTGGGATCGGCTCGAGGAGCTCGGCCGCCGGGCGAAGCAGCCCGAGCGCGTCGCGGCCGCGCACGCCGCGGCGCTCGACGCGGGCGCGGCGCTCCCGCCCGACATCGTCGAGGAGATCGGCCGGCGGGCCGTCGAGCACCACGAGGAGTGGTTCGACGCGCCGGAGGCCGCCCTCGCGCTGCTCCGCCGGCTCGTCGAGCTCGTGCCTGGCTCGCTCTGGGGCTTCGAGCGGCTGAAGCTCGCCTACAACGCGGCCGAGCGCTGGGAGGACCTCTTCGCGCTCTACGACGCGATGCTCGAGCGCACCTCGGCGGCCGACGAGCGCGTCTTCCTCCTGGAGGACGCCGCGGCCGTCGCGCGTGACCTCGCCGGCGACGGCGAGCGCACGATGCGCTACCTCGAGCAGCTCCTCCCGCTCCAGGACGACGCGCGCACCCGCGCCGCGCTCGAGCGGCTCTACGAGCGGCACGGCAGGCACCGCCCGCTCATCGATCTCCTGTCGGCCGAGCTGCCGAGGCTCTCCGGCGACGCCGCGGATCGGCTCCGCGAGCGCGTCGCGCTCCTCTGGATCGAGGGCGTCGGCGACGCCGCGTCGGCGCTCCCCGTGGTCGAGAAGCTCCTCGACGCGCCCCCGGAGCCGCGCGCCGCCCGCGCGGCGCCGCGCCCCGTCGACGCCTTCGCGCTGCTCGAGCGGATCCTCGGGGGGCTGCCGCCCGAGCAGGCGCCCGCCGGCGAGGCCGGCGCGCTCGCCGCGCGGCAGCGGTCGGCCGCGCTGCTCGCGAAGCACTACCGCGAGGAGGCGAGGCCCACCGACCTCGTGCGCGTGCTCGAGATCCAGCTCGAGGGCGCCGACGTCGGCGACCGCCCGGCGCTGCTGCGCGAGATCGTGCGGCTCCGCCGCGACGCCCTCGGCGACGAGCCGGGCGCGTTCGCGCGGCTCGCCGAGCTCGTCGAGCTCACGCCGTCGGAGGCCGGCGATCGCGCGGAGCTCGCCGAGCTCGCCGAGCGCCTCGGCCGGCACGACCGCCTCGCCGAGGTCCTCGCCGCGGCCGAGCCGCGCGCCGGCGACGCGCGGCAGGCGCTCTCGCTCGTGCGCGACGCCGCGCTCCTCCGCCGCGACCGGCTCGGCGACGCCGACGGGGCGATCGCGCTCTTCCGCCGGCTCTTCTCGCTCGCCGAGGCGAGCGGCGACGCGGAGTCCGCGCGGGACGCCGCCCGCGCGCTCGATCGGCTCTTCGCGGAGGGCGACCGCGTCGCCGAGCGGTGCGACGTGCTCGACACGCTCGCCGCGATCGAGACGGACCCGGCGGCGCGGCGCGAGGCCCTCGGCGAGCTCGCGCGGCTCGCCTCCTCGTGGCTCGGCGACGAGGCGCGGGCGATCGCGGCGTACTCGGCGCGCCTCGTCGACGACCGCCAGGATCTCGCGGCGCTCGACGGACTCGCGGCGCTGCTCGAGGAGGGCGGGCGGTACCGCGAGCTCACGGCCGTGCTGGAGCGCCGCGCGGCCGTGCGCGGCGGCGCGGGCGGCCGGCGCGATCTCGGGCGCGTCGCGCGGCTCTTCGAGCGCGAGCTCGGCGACGCCGACGAGGCCATCGCCACCTGGCGCCGCATCCGCGAGGAGCTCGCGCCCGACCCGGAGAGCGGGGACGCGCTGGCCGCGCTCTACACGCGCGCGGAGCGCTGGGGCGACCTCGTCGCGCTGCTCGAGGTCGAGGCGTCCGCGGCCGGCGCGCTCCCCGGCGGGGCGGGCGCGGCGCGCAGCGTGGAGCTCTTCCAGCGCCTCGGCGACACGCACCGCGATCGCACGCTCGCGTGGGAGCTCGCCGTGAAGGGCTACCGCCGCGCGCACGAAGCCGAGCGGGACGCGCGCCGCGCGGGCGTCGAGGGCGGGGGCGGGGAGGGCGAGTGGGGGGCGGCCGAAGGGGGCGAGCGGGACGCGCGCTCGCCCGCGCCGCGCGCGGGGCTCGAGGAGCTGCTCCGCCGCATCGACCCGGCGTCGGCCGAGCACCGCGGCGCGCTGGTCGCCGCCGTCGGCGCGTTGCTCGAGATCTGCGCCGACGCGGACGACTGGCGCGGCCAGATCGCGCTGCTCGAGCCGCGGCTCACCGCGGCCGGGACGGACGCCGAGCGGGTCGCCATCCTGAAGGCCTCCGCGGCGCTCCTCGAGGAGCGAGGCGACGATCGGGAGGGCGCCTTCGAGCTCGCCTTCCGCGCGTTCCTCCTGTCGCCCGGCGCCGAGCCGCCCGAGGGCCTCCTGCGGCTCACGGACCTCGCGGGCCGCTGGCACACGATCGCCGACGCGCTGCCCGAGCTCGAGCGCCGCGGCGACGTCCCTGCCGCCACGCTCCGCGACCTCACGGCCCGCGTGGGCCGCTGGCACCGCGACGCGCGCGCCGACGAGGACGCCGCCGAGCGCGCGTTCGAGCGCGCGCTCCTCCACGACCCGGCGAACCGCGCGATCCTGCTCGATCTCGCGGAGCTCCTGCGGCGGCGGCGTGGGCCCTCGCTCGTCCCGACGCTGCTCCGGCTCGCCGCGGCGACCGGGCACGACCTCGCCCTCTACCGCGAGGCCGTGGAGGCGGCGCGCGACGCGGGCGACGCGGCGCGGGCCCGCGAGATCGCGGCGGAGCTCCTCGATCTCGCCGTGCAGCGCCTCGTCGACGAGGAGGAGCAGCCCCCTGCGCCCGGCGCGTGGCCGGCCTCGCGCGCCGCCCTCTGGGCGATCGACGCGCTCGTCGGCATGCTCGCGGGCGCGGGCGACAGGCCGCAGATCGTCGCGCTGTGCCGGCGCGGCGCCGCGCTCCCGTTCGCGTCGAGCGAGCGGCGCCGGCTGCTGCGCGTCGCCGCCGAGGCGGCGGAGCCCGGCGAGGCGATCGCCCTCTACGGCGGGCTGTTCGCGGACGATCCGACGGACGAGTCGGTCGGCGAGAGCCTCGCCGCGCTGCTCCGTGCGGCCCGGCGGCGCGAGGAGCTCGTGCGCCTGCGCGAGCTGCAGATCGAGGTCTCTGGCGATCTCGAGCGCCGCGTCGCGCTCCGCTACGACGCCGCGGAGCTCCTCGCGGACGCCACGCGCGCGTCCGAGGCGATCGCGCTGCTCCGCCGGAACCTCGCGGAGAGCCCGGGGCACGGCGCGTCGATCGACAGGCTCGCCTCGCTCCTCGAGGCGGGCGGGCTGCACCGGGAGCTCATGCTGCTCCGCGAGGAGCAGGCGGCCGCGCGCGGGTCGGCGGACGCCGGCACGGCGGCCGCCGAGCTCTGGCTCCAGGCGGCGTCCCTCGCCGAGCACGAGCTCAACGAGCCCGAGCGCGCGATCGTCAGCTACCGCCGCGCCGCGGACATCGGGTCCGTCGAGGCGCTCGACGCCCTCGCCCGGCTGCTCGCGCGCCGCGGCGAGCACGCAGCCGCCGCCGAGGCGCTCGAGCGGCTCTGCGCCGGCGCGGCGCCCGAGGAGCTGCACCAGGCGGCGCTCCGCCTCGCGGACGCGTACCTCGCCGCCGGCGAGCCCGATCGCGCCCGCGCCGCCTTGGAGCGAGCGCTGCCCCGCGCCGCGCAGCCCGCGCCGCTGCGCGAGCGGCTCGCGTACCTCTACCGCGCGTCGGGCGCGTGGAGCGCCCTGGCCGCGCTCATCGCGGGCGACGCCGCGCGCGCCGACGAGGCGCCGGCCCGGCTCTCGCTCCTCCGCGAGGCCGCGGACCTCTACCTCACGCGCGGCGGCTCGCCCGCCGCCTCGATCCCGCTGTTCGACGAGGCCATCGCGCTCGCGCCGGACGACCTCTCGCTGCGCCTCGCGCGGAGCCGCGCCCTCTCCGCCGCCGGCAGGACCGACGACGCGACCGCGGCCCTGCGCGGGATCATCGCCGACTTCGGCGCCCGCCGCCCCAAGGAGCGCGCGCTCGTCCACTACGAGCTCGCCCGCGTCGCGCTCGCCACGGGCGATCGCGCCCGCGCGATGGCGGAGTTCGACCTCGCGCTGCGCGTCGACCCCGCGCACCCCGACGCGCTCCACGGCCTCGCCGGCCTCGCCCTCGAGGACGGCCAGCTCGAGCGCGCGCACCGCGCCTACCGCGCGCTGCTGCTCGTCGCGCGCCGGCCCCGCGACGAGGGCGAGGGGCTCGTCGGCGCGCGGCGCAGCACGATGCCGCCGATGCGCTCCAGCGTGGGCCTCCCGCCTTCCACCTCGTTCAGCCGGGCCGAGGTCCTGCTCGCGCTCGGCGAGATCGCGCGCCGGCAGGGGGCGCCCGAGCGCGAGGCGGAGTACGTCGAGTCCGCCTTCGAGGCGGCGCGCGAGAGCGACGCCGAGCACGAGAAGCTCCTCGCCGCGCTGCGCGCCCGCGGGCGCCACGACCTGCTCGCGCGCGCCCTCGAGGCGCGGCTCGCCGGCCCTGCCGAGGGGCCCGCCGAGGACGCCGCCGCGGCGCTCGGCGAGCTCGCGTCGCTCTACGAAGGCCCGCTCGATCGCCCGGAGCTCGCGCTCTCGGCCCGCCTGCGCGCCCTCGATCTCACCCCGGGCGCCGGCGCCGCGCACGACGCCGCCCTCGAGCTCGCGCGCCGCTCGGGCCAGATGCAGCGGTACCTCGATCTCGTCGAGCGGCTCGTCGCCCGGGCGGCCTCCGAGCCGTACGAGGTCGCGCTCCTGCTCCGCTTCGGCCGCGCCCTCGAGCTCTCGCCGGCCGATCAGGAGCGCGCCGCGGCCGTCTACCGCCGTGCGGAGGCGAAGATCGCGGCCGGCGCGCCGCCCGCGGGCCGCGACGCGGACGCCGACATCGAGCAGCTGTGGAGCTCGCTCGAGGCCATCTACGCGCGCCTCGGCGATCGCGCCGCGCAGGCGGACGTGCTCGGCAAGCGCATCGGCCTCGCCGACGCGCCGGCCGCTTCCACGGGCGGCGCGGATCGCGCCGGGCCGCGGTACCGCCTGGCCGCGCTGCTCGCCGCGGACGCGGCGGACGTCGATCAGGCGATCTCGCTCCTCGAAGAGGCGCTCGACCTCCACGCCGATCCGGACCGGGCCGAGGCGATCCTGCGCGACGCGCTCCGCACCGATCCGAGGAACCCGCGCGCGATCCGCCTCTTCGAGCGCCTCGCCCGGCAGAGCGGGCGGCCGCGCGCCCTCGTGGACGCGCTGCTGCTCCTCGCCGAGATCGAGGGCCCCGGCGTCCTCGAGGAGGCCGTCCGCACCGCCCGCGCGCTCGGCGATCGCGGGCTGGCCGAGTCGATCCTGCTGCGCATCGTCGGCTCGGGCGCGCGATCTTCGTCCGGTTCGTCCGATTCGTCCGATCCGTCCGGCTCCGCGTGGGCGCTCGTCGCGCTCGCGGAGCTCCGCGAGGAGGCCGGCGATCTCGCGGCCGCCGCGTCGCTCTGCGAGCGCGCCGCGCGCGCCTCGGCGCCCGAGGAGGAGCGCGCGCTGCTCCTGCACGCCGCGGAGCTCGCCGCCGGCCCGCTCGCCGACCTCTCCCGCGCAGCGCGCCTCTACGAGGAGCTCCGCGCCCGCGAGCCCGCCGAGCGCGAGATCTGGACGCCCCTCGCCGGCGTGTACCGGCGGAGCGGCGACGCCGCGCGCCTCTCCGCGCTGCTCGAGGAGACGGCGCCCCTCGTCGACGATCTCTCCGAGCGCTGCGCGCTGCGCCTCGAGCGCGCGCGCCTCCTCGCGCGGGAGTCGCCGGAGGAGGCGGCGGTCCTGCTCCGCGACATCCTCGACGAGGATCCGACCCAGGTGGAGGCCGCCATCCTCCTCGCCACCATGCTCGAGGAGGCCGGCCGCACCGACGAGCTCGGCGAGCTCTTCGCGCAGCAGCTCGACGCCGCCAAGGATCGCGCGGACGTGGCGTCGATCGCGTCGATCTCGATGCGCCTCGGCGCCCTCCTCGAGCAGCGCGGCGACGATCGCGGCGCGCGCGACGTCTACCTCGGGGCCGCGGACTGGGACGGCGCGAACCGCGACGTGCTCCGCGCGCTCGTGCGCCTCAGCCGGAAGCGCGACAACGCGGACGACCTCATCGACGCGCTCGAGAAGCTCCTGCGCACCGAGCAGGGCGCCGAGGCGGCCCAGCTCGCCCTGGAGCTCTCCGAGCTGCACGGCGCGCGCGGCGACGACGCCGCGGCGGAGGCCGCCCTCAAGGCCGGGTACGCCGTCTACCCCGCGAACGACCGGCTCCGCGAGGAGCTCGCGTCGCGCTACGCGGCCCGCGAGGCCTGGCACGCCCTCGCCGAGCTCCACGTGCTCACGGCGCACGGCGCCGACGGCGACGAGGCGCGCGTCGAGTCGCTCTGCCGCGCCGCCGAGATCCTCCGCGATCGCGCGGGCGACGCCGCGGCGGCGGCCGAGCTCCTCGAGCGCGCCCTCCGCGTCGCGCCCGGGGATCGCGACGTCTTGATCGCGCTCATCGACGCGTGCGGCGCGGTCTCCGATCACGCCCGCGCGGCCCGCGCGCTCACGGCGACGCTCGAGGCGAGCCCGGACGACCCGTGGCTCTACCGCGCGCGGGCCGAGATCCACGGCGCGCTCGGCCAGGGCGACCGCGCCGTCGCCGATCTCGAGCGCGCCTACGCGCTCGGCGGCGCCGAGTACGCCAGCGAGCTCGTCGCCGAGCTCGAGCGGGCGCTCGGGCGCGCGGCGGCGCGGTCCGCCGAGGCCGAGGCCGCGGGCGCGCCCAGCGAGGCCGCGGCGGAGGCGGCGGGCGCCGCCTCGCCGCGCGCGCTCCGGCTGCGCCTCGCCGAGATCCTCGCGCGCTCGGGCGACGTCGAGCGCGCGCGCGCCCACCTCGGCGATCTGCTCCACGCCGACTCCAAGGACCGCGCCGCGCTCAAGGCGCTCGCCGGCCTCGAGGAGTCCGCCGCGCGGTGGGACGCCGCGAGCGCCGTCTACCGCAGGCTCATCGCGCTCGAGGAGGGCGACGCCCTCGTCGCCACGGCGCTCCTCCTGGCCGGCGCCTGCGCGCGCGCGGGCCACCTGGGCGACGCCCGCGGCGGGCTCGAGCGCGCGCTCCGCGCCGCGCCAGGCAACGCCGAGATCCGCGACCGCCTGCGCGCGCTCTACGCCGAGATCGGCGCGAACCGCGAGCTCGCCGCCATCACGCTCGAGGACGCCGCCGCGGCGTCCGACGTGGCCGGCCGCTTCACGCTCCTCGTCGCCGCCGGCCGCCTGCTGCTCGACGTCGGCGACGCCGCGCAAGCGGCCGCGGCGCTCCGGGAGGCGCGCTCCCTGCGCCCCGAGGAGAACGAGGTCGCCCTCCTGCTCGTGGACGCGCTGATCGCCGCGGGCGACTCGAGGGAGGCGCGCGCGGTCACCGCCGAGCTCATCGTGGCTGCCAAGGGGCGCCGCTCGCGGCACCTCGGCGCCGTCTACCACCGCGTCGCGCGGATCGAGGACGCCGAGGGGAATCTGCACGAGTCGCTCACGGCGCTCACGAGGGCGCTCGAGAACGATCCTCAGAACGGCGAGATCGCCATGGAGCTCGGCGAGAGCGCGCTCGGGCTGGGGGAGGAGGACATCGCCGCGCGCGCTTACCGCGCGGTCACCCTGATGAAGATTTCCCCCGAGCCCGGCGAGGGAGGCACGACGCCCGCCGCGCGGGCGCTCGCCTATTACCACCTCGGCGCGATGGCGCTCGCGGCCGGCGACCGCCGGAAAGCGCGCCTGATGCTCGACAAGTCCGTCTCGGAGGACGGCTCGCTCGAGGCAGCCCGGGCGCTCCTCGACGAGCTGCGCGCCGGCTGAGGGCCTGTCCCGCGCGTCTCCGCGGGTATGCCCAGGTCGCGGCGGCCGCCTCCGCGGCCGCCCCAGGCGGCGCGCGCAGGACGTGGAGCGCGTAAAACCGCGCGACTCCAGGCGTTTTTTGACGCTCTCCGGACCGCGACGGCGCCGCGCCGCCGCCCTTCCCGGCGGCTGGTTCCCCCTCTGGCGCGCCGCTCCGGCGCGGTCTTTCAGGGGTCCGCGCGATGCCCCGTCTCAGAAATCGCTATTTCTCCCCGCATTTTTGTCTTTTTTTGTCCTGTGCCGTGTGTAAGGTTCACTGAGGCTGTGCGCGGCGAGGTGTCGCGCGCGAGCTCATGTCCGAGGAGAGTGCCATGGCAAGTAAGAAGACGGCCGGGGGCGGCGCGAAGAAGACGTTGAGCAAGAGCGGCCTGATCCAGGCCATCACCGAAGCTGCCGGTGATGAGCTGAGCCGCAAGCAGGTCAAGAACGTTCTCGAGTCCCTCATCACGATCGGTCATCGCGAGCTGAAGAAGTCGGGCGTGTTCACGCTCCCCGGCTTCGCGAAGTTCCGGGTGGTCAAGCGCCCTGCGACGAAGGCGCGCCAGGGGATCAACCCGTTTACCAAGCAGCCGATGACCTTCGCCGCGAAGCCGGCGAGCAAGTCGGTCCGCGCTCGGCCGATCAAGGCCATCAAGGACGCGCTCCTGTAGTCTTACGGGATCTCCCAGCGGAGCGCAGGGCGGCCACGGCGACGTGGCCGTTCTTGCTCCATGGCCCCGGCGCGCCATCGCCGGGGCGGCGGTGGGCGTCCAGCGCGCGCACCGGGGGGCCCGCGCGGCGCGCCGGCAATGCGCGCTGCCGGGGGGCCCGGGCGGCTCGACGCCGCCGCCGCCCCCGCGGCGAGGTCAGCTCACTTCTTGCGGCTGTAGGCCTGCGCCGCCACCGGTCCCGAGCCGGTGCGCGCCTTGACAACCAGCTTGGCCGTCGCCGCGATGGGGAACGGCCATTGGTAGCAGCTCTGCTTGGCTCCGATGGCGGCAGTCGGGCCGGTGTCGGAGTCGACAGCGAGCACCGGTTTCAGGTTGAACGCAGCGAGCCCTGGCTGTCCTCCGGCGTTCAGGTCGATCTCCAGCTGGATGTCCACCTCGGTGACGGTGGGGAGCGCCTGCGCCAGGAACGTGTAGCAATTGCCCGGCTGGAGCATGAAGGTCTGCCCAGAGGCCGTCTGTCCCTCGGGCACCACGCTGCAGACGGGCGCCCCTTCCGGCTGCATCTTCGGCGCCTCGCCGGCGGCGCGACCCTGGAACATGGTGGTCATCGCGAGCGACTGGACTCCATCGCAGGGCGCCACCGTGGGCACCGCGACCGGGGGCAGGCCGGCGTCCGGGGGCGGCACGGACGCTGTCGGCTGCGGGGGCGGCGGCGTCCCCGCGTCCGGGGCGTCGTCCGCGAACTCCGACTCCTTGCTGCTGCCGCCGCAGCCCAGCGCTGCCACCGACAGCGCCAGGAGCACTGCTGAACCCAACGACCTACCCGTCACCGTCATCTGCGGCCTCCTCGCGCACAGCCCTGCCGCATGCCGCGGCCCCTCGTTGGGACAGCTGTGCTCGCGGCGCTCATACACCCGCCAGGGGGCGGGGGCTATGCGCGAGGCGTCTTGCGCGGCTGCGCCGGCGGCGCAAGCCCGCTGGCAAGCCGGCGCGAGCGTCCGAGTGTTCGCGCCGTCCCGCCGCTCAGCCGCCGGGCTCGCCCACGAACTCGCGCAGGATGCACATGCGCGCAATGAGCAGCGCCTCGGGTCGGATCGCCTGATCGAGGTACGCGGCGGAGTTCGCCTCCACCAGCGACTCGCGCAGCATCCCCTGCTCCAGGAACGTGACCGCGCGTCCGAGGTGCAGCCGCGCCCTGTCGGCCGCGAGCCCCATGCCGGCGCTCGCCAGCATTTCTCGTTCCAGGAACCACTGAGCAAACTCTCCGGGACGATCGAGCTTCGCTCGGGAGCCGTGGTCGGTCATGCCGTAGGCTACCTCACTTTTTGACCCGAGCCAGCCGCGCCTGGCCGCAATAACCCGGGAAATCATGGCAGAAGCAGCATCAATCCGTCGGATGGGCGCGATGAAAGCGAGGGCGTGCCACGTCCAAAGCGACATCCGGCGGACGGACCTGGAGCCCGGTTGAGCGGGCTTCGGGGGGGCGCGCCGGGGAGCTCCCGCGAGCGACCCGTTGCGTCGCGAGCCCGTCAGTGAGATTGAACGCGGCGTTCTGCCGGAAATTCGAGGAGGTTCTTTTGCTCCGTACGATTGGCGTCCTGTCCGCCCTGGTCCTCACCGCCGCCCTCGCTGCTGGTTGTCAACAGCGGGAGGCATCCACGCCGCCGAGCTACGCGAACCAGCCCCCGCCCGGCTACTACCAGCAGCCCGGGTATCAGCAGCCGGGGTATCAGCAGCCCGGCTACCAGCAGCCGGGGTATCAGCAGCCCGGGTACCAGCAGCCCGGGTACCAGCAGCCGGGGTACCAGCCTGCTCCGACCCAGCCTGCCCCCACGCAGCCCGCCCCCACGCAGCCTGCCCCGACGACGACGCAGCCTGCCCCGACGGCGCAGCCTGGCGGCTTTCCCTGGCCGTTCCCGCTCCCTGGCCAGCAGACCACCGGCGGGCAGCAGCCGGCCCCGAGCGGCGGGAGCAGCTCCGGCAGCGCGTCGGCGATCGATCCGAACCTCGCCTCCGCCGCGACGATCCCGCTGAACAACCTCGCTGCGACCGAGGCGCCCGGCATGACGAAGGAGGGAGGGCCGATCGCGGGGCAGTTCAGCGCCGGACAGACCCTCGAGCAGCAGATCCAGCTGATGCCCGGCAAGTGCTACACGATCGTCGGCGTCGGCGCGGGGATCACCGAGCTCGACATCAGCCTCGTCGCGCTGACCCCGATCCCGATGGGCTCATCGGTGCTGGCGCAGGACAACTCGAGCGGCGCGAACGCCGCGCTCGGCGGTCGGGGCAACTGCTATCGCTGGTCGCTCCCCGTCGGCATCAACGCCAAGTACATCGTGAAGGCCACCTCCGGATCGGGCGTCGCCGCCGCGCAGCTCTACGTGAAGTGACGGCGCCAGGACGCCGAGGACGCCAGGAGATCGCTCTCCCCGGCGTCCTCGGGTATCGGCCACAAAAGCGCCGAGGACGCCAGGAGATCGCTCTCCGTGGCGTCCTCGGTCGCAGCGCCGTGGCTCGCCGCAGGGCCGGCTAGAGCCGGATGCCGGGCGCCGGGAAGCCGCGGCAGAGCTCCGCGACCTCGGCGGCGATGCGCGCGATGCGCGCCTCGTCGTTCACGTTCTGCGCCACCTCATCCATCCACGCCGCGAGGCGCTCCATCTCGGCGACGCCCATCCCGCGCGACGTCACCGCCGGCGTGCCGATGCGGAGCCCCGACGGGTCGAACGGCTTGCGCGGATCGAACGGGATCGAGTTGTAGTTCGCCACGATGCCCGCGCGATCGAGCGCCTGCGCGTACGGCTTGCCCGCGATCCCCTTCGGCGTCATGTCGATCAGCAAGAGGTGGTTGTCGGTCCCGCCGGTGATGAGCCGGAAGCCGCGCGACTCCAGCGCGCGCCCGAGCGCCTGCGCGTTCACCACGATCTGCTTCGCGTAGGCCCGGAACCCTTCCTCCGAGGCCTCCTTCGCCGCGACCGCGATGGCCGCGGTCGTGTGGTTGTGCGGGCCGCCCTGGAGGCCGGGGAACACCGCCTTGTCGATCGCGCCCGCGTGCTCCTTCTTGCAGAGGATCATCGCGCCGCGCGGGCCCCGGAAGGTCTTGTGCGTCGTCGACGTCACCACGTCGGCGATGCCCACCGGCGACGGGTGCACCCCCGCGGCCACGAGGCCCGCGATGTGCGCGATGTCCGCCGCCAGGATCGCCCCCACCTCGTCGGCGATCGCCCGGAACGCGGCGAAGTCGAGCGTGCGCGGGTACGCCGTCGTCCCGCACCAGATGAGCTTCGGCCGGTGGGCGCGCGCCAGGTCGCGGACCTGATCCAGGTCGATGCGGTGATCGCTCTCGCGAACCCCGTACGGGACGCTCTTGAAGTACTTCCCGGTGATGCTCACCGACCAGCCGTGGGTCAGGTGCCCGCCCGCCGGCAGGCCGAGGCCCATGATCGTGTCGTTCGCCTGCGCGAACGCGAGGTAGACGGCCAGGTTGGCCGGGCTGCCGGAGTAGGGCTGCACGTTCACGTGGTCGGCCCCGAACAGCTTGGCCACCCGCGTCCGCGCGAGCTCCTCGACCACGTCGACCTGCTGCTGACCCTCGTAATACCGCTTGTGCGGGTACCCCTCGGAGTACTTGTTCGTCAGCACCGAGCCCGTCGCCTCGAGCACCGCCCGAGACACGTAGTTCTCGCTCGCGATGAGCCGGAGCGTGTCCGCTTCCCGCCGCTCTTCCAGGCGGATCAGCTCGGCGATCTCCGGATCGACCTCGTTGAGTGCCCGCAGGCCCTGCACTTCGCTTGTCGCGCTCATACCTCGAACTCCCCGCGTGTGAGGATGTCGGTGACGCGCCAGAGGAACGAGTTCGCCAGCACCCCGTCGATGATGCGGTGGTCGTACGACAGCGCGAGGAACATGACCGGATGGATCGCGATCGAGTCCTCCTTGTCCTTCGTGACCACCACGACGCGCTTCTTGATCTCCCCCATCCGGAGGATGCCCACGTTCGGCTGCGAGATGATCGCGCCGCCGAAGAGGTTCCCCTTGAGGCCGGGGTTCGAGACCGTGAAGGTCGTGTTCGCGAGATCGTCGGCCGTGATCTTGCCGGACTTCGCGCGCCCGGCCAGCTCGTCGATGCTCCTCGCGATGCCCCGCAGCGACAGCTCGTCCGCGTGCTTGATGCTCGGGACGATGAGGCCGCCGGGCGTGTCCACCGCCACGCCGAGGTTGACGTCGCGCAGCACCACGTACGAGTTCTCGAGCACTCGAGCGTTGAACTCCGGGTGCTCGCGCAGCGCGCGGACGGCCGCGGCGCAGATGAAGGACAGGAACGTCAGCGACACGCCCGCCCGCTTGAACTCGTCCTTGTGGAGGTCGCGCAGCTTCGACGTCTCGTGCAGGTCGACCTCGGCGACCGTCACCACGTGCGGCGACGTCACCTTGGAATAGACCATGTGGTCGGCGGTGATGCGGCGGCGCCGGCTGAAGGGCACCACCTTGTCGCCGGGCTTCGGGGAGTAGGGCGGCACCTTGTACGCGCCGTACCCGACGCCGGGCACCGGCGGCACGAACCCGCCGCTCGCCTGGAT
This sequence comes from Sorangium sp. So ce363, assembly GCF_051520435.1. Classification (NCBI taxonomy): domain Bacteria; kingdom Pseudomonadati; phylum Myxococcota; order Polyangiales; family Polyangiaceae; genus Sorangium; species Sorangium sp. So ce363. The sequence continues at coordinate 9,030,139 of NZ_CP150333.1, read as the reverse complement.
GAGCTGCGAGAGCTCCGCGGCCGCGCTCGCCGGCTGGGCCGCCGCGCTCGGCTGAGGCGCCGGCTCGGCCGACGCGCCGTGCGCCGCGCGCATCACGTCGTCGCGGGTGATCCGGCCGTGATCGCCTGTCCCGTGCACGTCGCGCAGGTCGACGCCCGACTCGCGCGCGAGCTTCTTCGTCGACGGGCTCGTCAGGGGGCGGGCGCTCTCGTCGTGTCCGTTGCTGCCGGGCGCCGGCGCGGCGGGCCGCGCTTCGGACGCCGCCGGCGCCGGCGGCGCGCTCGCGCGCTGGGCCGTCGCCTGGGCCTCGCCCTGCGCCGTCTCGTCGATCCGACAGAGCAGACCTTCCTTGGCGACGACGGTGCCCTCGGCCACCGCGATCTGCGAGACACGACCCGCGACGGGCGCCGGGATCTCCGTGTCGGCCTTGTCGGTCGCAACCTCGAGCAGCGGCTGCTCGCGCTTGACGAAATCGCCCTCGCGCACGAGCCACCTCGAGACGGTTCCCTCGACCACGCTCTCACCGAGCTGTGGCATGCGGACTTCGACCATCGCTTCTCGCGCCTCCAACGCGCGCCGCCGTGAGCGCCCGTTTCACCTCTCCGGGCAAGGCGGCACGGTCGTATACGCCGCCCGCCCTTCGAGAGCAACGACACAGTGTTCGTCCGGTGTGTATCCTTTTTGTGGGTCGCGTCGGCGCGTTGGTTGCGTCGGTCTCGGCCACGGCGAGCCGCCTCCACCGAGGCCAGGGCGGCTGGAATCGTATGTCGACGCACGTAGACGCTGGCGGGCCCCAGCCGGTACAAGGGCCCCGTGCGTGACGCCGCGCCGGATGCGACCGCAGCCCCCGCCCCCCTGGCCCCCTCGAGCGAGAGCGCGCGCGAGCTCCTCGCCGCCGGGCCGCCGCGCGTCGTGGGGGCGCGGGCGATCCGGGCGGCCTCGCTCGGCGTCATCGCGTTCCTGCTGCTGCAGGTGCTGACCTACGGCTTCGGCCGCGATCAGGGCATCTACGCCATGGTCGCGCGCGCGGTGCTCGACGGCGGCATGCCTTACCGCGACGCGTTCGACTTCAAGCCGCCCGGCATCTTCCTCATCTACGCGCTCGCCCGCGCCCTCTTCGGCCCCGCGCAGTGGGGTATCCGCGTCCTCGAGGTCCTCGGCCTCGCCGGCATGTGCCTCGCGATGGCGTCGCTCGCCGCCCGCCTCTTCGGCGACCGGCGGATCGGCGTCGTCGCCGCGGCGCTCGCCGTGCTGGTGCACGCCCAGCTCGATTTCTGGCACACGGCGCAGCCCGAGTCGTTCGGCGGCATGCTCACCATCGCCGCGCTGCTCGTGGCCACGCCGCGCGGCCGCGACGGCGAGCCGCGCCCGGCGCCCCGCGGCGCCGCGCTGGTCCTGTCGGGCGCGCTCTTCGGCGCCGCCGGTCTCCTCAAGCCGCCCCTCGCCGGGGGCGGCGTCGTGCTCGCGGTCGCGCTGGCCGCGCCCGCCCTCGCCGAGCTCGCGCGGCGCGCCTCGGAGCGGGCCGCCGTGCAGCGCTGGATCGGCGCCGGTCCGACCGCGCTCCAGGGCGAGCCGGCGCGCTCTGCGCCGCCTGCGCCCGGGCCGGTCCGCTCGACGGCGGCCGCGCTCCTCTGGGCGGCGCTCCGGCCCGCCTTGCTCATCGCGCTGGGCGGCATGCTCCCCGTGCTCACCTGCGCCGCCTGGTTCGCCCTGAGGGGCGCGCTCGGCGATCTGTGGGAGGTCCTCTTCGTCTTCACGCCGCACTACACAGCGCTCGGGTGGCGCGGCGCGAGCGTGCTCGGCATGGCGTGGTACGGCGCCTGCGAGTGGCTCGTCCACTACTCCGGCCCGCTCGCGTTCGGCCTCGCTTGCCTGGTCGCGCTGCACCCCGAACGCCACGAGCGGGCGGGCGTGGCGCTGCTCTCGGGCGTGATCGCCATGCACCTCGTCGGCGTCGTGATGCAGGCGAAGTTCTTCCCCTACCATTACGGCGCGACGTGGCCGCTCACCGCGATGCTCGCCGCGCTCGGCCTCTGGAAGGCGTGGCAGCGGTGCACCCGGTCCGGCGCGAAGGCGGCCGCGGCGGCGCTCCTCGCGGCGCTCGTCGCGACCGCCTTCGCTCGCTCCGCGACCAAGGACGTGGCCGACGACTACATCGAGCGCTGCGCCAAGCGGATCGCGGTGCTCGCCACGGGCGCGAGGGACCAGGCGCGCCTCGACCGCCTCGCGTCGGTCGCCGACGTCAACGCCGCGGCGAACCGGGAGGTCGCCATGTGGCTGCGCGAGCGCGTCGCGCCGGGGCGCCCCGTGTTCGTGTGGGGCTTCGAGCCGGTGATCTACGACCTCGCCGATCGCCCGCCGGCGACGCGCTACCTCTACAACGTCCCGCAGCGCGCGGCGTGGGCCCGGCAGGAGGCGCGCGACGCGCTGATGCGCGACCTCGCCGCGAGCCCGCCGGCCGCGATCGTGGTCGAGCGCCACGACGTCTTCCCCTCGGTGACCGGCGACGTGATCGACTCGCGCGGCACGCTGAACGGGTTCCCTGAGCTCGCGGGGCTCATCGAGGAGCGCTACGAGCTCGCCGCGAGCATCGAGGATTTCGAGATCCACCTCGAGCGCTGAGCCCCGGAGCCCAGCGCCGGGCGGCGGCGGCGCGGCGCGCTGCCAGCTGCGCCGCGCCTTCAGGGGCAGGGGAGGGTGTTGGGCCTGCGAGGGGTGGGCGCCGCCGCCCCGAAGCGGCGGCCGTCGCGGAGGCCGTCGGCGCAGCGCTGGATCGACTGCGCCTGCGACAGCGCGGAGGTCGCGCCCTCGTTGACCTGGACGCGCCCCGGAGCGCTGGAGATCAGTGAGCTCAAGAGCTGCGTGTCCGGCTCGGCCGCCGGTCCGTAGACAAGCGCGTCGATGAGGTGCGCCGCCGTGGCCGGCGTGGACGTGGGGAACTCCGCGGGCAGCCCCTGGTACAAGGCGACCGCGTCCGGGCCGTTCTGCAGGGTGTTGGTCGGGAATACGAGGGTGGGCGTCGGTTCGACGCCGCTGGTGCCGACGAGCAGGAGCCCGCCCACGTCCGTCGTGCCGTCGAGCTCGATCGCGCGGTAGGAGCCGTCGGTGGCCCCGCTGTAGAGCACGAGCGTGTAACCGGCGAGGCTCGCGTACCGCCAGCCCGTGCTGATCTCGATGAACTCGAGCACGTCACCGCTGTCCGCCGTGTCGGCGTCGACCTCGTTGATCTGGAGCTGGATCACCGTCACCGGGAACGACGTCCACCGCGCCCCCGGCCGGTTCACGACGATGTCCCCCGGGCCGATCGGCGTCGCGCCCGAGAGCGCGGGGATCGTGATCTGCGTGTCGGAGTCGATCGTGAAGGGCTGCGCCGCGAAGCCCACGGTCACCCCCGTCGCCCCGGTGAAGCCGGAGCCGGTGAGCACGAGCGCGCCGCCGACGGCGATGATCGGATAATCGACGGAGGTCACCCTGGCCGGCGCTCCGCACGCAGGGCAGGCGCTGCCGCCGCAGTCGATGCCGCCCTCGTCGCCGTTGTGCAGGCCGTCCTCGCACGAGGCGGCCTGGCAGACGTAGGCGATGCAGACCTCGGTCGGGCAGTCCGAGTCGACGAGGCACTGCACGCAGACCCCGGCGGGGTTGCACCGCCCGCCGTCGGCCAGGGAGCACCAAGTGCCGGCCTCGACCGGGTCGTTGATCGGCGAGCCATCGCGGCAGGAGTCGACCGTGCACTGGCTGTGGTCGTCGCGCAAATCGTCGTCGTCGTCGACCTCCGTGACCGCGCCGTCACCGTCGCAGACGCGTTCGCGACAGTCGCCGGCCATCTGCACCTTCACGGGCGTCCCCGAGGCCACGGGCTCGGTCGCGCATCCACCGTCGATGCACCTCGCGATCGCGCACTCGCTGTCAGGCGCGGGGCAGTCGGCGTCGCCGGTGCACGGGACGCTGCCGCCGCCGCCGCCGGAGCCGTCGATGCCGCCCGCTCCGCCGTCCCCGCCGGCTCCAGCGTCGCCTCCGTTGCCGCCGTTGCCATCGACTCCGCCGGCGCCACCGTCGCTCCCGCCGTTGCCACCGCCGGAGCCACCATCGCCACCGCCGGAGCCACCATCGCCACCGCCGGAGCCACCGCCGCCGTCGCTGCTCCCGCCGCCGCCGTCGCTGCTCCCGCCGCCGCCGTCATTGCCGCCGGAGCCACCGCCGCCGCCCCCTCCGCCCGTTCCTCCCTGTCCGCCGCTCCCTCCCGTGTCCTCATTGATGAGGCCGCGATCGGGCATCGTGGCCACCTGGCAGCCCGCGGTGGCCACCAGCGAAATGCTCAACGCGAGCGCGGATCCGTAACGATTCGATCTCGAAGTCATTGACCACCTGTGTGCAGATTGGCAGGGCGCTCGGGCTCTCGACGCTTCCCGCGCTGCCCCGCGCGCAGGAGCGAGCGGGAGGGCGCATCCTAGACGCACGGGACGCCTGAAGAAAGCGCCGCACCGCCGCGCACCGGTCCGGATCGCGCTGGCTCGGCGGGCGCCGCGCTGCGTCTGCTGCGCAGCAGCTGTCCTCGCGCGCTCCCTCGGCCGGGCAGGTGGGGAGCAGCCCGCTGGCATGCTCGTTGATGGGTCCCGAGTGCGGGTATGCGCTCCGCGGCGAGCGGGGGCGAGCATGGCGCCCGGTCGCGGCGCGGCGACCGAGGAGCAACGAGCATGCGGATCGCGATCGTTTCCACCCCGTTCATCCGGGTGCCTCCCTCCGGGTACGGCGGGACCGAGCTGTTCTGTCACGAGCTGGCCGAGGGGCTGTCGGCGCGTGGACACGAGGTCACGCTCTTCGCGACGGGAGATTCGGTGGTCACCTGCCGTCGCCGGTCCCTTTACGGGAGCCCGAGCTGGCCTCCGGCGCCGGAAGACGAGGTCAACCACGTCGCCTGGGCCTTCTCGGAGATCGCGCGCGAGGACGGGTTCGACGTGATCCACGTGAACAGCCCGATCGCCGTCCCGTTCACCCGCTTCGTCCGCGTCCCGGCGGTGCACACCCTGCACCACGCGCCCTGCGGCGAGAGCTCGCGCATCTACGCGCGCCACCCGGAGGTCGCGTACGTGGCGATCAGCGCGCGGCAGCGCGCCCTGGAGATCCCGCTCCCGCGCTCGTGCGTCATCCATCACGGCGTCACGCCGGCGCGTTATCCGCCGAGCCTGAGCGACGAGGGCTACCTCGCCCACCTGGGCCGTTACGCCGAGGAGAAGGGGACCCACCTGGCGCTCGACATCGCGAGGGCCGCGGGCCTGCCGATCAAGCTCGCGGGCCGCGCGCACCCCAAGGACCGGATCTATTATCTCCAGGAGGTCGCCCCGCGCCTCCGGGAGAGCGGGATACCGGACCTCGGGGAGATGGGCCACGATCGCAAGGTCGCGCTCCTGCGCGGGGCCCGCGCCGTCCTCTGCCCGCTCCAGTGGGAGGAGCCGTTCGGGCTGATCGCCATCGAGGCCATGCTCTGCGGCACCCCGGTGCTCGGCTTTCGCCGCGGCTCCTTCCCCGAGATCGTCGACGAGGGCGTCACCGGCTACCTGGCGCCGCCGGGCGACCTGTCGCGCCTCGCCGCGCTCGCGGCGGGCCTGGCCCGCTTCGATCGCGCCGCCTGCGCGCGCCGCGCGCGCGAGCGCTTCAGCAGCGCCGTGATGGTGGGCAAATACGAGGAGCTCTACCGGACCGTGACCGGCCCGCGGCGCGCCGAGGGCTCCCGGGCGGCGTGACCGCCGCGCGGGAGGTCGAGGGGCTCAGTTGACCTGGGGTGGGATGGCCACCTGGCACTCGTTGGCTGGCGTCATCCATTTGATGGCGTTCAGCCAGAAGCGCTCGACCTGATACTCGGGATGATCGACCCACTCGGTGTTGTAGGTGATCCACTCGTCGCCCCAGACCAGGACCCGGCCATCGCCGACCTCCAGCGCCTTCAGCACGTCGTTGCCGTCGCCGGTCGCCAGCGTGGCGCCCTCGCCGACCACCGGGTAGCCGGTGTCCACGCCGACAGCCTCGATCCCGTCGAGCACCGGATGCCCTCCGCTCCACTCCGTGATGGGGACCGTGGCGCCGCCTCGCCTCGGGAGGATCTGCGCTTCGTCGTAGCCGACGCCGAGCGGAGCGAGCAGCGTGTTGACGTTCTCGCGCTCCTCGGTCTGGCCGTACCCGATCAACGTCATGAGGCCGCCGCCCTTCGAGAGCCAGTCGCGGAGCGCCTCGACCTCGGCGTCCGAGTACGTGCGCCCGATGTCGCTCACGTCCTGGATGACGATGACCTGGTGCTTTGCGAGCTCCTCCGCGGTGAGCTCGGCGCCGTTCAGGCCCACGGCACCGTTGATGCTGCGCTGGTTCAACCAGGACTCGAAGACGTCGCCGTCGCCCCACCGGCCCGGCTCGCCCAGCGTGGCGATGCGGAGGCAGTCGCAGACGCCGTCGCCGCCGACGTCGACGTCGTCGACGATGCCATTGCCGTCGTTGTCAAGGCCATCGCAGGTGTCCTCGTTGCTGGGCGTGCCGCTCCCCGAGCTGCTGTTGCCGCTGCCGGCGCCCGTGGCCAGGCTGCCGAAGTCGTCTCCGCCGCTGCCCGCGGCCACGCCGCCGAGGTTGTCTCCGCCGCTGCCCGCGCTGCCCGCGCTCCCCGAGCTCCCCGTCGTGCCGCCGCTGTCCCCGGCGCTGCTGGGGCCGTCATCGCTGGAGCACGCGGCCGCTTGCAGCGCCGCAGCGATGCACGCGACCCGCAGCAGATGTCCGACCGGAACCCGACCGAAGGACGACAGGCGAGATCTCGAGTTCATGGCTCTCTCCAAGAAGTTAGGCGTTGATGGCGGCGGACCGTGACGAGCCGCCGAAAGCACCAGAGCGAGGCTTCATGGTGTCTTCCGGGCGGGGCTTTGCGCAACGCGAAATAGCGGTTCTCATGACAGACATTTGGGTCGGCCGTGAGTGCCATGGCCTCGTGGTGTGGCGTCGCACCGTGAAGCACTGTAAATTTCAAGCCCGACGCGGCCTTCGAGAGAGCTCGCGCCCAGGACCTCGTCGTCCAGGTTCATTCATGGTCGCGCGTCTCCGGTAGGCCCCCTCCCAGGGGGCCGGGCAGTTCAGCGGGACCTCACGCCCGACCAGGAAGAACCTGGCCTCGCGCCGCCAGGGCTCCGCTCAGGGTTGCACGAGCTCGACGCCGCTGAACTCGATGGGAAAGGTGATGACGGTCGTCACCCCGCCTTGCGGCGAGGGGAACTGCATCTTCTCGAAGGTATCGGCCACGCAGCGATCGACCTGCTGATTCTTCGCCGTCGACCTCACCACGTCAGCTTTGTTCACCCTGCCGGTCGGACCGATGGTCGCCTTGACGGTCACCTTCCCCGTGAACTTCGGCGAGCTCTTGACGCCGATCTTGTAGCACTCGTCGAACAGCTCGCCGTGCTTCTCCACGACGTCGCGGACCTGCGATTCGGAGATGTTGCCCCCCAGCGTGCCGGTCGCGGTGGCCGCGCCGGGCCTCACGTTGCCGTCCGGTCTCGAGGTGGCTGGCGGCGGGGGCGCCTCGACCGGCGTCGCCGCCGCGGGGGCCTGCGCGTCCGGCGGGGGCGCCGCGGGCTTCGGCTCCGGGGGGGCCGAGGTCGTCGGCTCCGGGGACGCCGAGCCGGTCGGCCCCTCCGACGCGGGCTGCGCCGGCGACTGGGCGGCTGGCGGCGGAGCGCCGCAGCCCGCCGCGAGCGCGAGGATCAGAACCAACCCTGTTCGGCGAGAGCTCATGCCCGAAGGTAAAACCCGAACGCGGGGCCGTGTCCACGGGGATAGCGGCGTGTGCTCGCTCAGCGCAGCCGCAGGACCTCGACCTCCGACGCGCCGCCGCGATCCACGAGCTTCGGCGCGCGGCCGCGCCCGCGCGCCGTCATGGACGCCCAGAACACCTCCGTCCCTGGCCGCTTCTGGATCGGCACCGGATCGGCATAGAGGAAGCCCGTCCTCCAGCGCTGCGGCGAGATCGCCGTCGGCGGTCCGACCTCGCGGACGACCGGGTCCGCCATCGTCGTGGACAGCGGGGCGCGCTCGACGACCCGGGAGCGCACCGCGAGCGCCACGTCGCTCGCCGCCGGGCCCCCCGCGCGCACGAAGATCGTGAGGAGCGAGCGGGCGCCTTCGTGGAACGTCGTCCCGAGCAGCTCCGTGCCGTCGTCGAACCGCGCCTCGATCGGCGCGAGCGCGGCGCGGATCTCCGCGAAGAGCGCCGCCGCGCGCGCGCCGTCGCCCGCGCCGAGCGCCATGTTGTGCGCGATCCGCTTCTGCTCCAGCGTCTCCGGCGGCGCGGCCGGCGGCTCCGCCGGCTGTCCGAAGTGCGCGCGGAGCTCCCACGTGAGGAACGGATCCGGCACGATCTCGCGCTCGGGCTCGGTGCCCGAGACGAGGTACCAGGCGAGGGGCCCCGGCTCTCGCTCGCGGAACGAGAACGCCTCGATGCCGCTCGCCGAGAGGGTGCGCGCCCCGGCGCCCGCGCCGAGCGCCCAGAACGGGCCCACCGCCGTCACGTCGAAGCGCTGCGCGAGGCTCGCCTGATCCCGGTCGAGCATGAACCGCGTGTCCACGAGGTAGGCGCCGCGCGGCGGCGCGTCCTTCGGCGGGGGTCGGTTGGGCGTCACGACGCGCCCGCCGAGCGCCCAGACCTGGGCCCAGGTGGCCTTCATGCTCTCGTGCATCGCGACGGGCGCGTCGGTCGGCGCCCCCGGCAGCCTCGGCGCGAGCCATCGCAGGAACGCCGTCTTCGCCCCGTCGGAGTCGATGAGGTGCCCCCGCTCGTTGAAGCGCCCGCCTGTCTCGCGCGCATAACGCAGCGCCGGGAGCCCGTCGCGCAGGATGGCGGCGAGCGGCACGAGCCACAGCGCGAGCGCCGCGAGCGCCGGCCCGCCCGACGGCGCCGCGAGCGCCGGCCCGCCCGGCGGCGCGTCGAGCGCCGCCCCGCCCGGCGGCGTCGCGACCCGGGCGGCTCGCCGCGCGGCGGCGGCGCGCTCCAGGAGCGCCGCGCCGGTGTCGACGAGGGCGGCGGCGGCGAGGGCGAAGTAGGCCGCGAAGTAGTGCGGCCAGAAGATGTGGATGTCGGCGCCTTGCCGGAAGACGACGTACTGCACCGCCGCGGTCGCGAGGTAGAGCAGCGGCAGCGCGTCGTGCTCGCGCCGGAGCAGGACGAGCCGCGCCGCGCAGACGATCGCGGCGAGCTTTCCGGCGGCGATGGCGATCGGCGTGAACGAGAGCTCGAGCCAGTACCGCCGGCTCTCGAGCACCCTGCCGAGCGGCTCGGCGTTCCCCGAGGAGCGGAGCCCGTAGCTCGTCAGGAGGTCGCCGAGCTTGCCGGCATGCTGGAAGAGGGCCAGGTAGAGCGCGGCCGTCAGCGCGGCGAGCGAGGCGGTGAGCACCCACCACGCGGCGTAGCGCCGCTCGGGGAGCGGGCCGAAGACGCGCCTCGGGAGCAGGTAGGCCCGGATCGCGCCGAACGCGAGCAGCCCGCCCGTGAGCACGAACGCGGGCCAGTCGGCGTGCATCCCGAGCGCGAGCCCGAGCGCGCTCACCGCGAGGTAACGGCGCCTGGATGTCTGTAACAGGCGGACGTAGCCGAAGAGCCCGAGCAGCGTCCAGGCCATGACCGGGACCTCGAGCGCGTTGAAGTTCGCGAACGAGAGCGTGATCGGCAGGACGACGAACGACGCCGCCGCGGCGGCCCCTGCGGCGGGGCGGTAGACGCTCCGGCCGAGGGCGTAGAGCAGGGGCGGCGTCGCGGCGCTCAGGAGGACGGCGGGCAGGCGGCAGATCACGTCGTGCCGCCCGAAGACCTTCATGAACGCGGCCGTCGTCCAGAAGATCCCCCAGGGGTGGTGGCAGTAGTACATCCCGGGCGCTGGCCGGCTCGCTGTGTATTCCCACACGGGTCCGGGGATCTTCCAGCGGAGCATGTTCTCCGCGATGATCCCGACGCTCGCCGACGACGCGTAATGTCCGGCGAGGACGGGTCCGAACATCTCCCACGCCGCCGCGAGCGCGAACCACGCCGTGGCGAGCGCGGTGACGGCGAGCGCCGCGCGGGCCTCGCGGCGGGACGCGGCGGGGAGGCCGCGCAGGTCGGTCGGATGGGGGGCGAGGCGCGTGGGCAGCAACGTGGGCGCAGCCTATCTCGGCGGCGGCGCCGCGCGGGCAGGCGAAGCGCCGAGGGGCGAGCGCCGCGCCGCTGCGGCGCGGGTCGATGCGCGCGCCCCGGTCGGGTAGGATGGGGCATGTCGACCGAGGCGCACAGGCAGGTCCATCGGCGGGCGCACCGTGACGGCAAGGAGCGTGATCCGACGTTCTATCCCGTGGAGAAGAAGATGGGGGAGGACTCCCTTCAGACGTGGATCGTGGAGCTCCTCCGTCCTCTCATCGAGCGCTGGTACGAGGCGCTCGGTCGGCCGAGGTTCGTGGGGGCAGACCAGTTCATCTATTATCGGCAGTTCGATCCCTCCAAGGTCGTGGCCCCGGACGTGTACGTGCTCCCTGGCGTGCCGCCGGGCCGGCGCGTGCGGAGCTGGAAGGTGTGGGAGACGGGCATCGCCCCGAGCTTTGCGCTCGAGGTCGTCTCGTCCGACGAGCCTTACAAGGACTACGTGGACGCGCCCGAGCGCTACCGGGAGCTCGGGGTGAAGGAGCTCGTGATCTTCGATCCCGACTGGGAGCGGGGCCGCGATCGGGTGCGATGGCAGCGCTACCGGAGGCTGAAGACGCGCGGCTTCGTCCGGGTGGAGACGACGAACGTCGACCGGATCCACGCGCGCGTGCTCGGCTGCTGGCTGCGGGTGATCGGCGCGGGCGAGGAGGCGCGCCTCCGGCTGGCCACGGGGCCCGAGGGCGAGGAGCTCTTCCCGACCGCCGCGGAGGCGGAGCGCGCGGCGAAGGAGGCGGAGCGCGCGGCGAAGGAGGCTGCGCTGGAGCGCGTGGCGGCGCTCGAGGCCCAGATCGCGAGCGCCGCGGGGGCGAGGGGCAAGGGACCCGGGGCGCCATGAGCCTCGCGCGGCCCGCGGCCGTTCAGGCCCGAGCAGCGTCACCCGCGGAGGGGGGCCGGCACATCGCGACCTCTCCAGGCGGGCATCCGAGGCCGCTTTTCTGGTTCAGGATCGACCGAACCCGCCTCGGGGAGGGGAGCCGGCACATCGCGACCTCTCCAGGCGGGGAGCTGAGGCTCCGTTTTCGGTTCCAGATCGACCGAACCCCCCTCGGGAGGGGGAGCCAGCACATCGCGACCTCTCCAGGCGGGCATCCGAGGCCTCGGCTCGGCTCCGAGATGGTAGCTTCCCGCCACCTTGGGTACCCCGTCCCCTCCGGCGGAGCCTCTGGCGGCGCCCGCTCCCGCGCGCCACGCGCTCTCCGGCCTGCTCCGCCGCGCCGCGGGCGCCGCGCGCCGCGCGCTCTCTGGCCTGCTCCGCCGCGGCGCGTGTCGACCGCGCGCCGCGCGCCGCGCGCCGCTCAGCGCGGCGCTCGCCCTCGTCGTCGTCGCCGCGTCCGTCTATGTGATCGCCGTCCCGCTCGCGGTCGTCCGCTATCCGCCGATGACCGATCTCCCGTTCCACGCGGCCGAGACGGCGGCGTTCAGGCACTACCTCGACCCGGCGTGGCACTTCCGCGAGCAGTTCACGCTCCAGCCGCTCGCCGTCCCGTACATGTCCATGTACGCGCTCGGCGCCCTGCTGATGCTCGTCTTCCCTCCCGTGGCCGCGGTGAAGGTCGCGGCGGCGGCGATGCTCGCGCTCCTGCCCGCGGGCCTCGCCGTCCTCTTTCACGGCCTGAAGCGGAGCCCGCTCCTCGGCGTCCTCGGCCTGCTCCTCGTCTGGTGCAACCTCACCCACTGGGGCTTCCTCAACCACATGGGCGCGCTCGGCCTCTTCGCGATGGTCGTCGGCCTGACGCTCCTGCTCCTCGATCGCCCCTCGCGCGGCCGGCAGATCGCGCTCGCGCTCGCGCTCGTCGCGCTGTTCTTCACGCACATCTTCCGCTTCCCGTTCGCGCTCGCCGCCGTCGTCGGCACGGCGATCGTCGTCTTCCCGGCGACGCGGCGGCTCCGCCCCATCGCGCTCCCGCTCGCGCCCTCGCTGGCCCTCTTCGCGGCGTGGCTCGTGGTCCGGACCGACACGCTGCACGCGGCGCCCATCGCGCCCGCGCTCCACTGGGAGCGGCTCGGCGAGGTCCCGTCGCTCCTCTTCACGAGCTTCACCGACCCCGCCGAGGCGGCGGCGGCCGGCCGGGCAGCGCGCTTCGTGCTCGCCGCGCTGCTCGTTTGCGCCGCCGGCGCCGCCGCACGGCTCGCCGGCGCCGGCACCGATGCGGCGCGCTCACCCGCAGGCGCCAGCGCCGATGCTGCGTGCTCACCCGCCGGCGCCGGCGCCGGCGCGGCGCTCTCGCCCGCGGTGGACGCGCCGCAGTGGTCCTTCGCGCGCCTCGCCGCCCTCGCCCCGGTCGCCTGCGCGATCGTGTTCCTGGGCCTGTTCCTGAGCCTGCCGCTGCAGATCGGCCTCTGGTGGTACGTCTACCCGCGCGAGATCGTCGCCGCGCTGTTCCTGGCCCTCGGCGCCTTCCCGGACCTGCCGCGATCACCCTGGCTCAAGGTGCCGGCCGTGCTCGCGCTGTCGGCCGCCGCCGTCTCCCTCGGCGCCGTGGTTCGCGACAACTACCGCCGATTCGACCAGAGCACGCGGGACTTCGACGCCATCATCGCCCGCGTCCCGCAGGCGCCGAGGCTGCTCTACCTCGTCTTCGATCACGGCGGCTCGACCCGGACGACGACGCCGTTCATCCATCTCCCCGCCTGGGTGCAGGCCACGCGAGGCGGCTGGCTCAGCTTCCACTTCGCCGTCTGGGATGCCTCGCCCGTCGCCTACAGGCCCCGCGAGGAGCCGGGCGCCGTCGTCCCGCCGCCCACGCCGCTCCGGTGGGAGTGGACGCCGGAAAAATTCGACGTGCGCCGCCACGGCGCCTTCTTCGACTGGTTCCTCGTCCGCCGGCGAGCGGGGGCGAATCACCTCTTCGCGAAGGACCCGAGCATCGTCGCCGTCGACCACGTCGGAGACTGGTGGCTCTACCAGCGCAGCGGTGCGCCCTAGCCGGCACGCCGGCTCCGACTTTGGGTTACGATGTCGCCCATGCGCACCTCGACTGCGTCTCCCCTCGTCGCCGCCGGCCTCGCCCTCCTCGCCGTGTGCACCTGCGGCTCCGAGGACCCCGTGGGCCCTGGCGGCGCGGAGGGCGGCGGGCTCCCCGCCGGGCCCGTCTGCTCGGAGCCCACGCCGGTGCCCTGCGAGGACGAGGTCTTCCAGCAGATGAACCTCCAGGACACCGTGGCGCCCGGGGAGATCCTCAACGAGCAGGACGGCGCTGGCATCCGCTCCATCGTCGACGCCACCGCGGGCGGCCCCTTCGCTTCTGAGCCCGACGCCTACGTCTATGCCCGGTTCACGGACGCCGGCCTCGAGAAGGTCGAGCTCTCCGACGAGGCAGCGCTCGAGTCCATGGACTGGGACATCGCCTTCCGGCGCTACATCGTGCGCATCAACAGCGGCCACTCCGGGCCGTCCTGCGTCACGGCGGCGCGGCTCCCGGGCACCCCGGACTACGATGGGATCGCGGAGGCGCCCGGCGAGCCGAGGCTCCGCAGCGACGAGTATTTCACCGAAAGCTGCGAGCTCATCCCCGACGGCTCCGGGCTGGACTCCCCGGCGACGGCGCTCTCCGGCTACTGGACCTACCCCGGGTGCGTGAAGATGACCGGCCTCGTCTACGTGCTCCAGCTCGCCGACGGCCGGAGCCTCAAGCTGACCGTCACGCACTTCTACAACGAGCAGACGCAGGCGCAGTGCCAGGAGACCGGGATGGTCCCGATGGAGGACACCGGCTCCGCCAACTTCCAGATCCGGTGGGCGTTCCTGCCGTGACGCGGACCGCCGGCGCGGTGCCCGCGTGGCGCGGCGGCCTGGGCCGCGCCGCGGCCCCATGGCGCCGCCTGGGCCGCGTGGCGGTCTGGCTCGCGCCGACGCTCGCGGCCTCGCTCGCGCCGGCGCTCGCCGGCTGCGGCGCGGACGACACGGCCGCGCCGCCGCTCGACGGGCCCGCCGCGGCGCCGCTCGAACGGCCCGACGCGCGCGGCACGAGCCTCCAGTTCCGGTTCGATCCGGACGACGTCGTCGAGACCTTCGCGTCGGCGTCCGGGAGCTTCCTCGTCCATTTCGCGCGCGAGGGGCGCTGCGCGGTGCCCGCCGAGGACGGCGACGCGACGGGCGTCCCCGACTTCGTCGAGGAGGTCGCCGCCGTCTACGACGAGGTCATCACCCACTACCGAGACGTCCTCGGCTTCCGGCCGCCGAGGAGCGACGAGGACCTGCCCGACAACGGCGGCGACGGCCGCTTCGACGTCTACCTCGTCGACTTCGCCGGCGTCGGCGACGGGGCGTTCCGGGTCGACGCCTGCGCCGAGGACGCCGGGGACCGCTGCGCCGGCTTCATGACCCAGGAGAACGACTACAGCGGCTACGGCTATCCGTCGACGCTGACGGCGAACCGGATCCTCGGCAGCCACGAGCTCTTCCACGCGGTGCAGGCGGGCTACGACCACGGCCAGGACACGCTGATCACGGAGGGGACCGCGGTCTGGGCGACCGAGTCGTTCGACCCCTCGCTGAAGGACTTCGAGGGCTTCGTCGACGGCTACCTCGCGAACACGGATCGGTCGCTCGACGTGCCCTTCACCGGCCCTGTGGACCCCTTCAGCTACGGGAGCGCGCTCTTCTTCCAGTTCCTCGAGGAGCGCTTCGGAGACGGCACGGTCCGCGCGCTCTGGGAGCGCCTCGAGGACGGCGCGAACGGCGAGGCGGATCCGGTGTGGTTCGAGCAGCTCGACCCCTTGCTCTCGTCGCGGGCGCAGGCGACGTTCGCCGAGGCGTTCGTGGAGTTCGCCGCCTGGAACCTGCTCACCGGATCGGCCGCGGATCCCGAGCGCTCCTACGCCGCCGGGTCCGGCTACCGCGGGCTCGCCCCGGAGGAGGTCGCCGCGCCCTACGCGGACGGGCTGCGCGTCTTCCACGCGTCGGCGCAGTACTTCAGCGTCTCCCCCGCCGGGCGCGCGACCATGACGGCCGCGCTCCCGGCGCCCGCGGACGATCCGGCGCAGCTCTCCGGCCTCGCGCTGCTGCTCGCGGCGCGGCGCGGCCGCGTGTACGGCGAGGTGGTGCGCGCCGGCGACGTCGCCTCCGGCGCGGCGCTTGTCGATACGGCGGGCGCCGATGACCTCGCCGTGATCGTGGTGAACGGCCTGCAAGAAGGCGAATCGCGCAAGCCGACGCTGTGCATCGGCACGCCGGACGAGGTCGCCGCGTGCCGGGCCGCCGCGGAGGGCGCCGGCGGTGGTGGCGGCGGCGCCGGCGGCGAGGCGCCCGCCGAGGGCGCAGCGGGCGGCGTCGACGACGTCGGGTGCGGCTGCCGCGTCGTGGCGCCGGCCGCCGCGGCCGCGAGCTCCTCCGCGTCCTTCGGCTGCGCGCTGGGCGCCTCGTTGCTCGCGCTGGCCGCGCGCCGGCGCAGGCGCTGAGCGGGGGCTCACGCGCCGGGCGGCGCGCTCGGCGGCGGCGCGCCGCGCGGCGCTCGGTGAGGCGCGTCACCCGGCGAGCGCTCTCCCGCGCCGGCCCCGCGAGCGCTCGCCGTGCCGTGAGCCGGATGCGCTAGCCTGCGGGAGATGAGCGAGCCCCGTTCCGAGGACGCATGCCCTTTCCTCCGGGAGGACGCCGACGGCATTCTTTGTTTCGCCATCGAGGGCGACATCTCGGACGAGATCGCGCGCTCTCTCTGCGCCGTGTTCCGGCGCGTGTCGGACAGCGGTCGCGAGGTCTTCGTGCTCTCCGACGCGCGCCGCGTCGGGACCCTGACGGCGGCGGCGCGCAGCGCGCTGGCGGAAGAGCTGCGCGGCGTGCGCTTCAGCGGGGTCGCGGTCTTCGGGGCGAGCTTCTCCCTGCGCGTCGTGACCACGCTCGCCTCGAGGAGCGTGCAATTCTTCACGGGCGAGGTCTATCCGCTGGCGTTCTTCGACACGGAGGGCGAGGCCCGCGCGTGGCTGCTCGCCCAGCGAGGCGCGCTCCGGGCCACGCAGCGGCAGGGCGCATGACGCCCGCCGCCCTCCGAGGCGCGCGCCATCGCGCAGCGCCGGCGCGCAGGACGCGCGTCGCGGGGATGGGCTACCATGCCTGGCATGAGCGATCCCCGTCCGGCGGGCGCGCGCTTCGAGCTCCGTGAGGAGCCCGATGGCCTCCTGGTCATCGCGACCGACGGCGATGTCCTGGAGGACAACGCGCGCGCGCTCGTGGACGCCTTCCAGCGCCTGACGGACAGCGGCCGCGAGGTCCTGGTGCTCGCCGACGCGCGTCGCTGCGGGGCGGTCACGCCGGCGGCGCGGAAGGTGTACCTGGACGGGCTGCGCTCGGCGCGCCTCGACGGGATCGCGGTCTTCGGAGCGAGCTTCTCCATCCGCGTCATGGCGACGCTCATCGTGAAGAGCATCAACCTCCTCACGAAGCGGTTCCCCTTGCTCGTGTTCTTCGAGACGGAAGCCGAAGCGCGCGCGTGGCTCCTCCAGCAGCGGGGAGCGCTCCGGGCCGGGCGGCGGATCCAGGCGTGACGTCACCCTCCGCGGCGCGCGGACGACCCGGCGCATGCGCGGCCTCGATCCGCGACCCACGCGCTCGATCGGCCGCTTCGCCGGTCGTCGCGGGTGGCGTCCGTGATCGAGCGAACGTCGTACCGCCGCGCAAACGAGCTACCGTGCAACGCCATGAGCGACCCCCGCATCGACGACGCAAGCCGGGCCCTCCGCGAGGACGCCGAGGGGATCCTGTGCACCGCCATCGAGGGCGATATCTCGGACGACACGGCGCGCGCGATCGCCGCCGCGTGCAGGCGCCTGTCGGAGAGCGGCCGCGCGGTCCTCGTGCTCTCCGATGCGCGCCGCACCGGGACCATCTCGGCGTCGGCGCGCAAGGTGATGGCGGACGAGCTCCGCGGCGTGCGCTTCGACGCGATCGCGCTGTTCGGCGCGAGCTTCGCCGTGCGTGTCGTCTCCACGCTCGCCGCGAAGAGCGTGCAGCTCCTGTCGAGGCAATCCTATCCGGTCGAGTTCTTCGAGACGGAGGGCGAGGCGCGCGCGTGGCTCCTCGCGCAGCGGGATGCGCTCCGGGCCGGGCGGCGGCCTGGAGCGTGACGTCCCCCTCAGGGGCGCGCGCGGGCCGCGCCGCGCCGGCGCGCCGCCGCGGCCAGGCCGAGGAGCGCCGCCGCCGCGAGGCCTCGCCGCTCGCCTGAGCCCGCGCCGGCCGAGGCGCACCCGCAGCCGGCGCGCTGGTCGTCGGCGCCCTCGCCGCCTCCCGAAAGCGGCGGCGGCTCGTCCCCGAGCACCTCCGTGAGCGCCGCGACAGGGTCGATGATCCCGTGCCCGAAGATGGGATCGTGCCCGCTCTCGTCGGGGACCGCGTAGGGCGCCAGCCGCGCCGTCCGGATCATGACGTCGTAGAGCTCGCCCGCCGTCCGCTCGGGCGCGGCGCTCACCAGCAGCCCCGCGACGCCGGCGGCGACCGGGCACGCCGACGAGGTGCCGCCGAACCGCGAGGTGTAGTCGCTCGCGTCGTCCCCCTCGCTCCCGGCGATGTCGGTGCTCAGCGTCCCCGTGGGCGCGACGAGATCGATGGATCTCCCGCGGTTCGTGAACGACGTCGCGTCTTCCAGGTGGTTGACGGCGCCCACGGTAAGGACGCCCCGCACGGCCTGGAGCTCGTCGTCGAGGATCTCCCGGTCGTCGTTGCCGGCGGCGAACAGGACGAGCGCCCCCTTTCCGTTGCGCCCGGCGTCGAACAGGCGGTTGATCGCGGCCTCGACCACCCTGGGGACGGGCATCGGGTCGGCGTACCCCCAGCTGTTCGACACGACGGCGGCGTTCACCTGCAGGGCGAACTCGAAGGCGTCGACCGAGGCGGAGATCGGCCGCGGCTCGTCGTCGATCAGCCGCACGCACCGCAGCCTGCAGGCGGGGCAGCCGCCCGCGATGCCCACGCCGTTGTTGGTGTCGGCGGCGATCAGGCCCGCGCAGGCCGTCCCGTGGTTCACGCTCTGCTCGCCCGGCTGGTAGGTGGGGTCGTCGTCGTCGTCGATGACGTCCAGGCCTGGATCCATCTTCGCGGCGAGGTCGGGGTGATCGAGGTCGCAGCCGGTGTCGATGACGACGATGGACGTGGCCGCGTCTCCCTGCGTGCGCCCCCAGGCCTCCTGCATCCGGAGGTCGTCGAAGTACCACTGGTCGGGCAGGCGCGGGTCGTCCGGCGCGAACGGCGCGCCGTGCGCCTTGAGGCGCACGTGGAGGTCCGGGATCGCCTCGCGCACGGAGGCCGGCCGCGCCGCGCCCTGGAGGCGCTGGGCGAGGTCGAGGCCGTCGCCGCCGCCGGTGTCCCTGACGAGCCACAGCCCGATCGAGGGCATCAGCGGCCTCACCAGCTCGACGCCGGCGGCGCCGAGCGCGTCGAGCGCGTCCTGCGCGCCGGGCTCGACCTCCACGATCGCGGTCGCGCCGACGCTCGCCTCGACCGTCCGGCCGCCTGGATAGCGGAGCCGCACCGGCGCGAGCGCGCGCGGCGTCGAGGACGCGCCCAGCGCGGCCGGACCGAGCCGCTCGACGGCGACGTGGCGCCCGCCGTCCATGAACCACGCGTCGCTCGCTTCCTCCGCCTCCTCGCGCACGGCCGCGCGCGGGCTGGCGAGGCCGTCGCCCGTCATGGCGGCAAGGAGGAGCGCCGCCGAGGAGAGCACCACCGTCGGCTTGCGTCTCATGGCTCTCCTGGATCTACCGGACCCCGCCGCGCTCGGTCTACCGGAGAGCGCGCCGCGCTCGGTCTACCGGAGAGCGCGCCGCGCTCGGGCTAGCCCTTCCCCGGGCCCCGGATCACCATCGACACGAGCAGGTCCCTCATCTTCGAGAGCTCGTCCCGCACCGCTCCGTCGTCGGGGAGCGACGTGAGACGCAGCGTGACGCGCTCCAGGAACTGCTGCCGCGCCCTCTCGAAGCCCGGCACCTGCTGGTCGTGCAGCGCGCAGGTCACCAGCTCGTGATCGAGCAGCCGCCAGAAGAACTTGCCGTCGACGGTCGTGGCGCCGAGCCTCCCCGTGAAGCCGACCACCGCCCGCGCTCCCGCGTCGAGGAGCCTGTCGAACAGCGGGCCGTTCGCGGTCTCGCCGCAGCAGAAATAGAGCACGCGATTGCGCGCCCAGAGCTCGATCTCCTGCGCCGGGCTCTCGTGCGACAGCAGGATGCCATCGGGCGACTCGTCGTCCACAACGCAGCTCGTCTTGCCGTGGGACGACACAACGATCGCCCGGAATGGATTGCCGGTGCTTTCGGCGCGCGCGATCTGGCGGAGTATCCGCCTCCGCTCCGCGCTGGCGCGTCCGAACGGTACGATGGAGAACTGCTCTCCCATACGCCCGTAGAGCTGCGTGCGTCCGGCCGCGAACCACGCGCTGTCCGGGTCGAAGGATGTGTCAATCGAGAGTACAGGTCGAGCCGTCATCCTACCTCCGTCGAAGATCCCCCGGTGAGCGTTGGACATCGCTCGTTCGCGCGCCGGACAGCGTCCGCTGCGCCGAGCAGCTGGCGTACGGCATCAGGCCCTGTCCATCGGCTTCTTCGCAGCATGCTCTCTTCCCGCGGCCATTCCGGACCCCTGCCACGAGACTCGCAGCAGTCTAGAATAACAACCGTAGGGAAACTCCTACTAGAAAAATCGCATTCGCTCCGACGAATTTCTCGGGTTTCTCTGACTTGTAGGGTGGCGCTGGCGCGCGCGTGCGGCTCAGGTTTTTACGTCCGGCTTCAGCACGCGCGTGTTGCGCGAGGGTATCGTTTCTAACAGTCGTCCAGCCGTCCAGCCGTCTCTGAGCTGCGTGTCCGGGCGCTCACGGCACCGGGGGCCACCGGGGAGAGGGGGCTGGAGAGGCAGCGCATGGTTCAGGGGAGGGGCGCTGCGGCGTCGGTCTGGCCCAGGACGAGCCTGCGGGGCTCCCCCTGCTGCAGCGCGCGCATCCTCGCGTGCATCTGCTGCCCGAGCGCTTCGCGCGCGCCGTCGTCAAGGAGCTTCCTGACCTTGGGGAACAGGTGCTCTTCCTCCTCCTTGTGGTGGTGCTCGAGCTGCTCGGCGAGCACATGGAGCTTGGCCCCGAACGTCTCGTCCGCGGCGTCGAGGGCCACGAGATCGGCCAGCACCCGCTTGATGGACAGGTGCTCCTCCAGCGACTCGAGGAGGATATCCTCGGTGCGGCGAGCCCGGACGGCCGGGTAGAAGTCCTGCTCTTCGATCGTGATGTGGGTGGCGAGGAGGTCGGCGGCAGCGGAGAACTGCGCCGCGGTGACGGAAGAGGCCTCCTTCAGCTCGGAGAATCGCTGCTCGAGCTCGCGGTGGTGGCGTACGAGGAGATCGATGGCGTCCATGAGATCTCTATGGAGCGTATACCGCCGGCGAGCAAGCGGGAGAGACGCGCAAAGCCTGCCAGATCGAGATTCACGGATTCAGCCGCCTCGTGGCGCCGGAACAGCAGCGCGGCGGCGGCATGGCGCGTCTGCGGGGGTCGAGCGAAGAGGGATGACGATCATGGCAGTATGTCGCGCCGCCGCCCGCAAGGTGCCTGTTTGCCCCAGGGAGCTCCCTTGCAGGCGGCAGGCCTCTCCTGACGCCGTGGATCATGGGCGCGATCTCCCGCTGTCTCCTCTGTCTCATCGAGCCGCCGGCGAGCGGAGCGCGCGAGAGCCGCCCCTCAGGCGAGGTCGAACAGCAGCACCTCGCCCGCGCCCTTCCCGACGAGGTGGAGCGACTGACCTGCTCCTCCCGCGCCGGGTGCTCCGATGGCCGCCGCGTCGCCGGCCTCGAGCAGCGTCCCGTTCAGCTCGACGCTCCCGCGCGCGACGTGGACCCAGGCGTTTCGGCCGGCCGGGAGCTCGTAGCGCGCCTCTTCGCCTTGCCCGAAGAGCCCCGCGAACAAGCTCACGTCCTGGTGGACCGTGACCGAGCCCTCGCGCCCGTCCTGCGAGGCGACGAGCCGCAGCTTGCCCTGGCGCTCTTCCTTCGAGAACGCCTTCTGCTCGTAGCTCGGCGCAACCCCGCGCCGATCCGGCACGATCCAGATCTGCAGCAGGTGGGTCGGGCCCGCCTTCGAGGTGTTGTGCTCGCTGTGGTACACGCCCGTCCCAGCCGACATGCGCTGCACCTCGCCTGGGCGGATGATCGACCCGTTCCCCATGCTGTCCTTGTGCGCGAGCTCCCCCTCCAGGACATAGGTGATGATCTCCATGTTCTGGTGCGGGTGCATCCCGAACCCCCGCGACGGGGCGACGCGGTCGTCGTTGATGACCCGCAGCGCACGGAAGCCCATGTGCTCCGGATCCTGGTAGTCGGCGAACGAGAACGTGTGGAACGACTGCAGCCACCCGTGGTCGGCATAGCCCCGCTCGCCAGAGCGCCGGATCACCATCGAAGAAGTGTTGTTGCTCATGGCCTCAACATGCGCCTGCCGATCCATCTTGTGAATCGGCATTGTTCTCATGGAAACCATCTGTAATGTAGATGGATGCCCCTGGGACACCGTTGCGTCAGACGACCTCGAGGTTGGTCGTCTCGGCGTCCAGCCAGGGCCCGCCCTTCGGGTGGATCACGAATGCGTCGAACGTCGCGGCCGTCGCGCGCACGCCGGCCGGCCTGAGCTGGTCCTGGGGGACGATCGCCAGGTTCGGCGCGCTCACCGTCGGCGCGGTCGTCTTTCCGCCGAAAGTCTCCGACGCCGCGCGCATCACCGCCGCGAGCCGATCGGCGGTCGGCTCCGGCAGGAAGAGCGCGCCGAGCGTCGCCACGCGGTCGATCCCCCGGGCGGTCGCGATCTCCGACAGGAACACCACCGCGGCGCCGACGGCGCGGCCCGCCTCCTCGACGAGCAGCAGCCGGCGCGGCCGTGGATCGCGGAGGGCGTGCTCGAGGTGCGCCGCGTCGGGCGCCGACCACAGCACGCGCTCGCCGCTGCACGCCGCCATCACGGCGAGCACGTCCTGCACGGCCGATGCCGGCGCGGCCACGGCCCGCGGCGGCGCGGCGCTCGCCCGGGGGAGAAAGCCGTGGTTCCGGCACGCGGTGAGCTGCTTCAGCTCGAGACCCACCGCCGCCACCGCCTTGAAGAGCACGCGCTGCGCGGGCGCGGACCGCGCCTCCACGAACACAGCGATGGGCAGGCGAGTCGCCCGGAGGCCGGCGAGGAGCTCTGTGTACAGCCGGCTCGCCAGCCCTTGCCCCTGGAACTTCGGCCGCACGCTCACGAACGAGAGGACATATCCCTCCGACGTGGCGCCCCGGAACCGGAAGCGGCGCGGCGCGACGCCGATGAAGCCGGCCGGCTCGCCGCCCTTTCGCGCGAGCACGGCCTGCGGCGACGGGCCGGGGAAGCCGAACTGCCATCTCAGGTAGCCGGCCGTGTAATGGAGGGTCGGCGGAGGCCACGCCTCGCGCAGGACGAAGCTGGCCTCCTCCGCCGCCGCGACCGGATCGACGCGCTCGAGCTGCATGGACGCGAAGCCTCTCAGATCCCCCGGGAAACAGAACTGCGAGCAAGCGACGAAGCGGCGATGCGCCGCTCTACAGGGTTGCCATTTCGGGAGCGCGCCGCACGACATCGGGCCAGCCGGTCGGATCGTCGCCGTGCTGGGCCAGGAACGCGTAGACCCACCGCTCCAGGCCGAACGCGATGCACACGCTGTGCATCGGGCCCGCGCCCTCGACATCGCAGCTGAACGCGCGGCCGAAGAAGTCGGTATGGTAGTTCAGCGAGCCGGCCGCCACGCGCTCGCCCTCCGGGAGCATCAACGAGATCTCGTATTTCGTCTCGCTGCTGATCTGGAAGTACGTCTTGGCGGCCGCGTCCGGCGCGATGAAGAACGGGTCGCTCGCCGTCCGGATCTCGCCGGCGAGCCGGTGCTCGTCGAGGTAGCGCGCCACGATCTCGTTCCCCTGCTCGCGCAGCGCGAGGACGTCCTCCCGCGACCCGAGGAAGACGATCTCCCGCATCGTGAACTCCCAGAGCCGCCGCAGGTCGACCATCTTGCTCGACTCGTAGCGGAAGCAGCGGCCCGCGAGGGCGTAGCGCGCGCCGCCAGCCGGCAGCACCCGGTCCCGGTTCGCCGCGTACACGTGGTAACAGACCGCCGGCGAGAGGCACACCTCCGGCTGCGCCATGTCGCTCAGCGCGCGCTCGTCGAGCGTGTCCCGGTCCTGATGCCGCGCCCGGAAATCCTCGATGAGCGGCATGTCCTCCGGCAGATGGCACGTGAACGTGACGATGTGAGGGAACGAGCGGAAGTAGTCGCACTTCGCCAGCGTCGCCGCCGGGATCAACGTCGGCACGAGGATCGGGCTCGGCGAGAACGGCGCGCCGAGCGCCTCCAGCGAGCGATCGAAGTAGCGGTAGAGCCGCAGCGGGATGCCCTCGAGGGCGACCTGGCCCTGGCCCATCTGCGTGATCCCGGCGGGGAGCGCGCCGCCCCGGAACTCCACCCGATCGCACGCCGGGCTGCGGTACACGAGCTTCCGCGTGAGCTGGCGCAGGCTGCGCTGCATGGTGCGCGCGAGGCCCTCCGCCGCCTTCGCGAGGTCGGCCGCGCGCTCCTCAGGGGCCTCGAACTCCAGCGCGGCGCCCTCGCGGACGAAGCGGATGTTCGCGATCTCCTTCGAGAGGAAGGCGATCTGCTTGGGTATCTCCTCCTGCGCCATCTCGGTCGCAGGCGCCGCGAGCTCGACGGTGACGACCCTCCTCACGGCGCGAGCTCCTGGATGAGGGAGCTCAGCGCGCGCGGCGTGCGGGCGACGCTGAACCGGTCGTCGGGGAGCGCGACGTTGAACCGGTCCTCCAGCTCGGTGAGCAGCTGGAGCGCTCGAACCGAGGAGAACCCCGCGTCGTAGATGTCGTCATCGGGCTTGATCGCGGCGGGCAAGCGGCCGACCGTGACGATGACATCGATCACCTTCTCCACCTCGATCACCATGAAAGAACTCCAGGGTTAAGATGCGCTGTCGGAGCCCGAGCGACGCGCAGCGTCGTCCGCGCTGTTCCTCATCACACTCGCATCGGCGCGGTCCGCCGCGGGCCCGATGGGCGGCGGCGGCTCGGTCGTCCGGAGTGATGCCACCCGTCGGGCCGGATTGCCAGCGACGACGGTGTACGGAGGGACATCGGCCATCACGATGGAGCCCGCCGACACCACGCTGCCTTCGCCCACCGTGACCCCCGGGAAGATCGTGGACCGGGTCCCGAGCCAGACGTTGTCCTCGATGACGACCGGCCGCACCTCGGCGTCCGAGGGAGGCAGGCCCCGCCTCCGGGCCTCCGGATCGCTCGGGTGGCCGCTCGAGTCGAGGATGAATACGCCCGCCGCGATCATGCAGTGCTTGCCGATGGTGACCGACTTGCCGACGACGATCCGGCAGCCGTGCCCGATCCCGGTGTTGTCGCCGATCCGCAGCGTGGGGCGGTCGCAGAACCGCGCGGCGAAGATGAAGTCGGTCTTGCCGTCGAGCACCACGTTATCACCGAGGATGATGTCGCCCCGCCCATTGATGAAGTGGATGAAGGTCCCCGTCCGGACACCCTTGCCGTACTGCGCGCAGTGCGACTTGAAATGCGGCTCGCAGACGAGCACACGCGCACCGAAATAATACACCTCGCGCGCTGCCTCGAACGCCATGCGCATCGGGACCACGAGCGGTCGCGGCGCGGGCAGGGTGAAGCTGAGGACCTGCCGGCGCACGTGGCGTATGGCGCGGGCGACGTCGTGATCGGAGGAGGCGAGGAAACGAACCAGATTCTTCATAGAGGGTCGCTCGGCGCGGACTGGTCCAGTCTGCGATGTTCAGCGGGTCGCACGCGGCCAGAAGGACGAAACGAACGCCAGGGGGCCGGAGACTATAACCCGAAACTCGCCACGCCGAACCTGCCCTTGGCCGACCTATCTCTCTTCGGCCTCTGCGGGGCCTCTTTGGTCTCTGCTGGGCCTCTCATTGGCCTCTGCTGGGCCTCTGCTGCCGCTCTTCCGCCGCTCTCCGGCTCCATGGCAAACCATGCGCCAATCGACGTTGGCGAGTAGCCTGGTTGCAAGATTCCAAATACCGTGACGGCGAGCCGCGTTACGCCGCGTCATGGCCGGACGGGGGAGCGTCCGTGGGGCGCTTTGCCTCCCTATGGGGCAAAACGCCCCGGAGCAGGGCCAGGCCGAGCGCGGCCTCGACGAGGGTGAGCGCCACGGCCCACGTCGTCGTCGAGGCGGCGATCGCGGCCAGGCGTGCGTCGCGCGTCGCGCCGGCCGCGAAGCCCTCGAAGAGCGCGGCGGCGAGCACGTCGCGCGTGCCGAAGCCTTGCGGCGTGATGGGGAGCGTCACCGCCACCATCAGGATCGGGATGTACGTGAGGGCGGCTCCAAGGGGAATGCGCACGTCGAAGAACCAGAAGGGGAGCCAGGTGCCGGCGAACAGGACGAGGAGATGCGGGATGCGCGCGGCGAGGGCGACGAGGTGGCCGCGCACGCCCGCCTCGAAGAGCGGGGCGAGGAGCTTTGCGCGGGCGAGCCGGGCCGGGCGCAGCGCGAGGATCGCAAGGTAGAGCGCGCCCGCCGCGAGGAGCAGGGCGGACCCGGCGAGCGGCCCGCCGTTCGCGGGCACGGCGACGGCGCCGAGGAGGAGCAGGCAGCCGAGCCACGACGCGTACACGACGAGCGTCGCGCCGGCGACGCGCGCGAGCGGCACGGCGTGCACGCGCGCGAGGAAGACCGTGATGAAGGCTTGACCGACGTGGTGGTTGAGCAGCGACGGGAGGTAGGAGGCGCCGCGGAGCACGAGGAAGTCGCGGAAGGCGACGGGCGCGATCAGGCGGCGGTAGACGAGGACGGTCGCGAACGTGTCGGCGCCGAGGAGCGCGAGGACGAAGAGGGCGGCGAAGGCGACGAAGAGCGGGGCGTCGACGCGCGACAGGGCGGCGCGGAAGGCGTCGAAGTCGAGCCGGCCGAGGACGAACGCGACGAGCGCGGCCGCCAGCGCGAAGGGCAGGGCGCGGCGCGCGCGTCCCGCGAGGCGCGGCGCGGGACGCTCCTGCAGGTCGCCGTCGCGCGGGCGCGGTGGCGGAGCGTCGGCGAAGGTTCCAGTGTGGGGCGAGGAGCGCAACGGCGGGACCGTAGCAGAATCCCCGCGCCGGTGGCCGAGGCGAAGCCGGAGGGAGCGGAGCCCGTCGCGCGCGACCGCACGGCGCGCGGCGACCGCGCCCCACATGGGGCATAGTCGTCCGCCATGTCCAAGTACGATTACGATCTGTTCGTCATCGGCGCCGGCTCCGGCGGCGTGCGCGCAGCCCGCATGGCCGCTTCCTACGGCGCCCGGGTCGCCGTCGCCGAGTCGCGCCACCTCGGCGGCACCTGCGTCAACCTGGGGTGCATCCCGAAGAAGCTCCTCGTCTACGCCTCGCACTACGCCGAGGACTTCGAGGACGCCGCCGGTTACGGCTGGACGGTGCCCGGCCACGGCGCCAGCGGGAACGGGCACGCCGGCCCGTCGTTCGACTGGTCGACGCTCCTCCGCAACAAGGACAAGGAGATCGAGCGCCTGAACGGCGTCTACGAGAGACTCCTGAAGAACTCGGGCGCCGACGTCCGGCGGGGGCACGCCCGGGTCGTCGATCCCCACGCCGTCGAGATCGACGGCGCCAGGATCACCGCCGAGCGGATCCTCGTCGCGACCGGCAGCTATCCCTGGATCCCCGATCTCCCCGGGCGCGAGCTCGCCGTCACCTCCGACGACCTGTTCCACTTCCAGACGATGCCGCGGCGGGCGGTCATCGTCGGGGGCGGCTACATCGCGGTCGAGCTCGCCGGCATCCTGCACGGCCTCGGGGCCAAGGTGTCGCTGATCCACCGCGGCCTGCACCTCCTGCGCGGCTTCGACGACGACATCCGGGCGTTCCTGGCCGCCGAGATCCAGAAGAAGGGGCTCGACCTCCGCCTGGGCGCGAGCGTCGAGAGCATCGCGCGGCAGGGCGACGCGCTCGTCGCGACGCTCGCCGACGGCACCGAGCTCGCGGCCGACTGCGTGCTGTACGCGACGGGGCGCCTGCCGAAGACCAAGGGGCTCGGCCTCGAGGAGGTCGGGGTGAAGCTCGACGAGGAGGGCGCCGTCGTGGTGGACGACGCGTTCCAGACGTCGGTCCCGTCCATCTATGCGCTCGGCGACGTGATCTCGCGCGTGCAGCTCACGCCCGTGGCCATCGCCGAGGCGATGGCGCTGGTGAAGACGCTCTTCCGCGGCGAGCGCGCGCGCGTGGACTACGCCGGCATCCCGACCGCCGTCTTCAGCCAGCCGAACGTCGGCACGGTCGGCCTGTCCGAGGCGCAGGCGCGAGAGCACCACGACGTCGCCATCTACCTCTCGACCTTCCGCGCGCTCAAGCACACCCTCTCCGGGCGCGAGGAGAAGACGATGATGAAGCTCGTCGTCGACCGCGCGACCGACCGGGTGCTCGGCGTCCACATGGTCGGGCCCGACGCCGGCGAGATCGTCCAGGGGTTCGCCGTCGCGCTGAAGTGCGGCGCGACCAAGGCGCAGTTCGACGCGACGATCGGCATCCACCCGACCGCAGCCGAGGAGTTCGTGACCATGCGCGAGCCGCTGCGGAACGCAGATCGCAGCCCCACGCCGATGGGGATCGCGCCGAGCTCCGCGTAGCCCGGGGTCACTCGGGGCGGCTCCGTCCGCGCCCGTCCGCTTCGGTCCGTCTGCGAGCGCTGGCGGTCGTCTCCGTCCGCTTCCGTCCGCTTCCGTTCGCTGATCCGAGGTCGCCCGCTCGCGTTCGCGCTCGGCGCGCTCCTCTGGTATGGACCGCGCGATGTCGTCCCACGCCTCGAGCCACTTGAAGCCGGTCGGCCTGCTCGCCCGCACCAGCGACCGATCGTTCTACGCCTTCAATGCCGTGCTCTCCGCGGCCGCGCTGGCGTTCCTCGCCTACATCCTCATCATCCGGCGGGGCGCGGGCGGCGCGGATCTCCGCTTCATGCCGCCGCTGAACGCCGCCTTGAACGCGACGGCCGCCACGCTCCTCGTCGCGGGCTGGATCGCGATCAAGCGCCGCGCGATGGTCGTGCACAAGTACCTGATGGTCTCGGCGTTCGCCGCCTCGTCGCTGTTCCTCGTCGGCTACCTCGCCTATCACTTCGTCCACGGCGACACGAAGTACCAGGGCACCGGGCCGCTGCGCGCCGTCTACTTCGCCGTCCTCATCTCGCACATCGTGCTCTCGGCGGGCATCGTGCCGCTCGCGCTGACGTCGTTCTACTTCGCCTACAAGGCGAACTTTGCGAAGCACGCCAAGGTCGCGCGGGTGACGCTGCCCCTCTGGCTCTACGTCTCCGTCACGGGGGTGCTCATCTATTTCATGCTGCGTGGGAGCACCCCCGCGGTGCCGTGAGCGGCGGTCACCCGCTTCGGATACGGGCCCATCTCGACGTTTTCGGTGCTCAGCGCACCGGAGTGCGCTTCCGCGCCGAAAACGCCGATCTGGGCCCGTCTCCTGTGCGGGTGACCGCCGCTCTGCGACGCTTGTACCAGGGGCGAGTGGAACCGCTCTAGAAGTCTTTGATGCTGCCGCGGCGCCCCTGGAGCCCTCCGAAGACGTACCGGTAGGCCGAGAGCACCGCGTACGAGAGCTCCTCGTACTGGTAGATCTCCTCCATCAGCGGGATCGGGTCCTGATAGAGCGTGTCGCTCGCCACGATCCTGGGCCACGGCAGGCGGTCCGGGTCGGCGCCAGGGACGCCGGCCTCCTTCATGACCTTGAGGAACTCGTGGGCGAGGAGGCCCTGGCCGATGACGCTCGGGTGAACGCCGTCGAGGCTGACGATGCCGCCGGCCTTGCGGCGCCCGGCGCGATCGACGTGGTAGAAGCGGGTGTCCATCGGCGGCGCGACGTTGGCCGCGAAGTACGCGGGGAACTCGTACGACGGCTCGCCGCCGGTGCGCCGGTACGCGAGCCGGTCCAGGCCGCCGGAGACGTCGACGAGGTGATACCGGGGCGTGCGGTGGCGGGCGTTCCTCTCCTCGATGAGCCGGACGAGCTGCGCGTTGCAGGCGTCGACCGTCTCGTCGATGCGCCGCGCGTCCGCCGCGGTGAGGTGCGGCGCGCCCGCCTCGATCAGGCGGGTGCCCCGAGCGAGCGGGGGATAGGTGTAATAGGGGTAGTAGCGCGGTAGGCCGGGCAGCGGGTCGCCGACGCCCGTGGCGATCGGCACGATCGTCACGTGAGGCACGTTGGCCACGAACACCCGCCAGCCCGGGCTCTCGTTGCGCCGCATCAGGGTGTCGACCCGGTCGAGCAGCTCGCCGTACTCGGCGACGAAGTCGTCGGGCATCCAGAGGTTCCACTGCGCCCGGGTCCGCTCGTCGAAGCTGAGCGAGGCCGGCCGCCGCTCGGGCCTGTCCTCGGTCGCCGCGACGCTGAGGAGGATCGCCGAGCCGACCGCGTTGTTGGGGCCGAGCCAGAGGAGGAGGTTCTCGACGCCCTCGCCGCGCGCGTGGTGGCCGAGCCAGTCGAGCTGGCTGTACCCGTCGAGGCGCTCATCCCGCGACGGGTTGAGGACGCGGAGCGCGGTCCGGTAGAACGCCGCGTTGGGCCCCTGGAAAAAGCCGTCCTTGGCGCCGGGCGCCGCCGCGATCCGCTCCCTGCAGAGCCTCGGGGTCACGAGCCACGCGTCGGCCACGTCGAAGCCGTACACCGAGACGTTGTGGAACCAGGGCACGCTCCCGCCGCGGTAGCGGCCGGCCCCCTCGCCGCGCTCGTAGTACTCCTCGGCCACGTCGAGCACGCGGTTGATCTCCAGGAGGACGGCGGCCCACTCGAGCCTGTCGATCGTGGTGCCAAAGGCGAGCTGGAGGCGGCGGAGCACCACCTCCAGATCGAGCAGCAGCCCGTGGGCCGGGTAGTCGGGCACGCGGTACGCCGGGCTCGACAGCGCGTCGCCGACGTCGACGCCGAGCGCATGCGCGATCCACGTGGAGTAGGCGAGCTGGGTGCGCGCCGCGCCGAGCGACATGAAGCCTTGAGAGATGCTGTCCCCGATGGTGAAGAGCCTCATGATGCCGTCCTCACGCGTTCCACGTCGAAGCCCCATGGTATCCGAACGCGCGGAGCCGCGCGGCAGTTCGTCGCGCGGCGACGGCGCGACGCTGGCGCTCAGCGCCGCGCCGCGCGTCTGTGCAGGATGGCGCTCGCGACGCGCACGGCGAAGAGGAGCGCGAGCAGCGCCGCGTAGATCATCGGCTCTGTCGCGTCCTTCTTCACGCGGAGGAAGAAGTGCACGATCCCGAGGACGGCGGCGGCGTAGGCGAGGCGGTGCAGGCGCTTCCAGCGCGCGGCGCCGAGGCGCTTCAGCATGCGCGCGGTCGACGTGGCCGCGAGCGGGACGAGCACGAGGAGCGCGACGAAGCCGGCGAGGATGAAGGGGCGCTCCGTGATGTCCTCGACGATCGCGCGTACGTCGAGGCCCTGATCGACGATCGCATACGTCAGGAAGTGGGCGCACGCGTAGAAGAACGCGAGCAGCCCGAGCGCCTTGCGGATACGCAGCGGAAAGGTCCAGCCCGACACGAGCTTGAGCGGCGTCGCCGCCAGCGAGGCGACGAGCAGCACGAGCGCGAGCAGGCCGAGCTGGTTCAGCGCCTCGGCGACGGGGTCCGGGCCGAGCGCCCCGGCCCCGGCGCGCAGGCCGAGCACGACCAGCGGGATCAGCCCGCCGGCGACGACCGCGGGCGGGAGCCAGCCGAGCTTCCGGCCAGCCGGTACACCGGCGGCGACAGCGCGCGGCGGCGACATCGTCCTCGCTTGCGCGCGCATCGTCAGAAGCTCTCCCGCAGGTCCATCCCGCTGTAGAGGCCGGCGACCTCCTCCGCATAGCCGTTGAATGGCAGCGTGGGACGGCGACGCAGCTCACCGATCCTCCGCTCCGTCGCCTGGCTCCAGCGCGGGTGATCCACCGCGGGGTTCACGTTCGCATAGAACCCGTACTCGTCCGGCGCGGCGCGGCTCCAGCTCGTCGCCGGCTGCCGCTCGGTGAGCTTGATGCTGACGATCGATTTGCACCCCTTGAAGCCGTACTTCCACGGCACCACCAGGCGAATGGGCGCTCCGTTCTGGCCGAGCAGCGATTTGCCGTAGAGGCCCACGGCCAGCATCGTGAGAGGGTGCATGGCCTCGTCGATCCGGAGCCCCTCGACGTAAGGCCACTCGAGCACGTCGCTCCGCTGGCCGGGCAGCTGCTCCCGATCGAGCAGCGTGGTGAACTGGACGTACCGGGCGCGGGAGGTCGGCTCGAGGCGCCTGAGCAGCGCGCCCAGCGGGAACCCGAGCCAGGGGATCACCATCGACCACGCTTCGACGCAGCGCATTCGATAGACGCGCTCCTCCAGGGGAAACCATCGGAGGAGGGTGTCGAGGTCGATGACCTCGGGCTTCTTCACCTCTCCCTCGCACGCGATGGCCCAGGGGCGGAGCCTGAGCCGTCCGGCGTTCTGGGCCGGCTCCGACTTGCTCAGGCCGAGCTCGTAGAAATTGTTGTACGAAACGATGTCCTCGTAGGAGGTCCGCGCTTCGTCGGTGACGAACGGGTCTCTCGAGGTCGTCCCGGCGGACGACGCGCCGGCGGCCAGCGGCCCCGGCGGCGCTGCCGCGCTGCCGAGCGGCGTGGCCTCGCCGCCGGGGGCGCCGGCCGCCGAGAGGCGCGCCGCTCCGCCCGTGAGCCAGACGAGGCCGCCGCCGATGGCCGACGCGGTGCCGGCGAAGAGCGCCGCGTTCTTGAGGAGCTCGCGCCGCCGCAGGTAGAGCGCTGGAGGGGTGATCTCGCCGGCGGGCGGTTCCTTGGGCAGCTTGCTCATGCCCCCATTCTACGATCGGGCGGGGCTCCGGTTGCGGTCGGCCGCGATCACGCGGCCCTTGACAGGAGGCGGAGCGCCGTATGCGGCGCCTGGTAGAGCGAGGGCAGCGCGAGCATCTGGGCGATGCGCGTGGAGCGCCGCTCGATCCCGCGGGAGAGCGCCGCCCGCTCGCTCCCGCTCCGCGCGGCGAGGAGCGCCAGGACGTCGTCCCAGACCCGCTCGCGCCACCGCGAGAGCATCTCCATCGACACCCAGACCGCGACCTCCGGCGCGGTCTCCAGGAAGAACGCGCTGAGGGGGCAGCCATGCCGCGCGGTGAGGCGCGCGAGCGCCTCGATGACCGAGGCGCGGAGCAGCGCATTGATCTGATCGTGATCGTGCTTGAGCCGCGCGAGCATCGCCCGGTCGGCGCCGTGCCCGAACTCGACGATCGTCGCGTGGATCCCGAAGATCAGGTCGTAGTTGATGTGGGCGCTGAAGCCGAGCAGCGCGTTCTGCACGGGGGGCGTGAACCGCGACGCCGTGCTCGCGTACGCGATGTGCCAGGCGCCGCAGTCCTGCGCCGCGCCCCGATCGTACGAGCCGAGCGTCTCGAGGTACCGCTCGCAGAACCGGCCCGCGAGGCGCGAGATCCACGCCGGCTCGAGGAACATGCCATCGCGTCGCTCGACCTGCGCCGCGACCGCGCGCGTGACGATACCGTAGACGTCGGTGAAGGCCGCTCGCCGATCCCCCGCGGCGAGGAGCCGATCCGTCACGGTGTCGAGAACAACGGCAGCATCGTGGACGCTCGTCGGATGCAGATTAAGGCCGTCGATGCAGCACCTCATGAAGTTCCCCTCCTACTTCTTCGCTCGTGCAAGAGACCTGTCTGATGTTCGAACTCCCGCATCCGACCAGCCTCGCAGACCCCGGCGCGCGCCGAAGGCGCGCAGCACGAACGGTGCAGCAGGGCGCCGTCAGGCGATCTGCCCGGCCCCCGTGGGTCTGGTCTGTGGTCCCGGTGCGCGTCGTTCCCATGTGGAAAGCGGATCTCCTGACCCGCCGGGAGAAAGGTCGCCGCGGCCGTTGCCTCTGGCTTCTCCTCCTGCCGGCCCTCCCCTCGAACCGGCTTCCGCAGAAGAGCGATACTCGATGCGATCCTCGACGCGCTCGCCGCGGGATGCCCCCCCTCGCTGCGGCGCTCTAAGTTCGACCTAGTCTACGACATGGTGTGGGGTGACCACAATTGTCTTATGACGTCTGATCCCGTTCAGGACAATTTCGAGGTTATTCCAACTCGTGACCTCGAACAAGTGCCTGTTGACCCTGACACGTTTCATTGCGGCGCGGGAGAGCGCCACGGCATCTTCGCGGTTGCGCTGCTACTGGAGCGACGGCTCGTCACACTCGGAAAGCCCTCACTGGCATGGGCGCGAGTCGCGACGAGATGTTCTCGAAACATGCCGAGTGCTTATCCCACGTTGACTGTACGGTTGGTGCTCGCGATGTGAAGATTGTTTAGGAAGTACCTGAGTCGATGATCAGGAAACTCCCGGTCTGTTTTCCACAGGTGGCCCGCAAAATCTTGTGTTTTTGGTGAAAAATTGTACGAAAACGGGGGATGACGGCGGTCTCGTGCCACACCTGCGGCGGCCGTCGGGATCGTGCTGGCGCACCCGCGGCACCAGGGCTCGCCTGTCATGCCGCGGGGCCCTGCTCGGGTGAGCCTCGCGCCGAGGCGCTGCAGCCTGCGCCTGCAGGCACCGGGGGCCGGCCGTACGGGCGGTGATGGGCCGAAGGGCCGGCCTGCCCCCGCGGGCCACAGGCGCACCCTTGGCGCGGCGCGTCGGGCGGCGAGCCGGTGGTCAATCGGGGGCGCGCCCGCCCTGGCGGCGGGGTGACGGCGACGGAGCGCCGCCGTTCATGACGTGCGGGAGGAGAGCGTGCGCTGTCGAGGAGAGGGGAGGGAGGGGAGGCGCCGCCGGCTTCGGGCGAGGCCGGCGGCGCGGCGCCTCAGCCGGTGCCGCCCTTGGCCTGCACGTCGCGGTGGACCAGCGTCGCGCGCAGGTAGTCGCGGTTCATCTGCGCGATCATGTCGAGGGGGATCTCCTTCGGGCAGACCGCCTCGCACTCGCCGACGTTCGTGCAGTGGCCGAAGCCCTCGACGCGCATCTGGGCGACCATGTTGAGGCTCCGCTGATCGCGCTCCGGCTGGCCCTGCGGCAGGAGGTTCAGGTGCGTGAGCTTCGCCGCGGTGAAGAGAGAGGCGGACGCGTTCGGACAAGATGCGACACAGGCGCCGCAGCCGATGCACGCCGCCGCGTCCATGGCGCGCTCGGCGACCACCTTCGGCACCGGGATCGCGTTCGCGTCCGGCGCGCTGCCCGTCGACACCGAGACGAAGCCGCCCGACGCGATGATCCGGTCGAACGCGCTGCGGTCCACCGCGAGGTCGCTTACCACCGGGAACGCCTGGGCCCGCCACGGCTCGAGCCACAGCACGTCGCCGTCCTTGTAGTGACGCATGTGCAGCTGACACACGGTCGTCCCACGGAGGGGGCCGTGCGCCTGGCCGTTGATCATGAAGCCGCACATGCCGCAGATGCCCTCGCGACAGTCGTGATCGAACGCGATTGGCTCCTCACCCTTGAGGATGAGCCGCTGATTGAGCACGTCGAGCATCTCGAGGAAGGACATGTGCTCGCTGACGTCGGGCACCTCGTACGTGACGAACCGGCCCGCTTCGTACTTGCCCTTCTGCCGCCAGACATGGAGGGTGAGGCGCATTATTTGTAACTCCGCTGCGTGGGGTGAACCTCGTTGAACTGGAGCGGCTCCTTGTGGAGCTCCTGGGCCTGACCTTCGCCTCGCCATGCCCAGGCGGCGACATAGGAGAAGCGGTCGTCGTCGCGCTTCGCCTCGCCCTCGGGCGTCTGGTGCTCCTCGCGGAAGTGCCCGCCGCACGACTCCTCCCTGTCGAGCGCGTCACGACACATGAGCTCCGCCAGCTCGAAGAAGTCGGCGACGCGCGCCGCCTTCTCGAGCTCCTGGTTCAGGCCGGTGCCGGTCCCCGAGACGCGGACGTCGCGGTGGAACTGCTCGCGGAGCTCCGGGATCCGCGTGAGCGCGCCCTTGAGCCCGGCCGCGTTGCGCGCCATCCCGCACGCCTCCCACATGATCTTGCCGACCTCGCGATGGAACGAGTCGGCCGTGCGTGAGCCGTTCGCGCCGAGCAGCTTGTTCAGCCGCGCGCTCGCGTCGCGCTCGGCGTCCCTCACGGCGGGGTGGAGGTCGTCGACCCGCTCGAGCTTCGTCGACGCGAGGTAATCGCCGATGGTGTAGGGGATGATGAAGTACCCATCCGCCAGGCCCTGCATCAGCGCGCTCGCCCCGAGCCGGTTCGCGCCGTGGTCGGAGAAGTTCGCCTCGCCGAGCACGTACAGGCCGGGGATCGTGCTCATCAGGTTGTAGTCCACCCAGAGCCCGCCCATCGTGTAGTGGATGGCCGGATAGATGCGCATCGGGACGCTGTACGGGTCGTCGCCGGTGATGCGCTCGTACATGTCGAAGAGGTTGCCATAACGCTCGGCGATGGCCGGCTTGCCGAGGCGCCGGATGGCGTCCGAGAAGTCGAGGTACACGCCGAGCCGCGTCGGCCCCACGCCGCGGCCCTCGTCGCATACCGCCTTCGCCGCCCGCGACGCGACGTCGCGCGGCACGAGGTTGCCGAAGCTCGGATAGCGGCGCTCGAGGTAATAGTCACGCTCGCCATCGGGGATGAGCTCCGGCGGGCGCGTGTCGCCCGGGTTCGCGGGCACCCAGATGCGGCCGTCGTTGCGGAGCGACTCGCTCATGAGCGTCAGCTTCGACTGGTAGTCGCCCGAGACGGGGATGCACGTCGGGTGGATCTGCGTGAAGCAGGGGTTGCCGAAGAGCGCGCCGCGCTTGTGGGCCCGCCAGATGGCCGTGGTGTTCGACCCCTTCGCGTTCGTCGAGAGGAAGAAGACGTTGCCGTAGCCGCCCGACGCGAGGACGACCGCGTCGCCGAGGTGCGTCTCGAGCGCGCCGGTGATCAGGTTGCGGGTGATGAGGCCGCGCGCCTTGCCGTCGATGACGATGAGGTCGAGCATCTCGGTGCGCGGGTACATCTTCACCTTGCCGAGGCCGATCTGCCGCTCGAGGGCCTGGTAGGCGCCGAGGAGGAGCTGCTGCCCCGTCTGGCCTCTCGCGTAGAACGTGCGCGACACCTGCGCCCCGCCGAAGGAGCGGTTCGCGAGCACGCCGCCGTACTCGCGCGCGAACGGCACGCCCTGCGCGGCGCACTGGTCGATGATGTTCACGCTGATCTGCGCGAGCCGGTACACGTTGGCCTCGCGCGCGCGGTAGTCGCCGCCCTTCACGGTGTCGTAGAAGAGGCGGTAGATGCTGTCGCCGTCGTTCTGGTAGTTCTTCGCGGCGTTGATGCCGCCCTGCGCGGCGATGCTGTGGGCGCGGCGCGGAGAGTCCTGGAAACAGAAGCTCTTCACGTTGTAGCCGAGCTCGGCCAGCGTCGCGCTCGCCGCGCCCCCGGCGAGGCCGGTGCCGACGACGAGGACCGTGTACTTCCGCTTGTTCGCCGGGTTGACGAGCTTCAGGTTGAAGCGGTGCTGGTCCCACTTCTTCTCGATGGGACCTTCGGGGATCTTCGCATTGAGCTGCATGATGACGGAGGCTCCGGGCTCAGCGGACGATGCCGAACAGGACGGCCAGCGGGACGGATGAGAAGCCGGCGAAGAGCAGGATCGACGACGCGGCCGCGAGCTTCTTGAGCGCCGGCGTGTAGCGCGGATGGCTGAAGCCCACCGACTGGAACATGCTCCACGCGCCGTGGTAGAGGTGCAGCGCGAGCAGGCCCATCGCCACGACGTAGGCAATCGCCGCGGGCGCCGAGCTGAAGCCCTTCACGACGTTGTCGTAGGCGTCGAGCGGCACGAAGTCGGGGTGCACGGTGCCCGTCGTCAGGTGGAGCAGGTGATAGACGATGAAGGCGGCGAGGACGCCGCCGCTCAGCAGCATCGTCCGCGCGGCGACGTTCGGGCGCCGCTGCCCCTTCACCTGGTAGGGGACCGGCCGGGCAGCGCGGCTGTGCTGCGCGAGCGTCACGCCCGTGTAGACGTGGACGATGAGGGAGGCGAGGAGGACGATCCGCGTCCCCCAGAGCAGGGAGGGCGTCCCGTGGAGGAAGGCGGCGTAGTCGTTGATCTTCTCCCGGCCGAGGAAGACCTGCAGGTTGCCGGTCATGTGGCCGATCACGAAGCCGAAGAAGATGACGCCGCTCAGCGCCATCGCGATCTTCTTGCCGACGAGGTCCCGGTAGAAGGTCGCGGCGCGCTGGGCCCTGGCGGGGAGAGTCGATGGTGCAGCGGTGGAGCTCATCGCTCCCCTCCTTTAGTGGGGTGCGAATGCGTTCGCCAGAGGGAATCTTGAGCTCGATCGCCGAAGAATTTGCGGGCGCTCGCCGCAGATCTCGGCCCGGACGAGCGCCGCGCGCGGCCGCGCGCCTCATCATCCATCCCGCGCGCGCGTCAGGCGGCGCAGGGGCCGAGCGAGCGCCGTACCTTGTGACCGTAAAAGGCGAGCGCGAGCTCAATCGCGAAGATGCCGATGGCCTGCTCCTCCTGGCTGGTGAACGCCGGCAGGCGCTCGTCGCGGAGCACCACGAGGCCGCCAAACGAGCTCTCGCCCAGGCGGAGCGGCGCGACGATGGCGGCGCCGAAGCGATCGCCCTCTGCGGTGCAGAGCAGATCGGGCGCGTCGTCCGCGGACAGGCGGACAGGCGCGAGCGCGCCCTCGATGCGCCCGGCGAGCCGAGCGATGAAGGCCGCGGACACCTCGGCGCCGGAGGCCGCCTGGTACAGGGCGGCCCCTTGATCGAGCGCCAGGGAGAGCGCCGCGCTCGTCGTATAGACGACCTTCGCCGCGAGATCCACGGCGCGCTCGGGGAAGTCGTCCCGCGACAGGGACGCGACCAGGGCGGCGCTCGCCTGGTGGACGGCCGCGACGGCGTCGAGGTGGGTGCGCAGCATCGCCGCCTCGAGCAGCCGCTTCAGGTCGTCGATGTCGTAGGGCTTCTCCAGCATGTCGTACGCGCCGCGCTCGATGCACTCCACGGCGGCCTGCGCGCTCGAGCACGGGGCGCCGACGATGATCTCGAGGTCCGGGCCGAGCGCCTTGAGCGCGGCGATGGTCCCGGCGCCCTCCATGCCGAGCGCCCCCACATCGGCGACCACGAGGTCGAAGCGGCGCGCCTTGACGAGCTCGATCGCCGCGAGCCCGCTCTCGGCGCAGGTGACGTCGAAGCCGCCCTGGTTCAGCTCGAGCGCGAGCCTGTCGAGGACCCTCTTCTCGGCGTCTACCACCAGCACATGGGGTCGGGCCTGGCTCACTGATGCCTCCTCCTCTCGTCTCCAACGGGTGCGCCGCGCCGCCTCGCCATCCGGCGCTGCCGTGATCGCGTGGCGACCGCGGCGGTCGTGGTGGAAGCCGCTCCGCCCGGCGGAGCCCTCTCCGCCCTCTACCACCCGTCCGAAGTCCGCCTACGGTCCAATAGAACCGGTATTCCAGCGAAACGGAAGTCGAAGCGGCGTTGCCGCTGCCCTCCTCTAACAGGGTACGGCGCCGCGCGCCCGGCGCGGATGTGCTCCGGTATGCCGACTCCTGTGGAGCGTGAGCGCTTCTCGCAGCGGGAGGCGCGCGATAGAGGCCTATTTCGCGGGAGGCGCCGTGGTGGTCGCGCGGCGCATGGCGGAGAGGATGTGGTCAATGATCTCGGGGACTCCTTGGCTCCGGTTGCACTGCGCGAACAGGAACGGCCCGTCGCCCCGCATCCTCCGGGCGTCCCGCTCCATGACGCCGAGGTCGGCGCCGACGTGCGGAGCGAGATCGGTCTTGTTGATGACGAGCAGATCCGACTGCGTGATCCCCGGTCCCCCCTTGCGCGGCACCTTGTCGCCGCCGGCGACGTCGATCACGTAGATCGTGTAGTCGACGAGCTCCCGGCTGTACTGGGCGGCGAGGTTGTCGCCGCCGCTCTCGACGATGAGGAGCGCGGGCGCGACGTGATCCATGAGGTCGTCGAGCGCGACGAGGTTGTGGCTGATGTCCTCGCGGATCGCCGCGTGCGGGCAGCCCCCGGTCTCCACCGCGCGGATGCGCTCCGGCGGCAGCGCCTTGTTGCGGTGCAGGAACTCGGCGTCCTCCTGGGTGAAGATGTCGTTCGTGACGACGCCGAGCGGCATCCTGTCGCGCAGCGCGCGGCAGAGCGCGAGCACGAGCGCCGTCTTGCCGCTGCCGACGGGCCCCCCGATCCCCACCGTGAACGCGCGCGCCGAGAAATCGCGGTCCTTCGGCGCATCCCGCTCGCTGAAGAGCCCCGGATGCGCCCAGTGCTCGTGCGTGTGCCCGTGCTCGTGCGTGTGCCCGTCTCCGTGCGCATGCGCGTGCCTGTGGCCGCCCCCGTGAACGTGGTCGTGGTCGTGAACGTGGTCGTGGTCGTGGTCGTGGTCGTGGTCGTGGTCGTGGTCGTGGCCGTTGTGCCCGTGCCCGTGCTCGCCGGGGTCGTGCATGCTGTCACCTCACGATTGAAAGAGACGCGAGTAGAGCCGATCCTGCGTGGCCCCGAAGAGATCGAGGAGCGGCGCCGGCTGCGCGAGCTCGTCGACGCCGTGATCTCCGCACTCATGGAGCACCGCGTCGAGGAGCGGCGCGCTCTCGAGTTGCAGTCGCTGTGCCTCCAGCGGCCCGATGAGCCCGAGGCGCACCGCCGCCGAGACGACGCCGCGGAGCGAGGCGTGCAGGTAGACGGCCTGCGCGTCCTCGCGCGGGACGCCGAGCGCCGCGAGGGTCGCGCCGAACGCCGGCGCGTGGTGGCCCAGCGCCTCCCGCGCCCGCACGGCGGCGTCGAGGCGGCGGATCTCGGCGGAGGGGAAGACGCGCGCGCTCGTCGCGAGGAACGCGCGGCCCTGCGTCCGGCTCGCCCGGTTCGCGACGTGGTTCACGAGGAAGGCGTCGCAGGCGTCGTCGACGGCCGCGATGTCGAGCGGGCGCTCGTGCGCAGCCCGCACGAGCGGCAGCGCGCCGAGGCCCACCTGCCAGAGCGCGCTCGCGACGAACGACGAGAGCGCGCTCCCGGGTCCGACCTCGCCGAGCTGCACCGCCGCCTCCAGGCCCGCGGAGTGCGCGAACCCTCCGACCGGGAACGCGGAGTCGGAGAGCTGGAGGAGGAGCCACCTGTTCATGCGCGCGGATGGAATCAGACAGAAGCAGAGGGGAGCGGACGGAAGCGGACGGAAGCGGACGGAGAGAAGGGTGAACCCGCAGGCGCGGAGCGGCCGAGAGCGGGCTCCCCGCCTCAGAAGAGGCTGTACCTCTGCGCGAGGGGCAGGATCTTCGCGGGGTCGCAGCGGAGGAGCTCGCCGCCGGCCCGCACCTCGTACGTCTCGGGATCGACCGTGATCGGCAGGAGCGTGCTGTTGAGGCGCATGTCGGCCTTGCCGATCCGGCGGCACCGGCGGACCGCCGAGAGGCGCTTCTTCAGGTCGAGCCGGCGGATGCTCCCCTCGTCCATGGCGCGGCTCGACACGAACGCGATGCTCGTCTCGCCGACCGCCGCGCCGAGCGAGCCGAACATCGGGCGCATGTAGTACGGCTGAGGCGTCGGGATCGACGCGTTCGGATCGCCCATCTGCGCCCAGGCGATGAGGCCGCCCTTGATGACGAGCTCCGGGCGCGCGCCGAACATCTGGGGCCGCCACAGCACGAGGTCCGCGAGCTTGCCCGGCTCGACCGACCCGATCTCGTGGGACATGCCGTGCGCGATGGCCGGGTTGATCGTGTACTTGGCCACGTAGCGGCGGATCCGGAAGTTGTCGTTGTCGCCCTGCTCCTCGGGCAGCCGGCCGCGCTGATCCCGCATCTTGTGCGCGGTCTGCCAGGTCCTCGTGATCACCTCGCCGACGCGGCCCATCGCCTGGCTGTCGCTCGAGATGATGCTGATCGCGCCGAGGTCGTGCAGGATGTCCTCGGCCGCGATGGTCTCGCCGCGGATGCGGCTCTCGGCGAACGCCACGTCCTCCGGGATGTTCCGGTCGAGGTGGTGGCAGACCATGAGCATGTCGAGGTGCTCGTCGAGCGTGTTGACGGTGTACGGGCGCGTCGGGTTCGTCGAGCTCGGGATGACGTTCGGCTCGCCGCAGATGCGCAGGATGTCGGGCGCGTGCCCGCCGCCCGCGCCCTCGGAGTGGTAGGAGTGGATCGTCCTGCCCTTGAACGCCGCGATGGAGTCGTCGACGTAGCCCGACTCGTTCAGCGTGTCGGTGTGGAGCGTGACCTGGATGTCCTCGTGCTCGGCGAAGCTGAGGCAGCAGTCGATGGCGGGCGGGGTCGTCCCCCAGTCCTCGTGCAGCTTCAGTCCGACGGCGCCGGCGCGCACCTGCTCGAGCAGCCCCTCGGGCGACGAGGTGTTCCCCTTGCCCGTGAGGCCGATGTTGAGCGGCAGGACGTCCGTCGCCTGCAGCATCAGCGAGATGTGGCGGGCACCCGGGGTGCACGTGGTCGCGTTCGTGCCCGTCGCCGGGCCCGTGCCGCCGCCGACGAACGTGGTGACGCCCGACGCGAGCGCCTCGTATCCCTGCTGCGGGCAGATGAAATGGATGTGCGCGTCGACGCCCCCGGCCGTGACGATGTGGCCCTCGCCCGCGATGACCTCCGTCGTCACGCCGACGATCATGCCCGGCGTGACGCCGGCCATCACCTTCGGGTTGCCGGCCTTGCCTATCGCCGCGATGCGGCCGCGCTTGATGCCGATGTCGGCCTTGTAGACGCCGGTCCAGTCGACGATGAGCGCGTTCGTGATGACGCAGTCGAGCGCCTCGTCGTTCGAGACGCCGGGCATCTGCCCCATGCGATCGCGCAGCACCTTGCCGCCGCCGAACTTGCACTCGTCGCCGTAGGACGTGTGATCCCGCTCGACCTCGGCGATGAGGCCGGTGTCGCCGAGCCGCACCCGGTCGCCGACCGTCGGCCCGTAGATATCGACATAGTGCCGCCGCTGCATCCTGTGGCTCATGCCTGCTGCTCCTCCCGCGCGGCGTGCGCCGCCCCGTGCGGGCCGACCTGCACCAGCGTGATCGTCCTCTCGTCGCCCGGCTCGAAGCGGACCGCGGTGCCCGCGGGGATGTCGAGCCGCATCCCCGCCGCCGCCGTCCGGTCGAACTCGAGCGCGCGGTTCGTCTCCGAGAACGGGTAGTGGCTGCCCACCTGGATCGGCCGGTCGCCCAGGTTCTTCACGGGGAGGGAGAGCCGCCGCCGGCCGGGGGAGAGCTCGATCTCGCCGGGCTTCACGAGCACCTCGCCGGGCGTCGGCTCGGCCGTCACCTCTCCCTGACCTGCGGGCTGGAAGAGCGACACGTCGGGCACGGGGAGGAAGCTGCCGTGGAGCGCGAGCGCGAGATCTCCGTGCTCGAGCGCGATCGGGTGGTGGACGGTGACGAGCTTCGTCCCGTCGGGGAAGGTCCCCTCCACCTGGACCTCGGCGACCATCTCGGGGACGCCGGCCATCACCTGCGCGCGCCCGAGCAGGCGGCGGCCGACGTCCATGAGCTCGGCGACGCTGCGGCCGTCGCGGATCAGCTCGAGGATCTGCGTCGCGATGAGCGCGACGGCCTCCGGGTAGTTGAGCCTGACCCCGCGCGCGAGGCGCTTCTGGGCGAGGAAGCCCGCGCCGTGCAGCACGAGCTTGTCGAGATCACGAGGCGCAAGGTGCATGTTCGCCCTCTCTCCGGCGCGGCGACGCCGCGGCTTTGCCGGCGCGGCTTTGCCGGCGCGGCGCGACGCTACCACTTTCGTGCGAACGGATCATCACCGAGCTCACCCGCGAGGAAGCCGAGCGCGCCGCGGAGGAAGCCGGCCACGCGCTCGACGCTCGTGCCCGCGACGCGCACGACGGCGCCGCCGCCCCGGAGCGGGCTGGCCGACGCGACGAGCTCGGCGCGCCGCTCGGGCGGCGGCCGCGGCGCGAGCAGCGCCTCCGCCGCGCTCGCGGCGCGCGGGCCGAGCGCGACGAGCGTCGCGAGCGCGTCGAAGCGCCCCATGCGCTCGGGCAGCGCGCCGTGCGCGGGATCGAGCCGCGTCGCGTCGAGCAGCACGGCCCGCCCGCCGCGGCTCACCCGGGTGCGCGACGCGTACCGGTCGAACGCCCAGCGCTCGCCCCGCGCGCTCCGGCCCGAGGACAGCGCGTCGACGAGCACGAGCGACGCGTCGTCGGCGAGCGCGACGTCGATGTCCTGCTCGTACCGCGAGCCCGCGAAGCAGACGACCGGATCGGGGATCGCGACGAGGAGCCCGCCTGCTTGAACCTCGGCCTCGAGGCGCTGGCGGCTGACGAGGGGCGAGCGGTAGACCTTGGTCGAGGCCTGGGTGCTGAGCAGCGCGGCGGCACCGCGACCGACGCGCGCGTGGAGGTGGAGCTCGTCGCCGCCGACGAGGCCGCCGCCGAAGCTCGCGACGAACACCCACGCTGCCTGCCCGTGGTTCCTCGGAGCGAGCAGCTTGAGCGGGCTCCTGGCGAGCGCCTTCTCGAGCACGGTGCGCCCCGCGACGCGCGTGAACACGAGCTCACCGCTGCCGGCCTCCCCTGCGCGCCGCGCGGGCGGCGGCGGGTCTCGCAGGGCGGCGGGAGGATCGCTGGGCGTGGTCACGGGCCGGCGTGCGTACCACGGACCGCGCCCCGGCCGCGAGGGAGCACAGGCACGTACCGGGCGCGAGGGGGCGCAGCGCACACAGGGGATGGGTACGTCACGCGACCAGGAACACGACCAGGAAGGTAGGGAGAAATTCGAATCATCTTCCCGATTTCCCTCCTTCGCCTGGAACATGAAACATCCCGGACATGTGAGCATGTTGTCAGGACTCTCCCGAACACCACTACGGTGTTATGAGCGAGCCAGCCACTGCGTTCCTCCTGTCCCTGAC
Organism: Sorangium sp. So ce363; assembly: GCF_051520435.1. Lineage (NCBI taxonomy): Bacteria > Pseudomonadati > Myxococcota > Polyangiales > Polyangiaceae > Sorangium > Sorangium sp. So ce363. The sequence goes on along the minus strand of NZ_CP150333.1, from coordinate 8,986,121 downwards.
GACAGCGCGTGTCCGGGGTGTCCGCCGGCCGCTGTGGGCGTTCCGTGACTCGCTGTGATGTCGTTTGCATGGATGACATGTTGCTTGACGGGAAAGCCCAGCTCGGGTCAGCTCGTCGGGCGGCCGGGGGGCCGCGGAGGGGGTCCGATGTTCATCGTCAGGAAGGGCGAAATGCCGCCGTGGTCTCGTCGGTTCAAGGAAGCGGCGTCGCGCCTGCTGGAGCGCCACGGCGGGACCCCGTTCGAGCTGCGCTTCTGGGGCGGCGAGCGGCTGCGCTTCGGCGCGGGCGCGCCCGAGTTCGCCGTGACGTTCAGGACGCGTCGGTCGCTCTGCGAGACGGCGTTCCGGGGCACGCTCGGCCTCGGTGAGGCGTATGTCCGGCGCGAGGTCACGTTCGAGGGAGATCTCGAGGACTCGCTCGCCGGGCTGTTCCAGCTCGCGCGGTCCGTGGAGGCGCGCCTGCCGCGCCTCGTGCCCGCGTCGTCGTCGTTCGACCGCGGCCTCTCGGGCGTGCTCGACGCGCTCCGGCTCGGGCTGCTCTCCGGGGCGGCGAAGCGCGAGAGGCTCGCCGTCGAGCGTCACTATGGGCTAGGCAACGACTTTTACCCTCTTTACCTGGACAGGCGCCTCCAGACGTCGTGCGGTTACTTCAGCTCTCCGGGCGAGACGCTCGACGACGCGCAGGCGCACAAGATCTCCCTCGTCGCGCGGAAGCTCGCGCTCCGGCGCGGGCAACGGCTCGTGGATCTCGGCTGCGGATGGGGGCACCTCATGTTCCACGCCGCGGAGGCGTACGGGGTGCAGTGCCTCGGTATCACCCTCTGCGAGAACCAGGCGAGGTACATCCGCGAGCAGGCGGCGGCGCGGCGGCTCCCGGTCGAGGTCCGCGTGATGAGCTGCGACGAGCTCGAGGACGAGCCGCGGTGGGATCGTCTCGTCTCCCTGGGCTCGATGTGCCATGCCGGCGAGCGCCGTATCGAGGTGTTCTATGACAGGGTGAAGGCGCTGCTCGCCCCGGGCGGCGTGTGCCTGCTCGAGAGCGTCACCAGAGAGCAGGAGTCGTCGCGGACTGACCCCTTCCTGCAAAAGCACATCTTCCCGGGGTACTGGCCTCCTTCGCTCGAGGGGATGGCGACGCGCGCCTCGGCGCGCGGCCTCGACGTGCTCGACGCGGAGAACCTGCGGCGACACTCCGCGCTCACGGCGCGCTGCTGGCGCCGTAACTTCCTGGAGAACAGGGAGAAGATCGAGCGGGTCACCGGCTTCGACGGCGCCTTCATGAGGACGTGGGAGTTCTATCTCGCGTGCGCGGCCGCCGCGTTCCGCAGCGGGCACCTCGGCGCCATCCAGATGGTGCTGGCGAACGGGGCTCCACGCGACTACCCCCTCGCACGCGAGCCCCTGTATGCCACGGAGGAGCCCTCGTTGCGGGAACGCGCGCCGATCGTCCCGGCCGTGCAGCTCAGTTCGTGGGGGGCGGCGCTGCCGTCCTGATCTGTCGGGCGCGCCCGCGCGCCCCCCGCGTGCCGGTGGGGCGCGCGGGGCGCGCGTCCATTGCGCGGAAGAGCTTGTTAAGCCCGCGCGGCCAGCTATCAGCTAAGGATGAGCGAAAGGCTTGCGGCCAGCGCCCGTCGCGGCGCCGCGCGCTCGTGGTCCGTGTCGCGCCCTCGCTCCGCGGCGCGCCTGGTCTGCGCCGCCGCGGGGCTCGTCGCGCTCTGTCTCCTGCTCGCATCGTGTACCCAGGTCCGCTACATCGCGCAGGCGGGCGTCGGCCAGCTCTCGATGGCCTGGCGCGCCGAGTCGCTCGAGGACGCCGCCTTCGACGCCCGCAAGCCGTGGCGGACGCGCGCGCTGCTGCGCGAGGTCCCGCACATCAAGCGCTTCGGGGAGCGCCACGGGCTGACCCCGACCGGCAATTACAGGACGTATGTCGAGCTCGATCGCCCAGCCGCGGTCTGGGTGGTGAGCGCGTGTGAGCCGCTGCGGTTCCGCTCGAAGACATGGAGTTTTCCTATCGTGGGTACGGTCCCCTACATGGGGTGGTTCGATCTCCAGGATGCCAAGGCGTTCGCGGCGCCGCTCAAGGCGGCCGGCTGGGACGTCGACGTGCGTCCGGCGGGCGCCTACTCGACGCTCGGCTGGCTCGAGGATCCGGTCCTGTCCACGATGATCTCGGACGGGGACGAGGCGCTCGGCGACCTCGCCAACGTGGTGCTCCACGAGTCGCTGCACGCGACGCTGTACGTGAAGGGGCAGACGAGGTTGAACGAGAGCCTCGCGAGCTTCGTCGGGGACGAGCTCACCAAGCATTACCTGGACGAGCGGGTGGGCCCCTTCTCCGCGGAGAAGACGGCCTACATGAGGGAGATGGAGAGGAGCGAGGTGCGGACGCGCGCGCTGCACGCGGCCTACGTCCACCTCAATCGGCTGTATGCGTCCCCGGCGCCCGACGCCGAGAAGCGGGCGGAGAAGGACGCGGTGCTCGCCCGGCTCAAGGCCGACATCGGGGCGCGGCGTCCGATCAACAACGCGTCGCTCGTGCAGTTCCGTGTCTACAACTCGGGGACTCCGGAGCTCCGGGCGCTGCTCGCGACCTGCGGTGGCAGCTGGCCGAGGTTCCTGGGCGCGTTGCGGAGGCTCGAACGCCACAGATTCTCCGCGCCCCAAGAGAACATCGCCCGGGTGGTGGAGCCGCTGATCGAGGCCGGCTGCAGGTAGCCCAGCGAGCTGCGCTGTGCGCCGCGAGCTGCGCTGTGTGCCGTGCGCTGCGCTATGTGCCATGCGCTGCGCTATGTGCCATGCGCTGCGCCCATGTGCGGTGAGCTGCGCGCCGCGCTGCGTATTGCGGGCTGCGCCGCGTAGCGCGCTGCGCCTTTGGCGGGGGGAGTACGCCGTCGAGATACGACGCAAAGCGTCGGTGGCAGTCATCCTGCCCTATTGCACTTCTTCGCTTCCACGGTGCAATGCGGGGCGTCCAGCGGCTCGAGGATGAACATATTCATGTCCAGGTAGTATTTGCGTTCTGGATCTGAACCCATCCCTGGATCGGACCAGTCCCTGCGGAAATGTATGACCGGTGCAGGCCTCCGGGGTCGCGCGCGCGCCTCGGAGGGAGGGTTTCAGCGGCAATTTTGGCTGCTGGGCGCCAGGACCGCGGCCCCTTCGCCGTTGGCCCGCCGGTTGCTCTATGTATCCACCAGATGTCGCCCCTGTTCGTCGTCCTGTTTCATGGGGACTCGAAGGGGGCGACCCCTGGCATAACCTTCGCAATGCTGCCCCGGTCTTCGGGGGGGACGCCAAGCGAGGTGATCGGCGGCGCTAGCCGAGCGATCGCGACCCCGCCGTCACCCGAATGCCATGGCCCTTGCGGTATCGGGCTCCTTGATTGACTTGTCGCCGGGTGCCGGCGGACAGCTTCGGTTCACGTGACGACAGACGCCTTACGAGGCGATTAAGGAGGGATGGTCGAGGCACGCGCGACGCGCGTCGCCCGTTGCGTTGGCTTAGCATGACCAGCTTGTCAGACCTCGGTCTGAGCTTTTCTTATCTGTTGTGCCGCTCTCGATGTTGACCCTGCTTACCGCTTCGCTTCAGCTTCTCCCCTGCTTCGCTTGAGCTTGCCCGTTCGATTCCGGTTTGCACTTCGCTTCAGCTTCATCTTTCGGTTTGACTGGCTTCTCGGATTGTCTTAGTCTTCCGCCCGTCTTCGCTTTATCTTCGCTCTTTACTTGATTGCGCTTCGTATTGCTTTCCTGACTTCTCTCTTCTGACTTCTGATCTCTTCTGATCGCGGGCCTCTCCAGGACTCCGGTGGACTCCCCTCCACCAGCGCGCCTGTGCGGTCCCGGTGGGTCCGCGAAAGCGGGCCTCAGGCCGGCGGGTTCTTCCCGACCGGCCTTTCTTTTTTGGTGCGCACGAGCGCTTCCCTGGCGGGCCCTCGACGCCCTGAGGACCCCCTCCTCTTACAGCCTTTTTCAGCGGGAACTTTGAACAGGGAGGCGAAGAGACAGGGAGTGTTCGAAGAGTGCCTCCCCGTCTCCCCGTCTCCCTGTGAATTCTCCGAAGAATCTGAGGGGATGCCTCGGCTGGACGCCGCGAAGCTCGTGGCCGGTTGCGCCTCGAGTCTGAGCGCGGTTGTCAGCGGCTCTGAGCGCGGTTGTCAGCGGCCGTCGTCGCCGGGGGTGTGCCTGGGGTGGACGGTGGCAGAGACGATCTTCCACTCGCCGTCGATCTTCTCGAGCCGCAGCACCACGGGCAGCTCGTCGCGCCGGACCTCTTGTCCATGCCGGGCGCCCGTGACCGTCGCGGTCGCGGTCACCTCCGCCGTCATGCCGGCCGGATCGACCTGGATCTCCGTGCCACCCAGGCTCACCTCCGCGGTCTGATAGACGACCGCTGCCTGGGTCGCCGCGTTCGCGAGCTCGTCGCGGCCGCGGAGGCTGTCGCCGATCTCGGCGATGCGGGCGCTCGCCTCCTTCGCGAAGATCTCGGCGAACTCACCGCGAATGCGGCCGTGGCGCACCAGCGGGTTCCGCTCGCCGTCGTCGATGCGCACCGCGTTCTCGAGCTGGGTGAGCCGGTCGCGGATCCGTTCCTCCTCGGAGGGCGACAGCAGCAGCGCCGCCGCGCCGAGGACGGCGCCGGCGGCGATGAGCCCGAGCGGGATCCAGCGTTTCATGCTGCAAGTATAGGCGAAGGCGCCGCGCGAGCGCGCGGAACCGCGGAATCGCGGGACCGATTCCGCTGGCGCCCTCTGTGGGCCATCGCAGCTATCGCCCCACGATCGGCTCGAGGCACCGATCGCGCGCCTCGCGCAGGGCGCGGAGCTCGACGTCGATCCCCTCGCCGCTGCCCGCGTCGATGGTGAGCCGGTCGCCGCCGGTCGTGCCGAGCTCGGTGCAGGGCACACCCGCCGCCTTGGCCTGCCGCGCGACCTCGGCCGCGTCCTCGGGCCGGACGCTCACGACGATCCGGCTCGGCGCCTCGCCGAACAGCGCCTCGGCGAGCGGCTCGGGCGCGCCGCCGTCCGGCGCGCCCGGCAGCCGCACCCGCGCGCCCACCAGCGCCGCGGGATCGTCGGCGGCGGCGCAGCACTCGCCGAGGGCGATCGCCAGCCCGCCCTCCGAGACGTCGTGCGCGCTCCGGAGGAGCTGCGGCCGCGAGCGCGCGAGCGCGAGGCAGAGCCCCTGGAGCCGCGCCTCGCGGTCGAGATCGAGCGCGGGGGGCGGCCCCTTCACCTCGCCCGTGTGGCGCGCGACGTACTCGGAGCCGCCGAGCGGGCCGCCGCGCGGATCGCCGAGCAGCAGCACGGTCAGACCCGCGGCGGGGAACGAGGCCCGCAGCACGTCCCCCGCGTCCGCGATGAGCCCCACCACCGCGACCGTCGGGGTCGGCAGGATCGCGCGGCCGTCGGTCTCGTTGTAGAGCGACACGTTGCCGCTCACGACGGGCACCGACAGCGCGCGGCACGCCGCCGCCATGCCGTCGATGGCGAGCGCGATCTGCCGCATGATCTCCGGCCGCTCCGGGTTGCCGAAGTTGAGGCAGTCGGTGAGGCCGATCGGCTCCGCGCCGGCGCACACCACGTTGCGGCACGCCTCCGCCACCGCCATCGCCGCGCCCTGGAACGGGTCGAGCTCGCAGAGGCGCCCGTTGCAGTCGCTCGAGAAGGCGAGGAGCTTCTGGTGACGCTGGCCGTCCTTCTCGCAGGGGACGCGCACCACCGCCGCGTCGCTGCCGGGCCGGACCTCGGTGCCGCCCCGCACGATCTGGTCGTACTGCCGCCACACCCACGCGCGCGAGCCGAGGTTCGGGGAGCCCGCCATCTCGAGGAAGAGCGCGGACCACGAGGCCGGCGCCGGGAGGGAGCGCGGGTCGAACGCCCGGCGCGCCGGCAGCGAGGCGTCGTCGCGCTGCGGGCGGTCGTACTTCGGCGCCGCGTCGGTCAGGAAATCCACGGGCAGGTCGCAGACGACGACCGGGTTCCGGGCCACGCCGGCGGCCGCGCCGCCGAGCGGGTCGTAGCCGGGCGTGGCGCGCACGACCCACCGGCCGGTGTCGGTCACCTTGCCGATGATCGCCGCGTCGAGCTCCCACTTCGTGCAGATCTCGATGACGCGCGCCTCGCACCCGGGCTTCGCGACGAGCAGCATGCGCTCCTGCGACTCGCTCAGCAGCATCTCGTACGGCGTGAGCCGGGCCGCGCGCCGCGGCACGAGGTCGAGGTCGAGGTCGAGGCCGCTGCCGCTCCGGCCCGCCATCTCGACCGACGACGAGGTGAGCCCCGCGGCGCCCATGTCCTGGACGCCGACGAGCAGGTCCTCCGCGAAGATCTCGAGGCACGCCTCGAGCAGGAGCTTCTCCATGAAGGGATCGCCGACCTGCACCGTGGGGCGCTGGCTCGGGCCGCCCTCGGAGAACTCGTCGGAGGCCATGGTCGCGCCGTGGATGCCGTCGCGCCCCGTCTTGGCGCCGACGTAGAGCACGTTGTTGCCGACGCCGCTCGCGCGCCCGTAGAAGATGCGGTCGGAGCGGACGACGCCGCAGGTGAAGGCGTTGACGAGGATGTTGCCGTCGTAGGCGCGATCGAAGAAGAGCTCGCCGCCCACGGTCGGCACGCCGATGCAGTTGCCGTAGCCGCCGACCCCCGCGACGACGCCGCGCAAGAGCTGAGGCGTGCGCGGGTGCTCCGGCCGGCCGAAGCGGAGCGAGTCGAGGTTCGCGATGGGGCGCGCGCCCATCGTGAAGACGTCGCGCAGGATGCCGCCGACGCCGGTGGCCGCGCCCTGGTAGGGCTCGATGTACGACGGGTGGTTGTGCGACTCCATCTTGAAGACGGCCGCGAACCCGTCGCCGATGTCGACGACGCCCGCGTTCTCGCCGGGCCCCTGGATGACCCGCGGGCCGGTCGTGGGCAGCCGGGCGAGGTGGACGCGCGAGCTCTTGTACGAGCAGTGCTCGCTCCACATCACGCTGAGCACGCCGAGCTCGGTGAACGTCGGCTGCCGCCCGAGGCGCTCGCGCGCGCGCTCCCACTCGCTCGCCGAGAGCTTGTGCGCTTGCGCGAGCGCGGGGTCGACCGGCGGATCGCCGGGGAAGGGGGAGGGGGCGTTGACAGGGGCGGCAGCGGCGGCGCTCATCGCGGCCTAGCTAGCGCAAGGACGGGGAGAGGGGAAGAGCGGGGCCCACCCGCTTCGGATACGGGCCCACCTCGGCGTCTTCGGTGCTCGGCGTACTGGAGTACGCCTGTGCGCCGAAGACGCCGATCTGGGCCCGTCTCCTGTGCGGGTGGGCCCCGCTCCGGGTGAGCCCCGCTCGGGTTTGCTCTAGGCGTCGCGCTTGACGAGCAGCGCTGTCAGGTCGTCGATCTGCTTGGCCGAGCCGGCGAAGCGGCGGACCTCGGCGAGGAGCGCGCCGAGGATGTCGGACGTGGGGCGCGCGTGCAGGCGGTGGATGAGGTCGCCGACGCGCTCCTTGCCGAACACCTGCCCGGCGGCGTCCTGGTACTCGTAGAAGCCGTCGGTCAGCAGCACGAGGAGATCGCCCGGGGCCATCACGAGGGGCGGCGTCGGGGGCAGGTCGAGATCCTTGAACATGCCGAGCGGGACGGTCGACGGATCGCGCCACACGACCTGGCCCTCGGCCGCCCGGTAGTGGAGCAGCGGCCCCTGCCCGGCCGCGTGGAAGCGGAGCTGGTGCGTCGTCGGGTCGAGGACGCCGAGGAACGCCGTGATGAAGCGGTCGTTCGGCAGGTCCTCGAGGAGCTGCTGGTTCACGTGGTGCATGAGCGCGTCCATGTCGGCCGAGAGGCGCAGGCCGATGCGGAGCATCGCGCGGAACTGGGTCACGCTGAGGGCGGGGCCGATGCCGTGGCCGGCCGCGTCGGCGAGCAGCAGGATCATCGGCGACATGTCCGCGCGCTCGTCGAGACGGATGACGTCGTAGATGTCGCCGCCCGTGTCGTCCGCCGGCTTGCTGAACGCCGACAGCGAATAGCCGGGGCAGCGCGGCAGCCGCCGCAGGAGGATGTTCTGCTGGATGTCGCGCGCGATCGTGAGATCGTGCTCGAGCTTCAGCTTGATCATGCGCTCCTCGAGCAGGAGCGTGCGCTGCACGGCGACGGCCGCCTGCGCCGCGAGCAGCTCCGCCACGTCGCGCTCGTCCGGGCCGAAGTGGTCCGCCTTCGAATTCAGCATCTGGAGCACGCCGACGAGCTTGTCGTCGAGCCCGATGAGCGGCACCGTGATGAGGGATTTCGTGTGATACCCCGTCCGGCGGTCGATCTCCTGATTGAACCGCGGGTCGGAATAGCAGTCGTCGACGAGGATGGTCTGGCGCTTGCGCGCGCACTCCCCGGCGATGCCCTTGTCGATGCTGACGCGGATCTGGGCCTCGCCCGTGGCGACACGGGAGTAAAGCTCCTTGGCCTCCTCGTCGTAGAGGAAGACGCTCCCGCGGTCGGCGCCTATCACCTCCCGCCCCGTCTTGATGATGAGCTCGAGCAGCTCCGTGAGATCGCACGGCGCTGCGAGCTTGCGCGAGACGTCCAGGATCAGGATGAGCGACGACGCATCGATCAGGGAGGGAGTGCCGGCGCGCATGCGGCCGGAGAGTTTGGGCTACGTGGAAATAGGGGTCAAGACATGGTCTCGCCCCGGGGGCCCGTGACGACGTCGTCGCCAGCGCGTGCCCCGGCGCGCGTCGGCGTTCCTGACCTCGGCGCAGCCCAATTTTCGAGCGACGACGGTCGCGAGCGTCCCGGCGACGCTGCGAGATCGCCATCGATGCCGTCGGCGCGGGGCTCGGGGTGGTGGAGGTCGGCGCTACCACCTCGGCCCTACCTGTCCTAGAACACGCGACGCACTCTCCTTGAAAGCGAGCTCTTCGATGAACCGCCTCCGCCTCGTCGCCCTCGTCCCGGCCGCTGCCCTGGTCGTGGCGGCCTGCGACGCGCCGCCCGCGCCCGTCGGCGCGGCGCCCGACGCCTCGCCCTCCGCCGCCGCGCCGGCCCAGCCGCAGCCGGTCGACGCGACGCCGCACTCGGTCGACGCGCCGCCGCAGGCGAGCGCCCCCGCGGCGGCTGCCAGCGCGGGCGCTCCGGCGGCGACGGACGCGGCGGGCGGCGGTGCGTCGACCGACGCGGGCCGGAAGCGCGAGGACGCGGGCGCCGCGACGGCGGCGCGCGACGCGGGGACGCCCGTCGGCGACGCGGCAGCGCGCGACGCGGGCGGAGGGCGCGCCGAGGCGCCGGCGGCGACCTCCGCGCCCGCGCCCGGCACGGCGGCGCCGCCCGCGGTGCCGCCCGCCGAGGCGGGATCCGCGGACGCCGTCGCGGCCGAGGTCGACGCGATCTTTGTGGGCAAGAAGACGTACTCGGCCCGCTTCAAGCAGGAGCACACGCAGAAGGTCTCGGGGGCCGTCAAGAAGCAGAGCGGCGCGCTGTCGGTCCAGAAGCCGGACAGGATCTCGTTTCGCTACGATCCGCCGAACCAGAACCGCATCGTCTCCGACGGCGTGTCGCTCAAGGTCTACGTCGCCGAGGACCGGCAGATGTTCGTCACGCCGGTGCAGAACTCGGAGTATCCGGGCGCCCTCTCGTTCCTCATGGGCCACGGGCTCCGCCCGTCGTTCACGTTCACCTTCAACGAGAAGGCGAAGTTCGAGGGCGGCCCCGTGCTCGTCGGCAAGCCGCGTGCGCCGACTCCCCACTACGAATTCGTGATGTTCTATATCGACAAGGCGCTCCTCGCGAAGAAGGACCCTGGCGTCGTGCGCCGCGTCCTCATCGTCGACGCGCAGGGCAACCGGAACCGGTTCGACTTCGAGAACGCGTCGCAGCCCGCGTCGATCGATCCGGCGGAGTTCCAGTTCACGGCGCCGCCCGGCACCGACGTCAAGCAGAACTGATGACCCCGCGCCTCTCGCTCTCGGAGCTCTTTCCCGACATCCATCCGGAGTGGATCCTCGCCGAGGATGCCGATCTCATCGTCGTCGACAAGCCGGCTGGCCTGTCGACGCACGCGCCGGAGGCGGAGCGGATCGACGACATGGTGACGCGCCTCCGCGCCTTCCTCCGCGGCCGGGGCGACGCGGAGGCGTACCTCGGGATCCACCAGCGGCTCGATCGCGACACGTCGGGCGTCCTCCTGTTCACGCGGCGGCGCGAGGCGAACGCCGCCGTCGCGCGGCAGTTCGAGGGGCGCACGGTGCAGAAGACGTACGTCGCCTCGGTCTCCGGCTTCGGCGATCGCCCGCCGCGCGGCACCCTGCGGCACCGCCTCGTCCCGGCGCCGGGAGGTGCGATGCGCGCGCTCGCCGAGACCGGCGGGGCGCGAGAGGATCGGGCCGCGAAGCGGGAGGATCGGGCCGCGGGGCGGGAGGATCGGGCCGCGAAGCGGGAGGATCGGGCCGCGGGGCGGGAGGATCGGGCCGCGAGCGGCGTGCTGGCGATCACCCGCTACCGCCTCCTCGAGCGCCGCGGCGACCGCGCCCTGCTCGAGCTCCGGCCCGAGACAGGCCGCACGCATCAGCTCCGGGTGCAGCTCGCGGCGATCGGCCTCCCCATCGCCGGCGATCCGCTCTACGGCGGCCCCGAGGCCCCGCGCCTGCTCCTGCACGCCGCCGAGCTCCGCCTCGATCACCCGGCCACGGGCGCGGCCGCGACCTTCCGCTCGCAGCTGCCAGCAGTCTTCGAGGCGTGGCTCGCGGCCGCGCCGGCGGACCCGTACGCGGGCGGCGTCGCGGCCGTCGAGCGCGCCATGCGCGAGGCCGCCGAGCGGCGGTACGGGATCGCGCGCGCCGGTGACACCACGGCGCTCCGGCTCGTCCATGGCGCGGGTGACGGCCTCCCCTCCGTCTCCGTCGACCTGTACGGCGAGCACCTCGTCGTGTCGCTGTTCGGCGCGGGCGAGGGCGAGCCGGGCGCGCCGCCCCGGGACCTCGTGCTCGACGCGGCCCACCGGCTCGGGGCGAAGGGCGTCTACCTCAAGGCGCGCCCGAAGCACGCGAGCGTCATCGTCGACGCGCGGCGCGAGGAGTTCGCGCCGCGGCACGCCGTCCGAGGGGAGGACGCCCCGGAGGAGTTCACCGTCCTCGAGCACGGCTTGCCGTTCAAGGTGCGGCTCGGCGACGGGCTCTCGACCGGCATCTTCCTCGACCAGCGCGAGAACCGGCGGCGGGTGCGGGAGCTGGCCCGGGGGGCCCGGGTGCTGAACCTGTTCGCCTACACGGGGGCGTTCACCGTGGCGGCCGTGGCGGGCGGCGCGCGCGAGAGCGTGACGGTCGACGTGTCCCGGGGCGTTGTCGCCTGGGCGCGCGACAACCTCGCCGCGATCGGCGCGGACCCGGCGGCGCACGTCGTGGTCGAGGCCGACGTGTTTCCGTGGCTGAAGGCCGCCGCCCAGTCCGACCGGCGCTTCGACCTCGTCGTGCTCGATCCGCCGAGCTTCGCGACCACGAAGAAGAGCCGCTTCAGCGCTGCGAGCGATTTCGGCGCGCTCGCCGCGCTCGCCTTCCGCGTGCTCGCCCCGGGCGGCAGGCTGCTCGCCTGCACCAACCACCGCGGCATCGCGCGCGCCAGGTTCCGGCGTCATTTGCACGAGGCCGCGCGTGAAGCAGGATGCGACGTCGTGCAGATGAAAGATCTCCCCGATCCCGTCGATTTTCCCAGCGAACCAGGCGCGGAGCCCCACCTGAAGAGCGTCCTCGCCAGCGTGGGCGCGCCGCCCGCGAGGGCCCGAGAGGGCGCGCCGCCCGCGAAGGCAGGGAAGGCTGCGCCGTTCGCGAGGGCGGCGAAGGCTGCGCCGCCCGCGAAGGCAGGGAAGGCTGCGCCGCCCGCCAAGCCAGGGAAGGCTGCGCCGTTCGCGAAGGCAGGGAAGGCTGCGCCGTTCGCGAGGGCGGCGAAGGCCGCGCCCGCCCGGGGCGCGCGCCGAGGGCCCGCTCCGGCCCGGACGACCCGCCGAGGTGCGCGATGAGCCAGCGGCGCCTGCTCATCACGATCAGCTCGTACAGCTACCTCGAGCCTGCCTTCCTGGCCGCGGGCGACTTCGAGCGCGGCCTCGTCGAGCGCAAGAGCTTCCCCGACGGCGAGCGCTACCTGCGCGTCGCGGTCGACTGCTGGGGGCGCGACGTGGTCCTGCTCGGCGGCGCCCCCCGGGACCTCGACTGGCTGGAGATCTACGACCTCGGCTGCGCCATCTCGCGCGCAGGCGCGCGGTCGCTCTCCATCGTGATGCCTTATTTCGGCTACGCGACCATGGAGAGGGCCGTGAAGCCGGGCGAGGTGGTGACCGCGAAGACGCGGGCGCGGCTCATCTCGGCGATCCCCTCGTGCGACGCGGGCACGCGCATCTTCCTCTTCGATCTGCACACCGATGGCATCGAGTTCTACTTCAGCGACTCGCACGTGACGCGCCACCTCTACGGCGCTCCGCTCATCACGCAGGCGGTCCGCGAGCTGATGGGCGATCGCCCGTACGTGCTGGCGGCGACGGACGCCGGTCGGGCCAAATGGGTGCAGAGCCTCGCCCGCGGCCTCGGCGTCGAGCCGGCGTTCGTGTACAAGGAGCGGAGAGGCGACGGCGTCGGCGTGACCGGCATCAACGCCGATGTCTCGGGCCGCGAGGTCGTCATCTACGATGACATGGTCCGCACCGGCTCATCGCTCGTCCAGGCGGGGCGCGCCTACCTCGCCGCCGGCGCATCCAAGGTCCACGCCGTCGCGAGCCACCTCGTCTTGCCGGGCGACTCGCTCGAGAAGATCAGGAAGGCTTCCGTGTTCACGACGCTGCTCGGGACCGACTCGCACCCTGGCAGCCAGCAGCTCGCCGATGCGCCCGGCGCCCTCCACTCGGTGGCGCCGCTGCTGGTGCGCGCGCTCGAGCGGGAGACCTAGGGCACCTCCGGCCCTACGTGAGGTTCGTGAGCGGCCCGGTGCAGTACTCCAGCCCGCCGAACCTGGTGCGAGTGTCGCCGAACAGGTTCAAGATCGAGACGAGCAGGTTGTTGTGCGGGAGATTCGGGTACCGGACCCAGCGCCCGGTGCGCAGGCCCCCGCCGCCGCCGGCCAGCAGGAACGGCATGTCCGTCTTCGCGTGGGTCGCCGGATCCGAGATCTCGGAGCCGAAGAAGACGACGCTCTCGTCGAGCAGCGAGCGCCCGCCCATGTCGACCTTCTCCATCTCCTGCAAGAGATGGAGGTGCTGCTCCGAGTACCAGGTGTGGATGATCTCGCACTCGGCCGGCCTGAAGCCGCCGTTGTGCTGGTAGAAATGGTGGTTCTCGGTCAGGTTCAGCCACGGCAACGTGTGCTTCGCCTCGGTGTCGCTCCATTGCAGGGTGCCGACCGCGGTGATGTCGCAGGCGAGCGCCATCACCAGCATGTCCGTCATCAGCTTGCCCACCTTGGGGATGGCCGCGTCGGTCGAGCTGTCCACGATCGCGCCGTCGTCGGACGAGTTGAGCCCCGTGCTCGGGTCGTAGTCGGACGTGTCGATCATCGTCGGGGCCCGGCAAGCGCTCGTCGCAGCCGGCGTGCTGCTGAGGCTCTGCTCGATCTCGCGGATCTTCGTCAGGTGCTGGTCGATCTTCTGCTTGTCGGCCGCGCCGAGCCCCGCGGAGACGGCGGCGTAGCGCCGGTCGACGAAGTCGAGGATCGATCGCTTCCGCGCGAGGCGGAGGGCGGCGTCGTTGCGGGCGCCGGGGTTCAGCGTGCCAAAGAGCTCGGTGAAGGCCTCGACCGGATCGAGACGCGGCGGGATGGGGTTGTGCGTCGCGGTGTCCTCGAAATTGACGACGTTCATCGGCGACATCAGGCCGTGGGACTTGCCCGTCGCCCAGCGCACCGCGAGCTGGAGGCTCGCCTTCGCCTTCTGACCGGCGGAGATCCGGGAGGCGATCACCTGATCGATGGACGGCCCGCTCCCGTAGCCGCCGCTGCTGGAGCCGTCTTGCGCTTGCGCCGTGCCGGTGAGCCAGGCGATGATCCCGCTCTGGTGCTGCTCCCCGCGCGCGCTCTTCATGTCGAGGCCGTCGACGACGAGCAGCCGGTCCTGCACCGGCGCGAGCGGCGCCAGGATGGGGCCCAGGGTGAAGCTCGTCTCGGTGCCGGTCGGACGCCAGCGGTCGATCAAGGTCCCGCCGGGCGTGTAGACGGCGAGGAAGCGCCGGGCGGGGGCGGGTTGCGCGCGCGCCGGGCGCTCGGTTCCCATGATCTCCAGCCACGGGAGCGCGACGGCGATGGCGCCGGCGCCTCGCAGCATGGCACGTCGGCTCAAGCGGAATTTCGACATACCCCTCGCTCCTTTCAGGCAGCCATGTAGAGGAGACCGGCCGTCTGGGTGAGCTCGACGAGGAGCGCAGGTTCGTGACTTGCGGACCCAGACATGGTTCTCCCTCCTCACCCGCATCGGCCAAGCCGAGATCCCCTGATTCAACAACACCCTTTACGAAATGACCAGGGGGATTGTCGCGCGGGGCCCACCACGATGCGGCTCACCACGAGGGCACATGCCGCCGCGCGCTGGTGCGAGGGGCCACGTCGTCGAGCGCGCAGCGCGCAGCGCGCGGCGCCGAATTCCCTTGCCGGCGCCGATCGGCGCGTGGATGCTCGCCCCGGATGCGCGGCTCGCGCAGAAAGGATGAGCGTCGAGGCCATGGACGAGCTGGTACGACAGGTCGCAGAGAAGGTTGGTATCTCGGAAGACAAGGCCCGCGTGGCCGTGGAGACGGTGGTCGGTTTTCTGAAAGAGAAGCTCCCCGCGCCGCTCGCCGCCCACGTCGACACCGCGCTCGGCGCGGCGGCCCCCGCCATCGCCAACCTCGACGTCGGCAGCCTCGCAGGCTCGCTCGGCGGCCTTTTTGGCAAGAAGTAGCGGCATCTCCGCCGAGCGCGCCGCCGGAGCGCTCTCGACCGAAGTCCATCTCTCCTCTCCTGATCCTGACCTGGACGACGCCGCCTTCGCGCTTTGCGCGGAGGTGCGCTCATGTCCAGGACGTGCTCGCGCTTCGCTGCCTGGCGCGGCGTGAGCATGCGCCGATCGCGCCCCGGCACGTCACGGCTCCGTCCTGGTCCGGCGCGCGCTCGACCCAGCGCCGCGACCGCGGCCTCGATCTGGGTTGAGTCTTCGCATCCCCTCGAGCGCGGGCCCTGGAGCGGGCCGTCTCGGGCGCGGCGGCGGGCGACAAGCGTGGAGAACCGCGGGTTTCCTGGACGACGCGCGCGCAGCGATGGATAGCGGCTGCACAGGCGGGCTCCGGCACCGGGCTTGCGAGCATCGAACGCCTGGAGAAGCACCCGCCCACCTCTCTCTTCACGCGGGCGGTCCGCTTCCGCGAGGAGAGGAGCGATATTCCATGGCGTCCGTGATCGGCGGCGAAGCCGCGTTCATCGGGTCCTTGACCGAACTGATCGAGCTCAACTGGTCCACGGTGGACGCGCTCGCAGCAGCGCTCTCGCGGATGAACCGACCAGGCGACAAGAGCCGGCTCGCGAGCTTCCTTCACGATCACGAGCGTCACCTCGAGGTGCTCGCCGCCCTGGCCCACGAGCTCGGCGAGCCGCCGATGGAGAGCGCCGTCCGACCCAAGCTGAAGAGCAAGGCGCTGACGAACGGGATGGTCGGAGATCGCGCGATCCTCGAGGCGATGAGGCATTACGAGGAGGACAGCTGCGCTGCTTACGAGCGGATGATATCCTTCCGCGAAGGCCTCTCCGAGCGCGCGCGCGACGTCCTCCGGCACTCGCTCGCGGTGGAGCGGCGCCACCGGGACTGGTTCTCCGAGCAGCTCGACTCGCGACAAGGGCTTTTGCTGTTGCCGCTGTAGCGCGCGAGCGCCCTTTGGAAGACGCGGCCCTCTTCCGTCGTCTCGTGTATCATCGCGGCGATGATTCGCCCTCTCGTCCTTGCATCCCTTGGCGTCGCCCTTCTCCTCCTCGGCTGCGACGAGCCCCCGAAGCCCGTTGCGGGAGCGGCCTCGGCCGCGCCTTCTGCGGCGAAACCCGCCGACGCGCCTCCTGCCGCGAGCCCCGCAGCCACGGCCAGCGCGCCGCCGAAGAAGCAAGAGGTGGTGTGCACCAAGAGCGATCCGGTGACCTTCTCTCATCCGGCGCTCGAGGCCAAGGTGCGGCAGCAGCTCCAGAAGCCCGAGGGGCCGATCAAGCGCGCCGAGCTCAAGAACATCAAGACGATGAACCTGTCGGACGCCCAGGGGCTCGACGAGCTCGATCCGTGCATTTTCCCCGAGCTCACGGGCGTCAAAGGGCTCTACCTGCCGCCGGGCAAGATCGACGACCTCCGCCCGATCAAGGGCCTGCTCCGGCTGGAGTCGCTGCGCGTCTCGGCGACCCTGGTCAAGGACCTCTCGCCGCTCTCCGGCCTGGTCAAGCTCGACCGGCTCGACATCGGCCGCACGCCCGTCGCCGACCTCTCGCCGCTCGCCGGCCTCACCAGCCTCACCGAGCTCCAGCTCGATGAGACCGAGGTGACCGACGTGAGCCCGCTCGCCGGCCTGAAGAAGCTCGAGATGCTCCAGATGAAGCGGACGCGGGTGAGCGACGTGTCGCCGCTCCGGGAGCTCAAGAGCCTGAAGAACGTCTACCTCGAGGGCTCGCGGGTCGAGGACGCGAGCCCGCTCCGGTCGATCCCCGGGATCAAGATCCACGAAGGCTGAGGCGGCCGGCCCTCGCGCCGCCACCTGCGCGCCGCGCGGAGCGCCGCCGCGTGCGGGCCGCGCCGAGCGCCGCCATCGCGAAGAGCCCGAGCTGCCAGCCCGCCCCAGCGGAGCCCGCGGCGCCCGCGCCGGCCGCGCCGCACTCGCAGCGCAGCTGCCCGTGAACGCCGACGTTCATGCCGGGCGCGCCCTCCTCCGCGTCTCCGGTGGCTGGAGCGCCCCCGGAGCCGGCCTCGCCAGCCCCGCCGCCGCCTTCGCCCGGCGGCGGCGCGTCGATGACGTGGAGCGCCGGCCCGGAGCCCTGCACCAGGAACGGGCGCGGCCGCAGCGCCGGCCCGAGCGGCAGCGCGGCGAGCCTCGCTGCCGGCCACACGACGGCCTCGCCCGGATCGAGATGCCAGGCGGCGGCCACCTCGGCATCCGGCACGGCCCGCCGATCGGCGCCGTCGATCAACCAGAGGGAGGCCGCGCCGTCGTCGCCGCGCACGAGCAGCGGCGACGACGGGAACGCGTCGCCCTCCGGCAGCGCCAGGAGCGCCGCGTCCGGCGCGCTGGCGACGTCCCAGAACCGCGAGAACCCCCAGGCGTCCAGCGCGCCGTCGCCGCCGAGCGGCCGCCTCACGCCGGAGGGCAGATCGAGCGGGCACTCGAGGGCCCTCGGGCTCCCCTCGAGCTCCACCTCCTCGCCGCTCGAGCCGTCGACCCCGTAGGCGTGGACCGCGTGGTCGCCCCCGAGCAGGCTGAGCGGCATCGGCGCCTCGAAGCCGTGCGCGCACGAGCCGAGCGGCTCGCAGAGGTCGTCGCGGCGCACGTCCGCGGGGAAGCTGTAGCCCTCCGCGCCGTCCTCGGTCGCGGGCACGTCGAAGTAGAGCCGCGCGTCGCCCGGCGCGCTCTCCGCGTCCGGGTCGCGGGTCCATCCCGCGATACCGCTGCAGCCGGCGGTCTCGAGGGCGCCCTCGGGGGGCTCGTTGAGCAGCGCCTCGTACGAGGCGACGAGCGATGTGTAGGGCGGCACGTAGACCACGCCGACGCCGCTCACGGACTGCCGCACGTTGAAGTGCAGGTGAATGGTCGTCGGCGTGCTCCCGTAGACGTTGGACACCCGCCCGATGCGCTCTCCCCGCGACACGTCCTGGCCGGGCGAGACCTGGACATCCGACATGTGCAGGTAGTCGTAGCGAGTCCCGTCCTCGCCGGTCAGGTAGACAGAGTAGCCGCCGACGCTCGTGATGGTGCCATCCACCACCGCGACGACCCAGTGTCTCCCCGCCTCGCACGTCGCCGGCCGGATGTCCTGCCCCTGGTGCCCTGTGCCGGAGGGGCAGAGAGGCATCTCCCACGAGCGCAGCTCGCAGTAGTTGTCGCGCCACGGATAGGCGTAGTTGTCCGTATCGCACTGTCCACCGGCCGGGCCCGCGCTCCCGCCTTTGCTGTAGACCTGGGAGTTGGCGAACGCCGGGCCCTCCTCGAACGGAAAGCGCATGGAGGGCGCATACACGACGTCGTCGGCGCGCCCCTCTCCCGAGCCTGAGAGGAGCTCGCCGGCCGGACGGTACGAGAACGGATCGGCCGCAACGGCGCTCGGCGGGAGCGCGAGCGCGGCTGTCGCGATCAGCGAGGCCAGCGCGGCGGGGCGGGGGCGCGGCGGGCGGAGCGGCGCGATCATGGCATGTCCCCCGCGGCCCTGGGCTCGTCGCCGCCCACATAAACGAGCGCCGAGGCGAGCTCGAGGACGAGCGCGTCCGAGGCGCAGGCCGGCGCCTCCGGGGAGGCGCACTCGACGTCGAGCGCGTACGAGACGCCGTTCTCGGTCCACGACGCGCTCCAGATACCCTCGTTCGCCGTGACGAACGCAGGCGCCCCGCGCACGGCGCGGGCCCCCCGGAACGGTGGAATGCTTGGATACTTGCGCGATAGGCGGGTCATCGTGAGCGAGACGGTGATTGCGTCCGTCTTTGCCCAGAACGAGGTCCAGTGCTCCCTGGCGACGAGGACCGGCGCCGCGAGGAGCTCGCGCCGGGACGGCACGAGCACCGGGACCCGCGAGGTCCTGGCGGCGTGAGCCGCCGTCTTGGGGAGCGCCGCGAGCGCGGTCCGGTCGAGCGAGGCGGAAGGGGGCCAGGTAACGGCGGAGATCACCGGGGTTGCCGCCGCGGACAGCGGCTGGGCGGCCGCTGGATCGGGCGGCGTCTCGGCGGGAGGCGCGGCCTGGTCGCACGCGGCGACCGCGACAGAGAGGAGGATGGATACAGAAAGAGGCACGCCGCGCATGGCCCCTCCCGAACGGGAGATCATCGATTCTAGTCGAGAACCTGCATGCGTCGCCAGGGGATGGCGGCACGCGAGCGCGATGTCGCTCGGGTGTGATCCGGACGACCAAACGCCGTGCGAGACGGTTTCATGAGCCAGCGTGTCAAGCGAGGCCAGGGTCGATCAGACAGCGGATGCCGCGCCGGGTGAGCCTTGGACGTATCCCAGGAACACGACCCGTTCTTCGGTGTCTGCGGCGACGTCGTGCTGGATCAGCCCTCGATGACGCTGTATCGGGGAGCCCTCGCGATCGTGCTCGAACTTCGGATCCTTCCTGTGATGGGTGACGGGAGGATTCATGAACCACGTAGGCACCGCTGCCCCTCCGGTCCTCGCGCCAGATGAACAACTGAGGCTTGAATGAGTCGCTCTGCCTCGATCGATATCCGCATTCCGGGACTCAGGTCGAAATTCCAGGACGTCGTGGCCGCGTTGCTCGAAGCTGGTTGGTCCTACGATGATCATGGGCATATAAGCTACTTGCCGGCCGGAGATCGAGGGGATTTCGACTGGCAGTGGGCGCGGCTCGATCGCTGGTCGGATGTCCTTGCCGTGATCAAGCACAAGGAGGACGTGGGCGAGCTTGTGGGGGTCTCCTTGGTACACAAGGATGCTGGTTCCGGCGGAGAATCCCTCCTGGATCCCAGCGACGACTGGTTGCTGATCAGCCTCACCATCAACGTGCGCGACGTGCACGAGGTCGCCGGTATCGTCGATTTTACCTGGTATCTCGAGCGTCTCGTCCCTGCGATCTCGCGTGCGGGGCTCTCCATCGAGCAGGTGGAGTGCAGCCAGTTCTGACGCTGCAGCTCCAGCAGACTGCGCACACCGGCGGGGGAGGGGTGATGCCGTGAGGCCCGGCAGACAAGGACTCCGCCAGAGGAGGGGATGGCGGAGCACGAGATAGGGCCGCTTTCGAGCGGTCAGCGAGCGCAGGGCTGCGGCCCGGGCCGGCCACGCCCCCCGCGACCCGAGCCGGCCATGCCCCTGACGAGCGCGGAGGCCCGCCGTGGCTGCCTCAGAGCGTCGTCCCGCCCGCCGCCCGGGCGAGCGCCTGGTCGATCGCCCCCGGGCTGAACCCCACGAGGATCTGCCCCCGCACGTCGATGATCGGGATGCTGCCCCCGCGCTGGTGGCTCTTCGCGAGCTTGTCCTGCATCTCCGCGGCCGCGCCCGCGTCCTCCTCGATGTCCTTCACCACCGCGGCGATCCCCTTCGAGCGCAGGTAGTCCGCGGCCTGGTGGCACGGCTTGCACCACGAGGCGCCGTAGATGATCACCGTGACCCCCGCGAGGTGGCTCGGCGCGCCCGGCGCGCCGGCGCCCGCCGAGCCGCCGGGGCCCGGCGCCGCGGGCGGCGGCGCCGTCTTCGCGATGTGCTCGGCGCGCCGCTTCTCCAGCAGCGACTCCCATTCCCTCCGCGGCATCGTCCGGACCGCATACGTGCCGTCCGGCCGCTTCTGCGTCAGATCCGCGACGTAGAACGCGTCCCGCGTCCCCTCCGTCCGGTCCGAGAGCATGGCGCGCACGAGCGCGCGTCCTTCGGCCGGCACGTCGGCCGGGTGGAGCTCGACGTGCGTGTCGCCCTTCTCGTCGATCCACGTCAGCATCAGGTTCGCCGTGTCGTCGCGGAGCTCGAGCGGCGGCAGCTCGGCGACGGCCTGCGCGGGCGTGGTGCCGTCGTCGCGCTTCTCCTTGCACGCCGGGCCGAGCGCCGCCGCCGCGAGCGCGAGCAGCACCCCCGCGACGCGAGCCCCCCGCGCGCCCCCCGCCCGCCGCTTCACGCCTCGCCTCCCGCCGTCGCCGAGGCCCCGAGCTCCTCGCTGAGCGCCATCCACTCCGCCATCGCCGCGTCGACGCGCTTCGCGAGCGCCTGCTCCTCGCGCGCCGCCGCCGCGAGCTTCGCCCAGTCGCCGCCCGGGTCCTGCTTGAGCGCCTCGCGCATCTCCGCGAGCCGCGACTCGCCCGCCGCGATCTCCGCCTCCAGCTCCTTGATCCGCTTGCGCTTGCGCTCCGTCGCCCGCGCCGTCGCCTTGTCGCTCTCGAACGCCCGCCGGCGCGCCGCCGCGTCGCCCGCGCCCGCGTCGGCCGGCGGCGGCATCGTCGCGCCGCTCCGCCGCACCGCGCGGCCAGACGCCTTCGCGCCCCGGTCCGCCGCCTCCGCCCGCGGCTCCTCGCGCGGCGGCGGCGCGCTCGCCGCCTTCCGCGCTCCGCGCGCGCCCTTCGCCCTCTCGCCCTCCTCGCGCGCGCGCTCCGCCTCCTCCGCCTCGGCCGCGAGCTTCTCGAGGTTGTCGCGGTAGTCGCGGAAGCCGCCGGGGTAGATGTCCACGCGCCCCTCGCGCACCGCGACGACGCGCGTCGTCACCGCCTCCAGGAACCTGCGGTCGTGCGAGACGAGCAGCACCGTGCCCTCGAAGCCCGCGAGCGCCTCCTCGAGGATCTCGGCGGCGGGGATGTCGAGGTGGTTCGTCGGCTCGTCGAGGAAGAGCAGGTTGCGCGGCTCGAGGAGCAGCTTGCCGAGCGCGAGCCGGCTCCGCTCGCCGCCGGAGAAGCCCTGCACCTTCCGGAGCGCGTCGTCCCCGTAGAACCGGAAGCGCGACAGGTACTGGCGTGTCGCGTCGACGTTCATGTCGGCGCGCACGCTGCGGATCTCCTCGACCGCGGTCCTCGACGGGTCGAGCGAGCCGAGGTGCTGGTCGAAGTAGCCCTGGCAGAGGTTCGTCCCGCGCCGCACGTCGCCCGCGTCCTCGGGCGCGCCCGCGCCGGCGAGCAGCTTGAGCAGCGTCGATTTGCCCGTCCCGTTGGGCCCCACGATGCCGACGCGGTCGCCGCGCCGCAGGAGGAGGTCCACGCCGGAGAAGAGCGTGCGCCCGCCGCGCGAGGCGCCGAGCCCGCGCGCGTCGAGCACGATGTCCCCGCTGCGCGGCGCGGGCGCGAACCGGAACCGGACCCTCTCGGCGGTCGCCCACACGTCCTCGGGCCGGTCGATCGTCTCGAGCTTATCGAGCATCTTGCGCCGGCTCTGCGCCTGCTTCGTCTTCTGGCCGGCGATGTTGCGCCGGATGAAGTCCTCGGTCTTGGCGACGAACGCCTCCTGCCGCTCGGCGAGCTCCCGCTCCCGGGCGAGATCCTCCTCGCGGGCGACGGCGTAGTCGCTGTACTTGAGCGGGTAGGCGCGGAAGCTGCGCTGCCCGAGCTCGAACGTGTGCGGGCAGACGGCGTCGAGGAACGCGCGGTCGTGCGAGACGCAGAGGAGCGCGCCGCCGAGGCCCGCGAGGTGCTTCTCGAGCCAGGTGATGGTCTCGATGTCGAGGTGGTTCGTGGGCTCGTCGAGCAGCAAGAGATCGGGCTCGATGGCGAGCACCACGCCGAGCTGCAGGCGCCCGCGCTCGCCGCCGGACAGGCTCGAGACGGGGCGATCCATGTCGGCGGGCGAGAACCCGAGGTGGGCCGCGATGATCTCCACGCGGCGCTCGAGGTCGTCGCCGCCGGCGATGTGGTAGCGGTCGGTGAGATCGCTGAGGCGGGCGAGATCGGCCTCGCTGCCGCTGGCGGCCGCGTGCTGCGCCGCGGTGAGGGCGTGGCGCAGCTCGAGCACCTCCGAGAACCCGGAGAGGAAGGCGTCGAGCACCGTGCCCTGGGCCGCGAGCTCGTGCGACTGCCGGAAGTACGCGAACCGGATCCCCTTGCGGATCACGACCGAGCCCGTGTCGGGGGTGAGCTCGCGGGCGACGAGGCGGAGCAGCGTCGATTTGCCCGCGCCGTTCGGGGCGACGAGCGCGGCGCGCTGGCCTTGCTCCAGGGAGAAGGTGATGCCCTGGAAGAGCCTGTCCGCGCCGTAACCGAAGCTGAGGTCGGCGACCTGGAGGACCGTCATTGCGGCCGAGTTCTAGCATGTGTCCGGCGCGCGCAAGGGCGCTCGGGGCGCGGGGCCCACACCGCGCGGACAGCGTGGATGACCGTGGGCGCTCGCCGCGTGGGCGATGAAGAGGCGGGGGCGCGCCTCGCCCGCCCGGGCGAGCGAGGCGCTCGGGCTCAGCTCTCGGCCATGATCGCCTTCACGGCCGGGCGCTCCATCATGCGGCCGAGCCATCCCTTCAGGTTCTTCAGCTCGGAGATGTCGATCTTGGCCGCCTGAAGGCCCCAGCCGAGCACGGACGCGAGGTCGAGATCCACCAGGGTACAGCGCTCGCCGGTGACGTACTGGCGGCCGTCGAGGCGGCCGTCGAGGATGCGGAGCAGGCCGCGCGCCTCGGTCATCGCCGCCTCGGCCTGCTTCGCGTCTTGCTGCTCCTTGGGGAACCAGTCGCTCGTGTTCTTGATGTAGCGGAACAGGGCGCTGGTCAGGTTGACCTGGCCCCAGAGGAGCCACGTCAGGGCCATCAGCTGCTCGGGCGAGCCGGGGGCCGGCCACAGGCCCTTCTCGACGCCGTAACGCTCGCCGAGGGCGATCTGGATCGCCACCGACTCGAATATCGGGGTGCCGTCGATCACGAGGGTCGGCACCTGGCCATTGGGGTTGAGGGCGAGGAACTCCGGCTTCTTCTGGTCGCCGGCGCGCAGATCGACCCGGACGGCCTCGTGGGGGACACCGAGCTCGGCGAGCGTCAGGCGGATGCGCCCAGCGCTCGATTGGGGGGA
This sequence comes from Sorangium sp. So ce363, assembly GCF_051520435.1. Lineage (NCBI taxonomy): Bacteria > Pseudomonadati > Myxococcota > Polyangiales > Polyangiaceae > Sorangium > Sorangium sp. So ce363. Next base: position 8,962,503 of record NZ_CP150333.1, on the reverse strand, counting down.
GTAATAGAACGTGATGGTCATGGTTCGCCTCCGGCGCCCCTTGTAGTGGATCCGATTCGCAGCCGTCACGCTCATCGTGCATGGGACCGCCAAGTTTCCTCGGGGCCCCGTCGAAACAGCGATGTTCCCATTTTGTCATGGGGAGCAAGAAATCGACAGAATCGGGCGGGGAGCGCGGGTGAGCGAGGGGGGTCGCTCAGGCGCCGATCGGCGTGAACGCGAAGAGGACAGTCGTCAGGACAACACGAGCGCTTCTTCTCTCCGGCCGTCTTCACGGTTTCACCACGCCCTCTCCGCGCGAAGCACAGATCTCGAACGACCGGACCTGATCCCGGCGCGGTGACATCACGTCAGTTCTCCTCAGCGGCGCATCCGTCGCGATGGTGTCGTATCCTGCTGCACTGGAGCAGATCTTTCCTGTTGCGGGCGAAGAGGGGAGCGCGCCTCGCTCCCGCGGCACCGTCCTTGCCCGCAGCGGGGGCGCCGCGCCCCGCGCACTGCACTGGAGGCGCGCTCTGGAAGGAAAACACGATGCGCAAAATGCTTCTTCACTTTCACGTCGTTCCGATCCTCCTTGCCCTCGCCGGCGGCTGCTCCGGCGAGAGCAACCAGCAGCCCGACACCGGCGGCACGCAGACGGGCGGCACGCAGACGGGCGGCACGCAGACCGGCGGTACGCAGTCGGAGCAGCCGCCGGGGCCGCTCGGGCCCGAGCAGCAGGCGGAGCTCAGCGCGCTGCTCGACGAGAAGGAGTCCTCGGCGAACATGACCGCGGAGGACTTCGCCTCGAGGTACGCTGTCCCCTTCGCCTCGGGCCTGCCCTACGCGCCTGCGGACGCCGAGGGCCTCTCGGTCGTCCAGAGCACCTCGCTCGCCCTCGACCAGGACGAGCTCGCGAAGCTCTCGGCGAACGGCTTCGTCATCTCGGAGAAGAAGACCTTTCCGACCTTCGCTTACGGCTACGCGAGCATCTACGCGCTCGACCTGCCGCTCTACGTCTCCGCCGACTCCATCCTGTACGCGGTCCACCGCTCGTACGACGCGATCCTGAAGGGCGTGGAGCTCGCCGCGCTCGCGCCCGAGCTAGCGGCGATGCTCGAGGAGATGCGCGCGCAGCTCGCCGCAGGGGCCGGCGGCGAGCTCGGCGCCGAGGCGCGCGCCGACGCCGACCTCTTCACGGCCGTGGCGCTCTCGCTGCTGAACGACGCGCCCGTCGCGCCCGTGGCGGGCGCCGACGCCGCGAAGATCGACGAGCTCGTCGCGGGCGCCAAGGCCCACCAGGGCGCGGGCAACGTGCGCCTCTTCGGCTCCGAGCGGATCATGGACTTCTCGCAGTTCGAGCCCCGCGGCCACTACACCGACTCGCCGGCGCTCCAGCGCTACTTCCGCAGCATGATGTGGCTCGGCCGCGTCGACTTCCGCTTCCTCGAGACCCAGCAGGACGGCGCGCAGGTCCTGCAGCGGCGGCAGCTCGAGGGCGCCTATGTGCTGCGCGCCCTCGCCGACGAGACGACCCTCGCCCGGTACACGCGCATCGACGACGCGGTCCAGGCCTTCGTCGGCGAGAGCGACTACATGACCCTGCCCGAGCTCGACGTCCTGCTCGCGGACCTCGGCCTCGCCGACGCCGCCGGCCTCGCCGGGCTCTCGGACGAGCAGATCATCGACGTCGTGGTGAAGAAGGGCCACGGGACGCAGCGGATCTCGAGCCACATCATGATCAACGGCCTCGGCAAGGGCACGATGCCCCTCTCGTCGAGCTTCGCGCTGCTCGGCCAGCGGTACGTCGTCGACTCGCACGTCTTCTCGAACGTGGTCTACGACCGGGTGAAGGGCGGCACCGTCAAGCGCATGATGCCGAGCCCGCTCGACGTGGGCTTCGCCGCGCTCGGCAACGATCAGGCGGGCCTGTTGCTCGCGCCCGAGCTCGGGCAGTTCCCCTACGCGCCGGACCTGCACATGATGCGCGTGCTCGTCGACGCGCACCCCGGCGACTTCTGGAGCAAGAACATCTACAATCACTGGCTCGGCGCGCTGCGGGAGCTGTCGCCGTCGAAGGCGCTCGCCGACAACGCGGGGCTGCCGGCGGTGGCGAAGACCGAGGCGTGGGGCCGGCGCCTCCTGAACACCCAGCTCGCCTCGTGGGCCGAGCTCCGGCACGACACGCTGCTCTACGCCAAGCAGTCGTACACGAGCGGCGCCACGTGCGAGTTCCCGGACGCCTACGTCGACCCGTACCCGGCGTTCTTCGCGCGCATCGCCGATCTGGCCGAGCAGGGCGCCCGCGTGGTCGAGACGCTCGATCTGTCGGGCGGGCCGTCGCTGCCGGGCGCGCCGTCGTCGTCGCTGCTGGAGCAGCGGGTGCCGGCGTACTTCGCGCTCCTGCAGCGCGTCGCGCGGACGCTCGGCGAGATGGCCGAGAACGAGCGCGCCGGGGTGCCCCTCACGGCGGAGCACCTCGATTTCATCAACCAGGCCGTCCGGATCCAGAGCGGCTGCGGCTCGGACGTGGGGGCGGATGGCTGGTACGCCGAGCTCTTCTTCGACATGTCCCAGACCGTGATCCAGGACCCGACGATCGCCGACGTGCACACGCAGCCGACCGACGCGGGCGGGGCGCCGGTCGGGCGCGTGCTGCACGTGGGCACCGGCCTGCCGCGGCTCATGGTCGTCACCGCCGATCCCTGCGGCACGCCGCGCGCCTTCGTGGGGCTCGCCTCCTCGTACTTCGAGAAGATCACCGGGGACTTCCAGCGCATGACCGACGAGGAGTGGGCCGGCGAGCTCCACCAGGCGACGCCGGACGACGTCGCCTGGATGAAGGACCTCGTCTCCCGCTGAGCCTGCTCGTGGAGGCGCGCCGGAACGATTCCACTTCGCTGGAATTGTGTCGTGTTGTGCCGGCGCGTCAGGGTGATCATGGTTTGTCTGCCCGCTCGCTTCGAGGCGCGAACAGACCGTCGTGTACACATCTCCATTGCAATTTTGCATCAGGCTCTGCGATACCTGAACAAGGGGGATCGCTGGCGTTGCCGCCCGGTGCAGGGGAGAGACCGGGCGAGCGAACGCTGCGGGAATGCGCATGATCAGCCTGTCCGAGTACGCGCTCACGGACGTAGTTCACGAGGGTAGAAGCGTCGTTGTTCACCGCGGCTACCGGAAGCAGGACGGCGCGAAGGTCATCGTCAAGCGGCTGAAGGCCGAGCTCCCCGATCCTAAAGAGCTCGCGACGCTGCGGCACGAGCACGCGATCCTCAGGGATCTCGCGATCGCCGGTGTCCCGAGGGTTCACGGGCTCGCGACGTCCGAGCGCGGCGTGGCGCTCGTCATGGAGGATACCGGCGGGCGGGTGCTCTGCGACATCCTGCGTGAAACAGGCCTCGACCTCCGGACCGCGCTGGAGGTCGCCATCGCCCTCGCGGCCATCCTCGAGTCCCTCCATCAAAGGCGCATCGTCCACAGGGACGTCAAGCCGCACAATGTCCTCCTCGATCTGGAGTCGAAGGCGATAAGGCTCATTGATTTCGGCATCTCGGCGCGCCTCGCCCAGGAAGTCCAGGCGATCGGCAGCCCTGAATCGCTGGAAGGTACGCTCGCGTACATCTCGCCCGAGCAGACCGGCCGCACGAGCCGCCTCGTCGATCACCGCTCCGACCTCTACTCCCTCGGCGTCACGCTGTACGAGATGCTCACGAGGTCTCTGCCTTTTCGAGCGGTCGACTCTGTGGAGCTCGTGCACAGCCACATCGCGAGGACACCGGCCTCGCCGTGCAAGGTGTCGCCCGACGTCCCCAGGGCGGTGTCGGACATCGTCATGAAGCTCCTGTCCAAGGCCCCCGAGGACCGGTACCAGAGCGCTCACGGCCTCCGCGTCGATCTCGAGGCCTGCCTGTCTCAGCTCGTGCGGGCGGGGCGGGTCGAGCCGTTCCGCCTCGGAGAGCACGATCTCTCCGCCGAGCTCTGCATCCCGCAGAAGCTCTATGGCCGCGAGGCGGAGACCGCCGCGCTCCTGTCCGCCTTCGAGCGCGCAGCGCAGGGGGCGACCGAGCTCGTGATGGTCAGAGGCCCTGCCGGCGTCGGCAAGTCCGCGCTGATCAAGGAGATACGGCACGCCGTCGCGCACCTGCGCGGGGGGTACTTCATCGCCGGCAAATCCGATCAGCTCGACCGGAATGTCCCGTATGCCCCTTTCCAGCAGGCGCTCCGGGAGCTGATCCGGCAGATCATGGTGGAGCCGGCGGAGGCGCTGAAGCGCTGGAGAGACCGGATCACGGCGGCGCTCGGGGAGAACGGGCAAGTGATGGTCGATCTCGTCCCCGAGCTCTCATGGCTGATCGGGCCGCAGCCGAGCGTACCGGAGCTCGGGCCGACCGAGGCGCAGGGCCGCTGCCACATGGTGTTTCAACGCTTCATGAGGGCGCTCGGGTCCTCCGAGCGCCCGTTCGCCTTGTTCCTCGACGACCTGCAGTGGGCCGATCCAGCCTCGCTGAACCTGCTCAAGGTCATCCTGAGCAACACGGGCGGCGCTCATCTGCTGGTGATCGGCGCGGCCCGGGATCAGGAGGTCGACGAGGGACACCCGCTCTCGTTCGCCCTCAGCGATATCCGGAGCGCCGGCGCGACCGTCTCCGAGCTGCCCCTCGGGCCTCTCGGCCTCGCCGACGTGAACCAGCTCCTGTCCGACACCCTGCACTGCGAGCCCGAGCGCGCGGCGCCGCTCGCCGCGCTCCTGTTCGAGAAGGTGCACGGCAACCCGTTCTACCTGACTCAGCTGCTCCGGCGGCTCCGTGAGCAGCAGCTCATCACCCTGGACCGGAGCGCGGAGGCATGGACCTGGGACCTCCGGCGTATCCAGGACACGCCCATCGCGGAGAACGTTGTCGAGTTCATGGTGGACAGCCTGCGAAGGCTCCCGGCCGAGACCCAGGAAGCTTTGAAGCTCGCCGCGTGCTTCGGGCACCAGTTCGATCTGGAGACGCTCGCGCTCGCTCGCGAGAGGCCCCTTGCGGAGACGGCCGCGCACCTGTGGGGGGCGATGGACGAGGGGCTCGTCCTGCCCCTCGGCGCCGACTACCGGTTTTACCATGATGGCGTCGCGCGAGACGCGGACATCCCGGAGCAGCCGGCCTGCAACGTCTCCTATCAATTCCTCCACGATCGCGTGCAGGAGGCCGCGTACGCCCTGATCGAGCCGGCGCGGAGGCCAGAGGTGCACCTCAGGCTCGGACGGCTCTTGCTCGCCCGCCGCGAGGGAGCGAGCGGCGACGGCGAGACGTTCGCGATCGTCGACCACATGAACCAGGGCGCCAGCCTGCTTGGCTCCGAGGACGAGCGGATCGAGCTCGCTCGGATGAACCTCGCGGCCGGCCGGAAGGCCAGGTCTGCGGCGGCCTTCGAGGCGGCGTTCAGGTACCTGGACGCCGGGATCTCGCTCCTCGACGGGCTCGCCGACGGATGGGAGCAGGGCGGCGAGCTGACCTTCGCGATGCAGATGGATCTGGCCGAGTGCGAGTTCCTCACCCGCCGCTTCGAGCGCGCGCTCGCGCGGTGCGACGTCCTGCTCGGCCGTGCGCGAGAGCGGATGGAGAAGGTGCGCATTCACGAGCTGCGCATGACGGTGCAGATGGCGCAGGGGCGTTATGCGGACGCCATGGCCGCCGGGCTGGCGGGCCTCGCGCACTTCGGGATCGAGCTGCCGGAGAGCGGCGAGCAGATCGCGGCGGTCGTGGGGGCGGAGCTCGCGGACGTGGAGGCCGGCCTCGGCGGGCGCCGGATCGAGGAGCTCATCGATGCGCCCCTGATGACGGACCCGGACAAGCGGGCGCTCATGAAGTTCCTCCTCGTCATGGTCAACGCCGCGTTTGCCTCGAAACACCCGCTCTTTGCTTTCCTCATCGGCAGGCAGGTCAACATCTCCCTCAGGTACGGTCACTCGGAGGGCTCCGCGAGCGGCTATGTCGTCTACGGGTTCCTCCTCTCGGTGGCCCAGGCGCGCTTCCGGGAGGGCTACGAGTTCGGCAAGCTCGCCATCGATCTCAACGACAAGCTCAACCACCGCGAGATGGTCTGCAAGTTGAACGTCCAGTTCGCGGGGTTCATCCATCGCTGCAGGCATCTGCGCGAGGCGCTGCCTTACTTCGAGCGGGCCTACGACGCCGGCGTGCAGTCCGGCGATTTCTTCCTGGCCTATGGCTGTTACCAGATCGCCGAGACGCGGCTCGCCCTCGGCGAGGAGCTCGGGACCGTAGGCGAGGTGATCGAGAAGCTCCTCGCGCTCGTGCAGCGGCTCAAGGACAGCCCGAGCGCAGCGACGCTGCAGGTCATGCTGCAGATGGTCGCGAACCTCACGGGACAGACCAAGAGCCGATACAGCCTGAGCGATGACGCGTTCGACGAGGCTTCCTTCGTCGCGACGCTGGCGGAGCTGCCGCTCGCCGCGTTCTGGTACCACGTGACCAGGGCCCGGCTCGCGTTCCTCTACGAGGACCCGCAGGGGGCCCTGGCGATGGCGGACCTCGCCGCGCCGATGGTGGCCATCGCCGGAGGCACGCCCATCGTGGACATGCTTCCCTTCTACGCCGTGCTCTCGATGCTCGCGCTGCCGGACGCGGCCGAGCGGGAGCGGCGCGGCGCCGCGATCGCCGCGCACGAGGCCCGGCTCTCGCTCCTCGCGGCGAGCTGCCCCGAGAACTACCGGCACCGCCATCAGCTCGTGCTCGCCGAGGTGGCGCGCGTGGCCGGGAAGGAGGTCGAGGCGATGGCGCGCTACGACGAGGCGATCTCCGGCGCGCGCCAGGGCGGGTTCGTCCACGAGGAGGCCCTGGCGAACGAGCTGTGCGCGAAGTTCCTCGCGGCCGCAGGGAAGGTGAAGGCGGCGCGCGTCCACATGACCGAGGCGTACGACGCCTATCGGCGCTGGGGGGCGATCGCGAAGGCGTCGCACCTCGCGGAGCATCATCCCCATCTCCTCCAGGACTCCGCGGCGCCGCCGTCAGGCGAACGGTTGACGTCGGTGTCGCTGCCCACCACCACCACGTCGAAGAGCGCGGCGCTCCTCGACGCGACGACCATCCTCAGGGCGGCGCAGACCATCTCCGGCGAGCTCGTGCTGGATCGCGTGCTCGAGCGCCTGATGGGGCTCGTCCTCGAGAGCGCCGGCGCGCAGCGGGGCGCGCTGCTGCTCGCGCGCGAAGGCCAGCTGCTCGTCGAGGCGACCGCCACGGTCGAGCCGAGCAGCGTGCTCGTGGGCCTCTCGCTCCCCCTCGAGCAGAGCGGCGACGTCGCCCAGGCGGTGGTGCGCTACGTGGCCAGGACCAAGGAGCCCGTCATCCTGAACGCCGCCGCGCAGGACAGCCGCTTCGCCGCCGATCCGTACGTCATCGCGCGCCGCCCGCGCTCGGTCCTGTGCGTCGCGCTCTCTCACCGGGGCCGCCTCACGGGCGTGCTCTACCTGGAGAACAACGCGGCGTTCGGCGCGTTCACCGCGTCGCGGCTGGAGGTGTGCGAGATGCTGTCGTCGCAGGCGGCGATCGCGGTGGAGAACGCGCTGCTCTACGCGAAGGTCGAGGCGGCGAGCGCCGAGCTGCGGCGCGCCAACGAGGGGCTGGAGGGCGAGGTCGGGCGCCGGACCGCCGAGCTGCGGGAAGCCAACGAGCGGCTCGCGCGCGAGCTCGTGGAGCGCGAGCGCACGGAGACGATGCGCACGGCGCTCCAGGAGGAGATCCTGCGGGTCAAGGACGAGCGGCTCGCGGAGATGTCGACGCCGCTCATCCCGATCTCCGATCGGGTCGTGGTCATGCCGCTCGTCGGGACGGTCGACCCGCCGCGGGCGCTCCAGCTGATGGCGACGGCGCTGGAGGGCGTCCAGGCGAGGGGCGCCGGCGTCGTGATCATCGACATCACCGGCGTGAAGCTGGTCGACACCGAGGTCGCGAGCCTTCTGATCCGCACCGCAGACGCGCTGAGGCTGCTCGGCGCCCGCGCGGTGCTCACCGGGATCAGCCCCAGGGTGGCGCAGACGCTCGTGGCGATGGGCGTCGACCTCGGCCGCATGGTGACGAAGCAGACGCTCCAGAGCGGCATCGCCTACGCGATGGGGAGACCCGCCGCGGCATAACGCGCGCTCGCGCGACGCCGCCGCGGCGATCTCGCCCGCGGTCGGACCACCGGTCTCCGGATAATGCGATGCGTTATGCCGCTGCGGCCGCCGCCAGGAACGCCTGCGAGAGCTCCGACGGCGCCGGCAGCGCCGAGCTCGCGAGCCCTCGCCGCGCCACCGCGAGCCAGCGCATCGGGTCGGCGACCGCGCCGCTCGCGATCGCCGCGAGCAGGCGGCGGCGCATCCAGTCCTTGCGGCGGTAGAAGCTCGTGCCGTGCTCGGCCGTCGGGCGCGGGACGTAGCTCGCCAGCGAGACGTGGGTCTTCTCGTGGAGCAGGAGATCCGCCAGCGCCGTGAAGGCGACCGCGTCGTCGCGCAGGAGCACCGCGGTGAGCAGCGCCCGCACCCGCGCCGACGCGAGGTTCACGCTGATCCCGCTCCCGTCGGTGTGCGCCATCTCGTCGGGGCCGTAGAGGTCCTGGTGCACCCAGATCGGCGACGCCGGGAGGTCCGCGGACTCGGAGATCGCCGCGTCGAGCCGCTCGATGATCGTCATGGCCGCGGCCACGGCGCGGACGCCGGGCACGTCGATCGCGGTCTTGAGGAGCGCCTCGCGCGAGGTGCGGGGCATCGGGCACGGCGCGGCGCCCGGCGCCCGCGGAGGCGCCCCGGCGGCGGCCTGGAGGGGCTGCGACGCCGCGCCCTCGCTCGCGAGGCGCCGCCAGAACGCCTGGGCGAGCGGCTCGTCGAGCGCGAGGTACACGAGATCCCCGGGCCGCACGCCGGCGGCCTCCCGCCCCATGGCGGCCTCCGGCCCCGGACCGGAGGCGCCGAGCGGCCAGCGGGCGGTGCTGCGGACCTGGCTCGACGACAGCGACGGCGCGGCCTCGAGGGGGCGTAGCGCGCCGGTCCGGTGCGCCTGGAGCAGCTCGCGCAGCGTCAGCGGCGCGCTCCGGTAGTGGACCTGGCCGAGCGGGGAGAGCGCCGCCCCCGAGGGCCGCTGGCCGGAGTCGACTACGATCGACCGGAAGAGGGGCGCGTCGAGCAGCCCGCTCGCGAAGCGGATGACCTGCTCGGGCGCCGCCACCGTGGGGGTGCGCGCGACCGGATCGAGCTCGTCCACCGCCTGCGCGGACGCGATCGTGATGCTCTCGCCGAGCAGCGCCGCGTGGAGGAGCCGGTCGAGGACCGAGGAGAGGCGGTGATCGACCGCGCGCAGAAGCTCGCGGTCGTACAGGGCGTCGCGCAGGACGAACCGCTCGAAGGCCGCGACGAGCGCCGCCTCGACCGCCGTGGACGCGGTCGCCGCGACCGCCGAGCGGCCCTTGTTGAGCGGCACGCCGAGCGGCAGCTCCGCGACCAGGCCGAAGCCCGCCGCCGTGATCGCCCGCGCCAGCTCGCGGTGAAGCCCGAGCTCGGGGCCAGGGAAGGGATCGATCCGCGTCGTCACCGTGAGCCCCTTCTGGGTGATCGTGAGCTGCGGCTCGATGCCGTCGCCCCGGCCGACGAACAGCTCGACCGCGCCGCAGAGCTCGCCCGACGGCGGGAGCCGGAGCGGCACCTCCGCGGCGCGGCGGAGGCGCCCGCGCGCCGTGTTGACGAGCGCGCCGTCCACGTAGATCCGCGCGACGGTCGCGTCGACCAGCCCCACCGCCGCGGTGACCTCCGCGGCGAGCGCGGGCCGCGAGATCGGCTGCGCGAGCGACAGCCTCACCGAGGTGCCCGTCGTCGGGCGGCGGGGCGGCTCGGAGGCGCGCTCGTCAACACGGCGCGCAGGGGCGCCCGCGCGGGCGCCGTCCGCGTACGGCGCGGGCGGGGGGCGGGGCAGGGACAGGAGCGTCCACGAGAAGTCCTCGTAGGGCGGCCCCCCGCCGAGCGGCGCGACGAGCAGCCGGTGCCCGCCCGAGGGCGTCGCCGTGACCACCTCGATCCACGGCGCGATCTCGAGCACGGAGAAGAAGCCTATCCCGTGCTCGCCGATCGCGTCGGGCTCGCCCGCCTTGCCGCTCCGGAAGGGCACGAGCAGGTCGGCGAGGAGCTCGGTCCGGCTCATGCCGCGGCCTTGATCGGTGACCGAGATCTCGCGTCCGTCCTCGGACGAGCGGACGTCGATGCGAGCGCCCGGCGGCGACGCGTCGAGCGCGTTCTGGAGCAGCTCGCGGAGCGGGCCGATCCGCGACGACGCCTGCGCGTAGATGGTGCGGGAGAGGATGCGCTGCGCGAGGTCGGGCACCGTCGCCTCGCCGCGGCAGGCGGCGACGAGCGCGAGGCGCTCCGCGCTGCTCGCCTGCAGGTAGGCCTCGGCGCGCCCGTGGATCCGCACGAGCAAGAGCTCCGAGAAAAGCCCGTACGAGATCTGGGTCATGGCTCGCCTCCAGACGTCCTTTCGCCGGGCCGGGGCGCCGCGAAGGCCGTCCCGTCCACGGGTTCGCCGACGATGAGATCGCGCTCGAGATCGGCCTCGCGCACCCCGGAGGCCCGATCGAAGGCGGCCCGCAGCGCGTACCAGTCGCTCCAGCCCGAGGGACGCCGCATCGCCGCGCTGTCGTCGCGGATGAGCAGGAGCCGGCGCGTGCCGAGGCACGGCAGCGGCCCCGCCGGCCGCCGCCCCGGCGCGTCGGGGAGCGGCGGCGCGCCCGGCGCCCGGCGCGCCGCCGCGCCCGCGCCGCGGTCCGGCTGGAGCCGGCTCCGGCAGAGGGCGACCATCGTCGTGTGCGGGCTCGTCGCCCGCGCGACGAGCAGCGGCAGCCCAGAGAGGTCGCCGCGGCGCCGCGCCAGGGCCGAGAGCGTCTCCGGCGGGTCGATCTCGAGCTCGTCCTCGAGCAGCTCGCGCTCGCCGGGCAGGTGCGGCTGCCACTCGCGCTCCGCCCAGAAGCTCTCCGGCACGAACAGCCGCTCCGCCACGCTCGGCCCGAGGAACCCGAGCAGCGCCTCGCGCCGCTCGGGGGTCACCATGCAGCGCCCGGGGCCGAGCAGGGCGCGCGCGAGATCGAGGGCGACCTCGTCCCAGCCCGCGGATTGCAGCATGAGCGCGCTGATCTGGGCGGCCATCTCGGCGAGCCTGTCGCGCGTGCGCCGGCCCTCGCCGCTCGCCGCGGCGAGCTCGATGAGGCGCCGGTAGAAGGCCGTCGCGACCGCGGTGAACTCGGGCCCGACCTTGAGCGCGTCCCGCCCCTCGGTCAGCTCCACGGCGGCCGGGAAATCGATGAGCGCGAGCTCGGCGAGGGCGAGGCAGGCGTCGACCTTGACCCCGGCATGGAAGGTGGCCGCCGAGATGCTCGGGAGCAGCCCTCGCCCGCCGACGTGGAAGCGCGCGAGGAGCGCGTCGCCGAGGTGGGTCCGCGCCTCCAGCGCGGCCGCGCCGGGGGGCTGGGGCGCGACCGCGACCCGCTCCTGGATGAGCTGCCCGCCGGAGATCAGCCGGCCGTCGTTCACGGCCGCGCCGTCGAGCAGCACGAGGGCGCGGCTCGCGGGGAAGAAGTGGAGCGCGTCGCGCAGGTACGCGCGGACCGTGGCCGTCTCGAGCAGCGCCGAGGTGACGCGCACGCGCGTCCCCAGCAGCGGCGCGATCCGGCGCACCGAGCACATCAGGGCGGCGGTGAGCTCGGGCGACGCGCGGCCGCGGGCTTGCCCGAGCTCCTCCGAGGCGCTCGCAGGCGCGCTGCCCGCGTCGCCCGCGCTGGGCCAGGCCACGACGCGGATCGCCCATCCCTCGACGCCGTCGCCGGTGGTGACGTGCAGGCTGAAGCTCTCCGGATCCGAGAGCCCCAGCCCGAGCACGGAAAAGAACCCGACCCCGAACCGGCCGAGATCGATCCCTGGCCGCTTGTCCGTCGCGAACGGGATGAGCAGCCGTGAGAGGATTGCCCGGAGCCCCATGCCGGCGCCGGCGTCGCTGACCTCGACGCGCCCGTCGGTGACGGCGACGTCGACGACGGGCTGCGGCGCGCGGGCCGCGTCGGCGGCGTTGAGCACGAGCTCGATGAGCGGCCGGAGCGGATGCCCGAACTGCCGGCAGATCTCCTCGTCGAGGATCTTGAGCAGGTAGGCGCGGTCGATGGGCGGCTCCGCGAGGTCGCGCTGCCCCGCGCACAGCGCCTCGAGCGCGGGGCGGTGCAGGCCGACGGCGACGAGCTCGTGCAGCGCCCCCAGAAAGTACAGCCCGGCGTCGCCCGGCAAAGGCGCGGCGCGTCGGTCGCCGCCCCCGTCACCCCCCGCTCCGTACTGCGCGTGCACGCTCGACTGCTCCCCCTCACGCCCGCCCTCGACATGCCCCTGCGCGAAGTGCGCGCACCCACCGTGCGAATGCGCGCCGAGTGAGCGTCGAGTGGCGGACGAGCGACGGCGCTTTCACCGCCCGTGCCGAGCCGAACCGTCGGGCGTCGACCGTCCGTCCTTCAGCGCGCGGCCGCCGGGGGCGTCGGCCTCCCGCCGCCTCGACCTACCCGGCGGCTTGGTGCTCGCGCGGCGAGCTCGGTGCGCCGCGCGCTTCGTCCTCGTCCGCGCTGCCCGCGCCCTGGGCGTCGCCGAGCCGCGCCGCGGCCCCGCGGGGGAGCGCTGCGCCCTGGGGGAGGGTGGTGCTCAGGGGCAGCGGCGTGACGCTCTGGGGCGGCGGCGTGACGCTCTGGGGCAGGTCGGAGAGCTCGGGCAGCTCGGAGAGCTCGAGCGCGCTCCACTTGCCGGGGGGCGGGATCGACGTCACGCCGGCGCGCTCCCGCTCCAGGCGCGCGTTCAGCTCGCCCCCGATGAGCAGCGCCAGCGCCAGGAGCCACAGCCAGAACAGGAAGATCGCGACGGTCGCGAGGCTCCCGTAGAACGTGGCGTAGCGGCCGAGCGTGGCGACGTAGAGCGAGAAGAGGGTCGACACGGCGGACCAGAGCACCACCGTGAGCACCGCGCCCGGGAAGATCCGGCGTCGCTCGATGTTCGGGCGCTGGATCGAGATCCTGAAGAAGGCGGCGACCATGCAGATGACGAGGCCCCCGGGGAGGGCGAAGGCGACGATGCGGGCGCCGGTCGATCCGGAGAGCGTGCCGATCAGCACGCCCACGCCGGCGACCACGGGCACCACGGCCAGGCTGGCCATCACGCACGCCGCCGCGATCGCCCTGCGCACGTACCAGGGGCGCTCGCGCGTGTTGTAGATCGTGTCGAACACGCCCATGGCGGTCGAGAGCCCGGAGGACGTGATCCAGAGGAAGCCGGTGATGCTGATCGGCGCGACCGCCGACGACTGCGAGAGCCGGATGAGCTCCTCCGAGACGAGCTTCGCGACGTCCGGGGGCGCCGCCTGCAGGATGGGCCGCACCACCACATCCGACCACTGGTGGATCCGGCTGAGCACATAGCCGGCGAAGGCGGCCAGCGGGATCAGGCTGAGGAACGCGTCGAAGGCCATCGCGCTCGCGGCCCGCGGCCCGTTGTGGCGATCCAGGCTGACGATGACGCTCCACACCGCCTTCGCTGCGTGGTGGCGCGCGATCTGTTGCCGGATCGGAGCAGGCACGGAGGGCAGCGTCGCTCTCCCTCGTGCGGGGCGCAATACCATCCGCCCCGCCGCCGCGCGCGGCCGATCTCGGCACAGCGGCGATGTCCGTGCAGCGGCGCTCCGGCGCTGCGGCGCGCGCCTAGGCGTCGGCGTTCCTGTCGGCGGCGAGGAGGCTCTGTACGGCGTAGGGCACCGACTCGACGCCGGCGAGCTCGGCGAGGGCGTAGGCGATGTGCTCGCGGCTCGCGTGCGGCGGGATGCCGACGATCGCCCAGGAGCCGCCCTCGCCGCGCTGCAGATTGCTCCCGCGCTCGACGCGCATCGCGGCGATCGCGGGGTAGACGGCCACCGTCATCCGCTTCGGCCGGAGGCGGTCCAGCGTGCGCATGGCGAAGGCGATCCGGTCGAACTCGCTGGGGTCCCGGTACTCGACGTGCCGCGCCCGGTCGATCTCCACATGGTGGGCATCACGCTCGCGCACGTCGTGAGCATAGCCCAAGCAGGCCGCCGCGCCGCTCCGGCCTGCGGCCCCGGACGGCAGATCGAGCTGGCTCGAGCGGGCCGCGGGTGCCGGCGCCGGCCGGCCATGCTACGCGCCGAAGCGCCATGGACAGCCTCCCCCTGCTCGCCGATCACCCGTACGCCTCCTTCCTCGATCAGGTCGAGAAGCCCGCGCGCTACGCGGGCGGCGAGGTCGGCTCGGTCGTGAAGGACTGGGCGTCGGTCGAGGCGCGCGTCTGCCTGGCATTCCCGGATGTCTACGACATCGGGATGAGCCACCTCGGCTTCAAGATCCTCTACAAGCTGCTGAACGACGACCCGCGCACGCTGGCCGAGCGCTGTTATACGCCCTGGGTCGACATGGAGGCCCAGCTCGTGAAGCGCGGGCTGCCGCTCGTGTCCCTCGAGTCCGCGCGCCCGCTCAGGGACTTCGACGTCGTGGGCTTCTCCCTGCAGTTCGAGCTCACGTACTCCAACATCCTCACGATGCTGCACCTCGGCGGCGTCCCGCTGCGCGCGGCGGACCGCGGCGAGGACGACCCGATCGTGATCGCGGGCGGCCCGACGGCGACCCACCCCGAGCCGATCGCCCCCTTCCTCGACGCCATCGTCATCGGCGACGGCGAGGAGAAGGCGACCGAGGTCGCCCTCGCGTGGGCGCGGCTCAAGCGCGAGGGCGTGCCGCGGCGCGAGCGGCTCGCCGCGATCGCGCGCCTCGGCGCCGTCTACGTGCCCTCGCTCTACGCGACCCGGCTCGATCCCGACACCGGCTTCGAGGTCGTGGACCGCCCGCTCGCCTCCGGGATCCCGTTCCCGATCGAGCGCGCCCTCGTCGACCTGAACAAGTACCCGTTCCCCGACGAGAGCCCCACGGGCGGGCCCGAGGCCATCTTCGACCGCATGTCGATCGAGATCGCCCGCGGCTGCACCGAGGGGTGCCGCTTCTGCCAGGCCGGCATGATCTACCGGCCCGTCCGCGAGCGCGATCCCGAGCAGATCGTCGACACCGTGATGCGCGCGGTGCAGAGGTCCGGCCAGGACGAGGTCTCGCTCACGGCGCTGTCGACCGCCGACGTCTCGTGCATCTCGCCGCTCATCAAGAAGGTCACCGAGCGCCTCACCGCGGAGCGCATCTCGCTCGGCGTCTCGTCGCTGCGCGCCTACGGGCTCGAGCCCGACCTGCTCGACGAGCTCAAGCGCGTGCGCGCGACCGGCCTCACCTTCGCGCCGGAGGCGGGCTCCCAGCGGATGCGCGACGTCGTGAACAAGAACGTCACGGAGGAGCAGCTCCTCGAGACGGCCGAGCGCGTGTTCAGCCGGGGCTGGGGCAAGATGAAGCTCTACTTCATGATCGGCCTGCCGACCGAGACCGACGAGGACGTGCGCGGCATCGTCGAGACGGGCGCCCGCGCGGCCGGCGCCGGGAGGAGGGCAGCGGGCAAGGGCAAGCCGGTCGACGTGACGGTCAGCGTCTCGACCCACGTGCCGAAGCCTCATACGCCCTTCCAGTGGGCGGCGATGGACACGCTCGGCGAGGTCGGGCGCAAGCAACGGCTGCTCAAGGACACGGTGCGGCCCTATCGCGCCGTCACGCTGAAGACCCACGAGGCTCACGCCAGCGTCCTCGAGGGCATCTTCGCCCGCGGCGACCGTCCCCTCGCCGACGTCCTCGAGCGGGCCTGGCGGCACGGCGCCCGCTTCGATTCGTGGGAGGACAAGCTCGATCTCGCCGTGTGGGAGGAGGCGTTCACGCACGTCGGCGTCGACCGCGAGAAGTACCTCGGCACCCTCCCGGTGACGGCGCGGCTGCCCTGGGATCACATCGACGTCGGCCTCGAGGAGGGCTTCCTCGCGAAGGAGTACAGGAAGGCGCTCCAGAGCCGCCTTAGCCCGCCGTGCGGAAAGGTCGCCGGCACGTTCGTCCACCACACGAACCTCGACGACGCCAAGGCCGACGCGCGGCGGCTCGTCTGTTACGACTGCGGCGTCGCCTGCGACATGACGCAGATGCGCGAGGAGCGGCTCACCTTCCTCGATCGGCTCGGCGCCCACCGGCGCTCGCTGCCGGTGCTCACCGACGCAGGCGCCGCGCCGCCCGCGGCCGCCGCGGGTCCCTCTGGCGCGCCGGCGAGCGACGGCGGCGCGGAGCGGGAGAGCGTCGGCGGCGCGGAGCGGGAGAGCGTCGGCGGCGCGGAGCGGGAGAGCGTCGCTGCCACGGAGCCGAAGAGCGGCGACGACAGGGAGCCCTCGCGCGCCGAAGGGGAGGCGCCCCACCGCGCGCGGCGGATCGCGCCTGCGCCGAAGGGCCGCGGCGGCTTCCGCTACCGCTTCCGCTTCGAGAAGGCCGGGCCGATGGCGCTGCTCGGCCACCTCGACGTCGTGCGCGAGCTGCCCCGCGTGCTCCGGCGCGTCGGCGCGCCGATGACCTACACCGCGGGCTTCCACCCGAAGCCCGACATGACCTTCTCGCCGGCGCTCTCGCTCGGCGTGATCAGCCTCGACGAGTACGTCGACCTCCGCCTCGAGCGCGACCTCGATCCCGCCGCGCTCGACGCGCTCGTCGCCGCGATGTCGGCCGCGAGCCCGCGCGGGCTCGTGTTCAGCGGCGCCGTCAAGCTCGGCCCGGAGGACCCCTCCCTGAGCAAGCTCATCGCCGGCGCGCGCTACGCGCTCGCCTTCGCGCGCTCCGCGATCGGCGGCGACGCGGAGGCGCTCCTCGCCGCCCGCTGCAGCGCCGCCCTCTCGGCCGCGTCGCTCCCGATCCGCCGGGAGATCGACCGGCTCGCCAAGATGGTCGACGTGCGCCAGTACCTCGTGCGGGCCGAGGTCGGCGGGCCCGAGGTCCACGCGGCGCTCGCGCGCGCCGGGCTCGTCGGCGATCTCGTCGCCCTCGAGGTCGAGGTCGATATCCGCGGCTCGGGTGCGGTGAAGTCGTCCGAGGTCGCGGCGGTGATCACGGGAGAGCCGGGGGAGGCGCCGGGCGCGATCACGCCGCCGCCGCACCGCGCCGTGCGGCTTCAGCTGTTCGGCCGTACGTCGCCGGCGGGCTCCGCAGCGGGCGAGCGCTTCTCGCTCTTCGATCTCGAGCGGGCGCGCCGCGTCAAGCCGGCTCCTGAGCGAACAGCGGCCCTCCCGCTCGCCGCGGACGCCGAGTGAGCCAGCCCGGGACGGTCGTGTCGTAAAGATCCTCCCGGCGACGGCGGCGGCGGGGCGCGGAGCGCGCGCGGGCTATCGCTCGGGGATCGGCTACGCTGCGCTTTGCTTTATGGCAAAGGAGGCTCACGAGATAGCGTGCTGCGCGGCGCGCCTGGCCGCGGCGGGGGCGGTCGGCGCGAGCGTCGCCCACGAGCTGCGCAACGCCCTCGCTGTCGCGGAGTCGTCGCTCTACCTGGCGCAGCGCGACCTCGACGATCGGCCTCGCCTGCTGCGCCACCTCGACCGGGTGACGTGCGAGATCCGCAAGGCGCACGAGGTCATCGGCAGCGTCCTCGGGCTGGCGCGCGGCGAGCCGCTGCGGCGCGAGCCGGCGCACCTCGGCCGGCTCATCGAGGGCGCGCGGCACGCGCTGGTGCTGCCCACGGCGGTCCGGTTCGAGGTCGCCGTCGCGCCGGCCGACCTCACGCTCCTGTGCGACCCGATCCTGCTCGAGCGCGTCTTCTCGAACCTCTACCTCAACGCGATCGAGGCGCTCGACGAGGGGCCCGGCGGCGTGATCGTCACGCGCGCGTGGAGGGGCGACGAGCGCACGCACCTCGAGATCGAGGACAACGGCCCTGGCGTTCCTCCGTGCGTGGCCGACCACCTCTTCGAGCCGCTCGTGACCGCCAAGGTGAAGGGGACCGGCCTCGGCCTCGCGCTGAGCCGGGTCATCGTCGAGGCGCACGGCGGCGAGATCACCGCGACGGCGGGCCGGTGCGGGGGCGCGGCGTTCCGCATGTGGTTGCCGAACGCGTGACGGGCGCGGAGCGTGGCGAGCTCCTCGGGGCGCGTCCCCGGCGTGCTATCGTCCTCTCATGCAGGTGAAGCGCCGGACGGCGGAGCGCGGCCCTTTTCGCGCGGAGCACCTCCGCGCGGGGGATCCGTACGAGCTGTCGAATGGCCACCCCGTCTACTGCGCCCCCACGGGGGGGCGTGCCTCGGGGCCGAACCACCTGGGCAGCTCGGTCGTGGGGTGGGACCCGGCGGTCAAGGAGGTGGGCGTGGATACGGGGTACTCCCCGGATCCGGGCACCCTCCGGGCGCCGGACGTCGCGGTGGGGAACGTGCCCGACAGGCCGGGCTGGGTGAAGGGCGTGCCGGAGCTCGCGATCGAGTACGCCGACGTGGGACAGGACGAGGAGGCGCTCAAGGAGAAGATCGCCGACCTGCTCGCGGCCGGTACGAAGCTCCTGTGGGTGGTGCGCCTCACCGGTCCACGGCGGGTCGAGGTGCACGAGCCGCGCCGGAAGGTGCGCGTCGCGCTCCCCGGGGAGCTGCTGAGCGCGCCGGGCATCCTGAAGAACGCGGTCCGGGTCGAGGCGCTCTACGACCGAAGCGAGGCGGAGAAGAGCACGCTGACCAACCTCCTCCAGCGGCGCGGATACGAGGATCTCGACGCCGTGCTCGATGCAGGGCGCGAGGAAGGCCGCGAGCAGGGGCGCGAGGAAGGCCGCGAGCAGGGGCGCGAGGAAGGCCGCGAAGAGGGGCGCGAGGAAGGCCGCGAAGCGGGGCGTGAGGAGGGGATCCTCGAGGGCAAGCGCGACGCGCTGAGGCGTGTCCTCGCTCGGCGAGGATTGCGGCTCACGAAGGCGGCCGCGGCGAAGATCTCGTCGTGCAGGAGCGAGCGCGAGCTCGACCGCTGGCTCGACCGCGCCCTCGTCGCGTCGGCCACGGCGGAGGTGTTCCGCCGCGCGGGCCGTTGACCCGGGCCGGCGCGCCGCACGGATCAGGCGCGGCCGCGGCCGCGGACGAGCTCGGCGATGGCCTCTCCCAGGCCCTCCAGCGTGAGCGCGAACATCGGGAAGATGCTCTTGACCGCGTCGACGGTCGGGTGGGGGTAGGGGCCAATCCCGTCCGGGTTCAGCCACACGGCGCGGTCGAAATGGTCGCGCAGCATCATCAGCCAGGCGACGCCGGGCAGCCGCGCGTCGGGATCGAACGAGGAGCCCGCGCCGCCGCCGGAGCCGGACGAGCCGAGCAGCTCGTAGGGCGCCATCGAGGCGTCTCCGACCATCACGAGCTTGTGGTGCTTGCCGCACTCGCGGAGGAGCTCGCGCACCGGGACGGGGTCGAGGAGCCCCTCGGTCCTGAAGACCCTCTCGTAGACGCAGTTGTGGAAGTAGTAGCTCCTCAGCTCCTTCCAGTGCGTCGCGCGCTTCGCCGCGCTGAAGAGCTGCGACACGAGCGCGGCGCTGGGATCCATCGAGCCGCCCACGTCCATCATCAGGATCACGCGCGTGTTCGGCCGGCGCGGGGGCCTCGTGACGATCTCGATCTCGCCCGCGTTCCTGGCCGTCGCGTCGATCGTCGCCTCGATGTCGAGCTCGCGATCGCCGCCCTCGCGCGCGAAGGCGCGCAGCTTGCGCAGCGCCACCTCGATCTGGCGCACGTCGAGCGTGACATCGCTGCGGTAGGGGCGGTAGCGGCGGGCGTCGGCGTTCTGCACGGCGCCGCTGCGCCCGCCCGCGGGGCCGCCGACCTGGATGCCGCTCGGATGGAAGCCGCCGCGGCCGAACGGTGAGGTGCCGCCGGTCCCGATCCACCGGCTCCCCCCGTCGTGGCGCTCGCGCTGCTCGCGGAGGCGCTCCTCGAACCGCCGGAGCACCTCCTCCAGATCGAGCTCCTCGATCATCGCCCTCTCCTCGTCGGAGAGGGCGCGCATCTTGATGGGATCCCGGAGCCAGGAGAGGAGCTCCTCCGTCACCGCCTTGGCCTCCACGTGCACGCCGCGGAAGTGCTGGGCGAACGCCAGATCGAAGTCGTCGAGGTGCGCCTCCGAGTGGACGAGCATCGCCCGCGCGACATGGTAGAAGCCATCGAGCGAGCTCTCGTGGAGGCCCGCGGCGAGCGCGCGCGCGAGGCCGACGGCCTCCTGGGCGCCGACCGGGACCTTGCGGGCCCGGAGCTCGTAGAGGAACGCGACGAACATCGCTACGACCGGAACCGCCTGCCGCCCGCCAGCTGATCGGCCAGCGCGACCAGGTCCTGCTCCTTCTTGAGCAGCGCGCCGAGGAACGGCAGCGCCTTGTCGAGCTTCACCTCGCCCACGCCCGCCCTCCGCAGGACGGCGATCCAGTCGATGAGCTCGCTCGTCGAGGGGCGCTTCCGGATCCGGGTGTTCTTCCGGATCTCGTAGAAGACCTGCATCGCCTGGTCGGCGAGCGTCCGATCGAGATCGGGGTGGTGGACGTGGAGGATCTCCCGCATGAGCTCGGGCTCCGGGAAATCGATGAAGTGGAAGACGCAGCGGCGCAGGAACGCGTCCGGCAGCTCCTTCTCGTTGTTGCTGGTGATGATGACGACGGGCCGCTCCCGCGCGGCGATCTCGTCGCCGGTCTCGGCGATTCGGAAGCGCATCCGATCGAGCTCGTGGAGGAGATCGTTCGGGAACTCGAGGTCCGCCTTGTCGACCTCGTCGATGAGGAGCACGACGCGCGCCGAGGCGTTGAACGCCTTACCGAGCGGGCCGAGCTTGATGTACCGGCGGATGTCGCGGACGTCGCCGTCGCCGAAGCGCGCGTCGTAGAGCCGCTGCACGGTGTCGTAGACGTAGAGCCCGTCCTGGGCCCGCGTGGTGCTCTTGACGTGCCAGGTGATGAGCTCGGCCGACAGGCTCCGCGCGATGGCCTCGGCGAGCAGCGTCTTGCCGGTGCCGGGCTCTCCCTTGACGAGCAGCGGCCGCTCCAGGACCAGCGCGCAGTTGACGGCGGCCTCGAGCGCCTCGCTCGTGAGGTAGCGTTCGGTGCCGCGGAAGCGGCGGAAGTCGGACATGCCGGAACGGTAGCATCCCCCGCCGAGCGCGGCGGACCGCGCGGGATCAGAGCCAGTCGCGCGCGAGGTAGGCCGTCCACGAGGCGGCCCGCTCCCAGAGGGGGCGCTGGGCCCAGCCCGCGGCGGTGATCTCGCGGCAGTGGGCGAGGTCGTCGGCGAACATCCGCTCCATCGCGCCCGCGAACCCGCGGTGCGAGACGACGGCGTTCACCTCGAGGTTCATGCGGAGCGACTGGCTGTCGAGGTTGGTGGAGCCGACGGTGGACCAGAGGCCGTCGATGACCGCGGTCTTGGCGTGAAGGACGCGGCCGCGCCACTCGAACATGCGGGCGCCGGCGTCGAGGAGGTGGCCGTAGATCGCGCGCGACGCGAGCAGGACCGCGGGCACGTCGGTGGTGCCGGCGACCATGATCCTGACGTCGACGCCGCGGCGGGCCGCGGCCGAGAGCGCGTGGATGATCCGGAGCGGCGGCAGGAAGTAAGCGTTGGTGATGAAGATCCTGCGCCGGGCGCGCTCGATGGCGTGCCGGTAGGCGTCGCGGATGCCGTGGCGGTGCCTGCGGCGGGGGAGGTCGTTGCTGATGATCTGGACGGCGGGGTCGGGCCTGCGCTCGGCGTAGCCGTAGCGCTCGTCGTCGATGGGGGCGCCGCCTGTGCGCTGCCACGTGCGCAGGAAGAAATACTGGAGCTCGGCGGCGGCGGGGCCCTCGATGCGGAGATGGGTATCGCGCCAGTCGGCGCCGCCATCCTCCGGAGCCGCGTAGTCGTCGGAGAGGTTGAGGCCGCCCGTGAAGGCGATCGCACCGTCGACGATGAGCGCCTTGCGGTGGTCGCGGCGGGCGACCTTCCCGAGCGGGGCGGAGAGGTCGAGGGGGCGGAAGGCGTGGGGCCGGACGCCCGCGCGGCGGAGCCCGTCGAGGAAGGACGACGAGACGGAGGAGCCCCAGGCGTCGAAGAGGACGTTCACCTCGACGCCGGCCGCCGCGCGCTCCATGAGCGCCTCGGCGAAGCGCTGGCCGGTGCGATCGACCCGGAGGATGTACGTCTCGAGGCAGATCGTGCGCCGGGCGCGGGTGATGGCCTCGAGCATGGCCGGGTAGGTCTGCGCGCCGTCCTTGAGGAGCGCGAGGCGGTGCGCGCCGACGGTCATCTCGGCGAACGCGGGCGCGGGAGGGGGCTGGGACATGCGGCGGGGGCCAGGCTGCCCGGGACGAGGCGGCGCGATGATAGCGCGGACGGGCGCGTGACGCCCCGGCGTGATGCTTGGCCGGCGTCGGTCAGCGGTCGATTCCGCCGGCCCCGCCTCGGGCCCGCCATCGCGCCCGGCGGGCCAGGGGCGACGCTGCGCCGCGCGCCGAACATTCATGTCCTGGGGCAGAAGCGGTGTGCGGAGCTACCCGCGTGTCTCGGGGGCTGAGACGTGGCGCTTCTGTTCTTTGAATCGCCGCGGCGCCGGAGGGAGAACCGGAGGGAGAAGAGGAGCGCCGGAAGGCGTTATTGTCCTCTCGGCGTCCTTGGCGCCTCGGTGATCCGGGCTGTCGAGCGCCCCGATCAACCCGTCTTCTCGATGTACGTCATCACCAGGTACAGGATGACCTGCCGATCGGTCGGGTTCCTGTACTGATGGGGTACGTCGGCGTCGAACATGATCGCGTCGCCGGTCGCGAGCACATGGCGCTCGGCGCCGACGACCATCTCCAGCGTCCCGGCGGTCACCACGAGGTTCTCCACGGTGCCCGGCGGGTGAGGATCCGCGTGTTCGGTGGCGAGGGGCGCGAGCGTGATCTCGTAGAATTCGACGGTCCTCGGCACGTCGAACGGGAACAGCGCGCGGGACGTGAACGAGCCGTCATGCGACGTCAACACCTTGGCGCGCGCGGCCAGGATGAGCGATGTGCCGCCGAGCGACTGGTCGCTGATCAGCGCCGAGAAGGGCACGCCGAGCGCCCGCGCGATCTTCCAGAGCACGTTGATCGTCGGCGTGCTCTGGCCGAGCTCGATCTGGCTGAGCATCGCCCGGCTCACGCCAGACGCCTTCGCCAGCCGCTCGAGGGAGAGCCCACGCTTGGTCCGGAGGCGACGCAGGTTGGCCCCGACGATGCCGGTGAGCGCCGAGGAGGCGTCCTGCGGGGCCATCTCGTAGGCCCAGGCGTCTCCAGACGCCTCGTCCACGTCCCGCTGCGGCGCTTCTCCGTTTGTTCCGTTGGTGCGGCTGGAGTACGAGCTCGCGGGGCCAGCGAAGCTCTCCGGCCTGCGGTGCGAGCGCGGTCCAGCAGGCGAAGAGGGGCGCCCCGTCGATGCGGCGGACGCTTGCACGCCGTTTTGATAGCCCTCCACGGGCAACGACGCGCCGAGCCCATCGCCGCAGACCAGCCCGGGCGAGCTCCGTGGCGTGTTCTGACGGACGGATTTCATCGCACCTGCCAGACGGGCATCCACGTCCAGATCGGGAACCACCAGAGGGCGACCGGCATGGTCAAAGAGCTCCCCGATGACATCGGCCTGTTGCTCTCGGGAACATGCTTGTTCCGAGCCGCCCGCCGCTGCTGCCGGTATTCCTCGAGGTCGATCACTTGAGCACTCTGGGGGCGCATCCGCTTCACCTCCAACCCGTAGGTACATCATCCGTTATAACGGATTGTCTGTCAAGAGACAGCTCGGCCATGACGCACGAGGGGCGGCACGCTGCGTTGACCCGAGGGCGGCACGACGCCCCGTCGTCCGTGGCGCAAGGCTGCCGCATCTTCGCCTATGCCGAAGAAATCGAGCTTCTCGTCTGCCCTTTCCATGTTCAGGGCGTCCGATGATGAGGCTGCTTGACAACGACGCGTTGCGTCTTTCTGAGCTGGGCGGATCGAAGCGCCTCCGAAATAGTGGACGATGCGGAGCGTGGGCCGCCCGAGGGATCGCTCGTCGCGGTCTTCCCCCATCGGGATCGCCGGCGCGGCCCACGCGCGCGAGTGGTTCACCCGTGGCGAGGGGAGCGGACGTTGGTGCTTTCCAGGAACATCCGGCGCGCGCCGCGCTCTGTCCTCCTATCGCAGCGCGGCCGCGGAGCTGGCGAGTGCGCGGCGACAACACGAGCACACAAGGAGGCAGCCATGGCAGGCGTCGACGTGGGAGGTGGCGAGAGGCGGGCGCGAAACAGCGAGATCAACATGATTCCGTTCATCGATCTGCTGATGGTGACCATCGCCTTCCTGCTGATCACGGCGGTGTGGGTCACGAACTCGCGGCTCAAGACCAGCGCGGAGGTGCCTGCCGCCGCGGGGTGCGGGGAGGAGTGCCAGAAGGAGCCTCTCAGGACGATGCACGTCCATGTCGGCGAGGACCGGTTCAACCTCGTGTGGAAGCAGGGCGCGACCGTCCTGAGCGAGGTGAGCGTCCCCAAACGTCCTGTCGAGATCGGCGGGGCGGGAGCCACCGCGATCCGTTACAGAGAGCTCGGCGAGGCCATCCGGCGCGAGTGGGAGCGGAGCGGCGAGCACCGCGCCCCGAGCGACCGCCGCGCCGACCAGGCCGTGCTCCACAGCGACAACAAGACGCCGTTCCGTGAGCTCGTCGCCGTGCTCGACGCGATCAATGCCCCGCGCCGAACCGTCCTCCTCGAGGATGGCCGCAGCGCCGAGATGCCAGCTTTCCTGGCCACCTTCTCGGCACGTTAAGAGCGGTGGTTGCGAGACGGGGGAGACGCGTTACGCGGTGAACTCGGTCGTCAGCGCTACCCAGTTCGAGGGCGGGCGGACGGCGTAGCTCAGCGCCAGGATCTCGATCAGCACCACCCGGTAGATCGCGTGGACGTCGTCGACGTCGACCTCGTGCGCGTTCGCCTCGAGCGCCGCGTCGAGGTGCTCCTGCACGAAGGCGAGGACGTCGGGCTGCTCCATCGCGATGACGTCGTCCGAGTCGACCGCCTCGGCAGGATCGTGGAGGCGGATCTGCTCGTCCAGGTTCAGCGACTCCTCGACGCCCGTGAGCGCCGTCTCGGTGACCTCGTCGAGGTCCTGACCGAACAGCTCGTCGAAGGCGAGCCAGATCGCCAGCGTCAGGAAATAGCCGAGGGCGAGCGCCGTCTCGTCGAGCGGGCCGGACAGCACCGAGGAGATCCGGTCCGCGAGCGCAGGCTGCGTCTGCTCGAAGCGCGTGAACGCGTCGTCGAGCTGCTTGCGCGAGTCGTCGTCATCCTCGGCGAGCTGATCCTCGATCTCGGACAGGACGCGCGCCGGCACCTGAGCGTACGAGGGGACGGGGCGAATGGCTGCGCGGCGTACCCACACGCGGACAACCTAGCACACGATGGCGCGGCTCATGGAGCGAGCAACCGGATGCTCGACGCCGGAACCCAGCCCTCGGTGGCGCCCCAGCGGACCTCCGCGAGCCCGCCCGATCTCCTGCCGACCTCGACCGACGCACCCTCGGGGATCGCGCTCTGCTCCGCGCGGGGCAGCGCGCGCCCGTCCTCGTCGAGGAGCCGGACCTCGGGGACCACCACGACGCCAGCCCGGGTCGTGAGGCGGAGGTGCCGCGCCGCATAGGTGAGCGGCACCAGCGCGAGCAGCGCGACGAGCGCCGTCGGCGCAAGGACGCTGCCCGCGACGTGCGCAGGACCGGCAGGGCGGCGCCGCAGGACCACGCCCAGGGCGAGGAGCAGCGACGCGAGGAGCGCGGCCGCCGCCCAGGTGCGCTCCGAGGCGAGGCCGACGATGACCCGGCCGAGCGTCGGGCGCACGTCGACCGCATCCGTGGCGCGGCGCGAGCGCCGGCGGGTGAGCTCGGCGCGCACGAGATCCAGCGCGCGATCGGCGTCGGCGTCGCCCGGGCGGAGCCGCAGCGCCTCCTCGAACGCGGCCGCCGCCCGGCCGAGGTCTCCCGGGCGATCCGCGCCCTCGCGGACGCGCGTGACGTAGGCGAGCCCGCGGTTGTAGCTGGCGTCCGGGTGCACGAAGCCGCGGTCGGCGAGCAGCTCGAACGTGTCGATCGCCGCGCCGTACTCGCCGCGGCCGAGCGCGGCCGTGCCCTCCTGGAACAGCACCTCCGGGGGCTCCGCCGGCTGCGCGCGCGCCTCGCTCGACGGCAGCGCCGACGCGAGGCTTCCGGCGAGGAGGAGCGCGCCGGCGAGGAGGCGCCTGCGGCGGCCGTTCACGCGGGCTTCCATCGCGCGAGCTCGGTCACGACGGCGCGGCTCTGCTCGACGAGCGCCGCGGCGGCGGCGCCGCCGCCCTCCTGCGCGGTCGGCTCGAACCGGATCGCCTCGCACGCGGCCAGCGCCTCGCAAGCGCGCGACGAGAGCGGCCCGGGGACGCCGCGCCGGCCGAGCTCGCCCGGGAGCTCCGCGAGCAAGACGCCCCGCGAGCGGAGGCCCGTCGCGGACTCGATCGCCCGGTGCACCGCGCGCTCGATCGCCGCGGCCGTCGCCCCGAGATCCCCCTGCGCGGCCGCCTCCTCCGCTTCGCGCTGGGCGAGCGCCGCGAGCCGGGCGGGCGAGGTCGCGCCCGCCGCGCGGCGATCGCGCGCCCGGCGCAGGAGCCGATCGCCCGCGCCGAACAGCGTGACGGCGAGCGGCGGCGCGGCCAGGAGCAGCCAGAACGGCGCGCCGTCGAGGGGCAGCGTCGCGGGCGGGGCGTGCGGGCCGAGCGACGTGCGGAGCCCCGGCATGCCGGCGAACGGCTCGCCCCGGCCAGCGCTGTCGCCCTCGGCGCGAGGCGCCCTGGACGGCGGCCCGGACGACGCCGGAGGGGCCACCGGGCTGACCTGGACGACGCCGAGCTCGGCGCGCTCGACCACGTAGCGCTTCTGCGCTGGATCCCAGTAGGGGAGCTCGACCTTCCCGAGATCGACCGCGCCGCTCTCCTGGATCCGGACGACGTAGCCGAACGATCGGGTGCCGCCGATCGCGCCGCCGCGCGGCTCGATTGCGTCGCGCTTCTCCGGGTCGAGCCACTCGAGCCCGGTCCGCTCCGGCACCCGGAGCGACTGGGGGAAGTTGCCGGTGCCCGCGATCTGCACGGTCACGGCCACCGAGCCGCCGTGCTCGATCTGGCGCGGCTGCACCGTCGCCTTGAGCGTGAACTGACCGACGTCGCCGACGACATAGCCGGACGGGCGGCCGGCGAGGGGCGGCTCCGTGACCTTCACGACGACGTCGTTCGATTCACGCAGCACGCGCGCGCCGATCCGGCGCCCGGTGATGCGCGTCTGCATGCTGCCCGTGTGCAGCTCGCCCGTCTTCAGCGGGAACAGCGCCAGCTTGTCGACGAGGCGGGCCGCGTAGCGGTGCCCGCCGACCCGCGTGTACACGGGGCGCTCGTTGCGGGGGTCCTCGAGGAGCGGGTGGCGAAGGAAGTCCGCGGCGGGCGCTGCGCGGGGCTCGGTCATCTCGGCGTTCTCGCGGAAGTACAGGTAGAACGAGACCGTGACCTGCTCGCCGACCACCGCGGCCGTCTTGTCGGGGATGGCGCGAAGGAACACCACCGGGTCCGGCTCGCGCGGTATCGCCAGCTCTGTCGCCTCGGGCTCGGGCTCGTCCTGGGTCGCCTCGTCGTCGAAGAGGCCGCCCGAGCCGCCGAACGGCCACGGAAAGCCATGCAGCGGGCCGCCGGGCAACAGGAACGGGTTGCTCGGCCGGCGAGGCCGCCCGCTCGCCGGCGCGACCTTGATCATGATCGGAGCCGCCGGCAGGCGCCTGCCGTTCCACGAGATCGTCGGCCCCGGGATGGTGTAGCGGCCGGGCTTGTTCGCGACGAGCTGCCACGTCGCGCTGATGCCCAGCTGCGTGATCATGACGCCGCCCCCGAGCTGGGTCTTCATCTGCGTCCCGATGCTCGGGCCGGAGACGATGGAGAGGTCGGGCGGGACACGCAGCTCCGGATCGGAGGGCATGCCGGCGCCGCGCTCGACCAGCGCCTTCACCTCGACCGTGAACGGCTCGCCGACCTCGACGTCGGTGGAGCTCGCGCGCGCCGAGAGCTCCGGCTGCTGCTGGGCGCGCGCGCGGAGCGGGGTGATCAACGCGAGCAACGCCACGAGCAGCGCGGTCGCGAGCGGCGCAAGGCGCGGGGGGGCGAGCGCGAGCGGGCGCGTCACTTGTCCTCCATGCCGCGGCCGCGCCGCATACCGGCCTTGTTCTTCGCTTCCTGCTCCTGGTACGTCGGCGCCTCCTCGAGCTGGTCGAGGATGCGATCGTCCTGCCGACCGGTCTGCGGCGGCTCCTGGGGCTGCTCGCGGGGTGGCTCGGGTTGCTCGGGTGAGCCGGCGTCGGGCGTCTGGTCCTGCGGGTCAGCGTCAGGGCTCTGATCCTGGTCGCCGCCGTCGTTGCCCGCGTCCTGGTCACCGCCGTCGTTGCCCGCGTCCTGGTCGCCGCCGTCGTCGCCCGCGTCGGGCTCGGCGTCGGGCTCGGCGTCCGGCGGCGCGTCGGGCTCGGCGTCCGGCGGCGCATCGGGCTCGGCGTCCGGCGGCGCGGCGTCCTTCTGGTCCTCGATACGCCGCAGGGCGATCGCCCGGTTCCAGGCCGCGTCCCGGCCGACGCCGTCGCCGCCGGCCTCCTCGAGGACCCCGGGGATGATGGCCAGCGCCTGGTCGTAATACGTCACGGCGTCCTCGTACTTGCGCCGCAAGAACTCGAGGTTGCCCGAGAGATAGCGGGCCCGCGCGCGCAGGTCGGCCGGCACGCTCGGATCGGCCCCGATCGACTTCAGGAGGACCAGCGCGCAGTCGATCTCGATCCCGCGCAGCGCGTCGCGCTGCTCCTGCTCCGGCCCGCCGTCCGCGAGCTCCTCGTCGCCGAACCGATGACCGTAGCGCTCGGCCAGATGGAACAGCGTCAGCCCGAGATCGAACGAGCCGTTCGGCTTCTGGCGCACGGAGTCCGGCAGCCCGATGCCTGCGTCGCTGCACGGCCCCGTCCCCAGGTAGCTCTCGAGGGCCTGCTCGGCAGACTCGAGGTTGCCCGCGTCGAGATCGCGGATCGCCTGGTCGACCGCCGGCGCGTTCCGCTCGAACGGGGACGTCGGATCCCACCCGCTGCACCCGGTCGCCGCCGAGAACGCGGCCCCGGTGAGGCACGCGGCGGCGAGCCCGATCGCGATCCAGCGCCCGCGGCGCGCGAAGAACCCGGCGAGATCCACGCGCTTGCGATCACGACGCGGCATGCGGCCCTCCCGCGTTGCCCCCGGAAGCCTGCCCCGCTCCCGCCGCGAGGTCCGCGCCGAGCGGGCGCCCCTTCAGCAACGCGGCGCGCTTCGGCGCGGCCTCGGGGCGCGTCGCCACGAAGCGACGGCGCGGAGCATCCTTGAGGAACACCTCGGCGATGAGGAGCAGGATCGCGAGGCCGAGCGGGTAGAAGTAGACGTCCGCGTAGACCGTCTCGACCCGCTCCGAGAGCTCGCTCTTCATCTGCCGCCTGAGCTCCGCGGCGATCGTCTCGATGCCCGTGGTCCCCTTCTCCGCGCGGATGATCTGCCCGCCCGGCGTCGCCTGCGCGATCGACGCGAGCTGCTGCTCGCCCGACAGCGACAGCTCGGTCGTGAGCGGCTTGCCCTGGCGATCCGTCCGCCACCCGACGATGCGGCCGTCCTGGCCGATCTCCGGGATCGGCTCCGGCGTGCGCCCGCCGATCTGAACGACGTGGATCGTCGTGCCCTGGGCGCCGATCGCCTGGGCGACGCTCAGCGGGTAGCCCTCGAGGTCCTCGCCGTCCGTGACGAGCAGGATGATCCGCTTGTGCTCGGCGGACTTCGGGTCGCGCTTCAGGAGCTCGTTCGCCTGGTCGAGCGCGCGCGCGATCGCCGTGCCGCCGATCGGCATGTCGTTCGGGTCGAGCTGGCGGAAGAACTGCGCGATCGCCGCGCCGTCGGCGGTCAGCGGGAAGCCCATCGGCTCGCCGGCGAACGCGACCGCGCCGAAGCGCGCGCCCTCGAGATCCTTGATGAGGCGGGCGACCTCGACCTTCGCCCGGAAGATGCGGGACGGCTCGACGTCGCGCGCGTACATGCTCTTCGAGTAGTCGAGCACGATCACCACGTCGACGTTGGTCGCCGGCACGAGCCGCGTGCCTTTGCCGTACTGGGGGCGCGCCGCGGCCACGAACGCGAGCGCCGTCGCGAGCACGAGCAGCACGCCCTTCCAGGCGCGGCGCTTCGCCGGATCGGCGGTGGTGAGCGCCTTCACGCGATCCTCGTCGCCGAAGCGCTTGATGGCGCGCGCCACGCCGAAGCCGCCCAGGATGAGCAGGAGGCCGATCAGCGCGGCGAACGCCGTCCCGAGCAGGAACCAGGGGGCCGCAAAGTTCACGGGAACCTCCGGAGCAGCCAGGCGCGCAGGAGCGCGTCGAGCCCGATCAGGAACACCCCGGGCAGGAGCAGGAACGGGAAGAGATCCTCGTACGCGGCGCTCGACGCCTCGAAGCGGGTCTTCTCCAGCCGGTCGAGCACGTCGTGCATGCTGTCCGCGAGCGCCTTCGCGTCGGTCGCCACGTACGACGCGCCGCCGGTCTTCTGCGCGATCTCCTGGAGCAGCGCGGGGTTCACCGGGAAGCGGTGGCGCACGTAGCGCGGCTGCCCGAAGAGATCGATGCCGTCCTCGACCTCGACCTCGTCGTCGGTGCCGATCTGGATCGTGTAGACCTTCGCGCCGAGCGAGGTCGCGAGGTGGGTCGCGTACTCGGGGGAGATGGCCCCGGCGTTGGAGTCGCCGTCGGTCAGGAGGATGACGACCTTCGACTGCGCGTCGCTCCTGCGCAGGCGGGCGACCGCGGTGCCGAGCGCGTCGCCGATCGCCGTCGCGCTGCCGTCGATCACGTTGAGCGTCATCTGCGAGACCATCTGCGTCAGCAGGTGGTAGTCGAGCGTCGGCGGCGACAGCACGTAGGCGGCCTTGCCGAAGACGACGACGCCGAGGCGATCGGTCCTCCTGCGGCTGATGAAGTCCTGGAGGACGAGCTTGGCCGTGTCGAGCCGGGTCAGCCGCTTGCCGCGCGGCAGCTTCGGCTGGCCGGGTAGATCGCTCGCCCGCGCATCCAGGATCGCGCGCATCGAGCCCGACAGGTCGAGCGCCACGACGATGTCGATGCCCTTGTCGTCCGAGCGCTGCTCGCGGAGCACGCTGACCGGCCGCCCCATCGCGAGGACGAGCAGCGCGAGCGCCACGGCGCGCAGCACGCCCGGCAGGTCGCGCAGGTGGCTGCGCAGGCCGCGCGGCCCGCGCGCGAGCGGCGCGACCGTGCCGAGCCGGAGCCGCGGCCTGCGCGCGTCCTCCGCGAAGATGCCCCAGTACCAGACGACGGGCACCGCGATGAGCGCGAGCAAGAACCACGGGTTCTGCCAGCTCGCGGAGGACCAGGCGTCGCGGCGCGCGAGGTAGGGGTACACGCAGGCGAGCGCGGCGACGACGAGCGTCGCGATGAGGGCAAGCGATGCGCGCTTCGTGCGGCTCAAGGCGCCTCCTCTGGCGCCCGGGACGGGCGAGCGGGCGGCTGCTGCCCGCCGGCGGGCGAGCTCCGGGGGCCGGCGCCGTCGCCGGGACGCACCGCCGGCGGGGTCGTGCGGTGCACGATGCTCTCGCCGTCGTCGAGCGCCGTGAGGCAGTCGGCCTCGCTCGGCTGGAGGCGCGCGAACTTCACGAGGTCGCAGTCGGCGAGGAACCGCGCGATCTGCGGCAGCACCGGCACGGGCGGGCGCACCCGCGCGAGCAGGTCCCGCATCTCGTCGCTCGTCGTCTCGAGGCCGTCGAAGCCGTACCGCGCGCCGAGGTACTTGCGCACGCAGTCGCTCACGCGGTCGAAGTACTCACCGGTCCGCCCCTCGCCGAGCAGGTCGGAGCGCCGGAGCGCCTCGAGCTCCTCGAGCGCGGCGATCCACGGCAGCTTGGGCGGCGGCGCGGCCACCACGCGGGGCCGGCGCAGCCAGCGCCGGACCAGCCAGGCGACGAGCAGCCCGAGCGCCGCGCCGATGAGGATGCCGGCCGTGAGCTGCTTCGCGAGCACCCACTCCTCCCGCTGCGGCCGCGGCGGCGGGTTCGGCTTGACCTTGGGATCCCGCTCGTTGGCGATCGGGTCCTCGATCACGATCTCGTGCGGCCGGGTGCAGACGGTGACGAGCTCCCCGCTCGCGCGGGACACGGCGATCGGCACCGGCGGCAGCAGGAGGGCGCTCCTCCCGGGCTCCTTGGGCAGCGGGACGAACGGGATGACGAGCTTGGTCGTGGCGCCGTCGTCGGTCGCCGTCGTCGTGCTGGTCGGCCCCGCGCCCGCGTCGGCCTCCGGCAGGACGAACCCCGCCTTCTGGATCGCGCGCGCGGCGTCGCTGTCGCCCTGGACCTTGAAGCCCTCCGGCAGCACCGTCTCGCCCTTGCCGTGCGTGACCGTGATCTCGAGGTGGGCCGCGTACCCGCTGAACCCGTTCTTCGGGAACGTCTCCTCGATCCGGGGGCGCGTCGCGCCGGGCGGCACGTGCTCCGCGCACGAGGCCCACACGCTCTCGCCGCGCTCCGTGGCTGCCGGGGCCGGAGGCGGCGGTGGCGGCGGCGGGGTGTCGTCAGCGGCGGGCCCTCCGGCGCCGCCGGCGTCCGGCTGCGATCGTGCCGGCGACGCGCACGCGAGCGCCGCCGCCAGCGCGGCCCACGCGAGCGGGCTCGCGCCGCGCGCGGCGTGGACCGCGGAGCGACGCGTCCTCATCGCCTGAGCCTCCGCGCCCGCTTGGCGAACAGGTCGCGCAGCGGGCTCACGAAGCTCTCGCCGGTCTTCACCACCACGGCGTCGAGCGCGAGCTTCTTGAACAGCTTGTCGCGGTCGCTCCGGAGCTTGCGCATCGCGGTGCGGTAGTGGTCGCGCACCGCCCGGTCGCCGGTGTCCACCACGACCTCTTCCCCGGTCTCCAGGTCCTCGAACGTCGCGAGCCCGACGTCGGGCAGCTCCTCGTCGCGCGGGTCGACCAGCATCACCGGGATCACGTCGTGCTTGGCGCTCGCGAGCGAGAGCGAGCGCTCGAAGCCGGAGGCGAAGAAGTCGCTGATCACGAAGGCCACGCTCCTCCGCTTGGCGACCTTCACGAGCGTCTCGAGCGCGAGCTTCAGGTTCGTCCCCGTGTACTTCGGCTCGTGCCCGAGGATCTCCCGGATGACGCGCATCACGTGCTTGTCCCCCTTCTTCGGCGGGACGAGCTTCTCGATGGCCTCGGTCGCGAGCACGAGGCCCACGCGATCGTTGTTCTTGATGGCGCTGAAGGAGCAGAGCGCGGCGATCTCGGCGGCGACGCGCGCCTTCGACGCGCGCCGCGTGCCGAACTGCTCGCTCTGCGAGGCGTCGACGACCAGCATGACGGTCATCTCCCGCTCCTCGACGAACACCTTCACGAACGGCTCGCTCATGCGGGCCGAGACGTTCCAGTCGATCCAGCGCACGTCGTCGCCGGGCAGGTAGGCGCGCACCTCGCGGAACGAGAGCCCTTGCCCCTTGAAGACGGACGAGTACGTCCCGGAGAGCTGCTCGTTGGCGAGCCGTCGCGTCCGGATCTCGATGCGCCGGAGCTGCTTCAGGAGCTCCGGCGGCAGCGGGTTCTTCGAGCCGGAGGCCTTGATCACGGCACCTCGACCACCTCGAACACGCGCCGGACGATCTGCTCGGACGTGACCTCCTCGGCCTCCGCCTCGTAGGTCAGGACGACCCGGTGCCGGAGCACGTCGGGGCCGATCGCCTTCACGTCCTCCGGCGTGACGTAGCCCCGGTGGCGCAGGAAGGCGTGCGCGCGCGCCGCCAGCGCCAGCGCGATCGAGGCGCGCGGGCTCGCCCCGTACTCGATGAGGCTGCTCAGCTCCCGCATCCCCTTCTGCCCGGGCTCGCGCGTCGCGAAGACCACGTCCACGATGTAGTCCTTCACGCGATCGTCCATGTACACGTCGCGCACGACCTTGCGCGCGGACACGAGCTCCTCGGGGGTCGTCACCTTCGCGGCCTTGCCCTCGATCACGGCCGTCGTGCGGTCGATGATCTGCCGCTCCTCGGCCCGCGCGGGGTACCCGACCTTGACCATGAGCATGAACCTGTCGACCTGCGCCTCCGGGAGGCGGTAGGTCCCCTCCTGCTCGATCGGGTTCTGGGTCGCCATGACCACGAACGGACTCGGCAGCGGGTAGGTCGTGTCGCCGATCGTGACCTGCCGCTCCTGCATCGCCTCGAGGAGCGCGCTCTGCACCTTCGCCGGGGCGCGGTTGATCTCGTCGGCGAGCACGAGGTTCGCGAAGATCGGGCCCAGCTTCGAGGTGAAGTCGCCCTTCTGGTGGTTGTAGATGACGGTGCCGATGAGGTCGGCGGGCAGCAGATCCGGCGTGAACTGGATCCGCGAGAACTTCGCGTGGATGGCGTCGCAGAGCGTCCGCACCGTGAGCGTCTTGGCGAGGCCCGGGACGCCCTCGAGGAGGACGTGTCCCCCGGTGAGCAGCCCGATGAGGATGCGCTCGATCATGTACGTCTGGCCGACGATGACCTTGCCGACCTCGTTCAGCAGGGTGTCGATGAAGGCGCTCTCTTTGGCGACCAGCTCGTTCAGGGCGCGTACGTCGTGCATAACGGGTGGGAGCTCATAGCAAGCCCGGCCGCCCGAGGACAACCGGCGCCGATCGAATATTCCTCGGCGCGAGGCGGGGCCGCGGCGCGCGCCCTGCGGCGCGCGCTAGAAGCCGGGCTCGCGGAATTTGGCGCGCCCGGTCTCGGCAGGCGATCGGGAGCGAGGCGGGCTCGCGCTCGCGGCGGGGGTGGAGGACGGCGGCGCCGCGGGCGCGGTGGACGGGGCCGGTTCTGACACGCGCGCGGGCTCCGGGGCGCGCGGCTCGGCGGTGGCGACCCCCGGGCGCGGCTCCACCGTGACGGCCGGCGCCGCGGGCACCGCGACGGGCGGCGCGCCGGGGCCCTCCCCGAGGCCGATCCACAGGAGCGTCGCCGCCCCGAGCAGCGCGCCCGAGGCGACGAGCGCCGCCGCGGTGGCGATCGTCCGGGCGCGGCGGCGCGGGTCCAGGCGCGAGGGGGTGCGCCCCCGCGCCCGGCCCTCCGCGGCGCGCAGGGCGTCCTTGATCAGCGCCGTGCGACGCGAGGTGCGCGCGGCGAGCGCGTTGCGGATGTACCCCGTGACCTCGCCAGGGCGGCTGCCGAGGGCGGCGTCCACTGCCTCGAGCGCGTCCGCGAGCTCGGCCATCGTCGCGAAGCGCTCGGCCGGATCCTTGGCGAGCGCGCGCATCACCGCCGCCTCGAGCGCGGGGGGGTACCCGGGGACGAGGGGGCCCGGCGGATCGACCGGCTCGGGCCGCGCGATGCGCGCCATCGTCGCGAGGTCGTGGCTGGCGGCGAACGGGTGCGTGCCCGTCGTCAGCTGATAGAGCACGATCCCGAGCGCGAAGACGTCGGACCGTCGGTCCAGCTGCTCGCTATAGACCTGCTCGGGCGCCATGAAGAGGATCTTGCCCTTCATGTGCCCGGTGTTGGTCGTCGGGTTGTCCACCTGCGCCATGGCCTTGGCCACGCCGAAATCCGCGATTTTGACCGAGCCGTCCCGCGTGATCAGGATGTTGTGCGGCGAGACGTCCCGGTGAACGAGCCCGACCAGCGCGCCGCCGTCGTCCCGTAGCTCGTGGGCCGCATGCAGCCCACGCGCCGCCTCGATCGCGATCCTCACCGCGACGGGCAGGGGGAGCGGGCTGCCCTGCTTGCGGGTGCTGCCGCCGAGCAGCGCCACGAGCGCGTCGCCGTCGATCCACTCCATCACGAAGTAGAGCACCCCGCTCTGCTCACCTTGATCCAGGATCGCGCACACATTGGGGTGCTTGATCCGGGAGGCGATGCGCGACTCCGTGAGGAACATGCGCTTGCAGCGCGGATCGCTGGAGAGCGCCGGCAGCATCGTCTTGACTGCCACGATCTTGTCGCCCGCCGCCCCGCCGCGCTCTCGGGCCGCCCACACCGTCCCCATTCCGCCCTGCGCGATGGCGATCAGCAGCTCATAGCGGCCGAGAAGCTGGCCTGGCACAAGATCGACGGGCGCTATCACAGCTCGTACCTGCGACTCCTGTGTCGTCGTGAGTCCGACCATGCTGAAGCTCTCACCGACAGTGGGAGAGCGTTCCAGGCGGGTCGTGCAAGAGCGTTCCAGGATCGGACGCTAATCTCAAACAATTTTCCAGTTGTCGAGGATCGGTCGGCGTGAGTACGGTTAGACTGCCTCTATCGCTTGGTGATGGAAGGAGGCGTGGGTGAAGCATCGGATCCCCATCGGCGGAGTGGTATTCTTCGCCCTGGTCGGCGTCGGTCCGGCTGCGTTCGCCGAGCCTTCCCCGGAGGACGCCAGCCGCGCGCCGCCGGCCGCGGTCGCGAGCGACACTGCGGCTCTCGCTGCGGCCCACAAGCCGAGCGCCGCGGAGCTCGCGTCCGCGCGGCACCTCTTCGCGCTCGGCCTCGCCGCGGAGGACGGCGGCCGGTGGGCAGAGGCGCTGGAGACGTACGAACGCATCAGCAAGATCGTCGTGTCCCCACCTCTCTGGTATCACCTCGGCGTCTGTCACGAGGCGCTCGGCCACGTCGTCGAGGCGCTCAACGCATTTGAGCTTGCTGCGTCCGGCGCGACCGCGCGGAACGAGATCGCGCTCGCCAGGGAGTCGCGGGCACGACTAGAGAAGCTTCGCGTGAAGACGTCGCAGATCGTCCTGCAGCTGCCCGAGGACGCGACCGGCGTGCGCGTCGAGATCGATGGTGAGCCCATCCACGCAGCGCTCGTCGGCGCGGCCATCCTCGTGAGCCCCGGGGCGCGGCGGGTCGTGGTGGCGGCCGAGAACTATGCGGCGCGGTTCGAGGCGACGGTGCAGGCCGAGACGGGCGCGGTCGTCGAGCTGCGGGCCGAGCTCGGCCGCAAGCGCTCGCTCGCGGTCCTGCGGTCGAGCGCGCCCGCGCGCCAGGCGCTGCCCAGCGCGCCCGCGCCCGGCCCGCGCATCTCGCCGGTGGTCGTCGTGGGGACGGCGGCCGCGCTCGCCGCCGGCGCCGTGGTCACGGGCGCCATGGCGTACGACGTGCGGCACAGCTTCCTGAAGAAGAACGAGAACCCTGCCCCGGGCTCGCTGGGCGAGCGGCAGGCGCTGCACGATCGCGGGCAAGCGCTCGCCGTCACGAGCACGGTGCTCACCGGGGCCGCCGTCATCGCGGGCGGCTTCGCCGCCTACCTCTTCTGGCCCTCGTCCTCCTCGCCCGTGGCTCCTCCGGACGCCGCCGGGCGGCGGCTTGCGCCCGCGGCGCCGCGCGCCCCCCGCCCGACGGCGCTCTCGCCATGGGTCGGCGCGCACGGCGCCGGGGTCGCCGTGCGGGGAGTGCTGTGAGCGGCGCACCTCGCCCCGGAGCGGGCGTCGTCGCCGCGCTCGCCCTCGCCTGCGCCGGCCTCGGCGCGTGCGCCTTCATCGCGCCGTTCCCCGACGTCGCGGCGGATCCCGTGCCGGTGGGCGCGGGGGGAGGCGGCGGCGGCGGGGCGGGCGGTGGCGGCGAGGTTCAGGAGATCTGCGTTCCCCTCACCGAGGCGGCCTGCTACGCGGGGCCGCAGGGCACGCAGGGCGTCGGCCTCTGCGTCGCCGGCGTCGCCGCGTGCAATGACGACGGGACGGACGTCGGCGCCTGCGTCGGCCAGGTGCTGCCCGCGTTCGAGAGCTGCGCCACGCCCGAGGACGAGAACTGCGACGGGCGAGCGTGCACGGGCGACCCCGTGCACAGCGTCGCGCTCGGCGGGGCCGGCGCTCAGCAGGGCCTGGGCATCGCCGCCTCCGCCGACGCCGTCGTGGTGGTCGGCTCGGCGTCGGGCAGCACCGATCTCGGCGCGGGCCCGTCGGACGAGCTGGGCGCGCTCGGCGAGCCGGACGCTTTCCTCGTCTCGTTCTCCCGCGACGCCTCCACGCGCGAGGGGCGGTTCCGGTTCGGCCGCCGCTTCGCGGACAGCGTCGCCCGGGCGGTCGCGCTCGCGCCGGGGGGCGACGTGGTGCTCGCGGGCAGCGCGGCCGGCGACGTCGATTTCGGCGGCGGCGTGCTCGAGGGCGCCGGCCGCCGCGCCGACGTCGTCGTGGCGCGGTTCGACGCGACCGGGGCGCACCAGTTCAGCCGGCGGTTCGGCGACGACGCCACGCAACACGCGGCGGCGATCGCCGTGGACCAGGCGGGGAACGCCTTCATCACCGGCGAGTTCTCGGGCACGCTCGACTTCGGCGAGGGCCGCCGGGGCGAGCGGTTCACGCTGGAGAGCCACGGCAGGAGCGATGCGTTCCTGGTCAAGCTCGACGCCGCCGGCCACGTCGACTGGGCCAAGCGGTTCGGCGGCCAGGGAGATCAGGCCGGTACCGGCGTCGCCGTCGACGGCGACGGCGACATCGTCGTCGTCGGCTGGTTCAGCGGGGAGGTCGATTTCGGGGGCGAGAGGCCGCTCACCACCGACGCCAAGACCAACCTGTTCGTCGCGAAGCTCGACCCCTCGGGCGATCACGTCTGGAGCAAGGCGGCCGACGCGACCAACGCGGCCGAGGCGCTCGGCGTGGCCGTCGATGGAGCGGGCAACATCCTCGTGACCGGCTCGTTCCGGAGAGCGATCTCCCTCGGCGAGTCGCTGCTCACGAGCAATGGAGACAAGGACGTCTTCCTCATCCGTCTGGACGACAACGGCGTCCTGCAGTGGTGCGAGGACTTCGGCGACGACGCCGACCAGGAGGGCGCCTCCGTAGCGGTCGATCTCGCGGGCAACATCCTCCTCACCGGCTCCTTCCTGGGGAACCTGGACGTCGGAACGGAGGCGCACTCGGCCACGGGCGCCGCAGACGTGTTCGTGGCGAAGCTCGACCCTGCCAGCAACCCGATCTGGTTGCGCTCGTTCGGCGACTCGGGCGAGCAGCGCGGCGCCGCCGTCGCCGTCGATCTGCTCGGCGATGGCTGGGTGACCGGCCGCTTCGACGGCGTCCTCGATCGCGGCGCAGCCACGGCCGTGAGCCAGGGCGCCGGCGACGCGTTCCTCGTGCAGATCGGGCCGTGAGCGCCGCTCGCCGGCGGCTCACTCGCCGGCGAGCGGGTAGATCGGCCGGATGTCGATCGGGATCCCCTCGAGGCCGCCGAGCGCGTGCTGCATCGGCTCCGAGACCTCTCCGTATCTGGCGAGGAACTCGCCGGCGGCCTGCCTGTCGCCGCGGTGCTGCACCATGCAGAGATCGCGGACGAGGCGGGTGATGGCGGCCTCGAGCTCCTCGGCGTCGACGGTGAAGCGCCGTGTCGCCGGGTCGAAGCGGGCGGCGCGCTCCTCGAGGAACCGGTTGATCTGGAGCGCGGCCCCCTTGCCGTGCGCCTCGGCCACGCCGAATCGGGTGCTCCTGAAGAGCCCTGCGAAATAGGAGATGAGGAGCTTTCCCCTGAAATCGGCCGCGAAGTGGCCTCGCTGGATCATGAAGAGGACGTTGTAAGCGCCCATCACATCGGCCTTGGCCTCCTCCAGGGCGGAGTACGTCGGGCCGAGCGCGATCCGCACCTCGACCCGCTCCCCGCTCACGGTCGTGAACGCAGGGCCGAGGCTGTGCGAGAGCTCGTGGAAGAGCGTCTCGTTGAAGAACGCGTCGGAGGACAGGTGATCGAGCTGCGCCGGGTCGAGGATGCGCTCGGCGATAGGGCGCATGATCAGCTCGAACTTCGTCTCGATGACGTTGCGGAGCAGGACCTTCTTGGCCCCCTTCTCGGCGCGGACGCGCTCGTCGTTCGGCAGGTTGAACGCGATCGTCTGGACCGATTTGCGGGCGTCGCCGGCGCTGAACACGAGGTCGACGACCTGGATGGGGCTCTCCCCGCCGCGCGCCGTCTTCACGTCCTCGGGGACAGGCAGGTTGCGCTCCATCTCCGGGAGGAGCTCCTTGTACTTCGAGAGCTTCCGGGAAGCGTCGGGGTCGCTCACCGTGACGAACGACTCGAACGAGGCCTTGAGGCCGAGGAGCTCGTCCTCGTAGGTCTCGTAAGGGCCGATGGTCACCTCGACGCGGCTGTCGAGGTCCATCCAATCCTTGTCGGATGCATAGTAGTCGTCGGAGCGGAACGCAGCGGCCCGGGACCTCAGAAACCGCCTTAGGCTCTCGCTCGCGGTGAGCGCCGCGGCCTCCTCGAGGAGCGCGCCGGCGGGGCCGAGCCACGCCGCGTAGGCCTGGCTGTACGGCACGGCGACGAGCCGGCCCTGGTCCCGGCGGATGAGCGTGAACAGGCTGTTGAAGGCCTCCTTGTCGCCCGGGTGCTGCTCGACCCACGCGTTGAGCTCGTCGGCCGAGAGATCCTCCGGGTAGAAGCCAGCGCCAGGAGGATGGGGCCTGTCGATGGCGAAGGGGCGGTGGTGATCCTGCCTGTCCCAAGGGCCGCGCATGATGTCGAAGTAGGCGAGCCTGTCCCGCCCCTCCGGGGTGCCGTCCGCGACGAGCTTCTCGCGGAGCTCCGGGTTCCCGGCGTAGGCCTGCCGATCGAACACGGGATCGAGCTGCCGCGAAGCCTCGATGAGCTTGCCGAGCGCTCTCCTCTCCGGCTCGGGCAGATCGTCGATGTCCGCGGTGAGCCTGGCCGGCGCGAACTGCTTGACCTTCTCGGACAACATCGGGACCTCCTTATCTCATGATACCTTATCCCGGGCTCAGGGGCGGCTCGCTGGGACCGGGTGGGCGTCGCGGTACTCGCGGATGGCCTGGGCTTCGTCGATGGCGTGCTTGAACCCGGTCGCGGCGCGGAACGCGGCCCCGTCCACGACGACGGGGTACTTGATGTGGGTCAGCGCCGCGCGAGGGAGCTTCGGCAGGCCGAAGCGGCCGAACGCGTTGCGCAGCACGAACTCGGGGAGGGGCACCGCCACCCGGCCCGCCGCCCGGATGATGAGCGACAGGGGCACAGGCTGCGGACCAGAGACGTTGTAGACGCCGCGGATGCGCTTCTCGAGGGCGAGGCAGATGGCGGTCACGACGTCCTGCTCGTGCATGAACTGGAACAGCGGGTCGAACCCGAGCACGTACGGGACGCGGGGGCCGCGGAGGAAGCTCGCCAGCGTGCCGTGGCCTGTCGGGCCGAGCGTGTAGCACATGCGGAGAACGGTCGTGCAGAGCTCGGGGGCGCGCCAGAGCGCCGTGCAGGCGTAGAGATCGGCCGCGACGAGGTCGGCGAGCTCGGGGAAGGTGGACACCGCCATCGGAGGATCCTCCTCCGTGTGGTAGAGCGGCGACTCGGGGCCGGCGCCGTAGTAGGTGTGTCGGCCGACGAAGATCACGTGTTCGACCCCGCAGGCGCGGCTGTTGTCGAAGACGACGCGCGTGCCGCCGAGGTTGATCCGATACCGCTCCTCCGTCTGCTCCACGAGGTGCGTCACGGTCGCCATGTGGATGACGGCCTGGGGCCGGGTCTTGCGGAACACGTCCTCCGCGGCGCGCTTCTGCAGATCCACGTTGTGCATCTCGATGCCGGCCGGGGCGGTCGGCCACGGCCGCCGGTCGATGCCGATCACCTCGTGCCCCTCCTCGAGGAGGCGCGTCGCGACCATGCGGCCCAGCTGGCCGGTGATCCCTGGGATGAGGACCCTCATGCGTGCTCCTTCGATGAGGCGGGCCTGGGCGGCGTGGCGCCGCGAAAGTCCACCGAAAGCTTCCCGCGGCGCCGCTTTCGCCCGGCTTCGATGAGCTCTGCGATCCTCGCCTTCACCTGCTCGACGTGGCCAAGGATCACCTCGTCTTCTTCGGCGCCGGTCCCGGCGAACGTCATCGGCTCGCCGTACGTGATCTCCAGCTGGACCGGCAGCGGCGCCGGGATGAGGTACGGGGTGATCGGGATGTACGGCACGCCGAACAGCCGGCCGATCGTGTACGAGTTGGCGATGGTCGGCACCGCCTCGCCGCCGCCGACGAAGCCGAAGGGGATGACGGGCGTCCTCGTCTTCATCGCGAGCCGGACGAACCCCGATCCGAAGTGCACGAGCGAGTTGCGCTCGCTGTAGAGCTTGGCGGTGCCGCGCGCCCCCTCGGGGAACACCATGAGCAGCCGCTCGTCCTCGAGGAGGCGGCTCGCGTGCTCGGGGAGGCCGGTGAACTGCCCTGTGCGGCTCGACCAGAGCGAGGTGAAGGGGAGGCGATTGATGAACTTCTCCGCCATCCCCTCGGCCAGACGCGGAGGATCCATCGCGAAGAACATCGACGCGACCACCATCGCCCCGTCGATGGCGACTCCCCCGCAGTGATTGCCGACGAGCATCGCCCGCCCGCGCGCGGGGACGTTCTCCAGGCCCGTCACGCCCACCGAGAAGTAATGATGATAGAAGAAG
Source organism: Sorangium sp. So ce363 (assembly GCF_051520435.1). Classification (NCBI taxonomy): domain Bacteria; kingdom Pseudomonadati; phylum Myxococcota; order Polyangiales; family Polyangiaceae; genus Sorangium; species Sorangium sp. So ce363. The sequence goes on along the minus strand of NZ_CP150333.1, from coordinate 8,920,130 downwards.
TCCAGGAGGGAGAAGAAGAGACCCAGGTGCTTCTGGGAGATGCCGTAAGGATCGACCCCGAAGCTGTTGAAAGGGATCTCCAGCCGCTGGACGCGCTGGGCAATCGAGTCGCTGACGAGCAGTGTCAAGGGTCACCCTCCGGGAGGCTTCGGCGCCCGGAGGGTATGCGCGATCGGGCGAGGAGCACAACCTCCGCCAACCGCCGCAAGAGGCAGCCGGCGCAGCGGAGCCATGGACCACGCGCCGAGCGCCGGGCGCGCTCGTCGAGGATCGCTCCTCGAAACATAACGCGCCGCGGCGACGCCTTCGCGGACGGTCGTCACCGGCCCGGCCGCGCGCTCGTCGCTGGATCGTCGCTGGATCGAGGCGCCGCGCGTCGTGTGCGTGGTGCGTGTGGTGCGCGTGGTCATTGAGCAGCCGTGCTGCCCGCGGTATGGGGTCGGCCATGTCGATCCGTTGCCGCGCTTCCGCGCTCTCCGGCCGTACGGCCGGAGAACGTCCCTGCGACGCCCGCCGGGAGGTCGCCTCGTGACAGCGCTCGTGATCCGCCGGGCGGCGCCCACCGACGCCGCGCTGATCGCGGCGAACAACCGGGCCATGGCGCTCGAGACGGAGGGCAAGGTGCTGGAGGCCGCCACCACCCTCCGCGGCGCCGCCGCGCTGATCGCGGATGCCGCCAAAGGGTTCTATCTGGTGGCCGAGCACGCGTCCGAGATGGCCGGGCAGCTGATGGTCACCTACGAATGGAGTGACTGGAGAAACGGCACTTTCTGGTGGATCCAGTCCGTCTATGTGACCCCCGCGCAGCGGCGCAGCGGGGTCTTCCGGGCGCTGTATCGGCGAGTCCACGAGATGGCGGCGGACGCGGGGGACGTATGCGGTATCCGCCTGTACGTGGAGACCGCGAACGCGCGAGCGCAGTCGACGTATGTCGCGCTCGGAATGCGGCGTTCGCACTACGAGCTCTACGAGCTCGATTTGGCCTTCGGCTCGTCCTGAGGGGTCCGGCTCTCCTGGTTCGAACCAGGGGGGACGACCGCGGCCATCGACGGCCAGGAGCCCTTGACGAGGGCTCGCATCGCGGCCGTCTTCAGCGCCACCTCCCCAGGATCGAGGAAGACGCCGAGGGCCTGGCGGATGTGAGGGAGCGTGCGGATGAGATCGGCTGGCGTCATCGCTTCGGGCGGTGACACATCGCTCCGCTCGCAGGCCTCCTGGATGATCTTTCTGGCGAACGCGGGTGCGAGGCCACAGCACTCGACGACCTGCTCAAAAAGCGAGCGCATGAGCTGGTTCCCCCCGGGGTAACGTCCGACGCGCGGCGCGTCTTTCACTTGGGCGAGCACATACCGCCCTACGACAAGAATAGCCTACCTCCCCTATCGCGCTCGTGAGGCGACCACTGACGTTCTGCTGTCTTCCGTGAGCATGTAGGCGACGCCGTGCGTTCAATGTGCGATAGCGCGACCCGACGTCGCGTTATCGGCGCCGAGGTCGCGGGTGCTCGCGGTCGTCGGGGTGTTGGACGTGTCTCCATGGTCGGAGTGTTGGACGAGGCGGCGAAAAGGATCATGGCTCGCCCGGGGGGGCGCGCTGGATCCATGCGCACGTACCGTCTTGGGCTATCTCCGCGGTGACGTCGTGCGTCACAGCCCTGCGTGCGTCACAGGCCGGATGGCTTGAAGGGCGTCCGGGAGGTCGTCCGCGGAGCGCTCCGCTTCGGCTCTGGCGCCTTTGGCGCGGTCTTCGGCGCTGCGCTCCGAACGGTCGATGAGCGGGTGGCCGGCTTCGCCGTCGGGGCCGTGGATCCGCTGGTCGTGCGCGTGTCGGGCCGGCTCGTCCTCGGCTTGACGGCCGCGGGCGGGGTCGCTCTGGAGCTCGGCCGCGGGGCGGGGCTCGTCGCACGGTGGGCGGTGGGGGCAGGGACCTGCGCGGGCCCACCGGGCGCGGAGCCCTGGGTGGGCCGGTCAGGGGCGGGGCTCTGGGCGGCTCCGCCGGGAATCACGCCCTGAGCGGAGCTGTCGGGAACAGCGCCCTGAGCGGAGCCGCCGGGGACCGCGGACCCGGCCAGCTCGCCGGGATGCCCAGGCGCGGCCGCCTGGACCGGCCCGCTGGCCGCCGCGGCGGCGGGGAAGAAGGACGAGATCCGGGAGGCAGAGGCGCTCTCCGCCGTGAAGGGCGCGGCTGGCTCTTGCTGGCCGGCGGCGAGAAAGGCGCCCGCCCCGACCGCGAGCGCGACCGCGCAGGCGCTGGCGAGCACGCGGCGGCGCACGATGTGGTGCCGGCCGCGGGAGACGGCCTCGGAGACGACGGCGCCCAGCCCCGGCGCGCTGCCCTCGGCGCCCGAGTTGTCCTGCGCCGCCTCGACGCTCCGCTGGGTCAGGGGAGCGCGCTGGCTCAGGGGCAGACGATCGCTCAACGGAGAGCGCGGGCTCAGGGGCAGAGGATCGCTCAACGGAGAGCGCTGGCTCAGCGGCGATCGCCCCGACCGGGGCGCCGACGCGGGGCCGCCCCGCGCGCTGACCGGCGCGGTGAGGCTCTCCGGCGGCCCGCGCAAACCGACCTCCTTGATGAGCGCCTCCACCGCCCGGGGCGACGACACAGCGAGGCCCGGCGTCTGCGTGGCTGCGTCTTCCAGCGCCTCGGCGAACGCCGCGGCGGTCGGGAAGCGATCGTCGGGGTCGGTGCGCAGCGCGCGCATGCAGATCTGGTCGAGCGCGGCCGGCACCGACGGGACCACCCCGCGCGGACCCGTGGGCGCGCCCTGGAGGATCTGCGCGAGCAGCGCGCCGTCGTTGTCGGCCTTGAACAGGCGCTCCTCCGTGAGCATCTCCCAGAGCACCACGCCGGCGGAGTACACGTCGCTGCGACGGTCGACGTTCGCGGCCCGGATCTGCTCGGGCGCCATGTAGGCGAGCTTGCCCTTGAGCGCGTTGCCCCGCGTCGACATGAGCCTCGTCTCGGCGCGGGCCACGCCGAAGTCGGTGATGCGCGCGATGCCGTCGACGCCGACGAGCACGTTCTGCGGCGAGACGTCGCGGTGCACGAGGTTGAGCGGCTCGCCCTCGCCCCCCGTGAGCTCGTGCGCGGCGTGGAGACCCGCGAGCACGTCGAGGAAGATGCGGAGCACGATCCCGAGCGGGACGGGCCGCTTCGCCCGCGCGCACGTGCGGAGCAAGCTGTGCAGCGACGGCCCCTCGATGTACTCCATGACGAGGAACAGCGGGTCCTCGACGAGATCGAACGTCGCGACGACATTGGGGTGGCGGACCCGCGCCGCGAGGCGCGCCTCGTCGAGGAACATCGCCACGAACTCGGGCTCCGCCGCGATGTGCGGGTGCATCATCTTCAGGGCGACGAGGCGCTCGAACCCGCCGGCGCCCAGGGCCCGCCCGAGATACACCGTCGCCATGCCGCCTGACGCGATGGCGCGCAAGCTCTCATAGCGGCCCGCGTGCAAGGTCACGTGACCAGACTACACCATGCGTGGTGCGTTCTCCACGACTCCCGCGCCGCTCACGCGAGCCTCCTCCCACACGGCAGCGAGGAGAACCGGATTCTGTGTCGATGTGAGGTGCCCTGCGACCGATCGCCGAGCCCAGCGGCTCACGTGACCTGTCTCTCGGCGATCCGGGGCAGCGCTGCGCTGCGCTGCCCTGGCCGCGCGCGGGGTGGGAGCGCGATCAGCTCACGATCGGCAGCCGCCTGGCCGTCCGCCGTGAGCGCGCGTCGCCCTGCTCGCGCTCGCGCAACGCAAGGTCGTGCTCGATGATCGTCAGGGGGTTGTCGTAGGCCGGTAAAGGAAGATCCTGATTCTTCGCATAGACAGGGTGCCTACCGTGCTTCTTGTACCACTCGGCCACCGTGGCGTTGGCCTTCATCTTCTCGAGGATATTCCGCCATCCAGCCCCGGTGTTGTACGCACAGAAGCTGATCTCGCCGAGCTGCGTTCCGTACGGAATGATGCACATCTCGGTGCGGCGGAAGTCGTAATTGAACAGGTCCTGGAACCACATGCCCGCGACGAAAAGGACACGCCACTCGTACTCGCGGGCGTCGCCCTCGCCGGCGTGCGCGGCGCCCGTCTGGCTCATGAACTGCTTCACGAGCGTCGCGAGGTGGAAGCCGGGCGGCGCCTTGTCCGGCTGGTAATGGCGCAGCAGCGCTGCGACGACCTGCGCCTTCGTGAGGGCGCGGCTGTGCCCCGCGTCGAAGATCGCGCGCAGGTCGGAGAGCAGCCCTTCGACATCGATGAAGTCGAGCAGCGGGACCATCTGCTTCGTCTTCTTGTGGACGAACAGCGCGGTCCCGATCCCGCAGTTCGGGTGGCAGCCGCAGTTGATTTGCCCCCAGTCCTTGTCGGGGCCGTCGAGGAGGTCGGTCACGTTGCCGAAGGGGCTGAGCGCCGACAGGGGGAACCAGTCGCGCAGCGGGTCGGTCACGCCGGTCTGCCGGGCGATGTCGTGCGCGAGGTGGCTCAGCGTATAGCGCTGCTTCTCGCGCAGCTCGTCGGAGATGTCCTCGTCGCGGCCGGTGAAGCTGACCGGCTGGAAGCTGACGACGGTGATCTTGTCGGCGTTCTGGACCGCAAAGTCGATGATGGGCCCCACCTGATCGTTGTTGACCCCGTTGACGATCGTCACGACCAGGATGACGTCGATCCCGGCGGCCGAGAGCTCCTCGATCGCCCGCAGCTTCACGTCGTAGAGGTTCCCGATCTTCCGGTGGCCGTTCGCGGCGTTCGTGACCCCGTCGAACTGCAGGTACGCCATCCGGAGGCCCGCTTCCTTGGCCTTCCTGGCGAAGCCCGGCTCGTCCGCGAAGCGGATCCCGTTCGTCGCGCACTGCACCGCGAAGTAGCCCTTCTCGCGCGCGTACCGGATCGCGTCGAGGAAGTGCGGGCTCAGCGTCGGCTCGCCGCCGGAGAACTGGATCGACATCTGGCGGCGCGGGCGCACCGCCGCCGCGTCGTCCAGGATCCTCGTGATCTCCTCCCAGGAGAGCTCATGCACGTAGCCGACCTGATTGGCATCCATGAAGCACGGGTCGCACATCATGTTGCAGCGGTTCGTCAGGTCGACCGTGAGCACCGCGCCGCGACCGTAACGGATGGTGCTGGATCCGTGGTTGTGGATCCTGTCCTTCGTCATCTCGACGTCGCGGCCGCCGAAGAGGCGCTCGATCCGCGCCAGGAACGCCGGGTCGATCGAGATCGTGTCCGAGAAGAAGCCATGCTTCGGGCACGTCTTCTCCATGACCACGCGCCCTTCGCGCGCGACGATGCTGGCGCGGATCTCCCCGGGCTTGTCCGTGATGAGCTTGGTCCAGTCCGCCCTGCCACTCAGGATCTCGTCGCGCGCCTCCTTGACGCAGCGCGGGCACAGGCTGTCCGTCTCGCGAGGCCAGCCGAGCGGGGGCTTCGTGCGCTCGCCGCCCCTCGGGATCGGCTTGTCGCTCCACTTCGGGTGAAACGGCCTGGGCTCGCCGCCGAGGCGGCTCAGTCGCTGCAAGACCGGCCACGCCTTGTCGGCGGAGACCGTGATGGCCTTTTCCAGTGTCCGTACCAGGTCGATCAAGCGTCACCTCTCTCACAGCCGCATTTCGCGGCTGCACGGTAGGTCGACCTAGCGCGTGCTTCCATCAAATTCCAGGCTGTCACGCGGCGCTGACACGGCTCGGCCTGGGGCGTGACAGCGGGCCGTCGATCGCGGGATAGTGCGGCGCAGCGAATGCGATTCCTCCCTGGAACCCCCCGCGCCCTGGGCCTCGCCGCGGCGCTCGCGGCCACCGCGATGGCGGGCCCGGCAGCGCCTCAGCCGGTCGCGCGGACCGCCCGGGCGCCGCAGGCCGCGGAGGAAGGCGGCAAGGCGTCCGCGGGGGCCGAGGCCGGCGCGACGCCGCTGCGCGGCAGCCTCGGCGTGCCCGTCGCCGAGCGGCTGCTCTCGTCGAGCGACCCGGCGGCGCGGCTCCGCGGCATCGAGCGCCTCGGGGCGATCGGCACCGAGGAGGCGGTGAGCGCGCTGCTCGCCGCGCTCGAGCAGCACGGCGCCCCGGGGGCGCGCGATCCCAGGACGCGCCTCGCGGCGGTGCGGGCGCTGGCGCCGCACGCGCAGCGCGACAGCGTGCGCCAGCTCCTCGCGCGCGAGCTCTCGGAGAGCGCGCCCGCGCGCGGCGCCGCCTCGCCGCTCGGCGAGGTGCTGCGCGGCACCGCCGCCCTCGCGCTCGCGCGCACGGGCGAGCGGCGCGCGCTCGGCGTGCTCGTGAACGCGATCGTGCAGGGCGGGGCCGCGGGCGAGGCCGCCGCGCGCGCGATCAAGGCGCACCCGCCAGCGTCGCTCCAGCTCCTGCTCGGCAGCCGCAAGCGGCTCGAGCCGGCGCTCGCGAGCTTCCTCGGCGATCTCGGCGATCTCCGGGCGATCGCGGCGCTCCGGCCGATGCTCGAGGGCGGCGACAGGGCGGCGCAGGTGGCCGCGGCGCGCGCCCTCGCGCGCCTCGGCGACGAGGCGGCGCTGGCGAAGGCCCGCGCGTGGCTCCGCAAGCCAGAGCCGGGGCTCTTCGAGCCGACGGCGGAGATCCTCGTGTACCTCGGCGCGCCGGAGGCGGCCGACGCCGTGGCCGCGCTGCTCGGATCCGAGCTCGGGCGGATGGAGGGGCTCAGGCTGGCCGAGCTCGGGCCGGCGGCGCGGCTCGTGCCGGCGCTCGCGCGCGCTCTCCCGCTGCTCCCCGACGACGCGCGGCCCCGCGCGGTCGCGGCGATCGGCCGCGCGGGCGGCGCGGAGGCGGCGCGGCAGCTGCGCCGGGTCCTGAACGAGCGCCCCGAGCTGGCGACGGCGGCCGCGTTCGCGCTGGCGACGATGCCCGGGGCCGAGGCGCGGGCCGCGGTCGCGGAGCTCTTCGACGGCCCGCGCGCCGCGAAGGACGCGGACCTCCGCAGGCTCGGCCTGCGCGCCGGGGTGGTCCGCGGGCTCGTGCTGCACGACGCGCCCGAGGCGCTCGAGGAGCGGCTGCTCGCCGCGCTCGCCGCGCCGAGCGGGTCGAGCGATCGCGCCGTCGGGGTGTTCGGCGCCGTGGCGCTCGGCCTCCGCGACGCGGTCGATGTCGTCGGCGCCTGCTCCCCGTCCTCCTGCGATCGCGCGGCGGTCCACGCGGCGGCGCGCGGCGCGCTCGCTCGGGGCGAGCGCGCCCTCGCCGCCCTCGCGCCGCTCTTCGCGGCGCTCGCCGCGTCGGGCGCCGGGTCGCCGCCCGGCGCCGCGAGCGCCGCGAAGAGCGGCGACCCGGCGCCCGACGCGGCGGCGATCTCCGCCGGCGTCGCGCTGCTCGCGGAGCCCGGGGGCGGGGCGATCGCGACCTCGCGGCTCGCCGCCCTCGCGGAGGCGGGCGGACCGCTGTCGCCGCTCGCCGCCCGCGCGCTCGCGGCCCGCGACGACGAGGTGGTCCGCGGCAGGATCGAGCGGCTGCTCGAGGGGGGCGATCCCGTCGTGCGCGCGCACGTCGCGCTCGGCCTCGGGAGCGACCCCATGCCCGACAGCGTCTCCCTTCTCGCCCGCGCGTACCGCTTCGAGGACGACCCCGCGGTGCGCCGCGCGATCGTCCGCGGCCTGTCCCGGCGCACCGAGGTGCAGCGCAGGCGCGTCCTCGTCGCGGCGCGGGACCTCGATCCTGACGAAGGGGTGCGCGCGCTCGCGCGGGCCGCCCTCTCCGGCGCCGACGCGCGGGCGCTCGATCGGCCGCGCTCCGCGCTGGCGACGGGCGTCGTGTGGGTGGCCATCGTCCCGAACGACCGGAGCGCGTCCGGGAGCGCTTCCTCGCGTCCGGCGCGGCTCGTCCGGCCGGATGGGCTGGCGGTCCCCGTCGTGGCCGATCCCGACGGCGTGCTCCTCGTGCCGGCGGTGCCGCCCGGCGCGAGCGCCGTCCTGCTTGCGCCGGCCGCACCCCCGGGGGACGCTGGCTCATGACGACGATGAGCAACGCGACGGACGAGGGCGGCGCGGGCGTGGAATCACGCGCCGAATCACGCGTCGAATCGAGCGCGGAGCCCGGCGCCGCCGGGGCGTCGGCGAAGGCCGAGGCCGACCGCGCTCCGCGGAGCGGCGACGCGGGCGCCGGCGCGATGTCGTTCGAGGAGTCGACGCGCCGCCTCGCGAAGATCGTCGCGGAGCTCGAGGGCGGCGATCTGCCGCTCGAGCGCGCGCTCTCGCTCTTCGAAGAGGGCATCCGCCTCTCGCGGTCGGCGCAGGAGCGCCTCGATCGCGCGGAGAAGCGCGTCGAGGAGCTGCTCGGGATGGACGCCGACGGGCGCCCGGTGACGCGCGAGTTCGAGAGCTGAGCGGAAGAAGGGTGACATGAGGACCGCAGCGGCGCTGATCATCGGCAACGAGCTGCTCAGCGGGAAGATCGCTGACGAGAACCTGTTCGTGCTGGCGGGCACCCTGCGCGCGCTCGGCGTCAGGCTGGAGCGGGCGGTCATGGTGCTCGATGAGATCGAGGTGATCGCCGCCGAGGTGCGGGCGCTCGCGGCGTCGCACGACTGGGTCTTCACGAGCGGCGGCGTGGGCCCGACGCACGACGACCTGACGATCGCGGGCGTCGCGCGCGCGTTCGGCGTGCCGGTGGTCAGCGCGCCCAACATCGAGAGCCTCCTGCGCGATTACTACGGCGATCGGCTCACCGAGGGGCACCTGCTCATGGCCCGCATCCCGGAGGGCGCGCGGCTCGTGACCGGCGGCAGCGCCGCGTGGCCCGGCGTGGTGATGCGCAACGTGTGGATGCTGCCCGGCGTGCCGCAGATCTTCCGGGCGAAGCAGGCGCTCATCCAGGCGGAGCTCTCCGGCGGGGCGCCGTTCGTCTCGCTCGCGGTGTTCACGACCCTCGACGAGGGGCAGCTCAAGCCCATGCTCGACCGCGTGGTCGAGGCCCACCGCGACGTCGACATCGGCTCTTATCCGAGGTGGTCCGGCGTCGAGTACCGCACGAAGCTCACGTTCGACGGCCTCGTCGAGGCGAGGGTGCGCGCGGCGCGCGACGCGTTCGCCGAGAGCCTCCCCGCGGAGACGATCGTCCGCGTCGAGTGACGCGCGCGCGTCTCCGTTCCCGCTCCGGGCGATGGCGCGCAGCCCTGGCGGCCGCCACCCTCCGCCGCCGTTCCGCCGCCTCGCCGGCGCGCGCGCCCCCGCGGCGCCCCGGGCCGGCAGGCGGGCCCGCCGCGTGCTTGTCGCTCGCGCATGAGCCCGTGGAAGCGCGCCGCCCTGCTGTCCGATCATCTCCCCGAGACGTGCACCGACGACCCCTCTGCGCTGGCCGCCTTTGTCGGCCCGCGAGAGCGAGCGCTCGAGGAGGGGATCTGGTCGCTGGGCGACGCCGACCTGCTCGCGATCGTGCTCGGCACAGGGCTGGTCGGCACCCCCGTGACGCTCGTCTCCGCCGCGCTCCTCTCGCGCTTCGCCGGGCTGGAGGGGCTCGCGCGGCTCGGCCCGCACGCGCTCGCCGAGCACCCCGGCCTCGGGCTCGCGAAGGCGCTCCGGATCGCCGCGTCGCTCGAGCTCGGGCGGCGCGCCTTCGAGCGCGCGGTGCGCCCGCGGCCTCCGGTGCGCACCTCGGCCTCGATCGCGGCGTGGTGCGCGGCGCAGCTCGGCCCGCTCGATCACGAGCAGATGTGGGTGATCTCGCTCGACGGCCGCAACGGGATGAGGGGAGCGCGCAGGGTCGCGCAGGGCGGGCTCCACGGGTGCTCCGTCACGGCCAGGGACATCCTGCGCGCCGCGCTCTCGGACGCGGCCTCGGCGCTCGTGCTCGTGCACAACCACCCGAGCGGCGACTCGGCGCCGTCGCCCGAGGACGTGGCCATGACCAACGCGGTCGCCGCCGCCGGCGAGGTGATCGGCGTGCCGCTCGTCGACCACGTCATCCTCGCGCCGGACGGGCACTACTCCTCGCTGCTCGATCTCGGGATGATCGCGCCCGGCGACGCGCCGCGCGGCGCCACCCCGCCGAGCCGAGGCTAGGCGCGCTGGCCGACCAGGAGGCCGTGCCGCTCTCCGCCGGGCGCCCCGCCGGTGCCTGGCACGCTCGCGAACCGCAGCGTCGCGCCGCCCCAGTCGACCGACGGGCTCCCCTTCAGCAGCGAGGTATAGAGCGCGCTCGCCTGCGTCATCGGGCAGCCGATCGCCTCGCGCACGAGCGTGAGCGACGCGCCCGTCGCGTAGCTGACCGGCGCCTGCCGGCCGTCCTCGCCGATCACCGTGACCTTGAAGACGTCGTCCTCTGCGCGCGCGGCGCGGTCCGGATCGGTCAGCGCGAGGTGCAGCGCCTCGATCGCGCCGCTCCCGGGGCCCCTGCTCGGGTCGAGGGTCACGTGGAGCTCGAGGAGCGGCGCCGTGTAGCGGACGATCTGCCGCGCTGCAGCGCCCTCCGCCGTCGCGGGCGCCGCGCGCGCCTCGCGGCGCCTGAGCTGCGCCTCCATGACGAGCGCCGACCGCGCGAGCTCCCGCTCCGTCTTGCCGAGCAGCCGGCGCGCGCGCATCTCGGCGAGCGCGCGCTGCAGCACCTCGCGGTTCCTCGCCGCCTGCTCGTGGCTCCGCTCGCGCGCGAGCAGCGCCTCGAGCTCGCCCAGCGCTCGCTCGTGCTCCCCGATCGACGCGAGCGCGTCCGCGAGCGTGAGCCGGGCGTCGGCGAACGAGGGCGCGCGCCTCACCGCCTCGCGGTAGGCCGCGATGGCCGGCGCGATCTCCCGCCGCGCCTCGTGCGCGAGCCCGAGCGCGAAGGCCGCCCGCGCGTCCTCCGGCGCCGCCTCGCACGCGCGCGCGAGCCAGCGCGCCGCCTCGTCGTAGAGGCGCAGATCGTAGAGCACGACCCCGAGCTCGCGCAGCGCCCGCGGATCGGGCGGCTCGATCGCCGCGCCCCGCCGGAGCTCCGCGGCCGCCTCGTCGAGCCGGCCGAGGCGGACCAGGGCGCGGGCGTAGGCGAGGCGCGCCTCGATCAGCTCCTCCCCTCCCTCCTCCCCTCCGCCGGGTTCCACCCCGCGCGCGAGCGCCCTCGCCGCGTCCGCCCAGCGCTCTTCCGCCGCGTACGCGGCCCCGAGCGCGAGCCACGCTCCCACGTCGTCCGGCGCGCCCGCGACGTGCCCCTCGAGCCCGGCGATCCCGCCCGCCATGTCTCCGCGGCCCAGCAGATCGAGCGCGCGCGCTCGCTGCGCTCCGGACGACGTCATGGCGGCAGCGTACGCCGGCGCGGCGGCGCGGGTCGAGCGCCCGAGCGGGCGGGGCCTCACCCGCGGCGGGCCTCACCCGCGCCTTCGGCGTCAGTAGCCCTGCGGGAGATCGCCCGCCAGGCACGAGACGGTGTTCGGCGCCCCGCGCGACGACCACTTGGCGCCGGTCGGCACCCCGCCGTCGAAGCGCACGCCCTCGTGTGGATCCCACGACGGCGTCTCGCCCGGGCGCAGGGAGTGCGTCCCGCTCTGGTAGAACGCGATGATGTACGTATGCCCCGCGACGCGGCAGCCGAGCCGCCTCGCGAGCGCCTGCGCGAAGGACCGGCCGGTGTGGCCGAAGGCGCTGCAGCAGCGGAGCCACACGAGGGCGTCCGGCCCCGCGAGCTCGGCCCTCAGGGCGTCGAGCGCCTCGTCGAGCGGCGAGCCGGGCCGGAGCGCGGCCTCGTCGAGCCGCGTCGCGCCCATGCGCATGTACCCCCAGCCGCCGTGCCCCCAGGCCTGCAGCGACGCGATCTTCCGGCCGCGCTCCCGCGCCGCGCGCGCCGCCCAGCCGAGCGCCTCGGCCCAGCTCGCGGCGGACTGCCACGCGTCGGCCGCGCCCGTCATGCGGTGCAGCAGCGCGCCGGCGCGCCAGATCGGCGTGAGCCCGATCGTCGCGCCCACGGCCTCACCCAGGACCTCGAGGTCCCCGGTCTCGGCGGAACCGGCGGAGTCCGCCGCAGCTGGGTGCGCGCGCGCCGCCGCGCCATCGCGCCGCCTCGCGCCGTTTGCCCGCCGCGCGCTACCCCACCCGACGTCGGTGTTATCGAAGAGGACGAGCCGCATACAACCCCCCATTCTACGCGCTCCGAATGTACCGCCGCTCGCAACAGCGGCCACGCGGTCGATTCCCCACCCGCCCCCCGAGCGCCTCCCGACGCCGCACGCGGCGCGCCGCACGCGCCGTACGCCAGCGGGCACGCCCCGGGCGCGGCGAGGGCGCGATGGACGGGAGGAGGTCTTCCGTCGACGTCCTCCACCGTCTAGTTCGCGGTGGGCGCAATCGGTAGTGATTTCCTCCCGCGCCCTCGGTTAGCCTGCCCGAACCGATGGGCCTGTCCGAAAACATCAGGTTTTATGCGGCCACTGACGTCGGCCGCATGCGGGACCACAACGAGGACAACTACCTCGTCGACAAGAAGCTCGCGCTCTTCGTGGTCGCCGACGGGATGGGCGGGCACGCCGCAGGCGAGGTCGCGAGCGCGCTCGCCGTCCGCATCATCCACGAGGAGCTGAAGAAGGAGCGGGACCTCATCGAGAACCAGGCGCGCAGCAACGTGCGGCGCGCCGCGATGAAGGAGGTCCTCAGCCTGCTCGAGCACGCCGTCCAGCGCGCGTGCGCCCGGATCCACGAGGAAGCGAAGGCCGACACGACGAAGCGCGGCATGGGCACGACGCTCTCCGCCCTCCTCATCGCCGGCTCGCACGGCTACATCGCGCACGTCGGCGACAGCCGCATCTACCTCCTCCGCGAGGGGCGCATCCAGCAGGTCACCGAGGACCACACCGTCTACAACGAGCTCATCAAGCGCGGGAAGCTCACGCGCGATCAGATCGAGAAGGTCGCGCAGAAGAACGCGATCACGCGCGCCGTCGGCGTGTACGAGCGCGTCGAGGTCGACACGCTCACGATCGAGGTGCTCCCGGGCGATCAGTTCCTCCTCGCGTCGGACGGGCTCCACGGGTACATCGCGCACACCGCGGAGCTCGAGCCGTTCTTCGAGGAGGAGAACGGCGAGATCGCCGCGAACGGCCTCATCGATCTCGCGAACAGGAAGGGCGGCAAGGACAACATCACCGCGATCCTCGTCCGGCTCGGCCAGGGCGACCACCGCGACAGCGTCCGCGCCCGGCTGCTCGCGCTGAAGCGCGACGTGCTCGCGAAGATGCCGCTCTTCGCGCGCCTGCAGGAGCGCGAGATGCTCCGGGTCATGCAGGTCGCCGAGGTGCTCTCGTTCGAGCCCGGCCAGATCGTGGTGCGCGAGGGCGATCGCGGCGACGAGCTCTTCATCGTGCTCTCGGGCCTCGTCCGGATCATCCGCGGCGAATCGGTGCTGAGCGAGGTCGGCCCGGGCGAGCACTTCGGCGAGATGGCCCTCATCCGCAGCATGCCGCGCTCGGCCACCGTCTCGGCCGTGGAGCAGAGCGAGCTCATCGCCGTCCGGCGCGCCGATTTCTTCGAGATCCTCCGCAAGGAGCACGAGCTCGCCGTGAAGCTGCTCTGGCAGTTCCTGGGGGTGCTCGCCGACCGGCTCGATCAGACGTCGCGCGACCTGAGCACCGCCCGCGAGGAGCTCGCCGCGGAGGACATCACGAGCGAGATCTTCCCCGACAGCGAGGAGGGGAAGAGCCCGTTCGCCCCCGAGGAGCGCTCCTCGGCGCGCTGAACGGCGCCCCCGCGGCCGTGGCCGAGCGGAACGGAGCGGAGCGGAGCGGAACGGAGCGGATTGCCGCGGCGGGAGCGGCGGGGCGGGACCGCGCGAGCCGGGCGAGCGATTCGCGGATTGACACCCTCCTACCCCGGCCGGTAGCGTCCGTCCGACGGATAACCATGAGCATGCACGGCAGAAGGTACTGCGAAGGCCATCTCGCTCGCGTCGCCATCAACGTGGCTGGGGGCTCGGCGTTCGCGTCGCTCGCGGCCCTAGCGGCGGCTCTCCTCGCGGCGTCCCCCGCGGCCGCCGACGAGCCGCGGAGCGCCACCGAGCCGCGGCTCATGATGGAGACCGGCGAGATCACGAGCGTCGTCGACGCCTTCGACGACGGCGACACCTTTGATCTGAACTTCAGCTTCGGCTTCGAGTACGCGACGAAGAGCGCGAAGATCCGGCGCGAGACGAGCATCGCCGGGCCGGGGCTGTCGTCGGGCGGCTACACGTCGAACCTGCTCAACGTGGCGACCTACAACGAGGCGACCTCGAAGCTCAACTTGCGCCTCGACGTCGGCCTCTACCGGGACCTGGCGCTCTACCTCAGGATGCCGCTCATCCTGAACCACGCGCGCGAGCTCACCGATCTCAACGGCAGCGCCGGGGCGGAGGCGCAGGCCGTCGCGCTCGCGGGGGCCCCCGGGGAGCAGCTGTTCCAGATGCCCTTCACGTCGCCGAACCGGAGCGGCATCGAGTACCTCGCCGTCGGCCTCGACGTGAACATCATGAACCAGGCGCGCGACCGGACGAAGCCGACCTGGCTGTTCGGGGTCGAGGGGCGCTTCCCCGTGAGCGAGCCGATGCACGCCTGCACCGAGTCGCCGAAGAGCGGCCAGGTGAAGTGCGCCGATCCGACGGACGTCAACCGGAACAACAGCAGCGACAGCGAGTTCGAGGGGCAGAGGGTCGCCCAGCGCGACCCCGGCGTGTCGCGCGGCACCATCGGCCTCGAGGTCCACACGTACCTGTCGAAGCGGATCAAGTACGTCGAGCCGTACGGCGGGTTCAAGGCGCTGTTCGAGTTCCAGCAGGAGTCGAGCGACTACGGCCTCACCGACCTGAAGACGTCGCTGGTGAACCACCCGCCGCTCGTCGGCAGCGTGATGCTCGGCGTGCTGATCGTCCCCTGGGAGAACCGCGAGAAGTACACCGGGCTCACGCTCGATCTGCGCTTCACCGGCGAGTACCACTCCGAGGGGCGCGACTACTCGGAGCTGTTCGACGCGCTGGGCTCGAGCGACGCGAGCTCGCTGCGCCAGCCGCAGTGGGCGGCGTTCCGCGACAACGACGCGTACGACCCGGACCTGTGCAGGACGGGCGATGCGAGGGCCTGCTCGCCGTCGATCGTCGACGAGGGCTCGCAGCGGACGTACTTCACGGGGCTCAGCGACGTCCAGCCGTACGGCTCGTACCGCGCCTCGGCGAGCGTGACGTGGCGGGCGGCCGAGCTCGTGAAGTTCCAGATCGGCGCGGGCTTCCGCCACGACGGGGGGCACGGCATCGGCGGCGACCAGCCGTGCAACTCCCAGTTCAAGGACAGCCTCGGGGCGGCAGGGCCTTGCCGCCGCCAGGACGCGGACGGGCGCCTCACCGTCACCGGCAGCCCGAACCCCAACTACCGCCCGACCATCAACGCGGTCGGCCGCCGCTTCTACGTCAACGACAGCAACACGTTCGACCTCTTCGCGAGCGGCACGTTCATGTTCTGATCGACGCCCCGAGCGGCGTGGCCATCGCGGCGAGCGTCGCCGTTGGCCGAAGCAGCAACCCCATGATCGACCCCTGGCACCTCCGCGGTGGCGCGGGCGCCCTGGCGCTCGCCGCGGCGCTCGCCGCGGCGCTGCCAGCGTCGGCTCAGCCTGAAGGCGCGGCGTTGCCCGCGCGCTCCGGAGGAGACGAGCGATCGGCGCAGCCGCCGCGACCCGATCGGCCGTCGCGATCGGCCGTGGTGCTCGCGACCGCGGTCGCGCCCGGGGCCGAGGAGCGCGCCGCGCCGCTCGCCAGCGCGCTCGACGCGCTCCTGTCGGACACGGCGCAGGACCTCGGCCTCTCGGTGGATCTGGCGGGCCGCGTCGCCTCGCGATCGCGCCCCGACGAGGCCGAGCTCATCGAGCGCGCGCGCTCCGGCGACGAGCTCTTCATCGCGCCGAGCCTCGAGCTGCGCGGCGACGAGGTGGAGCTCAGGCTCGCCGTTGCGTCCGGCGGATCGAGGTCGCTGAGGGTGCGGGTCGAGCGCGTCGCGCGGGACGACCTCGCGGCGCGCGCCGCGGTGATGCTCCGCGATCTCCTGGCCGAGCTCGACGCCGGCGCCGCCGCGGCCCCTGCGTCGGCCCGCGAGGCGCCGTGCCCCGAGCGGTGCCGCGGGCGCCTCGCCACGCCGGCGCGCAGCATGGGGAAGGCGACGCTCGCGGCCAACGCGACGCTCTACGGAGGCCTCGTGGGCTTCTCGATCCAGCGATCGAGCGGCTCGGACGATCCGCGCCTGCTCTATCCGCTCCTGGCGGTCGGCGCCGGCATCGGGCTCGGCGGCGCGATCATCATCGCGGAGGAGTGGGACGTCGGCGTGGCCGACGCGTGGTACCTCGGGTCCGGCACGTGGTGGCCGACGATCGCGGGGCACCTGATCTACCAGGGCCGCTTCGCGCAGCACGCGGCGGATCCGGCCCAGGAGCGCTGGGCGTCCGGGCTGATCGGCGGGACCGCCGGGATCACGCTGGCGGCGCTCGGGCTCTCGCTGGGCCGGATGTCCGAGGGCGGCGCGCTGATGGCGCAGTCGGGCGGCGGGCTGGGGCTCATGCTGGGCGGGCTTGTCGAGTGGGCGGGGCGGGGCGACGTGCAGCGCACGCCGATCGCTGGCATGGGCTACGGCGCGGCGCTCGGCTGGCTGGCGGCGGCCGCGGCGGCCACGCAGCTCGACGTCACGCCGTCGGAGATCCTGGCGATCGACGTGGGCGCGATGCTCGGCGGGCTGGGCGCCGCCGCGCTCGCCAGCCCGCTCGTGTTCGAGTCCCCGACCGAGGCGCAGCAGCGGGCCTGGGTCGGCGCCACGGCCGCGGGCTTTCTGCTCGGGGCGGGCGTAGCGTGGCGCGTGACCCGCCCTGCCGGCGCCGGAGCCCGCAGCGCGGGCCCCTCGTGGAACCGGTTCGGCCTGCCCATGTTGGGAGTGATAGGAGAGAGCGTGGTCGGGAGCCGGCGAGCGCCCGCGCTCGGCCTCGGGTGGCAGGGGGCGATTCCGTAGGAGCTATGAAGATCACGATCACCGAGCTGGATGCAGGGACGCGCCTCGACAAGCTGCTCGTGCAGCTTCTCCCCGGGCTGGGGCGTGCGGGCGCGAAGCGGCTGTTCTCCGAGGGGCGCGTGCGCGTCCTCGGCGTGGGGAAGAGCGGCGCTGGCCGGCGCGCGTCGAAGGGCGACGTGGCGGCGGCCGGCGAGGTGCTGGAGGTCGACGTCGAGCCGACGGAGGCCTCCGGCGCGGCGACGCCGGATCCTTCCGCGCCGCTCGACGTGGTGCTCGAGCGCGACGACCTGGTGGTGGTGAACAAACCCGCCGGGGTGCCGACGGCGCCGCTCCATCCGGGCGAGCGCGGGACGGTCGCGAACGCGCTCGTGGCGCGGTACCCCGAGATGGCGGGCATCGGCTTCTCTCCGCGGGAGCCCGGGCTGTGCCACCGGCTGGACACGGACACGAGCGGCCTCGTGCTCGCGGCGCGCACGGCCACGGCGTTCGCGGCGCTCGGCGCCGGGCTGAAGGAGGGGCGGCTCGACAAGCGCTACCTGCTGATCTGCCAGATCGGCGATCTTCCCGAGATGGGCTCGATCGAGGTGCCGCTCGCGCCGCACCCGAAGGACAAGAAGCGGGTCTACCCGTGCATCCACCCGCGCGACGTGGCGCGATACGCCCCGAGGCCGGCCGCGACGATGTACAAGCGCGTGCGGCAGGTGGGGCTCTGGGAGCTCGTCGAGGCGCGGGCCCCGCGGGCGCTGCGGCACCAGATACGGGCGCACTTCGCGTCGGTGGGGCACCCGCTGGCCGGCGACGTGCTCTACGGCGGGCCCGCGGTGGAGGGGCTGAGCCGCCACGCGCTGCACGCGCACTACATCGGGTGGGGCGGCAGCGACGCGGTGCCTGCGTTCGTGGTGACGTCGTCGCTGCCCGCGGACATGGCGGCGCTGGTCGGCGAGGCCTGAGCCGCGCGCCGCGTCGCCTCAGGGCGCGCGCGCCTCGACGACATGGCCGTCGACGTCGCGCGCCCGCGCCGTGATCTGGAGGTCGTCGGCCGACGCCGTCCCGCCGAGGTCGCTGAAGCGGAACGCGATCACGTACGCCGCGGACTGCGCGTTGAACTTCGCCGGCTCGATCCGGATGCCTCCGAGGCTCTGTTCGTCGATGGTCGCGGCGTCTCCCTCCGCTGTATATTTGCGGTTCCACTCCTCGTAGTTGAACACGCGCTCCTCGATGACCTCCCCGGTCGACCGGCTGGACGTCGCGACCGCGAGCTCGACGAGGCCCGGGGAGATGCCTGGCAGGGTGGCCTCGACCTCGACCGACACGCTCGACGTGGAGTCCTCGTCGGTGCGGCGCACGGAGAGCGCCGGGGGCAGCCCGCCCGGCGTGGGGAGGAAGCGGAGCGGATGCACGCAGTACACCTTCTCGTGCCCTCCCTCGCGGATCTCGAAGTGCAGGTGGGGGAACAGGCTGCTGGCGGCGAGCCCGGTATAGCCGATGTGCTGACCGCGCCCGACCTGATCGCCGGTCTCGACGAGCGGCATCGCCAGGTGGATATAGGTGCTGTAGAGGCACGCGCCCGGCTGATCGCAGTGCTCGATCTGCACCACGACGTCCTCGAAATCCTGGTAGCGGCCTGCGCGTATCACCTTTCCGTCGGCGACCGCGTACACCGGGGTGCCCATGACGGTGGGGATATCGATGCCGCGGTGGAAGTCGTAGACGCCATCGCGCGAGGTCTGCAGGCGGGGACCGAAGCTCGACGACATCGGCTGGATCTCGTCCGTCCCCCCGATCGGCCACACGAGGTCTGGGCCTTCAGGCTCCGAGCCGCAGCCGGCAGCGAGCGCGGAGAGGGCCAGCACGGGCGCGAGAGACGATGGCTTCATGGTGGCGAGTCCGTGGCGCGTGGGCGCAGCGCAGATGGCGAGTCCACGGCGCAGCGCCCACACGCAGGCTATCGAAGCAGCGCGCGGAAGTCGAGGTCAGGGGTGCTGTGATGGATCCATGCGGCACCGCCGTCGACGCCGCTCGATTCTTCGCCCGCGGAGCAGCCTTTCGGCGCTGCACGCGTGTACGATGGTGCGATGTCGCCGCGCGCGCGCCGAGCGAGGTGTCCTCTCCAGGCCGTGCCGATCCTCGCGGCCTGCGCGGCCGCTCCGGCCGTGCTGGCGCCGCGCAGCGCTTCCGCGCAGCAGCTGGCGGACGCGGCGCCCGGGCGCGCCCCGCCGCGGTCGGCCTGGCCGAGCGACCCGTCCGGCGCCGGCGGCGCGGGCGGCGAGCCTGTGCGCCGCGGCCCGGAGACGCCCTATTTCCCCGTCAACCTGTCGCTCATTTTCCCGCTGAGCACCAACGCCACGGCGCCCGATCTCGCCACCCACCTCGATCTCGCGCTCCTGCTCGGGCGCGTCGGGTTCGTGGACGGCGCCCAGGTCGGCCTGTTCTCGTGGACGTCGGGGGATCTGCGCGGGCTCCAGCTCGGGATCGCGAGCGTCGTCTCGGGGCGCGCCGAGGGGCTGCAGCTCGCGGGGGGCTTCGCCTTCGCGGACGCCCCGCTCGCGGGGGTGCAGCTCGCGGGGCTCTTCGGCTGGGCGAGCACGACGGTCACCGGCGCGCAGATCGCCGGCGTCGCCAACCAGACGTACGCGGACGTCGACGGCCTGCAGGCGGCCGGCGCCGTCAACGTCGCTCGCGGGCAGGTGACGGGCGTGCAGGCGGCCGGCGTCAACATCGGCCGGGTCGATGGGCTCCAGATCGGCGCCATCAACGTCTCGCAGGAGCAGCGCGGGCTCCAGATCGGCATCATCAACGTGGCCCGCAAGATCGACGGCCTCCAGATCGGCGTCATCAACGTGACCGACAACCTCAAGGGGGAGTCGCTCGGCCTCCTCCCGCTGCCGCGCGAGGGGGGGATCCGGCTCGCGCTCTGGGGGAGCACCGGCCTGCACGGCAACGTCGGCCTCAAGTTCTCGAGCCGGTATGCCTATACGATCCTGAGCTTCGGGCTCCACAGCGAGCCGCGCGCGCTGGAGGCGCCGGACGTCGACGACGGGCGCGCGGCGGAGCGCGAGCCCCTGTACGCCGTGGGCCTCGCGATGGGCTCGCGCCTGCCGCTCGACGTCGAGGACCTCTCGCTGAGCGCCGACGTCGGCGCCTACCACCGCGGCCCATTCCAGGGGGATCTCCCCGGTCGAAACGAGGTGCTCAAGGCGCGCGTCTCGGCCTCGTACGCGCTGGCGGAGCGCCTCTCGCCGTTCGTCTGCGCCGGCGGCTACGTGACGTTGCGGGGCGAGGGCGCGCTCGAGATCGGCGGCGGGCCCGAGCTCTGCCTCGGCGTCGAGCTCGGCCTGCTCGACGCCGCTCGGCGTGTTCGCGCGCCCGCCGCGCCCGCTGCCCTCGCCGGCCGCGGCGGCGCGCTCAGGGCGTCGCCGGGGCCAGCGCGTACGACCGGTGCGTCATCGTCACGCCGAGGCTCGTGAGCGCCGGATCCGTGGCGGTGCAGCGCACGAAGCTCCAGTCGTTCGGCGTGGCGAACGCGAACCCGAGGGAGCTGTCGGCGACGGTGCCCTCCCACTCGATGAGCGACACGTCGTCGAGGAACGAGGTGGCCTCGCCGCTCGCCGGCACACCCGCCCTGAAATAGAACCGGACGGAGCCCGCGTTCGACGGCGGGGTCAGGTCGACGGTGAACGGCTGCCAGCCGTAGGTGCCAGCCGCGCGCGTGAACACGACGCTGTTCGACACGCTGGTCCCGCCGCTCGTGTACCAGTAGACCTGCACACGCATCGGGCCGGCGTTGTTTCCCTTCATGTAGCCGGTCAGCGTCAGCTTGCGGCCAGGCTCGAACTTGACGCGGTTGTTCATGGTTGTCGAGGCCTCGGTCGTGTTGCTCGACTTGCGCAGGAACACCATCGCGCCGGTCCCGCCGTGGACGACGCTGTTCTCGATGTAGCGGTATTCGCTCATCGACCACATCGAGCCTTCGTGGGAGGTGTCGTCGACGTCGCCGTCCTCGAAGTCGCCGTAGAGCATGATCTCCCGACCGTAATCGCAGCTCGCGGCGGCCGTCGTCCGGACGGCGGCGAGCGAGTCCGCCGGGTTCGAGCGCAGGTGCGCGAGGGGGCCTGTGCGGCGGCTCGTGAGCGGTACGCTCCGCGTCTCGACCGCATCGCTCGTCGTGTACTGCGAGGCGCTGCTCGCCGCGGCGGCCCGCGGGCCGCTCGCGAACACGACCGCCCCTGCGATGCCGTCCGCCGCCTCGCCGGGCGCGGGCGCCGCCGGCAGCGTCGTGGAGAGGTGACCGATGTGGCGGATCGCCCGGCCGAGCCAGGCGCCGCCCACGAGCTTCGGGACGTAGTCCTCGTTCTGGAACGGGATGAGCTGCACGCGGTGCACCGCGCGGTTGCCGCTCGCGTCCTCGTCGATGTCGATGGCGGCGAGGTACGACTGGTACGTCTCGAAGACGTCCTGATCGAAGACCATGTTGCCGAGCGACATGAAGATATAGCGGGGGCCGGCGCCGGCGTTGTACAGCCCGATGCCGTGGATCGTGTGCGGGTGGTGCGCCACGACCATGCCGGCGCCCTTCTGGACGAGCTGGGTGAACCGCCGCCGCATGCCGGACGACGGATAGTCGCTGTACTCGATGCCTCCGTGCAGCACCGGGATGGCGAAGCGCCCGACCGCGTCCTCCGCCATGAAGTCGCTGATCTCGGTGAGGCCGAGCTCGAGCGCGCCGGCCTTGGGAGGAGGCCCGTCGGAGGCGGTGAGCGTGTACTCCGGGAGCGTCGTCCCGTCGTTGACGAGCTGGTTGAACCCCTGGAAGGCCACGTCGACGCCGCCGAGCGTCCGGTAGAGCACGGTGCCCTTCGCCATCGTCTCGTCGAGCCCTGCGCCGAACCAGTCGAGGCCGGCGTTCGGGACGGCGGTGAGCGTGTCGGCGACGCCTGCCCCCAGGTAATCGAACATGTGGTTGTTGCCGAGGCTCACGGCGTCGACGCCGGAGAGCGCGAGCGCCCTGACCGTCTCGGGGTAGGAGAAGAACGTGAACGACTTGTAAGGGTGGGGCGTCTGCGGGTTGGCAGTGACGGGGCACTCCAGGTTGACCTGGGTGTAGTCGGCCGACGCGAGGACGTCGCGCAGGAAGGAGAGGATCGCGCTCGCGTCGGCTTGCCGTGTCGCGGGGCGGATCAGATCGCCCACCTCTCCCTCGATGCCGTCCTCGTCGCTGTCGATGAAGCGCCGACCGAACATCGTGTCGCCTCCCACGAGGATCCGGGCGCGGCCCGCGCGCTGCTCGGTCAGCACGACGCGGCCGACCCCGGCAGCCGCCTCGGCGAGCGGCAGGTGCAGATCGGCAGGGACGATCTCGCCGTAGTACCCGTCGACCTCGACGCGCAGCAGGACCGAGCGCCGCGCGAGCGCCGCCAGCGTGAACGCGCCCGCGCCGTCGGTGAACGCGATCTCGCCGTGGTTGACCGCGCCGCTCCCCCAGCCGATGGCCGTCACCTCCGCCCCCGCGATCGGCGACCCCGCCTCGTCGACGACGACGCCGGTCACGTCGATGGGGGCCGCCGCGTAGGTCGCGTCGTACGCGGCCTCCGTGGCGTCGAACTGGAACGCCGCCGACGCATCGCCCGCGGCGAGCCAGGTGCAGGCCGCAGCGCACACGGACAGCGGCGTGGAGGTGATGACGCGGACAAGGGGTCTTTCTGCCATGTTCGCTCCCGATCGGTTGGTGCCTGTTCGAGGACGGATGACCTCAACAGGCGTGATGGGCGCCAGAGCTCCTTCAGGGCCGGCTCAACACGTGCAAAACGTGCAAACGCGCAAACGTGCAAATATGCCGTGTGACCAAACTCCGAGGTGACCAAGGCCGACGATGGGGTCGCGAGCGTCGACGGCCGCTCAGCCCTCGCTGAAAAGGCCGCGAGAGCGCCGACCCATGCACGATTCGATCCGTTTCAGCGATGGCGCTGGAGACAAAGACGATTATCTCGAGACTATCATGCTTCGATCATCGCTCGCTATACGCTCGAGTGGAGCAGCCGGCGATTTGTCGTCTTGTCGGCCTGGCAGGTGTTCCTGCACGTGAAGGCGTGTGCATGGATGGTGCGCTGTGGCGATGCGCGCCTGTGTCGCATAGGGGCGTACTGCCCTGGGCTCGCTACCCGACCAGCGCCGAGCCCTTGGCGAGCTGCGCGCGGCCGATCACGGCCAGGAGATCGGTTTGGGTCACGATGCCGCGCAGGCGCATCTTGGCGTCGACGATCAGCGCTTCGTGCACGCGCCCGCGGGAGAGGAGCCGAAAGAGCTCGTTGATCGGCGTGTCCTCGCCGGCGGTCTCGAAGTAGATGGACGGCAGGTCGCGCACGGTGGCGTCGGGCATCGCAGACGCGATCGAGACGTCGATCGCGCCGTGCACGACACCTCGCTCGTCGACCACCGGCAAGACGCGCAGGGCGCGCTCGCGGAGGCGGCGGAGCGCGAGCGCGCTCGGAGCGTCGGGGTGAATCGTGACCAGATCGCGCGACATGATCTCGCCGCAGGTGACGCCTCCGCGCAGGCGCCGGTGCGCCTCCTCTTCGACGTGCCGGACGAGGGCGATCAGATCGTCGCGCTCGACGTCGAGCGGCGTACCGAGGCGCTCGAGGGCGGCGTCGATGTCGCTCGGCGAAAAGCCGACGCGGAGCTCGGGCGGGGCATCGGCGGTGCCGTGGGGCGAGACAGGCAAGGTCACGACGTGCGGGTAGCTGCGGCGCACCAGGTTGTTGAACACGAGCCCCGCTGCCACGAGCAGCAGGGAGTTGATGGCGACCGGCATGAGCGCGAAGTGATAGCCCAGGCTCGTCACGGCCGGGCCGCCGATGACCGCTGTGAGCGCCACCGCGCCCGCGGGCGGGTGCAAGCACCGGAGCAGGCTCGTGACGGCGATGGTGACCGCGACCGCGACGGCGCCGGCGCACAGCGGATCGGGGATGACGCGAGCCGCCGTGACGCCGATGACGGCCGCCAGCACGTTGCCGCCGAGCACGGACCAGGGCTGGGCGAGCGGGCTCGCGGGGACCCCGAACACGAGCACGGTCGAAGCGCCGATCGGCGCTATCAGGAGCGGCGCATGCGCGGTGGGGCCAAGGCAAGCGTGCATCACGAACCCGGTGGCCAGCAGCCCGAGCAAGCCCCCGGCAGCAGCGTAGATCCGCTCGCTGACGAGCAGCGGCGTGCGCATGGGCTGGAACCGCGTAAGAAAGCTCGAGCTCGCAACTCCAAAGCTCATCGCGCGGCCATATATCGAGATGTCCGCGCGCTGTCTACGAATGGTTACGACTGCTTACGAACGCTGACGAGGGGCTCGCGGATCGCGAAAGCGTGTCGGGACGGGGGCTGACCCGGCGCTACGCCGCAGCGGAGACCGCCTTCTTGCGGGGGCGCGGCGCGCGGGTCGCCCCGGCGCCGGACGGCTTCGTCGGCGTGGCGCCCGCGGGCGGGGTGGACGCGGCGCGGACCAGCGCGGCGGCGATGGCCGCCGTCATCCTCGCGGTCGGCAGGCGCGGCGTGAACGCGAGCACGCGCTCGCCGGGGCGCCGGCCGCGCGAGGAACGGCCGCTCTTCGCGAGCCCCTCGACGGCGCGCTCGCACGGAGAGCCGGGGGCGACGCGCAGCAGGACCTCGGGCAGCCCGATGGCGCCGCCGGCGCCGGGCGCGTAGACGACGCCGACCTCGATCCCGACGAAGCCGGGGAGCGCCGTGCGCGGCGAGAGGCCGAGCCGGAGCTCGTCGGCGTCGGGGCTGCCGTCCGGGATGCGGAGGCGGCCGACGACGCGGAGCTCCTGCGCCCCAGCCGCGGCGCCGGCGGGCGCCTTCCGCAGGCGCCGCACGCGCCGCGCGACGTCGCGCAGGAACGCGACCGGCCGCGCCGCCGGATCGGCGGGGAGCTCGGCGAGCCGGCCGGTGCAGAAGATCGCGAGCAGCGCCGTCGCGTCGAGCGCCAGCAGGTGGGCGTGGTACGGCGAGGCGGCCGCCACGGCGTGGACGCCCGCGCCGAGCCCGGCGAGCAGCGCGACGAGCAGCGCCTTGCCGGCGCGCGTCGACACGTCGAGGTAGACGCCGCGCGCCCGCGGCGGCTCGCGGAACGCCTCGGCCTCCGCGATGGGGAGCCACTTGCCAGGGCGCCGCAAGGTCGCGGCGGCGCGCTCCGGGCGGGGCGTGCGGTGCGCCGCGAGCGCGGTCGCCGCGGCCACGAGCGCGGCGCCCGGCGTGCCGTCCCTGAGCAGGAGCTCCAGGGCGACGCCGGCGACGAGCGCGAGCCCCGCGAGCGCGGCGCGCGGCGCGAGCGGGATCGGGACGAGGGGCCGCGGCAGGGCGCCCGCGGCGCGCGCGAGGCGCTCGTGCTCGCGCGCCTTGAGCGCGACGAGGGCGCTGTAGAGCGCGAAGAGGACCACGCCCGCGGCCACGTAGAGGGTGCGGCCGCGATCGGGGCTGCCGGCCGCGGCGTCCGAGATGCGGCCGAGCGTGTCGGCCCCGGGCTTCGCCGCGGCGGGCTCGGGCTGGAAGGCGCGCGCGTCGGCGCGGATCGCCCACCGGATCGGCTCGGCCTTGGGGGCGTACGGGCGGAGCAGCTCCAGCTCGTCCTTGTCGAGCGCGCGGCGGAGCGTGGAGAGCGTCGTCGGCGCCGGGAGCGCGTCGGGGGAAGGCGCCTCGCCCGCCTCGCCGGCCCGCGCCTCGTCGACGCGCGGCTCGTCGGGCGCGGCCGGGAGCGCGACGGTGAGCCGCGCCGAGTCGTAGCCGTCGTCCCAGACGGGGCCGCTCCAGGAGACGCGGGAGCTCGGGCCGTCCTGCCGGATGAGCCCGCGCTTCATGAGGTCCGTGCGGTAGCGGAAGAAGAGCACGAACACCCCGCGGCTCAGCCCCTTGCCGTCGAAGCGGGCCCGCATCGCCGCCGGCCGGCGCGTGCCGTCCTCGCGCGGCCGGGGGTCGGGCGGCAGGAGCTCGATCGCGACCGGCGTCGCGGACGCGAGCGAGCCCGCCTCCGCGGCCTTGAAGGGCACGGCGTAGCTGCCCTGATCGAGCTGGGCGTCCGGGTCGACGCCCTGGATGTCGAGCCCGCGGAGCGGCCCGCCCGAGATCTTCAGCGTGACCTTGTGCTCGACCGTGGCGGCGCCGGCCCGGTCGATCGACAGGCGCACGTCGTCTCCGGCGATGTGCACCTCGACCCACGCGCGCGCGGGGAGGGCGAACGCGATCGACAGGAGCGCCGCCAGGAACGGGAGCAGCAGCGCCGGCCCGGGGCGGCGGGCGATGCGAGAGGGCATGGTGCAGGAGTCCCACGTCGCCGCGCGCGGGGCCAAGTTCCAGGGACGCCGCCGGCCGTCCCGCGCGGGCGCCGCGCGCGAGGGCTCCGCCGCCGGTCGCCTTTCCCGTGGCAGGCGCCGCGCTCATCCGCCGGGCCGGCGTCGCGCGCGGATTGGCGACTACAAGGCGAGGGCGTCGATCAGAAGACGACGCCGAGCGAGAGCGACCCCATGAGCTTGATCTTCCCCGCCTTCTCGTAGAAGGAATACTGGTAGGGGCCCGCGGTGATCGTCACGGGATCGGCGAGCGCCACGCCGATCCCGAAGCCTCCCGACATGGCGAATCCGCCGTCTCGGCTGAGCACGTTCGTGCTCCCCACCATGCCGCCGAGGACGACGCTGCTCACATCGCCGCGGCCCTCGAGCCGCCCGGGAGGGGTGATGACCGCCTCGAACGACTCGTAGCCGAGGCGTCCTTTCACCCAGAAGCCCCGCAGCGCCTTGCCTTCGACGTAGACACCGACGTCGGCCGCGAGCGCGTAGCCGGTCGTGTCGAGCGACGCGTCCTCGAGCGAGCCCCAGATCCACGACGGCGCGATCCCGATGGTGAGCGGCCCGATGATCGCGACCTCGCCCTCGAACGTCATCTTCCCGAACAGCAGATCCAGGGCGTTGTAGCGGGCCGACCAGCGGCAGCAGGTGGACTCGGGGGGCTTCGGGGGCGGTGGGGGCCCGGCCGGCAAGGCGTAGCCCTGACCATAGCCGGGCGGTTGCTGGGGGTATCCCTGCTGAGGATAACCTTGCTGGGGGTATCCCTGCTGAGGATAACCTTGCTGGGGGTATCCCTGCTGAGGATAACCTTGCTGCTGAGGGTAGCCTTGCTGAGGATACCCCTGCTGCTGAGGATATCCCTGCTGCTGAGGATACCCCTGCTGCTGAGGATACCCCTGCTGCTGAGGATATCCCTGCTGCTGAGGATACCCCTGCTGCTGAGGATACCCCTGCTGCTGAGGATACCCCTGCTGCTGAGGATACCCCTGCTGCTGAGGATACCCCTGCTGCTGAGGATACCCCTGCTGCTGAGGATACCCCTGCTGCTGAGGATACCCCTGCTGCTGAGGATACCCCTGCTGCTGGGGATACCCGGACGGCGCCTGGGCAGCTCCGCCGGGCTGCGCCTGGCCCTGCGGGAGCGGCTGAGCGTTCTGTTGCGCTGTCGCCGCTGGGGCGAGGAGGAGCGCGCCGAGGCCGAGAAGGAGGCCGCAAGCTGCCGGGCGGAGAGCTGCCCTGGAGGAGGGCGCGCGCGCGGGGCCCAGACCCGTGGTGAAAGCGCAATCCATGGCGGTGGACTGTACCGAATCCCGAGCACGCCGGCTACACGCGCGCCGCGAACCGTCGCCGCGCTCGCGCGCGCGATCTCCAGCCTGTAATCTCCGTCCCGATGCCGCCAGTCCCCGAAGTCGTCGCCGTCACAGAACTCGCGCCCGGAAGCGCCGCCTCGAGCGGCGCCGCGGCCGTGCCGGCGGTCGATCCGCGCGCCGCGCGCGGCGCCGAGACAGCCTCGGCCGAGCTCGATCGTGCGCTGTCCGAGCTGGGCGACGCCGCGCTCGGGTTCGCTCGCATGCCGGCCCTCGAGAAGGCCTCCCTGCTCCGCTCGTCGCTCCCGGGCCTGCTCGCCGCCGCGCGCGCCGAGGTCGAGGCGTCGTGCGCCGACCGGGGGCTCGATCCCGGCTCGGCGGCGAGCGGCGAGGCGTGGCTCGCGGGGCCTTGCGTCACGCTCTCGCAGGTGCGCCGCCTGGCCGAGGCGCTCGAGGACATCGCCGCGCGCGGACGCCCCCGGCTCGGCCGCGGGGCGGTGCGCGCCCGCGCGGACGGCCGGATCGAGGTGGAGGTGTTCCCGACGCGCCTGAAGGACACCGCCCTGCACGGGCCCCTCCGCGTGCGCGTGCTGATGCAGCCCGGGGCGACGCGCGAGGGCGTCCGGGAAGAGCAGGCGCGCTTCTACCAGCAGCGCGACCCCGAAGGGGGCGTCGCGCTGGTGCTCGGCGCGGGCGACGTCGCCGGCGTCCCCCTCCGGGAAGCGCTGCACAAGCTCTTCGTCGAGGGGCGCGTCGTGGCGCTCGCGATGAGCCCGCGGAGCGCGCCCCTCGGCGCGCTGGTCGAGCGCGCCCTCGCGCCGCTCGTCGCGCGTGGGCTCCTCCGCTTCGTCTACGGCGGCGCCGAGTCGGGCGCCTACCTCGCGGCTCACCCCGCCGTCTCGGAGGTCCACGTCACCGGCCCGGCGGGCGCGCACGACGCGCTCGTCTGGGGGCCACCGGGCCTGCCGCAGGCGCGCCGGCGGGCGTCGGGAGAGCGGCTGCTGGACAAGCCCATCTCCTCCACGCTCGGCGGCGCCAGCCCGGTCCTCGTGATGCCGTGGCTCTACGGCGGCGACGAGCTCTGGTTCCAGGCGAGGTGCCTCGCGAGCCAGGTCGTGAGCGGCGCGTCGCACGGCAGCCATGCCGCGAGCGTCCTCGTGCTGCCCAGGGGCTTTACGCAGCGGCCGCTGCTCTTCCGGATGCTGCGCCGCGCGCTCGCCGCCGTGCCGCCGCGGCGCGCCGCCCACCCGGAGGCCGAGGCGCGGTACGCCACGCTCACGGCCGGGCGCGCGCCGATCGAGCCCGAGCGCCTCGAGGCCTCCGCCGACGTGCCGCTGCCGTGCGGGGTCGCGCGGATCGGCGCGCCAGGGCCGGGCGAGCTCCCCTGGACGCTGATCGCCGGGCTCGCCGCGTCGGACGCCGCCGAGCCGCTGTTCTCGACCGAGCCGCTCGGCGGCGTGCTCTCCGTCGTCGAGGTCGGCTCGAGCGATCCGGTGGAGTTCCTGGAGGCGGCGACCCGCTTCTGCAACGACCGGCTCCGGGGCAGCCTTGGCGCGACGATCGTGGTGCACCCGATGAGCGAGGAGGACCCCGCCGTCGGGGCCGCGCTCGACCGCGCGCTGCTCGATCTTCGGTACGGCGTGATCGCGGTGAACCAGGCGCCCGCCGCCGCGCACGCGGCCGTCGTCCCGCCCTGGGGTGGCCACCCGGGCTCGACGCTCGCCGACATCCAGAGCGGGCTCGGCTTCGTGCACAACACAGCGATGCTCGCGCAGGTCGAGAAGACCCTCCTGCGCGCGCCGCTCACCGCCTTCCCGCGGCCGCCCGGCTTCTACGATCACCGGCGCTCCCACGTCGTCGGGGAGCGGCTCGCGGCCTGCGCGGCGGATCCAGGGTGGGGGAGCGTCGCGCGCGTCGTGGCGGCCGCGCTGCGGGGCTGACCCGGCGTCGCGCCCCCACCTCGATCTCGTCGCGATTCCGTCTCGTTCCGCCGCGGTGACGCGGCGATCAGGAGGGGAGCGACGAGCGGAACTCCTTCACCTTCTCCACGATCTCGCGCAGCGCGTGCCGCGAGGCCTCGGAGACGTCGTCGGCCAGCTTCTCGGCGTCGAGGAGCTTGGGCTCCAGCTTGTCCCACGCGTCCTTCGCGTCCATGCCGGCAAGGTGGAGCCTGACGCGGATCTCGTCGCGCAGGGTCTGGAGCGACTCCAGGCTCTTGTTCAGGTCGCTCTTCAGTTCCGATGTGATGTTGCCCATTCTTGTCCTCCCGATTCTACGAGTGTTGATCGCTCCTTCCCTGCTCGTGATGCATTGGCCGCGCCAGTTGGCGCGCTTCGACGCGGCGCGCGACGTTCACGCGTCCTGACCGGATCCGAGCCCAGCCATACCGGGCGCAGCCGCCGCGCGCCCTCCTCTCGAGGTGTGGCAAAAGCGCCCAGGGACGTGCGTTTTGCCGCACCTGGGACGCGAGCGCGTGTGCGGGCTCTCAGGCAAGTTGCGCCTGCGCGCAAACGATGCCGTCATGATCGGCATAGACGAGCTCGCCAGGAACCCACGTGACGCCGGCGAACGTCACGGCGATGTCGCGGTCCCCCGCGCCCTTCTTTGCGCTCTTCCTCGGGTGCGTCGCGAGGGCCTTCACGCCGATCGGGATCTGGCCGATCGCCTCCGCGTCGCGGATGCACCCATGAACGATCACACCGGCCCAGCCGTTCTGGTGGGCCATGGCGGCGATGTTGTCTCCGAGGAGCGCGCAGCGGAGGGAGCCGCCTCCGTCCACGACCAGCACCCGCCCCTGGCCGGGCTCTTCGAGCGCCTTGCGGACGAGCACGTTGTCCTCATGGACCTTCACCGTGGTGATGCGCCCGTGAAACAGCCGAGCTCCGCCGTAATCCCGGAAGATCGGATCGGCGACGAGGACGTCCGGGTGCTCGTCGCATAGATCCGTGGTTCTGATCTCTGAGCTCATGAAGACTCCCCGTCCGCCTTCCTAGGTCGTCGACCGCCGGATTCAACCGCTCATCCGCCGCCGGTCACGAGGGCTCGTGGCGCTCGCCGTCCTTGGCGGAGGGGAGGGAGGCGCCGCCCTTGCGCTTGCCCGCGCTGGCGAAGGCCGCCGAGTCGACGCCATGCCGGGCGAGCCACCGGCGCAGCTGGTTCCGGTGCATCCCGAGCGAGCGCGCCGCCCGCGTGACGTTCCCCTGCTCGCGCCTCAGCGCCGTCTCGATGGCGAGCCGCCGCATCTCCGGCGGCGCCGGCGTGCGCCTCGCGACCTCCGTGATGTCGAGGCCCGCGGACGGCGCGAGATCCGCCACCTCCACGGCGGTGCGCCCGGCCGCGAGCGCCGCGAGGCCCGCCTGCCTCACCTCGCAGAGCAGCTCCCGCACGTTGCCCGGCCACGCGCGCAGCGCGCAGCACTCCAGGAAGCTGGCCCCCGGCGCGAGCCGCGCGCCGGTGCGCCTGAGCTCCGCCGCCACCAGCCAGGGGATCTCCTCGAGCCGCTCCGTCAGCGACGGGATCCGCACCTCGGGCCGGCCGATCCGGTAATAGAGGTCGTCCCGGAACCGGCGCGCCGCGACCTCGGCCTGGAGATCCTTCAACGTGGCCGCGCACAGGCGGAACTCCACCTTGCGCGGGCGCGTGTCGCCGAGCGCGACCACTTCCCGGGTCTCGAGGACGCGGAGCAGCTTCGGCTGAACCGACGGATCGAGCTCCGCGATCTCGTCGAGGAACAACGTGCCGCCGTGGGCAGCCTGGACATAGCCCTCGGCGTCGGCGGTCGCGTCCGAGTAGGCGCCCCGCCGCGCCCCGAAGAACAGCCGCTCCGCGAGGCCCTCCGGGATCGCGGCGCAGTTCACGGCGACGAAGGGGCCGCCCCGCCCCGTCGCCGCATGGTAGGCGCGCGCCCCGAGCTCCTTGCCCGAGCCGCTCGGCCCGGTGAGCAGCAAGGTATCCCCGCGCATCCCCGCGCGGTGGATCGCCTCGCGGACCTGCCTGAGCGTGGGGCCGACCAGCCCGTCCTCGTGCTCCAGGACCCCGCCGCGCTGGAACGGCTCGATGTCCGTGGTGAAGCGCAGCAGCGTGCTCCCGAGCCGGATCACGCGCGGGAGCGACGAGAAGACCTGATCCTCGATCTGCGCTCCATCGACGAAGGTGCCGTTCCTGCTGCCGAGATCGGTGATCCGGAGACCCGCGCCCGACAGCGCGATGCGGGCGTGCCGGCGCGACACCTGCTCGTCCTCGACCACCACCGTGTCGTCCGCCGCTGCGCGGCCCAGCACGACCGCGCCGCCCTCGAGCGGGATCGGCGCACAGGCAGGCTGGCCGCGGGCGAAGATGACCACCAGGCCAGGCGTCGCCCCCTCCGGCGACGCCGACGGCGCGGTGTCGGACGCCCTGATCGTCGACTGATCGTCGGCACCCACACCTTACGCATACATGATCCCACGCCGGCCCTGAAGGCTCTCGGATGTTGGCCGTTGTGGTTGAAAAAATCTATCGAGAAGCGATGCCCGCGCCTCTCTCGTCGTGGGTGTGCGGTTGCTCGTTGTGGGCGTGCCTCTGGCCGAGGCGCTCAGTACCGCGGCACCGAGGGGTCGACATCTTGCGACCACGCATCGATTCCGCCCTGGAGGTTGTAAAGGTTCCTGTAGCCCTTCGCGAGGTAGTGCTCGGCGGCCGCCTGGCTGCGGCCGCCGTGGTGGCAGTGGAAGACGATCCGCGCGTCCTTCGCGAGCGTCTCCAGGTACCGCTGCCCTGCCTGATCGAGGTGACGGGCCCCCTCGATCGTGGCGATCTTGCGCTCCTGCTCGGTCCGGACGTCGAACAGCTCGATCGCCTCGCCGCTGTTCAGAAGGGCCTTGAGCGCGGTCGACGAGATCTGCTTGACCTTCGGCGGCTCGTTCGGGCTCTCCAGCTTGAAGCCGCCGCCGGAGGGGCCCTCGACGAAGTCGATCGACAGCCCCTCGGCGCGCCGCGCGCTCGCGCGGTCGAGCAGGAACACCGCCCCGCCCGCCTGGGCCTCGACGTCACCTGCCTGCCGCGGACCGAAGTAAAGGCCGTAGTTGTAGGACGGGTCGATCTCGATGTGGACGAAGTCGGCCTCGGACTCTTTCGCGGCCGCGAACGCCGCGAGCGCCGCCGCGGTCACGCGGAGCGTGGGCGGCGCTTGCGCCTCGCCCTGCGCGAGCCCGAGCGCCTTCACGAGCTCCCCGGTCGCGTGCAGCTCCTTCACGATGTCGCAGCCGCCGATGAACTCGCCGCGGACGTAGAGCTGCGGGATCGTGGGCCAGCTCGAGAACTCCTTGATGCCGTCGCGCAGCGCGGGATCCGAGAGCACGTCCACCGTCTGGTACTCGGGGAGGTGCTCGTCGAGGATGTTCACCACCGTGGCGGAGAACCCGCACTGCGGCACGGTGCGCGTGCCCTTCATGAACAGGACGACATCGCTCTCGCGGATGATGGTGGCGATCCTGGCCCGCATGGGCTCGCTGAGACTCATGTGCTTGCTCTCCCTGCGCGGCGGTGGCGGTGCGGTCGGCTCCCGCGCGCGTCCGCGGGCCTCTCGCTAGCATGAGCAAAGCACGGCAGCGAGGCCCTCCAGCCGGCCTCGCCCGCGTCGACCGAGGGCGGAGCGCGCCGCCTCCCTGCGCGCTCAGCGGCCGAGCAGGAGCCCCAGGACCGCCGCGATCGCGGCGAGGGTCGCGATGAGGACCGGCGCGCCGAGCTCGGCGCCGAGCCTACGGAAGCGCCCGCCGTTCGCCGTCGGAGAGCGCGCGAGCGCGTCCGACGGGGGCGGCGGGACGCGGTGCACGCCCGGCGACGCCGCGCCGTCTTCGCGGAGCTCGACGAGGAGCTGATCGAGCGGGGCGTGCTCGCCGAACGGGCGCACGAGGCGGAGCGTCACGCCGTCGCTGAGATCGGGGGGGAGCCGGAGCCGCAGCGTCCTCGCGGCGACCTCCGCCGGGGCGCGGTGGGCGCCGCTCCGGGCGCAGCTGTCGCAGCCGCCGCCGTCGCAGCGGGCGCAGGTGACGCGGGCGGGCACGGCGATCTCGATGTCGGCGCCGTCGCGCGCCCACGCCGCCGGGACGGCGATCGCGAGGCGGCCTCGCGAGCCATCCGAGGCGTCGAGGCCATCGCGGTCGATCAGCTGCGCGAGCTCGGCTCTGCCCATGGACCTTGTGTGCCGCACCCGGGCCCCGGCGCCAAGCGCTGGCGCTGGGCGAGACCCGCCGCCGCGCCCCCGGCCGCCCCCTCCGCCGGGGAGCGTGCGTCCTCGCGGCCGCGCGGCCCGCAGACGCTCACGAATGCGCGTCGCGCGGCTCGCCGCGGCGCGCGCCGCCGCGCCGCGTATCACGCCGCCCGACTGGCGCGCAGGACGCCCACCGCCGAGAGCAGGCACGCGATGGCGAGCAGCAACCCGCCGAGCGACCCGGGCCGCGTGCTCTCCTTCAGCCCCACGACGAGCACACGCGCGAGGTCGCCGTCAGGCACCTTCGCCGGGTCGGACAGGTAGCTGAACACCGCGCCGAGGTCGATCCACGTCGCGTGGATCGTCGCGACCAGCGTCGTCAGCCCCATGGCCGCGATGAACCCGAGCTTCCCGGGCTCCGGCCGCCGGGCGAACTGCAGCCCCGCGCCGACCGTGACCATCCCGAAGACCAGGATAGGCCACATCCCCCAGCCGCCCTCGACGAAGAAATCGAACATCGGTGCCTCCCTCTCGTCTGCTCTTCTCTGCCTGCCGCGTGTCGTCGCCGCCGTCGTGTGCGCCGGCCTTCACGAGCCCCAACGCGGCGCCGCGGATCCCGTGACCGGAAAACTTCCTTGTCACGCCCGCAGCCCTCGCGCGTTATGCCGGCGTGGAGAGGGAGGGCGCAGCAGCTCCGTCCGACGCCGAGCTCGCGGCTCGCCTGAGGCGCCGCGATCCGCGCGCCTTCGACGAGCTCTACGCGCGTTACCACCCCCGGATCTTCAGCTTCCTCGTGCGCCTCTCCGGCCGGCGCGACGTCGCCGAGGACCTGTTCCAGGACACCTGGCTCGCCGTCGCGCGCCACGCCGGCCGGCTCGCCGAGGACACCGATCTCGCCGCGTGGCTGTTCACGATCGCCAGGAACCGCTACCGGAGCCACCGCCGCTCCGCCTTGCTCGACCTCGCCCGCGCCGCGCTGTTCTCCCGCGAGCCCGCGCCGGCCGCGCCCGAGCCCGAGGGCACGGCGGACGCCCGAGCCGACGTGGCGGCGCTGGAGGCGGCGCTCCGCGATCTCGCGGCGGTGCACCGCGAGGTGTTGCTCCTCGGGGCCGTCGAGGGGCTCGACACGGCGCAGGTCGCCCAGGTGCTCGGCATCCGCGAGGACGCCGCGCGCAAGCGCCTGTCGCGCGCCCGCGCCGAGCTTGCGGCCCGCCTCGAAAGGCGAAATGCTGAGCGGCCCCGGCGGGGATCGACGACCTCGATCTCCGCCGCGGACGCCGCGGATGCGACGGATGGACAGACGCGAGGAGGTTCTCGATGAAGCCGTTCTCAGGAGAGGATCCTCTGGCGAGGGGCCTCGCCGATCTGCCGCCGGTCGCCCCGCTCGAACCGGCCCGGGCCGACGCGGTCCGGCGCCTCGCCCGCGACGCGCTGGTGGAGCTGGTGGAGACGGAGCGCCTCGCGCCGAGCACACGGCTCTCGCTCGCCTGGTCGGCGGTGATCCTGCCGGGGCTCCTGCTGAGCTCGGGCTGCGTGTACGTGTGGGATTCGGTGCAGAGGATCGGGCAGATCTACGGCGGAGGGTAGCGGCCGGGCGGCGCCTTCGCCGCGCTGCCCGTGACGAGCCGCGCGGGGTGAAGCGGCGGCGCGCGGATCAGTCGCCGAGGTCGACGACCTCGAGCCCGTGGTACCAGAGCGCGCAGAGCGCGGTGTCGCCGGAGATCGTCACCTGCGAGACGTACGACGAGAGCTCGCCCTTCATTTCGAGCGTCAGCTCGTCGAGGTCGGCCGCGTCGAGCACCGAGAGCCCGGGCGGGTTGTAGCCGGCGAGGAGGAGGCGCGTCCCGTCCACCGCGCGCGGCCAGCCGGCGTCGGGGCTCGAGAGCTCCTTCATCGCGACATCGATGCTGCCTTCCTCGAGCCCGCTGGCCACGAGGATTCCGGACGAGTACGCGCCCCCGCCCACCGCGTCGCCCACGGCGTAGTACCCGGAGGTGTACATGAACACGCGGTCATCGCCCACGAACACCTGGTCCAGGCGGGTGTCGTCGTCGAGCGTGTGCTCGTCCCGGAGGCGCGCGCTCGCGCTGCCGACGTCGAGCAGCTTGAGGGTGTGGCGCGTCCCGCGGCAGACGCCGGGGCCATCGTAGTTCTCCTGGTTCGCCGGCACGAATTCAGCGTAGTAGCTGAACGCGCTGTAGCACTCCTGGTAGCTCGCGACCTCGAGCTCGACCGCCTCGTAATCGACCGTGAGCGCGCGGTCCGACGCGGCATCGAAGGTCAGCAGCGAGCCGGGCACGTTGACCGGCGTCCGCACGACCGCCGATGAGGGATCGGCCACGTCGATGCGGTCGATGTAGAAGCGCGCCCTGGAGGCGTCGTTCGACAGCGGCACCCAGTGCGACGTCAGCACGGTGGTGCCGTCGAGCTGCAGGCCTGTGTAACCGGCGCCGTCCGGCAGGGGCAGCGAGCGGTGCGTCGGGCTCGACGGGTTCGAGAGGTCGATGATCTCGAGCGACGGATCGCGGGGCTGCGGCGGCGGGGCGCCGCTGCCGTCCTCGTAGTAGTAGTACTGGTCCTCGACGTTGCGGAGCACGAGCGTGCTCCCTGCCTGGACCACGGCGGCGCCCGTGGGGACGATCCTGCCGTAGTACCCGTTATAGTAGAGCGCGTTGCTGGTGAACGGCAGATCGCGCTGGCTCGCGATCCGGGGGGCTTCGGGGTTCGTGAGATCGATGACGGCGAGGCTCGTCTTCGTCGAGTCCGCGTACGAGGGCCAGAGCAGGTAGGCGTATTGCCCGTGCGCGAAGAGCTGCGCGTTGACGAGGCCGGACCCGTAGCAGTCGCTCTTCGATCCGGAGGCCAGCGTCGCGAGGTCGAGCTTCCCGATCGGCTCGGCGCGCCCCGGCTCCGCGGCGTACACGACCTCGAGCGCCGCGGCCTGTGTCCACCAGTCCGCGCCCATGCGGATCACGAGATCGCCGGTGGCGACCGTGTTGCTGACGACCGTCGCCAGGGCCAGGTCGGCGGCCTCGACCGGGGCGTCACGATCATCGATGTTGAACGTCCCGACCTCCTGGTCGGAGACGGCGAAGAGCCGCGTGTCGTGGACGAAGGCGCGGCGCGCCTGGCCGCGCGCCGGCGCCGAGCCGCGCTTCGTGAGCGTGTCGGCCGTGAAGTCGACAAGCTGGACGCCGCTCTCGTACGAGCCGCAGCCCTCGGCCTCGTCGATGTCCCAGCCGCTGTACGGCACGAGGATGGTGCCGAGATCGTCGAGGATGGTGAAGGCCTTGTGGATCCGGTCCTGGCCCTCGGCGAAGCTCGCCCAGTCGCCGCCGAAATGGACGCGCTCCAGCATCGTGGGCTTCGCGAGGTCGGAGACATCGAAGAGCGAGACGTGGAGCGAGCCGCCCGTGGCGGCGTTGTCGAAGCCGAGGGCGAGCAGCCGGTCGCCGCGCGGCTCCATGTGGTAGACCCAGCCGGGCATCTCGAGCTCGCCGAGCTGGGCGGGGTGCTCCGGATCGCTGAGATCGATCGTGAAGAGCGGGTCGGTCTGCTCCGCCGTGATCGCGTAGGCGCGGTCGCCGTCGAAGCGCACGGAGCGCAGCGTCTCGGGCCTGGGCAGGGTGAGCTCGGTGAAGCCGAGGGGCGTGAGCTCTTGCGAGGACGCGACGGCGAAGGTCTGGACGCCGGGCAGCGCGTCGGTCCGCCAGAGGCCGGGCTGGCTGACGACGCGGAGGACGCCCTCGTGCTCGTCCATCTGCCAGCGGCTCTGGATCTGGCCGACGGCCTCGACGCTCGCGCCCTCGACGAGCGCGCCGCCGGGATCGGAGATGTCGACGACCTGGATGGTGGAGTGCCCCTCGTCGGTGCCGTCCCACTCGATGCCCGCGATGTACATGCGGTCCTGGGTGACGCTCACGCTGCGCTGCCACCCGTAGTCGTTGGGGTCGTCGTCGTAGCTCAGCTGATCGACCACGGCGATCTCGGCGGGGGCGCCGACGGCCAGGGAGGTGATCGTGGTGTTCCGCGACTGCTTGCACCCCCAGCAACCGCCGTCCTCGAACGTGACGGTATAGAGCACGTCGCCGACGATGCGCGAGTCGGAGATGGCGCCCGGCAGGTCGAACGAGCCGATCTGCTGGATATCCGCCGGGTCGGAGACGTCGAGCGCCTCGATGTGGCTCGATTGCTCATAGGAGTACTCGCCGGTGGCCGCGTCGTAGATGTATTGGGTCCACGACGAGAACATCGCGTAGACGACCCCGTCGCGCAGGTACATCTCGAAGGGGATCCCGCTCGCCCGGTAGCGCCCGAGGAGGCTCAGCCGGTCGCGCCGGGAGATGTCGATGATGCTGAGCCCCGAGTACTGCGAGAGCGCGTAGAGCTTGCCGTCCTTGACCTGGATGATGTCGGCCTCGGTGATCGCGCGCTCGGCGTCGCCGTCGGCCGGGGGCGCGGTCGGGGCGCCGTCGCCACCGGTGCCCGCTGAGCCCTCGCCGCCATCCTCGGCCGTATCTCTTCCACCGCCGGCCCTCGGATTGTCAGAGATGAAATCGGTCGAACCGGTTTCGGAGGAAGGCCCCGTCGAGCCTTTCCCGCAGCCGGTGAGTCCGGCCGAGGCCGCCGCCGTCGCGAGGACGAGCCAGCCGGCGTAAGTTCGAGACAGGAAGGTCATAGTTCACCTCGTTGAGGACGAGACACAGGGCGTCATGTCTGCGCCGGTGCGCGTGCACTGTTCAGGTCCCGTGCCCGGCGCACCTAGCAAGTAACGGGCCATGTGGAATCCCACGGAAGATCCAAGGAATTTGCGGGTATTCCCGTGGCTTGTGCCAGAGTGTGCGGCCGGCGGGCTGCCGGCGGTCATGGGCCTGCCCGCAAGGCGTGCGCCGTGGCGATGTTCGATGCCCTGATCCCGGGGTGAGCTCTCATGACCTGGAGGCGGCTCACGCGGCTTGTGGGCAGCTGCTCGTCACCGCGGGAGCATCGCGTCTGCGCGCGTGGATGCGTGGGGGGCGCCGGCGCCGTGCTTGGCACGAGGTGTGAATCCTGGCGCCAGCGGCTGCCGAATGGCAGGTTCGTCTATCTCTTGATAGGAGGCTTGACGATGGATCTTTTCAGCAAACGTCACCGACTTGTCGTTGCGATGCTCATGCTCTTCGTACCTTTGCTCACCGGCGCCAAGGGCAAAGGCTGTCAGGGCCCGATCGAGGGCGGGGGGGCTGGCCCTGGGGGAGGTGGGGTGGCGGGCGGCGAGCCGGCCTCGTGCCAGGTGACCGGCTGCAGCGGCCAGGTCTGCGCGGACGAGGACGTGGTCACGGACTGCGAGTACCGTGAGGAATATGCGTGTTACAAGGAGCACGGCGTGTGCGAGCGGGGCGCGTCGGGCGAGTGCGGCTGGCGGGCGACGCCGGAGCTCGAGGCGTGCCTTGGCGGCGGCGAGCCTGCGCCGTGCGTGGTGACCGGCTGCAGCGGTCAGGTCTGTGCCGACGCCGATGAGGAGGTGGTCACGACCTGCGAGTGGCTCGATGAATACGCGTGTTACAAGGAGCACGGCGTGTGCGAGCGGGGCGCGTCGGGCGAGTGCGGCTGGCGGGCGACGCCGGAGCTCGAGGCGTGCGTTGGCGGCGGCAAGCCTGCCCCGTGCGTGGTGACCGGCTGCAGCGGTCAGGTCTGCGCGGATGAGGAGGTGGCCACGACCTGCGAGTACCGGGAGGAGTACGCGTGTTACAAGGAGCACGGCGTGTGTGAGCGGGGCGCGTCGGGCGAGTGCGGCTGGCGGGCGACGCCGGAGCTGGAGGCGTGCATTGGCGGCGGCGAGGCTGCGCCGTGCGTGGTGACCGGCTGCAGCGGTCAGGTCTGTGCCGACGAGGGTGTGGATATCGTCACCACGTGCGAGTGGCTCGAGGAGTACGCGTGTTACAAGGAGCACAGCGTGTGCGAGCGGGGCGCGTCGGGCAAATGCGGCTGGCGGGCGACGCCGGAGCTCGAGGCATGCATCGGGGCGGCTTCCGGCGAGTAGAGCGGGTGCAGTTCAGGGGCCGACTTCGCCGCTGACCGCTGCGGCGGCGATCTCTGCCATGATCACCCGCCGAGCGAAGGAATCTCGACCTGTGACCGCCTGAGCCCGGAGGTGGTCTGCGGGGGTGTGGACGGCGCCTGCTCTTTCTGGAAGTGAGGCCGCCAGTGGACCTCGAAGCGTGCAGAAGGGCTTTCCCTACTCGCTCACAAGCCGCAGCCCCACCGGCAGCCCCTCTCCAAAGAACGCCGCGCGCTCGGACTCCTCGACGGCCACCACCTCGCGCACCGCCTTGAGCCACGCCTCGGGGGCGCCCACCTTGACGAGCCGCCGCTCCACCTCGCCGCGGACCCGGTCCGAGACGTCGCGCGCCCGGTCCCCGGTCCTGCGCGCGAGCTGCACCGCGGCCGGCGCCGCGGACGGCAGCTCCTGCCACTTCTCGCGCAGCAGGTGGTCTATCCACCGCTCGGCCGCCGCCGGCGACACCACATGGTGGACGCTCGCATACGCCGGAACGCGCGCGCCGAGGCGGCCGATCGCCGCCCAGAGCCGCGTGTCGCGGTCGGTCCATGTGCGCTCCAGGATCCACGCGCCGAGCTCGCTCCGCCGGCCGGCGGGCACGCGCTCGAGCGACGCGCAGAGCTCGAGCAGATCGTCGAGCGCCTCCGGCTTCACCCCCTTCGGCTTCTTCAGCCGCTGCTCGGCCGGGGCCAGGAACGGATCCGCCAGATCCCGGATCGCGACCTGCAGCGGCTCGTCGAGGCCGCCCGCGATGCGGCGCCAGGCGATCCAGAACTGCTGCCAGGAGCGCGCCTCCTGCGGGAACGCCAGCCGCTCGGCGAAGAGCGGCGCGAGCGCGGCGACGCGCGCCGGGTCGCCCGCGTCGCCGAACCCGGGGCGGAGGCAGTAGCCGGCGAGCGACCAGAAGACGCGCTCGTGATCGGCCGAGCGCCGCCGCGAGCGCGCGCTCGGGACGAGGGTGTCGAGCAGCGCCCGCGCGGTCTCCGTCGTCCAGGTGGCGCGCTCCCCGAGGACGCGCTCGAGCTCGCGCACCAGGTTCTTCGCCTCTCGCGGCGCCACGTCGGGCCGCCCCTTGCCGAACACCCGCTCGATCGCCTCCCGGGCCTCGTCGAGGCGCTTGCCGCCCGGCGCCGCCGCGGCGTGAGGCCTCGCCTGCGCCC
Source organism: Sorangium sp. So ce363 (assembly GCF_051520435.1). Taxonomy (NCBI): domain Bacteria; kingdom Pseudomonadati; phylum Myxococcota; order Polyangiales; family Polyangiaceae; genus Sorangium; species Sorangium sp. So ce363. Next base: position 8,879,189 of record NZ_CP150333.1, on the reverse strand, counting down.
GCTCCGCCGGGGCGCCGCCCTCGGCCTCGGCGGCGCGCGCGCCGCGGCCGTCCTCGCGCAGCTGGAACGCCAGCCGGAAGCGGCGCGGCGCCGCGGCGTCCACCTCGACGCAGGCGAGATCCAGGGTGCCGATCGCGGTGAGCTCTCCCTCGATCTGCACCCGCACCTCCGCCTGCTTGCCGGTCGCCGCGCGCGCCGCGTCCCCCGCGTCGAACGCCACCGCGATCGGCGGCAGCGCCTCGAACCGCTCGTCCTCGAGGGGGACGAGGTCGCCCGCGCGATCGACGCGCGCGTCGTCCGACGCGAACAGGTCGAACCGCACCGGGCGCCCCACGACGAGCGCGAAGGTCCGCCCGGCCGCCGCGTGGACGCTGCCCTCCTTCGCGCCGCGCGGCACGACGCAGACCGCTGGCCGCGGCCGCCCGCCGGCGGGCGGCTCGAGGCCGACGTAGTAGCCGCGCGCCGCGCCCCCCTCGATGCGCACGCCGCGGCCCGCGAGGGCGAGACCATACGCGACCGCGCCCCGCGCCACCGCGAGGTCGGGATCGGCGTGCGGGAGCAGATCGAGCGGCGGGCCGCCCCAGCGCTCGACGACCTGCGCGAGGCGCTCCGCGACGCGGCGGGCGCGGAAGACGCCGCCGTTCAGGAGCAGCGCGGTCGGACCTCGCGCCTCCGGGGCGTGGCGCGCGAAGAACCAGGCCACGTGCCGCGTGATCGCGACGTCCCGCTCGTAGGGCAGGCCGAACGCGACGAGCCCGCTCCGCCCGCGCTGCGGCCGGGCGTCCCGGGGCGCGTCCGGGAAGAAGCCGTCCAGCACGACGCCCTCGACCTCGGCGCGGCCGAGGCGCGTCGTCAGCGCGCCGCCCACGAGCCGCGCGCCGTGCGAGAGCACCGTGACCGGCGCGTCGTCCGGCGGCGAAGGCGCTGCGCTGCCGGCGCCGCCGGACGAGGCCCCGCCGGCGAGCAGGCGCTCCTTGGCGGCGCGGCAGGCCAGCACGAGCTGGCCGAAGCGCGCCGGGTCGAGCTTCTCCCCTGCGCCCACGAGGCGCGGCTCGCAGAGGTGGGCGAGCGCGAGGTCCATGTTGTCGCCGCCGAGCAAGAGGTGGTGGCCGACCGCGACGCGGGAGACCTCGGGGTGGCCCTTGGCCGCGCCAGCGCCCCGGGCGACCCGGATGAGCGACAGATCGGTCGTGCCGCCGCCGACGTCGCAGACGAGGACCATCGCCTCGCCGCCCGAGCGGTCGAGCAGGGCGTCGAGGCCCTCGGCGCCGGCGAGCCGCATGAAGTCGTAGAACGCGGCCTGCGGCTCCTCGAGGAGGCGCGCCGAGAGTCCGGCGCGGCGGGCGGCCTCGACGGTGAGCTCGCGCGCGACCTCGTCGAACGAGGCCGGGACGGTGAGCACGACCTCCTGCGCCGCGAGCGGGCGCTCCGGGAAGGCGTCGTCCCAGGTGCGCCGCACGTGGGCGAGGATCCGGGCGCTCGCGTCGAGCGGCGAGACGCGCGGCAGGGAGGCCGCCTCCTCGGCCGCGCCCCATGGCAGGATGGGCGCCGTGCGGTCGACGGCGGGGTGGCAGAGCCAGCTCTTCGCCGAGGCGATGAGCCGCCCGGGGATCTCGCCGCCGCGCCGGCGCGCGTGCTCGCCGATCGCGAAGGGCGCGTCGCCGAACGGATCGGCGGGCGCCTCGCCGGGGAGGGGCGCGTAGAGCAGGGACGGCAGCAGCGGGCGCGCCTCGATCTCGGTGGCGGTCACGAGCTGCGGGATCGAGAAGACGCGGATCGCACCGGGACCGGCGTCGCGCTCCGCCCACGCCACGACGGTGTGCGTGGTGCCGAGGTCGATTCCGACGATCAGGCTCGGGCTCTTCGCGGGGGCGGACATGCGTGCGCGCAGCAACGATACTGGATCGCCGCGGCGCATTCCGCAGGTCCGGCGCGCCGCCGCGCCGGCTCGCGCGCGCCCGCGCATTTCTTCCGGTTCTTCCGGGCGATTCCCCGTGCTAGAGCCGCGAAATGCGAGCGAACCGAGCGATCTGGCTTGTGGTCCTGAGCGCCCTTGCGGCGGGGTGCGGGTCGGCGACGACCGAGATGTCGGTGGCGGCGAGCGCGGCGCCGCCGCCGCCTCCTCCTCCCGTGGCCGTCCAGCCGGCGGCGCCTGCCGAGGCGGTCATCGAGGGGGATCGCATCAAGATCGCCCGGCCGATCTTCTACGACCTCGACAAGGACGAGATCCGGCCGGAGTCGTTCTCGGTCCTCGACGCGGTGGCGAACATCCTGCGGACGCACCCGGAGATCACCGCGCTCACGGTCGAGGGCCACACGGACAACCAGGGCAGCGTGGAGCACAACATCAAGCTGTCCGAGCGCCGCGCGAACGCCGTCGTCCGCTACCTCGTCCAGCGCGGCGTCGCGACGCCGATGACGGCGCCGGGGTACGGCGCCGGCGCGCCGCTCTGCTTCACGAACGACGAGGGCTGCCGCGCCATGAACCGGCGCGTGGAGTTCCGCATCAAGTCGAAGTGACCGGCTGGCGGCCGATCGAGGCCGCCCGCTCGTCGCTCCAGGTCCGACACGCTCCTCCCCGCGCCAGCTCCCCCGGCCATCCGGGCATCGGAACAACAGGCCAGGTTAACACAGACCCTCATTCGAAATCGACTGATTTCGTCGACGTCAGCGCGTGTCGCGTATTTCGCGCCTTGTGCGGGGCAGCGGTCGCGAGGTTTGTTGCCGGGTTGTCGGGTTACTGCGCACTGCCCCGCTGGTTGTTGGTCACGTGGGTCACGTCGGTCACGTGGGTTACGTCGGTCACGTGGGTTCCCGCGTTGCGCCGGCCGCGTGGGTTGCCTCGGCTTCATTCGTTGCGCCCGTTACGCTCGTCGCCCGTCCTTCCGTCCTCGCGCAGCTCCCCCGCGCCGCGCTGCCCATCGCATCGCCGTGCGCCCCGCGAGGCGCACGGCGCGCGAGCGCGAGGATGCCTGTCCGTCTGTGCGCCTGTGGGACAAGCGACTCCCAAAGATGATTGTGTTGCAAATTTGTATTGAACGGCGCCTCTCGATCGTACTTAATACAGCACGGGAATCCGCGCGCTGAGTGCGACGCGCCAGTTCGAGCAACTCACTGCATTGCAAGGTGGATCATGGCGAGCGTTCGTCGTCGTGTGCTGGAGATCGCTTGTCTCGTCCTTCCGGGGCTCGCGTGGCTTTCGCCGCGCACCGCCGATGCGCATCACGCCGACCATCTCAGGTGGGCGGAGAGCCTCGTCGACAACATCAGCCCTGAGAACAACGAATACAACTCGAGCCCCAGCTTCATCAGCTGGGCCGGTGTGGCCGGCGCGCGGCGCTACGCGAACCGGACGCAGTGCGCCACCTTCCTGACGGAGCTGCTCAAGCGGGGCTACGGCTTCACCGAAGCGTCGCTCAACGACTGGCTGGGCAGCCGGAGCCCGAGCGCGGCCGCCTACTACGACGCCATCGTCGAGGAGAACGGATTCGAGAGGATCCACGACCCCAAGGACGCGCGCGCCGCCGACATCATCGCCATCCGCTACCCCGCAGGCGAGTCGTCGACCGGGCACGTCGCGATCCTCCGCCGGGCGCCGAGGGCGAAGCTCCCCGTCACACCCCTCGTCGCGGGCACATTCCAGTTCGAGGTGAGCGTGGTCGACTCGACGAGCACGCACCACGGCTCGTCCGACTCCAGGTACGCCTCGAGCGGCCGGGGGGCCTCCGGCGCCGGCTACGGGACGATGCGGCTCTACAGGAACACCTCGGACACCATCGTCGGGCACACCTGGAGCACGGCCGCCGTCACGGCCTATTACCCCACGACAGTGCGCCAGGTGGTGATTGGCAGGCTGGTGTTCGAGGACGACGATCGGTCGGACGACGACGACGCCGACGACCGGTGGTAGCGAGGGGCCGACGGCCACTTCCGCGTGCCCAAGGCTCGTCCCTGACGGTTGCCCCTCGCTCGGCTGCACGCTGAAGACGGCGTCCGCCCCCGGGCCGCGGCCTCGATGAGGAGAGCGGCGCACCCGCCGCCGCTCGCCCGAGCCGCGTGACTGCATGGATCCAGGCCTCGGTTTACGTGCGACCTGTCGGTTGGTAGAGTCCTCTCCAGGAGGGCCGTATGCGCGAGCCGAGCGAGACGGGAAGTGCCGACGGTGGCCGTCGTGACGTGCTGGGAGCGGTCGCCCCGACCGCAGCGGCCGCGGCGGTCGGGGCAGCCGGCCGCCCGTCGCCGGCGGCGCCTGCGGCCGGCGAAGCGCCGGCGCGCACGCTCGGGCGGACCGGCGCGCAGGTGGAGCCGGTGTCGCTCGGCGGCGAGGGGATCCTCCGGACGACCGGCCGTCACCGCGAGGCGGTGCCCGTGATCCTGGAGGCCCTGCGCCTCGGGGTCAGGTACTGCGACACCGCGCCTGCATACCAGCAGAGCCAGGACTACTACGGTGAGGCCTTCCGCGCCGCCGGCCCGAAGGCGCGCGAGCAGGTCTTCCTCGCCTCCAAGACCCACGCGCGCGATCGCGACGGCGCGCTGCGGCTGCTCGACGACAGCCTGCGTCGGCTCGGGACAGACCACCTCGATTCATGGCAGCTGCACGATCTGCGGGAGCTCGAGGAGCTCGACGCCATCTTCGGCAAGCGGGGCGCCATCGAGGCCGTGGAGCAGGCCAGGGCGGACGGCCGCGTGCGCCACGTCGGGATCACCGGCCACCACGACCCGCGGATCCTCCTGGAGGCGATGCGGCGTTATCCTGTGGATACCGTGCTCTGCGCGGTGAACCCCGCAGATCCGGCGCGGCTCCCGTTCCTTACGACCGTGGTCGAGGAGGCGCGGCGGCGCGGCGTCGGCGTCATCGGCATGAAGATCATGGCCGCGGGCCGCCTGCTCCAGGATCGCGCCGCGAGCGCGACCGAGCTCATCCGCTACGCGGCGAGCCACGCCGACACGGTGATCATCGGCTGCTCGTCGATCGCCGAGGTGCGCGAGAACCTGGGCGCGCGGTCCCTCTCCTTCCCGATGCCGCTCGCCGAGCGCGCCGCGCTGGAGGCGCGCGTCGCGCCGCGCGCCGGCCGTTACGACACGTTCAAGGCCGGTTGAAGCGGCGGATACGCGGCTCCGCGAGCGAGCGCGGCCCGCGGAGCTTCGATATGTAAAATTTTTCCTTCACTGCAATCCTGGGTTGTCTGCCGCACACGAGCCATGCGCCAACACGCGCCAACACGCGACAGAGCGCGACAGAGCGCGACGGAGCGCGACGGAGCGCGACAGAGTGCGACGGAGCGCGGCGTTCTTCCTGGCAAAACGCCGGCGAGCGCGCCCCCAGGCCCCGTTGACAAGCGGAGGCGCCGGGGTCTAGAGTGGCGGCCCTCTGAGCTCGCTCGGAGGCCCCAGGCCTGACAATCATCGGCTTATCCGACCCGGGGCAGCGCAGCCTCCGGGTTTTTTTCTGTCGCTATCCACGGAGACCGCGCGTCCATGAGCAATCAGTACGGCCACTTCGACGACGAGAGCCGCGAGTACGTCATCACCCGGCCCGACACGCCGCTGCCCTGGCTCAACTACCTGGGCTCGGACGAGATGTTCGGCCTCTGCACCAACACGGCGGGCGGCTACACGTTCTGGAAGGACGCCAAGCTACGCCGGCTCACGCGCTACCGGTACAACAACGTGCCCATGGACCTCGGCGGGCGCTACCTGTACGTGAACGACGGCGGGGTCGTGTGGAACCCCATGTGGAAGCCCCTCAAGACGGCCCTCGATCGCTACGAGTGCCGCCACGGCCTGGGCTACACGAAGATCACGGGCGAGAAGAACGGCGTCGAGGTGGAGGTGCTCTACTTCATCGTTCCCGGCGAGAACGTGGAGATCTGGCGCACCCGGGTCACCAACAAGAGCGGCTCGAAGAAGGACATCCAGCTCTTCTCCTATCAGGAGTTCTGCTTCTTCGAGGCGCTCAACGACATGACGAACTACCAGCGCACCTACTCCATCGGCGAGGTGGAGATCGAGGGGAGCGCCATCTACCACAAGACCGAGTTCCGCGAGCGCCGCTCCCATTACACGCTCTTCGCCTGCACGCGCGCCATCGACGGGTTCGACACGAGCCGTGACGCCTTCTGCGGCAGCGTCCACCACGGCCTCCACGAGGCCCAGGTGCCGGCCAAGGGGAAGGCCACGAACTCCAAGGCGTTCGGCTGGAACCCGATCGGCAGCCACCAGGTGAGCCTCTCGCTCGAGCCCGGCGCGAGCGAGACGATGAGCTTCGTGCTCTCGTACGTGGACCACGGGGACCTGCCCAAGTTCAAGGCGCCCTTCGTCCTGAACAAGCAGAAGGGCAAGGAGATCCTCGCCAAGTACTCGGCGCCGGGCGTCGTGGACGGCGCGTTCGCCCAGCTGAAGGCGGACTGGGCCGGGATCCTCTCGAACTTCCAGGCCGACTGCCCGGACGAGCACGCGAGTCGCATGCTCAACACCTGGAATCAGTACCAGTGCATGGCGACCTTCAACCTCTCTCGGTCGGCCAGCATGTACGAGACCGGCATCGGCCGGGGCATGGGCTTCCGCGACTCGAACCAGGATCTTCTGGGCTTCGTGCACCTCGTCCCCGAGCGCGCCCGCCAGCGCATCCTCGACATCGCCGCCACCCAGCTCAGCGATGGCACCTGCTACCACCAGTACCAGCCGCTGACGAAGAAGGGGAACGCCGACATCGGCGGCGACTTCTACGACGATCACCTGTGGCTGATCCTCTCCACGTGCGCGTACATCAAGGAGACCGGTGACAAGGGCATCCTCAAGGAGGCGGTGGGCTACGCCGACAAGCCGGGCTCCAAGGAGGACCTCCTTCACCACCTGGAGACGTCCATCGCCTACACGATGAAGAAGCGGGGCCCGCACGGCCTGCCGCTGATCGGCCACGCGGACTGGAACGACTGCCTCAACCTGAACTGTTTCAGCACCGAGCCCAACGAGAGCTTCCAGACCGCGGGCGACGTGAAGGACTCGAAGGCCGAGTCCGTGATGATCGCCGGCCTCTTCCTCTATGCCAGCCGCGAGATGGCCGCCCTGTACGACTGGATGGGCCAGAAGTCCGACGCCGCGCGCATGCGCGAGCAGTACGCCGAGATGCTGGCCGTGGTCGAGAAGGAGGCCTGGGACGGCGAGTGGTACCGCCGCGCCTACGACGCCGAGAGCCGGCCGGTCGGGAGCAAGGAGAACGAGGAGGGGAAGATCTTCATCGAGAGCCAGGGCTGGTGCGTCCTGGGCGGCGCCGGCGCGGACAACGGCCGCGCCAAGCAGGCGATGGAGAGCGTGCACAAGCACCTCTACACGAAGAACGGCATCGTTCTGCAGCAGCCCGCGTACTCGACCTATCACCTCGAGCTCGGCGAGGTCACCTCGTATCCGCCGGGCGTGAAGGAGAACGCGGGCATCTTCTGCCACAACAACACCTGGATCCACCTCGGCTGGTGTCTCCTGGGCGAAGGGGAGCGCGCGCTGGAGTACTATCTCTCCATCTGCCCCTCGGCCAAGGAGAGCCAGATCGAGACCTATCGCGCCGAGCCCTACGTCTATGCGCAGATGATCGCCGGCAAGGACGCCCCGGTCTTCGGTGAGGCCAAGAATGCCTGGCTCACCGGCACCGCGGCCTGGACGTTCGTGTCCGTCAGCCAGGGGATCCTCGGCGTGCAGCCCCAGTACGACGGCCTGAAGCTGGATCCCTGCGTGCCCAAGGCGTGGAAGAGCTTCTCGATCTCCCGCCGCTTCCGCGGCGCCACCTACGAGATCAGCGTCAAGAACTCGGGGGTGTGCAAGGGCGTGAAGAAGCTGACCGTGGACGGCAAGACCGTCGCGGGGAACGTGATTCCCCTGTCGCCGGCCGGCTCGACGGTGCGCGTCGAGATCGAGATGGGCTGAAGGCCCTCTGTCGGAGCGTGCCGCGCGATGGCGGCGGCGCGCTCCGCGTGCGCTCGTCCTGTCCGCGTGACTCGACGTAACGCGCGCGCCGAGCCTGCGGCGGCGAGCGCGCGTGCGGCTCACTCGGCCTCGGCTGGGCCGACCCACCTCCCGTTCAGCATCACCCGCTTCACGCGGCGCATCGCCCGGATGTCCGCGAGCGGGTCGCCTTCGATCAGGACGAGGTCGGCGAGCTTGCCCGGCTCGACGCTGCCGAGCCGGTCGTCGGCGCGGAAGTACCTGGCGTTCTCCAGCGTGCCAGCGACGAGGACCTCCATGGGCGAGAGGCCGCTCTCGACGAGCAGCTCCATCTCGTGCTGGTAGGCCCACCCTCGCTCGGCGCCCGGCGCCTTGCCGTGGGAGCCGACGACCACCCGCACCCCGGCGCGGCGCGCCGCGAGGGTGAGCTTCATCATGTTCTCGAAGCCGCGCACCTGGGTCTCCGTCGCGCCCGCGTCGCCGGCGCGGCGCTCGAAGATGGCGAGCGTCGGGGTGAGGAAGGTGCCCCGCGCCGCGAGCAGCCCGAGCAGCGCTCGGGTCCGCGGCGCGCCGAGGGAGATGCCGCGAAAGACGTCGAAGCGCCCCGGAAAGCGCGCGTCGTTGTCGGCGATCACCGACTGGCGGTAGCGCTCCGCCTCGCGCGGCGGCACGAGGGCCGTGCCGAGCGACGTGATGTGCTCGATGCCGTCGAGCCCGGCGCGGACCGCGGCCGCGGCGTCCACGGTCTCGAGGTGCGCGACGGCGATCACCCCGCGCGCGTGCGCGGCCTTGGCGACCTCCTCGACGAGCCCGAGGGGCAGGCGGAAATAGACCTTGATCGCCGACGCCCCGCGCTCGACCAGCTGATCGACGGCCCAGCGCGCCTCGGCCGCGTCGCGCACCAGCATCGCGCTCTCCGGATAGGCCGGATACGGCGCGTCGAGCAGCGGCCCCGCCAGGAAGAGCCGCGGCGTCGGGCCGAGCTTGCGCGCGGCGTCGTACGCCTCGATCCAGTTTCCCGGCTCGCGCAGCGAGGTGACGCCGCGCTGCAGGACGACGCCGGGCAGTCCGTCATCGCCGTCGAGGTGGAAGTGCGCGTCGATGAGGCCGGGCAGCACCCAGAGCCCCGCGCCGGGGACGACCTCCGCGCCGGCCGGGACGTCGGTGGCGCCGCGCGCGCCCGCGGCGACGATGCGGTCGCCGCGGACCACGACGACGGCGTCGCGCACGGGCGGCCCTCCCCGGCCGTCGATGAGCGTGGCCCCGACGATCGCCGCGCAGCGCGCTGCGTCCGGCCGCGCGACGGCGTTGATCTCCCGTGAGGGCGGGAGCTTCGGCTGCCCTTCCGGCGAGGGCCATTGCACGGTCGTGCTCGCGCAGGCGCACAGGCCCACGAGCGTTGCCGCCAGACACACGCGCAACACGCGCAACACGCGCAACCGAATGCTCATCGTGCCCTCCCCCGTGACGCGCGACGAGCCCCGCGCGTCGCCGTCGCTGCGCGGCGCGCGTGGGGCCGTATCGCTGGCGCCCGTCGTGCGCGATCGCAGCGCGAGGCCGGGCTCTGCGATCGCGCGCGACGCAGGCGCCGCGCCTCTGATCATAGCAGAGCCGTGCTCCAGGGCCGCTGTCACGAGCGCTTTCCAACTTCCACCTTCAAGTCGTCAAAGGCGCGCGCTCCCGGCGGCGTCCACCGCCATCTCCAGATTCGCGCGAGGCATCGAGATCGCGCAGCGCTGCGGGCAGCGCGCGGCGCGGGCTGCGGCGATCCCAGCGACGGCGCGGCGTTCCGTGGAGCACAAGGAGGCTCGGAACTCGCGACTTGCGGCATTCGCTGCGACGCTCGCCGCGAGCCCCCCGGCCACGGCGATGCGCGCGGTTCGCGACGCGCGATTTCGGTGTGGTTTCGTCCGGGCGTCGGAGTCGGGCGATCCCCGAGTCGAGGGCGCTGCTGGGCTCGTCCTCAGCGCGCATGCCATGGTGTTTGGGATCGCTCGACCGGGCGAGGCGCCGACAGCTGTTTTCGCGCGTCGCATGGAAGATAGTTGAGCGTCACAGCCTGGGTGGAGTAGTGTGCCGCCGCCGGCACGCGGGGGTTGTCGCGACCGGCGAGTCCCCTTGGGACTGACAGACGAAGCGACGATCGACGACGGGCGCTCGTTCGAGCGCGCCGGAGGACAACATGCGTAATATAAATCTTGTCAGCATGGGCTCGATGGCTCTCATCCTTGGCGCGACCGCGTTCTCCGCGGGTTGCGGGGACGACACCGAGACGACGGGCTCGGGCGGCGGGACCACCGCGAGCAGCTCGGCCGGCGAGGGCGGCGGCGGCGGCACGGGCGGCAGCGGCGAGGGCGGCAGCGGCGAGGGCGGCAGCGGCGAGGGCGGTGGCGGCGGCACGGGCGGCAGCGAGGAGTGTGTGACCTGCTCGGCGCCTCTCGTGGCCAACGCCGACCCGGCGGACCTCTGCGAGTCCTCGATCCCGAAATACGAGGCGGTCACGCAGTGTATCTGCGAGACGTGTGGCGCGGCGGAGGGTGACCCCTGCTTTGCCGCGTGCACAACGGACGAGATAGCAGACGAGGCGTGCGAGGCGTGCGGCACCGAGGCGGCCACCACCGCTGAGGGCGCGTGCATCGAGCAGGGCACCGCCTGTCTCCAGGACGGCCAGTGATCGCGACGCGCCGAGGTCTCGCGGATCCGTCCGAGCGACCTTCGGCGATTCACGCTGCGGCCGCAGGGAGGGGCGGGACGCCTGCCTCGCCCGCGGCCGCCGTTTCGCGCTCCCCCCTGTCGTTGTGGGCTCGGTGCGACAGGCGCCTGTCGTTGCGCGGGCGATCCCGCGGAGAGACCTAGTCGACCTCGCTCACCGTCACATCGACGTTCATTGTCTCGGCGGCGGCGGTGTAGAGCGTCCCCGCTGTCGGCGTTGCGTCCATGTAGTTGCGGCCGTAGCCGACCCGCACGTGGTCGAGGCTGGCCAGCACGCCGTTCGTGGGGTCGAACCCCTTCCAGCCGATGTTCGGGATGTAGAGCTGCACCCACGCGTGGGTCGCGTCGGAGCCGGCGCGGCTCGCGCCGACGTTGCCGGTATAGAGGTATCCGCACACGTAGCGCGCCGGAATGCCGAGGAGCCGCGCCATGCAGATGAACAGGTTCGCGAAATCCTGGCAGACCCCGCGCCGGTTCACGAAGACGTCATACGGGGTGGTCGCCAGGTTCGTCGAGCCCGGCACGTACTGGTATTCGCGGAAGAGCGTCAGGTTGATCGCGAAGAGCGTTTCCATCAGGTCCGCGTCGTTCTTCTCGACGAACGACATGGCGTAATCGAAGAGCGCCTGGATCTGGGTGTCGGGGAGCTCCGCCGGGCGCACGTACGGCGCGATGATCGCCTGCTCCCAGGGCATCCAGACGAGGGGGAACGCGGGCCGGATCTTCTTCTTCGCGAAGGCGAACGGATCGGCGTCGCAGAGCTCCACGATCGAGTCGGCCGAGATCGTGAGCGCGGTATACGGGGCGGTGATCTCGAAGCGTGTGACCCGGTTCCCGAAGACGTCCTCGAACTCCACGGTGGTCACGCCGGGATCGATCGTGAGCGTGTGCGAGAGCACCCGTTGATCCCGGTCGTGCACCGGGCAGAGATGCAGCTTGTGCACGCTGCGCTCCACCGGGCGATCGTAGGTATATCTCGTCGAATGGACGACGCGGAGCCTGCGAATCGTCGGTGCCATGTCGTGTCCTCGATGAGCGCGCTCCGGCTTGGCCTCGCGCTCGGCCCCTCTGCCTGCTGCATGCTGCGGCGCGCTACGAGGGTAACGCGCGCCGGCGCGCTCTGCTTCGGGACGGACGGCGGGTCGTGCCGCTTCAGGCTGCTCCGGACGCGGGCACCCCCGCGCTCACGCCTCGGCGCGCACCGACAGCTCGATCCGCCAGCGCTCGTTCGGCTTCTGCGCCTCGCGGGGGATCGCCTCCAGGAGCAGCGTCCCCACCTCGGTGACCGACGCGCGCAGCCGCACCGGCACCATGTCGCCCTCCCGGCGGCCCTCCGCGGGCAAGGTGACCTCGATCGGCGAGAGCTCCTCGAGCTCTCCGGGCTTCCAGCTCTCGAGCTCGGTCCCGGCCTGGTCATCCCGGCGCACCGACGAGCTGAAGAAGCGGAAGCGCACCGGCTCGCCGACCACCACGCCGAACTCCTGCGGCGGCAGCGTCGCCTCGGTGCCTTCCTCCATGCCGAACGGCGCGAGGCAGAGCGCCGTGATGGGCGGCTCCAGGCCGGGCACCGCGGGAACGGCCCCCTCGATGCCCACGTAGTAGGCCCGCGCTGTCCCGCCGCGGATCCGGAGCCCGCGGCCGCGCCGCGCGAGGCCGTAAGCGGCGGCGCCGCGCGCGACCGCGAGATCCAGGTCGTCGCTCGGGAGCACCCGCGGCCGGGGCGCGCCGTCCTGCTCGAGCCAGGCGCCGAGCGTCGCGACCAGCCGCTCGCGCAGCGCCGCGCTCTTCATGACGCCTCCGTTGAAGAGCACCGCCGTCGGGTGCAGGAGGAGCGGCGCGCGGCCGGGCTCGGCGTTCGCTCCTCCCTGCGGGGCGAAGCCCGGAAGCTTCGACGTCGCGCCGGCCTGTCGCCCCAGGAACGCGGCCAGGTGGCGGGTGATCGCCGGGTCCTGCGCGTACGGGAGGCCGAGCTGCGTCAGGCCGGCGCGCGCGCGGGTCGCGGGGCGCGCGGACGAGGGGACCTCAGGGAAGAACCCGTCCACGAGCGTCCGGGTGATCTCGTCGCGCGTGAGCTCGGTCCGGATCGCCGCCCCGAGCAGCTTCGAGCCGCGGCCGGCGATCGCGATCGGCGCCTCGCTGATCGACGGATCGCCGAGCAGCCGCTCCTTCGCGACGCGCGCGGCGTGGGTGAGCGACGTCATCTGCCAGCGATCGAGCTCCTTGCCCTCGGCGGCGAGCTTCGCCTTCACGACGTGCGCGAGCGCGAGGTCCATGTTGTCGCCGCCGAGCAGGATGTGGTCGCCGACCGCCACGCGGACGAGCTCGAGCGAGCCGTCGCGCGGGACCGCGGCGATCGCGGAGAAGTCGGTGGTCCCGCCGCCGACGTCGATCACGAGCAGCACGTCGCCCGGGTGGAGGTGCTTGCGCCACGCCTCGCCGGCCGCGTCGATCCAGGCGTACACGGCGGCCTGCGGCTCCTCGAGCAGGGTGAGGTCCTCGAACCCCGCGGCGCTCGCGGCCTCGACGGTGAGATCGCGCGCGGCGGCGTCGAACGACGCGGGCACCGTGATCACGATCTCCTGCTTCGCGAGGGCGAGCGCCGGATCGTCCTTCGCGAACAGGTGATCCCACGCCTCGGTGAGGTGCTCGAGGTACCGCCACGACGCCTCGACGGGCGAGATCTTCTCGATGTCCTCGGGCGCGCCGAGCGGGAGCGTCGATCCGCGCCGGTCGATGCCGGCGTGGCTGAGCCAGCTCTTCGCGCTGGAGATGAGGCGCGCCGGCGCGTCGACGCCGCGCGCGCGGGCGTGCTCGCCGACGGCGAAGCGCCGCTCGGCGTCCCAGGGCAGCGCCTGGGGGCCCTCGCTCTCGTGAGGGATGTACATGAAGGAGGGCAGGAGCGGGCGCGCCTCGAGCGTCCCCTGCGCCACGAGCTGCGGGGCCGCCATCACCTCGGGCGACGGCGTGAGCCGCGCGTCGGCTCCGTCCTCGGCCAGGCGCGCGTAGGCGAGCGCGCAGTGGGTGGTGCCGAGATCGATGCCGATGATGTAGCGCGCGCTCATAGCTCGACCTCCGCGGGGGTGATGATGCTGGCGTCGTGGCCGGCGACCGGCGTCGGCAGCGAGACGTCGTCGGCGCGCCAGCCCCGGTGGCGCAGCACCCCTCTGTAGGGCGCGGTCCCGGACACGTTGCCGATCAGCTTGATCTCGGAGGGGTTGTAGCCGGCCTCGAGCGTCACCTTCTCCCCCTCGTCCTCGCGCCGCACGGGCGCGAGCTTCGCGTGGCTGCGCAGCGCCTTGCGGCAGCCCTCGTGGACCATCCTCGCCGCCACGCCGACGTCCGCGTCGCCGAACGAGGCGATGTCCTGCTCGAGGAAGTCGACGAGCCGCCCCTCGCGCTGGAGCAGCGAGAGCAGCTGGAGCGCCGAGCTCACCGCGGGCGCGGCGTGCGGCGCGGGGGCGGCGACCGGCGCGGGGGCGGGCTCGCTCGCCGCAGCCGCGGCGGCCTCGGGGGCCGCGGGCGCGCCGCCTGCGCGATCTCGCTCGAGCCGTCGCGGCTCAGCGCGCTCGGCCGGCGGCAGGGCGGCGACCGCCGCGCGCGCCTGCCAGGCCCGCGCGGCGAACTGGGAATCGAACAGCACGCGGAAGAAGCACGCGAAGGCGAACCAGAGCCGCGTGGACCAGGGGAGCGGAGGATCGTGGAGGTCGGCCACGGCGAGAGCCTAACGCCGAGCGTAGGGATCGGCACAGAGACCGGCGCGCGGGGCAGGGGGGCGCCTGCCCTGCGCCGCCGCCCGGGGCGACCCCGGGCCCCTCAGAAGGTCGCCCGGAGGACGGGGACGCGGACCTCGTGCCCCTGCGCCACGCCGAACTTGAACATCTCGTCCTGCGAGTAGAGCGGCTTGAACGAGAGCGCGGGCACGCCGAGCGCGACCCGGCGCGGCGTGATGTCGACGAGGCCGAGCCGGGGCTCTTCCCAGCGGGCCCGCCGGAGGATCTGCGCGGCGTCCGTCGTGAGCTGGACGTTGATCCCCGGCTGAGGGGGCTCCGCGGCCGGCTCGTTGCGGATCGGCTCGCTCTGGTCGGACTCGGGGGGCTTGTACGCGGTGGCGTTCAGGGTGACGACGAGGGTCGGGATGACCAGCGCCATGCCGCCGGCGAGCATGTAGAGCGGCACCTCCGCGGGCGGATCCGCCGCCTCGACGAAGTAGCCGGCGACGCCGCCGCCCACCGCGCCGAGCCCGCCGAACACGAGGTACGGCCAGGCGCGCTCGACCCCGATCGCCCCCATGGTCAGCATCACGACCTCGCCGCCGAGCAGCGCGCCGCCGACGATCCCCTTGCCGTCGACGCTCACCGTGTCGCCCTCGCTCGCCTCCTGAGCGCTCGCGCGCCCGGCGGCGCCGGCGAGCACCGCCGCTGCCACCGACGCTCCTGCCAGACAATGCGCTGCCTTTCGATTCAAGCGGTTCATCGGCATCGTGTTTTCCCCGTGTCGACTGTCGCGAAGCCTGCGAGGGCTCAAGCCATGGATCACCGCCGGCCTCATCCGAGGCTGGCGTCCGGGCCGGCCGGCTGGCGATCCCGTTTGGGCCGTCGAGCCGTTCTTGATTTGTGAACCGCTGGCGGAGTGAGCGGGTGCACACGCGCCTCGTCTCTCCTCCAGCGAAGCCGGTGCGCGAGCCTAGCACGGGTCTCAGCGCTTCGAACCGCTGCATTGCCGGTGCGGAGGATGGGTGGTATGGGTCGACGCAAACCGGGCCGTGGCCCGCCGACCTGCCGCCGAGCGCGCGGCAGCCTTCAAGGGATCAACGCTATGGGCCGCATCGGACCGCTCGAAATCGCTCTCCTCATCGGCCTCGCCTTGCTCCTCTTCGGCGCCGGGAGGATCGCTGACATCGGGAAGGGGATCGGCGAGGGCATCCGGAATTTCAAGAAGGGGATCCGCGACGACGAGGACGAGGATCCCGCCAAGCAGCTGCCGGCGAAGCCCGAAGAGAAGCAAGAAGACACGCAGAAGCCCGTGTAGCGCCCGCGCTGGAACGCGGCGCTCGGGGGCGATCGGGGCGATCGCGCGCTGACGTCGGTCGACGCTCGCTGGGGTGCGTCTATACTCGATCGCCGTATGCCTCACCGACCCCTGGAGCGCATCGCCAAGGCGCTCGTCGTCTCCGCCGCGTTCCCGCTGGCAGCGTACTTCGTCCTTCAGTTCGGCCCTGGCGGGCTCTGGCGCGGGTTCGAGCCGGCGCTCGCGGTCACCGGGCAGGTGGCCAAGGCGCCGTACGACCTCACGCGCCTCGAGGCCGTCAACGAGACGCTCAAGATGATCCGGGACAAGTACGTCGAGCCGGATCGCGTCAAGCCGAAGGAGATGCTGCTGTCGGCGCTCAACGCCGTCCAGCGCGACGTCGCGCAGGTGATCGTCCTCAACGAGGACCCGAACGAGGTCACCGTCCGCGTCGAGACCAGCGAGAAGAAGTTCCGGATCGACAACATCCAGGGCCCCTGGGACGTCTCCGCGCGCCTCCGCGAGGTCTTCGCCTTCCTCCAGAAGAACCTCCGCGGCACGGAGGTCGATCTGCGGGACGTCGAGTACGCCGCGTGCAACGGCATGCTGCACACGCTCGACCCGCACTCGTCGTTCCTGAGCCCCGAGGCGTACAAGGAGATGAACCTCTCCACGTCGGGCGCGTTCGGCGGGCTCGGCGTCGTGATCTCGATCCGCGACCAGAAGCTCACCGTCCTGAACCCGATGCCCGACACGCCCGCGGGCAGGGCGGGGCTCAAGCGCTACGATCGGATCGAGCGGATCAACAACGAGTCGACGACCAACATGCCGCTCGACGACGCCGTGAAGCGGCTCCGCGGTGAGCCCGGCACGACGGTGACCGTGTGGGTGACCCGCGAGGGCGAGGGAGGGTGGCAAGGGCCGAAAGCCTTCGAGCTGACCCGCGAGGTGATCAAGGTGAGGTCGGTCGAGTCGCGCGCCCTGGAGGGCGGCGTCGGCTACGTCCGGCTCAAGACGTTCCAGGCGACCTCCACCGCGGAGCTCGACGCGGCGCTCGACGGGCTGCGCAGCAAGGGGCAGCTGAAGGGGCTCGTGCTCGATCTGCGCGGCAACCCGGGCGGCCTGCTCGATCAGGCCGCGCGCATCGCCGACAAGTTCCTCGCCGACGGCGTCATCGTGTCCACGGTCGGCGCCTCCGAGGGGCGCGAGGAGAAGCGCGCCAAGGGGCCGGGCACAGAGCCGCTGTACCCGATCGTGGTGCTCGTGAGCGGCAACAGCGCGAGCGCGAGCGAGATCGTGGCCGGCGCGCTGAAGAACAACGATCGCGCCGTCATCGTGGGCTCGCAGACGTTCGGCAAGGGCAGCGTGCAGCTCGTCTTCCCCGACGTCACGGCCGAGAAGGCGGCCCTCAAGCTCACGATCGCGCAGTACCTGACGCCGGGCGACATCTCCATCCAGGGCGTCGGCGTCACGCCGGACATCGAGCTCGATCCGATGACGGTCGACGAGCTCGAGATGGATCTCACGGTCCAGAAGGACGGGCTCCGGGAGCGCGATCTCTCGGCGCACCTCTCGAACGCGCGCGCGGCGGCCGCGGGCAAGCCGTCCGAGGTCGTCCGCTACCAGCTCACGAGCGCCGACCGCGAGCAGATGCGGGAGCGCGGGGGCGACATCGACGAGGACTTCGCTGTCGACTTCCCCATCCGCTTCGCGCGGGAGCTCGCCGCGCGGATGCCGCCCTCCACGCCGAGGCTCCAGCAGCTCCGGGCGATGCACGACTACATCGATCAGGTCGGCAAGGAGGAGCTCGGCAAGGTCGCGGCCGAGCTGACGAAGCTCGGCGTCGACTGGTCCGACGCGCCCGAGGGGGCCACGCCGGCGGCGAAGTCCGAGCTCGACGTGAAGGTCGAGACCGATCGCCCCAATGCCGAGGTGACCGCGGGGCAGCCGATGGAGCTCCGGGTCACGGTCAAGAACAACGGAAAGCAGCCGGTCTACCGGCTCCGCGGGACGACGGAGAGCGACAACCCGTACTTCGACAGCAAGGAGCTCATCTTCGGCAAGATCGGCCCCGGCCAGACGAAGAGCACGAAGGCGCCGCTCGGCTGGTGCGAGGTCGAGGGGCGGAAGGTCGGCTCGACGAAGCCGAGGAAGGCGAACGAGAAGCGCGTCTGCACGATCCCGATGGACGCCCTCTCGCGGAGCGACGGCCTCAAGGTGAAGTTCGAGGTCGCCGCCGCGCCGGAGCCGCCGGCGGTCGAGATCCGGCCCACGGTGCGCGCGCTCGACCGGCCGCTCTTCCAGTATGCCTATCAGATCGCGGATGACCGCGAGGGCAACGGCGACGGGCTCCTCCAGAAAGGCGAGCGGGTCAGCATGTACCTGACCGTCAAGAACATCGGCAAGGGCGCCTCGTACGAGACGCAGGCGAACCTCGCGAGCCGCTCGGGCGATGGGCTGCTCCTGCACGCCGGGCGCTTCGACGTCTCGAACATGAAGCCGGGCGACGTGCGCAAGGTGGTCTTCACCTTCGACGTGGAGCAGCAGCTGTCCGAGCCCGAGGCGACGCTCCTGCTCTCGGTCGGCGATCGCGATCTCCGCGAGTTCGCCAGCGAGAAGGTGAAGATCCCGATCTCGCCGCGCGTCCAGCTCAACGGCGGCGGCTCCACCATGAAGGCCGGGGCGGAGGGGGCGACCCTGCTCCCGTCGCCGGAGGCGAGCGCGCGCGGCTTCGGCCGGCTCGCGGCGGGCGCCGCGGTCAAGGTGATCGGCGAGGCGCCAGGCGGCTTCCTCAAGATCGACCTCGGCGCAGGGCGCTTCGCGTTCGTCGCGGCGCGCGAGGTGGCCCCTGGCGGCGGGCCGGCCCCGGCGGCGGTCGCGTTCGATGACCTCTACTCGCACGCGCCGCCGACGCTGGACATCGCCGCGGCGGCGCTGGCGACGACGGCCGGCACCGTGAAGATCACGGGGACGGCGTCGGACAGCGAGCGGCTGCTCGACACCTTCATCTTCGTCGGGTCGCGGAAGCTCTACTACAAGTCGAACCGCGACGGCGCCGACCCGAAGAAGGCCGAGTTCGCGTTCGAGGCGCCGCTCCGGCCGGGGGTCAACGTGATCACCGTGGTCGCGCGCGAGACGGCCGACACCACGACGCGGCGCACGCTCGTCGTGCGCAAGGACGGGCCTGACGGCTCGATCCTGAAGACCCCGAAGTCCGACAACCCCGTGGACGATTGGATTGCGGACCGCGGCGGCGAGGAGTAGGCCGCTGGGAGATGGACGAAGGCGACCACAGCGACGGCGACATGGACGACCGCGGTGACGGGCGTAGAGGGCGGGGCTCCGCCGGGCTGCCCTGCCCGGCGAGGATCTGGTAGCCTCATCACGTGGGACTCCTCGCCTGGCTCGGCCTGAAGCAGGGGGGCTCGTTCCCGAACCTCGACGCCCTCCTGACGGAGCTCCGCACGGCGCTCCCGGACGACGAGGCGGTCGTCCTCCGCTACATCGCCACCGTCATCGTCCTGCTCGGCAAGGTCGCCTGCGTCGATGGCCGCTTCTCCGACAAGGAAGACGAGCTGCTCCGCGAGCTGCTCACGCACGTCGACGGGCTCGCGCCGAGCGGCGTCGAGGCCGTGTTCAACGCCCTCCAGGGCAAGCTGCCCGCGCTCCAGGAGGGCGAGGTCGACCGCTGTTACCGCGAGCTCAAGGCGCTCTGCAACGCGAGCGAGCGCGTGGAGGTCGTGCGCCTCTTGATCCGGCTCGCGGCGGCGGACGGCGCGCCCACGCCGGCCGAGCGGGCCGAGATCGAGCGCATCGCCGAGGAGCTCGGCGTTTCGCTCGCTGACATCGAGCCCGACCTCTCCGTCGAGGCCGGCCGTCAGGCTGGCTCCCCGGCGCCACCGGACGACCGGAGCGATCCCGGCGGCGAGCCCCCGGCGTGAGCCGGGCGCGAGCGCGCTCGTCTGGTCCGTCGCGTAGGTCGCGCTGCTGTCGGGCGCGAGCGCCGCTCGGCTGATCCGTCGCGCGCGTCGCGCTGCTGCCGGGCGCCAGTGGCGCTCGGCCGATCAGTCGCGCGCGTCGCGCTGCTCGGCGCTGCCCTCGGGGCTCGGAGCGCGGCTCGCGAGGCCGAGCGCCCGTCGCTGCTTCAGCGCCGTGAGCGCCACGAACAGGACGAACAGGACGGCCCCGAGCACCGCCACGAGCACGCCGAAGTTGAAGAGGTAGTGCGCGCCCTGCGCGCCCCCCACCCCCATCAAGAAGATGCCGAGCAGCGCGATGCCCGCGCCGATGACGGGATCAGGGCCGGCGTCGTTCTCCGACGTCGCACGCGAGAGCCCGCTCCCCTGGACCCCGGAAGCCTCGTTGCTCATCGGATGGCTCACACGGAGGAGCTTAGCAAACTGGTCCACCGCCCGAAACCCGCCAGCGCCGGACCCGGGCTATGCTGCGCGGGTGAGCACGCCCACCCACCCACGAAACGACCGTCCTTCTCCGCCCGCGCCGTCTGACTTCGCCGGGCGCCGCGTCATCTGCTTCGAGAGCCGCCGCGCCTCCGAGATGGCCTCGCTCATCCAGCGGTATGGCGGCGTGCCCGTCACGGCGCCCACGCTCCGCGAGGTGCCCATCGAGAGGAACGAGCGCGCTCTCGACTTCGCGCGGCGCCTCGCGGGCGCCGAGTTCGACCTCGTGATCCTGATGACCGGCGTCGGGACCCGGGCGCTCGTGGCTGAGGCGGCGCCTGCGCTCGAGCCGAGGCAGGGCGGCGGCGGGGCGTCCGATAGCGACGGTGGCGCGGACGCCCAGGGCGTATCTCTCCTGGCGGCGGCGCTCTCGTCCGTGCAGATCGTCGTGCGCGGCCCCAAGCCGGCCGCGGCGCTGCGCGAGCTGGGCCTGACCCGCTTCATCACCGTCCGCGAGCCGAACACCTGGCGAGAGATCGTCGAGGCCGTCAGCGCGCTCGGCGATCTGAGCGGAAAGCGCATCGCCGTCCAGGAGCACGGCGCGCCGAGCCACGAGCTCTACGCGAGCCTCTCGGCGGCCGGCGCCCATGTCACGCCGGTGCCGGTGTACCGCTGGGCGCTCCCGGAGGACACGGCGCCGCTCCGGCAGGCGCTCCGCCTCATGGCGGACGGCGGCGCGGCGATCACGCTCTTCACGAGCCGCGCGCAGGTCGAGCACGCGCTCCTCGTGGCGGCCGAGGAGGGGCTCGTCGAGCGGCTGCGCGCCGCGCTCGCGCGGGGCGTGGTGGCGTCCATCGGGCCGGTCTGCACGGAGGCGCTGCGCGCCGAGGGGATCGAGCCGGATTTCGAGCCCGAGCACCCGAAGATGGGTCACCTGGTCAAAGCGGCGGCCGCGCGCTCGATCGAGATCCTCGTCGCGAAGGGAAACCGGGGCGACGCGCCCCTGCCGGCTCAGTCTTCGTAGTCGTCGTACGCCTCGTCCTCGTCGGCGGAGCGCGCCACGGTCGCCGGCCGGGGCGTGGAGCCGGGCTCTGCGCCGGCGGCCGCGCGCTCATCCATGTCCGCGTGGCCCCTGTCGATCAGCTCGGCGCGGTAGAGCACGCGCCCGTCCTCCGCCGTGATCTCACCGCCCACGTCGCCCCAGGCGAAGTCGTCGCTCTGGAGCGTGCGCATCGTCGCCTTCGTCTTGCCGATGCGCACGCGGAAGCTCGTCCGCTGGCACGGGATGGAGGAGCCGCCGACCTCGACGTTCACCGCCTCGCTGCCGAGCACGTCCTCGTTCTCGTCGGCGGCGAGCGCGGTCTTGGCCATCATCGCGTCGTAGGCCGAGAGGGTCGCCGGCCGCTCCGCGCCGTCGTCGATCCACGCCGCGCCGAGGATCTCACCGCGCCTGCTGGGCTCGTCGCTCATGCGGACCCGCAGCGCCTCGGTCTGCTTGCCGTCCTCGAGGGTCACGTCGACCACGAGGACGTCCCCCTCGCGCGCGACGACACGCTGCGTGAGGAGCAGCGGCGTCTTCCTGAAGCTGCCCGAGAACCGGTAGGCCACATAATCGCCGGGCTTGCGCGCGCCGGGCGCCTGCTCGGCGATCGGGCCGCGCTCGTCGAGCGAGCCCTTCGCGCGCTGCGGGACCTCGCGCCGCGCTTGCGCCGCCACCTTGGCGGAGGCGTCCTGCGGGCGACCGGAGCGAGCGTTCGTCTCGATCCCGGCGCCGCAACCAGCAGCCAGGACCGAGGTGAGGGCGGCGAGGAGGAGCGGTCGGTTCATGCTCGTCCGGTACCGGAGAGCGCCCGCCGTGGCCCAATTTCTGGCGGTTCCAGGGCGCACCCGCGCGACCGCGCGCGAGCGGTGTTCAGGGCAGCTTGCCGCTCGGGAGCATATCGTCGAAGGCGGCGTCGAACTCGTCCGCGATCATCTCGGCGCCGACGGCGCGCGCGGCCGGCTTCGGGACGTCGATGCGGCGCAGCCGCTCCGCCACGCTGCCGCGCGGGTCGCTGTAGCTCGGGCTCATCCGGGCGACGCGCTGGAAGTAGTAGAGCGCCTGCTCGGGGACGCCGCGCATCTCGTAGGCGTTCGCGATCTCGTAGGTCAGCGCGAGCTCCTGCTCGACCGTCTTGTGCGAGGCGTGCAGCCCGCGGATGAGCGCGTCGATGCCTGCCTCGATGTCGCCCATCTGGAGGTGGGTGACGCCGATCATCGATTGGCAGACGCACTCTCGCCCGGGGTCGCGGGCGGCGAGCTCGAACTCGCCGATGGCGTCGGCGTAGAGGCCCATCTCCTTGTAGGCGACGCCGAGATCGTAGTGCGTCGACGCGTCGGACTCGGAGATCTGCGCCGCGACGCCCGCCTTGAACTGCTCGAAGACGCTCTCGACGCTGATCTGCCGAGGATCGTCCTGGACGCCCGTCACCGAGCCCGGCACGACCTCGAGCTCGTCGATCATCTTGAGCGACTCGGCGATGTCGAACGCGCGATCCTCGTCCGGCCGCTCGCTGCCGCGCGGGACGGCCCGCGTGCCGCTCTCGTTGTCGGTCGCCGCCCGCACCACCCGCGCGTCCGAGGCCAGCTCCGTGACCTCGCGCAGCCGTTCCATCAGGAGCGGGTGGTTCGGCAGCCGCGCCAGCTGCTCCTCGAGGATGTTCCGCGCCTCGTCGAACATCCCGTGCTGCGCGAAGAACTCGACCTCCTCGAGCGCGTCCTCGTCGAGCGCGTCCGCGCGCCGCAAGGAGCCCGGCGGCACGGAGCGGCCCGACACCGGCCGGACCGACGCCGGTCGGCCCGACACCGGGCTGTACAGGGCCGGCGGCGGCGCGGCGAGCACGGGAGGGGGAGGTATCGAGGACGCCGGGGGCGGAGCCTGGGACGCAGCGACGGCGAGGGGGTGCTCAGGCGCGCGGCTCGGGTTGACCGACGCCGTCTCCTCCTCCTCGTCGTCGATGGCCTCGAGCTCCTCGACGTCCTCGACCTCTTCGACGTCCTCGATCGGGAAGCTCGGCAGCGGCGGCTCGTTCGCGAACGGATCGTCGAGGTGCGTGACGAGCTCGGGCCGCCGGGGGAGCGCCTCGACGACGCCGTCTTCATCGAGGGTGTACGCGGGCAGCGGCGCGTCGGGGTCGTAGAGGTCCTGGCTCGGCACCTCGGACGCATACGCGTCGTTCTCGCCGGCTGTCGGCGAGGCTTCCAGCCCGGCGGCGTCTTCCTCCGCGAGCTCTTCCTCCTGCGGCACGGCGTAGCCGAGCAGGTTGAGCATCTCCGTGGCCTGGGCGTTGTCGGGATCGAGGAGCAGCACCTCGTCGAGGAGCCTCGCCGCGTCGTCGACGGCGTCCTCGCTGGCCAGCTGCTGCGCGAACGCGAGCATCTGCTCGACGGCGGCGTCCTGGTCGCCCGCCTCGATCAGGACATCGCAGAGCTTCTCGCGCAGCTCTCGAGCGGCCGGCAGCCGGGCGACGCCGCCCTTGAGGAGGGCGACCGCCTTGTCGTACTGCCGGTCGCGCCGGAGGCTCTCGGCGTGCGCGACGAGCTGCCGCGGGCTCGCGATCGGCGACGTCGAGGGCTGCGACGCGCGGAGCGGGATCGGCACCGCGGACGCGGGCTCGTCGTCCTCGACGTCGAGCTCCTCCGCCTCCTCGTCCTCCTCCTCCTCGAGCTCGACGTCGATCGACGCGCGCGTGTTCCTCGACGAGGGCGCGATCTGGGAGGCGAGCTGGCGCACGCCCTCGTCGTTCGGGGCGCGCGTGATCAGGGCCGAGACGAGCGCGGTGAACTGATCGACCCGCCCGGCCTCCTTGGCGATGCGCGCCGACTCCTTCTGCACCTCGATCGCCTTGGCCGGCTGCCCGAGCAGGTCGAAGGCCCGGGCGAGGAGCGCGAGCGTCTCCAGGTCTCGCGGGTTCTCCTTGAACGCGATCTGGAGCTTGGTCAGGGCCGACATCGCGTCGCTCTGGTCGCCGCGGTCGAGGTAGATCTCGGCGGCCATGCGGGCGAATCGGGCGTCCGGGCGGTGCTGCAGGAGGCGCTCGACCACCTTCAGCGCGTCGTCGCGCCGCCCGAGCTTGAGCAGGAGCTCGGCCGCCGTCCCGAAGCGCTGGATCGCGGCGTCGTAGTCGCGGACCCGGATCAGCGCCTCCGCGAGGCGGAGATAGGCGAGGGGGTTGTTCGGGTCGAGGTCGACGACCCGCTTGAAGATGTCGATCGCGTCGCGGTCGCGCCCCGCGCGGAGCAGGCGCGTCGCGACCTCGTCGTAGGCGGCGAGCGCGTCGCTCGTGAGCCCGAGCTGCGTGTAGATCTCCGCGAGGCGCGGGACGATGTGGCCGAAGCGATCCTCGTACTGCGGGACGTGCTTGTGGATGATCTCGCGGATCTGCTTGTAAACGGCGATCGCCTTGAGCGCGAAGCCCTGGAGGGAGTAGAACTGGCCGACGCGCTCGTAGGTGGTGATCGCCTCGACGTACTCCTCCGTCTTCAGGTAGAGGTCGCCGATCTTGAGCAGCGTGCGGACGTCCTTCGGATCGTCTGCGACCAGCTTCTGGTACTCGGCGATGGCCTTGTCGAAGCGCTTCCGCTCGACCAGCTTCTGCGCGGTCTGGAGTACCTTGTCGCGATCGACCGCCACGGCGATGGAAATCTCCTGCTGAGGGCAGCAAGGCGCTGCTCGGGCGCCTCGTCGGCATCCCTCACCTCGCCTAAAAAACACCTAGCCAATCCCGCCACCACGTACAAGCGCGCGGCACCGGAAGTTCCGGAAGCTACCGCGAAGGTGCTTGTTTGCAGTGTGCGGCCCCCGGGGGCCTCTGTCCGGCAACGCGGCGACCGCCTGGCGCGGTGGCCGCGAGCCCCCGCCCCGGTCGGACGCTGGGCGGTCCGGTCGAGGCGCGTCGAAGAGCGCGCCCTACCCTGTAGGAACGCGCTGAACGGCCGGGGATTCGCGAAGATCGCGGGGAAGGTGGCGAGCGCCGCCATTCCCGCGAAGACAGCGTTAAGCCTAGCAGTCGAGCGGCCTTGTTGCACATTTCGTGCGATCTTCCGCGACCCGCGGCCGCCTCGCTGGAGGTCGCGCGACCCGGCGATCGCCGGGGGCGCGGGGTCGCGGCGTGCCCGTGCCGCGCGGGCGATGTATGCGCGCCGCGCCGGATGAGAGGGCAGGGGGGTAGGTCGCGAGCTCGGCCGCCGCCGGGGCCGAGCGCGGGCGTCGGCGGGAGGGCGCACCGGAGCGCCGCCGTTTCTCGACCGTCCAGGCGAATGGACCTAGAGTTGGGCACCATGTCGCGCAGCCAGGCCTACCGTGCCCCGTTCGCTCCTGGAGAGGAAAATGCCGTCGACGCCGCGCTTTGCGAGCGGCTCCTCTCGGTCGCCCTGTCCAAGGGAGGTGATTACGCTGACCTCTTCTTCGAGTACCGCGCCGGAGGCGGGTTCACCTTCGACGAAGGGATCCTCAAGGCGGCCTCGCGTGGGGTGTCGATGGGGGTCGGCGTCCGCGTCCAGCGAGGAGACGCGACCGGGTACGCGTACACGGAGGACCTCACCTGGGAGGCGATGCGGCGCGCGGCCGAGACGGCGGCGCAGATCGCGACGGGCTCGGGCGGCAAGGAGAAGATCGAGCTCAGGCGCCGCGAGCTGCCGACCCGCTACGAGCTGCCCAGCATCTCGCTCGACGCCCCCGGGCTCGCGAAGCGCGCGCTGCTCGAGCGCGCGAGCGCCGCGGCGCTCGCCTACGATCCCAGCATCGTCAAGGCGGAGGCGAGCTTCGTCGAGGAGGTGCGCGAGGTCCTCGTGGCCACGAGCGACGGGCGGATGGCGCACGACGTCCAGCCGCTCATCCGCTTCGGCGTGCGCGCGCTCGCCGAGCGCGGCGGAAAGCGCCAGGAAGGCTCGAGCGGCGGCGGCGGGCGCATGACGACGGCCTACTTCGAGGGCACGTCGCCGGAGTGGCACGCCGAGGAGGCCGCGCGGCAGGCGGTGGCGATGCTCGACGCCCGCGACGCGCCCGCCGGCGAGATGAACGTCGTGCTCGCCCCGGGCGACAGCGGCATCCTGCTCCACGAGGCGGTGGGGCACGGGCTCGAGGCGGACTTCAACCGCAAGGGGACCAGCAACTACGCGGGACAGATCGGCAAGGACGTCGCGAGCTCGCTCTGCACGGTGGTGGACGACGCCACGCTCCTCCAGTCGCGCGGCACGATCAACGTGGACGACGAGGGCCACGAGCCCGAGCGCAGCACGCTCATCGAGAACGGCAAGCTCGTCGGGTACATGCACGACCGGCTCTCGGCCCGGCACTTCGGGCTCACGCCGACCGGCAACGGGCGGCGCGAGAGCTTCGCCGCCGCGCCGATGCCCAGGATGACGAACACCATCCTGCTCGCGGGCCCGCATGATCCCGAGGAGATCGTGAGGTCCGTGAAGCGAGGCGTCTTCGCGAAGAAGTTCGGCGGCGGCCAGGTCGACATCTCGAACGGCGATTTCGTGTTCTCTCTGACCGAGAGCTACCTCATCGAGGACGGCAAGCTGACCGCGCCCCTCAAGGGCGTGAACCTCATCGGCAACGGCCCCGAGGTGCTCCGGCGCGTCACCATGCTCGGCCACGACGTCGCCGTCTCCGACGGCATCTGGACGTGCGGCAAGGACGGACAGAGCGTCCCCGTAGGTGTTGGATGCCCCACAATCAAGATCGATCTCATCACGGTCGGCGGAACGCGGATCGGCTGATTTCCAAGGCTGGAACGCCAGGCGGAAGGTAAGCCCCGCAGCGGTATTGGTGGGTTTAGCGCGGTGCGTCTTGCCGGCCCGTCGTGACACCCGTATACGGGGCGTTCATGGCGCGTCGCTCGTTCATAGCCATCGTTGGACACGGACCGGATCTGGAGCGCGACGAGGGTGCCGCATCGGTCTTGCGCTCGCTGGGCGCTGACGTGCGAACCCTGGATCTCTGGGATGATCCACCGCGGCTCTTCCACGACGACGAGAGCAAGGCGCGGGCGATCGTCGTCGAGGCGCTCGACAGGCCGGACCTGGCCGCCGCGGCGCTGCGCGCGCTGCGCCGCGAGCCGCGCCTCGAGGAGGTCGGCGCGCTGGTCGCCGTGAGCGTGGCGCAGATCGCGCGGATCGAGCCGTCCAGCGGCTTCGACGACTTCCTGCTCGTGCCGTACGTGCCCGCCGAGCTCTACGCGCGCGTGCGCCTCGTCGAGTGGCGCCGCAGCGAGTTCGCGACCGAGGAGCGGGTGAAGGTGGGCGCGATCGTCATCGATCGCGCGGCCCACGACGTCTCGGTCGGCGGCATGCACGTGCCGCTCACCGCGAAGGAGTTCGCGCTGCTCTCGTACGTGTGCGAGCGCCGCGGAAAAGTTGTGTCGCGGACAGAGCTTCTTCGCCGTGTCTGGGGCAGCCAGTACGAGGGCGGCGCGCGGACCGTCGACATCCACGTGAGGCGTCTCCGGGCGAAGCTCGGCGCGGCGCTGCCGCTCGTCACGCTGCGCGGGGCCGGGTACCGCCTCGAGTCGCCGATCCCCGGCGCCGGTGGTCCCGAGGGCGGCGATGCGAGCAGGGCGCTCCAGCGGAGCGGGGCCGGCGAGGAGGCCCAGGGCGACGAGCGCGGAGAGCTGCCCGACGAGGACGAGGACGAGGACAGCGACGACGAGGGCGACGAGGACGAGGACGGCGACGACGAGGAGGCCGCGCAAGCCAAGGGGCGATCGGCGCCCTCGGCCAACGACGCCACGCCGCCCGGGCGCGAGCGGCGCATCACCCGATGACGTCGCCGGTTCGCCGCGGCGGCGCGCGAACGACCGCCGCCGGTGCGGCGCGCGGCGGCGGTCGCTCGCGCCCCGCCGGGCCGCCGATCGTCGCGATCAGCGTCGGGTGCCCCAGCGGGGTGGGCCCCGAGGTGGCCGTGGCCGGCGCGGCGTCCGTCGAGGGCGCGCGCTGCGTGCTCGTCGGCGATGAGGCGATCATCCGGCGGGCAGCGAAGCTCGTCCGGGTCGCGGCCCGCCGGCTCGTCGTCGTCGATGGGCGCGCCGCCATCGAGGAGCTCGCGCCCGGCTCGATCGGGCTCTGGGCGGGCAGCGCGCGGCTCTCGCGGCCGAGCGCGTTCGGTCGGCCCGAGGCCGAGGACGGCGCGGCGCAGCTCGCTTGGATCGACGCGGCGACGGATCTGGTCCGCGATGGCGTCGCTGCGGCGCTGGTCACGGGGCCCGCGTCGAAGCACGCGATCGCCACGAGCGGCGCGCCGGGGTCCGCGGACTTCCTCGGGCACACCGAGCACCTGGGCCGGCGGCTCCGCGCGCGCGAGGTCACGATGGCCTTCGCTTCGGGCAAGCTCGTGACCGCCCTCGTGACGACCCACGTGCCGCTGCGCGAGGTGCCGGACGCGGTGAGCCCGCGCGAGGTGGCGCGCGCCGCGGTGTGGCTCGCGCGGCTGCTCGGCGATCTCGGCCGCGAGAGGCCGCGCGTGGCCGTCGCCGCGCTCAACCCGCACGCAGGCGAAGGCGGGCTCCTCGGCGACGAAGAGCAGGTGCGCATCACGCCGGGGATCCGCCTCGCGGCGCGGCGGCTTTCGCGCTCGGGCCCGGCGGCGGAGCTGACCGGGCCCGTCGGCGCGGAGACGGCGTTCCGCCTCGCGGCGCGCGGCGCGCTCGACGGGGTCGTCGCCATGTACCACGACCAGGCGACGATCCCGAGCAAGCTCCTGGGCTTCGGCGAGGCCGTGAACGTCACGCTCGGCCTGCCGATCGTGCGCACGAGCGTCGACCATGGCACCGCGTACGATCTCGCGGGAACGGGGCGCGCCGACCCGCGCGGCATGCGCGAGGCGATCGTGCTCGCGGCGCAGCTTGCGGCCGCGCGCGCGCGCTGACGCAGCGACGCGCCGACACGCGCCGACGCTGCGCGCGGGCGCGGGAAGGCGCGGCTCAGCGCGCCCGTGGGCGGCCGCCGAGGTGCGCGAGCAGCCGCTCGAGCGCCGGCATGCTCAGGCCGCGCTCTCGGCCCATCTCGAGGACGGTGGCGCCCATCGCGAGGTGCTGCGCGTGGAGCTTGGGGCCGAAATGCACGTCGAGGAACCGCAAGAACTCCGGGGCCAGCAGGCGCACGAGCGCGATGCCCGGCTTGAGCGTGAGCGGCCCGATGAACCGGAGGAGGAGCTTCGTCCACGGGGCCACCTTGCCCAGCCGGTCCGCGAGCGCCACGGACTCCCTGGTGGCCTCGATCACGGTGCGGAGCACGCCGTCGTTCTCGAGGAGGGCGCTCGCCCCGCCGCCCGCGTCGATGGCGGCGATCAGCGGGAAGAACGCGGTCGTGGTGGCCACGTTCTGCGCGCCCACGTCGGGCTCGAGCCGCGCCGGGACACCGGCGCTCGTGAGGCGGCGCGCGAGCTCCTCGAGCGGCGGTCGCTCCGCGGGGGCGCCTCCCTCTTCGTCGATGAGCGTGGGCGCGAGCCCGGTGATCCAGGCGCGGACCACGCCGCGCTCGTCGAGGTAGCCCGAGACGCCCGGCATCGCGGGGGTGATGCGGCGCTGGGCGGCCTCCTCGAGGTCGGCGCGCTCCCTGGGCAGGAGCGGCGTGAGCACCACGGCGGGCGCGGCCGGGCCGCCGCGGAGCAGATCCGCCACCGACCTGCCGCCCGCGGCGCCGCCGAGGTCAGCGCGCGGGACGAGCTGATCGAAGCGCACGGTGATCAGGACGATGTCCGCGTCGGCCGGGATCTCGGCCGCGAGGCGCGGGCGATCGAGCGTGTCGCGTCGATCGGCGCCGTTCACCTGCTCGACCACGAACGGCCGTACGTCGCCGGCGCGCTCGGGCCGGACCACGAACGTGACGTCGTCTCCCTGGGTGGCGAGGCGCACGCCGTAGATCCGCCCGAGCGCCCCCGCGCCCACGATGGTGACCCGCATGGCTCCCCCGTAGCCTGCGCGGCGCTCGGGGAAAAGGGGGTGGCTGTCGCCGCCGATCCCGGCAGATCCCTCAGAACGTCCGCTTCGAATCGATGAGGATGGTGACCGGGCCGTCGTTCTCGACGAACACGCGCATGTCGGCGCGGAAGCGGCCCGTGGCCACCGTGAGGCCGCGGGCCCGCAAGGCGGCGACGAAGCGATCGTACAGCGCCTCGGCGCGCACGGGCTCCATGGCGCCGTCGAAGCTCGGCCTCAGGCCGCGCCGGACGTCCCCGAACAGCGTGAACTGGCTGATCGCGAGCACGCCGCCGCCGCGCACGTCCGCGAGCGCCCGCGACATCTTGCCGGCGTCGTCGCTGAACACGCGGAGGCCCGCGATCTTGCTCGCGACGTGGTCGGCGTCGGCGTCGTCATCGTCCTTCGCGGCGCCGACGAAGGCCACGAGGCCGCGCTCGATCGCGCCGACCACCTGGCCTCCGACCTCGACGCGCGCGCCGAGCGCGCGTTGAACGACCGCGCGCATCGCTAGCGCTGCGCGGCCGCGCTTCGACTCGGCGCGGCGGCGGGCTCCGCCCCGGTGCCCGCGCTCAGCCCGAGCTCGCGCATCAGCTTGGCCGTGAGCTTGAAGTAGGTGCTGCGATCGTAAGGCTGGTTGAGGATGTGGAAGTCCTTCCGCACGAGGCCCACGCAGCCGAAGCAGTAGGTGCAGCCGGTGCAGTCGACCGAGCGCACGAGGTACGACGACTGCGTGCACCGCTCGGACGCGACGCAGTGGCTGCACGCGATGAGATCGCGGCAGCCGCGGCAGTGCGTGCTGTCCGAGGAGCGCTGGGTGTCGACGCAGTAGTGGCACCGCTGCAGCGCCTTCGAGTTGCGGCAGAACGTGCAGTCGACGCAGCGCTCGCACGAGACGCACGCGACGCACCGCTCGTTGCCGGTGCCCGTCTCGAACGCCTGGATCAGCTTGCGGAGCTCGGCCTCGAATTCCGCGCGCGTCATTCCGCCTCGCCGCTCGCTTCGGAGACGCCCCCGCCCGCGCCGCCCCGGGCCGCGCCGTCCGCGGCCGGGGCCTCGGGCCTGCCGCTCACCTGGCGGCGCAGCCGCTCGGCGGCCTCGCGCGTGGCGGGCTCCTCCGCGAACTCCTCGATGCGGCGGAGCCGCGACTCGAGCACGGCGCGACGCTTCGGCAGCTCGCCGACGAGGATGCCCGCGAGCTCGTCGATCGCCTCCTGGATGCGCTGCTCGTCGCTGTGCTCGAGCAGCTGCAGGTACACGTCCTGCTCCGCGGGGAAGGCGTGGCCGGCGCGGAGGAACTCGTTCGCGGCCTTGGAGATGTTGGGCCGGCCCGACGCGCAGAGCAGCTTCGACAGGAGCCGCTGGCGCTCGACGGCCTTCGGGTCGCTCTGCGGAGGCGGCGCGAGGACGATGCGCCCCGGCGCCTTGGACGCGGCGTCGCGTCCGGACTTGACGCGCCCGCCCTTGCTGTCCTCTGCCTCCGGCTCCTTGCGCGGAGAGAAAAGCGCCTCGAGCGCGGCGCGGTGTTGCTTGGCTGCCCGCCGGTCCTCGCCGCTCTGCGTCGGACGCGGCAGCCCCGCGCTGTTCGGCTGACCAGGGCCATAGGCCGTGTGGAGCTCGGGATTGTGCCAGACCTTGGTTGCGTCTCTACGAATTCGCCGCATGTCGTGCCCCTGGTGACCTCGGAGCGATCATGGACGCGCCACCGGGTTCGGCTTCCGCATCCCGCGTGTGGCGCCCCGCTTGCATCGATGTTGTGGTGAATGAGGCTGGTGCGTGTTGGGCCGGGCGCTTCCCCCGCGATCCGCGATGGCCCGGACGATGTTGCGCAAGGGACGCGACGCCTATCTCCGCGCTGATCACGCTGGCTGCGTTGATCGTGAAGGTAGGGCCACGCCGCAGTGCGTGGTGCGCCGGGCGATACCCGACCGCGGACCGCGTGACGAGGGGCTCTGCCCCCATGCACCCCGGAGCCGCGCTCACGACCCGACCGCAGTCGCGAGGCAGCTGGGTTCCTACCACAGCCTTTGGTCAGCGCCGCAGAAAATTGGGCTGCCCTCCGCACTTCATGCCATTCCTGTCCTCAGGGTTCGGTCCCTTCTGAGCTTGCCTTCCGAGTCTCCCTTCCGAGGTTGCCTTCCGAGCTTGCGAGCTTCCGCGAGGGGCGTCTCGGAGACGCTGTTTCGAGGTTGCCGGTCTCGTCCCAGGTCGATTCAAGAAGCGGACCGCTGACTGCCCTTCCCAATCCCACATCCTGCGGACGGGCGGCGACGCCGCGTCTGGGAGATCCGCTCCTTGGCGGATGGCACTCGCACCCGACCCGACTGGAGCTTTCCATGATGAGCCTTCGATCCGTGAGCAGTGAAGGCGCGGCGCCGCGGGACGCAGGGGGAGCTGTGCGCAGGGGGGAGCCGCGTGCGCGCCTGAGGCGTGCTCGCGCGGCCGCGCTCTCGGTGCTGGTGAGCATCGCGGTGCCGGCGATCCTGGCGGGGCCCGTCTTCGCGGAGCCGCTGCCCAGGGCGCACGCCGCTGCCGAGAGGTCCGGGGAATCGGGGGAAGAGGAGAGCGAACAGGCCCGTCGGGACCGCGCGCCGGCGAGCCCCGCAGGCGCGGAGCAAGCTCCGCGAACGAAGACGCGGGAGAGCCCGCCCGATCGCCGCGCGAAGAGCGCCTCGGCGGCGACCGGTGACGAGAAGACGAGCGCGGCGGGGGACCGGAGGGGGAGGGCCCATACCCGCAGGGAGGCGCCGCACGCGGCTGCAGACGCGGAGGAAAACGCGGGCGGCTCGGCGAAGGCGGGCGGCGGGAAAAGGGTGGTCGCCAAGAAGAAGGCGGGCGGCGAGAGGAAGAAGGAGAAGAGGCGGGCGGCGCGCACGGCCGAGAGCAAGCGGCGCGGGGCGAAGAAGGGGGTGGAGCGGGAGGCGCCTCCGAAGCCGTGCCACGGACCGGTGCTGTCGATGGATCGCAGCGGGCTGGAGCCCGAGCGCCTCGAGCTGGTCGACTGCAAGGGGAAGCCGCGCGAGGAGGCCCGGCGCGCCCTCTCCTTGCTTGCGCGCCCGTGGGGCACGCCGCGGCCGATCCTGTCCGACGAGGGCGCGCCTGCGCGGAGGCCGGAGGCGGCGAGCCGCAAGGGGCGGCGCGCCGGCGATGCGCCGCGAGCCGCCGGGAGCAGGGCGAGCTGGGTGCAGGGAGGGGAGATCGCGCCCGGCGTACGGCTGCTCGATCCCGGGCTGCTCTCCCGCATCGACGCGCTGGCGCGGCGGTACCCGGGCCGGCTCGTGTCGCTCGTGAGCGGGTACCGGCCGCAGAGCCAGGGCAGCCTGCACCAGACGGGCCGGGCGCTCGATCTGCGCATCGCCGGGGTGCGGAACGACGAGCTCGCCGCCGCCTGCCGCGCGCTCGCCGACACGGGCTGCGGGTATTATCCGAACAGCTCGTTCGTGCACGTCGACGTGCGCGCGCCAGGGACGGGGAGCGTCTCGTGGATCGATGCGTCCGGACCCGGCGAGGCACCCCGCTATGTGACCGCGTGGCCGCCGCCACAGGACGAAGGGCGAGGGGCGACCGAGCGGATGCCCGGCGAGGACGCGGAGGAGGTGCTCCGGCGGGAGCGCCGCGACAGGTCTGCGAGCACGGCGCCGGAGAAGATGGCGGGCCCTGCGCCGGACAAGGCGAGCGCGGCGCCGGAGACGGCGGCGAGCGCGGCGCCGGAGACGGCGAGCACGACGCAGGCGAAGGCGGGAGCGCCGGAGACGGCGAGCACGACGCAGGCGAAGGCGGGAGCGCCGGAGACGGCGAGCACGACGCAGGCGAAGGCGGGAGCGTCGGAGACGGCGAGCACGACGCAGGCGAAGGTGGGAGCGGTGACGGAGAAGACAGGAGCGGTGCCGGAGAAGGCGGCGAGAGGCACGCCGTAGTAGTGAGGCGGGATGGGTATCACGATTCCTCGCCGGCACGCCTCGGCGCTCGCCGGTACGTTCGGTCCGCTCGCGATCCATCGCCATGAGGTCATGGCTGCGGGCGCGTCTTATCCCGCCTTCACGCTGGAGCTCGCCGACTGGATCTCGGTGGCCGCGATCACGGATGAAGGTCAGTTCGTCCTGGTGCGGCAGTACCGGCACGGGGTCGACGCGGTGACCATCGAGACGGCTGGCGGTCTTGTCGATCCAGGGGAAGAGCCGGCGGCCGCTGCGCCGCGCGAGCTCCTGGAGGAGACGGGGTATGCTGTGGAGTCGCTCGAGACGCTCGGGTGGGTGCACCCGAATCCTGCGCTCCAGGCGAACCGCTGCTTCCTCTACCTGGGGCGCGGCGCGCGGCGGGTCGGCGAGCCCGAGGGCGACGAGCACGAGAGCACGGAAGCGGTCGTGATGAGCGCAGATGACGTGAGGGCGGCGATGCAGGACGGCCAGATCAGCCACTCGATCGCCGTGATCACCTTGCTGCGGGCGCTCGCCGTCGCGCATGATTCGTGGGAACGGCCTGTCTGCCGACTCACGCGATAAGCTGCGTTATCGACGTCCTGCGTGAGCGAGAGCACCCGCATCTTTGCGGGCCGGTTGACACGGTCGGACCCGTCGCGTCTTGATGCCCGTCCTTCGCGGGGCCGCGCCTGGAGATCGGGAGCGGCGCGGCGGAGCGCAGCAATGGACCTCACGGGGAGGCCATGGAGACCCGATTGATGAGCCGTGTCCTTCGGCCGAAGGCCTTCTTCTCTTCTTGTATCGGCGTTGTCCTGCTCGCGGGGTGCACGAGCTCCTCGCCCGCTCCGCGCGACGTGGTGGCCACCACGGACGACGATGGCCGTGGGAGCGTCGGAGTCGGGAGCGCTGCCCCTGGACCTGGGGGCCCAGACCCTGCGCCGGGCGCCGGCTGCGACGAGCTCTCGGTCGAGCTCCAGAGTGCGCTCGACGCGGCCGTGGATGCGCAGCGGCTCCCCGGCGCGGCCGCCGCCGTGCATCTCGGCGGGTGCAGCTGGCTCGGCGCCGCGGGGGTCGCGGACACCGAGGCCGACGTGGCCATCCAGCCCGGCGATCTCTTCCGCGCAGGGAGCATCACGAAGACCTTCGTCTCCACGCTGGCGCTGACGCTCCGCGCGGAAGGCCGGCTGTCGCTCGACGACGCCGTCTCGGCGTACGTCGGCGGTATCCCCCGCGGAGAGCAGATCTCTGTGCGACAGATCCTGAACCACACGAGCGGCGTCTTCGACTACACGGCGCTCGACGAGTTCTGGACCGCGGCCTTCGACGATCCGACGCGCACGTGGACACCCGCGGAGCTCATCGAGCTCGCCGCGTCGAAGCCGCCGTATTTCGAGCCAGGGCGCGGCTTCGCCTACTCCAACACGAACTACATCATCGCCGGCCTGATCGTCGAAGCGGCCTCGGGAGAGCCCATCGGCGAGCTGCTCCGCGCCCGCGTCCTCGAGCCGGCGGGGCTCGCGCACACCTACCTCGACGGCGCCGAGGAGGCCCTGCCCGGCCTCGTGCACGGTTACGGGCGGAGCCGAGGAGAGCTCGTCGAGATGACCTCCGCGATCGACGCGTCCGCGGCCGGCGCGGCGGGCGCGCTGGTCTCGACCACGGGCGACCTCACGCGCTTCTACCGCAAGGTGCTCGACGGCACGCTGCTCGGCCCCGCCGAGCTCGAAGAGATGACCGCGTGGGTCGACGCGCCCCTCGGCGAGGTCACCGGGTACGGCCTCGGGCTGTCGCGCCGGGAATCTCCGCTCGGCGTCCAGGTCGGTCACGACGGCGGTATCTGGGGCTTCACGTCGTCGTCTTATTACGCGGTCGACAAGGATGCTTCTATCACCGTGCTCGTCAATCTCGACGGCGGCGATGTCGGCAGGATCGTCGATGATCTGTCGAATGTCCTGATCACGCCCTGAGCCGGGAAGGGGACCGTCGCGTCGATATCGACGCGCACGCGCGCAGGCCGGTGCCGGTCGCTGTCCACCGCGCGCACACGAGACGCCCCGCGGCGTGCGAGGCGCGCGCGCGGCGCCGATCCACGGTTATCAGGAACCCGCGCCGCCGTTCGCGACGCCAGCGGTCCGCCGCGAACGGGCCTCACGCTTGCATCGCCAGGGACGCAGCCCGCACGGGATGACGCCCGGCAAGACGCTCGCATCGTGAAAGGATTCCGTGATGAAGCTGGTCAAAGCGCTCGGGGCCCTGGCGCTGTCCGGAATGGCGCTCGGCACCGCGCAGATGGCTGCTGCGGGGAGCACGACGCCCATCCAAGATCTCGTGCTCGTCGAGGAGACAACGAGCTCGGACTTCCCCGGCGCCAGGATTCCCCCGGATGATGTCCCATATCATGGGCATTTCCGGCCGTTCAGGCCATTCTGGCCGCACAGGCCGTATGGGCACTTCCGGCCGGTCAGACCCTTCAGGCCGTATGGGCACTTCCGGCCGGTCAGACCCTTCAGGCCGTACGGAGACTTCCATCCATACGGGCAGCCCCATGACCCCGGGCGATCCGAGGCAACGCCGGCAGAGGACCGCCCCGGGCCGATCATGCGCCTCGGAGAGCCTCGCTGACCTCGATCCAGGAGCGGCGCCGGGGGCGGGTGGGTCCCCGTTCCTCGCGCCGCGCGGAGTGGAAACCGTAGGGCGGGGGCGTCGGTCACACGGCGCGCCCTCGCCTGCGCGCCTGACGAGCCGTTCGGGGTGCCGGCGGAGGCCCCGCTCCCCCTCGCCGCAGCCCGGGCTGCCACGCGCGGGAGGCGGCTGAGCTCCGCGCGCGCGGCCGGACGCGCCGCGACGGGGGCGCGCGGCGCGCCCGGCCCGATGGCGTATGCTGCGCCCGATGCGCTCTCACGACGCGGGCCGCGAAGGCGCCCCGCCCGCCGCCCCGTCGCCCGCCGAGCTCTTCCATCGCATCTTCGCGCTGCTCGCCGACATGGAGGGAGCGCAGAGGGCCAAGGTCATCGACCTCGCGCGGCGCCTCATCCCCACGCTCACGGCCGAGGACATCCGCAACCCGCACGACTTCCCCGGCCTCGACGACCCCGACTGGCACTTCGAGGACGGGCAGCTCGCCGGCATCGAAGCCGTCCGGTTTGCACTCCGCGGCCTCGCGAGCGATGTTCTGGGGGATGGCGAAGGGCGCGAAGCGCGAGAGAGACACGAGAACGACGGCCAGCCCGGAGCGAGCCGCGAAGGCGGCGGCGCGCAAGGTGAATGAGGCGTTCTATCAGCCGTTCTCCACGCTCCGGCAGCTGAACAAGGCCAAGCCGGCGCCCGAGGCGAAGCCCAAGGCGACGGCGGCCTCGCCCGAGGCGAAGCCCAAGGCGACGGCGGCCTCGACCGAGGCGAAGCCCAAGGCGACGGCGGCCTCGCCCGAGGCGAAGCCCAAGGCGAGATCGCCCGCGCCCCCGGGCGCAGGCGCGGCGCCGCGGGCAGGCGCCGAGCCGGCGCCGCGGCCCGTCGACCCCGAGACCTTCGCCATCTACATGGCCGGCGTCCGCGTGCTCGAGGATCGCGCGACCCGGATCCCGGTCACCGCCAGCCGCGTCGAGCGGGCCGCGCTCCCGACGATCGCGTTCGACCCGGACGAGGACGCGCGCTCGCGCATGCGCTCGCTCGTCATCGAGGGGATCAAGTTCGAGACCACGGACGACAGCGAGCGCATCGAGGGCCGGCGCCTCGACGTCGATCCGCGTGAGCTCAGGCGGCTCCGCCGCGCCCGCTACGCCGTCGACGGCACCCTCGATCTGCACGGCCTGAGGCTCGAGGCGGCGCGCGAGGCCGTCGAGGCGTTCGTGTGCAAGCGCCAGCGCGACGGCGACCGCGTCGTCGCCATCGTCCACGGCAAGGGCAACCACTCGCCCGGCGGCCACGCCGTGCTCCGCGGCGAGATCGCCGCCTGGCTGAGCAACGGCCGCGTCGCCCGCCACGTCGCCGCCTTCGCGACGGCCCCGGACGCGGAGGGCGGCGCAGGCGCGTTGCTCGTGCTGCTCACGCGATGAGGCCGGAGCCGCGCGCCGAGCCCGAAGGAGCGCCGGGGCACGGGCCGCAGCCGAAGGCGCGCGCGCCGCGCCGCGCCCTCGCGCCGGCCGCCGCGCTGCTCGCCCTGGTACCCGCGTGCGCGCCGGCCCCGGCCGCGCCGCCCGAGCCGCCGAGGCCCGCGACGCCCGCGCAGGCGGCGTCGACGCTCGGCGACGGCGAGCTCGGCGAATACCGCTCGGATCGCTTCGATCTCCGGCTCCCCCTGCCCGACGCGCGCGGCTTCCGCGTCGAGGACGGCGAGGGCCCCTGGCTCGTCGCGACCCACGCCGCGTCGTCGACGTCGCTGCTCGTGCGCACCTGGCGCGAGGACGGCCGCGCGAGCCGCGCGGCGTGCGAGGCGCGCGCGCGGCTCTGGCGCGACCTGCCGCGCCCCGGCGAGGGCCTCACCGCCGCCGAGCGCCGGATCGACGTGCCGGAGGGGTTCGACACGGTCGTGGCGATCGGCGTCGCCGACTCCCCGCCGGGAGCGCCGATCGACGGCTTCGCGGTCGCCTTCGGCGGCTCCGGCCGGCGCTGCTTCGCCTTCGTCGCGGAGACGCGCGCCGCGGGGCCCTCGGCGGAGCAGCTCGTGGCGGAGCGGCTCGCCGCGGTGGTCGAGATCTCGCTCGGCGGCCTCCGCCTCCTGCGCGAGATCGCGCCCGCCGTGCCGCGCGAGCCGCCGCCGTGAGCCGCCGCCGTGAGCCGCCGGCTCAGCGGTAGACGCCGCTCCGCGCGCGGGACTCGAGCGCCGCGGCGAGCTCCTCCTCGCCGATCGACCAGGCCTCGGCCGACAGCGCGCGCGCCTCGACGGGCTGGAGCGCCTCCACCGCGTGCGGCGCGAGGCGCAGCCGCGACAGCGACAGGAGGCGCTCGAGCGCCTCGGACGCCACGCCGCCCTGGAGCTCCTGCCGCCACGCGCGATCGATCGCCTCGATCCGCGCGGGGCTCTTCCACGCGTCGGCGATCACCACGCGGCCGAGCCGCGCGTCGATGGCGTCGATCCCCGTGGGCAGCGCGACGATCGCCTGCTGCGCCGCGCGCGCCGGGTCGCCGAGGCCCAGCGAGAGCAGCGCGCGGGCCGCTTCG
The DNA here is from genome assembly GCF_051520435.1 of Sorangium sp. So ce363. Classification (NCBI taxonomy): domain Bacteria; kingdom Pseudomonadati; phylum Myxococcota; order Polyangiales; family Polyangiaceae; genus Sorangium; species Sorangium sp. So ce363. The sequence continues at coordinate 8,840,096 of NZ_CP150333.1, read as the reverse complement.
AGCAGCCGCGCCTCGTCGGGCCGGAGCGCGGCCCGATCGACCGACGGGAGCCGCTCCAGCGCGGCCGCGTAGCGCTCCCGGCGCGCGGCGTCGATCACCGCCGCCAGCGCGCGCAGGACCCTCGCCGTCGGGGGCGAGAACCACGGATCCGCGCCGGCGCGCGGGCGCTGCGCTGGGTCCTCGAGGTCGAGCGCGGCGGCGCGCCACAGCGACGCGCGCGCGTCGAGGACGGCGCGCGTCGCCTTCACCGCGAGCGCGAAGAACAGGGCGGCCGGGAGCAGGCCCTTCACGCCCCAGATCTCGCTGAGGAAGTAGCTCGCCGCGACGAGCGACGAGAGCGCGAGGAAGAGCCGCAGCCGCCGCCGGCGCCTCGCGTCGTCGCCCGCGGCGCCGGCAGCCCCGTCCGTCGCGCCGACGAGCTCGGCGCACCACTCGAGCAGCCACGTGAAGGCGGATCCCACGTCTGCGGGATCAGGATGCCCTCCGCTAGGCCTCCGCGCGAGGCCTTTCGATCTCGGCGCAGAGCGCCCGGGCGAAGTCGCTCGTGCTCGCGGCGCCGCCGAGGTCGCGCGTGCGCACCTCGCCGGCCCGGTAGAGCGTCGTCAGCGCCCGCTCGATCCGATCGCCCGCGTCGTGCTCGCCGAGGTGCCGCAGCATCATCACGGCGCTCTGCACGAGAGCCGTCGGGTTCGCGTAGCCCTTGCCCGCGATGTCCGGCGCCGACCCGTGCACCGCCTCGAAGACCGCCGCGTCGTCGCCGATGTTCGCGCCGGGCACGATCCCGAGCCCGCCGACCAGGCCGGCCCCGAGGTCCGAGAGGATGTCGCCGTAGAGGTTCTCCGTCACGATCACGCCGAGCCGGTTCGGATCGCGGACCATCGTCATGGCCGCCGCGTCGACGATCATCTCGCCGAGCTGGATCTCGGGGTGCCCCACGGCCACCCGCCGCGCGCAGTCGAGCGCGAGGCCGTCGGAGATCTTCATGATGTTCGCCTTGTGGACGATCGTCACCTTGCTCCGGCCGTGCTTCTTCGCGTACCGGAACGCGAACTCCGCGATGCGCGTCGAGCCCCGCTCGGTCGTGAGCTTGATGCTCTGGGCCACGCCGGGCAGGATCATGAGCTCGAGCCCGGCGTAGAGCCCCTCGGTGTTCTCGCGCACGATGACCATGTCGACGTCGAACCGCGGGTCGACGCCGGGCAGGCTGCGGATCGGCCGCACGTTCGCGTAGAGGTCGAGCGTCTGCCGGAGCGTGACGTTGACCGAGCGGAACCCGCCCCCGATCGGCGTCGTCACCGGGCCTTTCAGGGCGATCCGGTTCTTCCGCACGGCGTCGAGCACGGGGAGGGGGAGCGGCGAGCCCGTCAGCTTCGCGACCTCGATGCCCGCGTGATGGATCTCCCAGTCGACCGCGACGCCGGCGGCGGAGACCACATCCTGAGTCGCCGTCACCACCTCCGGGCCGATGCCGTCGCCCGGGATCAGCGTGATGCGATAGGCCATGGGCCGTCCCATTAGCAGGTGCGCAGGCGGGAACAATGGACAAGCGCACCTGTGTTGCGATGGCGCATACACGCGCCGCGTCAGCGCGCCGCGCCTGGCGGACGCGGTGACGGGGTGCGGCGACGGAGAGAGGCGCGCGAGGCGGCGGGTCGGGCGGCTCGATACGGCCTTTTACAATCGCGCGCGACCTCGGTAGGGTACGCCTCCGCACGGCCTGACAGGCCGCTGTCACCTGGAACCGGGCGAGGGCCGAGCGTTCGGCCCCAGCTCATGTTCACCAACTAGAGTGAAGGAGCGTGCTCATGCACCCTCGTGTCTTGAAAGGCCGCAGAACCGCTTTCGCGGCCTTCCTGCCTGCCGTGATCGCGTCGTCCTCGCTGGGGTGCGGCTACTCCGAGGAGGAGTGGAAGGCCCAGCTCGACAAGTACAACCGCCTTCAGAGCCAGCACCAGACCACGGAGGGCCGCCTCGCCCAGACGCAGCAGGAGCTCGAGGCGGCCCAGGCGAGGGTCGCGGAGCTGACGAAGCAGCTCGAGGCGGCCGGCGTCGACATCGGCAAGCTGAACGAGAACCTCCAGGCGACGAGCACGCAGGTGTCGCAGCTGAGCTCGACGCTGGAGGAGCGCGAGAAGGCGCTCGCCGAGTTCAAGGCCCGCGCCCGCCAGCTGGAGGCGATCAAGGCGCGGTTCGAGACGCTCAAGAAGAAGCTGGACGAGCTCACGAAGCTCGGCCTGGCGGTGAACATCCGGAACAACCGGATGGTCATCTCGCTGCCGGGCGACGTCCTCTTCGACTCCGGGCGCGAGACGCTGAAGAAGGAGGGCAAGGAGATCCTCCTCAAGGTGGCGACGGTCGTCAAGAACGACAAGTCGCTGCTCCAGCGCGACTACCAGGTCGCCGGCCACACGGACAACAAGCCGCTCGCGGGCGGCCAGTTCCGCGACAACTGGGGCCTGTCGCTGATGCGCGCCCGCGAGGTGCTCGTGTTCCTCGTCAGCCCGGCCGACGTCAAGGGCGGCGGGGGCGCGCTCCCCGTCGCGAACTGGAGCGCGGCGGGCTTCGCGGACACCGATCCGGTCGCGACCAACGACACCGACGAGGGCCGGCAGAAGAACCGCCGCTGCGACCTCATCGTGGTCCCGAGCGTCGAAGAGATGCTCGATCTCCGGGCGATCACGCAGTAACCCGGGATCTCGCGGCGCGCGCCGCGGGGGGCCGCCCGCACGCGGCGCGCTCTTCGAGGGTCGCGTCCGCGCCGTCAGGTCAGCTCTTGTGTCCACCGCCCGGCGATGGCCGGGCGGTCCTGCGAAACTCGCTCGGCGTCTGGCCGGTGACGGCGCGGAACGCGGCGGCGAACGCGCCGAGGCTCTGAAAGCCGACGTCCAGCGCGACCTGCGTGACGCTGGCGCTCGGGCTGGAGAGCAGGTCGATCGCCCGGAGCACGCGCGCGCGCGTGACGAAGCCGCGCCACGTGACGCCGGTCTCCTCGCGGAACCGCCGCCGCAGCGTGCGCTCGGTCGCCCCTGCGAACGCCGCGGCCCGCGGGAGATCGGCGCTGGAGACGTCGCGCAGCGCGCACTCGATCGCGCGCTGCACCGGCCGCGTCTTGCCGCGGGGCAGCCGGTACGTGGCGCCGCGATCGAGGAGCGGGCCGATGATGTCCGCCATCGCCGCGAAGAACGTGTTGGCCGCGGCGTCGTCCGGACGCCGCGCGACCGGCCAGCGGCGCGCGTAGATCACCATCTCGCGCAGGAGCGCGGGGATCTCGAAGATCCTCACCGCCGCGAGGGGGGAAGGGAACGCGGCGGGCTCGAAATAGATCGAGACGATGGACGCGTCGCCGCAGGTGGTGGCGTGCCGCTCGCCCGCGGGGATGAGCGCGGCGAGCTGCGGGGGGAGCAGGAAGGACGCGTCCTCGACCTCGAGGCGCGCCGTGCCGGCCAGAGGACAGAGCAGCTGGTGCCGCGCGTGGGTGTGCCAGCCGTACACGGCTCCCGGCAGCTCGTCTTCGTAGGAGAACGCGCGCGCGCCGGCATGATCGAGCCCGAGCCGCGCGAGGTGCTCGGTGGTCTCCGTCGGGGTCAGGACGCGGGCTTGCAAGGCGTGGCCTCTCGGCGGTGATCTTTGTCCGATCGCCGGCAGCCGTAAAGCCGGAGCGCGTCCATCTTCGAGCGCCATGAAGCAAGCGACTCCCGCGGCGCACGATGCGTTGATACAGGAACAGTTCACCCGCCAGGCCAGGCCGTTCGCCGAGGTCCGGGCCCACTCGGCGGAATCCGCCATGGGGCAGCTGCTCGACGCGCTCGCCCCGGCGCCGAGCGACGCGGCCCTCGACGTGGCCTGCGGGCCGGGGATCGTCGCCTGCGCGCTGGCCCAGCGCGTGGCGAGCGTGCGGGGGCTCGACATCGTCCCGGCGATGCTGGACGAGGCGCGGAAGAGGCAGGCGAGCCTCGGCCTCTCCAACGTCACCTGGGAGCTCGGCGACGCGAGCCGGCTGTCCTATCCGGACGAGAGCTATCGCCTGGTCACGACGCGCTACAGCTTCCATCACCTGCTGGAGCCGCTCGTGACGCTGCGCGAGATGGCCCGCGTGTGCCAGAGGAGCGGGCGAGTCGCCGTGATCGACGTGGCGCCGGCCGAGGACAAGCGGGCAGCGTACGACGCCGCCGAGAAGATCCGCGATCCGTCGCACGCGAGCGCGCTCACCGAGCGCGAGCTCGGCGCCCTGTTCGAGGCGGCGGGGCTGGAGATCGAGACGACGACGCGGTACCGGCTCGAGGTGGAGCTCGAGGCCGCGCTCCGGGCCTCCTTCCCGGAGCCCGGCGGAGCGGACCGGCTCCGGGCCCTCTACCGCGCCGACGTCGGCGTCGACGCGCTCGGCGTGGGCGCAGAGCTCCGGGGGGACGAGGTCCACTTCGCCTATCCGATCGTCATCCTGGTGGGCCGGAAGCGCGGCTGAGCCGAGAGGCACCTTCTGCCCGGCGAATCGAGGCGCCAGGACTCCGCAGCTCAGGGGAGCGCCGCGGCCGGGCAGGAGGGATCGGTCGTCGCATCGACGTCGTCCACGTGCAAGGCCTCGTCGTCGAGCGGCGCATCGCAGGTGCCGCTGGCTCTTATCTTGAAAGAGATCGGCTGGGGCATGCCCGCCGTGCGCGGATCCAGGCAGATCGTCTGTTGCGTCCAGCGCTCGCTGGCAGCCAGGGCGCCTCCTGGCATCGAGGAGGCGGTCGCCGCGAGGAGGTGGCTCGTGCGGTACCAGAACTTCAGCGCCGGACCGGCCGTCCCCTGAGGCTCGGGGACGGTGAACACGGTGGAGGCCGAGGGCTCGCGGCACGGCTTCCGCACGGACAGCGAGAGCGAGACGTCGCCGGCGTGCGCGGCCGCAGCGTCGACCGCGAGCCTGGCGCTGCCGCGCGCGGGGTCCTCCGCGTTGAGGACCCATGTCGGCGAGAGGCCCGCGTCGGCGCCGTCGTTCTCGAAGCCGGGGTCGAAGAGCGGCGCGTCCCCGGGGCAGCGATCGTCAGAGACGATGGCGAGGTCATCCACCGTGAAATCCCGCTTGTTCTCCTCCATGCACGGCTGGCTGTGCCGGTTCCGGAAGGCGAACGCGAGGCGGTGCGCCATGCCGAGCGCCCACCGGGGCAAGCAGGCATGCGAGACCTGCGCCTCGCCCGTGCCCGTCAGGGCCGTCAGCCGGTGCGTGCTCAGCATCACGTCGACGATCGCCCCCGGGCTGCCACGGCTCCAGATGCGGAGCGCCGGGCTCGGCAGCGCGGCGGACGGCAAGGGCGCCGAGAGCGTGCCCTCGAGCGAGGGGACCTGGCAGAACAGCGTGGTGGCGAGATGTCCGCCCTTGCCGCCGCCCTGGCCCAGGCCGCGCTCGATCTCGGAGACGCCGCCCTCGGGGGTCGCCTTCCAGCCGGCGGCGCCTGCTTCGAAGTCGCCGTTCAGCACCTGGCCAGGCGGCGGGCACTCGTTCATTTCATCAGGCTGAAGGGCGACGTCATCGAACGTCAGCGTGAAGTCCTGTCCGGTGTCCTCATCGCACAGGGGAGAACGCCGGGCGGGCGCGAGGAGCAGCTCGATCGGCCTGCCGTAGGCGCGCTCTCCCAGGCACACGCGTTGCGGGGCAAAGGACGAAGAGGGCATGAGATCGAGATCGGTGATCCCTCCGTCGATCCGGACCCCGACCCCCGGCGGGCCGAGGCAATCCATCGCGAGCTCGCAGCCGACGCGCGCGGCGAACGTGAGGAGGAGCGGTCCGGCGCACGCGAGGTCCGGCATCGAGAGGCGCTGATAGAAGCCGGCCATCTGGCACACCGCGTCTCTCCCGATGATGCCGGCCCCGGGGTTGCCGTTGCCCTCGACCTCGGGGGAGACGAGCGCTGCCCCCGTGGTGCCCCACGTATCCGAGCGCTGGAATGAGGGGTCCTCCGGGCCTCCCCGCCAGTCGCAGTCGCCGTCGACCATCGGGTCATCATCGGCGCTGGTACACTCCGAAATACATACGCTGTCTGCGCAGCGGAGCCCGTCGTCGCACTGGCCCAGAGGCCCACAGGGACAGCCTTCCTCACCAGGAGGGCAGTCGGCGCCCCCGCCCGCGCTCTCGGCGCTGCCGTCGCCTCCCGCCCCGCCTGCGCCCGCCGCGCCTGCCGTTGCGCCGGCAGAGCCCTGCTCCGTCCCGGAGCAAGCGCTCGCGAATGCGCCAAGCACGGCAGCGACATAGCAGGTCAGCGGGCGCGACCATCCCATCATCAATTCAAGCTAGCGGGGGAATCACGGGATCGCAAGGTAGACAGGATGTTTCCCTTTTCCTGGAGAGACATCGAGATAAGGAGAACTCTCAAGTCGTATCGGGCGAAGCCGGAGACGCGGACGTCCGCACGCTGAACTCGAGCTCATCCGCTCATCGTAGCGCGGGCAAACATCGGTTGAGGAAGCGGAGCGAGCGCGAGCGTCCGAGAGGCGGGCGCGCGTCCGGCGGCTCGTCGTGCGAGCCCACGAGTGTCCACGAGAGCTCCGCGGCGCGAGCCGGGCGACGACGCACCGCGTGCTTGGCCGCGCGCCGAGCGCGTCAGCCGCCGGAGGCGGCGCCGAGCGCCGCGGAGGGCACGAGGCTCGAGACGGGGTTCCCCCCGGCATCCGCGCCAAGGAAGGCCCGCAGCTCGGCGAGCAGCGGACCTGACTCGCCGACGAAGGGGAGGTGATCGTCGCCCGGCAGCTCGACGTGGCGCGCGCCGCGGATGCGGCCGGCGAGGTCGCGCCCGGCCGCCGCCGGGACGGCCCGATCGCCGGCCCGGTGCAGCACGAGCGTCGGGGCGCTCACCCGGCCCAGCGCGGACCGGACGTCGGCCGCCGCGTGTGCCCGGAGCATGCGCGCCGCCCCGCCAGGGCTCGCGCCGTGGCGCAGGTACGCGGCCCAGAAGCGCCGGAACGCGCCGTCATCCGCCGCGGACGGGGCCAGGCGATCGAGGAAGAGCGGCTCGCCCCAGCCGCTCCGCAGCGCGCGCTCGGCCTCCTCGGCGTCCTCGCCGGCGAGCCCGAAGAGGCACCCCGGCCAGGCAGACATCTGCGCCGCGCTCCCGAGCGCGATCAGGGCGCGCACCCGCGCCGGGTGCGCCGCCGCGAGCAGCGCGCACGGCGCGAACCCGGCGCCGACGCCGAGGAGCGCGGCGCGCGCCACGCCGGCCGCGTCCAGCACCGCCAGCAGATCCTCCGCCTGCTGCTCGGCGGGAGCGCCCGCGCCCTCGCGCTCGCTCATCCCGGTGCCGCGCTGGTCGAGCACGATGAGCCGCGCCCACGCGCCGAGCTCGGCGAAGAACCGGGAGATGAGCGCGCCCTCCCACGCGGCCTCCACGTGCGTCACCCACCCCTGGACCAGCACCAGATCGATCGGCCCGCCGCCCGCGGTCCTGTAGGCCAGGCTCGCGTCGGCGCTCGTGGCGAAGCGGGTCTCCGCGGCGTGCAGCCGCGCGGGCGCCCGCGCGGAGGAGACCACCCCCTCCCGCGCGGCCTCGAGCCCGCGCCGCATCGCCTCGGCGACCTGCGCGTACGCGCCCGCCCACGCCCGCGCGGTGACGGGCGACCACGCGTCCCCTTCGAGCTCCTCGAGCGCCTCGAGCAGCGCGCGGCCCACGGCGTCGAAATGCTCGGGCAACGCAGCGTACGCCGCGTGGCGGCGACCGAGCGCCTCGAGCATCTCGACCAGCTTGTCCGGCGCGCGCAGGTTGTCGACGACGAGCTGCAGCGCCGCGGCGAGCTTGAGCCGCTGCTCGCGCATGTCCGGCGGGAACAGCGCCCGGAGCGCCGGCTCGCGGGCGAAGAGCCGCTCGTAGAAGCGCGTCACGAGCGCCTCGGCGCGCGGGGCGAGGCGCTCGAACGAGGCGCGCACGACGTCCGCGCCCGCGTCCTGCGCGCTCGCGGGGGGCGACGCGGGGCGGACGATCTGGAACGCCCGGCAGAGCGCCTCGGTCTCCTCGAGCGCGGCCTGCACCTCCTCGGCCGACGCGAAGCGCGCCTCCGGCTCGCGCAGGACGCAGCGATCGATGACGGCCGCGAGCATCTCCGGGACGTCGGGGCAGATCGAGCGCAGCGGCGGGAGCGCCCGCGCCGTCACCCAGCTGGCGATCGCGTGCACGTCGAGCCCCGCGTGAGGCAGCCGGCCCGCGCACAGCTCGTAGAAGACCAGCCCGAGCGCGTAGACGTCGGAGCGGGGCGTGCCGGCGGTGCCCGCCCAGAGCTCCGGCGCGAGGTAGAGCGGCGTGCCCATCATCATGCCGCCGTCGGTGAGGCTCGCGGTCCCGAGCGCGGAGGCCGCGTCGAGCGCCACCGGGATCGCGGTCGTCAGGGCGGACATGTCCGCGAGCGCCCACGGCGCGGGCGCGACGGCGGAGTTCGGCGCGGCGCGATGGCCCGCGTCGAGGGCGGGGGCGCCGGGCCGGTCGGCGAGCTTGGCGAGGCCGAAGTCGAGCAGCTTCACCTCGCCGCTCGCGTCGAGCATCACGTTCGCCGGCTTGATGTCGCGGTGGAGGACGCCCCGCCGGTGCGCCGCGGCGAGCCCGCGCGCGAGGCCGAGCGCGAGGCGCAGCGCGGCGGGCCACGGGATCGGCTTCGGGAGCAGCTCGAGCGGCTCGCCCTCGACGAACTCGTAGGCGATGTACGGCCGCCCGCGGACCTCGCCGATCCGGTAGACGGCGACGACGTTGGGGTGCTGGAGGCGCGCGATCGCGCGGGCCTCGACGCGCAGCCGCTCGATGGTCCTGGGATCCGGGCTGTCCGCCGCGACGAACTTGAGCGCGACGGGCCGGTCGAGGACCTCGTCGTGGGCGAGGTACACCTGCCCCATGCCCCCGCGCCCGAGCGGCCGCACCACGCGGTAGTCGTCGAAGGCCAAGGGCGGCGCCCACGAGAGCGGGGGCGACGGCGGCGGCTCGCTCGCGCCGAAGCGCTGGCGCGTCGCGTTGAGGAAGAGCGGCGCCCCGAGGTCGCTCTCGCTCGGGCGCGTCGAGAGCCGCGCGCGGCAGACGTCGCAGCCGGCCACGTGCCCGCGGATGCTCGCCGCGTCGTCGTGCGGGAAGTTGCCCGCGAGCCAGGTGGCCAGGGCGTCGTCGGACGGGCACGGGATCATGCGCTGCTGTTCTCCGGAGCGGCATTCTCCGTGCGCGCTGTGGGCAGCGCAATGGCCGCGCGGTCGGTGCCGCGCTGCGCTGCTCCGCCGTCGTGAGAGGCAGCACCTGTGCGCCTGTCCTGGCCGTGCGGTGCTGGAGCGCGGCGCGAGCCCAGCGCGCGAGCGCGCTCGCGCGAGCCGCGAGCGATCGGCGCTGGACCGGCGCCGCCGCGGTGTCACGCTCGCGGAGAGCGATGAGCGACCCGAAGCCACCGCCGAGCCCAGCGCCCCGGTCGGAGACGGTGCGGCAGGCGCTCCTGGAGGAGCTCCGCAGGGGAGCGGCGACCGCGTGGGAGCTCTCCACCCGCCTCGGGATGCGGGAGCGCGACGTGGCGCCGCACCTCGAGCACCTCGCGCGCTCGCTGCGCGCGCGCGGCGAGCGGCTCTCGGTCGCGCCGGCGCGCTGCCTGCGCTGCGGCTACGCGTTCGACGAGCGGCGGTCGCTCGCGAAGCCGAGCCGCTGCCCGGCGTGCCGGGGGGAGCGCATCGAGGCGCCGCGGTTCCGGATCGACGCGGGCGAAGGGTGAGGCTCCCGGGCGGCGGCGCTCCTCACAGGGCCGGTCGATCGGGCGGCTCCGGGCGCCCGCGCCGCGCGGCGCGGGCCTCCACCTCGCCGAGCAGCCGCGGGCCCGCGCGCTCGCCCGCGCCCGCGAAGAAGGCGCGGGCCTGGGTGAGGTCGCCGTGCGCCGCGTAGAGCTCGACGAGCTCTCGCTCCGCGGCCTCGTCGATCGTCGCCTCCAGCGAGCCGGCGCGCGCGGGGCCGAGCTGCACGATGGCGCGCAGCGCCCTCATGGCCCCCTCGGTGGCGCTTCGGCCGCCGAGGCCCCGCAGGCTCCACGACTTCACGTAGAGCGCGCGCTTGCGGAGCGGCGCCCCCGCGGCGCCGCGGAGCGCGCCGTCGCAGGCGATCACCGCCTCGTCGAGGCGCCCCGCGGCGAACGCCAGGTCGGCCAGCGCGAGGTAGGCCTCGGCCGCCTCGCCGGACGCCGGGTGCTCGAGGGCGAGCTGACGCAGCCGCGCCTCGGCGCCGCGCGCGTCCCCGCCGTCCTGGAGCGCCCGCGCGAGCGCGAGGAGCGCTCGCGGCCGCTGCTCCGCTGCGCGCAGCGCCGGCGCGTCGACGAGCGCGGCGTAGGCCGCCGCGACGCCCGCCCGCAGCCGCGCGGCCTCTGCTTCGAGCGCCGCCCGCCGCGCCGCGCCGCGCCCGCCGGCCGCGCCCGCCTCCGCGGCCTGGTCGAGCACGAAGAGCTGCACGCCGATCACGCGGTAGCGCCCCGCGAGCGACTCCGCCTCATGGAAGATCGGCTCTGCCGCCGCGCTCGCGCCGGGGTCCGCGCCGCTGCGCGCGGCGGGCGCCGGCGCCCCCGCGCTCGCGCCGGGGTCTGCGCCGCCGCGCGCGGCGAGCGCCGGCGCTCCCTGCGCGGCGCACCCCGCCGAGGCGAGGGTGAGCGCCATGAACGCGGCGACCCGCCGCGCCGCGGCTCTGCGCCGCTCCGTGAGACAGCTGGCGGTCTTCGCTGCGCGCTCCACAACCCGTGACACTTCTTCTCCTCGTGACTCGCCGCCGGCAGAGAGGGCGAAACGCCGCGCGCTTCGTGCCGAACGGCGCGGGAAGATAACCGCGGGCGCCCCAGGGACCAGGGCAATCCACGGCGGACGCGCCGATTCTCTCCCTGAACCACGCGGAGAACAGCGCCTTTCGAGCGCCTTGCGCGGCGGCGCACACGCGGCGCGCGGGGCGGAGCGACGCGCCGCAGAGCACGCACCTCCAGCACGCTCCGCCTCGGCCCATGCATTGCGTCTCGGCCTTCATCGCTCCGCGCCCGGACCGGCGCTTCACACCGGGCGGGGGCGTGTCCGGATGGAGAGTCACGACATGGCGACAAAAGTGAACTGCCTCCCGTTCACGATCCCCACGATGCCGCGCCTCGGGCTCGCCGACCTGGAGGCGCGCTTCCGACGCCTCTCGCTCCTCATGTACGACACGAAGGTTCCGATCGCGACGCTCGAGAAGGAGGTCTATCCCTACCTTGCCCGTGGCATCGAGTTCGTCAATCCATGGCGGCGCGTGCGCGGGATCGAGACGTACCAGGTCGGCCTCTCTGGATCTCGCGTCGGCGGCCGTTTCGACCTCGACGTCTCTCAGCTGAGCGTCCGGCTCTCCGAGCCGCGTGACGCGGGCCGCGCCCTGGTCGACAGCACCTTGTACCTGCGGCTGTTCCCGCGCTGCGCGTACCCCGTGCGGGTGATCCTGACTTACGATTTCTGCATGATCGACGGCGGCGAGAGCTTCGAGATCACGCGCCACGAGGAGATGTGGCGCATCGGGGACATTCTTCGGAGCGCTCCGCTGCTGGGCCGCTCCTACGATGTCTTCCGTTCCTGCTCGGGTTACCTCTTCACCGGCGCGCTGCTCCTGTCCCGCGCGGTCGCTGTCCGTCCGCCTGGCGCCGAGGCCGCGCGGGGCGAGCCGGAGCCGTCACGCTGACGCCGTGCGCGCGGCCGCGCAGCCGTGGGGTCGCCACGAAGCCGAGCGCCGCTCCGTGGCGATCCGTGAGCGAGAGGGCGGGCAGCAGCGCGAGCTGCTGCTCGACGAGGCCGTCGTCGAGGTGGCGCAGCGGTGAGCGCCGCTCGCCTGAGCGCGGGCCGGCGATCTCTCGGAATCGACGGAACCGACGAGACCGACGAGACCGACGAGACCGAGGGAACCGAACGCCGGTCCGCGTGTCGGAATGTCCCTGGCGCCCTGGTCTTCTCCGGCCGGGGACACCCCGACAACCCTCGTTCCCTCACGGAGCAGCTCGATGGGAAATCTGCCGCCCGGGCCGAAGTCGCTCAGCCTCGTGGATACCATTCGCGCAGGATTCATTTCCTCCGAGCCCGTCTTCAGGCGCTACGCCGCCGAGTACGGCCCCACGTTTCGCCTGAGGTCGCCGAACGGGATACTGACCATCACGGGCGATCCGGAGGCGATCCGCGCGGTCTACACGGCCGACCCCGACGAGTTCGATGTCTGGGGTGTCCAGCTGACCGAGCCGGTCTTCGGGACTTCGTCGGTGGTCGTGACGGCGGGCGCGCGGCACCGGCGCGATCGGCGGCTGCTCGCCCCGCCGTTCAGCGCCGGCGCGATGCGGGGTTATGGCGGCGCGATCGCGGAGATCAGCCTGGACGTGGCGTCGCGGTGGCGGCCGGGCCGCTCGTTCTCGATGCTCGCGGCGACCCAGGCGATCGCGCTCGACGTGATCGTCCGCGTGGTCTTCGGCGTGAGGGGCGAGGCGCGCGTCGGCAGGACCCGCGAGGCCGTGCTCGGGCTCATCGAGTCGCTGAGCCCGAGCTTCATGATCATCCCTGCGCTCCGCCGCGACTTCGCCGGCTTCGGCCCCTACGCGCGCCACAAGCGCGCGGCCAGGGCGCTCGACGCGCTGCTCTTCGAGGAGATCCGGGCAAGGCGCGCGGAGGGGGACGCTTCTCAGGACATCCTGGGCCTGATGATGAGCGCCCGCCACGACGACGGCGCGGGCATGAGTGAGGTCGAGATCGCGGACCAGCTCCGAGCGCTCCTGTTCGCTGGCCACGAGACGACGGCCATGTCGCTCGGGTGGGCGATGTACTGGCTGCACCGCGAGCCGGCCGTGCTCGCGCGCCTCCTCGACGAGCTCGACGCGCTCGGTCCCGCGCCCGAGGCGGACGCGCTCGCGTCGCTGCCGTACCTGGAGGCGGTGTGCCTGGAGGCGCTCCGCCTCCACCCGCCGGTGGTGGACGTGGCCCGCGTCGTGAAGAGGCCGTTCCAGCTCAAGGGCTATACCATCCCGGCCGGCGAGGCGATCGCCGCCTCGCCGCTGCTCCTGCACGCCCGCGAGGATCTCTACCCGTCGCCTGAGCGATTCCGCCCTTCGCGGTTCCTCGATCGGAAATTCACACCCTTCGAGTTCATCGCCTTTGGCGGCGGCGCCCGCCGGTGCCTGGGCGCGGCGTTCGCGATGTACGAGATGAAGGTCGTCCTCGGCACGATCCTCGGGAGATACCGGCTCCGGCTCGAGAGCCAGGCGCCCATTCACCACGTGCGCCGCGGGCTCACCATGGGGCCGAGCGGGGATGTGGCGATGATCCTGGAAGGGGAGCGCGAGCGAGCGAGGGCGGAAGGCCGTCCGGCTGCGGTCCAGGGCAGCCCGGCGGAGCCGGCGCTCCGGCCCGCCGCGCCGCAGCCGGCAGGGCGGTGTCCCATGGGCTTCTCCTGAGCGTTGCTCACCGGGTCTCCTTGCGCGCGGCCGGCTGGCGGCGCGCTCTGGCCTTCATCCCGTCAGCTCGTGCTCGCGGGGGCGCCGATCCGGCCTCCGGCGGCGCTCCACGACGAGCGGCAGCCCATCCCGCGGCACGAGCGCCCGCCGGCCGCCTGCGCCCGCTTCGTACCCTGCGGGCAGGTCGAAGCGGAACTCCCGCACCAGCGCCGCCAGCATGAGCTTCATTTGCAGCACGGCGGTCCGCTCGCCGATGCACTTGCGCATCCCGAGCCCGAAGGGAAGGAACGCCGAAGGCGGGCGCTCCTCGTGCCATGGCGAGCCCGGCTCGAAACGCTCCGGGAGGAACGTCTCCGGGCGCTTCCAGTACCGCGGTAGCCGCTGCATGACATACGGGCTCACGAGCACCTCGTCTCCCGCGCTCACCGCGTGTGGCCCATGGCGGAACTCCCTCCGCGCCTCGCGCGCCAGCACCCATACGGGCGGGTGCAGCCGCAAGGTCTCCTGCACCACCGTCGACAGGATCGAGGCGCGCTCCACCTCCGCTCCCTGCCCGCCAATCCCCTGCGCGCCGATCGCGTCGAGCTCCTCCTCGAGGCGCCTCCGCACCTCCGGGCGCTGCGCGAGCTCGTAGAGCGCCCATGCCGACGCCGCGGCCGTCGGCACGTGCGTCACCAGCATCATCACGACCTCGTCGATCATGGCTTGTTCATCCATCTGGCCGGCGTCCACCGCGCGCAGGAGCGGATCCAGCAGATCGGTTGTCCCACGGTTCCCGGCCGCCTTGCGGTGCTCTGCCGCCGCCAGGATGGACGCCGCGAGCGCATCCCTCGCCTGGCCATAGGCCATCTCGTCGTCTGCGGCGTGCCCGAGCCACGCTTCCACCCGGGGCAGCTCGGTCGCGATGCGCTCCACGACCTGCTCTCCCGACTCCCCGAGCAGCAGCATCGACGCGCTCCGCAGGGCGACGTCCTCGAGCACCGGCAGCACCGCGCGCGCCTCGCCCGTGCGCAGCCGCGCGAGCGCCTCGCGCACCACGCGCGCGGCGCCCTCGGCGCGCGCGAGGAGCGCCTCCCGATGAAACGCCGGTGCGAGCGCCCTCCGGCGTTCCAGGTGTTCACCCCCCTCGAGGCGGGCGACGCTCCGCGGATAGGCGTCCTGCATCCGGTGCGGCGGCGTCTTGTCCGTGAAGCCCTCCCGATCCGCGAATATCCTGTGGATCGCGGCCGGATCCGCGACGGCAAAGCACTTCTTCAGCCCCAGCCGGAACTGGAAGAAATCGCCGTGCGCCAGCGTGCCGTCGAGCAGGAAGGCGAGGGGATCCGCACGGAACTCCGGCCAGGAGCCGTGCAAAGGGTGCCCTTTCGGACCGGGGGATCGGATCATGGCCAGTTCTCCTGGGAGCGCAGAGCCGTCGTTTGCATACGAGGTCGTGGCGGTGAGGACGGCGCCTCCGTCCGCGGCTGCGGCGGAGGTCGCCGTCCGGATCGCGCGGGTGCGCGCGTGTTGTTCAGGAAGGCAGCAGAGCGCCGGCGCCCGAAGGCGCGCGAAGGCTCAGGTACACGGCCGCATGGCTCAGGTCCGAGGGCGCGCGGAGGCTCAGGTAGACCACGGGATACCCGAAGTCATAGGCCGAGGCGAAAGGCTCCGCGCGCACGTGCTCCTCGTAAGCCCTCGCGAGCTCCTGCGCGGTGCACGAGCAGCCCGCCTCGGCGGCGAGCGCGAGGATGCACGTCATGTCCCCGTCGGCCTCCGCCATCTTCTCCGCGAGGCGCTCGTCCGCCTCGACCCGCGCCAGAAACGCGCGCGCTTCGCCTCTCTTCACGTCTCCTGCCCTCGTCCCCTGGTCCATGCTCGAAATACCGGTCGTAGCGAGTTGTCCGTTCATGTGCGCAAACCTCCTTCGGGGCCCATCGAGGCCACGGGATCGCGGCGTGCCGCACGGTCCGTCGTGTCCCGCCGCCTCGCTCCACCGCCAGAGCAGGTCTCGCGCCAGCGCCGAAAGCCCACGAAATGGTCGGCGATGGCGGGCACCACGGGGCCGGTTGCGCGCGCCGCTGCGCGGGTTGCGCGAGGGCTCGCGCAACTCGCGCAGCCGCTTCGCCCAGGACCGCCCCTCTGGTCCGCGGTACTGCCGGCGCTCGCTCACCGGAAACGAGAGGCGGTGCCGAAAGCCGAGAAGGAAAAGATGGTCGCGCCAGCTCGACCAGCCGGGTGCGTGAGCCGAGCGCCAGGACGCTGAGCCGGCGCCGCGGAGCTCGCGGCGCCGGGGGCCGAGCGGGGCGCGTCAGTCGTCGTGCGGGTCGCGGGGATCGAACTCGTCCTCCTCGACGTCGAGATCCAGCTCGTCCGCGATGTCCTCCCAGCCGAGGAGCTTGAACTGCGTCGAGCCGTCGTACTCGAAGCCGTTGATCGGATCCTCCGAGCCGGGCCCGCCCGCCTGCCCGTTCTGAACGACGAAGAGGCCGTACGGGAAGTCGCCGCCCGCTGGCACGTTCACGACGTCGTGACCATCGGTCTCCCCCGTCCCCTCGACCTGGAAAGCGGCGATATGGTCCGTCGGGTCTTCCCGATCGTACACGTGAAACGTATCGTCTCCCTGGCTCGATACGAGCAGATATCCCTCCTCGTCCTCGCCGTAATAGATCGCCAGCCCCTCGACGTCCTGCTCCAGATGCAGGCCTCCTGCCGAGGGGTTGCCGGGCGCCGCGATCGTCCCGGTGACAGGCGTCGCCGGCGCCGAGCCCTCGCAGGCGTATTCGCCGTCGTCGGGGACAGCCCACCACGGTTCCCCGAACGAGCGGGCCTTCTCGATCAGCCGGCTCGCGGGCACGGTGACGGTCGCGGGCAGCGCGTCGTTGAGCGGCACGCGCCAGACGCCGACCACCTCCTGGGCGGCGAAGAGGACGCCCTCTTGCTGATCGACGACCAGCCCCTCGAACTGCGGATCGTTCTCGGGCTCCTCGCGGCAGGGCGTCCACTGGAGCGACGGGCTCCCGGCGCCCGCTCCGGGGACGGTGAAGACCGGGTTGAACCGGAGCTCGCGCACCCTGGTGTAGGAGACCTCGCCGTTCCCGGCGGCGTACAGCTCGAGCTCGGCGATGGCGCTTCGATTGCGCTGCGTGACGAAGGCGCGGTATCCGTCGCCGTCCTCGAGCCGGTGGAGCGCGAGCCCATAGGCGGTGTTCTGGTCATCCAGGTCGTTGTCCTGGATCCCGGACGGCTCGCCGATCGGCTGGAGCGAGGACGGCTGAACGAACTGGCTCGGGAAGACGCGCGGCGCGTCGGGCGCGGTGATGTCGATGAGGGGCCCGCTCGAGCTCTGCGGCTTGATGGCATAAATCCGGAGGCGGTCGCAGCCCCGGTCGGTCACCGCGGCGATGTCGACCGTCTCTCGCGAGCCGTTCGCCTTGATCAGCTCGAAGCCGTACTGCACATCGACGTTGTTGAAGCGGCTGTAGGTCTCGCCCGACTCGCTCTCTGGACACGCGCTCGTCCCGCTCTCGGGCCTCGTGCCGGGCACAGGCGGGTCCTCTGCCGTGACGGCCGGCCGGTGCGGGGGGAGGATCGTCTGCACGACGTTTCCTTCGAGGTCGTAGACCTGGAGCCCGGCGTCCTTCAGTACGCCGATGACCAGGCCCTCGCCGGAGGCGCTGGCGTTCACCCAGATCGCCGGGTCGTCCGCGTCCGGCGTGCGAGGCGCGTCGTCATAGCTGTGCAGCGCCGCCGTCTCGACCCGCGCTCCGATCACCGGCGACCCGGAGGTCGCGTGACCCACTGCATTCACGTTCTCGTTCAGGTGCTGCGAGCACCCGAGAGTCAGGGACAGCGCCAAGACGGGTGATACGAGCAATCGAGCGGCTCTCATCGAGGATGGACTCCTTTCGGGCAGCCACGAGCGTGGTGGCTGTCGGCCGCACGGCTGTTACCGTGCGCACGACGAGCTCGCGCCACGGCTGCGTGAACTTTGGGTGCGCCTCCCGTGAACGGGCCGGCGTCGCCCCGACGTGGGCTATCCCCTGTCCGCGCGCTTCTGCGCCGTGCGCCGAATGATCGGCCCAAGGACCTGCGCGAGCACCCACCACAGGCCGCGCTCCTCGTGGCATCCGCGCCGCGCGTCCGTGGGCGAGCCTGCCCCGGAGCGCGCGAGCCGGTCGAGCACCGCGGGGAGTGTCCGGCCGTAGAGGGTGCGGTTGCCGGCGCCGAGGAGGAACGACACGAGGATCGCAGGCAGGCCCTCGAAGCCGGTGTGCTCCACGACGAGGCGCGTACCGCGGCCGCCGAGGACGAGCGCGTCCTCGAGCCGGAACGCCACGACCGTGTCGATCGGGCCTCCCCGCCACGACCATCGCATCGTCGTGGGCGGGTCGAGCTCCAGCACCTCACAGCGCACGATGCCATCGAAGCCGGGGGCCGGATCGGTCCGGAGCTTGAAGCGGTGGCCGAGCTCGGGGCGAAAGTCGTTCTGCATCAGCCACTCGGCGATGAGCGCCGGGTCGGTGAGGGCGCGCCAGACGAGCTCGGGCGGGTGAGGGTATTCGCGGGTGATGCGCAGGTCGCGTCTCATGATCTGCCTCCTCTGCGGGCGATGTCCGCCTCGCGATCGAGCAGCGCGCCGAGCGCGTTGAGCTTCTCCGCCCAGAATCGCTCGTAATGAGCGGCCCAGTCGTAGACCGCGCGCAGCGGCGCGGCCTCCACGTGGTAGAGCCGCGAGCGCCCCTCCCGGCGGGGCGCGACGAGCCCGGCATCCCGCAGCACCTTGAGGTGCTGCGAGATCGCGGACTGGGTCACGTCGAACATCGCGCACAGCTCGGTGACCGAGCGCTCCCCGCCGGCCAGCGCGTCGAGGATCGCGCGCCGCGTGGGGTCCGCGATCGCGCGGAACGTCTCGTCCGGGGAGCGCGCGCTCGTCATCTCACGTCACCTCGCGCCACCTCACGTCGCCGCGGGGAAGTGCTTCTGGGCGCCGGCGTCCAGCTCCTGCTGCGTGGCCGCCTTCTTCCGCGTCGCGAGCGACCAGCGGTGGCCGAACGGGTCGGTCACGATGCCGTAGCGGTCGCCCCAGAACATGTCCGCGAGCGGCATCTCGACGTTGGCGCCCGCCTCGACCGCGCGCTTCCACGTCGCGTCGACGTCGGGCAGATCGAGGTGGATCGTCACCGCGGTGCCGCCGAGCGACTTCGGCGTGCGGCTCACCCCGCCGCGCATTTCCGGGAAATCGTCGCTGAGCATCACGAGGCCGCCGTTCACCAGGAGGGCCGCGTGGATGAGCTTCTTGCCGTCCGGTGTCGGCTGTTCGGCCACCACCGTCGCGCCGAACGCGCGCTGGTAGAAGTCGATGGCCGCGCGGGCGTCGTGGACCGTCAGGTAGGGCGAAACGGGGGGAGGAGCGGGGGGCTCGTGGCTCGTGGTCATGCGCCGTAACATATTAGTAAACTCTAATATGTCAAGCAGCCTGCATGGCGGCGAGCTCGCCCGCTCTCGGCCCGGGATCCCGACCGGAGAGGCCGGGGCGGCTTGTTATCCGGGCGCGTGGTTCCAGGTTGTTCTCCCAGAACCACTCTACGAGGGGAGCCATGCTGCAAAAGCCCATCGAAGGTGCGTGTTTCCTGTGCGAGGCCAGGGCGGCACGCTGGAACGATCCGGCGGCCGCCGGGGATCCTGCTGAGGCAGGCCACGAAAAGGAGGGCCTCGCGCGGCGGCTCGACGAGCTGAGGAGCGGGCGGTGCACCCCCGAGGAGCTCCGGTCCCACCTCCTGCAGATGTGCGCGATGTGCCAGGAGGTGCTGATGGATGTGGGCGAGGGCGCAACGAAGGAGGTGGTCATCTCCCGGCTGGAGTACCGCGTCGCGCGCCTGCGGGACGTGGCGCGCGCCGTGGGCGGGGCCGCGGGCTGAAGCCGCGGCGCTTCCGCGGGCGCCGTACGCAAGGACGGATCACGACCGTCCTTGGTGACAAGATCGCGAACGCACTCGAGCGGTCCGGACATCGCGGCGGCGACCGCGATGCGGCGTACGGAATCGCGGGCGCGGCGCGCGGGAGCGGGCGAGCGGCGCCGGGGAATTCGCGTGCGAGGAGGTCTGATCACCCTCTACGCTGAGCGCCTCCTCGAACCGCGAAGGTTGCCATGAGCGATGACATCGTCGAGCTGACCACGAAGCACACGTACGGCACCTGGCGCGCCCAGCGCGGCTGGAAGCCGATCCATGTCACCCGCGCGGAGGGCTGCGCGTTCTGGGACGCGTCCGGCAAGCGCTACCTGGACCTGTCCTCGCAGCTCATCTGCTCGAACCTCGGCCACCAGAACGAGGCCGTGATCGAGGCCATCTGCGCGCAGGCGAGGCAGCTCGCCTACATCAGCCCGGCGCACACGTGCGAGGTGCGGGCCAGGGTGGCGCAGAAGCTGCTGGAGGTGATGCCGAAGGGGCTCGACAAGTTCTTCTTCGCGACGTCGGGCACGGAGGCGAACGAGGCGGCGTTCAAGATGGCCCGGCTCTACACGGGCAAGCACAAGATCATCGCGCGCTACACGTCGTACCACGGGTCCACCGCGGGCTCGGTCGCGGCGACCGGCGACTTTCGCCGCTGGTTCATCGAGCCGGCCGGCAAGATCCCGGGCGTGGTGTTCGGCCCGGAGGTGAACTGCTACCGCTGCCCGCTCGGCCGGAGCCACCCCGAGTGCGGCGTCGCGTGCGCCGACTACCTGGCTTACATGATCGATCACGAGGAGAACGTCGCGGCGGTGATCGTCGAGCCGGTCGTGGGCACGAACGGCGTCCTCATCCCGCCGGCCGACTACCTGCCGAAGATCGCCGAGGTCGCGCGGAAGCGCGGCGTGCTCCTCATCGCGGACGAGGTGATGAGCGGCTGGGGCAGGACCGGAAAGTGGTTTGCGGTCGATCACTGGGGCGTGGTGCCGGACATCCTGACGACGGCGAAGGGCGTGACGAACGCGGCCGCGCCGCTCGGGGTCGTCGCGACCTCCCGCGCGATCGCGGACTACTTCGACGACAACATGTTCGCGCACGGCCACACCTACGAGGCCCACCCCCTCACGCTGGCCCCGGTGATCGCCGCGATCGACGAGTATCGCCGGCTGGACCTCCTCGACCGCGCGACGAAGATGGGAGACGTGGTGGGCGCGAAGCTCCGCGCCCTCAAGGAGAAGCACCCCTCGATCGGCGACGTGCGCGGGATCGGCCTGTTCTGGGCGGTGGAGCTCGTGAAGGACCGCGCGACCAAGGAGCCGTTCAACGTGCCGCAGGACAAGGCGGCTCGGCGGCCCCTGGTGGTCGACGCGGTGGTCGCCGAGGCGGCGAAGCGCGGGGTGTCCCTCATGGGGTGGGTGAGCCACCTGCTCGTGGCGCCGCCGCTCATCATCAGCGAGGCGGAGATCGACGAGGGGATCGCGGCGCTCGACGCGGCGCTCGACGTGGCGGATCAGCGGCTCTCGGGCTGAGGACCTCGGGCGCGAGGCGGCCCTTCACGGGCCGCCGGAAGAGCACGTCTGTGGCTGCCGCGAGGCGCGCCCGGCAGGGGGGCGCGGCGACGTGCTAGGATCGTGGGCATGACTGCACGCACGAACGGCCTGCCGACCCGTCCGCCCCGGAACACGGGGCCGATCGAGCTGCGCGATTTCGGCCCGACCGGCCGCCGTCTGGGCACGCCCGACGATTGTTACGACGGCAGCCCGTGGGAGCTGCACCGCGGGGAGCTGATCGAGCAGATGGGGAGCAAGGAGTTCCATGGCATCGTGATGGCGCTCCTCGCCGCCCTCTTCCGCACGCACGCGCGCGAGGGCTTCACGGTGATGACCGACGTGTACTGCGATCTCAGCGACCCGGCAGGGCCGTCGCTGCGGGCGCCGGACGTGGTGGTGGTGGGCGATCTCTCGTCGCCGCGGAACGACGCCTACCGCGGCACGCCGGTGCTGGCCGTGGAGATCCGGGGCACGCAGTCGAGGCGCTACCTCGAGGAGAAGGTGAAGCTCTACCTGGAGCACGAGTGGCCGTGGGTGTGGATCGCGCACGCGGAGCGGCGGGAGCTCGAGGTCGTGCGGCCGGGGACGGCGTCGATCACCTACCGTCCGGGCGCGGAGGTGCCCCTCCTGCCGGAGCTGGGCAAGCACGGCCTCGGCGCCGTGCCGGTCGCGGCGCTGTTCGAGGAGCGCGACGCGGCGCGGTTCACGGACGAGTGGGTCGAGGCGCGCACCCAGGCGCGCACCCAGGCGCGCGCGATCCTCGCGGTGCTCTCGGCGCGGGGGCTCGCGGTGCCGGAGGCGGTGCAGGCGCGGGTGCTCGCGTGCGACGAGCCTGCAGCGCTGGAGCGATGGCTCGTCAGCGCGGCGACGGCGGCGAGCGGGGCGGTGTTCGCGGCGGCCGTGGATCGAGGGTGAGCCGGCGGCTGTCCGCCGCTCGGTAGGGGCGGCGGCCGAGGGCCGCGCCCTTCGGGGAGCGCTCCTCGGCGCGGAGCCAGTCCGTCACCGCGACGGCGGCGCCGACCCCGCCGCTGTCACCGCGACGGCGGCGCGGAGCCGCCTGCGCACGCGGCGGCGCGCGCGAGGAGCAGGTCGCGCTCGCGCGCGTTGCGCGTGAGCGACGCCGCGCGCTCGAGCTCCGCGCGCGCCTCGTCGAGGCGGCCGAGCTTCGCGAGGAGGTCGCCGCGCACGCTCGGCAAGAGGTGGTAGCTCTCGAGGGAGCGCTCCGAGGTCAGCGCGTCGACGACGGCGAGGCCCGCCGCCGGGCCGAACGCCATCGAGAGCGCGACGGCGCGGTTCAGCTCGACGACGGGCGACGGCGTGACCTGGGCGAGGGCCGTATAGAGCGCCGCGATGCGCGCCCAGTCCGTCTCCTCCGCGGTGCGCGCGCGCGCGTGGCAGGCGGCGATCGCGGCCTGGAGCGCGTAGGGACCGCGCGCGCCGCCGAGCGCCTCGGCGCGCTCGAGCGCCGCGAGGCCGCGGCGGATCAGCAGGTGATCCCAGCGCGCGCGGTTCTGAGCCAGGAGCAGGATGGGCTCTCCCGCCGGTCCGACCCGCGCCCTGGAGCGCGACGCCTGGATCTCCATCAGCGCGACGAGGCCGTGGACCTCCGGCTCCTTCGGCGCGAGCTCGGCCAGGATGCGGCCGAGGCGGAGCGCGTCCTCGCAGAGGGCAGGCCGCATCCAGTCGCCGCCGGCCGTCGCCGAGTAGCCCTCGTTGAAGACCAGGTAGATGACCTGGAGCACCGACGAGAGGCGGGGCGCGAGCTCGGCCCCGCGGGGGACCTCGAAGGGGACGCGCGCCTCGGCGAGGGTCCGCTTGGCGCGGACGATCCGCTGGGCGACGGTCGGCTCCGGGACGAGGAACGCGCGCGCGATCTCCTCGGTCGTCAGGCCTCCGAGCAGGCGGAGCGTGAGCGCGACCTGCGCCTCGGTCGAGAGGACTGGATGGCAGGCCGTGAACACGAGGCGCAGGAGGTCGTCGCCGACGTCATCGTCGAGCGCGGCGTCCAGATCCGGCGCGGCCAGCGCGTGCTGGGCCTCGATCGCGTGGCCGAGCTCCTCGTGCTTGCGCTCGAGCCGCTTGCTCCGGCGGAGCTCGTCGATCGCGCGGCGCTTCGCGGTGGCCATGAGCCAAGCGCCCGGCTTGTCCGGGACGCCCGACTCCGGCCACCGCTCGAGCGCGGTGACGAGCGCGTCCTGCGCGAGCTCCTCGGCGAGGCCGACGTCGCGCACCATCCGCGCGAGGCCGGCGATGAGCCTGGCCGACTCGATGTGGAAGACCGCGTGGATGGAGCGATGCACCTCGGGGGCCGTCACGGCGCCCGATCAGAACACCTTCCGCCGCCGGCGCAAGCCCGGGCGCGCCGTGGCTACTGCTTCGCGGCCGACTGCGCCCGCAGGCGCTCCTCCTGCTCCCTGAGCTCGGGCGTGAGCGCCGGGCCGAAGTCGTCCGCCGTGAACACCTGGCGGATCTCGATCTCGGAGTCCTCGAGCATGGGGTTGGGGCAGCGCTTCACCCACGCGATGGCCTCTTCCTTCGACTTCACGTCCCAGATCCAGAAGCCCGCGACAAGCTCCTTGGTCTCGGCGAAGGGCCCGTCGATCACGGTCCGCTTGTCGCCCGAGAACCTGACGCGCGCGCCCTTCGCGCTCGGGTGGAGCCCGTCGCCCGCGACCATGACGCCGGCCTTCACCAGCTCCTCGTTGAACTTCATCATCTCGGTGATGAGCTGCTCGCTCGGCATGACGCCCGCCTCGCTGTCCTTGGTGGCCTTGATCAGGATCATGAATCGCATGGTCGTGTCTCCTTGCTTCCTTGGTGGAGCTGGGCTCCGGAGGGTCTCTTGCCCGGGGGCGAACCGTGGCTTCATCGTCACGACGAACGGCGGGGCGCGGGATCGACACGCCGGGCGATCTTTTCTTGAGATACTTTCAAGTGCGCGTAATTGTTGATGATTGGAGCAACTGACCCGCCCGCCGCGCCGGCCCGGGCCCTCAGAAGCGGCTGCGCAGCAGCGCGCCGCCGCCGCCGGGCAGGATCGCGGGCGCGAGGGCGACCGAGCTGCGCTGCTCTGGCGCCGTCAGGACGAGCACAAGGCCAGCGCCGATCCCGACGAGGCCGACGGCGCCGAGCACGGTGCTCGTGGTGGTGAGCGTCTGGCCCCGCGAGCTGAGGGACATGCCGTCGTCGCTGCACCGCGAGGGATCTGGGCATTCCTTTTCGAGGTCGCCCTTCGTGCCGAGAGCGAGCCCACCCGTGATGAGGCTCCCGCCCACGGCCGCGGCGCCGACGCCGCCGATGACGAAGCCGAGCGTGCGCTTGAAGTTCGAGGGAGCGGCGGGGGTGGGGGGCGGGCCCGAGGAGATCGCGGGGGCCTGCGGCGCGTCGGGTACGGGGACCGGAGGCGGCGCGGCGGCCGGCGGCGGCTCGAGGCGCACGACGTTGCGCGCACCCTCCGCGAGGGTCACGGGCGCGTCGGTCTGCCGGCCGCCGGGCCATCGCGCGACGACGGCATGGTTCCCGGGGTCGAGCGGGAGCTCGCTGCCGATGCTGGCCTGCGGCAGCGGCGCTTGATCGAGGAGCAGCTCCGTCGGCGCCGGTGCGCCCTCCGGGAGCTCGATGACCAGCTTGGGCACGCGCGGCTCGAGCTCCCTGATGCGCTGCTGGGTGATGGCCAGACGGGGATCGCCGGGCGTCAGCTGGGTGAGCAGCTCCTTGAAGTGCTGCCATGCGCTCGCCACGCGCCCGAGGTCCGCTTCACACTGGGCCAGGTTGAGCAGCGTGCCGCGCGACGGATAGGTCGCCTGGCTCCGGCGGAAGAGCGGAATCGCGTGCGCACAATCTCGCGCTTCCACCGCTGCGCGGCCCTGCTCGAAGAGGTCCTGTGCCTGGGCCTTCGGATCCTTGGGCTGCGCGGAGGCCGGGTGGCTCATCGCGCAGAGGGCGGCGCAGAGGGCGGCGCAGCGGATCGCGCGAGTACCTCTTGTTCGTCTCAGTCCCATTTGTTCCAAGGATCCTCGGGCTTGTTCTGCGTCCTGACCTGTGAAGACGACGGCGGTTTGGCCGTGCTCACGGCGTTCGCGCTCGCCTTCACCGGCGGTGTCGCCGCTGTCGAAGATGCCGCTGCCTTCGCTCGTGCGTCCGGGGAGGCGCTCGCGACCGGCGCTGCGCTGGCCTCGAGCGCAGCGCTCGCGGTCTCGATCGCGGCAACGGGGGTCGCCGTCACCGCGCCGGCCGCGCCGGGGGCGCTGGCCGCGCCGGGGGCGCCGGGGGACGCAAGCCCGAGCTCGGGCGCAGAGCTCGATGAGGCCGCGGGCGAGTCGCTGTCCGGGGGCCCGCTCGGCGTCAGCCGCCACGCAAGGAAGATCCCGGTCAGGACGAGCGCGCCGGCGGCGCCTGCCAGCAGCGCCACGCGGCTGCGCGGCGCCCGGGTCCGCGTCGTGTTGCCCCAGGAAGCGTGCGGCAGCGTCGCGTGCGCCGTGCCCGCCGCCTCGCTCCCGGGCGACGACGGCACGTCCGGGCGGTCCGGCATGGGCGCCGTCGCGGCCTCGGCCGCGCCGGGCGCTCCACGCCACGCGGGCGAGGACGCGCCGAGCGCGCCGGGCGCCGCGGGGGGCGCGCCCACCGGCGGGTACCCGGCGCGGGAAGCACGCTCCGGCAGGATCCGGTCGATGCTCTCGAACGAGAGCCGCCCGCGCTGCGTCCCGAAAGGCGCGAGCACGCGGCCGATCTCGGCGACGCTCTGGACGCGGGCGCCCGGATCCTTCGCAAGGCACCGGCCCACGAGCTCCCCGACGGCGGGCGGCAGGTCCGGCCGCAGGGCCAGGACGGAGGTGGGCGCGTCCATGATGATGGCCGCCGTGACCGCGGTGATGCTGTCGCCCTCGAACGGGTGCCGCCCGGTGAGCATGCGATACAGGATCACGCCGAGAGCCCAGATGTCCGTGCGCACATCTGCGTATTTCAGGCTGCGAATCTGCTCCGGCGACATGTAATGGATGGAGCCCATGATGAGGCCCGTCGCGGTCAGGCTCGCCTCTTTGACAGAGTCGCCTGTGGCGGTGAACTTCGACAGGCCGAAGTCGAGGACCTTGAGGAGGGGAGTCCCGTCGGGGCGGCGGGTGAGGAAGAGGTTCTTCGGCTTGAGATCGCGGTGGATGATGCCGCGCGCGTGGGCCTCCGCGATCGCCTCGCAGGCCTGGAGCACGTAGTCGGCGGCGTCGGCGAGCGGGAGGATGCCGCGGGTCTGGAGCACCTGGCCGAGGTCGTCGCCGGTCAGGTACTCCAGCACCATGTAGGCGGCGCCGGTGCCCAGCGTGCCCATGTCGAGGACACGCGCGATGTGCTGTCCGTCGAGGGCCGCGGCGGCGCGGGCCTCGCGGAGGAATCGAGCGCCGGCGTCGGGGAGCGCGGCGGCCTCGGGGAGGAGGAGCTTGACGGCGACGCGGCGCTCCAGGACGACGTCCCAGCCCGCGAAGACCACGCCCATGCCCCCCGCGCCGAGGACGCGCTCGATGCGGTACTTGCCCGCGAGGACGTCGCCGGGAGCGGGGACGCCGGAGGGGACGGCGGGCTGCTGCGCCATGGTGAGAGGAGAGCGTAGCGGGGAGGTGGCGCGGAGTACAAGGGGCGGGCGGCCTCGGTGGCCGCTCGCGAGCGCCCAACCCGGGAGGGCTTGCGCGATGACGTACTCGACGCGATCCGCTCGCGACGTCCGCCGGAGAGCGCCTACGGCTCGGCCTCGATCCGCGCGGCGTCCTTCTTCTGCTGGAGCCTGTGCTTGATCGCCCCGAAGACGACCGGCGCCACGGAGACGAAGATGATCAGGTAGACGACCCGCTCGATCTGCTTGGCGTCGAAGACCTTGCCAAGGAAGTAGCCGAGGAAGGTCATCGAGAAGACCCAGAGCACGCCGCCCACCACGTTGAACATCGCGAAGCGCCGGTACTGCATCTGCCCCACGCCCGCCACGACCGGCGCGAACGTCCGGGCGAACGGCATGAAGCGCGCGAGGATGATCGTCTTGCCGCCGTGCTTCTCGTAGAACTTCTGCGTCGCGATCAGGTGATCCTTGCGGAACAGGAGCGACTGCTCGCGCGTGAAGATCTTCGGGCCGGCGCGCCGCCCGATCGAGAAGCCCACCGCGTCGCCGATGATCGCCATCGCCATCAGCGTGACGTTCATCAGGAGCAGGTTCTGGAAGTTCGGTAATCCGAGCGGGTTGATGAGCCCCGCGTTGACCAGCACCCCGGCGGTGACGAGCAGCGAGTCCCCGGGCAGGAAGAACCCGATGAGCAGCCCCGTCTCGGCAAAGATGATGATCATCAGGACGGGGTAGCCGCCCCACTGGAGCAGCGACTCGAGCTCCCTCAGCCTGCTGAAAAATTCACGGAGGAGATCCACGGCCGCTCGATAGCTCACCTCGGCGGCCGCGTCGAACCCCGCGTGCGCCCCGGCCGCCAGCGCGCCGCCGGCGTCCAGCGCCGCCGTTCACACGGGCGCCGCCGGCGGTGAGTCGCCCTGCATCGCTGGCTGCCCCCGCCGGGCTACTCCCGCGGGTGAGCCCCCAGCGCCTCCCGGAACCCGGAGGGCGAGCTCCCCGGGCGCGCCGCCCGCGCCGCCGGTGGCCGCGCGCGCTACGGCGTATAGCGCGCCAGGTACTCCTTGAGGTGCAGCTTCCGGGCCGTGTTCTCGGACGACATGTAACGTATCGTGCCGAAGATCTCCCGCTCTGGACCCCAGGCCCGATCGTAGCGGCCGAGCACCCAGAAGATGCCCGAGGTCGAGTTCGGGTCGCGGCCGTCGAGCGCATACCGGTCGTTGAGCTCGATCATGATCTCGAGCGCCTCGCGCGGCGTCCGCGACCACTCCAGGATCTTCTTGCCCCAGAGCATCCGGAGGTAATTGTGCATTCGCCCCTCGCGGAGGAGCTCGACCTGCGACGCGTTCCAGATCCGGTCGTAGGTCGCCCCCGCCGCGAGCGCCTCGATCGGGTAGACGCGCGGGCGCCTGTCGCGCGCGTGCTTCTCGAGCGTCGCGAGCGCCCAGTCCGGCAGAGACTCGTACTCGGTCGGATCGCGCTTCCACGAGGGGCGCGGCCCATCTCCCTCGCTCGCCCCGAGCGCGAAGGCGTTGAACCCGAGCTCCCGCCAGGTGACGAGCTGCTCGAGGAACGCCTCGGCGGAGGCGCTCATCCCCCAGAACCCCTCGCGGCTGCCGCTCGGCCGCTTCACGCCGTCACCGGGGCGGCCGAGCCGCTCGACGCGGAAGCCCTCGCGCCGGGCGACGGCCGCGAAGACCTCGTGCGCCGCGAGGTGGCCGAAGTGCAGGTACGGCGACAGGCCGCTCGTCGCGCCGGCGTCGGGGTGATCGCGCTCTTCCAGGTAGCGCGGCAGCCGGTCCGCGACGAAGCGCGCGAGCGCCTTGCCAGCCGCCTCCGGGCCGCCCCGGCAGGGCGCCGGCGGGACGGTGTGATCGATGGGGAGCGCGGAGAGCGCCGCAGGGTCGCCCCCGAGCAGCGCCGGCGAGGCCGCGGGCCACCTGCGCGCGATCGCGCGGGGGAGGGGCGCCGCAGGCCGGAGCTTCGCCCGCTTCAGCGGATCGGCCGCCGGCTGCGCGCCGAGGTGCTCGCCGATCACCCGCTGCCAGAAGATGCGGAACGAGCGCGCGGTCGTGAACACCCGATCGGCCGCGCGCATCGGCAAGAGGCCGTTCGAGTCCACCTGCTCGAGGCGGACCGGCGCCTGCCGCGCCGCCGAGGCGACCATGCGCGGGAGGAAAAAGCAGGGGTAGTCGTCCGTGACCACCACGCACGCCCGCGCCGCGAGCGCGCCGAGCAGGCCCTTGCCGGCCCCCTCGGCGGGCTCGACGTAGGGGTGATGCGCGACGCCGGCCGCCGCGAGGCGGCGCGCGTTGTCGGCCATGCCGTCGATCACGAAGCGATGGATCCTGTCGCTCGCCCAGCGGTAGCCGCACCGGAGCGCCTCGAGCACGACGAGCGGTCGATCGAGCGCCATCGACCAGGCGATCGCGCGCTCCAGACCGAAATTGTACCGTGTCCGGCGACTCGCGATCATCCAGTAAAGGACGTAGTCGCCGCCCTCGCGGACAGGCATGGCGTTGCGGGTGCGGAGCCGGAGCTCGGGGACGCTGCTGGAGATCACGACACCTCCTCCACGACCGGCCCGCCAGCGCGCCGCCGCGGGGCCGCGGCGGCGGGACCGCCAGGGCGCCAAGGACGCCAGAGAAGCGAGGTTCTCTCGCTCGGCCCCGGCGCCCTGCTCTCTCTTCAGGACGAGCGGTGCTCTAGCACAGCTCGGACACGGGCGCGCACATGCGTCTGGCGGATTCATGTGGGAAAGGCCGGCGCGCGGACCCGGCCTCTCGGGATATGCCCACGCTTGCGCCGTGGTGAAGGCGGCTTCAGGTACCGCCGCAGCGGTCGTTCATCGGCGCACCAGCACGGCGCACGAGCGCGACGCGCGAGGAGGGGCAACATGGCTCTTGATCTCCTGAGAGAGCGGGGGACACCGCTCGACCGCCAGTCGTTCAACTGGCGTGATCTCGTCCAGGTGCCGTTCAGCAAGCTCGACGACGACGCGTTCACCCGGGTGCGCGTCATCCTGATGAACGGCATCGAGCTCGAGAGCGTGCGGTTCCTGCACAGCTTCGCGCGCATGAACCGGGATCTGCGGCGCGTGCTCGCCCAGGTGCGGCGCGTCGATCACCACCAGGCCACGGTGGTGAACTGGCTCAACCCGCCGGATCAGTCGCCGCTGGAGACCACCATCGGATACGAGCAGGTCGCGATCGAGATCACCGCGCACGCGGCGCTCGCCGAGCCGGACCCGTACCTCGCGCAGGTCTATCGCTTCGGCATGCTCGAGGACTACGATCACCTGTATCGCTACGCGGCGCTCCTGGACCGCCTGGAAGGCAAGGACGCGAACAACATCCTGCAATCGTACACCGACGTGACGGCGGGGCGTCCGACCGCGGTGGAGCACCGCGCCCCAGAGGACGACGTGCGCGCGCCTTACGACCGGCGGATCGCGAGCGCGATCACGAAGCTCAACGCGCTCACCATCATGGCGGCCGAGCAGCAGACGCACAACTACTACGTCAACGTCGGGCCGTTCTTCACGGATCCGGTGGCGCGGCTGCTCTACGCCGAGATCGCCTCGATCGAGGAGCAGCACGTCACGCAATACGAGGCGATCATCGACCCCGAGGAGACCTGGCTCGAGAAGTGGGTCCTCCACGAGGCCAACGAGGTCTACAACTACTGGAGCTGCCTCCAGCAGGAGCAGAACGCCCGCGTGAAGCGGATCTGGGAGCGGTTCCTCGACTACGAGCTCGGGCAGCTCCACGTGGCCATCGACCACTTCAACCGGATCGAGCGGCGCGACGCGGCCGAGATCCTCCCCGCCTCGCTCCCGGACCCGGTCTCCCACAAGAGCCACCGCCAGTTCGTGCGCGACGTGCTGTCCACGGAGGTGCAGCTCCGCGCCGTGGGCGAGGACATCGTCGATCCGAGGGTCGTCCCGGAGAGCGCCGCGACGATCGCCTACCGGCAGCAGATGAACTCCGCCGGCTCGCCGTCCGAGATCGTGGCCGCGGGCTACCGGTACACGCCGGGCACCGAGCTCTCGCGGCGCGCCGAGAAGATCGACGGACAGAAGGAGGCGACGCCATGAAACAGATCAAGATGGGGACCAACACCACGGGCATCGCGACCTCTCCCATCGACAGCAAGGAGCTCATCGAGTTTGCGCAGGCGATCCCGCCGAGCTCCCCCGGGAGCGAGGCCGAGGCCGCGGCGGTCAGGAGCGAGTACGCGAGGGAGTCGGGCACGGTCGGGAGCGTGCCGCCGCCGGCGAGCCTCAAGGGGGTCGTCAAGGCAGCCGGAGAGCTCATCCAGGGCAGGCCCCCCGCGCTCCTCATCGACAAGCTCGGCGAGCGCCTCCAGTTCGAGCGCTCGGGCACGCGCCTCTACGAGGCGCTGATCGCCAAGCACGACGCGGAGGGGACCTTCGAGGGAGGCCCGACGCGCGCCGACCTCGAGGCGATCCGCGACGACGAGCTCCGGCACTTCGCGCTGCTGAAGCGCGCGATCGAGCGGCTCGGGGCCGATCCGACCGCGATGACGCCCGGCGCCGACGTCATCGGCCTTTCGTCGTCCGGCGTCCTCGCGGTCGCCGTCGAGCCGAGGATCAACCTCGGGCAGAGCCTGCAGGCATTGCTCGTCGCCGAGCTCACGGACAACGACAGCTGGCGGATGCTCATCGACCTGGCGATCGCCTACGGCCAGGACGAGATGGCCGCCGAGTTCCGCGTGGCCGAGCAGCACGAGGCGATCCATCTCGAGCGCGTGCGAGCGTGGCTGTCGAGCAAGCTCGCGCTCGACGCGCGCGGCGAGCCCACCAGCACGACACCGCAGCAAGCCGCCTGACGCGGAGCCGGCACACTCCCGCGGATCAGGCGATCCGGGCTGGGCGGATCGCGGGCGCTTCGGTGCGGCCCCGTAGACCGGCCTCCGGGATCTCGGTTATGACGCTCGGCGCGCGGGCCCGGCGCATGCGGGGTGCCGCCAGCGGCTCCGCGCCCCGGGTGAACCCATGGACTTGCCCCAGAAGCTCCGATCGCTGTTCCTGCTGCCCTTGATCGCGCCGCTCGCCTGCGGCGGCGCTCCGGCGTCCGCGCCGCCGCCCCCCCGACAGGCCGCCGCGCCGACCCCGGCAGCGCCTGCAACCCCGGCGGTCGCGGCCCCGGCGGTCGCAGCCCCGGCCGCGCCGACGAAGGCCGGGCCGCGCGCCGACGCGACGCTCATGCCGCGGCGCATGCTCTTCGGCAACCCGGATCGCATGTCCCCCCAGATCAGCCCGGACGGCAAGCGGCTCGGGTTCCTCGCCCCCTCCGAGGGCGTGCTCAACGTGTGGGTCGGCCCGGCCCAGGCGCCGGCGTCGGCCAAGCCGGTCACGAAGGAGCAGAGCCGCGGGGTGCGCACCTTCCTGTTCCCCTACGCGAGCGACTACGTCCTCTATCGCCAGGACAAGGCCGGCGACGAGAACTGGCACATCTACGCCGTCGAGCTCAAGACCGGGCAGATCAAGGACCTCACGCCCTTCGAGGGCATCGCCGCGATGTTCGAGGGGATGAGCCCCAAGATCCCGAACGAGATCCTGATCGGCATGAACGATCGGGACAAGAAGGTCCACGACCTCTACCGCGTCGACGTGCGCACCGGCGAGCGCAAGCTCGTGCGGCAGAACGAAGGGTTCGTGGGGTTCGTCACCGACCATGACTTCAAGGCGCGGCTCGCGTCGCGGATGACGCGCGACGGAGGCCAGGAGTACATCGATCTCACCGGCAAGGAGCCGAAGCCCTTCGTCGCGTTCGGGCCCGAGGACGCCGTGACGAGCGAGGCGATCGGCTTCGACGCGGCCGGCAAGACGCTCTATTTCCGGGACAGCCGCGGCCGCGACACCTCCGCGCTCGTCACCCTCGATCTGCGGAAGGCGAAGCCCGCCGTGCTCGCCGAGGACGCGAAGGCCGATGTCAGCGACGTGATCGTCCACCCGAAGACGGGCAAGGTCCAGGCGGCGGCCTCCGAGCGCGAGCGCAAGCGCTGGCAGGTGCTCGACAAGAGCATCCAGCCGGATCTCGACGCCCTCCGCGCGGTCGCCGACGGCGAGCTCGACGTGCTGAGCCGGTCGCTCGACGACAAACGCTGGACCGTCGGATACACCGTATCGGACGGCCCTGTCCGATACTACCTCTACGACCGTGACGCGAAGAAGGCGACGTTCCTCTTCACGAACCGCGCCGCGCTCGAGTCGCAGCCGCTCGTGAAGCTGCGGCCCGTCGTCATCAAGGCGCGCGACGGCCTCGAGCTCGTGAGCTACCTGTCGCTGCCGCGCGCCGCCGACCCCGACGGCGACGGCAAGCCGGACAGGCCGCTCTCGATGGTGCTCCTCGTCCACGGCGGCCCCTGGGCGCGCAGCTCCTTCCGCCTCGATCCGATGCACCAGTGGCTCGCGAACCGCGGCTACGCCGTGCTGAGCGTCAACTTCCGGGGCTCGACGGGCTTCGGGAAGAGGTTCGTCAACGCGGGCGACCTCGAGTGGGCGGGCAAGATGCACAACGACCTGCTCGACGCCGTGGAATGGTCCGTGGCGCAGGGCATCGCCGACAGGGCTCGCGTGGCGATCATGGGCGGCAGCTACGGCGGCTACGCGACGCTCGTCGGGCTGACCTTCACGCCGGAGACCTTCGCCTGCGGCGTCGACATCGTCGGCCCGTCGAACCTCGTGACCCTGCTCCAGTCCATCCCGCCCTACTGGGCGCCGATGCTCGAGCTCTTCGCGAAGCGGGTCGGCGACCCCCGCACCGAGGACGGCCGCGATCTCCTGCGCACGCGCTCGCCGCTCTACCGCGCCGACCAGATCAAGCGGCCCCTCCTCATCGGCCAGGGCGCCAACGATCCGCGCGTGAAGCAGGCCGAGAGCGATCAGATCGTCAAGGCGATGACGAGCAAGGGCATCCCGGTCACGTACGTGCTGTACCCCGACGAGGGCCACGGCTTCGCCCGCCCGGAGAACTCCATGTCGTTCAACGCGATCGCGGAGACGTTCCTCGCGCAGTGCCTCGGCGGCTCCTACGAGCCGGTCGGCGGCGACTTCAAGCGGTCGAGCGTCACCGTCCCCGTGGGCGCCGAGGTCGTCCACGGGCTCTCCGCGGCGCTCCCCCGGCCCTGAGCGCTCCGCTCCACCATCCACCACGGCGGGCCGGCGCGCCGCGGCGCCGCGGGAAGCCGCGCGGGTCATGCGTTGATGCGCCGTGGTCCGGGCGCCCCCAGCCCGCGGGCGTCCGGCTCCGCTACGTCCGCTGCGTCGACGCGGTCCGCGTGTGCCGCCGCGCCTCTGGCTCGCTCACCGGGGGCGCGCTCGTGAGGTCGTCGAGCGTCTCCAGCAGCTGCTCCAGGTCGAACGGCTTGTTGATGATCCTCGTCGCGTCCGGGTGGTTCGGATCGATGCAGAAGCCGGGATCGCTGAGCGCGGTCACGAGCACGACCGGCGCCGCTCTCCCCTCGGCCGCGAGCGTCTCGATGAGGCGCGGCCCGTCCAGGAACGGCATCACGCAGTCGATGACGATGGCGTCGGGCGGCGCCTGGGAGCGCAGCCGCTCCAGGGCTTCGAGGGGGTCGGTGTACCCCTCGACCTCATACCCTTCCGCCAGCAGCACCTCCGCCAGCGTCTCGACGATCGCGTCGTCGTCGTCGACGACGACGATGCGCCGCTGCCTTCCTCGCTCTGAGTCTCCTTGGTCGTCTCGCTCGTCGCTCACGCTCACCTCGGTGGAGAACCCCGGTGTCACTTCTGGGACCGGCCGCTCTCGCCGTCGACCCTCGTAGACCACCTCTGTGCGAATTGTTTACAGGCTCTCCCGGTGCTCGCTCCAAGCGCCCCGGCCTCCGCCGCCTCTCCGGCTCTTCCGCGGAGATCCCGGCGTGGGACTCAGCTCCCTGGCGGAGCCTGCTCGTGCGCCGGCGAGAGGTCCGGAGAGCTCCCCATCTTCGTGTGCAGCTGGACCGGCCGCTGGCGCAGCCGGAGGCGCATGTTGATGAGCTCGACGCCGAGCGAGAAGGCCATCGCGAAGTAGATATACCCCTTGCTGATGTGCTGGCCCATGCCGTCGGCCATGAGCACCACGCCGATGAGGAGCAGGAAGCTCAGCGCGAGGATCTTCATGCTCGGGTGGCGCTGGATGAACGCGCCGATGCTCCCGGCGAAGACGAGCATCACGCCCACCGCGATGAACATGGCCACCATCATGATCGAGATGTGCTGCGCCATGCCGACGGCGGTGATGACCGAGTCGAGCGAGAAGACGATGTCGAGCAGCACGATCTGCGCGATGACGGAGGGGAACGACGCCTTCGCCTTCGGCTGCTCTTCCTTGGGATCGTCGACCTCGAGTTTATCGAACATCTCGTGGGTCGCCTTGCCAATCAAGAACACACCGCCCGCGAGCAGGATCAAATCACGCCCGCTGAAGGCGTGTCCGAGCAGGCTGAACAGGGTAGCCTTGAGTCCCATCACCCATGAGATCGCGAGCAGGAGGAGCAGCCGCATCCCGAGGGCGAGCACGAGGCCGATGCGGCGGGCGAGCGGCTGCTGCTCCAGCGGCAGCTTCGCCGTCATGATGGAGAGGAAGACGATGTTGTCGATTCCAAGCACGATCTCCAGCGCGCTGAGGGTCGCCAGCGTGATCCAGCCGTCGGCGTGCAGAAAGGCGCTCATGTCAGGCATCGGGGTGGCGCTTTGTAGCATGGACAGCCGTGACCGCCCGCCACGTCCGGACCATCGCCCCGCTCTCCGGTGGATCCTGGGCGATCTTGCTCCCGTGTTCAGGGCGCGGGGCGACGGCGATTACGACGGATGCGTGAACGCAAAGTACGTCAACGGCGTTGACGGCGTCGACGGCGGCGGACCCTGCAGGGCGACACACGGCGGCGCGCGCGGCACGGGCGGCGCTTGACGCGGGATGTTGACATCCGGTACAGAGGATCTGGAAGTACGCGCAAGTGGATCTGCCTCCTTCCCGGCTTCCAGGTGAGCTCCTGCGGGGTGTTGGCGAGCTCGCCGAACAGCGCCGTGCTTCCTCGCCATGTTGGCGAAGCAGCCTCGTTGCCTGTTCCTCACCTGGAACGCGTGGCCTCACGACAGAGGGGGGGACCGCGTGACCGTGGTTCCGAAGGTCGGCTTCGGGCAGGACGCGCGCTGGGCCGCCGGCGGCAGCGCTGACGGGGGGCCTCTGGATCGGGCGCTCCTCGGGGGAGATCCGGCGGTCAGGGTGCCGGAGGCGTGCTGGCTGGACGGCGGCGCTGCCTGGCTGCGCATCGAGGGGCGCGACCTGAGCTACCCGATCGTCCTGCTCGGCTCGATGAGCGCCTGGATCGAGCCCGACTATCGGACCTCGTTCCCTTTCGGCAGCGTCGTCCGGGTGCGTCTGTACGCCGGCGACATCGAGATCGGTCCGCTCTCCGCCGTGCTGGTGCTCCAGTCGATGGGCCTGCGGGGGCCGCTCATCGGGCTGTCGTTCGAGGACGGAACCCCCTCCCGCGCGGTGGGGCAGATCCGCGACGTGCTGCGCGCCCTCGTCGACGCGGGCACGGCCAAGGCGGCCGCGGCGAGCCTGTTCAGGCCCTCGGCCACGGACGCGGGGCAAGTGCGCGAGATCATCGACGACCCCAGGAGGGTGCGCAACATCCTCGGCTTCCTGCTGCGGAGGAAGGGCGTCGTCTGCCGCGCCGCCGAGAGCGCGCCGCCCCTCTGCGTGATGCTCGGCGAGGTGGGGGCCGGGACGGTCACGTGGTTCGGCATCAAGGGCTGGAGCGAGGACGCCGCGGTCGAGATCGCCGGGCAGAACTCCGTCTTTCGCTTCAACGTCCGCGCGGACGAGGTGCGCCCGGGCGAGCTCGTCTCCCCGCTGCCGGCGCGCGTGGAGCGCCTCCGCAAGAGCCTGCTGCAGCGGGGCGTCGAGGCCGATCTCACCGCGCGCTTCCTGCACCCCCAGTGGCTTCACATCCCGCCGATCGAGGCCGATGTGGTCGACGTGTCCTTCTCGGGCCTGCGGATGGCGCTGACGAGGGGACACCCGCCGCTGCTCCCCAGGCACAAGCTCTCGCTGGAGCTCCCCGACGGCGACGACGGCGTCGTCCACCTGCGGGGCGAGGTGCGGTCGGTGTCGGCCGTGGAGGGCGCGGACACCCAGCTCTGCAGCGTGCACGTGACCGCCGCGCGGCGCGAGGACGAGCGGCGCTGGCTCAGGCTCGTGTCCCGCATCCTGCACGCGACGACCTACGGGGGGACCGCGTGGCAGGCGGAGCTCTGGGATCTCTTCGACTCGTCCGGCTATTTCAACCTCTCCGGGCGGCGGCCGGAGCACTTCGAGGCCATCAAGCCGAGCTTCCTGACCATGGCGCAGAAGGCCGCGGCGGTGCCGCACCTCCTGTACAACGTGGCGTGTCTGTCCGAGCACGGGATCGAGGGCAATTTCTCGATCATGAAGCCATACCACAGCACGTGGATGATTCATCAGCTCGCGAAGCGGCCAAAGTCCGCGTCGAACCTGAGCTCCCGGCAGGTGCTCCGCGACATGTTCACTCGCTGCTTCGAGCACGCGATGGCCGACCCGGAGTGCCGCTGGATCATCGCCTACGCGGAGGCGCACGTCGCGTGGAACGAGCGATCGCTGTTCGAGTTCGCCCGCGCGCGCCACGAGACGGGCCACGTCCTGTCGCTGCCTTTCCGCCTGATGGGGGTGGACGCGCGCGCCGCGCCGCGCGCGCCGCGCGAAGCCGGCGGGCCGATCGAGATCGGCGAGCCGACCCCCGGGGAGCAGGCGGCGCTGCTCGGCCTGCTGTGCGCGACGTCGCCGCGCATGTACGCGGAGGCGCTCGATCTCGTGCCCGGCAGGCTCGGGATGGGGCCCTGCGTCGAGCGCTGGCGCAGCGCGGGCCTGGAGCGGGAGCGCGTGCTCCTCGTGGCGCGCCAGCACGGCGAGCCGCTGGCGGTCGCGGTCCTCGAGCTCGGCGAGCTCGGCACGAACCTCTTCCGCCTCCTCGACTCGGTCCGCATCTTCCCGATGCGCCCTGGCGGAGACGCCGCGCTCGGCCCGCTGCTCGACGCGGCGTGCGGCTGGTTCCGCAGCCACGACAGGAAGTCGTTCATCTACTTCGGTGAGCGCGGCAAGCTGACGTTCGATGGTCCTGCCGGCCTGCACGACCTCGGCGAAGGACGGCTGTGGATCGTCGCCAGGGAGCTCGTCCCGGAGTTCGTGGAGCATGTCTACCGGCTCACCGAGCCGAAGCCGCGATAACGGCCTGGATCAGCGGCGGCGCGACGCTATGGTCTCTCGGTCTCAGTCTCGCTCTCGGTTCTCCAGGTGAGGCGGCATGTACCAGCTCAAGATCGACCTCATCAACGCGCTCATCGAGGTCACATTGCAAGGCGTCGTGCGCACGGAGGAGGCGCAGGCGTACGCCGCGGAGTACAAGAAGGCCCTCGGCTCGCTCTATGGCCGGAGGATCCGCGTCCTCGTGGACTTCCGTGGCTTTTCCATCGCCTCCGAGGAGGCGACGGAGCTCCTCCGCGACATCGCGGCGACCTCGACCGCGATGGGGGTGATCAGGGCCGCCGAGCTCGTGCAAAGCGATCTCGCGGCGCTGCAGGCGAGCCGGATCGCCCGTGAGGCGGGGACCGCGCAGCTCGTGCGGGTCTTCAAGGACGAGGGGGCCGCGCGCAGCTGGCTCCTCGGCGATCGCCCGACGCCGTGAGGGCCGGCTCTGCGCGGGCCGCTGCGGCGCGCCGCGCGGGCCGCCCGCGCCGCCCGCTCAGCGCACGACGAGCACGTCGTCGACGGGGCGGCGGAGGGAGCGCGCCGACACGGGGCCCGCGAGCGACAGGCGGAAGAGCAGGACCTCCGCGGTCGCGTCGTTGACGTCGAACAGCCGGAGATAGCGCTCCCGGAGCCCGGTCGCGGCCTCCGCGGTCTCCGCGTCGAGCCCCTCGCCGCGGCCCCGGATCAGCCGCGCGAACAGGTAAGGCAACGTCGTCATCGGGTAGACCGCGATGCCCAGCTGCGTCGCGGTCAGCCACGCGCGCTCGACCGCCCTGCCGCCCTGGAAATAGTCGGTGAGCCGGGCGCGCGGCAGGGTGATCAGCCCGACGGCCGTCGCGCAGCGGATCGCCTTCTGCGCCATCCTCTCGAGCCCCCGGCCGCCGCCCCAGCGCCGGACGAGCTCCAGGGCGCGGTAATCCCGGCAGATCTTGAACCCCGCGAGATCGGTCGGCGAGAGCTCGAGCGTGCCGACGAACAGCCCATCCCGGCGCGCCTCGGCCTCCGCCTCGGTCCAGCGGACCTCCCTCATCATGTCGGCGTGGGTGTGCCTCGCGAGCATCCGGAGCCGATCGCCGGCGCCGATGAGGGCGCCGATCTCGTCGAGCTCCGCCGGCGCCTCGAGCAGCCCGAGGCGCGCCCCGGGGATGGACTCGACCGCGGCGCGGAGCGCGGCGCGGTGCTCCTCCGCGAGCGGCGCCCGCTGGCCAGGGCGCCGGTTCGTGTGCCGGAGCCCGATGGCGCCCGCGAGGCCATCCATGGCGTGCTCCTCGGCGCCGGGGGTCGGCGCGCCGAAGAACGCGAACGTGGCGGCCAGGTCCTCGTCGCCCTCGCGCGGGAACGGCGAGACGCGCACGCTGAGCCCCTCGCGGTGCGCGGCGAGGACGACGTTCTCGGCGGCCGCGCCGAGCGCGACCACGCCGCCCGCGCCCTGGAAGTCGGCGAGCGACTCGGAGCGCGCGCGGTCGTGGAACAGCCCGAGGCGACGGTCCTCGTGGACCCAGAGCCAGGGCTGGCAGTTGCCGCCCGAGGGCGCCGCGACGCCCGCCGCGACGAGCCGCCGCAGCCGCGCCGGGTCGAGCGCGACGGCGCCGGCCTCGGCGGCCGGGAGCGGGCCCGCCGCCGCGGCGAGGGCAGGGCCCGGCGCGCGCGGCGCGTCCGCGGCGGCGGGCTCCCCCTCGGGGCCGCTGATGAGCTCCTCCAGGTCGACATAATACCGGCCCGACCGCACCGGCTCCCCGAGGGCGATCCGGCGCGCCGTGTCCGCGGCCGCCGCCCCGCCGTGGACGACCGCCGACCCGAGCTGAGGCCATGTGCTCACCGACTGCTGCACCTCGATGAGCGACGCGCGGAGCCGGAGCGAGATCGCGTCTTGGCCGATGATCTGCATGACATAAGGCACCTTGTCCTCGGTCGACAGGCCGCGGACGCGCTCGGGCGTGAGATCGCCGACGAGCCCGTGGAGGATCGGCCGATCGCCCTCCCGATCGAAGCGCTCGACGTCGATGAGCCCCCGGTCGCTCGTCTCCATCACGACCGGTATGCGGTGGGCGCGCGCGCTCGCGCGGAGCAGGAGCTTGATATCGAGGCTGTCGCACTCGTCCACGAGGACATCGAGCTTGCCCCCGTCGAGCAGGAAGCGCTCGATATTGTCCTCTGTGACCCCCTCGGGGAAGCACGTCACGTGGAGGAACGGATCGAGCTCGGCTATCTCGCGCGCCGTGGCGACGACCTTCGGCAGGTCGAGGTTGTGCGCGCCGGTCCGGATCCGGTTCAGGTTCGAGAGATCGAGGTGGTCGAAGTCCGCGAGGCGCAGCTCGCCAGCGCCCCGCTCGAGCGCGATGGTCATCGCCACGGACTGCCCCACCGAGAGGCCGACGACGCCGATGCGCCGGCGGGCGAGCGCCGCCTGCTCCTCGCCGCTGATCTTGTGCTTGTTCCGGTCGGTCCGCAGCTCGACGAACTCGGCCTCATCGAGCAGGTGCACGAGGCGGTGCGACCACGGATAGTAGACCCAGACTCCATAGGCCTCGATGGGGGCGCCGTTCAGGTGCTCTCCCACGAGCCGCGCGACGTCCCGCTCACCGAGGCGCTCCCGGGGGTGGCGGGTCTTCACGAGATCGGCGAGCTGCCGGTCGATCGTGTCGAAGATCTCGATCCGGGCGTCGTCGTGGAGCAGGCGGCCGAGCTCCTCCGCGTCGTCCTCGCGCGCCGGGCGGAAGAAGCGGGGCCGCCACGCGCCGTTCGGGGCCTCTCGCGCCCCTCGCGAGGAGATGAGCTGCTGCCAGCGGGTCGTGTTCATCGCGGTGGTCCGGTCCCCCTCCTGCCACCCTCCTACCACCCCCGCGCCCCAGGCGTCGCCACGATCTCCCCGGCGGCCCCCGGGTCAGCGCGGCGCGCGGGACGGCCGGCCCTCGATTTCGAGTCTCATCTTCGTGACCTTGTGTTGCACCAGGGCCGCCTCAGGCCCGGTGATCTCCAGATAGCGCAGCGCGGCCACGACGTCGCTGCCCCGGAACGCCTTGACCCGCGGGTTGAACCAGCTGAGCGCAGTCCCGATCTGCCGGACGAGGAGCGCGTCCGTGCAGATCGCCACGGTGAGCGCGGTCTTGCTCACGTAGTCGTTGATGGATGCCCGCTGCTTCGCGTTGGGTCCCCCCCCGGCGGTCACCACGAGAGTCTTCGTGCAGGCGGGCGGGAGACTGCCCGCCGCCTGCATATACCCTTCCCATTCCTCGTCGCTCGGCGGTTCCCTGCCGTGGACGGCGATGAGCACGTGCTCCGTCGTGTCGAACAGCATGCTGGGTTTCGTCATCGTCTCACCGAGCGCGCACCGATCTTACGTCTGCGCACCGCCGAGCCGCCAGCGCGCACAGCCATCCCCTGGGATAGTCGTGCGCCTGGCGACCGGGCAAGGATCCGCGAGGTCCATGGGGTGCACCTAGGACGGTTCGATCGACGGAGCAACGACCACGAGCGACTTTCGATGCGGTGCTCCGGTGGACGGGCCGCGCCGCGCTTCGGCACGACTCCTCCCTGGCCGCGCGCGACGCGTCGCGCGCGGCGCGACCGCGACCGCGACCGCGCCGGGCCGGCTCGACGTGGGGCATCGCGGCGGATGGAGTCGCTCGAGCGGCATGGTCCTCTCGTTCGCGTCGTTCGCGTCGTTCGCGCGGCCCACCCAGGGCATACCCGAGTTATTTCCAAAGTATTTCATGACGTGCTGCTGGGCAGTTGCACGGTGGGCCGCCAGCTGCTCTGTGGTCTATACTACGGGATGTGCGCTGGGGATCTTCCGTAGGCGGGTGCGGTGCGCGCCGCATCGCACCGAGGCTTGACGGATGGCCCCCACCGCATGTAGCGCTCGATCGGTGGGCTGTGATGCCCAGCAGCCAGGGGCGGCGCCCGGCCTGTTGGTCGGGGCTGCCGAGTGACGACCTCGCCGGGGGGAAAGGTTTTTCACGATGCGTGTGCTGGAAAACTTCGTCGGCGGAGCCTGGTCTCGAGCTTCGGGGGCGACGCGCCTCGAGGTGAAGAACCCGGCGACCGGGGAATCTCTTGCGGAGGTGCCCCTCTCGACGGCGGCCGACGTCGACGCGGCGGTGAAGGCCGCGCAGGCGGCGTTCCCCGGCTGGAGCGCGACGCCGCCGGTGCAGCGGGCGCGCTACCTCTTCAAGCTGCGCGAGATCTTCGACGCCCATCGCGACGAGATCGCGGCGATCTGCACCTCCGAGCACGGCAAGACGCTGGCCGAGGCCCGGAACGATTTCGGTCGCGGCATCGAGAACGTCGAGCACGCGGCCGGCATCCCGGCCCTCCTGATGGGGCAGGCCCTCGAGGACGTCGCGTCCCGGATCGACTGCCACACGATCCGCCAGCCGCTCGGCGTCTTCGCCGCGATCACGCCGTTCAACTTCCCCCCGATGGTGCCGCTCTGGTTCCTGCCGTACGCGATCGCGACGGGGAACACGTTCGTGCTCAAGCCGTCGGAGCAGGTCCCGCTCTCGCAGCAGCGCATCTTCGAGCTGATCGAGCAGGCCGGGCTGCCGCCGGGGGTGGTGAACCTGGTCCACGGCGGCCGCGACGTCGTGAACGCCTTCTGCGCGCACAGGGACATCGCGGGCGTCTCGTTCGTCGGCTCGTCGGCGGTCGCGCGCCACGTGTACAAGAGCGCCGCGGAGGCGGGCAAGCGGGTCCAGGCGCTCGGCGGGGCGAAGAACTTCCTCGTCGTGATGCCGGACGCCGAGCGGCAGATGACGGTCGCCAACGTGGCCGAGTCCATCTACGGCTGCTCCGGCCAGCGATGCCTGGCCGGCAGCGTCGTCGTGTGCGTCGGCGACACCTACGAGGCCGTGCGCGACGGGCTCGTGCGCCACGCGAAGGGGATCGTGCTCGGCGACGGATCGAAGCCGGGCGTGACCATGGGCCCGGTGATCTCGGCGGCGCACAGGGACCGGGTGCTCTCGTACATCAACCAGGGCGTGGCGGAGGGGGCCACGCTCCTCCTCGACGGCCGGGACGCCAGGGTCGAGGGGTATCCGAACGGCAACTGGGTGGGGCCCACGGTCTTCGACGACGTGCGGCCAGGGATGGTGATCGCGACCGAGGAGATCTTCGGGCCGGTCGCGTGCCTGATGCGCGCGAACGACCTCGACGAGGCGATCGCGATCGCGAACCGGAGCGAGTACGGCAATGCGGCGTCGATCTACACGTCGAGCGGCCGCGCGGCGCGCGAGTTCCAGCACCGCGCCGCTGCCGGGATGGTCGGCGTGAACATCGGCGTCGCGGCGCCCATGGCCTTCTTCCCCTTCGGCGGCCAGAAGGGCAGCTTCTTCGGCGATCTCAAGGCGCACGGCCCGACGGCCATCGACTTCTACACGGAGCGCAAGATCGTCATCACGAGGTGGTTCTGATGGCACGAAACGTACTTGGCGGGCTGATCCAGTGCTCCACCCCGATCGGCGACGACGGCGCCTCCGTCATGGCCATCCGGGACGCGATGTTCGAGAAGCACCTGCAGTTCATCGACGAGGCGGGGAAGAGGGGTGTGCAGATCCTCTGTTTGCAGGAGGTCTTCAATACACCTTACTTCTGTCCTTCGCAGGACGCGAAATGGTGCGATGTGGCCGAGCCCGTCCCCGGCCCGACGGTCGAGCGGCTCGCGGCGTACGCCAAGAAGTACAAGATGGTGATGATCATCCCGATCTACGAGCGGGAGATGGCGGGCGTCTACTACAACACGGCCGCCGTGGTCGACGCCGACGGCACGTACCTCGGCAAGTACCGGAAGACGCACATCCCGCACACGAACGGGTTCTGGGAGAAGTTCTTCTTCAAGCCGGGGAACCTCGGCTATCCCACGTTCCAGACGCGGTATGCGCGGATCGGCGTCTACATCTGCTATGATCGCCACTTCCCGGAGGGGGCGCGGCTGCTCGGCCTGAACGGCGCCGAGATCGTGTGGAACCCCTCGGCGACGGTCGCCGGGCTCTCCCAGTACCTCTGGAAGCTCGAGCAGCCCGCGCACGCCGTGGCCAACGGCTACTTCATCGCCGCCTCGAACCGCGTCGGCACCGAGGCGCCGTGGAACATCGGCAAGTTCTACGGGACGAGCTACTTCTGCGACCCGCGGGGCAGCTTCCTCGCGACGGGGAGCGAGGACAAGGACGAGCTCGTCGTCGCCGAGATGAACCTCGACCTGATCGAGGAGGTGCGGAGGACGTGGCAGTTCTACCGCGATCGCCGGCCCGAGACGTACGGCGAGCTCACGGA
The DNA here is from genome assembly GCF_051520435.1 of Sorangium sp. So ce363. Taxonomy (NCBI): domain Bacteria; kingdom Pseudomonadati; phylum Myxococcota; order Polyangiales; family Polyangiaceae; genus Sorangium; species Sorangium sp. So ce363. The sequence continues at coordinate 8,796,040 of NZ_CP150333.1, read as the reverse complement.
ACAGCTGCCCTGAGGGCCCGGGGCGGCGGGAGGACGGCGAGGTCGGGCAACGAGCGCGACGAGCGATGCGAAGTCCACCGCGAAGACACCAGCAGCGCCGGGGCGCTGGTCGCGGCCGGCTCTCCCCCCCGGCGTTTCCCCCGCCATGGCGGCGCCGCCCCCCGGAGGGGACCCGCCGCCCGGCGCTCACCCGCGGAGGAGCAACATGGGCATCCTGATCAAGAACGGCGAGATCATCACAGCGAGCGACCGGTTCGTCGGCGACGTCTACTGCGAGGACGGGAAAATCGCCGCGGTCGGCGCGGGGCTGTCGAAGGAGCGCGCGGGGGACACCGTGATCGACGCCTCGGGGCAGCTCATCTTCCCCGGCGGGGTCGACGCCCACGTGCACATGGAGCTGCCGTTCATGGGGACGGAGAGCTCCGATGATTTCGAGACCGGCACGGCGGCGGGCGTCGCCGGGGGCACGACCTCGATCATCGATTTCGTGATCCCGGCCCGAGGGCAGGCGCTGCTGGACGGGCTCGCGATGTGGAACGAGAAGGCGAAGAAGGCGGTCTCCGATTACGCCTTCCACATGGCCGTCACCTGGTTCGGCGACGACACGCTCGAGGAGATGGCCGTCTGCACGCGCGAGCACGGCATCCCGTCGTTCAAGACCTTCATGGCCTACCGCGGGGCCATCGGCGTCGACGATCCGGAGCTCATCCAGGTGATGGAGGCCGCCAAGGGCCTCGGCGCGCTCGTGACCGTGCACGCCGAGCACGGCGACGCGGTCGTCGCGCTCCAGAAGAAGCTCCTGAAGGAGGGCAAGACCCACCCGCGGTACCACGCGCAGAGCCGCCCCGCGCCGATCGAGGGCGAGGCGACGGGGCGCGCGATCATGCTCGCCCGGATGATCGGCGAGCCGATCTACATCGTCCACCTCACCTGCAAGGAGGCGCTCGCCGCGGTCACCGAGGCGCGGAGCCGGGGCCAGGTGGTCATGGCCGAGACGTGCCCGCAGTACCTCCTGCTCGACGACTCGGTCTACGAGAAGCCCGGCTTCGAGGGGGCGGCCTACGTGATGAGCCCGCCGATCCGGCCGAAGGGCCACCAGGACGCGCTGTGGGCCGCGCTCTCGTCGGGGCTCATCCAGACCGTGGCGACCGACCACTGTCCCTTCAACCAGGTCGGCCAGAAGGACATGGGCAAGGACGATTTCTCGCGGATCCCGAACGGCGCCGCGGGCATCGAGAACCGCCTCGCCCTGCTCTGGACCTACGGGGTGCTCGCGGGGCGGATCGACGTCCACCGCTTCGTCGATCTCTTCTCGACGCAGCCGGCCAAGATCTTCGGGCTGTACCCGCGCAAAGGCTCGATCGTGCCGGGCGGCGACGCGGATCTCGTGGTCTTCGACCCGAAGGGGACGAGCACGATCTCCGCGAAGACCCACCATCACCGGTGCGATCGGAGCATCTTCGAGGGCTTCGAGGTGAAGGGGAAGCCGACGCACGTCATCGTCAACGGCCGGGTCCAGTGCACGGACGGCAAGCTCGACGTGCAGCGCGGCGCAGGGCGCTATCTACCCCGCCGGCTCGGCCCGACCCAGGGAGCCCAGGCCTTCTAGCCACCACGCACCATTCGAGAGGAGCCGCGCGAGCGCCAGCATGACCCGAGCCCCGATACGCCTCTCAGCCCTCCCGTCCGGCCGGATCGAAGAGCGATTCGAGGACAAGAGCCCGCGTTACACCGACGCCGAGGCGGTCGCCGAGGCGAACCGGTGCCTCTATTGCGTCGACGCGCCCTGCGTCAAGGCGTGCCCGACGGCGATCGATATCCCGAGCTTCATCCGGAAGATCGCGGCCGGCCAGGTGAAGGGCGCGGCCCGCACCATCCTCACGGCCAACCTGCTCGGCCAGTCGTGCGGGCAGGCCTGCCCCGTCGAGGTGCTCTGCGCGGGCGACTGCGTCTACAACGGGTGGGGGCGCGAGCCGATCGCGATCGGCCGCCTCCAGCGCTACGCGGTCGAGTCGGCCCTCGCGCGCGATCCGCGGATCTTCCGGGCGAAGCCGCCCACCGGCAAGAGCGTCGCGCTCGTGGGCGCGGGGCCCGCGTCGATCGCCGCGGCGGGCTACCTCGCCCTCGAGGGGCACCGCGCCGTGATCTTCGAGCGGAAGGCGATCCCCGGCGGCCTGAACACGCTCGGGATCGCGCCCTACAAGATGAAGGGGCACGAGGCGCTCCACGAGCTCGAGTGGGTCCTGTCGCTCGGGGACATCGAGCTCCGCGCCGGCGTCTCGGTCGTCGCGCAGGCGGCCGGGCCGGGGGAGGTCTCCGCGCGCGACCTGGTCGCGGAGTACGACGCGGTCTTCCTGGGGCTCGGCCTGGGCGCCGACGCGCGCCTCGGCCTCCGCGGGGAGGACGGCGACGGCGTGGTGGGCGCGACCGCGTTCATCGAGCGGCTCAAGGCCGACCCGGGCCTCGACCTCGCGGGCGTGCGGCGCGCGGTCGTCATCGGCGGCGGCAACACGGCGCTCGACGTCGCCCACGAGCTTTCGCTGCTCGGGGTCGACGTGGCCGTTGTGTACCGCCGCTCCGAGGCCGAGATGTCGGGGTACGCGCACGAGCTCGAGGGCGCGCGGGTCGCCGGCGCGCGCCTCGTCGAGAACCGGGTGCCGGTCGAGGTGGTGCGCGAGGGCGGGAAGGTCGTCGCGCTGCGGATCGCGCCCGCCGACGCGCCCGCCGACACCGGCGCGCGGGGCCCGGCGCCGGGGCCGGCCCAAGAGGAGCTCCTGCCCGCCGACCTCGTCGCGGTCGCGATCGGGCAGAGCCGGGCGACGCAGGTGGCGCTCGCGTTCGAGGGGGTGGTGCTCGACCCGAGGGGGCGCGTGGTGGTCGATCCGGCGACGCACCGCACGGGCAACCCGAAGGTCTACAGCGGCGGCGACTGCGTGAACGGCGGCAAGGAGGTCGTCAACGCGGTCGCCGAGGCGAAGATCGCCGCGCGCGCGATGCACGAAGCGATGACGACGCGGGCGGGCGGCGCGGCGCCCTTGCCCTCACCGCAAGGGAGCTGAGCGATGGCCGACCTCTCTATCGACTTCGCCGGGATCAAGAGCCCGAACCCGTTCTGGCTCGCCTCGGCGCCGCCGACCAACACCGGCGATCAGGTCCGGCGCGCCTTCGACGCCGGCTGGGGCGGCGCCGTCTGGAAGACGCTCGGGAACCCCATCGTCAACGTGTCGAGCCGGTTCGGCGGCATCGACTACGGCAACACGCGGCTCATGGGGCTCAACAACGTCGAGCTCATCACCGATCGCCCGCTCGACGTGAACCTCAAGGAGATGCGCGAGATCAAGCGGCGTTACCCGGGCCACGCGCTCATCGCCTCGCTGATGGTCGAGACGAAGGACGAGTGGCGCGAGATCATCCGCAAGGCCGAGGACACGGGCGCGGACGGGCTCGAGCTCAACTTCGGCTGTCCGCACGGGATGTGTGAGCGCGGCATGGGCTCGGCCGTCGGCAACGAGCCGGCGGTCCTCCAGGAGATCGCGCGCTGGGCCGTCGAGTTCGCGACGACGCCGGTCATCGTGAAGCTCACGCCCAACGTCGGCGACATCCTGGAGCCGGGCGAGGCCGTGCTCCGCTCCGGGGCGCACGGCGTCTCGCTGATCAACACGGTCAAGTCGCTCATGGGCGTCGATCTGGAGCGGATGGTCCCGCTCCCGCGGGTCGGCGGCGCGTCGACGAACGGCGGTTATTGCGGGCCCGCGGTCAAGCCGATCGCGCTCCACCTGCTGAGCCAGCTGGCGCGCCACCCCGGCGTCGGCCGGCTGCCCATCTCCGGCATCGGCGGCATCTCGAACTCCCGCGACGCCGCCGAGTTCATCGCGCTCGGCGCGACGAGCGTCCAGGTCTGCACCGCGGTGATGCATTACGGCTACCGCATCGTCGAGGAGATGATCGAGGGGCTCAGCGACTGGCTCGACGATCACGGGATGCGCTCGGTGAACGAGCTGCGCGGCAGGGCGATCCCGCAGGTCCAGGAGTGGGGCGAGCTCGACCTCTCGTACCGCGTGGTCGCGGACATCAGCGCCGACAAGTGCATCGGGTGCCAGCTCTGTTACGTCGCCTGCATGGACGGGGCGCACCAGTGCATCCACCTGCCGGGGAGGACGGAGGCGGAGGCGCGCGCGGCGGGCCACACCCACCTCCCGAAGGTCCTCCCGGATCGCGCGGTGACGGCGGATCCGAGCGGGGACGCGGCGCCGTCGCGGGTCCCGTTCGTCGACGAGGAGGAGTGCATCGGCTGCAATCTGTGCGCGCTGGTGTGCCCGGTGCCGGGGTGCATCACGATGAGGGAGGTGCCTTCAGGCAAACCCCCCGAGACGTGGAACGACCGTGTCCAGAAGGGGACGGACTTCGTGCCCGGCGGGCTGGAGACGACGGCGCGCGCGCGGAGCTCGTGATCGCGGGCTCCTGGCCAGGCGGCCAGGAGCCCGCGACGACCGCGAGCGCGCCGGGGCGCTGCCCGGGCTACGGGGCGAGCTTCACGACGATCGCGTCCGCGCGGTCGTACGTGCCCACGCCGATCACGTTGCCGGCGCTGTCCACGGCCAGATCGAAGATGTCCCCGTGCTCCGCGTCGCCGATCGGGTCGACCGACCACAGCACGGCGCCCGACGGCGAGAGCTTCGCGACAGCGCCGGGCGGGTTGATGAACACGTTGCCAGCGCCGTCGAGGGCGACGGCAGGGATGCCCCAGGTGTTGGAGAGCAGGCCGAGGCCCGTCGTATCGACGCTCCACAGCGGCGCGCCCGAGGCGGTGAGCTTGGTCACGGTCGTGCCCAGGGCGAGGATCAGCTCCCCGGACGGGGTCGCGGCGACGTCGGCGTCATCCGGCGTGCCGGAGACGACCTGGCTGAAGACGTGATTCCCGGCCGCGTCGAACTTCGCCAGGTACATGCCGTGAGCCGTCGGCGAGCTCGCCAGCGGTCCGCCACCGAGGTCGAGCGCGCCGGAGAAGCGGCCGAGGACGATGACATTGCCCGCGCCGTCCACGGCGACGCTCGCAGGGTCGCTGTCGTACGGGTCGCTCGCGAAGGTCCTGATCCAGATCGGCGCGCCCGCCGCGTCGAGCTTCGCGACCAGGAGATCGCTGCCCGGCCCGCCGGCGAGGGGGCCGGTGCCGAGATCGACCGTGTCCCACAGGACGCCGGCGAGCGCGGCGGCGCCCGCATTGGCGCGGGCGACCTTGACCTGGCCGAGGCCAACGACCTCCGTGAGGAGGTCGCCCGACGCGGTGAACCGCTGCAGGCCGAAGTTCGAGCCCGCGATCAGCTCGCCGGACCCCGACGCGGCGACGCTCAAGAAGGTGCCGCCGTGCTGCGGGCGCCTGTCCCACACGTGGTTCCCCGCGGCGTCGAGCTTCGCGAGGAACTTGGTGTCGAGCATCCCCTCGGGGAGCGGCCCGCCGTGCCCGGCGAAGTCGATCGGGCCATAGGCGTAGCCGCCGAAGATCACGTTGTCCGCGCCGTCGACCGCGACGGCGCGCGCGCGCATCGACTCGTACCAGCCGTTGACGAAGCGCCTGCTCCAGAGGACGCTGCCGGGGGCGCACGGCGCGCAGCTCGGGCCCCCGCAGTCCACGCCGGACTCGGCGCCGTTCTGGATGCCGTCCTCGCAGGTGTCGTGGTAGCAGACCGTGAGCGCCGGCCGCTCCGTGGCGCTCGCGCTCTCGCTGCTCCGCAGGGTGCTCCGGGTCACCGCGGCCTCCTCGATCAGCACGCCGTGGTTGGCGATCTCGCCGCTCACCCAGGCCTGCGCGAGCGCGGTCACGTCGACGTTCCGGAAGCCGGTGGTGCCGGAAGGACCGCCGGTGACGAAGGAGGCCTCGATCGCAGGATCGAAATGGCCGCCGCCGCCGGAGTTGCCCCACGTGACGCCCGACTCCGTCCACGCGGCGGTGGCCCGGTGGACGCGCACGGTGCTGCTCTCGAGCTTGTACGTCTGGTACAGCGACAGCGTCGCCGAGGCGATCTCCGCGCTCGCCGGGACGCCGGCGAGGTTGAACCGGAGGAGGCTCCGCCGGACGCCGCCCGTGCCGGTGCCCGTCGAGAGCGTGGTGCTGGCGCCGTCGTTCCACGTGGGCGATACCTGCCAGAGCGTCGCGTCGGCCACGTCACCGCCAAGGCCGCGCCGGAAGGTCACGCACCGCGGGTCGCACGCGTCGCCATGCCCGTCGGCGTCGCCGTCCACCTGCGATGGATTCGCGGCGTCAGGGCAGTTGTCGTCCGCGTCGATCACGCCGTCGGCGTCGCTGTCCTGCGCGAGCTCGAACGCGTACGCGGGGGAGCCCACGATGACCGAGCTCCCCGAGATCGCGACGGTCTTGCCGAACGCGCCGCCGGTCGGTCCGCTGCCGGCGAGCTTGGCCTGCGGGCCCTCGACCCACTCGCCCCCGCTCCGCACGAACACGTAGGCGGCGCCCGCGCCCTCGGTCCCCCAGGGCGCCCCGACCACGGCCGTGTCCGCCGAGATCGCGACCGAGGCGCCGAAGCCGTCGCCCGCGGCCCTGTCGCCCGGGACGAGCCTGGCTTGCTGCGTCCAGGCGCCGCCGCTCTTCACGAACACGTACGCCGCGCTCCCGGGCGCCCCGACGATCGCGGTGTCGCCCGACATGGCGATCGCGTCGCCGTTCAGGTGGATCGGGGTCGAGCCGTCGACCGCGATGAGCGCCGTCCGCTCCGAGGCGGCGAGCGGATCCACCGTCACCGGGTACGCGGCCCCGGCGGTGTCCACGCGCAGCGACAGCGTGCGCTCGTCGACGCCGAGCTCCATCCACGCGGGCAGCGTCCGCCCCGCGGCGTCGGTGGCGTGGAGATCCGTGTACCGCATCACCACCGCGCCGGACGCCTCGCGCAGCGCGACCCCCTCGCCGCCGGCGAGCGGCGTGGCGCGGAGATCGCCGCCCAGGGCGAGCTCGATGACGAGGTCCTGGTCCCCGGGGGCGAGGCAGGGAGGCGCCCCGGGCACCGTGAAGCCCTGCTCCAGCCCGAGCGGCCCGTTCACGTACCACTCCACGAGCCCCTCGCCCGGCGACGCGCCCTGCCGGCGGAGCTCCACGCGGTTCTTCGTGGCGGTCGGCGCCGCACGCGGCACCTCGCGCAGATCGCCCGCGCAGCCGTACCGGGCGGCGGCCATCGAGAAGCTCCACCGCGCCTCGCCCTCCGGGGCGATCCGCACGCCCGACGCGCTGAAATCGGCCGCGAGCCGGTGCGCCGGGTTCGGCGCGCGCAGGCTCGCCTCGTTCCCGCCCGGAGACGCCTCGATCATCCGGTAGCTCTCGGGCGCCGACGCCTGCACGGCCGCGATGTACGCCGCCCGCAGGCGCGCGGGGCCCAGCGCCGTGGGCGCCGCCGCCGCGCCGTCCACCGACGGCGCGGGGTCTCGCGGCGCCTCGGTGGAGGCGCAGCCCCCCACCATGGCGGCTGCGGCCATCACCTGTCCAATCCTCCCCATTCGATCTCGCATAGGCTGGCTCTCCCTCTGGCTGACGCTCGCTGACGCTCCTCCGCGCAGGCGCACCGGGCGCCGGAGCGCTCCGCGCCGGAGGGCAGCGAGCTCGCGGCGCCTCATCGCAAGGTCCGCGCCCTCGCCGCGGACGGGGGCCGCGCCCTCGCGATGGACGAGGAGCGCAGCCGTCGCCGGCGCCCTCTGCCGATCGAGGCGGGGTCCAGGGCGCCCTCGCGGCCCGCTCCTGGCTCCTGGCCGGTCATCGGCGGCACGAGGACGTGCCAACTCGGCCGACCGTGCGCGCCGGACGGTCCTCCGACGGGGCGCGCCGGGGCGATCTCGAAGCGCCCCGGTGCAGCGGCACGCGGCCCGCGTTTGCGAGCGACGCGCGGCCGCGTCCGATTTCGTGACACGCGCGGCGCGGTGACCGGAACAAACAACACGGAGGGCAAGAGCCCTCGCTGGAGGAACATGGTCCCGAAAGACGCAGCGACGATCACCCCGCGGAATCGCGGTCTCACGCCGAACGCCCAGGCGAAGCAGGGGCGGGCGGGCATGTCCGATCACGATGAGCGGGCCGAGCTGCTCGCCGATCACCGCCCGGAGCTCGCGCGCCTGCTGCAGAGCCTCCCGGCCCGCAGCAGCGCCCCCGCGCCGCTGACGGGTTATCTCCTCTCCTTGCGAGAACCGACGGGCTATCTCATCGCGATCGGCCTGCAGCAGCGCGACCCGGCTCTCGAACCCGAGCGCATGCTCCGCGCCGCCCTGGCCGCGGGCGAGCGCGCGCCGATGCTGGTCGGCGTGATGGCGCGCTCGGCGATGGCCGACATCATCGCGCCGCTCGCGCCGGTCACGCGCGCGGTCGCCGCGCGCCTGAAGCGACCGGCCCCCTCCGGCACGCTGCGGGTCGTCGTCGCTGCGGCCGGCGGGGCGGAGCTCTTCACCGTGAAGCTCTCGGAGCTCACGTCCCCCTCGTCCGGCTCCGGCTGAGCGAGCTGCCCGCTCCGGCGCTCACTCGCTCGCGTAGACGCGCCGCTCGCTCGAGTCGAGCCCCAGGTACACCACCCGGCTGTCGAGGCTCGCGCCCCCGCGCTCGGCGCCCTCGGGCGCCGGCCGGCGGTCGGCGGCCTCGTCGCCGTTGCGCAGCGCCTCGTACTCCGCGACGGAGGCGCGACGGCACCCGTCGAGCGGGGCGTCGATCTCGAGGGCGGCCACGAGCGCCCCGGCCTCCGGCCCGATCCTGCCCGCGAAGAACTCGGCGCAGCAGCCCGAGCCGTAGCTGAACAGCCCGACGCGCCGCCCCTCGAGCGCGCGGGCCTCCGTGTTGAGCAGGGACGCGAGCGCCAGGTAGAGCGAGCCCGTGTAGATGTTGCCGATGCGCGACGGCAGATCGAGCGACGGCTCCACCTCGACGGCGAAGCTCTCGTCGGCGGCCTGCTCGGTCAGGCCGTCCATCGCCAGCCGGTGGCGGTGGGCCTTGCGGGCCATCTTGCCGTAGGGGACGTGGTAGCAGGTGCGCGCGAGGGGATCGCCGTCGCCCGCCACGCGGCGCCAGTCGCCGTAGGCCCCGGCGAGGGCGTCGAGGTAGCACTGCACCGAGTAGTGACCGTCGACGAGCGCCTCCTTGTGGTGGAGCGGCCGCCAGAAATCGTAGACGTCGCGCGCATACGTGCCGGTCTGGCCGACCTCGATCTCGACGAGGCGCGGGCGCTCGCGCACGAGCAGCGCCACGGCGCCGGCGCCCTGGGTGGGCTCGCCCGCCGAGCCGAGCGCGTACCGCGCCACGTCCGAGCACACGACGAGCGCGGCGCGGCCGCGGGCCGAGCCCGAGGCGATCCAGTCCACCGCGTTGAGGAGGCCCGCGGTGCCCCCGAAGCAGGCGTGCTTGGCCTCGAAGACCCGGCACGCGCTCGGCAGCCCGAGCAGGCCGTGGAGGAAGGAGGCCGCCGGCTTCGCGTGGTCCACGGCGGTCTCGGTGCCCACGACGCAGAGCCCGATGTCCGCGGGGCTCGCGCCCGACCGCTGGAACAGCCGGCGGGCCGCGTTGGCTCCGAGGGTGATCGGATCCTCGTCGGGCGCAGCGATCGCCATCCGGCGGGTCCCCAGGCCGGTCAGGTACTTGGAGGGCGCGATGCCCCGCGCCTCGGCGAGCTCGGTGAGCTCGACGAAGCGGCGGGGGACGGCGAGCGCGATCGCATCGATGCCGATGCGAGGAAAGTCATGACGTAGGCTCATACCTGCATCCTAGGGGCGCATTGTGCAGAGACCATCCAGCCCATGCGGAGCGTCCGAGGAGCCGAGGCGCCCGACGCGCCGCGGCGCCGCGTTCCAGCTGGCGCCCTCGCTTCATGCAACCGGTGGCGCGTGGCGCGTGGCCACGTGGCCGTGCCCGCGCCTCCATCCACCGCGCCTCGCCGTGCGCACCAGGTGGAATGACAAAGACGCTTCCATGATACATGTCATGGAACAGCCTCCGAGAAAAATCGCGGTCAGGTCAAAATCGTCACCACATCTCGTTGCAATTGTGCAATCTGAAATAGCGCGTTCATGCGCCCTAGCGGTCGAGGTTCATGTGAAGCTCTCCCGGTCTACCATGTTGGTTCCGCTTCTTGGGTTGGGTGTTCTGGTGATGACCGGCGCCGCAGGGTGCTCCTGCAGCTCCGGGGCGGAGGGCGACGCGGACGCGACGGCTGGAGCGAACGTCGGTGGAGCCGGCGGCGCGGGTGGGGGCGGCGAGGGCGGCGCGGGAGGGGGCGGCGCGGGCGGTGACGACGGGGGGATGATCGGCAACGGCTCCAGCGGCGCCAACACGGGTGGCAGCGGCCCCGTGACGCCCGATACGGCCTGTGTCGCCACGGTCGCCGAGGCCACGCTCACGAAGCGGCCGGTCGACATCGTGTTCGTCATCGACAACTCGCCCAGCATGGCGAACGAGATCATCAGCGTACAGAACAACATCAATGAGAGCTTCGCCTCGATCATCGGCGAGAGCGGCATCGATTACCGCGTCATCATGATCTCCGCGCACGGCGCTGCGGAGGTCGACGATTCGATCTGCGTCGGCGCCCCGCTCAGCACCGAGAGCTGCGCCCCGGTGCCGGAGGCGCCGGGGAACAACCCGCCCGTCTTCTACCATTACAGCCACGAGATCAGGAGCAACGACGCGCTCTGCGTGCTCCTCGGGAGCTACAACGGCGGCCTGCCCGACGAGCACGGCGTGGCGCCGTCCGGGTGGTCGGAGTGGGTGCGCGAGGACTCGTTCAAGGTGATCACCGTGATCACCGACGACCACGTGGGCTGCCAGTCGACGCACCTCCCGCGCAACATCTATATCGACGACACGCGGCAGCCCTGGGAGGACGTCGCCACGGACTTCGAAGAGCTGCTGTTCGGCCTGGACCCGGCGGTCTTCGGCGACGCGACCGCGCCCAACTACGTCTTTCACAGCATCGTCGGGCTCCACGAGAACACGGTCCGCACGGACGCCTACGCGCCCGACGCGGACGTGGTCGAGGAGACGTGCGGCACCGCCGTGGCGCCGGGCACGGGCTACCAGACGCTCAGCAAGAGGACGGGTGGCCTCAGGTTCCCGCTCTGCCAGACGGACTCTTATGACGTGGTGTTCCAGGCGATCGCGGAGGGCGTCATCACGGGCGCGGTGGTCGCGTGCGAGTTCGAGGTGCCGGACTCGCCGCCGGGGGAGATCATCGACCTCTCGACCGTGGTCGTCCAGTACACGCCCGGCGACGGGAGCGAGCCGCAATCGTTCGACCAGGTGGCGAGCGCGGCAGCGTGCACCCCGGGCTCCTTCTACATCGAGAACGACATGATCACGCTCTGCCCCGACGCGTGCCGGCTGGTCCAGGACGACGCCATGGCGGCGGTCGACGTCCTCTACGGCTGCGATCCCGAACCGGCGCAGTGAGCTTGTCGGCCGCGCGGCGGCGCCGGTGAGCGCGGCCGCCGCCCGCTTTTGACCGGCGGGGCGCGTCGAGCGCCCTGCGCGCCCGCCGCACGCGCGGCGGCCGCGCGGCCGCCGGGCGCGCATCCGGCGCGGACGCTCAGAGACAGCAGCGGAAGCCGATGTCCGGAGACGGGGTGAGGCGATCCTGGTCCAGGAGCGCATCGCACCTGGCCGCCTTCAGCGTGTCGCGCGCGACGTCATCCCCGTCCTGCTGCGAGGCCCGCGAGCCGCCGCGGACGAGGCAGTTGCCCTGCGCGTCGCAGGAGTTCTCCCACTCCGCCACGTTGCCGCTCATATGAAAGAGGTCCGTGATTCCGCCTTCGCAGGGGGAGATCCGCGGGATCGGGTCGGGGGGCACGGGCTTCTTGACGAACTCGCCGCTCGGGTCGTTCACCTTGCAGGTCGCCTCACTATAGAGATCGCTGTACGGGTATTCGTTCACGCCCTGGCCGGAGCACGCGTTGAACCACTCGCTCCGCGTCGGGCTCGCGAAGTCGGAAGGCGAGTTCGCGCCTCCGCCGATCTTGCCGCAGAGGTGTTTGCCCATGTAGGAGCAGTACGCGTAGGCGTCGCACCAGTCGACGTGGGTGACGGGCACTCGCCCCTCCGTGTAGGGCCACCCGCTCGAGGGACGGTAGATGTTCCCCGCGCACTCCGCCGGCATGCCGGCGAGCACCGGGTTCGCCTGGAGGAAGACATCGTAATCCTGCTTCGTCACCTCGTATTGATCGATGCAGTAGCTCCCGCCGCCGCTCACGGGCGAGATCACCATCCACGCCGGGCACGCGCAGACGCGGTTCGTGGTGTTGCAGATCGACGTCGCGCAATCGGTGTTGGTGGTGCAACGCTGCCCCGCAGGGCACCGGGTGCTGCACCCCTCCGTCCCGCCGCAGTCGATGTCGGTCTCCTTGCCGTTCTTCACGCCGTCGCTGCAGGTCGCGGCCTGGCAGACCTGCTCGTAGCAGACGAGCTCGACACAGTCGGTCGATTTGGAGCACGCGTCGCCAGGCGGGCAGCCGGGGCAGATCCCGCCGCAATCGACGTCGGTCTCCTGGCCGTTCTTCACGCCGTCGCTGCAGGCCGGCGCCAGACACTGGTCGTTCACGCAGCTCAACGACTCGCAATCCGAGCCCGCCGCGCAGCCCTTGCTGGTCTTGCACGGCGGGCACGCCGGGTTGTCGTCGCGCGGCGCGGCGCCGCCGCCGCAGTCGGTGTCCGTCTCGTCGCCGTCCTTCACGCCGTTGTCGCACCGCGCCGCCACGCACGCGCGCCCGGCGCCGCCGCTGCCCCCGCCGCCCTCCTCGCACCGCCCTGAGAAGCAGTCCGCGGCCTCCGCGCACGCCTGATCGACCCGGCACGGCGTTGCGCAGGCGCCGCCGCAGTCGACGTCCGTCTCGTTGCTGTCCTTCGCGCCGTTGGAACAGCTCGGCATGTCGGCGCCGCCCTGGCCGCCGGCGCCGCCCTGGCCGCCGGCGCCGCCCTGTCCGCCGGCGCCGCCGCCCTGTCCGCCGGTGCCGCCGCCCTGTCCGCCGGTGCCGCCGCCCTGTCCGCTGCTGGTCGTGACGCCGGCGGAGGGCAGGTCCCCCGTCGTGGGAGGCCGGTATCTGTCTTCGCTGCTGCACGAGACAGACACGGCGAGGGCCACGAGGGGAATCAGAACGACGGACGACCTGAGCATGGATCTGCCTCCCTGTGTTCGAACACAAGGTTAGAGGTAGAGGCTCAGCTTACTTGCGACGTCTCCTGTTCCGGGCGACAAAAAGATGCTCCCGCCCGACGGCCGGAATCACCGCCATGTGGGCTCCCCCGGACGCCGTGATGGCCTCTCGCTCTCGCCCCAGCGCGGCTGACGCTTCAGGGCGCGTGTCCGTCGAGCCAGCCTTGCGCGAGCTCCAGGATCCGCGCGTTGTCGGGGACATCGCGCAAGAAGCGCTCGCGCCAGACAGGATCGCCGATCCTCCCGGCCCGCACGAGCAGCCCGTTGCGGGCCAGGGCGATGGCGCCCTTGGCCTCGGCCATCTGGCCCGTCGCGGCCAGCGCCTCGGCGTGGACCAGGCGCACAAGCGGGCCCTCCTCGTCACGGCGGCCCGACTCGAGCAGGGACAGGGCCTGCGTCGTGGCGGCGAGCGCCTCGCCGGCGCGCCCGAGATCGAGCAGCGCGCGCGCGCGCGCCGCGATGGCCGCGGGGAGCCGCTCCGGCACCCCCCGCGCGAGCGCCTCGGCCGCCTGCGCCTCCGCCTCGGCGAGCGCGGGCTCGCCCGCGAGGAGCAGGACGCGCGCGAGCTGGAGCCGGCTCTCGCACTCCCGCCGCCGGTCGCCGCGGCGCGTGAGCGCCTCGATCGAGCTCCGCAGGGCCGCCCTCGCCGCGTCGACCTCGCCCGCGTGGGCCAGCGCGAGGCCGAGGTTCTGCAGCGCGTTCGGGACCCGGTCGTCGAGCGCCATCCGCTCCGCCTCCTCGAGCCCGGCGCGGAGGACCCCCGCCGCCGCCTCGAAGTACCCGAACTGGACGTAGCAGAGGCCCATGTTGAGCCGCGCGCGGCACGCCTCGCGGCGATCGCCGATGTCCTCGAACGCGGCGAGCGCCGCGCCCATGCTCGCGATGCAGGCGCTCGGATCGCCGTTGTGCTGCCGGAGGAGCCCGTGCAGGTAGAGGAGCTTCGCCTCGATCATGAGATCCGCGGCCGACGCGTCCTCCGTCGCGCGCTCGACCGCGTCGATCAGCGCGTCGACGCACGCGTAGCGGCCGCCGAGCAGGAGCACGATCGCCCCCTCGAGCAGGCAGGCGTTCCTCGCGATGCGCGCGCCGTCGAGCGGCTCCGTGCCGAGGACGACCATCATCCAGCGCTCGACGCGCTCGTAGTGGCCCTGCTTGTGCCCCGCCCCCGCGAGCTGGGTGAACGCCGAGAACCACGCCACGGAGCCCGGCACGAGGTGCCGCGTCGCCTCGATCCCGCGCTGCTCCGCGAGGGCCGGCTCGCCGCGCCAGAGCAGCGCCTCGGCCTCGACCAGGCGGAGCGCGCCCACCGCGGCGGGATCCGGCCTGCAGGCGATGCCGCGCTCGGCGCAGGCGATCGCCTCGGCGAGGTCGTTGCCGCGGAGCGCGTTGTCGGCGGCGCGCAGGTACCACTCGGCGGCCTTCTCGGGCTCCTCGCCGCGCTCGAAGTGCTCGGCGAGCGCCCTCGGATCGCCCTCGCCGGCCGCCTCGAGGAAGCTGCCCGCGAGCGCGTGGCCGATGCGGAGGTCGCGCGCCGTCAGCATGCCGTAGGCCGCCTCGCGGACGAGCGCGTGGCGGAAGCAGTACTCCGCGTCGTCCCGCGGCCGCCCCTCGCCCCGCCGCACGATCACCTCGCGCCGGAGCAGCTCCGCGAGGACCTGCGCGATGTCGGCGCTCCCGAGGAGCGCGGCGACCGCGCTCGACCTGAACGTCTCGCCGAAGATGCTCGCCGCCCGGAGGAGCCGCCGCGCCTCGGCGTCGAGCGTCTCCAGCCGCGCCTGCACCATGGCCACCACCGTCTCCGGCTGGCCCTCGCTCTTGCCCTCGGCGGCCGCGCGGATCTGCTCCTCGAGGAAGAACGCGTTGCCGTCCGCGCGCTCGATGAGCCTCCCCACGAGGTCGTGCGTCGCGTGCGCGCCCAGCGCCTCGCGCACGAGCCGCTCGCTCGCGCGGCGCGGGAGCGGCGTGAGGTGGAGCTCGTGGGCCAGCCGGCCCTCCCAGAGCTTCGGGAAGAGCCGGCGCACGTCGGGCCGCCCCAGCGCCAGCACGAGCAGCGGCATGTCCTTGAGCTGGCGCAGCGCCTCGTCGACCATCGTGACGGTGGGGAGGTCGCCCCACTGGAGATCCTCGAGCACGAGGAGCACGGGCCCCGCGCGGCACGCCGCCCGGAGGAAGTCCTCCCAGGCGTGGCGGAGCTGGTCGCCCATCAGCACGGCGTCGCGCCGCGCGAGCCGGAGCTGCACGTCGTGCTCGTCGGGGAACGGCGTGCCGACGAGCTCGCCGAGGAAGGCCGCGACGCGGGGCGCGTCGACGCCCCCGTGCTGCTCCACGCGGCTCCGGACCTTGCGCTGCCGCGCCTCCAGGGGCTCGCCGTCGGCGACGCCGAGGGCGTCCCGGAGCGCGCTCGCGAGCAGGCCGAAGGCCGCGCCGGCGCCCATGGGGTCGCCCTGGCCGAGCCAGACCTCGATCCTGTCTCCCCGCTCGCGGAGCTTGCGGATGAGCTCCTTTCGCAGGCGCGACTTGCCCATCCCGGCCTCGGCCGTCACGAGCACCGCGCCCGCGGCGCCCTCGTCGATGCAGCGATCGACCTCGGCCACGAGCATCGCGAGCTCGCGCTCGCGGCCCACGTAGGTGGTCGGCTTGCCGAGCAGCTGCGCGGTCCGCTCGTCGCGCGCCCCGTGCAGGACGCGGCCCGCGGCGTCCTCGGTGACGTCGAACCGCGTGCCGATGAGGCCCGCGGTCACCTCGTCGATGCGGACGCCCGCGGCGGGGGAGCGGTCGTCGTGGGCCGCGAGCATCTGGAAGGCGCGGTCGATGAGCTCGCCGACGGGCACGCGCGCCGAGAGCTCTGCCCGGCCGGTGGCGAGCGCGACGGGCGCGCCGCCGAGCAGCTCCTGCAGCGCGAGCGCGCACCTGGCGGCCCGCGCCGCGAGGTCGGTCGGCGTGCCCGCGCCGGACAGCACGATGAGCGGCGAGCGGCCCTCGAGGAGCTCGAGCTCGCCGCGGTACTGCTCGGCCACGTCGTGCAGCTGCCAGAGCTCTGCCTGGCGCGGCTCCGCCGCGGCGCATGCGTCGTCCCAGCGCGGCTCGGCCGCGGCGCTCGCGTTGCCCAGGCGCGGCTCCGCCGCGGCGCTTGTGTTGACGGCGCGCTCGCGGGTGACCACGAGGCAGGTCACGCGTCGCTCGCCGGTCGTGAGCTCCACCGCGCGCGGCGGGAAGGAGCGGGGCCCGCCGACGCTGCTCTCGGGCGCGCCGATCGTGGCGAGCTCGGCCGCCACGGCGCCGCCGTCGGCCGGCCGGTCCAGCGGGGATTTCGCCAGCATACGGGCGACGAGATCGTCGAGCGCGGCCGGGGTGCCGGGCCGGAGGTCGCGCGCGCGGGGCGGCTCCTCGAGGAGGACCTTCATCAGCACGGCGAGCCCGGCGTTGCCCTGGAAGGCGGCGCGGCCGGTGAGGCAGCGGTAGAGGATGCAGCCGAGGGCGAACACGTCGGCGCGGGTGTCGACGCTGAGCTCGCCGCGCGCCTGCTCGGGGGCCATGTACCCGGGCGTGCCCAGGACGAGGCCCGCGGCCGTGAGCGGCTCGTCGGTGACGGCGCGGGCGAGGCCGAAGTCGATGAGGTGCACGCGCTCGAGCGAGCCGCCTTCGAGCAGCAGGTTGCTCGGCTTCAGGTCGCGGTGGACGAGGCCGAGCCTGTGGATGGCGCCGAGCGTCCTCGCGACGTGGAGGCCGAGCTCGAGGGTCTCCTCGAGGGTGAGGCCCTGGCGGGTGAGCCGGTCGGAGAGCGTCTCGCCGTCGAGCCACTGCATGGCGAGGAACGGCTGTCCCCACGTGGTGGCGCCGTGCGCGATGTAGCGCACGACGCCGGGCACCCGCGCCGCTGCGAGCGCCTGGGCCTCGCGCGCGAAGCGGACGAGGTGCTGGGCGCTCTCGGTGGTCAGGAGCTTGATCGCGACCGCCTCGCCGGTCTCCTGATCGCGGGCCCGGTAGACGGCCCCCATCCCGCCCGAGGCCGCGAGGTGCTCGATGCAGAACCGGCCGTCGATGATGTCACCTGCCTGCATCGCTCACCGAGGATCCGGACGGGGAGCCTCGCCGGCGGGCAGCCTGCCAGCGAGGTGAGCGCTGCGTCCAGTGCTCATTCGGGCGCGCGCCGCGGCCAAGCGGGCGTACGTCTTAAGGAAATACCCGATCGAGGAGGCCGGTGGCGGCCGTGCGTCGGACGGTGCGCGGCGCGCGGCGCGGTCCTTGGGCCCTGTCCGGGGCTGGGGTCGAGCGCGTCCCTGCGCCGCTATCCGAGCAGCCGCTTCCACTGCTCCGTGAGCCGCTGCGGCGAGACCGGGACCGCCGCCTTCAGCTCGGGCGCGAAGAGCGACACCCTGAGCTCCTCGATCAGCCAGCGGAACGACTCCAGCTCTTCCGCGGGCACCCCCTTGTCGCGCAGCCCCTGCTGGTGCTTGAGGTAGTCCTGCCAGAACGGCAGCACCTGCGCGGCCTTGCTCTGGTCCTTCTGCGGCCCGTTGGGCAGCCGCTCGAGCCGGATCTGCGCGGCGCGCAGGTACCGGGGCAGGTGCGCGAGCCGGTCGACCGGGGCGCGCGAGAAGAGCCCGACCGGCAGCAGGAAGTCGACCTGCGTGCGCACGTCGTCGAGCGCCGGCCTCGACGCGCCAGGCTTCCCCGTCATCGACCGGAGCATCGCCTGCACGCGGTCGAGCTCGACGCCGATCTCCCGCGCCAGCCCCGCGAGCTTCCCGAGCACGCCCTGCAGCGACGCGCGGCCCTTGTCCAGGCGCGCCTGGAACGCGGCCTTCGTCCTCGGAAAGGCGCCGGGATCGCCGAGCTGGAACGCCTCGTCGAGCGCGCGCAGCGCGATCTGCCGGGCGAGGCCTGGCTCGCCCGGGGCCACCTTGGCGCCGAGGCCGCTCACGGCCACGGCGCTCCGCAGCGGCTGCTCGAGCTGGCTCATCTTGCCCCCGAGCTGCAGCAAGAGGAGCCGCCGCAGCCCGGCGCGCGTCGCCTCGGCCGCCGCGGCCCTCGAGGCGAGCACGCGCACCGACACGGACGTCTCGCCGTCGACCAGCGCCGGGTAGCCGAACACCTTGTGGCGCCCGGCGTCGACCTGGACGCGCTCGGGCAGCGCCTCGACGCTGAACGACGTGAGCCCGTCCCGCTCCAGGCCCGCCTTGCCGACCCTCGCCCAGGCCTCGCGCGCCCGGCCCGACAGCCGCTCCTTGAGCTCCCGGAGCTCGCGCCCCTCGCCGATCACCCGGCCGTCCTCGTCGAGCACGCGGAAATAGAAGCGCAGGTACGGCGGCAGATCCTGGGGCCGGAACGCGTCGGCGGGCACGCGCTCGGCGGTGCGGTCCTCGATCGCGCGCGCAAGGACGGCCCGCAGCGGGCCCTGGAACGGCCGTAGCTCCGCCGCGATCTCCCGGGCGACCTCGCGGAGGGGGGCGAGCGGGACGAGCGCCTTGCGCAGCGACTTCGGCAGCGACTCGAGCAGCTGCGCGATCTTCTCGGCGTGCCAACCGGGGATCATCCACTCGAGCTCGTCGGGATCGGCCTGCGGCAGGAGCACGAGCGGCAGCGAGAGGGAGATGCCGTCGTCGTCCTCGCCCGGATCGAAGCGGTAGGAGAGCGGCACGGCGGCGCCGTAGAGGTCGAGCGAATCGGGGAAGCGCTCGGGCGTGAGCTCCGCCGCCTCGTCGAGCAGGACGTCGGCGAGCGACAGGTGGAGCGCCCGCGGGTCCTCCGCCTCGGCCTCTTTCCGCCACGCCTCGAACGTCTTGCCGTTATAGACGCCCTCGGGGACGCGCCGATCGAAGAAGAGCTCGAGCGCGTGCTCGTCGGCCAGCATCTCGCTCCTCCTCGCCTTGTCGCGAAGCCGGCTGACCTCCTCGAAGAGCCGCCGGTTCGCGTCCATGAACGGCGCGCGCGTCGCGTACTCCTGCCGGACCAGCGCGTGGAGGAGGAAGATCTGGCGCGCGGACTTCGGGTCGATCGCCCCGAAGTCGACCCGTCGATCCCGCGCGATCGGCAGCCCGTACAGCGTCACCTGCTCCCGGGCCATCACGGCCGCCGGCTTCGCGGCCCAGTGCGGGTCGCTGTGGCTGCGCTTGCAGAGCGGCCCGGCCGCGGCCTCGATCCACGCGGGATCGAGGGCCGCCGCCATCCGGGCGAAGAGCTGCGACGTCTCGACCAGCTCGGCGGCCATGATCCACGCGGGCGGCTTCTTCGCGAGGCCCGACGAGGGGTGGAGCTGGAAGCGCGTCTGCCGGGCGCCCAGGTACACCTTGTTCTCCTGGTTCCACATGCCGATCCGGCTGAGCAGGCCAGGCAGGAGCGCGCGGTGGATGGCGTCGCCCTTCGCGGGCGCGTCGCTCGGCGAGAACCCCATCTCCTTCGTGATCCGGCTGATCTGCCGGTGCACGTCGGCCCACTCGCGCATGCGGAGGTACGAGACGAAATGGTCGCGGCAGGCCTTCCTGAGCTGGTTCTGGGTCAGCCGGCCCTGCGCGTCCTGGTAGAAGCTCCACAGCTTCAGGAGCCCCACGAAATCGGAGGCCTCGTCCTTGAACTTCCGGTGCGCGTCGTCGGCCTGCTTCTGGGCGGCGAGCGGCCGCTCCCGCGGATCCTGCACGCCGAGCGCTGCGGCGATGATCAGCACCTCGGCGAGCGCCCCCTCGGCCTCGCCGCCCAGGACCATCCGGCCGAGCCGCGGGTCGAGCGGCAGCCGCGCGAGCTTCCTGCCGGTGTCCGTGAGCTCACCCGCGTCGTCGAGCGCGCCGAGCTCCTCGAGGACCCGGTAGCCCTCGTCCACGGCGCGCTTCGACGGCGCGTCGAGGAAGGGGAAATCCTCGATGGCGCCGAGCCCGAGCGCCTTCATCTGGAGGATGACGCCCGAGAGGCCGACGCGCAGGATCTCCGGATCGGTGTACGCGGGCCGCGACCGGTCGTCCTGCTCGTCGTAGAGCCGGAAGCACACGCCGCTCTGCACGCGGCCCGCGCGCCCCTTGCGCTGATCGGCGCTCGCGCGCGAGATGGGCTCGATCTGGAGCTGGGTGACGCCCGTGCGCGGGCTGTAGCGGTTGACGCGGGCGAGCCCGGAGTCGATGACGTACACGATGCCCGGGATGGTGAGCGACGTCTCCGCGACGTTGGTCGCGAGCACGATCCGCCGCCCCGGCAGGGACTGGAACACGCGCTGCTGGTCGCCCTGAGGGAGCCGCCCGTAGAGCGGCAGCAGCGTTGTGTGTGGCAGGCCGTGGCGCGTGAGCTCGGCCATGGTGTCGTGGATCTCCCGCTCTCCAGGCAGGAAGACGAGGATGTCCCCGCGCGGATCGATCGAGGTGATCTCCTCGACCGTGGCGGCGACGGCGTCGGCGACCTCGGCCTCTCCGCTCTCCGGGCGGCGGTGGATGACCTCCACGGGGTACGTGCGGCCGGAGACCTCGATGACCGGAGCGCCGCCGAAATAGGCCGCGAACCGGTCGGTCTCGAGCGTCGCGGAGCTGACGATGACGCGGAGATCCGGGCGCTTCGGCAGCAGGCGCTTGAGGTAGCCGAGCAGGAAATCGATGTTGAGGCTGCGCTCGTGGGCCTCGTCGATGATGAGCGTGTCGTAGCCCGAGAGCCGCGGATCGCCCTGGATCTCGGCGAGGACGATGCCGTCGGTCATGTACTTGACGTAGGTGGCCGGGCTCGTCCTGTCCGAGAAGCGGATCTTGTAGCCGACCTCCTTGCCGAGCTCGACGCCGAGCTCCTTGGCGACGCGGGCCGCGACGCTTGTGGCGGCGATGCGGCGCGGCTGCGTGACGCCGATCCGGGCGGAGAGGCCGCGGCCCATGGCCAGGCAGATCTTGGGGAGCTGCGTGGTCTTGCCCGAGCCGGTCTCGCCCGCGACGATCACGACCTGGTGCGCCTCGATGGCCCGGGCGATGTCGCGCACCCGCGCCGAGATGGGCAGCTCCTCGGGAAAGCGGACCGGGCCCCCCGACGCGGGCGGGGACGAGGTCCGGCCGCCGGGGGCGGGCGGAGCGGGGGGCTGCTCTTGCGGAACGCGGTGGCTCACGGTGCGCGAGGGGGTAGCACCTCCCGCCGCGGGATGCCGTCCGAAGCGGCGCGCTCGCCACCCCGCGCGCCCTATCGAGGGACCCCTGCGGATGACGATGGATGGATGCGCGCAGTACGACAGCGCGAGCGCGCGGCGCGCTGTCGTCGGCGTCGCGGCGGAGGGCGTCGTCGCGCCGGGAGGGAGCGCACCTTGTCTCCCAAGGCCAATCACGAGTGCCTGGAAAAGCCAGCTCCGGAGGAGCTGGCTTTCGGCGTTCTTTCACTTGAACGTGATGTTGGACACGTACTGGTTCACGTTCCAGCCGTTTCGGCTCGTGACCTTGTTGCCCTGGATGGTGAAATTGTCGAAGTGAATCCCATTGAAGTTCACGGTGCTCGACTTGCCGTGAATGTAGATCTCTTTGTTCACGGCAGAGGCAACATTGTTGATGAACACTTCCTTGACCGTGGCCCGGTTGGGAGCGTTGCGCCAGGTCGCCGTTGCATCTTCTTCGAAGTCGATGATCCTGCCATCGACCGTTTCAACCCTGACGTCCTGCCAGGTGATGTTCTGGATGACAGCGGTGTCGTCCGCATTGATCCCGAGGGCCCGGCCGGCCTTGACGACATCGATGTCTTTGAAGGTGATATCCTCGATCACCTGACCGTAGGTCTTGGTTCCGATCTTCGTCGCCGCTGAGTTGCTGTAGGCAACCACCTTCTCATAGGTGATGGCCTTGGTGTCCAGCTTGCCTTCTTGCTCGCGCTTCGGCGACATGCTGTCGTCACCGCTGTAGATGAAGGCATTGTAGAGCCTGCCGTTCGTGGAGCAGTCGAAGTCCACTCCGTCGGTTTGGTTGTAAGCTGTCGTGGTGGGGCGGCGATTGATCACCTTGAAGTTCTGGATGGTCACCTTGTCGCTGTCGAAGATCAGCGTGTTCCAGAAGACCGGATCGCGCACGACGATGCCGTCGACCAGCACGTCCGTGCTGTCGTCGATCCGGAGGGTGTTGATCTTGAAAGAGGGTGTATCGTTGTTGGTGCCACGGATCTTCGAACCGTTGCCGTCGATCACTCCCCGACCGAGGATCTTCGTGTTGCTCACCTTGTTCATGTGAACCACGCCGTGGGAAGTGTTTTCGACGGCCGGTGCGCCCGTGCCATTGTAGTCGCCCGTGCTGGTCGAACCGTCCAGGATGGCGCCGGCCGCCAGATACAGGGTCATGTTGCTCTTCAGCCACAATTCCCCGGTCTTGTAGCGCCCGGGAGGCACGTACAGGATGTTCTGCGCCGATCCGGAGGCGGCGTCGATGGCGGACTGCACCTTGGAGGTGACGAGCGCAGCGCCCGTGTTGTCCACGTCGTAGTCTGCGAGGTTCTTCACGTCGGCATCGCCCAATTTCGGCGGATCGACCTCTTGGTCGTCAATGAGGACGAACAGTAATTCCTTGGAGGCGATCTGCAGAATCAAGTAGTTGGGCCCGCTGTCGAAAGTGAGCGTGTCACCGTTCTTGGTTGCCGACAGCATTCGGCTCTTCGGGCTCAAGGTGTAGGAGTTGAAGCCGCCGTTCACCGTAACGGCGACGGTCGCCTTGCAGCCGCTTGCCACGCCGAAGTGGGCGTAGTGCACCTGCATCTCTTGGCCGAACTTGGTCATCTTTTCGACGAACTGCGCCGCCCCGTTGGCCGTCACCGTGTAGAGCGGGCTCTCGGAGGCGCCGGGAAGGGTAGGGTAGGTCATCACTGCCCCGTCGGAATCGCAATCGATGGGCGCGGCCCCGCCGGCGCCTTCACCCGCCTCACCGCCAGAACCCGAGGTAGCCCCACCCTCCGCGGCACTGCCGCCCGCGTTGGTTGCACTGCCGCTTCCGCCTGCGCCATTGCCGCCGACCTCACCTCCGCCGGTACCCGCTCCTCCGCCGGTGCCCTCTCCTCCGCCGGCTGTGACGCCGCCCGAACCTGGAGGAATGACCGTGCCGCCGCTGCTCGTTCCGCCTCCGCCGTCATCGCCGGTTCCGGAACAGGCTGCTCCGAAAGCCAACGAGACGCTCACTGCGAGGCCCATCACCCAAATGTTAGAAAGGTTCATCTTTGCTCCTCCAAACCGCAGCGGCCACCTTGGCGCTCGCGCGTCGATGTTGCGGTGACGCAAACGGATAGGACGCGCAAACGCGTTCCACAAAGTCAACGTTCACATGACTGTTCCTGGCTCGTGCAGTCCGACTGTATGAATTCATTGGCAGGACGGGCCTTATGCGATGAGGCAGGTCTTCCACGCCTGAAACGCCTGGGATCACCGCGACATAGCACCAAGCGGAAGGCATCCTACCGTATAGCTGTACCCTACTGAGCTCGTCCAGACGGCCGCCGTCGCGGTTCGCGGCGCGTCGTGGCGGCCGGCGTACGCGCCTCAGGGCAGACTTCCCCCCCGGCCACGTCGTCGAGCTGCGCCCCTCTCTGTCGGTTTCGTGTGGACACGCGAAGCCGAGTGGGCCTCCGAGCTTCTCGTTCGTGAAGCCGCCGAGCCATCGACCAAGCGGCGAAGAGCTACTGCGGCAACGATGAGGTTCACCGCGACGCCATCGCCGTCTGCCGTTGGGTGTCGGAGCGGCTCGGTGGGTCGGTGGCGCGAACGGATAGTCGATTGGCACCCGTTGCGAGTGTGGACACGGTCGGCGACGCCTACGTTGGGTCGCAGGAGATTCACCACATGACCAAGACGATTCTCATTACCGGAAGTTCGAGCGGTCTCGGCCGCGCCACGGCCAAGCATTTTAGCGCAAAGGGGTGGAACGTCGTCGCGACGATGCGCAACCCCGAGCGCGAGGAGGAGCTGATTCGGCTCGACCGGGTGCTCGTCACCCGTCTCGACGTGCAGGACCTTGCCTCCATCCACGCCGCCGTCGACGCGGGCATCTCCAGGTTCGGGCGCATCGACGCGCTCATGAACAACGCGGGCTACGGCGCGTACGGACCGCTCGAGGCGACCTCGCTCGACAAGGTACGTCGCCAGTTCGACGTGAACGTCCTCGGCGTCCTCGCGACGACGAAGGCGCTCTTGCCGCACTTTCGCGCGAACCGAAGCGGCGTCATCGTCAACATCTCCTCTGGGGGCGGCCGCGTCACGCTCCCGCTTGGCACGCTGTATCACGGGACGAAGTTCGCGGTCGAGGGGCTCTCCGAGTCGCTCCACTTCGAGCTCGCGCCGCTCGGGGTTCGCGTGAAGATCGTCGAGCCGGGCGCGATCAAGACGGATTTCATGAGCCGCTCGCTCGACTTCAGCAACGACCCGCAGCTCAGCGAGTACCAGCCGCTCGTGCAGAAGGTCCTCGCCGTGATAGGCCCCATGATGGAACAGGGTGCGCCGCCAGAGCGAGTCGCCGAGAGCGTGTACGCCGCGACCACCGACGACTCGAATCAGCTCCGGTACGAGGTCGGCGTTGACGTCGTAGAACTGCTCGGGAGCCGCCGCTCGATGGACGACGCCACCTTCCTTGGCGGTATGCGGACCCAGTTCGGGCTGGAGGGGTAGCGCCAGGCCATTGTGGCGCGATCGGATCGCGTGGCACACTCCGAGCGATGGTCGTCATGCGCGCGCAGTCCTACGCCCTCGACACGACCTGGCGCGCCTTGCTGAAGGATCTCGGCGTCTCGCCGGCGAACGTGCTGCGCCGTGCTGGCCTCGCGGAGGATCTCCTCCAGCAGCCTTCCGTGCGACTCGCGTCCGAGGACTACTACCGGCTCTGGGACGGCATCGAGGCCGAGCTGGGCGACGCGCTCCTCCCTCTCCGCTTGTGCGGGGCGATCCGCAGCGAGTCGTTCTCGCCGCCTCTGTTCGCCGCGCTGTGCAGCCCGAACCTCCTCTGCGCCGCGCGGCGTGTCGCGCAATACAAGCGCCTCATCGGGCCCATGCGCATCGATGTCACCGAGGAGCGCGACGTGGTGTCCTTCGAGCTGACCTGGCTCGACGCGCCGCTCACGCCGCCGCTCTCGTTGGTCGTGACCGAGCTCCTGTTCTCGGTCGCGATCGCGCGCATGGCGACCCGCGAACCCGTGCGGCCGATCGAGGTGACGACCACGGTGCTGCCGTCGCCGATCGCGGCCTACGAGCAGTTCCTCGGCGCGCGCATGAGGAGGGGCACCAGGAACCGCGTGTCGTTCACGGCTGCTGATGCGCTCCGGCATTTTCTGACCTCGGACGACAGCCGGTGGCGCACGTTCGAACCGACGTTGCGCCAGCGCCTCGCCGACCTCGAGTCGTCGGCGCCCACCTCGCAGCGCGTGAGCGCCGCGCTGCTCGAAGGGCTCCCGAGCGGCCTCGTTACGATGGAGACGATCGCGCGGCGCCTCGGGCTCAGCAAACGGACGCTGCAACGGCGGATCGAAGACGAGGGGACGAGCTTCCAGCAGATCTTGAAGGAGACGCGCGAAGCGCTCGCGCGCCACTACCTGGAGAATACTTCGCTGCCTGTCGCAGAGATCTCCTTCCTGCTCGGCTTCTCGGAGCCGAACTCGTTCTACCGCGCCTTCCGAGCATGGACTGGAACCACGCCAGACCAGGCCCGGCGCGCTGTTTGATCGGCGAGGCGCGTCAGTCCACGTCCTCGGCGAAGGCTCGCCGAAGATGTCTGCTATGCGCTGCCTCCCGGGTGGAAAGCCGTCTGGGGAGGCGCGTCGGGGTAAGGGCGCACAGGTAAAAGAAGCTGGAGCGCTGCGTGAAGAGGTGTGGCGCGGCGAACCGAAGTGGCGGGACCGCGAGGGTCGCGACGCGTCGTTCATGGGTCGAAAGAGTGGGCCCCGCGCGGCGCAGAGCGTGCAAAGGGGCGCATCGGCGTGCCGGCTGCATCTGGCTAGGAACAATGTCAACAATAATCGTGCAGCTCTCCGGGCCCGGTGTTCGTCGACCATTTGGTTGACGAACACTCCAGCCGCGTAGCCGCGTGCGCACCAAGCGCGCCCGGGACGGTCGAACGGCCTTCCGTCGACTAGCCCGAAGTTCTCCACTTTTCTTTGACGCCCGAACCGCACCCAGAAAAAATGTTCGCGCCCCCACACGGCGCCTGTCGGGGCTCGGCCAGGGGACCTCCACCATGTCGATGCGCTCACACGGCAATGTCTGCCTGCTCTGCGTATGTGCGCTCGTCCTTGTTCCGGCGTTGGCGCAGGCACTCGAATTCAGCGGTGGTGTGAGCGTGGGCGGGATCCAGGTCGGGACCGAACCCAAGCTGGCCGTGAGCCCCTTCGCCGGCTGGTTCTGGCGAAAAGAGAGGGACTTCCGGGTCGAAGTTCACAACATGCTCAGCATCATTCCGGGGGCACGCGTAGGGGTCTACGATCGAACGGCGGTTACCGTTGGATACGTCACGAAGACGGGCAACGTCAGCCTTGGTCCATCCCTGTCGCTCTACTCGATGCCGGTATGCGGTGCCGTGATCTGTGACCGCGTGATGGGGCTTGCTCCGGGCGGGCGCGCACAGTCCGACTGGTACTTCGCTGGGCGTCTGGGGGTGTCCACGAGCCTCAACGTGGACTGGGCTGGCGGGAGCAGTCGTGTTCTTCCTGGCAGCGTGGTTGTGATGGTAACTGCTGGGCCTATCTGGAGATTCGGGGGAGAGTCGAAATGAACAAGGTGTTGGCTGTTCTATGTATCGGTCTAGCGGGATGCAACTTCGATGTCGGGGATTGCTACCTCCGGAGTGAGGGCGAAAGCGGCGCCGGCGGCATCATCATCACCACGACAGGGGTCGGCGGCTACGGGTTCGGCCCGACAGGGTCGGGAGGCTTCGGGCCTGTGCTGGAGCCGCAGGGCATGGATCCACCTCCTCCAGAGTGCAATATCGCGACCCAGAGCCCATGTAACGAGAAGTGCGAGGCGGACTACGAGGCGGCTTCTATTGCATGCGGCAAATCTGAGAGCGAAGCGCAGCGAAATGCATGCGGTGATAGCGCCTACGCGAATTATCGTAGCTGTCGGGAAAGTTGCCAGAGCACGGAAAACAAGGATTGTGATGACAAGTACCAGGATTGCGTCGATAACGGCCCGACGTCGTGCCTAAAGAAGAGCGCCGGCAAGACGGTGTGTCAGCGCTGCTGGGAACGGTGTAACGCTGGAGATTCTCCATCGGGTGAATGTCGCAACTGCAAATTCTGAGGTTCCGAAGATGATCCACATTGCTACATCTGCGGAAATTGGGAGAGCGGTCCGGCGCGGGCTTCGCGTCCCCGTAGCGTTCGTGCCCGACAACTTGCTGGTAGGACCGTGCGCCTCGGATCCCGAGGTCCACTGTCAGCGGCGCTATGATTTCTGGGGATTTCGTGGGCGGGAAGGAACGCGATTTCGTGCATCGTTTCGTGAGATGCTCGGAGCGGTCCAGTCGCGCAAGCGGGTAGTCGCTTGGACGTCGCGGTTGTGGAGCGACGCGGTGGCGCTGTGGGGTCTCTGCGCGTGGAGACTCCACCAACGGCCCGAGCAACCGGATATAGAGATCGTCGTCCTGGGCGACGCGACGGAGGCCGGGTTTGGGTGTGGGAGCATCCGCGTGACGCCGGCCGACGCGCGCCGAAGTCAGGACGACGCGCGCGCTCTCTCTCTGACGCGCGTCCGGGAGTTGGCGCGCTGTTGGCGAAAGGTGTCTGGTCGATCTCCTGTTTCATCGGCCGAGGGGGGGCGCGCCGGTCGAGGAAGTAAGGAACTCGTGGAGCTGAGCACCTATCAGACGGGATTTTTCCCTCGGATGGACGGACGCGCGCTGGCTCTATCTCGGTTCGATGAGCTGCTGTTCTCGTGTCTCGACAAACAGTGGTCGACGCCCGTGAACGTGTTTGTTCGACGTTCATCGGCTGGAGACGAGTTGCGTAAGTGGTTGACCCACACCGGCGACGTCTTCCTTGCCATGCGGCTGCGCCAGTGGGCCGGGCACCATGGGGACAAGGCCGCCCTGGAGAGCGAACCCTATCAGCCTGAAAACTTCATGAAAGAGGCCCGCTACAGATTGTCGGACGCCGGCGACGAAATCCAGCGAACTGGTCTTTCAGAAATTGGCCAAGGAGCACCGCTGCCGGTTTGGGGTGTCACGGCGTACGATCCGCTGGCTCCTTGGGTCGCGGTGGACGACGACACAGATCACCAGCGCGTCCAGCTACTTGAAGAGCGCGCTACGCAGGGCGTGGAGTGATGCGCTGAGGCGTACGTCGGCCCAGACCCTGGCAAGCCCACTTTTCTCGTCAAGGCAGGCAAGCGGCGCCGGGCTCCAACCTGTTGGGGCCGTGGTCGAGCTCGGCCATGTCGCCGCCGAGGGGGGAGCGGCCGGCGTCGGCGGCACGGGCACGCCGCGAGGCGCTCCTAGGCTAGTTCCCGTCCCGAAAAGCGAAAACAGCTTGCTTTGTAGGTTCCACGTGGCGCTGGGGGCGCACCCGCAGCTCGATCGGCGGCGAGCGGACCGCTGCCCTCACTGACCGCGGGATGCCGACGCGCTCGGCCGCTGAAGGCGCCAGCATCGCCGGCCGGGTCCAGGTCGCATCGATTTGGTGAGAAAACTCGCGCCCCAAGCGGAATTTGTCCATCGGAGGGATCCTGTCCGCCGTGTGGTCCCCCAGCACCGTCAGGGAGGACGGCACTCCGATGCGCAAAGCCTTTTTTCAGCAACGACCGCTTGTTCCGCCTTCGATCGAGCATCCTCACGCCAGGGAGCTCCAGACAATCTCGGCAGTCCTGGAGCAAGTGCCTGCCGCAGCAGACGTCGTGCTCAAGGATTTGACCGGGGCAGGGATCGACGGCGACAGGGGACGGCAGGGGTTGAGCGCCGAGCAGGTACTGCGGGTGCTGCTCCTCAAGCAGATGCATGACCTCAGCTACGAGGAGCTGGAGTTCCACCTCGCTGATTCGGTTACGTACCGAGCCTTTTGCGGCTTCGGGATGGCCGATCGAGCTCCGAGCAAATCGACGCTACAGCGGAACATCAAGGCGGTCTCGGAGCAGACGCTCGAGGCGATTCATCGGATGATCGTGGCGTATGCGATTCGTGAGGGAGTTGATGATGGTAAGCGCACGCGCATCGACTCCACGGTAGTGCGTGCCGCGATCCACGAGCCGAGCGATTCCTCGCTCCTGAAGGACAGCGTTCGTGTCCTCACACGGCTGCTGCGCCGCGCTCGACGATGGGTGAAGGTCGAGTCGAAGGACCACCGCCGAGCAGCCAAGCGGCGCTCTCTGGAGATCAAGCGCGCAAGGTCTGCCGAAGAACGTCAGCCGCTGTATCGAGACCTGATCAGGCTCACAGAGAAAGTAACGAGGGCGGCGCTCCGCGCAGTGGAGGCGTTGCGGCAGGTACGCGTACAGACACCGCAACGCGACGAGATTGACCGTCTGAACAGGCAGATGCAGTACCATCTCGCGGCCGCCCGTCACGTGATCGAGCAGACCCGCCGTCGTGTGCTGGAGGGCGAGGTCGTTCCAGCGCAGCAGAAGATCGTGTCGATCTTCGAGCCGCATGTCGACGTGATTGTCAAGGACAACCGCGAGACCATGTACGGTCACAAAGTGTTCTTTTCCGCCGGCAAATCAGGCGTCGTGTTCGACGTCGTTGTGCCGCTGGGCAACCCCACGGACTCCTCGATGGCGGTGGGGATGGTTGAGCGGCACATCGAGATCTGTGGCAAGCCTCCGCACCAGGCGGCGTTCGATGGCGGCTTCACCTCGAGAGCAAATCTTGAACAGGTCAAGGGTCTCGGCGTCCGCGACGTCGCGTTCAGCAAGGGCAAAGGAATAGCCGTCGACGAGATGACCAAGAGCCCGCGGCTCTACCGAGCACTGCGCAATTTTAGAGCTGGGGTCGAGGCCACCATCTCATTCCTTAAGAGATCGTTCGGTCTCGACCGCTGCGACTGGCGCACGTTCACATCCTTCAAAGCGTATGTGTTGGGCTCGGTTCTCGCTGCCAACCTGCTGATCGTCGCACGCGCCTCCGCCGGGTAGCGCGCGCGTTCACGATCGCTGGCCGATCTTGGGCCCCGCGAGCGCGGGCCGTCAGGACTCGTGCGCCTGCTCCCCGGCCGTGGTGCGTCTGCGGCGCGCTCCGGCGCCGGGAAACGTTCCGCCCTGCCGTTCCTACTGTACGGATGCTCGTCTCCCCCACGCCGAGGCCACGCGGAGATGCGACTTTCGGGACGGGAACTAGGCTAGGGGATCATCTCCTCCAGGGAGAACCACGCCAGGCGAGCGATCGCCGTCCACCTGGTCGAGCTCGTCCACGCCGCCGGCGAGGACTTCGAGCGCGAGCTCGGGGCGGCCGCGCAGGTGAAGGGGGGCACGTCGGGCGCTGATGACGGGACACTGGTGCTCAGCGTCGGCGAGCTCGGGGCCGTCGCCGTCCACCTGGTCGAGCCCGTCCACGCCGCCGGCGAGGACCTCGAGCGCGAGCTCGGGGCGGCCGCGCAGGTGAAGGGGTGGCACGTCGGGCGCTGGTGAGCGCGTAGGTAAAAGAAGCCGGATCACTGCGCGAAGAAGTGTGGCGCGGCGAACCGAAGTGGCGGGACCGCGCGCGTCGCGACGCGTCGTTCATGGGTCGAAAGAGCGAGCCCCGCGCGGCGCAGAGCGCGCCAAGGGGCGCATCGGCGTGCCGCGGGCATACATCGCCCTCCGGGAGTTGGTCTGGCCCGGGATGTTCTGGCGGCTATGGGGCGTCCCCGAGCGCCTTGCGGCGCAGGACAGTGCTCTTCCAGTACGGCGGCCCTCGGTTGGGGCTTGGAGGTCGGGATCGTACAGAAAGCTGCTGTCAGGGAGCCGGTTTCGCATTGTTCATCGGGAAAGCGCGCTGCGCCGGGCGCGCGAGGTGCTCTGCCTCGATCAGCGTCTTCAGCCGCTCCATCTCGTCGCGCACGTCCCTCGCCAGCCATTCACGCAGGAACGGATCCATCACCCAGCGCCACGGCGCGAAGAAGCCGAAGCGCTCGGTATGCACCACGCGGGTGCCCACGGCGGTCTCGTCGAGATCGAAGCCGCCCTCGAAGGTGAGGAACAGGCAAGCGGGGAACGAGCGCAGGCTGCGATAGCGCACCGCGTGGCGGCCAAGGATCGTCATCTCGAGCGTCACCGGCGGCCCCGGGAGGCCCGCAGAAGTCGACGAGCGCGCCCGCTTCAAGGCGCCGGCGCCGCGTCCGCGAGGCCGTCGGCGGCCCGCCCGATCCGCTCCAGGATCTCGCCCACTTCCTCGTCGGAGGTGTCGTGCTCGACCCCGACGTACTCGCGCAGCTCCGCGGTGTACCCGGCGCGCCGCAGCTCGGCGATCGAGGCGCGCGCGCCTCGGGTCGGCACCGCCAGGTCGGAGGCGCCGTGGAAGGCCGTGACCGGCGGAAGCGTCGCCGGGCGCGGCTCCGAGCTTAGTGCCGCCGACGGGTAGAGCGACGGCGGGAGCAGACCGCTGATGGGGAAGGCGGCCGCCAGCGCCTCGGGGTGGGTGACCGCCAGGGCGAAGGTCATGATGCCGCCCTGCGAGAAGCCGGTGACGAGGGGCTCGCCGACAGTGGGGCGGGCGGCTACCAGGGCGGCGAGCGCGGCGGCGATCCGATCTGCTTCCCGCGTGACCAGGGGGGCGGCGACGTCGTCGCTGACGGAGTCGTACCAGATGTACATCCCGCCGCTCGGGTGGCCGTACGGGAGGATGAGCCGGGCGCGGCGGCGGTAGCGCCGGAGCAGCTGCAGGAAGTCCGCGGGGTCCCCGCCCATGGGGTGCAGCGCGACGATCATCGGCACCCGCTCGTCGGGTCGCGCCCCGCCCGTCATGTGCTCGAGGTAGCGCACGCCCGCGATCTCGCCCCGGGTGGTGCTCCCCGGCGCTCCCGCCGGCGGCGGAGGCGCGACCGGCCCCGCTGACGGCGTCTCCGACGACGGACGCGCGGCCGCCGACCCCGCTGGGGGCGCCGGCGCCGGCTCGCGGCTGCACCCAGGCCCGGCCAGGAGGACCACGCCGATGGAGAGGAGCAGGCGCAAGCGAAGGGGATCGGCCGGCGGGTGGCGCATCAGTACAACAGTACTCCGATCGCGGGAGCGACGCCGCGCGCGGATCGACGCGCGGCCTCTTGCGTTCGTCCGCAGTGCTGCAGTCCCGATCGCCGTGGTCGCACCCCATCACGGTGTCGCGGCGAGGGCAACGGCTTCCCAGCCGATGGACGCGAAGGAACGGCGGTTACGGCCCAGCCCGGGCGCATCGGCGCAATGGGCGTTGCCTCTGGCCGCATCCAGGTTCGTCACGCATTTCAGCAGGCCGACCTTGGGCACTTTCCGGACGAAAGCGCTGCGGGCCAGGTGGTAGGCCGGGGCCTCGCCCCAGATATTCCGGCGCATCTCCGCCAGTTCCTCTTCCCGGTAAGCCGCCAGCGGTTTCCGCTGCTCGTCGGCGGCCCGTTCGGCCCGCTTGCCCTCCAGCCAGGCGTGATGATGGCCGCTGCTGGCCAGCTGCTCGGCGATGCGGCCGATCTGCTCGCGGAACTGGGAGAAATGGCTGCCGCCCAGGTCGTCCTGCACGATGATGTCATCCACCAGGCCGATCGCCCTGGCCTCGCGGATGCCGAGCGGCAGGCAGCGCTCGGTGAGCTCCACGGCCTTGGCCAAACCCACCCGCTTCGGCAGGGAATAGGTCCAGTATTCGGAACCGTAGAGCCCCCCCATGCCTTTGTAATGCGGGTTGAGGACGATGCCGTCACGGGCGAGCACCCGGTCGGCGGCCAGGGCCATCATCACCCCGCCGGCCCCGGCGCTGCCGTACATGGCGGCGATCACGATCTGGTCGGATGCGGTCAGGATGGTCTTGCAGAGGTCATCCATGGCATTGATGTTGTTCCAGGACTCCTGGGCCGGGTCGGCGGCGGCCTCGATCAGGTTGAGGTGGATGCCGTTGGACCAGAAATCCCGCCCGCCCTGCAGGACGATGACCCGGGTGGGGCGGCGGCGGGCGAACAATACAGCCTGCTCCAGGCGCCGGCAGTGGTCGGTGCCCATGGCGCCGTTGTAGAAACGGAAATTCACGTAGCCGACGCTGTTCTTCTCCTCGTACCAGATGTCGCGGAAGGTCTTGCCCCGGGTGAGGGCGTCGATGAAGAGCGGCAGCTCCGGCACCTCCTGCATCACATCGGGACCCAGCACCATGGCCGCAGGCAGCTTGAACCGCCGCTCCTCCGGACCGTTCTTCGGCCTCAGGTGGGAAATCCACACGGCCCCGTCCACCGCTGCCCGACAGATGGCGCCATGGCGCTGGGCGATGATGTCCCCCGGCTTGCCCACCAGTGCGCTCTCCTCGTGGGCACCGAAGAGATAGACCTCTTGGCCGGCGATCTCGTCCAGCACCCCCGGTGCGCCGTCCCCGGTCCGCACCTTGCGGAGGATGTCCGCCACCCGGTCCGACTCCCAGTCGACGCGGCGCTGGGCCTGCTTCAGCACAGGCCGGAAATGGCCCAGGGGCTCGGCCCGCGAGTAGTCCAGGGGCGCCGGCACGAACATCCGGCTCTCGAAGCGCTGCACCGCCACCTCCATGGCCTTCACCGCGCAGCGGGTGATCTCGTCCCGATACAGGCTGCTCTTGCTGCCCTCGCGCATGGCGCAGCGGTAGGTGGCCCAGATGGGGCCGGAATCCATGTGCTCGACCGCCTCCACGACGGTCACGCCCCACGCGGTTTCCCCGTTGTAAATGGCCCAGTCCAGGGAACTGGGACCACGGTCGCCGACGATGCCCGGGTGGACGATCAGGCAGGGCGTTCGGCTCCAGATGTCACGCGGAATGACATGGGCCAGCATGGGGCAGAGAATCAGATCGGGCCTGAACTGCGCGACCACTTCGCGCATCGCTCCCGCGGTCGTCGCCGCGGCAACACCCACCTGATGGCGATCCTTGAAGAGCACGTACGCCTGCTGGGTCAGGCTGTTGAAGCTGCTGGATAGCAATAGTAGTCGCATGGTTGCTCCGGACGGTTGATGGGCTTCAACAGGATTTATTGCCATGGAAAGTACCGTCGGAATGACGGGAGTCTAACCGTTACCGCATGACCGGATGATCGGATTACAGAACACCCGCCCTTCTGAAACGCGACCGGTAGACCAGGGGGCTCACCTTGAAGTTCCTCTGAAAACAGCGACGCATCGCTTCTGCGCCACCAAATCCACACTTTTCCGCGATCATCTCCACCGGCGACAGACTATTTTCAAGCCATGCCCTGGCCTTCTCCAGGCGGCTCTGCTCGACGAACCTGGCGGGGGTCAGCCTCACTTCGCGCTCGAACAGGCGAGCGAAATTGCGGGGGCTCATGTGCATGCGCCGCGCCAGGGCGTCGACGCTCAGATTGGCCTCGGGATGGGCATCGATCCAGGTCTGCAGCTCCCGGAAATCCCGCCGGGCGCCGGAGCTGTTGTGCAGGACCACGTTGAACTGGGACTGCCCACCGGGTCGGTTGGGGAAGACCAGCAGCCAGCGCCCCACCATGGCGGTCGCCTCCGGCCCGAAATCCTCCTCGATCATGCAGAGGGCGAGGTCCATGCCCGCCGTGACGCCACCCGAGCTGTAGCGGGAACCGTCACGGATGGCGAGACGATCAGGTTCCACCCGGATGTCCGGGTATTCCTCTGCCAGTTGCTGGCACCAGTGCCAGTGGGTGGTGGCGCGGCAGCCGTTCAGCAGCCCGGCCTCGGCCAGCAGAAAGGCGCCGGTGCAGACCGAGCCGATCCGCCGCACCCGCTGGTCCATGCTCCGGACCCAATCCACCAGGACCGGATTGTTGCGGGCCCGGTCGACCCCGATGCCGCCCGTCACCAGCAAGGTGTCGATGTCGTCCCCCACATCGGCAAGGTCATGGTCCGCAATGATCTGGAGCCCTGACATGGTCCTGATGGGTCCCGCCCGCTCGGCGATCACCGAGAATCGGTACGCCGTCCAATCGGGATTGCAGGTGAGGTGGAGCCAGCAGTTGACGAAGGAGAACACTTCCAGTGGACCGCACACATCCAGGATCTGGCAGTCGGGGAAAGCCAGCATGGCAATGTGGCGGGTTCTCGATGAGGTTGTCGGGGTGATGTCGGTCACGGCCACCTCCTCGGACTGGGATTCCGCGCCGATCGGGGCCTGCGCTGGATGGTGCGGCGGCTTGAGCCTGTCGGCAATGTCAAAGATCCCACCTTACCTGCCAACGACCAGCGAATGACCGGTCCCAACAGGTGACGGCAACGGAGCTCGCTCGGGAGGTCAAGATCCCGCAGCCGACCTTGTCAAAGTGGCATGCTCTCTCTCAAGCAGTCATGCCGCAGGGAGGAACGCCCAACGACCTCAAGCAGCTCGCCGGACCGGTACGATCGGCCGGCGACAAGGTCCGCATCGTGCTGGCTGCCGAGCGGCTCTCCGACAACGAACTCGGCGTGTTGCTGAGGCGCGAAGGCGTGCACACGAGCGAGTTGGAGGCGTGGGGTAGTGGTCCTGCCGGCGCGCGCGTCCGGGATCTACGCCGCGGCGATGCTGGGTTCGCTGGCGACCGCGATCCTGCTGTGGCGGCGCGAGTCCGCGCCCCGCGCCGCCCAGGCGTCTCAGGATCGCGTCAAAGGGTCGTGATCGTCACGTCGTCGAAGCGCACGTTGCTCATCGCCCACGAGAAGAGGGCGACCGAACCCCACGCGTACGTCACCTCGCTCGGCACGGCCAGCACCACCTGATCATTGACCTTGATCCGGTGCGTCGTGCCCTCGCGCTCGACCCGCACCGTCATCCATGCGTTCTGCGGCGGCACATAGCTCGTGTTGACCGCGAGCTCGGTGAAGACGCCGTTGTCCACCCGGACCAGGCGCGCGACGCTCAAGCTCGCGTCGAACATCACCCGGTAGTAGCTCGAGCCGGTGTCGTTGATGGCGTACATGAGGCCGAAGCCGTCGGGGTCGCCCGCGTAGATCTTCGCCGAGAGCGCTCCCTGCCCGAAGGCCGTGTGGGGCGCGACGAGGTAGGTCCCGCGCATGTCGACAGCTCCGTCGGCCGCGGTCTGGGGGTAATCGAACGCGCTGCCCGTCTCGGTCGCCGCTCCGCCTACCCCGCTCCAGCTCGGCGAGCTGTCGGTGATGCCCTCGTTGATCACGGTCCAGACGCTCGGCGCGACGCCTTGATCGAACGTCTCTTTGAAGGGGATGGTGCCCAGCTTGGCCACGTTGACCGAGCTCAGGTCCACGGTGACGATGGAGCCGGCCGCCTTCCCGCATGAGGTGGTCTTGATCTCCTCCCAGAGGAGGTAATCGTGGGAGACCCAGGTGTGCCGCACCGA
Source organism: Sorangium sp. So ce363 (assembly GCF_051520435.1). Lineage (NCBI taxonomy): Bacteria > Pseudomonadati > Myxococcota > Polyangiales > Polyangiaceae > Sorangium > Sorangium sp. So ce363. Next base: position 8,759,531 of record NZ_CP150333.1, on the reverse strand, counting down.
CTGCAGGTTGACGTTCTCCACCGGGTAAAGCGACTGATCCTGGAGGCTCGCCGCGTAGATACCCTCGTATTCGTCCGTGAGCGTGCTCTTGGCGAGGTTGGGCAGGCCGTAGAGGCCGCCCCACGTGTCGTTGTGGAGGTCCTCCCATTTCTTGTAAGAATGCCCGCTCACCGAGGCCAGCTTGTATTGCCAGCCGAAGAGCGAACCCGAGGAGAAATCGATCACGTCGAAGTCGTTCAAGGACTGAGAGGCCTGCTCGCTCACATCGAAGCTGAAGCTCGTGGACGGCCCATCGACGCCCACGCCCGCGCCAACCGAGAACCCGTTCGACGTGGTGAACGTCGAGGACTCGTTGGCCGAGTGGGGCCTGTGGGCGTAGGGCGAGAGCCCCTCCCGCAGGGGACGAATCGAGTGCTGGAGGGTCTCCTGGAAGTAGCCGCGGTTGTTCCCCGAGTTCCACTTGAGCCCGCCGGGGTTGTACTGGGTGCCATTGCCCGCGAAGACGACGTATTTGCCCTCCGGCGCGTTGGAGGCGAGGAGCGTCACCGTGAAGTTGCGGTCGATGACGGAGCGCTGGCCGTCGTCGCCGCACTCCCAGTTGATGGAGGTGGGCGTCACGTTGTACGAGCGGTAGGTGCCCTCGGGCAGAGGCTCGGTCACGAGCTGGGCGAGCGCGTGGGCCTTGTGGTCCGCGAGCAGGCCCTTGATCTCGGCGAGGAGCTCGCCCCGGGCAGGTAACGCCGTCTGCGCGACCTCGGACCTCGAGGCGATCCGGGGCTTTGCGTCGATGGTGATGGGCTCGGCCTCGGGCGCCGCGTCGAACAGCGCGTCGAGCTCGGCCTCGCTCCTTTCGAGCTTCTTTCCGAGCTCGGCCCGCTCGTCCGTGGTCATCCGGGCGTACCTCGCCTTCGCGGAGGCCGGCAAGCGCACCGAGCTGTGCTCCTCGGTCTCCTCGCCGGTGACGTCGCCAAAGACGCGCACGTCGAAGCGCTGGCCGCCCGGGCTGGGCGCCGCGTAGACGACTTGCGCGGACATCCCGATGCCCAGCGCCAGCGCGACCTTCTCGGCGTCGCGCGCGTTCTCGAGGATCACAGGCACCCCCGCGAGGCGCGCTGCCCGGAGCAGGGACGCGTAGGAGCGGATGTCGTCGGCGCTCGCGGCCTCGGCGTCGATGAGCACGGCGGACGCCTCTGCCACGCGGCTCGCCGGGCTCGGATCCGCGATGAGGTCCGGCCGGAACCTCGAAGGGGCGCCGTCCATGAGCTCCGCGAGCAGAGGGGCCTTTTCGCGTTGAATGGACGTGAGAGCGACGACAGGGCCCGTCGTGACAGCGGCGGGCTTCGCGGCCGGGCCGCTGGGCTCCGCGGCGCCCGGCTCATGATCAGTGAAAGGATCCGCCTGGGTCTCTGGGGCAAGGCCCCCGCAGCCCGCGACGGCCAGGAGGGTGAGGGCCAGGGGAGAGAGGCGAGCCAGAAAGGTGAATTGTCGCATGGGGGTCCTCCCAGAACATTCGTTGCAGGGTGAGGTCGGACGCGCGGGCGGTGGGGGCGCCGATGCCCCTCGCTCCACGCGCCTCAAACCTTTTCCGTAAACGGAGAGGAAGACCCGACACGGGCTCGGTCGATTTCTGGATCGACCGAGCCCGCGCACTCCGAGCCCCGCGGCTCCTCGAACTCGGCCCGCTCAGCGCGGAGAAGAGGCGCCTCCTTCGCCTTCATCAGGGTGAGCGCCTCGCGGACGTCCAGCGCGGCTCGGTCCTTGGCTACGATGGGGTCGAGGAGCTCTCTGGCACGGCAGTAGGCGTGCTTCGCCTCACAGGATCCGGAAGCGACCGACTGCCGTTCTGGCGCTCGCTCCACCCCGTCGGTGCACGGACGCTACAGGCTGTGCACCCACCAGACGCGCATCACGCCGTCCCAGGGGTCGAGCGTGGTGAGGACGCGATACCGCCCGACGCGCAATCTCATGACACCGGCATGGTCAGCGGGGACGCGGCGGACGTCGCCCTCGCCGGTCGTGGCGAAGCGCTGCACGGCCGCGTCGATGCGTTCACCGTCACGCCAGTGGATCCGCTGAAGCGAGATGATGCCCGACGGCATCCACTCGACCTCCCAGCTCATCGACGCAGGCGCGCGCGCATCAGCTCGTCGAACTCCGCCCCAGCGCCTTCGGCTTCTGCCCGCCGCCGGAGCTCAGCCGTGACCACCTCGTGCGGGATCCCCTGGCCGTCCGCCCCAGCCTCCATCGCCGCGCGCTCCTCCTCCGTCAGCGGCTCGTCATCGATCGGCGCGCGCAGAACAGCCTGCCACACTGGGTCGTTCTCGGGGATGACCGGCAGCCGAGCAGGCGCGGCGCTGTCTCGTCGGGGGCTCATCCCCGAGATGCTACTACGGGCCCCTCGTCAGATCGACGGCGCAGGATGTGGAAATTGTAGACCGCTGACGGCAATGCGCGGCGTCAGCGGAGCCGATCCCGCTCCCAGCGCTCCTGCTCGGCGATGGACGCGTCGGCAGCACGGACGCCCATGACCCATGACGAAGAGCTCCGCGTCCGCCGTTTCGTCGAGGTCTAGGCCGGCGCGGAGGGCATCACATCTCGGACGGCAGTTCGCGCGCGGCCTCCGCTCATCGCCGCCCAGGACGACCAGCCCCGCGCCCGGCGCAGGTCGCCAGCAGCTTCCGAGCCTCCCGCGCCGAGGGGTCCACCGTCGAATCCACGCGCCCGCGCCGGGCGGTGTCAACGTCCGCCTTGCCCGCGCACGAGGCGCGCAGGGCGCGGACCGATCACGGCGGCGGTCACTGCTGCTCGCGAAAGAACTCGATGCTTTGCCTCATCGCCTCCGGGACGGAGGTGAAATGATCCCCTGCGACCGGCACCACCTTGACGTCGAGCCCGCTGCGCTGCGCCAGGAGGGCGAGCCGCTGGCTCGCGGGGCCGAAGAAGCGCTCCCCGCCGGACAGCCCGTGGTACAGCCGCACCGGGCACCGAAAGCTCGTCGCATAGGCAACCGGCGAGCGGATCTGGAACTCCCGTATGTCGTACGGGCTGAAAGGGATGAGCCTGGTTTGACCCGAGGACCAGTCGATCTGGTTGGGCGACCCGGAGAACGACGCGGCGGCGCGAAACCGGTCGGATCCCATCGCTGCGAGGAGGGTGAGTGTCCCTCCCACGCTATGGCCTGCGACATGGAGGCGATCGGGTTGCACATAGGGCAGCTTGGCCAGGGCGTCGGCGGCGGCGAGCACGTCGTCGACCTCGTGGAAGAACATCGAGAACCCGCCGGGGAGGCCGTTCTCTCCTCGGAGCATGGGCATGAGGACGACGAAGCCCGCGTCGCGATAGGGCTCTGCCATCTCCCAGTCATCGAGGGCGAAGGCGAACCCACCATGCAGGAACAGGACCGCGGGCAGGCGGCGTCCGTCGGCCGGGGGCTCACTGACCCATGCCTTGAGCTTGAGGCCGCCGGAGAGATACGATATCTCGCGCGCGCCCGGGGGCGGCGGGACGTTCTGGTAGCTCTGAGGTGCCGGATCCGCGGAGATGAGCTTGGTCTTGAACTTCGCGCGCGCCTCTGCATAAGGCTCGTCCTGCAGCTCGAGCCCTGGGGAGACCGGGGGCAGCGGCGCGGGCTCCGGCGCCGGCTCGGCGGTCTCCGCCGCGATCGGCGCGGCCGGCGCCGGCTCGGTGCCAGCTGGCGCGGTGAGCCCGCGAGCTCCTGGGGCAGCGCGCGGCACCTCCTGGCAGGCGAGCGCCGTGAGCGCCGCGAGCGCGATGATGGGTCGAAGCCGAGGGCGCGTGATGAGGGGCATGTCCAAGCCATGATCTATATCAACCATGGTAGTTCGTGGAAGCCCCTCAGATGAGGCGCCATGTGGACGCACCTGTGCCCACACGCGCGGCGCCGTGCCGGGCGCTCGAAGGCCTCGTGATGCCGAGTGGAAGACGAAAGAGGGAAGGTGAAAGTCGTCCCTCCCCGGTTTGAGCGAGGACGGCGCGTAGGTAAAAGAAGCCGGATCGCTGCGCGAAGAAGTGTGGCGCGGCGAACCGAAGTGGCGGGACCGCGCGCGTCGCGACGCCTCGTCCATGGGTCGAAAGAGCGGGCCCCGCGCGGCGCAGAGCGCGCCAAGGGGCGCATCGGCGTGCCGCGTGCACACATCGCCCTCCGGGAGTTGGTCTGGCCGGCGAGGTAATCGAGGCTGACGAGGAGCAGGATGAGGTGCGCCGCACCGAGGCGGGCCTTGATCTCGGCGTCCCGGTCGCTGCCGACCCCGATGCGCCCGGTATGCCAGGTGCGGACTTTTCCTTCGCGCTTCAGGGCCGACAGATGTCTTCTGAGCACGTCCTTCTGCTTCTCGTTCGCGGCTGCATACGATACGAGATGAATACGTCAATCGGGACAACCGCAGGAACCACGAGGATAGCGTAACAGGAAGGAGCCAGGCGGACGGGCGGGGCGGGCTTTCATCAAAGCCTTTCCTTGTCATCCAGATGCTGGCGAGTCTGTACATCGAAGAGGGCTGGCCCCGAGGTGCAAGGCTTGCCCTCTGGTATCCGTCCTGTACGAGGGCCGGCTGCATCCGCACCGGTCGAATGGCATGGAGCGCTGGAGACGCCACCGCGTCGTCCCAGACCGAACGCCTCGACGAGGCACCCGTCCCCGCCGGCCCTGGCCGGCCAGCGCGACCAATTTGCCGAGGGTGGGGAAGGAGACTTCAATCCTGTTCGTGGTAGGTTCACGCATTGCGCGCCCGCCCGATCGACGATGCAGCCCCGCTCGCATCCTTTGGCGGAGCCGTCCTCGAGCGCCGCGTGGACACGCAGGTGAACATTCTCGTTGATGGAGGCCCGATGATACGGATGAAGCTTCTTGGATTGTTGATGGCCGGCCTCTCGCTCTCGCTCTCGCTCGTGGCATGCGGCGATGGGGAGGGGAGCAATGGGGGCAAGGCCGGCAGCAACACCGGCGGCGGAAGCGACACCGGCGGCGGGACCGATACCGGCGGCGGGACCGATACCGGCGGCGGGACCGACACCGGCGGCGGGACCGATACCGGCGGCGGGACCGACACCGGCGGCGGGACCGACACCGGCGGCGGAAGCGACACCGGCGGCGGGACCGATACCGGCGGCGGGACCGACACCGGCGGCGGGACCGACACTGGCGGCGGGACCGACACCGGCGGCGGAAGCGACACCGGCGGCGGGACCGACACCGGCGGCGGGGATGCTCTCGACGGCGAGCAGCTCGGCGAGCTGACGGCCGCAGAGGCCCAGCAGGTGTGCGACGACGTCACCGGCTCACTCGATCTCTCGAAGGAGGACCTGTGCGACCTCGCCGGGGTGCTCGCCAGCGTCGTGGATGGCACGGACTGCGAGACCGCCAGGGCGGATTGCATCAGCGCTCCGGAGGCGCCCGAGCCGACCGGCTCGTGCGACACGGCCGGCTTCGCGGGGTGCACCGCCACGGTCGCGGAGCTCAAGGCCTGCATGATCGCCACGGGCGACGCCTTCGAGGCGATCACCTGTGCGTCGTCCATCGATGACTTCTCGCCGCAACCCGCGGCGTGCGCGGCCGTCAACGTGAAATGCCCGGGGCTCCTCGCAGGCAGCTGAGCGCTCGTGAGATCGCCCCTACGGGGACGGCGGTCCTTCGGCGTGCCGATGGACGAGCTGACCGGTCGCGTGATCTCGGCGCGCGCTCTGCTCCCCAGGGAGCACGCCCGGCTGGCGGAGCGCCTCGAGGAGCTCCCGACCTGGGACGCGCGCTTCGACCTCCCGCTCGCCCCGGTACCCCGGCGGGAGGCGAGGCGCTCCGAAGCAGCGCGAGCATAGCTCACAGTTCGTCGCCGCTGACAAGCGCCACGTCGCGGAATTGTTGCCGTTTTCGACCGGCCCCTAGGGTATAGCCTATCAGCAGGATGGTAATCCATCTGCGATGATGGCTGGATGGCTGGATGGCTGGATTTCCATCCGGCTGGATAACGGCTATCCCGACGTCCGGCGCCATGCCCGGACGTTGCCGTCCACACGGCTGTAGGGCTTATCGGTACAAGGTCTGTCGTGAGTTGACATAGCCCATCATCGAATTAATTGTTGCGGCGCGCGGCCGAGCTGTAGGACAATTGTTCCGTGAATACGCTCGGCTCACGTCTCCACGGGTTCGCGCTGCTCTCCCTGATGCTTGCCCTCGCTGCCGGGTGCGGCAGCTCGCCCGACGACGCCGACGCCCCGGCGAGCGGCCAGGGCGCCGACGAGCCGCCCCGGATGGTCGGGATGACGGCGGCCCACAACGCGGCGCGCGCCGCGGTCGACCCGCCCGCCGATCAGCCGCTGCCCCCGCTCTCGTGGTCGTCCGAGCTCGCCGCGGTGGCTCAGGCCCATGCCGATAAGTGTGTGTTCCGCCACAGCGCGAACGGCTACGGAGAGAACCTCTTCGCGACGTCGAGCGGCGCCTCACCCGCCCCCGAGGATGTCGTCGGCTCGTGGATCAGCGAGGCGGTCAGCTACGACCTCGCGAGCAACGCCTGCAGCGCCGCCACGTGCGGCCATTACACCCAGGTGGTCTGGGCCGACTCCCTGCGGATCGGCTGCGGGATCGCCAGCTGTGCGGACGGCTCACCGTTCGAAGGGGGCAGCGCCTGGCAGTTCTGGGTGTGCACTTACGATCCTCCCGGCAACTTCGTCGGCCAGCGCCCCTACTGAGCCGAGCGCGCAGCGCGCGCTGAGCCGTCCGCGCGTAGGTAAAAGAAGCCGGATCGCGCCCTCCGGGAGTTGGTCTGGCCCGGGATGTTCTTGCGGCTACGGGGCGTGCCCGAGCGCCTTGCGGCGCAGGACGGTGCTCTTCAACGCTCGGGGCTCCGGGTCGCCTACGGCGCCCTGCGCCCCGAACCCCAGTACGGCGGCCCTCGGTTAGGGGAGCGGCCTGGAACGTCGGTCGGTCACGGGGAACGTAAACGGGCCCAAAGAGATTCCGGGTGATCAACGGAGATCCATGGAGCTAACAGATAGAAGAGGCAGTGACGGCGGCGGGCGCCGAGGGCATGGTCATCACGCCCTTCGGCGGAGGCAACGTGGCATCTCTCGACAAGGGCGCAGGAAGACGTCGCGGCGGCACAGGAATCAAAGTATTGTTGCGCAGGACACGCGCGAGGGTGCGCAGGAGGACGCCGCCAGCGGCGCAGGACCCGTGCGACTGTCACAACGGACACCGAAGTAGCTGCGCAGGAGGGACGCCGGGGCTGCCCAGGAGGGCGCCACGGCCGTTGACGGGGCGTTTGCGTATCGACGGTTGTCCGATCGCTGGTTGATCACTCGAAGTGCGCCCCCTTGACCTGGCGTGCGCCGCCGCGTAACCATCGCCTTCGGTGGCTCCAGAGTGGAGCGTGGGTTCTCTAGGAGGAGATGGTCATGCAAATGTATTACTTGATCCCGCTCGTGTTCATGGCGGCCGCTTTCGCGTACTCGATGCACGTCCGTAAGAAAGCCATGGCCGAGGCCGCCAACATGACACCGGAGGAGATCGAGCAAAAATTCAGCGACTTCTACGCCCAGTATTACGAGCTCCAGCCCGGCGAGCGCATCATCGGTAACTGGAGCGGAGTCGAGTACCAGGCGCCCGCTGGCACGGCCCGCCGCATCGCCGGCGGAGTCCTCAACGCCGCATCTGCCGCCATGATCGGCGTCTCCACCTACGTTCCCAACGTTCACGTCGGCCTCACCAACCGCGGCCGCGTCCTCGTCTCTCGCGAGTACAGCGACTTCGGCAAACGCGGCAACTACAAGCACCTCGCCGCCCTCGATCAGGGCACCCGCGCCTTCAACCAAGACGCGGCGTATCCCGGCCAAGACATCGGCCCCCGCCCCGGCAACCCCTTCAACCCTCTCGTGAGCCTCGAGTTCATCCAGCTCCGTTCGCCGAGCGGCGACACATACGAAGCGTGGCTGTCCCCGCAGGGCAGCCGCCACGGCCAGCACGGATTCAGCTCGATCTTGCAGTCGCTCGGTTGAGCGCCGCGAGCGGGGCGACGCTGACCAAACCACTCATCCCTGCCAGTTTGCAGCCTCATGGAGCCACCTGACGGCGTTTCTTGCAGGGTCATGGGGCCACCCCAAACGCAGGAGGATGGGGCCACCCGCGCGGGGGGCGTGACCCAGTTTTTTGCAAGGTCATGGGGCCAGCTTCCGAAGCGACGTTGCCACTGCCGCGCGACCGCGAACCGACGGACGAAGAGATCCACGCGATCGCCCAGCGCGTGCAGGCGCGCCCGGTGCCCGACGCGAGCGAGGAGTGGAAAGAGATCGGCGCGCATCGCGCACGTATCGAGGCCTGGCTCGCCGAGACTCGGCCGCTGAAGCTGACGAAGATCCACCTGCTGCTCAAGCGCGACCACGGCGTCAGCGCGAGCTACGACACGCTCCGGCGCTTCGAACCCCCAGTACGGCGGCCGCCGCGTCGGCGCTGGGTGAGCGGCTTGGAACGCCGGTCGGCTCGCCGAGCGCGGTGAGGAGGCGGGCGATGTTGCTCGGCTCGGTGATCATGGCGAAGAGCTTCATCCTGCCCTTGCAGGCCAGGCACTCGAGGAGAAGCAACGATGGCTCCGTCACGGGAGCCAGGGCAACACCTCGCTCTCGTTCTAGGCGCGGCGCCCCGCTCCGAGGCGCCGCGCCGTGCCGCTCACCCGCACCGAGGGCAACCGCTTCGGCGAACGAGCTCCCCACGCTCGCAGACGCTGCGTGACCGTCTGTAAGTTCCGATACTTGGCGGACCGCCGAGCCTACGCGCCCCGCGGGCTGGGAGGCTGGAGATAGAACGGGCTTACCTCCTTATCGAGCGCCTCGTACTCCTCCGAACTCGACTTGTGATTCAGGTGCATGAGGACCGCCCGCGCGGCCTCCTGCAACGGCATAGGCGGCGCTGTGGTGCCGTCCCATGCTTCGCAGAGCGCCCGGAAGCTCTCGAGGCGCTCGAGCAGCGCTAGCCACCATGCCCGCGTCTCCGGCTCATTCTGGCGGACTGGCCGGAAGGTGGCGAGCAAGCTGTCGGTGTGGCCGAGCGCAGGGCGGCGCAGCTCCGCGGGGGGGATCTTCGCGACCATCTTGGGCGACGCGAGATAGCCGCACCACACGAGGGCTGCGGCGAAGGTGGCCGTATCCGGGATCGCTGCCAGCTCCGCCTCGGTAGGCGGCGGGCGCGGGTCCTGGTCTTCTGGCTCAGGGGGCATGGCGAGTCCCTCTATCACTTCGGTCTACAGGGCTGAATCCAAGTGGGCCAGCTGGCTTCCGAGCGCGGGTTTAGGCTAGCCCTCACAGGCGAGCGAGCCGTCCGTCTTCGAGCAGCACCCAGGGGGCCACAGGTGAGTACGCCTCGGTCCCCGCTACGGGAAGGCGCGGCGCGTCCGCAAGCTGATCGAGCCCCTTGTCTCGGAGTCGCGTACCACGTTCGGTGAGGCGGTACACCCACGACTTCATCGCAACGTCAGGCCTCACGTCGGATGCGCGCTCTACGAACTCGTTCGAAGCGTGCCTCGCCCATTGGGCCAGACGATCTTCTAGGAACAGGTCGCCTGTACAGGAGAGGAGCTCCCGCAGTTCCAATCCAGACTGCGACTTGTGGCAGAACACGGACACGTCAGTTTGGTACTCACCTACCGAGAGGATGGTCAGGATGAGTTCATCGAGTTGGCTGAGGCGCAGGGTACCTTCCGTGGTCTTCCTAGGAAAGAAAGATGACAGAAGTCCCCACAAGGGGGTAAGTTCCGGAAACCCTTCGACACCAGCCATACTGCTTTCGACGAAGGGCAAAGGATCCTCATCGGCGTAGCTTTCCCAGAGGCGAACGGCACGATCGTAGCGTTCCACTGGCCAAGGGCACGACTTGGCGAGACGATCCAGAAGAACGTTGTCGAGATGGTCGGCGACCGACGCGGAGCAGTTGAGCCGCGGCATGCTCGGTGGCTCGCGGAACCTATTCATTGTGCCGTAGACACGCTCGAGCTCGATGATGAGGACGTCACTGCACGCGATCCCGATGTGCCGCAGCCAGCTACAGACCCTCCATAGGTTCACTCGTTCATGGAGGCTCACTGATACCCACAAGACAACGGGCAGCTCCCAGCGAACATCCTGCGAATAGAGCTGATCCCACTTTTGGCCCGATTCGTCTGCACCCGAACGCTTCTCAGACAAAGAGCACCAGGCCTCACGCGTCCGCACATGTTCCAGGGCATCGAGGCGGCTCGGCCCGACAACAAGGCAATCTGACGAACGCACGACGTTGGCCGCGTCGAGTTGCACCAGGCGGTCTGCTGTTGGCGGGTCAAAGGCAACATGCGTCGCATCGAGAAGGGCAGGCAGGTCCGTCGTGTTCATTCGAATCCACAGCTGTAGCATTCACTGTGCTTGTACGGGCGCTTATCCTGACAATCCTCGCGACAGTAATCACAAAGGCTCCGATGGCCGATCGGACGCGTGCACTGCCTCCCCATGTCCCTGCACTTTTCGTGCATCTCGGTACATTGGTGAACTGGCGTGCAACCTGCCATTAACGCGGACGAGTCGCTGCCCACGTCTTCGTTTCCGCCTTCGTCTTCATCGCCGTTACTTGGAAAATCTCCTGCCCCTGCGGATTCGGTTGGGTATCCAGCACCCGCGCTTCCCGACTCCACTGTGTCGCAAGTGTAGGACAAGTCGCATGCCGACACGAGCATCGCTGCGAGCCCGCCGCACAATACGAGCGCGCTCACCTTCATCACCGACTCATGTTCCATACATTCCCCCCCGTTTCGGATGCGCGCATCGATCCCCTACCGGAAAGTCGGCGCCAACCGGTGATCTGCAATCCTGTCCTGCGGTTATGCGCCCGGGGGATGGGCTCGGCGGGTTGCGTCGAGCGTCGGCAAGCTCGGCACCGTCGCCATCCGTCCACTGGGCGGGTACGTCCAGCGCGGATCTTATGACGCCTCTAACCGGACCTTACGGGCGTCGCCCTGGGCTCGTCTGCCTCCGCGGATCGTTTGCGGACCGCGTCGTCCTTCCGAGAAGATCCCGACTAGTCAGGAAACCGGAACGTCTTGGCGGCGATGCCCTCCTCCCCCGTAACCTCGTCGCTGGACCAGATATCCCAGCTCACGCCGCCCTTGCCCGGCAGTCCGAGCTCATAGGAGACGCCCTCCAGCGTGAGCTGGTCCTCGTCGAGGTAGGCGATGCCGATCGAGTCGCCGCCACGCCCGGGGCCGCCGTAGCCGCCGGGACCCCCGTCGCCCCCATTGGCACCCTGACAGGACCACAGGCCGCCCCCCGAGGTGGTCCTCCCCCGCTTGCGGTGCCGTTCGCGAGGCGGGATCGAGCTAGTCGCCGTCCGCGCACGCCGGGGGAGGGCAGCGGCCTTCCAGGATGTCGCGGCACACCTTGTCGCGCGCCTTCTTGTCGACCGCGCCGAGCGCGGCGTAGATCTGCTGCGTGCCGCACCCGAGCGACCCCTCGACCGTGAGCGAGCCGCACGCGTTGAACACCTCCGGCGCCGGCAAGACCGCGCAGAGGGCCTCGCAGGCCGCGATGTCCGCGAGCTCGATCGGGCATACGGCCGCGTAGAGCACGCACACCGCCTCGCACCGCCCGACGCACCCGGCGCCGCCCTCCGGGCCGAGCGGCCCGGCCGCGGTACAACCGGCGGGATCGCCGGTCTCCGGCGCGCGGCACCCGGCATAACCGTCGGGCGAGGGCATCGCCTCGCAGACGGTGCAGCACGCCTCGACCGACGGGTACTGCGGCGTGAGCTCGCAGAGATCCATCGACCGGGCGCAGTGCGCCGAGCACGCGGCGATCTCGCACGGGCCGGCCTCCTGCGCGGGCGGAACCCAGCTCTCCGGGCTCCCATCGCCGGCGTCGCCCGCGGCGGCGCCGCTGTCGATGCCGTCGCCCCCGGCCGAGGTGGCGCCGTCCTCGCCGTCGGGCAGCGGGGCGACGACCTGACATCCGGCGACCCACGCGGCGAACGCGCAGGCGGCAGCGCGGCGCGCCCTCACAGCGTCCCTCGCATGCTGATGTAGCCCGGACCGACCGCCCAGGTGACGCTCGAGGCCGGGGTCTTCGAGCGCTCCAGGCCGAGGGTGATGCCGCCGACGGCCGCGCCCGCGATGGCGAGGCCGAACCCCACGTTCGAGATCCAACCCAGGGCGTTGGCGTCGCCTCGCGCATCTGCGGAGCAGCCCGAGGCGCCCTGCCGGCACGCCTCGGCGAGGTCGTTCCTCGCGCTCAGGTAGGCCGCGCCCACGCCGAGCCCCACCGCCAGCCCGGCGCCCGAGGCCACGAACCCGCCGATGGCCCACGGCGAGACGCCGTCCGGGCGGGGCTCCGGGGTGAGCGCGACGTCGATCGCCGTGATCTCCCGCTCCGGGACGTAGACCCGCTGCCGGGCGCCGACGTAGCCGTCGGCCTCGACCTCGACCCAGTGGTTGCCGGGATCGATCAGGGTCCCCTCCGAGGAGGCCTTCACCTCCTGGCCGTCGATCCGGAGCTTGGCCCCGGCGGGGCTCGGCACGAGCCGCACCTTCAGCCGGGGGATGCGGTCGTCGAGCTCGTCGCGCAGGGCGTCGGCGCGGCGCCGCGCCTGCATGAACGGCCAGGGCTCCCCGGGGAGCGCGCGCGACGAGGCGATCGTGGACGCGAGCTCGCGCGCCTCGCTGAGCCGGCCGATCGCGGCGAGCGCCTTCGCCACCTCGATGGAGGTCGAGGGCACGCGGACGAGCTGCTCGGCGCGCTCGTAGGCGCGGAGCGCCTCCGCGTACCTCCTCAGGATGAAGAGCTCGTCGCCCAGGTACACGAGCTCCCGGGCGTCGCGCCGCGCCTTCTCGTCCGCGGCGCCGCCGGCGGTGTCCGCCGCGTCGCCGGCGAGCGCCGGCGGCGACGCGAGGATCAGGCTGGTGATCATCAGCAGCGTGCTGGGCCGGGGGCGCATGGGTCTCCTCTCTGTCAGAAGCCGAGATCGCGGCGCCAGCGCGTGCGCGTCGCGACCGTCTTGCCTGGCGTCGCGGCAGGCGCGGCGAGCGCCGCCGGCAGGGCGTTCTGGGCGCCAGACACGGCCGGCACCCTGGCGTCGGCTGCCGCCCGGATCGCAGCCTGCGCCGTGGCCGCAGCCCGCGCCTCGGCCTGGTGCGGCCTGGCGTCGTCCTGCGCCGTGGCCGCGGCTTGCGCCTCGACCTGCGGCGCCGTGGCCGCGGCCCGCGCCTCGGGCAGCGGCCCGCTCGTCGCGCACTGGGCCGCGGGCTCGGCGGCGGGGGCGGCGCGCCCAGGCGCTCCGCCGGCAACCATCGCGAGCGACGCGGCCTGCGCTGCCGGCGCGGTCCGGGCGACGCCGGATGCCCCCGCCCACGCCAGGGTGCTGAGGCCCATGACGGCGCCCGCGGCCAGGGCCCAGGTGCGCGCCCGCGCCCGCTGCCGGGGCGAGCTCGCGCCCAGCGTGCCGAACGGCATGAGCGTGGTCACGAGGGACGAGTAGCCTTCGCCCGAGCCGAGGGCCTCGCGCGGGGGCATGAGCTCGGTCTGGGCGGGCCGCGCGACGCGCGGGGCAGCGAGGGCGGCGTCCAGCGCATCGAGGACGGCGCGCGCGCTCCGGGCGCGGCGCGCCGGGTCGGGCTCGAGCAGCGAGAGGACCCAGGCGTCGATCGCGGGCGGCACACCCGGGGCGAGCCGGGACGGCGGCGGGGGCGGCCCGCGGTCGATCGCCACGGCCACCGCGGCGACGGTGGCGCCGCCGAAGGGGATCTGCCCGGTCAAGCAGAAGTAGGCGACGACGCCGAGGGCCCAGAGATCGCTGTGCGGTCCGACCCGCGCGCCGCCCGCCATCTGCTCGGGCGACATGAAGTGCGGCGTCCCCAGGATGGCGCCCGTGACGGTGAGCCGCTCGGCCTCCTCGACGGTGTTCTTGGCGATGCCGAAGTCGAGCACCTTCACGAAGGGCTCCCCCTCGCCCTCCACGAGGAAGATGTTCTCGGGCTTGATGTCGCGGTGAACGATGCCCGCCTCGTGCGCCCTGGCCAGCGCGGCGCAGAGCTGGCGAAGGATGGAGACGGTCTCCTCGAGCGAGAGCCGCCGGCGGCGCTCGACCAGATCTTGCAGCGTCTGCCCTTCCAGGTGCTCCATCACGATGTAGGGGACCCCCTGGTCGGTGAAGCTCACATCGAACACGCGCACCACGTGCGGGCTCTGGATGCGGGCCGCGGCCTCGGCCTCCCGGTGGAGGCGCACGACGGCCAGCGGGTGGTCCATGTACATGTCGCGGAGGAACTTCACCGCGACATGGGTCCTGAGCGCGACGTGCTCGGCGAGCCAGACGCTCCCCATCCCTCCCTGGCCGAGCGCGCGGATGAGCCGGAGCTGGGAGCCCACGTGCATCCCCGGCAGCGGCCCGCGCTCGGAGCTCGACGCGGTGTGGCAGCCTGCCTCAGCTGGGGCGATCAGGCAGGGCGATGGCTGGGTGGCCTCGCCTATTCCTAACGTCTTGCTCATGCCGGAGCTGGCTTGCACGCCGCGAGCCATCGCTCTGGCAGAGGGGTTGAGGGGACATGCGCCGGCGTCGGGGTGTCCAGTCGTGGCGTGGAGCCGCGCTGCGTAGCGCCCTCGTGACAGTTCGCTACAGGCGCGCTAGCGGCTGCGCTGCGCGCTGTCGACACCGGCTCACGGACGGTTCACGGCCGCCGTCCTCGCGCGCTCCCCGCGGCGCCCTGTCGCCGGAAACCGCGACGTAACACGAACTGCGCTGTCGGTGGACGCGACGGGGGACGCGACGAAGGCGCAGGTCGAATCGGGGCTTGTCGTCCGCGCGGCGAGTCACCAGGGTAGGCCGGGCGATGCAGCCTCTCCTCCTCTGTTCCCTGCTGGCTGGCGTCGGCCTCCTCGCCGCGGCGTGCGACTCGCGTCCCGCGGAGGCGCCCAGTCCGGTCGTTCTTCCGCCCGTCGCTCCGGGCGAGCTCCGCAGTCCGGAGGCGTTCGCGGCGATCCGGGACGACGACGCGCGCGCGGCCTCTCTCTTCCTCGAGGCGAGCAAGGTGCTGCTCCACCCGCGCTGCGTGAACTGCCACCCTCACGATGGCGTCCCGCGCCAGGGCGACGCCGGCGAGCGCCACAGCCCGCTGGCCGAGCGCGGTCCGAACGATCGCGGGGTGGCGGCGATGGAGTGCACGTCGTGCCATCAGGCGCAGAACCTCGAGCTCGCCCGCGTCCCCGGGGCGCCGGGCTGGCACCTCGCGCCGGCGGAGATGGCGTGGCTCGGGCGGTCGCCGGCGGCGATCTGCGCGCAGATCAAGGATCCGGCGCGCAACGGCAAGAAGACGCTCGCGCAGATCGTCGAGCACTCCAACCGCGACGAGCTCGTGGCGTGGGGGTGGGCGCCCGGCCATGGCCGCACGAAGGCGCCCGGCTCGCAGGCGGCCTTCGGCGCGCTCGTCGACGCGTGGGTGAAGGCGGGCGCGGCGTGCCCGCCCGAGGAGTCCCGACCATGATCATCCTGAAGGTGAACGGCGCGGAGCAGAAGCTCGAGGTGGATCCGGACATGCCGCTCCTCTGGGTGCTGCGCGACGTGCTCGGCCTCACGGGGACGAAGTACGGCTGCGGCCAGGCGCTCTGCGGGGCGTGCGTGGTGCACCTCGACGGCGAGACGGTGCGCGCCTGCGTGACGCCGGTGAAGCGCGCGGCGGGCGGCTCGGTGACGACGATCGAGGGGCTCAGCCCCACCGGCGATCACCCGCTCCAGCGCGCGTGGGTGGAGCTCGGCGTCCCGCAGTGCGGCTTCTGCCAGGCGGGGCAGATCATGAGCGCGGCCGCGCTCCTGCGGAAGACCCCGCGGCCCTCGAACGACGACATCGACAGGTCGCTCGCCGGCAACATCTGCCGGTGCGGCACGTACACGCGCATCCGCGCGGCGGTCCGCAAGGCCGCCGGCCTTCCCACGGAGTGAAGATGGAACAGCAACGGGTCGTCCTCCTCCGCCGCTCCTTCCTCGCGGGGCTCGGGCTCGCGGTGGGCGGGCTCGCGCTCGGGGTCGCCGAGGCCGCGCCGCCCGCGCCGGCTGTGCCGCCTACGCCCAGCGGCGCGCAGGCGCAGCCGGGGCTCCGGACCGGGGTGTTCCTCCACATCGCGCCCGACGGGACGGTGTCGATCGTCTGCCACCGGTCGGAGATGGGGCAGGGGATCCGCAGCTCGCTGCCGGTCCTCGTCGCCGACGAGCTCGGCGCGGACATGGCGCGGGTGAAGATCGTGCAAGCCGACGGCGACAAGGCCTACGGCGATCAGAACACCGACGGCTCGCGCAGCGTGCGCGGCAGCTACGAGCCGATGCGGCGCGTGGGCGCGACCGCGCGCGCGATGCTCGTCGCGGCCGCGGCCAGGAAGTGGCGCGTCCCCGCCGCGGAGTGCGTCGCCCAGCAGCACGCTGTCCACCACGCGAAGTCGAAGCGCTCGCTGGACTTCCGCGAGCTCGTGGCCGACGCGGCGAAGCTCCCGGTGCCCGACGCGGAGGCGGTCGCGCTCCGCCCCGCCTCGGAGCTCAAGCGCGTCGGCGGCCTGCTCCCGCTGCTCGAGGGCCCGGCCATCGTCACGGGCGCGGCCCAGTTCGGCGCGGACGTGCGCCTGCCGGGCATGCTCACCGCGGTCATCGCGCACCCGCCGGTCGTGGGGGGCAAGGTCGTGCGGTACGACGGGGCCCGCGCGCTGGCGGTCCCGGGCGTGAAGAAGCTCGTGGAGCTGCCGGCGCCGAAGGGCGTCGGGGTGGGGTTCCAGCCGCTCGGGGGCGTGGCGGTCGTGGCGGACACGACGTGGGCCGCGATGCGCGGCCGCGCGGCGCTGCAGATCACATGGGATCACGGCGAGAACGCGTCGTACGACTCGGCGAGCTACCGCGAGGCGCTCTCGCGCGCGGTGCGCGCGCCGGGCAAGGTCGTGCGGAAGGTCGGCGATGTCGACGGGGCGCTCAAGGCGGCGGCGCGCACGGTCGAGGCCGAGTACTACGTGCCTCACCTCGCGCATGTGGCCATGGAGCCGCCCTCGGCGGTGGCGAAGGTCGACGCGGGCGGCTGCGTGGTCTGGGCGCCGACGCAGAACCCGCAGGCGGCGCGGACCGAGGTGGCGCGGGCGCTCGGCGTCGACGAGGCCAAGGTCACCGTGCACGTGACGTTCCTCGGCGGCGGCTTCGGCCGGAAGTCCAAGCCGGACTACGTCGCCGAGGCGGCGCTGCTCGCGCGCGAGCTGGGCGCGCCGGTGCGCGTGCAGTGGACCCGCGAGGACGACGTGCAGAGCGGCTACTTCCACAGCGTCAGCGCGCAGCACCTCACGGCGGGGCTCGACGCGAGCGGCAAGGTGACGGCGTGGCTGCACCGGACGGCGTTTCCGCCGATCCCGTCGACGTTCGACGCGAAGGTGAAGACCCCGAGCGAGAACGAGCTCGGCCTCGGCGTGCTCGATCTCGCGCTCGCGGCCCCGAACGTCCGCGCCGAGGCGTGCGACGCGCCGGCGCACGTCCGGATCGGGTGGCTCCGGTCGGTCTGCAACATCTTCCACGCCTTCGCGGTGCAGAGCTTCATCGACGAGATCGCGCACGCGCGGCAGGCGGATCCGCGCGAGGTGCTGCTCGAGGTGCTCGGCCCTGCCCGGAAGGCGACGCCCGCCGAGCTGGGGGTCGACAAGGTCCCGAACTACGGGGCCTCGATCGAGCAGCACCCGGTTGACGTGGGCCGCCTCCGGCACGTCATCGAGCGGGTGACGGAGATCTCGGGGTGGGACGCCGCGCGCAAGGCGGGCCGCGCGCTGGGCCTCGCCGCGCACCGGAGCTTCCTCACGTACGTGGCGGTCGTCGCCGCGGTCTCGAAGGACGCGCTCGGCAAGGTGAAGGTCGACGAGGTGTGGCTCGTCGCGGACCCCGGCACGGTCATCAACCTGGACCGCGTGCGCGCGCAGATGGAAGGCGCGGTGGTCTTCGGGATGAGCATCGCGCTCCACGGCGCCATCACGATGAAGGGCGGCGCGGTCGAGCAGACGAACTTCCGCGACTACCCGGTGGTGCGGAGCCCGGAGGTGCCGGCGCGGATCCACGTGGAGATCGTGAAGAGCGACGCCCCGCCCGGGGGTGTCGGGGAGCCCGGGGTGCCGCCGGTGGCGCCCGCGATCGCGAACGCGGTGTTCGCCTTGACGAAGACGCGCGCCCGGGAGCTCCCGCTGCGGCGCCTGGGGCTGTGATGAGGGCAGGGCGCGCGGAGGGGTGAGCGAGAGGACGCCGCCGCGAGCGGCCCGGATGGATTGAAAAGCTGAAATTGGCCGGGGGCCTCGGTCGCGCACGAGCGGCCGTGGACTGTGCCGTCGCCGGCTTGCGGCGTCGCCCGAGGACACGAGGGTAAGCAGCATGCTCACGTTCCTCGGGGTCGTGGTCGTGGTCGTCGGCTTCGTGGCCCGGATCCATCCGCTCCTGGTCGTCGCGGCGGCCGCCCTCGTGACCTGCCTCTCGGCGGGGATGGGCCTCATCGAGGGGATCTCCGTCCTGGGCAAGGCGTTCAACGACAACCGTTATGTGAGCCTGGTCTGGCTCGTCCTGCCGGTCATCGGCCTCCTCGAGCGATCGGGCCTCCAGGAGCGGGCGCGCGCGCTGATCTCGCGGGTGGAGACCGCCACGACCGGGCGCATCCTGCTCGTGTACTTCGCGGTGCGGCAGCTCAGCGCTGCGCTCGGCCTGACCTCGCTCGGCGGCCACGCGCAGATGGTCCGCCCGCTGATCGCGCCCATGGCCGAGGCGGTGGCGGAGAACCGGTACGGACCGCTTCCGGACAGGACCCGCTGGCTGATCCGCGCCTCGGCGGCGGCGGCCGACAACGTGGCGCTGTTCTTCGGAGAGGACATCTTCCTCGCCATCGCGTCGATCCTGCTGATCAAGGCGTTCCTCGAGCAAAATGGCATCTTCGTGGAGCCGCTCCAGCTGTCGGTCTGGGCCATCCCCACGGCGGTGCTGGCGCTCCTGATCCACGGGACTCGGCTCCTCCTGCTCGACCGGCGGCTCCACCGCGAGCTCGCCCGCGCGGACGCGGGGAAGGCGGCCGAATGATCACGCTCGATGTCGTCTACCTCGTGGCAGGGCTGTTCTTCGCGGCGTCGGCCGTCCTGAGCGCGGTCGACCGCGAGAACTCGAGGCGATGGAAGAACACCCTGTTCTGGGGTCTCCTGGCGATGAGCTTCCTCTTCGGCTCGCGCCTCGGGGATCTCGGCAACGGGGTGCTCGTGATCTCGCTCGTGCTCCTCGCGGGCGTCAGGGGCCTGGGCCAGGGGCGCCCCGCCACCTCGACACCCGAGGAGCGGCGCGCCAGCGCCGAGCGGCGCGGCGACCTCCTCTTCGTCCCGGCGCTGATCATCCCGGCGACCGCCCTCCTGGGCGCGCTGGTCCTCAAGCGGGTCGAGATCCACGGCGCGCACTTGCTCGACCCGAAGCAGGCGACGCTGATCTCGCTCGCCCTCGGCGTGGTGCTGGCGCTCGCCGTCTCCGTGGCGTGGCTGCGCCCGCCGCTGCTCGCGCCTCTGCAGGAAGGCCGGCGCCTGCTCGACATCGTGGGCTGGGCGGCGATCTTGCCCCAGCTGCTGGCCGCGCTCGGGGTCGTGTTCGCGGTCGCGGGCGTGGGGGACGTGGTCGGCGAGCTGGCCGGGAGCGCGCTCCCGAGCGGCGGCCGCCTCGCCGCGGTGGCCGCCTATACCGTGGGCATGGCGATGTTCACGGTGATCATGGGGAACGCCTTCGCGGCGTTTCCCGTCATGACGGCGGCCGTGGGGCTCCCCCTGATCGTGCGCCGGCTCGGCGGCGACCCGGCGATCATGAGCGCCATCGGCATGCTGTCCGGCTTCTGCGGGACGCTGATGACCCCCATGGCCGCGAACTTCAACATCGTCCCAGCGGCCCTGCTCGGGCTACCCGATCGCGACGGCGTGATCAAGGTCCAGCTCCCCACCGCGCTGCTCCTGCTGATCGGGAACACGCTCCTCATGTACCTGCTCGCCTTCCGGCGCTGAGGTCGCCATCGCATGACGCACGCCCTGACACCGGACATCGCCTCGCGTCTCGCCGCCATCGCGCTCGGGCACGTGACGCGGGAGTATCCGAACAAGCTCGATCACGTCATGGCCGGCCCCGAGGACGTGAAGGGCCCGCGCGACCTTCACCCCATCTTCTACGGCAGCTTCGACTGGCACTCGTGCGTTCACGGCCACTGGCTCCTCGCGCGGATCCACCGCCTCTTCCCTGGCGCGCCCGGCGCCGCGTCGATCCGCGGGCTGCTCGACGCGCAGCTCACGGGCGAGAAGGTCGCCGGCGAGCTCGCCTATCTGCAGCGGCCGTCGAGCCGCGGCTTCGAGAGGCCTTATGGGTGGGCGTGGCTGCTGATGCTGGCGGCCGAGCTCTCGCGGTACGAGACCGAGGAGGGGCGGCGCTGGTCGGCCGCGCTGGCCCCGCTCGGCGAGGCGTTCGCCGGGCGGCTCCTCGAGTACCTGCCCAGGGCCACCTACCCGGTCCGCGCCGGCGCGCACACGAACAGCGCCTTCGCGCTCGCGCTCGCGCAGGAGTACGCCGCCGTGAAGCGCGACGAGCGGCTGTCGCTGCGCTGCGCCGAGGCCGCCCGCGCCTGGTACGGCCGCGACGCGGACTGCCAGGCGTGGGAGCCCTCGCAGGACGATTTCCTCTCGCCCGCCCTCATGGAGGCCGAGTGCATGCGCCGGGCCCTGCCCGGACCGGAGTTCCGCGGCTGGTTCGCGCGGTTCCTGCCGCGGGCGGCGCGGGGCGAGCCCGCGACCCTGTTCGAGCCCGCGACGGTCAGCGACCGCAGCGATGGCAAGATCGCCCACCTCGACGGGCTCAACCTGAGCCGCGCCTGGTGCTGGCGCTCGCTCGCCGCGGCGCTGCCCGAAGGGGACGCGGTCCGCGCCCGCGCCCTCGACGCGGCGGAGCGGCACCTCGACGCCAGCCTGCCGCACGTCGCCGGCGACTACATGGGCGAGCACTGGCTGGCGAGCTTCGCCCTCCTCGCGCTGGGCGAGGGCGTCGATTGACGCGTCACGGGGCTGCGGAGCGGTGCTCTGCGGCGGCCGGTGTTGCAGCGTCTATGTCGTGGAGCGGGAGACGGGATTTGAACCCGCGACGTCAACCTTGGCAAGGTTGCACTCTACCACTGAGTTACTCCCGCAAACGGCGAGCCCAATGCTCAGGAAACCACTCTCGTGCGGCGTGGACAGCGATGAGGCCGAGCGCGCCGGGACCTCCGAGGAGGTCGTTTCCGTCGATGGGCGCGGAGGAGTACCAACCGACGTCGCCCTAGTCAAGCACCGATGTGCGTGGTCGTGGAGCTTCTCAGGAACGGAGAGCTGGGTCCCATGGTTTTCCGGGTTCCGGCACCGGCGGGGCCCGGCCGTCGCCGACACATTGCATCTCTCTACCCCGCGCCGCGGGCGTACCTCCTGAGCTTCCGGTAGAGCGTCGACGCCCCGATCCCGAGCTCCGCGGCGGCGCGGGCCTGGTTGCCGCCGTGCCGCTCGAGCGCCGCGAGGATCGCTCGCCGCTCGACGCCCTCCAGCGTCCGCGCGGCCGGCTCCTCGCCCCCGCCGCCGGTCGGCGCGGCGCCGCGGACGTCGTCCGGAAGGTCCTCCAGATCGGCGACGCCTCCCCGCGCCAGGGCGACCGCGTGCTCCACGGCGTTCTCGAGCTCGCGCACGTTGCCGGGCCACCCGTGGCGCTCCAGCGCGCCTTCGGCCTCCGGCGTGAAGCCCGCGACAGGCCGATCGAGCCGTCGCGACGCCGCCGCGAGCAGCGCCCGCGCGAGCGGCAGGACGTCCTCCCGGCGCTCGCGGAGCGGCGGAAGGCGTATCTCGATGACCCGCAGCCGGTAGTAGAGGTCCCGCCGGAAGCGGCCCGCCGCCGCGTCGGCCGCGAGATCGCGGTTCGTTGCCGCGAGGATCCGGGCGTCGACGTGGCGGCTCGTGTTCTCGCCGACGCGGCGCACCTGCCGCTCCTGGAGCGCGCGGAGGAGCTTCGCCTGCACCCCGGGCGGGGCCTCGCCGACCTCGTCGAGCAGCAGCGTGCCCCCGCGCGCCGCCTCGAACAGCCCGGCGCGGTCGTGGGTCGCGCCGGTGAACGAGCCGCGCGCGTGCCCGAAGAGCTCGCTCTCCAGCAGCGTCTCGGTGATCGCCGCGCAGTTGACCGCGACGAACGGGCCCGCGGCGCGCGCCGACGCGCCGTGGATGAGCCGCGCCACCCGCTCTTTCCCGGCGCCGCTCTCGCCCGTGAGCAGGATCGTCGAGTCCACCGGCGCGACCCGCCGCGCGCGGTCGAGGGCCCGCTGCATCGCCGGGCTCTCCGCGACGAGCGGGGTCGACGGCTCGCCCCGCGGCGCGGCGAGGGGCAGGGCGCTCGCCTTCGCGTCGAGGCCGCGCCCTGTCGCCCTCCGGGGCGGCGCGGGCTGCGCGGGCCGGCGGAGCGATAGGTCGAGCACGCTCTCGCGGAAGAACGGCAGGTGCTCCTCGAGCGCGGCGCCCCACGCGGCGCGCGTCCGGCCCTGGAAGTGGCAGACGTCGTCGCCCCGGCCGATGCACCGATCCTCGATGACGTAGACCGCCTCGCCCGTCGCCCGGGTCATGTAGCCGCTCGCGATGCCGGCGAGCATCCAGCAGACCGGCTCGTCCGCGCGGCCGAGGTGCAGGAGGTGCTGCTCGGCCTCGTACGACGAGAGCAGCGTGGCGCCGCGCGAGGCGAGGGGCGTCGTGTCCCCGGGCGCGAGCCGGATGAAGCCCTGCAGCGTGTGGAGCAGCGCCCCTGCGCCGTGCAGCTCGGCGTCGCTGTCCCAGGGGAGCCGGGACACCATCGCCTCCGCCATCCGGGCGCCGTGCTCGACGCCGAAGCGCGTGAGCACGGCGCGCGCCCCCGCGTACCCCGCGAGCCGGACGAGCTCCCCGCGCAGCGTCCCGAGCGCCCCGGCGTCGAGGATGACCGCGCGCTCCCCGGCGAAGCGGACGACGCCGCCGCGCGCGTCGACGTCGAGCAGCTTCCGGATGTCGAGATCGGCTGCGCGCATGGGACGACCTTTCAGGGCGACAGGCGTGACCGGTCACCCTGACCGGCGGGCTCGCGAAGCGCCACGGACGAGCCGCGGATCTCCCGTGGAAAGCGGCCTCTCCCGCGCGGGCCCGGCGTGTGCTCGGGGCCGTCGCGGGAGGTCTCTTCGCATGAGCGAGCGCGTGGACATCATGACACCCGCCTTCCGGGCGGATCCTTATACGCCGTATGCAGCGATGCGCCGCGAGGCGCCTGTCTGCCAGGTGGATCCTGGCGGGATGTGGGCGGTGAGCCGGTACGCCGATGTCGCGACGGTCCTGCGGAGCCCGGAGCGGTTCTCGTCCCAGGGGTTCCGGGCCGCCTGGCAGCCGGCGTGGGTGGGGCACAACCCGCTCGCGAGCTCGATCCTGGCCATGGATGGCCCGGATCACGCGCGGCTCCGCGGCCTGGTGAGCCGGGCGTTCGGGGCGCCGGCGATCGCGCGTATCGAGCAGCGGGCCCGGGATCTGTGCGAGCGGCTCGCGGGCCGCCTCGACGGCGAGGTCGACTTCATCGCCGCGGCCGCGGCGCCGCTGCCGGCGTTCGTGATCAGCGAGCTGCTCGGCCTGGATCACGCGCTCGAGCCGCACTTCAAGCGGTGGATGGACGACCTCCTGTCCGTGACGCCCGAGCCGGCGAGCGCCGAGCACGCCGCCCGCGTCCGCGCCACGATCGCGGAGCTCGACCGGTACATGGCCGACGTCATCGCGGCCCGCAGGCGATCGCCCTCCGACGACCTCGTGAGCGAGCTCGCCCGCGCCGGCGAGCTCCTCGGCGACCGCGAGATCATCGATCTGCTCGTCAGCATCCTTGGCGGCGGCCTCGAGACCACGACCCACTTCCTCGGCAGCTCGATGCTCCTGCTCGCGGAGCGCCCCGCGGAGCTCGAGCGGCTGCGCGCCTCGCCGCGGCTCATCCCGAGGTTCATCGAGGAGATGATGCGTTATGACGGCCCGACCCAGTCCGTCCCCCGGCTCACGACGTCGGACGTCGCGCTCGCCGGCGTGACGATCCCCGCGGGCTCGCTCGTGCTGGCCCTGGTCGGCTCGGCGAACCGCGACGAGCTGCGCTTCACGGATCCCGATCGGTTCGATCTGCACCGCGGGCAGCCGAGCCTGACCTTCGGGCACGGCGCGCACTTCTGCCTTGGCGCGGCGCTGGCCCGGATGGAAGCGAAGGTCGCGCTCGAGGTGCTGCTCCCGAGGATCGGCGAGGTGACCCGCGCGCCGGGCGAGATCCCCTACAACCGCACGCTCACCGTGCGTGGCCCCGTGTCGCTGCCGCTCCGCTTCAGGCCGGCCTGAGGGCGCGGATCGCCCGCATTCGACCGCACACGGCGAGGTCGAATGCGGGCGTCGTCCACGGCCTCGAATTTTTCGAGAAAATTCACGGGGAGTCGGGGAGTCGGCGAGAGAAATCCCATCCATCTCCCTGTCTCCCCGACTCCCTGTTCAATTTCGGCTAAAATGCCAGCGAAATGAGGGGATTTGTCAGGTCCTGTTCTGCACGATGGCTGTCCATGCGATATCGAGCGTTCATGCCGCTGGTCTTCGCTCTGCCGGCGTGCGGCCCGGCGCCCGCGCCTGCCGCGGGCGCTGCGCCCGCCGTGGCCAAGGCGGCCCCCGCGGCGCCGTCTCCGTCGGCGCCCGCGGTGGGCGTCGCACCTGCGCCTGCCGCGAGCGCCGCGCCGGCGCCGCAGAGCGCCTGTGCGCTGGAGCGCGGCTTCCACGGCACGATCGGGCCGAAGCTCGAGGTCTTCGCGCGGATCGAGCGCGACGGAGGGACCGTGCGGGGCCGCTACTTCTATGCCCACGTCGGCGTCGACATCCCGCTGGCCGGGACGGTCACCGACGCTGGCGACATCGCGCTTGTCGAGGGCAACCCGGCGCGCCCGACGGGTCAGTTCGCGGGCACCTGCCGGGCGGACGGCCACCTCGTCGGGACGTGGACGAGCCCGCGGGGCGCCTCGCTGCCGTTCGACCTCGCCTCGGTGGGCGGCCGCGATGTGCTGCTCGTGGCCACGAAGAAGAGGGCGCGCCGCTTCCCGCCGCAGCCGAACCCCGATGGCCCGTCCGACGGGATCGGGATCCCCTTCGAGCCTGGCGAGGCGTGCAGCGAGGATCTCGCCTGGCCCGAGATCTTCGGCGCCGCGACGGCGAAGAGCGAGGCGGCCCTCAACCGCGCGCTCGAGAGCGGCGCGTGGGTGTTCGGGCAGGGGGACGAGGCGAGTTTGCGCGCGTGCAAGACGGGCGAGCGAATGGCCGCCTCGCGCACCTTCGAGATCTCCCTCAACGAGAAGGGCCTGCTCGCGGTCCGCTCCCACGATGCGATGCGGTACGAGGGCGGCACGCACCCCTGGGATCCTGGGGCCGAGCGCTGGCAGGTGCTCGACGCGCGCACGGGCGCGCCCGTGACCCAGCTGCTCGACCGGTCCGCCGCGTCGAAGAAGGCGCTACGGCCCTTGCTGGAGCGCTGCCTCGCGCCGTTGGCCGGCGGCGACCCGACCGTGCTCGAGCTGCTGCGGGAGCGCGTGAGCCTCGACAACCCGGATCTGCTCCTCCTGCCGACGCCCGCCGGGCTGAAGCTCGCCGCGACCGGATATCCGCCGCCGCTGCGCGTGCTCGAGGGGGATGGCCCGATCCTGACGTGGGCGGCGCTCGCCGGCGCGGGCGCGGTCGGCCCGAGGAGCCCTCTCGCTCGCCTCTGGGAGGGCCGCAGCGCGGCCGCGGCGGCGGACCCGTGCGCGAAGCAGGGGTCGCCCTGAGCCGGACCCGATCGGGCCTGTGAACCCGACCCCGGTTGAGACGACAACCGACAATCCGACCCGGGTTGAGGCGATCATCGGCAATCCCATGGTGAGACGAGCCCGGGAACCTGGCCGGACCTCACCGAGCTGGACAGCTGGATCCGCCGCGCCGTCGTGATCAGCGATGCCAGTGAGCGCCTCATCCTTCTGACGTCCGCCGGGTTGAAGCTCGCCGCGACAGGAGATACAACGCTGTGCGCCCCTGGCGGCGCAGGCCGTCGTGTCGTCAATACGCCTGTACCGCGCTCGTCGGACGCGACCCAGCCCACATGAGTCCGTCTTTTCGTGGGAGGATGCCCGTCACGGAGCACGCGGACCGAAAGAACATGGAACAGAAGACAACTCCGACGATCACCGAGCTCGAGCGTGAGATCGATGCGCTGCGCCGACGCGTTGCCGAGCTGGAGATCCCCGCGCGCCGCTACAGGGCCCTGCTCGACGGGGGCATCGTGAGCATGATGATCTACGATGGCGAGAGCCGCGTGCTCGAGGTGAATCGTCGGTGGGAGCAGCTCTGGAGCTTGAGCCTCCGGGATGTCGCCGGGTGGCGGTTGCTGAAGGACGAGCAGGTATCCGCCAATGGGTCGATGCCCCTCGTCGAGCGGGCGTTCTGGCGGGGCGAGGCCACGGCGTTGCCCACCATTCGCTACGATCCGGTCCAGGCAGACACGCTCCAGAAGGGAATGGCCCGCTGGGTCGCCTCCTCGCTCCATCCCATCAACGACGCTGCGGGCAACGTGCGCGAGGTGCTGCAGATCCACGTGGACGTCGGCGAGCTCAAGCAGTCCGAGGACGAGCTGCGGGCTCAGACGGCGCAGCTCGAGGCCGCGATCGTCGAGCGGACCCAGCGGCTCGAGGAGCAGCTCCGCGTGAGCGAGGAGCAGCAGCGCGCCATTGCCGTGCTGTCCACGCCCGTGCTCAGGCTCTGGGACGGCATCCTCGCGCTGCCGCTCATCGGCCAGATCGACGCCGAGCGCGCCGCCCGCATCCTCGACGTGCTGCTGCAGGCCATCGTGGACACCCAGGCGGAGCATGTGATCATCGACGTCACCGGCGTGCCGTTCATGGACGCGGAAGGGGCACGCCACCTCCGCGACACGGTGCGCGCTTCCTCGTTGCTCGGGGCGCAGTGCGCCATCGCGGGCATCTCGCCGGTCATGGCGAGATTGCTGATCGACTGCGATCTGGGCTTCGATGGCGTCACGATTGTCGCGAGTCTCCAGGACGGGCTTCGGCGCTTGTTGTCCAGCCGCAACGGCGATCGAACGATAGGCGCTGCTGGCCCCGCCGGCGCCCAGAGGCGGGATCCCGCGCGCCGCGATGGCCCGCGAGAGCGCTGAAGCTCAGCCGGCCCGGAGGAGCGACAGCGGGCGTTCGATCCTCGTGCCGCCGCGGATCGTGCTACATCCGAGCGCGTGCCGACGCTCGTCCTCCCGCAGCGCTACAGTCCTGACTCGAACGCGCTGTTCGCAGCTGCCCTCGCGGTCGGCTGGGACATCGAGCGACTTCGCTCGTTCCGCTGCCCCGAGGGGCTCGCGGCGCGCGACCCCGTGCTCTACGGCGAGACCATTCTCGCCGACGCCATCATGGACGACCTCGAGGTCGCGCTGCTCGAGCCGACCGCCGACTGGCTGCCTCGTCTGCCCCAGCGCCACCGCCTTCGCAGCGTGCGCCTCACGACCCTCGAGGATGCGCTGGCGCTCCGTGAGCCTGCGTTCATCAAGCCAACGGATGAGAAGTTGTTCCCCGCGCGTGTGTACGCGGACGGCGCCGCGATGGATCCGGACCCGCGGCTGCCGCTGGATCTGCCCGTCCTCGTGAGCGAGCCCGTCGTGTTCGAGGTGGAGTTCCGGTGCTTCGTGCTGGAGCGCGAGGTGGCGGCGCTCTCGCCCTACATCCGCGGCGGGGAGATCGCGCGCACGGCGGCGGGCGACTGGGAGGCGGATTCAGAGGAGGTCGAGGCGGCATCCGCGTCGATCCGCGCGGTGCTCGCCGACGCCGACGTCGAGCTCCCGCCCGCGGTGGTCGTGGACGTCGGGCGCATGGCAGGGCGGGGCTGGGGCGTCGTCGAGGCGAATCCCGCCTGGGCCTCGGGGCTCTGCGGGTGCAACCCGGCAAGGGTGCTCCCCGTGCTGCAGCGGGCAACCGTGCCGCGCAGGATGGTCTCGGAGGCAGAGCAGCGCTGGCTGCGGCGTGTCGGGTGAGGGATCTGAATCATCCCCTCTAGTTTTTCGGAAAATTCACAGGGAGGCGAGGAGAAGGGGAGTGAAGTCCCATGAATCTCCCTGTCTCCCCGCCTCCCTGTTCGATCATTTTTTTTGCTGAAAATGCCAGCGAAATTCATGTCATCTTGGCGAACCAGCGGTCGAGGATGGTTTGCGCCCGCGCGAGCTCCGAAAGCTCCGTCACCTCGTTCAGAGCGTGCATCGTCCGCTCCGCGCCCGGTCCGAAATTCGCCGCCGGGATCCCGAGCGTCGTGAAGCTTGCCACTTCCGACCAGGTTTGCCGGGCCTCGACGCCTTGAACGCCGCTTTGTTCGAGAGCTGCGATGAGCGCGTGGTTCCGGTTCGGCGGCGCCGGACGGGAGAGCTCCTCGAACCGGACGGCCCCCACGCGGTCCACGAGCGCCATAAGCCGCTCTTGTGAGGCGTGGGAGCTCGTGCTGGGACCGTACGTATGGTGCACGTTCACTTCCAGGTGGTCTGGCACGACGCTGCCGGACCGGCCCCCGTGCGCCGAGGTGGCGTTCATCATCTCGTACCAGGTGAGGCCGTCGACGACGTCGGGTACGGGCTCGAACGCGGCCAGCTGAGAGAGCACGCGCGCGAACTTGTGAATCGCGTTCACGCCGGCACCGGGCAGCCCGCTGTGCCCCGTGCGGCCTGCAAACGCCAGCGTCGCGTGTGTCGAGCCTCCCGAGCCGAGCTGAAGCTTGTTGTCCGTGGGCCTGAGCACCAGCGCGAAGTCGGCCCCCCGGAGCTCGGTATCCTGCTTCATGACCAGCCTGAGCTCGCTCGCGTCGAAGCCGCACGCTCCGCGCGCGTGAAACACGAGGGTGACATCGGCGTGTACCTGCGGCCGGCGCTCGGCCAGATCGAGCATCAGGCAGAGGCCGCTCTTCTCGGCGGCTCCAGCGCCGAGCGCGCGGTTGTTCTCCGTCCGCGCTTCGCCTCGTTGCCCTGCGTTCGCCACGTCGAGCTGCCCGACGAGCAGAATCTTGGGGCCTCCCGACCCGCGCGTGACTGGCGCCACCAGAGAGTCCCCGTAGCGGCGTGGCGGTGAGGCCAAGGGCAGCGCTGCGAGCCGTTGAGCCAGCTCGTCGGCCAGGTTGCGTTCCTCACCGGTAGGCGAGGGGATCCTGCACAGCCACAACAAATTTTCGAGCAGCTCCACGTCGACCTCCGATCTGCAGAAACAATGCACGCTGGCTCGCCCCGCGGCAAGTCGCAGGTAGAGGGGGCGATTTGGCGATGGGGGCGTACATTGGTCAATGTTCAATGTAATCGAAGCAGTTCTTTGATCTTCAGTTCCAGGATAGGAGAGCTATTGGTTACGACAATTGCGCCATCATTCAATGCCTCGTCGTATCGGTAGTCTCCAGGGCCAATGCCCGAAAACACGATCGCCGGCGGCGGCGACGGTAGCTTTCTGAGCCACCGTAGCAGCTGGAGGCCGGCCTCCTTGTCCGACTCATGTTTCATGTCGGTGATCACCAGGTCGTAGTTGCTGGTCTGTAGTCGTTCTATGGCCTGGTCGTTGTCGATGACGAGATCGAAGTAGACGCCAAGGATGCGGTAGCTCTTTATGAGGCGCTCGTTGTTTGTCGGGTAGTCATCGACCCACAGAACCTTCTTCTTTGTATGGTCCTGGCTTCGGGTAGGTGGTGATTTCGCTGTGGACGACTCGAGGATAACGCGAATTTCCTTGGCGATCGCGAGGAGCTCGGTCTCCGCTTGCGGCTTCTTTCGGGTTGATATGGCTTTCCCGTTCTTGGGCCGCACGGCCATCCGGCGGAGCCAATCCACCGCATCGTAATCACACGGCTCGATGATGACTGGAAAAATTTGGAGTCCGTGTGTGGCGCGACGTTGCAAGAGCTGTGAAACTTCCTTGTTTCGACTAATTTTTGACGCGAGTAAATCGGCTGACACAAGGAGGACGGCCACCGAGGCCTTTTCAAGGGCCTCTTGCATCTCCTGAAGCCAATCGCTTCCCGCGTCGATTCGAGTGTCATCCCAGACTTCGCATAATCCCTCGTACTCGGAGACACGAAGGTGTGCGACGAGTCGATCCTTCCATTTGTTGTCCGCGTGACTGTAGCTGATAAAAATGCTCGGAATTCGACTGCTCATACAACACTTGTCCGGCCCATCGCGACCAGCGACGGTTCGACCAGATCAGGTCCCGGTGAGAGCCACGTGTCGCCCTGTGCTACCGGAGGCGAGCGGGGCTGTATATAGAGCTGGCGCTCGCGCACGGCATACGGTTCGACGAACCAAGGAAAGGAGTACGCCGCCGATGCGAAAGGGGTAGCGATGGCAGGGAGCGGGCTACGTGCCGCCCAGCGCACGACCGGGGGGATGGCTCCGGGCATCGCTGTCTGTCTAGCTATCCCCATGGCTACCCTCCTCTCGGAGGCGAGCGGAGATGCCGTCCCATGTCAAGGGGAGGTACCTCCCGTCCATCTACCACCGGCGCCTTCGGCAGGGCTGGGCGCCCGGCGGGCCATGGTTGCGGCGAGCGGCGTCTGCCTTGTTCCGTTGATACTGTACGTCGGGTCCCGAATGCCGCCCGCCGTGAGGCAGCGGGGGTAGGCGAGATCCAGCACGAGGCAGGGTTTCCTTCCGCGATCCGCTTCCTCCCTCAAAAATGACGCTGTATCAACAATTTATCCATGCAATGGGCCCGCATGAACTTCCCAGCGTGCGGGCGATTCTGCTCGCCATGGAGCGCGCGCCGGAACCGGCCGTTCCGGGCGGGTACCCCCGACATGGCACCGCCGGAGACGGATGATCTGATCACGCGGGCGGCTGCTCCGTTCGCGGAGGCGACTGCGGTCGCGAAGACGGCTGCTGCGAGGTTCGCCGGCGGAGGCTTCGGCCGGGCCAGCGGATCTCTTGCCCCGGCGCTATGATCGTCGCCGGCGAGGGGACGTGTACCTCGCGGTCGCGCGCGTGGCCGATGTGCTGGCGGGCGTCGGGAGCGGATCGCGCCCGGGGGGGCGCTCAACCGAGGAGACCGAGATGTACGAGCTCACGATCGAGCGCCTCCTGCATGTCGCCCACGCGCTGCGGCTGCACGACGGCAAGTACGAGCCGCTGCACTGCCACAGGTGGCAGGTCCACGCCCAGGTGTCGGCGGAACGGCTCGACGCGATCGGCGGGGTCATGGACTTCAACGAGCTCGATCGGTTGCTCGCCGACGCTATCAGGTCGTTCGATGGCAAGACGCTGAACCATCTGCCCGAGTTTGCGGACCTCAACAGCTCGAGTGAGCGCATGGCCGAGGTCCTTTATCGCAAGCTCGCGCCGCGGCTGCCGCCGGGCGTACGCCTCGACTGCGTGACCCTCCTGCGCGACGATGCGATCCGCGCCCGGTTTACGTACAAACCCTAGTCGGGCCCGTCTCAGGTCCTGGCAGGGATGGCCAACGAACACGCCGCCGATGAACCTGCCGCGGGCAGCCACTCTCTTCCCGCCTTCCCGCCTTCATGTGAGCTCTCTCCGGGCAAATACGACCACTACCCGCCGTCGTGGCCCGCGCCGGTCCAGCAGCCCGAGCAGCTGCTCGAGCATTGTAGCACGTCACGCGCCCACGGAAAACGCGGGCTCGCTCAGCGAGATTGGCGAGACGGAGCGGCCTTCGGCTGGCCTCCGACGAACGCCGCCAGGTGCTCGCCTGTCAGCGTCGACTTCGCCGCCACCAGGTCGGCCGGGGTGCCTTCGAACACGATCCGCCCGCCGTCGTGGCCCGCGCCCGGCCCGAGGTCGATGATCCAGTCGGCGTGCGCCATCACCGACTGGTGGTGCTCGATCACGATGACCGACTTGCCGGAGTCGACGAGCCGGTCCAGCAGCCCGAGCAGCTGCTCGAGGTCGGCCAGGTGCAGCCCGGTGGTCGGCTCGTCGAGCACGTAGACGCCGCCGTCGGCGCCCATGTGTGTCGCGAGCTTGAGCCGCTGCCGCTCGCCGCCCGACAGCGTG
Organism: Sorangium sp. So ce363; assembly: GCF_051520435.1. Taxonomy (NCBI): domain Bacteria; kingdom Pseudomonadati; phylum Myxococcota; order Polyangiales; family Polyangiaceae; genus Sorangium; species Sorangium sp. So ce363. The sequence continues at coordinate 8,727,421 of NZ_CP150333.1, read as the reverse complement.
GTGAGCGGCTGGCCGAGCCGCAGGTAGCCGAGCCCCACGTCGGCCATGCGCTGCAGGATCGCGTGCGCGGCCGGCGTATGCCCCTTGCCAGCGCCGAAGAAGCCGACCGCCTCTGCGACCGACAGATCGAGCACCTCGGCGATGTTGAGCTTGCCGAGGCGGTACTCCAGCACAGACGCCTGGAACCGCCGGCCCTCGCAGTCCTCGCAGACCGTGGTGACGCCGGCCATCATCGCGAGGTCGGTGTAGATCACCCCCGCGCCGTTGCAGGTCGGACAGGCACCCTCGGAGTTGGCGCTGAACAGGGCGGGCTTCACGTTGTTGGCCTTCGCGAACGCCTTGCGGATCGGCTCCAGCAGGTCGGTGTACGTCGCCGGGTTGCTCCGCCGCGAGCCACGGATCGGGGTCTGGTCGACCGACACCACCCCGTCACGGCCGGACACCGAGCCATGGATCAGCGAGCTCTTGCCCGACCCCGCCACGCCGGTCACCACCACCAGCACGCCGAGCGGGATGTCGACGTCGACGTTCTTCAGGTTGTGCGCGCGGGCGCCGCGCACCTTCATCACCCCCGACGGTTTCCGCACCGACCGCTTCAGGGAGGCCCGGTCGCTCAGGTGACGCCCGGTGAGCGTGCCGCTCGCCCGCAGCCCGTCGACGGTGCCCGTGAAGACCACCTCGCCGCCGGCGGTGCCGGCGCCGGGGCCCAGGTCGACGACGTGGTCGGCGATCGCGATCGTCTCCGGCTTGTGCTCGACCACGAGGACGGTGTTCCCCTTGTCGCGCAGCCGCAGCAGCAGCTCGTTCATCCGCTGGATGTCGTGGGGGTGCAGCCCCACCGTCGGCTCGTCGAAGACGTAGGTGACGTCGGTGAGCGACGACCCGAGGTGGCCAATCATCTTGGTGCGCTGCGCCTCGCCGCCCGACAGCGTGCCCGACGGCCGGTCGAGGCTGAGGTAGCCCAGCCCGATCTCGACAAACGAGTCGAGCGTGTGCCGCAGCGTCGCCAGCAGCGGCTTGACGGACGGCTCGTTCAGATCGCGCACCCACTTGGCCAGGTCGTTGATCTGCATCGCGCAGGCGTCGGCGATGTTGATCCCCTTGATCTTCGAGGACCGGGCAGCCTCGCTGAGCCGCGTGCCGCCGCACTCGGGACAGGTGGAGAACTTGATCGCGCGCTCCACGAACGCCCGGATGTGGGGCTGCATCGCGTCGACGTCCTTGGACAGCATCGACTTCTGGATCTTCGGGATCAGCCCTTCGTAGGTCAGGTTGATGCCTTCGACCTTGATCTTGGTCGGCTCCTTGTGGAGCAGGTCGTGGAGCTCCTTCTTCGTGAACTTGCGGATCGGCTTGTTCGGGTCGAAGAAGCCGCACCCGTTGAAGATGCGCCCGTACCATCCATCCATCGAGTAACCGGGGATGGTGAGCGCACCCTCGTTGAGCGACTTGCTGTCATCGTAGAGCTGGGACAGGTCGAAGTCGGAGACGGATCCCATGCCCTCGCATTTCGGGCACATGCCTCCGTTGACCACGAACTCGCGCTTCTCGGTCTTCTTCCCGCCGGCCTTCTCGATCGAGATCGCCCCGACCCCGCGGACCGACGGGACGTTGAAGGAGAAGGCGTTGGACGAGCCGATGTGCGGCTTGCCGAGGCGGCTCCACAGCACCCGCAGCATCGCGTTGGCGTCGGTCGCGGTGCCGACCGTCGAGCGGGAGTTGGCACCCATCCGCTCCTGGTCGACGATGATCGCGGTCGTCAGCCCTTCCAGCACGTCGACCTCGGGCCGGGCCAGCGTCGGCATGAACCCCTGCACGAACGCGCTGTAGGTCTCGTTGATCAGCCGCTGCGACTCCGCCGCGATGGTGCCGAACACAAGCGACGACTTGCCCGATCCCGAGACGCCGGTGAACACGGTCAGCCGCCGCTTGGGGATCTCGACGCTGACGTCCTTGAGGTTGTTCTCCCGGGCGCCCTGGACCCGGATCAAATCGTGGCTGTCTGCGGCTTGCTGTCTGTCTGCGGCGTGCTGCTTGGAGGAGGCCATGTTCGCGATCATGTCATCAACACCGACGGTCTGTGAAGGGGTTCCGGCAACCTGCGCGAGTCCGGCCGCAGCGCCCACGACGTCACCGCCAGCGCGAGGACCACGAGCGGCGCGATGATGTGGCCAGCGTTGCTCGTGGAGTCGCTGGCGCCGACGGCGGCCCAGGCGAAGGCGGCGCCGGTGAGGTCGAACACGAGGCCCGCATACGCCCACTCCTTCAAGCGCGGGAATCTCGGCGCCAGCAGCGCGAGCGCGCCGAGGATCTTCCAGATACCGAGGAGCGTGACGAAGTGCAGCGGGTAGCCGAGGCGCACGAAGCCGTCGACGCTCGCTGGCGCGTGGAGGACGTGGGCCACGCCGCCCGAGACCATGGACGACACGACCAGGCCTGTGGTCACCCAGTAGGCCACGAGCCTCGCCCGGCTCATGAGACCCTCTCGAGCAGGTCGACGAGCTTCCCGCCCATCATCTTCCAGCCGTAGCGCGCGCCGGCGAAGTTCTGCTTCTGGTCCGGCTTGAAGCCCGACTGCACGAGGGACAGGCGCGTGCCCGACGCCGTGGGCGTGAGCGTGAAGGTCACGACGGTCTCCAGGAAGGGGACGCTCCACGTGTAGCTGAGCTTCCGATGCGCTTCGATCTCGACGAACCGGCAATTCACGGTGCCGTCCCAGCCCGGGTACGGCTGCGTCTTGAGCGTGAACGCCGCCCCTGGCTCGAGCTGGAGGCCGATGGTGGGCAGGAGCCACTCCGCGAGCAGCGCCGGTTCGGTGAGCGCGCGCCACACCTTCTCCGGCGAGTGCTTCAGATCGAACTCGAACGAAATGGATTCGGTTTGCGATTGGGCGGTCGTGTCGGTGGGGTTCATTCGTCCATTTTCTCCAGCAGTTGTTCGAGGCGATCGACGCGCTCCGTCCAGAAGGCACGGTAGTGCGTGATCCAGTCGACGAGCGGCTTCAGCCCGCGCGGCTCCACCCGGTAGTAGACACAGCGCCCCTCGCGCCGGCCGCTCACGAGGCCGGCGTCTTTCAACGTGGCGAGGTGCTGCGAGATCGCCGGCTGCGAGATGTCGAAGCGCGCCGTGAGGTCCTTCACGGCCGCTTCGCCACGCGTGAGCGACTCGAAGATCGCCCGGCGGCTGGGGTCCGCCAGCGCCTGGAAGATCTTGTCCTCGACCACGGCCGCGCTCTGCATCCACGACGTATAAGCCGTGGCTTATTGATTGTCAAGCGCGCGGATCGGGCTGCCTGGGCGCGTCGGAGCAGCGAGGCATGGTTCTGCGAAGCAGCCAGCTCTCCTGGTACGTGAAGGGGCGCACGAACGCGGGGAGTGTCTTCTCCTCCGCCGAGATCCGTGCGGCTTACTGCCCGGCCGTCGGATCCATCCACACCACCTCCCAGTGGTGCCCGTCGAGGTCCTCGAAGCTCCGGCTGTACATGAACCCGTGGTCCTCCGGCGGCCCCGCCTCCTTGCCGCCGCCGGCGAGCGCCTTCGCCACCATCGCGTCCACCTCGGCACGGCTCTCGCACGAGAGCCCGAAGGCCCCCTCCACGTGCGTCGCGGTGTCGCAGAGCTCCTTCTTGGTGAACGTCTTGAAGAACGGCTCGACGAGCAGCATCGCGTAGGCATGCTCGCCGATGAGCATGCAGGCGGCCTTCTCGCCCGTGACGTTCGGGTTGAACGTGAAGCCGAGGGCCTTGAAGAACGCCACGGTGCGATCGAGGTTCTTGATGGGCAGGCTGACGAAGAGCTTGTGGGACATGAAATTGTCCTCCTTTTCTTCCATGGACCCCCCGCCCGCGGAGAAATCATCGGTCGCTCGAAAAAAATCTTCGCGCCCTGCTCCGGCAGCTCCATGGGCGCGGCCGAGGAGCTCGCCGAGCTCCCGCTCGGAGAGCGCGGCCGCCTCCGTCACCGCGCGCAGCTTCTGATCCCCGCGAGATCATCGGGCGGCTGCTCGCTGCAGCACAGGCAAGGAGGTCGAGCACTCCGGCGCGTGAGCGGCCTGACGTCTGGCCGTTCGGCTGCGGGGATGCGTGCGTCAGCGCGCGTCCCCGTCAGCCGCGACGGATTGTTAGCCGGCTGCTGAGTGATGAGGTCGTCGGCGGTCGTCGGCCGACGCCAGGGCCTGGAACTGGGTGATGGCTTCGTAGACTCCCAAGCCGATGCCTCTGCTGAGCTGGTCGCGCTCGACCATGTTATGTGCCAGAAAGATCAGCACCGAGTCGTCGTTGGCGTCCGCGCGCCACCAGCCTCCGAAGCCGCCTGGCCAACCGACTGCGCCCTCGCGGCCCCCACACACCGTGGGCTCGGCCTTCTTCGGATCGAGCACCACGGCGACGCCCATCCCGAACCCGTGACCGCCCCGGAAGAGCGGCATGCCTCCCACTTCAGCCGTGGCGCGCTGCTGCTCCGTGAGGCGGTTGGAGGTCATCAAGACGAGAGTTTCGGGCCGCAGGATACGCACGCCATCCACGGCGCCTGCTCCCAGGAAGATGCGCGCGAACGCGAGATAGTCGTCCAGCGTCGACCACAGCCCCTGGCCGCCGGAGACATAGTCCATGTCATCGGGCCGTTCAGGAACCGTCGAGTCGCCTGGGCAGGTGAGGCGCGCGGAGAGGCGGCCCGAACCATCGAACCCGTAGTTCTTGACTCGCCGGTCCCGCTTCTCACGTGGCACGATGAAGCTGGTGTCGGCCATGCCAAGCGGATCGAAGATCCGGCGCTTGAGCACGTCGCCGAGCGGCGCGTCCTCGATGCGTGCGATGAGCAACCCGAGGAGATCGGTCGAGTGGCCATAGTGAAGGGTGGCCCCCGGCTGGTCGAGCAACGGCAAGGCAGCCAGCCGCGTGATCCAATCATCGGGCGCCACGTGGCTGTCGATGTCGCCTCCCAGCGCCTCCCCATAGGCCTCCGCGATGGGTCCACGATGGAAGGCCCCGTAGGTCAGTCCCGAGCGGTGCGTCAGCAGATCCTCGAAGGTGATCGGTCGTTCTGCCGGGTCGGTCTCGTCGAGCGGGCCCGTGGGAGAACGCAGGACGCGCATGTCTCTGAACTCCGGTGCCCAGCGAGCGATCGGATCGGTCAGCGCGAAGCGCCCCTCCTCGAACAGCATGAGCGCCGCCGTCGAGGTGATCGGCTTCGTCATCGACGCGATGCGGAACAGACTGTCATGCTCGAGGGGCAGCCTGGCCTCCAGGTCTCGCCACCCAAGAGACGCGCGCTGAACCACCTTGCCGTCGCGCCAAACCATCGTTGCTGCGTTGGCGAGCGCGCCAGAGTCTACGATCGCTCCGACGCCCCTCGCGATCTGGTCTCCTCCGTTCATTCGTTCCCTCGATTCATTCCATGTCCGGTCAACGTCGCGATCCGCTGCGTCGCAGGGCCTGGCGGCGGGTTATAGCATGTTCGGCGCCATCGTCGCCGTCCGTCAGGGCCGCGACCGGCCGGAACCCGGGCTGCATCCGAGGCGCGTCCTCACGTCTCATGGCAAGCGCTCGGCCATGGTTGCAAAGGTCTGCCTCCGCGGTCTATGATTTTCGCCAAGGAGGAGCCTCTCGATGACCATCACCATTACCGCCTTTGAACGCTCACCCGATGGTGGCAAGGGACTGGCGCGTGACACGCGTGTTCGCTGGGCGCTCGAGGAAGCGGGCCAACCCTACCAGGTTCGCCTTGTTTCGTTTCGTGCGATGAAGGAACCCGCGCATCTGGCGCTTCATCCTTTCGGCCAGATTCCGACCTATGAGGAAGGCGATCTCGCGCTGTTCGAGACAGGGGCGATCGTGTTTCACATCGCCCAGCGACATGCGGGCTTGCTGCCGGACGATGCCAATGCTCGGGCGCGCGCGATCACATGGATGTTCGCCGCGCTCAACACGGTAGAGCCACCGATTCTCGAGCTCGTAACCGCCAGGATCCTGGAGGGCGACAAGCCCTGGTATGCGGAGCGCCTGCCTCTGGTCGAGGACCGCATCCGCGCTCGGCTCGGCCAGCTTTCCGTTCGCCTGGGCGATGCCGGCTGGCTCGATGGTGCGTTCAGCGCTGGCGACTTGATGATGGTGTCGGTGCTGCTCAGGTTGAAATTATCGGGCATTCTGGACGAGTACCCAAACCTGGCCGCTTATGTCGCCCGCGGCGAAGCGCGGCCCGCCTACAGGCGAGCCTTCGACGCTCAATTGGCGGTCAACACCGGCAAGCCATCGACCGCCTGATCGCGGTCTTCTCTGACAGGGCTGAGAAGTCCGCGAGGAGCAGCCCGCGAGGCAGCCGCACCTCGACCCACGGCGGGGCACCGCGAAGAACAATGTGCACCTCAGTAGCGTTTGTCAGGGAGGAGCACCCGAAGCGTGTGCGTGGTACCTTGGCCCGCATGAAGGAGGCCGGCCCCTCGGGGCTCAGGGAACGCAAGAAGGAGCGCACGCGCGCGCAGATCATCGAGACCGCGATCGAGCTCTTCCTGAAGAACGGCTACGAGCAGACGACCCTCGATGACGTGCTCGGGGTGGTCGAGGTCTCGCGGAGGACGTTCTTCCGCTACTTCGAGTCGAAGGAAGACCTCGTGATCGCGTGGATGGACCAGTTCATCGAGGCGGCGCGCGAGGCGGTGCGGGCGCGCCCGCGGAGCGAGCCGCCCGTCGTGGCGCTGCGAAACGCCGTCAAGACGATCGTGAAGTTCCACGAGGGGGATCTGCCCCGCTTCGCCCTGATCCAGCAGTTCGTCGCGCGGACGCCGGCGATCCGCGCGAGGCAGCGCGAGCGGCTAGGACACTGCGGGGAGGAGATCTGCGAGCCGCTGGCCGAGCGCATGGGCCTGGACGCGCGGCACGATCTCGCGCCGCGCGTGCTGGCGAGCTGCGCGATGGCGGTCGTGCAATCCACGATGGACGCGTGGATCGCGCGCGGGGCCACCGAGGACCTGCCTGAGCTCGTGGACGAGGCCTTCAGGACGCTCGCGCGCGAGTTCGGCCGCGGTGGGAGCGGCACCTCGCCCCAATGAGCGCCGGCTCGGTCGTTTCCTCCTGAGGCGCGCCCCGGTTCGTCTGCCGGCGAGGAGCGCTCGCGAGAAAAAACGCGCCTTCTTGACAAATGCCACTGAGGGGCTATTGTCTCTGGGTAGCTGCTCCCCGCCGGGTTCCGGTGCTCGATCGCTCCACGATCCTGCGATCCGAGAGGTGCTCAGCGCGCCTCTACAGCTTCCGTTTGGATCGACCTTGCCGAACCGCTTGGCCAAGGCGGCCACGTCTGAAGTGGCGGCGGACGCTCACCATCGCGCGACGCCAGCGCATGAGACCCTCCATGGCACCTGGGCGCGCGGCGGCGCGGGCTTGCTTCTGATTCAGCTTCGAGGGGTGTCAGACCGTCGGCGGCTTGCTGGACAATGCCGGTCACGATGAGAAAGGAATTCCATGGCAAGGGTATTGATTACCGGGTGCAGCAGCGGGTTCGGTTTCGAGGCAGCCAAGACGTTCCGAGCTCGTGGGGACGAGGTGTTCGCCGGCGTGCGTGACTTGAGCGGAAGAACCGTCGGCATATTGAGAGAGCTCGGCGTGACGCCGGTCGTGATCGATGTCACCGACGACGTGGCCGTCGAGCGCGGTGTCACCCAGGTGCTGGCGGCAGGCCCGCTCGACGCGCTGGTCAACAACGCGGCGATCTTCCTGCGCGCCACGGTCGAGGAAACGTCGGACGCTCAGGCATACCGCATGTTCGAGACGAACTTCTTCGGTCCGCTGCGGATGAGCAGGGCGGTGCTGCCCTCGATGCGCGCCCGAAGACAGGGGGTGATCGTCAATGTGTCTTCAGTTGCCGGTTTCCTCGGATTGCCGGGGGATGGCATCTACGCCGCGACCAAATTTGCGCTCGTGGGCATGTCCGAAGCCCTCTACCATGAAACCAAGCCGTTCGGCGTCCGCGTGCGGGTCGTGGAGCCCGGCGCCTTTCCAACGACGGAGATCTTGCGCAAGGCTCTGGGATCGGCGCGTCACTTCGGATCTCCTTACCAGGCCCACATGGACGCCTTCGCGTCGGCGATGAGCTCGTTCCAGAAGGCCGCACCGGCGCCGGACGGAAGCCTCGTTGTCGAGGCGATCTGGCGCGCGGTGCACGAGCCGGAGACGCCGTTCCAGCAACCCGTTGGCGCCGACGCGCAGGCCGCGGCGGCCGCTCGCCGTGCGCAGCCGTTCGAGGCCATCGAAGCGATGATCCAGCAGACGCTCGGGCTCGGGTCAGCGTCGTAGGTCGCGCGAAATGCATCGCCTCCGAGACGCGCTGCCGCCGTCCTCGGCGGCCTTCTCCTCTTCTCCGCGGCCGCGTATGCCGCTCGGCGATCTGGGGCTCGACGTGGAACCTGCGTGATCGGTTATCCTGAGTTCGTCGTGCGCCTTCACAGCCAACAATGCGCACGGCCCTTGACATCTCGAATTGTTTTGCTTTTCCTTCCCCCTCAATGCGCTTGGTGAAGATCAACCCGCCCGACGTCCACCAAACTCCCGGTTATCACCACGTCACGATCGTCGAGGCAGGCCGGCTGGCCTTCCTCGCCGGCCAGTGCCCACTCGACCTCGACGGCAACGTGGTCGGCGCGGGCGACTACCTCGCGCAGGCCGACCAGGTGGCAGCGAACGCGCTGACCGTCCTGAACGCGGCCGGGGCGCAGCCCACCGACGTGGTGCGCTCGGTGATTTACGTGGTCAGCGACGACGACCAGGTGCTGGGCGCGGTGTGGCAGCGACTGAACGACTCGGCGCTCGGCGCGGCCTTCGGTACGGCCAGCACCCTGCTCGGGGTCGCTTCGCTCGGCTTCACCGGTCAGCTGGTCGAGCTGGATCTGACCGCCGCGCTCCCCGGTTGATCCAGCGGCGGCCGGCATCGACGGCCCCGGTGCGCGTCCTTGCCTTGCTTGAGGCCCGCAGCCTGGAACTCCCCGCCGACGTGCGGGAGCGCCTCCTCGCGAGCACCGACCCCGCCGAACTGGACTGCTGGACCGCTGGATCGGCCGAGCCGCGGTCGTCAGCGATGCCCGAGTACTCTGCTCGCCGGTATCGGCCTCGCAGACCGAGGACCCTCGTTCAGTGGAAGGCGAAGCGGTCGACCGTGATCTTGTAGCTGAGTTGTTCGCCGCGCTCGATGCGGCCACCGAGCGATATGTTGTGCTCCTCGCCGCTCGTCGTCACGTACTTCGCGTCGGCCGCCACGAACGTGCACGCACCCTCGATCGGCTGCGGGCGCTCGGAGAGGCAGCCGTAGCCGTCCTCGGCGACGGGGCGACAGATGCGGGTGTCGATCTTCAGCGCCTCGACCTCCTCGCGCGAGAACAGGCGCTCCTCGTAGGTGATCTTCATGGGCTGCTCGCAGCGAACGTAGATGGGCAGGTACTGGTGCTGCGCGTCCCGGTACACGACGCCGTCTTCGATCTCCTCGCGCGTGCCCGCGGCCACGTCCAGATAGCCCTTCAGGCGGACCGGCGCCTCGACCGCGGCGGGGAGCCCCTCGGCGGGCATCGCCTCGGCGTGCGGGTGATCGCCGGCGTAGACGAGGACGTTGAGGAAGCGGTGCCGCGCGGCGTCCCCGGCGGGGTCGAAGATCTCGCTGACCGCGTCGCATCGTGCGGCCTGCTCGGCGGAGTGGCTCTCCATGTTGTCCCCGCTCGACTCGAACCCGAGCTCGTAGACGCCGACGCTCGCTCCCCAGCCATTGTCGTCCTTGGACGCGGCCAGGCCGGCGGCGTCGTTGTCTGGGGCGATCCAGAGGTTGTTGGTGGTGAGCGCGGGGACGTGCGTCAGCGAGCGAACGAGGGAGCCGTTGTCGCCGCAGCCGCGCCCGATCTGTTCATAGGTGGTGTCTACCTCCGCCGGAGTCGACGGGGTTGCCGGCGCCTCGGTGGGCTCGGCGATCGTGTCGCCGTCCGATCCGCCGCAGCCCGCGACGAAGATGAAAGGAGCCCCCACGAGAACCAGCGAACGAAAGCAGTTACTCATGACGGCGGCGGGAGCAAAGCTCGTACCTCCCCGATCCATGCGGATTTTCCGTCCAAATCGCAGCGCGAGACGCGACGCGTGAACGGGGCGCCACACCTCGGCCGCTTACGACGCGGCCGGCGTCATCGACCTTGCCGCCGAGAGCACCCGGCGCGGCGGGTAGCCCCGGCTGGGCCCGCGCTCGCGGCGGGCGACGTGGCCATCGTCAAAAGGCCCGATGCCGTGGCGTCAGCCATGGGGCGCAGTCCCCGCGTCGCCCTCGATCTCGCGCTTCAACGTCCGATCCAGCGCGAAGGTCCCGCCCGGTACGAGCGACGCGAGGAGCGCCATGAGCGAACGGCGACGCGGCCAGTCGCGCTCGGTGGCCGCGCGAAACAGCGCGGAGACGAAGAGGAGAAAGAAGAGCCCGTGGCCGCTGCCGGCGATCCGGACCGCGATCGGCAGGCCGAAGATGTATTTGAGCGGCATCGCGACGGTGAGGAGGACCAGGAACGACAGCCCTTCCAGGAAGCCGACGACGCGCAGGGTGCGAAGCGCGCTCATGATCGGACGTCAGACCAGGTGGGCCGAAAGACCATCATCAGCAGCACCACGAAGAGAGGGGCAAAGGTCGAGACGAACGCGCCGAGCGTGCGCCGGTCGCGCGCGACGCTGCGAACGAGGGCGAGCTGCGAGACCAGCGACAGGACGAGCCCTGCGATGACCCAGAGCTCCATCAAAGGAATCTGCAGCTGCGTGGTCATCAGGTATCCCGCGATCCACGTGACGACCAGCCCTGGGGAGGCCACGGCGTGGACGGCGCGTTTGCGATCGGCGTGCACCGTGGCGACGAAGCTGCCAATGAGGCCGCCCGCGTACAGGATGACGCCCAAGAACTTGATCAACCGTAGAATCTGGTAGGCGGGCATGAGGGGGGCTCCATGGCGCGGCGCGAGGCGCTCTTCACGGTTCGCCTTCTCGGGATGACCACGACGGCTCCGAGACGTGAGACGGTCGGAGGGGCTCGCAAACGAGGGGATGCCCCGGATGCCAGTGGCATCAAGCCGTCATCGCTCGGCATATGGCACGGCCGGGATATGGCACAGCCGGTACGGTCCCGCGAGGGGCGTTCGTGCCAATCTTCGACGACTTCTGGCCAGTCCGACGTCCCGGATCCGCGCCGGATCATAAAACCGTTGGCATGAAGTGGATAATCAAGCATCTTTCAGCCATGCACGTCGTGGCTGTGGTCGTGATGGACGGGGTCGTCCCCTTCGACCTGTCGACGCCCTGCGAGGTGTTCGGGCGTGTCCGGCTGCCCGGGGGTCGGGCCGGGTATCAAGTCCGTGTTTGCGGGGTGACGCGCGAGGTGAGCGCCGGAGCGTTCGATCTCCGGGTGCGCTGCGGCCTCGACGAGCTGACGCGAGCGGACACCATCATCCTTCCGGGCGTCGCCGAGGCGAGCGTCCCGGTCCCGGAGGCGCTCTTGCACGCGGTCCGCGCCGCGGCGGCCTCGGGCGCCCGCGTCGCCTCCATCTGCACCGGAGCGTTCATCCTCGCCGCGACCGGGCTGCTCGACGGGCGCCGCGCCACGACCCACTGGCTCGCGACGGACGAGCTCGCGCGCCGCCACCCGGCCATTCGCGTCGACCCGAAGGTGCTCTACGTGGATGAGGGGCAGTTTCTGACGTCGGCGGGCGCCGCGGCGGCGCTCGATCTCTGCCTCCACATGGTGCGGCTCGACTACGGCTCGGCCGTGGCCGCGGACACGGCGCGGCTCTCGGTGATGCCGCTCGAGCGCGACGGGGGGCAGTCGCAGTTCATCCTCCACGAGCCGCCCGCGCCGGACGGCTCGTCGCTCGAGCCGCTGCTGCGGTGGATCGAGGAGAGCCTCGACAAGCCGCTCACGCTCGAGGACATCGCGCGGCGCGCGGCCCTCAGCGTGCGCACGCTCAACCGCCGCTTCCGCGAGCAGACCGGCACCACGCCGCTCCAATGGCTGCTCCGGGCCCGCGTGCGCCGCGCGCAGCAGCTGCTCGAAACGACGGGGCACTCGGTGGAGTCGATCGCGGCGAGGGTCGGGTTCGGCTCGCCGACCGCCTTTCGCGAGCACTTCCAGCGGCTCGTGACCACGAGCCCGCAGGCGTACCGCCGCGCCTTCCGCGCCGCGCCGATCAAGGCGAACGGACGCCGGGGGGCGAGCGTGAAGTCGAGCGCTTCCTGAGCGCTGGATCGGGCGAGGCGCCCCGCGCCCCCCGTCGCAGGCGCATTGACAGTGTGGACATAACTGCGGGTTGGATCACCGTTGACGTCGCCTTCCAGTGGAAGAACGGTGCGCGCATCCGGAAAGGGGAGGAAAACATGGGAGACGGCTTGAAGAAGGCGAGTGCGCTCGTGTTCTGCGGCGGGCTGGCAGCGATGCTCGTGTCGGCATGCGACTTGTCCTACACTTGTGACACAGTGGAGCCGGGAAGCGCGGGTGCTGGAAACCCGACAGAATCCGTAGGGGCGGGAGATTATCTCGGACCAGGCGACGAAGAGGTAGGCAGCGAATCGTTCGAGCTGATGGCGGGGTGCACGCCGCTCAACAAATGCACCTTGATGTACGAGGATTGCATCGCAAAGGGCTATCCATGTACGCGTCTGGTTGAAGGGAGAAAGACTATGTGTGCCATCTGTCAGGACAATTGCTTCAAAGGTGATCCGTACAAGTTTAGTCAATGTTATGAGTGTGGGTTCTATTGATCATGGCAGAAGCAACCCTCATCCGTGCGGCGACTCATGTTGCCTTCGATACGCCAACGATAGAGCGTCTGGTGCAACTGGGTGCGATTAACGTTGTGCGTGCATCTGACTGCCTAATTATCGGGCCGAGTCGCCGGGATCCGAGCGAGCATGCCCAGGCGCGTGAGGCGTGGTTTTCTGTGTCCGAGGAACGTTCGGATACCGATGATTCAGGCGAAAAATGGGATCGGCTCTATTCGTCGGACGTTCGCTGGGAGCCGCCCGTCGTCTTGTGGGTGTCGGCAAGTATCCACGAGCGGGTGAACCTCTGGAGGGCTTGTAGCTGGTTGCGTTATTTGGGGTTCGCGCATCACGACATCTTTATTCTCGATTTTGAACCAGCTCCACCATCGAGAGCAGCGAGCCGTGAGGTATTGACTCGTCCATTTACCTGTTCCGAGTCGGTGTCTGATCATGCTGACGAGGTTCTCCTGGACCGCCTTAGCAAGGCGCGCCCTTGGTCGGGGGATCGCTACGAACGTGCCATCCGACTCTGGGAGAGCTACGTCGACGAGAACCCCTTACCGTTCGTCGAGAGCTGCATCACGGGTGTCGAGGGCTTTGCAGAGCTCGCTCCCTCGTGGGCGCTTCTCTCGTGCTTCTTCCCAAGAAAGACCGCAGAAGGATGTCTGCGTCTCAGCCGATTTGACGAGATTGTCTTTGCCCTCCTATCGTCTGAGTGGCAGACCGCCTTGGCATTGGCCGTCCACAAATCGGAAACGCGAATGCACCTGTGGCATCTCCTCTCCTGTACAGGCGATCTGTTCCTGGAAGATCGTCTGGAGCAATGGGCAAATCACGATTTAGGCGCCGCCGTCGAGTGCGCTCCTGGCCCGAAGCCACTTGGCCACCCGATGCTCTCGAGGGTGTACCGCCTCACCGAACATGGGATGCAGCTCCGAGACAAAGGGCTCGACCAGCTCACGGATGCGCCGAGTCTGCCCATAGCCGGAACCGAGGCGTACTCGGCTTCAACCCCCTGGGTGTTGCGCGAAGATGGCCGGCTCGCTCGGCTGTGAGGGGTAGCCAGGCACGGTGAAAATACTTTGAGGCACTGTCCCCCCAACGGGTCATGAACCTTATAGTCCCGTCTGACGCTAGGAACGATGGAGTGGTCTAATGGCGGAAAATACTATCGTTCACGTGCTGCGGCGTGAGTGCGTAGTCGCTGAACGTCGAGGCGTTCTTTTGTCCGTTTTTGGGGAGGCATTCACCCTCGATACCGTGCGAGAGCTGCGCAAGATCATGGAGCTTGTCTGCAGTCAATATCCGCGTGGAGTCGGTAATCTGGGAGTCTATCGTTTGCGGCGCGGAACTTTAAGGGCGCTTGTTGACGATGCCGTGCGAAGAGAGCTCGTCTCGCTGTCGCGCGCGGCGGCTCTGATGTCTATCATTTCGGCGAATGTGGTTGAATCGCCCAGCTTCATCGCCGCGGCGTTCCTGGGCGCTGCGACGAATATCCATCTCATCTCACGCTCGACACATCCAGCGCGGCTCTTCAAGCGGCGCGAAGAAGCGGTCTCATGGCTGCGCGCCCAAGTGCCGACCAGCGGCGGAGTAGCCGCGTTGCCCGAGTTCTTGCGAACCTTGGACGGGCTCGAAGCTGAGCTGAGTGCTTTTCGTGAACGATAGCTGTCTGCGTACCTCGGTCCCGTCGCCGGGTGAGCGTGCGTCGCTGGGGATAGCGGGGAGCTGGCGACCTACTCGCCGACGTCCTCTGCCATCTTCGCCATCGTGGCGAGCTCGCCCGGCGCCTCGCCGGGCGAGCGCCTACCTGTCGTGCCGCATGAAGAGCTGGTCGATGGCGTCGAGCGCCTGAATGGTAGCCGCTCCGCAGAGCGCGTTCCGAAGCGTGCTTGTGGAGGGCGGCCCCGTGCGTAGAGTCGCGGTGCGATGACGGAGCGACGGAGCGGGGACGCAGGCGTCGAAGTCCCGAGCCTGACGACGGCGGTGCTGAAGCTGTCTGCGCCGCACGTCGCGTGTATGCGTTCTGTAGACCCCATCCTCGCGCGGTCCGCGCAGTCGCCGTAGATTCGCGGCGCGATGCGAGGTGTTGACGCTCAGGCTGGCTGATGGTCCGCCGAGCAAGCTGCTTGATGGCCATCGCGGGCGTGCACGGTTGCCCCCGTGTCAGAGAAGTTGTGTGATGCCTGGAGGTATCCATGGAACCATAGGGTGAAAGTCCCGAAGCGGCAGAAGGTCGAAGCCGCGTAGCTTGGGTGGCGCCCGACGGGGAGATCCCGCGGGCGAAGCCCACCGACAAAGCCCCGCACGGCGGGGTGAGCGAGCGCGCGGGCCGCAACGAGGCGTGAACGCCCGGTTGAGGCCCCGTCAACTGAAATCTCCGGGTGCCGAGCCGTCACAACTTCGGCGAAGGCAGCAGGGCTCCCCGAAACCGACCCGCGAGGAGCCCGCCCGGCGGGGTAGAGGGCGGCGGCACGCGCGCAAGGCCATGGATGGAAACAGGGAAGGGCGTCTCACCCCGCGGAGAAAAACCGCGGAAGCAAGGTAGCCGTGCGAGCCGACGAGGCGAAGCTCGGCGAAGGTGAGCGCCTGGCGGATGGGCTCGTAGTAGCGATGAAGCGGGGTAATGCCCGTGGAGCAAAGGGGCCCTGCCGGTGGCACTCCAAGGGAGGAGCGAGGCACGCGGGATGACAAAGCCCACGATCACACTGCAAGAGCTCCGATCGAGGATAGGCCTGCGGGCGAAGTCCGCGCCCGACCACCGCTTCTGGGGACTGTACGTGCACCTCGCGAAGCTCGAGACACTGGAGGCCGCCTACCGGGAGGCCCGCCGCAACGGCGGGGCGCCCGGGATCGACGGCGTCACGTTCGAGCAGATCGAGGCCGCCGGCCGCGGCGAGTTCCTTGAGGGACTCGCCGCGGAGCTGGGGGGCCGCACGTACCGTCCCGCACCGCTGCGACGCCGAGAGATCCCCAAGGAGGGCGAGAAAGTCCGCGTGATCTCGATTCCCACGATTCGAGACCGCGTGGTCCAGGCCGCCGTCAGGATGATCCTCGAGCCGATCTTCGAGGCCGACTTCTCGGACAGCTCCTACGGGGCACGTCCCGGCCGCTCCGCGCATCAGGCGCTCAAGGAGGTGCGCGAGGGGCTGCGGCGGCGACAGCACCGGGTCGTCGACGTCGACCTCTCCCGCTACTTCGACACGATCCGGCACGACCGGCTCCTGGCGAAGGTGGCGCGGAGGGTCTGCGATGGCGAGATGCTCGCGCTGATCAAGCAGTTCCTCGTGCGCACGGGAGAGCGCGGCGTTCCCCAGGGATCGCCGCTCTCACCACTCTTGGCGAATGTCGCGCTGAACGAGCTGGATCATGCCCTGAACCGAGGGAAGGCCCTGCTGACGTACGTACGGTATCTCGACGACATGGTCGTGCTTGCGCCCGACTCGCCCCGCGGGCGGGCATGGGCCGACCGCGCGCTGGAACGAATCCGCGAGGAGGCGGAGGCGATCGGCGTGTCGCTCAACACGGAGAAGTCGCGGGTGGTCACTTTGAGCGACCGCGACGCCGTGTTCACCTTCCTGGGCTTCGACTTCCGATGGACGCGGAGCCTGCGGACGGGGGCGAGATATCCACTGCTGACGCCCCGAGCGAAGAAGGTCACCCAGGTGCTCCGAGCCGTCGGCGAGGTGCTCCGCATCCGCCGGGCCTCGCCCGTACCGGTCGCGGTTGCGCACGTCAACAGCGTGGTCCGCGGCTGGGTGAACTACTTCCGCGTGGGCAACGCTCGGCAGGCGTTCGACAAGGTCCGCTACCTGGTCGAATGCAAGGTACGAAGATTCGTGTCGCGACGGCAGAAGCGAACGGGCTTCGGCTGGAAGCGGTGGAGCCGCGAGGTCATCTACGGAAGCTGGGGTCTGTTCTCGGACTATCGGCTCTCGTACGCCCTTGCAGGCAGCGCGCGCCAGTCGAGCGGACCCATAACCCCGCGAGGATGACGCCTCCGCGGCGAGCCGGATGCGGGAAATCCGCCTGTCCGGTTCGATGTGGCGGGGGCCGGAAACGGAGCCAAGGACGGATTGAGGCACCGGCACCATCGCGAAAGCCGCCGGACACAGCGACTCCCCGATCCTACAGCCACCGCGCCGGCCCCCGACCCGACCGCCCGGTCTGATCCGCTTACGGAGGATCAGGCCACCGTTGTCGGGGAGCGGAGACAGGCTTTGAGGTGAGAGAGTACTCAGAATCCTTCAAAAGAAAAATCGTCCAGCGGCTTCTCGCTCCAGGAGGACCGACGGCGGTGGCGCTGTCCGCCGAGACGGGGGTGCATCAGACGACGCTCTCGCGCTGGCTTCGCGATGCTCGTAGCGTGGCGCCCATGTCCGACGACGCTCGCCGCTCCGCGCCTCCGCCCCCTGCCGTCGCTCGCCGCCCCGAGGACTGGACCCCGGAGCAGAAGCTGCGCGCGATGACGGAGGCGGCGGCGCTCTCCGAGCGGGAGCTCGGCGAGTATCTCCGCCGCGAGGGATTGCATGAGGCGCAGCTCGCCGAGTGGCGCAAGGCCGCGCTGGAGGCGCTGGGCGGGCCGGCGAAGGCAGGTCACGGCCCGGCCCCGTCACGGCGCGTTCGGGAGCTGGAGAGGCAGCTGCGGCGCAAGGACAAGGCCCTCGCCGAGGCGGCGGCGCTGCTGGTATTGCAAAAAAAAGTCCAAGCCATTTGGGGGGACGGGGACGACGACACGGATCCGGTGAGCAGCGCCGGCAAGATGGAGGTCCCCGGGCGCCATCCTGAGCGCGTTCTTTGAGGGGCGAAAAACGAAGCCCCCTCAGAAAACTTGGTCGAAGTCCTCCGAGGGGGCTCGCCTCCGAGTTGCCAGAAACGGAGGAGCCCATGTTCGACCAATTCACGCTCAAGGGCGAGTTTTTCGCGACGTTGGAGGCCCTGGACCGGGCGATCGCTCGACGGGTGGCGGCGAGCCGGTGCCCGGCGTGCGGGGGCCCGCTGCACGTGGGCAACTTCGCCCGCAAGCCGCGGGGCGCGCTCATCGCGCCGGAGGGCGAGGCGTTCCTCGTCCGCTTCAGCTTCTGCTGCGGCCGCGAGGGGTGCCGGCGGCGCGCGACGCCCCCGTCGCTTCGATTCCTCGGCCGGCGCGTGTACCTCGGCGTCGTCGTGATCGTGGCGAGCCTTGCCGCGCAGGCGGTCGGCGCCGCCAGCGCGCAGCCGACCGGCGTCCCGCGAAGAACGACGCGCCGATGGCTCACCTGGTGGCGCGGCCCCTTCCTCGCGAAGGAGGTACTGCTCGCGATCCGCGTCCGTCTCGTTGGCGTCGATGTCGGCGGGATCCCAAGGTCAATCATCGAGCGGCTCACCGGCACGGCCGACGAGCAGATGCGCACGATGCTGCACCTGCTCGCGCCGCTCACGACGGGCTCGGTCCTCGATGGATCACGTTTTTTGAGGGACATCGCATGACCACGGCGCCACGCAGAAGATGTCATTCGGCGTGGATTCCGCGGTGAGATAGGGTTTCCCCGCCCGGTAGGTCCGTTCGCCGACCGCGCAGGAGACCTCATGAGCCACGAGCACCGGACGCGCGCGCGCCCGCCAAGGGCCCGTCTGCGCCTTTCGATCCGGAGGAGGAATCGATGAGCCACGACGACCAGGCGCCCATGCGCCTGCGCTGGGCGCGGATGCGCTTCTCCATCATCAGCCACCTGCTCGCCTCTCCGCCGGAGCCCGGCGAGCTCGCGAGTCGGATCGCCGAGCTCGCCGCGAAGTCCTGGCGACACCCGACCAAGGGCTCGGTGATCCGGCTCTCGCCCAAGACCATCGAGCGCATGTACTACGCGGCGCGCAGCGCGGATGACCCGATCAGCGTGCTCGCGCGCAAGGTCCCGAAGCACGCCGGCTCGCAGCCGAGAATCACGACAGCGGTCGCGTCCGCGATCGAGAGTCAGTATCGCGATCACCCGCGCTGGACCTGGCAGCTCCACCACGACAACCTCGTCGCGCTCGCAAAGACAACCCCCGCGCTCGACCCGGTGCCCAGCTACACCACAGTGCGCCGCTTCATGAAGGCCCACGGCATGTATCGCATCCAGAGGAAGCGCCAAGGCAGGGCGGTCGAATCGGAGATCGTGCCGCGCGAGACGCGCTCGTACGAGCTGGCCTATGTCAACGCGCTCTGGCACTACGACTTCCACGAGGGCAAGCGAAAGGTCATCACGGCCAGCGGGGAGCTGAAGACACCCTATCTCTTCGGCCTGCTCGACGACTGCTCGCGGGTGTGCTGCCACGCCCAGTGGTACCTCGACTGCGAGAGCACCGAGAACCTCGTGCACGGCTTCAGCCAGGGGATCCAGAAGCGAGGGCTGCCGCGCGGCGCCTACAGCGATCGTGGAGGTGCCATGAAGGCCGCCGAGATGCGAGAGGGGCTCGAGCGGCTCGGCATCGCGCAATATCTCACGCTGCCGAACAGCCCTCATCAGAACGGCAAGCAAGAGCACTTCTGGACGCTCGTCGAAGGGCGGCTCATGCCGATGCTCGAGGGCGAACCGAACCTCACGCTCGACTTGCTCAACACCGCGACCCAGGCGTGGGTCGAGCAGGAGTATCACCGCACCGTCCACGGCGAGCTCAAAAAGACTCCGCTCGATCGCTACCTCGAAGGCCCAGACGTGAGCCGCCCGAGCCCCGACTCCGAGGCGCTGCGGCGGGCCTTTCGCATGGAGATCTCGCGCCACCAGCGCCGGAGCGACGGGACGGTCACGATCGAGGGCGTGCGCTTCGAGGTTCCCTCGGCCTACCGAGTGCTCGAACGTCCCCGGCTTCGTGTCGCGCGCTGGGATCTCTCCAGCGCAGAGCTCGTCGACCCGCGCTCGGGCGCGCACCTCGCCACGCTCTTTCCGCTCGACAAGGAGCGGAACGCGGACCGTGCGGAGACCGCCCATCGTGATCACGCAGATCACGCCATCGTGATCACCGCGATCGCGCATCGTGATCGCCCTCGGAGCGAAGCGACGCTGGTCCGTCGGGGTCTGGGGTTCAGGTCTCCGTGGTCTCCTTGTCCTTGCGACGCGAGGGGCCCTTCAGCGCGACGCGGTGCGCGTTGTGGACGATGCGGTCCAGGACCGCGTCGGCGATTGTCGGGTCCCCGAGGTGATCGTGCCACTTTCCGACAGGAATCTGGCTGGTGATGACTGTCGACCGCAGGCCGTGACGGTCCTCGAAGACCTCGAGCAGGTCGCGGCGCTCCTGGTCCTTGAGCGGGGCGAGTCCCCAGTCATCGAGCACGAGCACGTCGATCTTCGCCAGCCGCCCCAGCAGGCGCGTGTACGTCCCGTCGGCGTGCGCGAGGGCAAGCTCCTCGAGCAGGCGCGGCACGCGCCGGTAGAGCGCACGGAAGCCAGCGCGGCACGCCTGGTGTGCCAAGGCGCAGGCCAGGTAGCTCTTGCCCACGCCGGTCATCCCGGTGATGAGCACGTTGGCGTGGTCGGCGATCCAGCGACCCGAGGAGAGCTGGCGGATCTGGGCCCGGTCGAGCTCCCGCTTCGGCGTGTAGTCGATGTCCTCCAGGCAAGCGCTCGGGATCCGCAGCTTCGCCTCGCGCAGCAGGCGCCCGATCCGCTTGTTGTCACGGGCGATGTGCTCGGCGTCGACGAGCAGCGCAAAGCGGCCATCGAAGTCGAGCTCGGCGATCGCGGGGTCAGTCCGCTGCCCCACCCAGGCGTTCGCCATCACGTACAGATGAAGGCTCTTCAGCTTCTCGAGCGTCGGTTCGGTCAACACGTCGTTCTCCGTCAGTTGAGGTAGTAGTCACGGCCACGGATGTTCTCGTGGTCGATGGGCTGAGGGGCGGCCGGGGCGCCGTCGTCATGAGCGAGCGGCATGCGATCGAGCCCGTTCTTCAGGATCGACTCGACGTGCCGGTAGGAGCGAGCGCGGACGTGCCCGGCGCGCACGCAGGCAGCCTCCAGCCGCTCCTGGCCGTAGCGCTTGCCGAGGCGCAGCAGGCCCAGGCAGGACCGGAAACCCTGCTCGGGGTGAGGCCGCTCGGCCAGGATCGCCGCGCAGAGCTGCCGGGTTGCCGGGCCGATCTTCTCGGCCCACGCGAGCAGGCGCGAGGGCGTCCACTCCGCATGCGCCCGGTGGGCGCTCGGCATGTGCTCACGCACGGTCGAGTGCTGCCCGCGCGCTCGCGAGCGGGGGTGCGATGCGATCCGGCGGCTGCGCAGCAGGACCTCGACCGTCGCGACCGTCGCCCTTATCCAGACCTCCTCGTGCACGTGCACGTGGGGGACCGAGTAGAAGTGGTCGTCGAAGACCACGTGGTAGTCGATGTTGACACGCGCCTTCTTCCACTCGGCGTACTCGAATGCCTCCGCAGGCAGGGCGGCGAGCGCTGCCTTCTCGAGCTTCTCGAAGAGCTCCTTTCGGCTCTCGCCGTAGCGCTTCATCACACGGCTGTTGATGTCGGCCAGCAGCTCGGCGATGCGCGCGTTGAGCGCTGCGAGCGAGTGAAACACCTCGTTGCGAATACGGGCAAGAATCCATCGCTCGACGACCTGCACGGCGACCTCGACCTTGGCCTTATCGCGTGGATGCTTCGGTCGCGCGGGCAGCACCGTCGTGCCGTAATGTTCGGCCATCTCCTCGTATGTCCGCTGCACCTGAGGCTCATACCGGCAGGCGCGCGTGACGCCGCTCTTGAGCTGGTCGCACACGACAGCGCGCGGCACACCGCCGAAGAACACGAAGGCGCGGCAGTGGCTTCCGATCCAGTCCGGTCCCCTCTGGCTGCGCGTCGCCTCAGCGTATGTGTAGCTGGAGGCGCCGAGCACCGCGACGAACAGCTCGACCTCGGCGACCGTGCCTGTAGCGGGGTCCACGAGGCTCGGCTTCTTGCCGGC
Source organism: Sorangium sp. So ce363 (assembly GCF_051520435.1). Lineage (NCBI taxonomy): Bacteria > Pseudomonadati > Myxococcota > Polyangiales > Polyangiaceae > Sorangium > Sorangium sp. So ce363. The sequence goes on along the minus strand of NZ_CP150333.1, from coordinate 8,705,764 downwards.
GTAGTCGACGAACATCTTCTCGCCCGCAACGTGGACCTGGCGCATCACCAGGCCGCGCCGATCGAGCCACGTCCGGTAGCGGTTGCAGAAGGCAGTGTAGCGAAGACCGTTGGGATGCTGGCGCAGGTACTCCAGGTGCAGTAGCTCCAGCGTCACGTGGGGCCGGTGCCGCTCGCGGTGAATCCAGGCGCAGTCGGGCTCGACGGGCGCGACCCCCGGCTCGACGACGGACGTGCCGTAGAGCGCCCGCTCCAGGGCATCGTCGTCCAGCTGCGTGACCTGCTCCCAGGCCGTGAGGCCGGCGGCCTTGGCGCGTGCCAGGACGTTGCCCACCGCCCCCGGGCTCGTGCCGTTGCTCACCGCCGTCTGCCGGTGCGTGCGGCCCAGGAGCCACTTCTGCCGAAGAATCTCTCGTGTTTTGTGCATGGACAGTCGCTCCGTCGCCACCTGGGACCCTCCTCTGAGGCCCGGGTGGGTGGACCCGACGTCCAGCGCCGCTACGCCTCAGCCTCGTGGGCCGCGCAGGATGCACCAGCGCGATCACGAGCGGCGATCCGCGCGATCACGACCGTGATCCCGATGATCACGATGGTGATCCTGGTGATCACGATGCGGTGATCCGAGCGATCACGATGCGGTGATCTCGGTGATCACGATGGCGTGAAATCCGCGGACCGCGCGCGTCGCGCGCTCACAGAGATCACCGCGCCGCTGGCTCCGTCGAGGAAGCCTCCCGGTATCGCGCCGCTCCTGCGCCAGCTGATGGCCGAGTACGCGGCCACGGGCCTGCCGCCCGCCTACCTGCCCAAGAACACGGAGGAGGATTGACCATGATGAGTCGACTCCTGTCTCTCTACAGTTTGAAGTACATTCCCTTCCGCGCCGACGTGCCCGCAGAGGCCCTCTATGTCTCGCCGCCCGTCGACGCCTTCCTTCGTCGCGTCGAGCTCGGGTTGGCTCACGGCGGCTTCGCCATGCTCACCGGCGATCCCGGCACGGGCAAGAGCATCGCGTTACGCCTGCTCGCTGCGCGGCTCGGCGCCCTGACCGACGTGGTGGTCGGCACCATCGAGCATCCCCAGAGCAGGGCCGGCGACTTCTACCGCGAGCTCGGTGATCTCTTCGGAGTCCCGCTCTCGTCCAGCAACCGCTGGGCAGGCTTCAAGGCGCTTCGCGCGCGCTGGGCCGAGCACTTCGCCACGACGCTTCGCCGACCCGTGCTGATCCTCGATGAGGCGCAGGAGGCGAGCACGCCCGTGCTCAACGAGCTGCGCATCCTCTCCAGCAAGGACTTCGATTCGAGGCAACTGCTCTGCGTGATCTTCGCCGGCGACTCCCGTCTCCCCGAGCGTCTCCGCACCGCCGAGCTCTTGCCGCTCGGCTCGCGCATCCGCCGCCGGCTCGTCCTCGACTACGCCTCTCGCGACGAGCTGCTCGCTTGCCTCGACCACGTGCTCGCCGCCGCCGGCAACCCCTCCTTGATGACCGCGGAGCTCAAGGCCACGCTCGCCGACCACTCCGCCGGAAACTACCGCGTGCTCATGAACCTCGCCGACGAGCTGCTCGCCGCCGCCGCCGAGCGCGAGCTGCCGCGGCTCGACGAGAAGCTCTTTCTCGAGATCTTCGGCGCGGCCCCGAAGCCCAAGTCCGCGAACCGCAAACGGTGAACCTGGAGGCGCCCATGCCACGCACCGCCAACGTCACGCTGCCGATCCCCGAGCCCCTCGCGCTGCTCGACGCGACGCTGCTTTTCCTCATCCAGGTCCTGCTCGCGCAGCACCCCGATCTGCTCGCGCCCCCCGAGGAGCCCGCGCCCCGCACTCCGGGCCTGCGCGCGGCCCGCCGCATCTTCGAGGCCGTCCGCGAGCTCCACGCCGCGCTCGACGGCTACCGCGCCTTCCTCCCTGCGGATCACTCGCGGGTGCTCGGCGACGAGCGGCCCGGCGACGACATTCCGTTTTGAGGTAACCCCGCCCGCGCTCGGCTCATCACGCCGCGCGTCCCTCGATCTTCGCGCTCAAAGGCCCTCAAACTTCGTGCTCGTGTCCGTCCTGGCGTCGCGGCCCGGCCACGACCAAGGCCTCGCCGGCCATGACGCCGCGCGTCCCTCAATCTTCGTGCTCGGCACCCCCTCAAACTTCGCGAGCACGCTCATCGCTTCGGAGTCGAGCTTCTACCGTGTCCTGCGCGAGCAGGGGCTGCTCGCGCACCGCAATCCGGCTCGACCGGCACGCGCCCATCGTCCTCGCGAGTTCGTCGCCAAACGCCCCAATCAGGTGTGGTGCTGGGACATCACCTACCTGAAGAGCGCAGTGCGCGGAGCATTCTACTTCCTGTACCTGGTGGTGGACGTCTACAGCCGCAAGATTGTCGGCTGGTCGGTCGAGGCCGAGGAGTCGATGCTGGCTGCCGCTCGCCTCGTCGAGCAGACCTGCGGCCGCGAAAACGTGGGCTCCGGTTGCCTGGTGCTGCACGCCGACAACGGCGGCCCGATGAAGGGCTCGACCATGCTCGCCACCCTCCAGCGCCTGGGCGTCGTGCCCTCTTTCAGCCGTCCTCGCGTCAGCGATGACAACCCCTACGCCGAGGCCCTGTTCCGCACGCTCAAGTACCGGCCCGAGTACCCACGCCGCCCGTTCGCCACGGTCGAGCAGGCGCGCCAGTGGGTCGAGCATTTCGTCGCCTGGTACAACAGCGAGCACCTGCACAGCAGCATCCGCTTCGTCACGCCCGACGACCGCCACCGCGGTCGCGACGGCGCGTTGCTCGCCGCCCGCCACGCCCTCTACCAGCGGGCCCGCCGCAGGACGCCCCTGCGCTGGACCGGTCAGACTCGCAACTGGACACCGATCGGCCCCGTGACCCTCAACCCCCACACCCACGAGGCCAAAGCACTCATGAGGACCTGACCGAATTACTGGACAACTATCTTGACACCCACCGGGATGCGGCTCAGGACGTCGCGCTCGACGAGCTTGCGCTTCTTGCGCGCAGCGGCGCGGAGCGCGGCGGTGGCGAGTCGATCGGTGTCGCGCAGGCTGCCAGCGGCCGCCTCGTGCAGCATCGCGATCGCGTCCGAGGTGAAGAGCTCTTTCGTGCAGCCGACTCGGCCGAGACGTACACGCAGATAGTCGGCCGTATCGTCCGGCGTGAGCGGGTCGATGGTCAATCGATAATGGAGGCGCGAATACAGGGAGCGATTGCGGCGCACGCGGAGCCGCTCGCCAAGCTCGGGCAAGCCAAGCAACACGAGCGAGAGCAATGCGCGGCTATCCCAGGCGTAGTTCGGTGGGCGGCCGGAAACCGATCTGGCGCAAGCCAGACACGGCGCCGGCCGCCCACCGAACTACGAATGGGACAGCCGCGCCCTGTTGTCGCTGATCCTGGCAGGGCTCTCTGATCTCCAAGGCCGGCTTGAGCTGCGCAAAAACCGCTCGCTAAATTCCCGCATCGAGCGGCGTCTGTCCATTGGTGCGATGGTCCCCGACGATACCGGAGAGTACGTGCGGCTCCGGATGAGCCGTGCCGGCGCCGATCGCGACGTCTTCACCGCGGACGCTCTGACGCTGCTCCACGAGGCGGCTGGCTCGAGCCTGCGCGAGATCGACCGCATGGCCACCGCCGCGCTGCGCGAGGCGGCGCGACGGAAGAAGAAACTCGTCGAGCGTGACGTGATGGCGCGCATCGTCGGCGACCTGGGGACGGACGGCAGCTGACGCTGACCCACACGACGGGCGCCACCTCGGCGCTGGCGAAGGGACACCTCGCCGGCGCCGACGGCCACCAACCATGATGGCCATTGCGAGCTGCCCTGCGGCGCGCGTCCGAGCGATGGCCATCGCTCTCCTTGACCGCAACCGTGCACGCCCGCGATGGCCATCAAGCAGCTTGCTCGGCGGACCATCAGCCAGCCTGAGCGTCAACACCGCCGCCCATGCGGCCGGTGACCTCGCGACCGCGCAGATCGCCGCTCGCACGCTCTCGGAACTCCTCAGCGCCCCGCACGCGCCTGCGCACGTCGCGCCCGCGGTCGACCTCGCTAGCGCCCGGCTCGTGCGATCCTGAGCCCATCCTGAACGCCACTGCGGCCGCGCTGGACGCAGTCGCCGTCCACCAGGTCGGGAAGTACTACGAGAAAGCGTACCGCCGCCGGAAGGTTGCCGTGCCGCCCCCGAGGGCGCACATCGCCGGCTGGGTGCCGTCCCCCGGCGAGGAGGTCGAGGCGCGTACCCTCCTGGAGCTGCTCTGGAAGATGGAGCCCCGGGAGCTTGGGGCCGGCGGTTAGGTAGCGGTTACAGTTCCTCTTTCGACGAGAGCTTCTTCGGTAGGCTATCGAAAAAGAACATGGGATTTGCACGCGCTTTGTCCCGAGCAACAATATACGAATTGAACTCGTTTGCGGCAGCGCCTGCGGCGGCAAGTCCGCTCGAAATGAGCGTAAGCAGCATTTCGCTTATGGTAGTGGGGATTACGACTGTACTGAGCCCTCCCGCGACAACTCCACCGACCCCCAACGCCTTGCTAGCTCCCACGAGCTTGAGCTTACTCCACTCGGCTGCCACATTTTCTTTCTCTTTGGCGAAATCGGAGCGAAGCTTGTTGATTTCCTGTCGATAAGCAGCGATACCTGTATTCGAGGCCTGTTGCGCAATCCTGACGTTCCTTCGCAGAACTTCGCGCAGTTTGGAAACATGTGGCAAGATTTGCCTGCGGATCTTCAGAACATCATCCCATGGTACGTCCACGAGTACTCGTTCCAGTTCCGCTCCGTCGACCACATCTGTAGCAATGGCTAAATCTGCAACGTCGTCAGCCGAGAGTGGTGAGGTGGATGCTGATGCGCCTAATGTAAGTAGAATATTGGTTGTCGGCTCGTCGGAGGTGCATGGATGAGCATTCTCGGCGGTCGCTCTGCGAATATACTTTATGGTGCGACCGATGCGTGCGTAGCTAAGCCCAGTCCATCCGTTGTCTTCGATTCCCGCGACTTCCGCCGGCTGCTTCGTTTCAACATGATATTTTGACCTCTCGCCCGGAGGAGCCATCGAAAAACCATGATAAACCCCAGATGCCAGTCTTACCGGCGGTGGCCCCGGCCGGTAGTCAGGAATTGCAGCTCGAACGAGTGACTCATTCGTGATTGCTGTGGAGTAGGTGGTCCAATTTAATCCTAAGTCGAGCTTGGGTGTGCTCGGCATGAGAACGCGAATCTTTCCGTGTGCCTGAAGTGGTTTGGTTTCTCGCAGTAGCTCACGGAGGCTGTCTTCGTATTCGCTCGATCTTGGAAACGGAACTCGGAGTGTCCATTGGACCTCCATGCCGTTCCGGAATGTCTCCTTGACTTCGAAGTTGTTGATTAGCGCTGCGTCGGAAGGATCGCTCAGTAGAACAGAATCAAAAAACAGCAAGTGGCGCTTGATCGTGCTTCTTCGAGGAGGGTGATCAGAAGGTACAATCAACGCATTCAAGTTGGGCATGTTTCCTCGTGTCAGCGTGTTTTGAGGCGGTAAACGTGCTCCTCGTCGCAGGCGTCCGGAGTCACTTGTTTCGTTCTCGCCGCTATTATAGCTACCACCAGGACTACCTCGCACTACGAGGTCAGCGAGGCTCCGTCTCGTGTCGAGAGGACGTGCTTCTGGTGCCGCCGGAAGGGATGCCCCCGGAAGGAAAGGACGCCTGGCCGCCGTGCTGATGGCGAGAGATACGTGATTAGAACCCTGTGTAGTCGCCTTCTACTTGAGCGATCATTGCTGCTGCGCGCAGCGCAAGTACTTTCGGAAGCAGCTCCTGTGCAAGATCCTTTAATTGCCACGATGGGGCGAACCCTTCTGGTGCTCTGGGTTCGGGTGGAATTCCTGCAGGTAGTTCCTCCCAAGTGAGCATAGCGAATGTAATGATGTTCTCGGTCACCCCTGCATGGCGTAGAAGTTCAACTTTGTTATTTAATGCATTCCATGTTGCTGCACGTAGTTGATCAATTGAGAACCCCTGGTGCTCAAAGAAGAGTATGTCCGAATCATCGTCCGGGTATTGTGTCGCAGGAAGTTTATCGAGCTCGGCTTCTGCGGCCTGAAGGGTCCAGACGCCATCCCAGATTTCTTGGGGAGTTCGGGCCGAGCAGTATTTTCTCCAAAGAACCTCCTGGGCGTGTCCTACTGAGGAAACCATTAGTCTGGCGACTGACGGCTGCATGCCGACACGCTCTTCGGCGGTCATCGCTTTTTTTGCATCTTCGTTTAGAGCTGCATGAAATTGCATGCCAAGTCGAGTGCAGAATTTGTAAGCGGTTCGCATTGCGGCATTGTCGAGGTGACAGAGAGCATTGCTGAGGCTATGTGAAGACCAATAATTAATGTTGGCGCCTGCAAGTTCTTCAATGCAATTCTTGATGCTGTGAACGTAAGCGCTCTTCTCGACTGTCACTCCCTCCTCGAGGAGCCTAACCAAGATGTATACGGCAATGCCGCGGAAGATGTTGTGTGGTCGGGCACGGTACTGCATTGCTAGTTTGTTCATAAGTTCTTGCCGTTCCGCTGGCGTGCCGGCAAGTACGCGTCTGATAAACTCCTCGGCCGGGGGGCGTCTTCCGTCTTCGGGGAGATCCATGCTTATGAACAGGGAACTGAGACTAGCAGCCCGTAGCTCACTTTGCTCTGTGTTTATCCAGTCCTTGAAGTGCTTCGATTGTAGCTGACGCTCGTTTTCTCGAACACGGGCCTCGCCGCTCCTAAGAAGAGCGGACATTTCGTCTTTGAACTGGCGAAATCGCTCGATGTCTACTTCCACATCCAGCGTGTCGCGCGCTAGGCTCACGAGACGCTTGCGCTGAAACGAGAGCATGTGTTCCGAACCTAGAATGCCTTTTAGGTCGCCGAAGGTTTCCGTGCAGTCCTCTCGGCGACACACGTGAAGGGCATCGTCGAAGGTTCGGAGCGTGAGCGCGTCATATACGCGCACCTCCCATCCGTTGCACAGGACGATGAACCTAGCTTGAACCTCGGGATGGATCGCATATAGATGTGCTTGTAGGACATCTCCAAACTGCATCTCGCGAGGGCGCCCCGGTTTGGCTTCCACGATCCAGAAATATCTGAGCCGCAAAGAGGGTGCGTAGTCAATGGCAACCTTTTTTCGTCCGATGCGATGGTAGGGCTCGGCAAGGCGAAGCTCCTTCTCCATCTCTAGGTCATGAGTTGTTCCCTTTCGATATCCGAGAAGGTGCAAAAGACGGATTATGAATTCCTCTCGGATGGTTTGTTCATTCCATGTGGAGAAGTCAGTCGCTTTCCATCGCGTTAGGAACGCTAACTCTACGAGATTATGGGTGGAGTTGATGGTTGAAGTGTCCATGCTCTCTCCTGCGGGCTGGGTAGCCTTCCGCGCTGCCGTCCGGAGGTATCTCCTCGGTCCTCGCTGCCGGTCCGGCTACGCCATCGCCGCCATCCTCTGCGAGGCCAGCGGAGATGCCGTCTCGTGTCAAGAGGAGCCCGTCCGGCAGGGGGACCTACCCGCCGTCGCCATCGCCTCGCAGCAGCGTCCGCTCGCTCGGCCTGGTTGGCTTGCTCCGGGCTACGCAGCACGCAGGCTCGGAGCCGGGATCCGCCCCGCCGGCCTGCTGCCCGCCGTGGAGCTCTGTGGAGCCCCGTACCCTCGCGTCACCCGATGCGCCCGCACCCGGTGATCTCACTCACGCGGGACCCCGCACCAAATCCAGTGACGTCGAAATTTGTCAGGTCGCACGCAGGGCACACAAAAGAAAAAAGACACGGTTCTCACCGTGTCTTTTTAGTGGAGGCGCCGGGAATCGAACCCGGGTCCGCAAGGCATCCAGTCTACCTTCGTTCACGTGCGTAGTCGCCATGCGCCGGCGACGGCGTTCGTAGATTCGGCTACGACCTATCCCTCACTGAATCTCGGCAGCGTTATCGAGGGCGTCCTCACGCGACCCAGCCCTGTGGTTGACACCCTTAGAGTACTAGGACGACCTTCTCCTCGGATGGCTTAGCGGTTATTAGGCCGCGACAGCGTATGCGTTGTCGTTCGCACTTGTAACGTCCCGCTTGATAGGCGGAGCAGGAGCCGCCAGCACGCAGACAGACCTTCAGTCCCCACGTCGAAGCCGATCGCCCCCTCGTGGTTCGTTCAGACGGACCGAATATTGCTAGAAACCGTGCTGCCGTCAACCCCTCGGCGCCAGATCGTTCCGTCGCTGACGCCGTCGCGGACGGCGCTGTGCGCGGGTCGGGGTCCGCTTCGTCCGATTCTTCTGGCTTTCCCGCCTGCTGCTGCCCCCGCGCGCCTCCGTCGGCCTTGCCCGTTTCCCCGTGCCTCAACCTGGTGCCGCCCGCCCGCCCGCCCGCCTAGGCTGGTCGGGCCCCCTATCTGGTTGGCCACCCGCTGACCTCGCCGGCACGCCTCCCGCTCTCGACGGCTCCTCGCAGCTCAGCGACCTGGCCGGCCCCCACCCCGCTGACCTCGCCGGCACGCCTCCCGCTCTCGACGGCTCCTCGCGGCTCGGCTAAGAAGCCCGCGAAAAGGAAAAGGAGTCGGGCAACTTATGGCGAGGATGGTCCAGTGCGTGAAGCTCGGCCGTGAGGCGGAGGGGCTGGAGAAGCCGCCGCTGAAGGGCGAGCTGGGCAAGCGGATTTTCGACAACGTCTCGAAGGAGGCGTGGCGGATGTGGCTCGAGCACTCGAAGATGCTCATCAACGAGTACCGCCTCGACCTCATCTCCGAGGCCGGCCAGCGGATCTGGATGACCGAGCTCGACAAGTACTTCTTCACCGGCGGGAACGAGGCCGCGCAGCTCCCGCCCGACTACGTGGCGCCCAAGGACAAGCCGGAGTAGCCGACCGCGATCGCGGTCCCCCGTCCCTCATCGGCCCGGCGGCGCTCCTACCCACCCCATCCGGAAGCGCCCCGCCCCCGCCCGCCGCCCCTCAGGGCAGCGGACCCGGCGCCGGCAACGCCCCTCCGCCGCGCACGTACGCGATCAGCGCCGCCGCCATCTGCTTGTCGACCTTCTCGCACTTCGCGGTGACCGCCCCCATCGTCGCGCCCTTGCACTCTCTCTTCCGCTCGATGATGAGCTTGCCCGTCTTCTCGTCGGCCAGGAACGCGTCGCGCGTCTTCTGGTCGAGGCTCTTCCACGGGATCGCCGCGAACTTCGGCTTCGGCGGCACGTGCTGCCGGACCTCCTCCGCCATCAGCGTGGCGCACGTCCCGTCCCATCGCAGGACCTCGTATCCGCCCCCGGCGCCGCTCACGACCATGCCCCCGGTCTCCGGCTCCCGGTGATAGAGGATCAGCACCTCCTCATCGAAGACCAGCTTGTCGTTCGAGGACGACCCGCCAGAGGCGTTCACCGCGTCGGTGTCCCGCGTCAGGTACCCGCGCGTGAACGGCGACCCCTTCGCGAACAGGGTGAGCGCCACGTCCGGATGGAAGCCGCTGCAGAGCCGCTTCACGAACGCGACCGGCGGCAAACACTCGTTGCCCCGCTGCTCGCACGTCGTCGGGATCTGCCGTGACGCTTCCGCCGCCGCGTCCTCCTCCTTCTTCCCACCTTCACCCTCCGCCGCCTCGCCGCCCTCCTTCGCGGCCGGCGCCGCAGCAGCCACCTCGGCCTCCGCACGATCCGGCTCTGACGGAGGAGGCGCCGCGCCACCGCAAGCGGCCAGGGTACCCACCAGGACAAGCGCAAACGAGCTCTGGACAGATCGCATGGCCCACGAACCTACCGGAGCCAGCCCGCCCCTCCGCATGGAAAAATAACGCCGACCCGCGACGCAATGCGCCAACACGGCGTCAAAACACTTGGTGCATTGACAGGAGGCCCGCCGCCGCCCGCGACGCAATGCGCTGCACACCACGAATGGTTCAAATTTCCGACAGCGCTTGACATCAGCATCCCATCAGCAGAGTCTGAGCTGATTCCGGCAGGAGGTGGTCGTGCTGGATCTTTCTTCGTCGGCAGTCTCATCATCGTGTGTTGGCGGTTCGCGTAAGTGCAAGTCTCACACGGGTGCTCGTCGAAGGCGACGGCGGGTGTCCGCTGCTCTGGGAGGGTGGGTGATGGTCGCCTCCTGTGTTCTCCTCGCGGGCTGCAGCGCGGCCGGGGAGCAGTTCGATCCGCCGGCGAGCACCGGCGAAGTGCTCACGGGCGCGGGCGGCGGCTCCGCCTCGGGCGTCTGGGCGAGCTCGTCGGGCTCACCGGACGACCCGGGCGGCAATGGCGGCGGCTGGCCGTCAGGGAAGCTCGGCCCGCCGTATCCCATCGTGCTCGCTCACGGCTTCTTCGGATTCGAGGACTTCGCGGGCGCGGGATACGTCAGCTACTTCTACAACGTCAAAGAGACCCTCGCCGAGAGCGGCGAGACGATCTTCACGCCCGCCGTCGACCCGTTCAACAGCTCCGAGGTCCGCGGCGCGCAGCTGCTCGCGCGGATCGAGCAGATCCTGGACGCGACAGGCCACGAGAAGGTGAACATCATCGCCCACTCGCAGGGGGGGCTCGACGCACGCGTGGTGGCGCACGATCGGCCCGATCTCGTCGCCTCCATCGTCACCGTCGCCACACCCCACCTGGGCTCGAAGGTCGCCGACGTGGCGCTCGAGCTCGTCGCCCACGAGCGCCTGCAGGACATCCTGGACGATCTCATCAACGCCATCGGCGCGCCGCTCTACGATCAGATAGGCAACGAGACGAGCGTCTTCGCGGCGCTCGAGCAGTTCTCGACGCCCGGCATCGCGGAGTTCAACGCGAGGTTCACCGATTCTCCCGGGGTGTTCTATGCCTCCTTCGGCGGGCGGACGAACCGCGCGCGCGGCGGCAGGGACTGCACGACGCTCACCCCCGCGCCCTTCGTCGCTCAGTTCGACGACGGCCTCGATCCGGTCCACCCGCTGCTGTCGCTGACCGAGACCCTGCTCGACGGCGGCATCGGCGAGTCGTTCCCGAACGACGGCCTGGTGCGCGCGCGGGACGCGCGGTGGGGGGACTTCTGGGGCTGTATCCCGGCCGACCATTTCGACGAGATAGGCCAGCTCTTCGGACAGAGTCCGGGCGACGGGAACCCCTGGCTCTATATCGACTTCTACCGCTCCGTGATCGCGCGGCTCCGGCAAGAAGGCTTCTGACGAGCCCGCCATCGCCCGCGCGCACCCGTGCTCGCCCGCGCTCACCCGCGCTCGATTCGCCGAAAACCGCCCCGAGCGGCGCCCTCTCCACTACCATCACCCGCCGATGCCCAAGGCGCCGCTCACCCGCGCTCTCCCGCTGCTCGCCCTGCTCAGCGCGGCGTGCAGCGGCGACGTGCGCCGGTTCCCCCTGCGCGATCCGGTCTGGCGCGACGCCGACCTGAGCCCCGTCTCGCTGCCCTGCCGGCCCGATCCCGAGGCCCCCAGCGACGATCCGCAGCACCGCCTCTGCTCGCCCGCGCCCTACGAGTCCTCGTTCGCGTGGGACGCCGCCGACAACCTCGTCTTCCGCCCGGTGTCGCGGTTCTTCGCCGTGGATCCAGGGGGCGAGGCGGCCAACGTGAACAGCGTCGACGAGGTGCCGGACTCCAGCTGGTTCACGAACCGGCTCGGCAAGCGGCCGTTCTCCGCCGAGGAGCTGGTGCGCGGGCCGTGCGGCGACAAGGCGCTGGATCCCGAGGCGCCGGACGGGTCCTGGGTCATCGACATGGGCAAGCCGAACGGCGCGAACCCCGGCTTCCGGATCAAGGTCGAAGGCGTCGGCAAGTTCATGCTCAAGGCCGACCCCTCGGACCAGCCCGAGCGGGCCACCGGCGCGACCGCCATCGCGGCGCGCCTGTACCACGCCGCCGGCTTCTGGGCGCCGTGCGACAGCGTGGTCTACCTGAAGCCGTCGATCCTGAAGCTGTCGCCCGGGCTCACCGTGACCGACAACAGCGGTGTCGCCAGGCCCTTCGATCAGGCGGCGCTCGACGGCGTGCTCGCCAAGGCCTCGAAGCGCGGCGACCGGGTCCGCATGGTCGCCTCGCGCTGGCTCCCGGGCCGCGCCATCGGCCCGTTCAGGTACGAGGGGACCCGGGAGGACGATCCGAACGACGTCATCCCGCACGAGGACCGGCGCGACCTGCGCGGGGGGCGCCTGCTCGCGGCCTGGCTCAACCACTTCGACTCGCGCGAGCAGAACTCGATGGATGTCTGGCTCGCCGAGGACCCGAAGGACAAGGACGCGTCGCCGGGCCACGTGCGCCACTACACCATCGATCTCGGCGACTGCTTCGGCAGCGAGTGGGAGTGGGAGGAGATCTCGAAGCGCCTCGGCCACGCCTTCTACTTCGACGCCGAGTACGCGCTCCTCGACTTCGTGACGCTCGGCATCCCCGAGCGGCCCTGGGACCGGGCGAGCCACGATCCGCAGGGCGACATCTTCGGCTTCTTCAGCGATCGCGATTTCCGGCCGGAGGCCTGGCGCGGCGGCTACCCCAACCCGGCCTTCGGGCGGATGACCGAGCTCGACGGCGCCTGGGCCGCCCGGACGCTCGCGCGCTTCACGCCGGAGCTCATCGAGGCCGCCGTGAAGACCGGCGACTTCACGGCGCCGCGGCACACCGCGTTCCTGATCGGCAAGCTCCTCTCGCGACAGCGCGCGATCATGGCGCGGTACCTGACGCGCCTGTCGCCCATCGCCGACGTCGCTCTGGCCTCGCCGGCGGCGCTGTGCGGCGTCGATCTCGCGCGGCGCACGGGCGTCGCGCGCCCGCAAGACCTCCGCTACGAGGCCGCGATGTACGCCGGCGAGGCGCTCGCCCTGCGCGCCCGGCCGGTCGTGCGCCCCTCGCCGGACGGCCGCGTGTGCCTCTCGCTCCCCCACATCGCCGCGGACGGCGGCGCGCCCGACGACGCGCCCTCGCGCTACGCCATCATCGATGTCCTGAACGGGCAGGCCCCCGGTCCGCTGCGCGCCCATCTCTACGACCTCGGCCCGCGCCGCGGCTACAAGCTCGTCGGCATCGAGCGTCCCGACGACGCCGAGCCGCCCAACTGAGGTTCCCCTCGGGACACCCTCTGCCGCTCGATCAAAATCCGTGGGTCGCGCCGACCATGAACCGCAGCTCCTGCAGGCCGGCCCCCTGCTCGAAGGTCTCCGTCGCCGAGCCGATCAGGACATCGATGGAGTGGTCACGCTCGCCGCTCGTGCGCAGGCCGAGCACGAACGACATGCGGAGCAGGTCGAGATCGAAATCGCGGAGGTGCTCGCCGAACACGTTGCCCGCGGCGACCTGCACCGTGCCGTCGACGAACGCCCAGACCGGATAGCGGTACTCGAGCGTCGCCGCGGCGGCGCTCCGCCCGCGGAGGCGCCCTTCGCGGAAACCCCGCATCGGCGCGTCGCCGCCGAGCTCGGCGAGCTCGGTGAAGGGGACCTCCGCGGCGCCGAGCGGGTCGGCGAACGCCGCCGAGAGGACGAGGCTCACGATGCGATCGTGCCCGGTGAGGTCGACGAACCCGCCCAGCGAGCCGCCGTAGCGGATCCACCGGCTCTCCAGCGGCCGCTCCAGGTCGACGGCGTGCTCTCCGGACAGCTCCAGCCGGACGCCGTTGCCCCGCGCCGGGCGCGGCCGTCGCGAGTCGAGGCCTGCCCGGGCCCCGATCCGGTAGGAGGTGTATCCAGTGTCGTACGACGGCGGCATCGGATAACGGCCGCGCGCGACCCGGAAGCCGACCGTCGGCTTGCAGCAGATGTCGTGGAAGTCGACGGTCCTCGCGCCGGTGGTCGCCTCGACGAAGCTGAACGCGCCGAAATCGGCGTGGAGCGTCGCGGTCCCCTCGACGCTGCGGGCGTTGTAGCGGGCCCAGTCGCGCTCCAGCGAGCTCGGGCCGATCCCTGAAAACAGCCAGTCAGGCCGGGTGTCCGCCTCGCCGCGGAGCTTCAGGTGAGCGCGCCCGCCGAGGGGGATCCGGTCGGCGACCGTGAGCCTCCACCAGTCGACCCCGCCGGTCGCGGCGTGGACGCGGAGCTCGTTGCCGGCGACGAACAGGTCGTCATAGAAGAAGTAAACGCCGACGCTCGCGCGAAAGCCGAAGTCGAGGAGCGCCGTCGGGACGATGCCGATGTTGTTGTTCGGCCCGAAGGTGAAGATGTCCTTGAGCTCCTTGATCCACTCACCCTGCTCCGCCGCGACGGTGAGAGCGCCGAGCGGCCGCCGGACCAGGTACTCGCTGGCGAGGTAAGCGGGGAAGAACACGACGCGCGGCACCCAGAGCAGCGCGTCGCCGGCGCTCGTCGCCTCGTCCGGGCGACCGTCGTAGTCCGGCACAGGGCGCTTCGCGCCGGGCGAAAGCGGCGCCGCGGCGGGAGGCCGTGGCCGCGTAGCAGGCTCTGCCGGCGCGCGAGGCGCCGCCGGCGGCGCCCCCGGGACCACGGGCGGCGGCACGGCGCCCCCCGCCTGTGGCGCGGCCTGTGCCTCGGCGCACAGTGACAGCGACAGCGCGGCGCAGCTCGCGAGCGCGGCCGCGCGCCGCCGAAAGGCCGTGCCGAGCGCGCGCGTCGGTCCCTCCTCGTTGGTGCCCAATCCGCCTCGCCTCTCGCACGGAAACACGTCGCGGCGCGGGAGCATAGCGGAGTTCCCGACCCGGGAGACGCCTGTCTGCGCGGCGCGCGCCTGTCGAGCGTCCACGCGACGGCGCGGCGGGTGCGGCGGTTCACACGCGAGAGGGAGGTTGCCGGCCGGGACCAGGCTCGATAGCCTCCCGCGTTCGGCATCGGTCCTGTGCCGGTGCCGCCAGAACGGCGGTTTTCCGGGCATGGAGCGGCGGGTGGCGAGCACAGGCGAGAACGAGACACGGGCCCGGGGCGTGCTTCACAGGCTCCTTGCGATCTTCGCCGAGGTGAAGCCGCGCGAGGTCTTCAGCGTGCTCGTCCTCACGCTGAACGTATTCCTCCTGCTCACGGGCTATTATCTCCTCAAGGTGGTCCGCGAGCCGCTGATCCTCGCGGGCGGCGGGATCGAGATCGGCGGGCGGCGGCTCGACCTCGACGGCGCCGAGGTGAAGGCCTACGCGGCGGCGGGCCAGGCGCTCCTCCTCGTGGGCGTGGTCCGCGCCTATGGCTCCCTGGCCAGGCGCTTCGGGCGCATGCAGCTCACCACGGCGCTCACGCTCTTCTTCGCCGCGAACCTCGTCCTCTTCTTCCTCCTCGCGCGCCTCGGCGTCCCCCTCGGGGTGCCCTTCTATCTGTGGGTGGGCTGCTTCAACCTCACCGTGATCGCGCAGTTCTGGTCCTTCGCCAACGATGTTTACACGCCCGAGCAGGGCAAGCGGCTCTTCGCCATCGTCGGCATCGGGAGCTCGCTCGGCGCCATGTTCGGCGCGCAGATCGCGAAGCGCGTCTACGTGCCGATCGGCCCCTACAACATGATGCTCCTCGCGGCGGGCGTGCTGCTCGCCTGCCTGGGGCTCACCTACCTCGTCCACCGCGACGACCTCGCGGGCGCGAAGGGCGCCGCGGACAAGGCCGACGCGCCGCCCGGGGGCGCGGCGGGCGGCTTCAAGATCATCGCGGGCGACCGCTATCTGCTCCTCATCGCCGGCCTGACGCTCGTCCTCAACTGGGTGAACTCGACCGGCGAGTACATCCTCGATCGCACCCTGATCGAGTCCGCCACGAGCGCGCTCGACCCGGGGAGCGAGCAGCGCGGCGCGCCGGACGCGGCCCCCGCCGGCGCAGCTCCGGGCGCGCCGCTCGCGGCGGGCGCGCCGGTCTACCTCGTCGATCCGCAGGCGTCGCGCCTGCTCGAAGGGAAGATCGCCGCCGTCAAGGGCGGCGCGTTCGACGTCGAGGCAGGCGGCAAGATCGTCGAGGGCGCCGAGGCGGGGCTCGTCCACCCGCGCACCGAGAAGGGGAAAAAGGCGGCGCTCGGCGCGATCATCGGGACCTTCAAGGGGGATTTCTTTTACTGGGTCAACACGTTCGGCGTCGTCCTGCAGCTCTTCTTCGTCTCCCGCATCTTCAAGTACCTCGGCGTGCGATTCGCCCTGTTCATCCTCCCGGCCATCGCTCTGCTCGGCTACGCGTCACTCGCCGTCCTGCCGGCGCTCGCCGTCGTGCGCGTCGCGAAGATCGCGGAAAACAGCACCGATTACTCCATCCAGAACACCGCGCGGCAGGCGCTCTTCCTGCCGGTCGGCCGCGACGCCAAGTACAGCGCCAAGGCGGCCATCGACACCTTCGTCGTCCGCGCGGGCGACGTGCTCGCCGCCGGCGGGGTGATCGCCGGCCAGGTGCTCGCGCTCTCCACTCGCCACTTCGCGATGGTCAATATCGCCCTCGGGCTCGTGTGGCTCGGCGTCGTGGCCGGCATCGCCCGGGAGCACAGGCGGCGCGCCGCGGACGAGCCGGCGGCGTCCGATGATCTCAAGGCTGCGTAGCCTCAGGGCCGCGCGGCGTTCGCCTTCCAGCCCTCGTAGGCGTCCATCAAGGCGAGGTACAGCCAGCGGCCGATGACCTCGGCCCCCGCGCCCGACGGGTGCGCGAGATCGGCGCCGCCGAGCCCACGCTGGACCCAGATCCCCATCGAGCCGGAGCCGCCCATCGCGCCGAAGGTGTCGAAGTAGCCGCAGCCGACCTGCCCGGCCACCCTGCGCTGGATCGCCGCGAGCTTCGGGATCACCGGGCGGCTCCGGTACACCTCGCCCTTCTTGTCGGCGCGGTCCATCGGGCCCACGAGCAGGCACGACGACCCGGGCAGCGCCGCGGTCACCTGCTCGAGCACCGCCTTCATCGTCGACTCGTATTGATCGAGCGGGAACAGCTCGCCGTCCTCGCTCTCGTTCATGCCGTAGTGGAACACCGTCAAGGACGGGCTCCGCGCGCGCAGCTGCTCGGCGAAATGGGCGTCGTCGCTCTTGTCGAGGAAGCGGATGCGGCAGCCCTGGATGCCGATGGCGTCGAGCACCACCCCCGGCGTGTCCCGCTCCATCCAGACGCCGAACGCCCGGACCCCCGGGCCGTGCGCCCGCACCTCGATGGCGTGCGGCCCGTCCGGGACCTCGTAGGTCGCGATCGCCGAGCCGGCCGCGTCGGCCCGCGTGTCGATCATCTCGCGGCTCTCGCCGTCGATCTTGATCTCCATCCGCCCGCCCTCGGGGTGCTTCAGGTAATCGACGGCGAACCGCGAGACCGCGCGCCCGTAGGTCCCGGACTCCGCGGTGGCGAAGCGCGAGAACACCCCCGCGCCCTGCGAGCGGAACGACACGCCGCCGAGCCCGTAGAGCCCGTCCTTGGCGAACGGGCCCACCACGCGGCTCACCTGCCAGCCTGGGCCGGCGAAGCGGACAACGTCGTTGTGGAAATATCCCGGCCAGGCGTTCGCCATCAGCATGAACCCGTGGCCGGCGTCCCCGAACCGCTTCTGCAGCTTGCGCCGCAGCGTCGCCGTCACGAAGTCGCTCGCCACGATGGAGTCGCCGAAGTAGGTGATGCGCGCGATCGACTGCGGCGCCTTGCGCTCCACCGCCGCGAGCGCGCGGAAGAACGGCGTCATCGCCTTGCCGCTCGGGTCCTCGATCGGCCGCGGCGGCTTGCCCTCGGAGGCGACCGCTGCCGGCATGAGCTCGGCGGCCGCGGCCGGCAACGCGATTTCCTCGGGCTGGCGCAGCTCGGCCTGCTCGGTGGTCTCGGTGACGAGCGTCGTCTCGCCGACCGACGCCACCGGCGCCGGCGCCGGGACCACGACGAGCCCCTCCCCCTCGGGCAGCGGCGTGAGCACCCGCAGCCGCGACAGGCTCGGGTGCGCGTAGGGGACGAGCACGAGCAGGGCGAGCGTCGCCATCGCCCGGGCAGCCGGCGAGGCGAGCCCGTTCCGCGCCGGCGAGCCCACGGGCACGGAGCCTCCGTCGCGCGCAGCCGGAGGCACATCACGCCCGCCCGGCGGGGGCGCCTCGTGGACGTGGGCCTCGCGCGCATCCGGCGCGTGGACGGCCGGCTCGTGAGCCCTGGTGCTGCTCCTGGAGGTCATCGACGCACGTGGGAAAGAAGGATGGAAGCGGCGGCTACAGGCCCTTCTTCTCGAGCTTGTCCAGGGCCGCCGTCGCCTTGTCGCGGCAGACCGCGTCGCCCTGGTGGATGCAGATCGCGCGCAGCAGCTTGATCTCGCTGGCCGACGCCTTCCCGTTCCAGACCTTCGGCTCGAGCGCCCGCCGCTGCGCGGGGTACGAGCTAGAGTCGAGGCCAGAGCTCGCCGGCGCGGCGCCCGAGGCCGAGGGCGCCGGCGCCGAGGCAGAAGCCGAAGCCGATGGCGCAGGCGTGGGCGCGGGTTGCGGCAGCCAGGACGCCGGCGAGCCGACGTGCTGCGGCACCGGCTCCGGCTCGGGCGGCGCCTCCGGGTCGACCTGCCGCCGCATCTCGGCCACCCGCGCGCGGAGCGCCGTCGGGACGCCCGTCGTCTTCGCGATCTCGTTGAGCAGCGCGAGCTTCTCCGCCTTGGTCCCGGCCTGCTCGACCTGCCGGAACATCCCCTCCGCCCAGCGCTCCTCGATCTCCTTGAAGCGCGGCGTCTCCCGGACCGGCGACGTCTCGGCGATCTCCTGCAGCTTCCGGTGCGCGGCGTCGATGTTCCCCGAGCGGAAGTGCTCCTGCGCCGCGTCGAGGATCTGCGCGTCGTCGCCCGCCTGCGCCGCCACCACGGGCCTCACGTCCGGCTCGGGCGTCGTGGACCCGTGCGACCGGGCGCGCGTGGCCACGATCACGGCGATGACGACGATCAAGGCGACCGCGAGCAGGAGCCCCATCGCCTTGCTCGCCCCGCCGAGCGAGCGGGATGACTGCGCGGAGGGGGCCACGCTCCCGTAGGCGCCCGGCGCCACGCCAGGCCCGCCGTCCGGCCCCGCGCGAAAGATCTTGCCAGCAGCGACGAAGCGGAGGCGGACGTCGCCGAGCTCGAGCGCGTCGCCCGCCTCGAGCAGGCCCCGCTTGAGCTCGACGCCGTTGATGCGCACGCCGTTCGCGCTCTGCTTGTCGACGACCTCGTAGCGGCCGCTGCCGAGGCTGATGAGCTCGGCGTGCAGGCGGCTCACGGAGCTGTGGTTGATCGAGATGGTCGCGTCCTCGGAGCGCCCGATCGTGAAGCGCTCGCCGTCGAGCGGGAACTCCGCGCCGGGGGTCGGGCCGACGACCATGACGAGCCGGTTCGGGCGGGTGTGGAGCGGCAGGTGCGCCGTGCTGCGGCTGCCCGGCGGCGGCGTCGGGCTCGTCACGGCGGACGAGAGCGCCTCATCGACGATCTCGATGCGGTAGTCGCCGAGCTGCACGAGGTCGCCGTGGCGCAGGTGCTGCTCGCCGTTGACGCGCCCGCCGTTGACGTACGTGCCGTTGTAGCTGTCGAGATCCCGGATGACCCAGCCCTGGCCGTTCTTGGCCAGCGTGGCGTGGGTGCGCGAGACGTTGCGATCGGTCAGCCGGATCGAGTTCGACTCTCCGCGTCCGAGCGCGTACTCCTCATGGGCGAGGGGGAGCCCCGTCTGTTTCCCCTCGTCATCCTCGATCGTCAGCTTCCACATAGCGGGTTCGGGGTACTCGGGCGGGGCCAGGCTCGCCCCGCGAGCCCCGGTGGATCCGTGGCACCCCACCGCTCGCCGTACGAGCCTCCTCAGCGAGGCGGGACTACTTTAGCGAGTCCGCCTCCGGGAAGGCAATGACGGCGCGCCGGCCCATGGCGGACGACCGGGACCGCGCCGTCGCCAGCGCCGAAATCCACGAGCGCGTCTCGGATCGTCGCGCGCGCCGGGCAAGCACCGGGCGGGCCAGGCAGGCCGCCCGCCGGCGCGGCGATCCCGGAAGGCCTGGCCGGACCTCCGGCGGGCGGAGCTAGTGGCCGCCGCCCACGGGCCGGAACGGATGGAGGAACGCCGAGAGCGCTCCCGGGTTCCGGGTCTGCAGCCAGAGCCTCCCGTGCCCCTGGAACTCGCAGACGAGCCCCTCGCCGGACAGGAACAGGCCCTTCAGGCCCGACAGCTTGCGCACCTGGTACCTCAGGCCCTCGGTGAACGCGAGCAGATGGGTGTTGTCGCAGAGATAGCCCTCGTGCTGGCGACCGACGTCGATCGCGTGGATACCGCCGTAGCTCGAGAACCAGATCAGCCCCTCGCCATACGCCCGGAGCAGCGACAGGCCGCCGGCGAAGAAGCCCTTGGCCCCCTGCCACTTCGTGTCGAGCGTGATGCCGGGCGTGGAGGCGAGATAGGCGCCCGACTGGAGGAACACCTCCATGCCCGAGCGCAGCACGAGGCGCTCGATCGAGCCCTCGGGGGCCGGCGCGAGCCGCATCGACTGCATGGGCGCCGTCGCCGTGAAGGTGCTCTGGAAGAGGCTCTCTCCGGCCGTCATCCTGCGCTTGAGCGCGCTGGCGAGCCCGCCCTGCAGGCTGGTCTTCATGTCGATGGCCGCGTCGCGCGCGACCATCGCGCCGCTCTCCGCGACGATCTGCTCGCCGGCGTGCTCGAAGGTCACGTGGAGCACGCCGAACTCGGGGTTGCCTCGGATCTCGTCGCGCACGCCGTCCCCCGATCTCTAGGGCTGCCGCGGGGCGAGCCGCGCGCCGATCGCCGCGCCGTACCTGCCGGCGTTGCGCGACTGGACCCACAGGCTGCCGTTCCCCTCGACGTGGCAGACGAGGCCCTCGCCCGAGAGCCACGTGCCGAGCCACGTCGACGTGTTCTTGCCGATCCGGCAGGCGAGCGTCGACTCCCACGCTGCGATGTGCCCCGTGTCGATGACGACGTGGCCTCTCACCTCGAGCTCCTCGAGCGCGCCGAACGCGCCGATGATCATCTGCCCCTGCCCCGCCGTCTCCAGCGCGAAGAGCCCCGCCCCCGAGAAGAAGCCGCGCAGGCCGGACGAGCGCGTCCTCACCTCGACATCGGGGCTGGACGCGACATAGGCGCTGCTCTGGACGCACCATTGCCGGTCACCCACCTCCAGCACGGCCATGTCCCCGGACAGCGGCGTCGCGAACAGCACCTCTCCGCGCCCGCCCTCCGCGGCGAACGCGTTCCTGTAGAAGGACTCTCCGGCCAGCATCCGCTTCAAGCCCGACATGATGCCGCCCGACTGCGTCTCCACGCGCACGTTCGTCGACATGCCCACGAGCGCGCCGCTCTCGGCGAACACGCGCTCGCCCGGGTCGAGCCAGCACTGCGCGAGGGCCTGGGAGGGACGGTAGAGGAGATTCACCTGCATCGGACGTCTCCGCCGCTCCCTCAGGGCGGGAGCAGCGGCGCGAGCCACCCCACGAGCGCGCCGGTGCTGCGCGACTGGATCAGCACGCGGCCGCGGCCCGAGAGCTCGCACACCACGCCTTCGCCAGAGACCATGAGGCCCATGAGCCCGCCGCCAGGGCTCCTGATCTTGAGCGCGAGCGACGCGTCGAACCCGACGAGGTGCCCGCTGTCCACGACGAGCGAGCCGTCGCACGGGAGCTCCTCGATCGCCCCGTAGCTCGTGATCCAGAGATCCCCGACGCCGGAGGCCTCGATGAAGAAGGCGCACTCCCGGGCGAGGATGGCGCGCAGCCCACCCCAGCGCACCTTGACGTCGACGTCGCCCGCGCTCGCGAGGTACGAGCCCGCGCCGAAGAGCACCGTCTCTCCCTGGAGGCGGACGTGCTTGATGCCGCCGCTGAGCGGTGGGGCGAGCCACACCCACCCGCCCTCCGGCGCCTCGATCCGGTTCACGAAGAACGTCTCGCCCCCCGCGAGCTTCCGGAGCAGCGCGACGAAGAACGCCTTGAGCCGCCCGAGCAGCCCGGCCCCGCGGCCCGCGTTGAGCCGGACCTCCGTCCGCAGGCTCGGCGACCGCGCGACCATCGCGCCCGCCTCCGCGAGCAGCGCCTCGCCCGGATCGAGGCTCACCTCCAGCAGAGAGGACGACGGCTCATGCTTGGTGCGATGCTGCATTCGTCCACCCGCGGAGCGCGTACATATAACGGAGCGACGCCAGGAGCGGAAGCGGGAAGAAGGTATGTCGAGGTGAGCAGGATGCGGCGAATTTCATGTTTTCTGTCC
Source organism: Sorangium sp. So ce363 (assembly GCF_051520435.1). NCBI lineage: Bacteria > Pseudomonadati > Myxococcota > Polyangiales > Polyangiaceae > Sorangium > Sorangium sp. So ce363. Next base: position 8,683,729 of record NZ_CP150333.1, on the reverse strand, counting down.
AGCGGTTCGCTCGCGCTGACTTCTGCCCTTCAGCGTGGGTAGACTGACCGGGTGAGCGACAGGCGACTTACCGCCTCCGAGCCGACGCCGCGCAGCGAGCCGAGCCATGGGTCTGGCTTCGTCGCGGCGCCTCAGCGCATCGCCGGGCGCTACGAGATCCTCGGCCTGCTCGGCACCGGCGGCATGGGCAGCGTGTACCGCGTCCGCGACGTGGAGCTCGACGAGGTGGTCGCCCTCAAGATGCTCCGTCGTGATCTCGCTGACTCCGCCGGCATGCTCGAGCGCTTCCGGCAAGAGGTGAAGCTCGCGCGCCGCGTCACGCACAGGAACGTGGCGCGGACGTTCGACTTCGGCGACCACGACGGCGAGAAGTTCCTCACGATGGAGTGCGTCGAGGGCGAGTCGCTGCACGGCGTTCTCGCGCGGACGGGCCCGATGCCGTCGCAGCAGGCCATCGGCATCGGCTGCTCGCTCTGCGACGGGCTCGGCGCCGCGCACGCGGCGGGCATCGTGCACCGCGACCTCAAGCCCGAGAACGTCCTCATCGACAAGAACGGGCGCGTCGTCATCACCGATTTCGGCATCGCGCGCACCTCGTCCGGGCCGAGCGCCGGCGAGTCGCAGGGCTTCGTGCTCGGCTCCCCCGCGTACATGTCGCCGGAGCAGCTGACCGGCGAGCCCGACCTCGACGCCCGCACCGACATCTACGCGCTCGGCATGATCCTCTTCGAGTGCCTCACCCACCGGCGCGCGTGGCCGGGCGCCGGCGCGATCGCGGCCGCCATGTCCAGGCTCAAGTCCCCGCCGCCCGACCCGCGCTCCGTCCGTCCGGACGTGCCCCTCCCGGTCGCGGACGTCGTCCTGAGGTGCATGGCGATCCGCCGTGAGGACCGCTACGCCAGCGCGGCCGAGGCCCACCGCGCGCTCCTGCTCGCGCGCTCGCGCCTGTCGATCGCCCCGCAGCCGGCGCAGTCGCTCGTGTCCGCCATCGCCGCGTCCTCCGCCACGGCCGCGCCGACGGCGCCGCAGCCGATCGAGCAGAACCCGACCCGGGTCGCCGCGTCGTCGGTCGAGGCGGTCACGGCGCCGCAGCGGCGGCTCAACTCGCCCACGCTGGCGGCACCCGCGCCCACGCCCGCGCCGACGCCGACGTCGTCGCTGAAGACGGTCGCCGTGCTCCCGTTCCGCAACGTCGGCGCGCCGGACGACGAGTACCTCGCCGACGGCTTCACCGAGGACCTCACCGACACCCTGTCGATGACCGCCGGCCTCAAGGTCCGGCCGCGCGCAGCGGTCTCCCGGGTGCGGCTCGACGGCCGCGATCCCAGGGATGTCGGCCGCGAGCTCGGCGTGCAGGTCGTCGTCGAGGGGTCGATCCGCCGCACCGGCAGCGCCTACGCCCCGGAAGGGCCGCGCTCGCAGCCCCCGGCGCCGTACTCGCGGCCGGCGTCGCGCATGCCGCCTGGCGGCGTGCGCGTCACCGTGCGCGTCATCGGCGTCGAGGACGGGTTCCAGCTCTGGGCGAAGCGGTTCGACAGCTCGCCCGAGGCGCTGCTCACGGTGAGCGACGACGCGGCGAGCGCGATCGCCGCGGCGCTCACCGTCGACGCCGCCAGCCGCGAGCGCGAGTCGCCGAGCGACCCGCGCGCGATCGACCTGTACCTGCGCGCGCGCCACCAGATGCGGCGCCTCTGGTACGGGGACGCCGCGCCGGCCGTGGCGCTGTTCGAGGAGGCGCTGTCGTTCTCCCCGAACGATCCGAGCATCCTGTCCGGTTACGCGATCGCCTTCGCGCGGCTGATGGGCGCGCGGGGTGAAGGCGCGGCGCAGTTCGCGAAGGCGCAGCAGGCCGCCGAGCGGGCGATCGCGCTGGCCCCCGCGCTCGGCGAGCCGTGGGTGGCCCTCGCCACGGTCCGCTTCAGCGCGGGCGATCCGGTCGGCGCCGTCCCGGCGCTGCGCAAGGCGCTCCAGTGCGCGCCGAGCCTGGCCAAGGCGCACGAGCTGCTCGGCCGCATCCTCCTCGAGGCGGGGCTCGTCGACGAGGCGATGTTCCGGCTCGACACGGCGCTGGCGCTCGATCCGAGCGAGCCGTTCCCGCGCTGGGAGCTGGCGCGCGGCCGCGCGCTGCTCGGCGACTGGCCGGCGGCCGGCGTGCTGCTCGACCTGCCGGCGGAGGACCCGTCGAGCCGCTTTCACAAGGCGGTGATGCGCGCCCGCTTCGGGCTGTGGCGCGGCGCCGCGTTCCCCATCGACGATCTGCCGCTCGCGATGGAGACCATCCCGATCCAGTACGCGCGCATCTACCGCGACGTGCTCGCGACGTCGCGGCTCTCGGACGAGCAGCGGGCGTTCCTGAGCGCGAAGGCGGACAGCTCCGAGCCGGGCAGCCGGCTGCGCCCGCTCTTCTTCCAGATGTACGCCGAGATCCTCGCCTTCCTCGGCGACGACGACGCGCTCTTCCGCGTGCTCGCCGGCGCGGTGGACGCAGGGCTCTTCGACGCCTTCTGGATGCAGCGCTGCACGGTGCTCGATCGCGCGCGCGCGGACGCGCGCTTCGCCCCGCTCCGCGCGCGCGTCGAGGAGCGGGCCGCGGCGATCATCGCCGCGTTCCGGGGCTGAGCGCCGCGGCGTCGCGGCGTGCATCTCAGCGCGCGCGGCATGCGAGCGCCTCGCGCGCTGAGCTCGGGTCCTGCGCGCTGAGCTCAGCTCCTGCGCGCGTTCTTGGCCGCCTTGGAGACGGCGGGCATCAGCAGATCGCCCTCCACGTGCCCGGACACCTCCAGGATGGTGCGCCCCTCCGCGTCGCGCCCGGGGCGCTCCCGCGTGTAGCGCTCGGCGGGCGCGGCGAGCACCACGCCGAGGTCGCGCGCGGCGCCGGTGAGCTCGGCCGAGAGCGCCTCGTCGACGAGGCGGGCCCGCTCGACGCTCGACGAGCCGGCGGGGATGGCGACGGCCACCGAGCCCGCGACGACCCCGCCCTTCGCGAGCAGCCCGTGCGGCGAGCCGGTCGTCTGCGCGAGCTTCAGCGCGACGCGCGCCGCCTCGCAGCGGTCGCGCGCGGCGGCGAGCGACGCCGCGCCGCGGCGGAGGATCTCGCGCGCGTCCTCCGCGGGAACGCCGCGGTACTCCTCGGCGAGCGCCGCGTTCGCCTCCCTGATCCGCGTCACCTCGGCCTCGGCGGCCGCGACGTCGGCCTCGTACTGGGACAGATCGATCGAGCTCATGGCGTGTCGTCACCCTCGGTTCGTGAACAGGAGGCTCCCTGCGAGCAGCGCGCCGGCCGCAGCGGCGCCGTAGAGGCAATAGCGCGCGAGCGCCGCCTGGCCAGCCAGGTACAGCTGGAGCCCCGCGAAGCCGGCGGCGATCGCGAGCGCCGCGTAGATGAGCTGGCGCACCCCCGTGTAGACGAGCGACGCGGCCTGGGCGAGGCCGCGGATCTTCACCTCGGCCTCGCCGCGGTTGGCGCGCGTGAGGTACTTGCGCAGATCGTCCGGGATCGTCAGCGCCTTGATCCCCATGTCCTTCGCCGCCTCGAGGGCGATCTGGGCCCAGTCGCGGCTGCCGAGGACGAAGTCCTGCAGGTAGGGGCGCACGACATCCATCGGGTTCAGGTCCGGATCGAGCTGCGTGCAGACGCCGGTCAAGAGGAGGAGGGTGCGCTCGAGCAGCACGAAGTCGCGCGGCACGTGGAACGCGCCGGAGAGCTCCTTCAGCCCGATGTTCATGCGCCGGAGGTCGATCAGGCTCTCGATGCCCTTCTGCGGATCGAGCTTGATGTCCTTCAGGTTGAACGACTCGAGCTTCACCTCGTCCTGGAAGCGCTGGTGGAAGAACTCGACGACCTTCTCGCTGACGTCGACGGCGTCCCGCCGCGAGAAGAAGCGCATCTTGCGCAGCGCCTTGATGATCCCCTCCGTGTCGCGGCGGATCACGGCCTCGAGGAACTCGGGGATGCCCTCGCGCATCTCCTGGGAGAGCTCGGCGACTGCGCCGAAGTCGAGCAGGATGAGCTCCCCGCCCGGCCCGACCAGCATGTTCCCCGGGTGCGGATCCGCGTGGTAGACGCCGTCGATGAAGATCTGCTGGCAGAAGACCTGCACGATCTGCCGGGCGAGCGCCTTGCGATCGACGCCGTGCGCGTCGAGCGCCGCGACGTCGCCCACCTTGATGCCCTCGACGAACGTCGTCGTCATCACCCGGCGCGTGCAGTAGGCCTCGATGGGCCGGGGGAACCGGACCTGCGGCTGCTTCGCGAAGTTGTCGGCGATGCGCACGATGTTCCTGGCCTCGCGAACGAAGTCGAGCTCCTCCAGGATCATCGAGCGGATCTGGTGGTAGTAGGCGTCGAGCCCCTGCACGGGGACGAACTGCGCGACGATCGCCATGATGCGGCGGATGGTGAGCAGGTCGAGGCGGACGATCTCGTCGATGTCGCGGTGCTGCACCTTCACGGCCACGCGCGTGCCGTCCATGAGCCACGCCTCGTGCACCTGGCCGAGCGACGCGCTCGCGAGCGGCTCCCTGTGGAAGCGGGCGAAGACCTCGCCGATGGGGCGCCCGAGCTCCTCGGCGATGCGCGCCTCGATCTCCTCGTAGGGGCGCGGCGGCACCTGGTCCTGCAGCCCCTCGAGCCCCGCGCGCAGGGTCGCGGGGAGGAAGTTCGCCATGATGCTGAGCATCTGGCCGACCTTGATGAAGAGGCCCTGGAGCTCGACGATCGTGCGCTCGATGCGGCGGGCGTTCCTCGCATGGACCTCGTCCACGCGGTTGTTCGCCCACGTCTCTCCGAAGAGGCGGCGGAGGAAGAAGAACCAGAGGTAGCTCGCGAGGACGGTGAACGTCGTCAGGTACGCGCGGATGAAGCGGCCGCTCTGCGCGGCGTTCTGGCGGAGCGAGCTGGGCTTCGCGGCGGAGGGCTGCGCGCGCCGCAGCGCCCTGGCGGACCCGGGGGGCGGGGCATCGCCCGCGCCGGGGGGCCTCGGCGCGTCGCCCGCGTCGTGCTCGCGCTGGACCACGCCGGGGGGCAGCTCGCCGGGTGCGCGCGGCGGCTCTGCGGGCGAGCGAACCAGCCCGGAGGACGGGCCCAGCTCTTCGGGGACGGCGCCGTGTGACACCGCGGCAGCCTAGCATCGCTCCGCGCCGGCCCGCGAAAACGCGGGAGCGATGCGGCGCGCCATCCGCCCTCGCGTCATCGCGCCCGCGCCATGGCCTCCGCGATCGCGTCGTAGACGGCGGGCCGCGCGCGACGGATCGCGTCGGAGGCGCGCGTCGGGTGGACGCGGTTCGTGAGCAGCACGCCGACGAGCTCCGCTTCCGGATCGATCCAGAGGCTCGTCCCTGTGAAGCCGAGGTGGCCGAAGGTCTGCGGGCCGAAGCGCGCGCCGGAGCTCGACCTCTCGCCGCTCCTGCCGTCGAACCCGGCGCGCAGCGACCCGCCCGGGCGCGGCGCGATCAGCCGCTCTACGTCGTCGCGCGAGAGCCACTCCGGGCGCTCGCCCGCGAGCGCCTCGAGCAGCGCGACCCCGAGCCGCGCCACGGACATGGCGTCGCCGAAGAGGCCCGCGTGCCCGGCCATCCCGTCGCGCGCGATCGTCCAGGCGTTGTCGTCGTGCACCGCGCCGCGGATCACGCCCCCGCGAAACGCGACGTCCTCGGTGGGGACGACGCGCTCGTCGAACCGCGGCTCGCGCCGCCGGAGCGCGCGGACCGGCGCGACCGCGAGCCCGAGGGGGCCCGTCACCTCCCGCGCGACGACCTCGTCGAGCTCGGCCTCGCCGCGCCGCGCGACCGCGGCGCCGAGCAGCAGGTACCCGAGGTCGCTGTACACCGGCGGGAACCCGCCGGCGGGCGGATCGCCCTCGCACTCGGCGCGGCGCCCGTTCGCGCAGGCGAGCAGCGCGCCGAGGGGATCGATCGGCGCGTCGTCGCCGGGCGGATGGAGCGGGCGGTGCGCCTCGAGCCCGGCGCGGTGGGCGGCGAGGAGCTCGAGCGGCACGCGCGCCGATCGCGTGCCGGCGAGCTCCGGAAGCACCTGACCGAGCGGCTCGTCGAACCTCACCTTGCCTGCGCGGGCGAGCCGGGCGAACGCGAGCGCGGTGAACGGCTTCGTCACCGACGCCAGATCGAAGATCGCGTCGCCCGTCGCCGCGGCCGGCGCCGCGCCGCGGGCGCCGGCCGGCGGGCTGCCTTCCAGCCACAGGCGTCCAGCGGCGCCCGCTCCGTACCGGACGTTGTCTCGCGTGCGCGCGGCTGCGGCGACGCACGCGCACGGCGCAGCGCGGTGCGCTTCGATCGCGAGCGCTGCGATCGGCGTGAGATCGACGGGGGTCATGGCCGAGGATGAGGAGGGCAGGGTGCCCCTGTCAAACGAGCTCTGGCGGCAGGCTGGATGACTCGGCGGATGAGCCGGACGACGCGTGGACAATCGCGACGCGCTCCCCGAAAAATCGAGCCGCACGGGCGGTCCTGCTTCAGGATCTCCCCGTGGCTTCTCCCGTGGGCACCGAAATACGCGCCGCCGTTGCGCCGCTCGCCGCGCTTGCGGCGAGGTACGACGATCGCCGGCCCGATCGCTGGGAGCCGGTCCCCGAGCGGCTCGACGCGGCCATCGCGTGCGACGTCGAGCTCGCCGAGGCCGGGCGTGTCGCGCGGGCGCCGCTCGTTGCCGAGCTCGCGCGCCGCTTCGAGTTCCTCGCCCACTACCTGGACGCGATCCTGCTCGTGCCGCGCGAGCGCTTCGTTCTTCCGGAGGATCTCGCCGCGTCGGCGGACGACACGCCGTTGCCGCTCGACCGCGCGGGGCACGCGACCGTGAGCGCGCCGCACGCGTACCTGCTCACGTACAGCCTGCTCGATCTCGGGCCGGGTGACCGTCTGCTCGAGCTCGGCACGGGCACCGGCTACGGGGCGGCGCTCGCGCGGCGCATCGTCGGCCCGACCGGGCACGTCGCCTCGATCGAGATCGACCCCGTGCTTCACGCGCGCGCGGTTCGGCTGCTCGGCGCGCGGCCGGATCGCCAGGAGGGCGACGAGGCGCTCGCGGCCAGCGCCGCCGGGGCGTCCGACGAGGGCGCGGGCGTCACGCTGCTGTGCGGCGACGGGCGCTCGCTCGCCGAGCGCGTGCTCGCGGGCGAGCTGACGTCGCCGTCGGAGCGGCCCTGGAAGGTCGCGGTGACGTACGCGCTGACCGAGCCTCCCACGGCGCTCGAGGCGCGGCTGAGCGACGGGGGCGTCCTTGTCGCGCCGGTCGGCGCGTGGGAAGGCCACCAGGAGCTCGTGCGCGTCGAGCGCCGGCAGGGCGCGCTCCTCCGCGAGGTGCACGGCGCGGTCCGCTACGTGGCGGAGCGCGGGCGCGGGTAGCTCTCGCAGCGGCCACGTACCGACGCCTTCGCCGTCCGGTGTTGACCCATCCGGACCAGACGCCGCGTCCTCCGGATCGGGTAGGAGCTGTCGGGCTGGGATCGAGGTGAGCGCCGGCGGGGGTCTCCGCGCGGCGGGGGCGGGTGGGCGCGGCGAGCACCGACCGAGGTGCCATCCGGTGTCAGGGGGCGCGGCGTCTCAGGCGCGCCTTGTGTGGCGCGCGACGAAACGTTCCAGGTGGCATGGCCCGAAGGGAGACATGCCGGGCGGTGTTCTCAGCGCAAGCGCTTCGGTCCCCGTCTTGGCGGATGGCCGAGCGCCCGCCCGCCCCCGCCGCGCGGAGACCCCCGCCGGCGCGTGCTGCTCGGCGTGGCGCCCTCTCCCTTCCTTCCCCGTCCCCCGTCCCGTCGCACCGCCCCCCACCGCCCCCCCTGCCGGATCAGAGAACGCGCCACCGTCTTTGACCCTGGACCGCCTGGAACTTTATCCTGGCCTCCCCGAGGCGGGGCCGCCCCTGCGCGTCGGCTAGGCCCGTCGTGGACCAGGGAGAAGACCGGGAGCACTATGGCGGAGTTCGTTTGGGAGGCGCGCGGCCGCACCGGAGAGATCCGGAAGGGCACCATGGAGGCCGAGAACGAGGCGGCGGTGCAGAACCGCCTCCGCGCTCAGCAGCTCAACCCCACCCGCGTCAAGAAGAAGGGGGCGCAGCTCAGCCTCAGCCTGAGCTTCGGCTCGGGCGTCGAGCCGAAGGACCTCGTCAAGTTCATCCGCCAGTTCGCGACGATGATCGACGCGGGCCTCCCGCTGGTCCAGTGCCTCGAGATCCTGGCGAACCAGGAGCCGAACAAGATCTTCCAGGCGGCGCTGAAGGACATCAAGAACACGGTCGAGCAGGGCGCCACGTTCAGCGACGCGCTCCGGCGCCACCCGAAGATCTTCGACGACCTGTTCGTCAACCTCGTCCAGGCCGGCGAGGTGGGCGGCATCCTCGACAGCATCCTGAACCGGCTCGCGATCTACATCGAGAAGCGCGTGAAGCTCGCGCGCCAGGTGCGGGGCGCGCTCGCGTACCCGATCGCCGTCATCGTGATCATGGTCGTCGTCATGGTCGTGCTGATGTCGTTCGTCATCCCGTCCTTCGAGACGATGTTCGCGGAGTTCGGCGCGAAGGACGCGCTCCCGCAGCTCACGAAGATCGTCATCGCCGTCTCGAAGACGTTCGTCACCTACCTCCCGCTCATCGTGGTCGTGGCGGTGGGCGCGGTCGTCGGCGCGACCTACTTCTACCGCTCGCCGTCCGGCAAGCGGATGGTGCACCGCCTCATCCTCAGGCTCCCCATCATCGGCCCGGTCATGCAGAAGATCGCCGTCGCGCGGTTCTCGCGCACGCTCGGCACGCTGCTCGGCTCCGGCGTGCCGATCCTCGACGCGCTCGACATCGTCGCGAAGACGGCCGGCAACGTCGTCGTGGAGGAGGGCCTCATGTACTCCCGCCAGAAGATCTCCGAAGGGAAGAACATGGCCGAGCCGCTCGGTGAGATGCAGGTCTTCCCCGGCATGGTCGTGCAGATGGTCGCGGTCGGCGAGCAGACCGGCGCCCTCGACACGATGCTCAACAAGATCGCCGACTTCTATGAAGAGGAGGTCGACGTCGCCGTCGCCGCGCTGACGTCGCTGCTCGAGCCGCTCCTCATGGTCATCGTCGGCGGCATGGTGGGCGTCGTGCTCATCTCGATGTACCTGCCGATCTTCGATCTCGCCGGTAAGATCAAGGCGGAGTGATGTCGCCCGCGGCCTCCCCGGCGAGCCCGGGCGGCGAGGCCGGGGCGCCGCGAGATCACGCCGAGGCCGCGCCGCCGCGCGACGCCCGCGCCTCGACGCCGGCGGTGCTGCTCCCGTCCGGCGCTCCCGGCGGCGCCGAGGCGCCGCTCGCGAGCCGGCTCACCTGGCTCATCGCGCTGCGCCTCGCGGTGCTCACGGTCTTCCTCGTCGTGACCGCGGCGGTGTACCTCGGCGGCTTCACCCCCGGGAGCTTCTCCAGCAACGTCGCGCTGGTCACGGTCGCCGCCGCGTACGGCGTCTCCGGCATCTACGCCGTGTTCCTGCGCATGAACCGCGCCCTCCGGGCGATCGCGCGGGCGCAGCTCGTGACCGATCAGATCACCTGGACCGCGCTCGTGTACATCACCGGCGGGGCCTCGAGCGGCGCGACGTCGCTCTACGGCCTCACCTGCCTCACGGGGGCGATCCTCCTCGGGCTCCCCGGCGCCATCGTCGCCGCGGCGTCGGGGGCGGCGGCGTACCTCGTCCTGTGCGCGGCGCTCGGGCTGCACCTCGTCGGGGTGCCGCCGGACCAGCCCGCCGGGGCGTACGCGACGCAGTGGGGCGAGCTGCGGTACCCCATGTTCGTCAACCTGCTCGCGATCGTGGTGGTCACGCTGCTCGCGAGCTACCTGGCGGAGCGGCTGCGCGCGACGGGCGGCCGGCTCGTGCAGGCCACCGCGCGGGCGGAGCAGGCCACCGCGCGGGCGGAGCAGGCCGAGCGGCTCGCGGCGCTGGGCCGCCTCGCCGCGGGGCTGGCCCACGAGATCAGGAACCCGCTCGGCTCGATCGCGGGATCCATCGAGCTCCTCCGCACGGGCGGGACGCTCTCCGACGAGGACCGCAAGCTCTGCGAGATCATCGAGCGCGAGACCGCGCGCCTGAACGACCTCGTGGGCGACATGCTCGATCTGTCGCGCCCGCGGGTGCCCACGCCCGAGGGCATGGACCTCTCGGCGACGGCCCGCGACGTCGTCGTGCTCGCGGGGCGCTCGGGCCGCGGCAGCGACGTCGAGGTGCGCTTCGATGGGCCGTCGTCCGCGCCGGTGACCGCCGACGCGGCCCAGATGCGCCAGGTCGTCTGGAACCTCGTGCGGAACGCGATCCAGGCGAGCTCCGCGGGCGCCGTCGTGACCGTGCGCCTCTGGCGCGACCCGAGCGCCTGGCTCCTGGAGATCCGCGACAAGGGGCGAGGCATCCCCGCGGGCGCCCGCGATCGCCTCTTCGACGCGTTCTTCACGACCCGCACGCACGGCATGGGCATCGGCCTGGCCGTGGTGAAGCGGATCCTCGACGATCACGGCTTCGCGATCGAGGTGGACAGCCGCGAGGGCGAGGGCACCGCGTTCCGGGTGAGGGTCCCGGACCGGCCGCCGGAGTCCGGCGGCGCGGAGCGCCTCGCCGTCGCCGCGGAGCTCTCCCCACGATCGCGCCCGGCGGGCTGACGCGGAGCCCGCGCGGCCGCGGTCGATGCATCGTCACATCGGACGCGTGGCGCTCCGTTCACGTCCCGCTGCGCCGCGCACGAGCTTCTCCGGGCGCCCAGCCGGGAGATTGCGGCCGAGCCCGCCGCCGCGCGTGAATAGGCCGCCGAGGCCGTCGTCTGCCCCTGGGGAGCGGGCCAGTGCAGTCGGATTGCTGTCTCTTTTCGCGGTGTTCATGGAGAGCACGGGCGGGACGTCGCCGGGCCACCGGGCCCTGCGTCCGACCTGGCAGGCCGTTTGCGTAGGACCAAGGTGAGCAGTAGAAGCCTCCCGAGGCGCGCTCGCTGCCCGCAGGCACAGAAGGAGAACCATACGTGACACGCAGGATGAACCATCTCTTCGCGGCGGCGTTCTCGCTGCTCGCGCTCACGCTCGGCCCGGTGGGCCTCGCCAGCGCCGGGCCGGCGACGGACGTCGTCAAGGCCAAGCAGACGGCCCTGTTCGACCTCCTGAAGAAGGGGGGGGTCGAGAACCAGAAGAAGGTGGGCGCGGTCTTCGACGAGATGCTCGATTACTCGGCGCTGGCGGAGGCCTCGCTGGGCAGCGAGTGGGCCGCGCGGACCGACGCCGAGAAGCAGCAGTTCAGCGAGCTCCTCAAGCAGCTCGTGCGCAAGGCCTACGAGCGCAACCTGAAGAAGACGCTCGACTTCAACGTCGAGTACCTCAGCGAGACGGCGAGCGGCAGCGCCATCATCGTCAAGACCAAGGCCGCCTCCAGGAAGGACGCGCGCGAGGAGCCGGTCGAGATCGCCTTCAAGCTCTCCGAGAAGGGCGGCGTCTGGCGCGTGCAGGACATCGTCACCGAGGGCGTCAGCCTGGTGGGGAGCTACCGCGCCCAGTTCACGAAGATCATCAAGAAGGATGGGTTCCCGGCGCTCATCCAGAAAATGAAGGACAAGCTCGCCAAGGGCGACGTCTGACCCGCCCCGCCGCGCCTCGTCCGGCGCGATCGCCGTGAACTCGCCTGAAATGCCGCCGGGTTGATACCCTTGGCGGGTATGGCTGCTGGACAGAGGCGCGGCCGGCCGGCGCGCGCGCTGGGCCTTGCGCCGTCGATCCGCGCGCTTGCGCCCGGCGGCGGCGCGGCCCCGCGCCCGCCCGACGACCGTCCTGTCCTCCGGCTCGCCGTCAGCAAGGGCGCGCTCGCCATCGAGCTCGGGGAGCCGTTCGCGCTCGGTCCGCTCCGCGTCACCGAGCTCGTGGTGCGGCTCGCCGGGATCCGGTTCCCCGTCGACCTCTCCGGCGGCGTGGCGCGCTTCCGGCACCGGCGTGGCCAGCTCGTCCGGCTCTCCGTCGAGGCGCAGGGGACCGAGCTCGCCGGCTGGGCCGCGCCGCGGCTCCGCGGCCTCCTCGGCGACGGCGCGCCGCAGCTCATCATCGCGCCCATCGAGGACGGCGCGCTGGTCGCGCTGCGATCCGGCGAGACGGCGCTCGCGTTCGACGTCGCCGTGGCCCCGGGGGAGCGCGCGCTCAGGCTCCTGCCGGAGCGCGCCCGCGGCATCGGCCTCGCCGCCCCGCCGCACGCGCTCGCGCTCCAGGCGCTGTCGATGATGGCGGGCGCGCACGGGCGCCTCGTCGAGGGCGCGATCGTTCTGGACGCCGCGGTCGAGCGGATCGTCCGCCTGCTCCTGCCCGCGGCGGGCGCGAGGGCGCCCGCGGTGGAGGGGGTGCAGTGGGCCGTGGTCACCGCGGAGGCGGGCCGCTTCCGCGCCGAAGGCGCGCTCGGGGCGGCGCCTCCCGCGCTCGGCGACCGCGCGCTCAGGGCGCTCGAGGCGGCCGAGCTCGCGGGCGCCGCCGACGAGATCGCGTTCGCGGGCGGGCTCGACGAGGCGCGGCGCGCCTACCTCGCCGCGCTGGAGCGCGCCCCGCGGCACCCCGAGATCTCCTCGCGCCTCGCCTGGCTCGACCTCGTGATCGGCGAGCGCGCCGAGGGGGCGCTCTCGACCGTCGTCGACGCCATGCCCGCCGTGGACGCCGGCCTCCTCGGCGGCGCGCTCCTCGAGGCGGTCGGCGATCATGATGGCGCGTTCTCCGCGCTCGCGCGCGCCGCGCACGCGGAGCCCTACGGCCCGCTCGCCGCGCTCGCGTGGCTGCGCGCGGCGGCGCTCGCGGACGCCGTCGACGTGCGCCTCGACGCGCTGAACCTCGGCGTGGCGCGCGCGCCCGGGATCGAGGCGCTGCGGTGGGCGCGATTCCACGCGCGGCTCGACGTCGCCGACGTGCGCGGCGCGCTCGCGGACGCCGAGCACCTCGAGGCCTCCGCGCGCGGCGCCGAGGCGCGCCACGCCGTGTCTCGCAGGGCCGCGGAGGCGTTCCTCGCGCGGGGCGACGTCGCCGACGCGCGGGTGCTCTTCGAGCGGGCGCTCCGCTACGCGCCGGAGAGCCCCGACGTGGTCGCGGGCCTGGCGCGCTCGCTGCGGGCGGCGGGGGAGGGGAGGCGCGCGCTCGACCTCCTCGCCCGGGCGCGCGCCCTCGCCGCGCGCAGCGGCGCGCCCGCGTGCGCGCTCGATCTCGAGCTCGGCCGCGGCCTCGCGGAGATCGCGGGGGATCTCCCGGCGGCGATCGCGCGCGTGCGGAGCGTCCCGCCCGGCGTGCCGGAGGCGCTGGAGGCGCGGCTGCTCGAGGGCCGCTGGTGCGCCGGGCTCGGCGATCTCGGGGGAGCGTCGGTCGCGCTCGGGCGGCTGCGCGACGCGGTGGAGCTCGCCCTCCAGGGCCGCGCGGACGACGCCGGCCCCGCTCGCGCGAGAGGAGCGCCGTTCGGCGACGGCGCCGCCGCCGTCGCGGCCCTGCTCGCCGAGGCCGCCGAGATCGAGGAGCGAACCCGGGGGGATCTCCTCGCGGCGCAGCGACAGCTAGGCCTCGCGCTGCGCCTCCGGCCGCGCGATCCAGGCATCACCGCCGCGTTCCGCCGCGTCTCGGGCGAGATCGCGCCGCCGGTCGCGCCTGCCCCGGCGGCGCCGCCTGGCCCGGTCCAGCGGCCCCGCGCGGCCGAGCAGCGGATCGAGGTCCACGTCGCCGCCCCGCGCCGGCGCACGGTCCCGCCCGAGCCCGTGGTGATCGCTCCGGCGCCGAACAAGCCTCCCCCTGTCCCCCGCGCGCCGGCCTCCCCGCCCAAGGCCGCGCCGATCGACCCCGGGACCATCGACGAGATGCCCACGCTCGATGGTACCGACACGTCGACCGACCTCACGGCGCCCATCCCCAGCAGCGTCACGCTGGCGGAGGGGCAGGTGCCGCTGGCCCGCGTGTTCGGCGTCGACGACGAGCTCCTGGCCGAGCGGCTGGCCGATCGGCTCCGCGCCGATCCCGCCGACCAGGGGGTGGCGATGGCGCTCGCCGATGTGCTCGATCGGCTCGGTCGCGATCTCGATCTCCTCGCCCTGCTCTCGGCGCGGATGGAGGAGGGGGACGACGCCGTCCGCCTGGAGGTCGCGCCGCGGCGGCGCGACGTGCTCGCGCGGCTCGCTGCTCGGGCGCGGGCCGAGGGGCGCGACTCGGAGGCGGAGCTCTACGAGATGCTGCTCCAGAGCGAGCTCGCCTGAGCGCGCCCGCGCGGCCCGCGCCCTCGCGGCGGAGGCGCGCGCTTGGCCCGCGCCCTCGCGGCGGAGGCGCGCGCTTGGCCCGCGCCCTCGCGGCGGAGGCGCGCGCTTGGCCCACGCGCCGCGCCCGTGATAGCCCGAGCTCTTGCGCAGCGCGCGCAGCGCTTGGAGGTGCAGCATGGCCGAGCAGCCGTCGAACCGCGCCCAGCAGGAGGGCTCGCCGTGCGAGCCGGGCGCCTCGCCCGCGAAGGCGGGCCGTCCGATCATCGTGCAGAAGTATGGCGGCTCATCGGTCGCCGACGTCGACAGGATCGGCAAGGTCGCCGAGCGCGTCGTCGCCGCGAAGCGCGCCGGTAACGACGTCGTCGTCGTGGTCAGCGCGATGGGCAAGACCACCGACGGCCTGCTCGCGCTCGCCCGGCAGGCGGCGAGCGCGGCCGCGGATCCTCCCCGGCGCGAGCTCGACATGCTGCTCTCGACCGGCGAGCGCGTCTCGATGGCGCTCCTCTCGATCGCCATCCAGGCCCGGGGCTTCGAGGCGATCTCGTTCACGGGCTCCCAGTCCGGCATCCTCACGAACGATCGCCATTTCGACGCGCGCATCATCGAGGTCCGCCCGTTCCGCATCGAGGACGAGCTCGCCCGCGGCCGCATCGTGATCGTCGCCGGCTACCAGGGGATGAGCTACCGCCGCGAGATCACGACGCTCGGCCGCGGGGGCTCCGACACCACGGCCGTGGCGCTCGCGGCGGCGCTGGGCGCCGAGCGCTGCGAGATCTACAGCGACGTCGACGGCGTGTACTCGGCCGACCCTCGGGTCGTCCCGGACGCCCGTCACCTGCCCGAGCTCGACTGCGCGGTCCTCCAGGAGATGGCCGAGTGCGGCGCGAAGGTCGTCTGCGCTCAGGCGGTCGAGTGGGCGCGGCGCTCCGGCGTGGCCCTGGTCGCGCGGTCGACCTTCGACGCCGGCCCCGGCGCGCGGGAGACGGTGGTGCGCCGGTTCGCGCCGGGCTCGGCGCCTCCGGCGCTCGCGGCGCGCGCGATCGTCGCCGAGGGCAACGTCGTCCTCGCGCGGGCGCACGGCGGGCTCCGGCTCGACGAGGTCCTCCGCGTGGCGGGCGAGCTCGGGCTGGGCTTCCGGGATCTCTCCTTCGGTCACGGCGGCGGCGCGTTCGTGATCCCGCTCCTCAACGTGCCCGAGTGGCAGGGGGCCAGGCGAAAGCTCGCCGCGCTGCTGCCGTCGCTCGAGCTCGTCGAGGGGCTCGCGGCGGTCAGCGTCGTCGGCGACGGGCTCTCCGCGACGGCGGAGCCGCTCGCGCGCTTCGTGGAGGTCCTCGGGCGCGCCGGCATCGCGCCTCGGTTCATGGTCGCGGGCCCCCTGCGCCTCGGCGCCCTCGTCGACGCCGCGGACGTCGCGGCCGCGCAGCGCCTGCTGCACGCGTCGTTCGTCGGCGGCTGAGCGCGCCGCTCGCGAGGCGGAGGACGACCGTCAGTGCTTTCTCTGTCGCGTGAGCGCGACGAGCCCCGCCCAGCACGCGACCCACACGATCTCGCGCGACGCGTCCCAGGCGATCGCCGCCGGTCCGATCGACGCGGCCTCCTCCTCGGGGGCGCCGGGGCGCGTCGCCCCGAGCTCGGCGACGAGCGTCGGGGCGGCGTTCGACGGCACGTGGACCAGCTGCGCCCGGCGCTCGCCCTCGCGCGCGACGAGCGCGAGCAGCGGTGAGGTCTTGTGGTCGCCTGCGAAGGCGAGGGCGACGACCACCGCGAGCCCCTCCAGCACGCGGAAGGTCTCGCCGCCGTTGCGCGACACGCAGAGGAGCCCGGCGCCGGAGATCGCGATCGAGCGCCCGCCGGCCGCCGCTGCGAGCCTGCAGTCGTCGGCCTCGGCCGCGCGCCGCGCCGCTCCCGACAGCGGCACGACCGGCGAGCCTTCGTCGTCGCCGCGGAGCCGCTCGAGCTGTGGTCCTTCGGCCGCGCTCGTGAGCGCGACGATCACCCCCTCGCTCGCGCTCATCCGGAGCACGCCGTCCCGCAGCGCGGGCCCGGGCGACAGGGAGAGCGCGCCCTTCGATGGAGACGGCGCGCCGTCGCGGCGGGGCGAGCCCGCGGCCACGGCGGAGCCGGTCTCCGGCGGTGAAACGACCGCGCCGGCCGCGGGCGACCACAGCGTCTTGCCGGCCAGCACCCACAGGCGCCCCGGCGTCGTCGCGAGCGTCACCGGCGCGCCGCCCGAGCCCCACGCGCCGAGCGTGCTCGCGCTCTTCCCCCGGTCGTCGCTCAGCAGCAGGTTGCCGCGGCGCGTGGCGATGAGGATCGCGCTGTCCGACAGCGCGATCGAGGACGCCGACGTGTCGATGCCGGCGCGGCGCGCGGAGAGCGCCCCCGCGTCGACGACGAGCACGGTCCCGCGCTCGCCGCCCGCCCGCTCCGCGCGGCGCGGGCGACCTCCCGATCGCGCGGCGGGCTCGCTCGTCAGCCCGGGCTCTGCGCCGGCGCTGCCTGCGACGACGTAGCCGCCGGCCACCGCGAGCGTGCTGCACGGGACGGCGGCGCCTGCGTCCTCGACGACGACCCAGGGCAGCGCATCCCAGACGGGGGCCTGGTCGTCGGGGAGATCGGGCAATTCTGCGAGCAGATCTTCGCCCTCGTAGGCGCCCTCCTGGTCCGCGTCGAGCGCCGGCAGCTCCCCCTCGTCCACGTCGTCCGCCGGGTCCTCTCCCGTCCCTTCCGCGCCGCCGTCGTCGCCGTGCGCCCCGCCGTGATCGTCGAGATCGTCCTGCTCGGCGTCGCTCTGCTCGACGGCCTCCTCGGACAGCCACGTGCTCGCGTCGGCCTCCGCGATCCCCTCGTGGAGCGCCCCGACGTCGACGCCTTCTTCCGCGGGCTCGTCCTCCCCGGTCCCGCCGTCGTCCACGGCGAGCTCGACGCCGATCTCGAGGTCGCTCGCGTTCGCGTCGTCGAGCCCCTGCTCCGCGTCGTCGAGCGTCTGCAGGAGGTCGTCGAAGCCCTCGTCGCCCCCTTCTTCCTCGTCGTGCCCGAGCGGCGGCAGGTCGATCAGCTTGCCGTCGTTCTCGTCGTGCTCGTCGTGCTCGCGCTCGTCGTCATCGACGGCGGTCTTCGGCTGCGGCGCCGGGCACGTCTCGCGGCGCTCCTCCATTCGCTCGCTGCAGGCTCGTGAGGCTGACATCGGCGGGAGTGTAGCGCCCCTGGCGGCGCTTTCGCCCCGCGCGGCGATCCCCGAGCGCTCCGCGGGCCCCAGAGCCCGCCTGCCCCGGCTCGCGGCGGTGGCTCTCGTCGGCTCTCGTCGGCTCTCGTCTGGTTCGGGCCCGCGGCCCGTCGCCTCCCGACGACGCCGCCGGCGAGCCGCCGGTGCGAATCATGAAGGGTGAAGGTGAGCGGCCCGACGATCTCGCGCCGCTTTGGCGGGCGCGAGAACGCCACGGGGCCCGCGGATCGAGGGAGGGACGTGGCATCTTGACGCGGCGAGGGGGCTGGCCATCCCCGCCGGGTGTGCCCGCTGGATCCCTCCGGCGAGCGGTGCTTAGCTCCGCCGTCCATGGGCCGGAACGACAGCAATTCCAGGCGAGTCGCGTCCGCGTCTCCGGCCGGCGGGCAGCCCTCGGGGGCAGCGGGGCAGCTCGGGCCCGCGCGCGGCCCCCTCTCGATCGCGGATGCGAGCGCCGGGATGCTGGTGCAGCACGTGGTGGTCCATCCAGCGGACGTCGTGTTCGTGAAGAGCATCGTCGAGGCGAGCGACGGCGTCGCGCTCCTGCTCGCGGATCGCGGCGGAGAGATCACGCTCGCGGCGCCGCTCGGACGGGGCGACGAGTTCGCCGAGCTCCTGCGCGATCTGGAGTGCGACGTCGGGGCGCGTCGCCGCGACGCGCTGCGCTGAGGGTGGCATGACGGAGCGCCGCGACCCGAGCTCGGTCGATCTCGTCCAGGAGCCCTCGCTGGACGCCGCCGCGCCCGACGGCGCGGCGCAGGGCCTGCCCGCGTCGTCGGGCGCGCTGCTCGACCCGCGCATCCTCGCTGCCTGGCGGGAGTGGCTCGCCGCGCTCGCGACCGACGCCGAGGCGGCCATCGCCGCGGCCCACGTGTACGGGGAGCTCGGCCCCGAGGCGCGCGAGGCGTGGCTCGACGTCCTCGCGGAAGACGCGCCCAAGCTGCAGGTGCCTGCGGTGGCGATCTATGCCCCGCTCCTGTCGGTCGAGAGCGACGCCGGGCGCCGCGAGCGGATCGAGGTCGCGATCGAGGGGGGGGAGCACGCACCGCGCCCGACGGGCGGCTTCGCGCTGCGCGGCGTCGCCGCGGGGGGCGATCGCGTGGTGGCGCTGGTGACGCCGCTCTACCTGCGCTTCGTGCGGGTGCTCTGGTGCCGCTATCTCCCCGAGGATGGCATCGCCTGGGCGCGGCACGATCCCATCGTCCGCGCGGAGGACGCCCCGGGTCCGGGGATCCTGCTCGACGGCGCGCAGCTCGAGGCCACGCCGATCAAGCTGGTCATCGAGGAGCTGTGCCATGCCGTCCTGGCGCAGCGGCGCAAGGGCGCCGAGCTCCCGCCCTCGCTGCAGCTCTGCGCTGATCTCTTCGACGCCCACCTGGAGGGTGATCCGCTGCCATGAGGCCGCTCGCGCCGTTCTGCACGCCGCTCTTGCTGCTCGCGATCGGCTGCGGTGGGGGCGGCGACGCCGTCCGGGAGCCAGCGGCGGGGCCGCCGGTCGCCGCGTCGGCCCCGGCGCCCGGCCCGGTGCGGAGCTTCTCGTACGAGACCCTCGACGGCCGCGAGCTCTCGACCGGGTCGCTCTCGGGCAGGTTCAGCGTGATCGGCTTCGTCGCGACCTACGATGTGGCGTCTCAGGCGGAGGCGCGGTTCCTCGCGGGGCTGTTCCGCGATCACACGCCGCGCGTCAACGCGGCGCTCCTGGTCCTCGAGGCGAGCGAGAACCGGCCGCTCGTCGAGGCCTTCGTCGCGGCGCTCAAGCTCCCGTACCCGGTGGCGCTCGCGGACGCCCCGACGATCGCCGGAGAGGGGCCCTTCGCCGGGCTGCACCACGTGCCGAGCGTCGTCGTCCTCGACGCAGGGGGCCGGGAGGTCTTCCGGCACGTGGGTCTCATCACCCAGGAAGCGCTCGAGGAGGTCCTCCGCGGCCTCGAGCGCGCGAGCGCGCGGCCCGCGCGGTAGGCCAGGCAGCGCGCCGCCTGTCGGCCACCGCGGCGCCGGGCAGAAGCTCGCATGTGGACGGATGGTGCGGTTTGCGCGCGAGCGGCCGTGGCGCGCAGTGCCGAGTTCGTGCTGAAGATGGCAATCCCGTGTGGCCTATCGGAATGCCGTGCACAGCGGTGCCTGGTGCGCCTCGCTGGGAGCAGAGGTGCAGTCGCTTTTCTTCGGCTGGCGCGCGTCTGTCTGGGCGATGATGGCGCGCATGATGATCGACCACATCGGTTTTCCAGTCTCGGATTATGAGCGGAGCAAGGCCTTCTATCTGGCGGCCCTGGCCCCTCTTGGCTACGGGCTCGTGATGGAGATCACGCCGGAGATGACCGGGGGGGCGGGCACCCACGCCGGCCTGGGGCCCGAGGGGAAGCCGGACTTCTGGATCGGCACGGGAACCCCGCTGCAGGGAAGCTTGCATGTCGCCTTCGTCGCGAAGACGCGGGCCGACGTCGATGCGTTCTACCGGGCCGCGCTCGCCGCTGGAGGCGTCGACAACGGTCCGCCGGGGCTACGGCCGCAGTACCACCCGGGCTACTACGGCGCGTTCGTGCGTGATCCTGATGGGCACAACAT
Organism: Sorangium sp. So ce363; assembly: GCF_051520435.1. NCBI lineage: Bacteria > Pseudomonadati > Myxococcota > Polyangiales > Polyangiaceae > Sorangium > Sorangium sp. So ce363. Next base: position 8,663,732 of record NZ_CP150333.1, on the reverse strand, counting down.
CGAAGCGGTCTGTCATGGCGGGTGAGGGCTGACGGGAGTCCGGCGCGCGATCCTCTCCGGCGCTGGCCGCCCGCTCCTGGTCGCCCTCGGCGACCGTCCTCGCCTCGCGCTCAGAGCCTGCCGAGGAGCTCCGTCTTCTTCGCAGCGAACTCCTGCTCGGTGATGAACCCCTTTTGCCGCAGATCGGCGAGTCGCTCGATGGCGGCGAAGATATCCCCTTCCTGCGCCGGAGCAGGGCGGGGGAGGGCGGCGTCCGCCTGCGCCGGAGCGGCCGCTTGCGCCGGAGCGGGCGGGGCGATCGGCGCCTGCTTCACGGCAAGGTCGCCGGAGATGATTGGCAAGCTCAGCACGCTCACCACGCCGTACTGGCTGGTGAACGTCACGGACGCCCCCGACCCTTGCTGCTGCGACACACCGCCGATCTGATGATCGAGCGTGTCATAGACGCTGACGCGCCCGTTGACCTCGACGGCCAGGCGCCGCGCGCCGGGAAAGTAGGCATATCGGACGTTGTTCTGCGATCCGCTGGAGCTCGGCACGCCGAGCTCCCCGGGCCACCAGCTGCCCGAGCCCCCTCCCGACCCCGGGACGAACAGGCTGACCGGCGATCCCCCAAAACCTCCGCTGCCACCTTGCTGCTGCTGCTGACCGCCCTGCGATGGATAGCTCGGGGGCGCTGGAACGAAAGGCTGGCTGGCCAGCAGGCTGGACAGCTCGGAGCACAGGCCGTCCACCTTGGCCTTGAGACCGTTGTTGAACATGTCCCCGACCATGGTCATGCCGCCCTGCATCCACTGCCCACCGCCGCCCAGCTCGGGGTGGTAGAACTGCGCCATCGTTCCATGGCCGTTCACGAGCGCCTGCAACAACGTCATCACCGCGTCGGTGCTGACGAAATAGCGCTGTGACAGGTCGGAAACTCTCTGCTGACCTTCGAGGGTGAGTTGCTGCATGGTGAGGCGCTCCGAGAGGGAGCGCCCACCCTTGCACTGCGGTGCGTCGATCGCAATGCGGGCGAGCGACGATGACGGCGATGACGGCGATGACGGCGATCAGCCAGCGAGCTTGCGGACGCTCGCGAGCTGGACACAGACCGCGACGACGTCCATGGCGACGCGGATCTGATCCAGCGGCGGCATCGAGGGCGCGACCCGGATGTTGCGGTCGCGAGGATCGCGGCCGTACGGGTACGTCGCGCCGGCGCCCGTCAGCTTCACGCCCGCCTTGTTGGCCAGGCGCACCACCTCCTTCGCACAGCCGTCGAGGGTGTCGAGGCTGACGAAGTAGCCGCCGCGCGGCGAGGTCCAGGTGGCGATGCCCTTGCCGCCGAGCTCGCGCTCGAACGTGGTCGTCACCGCCTCGAACTTGGGCCGCATGAGCTCGGCGTGCCGCTGCATGTGGCTCAGCAAGCCCTTGTAATCCTTGTAGAAGCGCACGTGCCGCAGCTGGTTCACCTTGTCCGGACCGATGGTCTGGATGCCGAGGTGCTTCTTCGCGTCCGCCACGTTCGCGGGGCTTCCCGCCATGGCGGCGACGCCGCTGCCGGCGAACGAGATCTTCGACGTGGAGGCGAAGACGATCGGCCGGTTGGGGTGGCCCGCGGACTGGCACGCCGGCACGATGTTCGCGAGCGGGTCGCCCTCGGCGTAGAGGTCGTGGACCGCGTAGGCGTTGTCCCAGAAGAGGCGGAAGTCGGGGGCCGCCGTCTTCATGCTGGCGAGCCGGCGCACGACCTCGGGGCTGTACGTGGTGCCGGTGGGGTTGGAGTACTTCGGCACGCTCCACATGCCCTTGATGGCCGCGTCCTCGGCGACGAGCTTCTCGACCTGATCCATGTCCGGACCGTCGTCGCGCAGGTCGATCGTGATCATCTCGATGCCGTGGTGCTCGCAGATCGCGAAGTGACGATCGTAGCCGGGGCTCGGGCACAGGAACTTCACCTTGGGCTGCTTCACCCAGGGGCCGCTGCCGTCGGGCACGCCGTGGATGAGCGCGCGGACCACCGCGTCGTGCATCATCGTCAGGCTGCTGTTCCCGCCGACGATGACCTGCTCCGAGGGGACCTCGAGCATCTCGGCGAAGATGGCCTTCATCTCGGGCAGGCCGTCGAGGCCGCCGTAGTTGCGCGTATCCGAGCCGTCCGAGGCGACGAGGTCGCCCGCGCCGGGCAGCGCGAGCATGCCGTTCGCGAGGTCGAGCTGCTCGGACGACGGCTTGCCGCGCGTCATGTCGAGCTTGAGGCCGCGGGCTTCAAAGGCAGCAAAACGCGCCTCGAGCTCACGGGTGAGCGAGGCAAGAGCATCGGGAGACAACGAGCGCAGTTCGGTCATGGCGCGCGATATCTAGCAGAATTTCGCGCGTGCGTCGCGGCCGGACGGCGCGCGGCGGGCGGGGCGGCGCGGCGCGGCGCTCGCGGAGAGGCGCGGAGAGGTCGAGGGGGCCGCCGGGCGCAGCTCGCCCGGCGGCGTCCGCCTCGTCCGCCTCACTCCGCGGCGATGGGCTCCACGCTGTTCGCCGCGTGGCTCACGTGGCGCACCTCGGGGTTGTTCTCGAAGTACGCCTTGCCGGCCAGGCGCTTGACCAGCGGGCTGAAGCGCTCCGCGGCCTTGCCGCCGACGATGTCGCGAATCAGCGCGACGTCCTCGCGCGCCCGGGCGAGCGTCTCCGGATCCGTGAGGAACTCCGCTGCCGCCTTCGCCTTGGCCGGGGCGGCCATCACGGCGTCGCGGAGCGCGCCCGCCGCCGCCCTGGCCTTGCCCAGGGCGCGCTCGGCGGCCGTCTGCTTGATGAGCGGCGCCACCTCGTAGACGAGGTTGGCGGCCGAGCCGGCGACGCGGTGCGGCGCGTGGTGGAGCGGGCTCGCGTACTTCGGGTTCCTCGCGAGGAACGCGCGCACCTCGGCCTCCGTGACGCCGGCCTCCTCGTAGGCGCGGGTGAGCTCCTGCTCGGCCAGGATGCGCGCCTTGAACATGTACATCTGGATGCGCGAGTAGAAGTTCGTCGCGCCGTCGCCGCTCGTCTCCACCGCGCAGAAGATCGTCCCGGGGTAGCGCGACGTGATCAGCGACTGGACGCCGTCGGAGACGCCCGACGAGGGCATGCAGCCGAACGGCTTCACGCTCACCGTCACGTGCGCCTTCGACTTCACGGCGTTCACGATGAGCTTGCCGACCTCCATGTGCCCCTCGCCGCCGCGGAGGTCGTTCGAGTAGTAGTCCTTCGCCACCTCCGCCACGAGCTCCATGTCCGGAAGGTGGTAGTCGAGCAGGCCGAGCGGCAGCGCGAACGCCTGGAAGCCGACGCGCAGCGCGCCCTCGGCGAGGCGCATGGTCGCGAGGCGCTTCGCCACGCCGAACTCGTCCAGGCTGGCGAGGCCGTAATTGCCCTCGTCGGCGCCGCGCAGGTCGCGCCGCTCGCGGGTGTCTCGGGCGCACTCCCAGATGTTGTAGAGCAGCCACGCCGTCGTGAGCTGGATGTCGTTCTCGCCGCCCTCGCTCTCGAGGAACTTCTGCAGCGCGTAGTTGCCGTCTCCCTCGGTCGTCATCGCCCAGAACTCGCCGATGATCGACGTCTTCGCCTTGGGCCGGAGCTTGTCCACCCGGACGCCCTCGAACTCCTTGCGCGCCTCGTAGAGCGCCTTGAACACGTTCGTCTGCTCGTAAAGAGCCTTGTAGAGGATGCGCTTCGCGCTCTCCATCGCGCGGTTCGTCGCGCCCGGCTCGACCTCGTAAGGCCGGATCCGGTAGCCGAGCGCGTTCAGCGTGTCGCCGCAGACGATGGCCTTGATGATCGCGATGAAGAAGGCGGGGTTCATCTCGAGCCCGACGTCGTCGCCCGTCGCCTGCGAGAGGCCTCCCGTCTGCTGGAAGAGCATGACCCGGAAGCCGTCGAAGCCGGCGTCGCGGAGCGCCTTCCTGTACTCGGTCACGTACATGCCGAACCGACAGGGCCCGCACGCGCCCGCCGTCAGGAACACGTAGTTCTTGATGATGTCCTCGGTCGACATCCCCTGCTTGTCGCGCAGGTCGATGAGGTACTTCACGAGGCCGCCGACCGTGAAGTACGTCGGGTTGCACTGCCCGCGGTTGCCGAACTCCTTGCCCGTCTGCAGCCCCGCGTTGTCGCTCATCCCGAAGTAGTGGACGTTGTAGCCGAGGCCCTTCAGCGCGCCCTCGCACAGGAAGTCCTGCGCGGCGGTGAGGCCGCTGATGAGGAGCGTCACGTTCTCGCGCTCCTTCTTGGTCATCTTCGGCTTGAGCATGTTGTCGACCCACTGGCGCCGCTCGGATTTGAGCCCGAGCCGCTCCCGCTCGGCCTCCTCGAACGCCCTGAGCTCCGCCTCGATGTCGACGTCGGTCTTGTTGGATCGGGCCTCGCCCACCAGAGGAAGGCGCGTCTTCTGCGTGGTCGTCGTGCTCGTCGTGCTCGTATGTTGCATGGCGTGGCTTCCCTTCGCTTGGATGCTGGAAGGGGCGGCCCCGCCGTCCCCCCCTCGACCTTCGACGTGGTTCAGGCTTCCAAGGGGACGACGGTCCCGTCGGACTGCTTCTTCTTGAGCTGCACGAGGCCCGTCTTCGGCGCCTCGGGCGGCGAGACCGGCGCGACGTAGCTCCGGACCTTCTCGGCGAGCGCGGCGATCTCCCGCTCGAGCGCGGGATCCGTGATCTTGCGCGCCGCCTGCTGGTCGCGCTTCAGCTGGAGCAGCTCGAGCCGCTTCTCCTCGATGCGCTGGACCAGCTGCGCCTTCTTCTTCGCCGCGTCCTCGAGCGCCTCCTCGTGCAGCTTGAGGCTGTGCGCGTACGTCTTCACGCGGATCTTGATCGAGCCGCCCGGCTTGTTGGCGTCGATGTCGTGCAGCGCCGCGTACGGCGTGGCGCTCGAGCTCACGATGCTGTCGATGATCCCGTACGTCGGCGCGTCGTGGCCGCACTTGAAGCTCGAGAGATCGAGCAGGACGACGTTCGGGTGGCGGGCGGCGAACTTGGCCGCCCAGACCTTCTGCGCGCTGTTGGCCGAGTAGTTCTCCGGCCAGACGTCGTTGATGTCGAGCGGGTGCTGGCCGATCGCGATCTCGTCCTTGAAGTACCGCGCGAGGTACTCCATGTCGCGCGGGATGGACCGCACCGAGAGGATCGGATAACCGAGCACCTGGAACTCCTCCGGGATGCCGTGGTTCAAGCCCGGGTCGGAGTGGTACGGCCGCCCGATCATCAGGATGGCGACCCGGTTCTCGGACTCGACCGTCTCGAGGATCGCCCGCCCCTTGTCCTGGAGGTCGCGCTCGAACTGCGAGAGCGCCCGCATCCCCTCGCGGTGCGCGTGATCGCTCTCGTCCTCGGTGATGCCGAGCCGCGGGCCCCAGGTCTCGAACATCCGGCGCGCCGTCAGCGTCATCTCGGAGAACGTGAGCGCGGGATCGAGGTACTCGATCCCGCGCGTCTTGAAGAAGTCGACCTCCTTCGTGAAGGCCGCCTTCATGACGTCCGGCACGCCCGCGACGATCGGGCAGCTCGTCTTGTCCATCACCCCTTCGCCGAAGCTCGGCACATGGGTGAGGATGGGGAAGAAGATGTAATGGAGCTTCTTCTCGTCCGTGTGGTGGTGGAAGAGCAGGTTGTGGACGTGGGCCTGCGCCACCTTGGACGGGAAGCACGGATCGATGGAGCCGTACTTGCCGCCCTCGACCCACATCTCCTCGCTCGTCGCGTCGCTGAAGACGACGTTCTGCTTGGGGACGCCGAGCGCCTCGAAGTAGGCGCGGTAATACGGGCCGGTCGAGTAGATGTTGAGGACGCGCGGGATGCCGATGCGGACGCGGCGGAGGCGCTCCCGCACCTCGATGCCGCTCCGCCGGAACGGGCGCGTCGTCTCCACCCGGCGGATGCCGAGGAAGCCCTTCTTGACGACCGTGTCCTTCACCGGCGCGCCTTCCTCGGGGAGCGGCGCCGTGTCGTAGAAGTGCCGGAAGGCGAGCTTCGACTCGTAGTCGACGAGGTTCGGGAACTGCTTCGCGATCTTCTTCCGCTCGGCGACGAGCGCGAGCATCGCCTGCTCGCTCTCGACCGTGCCCTTCTCGCACGAGAAGCCCGAGATGTAGCGGCTCGTCGTCCCGTCAGGCCGCTTCGTGTCGATGAAGGTCCGCTTGCACTCGTTCGGGCAGAAGTGGCAGACCGTCTCCTCGTCGTTCTTCGTCGTGTATTCGAGGGCGATCGCCGCGTCGATCCCGATGAACGTCGACCGGCCCTTGCGCTTCACGACCCGGAGCGTCTCGAACGCGGCGCCGAGCGCGCCGGCCTCGCCGGTGTGCGGGTGGACGAACACCTCGGCGCCGGGGACGCGCTCCTTGATGTAATCGACCTGCGCCTTGACCGCCGCGAGGTTGTACTGCGTGCCGCCCTGCAGCACGTAGCGCGTGCCGAGCGCCGCGAGCCGCGGGATCTGCACGACGTACTGCCACACGTTCTTCGGCAGCACCTGGGCGAGCCCGGCGAGCAGCTCCTCCTTCGAGAAGCCCTCCTTCTGGAAGTTCACGCGATCCGTGTCGAGGAAGACGGCGCAGCCGTAGCTGAACTTCGGCGCGAGCTCGGCGCCGAACGCCGTGTCGGCGTACTCGGTCACCTTCAGGCCGAACTGGTCGGCCATCGCCTGGAGCAACATGCCGTTGCCCGCAGAGCACGAGTTGGAGAGGCGGAAGTTCGCGATATCGCCGTTCTTCATGAACAGGACCTTGATGTCCTGTCCGCCGATATCGCAGATGACGTCGACGTCGCCGAAGAACTTCACCGCGCTCATCATGTGGGCGACGGTCTCGACGATGTTGACGTCGGCGCGCATGCACTCCTGGAGCACGTCGGCCGCGTACCCGGTGCCGCCGAAGCCGAGCACCTCGAGCGTCGCGCCCTCATCGAGCACGTACTGCCGGAGCTGGGAGAGGAGCTCCTTCGCGTCCTGGATCGGGTTGCCCTTCGAGAGCTGGTAGGCCTTGCAGACGATGTTCCCGTCCTCGTCGATGAGCACCGCCTTCGACGAGGTGGAGCCGCCGTCGAGGCCGATGACCCCGCGCACCACCTGGCCGGGCGCGAGCTTCATCGGCGTGAACCTCGGGATGCTGTAGAGCTTCCGGAACTCGTCGACCTCGTTCCGGGTCTTCACGAGCGGCGGGCCCGCGCTCTCGCCGAGCCGGGCCTTCCTGCCGTTCGTCATGTACTCGATGAGCCCCGACTTGCCGGCGTAGAGGCCGACCTCCGGCGCCTCCTTGAGCCCGTAGACGCACGCGCCGAACGCCGCGTAGTACTGCGCGTTCTCCGGGACGAAGATCGTCTCCTCGACCGGCTGGTCCTTCGGCCAGCTGTAGCCGCGCTCGTCCCAGGTCTCGGGGATCCGCTTGCGCCAGCACTCCTGGAGGAAGGGGAGGTAGGTGTTGGGGCCGCCGAGCAGGATCACCTTGTGCTTCAGCGTCGAGCCGCGCGTCAGCACCGACAGGTTCTGGAGGACGATCGCGTCGGCGAGCGAGCAGAGGATCTCCGTCGAGGGGATACCGCTCTTCACGAGGTTCACGATGTCCGTCTCGGCGAAGACGCCGCACTTCGCGGCGACGTGGTGGAGCTTCGAGTCGTCGAAGTGGATCTTCACCACCTCCGTCGAAGGGAGGCCCACCTTGATCATGCACTTGTCGATGGTGGCGCCCGTGCCGGAGGCGCACTTGTCGTTCATCGACGGCGCGGCGGTCTTGTCGCCCGTCTTCTCGTCCCGCTGGAAGATGATGATCTTGGCGTCCTGCCCGCCGAGCTCGATGACGCTGCCCACGTCCGGGTGCAGGTTCTCGACCGCGAGCGTGACCGCGTTGACCTCCTGGACGAACTTGGCCCCCAGGCCGGGGCAGAGGGGCGCGGCGCCGGAGCCCGTCATGAACACCCGCCAGCTCTCCCTCGGCGACGCGGGGAACGACGCCTCGATGACCTCGAGGAGCTCGAGCACCTTCTCCGGCTGCTTCGTCTGATGCCGCTGGTAGTCGCTCCAGAGAATCTCGAGCGTCTGCGGATCGAGCACGACGGCCTTCACCGTCGTCGAGCCGACGTCGATGCCGACCACGACCGGTTCTTGGATCTGCCTTCCCATCGGGGCTCCTCCCACCGCCGTCGCCGGTCCCCAGCGTCCGACTGACTGGCTGGTCAGTCGTGATGGCTACAACGGGATGTCCGGGAAATCAAGCAATCCGGTGCGCCTTGGTCGCCTCGCGATGCCGTTTTCCGGCCATCTCGGGCCATCGCTGCGTCCAGGGTGCAAGGTTCCGACGCCGCGCTCGGTTGCGGCTGGTTGCGTTCGGTTGCGTCTGATTGCGCGCGGTGCCCCCCCCGGCGTCCGCGTGTCGTGCGCTGTGCCGCGAACTTTCCGGATCTTTTCAGCCGGCGGGCTCGCACGACGCCGGAGGGGAGACATCGGTCCCCAGATGGCGGGCCGGTGATGGTAAAGCGACCGGCTTATGGACAAGGCCGAGCGCCGCCAAGCGCTCCTCCGCGCCGCGCGTACCGTGTTTTCCGAGAAGGGGTATCACGAGGCGAAGGTCGACGACATCGTCGCGCTCGCGAAGGTCGCGAAGGGGACGTTCTACCTCTACTTCCCCGACAAGCGCTCGGTGTTCGGCGAGCTCGTGCGCGGCCTCTTCTCGCGGCTCGGCGGCGCCATCCTGCGCGTGGACCCGTCGGCGGACGTCGAGGCGCAGGTCAAGCACAACATCCGCGCGATCGTGGCCGTCCTGCTCGACGATCCGGCGCTGACGAGCATCCTCCTGTCGCACGCGGCCGGGCTCGACCCGGCGTTCGTCAAGGAGCTGCGGGCGTTCCGCCAGGAGGTGAAGCTCCTGCTGCAGCAGAGCCTCGCGGAGGGGCAGCGGCTCGGCGTCATCGAGCCGGGGGACACCGAGCTCTACGCGACGTTCACGATCGGCGCGCTGAAGGAGGTGCTGTTCGAGAACGCCCTCGAGGAGCAGGCCCGCCCGCGCGAGCGGATCGTGACGGCGCTCCACGATTTCCTGCGGCGCGGCTACCTCCGGATGGACCCCGCGGCCGGGCTCGCGGCGCAGGGCCCGGAGGGCGAGCGCGCCGCGCCCGCGACGGGGGACGCCCCCGGCGAGGCGCAGGAGCGGGTGAGCCCGTCGCGCGGTCGGCGGGCCAGGTCGAGAGGCGACTGACCGGCGCGTCAGTCAGGGCGGGGACTACCCAGGTCAGGTCGGCGGCGTAGGGATCAGGCGCCGCGCACGACCACGTGCCGGATGAAATTGTGCAGCGTCCGTGTGCCGAGCTGATCCGGCGCGATGGGGGCGAGGAGCGCCGGGACGTCGCGGCCCTCGGCCTGCAGGATCTCGCGCCGCCACGCGATATAGCCGGCGATGACGTCGTGGTCCATCTCGGGGTGGAACTGCACGCCGTAGCACGTGCTCGTGAAGCGGATGACCTGGTGGTCGTCGAGCTCGGTGAACGCGAGGCTCGTGGCGCCCTCGGGGAGCGTGCCGACCGTGTCGACGTGGGTCGCGTGCGTCTCGAAGCTCGACGGCAGGCCGTCGAAGAGGGGGTCGTCGGCGCGGCGCTGGACGCGGATCCTGCCGATCTCGCGGCCGCGCGGGTTCCGGACGACCTCGCCGCCGAGGGCCTGGGCGAGGATCTGGTGGCCGAAGCAGATGCCGAACGTCGGGGTGCCGGCGTGCACGACGCCGCGCAGCCACGCCTCGCAGCGGAGCATCCAGGGCTCGCGGTGGGGGACGTTGGCCGACGAGCCGGTGACGACGAAGGCGGCGGTCTCGGGGGCGCCGGGCGCGGGGAGCTCGTCCGTGCGGGCGTCGACGGTGGCGTATCCGCCGCTCCAGCTGGCGCCGATCGTGTGCTCGATCAGGTCTGCGAACTGGCCGCGTCGCTCGAGGACCGGGGGGACGGGCTCACCGGTCTTCACGATGACGATCTTCTTGCGATGTCGCACCCTTCCAACATAGCGCAGCGCCGCCGCCGGGCGAGGGCGGGGCTTGGCAGCGCGGGGCCGGGGCGCGAAGATGCGCCCCGATGTCCGCATACGTCGTGTCTCGCCCCGTCTGGCGCCGGTTTCGCCCGCGTTTCCTGAGCCGCGCAGCGGCGCACGTGAGGGCCGGCGGGCACGCGGCCATCGTGCTGCCGGACGAGCGGGTCGACCTCCTGCTCTCCATCGGCGAGGACGGGAAGCTCACGGAGCTCGGGCTGTGGTCGCTCCTGTCGATCGAGCAGCAGCGCTTTCGCCGCGTGGGCGAGGGGCCGGCCAAGGGGCTCGCGACGGCGCGGGTGAAGCGGCAGTACGAGGGCTCGGTCCTCGACTGGTGCGAGCGCGACAGCACGCACCCGGGGGCGATCCGCGAGGTGGCGCTCGACTGCCTGGCGTGCGGCGCCTGCTGCCACGACGCCAACGTGTTGCTCGACGAGGTGGACCTCGCGCGCTTCCGGGGCGCCGGGCGCGGCGACCTCACGGGGCGCGCCTACGTGCGGCGGGCGCGGGACGGGAAGATCACGCTGCGCTTCGCGGCGAGCGGGCGGTGCCAGCACCTCTGCGAGGACCGGCGCTGCGCCATCTACGAGATCAGGCCGGACAACTGCCGCGCGTTCGTCGTGGGGAGCGAGGCGTGCCTGTCGGCGCGCGAGGAGACGCTGGGAATACGGGACGGGGCGCCCGCGGAGCAGTGAGGGGCGGGCTCGCCGCGGGGCCCGCGGTCACGTGACGGCGGGGTGCGGCGGGGCGAGCGTCGCACGCCTTCAGAACAGGAGCCGGACGCTTCCGCCGAGCGGACCGAGCTGCAGCTCGGCCTGGGTCGTGGTGCGATCGAGCTTCATCTGACCCGTGATCCAGAGCGGTACACCCGTGAGGGTCATCGCGCCTCCGACGCTCATGAGCACGGTGGGAAAGACCCATGCGCGAGACGCGCAACCGCAGGAATCGTCGCCGCTCGGTCGGGTGAGGAAGAACATGCCTGCTCCGACGGAACCGAGGACCAGTCCGCCCACGGAGAGGCCGGTGCCCACGTCGCGCCGGGTGGTGTCGACGGCGGGCGCTGGCGCCGTCGACTCGGCGTGCGCGTTGCCCACGAGCAACAGGATCACCCCGAACGCGGCGAGACGCATGCCAGCGAGGATCCCTGGTCGCGGCGCGCCCGTCAAGACGAGGAGACGTTTCTCGATCGGTCGAGAATGTGGCGCCGCGGACGCGCGGGAACACGAGGCTCGAGGCCACGATGCCCTGGGCAGGGCGCTCACGTCCGAACGCTCGTGAGCTGGCCCGCGATCGCGGCCTCATGGAACGCCGAGAGGTCGTGATGGGCGGCCGCCCGGTCCGGCAGGCCGTGGGTGGCCAGCCAGGCAACGCCTTCCTCGAGGCTGGCGAAGACACGATGTGGAAACTGCTGGCGTCCCAGGGCGTTGAGCCCCGTGACGATGCTGCGCACGACGGACGCGCGAAAGCCCGACCCGATGTGAATCACCGCCGAGTGGGACACGATGCCATCCACCGAACACAACATCCCGGCGAGAGCGCTGCGGCTGCGCGTGTCGGGTACGATGGCTTCAGGGGTCACGATCTGCAGCAGCCACACCTTGCGGGACGGGGAGCTCGCCTGCGCCCCCACGATCGCCGCCTTCAGGGAGGCGGCGTGGTGCGGGTAAGTCGTCTTCATCCAGACCGCGGTGGCCAGGGAGCTCCAATAGCCTACCGCGACATCCGCCGTCGCCTCGACGACCTGACAGCTCGCGCGCAGCGGGCGCTGCTCACCCGCCTGGGTGAGCGACCGCTGCGGTACATCGATGAGAGGTCCCCGCGACGTCGACGATCTGTTCACTTCGCTCGATTCTACGCGAACCTGGCGAAGATCATGGCGAAGAGTGGCGTCGAGCAGGTCGATCGCAAGCTGGATAACTCCAGGATCGAACCGCTCGGATGCAGTTGATGAAAAGCCACATCCGACGGAGCCGAGGACCAGTCCGCCCACGGAGAGGCCGGTGCCCACGTCGCGCCGGGCGGTGTCGACGGCGGGAGCTGGCGCCGTTGACTCGGCGCGCGCGGTGACGGCCGCACGAGGGAGCCGCTCGACCGATGTGAACACACGGGGGCACCTGAACGAAAGATCATGTTGTGAGGTTCCGGAGGGTCGGTACGATGCCGGGTTATGCGGCTTGGGTACTGGCTCGTCGTTGGAATGGCGATGTTCGCGGCGCCTTCGGCCAGGGCAGATGCGCCGAAGACGGACGCCGCGATCCGGAAGGCGCTCATCGCCGAGTCACGAGCGGCGTACAGCGGGAGCTGCCCGTGTCCTTACGATACCGATCGAGCGGGCAGACAATGCGGCAAGCGCAGCGCTTACTCGCGGCCGGGAGGCACCGCGCCTCTCTGTTATGATCACGACGTGACGCAGGAGATGATCGCCGAGTACCGCGCGCGCGACGCCGGTCCTTAGAGCGACGGTCACCCGCTTCGGATACGGGCCCACCTCGGCGTCTTCGGTGCTCAGCGCACCGGAGTGCGCTTGCGCGCCGAAAACGCCGATCTGGGCCCGTCTCCTGTGCGGGAGACCGCCGCTCTGCTCTGCATGGTGCAGAGGTGGGCGGAAACCGGTCGAGCCAGGGGTCGCCGCGCCGTTGCCGTCGTATTTGCCGCCGGCGCCAGTCTCACCGCCGCTGGAATCATTGCTGCAACCAAGGTTGTTATTGGCCAGGACTGCGAGCCCGAGCGCGAGCAACGTGATCGACCTTGATCACATGGCCGTCTCCATGGCCGTCTCCGTGGGTTTCCTGGAACACCATCCGCTCGAGGTCGTGGCTTGTGCCATGGGAACAACGAGGCGAGCTCCAGGGAGTGCCGCCTTGCGCCGGGCGTGACATCGCCTATCTGCCCCCGCGACATCGCTCCTCCTCTTCAATCACAGCCACCCCACGAGGCGGAGGCTGCCGAGCAGCGCCGGGCGCGCGCCGCGCGCCGCCTCGGTCTCGACGAGGCGGACCACCGGATACGGGGGCGCGACGAGCGCGTGCGCCTCGAGGACGACGTCGCGTCGCCTCACGATCCCGAGCTCGACGCCGGCGCCGGCGTCCGCGGCGAACGCCCACCGCGCGCTGTGGACCCCCCGCAGAGCCGTTCTGTCGGTCGATCCGATCGTGGCGTAGCTCAGCGTCACCTCGCCGGCATCGAAGCCCCACTCGGGGTACCCGTGCTCGACGCGAGCGGAATCAGGGCTCTCCGGTCCCTGCTTCATCACGGTCCTTCCCTTTCATGATGGTCTTCGCCTGAATCGACGGCTTCCTCGCCGTCGCCCCGCGGAATCGTATACACTGCACGTATGAGCCACGTCGTGATGCAGGCAGCGGAGTTCTCGACGGTCGCCGCGGCGGAGCAGGCCGCGGCGGAGCTGCGGCGGCTCGTCGCGGACTACGTCACCTACGAGGAGACCGCCGACGCGCCGTGGAGCGAGGGCGCCGTGCCCCCGCCGCTGGTCGAGTTCGGCCGGCGGCACGGCGTGCCGTGGCCGGGCGACGCAACGTCGCGGTTCTTGCTCAAGGGCCTGTTCAACGATGAGGCGAACGTGCTCAGCGTCGATCGCCTGGTGTTCTTCTGGGGCGGCGGCTTCGATCTCGGCGGCGCGTGGCTACGTGCGGTGCTGCTGCGCGGGCTCGGCGCGGTGCACTGCACCGACCTGCCGCGGCTGGTGGTGCGCGTGGACGATCCGCAGGCTCGCGCGGCGGCGTCGGGCGAGTTCCTCGTCGAGGAGGACTACGAGGAGCAGTTCACGACGACGTCGGACGACGCCGTGCTCGACCGTGCGCTGTTCACCATCACGTTCGAGCGCGACGGCGACCGCGTTCACCTGACGTTCGACGACTCGGGCGTGCAGGAGTGGGCGTTCGTCGCGATGCTGCCCCAGCTCTCGGGCGACGATCCCGCGCTGCGCGCCCGCGCGCGGGGCCTGCACGCGAGCGTGGTCGATGGCGGAGGGGCGCTCGGCTGAGGGCTCGAGCTCGGCTCTCACGCGCGATCGCGCGGCCGCTCTGTCGCTGACGGGCGGCGGGCGAAAGGCCACGTTCCCGTGGCGCTGGCGATGCCGATCTACGCCCGCGAGGGCGCGCGGTGCGCGTGGCTGGTCGACCCGATCGCACGCACGCGCTCCCTCCCCCGTCGAACCTCGGCCCAAAACACGCGCGATTCGACGGCGCCTCAGAGGTACGCGCAGGCCTTGGAGCAGGTCATACGGTACGGGCAATCATCTAGCGTGCTGCAGTACGTGTCCTCGGGGCACTCCGAGGAGGATTCGCACAAGAACAAGCAGCTACCGCGGTAGCAGGTGGCGCCCTCCATACACGCCGTGTCGGAGATGCAGCCCGTGTTCGCTTGACACACGCCGAACGTGTCGATCGTGGAGCCCTGGCAGAGCTGACCCGCGGGGCAATCGCTGTCGGCGGTGCACGTACCGGGCGCGCCGCATTCCCCCGGGCTGTTCGTCCCATACGGGAAGACGCAGATCAGGCCTTCATTGCACCAGTCGTCGTCTTCGCACTCGCCGCCCAGCGGGCGCGTCGGCGGCGGCTCTTGCAAGAGCAGGCACCCTCCCGGCAGCAGAAAGAGCAGCGCAGCACACAGCGTGCGGAGCAACATCAGAACGTCCCCATGATGGAAAGTGAGGTGAGCCCGATGCCGGGCGCGCCGACACCGGCGGCGAAGGTGCGGCCGGGCGTCGAACGCCCCCCGGTCGCGGGCGGCTTCTTGTCCGGCGCAAAGACGTACGAGCTCAGCACCATGCCCGCGCCGAGCCCGGCGACGGCCCAACCTACGGTGTTCCAGGTGCGGAGCGTGCCGAAGCTGGAGGGCGTACTGCCGATGTTCAGGAGCGCGGTCGTACCGACCGTGGCGCCGCCGGCGACGATCGTCACCCAGCCCCAGCCGCGCGTCTGCCCGACCCAACCCGGCGTCTTGCCGGGCGCGTCCTTGCCCACATAAAACCAGGGCGGATCGGGCTTGTCGGCCGCGCCGCTGAGCGCGAGCCCGCCCGACGCCGTTTTACGCTCGACACGCTCGACTTTGAGCGCCCCGGTCTTCTCGCCGAAGCTCAGCCCGAGCGACGACAGCGCGGTGGCCGAAGGCACGCCGAAGCCCAGGCCCTCGATGCCCTGCCCGGTCGCCTTGAACGTCATGATAGCGACCACCTGACCCTCGTCGTCGACCAGCGGCCCGCCGCTGTTGCCTGGGCTGATGCTGGTGTCGGTCTGGATCAAGCTGTTGCCGTCGAACGTGCGCTGGCCGCTGACGATACCGCGCGTCACGGAGAACGACAGCCTTTCGCCGCCGGGCGCGCCGAGCGCAAACACGTCGTCGCCGGTGCTCGGGGGCGGCATGCGCAGCGTCAAGCAAGGCGTTTCGCGCGAGCCATCCTTCAGCTGCAAGAGCGCGACGTCCGACTGCTCGTTGACGCGCATCACGGTCGCCGGAAGCTCCTGGCCGTCGCGGAAGCTCACCACCACCTCGGGCGTCGTCGCCACGTGCGCCGCGGTGAGCAGCAAGCCATCCGGAGAGATCACGACCGCGCTGCCGACGCCGTCGTTGAGCTTGACCAGCGCCGTGGCGTTCAAGACATCCTCGCTCATCTTCGGCATCGCCAGGGTGCGGGCCGGGCAGCCGCGCATCTCTCCGGGCGGAAACTCGGGCGCGGCCGGCGCCTCCGCAGGGGCGCCCGAGCCCCGGAGGGCCTGCACGAACATCGGCCGGGCGAGCAGCGAGCGCAGGCTGCCGAGCAGCAGCGCGTTGCCGGCCGCCGCGCGGTCGAGCTCGCGCATCTCCATCTCCTCGTGGTTCGACGTCATCTGATAGACCACGGTCTTGGAGGAGCGATCGAGCAGCTCCCACTTGATGGTGATGCCGCAGGTGAGGCCTCGCTCGTCGGCGCAGTCCGCCGCCGTCATCGTCCCGGCCAGGATGAAAGCCGCCTCGCTCGAGCGATCCAGGTTCAGCGCCAGGTTCTCGCGGCCGAGCGCGCGGTAGCCGAGATCGCGCATCTCCTCCAGAAACATCACCAGGAACTTTTCCTTGACGATCAGCACGTCGTCCAGGTTCGGCGCCTTCAGAATGACGTTCGAGATCGTGATCGTCCCGAGCTCGCTGCCGTTCACCTTGATCGGCTCCACCGGCCGCACCGACTTCGCCTCCGCGAAGCGCGGCGCCAGCAACAACGCCGAAACGCCGAATCCGAACCGCAACGCGCAGCGCAACCAACCCCCGAGGGTTCGCAATTGGTTCATCCCGTGCTCACGAAATCCTGAAACCTAGCCTCTGAGCTGCCTCTCCGCGTTCGCAGCTCCGGCTGGAAGCCATTTCCAGCGACCAAGAAACCCTATGCTCCTCGGTAGCGCCCACGATATCTACCTCAGGCGCGGTGTCGAGCCCCATTGCTCAGTCCGCCGCCGCAATCGACGCGGAAGTTTTTGCTTTCAACGGACAGGCAATCCCGGATTGGACGCCCCCGTGCGCGCTCGCCGCGGCGCCTGAATGAAAACGTCGACACGGCGTAGCCGCGGGAAAGGAAGAGGGAAGGGGACGCCGAATCCCTGTGCGGCTCATCGTTTCTGGTGCCTGTTGATGTCGACTCGGCATCGGGTGACGCGAGGCGCTCTGCCTCGACGCCGATGTCTCCTGCCGCGCGATCTCCCTCGCCGCCGGCCGTCCGTCCAACGATGCGCTCGACGGATGGCCAACTCCGGTTGTGCCGTCCAGGGGAACAACCCGGATTGGATCGCCGGCCGCCACTCAGGTGGAGCGGCTGGACCTCGCGAGGCGCCGGCGCGGCCGCGCGGTGGCGAGCGCCCCGAGGGCGAGCAGCCAGGCCGGCGCGCCCTGGCTGCCTGGCGTCATGCGGCAGCCGCCGCCCCCTCCTGCGCTCGGGAGGTCGCCGCCGCCGCTGCTCTGCGCGCCGGTTGCGCCGGTGCCGGCGCTGCTGGCGTCATCGCCGCCGGCGGCGGTCGTGCTGGTCGTGGTGGATGTGGCGCCAACTTCACTGCTGGCACCTCCGCCGTCGCCGCCGGTGGCAGCGCCGCCTTCGCCACCGCCACCGGTTGCGCCGGTGCCGACGCCGCTGGTCGCATCGCCGCCGGCGCTACTGGTTGCATCTGCGCTGGCACTGCCGGTTGCGCTGCCGCCGCCACCGCTGTTCGCGCCGCCGCCACCACCGCTGTTCGGGTCGCCGCCACCACCGCTGTTCGGGTCGCCGCCACCACCGCTGTTCGCGCCGCCGCCACCGCTGTTCGCGCCGCCGCCACCACCGCTGTTCGGGTCGCCGCCACCGCTATTCAGGTCGCCGCCACCACCGCTGTTCGCGCCGCCGTCACCGCTTGTGGCCGTGCCTCCCGCCCCTCCGTCGCCGCCCGTGCCGCTGCTCGCACCGCCGCCCGCGCCGTCTCCGCTCGTGCCGCCTCCACCCGGCACGCAGGCGCCCGCCTGGCACGCCCCGCGCGACGCGGGTTGCGCCGGGACATAGAGCCACGCATGGTCGATCTTCTGATACGGCTCGGCCAGAGAGCCGGCGGTGCCGCCGGCGATCAGGACACGACCGTCGTTGAGCAGCGCCGTCGCGTGGCCGTGGACCATCACGGCCAGCGCCGGCCCGAGCGCCCAGGTGTCGCTCGCCGGATCGTAGAGCTCGACGGCGAGGGCCCCATCGTTCACGTCCTGCGAGCTGCCCGCGACCATGACCCTGCCGTCGGCGAAGAGCACCGCTCCATGAGCTCTCCGCGCCGTGGCCATCTCCGTCGCCGAGGCCCACGTGTCGGTCGCAGGATCGTAGATCTCGGCCGTCTTGCCGCTGTCAGCGCCCCAGCTTCCGGCCACGAGCACCCGGCCGTCTGGAAGCCGCGTCGCCGTGTGCCGCATGCGAGCCCAGCGCATCGAGGCGACGGGCGTCCACGCGTCGGTCGCCGGGTCGTACACCTCCGCGCTCGTCAGGTGGTGCTCCGGTCTCTCGGAGGGATACCCGTCAGCGCCGCCCGCGACGAGGACCCGGCCATCCTGAAGCAGCGTCGCCGAGTGGCCCTGTCGCGCAACGTTCATGGGCGCTCTCGCGGTCCACGTGTCGGCGACCGGATCGTAGATCTCGACCAGGACGCCGCCGGGACCGCCGGGCTGGTCGCCGCCGGCGACGAGCACCCGGCCGTCCTGGAGCAGCGTGGCCGTGTGACCGAAGCGCGGCGCGACCGTGGACGCGGCCGGCGTCCACACGCCCGTCGCCGGGTCGAAGCGCCTCGTCGGCGCGGGGCCATAATCGGGGTACACGAACGGGCTGTCGCCGATCACCAGGACCGTCCCGTCCGGAAGCAATGTGGGCGTCAGCAAGCTCCGCAAGCCGTCGATCGGTTCGGTCGGCGCCCACGCGCCCGTGCTCGGATCGTAGCGGGTCCAGACACGCCGAGTCTCGTTCCGGCCGGGCACCGGGGCCCCGCCGATGACGAGGACCGTCCCGTCCAGGAGCACCGTGGTCTGCAACCCGGAGAGGATGGAGCGGTCGATCCGCGCCGCCTCCTGCCACCGATCCTCGGTGCCTGGGAAAGCGCAGGGGGTGCCGTCCGGCAACGCGGGTCCGGGCGCCGCGCACCCGGCCGCGGGGTCGCACGCCGGCGCCTCGTGGCACTCGTCGGCGGGCAGGCACACCGCGAGGCTCGACCCCACGCAGGCCCCGGCCAGGCAGGCGCTCGCCGTCGAGCACACGTCGCCGTCGCCGCATGGCGTCCCGTCCGGCGCCGCCGCGCCCCCGACGCACGCGCCCGCCTCGCAGACCCCGCCCGCGAGGCACGCGTCCGCGTCGTCACAGGCGACGCCCGTGACCGGCGTGCAGGCGCCGTCCTGCGACGCGCCTGACGCGGCCGCGCAGGCGTCGCAGGAGCCGTCGCAGCGCGCGTCGCAGCACACCGAGCCCGCGCAGAAGCCGCTGCCACAGTCGCTGTCCGTCGCGCAGCCCGCGCCGAGCGGCGAGCGCTCGTGGAAGAGCACGGCCGACGCCGTCGGGGTCGTGGCGTCGACGTACCCGCCGGCGATGAGCACGCTGCCGTCCCTGAGGACCGTCGAGGAGTGGAGCGCGCGCGCCAGGGTGACCGGCGATTCCAGATCGAGGCTCGACCAGGCGAGGGTCGCCTCGTCGAAGAGCGCCTTCGTCCCGTACAACGGAACTCTGTAGGTGCTCGTACCGTACGTGCCGCAGGTCTCCAGGCCTCCGGTCAGCAGCACCTTCCCGCTCGGGAGCAGCGATGTGCGCGTCCCCCGGACGCTCGATCCCGGGGCCGTATCGCACGACGAGGCCGGAGCATAGGGCCCGGACGTCGCCGCCCAGCGGTCCTCTTCGGGGAAGTAGACCTGCGAGAAGGCGTGGACCGCCGGGTCGGGACCGAAGAGGGTGCCTCCCGTGACGAGGACACCGCCGCTCGCGAGCGTCATCGCGTCAGGGTACCTGTACGCCGACGTCGGCAGCACCGACCCGTGCTCGTAAGTCCAGAGCCGGGTCTCCAGGTCATAGATGCTGCAGCGGCTCCCGACCGACATCACCCGCCCGTCGTGGAGCAGCGTCGCGCTCACGGGGTTGATCGTCGAGTCGAGGCAGAAGGCCGTTTCCGTCCAGGAGCGCGACGCCGGGTCGTAGACGGCCGCGTTCATCTCGTCGATGA
Source organism: Sorangium sp. So ce363 (assembly GCF_051520435.1). NCBI lineage: Bacteria > Pseudomonadati > Myxococcota > Polyangiales > Polyangiaceae > Sorangium > Sorangium sp. So ce363. Next base: position 8,644,041 of record NZ_CP150333.1, on the reverse strand, counting down.
ACAGCAAGTTGGACCAGGCCATGCCGACCAGCACGGGCCTGCCGTCGACGAGCACCATCGAGGGCACGGGGTGGGGCTTGGCCAGGTTCGCCACCTTGGTCCAGGTGTCGTTCGTCGGGTCATACAGCTCCGCCGAGCCGAGCTCTGTCCCGCTCTGCTCGCTTCTGAGCCGGCCGCCCGCCACGAGGACCTGGCCGTTCGGCAGGAGGACGGCCGCGTGACCGCGCCGGCCCTGGTAGAGCGGCGCCGCAGGCGCCCACGTCCTGGTCGCGGGGTCGTAGATCTCGACCGCCGTGAGGCCCACCGCCGTGCGCGCTGCGTACGGCGTCCCGTCGTCCACCTCCGTGAATCCACCCGCGACGAGCACGCGGCCGTCCTGGAGCACCGTGGCCGAGTGCTCGGCCCGCGGGGTGATCATCGAGGGCACGGCCTCCCACGACGGCGTGCTGGCCGCCCACGCGGCGCCCGCGGGCAGCGCCACGAGCCCGCAGGCGAGGGCGGCTCCGAACCTCCAACTCGATCGCATGGTCCTCTTGGCCTCCGCGGCCTCTGTTGCGCGGGGTCGCGTGAACATTCACCGCGCGCGGAATATCCCGTCCGTCGGCGGAGGGGGCGGCGCGCGGACAGGAGGTGTCGTGTTCGATCTCCTCCCTGCCGCGCGCCGCAATCGCGTCCGGGGCGAGGCCTCAGCGCCCCTCGACGCTGCGCCCCGTGCGCTCGCTATCGGATCGTCGGCGCCCCCCGGAGCAGGCGCACGCGGGATGCGGCGCCTGGACGACGAGGTCTACGCGTCTTTGGCAAGAGACTTTCCTTCTGCTTCGAGGGCAGCCTTGATGACCCCGATCGCCTTGGGGCCCACGCCATGAAGCGCCATGAGCTGGGCTTCCGTGAGCCGAGCGACCTGGTCCAGGCGAGAGGCGCCGGCCGAAGCGAGCGCCCGCAGCGCTGGCTTCCCGATGCCCTTCGGAAGTGGAGATTCCGGTCGTTCTTTCGTTCTGCTCGGCATGCGCCTCGTTCCATGTCGGTCGTCGCTTGGGTCGCTGGCGCTCAGCTTCGCCGGTGAGCCCCAGCGTCATGAACACGTACAGCATGTCGAGGACAGCGACCGTGGTACAACATCGCAGCGTTCCCGGGCCGGGGTAGCAGCGGCCGGGGCCGTGCCGCACCCGGCGAGCCTCCGGCGGACGGCGGCGCGACCGGACTCAGGTCCCTGTTGCCGAGCATGGCAGTCCTCGAGGAGCCCGTCGCATGAACGCCGACGCCATCGTCCTGCAGACGCCGCCTGGCGCACCGTTCACCTTCGGAGTCACCGTCGACGGCGGGGGGCCGCGCAGCTTCCAGGTGACCGAGCCGGGGCAGGACACGCGGCGTTATGAGCTCGCCCGGGTGGAGCAGACGGACTACCTCGACCTCTTCGAGGCGCTGGCGCGCGACCTCGGGACCCGCATGCCGCTCGCCCGCACCCCGCCGCCGCCGCGGAAGTGCGGGGCGCCGCTGCGGCCCCTGCTGACCGAGGCCATCGCGCCGGAGATCCTCTACGGCTATGGCGACCCGTGCGTGGTGCGGGTGGGCGAGCGCGCGTGGCGCTTGCTCGTGACCTCGAACGACGCGCCGAACGCCTTTCCCATCCTGGCCTCGAACGACCTGACGACCTGGCGGCTGACCGGCTTCGTCTTCCCGGAGGGGCGCGCGCCGGCCTGGACGCTGACCGGCCGCAACCAGGCGGATTTCTGGGCGCCGGAGATGCACCGGGTCGGGAACGAAACCTGGCTCTGCTTCACGGCCCGCATGCACGACCGCTCGCTCGCGATCGGCCTCGCCCGAGGCGCGAGCCCGGACGGCCCGTTCGAGGCGGAACACGCGCCGATCGTCACCGGGGACGTGATCGACGCCCACCTCCTCGTGGACGCCCACGGCGCGCCCTGGCTGGTCTGGAAAAAGGATGACAACGGCGTGTGGCCCCGCCAGCTGGCCGCCTTGCTTCACCGGGAGCCCGCCCTGGTGCGCGAGCTGTTCGTGGCCCGCAAAGACCAGCGCACCGCGGTCCTGGCGCTGACGCTGTGGCCGTGGGTGGCGACGCTCGATCCCATGGAGCAATTCTTCGTCCTGCAGCCGCTGATCGAGGCGGCGACCGCGGACTTCGCGGGGTTCGCGGGGCGGATGGAGGAGCTGCGGGCGCGGGCGTGCGGCGCGGCGGCGGGGGAGATCGCCGGGATATCGCGGGCGCTCAGGACCCGCATCTACGCTCAGCGGCTGTCGGCGGACGGCCGCAGGCTGGAGGGGGAGCCCGCCGTCATCCTCGAGAACGACCAGCCCTGGGAAGCGCACCTCATCGAGGGCGTCTGGATCACCCAGGAGGGCGGGCGCTATTATCTGCTTTACGCCGGCAACGACTTCTCGACCGCGTACTACGGCATCGGCGCGGCCGTGGCGGACGCCCCCACGGGCCCGTACCGCAAGTCGTCGGAGGTCTTCCTGAGCTCCAGCGAGGAATGGTGGGGGCCAGGGCACCCGTCCGTGGCCGTGGGCGCCGACGGGCGCCACCACGTGTTCCTGCACGCCTTCCGCCCGGGGGGGCTAGGGTACAAGGCGTTCCGGGCGCTGCTTGCCGCGCCGATCCGCTTCGAGGGCGGCGTCGTCTCGCTGGACACGTCGGTCTGGCCGGCGGCGCGACCCGACCCAGGTTGAGGTGACCGCCTGCTACGTGTGCGGCGCGTGAGATTACGCCGAGGTCTCGCGGCGCGTATTCGGCCCCGTCGCCGCACGTCTCCACTCGCCGGGCGACTGTCCGGTCTTCTGCCGGAAGAGCTTCGAGAAGTGCTGCGGGTGCTCGAATCCGAGCGCGTAGGCCACCGCGCTCGCGCTCGCGTCCGACGCGAGGAGCCGTGCCTTGGCGGCCTCGATGAGGGCTCGGTGGATGTGGTCGCGCGCGCTCGTTCCTGTCTCCGCGCGCAGGAGATCGCTCAGGTAGTCGGGCGAGTACCCGAGCGCGCGCGCGCAGGATCGAACCGTGGGGAGCCCGCCTTCGACCTGCGCGGCCGATGCGAAGCGCGCGTCGAGGTGACGGTCGAGTCGCTCCGCCACGCCGCCCGCCCGCGCTCGGATCTCGAGCTGGCGCGCGTACGCGCGCTGGCAGTACGTGAAGAGGAGCTGGAGCTGCGCCGAGAGCACGTCCGGCGCGAACGAGTCGGGAGGGACCGAGGACTCGCGCTCGAGCTGCCGGACGAGGCCCGTGAACGTCTCTCGCTCCGGCCGTGTGAGGTGGAGCGCCTCGTGCGTCGCGTAGCCGAAGAACCGGTACTGGTGCATCGCGTCCGAGAGCGGCGTGTCGCGTAGCACGTCGGGGTGGAAGACGACGGTCCAGCCCTCCCCCTCGTGGGCGAGCTCGCTCTCGCCGCCGATCGGCGTGATCACCTGGCCCGGTGACGCGAAGACGATGATGCCCTCCTGCCCGTCGTGCACCTGTCGCCCGAACTCGGCGTGGCATTCGTCCCCGCGCTTCAGGCTGATCACGTAGAGCCCGGACTCGATGGGGCGCCCGATGATCGGGATCTCGATGCGCAGCGGCTCCTGCCACGACGCGGCGATCACGGAGATCAGCGGATGCGCGGGCGGCGGGCGCCCGATGAGCCCGTGGATCTGCTCGATCGACCCGAGCCTCAGCGCGTCGCGTGTGCTCACGCGAATCGGGGTATCACGCGCCTACCTCGATCACAACGTTGCCCCGCTTGCGTCCCGTCTCGACGTACCTGTGCGCATCCGCGATGGCCTCGAGCGCGTAGCGCCGGTCGATGACCGGCCGGAGCGCTCCGCGCGCGACGAGCTCCGAGACCTCGGGGAGCGCGGTCTTCTTGTCGACGGACATTCCGAAGACGAGCTTCCTGCTCCCGAAGAGCCGGCTCCATGCATCGCGCAGGTAGAGCTCGGCGCCCCCGACCGTGATCAGGTATCGGCCTCCGCGCGAGAGGCAGCGCCGCGCGCGCGCGAACGAGCTCGCGCCGACCGTGTCGAACACGACGTCGAACGCGTCGGCGCGCGCCGCGTAGTCGTCTCGCGTGTAGTCGACGACGTGGTGCGCGCCGAGCGAACGCACGAGCTCGGCGTTTCGACCGCTGCAGACCGCCGTCACCTCCGCGCCGAGGTGCCGCGCGACCTGGACGGCCGCCGTGCCGATGCTCCCGGACGCGCCGACGATCGCGATCCGCTCGGCGGTCCGGAGCCGCGCCCGGTCGCGGAGGAAGTAGAGCGCGGTGGTCGGTCCGTCGACCAGCGAGCACGCTTCTTCGTGGCTCAGGCCGGCGGGGGCGTGCGCGATCGACGCGTCCTCGGACAGGCACACGTACTGCGCGTACCCGCCGGACCCGAACCCGGTGAAGCCGAACACGCGATCGCCGGGGCGGAACCGCGTGACGCGCCGGCCGACGCGCTCCACGGTGCCGGCGACCTCGATCCCGAGCACCCGGAAGCGTCGCCGCGGCCGGAAGAAGCCGAGCACGACCCGCGCCATGAGCGTGTCGCCTCGCCGCATCATCTGGCACGCCGCCGTCGCCGTGGTCGCATGCACTCGGATGCGCACCTGATCGTCCCGCGGCTCCGGCGCGGGCATCTCGCGCAGCTCGAGGACCGATGGAGAACCGTATCGCTCGTAGACGGCTGCCTTCATCTGCATGAGGAGCAGACTAAGGACGCGGCGGGTGTGCCCGAAAGCATCGGATCCGGGAAAGATGGATCTCTTTCCGGGATGTGCTCGGCGCCGGCGCGGGATCTCACGGGGCGATGCGCCACGCCCGAACCGCCGGGCGGGCCTGTCAGTCGGTCTCGGGGCGCACCGACGCGCGTCGGATACCGGCTCTGCGGCATCCGCATCCACGGAGAGCAACTCTGCTGCTTGTCGTTCCGCCATGACTCAGGTCCTCCTTGGGCAGCCCGTCGACGCCGCCGAGCGGAGGCCGTCACGACGTTCGCCGCTCACGATCGACGGATCCTAGGATACCGATCACGTTGATCGAGCGAGAAATGAGCCGCCAAGGCGGATGCGCCGGTCAAGACCGGCATGAGGGAGCAGGTGAGCAACGAGGAGCAGCACCAGCGAATCGAGCGAGTCCTGCCCCGGGAGGAGTCCACCCCCGGGAAGGCCAGCCCTTGCGCAGCGTGGAGCGACCCACGAGGCGAAGCGTAGGGGGACGAGTGAGCGGGCCGGGTGATACAGCCCCGAAACGGTTGAATTCGAGGGGGCCGACACGATCGTCTTGCGTGGAAGGCCATGGTGGAGGCCCGAACAAAGTGGACCTGGGCCAACCACCCCCTCCGGGGTCGAGGAGTTCGGCACGCGCACACACGCCTCATGCACGGGAACCGGGAGACCTCGAAGGAGCCGCGATGCCGGTGGTGGGCAGCGGACAGCCGCGGGAAGGCACAAAGCCGCACTCCGTGGTGTTGTACTTCGAGGAGTCGGACGGGGGCATGGTACCGGAGAAGCCGGCGAAGACGCGGGTAACGCCCGTCGAGTCGGTGGAGGGACGGCCCGCGGCCGAGGGGAAATCCGCAGCACGAAACGCGTCCCGGGCTCAGGACCGGCAAGGCGCGCCCACGCAAGTGGTGCGGATCGGACAGCGAGCGAAGGAGAAGAAAGGGGAGCGGTTCGACAACCTGCTGAGCGCGATCAAGGCGCCGCTGCTGAAGGAGGCGTACCAGCGCCTGCGTAAGCGCGCGGCGCCCGGAGTGGATGGGATCACGTGGGAAGAGTACGGCGAGCACCTCGACGCTCGGCTGCTCGACCTTCAGGATCGCATCCATCGCGGCAGCTACCACCCGCAGCCGGTGCGGCGCGTGCACATCCCGAAAGGCGATGGGCGCGTGAGGCCGCTCGGCATCCCGGCGCTGGAAGACAAGCTCGTCCAGCAGGCGGCGCGGATGGTGCTGGAGCCGATCTACGAGCGAGCGTTCCTGGGGTTCTCGTATGGCTTCCGGCCCGGCCGGGGGCCGCACGACGCCCTGAACGCACTCGCAGAGGCCATCAGCCGGAAGACGAGCTGGGTGCTCGATGCAGACATCCGATCGTTCTACGACACCATCGATCACGGATGGATGCAGAAGTTCCTCGAGCACCGGATCGGGGACAGGCGCATGGTGCGGCTGCTGATGAAGTGGCTGCACGCGGGCGTCATGGAGGAAGGCGAGCTACGCGAGGTGAAGGAAGGAGTGCCACAGGGCGGGAGCATCAGCCCGCTGCTTGCGAACGTCTACCTTCACTACGCGGTCGATCTGTGGGTCAACCAGTGGAGGAAGCGGCATGCACGCGGTGAGGTGTACATCGTGCGCTACGCCGACGATCTCGCGATGGCCTTTCAGTTCGAGCGGGACGCGCGCGCGATGCGGGAGGCCTTGGCCTCCCGCATCGCGAAGTTCGGCCTGGAGCTGCACCCGGAGAAGACCCGGGTGCTTCGGTTCGGGAGATTCGCCCGGCAGGACGCCGAGCGCGATGGGCGTGCACGCCCTGAGACGTTCGACTTCCTGGGGTTCACGCACATCGCCGGCGCAAGCCGGCGAGGCGAGTTCCAGCTGAAGCGCCGCACCTCGCGGAAGAAACGGAACGCCAAGCTGGCGAGCCTGCGCGAAGCGATGCACGAGCGCAGGCATGAGCCCGTGCCAACCCAGCACGCATGGCTCTCCAGCGTGCTCGAAGGGCACTTCCGGTACTACGGAGTGCCCACGAACTACCGGGCGTTGCAGCAGTTTCGGGAACGCGTGCGCGCAAGCTGGCACCGCCAGCTTCAGCGCAGGAGCCAGCGCGCGCACTGGTCCCGACGGCAACGAACGGGGTTCGACGAGCGGTTTCCCCTCCCGCCGCCCCGCATCCATCATCCCTGGCCGGCTCTACCGCGAGCCAGTCCGTTGACCCGAGGTGGGAGCCCGGTGCGGGAAATCCGCTCGCCGGGTTCTGTCCGGGGGGCGGCCCAGACTGACCGAAAGTAGGTCAGCGCGGGCCGTCCCTACCGGGACCCAAGGACGCCAAGAACAAAACACAATCTTGGCGTCCTTGGCGCGCTTGGCGGTTCAAATTCCTGCTCTTTTCTGGGGTTTCAACCCGTTTGTCGCTCTAGAACTTCTTCCGGTGTTTCATCGACGACATGCGAATGGGCGCTCGTTGTGATTGCTGTTCCATGGCCTCTCGCTTCCATGGTCAGAATAGATTCCGGACGATAGTAGGCCCACGGATGCTGGCTGTTGTAGTCTGATGGAACGTTCGTGCCGCGTCCGTCCGAATTGCGAGTCAGTCGAATGAATGACGTCAAATCAAGCTGAGCTATGAGTTTGTCGATCGGATCGACCGTGTCGAGACCTGAAAATGGGGTGCCGATATGGGTGTCCAGGCCTAACCCCGGATTTCTCGGGACAATCGCATGGATCGTGTCCCGATCCAGCACCCAATCGTATCTATATTCCGATCCGCCTTGTCCGGCGGCGCATTGCGCGAAGGACACCGGATGCGCGATCGGGCATGCTTTAAGCACAGCCTCGGCCGGTAGGCCTGCAAGCTTGACTGCGCCGTGTAATTCAATGGTTCCGCTTTGGTCCGTCCGGAAGCCTTTTATCCGGTTCGCCCGAAAAAATGCTCGACCGTCTTTGACCTGAGCGGCTGTCATGTTCATTGTCCAATTCGGCTCGAGCTGGTCGCTGTGCACGCTCTCCCGGCTGTCGAAGGTGTAAACGTAGGTGGACGAATCTTCGAGGGGAGACGCTCCGAGCAATCGCTCGCGACGAAAGTAAATGGCTTGTCCCTCGTTGCTGTGCATGCAATCGAATGTCTCGTCGGGAAACCTGGCCATGAGCTCGCTCGGCGGCTCTGCGGCCATGTAATCTCGGCCGCTTGACGTGTGGACCGTCGTTGTGTCGTTGATGCTCGTGATATACTCAATTGCGCTGAGGCGAAGATATCCCCATGCGTGTGTCGAGTTCTTTGAGAACGGAATTTTGACGAATGGGTCATCCCCTTGGATGGCGCTCAACAAGGATTCGATCGGGCGACTTTCCAGGTGGCGTCGTCCATGAAGTTCATTGAGGAGCGTCCCCTTCTCCTCTTGTAATAAAAATTCGATGGCGAGAGGTCGAATGTAAAGCGGCGGGCGGTTGCCCGAGGAATGTGCCAGCGTGATGAATGTCATTGATGGCCCTCCTGAAATTTCAGGGGCCAGGCATCATAGGAACCTGGCGTCCGCAAGGTCAATCCTGCTGCGGGTTGACGCTGGCTGAGCACCACGCCGGTGAGATCGGTTCGCTCGCTCGATCCGGCGGCGAGCGGGCCCGACGCCCGTCAGATCGCGCCGCCGTCCTCGAAGCGTTGGTCCGAGGACCGCGTCCACGGGTTTCCGTCCCCGACCGGTGAGGGCGCTCCCGGCGTTCGCGAGCCCGGGGGCGGCCGGCGTCGGCGATGCCCGGACGCCGGCGAGTTGGACTCTTGCGGTGTGGTGGACACGGACGGGATGCGCGCCGATCCTCGCGAGCCGTGGGAGCCGAGCCGCGACGACGATGGCTACCGCTTGCCCTCGCCGCCTGCACCAGCGACCACGGTGACGGCCCGGATGTCAGCGAATACCGGAGCCAGCTCGTCCTCGTGGCGGATCTCATGCGGCTGCCATCGAGTCCTTGAATCCAGGCATGGCTTGAGGAGATGGATGATGCGTTGGAACCACATCGCGACGTGTGTGCTGCTGTGCTCTTCGCTCGCGGCGTGCATCGGCCCCGTGCAGGGCGGGAGCGACGGCGGCGGTGACGGCGGAGCCGGCGGCAGCGGCGGTGCCGGTGCTCAGGGCGGCAGCGACGATGACGGAGATGGCGGCAGCGGCGGCGGCGCGCCCGACCCGAGCGACACGGACCGCGACGGCGACGGATACGACGACGACATCGACAACTGCCCCGAGGCCCCGAACCACGGCCAGAGCGACGTCGATCGGGACGGGCTCGGCGACGCCTGCGATGACGACCTCGACGACGACGGCGTGCCCAACGCGGTCGACAACTGCGTCGCGGTCGGCAACGCCGACCAGGCGGACTTCGACCTTGACCTGTACGGCGACGCCTGCGACGACGATGACGACGACGACGGCGCCGTGGATGCGTCGGACAGCTGCCTGTGGGTCTCCAACGCGGACCAGGCCGACACGGATGGAGACGGCAGGGGCGACGCCTGTGACGACGACGTCGACGGCGACGGGGTGTCCAACACGCTGGACAACTGCCCCCACGTGGCGAACGCGGACCTGGCGGACTTCGACGGCGATGCCTTCGGGGACGCGTGCGACGAGGATGACGACGGCGACGGTGTGGCCAACCTGGAGGACAACTGCCCGTTCGACGTGAACCCGGACCAGCTCGACATGAACGGCAATCGAATCGGCGACGCCTGCGACCTGGGCATCGACGAGCGCGGCGGGGCATGCCTGGCCGTCGGGGTCGTCGATCCCGACCACGACACGAGCTGGCCGAACCCTGCCAGCCCTCCGAGCCCCGAGACCATCGATAGGGCGAGCTTCGGCCGGTACTACGGCGGGGGCGCCTCGGGGACGTCGATGCCGATCATGGGCATCCACGCGGAGTACCAGCTGAGCGACGGCAGCGCGTGGGATGGCGGCGCCGGGAGCACCTCCCTGGGTCGGATGAGCCTCGGCTGGGTCGAGGTCGAGGGCTCGACGATCCGCTATCACATGGTGCCGGAGGGCTTCCTCATCATCGAGAAGACCGACTACAACAGCGGCGACCACTCCGCCCACTTCCGCTTCGAGACGCTGGGGCCGCTGGTGATGGTCGCCGAGCGCGGGTCGACCGTCGGCACCCTCGAGACGGAGGCGCTCCTCGTGATGGACCGGCCCGCGAACTACCGCGATGATCGCTTCAACTACCTCTCCGCCCCGCTCTGCTCCGCCGTGCCGCTCACCGTGACCTACGAGCTCCGCGGGACGACATTCGAGGAGACCACGATGTCGGGCTCCTTCGAGTTCTACTCGGAGGCGGTCTTCGACCTCAGCGGCCACCGGCCCTGAGGCGCTGCCGCGCCCGGCGCTCTGCCACCACGGGCGCTCGTGCTCGCGCGCGAGCGCCCGGAAGCCATCGTCCCTTGTTCGGCGGACTGTACCGCACACGGGATCGCGGCCTGATCTGGCACCGCATCAACGACATGGTCCGCGTCCGCCAGGCTTGCACGCAGGGGCTGGTGCCCTTGCCTCACCCATGGTATCGGTCTTTGCGCAGCGCTCCATCATGGTGTATCTCATCGAATTGTCGCTGCGCGAAGGATCGTAGATGCGAAGAATTCACATTGCTCTGGGCGTGCGTTCGCTGACGGATTCCATTGCGGATTACACGCAGCGCCTGGCGGCCCAGCCGCACGTGATCGTGCCTGACCAGTACGCGCTCTGGCGCACCGACACGGTGAACTTCTCCATCCGTCAGATCCCCGCCGGCGAAGCTCCGGCGTTGCGTCATCTGGGCTGGGAGGACGACGCCGCCAGCGCCTTCTCCGACACGCGGGATTGCAATGGGATCGTCTGGGAGGAGTTCGGTCCCGATCAGCAGTTGCAAGAGATCCTCGGGCTCTGGCCTGACGCCCAGATCAAGCGCTGACTCCGAGATGGCAACGAAGCTGCCGAAAGGACCTCGACGGCCGGCGTCCCGAAGGGCCCGCCTCGGCGGCGTGCGCAGCGGATCGGTCGCCGCGGGGACCGGGGGTGGGCTCGGCCGACGCTCGCGGACGCTCGTGAACCGGTCCATTGGCCTGGGCTCAGGTCGATGACGGACATCTCGGAAGCCGCCCGCCGCCTCGGTCTGCGGGGAGCCGTCGAGGCGCTCGAGGAGGTGGATGTGCCGGCGGGGAGCCGCTGCTACACCGGCCGACTGCGCCGGCTCCCCGACATCGCGGTGAGCCTCATCGAGGACGGGGCGTGGGGCTCATTCGACGTCGACTTCATCGACGCCGTCTGCGCGGACGTCGAGCCGCACCTGCGAGCCGCCGCCGTCTCCGTGGGGGATGCCGGGGGCGCGGCGGACTGGGTGGGCTGGGGTCCGGAGCTCACGTTCTTCAGCGGCAGAGAATGGACCGTCCGGTTCGCCCTCGCGCCCGGCGCGGGCGAGCTAGGCACTCTCGTCACGTTCGACGGCGTGCACGTCACCGGCGCGGACGACCTCGCCGACGCCGAGCTTGTGGACTGACCCCATCGCCCGCTTCTCACCGCGCTCGGCGAGTCGACCGACGTTCCAGGTCGCTCACCCAACGGCGCGATCGTGAGCCCGGCGCCCGGCGATCGCCTGGAGATCCCCTGAGCGGCGCGCTCCTCGCTGGCCCCCCCTCGCGCTGACACGCGGAGATGACGCCCGTCATGGGAGCGTGACAGCGAGGGTGTCATGAGCGCGTGACGGCGACGCGCGGCAACCCGCTCGCTGGTCGCGGCCGGCGTGTCGCGATCACGGCCTGATCGCGCCCGATCCGACGTCTCGCCCCCGGAACAGGAGGCAGAGCCATCGCTGGACGCGCCGGGTGGCCGCGCGCGGTATGCGCGTTGCAATCGCCTTGTCGCGGTCGCGCCGGGGCAGCGATGACCGTCATCCAACATCGAACTCGTGGAAAGGAAGCATGTCATGAGGAGCAAGGCACTGCTGCTGGGATCGCTTGTCGTCGGCATCACGGGCGCAGGTTGCGCCGTGGCGTACGAGGCCGAGGAGGGCGAGGTGGGCGACGCCCAGCAAGCGTTCGTGTCCCATGCGTGGGCGTATGCGTGGGCGCACCAGGCGACGGGCTCGTTCACCGCGAGCTCGAGCTACTCGCGGAACTCCTCCGGAGACGCATCTGGGCAGGGCGTGAACAACACCGTAACGCAGCTCGGCGCGGGCCAATATCGCGTGCGGTTTCCGGACGTGGGCGCGGCGCCGGGCGGTCATGTCCAGGTCACCGCCTACGGCGCGGGCGCCGAGCGCTGCAAGGTCAATTCCTGGGTCAGGAGCGGCGATGACGTGGATGTTCATGTCAACTGCTTCACCGCCGGCGGCGCGCCGGTCGACACCCAGTTCAGCGTCGCATATGTCCACAAGTCGGGCACCGGATCCTCGGACGAGGCGTACGTCTGGGCGAACAACCCGACGGCGTCGGCGTACACGCCCGCCGCGACGTACCAGTTCAACTCGAGCGGCGTGAACAACACGATCGCGCGCGAGGGGGTGGGCTACTATGCTGTAACCCTGCCGGGGCAGACCGCGGGCGGCGCGACGGTCGAGGTGACGGCCTACGGCCCGGGCAGCGATCACTGCAAGGTCGGCAGCTGGGGGCAGTCCGGAGACGACGCGGTGGTCCGCGTGCGCTGCTTCGACAGCTCGGGCGCCCCGTCAGATAGCCAGTTCACCCTCAACTTCGCGCGCTCGAGGCAGGTGAACGGCGGGCTCTCCTACAGCTACGCCTGGGCGAACAACGCCACGGCGGCGGCGTACACGCCGAGCCTCTCCTATCAGGAAGGCTACATCGCGGGGGACCTGGGCGAGGTGGAGACCGACATCACCGCGGGGCGCACGTCCGCAGGCCGCTACTCCGTCAGCCTGCCCGGCATGTCGGCGTCGGGCTCGAACGTGCAGATCACGGCGTACGGCACCGGACCGGAGTACTGCAAGGTCGTCGGCTGGTCCGGCAACGAGACGAACGCGAACGTCAACGTCGCCTGCTTCGATGCCAGCGGCGCGCCGGCGGACACGCGCTTCGTCCTCGTGTACACAGACGACAAGTTCATCGTCCTGTGAGCTGCTGGGCGGGGACCACATGTCGATCGACTTCAAGGACTGACGACGTGAGGTGATGCTGCGGGCTCACGCCGCGCCGCGGCGACACGCGCCGGTGCGCACCATGCCGCGGCGCGGTTTCGCCACTTCGCTTCGCCGCGCACCACGTTGCCCTGCCTTGCCCCGCCGCCCCGCCGCCCCGCCGCCCCGCCCCGGGCAGGCTTCGCCCATGGGCCAGCCCGCCGAGAAGCAGCGCCGCGCCACGTACGCCGACCTCGAGGCCGTCCCGCCGAACAAGGTGGCGGAGCTCGTTCGCGGCAGGCTGCATGTGTTCCCCCGTCCGGCGCCGCGGCACGCGCGCGCAAGCTCGGGCCTGATCCAGAGAAAACACTCAGGAATCGCGCGAAACGGCCCGCCCGGGCCCGCCGGCTCGATGATCCGTGGACGCGGGGCACCGGATCCGGGCACGGCGCGGGAGGACGAGGGGCTCAGCGCTTGAGCTCAGGGCGCCGCCGCTCCCTGCTCGGCCGGCGCAGCCTGCTGCTCGGGGGCGGGCGGCTGCGCGGCGGCGCCCTCCTGCGCCGGCGCATCCATGGCGCAGCGGAAGCCGATCCATGCGTGCGCGGTGACCGGCGCTGCGGCGGTACGGTACGTGGCGGAGAGCTTCTCGGGGCCGTCCAGGAAGCTGCCGCCGCGCACGACCTTGAGCGGGAAGGACGGGTCGCCCTGCGGGTTCTCGCCGCCGGGCGGCGGGAAGACGAGGCCGTCCGAGACCCACTCGGACACGTTGCCGGCGAGATCGTAGACGCCCTCCGGGGTGCGATCGCTCGGGTGGGCGCCGGACGCGCAGGTCGAGACGTCGGCGCCGCGCGCGAGGCAGCCCTCGTTGCGATCGTAGCAGGCGCGCTCGCAGGCCGGCGCCTCGTCGCCCCAGACGAACGCCCGGCCGGCAGCGCCGCGCGCGGCGACCTCCCACTCCGCCTCGGTGGGCAGCCGCCGGCCCCGGAAGCGGCAGTAGCTCTCGGCCTGGGAATAGTCGACGCAGTTGATCGGGTGCCCTGTCGCGTTGCGGGGCTCGTTGCAGCGCCGCGTCCAGAGCTCGACCTCCCGCTGCTCCTCGGGCGCAGCCGGCGCCTGCGCGCCGGGCAGGAGCTCGGGCGTCAGCGAGACGTGATCCGCCGTGGAGCACATGCGCTGCTGCATGCAGGCCCGGTAGGCGCGGACGGTCACCTCGTTGCGATCGATGTAGAACCCGCGGGTGAGCGTCACCTGGCGCGCCTCGCCCGCGGCGCCGATCGTGGTCGAGATGGGCCCGATGAAGACCATGTCCGCCGGCGGCGCCGCGGGCGCGGCGGGCTCGGCGGAAGGCGCCGCGCCCGAGGCGCTCGCGGTCGGCGCGGCGCTGGCGGGCGCCGGCACGCCCGCCGCGGTCTTCGCGGCGCGCCCGGCGGACGACGCCGCGGTGGCGCGCGCGGCCGGCGCCTTCGCCGGCTTCTTGTCGGGCGCCCGCGTCAGGACATACGCCGTGGCGCCGGCGCCGCCGAGCACGAGCGCCGCCACGAACCAGGGAAGCGCTGCGCGCGCGGCGCTGCGGCGCTGCGGCGGCGCTGCGACCGGCGGCGCGGCGTGCGGCGGTCCGCCCGCCGCGGCCTGGGGGTGCGGGGCCGCGCCGGGGTGCGGGGCCGCGCCGGGATGCGGGGCCGCGCCGGCCGCAGGGGGGCTGGCGGGCGCGACCGTCTCGATCATGGAGTCCTCGACCTGCGCGGTCCTGGAGCCCCCCGTCGCCAGCGCGCCGCCCCCGTCTCTCGCCCGAGGCGCCGCGCCGCCCGTCGCGCCGGCGGCCGGCAGCCCGCTCGCGCCGGCGGCCTGTGACCCGCTCGCGCCGTGGCTCACCTTGACGACGGCAGGCCGCGCCGGGGCGGGCGCGTGCGCGTCGGCGAGCATCGTCGGCTCGCTCGGCCCGACGGCCACGCCGAGCCCCTGCGCGGCCGCGTACTCCGCGGTCGACTGCCCCGCCGCGTGCTCCGCGGAGGGGCCGCCGCGACCCGCGAAGGACCCCGCGCGCTCGCCGTGCGCCGCGGCCGAGAGCGCGTCCCAGAACTCGCCTGCGCTCGTGAAGCGGTGCTTGGGCTCGATCGCGAGCGCCTTGTCGAGCACGCGCTCGATCGCCTCGGGCGCGTCCGGGAGCCCGCGCGCGCGCAGCGTCGGGCGCACCGCCGGATCGGCGGAGGCGACGTAGAGCTGCGTGGGGTCGTCCCCCTCGAGCGCGCGCCTGCCGCTCACGAGCTCGACGAAGATGAGCCCGAGCGCGAACACGTCGGTCCACGGGCCCGTCGCGCCGCGGGCCTTGTTGAACTGCTCGGGCGCGCCGTAGCGCGGCGTGAACGCGCTCGGCCCCTGCCGGGTCGCGGCGAGCGCCTCGGTGAACGTCGGGTGGTCGGACAGCACCTTGGCGATGCCGAAATCGAGCACCTTCAGCGTCCGCGCCCCGCCGACGTGGGTGAGGAACAGGTTCGCCGGCTTCACGTCCCGGTGCGCGACCTTGTGCGCGTGCGCGACGGCGAGCGCGCGCGCGGCCGGGGTGAGCAGCTGGATCGCCTCGGCGATCGACATGCCGGCCTCGCCCCGCTCGCGCCGCTCCCGGAGGTATTGCCCGAGCGTCTGGCCCTCCAGCCACTCCAGCACCAGGTAGGGCACCCACACGCCGGCCTGGGTGGTGAACGCGCCGACGTCGAGCGCCTGCACGATGCCCGAGGTGGCCCGCGACAGCCGGTGCAGGATCCGCCCCTCGCCCCGCAGCGTCTCGAGCAGCGCGTCGCGCTCCGCGGCGTCGAGCGAGGCCGGCAGCTTCAGGCACTTGATCGCGATGAGCTCGCCGAAGCCCTCGTGCATCCCCCGGTAGACGACGCCGAACCCGCCGTCGCCGATGACGGCGGCGACGCGGTACTTCCCCTCGATGGTCTGCCCCGAGAGGCCAAACGGATCGTCGGACGGCTCCGCCATGCCCCGCTCCTAGCGCGTCGCCGTGCCCAGGCAAAGGGGCTTCCGCGCCGCCCGCCACCGCAAGCTCGCGCGCGCTTGCATCGGCTCGCACCTGCTTGCATGCGCTCGCTCAGCCTGCGTCCGCGCAGCGCGCTCGGTTTGTACTTGGTCTGCGTCCGGCTTGCGTCCGGCTTGCATCCGGCGGCCCGCGGCCCCATGCCGACGCCGATGAAGACGCCGCGAGCGCTCGTGATCCTTGCCGAGGGAGCCGAGGAGATGGAAACGACGATCATCGTCGATGTCCTGCGCCGCGCCGAGGTCGAGGTCGTCCTCGCCGGGCTCGATGGCCCGGGCCCGGTGCGCTGCAGCCGAGGCGTGCGCCTCGTGCCGGACGCTGATCTCTCGGCGGTGACGGGCGACTTCGACGTGGTGGTCCTCCCGGGCGGCAAGGGCGGGGCCGACCGGCTCGCCAGCTCGCCGGCCGTCGGGGAGCGCCTTCATGCGCAGGCGCAGGCGGGCCGGGTCGTCGCGGCGATCTGCGCCGCGCCGATCGCGCTCGCGGCGCACGGGCTCTTCCAGGGCCGCAGGATGGCGTGCCACCCGTCCGTGAACGACGTGGTGTCGGCGCACGGCGAGCTCCTCGCGAGCCCGGTCGTCGAGGACGGGCTGCTCGTCACGAGCCAGGGGCCGGGCACCGCGATGGCGTTCGCGCTCGCGCTCGTCGCGCGGCTCCGGGGCGAGGAGATCGCCGCGAAGGTGCGCGCGCCGATGATGCTGACGGCCTGAGCGAGATCGGCGCTCGGCCGGCCGAAGTTCCTCTGGGCAATCAAGGACGTTGGATCTGCTTTCCGCAGTCACGGAGGTCGAGATGAAGCTTATTTCCAAGAGCGCAATTGTTACCGGGGGTGGTCAGGGGATCGGTCTCGAGATCGCGAAAGACCTCATGAGTCGCGGCAGCAACGTGCTGCTCTTCGGCCGGACGGCGGCGAAGGTCGAGGCGGCGGCCGAGGAGCTGAACCGCGCGGCCGACGGCCCGGCGCGCGCGCTGCCCTTCCTGGGCGACGCGTCCCGCGCCGAAGACGTGTCGCGCGCCGTCGAGGCGGCGACGTCGGCGTTCGGATTGCCGGGGATCCTCGTGAACAACGCGGGGATCGCCACGCTCGCGCTCCTGACGGACCTGCCGGAGGAGGATTTCGACAGCGTCCTCGGCACCAACCTGAAGGGCCCCTTCCTCTTCATGAAGGCGGTTGCCCGCGGCCTCATCGCCGCGAAACAGCCGGGCGCCTTCGTCAACATCAGCTCCATCAACCAGGTGCTGGCGACCGACGGCCTGTCGCATTACTGCGCCTCCAAGGCGGCCCTCGCGCAGCTCACCAAGGTGGCCGCGTCCGAGCTCGGCCGCCACGGCATCCGGGTGAACGTGGTGGCGCCGGGGCTCATCCGGACCCCGCTCGTCGACGACTTCGGGCTCACGGCGGGGCTCAGCGCCCAGAGGTTCCTCGAGCGCACGCCGCTCGGGCGGATCGGGGAGACGACCGACGTGGCGCCCGTTGTCTCGTTCCTCTGCAGCGAGGAGTCGCGCTGGATCACCGGCGATACGGTGTTCGTCGACGGCGGGAACAACCTCCGCGGGCTGCACAGCTACTGGGACACGCTGAACGCCAGCGTCTGAGGGCCGCGCGTCTCCGAGGGGGCTCCTCCGGACGGCACCATCGGGCTCTCTGGCGTCGTAGAGCCTTGCATCGACCCGGAGCCCCGAGGCGCCGCCGGTGCGGCCGAGCCCTCTTGCTCGCGGCCTTCGCGGGGCATGGGCGGGGGCCTGCGCCCGTCCGGCGACCCACCGCCGCCCTTCCCCTTCGTTTGCCGGATCACCGTCGCCCGCGGATGGCCTTATACTCCGCCGCGTGCTGCCGCTGCTCGCCCTGACCGTCATCGTCGTGCTGTGCCTTGGCTACCGCTTCTACGGGCGGATCGTCGCGCGCAACTACGCGCTCGACGACGGCGCCGTGACGCCCGCGGTGAAGGTGAACGACGGTGAGGACTACGTCCCCACGAAGCCGTTCTACCTCTTCGGGCAGCACTTCAGCGCCATCGCCGCCGCCGGGCCGATCGCCGGCCCCATCCTCGCCGGCCAGGCGTTCGGGTGGCTCCCGTGCATCCTCTGGATCGCCATCGGCGTCGTGTTCATCGGCGCGGTGCACGACTTCTCCGCGCTCATCGCGAGCGTCCGCCACGAGGCGGAGAGCGTCGCCGAGATCGCGAAGCGGCACATCGGCCGGCGCGCCTGGCTGTCGATGATGATCTTCATCTGGCTCGCGCTGTCCTACGTGATCGTCGCCTTCACGGACATCACGGCGAGCACCTTCGTCGGCAAGACCGAGGAGTTCGAGGGCGGCGCGTTCCAGTTCAACCCCGGCGGCGCCGTCGCCGCGGCGAGCGCCGCCTACCTCGGCCTCTCCATCGTCATGGGCGTGGTCGAGCGGTACCTCAAGCCGCCGCTCTGGCTCACCACGCTCCTCTTCGTGCCCGCGACGCTCGGCGTCGTCTGGCTCGGCACGAAGATCTCGACAGCGTTCGTCCTGCCGCTCGACAACCCGCAGCGCGCGTTCGGCCTCATCATCCTCGTCTACTGCCTCATCGCCTCGCTCCTGCCGGTCTGGCTGCTCCTCCAGCCGCGCGGCTACCTGGGCGGGTTCGTCCTCTACATCGCGCTCGCGGTCGGCGTGATCGGCATCTTCTTTGGAAACCTCCGTTACCCCGGGGAGTTCGAGCTGCGGCAGCCCGCGTTCACCACGTTCAACACCGGCGGCGCGACCGGCATGCTCTTCCCGTTCCTGTTCGTCACCATCGCCTGCGGCGCATGCTCCGGCTTCCACGGGCTCGTCTGCTCGGGGACGACGTCGAAGCAGATCTCGAAGGAGACGCACACCCACCCGGTGGGCTACGGCGCGATGCTGGCCGAGGCGTTCGTCGCGCTGATCGCGCTCGCGACGCTCGTCATCGTGGCGCAGGGGACGAAGCTGCCCGGGCCGGGCAAGATCTACGGCGACGGGATCGGCAAGTTCCTCACCGTCATCATCGGCAAGGAGCACTTCCTGTTCGCCGCGACGTTCGGCGCCATGGCGTTCTCCACCTTCGTGTTCGACACGCTCGACGTCTCGACGCGCCTCAGCCGCTACATCCTCCAGGAGCTCTTCAACTGGAAGGGGCGCGTGGTGTCCGCGGCCGCGACCGCGATCTCGCTGGCGCCGCCCACGCTGTTCATCATGACCGCGCGCCCGCCCGCGCCCGGCGTGCGGCCCGCGTACCTCGACTTCTGGACGCTGTTCGGCACGAGCAACCAGCTGCTCGCGGCGCTGACGCTCCTCGCGGTCACCGTCTGGCTGCACCGCGAGAAGCGGCGCATCTGGTACACGGCGATCCCGATGGTGTTCGTCATGACGATCACGGTGTGGGCCCTCATCCTCCAGGTGCGGACCGCGTTCGCCGCCGTGCGGACCGAGGGGCTCGCGCTGAACGCGACGACGATGAACGGCGTCGTGGGGCTCGCGCTGATCGGGCTCGCTGTGTCGCTGATGGTCGAGTCGGTGAAGGCGCTGAAGAACGGCCCGGCCACCGAGCCGGCGCTCTGCGACGCTCGTACCAGCGGCGGGGGGGAACCGCTCTAGCGATCACCCGGCGGCGGCGCGCTGCCGCAGGCGCGCCTCGGCCAGCCGCTCGGCGGCGAGCTGCGGCGAAACGCCGTCGCTCGCCGCGATCTCGAGGACCCTGAGGACCGTGTCGTAGATCGCCTGGACGCGCCGGTGGACCTCGGCGCGGGACCAGCCGAAGAGATCCGCGCCGCCGCTCAGCACGCCGCCTGCGTTGGCCACGACATCGGGGACGTAGAGGACGCCGCGGGCGGCGAGCGCGTCGCCGTGGCGCGGCTCGAGGAGCTGGTTGTTGGCCGCGCCCGCGACGATCTCGGCCCGCAGATCCTGCACGGCGCGGTCGTCGAGGACGCCGCCGAGCGCGCACGGGGCGAAGATGTCGGCCGGGGCCGAGGCGATCGCGTCCGGCGGCACGATCGTGGCGCCGAGCTCGGCGGCGACGTGGCGGGCGCGATCCGGGTCGACGTCCGCGACGAGCAGCCGCGCGCCCAGCCGGTGGAGCTCCGCCGCGAGCCGGGCGCCGACGCTGCCGCAGCCCTGGAGCGCGACGGTCCGGCCCGCGAGCTCGTCGCTGCCCCACCGGTGGCGGGCCCCGGCCTGGATCGCGCGGAGCACGCCCCGCGCGGTCCACGGCGACGGGTCGCCACCCTCGCCGGCGAGGCCCTTCACGTGGCGTGTCTCGCGCCGGATGAGCTCCATGTCCGCGGGGGTGGTGCCCACGTCCTCGCCCGTGATGAACCTGCCGCCGAGGCGCTCGATGAAGCGCCCGTGCGCGCGGAACAGCCGCTCCCGGTCGAGCGGCCCCGCGCCGCCGCGGAGGACGACCGCCTTGCCGCCGCCGACGTCCATCCCGGCGAGCGCGTTCTTGTAGGTCATCCCGCGCGACAGGCGCAGCGCGTCCACCAGCGCCTCCTCGTCGTTCGCGTACCCGAGGAGCCGCGTCCCGCCGAGCGCCGGGCCCAGCGCGGTGCTGTGGATCGCGATGATCGCGCGGTAGCCCGCGGGCTCGTCCGCGCAGAACAGCACCTGCTCGTGCCCCATGGCGGCAAGGGTGTCGAACACGCTCTTCATGCCGCGCCGAGCGTACCATTCCGCGGCGACCGCCAGGGCCGGCGCGCTCGGCGGGCGTCCCGCGCCGAAGCGGCCTGTCGGGGCGGGGCGGTCGGGGGCGGCGGGACCCGTCCGCCCTCACAGGTCCGAAAAGCGCCAGAGCCGCGGCGGCACCCGCGCTACGACGCCCTGCATGCGGATCGACGAGGACGCGTGCTACCGCGCGCTCGAGACCCGCGACCGTCGCTTCGACGGTCGCTTCTTCACGGGCGTGCGCTCGACGGGCATCTACTGCCGCCCCATCTGCCCCGCGCGCACGCCGAAGCGGGAGCGCTGCGTGTTCTTCCCCTCGGCGGCCGCCGCGCAGGAGGCCGGCTACCGCCCGTGCCTGCGCTGCCGCCCCGAGGCCTCGCCCGGGACGCCCGCGTGGCTGGGCACGTCCGCCCTCGTCTCGCGGGCGCTCCGGCTCATCGCGGAGGGCGCGCTCGACGACGCGGACGCCCCGGCGCTCGCGGCGCGGCTCGGCGTGGGCGAGCGCCACCTGAGGCGGCTCTTCCTGCGGCACGTCGGCGCCTCCCCGCTCGCGGTGGCGCAGACGCGGCGCCTGCTCTTCGCGAAGAAGCTCCTCGACGAGACAGCGCTCTCCATGACCGAGGTGGCGCTCTCGTCGGGCTTCTCCAGCGTCCGCCGCTTCAACGACGCGATCCGCGCCGCCTACGACCGCTCGCCGCGCGAGCTGCGAAAGGCCGTGTCGAAGCGGGGCGGGGGAGGGGAGGGTGGGGGCGGGGCGGGCGGCGCGCCGGACATCGCGCTCCGCCTCCCGTTCCGGCCGCCGCTCGACTGGGGCGCGCTCGCGGGCTTCCTCGGGGCGCGCGCGATCCCCGGCGTGGAGTCGGCGGGCCCCGGCGCGTACCGCCGCACGGTGCGCGTCGCCGGCGGCCACGGCGTCGTCGAGGTGCGCCCGGCGCCCGGCGAGCCGTACCTCCTCGCGCGGCTGCGGCTGCCCGGCACCGAGGGGCTCATCCACTGCGCGGAGCGGCTGCGGCGGCTCTTCGACCTCGGCGCCGATCCCGACGCGATCGCCGCGCACCTCGGGGCCGATCCGCGGCTCGCCCCGCGGGTCCTGGCGATGCCGGGCGTCCGCGTGCCGGGCGCGTGGGACGGCTTCGAGCTCGCGGTGCGGGCGATCCTGGGCCAGCAGGTGAGCGTCCGCGCCGCGACGCAGCTCGCGGGCCGCCTTGTCGAGCGGCACGGCGAGCCGCTCGCGGTCCGCGGCGGCCTGCCCGAGGGCGCCGAGGGGCTCCGCTTCGTCTTCCCGGCGCCCGAGGCGCTCGCCGCGGCCGATCTGGCGGACCTCGGCCTGCCGCGCGCGCGCGCCGCGACGATCACCGCGCTCGCGGCGCGCGTGGCCTCCGGCGAGGTCGCGCTCGACGCCTCGCGCGGCCTGGAGGAGACGGTGCGCGCGCTCTGCGCGGTCCCGGGCGTCGGCGCGTGGACCGCGCACTACATCGCGATGCGCGCGCTGCGCGAGCCGGACGCGTTCCCGGCCACGGATCTCGGCCTGCGGCGCGCGCTCGGCGGCGTCTCCGGCGCGGATCTCGCGGCGATGGCGGAGGCGTGGCGCCCGTGGCGCGCCTACGCCGCGGTGCTGTTGTGGACGGCGGACGCGCAGGGCGCGCGGCCCGCGGAGAGGGAGGTGTCGAATGGATCTCTTGCTGGATGAGGTCGAGTCGCCGGTCGGGGTCATGCTCCTCGCGGCCGGCGGCGGCGCGGTCCACGGGCTCGATTTCTCGGACTGCGCGCCCCGCCTTCGCACGTTGCTGGAGGCGCGCTACGGCGCGGTCACGCTGCGCAGCGCCGCGGATCCTTACGGCCTGTCCGGCCGACTGAGGGCCTACTGGCGCGGCGATCTCGGCGCGCTCTCAGGCATCCCGGTCGAGCCCGGCGGCACGCCGTTCCAGCGCCGCGTCTGGGCGGAGGTCCAGCGCATTCCTCCCGGCGCGACGCGCTCCTACGGCGAGGTCGCGGCGTCCCTCGGGCAGCCGTCGGCGTCCCGCGCGGTGGGCCTGGCGAACGGCCGGAACCCGGTCTGTCTGGTGATCCCGTGCCACCGGGTCGTCGGGGCTGGCGGAGACCTCACGGGCTACGCGGGCGGCATCGAGCGGAAGCGGTGGCTGCTCGCGCACGAGGGCGCCTCAGGGGAAGCAGGAGAGCGGCTGCTCCGCCTCTAGGATGTAGACGCAACCCATCGAGGTGAGGCAGCTCTGGTACTCGTCCAACTCCACCGAGCAGCGGGACTCGCACCTGCTGTCGAACGTCCCGCCGCAGCGCTCCTCAATGCAGCAGTACGTCGCCGCCTGGATCGTCCGGCACATCGTCTGCGCCCCGCAGGCCTCCATCTGGTGGTCGATGCAGTCGCGGCAGTTGAAGGACTGGCCGGCGAGCGAGCCGGGGGGTGTGGTGTCCGCTTCGAGGCAATCGGGAATGCACCCGTCCCCCTCGCACGTCTCGACGCACGCCCGCGTCTCGGCCGTGCACCGCGGCAGGTGCGTGGCCGGCAACGCTTCGAACGGCTCCGAGCACGCCTTCGCGACGCACGTGCCGCTCTGCCCGCACTCGGTGAAATCGTCCTCGCAGCGCACGCCACCGCAGCAAGGCTCATCGAGCCTGCCGCACGGCGCGCACTCGCCGTCGGTGCAGTTCTCCTCGTCGTCACAGGCGGCGCCGCAGGCGCCGCAGTGGTTCCGGTCCGTGGAGAGGTCCGCGCACGCGGACCCGCACAGCGCGAGGCCCCCCGGGCACGTGCACTGCCCGCCCTCGCAGGTCGTGCCCGCGGGGCACGACCGCCCGCAGGCGCCGCAGTTCTTCGGGTCGGACTGCACATCGATGCAGTGAAACCCCGAGGAGACCTCCAGCGGGCAGTAGCCCTGCCCGGCCGGGCACTCGCAGCGCCCCTTCACGCAGCTTGCGTTCTCGGCGCCGCAGAGGGCGCTGCCCTCGCCGTCGTCGACCGCGCCATTGCAGTTGTTGTCGGCGCCGTCGCACCACTCGTCGAGCGCGGAGGCGTTCCGCGGATCGTCGTCGTCGCAGTCCGTGCCGCCGCAGATCGTGGGCAGCTCGTCGTCGTTGTCGCCGTCCAGCCCATCGAAGACGCACTGCCGGAACGACTCGTCACAGCGCTCTTCCTGGGTGCACGGATCCGTGTCCACGCAGTCGAGCGTCGTCGCGCACGGCCTGTCGGTGACGCAGGCGCCCTTCGCCGGATCACAGCGCCCGCCCGGACAGCGGGTGTCGTCCGCCTCCGACGCGCACCGGCCGCCGACGCAGCGATCGACCGTACAGGGGACGCCGTCAGCGCAGTCCTGCGCGCTCTCGCAGGGATCGCCCGACCCTAGCTGCGGGGCGCTGCCGTTGCTGCCGTTGCAGCTCGCGAAGAGGAGCGCCGTCGACGCGACCAGCGAGGACAGACGAAAGAGAAAGGCGAACCGGCGTCTCAGCAGGGAGGTTTTCACGAGGGCGCTCCGTCGACGATAGGTTCGACCGCGACCACCACTCAAGCCGAGCGCCGCTTTGCGACGGCGCGCCTCGAAGAGCGCCCCCGCCTACTGCTTCTTCGCCCCCAGGAGCGCCGCGATCGTCGGATAGTCGCTGTCCTCGACGGCGCCCTGGATCACGCACGTCACCTGCCCGCTCGGCGCCGCGATCGCGTGGATCGGCAGCTCGGTCGTCTCCTTCACGCCGAGCGCCCGCAGCCACCCGGCCCGCTGGGGCCCGTCGGGCAGCCAGTACGAGGCGCGCACCCCCGTGCCCGGCTGCGCCTCCAGGAACCGCGACAGCTGCCGCTCGTCGTCGTCGATCGAGACGAACGCCAGGTCGACGAGCACGCCGGCCGCCCGCAGCTTCTGCTGCCACCCGAGCAGCCGCGGCATCTCCTCCAGGCACGGCTTGCACCACGCCGCCCAGAAGTTCACCCACACCCATTTGCCGACGCCGAACCCGATGTTCGCCGGCAGCTTCTCCGCGCCGCCGGCGGCGACCGCCGTGAGCCCGCCCGACGAGGGCGCAGGCCGCGGAGACTGCCCCGCGCACAGGAGCCGCGGCGCGGCCGGCGCCGCCTCCGCCGTGGCGCTCGCCGGCGCCTTGGCGCTCGCGGGCGCCGCGGCCCCCGGCGCCGTCACCGCGTTGCTCCGCCCCTGGCCGGGCGTCGGGGGCGGCGGCAGGTCGGCCTTCCTGTCCGCGTCGCACCCGCCCGCGAGCCCCGCGGCCACGGCGAGGGCCACGAAGGCGCCCCGGAGGGCGCCGCTCCTCCTCGCGGAGCTCACAGCTGACAGTCCACCCACGAGACGAACGCGCTCCGGTTGATGGCCTCCGCCGCACATGCCTTGTTCTTGCGCGAGACGTTCCATTGGCAGTATTCCGCGCCGAGCTGCGCGAACTCGTTCCCGAGCCACAGCATCCCGACCTTCTTGTCCAGGTCCTGCTCCTTGAACTTGTCGGAGATGTCGAAGAACGCGCTGTTCGCGCGCTTGTGCGACAGCGTCCGGTTGAACTCCGGCGTCCCCGTCTTCGACGCGCGAGCGACGATGAAGAAATAGCGGGCGCCCCGCCGGTCGAGCCACATCTCCTCGAGCATCTTCTTCCCGTCGTCGTCGAGCTTCTCCGAGCCGTCGTCGAACATCACGACCCCGCCGCGCTGCTTCAGCGGCGTGAAGAGCGCGTTGAAGTCGTCGTCGCTGATCGACGCGAGCGTCTTCACGTCGGCCGGCTGGCAGCCGCGCCGCGCCTCCGCCCCGACCAGGCCGCACGCGTTGAGCACCCGCTGCAGCACCGTCTTGAACGCGG
Organism: Sorangium sp. So ce363; assembly: GCF_051520435.1. Taxonomy (NCBI): domain Bacteria; kingdom Pseudomonadati; phylum Myxococcota; order Polyangiales; family Polyangiaceae; genus Sorangium; species Sorangium sp. So ce363. Next base: position 8,618,761 of record NZ_CP150333.1, on the reverse strand, counting down.
GCGTGCAATACGGCGCCTCGGCGTCGTTGGCGATGGCCACGGCCGGCTTCACCGCCGCGGCCACACCCGTCTTCAGGCGCTGCGACGCGGCCTGCACCTCGCTGTGCACCGTCACCCCGGACGCGACCAGAAGCGCGCACCCGGCCACGATCCCGATGATCCCTGCGCCTCTCATGAACACCTCACTTCGTCCGGAGCGCCGGCGCGAGCTGCCTTATCGCATACGACATCCCGATGTCCGTATCTTCGTCGCAGAGCCGCGTCGTGCCCAGGAACATCTGTGGCGTCGAGACAGGGAGCTTGTTGTCCACGATGTAGCGGAGCATACGGTTCAGCCGCAGCGCCGTCTCCTTCGAGTCCATGCATGCGTCGAGCCCTGGCCAGCGCTGCCGGATCGCCGCCTGCACGTTGGCGGTGCCCGCGCCCGCCTTCGCGCCCTCGAGCAGCGTCTCCTGGTTCTCGTAGGCCCACTCGAGCACATCCATCGCCCGGTGATCGCTGCACAGGATGGCCTTCGAGAGGAGGCACGAGCCCGGGTGCACCGGCCGGTCGAGCATCCAGTTGCACTCGCTGTCCAGCGGGAAGAGCACCAGCGTCGCGTCGAGCTTGTCGAACACCCCCTCGGACACGAGCCGCTGGTGGAACGCCTTGCAGGTCGGGCAGAGCGGGTCGACGAAGAGGGTCGCCGGCTGCACCGCGCCCGGGCGCGTCACGTGGAGCAGCGCGCCGTTGGGCTCGGTCGGCTTCTCCAGCTTGCCGCAGCCGGTCATGTAGCTCGCGTAGCTCGGCAGCGCGCTCGCGTAGAGCAGCGCCGGCGTCACCGTGCACACGGCGAGCGCGACGAGCCACCCCGGCAGGAGCAGCAGCGAGCCCACGCGGCGCGGGGGGCCGGCGGGCGCTGCGGCGGCGCCGCCCGGCCCGTCGACCCCGAGGGGCGCCCCGGGGACGGTGGGCCCCACCCCGGCCGCGCCTGCCGACGAGGAGGCGCGCGGCGCCGCGCTGGACCAGGCCGCGGCGCGGGCCGCCCTGCGGTCCTCGAGGAACGCCCAGACGCCGCCGGCCGCGAGCAGCGCCGACGAGATGTACATGCCGACGCACGTCTTGCAGAACACCCCGAGGCGCATCGCCGAGATGGTCGCCATCAGGAGCGACACGGCGAGCGGCGTGAGGCCCGCGACGAACAGGAAGTGCGCCGCGCGCCGCGGCGCGTGCTGGGCCGAGAGCAGCACATAGAGCGCGAACGCCGCGAAGAACGCGAACGCCCCCAGGGCGAACAGCGAGATGGGGATACCGCCCCAGAAGCTCTCGCGGAACAGCGCGGAGTAGGGGCTGTACATGGCCACGCGGCACGCGGTGTCGGCGCCCGCCTGCGCGCCGAGCCCCGGGACGAAGCTGCAGTGCAGGTCGTGGACCTGCCGGTCGAGGTGCCGGATGTAATCGAACGTCGATGAGGCGCTGAACGCGAGTCCCAGGAGCGACCCGCTGAGCGCGAGCGCCGCAGGCCCGCGAGGTCCACGACTGCCTGACATGGCCGAGTGGATTACGCGACGTCGGGCAACGCGTCAAATAAGGACGTCTGTGCGCGCGGGCGTCGCCCGCGCCCGATGACGCACGCGCACGCGCGCCGCGCGGCCCAGGGGGCGATCGTCCCCGCGCCGCGCGCGCCGCGCTGAGCCCGCCGGCAGGCTTCGCCGAGCCCGCCGGCCCAGCGCCTCGCGGCGCGCGCCGCTGGTCGGCGTTGCCCACGCGATCGGCCGCTGCTAGGAGCCGGCCCGGGGGGATTCGGGATCCCAGAGCCAACCGATGACGACCCCTGCACCCGGCGCGGCGAGCGGCGCGCCCCTTCCTGTGAAGCTCGGTCCGTTCGATGCCGAGTTCCTCGCGGACCTCCCTTACGACCCCTCGGTGCTCTTCTTCGACGAGCTCCTCGAGGTGGACGCCGAGAAGGGCCTCGTGCGCTGTCGTATGCCGACCGACAGGCCGATGCCGCTCGTCGACGCGCAGCGGGCGCATCCGCTGCTGCACCCGCGCCACGTCGCCGGCGCCATCATGGTGCACGCGACGGGGATGCTCGGCTTCGTGCACGCCTACCACCTGCTCGGGTTGCGCCACCGCGAGGGCTGGATCGGTTATGGCACCAACATTCACCGGGTGGTCTTTCGCAAGCTGGTCCAGCCGGGCGCGCCCATCGAGGCGACGTGCGTGGCGACGCGCTCCCGGCTCGGCGTCAAGCGGCACATGATCCGCTATTCGTTCGAGTTCCGTCACGAAGGCAGCGTCTGCTACGAGGGCGATCAGACCGCCGTGTGGATGCGCGTGCACGACGTTCCAGCCACGGATTCCCGACCCGCGCTCGAGGACCCAGAGCGATCCCTCGCTTGACCCGCGCGTTCGTCTCGTCTACCCGCCCTCCCCATGCAGGATTTCGATGCAGGATCGATCGTCCCGTCCACACGCGATCTTCTCCAGGTGATCTCCACCCGCAGGAAGAACATGGCTCTTGTCGGGCTCGTCGGCTCGGAGGCGCCCGCGGAGGATGCGGCGCGGCTGCATGAGCTCAACATCTCCGCGCTCGCGTTCGCCGAGGCGGGGCCCGCCATGCAGGGGGCCGCGCTGGCGACGAGGACGGTGCCGTCGCTCTGCCTGTCGCGGGTGAGCGATCGCGACGGCGCCCTCGCGGCGCGCTACCACGGGGCGGACGGGGTCTGCATCGACGCGACGCTGCCGCTCGACGACTGGGACCGCCTCGCGAAGGGGGCGAGGACGATGCGTATGCTCCCGCTCGCGCTGGCGGAGAGCAAGGAGGGGGCCGAGGCCGCCGCGAAGGTCGGCGCGCGCGTGGTCCTTGTCCGGTGCGCGTCGGCGGACGCGGTGATCGAGGCCGTCGCGTCGCTCCCGAGGGCGCTCACCGTCGTCGCCGAGGTGCTCTCGGCCGACGTCGACGCGCTCCGCCGCCTCGTCGGCCACGTCGACGCGGCGATCGTCCCGCCGGGCGTCCACAAGTCGGCTCAGTTCCCGGCGCTCGTCGCCGAGGTCGATCCCTGAGCGCTGAAAGTTCGGGCCGCCCCTCGACGGCGCGGGCTCCCTCCTCCACGATCCAGCCTCGATGAGCAACGCTCACGGACTGGAAGAGCGGCGGCGCGCGCTTCGCGAAGGGGCGCTCGTGCAGGCCATGCCCGAGCTCGGGACGCTGATCGTCACCGGCTCGGACCGGCAGACCTGGTTGAACGGCCTGGTCACCTGCGATCTCGCGCCGCAGCAGCCGCTGCCTGCCGGGGCGAAGGCCGCGCCTCCCGCGGGCGGCGCGTACGGGCTCAACGTGGGGAAGACCGGGAGGATCTTCGCCGAGGTGTGGATCGTGATCGCGGCCGATCGCATCTACGTCGGCGCGCTGCGGGAGCGCGTCGAGCAGCTCCGGGAGATCTTCGAGCGCTACCTCATCATGGAGGACGCCGAGGTCCAGGACGCCTCCGGCGAGCACGCCTGGGCGTTCGTCCACGGCCCGCGGTCCGCCGAGCTCGCGGCGGCAGGGCGCGCGGCCGGCGCCGAGGCCGCGATCGTCGACTGGACCGGCCTCGGGGGCGCGCTGCTCGTGGCGCCCCGGCAGGCCGAGGGCGCCGTCGTCGAGGCGCTCCTCGCCGAGGGCGAGGCCCGCGCGGTCCTGCCGGTGACGGCGGCGGCGTGGGAGGTGCTCCGGGTCGAGAACAACGTCCCGCGGTTCGGGGTCGACTTCGACGACCAGAACTTCCCGCAGGAGGCCTCGATCGAGGAGCGCGCCGTGTCGTTCAACAAGGGGTGCTACCTGGGGCAGGAGACGGTGTTCATGCTCCAGGCGCGCGGCCACGCCAAGAAGCGGCTCGTGCAGCTCGCCGTGGAGGGGGAGGGCGGCGTGCCCGCGGGCGCGGAGATCGCGCTGCCCGACGGCGCGGCCGTCGGCACCGTCACGAGCCAGGTCGAGGATCCGCGCGGGACAGGGCTGCTCGCGCTCGGCTACGTCAAATACAAACACGCCGTCCAGGGCGCCGCGCTCCGGGTCGCCGGCCGGGCGGCCGAGATCACGCGCGCGCCGAGGGCGGGGGACGGGCCGGGTCGGGCCAAGGTCTAGCGCCCCGCCGTCGCGGACGGACGGTGGGCCGGAGGAGCGCGGACAAGCGATCTCAGGGGAAGATCTCGCGCTCTCCATACACCGCGGCGAGCCGCTGCAGCGCCACGGCATAGGCGGCGAGGCGCAGCGTGCACTTCTTCTGCCGCGCCAGCTCGGTCACCTCGCGGTAGGCCCGCTTCATCGCCTTCTCGAGCCGGGAGTCGACCTCCTCGAGCGTCCATGTCTCCGAGCGCTTGTTCTGCACCCACTCGTAGTAGCTCACCGTGACGCCGCCCGAGTTGGCGAGGACGTCGGGCAGGATATGGATCCCGCGCTCCAGGAGGATCTTCTCCCCCTCGGGCGTGCACGGCCCGTTCGCGCCCTCGGCCACGAGGCGGACCTGCAGCCAGCTCGCCTCCTCCACGCCGACCTGGTTCTCCAGGGCCGCCGGGATGAAGATGTCCGCCTTGAGCCGGAAGAACTCCTCGCGGCTGATCGGCTTGCCGGCAGGGTAGCCCGCGATCGAGCGGTTCTTCTTCACGTAGTCCTGCAGCTTGTGCGGATTGAACCCTTCCGGATTGTAGAGATACCCGGTGTGATCGCCGACAGCGACGGTCGAGGCGCCGAGCTTCGACAGGAGCACGGCCGTGTGCGAGCCGACGTTGCCGAAGCCCTGCACGAGCAGCGTTGAGCCGCCGAGGTTCACGTCGTTGTCCTCGGCCCACTCGGTGATGCAGTGGACGACGCCCTGGCCCGTCGCCTTCTCGCGACCGTACGTGCCGCCCGACGCCACCGGCTTGCCCGTCACGACGCCCTTCACCGCCTGCTTGAAGAGCTGGCCGACGGTGTTCATGTACGTGTCCATGGCCCAGGCCATGGTCTTTGCGTCGGTGCCCATGTCGGGAGCCGGGATGTCCGTCTCCGGGCCGATGTTTCCGCCGAGCGCATGGAAGAAGCGGCGGGTGATCCGCTGGAGCTCGGCGCGCGACACCTCGTTCGGGTTGAACTTGATCCCCCCTTTTCCGCCGCCGAGCGGCAGGTTCATGAGCGCGCACTTCCACGTCATCATCGCGGCCAGCGCCTTGAGATCATCGAGCGATACCGTCTCGTGATATCGAATGCCCCCCTTGAACGGCCCGAGGAGGTTGTTGTGCTGGATCCTGTAACCCTTGAAGAGCCGGATGCTGCCGTCATCCATCCGTACAGGGAAATTGACGATGATCTCGTTCTTCGGCTGGCTCAGGATCGTGGTGATGTAACCCGGCAGCTCGATCAGTCGGGCAGCCTCGTCGAGGTAACCCTGGACGACTTTGAAGAACTCGTATTTGTGCCTGTGGCTCGGAGCAGCAGGGACGCTCACTGGCGGAGTCGTGGTCTTGGTACTGAGCTGTTCTTCCATGGCTATGTAACTTTCTAGTGCGCTGAGCCCTTCCGTTCAACGTCGGGCGCAACCATGCGATGCGTCATCGCGGTTCCGGACGGGCGGAGCGATGCGTCAGGCTGCCAGTGTGCGAGGAGGCGCCGCGTTGACCGCGGGAAAGCCGCGTCGGGGGCGAGGCTGCGGCGCGTGCGATGTGGGTGTCGCGCATCGATGGATGCGCGGTGTTCGGACGGCGCACGGCGCACCGCGCGCGGCGCCGTTCAGGGCCTCGACCACAGGACATACAGATACGTGATGGTCCCGGTCACGAGCAGGGCATCGACGCGGTCGAGGATGCCGCCGTGGCCGGGCACGATCCCGCCAGAGTCCTTGATCCCGAAGGAGCGCTTGAACAGGGACTCCCCGAGGTCTCCCGCCTGACCGAGGCCGCCCGCGACGATCGCGAGCGCGAGCGCGTCCACGAGCGGCAGCGACCGGAGGAACCAGAAGTGAGCAAGGAGCGCGCCGATCACGGCGAAGAGCAGGCCGCCGAGCGCGCCCTCGACCGTCTTCTTCGGGCTCACGGCCTCGTAGAGCTTGCGCCGGCCGAGGAAGCGGCCGGCGAAATAGGCGCCGGTGTCGGAGAACCAGGAGAGCAGCATCGCCAGCACGACGAACGAGGGGCCGTCGGCGCCCCCGTCGCGGCGGAGGAGCGCCAGCGCGCCGAGACCGCCGCCCACGTAGAGCGGGCCGAAGGTCATCGCCAGCACGCGCAGCGCCGCGGTGCGCATCTCGCCGAGGCGCACCAGCGTGATGAGCATCGCGACGAACGGGAGCAGGAAGATCAGCGCGAGGAGCGCGCCCGGAGAGCCGCTGAATCGCCAGATCACGCCGAGGACGGCGAGGGTGAGCGCGACGCCGATGGCCCGCGCGACGCGGTCGTCCGCGTGCGTCATCGCGAAGAGCTCGAGCGCGCCGATGGCGGAGGCGACCGCGACGAGCGCCGCCCAGCCCCAGCTCGGGCCGAGGTAGAGCAGCGAGAGGAGCAGGGGAGCGGCCACGAGCGCGGTGAGGACCCGCATCGTGAGGTTGGAAGCAGCCAATCTCAGACCCCCGTCCGTGAGCCATCGTGGGAAGCATGCGAAGCGGGCGCGGCGATCTCGTGCGCGCGCCACGGCCGCTCCGCGTCGAGCGCGCCCCGCGCGCTGGCCGGCTCGCCCCCGGCGCCGCCCTCCGCGTCGTGCGCGGGCGAGTCGGCGCTGTCGCGCCGCTGGTAGGCCGCGATGGCGGCGAACAGGTCGTCCTCGGTGAAGTCGGGCCACAGCCGCTCGGTGAACGACAGCTCGGCGTACGCGGCCCCGTAGAGCAGGAAGTTGGAGAGCCGCTGCTCGCCGCCGGTGCGGATGATGAGATCCGGCTCGCCCACGCTCAGGCTCGGCAGCCGCGCGGCGAGCAGCGCCCCGTCGATCGACTCCGGATCGAGCCTGCCGGCGACCGCCTCCATCGCGAGCTCGCGCGCCGCGGCGGCGATCTCCTCGCGCGCGCCGTAGGACAGCGCCAGCGCGAGCGTCATCTGGCGGTTCGTCGCGGACGCCTTCCGGAGCGGGTCGAGCACGTCGCGCACGCCCTCGGGGAGCCGGCTGATGTCGCCGATCGCGACCAGGCGGATGTCGTTCTCGAGGATCTCGCAGCGCTCGCTCATCAGGTACTCGCGCAGCAGCCCCATCAGCGCGTCGACCTCGTTCCGAGGCCGCGCCCAGTTCTGCTCGCTGAACGCGTACAGCGTCAGCGCCTCGACGCCGAGCCTCCGGCAGACGCGCACGATCCGCCGCACGGCGGCGCTGCCGGCCTTGTGTCCGGCCTCGCGCGGCTCGCCGCGCAGCTCCGCCCAGCGACCGTTGCCATCCATGATGATTCCGACGTGGCGCGGGAGATTTCTGGCTTCTACGAGGTTCATCGGCGGGGGCAGTTTCCTCTGTTGACTACCGACTGTCGACTGTTGAGTCTTCACGCCCATGAGCACAGGGGTTGGTCTCACGGTCACGCTGCGCGTCAGGATGGGCGCGCACGACGCACATTACGCGGGCGAGCTGTGCGATGGAGCGCGTATTCTCGCGCTCTTCGGCGACGTCGCCACCGAGCTCCTGATCCGTCTCGACGGCGACGAGGGGCTCTTCCGCGCGTACGAGGCGGTCGAGTTCCTCGCCCCGGTCAGAGCAGGCGACTTCATCGAGGCGACCGGGGTGGTCACCAAGGTCGGCGCCACGTCGCGCGCGATGGCGTTCGAGGCGCGCAAGGTCGTCGCCAGCGTCCGCGAAGCCGGGGTGGCGCCCTCGGCGGCCGACGCGCTGGCCGAGCCGGTCATCGTCTGCCGGGCGCTCGGCACCTGTGTCGTCCCGAAGGAGCTCCAGCGTCGGCCGCGCCTCGTCCTGCCGGCGCTGTCGGCGCCGCCCCCGGACCACGCGCAGCTCCCGGAGCCGCGGCCCATCATCACGCCGCCCCCCCGGATCCTGGTCACGCCGCCGCAGAGCGCCCTCATCCTGACGGCCGCGATCGTCGGCGCGGAGACGACCCGGGCGCAGACGCCGCACCTCCCCATCACGGCGCGCGAGCTCGCCGACGAGGCCGCCCGCTGCCGCGACGCGGGCGCCTCGGTGGTCCACCTGCACGTCAGGAACCCGGACGGGTCGCCGAGCCAGTCGCGCGCGCTGTTCGCCGAGGCGATCGCCGCGATCAACGAGAAGACGGACGTCATCGTCCAGACGTCGACCGGGGGCGCCGTCGGGATGGGCGTCGACGAGCGCGCCCAACCGCTGCTCTGCAGCCCCGAGATGGCCACCCTGAACTGCGGCACGATCAACTTCGGCGACGGGATCTTCGACAACACCCGGCCCCTTATCCGGGACATGGCGGCCCGCATCCGCGCCGGGGGGAGCGTCGCCGAGCTCGAGTGCTATGAGGTCGGCCATATCCATGAGGCGCTCAGCCTTTTCGCCGAGGGGCTCCTTGCGGAGCCGCTCCACTTCCAGTTCGTCCTGGGGGTGCCCGGCGGCATCGCGGCGCGCGAGGACGTGCTCCGGTTCATGATCACCCAGATCCCCCAAGGCGCCACCTGGGGCGTCGCCGCCGTCGGCCGCCACCAGCGCCCGATGACCGAGCTCGCCATGCAGCTCGGCGGGCACGCGCGGGTCGGGCTGGAGGACAACATCTACCTGGACAAGGGCGTGCTCGCCGAGGGGAGCGCGCCGCTCGTCGCGCGCGCCGCCGCCTTCGCGCGGAGCGTCGGCCGCGAGGTGGTCGAGCCGGACCGCGCGCGCCAGCTCCTCGGGATCCGCCCGCGCACCGCGGCGGCCCAGGCCGGCGCGGCTTCCGGAGGGAGCGCGCGCGCGCAGGGATGACGGACCGACCGCTCTCGCCGTGGATCGATCACCTGCGCGGTCGGCTCCCGATCGCGCTCGGCGTCGCTCTTCTCGGGGCCGTCGCGCGGCTCTCGACCCCGCCCCCGCCAGCGCGGACCGCGGACGCCATCGCCGGGATGCTCGGGGAGGCGATCGGCGGCGCCGTCAATCCGGACGACTTCGTATGGGAGGAGCGCGGCGGGTTCTTCTCCGACGCGCTTCTGGGCCGCCGGGTGCTGTTCCTTGGCGTCCCGCGCGTCGCGCGTCCGGGCGCCGCGGAGCGCGGGCCCGAGGCGGAGCGCGGGCCCGAGGCGGAGCGCGCGCCTGACGGGCGCGGCGCCGCCGACCTGTACCGGGCGCGCGTGCGGCTCACCCGCTCCGGCCGGCCGGTGAGCCTGGACGGCGTGCGCAACCTGACCGGGACGCCCCTCGGCGACGATCGCGGCCTCGTCGCCCGCGGCAGCCGCGTCGCGGTGACCACCACCGCCTTCGGCGTCGTGCAGGGGATCACGCAGCTCGATCTGGGCGGCGATGGGCGCGCGGGAGCGCGGCCCGTCGGCGAGCGGCTCCGCGCGGCGATCGACGGCTGGCTCGAGACCGGGAGCGTGGACGGCGCGTCGCGCACCGAGATCTCGTTCGACAACCCGCCCGCGTCTGCGCGGCTCGACCTCGTGGACGAGGGCCTGGTGATGGCGCTCGGGCCGGAGGCGGTCCCGGCGGCGCTCAACGCCAGCACCGGCGAGGTCGACACGGGCGGACGTGATCCGTTCGTCGCCCGCGCGCACCACCTCCCGCGCCGCGTGCCCTCGCTCGGCGAGCTCGCCGGGCCGTCCGCCGAGCGCCTGCTCGGTCCGACGGCGGCGGCCGCGGTCGAGCGGCTCGCGCTCGCCGCGGATCGCGCGGCGGCGAAGCTGCGCGCCGCGCCGGCCGCCGCGTACGTGACCCGCGGCCCCGCGTCTGCCGAGCCCGCGCCGGAGGGGTGGCCTTCGCTCTGGCCGCCGCCGCCGGTCGCGCCGGCGGTCGATCCCCCGCTCCCGGGGGAGGGCGCCTGGGTGCTGGTGGCTCCCTCGCTCCCGCGCGCGCTCCCCGGCGTCGAGGAGGATCCGCAGCGCCCCTCCAGCCCGTTCGCCGCGACGACCCTCCGGCCCGATCCGCGGCGGCCAGAGCTGCGCGTCCACCTGCTCGCGATCGACACGCGGCACATCCGGTTCACCTTGCAGGCGGGATACGAGGCCCCCAGGCCGACCGTCGGCCCGCGCGGCACGGGGCAGCTCCCCCACGCGTCGACGCTCCGCGGCGCCATCGGCCTCGGCGCCTCCACGCGCGAGCCGGGCGCGCCCCACGCGGGGACGGAGGCGCTCGGCATGGTCGTCGGCGGCCGCGCGCTCGTGCCCCCGCGCGACGGCGCGGCGACGCTCGGGGTCGACCTCTCGGGCCGGCCGTACTTCGGCGCGTGGCCGTCCGGCGGGGACGTCGAGCGCGTCCCCTGGGCGCTATGGCAGCGTCCGGCGGCGGCGAGCCCCGGCGCGCCCCGCGCGGAGGGAGCCACGCGCTTCCCCTGGGCGCTCTGGCAGGGCCCTTCGCTCTTCGAGGCAGGGAGCGCCGCGGCCCCGCTCGCCATCCTCGCCGGCCTTCCCGCGGAGCGCGCCCCGGCCAGCGCGACGCTCTCTCCCGACGACGGCGACGACCTCGTCGTCGAGCGCGCGGCGCTGTGCATGACCGACCGCGGCTTCGTGGTCCACGCGTGGGGCAGCGCCCTCGACGCGGCCGCGCTCCGGGCGGCGCTCGAGCGCGCCGGGTGCCTCGCCGGCGTCTCGCTGGGCAGGGCGCCGGTCCCCCTCGGCGTCGCCTTCCTGAGCCCCCAGCAGGACGGCGTCTTGACCGCCGAGCGCCTCTCGCCCGCGATGTCGATCGCGCCGCCGGAGCACGCCGCGGCCGCGTCGCCGCGCCCTTTTCTCTTCTTCGAGTCGCGCTGGACGCACGGTCCCCCGGCGCCGGACCTGTCGCTGCCGGGCGAGAGCGTGGGCTGGGCCGAGGACGGCGGCGCGCAGCCGCCCCCGGCGTGGAGCCCGGCCGTGTACGCCGCCGACACCGTGCACCTAGGCGCGCAGGTCCGCGTCCACGCCTTCGCTCCGGGCCGGTTCCTGTTCCGACTCCGCGCCGGCTCGCGCGAGATCTCGCCGCGGAGCGCGCCGAAGCTCGACGCCGAGGTGCCGGCCGACGAGCGGCGGCAGGTCCTCGCGGCGATCGGCGTCGGCACCGGCCGGCGGCGGGGCCCGCGCGGTCTCGCCGTGGGCGGCACCGTCGGCCTTCGCTTCCGCGGCGAGGGAGGCTTGCTGCTGGTCCGCCAGGGCCGCGTCGAGATCCGCCCGGCGGGCGGCGCCCCGCTCGCGCCGGGCGCGGACGCGACCGAGCTGCCGCTCACCGCCGACGACGGCAGGCTGCGGCCGGAGGCGCGCGAGATCGGGACCATGCGCCGGCGCAGCGCTGCCTGCGTGCTCGACGACGGCACGCTGCTCGTGGCCACGACCACCTTCGACAGCGACGAGGCGACGACCGAGGCGCTGCTCGACCTCGGCTGCGCCCGCGTGGTCGCGCTCGATCGCGGCGCGCACCGCAACGCGTTCGTGCACCGGGCCTCCGGGGACCCCGCCCTCCAGCAGACCTACGAGGAAACCGCGCTCTTCGCGGTCGGCGTCGCGATGCCCGGCCGGGCGCGCCGGCTCGTCCCCTGAGCGCGGGCGGCGGTCAGGCGTGGGACAGCATGCCTCGCAGCATGCCGAGCGCGCGCGTGTGCAGCTGCGAGACGCGTGGCTCGCCGATCCCGAGCTCTGCGCCAATGTCCTTCAGCTTCGCCCCTTCGAAGTAGTACATGCCGATCACGCGCCGCTCCCGCTCCGGGAGCTGCGCGATCGCGAAGGACAGCGCCCGCCGGGTCGCCTGCGCCGAGATCGCCTCGATCGGGTCGTCTTCGCCGGACATGTGCACCGACTCCTCGGTCGGGGTCACCTCGCTCAGGCTCACGAAGACCGTCGCGCCGCCGACCCTGCTGGCGGCTTCCGCCTCGACCGCCTCGCGCGCTCGCCGCGAGAGCCAGTCCTGCGCGCGGAGCTCGTCGACGATCGCGCCGCGGATCCGGAGCTTCGCGTAGCCGGCGAACGTCTCGCCGTCGCTCCCGCCGTTCTTGCGGAGCGAGTCGACGAGCCCGAGCATCCCTGCGCTGAGCAGGTCGTCGCGCTGCACGTTGGGCGGCAGGTGGCGCGACACCTGCCGCACCAGCTTGCGGACGAGCGGGAAGTACCCCCGCAGCACCTCCGGGCGGAGCGGCGCGCACGTCGGCTCGTGGTCGCGCGGCCCGCCCGTGCAGGCCGCCTCGGGACAGCGCGGCAAGCTACACGGGCCGCCGTCCGGCTCGATGTCCGGCTCGCTGTCTGGCTCCAACAGCTGCCACGGACCCTCGTAGGTGCAGGCCGACGTGACCTCCACGGATTCCCAAATTTCGTGCGCGCATCTTGACGCGGCCTCCGCCGACTCCCAAAGCTCGCGGGAGAGCGACGCCCCCGGCTCCTGCACCGCGACGCTCGGCGCTCCATCGAGGCCGAGGGCAGAAGGCGCCTCGATCCGCGCGTGCTCACACGGAACGACCGGACACGTCGCGCCAAAGGCGACCGGCTGGACGAACCCGCCCGCGTCACAGCACGCGGGGAGCGACATGGGAGGAGCGAGCCCCTCCCGCTGCAGTCGGGTCGATTGCTGCACGTGAGGTGGATTGGTGCCACAACTCTCGCAGCGTGCAAGGCAGAGCCGTGCAATTGTGTCTGGTGCGGATGTTCAGTGTGTGGATTATAGCCAGCGGCCGGGACAGCTCACCTTTTTGCGGGCGAAGTTTCAGGAGCAGGGGTGGGTGAACCTGACCCCAGGACCTTCTCCGTCTCGCTGCCGCTGCGCACCGTATCCGAGTTTGTCCCTGTAGTATTCATGGGTTGCGGCTGAGGGACACGGGGCTCGCCTGACCCATATACCTCTTCTTCTGCGGACACGGGGACATCGCGCGCCGCTTCATCGGCCGCGACAGAACCCTTCGCGCCCCCATAGCGCGGCGCCTCTCCAGGTCCCGAGTAATCCACCCAGTACACTTTATCTGATCTGACGTCCAGGTGAACGAACGTAGAGTTGGGATAATATCCGACACCTGCGTTGCGGAAACCTCGGCAGAAATCGCGGACCACGGTGTTGGGCACGCCCTCGACCATGAAATCGACGGCGCGACCGTGGTTGTGGTTGGAGTGCGGGGTGTACTGGGTGGGTGAGTAGGGGCGATAACCGCTGACGACGCGGAGGGGCCTGCCGCCGAAGTGGTCGCTCACCATGCCAATCAGCGTGGCGAGCCGCGGATCGATGGGAATCGAGGCGGTGGGGGACGCGCGCATCAGCCGGCTGAGCTTGGGGAGGGCCTTGGGCACGAGCCGCCCCTTCGGCGTGAGCAGCTGGACGTCCAGCCGCTCGGCGCCTCGCACCAGGCGGACCCATCCGGGGCGCTTGGGTCGCTGCGCATAGCGCTTGTTGGGCGGCATCGCCCCGTCCCTCTTCGTCGACCCCTTCCCCGGGGGACGGCCCTCGGCGTCGCGCTCCTTCGCGCTGGCGCCGCGGCTCCGCTCCCGCTCGTCGCGCAGCGCGGCGGCCCGGCCGGGCGCGGCGCGCGTGGACCGCGCGCGCGCGCCGGGCTCACCCCGCTCCGGGATCACGAGGACGAGGCCCGGATGGATCCGCTGGCCAGGCTTGAGCCCGTTCGCCTCGCGGAGCGCGTCGACCGTGATGCGGTACCGCTTCGCGATCTTGCCGAGCGTCTGGCCGGCGTAGACCGTGTGCTGGCCGTCCTCGGCGAGCGCCGCGCCGGGCGCGGCGCTCAGGAGAAAGGCCGCCGCGAGGGCGGCGAGCGCACATCGCAGCCGCGACGGCGGCGATGACCAAGAGGTGGGCTCCATCGCGGCCCCGGCGCGGGGGCCGATGCCGCAGAAACGGGAGAACTCCGGATGCATGAGGGGACTCTGACCTGACGTCATCCGTGCCCGACGACCGAGCCCCGGACGGTGCTACCCTGGGCTGGCGCGCGCTCGCCGGCCCGAGCCGGCGGCGCCGCACCGCATATCGAACTTCGATAGGCGGGCGGGAGGCGAGCGTAAAGCGGTTTTTTGCCCAGCGATCGTCGGTGGTGCGAAGCTTCGCCAGAAGCGACCAGAGGCGATCACAGGGGATCGGGCGCCCGGGAGCCGGGCAACGCAGCCCGGGCTTCCCTTGCTTCACCACGGCGGGCGCGGAGCAGGACGGACGGGATGTCGGAAGGCAAGAACTTGATCGGGGTCGATATCGGATCGAGCGCGATCAAGATCGCTCAGATCAAGGAAGGCCGCAGGGGCTATGGCCTCGTGCGGCTCGGTTACGCGCCGCTCGCGCCGCAGGCCATCGTCGACGGCCACGTCATGAACGCGCAGGCCATCGTCGAGGCGCTCGGCCGGGCCTTCTCCGAGGCCAAGATCCGCCAGCGCGAGATCGCGCTCAGCATCAGCGGCCAGGCGGTCATCATCCGCAAGATCACGGTGCCGCTCATGACCGCCGCCGAGCTGGACGAGCAGATCCAGTGGGAGGCCGAGCAGCACATCCCCTTCGACATCAAGGACGTCCACGTCGACTACGAGGTGCTGCGCCGGCGCCCCGAGGCCGGGCAGATGGACCTCCTGCTCGTCGCCGCGAAGCGCGACGAGATCAACGACTACACCCAGATCGCCAGGACGGCGAAGCTCAAGCCCATGGTGGTCGACATCGACGCGTTCACCGTCCAGAACCTGTTCGAGGTGAACCGCGGCATCCCGCCGGACCAGACGTTCGCCATCATCAACGTCGGCGCGAGCCTCGCGTCGATCAACATCGTGTCGCGCGGCGCGAGCGCGTTCACCCGCGATATCGGCAACGGCGGCAACTACATCACCGAGCAGATCCAGCGGAAGCTCGGCATCAGCTTCGAGCAGGCCGAGGAGTTCAAGTGCGCCAGCGTGACCTCGGGGCCGGGCGGCGTGCCCGCGCAGGTCATCGAGACCATCGAGCAGGTGTGCGACTCGATCGCGGGGGAGATCCAGCGCTCGCTCGACTTCTTCCTGGCGACGAGCGGTGAGGGCGACATGCACCGCATCTACCTGACCGGCGGCTCGTCCAACCTGCCGGCGCTGCCCGCCGCGATCGGGCGGCGCGCCCGGGTGGCCGTCGAGCTGATCCAGCCGATGGAGCGCATCACCGTGGAAGCGAAGGAAGTCAACCAGGAGCTGCTCCGGCTCCGGGCGGCGCAGTTCTGCGTCTCGCTCGGGCTCGCGATGCGCAAGGACCGGGAGAAGCGCTCGTGATTCGCGTCAACCTTCTCCCGCAGCGGCGCGGCACGCGCGGGGCCGCGCCCCAGGCGAGCCAGCGGTGGCTGCTCGTCACGCTCGGCGTCGTGATCCTCGAGATCGTCGCGCTCTTCCTCTTCCACCAGACGAAGGTCGAGGAGCTCGACGAGCAGAACCGGAAGAACTCGCTGCTGCAGAGCCAGATCCAGGACATCCGGACGCTCGTGGCGAACCACGAGGAGATCAAGAAGGCGCTCGAGGTGCTGCGCGCGCGCGAGGACGCGATCGCGAAGCTCCAGGCCGCGCGCAGCGGGCCGACCGCGGTGCTCCTCGAGCTCGCGCAGCTGCTCACGAACGGCAAGGGGCCGACCGCCGACCCGGACAAGCTCGCGCAGCTCCGCAAGGAGAACCCGCTCGCCGTCTACAACCCGTCCTGGGACAGCCGCCGGCTGTGGCTCACGAGCTACGTCGAGTCCGAGCGGACCGTGCGCGTCGAGGGGCTCGCGCGCGACGGCACGGACGTCTACGAGCTCGCCCAGCGGCTGAAGCTGTCCTCGTACTTCTACGACGTGCAGCTGCTCCCGGGGAAGAAGGAGAACGAGAAGGAGTCGCGGCTCGAGCTCGTCTCGTTCGCGCTGCAGCTGAAGGTGAGGTACTGATGGCCACGAAGCCCATGCCCGTGCAGGCCGGCTCGGCGCTCGACCGGCTGCCGCCGCTCGCCAAGCTCGGCGTCGGCGCGCTCTTCGCGGCGCTCGTCGGCATCCTGTACTTCGTCGGCTTCTACGCCGACGTCGACTCGCAGATCGAGGGCGCCGCGCAGAAGCAGGGCGTGCTCCAGGCGGAGCTCACCAAGGCGCAGGCGTCGAAGGCCGCCTACCAGAAGGACCTCGACGAGAAGACCCGCCGCGAGCAGATGAGCCGCGAGCAGAAGAAGATCCTCCCGGACGAGTCCGAGACGCCGGCCTTCCTCTCCGCCATCCAGGGCGTCGCGACCGTCTCCGGCGTCAACCTGACGTCATGGAGCCCCACCGAGGAGATCCCGCAGGAGTTCTTCTCCAAGGTGCCGATGCAGCTCACGCTCTCCGGCAAGTTCCACCAGGTGGCGAAGTTCTTCCACGGCGTGGGTCAGCTCGATCGCATCATCAACCTCGAGGAGGTCGAGATCAAGGAGCCGAAGGTCGTGGGGAGCGACGTGGAGGTCAAGGTGGAGTGCCTCGCGACAGCGTTCCGCGCCGTGCGCGCCGGGGAGACCGCGACGAGCGGCGTGAAGCGTCGCAGCGGCGGAGGTGTGCGGTGAAGGCCGGCCGGATGATGCTGCTCGCCCTCGGGGCGACCACCGCCGTGGCCCTCGCGCTCGCGGGGTGCGAGGAGGAAGAGCCGATGACCTCCGCCACCCAGCCGCGCCCGCCCGGGGCGCCGGCCTCCGCCTCGCCGCCGCGCGCGCCCGCGGCCGGCGCCGCGTCCGCGGCCGCGGACGCCGGCGCGCCAGAGCTGCCGCCGCTGCCGCTCCGGGAGTTCCAGGAGGCCGACTTCTCCGAGAGCGACCGGAGCCGCGACCCGTTCCGGAGCTTCGAGTCGCTGTTCGCGACGCAGGCCCGGGGTCGGGTGACGATCCAGCGCCAGGTCCTCGTGGATCGCTTTGCGCTCGACGAGCTCAGGCTGGTCGGCGTCGTCTCGCGCGCGCCCGCCCGCGCGCTGCTCACCGATCCCACGGGGCTCGGGTGGGTGGTGAAGGTGGGCGATTTCGTCGGCAAGGCCGAGATCGTGCACGCGGGCGGCCCCACGGGCGTCGACGTGGCCGTCAACTGGCGCATCGATCGGATCCGCGACTCGGACGTCGTCTTCATCCGCGAGGACCCGTCGCACCCGGAGATCCCGCCGACCACGCGCGTGATCGCGCTGAGGCCGCTCGGCGAGGAGAACGAGGCGGCCCTCGGCGCCCCGTGACCGCCACGAATTGGGCCCGCGCCGGGCACCCGAAGTAGCCTCCCGGCAGCGTGACGCAGATCTCGCGTCACCGCGAAGCGGGAGTGCAATGAAGAGCAATCGAGACTATCGCCCGAGGCGGGGCGCGCTTCGCCGTGCTGCGGCACTCGGGGTGATGTTGATCCTCGGCGCTCCTGCGGGAGACGCAGACGCCGCCGCCCCGATCAAGGTCAGCGACGTCAGGCTCACGGCGCCGGACGAGGGCAAGGCCGAGATCGTGGTCGCGACGACCGGCGAGCCGCGCTTCTCGGCGCGGGTCGCGGACGGCGGCAAGCGGCTCCTCATCGACCTCGAGGGCGCCGAGGCGGGCGGGGCTTCCGGCGCGATCACGAGCGGCAACGCGATCGTGGCCGGGGTGATGACGCAGGGGTTCGGCAAGGCGACCCAGCGGACGACGCGGGTGCTCGTGCAGCTCGCGCGCCCGGCTGCCTACCGGATCCGCGCCGAGCAGGGCGCGCTCGTCATCGAGCTCGCCGCCGCCGACGCGACGGCGCCCATGGCGGCGCGGGCCCCGGCCGGCCCCGCGGCGGCGGCGCCGGAGCGCGAGCCGGCGACGATCACCGACGTGCGCTTCGAGCACCAGGCGACGCTCGATCGGGTCGTCATCGAGCTCTCGTCGATCCCGGGCTACCGCGAGTCGACCGGCAAGGGGGGGCGTCGCGTCATCGAGCTCAGCGGCGTCCGGCTCCCCGACGCCCTCCAGCGCAAGCTCGACGTCGGCGCGTTCGGCGGCCCGGTGCGGGCCATCTCGACGTTCCGGCGCAACAGCGACGGCTCCAGGGTCGTCGTCGAGGTCGAGCAGGTCGAGGGCGCCTCGGGCGTGGTCGCGCGCGAGGGCAACGCGCTCGTGCTGAGCGTCGCGAAGGGCGCGTTGCCCACGACGCTCTCGGGGATCGCCGCCGACGGCGGCGCGGCGAGGCGGACCCGCACGGTGGCGCGCGAGGCGCTCCTCGACGACGGGGCGCCGAAGGTGGAGACCTCGTTCGAGGGCGCGGCGAGCAGCCAGGAGTCGCTCGTCGAGCCCGACCAGGCCGGCGCCTTCATGCCCGCGATCGCCGGGCAGCAGCGGCGGTTCACGGGGCGGCGCATCGACCTCGACCTGAAGGACGCGGACATCCACAACGTCCTCCGGCTGATCTCCGACGTGGGGCGGGTCAACATCGTGACCGCCGACAACGTGACCGGCACGGTCACCATCCGGATGCGCAACGTCCCGTGGGACCAGGCGCTCGAGACGGTGCTCCAGGCCAAGGGCCTCGGCGTGGTCCGGCAGGGCAACATGATCCGCGTCGCCCCGATCGCCGATCTCAACAAAGAGCGGGAGCTCGCGATCGCGCGGCGCAAGAGCGAGCTCCAGCTCGCGCCGCTCGAGACGCGGCTCATCCCGATCAACTACGCGGAGGCGAAGGACCTCCAGGAGCGCTCGAAGGATATGCTCTCGCCGCGCGGCTCGCTGGCGGTCGACGAGCGGACCAACGTGCTCATCGCGCGCGACGTCGCGGGGAACCTGAACCAGATCGAGGAGCTGGTCCGCTCGCTCGACACGCAGACGCCGCAGGTGCTGATCGAGGCGCGCGTGGTGGAGGCGACGAGCCGCTACGTGCGCGACATCGGCATCCAGTGGGGCGGCGACGGGACGTTCAGCGCGGCGACCGGCAACCCGACGGGGCTCGTCTTCCCCTCGGCGATCGGCATCGCCGGCGGCGCGACCGACTCGAACAGCCCGACCGGCGGCCTCTCGCCGTTCGCGAGCCAGGTCTCGAACCCGAACTTCGCGGTGAACCTGCCGGCCATCGTCGGCGCCGGGCAGGGCGGCGCGCTCGGCTTCACGCTCGGCTCGATCAACAACACCGTCAACCTCGGCGTCCGGCTCTCCGCGGCCGAGGCGAGCGGCATGCTGCGGGTCGTCTCGAGCCCGCGCATCCTCACGCTCGACAACCGGGAGGCGCGGATCAGCCAGGGGACGCTGATCCCGTTCTCGCAGATCAGCGCCCAGGGCGTGCAGACGACCTTCCAGGAGGCCAAGCTCCAGCTGCTCGTCAAGCCGCACGTCACGTCGGACGGCAGCGTCGCGATGCACGTGAAGATCAACCGCGACGAGCCCGACTTCAACCAGACGTCGGCTCGCGGCGACCCGACCATCCTGAAGCGCGAGGCGGAGACCGACCTCCTGATCATGGACGGGCACACGGCGGTGATCGGCGGGATCTTCACCCGCAACACCGGCCGGAACCTCGATCAGGTGCCGTTCTTCGGGGACATCCCGGTCCTCGGCCTCCTCTTCCAGCGGCGCCGCGCGAGCGACGTACGGAACGAGCTCGTCATCTTCCTCACGCCGCGCATCGTGAACCGCGCCGAGGCGCTCGGCCGGTAGCCCCGGGGCGCGGCGCGCCTCGCCGCGCTCTGAACCCCCTCAGGCGCGCTTGCGCCGGGCCGCCTCCCGCGGGCTCGGGGCGGTGTCCGTCACGACGCCGCGCAGCCACGCCCGCGCGGGATCGCCCTCGGTCCGGCTGTTCCACGCCATCGCGATCTCGATGGGCGGCAGCTCGAACGGCAGGTCGAAGGTGCGGAGCGGCACCAGGCTGGAGAACGCCCTGCCGAGGCGTGTGGCCACGGTGGCCACGAGATCCGACGCGGTGATGGCGTGCGGCACGAGGAGCACGTGCGGCACCGTCATGGCCTCATGGCGCGCGATCCCGCGCGCCGTGATGAGATCGTCCGCGACCCCGTCGTGGGCGCCGCGCCTGGGGACGACGACGTGCGGGAGGGCCGCGTAGGTCTGGAGATCGACCTGCCCGCGCGCCGTGGGGTGGCTCATGCGCGCGAGCCCCGCGAAGCGATCGTCGAAGAGGGGCGCGCGGCGCAGGTCGGAGGGGAGGCTCTCCTGCGGGAAGACGCCGATCGCGAGATCGATCTCGCCGCTCCGGAGCGCGTCGACGGCGCGGCCGTCGAGCGGGAGCAGGTGGAGCGCGAGCCTCGGTCCGCCCTGCGCCAGCGCCGCGTTGAGCCGCGGCAGGAGGACGAGCTCCACGTACTCCGTGGCGGCGATCCGGAAGGTGCGATCGCTCGTCGCCGGGTCGAACGCCGGCGTCGTCTCGCCGAAGAGGCCCGCGAGATCGTGGACGATCGCGGCGACCTGCGGCGTCATCGCCTCGGCGCGCGAGGTGAGCGCCATCTGCCGGCCGACCCGGATGAGCAGCGGGTCGGAGAAGAGCTCACGCAGCCGCGTCAACGCGTGGCTCATGGCGGGCTGGCTGAGGCCCACCCGGCGGGCCGCGAGCGTCACGCTGCGCTCCTGCAGCAAGGCGTCGAGCGCGATCACCAGGTTGACGTCGATCGCCGAAAGATTCACTCCGAGAATATAGTATGAACCATGTATCCATGATGTGGATACTTTCGTTTTTCTTGCGCGGGCGCGCGGCGTGCGTGGCGAGGATGCGTGATCCCCCGCCTGCGGGCGCTGTCGTGCGGCCTGCGTGGCTGCTAGGGTCGCGCGCGGCTCCCCCCTGATCGGCGGTGCCTCGCGGAGACCATGACATCGCCCGTTTTGCTCGGGGGGATCGACTTCTTCCACCTCATGAACGATCGCGCCATGCGATCGCGCGGCCAGGCGGGCAACCACTGCCTGTTCGTGATCGAGCTCGACGGTCGCCTCGATCTGGCGCGGCTCGCGGTGCGGCTCGAGCGCGCGACCCGGGCGCTCCCCGAGCTCCGGTTCCGGCTGGACAACAGCGTGCTCGGGCGGGCGGGGCGGCCCCGCTGGGTCGTCGATCACCACCGGCGCGCCCCCGGGCTGCGCCTCCACGAGGTGGCGGGCGAGCGCGAGCGCGCGGCGCGCCTCGAGGCGCTGCTCGCGGACCGGACCTCCGCGGAGCGGCCGTGGGCGCTCGACGTCGTGCGCGAGGTGGGCGACGGCGATACGGTCGTGCTCCGCCACCACCATGCGCTGACGGATGGCAGGGGCGCGGATCGGCTCGCCGCCTGGCTGGGCTCCGGGAGCGGCGACGCGCCCGACGATCCGCCGCCGCCGCAGGAGCGGCACGACGCGCCGGAGCGCCTGCTGGCTGCCATGGACCGCGACGAGCGGGTCGCGCTGGCGCGCGCGTACAAGGCCCACGTGCTGTCGCTCGGCCGCGCGCCCATCCTGTCGCTCGCGCGCGCCTGTCCTGGGGTGCGCCCCTCGGCCTCCCGCGTCCTCCGGCTCACGCTCTCGGCGGAGGAGACCCGCGCCTTCGATCTCCGGGTGCGCCAGCGCGCGCGGCTCGCCGAGACGAGCCTCATGCTGATCGCGGCGACGCGGCTCGCCGACCGGGCGCTCGCGGGCCGCGGCTTCGCCCCGCCGCACCATGTGATCCCGCTGCCCCTCTCGCTCGACCCCAAGGGGGGGGCGCGGCGGCTCTTCGGCAATCACCTCACGATGGCCCTGCTCTCGCTCGGCCGCGACGAGCTCCACGACGACGCGCGCGCGGTGGCCCGCCTCGCCGAGCAGCAGCGCGCCGTGGTGCGCGACAGGCTCGATCTCGCCATGATCGCCGCGCTCGATCTGGCCCGCTGGCTCCCCGGCCCGATCTACCGCTGGCTGGGGGACCAGCCCTTCCAGGGTGAGCTCGCCTCGCTGATCGTCTCGAACCCCGGCGCGGTGACGGTGGAGCGGTTCGCGGGGCTCGCGGTGCGCTCGGCGTACCCGCTGCCCGCGGTCGTCGCGCCGCCCGGCTTCCAGGTGATCTTCAGCCGCTTCGGCGGTCGCCTCTCGGCGTCGATCATCCACGGCGACGGGCTGCTCCGCCCGGACGAGGCGGAGGCGATGCCGGGCGCGCTCCGCGCCGAGCTGCTCGGAGAGCCCGCGCCGCCGGGCGGGGGCGCGGTATAAGGGCTCTCGTCATGCGCACGTTCGATATCGTCATCATCGGCAGCGGCATCGCCGGCGGCTTCCTCGCGCGGCAGCTCCGCCTCGCGTGCCCCGACCTCGGGGTCCTCGTGCTCGAGGCCGCCGAGGCGATGGAGGATTACAAGGTCGGCGAGAGCACGGTGGAGGTCGCGGCGAACTACATGGTTCGCCGGCTGAACCTCGGCACGTACCTCTACCAGCACCAGCTGCCCAAGAACGGGCTCCGCTTCTTCTTCGACTCGCCGGACAAGGATCTCCCGCTGCCCCGGATGAGCGAGATCGGCTCCGACCACATGCCGTTCCACCCGAGCTTCCAGCTCGAGCGCGCGCGGCTGGAGCGCGATCTCGTGACCATGAACCGCGCCGCGGGCGCCGAGGTCGAGCTCGGCGCCAAGGTGGTCGACGTCGCGATCGACGGGCGCGGGCGGCACACGGTCGTCTACGAGCAGGGCGGCGAGCGGCGCGAGGTCGCCTGCCGCTGGGTGTGCGACGCCTCCGGGCGGCGGCACGTGCTCTTCCGCAAGCTCGGCGTGAAGGTGCACAAGGAGGCGCGGCTCAACACGGCGGCCGCGTGGGGGCGCTACCGCGGCGTCGCGGGGCTCGATGCGGTCACCGACGCGGCGTGGCGGTCGCGCGCGCGGTACACGTCGCGCCACCTGTCGACGAACCACTTCATGTACGACGGGTACTGGATCTGGTTCATCCCGCTCGCCGGCGATTTGATGAGCGTGGGCGTCGTGTTCGACAAGGATCGGATCGGCGCGGGGAACGCGCCTGCCGGGGCGCTGCCCGGGCCGCGCACGCGCGCGGAGTTCGAGCGCTTCCTGGGCGCCCACCGCGCCGCGCGCGAGCTGCTCGAGGGGGCGGAGCTCGAGGATTTCCAGAGCTATGCCCACCTGCCGTACCACGCGGAGCAGTACTTCTCGACCGACCGCTACGCCGTCACAGGCGAGGCCGGCGCGTTCACCGATCCCTTCTACAGCCCCGGATCCGATTTCATCGCGACCGCGAACGAGTTCATCACGCAAATGATCCTCTCCGACGTCCGCGGCGACCGCGCCGGGTTCGAGGAGAAGGTCGCGGCCTACGACGCGTACTACCGGTTCAAGTACGACAGCACGCTCCGGCTCTATGAGCGCATGTATCCGGTGTTCGGCAGCTTCGAGCTCTATCGGCTGAAGTATCTCCTCGACTTCAACAACTACTACAACCTCGTCGTCTGGCCGTTCATGGCCGACCGGGTGACGGACGTGGGTTGGATCCGGGAGGAGCTCAGGTTCACCGATCTCGTGCTGCGCGCCCTCTCGACGATGGGCGAGCACTTCGCGTCGCTGGCGAGCGACCTGCGCGCGCGGGGGGAGTACTTCGCGCAGAACGAGGGGCGCTTCGCCAACGGGCTGAACGGCGTCGCGCAGCTGGAGACGCGGCTCGGACCGGCCATCGACGAGCGGTTCCGGCGGGAGCAGGTCGACCGGGCGTACGGGAGCGTGTTCGCGGCGCTCGTCGAGAGGCGGCTCGGCGAGCAGGGCCTCTCCGACCGCGCTCGCCTCGTCTCGGAGCTCCCTCTCCCGCAGGTGCTCGTGTTCCGGGACATCACGCCTGAGCGTCTGGCGCGCCTCCTCCAGCGCATCGGCGAGCGCATGACGAAGGAGCTCCGAGACGAGCTCCCGGACGCAGGTATCGAGCGGATCGAGCTCGGGGCGAGCGGCGTGGTCTCCGTGACAGGGCCCGTCGAGGGGACCAAGGCGCATGCGGACGCCCTGTCCCGGGCGCGGGCGCTCTGGGACGCCTCGGCGGGATCGCTCGCTCACATCGCCCTCTGAGCCCGCTTTCGCGGGCTCCGGGACCGCGGTCGTCGCCGCCGTCGGCGAGCGCCTCGCGGCTGCCTCGACGGGCTGCCCGCGGTTTCTCCTGTACGCGCGCCCGTTCCGCAGTATCACAGCGGCCGATGCGGTGGAGAGCGGCAGGTGGGCGTCTGGGTCAGTGGGCGATCTCTGTGGCGCTGTCGATGGGCGCTGTCGGCGCTTGCGTCGGCGCGGTCGCCGAGGGCGGCGCGCCGCCGCGGCAGGAGCCGCCGGAGCAGGGGTGGATCACGGCGGCGGCGCCCGACGGGGGCGGCGCTCCGCGCTGTCCGCACGGCGCGCTGGAGGATCCGCACCGTGGCTTCGTGCGGTGCCTCGAGCCGGGCGAGGCGGATGCCGGCTGGCTCCCGCCGTCGCCGCAGCCCGAGCCGCCCCCTCCCGACGGCGGCGCCCCCCCGCCTGACGGCGGTGTTCCCGGCGACGCCGGCCCCATCGACGGCGGCGTGCCTGACGCCTCGATCGTGTCGGCCCCGCTCCCGCTCGTCGAGATCAAGGAGCCCGAGTTCATGAACGGCGACGTCCCGAACGTGGCCAAGCGGCTCGAAAAGGTCGCCCCCGACCTTGCGAAGTGTGTTGCCGACCATGGCGGCCTCTCTGGCGTGTCGGGCAGCATCAAGGTCCAGTTCCTTGTCCGGGTGCGCGGCCGCGCCGAGGGTGTCGAGATCCTCGACGCTCGGGGCGTCACCTCCGACGCGCAGCGCTGCATCCGTCAGCTCCTCAAGAACAAGCCCATCGGCACGCCCAGCGCCGACCCCGTAGGCGTCACCGTCTCCCTCTCCCTCCGCGCCCCGAAATAACGACCCCTTACCAAGGCCCAACCCGAGGCGTCCCACGCGCAACGCCGCTGGGACCACGACCCCCAGCGCCCGCCCCCACCTCTTCCGAAGACCCCCTTACAAAGAGCCAGGGCGGGCGGGGGTGGCGCGCGAGCGGGCGGCGGGGGTGGGCCCCACGAACCCGAGGGCCGGCCCGCCCCGCAGCGCCCCTCTCTCGGACCGAGTCCCCCCGTCCAGCGCGGCACCAGCCCCCCAAAAGGCCCGAGTTCGTGGGGGGACCCCCGCCGCCCGCTCGCGCGCCACCCCCGCCCGCCCTGGCTCCGTCCCCGCCCGCCCTGGCTCCGTCGCCCCTTGGGTTGACGCAGCCCCCACGGACTCTATCCTGCCGCGCCGCTGTGCCCGACCCGATGCTCACCCGCGAGATCGCCCGTCGAAAGACGTTCGCGATCATCTCCCACCCCGACGCTGGCAAAACCACCCTAACCGAGAAGCTCCTGCTTTACGGAGGCGCCATCCAGCTCGCCGGCGCCGTGAAGGCCAAGAAGGCGCGCGCCCACGCCGTCAGCGACTGGATGGAGATGGAGCGCGAGCGCGGCATCTCCATCTCCACCAGCGTTCTCCAGTTCCCGTACAAGGGCCGGCTCCTGAGCCTGGTCGACACCCCTGGCCACGCCGACTTCAGCGAGGACACCTACCGCGCGCTGATGGCGACCGACGCCGCCATCATGATCCTCGACTGCGCGAAGGGCGTCGAGACGCAGACGAAGAAGCTCTTCCGCGTCTGCAAGCTCCGGCAGATGCCCATCTTCACCTTCGTCAACAAGCTCGACCGCCCCGGGCGCGACCCGTTCGAGCTGATCGGCGAGGTCGAGGAGGTCCTCGGCATCGGCGTCTACCCGGTCACCTGGCCCATCTCGGCGGGCGGCAAGTTCCGCGGCGTCTATCACCGCGAGCGCAAGCAGGTCTTCCTCTTCGAGCTCGTCGCGCACGGCGCCGAGATCGCCCCGATGGAGGTCGTGTCGCTCGACGCGCCCGAGCTCGTCGAGGCGCTCGACGAGGAGGGCGCCCGCCAGCTGCGCGAGGACATCGAGCTCATCGACGCCGCCGGCGACGCGCTCGATCGCGACAAGCTCGCCCGCGGCGAGGTCACGCCCATGTTCTTCGGCAGCGCCATCACCAACTTCGGCCTGCCGCAGTTCCTGGACGCGTTCATCGAGCTCATGCCCCCGCCCGCGCCGCGGGGCAGCGACAAGGGCCCCATCGCCCCGGACGACGACCGCTTCACCGCGTTCGTCTTCAAGATCCAGGCGAACATGGACCGGGCCCACCGCGACAGGATCGCGTTCCTCCGCGTCTGCTCCGGCCGCTACGAGCGCGGGATGAAGGTGCACCACGTGCGCCTCGGCCGCGACATCCGGCTCACCAACCCGGTGCAGTTCATGGCCCAGGAGCGCACGCTCGTGGAGGACGGCTTCGCGGGCGACATCATCGGCGTCTTCGACCCGGGGCTCTTCCTCATCGGCGACTCGCTCTGCAGCGGCTCGCCCGTGAAGTACGCCGCGCTGCCGCAGTTCCCGCCGGAGCAGTTCGCCCGCGTCGTCATGATCGATCCCATGAAGCGCAAGCAGCTCAAGAAGGGGCTCGAGCAGCTCGCGCAGGAGGGCTCGGTCCAGCTCTTCCGGCCGCCCGAGGGGCGGGAGGGCGAGGCGATCCTGGGGGTCGTGGGCGAGCTCCAGTTCGACGTCGTGAAGCACCGCCTCGCGGCCGAGTACGGCGTCGACGCCCGGATCGAGCGGCTCTCGTTCAGCCTGGCCCGCTGGGTCGAGGGCGAGCCGGTGCCCCTCGCCGAGCTCGAGTCGAACCTCTACGGCTACGGCGCCCTCGACGTGCACGGGAACCCGGTCGTGCTCTTCAAGGGCGACTGGCAGCTCGATGCCTGCCAGAAGGCGTTCCCCAAGGCGCGCTTCGTCGAGCTCGGCGGCTCGATCTCCCCGGTGTGACCTTCCGCCGCGCGCGGCCCTCCCGCCGCGCGCGGCTCGCCGCTATTCCGAAAGAAGCGCCGGGAGGTGCCGCACGGACGGCGAGCCGTGGCTGAGCAGGCGGTCGTGGTAGGCGCGCTCGGTGAAGCCCGGCTTGCGCTCGTGCTCGGCGCGC
Source organism: Sorangium sp. So ce363 (assembly GCF_051520435.1). NCBI lineage: Bacteria > Pseudomonadati > Myxococcota > Polyangiales > Polyangiaceae > Sorangium > Sorangium sp. So ce363. The sequence continues at coordinate 8,591,876 of NZ_CP150333.1, read as the reverse complement.
AGGCGCATCATCTCGGTGAAGCCGTGGAAGTACGTGGTGAGCTGCGCGCTCGTGAGCCGGGCGCGCCGCCACTTGCCGACGGCCTCGCCTTCCTCCTGGAAGGCGTCCTTCGTCATGAGCGAGAGCGCCTCCTCCTCGCCCATCGCGCCCGCGTGCACCCCGTGGTCGAGGAGGGCGTTCACCGACATGCGCAGCACCATCTTCTGGCGCTGCATCCGCACCTTCGGACCGCCGAAGCCGTGGTGCGCCATCAGCCACTCGGTGTAGACCGCCCACCCCTCGACGAACGGGCCGCTCGAGAAGACCGCGCGGAGCTTCGAGGGGAACTTGTTGTTGTGCATGAGCTGCAGGAAGTGGCCCGGCATCGCCTCGTGGACGGTGAGGTCGGCGAGCATGCTCGAGTTGTACTCGCGGTAGAACGAGTCCACGCGTGCCTTCGGCCAGTCCTTCGGCGTCGGCGCGATCGCGAAGAACGTCTCTTGCTTCGCCTCGAGCGGGCCGGACGCGTCGCAGTAGGCGATCGCGACGCCGCGGCGGTACTCGGGCATCTCGATCACCCGGCAGGGCTCCTCCGGGATGCGCACGAGGTCGCGCGTGCGGACGAAGTCGGTCGCCTCCGCGAGGAGCTCCTCGGACGCCTTCACGATGGTCGCGTTCGTCGGGTGATCGGCCGCGAGCGCGTCGAGCACCTTCCTGATCGCGGCCATCTTCTCGTCCTGCGCCTCGACCCTCGGGAAAGGCTGCTTCCCGAAGAGCGTCGGCCAGAGCTCCCTCGAGGTCTCGAGCATCTCGGCGTGCGTCGCCGCGAGCAGGGCGCGGGCGCTCGCGACCACGCCGTCGACGTCGATGGTCGCGTCGTCCAGCGTGAACCGGAGCTTCTTCTCGAAGCGCGCGCGGCCCAGCCGGAAGTCGCCGTGGCTCCTCGGGAGCAGGTCCTTCTCGAGGAACGCCTGGAAGCCCTCGAGCGCCGCCGCCGCCGCCCTCGCGGCCGCGTCGAGCTCGGCCTGCTGCGCCGGGGCCGACGCGAACAGCGCCGGGAGCTCGGACTTGCAGAGCGCGATGAGCCCCTTGTTTTGCGCGATCGCCGTCTCGGTGTGGACGCGCGGCGGCGCCGCCGTGAGGCGCTGCTCCGCGGCACGCACGAGCGCAGGGATGCCCGAGAGGCGACCGCCGAGGCTCCGCAGGCGCTCCTCGAGCGGCGCGAAGCTCCTCGTGATCAGGGGATCGAGCCCGTCGCCGACGAGGCCCGTGTACACCATCGGGTTCCACGTCGCCTCGCGGAGCTCGTCGATCGCGAACAGCCAGGAGCGCAGCTGGTTCTCGATCATCGCCGCGTCGACGCGGCTCTGGACGCCGAGGCGCGCCGCGGGGAGCGCCCCGAGCTCGGCCAGCGCCGCCTCGATCGTGCGCCGGCGCGCGGCCTCGCCCTGCGCGGTGACGTCCGGCCATACGGCGTCGTACCGGTGGTCCCCTGCCTCGGTGGCGCGGACCGGCTCGTCGCGCAGGTACTCCTCGAGCACGCGCGCCGACAAGGCCGCGAGCGCCTGCTCGGCGCCGGCCTCCGCGCCCGCCGCGCCGGATCGAGCGTCGGCCGGGCTCACCACGGCCGCCTTCGTGAGGGGTTGCGCGGGCGCGGCGCGCTCGGCCGGCCCGCACGCGCAGAGCAGCGCGACGAGCAGGGAGAGGTGGCCGCGGAGCGATCTGCGGGAGAAAGAGAGCTCATGGGAGAGATCATGGTGTCGCACCTGCGCCTCCTAGCGCCAGCTCGCCGAGAAGGGAACGCGCCGAGCGGTGGCATCGGCCTCAGTGCGCGCTGCCGAGCGAGGCCTTCGCGAGGCGGGAGATGCCGTCCACGTCGCCGTGCACCGCGTCGAGCAGCGGGCCGAGCGCGAGGCGGAGCGGCTTCGAGTTCGGGTGCCGGAGGATGCGCGCCATGCTCTCGGCTGCCAGCTCGTTCAGATCCTGCTCCGCGTAGCGATCGATGTGGGCGCTCGACAGCGCGAGGCCCGGGAAGGCGGTGCGGCAGAGCGCGTCGATCAGCTCACCCGCGACGCCCGCCGCGATGTTCGCGGCGCCCAGCGCGGCCCGGGCCTTCTGCGCGCTGATCGCGCACGACTCCGTGCGCAGCTGGCTGATCACGGGCGAGCCGAGCACCGTGTGCCAGCGGGAGAGCTCGGCGGCTCGGCTCGCCTCGAACTCACCCGGCGGCGCCTCGGAGACCGGCAGCAGCGCGGCCAGCTGATCGGCGGCGCCAGGATCGATCGCGACGCGGCGCACGATGATCAGATCGTGCGCCCGCAGGCATCCGAGGAGCAGCCGCGTGGACGCGTCGCGAAGGAGCGGCGCGAGCGCGGCCGCGATCACGGTGGGGGGCGAGCCGATGAGCCCCGGGCTCGACGCCCGCGCGGCGCCCGCTCCGGCGGCGCGGGGGCGTTGCGCGCCGGAGCTCGGCGGCGAGCGCACGCTGATGGGCGGCGGAATGCTCGACGGCGTGCTGCGACCGACGGTCGGCGGCGCGCCGGGAGCCTGCGCCAAGACGCGGCTGCTGGCCGGCGGCACGCTGGTGGTCCGGATCACGCCGCCCGGCGAGGGCTTGTTCGATGGCGTGCGCGCGCCCGCGATCCGCGTGGGATCCTGGACGGACAGCGTCGGTTCGCCGCGCCGCGACTGCGTGGTGCGCTCGGTCACGACGTGCAGCGCCGCGAGCTCGATCGCGCGGAGCCCCGGGAGGCCGCGCGGCGCGCGGGCCGCGATGGCCGCGGCGAGCTCCGCCTCCTTGCCGAGGAGCGCCTCGTGCTCTGCGGTCTCGCGCAGCAGGTCGCCGGCGATCTGCGCGCACCGCTCCGCGGCCCTGTCCGCGGCGCTCCGCGTCTGCGGCTCCTTGAAATAGAGCGTTAACTTTCCCCGCAGGGTCTCCCGATGCGTGCCCGCCGTGACAACCTGCGACGCGCTCTCGACGTTGGCAGGTTCACGCCCCCCGAAAGGCCAGAATCCCATGAGCCCATTGTCGCGCGATCCTGGCCCCGGGCGCGAGCGCTTCGAGCGCTCGCGCCCTCACGCCCGCTCAATGGCGAGGCGGAACGGAGACATAGCGATTGCCGCGTTCGTAGAATCGCCACGGCTTCTTCGCCCACGCACCTGCATAGTCGACGTTGATGCGAGGCGACCTGCCGATGGGCCCAGCAGCGCCGGGCAGCAGCGAGAGCTGCGCTCCGCAGACATCCATCCCGTACGCGGAGCGGTCGAGCCCCAGCGCCTTGCACAGCTTCCCCGGCCCGTTGGTGAGCTCGATCCGCCCAGGCGCGACGCCCCGCCGGCGGCTCATGAGCGGGAGGCCGATCATCGGCTCGATGGCGCGGATGAGGACAGCGTGCGGCTCTCCCTCCGAGGCCACGACGAGGTTGAACGCCCAGTGCATGCCGTAGAGCTGGAACACATACGCATAGCCCGCCGGGCCAAACATGACCTCCGTCCGCACGGTCCGTCGCCCGCCCGCGCTGTGCGCGGCGAGGTCTTCCGGGCCGCGGTACGCCTCGGTCTCGACGATGCGTCCGGCGGCGGTGCCCTCGGGCGTCGTGTGGACGAGCACCTTGCCGATGCACGCCCGCGCGACGACGAGCGCGGGGCGAGCGTAGAAGTCACGCGGCAGCGGCGCCGCTCCTTCGAGGAGCGCGGCGCCTTCGCTGGGCGCGGGGGGCTCTGGGGCGGGACGCACGGCGGGCTCCGCGCTCACCCCGCGGGGGGGCGCGCCGCCCGGAAGCGCTTGTCGATGAACGAGAGCACGTCGTCGCGGTGCTTCCTGGCCTGGAACTCGTGGTGGAAGACCGCCGCGATCTCCAGGGCGGGCGTGACGACGTAGGTGATCCGCCGGGCGAGGCCGATGAGCGGCCAGAGGACGCCGTAGGCGCGGCACACGCTGCGATCGCGGTCGGCGATCATCGGGTAAGGGACCTTCTGCGCCTCGGCGAACCGGCACTGCGTCCTGTGGTCGTCGGTGCTGACGCCGACGATGCTGGCGCCCGCGAGCGCGATCTCGGCGTGGTTGTCGCGGAAGAGCTGGGCCTCGACGGTGCAGTCGGGCGTGAAGGCCTTCGGGAAGAAGTACACGACCGTGCAGAGCCCACCCTGCGCCGACAGCACGAAGCGCTGGCCGTCGATGGCCAGCGTGTCGATCTCCGGCGCGCGCTCGCCGACCTTCAGCATGCCGACGCAATCTGCCGCAAGTTGCCCCCGGCGTCGACCGTGGCCACGCGCCGCGGCGTCCCGGCGGGGCCGTCAGCGACCGTCGGGTGTCGTCAGGGAGCGCCGGCCCTCGTCGACCGTCGTCAACCGTCGTCAACCGTCGTCAACCGTCTTCAACCTTCGATTCCGAGCCGCTTCAGCCTGTAATAGAGGGTCGTGCGCTGCATGCCGAACTGCCGCGCGACCTCCGCCTTGTTCCCTCCGCAGCGTTCCAGGGCGGCGAGGAGCTCCCGCCGCTCGATGTCGTCGAGCTGGGAGCTCAGGTCGAGCCTTGGCCGCGCGCACGCCGGCGCGGCGGGCTCTCTTCCGGCCGGGTCCGCCTCCGGCTCCGCCGGCGCGGCGGCCCTCGGCGCGCGCGCGGGCGGTTCGGCCGGCTGCGCGCGCGCCGTGAACGCGAGGTGCTCGGGCAGGATCACGTCGCCGCGCGACAGGATGGCGGCGCGCTCGACCACGTTCTCCAGCTCCCGCGTGTTCCCCGGCCACGTGTACGCCGCGAGCTTCGCGAGCGCCTCCTCCGAGAGCGCGGTGGCCGCGCGGGCGTTGCGCCGCGCGACCTTGCGCAGGAAGTGCTCGGCGAGCGCGCGGATGTCCTCGCGCCGCTCCCGGAGCGGGGGCAGCCTGAGCGGGAACACCGAGAGCCGGGAGACGAGCTCGGGCAGCACGCCCGCGCGCGCCCAGGCCTCGTCGATGCCGGGCGTGAGCGACAGCACGACGCGCACGTCGACGCGCGTGGTCTCCGTCGACCCGAGCCGCTCGACCTCGCCGTCGGTGAGCACGCGGAGCAGCCTCGCCTGGAGCGAGGGCGTGAGCGGCGCCGGCTCGTCGAGGTAGATCGTCCCCCGGTGGGCGAGCTCGAGCCGGCCTGCGCGCTCGGCGAACGCGCCGTCGAAGGCGCCTCGCCGCCAGCCAAACAGCTCGCGCTCGAGCGTGTCGCCCCGGAACGCGGCGCAGGTCACCTTGACGAACGGCTGCTCTTCCCGCGGGGAGCCCACGTGGATCGCCCGGGCGACGACCTCCTTCTCCGCCCCTTCCTCGCCCTCGATCAGCACGTGCGTCGCCGCCTTCGCCACCTCGCCGATCCGGGCGGCGACCTCGCGCATGGCCTCGCTCTCGCCGGCGATCTCGCCGAAATCGATCGGGTCCCGCTGCTCGCGCTCGAGGTAGCCCGCGTACTGCGCGAGCTGCTCGCGCAGCCGCCGGTTCTCCCGCAGGGTGGCGACCCCGGCGATCGCCTGCCGGAGGATGACGGCGAGCTCCCTCGAGTTCCAGGGCTTCTGGACGTACCGGTCGACCGCGCCCGAGTTGACCGCGTCGATGAGCACCGTCATGTCCGCGTAGGCGGTGAGCAGCACGCCCGCCGCGTCAGGCCGCCGCTCCTTCGCCTGCTTGAGGAACTCGATACCGCTCATCCCCGGCATTCGCTGGTCCGCCACGATCACCGCAGGATCGAGGCGATCGAGGAGCGAGAGGGCCTCGGCGCCGCCCAGCGCATAATGGATCTTGAACGACTTCCTGAAGGCGAACCGGAACGCGTCGAGGTTGTCCTGCTCGTCGTCGACGACGAGGACGTCGAAGCTGTTCCAGTCCAGATCGCGCATCGGGTCGCCCTGCCTCCCAGAGTTACTACAGCTCGGCACGATCGCGACAGTGGGGGTGGCGCGCTCGGCGGCCTTCGCCGCCCTCCTGCCGCGCGCCGGAGCGCCGCCGCGCATGCTGCCATTCCGCCGCGTCGCGCCGCCCAGCCGCGCGTCTGCCTTCGGCGCTTCGGCGCTTCGGCGCTTCCGCGCCTTCCGCGCCTTCCGCGCTGGGCGGGGGGGCGGCGCTCGGGCGCGTGCGCGTCCGCCTGCGCCCAGGCGGAGGCGAGCGCTCTTCCGACCGCGACGCCGGCGAGGTCGGGCGGATCGATTTCTCCGCCGGCCCGGAAATACGCGGTAAGCTCCGCCCCCGCCCGCGAAGAGGGCGGGCTGGGCGAGCCCCACACGGAGGAAGCCGGATCATGCTCGAGGACGTCATCAAGGAGCTGCGCGAAGGGATCGAGAAGGCCATCGAAGCTCTCCGGCGAGACCTGGCGAAGGTGCGCACCGGGCGCGCGAACGCGGCCATGCTCGACGGCATCCGCGTCGACTACTACGGCGTGCCGACGCCGATCGTGCAGATGGCCACGGTGTCCGTGCCGGAGCCGCGGCTCATCAGCGTCAAGCCCTGGGAGAAGAACCAGGTGAAAGCGATCGAGAAGGCGATCCGGGAGAGCGATCTCGGCCTGAATCCCCAGGTGGACGCGGATCTCATCCGACTCCCGATCCCGCCGCTGACGGAGGAGCGGCGCAGGGAGATGGTGAAGCTGACGAAGAAGAACGGAGAGGACGCTAAAGTCGCCATCCGGAAGCACCGCCGGGACGCGAACGAGATGATCGACTCGCTCGAGAAGGACGGCGACGTCAGCGGCGACGAGGCCGATCGGGCCAAGAAGAAGGTCGACGACGTGGTGGCCGAGGGGACGAAGCAGGTCGACACGGTGATCGCCGGCAAGGAAAAGGACATCCTGGACGTGTGAGCGGGCCCTCGGCCGGGCGGGCGTCGGCGACCGAGCTTGGTCGACCGGAGCGCCGTGCGGCCGCCCCTCCCCGCGGCCGCGATGGGGCCGGGCTCTTCGAGGAGGGCGGCGCGGCGGCGTGCGATGCGCGACATCGCCTGCCGCGCAGCGTGTAGTGACGCCGTGCGCGCCGAGCCCGGCCCGGCCTGGCGACGCCTCGCAGCCTTGTTGTCCTGCCCGCGCGCGACCCGTGGCAGCCGCGCGCGACCCGTGGCAGCCGCCCGCGCCGGCGCTTGCGTCCGAGCGCCACGGGGCGAGGCGTGCCCGGGACCAGCCCAGCTCACAATGAACCGTCCCGTGAAGCGAAGAAGTGAAAAAGAGGCTTGCGGTCCCCCCGGTCGGAGTCGGTAGGATCAGGAAGGTCGGCGGTTGGGCGTGCGAAGGCGCGACGCGAGAAGACGCGAGAAGACGCGTGAAGGCTCTGAAGACGCCCATTAGGGGGCGAGAGGCCCTGCTTGACAGGTTTTCGCTAGCGTGAAATGGTTGGTGTTCGAAGCCGAAGGCCCGGAGCCGTCTCAAGGATTCCCGAGGTTATGCGAGCGATCGCTTCAGGAATGACGGACGTTGGTCTCCAACGCGACCACAACGAGGACAGCTACGCCGTCCTGTCGGAGTACGATCTGTTCATCGTCGCGGACGGCATGGGGGGCCACCGCGCGGGGGACGTAGCCAGCAAGCTGGCGACCGAGTCGATCGCGGACTTCTTCCGGTCCACGTCGCGGGAGGACGCCACCTGGCCATTCCACTTCGACACCAGCCTGTCGGAGGAGGAGAACCGGCTCCAGGCGGGCATCCGGGTCGCGAACCGCCAGATCTTCGAGCGCAGCATCCGGTCGCGCGACTGCGCCGGGATGGGCACGACGGTCGTGGGGGCGCTCTTCTCGAAGAAGAAGAACCGGATCTACGTCGGCCACGTCGGCGACAGCCGCGCGTACCGCGTCCGCAAGGGCTCGATCAGCCAGCTGACGCGCGATCACTCGCTGTTCAACGACTACATCATGGCGATGCCCGAGCTCACCGAGGAGCAGCGGGCCGAGCTTCCGCGCAACGTCATCACCCGCGCGCTCGGGATGCACGACAGCGTCTCCGTGGATCTGATCAGCGATGAGCCGCAGCCCGGCGATGTCTACCTGCTCTGCTCCGACGGCCTGAGCGGGATGCTCTCGGACGACCAGATCCTCCACATCGTGAGCTCGACCGAGGAGGTCCCGGAGATGTGCCGCCGCCTCATCGCCAAGGCGAACGAGAACGGCGGAGAGGACAACATCACGGCGCTCGTGATCCGGATCGACGAGCAGGACGACGCCGAGCTCCCGAACAGCGCGACGATCGGTCCGCCCGCCGACTCGCAGCAGGTCAGCATGGGCGATCGGTCGACGGTCCCGGCGGTGTCGGCCTCGCGCTCCGAGAAGAGCTGACGCGCGGGAAGAGCGGACGCGCGGGGCGCCCCCCGCGCGCCCGCCTGTCAGCAGCCAAGCTGCCAGCGCCGCTCAGCCTCCGCAGCTGTCGAAGGCCAGGACGCCCAGCCTGAGCTGGCATATCTCGCCTTCGTTCAGCATCGCCGGGCACTCGAAGCCGACCCAGATCTTGCCCGCGTCGACCCCCTGCTTGCCCTCGAACCAGAACTTACACGGGGTGGCCGTATCGGAGTAGAAGGTCTGACCCCCTGTCCTCGCCGAGGAGAAGCTGATGCTGCCGCTGGCCGGCGCGTCCTGGGTCGCCGCAGGGGAGATGGCGTCGATCTTGACGTGGATCTCCGCGGCTTCGGCGGGGTTCTTGGCCATCGCCGAGACGGAGAAGGTGCCCGAGCCGGACACGGAGCAGTCGACCGAGGCGCTGTCCTCGCCGTCGGTGACCAGCCGGACCTTCTGGATATCGGTCACGTCGCCAAGGGTCGCAATATGCCCCGGTGCGGAGCAGTCGATGCCCGGGTCGGCGAAGTTCATCTTGTATGCGCCGCGCGGGGTCGGCGGCTCCGCGCCGCTGCAGCCGAGGCCGAGGAGGGGGAGGAGGCCGAGCACGGGCACGAAGCTGAGGCGAGCGAGACGCATGGAAAGCTCCGGTGGTAGGTGGCGGCCCCGAGGCCGCTCCTCGCTTCTATCGTACTCGGGGGTCCGCGATCAAACGGCGGCAGCGCCGCGCGTGCCCGCGCGCGCTCACGTGCCCGCCGCGCGCGCCTGCGCGTCGTCCAGCGCCTGGGCGACGTCGTTCCAGAGGTCCTCGGTGGCCTCCAGGCCCACCGAGAGCCGGAGGAGGCCGTCGGCGATGCCGAGCGCCTCCCGCGCCGCCGCGGGCACGGAGGCGTGGGTCATGAGGGCGGGGTGCTCGGCGAGCGACTCGACGCCGCCGAGGCTCTCGGCGCAGGCGAAGATCGCGAGCCGCTCGAGGAACCTCGAGGCGACGGGGAGGCCGCCGCGCACGACGAACGAGATCATCGCCCCGGGCGCGCGCATCTGCCGCGCGGCGAGCGCGTGGCCGGCGTGCGTGGGGAGGCCGGGGTAGTGCACCGCCTGGACGGCGGGGTGCCCGGCGAGCCTCCCGGCGATGAGCGCGGCCGACGCGCACTGCTGGCGCACGCGCACGCCGAGCGTCTTGATCCCGCGGAGCACGAGGTAGCAGTCGAACGGGCTCGGGACGGCGCCGATCGCGTTCTGCAGGAACCCGACCCGCTCCGCGAGCGCGTCCTCGGACGTGACCAGCGCGCCGCTGACGACGTCCGAGTGCCCGTTCAGGTACTTCGTGCTCGAGTGCGCCACGACGTGAGCGCCGAGGTCGAGCGGCCGCTGGAGCACCGGCGTGGCGAAGGTGTTGTCGACGACGAGCAGCGCCCCGTGCGCGCGCGCGATCTCGGCGAGCCCTGCGATGTCGAAGATCTTGAGCATCGGGTTCGTCGGGGTCTCGATCCAGATCATCCGCGTGGTCGGGGTGAGGGCCTTGCGGACGACGTCGAGGTCGCTCATGTCGACCGAGGTCGAGGCGAGGCCCATCGGCCGCATGACCTTGTCGAAGAGCCGGAAGGTGCCGCCGTAGACGTCATCGCCCGAGAGCACGTGATCTCCCGGGCGGAGCGTGTGGAGCAGGGTGGCGGTCGCCGCGGAGCCGCTGCCGAAGGCGAAGCCATGGCGCCCCCCCTCGAGCGCGGCGATGCACTCCTCGAGCGCCTTGCGGGTGGGGTTGCCGCTGCGGGAGTACTCGAACCCCTTGTGGTGGCCCGGCCGCTCCTGGGCGAAGGTGCTCGAGAGGACGATCGGCGTCATGACCGCGCCGCTCGTCGGATCCGGCGGCTGTCCGGCGTGGATCGCGAGCGTGTCGAGGCCGAGCTTGTCGTGACCTAGGTGGGGCTTCATGCGGGCGAGACTTATCTCATGGGCCGCGTGCGTCCACGGTTTTGGCGCGCAGGAGAGCCGAGTCAGCGCGCTGACTCGGCGCCGCCCTCGGCCCGCGGAGCGGCCGCGTCGAGCGCGTCGAGCAGCGCCCGCGCCGTCCCGACGCGGCGCTGCGGATCGCGATCGAGCGCGCGAGCGAGCGCTCGGCGCTGCCCCGGCGAGAGCGCGTCCGTGACGGAGAGCGGGTCGAGGCAGAGGCCAGATTCGCTGATCTCGACGAGCGCCGCGGCCTGCTCGCGCGCGCGCGTGAGGGGCGCGCCGGTGGCGAAGGAGACGAGGGTCGCCGCCATGGAGTAGACGTCGCCGCGCTGGGTCGGTGGGGATTCGCCGCGGGCGATCTCGGGGGCAACGAAGGGAACCGTGCCCCGGTCGGCGGTCTCGAGGTCCGGATCCATGCCGCGGAACCGCGCGGCGCCGAGGTCGACGAGGCCGATGTCGCCGAGCGGACCCAGCAGCACGTGATCAGGGCCGAGATCGCCGTGAACGAAGCGGATCGGGCCTCCGGCGTCCTCGAGCTCCTGGAGCTCGGCGAGCGTCTCGATCGCGGTCCTGACGACGTGGGTGATGAGCGACGCGGGCGGCGGCCGGCCGAGGCCGCGCCATCCGTCGAGCACGTCGCGGAGGGAGGTGCCCTCGCGCCGGCTCTCGAGGAGGAATGGGCCGTGGCGATCGGCGCCGACGCGCGCGAGCGCGGGCAGGGCAGGGTGGCGAACGAGGGAGAGGACCTTCGCCTCGCGGACCATGGCGGCCCGCCCCGCGTGCTCGTGGAGGACGCCGGGGACGAGGCGCTTGCACACCAGCGTGGGGCCGGGCGGCGAGCCTCCGAGCCGCACCAGCGCGACGTCGAACGTGGCGCCGGCGCCGAGGTGCTCGATCAGCTGGGTGCCGTCGGGAGCGGGGTAGGGCATGCCGGCCGCCTGTGGCCTCTCACGCGTCCGCGCGCTGCGCAGCGACCAGCTCGTCGCACTCGCGAAGCCACGTCTGCGCCTCCTCTGCGCCGGCGCCGCCGCGCAGCGCGAGCGGCCACCGCGCGTCGCGCCAGCGCGCCGCAAACTCGGCCCAGCGCGCCGGTTCCTCGCGGCGCCCGGCCAGGGCGGCGACCCTGTCATCGATGCTCTGGAACGGAAACACCGGCTTGCCGAGCCCGAATCGCGCCTGCACCCAGTGGACCACGCCGATGAGGAGCCCGTACTGGCAGCGGCGGCGCTCCTCGTCGACGCCCACCACCGGCGACCTCCAGTCGAGGTGAATGTCGTCGAGCTCCGGCGGCCGCGGGTCGTGCTTGCCGACGCAGAGGTGAACCGCCTCCCGATCCGGCCGGTGCACCTCGCGCCAGCTGTCCGCGTCGAGCGGCTCGCCGCCCCGGAAGAGCTCCGCCATGCTCGCCGCGAGCGAGCCGAGCAGCGCGCCCCGCTGGTGCTCGATCCCCCCGAGGATCGTGTCGCGCGCCAGGCGGCGGCCGCCCGCTCCCGCGAAGTGGCGATCGAGGCGCTCGCGCATGGCCGCCGGCTCCACGTAGACCACTTTGAATCCGGCGCTCCCGCCGCACCAGACGTTGCGCAGATACCTGATCTGCATCCACAGGCCGAGCGTCGGGTCGATGCCGCGGATACGCTCGAAGATGCGCACAACGACGTTGACGCACGTCGGCCCGAACCGGGTGAGCGCCTCGCCGAGGTCGCGCGGCTCGGGGGCGCCCCAGAACGCGTTGTCCAGGTTGAGCTCCGCCCCGGGGCAGCGCGCGAGCCGGTCGGCGAGGCTCCTCTCCAGCGCCTCGCGCAGCGGGCCCGCGAGCCCTTCCAGGTGCGGGCCGGCCCCGGCGTCGAGTGAACCGGTCATGCGGACATCCTATCATGCCTGCCCGCGCGGCTCCGAGCGCGGCCCCGGCCGCCTGTGGGATGACGGCGCACCTGCACGGGAGGAGGGCGGCGGCCAACTTTTCTCCGCATCCTGCGGCAACTCACTGCGTTCAGCGCGAACGTGATAGAAGTCGTGGGCACCGGCATGGATCCCAAGATCTTGGAGATGCTCTTCATCGCCGTCAGCAACGGCGTCGCCCTCTTCATCGGCGCTTACCTGGCGCGGAGATCGGCGGATCTCAGCGCGGAGCGGCGGGCCGAGCACGAGGAGAAGGCGGAGCTCCAGAGACAGCGGCGAGAAGCGCTCTTGGAGCGACTGGCCCTCCAGCGGCGCGCGCTCGACGACTACGCGCGGATGATCGTCCGGTGGTCGTCGGTGCCCTCGTCCGGAGCGCCGCGAACGAAGGAGGAGGACCTCGCGGCGGACCAGGAGTCCATCGCGATGTACGCGCAGATGGCCAACGCGTACGGGAGTCGCCAGTTCGCCGAGCAGGCCGCCGCGACGCTGCACGCCGTGCGCGCCGGCCGGGGCAACGTCCAGGTGTTCCCGTTCGCCGTGCAGATCGCCTCCGCCTGCTACCAGGAGATGATCCGGGCGATCTCCGAGCTCGAGAAGGAGATCGGCCTGCCGGCGCCGCGGTCGCCCGCGCGGCCGTTCCTCCCGGACGAGGAGCTCGCGAAGGAGGCGACTCGGCTGTTCTCCAGGAACGTCGTGGAGCAGCGCTCCGGGATCGATCTCGGCATGGTCGACCAGATCCTGGAGCGCGTCAGGGTGAACCCGTCGCCCGAGGAGACGGACAGCCCCAGGTAGCGCTCACGCCGCCGGCTTCACTGGCTCCATCCCGCCCGGATGAGCGCGTAGAAGAGGAGGAGCCGGGGCACCCGGAACAGCACCATGGTCAAGAAGTAGCGCAGCGGGACCCGGTACAGCCCGGACAGGTAGCAGAGCATCGAGAAGGGGATCGGCGAGATGCTCCCGATCGCGATCGCCCAGTAGCCGTAGCGCTCGAAGAGCCGGTCTATCCTGGGTCGCGTCCGCTCGATGCGCGCCGCGAAGAGGCGGAGCCGCGCGAGGCGGCCGGCGAGGCGATACCCCGTGCAGCCGCCGACGAGCGAGGCGGCCGAGATGGCGATCAGGGGCGCGACCTGGGAGCCGCCCGAGGTGATCGCGGTCAGCATGTAGAACTGCGGCGGGATCGGGAACGAGAACGCGTCGGCGAGGAAGGTGCCGACGAACATCCCGGCGAGGCCGAAGCGGTCCACGAACCCGCGGCCGAGCGCGTCGAGCTGCTCGCGGGCGAGGTGCGCCGCGAGCGCGATCCCGGCGAAGAGCGCGGACAGGCTGAGCGCCAGCTGGACCAGCGTGCGCCACAGATCTCGCCGATCGCCGCGCGGGCGCGGCTCGCCCTGCCGGGGCGTCAGACCGCCTCCAGCCGGCGGCGCTGCAGCCGCTCGATGATCCGTCTGCTGCGGAGGGTGCTTTGAAATATCCGCGTCGCCTTCTCGAGGGCGTCGAGGAGCTTTTGCTCCGCGCCGTGCTTGTCGACATAGGCGAAGGGCCGGTGCGCGTTGATGACCTCGAACGAGTCCTTCTCGTCGTGATGAGCCGAATAGAAGATCACGGGCACTTCCGGCTGCACCTTGCGGATCTGGTCGCAGACCCAGAATCCCTCCAGCCCTGACATCCGCACATCGACGATCACCGCGCACGTGTCCTCGGTGAAGGCGGCGACCCCGTCCACGGCCGAGGAGCATACGACGAGGCGATATCGCTTCGAGAGGAGGGCGCCGAGCCGCTGCCAGATGCTCCTGTCCCCGTCGACCAGGAGCACGAGAGGGAGCCGCGTGGACTCGGGCTTCTCGCGATCCGGTCGCTCGGCTGGATCGGCTTCGAGCAGGGTGTCGGATTCCTTGGAGGGCATTCGTCGTCGATCGTGGAGAGCGCGTCAGGACGCGCGATGACGCAATGTACCACGCCCGGCGCATCGAGCCAGCGCCGGGGCGGCGCGGGGGCGGCAGCGGGAACCGAGATGACGTCGGCGCGGGGCCGAGGTCTTCGCGTTTCGCGTGCCGCCGCGCGGTGGGCGGGGGCCAGGGATTCGTCTATGCTCTGCGCGGAGGCGTGGCCTCATGGTGAGGCGCGCTGGCCTTCTGCAAAGCGCTGCTACCGTGCCGGGTCGCGCGCTCGCCTTCTTCTCGTGCGCTGACGCGGGCTGCCGGTCGGCAGCGGGTCGCTCGCCGGGGAGAGTCTCCGTTCCACAACCGAGGTGAGCTGCCCATGAAGAACGCAGAACTCCGATCGATCCCGCTCGTCATCGCCGCCGTTCTCGGCCTCTTTGCCGCGGGGGCCGCGGGGTGCAAAGACGAAGAGATCCTGAACGCATGCAGTGAGCTCTGCAAGCACCGCATCCTCTGCGCGGAGGAGAACGACGCTCCGCCGCCGAGCAAGACCAGCTGCGAGACCGCGTGCCTCGGCCTCGAGGGGAATGACCTCGTGGAGCGAACCGAGGAGTGCGTGAACGAGGCGTCCTGTGATTACGTCGCGTGCGCGGACCCTTGAGCGCGGCGCCCGAGCCCGCGCGCGGGAGGCGGGGGCGCCTCGCCTCCCGGACAGAGGGCGCGATGAGGGGCGGCGCGATCAGGGCTCCGCGTCGCACTCGGGCGCGTCGCGGAGCGGGCCCGAGGCGCGCGGTCCGTCGAAGCGCAGGAGCTCGAGATCGACGAGATCGAGGCGCTTGAGCGTCAGATCCAGCGGGCCGACCGACACGCCTGCCACCGCCTCGGCGTAAGCCCGCACGCCGCCGTCGACCCGCGCGTCGTACGAGCAGTAGGGCGGCGCGGTCTCCGCCGTGACGCGCGCGTACGCCTGGACTCCGACGTTCGGGCCGACGATGCCGTACAGGCGCGCCCGGAGCTCCGCGCCGGCGCTCACCTTGCCGGACGCCGTGATCGGGCCGGGCGCGCCGATGGAGGCCGAGCCCGAGGCCGAGCCGGAGGGCTCCCAGATCGTGCTCCACGTGCCGTTCCTGTAGTCGACCCCGGCCTCGATCTCGGCGGTCGCCTGCGCCACGGCCTCCACCTCGGCGGCCGTGAACGACAGCCCCAGATCCGCCTTCGCTCTCGGCACGACGTCCGTCGTGACGACGACGGGGACGGGGCCCACCCAGAAGGTCAGCGTCGGCAGCGGCAGGCTCGGGACGCCCCCGGCGAGCTCCAGGAGATCGACCGAGCAGCTCCCCGTGACCGTGCCGGTGCCCTGGAGCCTGGCGCTCACGTCGAGCTGGCCCGACGCGACGAGGCGGAGCTGCTTCAGCTCCGGCACCGGGTTGAGCTTGCCCCTCGGGCCGACGTGGACCTCGAGGTCGAGCGCCGGCGAGAGCTCGGCCGTGACGTCGAGCGCCGCCGTCCCGTGCGCGGTGACCCCGCACGACGCCGGGAGCGAGGCCGAGGAGAGATCGAGGAGCTTCATGGAGGCGCCGGACGAGATCTTCAGGGCCTCCGCCGCGCTCGCGATCTGCTCGCCGTCCTCCACGCCGAGCTCGCGGGTGCGCGCGACGTGATCGTCGATGGCGCGCGCGTACTCGCGCGCGTCGTAGTGGACATGGAAATGGCCCTCGGTGATGAACTCCGTCAGAGGAGCGGGCGTCGTCGCGAGCGCCACCCGCGTCGCGTCGATCGTGCGTACGCTCACGACGCGGGCGAGGTAGCCGCCTCCCTGCGTGCCGCCGAGCACGTCGCCCGCGGCGAAGGGCGTCATGCTGCCGTCATGGGTGATGACGAGCTCGTGGTCCCCGAGCGCCGCGGCGACGAACCCCGGCTCCTTCTCGGGCACACGAGCGCGGTCCGAGAGCGTGAGCGGGCGGACGACATCGACGGCGCCGGGGGCCGGCAACTCGGTAGGATCCGCGGCATCGCTCGAATCCGCGGCGCACGCCGCGAGCTGAGGTGCGCTGATCGCGATGAAAGCAGCGGAGATGAGGCGCGCCGTCGACGCGCGTCTCCCGGGGAGAGTGGTCTTCATGCGCGCGGACGCTACGCGGGGATTGTGGCGAGTCGGTTACAAAAATGAGACTTGCTGTCTCCGGGAGAATGGGTAACGGCTCACTGCGATGGATGGATATCCATGAATCGATAGCTCCGAGGCGCGCGAAGGGCGCTTATCGAAGCGAGCGATTCGCGACGCCGTGCGAGCTCGTCCATGATGGGGTGTCCGAGCGCGCTCGTGATGGCGTGCGAGCGTGCTCGTGGTGTGGCGCGCGGTCGCGCTCATGGAGGGGCTCGGGCGGCGCCGAGCCTCGGACCGGGGTCGGGACGCGCTCGCGCGGCGTCGGCCAAGGGGAACGCCGTTCGGCTCGTGGATGGATGGAGGAAGGAAGGAAGGTCGCGGAGAGCGCGTCGCTCTCCGCGGACAGGGCGCGGCGGCTCGGCACAGTCGAGCCGGGGCTCGGGGCCCGAGGCCACGGCGCGCGTCAGGTGTCAGCTGATCGCGCGTCAGCGTCGCGGTCTCTCGCGATGCGCCGGTCGTTGCTCGCTCTCTGTCGACGCGTCGCGGTCGAACTCGTGGAGCGCTAGCGAGGAGCCCGGCGGGCACGAATCAGCGTGCCTGCGGCTCCGCCTTCGTGCTCTCGCGCAGCCGAGACCCCGAGGCCACCGCTGCTGGGCGGCCTCGGCCTGTTCTACCTGGGGTGAGTAACGGGATTCGAACCCGCGACAACTGGAGCCACAATCCAGTGCTCTACCAACTGAGCTATACCCACCGTTCTTCACGGCCCGTGGGCTGCGAAGGCCTGGCAGAATACTCAGCTCCGCGCAGAGTGCAATCACGGAAACGCACCTCGTGTCGCTCTTCTAGCCGCACCCTGGATCCCCCACCTTTCGAGCTCCCCGCCCCGGCTTCCCGCCCTGACCCCCCTCCAAAGGAGGCGCCGACCTCCTCCAGGCAGAGGCTCCCCGCGGGACAGCGGCCCCCCGGCGGCCTCCGCCCCGGCCCCGTTCACGCCTCGGCCCCGGTTTCCCGGCGCGCGCCGCTGGTCGCCTCGCTCAGAGCGTCGTCCACCGGCGCAGCGCGGCCCGGCGCGCCCGGTCCAGGTCCGCGCGGTGGCGGGTCGAGATCGGCGCGCGCTGCGCGGGCTGCGCCGGCGGCACCGACGCTCCAGCCGGGTCGTCTGCTGCCTCGCAGCCGGACGCCGCGAGCAGCGCCGCCGTGAGCGAGCCCTCGAGCGCGGTCAGGTCGTAGCCGCCCTCCAGGAAGATGGCGAGCCGCCCCCCCGCCTTCGCGGTCGCCATCGCCGCGAGCCGGCGGCCCATCGCCGCGTACGCGGCGCGCGACAGCTTCATCGCCGCCATCGGATCGCGCTCGTGCGCGTCGAACCCCGCCGAGACCAGGATCAGCTCGGGCGCATACTCGTCGAGCACCGGAAGGAGGAGCTCGTCGAACGCAGCCTCGTAGACCGCGTCCGTCGCGCCGTCGGACAGCGGCACGTTCACCGTGTAACCGGCGCCGTCGCCTCCGCCGAGCTCGCTGGCGGCGCCGGTGCCGGGATAGAATGGCCACTGGTGCAGCGAGCAGAACAGCACCCGCGGATCGTCCCAGAAGATGTCCTGCGTGCCGTTGCCGTGGTGCACGTCGAAGTCGACCACCGCGACCCGCGAGAGCCCGCTGCTCAGCGCCGCCCGCGCCGCCACGGCGACGTTGTTCAGGAGACAGAAGCCCATGCCGGCGTCGCGCGTGGCGTGGTGGCCGGGCGGACGGAGCAGCGCGACCCCGAGCCGGCCGGGGCCGGCGAGCACCGCGTCGACCAGCGCCACCGCGGCGCCCGCGCCGCGCCTCGCCGCCTCGACCGAGCGCGGGACCACGTACGTGTCGGGGTCGAGCGCCGCATAGTGGCCGCTGAGCCGGCCGAGCGACTCCAGGTACCGCGGGGCGTGCACCCGGGCGAGCTCTTCCTCGGTGGCGTCGCGCGACGCCACGTGCTCCAGCGAGAGGCCGGCCGCGGCGCAGCGCTCGATGGCGCGGCGGGCGGCTTCGAGGCGCTCCGGGCGCTCAGGGTGCGCGCCTCGCGAGCGATGTTGCTCGAACAGCGCGTCGTCGACGACGTAGAGGCGCGGGGCTTCGGAGTGCGGCTGATTCAAGTGCACCATGAGCTGGGTGGAGAGTTGTAGCAGCGCCGCAGCGGATGGTAGCTTGCCCTGAGCCCCGGAAAGAAGGAGTGGAGACGCAGGATGCGCGGAAAGATCATCGCAGTCTTCGCCGTGATTGTCCTCATGGTCGGAGGGCTTTTTTACGCCCTCACGCGCGCCTCCCTCGCGGAGATCGGGCGCCCCGGCGAGGCGCCGCGCGCACTCGCGGCCGCCATGGCGCAGCTCCAGGTGGACGGCCTCGTGCTGGAGCGGTGGCTCGACTCCCACGCGAGCGACCCGAAGCTGCGCGAGCCGTTCAACGCCGGCACCGCCCCGGCCCGCGCCGAGGCGGCCACCAGCGCCGCCAACGCCATCCGGGAGGCGGTCGCCGCCTCGCCCGAGCTGGCCAGGACCCCGCCCTCCCTCGTGGTCCTGGTGGACACGAAGGGCGTGGTGCTCGGACGGAACGCCTCCGCGCTCATGCGCGGAGACAACCTCGGCGCTGTCTACCCGTCGCTGATGCTCGCCATCGAGCAGGGGGTGACCGGCTCGGACGTGTGGGTCAGCCGGGCGCGCAACGAGCAGCTGCTCGCGTCCTACGCGCCCATCCGCAGCGACGCCGGGCAGATCATCGGCGCCGTCGCGGTGGGCACCGCGCTGAACGACGAGCGGCTGACCAACGCGAGCGAGCGCACGAGCGGGCGTGTCCTCGTCGTCGCGATGCAGTCGGGCGACGGGCTCGACGTGGTGGCGAAATCGCGCGACGCTTCCCCGCAGCTGGTCGCGGCGCTCACGGCGTCGCCGGCGAAGGACGGCGCCCTGAAGGCGCTGCGCTCCGGCCAGACGGTCGACATCGGCGGGCTGTCCGGCGAGTACAGCGCCGTCGGGCACGCGCTCGACGGCTACGGCGACGGGCGGCGGGCGGTGCTGCTCAGCATCGCGCAGCTCCGGACGCCGGGGCTCGCGAGCGCGCTGTTCTGGCCGCTCCTCGGCGTCACCGCGCTCGGGCTCGTGCTCGTCGTGATCGCCGCGTATTTCCTGGACGCGTACATCTCGCAGCCGGTCTCCGAGATCGAGGACGGCCTGCTCGCGATCATGAACGGCCGGACCGACCTCCGGTTCCAGATCGAGCACGCCGAGCTCGGCGGGCTCGTGTTCCGCTTGAACTCGCTCCTGAACCAGCTGCTCGGGGTGCAGGAGGACGAGACCGACGCCGAGGGGCGCCCGTCGCGCGCGCCGACGTCGGCGTCCTTCCGGGACGCCCTCGAGGTCGACGAGCGGATGGCCGCGCTGTCCGCGGAGGAGATCCCGGCCGACGCCAAGGCGCTGCTCGAGGAGCCGGAGGACGCCTACTACGCCCGCATCTTCGCGGAGTACATCGCCGCGAAGAAGTCGCTCGGCGATCCGGTGGACCACATCACCCGCGACGCGTTCGTCGCCCGCCTCAAGGCGAGCGAGCAGGAGCTCGGGCGGAAGCACGGAAAGCCCATGCGCTACAAGATCGAGGTCCGCGGCAAGGAGGTCGTGCTCCTCGCCGTGCCGCTCGCCTGACGCGCGCGGCGCAGGAGCCGGGAGCGGAGGGAGGCGCGGCGCCGCCCGCCGCTCGGCGGCGCGCCGCGCGCGCCGCGCCGCGTGTTTCAGTGCAGCACGGCGTCCGGGCCCTCGTGCAGCTCGACGCGCCCCGACGAGGGCTCGCGGCGGAGCGCGATCACGTCGGAGAGCTCGCAGCCCAGCGCGATCGCCGGCGATGAGGTCGTGACGATCCACTGCACGTTGGGCAGCGCGGCGCGCAGGCGCGCGGCGAGCGATCGCTGGCGGTGCACCGGCTGCTGCGCCTCGATGTCGTCGATCAGCACGACGCCCTCGGCGAGGCGCGGATCGCCGCTCGGGTGCGCGGACGCGAGCGCGCGGAGCGCGAGCGCGCCGAACGCGACGGTGTGCCGCGCGCTCCGCCCGAGATCGTCGAAGTCGACGCGCTGGCCGTCCGCGCGCTCGAAGATCGGCTCGAGCCGGAGCGGGTCGACGCCGGCGTACGTCACGCCGTGGCCGTCGAGCAGCGCCTCGAGCACCTCCTTGAGCGCGCGATCGAGCGCGCCGAGCCGCTCTGCCTGGGCGCCCGGCCGAGCGTCCGGCTGCACGTCGGAGAGCACCTCCGGCCGGCTCTTCCGGCCGTCGCGCGCGAGCGCCGCCGCGATCGGGACGAACGAGAGCACCTGCTTCGTCTCGCGGGCGAGGTCGGTGCGCGTCGCGTCGTCGAAGCTCGCGGCCGCGCGCACGTCGTAGCGGAGGACGCTGCGCTCGGGCGTCGTCAGCACGATCGCGCTGCGGGAGAACCAGCGCGCTCCCGAGAGCGCGACCAGGACGAAGCCCCCCTCGGCCGCGCGCCGCTCGAACAGCGACTGCTCCCTCCGCCGCAAGATCGCCGCGTCCTCGGGCTCGTCGAGGCGCGCGTTCGGGCTCGTGACCCGCAGCGGGTGCGCGCGCGCCGGGTCGTCCGTGCCGAGCATCCAGTCGGCGACGACGAGCGGCTGCGAGCCGTCGTCTCCGCGCGGCCTCGGCTGCGCGACCGCGTACCCGGGCCGGGTCGACGCGATCGCCGACAGGATCGAGGTCTTGCCCACGCCGTCGCCGCCGAAGAGGACCACGAGCCGGCGCGGCGCGCCGGCGGCGTCCTCGAGCGAGAGCGAGAGGTCCTCGAACGGGCCGAGATGGACGAGGCGGACGCGGGAGAGCAGCACCGCCCGCGAAGCTACCACCGCGCAGCGCGCGTGGAACGCCGCGATCGGCGTGGTGCGCGCGGGCGCTCCGGCGCACCCGGTGGCGCGCGGTGGCGCGGCAGCCTAGATTTGTCGTCCGGGGTCGTCACCGTGCTGCGCAAGCTGCCTCCGCCGGATTTCCGCTACGTGTGGCTCCACCCGGAGCCCGGCTCGACCGGCGCGCTCGCCGCGGCCGGGACCGCGGGGCTCGCGGGCGCCTCCGCGGCCGTCTGGAGCGCCGGGAGCCACGCGCTCTCGCTGGGGCTCATCGCGATGGGGAGCGCGCTCGGCTTGCTCGCGCTGGTCCGCGCCGAGCACCGCCCCCCGATCCAGCGCGGCGCCCGCGAGGTGACGATGGCCGTCGTGCCCTGGGGGATCGTCGTCGACCCGGACACGGAGCCGCGGGTGCTGCGGTGGCCCGCCGTCCAGCGGGTGAGCGTGGACGTGTCGCACACGATGCGCGGCGGGACGCCCGCCATCGTGTCGAGCCTCGTGACGGTGCACACCGAGCGCGAGGTGCTGGCGGGCCGCGCCGCGGGCGCGGTGGACCTGGAGCGGCTCCTCGCCCATCTCGAGGGGTATGCGCAAGAGGCGTCGCGGCCTGTGGCCGCCGACATCGAGGGGCTGACGGTGCTCGGCGACGGCGTGACCGAGCCGATCGCCGCGGCGCTGCTGCAAGCGGCGGACGGCATCTGCGCGACGAGCCGCGGCGACGCGCAGCTCGCGCTGCCTGGGGGCGGCTACCGCACGGCGGCGGCGCGCGCGGCGGCGCCCGAGACGATCGCGGTGCTGCGCTCGGCGCTGTCGTGGAGCTACGACTGCCCCGCCGATCCGCGGCCGCTGGCGGCGATCCTCGCGGGCGCGTTCGGGGCGGTGGAGCTCGTACCCGAGCTCCTGCGGCTCGCGAGCTCGCCGCACCCGGTGGTCGCCGCGTTCGGCAAGGCCGCCGCGCTCCGTCTGGGTGCGCCGCCGAACCGCGCTGGCTCGCTCGACGAGGTCGCGGCCTTCCTGTTCGAGGAGGACGTGGAGATCGGGAAGCGGTGGATCGCGTCGGGCCCGACACTTTGTTTGCGACCTCGGGCCCAAGCTTGCTAGCTAAAGGGGTCGGCAGCGCGTGCGCTGCGGTTCGAGCGGCCTGCGCGCGGAGGCCGTCGTTCCGCGGCGCTCCGTCCTCACGGCGCGCTGCCGGCGGGTCGTCCAACGCGCCGGGTCGGCTATGAAACGGGCTCCGTCGCCACCGAAGCCGTCTTCAAGGGGAGCGCGCCGCCGGCTGGCTGTCGCGTGGGTCCTCGGCCTCTCGCTCGCCGCGTGCGCGGAGCACCACGCGGCCGGGCCGCCCCCGTCGCAGAGCACCGCGCGCGCCGCGCCGGCCGCCGCGCCGCCCGCGGCGCTCGCCCTCGTGCCGCCCGCGGGTCTCGCCCTCGCGCTGCCCGCGCCGCCCATGGTGGACGGCGCCTGGGTCGAGTCGGTGCGGCTCGAGCGATGGGCCGAGGCGGCGGAGCGGCTCGACGCCCTGCCCATGGAGCAGCGCGCGCTGCCGTCGATGAAGTACGCGCGGGCGCGCGTCGCGTTCGAGCTCGGGGATCACGGCAAGGCGGTGGAGCTGCTGCATGGCCTGGAGCAGGGGCTGCCGCTCCTCTCGCGCGAGGTGGCGCGCTACCGGGCGGAGGCGGCGTTCGTGGCGGGGCCGTTCCTCGAGGCGGCGGCGTACTTCGAGCGCTCGGGCAGCGCGCCCGGCCTCGCGCGCGCCGCGCTCGCCACCATGAAGGGCGGCGATCTCAAGCAGGCTCGCGCGCTCGCCGATCGGGCCGTGGCCGCGGCGCAGCGCGCGCGCAGGTCGCGCGACGAGGCCGCGGCGCGGATGGCGCGGGCGCGCGTCCAGCTCGGCGTGCGCGACGCCGCCGAGCGCCCCGGGGAGAAGGCCGCCGCGGCGGCCCTCGCGCACGCCGACCTCCGGTGGATCGTGAAGAGCGCGCCGTCGTCGCCCGACGGGCGCGAGGCCGCGGCGCTCCTCGCCGCCTTGCCGGGGCAGCTCTCGCAGGAGGAGCGGCTCCAGAAGGTCGACGCCATGGTCGCCGGGGGCAGCGCGGCGGAGGCGATCGCCGAGCTCGACAAGATGTCGGGCGTGCCGGCGTCGGAGCTCCACCACCGCAGGGCCACGGCGCTCTACCAGGCGCGCGACTACGAGGCCGCGGCCGCGGCGTTCCTCAAGGTCGCCGCCGCGCCGTCGGCGCGCCAGGCCGAGCAGCTGCACCTCGCGGCGCGCTCGCTCTCGCGGCTCCGGCGCGAGGCGGAGGCGATCGAGCGGCACCTCGCCGTCGCGCGCAGGTTCCGGAAGACCCGCTGGGGGGAGCTCTCGAGCCTGCTCGCCGCGCGGCTCCTCATGCAGGTCGGGCGCTACGCGGAGGCCGTCGCGCAGTACGGCCGGTTCCTCGACGCCTACCCGCGGAGCGATCGGCGCGACGACGCGGTCTACGAGCGGGCGCTCGCGACGCTGTCGACGGGCGGCGCCGCGCGCGTGCGGCGGCCGCTGGAGCAGCTCGCGCGCGACGCGAGGCCGGCCGACGCGGCGCGGCTGCGCGAGCTCGCCGGGCTCGCGGCGCTGCGCGGCGGCGATCGTGACGGCGCGGTGCGGCTCTGGACGCAGGTGATGCGGGAGCAGCCGCTCTCGTGGGGCGCGCTGCTCTCGCGCTCGCGCCTCGCGGCGGTGGGCGCGCCCATGCCGCCGCTGCTCGTCCCGGCGTCCCTCGGGGACGCCCGGGCGGTGGAGGTGAAGCTGCCGCCGGCCGCGGCGCTGCTCGCGTCGATGGGGCTCGACGGCGACGCAGAGAGCTACCTCGCCGAGAACGAGCGCGAGGCGACCGCGGCCTATGCCGGGCAGGAGAGCGAGGCGCTCTGCCGGATGTACGGCATGCTCTCGCCCGCGAAGCGCCGCTACCGCGTGGGCACGCAGGCGGTCTCCGCCGCGGCGCTCCAGCGCGCGCCCTCGCAGGCCGATCGCTGGACGTGGGAGTGCGTCTATCCGGAGCCGTACGCCGGCGAGGTGCGCGCGCTCGAGGCGCAGCACGGGCTGCCGAGGGGCCTCGTTCACGCGCTGATGCGCCAGGAGAGCGCGTTCGATCCTGTCGTGGTGAGCCCCGCGAGCGCGGTCGGGCTGATGCAGCTCATGCCGTCGACGGCCCAGAAGGCCGCAAGCGAGCTCTCGCTCGGCTTCGACCTCGGGCAGCTCAAGAGCGCGCCGCTCAACCTGCGCCTCGGCGGCTTCTACATCGGCAAGCTGCTCCGGACGTTCGAGGGCAGCCTCCCGCTCGCGACGGCGGCGTACAACGCCGGTCCGAAGGCCGTGTCGCACTGGCTCGGTGGGGGCATCGACCGGGACACCGACGTGTGGGTGGCGCGCATCCCGTACGACGAGACGCGCACCTATGTGGGTCGCGTCCTCTCGAACCTGGCGCGGTATCAGTGGCTGGCCGGCGGGGACGCGGCCGTGGAGATGCTCCCGCTCACGCTCCCCGCGGACGCGCGCGCGCCGGCGGACGCGTACTGAGCGCGGTCGCCGGGGACGGCAGCGCAGGGGTTCCTCCTGCGTTGAAATTGCGCTGTGCGCTTGAACTCGCAGGCGGGCGCCTTCACCGTGATGGGGTGGCAGGGACCGCTGGAAGCGACGGCGTGTTCAAGCGGTGTGGGGTCCTCATCCAGCCCTACGCCGACGCTCGATCCATCGGCCGGCTGCTCTCGTCGGCGCTGGCGTGGCTCCTCGTCGTCTTCTCCGTCGCGTCGCTCGTGGAGCCGATCGCGGGCCCGATCGTGGCGGCCGTCATGGTGCCTTTCGCGCTGCTCGGGTCGTTGCTCGCGCTGCTCTGCCTGGCGTGCCTGCTCTACACGCCGATCGCCTGGCTCTGGGCGGCGGTGGGCTCGTCCGGCGCGGCGGTCGTCCGGGTGAGCAACGCGCTGTGGATCGAGCGCCCTGGCGATCGGCGCGCGTTCCCGCTCCTCTCGCTCACGCGCGCGCGGCTCTCGAGCTCCGGCGGCGAGGTCGCCTTGAAGACCGACGACGGCGATGTCATCCGGGTGCGCGTCGACGATCCGGTCGACGCGGAGCGGCTGCTCGGCGTGATCGCCGCCGGGCGAGCGCGGGGCACGTGGAGCGCGCGGCTCTACGACGACGCGCCGTCGCTGCCGCGGCGCCGCCTGTTCGTCGGGGTCGCGGCGCTCATGTCGCTGCTCTGCTGGTCGGTGCTCGACTTCGACGTGGCGCTCTCGCTCGGCGTCGTCACGGGCGCCTCGGCGTGGGTGCTGGCGGCGCTGCTCAGGGAGGGCTCTGCGCGCCGCGTGCTGGTGGCGGGCAGCGACGGGCTCTCGCTCCGGGACGACGCCGGCGAGCGCTTCATCTCCTTCGGCAGCATCGAGCGGGTCGAGGAGACGGCGCTCGGGGTCGAGCTCGCGCTCGCGGGGGGCGAGGAGCTCTCGCTCACCCTCGTGCCGCCGCAGCTGCTGCGCGATCCCAGCGAGACGGGGCTCAGCATGGTGCTCGCGGAGCGGCGCCGCGAGCACCTGCTCGCGCTGCTGCGGGAGCGGAGCGGGCGAGGCGCCCACGAGGCGGGGCGCGCGGTGGCGCTCCTCGGGCGCCGCGGCCTGCCTGCGCCCGCCTGGCGGGCGGCGCTGCGCCGCCTCGTGGGCGAGGCCGGCGCCGACTACCGGACGGCGAAGCTCACGCGGGAGCAGGCGTTCACGGTGCTCGAGGACGGCGGGGCGCCGGCCGAGCTCCGCATCGGGGCCGCGCTCGCGCTCGCGGGCTCGCGCGACGGCCAGACCGAGGAGCGGCTGCGGATCGCGGCCGAGGGCTGCGCGAACCGAGACGTGCGGCTCGCCCTGGAGCATGCGGCCGAGGGCGACGTCGACGACTGGATGCTCGAGCAGGCGCTCTCGTCCTCAGGGGCGGAGCAGGCGGCGACGCCGCCGCGGTCT
This sequence comes from Sorangium sp. So ce363, assembly GCF_051520435.1. Lineage (NCBI taxonomy): Bacteria > Pseudomonadati > Myxococcota > Polyangiales > Polyangiaceae > Sorangium > Sorangium sp. So ce363. Next base: position 8,565,952 of record NZ_CP150333.1, on the reverse strand, counting down.
GCGGCGCGCGCGGCGTGAGGGGGGTCGCGGCGTCCTAGCCGACGGCGCGCCGGGCGGGTGGACGGGCGGGGCTGGTCGATTCTTCTCGCCCTCCGGCCTTCAAGTTCTGGGTACTCTCTGTGGAGGACGCGCGGCTCCTCGGGTCGGTGTCCAGCCGAGCCGCCGCGGGCGCCTGCTGCGCGCCCGTGATCCTCCAAGGTAGACACCCCGATGGAAGGCCCGCTCCAGGACCCCTACGCTTCGGTCGCAGTCCACGCGCCGCGTTCTCGCGCGCAGGCAGGCCGCGCCGCGCGGATCGCGCTGCTCGTCGTGGCGCTCTTCGCGTCGGTCGGGTTCGGCGCGCTCGTTGTGGCGCCGCGCCTCGGCGGTCCGGCGCCCTCGAGCGGCGTGGTCGCGCGGCCGTCTCCTGCGCTCGTCATCGCGATCCGCGACCTGTCACGGCTCGAGACCACGGAGGTGCATGTCGAGAAGGTCGTGGATCTGGCCGACCGGCAGAACCGCCTGTTCGGTCTGGTGCAGGCCACCGACGCCCTCCTGCTCGTCGCGGTCGGCCACGTCACGATCGGCGTCGATCTCGCGCGGATCGGCGAGGGCGACATCGCGATGGATCCGGAGACCGGGGTCGCGCGGCTCACGCTGCCCGCGCCCGAGGTCTTCTCGACCCGGCTCGACGAGGACGAGACGTACGTCTACACGCGGTCGACCAGCCTGCTCGCGCGGCGCAACGAGCAGCTCGAGGCGCGGGCCCGGAAGGAGGCGACGGCGGCGATCGAGAAGGCCGCGCTCGAGGGGAACGTGATGGCGCGCGCGAAGGCGCAGGCCGAGCGGCAGATCACGGCGCTCGCGACGCAGCTGGGCGCGAAGCGGGTGGAGATCCGCTGGCGCGAGGTCGGCGGCGGCGGGGGCTGACGCGGGGCGGGCGCACGGCTCGCGCCGTCACGCCGCGGGAGAGCCGTTTGCGCTTGTAGTGGTGGTGGTTGAGCGCGTGTCGCGGGCTTGGTCCGTGGCGCAGGCCTGGCGGAGGATGGGCCCCGCGGCGGAATGGCAGACGCGGTGGATTTAAAAGGCGCTCTGGGGCGGGGGAATGGGGGCGAAGAGGGGAAATTGCCGGGGAAATCGGAGGGGGGTGGCGACGGATCGACGCGGTTGGAGCGGGGGCGTGACGATTCGGAGGGGGCGCGTGCCGATTCGATCAGGGGGAGCGGGGCGGGGGGAGAGCATTGCGGGGAGGGGGAGGGGGCGAGGGCGGCGTCGGTGAGGGCGACGCTGCTGGTGCAGCTCGGGGAGGGGCTGCGGGCGGCTATCGTGGCGGGCGACGTCGAGACCGCGCGGGTGGTGCACGAGGCGATCGGGCGGCTGCTCGGAGCGCCGGCACCCGAAGGCGAGACCGCGGTCGACGTGGTCGATCTTGCCCGTGAGCGCGAGCGGAGGGCGCGATGAGGTCTGGCAGTGTTCATTTTGAGCAGCGCCCAGACCGCGTCGCGATCGCTCCACGCCCATGCTTAGTGTGTGCGTGCGCGAAGCGCCATAGAGGCATTCGGGAAAGCGGTGTCGGCAAGCGGCAGGCCTGTGCCGGGGAGGCCAGCGCCACGGCGTGGGCGGGGGTCAAGCGACAGTAATTTTGACTGTGGCGCTAAAGCGGGCGACGAACCTTCCGCCGCGGTGATGCCTGGTGACGCCATCCCCCCGTGTCAGAGAAGTTGTCGCCCGGTCTGATCCGCTTACGGAGGATCAGGCCACCGTTGTCGGGGAGCGGAGACAGGCTTTGAGGTGAGAGAGTACTCAGAATCCTTCAAAAGAAAAATCGTCCAGCGGCTTCTCGCTCCAGGAGGACCGACGGCGGTGGCGCTGTCCGCCGAGACGGGGGTGCATCAGACGACGCTCTCGCGCTGGCTTCGCGATGCTCGTAGCGTGGCGCCCATGTCCGACGACGCTCGCCGCTCCGCGCCTCCGCCCCCTGCCGTCGCTCGCCGCCCCGAGGACTGGACCCCGGAGCAGAAGCTGCGCGCGATGACGGAGGCGGCGGCGCTCTCCGAGCGGGAGCTCGGCGAGTATCTCCGCCGCGAGGGATTGCATGAGGCGCAGCTCGCCGAGTGGCGCAAGGCCGCGCTGGAGGCGCTGGGCGGGCCGGCGAAGGCAGGTCACGGCCCGGCCCCGTCACGGCGCGTTCGGGAGCTGGAGAGGCAGCTGCGGCGCAAGGACAAGGCCCTCGCCGAGGCGGCGGCGCTGCTGGTATTGCAAAAAAAAGTCCAAGCAATTTGGGGGGACGGGGACGACGACACGGATCCGGAGACCGACAGGTGACGCTCGAGCTCATCGACGAGGCCGTGCGGGGCGGCGCCAAGCTCGATGCGGCCTGCAGCGTGCTCGGGCTCAGCGCGCGGACCGTGGCCCGCTGGCGAGGGGAGGCCGGCGGCGAGGACGGCCGAGCCGGACCGCACCACGCCCCGGTGCACAAGCTGACCGAGGTGGAGCGCCGGCGCATCGTCGAGACGGCCAACAGCCCCGAGTTCCGCAACCTCTCGCCCAAGCAGATCGTCCCGCGCCTGGCCGATCGTGGCGTCTACATCGCTTCGGAGTCGAGCTTCTACCGCGTCCTGCGCGAACATGGGCTGCTCGCGCACCGCAATCCGGCTCGACCGGCAAGCGCCCATCGTCCTCGCGAGCTCGTTGCCAGAAGGCCCAATCAGGTGTGGTGCTGGGACATCACCTACCTGAGAAGCGCGGTGCGCGGCGCGTTCTACTTCCTGTACCTGATCGTGGACGTCTACAGCCGCAAGATCGTCGGCTGGTCGGTCGAGGCCGAGGAGTCGATGCTCGCTGCCGCTCGCTTGGTCGAGCAGACCTGCCGCCGCGAGGCCGTGGGCTCCGGCTGCCTCGTGCTGCACGCGGACAACGGCGGCCCGATGAAGGGCTCGACCATGCTCGCCACGCTGCAGCGCCTGGGCGTCGTGCCCTCCTTCAGCCGCCCTCGTGTCAGCGACGACAACCCCTACGCCGAGGCCCTTTTCCGAACCCTCAAGTACCGGCCCGAGTACCCCCGCCGCCCGTTTGCCACCGTGGAGCAGGCACGCCACTGGGTCGAGCGCTTCGTCGCCTGGTACAACGGCGAGCACCTGCACAGCAGCATCCGCTTCGTCACGCCCGACGACCGCCACCGCGGTCGCGACAGCGCGCTGCTCGCCGCCCGCCATGCCCTCTACCAGCGAGCCCGCCGCAGGACGCCCTTGCGCTGGACTGGCCAGACTCGCAACTGGACACCGATCGGCCCCGTGACCCTCAACCCCCACGCTCACGAGGCTCAAGCACTCATGAGGATGTGACCAGATCAACGGCCAACTATCTTGACACCCCCCGCCATGGCGGAACTGCGGACGACACGGGGAGAGGTGCGAAGTGGCGCCTGCATGCTGGCACAGAGGCCGCCGGGTTGCGGGGCCATGCTGGCTTCAAGCGGCGCCTCTGTTGCCTCCGCTGGAAGGGGTGCGGTGCCTCTTGCGCTGTGGGCCAAGGCGCCGGCGGGGTATGCGCTCCGTCGCCCGAGGAGACGGTGCTTCAGGGCTGGTAAGCGTGCCGTACAGAGGAGAGCTCCGCCTGCCGCGCACAGCGCGGGTCCAGGCTGCCGAAGGCGCCCACGTAGCGGGGTATAGCACCTAGAGGCGCGCGAGCAGCGTTCACGTGATGCCTCCTCCCCGCCGCCCGCGCCGATGGCACCTGCTACGTCGGACAGCGCCGTGTGAACTACCCCACCCGTCGACCGTTCAGCCGGACCTCATCCGCTGGCCCGCCGGTCTTTGCGACAGGCGGTGCCGCTGCGCGACGGCGGGCGCCCGTGATGTTCACCCGCCAGCGCACGAGTTGTTCGCTCACCCCGTACTGCGCTGCGGCATCCGCAAGGGACAGGCCAGCTCGGACAATATGCAGAGCCGCTTCGTCGGAGACGAGCAGGGCAGCACTGAGCCAGGTCGCCTCTTCCTCGAGCACGGGATCCCAATCCCGGCACCCGACGATGCTCAGTGCCGGCGCGGGTTCGTGCTGAAGCACGGCATGGCTGAGCTCGTGCGCGACGTTGTTCGCTTGCCGGCCGCTCGCATGCTGGTCGTTGTGAACGATCGTGCGTCGGCGACCTCGAAAGACGGTCACTGCTGAAAAAGCACCCGCCTCGACACGGAGGAGGTAGTCGACGTGCTCCGGCACGTCCTCCCTCAATTCGGAGAGTCGCATGACGGGGATGCCAAGCACGTCGGCCAGGCGCCACGGGTCGAGCGGCTCGTGGAGCTGCACACCCAGCTCCCGCCGCATCTCTCGCGCCAACTCGTTCGCCTCGCTCTTGAAGCCGCGACGGAGGACCGACGCCATCACGTGCCCCGCAGGCGCTCGTAGGTCGCCTTGATCACCGCGTCAAGCGCGAGCGCGGCTTGGGGAGACAGATGCCTGTCGCTCCGGAGGTACGTGCTGATCATCGCCAGCGGCTCCTGCGGCGCCTTGGGTACCTTTCCGCGAACGTAGTCGTCGACGCTGAGGCCCGACCACGCGGCGATCGCGGCGAGGCTGTCGACATCAGGGCGCTTGCCCTGCGCCATGCGCGTCAGCGTCGACGCGCTGATTCCGGCCTCTTGCGCGACCTGCTTCCAGTTTTTCCTGCGCGCGATCCGAACGGCATCGAGCGCCAAGAAGAAGGCGTCCGCGTCGAAGGCTCCTGCGCGCATGGCCGCAGGTACGTCCGGTTCGGGTGATTTTACTGTTGCAATTTTGTTCGACATGCGCAATTCTATTGTCGCAACCGAGGGGCAAGATCGCAAGCACCTCGAAGGAGTCTTTTCTCCGGGGATGACGACGAGGAAACGGACGACGTAAGGTGAACTACATTGGCGTCTGGCCGTACTGCGACGCCAGTGGGCGTGTCCTACTTTTCACCACGTTCGGCTCGCGGCGGTCAAGAAGCTCGGCTTGGAAGCACCCGCCGCCAGACGCGACGGCGAAGCTGATAAGGAGCTGATGCTGACGCCGTGCGACGAGTTCCTCTGTCGCCGAGACTGGAGTGCCGCCGAGGCGGCAACAGGGTGCATTGTCGCGCGAGTCCACGACGACGTGATCTACACACAACGTGTCAGATCCGCGTCCCAAGACACTAAAGGATGGAACGAATGAGCGAATCCGGGAACCATGCGAATCAGGGGCAGGGGCACGAGGCGTCGTTCAACATCATCGTGAACGGCCGGAGCAGAGTGGTCACGGGCAAGGAGCTGACCTTCGGGCAGGTCGTCGCGCTCGATCCCGATCTGCCGAAGGGCGCCAACGTGATCTACACCGTCACGTACAAGCGCGGCCAAGGGAACAAGCCCGAGGGCACCCTCACCGATGGCGAGAGTGTCAAGCTCAAGGAAGGGATGATCTTCAATGTCACTGCGACTGACAAGTCGTAGTCCGGACCTCGCGCGCCTGAGGGCCGAGGGGTACGAGATCGAGATCAAAGCTGGCCACCTGCTGGTGAAAAACGTGCCGTACGTCAATTCGAAGCGGGAGGTCCGACGTGGCACCCTCGTCTCAGAGTTGACGCTCGCCGGCGACACGACTGCGCGGCCGAGTACTCACGTGGCGCACTTCATCGGAGAGCATCCGTGTAACAAGGACGGCTCCGAGATCGAGCAGATCAAACACTCGAGCTCGGAGCAGTTGCTTGCGAATGAGGTGCGGATTCAACACACCTTCTCAAGCAAGCCGCGTGCCGGGTACGTCGACTACTTCGAGAAGATGACGACATATGTGGCGATCGTGAGCAGTCCTGCTCACTCGCTCGACCCTACGGTTACGGCGCGGACTCACATCGCCGTAGACTCTGACGATGAGGACTCGGTGTTCCACTACGTGGACACGGCATCGACTCGTGCGGGAATTTGGCAGGTGTCGCAGAAGCTCAACGGCCACAAGGTCGCCATCGTCGGCTTGGGCGGCACGGGATCGTATGTGCTGGATCTTGTCGCGAAGACGCCCGTGGCCGAAATCCACCTCTTCGACGGCGACGACTTGCTCCAGCACAACGCGTTTAGGTCCCCCGGCGCGCCGTCGATCGACGAACTGCGAGCGAAGCCGAGGAAGGTCGACCACTTCGGTCAGCTCTACTCGAAAATGCGGAAGGGGATCGTGTCGCACGCGCACCATCTGGAGCCATCGAACGTGCACGAACTTGACGGCATGTCCTTCGTCTTCATTTGCATCGACAAGGCAGGCGCGAAGCCTCCTCTCATTGAGAAGCTCGAGATCGCTGGAGTGCCCTTTATCGACGTCGGGATGGGCGTGCAGTTGGTCGACGACGGCCTGCTCGGGGTTCTTCGCGTCACCACGAGCACCCCCACGAAGCGAGAGCACGTCAGGGAGAGGCACCGCATCTCCTTCAGGGACGCCGCCGGCGACGACTACGCACGAAACATCCAGATCGCCGATCTGAACGCCTTGAACGCGGCGTTGGCTGTCGTGAAATGGAAGAAGCTTTGCGGCTTCTACCAGGATCGTGAACGAGAGCACTTCAGCACCTACACCATCGACGTGAACATGTTGACGAGCGACGACGGCGGATGACGCGCGTGACCACACTACGGCACGTCTTCGTTCCACACGTTCCCGAGCGATTGGAGGACGGCGTGCTGTATGTGGCGATGGAGTTTGGGACGGTCGTGCATCGCTGCTGTTGTGGCTGCGGCATGAAGGTCGTTACTCCGTTGTCGCCGACAGACTGGACGCTGATCTATGACGGCGATAGCGTCTCACTCGCCCCGTCGGTGGGGAACTGGTCGTTCCCCTGCCGGTCGCATTACTGGATCCGGAAGAACGCCGTCTTCTGGACGATACAGTGGTCGGACGAGCGAATCGAAGCGGGGCGACGACACGATCGAATTGCGAAACGGCGGCACTTCGGGGAGACCGAGAGGACGCCAACAAGCGATACGGCATACCGGCCCGCGCCGACCGTCATTCCCGAGGGAGCACCAGAGTCGCCGGCGGAGGGACGATTGATCTGCGAGCCATCCGCACCGCCTGCGAAGGAGGTCGCCTGTTCGCAACCGAAGTCGAAGAAGCGGGGGCGACGCCGTTGACGGCGCGGACGGCGGCGACGGGGTGTCGGGAGCTCGGGGCGCCGCCCCGACACGACAGAGCACGTGTTTCGATAAAGCTGACCACCCGGTGCCTCAACTATATTGACATATTCCGTTGCGGCTGAGGAAGGCCGGGATTCTGCTGGCCGCCAAGGAGCGCGCGCTCCCTGACCGGCTCGGTCCCGAGCTCGACGGATTACAGATGTTCGGGGTCCGCCTTGTCTCCGTTGTCCGCCAGTGAGCTAGGCCGAAGCCGCGGAGCCGCGCCGTCGTGGGGTCGATGCGCTCGATCACGAGCCGCGTCAGCGCCAGGACGGTTACCGCGTCGGACTGGCCGCGGATCGACATCATGGCGTCGACCGCCACGCCCCAGTTCCCCGCGCCGCTGCGCTCCTCATGCGGCCGCTGTGCAAGCGGCGCATGCGAGCATTCCGCGCGCCGCTTGAGCAGTGTCAACTACTCTGTTTTTCGCCTGGCCGTTGCTGCCGGTGGCGCCGAACCGGCCCGCGTGAAGCACCAGGCAACTGGGCGGTTGCTCGGCTCGCCGGCACCCAGGGGCGAGGTGGCGGCCGACGTTGTCGACGTTGTCCGCGGACAACGCTCATTGTAGCCCCACTCTCCGGGTGGAGCTCTCCCTGGCTTCTCGCAGCCTGATGACGTCGCGCAGCGCACCGATGGCCCTTGTGCGCCGCTTGTAGATCGTAGAGAGAGGTAGCCCTGCGTCTTGGGCTATCTGGGCCATCGAGAGTCCGTTCAGGTCGTGTGCCACGAGAACGAAGCGCAGATCAGGATCGAGTTCGTTCACCGCGTCGAGGGTGCCGGTCCTGATATTATCGGAATCCATAATAGCAGCAGCGTCCGGCGCTGGATCGAGCACCTCGATCACATCGACCAGCTCTTCCCTGCTTTGCCGCGCACGCTGGTGGTAGTGCGCGGCAACGTGTACGGTGATCGCGTTCAACCAGCGTTCAGGTCTGCCGCGCTTCGGGTCGAACCTGGGCCAGCTCTCGCAGGCGTTGACCCAGACTTGGCCTGCGACGTCGCCACGATGGCACCGTGGGACCCCCAGCCGCTCCAACCAGCCCAGTACGGCACGAACCAGCATCGGGCAAAACAAGCGCGCGTACGCGGCGGCGCGCTTGTTTTCGTTCGGAAGACAACACATGGCTTTCACCCCCTGGGAATCTGCCGCCCTATGATTGAGAGCTGCTCTTGTCGTGGAGTCGACTGCGACGGATTCAGACGAAGTCGACATGCGATGCCCCACCCAAGATCGCCTCGATAGCGAAGCCGCGCTCAGTAGCCCTGAGCGCGACTCAGGTTACGCATGTTCATGACTGCCTACGCCTGGAAGCGTCGTGTTCAATGGGGATCGCTCGACGTCCTCCCAATCGCAGCCTCCTGCCAGGCTGGATCCTCCGTCGTCGCGCTGTACCGGAAAGCTCGTCAGCACGGCAGCACGACACGCGAACTCAGCTCCCGACATCGCGCGAGCAGGGAGCGGTGAGCGAAGCCGCGACAGAGGAGGCGGCGGAAGCTTGGCCCGTGGGCTCTTGGCAGCTTGATCAGAAGACGGCACCACGGGCGGGGGAACATCAGGCGCCCGAGAAGGAATTGTGGCCGGACCCGTCGACGTCGGGCTTGACGCTGAGGGCGCCGCCGTACGCGCCGGGCGTTCGCGCTTGCTGATGGGCTCACCGAGTTGGAGCACCACCGTCTCCTCCCCGTCCGTCCGGTAGTCATCGTGCAGACGCCACAGGCGCTCCCAGTACCGCGCAGGCGTGCCTGTGAAGACTTCCAGCTGCCGCGCGAGGCCGGGCGTCATCGGGTGGTCGCTGCTCAGCAGCCGTTCCAGCTCCCGTCGCTCCAGCCCGGTGCTCTCGGCCAGCTTTCGCTGCCACGAGGGCATCGTTGCACAGAACGATTCGAGGACCCTGCCTGGCCATGGAACGGGGCGCGCGCAGATTCCTGTCGTCGCCGCGATGAGCGCATCCACATGGCAGTCCAGCAGGCGCCGGTATCGCTCCAGATCCCGCTCTGCCTTTTCCTTTGCTTCGGTGAGCGCCAGTTCCTCATCTTCGTGCGCCTGCTCGCGTGCCTCGCGGAGCCCTCGCTCGCGGCCCAGCGCTTCGCGCGCGGTCACCGCGAACCCGATCGCAACACAGGCCATCATCGCGAGAACGATCGGCGAGATGAGCCACATCGACTCTAGCACTTCCTTCATGGGTTCCTCCTCCCGGACGTGGGCATCCTTGCCCGATGCAGGACGGAACTCGGCCTTGTGCTGTCGAAGACATCACCGGAGTTGCCGCCTGTTAGCTGTGAGTGGACGGCCGACGGCTCAACGAATCTGCTTGAGTAGCGCTTCGCGCTCCGCAGCGAATTCCCCTCGCGGAAACTCCTGCGCGTGGGCCTCAAGCAGCCGGCGTGCCTCGAGGTAACCGAGAACGGTGTTGGCCTCGATGGCCCTCCGGGCCTGATTGACTAGGTTCCTCGCTCGCTCCCTGGCGGACGGGCGCACGGCGCTCCCCGACGAGGCGGGACGGGGAACGGTCGTCACCGCGGAGGCCGGCGCGCTGTTCACCACGACCGCGGCGCCCGCGTTGCCATGTCCCGCCGACCCTGAGATCGCATGCGCCGCGATGTCGGCGCCGTCTGGTACGGCGGGCGCCACGACGTCCTGGGCGGTGGGCGCTGTCTCAGGCGAGTGGACCGCCGCCAGCCGCAGCCACGATTCCGGGCTGGGCACGGGCGGTACCGCGGAAACGAGAGCGCCCGCCAGGACGACGAACGCACCCTGCATGAGGATTCTCACCCACAAGCGGCGCAGCGTGGCCGCCCACGACGCGCGATCGCGGCGCCCGACGGCGAGCGCCACCGGCACGCATGCCTCCTTGTCCCAGCCGTGAGAATCCTGCTGCGCGTCCCACCGTCGTTTCTGCGCGTCCAGTTCCTCGCGCGCGCGCCGGTGTTGCGTCTTCACCGTGTCGACGTTGAGCCCGAGCTCGGCCGCGATCTCGACAAGCGGCGTCTCCTCGAGATCGTGCCGGATGAGGAGGTCCCGGTACTTGGGGTCGACCTGCGCGATCAGGCGCCGCAGGATCTCTGCCCGCTGCCGCAGGCGGACCAGGTCTTCCGGCGTGGGGCACCCTCCATGGGGCTCCCGCTCGTCGAAGGACGTCAGGACCTCGCCCCGGCGGGCCGCGTCGCGCACGCGATTGCGCGCCTGGTTGAGGGCAATCGTGACGTGGTAGGGCGCCGGATCCTCTCCCGGTTCGATGCGCCGCTCTGCTTCCAGGCCCCGGAGCAGTGCCTCTTGCGCAACGTCCTCCGCGTCGCGCTCCGGGACACCGCGACGGATCGCCAGGCGCCGGAAGAGGTCGAAGCTGGCGGAGCGGTCCGATGGCTTGGCCACGGCGGTAGCACACCTGAGCTGGCCTGCAGGGTTCAGGAAAATGCACAGGCGGTTAAATTTTGTAGGACAATGTGCGGCTATGTATACATGCTGCGCCTTTGTGAACCGTCGCGACGGAACAGACCGATGCATTGCAGTCTTGTTCTTCTATTTCTCGGCCAAAGGCCGGCTGACGGAAATTCCTGAGGGTTGACGCGACGAAGCCGGCGTAAGTACCCTCGCCATATGCGTTGCGTTCCACTTTCACTGTCAATTGGCTTGCTTGGAGCCGCCACCGGCCTTGCGAGCCCGGCCAGCGCTCAGGGCATCCATGCGACGCCACGACGAAGCGATAGTTCGACAGTGAAGGACCTTGTACGCGCCGGGAAGAGAGCTCGTGCAGAGGGAAGGTGGACCGACGCCTATGACGCCTATAAGGCAGCCCTGGAGGCAATGGTGCCAGCGACGAACACGGAGCAAGAGCGCGCGGAGATCGCCGGGGAGCTCGGGCTCTGCGCGCTTGCGTTGAGCAAGCACCGCGATGCGGCCGAGCACCTCGCATGGAGCCTTGAGCAGCGCGAGGCGCTTTCTGTGGCGCTCCAGCTGCGCTTCGAGGAAGGGTTGCGGAAGGCAACGAAGCACGTCGCGACGCTCTTGCTCGCGGTCGATCCGCCGGACGCCGAGGTGGTCGTCGATGGCAAGCTCGTAGGCAGGACCGCGCGGACTCACAAGCTGTTCTTCGACTCCGGAGAACACATGGTGCGGGCGCAAGCGCCTGGACGCGAGGAGTCTTTCCAGGTGTTCACAGCCGTGCCGGGAAAGCAGCACCAAATGTCGATGCAGTTGTCGCGTTCCTCAAGCAGCACCAGGGAGGTGGCGGCCGCCGCACCGAAGGGAGCACCCCGGGTGCCGAGCGCTACGCCCGCTGTTCGGACGCAGGCCCGCAGCCCGTGGGCTTCGTGGCCTGGGACACTGCGTATCGCGGGGATCGTCGTCACGACGGCGACTGCTTCGGCAGGCAGCGTCCTGATGATCCGGGCCAGCAGGCTTGACGGCGACCTGAGCGAGCGGCGTGACGGGCTGAACAGAGACCCCTCGACGAGCTCGTCCATGTGCTGGCAAGCGCCACGACACTCTGCGTGCGCTGACCTGCTCCGCCTGAGAGACGAGCGCAACCTCTCCGGAGCCGTGGGCACAGCCTTGGTCATCGCGGGTGGCGTCATCGGGGCGGCAACCGCCGCGTCCTTCCTCACGGACTTCTCCTTCCTGGGACGCACGCCGGCTCAGGAGCAGATCCACGTCTCGCCCGCTGCGATTGGGCAAGGGATGGGCGTGAGGATCGAGGGGCTGTGGTGAGGAGACCGGGAGCCGTAGAGACGCGTTCACAGGAAGGCCGGAGCATCGGGACGTCCCTCGTGGTGCTCGCGCTCTGGGCGTTGAGCGCAAGCACGCTGACGGCGTGTACCTACACCGATGCCTGCTGGGAGGTGTATGCGTGCGCCGCCGATCCGGAGCCGCCGCCCGGACCGTGCGAGGGGCAGCCCCAGACCGGGCCGGCACTCGACCAGTGCGGGGTGTTCGTCAGCGAGAGCGGCGACGACAGCGATCTCGGCACGAAGGGCGCGCCGGTGAAGACCCTGCAGCACGCCGTCGGGCTCGCCGCGAGCGGGCGAGGCAACGGCGAGACGCCGACCCGGCGCGTGTACGCGTGCGGCGGGGAGTTCGAGGAAGCGATCACGCTGCCCTCGGGCGTCGATCTCTGGGGCGGGCGCCTCTGCGATGGCGGCGACTGGTCTTACCGGGGGGCGTTCGAAGGGCCCAATCAGTTGACCACCATCGCGCCGCCGGCAGGCATCCCGCTGCGCGTTCTCGCCGCAGAGGAGGACGCGTCGGACGCCACCTCGATGATCTTCGGCGTGCGCGTCGTGGCAGCTCATGCCTCCGCGAGGGATGGCAAGTCGTCGATCGCGGTGATCTTGAGCTCCGGCGCCAGGGCGATCGTGCGTTCGAGCCAGGTTCAGGCCGACGACGGCAAAGACGGGGAAGCGGGAGAGGACGCGCCCGCGTACCGTGCGAACAACGGTGCTCCGGGCAACGACGGCGCGGACGCCTGCACGGCGGGCGTCGTGGAGGGAGCCCTACCGGAAGTGACCGATTGTGGCGATGGCACCAAGTCGACGGGGGGAACTGGTGGCGATGGTAGGATTGATAGGGGTGGTGATGGCACTTCAGGATTGCCAGCACCTGCGGACAATCCCGAAGGCAAAGGCCTTGGAGGGGCCGGTGCGGCGAGTGAGAGATGCAAACCGGGCGAAGACGGAGCCAAGGGTGACGACGGTGGTCGTGCTGCCGGCGCGGTCGGCGTAGGTTACCTCGATTTCGACGGTTGGATCGGCGTTCGGGGTGACGACGGAAAGAAGGGTGGCGTCGGCCAGGGCGGGGGCGGCGGAGGCGGCAGCAAGGCGCGCGGTCCCATGATGGCTTGTCCCACAGGTCGGCCCCAGGGCGGCGCGGCCGGCGGTTCGGGGGGCGGTGGCGGCTGCGGTGGCCTGGGAGGCTGGGGGGGCGGCTACGGTGGCGCCAGCATCGGGATCGTTGCTTTGCAAGGGAGCGTTCTGACCATTGAGGACAGCAAGGTCCTCGCGGGCAGCGGTGGTCGCGGCGGGGTCGGCGGAACGGGCCAGCTGGGTGGCATCGGAACACATGGTGGCTTGTTCGGTAAGGGGCTTGCTCGAACCGAGATGTGGGACGCGTGCGGCGGTGGAGATGGAGGCGACGGGGGCCGTGGCGGCGATGCCGGTGGTGGCCTCGGCGGCCACTCGTTCGGCGTTGCGTCGGTAGGCGCCACTGTCACCCTTGCCTCGGATGCGGTCGTCACCCACCGAAGCGCCGGCGAAGGTGGGCTCGCAGGCAACGCAGCCTCGGGGGACGGCAGGAGCCAAGGAGCTCCAGGACGTGCCGAGTTTTGGTTTCGGTTCGATGCCCCCGACCCGGAACCGCCGCAATGAAGCGCCCTGTGCCGGCGACCACGACAGGAGACTCGGATGAGAAAGACGATCGCTGCAGCCCTCTCCCTCATGTTGTCGCCGTGGGCGATCGGCTGCGGGACTGCCCCCGGCCCAAGCGATGCTGGCGGACCGCCCTGCGATGGTGCCTCGTGCCAAGGCGATGAGCCGCCGGAATCGGTCTGCCTGGAGCATATCGCCTCCGACGTTCTCGACGACGGTTGCGGCGTGTTCGTCGCCAGGCTCTACGGGGGCGGCGATGACAGGAACCCCGGAACGAAGGCGAAGCCCGTGCTTACCGTTCAGCACGCCATCGACTTGGCGCGCACCCGACGAGGGCGCGTGTTCCTCTGCAACGGTCACTTCAGCGAGAACGTCCGGTTGCCGTCTGGCATCGATCTCCTGGGAGGCTTCAACTGCCTGCACTGGGGGCGCGACGACATGAAAAAGGTGTCAACGCTGTACAGCGGAGGCACAACCTACGCCGGTCCGCTGGTTTTCGTCGAGCCGGCGCGCCCGAGCGACACGGGGGCCGCGGACGGCGTATCGACGCTCGCGGACATGGTCCTGGACGGGGAAGGGCCGATCTCGATGATCATCGAGCCGAACACCGCCGTGGAGATCATCCGGAGCGAGATTCTGGCCGACTACGGACCGAGTGGCCCCGATGGCGAGGAGTGGCCCTGGCCGAACCGAGCTGCGACCGGCCCCGACGGGCTGTACGGCGGGGACGCGTGCACCGCCGCCACCGTCGCCGGGGGTCCGGCGGTGGTGAACCCCTGTGAGGGCGGCGCGCCGAGCACCGGCGGCAAGGGCGGCGATGGGCTGCCCGACGGCGCCGAGGATGGCGACGCCGGCGCCCCGGCCCCGACGCCGGACCCCACGAACTCAGGGCGCGGCGGTCATGCGGACCGGGAAAACATGGGCTGCCATGGCGGGTCTCCCGGGAGTTCCGGAGCCCTGGGCACGGTGGGGGCGGGCGGCGAGGGCATCGGGCGTATCAGCGAAACGGGGTGGGAGGGCGACACGGCAGGCGAGGGCGGCAGGGGCATGCCCGGTCAGGGTGGCGGCGGAGGCGGCGGCCGTCGCGGTGGGCTCGCCGTGTGCGGCGTGGCCTCGAAGGGGGGCGCCGGCGGCGGATCCGGAGGCGCCGGCGGCTGCGGCGGACGAGGCGGACGAGGGGGCGCGAACGGGCACCCGAGCATCGGGATCGTCGCGCTCCACGCGAAGCTCACCGTGCGAGACAGCTTGATCACAGCGCGCGGCGGGGGACCGGGTGGCGACGGGGGCCCGCCTGAGCGAGGTGGACCAGGTGGTCGAGGAGCGCCGGGGGGCGCCGTCGGTGACGGCACCTGGTCGTGCGGCGGAGGCGGGGGCGGCTTCGGAGGTGAGGGGGGGTTCGGTGGCCCAGGGCGCGGCGGCGACTCGATCGGCATCGCCTACCGCGACGAGGACCAGCTCACGCTGGAGGGGGTCACCTTCGAGATCGGGCCGCCGGGCAAGGGCGGCATCAGCTGGAACAATGACAGCAGTACGACATCGGGAGAAGATGGCATCGCCGTTAAAACGCTTCGCTTCCCTGAGTAGGAGCAGCGCGCATGAGAGAAGGTCCTCCTGTGGCAGATTCTCATGCCTGACGATCGATCTTGCGGATCCAACCGCGCTTGCGCCATCTGCGGTGAGCCCATGCAACTCGACATCGCAACGCTTCACGAATTCTGGCCCCGAAGGCAGCCGAGGCACACCCCTCGGAGACGGCCCGACAAGGGGTTGCTGACCGACGCGTGGGTGCGCGGAGCGCACCCGCGCGCGGCAGCAGCCCCAGCCGTTGGGCGGGCGGAGGAGCACCGACGATGAAGATCGAGCGCGTGCGAGCGCTGTCCTTCGAGGTAGATGCGGTGGACGTGGCGTTCTGGGACGAGGATACCCTTCTCGTGACCACGCCGTCGGCCGAGCTGTGGCGTGTCGCGTTGAAACCGCGGATGCAAAAGGCCGAGCTGGTGTTTGCTGCTGACCAGATTTTGGGCCCTGTAGCGCGTGCGCTCGGCAAGGCGATGGTGAGCCCGGCAAGCGGCGGGTATCCGCGGCTGGCGGTCTCGAGCAAGGCCGGGGTGGCCGCGGTCAACACGCACGACATGGTCCTCCTCGCATGCCCGCTGCACGGCGAGGGCGGCCCACGGCTATTGTCGTGGAGCTGGGGCCAGTATTACCCTCGCATCGCATTCTCTCCCGACGCATCTCGGCTCATGGTCTGTGCCGACGAGTTGGTCGTCTTCGATACGGGCTCGTGGCGCTGGTACCAAATGCACGGAGACGCGAACATCTGCGCATGGCATCCGCGGGAGCCATGGCTGCTTGGTCTTGAACCGACCACCGGGAAACTTCGCTGGTCGGACCTGCAAGACATGGACAATCCCCGAACTTGGTCCGCGGGCGCGCTCGAGCCCACGCAGTCGGATGATGACGTCGTGGGCATCGCCATCGACGCCACAGGGGAACGACTCGTCGCGGCATACCGCCATCCGAATCGGATCGAATGGTGGGAGCTCGATCCGCTTCATCGAGTCGACACCCGTCCCGTGCAGGCCGGAGAGATTTTTGCCTTGGAGCACGGCGGTGAAGCTGGCTTGTTCGCGGCGGTGGCCGAGTTCGGCGTTCAGCTCTGGGGCTTCAAGTCACGAGAGCCTATCTCCGACGTGATCCCAAACGTCTCCGAGGTCAGATTCAGTCCTTCCGGTCTTTGCTTTGCGACGCTGAGCCGAGCGTCGACCAATCCGTACCCGGTTGCGTCTAGCCGGGTGGGATGTGCATCGATTCTTTGGCGGGCTTCGATGTAACGAACGAGGAATCCGATTATCCATGACCGGACTCCTTTCAAGGTCGACAGAAGTGGATTCGTTGGTGCGATGGTCCAATGATGTATGATGGTATTGCTGGATCGAGTCTGCTGGTGCACTCGGTGGCACTGGTCATCTCGCTAGATGTCCGGTGGTGGTCAATGGCTCGTCGCCTCTGGGTTCTCTGTTGGGGCGGGCATCACGAGCGGCGGGGCGGTCGAAGGAGGCGCTGGCGCTGGTGCGGGTGGTCCATTGGCAACAATGTCTTCGTTGTATACGCAGCTCGGGCACGGATTCATATTACGGCTGCCAGGTTCGGCAGCATAACGATTTGTGGTCGGGTCGCCCCACCAACGCACAGTCATGCCATCTGTGCCCTTCTGCAGGGCCGGACTCAGTTTTGGCTCGACGCAATCGGCGCCGCCTAAGAACGTGTGTTCGTTCAGATCCAGTGCTTTGCCAAGCGGTGCCCGCGAATGGTCTGCATAGTTGTACTCAGGTGGCAGATTCGGGCGAATGCGGTCGTAGATCTTCTGTGTCTTCGGCGGCGAGCCAGAAACAGCAACGGTCACGTTCCCGTCGCGGTCGACGACCACCCCGACCGCCTTGCTCTTGCCTACGCCCGCCTGCTCCATGGCGCTGAACACCCTGTCCATCGCCGCATCGCTCCTCTCCGACGGTCCCGGGTAGCCACGCCGAGGCGGCGCTGGCTGCTGGCCCAGGCGCGAGCCTAGCAGCCCGCCGATCATGCCGCCGGCGACGCTCCCGAGGGTCCCGCCGATCACCTCGCCGATACGTGCGCCGAGCTCGCCGCCGTAGTGCCGGCCGACCTTGCCGCCGGCCCAGCCGAGCCCCGCGCCGCCCGCGACCGAGCCGCCGAACCCTGCGAGCGCAGCGCCCCAGCCCACCGCGGCGGCGGCGCCACCGGTGGCGACGATCGCGCCGCCCCACATCACCACGGTGAGCGTGGTCTTCACCCACGGCGGCACTTCATCCGCCACCGCCATGCCCGGCGCCAGCGCCGTGTCGCCGCCGATGATCACCGTCGCGATCCCCTCGCGCAGGATCGCGCCGCACTCGGTCTTCTCGGTGCTGCGCGCCAGCGGCTTGCCGTTGACGAACGTCGTGGCGCTGCCCTGCGCGATGCGCACCACGCCGTCGTCAGCGCACGCGACGATGTCGAGCCCGGCGCGTACCGCGCTGCGGCGCTCCTTGCCGAAGAACGTATCGGGCGAGCCCGTGGCCACCGTTCCCTTGACGTCGCCAGGAATGAGCTCGCCGATGTACGCGCCGGCGAGACCGCCGCCAGCGCCCGCCGCCGCGATGCCCGCCCCGATGAACACCGCGGCCACGCCGCCGGTGCCGACGACGGCCACGGCCGTCGCTGCCAGCGCGACGCCGACGACGGCGCCGGTCAACAGACCTGACCACGCGCTACTGTGCCCGATTGAATCTCCGAGCCGAGCCGCTTCGAGCGCCGTCACCGCGAGCCTCGCCCTCAGCTCCGCTCAGCCATCGGTCGCGCGTGCTCAGCGCTTCTCGCCCTGCGCGAATGCCATCGTGTCCGCCTCGACTCCTGGCGCTCCGCTGTGCTCCGCGTCGACGCCTACGCCGCCCGCGCCAGCCTTGCCCACCGCGAACGTTACGCCCTCCGCCGGCGGCGCCGCGCCCACGTGCGCGATGCCGATCGCGTGCCCGCCGAGTCCGCCGCCTCCAGTGCCGCCCCGTCCGCCGGTGCCGCCCGGCCCTCCGGTGCAACCTGGCCGAAGCGCCGTGGCGCCTTCCGGCACGCCGCCACCGGGTCCGCCCGCGCCTGCCGGGCCGCCGCCCTGGCCAGGACCGCCGGCTCCGCCGTCTCCGCCGCGTCCGGTGGCGGTCGTCACGTCCTGGAACAAGAACGTCGCGTCGAGGCTCACCAGCGCGATACTCGACCCGCCCGCGCCGCCGCCTCTTCCGCCTGCGCCCCCGCAGCCACCCGCGCCGCCGGAGCCGCCGCTGGCGCCTCCCGCCGAGCCGGCCGTGCACTGGCCCGCGGCGGTGCCGCCCTTGGCGCCACCGCCACCGCCGCCGCCCTGTGCAGTGGTCCCGGGTGCACCGTCGCTGCCTGCCACGCCCGCGTAGCCGCTCGCTGCGATCTCACCAACGCCACGCGCGCCGGCGCCGGGCTCGCCGTGGATGCCATTGTCGCCTGCGGTGCCGGCGGTGCACTCTGCAGCGACCTCGCCTGCGCCGCTGTTCATCGCGATGCCCGGACTACCGGGACTTCCTGCACCGCCGCTGCTTTGGAATCCCACGCCGCCACTGCCGCCGAACGAATCGTCGCTCGGATCCTCCGGCGCGCCGCACGCATTCACCGGAGCATTGGCCGGCACAACGATATCGGCCGAGCACGCCGCGTTTCCCGCGCTCCCATCGCCCCCTCGCTGCGCCGGCTCCGCGTGCGCCGCCCCCTCTTCACCCGGCGCCCCATCGCCCGCCTCCAGCGCGCAGCGCACTAGCTCCACCGCCACCGCCTCCGCCACCGCGGCGATCGACGAGAGCCCGCGCTTCTCCGGATTGCTCGCGTCGATGCTCCGCGCGACGATCGCCGCATCCTCGATCCGCGCCACGCCCTCGCCGCCCCGCAGCGCCAGCGGGATCACGCCCTCCGCCGCCGTCAGCGTCGTCCTCGCGCTGTCGCTCGCTCCCGCGTAGGCCCAGCCGCGCGCGCAGTCGAGCCCGCCGTAGAGCGTCACCCCCGCCGGCATCTCCAGCGCCGCCTCGACCTCGAACGTCTCGGCGCACGCATACACCCGCGCCGTCCCGTTCTCCCGCGCCCGAGCGATCGCCGCTCCCAACGTTCCCAGCGGCGCCGCCTTCGTCCCGTCCGCGCCGTCGTCGCCGCCCGCCGTCACGAACACCCCGCACGCGTCGTCGACCGGCGCTCCGCTCTCGTTCGGCACGCACCTCGACGGCGCTCCGCCGCCCTCGGTCGCGCCCGACGCCTCCGGCGGGCAGGTCTGCGACCGCTCGCAAGGCGAGCTGCATCCCCCCGCCAGGCTGCTCCCTGCCGCCGCCGCCATCGCGAGCGCCGCGCTCGCCACCGCGACCTGCCAGCCCCTCGCCTTCGGCCTGCTTCGCATCGGCTCCCTCACCGCCTCCAACGCTTCACCCTTACGTCGTTCCGCCACGTCAGAAGCGCCCCGCTACGCCGACCCCTCCGCCTCCGGGCGCAAGCCATGGCGCTGCCATCACCTGCGCCTCGCCATGGCTGTCCCCCGCGGACCTCGACCACAGCACGTACCCCGCCGTCGCCGCGATCGCCGCGCCCCCAACCACGTACCCGACAACCGCCGTGGTCGTGAACGCATCGAGCTCGTCCACCGCGTCGCCGAGCCGCACGCACGCCGCGCTCTGGCTCCGGTAGCAAGCCGACCGATCGCCGTCTCCAACGCGCAGCGGCCCGTCAACCTCGGCTGCCTTCGCGTTCGCTGCCAGCGTGAATCCCAAGCCCACGCCGAGGCCCACCACCCCGAGCGCTGCGCCGATCACCACCGGCACCACCGGCACCCGCGCACCGCCCGCCGGCCGCTCCGGCGCCGTGCTCGCCGGCGGCTTCGGCGCTGCGCTGGCCGGTGGCTCCGCACGCGGCGGCGTCGTCGACATGTTCAGGCTCCCTTCCTCGAGCACCACCTCCACCGACGCCGCGCCGCCCTTGTCGACTTGCACATCGCGCGTTGCGAAGCGTTGGCCGCGCCGCGCCGACACCGTGTGCATTCCGGGCTCCACGAACACCGGAGCCGAAAGCGGCGCGACCCCCACCACCTCGCCGTCGACCAGGATCTCGGCGCCGTTCTCGGAGGCCGCAATCGACAGCGTGCCTACCTGCGCGCTCGCCGCCGCAAACAGCGCCTCGGCCGCCTTCATCTCCGCCGCGGGCGGCGGAGGTTGCTCCTTCGGCGCCTCGCGCAGGTAGTGGGCAAGGTGCTGGGCCGCGTCGCGGAAGCGCCCGAGCTTCATCTCGGCCTCGGCGAGGTTGCCCGCGATCTGCAGGCGCTTCTGCAGCGCCCACGCCGCGAGGTACGCCACGCGCGCCCGCTCGTAGTCGCCGCGCGCGTAGTGCGCGTTCCCTTCTTTGTGCAGCTCGCGCACCTTCTCGGTCATCACGTCGTCCTGCGCGCTCCCCGGCGCTGCCAGCGCGACCGCCGGCGCGGCCGTGACGAGCGTGATGGCGACCGCGATCCGTGCGA
The DNA here is from genome assembly GCF_051520435.1 of Sorangium sp. So ce363. NCBI lineage: Bacteria > Pseudomonadati > Myxococcota > Polyangiales > Polyangiaceae > Sorangium > Sorangium sp. So ce363. The sequence continues at coordinate 8,545,393 of NZ_CP150333.1, read as the reverse complement.
TGGACTCTCGAAGCATCGTTCAGTACCTCGGCGGCCCCGCGAAGGGCCCTGGCATCGATGTCGCCGGCGCCGCCGCGGACGCCCGCGGCGGCGGCATCCTCTGCCCTGGATCACTGGGTGCTGCAACGGTGTTCGCGCCGCGCGCCGGCGCGCGGCGCGCGATCGTCGACGCAGCGCCGCTCGGGGTTGGCGCAGCGGATGACAGCGCAGGCGGAACCGTCACCGCGGTGGCGCTGCTCGCGGCGCTGCTCTCGGCAGGCACGCCGGGAGTCTCCGCCACCGGCGTTGGTGCCGGCGCGCTCGGTGACACGAGCGGCGCCCCAGGTGCAGGCGCGCTCGACGACAGAAGCGGCACCGCGGGTGCCGGTGTGGCGGTGGCCTCGACGGGGCCGGACGGTGCGTCGTGCGGCACGAACAGCCAGTAGATGAGCAGCGCCGGCGCGGTGACCGCGGCGGCGGCGCCGGCGATCCACCCGAGCAGACGCCATCGACTCGGCCGCCTGGGCTCCTTCCGATGCACCGCGGGGCGCGCGAGCGCGGCGCGTGCGGTGGGCCCGAGCCGATCCGCGACGACCGGCGGCGCCTCCTTCACGCGCGCAAGCGCCCGCCTCATGTTCTCGTCCGAGGCGGCTCGATCCGCGACGCGGCGGAACGTCTCCTCGGTGGGCAGGTACTTCTTCAGATCCTCGTCGCTCATTCCGTCGGACCTTCTCTAAAACGGGCGGCGCGGCGTCGGCGTGCGGCGCGGCGCTGATGGCGCAGGGAGCGAGATGCGCGGCGCCGGCTTGAAATGAGGCTTCTCCTTCATGAGCTTCTCCTCTTCTTCCGCCCACGTATCGTTCGTCTGTGGCGCCCTCGCCGCGCTCGGCGCGTTCGTCGGCTTCACCTTCGATGCGGTGCTGCGCGGCGTTGTCCCCACCTGCGCCGCGGAGGGAGGGGCAGCAGCCGGACCGGCGCCGCGCAGCAGCGCCGGCACGGCCAGCGATGGCGTGGTGGCGCGAGGAGCCGTGTTGAGCGCTACCGGCCGTGGCGCGGCGGGCTCCGGAACCGCGGGAGCCGGCTGTGGCGCTGGGCGGTGCGCTCCGTCGACCGGCGCAGGTGAGCCCACCGACGACGGCGCGCCGCTCGGCGCATGCGAGCCTATCAGCAATGGCGGTGCATCCTCGATGCCTGAAGAGGAGAGCATGGCGCCATCGTGCGACGCCTCTACCGATGGTGTCCGTCGAGGGACGATCCACAACGCAGCGAGCGTGCAAGACAGCGCGCACGCGCCCGTCACGAGACCGATACGACGCTTACGCCGCATCTCGGCCGCTGCCTGGCCCGGCGCATCTCCTGCGCCGTACTCCTGTGGCGACGAACGCTTGGCTCTCGGCGCGGCCTCGCGCACGAGTTGCACAGGCAGCACGGCCGGCGTCGACTCGATCGCGGGCGCTGCGGCCTCCGACGACCTGCCCACTGCCTCACCTAGCGCGGTCTCGCTCCATCTCGCCGAGGCAGCGGTGATTATCTCGCTCGGCGCGATCTCGCTCTTCGCAGCAGGCAACGGCGATGTCGGCCCCGCCGAGGGGGGCACCGCAGACCGGTTGCGGAGCGGCTCGCACGGCGCCGTCCCCGGCAGTCTCGGCGGCGCGGACGGCATCCGCTCCGTCGTGAGCCAGCGCGAGCCCCCGGCCGCCCCGGCATCCGGCGCCGCTCCGCTCGCAGCCGCGCCCGCCGTGAGCGGCTCCGGCCCGGGCCGCTCCGCAGAGGACCGGGCTGGCGGCCGGAACGGGAGCACTGCCCCGGGCGGCCGGTACCCTGCGTCTAGCGGCGCCGTCGCGAGGTGGACGGCCTCTGCCGCCGGGATCAGGCGCAGCAACGGGATCGAGGCGCGCGCCTTCGGATCGAGCACGAGGTGTCCCTCGGCTTGCGGGGCCTGCGCGGAGGAGCCGTCGAACTCCCTCGTGAGCGCGTCGAATGTCTCGTTCGCGCTGGGCCGCTCGTCCGGGGACTTTGCCAGCATGCGCGCCACGAAATCGCTCAGGCGCCTCGGGGCGATCTCAGGGATCGCTTCGGCGAGCGGCGCCGGCACGGCGTGCACCTGGTTTGCCCAGACCTCGTTCCGCGGCGGCAGCTCGCCAGTTTTCTCGGCGAACGCGTGCTTGCCGGCGAGCATCTCGTACAGGATCAACCCAGCAGCGTAGATGTCCGCGGGACGCCCGACCGGCCGCCGGAGCGCCTGCTCGGGCGACATGTAGTGCACCGTGCCGAGGTCCGAGAACACGTCGCTCGACGCAGGGCCTCCGACTCGCCGCGCCAGACCGAAGTCGACGACCTTGACCAGGCCGCTCTGCATGACGAGAACGTTCTCGGGCTTGAGATCGCGATGCACGATGCCGCCCTCGTGCGCCACCCGGATCGCGTCCACCACCTGGATAACGATCGAGAGCGCGGTGCGTACATCGAATCGGCGCATCGCGTGGAGCATCTGGCGCAGCGAGACGCCGTCGACGTGCTCCATTGCGATATACATGACACCGTCATTGGTGACCCCCGCGTCGTAGAGGCGCACGATGTTCGGGTGGTTGAGGTCGGCGAGCACGCGCGCTTCCTTGCGGTGCCCGCGGAGGAAGTCGGCGTCGCTCATACGTTCTGGCCGGACGACCTTGAGCGCGACGGTCCGGTCGAGGTACTCGTCCACCGCCTCGTAGACGCGCCCCATTCCGCCCTCGGCAATGAGCTTCACCAGGCGGTATTTGTGGCAGCGGCCGCTCTCTTCGAGCCGATCGTCACGGCGCTCCATTCGGGTCCCCTGCCTGCTTGCAGCGCACGATGCCGGTCCAGGTCAGCACGGTCATCCGCCCCGCTGGGCCAGCGCACCGCGCCATGCCCACTGATGAGCATGCGCGTCAAGGGGAACCTGCCGGAGTCAGGGTGCGGAGCGCCGGCAGCGTTCCGCGAGCCCGCTGCGCAGCGGGCGAGAATAAACGCCGATAGGGCGAGCTGGTGTCACCACAAAAGCGCTGGCCCGAGCTCTCCCAGGCGCGCCCTCCTCGCCTCGTAGTCGGGCATCACCCTGCCGAGCGCTGCCCAGAACTCCCGCCCAGTTTCCGACGAGCGCGCGGCGAGTTCGGCGCCCCTGGGGTCGGCGGAGCGCTGGGAACGGGGGGCGGGGTCGCGGCGGAGCGCTCGCCGGCGTCGAGGTGCTCGGCGAGCGACACGGGGTGAGGGTGGCGGCGGGCCAGGCGTCGAGCGGGTGCGGGGTGGCGCGGAGCGGGGTCTTGATGGCGCGGAGGGCGCGGCGGCGCGCTCGAGGAGCTCGGCCGGACCGCGAGCACAAGAGCCCTGCGCGGCGCGTGCGCTGGCGCGTGGCGGGCCTGGTGCGCTCTGCCTCGACGAGGTGCGCCTCGGTGTCGAGGTCGCTCCGCGCGGCGGCAGCTCGACGGGCTCGCCAGCCCCCGACGAGCGCGCGGCGAGCTCGGCGCCCGTGGGGTCGGCGGCGCTTCAGTTTCACCTCCGCGCCACCGTCCGCCGGCGTCGCCTCGCGGCGAGCATCGCGCCGGACGATGATGTCCTTGGAGCACCCCGACGTCACCCCCGGCGCGACGTGCGATAACGCCCGGCGCTCGCCTTCCAGGGGCGCCGGACCTTGCGCCGGACATCCGGATTTCACGACGTCAGCGTGGGACAACCCCACGCGTAGAGCGCGGGACGGCACAGCATACAAGGCGAAGCTTCCTCTGAATCGTCGTCCTCGTTTAGGCCGGACGCTTGCGAAAGGCAATTCCCCACGCCACTAACTGGACGCAGAGCCGATCGAGCATCGGATCCCGGTCTACATTTACAATTCTTGCAACACGCTTTGGCGCTTGCTTTCGAGCCCAGCTGACCACTTTGTCCAGCGCACCCGCACCCAAGCCATCCACAACAACGCAACGACACTCGATTTCTGTGGTGCACGGTATAGACGCCGAGCAGCCGTCGCGCCTCGCAACTCGGCATATCTCAGATAGGAACTTGCATTCAGAACTATGCGAGTCCATTTTTTCGATCTGGAGCAACTTGATTCCGTGCTTCAATTCTGCGTACGACCGTAGAGGCACGGACACTGACTTTTCTAACCTCATCAGGCGCTCAGGTACAGATGGACTGATCTCGTGCGGACCTAACGCTTCTTCGTACAATGCAAACGGCAGCAAATTCTCCGCCGCCCTCACTTGCAGCACGACCACGCACTGGAACCCTGGCCTATTCGATCCGCTTTGCTGTAGCGCCTTTGCGGTAGGTCCAATTGAACCGCCGGGGCACCGTCGGTCGCTATCTGCTATCGCTATGATAATCCGACCTTCATCCGCTACCCGCTGATAGCTCGACGCGATCTGGCTCCCCCCTCCGCCACGTCGATCGTAGGACATGTCCACCCTCCATCCCTTGATGGCAGCGTAAGCGCGCCCAAGCTCTGCATACAGGTCGGCGTCAACGAGATTTTCGCCGAGCAGGATCGAGCGGCCGAGACGTTCATAATCCTCAAACTCGTGAAGATGTGCTCGCACGACCGTGCGCGCCCCATGAGTGATGGACCCGCCGCTGTCAAACAATGGCCCGACACCAAGCTCCAGCGACCATGCCATGTGCTTTCGAAGTGCCGCGATCTCCGCTTGATGTCCTCGGATCTTGAGAAGGGTACCTGCCGCATTCGAGGAACCCAAGGAACCGCCTGATAGACGAGCAATATCTTCGAGAGCAAACGAAACAATGTGCTTCCCTTGCTCGTGGGCCAGAAGTGCGTTGCGGATACACAAGAGCGACCGATCTCTCGACGCACTATTGCAATTCGTCGCATCCTCAATCGAGGAAGTGTCGATATGTATAAGCATGGTCAGTCATCCGCGACAGGCGCAAAGAAACCAAACGGCCAATTACGAAGCGCACCGTCTTCATCATACCCTGCTAAGCGCACGGATGTCTGCCGCGTCTCCTCACTATGCTCAAACAAGACGATCTGCACATCGTCTGGAGCGAGAATTTGGTTGTGCACAAGCTCGCCCGTACCATTCACGATAGCTTCACTATGCGTTTCGACCATCAGCCGAATCTCTCGGCCCGCTTTCCTGCTCTCGTGTAGTGCACCGACGAGCATGCGCGCGAGCTTTGCCTGGTGAGCTGGGTGGAGATGTAGCTCCGGCTGCTCAATAGCAAGCAGAGATGTCGCGTAGCGTCCAGGCTTGTTGTCGCGGCAGCAGGTCGACCATAGTATCGCAGCGAGCGGTAACACCTGTGAATAACCGAATCCTACATCCACCAAATTGGCATCTGTAGCACTTCCAGATTCCTTTATACGGATCTCCGCGTGAAGCCCATCGCCTTGCGTAGATGACTCGAACCCAAGGTATTCACGCGTAAACGCGGAAAAGCTGTTGATGTCTGTCTTTGACAAAGATCGTAGGAACATGGCCAGATTCTCGCCATGAGGAGCGACCTCACTCACCGATAGATCTTGGATCCGATAAGAACGCTCAGTGAGCGTTCGCTGCGGACCGAGATATGCAACGCGGGCCATAAAATCTGCGATCCGTTGATCGAAGGCGCCTAATATCTCGGGCACCATGGCAGCAATGGTCCAATCTACGATCCGGCGGAACTCATAACTGTCTAAGCTGAGTTGAGCAGCCCTCTGTTTATAAGACGGACCGGCATTGTGACCTTTTAGCTGCGCAAACATTGCTTCCCGAGAACCTACGCGAAGCTCTTCAGCTAGGAGCTCGACTGTGGACGGCGAAGTGTTGCCGTGGAAGAGTGAGTACAGTTGCTTCACCAGGGCAGAGTATTCCGGCGATTGACGCGGCCACCGTGCATGGAAACGAAGCGGAAGAGTAACAGGAAGATACTCAATATTAGTTGATGCTTGAGCTTGAGTCGACGGGATAATGAAGGCAGGACTGCGAAGATACAGGGATGGGCAATGCTCAAGCACATTTAGTTTGTTGACGGTGAATTTTTCAGCGCGCCCATTCGGTGTAAAGCGCAGACGCGCAACATGCTCCGCTACGCGGATCTCGTATGAGGATACGTATGCACCATGTGTTGTCGCGTCTTCTGCCAGCTCCATCGCAACTGTAAGCCGTTGTTCAGTGGCAGTGACGCCTGCACCTTTTAGCTTCAGCGAGAACTCAAATGTAACACTATTGGTCGCTGATTGGGTGCCGACTGCGGTCTGTATAGATCCTAAGTCAACGTAGCGCCCGTACCAAAGCAGCGGACTTTCCGTCGCGGTTTCAACGCTCTGCCGAAGCAGTGGAAAGATACGGAGGAATGTGCTCTTGCCGGAACTGTTGCGTCCAACGAGTAGAGTGATCGGCTTTATTGGAACGCTCTTAGTGTCACCCAAGCAACGCAGATTCTTAACGCGAAGCGCTTCCATGATCAACTCGCAACATTTTGTTATGTCTCGAAATGCTGTGCTGAACTACTCTGGACGCTGCTGACTCTAAGGTCGTGAGCGTTACGCTGGAGTCATGGTTGCCCTTGCCTACGAAGAAATTCACCAGATGTTGCATGTTCGTCGACGAGCATGAGTGCGCGAGAACCTTCAACATGGATCATACCTACGCCCATCAGCGAGCTATGTCTAGAGGCCATCGATTGGAACTCTCTCGCCCTCTGAGCGAAGGGTAAGCAACCCGGCCGGCGTTGGCGGGTCGATCGACGCGGGACGGGAGACCGCGCCCTCCCACGATCTGCAGAGCCGCGCACTGCTGGTGGTCGCGCATCCCCGTGCCTCGGCCATGCAGCCCGTGGCAGAGGCACGGGCGCAGAACGGCGACAGCAGGGGCGTCGGCCTCGCTGGTAACATCCGGATCCCGGGCCGGTGACGCCGCGATCGACTGAGAGCGATGACAGCTAGTGCCTCCCCGCGACGCTGTTGCTCCATCGTGCTGCTCGAAACGGCGACGGCCGGATTCTAGCAAGTCGATGGTTCATCAGAATCGTGCCGAAGCACTAGGAGGAGCGGGCGCGCCGGGAAAACGTAGCCGTCCGGCCAAGGGCATCGTGACGGCCCGTTCGGGGATTTAGGAGAGGTGCTCCTCGGTGAGGACGCAGCGCTTCCCAGCTCGGTGACTCATCGTCGTCACCTCCGGAGCTTGAGGGCGAGCGCCTCCCGGGCGATGCGCAAGCGGCTTGCCGCGGGGCTCTGGTTCATGCCGCGCCGCCGGGCGTATGCGGCCAGGCTCTCCGGATCGTCTACGGAGAGCAGCGCCTCGACCTGCCAGTCCGGCAGGCTGGCCAGCGCCTCCAGCACCTGGCGCGCAGCGATCTGCGCCTCCAAGCTCGGCCCGACCGGTTCGCGAAGCAGCCCAAGCGGGCTCGGATGGAGCACGGCGCGGCGCACGTACGCGCTGTGGATGTAGTGCGAGGCGATGCGCCAGGCGATGCCGTGGAACCGCTTCCTCAGCGCGTCGCGGGGCTTGTCCCGCGGGTCGGGCCGGTACATCCCCCGGCGCACAGCGTTCCAGGCGTTGAGCAACACCTCGGCTTCCACGTCGGCGCGGTCCCGCTTCGGGATGCCGGTGAGCGTCGCCAGGACGATCCCGCGCTCGGCCATGATCGCCTCCATCGTCGGCTTCTTCCTGGGATGTAGTGCGGCAGGCGGGCGGCGGGCCCCCTTCCGCGGGCGCTTCATCCGCTCCTCCCGCAGACTGTAGCGAGAGGTGCGCCGAGCAGGCGCGCCACGGGGGCGCGCCAGGCGGGGCGGGCGCGTAGCAGGAGCGCGGGCGAGCGACGGGCGACGCCGGCCAGCGTGCGCGGACGGCGGATCTCAGTCTCTATGAGGAGAGCGGGCGAGCGGCGGCGCGCGGGCGCGCCGCTCCCTTGGCCCGCGGACGGCGGGCGAACTACGGTCAGCATGTCGGACCTCGTGCGAGCGGGGTTCGGCCACGCGGCCCGGGGTGCTACCAACACCCGCGGGCCGCACTTCCTTGCGCCGAAACTAGCGCACGAGATCGTCAGACTGGCCGGATCCAGCCAGTTTCAGTCAAAACCGGCCACTACCAGTTCCCGCGCCCCCTGTCGGCACCTGACGCGCTCGTCTGCGAGGCAATCTTCCTGTTAGATCGTGCCGGTCATGCCCCCTGAGTCCGGTCATCGCGACCCCCCGGTCGCACAGGTCGCGCAGACGGAGGAGATCGAGCCGGTGGGCCATGCACTGCTCTCCGAGATTCCGGTACTGCCGTGGGCGGCGGCGGAGCGCGGGCCGGATGGCGCTCCGCGCGTGAGCCGGTCGACGCCAACGCTGGCGTTCCACAAGCCTGTCGCCCCTGAGATCCGCGCGGCACCGATCGCGCTCATGGCGCCGCTGCCTCTGCCGCTCGCGCTTCCGACGGCAAGCTTAGCGGCCTGCTTGACCGAGCCGCTGCCTCCATCTCCGCCGCCTGCAACGACGCGCGATGCCATCGCTCCGGCCGCGGAGCGCGCGAGCCCGTGGGCCAAGCGCGTCACGATGCCGGCGCTCACGGTCGGGCAGCTCGCGGAGCCTGTCGAGCGCGCGGGCCGCGACGCGACACCGGTCCTGGCGCGCCATGCGGGGATGGCCGCGCCCGGGCTGCGGTTGCCGCCGCCGACGCGGGAGCTCTCGACCGAGCCGCCCGCCGAGATCGTCGAGCTTCTCTGGTTCGAGGCGAAGGCGCTCCCGCGCATCCGCGCTTCGTGGAGCGACGTGATCCTCGATCTCGACTTCGGGGCGCTCGATCCGCGCCACGACCTGCCGGCTGGCGATGCGGGTTCTCCCAAAGATCACCACCACCTCGCCGGCCTGCTCACCAACGGCACACGGATCGAGCCGAGCGGCGTGCCGCAAGCCATCCTTGCGTCCATCAGCGAAAAGGGCCGCTTCACGCCGCCGCTCGTGCTCGTAGAGGGCGAGCTCCGGTTCGTCTTCGACGAGATCGAGGCGCTCAAGGCGACCCTCGCCGTGGTCGCCCCGCTCGCAGGCGCGGACAGGAGCCTGAAGGAGGCGGTGGACCTGGCCAGCGAGCTCCTGAGGTCGCCCTACCCCGAGGGAGCGACCGGCGCGGCCGTCAGCTTGACGCAGCAGATCAAGGAGCGACTTCCGCTGCCAAGCCGTCCGCTGGCCGCCGCGCGCATCGAGACACAGGCGGAGCGGCTCCTGCTCGAGCAGCGGCGGTACCAGACCCGCGCCGTGCTGGGCGACACCTGGATCCGCGCGCTGCTCGGGGCGGGCGGACAGGATGCGCTGCCGGTGTACCTGCCGAAGCGCCTCGCGCCGTGGCTGCCGATGCTGCCCAGGCTGCGCGTGCGCCTCGTCGCGGAGGCGCACCTCAGGCAGGACCAAGCCGAAAGCAGCCGGGTTGCCCTAAAGGCGCTCGCGCTCGGCAGGGTCGCGTCGTTGGAGGAGCTCCAGGGCGGCAGGCTGTGAGCTGGCCTCTGCTCAGCCAGGGGATCCTCGATGGCACTCGCTTCCGCAGGAACCTCGACGGGGAAGGCGAGACGTCAGCCCTCGGGCAAGCCCGCGATCCTGACGCTCGCGAAGATTCTATCGAACATCGGGTCGAGCCGTGCGACCTCGTCCCTCGGAATCGTCGCCGTGAAGCTCAGCACCGTCGGCCGACGCCCTGCCACGAACAGGAGCCGCTGCTCGAGCGGCCCGCTCTGGCCATGCCACGCGAAGCGCAGCTCCAGCCCTGGCCGGCCGCCAACCGCGCGCTCGTGCCGCGCCAGCAACTGAAACCCTTCGAGCCGCTTGGCCAGCTCCAAGAGCTGCCGGTCGCCGTACTTGCGGAGATCCTCGCCCGCCGCGAGCGCGTCGCGCGTCATCACCACGCTGGCGGTCGTGGCCTGGCCCGGCTCGGGCGAAGCCGCGAAGGCGACGATCGAGCGGTCCTCCCAGTCGCGCGGTACGTCGAAGGACACGTCGGAGTTCTCGTAACGCGGCATGTCTCGGGCTCCCCGCTGGCGTCGCTGGCGTGACGCGCCGCGCTGAGCGTGCGGCGCTCGCCTTGAAAGCACCACGCCCGCCCCGGCGTCAAGGCGCTACCTGCGCGTAAGCGTTGCGTGAAGCGCCGTCTCACCCCGGCCGCGCTGTCCAGTTCATGATGGCGTGCATGACAAGGACGAAGGCGACGGAAGCGATGTGGGCCGAGCGCGTTCGGGTGTGGCGCCAGAGCGGTGAAACGGCGGAGGAGTTCGCACGGAGGCGCGGATTTGCGGCCTCGACGCTGCACGGCTGGTCGAGCCGGCTGTCGCGGACCGAGCCCCCGCGCTTTCTGCGCCTTGTGCCGAAGGCGCCCGCCGTGACGAGCAGCGCTCCGGAGCTCGTCGTCGAGGTCGGCGGCGCGCGGGTGCGCGTCGCCGCGGGATTCGACCCCACGCTGCTGGCGGAGGTGGTCCGCGCCCTCGGCGGAGCGGCGCGATGATTCCGGCGGGCATGCAGGTGTTCATCGCGCTGGAGCCGGTGGACATGCGCTACGGCTTCGAGCGGCTTTCGGGTCTCATTCGTGAGCGCGTGGGGTACGAGGCGCGCTGCGGCGCGCTGTTCGCGTTCGTTGGCAAGCGGCGCACCACCATCAAGATTCTCTTCTTCGACGGCAGCGGACTCTGCGTGTTTTCAAAACGCCTCGATCGCGGGACATTCGCGCTTCCCGACCCGCCGGCCGAGGGCGCGACGCACGTCGAGGTGGACGATGCCACGCTCGAGACACTGCTCGACGGCATCGAGATCGCGCCCACGTCCCCGCCTCGAAGACGCGCGCAGCGCCGCGTTCACTGAGCCGCACGAATTCGCTCGACAAGGACGCCCGGCTTGCATAGAGCGGCCTCGTGCACGAGGCCGCCGACACGCCGACGCTGACGCCCGAGCAGCAGCGCATCGCGCAGCTCGAAGCGGAGCTCGCCGCGGCAAAGAGCGAGCTGTTGGGAGCGCGCGATGCGCTCGCGCAGCTTCGACGCGCCTACACCCGTGCGCTCGAGCAGCTCCAGCTCCTGCGACGTCGACTGTTCGTAGCGAAGGCGGAGCGCGCCGAGGTGAGCGCCGAGCAGCTCGCGTTCGACTCGATGTTCCTCGAGGTCCAGCGCCTCGAGAAGGCCCTGGAAGCCGCCGAGCGCAACCGTGGCGACGAGCGGCAGCACGACGACCCCAAGGGGCCGAAACGACGGCCTGGTGGCAAGGGCCGTCGCGACCTGTCCGAGTCCGATCTGCCCGTCGTCCGCATCGAGCTCTCCTGTCCCGAGCTCGATGCGACGGCGACGCGCATCGGGGTCGAGGAGACCTCGCGACTCGGCTACGAGCGCGGTGGAATGCGCCGCATCGTGCTCGCGCGCGTCGTGTACAAGGCCGAGAGGTCCGTCACGGATGCGAGCAGCTCCGGCGAGGGGGAAGCTGCACCGCTCAAGGTCGTCGCGACCGAAGTCCCGACGCCGACGCCGGCTGCAAGCATCAGCCCGGAGAGCACGGCAGCGGCCGGCGAGCCGGGGGCTTGCTCCACAGCGCTGGACACGCCGCCGCCGGCGCCGACGGGCGAGACATGCACGGTCTTTATCACGACGCCGCTGCCGAAGGAGCTGTTCCGGCGGTCGTTCCTCGCACCGTCGATCATTGCGCACATCCTCACCAGCAAGTACCTGCTCGGTGTCCCGTTCTATCGACTGGAGCAGCAGCTGGAGCTGCAGGGGGCGTCGCTCGATCGCGGCACGATGTGCCGTTATGCCGAAGACGCGGGCGCGACCCTGGGCGCCATCGTCGAGGCCGCGCGGAAAGAGGCATTCGAGACCGCCTTCTGCCTCTCCACCGACGCCACCGGGGTCTCCATCCAGCCTGGGCCCATCCAGGAGCGCAAGGACAAGAAGCCCGGACCGTGCCGCAAAGGACACTTCTTCGTCGTCCTCGCGGACAAGGATCACGTCTTCTTCGAGTACCAGCCCAAGCATACCAGCGCTGCGGTCTGCGAGATGTTCCGCGGCTTCTCGGGTTACATCCAGGCCGACGCTCACGCCATCTACGACGCCCTCTTCGGCGGCACGCCCCCGAGGGGCGCTTCTGCCAACGAGCAGCGTGCAGCGCCGCCGACCGAGGTCGGCTGCTGGTCGCATTGCCGCACCAACTTCTGGGAGGCGGCGGTCTGCAAACACGAGCTCGGCGTCGAGGGGCTGCGCCGCATCAACGCCCTCTTCGCCGCCGATCGCAGGCTTGCGGATCTGGCGCCCGCGCAGCGCAAGGTGCGCCGTGACGCCGTCGTCCGCCCCCTGGTCGATGCATTCTTTGCCTGGGCGAGGGCCGAGCACGCTCGTCCCCGCGAGCGCGGCCTGGTCTCCACTGCGCTCGGCTACGCGCTCAACCAAGAGCAGCCCTTGCGGCGCTTCCTCGATGATGGCCGGTTGCGCCTGGAGAACAATGCCAGCGAGCGAGCTCTGCGATCCATTGCTGTCGCGAGAAAGTCCTGGCTCTTCTTCGGCAGCGACGACCACGCCTCGGCCGCGGCCAACCTCTTCTCGCTCGTGGCGAGCTGCAAGCTCCACGGTCTCGACCCCGAGACCTACCTGGCCGACGTCATCCGTGCGATGCCCTACTGGCCGCGAGAGCGCTACCTCGAGCTCGCCCCCAGGTACTGGGCGCGCACCCGCGCCCGGCTCGTCGCCGACGAGATGAAGGTCCCCCTCGGGCCGATCACCGTGCCTCCTCCGCTTCCCGCGGAAGAGCAGCACGCGACGGGCTGACCGGGCCGGTTCCATCGCCCCCATCCTGCACCAGCTGATCGAGGTTGGGGCCGACGGCGCCTCGTGCAGCGCTTACACCTGCGCAGCCGCCGCGCCGCTGCACCGTGCCGGGCGAGGCGCGGCAAGGTGCGCTCATCCTCGCGGCCCCTGCGCCCCGCTGTTGCCTTCGCCCTTGCCGGCTGGTGCGCTGCTGCCGGGACGTCCCGGCGCCCTGGCCTCGCCGATTGTGGCCACCGAAGGCGCCTTCGCCCCCGTGCTGTTGATGAACACGTTCGGCGTGCCGTCGATCTGCACCTCCTTGCCGGAGAGCTTGAGCACGCCACCTGCCGAGATCTCGAGGTCACCCTGCGCATCGATGAAGATGCCGGAAGGCGTGATCCGGATCGACGCGACGCCGTTCGTGATGTGGACGGTTTGATCCTTGGTAATGGTGTACCCGACACCGCCGCCGACCGTGACGCTCTGGCTCTCGCCGGCATCGATCGCATCCGATGTCCCGACGATCGAGGTGCGGCCTTTGCCAACGGAGCTCGTCTGGTGTTCGCCGATCGTCTGGCTGTGGCTCTTCCCGATGCTCGTGCTCTGGCTGCCCCCGACGGTCACCACGTCGCCGTCAGTCACGCTGGCCGAGCGGTTCCCAAGCACGGTCGAGCGCTGATCGCGCCGGATCACCTCGGTGTAATCGCGCTGCGCGTGGAGGTGGAGGACCTCGCGCCCCTTGGCGTCATCGAACGAGAGCTCGTTGTACCCGTCGGGACCGGGGGATGAGGCGCTCTTCCAGCCGCTCTTGGTTCTCTCGGCGGGCAACGAATACGGTACGCGTATCGTGCTGTTATGGAGGCGGCCTACGATCACCGGCCGATCGGGATCGCCGTGGCAGAACTCGACCAGTACCTCCTGGCCAATGCGGGGGATCACCATCATCCCATACCCGCCGCCAGCCCATCCTTGGCTCACGCGTATCCAGCACGAGCTCGTGTCGTCGGAGCGACCCTCGCGGTCCCAGGGGAACTGCACACGCACACGACCGAACTCGTCGGTATGGATCTCTTCGCCCGGAGGACCGACCACGATCGCGCTCTGCACGCCGGCGACGCACGGCTTCGCCGTCTGCAGCGCGGGCCGGTAGGGCTCGCTCGTGAACACAGCGTCGCCTCGCGTGGTCCATTCGCCGTCGTGATCGCCCTCGAAGGTCGAGGCAACGACGAGTAACCCCCGGTCGCGCGCGAGATCTTCGCGCGGATGATGCGTTATCGAGAAGACGGTTCCGGGAGCGAGATCGAGCACGTTCGTGCGGAACCGGAGGGACCGTCGGCCGCTCCGCTCGCGCTCCAGGCTCCGCGCTGCCAGCGCCTTCGCCTCCGCGAGATCGACCCGTGCGATGCCCCGGTCGTCAGCGACCGGCGTTTCGCCGCCCTTGCCCCCCTCGACGACGAACGCCGCCGGATGGACAGGAAACCGCTCGTAGCGTAGCTCGTCGCTGGCGCCCATCTCGGCGTCGGCGACGAGCCGCACATCAGGCCGGGTCCGGAAGTCGACGTCGCGGAGGGTGACACGAGCGGGCCGAACCTCGTGGCGTACGACCACCTCGGTCACGAACTCGCGCCCGGCGGCCTCGTTCGGGTTGTCAGCGTAAGGGATCGGAGGCCCTCGGCGGGCTCCGTTGTTCTGAGGCGCATCGCTCAGGATGAGCCGGCTGAGCCCGGTTCCTTCGCCTGCACTGTCCTCGTCGCGCGCGAAGTAGTATGAGATGCCCGCCTCTTCGAGCAAGCGGCTCAGGAAGGCGAAGTCGGTCTCGCCGTACTGGACGCGGTACTCGTACACCGGGTATTTCGCACCGAGCAGGACCTCCGGCTGGATCTCCCACTCGCCCAGGATACGGAGCACGATCTCCGGGATCGTGAGATGCTGAAAGATGCGGCTGTTGCTCCGCAACGTCGTCCGAAACAGCCAGGGCACGATGCGCAGCCGGTAGGTGGACAGCCCCGTCCGCTCGGCCTTCACCTGCTCCATGTCGGCGCACAGGCCGGCCCAGACCCGCGCTGGCGAGAGGGGGTGCGTTGTACCCGACTCGACCTTGAAAGCGGCGGCCTTGCCGACGAGGCCGTCAAGATCGAGATCGTCACGCTCGGAGGCAGCCAGAACGGAGACCTCGAAGAGCGATGACATCCGCTCCTGGACCGAAAAGCGGCGCACGGAGAGCGACGCTTCCTTCGAGGCGAACGAGAGGGAGAGGTTCGGCATGATCTCTGCAACAAGGATAGAGCCCGCCCCACGAGCTCGGCAAATTGCCGGGATCTGCGGTGCCGGCGCGCCCTGAGAGGCGCGCCCGCGACCGTGCAGCGCGCCGCTCAGACGGCAGACGCAACCATGGAGCAGCGCCTCGGCAGTCGTGCTCCCGAGGAGCGGGTGAGCGAACGGCGGAAGGGGCCAAGCGCCCGCCTTTCGCTCGACGTCACCGGAAGCACGCGTCGGTAAGGTGCTGCGCGCGGCGAGGGTCCAGTGCGCCAGAGATCTGGAGGCCGTTTGATGGTCTTCCGTATTGAGGTGGTCAGGTGTCCTACGTGGGAGCCACGGACGCATCACGACGAGCACCGGCTGCTCGTGGCGTGGCTCGATGCAGGCGGGCGCTGGTCGTGTTTTACGGGACGCGCCTACCGTGGCGCACCGTCGCGTCGCTTCCAGGAGCGGCGGGGCGGGGGCGCTCAGAACTACCAAATCGCGCCCTTCGAAATCCCCGTTTTTCGGCCCCTCACCGGCGCTTCCCAGAACACCTAACCCCGCGACACGGCTTAATGTTTTTCTTCGGGCGCGTACACGGTAGTTCGCACCGAACTACCGTGCGCGCAGAACTACCGTTTCGGGCACCTTCCGGAAGCGTCGGTCACGGTTGCTCCCGAACCCAAAACGGACGGAGGTACGGGATGGCATCCGCGGCTCTCGCGCGTGTATCGGCACAACTTGTTCATCGTCAGGCTGACAACGGCATGCGCGCGATCGAGAGGACGATCCCGAAGGCGCCCGTCGGGGGATCGCGGAGCCCCAGGGTGAGCACCCCCACGGCCACAGCCACCGCGACGCTCGCGATCCCGCTGGACGGGCTCACCATCACGGCGCCGCCGCCGGAGACGCTCTCGCAGAAGAACGTCGAGTCGGTCACCGGGATCCCGGCACGCGTCTTCCTCGACACGATCCGCGCGCCGGGCTTCCCCCTGCCAGTCATGAAGCTCGGCAAGCTGCGCCTCGTCCAGCGCGCGGCGTTCGTCACCTACCTCCAGGCGCTGGCCGGTGACCCGGCACCGCGCCGAGCCGCGGCGGAGGACGAGCGGACGGGGGTTGCTGCGGTGCTGGCCGCCGTCGGCCTTGAACCGGTCCGGCAGCCGCGGGCCGGCCGAGCGAGCGCACCTTCCGGAGGCGCGAGGTATGGCAGGCTGCCGCCGAAATAGAGCGGGTCCGCTTGGTGCGGCCAACGCCCTCGCGCGGGCGCGTGTGGCTGACAGGGGGCAGCCACGACAGCGCCGGTCTCCTGGCTCCCGGTGCTGGGCGCTCCATGCAGGGCCGCCTGTGGCTCGCCAGCTTGCGCGCCAGCTGCGCGTGCGGTTCAGGCGGAGGTGGACCACCTCCCACGCTCGAGGTCTCCGGACGCTTCTCATGGCGTGGTTCCGTAAGATTGCCGGCCCTCTCTCGAGGGCGCCTCAGGTGTGGGTGCAATCGGCGACGCGGGGAGGCCGGCCTTCTCCCCGAGTGCTCCGGAATGGGTGACGAGCCGGTGGACGAGCGCGGCGAGCGCGGCTTGCACCGCGGCGTCGGCTTCGTGGAACTCGTCGAGACGGCGCACCCATGTCGAGAAGCGCACGCTCCGCGGTCGTTGCGGGATAGGCTCCCGCGGGCCCGGTCCAGCGCCGAGCGCGGCCCGTGCCCTCGTCCGGCGCGCGAGCGCCTGCTCGAGGACACGCTCCTCGGGACGTTGCCGTGTCGAAAGGTAGACGAGCCCAGCGCAGTGGCGGCAGCGCGGGCCCGGCGTATCGAGGTAGAGCACGGCCGCCCGCGCGGAGCACCCGGGGCAGCGCGCCGAGAGCCGGAGGCCGCCCGAGGCCACGCAGGTCGCCTCGAGCTGCAGGGCGATCGTCCCGGCCAGCACGAGGCACGTGCCGGCGATGTCGAGCTCGACATCGGTGTCGACCTCGTCGCGTCGTGCGGCGCTGGCAAGCGCAGCGACGTTCACGGAGGCGATCTGGGCGGTCGTGCGCCTGGGCACGCCGGCAGCGTAGCAGGGCTCGATGCCCGCAGGCGGCCGCTCATGTCAGGGGTCCGGTGCGGGACCGTGTGCCGACACGTCCTGCCCGCGCGCATGCATCGCGGGTCAGCAGATGGCCCACGGCCGGCCTACGTACCCTGGTCGCGTGGGGATCCCTGTGGATGCACTTGAGCAAGGCGGTCGCCGTAGGAGTTCAGTCGACTCTCCAGGTTATCGAGGCCGGCGCGTCGTTAGTCGGTGCCACGGAGCGCTTCCCGGCGGCCGAGCTGGCGCGACCTCGGAGTTCAGAGCGGCGGGCCGCGCCTGGCGACGGGCTGCGTCGCGACCATGGCGACGCCGAACGTGACGACCTGGTGATCTTGGCGCTAGCATCGCCCAACATGCCAGCGTCGAGCGCCACCTTCGCGAGCTACACGTGGATCGCGTTGCCGCGTGTCGCCAGGTGCACCGCAACCACGGCCGGCATCTTGACGGTGTACTGTCACCTCGCTGCGTTCGTCGACTCTGACTTGCCACATGAGCACGCGGTGAGGCCGTGCGAGCCTGGGGAGTTGGCACGGCGGCGCATCTTGACCGGACCAGCGTTCACGCTTCGGGAGGGTGAGTGAATTACGGGGCAGATGTCAACTTAGTTCGTTACGTCATCATTGGAGCATGTCATCACACACTGTCGTGCGGTGGCTGCCTGCGATGTGTCCACTTTACGGCAATGTTGATGTGCTCATCCCGCGCATCGCTGTCTGCTTCTGACGGTCCTCGTTGTCGCGACTTAGAAGTCTCCACTTGCCAAAACAACAATTGAATGATGGTGGCACAATAATGCGAATGGCCATACTGCACATCAGCGATATTCACTTCACAAACTCCAGCAATCGTGTTGCTGACCGCGCCCGAGCAGTTGCTGCCACGATAAATCCGTTTCTAGTATCAGGTCTTCGTCTTTTGCTAATTGTTGTTTCTGGCGACATCGCGTGGTCAGGAACAGTAGAGCAGTATAAGGTTGCAAAAAAGTTCTTGACTGAGATTGCTGATTCAATTTCGCAAGGTAGCAAGAGCTTGCGCATTGAGTTCTTTGTGGTTCCAGGCAATCACGATTGCGACTTTCAGCGAACGGACGAGCTGCGTCATGCAGCGATCGATCGAGTGCGAAAGAACCCGCACCAGCATCCGACGCTCGGCATTCTAAGACAGTGCGTCGAGCCACAGGAGCCGTTCTTTGAATTTGCGAAAGATATTAATGCAATTCCAGAGATTAAAAGTGAAGAAGAAAAGCTGTGTTATACAAAACGCGTTGACGTGGATGGTCACAAGATTGTTATAACTGGATACAACACGTCCTGGGTCTCAACCTTGAGCGAGCAGCAAGGGCAGCTATGCTACCCTACTATCGACTCAGAGCATTGCGAGCGTTGCGATCTGGCGGTAGCGGTCTTTCATCACCCTTACAACTGGTTAAGTGCCGACTGCGCTCGCATGCTTCGTCGCCATATTGAGAGGACGGCGGACATCATCCTAACCGGTCATGAGCACGAGGGCGACGCCTATGGCCGCAGGAACCACGGTGGCTTTACTAACGAATACTACGAGGGCGGTGCCCTACAGCCCCATGGCAAGTCCCGGGACAGTGACTTTAACGTCATAATCATAGATTTCGAACGAATGCAGCATTGTGCCTACCTGTTTACATGGCGGGATGGGGCGTATGCTCGGCGTCTAGATCCTATTTGGATTCCACTACATAGAAATAATGAAATATCCAGAAACGAATTTCCTCCGAACCAGCATTTTGCGCTGTTTCTTGACGATATAGCGCTCCCGCTGACACATCCAAGGAAGGAGCGGCTTTCACTCCCTGATCTGTATGTGGATCCAGACTTCCGTTTGAGTGTGACGGCAAGTTCCGTCGGGCGTTCCACTGAGGATGTTGTTGGAGGAAAGCAGCTGCTCCGAGACATCTTCGAAATAAAAAAGGTATTGATCCACGCTGGAGATTTCTCTGGACGTACATCGTTCGCAAAGGCGATCTGTCTTGAGGCGCTGCGTCGGGGTTACATTGCGATTTATGCCACACACGGCACACTGTCGGTGGCAGACGTCGATGGCTCACGTCGTCAAATCGAGGCGATTTACGCTAACCATTACTCATCGAGACCCTCAGAGGTTGAGAAGTTCAGGCAACTCCCGCGCGAGCGTCGCCTGCTAGTTTTTGACGATTTGCATCGCCTGCGGCTTCCTCTCCATGGGAAGGATGCACTTCTGCGTTCGCTGTCGGACCTGTTCGATGTGATTGTTGTTCTTGGCGATGACATCCTCCATGTCGAAGAAGCGACGGTCCGTGATGAGAGGAGCACTGGCGAATTGCTCTCGTACAAGTCATACGAGATTTTGGAATTTGGCCTTCGGCTCCGTGAGCAGCTGATTCGAAAGTGGCGCTCGCTGGGTCAGGAGTTGCTCGATGTCGATCCTATCGAAGAGATTCGCGAGATTGCGCGTGCGCGAAGAACGATAGACACAGTCCTAGGCAAGCACCTGGTTCCAGTACGCCCACTCTTCGTGCTTACAATTCTACAACAGATCGAGGCGAATAGCCCGGCGGAGCTCGGAAACGGAACCTATGGTTATTATTATGAGGCTTTGATAACTGCGCGACTCCGTGGAACAGGGAGCAGCGAAGATGTTGACACGAAATATAGGTATCTGTCCGAGCTTGCGTACCATATGTACGCAAATAAAAAGACGTATCTTGTTGAGGACGAACTTCGCGCGCATCACGATCGCTACAATCGAGAATATGCGCTGTCCCTGTCTTATGAAAAGACGCGAGATCAGCTTGCTGAGAGTGGGATTATTCGACTTCATCGAAGTCGGGGTTATTACCATTTTGCGCATCATTATATCTATTACTATTTCGTTGCGCGATATCTTGGCGACTGCGGTCCGGTTGAGCGCAGGGTTGCCATAGATGCGGCTGTTGCGACATTGCATCTTGAAGAGAGTGCGAACATTATGATGCTACTTTCTTATGTGTGTAAAGATGATTATGTCGTCGACTCGATGTTAAACAAGGCAAGGTTGCTTTATGTCGATGCTCGAGTGTGCGATATGGATCGGCAGCTTTCGTTTCTTATGGACTTCACATTGACGGAGCCGGATGCGCTTGTTCTTTCCTCGGAGTCCATTGTCGACAGCCGCTCGAAGGCGCTAGCGGAGATGGATGTCGATGACCGTGAGGGTGAGGGCGGAGGGGGGCAGGCTTTGGTCGGGCATGATGTTGATGACTACGATCAAGAGATCGCGCAGCAGGGGCAAGTGGCGTCGACGCTTGGAGTCAATGTGGCGTTTAAAACGCTTCAGATTCTTGGTCAGATACTTCGGAATTATGCCGGCTCTCTTAGGGCCGAGAGAAAAGTGGAGATTGCCAGGGAGTGCTACCTGTTGGGGCTTCGAGCGCTAGGCTCGTCCATGGACAACTTTGCCGATAATCGCCAGCATCTGCTCGCGATCTTTCGTGGCGCCATTAAAAGGCAGAGTGCTAGCATGCTGAAGAGGCAGAGTTCTGATGCGCTCAAGAGGCAGGCTGCTACGGTTTATGTTAACGACGAGAAGGCGGTTCGGCTTATTTGGGGACTTATTGACTCAATGGCGCTTTCGTACGTCAAGCGAATTGCGAGTGCGGTCGGGCGCGATACGCTTGCGCAGACTTATGCGGAAGTGTTGAAGGAGAACGATCTTGTTAGTGTGGCTCTTGTAGATGTTGCCATTAAGCTTGAGCACTTTGCGGGTTTTCCGGAAGATGAGATTAGGTCTCTCGCGAAGAGGACGCACAAAAAGCCTGTTCCGTTCGGGGTTCTTCGGCGTCTTGTTTATGAGCACATGCGCATGTTTGGTCTTCATCATCGACTGCGGCAGCGAACCGCGGAGTTGCTGCAGATTCAAGCGCAGCGTAAGGCGTCTGGTGAGCGTCAGTAAGTCCGTGGGTGACCACAGGTAATTGGTCCACTCGCTCGAAGGTGCTCCCTGGCTCAAATTCACCATGATCCGGATGAGGGAAGTCTTCGCGGTCTTCGGGGGTGGCGACTACAGGCGAGCATAACCGCCAGAATTGAGGGACCCCCCGCACACGGAGGAGATGGAGGCGTGCAGCGTCGAGCAGGTAGCTCGTGTTTCAGAAGGGGATGCCGTCGTCGTCGGGCTCTGCGAGCGCGCGGCGGACGGCCGTGCGGAGCGGTCGGCGCCACGGAGCAAGCGTAACCGCCCGCCCATCGCCATGGGCGTGGTCCGTTGCGGCTCCCGCTGGGGTCGACGGTGCTGGACGCGGGGCGGCGCCGGCCCGCGGCCCGCGTGGGCACGGGAGGACGCTCGGCGAGGGGGTCATCGCCCGCCGAGGCCCGCTTCGTTCTGGGCGCGTCGGCAGAGGTCGGAGCGGCGGTGCTTCAAGAGGTCGGGTTCGTGCTGGCCTCCACGCCGGCGGGCCGCCGCAGGCGTGAGCGCGACCGCAAAACGCGGTAGAAGAGGGGGCGCCATGCCCCGCTCGCCTACCGGCACGCTGTTCCGCAACGCCTGGGGAAGACTCTACGTTCGCGTCCTCGTCGGCGACAAGGATCGCGAGAGCTTCCCGCTCGATCCCAAGCTGACCGAGGAGCAAGCCGAGCAGCGCAAGGAGCTCGTCGCCGACCTGGCCGGACGGCTGCGCGCCTCGCGCAACGTCACCCGCGATGCGATCGTCGCGCTGCTGGAGCGTGCGGCGGTACGCGAGGGCAGGGCACTCCGGGACGTGGTCGAGGCGGTCGAGGTTGTCTGCAAGGGCGGCGCACAAGCGAAGGTGGTCCCCGGCGGCGACTCGGTGCCGAAGCAGGTCACCGTCCAGCAGTTCGGTGAGCTCTGGACCTCCGGCGAGCTCGCGCGCATGTACCCTGACCACGTGAAGGCAAAGCGCAGTGTGGAGCAAGATGTCTATCGCTTCGACCGGCACATCTACCCGATTGCCGGCCGCATCCCCGTCGCTGCCTTCACGCTCGACGACGCCGAGCGCGTCATGCGCGCACTCCCGGCGATGTCGCCCGCGTCTCGCCGTCACATCGCGCAGCTCTTGCACCGGCTCATGGCGATGGCCGTCTTCCCCTGCCGTCTCCTCGCGACGAACCCGCTCCCCCGCGGCTTCCTCCCGAAGCTCGGACCCGCGAAGGCGAAGGCGTGCCTCTATCCCGACGAGGACGCGCGCCTGATGGCCTGTACCGAGATCCCGCTCTGCTGGCGCGTCCTGTGGGGGTTCTTGAACCGAGAGGGACCACGCATCAGCGAGGCGGCGCGCCTGCAGGTGCAGGACGTCGACCTTGACCGCGGCGCGCTGCGCCTCGAGAAGAACAAAACGAACGACCCGCGCGCGTGGGCGCTGTCGCCCGGCGTCGCTCCAGCGCTACACGCATGGCTCGCGCTGCGCGGCAACCCCGCTCCCTCCGCGCCGCTATTCGTCAACGAGGACGGCGAACGCTTCAGCGTCGAGCACGCGGCCGAGCGGTTTCGCGCGCACCTCCAGCTTGCTGGCATCGATCGCCCGGAGCTCTTCGAGGACTCCGACGAGCGTCAGCAGGTGCGCGCCCATGACACGCGCTCAACCTTCATCACTGTCGCCCTCGCGAATGGCCGGAGCGAGACCTGGGTCGCCGACCGAACCGGGCACCGGAGCTCCGTCATGATCCAGAGGTATCGCCGGGCGGCCAGGACGTTTGCAGAGCTGGGCCTCGGCGAGCTAGCTTCCCTCGCCGAGGCGATCCCCGAGCTCGGGGAAAAAGGCACGGGAAACGGCACGGGGAAGGGTGGGGGTGGGACGACTAGACGAAAAATAGACGTAATATCAACATCTTGGCCCCGTGGCGAAATGGCAGACGCGGTGGATTTAAAATCCGCGGCCCTCGCGGGCGTCCCGGTTCGAGTCCGGGCGGGGCTACCTCGTAAGTGCGGCGCGCCGAGCTGGCGGGCGATGACGCGATCTGGAGCCGCGGTACCCCCATCGACCAGGAGCCGCCTGCTCGATTGAGCTTCAACCCGCACCGGCACCCCGGCACCTCACACCCTCCGAAGTTGCCCGACGTTGCGCAGCGCGCTTCGTGGTGTGGGGAACCGGGCGGGAGCGTCGGGTCGACCTCGCGCCCGGCGGCGGCTCACCTGAGCTGCTGGCTGCCTCGAACGGGACCAGGTCGCGCAGGGCGCGCGCCGCGCCTTGTGGCGCCGATGTGCCCGGGACGCCGCATGCCCGTCACGGTCTGATGGGAGCCTGCGATGGTCCGGCCTCAACCCGATGGGAAACGGCGCGCGGCCACGCTCGTGTCCTCTGGGCTCGACAAGCCGAGTGGATTCGAGTAATGGGAGCGCCACTCCATGGATCTGGACATCGACTGTCTGCGTGAGGCGAAGGTAGAGAACGTAGAACGTCTCGCACACGCTCTGGGCGTCAAGCTGCCCGAGCACAAGCGCCACGACAAGCGCGCTTACAACCGCGAGCTCATTCGCGTGGTGATGCAGGGCATCCGGCGCGACGCCGAGCGGTCGCGTGGCCGCAGGTTCTTCGGTCGCAGCTGACGATTCCAGCCCCACAGTAGGCCACGGAAGGACGCTGGCCGACACTGTCCCTCTCCCGCTCCTGCCCTCTCCCGCTCCTGGCAAGACGGCAGTTCTCCGCACCGATCCGAGAATCGCGCTCCGAGGGTTGATCCTCCAGGAAAGCCGCCCCCCAGCGGCCTATCACCCTCCAGCGGCCTCCCGTCGGCCCCCCACCCCGTGGCCACTGCCCCGCGGCCACCGCCTCCCCAGCCGCCTACCGCCCCTGCGGCTTGCTCCTCAGCGTCAGCCGGCTCCCCGTGACCCGGCTCCGGGCCGCCATCAGGAGCGGCGCTGCCGGTGTGAGCGGATCCACCAGGTCGTTCACCTGGAGCATCGCCCTGTCCGCCACCTTCCACGCCGCCGACAGACCCGACGCCCCCTGCTGGGGCGACCCGGCCAGATCCAGCGCCCGGCTCAGCTCCTTGCCCACCTGCGCGATGCGAGCGAGCTCCTCCCGCGACGACCCCCCCTCCTTCGCCGCCGCGTAGATCGTCCGCACCACCCCGAGCAGATCCCGCACGGCATCGAAGGGAAACGGCGGGACGCTGACCGGAATCGGCACTGAGCCAATGTACAGCAACTCGCCCCGCAATGGACCGATCGCATTCCCTTATCTCGCGTAAGATTTCCTCTAAATCGTATCAGATGTAACTTTAGTAACAGAAATAATCAGTTGAGCGGCCCCACCGCCTCCTCCACCGCGGCGATGAGCGCACCGCTCTGGATGAGCTCCGCGGCCGCCGCGATGTCGCGGTAGAGGGGGCGGTCCTCGGTGAGCCCGGGCACCACGCGGCGGATGGCGGCGTGGGCGGCGGCGACGCCCGCGCTGGGGCGGAGCGGGAGCCGCTGGTCCACGCCCTGGGCCGCCGTGATGAGCTCGATCGCCAGCGAGCTCCGGACGTTCTCGATCACCTGCGCGAGCTTTCGGGCGCTGATGCTGCCCATGCTCACGTGGTCCTCGCGGCCGGCGCTCGAGGGGATCGAGTCGACGCTCGCCGGGTGGCAGAGCACCTTGTTCTCGCTCACCAGCGAGGCGCTCGCCACCTGGGCGATCATGAACCCCGAGTGCAGCCCGCTGTGCGGCGCCAGGAACGGCGTGAGCCCGGTCGAGAGCGCGGGGTTGACCAGCTGCTCGACCCGCCGCTCGCTGATGTTCGCGAGCTCCGCCGCCGCCATCGCGGCGAGATCCAGGGCGAGCGCGACCGGCTGCCCGTGGAAGTTGCCGCCCGAGATCAGCTCGGCGCCGCCATCCGGCCCCTCCCCGAGGAACACCGTGGGGTTGTCCGTGACGCTGTTGACCTCGCGGGTCAGCACCTCGGCGGCCCAGGCGACCGCGTCGCGCGTCGCGCCGTGGACCTGGGGCATGCAGCGGAGCGAGTAGGCGTCCTGCACCCTGGGGCAGTCCGCGTGGCTCTGCATGATCTCGCTGCCCCCGAGCAGCGCGCGCAGGTTGCCGGCCGTGCCGGCCTGACCCGGGTGCGGGCGGACGCGCATCAGCCGCTCGTCGAACGGGCGCTTCGAGCCCATCAGCGCCTCGAGGCTCACCGCGCCGGCGATGTCCGCGACCGTGCACAGCGCGGCCGCGTCCCGCAGCGCCAGCGCGCCGAGCGCGGTCATGTACTGGGTCCCGTTGATCAGCGCGAGCCCCTCCTTCGCCGCGAGCTCGATCGGCGCGAGGCCGGCCTTCGCGAGCGCCACCGCGCTCGGCATGAGCTGCCCCTCGAAGCGCGCCTCCCCCTCGCCGATGAGCGTCAGCGCGAGGTGCGCGAGCGGCGCCAGATCGCCCGACGCGCCGACCGACCCCTGCGCTGGGATGCGCGGGCTCACGCGGCGCTCGAGCAGGGCGGCGAGCAGATCGAGCACCTCCGTGCGCACCCCCGAGTGCCCCAGCGCGATCACCTGCGCGCGCAGGACGATCATGGCGCGCACCTCGGCCTCGCCGAGCTCCGGCCCGACCCCGCAGGCGTGGCTCCGCACGAGGTTGCGCTGGAGCGCCCGGATGTCGTGATCCGCGATGCGCGTCTCCGCGAGCGCGCCGAAGCCGGTGTTGATCCCGTACACCGCCGGGGCAGCGTCGCCCGCCGCCGCGATCGCGTCGATCGCCCGGCGCGAGGCCGCCGCCCGCTCGCGCGCCTCGGCGCAGATCGCCACCGGACGACCGCGCCGCGCGACCTCCTCGAGATCCGCGAGCGAGAGCGATCGGCCGAGGAGCAACGGACGTGACGGATCTGACGGAGGTGACGAAGGCGGCGAAGAAGGAGAACCAGCGGCGGCGCTCGGCGTGGAAAGGGTCACGAAGGCGCACGCTAGAGCGGCGGATGCCCCGCGAAAAGCCAGCTGCGCGCCGTTGGCGGAAGAATCCAGTGCCCCGCGGGGATCGATCCGCCTATCCTTCGGGCGCGCGTTCCCGGCCGGGCGCTGGTGAGCGGCTGCTTGCTTCCGATGCGCTTCGCCTTTGTCACCCTCGCCCCCCTTGCGTTTGCTGTCGCGCTCGCCTCGCCGAGCGCCGCTCAGCCCGTCGAAGGAGCGAGCTCCGGGCAAGGCTCGCCGCCGGCCGCTCCGGCCATCGACGACTTCGAGGAGCGGCTCGTGCTCGACTCCGGCCGCAAGCCGCCGCCCCCGCCGGATCCCACCCGGTCGACGTTCTCGCTGCAGGGCGAGTACCAGCTCCGCTACCGCGCCATGAGCGATCTGCCGCTCCGGGCGCCGCCCCTGTCGGCGCCGGGCGCGGCGACGCTCGGGCAGAGCCAGTACATCGCCCACTGGCTGCGCCTCTCGCCGCGCTTCCACTTCAAGGACAAGGCCTCGATCGTGGCGCAGATCGACGTCGTCCGGGGGCTCATCGCCGGGGACACCACGCGTGACGTCGAGCAGGTGCGCGACGCGCGCGCCGCCCTCGCGTGGTACGAGGTGCACCCGCGCACCCTCTACCTGGAGCTGCCGTGGGCGCTCGGCGTCGTCCGGGTGGGCCAGCAGAGCGCGCACTGGGGGATGGGGCTCGTCGTCAACGACGGCGAGCGCGCGAGCGTCTTCGGCGACCACGAGCGCGGATCGCTCATGGAACGCGTCCTCTTCGCGGCCACGCCGATGGGGAAGGGCGGGCCGCTCCACGTGACCGTCGCGGCCGACCTCGTGTTCGAGGACAACGCGGCCGACCTGCTCGGAAACGACGTCGAGGGGCAGGACGAAGGCGAGGGCGATCGCGCCGTCCAGGCGGTCGTGTCCGCGCTCTGGCGAGAGCGGTACGGCGAGATCGGGATCTACGGCGCCATGCGGCGGCAGGCGCGCGAGCGCCGCGCGAAGACGAGCTCGGCCCGGTTCAACGAGGTGCTCACGGCCGGCATCCTCGACGTGGCAGGCAAATTCAACGCGCCCGTGCCGGGGGGCGGCGCCCACATCTACGGCGAGCTCGAGGCCGCGGTGATCCTCGGGTCGGCGTCGTTCGCCCCGAGCGGGCCCCCGCCGCCTTCCGGCCACGGGTTCGGGCGCTCGCCCGTGGCGGTGCGCTCGGTCGGCGGCGCGGCGACGCTCGGCGCGGTGCACGTCGCGGGCCGCGGGGGGCGGCCAGGCGGGCGGTGGGGGCGCGTCGTCACGGAGATCGAGGCCGGCTACGCATCGGGCGACGACGACCCGACGGACGGCGTCTCGCGGCGCTTCACCTTCGACCCGAGCCACAACGTCGGGCTCCTCCTGTTCGACGAGGTGCTCGCCTGGAAGACCGCGCGCGCCGCCACGATCGCCGAGCGGGAGCTCTTCGCCGCGTCCCCCGAGCCAGGCATCAGGTCGCTGCCGTCCAAGGGAGGCGTGCCCGGCGCCGCCTACGTGAACCCGCGCATCCTCGTGCGGCCGGCGCGCTGGCTCGACCTCAAGGCGGGCGCGGTCATCGCCGAGGCGACCTCGGATCTGGTCGATCCTTACGGCGCCCCGCGGGCGGGCGGCAGCCTGGCCAACTACGACGGCGGCGACAGCCGCCGCCGCGATCTCGGCGTCGAGCTGGACCTCGGCGTCGACGCGCGCATCGCGATGGGCAGGCTCGTCACCCTCCAGTTCGGCACCGAGGCCGGGGTCCTGTTCCCGGGCGGCGCCTTCGACGACGCCGCGGGCGCCGAGCTCCCCGATCAGTACCTGCTCACGCTCAAGCTGGGCGTGATCCACTGAGCTGGCCAGGGCGCGCCGGGCCCTCGGTCGAGCTCGCGCGGGACACAGCAGACGAGGGCCGCCCAGGGTGCTAGAGGGCGGTTGCGAGGGCCGCCCGCCCGCGCGCAGCAGCGGGCGCCCCTGGCAGACAGCAGGGAGAAACGATGCGCAAACGACTCGCGCTGAGCCACCTTCCGACACCGATCCAGCGCCCGCAGCGGCTCGCCGAGGCGCTCGGCGTCGACCTCTACGTGAAGCGCGACGACATGACGGCGGGCGCGGAGGCCGGCAACAAGATCCGCAAGCTCGAGTACCTGCTCGCCGCCGCGCGGGAGGAGGGCGCAGGCTGCGTGATCACCTGCGGCGGCCTCCAGTCGAACCACGCGCGCGCGACCGCGCTGGTGAGCGCCTCGCTCGGCCTGCGCTCGGTGCTGTTCCTGCGCACGAGCGATCCGTCGGCGGCCGCGCCGCTCGAGGGCAACGTGCTGCTCGACCGGCTCGCCGGCGCGGAGATCCGGCTGATCTCGCCCGAGGCGTACAAAGACCGCGGCGCCCTGATGGCCGAGGCGGCCGCCGAGATCCGCGCGGCGGGCGGCCGGCCGTACGTGATCCCCGAGGGCGGCTCGAACGGCCTCGGCGCGCTCGGCTACGTGCGCGCGATGGAGGAGATCCGGAAGCAGCTCGATCTCGGCCTCGCGGGGGGCAAGCCGTTCGACGTCATCGTGCACGCGTGCGGCTCCGGCGGGACGGCGGCGGGCACGGCGCTCGGCGCGGCCCGCTACGAGGTCGCCGGCGAGGTGCGCTCGATGGCGGTCTGCGAGGACAGGGCGACGTTCGCGCGGATCGTGGTCGGGATCATGGACGACGCGCGCGCGCTCGAGCCGCGCCTCGGCTCGCCCGCCCACCTCGTGATCGACGACTCGGCGAAGGGCCCTGCCTACGGGGTGTCCACGCCGGAGCAGCGAGCGCGGATCCTCCAGGTGGCGCGGCTGTCGGGTCTCGTCCTCGACCCCGTGTACACGGGCAAGGCGTTCTCCGGGCTCTGGGACCTGGCCGAGCGAGGCGAGCTCTCGGGCAAGCGGGTGCTGTTCCTGCACACCGGCGGTCTCCCCGGCCTCCTCGCCCAAGGGGCGACCTTCGCCGACGCGTTCTAGAACAGATCAGAGCCCTCAGGGCGCGCCGCGCCACCACGCGTCGGCCATCGACGCGTCTTCCAGGGTGTCGATCTCCATGTAGCCGCCGTGGGTGTCGAGCTTGTGGAGGTCGGCGCCGGACTCGATCATGTGCTGGAGCAGATCGATGAGGTAGGCCCGCTGGAACGTGCGGCCCTCGCGGAACTCCGGCCGCTCCGAGAAGGCGTCGCGCGCGGCGTCGAAGGCGGCCAGGAACTGCCCGGCGCCCCGCGCCGAGAGCTTCATCACCCCGATGAACTCGCCGGTCGCGGACTCCGGAGGGATGCGGCGCGAGATCTGAAGGACGCGATCCCCCCCGGCGCCGCCGGCGCGGAGCTTCTCGGCGTCGGTCTCGGGGTGCTGCGAGCGGCCCACGTAGCGGCGCCGCCAGTCCGTGTCGCAGGCGAGCGCGATGTCGTGCGGAGAGCGGACCAGCCCCGCCACGATCTCGGGCCGGTAGACGATGTCGGCGTACGTCGAGACGAAGCCGCCCTCGAGGTGCTCGCGCGCGCAGAGGAGCGAGAGAAGGATGTTGTTCTGCTCCCAGTCGCGGTTCTCGACGTACGTCAGATCCGGGTAGGCGGCCCGGATGACGTCGGCCTTGTAGCCGCAGACGAACACGATATCCGACCGCCGGAAGCCGCCCGCGGCGAGCGCCTCGAGGATGCCGTCGAGCATCGGGCGCCCAAGGATCGGGACCAGCGTCTTCGGCAGCTCTTCGGTCAGGTGACGCAGCCGGCTGCCCCGGCCCGCCCCGATGATCACGGCCTTCACGACACCGCTGTTACCATGAACGGACTCGATCAATCACGGACAATCACAGAGAATCACGGGGAATCCCGCGGACATAGAAGCGACCCGAGGCCGCGCGGACCCGGCGCCCGTTACGGAATCGTGACCGTGAGCTGACCCCCTGCCGCGCGTCACCGGGTTAGGACGCGAACATGGAGATCGCGATCGTCCTCATCGCCCACTCTACGCTCTCGGTCTTTTTCCAGACCTTCTTCCTGCACCGGTACGCCTCGCATCGGATGTTCACGATGTCGAAGCCATGGGAGCGGATTTTCCACTTCCTCACGTACCTCACGCAGGGCTCGTCGTACCTCGTGCCCTGGGTTTACGCGATCTTGCACCGCATGCACCACGCGTACAGCGACACGCCGAAGGATCCTCACTCGCCGCGGTACTACTCGAATGTTGTCCGGATGATGCTGGACACCGCGCACCGCTACGACGCGATCTACGACCGCACGGCCGACGTGGAGCCGCGCTTCCTCGGCGGCTACCCCGAGTGGCCCACGCTCGACCGCATCGGCAACGCGTGGATCGGCCGGCTCGCGTGGGGCACCGGCTACGTGCTCTTCTACGTGGCCTTCGCCTCGCACTGGTGGCAGTTCCTGTTCCTCCCGCTCCACTGGACCATGGGCCCGCTGCACGGGGCGATCGTGAACTGGTGCGGCCACCGCTACGGCTACCGCAACTTCAACAGCGACGACGACTCCCGCAACACGCTGGTCCTCGACTTCGTGACGCTCGGCGAGCTCTTCCAGAACAACCACCACAAGTACGCGATGAGCCCGAACTTCGCGGTGCGATGGTTCGAGATCGACCCCGCGTATCAGGTCATCCGCGTGCTTGCCTGGGTGGGGATCATCCGGATGTCCGACAAGGTCCAAGTCGCCCGGCTGGAGCCCGAGGTCGCGCAGGCCGAAGGGTAGGGATGACTGGCCGCCGGCCGCGCGCGCAGCGCGGCCGGCCGTGAAGCGCGGCGCGCGGAGCCGAGGCCCCGCGCGCTAGGGCTCACTCGAACAGCTGCCGGAACGCGCCAGGGACGTCCTTCGGACCGATCTGCTCCTTGCGCTTGTTGAACTCCGGCAGACACGCCTGGTAGGCCGCGTCCACCCGCAGATCGCTCCCGTCCCAGCTCGGACGCCAGATCTCCATCGTCTCGCCCGCGAGATCGATGACGTCCTTGAACTGCCCGCGCTCCTTCAAGATCTGCGTGCTGAGCCCGTACATCAGCAGCCCGCCGGGGATCGCCCCGAGCGCCGTCGTGGCCAGGGCCGGATAGCAGATGCGCGCCGTCTTCGCCCCGAACCGCTCCCGGATCTCCGCCATCGTCTTGCGCTGGAGGATCTTCGCGCCGGCGAGCGGGCCCATCGCGTAGACCGGATCGTCGCTCGGGTAGTCGTAGTCGCAGAAGGACACCACGCTCTCGCCCTTCGCGATGAGCCCCGCCGCGGCGAGCGGCTCGACCCACAAGAGCGACGACGTGCCCATGAACTTGTTGGTCCGCTCGATGTCCGCCTCGTTCGCGACGTCCACCTCGACGAGGCCGAGCTTGCGGATGTTCTCCGGGCGCGAGAAATCAGGGATCTGGAGCACCGGATCGAACGCGACGTCGAGGTCCTTCACCTTCGTCGGCCCGTGCTCCGCGTACCGCTTCATCGCGCCGGCCGCGATGCCGTTCACGAGGTGCACCGCCCGATACCGCTCCTTCAGCGCGGCGACGACCTCGTCGATCACCTGCGGCCTCGTGGCGTCGTTGTTCCAGAAGCGCGCGGTGAGCCCCTCGGCCTCCGCCGCGTCCGAGATCGCCTTCACGTGGTGCGGGCCGATCTGCATCTTCTCGCTGTCGAAGTGCACGGCGAAGACCGCGGCCCGCTCCCCGAAGAGCAGCTGCAGGGCGAGCGCCCGGGTCATGCCGTTCGAGCCGCCCAGGATCAGCACCGCCGTGTCCGGCGCGATGCGCGCGCCCGCCGGGCTGATACGGGCGCGGTGCGCCGCGAGCTGCTCGGTCGCCACGCGCGCGCCGTGCTCGGCCAGCGAGCCCACGAGCGCGCGGCGATCGAGGCCGCCGAGAGGAAGCTTCTTGAAGGTCTCTAGGTCATCCATCACGTCCGGGGTCTTACCGTCTCCAGCGCTCGGCGTCACGACTGGACAGCTGCAGGCCGTCCGAGCGCTCCCTGGGCGGCGCTCGAAGGGAAGCCCCGCCTCCGTCCGAGCCGTGATAGATAGATCGCGTGAAGACGGTTCTTGTCACTGGCGGCAGCGGGTTTATCGGGCGCGGTCTCGTGAAGGATCTGCTCGCGCGGGGTGATCGGGTGACGGTGCTGACGCGCGACGTGGCGCGGACGCAGGCGGCGCTGCCCGGGGCGCGCGTCGTGTCGTGGAGCTCGGACGCCCCGGGGCCGTGGTTCGAGGAGGTCGACGGCGTGGACGCGGTCGTTCACCTCGCGGGCGAGACCATCGTCAAGCGGTGGACCGAGGAGGCGCGGCGCGAGATCCTGAGGAGCCGCGTCGACACGACCCGCCTCATGGGCGAGGCGATCGGCAAGGCCAAGCGCAAGCCCAGCGCGTTCCTCTGCGCGTCCGCCGTGGGCTACTACGGCCCGCAGCCGGGCGACAAGGTGCTCGACGAGGACGCGGCGCCCGGCGAGGGCTTCCTTGCCGACGTCGTCGTCCGCTGGGAAGAGGCGGCCCGCGCCGTCGAGGAGCAGCACGGCGTCCGCTCGGTGCAGCTGCGCATCGGCGTCGTGATCGGCGAGGGCGGCGGCGCGCTCGACAAGATGATCGCCCCCTTCCGGTTCTTCCTGGGCGGGCCCGTCGGTGACGGCAAGCAGGTCATCTCGTGGATCCACCGCGACGACGTCGTGGGGATGACCCTGCTCGCCCTGGACAACGACGCGGTGCGCGGCCCCTTCAACATGACCGCGCCGCACGCGCAGACCGGCGACGAGGTCGCGCAGGCGATCGGCGCGGTGCTCCACCGGCCGTCGTGGCTCCGCGTGCCCGAGGCCGTGGTGAAGCTGGGGATGGGCGACGCGGCCGAGATCGTCACCACCGGGCAGCGCGTCTACCCCAGGCGGGCGGAAGAGCTCGGATACCAGTTCCGCTACGCCCGCATCGTGCCCGCGCTCGAGTCGATCCTCCGCAGCTGAGCGCCCGCGCGCGGGCCGAGCGCTGGCCGCCCTGCGCCAGGGCGCGGCCGTGCCTCCGGCCGCCGTCGGAGCGGCCCGCTCGAGGCGGGCAGCTGGGCGCCGCGGTACGGCGCCCAGCTGCTGCTCACACGAGACAAGAGCCGCCGGTGGCGCGCTGAGAAGTCGACCTCTGTCGAGCAGCGCACCATCGGGAGCCCGGACGGCGGTTTCCCAGCGCTCCCCCAAGCGCTCCGTCCGCTTCCATGCTTACGTCATCGCGCTCCGAGAATCTCTCGGGATGAGTTGGATTGGCGCGTGCAGGGTATCCCGACTGGATGTCGACGTGCACCCTCCAGAAGCGCCGCGAGAACCAAACTCGTTAGGGGAATCCCTTTGCCGCAGCGCACAATCGCGGGGTTGCTCGTCCTCCTCGTCTGAGGCTCGTCCGAGGCGCGGTTTCTGGTGCGTGAGAGAGGGGAGGAGCCAGGCGCAGTCTGCGCTCGCTGCCCGCACAGCGGATCACCCCCGCGCTGTGCCGTTGTGGTTCGTCGTGGAGCCCCGGCGCGGCCGGCGGGCGCGCGGTCGTGCAGGCGCGTGGTCGTGCAGGCGCGCTCAGGGGCTGAGGCCACGACTCTGGAGGATCTCTCGCACCACCGCCTGCGCGGAGCCTGTCAGCTCGGAGAGCGAGCCGCGGGCGAGCTCCACGAACTTCATGCCGCGCACGCGCTTGAGCGCCTCGACGGCCACGGCGCGCTCCTCGGCGCCCTCGTGCTGGAGGATGCCGAGGAGCATCTCGCCGGCCTCGAGGGTGTCGATCTTCGCGATCGCCCGCACGGCGCTGGCGCGCACGGCGGCGGCCTGCGACTCGCGGTAGATGCGGGCGAGCGGATCGAAGGCGTGGGCGAAGCGGAGCTCTTCCAGCGCGCGGGCGGCCTCGTGGACCACGGTGGGGTCGGGATCCACGAGCGCGTCGCGGATGGTGATGAACGTGCGCTTGTAGAGGAAGTGGGAGAGCGCGCGGACGACGGCCACCCGGATCTTCGGCTCGGCGCGGCGGAACAGGCGCTCGAGCGGCGAGAGGATCGTGTAGAGCTCGACCGTCGCGAGCTGCTCCGCGAGGCTGATGAGCTGCTGCGCGGGGGTGGCCTCGGGCGTCGCGCCCTCGACGGCGAGCGCGGTGAGCCGGGCGAGCATGGCGCGGCGGCGGGTGACCTCGGACCACTGCGCCGGGTCGAGCACGATGTCGCCGCACGCCTGGGCGGCGCTGCCGGCTTGCTCCCACTCGACGAGGTCGATGTGCCAGACGTCGGGGAAGCCGAGCTCGTGGCGGAGGTGCGCCGGCAGCGGAGCGGCGTCGATCGGCAGGTCCTGCGCGTTCACGTAGCGGCGGCCGGCGCGGGCGTAGTGCTTCTTCCGGGTCTCCTCGAGCGGCAGCTGCGTGAGCGCGCGGTAGACGCCGCCCACCTTGCTGTACTGCCCCGCCTCGCCGAGCGCGATCACGGCGGCGAGCAGCGCGTTCTCGGCGATCTCGGGGGGGGCGGCGCGCTTCTGCGAGACGGCGGACACCTCTTGCCACAGCCGGGCCTGCGCGAGCACGGCGAAGTTGGCGACGGCGGCGAGCCCCTCTTTCCGGGCGTACGCGGCCATCTCGCGGGCGAGCGTGGCGGCGGCGGAGATCTCGCCCTGCTTCTCGGCCGCGGCGACGGCCTCCTCGTAGGACTGGAGCGCGTAGTAGCGCAGGTGGTCCTCGCGCAGGATGCGGATGACGTTCACGTAGCCCTCGAGGACGTGCTCGAAGGCGCGGCTCTCGCGCCCGACGGCGATGAGGACCTGGTAGCAGTCGAAGGCGCGCTCGCGCTGGCCGATGGTCTCGTACCTGTCGGCGGCCTCCTCGAGCAGGTGGACGGAGGCGAAGACGGCCTCGCGCGCCGCCGCGGCGTCGCCCGTGCGGAGCGAGGTGCGGGCGAGGTTGAAGCGGGCGAGGCCGGCGGCGTAGAGGTCGCTGCCCGACGAGGAGAGCAGCTGGGCGAGGCGCGACCAGAGGGCGCGGGCGCGGGCGAAGTCCTGGCCGCGCTCGCGGGCGATGGCGGCCTGCGCGACGAGGCCTGCGGCCTCGTACTCGTCGGCGGCGCGGCCGTAGAGCCGCTTCTGCCGCTCGGGGTCCTGCTCGCGCTCGGCCCAGGCGAGCACGGTGCGCGCGCGGTCGATGGGCGGGACCTTGGCGATGAGCGGGCGCTGGCTCTGCTCGTTGCCGCCGTACCAGGAGACGGTGAGCGCGCTCCGCGCGTCGCCCAGCCGGACCAGCACGTCGCGGAGCTCGTCCGTCATGGCGACGTACTCCTCCTCGCGCGCGATGGTGTGCTGGAGGGCGCTGAAGAGCGCGTCGCGCGCGCGCGTGAGATCGCTCCTGGCCAGCGCGGAGCGGGCCTCGTCGCGGAGCTCGTGCAGGGGGCGGACGCCTTGGGTCATGCCGGGAGCGAGCGTAGTACACCGGCCCTGGCCGAGGGAGCGGCCGGCGCGTGCGCGGGCGACGTCGCCGGCCCGGCCGTCGGCGGAGCGGGGCGCGAGGGCGCGGCGAGTGGGGCGAGGGCTGAGGCATCCCCTCAAATTCTTCGGAAAATTCACAAGGAGACGGGGAGGCGGGGAGGGAATTTCAAAATACTCCCTGTCTCCCCGCCTCCTTGTTCAATTTCCCGCTGAAAAGGGCTGCAAAATAAGGGGATTCCTCAGGGGCGCGGGGATGGAGTAGCCGTCAAATGGTGCATCGCGGGCTCGGCGTGAGGCGGCCCGCGGAAGCGTCAGAACCGGGCTGTCGATGCGGCGGCGGGCTGCTAGAGCGCGGCCGATATGAAGCTGTTTCACCAGACTCTGATGCTCGCCTGCTCCGCCGCGTTCTCCATCTCTTGCGGTGGCGCGGCCGAGCGCGCGCCGTCGCTCGACGAGGTGGGGAGCGCCGAGCTTTCCGCGTCGGCGGCGCCCGGTGCGCAGCGCGCGAGCCAGGCGACGCGCGCGCCGGGCGATCACCGCTTCTGCGGGTGGCTGCACGAGTTCCTTGGAGATCCCGAGTCGACGGAGCTCGGATATGACACCTTCGCGGCCCACGCCGGGGCGTTCGACGCCGTGCACCCGAAGTGGTGGCGCGTCGCCTCGCCGACCACGTTCGAGAACCACCCGCGCGGCCGGGAGGCGCCGTTCGCCGGCTTTCACGACCGGCGCGTCCTCGACCGCACGACGGCCGGCGGCGCGCGGACCCGGCTCATCCCCCTCATCGCCGCCATCGACCGGCCCGATGTCGTCGCGGTGCACGCCATGCTCCACGACCCTGTGCTCCGCGCGAGGCACGTGGAGGGCGTCGTCGCGCTCGTGATGGAGAACGGTTACGACGGGATCGACATCGATTACGAGCACCTCTCGTCCGTCCTCGGGCCGGGCGAGACCGTCCGGGCCGAGCGGGCCGCCTTCTCGGCGTTCATCGACGAGCTCGCGCGCGCCCTCCACGCGCGTGGAAAGGAGCTCTCGCTCGCGGTGCCGGCGGTCGCGTCCGCGAACGGCGTATTCGACTACGAGGCGCTCAGCGCCTCGGCGGATCACGTGCACGTGATGAGCTACGATTACCACTGGCACGGCGGAGCGCACGTGGGCCCGGTCGCGCCGCTCGGTTGGCTGAAGGAGACCGTCTCGTACATCGGGTCGCTCGACGGCGGCGCGCGCCGCGAGAAGTTCATCTTCGGGCTGCCGAACTACGGTCTTCTCGGGCCGGAGGCGCCGGGGAGCGGGGGCGCCGTGGTGGGGTGCGAGCCGCTCAGCAAGTGCCTGGATCTTGCGGGTGACGGCTACGAGACGAGCACCGAGCACATGAGCCGGTGCCCGGACGACGAGGGCGGGCGGCTCGCGGCGGGGAGATCGCCGAACCGGCTTCTCTCGAGCGGGGAGCGCCTCTTCTTCGAGGACCTGGCGTCGCTCGAGGAGAAGGTCGCCGTTGCCGAGCAGGGTGGGCTCGGCGGGGTGACGTACTGGAGCATCGGCGGCGAGCCGGGCGGGGCGGCGTTCTTCTCGATGATCGAGCGCCACTTCCCGAGGTGATCGCCGCGCCCCGCGGCCGCCTCGGCCCCCTGCTGGGACAGGCGTTCAGACCTCGAGGGAGGTGCCTCGGCGGTGGAGAGGGCAGGGGAGCGCGAGCCGCGCGAGCCAGAGGACGGCCGCCGCGGGCGCGAAGGCGGGGGAGGTGTTCAGCGGCGAGGGCCGCGGCGTGGTAGGGTGCGCGCCGTCACAGCGAGAGGAGAATCCTGTCATGGCACGCACCCCGTCCACGATGCTTGAGCTGGGCACCCCGGCGCCCGACTTCAGGCTGCCCGACTTCACAGGAAAGCAGGTCGCGCTGTCGGATTTCAAAAGGCAGCGGGCGCTCCTCGTGATGTTCATCTGCAATCATTGTCCGTTCGTCAAGCACATCCGCCACGAGCTCGCCCGGCTGAGGCGCGATTATGGTGCTGACGACGTGGCCATCGTGGCCATCAACTCGAACGATATCGTCGCGTATCCAGCGGACAACGCCGAGGCGATGGCGAGGGAGGCGCGCGAGGTCGGCTACACGTTCCCTTACCTCCTCGACGAGGCGCAGCAGGTCGCCAGGGCCTACCGGGCCGCGTGCACGCCGGACTTCTACCTCTTCGGCCCCGATCGTCGGCTGGTCTATCGTGGTCAGCTCGACGACAGCCGCCCTGGCAACGACGTCCCCGTGACGGGCCGTGATCTCCGCGCCGCCATCGACGCGGTGCTCTCCTCGGCGCCTATCTCCCCGGACCAGCGCCCGAGCATCGGTTGCAACATCAAGTGGAAGCCCGGCAATGAGCCGGCGTATCACGGTCGTAGCTCATAACATCTCACCGCCACGCGCCGCGTCGCCCCAGCGCCCGTCGATTCCGCCCCGTAGGCCCGAGGAGGGAGGTTCCGCCGCACGGCGCCCGGGGGATGGGCCGCTCCCCATCTCCCCATCTCCCCATCTCCCCATCTCCCCATCAATTCCCGTAGGCCCGAGGAGGGAGGTTCTGCCGCACGGCGCCTGGGGGATGGGCCGATGTCTGAGCACGTGGCCTGAGCCTTGCCCAGCGGGCAAGGCTCAGGCCACGTGCGAGTTCGGCGGGGCCCCCAGGCGCCGTGCGGCAGAACCTCCCTCCTCGGGCCGGTCCTGCCGGTCTTTCTCTCCAAGGATCGCCTTGGCCGCGCTAGCCCGAGCCGCCCCGCTCGCCACCGTCGCGTGGTCGACAACCCAGTGCGCATCCAGCAGATCCAGGTAGTCGAGGTCCAGCTCCCCCCCCGACGGCAGCATGAACACCGCCGAGATGTGCGCGTGGCTCTGCACCGCCTGCACCATCTCCCGCGGGATGTAGAGCGCCGCGTGCGTGAAGAGGTGCACCACCGGCGTGCGCGGGTCGTGGTGCCGTGTCAGGTCGAGATCCGTCGCGAGCTCCGCGAACACGCGCGCCGGGTTCCTGCCCCGCTCCCCCTTGAACGACAAGAGGTGCGCCGTCGGCAGCTGCCCGTTCTTCGCCCGGTAGAGCTCGTACAGCCGCGCGTCGAAGAAGCGGAACGCCACGTCCTCGCCCTCCAGCAACAGCCGCTTGCCCGTCGCGATCGCCATCCCCCGGGCGAACGTCTGGCGATCGCCGCGCATCGACGCCGACGCGTCGATGAGCAGGTAGTGGATGCGCCGCTGCTCGTCCCGGCTCTGCTCGCGCGCGAAATACAGCACCTCGTTGTCCGCGATGCGGCGCGCCAGCTCCATGTCGTCCCACGCGAGCTCCGTCAGCACCATGCTGTCGATCGAGCCGCGCGTGCCCAGCCCCGAGTAGCCGTGCGCCGCCGTCGTGCCCGCGGCCGGGCGCGTCTTCGTCTCGAGCACGCTCGGCAGGATCTCCAGCGAGAAATTCACGATGTCGTTCGCCTCCGGCGACGAGAGCGCAGCGAGCAGATCGACCTGGGCGAGCGCCCCGGCCGACGCCTCCGAGCCCAGCATGCCGAACAGGCGCAGCGTCTCGATGTCGAGCGCGTCCGACATCGTGAGCACGTACAGCCGGGAGACGTCGAGCGCCTCCAGCGCCCGCTGCTCGAACTCGCGCCGCGCCGACAGGAACAGCCCGCGGAGCTGCGGCTCGATCCTCTCGAAGAGCGCCGCGTCCGCGGGCAGCATCGCGCGGTAGGCCGGCGGCGTGTGGGTCCGCGCCGCGACCGCGCCGAAGAGGCGCGACAGCACGACCGTGACCAGGTCGTCGCTCATCCGGAGCTGCGCCGCGCATCGCGCGGCCTCGCTCTCGGCGAGCTCCCGGAGCACCGCCCGGTACCCCTCCACGATGCGCTCCGCGTCCCGGAGCCGGCCCGCGAGCTCCCTCGGGTCGCAGCGCGGGCCGAGCTCCAGCTGCTCGCGTGGCGTCGAGAAGAGCAGGCCCGCGTCGTGCACCAGCGCGAAGGGCAGGACCACCCCGAGCCGCTCCAGGCTCTGGTGCCACCGGATCGCGCGCAGCGCGAGCGACGAGCTCAGCGGGCGCACCTGCGAGAACGCCAGCGTGCCGAGCGGGCCGGCGATGGAGGGGTTCGCGAGCTGCGACGTGGGGACCGGCACGGCTACAGGCGCGCGGCGCAGCGGAAGCCGATGCCCGGCGCGCTCGCCGTCGCGAGCTGGTGGTAGCGGAACGCCGGGTTGAGCCAGAGCGCGAAGCCGCCGTTGTAGGCGCCGCCCCGGATCGCCTTGCGATCGCCGGCCGGCGCCCCCTTCGGGTTCACCTGCTCCTCGTCCTTGTAGGTCTCGAACCAGTCCGCGGTCCACTCCCACACGTTGCCGACCACGTCGTCGGCCCCGAACCTCGTCTTGCCGTTCGGGAACGAGCCGACCGGCGACGTGCCGGAGAAGCCGTCGTCGGCCTCGTACATGCGCTCGCTCGGCGTGAGCCCGCGCGCCTTCTCCCACGCCGTGCACTCGGTGCCGCACGCGTTCATGAAGGTCTGGTCGCCGGGCTTGTCGCCCCAGGGGAACTTGCGCCCGTCGGAGCCGCGCGCCGCGTACTCCCACTCCGCCTCGGTCGGCAGGCGCTTGCCGTGGACCTCGCAGTAGGCGTTCGCGAGGCTCCACGGCAAGCAGTTGATCGGGTGCTTCGCGAGCTCGGGCTTGCCGAAGGTGCACTGCTCGGCGAGGGCCGTCAGCGTCTTCTGGTGCGCGGCGGCGGGCGCGCCGCTCGCGTTCGGGAAGTCGGGCGCGGCCGGGGGCCGCTTGCACTCTCCCTTGTCCGAGCACGCCTTGTAGTCGCCCGCGGTCACCTCGTGGACGTCGATGCAGAACGTGTCGATCGTCACCTTGTGCGCGGGCTGCCACAGCTTGAACTCCGGCTCGTCGGAGCCCATGAAGAACTTGCCGCCCGGGACGAGCACCATGCCTGCAGGGCACTCGGTCCGCCGCTCGGGGAGCGCGGCCGCCGCGGCCGTGGCGCTCGCCGTCGGCGCCGCCGCGGTGGCGGACGCGGTGGCGACCGGCGCGCTCCGCGACGCGTCTTCCGCAGGCGGCGCGCCGCGCAGCAGGCTCCAGGTGATCGCGCCGCCGGCCGCGAGCGCGAGCGCGACGCCGCCGAAGAGCAGCGGGCCCTTCGACCTCGGCGCCGCCGCGTCGCTCGCGGCGCTCGATCCGGCCACGGCGACCGGCTGCGACGTCAGCGCGGGCAGCGGCCCCGGGGCCGTGGAGGGCGCCGCCATCGTCGGCGCGGTCTGCGCCTGCAGCGAGATCCGCGGCGAGGACGGGAGCCGCGGCGCGGACGCGCGGGGCGACGGCGCGCCGGACGGGGGCGCGAGCGAGCTGCCGCCCGTGGAGAGCGCCCAGGCCGGGGCCTCGGGGAAGACCGCCCGGTGCAGCGCCGACCAGAAGCGGCCCATGGTGGGGAAGCGGTCCGCCGGCGCGACGGCGAGCGCCTTCGCGAAGACCGCCTCGACCTCGTCGCTGACCGTGAGGCCGAGCGTCCGCGGGGTCGGCCGGCGCGACGGATCGCGGCTCGCGACCGCGAGCTGGAGGTAGTCGTCGCCTTGCAGCGCCGGCGCTCCGCCGAGCATCACCTCGATCATGATGAGCGCCATCGCGAAGACGTCGGTCCAGGGCCCGGTCGCGCCGTGGGTGCGGCTGAACTGCTCGGGGGCGCCGTAGCTCGGCGTGAACGCGGTGATGTCCTTGCCCGTGTGGGCGAGCGCCGTCGCGGCCGCCGCGTGATCGGCCATCACCTTGGCGATGCCGAAATCGAGCACCTTCACGAACGTCGAGGCGTCGCGCGGCTGGCCGATGACGAACAGGTTCGCCGGCTTGATGTCGCGGTGCGCGATGTTCCGCGAGTGCACGAGATCGAGCGCGATCGCGGCCGACTCGAGCAGCTCCATCGTCGCGCGCAGGTCGCGCGGCGGCGCGCCCTCGCTCGTCTCGTCGAAGAGGGCCCGATCGAGCGGCCTGCCGTCGAGCCACTCGAGGACCATGTAGGGCAGCCACTGCCCGTCCGGCGCGTTGAACGTGCCGATGTCGCGGGCCTGGACGATCGCGGCCGAGCGGCTGGACAGCTCGGTCATGAGCTTGCCCTCCTGGATGAACGCCTGGAGCAGCTGCTCCCGCTGCTCGGCCGGCGCGCCCCCGAGGAGGGTGAAGCACTTGACGGCGACGGGCTGCTTCCAGATGACGTGCTCGGCCCTGTAGACGACGCTGAAGCCGCCTTCTCCCACGGCGTGATCGATCCTGTACTTGTCGGCGATCAGGCTGCCGGCGATGTTGAGCGGATCGCTGCGGTCCGGGTTCTGGCTCATGAGATCCCTACGCACCGCGGCGGGGCCCCGATCGGAGCGCCTCGTGCGTGCGTCGGGGCCATCTTAGTTGCCTCGCGGTCGGTTGGAACCCTTTCGCGCGATCCGGCGCCCTCGCCGATCCGGAGGCGCTGCCCGCTCCGGGTGTCCGATATGGCGGATGTTCCAAGGCCCGTTGGATGGTGAGTGAGCCCGCATTCAGGGATTCTTGTGGGCACGATCCATCTCTTGACAGAGATCTTCGTCCGTTATATTGGATGACACATTCGGTGGTTCCCTGCTGGCGTCGCTGCTGCCCAGCCGGGTGCTCCTGACGGCGGCCTCTCGCCTGCGCGTCGTGCGTGGGACGCGGAGCGCAGGCCGGGGAGCGATGGTCCGCCGCCTGCGAGGGCGCGGTGCGCGTTCGCGCCGGCGGCTGGTGCCGGCCGTGCGCGCCGCGCGTCGTGCGCCGTGCGTCGTCAGCAGCTGGTTTGATCCGAGGAACAACGCGCTTGAAATCGATCAACGGAAAGAAGTCGCACACGGTCCGCGCGGCAGCGGCGCTCTCGCTCGTCGCCGCCGCGCTCCCCTCCCAGGCGTCCGCTCAGCAGCCCGCGGCGCCGCCCCAGGCCCCGGCGCCGCTTCCGGTCCCGGCGCCGCTTCCGGCCCCGGCGCCGCAGGAGACCGGGGCGGCGGCCGGCGTCGAGCCGCTGAACCGCCGGGTCGCGGAGCTCGAGCAGCAGCAGCGCGCGCTGATCGAGCGCCTCGAGGCCGAGCGCAAGGCCGCCGCCGAGGAGCGGGCCAGCGCGGCGAAGGACAAGGGAAGCGGCGTCAAGGTGACGGCGGCTGCTGGAAAGGGCTTCACCGTCAAGACGGCGGACGACAGCTTCTCGTCCACGATCCGGGCCCGCGTGCAGGTCCGCGAGACCATCACG
This sequence comes from Sorangium sp. So ce363, assembly GCF_051520435.1. Lineage (NCBI taxonomy): Bacteria > Pseudomonadati > Myxococcota > Polyangiales > Polyangiaceae > Sorangium > Sorangium sp. So ce363. The sequence goes on along the minus strand of NZ_CP150333.1, from coordinate 8,502,864 downwards.
CACACGGCAGAGGACGACACGCACGAGATCAACGTGAGGACGGTGCGCCTCACGACGAGCGGGCATGTCCTCTCGCCCGATCTCAAGTACAACGTGCAGCTCGCCTTCGGCGGCAACGACTTCGAGAAGGACAGCCCTTCTCCCATCTTCGACGCCTTCGTCGAGTACACAGGGATCCGCGATCTCAACGTGCGTGTTGGCCAGTTCCTGACCCCGTTCAACCGGGCGCGGACCCTGCGCGAGGTCTCCCTCCAGCAGACCGATCGCCCGATCGCCGTCCGCGAGTTCAACCTCGATCGCGACGTCGGCCTGATGTTCTCGTCGCCCGATCTCTTCGGCCTCGGAGGCAAGCTGTCGTACAACCTCTTCGTCGGTGGCGGCGAGGGGCGCAATCGCTTCGGCGGCCAGAAGCACGGTCCGCTCGCGGTGGCGCGGCTCGCCGTCCGCCCGTTCGGCGCGTTCGACGACGACCAGGACGGCGATCTCCCTCGCGAGGCGAAGCCCCGGCTCGCGGTGGGCGTCACGGGCGCCTACAACCATCAGACCAACCGCCAGAACAGCACCTTTGGCACGACGCTCACGCTCGGGGCGGCCGACTACCTGCACGGCGCGGCCGATCTCATCTTCAAATATGCCGGCTTCTCGCTCTCGGCCGAGGCCGTCGTGCGCCACGCGAAGCGGGACTCCTTCGAGGGCGAGGTCGACGGCGCGGCCGTGCGGGAGTGGACCCGGTCGGGTTACGGCTACTTCGCCCAGGCGGGCTACCTGCTGACCGACCGGGTCGAGGTCGCCGCGCGCTGGGACCAGATCTTCGCGGAGCGCGGCACCGATCCGAAGCTCGTCGATCTCGTCGACGCGCAGGGCAAGCAGGTCGGCGGCGGGCTCAATGTGTATCTGAACGGATATGCGCTGAAGATCCAGGGCGATTATTTCTACATCTTCGGCAAGGAAGGCTCGGACGCGCGCCACGTCGGCCGGTTCCAGCTGGATGCGTCGTTCTGAAGGGCAGGGGGTGCGTCCGGGGAACGCGCTCTCCAGACAGATGCGGCTAGGCTAGGGCTTTCTGCGAGCTGGTGGGAGCAAGCATCGAGATCGGCGCGATAGCGGCGCGCCTGTTCGCGGCCCGGCGACGCGCGCTGCAAGGCGGTGAAGTCGTCGGGGCCCCGCATTGCCAGGCCGCTGCGTCAAAGTTCAATAATTGAAATTGCGAACGAGGATGAGCGCCTTCTCATTCCCGTCCATGTCGTCCTCCCAAGCCACCACGAAGCGGCCCTGATCATCCATGGCAGTTACAGGCAACCGTTGCTGGCCGCTCGAGTCGCTGTTGACGGTGAAATCCGCCCGATGCTGCGCGCCGCCGGCGGTGAAATCGCGCCCCAGGATCTGATACACGCCGTTGTCGTCCTGGTCGTCCTGCCAAGCCACCGCAAAAGCACCGTCGCCGCGCATCCCCACGCTAGGCGCAAGCTGTTGACCATCGGCCACGCTGTTCACGGCCATCACCCCGAACCGCTCCGCGCCGGTGATCGTGAACCCGCGTGCATAGATCTGGTAGTAGCCGTTGTCGTCCTGATCGTCCTCCCAGGCCACCACGAAGTTCCCGTCATTCGCCATGCCGATCGACGGCATGGTGTGCTGCCCCGCCGTGTTCGTATTGACCGCTCTCTGCGCGAAGCGGTTGCCGCCCGTGGCGGTGAAACCTCGATGATAGATCTGGAAGTTGGCGTCGTCGTCCTGGTCGTCTTCCCAAGCGACGACGAAGTCACCATCCGCATCCATGGCGATGGCCGGATTGAACTGCTCACCCGCGGCGACGCTGTTGACGGTGAAGGTCGCGATGCGCTGAACGCCGGCCGCAGTGAAGCCGCGCGCCAAGATCTGATAGTACCCGTTCCCGTCCTGATCGTCTTCCCAGGCGACGACGAAATTGCCGCTTCCGTCGCAGGCCACCGCGGGCCTCGACTGCTGACCGCCCGACACGGTGTTCACCGTAAGATCGTGGAAGCGCTCACTGCCATTGGCATTGAAGCCGCGCGCCAGGATCTGATAGGCGCCGTTCCCGTCCTGATCGTCTTCCCACACCACCACGAATCTCCCCGAGTCGTCGATGGCGACGTTCGGGTGCCTCTGTTGGCCTGAATCCACGCTGTTCACGGCGATCTGCGAGAACCGCGCGTTGCCGTCCGGGTCGAAGCCGCGCGCGTAGATCTGACCGACGCCGTTGTCATCGTGGTCATCTTCCCAGACCACCACGAAGTTGCCGTTCGGCGCCGTCGCAATCTTGGGATCGAAGTGCTTGCCCGTCAGCTGCACGTTGGCCATGCGATCCTTGAACAAGATATCGTTGGCTGTGTAAGCGTACGCGGGCAACGCAGCCTGCATGTCGTAGCTGATGGCGTAGTTCTGTTGGTTGTGCTTGGTCGCAGTCGGGCTCTGCGCCTGGTTGTAGTTCAGGTACAGCGTCGCCTGGCAGTTCGCGAAAATCGCGCAGTTCCCGTCCTCGACGCTCAGCGTCTCCACCGTGATCTGATTCTGCGCCGGCTCGAACGTGAGGACGCGCAGCCAGCCGTTGCCCAGCGCATGGCCGTTGCCCAGGACCGGCTCACTCTGAAAGTCGTTCAGGATCTCGTGCACGATGTTGCCGTTGTTGCCGGTGCGGCGGCGATACGACACCCCCTGGATGTGTCCGCTCACGGACATGAACACGTTGCTGTGGCGCTGGATCAGCTCTTCCCAGAGGTCCACGCCGTCGCGTCCCTCGAGGTTGTAGCTGTCGGCGCAGCCGCTCGCGTGCTCAGCGTTGTTGTTCATGTGGCAGTGCGTGGCCACGATGACGCGGCGGTCCGGGTGGTTCGCGATGACCTGATTCGCCCACGTCACGACGTCCTTGCGCGGCGCGAACTCGAGGCTCACCACCATGAACTTGAGCCCGCCGGCCTCGAAGTACGTGTAGTTGTTGATGTTCGATGCGTCGTAAGCACCGCCGTAGAACGGCTCGCCCTCGTAGCGCGGCCGACCGAAGTAATCCGCATACAGCGAGTCGCGCTTGTAGGCTTGGTTGCTCGGGTAGATGTCATGGTTGCCGATCGTCATGCTGTACGGCACGCCGGCGTTGTCCAGCAGCGTGTGCGCGGCGCTCGCCACGTCGTACTCGATTGCGGTGTCGTGATTGGTGATGTCGCCGAGGTGCACCGCGAACTTGATGTTGCGCGCGGCGCGGTTGTCGACGAGCCACTGCATCTGGTGTTCGTAGACTTCGTACGAGGAGAACTCGCTGTAGTTTTGGGTGTCGGGGATCAACACGACCGAAAAGGCGGCTTGCGCGCTCGCGGAGCGTGTCGCTACACACCACAACGCGAAGGCGGCTACAGTGAGCATCAAACGGTAGGTTTTTGTCATGTACGGGTGCTCCCCTGGCCAAGACGGACGAGCCTGGCTCTGTTCGCTGCCGCACTTGTATGCGGTGCAGGTTGCAACTCCGTGCGGCTCCAGTTACCTCTCGTTGCCGCTCGGCATACGCTGCGCGGCGAGGTCTCGTCGTCCGCCGTCAAGTCGCGACGCCGTCGCGCTGGTGAAACAGAGACGCCACGGAGCACGGGTAGCCTCCGCCGGGCTCGCCAGTCCGTGAGCCGGATACGCTGCACTCTCGAGAGCCATGACTCGAACCGCCGCCCCTAGAGCCGCCGACCCGACCGCGTTCGAGGGGGCATCGGGCCGCACGGCCAAAGATGCCAAGACCCTCATCGCTTTGTCGCGGCGCATCGCTTCCGAGCCCTTCGTTCACTTCACGCTGCTCGGGGCGCTCGTGTTCGCCGGACATCTCCTGGTGACCCGCGTGTCCGACGTGCCCACGCTCGACGTGTCGGCGTCCAAGCAGCGAGAGCTCGTCAAGCTGTTCGAGCAACGCCAGGGCAGGGCCCCGAACGACACGGAGCGCGAGCAGCTGATCCGACGCTACGTCGAAGATGAAGCGCTGTTTCGCGAGGGCCTGCGCCTGTCCCTCGTGCACACGGACCCGATGCTGCGTGCGCAGGTCATCGCCCGCGTGCGCGGCATGCTGCAAGCCGAGCTCAGCCAAAAGCCGCCCACGGACATCGAGCTACAAACCTACCATGAAGCGCATCTCTCGGACTACGCCGTCCCTGAGACCATCAGCTATCGCGAGTACCTGATTCGCAGCGGGCCGGACGCCGACGGCGACGCGCGGCGGCTCTTGTCGTTGTTGGAACGACAAGAGCCGGCCGACGGGCCGGGGCTGCCCATTCCGACCGACTATTCGCAACGCTCCGAAGCTCAGCTGGCCTCATTGTACGGCCCCGAGCTCGCACACGAGCTCTGGATTCTGCCGAGCGGCAGCTGGCGAGAGCTGCGGTCCAGTCGCGGAGTTCACATCGTGCGCGTCGCTGAGCGCACCGCGGCGTCGGAGCCCTCGTTCGAGACCATCCGCGAGCAGGTGAGCGCGGACTATCGCAAGGATCGGACTGCACGCGCGTTTCAAGCGGAGCTCAGCCGCATCACATCGCAGTGGCGCGTCCAGATCGCGGAGCGGCCATGACGAGCGGGAAGTGGCTGCGTGCGGCGGCGGTGCTGTGGATCACCCTGTGTTCCCTGTGCGCAGGGGCCGCGCACGCCCACACGCTCTCGCTGAGCGTGCTGGCGCTCGACGAGCGCTCCCCGGGCGAGTTCATCGCCAGCTGGGAGCGCACGCAGGGCATCCAGGACGTCAGCGCGGCGTACGACTTGCTCAAGCCCGTGTTCCCTGAGCACTGCCGGTTCGAGGCGCCGCGCCTCGATTGCGGCGCGCGCGGGCTGTCAGGTCGCGTCGGGTTCGACGGCTTGGGCGATCTCTCTACCTCCGGCATGATCAAGATCCGGCGGGTAGATGGCGGTGAACAGATACTGAGCCTGACTGCCGCGCAGCCGCACGTCCGAGTGTCAGAGTCCAGGCTCGATACCAGGGCGTTGCGCGGGGTGTCCAATTTCATCTGGATCGGGATTACGCACATCTGGCTCGGCCTGGATCACTTGCTGTTCGTGGTAGGGCTGCTCTGGCTGCTCGACTCGTGGCGCGTGCTGATCAAGACCGTCACGGCGTTCACGGTCGCGCATAGCTTGACGCTGGGAGCGGCGACCTTCGGGCTGCACGGCCTGCCTGCCGCCCCCGTCGAAGCCGTCATCGCGCTCAGCATCGCATTCGTCGCCGTGGAGATAGCTGGCGAGGCACGCACGAAGCGGCCGAGCTTGACGCGAAAGCGGCCCTGGTTCGTGGCGTTCTCGTTCGGCCTCTTGCACGGCTTTGGTTTCGCCAATGCGCTCGCTGAGCTGCAGCTCACCAACGCGGATCGCCCGATCGCGCTGCTCTGCTTCAACGTCGGCGTGGAGATCGGGCAGCTGGTGTTCATCGCAGGCTTGTTGGCGCTCCGCGCGGCGTTGCGTAGGCTCGGGCGCGCGTCGGGCGTCCGCCTCGCGACCGCCGGTTACTACGCGATGGGCACGCTGGCGATGTACTGGTTCTTTGAGCGGATCGCCGCTTTCGTACCCGACGTCTGACCGTCTCGCTGTAGCGGCTGAGCGCGGCGCGCGCCGCAGCACGGTCCTCCTCGGAAGGCCACGCGGCGGCCAGCTTGCGTTCGACCTCCGGCTCCAGAACCAGAGCTCTCGGCATTGTGGTAGATTCGCCGCCCGGAGGTCTTCTCGTGGCACGATCCCGCGACATTTTCGTGTCCATCGCCGCTGCGGTCGCGATGTTTTCCTGCGGAGGGGAGACCCCGCCGCCCGCGCTGGCACCGGCGGCTTCGGCTTCCGCCGCGCCCATCGCGACGAACAGCGTCGAGCCCCCGCCTGCGGCTCCGGCTGCCCCCGCGGCGTCCACGGCGGCGCCCGAGCCGCCCAGGCTCCCCGCGCCGAGCCCAGTCGCCAGGTACACCGGCTTCGCCAAGCCGGAGAGCGTGCTCTACGACGCGGACAACGACCGATACCTCGTTTCGAACATCAACGGCAATCCGGACGACAAGGACAACAACGGCTTCATCTCCGTCCTCTCGCCCGACGGTCAGGTGACGAACCTGAAGTGGATCGAGGGCGGCAAGGCCAAGGTCAAGCTCGACGCGCCGACAGGATCGGCGATCGCGAAGGGCGTGCTCTACGTCGCCGACCTCACGACCGTCCGGATGTTCGACCTCAAGACCGGGGCGCCGAAGGGGGAGATCGCCATCCCCGGTACGACGTTGCTGAACGACGTCGCGGCGGCTCCGGACGGCAAGGTCTACGTGTCCGACTCCGGCTTCACGATCGGCGCGACCGGCAACCTCGAGGCCACGTCGAGCGACGCCATGTACGTCATCGAGAAGGGCAAGGCCAAGGCGCTGGTGAAGACAACCGACCTGCACATGCCGAACGGCCTCGCATGGTCCGACAAGGGGCTCGTGGTCTGCTCGAGCGGCGCTCCCGAGGTCTTCCGCCTCGACGAGAAGGGCGCCAGGCAGGACGTGACCACCACGGCGCCCGGCGGCCGCCTCGACGGCCTGATCTCCCTCGGGGACTCGCTCCTCGTGACCAGCCACGACGCGTCGGCGGTGCTTCGTGGGAAGCTCGGCGGAACCTTCGAGGTCGCGATTCCCGAGCAGAAGACGCCCGCGGACATCGGTTACGACACGAAGCGTGGACGCGTCCTCGTGCCCCATGTGATGGTGGACACGGTCGACGTCTACGAGCTGAGGTAGTCTGCGGACGAAAGACCCTTCGCGATGGAGGAAGACCTCCTCTAGGCGACGATGGAATGCTGACGCCTCACGGGCGTCGAGCTGTTCACCTCCTCAGCTCTCGGCGCGCCATCGCGCCACGAGGTCGCGCGCCGCCGCCGACCACTCGGTGAAGGCGAACGTGAAGCCGGCCTCGCGCAGGCGTCCGGGGACGACGCGCCGGCTCTTCAGCACGAGCTCGGTGTCCGTGCGCATCACGAGCGCGCCGACCTCTAGCATCCATTTCGTCGCAGGCAAGCCGAAGCCGATACCCCAGGCCTCGCGCAGCGCGCGCATGAAATCGCCGTAGGGGAGCGGCCCCGGCGAGGCGAGGTTGACCGGCCCGGAGATGTCGTCCCGCTCGATCAAGAACCTCGTCGCTCGCACGAAGTCGCGATCGTGGATCCACGACACGAACTGCTGCCCTCCGCCGGCCGGACCGCCAAGGCCCCGCCGGGTGAGCCCGAGCAGCACGTCGAAGATGCCGCCGCGATCAGGGCTCATCACCATGGAAGCGCGGATCGCGATCTTGCGCGTGCGCGGCGTCCTGGCCTCGTCCAGCGCCTGCTCCCACGCTCGGGCGATCTCGACGCTGTTGCGCCAATACGAGGGGACGTCCGGCTCGTCGCCGCCCAGGAGCCCGGTCGCCTCGTCGTTGGGCGAGTCGTGGCGGTGCGCGTAGATCGTGGCCGTGCTCATCTGCAGCCATACGCGCGGCGGTCGCGCCGCGGCGGCGATCGCCTCGCCGACGGCGCGCGTCGAGTCCACACGAGAGCTCCTCATCGCGAGGAGGTTCTCGTCCGTGTAACGGCAGTTCACGCTCCGGCCGGCGAGGTTGAACACCACGTCGGCGCCGTCGAGCTCGCTCGCCCAGGGGCCGAGCGTGCGTCCATCCCACGGCACGACCCGCCCCGCGGGCACGCTCGCGCTGCGGCAAAGGACGATCACCTCATGTCCGTCGGCCGCGAAGGCGCGCGCAAGGATCTGACCTACCTGTCCGCTGCCGCCCGGAAGGATGATCTTCATGCCGCGAGCCTACCTCGGGCCGCCGCGAATGCACAGCCCGGCGCGACCACGAGAGCTCGCCGCGCCAGCGCCTGGCGAGGGCGCACCAATCCCGGGCGCGCTGCCGGAGCGACCGCGCCCGGGAGCCCATGGTGGCCTGTTCGTCCAGCCCCTCAGGTGGCGACGCGCGGGCGGGCGCTCGTCATGCTTCGGCCTGCTCCTTGAGGAATTGCCGCACGAACTTCCCGTAAGCCTCTTTCATGGGCAGATCGTCGTCGACGCGAAGCCTGCGACGGGTGGCCGGGACGCTCTCGCCGGTCCTGGGGTTCTTCCCTACCTTGGCTATCGTCTCCCAATAAACGCCCGACCCCCGGCGCTGCCACGCGGGCACGTCGTTGAAGTTGATCCCACGAGAGAAGAGCAGCTCGTTCTTTCCAGCGACGGAGAGGCCGAGCATCGCATGGGTGGCTTCCTTGACGCTCTTGCCCTCCTTTCGAAGGGTCCAATAGCACCAGTTGTTGAGAGCGGATCGCGTCGCGTCCGCCTGCCGCCAGCGAAAGTAGTCGACCACGTCTCCGCGCCGGGCGCCGAGCCACAGGCGTGCGTCGAACTCCACCGGCGCGCTGAGCGAGAGCGAGAGGCTGGCGGTGGCAGAGCTGGCGGCGATGGAGACCAGCTTCTCTACCTGGCGATCGAAGACGTTGGTCTCGTGGGGGAGCAGGATGGAGATCTCGTCGCTTTGCGTATGGGCGTAAGAGCCGTGGAGAGAGGTGAGCACGGCCTTCGCGGCGTCCGTCATCTTGTGATGGAACCCCGTGTCGAATGGTTTCTCGCAGGTGCGCTCCGTCAGCCGCGAAAACGATCGGCCGTCCACCCGAATGACGATGTACGCGCCCTGCAGCGCGCGCAGCTCGTGAAAGCACTCGCCCAGTCGCATCTTCGCATCCATCTCGTCACTCTTCATTCGACTGCTCCTGCCAGACCTCCTGCGTGAACCCATCGTTCGTCATCGTCACGTCGTAGAGCTCGTCGAAGCCTTCGCTCGGATGCGGGCGTCGAAGCCTCTTCGCCACGTCCAGCACCCCCACGTCGGGGACGCGCGCCCGCCCCTCGCGCAGCGCGTTGCGGGCGATCGAGTCTGCCACGCGCGACGAGAAATAATACCCGACGACGCGCGCTCCATGGGCGCGGGCGATGGTGATGAGGGGCGCCCGTTCGGCCGGGGAAGGGTTGGTGTTGTCGACGACGACAGAGAGCCCTCGCGAGAGGGCCTCGGTCACCAGGCGGGCCTGGCGCACGTCGCGCTTCTTCGCGTTGGGAAAATTGTCCTTGCTGACATGCACGTGCGTCCCGGAGAAGTGGGTCCGGAAGAACGTGGTCTTGCCCGATGCCGGCAGGCCAACGAAGAGGATCACTGCCGGCGAGCCCATCGATTGGCGACCTCAGCGGGGCGTGCGCGCGTCGCCGAGGTAATAGTCGCGCTGCGCCGGATAGTAGTCGGCGAAGCTGGGCAGCGGCTTGCCGAGCCTGGAGGCGACGAGCATGTCGAGGTAATACTCCCAGCCCGGCCCGACATCGCCGGCGAGCGCTGGATCGGCGAGGCGCTGGATGAAGGTGAGCTCGGTGATCTCACCCTTCGCCGCGAGCGACAGCTCGAGCCGCCACTCGCCGTGATCGTCCTTGGCCGAGAGCGCGAGGCGATGCGGCGGCTCGCATGTATCGATCGACATATCGCACCACGGTGCCCCCTGCTCGAACGCCATCTGAAGGCGCACCGTCTTGCCGGGCCCCGCTTCGCCCTCCCACGGGCCGATCCAGCGCGCCGTGCTCTCGGAGGCGGTGATGCTCTGCCAGACATCCTCGATGGGGGCGCGAAAGCTGCGCGTGATGATGAGATCGGCGCCTGTCGCCGTGCTCCGGACGCGGCCTGTGGGTCGGGGGCTCATGCGGTCTCCTTCCTTCGTTTCGCTTCGTTGCGGGACGGGGGGGCGGTCGCCATGCGCCGCTCCCGGCCGACGCGGTGCACCTCGGTCTCGAGGGCGTCGAACCGGCGGTGCCACGGGCTCGCCGCGTGCAACTCGCGCAGGAACGCCTCGAGCTCGGCGAGCGCACCGAGCTCGAGGCGGTACTCGCGCTCGCGACCGCACTGGACGTCGCGCACCAGGCCCGCCTCGCGCAGCACGCGCAGGTGCCGGCTGACCGCCGGGCGGCTGACCGGAAACGCGCCGGCGATGGCGCCCGCCGTGGCGGTGCGATCGCGCAGCATCCGCAGGATCTCCCGCCGGATCGGATCCGCCAGCGCCTGGGCAACGGCGTCCATCAGCATGATATGTAACGGATGTGTTACGCGTTCGTCAAGCCGCACGGCCGAGCGCGCAGGTGAATTTCTTCCAATACGCGGTCGGCGCGATGCTCCAGGATGAGCGCCAACCCGGATCGCCGAGGCGACGAGCGCCAGGAGAGGCTCGCCTTCCTCCTGGCGCATGGGCGCGCGAGGCGCGCCGCTCGACCGTCAAGGCAACTCCCGCCGTTCCCCCGGGAAAGGCCATGATCCGATACGAGCACGAAGGAGCGCGACGATGACGAAGAGCAAGATCCACCCCGTCCCGGATGGTCAGACGTGCTTCCCCTACCTGAGCGCGCGGAGCGCCGCGGAAGCCATCGAGTTCTACAAGCGCGCGTTCGGCGCGCGCGAGGACTCGCGCATCCCGATGCCCGACGGGCGGATCGGCCACGCCGAGCTGTCCATCGGCCGAGCCCGGTTCTTCCTGTCGGACGAGTATCCCGAGCTCGGCGCCATCAGCCCCGAGACGCTGGGAGGCAGCAGCCCGGCCGTCGTCGTCTACGTGGAGGACGTGGACGCGCTCGTCGCGCAGGCCGCGGCGGCAGGCGCGACCATCGATCGCCCGCCGCAGGACAAGCCGTTCGGAGACCGGACGGCCTGGCTCCGCGATCCGTTCGGCCATCGCTGGTCCTTCGCGAGCCGGATCGAGGACGTCTCTCCCGAAGAGCTGCAGAGGCGCCTCTCGGCGATGTAGCGAGCCGTCACAAGGGCGGCCCCGGAGCGGGCGGGGAGGGCGAGCGCGAGAATTGCGGCGCTTCACGAGGGGGAGCTTGCTAGGGTGTGCGGACGTCCATGCTCCCTGACGAACGCGCTCCTCTCCCGCTGCCGGCTCCCGCTCCGCTCACGCCTCCGGAGGGCTTCGCGGAGCGCCTCGCGGCGATCGGTGTCCCCCTCGACGCCGGGGTGATCGCCAAGCTCGGCGATTACCTCGCGCGCCTGCTCGCGATGAACGAGCTGATGAACCTCACCTCGATCACGGATCCGGTCGAGGTCTGGGAGAAACACGTCCTCGATTCGCTCACGCTCGTGCCGCTTCTGGAGGAGCTGAGCGCGGGGGCGCGCCTCGCCGACATCGGCTCGGGCGGGGGCCTCCCCGGCCTTCCGCTCGCCATCGCTCGGCCCGATCTGAAGGTGACTCTGGTGGAGGCGACGCAGAAGAAGGCTTCGTTCCTCGTCGCGGTGGCCGCGGGCCTCGGGCTCACCAACGTGTCGGTGCGCGCCGAGCGCGCCGAGCAGCTCGGCAAGGGCGATCTCCGCGGCGCGTTCGACGCGGTGACGGCGCGCGCGGTGGGGCGCCTGGTCATGCTGATCCCCCTGACCGTGCCCTTCGTGCGGCCCAACGGGCTCGTGCTGCTGGTGAAGGGCCAGCGCGCCGAGGAGGAGCTCGCCGAGGCGAGCTGGGTCCTCGGGCGACAGCGGGCCACCTTCGTGAAGACCGTGGGGACGCCGACGGGGAAGATCGTGATGCTGCGGAAGTCGGGGGAGGAGCCGAAGCGCCATCTCGGGCGGTGATCCGCGGCGGGGTTCCTTCCAAGCCCCCGAGGTGACTGGCCGGGGCGGCGCGAGCACACGCCAACTACCCTCCTGACCGGACCATGCCACATGGTAGTTCGCGCCGTCGAATGCGACCCGCGGGCCCGACGGTGTCCAGGGAAACACCGGAACCGTGTCGACGAGGAAGCCGCCCGGATCGAGGACCTCGCCGGTCACGCTGACGCGGGCCGCGCGGATCTCGCCGTCTTCACGGCCCTCACCCTGCTGCCAGACCACGAGGTAGCCCGCGCCGCCGAACGCGACGTCGGCTGAGCCGCCTCGGGAGAAGCTGGCGACGACGGCGCTTCCGGGCGGATTCGCCTCGCCGGTCGGGGCGAAGCGCGAAGCGTGGAGCTCGCGAACGCTGCCGCCCGGCTCGTAGAATGTCTCCCCGACGATCAAAAAAGCGTCGCCGTCCGAGGCGAGCGCGATCTCGCCCAGGGGCTTCGGGCCCAGCGGGACGACGAACCCTCCCGGATCGAGGACCTCGCCGGCGCTGGTCACCCGCAGGCCGGCGACTCCAGGGGCGCCGCTGCGGCAGGCGCAGCCGCCGGGAGGAGCGCGAGCACCGCGGCCCAGGCGCCGGAGAGCCATACCGTGCCGGCAGGCGCGAAGATTCGAGATCCGCGCATACACCTTCCTCGCTCGACCGCTCGCCGCGACCGAGGCAGTCGGAGACAAGATAGGTTCGCGCAACAGCAGATCGCCCGTGGGGCTTTCGTTCTCGGGCGCGACTATCTCCCTCATTTTTGTCGGAGATGGTGAGCCTCGTGAGCGCTGTGCGCACAGGCATCCGCAGCGCAGAGCTCGCCTGGCTGCAATGCGCGTAAGTAAAAGAGGCCGAGCCGGATCGAGGACGTCTCTCCCGAAGCGCTGCAGAGGCGCCTCTCGGCGGTGTAGCGACCCGGACGCGCCCCGAGCCGGCCGTGTGCCGACGCCGTGCGCAGCATCGTCGACCCCGGCGAGAGCCGCAGTTGGCCATGCCCATGACGATGGCTGAGGGGTTACGCCGGTGCGGCGCTCGTGATACACGTTATGACTGACGATGCGTGCGAAGGTCAGCAAGCTTCCGCTCGTCCTCGGCCTGCTCGCCTTGGTGGCGACGCCGCTCGCCACCCGCCTGCTGGTCCACGGCGACATGCCCGACACGTGGGGCGTGTTCCCACCGCCGAAGAGCCCGGATGTACCGGGCTTCAGCTGGTTCGTGTTCGGCCTCGGCGTCGCCCTGGCGCTGCTGACCCTCGGCTTCTTGTGGGCGCCGCAGCGGTTCGGGTTCGCCGCGCCGGCGGCGACCCGGCCCGCGGGCGTCCGGCCGGTCCCGTTCCCGCCGTGGTGCGTGCCGGGCGCGCTGCTGGCGGTGGCCTCGTGGGCGCTGATGTGGGGCAAGCCGCTGGAGGCGGCGGCGCTGGTGCCGTTCAGCTTCGTGCCGCAGTGGTGGGGCTTCATCCTCGCGCTCGACGGCGTGGTCTATCGCCGCACCGGTGGGGTCTCGCTGGTATCGCGGCGGCCGGCGGCGGTGCTGGCGATCGCGGCGACCTCGTGCGTGTCCTGGTACTTCTTCGAGTACCTCAATTACTTCACGCGCTCGAACTGGTATTACCCCAACGACGCGATCTTCTCGCGGTGCGGCTACCTGGCGTGGTTCGGCCTGGCCTTCACCACGGTGTTGCCGTCGACCTTCGTGGTCTACCAATTGCTGACGACGATCGCGCCGCTGCGGGCTCGCTTCGAGCGTGGGCCGCAGATCGCGCTGTCGCGCGCGGCGGTCCGGCGGTTGTTGTGGCTCGGCCTCTTGTCGCTGGCCGCGCTGGTGCTGTGGCCCGCGCCGCTGTTCCCGCTGCTGTGGTTGAGCCCGCTGCTGGTGCTGACCGCGGCGGTGTCGCTCGCCGGCGCGTGGACGCCGTTCTCGGCGATCCGCAGCGGCAACTGGGCGCCGGTGGTGTTGATGGGCCTGGCGTGCGCGCTCAACTACCTGGTCGGCGAGATGTGGAACTTCTACAGCACGCCACAGAACCCCAACTTCTGGAAGTACGACGTGCCCTACGTGAACGTGCTGCACGTGTTCGAGATGCCGTTGCTCGGGTACTTCGGCTATCTGCCGTTCGGCATGCTGTGCTGGGTGTGGTGGATCCACCACGCGCATCTGTGCGGCGTCGATCCGGCGATCGACGTCGTCGCAGGGGCCGGGCCAACGCTCGCTCGTCCCCCAGCGCCAGGGCCCGAGAGAGGGCGCCCCGCTCAGCGGTCCGGCAGGGCCACGATCCCGACATAGGTGGGCTCGGGGACCTCGGTGACACGGCCTGTCGGCTCGAGGGCGCCCGTCGCCTCGTCCACGCGAAACGCGACGATGTTCCCCGAATCCTGGTTCGCGACGAGCATCAGCTTGCCTGTTGGCGAGATCTGGAAATGGCGCGGCGTCATGCCCTGCGTCGAGGCATGGCCGGCGGGCGTGAGCGTGCCCCGCTCGGGATCGACCGCGAAGATGGCGATGCTGTCGTGGCCGCGGTTCGACCCGTACACGAACTTGCCCGACGGGGAGACCTGGACCTCGGCGGAGAAGTTTCCCTCGGCGCTCACGCCGTTGGGCAAGATCGAGACGGTGGCCATGGCGGTGAACGTCCCGCGCGATGCATCGTAGCTCAGGGTGGTGATCGAGCCGGCAGACTCGTTGATCACATAGGCGAACCGGCCGTTCGGGTGGAACTCGAGGTGTCGAGGCGTCGTGTCCGCGGGGAGCGAGAGGGCTGGCGGATCGTTCGGCTCCATCTGGCCCGTGTCCGCGTCGAAGGTGAGCTGCGCTATCTCGTCGAGCCCGAGGTTGGTGACGAACGCAAACCGGTTCGCCGGATCGGTCATGGCGTGGTGCGGCCTCGTCCGGCGACCGAAGGACACGTCGTCGACCGCCTGGCCGAGCGCGCCGTCCTGGCCCACGGGGAGCACCGCCGCCGTCCCGCCGCCGTAGTTGGCGACGAGGACGAAGCGCCCGGAGCGATCCGTGGACAGGTGGGCGGGGCCCGCGCCCTTCGAAGAAGCCCTGTTGATGAGCTCGAGCGTCCCGCCCTGAGGATCGATCCGGAACGCGCTGACCGCTCCCGACAGCTCCCCGTCCACCTCGTTCAGCTCGTTCGCCGCGAAGAGGCGCTGGTGCGCGGGGTCGACGGCGAGGAAGGTCGGGTTCATCTCGGCGTCGAGCGGGCCCTGCACGGCCGAGAGCGCGCCGTCGGCGTCGTCCAGGCGGAAGACGAAGAGCCCCTCGTGACCACCGACATAGACCGCGAACGCGCGTTCGGCCGGCGAGCCGCCGCCGCCCGCGCCGTTGCCGCCTGCTCCACCGCTGCCGCCCGCGCCGCCGCCGCTCGTGCTGCTGGCGCTCGTGCTGCCGACGCTCGCGCCGTCGCCCTGGCTCGCGCCGTCACCGCCGCCGGCGGTCACGCCCGTCGTGGCGCCGTTGTTCGCGGCTCCGGCGCCGGAGCTGCCGCATCCGAGCCACAGTCCCGCCGCCAGAAAGAGGAGCGCGCGCCGCATCGACCTGGTTTCTCCTGCCTCCTGCGTTAGTCCTGGCCAGCGCCGCGGCGCAAGCGCCACGGCGCGATCCTTCGCGGCGCACGGCGGCAGGTCCGCGGCGGTCGCGCCGCCTCGCAGTGATGGCCGGGGAGGATGCGCGACGCCGCGCGGCGCCTCAGGCTCGCCCGCGCAGCGCCCCGGCGGCGGCACCGAGGAGCGCGCCGGCCGCGATGGGCACGCCGTGGGCGAAGGCGACGTGGACGACCTCGTCGAGCGAGCAGTGCGCGTGGATGCCGAGCGCCGCCCCGAGCCCGCACAGGGCCCCGATCGCCGCGCCCCGCCACGCCGGGGCCGAGAGGAACGAGCGGCGCAGCACGAGCGCCGCCAGCGCGAACGGCACGAGCGCCATGCTGAGCGCGACCGCGCTGCACTCGAGGTGCACGATCAGGGGCGCCAGCACGTCGTCCACACGCGACGTGACGACCGCCGCGGCCAGGAACCCGACCGCCACCGCGGCGACGAGCACCTGGAGCGCCCGCACGCCGGCCGGCAGGCCCCGGGCGCGCGGCAAGAGCGCGAGCAGCAGGCCGAGGCCGGAGAGCGCCGCCAAGAGGACGAGCGGGAGGGCGACCCGGGGCGACCCGAGGTCGTCGCGGAAGCCCTCCCACCACGTCAGGAGCAGGATCCACGCGAGCCCCGCAAGGATCGCGCCCACGACGCGGCGCTCGCGCGCCGGGCGTGTCGGCGACGGCTCGGCCGGCGCCTCGATCTGGGCCGGCGGCGGGCCGGCGGCGAGGTGGGCCGCGGGATCGGGGATGTCCTTCAGCCCGCTCAGCAAGTCGCGCTCATTCGACATTGGCACCTCCCCGGACGCGCCCCTGGCTCTTGCCCCGGCGGCGCTCTTCCGCGCCTCCTGGTTCCGCCTCGGGCCGCCGCTTGAGATCATCGAGCGCCGCCCGCAGCGCCTCGTAGGCGCGGAACGCGCGGAGCTTCACCGCGCTCGCGGTCGTCCCCAGGACGGCCGCGGCGTCCTGCACGCTGAGCCCCTCGTACCGGATCAGGATGAACGCCTCGCGCTGCGAGGCCGGCAGGCCCGCCAGCGTCCGCTCCACCGCCCGCGCCGTCTCGGAGGCGATCGCGACCGCCTCGGCGTCCGCGCCGCGCGCGTCCGGCGGCTCCGCGCCCGGATCGCTCGGGAGGCGCTCGGTGCCGCGGTGCTTCTGGGCGCGCGCGTGATCCAGGTAGACGTTGCGCGCGATGGCGTAGGCCCACGGCGCGACGGCGCCGCCGCGGGCGAAGCTCGATCGGGCGCGGTGCATCCGCAGGAACGTCTCCTGCGTCAGGTCGCCCGCGAGCGTCTCCGAGCCGCTCATGCGGGTGAGGTACGCGAGGAGGCGCGCCGCGAGCGCGCGGTGCAGCTCCGGAAACGCGCGCGCGTCGCCGCACGCGTACCGGTCCATCGCTTCGTTCAGGGCGAGCTCATCCATGGCGGTCCTGACGGCATACACCGTCTGCGCCCCGGCGATCATCGCGACGGCCCGAGGAGCGCCCCGCGCTCGGCGAGGTCGCTCAGCAGGGCCGCGGTGCTCTCCAGCACCGGCCCGTCGACCGGGTGTCCCAGCGCGGCGCAGCCCGCGACCACGGCCTCCCCGAGCGCGGCGCCCGCGAGGAGGCGGCCCAGGATCTCGGCCGCGAGCGGCGTGAGCTCGAGGAAGCGCACGTCGTGCGCGGCGTCGCGGTACACGAGCAGGCGGGTGGGCTCGCGGGCCGGCACGTCGCGCGCAGACGCGTCGCCCTGCAGCCTGTGGACCGCGTGCTCGTAGCGCACGAGCGCCGCGGCCCGCTGGAAGCGCGCCCCCCGGTCGAGCGACAGCGCTTCGCCCAGGGGCCCCGGCGCCTCGTCGCCCGGTGTCGCTGGCGCCTCGTCGCCCGGTGTCGCTGGCGCCTCGTTGCCCGGTGTCGCTGGTGCCTCGTCGCCGAGCGGCCCTGACGCCCCGCCCGCGCCGGCCTCCTCGTCCTGCTCGGCGCACGCCGCCGCGAACGCGGCCAGCTCGTGGCGCGCGAGATCCGCGAGGTACGCGGGGACCTCCGGATCCCCGGCCCAGCGCGGCGCGGCGAACCCCACGAACTCGAACGCGATGTCGCGGAGGTAGCGCGACCGGGGCGGCTCCGCTTCGATGAAGCGCGCCACGTCCGCCTCGAACCGCGCGCCGAGCCGCGCCGCGGTCCGCGGGATCCCGGCGCGGATCGCGCCCGTCAGCCCGCGGCGGATGAGGCTCCGGTAGAGCAGCAGCCGCTTCGGCGGGAGCGCCGCCATCGCCTCGAGGTCCGGCCCCTCGAGCCCGGCGCGGGCGAGCCACGCGCGCGGATCGGCCGCGATCGCCTCGCCGTCCGGCGCGGTCACGCTCCGCTGGAGCGCCCGCTCCAGCGCCGCGAGCTCCGGCGGCGGCGTGTTCGACGTCTCGCGTGTCTCGCGCGTCTGGCGCGTCTCGCCCACCCCGCGCGCCCCGCTCACGCTCGCGCCTCCCGCGCGGCGAGCCCGCGCCGGTACGCCGCGTCGACCTCGGCGAGCTCGGCGAGCAACGTGCCGAGCGGCGGCACGTCGTTGTCCCGCTCGAGCACGACCGGCACCGGCCCGGTCCGCGCGACCGCGCGGGCGAGCAGGTCGAGCACCGGGGCGATCGCCGGCGCGCCGTGCGTGTCGACGAGGACCTCCGCGTCGTCGCGCCACGCGTGCCCCGCGACGTGCATCGCGGCCACGCGCTCGGGAGGGATCTTCTCCAGGAACGCGACCGGGTCGAAGCCGTGGTTCCGGGCGTTGACGTAGACGTTGTTCACGTCGAGCAGGAGCCGGCAGCCGGCGCGCTCGAGCACCTCGACGAGGAAGTCGGCCTCGTCGAGCGAGGCGCGGCCCGGGACCAGGTAGTAGGTGATGTTCTCGATCGCCATCGGGCGCTCGAGCCGCTCCTCCGCCTCGCGGATGCGGGCCGCGGCGTGGGCGGCGGCCGCGGACGTGTGCGGGAGCGGCAGGAGGTCGTGGAGGAACGCGCCGTCGACCCCGGAGAAGCAGAGGTGGTCGCTGTGGAAGGGGGGATCGAGCCGCTCCAGGAACCCCCCGAGCGCGCGCAGGTAGCCGGCGTCGAACGGATCGAGCCCGCCGACGGACAGGGTGAGCCCGTGCGTCAGGATCGGGCGGTGCTCCCGGACGCGCTCGATCGCGGCGGGGAAGTAGCCGCCGCGCCGCATGTAGTTCTCGGGGGAGAGCTCGAAGAAGGGGACGGGCAGCGCCGCGTCGCGCGCGCCGTGATCGGGCGCGTCGAGCGCCGCGAGCACCTCGTCGAGGAACTCCCATCGGAGCCCGAGGCCGACGCCGGTGAGCGCGCTGCCGGTCATGGGGGTACGCGAAGGGCGCGGGAGGCCGCGATCAGCCGCAGGTGCCCTGGCCGCAGCCCGCGTGGCCGGGCTTCTTCGCGGCGGCGCCCGTCTTCTTGGCGGCGGGCTTCGCCGGGGCGCCGGTGGGCGGCGTGGGCGGCGCGGCCGTGGCCGCCGGGGTGGCCGTGGGGGCGACCTTCGGCGAGGTCGCGGCGGACTGCGCGTCGCTCGGCGGCGCGGGTTCGGCCGGGGCGGCGGGGACGTTCGCGCCCGCGGCGGCGTCGCCGGTGGCGGTCTCGGCCGGCGCGGGCGCGGGCGCCGGCGCGGGCTCGGCCGGGGCGGCGGGGGCGGCCTGCTCTGCGGGGACCTCGCTCGCGTTGACCGGCGCCTGCGCGCCGGCGCAGCCGCTCATCACCATGGCGCCGGCGCTCAGCGCGGCGAGGGTCTCGTAAATGCTCTTCTTCGACAGCATCGTGTGGCTCCTCTGGTTCTCGTCTCGACGGGCCTGCGCCCACCGTTGTCGTCTCGACGGGCCTGCGCCCTCCGGCGGGCGAGGCGTGATCCGGCTTCCGGCGGCTTCCGGCGGCTTCCGGACCGCCGTGTCATCTCAGAGCCGCTGCGTCGCCGCAACGGCCCACTTTCGGGCGGCGCGCCGCGCTCACCGCGCGCCGCCGTCCGCTGCCGCCGCCGGCGCCATGGGGGCCGCGCCGGCGGTCGCGGTCAGCTCGAGCGTCACCATCGCCTCCTTGGCGACCTTGGGCGAGAGCACCTCGAGCGTCTTCTGGGCGAGCTTGCCGAACGCCTCCCGCGGGCGGACGTCGTGCTCGGCGAGCCCCACCGGGAACGGCTTCGCCGTCTTCACGGTGACGCTCGCGGGCCTTTCGCCCTCGTACCTGAACGTGGCGATGAGCTCCACGGTCCTCGGGGACTGCCGCTGGTGCAGCAGCAGGTCGCCCGACGCCGTGACGGTCACCGTCCGCTCCGCGCCGGACAGCTTCGAGAGGTCCTTCTCGCCGGAGGTCGAGATCGACCGGATCGCGAACTGGGCCTTCTCGTTCTTCGCGCGGACGTCGTCGGGCGTGTCCTTCGAGATCTCGAGCCAGGTGCGCGCGTGCTGGTTCTGCAGGTCGCTCTTCTTCTCCTCGCCGGGCTTGCCGTCGTCGCCCACGGCGGTCTGGAAGAGCTCGATCGTGGAGAGGTCGACCGTGATGAGGCCCGTCGTCCTCGTGACGTCGGCGGGGTCGACCTGGAGCGTCCCCGCGGCGGCGCCCGCGATCCGCCCGCGGATCTTCTCCTGCGGCGCATCCATCACGAGCTCGACCTTGCTGCCCGCGCGGTCGATCGCGAAGGTCGCCGCGGCGGGCGCCTTCGGCTCCGGCGCCTTGAGCTCGGTCGCGGCGGGCGCGAGGCTCGGCTGCTCCCCCTGGCACGCGGCCGCGCCCAGGCCGGCGGCCGCGAGCGCGAGGAGGAGCAAGGTCCTTGTCCGGATCGTCTTCACGCTCGCCTCCTGGATCTCTCGGGTTGTTGCGCGCCCGCGCACGAGGGCGCGCGGCGGTCTCCACTTGAACAGGAAGGCCGGCGCCCGGAAAGGGAGATCGGGGTCATCGCCATCGCTCGCCCGCCCGCTCTGCGCCTCGGTTCCATGAGTTCCATGTCCGAGATACGCGCGAGCGGCGCCGCGGTTTCGGTGGTGCCGCGGTTTCGGCGGCGCCCGGCTGCGCGGCGCAAGGCGGAGCCCGCCGGGCCTGGGCTGCGCGGCGCAAGGCGGAGCCCGCCGGGCCTGGGCTGCACAGCCGCGTGTGGCCTGCGGTGTGCACGAGGCGGTCGTCGAAGACGGAACGAGCCAACCGGAGACAACTGCAATGAGCACGCGACGACTCGCGGCGGCCGCCATGACCGCCGCCGGAATGATGGCGCTCGCCGGCGCGGCGGAGGCGCAGGGCGCGGCGGGCCGGGATCAGCAGGTCCGGCCGACAGGCAACCTCCCTCCGGCGGATCAACCGCTCATCCGGCGCATCCCGGAGCCCACTGTCGCGGTGGAGGGCGGCCTCGGCGTGCTGGGCTTCCTGGGCGGCGCCGCGGGCGTCGGGCCGAGCTGGAACGTTCGGGTGACCGGGAGCATGTCGCCGCGCGTGGCCGTCGAGGCCAACTACACCGGCTCGGTGAACGAGCGCGCGCTCGTGGGGAAATCGCTGGTGATGACCTCGCTCGACGCGGGTCTGCGCTACAACATCCTGCGCGCTGACGAGGCGATCGTGCAGCCGTTCGTTGTCGCGGGCGTGGGCTACGTGGGCTGGGCGGGCCGCGGCGGCGACGCGTTCGCGCTGTCGGTGCCGCTCACCGCGGGCGTGGAGCGGCTCGTCACGCGCAACGTCAAGCTGGGCGCTCGGTTCAACTTCCGTCCTGCGTTCTTCGACGACCTGAGCCTCGGCGGCGCGACGACCCAGACGGGCGGCGACACGTGGGCGCTGCTCGCGCACGGCGGCGGCGCGTTTTGACCTGGCCATCGGGTCTTGACCTGGGCCGCGCCTGCGGGGCGAGGCGAGCGTGGGCCGGGACCCTGTCGTCCCGTGGACGTGGAGTGGAGTACGCTGCCGCCCGCTCGGGCGGCGACCCGCCTTCGGGGTCCCGCGGCCGGGCTTGATCCACGGAGAACGACGGTATGAACACGCGCAGCGACTCGCCCCGTCGGGGCCTGAGCCTCTTCTTCACGGGGCTCTTCTTCACGGGGCTCGCGCTCGTCTCGAGCGCGGCTTGCTCCAGCAAGCAGCCGGCGACCCAGGGGACGTCGACGGTTGCGGCGGGCGAGCAGCGGGAGAACGGCTGTTCGACTGGGCCGCTCCTCGAGTGCCCCGAGGGCCAGCTCGACGGCTGCGCCAACGGGACCACCACGGAGCATCGATGTGTGGACGCGGGGCGGGGGAGGTGCCTCGACATCCGGGCGGCGCTCGTGAAGTGCCTGGACGGCGAGATCCTGACGCACGACGGCTGCCCCGAGCCGGCCTACATGCAGCGGTGCGCGCCCAGGTCCGCGCAGCTGCCGTGAGGTGGCGCGGTCGTCGTCTGAAATGTTCAGGGGTCGACTTGATTTCTTCTCGCTGTCTCCAGCGCTCACCGGTCGCCCTTGTGTCGCGCCCGCCGGCCGGGCGGATCAACCCTACTTCCCCGCTACCCCGACGCGCGGGGCGACCTCGGCGCGGAGATCTTCGTATTCGAGATGATCGGCCCCCCCGCGTACGAGCCGGCGCCGCCTTCGCTGCCCCAGCTATCGACCTCGTCGGGCGGAGTGTCCTCGAGCTCGCCAGACGGCGTGATCGGCCCGCGGACGCCCGGGACATCCGCCTGCGGGAGAGGCCGCTTCTCCTCGCTGACCTCGTGCGCGAGGCGCGGGTCGCCCGGCGGATCGTGCGTGGTATCGACTCCCATGTCTCCTCCTTCCCGAGGGCTCCTGGGACCGGCGCGCTCGATCGTCCACTCCTCCCCTGCGGCGGCTGTCCCGTCTGCCCGTCGCCCCCGGCTCACCCCTCGTCCATGACGGGGATCGTAAACCTGAACGTCGTCCCCACGCCCACGCGGCTCTCCACGTGGATCGTCCCCCCGTGGGCCGCCACGAGCTCCCGGGCGATGGCCAGCCCGAGCCCGGTGCCCTTGTAGCCGTTCCGCTGGCCGCGCCAGAACCGCTCGAAGAGGTGGGGCAGCTCGTCCTCCGGGATCCCGGGCCCCGTGTCGGCCACCGAGAAGACGACGTGCTCCTCCCCGCGCTCGCACCGCAGCGTGATCGCCCCCTGGGCGCCCGTCACCTGGAGCGCGTTGCTCAGGAGGTTGGTGAGCACCTGGAGCACCCGATCGCGATCACACGTGACGAGCGGGACGTCGTCGGCCGCCACGACCCCTAGCTGGACCCCCTTCTCCTGGGCCTGCGACTCGAACGTCTCCACCGCCTCCCTGCCGATCTCCCGCGGATCCTGCGGCTGCCGGCGCAGCGCCAGCCGGCCGGCGCGCAGGCTCGCGAAGTCGAGCAGGTCGTGGAGCAGCCGATCCATCCGGTGCGCCGAGCGCTGGATCGCCTGGATCGCCTTCGTGTCGCCCTTCTCTCCCCGCGTCGCCGCGCGCTTCGTCATCACGGCGGCCGCCGTGAGGATCGCGCTCAGGGGGTTCCTGAGGTCGTGGGACACCGTGGCGAGCACGTTGTCCCGGAGCTCGATTGCGCGCTGCGCCGCCTCGTACAGGCGGGCGTTGTCCGCCGCGAGCGCCGCCCGCTGCGCCAGGTCGTGCGCCACCGCGAGGTCCGCCTCGTCGTAGACCCGGCCGGACCCCGCCGTCGCCAGCGTGATGCAGCCGAAGGTGCGGCCCCGCGCGACCATCGGGACCACCATGGCCGACGTGATCCCGAGCGCCCGGGCGAACCGGCGGAAGGCGCCGTTCTCGTCGAGCGAGGCGACCAGCGGGTGCGACAGATCCCCGATGAGCTCCGGGCGCTCGCTGCAGAGGGCCCGCTCCAGCAGCGCCATCAGCGGCGGCGGGGGATCCAGCTCGCGGAAGAGCGCCCGCGCCCGCTGGAGCTCCTCCGGGCGCGTGTGGGTCACCGTGATCCCGCGCGCCTGCTCGAGGTCCGGGAGCGTCTGGATGACGCACCAGTCTGCCAGCTCGGGGACCGTCAGGTGCCCCACCCGGTCGAGCGTGCCCTGGAAGTCGAGGGTGTCGCTGAGGGCGGCGCTCGCGGCGGCCAGGAAGCGCTCCCCCCGCTCGGCGCGCGTCCGCTCCGTGATGTCGAAGAAGGTCACGACGGCCGCCATCACGCGCCCGCCCGGATCCCGGACCGGCGCCGAGCGCACGAGGATCCGCCCTGGCGTCCCGTCGCCGCGGACGATGTCGATCTCCTCGTCGATCACGACCTCCCCGGTCGTGATCGTCCGCGCGAGAGGCCAATCCTGGGCCTTGTACGGTCTGCCTGACCGAGGGTCGGAGCCCCGGCAGACGGCGTAGCCCTCGATGTTGCGGATCTCCAGGAGCGGCAGCCCGAAGATCGCCCCGGCCTGGGGGTTCGAGAGGAGGACGCGCCCCGTCGGCGGCTCGGCGATGACGAGCCCCGCCGGCATCTGCTCGACCACGGTCGCGAGCAGGGCGCGGGCGTCGTCCGCCTGGCGCCGCGCAGCGCGCTCCTTCGCGACGAGCTGCGCCTGCACGATGATGCCGGTCGCCCGGCTGGTCATCGTGCGCAGCATCAGCGCGTCGTCCTCGGAGAACTCCTCGGCGTTGCGGGAGCCGAGGATCGCGACGCCGATGGAGTGCCCCTCGTGGATCAGCGGCACGCCGTAGACGGCGCGCAGCCCCCTCGCCCGGATTTCCCGCGCGGTGACGGGCAAGCCGCCGGCCGCGGCGTCGAGCGACGTGGGCCCGCGCAGCGCGAGGACCGCGCGGGCGAACTCCCGCGCCGCCTCGAGCGGGGGCCCGGGCAGCGGCCCGTCGTCGATGCCCGCGGTCGCGTGGACCTCGAGGGCGTCCCCGTCCCCGAGCAGGACGATCGCCACGTCCACGGCGGCCGCCGCCTCCCGGGTGGCACGGAGGAGCGCCTTTAGGAAGGTGTCCAGATCGCTGCTTCCGAGCGCGGCCGTCGAGATGGCGTCGAGCGCCTGGAGCAGGCGCACACGCGCCGCCTGGTAACGGGACACCGCGTCGGCGATCGCCTCGTCGATCGTCCCGTTCAGCTGGATGACCTCACGCCCCCCGTCCCCGCCGCCGTCCCGCTCCCAGAGCTCCAGGATCACGACGCGGAGCGCCGCGTACTCCATCACGACGTCGGCGAGATCGTACCCGTGGGCGAGCCGGCTCAACGCGTGGAGCCCAGGGAGCCCCCGGTGCTTCCGGTCGGCCGTCGCCGCCGTGCCCGCGCTGCGCGTGCCCTCGGCGATGTAGGCGAGGATGTCCGGGAGGTGATCGGTCGGTCTCGGCGCCGGCAGCCGCCGCGCCGGGCTGAGCGCCTGGACTCGGTACTTCCAGGCATCCAGGAGCGCGTCGTGGTGGCGCTGGATGAAGTCGGAGAGCCGCTTTGGGTTCGGTCTACCGAGCAGATCCATCGGGGACCTCACGATAGCGCGAATCCTTGAGCGCGTGTTCACCTAGCACCGACTCGAATCGACGAAATCGACGAGAGAGCGCCGCTCCCAGGCGGAGCTTGCTCGCCGCGCGCGCCGCACGCCGCGCGAGCGCCACGTCGGCGCGGGTCAGCTCCGGATGCCTGGCGCCTCGTGTCCGCTCTGGGCGACATACTCCAGGTATCCCCCGCCATACACGCGCGGCCCGTCGGGCAGGAGCTCCAGGACGCGGTTGGACAGCGCGGCGAGGAAGCGGCGATCGTGCGAGACGAACAGCATGGTGCCCTCGAACGAGGAGAGCGCCGCGACGAGCATCTCCTTGGTCGCCATGTCGAGGTGGTTCGTCGGCTCGTCGAGCACGAGGAAGTTGGGCGGATCATAGAGCATGATCGCGAGCACGAGGCGCGCCTTCTCGCCGCCGGACAGGATGCGACAGGGCTTGTCGATGTCGTCGCCCGAGAAGCCGAACGCGCCGGCGAGCGTGCGAAGCGAGCCGATCGAGGCCTGCGGGAAGCTCGCCACGATAGACTCCCAGACGGAGCGGGTCGGGTCGAGGAGCTCCATCGCGTGCTGCGCGAAATACCCCAGCTTCACACTCGCGCCGACGTTCACCCCGCCTGCGTCCGGGGCGGATGCCCCCGCGACGAGCTTGAGAAGGGTGGATTTGCCGGCGCCGTTTACGCCCATCACACACCAGCGCTCGCGGCGGCGGATCAGGAGGTCGAATCCGTCGTAGATGGAGCGCCCGCCGAAGGACTTCTTCACCCCGCTGAGCCGCGCCACGTCGTCACCCGAGCGCGGCGCGGGCTTGAACTCGAAGCGGATCGTCCTCCTGCGCTTCGGCGGCTCGACCTTGTCGATCTTCTCCAGCTTCTTCACGCGCGACTGGACCTGCGCCGCCTTGGCGGCCTGGGCCTTGAAGCGCTCGATGAAGCGCATCTCCTTCGCGAGCATCGCCTGCTGGCGCTCGTACTGCGCCTCGGCCTGCTGCTCGTTGATGGCGCGCTGCTGCTCGTAGAACTCGTAGTTGCCGGAGTAGCTGGTGAGCTCGCCGCCGTCGATCTCGATGATCTTGGTGACGATGCGGTTCATGAACTCTCGGTCGTGCGAGGTCATGACGAGCGCCCCGGCATACTGCTTCAGGTACCCTTCGAGCCAGATGATCGACTCGATGTCGAGGTGGTTCGTCGGCTCATCGAGCAGGAGCGCGTCGGGCCTCATGAGGAGGATGCGGGCGAGCGCGACGCGCATCTTCCACCCGCCCGAGAGGGCGCCCACGTCGCCGTCCATCACGGCCTGGCTGAAGCCGAGCCCGGCGAGGATCTCGCGCGCCTTGGCGTCGAGCGCGTAGCCGCCGAGCTCTTCGTAGCGGGCCTGGGCCTGCCCGAAGCGCTCGATCAAGCTCTCCATTTCATCCATCCGCTCGGGGTCGGCGAGCGCGGCCTCGAGCTCGCGGAGCTCCGCGGCGACGTCGGAGACCGGGCCGGCGCCGTCCATGGTCTCGGCGACGGCGCTCCTGCCCTTCATCTCGCCGACGTCCTGGCTGAAGTAGCCGACGGTGACGCCGCGATCGATGGCGACCTGGCCGCCGTCGGGCGCCTCCTCCTTGGTGATCATCCGGAAGATGGTCGTCTTGCCCGAGCCGTTGGGCCCCACCAGGCCGACCTTCTCGCCGCGGTTCACCGCCGCGGAGGCCTCGAGGAAGAGGATCTGCTTGCCGTGCTGCTTGCTGATGGAATCGAGACGGATCACGAGGGGCGCTGCCGCTGGGGGCGGCTCCTTTCCGCGCCCCCTATACCAGACGGCCCGTCGCGCGATGCGGCATTTCGTCCGCCGCCGTCGGCGCCGGCGCGCGCCATGAACCGCCCGCGGTCAATCGGTGCATTGCTCGTCTTCGGGCGCATTCCGGGCGCATTGCACAGGAGCCCTTTTTTTCTCTCCTGCTATGCGCGCGCTTTCCATCTCCTTGTTCGCGCTCATCCGCGCTTGATGTCGCGCGGTCGAGGGGGCAGAAGGCCCGGCATGAGCAAGGTCCAGATCCTCTCTTATGCCGGCTGCAGCACCTGCAAGCGAGCGCTGAAGTGGCTCGGCGAGCGCGGCGTCGACGTCGCCGTGCGCCCCATCGTCGATGAGCCGCCGACGGCCGCAGAGCTCGCCCGGTGGGTCCCAGCGAGCGGGCTCTCGGTGCGCCGGTGGCTCAACACGAGCGGGCAGAGCTACCGCGCGCTCGGCAAGGCGCGGGTGGACGCCGCGAGCGACGACGACGTCACGCGGTGGCTCACCGAGGACGGGAAGCTCGTGAAGCGGCCTGTGCTGGTGAAGGGAAACCGGGTGCTCGTGGGCTTCCGCGAGGACGACTACGCCGCGCTGTTCGGCTGAGCCTCAGGGGGCCGAGGTGAAGCGGCCTCCCCGGACCTGGCTCAGCTCGAACGAGCTCTCCGGGTCCAGGTTGTTGTCCGTCGTGCCGTTGCGCGAGCGGCGGATCACGACGTCCACGTCGCAGCTCTCGGGCTCCTGTGAGCTGGTCTCCTCCAGCTTGCCCGCGTCGATGGTGTACGTCCCCGGGTCGCCCCCCACATCGAACGTCTTGGAGAAGATGCAGTCGCCCTTCACGTCGATCACCATGTCGTCCCCGGACGCGCTCGGCGACCAGGTGATCGTGAGGTCCTCGCCGCGCGGGACTGGCTCTCTGGGCAGCGCCTCGAGGTCGAACGGATCGGGGAGCGTCCCCACGTTGTTCGTCGCGTCGTCGTCGTCCTCGTCGTCGCGGTCCAGCAGCACCTTGATCTCGGTGCCTCCTGCGCCGACGTCGACGCCAGCCTCGTAGACCCCATCGCTCTCGGCGGACATCGCGACCGCCTCGCCGTCCACGGTCGCCGAGATCCGATCTCCCGCGCTCAGGATGACGTACGTGTTGCTCTCGTCGCCGCCGGCCTTGAGGGTGGCCCGCAGGGTCGTCGACGACGCGCTCTCGGCGATCGCCTCCAGGGTCGCCGAGATCCCTCCGGTCTTGATCTGCTGCGAATCGAGCGTCTCCGTGCAGCCTGCGAGCAGACCGGCGGCTGCGACCCCGAACATGGCCATCGTGGTCTTCGTGATCATGAGTTGCCCTTTCCTCACCGCCTCACCCGCCAGGGCGCGTCGGCCTGTAGTTTTCCACGGGATACTACGCTCGGCCGCGCCCCAGGACGAGGCGCAAGGTTCCGACGGTGCGCGGCGAGGCGGTCGTGGATTTCCCTTGGACGTCGCATCGCAACGCGGCTTCGAGGCGGCGTGAGCGTGGGCCGCGCTACCGTGCGCGCGCGAAGGCGGCGACAGGCGCGGGCTGTTTCACCACTGGCTGCGCACCACGACGCCGCCGCCGGTCGGTCCCGCGAGCAGCGACCAGCTCATCGCGCCTGCTGGGTGGTAGGGCGCGGCGCCGGCCTGCGCGCCGGTAGTCGCGCTGGCCTGCGAACCGGACGAGGAGGGCTCCGTCAGGAAGAGCACGAGCGCCGTGCCAGCCAGCGCCGCCCCGGCGCCGAAGCCGATCGTGCTCACCAGCCCCAGGTCCTTCGCGCGCTTTCCAGCGTCCTTCCCTTCGGCGGTCTTGCATACCGCCCTGCCGGAGCCGACGTCGTCGCAGTCCTCCTCCGCGTGGCGGCCCTCGCTGAGCGCCATGGCTCCCGTCACTCCCCCGGCGATCAGCCCGCCCAAGGCGAGCCCGCCCGTCACGTACGTCAGCACGCGCCGGCCGCTGGTCCCGGTCGGCGCCGGCGTCCGCGACGCGCCCTCGTCGTGCTGCGACGGCGGCGGGGCGGACTGCTGGGGCGGCTGATCCGCCGGCGTCGCCGGGGGCGGCGCCTCCGGGAGCTTCACCTCGAGCTCGATCGTCTTCTCCTCCGACTTCTCGATCGTGAACCGCACCTCGTGGGTGGGCCCGCCCGGCGCCTTCGTCGTCACGACGTGCTCGCCCGGGTTGACGGGGAGCGCGATCCCGAGCGAAGGCCCCTCCAGCGTGATGCCGTCGCGCTGGACCATCGTCCCGGCGGGCGCGTCGGCCGGCAGCGACAGCGTGAGCTGTGGCACGAGCGGCACGAGCGCGTCGCGCTGCTCGAGCACGAGCTTGTAGCGATCATACTGCTTGAGCTGCTCGGACTCGGATAGGCGGGAGTAGAGCGAAAGGAAGTCGTTGTAGCGCGCGACCGCGGTCGCGGTGCGCCCCCACTTGGCCTCGCACTCGGCGAGCGTGAACAGCCGCCCTGCGCGAGGATCGAGCCGGTAGCTCTCGGTGAGGGCAGGGCAGCCGGTCTGGAACTTCCCCGCCAGCATGTCCGCGAGGCCGCGGTTGAAGAGCGACTCGGCCACGGCCACGGCGTCAGGCTGCGCGTTCGCCGGCGCGGTGACAGCAATGCACAGTAGTCCGCTCAAGACGGACCCGGGCCAGAAGGTTCGCATCGGAGGTAACATGAGATACCTCCTTTGGGACCGCCCCAGGCAAAAAATCAGCGGGTTGTGGGGCCGCGCTCAGTCTGCGCCGTAGAGCGACTCCCGGGGCTTCGCCGCGGGGGCGGGGGAGGCGGTCGGCGCGATCTTGCGCCAGGCGCCGGGCGGCGGCGCCGGGGTGCGCGGCGCCGGCGAGGCCTTCGCGCTCGCCAACACTTCGGGAGCGATCGCCAGGCTGCTGTTCGCGGGCGGCGCGGCGGCGGGGCTCGCCGGCGCCGCGAGGTCGGTCGACCTGGGCGTGCCGGCCTCCTTGCCGGCCTCCTCGGGGCGGGCTGCGCCCGGGGCGGCATCGGGCGGCGTGGAGGGCGGCGCGACGGCCGCAGCCTGCGCCGCCTGCGCCGCCTGCGCGTGCTCGGTGGGGCCGGGGGCCGGGGACCTGCCCTTGCTGAACGCGGCGAGGGCGAGGGCGCTGCCGCCGACCAGGGCGATGGCCGCGACGACGAGCGCGGATCGGCTCCGCGGCGCCGCGGTGGTGCCGGTGCCGGTGCCGGTGCCGACCCGGGTCTCCACGCCCGTGCTGGACGACTGGGCGGCCACCGGCATCGACGACCCGGGCCCCTGGCTGACATGGCTATACCGCGGGATCGGCGTCTCCAGCGCGGCCAGGCGCGACGACCTGACCGTCATGGGGGCGATGTCGAAGACCTCGGCGAGCGCCTCCACCGTGGACGAAGCGGTCGGGAAGCGCGCCCCGGGCTCGCGCGCCGTCGCCTTCGCGAACCACGCGTCGAAGCCCGGGGGCAGCTTCACCCCCTCCTTCTCCGCGCGCACGGACGGGGGCTCCTGCGGGCCGTGCATCGCGATCACCGCGAACGCCAGCGAGTTGCTGTACTCGCGCATGTCGTTCAGCCAGTAGGCCTTGCCGACGAGGGTCGTGTACGCGATCATGCCGAGCGCGAAGAGATCGACCGCCCGCGTGATCGTCTCGCCGCTGAACTGCTCGGGCGCCATGTAGAGCGGCGTCCCGAGGGCGGCGGTGTTCGCCCCTTCGACCGCCGTCTCGGCGACCAGCTTTGCGATGCCGAAGTCAAGCACCTTGATCCGGATCTCGTCGTCGTCGTCGCTCGCCGCGAGGAAGAGGTTCGCGGGCTTCAGATCGCGGTGGACCACGCCGGCCGCGTGCGTTTTGTCCAGGGCGTGCGCGGTCTGGCGCAGGTAGGCGATGGCGTTCTCCGGCGGCAGGCGCCCGCCGCGGCGGATGCGCTTGCTGAGCTCCTCGCCGCGGAGCAGCTCCATCACGAGGAACGGCATGCCGGTGTCCAGGTCGATCCCGGCGTCGAACACCTCGACGATGTGCTCGGTCGCTATACGCGCGGCGATGCGCGCCTCGAGCTTGAACCGCGCGTGGAACTCGGGGTTCTCGGCGAGGTGTGGGTGCATGACCTTGAGCGCTCGCCGCCGGTCCGTCTCGACGTGGACGACCTCGTAGACCGCCCCCATCGCACCCGTCGCGATGCTGCGCACGACGCGGTACCTACCAGCGAACAGCATCCCCTCGTTGAAGTTCAGCGACATAGTCTCACCCGCGTCGAACGAGGTTACACCACCTGGTCGGACGACCGCACTCGTTAACTTGCAGACCTTACAAACTTGTGGGCCGTAAGACTCCCCACATGGAACTCCCCAATGTAGGCGCGTTCGTTAGATCTGCGCGCACCAGGTAACAGGTAAGCGCCCTGCGCTGATTGGCGCCGCTTGCGCCGCTCGCCCGGAGCCCCGACCGTCGTCGCTCGTCGTCGCTCGTCGTCGCTCGTCGGCGCTCGTCGGCGCGAGAAGATCCCGTGATTCCGTGGCTTACGGGGCTCTCCAGCGATGATGTGGTGCCCGTCCGTTCTGATCGTTTTTCACGACAGACACATCGACATCGTCAGATGCACGGGCGGAGCGTGGGCGCCGCCTGTCCCGTCAGAGCACGAGCACCGCCAGCAGCCGGGGCCCGTGGAACACGTCGAACCCACCGAGTTCGAGCTTGCGACCGATCGTGTAGATCGTCTCGTCTCCGCGTCTGGTCGCGTGGATGCTCGATATGATACCCTGGCCGATCGCCTCCACGTTGTAGGACAGCTCGGTGAGCAGGCGGAGCCGGCTGAGGTACGAAGTCAAGCGGAGCCGGAGCCCCACCGACACATTGCCGGAGAGCGCGATCATCGTCGCCTCGTCGACCTCGCGCGGGGCGCCGGGGACCGCGGGATCCGTGGAGAAGGCGTAGCGCACCGGGCCGGCGCCGCCGTAGAGGCCGAGATCGCCGAACGGCGCGAGCCGCGGCCACTCGCCGTTGCCCATCCGCACGCTGAAGCCGCCCTGGTAAGACCGCGACGTCACGCTCTGGGCGGGGCTTTGCCGCTCGAAGACGTAGACGTCGCCCTCGCCCGGGTCCCGCTCGCGGAGCGCATAGAAGATGCGCGGGAGCTTGTAGTCGATGTACCTGAAGCCCGCGAGCAGCTCCTCGAGGTAGAGGTCGTCCGCGGCCTCCGGGAAGAGCTTCGTCAGGTCGAAGCCGACGTCGATCTGGCGGAGCAAGAGCTGGAAGGGTGCGCTGGCGACGGCGCCGGCGTCGCGGTCGGTCGCCGGATCGACGGCGAGCTCGGTCACGTTCCCGGCGGTGAAGCGCGCGATCTTGAGGCTCGTGCTCACGCCGGCGAGGTCGGCGCCGATGTCGAAGACGTCGCTCGCGAAGCCGTTCAGCCCGAGGAGCCTGCCGAGCGAGCCGTCGTACTGGATGTCGCCGCCCGACGAGAACAGCCGGTCGGTCTTGAAGCCGGCGTTGAGGCGCGCGGCGTCGCGCGCGTGGTCGAAGTCGTACGTGAGCAGCGCCCGGCCGCCGACCATGAACACAGGATCGACGTCGTAGGCGAGCCGCCGCGTCCTGCCCCGGTAATCGTTGACGCCGCCGGAGGAGCCCGCGCTCGCGAGCTGGTGGAAGAACAGGAGCTCGACGTCGCCCTTCAGCTTCAGGTGGACGGCGTCGAGGCTGATCGCCCGGCCCTGCTCGAGCAGGCCCTCCTGCGCCTCGAAGCCCGCCGTGTCCTCGAGCGGCGTCTGCGCCGGCGCGGAGAGCGCCTCGGCGCAGGCGGAGAGCGCCGCGCGCTGCTCCTCGAGCACCCTGGAGATCGCCTCCGCGCGCGCCACGGCGGCCCTGTAGCCGGGCTCGTCCCGCGCCACCCGCCGGGCCTGCTTCACGACGTACGGCGCCACGGCGAGCGCCTCGATGTGCATTCGCAGGACGAACGACAGCACATGGAGGGCGTCGCGCGCGATCGTCCGGGCGGGCTCCTGCCCTGCGCTCGCCGCGCGGAGCGCGGCGGCGGCGAAAGCGACGTCCCGGTGCGCTCCGGCGAGCGCCCGCCGCCGCGCGCCGGCCCTCGCCTTCGCGGCGGCGATCTCGGGCGTGTCGGGGGCGCCGAGGGGCCTCCCGGCCGAGAGCCGCTCGACGCTCCGCTCCTCGGCGGCGAGCGCCCGCGCGTGCTCGGCGAGCGCCTGCCACGCGGCCGGCAGGCGGCTCGCGGCGCTCGCCTCGCGCGACGGCGCCGCGAGCGCAGCGAGCGCGTCGAAGAGGCGCGCGAACGCGGGCGGCGCGCCGCGCTCACCGCGCGCCGCCGCGCGGGCGAGCGCCTCGTCGAGCTTCGCGCGGTAGAGCTTGGCGAGCGGGACCTCGTGCTCTCCGTCGTAGGGGGGCGTCTTCTCGAGGCGCGCGCGGAGCCGCTCGCCCTCGTCGTCGTCGAGGCGGAGCGCCGCGATCCACGCGTCACCCGGGGAGTACGGGGTGCTCGAGAGGACCTCGTCGGCAAGCCAGGCCGCTCGCTCCAGATCCGCGGCGCGATCGTCGATGATGGCGCGGCGGGCGTCCTCGTTCGCGAAGGCGCGGGCGGCGCGGGCGTTGTACGTGGTTGGCCCGCAGGCCGAGGCTGCCGTGGAGGCGAGGAGCAGGAGGCCTGCGAGCGCCGGGCCCGGTCGCATCGGCGAGAGCCTACCATGGCGTGCGAGCGCACTGGACGCCGCGCCGCCGGCCTGCTCAGAATGCGCGGCCGTGGCTCCCAGCCGACCCAGCGAGATCGACGGCGCGCGGGCCTGCGGCCTGCGATTCGCGGCTCGCGGCTTGCTGACCCGTCGTCCTGGCCGCGCAGCACTGCGGTCGCTGGCGGCGAAAGAGCCACGTGTGAAGGAGAAGAACCGGGATGAATGATGCCACATCCAGCTGCGACATCGGCATGATCGGGCTGGCCGTCATGGGCGAGAACGTCGCGCTCAACATGGCCGACCACGGGTTCAAGGTGGCCGTGTACAACCGCACGGTGCAGGTCGCGAAGGACTTCGTCGCGAGGAACCCGAGCACGCCCGGCGGCCTGGTCTGCTGCGAGACGCTGAAGGACTTCGTCCGCGCGCTGAAGAAGCCGCGCAAGGCGGTGATCCTGGTCAAGGCCGGTCCGCCGGTGGACATGGTGGTCAAGCAGCTCATCGAGGCGGGCGTCGAGCCGGACGATATCGTCGTCGATCTGGGCAACTCGCTCTGGACCGACACGATCCGCCGGGAGCAGGAGTACGCGAAGCAGTGCAAGTTCTTCGGCTCGGGCGTCTCCGGCGGCGAGGTGGGGGCGCGCTTCGGCCCCTCGCTGATGCCCGGCGGCGATCCGGCGTCCTGGCAGCACCTGGAGCCGATCTGGCGCGCGATCGCCGCCAAGGTCGATCCGGCGACCGGCAAGCCGATCGAGGGCGCGTCCCCCGGCAAGCCGGTGGAGGGCGGGGTCCCCTGCACGGCGTACATCGGGCCGAACGGCGCGGGCCATTACGTGAAGATGGTCCACAACGGCATCGAGTACATCGACATGCAGCTCATCTGCGAGGCGTACACGCTTCTCGACGGGCTGCTCGGGATGTCGAAGGACGAGATGTCCCGGGTCTTCTCCGAGTGGAACAGCGGAGATCTCGACTCGTACCTCATCCAGATCACCGCCGATATCCTCCAGCAGAAGGACCCTGTCCAGAAGGACAAGCCGTTCGTCGATTTCGTCCTCGACACGGCGGGGCAGAAGGGCACGGGCAAGTGGACGAGCAGCAACGCGCTCGACATGGGCATCCCCGCGAACGCCATTGCGGAGGCGGTGTTCGCCCGTTGCCTCTCTGCGCTGAAGGACGAGCGCGTCGAGGCCTCGAAGCACCTCTCTGGCCCGACCCCGACCCCGGTCGCGGACCGGCAGGGGACGATCACGGCGATCCGCGACGCGCTGTATTGCTCGAAGATCTGCGCCTACGCGCAGGGCTTCCAGCTCATGGCGGCGGCGCAGGCGGAGTACAAGTGGACGCTTGATTTCGGCACGATCGCGAGCATCTGGCGCGGCGGCTGCATCATCCGCGCCCGCTTCCTCCAGAAGATCACGGAGGCATACACGCGCAATCCGGGCCTGACGAACCTGCTGCTCGATCCGTACTTCAACGATCAGATCAAGCAGGGGCAGGCGAACTGGCGCAAGGTGGTGTCGATCGCAGCGCAGAACGGCGTCTGGGCGCCTGCGTTCATGTCGGCCCTGTCGTATTACGACGGGTACCGTGCGGCCCATCTGCCTGCGAACCTCCTGCAGGCGCAGCGAGACTACTTCGGGGCGCACACCTACGAGCGCACGGATCAGCCGCGTGGCAAGTTCTTCCACCTCGACTGGCCGCACCCCTCCCGTCCTCAGCTGGACATCAAGGGCACCGGCGGCGGGCACTGACGACCAGCCGGATCCCCGTCCTCATCGCCGCTCCGCCGGCGTCGTCCCGCCTCCCTCGTCCCTCTTCTATCTTCCGTCTTCGAACTCACGCCCTCGTCCGGCGTGCGCGTGCGTGTGCTCGCCCTGGGTCGAACGAAATTGGATGGATCGCCACGGAAGACGGCGAATCAGGGGCCCAGTTCCCCGCCCGTCTCGCTGCCAGGTCGCGGTGCGCAGGGCCGCGACGGCGGGAGACATCACCCCGTCCCTCCGGCGCGGCTGTGAAGCGCGCCCGACGGCGCCTGTCGGTTCGTCCGCGCGTTCGGGCTCGGCCGGCTGCTCTCCCGTACGGGCTCGCGCGGCAGCTCCACGATGAACGTGGCGCCCGCGCCGGGCTCGCTCTCGATCCGGATGCTCCCGCCCAGCGCGTCGACGACGCGCCGCACGATCCACAGCCCGAGGCCGAGCCCGCCGAAATGGCGCTCCGACACGCCGCGCTCGAACCGCCCGAAGAGCCGCGCCTGCGTCGCGTGGGGGATGCCGGCGCCGCGGTCGCGCACGACGAGCCGGGCCCAACCGCCGTCGCCCTCGGCCCGGACATCGATGGGCTTCCCCTCCCCGAACTTGACGGCGTTCGACAGCAGCTTGTCCACCACCTGCCGGAGACGCGCACGGTCCCAGACGCCCACGACCCCCGGCTCCGCCGCGACGGACAGCGTCGAGCCTGCGTGCTCGAGCGCCACCGCGTGGCTCGCGGCGACGTCGCGGACCACCTGTGACAGATCCACCGGCTCCATCTGCATCTCCGGCTGGCCCGCAGAGAGGCGCGCGACGTCGAGGAGATCGTTCGCGAGCCGCTCGAGGCGCGCGATCTGGCGTGCGGCGCGCTCCAGCTTCGTGGCCGCGCGCTCCGGCCCCACGGCCCTCGTCCCGCCGGCGCGCGCGTCCCGGAGCAGGACCTGGACTTCCATCAGGAGCGGCGTGAGCGGCGTCCTCAGCTCGTGCGCGGCGAGCGTGAGGAACGTGTCGCGCGCCCGAACCCCCTCTTCGGCCAGCGCGAGCAGGCGCGTCCGCTCCTCCAGCAGGCGCGCGAGGTCGTCGTAGAGGAACGCGTTCTCGAGCGCGACGGCGGCCTGGGCCGACAGGATACCGACCACCTCCACGCGCTCGGCCGTGAACGCGCCCGTCGCGAGGTCGTTCTCGATGTACAGCACGCCGCGCAGCGCGCCCCCCGAGAGGACCGGGGCGCACAGCATGGAGCGGGTCTGTCGCGACACCACGTAGGGATCGTCGCGCGTCGCCGGAGACGTGCGCGCGTCCTCGAGGACCATCGGGGCCCGGGTCCGCGCCACCGTGCGCACGACGGATAGGCACGCGCGATCGCCGGCGCGCTCGACGGGTACGCCCCCCGCGCGGACGGCCCCGCGGGACGGGTCGCCGGCCGCCTCGAGGACGAGCGCGCCCTCCCGCTCGACGAAGAGCGCCCCCCGCTGCGCGCCGGCGTTCTCCATGACCGTGGAGAGGAGGCGCGTCGGGAGCTCGTGGAGCGTCAGGCTGCTCGTGATGGCGTGCAGCGCCTTGAAGAGCGACGCCGCGTCGAGCAGGACGGCCGGCGCCTGCGAGGTCGTGATCAGCGCGCCCATGGGGGCGTGCACCGGCAGGAGGCTCGCGTACTGCTGCTCGAGCTGCGCGACCTTGGCCACGGCGCCCCACCGGGCGTAGAGCCGCCGCGCGCGCTCCAGGTAGGCGCGCGCCAGGAAGGCCTTGCCGGACGCCAACCAGAAGCGGCCGGCGAGCTCGCACGCGAACGCGGCGTCCTGCACGTAGCCCTCCGCCTCCGCCCCGGCGACGGCCTCGTCGTAGAGCCTGGCCGTGGCCCATGGATCGTCGTTTCGGAGCGCAGACCCGATAGCATCGAGCAGCGCGACATGGTGCCGGAGGTTCGCCGCGCCGGACCGCGTCGCCGCCCGCACCTCGTCAAGGATGGCCTCGGCGCGCAGGATCCGCGCGGCGCGACCGTCCCCGACCTCGTCCGCGGCCAGCATGAGACACGAGAGCGCCACCGCGACCTGTAGCCGCGGATAGTGGGCAGGCAGCCCGCGCCCGGCCAGAAGCCACGGCTCGGCTCGCTCGAGCTCCTCGAGCACGCCCCGGAAGTCGCCGAAGAGACAGAGCAGCAGGATCCGCACCATGGCGACCACGAACAAGCTCATGTGCTCGCCGTTCGCCTCCATGACGGGGCGCATCGTCCGCTCGTCAAAGGCCTCGCCCTGGAGCACCGTCGGCTGTCCACCCTCCCCGAGCAGGTTCATCGTGGCCTGCTCGAGGGCCGCGGCTTCGCGCGCGGTCGGCTCCTGGTGGAGCTTGTAGAAGGCGCGGGCCATCCCAATGATCTCGTGCGAGAGCCCGCGGAGCGGCGCGCCGGCCAGGTAGGCGTACATGCAATACGCGAAGCCGCAGTAGGCCGCCCACTCGAAATCTCCGTACGCGACGCCCTCCTGGTACCCCAGGCGCAGCGGCTCGAGCGTGTCGCGGAAGTGCGCCGTGCGCGCGTGGACCACGCCCTCGATGAGGATCGTGAGCTTGGCCAGGAGCTCGCGGGACCCGAGCCGCGGCATCACCTGCATGACGAGCCGGCCAAAGCGCCCCGCGCCCTCGACGTCCCCGTGGAGGTCGAGGAGCGCGGCGAAGTACGCGTACCACAGCGGGGTGGATGGAGCGGTGCCGTGATCGATGGAGAGCCGCACGAGCTGCGTGACGAGGAACGGGTGGCGCTCCGGCGCGTACTGGAACACCAGGGCCATGATCTGGCTGGCGATCTCTAGGGCGAGCAGGATCCTGGGGTCGCGCATCGGGGGCAGCGCCGCGAGCTCCTCCACCTCCCTGCCCGAGAGCCGCTCGCGAATGACCGTGATGGCGCGTTGCACGTCCTCGGTCGTGGGCTTGTCGGGGAACGTGAGCCCGAGCCGCTCGAGCGCGCGGAAGCCCAGGCGCAGGGCGTCCATGTTCCGGTCCTGGGCCTGCGCGCTCCGGATGCGGAGCCCGTCGGCCTGGACCTCGTCGAGGACCGATGTCGCGTGGGAGGAGAGCACGGAGGCGAGCCGCTCGACGCCGTCGAAATCACCAACGAGGCAGGCCGAGAGCCCCGCTGCCCGGTACAGCGAGACGGCGAGCTCGCGCGCCCGCGCGAAGCCCTGCTCGCCCAGCGCCCGGGCGCCGGCGCCGAGCAGGCTCGCGGCCACCTCGAACGACGCCGCGCCGAGCGCCCGCTGGCCACCGCGCAGGAACAGCCGGGCCACCTCGATCCGCTCCCCCTCCTCCGCGAGCAGCGCCTCCCCCGCCTTGAGCTGGTCCAGGATCACGAACAGGCGCTCGTCCAGGCGCTCGGCCGGCGTCATCGCGAGGAGCCGCCGTCCGAGATCGAGGTGCACAGCGGGCCGATCCCGCTCCTCGATGAGCGCATAGGCCGCCTCCCGGATCCGATCGTGCGCGAACGCGAACGTCGCGCCCGAGGAGTGGCCGGCGGGCGCCCGGAGGCGGAGCGGGATCAGCATCCCAGCCTCCACCGGCTCCCGCAGGTCCGAGAGCGTGTCCTCCATAGCGGCGCGGCGGAGGGCCGCGAGCGTGCCGAGGTCGAACGTGTCGCCGAGGCACGCGCCCACACACAGCGCCTCCCTCGCGGCCGGCGAGAGCTCGCCGAGCCGCGTGCGGAGCAGCTCGGCGGCGTTCTCCGCCATCGGCGCGGCCTCGGCGCGGGCCTCGTCCCACGTGAAGGAGCCGGAGGCCGGGTCGAACGTGATGACGCCGTCGAGGTGCAGCCGCTGCAAGAGCTGGCCGATGACGAACGGGTTGCCCCCCGTCTTCCGCTCCACGATCCGCGCGAGGCTCGCCGCGCGCGGGGCCGGGGCCCGCAGCGCGCCGGCGATGAGCTCCACGACGGCGCGCTCGGGGAGCGGCGAGAGCGCGAGCGAGGTGTCCCGCGCGGCACCGTTGTGCATGCGCTCCATCGCTGCGCGCAGGGGGTGCCCCTCGGAGAGGTCGTTGTCGCGGTATGCGAGGATCATGCAACAGAAGCGCAGGTCCGGATCGGCGGCGAGCTCGCAGAGCAGGTCGAGCGTCGCGGCGTCCGCCCACTGGAGGTCGTCGAGGAACAGGACCAGCGGCTGGCTGTCCCGGCACAGCGCGCGCACGAACCCGCGGAGCACCAGCGTCGAGCGGTTGCGCGCCGCCACGGGATCGAGCTCCCGCACAGGCGGTTGCGGCCCGATCAGCAGCGAGAGCTCCGGCACGAGCGCGGCGACCAGGGCGCCGTTCTCGCCCAGCGCGGAGAGGAGCGCCTGCCGCCATGACGCGACGGCGTCGGGCTCGGCACCGAGAAGGTGCCGCACGACGTCCTGCAGGGCCCTGGCGAGGACGTCGTACGGCGTCGCGCGCTGGAGCCTGTCGCATTTGCCCGTGGCGAACAGCCCGTGCTTGCCCGTCAGGGAGCGCAGCAGCTCATGGGCCAGCGCCGATTTGCCGATCCCTGGCGGTCCGCCGACGAGCACGAGCTCCGCGCACCCCTCGGCGGAGGAGCGCTCCAGGGCGAGCGCGACGGCCTCGATCTCCTCGTCGCGACCGTACAGCCGGCGGGGGATCGCCAGCCGATCGGGGACGTCGCGCCGGCCGAGCGGGAAGGGCTCGATCCGGCGCGCACGGCGCCATGATTCGACGCACGAGCAGAGGTCCGCCTCGACGCCCCAGGCCGTCTGGTAGCGATCCTGCGGCTCCTTGGCCATCAGGCGGAGCACGATGTCGGACACGACCTCGGGAATACCGGGGTCGACCTCGCGCGGCGGGGCGGCGACGCGCGCGAGGTGGCAATACACCAGATCAAGCGGGTCGCTCGTCTCAAAAGGCCGGCGGCCCGTGAGCATCTCGTACAGCGTCACGCCCAGCGCATAGAGGTCGGCGCGGGCGTCGAGCGGCCTGTTCATGCGGCCCGTCTGCTCGGGCGCCATGTATGCGAGCGTCCCCTCGATCTGGGACGGCGGCGCGAGCTCCGCTTGCTCCAGCGCCAGCTCGCTCGCGACACCGAAATCGATCAGCTGAACAGCGCCCGTGCGCTCGTTCCACACGACGTTCGAAGGATTGACATCCTTGTGGATGACATGGGCGCGGTGCACCTTGGACAGCTCGCCCGCGACCCTGGCGCCGATCGCGAGCGCCTCGTCGATCGCGAGTCGCCGCCGGGCGCAGACACTGGTGACGGAGACACCACCGATGTCCGGCGTCTCCAGGCACCTTGTGCCGCCGAGGGTGAGGAGCTGAAAGGTGCGCCTCAGGCGGCGGAGCACCGCTGCCTCTCGGTCAGGGCCGTCGCTCTCGTCGGTGTAGATCTTGAGAATCACGGAGCGGACGGCGCTATCGTCCGACGGCGCGACCGCGCGGAACACCGCACCCGATCTCGTGCGGGCGACCGCCTCGAACTGCTCATAGCCGGCAGAACTCAAGGCTTTGACGAGCTGAGCTGTGACGTCGTCCATGGGCCTCGTGCTGACCGCCCCCGTTCACGCGCGAGCGGCCGGATGCGCGGTCTGCGCTCGGTGCGAGGGGGAGAGCATAGCGACATCTCGGCGCCGCGCTGGGCACCGGCGCCCGAAACCCGCAGCGCGGGAGCCCCGATCGCCGGGCCGTCGCGACGGACGATGGACGAACAGGATGGCCCAGGCATCGTCCTCGCCGTCGTCCCGGCCGCGGTATGCGCACCCGCGACGATGGCGAACGGCCTGCCCGATCCGAGCACGACCTACCGCCTCGTGGAGCTGGAGCACGCCACCCTGAGGCCTTGCGGAAGCGGGCAGCGGAGCGGGTCTCAGAAGCCGAACCTCCGCGAGCTCGAGCGCTGACGTCGGACGGTCGTGTGAGGACGGCAGGGGCTGATAGCCTGTCTCATGTGCGGATATGCCCCGGTCGAAGATCAGCTTCAAGTTGGCGCAGTACCCGGAGACAGCACGGTTCGAGGGCGAGCATCTGTTGGTTTTCTGGCACCGGAGCATGTGTCGCGCCGGAGAGCGGCGCCGAGGTCGCGCAAGAGGACGCGAGCGCCGATGGTGCCGCCCACCGCGAGGCCGAGCAGCCCCATGAAAGAGCAGGACGCGCTCATCGTCGGCAGCCCGGATACATGCCAGGAGGAGATGAACGCTTACAAGAAGCTTGGTATCGATCGCCTGCTGTGCTTCCAGCAGGTCGGGCGCCTGCCGCACGGACCGGGGGGCATCGATCGTTCTGTTGCTGTTCCTTCTGGTTTCCGGAGTCCATCGACAGGCGAGCGCCGCAAGCAGTGAAAAGAAATCATCTGTTGCCGTGACAGTTTCAGACAGTCAAACGTAAGTTATCGTTTTCGCGGACGATCCA
Organism: Sorangium sp. So ce363; assembly: GCF_051520435.1. Lineage (NCBI taxonomy): Bacteria > Pseudomonadati > Myxococcota > Polyangiales > Polyangiaceae > Sorangium > Sorangium sp. So ce363. Next base: position 8,461,703 of record NZ_CP150333.1, on the reverse strand, counting down.
GGCGAGAGAACCCTTGGCGAGCAGCGTTGTTGACGGCAGAATGGGTGACCGCAGCTCGGGAGGAGCGCCCGCCCATGTCCAACCACCGACGGAACAACACCAGCGTCATGCCCCGCTCGGGGAACATGAATCCACTGAGCGCGAGGGAGAGGTGGGAGCTCGCGTGGGTGCGGAGGCTGGGCCTCGAGGACGTCAGCTGGGACGCTGAGCGCTACTGCGAGCACTGCAGAGCGGAGCGAGCCGCCCGAGAGGAGGCCGCGGAGGACATCGCAAAAGCCCCCGGGAGTCGATCCGAACAACCCAATTGACCACGTTGAAGGGCGCCTCGCGGCGATTGACAGCCACGGCGGCGAGAGCGCATGTCGTGCCGCCATCGAGACGGTACAGCCGTGTATCGATGGCCACGGTCAAGGCGAGATCCGACCCGACGAGGGATCGACCTCGCAACTCCGCCTCGGCGTGCCCCCGAGGGGCCACGCCGAGGCGAGCGCGCCGAGGGCCTCACCTCTCCGACCCGACCTCAGGTGAGGCTGATCCGCGGCCGCAGGTTCTGCTCGCGCAGGAACGGCTCGATGTCGTCCACGATGTCGAGCTGCACCCCCGCCAGGCTCATCGCCGCCGCGATCGTCTGGATCCCCATGCGCCCGAGCTTGTTCATCTCCGGGGGCGGGCGGACGACGATGTGCTCGATCTTGTCGCGCACGTTGAGCCCCCACTGGGTCAGGATCATGCGCGCCTCGCTCTCGTACCGCACCATGAGCGCCATGTCGTAGATGAAGAACGCCCGCTCCCCCGGGCGCATGACGCCCACGAGCTTCTGGTACGCGTCGACCGAGATGAACCGCGCGGCCTCACCGGTCGCCACCGTCTCCCGCAAGAGCTGAACGACCATGCCCGCCGGCTGCGTGATCCACACGCCGACGCTCCCGGTGTCGTCGAGCAGGTGCGGCTGCCTGCGGAACGCGAGTCTGCGGTTCGACGGGAGCATCTCTCTAAAGACAATAGCCATTCCGGCTACCGGGGCCCGCCCGCGACGACCGGAAGCGCCCCACCCGCCCGACCGGTACGGTCGAGCCGAAGCGCGCTGTTGTTTCACACATCACCGGCCGAGCTCCTCCCAGGGGGTCAACGCTGCGTCATGGTGGTCGCAAAAAACGGATTCGGCCAGAAATGTGTGATCCTGCCGCCTCGGACCCCCCACGGCGACGCCGCACAGCCAGGCGGACGCGGGCGCGGCCGCGCTCGACCGGTCCCGCGAAGGCAGGCCATGGCGAAGATCCCCGGGCATCCCTGTGCTCCCCCCTGGCCGAGCAGCTTGCGCGCCGAAAGGCCCGGCGCCTCTCGCGCGGCGCAGCGAGCGGCGCAGGGAAGCGGCGCGCAGCCGTTCAGGCGAACAGCGCGGCGCAGGCCGACCCGATGAGGTTGACGTGCTCGAGCCGGGCGATCCGGGGCTCGACCTGGGAGCCGACGAGGGCGCGCAGCGTCTCCTGCACCCGCGGCGCATAGCGGGGATCGCCCCAGAAGAGGCTGCCCTCCGCCAGGATGCCGACCCCAGGAGGGCTGTCGAGCACGTCGGTGACGGCCGCGAGCCCCGCGGCCACGAGGTCGGCCGAGCGCTGGAGCAGGTCGCCAGCCACCCGCCGCGCCTCGTCAGCGCCCTCGTCGCGGAGCCGCACGAGATCCGCGGAGCTCGTCAGCGGGGCATGGTCCGGACACAGCCGCCCGAAGAGCCGGGGCAGGTAGGCCCCGGACACCGCCTTCTCGAACCGCTGCGCGCCGGGGTTCTCGGAGCTCGCGTCGAGCTCCGCGTCGAGCGGCTGGAGGTGCGGAGGGTTGAAGTTTCCGTTCTCGAGGTTGACCGCCATCGGCGCGACGAAGTGACCCGTCTTGAGCTTCGGGATCCGGCCGGCGGGGAGGAACGTGGCCATGTTGGTCCCCGTCCCCACGATGAGCCCGATGAACGCCGCGGGCTGCGACCCGCCGTGCGCGAAGGCACCCCCGAGCAGGCTCGCCACCGTGTCGTTCAGCACCCGGACCGGACCGGGCCGGAGCCTCCGCGCGCCGAGCGCCCGGCCGAGCCGCTCGCCCACGCTGGTGCCCTCGACCCCGGCGACCTGGACGCCCTTGGTCCAGCGGAGCAGCCGCGCGTCGAGCGACGGCAGCGTCTCCGACGGATACGAGAAGCAGTACCCCACCGGCAAGCCGTGCACGGCGCCCAGGCGCTCGACCAGCTCCGCCTGCACGTCGAAGAAGGCGTCGCCCGTGATCTCCGGCCCGCCCGGGAACTTCGCAGGCACGGGCCCGGCGACGATGCGCGACTCGCCGCCCGGCAAGAGCTCCACGATGGCGGCGCGCAGGTTCGTGCCGCCAGCGTCGACCACCACGGCGCGGCCCATCATCCCTCCCGGCGGCGGCGCGAGATAGGCAGGGAGCGCGGCGATCTCGGTGCCGGGCGTGGAGAGGCCGAAGACGATGCGCGCCGCGAGCGTGCGGCGGATGTCCTGGAGCTCGGTGAGCGAGAGCTTCATCGGCGGAATGCTTACCCTTAGGCCCCTGAGAAGGAAATAACTTTGCAAGTGGCGCAAGTGAGGCTGAGCGTGCTTGGCGTCGGCCTCGCCCGGACGGCAAGGGGCCAGCGCCTCGCTGCCGCGATTGCGCTCTGCGTCACCTGGAGGAGGTCGCTGGAGAGCGGTTGTCGTCCACACCGAAGACGACGGGATAGACCACCGTGGCAACGCTCTTGCGGTCTGCGGCGGAGGGGAATCGGAGGCCCCGGAAGACGTCGAGCACGCAGCCGACGACCTTGGCGTCGCGGAGCGGGGGAGCGGGCGACGACGGCGGCGTCGCGCCGGGCGAGGGCAGCGCAATGAGGAGCGGCGCGTCCTCGGGCGGGCGGTCGGCGTCACCCGCGTAGGTGACCTTCCCTTCGCCATCGACGACGAGGTGTACGGGCAGGCGCCCTTGGAGCTTGGGGTTCTGGCGAAGGCCCTTTTCAAAGCAAGCGCGCATCTCGCCGAAGCGCTCCTGGACGACGCTCCGCACGACGTGAGGCGGGATGTGGGCTTTGCCCTTGATCGGGTCATAGGGGTTGCTCTTGCAACGGGCGGCAATGCCCCTCACGGCCTTGGCGTCCTGGTCGAGCTCCCTCTCCAGGCCGGCGCGGGCGACACCGGCCTTCTTGCGGTCGTGAGCGCCGAGCGACGCCTGGAGCTTGCGGGCCGCGGCGCCGGTCCGGGCGAAGCTCTCCCGGATGTCCTTGGCGCCCTGGGCGAGCTCCGGATCGGAGGCCTGGACCGCGGCCGCGCGGGCCCAGAGGTCGAGCCGATCCGCGATCCTCCCGAGCACGTCGGGCGGCGTGTTCAGGTCGGATTGCCGGAGCACCTCGATCATCCTCGAGGCTTTCTGGACCTCCGGGCCGAGCGCCTTGCAGTCGGCCTCGATCGAGCGCGCGGCGCTGCCTTTCCCGGGGAGGGGGATGGGGGTGGGGCGGGAGATCGGGGCGCGCTCCTTCACGGGCGAGCGGGCGGGCGGACGGTTGTTTCCGGCGGAGCGGACAGGCGTGCTCGCCTTGTCGGACAGCGGGATCGGGGCGCGCGGCTTGGGGGCCTCGGGCGCGGTGTCGCGGGCGCGCGTGCTCCTGGGCGGGCGCAGGGCGGCGCGCTCCTTCTCCTCGGGCGAGCGCAGGGCGGCGCGCGCCTCGCGGGTCGAGCCCTCCGGGACAGCGCTCGGGGCGGCGACCCCGGCGTGCGTGGGGTCGGCGTCGGCGGCCGGCTCTCTCCGCGGCGCAGCCCCGCAGCCCAGCAGGGCATGAACTCCGACGAGGACGAGCCACGCGCTTCGCATCCGTTCCTCCGAGGTGCGTTCGACGTACGAGCCGCCGTTTTGATACAGTACACCGGTCCGAACATCGCTTGCAGGCGAAACGGCGGGGCCTCCCAGGAGGTGGACAGGCAGCGCAGGGAGTGTGACGTGAACAAGCGCGAGAAGAACGGCCGCGGGGGCGGGAAGGACGATCACGGCAAGGGCGGGGGCGAGCTCGCGGAAGCGGCGTGCGCGCTCGAGCGCGAGCTCGTGCGCTTCGAGGAGCTCGCGGAGTCGGCGCGGCGGCTTTCCCTCGACACACGCAAGGGGATCGAGCGCGCGGCGAAGTCGACGACCGAGGCGGCCGAGGCGCAGCAGCGCGTGAGCATGGCGCTCGGGTCGCTCATCGCGGCGATCGCGGCGGCGCGGGATCGCCACGAGGCGACCGCCACGGCGCTCGCGGCGCGCGGCGAGGAGATCAAGCGGCGGGCGGAGCAGCTCGGGGAGCTGTTCCAGCGCTTCGCGGCGCTCGGGGAGGAGGGGCGGAGCATCAACCAGCTGGTGCAGGAGACCGCGGCGCGCCAGCGGGAGGCGACGACGCCGGAGCAGATCCACGAGGTGGTGGCAGCGATGGACGAGGTGGAAGGGCGCATGGGGCGCCTCGCCGACGAGGCGCGCGCCCTCGCCCAGGCGGCGACGGCCGCGGGGATCGTCGACCTCGCGGAGCAGGCGGACGGGATGCGGCAACAGGTGACCGCGATGCGGAACAAGGTGGGGCTCCTGCGAAAGGGGATGCTGGCGCGGCTGGGCGGGGGGCCCCAGCCAAACTAGGGGGCATAGGCGTTCACCAAGCTTCGCGCCGCGTTCTCCTACATCCGAACGTTTACGTGGTCGTGGTCGTGGTCGTTTACGTGGTCGTGGTCGTTCACGACCTATCGTTGACGACCACGACCACGTAAACGTTCACGTTCACGTTGGTGACCGGTGGAGGAGGGCCGGCTTCGCGCCCTTAGCGTGACCGAACGAGCTTGGTTAACGCCTGGGAGGGGGAGGGGCCTATCGCCGTGTCGATGGGGGACGGGGGAATACGATCCGACAGGGATCGGCTAGGCGGACGGCGAGCGGCAGAGCGTGAAGTAATGGTCGAGCGAACGCTCGCCCTTGAACGCCGCGCCGATGGACACGTCCTTCGAGACCCGACGCATGAAATCACGGGTTCCGTTGTAGACGAAGAACTGGAGTCCTTTGGTGTTGGGGACGACCCGGGGCCAACCGTCAGGTACGGGGCCGTCAGGGACCTGGAAGTAGTCGATCACGATGGCGCCACGCTCCTGCCACGCAGGATTGCCGGCCGTCGGGACCGCGACGAAGAAACCCGGGCCAATCCAGGGACGCGTGAGCCCCTCGTTGTAACCGAAGAGCCGCGCGCTGCCGTCCTCGGGCAAGGCAAAACGCTTCTCGAAGAAGCGGAATGTGGACGGGAGAGGAAGGCTGTTCCTGCCCTCGTGATGAACCGCCACGCGGCGCGGAGTGCCGTCCGGGACGAAGAAGTCGAGCGTGAGCGGGGGGGCGTGGCTCGCGGCGGCATAGAGCGCCCGCTGATCCGCGCGCGTCGTGGTCGACAGGGCGCTGCGGCGCTCCTCGTGCGTCAGGCCATCGAGGTGCTCGGCGATGCGAGCAATCGGGGCGTTCTGGCGAAGAAGTTGGACGAGCTCCGACATGGGCAGCGGAGCATAGCAGCGTTCGGTTGCCGCGTAGAGGGCCGGCCTCGCCATGGAGCGAGGCCGGCGGGGGGAGAGGCGATGTCGTGGCGAGCGAGCGTCAGAGGCAATGGACGGGAGAGCGCAGCAGCTCGGCGGTGGTGTCCGTCACGTCGGCGCCCTCGACCCCCGCGGCGAAGCGGCGGAAAGCCTGCTCGTCACCGCTCGTCAACGCGAACGCCGCGCAGACGGCGGCGGGGTGGGCCGAGCGGGCCGCGGGCGAGCGGAGCACCCGGGCGAGGCCGTCCAGCGCTCCCTGGTTGCCGGCCGCCGTGGGCGCGGCGGAGGCCACCACGGCGCGGAGATCCGCGGCGAGGACGTCGGAGACATCGGTCGCGCCGAGCACGCCGGCGAAGAAGGCACGAAAGACCGACAGGGCAGCCGGGTCGAGCCCGTCCACGTACGTCGCGAGGTGCCGGATCGCGAGCACGCGCGCGCGCACCGAGCTCGCCATCTGCGCGACCCTGCCCCACGTGCGGAGCGCCGCCTCGGGCGGCAGCTTGAACTTGGACAGGTACTGGAGCCGCACGTCGGAGACGCCGCCCGAGGCGAGCCCGGTCTCGAGCGCGGACCAGTCCTCGGCGAACAGCGCTTCGGGGGACACGACGGCGCTGCACGACGCGTAGCTTCCGACGTAGTCGAGGCCGTAGCTGTAAGGCGCTCCAGCGAAGAGGCCGGTGAGCACGCTCGACCACGCGCCGCGGACGTCGGCGTCGAGGCCCGGCGCGCACGCGACGTCGCACGCCGCGGCGAGCGATACCGCCCGGGCCGCCTCGCCGTCGAGGCCCTCGACGAACGCCTCGAACTCCTCGGGCGCGAGCCCCTCGGGCAGGCCGTCCTGGAGCGCGGCGAGCTGGTGCGCGCCGCCCACGTCGAGGAAGCACGAGACGCCCTCGGGGTCCGCGGGGACACGGCGCGGGGCGAGCGTCGCGGCGTAGGCCTCGAGATCGCGGTCGGTGGTCAGGAAGGCCCACTCGGGGTGGCGGTCCTGCGGATCGACGACGAGGAGCTCGCCCGGGCGCGCGGGCACGACCTCGACGCGCTCGCCGGGCGTGAGCGTCTGCACGCGGGTCGGGCCGTCGCTGGCCACCCACGCGAGCTCCAGGGGCGCGACGAGCGCGCCCTCCGGATCGTGCACCGTCACGAACGCCCCGCCGGAGGGCGCGGGGTCGACCGTGAGCCACGGGAGCGCCTTGGCCACGACCGCTCGCCGCGCGCGCGCAGCCGCCTCCGGGCCGAGCGCCGGCGCGAAGGCGTCGAGGAAATCGTCCGTGCCGATGGTCCCGAACCGGCGCTCCTCGAGCACCCCGCGGAGCGCCGACCAGAACGCCTCCTCGCCGGCGAGGCTGCGGATCTGGGTGAGCAGCCAGGCGGCGCGGCCGTAGGGGCCGCTCGTGTACTTCTCGCCCGGCGCGAGCGACGGATCGCGGACGGCGTCGCCGTCCCGGGGGCCGAGCTCGTCGCCGTTCAGCGTCCCCGCGCCGCTCTCGTCCGTGTAGACGCGGACGCCCTCCTGCTCGAGCAACGTCGCCATGCCCTCCTTGATCCAGAGATCGTCCCAGGTCTCCACCGTCACGAGGTCGCCGAACCACTGGTGCGAGAGCTCGTGCGTCGTGAGCAAGAGATCCGAGGCGAGCGCGGGCTGCGTGCTCCGCTCCTCGCGCTGGAAGCTGATGCTCGCGTGCTCGATCCCGCCCACGGAGAAGTCCGGCAGGAGCACGAGCGCGTACTTCTCGAAGGGGTACGGCACGAGCAGCTCCTCGAAGCGGCCGATGGCGCGCGCGAGCTCGTCCACCATCCTGCCGTGATCGCCCGGCAACCCGCGGCGGTGCCAGACCGCGACGGGGAGATCGCCCTTCGTCCCGCGCTCGACCTCGAAGTCGCCGATCGCGAACGCCATGAGGTAGGGCGGCAGCGTGTAGGCGGTCTCGTACCGGACGAGGTGGCCCGACGCCCCGAGATCCTCGTCGCCGACGAGATCGCCGTTGGCGATCAGCGCCTCGCCGCCGTCGACGCGCATGGCGATCGAGAAGATGGCCCGGTCCGAGGGCGCGTTGTGGCACGGCATCCACCGCGACGCGCCGAGCGGCTCCGACACCGTGTAGACGGCGCGCACGGCGACCGGATCGCCCATGCGCGCCGGCACCGCGCGGAGGGCGTCGCCGGAGAGCGCCTCGTAGTCGATCTCGAGCGCGATCGGCGCGCCGCTCATCGCCTCGGGCTCGCTCGAGAGGTCGATCGCGAGCGCCTGGCGCTGCGGATCGAGCGCGTGCGGGAGCGCCCCGCCGCCCTTCCGCCGGACCTCCTTCACCTCGGCGACGGCGCTGTCGAGGACCACCGTCCTCGGGCCGTCTCCGGTGAGCGACAGCGTGAGGCCCAGCGTCGCCACGAGGCGGCTCCGCTCCCAGTCGAACTCGCCCCGGAGGTCGTAACGCTCGACGTCGAACGCGCTCCCCTCGAGCGGCGCCGGGCCCTCGCCCGAGCACGCGGCGGCGAGCGACCCAAGCAGCAGGCAAGCCACACGGAGCGCTCCGGGGCGGTGTTTCTGGAGTGTGCAGTGCATCGCGGTTCCTTCGATCGGAAGAGGGATTCATCTCGCGAGGCCAGGCGCCAGCGCTCGGACCCCCCGAGCCCACGGCGGCGCAGCGACGCGTAACTGACCGCGGGACAGTTACAGAACCCGGGCGCGTGGCCAAGCCAGGTGATCGCGCCGGAGGCCCCGGCGAGCCGCTCGGTGATGAAAAGAAGGGGCGCTCGGTCGCCCGCGTCACGGTCGCTCGGCGCTCGGGCCGCCGCGCCTCCGGCGCGCGCGATCGCCCTCTACCGTGCTCTCCGCGCCTCGTGCGCGCGGGGAGGGAGGAGCGATGATCAGCTGCCCAATCGGCACGGAGGGTGAGCGCATCGACATCGCACCGACGGTGAGCGCTTCTCCCGCTTCCCGCTCGCGCGCGAACGAAGGTGTGGATGCATGGTATTGCAGGCGCGCACCCTTGCGCACTCTGGGCGCGAATCGCCTTTCATTTGTAAGGGTTGCAGCGACCTGTGCGAGGATGCTCCCCGCCATGGCACAACACAAAGATGGGTGCGCGCGGGGGCGCTCGTGGGCCGCGCCGCTGGCTGTAGGCGCGGCGCTCGGCGTCGCGCTCCTTCCGAGGAGCTCGTCCGCTCAGACGTGGACGGGCGGGCGGACGACGCCGGTGCTCGACGAGATCGTCGCGATCGACAGGACCGGGGAGCCGCGGTGGCCCTACGGCGAAGAGGACGTCGCGGGCGACGGCGAGACCTTCGACGCGCCGGAGCGATCGATCGACTTCCGCTCCGCGTACGCGGTCGCCGCCGACGGGCGGTTCTGGGTGCGCGGGTACGTGTCGGAGACGGCCGCGATCAGCGGGGAGGCGACGCTCTTCGTGTTCATCGACACCGACAGGAACCGGCAGACCGGCGGCACCGCCGCGACGGCGGGGATCGACGACCGGTTCACGAACGACGGGTCGCCGGGCGGCTACGAGGTCGTGCTCGGCGTGAAGGGCGACGGCACGCTCGTGAGGGTCTGGTCCTTCTCCGGGGCGTCGGGGCGGTACGAGCCCCTCGACGTGACGGACGCGCAGGTCGCGACCGAGGCAGGGACGGACCTCGACCCCCTGCTGATCAACGACGCGACGCGGGGGTACGCGCAGGCATCCATCGCGCTCGACATCGTGGGCGTCGGCGTGTCGTGCGAGGCGAACCTGTACTTCCGGTCGGTGAACGACGCGGCGGCGCTCGGGCCGGGCGATCTCGACATCGGCTTCTCCGCGCCGTGCGTGGCCGGCGATGCGGACGGCGATCGCGTGCCCGACGTGATCGTCCCGCCCTCCGGCTGCACGCGCGACGCGGACTGCGCCGGCAGGGGCATCTGCGTGGACGGCGACTGCATCCTGCCGGTGTCGTGCGTCGACGATGTCGACTGCGACGCGGACGAGGACTGCTCCGCGGACCACCGGTGCGTCCCCACGCCCGGGGACACCTGCACGTCGAACGCCCAGTGCGGCGACCTCGTGTGTGTCAGCGGGCAGTGCGGCCCGTGCTCGCCGGGCTCGTCCGAGTGCGGCGCGGACCTGCGCTGCGCGCCGACCGGGCGCTGCGTCGACGGCGGGGCGTCGAGCGGCGCGGGCGGCCCGGGCGAGCCGGATCTCCTGCCGGGTGATGCGGTCCAGGGCGGCGCCTGCGCCTGCGCGGCGGGGCCCGCGCCGTACGGAGGGGGAGCCCTGTCGCTGCTCGCCGCCGGCGGGCTCGCGCTCCGGTTGCGGAGGCGCCCGCGCCGCGGACCCGGAGCCGGCCGATGAAGCCGATGAAGAGGAGAACCATGCGCGCACCGATCCTCGCCGCCATCACCTGCGCTGCCTGCGCGGTCCTCGCCGCCGCGACGCCCGCGTCGGCGCAGAGCACGGACATCGACGTCGAGCGCTTCAAGCCGGCCGTCACCCACGACGCCTTCGTCGTCACGGAGGGCTCCGGCGTCCGCGAGCCCGGCGATCCATGGGCGTTCGGGCTGTTCCTGAACTACGCGCGCAACCCGCTGATCGTCGCGACGGGCGACGGCGAGGTGCGCAGCCAGATCGTGAGCGGCCGTCTGGGCGCCGATCTCATGGCGTCGGTCACGATCGCCGAGCCGTTCGCGCTCGGCCTCGACATCCCGTTCTTCCTCGCGCAGTCGGGCGAGGGCTCTCCGTCGTTCGCGGGCCTCGGCGACATCCGGCTCGTGCCGAAGCTGCGCCTGCTCGACGACCGCGACTCCATCGGCCTCGGTCTCGTGGCCGAGCTGCGCGTCCCGACGCACACAGGAGATTTCGCGGGCGGCGCGCGCAACGTCGTGTTCTGGCCGCGCATCGTGCTCGATCACCGGTTCGCGCCCGGCCTCAGGTTCGGCGTCAACGCGGGCGTCGCGATCCGCGAGGGGACGACGTACGCGAACGTCGAGGCGGCGAGCGAGCTGACGTACGCCGCGGCGCTCGGCTACCGCTTCGGCGGCATCGACGGCAAGGTCGAGATCGGCGCCGAGGCGAACGGCGGCATTGGCATCGCCGCGGACAACCTCAACGAGGAGGAGACGCCGCTCGAGGCGCTCGGCTACGTGAAGATCAACCCGAGCGAGGAGTGGGAGATCACCGCGGGCCCAGGGATCGGCGCGCTGGCCGGCTACGGCGTGCCGATCTTCCGCGTGTTCGCGGGCGTGAAGTACACGCCGACCTCGCACGACAGGGACCACGACGGCGTCGATGACGAGCGCGACCAGTGCCCCGACGTCCCGGAGGATCGTGACGCCGATTACGACAGCGACGGCTGCCCCGAGGAGGACGCCGACGACGATAAGGACGGCGTGCCGAACGCGGACGACGAGTGCCCGGACGAGAAGGAGACGATCAACGGCGTCGAGGATGACGACGGCTGCCCAGACAAGGGCGAGCCGCGGGTCGCGTACGAGCAGGGTGAATTTGTGATCCGGGACACCATTCGCTTCCGGACCGGTTCGGCCGAGCTCGAGCCGGACTCGTACAGGACCCTGGATCAGGTGGCGCTCGTCATGAAGGCGAACCCCGAGATCGAGCGGCTGCGGGTGGAGGGGCACACCGACGAGACCGGCACGCCCGAGCTGAACCAGGAGCTGAGCGAGCAGCGCGCCGAGGCGGTCCGGAAGTACCTGATCCAGAAGGGCGTCAGCCCGGGCCGGCTCACCGCCGAGGGCTTCGGGTCGGACAGGCCGGTGGCCGAGGGCACCGACCCGGCGAGCCTCGCGAAGAACCGCCGCGTGGAGTTCGTGATCGACGAGTGAGGCGCGCTCGCCCGGGAGCGGCGCGTCGCGCCCTCCCGGGCACGGCGGCTGGCCCGCGGCGGGCCCGGCCGCTGCGGCGGCGCGCCGTGGCGCTGGGCGCTGCCGGGCGTCAGAAGCGGCCGTGGATCGCCAGCCCGCCGCCGGTCGTGCCGACGGCAGGCGTGACCACGATCCGCGCCGCTGCGGGCTCCGTGTCGCCGAGCGACGTCACGAACAGCGCGACGCCGGCCGCGAGCCCGACCCCGCCGACGATGAAGCCGGCGGTGGACAGCTTCGCGGCGCTCTTGGCGTCCTCGACCAGCGCCACGCCGCGGGCGTCGCAGAGCGTCTCGGTCCGGCAGTGATCGTCCTGGGCCCGGTTCCACCGCGAGCTGGCGAGCAGCCCGAAGATCGAGCCGGTCACGACGCCGACGACGCCGACGCCGCCTGCCACGAAGGCGAGGGTGCGGCGGGTGCCCGCGCCGCTGTCCCCGTCGCCGCCCGCGGCCGGCTGGAGCGGCGCAGCGAGCGGCCCGGGCTGCGCGCCGGGCGGCGGGGTCGCCGCGGTCGCCGCGGGGTCGTCCTCGAGCGGCGGGACCTCCACGGTGACGACTAGGCCGGGGCCGGCGGTCTGCGCCTCGACCGAGAACGGCTTCTTGCCGGGCGCGGTCGCCTCGACGCGGTGCTTGCCCGGATCGACGGGGAGCGGCGCGCCCCACGCGCCGGCGTCGAGGACCGCGCCGTTGCGCCTCACGACGAGGCCGTCCGCCGGCGTGGTCACCGTGATCGCGAGGCGCTCGAGCTTCTTCTCCAGATCGGCCGCGCGGCGGGTCGCCTTCGCCTCGCGGTCCGCCTGGCCGGCCCGGCTCGCCATGTCCGCCGCCTCGCGGAACGCCGCCCAGGCGCTCGCGGTGCGGCCGAGCCGCTCGAGGCAGTCCGCCAGGTTCCACTGGGTGCCATAGCCCGGGTCCAGCCGCTGGCTCGCCGCGAACTTGGGGCACGCCTCGGCGAGCTTGCCCTGCGCGACGAGATCGCGCCCCTCGCGGAAGAGCGCCTCGGCCGCGGCCGCCTGATCCGCGGACGGCTCCGCGCGGGCGACACCCGCGGAGAGCGACAGGAGCGCGGCGACACACCACGCGACGCGGCTATTTCCTCGATGTCTCGTCATCGTCATTCCTCGGGGGCCTTTGGGGCGGCGGCCTGGCCGCAGACGGCCTCGGCGCGGGCGGGCGAGCGACGGCGCTCGCCGGCGCCGACGCGGCGGCGCGCGCGGTCGTCGCAGCGGAGGGCAGCGCCGCGGGCGTCGACGAGGCCGCGGCCGGCGGATCCACGGGCGTGTCGGCGCGCGGCGGCTCGGCGCTGGCGGGCGGCGTCGGCCTGGCCTCGACGCCGGCGGACGGAGGCGGCGGCTCAGTCTCGGCGCGCGCAGGCGGGGCCGGCTCGGCCGAGGGCGCGGGCGCGACTGGCGGCGCGCTGCGCACCGCGAGGTAGACGCCCGCCCCGCCCGCGAGCGCGGCGGCCAGCACGCCGCCGGCGATCAGGGCGACGGGCGGGCGCGACGCCGGACGCTCGGGGCGGTTCGACAGCCGCACGCTCGTGGCGGGCGCCGTGGCCGACAGCGCATACGGCCCGGATTGCCCGCCTGACGGGCGCCCCGCGGCCTCGAATGGCGCGGCCGACGCGCGCGGCGGGGTCAGCGCAGCGCCGAACGGCGCGCTCGAGGCGTGCGGGGGGGCCGAGATGGCGCCGAACGACGCGCGCGACGCGCGCGTGGCGGCGTCGAGCGGTACGAGCATCGCCTCGACGATCGCCTCGCCGCCCGGCAGGAACGCGCGCAGCGCCGCCGCGAGCTCACCGGCGCTCGCGGTGCGGCCCGCCGGATCGATCACCAGCGCCCGGTGCACCACGTGCGCGACCTCCGGCGGCACCCAGGGCGCGATCTCCTGGATCCAGCGCACCGGGGTCGTGCAGATGGCCAGGACGAGCTCTCCGAGGCCGGTCAGGTGCTCGTTGGGCCGATGGCCCGAGAGGGCGTGGTACAGGCTGATGCCGAGCGACCAGACGTCCGAGCGCGCGTCGATGGCGCCGCTGCCGCGCGCCTGCTCGGGCGACATGTAGAGGGGAGAGCCGAGGAGCGCGCCGCTCTTCGTCATCCCCCCGTTGCCGAGGCTGTTGTCCGTCACCTTGGCGACGCCGAAGTCGAGCACCTTGATCACGCGCTGGCCGCCCTGCTTCCTGGCGAGGAACAGGTTGGCCGGCTTGATGTCGCGGTGGACGATGCCGGCCTCGTGCGCGCGCTCGAGCCCCAGGCACGCCTGCAGCCCGATGCGGAGCGCGAGATCGACCGGGAGCGGGCCGAGCCGCTCGATGAGGGCCTGCACGTCCTCGCCCTCGAGGAACTCCATCGCGATGTACGGCGCGCCGGTCTCGCGGTCGCGCCCGGTGTCGAACACCTGCGCGATGTGCTCCGACTCGACCGCGCCGACCGCGCGCGCCTCGCGCTGGAAGCGGCGGACGAGCTCGTCGTCCGCGGCCTGGCCGAGGATGACCTTCACCGCGACGCGGCGGCCGGTGCCCGCGTGCCGGGCCTCGTAGACGGCGCCCATCCCGCCCTGGCCGAGCAGCCGGAGCATCGTGTAGCGGTCGTCGAGGGTTCGACCGATCATGGCGCGAGGCCCGGGCCATGGGCGCGCGGCGTCGACCGCGACCGCGCGCGCGAGACGTCCGTCCGGTCGAGGACCGACCGGCGGTCCGGCTGCCGGGGGGCGCCGGCGGCGGGCGCGTCGGCGATGCGGGAAGCGGCTGGAAGGGGAGGCCTCTTCACGGCCGCAGGCTAGAGCACCTCCAGCCCCGCGTCATCCCTCGCCGCAGATCTTGCACCAGGGCAACCTCACGAGCGTGTGGTGCGATGTCTCGAGCGTCGCGAGGTCCTGGATCAGGAACCTGCCCCCGAGCCTGGAGGGCGTGTACGCCGAGAGCACCTTGAGGGCCTCCATCGCCACGAGGTGGCCGAGCAGCTGACCCATCGTGCCGGCGTGCGGCGCGGGCTCGGCCAGGGAGCGCGCCGCGGGCGAGGGGCTCAGCGCCTCGGTCGTCGCGCAGATCCGGCACGCCGTCTTCCCCGGGAAGACGAGGGGGCCGAGGACGGCCGTCGTCCCCGCCAGGTGCGAGAAGAGCGAGGCGATCCCTGCGCGATGGCCGAACCGCGCGACGCGCTCCAGGAGCTCCGCGTCGTCGCCGCGCACCGCCGCGACGAGGAGGTGAGGGCGCCCCTCCGGCGAGAGGAGGTCGTCCCCCTCCAGCGCGGCGGAGGAGCTCTCGTCCACCCGGCAGAGCGGCGCGTGCTCGCGGATCAGCGCGGCCACCGCGCCGCGGCGGGGCGCGCCGAGCGCCGCCTCCCCCCGCGCGCGGACCACCGCGACGTCGCGCGTGCCGACGGCGCCGCCGTCGATCAGGCGGAGCGCGGAGACGCCCGCCCCCGCGAGCGCCAGGGCGGCCGAGGCCCCCCAGGGCTCGAGGCCCACCACGAGCACGCGCGTGTTCGCGATCCGCTGCGCCGCCTGCTCCGGGGCCGACGACCACTTGCGGAGGAACTCGCGCTGCCCGCGGAGCCGCTCGCCGTCGGCGGACGGCGCCTCTGCGGGCACCGGCTCGACCAGCCCGCGCGCCTCGAGCAGGTCGAGGAACGCCGTCACGCTCTGCCGCGAGTAGTCCGCGAGCGCCTCGACGAGCGCCTCCCGGTCGCGCGACCCGTCGAGCAGCGGCACCATCCGCTCGACGAACGCGCTCACGTCCAGGCCGGTGAGCTGGAAGGTGCCGAGATCGGAGCGGAGGATGACGCCCACGTCGGTGGGCGTGATGCTGGCCGAGCGGCTGAGTCGAATGCTGGGCATGGTGCTCTCCGACGCTTCTGGTTCAGGCACGCTAAGGGCCGTTCCGGCCCTCGGCCGGCGCGGGCTGACCGATGCAGACGATGTACAGGGTGTCTTCCTCCGCCGGCAGCGCCAGGAAGGTCTTGAGCTCCTCGTCGTAAAATCCGCCGATCGCCACCGGGCCGAGGCCCATGGCCGTCGCGACGAGATAGAGGTTCTGGCCCAGGTGCCCGGCGTCCAGCCACAAGAAGCGATATCCGCGCTGGCCGTATTTCCACATCGTGCGGAACGGCACCGCCGTGATGATGACCACGACATTGGTGTTCAGGATCATGTCCTGACCCGCCGTGAGATCCACGAGCGCGGCGTGCGCGAGGCCTTCCCGGCGGAGCTCGAGCTCGTGCGCACGGGGGTCGTAGTGGTACAGGCCGTCCGGGACCCCGTCGACGGCCTGCGTCGCGACATAGATCTCGAGCGGATACCGGCCGCCGGCCGAGGGCGCCGGGCGATCGCAGGTCCACGCCCCTTCGACGTTTCGCGTGCCACGGACGCCGTAGCTCGCGTGGAGGAGCCGCCCGAGCGCCTCGATGGACATCGGCCTGAGGGCGAACTCGCGATGCGACCGCCGCTGCTCCATCACCGCGCCGAGCGGGGCGTCGATCGCGAAATCGTGCCCGGGCAGCGGCGTGCGCGCCGAGCCGACGTAGGTGCGGAAGTTGAGCGGCTGGAGATCCCCGTCGAACGGCGGCTCCAGCGGTCGCGACCTCACGTGGGAGGACTGGAGATGATAGAGCCGCGCAATGTCCGCCTCTTTGCTCCTTGCCATGGTGTCCTCTCTCAGGCCATCGGGTGAGGGTCAGGGTTGATGCCGTGGGGGGTCATCGAACGGAGACGCGGATTACCGAGCTGAGCGAGCTGGTGGCCGAAGTGGATCTGCTGGAAAGCGGGCCCGAGGGCCCGGGCGACACGGAACGGGGTCACCGCGAGGTCGGGCGACGTCACGTCCACGATCGCGATGCGCAGCCCCGCGGCCTGCACGCGCCGGGTGAGCTCGGACAGCGATACCTCCTCGGGCTCCTCGAGCTCGGCGGCGGTCACCGTGCTTCCCCCGCGGAGGAAGGCGAAGGCCGCGGCGCGGCTCGGGGGGAGGTAGTAGACCGCGTGATCCTCGAGCGTGAGCACGTCCTCCGGCCGCTCGGGGATGGCGACGTGTTCGCCCGTCATCAGGCGGAAGGCGTAATTGCCTATCTGGCCCTGCTCGAGGATGGCTTTCCGGATCGCGGTGAGGGGGCTCAGGTGGGCGGAGATCGAGACCACCGCGCCGGGCCACCGCTTGCCGTCGCCGTAACCGACGCACATCACCACGGGGACCGAGACGCCCGCGTCGAGCAGATACAGCTCGATCCGGGCGCCGTGCTCCTCGAGCTGCCGGGCGATCTCGTGCAGCTCGGGGTCGAGCGAGTCGTCGGGCAAGATGCGCCGCCCGGGCCGGCGAGCGAGCCACGAGATCATGAACGCGTCGCGCTCGATGAGCTCGAGCGCGGCCCCCATCGACGCGCCCTCGAGCGTCGCGCCCGCGGCGAGCCCGTTCGAGGTCACCTGGCAGAAGTGGGCGTGGTGTCCTGCGCAGTAGCCGAAGTAGGTCGGGAGCGCCGGAACGTACACGGGCGCGCCGGTGTCCATCCAGCGCCCGAGGGCCCAGTCGATGGGCGCGGCCGGATCGACCCGCGCGTAGGGGAATCCGGGCTTTGCATACTGCTCCTCGCTATAGAGACAGAGCTGCTCCGGTGCGATGAAGTCGCCCTTCATGCCGGCGACCGAGGAGCGAAGGAGCTGCTTTCGGTCGACGAGCTCGGCAGAGTAGCGCTCGACCGCCTCGCCGGTCGCTCCGATCAGGGCCTCGACGGCTGTGACGCCCTTTCCGATGCCGGCCTGCGGCTCGCGCGAGCGGCGGGCGTGCGGCGAGCCGTCGGTGTACTCGCCGAGGAACGCCGTGGCCGTGACGCACGCCTCAGGGGCGAGCGCCGGGCTCGCCGCGTCCAGCGTGAGGCGGTGGACGATGCCCGCCCGCGCGTCGACGACGCCGGCGAGCATCCGCCGGAGCGCCGCGGCGTCGGGTGCGTCGCGTAGGTGTGCGCTCGCGCCCCGACGTGCGCTTCCGGTGCGGAGGGCCTCGGCGGCGCCGCCGCAGACCGCGCACCAGGGCATCTGCAGGACGGCGTGGAGCGACGCCTCCGGGTCGACCAGGCCCTGGACCATGAACCGTCCCGCGAGCCGCGACGCGGCTCGGTTCACCAGCAGATCGACGGCCGCGAGCGCAACGGCGTGGCCCAGGAACGCCGGCATCGGGGCGAGGTAGGTGCGCCCGCGGCGCTCCGGGCGCGCGGCGAGGAGCGACGCGTGGAGCGCGTGATCCGCCTCTGGCTGATTGCTGAGAGCGAGCCTCCGCAGGCGGCAGCAGTCCCAGCATGCGGTCTCGCCCGGCACGACGGCCGGTCCGATCACCGCCTCGAGCCCCTCGAGGTGCGCGCTGAGCGACAGGACGGACGCCGCGTGAGCGAAGCGGGCGACGCCCTGAAGGACGAGGAGATCATCGCCGGAGACGCAGGCGAGGATCAGGTCCCAGCCGGTGTCCTCCTGGACGATCGGGCGCTCCGCGGCGGCGAGCAGCGTCCCGGGCGTGACCGCGCAGCCGGGGGCGAGCCGCGACAGCGCCGTGGAGAGCGAGCGCGCTCGATCCTTTCCGAGATCCGCCTCGGCGAAGGGGCCGAGATCGTCGGCCGTGACCTCCCTGTCGTCGAGGACGTGGAGCGCGCCGACGCCCAGACACGCGAGCTCGGTGGCCGCGATTACGCCCCACGGTTCGAGCCCGACCATGAGGACGCGTGATCGCGCGAGCTTCTCGCGCGCCTCGGCCGGCGCAGGCGGGGCGGTCCCCTCGAGCGAGGGAGCGGTGGTCGCTGAGCTGGGCAGTTGAGTGGCCACGCGAGATCTCCAGGAAAGCGCAGCGCGGCGGCGCTTCGACGAGCGGCCGTCCTGCACCTTCGGTAAAAGAGGTCCAATCCTGGTGCTCGGGGAGCTGTGCCCCGACAAGCGAAGGAGAGAAGAAACTCGCGATCTCACCAGACCGCGCACCGTCGCGCGATCGTGGTGAGCCGGGGGAGACGGGAAGGTGTTTTTTTTGATCTTTCGCGCTCCTCGTCTCCCTCCAGGGCTCTATCGCTCGGCCTCGCCGGCCTCAGGGCTAGCTACAGTGGCAACGACAACCGCCGCAACCGCCGCAGCCGCCGCAACGACAACCGCCGCAACGACACCCACCGCAACGACAACCGCCGCAACCGCCGCAGCCGCCGCAGCCGCCGCAATGGCAGTTATAACTGGCCGGAGCCGCTGTTGCCATGTCGTCCAGCCTGGCCGACAAATCGTCGATGGCGTTGCGCAGCTCCTTCACAGTCACGTCCAGATCTTTCGGAGAATTGGTTTCGATTTTTGAATCACTCATCGCAGAGCCTCCCACGAGTAGGTGAGGCACGCAAAGGGTCTTCGTCAATACGGTGGCTCGTCGCCGGGCGACGGAAGTTCGGTTAAACTCCCTATCATTCCAGGGCGCCCCGATCCGTGGACAGTACGAGAGATGCCGCCGCCAAAGAAGGGCGTTCGCGGGCTCTTTTCTCTCGCTCGCCCCACACCGGCGGCTCTTCCGGGTAACCCGGATCGCCGCCGGAGCAGCAGAGAAGGCCGGAACAACATCGAGCGTGACTCCCTGCGTTCCCTCCGTGTGCCCGGGCGGCTGGACTTCCGGGATAGGCCCATCTGTCAAGCTCGCCTCCGATCTGGAGCCGTCCTCCGCTCGGGCCGGAGATGCCCAAGGGCCGTCGGGGACAAAGCGCCTCCCTCGAGCCGCCCGCCTCGATACGAACAATCCTGGATAACGCGGCACGCTGCAGGCGCGCGTGCACCGCGCCGTGCGCGCCGCTTCATTCGATTGCTTTTGTGCGCTGTGTCCGGTACGCGGTCTGCCACTTCTCGGGTGCTCCTGGCGCCCATCGATAACGGAGTGTCATGCGTCGTACTTCGCTCGGACTGGCGATGGGTCGTCTCGCTTTGTGTATCGTCGCTGCGTCAACTTGGCTCGTAGGCTGCGGCGTCGCGGAGAGCCCCTCGACGCCCAGCGCGGCCGAGGTGGGGTGTGCGGGCTGCACCGTGCTGAAGGGAGGCATGGTGTTCGACGGCACGCGCGCGGCCAGGGCAACGGTGGTGATCGAGGGCGACAGGGTGAAGCAGGTCGTCTTCGGCGACGCCGAGCCCCGCGTCGAGGCCGGGGGCGGCGAGGTCGTGGACGTCGCTGGCAAGACGGTCCTCCCCGGGCTCATCGATCTCCACGTCCACTCGCTGAGCGTCGCCGGGCCCTATGCTTATTATGACGGCGACCTCCACCTCGAGGACCACACGAAGGCGATGCTCCGGGCGGGCGTGACCTCGTACCTCGACCTCGGCTCATCCCAGCACGTCATCTTCGAGCAGCGATCGCGCATCGACGCCGGCGACCTCCTCGCGCCGCAGCTCTTCGCCGCCGGGCCCCTGCTCACGCCGACCGGAGGGCACCCCTGCTATCAAGGCAGCCCGCCCGGCGACTACTGCGTCTTCATCGACTCGCCCGCCGACGTCGACAAGGCCTTCGAGGCGCTCCTCCCGAGGGCACCCGATTTCATCAAAATCGTGCTCGAGGGGGGCGGATCGCTGCCGCTGCCGCGCCTGACGCGCCCGTCCGTGGCGGCGATCCAGGAGGCCGCCGCGGCCGCGGGCGTCCGGGTGATCGCCCACGCGACGGCGGCCCCGGACATCGAGGCCGCGCTCGACGGCGGCGTGACGCTCTTCGCGCACGTCCCGGACGAGGACCGAATCTCACCAGACCTTGCGCGGAGGATGGCCGCTGCCGGGGCGGTCGTCGTCCCCACGCTCGCGGTGGCGGACGGCCTGTACCGCACGGCCCACGGAGCGCTGACCGAGCTCGACGACCCCGCCCTCGTCGATGACGTGCCGGTCGGCGTGATCGCGGCCCTGCGTGATCCCTCGTTGCTCGCGGAGCTCAGGACGGCGCATTTCCTGGAGCTCGTGAAGCGGCGGCGCGACCATGCGATCGCGAACCTCGTCACCTGCTACCAGGCCGGGGTTACGATCGCCGCCGGCACCGACGCCGGCAACCCGGGCGTCTTTCACGGGTTGAGCCTGCGCCGCGAGGTCGCGCTCCTCGTCGAGGTCGGGATGCCGCCCCTCGAGGCGCTCGCCGCCGCCACGCGCCGCGCCGCGGACGTGCTCGGGCGGCCCGATCTCGGGCGCCTCGAGCGAGGGGCGCTCGCGGACGTGCTCGTGGTCGACGGCGATCCGCTCGCCGACGTCCGCGCGCTCGAGCGCGTGTCGCGCGTCTACAAGTCGGGCGTCCTCCTCGATCGCGAGGCGCTCGCGTTGCCGCGCAAGACGAGCCTCGCGCGGGAGCCCAGGACGGGCGCCGGCCCCGGCGAGACGTGCCTCGCCGCGTCGGAGTGCGCGCCCGCGCAGTCGTGCAACCCGGCCCAGGTCTGCGCCGCGACCTGCAGAGCCGCCTCGGACTGCGCGCCGGGGAGCGCGTGTTTCCTCGATGGCGGCTCGTTCACAAGGGGGGCCTGCATCGACGGCGACGGCTGCGATCTCTTCGCGCAGGACTGCGACAACGGCGCTGCCTGCGTGTTCTGGGGCAACGGCTCGACGTCGTGCTGGAACGCGGGCGCGGGCTCGGACGGGCAGCCGTGCGACGCGTCGTTCGCGTGCGCGCCCGGCAGCATCTGCGACCCCTCGAACACCTGCAGAGCGCTCTGCGATCCGCGCGGTGAGCGCGCCGCGCCGTGCCCGAGCGGCGAGCGGTGCGTGGATCACACCGCGCTCGCAGGGCTCCCCGTGGGAACCTGCGAGCCGGCCGGGCGCCGCTGAGCGCGCGACGACGCCGGACGCGCGCGACGACGCCGCGCGCGCTCAGCGCGACGCGAGCAGCCAGGCGATCACGCTCCCGATCGTGAAGAACACGATGCCCGCGCCGGCGATCACGGCCCGCGAGGTCCGCCGCTCGATGAAGCTGGCCGCGGCCCGGAGGCTGGACGGGGCGGCGAGGGCGATGCCGCTGTCCGGCGCGCTCATCTTCTGGACGGCGGCGTCGAGCGCCACGAGCACGGCGCGCGCGTGGGGGAAGCGGTCGTCCGGGTCCTTGGCGAGAAGGCGCATCACGACCGCCTCCAGCGCGGGCGGGACGACGACGCCGGGGGAGCGCTCGGCGATCGGCGGCGGCACGGCCGACCGGTGCTGCGCGAACAGCGCCGACGGCTCGACCGCCGTGAAGGGGTGCTTGCCCGCGAGCATCTCGTAGAGGATGACCCCGAGCGCGTAGAGGTCGGCCCGCCGGTCGACAGAGCGCATGCCGAGCGCCGCCTCGGGCGCCATGTACGCCACCGTGCCGAGCAGCACGCCGGCGTTCGTCAGCGAGCGGCGCGAGCCGTCGTCGGTGATGGAGAACTGCTCGATCGGCACCTTGGCGAGGCCAAAGTCGATGAGCAGGATGCGCTCCTCCGGCCCGTCGAGGACCATGACGTTGAGCGGCTTCACGTCCCTGTGCACGATCCCGAAGTCGTGCGCCGCGTTGAGCGCGCTCGCGAGCTGGCGCGCGATGTTCGCCGCGCGCAGCGGGGGGACGGGGCCCTGGTCGATGAGCTTCCGCAGCGTGATGCCGCGGATGAACTCCATCACCATGAACCACGCGCCGTCGTCGAGCTGGTTGATCTCGTAGACCGCCGCGACGTTCGGGTGGAAGATGTGGCGACCGGCGAGCGCCTCGCGCTCGAAGCGCTCGATGAGCTCCGGCAGCTCCTCGGCGTCCGGGTGGAGCACCTTGACGGCCACGTCCTCGCCGGTCGCGAGCTTCTTCGCCCTGAAGACGGCGGCGATGCCGCCCATCGCGACGAGCTCCTCGAGGCGATAGCGGTGGACGAGCGTGCGCCCGACGAACGTCATCGCGCGCTCTCGCGCCGCGGAGCTCGCCTGGCCTCCCGCGATGAACACGGACCCGCTCATGCGTTCGCGCCTCCAGGCCGAGCCTCGCGCGCGGCGTCGACGAGGCCGCAGCGCAGGGCACGCACAGCCGCGCCGCGCGCTCCCCCGTGACCGCGCGCCACGCGGCGGAACAGCGGATCCACCCTGGATGACATCGTACGTTCACACACGCGGCGTCCGGAGGGTAGCGCCCCTGCGCGCCCAGCGCCATCTTCCCGGTTGGGCGCGGGGGCGAGGCGCTCGCGAGGGAGCGGGCGGGCGGCGCCGAGGCTGGAGCTCACGAAGCGCGCGTGAGCCGAGCCTCCCGAGCGGCCTTCGAGAGATCGCACCCACCGCCGCGGCCGCGCGCGCTCTCTCGAGATTCCACCGCTCCGCCGTGATCGTGAGTCGCCAGGCTGCGCCGTCTCCTGCGCTGATGGCGCTGCCTCATCGTGTCTCCGGCCGGGGCGTGCGGAGACCCCTCATCGCCTGTGCCTCACGGCCGCGCGACGGGGAGCGCCGGCCGCACGAGGTGCAGAGTCGCGCCCGCGGCCCCGACGTGGCGAGAGCCCGTTGCGCGCTGGGCGGCGCTCGCCCGTCGCCGGCGGAGCGCGACCACTTGTCGGTAGATCCAGCGACATTGCCGGAGCTCCAGCCGCGTGCGCCTGCGCGGGGCGGCCGAACCAGCGCGCCCGCACGCCCGCGCGCGCCGGGGTCGAGCCTGCTGTCCTGCCACGAGCGCCCTCGCCCGCCGCATCGGCGTCATCCTCCTCCGGATCCGCACGAGGCGTGCCCGGTCGTGCGCGGACGAATTAGGTTTGAAAACACATCAAGTTCACAGATGCGTTTCTTCGACAGGCTCGTGTAGCCTGTATGGGTGGAGGTTTCCATGCACAGCACAATGCGTCGCACCGTTCTCCTCGGGCTCGTTTCCGGACTCGCCGTAGCAGCTTGCTCCACGTCTGAGGCGTCGAACCTCTTCGCTACCGGCGGGTCCGGTCCCGGGACCACGGCTTCCGCGGGAGGAGGCGAGGGCGGCGCGCCGGGCACGGGGGGCGCGGCGGGCGTGGGCGGCCAGGGCACCGGGGGCGAGCCGGGCGTGGGCGGAGCGACCGCGGGGAGCGGGGGGAGCGGGGGCGTGGGGCCCATCATCGACGAGCCGCCGGTCTGCGGGGACGTTTACGTCGATTGCGACGCGGATGCCGAGAACAGCTGTGAGGTCAACGTGACGAACGACGCCCTCCATTGCGGCACTTGCCCCGTCGACTGCGATGGCACCTGCCGGGACGGCACGTGCGTCCGCACCTCGATCCACATCTCGGGCCAGCAGGATCCGCTGTACCTCGCTGTTGCCAACGGCGTCGTGTTCTGGACCAACGGGGAGCAGGGCGTGGTCAGGCAGTGGACGCAGGGCGAAGCTGTCGCGATCAACATCGCCACCGCGCAGGTCCAGCCGGCCGATATCAAGGCCGACGCCACCCACGTCTTCTGGGCCAACCAGGGCGTGGCCGGCGAGAGCGACGGTCAGGTGATGAGGGCGCGGGTCGGCGGCCAGGAGGCGCCGGTGGCGATCGCCGAAGGGCAGCCCGATCCGTTCGGCGTGGCGATCGACGAGGAGTTCGTCTACTGGACGAACCGCGAGGACGGCGGCTCCGTGGTCCGCGCGCGGAAGGACTCGGACGGCAACGGGCCGTTCACCGTCATCTCGGACGGGGGCGGGACGACCCACGCCCTCGCGGTCGACGAGACGCACGTCTACTGGACCGTGCGCGACGAGCGCGGCATGGTGATGTCCGCGCCCAAGGACTCCACGGGCGAAGGCCCGTTCACCACGCTGGCGGCCGATCAAGGCCAGGTGCGCGAGATCGCCGTCGACGCGACGCACGTCTACTGGACGACCAGCAGGACCGGCAACGTGATGCGGGTGGCCAAGACCGGCGGAGAGCCGACGGTGATCGCGAGCGGCCGGGAGAACCCGAGGGGCATCGCCGCCGACGCGACGGGCGTTTACTGGACGGACCCCACCTCACCGAACGTCATGAGGATGCTGCCGAACGGCATCATCGGGGCCGTGGCGGCCGGCGAGCCGTCGCCCTACGGCATCGCCCTCGACGCGACCCGCGTCTACTGGACCAACGGACTCGGAACGAACGGCACCATCGTGAGCGCCCCGAAGTAGCGGTCTCGGGCGGCCAGCGCGCGCGGGATCGAGCACCCGAGGTCCGCGAGGATCCGAGGTCTCCGCGCGTCCTTCAGCGCCGCAGCGCCGCGCGCTCCGGGCGGTGGTCGATCGGAGCTCGCGGCGCCGCCTCGGCGACGATGTCGCGCGTGGAGGTCGGGGCTCCGCGTGCTACAAGCTCGCCCTGTGCTGCTCGAGACGTTCTCCGTCGGTCCGCTGGGGTGCAACTGCTCGATCCTCGTCGACCCTGTGAGCAAGGGCGCCGTGGTCATCGACCCCGGGGGCGATTTCGACAAGATCCGCGCGCGCGTCGAGCAGGCCGGGGCGAAGGTCGCGGCCATCGTGCACACGCACACCCATATCGATCACGTGGGCGCCACGGCGCCACTCCAGCGCTGGTCCGGCGCCGCGGCCCGCATTCACGAGGCCGACCGCTTCCTCTACGACATGCTCCCCGTCCAGGCGGCGATGCTCGGCATTGCGCTGCCGGAGCGGTGCGAGGTCGACGGCGACCTGAACGACGGCGCGGTCGTGAAGGCGGGCGGGCTCGATCTGCACGTGCTCCACACGCCGGGGCACACGCCGGGCAGCGTCTCGTTCCTGGTGCTCGCGGAGACGGGCGCCGTCGCGTTCACGGGGGACACCCTGTTCCGGCGTAGCATCGGCCGGACCGATCTGTGGGGTGGCGACTCGCGGGCGATCGTCTCATCCATCCGGGGCAAGCTGCTCACGCTCGATCCGTCGACCCGGGTCGTTACCGGACACGGCCCCTCCACGACGATCGGCGAGGAGCGCGACAGAAATCCCTTTTTGCGGTCGTGACGCGCCGCCCGCCTGCTCGCGCGCTCGCGCACTCGCTTGCGCGCCCGCTTGCGCGCTCGCTTGCGCGCTCGCTTGCGCGCCCGCTTATCCACGTCGCCGCGGTGCTTTCTCGCGAGAAAGTGCTTGCATCCCGCCAGGATTCTTTCGAAAAATGCCGCGCGACGATGACGCGCGTCGGCCCACTCGAGCCGGGTCGACCGCTGTCCGCCGCAGAAGTCGAGCACGATGAGCACCGAAAGCGCGCCTGCCACGAAGGTCGATCTCGAGATCCTAGCCACGCCGCATCCCCTCGGCGACGCGGAGCGCGCGCAGCGCATGCAGAACCCTGGCTTCGGGCGCGTGTTCACGGAGCACATGGTCGTGATCCCGTACGCGGCGGACAGGGGCTGGCTCCGGGGGCAGATCCGGCCGTACGCGCCGATCACGCTCGATCCTGCGGCGATGGTGCTGCATTACGGTCAGGCGATCTTCGAGGGCTTCAAGGCCTATCGGCAGCCGGACGGGCGCATCAAGACGTTCCGGCCGGAGGCGAACGCGCGCCGCTTCAATAGCTCTGCCCGCCGATTGGCGATGCCGGAGATGCCGGTTGATCTGTTCGTCGGCGCTGTCGACGCCCTGATCCGCCAGGATCGCGCATGGGTCCCCTCGCCCGTGGGCGAGAGCCTGTATATCCGACCGTTGATGTTCGCCACCGAGGTGGCGCTCGGGGTGAGGGCGTCCCGCGACTACGATTTCCTGGTGATCGCGTCGCCTGCGGCCGCGTATTTCCCTCAGGGCGTCAAGCCGGTGACGGTCTGGATCTCGGAGGATTTCGTCCGGGCGGCGCCGGGCGGCACGGGCGCAGCCAAGTTTGCGGGCAACTACGCCGCGAGCCTGCTCGCGCAGATGAACGCCGCGGCCGAGGGCTGCGCGCAGGTGGTCTGGCTCGATGCCGTCCAGCGCAGCGTCGTCGAGGAGATGGGGGGAATGAACATCTTCTTCGTCTACGAGGAGCGGGGGCGCCCCGTGATCGTGACCCCCGAGCTGACAGGCACGCTCCTGCCGGGCATCACCCGCGACAGCATCATCCAGCTCGCCCGGGATTTCGGCTATGCCGCGGAGGAGCGCAGGGTCACCTTCGACGAGTGGCGCGCGGCGGTGCGCGAGGGCCGCATGACCGAGGCGTTCGCGTGCGGGACGGCCGCGGTCATCACGCCCATCGGCGCCGTGAAGTCCCGCGAGGGGACCTTCTCCATCCACGACAACGAGACGGGCCCCGTGGCGGCGCGCTTCCGCGAGGCGCTGCTCGACATCCAGCACGGCCTCGCGCCCGATCGCCACGGCTGGATGCACGACGTGGTCTGACCGGGCGCTAGAGCGGGGCGCATCTTCGTGCGCTACGGGCTCATCCGCGTCGTTCGGCTCGCTGCGGCGTACTTTCGTACGCCTCACTCGCCTGCCTAGCGGCTGAGCCCGTATCACACGAAGCTGCGCCCCGCTCTACTGCGCCGCCGGCGGGCGCTTGGACTTCGCCGTCAGCCCATATTCGTGCAGGCGGTACTGGATGGTGCGTATGCTGATGTCCAGGAGCTCGGCCGCGCGCGTCGTCGAGCCGTTCGTCGCCTCGAGCGTCGACAGGATGGCATAGCGCTCTATCTCCGCCATGGTGGCGCCCGGGATCCGCAGGGCCCCCTTGGCGACCGGCGCCGCGTCGATGGGGAGGTGCTCCGCGTCGATGCGCGCGTCGTCGCACAGGACGACCGCCCGCTCGATCGCGTTCTCGAGCTCCCGCACGTTCCCCGGCCACCGGTGCGCGATGAGCTTCGCCCGGGCCTCGTCGGTGAACCCCTCGATCTTGCGGTGGTTCTCCGCCGCGAACCGGCGCAGGAAGTGATTCGCCAGGAGCAGCACGTCGGTGTCGCGGATGCGCAGCGGCGGCATGTCGATGTGGACGACGTTGAGCCGGTAATAGAGGTCCTCCCGGAAGTGGCCCTCCTGCACCGCCGCCGCGAGATCGCGGTTCGTCGCCGCGACCAGCCGCACGTCGATCGTCACGGCGTCGTTCCCGCCGACGCGCTCGAACGTCCTCTCCTGGAGGACGCGGAGCAGCTTCACCTGCGTCGAGGGGGCGATCTCGCCGACCTCGTCGAGGAAGAGCGTCCCGCCGTGCGCCTGCTCGAACCGCCCGATGCGCCGCTTGTCGGCGCCGGTGAACGCGCCGCGCTCGTGGCCGAACAGCTCGCTCTCCAGCAGGGACTCCGCGAGCGCCGCGCAGTGCAGCGTCACGAAGGGCCCTTTGGCGCGCGAGCCCTTCGCGTGGATCGCGCGCGCGAGCTCGCCCTTGCCCGTGCCGCTCTCGCCGGTGATGAGCACCGTCGCCCGCGCGCCCGCCACCTGCCGGGCCATCCGGTAGACCTTCTGCATCGCCGGGCTCGTCCCGATGAGCCCCTCCACGCCCTCGCCCTGGCGCTCTCGCAGCTGCCGGCGGAGGTTCTCCGCCTCGACCCGGAGCGCGCTCCGCTCGAGGGCGCGCTCCAGCGTGAGGAGGAGCGCGTCGAAGTCGACCGGCTTCGTCAGGTAATCCTCGGCCCCCGCCCGCATCGCCAGCACCGCCGAGGTCACGTCCCCGAACGCGGTGACGACGATCACCGGCAGCGCCGGATCCTGCTCGCGCAGCTTCCCGAGCAGCGCCACCCCATCCATCCTCGGCATCTTCAGATCCGTGATGACGACGTCCGGCGGCCGCTCCGCCGCGACCTCGACCGCCTCGACGCCGTCCGCCGCCGCGTCGACGGTATAACCCTCCTGGCGCAACAGCTTCTCCAGCCCCGAGCGCGCGCTCGCCTCGTCGTCCACGACGAGCACCCTCGAGCTCTGCCTCTTCTCAGCGTTCATATCGTTCCTTCCGAACATACCGTGTCCGCGAGGCGCTGCGACACTCGTTCGGCGGCCGCGCGGCGGCGCGGCCGCGCGCGGCTCGAGGATGCCGGCCGGAGGGCCGCGCCGGGGCAGGCGACGGGCGCCGCAGCCGTTGCACGCGGGCGCAAGCCGTTCGCCGGGCCTGGCGCGCCCCCTGCTCAGGCCGGGGGAGGGAAGGGGGAGCTCGGCCGCGTGGCGCGCGAGGCGTCGGAGAGCGCCGCGTCCGCGGTGGCGCGGAGCTCGTCGCTCAGGGCGATGTAGTCGATCGGCTTCGTGTGCACAACCGCCGCGGGCTCCAGCCCTCGCCCGAGGCGCGCCACGAGGTCGGGATACCCGGTGAAGAAGAACAGCGGGAGATCCGGCCGGAGCGATCTCGCGTAGCGCGCGACCGCGATTCCATCGGCGTGGGGCATCCGGAAATCGGTCACCAGGATGTCCGGGATCGGACGGCGGGCCAGCCGCGCGATGGCGAGCGCGCCGTTCGTGGCCAGCTCCACCCGGAAGCCGTCCTCTTCGAGCAGGCGCTCGAGGAGGCGAGCGCTCTGCACGTCGTCGTCCACGAGCAGGATCAGCGGTTGTTCGGTGCTGCGCGGTTCCACGCCCGGATCTCTACCAAGTTGCGTGCCAGCCCTGGAGCCGCAGTCGCGCGCGGCCAGGAGAGCGGCGGAGGTCAGCCGGAGCGGCGCAGCGGGAGCGTCACGCGGAAGAGCGTCTTCCCCGGGCGGCTCTGGAACTCGATGGTCCCCTCGTGATCGGTGACGATGCGGTGAGCGATCGCCAGCCCGAGCCCGGTGCCGTTCGGCTTCGTCGAGAAGAACGGATCGAAGATCGGCGCGTCCGGGCTCGCGATCCCGGGGCCGTCGTCCTCCACCTCGACGACGGCGTGGCGCGGCTGCCGCCGCGCGCGGAGGGTGACCGTGCCGCCTCCGGCCGCGTCCACCGCCTCGACCGCGTTGCGGAGCAGGTTCAGCAGGACCTGCTCGATCTTCGCGGGATCGAGGTCGAGCACGATGTCGGTCGAGGGCAAGTCGACCTTCACCGCGGCCTGCGCGCCGGCGCCGTCCGACGACGCCGCGACGCGCGCCGCCCGCTCGCAGAGCGGGACGACGGGCGTCGGCCGGAGGTACAGCGGCTGCGGCCGGGCGAAGTCCAGGAACTCGCTGACGAGCGCCGAGAGGCGGCGGATCTCGTCGCGGACGACCTGGATCGCCTCCAGCGTGTCCGGGTCCTTCAGGCCGGCGCGCGCGAGCCCCCGCTCGAGGAAGGTCACGTGGAGCTGCGCGCCGTTCAGCGGGTTCCTGATCTCGTGCGCGAGGCCCGCCGCGAGGGTCCCCACCGCGGCGAGCTTCTCGCTCTGGCGCACGCGCGCGGCGAGCGCGTTCTCGTCGGTCGTGTCCTGCCCGATCGCGAACAGCACCACCTCGTCGTCGGCCGCGGAAGGGGCGTACGCGAGCTGCCAGCGCAGATCGCGGATCTTGCCGGCGCGCGTGCGCACGATGCTCTCCAGCAGATCGACGCTGGGGCGGCGGCCCGCGGCGACGTCCTCCACGAGCGCGCCGTGATCCGCGCGGATCTCCTCGGGGAGGAGCGCCTCGACGAACGGCACCCCGAGCACGTCCTCGCGGGCGAGCCCCGTGATCCGCTCCGCTTCCCGGTTGAAGAGCCGCACGATCGCCTGCGCGTCGAGGCCCACGACGAGGACGCGGGCCAGCTCGACCGCGCTCTTGTACCGGTGCTCCGTGCGCGCGAGCGTGCGGCCGACCTCCTCGCGGTCCAGGCGCTCGGCGCGCTGCGCGCGCGCGAGGAAGTCGTCGCGGTACGTCTCGAGCATGATGGCGAGCTCGAGATCGAGCACCTTGCTCACCGCCGCCCTGACCGGGATCACCTCCGCGCCGAGCGCGCCCTGGGCGATCTCGTGGAACGCGAGCCGGATGAGCGTCATCGCCGTGAACATGTACCGCTGGGGGAGGCCCACCCGGACGTGGATCCGCCCGATCTTCGCGCTCTCGTCGAAGTACGCGCCGTCGTAGGGCCCCGTGCAGATGCGCGTCATCCAGCGGACGAGCGATCGCTTGAGCCGCTCCACCTGCTCCTCGCCGGTGAAGACGTCGTGCGCGCCCTCGTGCTCGCGGATGCGATCGTAGAACTCGTCGGCGATGCGGGGGAAGTGCGGCTCCGCGTGTGCGCGGAGCACGGCGAGCCAGCGCTCGTCCTGCTCGCTGAAGCGGACGTACCGCTTGATCTCGTCGAAGAGCGTCTCCTGCGCGGGCACGGTCACCGTGTCTATCACGGCCCCGCCCCCGCCGAGGCGGACCAGGATCTCGCGCGCTCGAGCAGCGCCGCGAGCGCCGCCTCGTCCTCGCCGCCGCGCGCGACGAGCTCCGGCGCGAGCGGCGCCTCGTAGTCGGCGCCCGCGCCCGGGAGCGCGCCGATCTCCCCGGCGCCGGCCGCGTGGTAGAGGCCCTTCGGGTCGCGCTCCCTGCAGGTCGCCGGCGCGACGTCCACGTAGACCTCGATGATCCGCGGCGCGAGCGCGCGGGCGCGCTCCCGGTAGGCGCGGCGGTGCGCCGTCGCCGCCACGATCACGATCGGCCCCTGGCGCGCGAGCAGCGCCGCGAGGCGCGCGAGCGTCTCGTAGAAATCGTCGCGAGCGCGCGGGTCGTAGCCGGGCCGCGGGACCAGGGCGTCGCGCACCTCGTCCCCGTCGAGGAGGCAGCTCGCCCGCCCTTCGCCGAGCAGCGCCCGGTGCGCCCGCGCGGCCAGCGTGGATTTGCCCGACGACGGGAGCCCCGTGATCCAGACGACCCCGCCGCTCACGCGAAGAGCCCCTCGGCATCGTCCGGATCGAAGCGCGGGGCGTCGAGGGCGCGCTCCACGAAGGAGAGCAGCGCGTCCCTCGCCCGCGCCGTGACCGCGGGGTACCACCCGGGGTTGGCCAGCACGAGCGCGCGCCACGCGAGGAACGGCGCCGCCACGTCGAGCAGCCCCGCGGAGCCGCTCCAGCCGAGGTAGACCTCCCAGAGCCGCCGCCACAGCGCGCGGAAGCCGCCCTCCCACGCACCAGGCGCGTCCAGCGCGAAGAAGACGTAATTGATGGCGAGGCAGGTGACGTCGTCCGCGGGATCGCCCTGGGACCCGCGGCTCGTGTCGAGCAGCGCGAGCCGCGACGACCCGTCGAACACGATGTTGAACGGGTGGAAATCGCCGTGCGTGCGGGCCAGCCGATGATCCCGGCCGCGGAGCTTCCATCGCCACGCCACGCAGCGCCGCTCGATGGCCTGGAGCCGCTCGGGCGGCGCGCCGGGCACGTCGTCCGGATAGCCGTCGATGATGCCGAAGATGCCTTCACCGTGGCCCACGAGATCGCGCACCGCGCGGCGGTAGCTGCCCGGCTGGGCGCCGGGCGCCGCGTGGAGCGCGATCAGGTACCTGGCGAGCGCCTCGCAGCGCGCCAGATCCTCGGGGCCCGCGCGGCGCTCGCTGGCGATCCGGCGCAGATCCGTCGCGTAGACCTGCCCTTCCGCGTACGTGGTGAGGAGATAGAACTCGCCGGCGTCGCGCAGCGACACGAGGCGATGGTCGTGGGTCAGCGCGCCGACGTCGACGACCTCGACGTGCGCCGGGATCGATCCCGCGGTGTCGAAGGCGAGCAGCGCCTCCGCCGCCCGATCCGATCGCCGGTCGTGTCCGAACGGGTCCGCCGTCGACGTGTGCAGGACCAGCCGCTGCTTCGAGCCATCCGGCCTCATCACCGTGATCCGGCGGGGGACGCCGTAGCCGGCGGACTTCTCGGTCCGATCGTGGTTCGAGCCGGCATCCGGCCCCAGCGTGGCGATCTCGACGACCTGCGCGCCCGGCACGACGGCCTCGACGAGCTGGCGTATCGGGCGCGAGAGATCGGTCTCGGACAGGGCTGCCTGCGCGCGCATGGTCTCCTCGAGGGGGCGGGGTGAGATCCCGACGGGGTCGTCGGATCCGCGAGAGCGGCAAGAAGCAGGCCGCCCCGCCGATGCGCCGGGCCCTACCGCGCGGGGGCCATGGCCGGCGCACTTCGCCGGCCGGGGCCGGCGGCGGTGGGCGCGGGCAGCGCCGGGCGGGCTCGCAGGACCTGCGTCACCGCGCGAGGCGTGCGCCGTCCCGTGTCGATCGTCGATGTGTGGAGCGGCGTAGTCTCTCGGCGAGCGACGTGTTCCTGGTGGGGTCGCTCGCCGGGCCCTGAATGTCCAGCTAGTAGGGGCCTACTTGGCCGGCCACTGGTCCTTGGGGAGGTCCTTGTAGACGTCCTCGACCTTGTGGAAGCCGTCCGCGATCACCGTCGCGGCGAGGTTGTCCTTGTCCACGGCGACCGGCGTGATGAGCACGCTCTGGACGTCCTTCTTGCCGTTGTTGACCGTCTGCGTCTTCTCGCCGACGGGCTCCTTCTTCGCCAGCTTGACGGCGAGCTCGGCGGCCTTCTCGGCGAGCAGCTTGAGGGGCTTGTAGACGGTCATGCTCTGGGTGCCGGCCGCGATCCGCTGGCAGGCGGCGAGCTCGGCGTCCTGGCCCGAGACGCCGACCTTGCCGGCGAGCTTCTGCTCGCCGAGGGCCTGGACGGCCGCGCCCGCGAGCCCGTCGTTCGACGCGACGACCGCCGTGACGTTGTTGTTGTTCTTGGTGAGGGCGTTCTCGGTGATCTTGAGCCCCTCGACCGGCTGCCAGTCCTTGGCCCACTGGTCCGCCACCGTCTTGACGTCGCCCTTGTCGATGAGCGGCTTCAGGATGTTCATCTGCCCTTCGCGGAAGAGCTTCGCGTTGTTGTCGGTCGGGGAGCCGCCGATGAGGATGTAGTTCCCCTTCGGGAACTTCTTCACGAGGGCCTCGGCCTGGAGCTCGCCCACCTTGACGTTGTCGAAGGACACGTAAAGGTCCACGTCGGAGTCGAGGATCAGCCTGTCGTACGCGATGACGGGCACGCCCTGCTTGTGCGCCGACTCGACGATGGTGGCCGTCGTCTTGGCGTTGTGGGGCACGACCACGAGCACGTCGACGCCCTGCGTGAGCAGGTTCTCCGCCTGCGAGTTCTGGAGGGCGTCGTCGCTGTTCGCGGACTGCACGAGCACCTGGGCGCCGAGCGTCTCGGCCTTCGCCTTGAACAGGTCGCGGTCGCGCTGCCACCGCTCCTCCTTGAGGGTATCCATGGAGAAGCCGATCGTGATCTTGTCTTTCTTCTTCTCCGGACCCTTGGTTTCCGCACCCTTGGCGGCTGTTGCCTCGGGCTTGTTCGCGCTCGCGCCGCCTTCAGACTCCGGCTTCGAGCAGCCGGCCGAGAACGCGAGAGAGAACAACGCCATGAGAAAGGTGGAGCGACGAATCAAGGTGACCTCCGCGTGAGATGAATGGGATAGGGGCTCTGTTATGGCCGCCGGCGCTACTGTGTCGAGTTGAGCTGGTCGGCGTAGCTCATGATAAGATTCAAGGTTTCCGTGTCGTCATCGTACACCGAGTACCACCCCTGGAGCTCATGGGGCGGATCGCCGATGTAGTCGTTCCCGAGGAGCCAGTAGTCGTTGCCGTCGTCCGACGGCCTCCCGATCCCGGCCCAGGCCCAGAAGTTGACGCCGGCGAGCTCCGGGTTCTCGACGACGGCGTCGAACATGGAAGCGTAATACTCGTTCCGCTTGGCGACGGGCGACGAGACCGGCTCGGACTTGTCGTCCCGGGCGAGCCCGAACTCCTCCACGACGATCGGCTTGTCCAGCGCCCTGGCGTGCGCGAGCTGCGCGTCGATGTACCCGTTGCTCTTGGTGATGGCGGCCAGGAGCCCCTTGTCGGCGGCGCTGTCCATCGGCAGCGACGGGTCGTACCACTCCCAGTTCTCGGGCCACACGTGGAAGGTGAGGTAATCGATGCCGGGCACGTCGTGGAACGCCCTGTAATCGCTGTTGGCGTAGTCGCCCCAGTTATAGGACAGGTCGCCCTCCGAGCCGATGGAGACGAGGTGGTTCGGGTCGATGTCCTTGATGAACTTCGCGTTCCTCTCGACCCAGAGCTTGAAGAGCGGGCCCCAGCCCTTGAACGATCGCGGCTCGTTCCCGAGCTGCCACGCCATGATCCCCGGATGGTCCTTGAGCTTCTCGATCAGGACCTTGGCCCGGCTGAAGTAGAACTCCTGGGCCTTCTTGTTGCAGAAGAACAGCGACGAGAGATCCATCTGGTCGGGCCACGGGTTCGTGTTCGGATCGAGCGTGCCCGAGTGAGGGATGGCCCACTCGCCGATGGCCACGGCCTGGCAGTCCTGGCCTGTGCCCTCCTGGAACCGGATCGAGCCGGCGAACGGCACGTGGTGGTCCGCCGCGAGCAGGGCAGCGCCCGTCGTGGGGTGGGTCAGGCCGACCTGGTACGCGCTGAAGTCCTCTCCGCAGGAGAGGGTCGGCTGCTCGTGAGCCCACTTCATGTACTGGGGCATACCGCCGGACCAGTGCCAGAAGTCGTTCAGGGTCATCACCGCCTTCATCCCGCGGCTGTGCATCTCGTCGAGCACCGTCACCAGGTTGTCGGCGAACGCCTCGAGCTGCGCATCGGCGCACGGTTTGTCGGACGATGCCGGAAAGATCCGTTGTGGGCCGTACTGCTGATCGTTCTGCTGCGCCGCGGGGATGTCGCCCTCGCTGAGCGCCATGATCCTGAGGTTCAGGGCGCCGTGGGCCTCGAGGATGTCGAGCTCGGTGCGCAGGCGCTCGCGGCTGATGTAGGGAGCCGACCAGAAGTTCGTGCCCATATACCTGTACGGTTTCCCGTCGAGCGTGAGCTTACTACCTTCGGCGCGGACGTAGCACTTTTCCGGTTGCTGGGCGCAGTCGAGCTCCTGGCCGCCGCCGGTTCCGTCCCCGCCGCCGCCGGTGGCGTCGCTTCCGCCGGTGGCGCCGCTTCCGCCGCCGCCGGTGGCGTCGCTCCCGCCGGTGGCGCCGCTTCCGCCGCCGCCGGTGTTGCCGGACCCGCCCGTGCCGCCGGAGGGCGCGGGGTCCGCCGGGTCGGAGGAGGAGCACGCGGCGAGGGAGAGCAAACCCAAAGCGAGCAAGAAGGTCTTCTTCATGGTCGGTTCCTTATGTGGTTCGAGTGTCGTTCCTCACGGATCGCTGAGCCCTGCCGCCCGGAGCGCTCGTCCGGTTCGCAGGGATCTGCCGAGCTGCTGCGCCACCGTCGCGGGGTGGCATCGCCGGCGGCACCGGTGAGCTCCCCCTGATTCCGCGACGATACAAATCTCCGCTCCGGGTGGTCGCTCGCGCGCCGGCGTGGCTCGTGGCAGACCACTTAAACGGTTCAGCGTCAACAGGGAAGAGGTCGGCTGGTGTGGCGCCTTTCGCGTGGTGCGTGTCCGGGCGCGCCGGTGGGGTTCCAGGCTAGACTGGGCGGGCGTGAGCCGATCCGCCGCGCGGCGGATCCATGGAGGACGGGGGATGTCGCCGAGCTTGATCCTGTTCGCGGTGCCGGCCTTCTTCGCGCTCATCGGCGTCGAGCTCTGGCTCTGTCGCCGCCGCGGGCGCCGCGACTACCGCTTCTCCGACGCGCTCGCCAACCTCTCGTGCGGGGTCGGGCAGCAGGTCATCGTCTCCGTCGTGAGCGGCGGAGTCCTCGTCTATCTCTTCCTGTTCGAGCGCGCCGCGCTCGCGCGGCTGCCGGAGGGCGCCTTGTGGAGCTGGGCGGCCTGCTTCGTCGCGGTCGACTTCTGCTACTACTGGGCGCACCGCGCGAGCCATCGGGTGAACTTCATGTGGGCCGCGCACGCGGTCCACCACCAGAGCGAGGACTACAACCTCTCGGTCGCGCTGCGCCAGAGCTGGCTCCAGCGGGCCTTGTACTGGCCGTTCTTCTGGCCGCTCGCCGTGCTCGGCTTCCCCACGGGGATGGTCGTCACGACGTATACGCTGAACATCCTCTATCAGTTCTGGATTCACACGCAGCTCGTCGGCCGCCTCGGTCCGCTGGAGTGGGTGCTGAACACGCCATCTCATCACCGCGTGCACCACGGCGTCGACTCCGCGTATCTCGACAGGAACCACGGCGGCGTGCTCATCGTCTGGGATCGGCTGTTCGGCACCTTCTGCGCCGAGGGGGCGCCCCCGCGGTACGGCGTGGTCCAGCCGCTGGCCAGCTTCAGCGCGCTTCGCGCCAACGTCGACCCGTGGCGGAGGCTCGCGCGCATGGCGGCGGCGGAGCCGCGCCTCTCCGGCAAGCTGCTTGTCTGGTTCCGGCCGCCGGAGTGGCGGTCCACCGCGGCTTCGCCCGACGGCGGCCCGCTGCGCACCGACCCGGATTACGCCCTTCACGACGTGGCGCGCCCCCGCCGGGCGCGCGCGCTCGCCGCGGCGCTCTTCCTCGCGGCGCTGCTCGGCGCGATCGCGTACCTCCACGCGTCGCCGGGCATGGCCGCGGGCCCCCTGTGGGCGGGGGCGGCCGTCCTCCTCGCGGCGCTCGCGGCGGTCGGAGCGCTGCTCGACGGGCCGAGCCTGCCGGCGCCGGGCGCGGCGGCGCTAGAGCCCTCGTCGTCCTGCGGAGCTCCCCTCGTCGACCCACGCGCGCGCTAGCTCGAGCGTGCGTGCGTTCTCCTCGACGCGCTGGAGGAACTGCTCGCGCCGCGCGGCATCGTCGAGCTGGGCGGCGACGTCGAGGAGCCTCGTCCGGGCGTGCGCGATGGCGGTCCGGGCCGCCGGGAGATCGCCCGCCGCGAACAGCGCCTCGGCGTGGACCAGGCGGGCGAACGCCGAGCCCTCCTCGACCATGCCCAGCCGATCGAGCAACGCGACCGCCGCGCGCGCCTCGGCGAGCGCCTCGGAGGTCTCGCCGCGCGCGAGCAGGACGGCCGCCAGCGTCGCCCGCGCCAGCACGACGAGCGGACCTATCCTCTCCAGCTGCGCCACGGCGCGCCGGGCCTCCGCCTCGGCGCCGGCGAGATCGCCCGCGCGCATCAGGCACCCGGCGAGGTAGGTGCGCGACGCGCCCGCGAGCCGGCGATCCCCCTGCGCCTCCAGGAACGCGATGGCCTTCCTCAGGGCCTCGCGCGCCTCGTCGAGCGCGCCCAGGCGGCAGAGGGGCGCGCCGAGGGTGCTCCACGCGACCGCCATGCAGCCGTCGAGGCCCATGCGCTCGGCGTCCGCGAGCGCGGCGCGGAGGATGGTCTCCGCCTCGGCGTACGCGCCGAGCTGGTGCTCCTGGAAGCCGAGATCGAGCCGGCAGAAGCAGGCCAGGCGCAGGTTCCCCGCGCGCTCGTGGGAGGCGACCGAGCGCGCGAACAGCGCCCGGCCCGAGCCGTGTCGGCCCGCGTACAGCTCGCGCCAGGCGCGCTCGCGGAGGACGACCCCGCTCACGGCCGGGTCGTCGCAGAAGCGCTCGGCCGCGGCGTCGATGAGCGCCTGGAGCGGCGTGGCGTGCGCGTAGAGGCCGCTGATCGTCAGGTAGAGCGCCGTCCCAGCGGACGCCGCCAGGAGCGGGCCCGTCGCGCCCTCTCCGGTCCAGGCGTCCGCGAGATCGCCGCTGAGGCTGGCGAGGCGATCGTGCTGCCCCAGCCGGGCCAGCACGACCGCGGCCTCGCGCACGGCGGCGTACCAGGGCGCGCTGCGCCGGGGCAGCTCCTCCACCGCCATCGTCGCCCAGCGCGCGGCCTCGACGAGCTCGCCGCGCCAGTGGTGCGCCTCGGCCCGGTGCAGGAGGACCTCGCCGCGCGCCTCGCCGCTGATGCCGAGCTCGATGGCGCGCCCGGTCCACGAGAGCACCACGACGAGGTCGTTCGCGGCGAGCGCCTGCGCCGCGGCCTGATGATAGAACGCGGCGGCGCGCAGCGGCTCGCCGCCCCGATCGAAGTGCTCCGCGATCACCGCGGCCGAGGGCTCGGCCGCGCGCTGGAGCCACTCGCCGGCGAGCCGGTGGCCGAGCGCGCGATCCTGGTCGGTGAGCATCCCGTAAGCCGCCTCGCGCACGAGCGCGTGGCGGAAGACGAGCTCCCGCTCTCCCTCGAACCTCGCCTCGTCGCGCGCGCCGATCCATTCCAGCCGCTCGAGGCGATCGAGGTGATCCGCGAGCCCGGAGACGCCGCCGGGGCCGCCGAGCAGCGCCTCTACCGCGCCCCGCCAGAACACCCGCCCGAAGATGCTCGCCGCGCGCAGCACCTGCCGCGCCGCGCTGTCGAGGCGCTCCAGCCGGGATTGCACCATCGCCAGCACGGTCTCCGGGAGCGCGCCCTGGTTCCCCTCGGACGTCGCCCGGATGAGCTCCTCCAGATAAAACGCGTTGCCGTCGGCCTGCGCCACGAGCTGCGCCACGGTCTCGGCGCTCACCCCATCGCCGAGGACGTGCCGCACGAGCCGCGCGCCCGCCCGGGAGCTCAGCTCCTTGAGCCGGAGCTCCTGGAGATCCCTGTGGGCCCAGAGCCCTGGGAACAGCGTGTACACCTCGGGTCGCGCCAGGGCGAGCACCAGGAGGGGCTGGTCCGCGAGCCGGCGCAGGGCGTCGTTGATGAACTGGACGGTGGGCAGGTCGCCCCAGTGCAGGTCCTCCAGCACGAGGAGGAGCGGCTGCGCGGCGCACGCGGCCGAGGCGAAATCGAGCCAGGCCCTGCGCATCTGATCGCCCATCAGCGGGGCGTCCTTGCGGGCGGCGCGGAGGGGCGCGCTGTCCTCGTCGGGGAACGGCGTGCCCAGGAGCTCGCCGAGGAACTCCGCCACGCGCTGCGCGTCGGCCGCGCGGACGCGCTCGGTCACCCGCGCGAGCAGCTTCTCCCGGCGCGCCTCGATCGGCTCTCGGTCGCGGATCCCGAACGCGCCCTGGAGGGCCTGCCGCAGCATCCCGAACGGGGCGCCCTTGCGGAGCGGGTCGCCGCGGCCGATCCAGACCGCGACGGGCTCGTCGCGCTGCCGGACGCGGCGGATGATCTCGTAGGCGAGGCGCGACTTGCCGAGCCCCGCGGGCGCGGTGACGAGCACGGCGCGCGCCCGCGACTCCTCGATGCACCCGGCGAGGAGGGCCTCGAGGGTGGCCACCTCCCAGTCCCGCCCCACGCAGGCCGTGGGCTTGCCGAGGAGCATGCGCGCGCCGCGGGCGAGCGGCTCCTCTCCCCGGAGCCACAGGCCCGCCTCGGTCTCGACGACCTCGAAGCGGGCGTCGAGCAGCGCGGCGGTCACCTCGTCGATGGCGATGGGCGTCCCGCGCCCTGCCGCCGGCGCGCCCGGAAGCGCCGCCGTGGGCTGCGCCAGCATCCGGACGGCGCGGTCGATCACGTCGCCGACGGGCCGGCCGCCCGTGACCTCCACGCGGCCGGTCGTGAGGACCACCGGCCGGTCCCCGCCGGCGGCGCGGAGCAGGAGCGCGCAGCGGGCCGCCTGCGCGGCCTGATCCGTCGCCACGCCTGCCCCCAGGAGGATCACCAGGAGCGACCCGTCCGCCAGGAGCTCCAGGCACGCGCCGAGCGCCTCGATCTCCCGGCGCAGCTCCGGCGACACGACAGCGACCACCGTCTCGGAGTCGGCCCGCCCCGGGGAAGCGGCGAGCCGCGGCCCGGGCCCCATCAGCGCCACCGAGAGCACCCGCCGCTCCTTGTGGGTCAGCGAGGACTGGCGGCGCCGGTTCGAACGCGGCGGCTCCGACGGCGCGCGCGCCAGCGGCGAGACGCCCATGGCCTCGAGCGCCGCGGCGATCTCCGCGCCGTCGCGGGGGCGGTCGTCCGGGTTCTTGGCGAGCATCCGGGCGCAGAGCGCGTCGAGGGCGGGGGGGACGCCGGGGCAGAGGGAGCTTATCCGCGGCACCTCGTCGAGGAGGATCTTCGCGAGGACGGCCATCAGGTGAGCCCCGCAGAAGGCCGGCTGGCCGGTGAGGCACTCGAACAGCACGCAGCCGAGCGCGAAGACGTCGGCGCGCGTGTCGACGTCCTGCCCGCTCCGGGCCTGCTCTGGCGCCATGTACGCCGGGGTCCCGACGAAGGCGCCCGTCCGCGTGAGCCGCGTGGCGTCGGGGATCCCGGCGATGCCGAAGTCGAGCAGCTTCACGCGCGCGGCGTCGCCGTTCACCAGGAACAGGTTGCTCGGCTTGAGATCGCGGTGAACGATGCCGCGCGCGTGGACCGCCGCGAGCGCGGCGGCGGCGCCTACCGTGAGCGCGATCGCCTCGTCCACGGTGAGCACCCGGCGCTGGAGCCGCTGCTCGAGATCCTCGCCATCGAGCCACTCCATGGCGAGCCACGGCGCGCCCGAGGCGCCGAGCCCGTGCGCGACGTAGCGCACGATACCTGGGCAGGAGAGCTCTGCGAGCACCCTGGACTCGCGAGAGAGGCGCGATTCGTCGCCGGATTTCTGTTCGTCGAGGCACACTTTCACGGCCACGACCTCGCCCGAGCGCCGATCGACCGCCTGGAAGACCGCCCCCATGCCGCCGGCGCACGCCCGGCCCACGATCTCGAAGCGGCCTCCGAGCACTTCCCCTGGTTGCATCCCCTCGAGTATCGGCGTCCTCGGCCGTGAAAGTCCACGGCGAGCGCCGGGGCTGGCCGCCGAGGCCGACATTGGGGCAGGTGCGGATCGTCGCCCCCGTGTCCGTGGCCAGCCTCACCGCAGTCCGTCCAGCAGGGGCGAGGAGCCACTGGACGATTTCTTGTGAAGGATCCTGAGTCCTCTCTCCCCTCAAGGCCTGTCTCTGTTCCCCGAGACCGGTCTTCTGATCCTCCGTAAGCGGCTCAGATCAAGTGACGACTTCTCTGACATGGGGGGGACGACGTGTGCCAGCGTGCGCCGGCGCGCCGCGCGGCGCTTGGCTCTGCAGCATCGCCCCGCCGGGGGCGAAGCCGGGCCGACGTGGACGAGCGTCCGCAGGCTGCGGAGTATGTATAAGGAGGCCCCTTCGATGGGTGCTTGAGTTGTTGATTGGGTGTCACTTTTCAAGGAGAGCGGAACACATGGTTCCAAAGAATGCTCTCCCACCCCGGGGGCAGGCCTCCGCTGACCGTCGGTTGGCCGAAGCGCCTTGAACGACGCGGGCCCGCCCCGGGCAGCGGCCACCTCGACGAGCGTGCCCGCCGCGTATCGCTGGGCCGCTGGGCAACGGGCAACGCCCCGTGTCAGATGGACAGGACCGACGCCGCCCCGCCCCCGGCGGTACCAGCTCGCGCCCCGAGCGGTTTGCGCCATGCCGATGACAACCGGTCACAAGGCTGCTCCGTCGCAGCCGGCGAGGCGCCGCCCCGTCGGCTGCACGGTGCACGGTGCGTGCCAGCAAGCCGCGCTGCAGCGGCCCGAGGGGGCCAGAGGGGGCTAGAGGGGGCCAGCGCGGCTAGGGCTAGACGTGGAGCACAAGGGAGGCAGCGAGAATCCCAAGCTATTCAAAAAATCCGAACATCAACTTGCCACCGAACCCCGACTTGCTATATCTTACATGAAGTATGATGCGCCTAGCTCTCGCATATTCTTCATCTTTGTAGCAGAGCAACCGCATTCGAGGCGCGCTTCTTCTGTCTCTGTGTCACCTGCTTGGCTGGTAAAAAGCCACGAAGAATCTCCTGCTCAAGGCCGCTGTACATCCTAGCTAAAATTGCTCTCGACGAACCGTCGAGATGGCGCGAGCCAATGGGTTCGCGGAAGTGGTTGGTATTGTCATTGTCACGCTATGGCGATTCGTCCGGAGCGATGGGCGCCATCACATGGCCTTGAACGAGCGGAGCGCGACGATTCCATGCCTCGTCGAGCTCTGGTCCGCTGTACTCGTGTGATTCGAGCTCGAGGTTCCGAATCGGCACCCGACGGCGGAGGTTCATTCGGCATAGGGTCGATGTTCTGAAGTGAGAGGGAGCAGTCCATCGTGAACAAGAACATTCTATCTGGCGCTGCCTTGGTAGCAGCCATTTTCGTTGGTATTGCCGCAGGGGCTCCCAGCACCACCTATGGTGCGACCGCCTCCGTTGGCGTTCCCGTTATCGACGTATCTGAGCTCACGATCTCGAAGGTGCAGTGGGCGTACCTGATGCGCCGTTACACGGCGGAGGCGCTGACGAACGCCTATCTCTCGAGGATCGCGCAGTACGAGTCGTCCTACAACGCGTTCACCTCGTTGAACCCGGACGCCGTCGCGCAGGCGCGCGAGATCGACAGGAAGCGGAGGAACGGCGTGGCCCTCGGCCCCCTGGCCGGGATCCCCGTTGTCATCAAGGAGTCGATGGATCACGTCGGCTTGCCGTCGACGGCGGGCTGGGCTCCGCTCAGCTCGCAGGTCGCCGGCGGTGTCGATCTGCTCCCCATCAAGAACTCCGTCGTCGTCGATCGGTTGATAGCCGCCGGGGCCATCATCCTCGGGAAGACGAACATCCCGGCCTTCAGCGACGACGGCACCCGGGCGAACAGCAGCTGGGCGGGGCCCACCTACAACGCCGTGGACCCGACCCTGGTGCCCGGGGCGAGCAGCAGCGGCACAGCCACTGCGGTGGCCGGCAACTTCGCCGTGCTTGGCCTCGCGGAGGAGACGGGGGGATCCATCCAGAACCCTGCGGCCGCGCAGAGCCTCGTCGGCATCAAGCCGACGTTCGCCCTCGTCCCCACGGCCGGCGTCGTGCCCCTGGCCGCCAGCACGAGAGACGTGGTGGGCCCCATCGCGCGGACTGTCCGCGACGCCGCCATGGTGATGGATATCCTCGCGGGCTACTCCCCGGAGGACCCCAAGACGAGCCTGTCCAATGGACACCTGCCCGTGGGGGGCTACACGAGCCAGCTGAGCAAGACCGCCCTCTGCGGAAAGCGAATCGGCCTGTACGGCTCAGGGTGGCGCAACGGCGGCCTGTCTCCCGAGACGCAAGCGCTGTACGAGCAAACGATCGAGGAGCTGGAGGAGCAAGGCGCGATCGTCGTCGAAGATCCCTTCGCCGGGAGCGGCTTCGCCGATCTGGCCTTGCCCGATGAGCCCTATGACATGCGAGGGACGGAGTCTGTGGCCTACGACTTCCAGCGCTACCTCAAGGGGGTCAAGGTCGGCGGGACTATCGTCGGCTCGATCGACGGACTGGCGGCCTTCACGGGGATATCTCCGTTCGATCCCGTCGGCGGGCCGCTGTCCTGGTACGTCGACAAGCTCCCCGTGCTGGCCGCCTCGCTGCTCTTCCCCGAGGACGCGCCCGATCTGTCTGGCTTCTGGGCCCTGCGGGACCAGTACGTGAACGTCTTCGATTCCGTGATGGCGGCGCACGATCTGGACGGCCTCGCGTTTCCGCAGACCTATGACACGCTGCCGGAGCTCTCTGGCTCGGACACCTATCCCGCGACGACGGAGTCCGCGATCAACATCGCGGGCTTGCCCGGGGTGGTCGTGCCCGCTGGTCAATACAGCGACGGGGCTCCCTTCAGCCTGATCTTCGTCGGCCCTCGCTGGAGCGAGGCTGAGCTGCTGGGGTTCGCCTACGATTACGAGCAGGCGACTCAACACAGGATCGAAGCTCAGCTGACCTCGTGGTGAGCTCGCGCCTCGCACCTCCGGCGCTGTCGGGGGTGCGAGGGACGAGCGTGGGCGGCGCGGCCCTCACGGGCCGCGGCCGGCCAAGGGCGCCAAGGCGCACGCTGGCACACCCGCGGCACAGGT
The DNA here is from genome assembly GCF_051520435.1 of Sorangium sp. So ce363. Lineage (NCBI taxonomy): Bacteria > Pseudomonadati > Myxococcota > Polyangiales > Polyangiaceae > Sorangium > Sorangium sp. So ce363. Next base: position 8,417,945 of record NZ_CP150333.1, on the reverse strand, counting down.
TGCGTGTTGCACCGTCGTTTGGCCGTGGTTTTGGTCTGCCGTCAGGTTGGCGCTGGTCGTGCAATGGTGGACGCCATGACGACGAAGAACGCTTCCATGCTGTTGATCCTGGCGCCCCTCCTGCTGGCCGCCTGTGACGTGAGCTTCATCGAGGGCGCGATGAACGACGGCGGGGCGAACGACCCCGCCGATCCGCCGGGCGAGAGCGGCTCGAACGACCCCGCCGATCCGCCGGGCCAGAGCGGCTCGATCGACACTGCGGGCAGCGGCAGCTCCGGGGGCGACGCTGAGCCAGGTGATGCGTTGCCGGCTGTCGCCTTGACGCGCGCTCAGATGGAGGTGCTCTGGGACCGGTACTGGGAGAGCCAGGGTGACGTCGGCGGCAGCAGCGGGTCGGGCGGCGGCCCCGCGCTCGATCCCAACGATCTCTTCCTTCGTGCATCGGATCTCGGTGTCTCGTGCGGCTCCCCGACCACGCATCTCACCTGCGGCGGGCACTGGGCGCTGAGCATCGTGCTGCCCAGCGCCTACCAGCAGGTCGGCGTCTACGATCTCGAGGATCCCGCGCTCGTCAGCTATAGCCACATGAGCGAGACGGGCGAGCCCCACTCTCCGCAGCCGGACGACTGCCCGTGGGGCGGTGGGTCGTTTGGACCGGGCACGCTCGAGATCCTCTCCATCGACGAGGCCGAAGTGCGCTTCCGTCTCAGCGTGGGCTCGCTCTGGGAAACCGATCCCAGCGGCGAGTACACAGCTCCGCGCTGCCCCTGAGGCGCAGGCGTCCTGGGGGGCGGGCTCGGCGATGGCCGCTTCGCTGAGCTCGCCGTCGGTGCTCGGAGCACATTGGAGCTGGCAGGCTCGAGCGCTTGAGTGACCGGGGTGATCCGATGACAGCGTGCGAGCGGGGGCGAAGTCGCTTCCGTTCGCGCTCGCGTTGCTCCAAGGAGCCGCGCGCGCTGCCCCTGGCGAGGGATGCCGTGAACACGGCGCCACGGGGCAGCATCCAAGTGTTCATCAACTGGAGGTCCCATGCGCGATTCTCGTACGCTGATCAGCATCGCCGCCGCATCGCTCCTGTCGCTCACGGCCGCGGCTGCGCTGGCCCAGGAGACGCCGCTTCTTTACCTCTCGAGCCCGCGCCCGCACAGCGTCATCTCGGGGAACGTGCCGCTCGACGTGAGGTGTTTCGCGACATCGACCCAGGCGTGCCAGCGCCTTTGCGTGGAGGTTCGAGGCCGGACGCAGACGGCGAGCGCTTGCATCGACCGCACCTCGAGCTCGCCTCCGGGGACGCTGATGCTCCTCACTCGCCCCTTCCCGGCGTTCGAATCGGGGGAAGAGCTCACCGTCACGCTCTCGGGCAATGCGGGCGCCGGCTCCGAGGCCACGGCGACCTTCGGGCCCCTCCTTATCGAGCGGAGCCCGAAGCTCGTCGCGGTGCATCGCGCCCCGGGGGCGATCCTCGACTTCGACGCTGCCCGTGTCTTGTTCCTGAATCAGTTCCAGTCGCTCGGCGTCCTCGACCGCGCCTCGCAGCAGGTGAGCTGGCTCGCGACGCTGCCGCAGGATCCGCCCGGGAGCACCCCCACCTACGGCGCGCTCACGCCATCGGGCGCCGCCATCCAGTCAGGGTACGGCCGCATCTTCACGGCGGTCGACGGCGTGTGGACCAGGATCACGACGGGCCGGCTGGACGCGGTGAACGGCGACTCGCTGGTGTGGGTCACGGAGGACGGGGGCAGGGCCTACGCGCACACGCTGTCGACGGGGCACAGCCGGGGCATCTGGAGCCGGACGGGCAGCGACTCGCCGTTCCAGTCCGACATCGCGGCCACCGGTGACATCTATTACGCGACGCACGAAGAGCCGTTCATCCGCCACCTGCTCGTGGGCACCCTCGGAGACCACCCGGGCAACCTGGAGCGGCCCATCACCGACGGGACGAACGTCGCTGGCCGGTGGTCGGACGGGAGCACGAGCTCGAGCTTCCTGTACACGGCGGATGGCGCAGAGGTCGCTCTCGGCGACTCGATCGCGGGCGACCCCGCGGGGTTGCTCCTGCACGCGGGGCACGCCGGGTTCCTGAGGAGCGACGGGGACGTGAACCAGGTGTGGCTGCGGACCCCGGACGGCGAGCTGCACCAGCTCAGCTCCTTCGCGACCTCGAGCCAGCTCGATCAGCAGAAGCTCCGTGTCGGCCACGACGGCATCAGCGATTCTGGCGAGGTGGTGTTCCTCAACGAGGGCAAGCGTTACATCGGCCGCCCGGGCGCCGCGCCCGAGGAGATCAGCAGCGCGCTCGGCCACGCGCGCTGGTTCGACGGGGGCTGGTATGTGACGCTCGGCAACACGCTGTTCCGGGTCGAGGCGGCCGGCGCCGCAGCGCCGCCGGTCGCGGCGCTGCGAGCCGGCTCGAAGGGCCTGGAGGGCTACTACGAGGAGGTCGTCGTCCGGCCGATCGCTGACAACGCGCTGGAAAACGAGCCGGCGCTGCTGAGGACCCACGAGTCCGACGCTTTGCCGGATCTGTCGGACCTCGAAGAGGCGACCGATCTCGCCGGCGACGCGCCCGACGGTGCGCGGGCGGCGGCCGGGTGCAGCGCTGGCGGTTCGGCGGGCCCGGGCGGAGGCGCCGCTGCGTTCGCCGCGCTCGCGGGCCTCGCGCTCGCGCGGCGGCGCCGGCGGGCGTAGCCAGCCACGCGCGCGGAGCGCCGAAGGCGCCGAGAAGGGCCTGTTCCGGAGCGGGTTACCGCGGCTCTCGCGACACGGTGTCGATCAGCCTGTCGACGGACTGCCATCCTGGCAAGCCGCCGCCCTGGCCAGGGCGGGTGAAAGCGCGGCTCTCCGCCGCGCTCTCCGGGCACGGAACGTGAAGCGCGTGCTCGCATGGCCATCGAGACGATACCCATCGATCGCGAGGACCGCCTCGCCGGCGTCCTCCTTGGGACGGCGGTCGGCGACGCGCTCGGCCTGCCCAGAGAGGGCCTGTCGCGCCGCCGCGCCGCTCGCCTCTTCGGCGCGTCGCCGATCGAGCACCGCTTCGTGCTCGGCCGCGGGATGATCAGCGACGACGCCGAGCACGCGTGCATGACGGCCCAGGCGCTCCTGGCCGCCCCGTGGGACGCGGCGCGGTTCGCGCGCGCGCTCGCGTGGCAGCTCCGCGGCTGGCTCGCCTCGCTGCCGGCGGGCGTCGGTTACGCCACCTTGCGGGCGATCCTCAAGCTGTGGCTCGGGTTCTCTCCGGAGCGGAGCGGCGTCTTCTCCGCGGGCAACGGCGCCGCGATGCGCGCGCCGATCCTGGGCGCGGCCCTCGCGCTCACGCCGTCGCGCATCGATTCCATGGTGCGCGCGTCCACGCGCCTCACGCACACCGATCCACGCGCCGAGGAGGGCGCGCGGATCATCGCGCTCGCGGCCGCGTATGCCGCGGTGCGCACGCCCGAGCAGGTGAGTCCGGCCGAGCTGCTCGCGCTGCTCCGCGAGCGCGTCGCGGACGAGGAGCTCCGCCGCAGGCTCGACCGCGCGGCGGAGCTGCTCGGCCGGCGCGCCTCGGCGGAGGACTTCGCCGCGGCGATAGGCCTCCATCAGGGCGTGAGCGGCTTCATCGTGGACACCGTTCCAGCGGCCCTGTTCTGCTGGCTCGCGCACCCGGGCGATTTCCGCCGCGCGGTGGAGGACGTGATCCTGCTCGGCGGCGACGCCGACAGCACGGGCGCGATCGTCGGCGGCCTCGCGGGCGCGACGCTGGGGGCGCGCGGGATCCCGGGAGCGTGGCTCGACGGGATCGCCGATTTCCCGCGGTCGGTCGCGTGGATGCGGCGGCTCGGCGCGCGCCTCGCGCGGGTGTTCCGGGGCGAACAAGGGGAGGGCGCCGCGGCGGGGGAGGAGCGAACCGCCCTAGCGGAAGGGCCTCTCGGCCTCTTCTGGCCGGTATTGCCGTTGCGCAACCTGGTCTTCCTGGTGCTGGCGCTGGGCCACGGATTCCGGAGGATGCTGCCGCCTTACTGAGCTCCGAGCGCCCCTCCACGGGACCGCTCCCGAAGCCGTTCGCGCGCTGGCTCGATGGAGCGGGGCGTCTGCTCGACCGCGGTACGGCTCGATCGGAGCGGCCTTTGCGCGCCGCGCGTCCTCGGCCATGGCATGCTGCCTCTCCCGGGCCGCCCCATGCTCTTCGTCACCTACACCCCGCCTCCCCCGCTCGGCCGCTTCGTCCGCCTGCTCTGGTACTACGCCGCCCCCGAGCTCCCCGACCTGCTCGAGCGCGTGCTCCCCAGCGGCGCCATGAGCCTGCTCATCAACCTCGCCGAGGACGAGCTGCGCTGGTACGACGGCGCTGCCGAGCACGGCGCTGCCGAGGGCGGCGCCGCCCGCTGCCACCGCCTCTCCGGCATCGCCGTCTGCGGCGCCCACGCCGAGCACTTCGCGATCGACACGGCGGAGCAGCGCGCGATCGTGGGCGCGGAGCTCTCCCCGGGCGGCGCGGCCCCGTTCTTCGGCCCGGACGCCGCGGCGCTCGGCGGCGCCCACGTCTCGCTCGACGCGCTGTGGGGGCGCGAGGCCGCCCTCGTCCGCGAGCGCGTGCTCGAGGCGAAGACCCCCGAGGAAAGGCTCCGCGCGCTCGAGTCCGCCCTCGCGTCGCGGCTCCTCCGCCCGCGAGCGCCGCTCGAGCGCGATCCCTCGGTCGATTTCGCGCTCGCCGCGTTCGCGGACCCGTCCCGCGCGTGGACCGTGGCTGACGTGACAGGGCAGCTCGGGATGAGCTCGAAGCGGTTCATCCGGAGCTTCACCGAGCGGGTCGGCCTCACCCCGAAGCGTTATTGCCGTGTGCAGCGCTTCCAGCAGGCGGTCTCCGCGATCGAGCGCGGCGAGCGCGTCTCCTGGGCGGGCGTCGCGGCCGCGTGTGGCTATTACGACCAGGCGCACTTCATCCACGACTTCCGCGCGTTCGCCGGCCTCACGCCCACCGAGTACGTGACCAGGCGCCGCGAGCGGAACCATGTCCCGCTCGACGGCTGACCACCGGCGCTGGCCGAGCCGGCGCTGGACGAGCCGGCTCGGCAGGCCGGCATGTTTTTACAATACCCGCTCCGGCCGCGTGGGCATCCTTCGCCCATGACCCAGCGACCACACCCCATCGCCCCGCCCCCGTACCACGCCGTCGTGCCGCACGTCGTCGTTGCCGGCGCGACCGACGCCATCGCGTTCTACAAGAAGGCGTTCGGCGCGACCGAGAAGCTGCGCCTCGCCGACCCGAAGCTCGGCGGCGCCATCGTCTGCGCCGAGCTCGTGATCGGCGACTCCGTCATCAGCATCGCCGACGAGGCCCCCCAGTGGAACGCGCGCGGCCCGAAGGCGCTCGGCGGCTCGCCGATCGTCCTCACGCTGAACGTCGAGGACCCCGACGCGGTCGCCGCGCGCGCCGTCGAGGCGGGGGCCAAGATCATCTACCCGATCGCGGACCAGTTCTACGGCCGGCGAGAGGGCAGGATCGAGGACCCGTTCGGGCACCAGTGGATCCTGTCGGCCGTCATCGAGGACGTCTCGGTCGAGGAGATGCAGGTGCGCATGGCGAGGTGGTGGGAAGAGCAGGGCCCGAGCGGCGCCTGACCCGCGCCGCGACGGCCGCGCCGCCGCCCGCGGGGCGGCGCGGCCGCAGGCTCACCGGGCCCATCGCTTCCGGGCGCGAAGCGCGGACGCGGCGGCCCTCGCCGGCTCCGGCTCGTGCGGCAGATCGTGCGGCGTGGCGCCGCACGTCACGCAGGCCTCCAGCCTCGTGGATCTCGGCGCGTGCGACGAGTCCGGCGCCATGCCGGCGTCGGGCCAGCCGCACGACACGAGCTCGCTCCCGGCGTCCGTCGGCGTGAGCGAGTCCGCCATCGAGTGGACCGAGCGCTTCATCTCGGTGAGGCGCGCCAGCTGAAGGACGAGCGCCGTGAGCCGGGCCGGATTGAACGGCTTGAGCAGCACGTGGTGATACACGGCCTCCTTCGAGCGCGTGTACTCCTCGGCGCCGGTGATGAGGAGACAGCTCGTGTACACGGGCATGTTCGCCACCCTCCGGAGCAGCTCGTCCCCTTTCATCCCAGGCATCACCACGTCGGAGCAGACCAGGTGAAACTCCCTGGTCTCGAGCAATACGAGCGCCTGCTCCGCCGACGTACATTCCACGACGTCGACGTCCCCGGAGAGGACCGCGGAAATGGACCTCAGGGCCCTTTCGTCGTCGTCGACGACGAGGACGCAATACTTTCGTCGGGAAGACGAGATCGTGGCGTCCCTGTGCTGACCCTGCGAAGAGGTGCGATGGGCTCTTACGATCGATGACACAGTGCTGCCTCCCTGCGACGATCGCGGGCCCGCATCTCCTGCCGCTGTGCCGCGGAAGTGCGCGAGCGCGCTTGCGTGGTGTCGATGGCCTGCACGGCGGCACCCCCGGCGCCGACGGCCTCTTCTATCGAGGTGTACACGACGATGTTTGTTCGAGTCAACCGCGCAACATGCTCTCTCGACAGACCAGCACGAAGATCTCGAGTTCCGTTCGACCTGCTTGGACGGTGTCGTGGAGGCACTCGGGACGTGGAAGATGCAACGCGAACGGCCCAGTTCAGCGCGGCTGCGGGCGCCCGCCTTGGTTCACGGTCGCGATGCGCGGCGGAAACAACTGCGACTTGTTCGAATCTTCACATGGTCAGCGTGTGAGCTGCGGTACTCGCGGTGTCCTTCTTCTCTTCTTCGCACGGCTTCGCGCGGCGGGCACTTACGGGCTGTTCGGGACTTCCCTGTTTCTGTCGGGACTTCCCCCTGTCCCAGGTGCCCTGTTCGCGGGGAGCTGGCGTTTTCGTGCTCTGCAGCTTGCGTCAGCCCGTGCGATCGCCCGCGTCGAGCCGTGGGGCGAACTGCGGTAGCGACGGGCAGGTGCCTCGATCACTCCTGTTGAGTCCGCCAAGCGATGGCTCGTGAAACGGCTCGTGATCGAGGCGGACGGGGGCTGCGGCGATTACCGCTGTGCTGCTGGCGCCCTCTCCGCTCGTTGGCCCAGGTGAGCGCCGACTACGACGCTTTCTTCCGCGTCCTCCATGCGCGGCCGCGAACACCGCGGCGCGCGGCTCCGGGACGCGCGGCTCTTCGCGCCTTGCGCGGCCATCGCCGGCGAGATCGTCCCCGCGAGGGCGACGCGCGCGTCGCGGTCGAGCGCGCCCCCGCTGGCGCGCCCTGCCGCCGGCGCCGATCGCCCGCGTGGCTGGCGGCGCGGCGCTCGGAGGCCCAGCCTCCACGGGATCTCGCGTCGACGGCCGGCGCTCTCCGTCGCGCCGCCGCGGCCGCGCCGCGATCCCGCCACGCAGCCCGATCCCGTGCGCGCTCTCGAGCACCTCTCGCCCGCGTGAGGGTAGACTCGGCGCAATGTTCTGGTTCGATGCCGTCCTGCTCGGGGTCCTCGAGGGCCTGACCGAGTTCCTTCCCGTCTCATCCACCGGTCATCTCATCCTGCTCGGCGCGTGGCTCGGTCACCAGAGCGAGGCGGCGAAGACGCTCGATATCGTGATCCAGCTCGGCGCGGTGCTCGCCGTCGTCGTCTATTTCCGCGAGCGCCTCTCGACCACCGTGCGCGGCATGGTCCGGCGGGATCCGGACAGCCTCCGCCTCGCGCTCGCCCTCGCGTTCGCGTTTCTCCCCGCCGCCGTGGTCGGCCTGCTCTTCCACAAGGCCATCAAGGCGCACCTGTTCGGCCCGGGGCCCGTCGCGGCGGCGCTCATCGTCGGCGGCTTCCTGATGATCGGCGTCGAGTCGGTCCGCCGCCGCCGGCCGGATCAGGGCGCCCCGCGCGTCGAGGACGTCACGCTCCAGCGCGCGCTCGCGATCGGCTTCGCGCAGTGCTTCTCGCTCTGGCCCGGCGCGTCGCGCTCGATGACCACCATCGTCGGCGGGCAGCTCTCCGGCCTCAGCACCGCCGCGGCCGCCGAGTTCTCGTTCCTCCTCGCCATCCCCACGCTCGGCGCCGCGACGGTCTTCGATCTCGTCAAGAACGGCCGCGCCTTGCTCGACGCCCCCGGCGGGATCGTGGCGCTCGTGGTCGGGCTCGCCGTCTCGTTCGCCGTCGCCCTGCTCGTGATCGCGGTCTTCCTGCGTTACCTGAAGCGTTATGGCCTCGCGCCGTTCGGCTGGTACCGCGTCGCGCTCGGCGCCCTCGTCCTCTGGCTCTGGATCGCCAGCCGCTCCGCCCCCGCCGAGGCCGGCGCCGCCGCGGCCTCACCCACGCCGCGGGGGGACGTCGCGGCCGCAGCGGACGGCCTCGCCCGTACCGGCGATCACCCGAGCCGTCCGTAAGCATACAGCCCGCTGGCGCGGCGGGGCGCGCAGGAGGCCGCGTGGAGCTGGCGCGCCCGCGCGAGGCGCGAGTGCGAGGCGCGAACACAGACGCGCGGTGGCCTGGACCACGGACGGCCCGCTTGCGAAAGACGGCGCATCGGGCTAGGATGCTTCTCCTCACGAACGTCCCTGGCCCTCGATACGACGCTTTCCTGTTTCCCTCTCGTGAGGGAGCCTGCAGCTCGCTCGGACGACTGGACGACGCACCGTGTGACCGCGCGGGAGTTCCGCGCGGCACGTCTCCGTTCGATCCGTTACGGCTTCGTCGGATGGCAGGCCGAGAGCGCCTCAGCGGCGCACCAGAAAGCCGTAAAAAAAGCAGGATGGCATGGGAAATCGTCTCTACGTAGGAAACCTTTCGTTCAGCACCACCCGCGAGACCCTCGAGTCCGCGTTCGCCGCAGCCGGCGAGGTCCGTGAGGTCGCGATGCCGACCGACCGCGAGACGGGGCAGCCTCGCGGCTTCGCGTTCGTGACCATGGGCTCGGCCCAGGCGGCGAACAGCGCGATCTCGCAGCTGAACGGCGCGGTCCTCGATGGCCGCGCGCTCAAGGTCAACGAAGCGCAGGAGCGCCCGGCGCGCGGCTTCGGCGGCGGTGGTGGCGGCGGTGGCTTCGGCGGCGGCGGTGGTGGTGGTGGCTTCGGCGGCGGCGGTGGCGGCTTCGGCGGCGGCGGTGGTGGCCGCGGCGGTCGCGGTGGCTCCGGCGGCCGCGGCGGCCGCGGCGACCGGTACTGATCGCGGGCGAGGCGCGGCGCCGCTCGTGCGCCGCGCCTGCGCCTTCTCAGGACGCACCGCGAGGTGCTGAAGAACGCGCCGTCCGGAGGCGCTGAAAGGCCTGGCTCCCTATGCAGCAGAAACAGGCAGCAATGAAGCGGCAAAAAGAACGCGCCCGGCAGGAAAAGCAGCGCGAGAAAGACGCGAACCGTCTCGCGCGCCGCAAGGAAAAGGGCCTCGGTGATGGCGGGTCACCGGGGGAGGATCCGGACATCGCAGGGATCGTCCCGGGGCCACAGCCTCCCATCACCGAGTGAAGCACGGAGCGCGAGCCGAGGCGCGGACAGCGCCCCGGCCGCCCCTCGCGGCGTACGCCGTCCCGGGCGATAAGCGCCCGCCCTACGCCTCGGGGCCACGGTACGTGGCCGTGGCGACGTAGCGGAGGACCCGGGAGCAGCACTCGCCACCACAGCTCCCTCGACAGGCGCATTCCCCCTCGAACCGCGCCGTGCGCGAAGCGAGGCCGCTCAGGATCTCCTGCGTCACGTCGTAGCCGCCGTTGTCACACGAAGAGTACGAGCACGGCATTTCGAACAGCGCATGCGCATGCTCGACAACGACGCGGCGGATGTACTGCGTCTCATTCATGGCCGAATTGGGCCGGGTCTCGCGAATTTCCAGGTTCAAGCTCGTGAGCTGCGGCACCTTCTGAAGGAGCTTGCCGGCCGCCTGCTCCCGCTTCTCGCGGAGCAGCATGCGCTCCTCCCGCTCGATATTCCGGCGACGATTCGCTGAATACATCGATCACCTCTGTCCTGCCGGGCAGGAATATATCAATCTCCCTGGCCCCTGTTCAGTATAGCGCAGGCGACCGGTCGGCGCATGCACAATCTGGGCTCTCCACGCTGTCGGCGCTCTGCATTCGCGGCCTCATCCACGGCGAAAGAGCGTGACGGAAAACCGCCTGGATCAGGATCTGGCAATCCGGGAGCTCGTCGAGCGAGCGGGAGGGTACGCGCACGACCAGCGCATGCGCACGACGGGAGAGAGGACCTTCATGAGAGGCAATGAGCACCTGCCGCCGTATCTCCGGGCGAGCGGTTCCATCACCGCAAAGAGGCCTTAGGTTGCTCCCGATATGCACGAAGAAGCCCTGCGCGACCCGCCGCGGTCGCCTTCAGAGGAGGCTCCTCACCAGCAGGAGCAGCGGCTCGCGCGCGCCGCGGCGCTCGCGGTGTGCGCGCCTGTGCCCGCCCGCATCGGCAACGCCCTCGCCGGGACCGCCGGGTGGACGGACCCGACCCTGGTGAAGAGCCATCGATTCTACCCGAAGGGCGTGTCGAGCCCGGCACAACGGCTGAAGTTCTACGCGTCCCAGTTCCCCGTGGTCGAGGTCAACTCGAGCTATTACGCCCTGCCGGGGCCGGGGATGGTGGCGCAGTGGGTCGAGCGGACTCCGCCTGATTTCGTGTTCAACATGAAGGCGTTCGCGCCGCTCACCCAGCACCCCGTGGAGCCCGTCCGCCTCCCCCCGGACGTCCAGGGCGCGCTGCCAGCCTCGCTCTTCGACAGGCGGCGCCTCTACCCGGCAGACCTGCCGGCCGAGGTCAGAGACGCGCTCTGGGAGCGCTTCCGGCTGGCGCTCGATCCGCTGCGCCAGGCGGGCAAGCTGGGGTATGTGCTCTTCCAGTTCCCTCCGTGGTTCACGGCGACGCGCGGCAACGTGCGTGTCATCGAGGATTGCCGGAGGCGCATGGACGGGCTCCCGTTCGCCGTCGAGCTCCGGCACGGGTCATGGGGCATGCCTGGACGCATCGAGCGCGTCGCGGATCTCCTCCGAGATCTCGGCGCATTCTACGTCATCGTCGATGAGCCGCAGGGCAAGGACAACAGCATGCCTCCCACCGCCCTCGTCGGCGATCCTCGCCTCGCCGTGGTGCGCTTCCACGGCCGGCGCGAGGAGACCTGGGACGCGCCCGTCGGCGTGAACGAGAAGTTCAGGTACATCTACGACCCCGTGGAGCTCGCTCCCTGGGCGGAGACCGTCGCGCGGCTCTCCCAGGAGGCAGATCAGGTGCACGCGATCTTCAACAACTGCGTGTCCGACCATGCCGTGGTTGGCGCCAGGGGGCTCATGGCCCTCCTCGCCCGCAGGGCAGCCGCGCTGGCAGACGAGACCGCCCCGGTCCCGGCAGGCTCGGCCGTCCACTGAGCCTCGCTGTCGCGGTCGCTGCGTCCCTGTCGCGGGCGCTGCCTCCGTGTGCCGCTGCGGCCTCCGTGTACCGCCATGGACACCGCACCTCTGGCGTGCGCACGCCGGCCGCAAGGCGCTGCCTGCGGCCCGTCACGGCGCCGCGGCGGCCAGCGAATCACGGTAGTCTCAGCCCTGATGATGCAGTCCAGAGCGGCGGGCGCTCCCCGCCTCGCAGCGCCACCGCGCAGGTCGCGGCGCGCGGCCGCGCTCCTCGCTGCGCTCGCGCTCGCCCGCTGCGGCGGCGCGCCGCCCCGATCTGCGCCGCAAGAGCGCGGCGCGCCCGCGGCGGCGCGCCTTCCGCCGCCCGCGCCCGTGCCTGCCCGCTGGGTCGACGCGAGCGGCGCGACCGCGATCGGGCCCCGGGTCGCCGGCGGCACGCTCGCGCTCGTCGGCGGCCAGCGCGTCCTCGTCGGTGCCGACGGCGCGGCACGGCCGGAAACCGCGGCGTGCCCCGAGCCCCTGATCGAGCTCGTGCTGGTTCCGTCCGCAACCGGCCCGCGGCTCGTCGGGCGCGGAGTCCACGGTGTCTACCGGTTCGATGACCCGCTCGGCGCGCCCGCGGTCCTCGCCCGGTCCGAGACGGACCTCCAGCGCATCGGCGGCGGGCCCGCCGTCGTCGCGGTCTGGGACGCCATCGCCGACTCCCCGATCTTCCTCGACATCGAGACGGGACAGCCGCGCACGCTGCCGGGCTTGCCCGCCCTGCCGCTGCGCGCCCTCGCGTTTCGCGACGCGCGGCAGGGCGCCGGGCTCTTCGAGGCGGCAGGGCTCGCGGTCACGGCCGACGGCGGCGCGTCGTGGCGCCCTGTCGCGCCGTCGCCGGGTGGGAACGGAGAGGACGGCGACCCCGCCGCGCTGCTCCGCGTCGCCGACGTCCGTCTGCGCGACGGCGCGCTGATCGCCGTGACGCAGGGCAGGGCCTCGTCGTCCGGGCAGCGCGAGGCGCGGATCCTGGTCGCCGAGGCGCGGCTCGGGCCCGCGCCCGCCGACGATGCGCCCGAGCCCGGCCCAGGCGCGCCCCTGCTCCGCTGGATCCGCGCGACGGGGCGCCACCCGCTCGAGGCGGCGATCTCTAGCGGCGCGGTGTGGACGTCCGCCGTGATCACGGCGAGCCACGGCGTCCTCACCCGCGTGGATCTCGCCACCGGCGCGCTCCACGAGGTCGCCCCCTTCGGCCGCGGCGACTGGCTGAACGTCTGCGGCGTCGGCCGCGCGGGGCGAGCGGCGTGGGTGGCCTGCGCGCTCGGCGAGGGCGGGACGGACGGCCGCCACGATCCGTTCGGCGTGCTCCAGGTCAAGCCCGACCGCCCTCTCGGCAGCGAGCCCCCCGTCCTCGTGCGGAGCGGCGAGGCCGAGCTCCGCGTGTCCCCGAGCGGCGGCGCCCTGCTGCTCGCGCCGTGCGACGCGGATGACGAGGGCAGCGTGTGCGTGCGACAGCCGAGCGGCCGGTGGAGCACGGTCCGCCCGGGCACGGACGTCCGCTGGCGCGGCGCCGGCGCGCTCGCCGACGGCCGGATCGCGATCCTGCGCGGGCTCTGGGACAGCGACGTCGCGCCCCGCGACGAGCCCGCGCCGCGCGGCGACGGCCGCGAGGGCGCCTCGCCCGGCGCCCATGTCGCGGTGATCGACGCCGGCGGCAGGGAGGCTCCGCTGCTCCCGCTCGGCTGGCTGCGCGGCGGGGGCGACGACGTCAACGTGGTCAGCCCGATCGAGGAGGGGCAGGACGGCGCGCTGTCGTTCGTGGTGGCCGACGAGGCCGGAGAGCTCACCGCCGTCGTCCTTTCCCCCGGCGGTGAGGCCTCGCGGGCTCGCCTCGCCGGGGCCGCGCACGCCGTGGTCCACGCCGGCCGCGGGATCGCCGTCGGGGAAGGGAAGGTGCTCGCGTCGGATGACGCCGGCCGCACGTGGTCGCCCATCGAGATCCCACCCCAGGCCGCGGCGGAGATCGCCCGGAGTGGCGACCTGCTCGCCGAGCCCGGGATGCTGGCCGTGAACGAGGCCGGCCTGAGGATCTCGACCCACCTCCGCGTCGGCTGGGGGCCGCCGCTGCCCGCGCAGGGAGCGCCGCTCCGCGGTCCTGCGCTCGGGGCCGCGCCGCTCCTGCCGCTCCGCTCGCCGCCGTCCCCGGCGCTGCCGGAGCGCGCGCTCGCCTGCACGACACAGCCGGGGCCGCCGCTCTCGCCGGCGGGCCTGCCGCCGCCGCGCAGCACCCAGGAGGCGCTCGCGCTGCTCGCCCGCGACGTGAAGCCCGGACCGGACGGCCAGCGGCGCGTCTCGTCGGTGAGCGACAGGCGCTGGGGCCAGCTCTCCACCGTCGCCGCGCTCGAGGTGCGCTCGCCCGACGGCGCTGCTGTCAGAGGCGCCGGCGCCGATCTCCAGGCGCGCGGCGCCTCCGCTGCGCCGCGGGCGACGTGGACGCTGCGCTGGCTCGACCCGACCGAGCTCCAGGCCAGGGTCCGCTCGTGGACGGGCCCGGCGCCCGAGGGCGTCGGCCGGGACGCGATCCTCGCCCGGTTCGCGGCGTCCGGGGGCCGGATCCTGTTCGGGGTGCGCGCCTCGGGCCGCGACGTGCTGATCCAGGTGAGGCCGGGCCGCGGCGCCGAGGTCGCCGAGGTGCCGCTGGAGCTGATGCCCGAGGCGGAGGTCGCCTTCAGCGAGGCGCCGGATGGCCCCGTCGCGTGGCTCCGCGGGGCGTCGCTCGTCGCGTGGTCCTCCGGCGAGGCCCCGCGGCCGATCGCCTCGCTCGCGAACCTCGGCGAGCCCGCGCTTGGGCAGCCGACGAGCGCCGGCGTGCCGCTCTTGCTCAGCTTCCACGGCCTGACGCTCGGCCGAACGGTGCCGATCCCGCCTGCCGCGACGACGGCGCAAGGTGCGACCGCGAAGGCCCCGCCGCTCCTGCCGCTCGACGGCTGGGAGATCGTCCCGAATGTCCGCACCGAGCTCACCCGCATGCCGGCGTGCGCCGCGCGCCCGCCCGGCGCGCGCTTCCTGCTCGATCGGGCGAGCGCGTTCGCGACGGTCGATGGCCGCCGCGCGCCCGCGAGCACGGCTGTCTATGACGTCCGTGTGTCAGGTCGTGACGTTTGCGTGGCGAAGATCGCCGCGCTGATGGATCTGGAGCGGCGGACCGACGGCCAGCTCAGCGCGGGCCCGCTCGCGTTCGTTCGCGCCGATCTCGCGGCCCGGCGCGCCGAAGGCGGCGATCGCGGGATCGGTCAAGGCGCCGGGAAATTCGGCGGAACGGAGGGCACGGCAGCGGCCAGAGCAGCGGCGAGATCCGCGCGCCGCCTCGCGTGCTCGCTGCCCGTCCGGCCTTGAGTTTGCCCTTCTCGCGGGGAGCTTCGCGCTCGACGGCCTACCCCCCGCGCGGGTATATGTTCGCGCCCTATGTCCTCTCCGGAGCATCCTCGTTCCTCGCACCGCCAGCTCGGCGACGGCGTCGAAGACCAGCTCGTCCCGCTCGCGGCGCTCGACCCGCTGAAGATTGACTCGTTCGACGATCTGCTCCGCGCGATGAGCAGGACCGCGTTCAGCGGCCGCGCGCTCGGCGAGGCGTGCGACGTGCTCGAGGCGATGGTGCGCGACGAGGACTGCCTCGTCGTGGCGACGTTCTCCGGCGCGATGACGGTCGCCAAGATGGGCGTCGTCATCGTCCGGATGATCGAGGCCGGCATGATCGACTGCATCATCAGCACGGGGGCGCTCATGGCGCACGGGCTGAGCGAGGCGGTCGGCCTGACCCATTACAAGGCGAACCCGGGCATCTCCGACGAGACGTACTTCGAGAAGGGGTACAACCGCGTCTACGACACGCTCGAGATGGAGAAGAACCTCAACGCGATCGAGGTCTTCGTCCGGAAGGAGCTCGACAAGCTGGACCCCGGCTCTCCCTGGTCGAGCGAGATCATCTGCCGCCAGCTCGGCAAGGCGCTGGCGGAGATGGGCGACTCGCCGGGCGTGCTCCGGAGCGCGTACCTCCGCGACGTGCCCGTCTATGTGCCGGCCTTCACCGACAGCGAGATGGGCCTCGACGTGGCGACGTGGATGCTGCGCAAGGTGAAGGCGCAGCACGGCGACAAGCCGGGCTTCGACGTGTGGCGCGAGGCCGTGCCGCCGCCGTACAATCCGTTCCTCGATCTGCTGAGCTACGCCCGCCTGGTCCGCAAGAAGAAGCGCCTCGGCATCTTCACCATCGGCGGCGGCGTGCCGCGCAACTGGGCCCAGCAGGTCGCGCCGTTCTACGACATCGTCGGCGATCGCCTGGACATCGAGGTCGATCACCCGCGGTTCCAGTACGGCGTCCGCATCTGCCCCGAGCCTGTCCACTGGGGCGGCCTGTCCGGCTGCACGTACTCCGAGGGCGTGAGCTGGGGCAAGTTCACCCCGCCGCAGGAGGGCGGGCGCTTCGCCGAGGTGTACGCAGACGCCACGGTCGCGTGGCCGCTCCTTGTGCGCGCGTTGCTCGAGCGGCTCGGCAAGATGCCGAAATGAAATAGAGTAGGGGGAGGAGGTCACCGTGCTCGCCCCCAAGCGCCGCCCGCCGCGCACCCACTGGGTGCTCCTCTCCCTGGCCGCCGTCGGCGGCGCGCTCGTTTCCGCTGGCTGCCCCTCGCCCGAGGAGCGCGCCTGCGACCGCATCTGCGACTGCTCCGGCTGCAGCGAGGCGAGGTACCTCGAGTGCGTCGACAAGGCGGAGACCGCGCGGGCGGCCGCGGTGAAGGCGAGCTGCACCGGCTCCTTCGACGACTACGTGACCTGCGTCGAGGAGGAGCTCGAATGCAAGGACGAGAAGTACCTGTTCGACGGCTGCGACAGCCAGCGAGATAGCCTCCGTGGCTGCGGCATCTCCATCTTCCGCACCGTCTGCGAGGACGCCAACGACGTCTTCATGGCGTGCGGGCTGGGATTCCCGTTCTCGACCAACCCCGACGACTGCGTCGGGTCGATCGTGTGCAACGCCCGCTGCATCATCGGCATGTCCTGCAATGGGCTGAACGGGATCGATTTCGAGGAGTCGCAGCGCTTCAACGAGTGCACGAGCGCCTGCTTCAACAAGCCCCAGGGCCCTGAGCCCCCGCGCGGAGGGCCCTGAGGGAAGTCTCCTGTCACCCGACCCCGCTAGGGGCCCGCGATGAAGCTGTCCTGGTAGCCCGGGTCCTCCACCGCGAGCGCGGCCGCGGTGGCCGAGAGCGGGCGGATCGTGTCGAGCATGACCGCGAGCTCGCTCGTCTCGCGGGCCCCGAGGCTCGCCTCGTACGCGCCTGGGTGCGGCCCGTGCGGGACGCCGGCCGGATGGTGCGAGATGCTGCCGGGGCCGACGCCGCGGCGCGAGGTGAAGTTGCCGCGGCAATAGAACAGGAACTCGTCGCAATCGACCGACGCGTGGGGGTACGGGCAGGGGATCGCCTCCGGGTGGAAGTCGGTCGGGCGCGGCACGAAGCTGCAGACGAGGGCGCCGCGCGCGGCGAACGTCCCGTGCCAGTCCGGAGGCAGGTGCACGAGCCCGACGCGCGCCTGGAAGCGCTGGATCGGGAACGCGAACGGGTACACCGCCCCGTCCCAGCCGACGACGTCGAGCGGCGAGCGCTCGAGGGCGAAGCCGTGGAAGGCGCCGCCGCGCTTCACGACGAGCGCGCGGATGCCCTCGTCGAGGGGGCCGACGAACGTGGGCCGCCGGAAATCACGGTGCGAGTACGGCGCGTCCATCCGCAGCTGGCCGACCTCGTTGCGCCACTTGCGCGGGAGGTGGATGTCCGCGGCCTCGATCGAGAGCCACCGCTGGGGCGCGGCGTCCGGGAGGAAGCGGTAAAAGAGCCCCTTCGGGATGACGACGTAGTCGTCCTGCTCGAAGCGGAGATCGCCGAGCATCGTGCGCAGGACGCCGCCCCCGTGGAAGATGAAGAACAGCTCGTCGGCGTCCGCGTTCGCGAAGTACACCGGATCGGCCGCGTCCGGCTGGACGAGCCCGATCACCACGTCGTCGTTGAAGAGCAGCGGCACGCGGCAGTCGACGGCGGGCCCGCCCCGCCGCGGCAGATCCTGCGACCGGTAGTGCCGCTTCGCCAGCGGGCGCGCCGGCGCGGCGACCGGCAGCGTGAAGCCGTGCGCGGCCTCCGCGATCCGGTGCTCGTGCGGCCGGCGCTCGTGGTAGGCGATCGTGTAGGGGCCGTCGAAGCCCGCCCGCGTCAGGCACTCCTCGTAGCGGAGATCCCCCGCCTCGCTGCGCAGGGCGATGTGGTGCTTGGGCGGGACGATCCCGGCGACGACGCGATCGAGCATCAGCCGTGCCCCGCCTTCTGCTGCCGCTCGATGCTCTCGAACAGCGCCCGGAAATTGCCGGCGCCGAAGCCGCGATCCCCCTTGCGCTGGATGAGCTCGAAGAAGAACGGCCCGGCGTCGGGATCGCGGTGCGTACCCGACGACTCCTTGAGGAAGATCTGGAGGAGGTACGACCTCGCGCCGTCGCCGTCGACGAGCACCTCGAGCTCGCGCAGCGCCGCCGCGTCCTCGTCGATCTGCCCGATGCCGAGCCGCTGCAGGCGCTCGGGCAGCATGTCGTAATAGGCGGCCGGGGTCGGCATGAACTCCACGCCCCGGCCGCGCATCGCGCGCACCGCGGCGAGGATGTCCTCCACGGCGAGCGCCACGTGCTGCACCCCGTCGCCGCGGTGCTCCTCGTTGAAGACGTTGATCTGCGAGCTCTTGAAGTGCGGCCGGTAAGGCTCGTTGTTCGCGAACTTCACGCCCGAGGCCGGGTCCCACATCACGGCCGAGCGCAGGCCCGAGCCGTGATTGGCGTCCTTCGCGACGTCGTTCGTGTGGAACGCGATCTGCCAGAACGGCTCGAGCCCGAGCACGTGCTCCATCCAGAGCAGGGCGGGCGCCATCGTCTGGAAGTTCGAGGTGATGTGATCGAACCGGGCGATCCCGAAGCGGTTCTCGCCGCCGCACGGCGCGTCGTAGGCCACGCAGCCGGGGAACAGCGCGGGGTAGCCGCGCCGCTCCACGAAGCGAAAGGTGGTGTCGCCGAACGGCGTCGTGATCGAGAACGAGGCGAAGGTGCCGCCTGCCTCCGTCACCCGATGGACCTCGTCGATCGGCGTGCCCCCGCGGCCGTCGAGCAGCCGGAAGGCGCGGTCGATGTCCTCCACCTCGAAGATGACCGTGCCCACCCCGTCGGGGTGCTTGCGCAGGTAGCGCCACGCCCGCCCCCCCTCGCCGGAGGGCTGCGAGCAGACGACGACGCACTCGCCGGCCTGGAAAACGATCGAGCGCTGCGCTGCCGCCGCGGTGAGCTCCGGCGAGCTCGCGGCGATCTCCTGGAAATCGAGCTTCTCCGTGTAGAACCTGCGGCTCCGCTCCAGGTCGCGCACGTAGTAGTGCAGCGCCTCCACGCGCTTGATGCCGATCGACTCCACCTTGGCCATCCGGGTCCTCCGTCGCGAGGGGGTAACGCAGGGGCGAGCTAGGCGACCGCGTCGACCTGGCGGTCGGCGTGGGCGGCCTGGAACGCGGGCAGATCCATGCACGCGGCCTCGATGCGCGTGAGGGTCGAGAGCGGCGCGAGGTCGACCTCGTAGCGCCGCGCGTTGTA
The DNA here is from genome assembly GCF_051520435.1 of Sorangium sp. So ce363. Lineage (NCBI taxonomy): Bacteria > Pseudomonadati > Myxococcota > Polyangiales > Polyangiaceae > Sorangium > Sorangium sp. So ce363. The sequence continues at coordinate 8,399,015 of NZ_CP150333.1, read as the reverse complement.
GAGCTGGGGCACGAGGAACACGTCCGCCACGGTGACCTGGTCGCCGACGCAGAACCGCCCGGAGAGCTCGCTCGCCGCCGCCTGGAACGCGGCGAGGCCCGAGGCGATGAAGCGTCGGCCGAAGGCCTTCTCGTCGCCGCCGAGCTCGTCCCTCACGTACTTCAGCGTGGCGGTGTTCTGCATCGGCTGCGTGCCGGAGTTGATCATCTCCACGAGCTGCCGCGCCCTGGCGCGCAGGTACGGATCCGCGGGCAGGAGCGGCGGCGCGGGGAAGAGGTCCTCGAGCAGCTCGATGATGGCCACCGACTGGGACACACGCCGGACGGCGCCGCCCTGCTCGAACTCGAGCAGGGGCACCTGCGCCATCGGGTTCTTGGCCCGGTACTCGTCGCGGAGCTGCTCGCCGCCGTCCCGGACGAGGTTCACCGGCCGGTACGCGTGCTCGATGCCCTTGTGGGCCAGGGCGATGCGCACGCGCCAGCTGCACGAGCTGCGCCAGTAGCCGTAGAGCGCGAGCCCCTTCACGGCGGCGCTCATCTGGCCACCACCCGCTGCGCGATGCGCCCGAACAGGCTCTCTCCCGCGCGATTCAGCATCTCGATCATGATCGTGTCTCCTGGCTTCATGAACGGCGTCCTGGCCGCTCCGTCCGAGAGGATCTCGAGCATGCGCCGCTCGGCGAGGCAAGACACGCCGCGCGCCGGGTCCTCGTTGGAGACGGTGCCGCTGCCGAGGAGGGTCCCCGCCGTGAAGCCGCGCGTCCTCGCGATGTGCGCGATGAGATCGAAGAACGAGAAGTGCATCTCCGGGCCGGCCTCGGGATCGCCGATGAGCGCGCCGTTGTAGGTCGAGCGGAGCCGCAGGTGGACGCGCCCGTCGCGGAGCGAATCGCCGAGCTCGTCGGGCGTGATCGCGAACGGCGAGAACGCGGTGGCGGGCTTGGAGCAGAAGAACCCGAAGCCCTTCGCGAGCTCGGCGGGCACGAGGTTGCGCAGCGTCACGTCGTTGGCCAGCAGGAAGAGGCGGATGTGCCGGTGGGCCTCTTCGCGGCGCGTGCCCTGCGGGGTGTCGCCGAGGACGACGCAGACCTCGGCCTCGAAATCGAGGCCCCAGGCCTCGTCGTGCAGGACGATGTCGTCGGTCGGGCCGAGGAGGACGCCGGAGCCGCCCTGGTACACAAGCGGATCGGTCGTCAGCGTCTCGGGAGGCTCGGCGCCGCGCGCCTTGCGCACCAGCACGATGTGGTGGATGTACGCCGAGCCGTCGATCCACTCGTAGGCGCGCGGAAGCGGCGCAGCGAGCTCTTCCGCGACCAGCGGCGTCACGGCCGCCTCGCCGAGCTCGACGTCGGCCGCGATGCGGCGGAGCGCGGGCTCGGCGCGCTCCCAGTCGTCCAGCGCGGCCTGGAGCGTGGGGAAGGCCTCGCCTGCAGGCGTGTAGGCGAGGCCGTCGCGGCGGACGACGACGAGCGTGCCATCGCGGCCGGGGCCGCGGAGAGAGGCGAGCTTCATGCGGGGGCGAGCTCCTCGTGGTCGTACGGTGGTCCCATCGTCTCTGCTTGACAAGCACGAGCCCGCTCACGCCTGCTACGGGATGCGCCCGCACGCGCGCTGCGCAGCGAGCGAGCGAGCGGCTGAACGGATCTGCATGACTACCGGACTGGACGTTTTCTCGACTCTCCACGACCTTGTGCGACGAGCCATGGAGGGCCTCCCCGGCGCGCGTCGCGGGAGCCTGCTGATTCGCACCGGCCGGCGCCTCGCCTGCAAAGCGATTGTCGGGCTCGACGGCCTCCTGCCGGGCCGGGTGAACATGCCGTCCGACGGCGGGGTGCTCAGCGCGTCGCCTCCGTTCGGCCCCGCCGCGGCGCCCGAGGCGGCGCACGGCCCGTGCCTCGTCCCCGCGGCCGCGTGGTACCAGGCGCACCTGCCCGAGCTCGCGGAAGCGCCTGGCTGGCCGCTCGACGGCGTCCACGTCCACGTCGTACCGGTGCCCATGTTCGGCGCGCCGGGCGCCTACCTCGCCCTGGAGCAGCCGGACGCGGAGCCGCTCTCGGGCCCGTGGCGCGCGCTCGTGGAGTCGATCGCGGTGAGCGTCGGCGTCGTGCTCGAGCGGCGCGGCCTCTTCGAGGAGAAGGCGCAGAGCGCCCAGGAGCTGCGCCTGCTCGAGGAGGTGCTGAGCTCCGTCGCCGAGTCGGTCGATCTCCTCGAGCTCATCGAGACGCTCGCGGACGGGATCCGGAGCGTGCAGACCGGCCCGCGCTGGAGTGCGATCGACCTAGCCATCCTGGAGGATGCTGGGGGCGAGGGGAGCGTCGCCGATGGATGGCGGGGATCCCACGACGCGAGCGGCGCGCGAGGCAGGCCGATGATCCGCGTCTACAAGGCTCCCCGCCGGCCGTTGACGGCGTACTGGCACAACCTGCGGGACGGCGCGCTGGCGGCGGGGCGCGATCTCCGGGTCGGGGTCGAGTTCAGGAGCGTCATGTCCGCCGGCGCCGCGGCTCAGGAGGCGCTCCTCGAGGAAGGGATCCGCCGGCGGGTGGACGGGATCGCGATCGCGCCCATCGACCCCGTGGCGCTCGAGCCGGCCATCGACCGCGCGATGGCGGCGGGTATCCCGGTCATCACGATCGACACGCCGGCCGCCCCAGGCAGCCGGTCGTTGCTCTACGTCGGGACCGACAACCGGGCTGCCGGGAGGATCGCGGGCGAGGCGATGCTGCGGCTCATGCCGCAGGGAGGCGAGATCACCGTCCAGGCGGAGTCCTTCGCCGTGCCGAACGCCCAGGGGCGCATCGAGGGGTTCCGCGAGGCGATCGCCGGCTCGTCGGTCCGCGTGGCCTCGCTCTCGGAGAACCTGTTCGATGTGGAGAGCGCGATCGCGCTCGCCGTCGACGCGGTGCGGTCGAACGCCGGCCTCGCCGGCGCCCTGGGTGTGTGCAGCGAGAACGGCCCCAGCTTGGGGCTTGCCTCGATGAGGCTCGGGCGATCCGGCGATCTCAAGGTGGTCGCCTTCGATCTCGTCACCTCGACGATCGCGATGCTCCAGGACGGCGTGATCCACGCGGCGATCGTGCAGCGCGAGTACGACATGGGGTACCGCGGCGTGCAGGCGCTCTACGAGATGGCCACGCGCGGCGTCCCGGAGGCCCTCGCGGATCTGCCGGCGTCGCGCTGCATCGACACGGGGGTCGACCTCGTGACCCTCGAGCGCACGCCGTTCTCGAGCGCCCTCTCGGATCACCTCGCCTTGAGCTCCGCCCGCAGGATCGCGAGCCGCAGGCTGGGCGCGGGGGGGCACGAGCGCGCGCTCGATTTCCTGGTGATCGGCATGGCCCAGCGCGAGAGCCTCGTCGACGACGAGCGCGCGCCCGTCACGGACGACTCGCTGGTGAGCCGGGTGATGCGCTCGTGCAGCTCGCTCGTCATCGACACCGCGTCGAGCGAGCACGAGCACCTCCGCGACGTCGCCGAGGCGCGCCGGAGCGGCGCGCGCACGCTGGTCGGCGTGCCGCTGCTCTCCCGGGAGGCGGTCCTCGGGGTCCTCGTCCTGGCCAGCCCGCAGCCCGACGCGTGCTCGGCGACCGACCTGGCGCTCGTCGAGCGCGTGGCCGCGGTGGCCGCCGTCGTGATCGAGAACGCGCGGCTCCTGTCGCGGATCAAGGAGCGGACGAGGGCGCTCGAGTCGCTGAGCAGCCGCCAGGAGGCGCTCCTCGAGACGATCGCCGCGATGTCGAGCCCGGTGGTGCCGATCGCGCGCGGCGTCCTCGTCATGCCGATCGTGGGCGCGCTGGACACGCACCGCTCCGGCCGCTTCATCGAGGCGATGCTGAAGGAGATCTCCGAGCACCAGGCGCGCGTCGTGATCATCGACGTCACCGGCATGGCGGTGGTCGACGCGAGCGCGGCGAACCACCTCGCGCAGGCGGCGCGCGCCGCCGGGCTGCTCGGGGCCGAGGTGGTGCTCGTCGGGATCGCGCCCCAGGCCGCGCGGCTCATGGTGGAGCAGGGGCTCGATCTCGGGGCGATCGTCACCCGCTCCACGCTGGAGCTCGGGTTCTCGTACGCGCTCGGCAAGACGGGCGGGCGGGTCGTCCACGGGCGCCGCTGAGCCGCGGGCGCGGCCGTCGCGCAGCGGCGCTCCGCGTGATCCTCACCGGTCCCGGTGGAGCGCGACGGCGGCCGCGACCAGCGCGGCGATCGCGGCGACGTCCACGTCCTTGGCAGAGCGGATATGGAGGTTCCTGGCCTGCTTGGCTTCGCCGGTGAGCATGCCGTTCGGATCCGGCAGCTCGGCGCCGCGCTCGAAGCCGAGGGTCACGCCGAAGCGCTGCGGGGCGAGCCAGCAGATCTTGTGTTGGTCGCCGCTGCCCATCCGGAAGCTGACGAGCCGCCAGCCTGGATAGACGTGCTCGTGGACGTCGGGAATGATGCGGAGGAGCAGCTTGCGCACGCGCAAGGTCAGCTGTTGCGCTGCAGGGGGGTACTCGCTCAGCAGAGCGGCCACGGCCGGATCGTCCGACACAATCAATGACGGTAAGTCGACGTTCACGGAGACGCAACCGGCTGTGCCTCGTCGCGTGACGTCGCGTGACGTCGCGTGACGTCGCGTGACGTTCTGGCTCGGGCGCGGCTTCCGTTGCGGGCGGTCAGGGGTGGAGTCGCTCGCGGAAGAAGGCGAGGACGCGCGAGAGCGCCTCGCGCGTCGGGTGGCCCTCGCGGTCGACCAGATCGCGCGTCAGGACCGAATGGGCGGTGCGCGGGATCCCATGGGGGTTGCCTGGGGACGAGTCGATCTCGATCCTCTCGAAGCCGTCGCCGAGCTCGGCCCGGAGGCGGTCGAACCGCTCCTTCGGGCACATCGGATCGTGGGTGAAGCGGAGCCCGAGCACCGGGGTACCGGCGGCGACGCGCTCCTTGACGGCACGGAGGCCGTCGTCGGAGAGGTGGAGCCCGGCGCGGCGCTCGCGCGAGAGCGGGAAGGGCAGCGACGGCTGGCTCAGCACGGGCGCCGCGATGGCGGGGTCGACCATCAGCGCCAGCGCGAAGTTGCCCGTCAGGCACATGCCGATCGCGCCGACGCCCTTGCCCCCGAGCTCCGCGTGGACGTCGCGGCAGAGCGCGCGCAACCAGTCGGTGATCGGGCTCGCCTGCCTGGACGCGAGCACGTGGAACTCGCGGCTGATGCAGGCGCGGCCCAGCTGCTCGACGATGTAGAGGGGCGTGTCCAGCTTGCCTGGCGTCCCGAAGAGGTGGGGCACGAAGACGGTGAAGCCGGCGTCCGCCACGCGCTCGGCGAACGCCGCGACCGACGGGGTGATGCCCGGGATCTCGTGCATGACGACGACGCCCGGGCCCGCGCCGCGGCGGTAGACCACCCGCGCCACGCCGTCGTGTGAGAACTGCGTCTCGGTGAAGCCGGGGAGCGACATGGCCGCCATCATCGCCCGTCGCACGACGCCGGGGAAGCGGCGGCCGGACGGCTGGCGAGCGGCTCCCCCGGCGATCGCTCGGCCGCTCGATCTCGCCGTCCTTCGGTCGCTCCGCTCCTCGAATTACTCGGATGCAGGCAGGCCCCTCGGCCGTTCGTCCTTGGCGATCCAGACGGTCTTGACGTTCACGAACTCGCGCAGGCCGTACGAGGAGAGCTCGCGGCCGTAGCCGGACATCTTGATGCCGCCGAACGGCAGCCGGGGATCGGACACGACCATGCCGTTGATGAACACCTGGCCGGCGTCGAGCTCGTTGATGAGGCGCTCGCGCTCGTCGGCGTCGCGGGTCCAGGCGCTCGCCCCGAGGCCGAACCGGGTGGAGTTCGCCATCTGGATGGCCTCGTCGAGGTCGGTGACGCGGAAGACCGCCGCGACCGGGCCGAAGAGCTCGTCGTCGGCGGCGGGGGAGGGGCGCTGGACGTCGGTGAGCACGGTCGGCGGGAAGTAGTTGCCCGGCCCCCTCAGCCGCTTGCCTCCGGTGAGGAGGAGCGCGCCCGCGGCCACCGACGCCCGCACCTGCTCCTCGAGCTCCGCGGCGATCTGCGGCGTGGCGAGCGGCCCGACGTCGACCGACGGATCCATCGGATCACCGACCCGCAGGCGCCGCATGGTCGCGACGAAGCGCTGCTCGAACTCAGGCGCGATCGACTCGTGCACGATGAAGCGCTTCGCCGCGATGCAGGACTGGCCGTTGTTGATGATGCGCGCGCGGATCGCGGTCCCCACGGCGGCGTTGAGGTCGGCGCTCGGCAGGACGATGAACGGATCGCTGCCGCCGAGCTCGAGCACCACCTTCTTGAGGTGCTTCCCGGCGTGGGCGCCGACGCTGCGCCCCGCGTTCTCGCTGCCGGTGAGCGTCGCGGCCGCGATGCGCGGGTCGGCGAGGAGGCGCGGCACGACGTCGGTCCCGGTGAGCAGCGCCTGGAAGACCCCTTCCGGGAAGCCGGCCCGGCGGAGGATGTCCTCGATCGCGAGCGCGCAGCGGGGGACGTTCGAGGCGTGCTTGAGGAGGCCGACGTTGCCGGCGACGAGCGCCGGCGCGGCGAAGCGGAAGACCTGCCAGAACGGGAAGTTCCACGGCATGATGGCGAGCACCACGCCGAGCGGGTGGAAGGCCACGTAGCTCCTGCCCGCGTCGGTGGCGACCTCTTCGGGGGCGAGCAGGCGCTCGGCGTTGTCGGCGTAGTAGCGGCACGCGGTCGCGCACTTCTGGGCCTCGGCGATGGCGGAGCCGATGGTCTTCCCCATCTCGAACGTCATGAGCTGCCCGAGCTGCTCCTTCTCGCCGTCCAGGATGTCGGCTGCCCGGCGCAGCTTCTGGGCCCGCTCGGCGATCGGGGTCTGCCGGAAGCTGCGGAACGCGGCGTGCGCGCGCGCCACCTTCTGCTCCAGCGCCGCTGACGAGAGGGGTTCGAACGTCTCGATCGTCTCTCCGGTCGCTGGATTGATCGTCGCGATGGCGGTGTTCACGGATGTGCCTCCTCTTCGAGCGTCGCGGGCCGCGGCTCGTCGCCAGCCAGCTCGGGGCGCGCCGAGCGGTCCCGGCAGGCGAGCTTGAGCCAGACCCGCCACGTCGTGCAATGGTCAGCGACGACGAGCCCGCTTCTCTTCCTTCGTTCGCGTCGTTCCGGCGTGGTCCGCGCGGTCCACGGGGCCACGCATGTTCCGGGCGCGTGAGGGGGGAGGGGGGTCGCCATCGCACGTCCTGTTCATTACGCAGAGGGGGATGGTCCGCAGCGGATCCCCTGTCGCAGGCGACGCGGAGCACGCGCTTTCAGCCCGGGCGACGCGCGCCGGCGAGCGCGCGGCGCTCGCTCCTCCGGCCTTCGACGACCCCGCCGGCCAGCTCTCCCGCGCGGGCGAGCTGGAGGTGAGGGTGAGGGCGATGGACGCGCTCCTCTGCGCCGGCGTGCCGTTCATGGTGGCGGGGGCGTATGCCTTCTTCGCGTACACGGGCATTTTCCGGGACACGAAGGATCTCGACGTGATGCTGGACGAGCGGGAGGTGCCGGCGGCGTTCAGGGCGCTGGAGCGGGCTGGCTTCGAGACGGAGCTCATCGATCCGCGGTGGATCGGGAAGGCCTACGCGGGCGACCGTTTCATCGATCTCATCTTCTCGTCGAGCAACGGCCTGGCCGTGGTGGATGGCGGCTGGTTCGAGCACGCGCGTCCGGCCACGATCCTGGGGCACTCCTGCCTGATCGCGCCGGTCGAGGAGATCATCTTCACGAAGGCGTTCGTGGACGAGCGGGAGCGGTACGACGGCGCCGACGTGAACCACCTGATCTACGCGTGTGGCGACGAGATGGACTGGGAGAGGCTCCTCGCCCGGTTCGGTCCCTACTGGGAGGTCCTGTTCGCGCACCTGACGCTGTACCGCTTCGTCTATCCGGGCGCGCGGAGCCGGGTGCCCGGGTGGATCATCGACGAGCTCTGCCGGCGTACGCTGGCGCAGACGCGGGCCGGCGACGCGCCGCTCCGGGTATGCCGGGGCAACCTGATCAGCAGGCAGCAGTACGTGCACGACTACGAGAAGCTCGGGCTCGTCATGGGGTCCGCTGCGTCCGCGCCCGAGGCGGCGCGGGGGGCGCTGTGCAGGAAGCGCCAGCGGTCTGCGGCGGGGCGGCCTCGCCTCGGCAAGGGGAAGCCGGGCCGTGACGGGGCTCCGGGCGGCGCGGAGGGGCCGGGGGTGGAGGTCGAGGCGGCGCGGGTCCGCAAGCCGGGATCATGAGCGCCGCCGTCGCCGGAGGGAACGGGGAGCCGGGCAAGCGCCGCATCGCGGCGTCCTCGGATCTGCACTGCCGGCCGGAGCACGGCGCCAGGATGCGCGAGCTCGTGAAGGCGGTGAACGCGGAGGCGGAGCTGCTCGTGCTGTGCGGCGATCTCACCGATCGCGGCCATCCCGAGGAGGCGAAGGTGCTGGCCGACGCGCTCGCCGGGCTCTCGATGCCGTGCGCCGCTGTGCTCGGCAATCACGATCTCGACCGGGGGGCGGGCGCCGAGATCGCGAAGCTCCTGGGCGACGCGGGCGTCGAGGTGCTCGACGGAGATCACCTGATCTTGCGCGACGACATCGGGGTTGCCGGCGTGAAGGGCTTCATGGGCGGGTTCGGGAGCGCGACGCTCCAGGCGTTCGGCGAGGGCCCGCTCAAGGCGTTCGTCCAGGAGGCCGTGACCGAGGCGCTGAAGCTAGAGGCGGCGCTGTCCCAGCTCGACAGCGAGAAGAAGATCGTGATCATGCATTACACGCCGATCCTCGAGACGACCGTCGGCGAGAACGTGGAGATAAGGCCGTTCCTTGGGACGAGCCGCCTTGCCGCGCCGATCGATCTGTACGGCGCCGACGTGGTCTTCCACGGCCACGCGCACCACGGGGCGCTCGAGGGGCACATGTCGAACGGGACTCCGGTCTACAACGTGGCGATGCCGCTGCTCAGGAAGCTCACCGGCAAGCCGTTTCTGCTGTTCGAGGTGTAGCGGGCGAGCGCCGCTCGGTGCTTTCGCTCAGTGCTTCTGCAGGAAGGCCCGTATCGCTCCGAAATAGGCGGACGCGAAGAGGAGGATATCGTTGTGCCCGGCGCCGTCGATGAGGTGCAGGGCTTTCCTCTGGTGGGGGACGGCCGCGTGGTTCTCGCGGGCGTGGTCCGGCGGGAGCAGCGTGTCGCGCGCGCCGTGCAGGACGAGGACCGGGATCTCGACGTTCCTCAGGAGCTCCGGGTTCGAGAAGCTGCGGTGCGCCTCGTCGCGCAGATCGCCGAGGTCGATCTCGAAGAGGGCGAGAAGGTGCCGCACGTCGCTGAACCCGCTCTCGAGGAGGAGCGCGCGGTACGCGTCGCCGCGGAGCGCTGCGATGCGCGACGCCGGGGAGCTGCCGAGCGAGCGGCCGAAGAGCAGCGGCTTCGGCGGCTGTTCAAGGCCTGCGGCGCGGCTCGTCTCGGCGAGCTCGCGCTGGAAGAAATCGGAGACCTTCACGGGATCTTCTCGGAGCGAGCGCAGCGTCGGCTGCCCGCCGCTCCAGCCATAGCCGCGGTAATCGACCATGAAGAGGTTGAGCCCGATGTCATGCCAGCCCTCGGCGATGTCGTCGTAGTCGGGGACGGTCTCGCCATTGCCGTGGAACGCGAGCACGGTCGGATTGCCGGGGTCGGACAGGTGCCAGCGCGCGCCGAGCGTCACCCCGGGGGCGACGGGGATGTCGTAGTCCGTCGCGCCGGCGGGTGGGCTCGTGTTCACCTGCCTGGGATAGAAGACGTCGGCGGCGCGAGGGTTCGCGTCGAGCGCGCGAAGGAGCTCGTCGAGCTGGCTGTCGGGATCGTTCGTCGGCATGGCTCACCGTTCTGCCGAGGTCGGCGGGGGAGTGGGCGCGCAGGATACGTCGTGCCGGGATAGGATGGTACCTGGGATGGACGCCCGCGAGGGCGGCGGGGAGGCGGGGTGCGCGGCGCGATGGTGGCCTACGTGGTCGTGATGACGCCTTGCACCGCGGGCTCGCCGTATTCGGCGCCGCCGGTGCGCACAACGAGGTTCGGGAGGATCTCCGCCACGCCGGCGCCGTGGGTATGGCCGCAGAGCACCTCGATCTGCCGCTCCGGGTACCGCACGGCGGCCTCGCGGATCACCTCGCCTGTGGCCTTGCAGGTGAAATGGGGAAGCCAATCGTCGTTGGAGATCTGGCCTTCGTGCCAGCATGCCTCCTTGAACGGGGGGACGTGCGTGGCGACGATGACGCGCCGGTACCGCTCGAGGGCCGCGGGCAGGACGCGGCGCAGGTACGCCGCGGCCTCGTCGCCGAGGCGGTGCAAGGCCTCTCTCCGGCGGCGCCGGCCGAGGGAGGCGAGCTCCTGGATGAGCACGTAATCGTTGAGCATGACGGGCGATCTCTCGTAATTGCCGAGGCGGGCGTCGGCCCAGCCGTCGTGGCCGACGAGGGCGGTGTCCGGGCCGAGCTCGACGTGGGGGATCGACGGGAGCCACCTGAGCCAGGGGGAGGTGGCCGAGAGCTCGGCGGCCATCGTGCGCACGGCGGCGATGCTCCCGCGGTAGAAATCGTGGTTGCCGAGGACGAAGTAGAGCGGGCGCTCGATGGCCCGGGCGACGGTCTCGAGGAGAGGGCGGAGGCTCGTGGCTTCCGCGATGTCGCCGGTGAAGAGGACGGCATCGGAGGCGGTGGCCGCGAGGGTGGAGCAGAAGGCGGTGAGTTCCTCGCGGGAGAGGAAGTTGAGGTGGACGTCGGTCGCCCAGGCGAGGCGGAGCGGGGTCGGCGCGGCCATGAGGGCAGGATAGGCGGGGAGGGGAGGGGGAGCCAGCGAGGTGGCGCGAGAGCGGGAGGCGCTCGCCGCGTGGCGAAGTGAGGGCGCTTCTTGTCGGCTGCGGCGAGAGCGGTGGGGGCGATGGGGCCGCCGCGGTTCAGGGGCGGTCGGGGCGACGAGGCCGCCGCGATTCGTCGACCTCGGCCTGGGGCTGGGCCACGTCGAGCCGCTGGTGCTCGGTCCAGCCGTAGTCCCCGAGATCACCGACCCTACCGAAGCCGAGCAAGAGATCGAGCTCGCTGTGCTCTCCGCCGTGGTGCACGGCAACGGGCCGAACGGGCTCACCGTGGTCCAGGCCGCGCTCGCCGCCCTCGGTAGGCTCGACCAGGAGCACGCGGCGGTCTATTTTCAGGTCATCTGGAACGGGTTGCGTGAGCCCATGCGGCGGGCTCTGGAGGCGTTGGTCATGGAACGGCAGATCGAAGGCGAGGCAACTTTTCCCCCGTTCGTGCAGAAGCTCATCGATCGCGGCAAGCTCGAGGGCCTGCGTGAGGGCTTGCGTGAGGGCGAGCTCAAGGCCAAGCGGGGCACGCTGCTCCGGCTGCTCGCGCGCGCAGGGATCGTGCTCGCCGAGTGCGAGAGCGCGCGCATCCAGGCATGCACGGACATCACGACCCTCGACCGCTGGATCGATAACGTTCTCGGGGCGAAGGATGCCTCGGAAGTGCTCTCCTGACGGTGGACGAAAGCGGCCCGACGAGGCGATGAATCACGGTCTCCAGATGTCTTCGTGAGAGCGTGAGCAGCCAGCGGCGGAGAGCTGGAGCAGTGCATCAAAGCCTTGATCACGTCCGGAGGTGCTTCAATGGGACCGCCGCCTCATGGCGATAGCCCGCCGGTCCCGTCCGCCTCCAGCGAGTCCGCCAGCGCGCAGCGCGCGAGTCCTGTCTTCTTGGCCTCCTCGCGCAGCATCGCGCCCTGCTCAGCGGCCCCTTTCACGCTGAGCATCGTGCGGAGCTCGATTCCATCGGGGCTCTCCACGTGCTCTCCGATCCACGCCGACCGCATCTGCCCGACGCTGATCGGATCGGCCTCCGGGTCGAGCCCGGCTCTCCTGTCGACATCGCACATCATCGCGACCGCCTCGGGGAAGGTCTGCCCGCCCGGGGCCGGGACCTTCGCCTCGGGAGCTGAGCTGCAGGCGGAGAGGAAGGCGGAAAGGAGCAGCGGTGAGAGAGGATTGGGGCGCATGCTGCCTTCGACAGGAGAGGGCGCCTGGGCTTGGCAGCGATCACCTCGCCCCGGTGCGCCGCCCTCCGGCTACCGGCTACTCGCCCGTGCCCCCGTCCACCGCCGGGACGAGCTCGATATCGACGTTCTGAGGCAGGAAGCTCTCGCACTCGTCGTTCATGACGGGCGCGAGCGTCTGCTCGAAGTCGTCGTAGCCTGTCCCCGAGATCTTCACCCACGTCACCCCGGCCGTCCACAGCTCGCAGACGAGCGTCTCCAGCGCTTCGGGAGGAGGCTGCGCGCGATCGACGGCGCACACCAGGTTGGCCTCGTCGAGCGTCTTCCAGGTGGTCGGATCACTCAGGACGAAGATCGGCTCGTCCGCGGCGCTCCACGCGATGTGAACGGTGGTGTCCGGCGGGACGGTGGCGCCTCTCGCGCGCACGGTGATGGTGAACAGCGCCTGTCTTGGCCCCATCGGACAGCCGCTGGCGTCGCCCGTACTCGAGCCGACGGACCCGCCGCCCCCCGCGCCTTTACAGGCGCCCACCACGGAAGCGCTCGCGATCGCCGCCGCGGCGATCGCCGCGAAGACCGTGAGCGATACGATTCGACCAGGAGCGAAAGGAGGGCGTGGTGCCACAAGGGCGACAGGGTAGGGGCGACATGCCAGCAAATCCAGCGTGAGCAAGTTTTTGCGCAGGTGGAGCGCCCTTCTCCGTGCGCCCTGCTCTCGCAGGCGGTCGCGGCGTTCAGGCCTGGGCCTTGAGCTCCGCGATGTCCTTGAGGAGGGCCTGCTCGTGCCCGTCGGGCTTCACCTTCAGGTAGGTCCTTCGCAGCACACCCGACGGATCGATGACGAATGTCGTCCGGTCCCAGTACAGGGTGCCTTTCCACTCGCTCTGCCCGACGCCCGCGGCCTTGAGCAGCTCGTGGCGCGTGTCGGCGAGCAGGTCGATGGTGAACGAGAACTTGTCGCAGAAGCTCTTGTGCGACGTGACGTCGTCCTCGCTGACGCCGACCACGGCGATGTTGGCGTCGTCGAAATCGGCCTTGGAGGCCGTGAACGACTTGCCCTGGATCGTGCATCCCGGCGTGTCGTCCTTCGGGTAGACGTAGAGGACGAGCCATTTGCCCGCGAAATCCTCGAGCTTCACGGTCTTGCCGTCCTGGTTTGGCAGGGCGAAGCGCGGAAACGGCTTTCCAATCTCGACGCTCATCTTCTCTTTGCCTTTGCTGTGGGCCGGAGGAGGGCTCCTCCTGGCCGGTGACGGGTCATGGGATGGGACGGATGGGACAGCGCGGCGGCGCGGACGTCACGTCGCTGCCCGCGCAGGGATCTAGCGCGGAATGAGCCCCCGGAACCAGGCCGTCACCGAGGACGAGGACTCGTCCTGGTGGAGCGAGTCCGGGCCTTCCAGCTCGTCGGCGAGCCCCCCGAGCGGCCCCTCGCTGCGCGGGGGTGGCGAGCTCGGGTGCTCCTCCCCGTGCGTCAGGATCGTGGCGCCCTCCAGGGTGGGCAGCAGGCTCAGGCCGCTGCCGCCGGCGGTCGGCTCCTTCGTGAGCGACTTGAACTCGAGGAGCATCATGTCGATGAGCTCGGCGATCTTCTGCGTCCCGTCGACCGCCCGCGCCGGCCCGCCCTTGGCGCGCTCCACGAGCGAGGCGACGTCGTCCTCGCTCACCGGGCGGCCGTAGCGGTAGAGGAAGCGGGTCAGGTCGCGCCCGAGCTCGCGCGCCGACAGGTAGCGAGCCCCCGGGTCGCGGGCGAGCGCGCGGCGGATGATCTGCTCCAGCTCGCGCGGCACATCGCTGTTGATCTGCTGGAGCGAGGGGATCACCGCGTCGCGCACCAGCCGCACCGTGATGTAGTCGGAGTCGCCGAGGAACAACCGGCGCCCGGCGAGCATCTCCCAGAGGATGATCCCGAGCGCGAAGATGTCGACGCGCTGGTCGACGCCCTGCTCGAGCACCGTCTCGGGCGCCAGGTAGCCGAACTTCCCCTTGATGATTCCCGCGTCGCTCTCGGCGAGCTGGCTCGACGCCTTCGCGAGCCCGAAGTCCACGATCTTCACCTCGCCGTAGCGGGTGATGAGCACGTTGGCCGGGGTGATGTCCCGGTGCACGATCTGGAGCGGCTTTCCGTCCCCGGTCGCGAGCTCGTGCGCGTAGGCGAGGCCCTGGCACATCTTCGCGGCCATGAAGGCGGCGACCTCGACGGTCATCGGCCGGCCGACCTTCTTCTGGTGATCGAGGAGGGCCCTCAGATCGGCGCCGTCCACGTACTCCATGACGATGAAGTAGGTGCCGTCGCCGACGCCGATGTCGAACACCGACACGACGTTCGAGTGCGAGAGGTGCGCCGAGAGGCGCGCCTCGTCGAGGAACATCGCGATGAACTGCTCCTTCTTGCTGAGCTGCGGCAGGACGCGCTTGATCGCGACCTGCTTCTTGAACCCTTCGATCCCCGCGCTCTCGGCGACGAAGACCTCCGCCATGCCTCCGGAGGCGAGGCGCTTGATGACCCGGTACCGCTGCTGCTCGGACATGCCCTGTCTGTCGTCCTCCCGCCCCGTGCCGCCTGGCCCTCCAGTCTAGCGGCTCGGGGCCCGCCGCGGATCAAATCCCAAAGGCGGCACGCCCCCTCGGGTCATCGGAAGGTGGCGAGCGCCGCCACCGCCGCGAAGGAGAGCCCGACGAGCGCGGCGAGGGCGAGCGCCGACAGCAGCGGCTCCGCCCGCACGGCGGCGAGCAGCCGGTCGCGATCCTCCCTGGACAGCGGCGCGCCATGGGTCCCGTCCTTGCTCTCGCCGCCCGAGGCGGCGGCGACGTGCGCCTCCAGGCGGCGCCGCGCGGTCCTGGATCGCAGCGCGAGCAGCAGCACCTGCGCCACCGCGGAGGCGGCGAGGACCACGAGGCCAGCGCGCCGCGCATGCGAGGCGCGGGCCCGCTCGCGCGCCTCGGCCGCCGGCATCCCGTCCGCGAGCAGCTCCACGCGCCGCGGCGAGGCGGACGCCGCCGCGGACGTGATCGGCCAGGCCACCGTGCCTGCGCCCTGCTCGTAGGGGTCACTCGCGACCACGGCCCAGTCCGCCTCCCCGGGCGCGGCGCTGTCCGGGAGCGTCACCCTCCCCGAGAAGAAGCCCGCCCCGTCCGCCGCGAGCGGGACGATCGTCCCGAGCGCACGGCCGCGCGCACCTCCGATCGAGACGTAGGCGCGTGGCCTCGGCGTCGGGGAGATCAACCGGAGCTCGGGCCGTTCGCCATCGAGACCGCCCGGATCGAGCCAGATGGCTCCTGGGATCACGGGCAGCTTCCCTTCCCACGTGCCGCTCGCGATCCGTGTCCCTGGCGGTGCGCTCCCCGGGTGGGTCGCGCGGAGCGTGAGCTCGACCGTGTGCGCCAGCGGCTTGAGCGTGAGCTCCGCGGCGCCGCGCGCATCGGCCGTGATCTGCGCCGGACCGCTGCCGCGCCCCTCGAGCTCCGCCCCGACGGCGCTCGCCTCAAGGCGAGCCCCTGCCGCGGGCGTTCCGTCCTGCGTCTCGATCGCGACCCGCACCCGCTCCGGGAACGGAGCTGCAAGGGCTCCCCGCGCCGCCGTGGTCTGCAGGCGGAGCTCCCCGTGCGCCGCGCCTGGCAGCGCGGTCGCGTGCGCCGCGCCTGGCAGCGCGCTCGTGTCCGCCGATGCGAGCGGCGGCAGCAGCGGGAGCTGCCGCTCCAGGAGCGTGCCGCTGCCCAGCGCGATCCGCACGGTCACCGGCTCCCGCAGCCCCGCTGGCGCGCGCAGCAGCGCCTCGCCGATGCCGTCCTTGTCGAGCGAGCCGGTCCATCGTTCGAGCGGCGCCCCTGCCGACACGGCGCTCACCTCGATCTGCGGGATCGCCGCCGCATCGTCGGCGCCGTGGAGGCGGCGCACCCCTTCGACGCGGAGCGCCAGCGCCTCGCTTCCGGCGACGGGCGCCCCCCACACCCGCACGCCGGTGGCCATGCGTGGCGAGCCTGGCCCCAGGATCGCGAGGGCTGCGAGCCCGATACCCAGCGCGGGCATGACGTACGTCGCTGCGTTGGGCATCGAGAGCATCGCTGCCCCCAGCATACCTCTCCGTCCTTGCCGCGCGGGCGGAGGGCGGCTCCCGTCTGGCTGCTCGCGCGGAGCGCTGGCCTGGGCTGAGCCCCTTTGCGTCCGGGCGCCTCCTCCGATAGGAAGCCGCCGATGGCAGCCGACAGACCGGTGAAGCGCAAGCGCAAGGGTTCGGGGACCACGGGGCAGGGCGGTGAGGTCGTGTTGCGGCAGCGGACCGATCCGCGGAGCGAGCGACGCTTCGAGCCAAAGGCGTCGCTCGAGCTCGGCCTCACGATGCTCGGCATGTCCGTCGCGGCGCTGCTGGCCGGGGCGGGTGTTTACGGCCAGTGGTTCCGGGGCGAAGACGCTGGCGCGCACCCGGCAGCCACGTACCTGCTCCTCGGCGCCTTGCTCCTCGGGGCGGCGGTGGGGCTCTTCGGTCAGTGGTCGATGAAGGCGCTTCGTGTCGGTGATGCCGGGGTGGGGCTGGAGAGCGGACCTGGCGAGATCGAGCGCATCGGCTGGCACGATGTCACGGGCCTGTTGCTCACGGAGACCGCGCTCACGGTCCAGGGCAGCGGCACGGCGATCTCCATCCCGCTGCGAGCACACCTCGCGGCGGCCGCGCGCGTGCTGGCCGAGGCGAGGGCGCGTATCCCCACGCGTGCGGCTGACATCAAGGAAGGCGCGCTGCCTCCGCCCGACGATGCCGCCGGCGAGGTGCGCCCGCTGGAGCCGCCGCAGGTCGCCGGCCTCCGCTGCAAGGCGACCGACAAGCTGATCGCCTTCGAGGCCGACGCTCGTCTCTGCGGCCGTTGCGGCGAGCACTACCACAAGGAAGGCGTCCCCCCTCGCTGCATCACCTGCACCGCCCCCCTTCGCTGAGCGCCCTGATTTCATGGGGGCCGGGCAGCCGGCACCCCCTTTCGGGCCCTCTGCGCTACGCCCTCAGATCCCGAATCGCCCCGCGTGCTCCCGGAGGAACGCGATGTAGACGTCCGCCTCCTGGTGCGACGCCACCTCGCCCGCCTCGACCGCCTCCTCCAGCGCGCGCTTGATCTCGCCGATCCGCCGCGACGGCGGCAGCCCGAACGCATGCATGAGGGCGTCGCCGATGCCGCTCGGCAGCGGCGGCACCACCGCGTCCTCCGCCTGGACCTGGAGCACCCGCTCGGCGAGCTCGCTGATCTGCTTCAGCCCCTTCCGCTTCTTCTCGGGCCGCTTCGTGGTGATGTCCGCCCGCGACAGGTCGAGCACGTCCTTCAGGCAGCCGCCCATCTCCTTGGCGAACCGGCGCACCGCGCTGTCGGTCCACGACGCGTCGTACTGGCTCGCCCGGAGGTGGTGCAGGATCAGGAAGCGGATGCTGTTCTTCAGCGCATCCTCCTTCGTGAAGAGCGGCAGCCGCCGGTCGATCTTGTCGAACATCCGCGCGCCGACCTCGGCGTGACCGAAGAAGTGGACCTCGCCCGTCGGCGAGATGGAGCGCGTCCTCGTCTTGCCGATGTCGTGGAGCAGGGCCGCCCAGCGGACCTCGAGCCGCGGGACGGCCTGACGTACCACCTGCTTCGTGTGCTTCCAGACGTCCTTGTGGCGCCACTCCCCGTCGCCGAAGCCCACCATCGCCTCGACCTCGGGCAGCATCGCGGCGAGGGCGCCCGACTCGAGCAGGGCGTCGAGCCCGGCCTCGGCGTCGTCGCTCATCATGACCCGGTCGAGCAGCTTGCGGACATCGGGCAGGTAGGCGGCGGCCGCGGCCTTGAAGTCGGCGGGCCGCCCGGAGATCACCCTGGACGAGGCGCGTGGCTCGGCGCCCGCTTCGGGCTGCTCGACCTCCGCCTTCTCTGCTCGCTGGACGGCCCACTCGAGGGCCTCCATCGCCCGCTTCGGGCTCGCTTCCTGGGTGAGAATCTCCTGCACGCTGGCCTTCCACACTTTCGAGGTTACGGGGTCGCCCACGGGGCGCCGGCTGGCGCGGCCCGAACGGGGGTTCGCCGGTTTAGAGCCAGCCGCACCTTCGCGCAATGGTTCGTCGCGTTCGTCGCGTTCGTCGCTCGACGCCGCCGGATGACGTGCGTCCGCAGGCGATGGATGCGTCAGGTGCGGAGGAGCCGCCCCACGTGGTCCGTCTCCCAGGCGAGGGCCCGCTCGTAGTCGCGGAAGAGCCGCTCGCGGGCGAGGAACTGGGGCGGATGGAGCATCCGGCGCCCGTTGCCGTGGCTCGCCGGCATCACGTGATGGATCATCTCGTGGTAGATGACGTAACAGATGAAGTAGCGGGGGACCCAGGGCCGGTCGAGCACCGGGTGGATGCGGATCAGCCGCTCGACCGCCGAGTAGCTCCCGAGCTTGATGGTGCGCCGCGGCTTCCGCGCCTTGGTCCGCTTGCCCCAGGTGATCAGCGCGTCGACCCCGCCGCCGAAGTACGCGTGGTTCAGCTTCTGGAACAGGATCAGCAGGTCGTGCGTCCGCCCCTGCGTCGAGAGCGGCGTGCTCACCGGCCGGCTCGCCCGGATGCGATGGCCGTTCTCGTCGATGTACTGGCCGACAACGAGCGAAGCGGCCCGGTCCTGGGTCACCACGTACCGGACGAGCGCCTCCTGGACGAGCGCCGGCGCGTCCAGGAACATGTGGTGGACGCGCGCCTGCAGGATGCCCTCCCGGAGCGAGGAGGAGATCATCTGCCGGTAGTTGTCGGTCACCGAGAGGAGGACCGGGCGCTTCTGGGCCAGCTCCAGCCGCCGGATGAGCGCCTGGCGCGCCCCCTCGTGCACGTAGATGTGCGGCTGGCCCGGCGGCAGATCGATGTCGATCGGATGATGACGGGGGTCCGGCACCCGGACGACCGCCCGGGAGACACGCGGCAGCAGGGAAGTACGCGCCGCGCCCTTCCCACCGCTGCGCGACAGACGGCCTGGAGGGGGTTGAGCGAAGGGGAAGGCCATCTGTCCCGCCATCTCAATCCTCCTTATTTGGGCGTATTCTCGGGTGGGATCCTTGTCAAGCGAGCGGCCGAGAACATCGAAATCATTCGGATTTGTGACTATGTAAGCGGGTGGCCGGACCCTCCGGAGGGAGAGGGAGGGCGCCCCGGCCGCCGCTCGCCGGTGATCTGGATTTCCTCTGCAAATTCATGTGCTTGTAGTGAAAGCCACGAGCGCCTGCGCCGGTCGGGCCGCCTTCCGCCTCGGACGCGCGCCTTCTGCTCCTGCTCTCTCTCCCGCCATGACACGGCGCGCACGCAGCGCCTCGCTCATCGCGAGGCGAGCGCCCGGGGATCGAGGATCTGCGTCATGCGCCAGCGGCCCTGCGCGCGCTGGGAAGGCTCCGGCTCGAGGGCGACGACCAGGGCAGTACAGAAGCCGGCGGGGAGCAGCGCTGTCGCGCCCCGGCCGGGCGTGTCGACGAGCGTACGGACGAGGTGCTCCACGTTCGGCTGGTGCCCGACGAGCAGCGCGTCGGCGCCGCCTTGGGCGAGCGCGGCGACCAGCGAACTCGGGAGCCCGGCGTCGAGCGCGAGCTCGTCCCGGAGCTCGACCTCCGGCGCGCCGCAGATCGGCGCCGCGATCTCGGCGGTCTCTCTCGCGCGCGCGAGGGGGCTCGCGAGCACCAGCGGCAGCGGGGCGCCGCCCCGGAGGCGGTGGAGCTCGCGCGAGACCCGCGCCACGCGCTCGCGGCCCTCGGGGGTGAGCCTCCGGTCCGCGTCGCGCCCGCTGGTCGCCCGCTCCTCCGCCGGGCCGTGCCGCATCACGTAGAGGTGCATGGCGTCGATGGCAGCCGGCGTCAGTTCGTCTTGCCCGGGGGACGGCGGGCGTCCTGGCCGGACGAGGCTGCCTCGCCGCGACCCTTCGCCTGCGCGGGGGCCTCGGCCGCGGCGCCGCCCTTCGGGCCGGGGCTCGCGGCGCCGTTCGTCGGGGCGGCCCCGCCGACGCGCGAGATGCCGTGCTTCGCGAGGACCATCGACTCGATCTTGTCGAGCACCGCCGGGTGCTGCTCGAGGTAGGTGCGGGCGTTCTCCCGGCCCTGACCGATGCGCTCGCCCTGGAACGAGAACCAGGAGCCGCTCTTCTCGATGATGCTCGCCTCGGTCGCGAGGTCGATGACGTCGCCGCTGTGGCTGATGCCCTGGCCGTACAGGATGTCGAACTCCACCTCGCGGAACGGGGGAGCCATCTTGTTCTTCACGACCTTGACGCGGGTCCGGTTGCCGACGACCGCCGGCTCCTTGCCGCCCGCGGCGGCCTCCTTGATGGCGCCGATGCGGCGGATGTCGAGCCGGACCGAGGCGTAGAACTTGAGGGCGTTGCCGCCGCTCGTCGTCTCGGGGCTGCCGAACATGACGCCGATCTTCATCCGGATCTGGTTGATGAACATCAGCAGGCACTGCGAGCGCGAGGTCGTGCCGGTCAGCTTGCGGAGCGCCTGGCTCATCAGCCGGGCCTGGAGGCCGACGTGGCTGTCGCCCATGTCGCCCTCGATCTCGGCCTTGGGGACGAGCGCGGCGACCGAGTCGACGACGATGATGTCAACGGCGTTCGAGCGGACCAGCATGTCGGCGATCTCGAGCGCCTGCTCGCCGTAGTCGGGCTGGGAGATGAGCAGCTCGTCGGTCTTCACGCCGAGCTTCTTGGCGTAGTTCACGTCGAGGGCGTGCTCGGCGTCGATGAACGCCGCCGTCCCGCCCGCCCGCTGGACGGCCGCGATGGCGTGGAGGGTGAGGGTCGTCTTGCCGCTCGACTCCGGTCCGTAGACCTCGACGATGCGGCCGCGCGGGTAGCCGCCGATGCCGAGGGCGATGTCCAGGCCGAGCGAGCCGGTCGCCACGGCCGCGACCTCGTCGTGCAGCGTCTGCCCGTCCTTGAGGCGCATGATCGCCCCCTTGCCGTACTCCTTCTCGACGCTGGCGATCGCGAGCTCGAGGGCGGCAGACTTCTGCTTGGTGTTCTTCTCGTCACTCATGAGTACCTCGGGAGGGAGCGATAGGAGGGGGGGCGACGGCGGGGGACCGCGGAGGTGGACCCACGACGCGCAGGGCAACAGTTTCCGGCAGCTTTACTGTCCGGTTGTTCAGGAAGCAAGACCCCCGCATCCCGGATAGGACCGAAAACGTCCGAGCAGCGGGCTGGCCCGGCAGGCGCTCCGGAGGGCGGTGATGTCGCGGTCGGAAGCGGTTCCTGGTTGAGGTCGAGTCTCACAACCAGGGCAACAATCGTGATCGTCGTACACCGGGAGCACTGGCGGGCTCTTCAACTGTGGGCCACATCTTCCGCGTGGGGGGCGGGGGGCGCTTTTTCCCGGGGTTTTCCCTGGGCCGGTACGAACTCGTCCTGCGGGTGGCCGCAGGCGATGTGGGCGAGGTCTGGGCGGCGCGGCTGAGGCGGGAGCACGGGTTTCAGCGGCTCTTCGCGATCAAGGTGCTTCGCCCGGAGCTCTCGCCCGATCCCGACGCCGTGCGGACATTCCTCGACGAAGCCGCGCTGGCCGCGCGCATCAGGCACCCGAACGTGGTGCCCGTCGTGGATCTGGGCGAGACGGACGGCACGTTCTTCTACGTCATGGAGTGGGTGAGCGGGGAGCCGCTCTCGTCGGTGCTGCGCGCCGCGCGCAGGCGCCCGGCGCCGGTGCTCGTCGCGGCGAGGCTCGCCTACCAGATCTGCGCGGCCCTCGACGCCGCGCACGAGCTGCGAGACGAGGGCGGCAACCCCCGGGAGCTCCTCCACTACGACGTCTCGCCGGACAACGTCCTCATCACGTCCGAGGGGCTCGTCCGCATGGTCGATTTCGGCATCGCGAAGCTCGAGGAAGGGCGGATGTCCGAGCGACGACCGCAGGCGCTGCGCGGCGACGGCGGGCGCGCTTTATCGGTGGGCGCAGCGGGCGCGGCGGGCGCGGCGGGCGGCGAGGGGGGCGCGTTCCTGTTCCGGAGCAGCGCGCCGTACATGGCGCCGGAGCACATCCGGGGGCAGCCGTGCGATCGGCGGTCCGATCTCTTCGGGGTCGGGGTGCTCCTCTACGAGCTCCTGTCGGGCGCTCATCCCTTCCAGGCCGACGACAGCGAGAGCACGATGACCCACATCGCGAGCGAGCGGCCTGCCGCGCCGCTGTCGTCGCGGGCGGTCCCGTCCCGGCGCGGGTTCGCGGAGCGCCTGAGCGCGCCGCCTCCGCCCGAGCCGATCCCGCCTGCGCTCGATCGCCTCGTCTCCGAGGCGCTCGCCAAGTCGCCCACCGCGCGCACGGCGACGGCCGCGAAGCTCATGCGCGCGCTCGAGGAGGCGATCCCGGGCGCCGCGAACCCGGGCAACGACGCGCTCGTCGCCAGCTGGCTCGGACAGATCCTGGGCGACGCATCCCACCTCCGCACGCAGCAGCTGCGCGCCGCGCTCGAGTCGCTCGATCCCGGGGACCGCTCGGCCGACGACGAGGTGGAGCCTCCGCCCGCCCCGCGGCGCTGGTTGCAGGCGCTGCTGGTGTTCGGGGCCGCCGTCCTCGGGGTCGCGCTCGCCGGGACCGCGGCGGTGAGGGACAGCCCGCTCCCTCCCGCCGCCGTCTCCGCGCCGGCCGGGCCGCGCCCATAGGGCGCCGCGGCGAGCGTCAGCTCGCCCCCACGTCGCCGAGGAGCGGCGACCACGCCGCTCCGGAGATGAGCCAGAGCTGGTGCGACGTCCGCGTCGCAGCGACGTGGAGCCGCCGGCGGGCCTCGTGGTTCATCGGGTACGCCGCCGCGGTCGCGTCGGGCACGACGACGTAGTCGAACTCGAGCCCCTTCGCGCTGTCCACGTCGGTGACGTCGATGCCCGGCTCGAACGAGAACGCTCCCTCCAGCACGAGCCTCGCCTCCGGCAGCTCCTCGATCAGCGCGTGGAGCTCCCGCGCGGCGCCTGCGTCCCGCGCGATGACGGCCACCGAGGCGCGGGGCTCCCGCCCGACGAGATCGCGGAGCGCGCCGGCGAGGAACAGGTGCGCCTGCGCCTCGCTCGGGAAGCGGAAGAGCCCGACCGGCGCGCCGTCCCGGGCCGCGCGCGCGGGCGTCTCGGGCGCGAGCTCGCCGAGGAGCCGCCGCGCGAGCTCCGCCACCGGCTGCGGGCACCGGTACGACACCGCGAGGCGGCAGGTCGCCGCGTCGCCCACGCCGAGCGCCGCTCGCGCCGCGTCCCACCCGGCGAAGCTCGAGGAGGTCTGCTGCGCCTCGTCGCCGGCGAGCGTGACGCTGCGCGTCTCGCCAAGGAGCTTCCCCAGGACGAACAGCTCGAACAGCGAGAAGTCCTCGGCCTCGTCGAGCACGAGGTGCGACCACCCCGCCCCGTCCAGGCCGCGGCGAGCGGCGCGAAGGAAGAGCAGGATCGGCAGATCGTCGATGTCGAGCGTCCCCGCGAGCTCGTCCGGCGTCCCTTCCGCGATGGCGCGGCCGTCGAGCGCCCGCTTCATCGAGGCCACGGTGATCGAGGCGAGCTGCCGATCGAGCGGCTCGGCGATCTGCAGCAGGGTGTGCCGGACGGTCTCTTCGACCGCGCTCCTGGGGAGGTCCCCGCCCGAGGCGGCGACGACGCCCTCGAGGAACCCTCGATCCGTGAAGACGTCGGCGAGGCGGCGGCGCAGCCGCGGGAGCGTCGTGTTCGCCGGGGCGAGCCTGGCGAACCGCTCGCGCAACGCGCGGTAGAGCGCCGGGTGGCGCTTGAGGCTGGAGACGAGCGCCGGGGGATCGTCGCACAGGGCGATCGGCTTGCCGAAGACCTCGCGCGCGGTCGCCGACGACCAGGCGTCGAGCGTCTTCACCTGGGCTTCCCCCGCGCCGAGCGGCGAGAGCAGGCGGCGCGACAGGCGCGCGAGGCCCTCCTCGGGGACGACGACGTTCATGGCCGAGAGCGGGCAACGCGCCGGATCGAGCGCGGCGATCCGGGCGAGGCGGTGCAGCGCCACGGTCGTCTTTCCGCTCCCGGCGCTGCCGAGCACGAGGAGCGGCTGCTCGGGAGGCGCGCACACGGCGGCGTACTGGTCGGCGTCGAGCAGGGCGGTGACGTCCGCGACCTTCGCGTGGTCCGGGGCGCCGGCGCCGACGCCGAGGCTCCCGGGGCGGGCGGCCGTGCCCGCGCCGCCCGGCTGCATGGCGAGCGCCGCGCGCTCCGCGAGGGTCCATCGCCCGTCGCCTCGCCGCGTCAGGACGAGGCCGTCGCCCACGATCCGGGTGAGGGCGCCGCGCTCCACGACGACGATGCGGCGCGCCTTCACCACGCCCTCGGCCACGCGCCCCGGGAAGGCCTCCTCGTACTCGTCGCCCTCGCGGTACCGGTAGAAGATCTGCGCCACCGGCGCGACGCGCCAGTCGAGGATGCGCACGTCGGCCGACGGATCCAGGAACGTCGCGTGGCCGAGCAGGTAGTCCTTCGCCCCTTTGCCCTCGTCGACCCGGAGGTGGGCGAGGTACGGGCAGAGCGGGTCGGGCAGCGCCTCCCTGGGCTCCTGCTCGATGAGGCGCTGCCGCACGCTCATCTCGAGGAGCACCGCCGGCAGATCGTCGGCCGAGGCCGCGGCGGCCTCGTCGCGGAGCTCCCGGAGCGCCGCGACGGACCTGAGCTCGCGCGGCGCGCGCCCGCCGACGCGCGCGGCGCGCTCCTGGGCCCTGTCCAGCGCGGCGCGCACGCGCTCGAGGAGCGTGGCCTCTTCCTCGAGGACGGCGCGCGCCTCGACGGGCAGATCAAGCTCAAGCGTGCTCTCCAGCATGATGGGCCTCCTTGCGCCCCTCGCCTCCGCGAGGGGTCGAGCTCGATGGGTGAATGGTTCGTTCACTTTTGAGGCGAGGCGAAGCGAAGATTACACGAAGAAGCTCCTGAGTCCGGCAAGGTGGTATTTCGAGTAACCGTGGACCGCTTCTCGGATGGCGTCCTCGTCCTCGAAGCGGGCGAGGGCGTTCACCATCGCCCTGACGAAGCCCTGGTAAATCTGGTCCAGGTTGAACCGCATCACCTCGGTCACCGAGAGGCATGGGTCGAGGGCGCGGAAGTGCTCGATCGCCAGCGCGATGAGGCGTTCGACGGTCTCCTCGGAGAACCGCTCGTACCTGGAGCCGCCGGCACGCCCCAGGAGGATCACGACGCGCAGCCTGTTCTCGATGCAGAAGCGGAGGAGCTCCTCGGAGATCAGGTGGTAGGCGGCCGTCGGCGGGAGCGCCCGGACGTCCTCCACGCCGTCGAGCGCCTTCACGCGGCGGCGCAGCAGGATCGTGAAGGCGCGGGCGAAGCCGTCGTCGACGAGCCTGTAAAAGAGCGCGTCCTTGTTCGCGAAGTACCGGTAGATGTTGCCCGTCGAGACGCCGGCCGCCCGGGCGATCTCGGCCATGGTCGCGCTCTCGTACCCCTTCCGCGCGAAGATCGTCAGCGCGGCGGAGGTGATGCTCTCCTGGACGTCGTCTTTGAGGTACTGCGCCATGGCGAATAATGAACGCGTCGTTCGCTTATAGCGATGGACGGCGGCCCGTCAAGCGAGCGGGCGGATTGCGGCCTCAGGGGTCGACGGTGCCTTCGAGGATCGCGCGCGGGCCGTTGATGAGCATGAAGCTCGCCTCCTCCTCGCCGACCCTGGCGAAGAGGGCCTTGATGCCGTCGCGCACGTCGGCGACGTCCTTTGCGGCGTGGGCGTCGCTGCACGCGGCGTAGTAGTAGCCGGCCTCGAGCAGCTGCTCGGCGGCCCGGCGGGGAGTACGCCCGTACTTGCCGGTGAGCGCCGCGACGTCGAGGAGGAGCACCGCGCCCGCGTCGAGCAGCGGATCGAGCGAGGAGATGTCGTCGAAGACGGGCTCGTAGCGCTCCGGGTGGGCGATGACGGGGCGGAGCTTGCGGCGGCTGAGATCGAAGATCCGCTCCGCGGCCCGGGCGGGGAAGCTCCGGGTCGGGAACTCGACGAGCGCGGCGCGGCCGCCCGGGAAGGGAAGGGCGCTGCCGTCGAGGAGGCGCTGGAAGACGATGTCGTCGAAGAAGTGCTCCGACGAGAGATCGAGCGCGGGCAGGTCGCGCGCGCCGGCCGCGGCCCGCAGCGCGGCGCAGGTCGCGTCGTAGGCGGCCTGGAGGCCCTGCCGGGTGTTGTCGAACATCCCGGGGCGCATGTGCGGCGTCGCCACGACGGTGTCGAACCCGGCGCCGCGGAGCGCGGTGAGGAGGGCGAGGCTCTCCTCGACGGTGCGGGCGCCGTCGTCGACGCCCGCGACCCAGTGGGAGTGCAGATCGATGAAGCCGCGCATCGTCGCTCCGAACTTAGCAAAGTTGGCCGCCCGCGTGCGCTGCGACCATCCTTCGCGTCGAGGAGGTGTTCGTGTCGCTCTCGTTATCGAACCAGCAGCTTGTGCCTCAGCTCGCGTCGGACGGCTGCGCTGGCGGCCAGCGCGGCGGCAGGCCGGGAGGCCGCGCAGAGCGCCCGGTCGATCCCGGCGCGCCCTCGGTCGATCAGGGCACATCGGCCCTGGATGAGGGGATCCCCACCTCCGAGCGGCGGCGCCGCCGCAGCGACGATCCGGTCACCGCGCTGCACTACCAGCTCTCGACGACCCGCGCCGAGGCGAACCTGGACGTCGTGGTCCTCGTGGACGACAGCGGCTGCCTCGTCGCCGGGGCGGGCGCGTGGCCGGCGTGTGAGGAGCTCGCTGCCTACGCCCCGCTCCTCGCCAACCCGGACGCCGTGCAGAGCGCGGCGGTCGGCTCGCGCATCGCCACGCTCACCGCCGACGTCGAGGTCCAGAGCCTCTCGGTGTCAGGCGGCGAGGTGCTGCTCTGCGGCCGTGGCGGCACGGCGGAGCGTGGCGCCTCCATTGCCCGGGCCGCTGCGGGGTGCTTGCGCATCCTCCGCGCCGCCTGAGCGGCCGCGCCGCCGCAGGCTGAGCGGTCGCTGCGCCACAGGCTGAGCGGTCGCTGCGCCGCAGGCTGAGCGGTCGCTGCGCCACAGGCTGGGCGGCGTCGTGACGCAGCTGGGCGCTCGCGACGCCGCAGGCCGGGCGCTCGCGCCCCCCCGGTTCGTGCTACAAGGGGCCGCGGCCTCAGGTCGCGCGCAATGCCCGGCTCGCTCGCACCCCCTCGGAACAGCCCGCCCGCCGCCGACGCGTCCCTTCAGGCAGACCACGCCGGTCTGGCCCCGTTGCTCGCCTCCCGCAGGGTGATCCTCTGCGTCGGCTGCGGCGGCGTCGGCAAGACGACCACGACTGCAGCGCTCGGCCTGGCCGCTGCCCGCCGCGGCAAGCGCGTCCTTTGCCTGACGATCGATCCGGCGCGCCGGCTATCCCAGAGCCTCGGGCTCGAGGAGATGACGACGGAGGCGCAGACGATCGAGCCCGCCCGCTTCGCCAGGGCGGGGGTCGACGTGCCCGGCTCGATGACGGTCATGATGCTCGACACGAAGTCGACCTTCGACGGCCTCGTCGCGTCGCTCGCCCCCACGCCCGAGCAGCGCGACCGGATCCTCGGCAACGTCCTCTACAAGTACATCTCCACGTCGCTCGCGGGCACGCAGGAGTACATGGCGATGGAGAAGCTCTACGCCGTCAGGAGCGACCCGAGCTACGACCTCGTCCTGCTCGACACGCCGCCCACGGCGAACGCGCTGGATTTCCTCGACGCGCCGGAGCGCCTCGTCGGCGCCATCGACGGCGCGGCGACGCGGTGGTTCGTGCAGGCCTTCCAGAGCTCCGGCAAGCTCTCGCTCAACCTGCTGGCGCGCTCGACCGCCGCGGTGCTGCGGGGCATCGGCAAGCTGACCGGCAGCGGCTTCCTCGAGCAGATCGCGGCGTTCATCAGCGAGATGAACGCGGTCTTCGGCGGCTGGAAGCAGCGGGCGGACGCGGTTGCATCGGCGCTCCGCGGCCCCGACGTGGCCTACGTGCTCGTCACGACGCCCGATCCGCTCTGCGTGCGCGAGGTGCTGTACTTCGCCGATCGCCTGCGCGAGCAGCAGATGCATCGCGACGCGTTCGTCGTGAACCGCGTCCACCCGGTGTACGGCGCGCTCCCCGGCGTCGGCGAGATCGCCGCCGCGCTCGACGGGAGCAGCCTTGGGCTCGCCTCCGGCGCCGCGGCGCGCCTGCTTCAGGCCGCCAAGGACGAGAGCCGCATGGGCAAGCTCGATCAGCTGAACCTGATCGCCCTCGAGGCGGCGCTCGAAGACGAGCAGAGCGCCGGCAGCGTCCGCGTCGACGTCCCGGCGTTCCCGTACGACATCCACGACGTGGCCGGCCTCGCGAGGATCGCCGACGTGCTGGCGCCGCTGCCCGGGGCGGCTGGGTAGCCACAGGGGCAGCTCGTCGGTTCTTCTGGCTGCCCTGGGGTAACTCGGAACGGTCTGTGAGGAGGCAGCTGGGCTGCCCCCGGCCTACCCTCGCCGCCTGCGCTCCTTGTACTTCACACGGACCGGCACGCCCTCCAGCCCGAACGCCTGCCGGAGCTGGTTCGCCACGTAGCGTCGGTAGCTGAAGTGGAGTTTGTCGGGATCGCTCGCGACGACGACGAACAGCGGCGGCGACGTCTCGGCTTGCGTGACGAAGAACAGGCGGGGCGCGCGCCCGCCGTGCGTCGGCGGCGGGTGCGTGAGCAGGATCTGCTCGAAGAAGCGGTTGAGCTCCCCGGTGGGCACGCGCTTCCTGTAGGCGTCGGCCACCTGGGCCACGCTCTCGATGAGCTTCGCCACGCCGCGCCCGCTGCGCGCGCTCACGTGCGCGATCGGCGCCCACGGCACGAACGAGAGCTTGTCGCGGGCGTCCTGCTCCGCCTTCGCGAGCGCCTTGCGATTGAGGAGATCGATCTTGTTGAGGCCGATCACGACGCCGCACCCGCGATCGACCGCGAGGCCGAGGATCTTCGCGTCCTGCTCGGCCACGCCCTCGGCCGCGTCGCAGAGCAGGAGCACGACCTCCGCCCGCTCCATGGCGCGGATCGCGTGGATCACGCTGACCGCCTCGACGGCGCTGTCCTCCTTCGTCACCTTCGCCTTGCGCCGGATGCCGGCCGTGTCGATGAGCAAGAACCGCTTCCCGTCGCGCTCGGCCAGCGTGTCGATCGGATCGCGCGTCGTGCCCGGCTGCGCGTCGACCAGCATGCGCTCCTCGCCCGCGATGCGGTTGACGAGCGACGACTTCCCCGCGTTGGGCCGCCCGATGATGGCGATGCGGAGCGCCCCCTCGGCCGACTCCTCGGGCGCCGGGGGCTCCTCGGGGAGCGCCGCCTCGATGGCCATCTCCAGATCCGAGATGCCGCGGCCATGGAGGGCGCTGATCGGGATGAGCCGATCCATCCCGAGGCGGTACAGCTCCGCCGCCTCCGCCTCGGCCCGCGGCGAGTCCGCCTTGTTGGCGACGTAGATCACGGGCTTGCCCGCGCGGCGCAGCAGGCCGAGCTCGGCGTGCTCGGACGGCGTGACCGGCGTCACGGCGTCGAGCACGCACACGATGACGTCGGCCTCGGCGATGGCGAGGTCGATCTGCCGCTTGATCCCCTGCCGCATGGGATCATCGCTCTCGGGGTCGAACCCGCCCGTGTCGACGAGCGTGAAGCGCCGTCCCCGCGAGGTGACGTCGCCGTAGTGGCGATCGCGGGTCACCCCGGGCTCGTCGTGCACGATCGCGACGCGCTTGCCGATCAGCCGGTTGAACAGCGTGCTCTTGCCGGTGTTGGGCCGCCCGACCAGCGCCACGATTCCGGCCGACGGGGGCGGCGCAGGCGCATCGGCCGCGGCGTCCTCGGCGGCCGCGATGGCCTCTTCGGCCAGGTCCGCCGTGAGCTCCTCCCTGTCCTGCGCCGCCTCGTGGCCGATCGGCTCGGCGAGAGCACGGGCCTTGCTCGGGCCTGTTCTGCTGCCCTTCTTCGATCCGGCGGCGCTCTTGCCGGGCGCCGCCGCGCTCTTTCCGCGAGCAGCAGCGCCCTTGCCGGGGGCCGCTGCGCTCTTTCCGTGAGCGGCAGCGCCCTTCCCGGAGGCGGCAGCGCCCTTCCTGGGAGCGACGCCGCCCCTCTTCTTCTCGGGGGCGTCGCCCTTCTTCGCCGTCCGCCCGCCTCCGGCGGCTCCCTGGCTGCGTTTGTTCGATCTGGAAAGGGCTGGCTTTGCCGCACTCACGAGGTCTCTCCCTTGTTGTAACCGAGCTCGTCCAGCCGCTCCCGCGACTCACGCCACTCCGGCGTCACCCGGACCCAGAGCTTGAGGTTCACCTGCCGGCCGACGAGCTCCTCTATCCGGAGCCGAGCCTCCGTGCCGATGCGCTTCAGCTGCTCCGCGCCGGCGCCGATCAGGATCTTCTTCTGCCCGGGCCGCTCGACGTGGATGGTCGCGTCGATGTGCAGCGCACCCTCGCCTGTCGGCTCGACGTAGCGCTCGATCTGCACGGCGCTCGCGTGGGGCACCTCGGCCTTCGTCGCGCGCAGGATCTGCTCGCGCACGTACTCGGCGGCGAAGAAGCGCGTCGGCCTGTCGGTGAGCTCATCGGGCGCGAAGCCCCAGTCCCCCTCGGGACAGAGCTTCGCCACCTCGTCGAGCACGCGCTGGACGCCGTCCTCGCGCAGCGCCGAGATGGGGACGATCGCCGCGAACTCCCGGAGCTTGGCGAACGCGTCGAGGAGCGGCAAGAGCAGCGCCTTGTCCCGCATCCGGTCGACCTTGTTGAGCACGAACACCACCGGCGCCTCGCTCCCCAGGTCCGCGAGCAACGTCAGATCGCTCGGGTGCGGCGCGAGCGGCGGGCCGTCCTCCCCCTCCTTCACGCGCCGCGGCAGGCGCGCGGGATCCGGCGCTTCGGTCACGAACACGATCACGTCGGCGCCCCGCGCCGCCTCGCGCGCCGCCTGGTTCATCACGCGCCCGAGCTCCGTGCGCGGCCGGTGCAGGCCGGGCGTGTCGAGCAGCGCGATCTCCGCCGGGCCGTGGTGCACGACCCCGAGGATCGCGTCGCGTGTCGTCTGCGGCGTCGGCGAGACGATCGCGAGCGGATGGCCGAGCGCCGCGTTCAGCAGTGTCGATTTGCCCACGTTGGGGCGCCCGACCAGCGCCACCCGCCCGGATCTTTTCGGCAGCGAGGCGTCGGTCTCCTCCGTCCGCCTCGGCTCGGCCGCCTTCCTGCGCTGCTGCGCGGCGCCTCGGCTGGCGGGCCTCCCGTCCGGGAGTGGTCGACCCTCCGCGCCGCTTCCCGCGCGGGGCCCGCGCCCTGCCCGGCCGCGGGCCGCGCCGGAGGAGCGCGCCGCGGAGCCCTTCTGCTTGACCGTCTTCTCCCCCTCGCCCCGCCCGGCAGCGCGCGCCGCGCCGGCCCGCCGCTCCTTCTCCTTGCCCGGCTCGGCAGCGCGCGTCGCGCCGGCCCGCCGCTCCTTCTCCTTGCCCGGCTCGGCAGCGCGCGTCGCGCCGCCTTGCTCGCTCGCGCGTCGCGATCTGTCGTCGGCGTGCGCCTGATTTTCGCGCCGGGGAGGGCGACCTCGCGGGATCGCCGCGTCGCTCGCCCGGGGGGCTTCGCTGGATTGCGCTCCCCGGCGGCTGCCTCGGCTGTCTTTCTTGGCAGGACGGGGGCCGCGGGAGGCCGAGGCGGGCTTCGGCGCCTGCGGGCGCGCTTTCGCGCCCTGGGGCGCGCTCTGGGGACGGGCTTTCACCACGCCGCGCGCGATAGCAGACGCCCAGGGGGGCTACAAACGCTTCCCCACGATCCGTGGTCACGGGCGCGCGAAGGCGGTAAGGGGATGCCCTGCATGTCGAGCGTCCACCGAGGGGACCCACAGCGCGGAGCCCCGCCCGCCGCCCCCGACCCGCACGCGAGCGGAGCCCCACCCCGCGCCGAGGTGCCCCCTCTCGAGGCGCGCTCGGCTGAGATCGGTGACGTGCCGGCCATGGACCGCGACCGCGCGGCCGCCGGGAGCGGGCGCGCCGGCCTCGCGAGGCTCGCGGCCCTCGCGCTCGCGGCCCTCGCGCTGCTGCCGCTCGTCGGCAAGAGCGGCATCTGGGACCCCTACGAGCTCGACCGTGCCGACCTGGCGCGCCGGATCGCCATCCACGTCTTCGGCGCGCGCGGAGTGGATCTCCCCGACGCTCCCGGGCAGCTGCCGACCCTGACCGATCTCGGCATGGGCGAGCTCGGGTTCACCTCCATGGCGCTCGGCTTCCGCGTGTTCGGTCTGCACGACTGGGCCGGGCGCCTCCCGCTCGCGCTGTGGGGGCTCGCCGGCGCGCTCGTGCTCTACGAGTTCCTCGCACGCCTCGTCGATCGAAGGGCCGGCCTGTACGGCGTCGCGGTGCTCGTGACGATGCCGCTCTACGTGATGCAGGCGCGCACCCTGCTCGGCGACATCGTCACGATGGCCGCGCTCACGATGGCGTTCTGCGGGCTGACCGGCGCGCTGCTCGAGGGCGGGCGAGGGGCGCAGCGCGGCGCCCTGCTCGCGTCGGCCGCGTGGCTCGCCGTGGGGATCCTCGGCGTCGTCGCCGGATACCTCAGCCGCGGCCTGCTGATCGGGGTCGCCGTCCCCGCGCTCGGCGCCGGCCTGACCTGGCTCCTGCTCCGGACGTCCGGCGCCTGGCCCGCGCCGGAAGGCCGGGGGCCCACGCTGGGCGACCTCGTGGGCGCCGCCGCGCTGGTGCTCGGCGTC
Source organism: Sorangium sp. So ce363 (assembly GCF_051520435.1). Classification (NCBI taxonomy): domain Bacteria; kingdom Pseudomonadati; phylum Myxococcota; order Polyangiales; family Polyangiaceae; genus Sorangium; species Sorangium sp. So ce363. The sequence continues at coordinate 8,366,396 of NZ_CP150333.1, read as the reverse complement.
GCGGCGGCGGCGCAGGGCGCCCTCGTGCTCGCGAGCTCGAGCGCCGGCGAGCCGCTGCCTCGCGCCCTCGGCGTGGCGCTCCTCAAGAAGCCGCCGGTCGAGTCCACGTTCGATCTCACGCTGCGCCAGCTCGGCCACGCCCTCTTTCCGTGGAGCGCCTTCCTGCCGTTCGCCGTCGGCCGGCTCTTCCGAGCCCCCGCCGCGGACCGAGCGGGCGAGGTCGTCGCCCCTCTCCTCGATCGCGAGGCCGGCGTCCGGATCGCCCTGATCGTCACGTCTGCGCTCGCCTACGGCGCCTTCGCGGTCCTCGCGCCGCACGCCGGGGCGCTCCCGTTCAGCGGCCCCGCGCTCCTCGCCGCCATCGCCGCGCTCGCCATCCGCGATCTCGAGCGCGGCGCCCCCTCCTCGCGAGCGCTCGCCGTCGGCTGCGCCGTGCTCGCCTTCGTCCTCTACCGCGATCTCGTCACCTCACCGGACAGGGCGCTCAGCGTCTTCTCGGTCGACAAGCCCGTCTTCCCGAAGAGCTTCGAGGGCGAAGCGGCCTCGGCGATGCGCTTCGTCCTGCTCGCGTTCGCCGGCCTCGTCGCGCTCACCTGGTTCGAAGAGCAGCCCCGCGAGCTCGATCGCAGCTTCAGCGCGTGGGCGCGGCGCGTCCTCGACGAGGTGCACGCCGGCGCCGCGGAGCTCGCTCGCATCTGGAACGGCAACCTGCTCTTCCTGCTGATCGTCATCGAGGCGGCGCTCGTCGGCGTCGGCGCGATGCTCTTCGTCGGCAAGCGCATCGGGTGGGGCACCGTGGCGAGGATGCCGAACCACCTCGCCGCATACGGGATGAACGCCTGGTGGGCGCTGCCCATGCTGATGGCGGCGAGCCCCGTGCTGCTCCTCGTGGCGCGCGACGCGTTCCGCCACGCCATCGCGCGCGCCTCCCTCCCGCGCGCCGTCGGCACGCCGCTCGCCGGCCTCGTCGCCGGCTTCGCGCTGAGCTTCTGGTACTATCCGGCGCTCGCGGCCCAGCTCTCGCCGAAGGAGGTCTTCGCGTCCTACGAGTCCCTTCGCAAGCCCGGCGAGCCGCTCGCGACGCTCGGCGTCCGGAGCCGCACGGCGGCCTATTACCAGGGCGGCGAGGTCACCTCGTTCACCGATGTCCTGGAGGCGTTCGACTGGCTCACCGCGGGGAGCTCGGTGGACGGCGCCGCCGCTCCGGTCGATCCCGCCGCTCGCCGCTGGCTCGTCGTGAAGTCCGACGATCTGCCCCGGTTGAACAGCCTTTTTCGCAAGCGCTACCGGCGCAACCTGCCCGTCCTCGACGGCCGCTCCAGCCAGATCCTCCTTGCGTCGAACGAGCTCGGGGGCAGGCCGAACGAGAGCTGGCTCGGCCGTATCGTCCTCGACGAGCCCGCCGCTCCCGAGAACCCGCTCGACGCGATGCTCGAGGATCAGCTGGAGGTGCTCGGCTGGGAGCTCACCGACGGCGACGGCCAGAAGGTCTCGAGCGTCGTCCCTCAGAAGAGCTACCACCTGCGAACTTACTTCCGGGTCCACCGGCCGATCATCGGCAACTGGAAGATGTTCGTTCACATCGACGGGTTCCAGCGTCGATACAACGGCGACCATCCCGTGATCGAGGGGCGCTACCCGCTGAGCCTGTGGCAGCCGGGCGACGTCGTCGTGGACGACCACGAGCTCCAGCTCGAGCCCAACTTCACCCCGGGCGACTATACGCTCTACTTCGGCCTCTTCGCCGGTGAGACGCGCTTTCAGGTGACGCGCGGGCCGGAACACGAGGACCGCATCCGCGGCGGCGTCATCCGCGTGCGGTGAGCTGCCCTCGTGGGCTTCCCGACGCATGCCGCGCTGCGCGGCTCGTCTTGCGCGGCCCGGCGACGCACGCGTGCTCCTCCGCGTCGAGCGCCCTCGACGCGCGTGCGGAAAGCGGCTAGTCGCAGACTCATGACCGGGGGTCGTGGGGACTCGAACCATCCGCCCGACACGCCGGGCGGTACGCCGCCGTCCTGCGCGCAAGCCGGCGCCTACGGCGACGCGCATCGCCCCGGCGAGGACGCCGAGCACGAGGTCCCCGCCCCGGATTCGCTCGACCGACGCTCGTCCGAGCGCCTCGACGTCACCTGGCTCGTGGACTGCGAGGCCGACGACACGTTCCTCTACGCGTCCATCACCAACATCTCGGAGATGGGCATCTTCGTCCGCACGACGCAGCCTCTCTCGATCGGCACGCGGCTCACGCTCCGCTTCTCGCCGCCGGGGGCCGACGGCTCGTACGTGCTCGAGGGGACGGTGCAGTGGATCAACGAGGTGCGCCCCCTCCACGACAACCCGAACCCGGGCATGGGGATCCGCTTCGCCGATCTCACGCCGGACGATCGCGAGCGCATCGTCGGCACGATCAGGACGATCGCCTACATCCGCGATGCGCCGGTGAGATCGAATTGACGCTGGCGCCACCGCGGCGCGCGCGGTGAGGTCGAGGCGCGGCGCCGGGGACGGTCGAAGCGCGGGCCGCGCCGGCGCCCGCAATCCGTCAGCGGGACGTCGCGGCGTCGGCGGGCGCCGCCTGCGAGGGGCCCGCTGCACCTTGCTCCTCGGCGTCGCGCGGCGGCGCCGCGGGCATCGCCGCCTTGGGCGCAGCGCGCCGCGCGGCAGCGGCGGGGGCGGCGGCCGCCGGCGCCGAGTTCTGCGCCTGCGCGCCGGCGGCGTTTGCCTCGAGGTTCGCGAGCTGCTGCTCGGCGCGGTCGCCGTAGCCCTTCGCGGAGCGCAGCGCGAGCAGCAGCTCGCGCGCCTTCGCTGTGTCCCCGGAGGCCTGGTAGCACCGGGCCGCCTCCCACATCGCGGCGTGCGCGGACGGCGTGCCCGGGTACTGCGCACCGACCTCGTCGAGCTTGCCGACGGCGGCCGCGCAGCCCGACTTGCGTTGCAGCGCTTGCGCCTCGTGCAACGCGGCGCTCGCGCCGTCGTCCGGGGACGCGGACGCACGCGCGCTCTTCTCCTTCGCCGCCTCCGCCCTGGGCGCCTCGTTCGCCTTGGCTTCGGCCGAGCGCCGGCCGTCGCCTTCCTCCATCGCGACGGCCGTCGGGGTAGGCGCGGCGGCGCGGGGCGCCTCGTGCTGGTCCGACGACGCGGGCTGGCCCCACTCGGTGACCCGCACCGGCGCCACGCCCGTCTTCGGCCGCAGCAGCAGCAGGCTCGATCCGATGACGAGCACGAACAGCGCCGCCATCGCCAGCTGCGGCCGCATCGCGTGGCTGCCGGCCCAGGCCAGCGCGCGGAGCGCCTTGCGCCGGAACGGCGTCTTCTTCTGCGCGACCTCGACGGCGTCGAGGATCCGCGCCTCGAGCTCCTCGCTCGGCTCCTCGAACGGCAAGGCGCCGACGTCGCGGGCCGCGCGCAGCCCCGCGAACGCCGACGCGCACCGGGCGCAGCCGTCCATGTGCCGCTTCATGGCCGCATACGTCAGCTCGTCGAGCTCGTCGTAGAGCGCGTCCATCACGTGCTGGTCGAACTTCTCGCAGTCCATAGACAGCTCTTCCGGAGCGCTAGCGCAGCGCCCTCGCGTAATCCTCGTACTCCGAGAGGGCCTCCTGGAGCCGCTCCAGGGCGTAGCGCATCCGGCTCTTCACCGTGTTCTCGGGCACCCCCACGATGTGGGCGATGTCCTTGAAGGGCACATGCCCGATCTCCCGGAGCAGGAAGACCTCCCGCTGCTCGTGCGGGAGACCCTCGACCGCGCGGACGATGCGCTGCCCCATCTCGGTCCCGATGGCGACCCGGTCCACCGCGGCCTGGGGCGCCGGGTCCGCGGTCCGCTCGCCGAGCGTCGGGCCGTCGCCGCCCTCCCCGGAGCCCTGGTCGAGCGACGGGTGGCGCCGGAGCGACATCTTGCGCAGGTGATCGATGCAGACGTTGCGCGCGATGGCGAACGCCCAGGTGGTGAACCTGGCCTCGTGCTTGAAGTCGGAGGCGCTCTGCACGATCTTCACGAACACATCCTGCACCAGATCCTCGGCGATCGCAGGCCCGCGGACCTGTCGCAGGATGAAGTTGTAGATGGACGTTTTGTGCCGCCGGACGAGCCCGGCGAACGCCGCGCGGTCGCCGCCCTGGAAGCGCATCATCAGGGCTTCGTCCGTGACCTCCTCTCGAGAAATCGGGACCATCCTAGCTCCCGGAGCGGCCGAGCCTCTGCGGCGCTCCTTGGGCGGCCCGGGCGGCGGGGTGTTCGCGGCGGCGGCCGCGGCGTCGGATCGGACGCGCGGCGCGGCTCGAAGATCTGAGGAGCACTCCTTCCCCTGACACAAGCGCACCTTAGCGGATCCGCCCCCGAGCGAGCGAGCCCCCTTCGCCCGCCGCGCCCGCGGCCGGGGAAGGGCAGGGGGACGGGCGTGCGCTGACCTCTACGCGCGCCGCCGGTGGCGGGAGCTGGTCGCGGTCGCGTGACGTTCTCGGGGCAGCGCCCTGCGGACCGGCCGAGGACGCGGTCCGCGCCCGCCGCGGGAGGGCCCTCACACGATTTCGGCTCCGCCGTGCTGTGCTGTCTTCGCGCCGTGAGCGACGGGAGCCTGCGCCGGAGGAGGAGGCAGGTGTCCAGGTCGTTGCGCTCGGAAGCCCGCCGCCACTAGACTCCCCGGCACCGGGCGTGAGGTCGCCCCCCTCTGCCGACGAGGGTTCAACCACGAGTTCAACCACGAGGTTACCTTTCGATGCGACTTATCAGGATGCTGGCAGTGGGGGTGGGAGCCTCGTTCTTGATGTCGATGCCCGCCTTCGCGCAGGCCCCGGGCGGCGCGACGGGCAAGGCCGCTGCTCCCGCCGCCTCTGTGGCGCCGGCGGCCTCCACAGCGCCGGCTGTCCCCGCAGCGCCCGCGCCTGTCAACGGAGCGCAAGCGGCTCCTGCGCCTGCTTCCGCGACGGTCGCGCCGGCTGCGGGGGCGGCGGCGCCTGCCGCGACGGTCGCCCCCGCTGCGGGCGCGACGGCGGCGACGGCGGCGCCTGCTGCTCCGACGAGCGCCCCGGCTGCGGGCGCGGTCGCCGCTCCGGCGATGGATGGTCCGACCTATGCGGTGCGGCTGCGCGATCTGGAGCAACGCATCGACGAGCTCAAGGAGCAGATCCGCCGCAGCCACACGCGGCTCTCGCTCCTCAGCGACACGATCCTCTCCGGCGGCGGCGCCGGCTCGCGCGCCTCGATCCGGTTCAACAACGAGCTGTCGTCCGCGTTCCGCGTCACGCGCGTGCTGATCGTCCTGGATGGCGCCGTCCAGTACAACAAGACCGATCAGTCGGGCGCCCTTGCCGAGCAGGCCGAGATCCCGATCTTCAACGGCTCCGTTCCTCCGGGCGATCACACGCTCCAGGTGCTCGTGAACCTGCAGGGCAACGGCTACGGGGTGTTCTCCTACCTCCGGGGCTACCGCTTCGAGGTGCGCTCCAGCCATTCCTTCACGGCGGTCGAAGGCAAGACCATCAACCTTCAGGCGGTCGCGTTCGAGAAGGGCGGCGTCACGACCCCGCTCGAAGAGCGGCCAGCCGTCCGATTCGTCGAGAAGATCGTGAGCGGCCTCTCGGATGCTCCCGGGCAGCCGTCCGCCGCCGCGGGTGGGAAGTAGGCTCGAGCTCGTTAGGACAAGCCACCATGACCTGGGACACCGGATCGCGGGTACTCCCTGCCTTGCTTGGCGTGCTCGCGCTCGGCGCGGCGACGACCGCGGCCCCCGCCGAAGCGTGGGCCCTGGACGCTGAGCGCGCCTACACGAGCGCCTCTCAGCAGATCGGCAGCGTCACCTCCGGGCTGGGCGCCATCCAGGCGGCGATCCACAAGTCCCGCGGCGAGCAGCGCACGCCGGCCCAGCGCATCGCGGATGCCCAGCTCCTGATGGGCTCCAGGGATTACGAGCGGGCGGCGAACGTGCTGAACCAGGTGGTCGAGAAGTACCCCGACCATCCGACGGCGTTCCCGGACGCGCTCACGCTGCTCGGGGAGACGTACTTCCGCTCGAAGCAGTACCTCTCGGCCCGCCGGGTCTTCCAGCGGATCGTCGCGAGCGGCGCCGAGCCGCGCTTCGCCACCTACCAGGCGAAGGCGCTCGGCCGGCTCGTGGACATCTGCCTCCGGATCAAGGACTACGACGCGCTCGACGCCATCTTCGCGTCGATGAACAGCGTCCCGGCCTCCACGGCGGGGAGCGCCCTCGCGTACGCGCGCGGCAAGGGCCTCTACGTGAAGAAGGACTTCGGCGGCGCGAAGGCCGCGCTCGGCGCGGTCGACCCGCAGAGCGAGTACTTCCACCAGGCGAGGTACCTGCTCGGCCTGATCGCGGTGAAGGAGGCGACGCCCCTGCCCGAGCCGCTCAAGGAGGGCGAGGCGCCCCCGGCGGTGCCCAAGACCCGCTACGTCGCCGCGATCGATCTGTTCCAGAAGGTGACGCAGCTGCCGGCCGACACCTCGGAGCACCAGCGCGTCATCGACCTCGCGTGGCTCGCGATCGGACGGCTCTTCTACGAGGCCGACCAGTGGTCCCAGGCCGTGCAGGCCTACGGCCACATCGACCGCGTCTCGCCCGAGTTCGGGACGATGCTCTACGAGCTCGCGTGGGTGTATGTCCGCCTGGGCGACGTGGATCGCGCCCAGCGATCGCTCGAGATCCTCGCGATCGCCGAGCCGGACAGCCAGAACATCGCGGACGGCTCGCTGCTCCGCGGCGACCTGATGCTGCGCGCGGGCCGCTTCGAGAAGGCGCTGAAGGTGTACGAGGGGGTCCGCGCCACCTACGACCCGATGCGCGCGCGCGTGGACGCCTTCCTCGGCTCGACGAGCGATCCCGCGGTCTACTACGACAAGCTGAGCCAGGAGCAGCTCGAGGCGCTCGACACGACCACCTCGCTCCCGCCGCTGGCGGTGCAGTGGGCGCGCGAGGCCGAGGACGGCCCGGCCGCGTTCGCGGTGATCGACGACATCAACCACTGCCGCGAGCTGATCAAGCAGTCGAACGAGCTCATCGAGAAGCTGAACGCCGTTCTCAGCTCGCCCAACCGGGTGCGCGCGTTCCCGGAGCTCAAGGCCGGCGAGGAGAAGGCGCTCGCGCTGCTCAACCGGGTCGCGCTGGCGCGCCTCGCGCTCGGCCAGGGCATGGATGACGTGGAGGACGACTCGCTCTCGGGCGAGATCGGCGGCGCGCGCGCGAGGCGTAGGGCGCTGGAGAAGCGCCTCGCGCGGGTGCCTGTCACGGACGCCGACTTCCAGGATCGCGAGGCGCAGGCGCTCAAGCAGTGGAACACCCAGTCGCAGCGCCTGCAGCAGCTCACGCTGCAGATGGACTCGCTGCAGGCGACGGTCAACGGCCTCAGGCGGCTTCTCCGCGATGGCCCGCACGCCGGGGTCGTCCGGGATCCCGCGAGCATCGCCCGGTTCGAGATCGAGCTCGCTCAGAACGAGCGCGACCTCGCGCTCTACCGCCAGCAGGCCGACGTGCTCCGCAAGCAGGTCAGCGCGGGCCGGGTCCAGGTCGGCTTCGGCGATCAGCGCTTCATCGAGGACGCGCAGGTGCGCAAGGCCCACCGCGACGCGTTGACGCGCGAGGTGGAGCTGGCCGCGGCGGGCGCCGGCGGTCCGGAGCTCGCGGCGTACGCGCAGCGCATCACGCCGGTGCTCCGCGCCGGCGACGCGGCGGACGCGAGGGTCGAGGCGGCGCTCCGCGACATCGAGGGGGAGGTCGCGCAGAAGTCCTCGGGGCTCCGGCAGATCGTCGGCCGGGAGACGGCGAACGTCGTTCACTACTCGGTGCAGCTCGATGGGCTCGACCGGGAGGCGCGCCTCGTCGTCGGCGAGGTCGCGATGCGAAATTTCGGCCTCGTCCGCGACCGGCTGAAGAACATCATCCTGCGCGCCGACGTCGGCATCACCGAGGAGGCGTGGGAGGTCCGCGAGGAGCAGATGACGCGCGTTCGCAGCCTGCAGGTCGAGCGCGCCCGTGAGGATCGGGTCCTCAAGGAGGAGCTCAACGAGGTCCTCGACGACAGCGGCGATCCGGAGGACGAGAAGTGAGCAACGAGCGTGGTGGCGCGAGCGCGCCGCAGATCTCTGGCGCGCCGCGAAGAGGGGCAGGGGCGCAGATCCTCGGACCGGCGGTCGCGCGCGCGCCGCTCGGCGCTGTGCGAACGGGGCGCCGTCGCCCGCGCGGCGCGCTCGGGTTTGCCAGCCTTGCCCTGGTGCTGGCGGTCGCGCCGCTCGCGCTCTCTCAGCCGGGCGGCCAGCCAGCGCCGGCGGCGTCTGCCGTTCCCGCGGCTGCGCCGACCACGCCTGCGCCTGGTGGCGCCACGGCTGCGCCGACCACGCCTGCGCCTGGTGGCGCCACGGCTGCGCCGACCGCGGCTGTGCCTGGCGCCACGGCGCCGGCTGCGCCAGCGGTGCAACCCTTCGCGCCGCCGATGTCGGTCGGGCGCAAGCAGGCGCCGCCGCCTCCTCCTCCGACGCCGGCCCAGCTGGCGGCGCTCGCCGCGCTCGAGAAGGAGGCGGCCGCCTACGAGAAGGCGGCGCGCGACTACCGGAGCGCCATCACCCGCATCGTGCAGCACCACTACGAGGACAGGCGCCGCCGCATCCTCTCGTCGCTCGACCGCGAGATCGAGATCGAGAGGAAGGGGCTCCGCGACGCCCGGGAAGAGGCGATCCGCCGGCTCGAGGTGTTCGTCGAGCGCTACAGCGGCCCCAACGCCCACCCCGAGAACACGCCCGACGCGATGTTCCGCCTGGCCGCGCTCTACGAGGAGCGCGCGCGCACCGACACCGACGCGAGCGAGGATCTCAGCGTCGCGCTGCTCCCGGCCATCGCGCTCTACAAGCGCGTCATCCGGGAGTTCCCCCAGTACCGTGAGCTCGCCGGGATCTACTACTACCTCGGCCATGCGCTGAACGATTCGGTCCGGTTCCCCGAGGCGCAGCAGGTGTGGCGCTCGCTCGTGTGCCACACCAAGTATCCCTATCCGGTCGCGCTCGACCCGAAGGATCCGACGCGCGACACCGTCGGCAAGCTCCCGCAGGACCACGACAACGATTACTGGACCGGCTGGGAGGCGCGCCACCCGACGCCCATCGGGTCCACGCCAGGTGGCCGGGCGCTCCAGGCCACGCGCAAGGGCGCGCGGGGGCGGGCGCCCGTCACCGAGGACGAGACGGCGTACGTCGATCCGTATCCGGACGATTGCCAGCCGATCCCGCAGAAGACGGCGCTCGGCGCGGAGCCCCGCTACATCGCCGAGGTCTGGTGGCAGATCGGCGACTACCACTTCAACGAGATCGACCGCGCCGGCGGCCCGTTCAACTACAACAGGGCGGAGTCGGCGTACCGGCAGTCCATCAAGTACAAGAAGCCCCCTGTCCACGGCGTCGCGATGTACAAGCTCGCCTGGACGTACTTCAAGCAGCAGCGTTACGAGACCTCGGTACGCCAGTTCATCGAGCTGCTCCGCTACACCGACGAACAGGAGAAGCTGACGGGCGATCCTGGCGCGGATTTCCGCGCGGAGGCGTACACCTACATCGCCGGCTCGCTCACGTACCTCGACTTCGTCGGCCCCGGACCGGACGAGCCCTACGTCCCGCGGAACGACGTCCTCGACGTCGAGACCGACCCGCGCATGGCCGAGCAGAAGATGCGGATCGCCATCGAGCGCGTCCAGGATCCCAAGCTGATCCCGCAGGATCAGAAGTGGACGGTCGAGATCTACAAGGCGCTCGCGCTGGAGTTCAAGGAGCTCAATCAGTATCGGAACACGATCGAGGTGAGCGAGATCCTCCTCAAGAAGTGGCCGATGCACCGCGACGCGCCCGTGATCCAGAACCAGATCGCGGACATCTACGACACGCTCACCTCGCAGTCGCGCGAGGGGACGGCCGAGCGGGCGATGAACTCGGCGAAGGCGCTCGAGGCGCGCACCAAGCTCGCCCAGTACGTCGGGACGACCCCGTGGGTCGAGGCGAACAAGGACGATCCCGAGGCGATCCAGACCGCCGAGCGGCTCGTGCGCGGCGGGCTGCGCCGTGCTGCCGCCGATCACACCAACGCCGGAAGCGCGCTCGTGCAGCAGGCGCTGACCGTCGGCGACAAGGAGACGCGCGACCCGATCTTCGAGCGGGCGCTCGGCGAGTACCGCCTCGCCGCGCAGGGCTGGGCCGGCTACCTGGCCCAGGACGAGAACGCCCCGGACGCGTACGAGAGCCGGTACTGGCTCGCCGACGCGCACCACATGGTCGTGGTCATCACGGTGGCGATGGATCGCTCGCCCGCGACGCACGAGATCGAGCAGGCGAGGAGCTCGGCGGTCGGCGTGCGGGACTCCAACGAGGACGACAAGTACCTGCAGCCCGCGGCGTACATGGTCGTCGACACCGCCCACCAGGCGCTCCTGGATCGACACAAGCTCTTCCAGCGAACGAGCGGCGCCGAGGGCATCGAGCCGCGCGAGAAGGTCAAGATCGTCGGCGAGGGCGACCAGCAGCGCGTCGTCGCCGAGCCGCTGCCTCCCCAGGTCCAGGCGGCCGTCACCGCGCGGGACGAGTACATCCAGCGGGTCCCTCCCGCGCTCGACGCCCCGAAGAACATCGACCTCTACGCGTTCCAGGCGGCCGACTACTACTTCCTCTACGGCCAGTTCGCCGAGGCGCGCAAGCGGATGGAGCCCATCTACGAAGCGCAGTGCGGCAAGACGGAGTTCGGTTACAAGGCGTGGGAGCGGCTCACGACGATGTCGAACCTCGAGAACAACGTCGAGCAGAGCCGCAAGCTCGCCGAGGCGGCGCTCACGCGGAGCTGCGCCGTCAGCGAGGAGCAGAAGCTGAAGGAGGGCGACATCGCCCGGCCGACGATCTCTCGCGGCTATTACATCGACGCCGCCCGGGCCTTCGAGAAGGCCGAGAAGATGCCGGACGGCCCCGCGCGCGTCGCCGCCTGGCGCGAGGCCGCGGCGCTCTACAAGGTCGCGCTCGAGAAGGCGCCGGCCCGCGACGAGGCGCCGGAGGCCGCCATGAACGGCGCTTACTGCTACAAGCAGGTGGGCGACTACGACCAGGCCATCGCGATGTACTCCCTGTTCATCAAGGAGTACGGCAGCGAGGAGAACCTGTCGAAGCTCGAGAAGGGCGATCCGGGCGCGAACCCTCCGAAGAACCCCGATCCGAAGCGCTACGGCGAGCGGGTGAAGTACCTGAAGCAGGCCTACGACGCGCTCTCCGCCGCGTACGTCCTCTTCTTCAACTACCGCAGCGCGGCCGAGACCTACGACACCATCGCTCGCAACGGCCGGTTCGAGCAGGCGGCGCGCCGGGACGCCGCCAGGAACTCGGTGCTGCTCTACGCGAACATCGGGGAGCGCGACAAGATGACCGCCTCGCGCGCCACCTTCATGAGCCTGAACCCGCCCCCCGAGCAGAAGGCCGACATCGATTTCCTCGTCGCCTCGGCGGACCTGAAGGCCTGGGACGAGCGCGGGGCCGACGAGGGCCCGAACCGCGCCGCCCGGACCAAGGCCACGCAGTCGATGGAGGCCTATTACGCGGCCAACAAGAACAACCCGGCCGCGAGCGGGTATGTCGTCCAGGCGGCGTACCATGCGTCCAAGATGCGCGCCGCCGGCGGCGATCCGAAGGCGCGGGATTGGTGCAAGAACACCATGACGGCGTTCACGTCCTTCCGGAACTCGGCGACCGGCGACAAGGTGAAGGCCCTCGGCTCGGTGCAGGCCGACATGGCGGCGGAGTGCGCCTACAAGGCCATCGACGATCGCATCAAGGCCGAGTTCGACTACGACACCGGCCATCACCGCTACGAGGGGGTCATCGACCAGGTGAAGCGGGCCTTCGAGGCGGATATCGCCAAGGCCAACGACAGGTACTGGAAGGAGCTCCAGGAGGTCATCACCGCCTACGAGTCGCGCCCGTGGTCGGTGGCCGCGCGCGCGCGTCAGGGCTCGCTCTACGATTCCTGCCGCACCGGCCTCTACAACGCCCGCCCGCCGGGGCTGAGGCTGTACACGGACAAGGAAGAGAAGCTGCTCAAGCTCGCCGAGACGAGCGATCGCGAAGATCTCCAGGAGACGGCCGACGCGCTCCGGCAGAACCGGCGCGAGCAGTGGCGCGCGGCGCGCGAGCGGCTCCTCAACGATGCCGACAAGGCGATGGTCAAGTTCTACGTCGAGTCCGTCGTCTGGGCGAAGGCGTGGAAGGTCCGGAATCCAGCGGTCGACCTCGCGATCCAGCGGCTCGCGTTCTTCACGGACATCCTCGGCGACGCCAAGCTCCGCGAGTGGAGCCAGGGGGTCATCGATCCCGAGACGAAGCGCCCGTTCGAGTACAAGGATGGCCTCTTCCTCCGGACGCGGCCCGGCATGACTCCGCCGCTCGCGCCCGACGGCCTCCCCCTGCCCCTGCCGGTCGTCCCATGATGCGCCGCCTCCCTGTCACCCTCTTCGCCAGCCTGCTCGCGGTCATGTCGCCGTTCGCCCTCGCGTCCTGCGGCGAGGAGGCGACGCCGCCGCCCAAGGTGCCCACGGTTCCAGCGGGGCCCGCCGCGACCGCGCCCGCCCAGGCGCCGTACGGCATGAACGACATGCCGAGCTCGGCGCGCCCCTACGATCTGCCCGCCCAGACGGCTGCGCCGATGAACGCCCGGGCGGCGGCGTTCTACCAAAGCGGCCTGCAGGCGTTCGCGACCGGCGATCTCGCCAACGCGAGGGCCCAGTTCGGGCAGGCGACGCAGGCCGATCCGCGCGCGCACCAGGCCTTCTATTCGCTCGGCGTGGTGCAGGAGCGGCTCCGCGACGCGGGCGCCGGCGCGAGCTACCGCCAGGCCTTCACGCTCGTGCCGGATTACGAGCCCGCCATCATCGCGTACGCGATGCTCCTCGCCAGGAAGAACCAGCTCGGCGAGGCCGAGCGGCTCCTGACCGAGAAGCGCGGCCAGATGCCGAAGTCGGCGGCCGTCGCGGCGACGCTCGCGGAGGTCAAGTCGCTCCAGCGGGATACCGGCTCTGCCCAGCGGATCGCGCAGGAGGCGCTGAAGATCAACCCCGACTACCGGCCGGCGATGGTGATCATCGCCCGCGATCACTACAGGAACCGGCGCCTCGATCTCGCGCTGTACGCGCTCCAGGCGATCCTGGACGGGTTCGAGCCGGTCAGCGAGAACCCGCCGCGCGACAGGGACAACGCCGAGGCGCTGCTGCTCCGCGGCCTGATTTACCGGGAGCAGGGGCAGCGCGCCGCGGCGCTCGAGGAGTTCCGCAAGGCGGTGACTCGCCGCCCCGATCTCGTCGAGGCGCGGGTGCAGCTCGCGACCTACCTGCTCGAGGCGGGCAACGCCCAGGAGGCGCTGCCGCTCCTGGAGGGCGCCGTCCGCTTCGATTCCGAGCACGTCGCCGCGCACCTCAACCTCGGGGACGCGTACCGCCTGCTCGAGCGCTACGCCGACGCGAAGCGCGAGTTCGACTGGGTGCTCGCCCGCGACCCGAACCTGGCTCAGGTCCACTACGACCTCGGCCTGCTCTACCTGTTCGCCCCCGCCGTCCCCGGCATGACGCCGAAGCAGCAGGTGGCGGAGGCGATAAAATCGCTGACGAGGTTCCAGGAGCTGCGCAACAAGGGCCAGCGCGACGACTCGGAGGAGCTCCTGAACCGCGCCAAGCTCAAGGAAGGGGAGCTGAACGCGGCTGCTGCCGCGGCTCAGCCCGCGGCTCCTCCTCCTGCCGCCGCGCCGGATGGAGGCGTCGCCGACGCCGCGACCGACACGTGAGGGAGACCATGAGCATGTACAAGGCACTTGCGCTGGGTTCGGTCCTGCTCGCGATCCTCGGCCACGGCGCGCCGGCGAGCGCGCAGGAGAAGGGCAAGCAGCGCGGGGTCATCACGCTCGCGGAGGTGACGATCACGGGCCGCATCCAGAAGCCCATCGCGGCCGTCGACGTCAGCCGGATCCAGCCGAAGCTCACGCTCGCCGAGCTGCGTCAGCCGTTCCTGGACCGCATCGAGCAGGCGATCTTCAAGGAGCCGTTCTAGGCGGCCGGTGTGTCCGCCGTCGCCGTGCTCTTGAGCGCGCTGTCGATCGCGTCGAGCGCCGCCTGCGCCGCGATCTCGTGGAAGCACCCCGCGCAGGTCGCGCGTGCGACCGGCGGCGACCTGATGTCGCTCGCGCGCTCGCTCCGCGCGTTGCCCGGCGAGGCGAGGCTGCCGGAGCTCGCGAGGCGGTCGCTGCCGGAGAGCTGGGAGCGCCGCCTCGCGCTCGAGGTCATGGCCGCCGCTGACCCGCGCGCGAAGATCGTGGCGGCGAACGAGCTCCTCGCCGAGATCGAGCAGCGGCTCGACGCCGGCGCGGGGTGGCCGCGCGCGGCGGCGCGCCTGTCGGCGCTCACGGCGCTGTTCCTCGCCACGCTCTCGTACCTCGCGCAGGCCGGACCCTCGGTGATCGCGCTCGTCCTGGGCGCGGGGGGCGCCGGCGCGATCGCGTCCGCGGCCGCTGGGCGGGCCGGCCGCGCCGCTGCCGCGCGGGGGCGCGAGGCGATCGACGCGCTCGTGCGGGTCGCCCTGGAACCACTCGATAGCGCCGATAACATCGATGACGTCGGGGGCCCCGGGCGCCCTTCCGGATCGCCTCGACGCTCTCGCCGGGCGCCTCGGTGAGCGCGGCGCGCTCTCCTGGACCGCCCCGAGCTGTCCGTGTACCCTCGCAAATTATGGTGCCCTCCGCTGCGCGGCGCGTCGCTCGCGGATCCGGGCCCGGGGCCTGCCGGGCCCCGGAGCGCGGCTCCGTAAGCCGCGCGCGATCGCGATCGGCGCACGCTTCGTCCCCCCTCTCCCGGAGTCCTTTGGAATGACCCAGCAGCACCCGCACCCCACCCCGTCGCGCCCCGGGCAGCCCGGGCAGATGACCGCGGTCATGCGGGCGGTCGCACCGGTGACCGGCCCGAAGGTGCTCAGGATCGGCCTGGTTCAGGGGGGAAAGGTGATCGAGGAGCGCGTCATCAAGCAGCGCACCCACGTCACCATCGGCCCCAGCGAAAAGAGCATGTTCGTCATCCCGAGCAAGAACATCCCGCCGAATTTTCGGGTGTTCGAGCTCGTGGGGGGCGAGTACTTCCTCAATTTCCTGGACGGGATGACCGGTCGGGTCGCCTTCAAGGGCGGCGTCTCCGAGCTCTCCGCGCTCAAGTCGTCGGCCAAGCGCGTGGCGGTCGGCAATGTCCAGGCCTACCAGGTCCAGCTCAGCGAGGAGGCGCGCGGCAAGCTCGTCGTGGGGGAGACGACGTTCCTCTTCCAGTTCGTCGCGCCGCCGCCGGTACAGCCCAAGCCGCAGCTACCCGTCTCGGTGCGGTCGGGGATCGCGAACGACATCGACTGGACGACCACGATCATCGCCGCGTTCTCGTTCCTGTTCCACTTCGGCGCCGTGGGGTCGATCTACTCCGACTGGATGGACCCGGTGGTCGACGATGAGATCGACGTCGCGCAGCTGCTCGAGTCCGTGAAGCAGCTGCCCCCGCCGCCGGTGGAGCAGCCGAAGGAGGACGTCGAGGCGCCGGCCGCCACGGCGGCGCCTGCTGCCGAAGCGCCCAAGGCCGCTGGCGGTGGGAACAAGGGGGCAGCGGCTGCCAGCCCGGGGAAGGGCTCTGGCGGGATGAGCGACGCCCGCGCGTCGGCGCTCACCAACGAGCTCGCGCAGCTCGACATGCAGATGCTGGGCGCGCTCAACTCGAGCGGGAACGCGACCGCCAGCGTCCTGAGCTCGGGCGACGTGCCCACCGGCTTGCTCGAAAACGCGGCCGCCTCGGGGGCCGGCGTCGGCAAGGGCGGTGTGGCGGGATTGAACATGGGCGGCGCCGGGGGTGGCACCGTGCGACCAGGCGCGGCCGGCGGTGGTGGCCTCGCCACGATTGGCAACACCGGGACCAGCGGCCCTGCGACGGCCGGCTCGGCACAGACGGTCAAGGGGCCGGTGGGCAACGCCCAGGTGGGCGGCGCCGCGGTCTCCGGCGGGAGCGTCTCGAACGCGCCCTCCGTCGTGGCCGGGATGACCGCCGGCTTCCGCCGTTGCTACAACAAAGGTCTTCAAGAGGACCCGAGCATGAAGGGGTCGGTCCGGATCACCGCGAAGATCGGCCCCAACGGCGAGGTGCTCTCGGCGACCCCATCCGGCGGCTCCGGCCTGTCCGGCACGGTGGTCTCGTGCGTCGTCGCGCGCGTCCAGAGCGCGCAGTTCGCGCCGCCTGAGGGCGGCGGCGCGACGGTTGTGATTCCTGTCACTTTCGTGAGCCAATAGCCTCCGATGCTTTCCGGGCCCGTGGACAAGACGCAATCCTCTCTCCTCGCTTGCACGTGAATGGCGTGCTGACGTCGCGCATCGAACGGGGAGAGCGCCGTACGGGGGCTCCCGACGGACGCGCACTGCTGGCTGCTCGGCATGTTCATTGCGTTTTGACAATTACGTCTGCCCGCACCTATACTGCGCGGGTCTGACTTCCGGAGGCTTCGATGAAGCGTGAACAGATCCCTGGCTTCGCCGCAGTGGCGCTGATCTCGGTCGTGGTCGGCCACGGGATCGCCGCTGCGCAGGCGCAGACGGCGCCTCCGCCGGACGCCTCCGCCGGCCTCGCGCGGCAGGTGACGCTCTCGCCCGCAGAGCAGCTCGCGCAGAGCGAGACCTACCTCGCCCGGATGGACGGCGCCCGCATGTCGGTTCGTCGCCAGCTGGAGACGGCCCGGTCGCAGCGCGACGTCGTGAAGACGCTCTGTCTTGACGACAAGCTGAATCAGATCGATGTCGCCATCCGCTCCGCCCGCGAGCGGCGGCAGGGCCTGGAGCTCGCCGTGAATCGGCGTGACGTCGATCTCTCCAACCATGAGTTCACGATCCTGACGGTGCTGCGGCAGCGGACCGAGCAGCTGACGGCCGAGGCCAACCAGTGCATCGGACAGGAAGCGGGCTTTATCGGCGACAGCGCCGTGACGGCGACGATCGATCCGAACCTCCCCAAGGACGATCCTTCCGAGTATCCCGTCAGCCAGATCATCATCGAGCCGCCTGCGTGCAGTAGCTGTTTTCGGTAGGCGACCGCCTCTCTCGGATTGCCACTGCCCAATAGGCGATGAAACTTCGTGAAACCATAGCCGCTGCCGCAGTCACACTCACTCTGTCCCCGGCGTTGGCCCTGGCGCAGGATCAGCCGTGGCTCAAGGATCGGCGCTACACCGAGGGCATCGGGATACGCACCGGTGATCTCGAGCTGCATCCCGGAGTCGCTGCGGAGTTCGGCTATGACTCCAACTTCTTCCGCCGAGACGAAAACGATTATGCAGGCCTCGATGATCTCGGGCCTGTTGGCTCGTTACGGCTCCGGATCACGCCGTCGTTTTCGCTCTCGACGCTGAGCCAGCAGCGCTACGAGGTGACGCCGGACGCGCCGCCGCCAGACGTCGAGTTTCGCGCTGGCATCGCCGCGACCTATGACGAGTTCTTCCCTGTATCCGGCAGCGAGGTCGGGCAGGATCGGCTGAGTGAGCAGCGGAACATCGGCGGCCTGCTCGACGCCAAGCTGACGATCCTGCCCCGGCGCCCCTGGTCCGGGATCCTCGATGCGTCGCTTGGCCGGACCATCGCCTCTTCGGATCTCGGGATTTCCAACCAGAGCTTTCGACGCGTCCACGCCGACGCGGGGGCGGAGCTCGTGTGGACGCCGGGCGGGGGGCTGCTCGACTGGCGGCTAGGTTATCGCTTCCTCGGCACGTTCTTCGAGGTCGACGAGTTCGACAGCTTGACGAACTTGCACCACACGATCCGGACGCGGGGACGCTGGCGCTTCTTGCCCCGCACCGCGCTCATCTACGACGCGTCGCTCGGGTTCGTGAGCTACCCGAACCCGGCTGCTCAGCTCTCCTCTCATCCCCTGCGCGCGCAGCTCGGTATCAATGGCCTCGTGACGTCGTCGTTCGGCCTCCTCGCGATGGCCGGCTGGGGCGCGAGCTTCTACACGTCAGACAGCCAGGCCGAGGTGCACGACTTCGACAGCGTCATCGGCCAGCTCGAGCTGAAGTGGTACCTGACGCCGAACCCGTCGGCCGATCCCGAGGCGGCCACGCTCGCGCTGTCGTCGCTGTCGGCCGGCTTCACGCGCGATTTCCACGACAGCTATCTCTCGACCTACTACGAGCGCGATCGCGGTTACCTCAAGCTCTCCTACTTTTTTGGCGGACGCTTTCTGCTGATCGCCGACGGCGGCGTGGCGGCCCATGTGTATCCCGCGATTCCGGGGAACGGGGCAAACTCCACATCTGCGGCTCCCTGGACAGACGTCCGCATCGACGCGTCTCTGTTCGGCGAGTACCGGATAGGGGACTCGCTGGGCATCAACTCGACGCTGCGTTACGGCAACAACATCAGCAGCACATCGCTGACGCCTGCCGGCGGGACGACGCCGAACTACCTCGGATGGCAGCAGTTCGAAGCCTACCTGGGCGTGCGCTGGTTCATGTGATGCGGCGTGCTGGTCGGTGGACCGCCGCCGTGCTCGCGCTGGCGCTCGCTGCGTGCTCATCGCGAACGCCCCAGCCAGCGAACCTGCCTGCGCCGGTGGAGGCGACGACCATCGGGGTCGGCGACGTGTTCGAGCTCCGCATCGTCGGAGAAGACAAGCTGCCCTCGACGTTCACCGTCGCGCCGGATGGCACCGTCGACGTCCCCTACGTGAAGCGGCTCAAGGTGTCGGGCCTCGAGCCTCAGGAAGTCGCGGAGCTCGTGCGCGCGAAGCTCATGGAAGGGCAGGTCCTCACCGATCCCAGCGTGAGCGTGAGCATCAAGGAGTACAACTCGAAGCGGGTCGAGGTGCTCGGCGAGGTGCAGAAGCCTGGGTCCCTGCCGCTCCAGCCCGGCATGACGCTGCTCCGCGCCATCTCGATGGCGGGAGGGTTCAACAGCATCGCGGACAAGGATCGGGTCACGATCCGCAGGAAGTCTCAGGGCAAGACGGTGTTCACCACCGTCTCGGTCGAGGACATCATCGACAACAAGATCCCCGATGTGCCGCTTCAGGCAGGGGACTCGATCCACATCGCCCAGCGCGTCTTCTGAGCGCGCAGGCGCCGTCCGCCACCTCTCGACCGAGGTGGCGCGGTCGCTCTCAGTTCTTCCGCGCGAGGCGGAACTGCTTCCTGCCTGTCGCCGCGTCGACGGTGGGAGGCTCGATGCGGAGCATCGTCAGCGAGACCTCGCGCACGCGGCCGTCGCGCTCCTGGCGGAGGCGGATCCGCTCGCCATCCGAGCTGATCACGGTGCACTCGCCGAAGTGAAAGTGGGTCACGCTGTCGCCCACTTCCGGATAGAGCTCGTCCTCCTGGCGAGGACGGGTCGGGCGCTGCGGTAGCGGCGCGGCGGCGAGCTCCGCGGAGCCCGTTGAGGCCGCGCGCGACGGCTCGATGGCGGGCGCTGGAGGCGCCGCGCGCGGCGGCTCGATGGCGGGCGCCGGGGGCGTCGCGCGCGGCGGCTCGATGGCGGGCGCCGGGGGCGTCGCGCGCGGCAGCTCCGCGGCGTGCGCCGGAGGCGCCAGGCGGGGCGGTTCGCCCGCGAGCGCGGGGATGGCGGACGACTGGGTCGCGAGCTGCATCGCGCCCGTTCGATCGTCGAACACCCGCGCCAGGGGCAGATCGTCGAACGCCGTGACGCGGAGCTCGAGCCCGTAGACACGCGCCCACACGAGCTCGCCGGCGGCGAGCTGGAGGCCGACGCCCGACTCGCGGGCGAGCGTGGCCGACAGCCGAAGCGAGGTCTCTCCCTGCTGGAGCGCGATGTTCCCCGAGAGCGCCACCACGTCGCACGGGCCGTCGAGGACGCGCGTCTTCGCGTAGGTGCGGGAAGCTTGATCGAACAGCGCCACTTCGGCCTTCTCCAGCGAACCTACCCCCTCGATCCAGCCGGCGCGCGCCTCGGCCTCATCAAGCGCGCGCACCAGCGCTGCAGGGAGCTCCTCGCCCCGGTCGAGGCGGATGATCAAATGGCGGGCACGGCGTGCCTCGAGGACATTCATCGCTGTTTCTTCTCTCCGGTCGTCGAGGGGGCTGCGCCCGGAGCACCCGGGGCTCCTTCAGAGCGCCGAGCGCGGGTCGCCGTCACCTCGATCTGGGGCGCGCCAGGCGCGCGCTTGGCTGATGGGTCGCCAGCGGCGGCCGTGATCCGGTCCGCCGGCAAGCCCGCGGTTGCAAGGAGCTCTTTGACGGCGCTCGCGCGCGCGCCCGCGAGCTCGAGGGCGCGCGTGGACTGATCGCCCTGACGATCGGCGTAGGCCTCCACGATGACGATGTCGAGGGGCATGCGCCCGCGCATGAGCTGGGCGATCATGCCGAGCTGCGCCGCGAGGGCCGGCGGCACGCGGGCGCTCGCCGCCGGGAAGCGGGCCAGGCCGTCGAGGACGACCTGATCGCCGGACCACCGCGGCAAGGACCTGCCGGCCGGCTCAGGGCAGCCATCGGCGTCGTTCGTGCCGTCGATCGTCTCGGCGGTGATGGGGCATGCGTCGGCCGCGTCGGCCACGCCGTCCTCGTCGTTGTCGCGCTCGGGGCAGCCGTCGTCGTCCTGGAAGCCGTCGCGATCCTCGGCGTTGCCCGGGCACTGATCGCTGGCGTCAGGGACCTGGTCGATGTCGTTGTCGGGATCGGGGCATCCGTCGTCGTCCTTGAAGCCGTCCACGTCTTCCGCGCCCATGGGGCACGTGTCGCGCGCATCCAGGATCCCGTCGCCATCGTTGTCGGGATCGGGGCATCCGTCGCTGTCCTGGAAGCCGTCGCGGTCCTCGGCGTCGTTCCGGCAGGCGTCGGCGTCGTCCGGGACGCCGTCGCTGTCGTCGTCCGCATCCGGGCAGCCGTCGCCGTCCTGGAAGCCGTCGATCGTCTCGGGCTCGTCCCGGCACCTGTCGCGACCGTCGGGGATCCGATCGCCGTCGTTGTCGGGATCGGGGCATCCGTCGCCGTCCCGGAAGCCGTCGCGATCCTCCGCGACGGGCGGGCACTCGTCGTCGCGATCGAGGACGCCGTCGGCGTCTGCATCGCGCCCCGTCGGCGCATAGCGGAGCCCCAGGTTGAACCGGACGCGCGGCGCGGTGAGCGCGCCGCCGGAGGCGAACGGGATGGCGCCGCCGCCGCCCGCGGACAGCGAGACGTCGCCTGCGAGCAGCGGGGCGCTCGTGGCCGAGAGGATCCACTCCGCCGGCACCAGCGCCGGGGCTCCGGCGGGCTGCTCGGCGAGCGTGTAGAGGGCGAACGCCTCCGCGGACGCCGTGAGCCAGCGGTCCGGGAGCACGTCGACCGAGGCGCCGAGGGCGCCGAGGAGCTGTGGGCCGACCTCGGTATCGATCAGCGTGCTCGAGCCACGGAGCCGGGCCCCTACCTCGGTCGCGAGCAGGAGCTTGCCGAGCCGGTACGCTGCGGCGACGCTCGGCGCGAGCGTCACGGTCCCGGCGCTGGCGAACACCGACCCGTCGCCGGTCGGCACGCCCAGATCGAGGCGCGCTGCCAGCGAGAAGCCATCGAGCGGACCACGCTGGGCCGGCGGCAAGATCGCGAACGCGGCGCCCAGGCGAGCGTCGCGCATCACGCTGCGCTGGAGCTCCGTGTCGGTGCCGAGGACGTCGGAGAAGCCTGCCCCGTCCTGGTACAGGGTGACGGGAGCGGCGACCGTGACCTCCAGGCGATCGGTGAGCCCGAACGACGCCAGGAAGGTCGCGTCGACCATGTTGTCCAGCGCATGGATGACCGTCCCCTCGGGGTCGGGCGAGGCGGTGCGCAGGCCCACTGGCCGCGACAGGTAGCTCGCCACGAGGCCGAACGAGGCCTTCGCGCTCGGAGCCGTCCCTGTGCTCCCCACGGCGAAGAAAGGGCCGCCGCCTGCGTGCGGCCAGAGGTTGTCGGCATCGATACAGCCCGACAGCCCGCTGGCCGGCGCGCACTCGTCCGCGCGCACCGGCGCCGGAAGGAGGGTCGCCATGAAGACCCCGGACGCCACCAGCAGCGGGAGGCTCGATCGTGCAGGCTCCCTCCGGTTGGCGCGCATCGCGCCCGACCCTCTACTACTGCCGGGGGGAGAGTCAAAAGAGCAATCGACGCGTCGCGATCCGCTGGCGTCCGAGGCTCGGGTTTGCGTCGGATTGCGTCGGATTGCGTCGTGCTCCGCGGTCGCGCTGGCGCCGTGCTAGGACCACGCCCGGCCGGGGCCGGCGCCGCCGGCGTCCGCACGACCATGATCGACGACTCACACCCGCTCCTGCTCGGCTCCGGCTCGCCGCGCCGGCGAGAGATCCTGACCACGCTCGGCCTGCCTCTCCGCGTCGCGGCAGCCGAGGTCGACGAGGCGGGGCGCTCCGGCGAGGACGCCGCTGCCTACCTGGAGCGCGTCACCCTGGCGAAGCTCGCGGCCGCGCGGCGCCTGCGCCAGGCGGCCGGGGCGGGCGCGATCCTCGTCGCCGACACGTCGGTCATCCTCGGCGATTCCATCCTCGGCAAGCCGCGGGACGAGGTCGACGCGCGCGCCATGCTCCGCGCCCTCTCGGGCCGCGAGCACCAGGTCTGGACGAGGTTCGCGATCGCCGGCGGCGATCGGGCCAACGTCGCGACGGCATCCGCCCCGGGCCTCGCCGAGGCGCTCCACGCCGAGACGGTCGTGACGCGGGTGCGCTTCCGCGAGCTCGACGACGGCGAGGTGGCGTCGTACGCGGCGACCGGCGAGGGGCTCGACAAGGCCGGCGCCTACGCGATTCAGGGCATCGGCGCGTTCGCCGTCGCGCGCATCGACGGCTCCTATTCGAACGTCGTCGGTCTGCCCGCGTGCGAGGTCGTCGCTGCGCTGCGGGCCACCGGCTTGCTCGCGCGCTTCCCGCTGTCGCTCGCGCGCTCATCATGAGCGACGGCGCCTCGGTCGTCGCGCGTCGGCGCGACGCGGGCGCGATCTTCGCGCTCGCCCTCGCCGCGCGGCTCGCCACGGTCGTCTGGGCGGCCGGGCGCTTCCCGCCTACCGCCGACGGGACGTACTACCAGCGCATCGCCGAGCGGATCGCGGCGGGGCTCGGCTACACGTGGCTATGGCCGGACGGCGTCGTCACGTACGCCGCGCACTACCCGGTGGGCTACCCGGGCGCGGTCGGCGCGCTGTACGCGCTGCTCGGCGCGCACCCCGCGGTCGCGATGCTGCTGAACGCCGTGCTCGGCGCGCTCGCGGCGCTCGCCGTCCATCGCCTGGCGGCCCGCGCCGCGCCGCGCTCGCGCGCCGTGCCGGCGCTCTCCGGTGGGCTCGTCGCCCTCCACCCCGGGCTCGTGGCGTATACCCCGGCGCTCATGACCGAGGGCGTCACCGGTTCGCTCGTCGCCTGCGCGGCGTGGGCGTCCGCGAGGGCGCGCGAGCGCCGCCCCGCGCTGGCCCCGTTCGCCGTCATCGGGCTGCTCATCGGCGCCGCCACCCTCGTCCGCCCGCAGGCGCTCCTGCTCGCGCCCCTGTTCGCCGGCCTCGCCCTCTCGGGCTCTCCGCCTGCAGGCGGTCCCCGGCTCCTCCCCCCGTTTGCCGCGCGCGCGGCGCCCGTCCTGCTGGCCGTCATCGCGGCGCTCCTCGTGTGCGCGCCCTGGACCGCGCGCAACTGCCTGCGGATGAACCAGTGCGCCCTGGTGAGCGTGAACGGCGGATGGAATCTCCTCATCGGAGCGGATCCGGCGTCCACCGGCGCCTGGGCGCCGGTCCAGGTCCCCGAGGCGTGCCGCGAGGTCTTCGACGAAGCCGGCAAGGACGCCTGCTTCGGCCGTGAGGCGCGCCGGTACATCGCGGAGCACCCGGGCGAATGGCTCGGGCTCGTGCCCAGGAAGCTCGCGGCGACGTTCGACTACTGCGGCGCGGCCGGGTGGTACCTCCACGCCTCGAACCCGTCGGCGTTCAGCGAGGCCGACAAGGTCGCGCTCGGCGCCGTCGAGACCGTCTTCGAGCGCGTCGTCCTCCTCGCCGCGCTCGTGTGGGCGGCGCGCAGGCCCGCGCAGGCGCCCGGCGCAGCTCGCCGTCCCTCGCTCGCGCAGCGCGCGCTCGACATCGCTCGGCTCGCGCTGTTCGCGCTGGGGGTCGTCGCCGCGCTGCACGTCCATGCATGGGTTGGCTACCTCGCGCTCCTCGGCCTCGCGCTGCTCAAGGGCCGCGCGCTCCTCCGGGCGCCGGTGCTCGTAGGCGCCGCGCTCGCCGTCCTCGCTGCGACCGCGGCGACGCACGCCGTGTTCTTCGGTGCCGGGCGGTACGCGCTGGTCGCGTTCCCGCTCCTCTCGGGGCTCGCCGCCCTCGCCGCGGCGCGCCAGGAAGCGGATCGGCCTGCCGCCGGCGCGCCCCGCGCGACCACCCACATGCGCGCCGCGCCCCTCGCGCCGCCGCGCGGGTGGGGGGGCGGGTCGTCGGACGACGAGCTACTTTGACAGCGCCGCCTGGGCTGCTGCATCCTAGGCCCCCGTCGGCTCGGGAGCGCGTGCCCCCGGCTGGCGAACCTGGAGGAGAGACGGATGCCCTTGATTGAAACGGAAGAGGCGGCGCGCCGCCTCGCGCGCGCCATCGCGAGCGATCTCTCGCTCTACAACGAGGAGAAGATCGTGCAGGGCATCCAGCAGGATGACCTCTTCACGGTCTTGTCCGAAGAGATCGAGGAAGGGCGCGCCCTCTACAAGAGCCGCGTCTCGCCGGACCTCTACCAGAAGAACTTCTACGACCGCGCCCTCGTCGACATCCTCATCAAGTCCAAGGGCCACATCAAATCGAAGATCTGGTAGCGAGCGCCCGCAGCTGGTCGAGCGCCTTGCGCATGTCCGCTGGCAGCGCGCTCTCCCAGCGGACGGGCTTTTGCGTGGCGGGGTGGATGAACCCGAGCACGCGCGCGTGGAGGGCTTGCCGGCCCAGCTCCTCCGCGATCGCCCGCACGGCCGGCTTCTTCGGCGGCTTGCCGTAGAGGGGGTCTCCGAGGACGGGGGTCCTGCCGCGTTCGGCGAGGTGCACCCGGATCTGGTGGGTGCGGCCCGTCTCCAGCGAGCACGCGACGACGGTCGCCGCGTCGCCGAGCCTCTCGAGCACGCGGACGTGCGTCACGGCGCGGCGCGGCGTGGCAACGCGTGAACCGGGCGCGCCGGCTCCGGAGCCGGGTGCGCCGGCGCCGCCGCGGATCCACGACGTGAACCGGAGCCTGTCGGTCGGGTGCCGGCCGTGGAGCGTGTCGTAGGTGGCGTCTCGCGCCTCGCCGGCGACGATCGCGGCGTACTCGCGCTCGATCGCGTGCCTGGCGAACCGATCTTTCAGCGCCTCGCGGGTGGGCTCGTCCTTCGCCACGACGAGCAGGCCGCTCGTCCCTCGGTCGAGCCTGTGCACGATCCCCGGGCGGACATGGCCCATGGGATCGCGCGGATCGGCAGGCGCCAGGGCGAACCCGGGCAGGGCGAGCAGCCCGTTGACCAGCGTGCCGGACGCGTGGCCGCGGGCCGGATGCACGACGAGCCCGGCAGGTTTGTCGATGACGAGCAGGTGCTCATCCTCGTACACCACCGGGATGGCCACGTCGGGCTCGGCCGCGGTGGGCGAGGGCGACGGCTCTTCGGGGCGGACCTCGACCAGCGCGCTTGCGCGCACCGCCACCGACGCGCGCGCGGGCTCCCCGTCGACGAGGACCCGACCGGCGGCGATCCACCGCTGCACCGCCGCGCGAGAGGCCGCATGGCCGGCGCGGTCGAGCAGGTGGACGACGAGCTTGTCGAGCCGGTCACGAGGGTCGCCGTCGTCCACCCGGAACCGGAAGTGGAGCGCTCCTGCACCGGCAGCCATCGCGTTCGTCACGGACGTCGTTCACGGCCGAGCGGCGCCAGGGTGAGGGCGTCGCGGCCGCGCGATCAATACTCCGTGTCGCCCTCGTCGTCCTCTTCGGCGGTCCCGAGCTCGGGGTTGAGCGCCACGTGCGACTCGAGGTCCTCGAGCCGCTGCGCTTCGCGCAGCTTGATGAGGCCGCACTGCTCGGCAAGGTACAGGTCGAACGCGGTGTAGCGCGGGAAGACCCGGACGTTCGTGTCCTCGTTGTCGAGGCCGAGGATGACGAGCTCGCCGTCCCGCCTGGCCTCCCCGAGGTAGAGCGCGTTCCATGGCTGACCGGGGAGGTTGGGCAGCCTCACGACCTTGGCCCGGAGTCGCGATTCGGTCCAGCCGAGGTCGGTCTTCGCCTCGGCCAGCTTGCGGACCGAGGTGAGCTTCGGTCGAGGCGCCGACGGGTCCTGGCCGAAGCGATGCCGCCCCTTGAACCGCGGGCCCAGACTATCGAGCGTGAAATCGAACTCGAGGAACGCCCGCAGCGTGGGCGGCAGCTCGACCATCAGCCTCGACTCGAGCGCATCGAGAGCGGCCTGGCTCGCTCCCACGGCGGTATGGCTGGAAGGGCGCTTCTTCAGTTGCGCGATCACGCGATGCACAAGCTCAACGCCACGTTCGATCGGTGCCATGTATCCACGGGCCGCGGTTGCGCGGTGTTCTTCAGGACCCAAAGGGCCTCACTGGGGCCGCGTCTCTGGGCCCCGGCTGTTGCAGGCTCGTCGCGCGCTCGGTCGGCTCTCTACATCGGCCGACCGGGTGCGCATCCCTCTATGGTGCCTACCGGTCCGGTCCGCTCGGTGTCAACCTGCGATCGCACTGCGGTTGATCATTCCTCCTCCCTCTGAAGTGATCGCCTGGTTTCCCGTTCCCGTCACCCTCGTCTCGAGGAGCGCGGTCCGCCTCTCCCGCGTGCGCTGAAGGCGCGCCGCGCTCGCCAGATCAGGACGGCGGTTGCGATGAGCACCACCGCGGCGCCGATCCCCAGGATGACCCATTGTGGCGCAGGGTAACGCCCGCGCTGGAGGCCAGGAGGCGGCCGCTCGTACTCGATCTGGAGCTCCGCTCCCACCGGCCCTCGTTACACGCGGATGCTCCGACCCGCAACTGATCCCATGGCGCGAGCTGGCCGGCTCGGCGTGCAGGCCGGCTCGTGAGCAGCCCTGGCAGCTGCTCGGGCTGGCCGTGCAGAGCGAGGAAGCGCGCTCCAGATCAACGCCTCACCGACCGGCCAGAGCCAGCGGATCAAAACTTGCTTTCCTGGAAACTCGGGGTTGTAAAGTGGACCGAAGCGCGGGCACCGTGCGGCCGGTGCGAGAGGGTGAGAGATGAAGCCGGGCTCTTCAGCGTGGGTCGAGGGGGCGCTTCCGCGGCCTTCCCGGATTCGACGGTGCCTCATGGCGCTCGGCGCATGGGCGGTGCTCGGCGTCCTGGCGGGAGCGTGCGGCCGGACGAGCCTCCCCGACCTCTCGAACGCCAGCGCTGGAGGGGGCGGCTTTGGTGGCGCGACGAGCGGCAGCATGTCGACCTCATCGAACGGAGGCGAGGGCGTCGGAGGCTTCGACGCGTGTGGCGGCCCCACGGACTGTGACGATGGCGACGACTGCACGAGCGACGACTGCGCAGACGGGCGCTGCGACCATCGTCCCCGCGACGACGATCGGGACGGCGTCGGCCCGACGTTCTGCGGCGGGAGCGACTGCAACGACCTCAACCCGTCCGTCTTCCCGGGCGCGCCGGAGATCTGCACGGACGCCGCGGACAACGACTGCAACGGCGTCAGCGACTGCTTCGATCCCGCCTGCGCAGCGGGGGAGATCTGCGGCTGTACCCCGAGCCCTGCCGGCGAGCGCTGTCAGAACGGCGCCGACGACGACTGCGACACGATCGTCGACTGCTTCGACGCCGACTGCTCGGGAACGCCGGTCTGCGGCTGCTCCACCTCGGAGGCCGGGAAGTGCGGCAACGGCGCCGATGACGACTGCGATCTCGCCTTCGACTGCGACGACGCCGACTGCGGCTCCGAGCCGCTCTGCGCCTGCAGCTCCCAGCGCGAGCGCTGCGACAACCGCGAGGATGACGACTGCGATCTCCTGGTCGACTGCGGCGATCCGGACTGCCGCGGCATCTTCCCTTGCGCGTGCGAGCCGCCCGGCTCGCCGGAGCGGTGCGAGGACGGCGCTGACAACGACTGCGACGGGCGCGTCGACTGCGCGGATCCGCAGTGCACCTCCGCGCCGGCCTGCGAGCGCTGCGTGCCGGAGATCTGCGACGACGGCGCCGACAACAACTGCGATGAGCGCGTCGACTGCGCGGACAGCGCCTGCGCCTTCGCGCCGAACTGCGAGCCGACGCCGGAGCGCTGCAACAACGACGTCGACGACGACGGCGACGCCCTGGTCGACTGCCAGGACCCGGACTGCGCGAGCAGCTCCGTGTGCGTGCTCGAGCAGGCCAACTGCCTGTCGCCGAAGCGCATCCCCGGGACTGGCACGTACACGGGGGACACCACCGGGCACGTGAGCGAGACCCGGGGTGAGTGCGGCGGCGACGCCGGCGAGGCGGTCTTCTTCTTCGTGCTCACCGCGCCGTCGCGCGTGCGCGTCGACTCGCGCGGGTCGGCCTTCGACACGGCGCTCTACGTCCGCACGGGCGTCTGCAATTCCGGCCGGGAGATCGGCTGCGACGACGACAGCGGCGGGTCGCGGGCCTCGCTGCTCGATTTCGGCATCCTGTACCCCGGCACCTATTTCGTCTTCCTCGACGGCTTCACGATCGATCCCGCGAGCGGACCGAACGAGGGCCCCTTCGTGCTCAACGTCGAGATCGTCCCGAACCCGCGCGAGATCTGTGACGACGACCTCGACAACGACGGCGATCACTACGTCGACTGCGCTGATCCCGGCTGCGCCACCTTCGGCTCATGCCGGAGCTGCGCGAAGGGCGCCGCGCCTGGCCCCGAGTTCGGGACCGCCGCGTGCACCGACGGGATCGACAACGACTGCGACGGCGCGCTGGACTGCGCGGACGAGGACTGCAGCGCGAGCGACGTCTACGTGACCGAGTGCTGCAACGGCCTTGATGAAAACGGGAACGGGTTCCCTGACGATTTCAACTGCCGATGCGCCTCCGATGCCGATTGCGACGAGGGGCAGAGCTGCTACACGCACACTTCATTCACGTGCGGTTTCCCGTGCGAGAACTTCCGCGGGAGCATCTGTCCCTTCGTGGCGCCGGGCTCGCACTGCAACGATGCGACCCATCAGTGCGAGTTCTGATGGGCGTCGAGGTGACGCCGCCGCCTCTTTCGCGCGCGCGGCGCTCCCCGGCTGGCGCTCGTCCGGGCTAAGGTCAGGTCATGGAGATCCTGATCATCCGCCATGGCCATGCCGTGGATGACGCGCCGGACCTCGGCGACGCAGGTCGCTGGTTGACGGGCAAGGGGCGCAAGCTGACCCGGCGCGTCGCCAAATGGCTCGCGAAGCAGAAGGACCGCTGTCCTGGGGTGATCTGGACGAGCCCCCTCGTGCGCGCGGTGCAGACCGCGGAGATCATCGCCGAGGCCGCCGGGCTGACCGACGAGGTGTCGGTGGTCGCCGAGCTCTCTCCGTCGCGCGACACGGCCGAGATCCTTCGCCGGCTCTCGCAGCACCAGGGGGCTCAGCCGCTGGCGCTGGTGGGGCACGAGCCTTCGTTGTCGGCGCTGGTGACGTCGCTGCTCGGCGATGGCGGCTGGGCCGGCCTGAGCCTGAAGAAGAGCGGCGTCGTCGCGGTGAGCTGGGACGGGCGCGGGCCGGGGACGCTGCGCTTCGCGTTGGATCTGAAGGCCATGAAGGCGGTCACGCCGGTGAAGGAAGCGCAGCAACAGGCGCCTCGCGCCCGGTGATGGGCGTCCGCGCCGCGGCGCCGTTCAGCGCACCGATCTCTCCACGGCGCTCAGCACGTCGACGTCGCGGACGCCGTCCGCCTCGGCGCGGTACGACAGCACGATCCGATGCCGCAGCGCCGGGATCAGCAGCGCCCTCACGTCGTCCACGTCTGCGGCTGCTTCGCCGCGGAGCGCAGCGCGCGCCTTGGCCGCGATCACCAGCGCCTGGCTCCCGCGCGGCCCCGCGCCGTAGCGCACGTAGTCCCGGACCTCCTGCGCAGCGCGCTCCGCCCCCGGCCGCGTCGCCCTGGCGAGGCGCACCGCGAGGTCCACGGCCTCGTCGGTCACCGGGATCCTCGGGACGAGGCGCCCGATCGCCAGCACCTCTCTCGCCTTGAGCACCGCCGCGATCGCCGGCGGCTTCCCCGAGGTCGTCCGTCGCGCCACCTCGCGCTCCTCGGCCTCGCTCGGGTAGGTGACGTGAATCTCCAGCAAGAAGCGGTCGAGCTGCGCCTCCGGCAGCGGGTAGGTCCCTTCCTGCTCGATCGGGTTTCGCGTCGCGAACACCTGGAACGGGTCGGGGAGGGCGTGCGTGGTGGTCCCGACGGTCACCTTGCGCTCCTGCATCGCCTCGAGCAGGGCGGCCTGCGTCTTCGGCGGCGTCCTGTTCACCTCGTCCGCGAGGACGAGGTTGTGGAAGATGGGGCCGGGCTGGAAGCGCAGGCTCCGCGACCCGTGCTGCTCGTGCAGCACGTCGGTCCCCGTGATGTCGGCGGGCAGCAGGTCAGGCGTGAACTGGACGCGCCCAAAGCTGAGATCGAGCGCCCTCGCGAGCGACGACACGAGCAGCGTCTTGGCGAGCCCCGGGACGCCGACGAGCAGCGCATGCCCGCGCGCGGCGAGCGTGATCAGCATGGCCTCGACGACATCGTCCTGCCCTACCACCGCCGCCGCGATCGCCGAGCGGAGCCGCCTGGCCCCCTCCGCTGTGCGCTCGAGGAGCGCGGCGTCCGAGAGGGCGGTCGATTCCTCCTCGGCGGTCGTCTCGGCGTCATTCTTGTGCTCGGGATCGCTCATACGGGCAGGGCTCGTACCCCGAGGCCGCGATGCCGACAAGGATCCGGCGAAGCCGGCGCTCCCCGCGGCGCTGGTCCTGGCCCGTGGAGGTTTGCTCGGACAGGTGAGCCAGTGTTAGCAATCGATAGTAATGGCGCAGAGCTCTGAGGCCCGGGAGAGGAGAGGGGCGCACGCGGCGGACGTGGAGGCGCAGCGCGAGCTCAAGGTGAGCGAGCCAGCGGACGAGCCGAGCAGCGGCAGCGCTGGCGCGGCGGAGGACGGCGCGGGAGCGGCCGAGACCGGCGGCCAGGGCGGCCCTGGGGAAGGCGGCGCGGAGAGCGGTGAAGCGCCGTCGGCGCCGCTCGAGTCCCTGAGCTTGAACGACGGACCGATCCCGCACGCGCCGCTCCCGCCGGTCGCGGGGCCGTGGCGTTCCTACAAGGAGATCCTCGCGACGCTGGCTCAGCGCGTGCTCGATGCGCAGCGGCCGATCCGCATCCTCCAGGCGCTCCGCTGGGAGGCGGACGTCGAAGAGCAATTTGTCCGCTCGAAGCAGCGCGAGCTGCCGCAGGTCGCCTACTCGGACGATCTGGGGTTCGACCCGGAGGCCAAGCAGCGCGAGCTCGAGGAGATCCTGCGCGACGCCGAGCGGGAGCTCGGCAAGCGCGATCGGCTCGGCCAGATCCTCCGCGCGACGGCGGACGAGTACCGGAAGGTCGTGCGCATGCTCATCGGACGGGGAACGAAGGCGTTCTACGCGCTGTCCCGCGAGCTCTACGGATCCCCGAAGGACAAGCTGCCAGACGGAAAGACGAGCGTGCGGGACATGGGGTTCGTGCTCTACGACCTCCTGACGGCGATCGGCGGTGAGCGCCTCGGCCCGTCGCAGCAGCGGGAGATCACGGCGGAGATGGCGGCGCTCGATCTGAACGCCCGCTTCGACCGCTTCTTCGGCGGCGCGTCGATCCGCGTGCAGGTGGACGACTCGCTCCTCGCGGACGCCGCCGCCGGCAGCGACTACGTGAAGATCCGGAGCGGCGCGATGTTCGCCAAGAGCGATGTCGACATCCTCGAGGCGCACGAGGGGTGGGTGCACGTGGCGACCAGCTTGAACGGGCAAGCTCAGCCGGTGGCGCGCTGGCTCGCGAAGGGGCCTCCGCGCACCACGGCGGTTCAGGAAGGGCTCGCCGTTCTGGTGGAGATCCTCACCTTCAGGAGCACTCCGCGTCGCGCGAAGAAGCTGAACGACCGCATCCTCGCGGTGGACAAGGCGGAGGACGGGGCGTCGTTCCTCGACGTGTTCGAGTGGTACCGCACCGAAGGTTACGAAGAAGACGAGTGCTTCCAGAATGCCAGGCGCGTCTTCCGCGGCGGCGTGCTCGCGGGCGGGGCGCCGTTCACGAAGGACGCCTGCTACTGCAAGGGGATCGTGCTCAACTACGCCTTCATGCGCGCGGCCATTCAGCACGATCGGGCGATGCTGATTCCCTTCTTGTTCGTGGGGAAGGTCGCGCACGAGGACGTCCCTGTCCTCCATGCGCACGTGACCGACGGGATCATCCGCCCGCCCCCGTATCTCCCGCCGATCTTCGACGACATGAACGGGCTGGCGATCTGGATATGCTATTCTTCCTTCTTCTCCCGCCTGGGAGGGACGGCGCTCGCCGAGCACTACGGCAGGATGCTGGAGCGCTGAGCGCGGCCGACCCCGTGGCCTCGGTTGCGCCGGCCTCCCTTCGGTGCGTGCGGCGGTCGCCTACGGAGCTGGCGCGGCGCAAGCCTTGGGGTTCGGGCCCGCCGCGTGCGCCTCGGCGATCGCGCGCGTGACCGCGAGCCAGATCCTGCGCCGGGTAGCGTCCGGCACCTCGGGGATGAGCCTGGCGGTGCTCATGAGCGACTCTTCGTCCGCCCCGCGGGAGCGCTCGGCGACCTGGAGGCTCAACGGATCGTGGAGTGCGCGCCGGTCCTCGGCGTTCATGCGCTTCACCGCCACGCGGAAGTCTTCGCGGGCCAGCCGGAGGCGGTTGCGCACCGTGTTCTCCTTCACGTCCAGGTCGCGCGCGATGTCGGCGGTCGTCACATCGAGCAGATCGTGCATGATCAAGACCACGCGTCGCTCGGTGTCGATCCCGCCGAGCAGCCTGCCGACGAGCTGGCCGCTTTGCTCGCGTGCGAGCAGCTGTTCCGAGGTCAAGCCGGGGTCGGCGAGCTCGAACGGCCAGCTCGCCCCGGCGCCGACCGCGATCTCTCGGCGGCGGTGGGCGCGCTCGCGATAGTGGCCGACCTGTCGCCAGGCGATGCCGAACAGCCAGCGCCTGAGGGGCTCGCCGAGCGGGCTCGCCGTTTGTGGCGCCCCGCGTTCCAGGCTTGGGGCGTGGCCGCAGGGGGGATGTCTGGTGCGCGCCTCGTCTGAGCAGCGCCTCGGATCGAAGCGATCCAGCGCGTGATACGCAGCGATCATGACGTCTTGCAGGACGTCGTCGACGTCGCGCTCTGCCACCCCGAGCCAGCGGAGCGCTTGTCGGAGGAATGACAGCCCGACAGTGTACACGGTCTCGAAGCTGGGCCGCTCCAGAAGGGGCCCATGCTCAACAAGCTGTTGCATGCCTGAACTTACGTGCAGCAGCCCCCTCTGATTTGAAAATCGTCCAACCCTCCGACGTTACCATCAAAAAGTAATTTTTATTACATTCGAGGCGGCATCAACCTGGTCCGGCTGCCGACGGAGAAGAACGGCGAGGCAGCGCATTGCTCGACGTGCGGCGTGCGCTCAGTTTGCGCTCAGTTTGCGCTCAGTTTGCGCTCATTTGCCTTGGAACACCGGCTTCCGCTTCTCCATGTACGCGGCGAGCCCCTCGCGGGCGTCCTCCGACGTGAACAGCTCGGCCTGGAGCTCTCGCTCGAGGGCGAGCCCCTGTTCGAGCCCTACCTCGAAGCCCGTCTGAACGGCGCGCTTGATGCGCCCGACCGCCAGCGCCGCGCGGTCCGGCAGCGTGAACGTGTGGCTGTACGCGAGGATCCGGTCCATGAACTCGTCATGGGAGGCCGTCTCCCAGACGTCATTGATCAGGCCAACCGCGAGCGCTGTCTCGAAATCGAACGTCTGCCCCTCGCACATCAGCTGGATCGCCCGCGATTTGCCGATGAGCCTGGCCAGGCGCTGGGTGCCTCCGGTGCCTGGCAGGACGCCCAGCGTGACCTCGGGGAGGCCGACCTTGCCGGCGCCTTTGCGGGCGATGCGGAGGTCACAGGCCATCGCGATCTCGAGACCACCGCCTACCGTGTGGCCATTCAGCGCGGCGATGCAGAGCTTCGGCGTGTGCTCGAGGCGGCTCAACGTCTCGTTCGCGTGGAGACAGAAGTAGTATTTGAACGTCGGGTCCGACTCGCGGAGCATGTTGATGTTCGCTCCTGCGCAGAAGAACTTTTCGCCGTGCCCGGTGATGACGATGACATGGACATCGTTGTCGAAGCGGGCCTCGAGGATGGCCGCGTCGAGGTCCTTCATCATCTCGTGGGTGTAGCCGTTGACGGGCGGATCATTGAGCGTAAGCAGCGCGACGCCTGCAGAGGTGGCGTAGTCGACGAGGGCCATGGGCGCTCTTTACCAAACCGTCAGAAAAAGCGCTGCCCCCTGGTGGAAAGGCGCGGAATTGTGCTACCCCGCAGGGACGTGCTCATGAACGCGCAGGACGTGCGGCAGAAGTTAAAAGAACTCATGGTCGAGGAGCTGAACCTCGAGGGGAAGACGCCGGCCGACATCGACGACGCCGCGCCGCTGTTCGGCGCGGGACTGGGCCTCGATTCGCTGGACGCGCTCCAGCTCGCCATGAGCGTGGAGGAGCGCTTCGGCGTCCGCATCCCGGAGGGCGACGAAGCGAGGCCGATCTTCGCATCGGTGGACGCGCTCGTGGCCCACATCGTCAAGTCGACCGCGGCGGCGTGAACGCGCCGCAGAGAGCCGTTCGGGCGTGCGCATCTGGGTGACGGGCATCGGGGTCGTCTCGCCCCTCGCGCGCGGGGCGAGCGAGACGATGGACCGGCTCATCGCAGGAGAACGGGCCTTCGCGCCGCTCTCCTTGTTCGAGATCCCCGGGACGCGCGGGCGCATCGCCGCGGAGGTCCGCGACCTCTCCCCCGAGGAGGTCGCGCCGCCCGGCGAGGCGGAAGGGTGGTCTCGAACCGACGCGATGGCCGTGCTCTCGGCCCGCGAGGCGCTCGGACACGCGGGCATCGACCCGAGGGCCGTTCCAGTCGACCTGGTGGTCGGCGGGACGACCGCCGGGATGTTCGAGACGGAGGACTTGCTCGCCTGGCTGTCGCACGACCCCAGCGCGATCGCCCCCCTGAAGCGGATGCTCTCGCATCCCCTCTCATCGACGGCCGACCACGTCCGCGCCGCCGTCGGTCCGTTCCGTCGGGTGAGGAGCGTCTGCAGCGCCTGCTCGAGCGGCGCGAACGCCGTGTTGCTGGGCGCGGCCTGGCTCCGCGCCGGCCTCTCCACCCGCGTGCTCGCGGGGGGCGCCGACGGCCTGTGCCGGCTGACGTACACCGGCTTCGGCGCGCTCGCGGCCGTCGATCCGGAGCCGTGCCGCCCGTTCGATCGGCGGCGCGCCGGTCTGAACCTCGGCGAAGCGGCGGCGTTCCTGCTCCTCGAGTCCGAGGACGCCGCGCGCGCGCGCGGGGCGGAGCCGATCGTCGAGCTCCGCGGATGGGCGACCGGCGCGGAGGCGCATCACATCACCAACCCCGAACGCGAGGGGCGCACCGCCGCGCGCGTCATGCGCGACGCTCTCCGGTGCGCGGCGCTCACGCCCTCGGATCTCGATTACGTCAACGCGCACGGCACCGCGACGCCGCTGAACGACGTCATGGAGAGCGCCGCCCTGCGCGCCTGCCTCGGCCCCGAGGTGAACCGCATCGCCGTCTCCTCATCGAAGGGGCAGATCGGGCACACGCTCGGCGCAGCGGGCGCGGTCGAGGCCGCGATCACCGCCCTCGCCATCGCGCGCGGCGTGATGCCCCCGACCGGCGGCCTCGAAGAGGTCGATCCGGAGTGCCAGCTCGTGCACCTGAAGGAGGCGCGCGAGGCGCCGATCCGGTCGGCGATGTCGAACTCCTTCGGCTTCGGCGGCACGGACAGCGTGCTCGTGCTCGCGCAGCCAGACCGTTTTCCTCCGCCGCTCGACGCCGGCAGCGCGCCCCGGCGGCGCTCGGTCGTCGTGACGGCGGCCGCGACGATCGGCCCGCTCGGCGTCCTCGCGTCCCGCGGCGGCGCCGCATATCTGGAGCCTGGCCCTCCGCCAGCGGAAGGAGCCATCCCCTTCAACACGGCCGCGCACCTCGATCTCGCGCGGGCGAGGCGGCTCGACCGAGCTGGCCGGCTGACGACGGCCGCGATCCTCACGGCCCTCTCGGAGGCCGGGCTCGGTGGCGCGGTCCAGGCCGAGGCCGGCGCGGGCGATCCGGCGGCCGACGTCGCGCCGAGCCGCACCCTGCCTGGCGCCATCGTCGGCGCGTCCTTTGGCAGCGTCGACGCCTCGACCGCCTACATGCGGCGCATTTACGACAAGGGCGCGAAGTACGCGAGCCCCGCCGATTTTCCGAACCTGGTCCCCTCATCGCCGGTCGGGCATGCCTCCATCTACCTGGGCCTCCGTGGCCCGGTGTTCGCGATGGCCGATCTCGGAGCGACCGCGGAAGCGGCCATGGTCACGGCCATCGAGCTCATCACGGCCGGGGAGGGGGAGGCGCTCGCCGCGGGCAGCGTCGAAGAGACGAGCCCGATGATCGAGCGGTGCCTCGGTCCGATCTGCTCGCAGGTCGTCAGCAGCGGGGTCCGCAGCGAGGGCGCTGCCGTGCTGCTCTTCGAGAGCGCCGCGCGTGTGCGTGAGCGAGGGGCGCGCCCGGTGGCGATGGTGTCCTGGTGGAACTCCTGGCGGGGTGACGGCGTGGGGATGCTCGCGGGAGCGCCAGCGCCGACGCGCCTCGGCGCTTCGGGAGAGGTCGCCCTGCGAGCGCAGGCCACCGTCCCGTCGCCAGCCGCCGTGTTCGTCGGACGGGAGGAGGAGCGCCTCGTCGCCTGCCTGCATGGCTCACCGTGGGCCGAGGTGCGGCGCTCCACGCTCGCGTCGCGCTCAGGCGATCACGAGGGCGCCGGCGGGTTCGCCGCTGC
The DNA here is from genome assembly GCF_051520435.1 of Sorangium sp. So ce363. NCBI lineage: Bacteria > Pseudomonadati > Myxococcota > Polyangiales > Polyangiaceae > Sorangium > Sorangium sp. So ce363. The sequence goes on along the minus strand of NZ_CP150333.1, from coordinate 8,329,399 downwards.
TGCGGCGGTCGCGGCGCTCGCCTGCCGCGACCTCGCGAGCGTGCTCGTCGTGGGCGGCGCACCCGACCGGGGATACGCCATCCTGCTGGTCGCTCCCGGCGACGCGTGACGACATCGCTGCCCGCTCCCCGCCGTCGTGCGCGGCACCTCGTCAGCGCCGGGCGCCTCCTGCTCTTGCTCGCGAGCCTCCCTGCCTGCGCCGCGAGCGCGCCGCGGCGCGGCGGCGCGCTCGACGCCGAGCTAGCGCGCCTCCTGCCTGGCCCACCGGCGGGCACGTCCGCCGCGCGGCTCGACCCCTCCGCGTGGCGAGAGGGGCGCGAGCGCCTCGCAGGTCTCCGCCGCGAGGTCGAGGGGGCTGGCCCGCGCACGCTCCGCGTCCGCCTGGCATTGCGGGAGCCGCGCACAGGCCACCTGCTCGAGGCGCGCGGCGCGATCGCGGTCGCCCCGCCGACGATCGAAGGGCGAGCACGCGCGGCGGGGAGCGACATTCTCGAGCCCGAGGGCGCGCTGCGGATGATCCTCCTCGGCCCGGGCGGCACCACCGCGCTCGACCTGTGGGCGCGCGGCGATCGCTTCCGTTTCGCCGTTCCCGCGCTCGATCTGCTGAGGCGCGGCGACGCCTCGACGCCACGGACTGCACTCCGCGGTCTGCCGGTAGATTTCCTGCGCTGGTGGATGCTCCACCCGGCAGCGGGGACGCTGCTCTGGTACTCGCGCGCCGAGAGCACGGATTCCTTCGTCCTGCGCGACGGCGACGCCGTGATCGATCTGCGGGTCAACGACCGAGGCGTGATCGGCGCGCGCCGCACCACGTGGTCGACGGCGGAGGGCACCCGCCGGCGCCGGCTCGACGAGGAGGTCGTGATCGCCGAGGGCATGGGCTGCGGCAACGTCCGTTACGCGCAGGCCTCGACCGGGCTGCTCATCACGGTGATCTGCGAGGCCGAGGAGCGGGATCGCGCGCCGGATCCGCGCGCGTTCGTCGATCCCGACGCGCTCCGGCCGGGGGGCGGCTCATGAGCGACGCCTGCGTCATCGCCTCGGGCGCTGTCTCGGCGCTCGGCCTCGGCCCTCTCGCCTACCGCGTCCCTCGGGCTGGTGAGCCTGCGCCTGTCGCGATCGCGCGCGACGCGGAGCTGGCTCGCGCCGGCCTGCTGCGGCCCTTCGCCGCGCGCGCGCCGGCGGAGCTCGGCGTCGCTCCAGGCGCCGATCGCGCCACGGACCTGCTGAAGGCGGCGCTCTCACAGACGCTCGCGGCGCTGGAGGGCGTGCGTCCGGGCTTTCGTGGCGAGCGCATCGGCATCGCCCTCGGCACCTCCAGCGGCGGCATGCTCACCGCGGAGCGGTTCTTCGCCGCCCGCGCCGAGGGCGCCGACGCCGGATCGCTCGCCGTGCTGGCCTCGCGCGCGACGTATTTCGCGCCGTTCAACGACGCGCTCGCAGCGTTCGGGCTCGAGCGGACCCCGCTGCGCACGCACCTGCTCGCGGCGTGCGCGGCGAGCACCCTGGCGATCGGCCTCGGTCTCCGCTGGCTCGATCGCGACGCTTGCGATCTCGTGCTCGCCGGTGGCTACGACGCCCTCAGCATCTTCGTCGCCGCCGGCTTCGAGGCGCTCCGCGCGACCACGGCGTCCAGGTCGCGCCCGTTTCGGGTCGGCCGTGACGGCATGGCGCTCGGCGAGGGCGCCGCCGTCGTCGCCCTCGTCCGCGAGGACCGTCTCCGCGGCGCCCCGGTGATCGTCCGCGTCGCCGGCTTCGGCGCCTCCACGGACGCGGTGCACATCACCGCCCCGGATCGAACCGGCTCGGGGCTCGCGCGCGCCGGCGCCGCGGCGCTCGCCGACGCCGGGTGGCCTGCCTCGCGCGTCGGTCTGATCAGCGCCCACGCCACGGCGACGCCTTACAACGACGCGATGGAGTGGCGCGCGATCGCCGCGCTGCTCTCGCCGCGCGGCGCCGTGGAGGGCTCGGACGCGCTGCCGGGCGCGGATGCGCCTCCGCCGGTGGTCCACCCGTTCAAGGCTCAGATAGGGCACACGCTCGGGGCCGCGGGCGTGCTCGAGGCGCTCGCCGCAGCAGCCGCCCTCCAGGCATCCATCGCTCCACCGGCGGCCTCCGAAGGCGAGCTCGACCCCGACGCACCGGCTCACCTGCTCGAGCGCGCCGAGCCCCGCCCGCTCTCTTCGGCGCTCAAGCTCTCGGCAGCGTTCGGCGGCGCCAACGCCGCCCTCTTGCTCACGTCCTCCGCCAGCGGGCGCCGCCCGCGGCGCCCGCGCGCCGTGGTTCTCCGCGCGCACGCGCACGTGACGGGCTCCGATCTCGGGCGCCTCGCCGAGGCGACCGGCATCGCGCGCGACCGCCTCGCGCGCCTCGACGCGCTCTGCCGGCTCGGGCTGACCGCGGTGGCAGCCCTCGCCGCCATCGTCGGCGCCGATCGCTTGCGGGGGGCCGGCATCGTCGCGGGCCACGCGCTCGCCACGATCGACACCAACGAGGTGTACGACGCCCGCCGGCGCGCCCGCGGAGCCCGCTTCGTCGAGCCTCGCCTCTTCCCTGCGACGTCGCCGAACGCGATCGCGGGCGAGTGCGCCATCGCGTACCAGCTCACCGGGCCGAGCTTCGCGGTCGGCGCCGGGCTCGGCGGCGCGCTGGAGGCGCTCCGCGCCGCGGCCGATCTCGTCGCGTCCTCCGACGCCGACCGCATGGTCGTCCTCGCGGCCGACGACGCGGGGCCGGTCGCGCGCGAGCTGCTCGGCCTCACAGGCGCCCAGCACCGCGCGCTCGCCAGCGGCGCCGTCGCGCTCCTCCTGCAGGCGGATCCCGGCGACGAAGAGCGCCTGCGCAAGGTCGATCCGGACCTCCCTGTCGACCACGAGGGGCCGGTTGGCCATCTCGCCCTCCTCCGCTGGCTCAAGGAGCACGCGTAGCGGCGCGCCCGTCCCCGTCATCCTTGGTGGTCGTGATCGCTTCGCTTGCCGATCCGCGCCTCGATCTGGCAAGGTTCCCAGCTGGAATCAGCTGCTTCCCCCGAGCGTTGTCCTGCCCGCGTATGTTCTGCCGCCAAACAAAAGCTGTCGCTTCGCTCCTCGTCGTTGCTTCGGCCGTCCTCGCCGGGTGCGCGACCCACTACATCCCGAACACAGACGTGGAGGACAACGACGACAACCGCAAGATCATCTCGTTCTGCGAGAAGTATCGCAACGCGGTGGAGAGCAAGAACGTGGGCGAGCTGCTCAAGCTCGCGTCGCCCAAGTACTACGAGGACGGCGGCAACATCGATGCGGCGGACGACCTCGATTACGCTGGCCTGCGCTCGTACCTCACCGGCAAGTTCCAGGACGCTCGTGCCATCCGCTACGAGATCCGCTACCGGCGCGTCCTGAAGGGTGATGACGTCATCTACGTCGACTACACCTTCAGCGCGAGCTATCGCATCCCGGGGGGCAAGGGCGAAGAGTGGCGCCGCAAGGTCGACGACAACCGGCTGGAGCTGGTGGAGTACCAGGACGGGTACCGCATCGTCGCGGGGATGTAGCGCTCGGTCGCTGCGCGACGGCGCGGTCGACGTACGCCAGGGCGCCCGCCGGTAGCTCCGCTCTAGTTTAGAGCGCTCTTCGAGGAGGGGGCATCGAACACGCCCTTCTCCTTCGCGGCGGCGAGTATGCGGAGCGCAGTGCGGTAGCCGCGCAGGACGAGCGGCTTGGCGGCGAACCGGTTCATGTAGCTGTACCGGCCGATCGCGGGCGCCACGTCCAGGAAGGTGACGTTCGGGTAGAGCTTGGAGAGGAGCTCGACGCCGCGGCGCTCCTTCTCGGCCAGAAGGATGCTGAGCGACTGCCGGACGACGCTGGGCGCGCCGCTCCTCGCGATCGAGCGCTGCGACTCGTCGCGCTCCTCGGGACGGTAGATGTTGGAGATGATCACGATGTTCGCGCCGGCATTCACGGCCACGTCGGCGGAGAGCGTCCGGATCACCTCGCCGCTCAAGTGATAGCGGCCGTTGATGCGGTAGGGCCGGAACAGGCCGGGCACGCAGCAGCTGGCGGCCACCGCCTGGCTGATCGGCGTGGCCTCGTCGTAGCCAGGGCCGAACACGACGCGCTTGGCGCTGTCCACGTCCACCGCCGTCACGTAGACGGCGTGCGGCAGCTGCCGGAAGTCGTTGATCGGCAGCGTCCGGCGCACGTAGCGCTCGAGCCTGTCGATCGAGAACACCCCCGAGCAGAGGTATCCCGGGTCGAGCAGATCGCGCAGGGCGGGAGCGCCGAAGAAGCTCGACACGTGGAGGCGAGGCCCGCGGTGACGTCGTCTCCAGGGGAGGCGGTAGGCGTCGAGAAGCACATCGAGCGGGATGTCTTGCCCGTACGTCGCGCTGACCAGCGCGCCCGCTCCCGCGCCCACGTAGATCTCTGGATGGATGCCCAGCTCCTCGCAAGCCTTCAGCACGCCGAGGTGCGCAAGGCCTCGCGCCGCTCCCCCGGAGCCCACGAACGCGATCTTGAGGCGGCTCATCGAGCCCCGATCTTGTCGGAGATATGGCACAAGCGCAAAGCCTACTGTAGCTGGAAGTCCTCGAGCAGCCGATAGATCCTGAATCGCGGGCCGTCGCGGCGCAGCCAGACGACGATCTCGTCGCCGAGCAGGCGATCCGTGGCGACCCGCGCGGTCGCGATCGGCACGCGGATCACGACGTCCTGGTCATCGAGCGTCTCGGGCTGGATCGCGGGGTGTTGCGGCGTCGCGAGCACGTCCTCGGCCCGGAAGATCTGGAGCTCCGACTCCCGATAGACCGGCTCTCCGGCGAGCTTTCCGTACTCGAGCCGCCGGAACCGCTGCTCCCACCAGAGCCCGGCGCTCGGCGGCTGCCCCGATCCGCCCGAGCCGGTGTGGATCGCGAGGGCATCGCGCGTCAGCAACTCGCTCAAGGCTTCGCTGTCCTCGGCGACCACCCGCCGGAAGAACTCGTCCACGACGTCCAGCGCGGCGCCGATGCCGAGAGGTGTCCGGAGGGTCACGACGCTGTCCTCGACGTCTGCTTGGTTCGTCGGTGGCGGCGGGGTGCTCGCCGGATCGAGCGCCACGCCGTCGGGGCGGCGGCGCTCGTCAGAGAGCTCGGCGGCGGTGGGAAAGGAGGCCGGTTCTCCGCGGCCGCACCCCAGGAGCGACCAGCCCGCGATCACGGCGACGAGCAGCGATGGACACGCTCGCGACGGCCGAGAGGCGTCCGGAGCGCCGGCCGGCGGTGCATGGGCCCTGGCCTCCTGCGGGCCCTCCGGGCGTTCAGATCGGCTCGATCGCGGGAGCATCGGCGCGGGTGAACGTCACGATCGCACGCTCGCCAACGTGGGTCCACCCTGCGGGGGCCTGGTCGTCATCGAAGTCCGACGCGACGAGCGTCAACCGGCTCGCGGCATAGTCGGGCATGCGCATTCGGCCCAACCCGCCGTCGCTGAGGAGCCGCTCCATGTCGTCGCTGCCCTGGTAGATGCGGTACGCCATCGACGTGCCGCCGTGGGCGGCGAGCAGGTACTCGGGGTTCGTGACCACGATGTTCATCGCGCTCGGCCCCGCCCCTTCCTCCGCGCAGAGCCGGTCCACGAGCGCGATGGAGGACCGGAGGGCCGTCCGCGCGCTCGCCGCGTCCACGTTGGGTCGATCGAGCTGGCCGCTGTCGTGGAGGAAGGACAGGAACAGGTGGAAGAGGAGCTCGCTGTCCGTCTCGCCGCGAACGTCGCGCTGGAGAAACTGCGGCAGCGAGTCGCTCAGCTGGTTCCGCAGGCGGGCGAACCCTTCGACCGTGCCCGTGTGGGCGAACAGCCACTGCCGATAACGGAAGGGGTGCGTGTTCTCGGTGCGCAGGCTGCCGACGGTCGCAGCCCGGACATGCGCCACGAGGATGTCGGCGCGCACGTCCTTGGTCATGTCGGCCAGGCTGATCTCCGGTCGATCATCGATCGGCCGGCGCTTGAGGAGAATCTCTCCTCCCTGGTAGAAGCCGACCCCCCAGCCAGGGATCACGCCCTCCCTTCGGCGAACCGTGAGGGCACGTTCTTCGAGCTCGATCGCACGCGCGCCGAGATCCGGACGGTTACCGATAAAGCCGACGAGACGAGCCATAGCTTTGTCCTCGCGAGTTGGGTCGGGGAGGCGGGGGCAGGGTCCGGCTCGCCGGTAGAGCGCTCCCTCATCTGCAAGCAGGGGTGGCTCCGTCGGTCGGCCGAGTGAGCGTGGGTCGCGGGTTGCGCCCTATGCTTTCTTGATACGACAGAGTCGCCCTGCAAGCGGAGCAAAAACGGATCCCCAGCGGCGAGGCGGGGCGCGGGCACGGCCTGACCACACTGCCCGCCGTTGTCGCGCGTCGCGCGGGCTTGCCGATCGCGTTACCTCTTACTCACGCTCCTCGCACAGCGTCGCGATTCCGACGCGTGGGTGCGCGCGAGGAGCGGCTAGCCTCGTCTGCTCCCACGCTTCCACGCTCCCACGCGTCGGCCCGCCGCGTCGGCGCCGTGGCGCATCGCGCCGTGAACGATGCGATGCCAACCGGCGCCCAGAATTTCCGGCAGGAGCTCTGACGCGCGGCACTAAGGCGAGAGCCGATTCAGCATGCGCGGGAACGGGATCGTCTCGCGCACGTGCGGCAGACCGCAGATCCAGGCGACGCTCCGCTCGACGCCGAGCCCGAAGCCCGCATGCGGGAAGGTGCCATACCGGCGCAGATCCAGGTACCAGCCGAACGCCTCGGGGGGCAGCCGATGCGCCTCGATTGCCCGCTCGAGGATGGCGAGATCATCCTCGCGCTGCCCGCCCCCGATCACCTCTCCATAACCTTCCGGCGCCAGGACATCGACGCAGAGCGCGAGCCGGTCGTCCGTCGGATCGCGCTTCATGTAGAACGCTTTCACCTGAGCCGGATAGCGGTGAATCATGACGGGGCGATCGTACCGGCCGGAGATGATCGTCTCGTCCTCGCCGCCGAAGTCCTCTCCCCAAGGAAAATCCGGAATTTCGGCCTCTCCGGCCATTTTGCGTTTCTCCGCGCGCGCCTCGTTCAGGATGGCGACGGCCTCGTCGTAGCGGATGCGCGGGAACGGTTTCTTGACGGCCTCGAGCTTCCCGACGTCGCGCTCGAGCACCGCGAGCTCGGGGCGGCGCCGCTCGAGGACCCGCTCGACGATGAAGCAGAGGAAGTCTTCCGCGAGGTCCATGTCGCCCGCGAGGTCCATGAACGCCACCTCGGGCTCGACCATCCAGAACTCGGCCAGGTGGCGTCGGGTCTTCGACTTTTCCGCGCGGAACGTGGGCCCGAAGCAGTACGCCTTCCCGAACGCGGCCGCTGCCGCCTCCATGTAAAGCTGCCCCGACTGGGTGAGGTACGCCTTCTCGCCGTGGTAGTCGGTCTGGAACAGCGTGCTCGTCCCCTCGCACGCGTTCGGCGTGAAGACCGGCGCATCGACGAGCGTGAACCCGCGCCCGTCGAAGAAGTCGCGGATGGCCTGGATGATGGTGTGACGAACGCGCAAGATCGCGTGCTGCCGCTTCGATCGCAGCCAGAGGTGGCGGTGATCCATGAGGAAGTCGGTCCCGTGCTCCTTCGGGGAGATCGGGTACTCGCCGGCGGTGGGGCCGAGCACGCGGAAGCCGGACGCGGCGATCTCGTAGACCCCGGCGCGCTTCGGGTGCGCCTTCACCTCGCCGACGACATCGATCACGCTCTCCTGGGTGACCTTGTCGGCGGCCGCGAAGACCTCGTCGCCGACGTCGCTCTTCGCCATCACGCACTGGACGGTGCCGAAGCCGTCGCGCAGCTCGAGGAAGTGGAGCTTGCCGCTCGATCGCTTGTTGTAGAGCCATCCGCGGAGCACGACAGTGCTGCCGACGTGCGCGCTGAGGTCGCTGGTAGCAATGACGGGCTGATCCTGCATGGGCGCCCGAAATAGCACGGTTTAGTTGCGGCTGACGCCGGCTCCGGCCAAAAATGGCGCCATCTTGGTCCTCCAACGGCATCGCGCGCTCTCGCTCTGCTTGCCCGCGTTCATCCTGCTGCTCGCTGCAGGTGGCACGCCGCTCGCCGCTGGCGGCTGCTCGGCGCTCTATCCCGAGCTCTCGACCCGCCTGCACGAGCCTCCTTCAGACCAGGAGCTGCATCCTCCGCCGCCCGAGAACGTCCGATGGCTGCGGGTCGTCCGGGCGAGAATCCCGGAGCGCACTCGGGACGGCCGCGCCTGGGATTCCGGCGCCGGTGACCTCCCGGACCCCTATGTCCGCGTCTTCGTCAACGGCGCGGAGATCTTTCGGACGGCGGAGCAAGCGAACACGCTGGAGCCGACCTGGCCCGAAGGACCCAGCGGAAACTTCCAGATCTTGCCCGAGGACCGGCTCCGGGTGGAGGTCTGGGAATCGGATCCGCTCACCGACAAGCCGATCGGGGTGCGCGACATCGGCCGTCCGAGCGATACGCACCGAGCCGCAGGCGAGATCGAGATCGAGCTCGACGCGGGCGGCTCGCTCACGCTCGCGTTCCAGCCGGCGCACGCCAAGCTCGGCCTCGGCCTCTGGTACCAGCTGCATTCCGGCTCGGCATTCATCTCGCGGACGATGGAGGGCGGACCTGCAGAGCGCGCCGGGCTCCGCAAGGACGACGAGGTGCTGGAGATCGCCGGGCAGCCGCTGCGGCGCATGTCCGTCGCGGCGATCCGGGGCGCGCTCGACGCCGTGCCGCGCGCCGGGCTCGTGCTCCTGGTCAAGCACGCCACGGGCACGACCGAGCGGATCAGGGTCCACGAGGGGCCCATCTATCCGCTGTTCGATCGCTTCGCCGCCGCCGAGTAGGGGAGCCAGCGCGCCGTGAAGATCCCGCCCTTCGGGCTCACCACCCGGGAGATCCGCGAAGAGCTCGCCCCCTTGCGGAACGACTTCTCCATCGCCGTCTGCCGCGCGAAGAACCCGTTCAACATCGGCGCCATCATCCGCGTCGCGCACTCGTTCCTGGTGCGGGAGATCTTCCTGATCGGGACCGAGCCCTACTACGAGCGCGCTTCGATGGGCATGCAGAAGTACGAGACCATCGTCGAGTGCCCCGACGAGGCGAGCTTCCTCGAAGCGGCGCGCGGCCGCCCGCTCATCGGCGTGGAGCGCGATCACGCGCGGCGCACCCTCTGGGAGGCGCCGTTCCCCCGCGGGCTCGTGTTCCTCTTCGGCAGCGAGGATGACGGGCTGCCGCAGGCGCTGCTCGACGCGTGCGAGGACGTGATCGCGATCCCCATGTACGGGATCAACCACTCGTACCCCGTGGCGATCGCGGCGGGCATGACCCTGTGCGAGTGGGCTCGGCGGCGCGACCCGCGCGGCGGCGTGAGCCGCGCAGGAGGGTGAGCGGCGCCGAGGCGGGCCCCCGTCCGTGGACGGAAGCGCGCTACTCGGGGTAGCGCTCGAAGACGAGGAGCTCGCCCAGGAGGTCGTGATCGAGCGTTCCAGCAGGGCGCATCCCGAGCTTCTCGATCACCCGGAGCGACGCGCGGTGCCAGGCCGGCGTGGTCGCGATGACGCGCCTCACGCCCGGCTGCTGCAGCGTCCAGTGCAGGACGGCGCGCGACCCCTCCGTCGCGTAGCCTTGGCCCTGGGACTTGCCCTCGACGCCGTAGCCGATCTCCACCGTGCCGGTCGCGTCGGGCCGGCCGTTCAGCACCACGCTGCCGACGACGACGCGCTCCTCCTGCCCGCGCGTCACCATCAGCCGCGTGCCCCACAGGAACGCCTCTGGATCGTCGCGCAGCCGGTCGAGCGGCGAGCTGAAGGCGCGCTCGACGAGCGCGCGCCCGGGCCAGGCGCCAGGGAAGCGCGCGCCGGACAGGGCCTCGGCCTCGGCGCGATCTCCGCGGATGACCGCCTCGAGCAGGGACAGCGAGACCGGGGTGAGCGCCAGGCGCTCGGTAGTCAGGGTGCTCATCGCGAACCTGCGCCGGATCAGATCATGCGCCGCGGCTCGCCGGAAGTCGAAATGGCGAAGGGCCGACTTCCTGAGGAGGAAGCCGGCCCTCGCCCGCCGGGCTTAGCGGTCAGCGCGGCGCGTCGCGATCAGAAGTCGTGGCCGTGGCCCGCGTGGCCGCCACCAGCCGCCGCCTTCTCCTCCTTCGGCCGCTCAGCGATGAGCGCCTCGGTGGTGAGCATCAGGCTGGCGACGCTGGCCGCGTTCTGGAGCGCCGACCGGACGACCTTGACCGGATCGATGACGCCCATCTCGAGCAGGTTGCCGTAGTCGCCCGACGCGGCGTTGTAGCCGTACGAGTCCTTGCCGTCGCGCACCTTCTGCACGACGATCGAGCCCTCTTCCCCGGCGTTGGCCGAGATCTGGCGGAGGGGCTCCTCGATGGCGCGGCGGATGATGTTCACGCCGAACCGCTGCTCGTCGTTGACCTTGAGCTTCTCGAGCGAGCTCTGCGCGCGGATGAGCGCCACGCCGCCGCCCGGGACGATGCCCTCCTCGACGGCCGCGCGGGTCGCGTGGAGCGCGTCCTCGACGCGGGCCTTCTTCTCCTTCATCTCGGTCTCGGTCGCAGCGCCGACCTTGACGACCGCGACGCCGCCCACGAGCTTCGCGAGCCGCTCCTGGAGCTTCTCGCGGTCGTAGTCGCTCGTCGTGTTCTCGATCTGAGCGCGGATCTCCTGCTGCCGGGCCTTGATCTTGTCCTTCTTGCCCTGGCCGCCGACGATCGTGGTGTTGTCCTTGTCGATGATGACGGTCTTGGCGCGGCCGAGATCGCTGATCGTGACGTTCTCGAGCTTGAGGCCGAGCTCCTCCGCGATCACCTGGCCGTCCGTCAGGGTGGCGATGTCCTTCAGCATCTCCTTGCGGCGATCACCGAAGCCCGGCGCCTTGACGGCCGCGCAGTGCAGCGTGCCGCGGAGCTTGTTCACGACGAGGGTCGCGAGCGCCTCGCCCTCGACGTCCTCGGCGATGATGAGGAGCTGCTTCTGGCTCTTGGCGATCGCCTCGAGCACCGGGAGCAGGTCCTTCATGTTGGAGATCTTCTTCTCCGAGATGAGGATGTAGCAGTCCTCGAGGTTCGCCTTCATGGCCTCGGGATCGGTCACGAAGTACGGGGAGAGGTAGCCGCGGTCGAACTGCATGCCCTCGACCACGTCGAGGGTCGTGTCGGCGCTCTTGGCCTCCTCGACCGTGATCACGCCCTCCTTGCCGACCTTCTCCATGGCGTCGGCGAGGAGCTTGCCGATCGTCTCGTCGCCGTTCGCGCTGATCGTGCCGACCTGCGCGATCTCCTTCGCGTCCTTCGTCTGCTTGGCCGAGCTGTGGAGGTGCGCCACGATCGCCTCGACCGCCTTGTCGATGCCGCGCTTGATCTCCATCGGGTTGTGCCCGGCCGCGACGAGCTTGGAGCCCTCGCGGTAGATCGCCTGGGCGAGCACCGTCGCGGTGGTCGTCCCGTCGCCGGCGATGTCGCTCGTCTTCGAGGCGACCTCGCGGACCATCTGGGCGCCCATGTTCTCGAAGCGGTTCTCGAGCTCGATCTCCTTGGCGACCGTCACGCCGTCCTTGGTGACCGTCGGCGAGCCGAAGCTCTTCTCGATGACGACGTTGCGCCCCTTCGGGCCGAGGGTGACCTTGACCGCGTCGGCGAGGGCGTTGACCCCCGCGAGGATCATGCTGCGGGCGGACTCGTTGTAGATGATTTCCTTGGCTGCCATGGTGTCTCTCCTAAGTTCCTTCTGTCGCCCGCGTCACTTCTCGATCACGCCGAGGATGTCGTCCTCGCGGAGGATGAGGTGCTCCTCGCCGTCGATCTTGACCTCGGTGCCCGAGTACTTGCCGAAGAGGACGCGATCGCCCTCCTTGACGTCGAGCTTCCGCACGGTACCGTCCTCGGCGACCTTGCCGTTGCCGACGGCGACGACGGTCCCCTCGATCGGCTTCTCTTTCGCGGTGTCCGGAATGTAGAGACCTCCCTTGGTCTTCTCTTCTTCCTTCACGCGCTGAACGATCACGCGGTCCTGGAGCGGTCGAATCTTCATCTTTGCAAGTCCTCCGGGGACGAGCGCCGCGTCCCACGAACGGCGAGACCCAGCCGGCGCGACGGAGCGCGCCGGAAGGCCCCCTACGATTGCAGTCTGGGCACTTTGCTAGCACTCACCTGTGGCGAGTGCTAGCGAGCGCGCGGAAGATAGCCACCCCCTGGAGGGTGTCAAGAGTGGCCCCAGGCGGCACTTTGCGCGCTGGCAGCCAGGCGCAGAGGTGGCTGTAAGTCCTGGAGATCGCAGGGGAAGGCGCGCGGCTCAAGGCTGGGCTCGGCGGAGCCTCTCGGCTAAAATGCGCTTATGAGGGCAAAGCTGCGGCAGCACAGTGACGCGATGCCCTCACGGTCTCCAGCCCGAGGGAGGCCGCCAGGACGTGTCTGGTTGACCTGAGCGCGCGGTGGCCCGGGTTACGTCGGTATCCAGGGCACCCGCATAAGTGAGGTGCCGCTGTGAGCCAAGCGATCTCTCTGTCCCCGAGCATGACCCGCTATTTCCAGGAGGTTGTGGACGAGGCGCTCCGAGTTCGGAACGTCGCTGCCACCGAGGCGGCGTCGAGTTACCTCGTCGGTCTGCTCTGTGCTTTTGCTCACCCGGACGAGCATGCCGAGTCTGCCTTCAACCAGCCCCTGACCTTTCTTCTGCGCGACGCGCTGGAAGCCTCCGGAGCCGAGCGTTTCCAGCGGCTGCGTAACCTGGGAGACAGCGTCCTCTACGTGGTCGGTTTCTTCGGCGGCCACATCGAGCTCAAGGGGGTCGATCGCGGCTACGTGGTCGGGGTCGGGTCCACCGCCTACCACCATGCGGCCGCTATGCTGCGCCTCAATGCGCGCGTCGGCCAGGGCCCCGATGTTCTTTCGGAGATGGCCGAGAAATTCGAGCGGTTCGTGAGCGTCCTGAACGATGTGGCCGACGGTACGCTCGCGTCGGGAGCTCGGGACGAGCGCTCGGTGCTCCGGCTGTACGAGCGCTGGGTTCGTACGGGATCGAGCCGCCTCGCGGATGAGCTCGGGGCACGAGGGCTCGTGCCGAGCCGTGGTACGGGCGGGCTCAACTGATGCGGGGGGCGACCTTCCCGTCCCGGATCCAGCAGCACCTGGCGCGCACCTATGCGCTCGATGACGCGCCCGCGGTCGACGATTTCATCCGGTTGACGGACGGCAGCGCACGCGAAGCGCTGCTGATCCGGCACGCCGACGGGGATATCGAGATCGCGCTGCACCTGCCCCGCCGGGCGATCACGCGGGGGCGAGAGCGGACGTTCGACGAGATCTGCCAGATCGTCGAGGGCGTGAGCCACTTCCTCTATGTGGCCGAGCGGGCCCGCAGGGAGCTGCCGGCGACCCAGCTCGAGCTCGAGCTCCAGGCCGAGGTCGACAAATACGTGCTGCTTGTCTATGGCGATCTGGCTGACGAGGTCGAGCCGCCAGGTCCGCCGCTCCGGCGCCGCCACGAGGCGGCCCCACCGGGGGCGGGGCGCTTCGAGCCCGAGCGCGCCGCGCGGATCCGCGCCCATCTCTTCGAGCGGGTCACCTTCATGGATCCACCGGGCACGGAGACCGGCGATCGCTACCGGATCGCGAACGATCTGGCGGCGCGGTTCGCGGGCCGACTCGAGGCCGAGTTTGCCCGCCACGGGCGTCATGCCGAGCTGCTCGCGGCGCTGCGACGCTTCTATGCGGCGGGGCAGACGGAAAAGATCGCCCTCGCGCGCGCCGCGTGAGCGCATCCTCCCGGGCGCTCGGGGTCGCTCGGGAGCCCGGCGCGGAGCGCTCGCCGCGGCCGCGCGCTCTCGTTCTCTCTTGACCGGTTCGCGCGCACGTACTCTCATCCGCATCCACGATGCCTTCCGCGAGCACGATGCCGCCCCGTGTGCTGGTGGCCGAAGACGAACCGGCGATGTTGAGCCTCGTTGCGCGTCACCTGAGGAACCTAGGGTTCTCTGTGATCGAGGCTTCCGAGGGCGATGCCGCCTGGGAGCTCGCGCGTGAGCACCGGCCGGATCTGGTGATCCTGGACGTGATGATGCCCGGCATGAGCGGCTGGGAGATCTGCAAGCGGCTGAAGAGCGACACGTCCGACGGACGTCCGTTCGCGAGCACCGGCGTCATCATGCTCACCGGGATCGGCGAGAACCTGAACGAGATGACCTCGCCGCTCTTCGCCGCGGACGCCTGGTTGAACAAGCCGTTCGATTTCACGGATCTGGACGCGCGGGTGCGCGAGACGCTCGCGCGTTATGCGAAGCAGGTTCCTGATGCGAACGGCGCCAGGGCTACGACGAGCGCGGTTGGCGAGGAGCGTGAAGCCGCGGCGCAGCCATCTTCCAGAGAGCGGGCGACGGGGGCGAAGAAGTCGGCGGCAAACGGTGCCATGGCGAGCAGGGCGGCTGCGAAGCGCTCGGCCGTGACGAAGAAGCCGGCCACCAGGGCGGCGAAGAAGCCGGCTGTGGCAAAGAAGCCGGCCGCCAAGGCGGCGAAGAAGCCGGCAGCGGCGAAGAAGCCGGCCGCCAAGGCGGCGAAGAAGCCGGTCGCGGCGAAGAAGCCGGCCGCCAAGGCGGCGAAGAAGCCGGCAGCGGTGAAGAAGCCGGCCGCCAAGGCGGCGAAGAAGCCGGTCGCGGCGAAGAAGCCGGCCGCCACGAAGGCGGCGTCCAAGAAGAAGTCGATGAAGTGATCCAATCCGAGGCGGGCGCCGTGCGCAGTGGCCCGTCACCTCGTTCCCACGCAACGTACGCGTGCCGCCGCCGAGCCGGGCGCAGAAGAGCCGTCCGATCAGCGCCCCGAGGGAAGACCCCCACCCACCACCGGCAACGTGCATCCATGCCGGCGGCGCGCTGAGCGCAGAGGCTGCCCTGCACGGGAATCATCAGGGCTCGCCGCGCGTCATTCCCTCGTACGTCGCGCGGAGCCTCCTACGTACGTCGCGCGGAGCCTCCCAGGAACTTTCGGGCGCCTGACCCGTCAGCAGGTACAATGCTGCGACGTTTCCCCTTCGAGGGCCCCCGCGGGGGGCGCCCGGAGCGCTGAGCACCGTGAGCGACTCTCGCACGAAGCAACTGGACCGCATTCGCAGCGCCGCGCTCGCGGTTGAGCTGAGGCTGCGGTTCGGGCGCGCGCTGCGCGCGCTGCCGAGCGCGCTGACCCTCGCGCTCGCGCTCGCCGCCGGGACGCTCGCGGTGCACAAGGCGCTCCCGGCGTACCTCGGCGAGCCGCGCGCGCGCCAGCTCCTCCTCGGCGCGGGGCTGCTCGTGCTGGCCACCCTCGTCGTGGCGATGCTGCGCCGCTTGCCTCCCCGCGCCGGCACCATCGCCCTCGATCGGCACCACGGCCTCCACGACCGGCTGACGATCGCGCTCGCCTTCGACGCGCTGCCCGCAGCGCAGCGCACCCCCCTGATGGAGGCGGCGATCGACGACGCCTGCGAGCACGCCGCAGGGCTGCGCCCCGCTGGCGCCGCGCCGCTCGCGCTCCCTCGCGAGCTCTGGACCTCCGCCGCGGTGGGCCTCGGCGTGCTCGCGGTGGCGCTGCTGGAGGTGCGCACCCCGCGGAAGCAAGCGCCCGTCGCGGCGACCATCGACGCGCTCACCATGTCGCCCGACGACATCGAGCTCTTCAAGGACGCGGCGAAGGCGCTCGATCGGCAGGACCAGAGCCCGGAGATGAAGTCCGCGGTCGAGCGGTTCAACCAGCTCATCGAGGATATCGCCAACAAGCGCCTCGATCGCACCGAGGCGTTCCGCCGCATGGAGGCGCTCGAGCGAGAGCTCCTCAAGGGCGCGGAGGCCGACCTGAAGGCGCTCGAAGAGGCGCTGAAGGAGACGGGGCTCGACCTCAAGAAGAGCGACCTGGCGAAGGGCGTGGGGGAGTCCCTCGAGAAGAAGGATCTCGAGAAGGCGAAGAAGGACCTGAAGGAGCTCGCCGAGAAGCTCCGCGACAAGAAGCAGAAGCTCGACAAGGCCGAGATCGAGCGGCTGCGCAAGGCGCTCGCCGAGGCGGCGTCGCGCCGCAAGGAGGTCCTCGCCGCGATCAACGAGAAGCGCGCCGAGGCGCGCGAGCAGCTCCTCAAGCAGAAGCAGAAGGCCTCCGCGAACGATCAGCAGAGATCCGAGCAGGAGAGGCTGCTCAAGAAGAAGGAGCGGGAGCTGGAGCGGCTCGACCGCGAGGCCGAGCAGAAGGAGCGGACCGGGCGCCAGCTCGACCGGCTCGATCGCGAGCTCGCCAAGGCCGCCGAGGATCTGATGCGCGACCTCGGGATGTCAGCGGACGATCTCGAGCAGGCGGCCGAGGACATCAACCGGATGCAGCAGGAGAAGATGTCCGAGCAGGAGAAGGAAGAGCTGCGCCAGCGGCTAGAGGAGCTCCGGGAGCTCGTGCGTCAGCAAGGGCAGGGGGGCAAGCAGCGGATGGCCAGGATGCTCCGCTTCGGAAAGCGCGCGCGCGGCAGCCAGGGCGGCGGTGAGGAGCAGCAGGGGCAGGGCGACGGCGAGCAGGAAGGGCAGGAGGGCCAGCAAGGCCAGGGCGGTCAGGGCAAGGGCGGGCAAGGCCAGGGGCAGGAGCTGGTGATCGGGCCCGGCGGCAAGAAGATCCTGATGCCCGGCGGCGGGCAGGGGCAGGGGCAGGAGGGGCCGGGGAGCGGCCAGGGCAACAGCAACGGCGGCAACCAGCCCGGGGGTGACGGCGTCGGCTCCGGCCGCGGCGGCGAGGTCGCGGGCAAGCGCACCGACCCGAAGATGGGGACCCAGGACGTCCAGGCGCAGGGGCTCGACACGCAGCAAGGGCCCTCGAACAGCGAGGTGATCCTCAGCGCGGCCGAGCGGGGCTTCAAGGGGACCGGCTACAAGAAGGTCTTCACCGACTATCACACGGTCGCAGAGCAGCAGATCAACAAGGATCAGATCCCTGATGGATACCGGTTCTACGTGAACCGGTATTTCCAGCTCATCAGGCCGCGCGAGTGAGTCGAGCCGGCGGCTCGAACGCGACCGCGCCTCTACAGGCGCTCCGCGACAGCGGGCGCGAAGCAGGAAGTCATGGCCGAGAAGACGAAGGAAGCAGCGCGGGCCGAGGTGGACGAGTTCCGCGCGAGCATCGGACAGCTGCGCGAGGAGGTGGGGAAGGTCATCGTCGGCAACCGCGAGGTGGTCGACGGCGTGCTCACGTGCATGCTCGCGGGCTCGCACGCGCTGCTCGAGGGCGTGCCGGGGCTCGGCAAGACGATGCTCGTCCGCACCATGGCCGAGGCGCTCGACCTCCAGTTCTCGCGCATCCAGTTCACGCCCGACATGATGCCCGCGGACATCATCGGCACCACGGTCATCGATGAGAACGCGGGCGGGCAGCGGTCGTTCTCGTTCCGCAAGGGGCCGATCTTCGCGAACATCGTCCTCGCCGACGAGATCAACCGGGCCACGCCGAAGACGCAGAGCGCGCTCCTCGAGGCCATGCAGGAGCACCGGGTCACGGTCTCGCGGCAGAGCTACACGCTGGAAGAGCCGTTCTTCGTCCTGGCGACGCAGAACCCCCTCGAGAGCGAGGGGACGTACCCGCTGCCCGAGGCGCAGCTCGATCGGTTCTTCTTCAAGCTGCACGTGCCGTTCCCCAGCCGCGACGAGCTGAACTCGATCCTCGAGCGGACGACCGGCACCGACGCGATCGAGGTGCGGCCGGTCCTGAACAAGGAGCGGATCATCGCCATGCAGCGGCTCGTCCGCGAGGTGCCCGTGGCGAAGCACGTCCAGGACTACGCGGTGCGGCTCCTCCAGGCCACCCACCCCGCCGAGGGAGGCAGCCTCGACGAGGTGAAGCGGTTCGTGAAGTTCGGCGGGTCGCCGCGCGGGGCGCAGGCGCTGCTGCTCGCCGCGAAGATCCGCGCCCTCTTCGAGGGGCGGTTCGCGGCGTCGGTCGACGACGTGCGCGCGTGCGCGCTCCCCGCCCTCCGGCACCGCGTGCTGCTCAACTTCGAGGGCGAGGCGGAGGGCGTGAAGACCGACGAGGTGCTGCAGGCGATCCTCAAGCACCTTCCGGAGAGCAAATGAGGCGCCGTCGAAGGTAGCATGGGGCTCTTCGACGCGTTCAAGAGGGCCGCCGCGCCGCTGCGCCGCATCTCCGCGCTCTCCGCGAGCGCCCCCGACGAGGAGCTCTTCGACGACGAGTTCCAGCGCAAGCTCGACTACCTCGCGATGGTGAGCCGCCGCGTCTTCTCGGGGGCTATGCGCGCGGAGCGGCGGACCAAGAAGACCGGCTCCGGGGTCGAGTTCGCCGACCATCGCGACTACGCGCCCGGCGACGATTTCCGGTACCTCGACTGGGCCGCGTACCAGCGCTTCGACCGGCTCCTCATCCGGCTCTACGAGGAGGAGGAAGACCTCTCGATCTACTTCATCGTCGACACCTCGGCGTCGATGGCGTTCGGCGACGGCGAGAAGCTGCGGCACGCAAAGCGCCTCGCTGCGGCGCTGGCGTACGTGGGGCTCGCCAACCTTGACCGCATCGCGATCGTCACCGCGACCGACGAGATCAGCGGGCGCATGCAGTCGACCCGCGGCAAGGCTCGCATCTTCAGGATCTTCCGCTTCCTCGGGCAGGCGCGCGCCGAGGGCCCGACCGACCTCGGCGAGGCGATGAAGACCTTCGTGGCGCAGCACAAGCGGCGCGGCCTCGCCGTGATCCTCAGCGATCTCTATGATCCGGCGGGCTTCGAGCGCGGCATCAACGTCCTCCGGTACAACCGGTTCGAGCCGTTCGTGCTCCATGTCGTCGACGCGCGCGAGGCCAGGCCCGCGCTGCGCGGGGACGTGCGCGTCTACGACTGCGAGACTGGCGACGAGCGCGAGGTCACGGTGACCCCCAAGGTGCTCGAGCGCTACGCCGAGGCCTACGAGCAGTACCTCGACGAGATCCGCCGCTTCTGCACGTCGCGGCAGGTGAGCTACTTCCGCGCGGACGTGTCCGTCCCCTTCGATGAGCTGATCCTTCGCGTGTTCCGCAGAGGCGGCTTCCTCCGGTAGCGATGCTGCACTTCACCGGCGTTCCGCTGCAGACACTGCTCCAGATCGGCGCCCTCGGCGGGGCCGTCGTCGTCTTCTTCTACATCCTCAAGCTGCGCCGGCGGCCCGTCGCGGTCCCCTTCTCGAGGATCTGGGAGCGCATCCTCCGGGACAAGGAGGCGACGAGCCTGTTCTCCCAGCTGAAGCGGCTCCTGTCGCTGCTGCTGCAGCTCGCGCTCCTCGCGCTGCTCCTGCTCGCGCTGGGGGATCCGCGCCCTCAGGCGAACCTCGTCGAGGGGCGCAACATCGTCGTCCTCATCGACGCGAGCGCGAGCATGCAGGCCATCGACGTCGCGCCCTCGCGCCTCGAGCTCGCGAAGGAAGAGGTCAGGAAGATGGTCCGCGGCCTCTCCGGCAGCGATCGCATGCTGCTGGCCCAGATGGACGCGGCCATCACGCCCCTGTCGACGCTCACCGGAGAGATCTCGGAGCTCGAGGCGGCCGTCGCGGCGGTGAGGCCGACCGACGCCACCGCCGACTTCGCGCGCGCGCTCCGCTTCGCGAGCGACACCCTGAGCGGGCTCCCATCGCCGGAGGTCATCGTCGTGAGCGACGGCGCGCTCGGCGAGCCGACCGACGCCGGCGGACAGGTGCGCCTCGGCGACATCAAGCTCTCGTACCTGCCGATCGGCAAGGGATCGAGGAACGCCGCCATCACCGAGTTCTCGGTGCGGCGTTACCCGCTCGACAAGAGCCGCTATGAGGTGATGCTCGCGGTCACCAACACGAGCGACGAGCCCCTCGATCTCGAGCTGTCGCTGCTCGGCGACGGCCAGCTCACGGATCTGACGCGCATCCGGCTCAAGCCCAAGGAGAAGCTGCCCCGCTTCTACCCGAACCTCTCCGGCGCGTCGAAGACGCTCGAGGCGAAGCTCGCGCTGGCCGACGGCAGCTCGGACGACCTCCCCGCGGACAACCGCGCCTACGCGCTCCTCCCCGAGCGGCGCCGCGCGCGCGTGCAGGTCGTCTCTGCGGGGAACATGTTCCTCGAAGCGGCGCTGCTCCTCGACGAGTACCTCGATGTGACCTTCGTCGATCCGCAGCGGTACCCGGCGGCCTCGTCGTTCGACGTGACCATCTTCGACGGCGTGGCGCCGAGCGTCGCGCCGGGGAGCGGGAGCCTGCTCTACCTCAACCCGACCGGGACCAGCGTCCCGTTCGAGGTGGGCAAGGAGGTCCTCGATGACGACCCGAACTACCGCCTGGGCTTCGACGAGCTCGACGCGAAGCACCCGCTCCTGCGCTACACGGCGCTCAGCGACGTGAACGTCGCGCGCGCGCACGTGCTCAAGGGCAACAAGGAAGACAGGGTCGTCGGCCGGAGCTACAAGGGTCCGCTGCTGCTCGAGGGGCGGCGCAGCGGCGTGAAATTCGTCGCGCTCGGCTTCGACGTGCGCGAGAGCGATTTCCCGCTCCGCATCGCCTGGCCGCTCTTCCTGCTCAACGCGATCAACAACTTCGTCGAGGAGGACACGAGCTACATCTCCTCGTTCCGCACGGGCTCCGTCTGGCACATCCCGGCGTCCTCGTCCGCGGAGGTGGCCAGCCTGGAGCAGCCCGACGGGACGACGCGCGCGGTCCCCATCCAGGAGGGGCGCGCCGTGTTCCTCGGGCAGCACGCCGGCTTCTACACGCTGCGCGTCGGCGCCGCGGGCGCGCAGGAGGAGAGCATGTTCGCCGCGAACCTCTCGGCCCCGGAGGAGAGCGCGATCGCCCCGGCCGTCGAGCTCAAGGTTGACGGCCGCGGCGCGGGCGCGGTGAGCGAGTTCAAGATCGGCGTTCGCCGTGAGCTCTGGGTCTACCTGCTCGCGGCGGTGCTCCTCGTGACCGCGATCGAGTGGTTCACGTACCACAGGAGGGTGACGGTGTGAGCGCGTTCCGTGGTCGGAGGCTGCGCATCGCCGCGTGGGCCATCACATGCGTCGCCCTCGGCGGGATCCTGTTCTGGGCGTACCGGAGGTATGTCCTCCTGCACCCGGATCCGACGCTGACGTGGGTGCGCGAGGGGGTGAAGTACGAGCTCCTCAACCCGAAGATGCTCGGCGCGATCCTGCTCGCGCCCTGGTTCGTCGGGGTGCTCGCGGGATCCCTCGCCGACCTTCCCCTGCCGCAGCGCGTGCTCTCGGTGCTGCTGCGGGTCGCGTTCGTCGCGCTGATCGCGCTCGGGCTGTCGCGGCTCGCGAGGTCCGCGACCACGGAGAAGGTCGCCACCATCTACCTCATCGACGTCTCCGAGTCGGTCACGGACGAGGCGCTCGACGACGCGCGAGCGACGCTCGACAAGGCGTTCGCCGAGAAGCCCGAGGACGGCGTCATCAAGGTGATCACCTTCGCGCGGCGGCCGCGGCTCGCCGAGCGCGCGGCCGGCGAGGCGGCCGGTCGCGAGGAGGAGCGGCGCGCGCCGCCCATCGGCCGCCACGTCGACGCGAACGGACAGCGCGGCGATCTCGGCGCGGGCTCGAACCTCCAGGCCGCGCTGCAGCTCGCGTACGGGCTGTATCCGCCCGGCTACCTCAAGCGCGCCGTGCTGATGTCGGACGGCGTGCAGACGGACGGCGACGTGCTCGCCGAGGCCAACCGGGCGCGCGACGTCGGGGTGCGGCTGTTCTCCATCCCGTACCGGCGGCCCGCGCCGCCCGAGGTCGCGGTGCGAGAGCTCAGGATGCCCGACCGGGTCAAGGTCGGGGAGACGTTCGAGATCCACGCCGACATCTACGCCAGCCGCGCCACCAAGGCGCGCGCGCGGCTCTTTCAGGGGGAGGCGCTGAACGGCCTCGAGGGCATCCGGGACCTCGAGCTCAAGGCAGGGCCGAACGACGTCGTGTTCAAGAGCGTCGTGCGCATCGCGGGGCAGGTGACCTACGCGCTCGAGCTCGACCAGATCGCGGACGACAAGTTCAAGGAGAACAACCGGTACGCGACCACCATCGACGTGCCAGGGCGCCCGTCGGTGCTCTACGTCGAGGGGACGCCGCAGCACGCCGGCCCGCTCTCGAGCGCGCTCACCGCGCAGCAGTTCGACGTCGACGTCAGGCCGCCGGCAGGATTCCCCGGCTCCCTCAAGGAGATGGAGCGCTACGACTTCCTGATCGTGTCCGACACCCCGAAGGAAGCGCTCAGCCTGCAGGGGCAGGAGATCATCGAGAGCTACGTGCGGGATCTCGGCGGGGGGTTCCTCTTCGCCGGTGGCGAGTCGGGGTACGGCCTCGGTGGTTGGTACCGCACCACCATCGAGCGGATCCTGCCCGTTCGGATGGACAACGAGCGAAAGAAGGACATGCCGAGCGTCGCGATGGCGCTCGTCATGGATCGCTCGGGATCGATGACCGGGCTGCCCCTCGAGATGGCCAAGGCCGCGGCGAAGGCGACCGCGGGGGTGCTGTCGTCGGACGATCTGATCGAGGTGATCGCGTTCGACTCGGCGCCGACGCGCTACGTGAAGATGCAGCCCGCGCGCAACCGCTCGCGGATCGCGGGCGAGATCGCGCGCATCCAGCCGGGCGGCGGGACCGAGATCTTCTCCGCGCTCGACGCCGCCTACCAGGACATGACCGTCACGCAGGCGCGCAAGAAGCACGTCATCCTGCTCACGGACGGCAAGGCGTCGACGGGCGGCATACGGGACCTCGTGTCCGCCATGATCGCCGAGTCGATCACCGTGACCACCGTGGGGCTCGGGAACGACCTCGACGAGCAGCTGCTCAAGATGATCGCCGACGTGGGCGGGGGGCGCTTCCACGCGGTCCCGGATCCGAACAACCTGCCGCGGATCTTCACCAAGGAGACCGAGATGGTGGCGCGCGCCGCCGCCGTCGAGGAGTGGTTTCCGGTGACCCAGGTCGGCGACGCGGCGTTCCTCCGCGGCGTCGACGTCCGCACGGCGCCCAACCTGCACGGCTACGTCTCGACCAAGCTGAAGCCGGCGCCAGCCCAGGAGCTGCTCACGAGCGACACCGAGGAGCCGATCCTCGCGCGCTGGCGCGTCGGCCTCGGGTGGACGCTGGCCTGGACGACCGACGTCAAGGCGCGCTGGGCCGTCGAGTGGCTGAGGTGGCCAGGCTTCGAAAAATTCTGGGGACAGCTCGTCCATGAGCACATGCGCCAGAAGCACCGGCGCGAGCTCGACATGAAGGCCGAGATCGTCGACGGCGAGCTGCGCGCGTCCGTCGACGCGTTCGGGGCCGACGACCGGTTCGAGAACAACCTGACCTCCCGGCTCACCCTCATCGGGCCCGAGCCAGGCGGCGCGACGCGGGTCGTCGACATGCGTCAGACCGCGCCGGGGCGCTACGAGACGGCGCTTGCGCTGGATCGGTACGGCTCGTTCCTCTTGCGGGCGGAGCACCTGCGCGAGGCCGAGGACGGCTCGCTCCGGCCCGTCGCCGTCAGCTACGGCCACGTCTCGAACCCGTACCCGCGCGAGTACGCGAGCTTCGAGCCCGAGCTCGCGATCCTCGAGAAAGCCGCGACGTCGACCGGCGGGGCGGTCGATCCGAACGGCGTGGCGGCCATCTTCGACCCGGCAGGGGAGAAGGTGACGTTCCACGAGGAGCTCTGGCAGCAGTTCATCTACGCTGCGATGGTCGTGTTCCTGCTCGATCTGTTCGTCCGCCGGGTGCGGCTCTTCGACCGGAAGTTCGTCGCGCGCCGGGGCCGAGGGGTAGGGGGCCGGCGCCTCCCGGCCACATGACGGCTCATGGCAAAGCGGAGCCCCTCATGACGGCCGATCCCCCGTTCCTCCCCGGCGCCGCGCCGAGCGCCGGTGCGCGTCCGTCAGGTTGTCCCCGACTCCGCTGCGTGGAACGCTGTGCTCCAGCCCGCTGGCCTGCACCATTTCGCGACGCGGAAGGGCCGTCTTGGGCTAGTTTCCCCTTATAGACCGGTGGTAGAGGAGCCCTGGAAAGCAGCGAAGGACGTGAATGCGCTCGAGGCCTCCACCTCTCGGCCTCCCGTAGGTCGTCCGCTCATCATCAGCGGCGATCCGCTCGCTTCGCTCCGTGGACGAGGCACCGCGGTGTCCTCCAACACCGCCCTCGGCCGGCTGCTCCGCGAGTCGCCGCGGGCGATCGCTGAGCTGCACGAGCAGGAGATCGCGCTGGGGATCGACGTGGTCCGGGCGCTCACGTCCGCGACGACGACGCGCGCCCTGGCGCCCATCGGCATGGCGTTCCGCGCCGCCGCGCTGACCGGAACCGCGGTCGAGCTCGCTACAGAGGCGGCGGGCGCGGCCGCGCGCCGCGTGGCGGTGGCGGGTATCCTGGGCCACACTGCTGCCGCGCCCATGGCCGACCGGATCGCGGAGGATTACGCCGTCCATGCGGCGAGGCTGGCGGCGGCCGGCTGCGAGATCCTCGTCGCGTGCGGCTTCGATCCAGCCCAGGCAGCGTGCGTCGGCCCCACGGTCGCGCGGCTCGCGCGCCGCGCGGCGGTGGTCAGCGCCAGCACGACGCAGCTGGCGACGTGGGCGCTCGTGGAGCTCGACGGCGCCGGGCGCACCGCCGATGGCGAGGGCTTCGAGGAGGTCGCCCGCTCAGCCCTCGACAGCGGCGCGGACGCGTTGCTCTTCGAGGTGCCGTCGGTCGAGCTCGGGCTCAACGTGCTCCGGCGCCTCGAGGGCGTCGCGCATGAGGTTCAGGTCGGCGTGCTGCTCGGCGCGGAATCTGTGCAGGCGGACGGTGCCGACCGCATCGCGCCCGCCGAGATCTGCGATGCTTGGGCGGCGTCGGCGGCGCGGCTCATCGAGGCGGGCGCGCGAATGCTCGGGGGAGGGACGGGGACAACGCTGGCG
This sequence comes from Sorangium sp. So ce363, assembly GCF_051520435.1. Lineage (NCBI taxonomy): Bacteria > Pseudomonadati > Myxococcota > Polyangiales > Polyangiaceae > Sorangium > Sorangium sp. So ce363. The sequence goes on along the minus strand of NZ_CP150333.1, from coordinate 8,304,539 downwards.
CACCTGGGCGCGCTCGCGAAGATGCTCCGTACGACGCAGCGCGCGCCCCTTCTCAGGCGCGCGCTCTAAGCGAGAACGAAACCCAACCGGAAACGTGATGATGGCCGATGCAAGCCACGGGAGTGAGTCGAAGTCTCAACCGTTGGAGACGTTTGACGATCTGCTGTTTCCCTTCCACGAAGCCACGAAGCCCGAGGCCCTTCACCGGATCGGCGCCGAGGCGGAGAAGTTCGGTGTCGATGCCAGGACAGGCGCTGCCATCCCGTACGAGGGCGAGCGGAGCGTCCTCAACATCCTTCAGGCGCTCGTCGAGCGGCACGGGTGGACACCCGAGCACGAGACCCTCGGTGGTCCGCTGATCGCGCTCGCCCGGGCTGGCGCCTCGGTGACCCTCGAGCCAGGCGGGCAGCTCGAGCTGTCCGGAGCACCCCTCGAGAACATCCACCAGATCTGTATGGAGATGAGCGGGCACCTCGCGGAGCTGCGCGACATCTCCGCCGAGCTCAAGCTGACCTGGCTCGGCATCGGGTTCCACCCCTTCGCGTCGCAAGCCGATCTCTCCTGGGTGCCCAAGGCGCGCTACGCGATCATGCGGCGCTACCTGCCGACGCGCGGCGCGCACGGCCTCGACATGATGCGCCGCACCGCCACCGTGCAGGCGAACTTCGACTACGCCAGCGAGGAGGCGGCGATGCGCGCGCTCCGCGTGTCGCTCCGGCTCTCCCCGCTCGTGACGGCGATCTTCGCCAACTCCCCGTTCTACGAGGGGGCGCTGTTCGGCGGGCGGAGCTACCGCGCCAAGGTCTGGCTCGACGTCGACGCCGCGCGGCAGGGGCTGATCCGCGACGTGCTCGAGCGCGGGCGCCGCTTCTCGGACTACGTCGCGTGGGCGGTCGACGCGCCGATGTTCCTCTTCAAGCGCGACGGCGAGGTGATCGAGAACACGGGGCAGACCTTCCGCGACTTCCTGAAGCACGGCTTCGAGGGGCACCGGGCCACCCGCGGCGACTGGGAGATGCACCTCAACACCCTCTTCCCGGAGGTCAGGCTGAAGCGGACCCTCGAGGTCCGCGGCGCAGACTCGCTGCCGGCCAACCTCGTCTGCGCGCTCCCGGCGCTCTGGGCGGGCATCCTCTACGACGCGCGCGCGCTCGACGAGGCCGACGCCCTGTCCGAGAGCTTCAGGTTCGACGAGCTCGAGGCCGTGCGCCCGAAGATCGCCGAGCGCGCGCTCCGCGCCACGTTCCGCGGCAAGCCGCTCGCGGCGCTGGCCGAGCGGCTCGTCTCGATCGCCTCGGGCGGCCTCGAGCGGCGCGCGCGCCTGAACAAGAACGGCAAGGACGAGCGCGTCCACCTCGATCGGCTCAGCGCGCTCATCGCCAGGGGGCAATCCCCGGCCGATGCTCTCGTCGATGGACTCAGCAACGACGACCCGGACCTGCGAAGCAAGATCCTCGAACGTGCGAGGATCTAGCCGCGGCTCGTCGCCGAGGAGGCGCGGGGCGGCGGGCGCGCCGGGGGGAGGACGTCGACCGGCATGACGTTCGTCTACCTCCTGGGCACCTTGCTCCTGGTGCTCCTCAACGCGTTCTTCGTCGCGTCCGAGTTCGCCATCGTCAAGATGCGGCCGACGCGGCTGGAGCAGCTCGTGCGCGAGGGGGACGCGCGGGCCCGGCTCGCGCTGCAGATGTCGCAGCGGCTCGACGCGTACCTGTCCGCCAACCAGCTGGGCATCACGCTCGCGTCCCTCGGGCTCGGCTGGATCGGCGAGCCGGCCATCGCCCAGCTCATCGAGCCGTTGCTCGCGCCGCTCGACGCCTGGTCGGGGGTCGGCGCGCACGCCATCTCCGTCGGCATCGCGTTCATCCTGATCACGTCGCTCCACACCGTGATCGGAGAGCTCGCGCCGAAGTCGCTCGCGATCCAGCGGACCGAGAAGGTTACGCTCTGGGCGGCGCGGCCGCTGCACGGGTTCTTCGTCCTGATGTGGCCGGTCATCTGGGTGCTCAACTCGATGGCGAACGGGTTCGTCCGCCTCTTCGGGCTCCGGCCTGTGGGCGAGGAGGAGTTCGCGCACACGTCGGAGGAGCTCCGGCTGCTCTTGACCAAGAGCCCCGCGGGGCTCGATCCGGCGCTGCGCAGCATGCTCGTGCGCATCTTCGATCTGCGCCGGCGCACGGCGAGGCACGTGATGTCGCTCCGCTCCGACGCGGCGACCCTGCGCGCGAACATGACGATCGACGAGGCGGTGCGGATCGTGGCCGACGCCGGGTACTCCCGGTACCCGGTGCTCGACGAGCAGGGCAAGAACGTGCTCGGCTACCTGCACCTGCGCGACCTGTTCGACGTCCTGAGCCACCGCCGCCGCGCGGCGCGCGTCGCCGAGCTGCTCCGCAAGCCGATCTTCGCGCGCGAGAACACCTCGGTCGAGCGCCTCCGCCTCGAGATGCAGGCGCGCCAGGTGCCGGTGGCGATCATCACGTCGGCCTCGGGCGAGTTCATGGGGCTCGTGACGATGGAGGACCTCATCGAGGAGATCGTCGGCGAGATCCGCGACGAGAACGACGAGGAGGTGCCGCCCATCCACCGCCGCGGCGGCGGCATCGTCGACGTCGACGGCCGCGTCCTGCTGACGGACCTGGAGCGCGACGGGCACATCGTGCTGCTGCCCGAGGTGAAGACCGTCGAGACGGTCGGCGGCTACATGCTCGGCCGGCTCGAGCACCCACCCGAGGCGGGCGAGCGCGTCGAGTGCGAGGGCTACACGCTCGTGGCGATGGATGTCGCCGGCCGGCGGGTACGGCGCGTCCGCATCGTCCCGACCGACGCGGCCGGGGGCGAGCGGTCATGACGAGCGCGGCTCCCCGCGCCGCGGATCCGCGCGCCAGCGCCGTCCGTCAGGGGCGCCGCCTCCGAGCGTTCGCGGCGAGGCGCGCACCCTGGAATCGGTCGCCCCGGGGACGAACGGCGCGCGGATCCAGGTACAAACTTCGGCGGACCGGTACTACCCTGGCTTCGTAAGTGGAAACGCTTGCAACTCGGATCTTGCGCGATGGCCCGCTGAACGAGCTCGACGCCGTCGGCTGGGCCATTCGTCTTGCGAAGCGGATCGAGGCGCTTCACGCCCTCGGCGTCGCGCACGGCGCCATCTCGCCGGAGTGCGTGCTCACGACCGCGGTCGATCGCACCTCGAAGGCGATCCTGGCCGACCTGCGCCAGACGCCGAGCCGCATCGCGTACCAGTCGCCCGAGCGGGTCGGGGGCGGGACGCTCTCGGCCGGCGACGACGTGTGGGCCATCGCGGCGACGCTCTACGAGGTGCTGACCGGGGCGAGCGCCTTCGGCGGCGGGAGCGACGCCGAGACGCGGCAACGGATCTCGAGCTCCTCACCGGCGCCGCTCGCCGTCTTCGACGTGGGCGACGACGATCTCCAGCGGGTCCTCGACGATGCGTTCCAGCGCGATCGCTCCGCGCGGACGACGAACGCCGCCGCGTTCCGGCGCGCTCTCGAGGAATGGCACCCCGATCCCGCGGTGCGCACGCTGCTCCCGCTCGACGACGAGGACGCGACGAATGACGAGGACGACGACGAGGTGCGCACGCTGATGCGGGTCTCGCCGTTCAGCTCGAGCCAGCTCGACGAGGTCATCGCGCAGCGCGCGGCGGCAGCGGCGGCTGGGCAACCGGCGCCGCCTCTCCCGGCCGAGCGCGCGCGGCCCCCGGCGGCGCAACCCGGCGCGCCGGCCCCCAGGCAGGGCGCCGCCCCGATCCCCAGGGCGCCCGCCGCGGCTCCGGCCGCGCAAGGGCGCGCTCCGGTCGCGCGAGCGCGCGTCCCGGGCGTGGGGGCGGTCCCGGTGACCCAGACGTCCGGCGACGCCCGTGAGGGCTCGGAGCCCAGGATGGCCGCGCGGGAGGCGACGCCCCTGAACCTCCGCGGGCCCGCTGGGCCAGCGGCCGCAGCGCCCGCGCGCTCCGGAGGAGCGGCGCCCGCCCCGCACCGCGCGCCCGACGCGGGGCGGCCCGCGCCAGGCGCGGCGCCGCCGGCTGGAGGGCCTCGAGAGCCGTCCGCGGTCGCAGCGCCAGCGCCGGCGTTCCCGGGGCGCGAGCGCCCGGACGCAGAGCCCGAAGCTGTCGCGAGACCTCAGCCCCGGAGCGGCGAGCTACCTTTCCTCGGCGATCTCGACGGGGACATGCTCGACGAGTCCACGCTCGATGCGCCCACGGTCGTCGACGACCGCGACGATGACGACGACGACGTCCCCACGCGGACGCGGGAGGCTCCCACGCCGGTCGTGCCGCCCCCGGTCGACGCGACGCCGACGCTCGGCGCGTCCCAGGCGCTCGCCGATGCGGCGGCGACAGGTCGCTCCGCTACGACGCCGCTCGAACGAGCCGCGGGGGCGCCCGCGGCCGCGTCGTTCACGAGGGCCGACGCGGGGGGCGGAGCGCTCCTCGGGCCGACCTCCGCCGCAGCCGGCGCGCTCAGCCCATCGCAGCAAGCCTCGGCGGCCACGCACGGCGCCGTCGCCGCGCAGCAGAGCGCGGCGCCCGCTCAGAGCGCAGCGCAGGGCTCAGCCGCGCCGGAGCCGTCGCCCCTCGGCACGGCCGACGGTTTCGGCCTGATCACCGACGTGCCGCCTGACCGCTCGGGGCGGCTCGGGATCATCATCGCGGTGGTGGTGGCGCTGCTCCTGGCGGGGGGGGCGATGCTGTTCGCCGCGCAGCTCGGCCTGCTGGGGGCCGCGCCCACCGCGCCCGGCAGGGGGGCGGTCGAGCCGGTCCCCGCGCTGGCCGTCGCGTCGATCGTGGCTCGCTCGCGGCCGGAGCGCCTCCTTGTGGAAGCTCTGGATCTGCGCGTCGAAGCCGCCCATGTCCACGCGCAGGAGCGTCTCGGGCCGGAGGCCTGAGCGGCGCGCGACGGCCTCGGTCCGCGCGGGGAACGGCGAGATCCACACCATCCTGCCGCCCGGCGCGAGCGCGCGCGCGGCGCCCTCGACGAAGCGGTCGAGCATGGCGTCGAGATCTCCCGTGCGCTCGACGCGCCGCCCGAGGGGCGGGTTCGTCAGGATCAGCGTGGGCGCCTCGCCCGGGGGCGGCGCGCCGCCCGCGTCGCGCTGGAGGAGCTCCGCGCCCCGCGCGCCCGCGGCGTCGAGGTTCTCGCGCGCGATCTGCAGGGCCCGAGGATCGCGATCCGAGCCCACGAGCCGCCGGTACGGTCCGAGCAGGGCGCGCTCGCAGAGCTCGAGGCCCGAGCCGACGAACGGATCCCAGACGACGTCGTCGCCGCGCGCCCCCGCGATGCGCGCGAGCGCGGCCGCGATCGTCGGGTGCGACGCCGCGGGCACGTCGCCCCGGCGATACGCGAACCGTGGGTCGGGCAGGCGCGGCGCGAGCTCGACCCGCACCCGGCCCGCGCCCTCGTAGACGACCACGTCCCACGTGCTCTGGGTCGGATCGTTCACGAGCTCCGGGGCCTCCGCCTCCACGGCCGCCGCGGCGCGGAACACCGCTGCCCGGCGCTTGCCGCCGCCGGCCCAGTCGATGCGGTAGCGGATCGCGCCCTGGGTGAAGCGGCGCAGGATCTCGCGCGCCTCCCGCGAGAGCAGCCGCTCCGCGACCGCCGCGGCGAGGTCGGCGCCCTGGTCGAGCTTCCGCAGCGGCAGCGGGAACGCGAACGACAGCATCGTGCGCGCCCCGAACAGGACGTCGAGGCGGCCGCTCAGCACCGCCTCGACCCGCGCGCCGCCGCACGGATCGCTCCGGAGCTCGGGGACGAGCGCCCCGCCGGGAGAGTCCGCGTCGAGCGCCGCGAGCTCCTCGGCGAGGATCGCCTCGAGCCCGCGCCGGCAGCGCACCGCCACCCGGAGGGGGCGCTCCGGCGCGCGATCGCCGGCGATCTCGGACGGCTCGCCGCGCGTGAGGGTCCTCCTGGCCAGGAGCTCGGCGCGCGCGCGCACGCCGGCGATGTCGTCGCCGTCGAGCTCGGCCAGCGCCTCGAGCGCGGCGCCGCCGCCCACCTTGCCGAGCGCGTCGATCAGCGCGCGGCGAACGTCGGGCGAGCGCTCGCTGCGCGCCGCCTCGGCGAGCGCCTGCTCGACGAGCGCTCGCCCGGCGTCCGCCGCGGGCGGCTTGCCGAGCGCCACCGCCGCCATGCGGCGCGTGCGGCGATCGTCGTCGCCGAGGCAGGCGAGCAGGTAGTCGCGCGCCCGCTCCGAGACCTCGGGATCGATCGGCCCCGCGGCCATCAGCTTGCCGACGAGCCGGGTGAGCGGCGCGCGTAGCGCCGGCGGCGCGCCGGCCGCGCGCTCGAGCGCGGCGGGCAGCGCCGCAGCGCCAGCGCGCCGCAGCGCCCGCTCCGCCAGCTCGGCGGGCTCATCGGCCGTCTCGAGCAGATCCATCAGGGCGGCGAAGTGGCGGCGGCCCGGCGTGAAGCCCGGATCGGAGAGGGCGCGCTGGAGGTCGGGGTCGAGCGTGGCGGGGGGGGTCATCGTGGCTTGTAACTCCGCGTATTTATGTGGATCCCGGCGGTCACAGCGGGCCGGGATCTCGGGGGACGCCTGCGCCGCTCTCCGAGCGCGCTCGACTTTCGCGACAAGCGCGGCGTTCCAGCAAGCTCTTTCGGCGCCGGGGCTCTCGGCGCTCTCGTTTTCGGTCGCCGGGTCGCTAGAGTCTCAATCATGCCGGATCTGAGCCAGGTCATCCCGAGGACGGCGTTCCCGCACGACGTGCTTCGGGCGGCCCTGGACGCGCTCGAGGCGGGGCGGCGGGTGGTGCTCGCCTCGGTGGTGGCGCGGCACGGCTCGGCGCCGTCGACGCCGGGGCAGAAGCTCTGCCTCTTCGACGATCTCACCGCGATCGGCACGATCGGCGGCGGCGCCGTCGAGCGGGCGGCGCTCGGCATCATGGGGCGCGCGCTCGACGAGCTCGCCAGCGCGCCGAAGCTCGAGACGTTCCGCCTGGGCCCGACGCTGGGCATGTGCTGCGGAGGCTCGGTCGAGGTGCTCATCGAGCCGATGCTGCCCGCTGTGCACGTCCTCGTGATCGGCGCCGGGCACGTGGGCGCGTTCGCCGCGCCGCTCCTCGCGTCGCTGGGCTTCCGCGTGACCCTCTGCGACACGCGCGCCGCCGCCGCCGACCCCGCCCGCGTGCCGGCGGCGGCGCCGCTCGCCCGCGCGCCGTCGGCGTACGACGATGCGCCGCGGGATCTCGCGCCGGCGCCGGGGGAGCAGGTGCGGCTCGTGCTCGCCGAGCACGACGACCCGGAGGTGCTGACGGGCCTGCCGAGGGAGCTCGGCGAGGCGGCGGCGCTCGTGATGACGCACGACCACGCCCTCGATCAGGAGGCGCTCGCGTGGGCGCTCGCGCGCGGCTTCGGGTACGTGGGCGGCGTCGGGAGCCGCGCGAAGGCCGCGCGAACGCGCGCGCGGCTCGAGGCGAAAGGGGTGCCGGAGGGCGACGTCGCGCGGGTCAGGATGCCGGTCGGCCTCGACATCGGGGCGCGCACGCCGGCCGAGATCGGCGTCGCTCTGGCCGCGGAGCTCGTCGCGTGGCGCGCGGGGCGGCAGCGCGCTCGATGGTCATCGGCCGGCACGACGTCCGCCGGAGAGGAGCAGGCTGGATGAATCGAGTGACCACGATCGTGCTCGCCGCGGGCGCGGGCAAGCGGCTCGGGGGGCCGAAGGCGCTCCTGGCCTGGCCGTCATCGACGAAGGGCGGGGCCGAGCGGCCGCTGGCGATCGCGCACGCGGAGGCTCGCCTCTCGGCCGAGAGCGCGCGGGTGCTCGTGGTGGTGCGCAGCTCCGTCTTTCACGCGCTGCTGGCCCATGTGCAGCCGGGCATCGACCTGGTCTCGTGGTCCGCGCCGGACGACCTCGGGCCGGCGGGCTCGCTGGCCGTCGCCGCGCCGCGCATCGGCGACGCCGACGCCGTCATCGTGACGCCGGTCGACGTGCCCCCCGCGCGCGCCGCGACGGTGGCGCGGCTGCTCGCCCGCCTCGAGGCGGGCGCCTCCTCGACGACGCCGCCGCTCGCGGTGCGGCCGCGGCACCTCGGCCGCGGCGGGCACCCGGTGGTGCTGCGCACCGAGGCGCTCCAGCGCTACCTGGAGGCCGATCCACCGCCGCTCCGGGATCACCTGAGGGCGCTCGGCGACAGGTGCGTCGACGAGGAGGTGGACGATCCAGGGGTGCTGCACGACCTGAATGTGCCGGTCGACGTGATCCGCGTGCTCGGGGGCCCGCCGCGCTTTCTCGCCTGAAGGCGGCCGGCGATCGTCCCCCTGCGCGGGTCACGCCGCGCGGCGCGCGCGGGTCGACGCGTCCCGGGGGACCGGGCTATCGTCGGTGAGGAGGAGCATACGAATGGCGACGAGCCCTCCAGCGTCAGCGAGCACCGTGGGGAGCAGCGTGCCCCGTACGGACGGCCCTCCCAAGGTCACGGGGGCGTCGCGCTACGTCGACGACATCCCGGCGATGCCGGGGGAGATCTTCGGGCGCACCGTGCGGAGCCCCGTGCCCCGCGGGATCCTGCGGGGAGTGCGGCTCGACCCCGCGTTCGACTGGAGCGACGTCACCGTCGTGCTCGCCGAGGATGTCCCGGTCAACGTGGTTGCGCTGATCCTGGACGATCAGCCGATCCTCGCGACCGGAAAGGTGAACCACGCCTACGAGCCGATCGTCCTGCTCGGCTGCGCGGACCGGCTGAAGCTCGCGCGGGCGGTCCAGGCCGTCGCGCTCGACATCGATCCGCTGCCGCCGGTGCTCGACGCGCGCGCCGCGCTCGATGGCGGGGAGATCATCTGGGGCGCCGACAACGTCATCAAGCGGTACCTCATCACGAACGGGCGCGCCGACGCCGCGCGGGAGCGCGGCGAGGCGAGCGAGGCCGCGATCGACGCGGCGCTCGCGCGCTGCGAGGTGGTCGTCACCGGGACGTACGCCTCGCACCACCAGGAGCAGCTCTACATCGAGCCGCAGGGGGTCATCGCCTGGTGGGACGAGGCCGGCGCGCACGCGACGGGCTCGATCCAGTGCCCGTTCTACGTTCACAAGGCGTTCCTGAGGGCGTTCGGGCTCCCTCCCGATCGGATCCACATCACCCAGTCGGTGACGGGGGGCGGCTTCGGGGGCAAGGAGGAGTACCCGTCGATCATCGCGCTCCACGCGGCGCTGCTCGCGAGGAAGAGCGGCCGCCCGGTGCGCATGATCTACGACCGGACGGAGGACATCGAGGCGACGACGAAGCGCCACCCGGCGTCCTGCGAGATCACGAGCGGCTGCGATCGCGACGGCGCGCTGCGCGCGCTGAAGGTCCGGATCCTCATGGACGGCGGCGCGTACGCGACGCTGACGCAGGTGGTCCTGTCGCGCGGCACCCTCCACGCCGCGGGCGCCTACCGCTGGGACGACGTGTGGATCGAGGCGACCGCCGTGGCCACGAACACGCCGCCGAACGGCGCCTTCCGCGGCTTCGGCGCGCCGCAGACGATCTGGGCTATCGAGCGGCACCTCGACCGCGTCGCGCGGGAGCTCGGCTGCGATCCGCTCGATCTGAAGGCGAAGAACGTGCTTCGCCCCGGCGACTCGACCGCGACGGGGCAGGTGCTCCGCGTGAGCGTCGCGGGCGAGGAGTGCATCACGCGGGCGATCGCGGCGAGCGGTTACCGGCAAAAGCGCGCGGCCGGGCCGGTCGTCCGCGGGCGCGTGGCGCGCGGGATCGGGCTCTCGGTGTTCATGCACGGCGCGGGCTTCACCGGGTCGGGAGAGCGCTACTACAAGGGAAAGGTCGCGCTGGATCTCGCGCCCGGAGGGCGGCTCCGCATCCGCACGGCGTCGACGGACATCGGCCAGGGGACGGAGACGGTGTTCCGGCAGATTGCCGCGGACGCGGCGGGGCTGCCGCTCGATCGGATCGAGTTCGCGGTGCCGTGCACGACGACGGTGCCCGACTCGGGCCCCACGGTGGCGTCGCGCACGGTGATGGTCGTCGGCTCGATCGTCGAGGCCGCAGCGCGGGAGCTGGCGAGCCGCGTGCGCGCGGAACAGGCATCGGCGCAGGAGCCGCGCGCCGTAGGGGAGGGCGGCGCGGGCGCCGCGGCGGGGCCTCCGGCGCTGAGCTTCGAGGAGGCGGCCGACCGGCTGCTGGCGCGCGAGGGCCAGGTGACGTCGCTCAAGCAGTATGAGCCGCCGAGCTATGTGCGCTGGGACGACGAGGCGTACAAGGGAGACGCGTACCCGTGCTTCGGCTGGGCGTGCGACGTGGTCGAGGTCGAGGTGGACCTCGACACCTTCGAGGTGACGGTCGTCGACTTCTGGTCGGCCACCGACGTGGGCAAGGCGATCCACCCGGTGATGTGCAAGGGGCAGATCGAGGGCGGCAGCCTCCAGGCGATCGGCTGGGCGCTCTCCGAGGAGATCGTCTGGCAGGGCGGCAAGATCAAGAACCCGCGGATGACCAACTACATCATCCCGACGTCGCTCGACGCGCCGCCGTTCCATGTCGTGCTGGTCGAGGAGCCGTTCCCGTTCGGCCCGGGCGGCGGGGCCAAGGGCATCGGCGAGATGCCGATGGATGGCGGCGCGCCCGCCGTGGCCGCGGCGGTCGAGCACGCGACGGGGATCGCCGCGTGCGCGCTGCCGCTCACGCCGGAGCGCCTGCTCGAGGCGGCGCGGGGCGCCGCGGCGCCCCGCCCTTCGGCGGGGGGAGGGGAGCGTCTATGAAGGTATCGCTCGTCGTCAACGGCTCGCCGCGCGAGGTCGATCTGCCGCCGCTCTCGCGGCTGCTCGACGCGCTCAGGGGCCCGCTCGGGCTCACGGGCACGAAGGAGGGGTGCGCGGAGGGCGAGTGCGGCGCGTGCACGGTGCTGCTCGACGGCGACCCCGTGAACGCTTGCCTCGTCGCGATCGGGCAGTGCGAGGGGCGGCACGTGACGACGGTCGAGGGCCTCGCATGCGCCGGACATCTGTCGCCGCTGCAGCGCTGCTTCGTCGAGGAGGGGGGCGCGCAGTGCGGGATCTGCACGCCGGGCATGCTGCTCTCGGCGGAGGCGCTGCTCGCGCGGAGCCCGGATCCGTCGGAGCTCGAGGTGCGCGAGGCGCTCGCTGGCAACCTGTGCCGCTGCACCGGGTACCAGCGGATCGTCGAGAGCGTCCGCGCAGCCGCCGCGCTGCGCCGCGGCGGGGGAGGGGCGGCGCCGTGAGCCTCGCCGATCTGCGCCTGTTCGAGATGCGGCACGTCGCCGGGCTCGGTCCGCTGTGCGAGATCGTGGCGGAGCGGGCCGCGCTCGGCGCGCCGGTCACGCTCCTGGCCGGCGGCACCGACTGGGTCGTCGAGCAGGAGCTCAGGCCTCCGCTCGATGTCGCGGCAGGGAGCCCGGCGGCGCCGCTCGTCGTCGACGTGTCCCGGCTCTCGGAGCTGCGAGGCATCTCGCTCTCCGGCGACACGCTCCGGGTCGGCGCCGCGACGACGTACCTGGAGATGCTCCGGAGCGACGCCATCGCCGCGCGGGCGCCGCTCCTCGCGCGGATGAGCCGCGACGTGGGCGCGGTGCAGATCCAGGCGCGCGGCACGCTCGGCGGCAACCTGGCCACGGCGTCGCCGGCCGCCGATGGCGTCGCCGCGCTCGCCGCCTACGACGCGACCGTCGTGGTGAAGAGCGTCCGCGGGGAGCGGCGCATCCCGATGAGCGCCCTGCAGACAGGCTACAAGCGCACGTCGCGCGCGCCGGACGAGGTGATCGTCGCCGTGGAGATCGCGTTGCCGGCGCCCGGGTCGCCCTGGTACTGGCGCAAGATCGGCGCGCGACGGGCGCAGGCGATCTCGAAGGTCGCGCTCGCGGGCGTGGCCGAGGTGCGATCCGGGCGCGCCGCGCGGCTCGGGCTGGGGATGGCGTCGGTCGCGCCGACGACGGCGCTCCTGCCGAGCGTGCGCGCGCTCAGCATGTCCCGTCCGCTCGCCGAGCTCACCGCGGCGGAGATCGACGCGGCGGTCGCGCAGGACATCTCGCCCATCGACGACGTGCGCTCGACGCGCGCCTACCGGGAGCACTGCGCTTGCGGGGTGGTGCGGGAGCTCCTTCGGCAGCTCGGCGCGCCGGTATGATCATTCCATCCAGTCGAGCTGCGCGGCCTCGGGCCTCCGGCTGCGCCCGCCGGGGAATGTCGGCCGCTCGTACGCTGGCGGCGGGAGCGGAGGTTCCGCGTCCATGTCGTGGCAGCGCGCGCATCGCCGCGGGGTGGTGGTGCCGGCCTGGAAGATGGTGACGCAGCCGCAGGCTGGGCAGATCATGCCGATGTCGTAATTCATGAGCACTCCTCGACGACGAACGCTCCGGGGCGGTCCGAGCGGCGGGAAGATGCGCTGAAGGGGCGACGTGGTTGCGACGGCGCGGCAACATCGCGTGGAAGCTTCGGCCCTGCGGGGCAGCCCATCGGAGGCGCGTCGTCGAGAAGCCCGTCCTCTTCCATTCCCATTCCGAACGCGCTCCTGCGCCTGATTCCATGCCGAACGCGCTCCTGCGCCTGAGAACGAGGCGGCCTCTCTCGGACCGGCGGAGGCCTTCTGTGGCTGCGCGGACGGCGGTGCACGCTCCTTGTCGTCTGCGCTGCCGTCTGGCGTGAGCGCACGTCGGCCTGCGCTGTTCAAGGGCTACTCGATGTTGACTTTCATTTGTAGTAGGCCCCTGATGACCGCGAGTTCGACACGCCGCGAGCCCACCGAGCTCGCGATGCGGTGTGATTCGGTGGATTAGTAATACATATTACATGTCAACGCAGACCCGTCCCTTCCGGGCCCGTCTCGGGCTCGCTGTTCCCGTGCTTCTGATCACCGTGGCCGGGGTCGCTCATGCGCAGTCTCCTGAACCGAGCGCGGAGGCCCCGGGGGATCCAGCGATGCCGGGAGCGCCTCCGGGCACGGGAGCGCCGGCGGCGGGCCGGGACGCACCTGCACCGGCGCCGGCGGCACCTCCCGGCGATGCGCCGGCGGCACTTCCCGGCGATGCGCCGGCGGCACCTCCCGGCGATGCGCCGGCGGGGGACCAGGATGCTGCTGCGCCAGCGCCGGCGGCGGCTCCCAGCGCTGCGCCGGCGGCACCCTCCGGCGATGCGCCGGCGGTGAATCATGAAGGCGCTGCACCGGCGCCGGCGGCGCCTGCCGGCGACGCGCCGGTGGAGGTGACGGTCGCGGGCACGCGCGTGACGCGGACCGCGGGCTCGGCTCATGTGATCAAGAGCCGCCAGCTCGAGCGCTTCGAGCACGACGATCCCCACGCCGTGCTGGTCAGCGTTCCCGGCGTGTACGTGAGGGGCGAAGACGGGCTGGGCCTGCGGCCGAACATCGGTGTTCGCGGCGTCAACCCCGATCGCAGCAAGAAGGTGACGCTCATGGAGGATGGCGTCCCCATCTCTCCTGCGCCGTACTCCGCGCCAGCCGCTTATTACTTCCCGCTCATCACCCGCATGTCGAACCTGCGCGTGATCAAGGGGCCAGGGGCCATCGCCTATGGCCCGCAGACCGTGGGTGGCACCGTGGATCTCGTCACCCGCTCCGCCCCGTCGCTCGCGTCGGGCGCGCTCGATCTCGCGCTGGGCCAGTACGGCTACGGCAAGGCGCACGCCTATGTCGGGACGAGCGACGGTCAGATGGACTTCCTCGTCGAGGGCGTGCACCTGCGGAGCGACGGCTTCAAGGAGCTCCCGAGCGGCGCGGACACAGGGTTTTACCGCAACGAGGTGATGGTCAAGGGCAGTTACCTCGTCGACCCGGCCGCCCGCATCAAGAACGAGCTCCGCCTCAAGCTCACCTACTCGGAAGAGCTCTCCAACGAGACGTACCTCGGCATCACGGACGGGGACTTCGAGGAGGACCCGCTCCGCCGTTACGGGGTGACCGCGCTCGACCGCATGCGCAACCACCGCACCGCGGTCGCCGTGACCCACGTGATCGAGCCGTCGCGCGATCTGTCGGTGACGACGACCGTGTACCGGAACGACTTCTCGCGCGTGTGGCGCAAGGTGAACGGCTTCCGCGGGGCCAACCTGTTCGACGTGCTCGCCGCCCCGGACACGCCGCAGAACGCGGTGTACTACGCCGTGCTGACCGGGCAGCTCGACAGCTCGACGCCGGGCGAGGCGCTGCTCATCGGCCCCAACGAGCGCGACTTCGTGTCGCAAGGCGTGGAGACCCGCGTCCGCTGGAACGTCGCCACGGGGCCCGTCTCGCACCGCGTCGAGTACGGCCTGCGCCTGCACCACGATCGGGTCGAGCGCCGCCACAGCGAGAACGGGTTTCTCGTGCTCGGCGGCGCGCTCGTGCCGGACGGCGGACCGACCGTCGTGACCCAGTTCAACGAGGCATGGACCGAGGCGGTCGCGCTCCACGCGAGCGACGCGATCACCTGGAGAGCGCTCACGGTGACGCCCGGCGTCCGGATCGAGCTCATGCGCTCTGCCCTCGTGGATCGCGCGGCGGGGCGCGAGCAAACGCGGCTCGCGCAGGCGCTCCTGCCCGGCGCCGGCGCCTACCTTGCGCTCACCGAGGCGCTCGGCCTCCTGGCCGGGGCCTACCGAGGATTCAGCCCCCCGGCCCCGGGGAGCGACGAGCACGTCGAGCCCGAGCTCAGCGTGAACTACGAGGGCGGCGCTCGCTTCGCCGACGGGCCGCTGCGCGCGGAGATCATCGGCTACTTCAACGATTACTCGAACATCACGGATGTCTGCACGCTCTCCAGCGGCTGTCTCGACGCGGATCTCGATCGCCAGTACGACGCGGGCGAGGCCCGGATCTACGGAATCGAGGCGTATGCGGAGCACGAGGTCCCGCTCGGCCAGCTCAAGCTGCCGATCACCGGGGCCTACACGCTCACCCGCACCGAGTTCCTCTCGAGCTTCGCCTCGGACGACCCCATCTTCGGCCGCGTCGTGGAGGGAGACGAGATGCCCTATGTCCCGCGGCACCAGGCGAGCCTCTCGGTCGGGGTCGAGCACGAGCGCGCCGGCGTCGCCGTGGGCGCCACCTACATGTCCGCCATGCGGGAGAAGGCCGGCAGCGAGCCCATATCCCGGGCGCTCGCCACCGACGAGCAGCTCCTCTTCGACGCGAGCGCCAAGGTGCGTGTCGTCGGGCCGCTCGTGCTCTACGCGAACGCGCGGAACATCCTCGGCTCCCAGTACATCGTGTCGCGCCGGCCCTTCGGCGCCCGGCCGAACGCGCCGCGCTGGATCCAGGTCGGCGCCAAGGCATCCTTCTAGAGCGGCGGTCACCCGCTTCGGATACGGGCCCACCTCGACGTTTTCGGTGCTCAGCGCACTCGAGTGCGCTTGCGCGCCGAAAACGCCGATCTGGGCCCGTCTCCTGTGCGGGTGACCGCCGCTCTGCGCTGCATGTAGGAGAGGCGGGCGGAAAGCGCTGTAGAGCGGGGCGCCCGACGTGGACGCGCGCGTCGATCAGAGCGGGCGGATGTGGGGGGGAGGCCCCTCTGGAGCTGGAAGGATGTAGGGCGCCGGGCCGAGGCCGTCGCGGACCGCGGCGAGATCGACGCCGGGATCGATGAGGCGCGCGATGCGGCGGCCGTTGAGCGAGACGAGGGCGTCGGCGCGCACCTCCACCGGCCCGCGGCCGCGGCGCTCGAAGTCCTCGCCGATGTGATGGGAGAGCTGCAGGATGAGATCGGGCTGGCCCGCCATCTCGCGCTCCTGCAGGCGCGTCAGGTACTCCCGCGGGCTCACATGCCATGTCCGGCCGGTCTGCCTGCTGCGGACGATGAAGGTGACGCTCCCGTTCTTCTCGCGCACCATCACGCGCCAGGAGAAGCGCATCCCCTGCTCGTGCCAGCGCACGTTGCCGCCGTACGCCAGGAAGCGGAGCGGCATCGCGAGCTGAACCGCGCAGTACGCGGCGCCCAGCGCGAGCCCGAGGGCGCGCAGCGATCGCGAGGGCGGCGCCGCCGGGAGGAGGGCGGGGTCGTCTGTGGGCGCTTGCGGCGCTTGCGGCGCGTGCGGCGCGCCGGCGCCACCGTGGGCGGGGAGCGCGCGCGCTCGGAGCCGGGAGAGGAGCCGCCGGGGCCACTCCGGGGGGAAGAACACGAGCGCGGAGAGGACCATGATCACCGGGAACATCCCGATCGGAAACAGCGAGCGCGTGACGACGTGGAACAGGATCACCGCGGCGTACGCGAAGGGGCGGAGCCTCCGGCAGAGGAGAAACCAGACGACGCTGGTGTCGAACAGGAAGCCCGCCCAGCTCATGAGCGGCGCGGCCCACGGGTGCGTGAAGAGCGGGCCGAGGACCGGCATGTCCGTGCGCGAGCCGAGCCAGATGCGGAGCGGCTGCGCGTGCAGGAGCCAGTCGGCGTGGGCCTTCGCGAGCCCCGCGAACGTGTACACGATGCCGACCTGGAAGCGCAGCAGGTAGAGCCACGCAGCGGAGACGGAGCGCTCGCTGCGCCGCGAGAGCAGCGCGTCGATGGACCAGGCGCGGTGCGCCGGCGACGCCGCGAGCAACAGGCCCAGCAGGCTCGCCAGGTAGTAGTGGTTGAGGTACGTCGTGACGTCGATGACCTGCAGGTAGGTGAAGCCGGCGACGAACAGGGGCGCCGCGACGCGGAACATGAAGCCGAGGGCGAGCGCCAGGGCGAGCGCCGCGAGCGCCCAGAACAGGGCGTGCATCCCGGCCGGCGAGAGCGGCTCGACCCACGCGAGGCCCCAGTACTTGAAGTGAAAGCTGGGCCTGACGAAGAACTCGTCGATCCAGCCATACGCGATGAAGCGCGCCATGCTCACGCACATCGTGAGCCCGAACAGGGCGCGGAACGCCGCGAGCCAGGCGATGTCGATCGGGCGAAACAGCGCTCGATGCAGCGCCGCGGCCGCGCGCGACCACGCCGCCGCGAGCCCCAGGGGGCCCGCGCGGCCAGAGGGCTCAGTCGTTGTCACCTTCCGACGACTGGGGCAGCTCGAGGTTCAGCGCGCTGACGAACTCCGTCTTGAGCAGGTCCGTCAGGGCCTTCACGGCGGTGTAGACCGACTCGACCTTCGCCCGGTCGGTCGAGAGCGCCTGCTCCAGCGGCAGGTCGAGCGCGTCCACGGCCGACTGGGCTCCCGACAGCGCCTGCAGCATGCGATCGGCGAGATCGGCCGAGTCGACCGCGCGCAGCCAGTCGTCGAACCCGACGCCCTCGCCGCCCTCGCCGCAGCCCTGGAACAGGCGCCGGAAGCCGCGCAGGTTGGCCCGGATGTGCGCCGCCGAGGCGAGGGCGAAGCGGGACTCGAGCGCCTCCGGGCAGGTGGGCGTGACGCAGTCCTCGGTGAAGCCGAGCGGGCGCCCGAGCTTCCAGTCCTTCAGCTCCTTCTCGACATAGAACATCGCGTCGCTCACCGCGTTGAGCGCGTCCTGCTCGGTCGCGAAGACGGGGCTCCCTTGGCCGGCCTGGATGAGCTTCTCCCGGAAGCTCCCCGCCTCGGGCGCCCATGCGCGCGCGAGCGCGCCCGCCTGGGCGAGCACGTCCGCGGCCGCCGCGGCGGCGTAATCGGCCTTGCGCTGCGCGAGCTCTCCCGCGCCGAGCGCCGCCCAGGTGCGGTTCGCGTTGATGGGCGAGTACTGCGAGCAGGCGTTGTCGCCGCCGCCGTAGAAGACGAGGTACTCGAGCGCCGCGAGGCCGCGCCCGTTGATGAGCGACGAGGAGAAGCTCGGCTGCGCATAGGCGCGGCTCACGATCTGCTCCTCGATCTTGCACCGGCTCACGAGGGGCCAGGAGTAGATCTGATCCCGGAGGTCCTGTCCTCCGGGCTGCGTGGAGCTCGCCGCGGGGCCGAAGCGGAAGAGCTCCACCTCCTGCCAGACCGCCATGGCGGCGAGCCAGGCGCCGCGCGCGGCGGCGGCGCTCGGCTCGCCCGGGCCGCGGGCGAGGGCCGCGGCGCTCTCGTGCAGCGCGCGCGCCTGCGCCTCGAACTCGCAGGCGCGGTTCAGCGCGCAGTCCGCCGCTGCGGTGATCAGCTTGGCCTTGCTGAAGGGGCCTTCCGCGACGGGGACCGGGGGGCACACGTCGCCGGGGGCCGGCTCGCCGCCCCCCGCGCCCCCTGCGCCCCCCGCGCCAGCGGTCGTGGCGATCGTGGAGGAGGCCGCCGTGGTGCTCGTGGCGCCGCTCCCGGTCGACGGCACGGGTGCGGACCCGCCGCTGCCTGGCGGCTGCGCGACGCCGGGCCCCGCGCCCTGGCCCGTATAGACCACCTCGTCCGGGGGCGGCTTGCGGCACCCGGCGGCCGCGGCGACGCCGACGAGCGACAGCAGGAGCGCTGTCGAGAGGCGGCGGCCCGCCCTCTCGCTCCGGGCGCGGTTCATTGTCGGCCTCACGCTGTTCATGCTGCCTCTCCGAGATACGGGCGCTCGCCCGGGGCCCGCCGGCGTCGCGGCGGCCCCGAGCTCGTTTCGCGCGAGAATCGTCCGTCGTACCCTGCCCGTCAACACGGAGGGAGCGCTCCCCCGCCTGTCAGCGCGGCGCGGCGGGGGGCGCCTCCCGGCGCGCGTCGGTCGTGTGAGCGTCAGTCCCTCTGCGCCGGGACCGGCAGCAGGACCAGCGTCGCGTCGTCGTCCTCGGGACCGTCGCTGTCGGACCGGTACCCGGCGGCCACGAGCCATGCGCCGTTCGGCGACAGCGCGACGCCGTAGAGCGAGTCGTCGGGGCGATCGAAGCTGTAGCGCCGGTATCCGTTCGGATCGAAGCGCGTGTCGAGCGCGCCGTTCTTGTCGAACAGGGCGATCATCCCGTCGACGTTGCCCGTCGCGGGGGTGGCGCTCCCGACCATCACGACGCGATCGTCGGGCAGGGCGAGGAGGTTGCGACCGCGGTCGTTGTCGCCGGCCACGTCGAGCAGGACGCCGCCGCCCACGCCCCAGGAGGGGTCGAATCCGCCCGTGGCCGTGACGCGGAAGGACACGAGATCCACGGCCCCGCTCTCCTCGGAGCGCCCGTATCCGGTGGTCACGTACTTGCCGTCCGACTGGCGAGCCGCGCCGTAGGCCTCGGCCATGCCGAGCGGGAACGGCGCGAGCCTCACGACGCCGTCCGACGAGAAGGTCGTATCCGGGGTGCCGTCCTGGTTCAGCCGCAGCAGCACGATCTGGTTCCTGCCGCCCACGCTCGTGTAGCCGGAAGAGAAGATCTTGCCGTCGGCCTGCACGAACCCGTTGCGCGGGTTGTCGCCCAGGTTCAGCCCGTCGACGTCGAGCGTGTGGACGCCCTCCGTCGCGAACGTGGTGTCCAGGGCGCCGTTCGCGGTGAGCCGCACGATCGCGCGATCCCGATCGGCGCGAGCCGCCGCCTTCCTGCTGGCGAAGAGGACCAGCCGATCGCTCGCGTCGCGGTCGACGCCCCAGAGCAGATCGCCCGTGTTGCCCTCGCCGGCGCCGAGATCGTGGATGGCGATGCCCTCGGTGCCGAAGGTCGTATCCAGCGTGCCGTTGCTGTTGAACCGCACGACCGCGAGATCCGCGTCCGACGGCGTGGCGCTCGGGTCGTGCTCGACCTGGCCGGCGAGCACGATCTTCCCGTCCGACTGCAGGACGATGCCGCGCGCGGTCTCCGTTGTCTTGCCTGCGACCACGTTGACCCTCGCGACCCCGTTCGTGCCGAAGGTCGGGTCGAACGAGCCATCGGTCTTGAAGCGCGCCACCGCCATGTACGTGTCGCCCGCCACGGCCACGTGCCCAGCAGCGTAAGCTCTGGACTCGGCGTCGAACGCGACGGCCCAGAAGCGGTCGTCCGTGGCTTCGTCGAGCGCCACGACCCCTGCGAATCCGGTCGACCAAGGCTCCTCGCCGGTGTCGCTGCCGCCGGTACCGCCGCCCTCGCCAGCGCCGCCGCCGCCTGTGTCGCTGCCGCCCGTGCCGCTGCCGCCGGTGCCGCCGCCCTCGCCGGCGCCGCCGCCGCCGCTGCTGCTCGTCGAGGGAGCGCCGCCAGCGCCGCCGCCCCCGGAGTTCGCTGAGTCGTCGGAGTCGTCTCCGCACGCAGCCACTCCGCCGAGCAGCACGCACCAGGAAAGTCCGAACGTCGCGAGCACGGTCCGCTGCGCGGACAACCAGGTTCTCTTCACAGGCATGGTCGGCAATCCCTTCATGAACATGAAAATGAAAGTCGTTATCTTTATTGGATATAATCTTGCATGCCGTCCACGCTGTCAAGAGATTCTGCTGTCGCTATCCCGCCAAGGCCTTTCCTCGCTGGAAATGCCGCCTGGAGGTGAAGGTGTGGAGATGGTGCGGTGGGTGGGGGAAGCGCGGCGTGTGACGCGCCTTTGCGCCTTTGACGATGCCCGCATTGCGCCGCGCGACGCTGTCTGAGACACCTCGCGCGCGGGCAGCCTGCTCGGCGATCGATGACCGCTCGGCGCGCCGTATCGGCGGAGCGACTTCGCCTGGAGGGTCGGTTTCCTTCCGGAGCACGGAGGATCGCGGCCGGCCGGCCGGAGAGGGCGGCCGGCCGAGGTCGCATCGGGAGTCCCGGCGGCGGCCGGGCCAGCGGCGTTCGGGCGCCGCGCAGGCTGCGTCAGAGCAAGGTCAGGAGGCGTCGGGCGCGGGCCTCGGCCGCCTGGATGATCTCCGCGGACTCCGGCTCGGGGAGCTCGAGCTTCTTGGTCAGCGCGGCGATGTACTGCTTCTCCGCGTCGTGCTGCTCGCCGTCGACGAACGTGAGCAGCACGGCGTGCTGCAGCAGCGCGCGGCGGTCGTCGCCGCCGAGCTCGCCGAGCGGCACGTCGTCCAGGGTCCTTCGCTGGGAGGCGTAGGCGCGGATCTCCTTCGCCTGGTCCTCGTTCGCCTCGAACGCCGCGATCAGCCCCTCCACCATCTCGCGCTCGGCCTCGTGGAACTCGCCGTCCGCCCACGCCACGCTCACGAGCGACTTCACGATCGCCATGCTCTGCTCTTGCATGACGACGAGTGTCGTCGCTCCCCCGGGGCAACGTCAATCGTGAGGGGAGGGCGTCCTCGCCTCGGCGCGCGGGACGATCTGGAGCGCCCCCCGTGCGAGCGGCTCCGTCAGCGAGGCGAAGACCTCCGGCCGCAGCGTTCCAGCGAGCCCGGCGCAGAGCAGGGCGAGCGCGAGGAGCGCAAGCCACAAGGACAGACCTCGCCGGCGCGGGGCCACCAGCGGCACAGGCGGCCTGCTGCCGTCGTCCATCAGGGCGACCGGAGCGGATCCGGGCGTGGCGCGCTCGGATGCAACGGGGCTCAGCGCCCCGGCGAGCGGCGGGCGCGCGCCGGGGATGGCGCGCGCGGAGGTGCCGGAGACAGCAGCGACCGGCGGCGGCGTGAGGGTGAGGTCGAGGCCAGCGAGCGCCTTCATGCTGCGCGCCGCGCGGCGCTGCGCGCTGTGCTCGGACTGCGCGACGAAGCGCGCGACGAGCTCGTCGACCCGGGAAGCGCCTGCACCGACGCCATCCGCGGGAGGGCGCGCGCTCCGGGATCGCCGCGAGGCGTTCCACACGATCGCATCGATGGGACCGAGCTCCGCCGGGCACGGCGTCTCTTGCGGCTCTGCGTCGGCGGGAGGCTGCGCTGATGCTGCATCCGCGGGCGCGAGGTCAGCGGGGGGCTGCTCGGGAGCCAGATCGGCGGGCGGCTGCTCGGGAGCTGCTGCGTCTGCGGGCAGTTCCTCGGGAGCCAGATCGGCGGGCGGCTGCTCGGGAGCTGCGTCTGCGGGCGGCTCCTCCGGAGCCAGAACAGCGGGCGGCTGCTCGGGAGCTGCGTCTGCGGGCGGCTCCTCCGGAGCCAGAACAGCGGGCGGCTGCTCGGGAGCTGCGTCCGCGGGCGGCTCCTCCGGAGCCAGAACAGCGGGCGGCTGCTCGGGAGCTGCGTCTGCGGGCAG
Organism: Sorangium sp. So ce363; assembly: GCF_051520435.1. Taxonomy (NCBI): domain Bacteria; kingdom Pseudomonadati; phylum Myxococcota; order Polyangiales; family Polyangiaceae; genus Sorangium; species Sorangium sp. So ce363. Next base: position 8,282,679 of record NZ_CP150333.1, on the reverse strand, counting down.
TTCCTCGGGAGCCAGAACAGCGGGCGGCTGCTCGGGAGCTGCGTCCGCGGGCGGCTGTTCGGGAGCCAGATCAGCGGGGGGCTGCTCGGGAGCCAGATCGGCGCACGGTTCCTCGGGAGCTGCTGCGTCCGCGGACAGTTCCTGGGGTGCTGCGTCCGCGGGCGGCGCGCCGGCGTGCGCGGTTTCCGGACCGTCGGCCTCCGCCGCCAGCAAGGCCTCGATCGGCGCGGCCGGAGCCGTCGGGGGCGGCGCGGCCGGAGCGTCGTCGTCGCGCTGCGCCGGAAGGGGCCAGGGCAGCGTGTGACGCGCTGCTGGTGTCTCATCGAACGGCGCGACGGCCGGTCGAGGAACCGCGGGCACGGCGAGGTGTGCCCGACGAACGAGCGGCCAGGCGCCATAGGCCGGTGTGACCTGGAGCGCCGCGTCCGCCGCCATGAACTGGATGGCGGGCGCGCGCGACGTCTCGATGAACTCCGGGACCTCGCTCACGCTGGCAGGCGCGTCCGCCAGGTGCGAGAGCACGGCCCCGTCGGCGGCCTCCCTCTCCTCCCAGACGGCCATGGCCACGGTCGGCGTCGGCTCCTGCGAGAGCGGCGCGACCTCGGCGGGATCCGGGGAGAGCTCGACGAGGATCGAATCGGTCGGCGTCGGTTCCCGGGAAGACAGCGCGACGGCGGCGGGAGCAGGGGAGAAGTCGACGAGGAGCACCTCGATCCCCTCGGGGCTCGTGAGCGCTTCGCTGCAGGCAGAGGAGCCGCCGACGACGAGCGATGGCGCGGGCACGGGCCGCGCTTCTTCAGGAGCGATCTCCGCCGCCGCGCGCGCGAGCGGCGCCACCGGCGCGATCGTCCGAGCAGGCTCGATGAGCTCCGGGATGACCGGGATCTCGGCCGGCGCTGCGGCCCCATGGAGCTCAACCACCGCCTGCACGACGGTCGGGGTCGGCTCCGGCAGCGCCTCGACCTGCTCGCCGGCGTGCGCAGGCGCCGACGGGTTCTCGGGACACGGCGCGACAGCTACCGCCCCGGCAGCATCGCCTGCGCTCGCAGGCGCCGGGAGCGCCACCCCGGCGATTGCACACGCGACGAGCCCGGGGCTGAGCGTGAGCTCCACGACCGCAGGTGCGACCGGGCCGGGGCTGAGCGTGAGCTCCACGATGGGATTCGGCAGCGGGGCAGCGGGGGCGTCGCCGCGCGCGGCAGCGGGGGCGTCGCCGCGCGCGGCAGCGGGGGCGTCGCCGCACGCGGCAGCGGCGGTCGCATCGCGCCGCGCTTGCTCCGCTTGCGGCGGCGGCATCTCGTCCGCTTCCGGCGCCGCAGGCTTCGCCTGGACCTCCGGGCGCGGGCGCCTCAGCCGACCGGCCTCCTTGGCGCGCAGCGTCTCACGGGCGAGCCGCGCCAGCGCCCGCCGGGCGGCGTTGCGGTTCACCGGGATCAGCGCGGCCTCGAGCTCCCGCGCGACGGCTTCCGGGTCCTGCTCGTGCGCGGGGCGCGGGCGCGCCGTCGCCGTGAGGTTGGGCATGCTGCCAGCGGACACGGCGAGGAGCCGGGCGAGCAGGTCGCGGAGCAGCCGCGCGGCCTCGGCCGGCGCCACCGCGTCGCCGCGCGTGCGCACCGTGACGGTGCCCTCGGTCGTGAGCAGCACCGCGCGATCGTCGAGCCTGAGGGGCAGGCGCGACGTCGCGTCGCTGACGGCGAGCGCGAGGTAACCCGAGGTCTCCGGCACCAGCGAGGCGCTCCGCGCGTGCGCCGCCGCGACGACCTCCTCCAGCGTGACGCAAGCGCTCACGAGCGCCCCCGGCCCGCCGCGTCGCCCGGCCCGCCCGCGCGCGCCGGCCTGACCGGCACCCCCGCCGCCTCGAGGTACGCCTTCGCTTCGCCGATCGTGTACTCGGCGTCGTGGAAGATCGACGCGGCGAGCGCGGCGTCGGCGCCGCCCTCGACGAGGCCGGCGCGCAGGTGATCCAGCGTCCCGACGCCGCCCGAGGCGATCACCGGGACCGGCACGGCCCGCGCGATGGCGGCGGTCAGCAGGAGGTCGTAGCCGTCCCGCGTGCCGTCGCGGTCCATGCTCGTGACGAGCAGCTCGCCCGCGCCCGCCCGCGCGATCTCCTCGGCCCACGCGACCGCGTCGCGCCCCGTGTCCCGACGGCCGCCGTGGGTCACCACCGTCCAGGCCACGCGCGAGGGATCCGCGATCCGGCGCGCGTCGATCGCCACGACGATCGCCTGCGCACCCCAGCGGTCCGCGGCGCGCCGCACGAGGTCGGGATCGTTGACGGCGGCCGTGTTGATCGCGACCTTGTCCGCCCCCGCGTCGAGGAGCGCCTTGATGTCCTGCTCGGACTTGACGCCGCCTCCGACCGTCAGCGGCGTGAACAGCACCTCCGCCGTGCGCGCCACGACGTCGAGGATGATGCCGCGCTTCTCGTGCGACGCGGTGATGTCGAGGAACGTGATCTCGTCCGCGCCCTCGGCGTCGTAACGGCGGGCGGCCTCGACGGGATCGCCGGCGTCCCGCAGCCCCACAAAGCGGACGCCCTTCACGACGCGGCCGTCCTTGACGTCGAGGCACGGGATGATGCGCTTCGCGAGCATACGTCCCGCGTTAGCCTACCTGCCACGCCAGGGCCAACTGTTGCGCTGTGCGCCCGCTCCGGCGCCGCGGGGGGGCTTCCTCGCGCGCCTCTCGCACGTTTTGCCGGCATTTCCGGCCGCCGGGGAGGCGCCGCGCGCCGGCCGCAGCGCCCGGAGCCTGACCGCGCCGCGGTTCCTCGCTACCATGGCGCCATGCACTGCCCGCACTGCGGGAGACCCGTACCCGAGGGCTCGATCGCGTGCCCGCACTGCGGCGCCGCGCTCGCGCCGCCGGGCGGAGCGGCCGGCTACTACGGCATGAAGCCCGCGGCCCGCACCATGGTCGGCGTCACGCTCCCCGACCTGCTCCGACAGACGCCGTCCGCCCCCGCCGATCCGGGCGGCGCGGGCCCCGGCCAGGCCGCGCTGCCGCCCATGGCCGGCGGGCCGGCCGCCGCCTCGCGCACGATCGTCGGCATGCCCGCCGCGATCTTCGGGGCGGCGCCGGCGCAAGCGCAGGCCGATCCGCGCCTGGCCGGTGGCACGCTCGTCGTCGGGACCCCGGCTTCCGTGGCCCCGGGAGCGCGCCTCGACGCGCCCGCAGCGCCGGCCGCGCCGCTCCACGCTGCGCCGGCCGCGCCGCTCCACGCTGCGCCGGGCGAGCTGCGCCTCGACCACACCGTGCCGATCGCCCCGGGCCTCGCGGCGCCGCGCGCTCCGGTGCCGCTGCCCGCCGTGTCGCGGACGCTGGTCGGCGTCGCCCGGCCGGGCATCGCGCCGCTCGCGCCCGGCGCCCCGGCCGACCCCGAGCCCGATCCCGAGCTCGACGCGCGCTACCAGCCGGCCGGAGAGCTCGGCGCCACGATCACGCCGGCGCGCTTCCGCGCCCCTCCGCTGCAGAACCCGGCGCTCATGCGCCCTCATCGCCTCAAGCAGCGGCTCCCGCCGCCGAAGGGCGAGAGGCGCCCGCGCACGTCGCGTCGGGCCGTCGCCGTCGTCGTCGCGGGCGGCGTGCTCGCGCTCGGCGCGGTCCTGTTCGCGCTCCTCTGGCCGAGCGCGCCCCCGGTGACCGCGCGCGCCCGCGCCGACGCCGGGGGCCGCGAGGTCATCGAGCTCCGGTGCGACAGCTGTCCTGACGGCACCGCGGTCTCCATCGGCGAGGGGCGCGCGATCACCGCCGGCCGCGTCGCGCAGATCCCGCTCGCGAGCCCGCTCTCCGTCGGCGAAAACCGGATGAAGGTCGCCATCGACCGCCCCGGCAGCGGGCGCGACGAGACGGTCGGCGTCTCCATCCACGTCGCCTACCGGATCCGGCCCGACCTCGGCACGCTGCAAGGAGAGCGGCCCTCGATCCAGGTCGTTGTCGAGGCGAGCAAGGGCACGCAGGTGATCCTCGACGGCAAGGAGGTCGCGCTCACGAGCGGCCGGGCCATCGAGTCGATCGACGTCACCGACGCGGTCGCGGGGCCCTCGGACGAGACGAAGACGCTGAGCCGGCAGGTGCCGTACACCGTCACGCCGCCCGACGGCCCGCGCGAGCAGGGCATGGTGAGCGTCGCGGTCGGCATCGTCCCGCTCACCATCGAGTCGCCCGGCCCGAGCGTGGTCATCGACAAGGAGAGCTTCGTCCTCGCCGGGCGCACGGCCCGCGGCGCGCAGATCTTCGCCGGCGCGCACCCGATCGCGGTTCGCCCCGACGGCACCTTCGCGCACGTGATGAACGTCTCGTCCGTGGGCGCGACCCAGTTCGAGGTGCGCGCGAAGATGCAGGGGATGGCGCCGCGCATCGCGAAGCTCGCGGTGCGCCGCGTCGACCGGCTCGACGCCGCCGCGAAGGAGTTCGCCGGCCGCGGTCCGATCGGGTACGCCGAGCTCGCCGCCGGCGGGAAGGACCCCATCGGCAAGCCGATCGCGCTGACCGGCGAGGTCCTCGAGGTGCGCCGGCAGGGATACGCGACGCTGATCCTGCTCTCGATCCCGCCCGCGTCCGGCTGCAAGGAGGGCGGCGCGGCCGCCGCGAGCGCGAGCCCGGGCGCCGCGCCGCGCTCTCCGGAGGCGTGCAAGGTCCGCCTCGTCCATGGCGCCGACAACCCCGCCCAGCGCGGGGACATGCTCACCGCCTACGGCAGCGTCGCGCCGCCGTTCGTCGCGCCGGGCGGCGCCGAGATCCCCGAGGTGCAGGTCGAGTTCACCGTGAAGGGTGGCCGATGAGCGCCGCGCGCACCACGGCGCCCAGCCCGAGAAGGCCGCGTCGCGCCCGGACGGCGGGCCTCGCCGCGGCCGCGCTCCTGCTCTCCGCCGCGGCGCCGCTCGCCTTCGCCGACGCGGTCGACACGAGCCGGCCGCACACGATCGTGGTCGGCGCGCCCCGCGGCTTCGCCCCGAGCGAGCGGCTCGACGCGCGCCGCACGGGCCGCTCCGCCGCGCGGCTGCCCTTCCCGGCGCGCGAGGCGTGGCGAAAGCAGCTCCGCGGCGGGATCGACGCTGCGCCGCTCGCGGACGCCGCGGGCGATCTCCTCCTCACGCTGACGGTCCCCGAGGTCGTCAAGCTCGGCGCGGACGGCCGGGAGCGCTGGCGCGTGCGCATCGGCGACAGCGCGCCGCTCGCGCCCGCCGTGCTCACGAGCGACGGCACCCTCGCGCTGATCACCTCGTCCGGCGTCGCCGTCGGGCTCACGCCCGCGGGGAGCGTGCGCTTCGCCGTCCCCCTCGGCCTCCGGGGGCGCGACGCCGACGTGACGCCCCTCGCGCTCGACGACGGCGGGCTCGTGGCGGCCCTGGGGCGCTCCCTCGTCGAGCTCGCCGCGGACGGGACCGTGCGCGCCCGCGCCGAGATCGCGGATCGCGCGACGGGCGCCTTGCTCGCGGGCCCTGAAGGCACGCTCGTGACCACCGAATCGGGCGCGGTGCTGACCTGGCGTCCACCCGGCGCGCCGAGGCGGCTCGGCTCTCTCGGCGGTGTGCCTCGCCGCGGCGCGGCCCTCGCCGACGCCCGCACGCTGCTCGCGGTCGTCGACGCCCGCCGCCTGGTCGCGCTGGATCTGCCGACAGGGACCGCCGGGGTCCGCGCCGGCGCGGCCTTCAGCGCGCTCGACGGGCCGCCCGCCATCGGCGCCGGGGGCGTGGCCGTGGTCCTGTCGACGACCGGACTGCTCCTCGGGGTCAACGCGTCGGGCGACCTGGCGTTCCGGGTCGCAATCGACAGGCCTCCTCCGGGGTCCCCACCCGCCGACGCCGGGCTCTCCGGCTTCTTCGGCCCGGTGGACGCGAAGCCGAGCCCGCCGGTGGTGATCGATCGCACCGGCCGCGTCGGCTTCGTGCGCGCGGGCGGACGCGCCGGCGTCGTCGAGGCGGACGGCAATGTCTCCATCGCGGCCGAGCGCGTCTGCTCGGCGCCGGTCGCCGTCATCCCTGCCGGCGAGGAGCGGATGGCGATCGCCTGCCGTGACGGCACCGTGGTGATGCTGGCGCGCTAGCGGCAGCCGTCGCTCGCGCCCAGAGCTGCGTGTCGACGGCCGAGCTGGTCGGCGGCGCTGGCCGCCCAGCTCGGCCGATGGATTCTGCGTTCTAGTTCGCGGTGTCCGGGATCCACTGCTTCCAGGTGCCCCCGTCCTCCCAGTACAGCTCGGACTCGGCCGCCCTCGTCTTGTACCGCGCGATCGTGATCTGTTCGTCGAGCGCCGCCGCGCCGGTCTCGTCGTACAGGGGGGCGGCGAGCGCGCCTTCGGGGATCATGTGCATGCTCACGACGAACTCGTCGGCATTCGCCTCGACGATACAGAACCCGTTGCTCGTGGCGTTGCTGAAGGCGAGGTACGGATTGGCCTTCTGCATGCTGTCGTCGATGTCGATGTCCTCCGCCTCCAGGACGTCTTTCAGCGTCGGATGGCTCGCCAGCTGCTTCGTCAGCACCGAGCGGTACGTGGCCGACGAGATCGCGGCGCCGCCGAATTCCACGATCTTGGCCGTGGCGCCCTCCACGGCGGCCGTCCCTGCGAGGAAGGCGCCGAGATCGCCGGTGATCGAAACCACATTGCCCTCGACCGCGGCGAGCATCCCGATGAGCTCGTCCCGTTCCTTGCGGAAGCCGTCCCAGCCGTCACAGCTCAGGTAGAAGTGCCGGGTGAGCGACTCCTGCTCGGGCTCCGCGGGTTGCGTGGTGTGGGCGAGGACGAGCTGTGAAAGGGGGTATTCGTTCCCCCATACCTTCCAGGTGCTCCGGGAGTCCTCCATCGTCTTCTTGAACCAGGCTCTCTGCGCGTCTCCCATGACGACCCCGCGCGCCTCGTCGGCCTTGAGAGCGATCCTCGAGATCGGGTCGAAGGATTCCTTGACGACGAGGTAACGCGATCCGAATGCGCTGTAATAGTCCGTCTTTCCGAGATCGGCGTAGGCGAACCCGACGTCCATGAAGCTCATCTCGCTTGCGCTGATGAGGGGCACCGGCTCGGTCTCGGGCCTCTGCTCGTTCAGCTTCGCGACGATCTCGTTGACGACGCTGGCGCTGATGGGGCGCGGCGACTCGTTCTGAGCGAACCCGAGGAGCGGGTCAAAGCCGAGCAGGGGAGCGGCGATCTCCAGCGCGTCCTTGTATCGAATCAACACGTCGATGTCCTCGATGTAGTGGCTCCTGTAGGGGGCCAACGCCTCGATCTCTGGCTCGTTGAACTCGGCCTCTATGTCCGCCTTCCGCGCGATGACCTTCCCCGGAAAGGCGTCCTCCGGGATCAGGTGATCCGCGCGGTAGGAGCGGAGATCCGTCATCACGAGGTGGACGTGCTTCCCGAACGAGAAGTCCCGGTAGATGGTGATGTCGTCCGGGTACTCGACCGCGCTGTCGTAGCGGAACTCGTCGCCCTTCGGATCATTCGGGTATTCGGCCGGCATGTACTCGAACCAGGCCTGGTTCGCCGCCTTGCGCCGGTACTCGTCCGTCTCCGGCTCTCGGCCGTCCAGATAGGCCGCCGTCGCGCCGTGGCCATCGTCGGAGAACTCGTGATCGCCCCAGACAGCGATCATGGGAAAGAGCTCGTGGACCCGCTGTAGCGCCCGGTCGGACCGGTACGTCTTGTAGAGCTCCCGGTAATTGCTCAGCGACTTGGCCGCGTGGTAGGCCGCGCCCTCCGCCGGCTGGAAGGCGATGGCGCCGTCCACGTCGGAGAAGGAGATGCCGCGCTGCCCCGGGGGGGCCTGGAGGCTCGGGTTCCCGGTCGTCTCGTGGATGTAGCCCCCGAGGTGGACGACGAAGTCGAGCTCCTCTTTCGCCAGGGCCACATAAGCGTTGTAGTAGCGACCGATGTAGTCCTGGCCGGACACGAAGGCGAAGCGCACCGGCACGTCCGCGCCCCGCGCGGGCGCCGTCCGCGTGCGCCCGACGCGCGAGCGGACGCAGCCTTCTCCTGTGATGTAGTAGAAGCGGTAATAGTACGTGGTGCCGGGGCTCAGGCCGTTCACCTTGATCTTGACGCAGTGATCGAACTCCGCCCGGGCGGTCACGCGGAGCTGCGTGCTGCCCGACCCCACCGTGGCCACGTTGTCGGAGCTCGGGTTGAGCACCACGAGCTGCGTGAACCCCTCGTCGAGCGCGACCACGAGCGCCAGGTTGAGATCCGACTGCGGCTGCTTGCTATCGATGAGCCGGGTCCACAGCACGACGCTATCGTGCCGCGGATCGCCGGAGGCCACCGACTGCGGGAAGAACCCGTCATCCTCGTGCGCGTCGCATGCGCCGACGGCGTCACCATCATCGGAGCAGGCAGTCGGCACGACCACCGAACCAGCGGTCACCAGGGTGGCGCGAAGAAAGTCTCGGCGTCTCATCATCGATTCAAGTCCTCCAACGACGGATACACCCCGAGCGCTGCGCGCGCAACGGCGGCGCCGGTGCCCCCGTTGCGCGCGCAGCGCCGCCGCCGCGCGCGGCGCTCCTCGCGTTCGCTCGAGCGGCGCGGGTCGCAGCATGGCGCCTCCTCGCGAGGAGCGCGAGCGCCACTTGACGTGCCGAGTCAGGCGGCATCTCGTGTGCGCCCTACCCGCTGAAGGCACACCATGTTCCAGACGAGCCTCTCCTCCGAAGCGCTGCGCGGCGCGCTCTCGCGCCTCCGCAGCGGGCGTTCTGTCTTCGACCACACGGGCGCGCGCCAGCCGGTCCATATCGTCTACGGCGGCGCCCACCTGTTCAAGGCCGACACGGCCCGGAAGCTCGGGGCGGTGGCCCTCCGCGCCGTCGAGGAGCACGCGCCCGACTTCGCCGTCTTCGCGCGGGCGATCGGCCTGCCGGGGGCCGAGGGGCTCCCGGAGGGGCGCGCCGACGCCCTCGCGCTCGCGGCCGCGATCGAGGCGGGCGGGGGCGCGGCCGAGGGCGCCTCCGGGGCTGCGCGGCTCGCGCACGCGGTGCACGCGCGCGTGCTCGACAAGCTCCGCCGCGAGCCCGTGGAGGACCTGCGCATCGATTTCGAGGACGGTTACGGCGTGCGCCCCGGAAACGAGGAGGACGCGCACGCCGCCGCCGCCGCGCGCGAGGTCGCCCTCGGCATGGCCGCGCGCAGCCTGCCTCCGTTCCTCGGGATCAGGATCAAGCCGCTCGGCGACGGGTGCGCCGAGCGGAGCCTGAGGACGCTCGACGTCTTCTTCTCGGCGCTCATCGCCGCGTCGGGCGGCGCGCTCCCGCACGCCTTCGCGGTGACGCTGCCGAAGGTGGTCGCGCCCGAGCAGGTCGCCGCCCTGGCCGACGCCCTCGACGCGCTCGAGGGCGCGCTGCGGCTGCCGGCCGGCTCGATCCGGATCGAGCTGATGGTCGAGACGCCGGCGTCGATCATCGGCCCGCGCGGGGAGATCGCGCTGCCCGGGCTGGTCGAGGCGGCTCGTGGGCGGTGCGTGGCGGCGCACTTCGGGGCCTATGACTACACCGCGAGCTGCGAGATCACGGCCGCCCATCAGCACCTCGCCCACCCGGCGTGCGACTTCGCGCGGCACGTGATGCAGGTCGCGCTTGCCGGCTCGGGGCTCTGGCTCTCCGACGGCGCGAGCAACCTCCTGCCCGTCGGCCCGCACCGCGCGCGCCCCGGCGGCGCGCCGCTCACGCCGCAGCAGAGCGAGGAGAACCGTCGCGCCGTCGTGGGCGCGTGGCGGCTGAAGTACGGTCAGGTTCGCCGCGCGCTCGAGAGCGGCTACTACCAGGGCTGGGACCTCCACCCCGCGGAGCTGCCGGTCCGCTACGCCGCCACGTACGCGTTCTTCCTGGAGGGCGTCGATGCGGCCGCCGCGCGGCTGCGGAGCTTCGTCGAGCGGGCCGCCCAGGCGACCGTCGCCGGGACGGTGTTCGACGACGCCGCGACGGGGCAGGGCCTCCTGGGCTTCTTCCTGCGCGCGATCGGCGCGGGGGCGATGACGGAGGGCGAGGCGGCGGAGAGGACCGGGCTCACGCCGGACGAGCTCAGGGGCCGATCCTTTCAGGCCATCGTGGCGCGCCGGAGCGCGTGATAGGAGAGCACCGGAATGGCCCGGTTCGCGGAGGGCCCGAGCGGCGAGGAGGACCGATGAGCGCGATCACGACGCATGTGCTGGACACGTCACGGGGCTGCCCGGCGAGCGGCGTGCTCGTGGTGCTGGAGGTCGGCGACGACGGCGCCTACAGGGAGGTCGGACGGGGCACGACCGACGGCGACGGCCGGCAGAAGGGGCTGCTGCCGCCCGGCGAACGGCCCCTCCAGGGCCGCTACCGTCTCACCTTCCACACAGGCGCCTATTACGCGGCGCTCGGATGCGAGAGCTTCTATCCCACGGTGTCGATCCTCTTCGAGATCCGGGACCCGGCGCAGCACCATCACGTCCCGCTGCTGCTCAGCCCTCACGGCTACACCACGTACCGAGGCAGCTGAGCGCGCACCCGCGCGAGAGCGCCGTCCTGCGCGGCGAGCGCGACGCGCGCGCCTGCCGTCCGTGGTGCGCCCGGAGGCGCCGCGAGGTCGACGGTCGGGCGGGGTGAAGGAGGTGTCCCACATGATACGATGGCGGGTGCCCGTCGGTGGGCGACTGTGAGGGTGAACGGTGGGCGCTCTACGGATTCGTTCGGGTGAAGCTCGGGATCGCCGGCGCGGTGCTGGCTGGCTGGCCGTCGCGATGGCCACGCTCGGGCCGGGCTGCGAGCAGAAGGTGCGGAGCTTCGTCGATGGCGACGGCGGCGCTGGCGGCGGAGCAGGTGGTGGGTCGGGCACGGCGGTCGGTGGCGGCGGGGCTGGCAGCGGCGGGGCTGGCAGCAGCGCGACGGGGGGCGGTGCGACCGGCGGCGGTGGCGCGACGGGTGGTGGCGCGACGGGTGGCGGCGAGGCCGGCGGCGCAGCGGCTGGGGGCGGCGAGGCCGGCGGCGGTGACGCAGGCGGGGGCGGGGGGACCCCTGTCGAGTGCTCTCCCGACGAGGCGCGGTGCGCCGGCGATCTCATCGAGGTGTGCGGCAGCGACGGGCGGTGGGGTCTTGCCGGTTGCGCTGGGTGGTGCGGCGCGGGCCGGTGCATCCTGCCGCCGAGCTGCCGCCTGGGCGAGACCGGGGCGGGCGAGACCTGCGGGCCGGATCGGAACCAGCCCTGCTGCGCGAGCCCGCGCGTTCCGGGTGGCCGGTACGACCGGAGCAACGACGCGGCGTATCCGGCGGAGGTGAGCGACCTGCGCCTGGATCGCCACGAGGTCACCGTCGGACGGTTCCGCAAGTTCGTCGAGGCGTATCCCGCGAGCCGACCCGCGGCCGGCGCTGGAGCTCACCCGGCGATCCAGCGGAGCGGCTGGGACGCTGCGTGGGACTCCCGTCTGCCCGCGAGCCAGGCGGCGTTGAGGGATGACCTGAAGTGCAACCCGGGATTGCACTCGTGGACTGACGACGCGGGCGGGAACGAGCTCAAGCCGATCAGCTGCGTGAGCTGGTTCGTCGCGTTCGCCTTCTGCGCCTGGGACGGCGGGCGGCTCCCGACAGAGGCGGAGTGGGACTACGCGTCGGCTGGCGGGAGCGAGCAGCGGGCGTATCCGTGGGGCAACGCGTTTCCGAACTCGACCTACGCCGTGTTCGACATGACGGGCAGCGCCGTCGTCGGATCGAAATCGCCGAGGGGTGATGGTCGGTGGGGGCAGGCCGACCTCGCGGGGAACGTGTGGGAGTGGACCCTGGACTTCGAGGGGACGTACCCCCAGCCGTGCCGTGATTGCGCGAACGTCGAGCGCGGCTCCGCGCGGGTGATCCGCGGCGGCAGCTGGTGGCAGCCTAGACCGGAGGACCTCTCCGCTCGCTTGCGGACCGGCTGGGACCCGACCGATGTGACGGACGCGCTCGGCGTGCGCTGCGCCAGGAAGCTGTAGCGCACGCCGCCCTTCGTGGGGCCGGCGCGCGCCGGGGAACGGGCGAACGGGCGCCGTTCAGGGCGAGATGAGGTAGATGACCGAGAAGGCCACGAGGAGCGTCGTGAACGCGAGCGCGATGAGCTTGGGCATGGTCCAGTCGTCGTTGTCGGTCTTCGAGATCTCTGTGCTCATCGTGTGCCTCCGCCGTGCTCTCCGCGCGCTTCGCGCGCGTCCGTCTCCTGGCAGAAGGCGGACTCGTCGTCAACCCTGAGCCCCCGCCCGCGACGGACCGGGCGTGCTCATGCGGATGCCTCCACCGCTGCTCTGGCCGCGCCCGCGGCCTGTCCGCCCGTGTGGAGCACGGGCCGCCTTGCCACCTCGCGCAGGCGACGCCGATTCCCCGCGTCGTGTGCCGATCCGGGTCCGCTGTCCGCCTCTGTCTCTCTCCAGCGCGCCTCGGCGATCGGGCGAATCGCCGTGTCCGTCGCGGCCTCCTCGCCGCCCCCGCGATCGACCGACGTGCGGGGCGGCTCGCGGCGCGTGGGCGGCGTCGTCTTTGCTCTTCGTGGCGCCCTCGAATCGCACATCCCCGTGATGTGCAGGAGGGAGACATGCAACACCTCACGATGCTCGCGCTGGGCGCCGGCCTCCTCGCGACGGCGCTGGCGCGCGCGGCGTTGCCTGAGCGCCCGGTCCGCTCGCTCACGGCGGCGCTCACGGGGCAAGACGAAGTGCCCGGCCCCGGCGACCCGAAGGGGAGCGGCACGGCCCGCGTCACGCTCGATCTCGACCGCGGCGAGGTCTGCTTCGACCTCGCGGTGGCCGGCATCGCGCCGGCGACCGCGGCGCGCATCCACGAGGGCTCCGCCGGCCGCGCGGGCCGCGGGATCATCACGCTGATGCCGCCGACAGGCGGCAGCTCCAGCGGCTGCGTGAGCGCGGCCCGCGACGATCTGAGCGCGTTGCTCGGTGATCCGGAGAGGTATTATGTCGCCGTGCGCACCGCCGATTTCCCCGACGGCGCGCTGCGAGGCCAGCTCTCGCGCTGAGCGCCCCACGCTCGGACACCCGATCGCCCGGACACCCGACGCGCCGGCGCTCCCCTCGCCCGACGCGCTCCCTCCTCGAGGGCCGCGCCCCGGGGCTCTATCCGCCCCACAGGAGCTTCTTCAGCCGGATCGCCGTGATCTTTCGCTGCTCGTCCGCGGCGATGGGCAGCTCCTGCTCCGGCGTGTGCTCGATCCGCGCGCGCAGCGCCGCCAGCATCTCGTCCGCGCTCTTCCCTGTGGCGCAGACGATGTAGATGAACCCGAACTTCTCGTCATAGACGCGGTTCAAGCGCGCGAGCGCCTCCCGCGTATCCACCGCCGCGGCGCTCATCCCCGCCTGTTCCTGGCTGGAGAAGCGCCTCGCCGTCGCGCTTGCCTCCGCGGCCTCCGCCTGCGGCCTGGTCTCTCCGATGCGGGGGTGCGCGCGGAACGCCTCGAGCCAGTCCTCCGGCGCGAGCCGCGCAAAGGCCTGCGCCGCCGCCGCGGAGAGGTGCTCCTCGTCGCGGAACGGCCGCGCCGCCGCCATCTGCGACGCCCACGCCGACGAGCCGCACGCCACGCGGAGCTCCGCCTCGGCCTCCGGCTCCGTGAGCGCGTTGAGCCAGCGGAGCCGCTGCTCGGCCGCCCCGCTCCGGGTCGCCTTGCCGAAGATCCGGAGCCGGCTCACGCCGCCGTCAGGATAGATGTTCAGGCGCACGTGCGTGAACGGCCCCGTCGCGCGGAGCTCCTCCTCGAAGAGATGGCGCGTGTGCGCCTGGAGCTTCGTCCGCGGCACGATCTCCCGCCACTCGCCCGCGCCGGCGAGCTCCGCCGCGGGGCGCCCCGCCGCGTCGATCCCCTCGATCATGCAGCTGTCGGGGTAATTGCCCTTGAAGTGGTTCGTGTCGACCTCGATCCGCGCGATCTCGCCCTCAGCCGCGAGCGCCACGAGCGCCCAGTCGTACCCGGGCCCCCTCCGGCGCCGCGTCTCCCAGCCGTCTCCCATGTTCGCCGCCCGGCCGGGCATGATGAGGTTGTGGCGCACCCCGAAGAACATGTCGCTGCACGAGAGCACGCGCCCGCCGTTCTCCGCGGCCGCGAGGTCGATCTCCGCGCCCGGGCGGCCCTGCCGGTGGACGTCGGGGAGGGCGTCGCCGTGCACCCGGAGCCGCGCCACGCCGCCATCCGGGTAGATGTTCAGGCGGAGGTGCGTGAACCGCGAAGAGCTGCTCAGCTCGAACGCGTTCTGCGAGTCGCCGGCCAGCGGCGAGCGCGGCAGGATCTCGACCCAGTGCGTCCGTGGGTCGAGCAAGTCCTCGACCCGCGCGTCGGGCCGCGCCGCGCACGCCTCGATGGAGCAGTGCTCGGGGTAATTGCCCCGGAAGAACGCCGTATCGACGATGACCCCGCGGAGGATCCCTGGCAGCCCCAGCCGGACGAGGCACCAGTCGAAGCCGGGAGTCCGGCGCCTGCGCGTCTCCCAGCCATCCATCCACTTCCCGCGATCGGTGTACTCGTGCTCAAGGAACACCGCTTTCCCTGCCTTGAGCAGGTTCTCCTTCGGCGCGAAGAACTCGTCGTTCGCCGCGAGCACCGCGCCGCCCAGGCGCTCCGAGGCCAGATCGAGCGCCTCCGCGAACGCCGGCCCCGTCACCCCTCTCGCTTCAGCCATCGCCCTCTCGCCTCCGCGGGGAAGCTCCCGCGCTCATGGACCTTCTCGCCGCGAAGGTAGGTGGCCTCCACGACGCCGTGGAGCTCCTCCCCGGCGTACGGCGTCACCTTGTGCCGGTGCTGGAGGGTCGGCGGCTCGACCCGGAAGCTGGCGTCGGGATCCCAGAGCACCAGATCGGCGTCGAACCCGCGCGCGATCTCCCCCTTGCGGCGCAATCCGGCGAGCCTCGCGGGCCCGCGGCACAGCCAGTCCGCGAGCCGCTCGAGCGGGATGCCCCGGCGGCGGGCGTCGGTCCAGACGATCGACAGGCCGAGCTGCAGGCTCGAGATCCCGCCCCAGGCGGCGTCGAAGTCGCCGGCTTCGAGCCGCTTGAGCTCGGGGGTGCACGGGGAGTGATCGGAGACGACGAAATCGATGAGGCCTCCCGCGAGCGCGGCCCAGAGCTCCTCGCGGTTCTGCCGCTCCCGGATCGGCGGAGCGCACTTGAAGGGCGTCGCGCCGTCCGGGATCTCCTCGGCGGCGAAGTGCAGGTAGTGCGGCGTCGTCTCGGCCGACAGCGCGGCGCCGCCGTCGCGCGCCCGCCGCAGGATGTCGAGCGCCGTGGCCGACGAGAGGTGGACCACGTGCGCCGCCGCGCCCGTCGCCTGGCAGAGCGACGCGAGCAGGGCGATGGCCTGGTCCTCCGCCTCTCGCGGGCGCGAGCGCAGGTAGGCGGCGTACGTGCGCGGATCCAGGCCGGCGATCGCCGCGCGCGCCGCGTCGATGGGGCCGGGGAGCTCGGCGTGCACGAGCAGCGGCGCCCCCGTGCCCGCGAGCACCTCGAGCGCGGCCCTGAGGTCCGCCTCGGCGACGTGGCCGAACTCCGCCACGCCCGAGTCGACCATGAAGCACTTGAAGCCGAGCGCGCCGGCCTCGAGCAGCGGGACCAGCTCTCCCGCGTTGCCCGGGACGGCGCCGCCCCAGAAGCCCACGTCGACGAGGCACCGGCCCTCCGCCGCGCGCGCCTTCTTCTCGAGGTGCGCGACCGTGGTCGTCGGCGGGATGCTGTTGAGGGGCATGTCGACGAGCGACGTGACGCCGCCCGCGGCCGCGGCGCGCGTCGCCGTCTCGAAGCCCTCCCATTCGGTCCGCCCGGGCTCGTTGATGTGCACGTGTGCATCGACCAGCCCGGGCATCACCACCGCGCCCTGAGCGTCCACGACGGGGCAGCCCTCCGGCAGCTCGTCGTAGCCGGCGACGGAGACGATGGTGCCGCCCTGGATGTGCACCGAGGCTGGCCGCACGGCGCCCCCGGTGACCACCCGCAACCCGCGAACGATGAGGTCCGGCGTCATCAGGGACGCGATCGTACCACGGCGCCCGGCGGACCGAGGCGGGCCGCTCGCCGAAGCGCGCGCCTGCCCGCGCGCACGTCGAGGCGCGCGTGGGCCTGTGCGCGCGTCACGCCATCTTCATGCGATCGATGAGCTCGGCGAGCTCGGCGCGCATGGCGTCCTCGGAGGGAGCGCGGTACCGGCGGAGGTGGCCTGGCAGGACCCACGTGAACCGGTGCTGGAGGAGGCGCTCCATCGAGCGGATCTGCTCCGCCCAGGAATACCAGCAGATGTCGCGCGACGCGTCGAGTCGCCCGAGCTCGCCGGAGAAGAAGAGATGGTCCCCGGTGAAGAGGTACCGGTCCCGGAAGAGGAGCGCGACGCTGCCCCGCGTGTGGCCCGGGACGGGGATCAACGTGAGATCGGGCGCGAGGGCCACGGGGTCGAGCCCCTTGATCTTCGCCTCGGCGAGCGCTGTTCCGTCGTCGATGTCGTCCTCGTGGATCACGCGATCGCACCCGAAGTTGTCGCGGAAGATCCGGTGATCGGCGACGTCGTCGCGGTGGGTGAGCACCAGGGTCCGGACGCCGCCGAGCTCGCGGATGCGCTTCATGAGCGGCCTGGCGGCGCGGGGCGAGTCGACGAGCACGTTGCCCTCGGGTCGCAGGATGAGGTAGCTCGCCGCGCCAAACGAGGACGACGAGGTATAGCCGCAATAATAGACATCCTCGTCGATCGGCTCGGGGAAGGAGAAGGTCGCGGCGGCCATCCCCGCCGCCGGTGCGGAGGTGCCGATGGAGGCGGTCGGACACGACACCAGCGCCATGGCCGCGCGGAGGTGCTCGTCCGGCGTCGCGGGCTGGCGAGCGACGATGCTCTGCTCGACGGCGGGCGCGCGCGCGAACACCGAGGGGGCGAGCTGGCGGCATACGTCGCAGTCGATGCACGACCGGTCGACGAAGTAATCGCCGGGGGCGTTCTCTGGCAGGCGGTCCTCGAGGCGAGCCATCTCGTTATCTCAGGATGACACGCGGGCGGCGGGCGTGGGGGCAGATCCGTCGCAGCCACGTCCACGGCGAACAGCCGTCACTCCAGGCTTGGCACGAGCTCTCGTTGCGTGATGGCTGCATGAGGGCGAGCATGGATATCCAGGGAAGCTGGGTGAGTTGAAACAGGGAGTCTCGGGATACCGGCGCCCTGCTGACCCGCTCTGTGTGCTCGGTCCACCGCGGGCCTGCCGGGCGGCCGGCGGCCCTGGTCCCGCCGCGTGGCCGCCGCCTCGCGCTCAGCGCGTCGCGGCGCCGCCTTGCGCTCAGCGCGTCGCGGCGCCGCCTTGCGCGCAGCTTGAGCTCTCGCCGCGCTGCTCCTACGCTGCGCGGCGTGAGCGCCGCCGGCCGAGCTGCGCCGCACCCGAGCGGCGCGCCAGAGAGCACCTCCGTTCCCTGGGAGCCGCTCTTCCACGGGAAGAGCCGGCTCTACTGGCCGATCCGCCCCCTGGCCGAGGCGTTCGCGGGGTGCGCCGGCTGGCCGTCGGTCGAGGACTACAACCGGGCGCTCGGCGAGGGGTTCCCCGTGCGCTTTGCGGAGCAAAAGCCGCGGCCTCGTCGGCGCGGGCGGCGCGGGCCCGTCGACCCCTCGGCGCTCTACGACGCGCGCATCCACGTCGAGGGCTGCGTGCCGACGCGTCCGAGGAACTGGCACGACTTCCTCAACATGCTGGTGTGGGGCGCCTTCCCGCGCGCGAAGGCGGAGCTCCACGCGCGCCAGCACCGGGCGATCGCCGCGCGCCTCCATCCAGGCGCGGAGGCGCTCCCTCCGGCGCGCACGCGCGAGCTGGACGGGCTCGCGCTCCTCGACGAGGGCGGGCTCCTGCTGCTCCACAACAACGCGCGCGAGGCGCCCCTCCTCGGCGATGCCTCCGATCTGGAGCGCTGCGCCGGCGAGGTGCGGGACGCCGTGCAGCGGGGCGAGGCCGCGGCGCTCGTCTTCGGCCACGCGCTGTACGAGAGCCTCCTCCAGCGCGGACCGATGGTCTACGCGATGGTGCAGTCCATCCCGTGCGACGGACCGCTGCCCGCCGCGCCGGCCGCGCTCGTGGCGCTGGCCGACGCGCGCCTCGGCGACGTGCTGCGGTCACCCGACAGCTTCGCGCGCCCGGAGCGCAGCCCGCGCCTCCCCCTGGACGAGCGCGTCCTGTGCAGGTGATGGTAAGTGACGGCCGCGGCCGGGGGACGACGGCGCCCTGAGCGTGCGAGGGGCTTGCCGCGGCGCGCAGCCCGACCGGAAGATGGCCGCCGCCATGACAGCGATCCGACTCTACGATCTCCAGGTGCGGGACGACCGCCGGCCGAGCCCCTTTTGCTGGCGGATCAAGTACGCGCTGGCCCACAAGGGCCTTTCGTTCGACACCGTGCCGGTCGGGCTCACGGACATCCCAGCGATCGAGGGCGGCGCGCACAAGACCGTGCCGATCATCGACGATGGCGGAAAGACCGTCTCCGACTCCTGGGCGATCGCGGACCACCTCGACAAGGCGTATCCCGACCGGCCGCGTCTCTTCGCCTCGCCGGCCGAGCGCGAGCTCTGCCGCTTCGTCGAGGCCAGCCTGTTCGTGAGCGCCGGCAGGTCGCTTCTGATGAGTTATGTGAAGGACATCCACGACCACGCCCACGAGCGAGATCGCGCCTACTTCCGGCAGACCCGGGAGAAGCTGCTCGGCTCCACGCTGGAGGAGCTGGCCAGCGGGCGCGCGGAGCGGCTCGACGCGGCGCGTGCCGGCTTCGATTCGGTCCGGTTCACGCTCAAGGGGGGCGCGCCGTTCCTCGCGGGGGCGAACCCTGGCTATGCGGACTACATCGTCGCGGGCTTCCTGCTCTGGGTGGGGTCGATCGCCACCGCCCCCTTCCTCAAAGCCGACGATCCCCTCCTCGTGTGGCTCGGCCGCGTCCAGGACCTCTACGGCGGCCTCGGCCGGACGAGCCCGCTGAACGCGATCGCCGCCTGAGGGCGCCCCGCTCTCAGACGCGCCGTCGCGCCGCGAGCGCATAGACGAGCGGCAGTCGGCGCTCGAACTTCTTCATGCGGAACTGCCCTGGCGGTCCTTCCACCATGTCCGGAAAGATGTCGTAGGGGGACCAGTCGAGCTCGCGCAGGCGCTCCAGCGTGAGGCCCGCGTCGAGGAGCGCCGACACCACCGTCCCGATCCCGTGGTTGAAGCCGACCTCCTTCAGCGTCACGGGCGCGCTCCTGTCGGCGTACGTGCCTGTCTCCTCGGTGACGATCGGCTCCCCGTGCCCATCGTAGGCATAGGCGATCTGCTCGAATGCATTGTCGAAGATCCACACGAGGGGGTGGAACTCGACGACGTGCAGGACGCCCCCGGGCTTCAGGCACGCCGCGGCCGCGCGCGCCCAGCGCGTCATGTCCGGGAGCCACCCGAGGACGCCGTACGAGGTGAAGACGATATCGAACGTCTCGCCGCCGAGGGCCTCGGGGGCGTCGTAGACGTTGGCCTCGACGAAGCGCGCGTCCACCGAGAGCTCCTGCGCCAGCGCGCGCGCCGCCGTGATGGCCTCGTCGGAGAGGTCCAGCCCGGTGACGCGGGCGCCCAGCCGCGCCCAGGAGAGCGTGTCCTGCCCGAAATGGCACTGCAGGTGGAGGAGCGTCTTTCCGCGCACATCGCCGACCTGCTCGAGCTCGATCGGCTTGAGAGAGCTCGCGCCGGCCCGGAACGAGGCCAGATCGTAGAATTTGGACGCCAGGTGCACGCGGGTGCGCGCGTTCCAGGCGGCGCGGTTCAGCGCAAACCAGTCGGCCTCGGACATAGGGAACTTGTTATCACAACGTTCGTCGCGCGGTCTGCGTCGGATCGCTGCCGCGCTCGGACGCCGTCCCTGCGCCGCAATGTGCGCCCGTGGGCACATCGCCGCTTCCGTCCGCCGTCACGCCGCCACGACGGCGCTCTCCCCCTCGACAGCCGCCTTCGGGTCATACCCCAGGTTCGGCGACAGCCACCGTTCCACCTCCTCGACCGTCATCCCCTTGCGCTTCGCGTAGTCCGCGACCTGATCCCTGCCGAGGCGCCCCACCATGAAATACCGCGCCTTCGGGTGCGCCAGGTAGATGCCGCTGACGCTCGCCGCCGGCGTCATCGCGCAGCTCTCCGTCAGCTCGATGCCGACCGACGGCGCGTCGAGCAGCGCGAACAGCTTGCGCTTCTCGGTGTGATCCGGGCACGCCGGGTACCCGAACGCCGGCCGGATCCCCCGGTACTTCTCCTCGATGAGATCCTCGCTCGTCAGCGCCTCTCCCGCGCCGTACCCCCAGTCCTTGCGCGCCCGCTCGTGGAGCAGCTCGGCGAACGCCTCCGCGAGCCGGTCCGCCAGCGCCTTCGCGATGATCGCGCTGTAGTCGTCCCTGTCCTTCTCGTACGCGCGCACGATCTCGTCGAGCCCGAGCCCCGCCGTCACCGCGAACGCGCCGACGTGATCGGCGAGCCCGCGCTCCCGCGGCGCCACGAAGTCGGCCAGCGACAGGTGCGGCCTCACCCCGCCCGCGGCCTTGTCGCCGCCGTCTCCGTCCTCCTCGGCGCCGCCCTGCCCCTTCACCTGCTGCTGGCGCAGCATGTTGAACCGGACGAGCTCCCGCTCCCTCGCCTCGTCCGCGTAGAGCACGATGTCCCGCTGCTCGCCGCTCGCCGGCCAGAAGCCATAGACGCCCCGCGCCTCGAGCAGGCGACCCTCGATGATCCGCTGCAGCACCTTCTGCGCGTGATCGAACAGCTCGCGCGCCGCCTCGCCGTACTGCGGGTGCTCCAGGATCTGCGGGAACGGCCCCCTGAGCTCCCACGCGGTGAAGAAGAACGTCCAGTCGATGTACCTCGCGACCTCCGAGAGCGGCACCTCCACCACGCGGCGCCCCGTGAACGACGGCCTCGCGATGTCCTCGGGCCGCCACGCGATCTCGAGCCGCCCCCCGTCCGCCGCGGCGAGCGTCACGAGCGGCTTCGCCCGCTTCCTCGCGAAGAGCTCGCGCAGCCGGCGCTGCTCCTCCCGGTTCTGCGCGTCGAAGGCCGGCCGGTTCGCCCGATCGAGCAGGCTCGACACCACGCCCACGGCCCGCGACGCGTCGAGCACGTGCACCACCGTCCCGCTGAACTCCGGCGCGATCTTCACCGCCGTGTGCTGCCGGCTCGTCGTCGCCCCGCCGATGAGCAGCGGCAGCCGGATTCCGCGCCGCTCCATCTCGCGCGCCACGCTGACCATCTCGTCGAGCGACGGCGTGATGAGGCCGCTCAGCCCGATCATGTCGGCCTCCTCGCGCAGCGCCGCCTCCAGGATCCTGTCCTGGTGCACCATCACGCCGAGGTCGATCACCTCGTAGTTGTTGCACCCGAGCACCACGCCCACGATGTTCTTGCCGATGTCGTGCACGTCGCCCTTCACGGTCGCCATCACGACCTTCCCCTGCGACGACGAGCCCCCGGCGGCCTTCTCGGCCTCCATGAACGGCAGCAGGTGCGCGACGGCGCGCTTCATCACGCGGGCGCTCTTCACCACCTGCGGCAGGAACATCTTCCCGGCGCCGAACAGCTCGCCGACGACCTTCATCCCGTCCATCAGCGGCCCCTCGATGATGGAGAGCGGCCTCTCGTACTTCCTCCGCGCCTCCTCCACGTCCGCCTCGATGAAGTCGACGAGCCCCCTCACGAGCGCGTGCGAGAGCCGCTCCTCGACCGGGCCGTCGCGCCAGGCGAGGTCGAGCTCCTTCTTCTTGCCCTTGCCCTTCACCTGCTCGGCGAGCTCGACGAGCCGCTCGGTCGCGTCCGGGCGCCGGTTGAAGAGGACGTCCTCCACCCGCTCGAGCAGATCCCTCGGGATGTCCTCGTAGACCGCGAGCTGCCCCGCGTTCACGATGCCCATGTCCATTCCGGCCCGGATCGCGTGGAACAGGAAGGCCGAGTGCATCGCCTCGCGGACGACGTTGTTCCCGCGGAACGAGAACGACAGGTTCGACACGCCGCCGCTCACGCGCGCCCCCGGGCAGGTCGCCTTGATGATCCGCGTCGCCTCGATGAAGTTCTTCGCGAAGTCGCTGTGCTCCTCGATGCCGGTCGCGATCGCGAGGATGTTCGGGTCGAAGACGATGTCCTGCGGATCGAAGCCCGCCTCCTCGGTGAGCAGCCTGTACGCGCGCTGGCAGATCGCGACCTTGCGCTCCACCGTCTCGGCCTGGCCGATCTCGTCGAAGGCCATCACCACGACCCCCGCCCCGTAGCGCCGCACGGCGCGCGCCTTCTCGAGGAAGTCTTCGGGCCCCTCCTTGAGGCTTATCGAGTTGACGATCCCCTTGCCCTGGATGCACTTGAGCCCCGCCTCGATGATCGACCACCTCGAGCTGTCGACCATGATCGGGATGCGGGCGATCTCGGGCTCGGTGGCGACGAGATTCAGGAAGGTCGTCATCGCCTGCTCGGAGTCGAGCATGCCCTCGTCCATGTTCACGTCGAGGAGGTTCGCCCCGCCGCGCACCTGATCGAGCGCCACCTCCAGCGCGGTCGTGAAGTCGCCCTTCTTGATGAGCTCCATGAACCGGGCCGAGCCGGTCACGTTGGTCCGCTCGCCGATCATCAGGAAGTTCGTGTCGGGTCGGATGACGAGCGTCTCCAGGCCGGCGAAGCGCCCGAAGCCGTCGCGGTCCGCGGGCACGGACCGCGGCCGGAGCTCCGCCGTCGCCCGGGCGATCGCGCGGATGTGATCCGGCGTCGTCCCGCAGCAGCCGCCGACGATGTTCACGAGCCCGCTCTCCGCGAACTCCGCGAGCAGCCGCGACGTCGTCTCCGGGAGCTCGTCGTACTCGCCGAACGCGTTGGGGAGGCCCGCGTTCGGGTAGCAGCTCACCCGCGCCCGGGCGAGCTTCGCGAGATCCACGAGGTAGGGCCTCATGTCGCTCGCGCCGAGGGCGCAGTTGAGGCCGACGCTGAGCGGGTTCGCGTGCTCCACGCTCGTCCAGAAGGCGTCGATCGTCTGGCCGGAGAGCGTCCTGCCGCTCCTGTCGGTGATCGTCACGCTGAGCAGGATCGGCAGGCGCCGCCCCTTCTCCGCGAAGACCTCCTCCATCGCGACGAGGCACGCCTTCATGTTCAGCGTGTCGAGGAACGTCTCCGCGAGGATCACGTCGACCCCCCCGTCGACGAGCCCGCGCACCTGCTCCGCGAACGCCCGCCGCAGCTCGTCGAAGCCGACGGCGCGGAACGAGGGGTCGTTCACGCTCGGCGAGATCGACAGCGTCTTCGGCGTCGGCCCCATCGCGCCCGCGACGAAGCGCGGCTTGCCGGGCGCGCGCGCCGTCCACGCGTCGGCCGCCTTCCGGGCGATCTGGGCCGCGGTCAGGTTGATCTCGTAGGCGAGCGACTCGAGCCGGTAGTCGGCCTGGGCGATCGAGGTGCCCGTGAAGGTGTTCGTCTCGATGATGTCGGCGCCGGCGTCGAGGTACGCGCCGTGGATCTCGGCGATGACGTCCGGCCGCGTCAGCACGAGGAGATCGCTGTTGCCCTTGAGATCGATCGCGTGGTCGCGGAAGCGCTCGCCGCGGTAGTCGGCCTCGTCCAGGCGGTAGCGCTGGATCATCGTGCCCATCGCGCCGTCGAGGCACAGGATCCGGTGTTCGAGGATCTCCTCGAGGCGCGCGGGGCGTTCGCTTCCGTTCATGGCTCTGCTCATCTCCTGGGCTTCTTTCCCGTGGGCGCTGCGGCCGCAGGGGCAGCCGTTCTGCCGCGAGGGCTGGGCGGCCCGGGGCCCGCCGTCGCCCGGCTTGCGGTCCAGGGGACGGTCGAGGCCCGTCTCACGCGGCGGACATGGACCGAGATATTTAATCTCTCAATCCGGATTAACAGATTGAAGACTGCCGGGCCTGCCTGCCGGTGTCAAGCGTCGGCTGCGAGCGGGCGACGGCGGCGGTCCCTGCCGCGGGCTCATCTGTGCACGCTGCTGTGCACGCTGCGCGATGCTGCTGGATGGCCGACCGGGTGGTCGCGTCTGGGCGCACTGGCAGCAGGGCGCGCGCCGGGCGAACGGCGAGCTGGTGGTCATCCATGGACGAACGGGCGGCCAGGGCGCCGCCTGACGCCGCTCCGGCTGAGGCACTGGCGGACATCGCTGAAGGTGCGTATCTTTGGCGAGCCCTGAGCACCCCACCCCAGGGCACGGCCGGCCGGGCTCACCGCACGGTTCGCCTTGCTGCGGGGCGAGCGCCCCCCGAGACAGGACCTGCCGTCCCCCGCCGACAAAGCACGCAGAGGAGATTCCAGGATGATCACGATCACAGAGAAGGCAGCCGAAAAGGTGATGGAGATCGCGACAGCGGAGGAGCTGATGGGGCAGGGGTTGCGCCTGCGCGTCGTGGGCGGTGGGTGCGCCGGCTTCTCGTACGACCTGTACTTCGAGGACAAGCCGACGGAGTTCGACGAGGAGTTCGAGGACAGGGGAATCAAGCTCTACATCGACCCGCTGAGCTTCCAGTACCTGGACGGCACGGAGATTGATTACGTGGAAGGCCTCCACGGCTCGGGCTTCAAGTTCAGCAACCCGTCGGTGAAGAGCACCTGCGGCTGCGGCTCCTCGTTCTCCGTCTGATTCCGCTCGTTTCCGTCAGATTCCCTCTGATCGGGCGCCCGCTCTCTTCGCGGGCTTCGCTTCCGTCCTGGCTCGCGCCGCTCGTCTCTCGAGCGGCCTACGCGAGATGCACACGGGCCGCGTGAGCGCGTCTGCCCGGAGCATCGCAGCCTTCCTGGCTCTCTAGCGCCTTCGGTTTGGCTCGTCCCTCGCTCGGGCGCGCCTGAGGCGCGTGCGCCAGCGCTTCGCAGCCATGGTGTACAAGCTGCCCGCCCGGGGCGGCATGCCAGCTGCATCGCAGCCTGGGTGGGCTGCTCTCTTCGGAATCTCGAACCAACCACGTCGGCGGCAAGTGCCGGCGAAGCGATCAACGCGATCGAGGTCCGGCCCCGGCCGACCTCGACAGCAGGAGACGGGGTCCGGCGTCGGCCGGCCTCACCAACCGAACCGGGGTCTTCGGACCTCGAAGGAAACCCTGTGCAAACGTCCCGAGATCAGGCCAGCGCGGTTTCGCGCTACATCACGCATGTTCGGCAGATCCCGGAGCTGTCGCGCGAGGAAGAAGTCGAGCTCGCTCGACGGTGGCGGGACCACGGCGACGAGCAGGCCGCAGCCGCGCTCGCGCTCGCAAACCTGAGGCATGTTGTCTCGATAGCGATCAGCTACCGGCGTTACGGGATCCCGCTCGCCGACCTCATCGCCGAGGGGAACTTCGGGATCGTCCACGCGATCCGCAAGTACGACCCGGACCGCGGAAACCGCTTCGTGACCTACGCGGCCTACTGGATCCGGGCGTACATTCTGAACCACGTCATCCACTCCTGGAGCCTGGTCGGCGTGGGCTCGGGCCCGCTCCGCTCGAAGATGTTCTTCCGGTTGCGGCGGGAACGGGCGCGCATCGCGGGCCTCGTGGGCGAGGGGGAGGAGGGGGATCGGCTGCTGGCCGAGAAGTTCGGCGCGCCCGCGGAGAAGGTGCTGGAGATGGCTCACCGGCTAGAGGCCCGGGACGTCTCGCTCGACACGAAGGTGTTCGAGGACGGCGCCCGGTCGCTGGTCGACACGCTGCCCGCGGACGATCAGGACCAGGAGGAGCGCTTCTCGCGCGCGGAGGAGGGGGCCCTGCTCCGGGAGCGGCTGACGCAGGCGGTGGAGAACCTGGACCCGCGCGAGCGGTACATCGTCGAGACCCGGATGATGGCGGATCCCGAGGAGGAGCTGTCGCTCGCCGAGATCGGGCGTCGCCTGGGCGTGTCGCGCGAGCGGGCTCGGCAGCTCGAGGCGCGCGCCAAGAAGAAGCTGCGCGACCGCCTCCAGCCGCTGGCGGCGTAGCGACTTGCCACAGGTGAGCGGCGGGCGAGCACAAAAGCACGAAGCCCCGCCGGGGCGGAGCTTCGTGGTCGCAGGAGACGTAAGCCGAGTTCTGTTGCGCGGGGAGTCGCCCCCCTCGCGCCGGCGATCATTCCTCTAGGACGCGCGTCGCCGCGCGCCTCAAGCAGCCAACCCGGAGGCCTGGGGCGGGCAGCCCTTGCCGCGGCGGCTGTCGCCGTCGCGGACGCCTCCCTACGCGGCCTTGCTCCAGGTGGGGTTTGCCGTGCCACCCTTGTTGCCAAGGGCGCGGTGGGCTCTTACCCCGCCGTTTCACCCTTGCCGCGCGGCGAGCCAGCGGAGGCTCGGAGCCCAGCCCATCCGGGCAGGAGGCTCGTTGCCCTCGCGAAGCGCGCGGCGCGGCGGTCTGTTCTCTGTTGCACTTTCCTCGAGATCGCTCTCACCGGGCGTTACCCGGCACCCTGCCCTGCGGAGCTCGGACTTTCCTCCCGCGGCCGGGTTTCCCCGTCCGCCGGCGATCGCCTGTCCCGCTGCGACGCGGCGAACATAGTCAAGGGCCGGCCGAACGCCAACACCTGAGGTCGGAGAACGGGCGCGACTGCATGCCGTGGAGCGTCTTGTCCTTTCAAAGCCAAGCTCCGGCGGTGGCGCTGCGCGTGGCGTGGCTGCTCCCCTGCTCGTGGTCAGCATTCGGGGACAGGCCCGCTCCTTGGTCAGGCTCAGGTGCGGCGGAGCTTCTGCGCCATCTGGGCGCCCAGCTCGGCCGAGCGGTTGGACGCCGCCTCCACCGCGTCGATCAAGGTGCGGCGGAGGCCGCCTGCCTCCAGCGTGTGGAGCCCCGCGATGGCCGTGCCGCCGGGGCTCGTCACCATGTCCTTCAGGCGGCCGGGGTGCTCGCCGGTCTCGAGCTGGAGCTTGGCGGCGCCGTACACCGTCTGCGCCGCGAGCAGCAGCGCCGCGTCCCGGCCGAGGCCGACCTTCACGCCGCCGTCCGCGAGCGCCTCGATCATCAGCATGACGTAGGCGGGGCCGCTGCCCGACAGGCCGGTCACCGCGTCGAGCAGCGACTCGTCGAGCACGACGACGCGGCCCACCGCCTGGAACAGGGTCCGCGCGATCTCGACGTCCTCGCTCGTGGCGTGGCTCCCGGCGGCGATCGCCGTGGCGCCGGCGAGCGCGATCGCCGCGGTGTTCGGCATGCTGCGGATGACGCGCGCTCCCTCGGGCAGGCGCGCCTCGATGGCGTCGATCGGCACGCCGGCCGCCACCGAGATCACGACGTCCGAGCGGCCGAGCCCCGACGAGATGGGGGCGAGGATGCGATCGACGACCTGCGGCTTGACGGCGATGACGAGGACGTCGGCCCACCGGCAGAGCGCCTCGTTGTCCTCGGTGGTCTCGATGCCGTAGCGCCCGTGGAGAAAGGAGAGCCGCTCGCTCTTGAGATCGCTCGCGCGGATCTGCTCCGCGCCCACGGCGCCCCCCTGGACGAGGCCGCGGATGAGCGCCTCGGCCATGTTTCCGCCGCCAAGAAACCCGATCTTGCGCCCTCGCAGCAGACCCTCATCGCTCGCCATCGCTCGCCTCGCTTCCAGGAGCGCGCACCCTAGCAGCCTTGCCGAGCGCGCGGCTCAAATCTCGACGGACACCGCCGCGCGGCTGCGTGCCGCGCGTGCCGCCATGGACGTGCAGACAGGCGCGGGGCCCGCTCGCCCGGACCGAGGCGATCACTCTTGTCAGCCGAGCCTGCGGCGTTATTGGTGCGGCGGAATGAACGCAGTCGGTCCCATGTTCGTCGATGGCAGGACGGGACCCTTCGACTGCCCGACGGAGATTTCATGATTCAAGCGGTTTCCTATCGCCCTCGCGCTTCGGCCCTCGCGCTGCTCACGGCGGCGGCGCTGGCCATCGGCGGTTGCGGTCAACAGGCCCACGCCACGCCTCCTTCCACCCAGGCCGCCGCCTCGCCGCAGGCCGCGGCGCCGCCGGTCGCGACCGTGACGCTCCCGCCGGCGACGGCGCCGGTGCCGGCCACCTTCGATGTCGCCGCCCTGTCAGATCGGGTCAAGCCGATGGTCGTCAACATCACGACGACGCATGAGGTCCAGGGGCCCGAAGGGCTCGACCCCTTCCAGTTCTTCTTCGGTCCGCAAGGCGGCGGACGGCTCAACCCGCGGGGCCAGCAGCCGACGCAGACGGCGCTCGGGACCGGCTTCATCATCGACCCGAGCGGCTACGTCGTGACGAACGAGCACGTCATCCACGACGCGTCCGGCGTCCGCGTGCGGCTCGCCGACGAGCGGGAGTTCGAGGCCGAGGTCGTCGGCCGCGATCCCAAGCTCGATCTCGCGCTCCTCCGCCTGAAGGGCGCGAGCGGCCTGCCTGTGGCGCCGCTCGGGGCGAGCGAGCAGCTGCGGGTCGGCGAGCACGTGCTCGCGGTCGGCAACCCCTTCGGGCTCGGCCACACGGTCACGCTCGGCATCGTCAGCGCGAAGGCGCGCGCGATCGGCGCGGGGCCGTACGACGACTTCATCCAGACCGACGCGTCGATCAACCCGGGCAACAGCGGCGGCCCGCTGTTCAACTGGCGGGGCGAGGTCGTGGGCATCAACACCGCGATCCGGGCGGGCGCGAACGGGATCGGCTTCGCGATCCCGATCGACGCGCTGAAGGACGTGCTCCCGCAGCTCCGCGAGAAGGGCTTCGTCGAGCGCGGCAAGCTCGGCCTCCTGTTCCAGCCCGTCACGCGCGATCTCGCCGCGGCGCTCCAGCTCGACGGGCCTCGGGGCGCGCTCGTCGCCGAGGTCGAGCCGGGCGGCGCGGCCGCGCGCGCCGGCATCAAGCCGGGCGACGTGATCGTGAACGTGAACGGCGTCCCCATCCACCACGCCGAGGAGCTGCGGCGCAACGTGGCGCGCAACGCGCCCGGCTCGGAGATCGCGGTGACGCTGGTGCGCGCCCAGAAGCAGCAACAGGTCGTGGCCAAGCTGGACGCGCTCCAGGACGAGGAGGGCGACGCGGCGGGCCGCGCGCGGCCGAGCCAGGGCGCGCGGCCCGAGCGCCAGCTGAGCGCCGAGAAGCTCGGCATCCAGGTCTCCGAGGCCCCGGGCGGCGGCGTGCGGGTCGACGGGTTCGCCTCGGGCAGCAAGGTCCAGGAGATCGAGGTGGGCGACGTGATCCTCGAGGTGAACGGCGCCCCGGTGAAGGACGTCGCCGGCCTCCGGGCGGCCATCTCCAAGCTCAAGGACGGGTCCGTCGCCCTCCTCAAGGTGCGGCGCGGGAAGCTCGTCCAGTTCGCGGCCGTGCCGATCTCCGCGCGCTGATCCTGCGCCGGGCGTGGCTTTCGCGGCTGGCGCGAGCCGCCCTGCGCCAGCCGCGCCGACCGCGCCACCCCATTCCCGCGCCACCCCATTCCCGCGTCACCCCATTCCCGCGTCACCCCACGCCTTGCTGCCGATCGGTGGTGTCCTCTCCACCCAGCGGCGCCTTCGCGGCGCGCGCCGCCTCCGCGAGCGCGCGCTTCTCCGCCTCGGTCTGCTTCACGCGCTCCTCGAGCACGTCGGTGCCGAGGTAGCGGAAGACGTAGACCCCCCCGACGAACATGCAGAGGAACAGGGTGAGCACCCGCCAGAGGACGACGTAGGGCACCACGAACGCGCCGTGGACCCAGGGCGACATGAGCGCGTTCGAGCCGAGCTCGGCGACGCCGCTCGCGCCGGGCGTGGGGGTCATGTAGAGCGCGAAGTTGAGCAGCGTCTGGATCAGGACGACCTGCACGATCGGCGGGCCTACCGAGACGAACGTCGAGGGCGAGGTCGGAATGCCGAGCCCGAGCAGGATGAAGTAGGCGACGGCGAACCGCGAGCAGAAGAAGCCGAACGTGAGCAGCAGCGCGGCGGCGTAGGCGCGCTTGCCGCGGCGCATGTAGATGCGGAAGCCGTGGTGGAACTCGTCCACGCCCAGCAGCAGGCGCGCGGTCGTGGCGCCGGGGGCGGCGAGCGCGGCCTCGGCGCGGGCCCGCAGCCGGGGCACGCGCCGGGCGCCCAGCAGGGCGGCGCGCAGGAGCTTCCCGAGCGGCACCGACAGCGCGCGGACGATCCCCTTGAGGAGCGGCGGGTACGCCGCCGCGGCGATGAGCGCGACGAGGGCCGAGCCGAACATCACGACGGTGAAGAGGAGCAGCCACTCGATCTGCGAGCCCGCCTGCACGACCAGCATCCCGCCCTGCTGCAGCACGAAGATGACCACGGCAGACAGGAGGAAGAAGGTGATCGTGCACGAGGCGGTGAGCAGCTCCGCCGTGGCCACGTCGACGAGCCGCATGCCGCCGTGCACGAGCACGGCGGCCTGCGACGGCGCCGCGCCGGCCTGTCCGGGGGTCACCCCGGCGCAGAACATCAGCACGAACTCCGAGGTCACCGCGGTACGGACGCGGAGCTCGGGCCAGAGGACGCGCCCGAGGGTCCAGATCCTGAGGCCTCCGAACACGCCCTCTTGCAGCGCCAGCACGGCGCCGACGAGCAGCCAGCCCGGGCGCACGTGCGCGAACGCGGCGGCGAGGCTCGCCTGCTTGTCGTGGATCTCGCTGTAGAGGACGTAAGCGAACGACGCGAGCGTGAGCGTGACGATGACCTGGATGCCTCGGATCAGGGTGGCGCGGTTCATACAGGGGCACGCAGCCGGGGTGATCGCATGCGCACGCCCCTATACCCTGTCGCCGGCGCTCGCGACCGTCATGCCTGCGCTCCTCCGGATCGACACCCCTCCCGTGGCGGCCCCGACCACACGGCGCACGCGCGCCGGGTGCGAAGGCCGCTTCGCGCAGGCGCTCCTCGCTCGCCGCGTTCCCCGGGCTCGTCCAGCGCGCCGCGTTCGCCGCCGTCCGCCGCCGTCGCTCCGTCGAATCGCGACGCGCATCCGTGCCTTTCGAGGCCAGGTCGAGGAGATGTCTATTGCGTCGCCGGGGGCGGCTCGCGATGCTGCGAGCCTCATGGCGGCACGAAAGATCGCTATCAGTACCGGCGGAGGCGACGCGCCGGGGCTCAACGCTGTGATCCGCGCGGCCACGCTCGGCGCGCTCGAGCGTGGCTGGGAGGTCTGGGGGATCCGGCAAGGGTACCGCGGGTTGCTCGACGACGATCCGGATGGGCTCATCCGCCTGGATCGCGAGCGGGTCCGGGGCATCGCGCACCTCGGGGGCACCATCCTGGGCACCGCGAACCGCGGCGATCCGTTCCATTACCCGACGCCTGGCGAGCACGGGCTCGTCCCCCGGGATCGATCCGAGGATCTCGTGCGGCGGTTTCGCGCGGAGGGGTTCGACGCGCTCATCTCGGTGGGCGGAGACGGATCCATGTGGATCGCGCACCAGCTGCTCCAGCGCGGGCTGCCCCTCGTCATCGGCGTACCGAAGACGATCGACAACGACGTCTGCTGCACGGACCTCACGTTCGGCTTCGACACGGCGGTCTCCATCGCGACCGAGGCGCTCGACCGGCTCCACACCACGACCGAGGCGCACGAGCGGATCATGGTCGTGGAGGTGATGGGGCGGCACGCGGGCTGGATCGCGCTCAACGCCGGGATCGCCGGCGGAGCCGACGCCATCCTGATGCCGGAGATCCCGTTCCGGTTCGAGGCGATCGCCGAGAAGATCCGCCTGCGGGAGTCGCGCGGGCGCCGCTTCTCCATCGTCGTGGCGGCCGAGGGGGCGTACGCGCAAGGGGGTGAGCTGATCATCAAGGACGCGGGCGACGCGTTCCGCCGCACCGCCGTGCTCGGGGGCGTGGCCGAGCGCGTGGCCAAGGAGCTCGCGGCCCGCACCGGCAAGGAAGCGCGCTCGATGGTGCTCGGCCACCTCCAGCGGGGCGGCGGACCCACGACGGC
This sequence comes from Sorangium sp. So ce363, assembly GCF_051520435.1. Lineage (NCBI taxonomy): Bacteria > Pseudomonadati > Myxococcota > Polyangiales > Polyangiaceae > Sorangium > Sorangium sp. So ce363. Next base: position 8,250,939 of record NZ_CP150333.1, on the reverse strand, counting down.
GGATCGCTTGCTCGCCCTCCGCTTCGGCGCGGCCGCGGCGCGCTGCCTCGTCGAGGACTGCGGCAGCGGGATGGTGGCGCTGCGCTCGAACCGGATCGAGCTCGTCCCCCTCGAGGAGGTCGCCGGCAAGACGAAGACGGTGCCGCTCGACTCGGACACGGTCGTCACCGCCCGTGAGATGGGGCTGTGCTTTGGAGACGAGGCGCCCGGCCACTTCGTCGCGCCCTGATCGGCGAGCGCGCGGGTCTTCCGCTGTCTCCCTGCTCCTCGGCAAGAGTTATGTAGGATTGTGCGGTATCGCCCCCGGGCCGGGCGATTTCCGCTCGGCGCCCCGTCGGCAGGATTGGCAGGCGGATGGCGGCCGCGCGATCTGAGCTGCGCTGCCAGCCTCGTGTTTGACACTCGTTGAAGGGGGCCGATATCTTGGTTTCCCCTCCGAACCCGCGCACACCCCGGAACATGACGAAAGTCCTCGTATTTGAGAGCGATCCGGCGTTTGCCGGGGAGCTCCGCACGGAATTGGGCCGCCTCGGCTGCACCGTTCAGGTGGTCGACGACGGCAACGTCGGCCTGCAGGCGGCAGCGGCCGAGCGCCCCGACCTCATCCTGCTGTCGATCGAGCTGCCGCGCATGAACGGCTTCTCGGTCTGCAACAAGCTCAAGAAGGACGTGCAGCTCAAGGACGTCCCGCTCGTCATCATGTCGAGCGAGTCGAGCGAAGAGACGTTCGAGCAGCACCGCAAGCTCAGGACGCGCGCGGAGGACTACATCCACAAGCCGATCGCGTTCGGCGAGCTCCTCGAGCACATCCGCAACTACGTCTCGATCGACGGGGACGACGCGGAGGCCGATCCGATCATGATCGATGAGGCCGAGGTGCTCGAGGCCGACATCGACGAGGACTCCGGCGATCCCACGATCATCACGGCCGCCGTGGGCTCGGACGGCACGCCCGGGAGCGTCGCGCCTCCGCCCGCCGTTGCGCCGTCGGTCCCGCCGCCAGTGCCGAGGCCGCCGTCCGCGGCGCCGCCGCCTGCCGCTGCCGCCACGCCGTCCGCGGTGCCGCCGCCCCCCGCGCCGAGGCCGCCGTCCGCGGTGCCGCCGCCCCCCGCGCCGAGGCCGACGTCCGCGGTGCCGCCGTCTGCCGTCACACCGTCTGCCGTGCCGTCGGCGCCCCCTGCCGCCGCTGCGCAGGATCGTGCCCGGGCGTCAGCTCCGCCGAGGCCTCCGCAGGGCGCCGCGGCGCGGTCGGACGCCCGCAAGTCGGACGAGGACATCGAGGAGTTCATCGGCGGCGCGTTCACCCGGCTGATCCGCGACGAGGAGGAGGAGCGCACCGACGTCAGGCCCTCGGTCGCGCCGTCGTCTCGGACGCTGGCGCCCACGAAGACGCCCGTGCCGGCCTCGGCGCCGCCGCCCGTGAGCTCGTCGCCGGTGGCCGCGTACCGGGCGCCGGTCTCCGAGCGCGGGGCCGCGTACCGGGCTCCGGTCTCCGAGCGCGGGGCCGCGTACCGGGCTCCGGTCTCCGAGCGCGGTGCCGCGTACCGGGCTCCGATCTCCGAGCGCGGGCGGCTGACCCCTGCGCCGCCCGCGCCGCCTCGCTCCGACGCCGACGCGGCCGAGATCGAGCGCCTGCGTGGCGACCTGGACAGGTCCAAGGGAGAGATCGTCCGCCTCACCAAGGAAGTCGCGGCTGCGCGCGCGACCTCGCTCCGCCTCGAGGGAGAGCTCTCCTCGGCGAACGACGGCAGCCAGGAGGCGGCCCGCCTGCGGCGCGAGCTGGACGAGCTCAAGGTGAAGCTCGCGTCCGGCGCCGGCGCCGGCTCCAGGCCCGGCGGCGTGTCGAGCCGCGAGTTCCTGGATCTGCGCGAGGCGCTCAACAAGAAGGACAAAGAGATCCTCGCGCTCCGCGACCAGATGTCGCGCAAGGACAAGGAGCTGCTGGAGCTCCGGGATCAGTCGCTGTCGCTCGAGCGAGAGAAGGCCGATCAGGTCGACAGGATCCTGGAGCTCGAGCGCGCGAGCGAGGACCTCGACGGACAGGTCGCGTCGCTCCGCGCGGACAAGGAGCTCGCCGCGAAGCGCGCGGACGACTTCAAGGCACGCGCGGAGAAGCTGCAGGGGCAGATCGCGGCCCGCGACGCCGATCTCTCGTCGGCCCGGCAGGCGCTGATGGACGCGGAGGCGGCGCACACGGAGGCGCTGCGCGCGGCGGCGGACGAGAAGACGCAAGCGATCGCCGCCGTCGAGGCCTCGGCGCAGCGCGAGCTCGAGGAGAGCGCGCAGGTGGAGCGCGAGCGCTTCGAGCAGGCGGCCGCGGGGCACCGGGCGGAGGTGGAGCGGCTCAACGCCGAGCACGCCGCCCGGCGCGAGCAGCAGGCCGCCGAGCACCGCGCCGCCGTCGAGAAGCTGACCGGCGAGCACGCCGGCGCCATCGAGAAGCTGACCGGCGAGCACGCCGGCGCCATCGAGAAGCTGACCGGCGAGCACGCCGGCGCCATCGAGAAGCTGACCGGCGAGCACGCCGGCGCCATCGAGAAGCTGGCCGGCGAGCACGCCACGGCGCTGGACCGCCTCCGGGCCGAGCATGCGGCGGCGGCGGAGGGGGCGAAATCCGAGCACGCCGCCGCCATGGAGGGGCTGCGGGCCGAGCACGCCGGGGCGCTCGACGCGTCGAGGCGCGAGCACGAGGCCGCCGTCGAGGCGCTGCGGCGTGAGCACGAAGCCGCGACGGAGCGGCGCGACCGGGAGCACGCCGCTGCGCTGGACACGGCGCGAAGCGAGCACGCTGCCGCCCTGGAGCGCGCTCAGGCGGAGCACGCCGCCGCGCTCCAGGGGGCGCGCGACGAGCACGCCGCCGCGATCGAGAAGCAGCAGGCCGCGCACGCATCCGCGCTGGAGTCGCTGCGGGGCGAGCACACGTCCGCGCTGGAGTCGCTGCGGGGCGAGCACGCGAGCGCCGTCGAGGGGCTCCAGAGCGAGCACGCGGACGAGATCGGACGGCGGGATCGCGAGCACGCGGGCGCGCTGCAACGCCTCCAGACCGAGCACGCGCGCGCCCTCGAGGGGCAGGCCGAGGAGCATGCGCGGGCGATCGCGCAGCAGACGGAGGAGCACGCGAGGGCGCTCGCGGCCGCGCGCGAGAGCTTCGCAACGCAGCTCGCGGCGCGGGAGCGCGAGCTCATCGAGGAGCGCGAGCAGGCCGTCCGCGACGCCGAGCAGGCCCACGCGAAGCGGGTGGTCGAGCTCGAGGCGCGCGCCGCCGAGCGGCAGGCGCAGCTCGAGGCCGCGCACGCGCAGGCGCTCGCCGACGCGCGCGCGGCGCACCAGGCCGAGACCGCCGAGCGGGAGGCCGCCTGGGCGGCGCAGCGGCGCGAGCTGGACGAGGTCGCCCGCGGGCTCTCCACGGAGCTCGGGCAAGCGCGCAGCCAGATCGCGGACCTCGAGGCCCGGACGCAGGAGCTCGATCGGCAGCTGGAGCAGCGCGCGGGTGAGCTCTCCGCGGCTGCCGCGGAGCGCGAGCGCTTGCTGGGTGAGCTCGCCGAGCGGGCGCAATCCATCGAGGCGCTCCAGGGCCGGCTCGCCGAGGCCGAGCGGCGTGGGAGCGAGCTCGGCGCTCAGCTCTCGCAGCGGACCGAGGAGCGCGACAGCCTGCGGGCGCACGGCGAGCAGCTCACCGAGCAGCTGGCCGTCGAGCGCGCCCGCCTGCAGAAGGCACGCTCGAAGTGGGGTGAGGACCGCGTCTCGCTCGAGCGCGCGCGGGAGGCGCTCGCCGCGGCGCTGTCGCAGATCGATCAAGCCGAGGCGCTCTCGATCGAGTGAGCCCTCGGCGCTCCCTGGAGGGCGCTCGGGGCGATCAGCGCGAGAGCGCGGCCGCCCCGAACGCCTCGGGGAGCAGCGCCGACAGCGAGGTGGTCCGCGGCGCCACGCCGTCGGCCTCGGCGGCGATGAGGCGGATCGGGAAATCCTCGGCGAACTCGGCGAGGGTTTGCCGGCACATACCGCACGGGCTGCCGAGCACGGGCCCGCTGGTGGCGACGGTGAGCGCGATCGGATCGCGCTCGCCGGCCGCGACCATCTGCACGATGGCGGAGCGCTCTGCGCAGATGGTGAGCCCGTACGAGGCGTTCTCGACGTTGCAGCCGGTGAACACGCGGCCGGATCGCACGAGGATCGCCGCGCCCACCCGGTAGCTGGAGTACGGCGCGTGCGCCCGCGTCCGGACGGCGAGGGCGGCCTGGTCGAGCGCGTCCCAGTCGATCGCCTGCGCCGCTTCAGCCGAGGCGAGCGCGTCGCTGGCGTCGCGCGGAGGGCGGCTCACGACGCCGTGCTCCCGGCCGCGACGTCGGCGCCGACGCGGCGGACCCACGTCGAGAGCAGCGCCGTGAACCGGGCGCGCGCCTCCCGGGCGGTCTCCTCGACCTCCTTGTGGTCGAGCTCGCGCTTGGTCAGCCCCGCGGCGAGGTTCGTGACGCACGAGATGGCCGCGGCGGGCACGCCCATGTGCCTGAGCGCGATGATCTCCGGGACGGTGCTCATCCCGACCGCATCGGCCCCGAGCGTGCGCAGCATCCGGATCTCGGCGGGCGTCTCGTACGTCGGTCCGAGCAGCGCGGCGTAGACCCCCTCGCGCAGGGCGACGCCCGTGTCGCTCGCCGCAGTCTTCGCGAGCTCGATCAGCCTGGGATCGTGCGCGTAGGTCATGTCGGGGAAGCGCTTGCCGAGCGCCTCGTCGTTCGGCCCGACCAGCGGGTTCGCTCCCATCAGGTTCAGGTGATCGGTGAGCAGCATGAGGTCGCCGGCGGCGAACCCCGGGTTGATGCCGCCGGCCGCGTTGGTCAGGAGCACGGCGCGACAGCCGAGCCGGGCGAGCACCCGCACGCCGAACACCACCTTCGCCAGCGGGTGCCCCTCGTAGAGGTGCGCGCGCCCCTGCAGGCAGGCGACCTGCACGTCCCCGACGCGGCCGGCGCAGAGGAAGCCGGGGTGCCCGGCGACGGCCGGCCGGGGCATGCCGGGGATGTCCGCGTAGGGCACCTTCACGAGCTCGGCGAGCTCGTCGCCCCAGCCGCCGAGCCCCGATCCGAGCACCACACCAACGCGCGGAGGCGCTGGAATTCGTTCACGAATGACGCGCGCGGCTTCGTCGAGCTCAGGCAGGAGGGTCACCGTGACAAGCTACCCCAGGGCGGCGCAAAGGGTAAACGTCGCAGCGTAAACGTCGCAGATGCACGGCGGCGCCGCGCGTGATAGGGTCGCCGCCCTTTCGGGGCAAGTGACGACGATGGCTACCAAGATCGAAGATTTCTTGAAGGAAAAGAAGATCGACCCCCGCCGCATCATCGCGGCGTCGGTGAAGATCGAGCGGCTGCAGCCGGAGGATCGGGCGATCCGCCTGACGAAGCGGCTGGCGCGTGGCAGCGAGGACGCCGCCAAGAAGAAGGAGGCGGCCAGCGCCAAGAAGCCGCGCAGCGGTCGTCCCGTGACCGACCGCACGCTGAGCGCCGCGCTGCAGGGCAAGCCGATCAGCGGCCCCGCGAAGACGCGCGTGCTTCGCGCGGTCAACCGGCTCCTAGAGCAGAAGAAGCAGGAGAAGGTCGAGCTGTCGGCGCTCTTCGAGCTGCCCAAGAAGGGCGGCGCAGCGGGGGCCGAGGCCGCGGGCTGAAGCCGACGGGGACGACCCGGACGGCGCCGCGATCTCCTCGACTCGCCCGGCTGGAGCGCTCGTTGGCCTGAGGCCGGCGCGGGCTCCAGCCGGGCCCCTTTTTGTCAGGGGCTGAAGGCGCTCGCTACACGCGATCGCGGCGGCGGGAGCCCAGATCGAGCAGGTCGGCGGCGACGAGGGCCACGGTCAGCGATACGGCGATGAAGATCATGCGCCGGAAGGTCGCGCCAATGTGGCTCAAGGAACAACTTTTCTGCGTTCGGCGTAACCGCTGCCCTTGTGGAGCAGCCGTGCGGCGCCATGAATGATCCGGCGGCTCGGCGCACCAGAGCTCTCCGTGCATACCGTGGCGGTCGAGACGGGGGCGCTGTGGGCGCACCTCTCGCGGTCGTTCTTCCCTGCTGACGCGGCTGCGCCGGACGGCCGTGGCGACGACCTGCCCGAGTGCGCTGCCAGAGACGCCCACGCGCCGCTCGACGTCGTGTTCGCGGGCGGTGACCGCTCTCGTCGTCCGGCGCTCCTCGTCTCTCCGTCGAGCTCCATGAGCGCCGAGGGGGCGGGTAGGCTTCCGCAGGTGACCGAGCCCGACGACGTGGGCGAGTGGATCCGCCGCTTCCAGAGCGGTGACCCGACGGCGTTCGTGGAGATCTTCCGCCGCTACCGCCGCGACGTCGCGCGCCTCGTTTTCAGGATGCTCGGGCCGACCGCCGACGTCGAGGACGTCATCCAGGAGGTGTTCATCCAGGTGCACCGGAGCCTGGGTGACTTCCGCGGGCAATCGAAGTTCACGACGTGGCTCCACCGGGTGACGGTCAACGCCGTGCTGATGGCGCGGCGCGCTGCGCGCTGCCGGCCGGTGTTCGTGGGCGAGCTCGGCGCCGACATCGAGGTGGACCGCGGCATGCTCCCGGACGAGGACGCCGCTCGCGCTCGCAGGATCGACGCCTTTCGGCGGGTGCTGGAGCGCCTCCCCGAGAAGAAGCGGGTCGTCTACGTCCTGCACGAGCTCGAGGGGATCCCGCCGAACGAGATCGCGGAGATCGTCGGCGCGCCGGTCCTGACGGTGCGGACGCGCCTGTTCTATGCGCGCCGCGAGATCGAGGCGATGATGCGCGCCGAGCCCGCGCTCGCCCAGCTCGCCGCCGAGCTGGCCGAGGGCGGCGCGGACAAGGCGGATGGCGCCGGGCCGGCAGCGGCGCGCACGCGCGTTTCCGTGGGGGGCGCCGCCGTGGGATACCCCGCGGCGGATCCATCGGCTGTCGACGCGGAGGACGCATGAGCGGCGCAAAGCACTACGACCGGGCACGCGAGCACATGGAGCGGTTGCTCCGCGCCGAGCAGCCGCCCGAGCCGCGCTGGGAGACCATCGAGCGCGAGCTGTTCGCGCGGATCGAGCGGGCCGCTCCGGTCCACCGCGCCGCGCCGCAGCAGCGCTCGCCGCTCGGGCGCGCGCTCGGGTTCGCGGCGGCGGCGGCGGCCATCGCGTTCGCGGTCCTCGCGGCCGGGCGCTCCGCCCCGCCCGTCACGGCGACGTCGACGCCACCGCGCGCCCGCGATCTCGCCGAGGTCCCCGTGGCAGCCGGCGGCGACCGGGCGTCCGGCGACCTGGACTTCCGCGCCCTCCGGCCCGGCGACTCCGTCGAGACCGCGGACCACGCGGTCTCTTTCGTCGATGTCGGCTCGGTGCGCTGGACGCTCCTGCCGGACAGCCGCGCCGTCGTGCGCGCCGTGGGCGCGGCAGGGGTCGGCCACGTGATCTCGCTCGAGCGGGGCTCGGTGCGCGCCGACGTCGTCACGCGCGCGCCCGAGGAGGGGCTCGTCGAGGCGTTCGCCGTCGAGGTGGACGGCACCCGCGTCGCGGTGCACGGCACGCTCTTCACCGTGACCCGCCTGGAGGGCCGCGTGGAGGTCGACGTGGAGCACGGCACCGTCGCGGTCGGCCCTGCGGCGTACCGCGGCGCGACCACCGCGCACCTCCTCGTCGGCCCGTCGCGCGGCACCTTCTCGCTCGACGGCGGCCGCGAGGCGCGCCTCCTCGAGCGCCCCGCGCCGAAGGAAGGCGCCGCCGCGGTCGCGTCGCCGGCGCCGGCGCCGGCGCCTGCACCCGCTCCGCCCCAGCCGTCCGTCGGCGCGCGTCCGCCGGGCGGAGCCGCTCTGGCCCCGGCGGTCGTGGCTCGCGCAGAGGAGCCCGCCGCCCCTGCGGTCGCCGAGCCGACTGCGCTGCTGTCGCCGCTGACGACCGAGCCCCCGGCCGCCGCCGCGCCGCCGGTCCCGGAGGCGCAGGAGGCGTCTGGCCCGCCGGCGCTCACGCCGGCCTCCGTGCAGTCGCTGCTGTCGAGCTGCTTCGCGCGCGAGAGCGCGGGCGGCAGGTCCTCGGTCCGCCGATCGATCGTCTCGACGCTGCACGTCTCCGTGCGCCCCGACGGCAGCGTCGCCGCCCTGCGCTTCAACCCGCCGCTCCGGCCGGCGCTGCAGGCTTGCGCCGAGGGCCTCTACCGAGGGCGCTTCGCGGGAGGCTCGAGGCAGCTCGACATCCCCCTGACCATCGACGACTGAGCGGCGGTCACCCGCTTCGGATACGGGCCCATCTCGACGTTTTCGGTGCTCAGCGCACCGGAGTGCGCTTGCGCGCCGAAAACGCCGATCTGGACCCGTCTCCTGTGCGGGTGACCGCCGCTCTTCCTGTGCGGGTGACCGCCGCTCTAGAGGGAGCCGAGGAGCTGCGTGAGCGCGTAGGTCTCGCGTGCGCCCATCATGCCGAACTGTACCCCCATCCCCTCAGGGGTGGTCCATCGCACCACCGACGGGATCACGGCGACCTGCTTCAGTCCTTGCAGGGACAGCAGCACCTCGACGGTCGCGCCGAAGGGAGCCGGCGAGCTCGTCTCGATGAACATCCCGCCGAGGCTGAGGTCGCGGCATATCGCGTCGACGCGCGGGCCGTCACCGATCCGGAACGCGATCGAGAGCTCGATTTGCTTGCGCGGGTGCTTCCGGTGATCTCGCACGTTCCTCGCTGGCTAGCTGCGCGGCGCTGAGGCGCGCCGCGTGGGGTATTCTGGAGCGCAGAGGAGACGATCAATGTCGCGAGCCGAGAGCGTCGCTGTCAAGCGCCGGGAGCCGCGCTCGAGTTCTTCTTCGAGCCGCTCGAGCCGCTCGAGTCGCTCGAGCCGATCGAACAACAGCGGCAGCAGCACCACCCCCGCGGTCGCGGTCGCGTCGTCCACGAGGGCCGACGCGGGGGCGCGCCGCGGCTGGAAGCGGCACCTCGAGGGCTGGGAGCCGGGGCTCGTGGCCGTGTTCATCGCGGGGTCCGCGGCGATCCTCGCTGTGCCGCGGTCGGTCGAGCCGGCCGAGCTGCCGCTGCCGCTCGCCGACGCGCGAGCCCTCGCGCGCGTGCGAGACGCGGACATCACGCGCGCCCGCGAGGCCGAGGAGCTCGGGCTCGACGCCGAGGTGCGCGAGCTCGGCTCCGCCGTCCGCGCGTTCGGGCTCGTGGACGCCGACGCGGATCACACCGAGGCCGAGCTCCTCGCCGCGCGCGCGCGCGTGATCGACGCCGTGGGCCGCGCGCTCGCCCAGGGGGACGAGGCGGTGCTCCGGCTGCGCGCCTACCAGTTGAGAGCGTTCGTCCGCGAGGTGCGCCGCTTCGAGGCGACCGGCGAGGAGTCCGACGAGCTCCGCGAGCTCGGCGGCGATTTCCTCGGGCTGCTCCGCCGAAACGCCTGGCTGGGGCAGGGGGACGCGGCGCCGCGCGGCGGCGGGGAGGGGGCCCGCCGCGTCGCCATGGATGGCGTCGCGCTCGGTGTGCTCTTCAAGAAGCGCTGGAGCGCCATCGTCGGCGTCCAGCGAGATCCGTTCGCCCCGGCGCTCGACGAGGAGCGCGCGCTGTTCAAGTTCTTGCTCGCGCACCCGCTCGTCGCCGCGAGGAGCGCGCAGACCCTCCCGGCTCCTCCCGACGAGGAGACGGCGGCGCGCCTTGCGCAGGCGGGTGGGTCGGGGCCGCGCGCACCCGCGGCGGCGCTCCGCGCAGCGGAGGCGCGGCGCGCCGAGGAGCAGTATCGCCTGAAGAAGATCGACGAGCTCGCCGCGCTCGACCCCTCCTATCCCAGGCACCTCGCCCGCGGCGTCACGCTCTATCGGCTGGGGAGCTTCATGCAATCGGCGGAGGCGTTCCGCAGCCACCTGGACCAGCACCCCGACGGGGCGTACACGCTGCGAGCGCAGAACTACCTGCGCGCCGCGCTCGAGCGCGCGCGCGAGGAGCAATTCTAGGAACGGTCTCCCGTCGGCCGCGCCGATCGGCCGCGCCCCCTGCGCATCCCCCGGGGCGGGCCTACGGGCCCCTGCGCATCCCGCCGGGGCGGTATGGGCGCCCGCTGATGCCCTTGGCCGGGTTGCCTTGCCCGCCGCGCCCTCGGCGCGTCTCCATCTCGTTCCAGATCCCCTGCTTGGCCGAGGCCTGCAGGAACCGGCGAGCGGCCGGAAATACCTCCTGCTCCTCGCTCTCCACATGGCGCTGGTGCGCAGCGCGCAGGTCCTCGATGAGCTGGGGGATCGTCTCCACGGCCTCGGGGCCGCCGTCTCTTTCGATCGCGGCGCGCAGCGCATCGATCGCGCGCTGTTGCGCCTTGTGCTCCTGCCGGAGGCGCTCGAGGGTCGGCGCGATCGCCTCGAGCACCGCGAGCCGCGGGTACAGCGAGCGCTCCTCGTCCTCGCGATGCCGGCTCATCGACCGCTCGAAGTAGGCCACCACGCTGGAGAGACCCTCGAGCGCGGCGGCACGCCCGCGGGGATCGCTGAGCGCGCGCGCGGCGCGCGCGAGATCGTTCAGGTTCTCTTCCAGGCTCCGGTGAGCGGCGGCGAGCTTCTCGAGCGGATCGATCCGGTCATCGGACATTCATCGATCATCGAACGACAAGGCGCACGCGTGGAAGCCCTTTATTCCTTCCGCGCGCTATTGGCGCTCCGCGTCGCGCGCTCCGCGTCGCGCGCTGGTCATCCGACCAACTCGCCACCTGACCAGCGGAGACCGTATCGCACCTCCGGCGCCGGTCATCCCGCGCGGGATCGCTGGCGCGTTCTACGGAAGGCCCGCGTTGCGGGGCAGATCGAGGTGCAGCGCGGGCGCCAGCATCTCGCGCGCGAGGTGCACCTCGAGCAGGTCGATCACGGGGCTCTTCGACACCGCGCGGAGCCGCTCGTCCGCGCCGGCATCCCCCGCCGCCTTCCTGGCCATCGCGGTGTAAAATTGCGCCTCCACCCGCTGCGCCGCGCTCCGGGCGAGCCTGCCGAGATCCGCGTCGCTGAGCCCACCGTTCGCCCAGGCCGCGAGCTTTCCCGTCCAGGACGCGCGGCTCGTCGCGCTGTCCAGCGCGCGACCCGCGGTGCCGTCGGTCGCGACGCCGAGGGCGCGCTCCAGCAGCAGGACCCAGAGCCCGCCGTAGATGAGATCGTCCTCGTCCACGTTCGCCTCGAGGCCGCGCTTCAGCGCCCGCCGCGCGGCGGGGAGATCGCGCTCCACGAGCGCGCGCCCCACGGCGTCGAGCATCGTGGCGCCGAGCTGCGGCGGCTCGGCCGCCACCAGGGCGAACGCCCGATCGTACGCCCGGGTCGCGCCCTTCTCGTCGCCATAGCCGTCGAGGATGCGCCCGAGCAGCCGCTCCGTCCGCGCCTTGGCGCCGGGATCCCGGGCGCGCTGCCGGGTGTCGAGCGCGGCGGCGAGCGCGGCGTCGAGCGACTCCTTCGCCCGGTCCTGCGTGCCAGCGTCGCGGTGGAGCTCGAAGGCGAGCAGGTGCGCCTGGATGATCTCGAGCGGCGCGCTGCGCGCGTCCGGCGCTCCCAGCGCGCGCCGCACGTCCTCGAGCGCCGCCTGGGGCTCGCCGGACTGCCGCTCGGCCATCGCGAGCACCGTGAGCCCGTTGACCGTCGGCTCGGCCGCCGTCGCCGCGCGGAGCAGCGGCAGCGCGGCCACGAGGTTGCCGGCGCGCAGCTCGAGCGACGCCATGAGAGAACGGACGCGGGCGCCCGAAGGATCGAGCGCGCCGCCGCCGCGCGCCGCGCGATCGGCGAGCACGAGCAGCGGCCCCGCCGCGTTGTAGGTGCGCCGGGCCGCGTCGAAATCGTCGTTCGACGCCTCCTCCGAGAGCGCGCTCAGCACGAGCCCGAGCGCGGCCCCGAGCGCGCCCGGGCTCGGCCGGTCGCCGAGCGCGCCGACGATCACGAGCGGCGTCGCCTCGGACATGCCGAGGCGGATCATCACCTGGGAGAGGAGCGTGGCGCTGTCGTAGTTCTGCGGGTCGCGCCGGTAGGCCTCGAGGGCCGCGCCCCAGATCGCACCGTCGAGCAGATCCTGCCGCATTCCGGTCTCGGCGTCGCGCTCCTGCGCCTCGTGCTGCGCGAAGGCGGCGGCGAGCGCCTGCCACGAGACCGCGTCGTCGTCGGAGGCGGCGGCCTTGAGCCGCTGGTACAGGCCGGGCGGGATCACCCGGCGCACGCTCGTGCGGTCGATCTGATCGATCGCGCCCTTCGCGTCGCCGAAGCGGAGGAACAGCGCCGCCAGGCTCGCGCCGCCCGACTCGAGCGCGCGCGCCGCCTCGACCGCCTCCTCGCGCTCCGGCCTCGCGCCGCCCTGCCGGTACTCGATGTTGAACTCGATCGCCCGATCGATCCACGCCACGGTGGCGGCGGCCGCGCGCTGGATCGACTCCGCGCGGCCGTCGACGAGGGCGCGCGAGACGGCCGCGCGCTGATCCGCGCCGAGCTGCTCGAGCGGCCCGCCGGTGCGCGTCTCCTTCATCCACTGCTCGAGCGCGGCGAGGTGCTCGTCGCTCTCGGCGCGGGCCCGGCTCCCGCTCGGCAGCGCGGCGGAGCGGAGCTCCATGAGGGCCCGCACCCGCCCCTCGTCGCCGCGCGGGCTGAGCCGCTCGATCGCGCCGGCGATGGCGCGCTCGCCCACGGCGTCGATCATCTCGGCGCGCCCCTCGCCGGGACGGACGAGGGCCAGCGCGCCCAGGACGCTCTCGACGGCCCGGTCGGGCTGCCCTGCGTTGAAGCGCCCGGCGGCGTGCGCGAGCTGCCTGCGGACCACGCCGATGAGCAGGCCCGTGCGCTGCGGGCTCTGCTTGCCGTCGCGCACGATCGCGAACAGGCTGGCCGAGAAATCGGCGTCGCGGACCTCGACGGCAGCGACGCGGCCCTCGGCGCCTGGCGGCCCCTTCGCCCCCGGCGAGCCAGAGGCCCCGCAGGCGACGGGAGAGAGCGCGAGGGCGAGCGCGGCGAGACCCCGAGCGAGACGGCGCCGAGGGAACAGGGGCGGCAGCGACATTGCGAGCCAGTGTACACGGGGGGAGCGTGAGCGCACCCCTCGGAGGCGCTACCGCGAGCCGTCGCCGAGCTTGCGGCCGAGCAGCTTGGAGGCGAGCGTCTCGCCGAGCTCGCTCATCATCAGCTGCTCGACCACCGCCTCGGTGGCGGCGCGCTCCGCCTCGCTCGTGTACTGGAACTCGATCCCCATCCCCGCCGGAGCCGACTCTGTCGCCTCGGCGGTCGTGACGATCCACTTCACCCGCCCGCGAAGGCGGAGCGGCTCGGCCAGGTTCCGGATCGAGAGGGCGAACACGAACTCGGTGCCGATCGCGAGCGGGCGATCCGTCCGGATGAACGTCCCGCCTTTCGAGATGTTGCGCGTGTAGTCGGCGAAGAACGTGTTGAGCCGTTTGTACTCTACGCTCAGCTCGATCGCGGCGCGATGGGCCGAGCGGCGGTCAGCATCCGTCACGGGACCCACCCTACCACGACGCATGCGGGCCAGAGTAAAGTCGCCGGCCATGCGACTCGGAGGGGTCAGGGCCGCGCTGGCGAGCGGGCGAGGCACGATCGACGCGACGCTCGCCGCCGGGCGGGCAGTGACGCAGGCGGGGCTGCTCGCCGCGCTGCGTTGGCCGGGGCTCAAGGTGCTCGCGCGCGAGCTCGCGAGAGGCAAGGCGAACCCGTCGCTCTTGTTCCGTTTCCACGCCGAGAACAGCCCCCACCGGATCGCGGTGATCGAGCCGCTGGGCCTCGCGAGCCTCGCGCCCCGCGCGGCGGAGCGAGGCGCGGGGCCCCCGGCCGAGGATCGGGTCTACTCCTTCTTCGCGCTGAACGAGGCCATCGATCGGCTGGGCTCCGCGCTCGACCGGCGCGGCGTCGGCCCGGGCGTCACCGTGCTGCTCGCGCTCAAGAACCGCCCCGAGTTCCTGATGTGCCAGGTCGCGCTGGCCCGCGTCGGCGCGTCCGTGGTGGCGGCCTCGTGGCGATCGACCCCCGCGGAGCTCGCCTACCTCGCCGGCCACTCCGGGGCGCGCCTGCTCCTGTTCGACTCCGACATCGCCGGGGTGATCCGCGAGGCCGCGCCGCGGCTCGAGGGGATCCCGCCCGAGGAGATGATCGCGATCGGCGAGCGCGCCCCGGGCTTCTCGCACCTCGACGACCTCCTCGCCGAGCGGGGCGCCGAGCGGGGCGCCTCGCCGGATCGGAGCGAGCGCGCCGCGGTGGTGATGTACACGTCCGGCACCACCGGCAAGCCGAAGGGCGCGGTGCGCGGCTTCGGCGGCGGCATCGTCCTGCCGGCGCTCGGGGCCATCGGCGCGACCCCGATGCGCGCGGGGGACGTGCACCTCGCCGTGTGCCCGCTCTACCACCTCACGGCGCTCGGCTTCGTCAACCTGTCGCTCATCGTCGGCGCCACGATCGTGATCCTCCCGGAGTTCCAGCCCGAGCTCTTCCTCGAGGCGATCCAGCGGTACCGCGTGACCACCACGGCGGTCGTCCCGACGATGCTCCACCGCGTCCTCGAGCTCGGCGAGGCGCGGCTCAGCGCCTACGACACGTCGTCGCTCACCGCGATCTTCGTGGGCGGCGCGCCGCTCTCGCCGGCGCTCGCGGCGGAGGTGATGGCGGCGTTCGGCGACCGGCTCTTCAACTTCTACGGCGCGACCGAGACGGGCATCGTGACGATCGCGGGCCCCGGGGATCTGCGCGCCTCGCCGGGCACCATCGGGCGCCCCGTCGCCGGCAGCGAGCTGCTCCTCGCGCGCGAGGACGGGACGCCGTGCCAGGACGGCGAGGTGGGCGAGCTTTACGTGAGGAGCTCCTTGCTGGTCTCCGGCTACCACAGGGACCCAGGCGCCACGCGCGAGTCGACGCGCGACGGCTACTTCTCGGTCGGCGACCTCGCCCGCCGCGACGCGCGCGGCTGCTACCACCTCGAGGGCCGCAAGCGGGAGCTCATCATCTCGGGGGGCGTGAACGTGTACCCCGCCGAGGTGGAGTCGGTCCTCCACGAGCACCCGGCGGTCGCCGAGGCCGCGGTGGTGGGCGTCCCGGATCGCGCCTTCGGGGAGCGCGTGCGCGCGGTCGTCGCCCTGCGCCCCGGCGCGACCGCGAGCGAGGGCGACATCCGGGCGCACTGCCGCGCGCGGCTCGCGGGCCCGAAGGTCCCGCGCGAGGTCGTCTTCGTCGACGCGCTGCCGCGCAACCCGACGGGCAAGGTGATGAAGCGCGAACTCGCCGGGCCCGAAGGGAAATCAGCGGATTAGGCGGCCCGGTAGCCGCTGTCCCGGGAGGGCGATCGATGCTATTTCGCACGTCGTGCGGGATCCGTACGAAGTATTGGGCGTCGAGCGTTCCTCGACGCAGGATGAAATCAAGAGCGCCTTCCGGCGGCTCGCCGGCCAGCACCATCCCGACAAGAACCCGGGGGATCAGGGCGCGCACGTCCGCTTCAAAGAGCTGAACGCGGCCTACCAGATCCTGAGCGATCCGCAGAAGCGCGCGGCGTTCGATCGGTTCGGCCCCGCCGCCGTCGGCGCCTCCGCCGGCTCTGGGGTCCCGGGCGTGCCCTTCGACATGCAGGACCTCAACCTGGACGCCATCTTCGGCGATCTCCTCGGCGCCCTGGGCATCCGGGTCGGCGACCGCGGGACGCTGCAGAAGGAGGTGCGGATCACCTTCGAGGAGGCGGCGTTCGGCTGCGCGAAGGAGATCACCTACGATCGCGTCGAGCCGTGCGGCGACTGCGCCGGCTCGGGCTCCGCGCCGGGCGCGTCGACCGAGCGCTGCTCGGCGTGCTCGGGCCGCGGCCGCGTCCGGATGCAGCAGGGGATGTTCCCCATCGCGATCGAGCGCCCCTGCGGGCGGTGCCGCGGCACGGGGCGGATCGTGACCGACCCGTGCAGGACGTGCCGCGGCGCCGGCCTCGCGGCGAAGCAGAAGACGATCGAGGTGACGATCCCTCCGGGCGTGGAGAACGGCGCGACGCGGCTCGTGGAGCGCGGCGGCAACGCCGTCCGCTCCGACCGGGGGCCGGGCGATCTGGAGCTCACCATCCGCGTCTCGCCGCACGAGCTCTTCCGCCGCGTCGGCGACGACGTGGTGTGCTCCGTGCCGATCTCGTTCGCGCGCGCGGCGCTCGGCGGCGAGCTGGAGATCCCGACGCTGGAGGGGAAGGGCCGGCTCCGCATCCCCCCGGGCACGCAGCCCGGCGCGGTGCTCCGGATCAAGGGCAAGGGCATACCGCGTCGCGTCGTGGGCGGGCGCGGCGACCAGCTCGTCGAGGTGAGCGTCGAGGTGCCGACGCAGCTCACCGCGACGCAGCGGGAGCTCATCGCGCAGCTGGCGAAGGAGCTCGGCGAGAACGTGCAGCCTCAGCAGGCCACCTTCATGGAGAAGCTGAAGGGGCTGTTTGGTTGACCTGGCGCGCGGCCGCGCGCGATCCTTCGCGCTCTGCTGAACGCCGAGGCACGAGCCCTGCCTCGAGCGCCTGAGCCGACATGGCGACGGAGGGATCGGACATGGACAAGGCGAAGTTCATCGACGTCCTGAGCGACTCCACCGGAGAGACGGCGGAGAAGGCCGTGCGCGCCGCGCTCCTCCAGTACCCGGACGCGGGGGTGCAGATCCGCCTCCACACCCGGGTGCGCACGCCGGAGGTCGCGCGGCCGGTGCTCGAGCGCGCGGCCCGGGAGGGCGCGCTCGTCGTGTTCACCGTGGTGAGCCCCGAGCTGCGCGAGTTCCTGCATGCGTCCACCGCCGAGCTGAACATCGAGGCGATCGATCTGATCGGCTCGCTCATCGTCCGGCTCGGCACCTTCCTCGACCGGGAGCCCATCAACCTGCCGAGCGCGATGCTCCCGCTGAGCGAGGAGTACTTCCGGCGCATCGAGGCGGTGGAGTTCGCGGTGAAGAGCGACGACGGGAAGGAGCCGCGGAACTTCAAGAGGGCCGACATCGTCCTCGTCGGCGTCTCGCGCACGTCGAAGACGCCGCTGTCGACGCTGCTCGCGCAGCGCGGCCTCAAGGTCGCGAACCTCCCCCTGGTGCTCGGCGTTCCGCCGCCGCTCGAGCTGATGGAGGCCCCCCAGGATCGGGTCGTCGGGCTGACCATCGGGATCGATCAGCTCTGCGAGATCCGGCAGGCGCGGCTGCGCCAGCTCGGGATGCCCTCCGAGACCAACTACGCGATGCGCGAGCACGTCCGGCAGGAGCTCGACTTCGCGAACCGTCTCTTCGCCGCGCACCCGGAGTGGCCGGTGGTCGACGTCACCAAGCGCGCCATCGAGGAGACGGCGGTGATCATCCTCGAGCACCTGAAGGAGCGCGACGAGCGCGCCAAGGTCGTGCGCTCCTCGCTCGTGTGAGGCCGCGGCTCCAGCGAGATCAGCTCACGATCTTGAGGGCGCGGCCGACGAGGACCTCGTTGTGGCTGCCGGTCCTGTACCCGCCGAGATCGAGCGTCACGTACCGGAAGCCGTGCCGCTTGCCGGCGGCCACGATCTCGGCGCGCACCGGCGGCTCGGCGGCGCGCGCGAGCTCGCCCGCGTCGAGCTCGATGCGCGCGAGGTCGTCGTGGTATCGGACGCGGACCTGGCGGAACCCGATGCCGCGCAGCGCCGCCTCGAAGCCGCCGATCTGCGCGAGCCGCTCGCGCGTGACGCTGGTCCCGTAAGGGATCCGGCTGGAGAGGCAGGCCGCGGCCGGCTTGTCCCAGATGGGCAGGCCGACGCGCGCCGCGCCGGCGCGCACATCGGCCTTGCTGAAGCCGAGCTCGACGAGGGGGCTCAGCACGCCCGCCTCCCGCGCCGCCTCCAGCCCGGGGCGGTAGTCGCCGAGGTCGTCGGTGTTGGTGCCGTTCACGATCGCCGCGAGCGCCCACTCGGATCGCCTTCGCGCGGCGATCCGGTAGAGCTCGCTCTTGCAGTGGAAGCAGCGATCCGGGTTGTTCGCGACGTAGCGCGGATCGTCGATCTCGGACGACTCGACGAGCCGGTGATCGGCGCCGATCAGCCGGGCGATCGAGGTGGCCTCTTCCTTCTCGGCCGGCGCGAGGCTCGGCGAGACCGCGGTCATCCCGACGGCCCTCGGGCCGAGCTCCTGGTGCGCGACCGCGAGGACGAAGGCGCTGTCGACCCCGCCGGAGTAGCAGACGAGGACCGATCCGAGCTCCCGGAGCCGGGCGCGCAGCCCGGCGAGCTTGGCATCAATGGGCGAGCCCTCGGGCGTGGACGACAGCGCGGACATGGCGATCCTCTTACCATAAGCCGCGTTCCGCGCCGGTCAGCCCGGCGTCCGCCAGGTTACTTGCGGTCCGAGCGCCGGTTCTGACACGCTGCAGGGCGAGATGGACCCGAAGAGGAAGCAGGCCGCCCGCACCTCCCTGCCGTTCGCGCTCGCGGCGGCGCTCGCGCCCGCCGCGTTTGCTGGCCAGGGGTGCAGCGACAACCGGCTGCCGCCGCGGGAGCTGCCGCGCGCCGAGGAGCAGCAGGCGCTCCCGCGATGGTACCCGGAGAAGCCCTGGTCGGAGCAGGGCGGGGAGAGCCAGGTCTACATCGAGGGCAAGATCGTCTTCGACACGAGCAAGGCGACGATCCGGCCGGGCAGCGAGAAGACGCTGGAGACGCTGCTCCAGTTCATCAAGGAGCACCCCGAGGTGACGCGGCTGCGGATCGAGGGGCACACGGACGCGCAGTCGAGCGAGGAGCACAACCAGGCGCTCAGCGCGCGGCGCGCCCTCGCGGTCGCCGACTGGCTGGTCGATCACGAGGTCGAGAGCGACCGGCTGATCGCCGTGGGCTTCGGCGAGTCGCGCCCGCTCGGGCCGAACGAGATCGCGGCAGGCCGCAGCGAGAACCGCCGGGTCGAGTTCCATGTGGCCGAGGTGAACGGGCGCCCCTTCCTGGGGCAGGATCCGTACAGGGGCGGCCTGGCGCTGGAGGTGCTGAGCCTCGAGCAGCGCAAGCAGCGCGCGGAGCAGGCCGCGCAGCTCAAGGCGCCCCCGCCCCGCAAGGGCTTCGTGGCGACGGGCGACGAGATCAAGCCGGTGCAGGTCAAGCCACGGGCCACGTCGGAGGCGCAGGAGGGCGAGCCCCCCGCGCCGAGCGCGCCGGCCAAGGAGAGCGCGCCCGCGAAGGGTGGCGCGGCGCCCGCGGGCGGGGGCTGAGCGACCTCAGGGCGAGGTGCCCGCGGGCGGGGGCTGAGCGACCTCAGGGCGCGAGGTGCCGCGTGCGCGGCGCCCGCGTCCGGTAACGCTCGAGGAGCGCGAGCGTCGCGTCGAGCGACGCGCCGTACGGGAGCACGTTCCCCTTCGGCGTGGCGTACTCGAGGTAGAGGTTGTCGTCCGTGGACAGGATCGGGCCGCCGTCCTCGGCCGCGTCGGCGACGAGGCGATCGAGATCGTCGCCCGAGGTGACGAGGGCGTCGAGGAGGTCCTCGAGCCGCGCGCCGGCGAGCGTCGCCTGGAGCGACGGGCGCGCGTCGAGCCCGGCGAGGCGCGCCCCCGAGGCGACGAGCGGCGCGCCGCTCGCGACGAGGATGCCTTGCGCGCCGCCCACGAACAGCGCGACGTGCGGGAATGCGCTGCGCATCGTCCTCACCACGACGGCGAGCTCGCGCCGCCGGATGTGGTGGAGCTGCACCCACTGCTGCAAGACGCCGCCCTCGGTGAGCCGGGACCGGGCCAGCTCGTAGAACTCGTGGCTATAGAGGCTCGCGGCGCCCGCGAACCAGACGCTGGTGAGCTCGATGGCGATGAGATCGTAGCGGCCCGGGGCGGCGACGAGCAGCTCGTTCCTGCCGTCGTTGAGCGAGAGGCGGACGCGGGGATCGTCGAGCGCGCGGAGGCTCGGGCCGGCGAAGAAGCGCCGAGACGCCTCGACGATCGCGGGCGAGATCTCGGCGACGTCGATGCGCTCGAAGGGGTAGGCCGCGATGGTGCCGGTCGTCGTGCCGGTGCCCAGGCCGATGACGAGCGCGGCGCGCGTGTCGCGGAGGAAGAGCGAGGGGAAGTGCGCGAACCGCCGCTGCGCCGTCATCTCGGGGCCGTCGTCGCCCTGGAACTTGCCGTTCGTATACATGGTCGTGACGCCGGCGAGGTGCGCGACCGTGGTGACGCCGCCGTGCACGTCCTCGCGCACGAAGTCGATGCGCTCGGGGCGCGGCCCCATGGCGAAATAGACGTTCGCGCCGCTCGTGAGGCGGGCCATGTCCCAGCGGGGCGCGAGCACGGCGAGCGCCCCCGCCGCCGCGGCCAGCGCGAGGGCGCGGGGGAGCTCCGCCCCGGCGCGCGCGGCGGCGAGGACGGCCGTGAGGGCGAAGGCGAGCGCGATCGTCAGGAGCGCGCGCTCGGAGCCGAGCGCGGGCAGGATGAGGTAGCCGGTGACGATGGATCCGGCGATCGTGCCCAGGGTGTTCGCGGAGGTCAGCCTGCCGACGCGCGCGGCGACGTCGGCGTGCGCGGCGGCGCGCGCGAGGAGCAGGGGGAAGGTGGTGCCCATGCACAGCGTGGGCAGCGCGAGGATCGCGAGGGCGGCGAGCGCGCGGCACGCCTCGCGGCCGGCCCACCCGTCGACGTGCTTGCCCGCGAAGGCGAAGAGCCGCGGGAGCTGGTCCCAGAGCGGGACGGTGGCGGCGAGCGAGAGCGCGGCGGCGGCGAGCCCCCGGGAGAGCGCGCCCTCGCCGTGGCGGCGCGCGAGGGCAGGCGAGCGCGCGGCGCCGGCCGCGAGGCAGACGAGGAAGACGGCGAGCATCAGCCCGAAGGCGTAGGCGCTGTTGCCGATGAGCAGCGCGAGCAGGTGGGTCTGGACCACCTCGGCGGCGAAGACCAGGAAGCCCGACGCGAACGCGAGCAGGAGCAGGAACGGCGGTTCAGCCCGGCCGGCGGCCGCAGGGAGCGGAGCGTCCGCGGTGCGGGCCTCGGGGGAGCGCGCGTCGGGGGCGGCGGCAGCAGGCGCCGGGCCGCGCAGCCCGGCGGAGATCGCGACGACGCCGAGGACGATGTTGGCGATCGCCGCGGACCAGAGCGCGCCTCGGATGCCGAGGTGCGGGAGGACCACGTAGGCGCCGGAGAGCGCGCCGGCCGCGCCGCCGGCCGTGTTGATGGCGTAGAGCGAGGCGAGGCGGCGCGCGGCGTCGTGCTCGGCGGGAGGCGCGCCGCCGTCCGGCGCGGCGCCGGCGCGGAGGATGCGCGAGAGCACCGGCAGCGTGGCGCCCATCGCGACCGTGGGGACGACGACCACGAGCGCGGTCAGCGCGGCGCGCGCCGCGGTGAGCAGCGCGAGCGAGTCGGGCGCTGCGCGGGCGACGGCGACGTAGGCCGAGGTCAGCGCCTCGAACAGGAACGGCGAGACGGCGCAGATCGCGCCGACGATCACCTCGAGCGCGCCGTAGACGACGAGCGGGCGGCGCGCGGACGCGGCGTGGCGTCCGCCGAGGTGCGCGCCGAGGGCGAGGCCGCCCATGAAGGCGGCGAGGACCGTGCTCACGGCATACGCGGTGGCGCCGAAGACGTAGGCGAGCAGCTTGGAGAAGGCGACCTCGTAGAGGAGGCCGGTCGCGCCAGAGACGAAGAACAGGGCGGCCACGAGCGGGAAGCGGGAGCGCACGGGCGCGCACGCTAGTACAGGCGCCCGACGAGCAGGCACCTCAGAGCGCCGAGCACGACATCCCTCGGCAGGCGGCCGAGGGCGGGCGCGACGCGCCGCCCCGTCACCAGCCGAGCCGCTGCAGCCGCTCTCTGGCCCCCTTCACCCCGAAGATCGTCTCTTCGCCGGGCGGCACCACGGGCGCGAGCAGCACCGCCGCGAGCACCGCGGTGACGACCAGGGGCGCTCGCGCGTCGTCGCCGGCGATCGGCGGCTCTCGCACCTGCCAGACCCGCCGCGCCCGCGCGAGCAGCGCGTCGAACCCGCGCCCGCCGATCGCCCGCACCCCCGCCGCGGCCGCCGCTCGCACGAGCGGCGCGCGATCCAGCGGCACCGTCATGACGAGCACGCGGCTCGTCGCGCGCGGCGTGGAAGTAGAAGAAGAGGAGGTGCGCGCGACGTCCACCTCGACGGCGTCGGCCATCGGCGTGCTCCCCGACGGATACGCCTTCTTCTGCACGAGCGTGAGCTCCGCCCCGAAGAAGACGCGCGCCTGATGTGCCCAGCGGTGCTCGTCGATCCGCGCCTCGGGCTCCGGCGACAGCAGCGACCACCCCTGGCTCGGAGGCAGCAGCTCGATACGTCCTTCCGCCCACCCGCTGCCGTCGAATTCCATATGCGCGCCCGCTGCCACGGTAATCCCTGGTTTGACCTGGTCCGGATCGCACGAACGCGCGGCCGGTGGTCTATAGTTCGTGCCATCTAGGGTAAAGGTGAGCCCTGCATGCCGAAGTCCGATCAGGCGTCGGAAGAGCAAGGCCGGGCTGCCCTGAGGGCGGCCCTCTTTATACACCGACGCGCGCCGCTCTCCCGTCTGCTCGCTCGCCGCGGGCTCGGTCCCTACCGCGGGTACGGCGAGCTCCTGGAGGCGATCGAGCGGCTCGCCGACCGCGGCGCGCAGGTCACGCTGATCGGGCGCTCGATCCGGGGCGAGCCGCTGCTCGCCGTTCACCTCGGCGCAGCCAGCCTGGCCGCTGCGCGCGGCGAGAAGCATGCCGCAGGCCTCCTGGCGCCGAGCGCTCAGGGAGGACAGAGCGTTGCGAACGGCGTCTCACTCCGTCCGCTCGATGGCACGTCGGATGGCACGCCGGATCCCGATGGCAGCCGCGCGCCGGGCGGCGCGGACGACCCGGCGCCGAGCGACGCCGCCCTCGCTCGGTTGGCCGAGCGCGCCGAGCGCGCCAGCCTGCGCCCCTCGACGGGAGCCGGGTCGCGCGAGCGCGTGCGGACGACGGTGATCCTGTCCGGGATCCACCCCCTCGAGTGGATCGGCATCGAGGCCCACCTCGCGCTGCTCGATCGCCTCGCGACCCAGGACCTCGGGGGCCGGTCGATCCTCGCCGTCCCGATCGTGAACCCGGATGGGCTCCTCCGCGTCGAGATGAACCTCCGCGCCGGGCGACACCGGTACGTGCGGGGCAATGCCCGGGGCGTCGACCTGAACCGGAACTTCGACGCGGGATGGTACGAGCGCGGCCTCATCCAGCGCTTCATCGGGCTCCTCTTCTCGCCCGGCAGCCGCCCCGCCAGCGAGCCGGAGGTGGAGGCCATCGCGCACGCGCTGTCGTCGCGCCGGATCGACCGCGCCTTGTCGCTGCACAGCGCCGGCGGCGCCGTGCTGTACCCGCCGGCGCACAGCCTCTGGCCCGTGGCCGACGCCGCCGAGCACCGCGCCTTCGCGCTGCGCGTCGCGCGCGCCGCGGACCGCAGGCCGTACCGCGCCATGCCCTACGTCCGCTTCGCCTGGGGCGTCCGCAAGGCCGGCCTGGAGATCGACTGGCTCCACGATCGTCACGGGGCGCTGTCGCTCCTCGTGGAGTGCTCGCGCGGCAAGCTCGGCCTCCGGCCGTCGCGCCTCGTCGAGCCGTTCGCCTGGCACAACCCCCGGCGTCTCGACGACGCCACGCCGCCGCTCGTCGACGCCCTCCTACCCTTTGTGAAGGGTGCGCGCGCCTAGAGCGGCGGTCACCCGCTTCGGATACGGGCCCATCTCGACGTTTTCGGTGCTCAGCGCACCGGAGTGCGCTTGCGCGCCGAAAACGCCGATCTGGGCCCGTCTCCTGTGCGGGTGACCGCCGCTCTGCTGCCGCTCTGCTGCGGCTCGGCTGCCGCTCTGCTTGGTGCCGAGGGGGGCGGAGACCGATGTGGTTCCGCGAGGAACCGGGCGCGGCGCTTAGAGCTCGATCGGCTCGCTGACGGGGATCTTCTGCAGGCCGAGGAGGACGCCGAGGGCGGCGAAGCTCGCCGCCATCAGGCCGTACGCCGCGAGCGCCCGGTGCTCGATCAGCCAGCCGGCGCCGATGGGGCCGATGATCTGCGAGATGCTCGCCAGCGACTGGCTCACGCCGAGCGCCGCGCCCTGCTCGTCGCGGCCGACGCTCTTCGTGAGGAGCGTGGTGACGGCCGGCCTCACCACCGCCGCGCCGAACGCCGCGATCCCCACGAGCGCGAGCAGCACGGGCAGGGTGTACGCGATGCCGAGCAGGCCGTAGCCGACCACCATCGTGCCGAAGCCGACCAGCGCGAGCCGCTCCTCGCCGTACCGCTTCGCCAGCCGGCCGATCAGGCCGCCCTGGATGCTGCCGCCGATGAGCCCGGAGAAGGCGTAGAGATAGCCCGTCTCCTTGACGCCGAACGCGAAGCGCCGCTCGAGGAAGAGCGCAAGGCCGCCGATGAGCGTCGAGAAGGAGAGGGAGAAGGCGAAGAACTCGAGCAGCCGGCGGCGCGGGAGCGGTCGGTCGAAGTACCGGCGGAAGGCGTCTCCGCGGCCGAGCGACGCCAGCCGGGCGGCGGCGGAGGTCGCCCCGTCCTGGGCCGCCGGCACGGGCGGCTTCGCCGGGAGCAGCGTGGCCGTGAGGAGGACCGACAGGAGCGACAGCGCCGCCGCGCCGTACGCCGGCGCGCCGTAGCCGAAGCGGCTCGCGAGCTCCCCCGTGATGGCCGGGCCGAGCAGGAACCCGGAGCCGAAGGCGATGCCGATGAGGCCGAACGCCTTGGTGCGCTCCTCGGGCCGGGTCACGTCGCTGATGTACGCCTGCGCGATCGTCAGGTTCCCGGCCGTGAGCCCGTCGATGATCCTCCCGAGGAACAGCATCCAGAGCGAGCTCGCCGAGCCGAGCACCAGGAACCCGAGGAACGTGCCGGTCTGGCTCACGAGCAGCGTGGGTTTGCGGCCCACCCGGTCCGAGATCCGGCCGAGGATCGGCCCGGAGACGAGCTGACAGACCGCGTAGCTCGCCGCGAGCACGCCCACCACGAGCTCGCTGGCGCCGAAGTGCTCGGCGTAGAACGGGAGGAGGGGGAGAACGAGCGTGAGGCCGAGGACGTCGACGAAGACGGTAAGGAAGATCGGCAGGAGCGGCGAGCGGAGCATGATGGCTTTCGGTGGCGATGGACTGCGGTGACGGCCGCCGGCGACCGGGCCGGCGATGGCCGGGCCTCCGGACGGGCGCCTGGACGGCGTTGTCCTCATGACGCATCTGCGCCGCGGCGGGTACCCTCCAGCGCGCGTCCAGCGCTCGTGCGGGGCACGGGCCGGGCCGCGGGCGGGCCCGGGGACGCCCGCGCCGTGGCTCAGCGCTCCGACGGGGCGACCGCGCGCGGGTCGGGAGAGCGGAGCGCGAGGGTCATCTGGATGTCATCCAGGATGGCGCCGTCGACCCGGAACGCGTCCTCCCGGGTGCCGATCGGGACGAACCCCATCCCCGCGTAGAGCCGCCTGGCCCGCTCGTTGTTGGCGAAGACGCCGAGGTCGAGGTACTCGAGGCCCGCCTCGTCGCGGGCCCACGCGATCGCGGTCTCGAGCAGGCGCCGGCCGTGGCCCTGCCCGGTGTGGGGGCCGAGGATGCCCATCGCGACGACGGCGCGGTGGCCCTCGGACCAGACGCGGCCGCCGCGGAGCTCGATGTGCCCGATGATGCGCGCCCGCGGCTCGCTCGACCGGAGCAGCCAGGCCCGCCCCCAGAGCGGCTCGTCGAGCCCCTTGCCCCAGCGGTCGCGCGCGCTGTGCTCGACCTCGTCGGGGGCGAGCGACGTCGCGATGGCGAAATGGGGCACTCCGCGCCGGCCGGACTCGGCGACGTGCTCGATGAGGTAGGCCGCGAAGGCCCGCGCGTCCGAGCGGTGGGCCGGGGCGATGGCGTGAAGGGCGGGGGAGGGGATCATGCCGCGGCGCGCGCAGCGCCACGCCGAGCGTAGTGCCGCCCTGGCGCCCGCGCGACCTCCAACGGCAGCAGGCGGGCTCGGCCAGGTTATCTCGGGCCTGAGGGACGCGGACGGCCGGACGCCGCTCAGGGCGTCACCAACGTGAACGTGAACGTTTACGTGGTCGTGAACGTGAACGTTTACGTCGTCGTGAACGTGGTCGTGGTCGTCAACGTTAGGTCGTGAACGACCACGACCACGTTCGGATGTAGGAGAACGCGGCGCGAAGCTTGGTTAACGCTTATGAGGGGGAGCGCGGGGCCCCGGCGCGGGGCCCCGGCGTGGGGAGGCGTGGATCAGTCGGGGAAGATGCCCAGCTGCTCCGGGTCGGCGAGGCCGAACTGGGCCATCATCTTGAGCAGGTAGTCAGGCACCGACTTGTAGCCCTTCAGCTCGTACGCGTAGTGGTTCTTGTAGATGGTGAGCTGGGTGCAGTTCTCGTTGATGTTCTGATCGCACGCCGGCACCTCCTTGAGCGGGCCGACCGCGGGCACGTCCTTGATCGCCGGATCCGGGATGATGATCGCGGCGCCGTCCGGGTGGTACGTGATCATCGCGCGACCGTACTTGTTGAAGCCGGGGCCGTAGTCGGCGACGTACGCGGGATCCGCGGGGATGCTGTCCGCCGGGTTGCCCGGCTGCGCCTCGTGCCTCGCGTCGAGCTGGTAGCCCTTCGCGGTGAGGGCGTTGGCGTACTCGAGCACGCGGGCCGCGATGCCCTTCTGCACCCACTTGCCGCCGGAGTCCTCGCAGGCCGCCCTGTTCTTGCCGGCCCCGAAGAGGCACTCCATGCCGTACGTGCGGGCGTAGTAGACCTGCCCGGACGTCGGGTCCTGCCACTCGATGCGCTGCTCGAAGCCCGGGTCCGCGTCGCTGCCGAGCCGGTAGACGCGCATCATGTCGAGCCAGTTCGTCTTGCCGTTCGCGGGGATGTTCGCGAGCGTCCACGCGATCAGGAACTTCTGCACCTCCCAGCCGATCTGCGGATCGACCGCGACGGTCCGGTCCACGACGGCCGGGTCGAAGTCGCCGCCGAGGTAGTTCGTGCAGAGGTTCTTCCCGTCGGTCGGGAAGCAGACCTTCGGCCCCTCGTTCGGCCACCAGCTGACCCAGCCCATCGGGCGCGCCGGGAACTCCTTCGCCAGCGGGTCGGGATCCTTGCTCGCCGTGTCGAGCACCGGGAAGCCGTCCTCGCCGGCCTCGAGGCGAGGCGCGAGGAGCGAGCGATCGCCGGTGAGGGCGTTGGCGAGCACGCGGCGGTAGCCCTCGGGCAGCACGTCGGCCATGCCGACCGCGCGGAAGCGGGCGTCGTAGAAGTCGCGGCGGGACTGGCTCACGAACCGGTCCTCCGACTCGGAGAGCAGGATGGCCGTGTGGATCTTGTCGTAGTAGCTGCCCGCGTTGAACGAGTAGTCGGTGTCGAAGTCGCCGTTGCTCTCCGAGTTCCTGTTCTCGAGCGGGTGACCGCCGAACCCGATGTCCTTCAGGTAGCCGGTCGAGCCGTTCGGGATCTGCACCAGCACCGGGCTGTTGGTCGTGCCGCCGAAGGAGCCGAAGTCCTCGCCGGCGCCGTAGTCGTCGCCGTCGAGGTTCGAGCGGAGGACCGGGTCGTTGAACAGCGGATCGCGCAGGTAGTGCGGCCCCTCCTCCGGGCGGGCGAGCTGCCTCGTGAAGTGATCGAACGCCACCGTCGCGGCCACGACGTTCTCCTGCAGGCTGCCCTCGACGAGGAGCGGCCACAGCGTGTCGAACGACAGGCCCTGGTTCGTCGCGAGATCCTGGTAGATCGTCCCGTAGAACCCGATGCCGCCGGCGATGCCGAGCATCTTCTCGTTGTAGCGGCTGTAGGACCTGTCCGCCGCGGCGCGGACGCTGAACGTCGTGCGGTTGCGCCGGAAGTTGTCGAAGATGTGCCTGTTCTCCTGGGTGGTGAGCAGGAACATCAGCTGCTCGTACGGGTCGGCGCCGTTGTCGTGGCGGAAGACCGAGACGTTGCCGGTGTCGGCCCAGTTGTCGGTCGCGAACCCGTACGGCACGCGGACGCGGTTCTGGGCGTCGACCGCCGGGCCGCCGCGGAATGCGCCGATCGCGGTCTCGCTGTCCTGCGGCTTGCGCAGCTGCTTCCAGCCGACGTAGTCGACCGGCTGCTGGCGGCAGCGCTTCGTCTCCTCGCCGACCGTGACGATGCCGCCGTCGAGGAGCGGATGCCACTTGCCGTCGAGCTGCTCGTTCCACGTCGCGGGCGGGGTCGCCTCCACGTCGTAGCAGTCGCGGATGACCTCGTACTGCGATTGCAGCTGGGAGTAGTGGAAGTCGTTGACGCTGGGCGCGTTCGTGGCGTTGCCCTTCGCGAACATGCCGTACTTGATGCCGGCCAGCCCGCCGAAGTTGTCCGTCGCGGCGAGGAGCCCGCCGCCGACCCTGCCGCCGGCGAGGTAGTTGCGGTCGCCGTTGTCGTAGACGCTCACGTTGTCGCCGTAGAAGAAGCGCGCGGCGGCGAAGTCGTAGACGCCCAGGCCGACCAGGTCCTGCGAGACGTCGCCCGGGTAGTCCATGACCGTGGAGTGCTGGAACATCCAGATCATGTTCTTCTGCTCTTCGTCCGTGATCGCGTCGAAGTAGCGAGGGCCGACGCACTGCTCCGGGCTCTCGTCCGCCTCACCGGTGCACGCCGCCTTGACCTTCCCGTTCTTCGTCCTGAGCTGCCAGTACTGGGGCCGGAAGAAGAGCGAGGCGTAGCTGCTCACGAAGTTGTGCCGGAGGCCGATGGAGTGCCCCATCTCGTGCGCGATGACCGCGTACTGGTAGCGGCGCTGGATGTACTTGAACATCTTCTCGTAGCGCCCCCGCTTCTCGTCGGCCGTCTCGTCGTCGCCGACGGGGAACTTCTCGCGGAGCGCCTCCGCGAGGCCCGTCATCGCCGAGGCCTCGGGGGCCTCGTGCAGGATGCAGGCGCCGCGCTCGGCGAGCGCGTTGTCGTGCATGCGGCGGAGCTGCGAGTGCATCTTCGGGTTGTTCATCGCGAACGGCGACGCCGCGTCCGCGAGCGGGCCCTCAATGGGCAGGCCGGCGGGGACGCCCGCGCGCTTCAGCATCGCCGGGTTCAGGAGCTCCGACTCGGCGAGGCTGCCCCGGGCGGCCTTCATGCGGGCGCCCACGACCGCCTGCTGCGGGGAGGGGACGTCGCCCCGCACCGCGATGTCGGCGACCTTCGCCTTCATCGGCTCGATGAGCGCCTTGAGCTGGGGGGAGACGCCCTGCGCGACGAGGCCCGCGTACGCCTCGGCGTCGAGCTTCGTGGCGCTCGCGAGCCGCGACGTGACCTCCTGCTTCGTCATCGTGGGCCCCTGGCCGCCGCCGGACATGCGGCTCGCCTGCGCCCAGTCGCGGATGTACTTGCCGTCCGTGATCTCGGAGGTCGGGATCTCGCCGTTGATGTAGCGGACGATGTCGACGAGCTGCTGCGCCGCGGAGTCGGTGACGTGGCTCCAGATGTTGATGCTGGCGGCCACCTTCTCGCCCGTGATCGGGTCGTCGGCGTCGACCATGATGCCCCAGGGCGACGGGGTCTGCGGCTTCTCGACGATGAGCACGCTGTTGTAGCGGAGGTCGCCGAGCCGCGGGGCGACGCGCTCCTCGAGGGGGACGCTCGTGTCGCCGCAGGCGGGGTGATCGCCCTCCACGATGGGGTTGTGGCAGAGCACGATCACCGAAGGCTGCGTGACGACGCTTCCGATCGCGAGCGTCGCCTGGTCGCCGCCCCGCCGCTGAGAGAGCTGCTCCACGGCCTGCTTGGCCTGGTCGTCGCACGCCGGCGCGTCCCAGCCCTGCTCGCGGCGGCACGCGTTCAGCGCGCGCGAGAGCGCGACGGCCTCGTCGATGTCGTCCTGCTGGCCCTTCCACATCGGGAACTTCGCGTCGCAGTCCTGGCCGCCCGTCTTCCGGCACTCGACGAGGCGCGACGTCTGGATCGCGGTCTTCATCGCGAGATCCCACTCCTCGGTGGCCCACTGGGTCGCCTCGAAGATGTCCTCCGACGTGTTGCCGCCGACGTACCAGGGGATGACGACGGCCTCGCGCTCCGTGTAAGGCAGCGTGCACTTCTGCTTGTACACGTCGCACTGCGAGCCCGCGCCGGCCGCCGCGCACACGTCCGCGGTGCCGTCCTTGTTCTCGTCGAGGTTCGGATCGGCGGTCACGTCGCCGGCCGGGGCCGTCTCCCGGGTCGCGCAGGCGACCGCGCCCTCCATCGCCTCGGGATCCGTGTAGAAGTGGCTGCGCTTCCAGAGGTTGTAGCGGGCCGCAAAGCGCCGCCACTGGTTGTCCACGATGCCGTAGTTGCGCTCGTAGCCGTAGCGGTAATCGAAGTTGAAGATGCCGAACGCCTGGAACCTCACGCCGTCGAAGTCGACCGGCTCGTAGTCGTTGTCGACCACCTTCTTGAACGACTGCCGGATCGTGATCTCGACCGGGTTGCAGTTGCCGTACGGGTCGGTGCCGCCGGCGAAGTCGCCCGGGAGCATGCAGGCAGGGAACTTGTCGATGCCCCAGCCAAGGCTCGAGAGGTCGAGCAGCGCGGGCGTGGCGAACGCCTTCGTCGTGACGTCGAAGTAGCCGTTCTCGCCGTCGAACCGCGGGGCGTCGGCGGAGGCGGGGTCGCTGACGTAATAGGCGAGCGGCTCGTACTCGACACCTCCGTAGAGGCCGATCTGCGACAGGGTGTCGAAGTTGTAGGCGTCGGTCGCGAGGTTGCGGGACCAGTCGACGCGGATGTACTCGCGCTCGTACCAGAGCCGGTCGCTGGTGTTCTCGACGATGACGTTCGACTCCTCGCCGGTCGACGGGTTGTAGTCCCGGACGATGTCGAAATGCGACTCGATCGCGTAGCTCGCGACGATCTGGCCGTCGTTCGTGGTCTTCTTGGTGAGCCCGTTATAGTTGTTGCCCTTGCCGTCGGTCCCCTCGATGCGCTCGTAGGCGAGCCGGGCGTTGAGCTGGTGCTCGGTGATCTCCCACTTGATCCGGGAGACGGGCTGGGCGTAGGTCGACGTGAAGAGGCCATCTTGGGCGGCGCCGTACCCGACGTCGACGACCGTACCCCGCATGTAGAACTCGGGGTCATCGACGATGTCTTTGAGGTCCCCTCCAACGAAGAAGGACTTGGCGAGCGCATCGCTCTGCACCCTTCTGATGGACGGCCGCTCCTCGGCGCAGCCCGCCCCCACGACGGTCAGCGCGACGGTGCCGAGGAGCACCGCACGCCTAAAAATTCGATTCATCAACGATCCTCCGGAAGCTGCCTGTCGAGATCGACGCACAAGCTGACCCTTCACGGCGCACAGGGCGCAGCGCGAGGTAGTCCCCCCAAGGCAAGAACGTTGCCAACGCTCGCCGACGCTCGAACGCGAGCTCTTTCGATAAGTTAAGCACCTGTCGCACATGCGCATCGGGGGTGGCGTTAAAGAGTTAACTGTTGCCGGACGAGCTTGCGACCGGCGCCCGTCTCCGGGGTGACGGCGGTCGGAGCAGTGCTCGGGACGGTCAACGGCGCGGGCGCGGGGGCGCGCGGCGCGCGCTCGCGGAAGGGGCACCGCGCGCCGCCGGGGGCCGACAAGTCGTCGGCTGTCGAGTTCTTTGGTATGGTCGCCGCGTGCACTCTCCCTCGCATCGGACGCGCGGGTCGCGCGGGCGCGCGGACAGCCATGGGCGCAGCGCTCTCCTGCGCGAGGGGCACGGCCGCCCTGGGGCGGGCATGCGGTGCGGCCGCCCGGAAGCGGGCGAGCGGGGCAGACGCCGGCAGGTGCCGGGCGCATGAGGCATGAAGCGCTCCTCGGCCGCAAGGTGGCCGGGCGGTTCACGATCACCCGCTTCCTCGGCGAGGGCGGCATGGCCAGCGTCTTCATCGCCGAGCGCGACGCCGAGCCCCGCCGGGTGGCGATCAAGATCATGAACCCGGAGTTCACCGGGGACCGCGCGTTCATCCGGCGCTTCCAGCGCGAGGCGAAGGCCGCGGCGCGGGTGAAGCACCCGAACTCCGTCAAGATCTTCGAGTACGGGGTCGAGGGCGCCCTCAGCTACATCGTGATGGAGCTGCTCTCGGGGGACGACCTCTACGTCCTCCTCGAGCGCCACGGCGCGATCGGCCAGGCGCGGGCGGTCCGCATCCTCTCGGAGGTGTGCGAGGCGCTCGCGGTCGCCCACGAGATGGGCGTCGTGCACCGCGATCTGAAGCCCGAGAACGTCATGGTGGTCCCCGATCCCATGCACCCTCACGGCGAGCGGGTGAAGGTGCTCGATTTCGGGATCGCCAAGATCCTCGACACGGGCTCGTCCGGCGAGGCGCCCGAGCTCCTCGCCGACCCGCTGTCCGTCGTGACGCGCGCGGGCACGTTCGTCGGCACGCCGGCCTACATGGCTCCGGAGCAGTGCGGGCTGCTGCCGGTGGATCAGCGGGCCGACCTGTACACCTGCGGGGTCCTCTTGTTCCAGCTCGTCACGGGGCGGCTGCCGTTCGAGGGCGAGACGCCGCTCCACACGGCGACGCTCCACATCCATGCGCCGGTGCCGGCGCCGAGCAGCTGCGCGCCCGGGATCCACCCGCGCCTCGAGGCGCTGATCGTGAAGGCGCTCGCCAAGGAGCCGGCGGACAGGTACCAGACGGCGCGCGAGCTCGGGTACACGCTGCACTGCCTGCTGGCCGAGCTGCCCGACACGGCCGTGGGGCTCGGGCCGATCTCGCGCCGGCAGCCGAGCTCGCTCTTCTCGCGGGACGCGTCGCTGCAGCGGGGGCCGATGTCGCTCCCGCCGCTGACGTCGCTGCCGAGCTCGACGTCGGCGCCGATCTCCGGCCAGGCGCCCAGGGCGGAGCTCTCGATCGAGTCGGCCCGGACGCTCGTCTCCGGCGGGGGGGCTGGCGCCGAGGTCGCGCGTCCACCGCCGGTGGTGCTTCACCACGCGCCGCCGCCCTCGGAGCTCCCGCAGACGCTCGATCCGCAGGCGGTCGCGCCGGGGGCGGGCGCCGAGCCGCAGCGCTGGGCCGGGGAGTCGGTGCCGGAGATCTCGCTGCAGCTCCCGTCCTGGTCCCACGGCGCCAGCGAGGCGCTGCTCTCGGGGAACGGCCTGGCCGAGCCGGGCGCGTACGGCGCGTACGACGACGCGAGCGGGGACGACGACAGCACGCTCACCATGGTCCGTCGCGACGAGCTCCTCGGTCCGGCGAGGGTGCGAGTCCATACGGCGGCCTATGACGAGGGCGACGAGCTCGACATCACGCCTCCTGGCCGCGAGGTGAAGGCGACGCTCCGCTCCGCCGAGGACTTCGGGCTGGGCACGCCCGAGAAGCGGGCCGAGGTCGGCCTGGTGCGCGTCGATTCCGTGCCGGTCCCGGCGACGCCGCAGAGCCCGCTCGACGGGGGGGCGGCGGGGGCGTGGGACAGGAGATCGCCGCGCGCCGCCAACACGCTCCGGCTGGTCTCGTCCCACCCCCCGGCCGAGAGCCAGATGCCCACGGTGACGCCCGGCGAGCTCCAGGCGGCGAGCCCGCAGGGGTTCGGGGCGATGGGGTTCGGCGCGGCGAGCGCAGAGACCGTCGGGGACTCCGCGGCGGTCGTACGGAGGGCGCCGGCGGCGGCCGACAGCGCCTCGCCGGCAGCCCCGGCGGCGTCGCTGCCGTTCGAGCTCGCCACGACCATCGCAGAGCAGCGCACGGTGCTGGAGCGCCGCGCGACGATGCCCGATCACGTCGTCGTGCCCCAGGCGCCGCCTGCGCCTGCGCCGGCGCCTCCGCAGGCGCGGGAGCCGAGCTGGCTCGCCGGCAAGCGGGGGCTCATCATCGGCTTCGTCGCCGGGATGCTCCTGACGGCGCTGGCGATGTTCCTTGTGATGCGCCTGCTCTCCTGACGTCTCGCACGCGCCCTCCCGCGCGGCGCGCCGGTTCAGGGGATGTCGTACGTCAGCAGCCGGCACTCGATCGGGCCGTTGAACACGGTGAGCGAGCGCTCCGGCCTCCTGCGCATGGCGTGCTCGATGTCCTCGGTGCCGGCGAGGATGGCGACGCGGTGGCCCTCGAGCCGCGACAGCGCCGCCGCCATGTCGCGGTAGAGGGCCAGCGTCCCCGGCAGGCGCTCGCCGTACGGCGGGTTGGTCAGGACGTGGCCCGGCGGCGCGGTCGGGGCGAGCGCGGTGATGGACTGACAGCGGACCTCGATCTGCACGCCGGCCATCCGGGCGTTGCCGCGGGTGATCTCGGCGGCGCGGGGGTCGATGTCGGCGGCGACGATCGCGGGGCCCTCGGGCCGGATCCGCGCGCGGGCGGCGTCGCGGAGCTCGGTCGTGCGCCGCGCGGCGGCCTGATCGTGGCACGCCCACCGCTCGAAGCCGAAGCGCTGCGCGCGCAGGCCGGGGGCGATGTCCCGCGCCCAGAGCGCGGCCTCGAGGGCGATGGTGCCGGCGCCGCACATCGGGTCGACGAACGGGCGGGCGCGGTCCCAGCCGGAGAGGCGGAGCAGCGCGGCGGCGAGCGTCTCCTTGAGCGGCGCGCCGCCGATGTGCGTGCGGTAGCCGCGGCGGTGGAGCGCGGCGCCGCCGAGGTCGGCGTAGAGCGTCGCGCGGTCGCGGACGAGGTGGAGGAAGAGGGCGAGATCCGGGTCGTCGAGGTCGACCGACGGGCGGGCGCCGACGCGGCGCCGGATCTGGTCGACGATGGCGTCCTTGGTCCGCTGCGCGATGAACTGGGTGTGGGTCAGCGCGCTCGAGCGGCAGGAGGCGCGGACGGCGAGCGTATGGACCGGGCTCAGGTAAGGGGCCCAGTCGACGCGCGAGACGCCCTCGTAGAGCGCGTCCCCGCTGGGCGCGTCGAAGGAGGCGAGCTCGACGAGCACGCGCACGGCGGTGCGGAGCTCGATGCACGCGCGGAAGCCCTCGTCCGGCGGGCCGGAGAAGTGGACGCCGCCGCGATCCGCGCGGACGCCGCGGAACCGGTGCTCGCGGAGCTCGTCGCGGAGGGCGGGCTCGGTTCCTTTGGCGGCGGTCGCGAAGAAGTCCATGGCGACGGGGCTTCTAGCCGAACCGCCGCGCGGCGGCCCTCATGAACGCGGCCTCTGGCCGCGCGGCCGCTCCCAGGGCGAGGCGCGTGGCACTGGATTCGCACGGCGTTCGCTGAGCTCTGGGGTGTGTGGACCGGGCGCAGGGACGCCGGCGCTCGGCAGGTGGGGTGAGCGGGCTCCGCGGTCGGCGGGCCGAGGCCGCTCGGGGCAGGACGCCTGGCCCGAGGCCGCGGCCAGCGGGCAGAGCGAGGGAGCCAGGGCGTCGCGCGGCGGAGGCGCCGGCACGGCGATCCGCGAGGGAGGGAGGCCAATGGAGCATCGGATGGCGGCTTTGCGTGGCATCAACATCGCGCTCGGGATCTGGCTGTTGATCTCCGCGTTCGCCTGGCGCCACAGCCGGGACGAGTTCACCAACACCTGGGTGGTGGGCGCGCTGTGCGTCGTCTTCGCCCTGATCGCGCTCTGGGCGCCCAGGGCGCGTTACGCCACCGCGATCCTGGCGGTGTGGCTGTTCGTCAGCGCCTGGACGATACCGGCGCTGCTGATGGCGACGGTGTGGAACAACGCGCTCGTCGCCGTCGGCATCCTCGTCGTGTCGCTCCTCGCGACCGACGTCGCGGTGCGGGGCTCGCGGGCCGCGCGGCGCGTGTAGGCGCCGAACGGCCGCGCCGCCGCGGCCGGAGGGCCGGCCCGGGGGCGCCGACGGCGCTCCCCCCAGCTGCGCGCTGGCGGCGCGCTCCCGGCTGCGCGCCGGCGCGCGGCGTGTTCGCCTCGCGGCGTCGATCGTGTATAGCGGCGTCGCGAGCGCCGCGCACGAGCCGGCGAGAGGATGTCCCATGAAGCTCAGCGTCAACGTGAACAAGATCGCGCTCCTGCGGAACTCGCGGGGACACGATGCCCCGAATGTCCTCTCCTTCGCCCGGAAGATCGTCGACTACGGAGCCCACGGCATCACCATCCATCCGAGGGCGGACCGGCGGCACATCACGCCGGACGACGCGCGGGCGGTGACTCGCCACATCACCACGGTGGAGTCGAACTTCGAGGGCGATCTCCGCGAGGAGTTCCTGGACCTCACGCTCGAGCTCAGGCCGACGCAGTGCACGCTGGTCCCGGTCACGCCGGGCGAGCTCACCTCGCACCGCGGCTGGGACGTCGCGAAATGGCGCTTCGTCCTCCAGCCTGTGGTGAAGCGGCTCAAGGAGGAGGGGATCCGGACAAGCCTCTTCGTCGAGGCCGACCCGGCGGTGGTGCCCGTGGTCGCGGAGATGGGGGCCGATCGCATCGAGATCTACACCGGTCCTTACGCCCAGGCGTTCGATCGCGGCGATCACCGCGCGGAGCTCGACAAGATCGTCGCGACCGTGAGGGCCGCCGTGGCGGCCGGGGTCGGGATCAACGCGGGGCACGACCTCACCGTGGAGAACCTCGCGCCGCTCGTCCGCGAGGCGCCGCAGATTCAAGAGGTGTCGATCGGTCACCACCTCGTGGCGCATGCGCTCGAGGTCGGGATGAAGCAATCCGTGCGCGACTACCTCGCGGCGGTCGAGGGGCGCCCCGCGCCGGCGCAGTAGCGGAGGGCCGGCCGAGCGCGCCGGTCAGCGCTGCGCCGGCCGAGCTCGCCCCGCCGCGATCGCGCCGCCGGCGGCGCCAGCCCTGGTCAGCTCCGGTGTTTGCTCAGCGGATCGACCGCGACGTCATCCACCGGCACGGCCGCGGACGGGCGGGACGCGGGGCCACGCACCGGCAGCTCCACGATGAACTCCGCGTGGCGCCCCTTCTCGGTGTTCCCGAGCCGGATCGCGCCTCCATGGCCGTGACGCACGATCTCATAGCAGATGGAGAGCCCTAGCCCGGTGCCCTGCCCGTTGGGCTTGGTCGTGAAGAATGGGTCGAAGATCCGCTCACGGATGAGCTCCGGTATCCCGGTGCCGTTGTCCCAGATCCGGATCTCGGCGATCGACCCGACCCGGCGCGTCGACACCCGGATGCGAGGTGGCTCCGCCGCGGCGCCCCTCTCCGCCCGCACCCGCTCACCCACGGAGTAGAGCGCGTTGTTGACCAGGTTGATGATCACGCGAGCGAGCTCCTGATCCATCACCTCGACCGGCGGGAGCGAAGCGTCGAACTCCTTCTCGACCACCACGTCCAGGGCGGGCGCCGCAGCGAGCTTGCCGACCATCGCGAGCTCGACCGACTTCTCGACCAGCGCGTTCAAATTCACCGGCTCTCGGACGCCCGACAGGACACGGGAGTGCAGCAGCATGTTGTTCACGATGGCGTTCGCGCGCTTGCCGTGCTCCGCGATCTTGTTCGCGTTGATCCTCAGCATCGGGAGCACCTCCCTGATCTTCGCCATGACCTCGCCGCTGTGCGGGTCGTCGAGATGGAGCTCGGTCGAGAGCGTGACGAGCTCATCCGCGAATCGAACGGACAGCTCAGCGAAGTTGTTGACGAAATTGAGCGGGTTCTTGAGCTCGTGAGCGACTCCCGCGGTGAGGTTGCCGAGCGACGCCATCTTCTCCGCCTGGATCAGCTGCTGCTGGGTCTGCTGGAGGTGCTCGAGCGTCGACGCCAGCGCGATGTTCTTGCGCTTGAGCTCCTCGGTTCGCTCGTCGACCTTCCGCTCGAGATCGTTGTAGAGCCGCGCGTTCTCGATCGAGATCGCGACCTGCGACGAGAGCAGACGGAGCACCTTCAGCCGATCCGAGGTGAAGGTGTCGGTGATGAGGTTGTTCTCGAGATACAGCACACCGACGAGCTGTCCCTGATGAACGAGCGGGGCACAGAGCACCGACCTCGGCTGGCAACGCACGACGTAGGGGTCGCTGACCAGCCGCTCATCCCGCGCCGCGTCGCGCAGCACGACGCTCTCCCGCGTCCTGGCGACGTAGTTCACCAGCGCGTGCGGGAGATCCGGGCTCTGATCCATCGGGATCGACTGCAGCACGGTGACCTCGCCGGACGCGATCGTCCCCTTGGCCTCGATGACGAGCTGGCCGGCTTCCTTGATGAGGAGGACTCCCTTCTCTGCGCCTGCGTTCTCGAGCATGATCTGCATGATCCTGTCCAGGAGCCGACCGAGCATGATCTCGCTGGAGAGCACCTGGGACGCCTTGACGACCGTGGTCAAGTCGAGGTCCTGGGGCGTCGGCGACACCGTCACGGCGGTGCCGCTCTGATGCTTCACCTGCGCCGGAGACGACCGCATGAGGAGCACGGGATACTGCTCGTCGAGCGCGCGGACCTTGGTGTGCGCGCCCCAGGTGAGATAGCAGCCGCGCGCCTCCTGGAGGTACGAGCCGGCCAGCTGCGGTTTGCCCCTGTTCAGATGGAACAGCGCCGCGCGCTCGCACGCCAAAGCCACATCGTGGAGGTACTCGCTCTTCCGCGCTGCGGAGATCGCGTCGTCGTAGAGCCTCGCCGCCTGCCTGGATCGGCCCTCCACGCGCGCCTCCTCGGCCAGCACCAGCGCATATTTGTGGCGGGCGTTCACCGCGCTGTGCTCGGCCCACTTGTGCAAGATCCGCTTTGCCTTGTCGATCGCGCCGCGCAGGCGGCGCCTGTCCGCGCCGTCCGCGTCCGGAACCAGCGAGAGCGCCGCGAGCGCCCGGTAAAACGCGTGGTGCGGAACGAACGCCGAGCTCGGGTCCAGCATGTCCTTGTAGGCCTCGAGCCGCGACGCGATCTCCACCACCTCGTCATAACGCTCGAACAGGTAGCCGATCTGGAGCGCCAGCAGCAGGTGCTGCGCGCGCTGCATGTCCTCGGTGACGTACGCGTCCGGCTCGAGCGAGTGCTCGTTCGAGCGCAGCGCGGAGGGGTCGGCGTCCTGCAGCTCTCGCGTCCAGCGCAGGGTGATCTGCATGCACTGGACCACCTTCTGGGCGTCGGTCCGTCGTCCGAACTCGAGATACCGGCGAGCCTGCGCGGCCACCTCCGCGATCGGGGTGTCGACCAGAGAGGTCCAGTAGATGCTCAGGCACATGCAGTACGATGCTTGCACCAGGTTGCCGGAGTCGACGGCGCACTGGATCGCCTCCGCGAGCAGATCGAGCGCCTCGCGCAGGTGGGACGAGAACACCTCCAGGAAGCTCGCGATGACGAAGAGCGTCCTGCACGTCACCGATGGATCATTGAACTTGCGCGCCAGGACCAGGGCGAGCTTGCCGTACGCCGCGCCCGTCTTGGGATCGCGGAACACCGAGCTGTTGAACATGCCGAAGCAGGCGAACGCGAACGAGGAGGCCTCGGTGTTGCCGTAGGTGAGCGACAGCTGCACGAGCTTGAGGATGATGAGCCCGATGAGCTGCTCGCGCTGCAGCAGGTAGGCAGGGAACCAGAGGGTGATGAGCAGACCCATCGCCGCCCGGATCTCCGGCGTCATGCGGTCCGGCAGCTCGCTGAGCTCGCTGATCTGCCTGCCCCGCAGCTTCCATCGAACCTGGGCGAGCTCGAGCAGCACCTCACCCATGTGCGGCTTGGACGACAGCCGTATGCCGAGCAGCTGCAGCGCGAGCAAGCCGGTCTCCACGGCCTGCTCGTACTGGCACAGGTGCAGGAGCTGCGTCACACGGGCGGTATGCACGGCGACCCGCTCGTCGTCGGCGCGGGCGTTGCGGAGCAGGAGCGCGAACCTCTCGTCGGCGTCCGCGAAGCGGGTCATGAGATAGTCGCACTCGGCCCTCTCGAGGTGCAGCGCGAACGTCAGCTCATGACAGCGGCTCCACCCCTCCGCCCCGACGAGCTCGGTGCCAGCGGCGAGGTAGCGCAGCGCCGGTTCGTAGGCAGCGGACGCCTTTGCCTTGCGACCGGCGGTGAGATCGAGCTGCGCGATCTCCTGGCGCTCCGTCGTGTCGCGCACCACCTCGGCGCCTGCGTTCAGGTGATTGACCACCTCGAAGAGCCGCTCCGCGACGCGCTCGGCCGGGAGGCGCCGCCGGAGGAGGCGGCCGATGTCGAGGTGGGTCTTCTTCCGGTCCTGGTCGGGGATGAGCGAATAGGCTGCCTGCTGCACGCGGTCGTGCAGGAACTCGTACGGGACGGCGAGCTCCTCCAGCGACGCATCGAAGGGATCTCCCGGCTCGGCGCCGAGCAGCAGCTTGTACGACTGATCCGTGGGCAGGATGAGGCCCGCTTGCACGGCCTCCCACAGGGCGTCGGCCGTCTCCCGCGGCGAGCGCTCGAACACGATGGACAGGATGTTCGAGTCGAAGCGGCCCCCGACGCAGGCCGCCAGCTTCACCGCGCTCTGCGCCGCGAGCGGGAGCCTCTGCAGCTTGCCGACCAGGAGGTCGACCACGTTGTCCGTGACCCCGACGGACCTGAGCTGATCCATGTCCCAGCGCCACGCGCCCACGCCGCGCTCGTCCGAGAGCGCCGGGTCGAACACGAGCAGCCGCTCTTGATGGAGCGTCTTCAAGAACTCCATGACGAAGAACGGATTGCCGTGGGTCTTGCTGGCCAGGAGCGACGCGAGCGGCCCCGCGCGCTCTGCCGTGCACGAGAGGACGTCGACGAGCCACCCCGTGAGATCGTCCTGGGAGAGCGGCGCCAGCGCGAGGTGGGTGACCCTCGTCGCCTCCACCTGGAGGCGCTCGAACGCGCGGCCCAGGGGGTGGCCGTCCGTGACCTCGTTGTCTCGGTACGCGCCGATCAGCAGCAGGTAGCCGCTGGCCGGGTTTTCGCTCAGGTACCGGAGCAGATCCAGGGACGCAGCGTCGGCCCACTGCAGGTCGTCGAGGAAGAGCACGAGGAGGTGCTCCCTCTGGGCGAAGGCCTGAATGAAGCTCTGGAAGACCTGACGAAACCGGTTCTGAGACTCCGCTGGGCCGAGCTGGGGCACGGCCGGCTGCTGGCCGAGGACCAGCTCGAGCTCCGGGATCACATCGACGATGATCTGGCCGTTGGGGCCGAGCGCGCGTCCGAGCCGCGTCCTCCAGACAGAGAGCCGCGCCTCGTCCTCGGTGAGCAGCTGGCGGATGCTCTGCCGGAACGCCTCGATGAGGGAGCTGTAGGGTAGACCCCGATTGAACTGATCGAACTTGCCGGAGAGGAAGCTGCCGGTCTGGCCGACGACGAGCCTGTGGAGCTCGTTGACCAGCGTCGATTTACCGACGCCGGAATAGCCATGGACGAGCACGATCTCGGTGGCGCCTCGGGCGACGCGCTCGAAGGCGCCCGTGAGGGCGGCGACCTCCGCGTCGCGCCCGTAGAGCTTCTGCGGGAACTGCAGCCTCTCCGAGCGATCCTGCCTGCCTGTCGGAAACGGCGCTATCTCGCCGGCGGAGCTCCACCCGGCGAGGCAGGTCTCGAGGTCGATGCGCAGCCCGCGCGCGCTCTGGTAACGGTCCTCGGCCGCCTTGGCCAGCAAGCGCATGACGACGCTCGACAGCGGGGCAGGCACTCCCGGCCGCAGCTCCTCCGGCGGCGTAGGCCGCCGGGCGATGTGACAGTGCACGAGCTCGAGCAGATCGGTGGCCAGGAACGGCGGCCGGCCGGTGAGCATCTGGTACAGCGTCGCCCCGAGCGAGTAGAAATCCGTGCGATGGTCGAGGGCCCGGTTCATCCGGCCGGTCTGCTCGGGTGACATGTAGGCCAGGGGCCCCTCGATCCGGGCGACGCTCTCGATCGTCTGGCTCTCGCGAGGCAGCCGGGAAGCGATGCTGAAATCCGTGAGCTTGGCGCGGCCGGTCTCCCGGTCGAACAGGATGCTTCCCGGATGGATGTTCTTGTGGGTGATCTCCCGTTCATTCAAGGCTTCGAGCGCTCGGCAGAGCTGGATCGCGACGCGGAGGAGCAGCTCGATGTCCAGCCCTTCGGCGGGGATGGCGGAGTGCAGCGGCTCACCCGCGAAATCCTCGAGGACGAGCACCGGCACGCCCTGGTGCTTCTCCAGCCGCTGTACCTTGAGGATGTACGGGCTGTCGAGCATCTGGGCGAGCTGGTGCTCGTGCTTGATGCGCGTGATGTCGAGCAGGGTCGGGTAAGCGACGTGGAGCGCCTTGATCAGCGCTGGCTGCCCGTCGGCGGATCGGATGGCTCGATAGGTGGCAGTCCGCGTCTCTTCGACGACGGTCGCGGTCACATCGTAGCCCAGGAGGATCTGCATGAACTCGCCCTTCGCGTGCAGCTACTTCCGCTGCTTCGGCTGAGCGTCGGCCGCGGCCGCGCTCGTCATTCCATAGGCCTGCCCGTCGCCCGCCGGGGCGGCCTTCGGTCTGGCCTTCTTCGCATAGCTCCACAAGAAATCACCGCTGCCGCGCTCTCCCCACGTGATTTTATCCTGCGACCTTCCCCTGGCGATCTGCGCGTCGGAGTGGCAGCCCATGCAGCTCGACGTGTGGAATATCCGGGTCGTCTTGGGGCGCAGAGCGCGGTTCACCTCGGCGGCGACCGTGTTGCCTTTCTGCATGTATGTCTCCAGGACAGTGTTCACGAGGTAAGGTCGGTACGGCCGGCCGCCGGACTCGTTCGCGACGGCATCGGGGAGCTTGTCCGACGGCGACGGCTCGCCCCCGCCGTCCGTCGGCCACTGCGTGCCGACGAGCTCGTAGAACTGCAGGGCAGAGCGGTTCTTCTCGAGCTGCGCCTGGACCTGGCTGTTCAGGGCGGCTGTGTCCTCCCGGATCGGCTGCTGCCGGTGCACCTGCGTGCGGCTGACCCACGGACCCTCCGAAGGCGGCCAG
The DNA here is from genome assembly GCF_051520435.1 of Sorangium sp. So ce363. Classification (NCBI taxonomy): domain Bacteria; kingdom Pseudomonadati; phylum Myxococcota; order Polyangiales; family Polyangiaceae; genus Sorangium; species Sorangium sp. So ce363. The sequence continues at coordinate 8,208,383 of NZ_CP150333.1, read as the reverse complement.
ACGCGCTCATCCGGCGGCTCATTGACGGGGCACAGCGGGCAACTCGGATTGTTGAACGAGGGCTTGAGCGGCTTGCCGTCGTGCGTCTCGAGCGGGTTGACGTCGACGTTGTCGATGTGCTCGAACGCAGCCCAGACCCATTGCTTCTTGGCCGAGAGCGTCTTGATCATGACGTTCGCGCCCACGAGGCCGAACGTCTGCAGCGACGGGCCTGCGCCCGTGCTGACGTACGCCTTCCGGAGGATGAAGCGCCCCTCGAGGTGCCTCTCGCTCTCGTCCAGCAGCTTCCACGCGAGCTTGAGCGCGATCGAGGGCATCTGATCCTCGTTCCGCGGGTTGCCCCAGGGCGCGTCGGGGTTGGTGCAGTCTTCCTCGGGGGTGGCGCAGTATTCCGCGCTGTAGGCGATCTGTCCATCGATGCTGTACAGCTCGTTGTCGTTGAGGTACTTGAACAAACGCTCGCTGTACAGCACCTCGTAATACACCTTGTTGCCGTTCTGGTCCCAGAGGATGAACGAATCGGCCTGTCTGTCGTCCTGTAGCGTGCGGGAGGCATTGATCGCGAAGCTCGCGTCCGGAGCGTCCCGCTTGGCCTGCTGCTCGGCAGGGTTCCATGCATCGGGTGGGCCGCCGTCCGGCTTGAAGATGTCGTAACTGGTCTTCCAGGTATCCCACCCATGGGCGCCATCGTCCGCAAGGCGAGGCCGCGCGCGGCCGTCCTTGGTCACCGGCCATGCCATCGCGATGAAGGACTGCCATGCCAGGATGTCGTATAGACGGTTGCCTTCTGCGTATTTCCCCCTCCCTATGGTTCTTTCTTGCAGCTCGGGATCGATGTCTCGGGGCAGGGCCGAGCACAGCTTGTCGGTGAAGCTCGGGAACTTGCTCCACAGCTCCGCCCGGCATGTCTCGTCGTCAACCGGTGAGAGCACGCCCGTGTTCTCAGGAGGGGAGGGCGGGGGAGAGGAGCTCTGCAGCTGGACTGTCGCGGTGCACGACAGGTGTGCCGCGCCCGCCAGGATCATCGAAGCCGATCTGTAGATGGAGGACGAATGGCGTTTCATTGTGCGACGCTCCAGAATACAGCGTGTGTGTCGGTTCTCAGGCCAGGGAGAAGCAACGTAAGACACCAAGGTAGGCTTTGGCCGACAGAGCTCGATCCGGGCCGAGGACGATCTTCAGGTCGATCCAGCGGCGCACGCGGGACGGCCATTCGTGCTCCCGGCAGCGCTCGCGCGAGGACCCGGGCCATGCGGTGAGCGCGTCGCGCTGCGAGGGCGTGCAGAGGCCGAGCGACGAGAGGCGCTCGAGCGTCGCGCTCCGGCCCGGGTCCAGCTTCCGGGTCGCGAGATCGAAGAGCTCGATCCCGAGCCGAGGAGCGACGTTGTCTCCGATGGTGACGTCGATCGTGACGCGCTCGTCATCGACGCGCAGCGCTCTCAGCAGCTCCTCCACCTCACCGGGTTTGCCCGGCCAGCCCACCCCGTGCAGGTAGCCGATGAGCCGGTCGCGCGGCAGCGAGACGTTGAGCTTGAGCGTCGCAGGCTGCCTGGCGCTCATGACGGACAGATGAACGGCGTGGCCGCCGTCCGGCAACAGGGTGAAGCAGCGGAGCAGCGCGGCCTGGGTCGCCGCCGGGACTGGCCCATCGAGGAGCACGGAGAGGGCCGCCTCGACGAGCCGGAGCCGGCCGCTCGGGCTGAAGTCGCGCTCTGCCTCCGGGGCCTCCAGGTTCGTGAGGGGCCTCGGATCCAGGCAGAGGAGCACGGACGGCTCGACCGGACCACGACGCGCGGCCGGCTGATCGAACTCGAACCAGAGCAGGGGAACCTGCTCGAACAGGAGGGTGCCGGGCGTGGTCCACGCGGCGAGGAGACGCCCTGGAGGGCCCCGGAGCGGATCGGCGCCTCCCACCGGTGGAGGGCCGCCGGGGGCGACCGGACCTTCGCGGCGCGAGCGCGGGAGCCGAGACGCGAGGAGCTCTCTCCCTTCCGCGAGAATACAGGCAAGAAAGTCGACCCGCGCAGCGGTCGCCCCCAGATGACATTCGAGGGTCAGGACCGAGGCGGCGTCCAGCAGGGCCGGGGCGCAGCGGCTGAAGGCGCGCCAATCTCGCGGTGACACGAGCGTCGGCGGGGCATGAGGCTCGACGAGCTCCAGCGTCTTCTCCATCGACCGAACGATCATGCAGCGACCTCTCGTCCTGCCGGGCCGTGCCCGCGTGATGACCACCGACTGCCGCGGTCGGCCTTCGAGCAGCGCCCGAGGCTACCCGCTCACCAGGCCTTGTACCAGGCGTCGCCATTGAGCTCGGGAACGGCGAGATCCAGCAGGGCCTCGAGCGAACCGTCGTCGGACGGGCCCCTTGCGATGTGGCTGTCGAGCTTCTTCTTCTGCCGCTCGCTCAGCTTGAACTCGCTCATCAACGAGCTTCTGGATTCGTTCTTGCGCGCTTCATCGTCGGGGTGGAAGCGATTGTAGACCTCCGCGGTGTGCACCAGATGATAAAGGAAGGACAGGAGACCCGGCTTGCGTGCCACGCCGCTCGCCGACGGGGCGGGCGCCTCGTCGCTCGTGTTCTTGAAGAGCCTCTCGTTGACCTCATCCTTCGTGAGGTAGAGGACGTTCGCGACGCAGTCGTCGTCGGGGTGCCCCATGTCGCCGCACTTGTTGAACACCTTCTTCTCGGTGGCGCTCAGGCGAAAGTCTTTCAGCACTTTGTTCTTGTCTGGGTTCACGGTGAGGCCCGCGTACCTCAGGTGATAGAGCAATGACAGGACGCCGGGCGGATAATTCGTTGTCTCTGTGGACATGGTCGTTATTCCCTCGCGTGGTGTAGTTGAAGGGCGCTTCGCGCGTCGCAGCAGGCGCGCGCGGCCCGGTGAATCGCGTGCTCTGCGAGTCCTCAGGGGCCGTCGCTCGCTGGAAAGAACCGCCTGCTCCGAGCCGCTCGATCCAGTCAAGAAAGACATTCGGGATGGAACCGAACCGTCTGCGAATGGGAATTGCACGGCGCGTACCAGCCGTGCGTGCATGTCCGCCGCCCAGCCGACGTGCGGGGATGCGGGCGTTTCCAGGCCGGGATGTGACGGCGGCCGCGGGCGTTCCGTCGAGCGCGTGCGGCAAACTGTCGGCCGACGTGTCGGCCGACGTGTCGGCGGGCGTGCCGGCCGAGGTCTCGGCGCCGTGCCGGTGCCGTGCGGCGCCCTGCCGGCCGACACGATGTCAGCGCGGCGCCTACGCCGGCCTGGGCTCCAGGGAGATCTGGACCGTCTGCTCCCCCTCGAGCAGCGGCCGCATCACGTCGCGCCCCGCCACCCTGTAGACGGTCGTCGATTCGGCCCTGGGCCAGATGCTCCGCGCGCCGGCGCTCTCGAACTTGAACTCCTGCCGGGCGGCCCGGCAGACCGCCTCGTCGACGAGGATCTCCCCGGACAGCGCTGCGCGCGCGAGGTGGGAGGCGGCGTTCACTGCCTGCCCGAGCACCGTGTAGCCGAGCCGCGCGCACGCGTGCGAGCCGACCTCCGCCGCCAGGACGCTGCCGGTCGAGACGCCCGCGCATACCCCGTGAGCGTAAGGCGAATCGTTCCCCGTACGCCGAGCGACCGTCTCGAGCTGCTCGCGTACGGCGACGCATGCCGAGAGCGCCCGGTCGAGGTGCTCCGGCCCGTGGAACACCGCCATGACGGCGTCGCCCACGAATTTGTCCACGATGCCTCCCTGCGCCAGGAGCTCCGGGACGATCACCTCGAAGTTGGCGTTGAGAAGCCGCGTGGCCTCGGCGGGCGGCCTCTCCTGCGCCACGCGGGTGAACCGGAAGACATCGACGAACGCGACGGTCGCCTCCAGCGCCTCGCTCGCGGCTGCGCCCGCGGGCCCGAGCGCCCGGAGCCGCTCCACCAGGGCCGCGTTCGTGAACTTCCGCAGGATATCGTTCTCCTCGTTCGCCTGGGCTTTCTGTCGCTGCTGCTCCGCGGAGCGGAGGGACTTCTCCAGCGTGGTCTCGAGGTCGGCGAAATCGAGCGGCTTGAACAGGAAGTCGAACGCCCCCCGGTTCATGGCGCGACGGATGTTGGTCATGTCGCCGTACGCGGAGACGATCACCGTCCTCGCGAGCGGGTTCACCTCGGGGATGTGCTCGAGCAGGGTGATCCCGTCCATGACGGGCATGTTGATGTCGGCGACGACGACATCGATGTCCGGGTGTCGCCGGAGCTCCTCGAGGGCGTGCTGGCCGTTGTCGGCGAAGATGAGCTCGTAGGCGGAGCTCTTCTTGTTCTGCCGAAAATGCATCTTCAGCAGAAGCTGCATGTCGGGCTCGTCATCGACGATGAGGATCTTGGCGGGCTTGCTCCCCGCGTCACACACCGCGGCGAACGCCGTGATGAGCTCGCGGGACGACTGGAATCTCCGGGTCCGGTCCTTTGCCAGGGCGCGCTCGAAGAATCGATCGAAGCCGGGGAGCAGGGCGGCGTCGAGCGATGACGGCGGCGGGAACGGGTCAGTGCAGATGCTGATGATGAGCCCTGGCAGATTTTCTATCGAGAACGGAAATCGGCCGGTGAGCGCGCGGTACGCAATGACGCCGAGCGACCAGAGATCGGCCAGGGGGTGGGGAACGGCGCCGCGGACCTGCTCCGGGCTCATGTACGCGGGGGTTCCGATGCGCGTGCCGCTCCAGTCACGCGCATCGAACAGCCGCCACCCCACCCCGAAATCGAGGATCTTCACGGACTCGCCGGACGCACCCCGGGCGAGAAAGATGTTCGCGGGCTTGAGATCACAGTGGACAATGCCTGCTGCGCTCGCTGCCTCGAGGCCCGAGCTGAGCTGCCGGAGCAATGACAGCACGGCCGCCGCCGGGAGCTGGCGCGTGCGGCGAAGCCGGCTCTCGAGGTCTTCCCCCTCGAGCAGCTCCATGACGATATAGGGAGAACCCTCATCGATTCCGTAGTCGTGGACTTGGACGATGTGCTCGTTGCGGAGACGGGCGACGGTCGTCGCCTCCTGCTCGAAGTTGCGCCTTGCGTCGAATGAGACGACGTTCTCGGGCATCATCCGCTTCAGCGCCACCGGCCGGCGGAGCATCTGATCGAAGGCCTCCCAGACGATGCCCATGCCGCCGCGGCCGATCTCACGCAGCAGCGCGTATCTCCCGCCGACCGTTTGGCCCTTCACAAAGGAAAACTACTACGCGCGAGCGCACATCGTGTCAACTGGCGTTACTGTGTCCGCGCCCAGGCGACGACGGCGCCAAAGCGGTTCGGTGTGCTCGAATGTGCGCGTCGCGCATGGCGTGGAGGAGCGTGGAGGAGCGTGGAGGAGCGTGGAGGAACCGAACGCCGGCTCCGCTGAGCTTGCAAGTCTTTTCGGTGGGCGCGTATTCTCCCACCCCATGGTGACCGAGCGAACAGGGCTCACCACGATCGCGAACGCGACGACGCTGCACCCCGATACGAGCCCCTCACGGCGGGCATGCACACGCCTCGCTCCGTCCCTGTCCGTCCTTTACCATCCTCGTCTCGAGCGCATCGGTGAGCGCGCCGTCCTCGCCGACCTCGCGCTTCGCGATGCGGTCGCGCTGTCGAGAATGGAGCCGTACTTCGGTCCACCGGGGGCGATCGGCGATGCGCCGCTCGGGGATACCCACCTGAGCCGCAAACCCCTGCGCATCATCGCGCTGCCCGACGACCGGATCCGGCTGGACGCGGCGGAGCGCGGCTCCCACGTCGCGGTGGATGGCGCCCCGCTGGAGGGGAGCCGCGATTTCTCGCTCGACGAGGTGACGCGGGGGGTCGTTATCGAGCTTGCCAGTCGCGTCGTCCTGCTGCTCCACATGGTCGATCCGTCCCCGCGGGAGCCGGGGGAGCACCTCGGTCTGGTTGGCGATAGCGACCTTCTGGAGCGGACGCGGTGGCATATCCGCCGCGTCGCCGACCTCGGAACTGCGGTGCTCCTCCGCGGCGAGACGGGCACCGGAAAGGAGCTCGTCGCGAGGGCGATCCACCAGGCCGGCAATCGGCGCAATCAGCCCTTCGTGGCCGTCAACATGGCGGCGATCCCTCCGTTGCTGGCGGCCGCGGAGCTCTTCGGCGCCGAGCGCGGATCCTATACCGGCGCCCTGCGCGACCGTCCCGGTTACTTCGGCTCGGCCGAGGGCGGGACGCTCTTCCTCGACGAGATCGGCGAAGCGCCGCCCGACGTGCAGGCGATGCTCCTCAGGGCCCTCGAGACGGGCGAGATCCAGGCGGTGGGCGCCCAGCAGCCGAAGAAGACGCGCATTCGGCTGATCACCGCCACGGACGCCGATCTGGAGGCCAAGGTGGCCGAGGGGGCTTTTCGCGCTCCGCTGCTCCACCGCCTGGCCGGCTACGAGATCGCGCTCCCTCCGCTCCGCGATCGCCGAGACGATCTCGGGCGCCTGCTCCTTCACTTCCTGCGCGAGGAGCTGACGGCCTCGGGCGACGCGCATCGGCTCGACACGCCGCGGCCCGACGGCGCCCCGTGGTTGCCGGCGTCCGTGGTGGCCCGGCTCGCGCGGTACGACTGGCCGGGGAACATCCGTCAGCTCCGGAACGTGGCGCGGCAGCTGGTCGTGGGGAGCCAGGGCGCGGCGCGTCTGGAGGGGGCGCCGGCGCTCGAGCACCTGCTCCAGCGGGCAGCCCCGGAGCAGCGGAGCCACGCCGACGGCGATCGCGCGGCTGCGGCGAGATCGGCGCGGCCGGAGACCGCCACGGCGGCGCGGGCGATCTCGGGGAAGGGCGCCGGCTGGCGCAAGCCCTCCGACGTGCGGGAAGAGGAGCTGATCGACGCGCTCCGCCGGAGCCGGTGGGATTTCAAGGCCGCTGCCGAGCAGCTCGGGATCTCGCGGACATCGCTCTATGCGCTCGTGGAGAGCTGCCCGCAGGTCCGCCAGGCGAGCCATCTTGCGCCCGACGAGGTCGCCCGCTGCTACGCGGAGTGCGGTGGACACATCGACGCGATGGTGGAGCGCCTCATGGTCTCCAAGCGGGCGCTTCAGCGCAGGATCCGTGAGTTGCGTCTGGCATAGTCGACCCGGCGCCGGAGCGAGAAAGCCGGAGCGAGAGGCGGTCAGCGCGCCAAGGGGGACGTGAAAGAGATGTGAGGGAGACGTGAGGCCGAGGTTCGAGCCGGTCAATCGTAGGCGCCTCGGTGTCTCGTTCGTTCGGCTCTTCACGTGGGATCTCTGCCTCGGATTCGTGGGCGTCCGCCTGCCCGTCGAGCTCTGATCGTCGCCGACGCCTCATGCCCAGAAGGTCCGATCGACCGGTCAGGCTCGGTCTTGATGGGCGATTGCCCGGAACCAGATCAGAAAGACCAGCAATCGCCTGCGCATGTCGCCCCGCATGCCCCGAACGCACCAGTTGAAATCGTGCGGAATCGAGGTGACGCCTTTCCGCGACGTCGAGCCATCTCAGCTGTTTCATGATAAGTTTGATCCTTGCGTCCTTCCGTCTTCTCTCGGCATGGGACGGGGCCGCCGCGCGCCAACGCAGCGTTTTCCGAGGGGTCTCCGCCGGCGCCTCGCGCGGGTGAGCGGCTCTCGGTCCCGCCGGAACGGAGCCGGTCTGTCTGACGCATTGGGGGGAACATGGGAATTCGTTGCTTCCGTCCAGAGCCTGCGGGGGATGGCGAACCACGGCCCCATGCACTGGCGCGCGGACCGCACGGCCGAGCGCGACGCCACCTCGGCGCTGCCGGACGGCGACCTCTTCGATGAGCGCGCCGCGTTCAAGAAGTTCCAGGCTGGCTTCATCGATCTCCTCGGGCGCCACGAGCCCATCCCCGACGCCGACATGGAGGCGTTCACGGACTTCGTCCTCCAGATCACGTATCCGCCGAACCCCATCCGCGCCCTCGACAGCTCGCTGAACACCGAGCAGCAGAGGGGATACGACGCCTTCCTGTCCACGGTGGATATCAACGGCAAGCGGTGCGTCGAGTGCCATGTCCTCGATCCGGAGGCCGGGCTCTTCGGCACCGCGGGGCTGTCGGGCTTCGCGCTCGAGCCGCAGCTCTTCAAGGTGCCGCACCTCCGCAATGCCTACCAGAAGGTAGGGAAGTTCGGCTTCCCCGCGGCGTTCGGGTTCGTCCCTGGCGACAACGGCTTCACCGGGGATCAGGTCCGCGGCTTCGGCTTCATCCACGACGGGAGCGTGGATACCCTGTTTCGATTCCACCACGCGCTCGGGTTCTCGACGCAGTTTGCGCCCGGGGGCATCCCGGAGACGCCCGCGGGGGACGTGGCCCGGCGCGACCTCGAGGCGTTCGTGCTGGCCTTCGACAGCAACCTGGCGCCGATCGTCGGCCAGCAGGCGACGCTGACCCGGAACAGCGCCGCGGCGGTCGGCCCGCGCGTCGATCGCTTGATGTCGCGCGCCGACGCCGGCGAGTGTGATCTCGTGGTGAAGGGACGGATCGCCGATCGAGCGGTCGGTTATCTCTATGTCGGCGCGGGCCAGCTCGTGGCCGATCGTCGCGCGAGCCCGCTCGTGTCCGACGCCGCGCTCCGGGCGCTCGTCGGGGGCGACGGCGCCCGGCTGACGTTCACCTGCGCGCCGCCGGGCTCCGGGGAGCGCATCGCGCTCGACCGCGACGCCGATGGCTTCCTCGACGGCGACGAGCAGGACGCGTGCAGCGATCCCGCAGATCCTGCCAGCACGCCGTGATGGGAACTCGCGATGTCATGAGCCCGCTCGTGCGCTGCTCGTGCAGGATAACCAGCATCGCTTCATCTGGCGATATGGAATTTTCACGTCGATTTTGATGTGCCCTGTCGCACAGATGGGCAATTGATGATTGCCATCGATGAATCGATTCCTGTAGGGTCATCACAGTACGGCTTGCGGTTAAGAGCGCCGCTCAAGACCTCCTGCACCAGGCAGCCGAGGGCGGGCCCAGCGCGTCGCTGCTCCGCGTCGCCCTGCTTCATCAGGGCACATCGTCGCGCCTAGCGCCGCGCCCACCCTGGGCTTCCTTGTTCGATCCGGTCTTGTTCGGCGCCTGATACGTACGAAAGGGGAACGAGACACATGGCATTCCTTCCTACTTGCTCTTCCATTGGCGCACAGGGGCTCCGCCGCTTCGGTTGCGCGATCGCCGCGGTTTCTGCGCTCACGGCGATATCGGCTCCAGCCAGCGCGCTCCCGTCGTTTCCGGGGGCAGAGGGCTTTGGCGCCGTCGCGACCGGCGGGCGCGGCGGGCGCGTCATCAAGGTCACCAACCTGCGCACGAGCGGGTCGGGGAGCCTCCAGGCGGCCCTCGACGCCAGCGGGCCTCGCATCATCGTCTTCGACGTGAGCGGCGTGATCGAAGGGGATGTCGTCATCCGGAACGGCGACGTGACGATCGCGGGCCAGACGGCCCCCGGCGCGGGCATCACCATCCGCGGTCGCTTGACCGCCAGGTACTCCACCGCGGTCAACAACATCATTGCACGGTTCTTGCGAGTCCGGCCCGTGTACAACGGCTCGGCCGGAGAGCAGTTCGACGCAGCGCAGATCTCGCGGAACTCGAAGGTGATCCTCGATCACATGTCGATCGCCTGGGGCGTCGACGAGACCGTGGACCTCTATGAGGCAGATGACGTCACGGTCCAGTGGTCCACCATCGAGTCGTCGTCGACCACGGGGCATCCAGAGGGGATGCATAATTACGGTCTCATCAACGGCCCTGATGGCCACCGGATCACGCTCCACCACAACCTGTTCGCCCATCACAAGGCGCGTTGCCCCGCCGTCGCGAACGGCCCGGCCGACATCCGCAACAACGTGGCCTACAACGTGAGGCACGGGTTCGTGCACCACAACCGGGCGAGCGGCCGGTTCAACATCGTGGGCAACACCTACATCAAGGGGCCGAGCGATCAGCTGATCCCGTTCTACTTCGACGGCAGCGCCGGCGCAGGGCTCAAGTACTTCCTCGGCGACAACTACATCGACGATCCCGGGAAGTTCACGGGCACCGTCGAGAACCCCTGGAAGCAGCCGTACCTCCACCCGAGCTTCAGCAAGCTCAACAAGGCGGAGTCGTACCGCTCGGCGACGCAGTTCAATTTCACGCGGGATGTCCCGGGGTACATCCCGGTGACGACGCAACGCGCGCAGGACGCGGCTCGGCTCGTCGTCGCGCAGGCGGGCTCGCTGCCGCGCGACGTGGTGACGAAGGGCGTCTTCAAGAACATGGAGCGCCGCGACGGCTCGTGGGGCGCCCGCTACGTGAGCAACCTGATGGACGGGCTCAGCCCGGGGACGGCCCCTGCAGACGCCGACCGCGACGGCATGGCGGACGCGTGGGAGCGGGCGCACGGCCTCAGCTCATCGAACGCGAGCGACCACACCAAGGTGATGCCGTCCGGATACACCGCGATCGAGGAGTACATCAACGAGCTCGCCGCCGCGCTGATCCGCCAGGCGGGGGGCAGCTTCTCGATGCTCCCGGACGAGGGGGAAATCGAGGAGCAGATCGAGTAGCGAGCTCCAGGAGAGCGCGATCGAGAGGCCGCGGCGTGGTCCAGCACACCGCGCCGCTCCGCGCAGCGGAGCGGCGCGGGAGCGGCGGCGACGGTGCGGCCTCGCGACGCGGCGCCGGCTGGCCTGCCTGTTGCGCAGGCCGTCGCCGCTGCTAGGTTCCCCGCGGCGCTCCTTCAGACAGAGCGTCCCGGACGAGACGCGCCGTACCCGGTCAGGATAAGACGACGCCGCCGCATCACGAGGAGAGTCGTCATGTCCTGGCTGGCGTTGCTCCTGGCAGGTCTGCTCGAGGTCTGCTGGGCTATCGGTCTCAAGTACACACACGGCTTCACGCGCCCGTTGCCAACGGCGCTCACGGTCGGCGCGATCATCACGAGCATCGCGCTCCTCGAGAGCGCCTCGCGGACCTTGCCCATCGGCACGGCGTACGCCGTCTGGGTCGGCATCGGCGCGTTCGGGGCGGCGATCGCGGGCATCCTCCTGTTCGGCGAGCCCGCCACGGCCGCGAGGCTCGGTTTCCTCGCGCTGCTCGTTGTGTCCATCGTCGGCCTCAAGCTGGCGAGCCCCTGAGCCCTCGTCGCTCGGCGCGCGACCGGCCGCCTCGGGTCGACTAGCCTTCCCTCCATGCACGGAACACCCGAAGCCCGCGCCCTGCACGCGCAGTACCCCGCCATCGATCTCCACGCCGACAGCCTCATGTGGGCGCGCTGGGTCGGTTACGATCTGCAGGCGCGGCACGAGCCGCCGCTGCCGCTCGCCGCCCTCGGCGGGCACGTCGACGTCCCGCGGCTCCGCGAGGGCGGCGTCGGCGCGCAGTTCTTCGGGCTGGTCTCGCTGCCCATCGGGCAGCGGCGCGGGCTCGCCGCCGTCGTCGAGGAGCAGATCGATCTGCTGGAGCAGGCCGTCCGCGCGCGGCCCGGCCGCCTCGTGAAGGCGCTCACGGCCGAGGACATCGAGGCGGCGAGGGCCCGCGGCGCCGTCGCGGCGCTGCTCGGCGTCGAGGGGGCGCACGCGCTCGAAGGCGATCTCGACACCCTCGCTCGCTTCGCGCGGCGCGGCGTGCGCTACCTCGGGCTCTGCCACTTCAGCGCCAACGAGGCGTGTTATCCCGCCTACGGCAGCGGCCGCAGGGATGGTGAAGGCCTCACCGCCTTCGGCCGCGACGTCGTGCGCCTCGCCGAGGACCTCGGCGTCATCGTCGATCTCGCGCACATCAACCGGGCAGGCTTCCTCGATGCATGCGCGCTCGCTCGCCGCCCACCCATGGTCAGCCACACGGGTATCGCCGGCGCGTTCGATCACTGGCGCAACATCGATGACGACCAGCTCCGCGCGCTCGCCGATCGCGGCGGGTGCGCCGGGATCATCTTTTGTCCGCTCTATCTCGGCGGAAACGGGCTCGCGCCCGTCGTCAAGCACCTCGTGCACATCATCAACGTTGCCGGCGAGGACACGCCAGCGCTCGGATCCGATTGGGACGGTTTCATTATTCCCACTCGTGAGCTGCGTGATGCGGCCCATCTTCCGCTCTTGACGGATGCGCTGCTGCGAGCTGGCTTGAGCGAGCGAGTGATCGCCAAGGTGCTTCGCGAGAACGTGATGCGCATTTTGAGCGACAACCCGCTTCCAACGCGGCTCCCGGTTGCGTAGCCTCTCTCGACGGGCCGTCGGGGTGGGTGGTCCCTCCGGCGCTGCGCGAGATCCTCCTTAACTCGGAGCGGATGCAGGCCATGACTCTCCATCGCCTCGCTGCACAGGGCTACGCGACTGCAGCGGATGCTTACGAGAAGGGGCGCCCGGACTACCCGCGCGGCGCGATCGAGCTCCTGCGCGACACGCTCCGCATCGACGCGACGAGCACGGTGCTCGATCTCGGCGCCGGCACCGGCAAGCTCACGCGCCTCCTGGTGCCCACGGGCGCGCGGCTGCTCGCGCTCGAGCCGGTCGAGGGGATGCGCCGCAAGCTGGGCCAGATGGTCCCGTCCGCCATTCCGCTCGATGGGGTCGCCGAGGCCATCCCCTTGCCCGAGACATCGGTCGACGCCGCGGTCGCCGCGCAGTCGTTCCACTGGTTTCACGGTGATCTCGCGCTCGCCGAGATCCACCGCGTGCTCCGGCCGAGAGGGCGCCTCTCCCTGCTCTTCAACCTGCGCGACGAGCGCGTCGACTGGGTCGCCCGCATCTCCCACATCCTCGACCGCCACGGCCGGGATGCTCCGATACACAGGTTCGGCGCCTGGCGCCGGACGTTCTCCGACTCCCGCCTCTTCGCGCCGCTCGGAGAGCACGAGTTCACCCATACGCAGGAGCTCGACCTCGATGGGCTCCTCGAGCGCGTCGCGTCGATCAGCTACATCTCGGCGCTCCCCCTGCAGGAGCGTTATGCGGTCCTGAACGAGATCCGCGAGCTGGCCGCGAACCACCCGGACCTCGCGGGGAAGAGCGTGTACCTCTTCCCCTACCGGACGCTGGTGCCCCTGTACGAGCGGCGGTGAGCGTCCGGCGAGCCCGCCGACGGGGGCGCCGTGCTAGAGCGGCCCCCGCATGGCGGCGCATGAAGTCGTGATCGTCGGAGGCGGGCCGGCGGGCGTGAGCACGGCGCTCTTCCTCGCCCACCATCGCCCGGCCCTCGCCGACAGGATCGTGGTGCTCGAAAAGGAGCGCTACCCGCGGGACAAGTCCTGCGCAGGCGGCCTCGGCGAGCGAGCGGACAGGGCGCTCTCGTCGATCGGGGTGACGATCGACGTGCCCTCGGTCGTGGTGCACGGCATCAGCGCGGCCTTCCAGGCGGGCGAGGTCGCGCTCCGCGAGGGCAACATCGGCCGCGTCGTCCGGCGCGCCGAGTTCGATCGCGCGCTCGCGCTCGCCGCGCGGGCGCGGGGCGTCCGGATCGTGGAGGGGGCGCGGGTGACCGGCGCCGCGCTGAGCGAGGACGGCGCCCGCGTCGAGAGCTCGGCCGGGGTGTTCGACGGCCGCGTCGTCGTCGGCGCGGACGGCGTCGGCAGCGTCGTCCGCCGCGCGATGGGGCTGCCGTTCGGCAGGCTGCGCGCGCAGGCCGTCGAGGTCGACACCGAGCCCGTCGCGGCGGACCGGGCGCGCGACCTCCTGCACTTCGAGATGCGGGACCGCTCGTTCGCCGGCTATCTGTGGGACTTCCCCACGATCGTCGGCGGGCGCGAGCTCGTCTGCCGGGGGGCCTACGTGCTGCACGAGGGCGCGCTCGGCGTGGCGCGCCCCGCGCCCGACGCCGAGCGCGTGCTCCGGAGCAGGCTCGAGGCGCTCGGCCTCGACCCGGACCGCTACCGGCGAAAGCGCTTCGCCGAGCGAGGCCTCGACCGGCGGGCCGTGATCGCGCGGCCCGCCGCCCTGCTCGTCGGCGAGGCCGCGGGCATCGATCCGATGCTGGGAGAGGGGATCGCCCAGGCGATCGCGTACGGGGCCCTCGCGGGCGAGTACCTCGCCGAGAAGCTCGACGCCCGCGAGCTCGGGTTCCACGACTGGGGCCGGCGCGTCGAGCGATCGCTGCTGGGCCTCGACCTGCGCTTCCGGCGCCGGGTGATGCGCGCCTTCTACGGCGCGCCGCGGGAGCGCGTCGAGCGTTACCTCCTCGGCGAGCCGTCGTTCCTGCGCTTCGGCGTCCGGCACTTCGCCGGCAGAGCCCAGCCGGCGGGCGACGCGCTCCGCGCGGCGGCGACGGGCGCGCTCGTCGCGGGCCGGATCGGGATCGAGCGCCTCGTCGCGTCGCTCCCGCCGCGCGCGCGCAGCGCAGGCAGCGCCGACGGCGCGCACGCATAACGAGGCAGCGAGGCAGCGAGGCAGCGAGACGCGCCGTGCGCCGCGCCCGTGAGCCCCGACACCCCCGCGACGGCCACCATGCTAGCATCGCCCGCCATGGTCGCGCCGTTCCAGCCGGCGGTCGGGATGCTCTTCGGCGAGTTCCGGATCGTTCGGCCCCTCAGCGCCGGGGGCATGGGCGCCGTGTACATCGCCGAGCAGGCGAGCACTGGCAAGCTGCGGGCGCTCAAGCTCATGCACCCGCAGCTCTGCGCGGACGCCCGGCTGCGCGAGCGCTTCGAGCAGGAGGCGCGCGTCGGCGCGCTGGTGGAGAGCGATCACGTCGTGCAGGTGATCGGCGCCGGCGTGGACACGGCCAGCGGCGTGCCCTGGCTCGCGATGGAGCTGCTCGAGGGGGAGGATCTCTCGCAGCGGATGAGGCGCAGCGGGCTGCTCTCGCCGCAGGACGTGCACGAGATCTTCCGGCAGGTCTGCCACGCGCTCGGCGCCGCCCACCGGGCGGGCGTGGTCCACCGGGACATGAAGCCGCAGAACGTGTTCCTCGCGAAGACGCAGAGCGCGACGGCGCGCTGGTCGGTCAAGGTCCTCGACTTCGGCATCGCGAAGATCGCCGCGGAGGCGAGCACGATGGCGACCGCGTCGCTCGGCACGCCCCTCTGGATGGCGCCCGAGCAGTCCGACCCGCGCGGGCAGATCTCGCCGGCGACCGACGTGTGGGCGCTCGGGCTGATCGCGTTCGCGCTGCTCACCGGGCGCATGTACTGGCGCGCCGCGAACGACCCGATGGGCACCGCGATGCCGGTGCTGCTCCGCGAGATCCTCTTCGAGCCGATCGACCCGGCGTCGGTGCGCGCGACCGCGCTCGGGCGCGCCGGCTGCATCGTGCACCCGTTCGACGCCTGGTTCGCGCGCTGCGTCGCGAGGGAGCCGTCGCGGCGCTTCCAGACGGCGCACGAGGCCTTCGACGCGCTCGGCCCGGCGCTCTTCGTCGATCCGCTCGACCCGCGCAGCGTGCGCGCCGCCGGCGGCGCGATCTCGGTGGTGCCGTTCAGCGCCGCGGCGGCGCTCACCCCGGCGGGGCCTGCCTCGCGCCTGTCGATGACCGGACCGACCGAGATGGCCTCGGACGCGCAGCGCGCGCCGTCGTCGCCCGCCGGCGCGCGCCCCCCGGTGACGCCCGCGCCCGTCCTGGCGAGCAGCGCGCCGCCGGAGGCCCCTCCCAGGCCCGCGCGGCGGGGGCCGCTGCTCCTCGCGTGCGGCCTGGCCAGTGGCTTCGCGATGGCGGCGATGGCCTTTTACGCCGGCCGCGCGCAGAGCGACGTCCGGCTGGTGCAGCGCCTGCCGGTGCCGGCGCACCCGACTGTGGTCAGCCCAGGCCGCGGCGGCGACGCGCGCTCGCCGGCGCTGGCGGGCGACGCGAACGGCGCGGGCGAGCGGCAGCCGTCGCCTGGCCCTCGCGACGCTCCGGCGCCGGCGCCCGCGCCGAGGTCCCCGCGCCCCACGCGCGAAGGCACCGCGCCGGCGGCGACGGCGATCGCAGCGGCGCAGCCGAGCGCGCCGAGGCCGTTCGATCGCGGCGCGGCCCACGCGGCGCTGCAAGCGAAGGGCGCCACCGCGCGGATCCACTGCAAGGGCAAGGCGGGGCCGAGGGCGGTGACGGCGCGGGTGTTCTTCAACCCCGCGGGCGCCGTGCAGCGCATCGCGATCGAGCCGCAGGTCGCGATGACCCCGGCCGGGAGCTGCGTGCAGATGCTGCTCGGCTCCGCGCGGGTGCCGGCGTTCGACGGGAGCGAGCTCCAGGACGTCACGACGACCGTCGGGATCGAGTGATCGCCGCGGGTGAGCGCGCGGCCGGCCCCGTCACGGGTCTCCGGAGACGCACTCTCCCTCGCCGCGGAAGTGCCCGATCGTGCGCGAGAGCGCCGCGACGAACGCCCCGAGATCATTGATGTTTCCGGCGCTGCCCGTCCCGTAGGGGCCCTCCTTGATCTCGACGAGGCGCACCGCGGCGAGCTCCTCCAGGGTGACGGCCCCGTCGTCGTCGGCGTCCGCGGCGGCGATGGGCGCGAACCGGCGCGCGGCGGTCGCGGCCTGGAGGTCGTCGTAGAAGAAGTGGTCGCCGTGGATGGTGAGCTCCACGTCGTCGGTGCCGCCGTTCGTGACGAGGACGCCGTCGGTCTCCTTGCCGGCCTTCTCACCCTTGCAGTCGGCGTAGCGCGTCGCGAGCGAGAAGGTCCAGTCGAGGCGCTTCTCGACCTCACCGCCGCCGTCGCTCTTCCGCGCGATCGCCTCGATGTGCACGGACGCTCCCGCCGCGAGCATGAGCGCCTTGTCCTCCTCCGTCGCGCCCTCGAGCGCGGTGTCCGCGTCCACCGGGCCGATCTCGTAGGAGACGGCCTCCCAGGGCTTCGCCTCGAGGTCGTCGAAGGTCACCACCGGCTTCGCGCCGGCCTTCGTGTGGTCGAACAGGATCGAGCCCTGCATGCGCGCTCCGACGTTCCCCTCGCGATCGGCGACGGTGACGTTCCGGACGACGAACAGGAACTTCTCGTACTGGATGCTCCAGCCGTCCGCGAGATCGGCGGCCGGGATCTCCTGCTCGATGTACTCCTCTCCCCACGTCGAGAACGCCACGCTCCCGGCCCCAGGCTCGCCTTCGCCGCAGCCGGCGAGCGCCGTCGCGGCGAGCGCCGCCGCCACCCACAGTCCCTTCGTGGTCCTCATCCTCATTCCTTCTCCTCCGGGGAGCCGGGCGCAAACGAGAGCGCGTAGGCCGTGCCCTTCTTGAGTCCCCGCGTGAAGCCGCGCTGGGCCTGGCTCTCGGGCTCGAGGTCGACCGGCGCGCCGTCCTCGCTCGCGGCGACGGCCTCGAAGTCGACTTGATCGAGCCAGACCGCCGGCTTCACGACGAGCGTGACGGCGCCGGGCCCGTCGAGGAAGACCTCCTCGAAGACGCACCCCTCCACCGACGGCTCGCCGGTCGTGTCGTCGGCGACGTCGGCGACCAGCGCGCGCGCGCGGAACACCCGCGCGAGGTCGCCCTTCTCGGCGCGGCCCTCCACGGCGACGACGTGCCCGTCGAGCGCCGCGGCGAGCGGGCCCGAGGGCGGCGCGCCGAACGTGAAGCGCGCGGATCGCGCGACGCCGCTCACGGCGTCCGCGTCCGCGAGCGCCGTCGTCCCCTGCAGCAGGTCGACCGACGTCGGCTGCGTCATCTGGCCCCTCGCCTCGCCGGTCTGATAGTGGCCCGGGTGCGCGTGCGCCTCGGGCACGGCCCACCGGGCGAGCCGATCCAGCAGCGAGGGGCCGCCGCCCGGCGAAGGCCGCCGCGCCGTGAACGGGGCCCCTTCGAAGTAGTGGAGCGACCCGATCGCCAGGTGCGCCTTCGACAGCGTGATGGTCCAGCCGAGCGCGTTCGTGAACGGCGCGGCCGACGCGGCGTCGGGCGCGATCTGCGTCGCCAGGGTCAGGCGCTTGCCGGAGGTCGCGTCGTCGCCTGCGGCGCCGCACCCGGCGGCGAGCGCGTCCGCGGCGAGCGCCGCGGCGAGGCGCCCCGACGCGGCGAGGGCGGCGCGCCGGCGGGATCGGGTCTGTGCGGTGGTGGATGTCATCGAGGACCTCAGCCGATGTAGAGGGAGAGCGAAGCGAGGAAGCTGCGCGGGGCGCCGACCGTCACGTGCCGCGCGGGGAGGAGGTCGGGCGCCGCGCCGCGGGTGAAGCTCGAGGGGTAGACGAACTCGCCGTCGAACCACGCCGCGTCGAGGAGGTTGTAGACGTCGAGCCCGAGCTCGACGCGGTGGTAGCGGACGTGCGCCGTCATATCGGTGACGAGCGCGTCGTGGCCGAGCTCTCCGAACGGCAGCGGGCGGCCGTGGAGCAGCGTCACGCCCGCGCCGGCGCGGGCCTCGAGGCGCCGGCCGAAGAGCGCGCCGAGGCGCGGCGTCACCGCGAGATCGGCGCGGGCGACGACCTGGGGCACGAAGGGGAGGAGATCGCCCGCCGCGTAGCGCCCCCCGGACGCGGTGAAGGCGGCCCGGGTGTACGTCAGGCCGACGCTCGACACGAGCCACGGCGCCGGGTGCGCCACCGCGTCGAGGGCCACCCCGGTGCGGGCCGTGGCGGGCACGGGCTCGTTGCGGGCGGTCGCCTCGTCGAAGACGAGATCCTCGCTGAGGCGCGTGTGGAACAGCGCCGCCGACGCCCGCACGAGCTCGTCGGCGTAGCGGAGCCCGGCCTCGGCGGAGAGCACCCGCGTGAAGGGGGTCCGCTCGCCGTCGCCGAGGCTGCCGCGCCTGGGGCGAGCGGAACCCCTGGCCCACGCTGGCGAGCGCGCGGAGCCCGGGGAACAGCGCCACGTCGACCGTGCCCTTGCCGCCCACGTGGACGCCCTGCGCGCTGCGCGCCTGGGCCCCCTGACCGCCATTGTCGACGACCTGGTACGCGAGGCCGTCGGCGCGCAGACCGCCGCGCAGCGTGATCCGCCGCGCCGGCCGGATCGACGCGTCGAGGTAGCCGGCGATGTCGGTCGCGCGGACCTTCGCGTCGACGAGCGTGGCGGTCGGCCTGTCGTCGACGGCCGCGAGGCGCCGCTGCGACTGCTCGATCCAGTCGGTGCGCGCGACGACGCCCGCCTCGAACGTGTCGCGGTCGGAGAGCAGCGGGAAGGTGAGCCGGTACGACGCGGTGGCGCCCGCCGTGATCGCCTCGTTGAGCTGCTGGGTGGCGTCGCCGTTCGTGGGGTCCGCGAGGTACCCGGTGAAGTTCGAGCGCAGCCGGAGCGCGCGCAGCACGACGAACGGCGTGAGCGAGAGGCCCTCCCCGCGGGCGGCGCCGTCGCCCGAGCCGCGCAGATCGACGACGAGCTGCGCGCGCGACGAGTCGCCGCCCTGATCGGGATCGTACGAGGCGAAGCGGTCGACCTTGCCCGACTCGATGTCGCAGAGGCGCAGGACGCCGGCGGAGCCGCAGCGGGAGGCGAACGCCGACGCCATCACCCGGGCGGAGACGCCGGCGACCGGCCGGTAGACGGCCTGCGCGACGAGCGAGGCCCGGCCGGCGGCGCGGGCGGGCCCGAAGCCGTCGGTCCCGTACGCCTCGAAGGCCGCGAACGTGGCGTCGTCCGCGTTCTCGGGGTGGTAAGCGAGGAAGAGCCGGCGCGCGCCGGACGAGCCCGCGGAGGTGGTGGCGGTGATCCCCGGCTCGCCGTAGGCGAGATCGAAGCGCATCGTCCCGGCGACCGCGAAGTCGCCCTGGCGCGGGTCGTACGACCCCGGCTGCGCGCGGAGCTCGCCGATCACCTCCGGCATCACGAAATGGAGGTCGGTATAGCCCTGGCCGTGGACGTTGGAGACCTCGTTGACCGGCGCGCCCGCGACCCAGATCTCGAGGTCCTGCCCGTGGACCGCGTCGAAGCCGCGGAAGAAGATCTGGTGCGCCTTGCACTCGCCGCTGTGCTGGGAGGTGAACACGCCCGGCACGAGCTGCAGCACGTCGCTCGCCGTCCGGTGGGGCGCCGCCCGGATCTCCGCCTGCCCGCGCACCGACTCCGAGGCGCTGCGCGGCGGCGCCGCGCCCTGCACCACGACCGTGATGGGCGCGGCGTCGGACACGGGCGCAGCGGCGCCCGCCGCGCCGGAGGCGGGCGCCGCTGCGCCGGCGCCGCCCGAGGCATCGCCGCCCGCCGACGTTGCCGCCCCGGCCGCGGGCGGAGGCGCGGCGCCGGCGCGTGCAGGCGCCGCGCTGTCGCCGGCGCGCGCAGGCGCGGCGCCGTCGCCGGCACGTGCAGGTGCGGCACCGTCGCCAGCGCGCGCAGGCGCGGCGGACGCGATGACAAGAAGCAGCGGGAGCGCCGTGCTCAGGGAGCGAATCACAGGTGGGCTGGCCAGTAGCACGATTTTGTCGGTTCGTGTTATCATGCGGACGCGCACGCTCGCCCGGCGGGCGCGCCGGCGGTTTGGTCGACGTCGCAGGCGGCGAGCGCGTTCGTGTGTTCGTGTGTTCGTCGGTGGCGTCGCTGTCTGCTGGCCGCCGAAGATTGCTCCGGGGCCGTCCGCGAGCCCTCTTCCGACGCCGTATCGACTCGCGCTCTCGGGCGGATCGAGATAGCGACAACATGTCGCATTCAGGCGAGGGGCGGCGCGGCCTATCGTGGCGCGCATCGTTCCTCGGGAGGACGCTCATGGAATCCGGTCTTCGTGCATCACGGCTCTGGTTCCCGCTGGTCGGGGCGGCCCTCGCGCTCATGGCGTGCGGCGACGATGAGGGGGGGACCCCTGTCGACGGCGCGTCGACCTCGACGAGCGGCGGGGGGGGCGGCGGGGCTGAGACGATCGCTGTCGAGCTGCAGTTCGAAGGCCGCGTCCGCGACGAGGTGTTCTCCTGCAGCGAGACGTACGCTGTCGGCAGCGCCTCGACGGACGTGGGGCTGAACGATTTCCGCCTCTACATCCACGACGTGCGCCTGCGCCGCGCGGACGGCGAGGAGGTGCCGCTCTCGCTCGAGCAGGACGAGCTGTGGCAGTACCAGGACGTCGTGCTCCTCGATTTCGAGGACCGATCGGGCACCTGCGCCAACGGGACGGAGGAGACGAACGGCGTGGTGCGCGGGACGGTCCCGGCCGGGGACTACGACGGGCTGTCGTTCAAGCTGGGCGTCCCGTTCGACCTGAACCACGGCGACGCGTCGAGCGCGCCGTCGCCGCTCAACCTGACGGGGCTGTTCTGGAGCTGGAACGACGGGTACAAGTTCCTGCGCCTCGACAGCGTCTCCACGGAGGACGACAAGCCGTTCCTCGTGCACATCGGGAGCACTGGCTGCGTCGCCGGCGCGGGCGGCGAGGTGACCGCGTGTGATCGCCCCAACGTCGCCGAGATCGTCTTCGAGGGCATCGACCCGCTCACGACGAAGGTGCTCGTCGACTATGCGGCGCTCGTCGCGGACAGCGACCTGTCGGGGAGCGCCGACGACATCCCCGGCTGTATGTCGGATCCGTCGGATTCCGAGTGTCTGCCGCTCTTCACCCATCTCGGCATCGACAGCACCGACGGCTCGCCGCGCCCCGATCAGCAGTCGTTCTTCAGGATAGACTAGGCGCCATGGCGATGTTCGCTTCGATGACCTCTCTCCGCCGCTCGGCGATCTCCTCCGCCCTCGCCGCGCTCGCGGCCCTCTGCTGTGCCTGCGGCGACGACGATGGCCCGGGCGGATCGACGGGGGAGGGCGGCGGCGGCCAGGGCGGCGGCGGCGATGGGGGAGGCGGCGCGGGCGCCTATGCGTGGGGGCTGCCGACGGGCTTTCCGGTGCCCAAGGTCCCCGAGGACAACCCGATGTCGCCGGCGAAGGTCGAGCTCGGCAGGCGGCTGTTCTACGACGTGCGCCTGTCCGGCAACGGCACGTACTCGTGCGGCTCGTGCCATCGCCAGGAGCTCGCGTTCACCGACCACCTCGCGAACGCCGAGGGCTCGACCGGCCAGCTGCACTCGCGCAGCTCGATGAGCCTGGCCAACGTCGCTTACCTCACGACGCTGACCTGGGCGAATCCGCTCGTCGAAGCGCTCGAGGAGCAAGCGCTCCTGCCCATGTTCGGCGAGACGCCGGTCGAGCTCGGGCTCGCCGGCATGGAGGACGAGCTCCTGGAGCGGCTACAGGGCGAGCCGCTGTACCAGGACCTCTTTCCCGAGGCCTTCCCCGGCGACGACGAGCCCATCCGCCTCGCGAACATCACGAAGGCGATCGCCGCGTTCGAGCGGTCGCTGCTCTCCTACCGCGCGCCCTACGACCGTTACCGTTACGGCGGCGACCCCTCCGGGATGTCCGATGCGGCGCTGCGCGGGATGGATCTCTTCTTCTCCGAGAAGCTGGAGTGCTTCCATTGCCACGGCGGCTTCAACCTGTCGGACTCGGTGGAGCACGACGGCACCACCTTCACGGAGGTGATGTTCCACAACACGGGGCTCTACAACACGGACGGGAACGGCGCTTACCCGGAGGGCAACGGGGGAGTCTACGAGATCTCCCACAAAGAGGCGGACATGGGCCGGTTCCGCGCGCCCACGCTGCGGAACATCGCCGTCACGGCGCCGTACATGCATGACGGCAGCATCGAGACGCTCGAGGGGGTGCTCGACCATTACGCCGCCGGAGGGCGCACGATCGAGGCTGGCCTCCCCAACGCCGGTGTGGGCAGCGAGAACAAGTTCAAGAGCGAGCTCATCAGCGGGTTCGATCTCACAGAAGAGGAGAGAGCGGACGTGATCGCCTTCTTGCAAACCCTGACGGACGACGAGTTTCTGAAGGACCCGCGCTTCGCGGATCCCTGGGCGGAGGCGCCGTGAGCCGAAGGCCTTTCCTGAGCCGGGCGCTCCTCGTGCCCGCGCTGGCGGTGCTCGCGTCGGCCGCGATGTACACCGGGGCGTGTGGTCACAGCCACGACCACACGTCGAGCGGGACGGCGTCCGACCCGACCCTGGCCGACGTCGTCTTCGAGGGCGGCGCGACCGACGAGGCCCTGGCGGCGCTGCTCGCCGTGGAGCCGAAGGACGATCCCTCGCAGGGCACGGTGTTCGACGCGCCCGAGGACGGCGCGATGCTCCCCGGCGACGCCGCGCCGGAGCTGACCTTCCACGTCGCGGGCGCGGCGCAGCGGACGGCGCCTCGGGCCGCGCCGGAGCTGCGGCTCGCGGCCGCCGCGGCGCCGGGGGCGCGGGAGCTCGCCGCGCCGGGGGCGTCGATCGTCGCGGAGCTCGGGGCGCTCCTTGGGCCGGCGCGCGCCGCCTGGGCTCACGGGACGCCCATCAACGGGCGCGCTTACTTCCTGGTCTTCACGACGGCGGAGCGCGAGCTGCTGCTCCAGGTGTTCACGACCAAGCTGAGCTACACGCCGGACGCGGCGGCCTGGGACAAGCTCCGCGCTGCCGGTGCGCCGATCACGGTCGGCGTGACCAGCGCGCTGTTCGAGAACAACCGCATCGTGCAGGGCGGCGGTCCCTTCCCGGGCGCGCCGGTCACGTTCACCATCCTGCCCTGAAGCCGCCGCGCGGCGCGCGGCGCGCCGCGCGGCGGTGCCGGCTCAGGACGAGCGCGGGAAGATGAGCGTGTACGAGCCCGGCGCGGGGTTGAAGAGCACCGCCTTGTCCGGGTGCTCCTCCCTGTCGAAATGGGGATACCACGGCAGCGCCCGCCAGGACTCCGACTCCTTGATGAACTCGCGGACGATGAGATCGAGCTCCACGTACTTCCCGGCGGTGATCGCGGAGAGCTCCGGTCCGAAGCTCCAGCGCTCGCGCCCAGGGCGCGGGGCGACGTCGTTGTGCAGCGCCCCGCCGTAGGCGATCACCATCTTTCCCGCGGCGTCCTCGCGGCCGAGCAGCGCCTTCGCCTCGGCGGCCGTCTGGCGCGCGATCATCTCGAGCATGGCCGTCACCGCGTCCGGCCCCGCGCGCACGATGGCGTCGACCTCCTGGCAGGAGGGCGTGAGCTGGTGGGGCCGGATGCCGAGCCGCTTCGCCGCGTGGCCGAGCGCGAGGAACTCGTCCTGGTTCTGCGCCGCCTGGCCCTGCGTGACCGTCCGCTGCTCCGTCTCGACCCGCGCGACCTGCTCCTTCTTGCAGCGCGGGTCCACGGCCCAGAGCTCGATGATCAGATCGGAGGCGCGGCCGGCGAGCGCCGGCAGGAAGAGCTCCGTGAAGCGTCGGGTCGTCGAGGGGATGCCCTCCGAGCCTTGCTGTGCGTGCGCCTCGCCCACCGCGAGCACGCGCGGGCCGCTCTCCAGGACGTGGGCGAAGGCCTGGGCCGGCGTATCGAAGGCGAGGCAGCCCAGCGCGCCGCAGGGCGCCGGCGCAGGGGAAGTCGCGGCTGCGGGGGCGGCGGCCTGCGGCGCCGGCGGCGGCGGGGCGGCCGGGGGCGAGCTGGAACCCGAGGCGGCGGCGCTCGCGGAAGGAGCGCTCGCAGAAGGAGCGCTGGCCGAAGGAGCGCCGCCGGCCGGAGCGCCGCAGGCCGCGAGGAAGGCCGCGGCCACCAGGGAGGATCGCGGAGTTCGCATGCGAGCATCTTACCGGGCTCCGAGAGCTCCTGTTCAGCGCGGCGCCTCGGAGCAGCCGAGCGGCTCCCCGGCCGAGCCGCGGCCGCCCGGAGGCTCTCCCGAGGGCTACCCGCAGCCAGGGTGCTGACCCATGTTGCGCAGCGCGCGACGTGATGAGCGAGGGACATCGTGTCCAGACGGAAGAGAAAACCTAAGGGAGCGAGCTCGGTGAGGCGTCGCGAGCGCGACGAAGCGATACGAGAGCGCGATGACGAGCGAGCTCGGCTCGCAGAACGCGACACGCGGGGCACGCACGGAGAGGGGAGCTTCATCATGACCATGAGGACGAGCGGGCGGGCGGAGCACGAAGCCACCGCAGGACACGCAGAGTCCGCGATCACCAACAGCCTGGAGCAGGTGCGCGACATCCTGTTCGGCACCCAGTTCCGCGAGCTCGCGCGCCGGCTCTCGCACACCGACGCTCAGGTCGTCGCCCAGGCGGAGGAGCTGCGGAGCGAAGCGCGACGGCGTCTGGACGCGCTGGAGGCGCACGTGCGCGGGGAGATCGAGGCGCTCAGCGCGTCGATCGAGGCCCAGCGCGCGGCCGCCGACGGCGCGCTCGGCAGCGTGGCGCGCGAGTCGCGGGAGGCGCTCGAGCTGATCGCGCAGCGGGTCCAGCGGCTGGAGGAGCTCGTGGCGCGCACGCAGCGCGAGCTCCGGCAACAGCTGCTGGATCAGTCCAAATCGTTCCTCGACGAGACCCGGCGCACGCGGAGCGAGCTGAGCGCGATGCTCGAGCGCGAGCTGGCCGCCGTGTGGGGCGACGGCGCCGACGCGAGCGCGCCGGACGCGCCGGCGCGCGAGGCGGCCGCGGCGTCGGAGCGGTACCAGAAGACGGAGCGCCGCTCGGACGAGGCAGCGTGAGGCGGCCGCGCCGCTCCGGCCACCGGAGCGTGCGCGGCGGTCCGGAGAAGAACGATGCGAGAGCCGAGAGCGCGCCGCGAGGCGCCTCCGCCGAGAAAGACGCTCGAAGACCTCCGCCCCCTGCTCGTGGGCCCTGAGCAGCACCGGATCCAGCGGATCGAGGAGCGGCTGGACCAGTCCATGGTCGAGATGGTCGCGGGGGCGCTGCCCGAGGCCGTGATCGAGAGCCGCAAGAGGGGTGAGGCGCTCTCGTGGGCGCTGGAGCCGCTCCTCACCAGCGCGATCCAGGAGCGTGTGCGCCAGGACCCGGGGTCGTTCGCGGACGCGATCTCCCCCGCCATGGGGCCGGCCATCCGCAAGGCCGTGCGCTGCGCTCTCCGGGCGATGATCCAGCGCCTCAACGAGGCGGTCGCCCTCGGCCTGTCCTGGCAGAGCGTGCGCTGGCGCGTCGAGGCGCGCCGCACGGGGCGTCCTTTCGCGGAGGTGGTGCTGCTCCGCTCGATGGTCTACCGGACCGAGCAGCTCTTCCTTGTCCACCGCGGGACGGGGCTCGTCCTCGAGCACCTCAGCGCCGACGAGATCCCCTACAGGGATCCCGATCAGGTCACGGCGATGCTCACCGCCATCGACGCGTTCGCCCACGACGCGTTCCGGACCGACGCGCGGCTGGAGCGCTTCCGCGTCGGCGATCTGACAGGGTGGGTCGAGCACGGCCCGTCGGCGCTCCTCGTGTCCATCGTGCGCGGCGTGGCGCCACCAGCGTACGGGCTCGTCCTGTCCGAGACGCTGGAGCACGTCCACCTCTCGTACGGCGGTGAGCTCGTCGGCTTTCGCGGCGATCGGACGCCGTTCTCGGGCGCCCGCGAGCTGCTCTCGCGCTGCCTCCAGCAGCAACGCCAGCCGGTCCCGCGCCGAGCTCGGGCCGTGTCGATAGCGGCCGCCCTGCTGGCCGCGGTCGTCTTGACCGCGCTCGTCTTCTCGGTGCGCGCCTCGCGGGAGGATCAGCGCCGCGTCGAGGCCTGGGGCGAGGCGCTGCGGCGCGAGCCCGGCCTCCTGGTCACCGCGGCGGAGCGGCGCGCCGGCCAGGTCGTGTTCACGGGCCTTCGCGATCCGCTCGCCGCGGACCCGAGGGCCGTGCTCGAGCGCGGCGGCCCCGTGCGCCAGGAGGTCATCCTGCGCTTCGAGCCCTTCTATTCGCTCCATCCGCAGATCGTCGAGCGCCGGGTGGCGCGCGCTCTGGAGCCGCCGCCCGGGGTCACCCTGGCGCTGCGCGGCGGCGCCGTCGTGGCCAGCGGGGTCGCGCCCCAGCGCTGGATCGAGCGCGCGCGCTGGTCGGCAACGGTGCTCCCCGGCGTCTCGGGGTTCGACGGCGAGGGCCTGACGGCGCAGGAGTCGATCGACCGCGCGCACGCGGCGGCGCGATCCCTCGAGGCGATGGAGCTCCTCTTCCGCCGCGGCGCCGCGCGGCTCTCCGGCGAGCAGGCTGCGCGCCTCGACGAGGTCGCGGCCGCTGCCGAGCGGCTGATCGCCCGCGCGCGCGAGGCCGGCATGACCGCCGAGATCCGCGAGATCGGCTATGCGGATCCCGTCGGATCGGAGGCGTCGAACCGAGCGCTCAGCCAGGCCCGCGCGGAGCACGTCGCGGCTGAGCTCGTTGCGCGGGGGATCCCGGCCGATCGCCTGCGAGCGAGCGGCGGGGGAACGCGGCGTGAGGTCGTGTCCCCGTCCTGCGCCGGGGGCGCGGCGCGGGCCGAGTGCCTCGCCGGCGCGGACGAGCGCCGCGCGCGCAGCGTGATCTTCCTTGTGGACCTGCACGCAGAGAGCAAGGACTGAGTCATGGCGGAGAAACGCAAGGTCTGCGTGCTGGGCGCGACGGGGGTCGGCAAGACAAGCCTCGTCGCCCGCTTCGTGCGCAGCATCTTCTCCGAGTCTTACCGGACGACCATCGGCGTGACGATCGAGACACGGCGCGTGATGTGCGATGAAGGCGAGCTCGACCTCATCCTCTGGGACCTGAGCGGAGAGGACGAGTTCCAGGCCGTCCAGACATCGTACCTGCGCGGCTCCGCGGGCTGGCTCCTCGTCATCGACGGCACGCGGCGCCTCACGGCGGAGACCGGGCTCCGCCTCTACACCGCTGCGCGGACGATCGTCGGAGAGGTCCCGGCCGTCGTCGTCCTGAACAAGGCCGATCTCACCGCGGCGTGGGACATCGACGAGGCCACCGAGGCCAGGCTGAGGAGGGCGGGCCTCTGGATCACGAGGACGAGCGCCAAGACCGGCGCCGGGGTCGAAGGCGCGTTCAACGCGCTGGCGCGCGCCATGCTGGCGAGCGAAGCGCCTTGGTTGCGGGGTTGATGGACGTGGACACGTGGCTCCTCGCTGCGCTGGACAAGCTCGTCCTCGAGCGTTTGCACGACGGGACCTTCGTCATCCGCGGCGAGCCGCCGCCGTGGTTCCGAAGGCTCGGGTTCGCGCCGCCGTGGCGCGACTCGCCGCTCCCGATCGATCGCGCGCTGCCCTTTCTGGAGGTGTTCCTCCCCGAGGCGGAGCGGGCCTGGTCCGCGGAAGGCGCGCCGGGCGTGCAATCCGACTTCTGGACGCAGATGATCGGCGACGAGGCGCTTCACCTCGAGGCGACGGCGCTCCGCGTGGGCTCGTCGCGGCTGCTCGTGATCACCCGGAACGACGCGCTGTTCCAGGAGCGCCGCCGCGTCCTCCAGCGGGCGCGCGAGCTTCGCCTCGTGCACGAGGCGCTGTCGCGCGAGGTCGAGCGGAAGGATGTCCTCGTCCATTGCATCGTTCACGACCTCTCCGGCCCGCTGAACAGCCTCCTCGGCGCGCTGTCCCTGCTGGGAGAGCAGCCGCTCCCGGAGAAGAGCGGCGCGCTCGCCGCGGTCGCGTTGAAGGCCGCCCTGCGGCAGCGCGAGCTGATCCGGGAGATCCTCGACGTGTTCACCGCCGAGGGCATGGCGTCCGACGCCTCCAGCGGCGACGTCGCCGCGGTGGTCGACGTGCGCGGCACCGTCGCTCGGGTCGTCGAGGCGCTCCTGCCCATGGCGCGAAGCCGGGGGGTGTGCCTGGAGGCGCCGCCGGAGATCGGCTGCGCGCGGCCGTGCACCGTCGTCGGTGAGGAGCCCAGGCTCGCGCGCGTGGTCTCCAACCTCGTCGAGAACGCGCTCCGGTTCACGCCTCCGCGCAGGTCGGTGCGCGTCGCAGTGCACGATGAGCCCCGGTGGGCTCGCGTGACGGTGGAGGACGATGGGCCTGGCGTCTCCCCTGCCATCGCGCCGCGCCTGTTCCAGAAATTCGCGCACGGCCACGACCCTGGCGCGGGCAGCGGCCTCGGGCTCTACGGCGCCCGGATCGCGGTGGAGCGGTGGGGCGGGGCGATCGGGTACGAGGCGCGGCCGGAAGGTGGGGCGAGGTTCTGGCTCCGGCTGCGGCGTGTCGGCGCGGCGGGCGAGGCGGGTGGCGGCGGGGCGCAAGGGGGGTGATGCCATGGCCAAGCTCTTGCTGGTCGACGATGACTCGGGGACGCTCGCGTGGATGGCCGAGGCGCTGCAAGGCGCGGCGTACGACGTCCGGACCGTGCGCGGCGGGAGCGCGGCGCTGGAGCTCCTCCGGACGTGGACGCCGGATCTCATCCTGGCGGACTTCCTGATGCCCGAGATGGATGGCTTCGCCTTCAACCGGCTGGTGCAGTCGCGCGAGCGGGTGCCCGTGATGCTCGTCTCCGTCGTGAACCAGCCGGCAGAGGCGATCCTGCGAGGGGTCGCCGGCTATGTGCGCAAGCCCGTCACCGCGGCGGAGCTCCGCGCCGCCGTCGAGCGCGTGCTCGGCGCCGTCGAGGGGGTAGCCATCCTCGTCGTGGACGACGACGCGGACATCCGGGAGTGCTACCGGCTGATCCTCGAGCCGCGCTTCAGCGTGCTCGAGGCCGAGAACGGGCGCGACGCCCTGGAGCTGCTCGCGCGCGAGCCCGTGGCGCTGGCCATCGTGGACGTCCACATGCCCGTCATGAACGGGGTGGAGTTCATCCGCGCGATGCGCGACGACGCGAGGTTCTGCACGATCCCGGTCGTGGTGCAGACGAGCGACCGGGCGGCCGCGCGCGCGCCCGTCTGGACCGATCTGCACGTGGCGCAAACGATCCTGAAGGACGAGTTCCTCGACTGGCTCATGACCCAGATCGACGCGCACCTCGCGCCGGCGTCGCCGCGCGAGGCCGAGCGCGCCTGGTCGACCGCGAGCCGGTGAGCGCCGGGCGTCGCTCCTTCGGCGAGCGCGGCCCACCCGGGCGCCGTCAGCCTGGCGTCCACCGCGGGTTCGCGGTGAACAGCCCGGATCCGAAGCTGATGTCGTAGGCCAGGAACAGGCCGAACCCCACGCTGAGGAGGCTGGCGACGGCGCCGAAGGCGTAGTGTATCCCGCTGGTGCGAGCGCGCGCGTAGGCGAACGGCAGCGCGAGCACCCCGGTGATGAGCGTCATCCCGGCGATCGTGCCCACGCCGAACAGCGCGATGTAGCCGATGCCCCACCGCGGGTCGCGCACCGTGGTGAGCACGAGGAGCGCCACCGCGGCCGAGCCCGCGAGGCCGTGGACCACGCCGATGAGCAGCGGCCGGAGGCTCGCATAGACGCGCGAACCGCCGAACACGCGGTCCGCCCAGCCGAGGTCGTGCCGGTGGCCGTCGTGGTGAGCAATCTGCGCAACAGGCGCAACAGGCGCAACAGGCGCAACATGCTCGACCGGAGCAACGTCGGGCGCCGGCGGCTCGCCCCGCCGGACCGCCCGGTAGAGCCGCGCCAGGTGGTACACCCCGAGGCCGATCAGCATCAGGGCGACCGAGAGCTCCATGGCCAGGCCGACATGCGGCGGCACCACGAGCCCGAAGAGCAGGATGCCACCGCCGATCACCATCAGCGTGAGCGTGTGGCCGACGCCCCACATCGCGCCGATCAGCAGCGCCGTCCCGAGGCTCCGGACCCGGCTCACGACGGTCGCCACCGCGATCACATGGTCCGCGTCGGTGGCGTGGCGCATCCCGAGAGAGAAGCCGAGGAGCAGCAGCGGAAACGCCGAGGCGAACATGTCCCCTCTCGTAGCACGGACGGCGCGCGTCGTGTCACGCTGTGCGCGGCCGCCTGTTCCCGCCTCCGGCGGGCTCGCTTCGGCCTGTCGCGGCGAGCCGTCGTCTGCGCGGGGGCGACAAGCGCTGTTTCAGCTCAGCATGTCAGTTCGCGCGGTCTCGACTGAGCGCGTCGATGGCCTGCTGCATCCAGACCGCGTCTTCTTCAGCCTGCTTCAGGCCGTGCATCATCTGCTGGCGCAGCACACCCGTGGTCTGACGGATACCCCGTCGAAAGACATCGGCCGCGCGCTCGTGGACGACCTTGAGCCACGGGGCAAGGTCGCGCTTGTCGAGCGGCCCTGGAGCGTCCAGGACGGTGATGCAGGCATCGATGGCCTCGCGCATGGATCGGGACTCGAGCGCGTCGGCGAAAGCGGAGAACTGGAGCAGCGACTCTCGCAGCGCAGCGCGTCCGGTCGATGAGACTCTGTCTGTCATGGCCGCGCTCAGCCTACCACCTGGGCGACGCCTCCGCCCGTGCGCGCGCTGCGATTGCGCGTCAGCGCAGGCGGGATCGCCCCGCCGTCTCCAGCAACATCGCGAGCACGAGCGGATCGCCGAGGCCTTGCTCTGCGCCGATGTGCGCGCGGAGGCGCGACAGGCGCGCCGCATCCTCCAGGAACAGCGGTTCGTTCAGCCGGGTCGCGGCCTCGTCCAGGATGCCCTCGCGCTCGGAGAGGAGCACGGCGGCGCCGGCGCGATCGCCGCGCGCCACGCGGGCAGCGGCCTCCGCGAGCGACTCGCCCGCGGCGAAGCCCTGAAGCGTGCGCGTCATCGACGCGTCGACGGACGCCGCGCTGGCGGCGTCGCTGTCCGCATAACGCACCTCGATGGGGATCTCCTCGATCACGTTCCTCTTGGAGAGCCGATCTTTGTACTTGAGCTCGACGGTCGCGACGTTTCGCTTCCCCGCGCCGGGGCCGGCGCTCAGCTTGAGCAGCAGCGCGTGCCGATCATCGCGGGCGAAGACAGGCATGAAGAAGCGCATGCCGCCCTCGGCGTCGTCGCGTCGGTCGGCCGCGATCCGGTCCCGCGACTGGGCGGCGACGTCGGCCGCGATCTCCTGGGCGCGGACGCGAGAGGCCTCGGCGCCGTCCAGCCGGCGCGAACCGTAGACGCGGAGCAGCTCGACGCCCGCCTTCAGGCGCACGCGCACCTCCACCGCGGTCGCGACCGGGTCGAGGCGCTTGTCGAGCTCGGTCGACAGCGCGGGCGCGATCTGCTCCGGGTGTCGCAGGTAATAGTAGCCGCCGGCGCCGTCGCTCGCGATCGAGCTCATGAGCTGGCCGTCGAAGTCGTCGCCGAGCCCGAGCGCGCTCGTCTGGATGCCGCGCTGGAAGGCGTCGAGGGCGAGCCACGCCAGGCGCTCGCTGTGGGTGAGGCCGCTCGTCGCCCGGCCGTCGGAGACGAGCAGCACCACGCGCACGGCGTCCTCGGGGATGCCCGGCCGGCTCGCCTGCGCGTAGCCCAGCGAGAGCCCTGCGCCGATGTTGGTGCCGCCGCCCTCGCGGAGCCCTTCGATGGCGCGGCGGATCGCCGCGCGGCGCGGGCCGACGGGGCCGTCCTCGATCACCACCTCGGCGTCGCTGGAGAAGGCGGTGAGCGAGAAGTCGTCGGCCGGCGCGAGCCGATCGACGAGCGCCTGCGCGGCGCGGCGGGCGCTGTCGATCGGCGCGCCGGCCATCGAGCCGCTCGTGTCGAGGACGAGGTGCACGGAGAGGTGCGGCCGCGCCGCCGCCGCCGCCGCCGCGGAGCGGAGCGCGAGGCGCAGGTGGAAGGCGCCGCCGCCCGGGCCGAGCGCGGCGCGCTCCAGGTCGGCGCGCAGGCCGAGCGCCTTGTCGGGGGCGAGCGGGACCTCCGGGGCGTAGCGGGCGGCGACGTCGCCGACGAGCTCGCGCTCCGCCGCGGGCACGACGCCGCGCGCGAGGGCGGCCTCGAACGCGGCCAGGTGGCCGCCCCCGGGCCGGTACGTGGTGGCGAAGCGGCCGTTCGGATCGAGGGCGACCTCGGGCTCCGGAGCGTAGGCGGCCGCGCTCCGCGCCGAGACCGGCGGCGAGGAGGCGCCGGCGCGCCCGTGGCCGCTCCCGAACCCCTGGCCTGACCCGGCGCCCGCGCCGTGCCCGATCGTCCCGATGGACCCCAGCCCGGGCGCCGCGCTCTCGCCGGCGAGGCCCCCGTGGCCGGCGAGGGGGAGGCCCGCGCCGCCTGCGGACGACGCGGCGCCGTCGAGCCCCCACGGCGCCGTGGGGGCGCTCGGATCGCCGCCGCCCCCGGCGTTGAGCAGCCCGATCATCCCGAACTCGGCCGAGTCGCGCAGCGCCTGCTGTCGCGCCACGTGCGGATCGGGGCTGTCGCTCGGGCCCTTGACCCCCCACCTGTTCCCCGTCGCCCCCGCGCGCGGCGTGGACGATGGGTGGCCCATCGACCCTTCCTCGCCCTTGGCTCGCGTCCCTGCGCCGCCCTCCTTCGCGTCGGCGGCGGGCTCGCCCTCGCGCTCGATCGCCGCGCGCAGCTCGCGCTCGTCGGCGGACGCGAGGTACTGCTGCACGAGCGCGATCCGATCCGCGCTCATGCCCGTGGACGGGTCGACGAGGGGCGGCGCCCAGCGAGCGAGGGCGCCGAGGAGCCCGAGGTGCAGGGCCGCCGAGACGGCATGGAGGGCGAGGCTCTTCCGGCTCACGAGCGAGCGGCCCACGCGCTCGCCCGCGGCGGCATCGGCGCGGATCTGGATCCGCACGCCCGCGATCTCGACGTCCACGCGCCCTTGCGCGGGCAGGGGCACGAGCGTGGCCCCGGGGATCGACGCGCGCTCCGCGCCGGCGTGCAGCTCCCGCGCCGCGGCCGCGGACAGCGGCGCGCCGCCGGGGGTGAGCGCGAGCGTCCCCGTCGCGGCGCCCAGCAGGACGAAGCCGACGCGCCCGGCGCTGTCGACCTCGAGGAGCGGCGCGCGGCGCGCGCCGAGCGCGCGCTCGGGGAGGAAGCAGTCGCACGGGCGACCGTCGTCGCGCCGCTCACCGACGTCGAACGCGCGCGGCGGCGTCAGGTGCTGGACGAAGAGCACGGTCGTGCCCCAGGAGATGACGATCTCCACGGAGCGCACCGGGCCTTCGGCCTCGCCGCCGCTCGCCGCGTCGGGCTGCCTCGCGGCGGTGAGGTTCGGATCGGTGGCGGCGCCGCCATCCCCGGCGTCCGTCGTGTTCGCGCTGGGCATAGATCTCCCTTGTGCGCCGCGCGGAGCGGCGCGCTCACGTCCCCTGGATCCGCGCGGAGGACGCGCGGATCCGCGTCCTTCAGGCGGGCGCTCGGCCGCGCTGGCCGGCTGTCCGTCGTGCCTGCGGAATGACAGCGGCGGCGCGGGGAGGTTCCGGGGCTCGAACCTCACGCGCCGCGGCAGCGCCTGTGCTCCTCCCCTCCCGGGCGAGGTACTCGGCGCGCCGCTGAGCCGCGGCCTGGCATTCCGGCTCTGCAGGGCCGAGGCGGCGCGGCGGCTCGGCGAAGGGGGCGAGGCGCGCGTGTGGAGCGGCCTCGATCCGGCGGACCGCGCCGCCCTCGTCGACGCGGATCCGCGCGGTGGTGCGCGGCTCCCTCACGGCCTACGCCCTCCGCCGCCTCCGCCACAGCGCCATCACCCCGACCAGCGCCGCGCCCAGCGCCGCGCCCGCGCCGCGAGCGCCGGACGCGCGCCGCGGCCCGGCGCCCGCGGCCTCGCACGCGCAGCCTCCGCCCAGCTGGAGGATGAGCGGGGCCTGCTGCGGGCCTTCGCACAGGTCCACCGTGAGCGGCCGCGGCGCCGTCCGCGCGACCCCTTGCCTGAGCGGCGTGTCGAGGTTGCCCGTGTTCTGGTTGTCGTGGTGGAGGCTCTCCCAGGCGATGAGCGCGCCCGTCGTCGCCTCGGTGTGCCAGGCGAAGAGCCAGCCGTCGTGGGTGCCCACCGCGATCTCGAGCGTGCCGTCGCCGTCGAGGTCGCCCACGGCGGGCGTCGTGGTGATCGACTGGCCGGTGAACTTCGGGAACCCGCGCGGCTCCCGGCCGCACCCATCGAAGGCGTGGAGGAAGTAGCCGCTCGATCCGCTCAGCACCTCGGGGTAGCCGTCGCCGTTCAGATCGACGACCGCCTGGCTGCCCGAGATCGCGTAGTCCTCGAGCACGAACGGGGCGCGAGGCAGCATCGCGCCCGACCTGCCGCTCCAGACGGCGAGCAGGTGAGGCCCCGGCTGCGTCGCCCCCTGCGTGCCCGCGAGGGCGAGCGCGGCCGCCTTCGAGGCGCCCGCGGCGATGACGTCGGGGGTGCCGTCCTGATCGATGTCGCCGAGCGCAGGTTGCGACAGCAGCGGGAGCATCGTCCGGGCGCCGGCGGCGGGCGAGAGGGGGCCGAACGTCGGGTCGAGCCCGGCCGGCGAGCCGCCGCTCGCCCGCGGCAGCGCGCCCGCCGGCGTCGCCAGGAGCTCGCGCTGCTCGCCGGGTGAGGCCGGGAGGACGAGCGGCGGCGCGCCGTTGCCCTGGACGACGCCCGCCAGCGCGCCGTCGAACCGCCCGACGACGCCCGAGGCCGTGATCCCCTCCGCGGCGAGCGGGTCGAACGAGAGCGACGGCACCGTGATGGGCCACCCTGCGAGCACGGGCCCGGAGGGCGCGGTCGTGCCTCGCCCATCGATCACGTAGACCGCCCCGGCCTCGCCGTCCTCGCCGAGCCGCTCGCTCGACGCGACCAGCAGATCCGGCAGCGCGTCGCCGTTGAAGTCGGCCACGGCGGGCGTCGCGAGGAGGCGGCTCCGCGCCGGCTCCTCGGCGAGCGGACCCGCGTAGTGCACCTCGACGGGAAAGCCGCGCAGCGCGTTGCCATCCCTGTCGAACGCGTGGACCGTGCCGTCGAACGCCGCCTGGATCACGTCGAGCCGCCCGTCGCCGTCGAGATCCGCGAGGACCGGCGAGGCGAAGGCCCCGCGCGCGATCCGCGCGGCCGCCGACATGCACGGCGCGCTCGCCGGAGCCCCGGGATCGAGGGGGCAAGAGGGGATCTCGGGCAGGCGTTTCGGCCACCCGTACCGGTCGCTGCCGTCCGCGCCGATGACGTAGATCGTGCCCGGCCAGGTGGAGATCGCGATCTCCTGCCTGCCGTCGCCGTCGAGGTCCGCGATGGCGGGCGCGCTCAGGATCGGCTCGCGACCGAGCTCACTGTTCACCTTGCTGTACGCGGGGGCGCCGAGGTAAACGGGCGTGGCCGGGGACGCCGGCTCATCGAGCAGGCCGTCGGTGGCGCCGGTCATGAACGGGAACCCCGGCAGCGGCTGCGGCCCCTTGGGCGTCACCTTCAGCACGTGCAGCGCGCCGCCGGCCGTCGGGTAGACGAGCTCGCGGACGCCGTCGCCGTCGATGTCGGCCATCTTCGGGCTGCCCTCGCCGCTGTCGCCGACGCGGACGGGGAAGCCCTGGACCAGCGTCGGATCGCTGTCGACGTGGATCGTGCGCCGCGCCTCGCTCTCCACGTCGCCGGTGGCGTAGTGGGCCCTCGCGCGGACGCGCACCGTGATCGCGCGATCGTCCTCGCCGTGGGGGCTGTCGGGGTCGCGGAGGTGGGACGTGTCGATCGTGCGCACGTCGAGGGAGGCGATCGGGCCCTCGGCGCCGGTGACGACCGTCGGCGCGACGTTCGTCTCCTTGTGGATCACCTTGAAGTCCGCCGCGAGCGGCTGCGCGCCTGCCGCCCACTCGACCCAGTAGTCGTAGGCCATCGCCCGCTTCGCCGAGATGGTGCCCTCGATCGGCACCGGGCCCTGGACCTGATCCTTGTAAACGACCTCGAACCACCGCGGCGACGTGATGTCGACGGCGGGCGGCACGCGCCCCTCCTGGAGCGCCTCGACGGCGCGGTTCGCGTTGACGCGGCCGTGGCCGAACCGCTGATCGAACCCCGCCTGCGAGAAGCGGTACAGCGACCCGGGCTCCTGCGACTCCGGCACGGCGATGTCGTCGGCGGTCGCGACGAGCAGGCCCTGCACCTCCCCCGGGGACAGGGACACGCCGCGGTCGAGGGCGACGGAGTAGAGCAGCCCCGCGACGCCGGCGAGCTCGGCGGTCGCGTCGCTGGCGCAGCCGGGGCTCGACACGGCGAGCACGTTGTTGCCGCCGAAGCTCGAGCACGGGGACGCGTCGACGAACGTGGTCGACGTCGCGACGCTCTGGCCGTCGTAGCGGACGGCGCTCACGGGCAGCGCGTGGTTGCTCGTCGCGGGCACGCTGTGGTGGCGCGAGCCCTCGTTGCCCATCGACGCGACGACGAGCGTCCCCTGGGCGTGGGCGTAGTCGAGCGCCGCCTGGACGAAGCCGGTGTTGTCGACCGCGGTCACCGGGCACTGCACGACGTTGGCCCGGCTGTCGGCCGCATAGAGGAGCGCCTTCGCGAGGTCCTGCGCGTCGGCGACGTGGCTCTCGCCGACGCGCAGCGGGATGAACCTGCACCGCGGGCACACGCCCGCCCCGCCCAGCTGGTTGTTCGTCTGCGCGGCCGACGTCTTCGCGCCCTCGGTGCCGTGGCCGTCGCGGGCGTCGTCGAACGGATCGTTGTCGTTCTTGAAGAAGTCCCAGCCCGCGATGTCGTCGGCGTAGCCGTTCTGATCTTCGTCGATCCCGTCCGAGAAGTTGAGGATGAGGTCGCCGGCGTCGAGCTGGCCGTTCCCGTTCCGATCGCCCTGCGGCCGCCCCTCCGACGCCGCGGGCGTGAGCTCCGGCGTGTCCCTGTAGTCCGCGACGGAGAGGACCCCATCGCCGTTGCAGTCGAAGCCCGCGAGCGCGCCGTCGCCGCCGCACGCCGCGCCGTCCGCGCGCCGCGGCTTGTGGGCCGCGAGCTCGCCCTGGTTGAGCCACACCTTCTCCAGGAGATCCCCCTCTCCCCAGAAGATCCCGGAGTCGGCGACGGCGATCCTGACGCGCGGGTCCCCCTGGGTGAAGCGC
This sequence comes from Sorangium sp. So ce363, assembly GCF_051520435.1. NCBI lineage: Bacteria > Pseudomonadati > Myxococcota > Polyangiales > Polyangiaceae > Sorangium > Sorangium sp. So ce363. Next base: position 8,171,066 of record NZ_CP150333.1, on the reverse strand, counting down.
CAGGCGAGATCGATCGCCATGCCGGCGGCGGACTCCTCCGGCCGGACGTACCCGCTCGGGGCCGGGATGAACGAGTAGAAGCCCCACTGCCCGCTCTGCGTGACCGACGTGCCGTAGTCCGGGTCGTTCGGCCAGTGCTCGGGCTCGGCCATGTCCGCTGCGCTGGCCAACTCGGGCGGGGGCCAGCCGCCGGACGCGTCGGATGGAACGAGCGCGCCCGCCGCGGCGCCGCCGAGCGCCCCCAGAAGAGCAAACGAGGGAAAGCAAGTGCAGCGCATGCCGAGACCCTACCATCGGTTCGCGCGCGCGAGGCAACCGCCGCCTCCAGCAGGAAACCGGCGCTTTCACCGCGCCCGGGCCCGGATCGCGGCGGCCTTCGCGCCGCGCGCGACCCGACGCCGCCGCGGCGCTGCGGCGTTGCGGCGTTTACTGCGCGCAGGCCGCCGGCGTCGGGTGCTCGGCGCAGTACGCGCTGTCGTCCGGCGGGCCGATGCGCAGCACGACGCTCTGCGACGCGAGGCGCGGCCGCGCGCCGCAGACGTCGGCCGTCTCGGCCTCCGACGGCGCGCACACGCCGGCCTCGTTGGGCACGGTCCAGGCCTGACCGGTGCCGTAGATGAGGTTGAGCGCGTAGCTCCCCTCGGGCAGGCAGCCGAACGCCACCTCGATCGTGCGCCCGAACTGCCGGCTCAGCGCCGCCTCGACCTGGGCCACGTCCCGCTCCGCGATGATGTCGTTGCCTTCCTTGTCGGTCTTGTGGCTGAGCACGAGCACGCCCCCCCGCTCCGGCTCGGTCGGGTGCATGCACAGCGCGGCGGGCCGGACGCCGATGAGCGCGCTGTCTCGCGGCTCGTTCAGCGGCTCCGGGCCGAGCGTGGCCGTGGTCACGAGATCGTCGTAGATCGTGAGCCCCTGGAGGAGCACCGCGGGCGCGGCCTGGCTGGTCAGCGGCTCCTTGTCGTCCTGCTTCGCGAACACCGAGATCGGGAAGAGCGCCGGGATCAGGGCCGAGTCGGGGACATGATCGTCGCTGTCGATCGCCCCGTCGCCGTTCACGTCCTGCCGCGCGTAGGTGAGGGTCGGCGCGGGCTCGCCGCCCACCGGCAGCGAGAGCGGGGGCTTCGCCGCGCGCGCGACCTCGCTGTCCGGCACCCCCGCGGCGAGCCGCAGGCGCAGCAGCGACGCCTCGGTGCCGGCGGGATCGGCCGGGCTGAACGTCTCCAGCTGGAAGTCGGAGGCCATGACCACCTCGCTCGGGCTCTGCGTGACGCCGGACGCCGGCGCGAGCACCTCGGCGACGTGGAAGAGCGGCCGCTCCAGCGGGAGCGGGAGGCCGAGGGTGACGGCGATGCCGCTGACGCGCGTGCCCGTCTCGGGGATGGGGGCGGCGATCGTGATCGCGCGGTACCGCGGGGCGGCGCCCTCGAGCACCTCGGTCGCGTTCTCGATCGCGCCGCCGGCCACGTCGCCCCGGGTCGGCAGGTTGGCGATGCTGAAGGTGGGGTCAAAATTGCCGTCGTGGTCGTAAAAACCGCGGATCTGGTAGGTGCCAGCGACCAGGGGCGAAAGCCTCCAGGGGACGCTCACGGTGACGGGCGGCTCGTCCGGCTCGGGGCAGTGGAGCGCGCCGTCCTCGGAGCGATCGAGCGCGGCGCCCAGGCCTCCGAAGAGCTCGTCGCCGGGGATCACGTCGATGCTCGCGGCCGAGGTGCCGAGCCCCTCGGGCGGCGGCAGCAGGCGCGTGTCGAAGCCGAGCACGACCGCGGCGCCGACGACGTGGCCATCCTTCGTGCAGGGCCGGGGTCCGGCGTACGTCACCGTGCCGTCGAGCACCCCGGCGGGGCCGCTCTGGTCCGGCAGCGGGACGAAGACCTCCACGTCGTCGCAGCCCGGGAGGGCCGCGAGGAGTGCGCCGAGCAGGAGGAGACCGGTGCGGGGGCTGGGTCGGAGCATGGCCTTGCCTAGAGCGAGTAGCTGAAGAATCCCATGAAGCGCCGGCCGATGCGGTTGCCGAACGGGTGCATCTGCAGCGCGTTGTCGCCGAGCCCGTCGAGCGCGTTGAACACGGTCGCGGAGATCTCGGCGCGGTCCAGGAAGCGGTAGCCGACGCGCGCGTTGAGCAGCGTGTACGCGGGCAGCTCGTACTGCTTCGTGGCGATGACCGTCCCCGTCGGGACCTGCTCGGCCCACACCTGCGAGGACTGGTAGTGGAACGTGAGCTCACCGTCGACGCCGATCGGCGTGCGGACCTGGACCCCTGCGTTCACCTTGTGCCGGCTGGTGCGCGCGTCCTCGAGCGCGTCGCGCCCGTCAGGGCGCCGGTGCACCGAGCGGTTGAGCGCGTAGTTGGCGAAGATGTCGAGCCCCTCGGTGGGGTAGACGCGGCCGCCGAGCTCGCCGCCGAAGACGTGGTAGACGTCGCTCTGGTTCTCGAAGCCGCCGAAGCCGGAGGTGTATCTCCCCGTCTCCGGGTTCAGCCCCCCGGACCCGTGGGCGCGCTGCGAGAGGGTCGTGCGCTGCGGCTCGGCGAGCACGATGAGATCGCTCACGCGGTTGTAATACGCGGTGACCTCGAACTCGAAGTAATCGCTCTGCTGGTTCAGGTAGCTCGCCTCGGCGGTGATGATCTGCTCGGGGTCGATGGGGCGCTCGGAGCTGTCCGGCGTCCTCGAGGTCGAGAGGAGCTCGAGGCCGGGCAACGCGAGCTGGATCGGCAGGTCGACGTAGGCCTCGAGCGACGTGGGCGAGCGGAACGCCGTCGAGCCGGAGAGGCGGATCGCCTGGCGCTCGGTCGGCTTGACGATGACGGAGCCGCGCGGCGACGGGATGAGCCGCTCCAGGTAGGGCACGTAGTCGAGCCTCCCGGACGCGACCAGCGTGACGCGCTCGCCGAGCTTCATCGAGTCCTGGAGGAACACCGAGCCCTGGTGCTCGAGCGGCATGTCGTCCTCGAGGTAGCTCCACGAGGTCGCCTTGAGCCGGTAGCCGAGGCCGATGTGGAAGTCGTGCACGACGGGGCTGGGCGCGCGGAGCGTCTTCACGAACTCGAGCTCGGCGTTCACGACGTGCTGCTGCGGCCGCCCTGCGAACAGGGTGTGCCCGAGGTAGGCGGCGTTGAGCAGCGAGTACCCGTCGAGGTTCGAGTAGTACGTCCGCGCGTTGACGTTCTCGCTGCGGTACGCGACCGCGACGTCGGCGTTGGCGACCTCCAGGTTGTAGTCGTTGAAGGGGCCGATGCCGTAGACGTCGAGCTCGCTCCGGGCGTAGCCGGCGCCCACCGTGAGCTCGCGCTGCGGCCCGAGCCGCTGCGAGGTCCGGAGGTCGATGCGGACGTTCTGCGCGCCGAGATCCTGGCTCTGGCCGCTCGTCTCGAGGTCGATGCGGTCGTCCGCGACCTCGCGCGACCACCGGGGGTAGCGGGTGTAGCCCGCGGAGAGCCGGTACGCGAAATCGCCCTCGCGCGCGGAGGCCCACACCGAGGCGTAGCCCTGCCGGTGATCCCCGTAGCCCGCGCGGAAGCCGCTCTTCCCGACGCCGGGCTCGATCGTGATGATGTTGACGATGCCGGCGAAGGCGTCGGCGCCGTAGAGCGCGGAGCCCGGGCCGCGCACCACCTCGATGCGCTCGATCTGATCCACGTCGATCGAGAGCGCCTCCCAGAAGGTCGAGCCGAGCACGTCGTTCTTGACCGTGCGCCCGTTCACGAGGACGAGGATCTTGTTGGCGAGGCGGCTGTTGAAGCCGCGCATCGACACGTTCTCGTCGCCGCCCGTGATTTGCATGACGTCCATGCCGGCGACGCGCCGGAGCAGCTCGGGGATGCGCGTGATCCCGGAGAGCCGGATGTCCTGCCGGGTCACGATGGTCGTCGAGTTCGGGGAGTCGAGCGGGCTCTGGGCGCCGCGCGAGGCGGTGACGACCGTCTCCTGGTAGACGTCCTCGGTCCGGGCCGCGCCGACGATCCTCGCGGCGTCGCCGGGGGCGGCCTTCGAGCCCGGCCCCGGCGCCTTCGTCGCGGCCGTCGCGGGGGCGCCCTGCGCGGCGGGCTCCCCGGCGGGGGGCGGCGGGGCGGGCGCCTCGCCTGGGGTGGGCTGCTGCGGCGCCGGCTGCTGCGGCGCGGGCGCCGGCGGCTGCTTCGGCTCGGGGATCGCCGCGGCGCGCTGCGCGGCGAGGCGCTGCTCCAGCTGCTCCACGATCCGCGTCACCTGCTCACGGTCCGCGGGGTCGCTCGCGATGTACTCGCGGTAGGCGGCGAGCGCCTGCTCGATGTGGCCGGCCTCGGCGTGCGCGCGCGCGATGTTGAAGGTGACGTTCGGGTGCGGGAGGATCTCGTTGGCCTTCTGGAGCTGCCGGATGCCCTCGTCGAACTGCTTCTGGGCGATGAGATCCATGCCTGCCCGGAAGTGGAGGCGCGCCTCGGTGCGGGCGTCGGCGAGCGCGCCGCGCGCGGCGGTCATCGCGCCGAAGGCGACGGCGCAGGCGAGGAGCTTCCGCTGGAGCGCCGTCGCGCGGCGCGGCCGCGCTGCGTGGGCGTCGTCGGTCGGGTCGAGCGCCGGGACATCGTCGCGGCGGCGGTGCGAGCAGGAATCGGAAGACGACATGAGTTCGCCCTGTCCTCAGCGGGGCCGGGGAGCGACGGCGATCCCGGCGAGAGCTCGGGAGCGCTGACGGCGCTGCTCCCCACATCACACCGAACACTTCATCGACGGGTCCACGTGAGGAGCGTCCGGTGAGCTCCTCGCGCGAACGCGAAGCCACTGCGGCCATGGTAAGAGGCCTTAGCCGCGAAAGCGCGGCGACTCTACCAGAAGAGCGGCCGGGGCGCGTCCGCGCCCTCGTCAGTAGGGGTTGCTCTTGTACGGCTCGGGCTTCTGGATGTTCGCCCTGGGCTTGCTCGGGGTCGCCGGCGCCGGGATCGCGGCCGGGTCGAGCTTCGCGCGCACCTTCTCCTCGGCGCCGGAGACGTGCACCGTGGCGGGCTTGTAGCCCGGCTTCTCGAACACGAGCTCGTGCTCCAGCGCGAGCGCGGCCGCGGCCCCTCGCCAGACGATCTCGCACGGCGTCTCGGCGCAGAGCTCCTTGTTGCCTTCCCTGACGGCCGCGCCGGGCGGCGAGCTCTCGATGTGCAGCCCGCGCGCCGCGGGCGCCGGCGCTGCCGGGGCTGTCGCTGCGGGCGGAGGAGGGCTCACCGCGCCCTGCTCGCGCGCCGCCGCGCTCGTGTGGGCGACCGGCACGCGCGCCAGCAGGGCGGCGGCGACGCCGACCCCGACCGCGAGGACCGCGGTGAGCGCCCAGGGGATGACCTTTCGACCTGGGCTCGCGCCGGTCTGGATGGCGGAGAGCACCTCCGCGGGCGGCGCTGGGCGCGACCCCATCGCGTCGGTGATCGACGGGGGGACGAAGACGGGCGCCGCAGGCGGCTTGAGGGCGCTGTCCGTGGCGAGGGGGCCTGTATAGGTGGCGGGTGAGCTCGTGGGGGGCGACGAGTACGGCGTGGAGAGGCCCGGAAAATCGCTCGTCGTCGAGAGCGGAGCGGCCGATGGGTGCGGCGTGGCCGACGGACGCGAAGGCGCCGATGGGTACGGCGTGGCCGATGGATACGAAGGCGCCGACGGGTACGAAGGCGCCGATGGGTACGAAGGCGCCGACGGGTACGGCGTGGCCGACGGATACGAAGGCGCCGACGGGTACGGCGTGGCCGACGGATACGAGGGCAGCGACGCGCGGTAGCCCATCGTGTCGGACCGCATGGGCGGGTTCTCGCCCGTGTCTCGCGTGGAGATGCCGCCTGCGGTGAACTTGAGCGCGTTGACGAGCTCGTTCATCGACGAGAAGCGGTGCGCCGGGTCCTTCTCCAGGCAGCGATAGACGATCCCCTCCATCGTCTGCGAGATGGAGAGCTGCGGGTTGTGGGCTTGCATCGGCGGGATCTGGTCGTGGACGTGCGACATGAGCGTCCCGACGCCCGCGCCCTTGTCGAAGGGCACCTGGCCCGACAGCATCTCGTACATCATCACGCCGAGCGCGTAGATATCGGTGCGCGCAGAGACATCGCTGCCGGTGATCTGCTCGGGCGCCATGTACTTGGGCGAGCCCATGAACAGGCCTTGCTGGGTCAGGTCCTCGCCGCTCTGGGTGTCCTTCACGAGCCCGAAATCGAGCACCTTCACGTGGTCGTGCTCGTCCTCGTGATCGACGAGCAGCACGTTGCCCGGCTTGAGGTCGCGGTGCACGACCCCGAGCCCGTGCGCCTCGCGGAGCGACCGGCAGATCTGGCGCGCGATGTGGGCCGCGCGCGCCTCGGAGAACGGCCCTTCCTCGCGGAGCACGCGGTGCAGGGTCTTCCCCTCGATGTACTCCATCGCGATGTAGTAGATATCGTCGTCGCTCTGGCCGTAGTCGAACACGGTGACCGTGTTCGGGTGCGTGAGCTTCGCCGCGATCGACGCTTCGAGGAAGAAGCGCCTGTGGAACTCGGGATCGTGGTCGCCCTCGTACTTGGGGCTCAGCACCTTGAGCGCGCAGATGCGGCCGAGCGGCGCCTGCTCGGCCCTGTACACCTTCCCCATGCCGCCGCGGGCGATGACGCTGACGATCGTGAAGCGGCCGTTGATGACACGCCCCAGCAGCGGGTCTGTCGCGGCAGCCCTCGAGACCTTCGAGCTGCCGGTTACCTCTCGCTGTCGGCTATCAGGCATGTCGCGCCTCTCCTCGGGCAGCGGGAGGAGGTGAAGATTGGACACACAGCAGCCGCCTCGGGAGCAGTGTGACTGAGGCGACTCTGAGGTGTCAATCTGCAGTGCCACGATACAAGCAGGGAATGCGTGGAGCGTGGTGCGCTGCCGTCCGTGCGGTCGTTGAGGCGTGGCGGGCCGCGCGAGGCTGAACGTCGGTGACCCCGGCGCGTCGCTGCGGGGTGAAGAACGTAGGACGGATCGCGCGCAGGAGCGGGACGTTTGCACGGCCTGCGCATCGCCTCGGTGCGCGGTTCGCGGGCGGATCGCTCCGTCGCGGAGCGCTGCGCGGCGCGCGGCTGGAAGGGTGTCGACCTGCGGCGGACCGCGACCATGAGCAGGAAGCCGCGTTCCGCGCGAGGCCGCCGATCCAGATGCGGTTCGCGTCGTCGGTGAAGAGAGAGGGAGAGCGACGTGCCTGCGATCGAGAGGCCCATGAGCGGAGCCGGGGAGCTGTCGGCGCGCACGCGACCGCCGTCGCCGCTCCCGTTCACGCCCTCGGACGGCGTCAGTCGGACGATTTCCTTCGCGTCCTCTGCACCGTCTGCATCGTCCCGGACGAACATCGGTCCGCTGGGCCGTTCCCAGGCCGTCGCGGAGGAGCCACTCTTCTCGCCCGTCCGGTAGATGGGAGGTGGCTTCAACGGCTCGCTGGCCCGGCGCAGTTCACGTCAGCGCCGGCCCGCGCGCGGCGGTCGCGCCGGGTTGGCCGAGCCGCGTAAACAAATCAGCCGTCATCGTCAAGAGATCCCGGCGGCCGGGACGTTCGTAGGTGCGATCTCGGCCCAAATCAGCGGGGAGGCGGCCGCCGCCGCGCGGGGTTTGGCCTCTCCCTCCGAACGACCGTTGCGCTTGACGTTCAGATGGACGACGCTGTGCGCCGCAGCCGGTGTCGGGCACGCTCCGGTTCGCGCTCCTTTTATCCACCGCGGGCCGTGACCAAGACACCCCCTCCTCCCATCACTGCCGGAACGGTCATCAATGACCGTTACGACATCCGTCAGAGCCTCGGTAAGGGCGGCATGGGCGAGGTCTTCCTGGCCTTCGATCGCTCGACGCAGCAGACCGTGGCTCTCAAGGTTGTCCGCGAAGAGTCGCGCATGCCAGGCGACGACGAGGCGCTTCGCCAGGAGCTCCTCCTCGCGCGCTCGGTGGGCCACCCGAACGTCTGTCGCGTGCACGACCTCGCGCCGAGCCCGTGGGGCCCCATCCTCGTGATGGAGCAGATCCCCGGGCAGACGCTCCACACGCACATCCGCAAGCGCAAGGCCCAGGGCGGCTACTCGGCGGACGAGTTCCGCAAGATCGCGAGCGAGGTCTGCAACGGGCTCGCGGCCATCCACGCGCAGGGCCTCGTGCACGGCGATCTGAAGCCGGGCAACGTGATGGTCTCCGAGGGCCGCGCGGTGATCCTCGACTTCGGCTTCGCCCAGGAGCGCGCGCGCGCCTCGGCGCGCCGCCCTGGCGCCCCGCCCGACGGCGGCACGCCGAACTACATGTCTCCCGAGCGGCTGCGCAACGGCGGCGCGAGCCCCGAGGACGACGTGTACGCCATGGCCTTGACCCTCTGGGAGATGTGGACCTGCCGCGTCCCGGAGCCCGGCTACAAGCCGCGGGTCAAGACGATGAAGCAGCAGATCATGTTCGACGTGCCGGCGGGCCTGTCGATCGACGAGGTGCGGCAGATCTTCCGCGGCCTCAACGAGGACCCGTCGATGCGGCCGCAGGCGCGGCACATGCGCTTCTTCAACCCGTCGCAGCTCACGACGAGCCCGATCCAGCTGCCGCGCGAGCGCCTCGATCCGGGCCCGCCGCCGGGCGGCGCGCTCAAGCTGAACTTCACCCCCGGGGCGCAGTCGCTGCTCGTGACGTACGCGACGAACGCGCCCGAGATCGTGGGCTCCCTGCTGCCGCTGCACGACACGAAGCTCGCGCTCGGCCGTCGCAGCGATCAGAGCCTGTGCGTGCCCGAGGCGACCGTCTCGGGGGCGCACGCGATCCTGAAGTGGCAGACGGGGTCGTGGTTCATCGAGGACCAGGGCAGCACGAACGGCAGCTACGCGGACTTCAACTACGAGCGCAAGTCGCAGGTCTCGCTGCTGCACGGCGGTGAGGTGCAGGTCGGCGAGTGCCGGATGAAGCTCGTGACGTTCGGCCCGGACTCGCCGCAGCACCGGCGCGCGAAGCAGTACCTCGCGAAGCGCGACGGCCTCACCGGCCTGCTCGTGCGCGAGCACCTGATGAAGGCGATCGACGAGGACGGCCTGTTCGCCGACTGGGCCGAGGTGCCGATGCAGGTCGCGCGGTACGAGCTGCGCGGGCCGAACCGCCAGGTCAGCGAGCGCCCGACCATCCTGGAGATGCTCGCCCTGCGGAAGGCGGCGCAGCGGGTGATCGATCTGACCGAGATGCTCCTGCTCAGCCTCACGCCGGCCGTCGCGGGCCGGACGGGGCCGCTCAAGTTCGTGGTCTCGATCGTGGGTCCGAGCATCGACGAGGCCCGTCACGTGGTCGAGCAGGTGGTCGCGCAGGTTCAGGGGATGCTCCCGGAGACGCTCGAGCTCGGCGCGACGCTGGTGAAGGGCGAGCCTGGGCGCCCTGCGCGGACGCTCATCGATTGAGCCTGAGCGCGTCCGATGAACAGCCGGCCTCCGTTCCCGTCCACCTCCAGTCCGCCGTCTCAGCCCTCGCCGTACCGCTACCTCGGTCGCGGTGGCAGCGAGCGCCCCGTGCGGCTCCAGATCATCATCGCGCTCGTCGCGGGCCTCATCGTGGTGGCGGTGCCGCTCTACCTGTGGCGGCGCCCGAAGCCCGAGTCGATCCCCTCCGCGGACGCCGCGACGGCTGACGCAGGCACCTACGCCTGGGACGCGGGCGCGCTCGCCGACGCGGGCGCCGAGCTGTCGGAGGGGGTCACGCTCTCGCCGTTCACCACGATCAAGTGCGAGAACCCCGGCCCGGGCACCACCCCGCCCGAGCGCTGCGATCACGTCACTTTCTTCGAGGACGGCCTGTCGCGCGCGATCCGCGACAACGTCCAGTGCGCCCCTTCCGGCAAGGCGGGCGTCACGGTGAGCTTCGTCCTCGAGATGGACTTCCGGCGCAAGCGGACCAACCTCTACGTGGGCAAGTCGACGACGGTGAGCCGCGCGAAGACGAAGGAGCTGCTCCGCTGCGTGAAGCGGGCCATGCCGACGCCCGACTGGGGGACGATCCCGCACCAGTACGTGAAGTACAAGATCAACGTCATGGCGACGTACCCTGCCAACGAGTCCTTCTGAGGCGAGAGGCTCGTGCGTAGCGCATCGATCGTCCTGGTGCGCTTCGCGCTCCCGGCCCTCGGGGCGCTCCTCGCGATCGAGGCGCAAGCCCAGCAGGGCGGGACGGCAGCGGCCGCCGGGAAGCAGGGGGGGCCGGCGGCGCCCGCCGCGCCGGCTCGGCGCGAGGGCTATTCGAGCTACGAGAGCGCCACCATCGAGCGTGTCCTGTCGCGCCTCGGCGCGACGCTCGATCCTGCCCCCGAGGGCAAGATCGTCGAGGGAATCGACGTGGTCCCGCTCGAGGTGATCGAGGACCGCGATCCTGCGCCGGCCTTCCTGAACTGGTTCCACGCCCTGTCGCGCCCGTACGTCATCCGGCGCGAGGTGCTGCTCGCGGCCGGGCGCCCTTACGAGCAGGCGCTCGCCGACGAGTCGGCGCGCAACCTGCGCGACCTGAGCCAGCTGTCGCTCGTCCTCGTCTTCGCCGTGCGAGGCGGCGCTCCGGATCGGGTGCGGGTCGCCGTCGTCACCAAGGACGTCTGGAGCCTGCGCCTCAACTCGGACTACCGCATCGCCGGCGGGCAGCTCGAATACCTGTTCCTGCAGCCCAGCGAGCAGAACCTGCTCGGCGTCCACCACTCCGTCGCGGCGCAGCTCGCGCTCGATCCCGGCGCGCTCTCGTTCGGCGTCACCTACGCGATGCCGCGCATCGGGGGCAGCCACGTGCGGCTGCGGACCCAGGCGAACGCGATCATCGACCGGGAGACCGGCGAGTTCGAGGGGACGAGCGGCGAGTTCATCTACGGCCAGCCGCTCTACGCGACGCAGGCGGAGTGGGCCTGGGACCTCGAGATCTCCTGGCGCGACGAGGTGACCCGCCGCTTCGTCGGCACGAAGCTCGCCACCTTCGACGCGGAGGCGACGCCGAAGGACGATCGCGTCCCGTACCGCTACCGGAGCGATCTCCTGGTGGGCGGCTACGCCGTCACGCGCAGCTTCGGCGGCGGCGCGTCGAGGTCCTCGGCCGTGAAGCACGACGTCTCGGTGGGCATCGAGGCGAGCCGCAAGGTCTATCGCCTCGACGCGCCCGGGGGCCTCCCCCCTGCCGCGATCGCCGAGTTCGAGGAGCGCGTGATGCCGGTGAGCGACACCCGCGTCGCGCCGACGTTCAAGTACGCGACGTACTCGACCCGCTTCTTGCGCGTCCTCGACTTCAACACGCTCGCGTTGCAGGAGGACTACCGGCTGGGGCACGAGCTCGCGATCCTGATCTATCCGGTCACGACCGCGCTCAACTCCAGCCGGAGCTTCCTCGGGATCTCCGCCGCGGCCGCGTACACCGTCGCGCTCGGCGACGGCCTCGCGCGCGCCGTGGTCGAGACCGTCACCGAGCTCGACGGCTCGCAGATCTTCGACGCCTCCATCGAGGCGCGCGCGCGGGTTCACACGCCGAGCTTCGGCGTCGGGCGGCTCGTGTTCGACGTGCGCCTGTTCGACCGATACAGGAACTACCTGAACAGGAAGCTGGTCCTCGGCGGCGACACCCGGCTCCGCGGGTACCCGACGGCGGCGTTCATCGGCGAGGACGTGCTCTCTGCGAACCTGGAGCTCCGCACGCGGCCCCTCGAGATCTGGTCGTGCCAGGTCGCGGGCGCGGCCTTCTTCGACGCCGGCGACGCCTTCGACGGCTTCGACGATCTGCGCCTCAAGCAGTCGGCTGGCTTCGGGGTACGTGCCCTCTTCCCGCAGCTCAGCCGCGTCGTCATGCGCGCCGACTGGGGGGTGCCGCTGACGCGCGGCTACAAGGAGCCTGACGCGCTCCCCGGCGACATCCTCGTCACCTTCGAGCAGGCGTTTCCGATGCTCCCTGCGGACGAGTAGGGACGCCGCCGGCGCCGGGCGGCGCCGGTGGACCGCTCGCGGCCGCTGCGACGCGCGCGCGGTGCGCCGAGAACGCGCCCCGGAGCGCTGGCGTCACCGGCTCTCGGTCGAGCGTCGCGAGCGTGTCGGCCGCCGGCCTGCCCGCGAGCACCGCGTGCCAGGCCCGCTCGAGCGCTCCCCGCAGGCGCGCGGCGTCGTCCTTCGGCGGCTCCTGCCGCTTGCCCTGGCCGGCCGTCTCCGCGCCGGGGCCTTCCGCGCGCGTTGCATGGAACGCCCGAGCGACGCTGCCGCGGTGCGTGTAGCGATCTCCCTCGAACCCCGCGACGTCGAGGAGATCCGGCGCGATGGGATCCCCCTCGTCCAGCGGGATCCGGCCGGCGAGCTCCAGGGTGCCATCCTGGTCGACGTCGAGCGCGAACCGCGGCGGCGCCGCGAGCTCGACGGCGTACCGGGCCGCGCCGAGCGGCTGCACGGCCCAGATCTCCAGCTCGCCTTCCTCGTTTCTGAGCACGACGTCCGGAGCGCCGTCTTGGTTGAGATCGGTCCCGGAGCGGAACACCCCGAGCTGCTCCGTCGCCTCCGGCTCGTGGCCGGGGAGGAGCGACGGTATCAGCTGGGTCGCCTGTCTGCGGTCCACGCGCCCGCTGTCGAGGGGCCCCGCGGCGATGACCACGCCGTGCGGCGTCGCCACGCGGACCGCCGAGGCGCGGCGCCCGAGCGCATCGGTCCCGCTGTAGCCGCGCACCACCACCTCGCCGCCGCGCCGTAGCGCGCCGCGGAGCTCGACCTCGAGCTTCAGCCCGAGCTCGGCGGCCTCCACGTCGATGGCGTGCAGCCGAGCGTCGAGGTCCGGGGGCGCGACGAACGCGCCGAGCGTCGGTCTGCCCGCTGCACCCCAGGGAGAAACCTGATGATCGCTGGCGCATGAGCTGGTGCAACTGACGCAGACGACGCAGACGAGGCGTAGAACGCCCATCGTCAGCGAGAGCTTTTCTGTTACGGTTCCCGTCCGCATGCGCCTGCTAGTAGCCGACAAAATGGACCTCTCGGCTCTGGAAGAGCTCAAGGTGCTCGGGATTGAGATCGAGTCCCGGCCGGAGCTCACCAGAGACACGCTGCCGGCGGCCCTCGAGGGGATCGGCATTCTCGTCGTTCGTTCCACGGAGGTCACGGCGAAGGCGATCGCGTCCGGGCGACAGCTCAACCTGATCGTGAGGGCAGGGGTCGGCGTGGGGACGATCGACGTCGCGGCCGCGAGCGCGCGCGGCGTCTACGTGGCGAACTGTCCCGGCAAGAACGCGACCGCGGTGGCAGAGCTGACGATGGCGTTCATCCTCGCGCTGGACCGCCGCCTGGTCGATGCGACGTCGGAGCTCCGGGCCGGCCGCTGGGAGAAGGCGAAGTACTCGGTGGCCCGTGGCCTGTTCGGTCGGCGGATCGGGATCGCGGGGCTCGGCGCGATCGGCCGTGAGGTGCTCCTGCGCGCCCGCGCGTTCGGGCTCGAGCCGCACGCCTGGTCGCGCTCGTTGACGCCGGGCCGCGCCGCCAAGCTGGACGTCAGCTATGCGCGGACCTTGGAGGATCTGGCTGCCCGCTCTGACATCTTCACCGTCCACCTGACGGCCACCCCGCAGACGCGCGGTATCGTCAGCCGGAGCGTCCTCGAGGCGCTTCCCGACGGCGCCATCGTCGTGAACGCCGCGCGCCCCGAGGTGATGGACTACGCCGCGCTCGAGGAGCTCATCCCGCGCAAGGGGCTGCGGGTCGGCCTTGACGTGTTCGCCACCGAGCCTGACAAGAGCTCGGCGCCGTTCGAGTCGCATCTCCTCGGGCGAGGGCTCGTCTACGGCACCCCGCACGTCGGCGCGCAGACGGAGCAGGCCCAGCGCGCGGTCGCCCTCGAGACGGCCCGGATCATCCGTGCCTTCATGACGGAGGAGGAGCTGCCCAACGTGGTCAATATCTGCGCCACGTCGCCCGCCCGCTACGCGGTCGTCGTCCGAATGATGGACAAGGTCGGCGTCCTCGCGAACACCCTCAGCGTCATGAAACGCCACGGGATCAACATCGAGGAGATTTCAAACACCGTCTTCGAGGGGGCCACTGCGACCTGCACGAAGATGCGCGTCTCCGGCCGGCCGAGCGAGGCCTGTCTGAAGGAAATCGCGGCGTTCGAGGAGGTCCTGCACGTCGATATCGTCGCGCTGCCGAATCTGGCATAACGCTGACGGACCCGGCGGGCGCGTCGCGTGACTGCCGCGCGGCGGGGAGCGCTCCAGCGCTGACGCGCTGCTGGCCGTCGCGAGGACGCGAGGACGCGAGGACGCGAGGACGCGAGGAGGAACCGGCGGGAGATCTCCGGCCGTGCAGGGGCGGTTTGCCCGTATCCCCCCTTGCATGAGGGCCCGCACTCGACTAGGTTGTCCGCCGACAACTAGGCGGATCCGCGAGCCGGGTTCCCAGTTCGGGGAATCGGCTCTTTTTTTTTGGCGCAGAGGCACCGGGCACCCTCGCTCGGGGCCGATCGCGCTGGGAGGACCTGGATCCGCCGAAAGTGACGTCTCTCACATGCAGCAACCCATGGAGCCTTCGACCAGAGCCGTGTTCGATCTCGGGCGCGTTCGCGACGCCGTCGCGCCGGTGCTGGCCTCGCATGGGATCACGCTCGTCGATCTGGAGTGGATCACGGAGCGGGCGGGCTGGACGCTGCGGTTCACGATCGAGCGCGAGGGGGCGGACGACGCGGGCGGCGGGGTCACGCTCGAGGACTGCGCGGACGTGTCGCGCGACGTCTCGTCGGTCCTCGACGTCGAGGATCTCATACCCAACCATTACAACCTCGAGGTCAGCTCGCCTGGCCTCGACCGGCGGCTGCGTACAGCGGCCGAGTTCGCTCGTTTCCTCGGCAGGACAGCGAAGGTGAAGCTGGCGCGCCCCGCGCCGGACGGTCAGCGGTTGCTCCGGGGCGAGCTCCTCGAGGCTCCGGAGGGGCAGGTCGCGGTGCTGGTCGACGGCAAGCGGATCGCGGTCCCGTTCGCGGATGTCGTGGAGGCGCGCCTCGTCTTCGAGCTCACGGCGCAGCCCAAGAAGGGGCAGCGGCAGGGCAAGGAGCCGGCTAAGGAGTCGGGGCAGAAGAAGCAGCTCGCGGAGGCGGCTCCGCGGTCGGGCTCAAAGCGGAGCGAGCGCGGCTCCGAGAAGCGCAAGTAGAGAGAAGAAAGATCAGGAGACAGGGACGTCATGGCAACGATGGCAGCGATGCCGACCTCGGAGACGAGCCTCGGCAGCATCCTCGATCAGGTCGCGAAGGAGAAGGGGATCGACAAGAAGATCCTCGTCGAGACGATCGAGGCCGCGATCTTGAAGGCCGCGCAGAGCGTCTTCGGCCCCACCCGCGAGCTCGAGGCGCGCTTCAACGAGGACACCGGGCAGATCGACCTCTTCCAGTACATGACCGTGGTCGAGGCCGTGACGGAGCCGGAGCGCGAGATCTCCATCACTGACGTGGACAAGCTGAAGCTGGATGCGACCCTGGGCGAGGAGCTCGGCTTCCAGGTCTTCTGGCGGCCCGAGGACGCGGAGAAGGCGCGCGATCAGGACAAGGAATACGGCGACATCCTGAAGCTCAAGCACGGCCGCACGACCTTCGGGCGCATCGCCGCGCAGACGGCGAAGCAGGTCCTGCTGCAGCGCGTGCGCGACGCCGAGCGCGATCTCATCTTCAACGAGTACAAGGATCGCAAGGGCGAGCTCATCCGCGGCATCGTGCGGCGGTTCGAGAAGGGCAACAACATCATCGTCGACATCGGCCGCACCGAGGGCGTGCTCACGTTCCGCGAGCAGACGCCGCGCGAGACGTACCGGCCCGGGGACCGCATCGTGGCGTACGTGAAGGACATCGATCGCGAGGCCCGCGGCCCGCAGGTCATCCTCTCTCGCTCCGATCCCCGGCTCGTCGAGAAGCTCTTCGAGGCCGAGGTCCCCGAGATCTACGAGGGCATCGTGCGGATCGTGTCGGTCGCCCGGGAGCCGGGCGCCCGCTCGAAGATCGCGGTGACCAGCCGCGACGCGGACGTCGATCCGGTGGGCGCGTGCGTGGGCATGAAGGGCTCGCGCGTGCAGGCGGTCGTCCAGGAGCTCCGCGGCGAGAAGATCGACATCGTGCCGTTCGATCGTGATCCGGCGCGCTACGTCATCGCCGCGATCCAGCCGGCCGAGGTGCACAAGGTGATCGTCGACGAGGCCGACGGGCGCATGGAGCTCGTGGTGCCGGACGAGAAGCTGTCGCTCGCGATCGGGCGCAAGGGCCAGAACGTGCGGCTCGCCGCGCAGCTGACGAACTGGAAGCTCGACATCATCAGCGAGACCAAGTTCAAGCAGATGGAAGAAGAGGCGATCTCCGCCTTGCAGCAGATGGACGTGGTGACGGAGCAGATCGCCAAGTCCATGTACCGGCTCGGCTTCCGCGCGCTCGAGGAGGTCAGCGAGGCCTCGGTCGAGGAGCTCGCGGCCATCCCGGGTCTCGGCGGGGTCGAGGCCGCCGATCGCATCAAGTCGCAGGCGGACACGACGATGGAGCGGCTGCGGCAGGAGCGCATCCGCTCCGCGAGCTCGCGCACCGAGCCGCTCACCGACCGCGAGCGGCTGATGTTCATCCGTGGCGTCGGCGATCGGACGGTGGTGTTGCTCGAGGAGGCCGGGTACCGCAGCGTCGAGGACGTGCTGCGGGAGGACGAGGATCGGCTGGCGATCCGCACCGGCCTCGGCATCAAGAAGGCGCGCGCCATCAAGCAGGGGGCGCGGGATTTCGTTGAAAGCGAGCAGAAGGTGCTCGATGCGGCGCGGGCGGACGTTCGTCGCGCCGCAGACGTGAGGCACGCGTAGGCTGCGAGGAGAAGTAGAGGGCCGAGGATGGGATCAGCAGTGAGCAGACAGAGCGACGCGGGTGAGCGTGAGCCCTTCGAGAAGGGGCGAGTGCGCACGTGCGTCGGCTGCGGGGAGCGCGTCGGCGTCGACGACGTCCGCGGCGCTCGTCCGCTCGTCCGGCTCATCCTTGGTCCCGGCGGTGTGGTCGCGGTAGATCCGGGCGACGGCGGGTTCGGGCGGGGCGCACACGTCCACCCGCAGCAGGACTGCCTCTCGGCGGCGGTCGCCCGGGGGCTCGCCCGCGCCGCGAAGGGACGTGTCCACGCGATCGTGGGGGCCGCTGGAGGAGGCGCCGAGGGCGCCGGCGATCAGGCGCAGGGCGTCGAACCGCTCACGACCGTCTCGCTGGCGCGGGCGATCCGAGGGGCTACCGAGCGCCGGCTCCACGGGCTCGTCCGTGCCGCCGTCCGCTCCCAGAGCGCGGCGATCGGCGCCGATGCGGTCGTTGGGTCGTGCGTGCGCGGTGAGGCCGCGCTCGTCCTGGTCGCGTGCGACGCCGCGGCAGGCGCGGATCTGCCGGAGGTCCGGCGCGCCGTCGCCGAAGGGCGCGCCGTCGCGTGGGGCAGCAAGCAGGGGCTCGGCGCCCTGGCGGGCGGCCCGCGCGAGCGCGGCGTGGCCGTGATGGCGATCTCGGCGGCGTCGATCGCCGCTGCCATCGCGAACGCAGCGCACGTCGTGGACACGTGCGCGCGCGTCGAGCGGGGCGAGGACGCCGCGGAGGGTGGGCGCCGCGGCGCCGGTCGCAGGGGGCGGCCTTCGCGCAGCGCGGCCGCCCGATCGGAGGAAGGCGAGAGCCCCGAGCATCGGAAGGCGCCGCCTGGCCATGCTGGCCTCTCGCGTCGCCGAGGGCCGGGGACGTCAGGCGTGGAGCGCGAGAACCCCGGGGCCGGGGTTCTCTCGGCGTCCGAGGATGTCGGGGGAAGACCCGGCAGCCTGGAGGGCGCGCTTACCAGCCGCGAGGAGCGGCGGGTGCCGGAGAGTGGGTCCGGTCGGCTTCTTGCTACTGCGCCGGGCATGGGGGGAGGCGGTGCGGTCGGGGGCAGGGCGGCGGTGTCCGGTTCTACCGGACGCGCCTCGACGGTCGACAGAGTGGCCGCAAATCGTCGCCCGCGCGGATGGGTGAGGCGGATTGGTTAACGTGGAGCGAGGTGCATGAGCAAAGTCCGGGTCTACGAGGTCGCCAAGCAGCTGAACATGGACCAGAAGACGCTGGTCGCGCTCTTCCAGTCCATGGGTATAGGCGACGTGCGCAATCACATGAGCGCCGTCGAGTCCGACGTCGTCGAGCGGGTTAAGCGGCACCTCGAGCGGCAAAAGTCGCCTGAGGTGGTGGAGGAGAGGATCCGCCCCACGGTCGTCAAGCGTCGCGCACGGCCCGGGGCCGAGCCCGAGCCGTCCTCGCCAGGCCGCGGGCCTGACCTGTCGGAGGCGCCCGTTCGCGCTGCTCCGGAGCCTGCGCCTTCTCGGCCTGCGGCTGAGCCCGCTCTGGCTTCGTCGCCGCCCGAGCGCGCCGCTCAGGACGAAGCGCCGCCCCGTCGCCCCGTTGCGCCGCCCGCCGCTCCCGTCGCAGCGCCCTCGGCGCCGGCCCCCGAGCCGGTCGTCGCCGTGAGCCCGCGCGAGCCTGCTCCCGCACCCGCGCCCAATGCGCCTGCCCCGGCGATGCCGCCTGTTGCGGCTGCGCCCCCTGCGCCGCCGCCCCCGGCGGCTCCCGCTCCCGCAGCAACCGCGCCTGCCGCGGCGTCCGCGGCCGCGGAGGAGACGAAGGTGACCTCGCCCGAGCCGAAGCCTGCGCCGCCTGTCGCGGCGCCGCCTGCCACCGCCGCCGCGCCGGCGCCCGTCCCCGCTGCGGCTGCGCCCGAGGCGCCAGCTGCCGCCCCCGCGCAGGCGGCTGCGCCCGCGCCGATCCCTGCGCCTGCCGCAGCGGCGCCTGCCGCAGCGGCGCCTGCCGCAGCGCCTGCGCCTGCCGCAGCGCCTGCGCCTGCCGCAGCAGCCGCAGCGCCCGGAGCAGCCGCGGCGCAGACGCCGACCCGGCCGCAAGCCGCGCCCTCGGCGCCCGCGCCTGCTCCAGCGCAGGGGGCGTCGCGGCCGACGTCGCCGCCGCCCGCGCCGCAGCGGCCTGCAGCTCCGGCCGCCGCCCGCCCGGGCGCTCGGCCGACCACGCCGCCTGCGCCCGCGGCCAAGCCGGAAGATCCGGCCGGCACGCCGGGACAGGCGCCGCGCCGCCCGTCCTCGCCGCCGAAGACCGGCATTGAGGTCTGGCAGGGGCGCCCCGGCGTCACGATGCCGGCTCCCCGCACCGGCACGCCGCCGGCGCGGCGCACGACCTACGATCCGCGCGCCAACGCCCAGCAGGCACGCCCTGGTGGTCCCAGCTTCGGTCCAGGCGGCCGGCCCATGGGCGGTCGGAACACCCGCCCCGGGATGTTCGGGCGGCAGCGCCCGGGTGGCGGTGGTCTCCCGCGCAAGCCGGTCCAGGTCTCCACGCAGGAGATGGCCTCGCACAAGAAGGTCATCAAGATCGAGGAGCAGGTCACCCTCCAGCAGCTCGCCGCGAAGATGAGCCTGAAGGCGACGGACGTGCTCATGCGGCTCCTGTCGATGGGCATGACGGGCGTGAACATCAACAGCACGCTTGACGCCGAAACCGCGAAGATCCTCGCGAGTGAGTTCGGCTGGAGCGTCGAGGACGTGGCCGTCAGCGAGCAGGACACGCTGAGCGCGGCCATGCAGGCCGGGGCCGACACCGACGAAGAGGTGGAGATCCGTCCGCCCATCGTCACCGTCATGGGTCACGTCGACCACGGCAAGACGTCGCTGCTCGACAGGATCCGGAAGGCCACGGTCGCCGAGGGCGAAGCCGGCGGGATCACCCAGCACATCGGCGCTTACCGCGTCGAGACGCCGCGCGGCACGATCGCCTTCCTCGACACGCCGGGCCACGAGGCGTTCACGGCGATGCGCGCCCGCGGCGCCTCGCTCACCGACATCGTGATCCTGGTGGTCGCGGCCGACGACGGCGTGATGCCTCAGACCAAGGAGGCGATCTCGCACGCCCAGGCCGCGAAGGTGCCGATCCTTGTCGCGGTGAACAAGATCGACAAGCCGGGCGCCGACGCCGACAAGATCAAGCGCGACCTCGCCGCGCTCGGGTTGCAGCCCGAGGAGTGGGGCGGCGAGACGATGTTCTGCAGCGTGTCGGCGAAGTTGGGGCAGGGCATCGACCAGCTCCTCGAGTCGGTCCTGCTCCTCGCCGAGGTCCAGGACCTCCGCGCCAACCCGAAGAAGCGCGCCAGCGGCACCGTCATCGAGGCGCTGCTCGATCGTGGCCGCGGCCCGGTCGCGCGCGTCATGGTCCAGGACGGCACGCTCCGCACGGGCGACATCCTCCTGGCCGGCGCCGCGTGGGGCAAGGTCCGGGCGATGACCGACGAGCTCGGGCGCTCCGTCGCCGAGGCCGGCCCCGCGACGCCCGTCGAGGTCCTCGGCCTCAACGAGGTGCCGAGCGCGGGCGATCCCGTCCACGCCGTCAAGGACGGGAAGACCGCGGAGGAGATCGCCGAGACCCGCCGCAAGAAGGCGTCGAAGACGCTCATCCCGCAGGATTCGCGCGTCTCGCTCGAGTCCATCACGAAGAACCTGCAGGAGGCCGATCAGCTCGAGCTCAAGCTGATCATCAAGGGCGACGTGCAGGGCTCGGTCGAGGCGATCATCCACGCGCTGGCGAAGCTCTCGACCCAGAAGGTGAAGGTCACGATCGTGAACGGCGCCGTCGGCGGCATCACCGAGGGCGACGTCAACCTGGCGGTCGCGTCGAAGGCGATCATCGTCGGCTTCAACGTCAGGCCGGCCGGCAAGGCGGGCGCTCTGGCCGAGAACGAAGGCGTCGAGATCCGGCTCTACAACATCATCTACAACGCCGTCGACGACATCCGGAGCGCGATGGAGGGGCTGCTCCCCGCGACCAAGGTGGAGAAGGTCCTCGGCCGCGCCGAGGTCCGCCAGGTCTTCAAGATCACGAAGGCGGGCACGGTCGCCGGCTGCATGGCCATCAGCGGCTCGGTCAAGCGCACCGGCGAGGCGCGCCTCATCCGGGACAACGCCGTGGTCTGGACGGGTCGCCTGTCCGGGTTGCGCCGGTTCAAGGATGACGTGAAAGAGGTGGTCGAGGGGTTCGAGTGCGGTATCTCGCTCGAGGGCTACTCGGACATCAAGGAGCGCGACATCATCGAGAGCTTCGAGATCGAAGAGGTCAAGACGAAGCTCTGAGCCTCATCCGATGTTCGTGGGTGTACTCCGTCTCCGTCTCGATATCGTCGGGGCCCGCTCCCTCAAGGACAAGCGCAGCGTGGTGCGCTCCTTGAAGGAGCGGGCGCAGAGCCGGATGCGCGTGTCGATCGCCGAGGTTGGCGTGCTCGACGATCCGAGGCGGGCGACGCTCGGCGTCGCGGTCGTCTCGAACTCGGCGGTCATGTGCGACAAGGTCCTCGCGGACGTGGCCGCGATGGCAGGGTCGCTGCCGCACGCCGTCCTCACGGATCGGGCGACCGAGATCGTGCCGTTCGGCGATGGAGGCGCTGGGGTGCAGGGCGGCATCGAGCAGGCGCTCGGCCGTGACGATGGAGATCTGGGAGCGTCCTCGGACATGTTCGAGGACGCAGAGGACGACGAATGAGCGGCGTGGTGAAGCGGGCGACGCGGGTCGCCGAGCGGCTCCGTGAGGATCTGTCCAACCTGCTCCGGGATCTGCGTGACCCGCGGATCGCCGGCGTGCTCGTGTCGCGCGTGGAGATCACCGACGACCTGCAGAGCGCGAAGGTCCACGTGCGCCACGAATTCGGCGCGGAGGACGCCGCGGCGCGCCGCGCCCTGCTCAAGGGGCTAGACGCGGCGTCGGGCCGGCTGCGCAGGGACGTCGCCCGCACGATGGGACTGCGCGTGGTGCCGACGCTGCGCTTCTTTTACGACGAGGGGCCGGACGCTGAGCGGCGGATCGAGGAGCTGCTCCGAGAGATCAAGGACGGCTCGGGCGGCGAGCGCTCCTAGCGGCGGGGTCGAGCGGCGCGCGGCCGAAGCTCGGGCGCGATCACCGCGAGATGAGCCGCTCGATCGCCTGCGCGGGCTCGAGGTCGAAGCGCCACGGTCCCATCTTCGTCGGGGCGTCGAGCGCCACCTTCAGCGCCCTGAGGAACTCGCGCCGCCGCCACTCCACGGCGCCGAATCGCTCCAGGTGGTCCGTGTACACCTGGCAGTCCACCAGCGCGAAGTCCCAGGCGACGAGGTTCCCGAGGAGCGTCGCGAACGCGACCTTCGAGGCGTCGGGCGCGCGTGCGAACATCGACTCGCCGAAGAACATCCGCCCCAGCGACACGCCGTAGAGGCCGCCGACGAGCTCGCCGTTCGACCACGCCTCGATGCTGTGCGCGACCCCGGCGGCGTGCAGCGCCGTGTAGCCGGCGATGAGCTCCTCGGTGATCCACGTGCCGTTCTGCCCAGGGCGCGGCGCGGCGCTGCAGGCCTGCATGACCCGCTCGAACGCCGTATCGGTCCGCACCTCGATCTCGCCCCGGCGCACCCGCTTGCGCAGCGAGTGCGGGACGTGCGCCTCGCGCGGCGGCAGGACGAAGCGCGGATCCGGGGAGAACCAGAGCAGCGGCAGCCCCTCGTGAGGCCAGGGGAAGATGCCCCGGCGGTAGCCGGCCAGCAGCCGCTCCGGCGAGGCCTCGCCGCCCACGGCCACGATCCCCTCCGGGGTCGCGCGCTCTGGCGGAGGGAAGTCGAGCTTGCTCGTGAGCACCGGGACCCGCATCGCTGTGGGATCGAATCCTCCCAAAAGAGCGCGCGGTTGCAAAGCGTCGCCCGCCGCGCGCTCAGGAGGCGCACAGGTAGTCGGAGCCCTCGACGAAGCCGCGCGCCGCGAGGTGGCCGCGGATGAGCGCGCGCGCCCCCCGCGCCCCCACGGCGACGACGAGGGTCTCTGCGCCGCGCTCCAGCCGCGACGGGTCGACGATCGGCGCGCCCTGCGCGATCCGGCCGATCTTGCGCGGATCGATGTCCACGAACCGCGCGGGCGCCACGCCGTTCCGGGCGAGCGCCCTCGCCAGCCGCCGGCCTGTCTTTCCCGCGCCCCACACGGCTACCGGGCGCGCTGGGCGCAGCTTCCTCGCGAGGTAGTGCGCCTTTGCCTCGAGGAACCTCGCGATCGCGTACCGCGGATCGGCGAAGGTGGCGCGCCCCTCGCGGTGCCGCCAGCGCAGGCCGAGCTCCGGGAGCTTCGCCATCCGCGCGCCCGCGGCGTCGAGGCGCAGCCACAGGTCGTAGTCCTCCGCCCACGGGACCTCCCGGAACCCGCCCACCTGCTCCAGCGCGCTCCGCCGCAGCATCACCGACGGGTGGCACAGCGGGGACTCCACGAACATCTCGCGCGCGTGGTCCTCCGGGGTGACGATCGAGTTCAGCCAGTCGACGTAGCGCAGCATGCCCTCGCCGATCGGTCCGGCAGCGAACGCCTCGACGCGGGCTCCGACGACGTCGAGCCGCGGATCCCGGAGGAGCATCTCCGCTTGTCGCGCGAGCCGCTCGCCGACCGAGATGTCGTCGCCGTCCATGCGGGCGAGGAGCTCGCCGCGCGCCGCCTCCGTCGCCCGCGAGAGCGCCTGTGCGATCCCCACACCGCCCGTCGCGACCTGGAGGACGCGGCGATCGCGCTGCGCGATGCGCGCGACCCTGGCAGGGCCGCCGTCCGTCGAGCCGTCGTCCACGGCGACCACCTCCAGGTCGACCGCGCGCTCGGCGAGCACGCTCTCCAGCGCCTCCTCGATCGTCGCTTCCGCCTGCCGGTACGGGAGCAAGACGGAGACGAGCGGCGCCACGCGGAGACCATGGCGGCGCGCCCGCGCAGCGTCCACAAGAACGGGCGCGGACGCCTAGCGCTTCTTGAAGTCGCCGAGGTGCGTGATGTACCAGCGGCCCTGCCACGAGATGATCGTGTGGACGTCCAGGCTCGCCGGCTTCCCGTCGATCTCGTACTTCAGCTTGCCGTGAAAGGAGCGGTAATAGCCGATCTTGTTGACCTCGTCCCCCGGAGGCACCCACTTCGGCTTGGAGCCCACAACGAAGCTGACGAACCGCGCCCCCTCCCAGCTCTTGCGCTTCCGATGCATCGACTTCACGTCGTTCACGTAAGCGGCGTGGAGGTTGTCCCAGTACTTGCCGGGGTCCTTCACGTCCTTGAGCGGGATGAACGGCTCCTTGGGGAACCAGAAGGGCTCGGCCAGCGCCGGCTCCTTCTTCGCGATGGCGTCGAACAACGCCCTGGCTCGCGCCGTGAGCTCCTCGCTCTCGAGCGCCGGCAGGATCTTGTTGTCCGCGCGGGCGGAGGTCGCGGCGCTCGCGTCGGCGCCTGCGCTGGGCTCCGCTCCTGGGCCTGGC
Organism: Sorangium sp. So ce363; assembly: GCF_051520435.1. Taxonomy (NCBI): domain Bacteria; kingdom Pseudomonadati; phylum Myxococcota; order Polyangiales; family Polyangiaceae; genus Sorangium; species Sorangium sp. So ce363. Next base: position 8,146,840 of record NZ_CP150333.1, on the reverse strand, counting down.
GACGCGTCGGCCGCGGGCGCCTCGGCGGCCCCGCGATCGCCCCCGTCCTGCGGCGGCTCCGGCGCGCTTGCGTCCTCGGGGCGAGGCGCTGACGCCACCTCAGCCGCGCTGGCCCCTGCCGTCGTTGCTGCCGCCGTGGGCGCGGCGCCGACGGAGGAAGGCCGGGCGCTCTCGGCTGGCCGGGCATCGGGCGCCGGGGTGGGCGCCGCGCAACCCGCCACCACCGCCAGCGCGGTCGCGATGACCTGCTTGATCATGCGCGTGCCCTATCGCAGCGCCCCGGCGCCGACAAGCGACGCCGAGGCGCGGCCGGATGCGGGGCCCGCCCGGCGGCGGACCTGGCTCACTTCTCCACGATGATGAACTGAACGCGCCTGTTCTTGGCCTTGTTCGCGGGCGTGACGTTCGGCGCGACGGGGCGATCCTGCCCATAGCCCTTCGCGAGCAGCCGCGAGCCGTCCACGCCGGCCCGGATCAGCCAGGCGCGCACCGCGTTCGACCGGGCCTCGCTGAGCGTCTGGTTGTGCTCGCGCCCGCCCGTGTTGTCGGTGTGCCCCTGGATCTCGATCTTGCGGATGTTCGGATTCCGCTGGAGCACGTCCGCGATCTCCTCCATCAGCGCGTTCGAGTCGCCGAGGATCTTCGCCGAGTCGGTCTCGAAGTGGATCTGCCGCGAGATCTTGATCTCGTTGCCCAGCACCTTCACGAGCGAGATCTTCGGCCGCTTGTTCACCGTGAGGGCGGCGCGCGTGTCCTCGCTCGTCCGGACGTCGGCCTGGTTGACGTGGTTCATGTAGCCCTGCGCCTCGACCTTGAGCGTCACCGCGCCGGCCGGCAGGTCGGGGAAACGGAAGGCGCCGCTGCCGTCGGCCGTCGCCGTCTGCTCGCGGCCCGCAGCGTCGACCAGCCGGATCGTCGCGCCAGCGACCGCGTCCCCGCTCTCCGCGTCCTTCACCGTCCCGACGATGTTGCCCGTCTTGGGCAGCGCCTCGAGGGAGCAGTCGACGTCCACGAACGTCGGCCCCTGCGGCTGTGCCGGGCTCGGCGCAGCGCCAGGCCCTCCCGGCTGCGGACCGAAGGGCCCAGGCTGTCCGGGCTGCGGGCCGAAGGGCCCAGGCTGCGGACCGAAGGCGCCGGGCTGCCCGGGCTGCGGGCCGAAGGGCCCAGGCTGTCCGGGTTGCGGACCGAAGGCGCCGGGCTGCCCGGGCTGCGGACCGAAAGGCCCAGGCTGTCCGGGTTGCGGACCGAAGGCGCCGGGCTGCCCGGGCTGCGGACCGAAAGGCCCAGGCTGTCCAGGCTGCGGACCGAAGGCGCCGGGCTGTCCAGGCTGCGGACCGAAGGCGCCGGGCTGTCCAGGCTGCGGACCGAAGGCGCCGGGCTGCCCGGGCTGCGGGCCGAACGCCCCGGGTTGCCCCGGCGCTGCCCCGCCAGGGAGGATCGTCGCCTGGCAGGTGCCGGGCTTGTACCCGTTCGCCCGGATGTTGAAGGTGTACGTCCCCGGATCGAGGTGCCGTGTGAGGAAGCGGCCGTCCGGCCCTGTCGCGTACGGCGGCTGAGCCGCGCCCTCGATCGTCACGATGGCGTCCGCCACCGCCGCGTCGGGCTTGCTCTGCTCGTGCACGAAGCCGCGCGCGAAGGTCTGCGGCGCCGGCACGAGCTGCGGCGGCTCCTTGATGATCTGCGGCGCCGGGGCCGGCGGCGGCTCCTTCTGCTTCGTATCGTACGCATAGCCAATCCCGAGATAGAGCGTCCACGGCGCCTGAGGCGCGACCTCCTCGATGAACACGGAGGTCGCCGACAGGCCGAGGTCGAACGCCGCGTGTCCGGAGAGCCCGCGGAACGCCTTCTCGAACGGCGTCACCCGCACGCCGAGCGACAGCCGCGACGGCGCCGCGGCATAACCCGGTCCGCCCTGGTTCTGCGGGTCAGGAGACGCGAAGTCGTCGAGCCCGAGGCAGACGTCGCCGCGCGACACGGTCTTCGTGTGGCACTCGTAACCCTGCCGGTTCACCGGGATGTCGAGGGTGTACTCCAGGTAAGGCTGCACCTTCGGCAGCGGCACCTCGACGCCGAGGTGGGTCTGGAAGAAGTCGACGCGGTTGATGCCGAGCCCGAACCGCTCGATCCGCGAGATCGGCTGCCGCTCGCGATCGTCCGTGAACGCCTTCGCGCGCGCCTTCTCGACCTCCTCCACGAGGACGCCGGAGTTGTCGAGCTTGTAGCCGAGGTTCACGTTCACCCGCAGCGGGAACCCCTTGCCCTGCGGCTTGCGCAGATCGAGCGACGCGAGCCCGCGGAAGACCGCGCTCGTGCCGCCGCCGGCGAGGCCGACGTTGCCGGTCCCGTTGAGCAGGAGCAGCTGCGCCTCGCCGCCGAAGGAGAACGGCTTGCCGATCTTCGTGGGGGTGAACGCCTTCACGCCGAACGTCGTGTCGCCGAGCACCTGCAGCAGCCGCGGACGACCCTGGTCGTTCGCGTTCGCGAACGTGCGGATCGACGCGTACCCCTCGAGGAAGGGCAGGGGGGTCGCGTTCAGCGCGAAGAACGCTCCGACGTGGCTCGCCGAGTCCTCCTTCGCGTCAGGACCGCACGTGATCGGGTGACCGGCGAGCGTCGACTCCGCCGGATCGCAGAGGAAGCCGCTCGTGGAGAACCAGTCGAGCAGGAACGACACCCGGAAGGTGCCCGGCGCGCCCGAGCCCGCGTACGACGTCCTGAGGAGGCCGGTCGAGCCCCACAGGTTCGGCTGCGCGGTGAGGGAGAGCGCCCGCTCCTCCTCGTCCCACGCGGTGGATGTCGGCGCCGTCGCGCTGGCCTGGAGGCCCTGATCACCGACCGACGCCTGCGCGCCGAAAGAGACGCTCCCGTCCGGCGGCGGTTGGCCCGGCTGCGGCCCGAACTGCGGCGGAGCGTCGCCCGGAAAGCCCGGCTGCGGCCCGAAGGGGCCGGGCTGACCGGGCTGCGGCCCGAAGGGGCCGGGCTGACCGGGCTGCGGCCCGAAGGGGCCGGGCTGACCGGGCTGCGGCCCGAAGGGGCCGGGCTGACCGGGCTGTGGCCCGAAGGGGCCGGGTTGCGCGGGAGGTTGCTCGGGCCCGAAAGCGCCGGGCGGCTGCGCGGGCTGGCCTGGGATCGGCTGAGGTCCGAAGGGCGGCTGCGGCTGCTGCGCCTCGGCAGCGCCCGCGAGCGTGAGCGAGCCGACGAGCGGCAGCGCCGTGAGCGCAGCGCGCCGGGGCCTGTCGGCAAACACCTTCCGAAGCGTATGCATCGAGCCTCACCCGCGAGGTCGAACAAGGAAACGCCCGCCAATCGGGACGGTGGAGACCTCGCGCGCGGCCCGTTGTATCACTCCGGGCGGCGCGTGAAACAGCGGTTTTCGCTGGCAGCAGCTCCGCGACAGGCGCGCCGCACGGCTCGATAAGTACGGCATCCCCGCGCGGTGATGCCGAGCCTTTCGGCCTTCTCTGCGCGAGGCACGCCGCCGCGCCGCCGCGCCGGCGCCTCGGTCGCAAACGTGCTCGACCAGAGCGCCCTGCGGTCCCGCCGCCGCTCGGCCGGGGCCGAGCAGCCGTCCAATTCCGCGGACGCGCATGCTAGGAAAGCCATCACCATGGCATCCCGCGGGCGCATCCTGATCGTCGACGACGAGGCCAACGCGCGCGCGGCGCTCTCGGAGATCCTCCGCGAGGAGGGGTACACGACCGAGACCGCGGCCGACGGCTTCAAGGCGCTCGGCAAGCTCGAGGAGTTCGCGCCCGACGTGGTCCTGACCGATCTGAAGATGCCTGGGCTCGACGGCATCCGGATGATGGAGAAGGCGCAGCTCGCGCTGCCGGACGCGACCTTCGTGGTGATGACGGCGTTCGGCACCATCTCGAGCGCGGTCGAGGCCGTGAAGAAGGGCGCGTACAACTACCTGACGAAGCCGCTCGATTTCTCGGTGCTCGCGGTCGTGGTCGAGCGCGCGGTGGAGCGGGCGCGGCTCCTCCAGGAGAACTCGCGGCTGCGCGAGCGGCTGCGCGAGCGCAACGCGTTCGGGCACGTGATCGCGAGCCACCCGAGCATGGCGAAGGTTCTCCGGCTGGTCGAGCAGGTGGCGCCGAGCCGCGCGAGCGTGCTGATCGTGGGCGAGACGGGCACGGGCAAGGAGCTCATCGCCGAGATGATCCACCGCGCCAGCCCGCGGGCGAAGGCGCCGCTCGTCCGGCTGAACTGCGCCGCGCTGAGCGAGTCGCTCCTCGAGAGCGAGCTGTTCGGCCACGAGCGCGGCGCCTTCACCGGCGCCGTCGGCCGCCGCGAGGGCCGCTTCGAGCAGGCGAGCGGCGGCACCCTGTTCCTGGACGAGGTGAGCGAGATCCCGCTGGCCACGCAGGTGAAGCTCCTGCGCTTCCTGCAGGAGCGGACGTTCGAGCGGGTGGGCGGCAACGAGACGCTCAAGGTCGACGTGCGGATCCTCGCCGCGTCGAACCGCGATCTGCGCCAGCGCATCGCCGAGGGGGTGTTCCGCGAGGACCTCTATTACCGGCTCAACGTCGTCACCCTGGAGATCCCGCCGCTCCGCGAGCGCCGGAGCGACATCCCCGAGCTCGCGACGTTCTTCCTCGGCCGCTATGCGCAGGAGAACGGCAAGCGCATCGAGGGCTTCACCGACGAGGCGCTGTCGGCGCTGACGTCCTACTCGTTCCCCGGCAACGTGCGCGAGCTGGAGAACGCGATCGAGCGGGCCGCGGTGCTCTGCGACGGCGCGCGCATCGAGCTCCGGCACCTGCCGGCGCAGATGTCGTCCGAGCCGGCCGAGTCCGTCGACGCGATGCCGCGCGTCCCGGGGAGCACCATCTACGACCTGGAGCGCTACGCGATCCTGCGCACGCTCGAGGCGTGCAAGGGCTCGACCTCGAAGGCCGCGACGATCCTCGGGATCAGCCCGCGCAAGATCCAGTACAAGCTGCACGAGTACAGCGCGGCCAACGCGCGCGGCCGGGCGCGGCCGGCAGACGGCGCGCCGGGCGAGAGCCCCGAGGGGGAGGAGGGCGCATGAGCAACGCAGCCGAGCGCATCGTCGAGCCGCGCGACCGGGGTGCCGCGCCGGCCAGCTCCGTCGAGGAAGGGGCGCCGGAGGGCGAGCTGCTGATCGACGTCCGCGGCCTCCTGAAGACGTTCCGGGTGGGTTTCTTGCGCCGGAGGGCGGTCGAGGCGGTCAAGGGGGTGAGCTTCGGCGTACGGCGCGGCGAGATCTTCGGCTTCCTCGGGCCGAACGGGGCCGGCAAGACGACGACGATCAAGATGCTGACGGGCCTCATCGCCCCGACCGGCGGCGAGGCGTACCTGTTCGGCGCGCGCGTGCCGTCGCCCGAGGCGCGCCGGAAGATCGGCTTTCTGCCGGAGAACCCGTACGTCTACCCCTACCTCACCCCGCGCGAGTTCGTGGAGCTCTGCGGCCGCCTCTCCGGGATGCGCGGCGCGGCGCTGCGTAGGCGGGCGATGGAGGTGCTCGATCAGGTGAAGATCGCGTACGCGGCGGATCGGCAGGTGCGCCGGCTGTCGAAGGGGATGCTGCAGCGCACGGGGCTGGCGGCCGCGCTGGTGGCCGATCCGGAGATGCTGATCCTCGACGAGCCGATGAGCGGCCTCGATCCGGTCGGCCGCAAGGAGGTGCGCGATCTCATCTTCGCGGAGCGCGATCAGGGCCGGACGATCTTCTTCTCGACGCACATCCTGAGCGACGTCGAGGCGATGTGCGATCGCGTGGCGATCCTGCGCGAGGGCCAGGTGGTGGTGAGCGGCGCGATCCGCCAGCTGCTGCGGGGCGACGTGCTGCGCACCGAGGTCACGCTGGCGGGCGCGAGCGAAGGCCTCCTTGCGGATCTCGGCGCGAAGGGCTTCGCGACCACGCGCCGGGGCGACGTCGTCGTGGTCGATGTGGAGGGCGAGGCGCGCGTGCGCGAGGTGCTGCGGGCGTCGCTCGCGGCGGGCGCGCAGGTCGTCGAGGTGGCGCCGCGCCGCGAGACGCTGGAAGACCTCTTCATGCGCCGCGCGCTGTAGCCAGCGTCGGCGTCCCTCAGACAGCGGTAGGCCCCCGCAGAGGACACCCTCTCCGGGGGCCGGGCAGCCCTGGCTACGCCGATGCCCCAGCGACGTCCTGCTTGGCCGCTTCGATGATCTCGAGCGCGTACGCGCCGATGGTCGACGCGTCCTCGCCCTCGACCATGACGCGGAGCTTCGGCTCCGTCCCGCTCCAGCGCACGAGGATGCGCCCCTTGTCGCCCAGCGTCTTCTCGATGCGATCCACGGTGACCCGCGTACGCTGCATGCTGTCGAGCGGCAGCCGCGTCGCGAACGTCGCGTTCTCGAGGACCTGCGGCACCCGCTGCATCGCCTTCGAGGCGAGCTCGCTCAGCGGCTTGTCCTCCTCCATCATGATGGCGAGCACCTGCAGCGCCGCCACGATGCCGTCGCCCGTCGTCGCGTGGTCCAGGAAGATGAGGTGCCCCGACTGCTCGCCGCCGAACGAGTAGCCGCCGTTCCGCATCGCCTCGACGACGTAGCGATCCCCGACCGCCGTGCGGACGACGTGCCCGCTATGGGCCTTGAGCGCCCGCTCGAGCCCGAGGTTCGACATCACCGTCGTCACGATCGTGTTCCGCGGCAGCTTGCCGGTGCGCAGCATCCGGAGCGCGCAGAGCGCCATGATCGCGTCGCCGTCCACGACCTCGCCGCGCTCGTCGACCATGATCACCCGGTCCGCGTCGCCGTCGAGCGCGATGCCGATGGCCGCGCCGCGCTTGAGCACCTCGGCCTTCACGTGCTCCGGGTGCAGGGCGCCGGTCTCGCGGTTGATGTTGCGGCCGTTCGGCTTCACGCCGAGCGCCGTCACGTTCGCGCCGAGCTCGGTGAACACCGAGGGGGCCACGCGGTACGCCGCCCCGTGCGCCGCGTCGACGACGATCTTCACACCGTCCAGCGAGAGCGCCGTGGGGAACGTGTTCTTGCAGAACACGACGTACCTGCCGCGCGCGTCGTCGAGCTTCACCGCGCTGCCGATCGCCGCCCCGACCACCCGCGCCTCGTCGAGCTCGTGGCTCTCCATCAGCCGCTCGATCTCCTCCTCCGCGGTGTCGGGCAGCTTGTAGCCGTCGGGCCCGAAGATCTTGATGCCGTTGTCCTGATACGGGTTATGGCTCGCGCTGATCACGACCCCGGCGTCGGCCCGCATGCTCTGCGTGAGCTGCGCGACCGCCGGCGTGGGGATCGGCCCGCTCAGCATCACGCGCCCGCCCATGGCGCACACGCCGGACGCGATCGCGGTCTCGAGCATGTAGCCGGACAGGCGCGTGTCCTTCCCGATCACCACCCGCACCTGCCGCGACTTCCCGTGGCTCGCGACGAACGCGATCGCGCGCCCGAGCCGCAGCGCCATCTCGGGGGTCATCGGCGGCTGGTTCGCCACGCCGCGCACCCCGTCGGTGCCGAAGAGCTTGCGGCCTGCGGCCTGCTTCTGCGGTTCGCCCGTCGCCGACGGAGCGCCCTCCCTAGGATCCTTCTTGGTGTGCTTCGGCACGGTCCCTCTCTGTGGTGTGGGGCTGAGGAGACCACCCTTAGCAACCTTTGCCAAGACGGCCTACGGCCAATCGCCGCCGCGGCGACATTGGCGCGGCCTACATCGCGCGGCTTTGTGGCGTGGCCGCTATCGTGCCGCGTCTGCGCCGTTTTGCAGCTCGGTAGCGACGCGCCGTGTTTACAGCGCGGTCGCTACGGCGCCGTGTTTACAGCGAGGTCGCTACGGGGCCGCTTTTGCAGCGCGGTCGCTACTGCGCTGCTTTTGCAGCGCGGTCGTTATCGCGCCGCTGCCGGCGGCGCCTCGTTGTTGCGCCGAGCTGCCTCGTTGCTCAGGCGCAGCAAGACGGACCCCTGCGCCGGCGTGCGCAGGTCCCGGCCCTTCGTCGTGCCCTCGCCGCCGCCGGGTGCTGGCAGGAGCGCGTTGATGAGGCCCATCAGCCTCACCGTCGCCTGGGGCGCGATGCCGTGCGCCCAGCTCAGCAGGTACGACGACAGCCCGAGCTTCACCTCCGCGCGCCCCTCGCGCGCCGCCGCCACCACCCGCCGCGCCGCGCGCCGCGCGTCGATCGTCGCGATCGGGAGCGACGAGGCCAGGCCGAACCAGCCGAACTCGTGCTGCGGGCTGCCGCCGAACGCGGCGTTGTAGATCGACCCCGTGCGCATCGGCCCCGGGATCACGGTCGTGACGCGCGGGCCCCTCGCGCCGCCGTGCGTGAGCTCCGCCTGCACGCTCTCCGAGAAGCCCATCATCGCGAACTTCGACGCGTTGTACCCGAGCAGGTGCGGCACGGCGACGCGCCCGCCGATGGACACCACGTTCACGATGCGCGCCGCGCGCCCATGCCGCCTCAGGTGCGGCAGCGCGCGCAGCGTCGCGTGGACCGCGCTCCAGAAGTTCGAGCGCATCGCCTCGTCGAGCTCCTCCACCCGGAGGTCCTGCATCGGCGCGACCTGGATCACGCCGGCGTTGTTGACGAGCACGTCGATCCGGCCGAACGCCCTCGCCACGCCGTCGATGAACGCCTCGGCCGCGGCGCGGTCGCCGAGATCGCACGCCGCCGCGTGCACCTCGACGCCGAGCGCCTGCAGCCGCTGCTCCGCCCGGTAGAGCGCCTCCGCGTCGCGGCCGGCGATCGCCACCCGGGCGCCGTGCCGGCCGAACTCCTCGGCCAGCAGCAACCCCAGGCCGCGAGAGCCGCCCGTGATGACCACGACCCGGCCGCGAAGATCGAGCTGCCGCAGGGCGCGGAACGCCGTCCGCGCGAGCGCGGCCGCCACGAGGGCCGCCGCAGAGAAGAGCACCGGAGAACGCCGCTTTCTGAACGCCATGCCGCGGAGGACGGCATCGCCCGTGCCACCCGCCGCGCGCGGGCGGGCAGCGACGCGCCTGCACAGCGCGCTGCTCGCGCCCGCTTCAGAGCGTGACGACCGGATCCGCCACGATGCCGAGCAGCGCCGAGCGCACCTCGCCGACCAGGTAGATCGAGCCGGCCACGACCACGAGCCCGCCCGGCGCGGTGGCCTCGATCGCGCGCGCCACCGCGGCGCGCGGATCGCCGATCGCCTCGCCCGGCGCGACCCCGCGCAGCGCGTCGAGCGGCGCGGCCGCGCGGCCCTTCGGCGTCACATAGAGCCGACGGTGCGCTCGTGGCGCGAGCACCTGTAGCATTTCGCCCCACCCCTTGTCGGCCATCGCCCCGAACACGAGCGTGGTGAGCGCCGCCCCCGGACCCCCCTCGTCGAGCCACGCCGCGAGCGCCTGCGCGCCGTGCGGGTTGTGCGCACAGTCGAGCAGGACATGGGCGCCGCCCGCGTCGATCCGCTCCAGGCGACCGGGCCAGCGGGCCGCGGCGAGCCCACCCGCGAGCGCCCGCTCGACCTCGGGCCACCGCCCGGCGAGCTGCCACGCGACGCCGCACGCCACGCCCGCGTTCTCGGCCTGGTGCGCGCCGCGGAGGCCGAGCTCCACCTCGATCTCGCGGCGCCCCGGCCCGGCGACGCGCGCCGCGCCCGCCCCGCGCCCGCCGCGCCCCACCGCGATCTCGCCCGCGCTCCCGCCGCGCTCCGCCGGCGCGACGCGGAGGCGAGGCCCGGCGCCGATCGCCTGCGCGGCGGCCTCGATCGCGGCGTCGGCCTCCGGATCGAGGGGGCCGAGCACCGCGGGCGCGCCCGCCTTGAGGATGCCCGCCTTCTCCCGGGCGATGTCCGTCAGCGTCGGGCCGAGCACGGCCTGGTGGTCGAGCGCGATCGACGTGATCGCCGTGCAGAGCGGCGCCGAGATCACGTTCGTGGCGTCGAGCCGCCCGCCGAGGCCCACCTCGAGGATCGCGAGGTCGACGTCCGCCTCGCGGAAGGCCACGAACGCGGCGACCGTCAGCGCCTCGAAGAACGTGAGCGGCGAGGGGACACGCTCGAGCGCGGCGGCGAGCGCGCGCTCGAGCGCCGCGTCGCCGATCATCTCTCCCCCGACGCGGATGCGCTCGGCGAAGCGAGACAGGTGCGGCGACGTGTACAGGCCGGTCCGGAGCCCGGCCTCGCGCGCGATCGACTCGACCATCGCGCACACGCTGCCCTTGCCGTTCGTGCCGGCGACGTGCACCGCCGGGAGGCCTTCGTGGGGATCGCCGAGCGCGGAGAGCGCCTCGCGGACCCGGCCGAGGCCGAGCTCCATCCCCCGCGGCGCCCGCTGCCCGAGCGCCTCGAGCAGCGCGGGCAGCCGCGGCGCCGCCGAGGTCATCGCCGCGCCCGGCGGCTGGCCGTGAGGTGCTGGAGCAGCGTCCCGATGTACGCCTTCATCTCGGGGCGCGGGACGATGGCGTCGACCATCCCGTGGTCGAGCAGGAACTCGGACCGCTGGAAGCCCGCCGGCAGCGTCTGCCGGATCGTGTTCTCGATGACCCGCGGGCCGGCGAAGCCGATGAGCGCCTTGGGCTCGGCGATGTTCGCGTCGCCCAGGAAGGCGAAGCTCGCCGCGACGCCGCCCGTCGTCGGGTGGAGCAGCACCGACAGGAACGGCAGCCGCGCCTTGCGGTACCGCTCGAGCGCGGACACGCTCTTCGCCATCTGCATCAGCGAGAGGATGCCCTCCTGCATCCGCGCGCCGCCCGACGCCTGGAGGAGCACCACGGGGAGCTCCTCGCGCGTCGCGCGCTCGAACAGGCGGGTGATCTTCTCGCCGACGACCGAGCCCATGCTCCCGCCCATGAAGGCGAAGACGAACGCGCCGTAAGCGATGTCGCGGCCGCCCAGCCTGCCGCGGCCGATCTCGATCGCCTCCTTCGCGCGGCCCTTCTTGTGGAGCGCCGCGACGCGGTCCCGGTAGCTCTTGCCGTCGCTGAACCGGAGCGGGTCGTTCGGGACGAGGTGCTCGTCCCACGCGGCGAGCTCGCCGTCGTCGAGCAGGAGCCTCCGCCACCCGTCGGCGTCGAGCTTGTGGTGGTGGCCGCACTGCGAGCACACCTCGAAGGTACGCGCGAGCTCGGCGGCGTCGTGCGTGTGCGAGCAGCCGTCGCAGCGACGGAACACGCCCGCTCCCAGCGAGCGCTTCTCGCTCGCGTCGGTCGTCGGCAGGGTCTTTTCAGGCCAGGTCATCGGCGAGCCCTCAGGCGCTCCGCAGGTCCATCTCGTTCACGTCGGAGGGGACCCGGAGCGTTGGTTGTGTCTTCTCCTGCACCTCTCGGGCGCTCACGCCGGGCGCGAGCTCGCGCAGCACGAGCCCCTCGGGCGTCACATCGAGCACGGCGAGATCGGTGATGATCCGGTGGACGACGCCCCGCCCGGTGAGGGGCAGCGCGCACTCGTTCAGGATCTTCGGCGCGCCGTTCTTCGCCGCGTGATCCATGATCACGACGACGCGCTTCGCGCTCACCACGAGATCCATCGCCCCGCCCATCCCCTTCACCATCTTGCCGGGGATCATCCAGTTGGCGAGATCGCCCTTCTCGGAGACCTCCATGGCCCCGAGGATCGCGAGATCGATGTGGCCGCCCCGGATCTGCGCGAACGACTCGGCGCTCGAGAAGATCGCGGAGCCGGCGAGCATCGTCACGGTCTCCTTGCCGGCGTTGATGAGATCCGGGTCCTCCGCGCCCTCGATCGGGTAGGGGCCGATGCCGAGCAGCCCGTTCTCGCTCTGGAGCACCACCTCGATCCCCGCGGGGATGTAGTTGGCGACGAGCGTCGGCATCCCGATGCCGAGGTTGACGTAGTAGCCGTCCTTGAGCTCCAGCGCGGCGCGCTGCGCGATCTGTTCCCGCGTAAGTCCCATCGTGTCCCCTGTCCCCGCGCCGCCTAGGCGGCCGACGCCTTGCGCACCGTCCGCCGCTCGATCCGCTTCTCGAAGCGCTCGCCCTGGAAGATCCGGTGCACGAAGATCCCGGGCGTGTGGATGTGGTCCGGGTCGAGCGAGCCGACGTCGACGAGCTCCTCCACCTCGGCGATCGTCACCTTCGCGGCCATCGCCATCATCGGGTTGAAGTTCATGGCGGTGTGGCGGTAGACGAGGTTGCCGAACCGGTCGCCCTTCCAGGCCTTCACGAGCGCGTAGTCGCCGCGGATGGCGGGCTCGAGCACGTAGTCGCGGCCGTCGAACTGGCGCACCTCCTTCTTCTCGGAGTACCTCTTCACCGCGCCGTCCGGGCCATAGAGCACGGGCAGCCCGCCCTCGCTGATGGCCGTGCCCGCCCCGGTCGGGGTGTAGAACGCAGGGATCCCGGCGCCTCCGGCGCGGATGCGCTCGGCCAGCGTGCCCTGCGGCGTGAGCTCGACCTCGAGCTCGCCGCTCAGGTACTGGCGCTCGAACTCCTTGTTCTCGCCGACGTACGACGAGATCATCTTCCGGATCTGCCGGTTCTGAAGGAGGATCCCGAGGCCGAAGGCGTCGACTCCGCAGTTGTTGGACACGACCACGAGATCCTTCGTGCCGAGCTCCCGGAGCGCCGCGATGCAGTTCTCCGGGATGCCGCAGAGGCCGAAGCCGCCCGAGAGGATCGTGGCGCCGCCCGGGATGTCCCTCACGGCATCCAGCGCGCTCTTGTAGACCTTGTCCATGGCCGACCGAGAGGTAGCCCAACTGGCCGCGAGGCAAAAGCCTCCGCTGCCGCTGCGACATGCCGTGGCGCCGGCGCCGCAGCGCGGCACAGGGGCCGGGCGGCGCCGGCCGCGGCGCGGCGCCGCGAGGTGATCCGCGCTTCTCGGCCACGCTTCCGGCGGGCGACGGGAACCTCGCGTGTGTCCGGGGTGCATGAGGCGCTCGTCGCGTCCGCCTGCGCTCGTTCACCGCACCTGCCAGCGCACATTCGGCGCACGCTCTCGGCGCAGGTCTCGGGAGCGGCCCTCGGAGGGCGCGGCCAGGCGGCGCCGGCTTCTTGGCCCGGCCCGCGGAAACCCCGTAACGCACCGGTGTGCCTCGACCGCTCTCCGTGCTGTTCACGATCCTGGCGCTCTCCCTGTCCGGCTCCCGGGCGGCCGCCGCGGCGCCGGATGCGCCGGCGCGCTCGCACGCGCGCTCCACCGCGGAAGCAAAGCCGCGGGACGCCGCCGCTGCCGCCAGGGCGCGCGGGACGACGAAGCGCGCGCCGCGCGCGCGGCTCGCGAAGGACGACAGCAAGGGCCACCGCCCCCGCGCCGGCGACGCGGGCCCGCGATCGTCCGAGCCGGCCAGAGAGAAGGCCGCGCCCCAGGCGCCCGCCTCGTCGGTCGGCCATCCCAACGAAGGGCGCCTCGATGGCGGCGTGCGGCTCGACACCTCGCGCAAGGACGTGCGCGTCGTGCCCGCCTATGCCGGCGCCGACGTCCGCTGGGGGCTACCGGCGCTCGTGGGCATGATCGAGCGCGCGGCGCGCGGCGTGGCCAAGCGCTTCCCGGGCGCCGTGCTCGACGTCGGCGACCTGTCGCGCCAGCGCGGCGGCGAGGTCCACCGCCACAACTCCCACGAGAGCGGCCGCGACGTCGACCTCGGCTTCTACGCGCTCGACGCGCGCGGCAAGCAGGTCCACGCGCCGATCTTCCTCCGGTTCGACGCCCGGCTCGCCTCGACCAACGTGCCCGGGGCGCGCTTCGACCTGCCGCGCAACTGGCTGCTCGTCCAGCACCTGCTCACCGATCCTCGCGCCCGCGTGAGCCACATCTTCATCGCCGATCCGCTCCGGTCCGCGCTGATCGCGCACGCCAAGCGGATCGGCGTCTCCCGCGCGCTGCTCGTCCGCGCGCAGCTCGCGATGATGCAGCCCACGGGCGCCGAGGCGCACGACGACCACATGCACGTGCGCATCTCCTGCCCGGCGGCCATGCGCGGCAGCTGCATCGAGCTCGCGAAGAACGCCCCCTCCCGCGCCCGCGCGCGCATGGCGAGGAAGACGGACAGGGCGCTCCGGACACCGCCGCCGTCCGCGCGCGCGGAGGCCGCGCGCCCGCCGAAGGCCGCCGCGGCGCCAGCGCCGGAGCGGCCCCGCGAGCCCGGCGCCGGCCGGCGCGACCCAGCGCAGCCCTCGCGCCGCGACGACAAGCGACCTGAGCGGGAAGCGCGCCGCGCCGCCCCGCACGCCGCTGCTGACGCCGAGGCGCTGCCGCTCGCTGCCACGCGCGCGGCGGCGCAGCAGCCCATGGGCGGCCTCGATCTGTCGTTCCTGCGTCCCGCTGCGTCCGAGGCGGAGATCGAGGCAGATTCGGACGGCGCCGACGCGAGCGGCGCGCTCGACGACAGCGGAGTGCTCAAGATCACGGACTGAGATCCGTTGCGCGCCGTTCACTACAAAAGCGGCAAAGAGCCGGTAACGCGACGCATTGCAGGAAGTTCCGCAATCTCCGACCGGGGCGCCATCACGCCTGGACCCCGAGAGAAGACCTCGGGCAGACTGGGGCAGAGCAAAGGGGTGTTCATGCCGCAAGAGGACTCCCACACCTCGATTCCCACGCTGCCGTCCGCGGTATCGCTCGTCGCCAGCGATCACGAGCGCCGCGCGCTGCTCGCGGCGCTCACGTTCGTCGGCAGGCCTCCCCGGAGCGCGGCGGCGCTCGGGATCTGGTTCGAGAAGCACCTCGTGGCCGCCGGGAGGATGCAGCGACCGGGCTACGTGACCGAGGGCTTCTCCAAGCAGGTGGCGCTCGGCCATCAGGCCCCGGCGGCCCCGGATGCGTCCGAGATCGAGCAGCTCGTCGACGCGGCGCGGCTCCGGGTGCTCGCCTCGCTTCGCGCCTTCATGCCGCCCGCCGCGGACGATCGCTTCCTCGCAGCGGCCATCGACAGCGGGCGCGTGCGCCGCGCCGGAGGCCTCGGGCCGTGGGAGCCGTGCCCGCGCGAGGAAGACCTGCTCAGCGACATCGTCCTCAGCCTCTTCGCCGCGGACATCCTCAACTTCCGCGAGTTCCACGACGCCTATCTCTGCGTCTGCAAGACCTGCTTTCGCATCGACTTCGACCCGAGCCAGGCCGGTCGCACCGGCTGCCCCGAGCACGAGCCGACCGTCACGGTCAACGTGATGCGCCGCAGCCGGCCGTCGCCCTGACGCGTCGCCCTGAGGCTCAGAGGCAGCCGAGGCGGCACTTGGACGCCTGCTCCAGACAATCCGACAGGCAGCCCTGGTAACGCTGGTACTGCGTGCTCTGCGTGGGCTCTTTACCGCACTGCGTCGCCCTGCACGCCTGGTGTCGCCGCTCGCACGCCCCGACGCACCCGGCATTGCCGCCGGCGGGCGCAAGGCCGGTCGCGGCCGCCGCACGCGGCCCCGCCCCTGGAGACGCCGGCAGCGCGCCCGGCGCCTGTGTGGCAGGCGGATCGCTCCGCTGCGCCGGCGTCGTCCGGTGCCCCGCCGAGGCGGGCGGCGGCCCGCAGCGCTCGAAGGCGCGGCGCATCACGTCCTCCGCCGAGCCAGGCGGGATCTCGCACGCCCGCGCCAGGCTCTCGAGCCTGCGGTCGATCGCGGCGGCAGCGCGTGACGCGACCCCGTCCGGCCGCGCCGCTGGCGGTGGGGCGCCCTTCTGCGCGGCGCTCGCGGACGCGGCGCTCCCGCGCGCCGCGTCGTCGCCCGGCGCGCTCGACGCCCTGCCGATGAGGAAGGCCACGATGAGGCTTACCGCCACGAGCCCCAGGGCGGCGAGCGCGAGCCGCGAGTCGATGCGGCGCGGCCGGCGCGCCGGCGCGCCGGCGCGCGGGGAGCCGGCCGGGAGCTGCGCCGGCCCCGCGGCGCCGGGCGGCCGCGCATTCGCGGGCTGCGGCCCGGTGACGTTCGGTGTCCGCGGGGTAGGCGAGATCGCCGGCGGCGCCAGCGTCGCGATCTCCAGGGGAGGTGATGGGGCCACCATCGGCGAGAGGTTCGGCAGCGGCGCCGGCCTGGGGATGTCGGTGTGCGCCGGTTCGCTCGACGCGGCGGACGGCACCGTCGGCGTGTCGGGCCACTCCACGAGCGGCCTCGCCGCGCGGAGGCGCTCGACGAGCGGCCCGAGCTCGCGCCGCTGCTCGAAGCGGCGGACGAGCTCGTACGCCGCTCCCTGGATCCCCCGCTCCCAGGGGATGTCCGGCACGCCGAGCTCCTCCGCGAAGCGGCGCAGCTCGGCCATGCTGAAGCAAGCCGTGATGCGCCCGCGGATCTCCGCGGCGCTGCGCGCCGTGCTCCCCGACGTCCCCGTGCCCTCGCCGTCCACGCCCGGCAGCTTACCGCACACGCCACCGAAGCCGAACCTGGTATAGGCTCCGGACATCGTGTCCGGCGCTGCGGCACCCGGGGACGTGGAGGCCAGGAGATGAGCCGAGAGGACAGTGCAATTGGCGCGGCGCCGCCCGCGCTCGCGCCGCTGATCGGGCGCGAGGCGGAGCTGTCGGCCCTGGCCCGCGCGCTCGACGCGGTGGAGCGGGAGCGCTCCACGCGGACCGTGACGCTCGTCGGCCCGCCGGGCATCGGCAAGAGCAGGCTCGTGCGCGAGTTCCTCGAGCGGCGGCGCCAGGGCTCCGCCGCGCTGCGCGTCACCTCGGGCAGCACCGGCGACATGGCGTCCGCGTACGGCGTCTTCACGCGGCTCCTGCGCGCCCGCTTCGGCCTCTCCGACGGCATGGACAAGGACGCGGCCCGCGCCGAGGTCCGCTCGCAGGTCGCGCACGTGATGGGCGACCGCAAGGTCGGCGACGTCATCTACTTCCTCGGCCAGTTCATCGGGCTCGCGTTCGGCGACAGCCCGCTCACCCGCGCGGTGCAGGACGACCCCGCGCAGGCCGACCTCATCCGCCGCGCTGTCCTGAAGGCGTTCCTCGAGGCGGACGCCGTCCACGGCCCCCTGTGCCTCATCTTCGAGGACCTCCACGCGGCCCACGACGATTCCCTCGCGCTCCTGCGCTACCTCATCGAGTACCTCACGGGCCCGGTCCTGATCGTCTGCGCCGCCCGCCCGGAGCTGCTCACCCGCCAGGACGACTGGGGCAAGGTCGGCGACCGGCGCCACGTGCTCCTGGAGCTCACGCCGCTCGGCGAGGCCGCCGCGGCCGAGATGGCGAGGGCGCTGCTCGCGCCCTGCGCGCCGCGCGGGAGCGACGATGTCGTCATCATCGACGTCGTCGACGTCGTCGATGGCGTCGATGGCGTCGACGTTAAGCGCCCCGAGTCGCAGTCCCAGCCGGGCGTGCCGGCGGAGCTCGTCGAGGCGGCCTGCTCCTTCGCGAACGGCAACCCGGCGCTGCTCGAGCAGATGGTCCGCATCTGCCACGAGCAGGGCGTGATCGAGGAGCTCTCGCCCGACTCCGCGGGCGGGCCGCGCTGGCGCGTGCACCTCGGGAAGCTGTCGACGGCGCGCCTGCCGATGACGGTCGAGGACGCCGTGAACGTCCGCCTCGCCGCGCTCGATCACGACGGCCGGCAGCTGCTCGAGCAGGCCGCGACGATCGGCCCGGTGTTCTGGAGCGGCGCGCTGTTCGTCCTCGGCAGGGCCGGCAGCCAGGCCCCCGACCTGTGGGGGGAGGAGCAGAGCGACAAGGATCTCGACCGGATCAACGCCGCGCTGCGCTCGCTGTGCGACCGCGGCTACCTGCGCAAGCAGAGCGAGTCGAGCTTCGCGGGCTCGGACGAGTACGTGTTCGTGCACGCCAAGGAGCGCGAGGCGCTCCAGAAGCGGATGAGCGCCGCGGCCCAGCGGCGGTACCACCACGCGATCGCCGAGTGGCTGGAGCAGCAGGTGGCGGTGCGCGCGAGCGAGGAGCTCCTCGCCGAGCTCGCGACGCACCGCGAGCGCATCGGCGACGCGGTGCGGGCGGGGCTCTCGCTGCTCGACGCCGGGGACGTGGCGCGCGGGCGCTACTCGAACGCGAAGGCGGCGGAGTACTACGCGCGCGGGCTCTCGCTGCTCGGCGACGCGCACGTCGCGCGGCGCATCGACGCGCTCCACGACTACGGCGACGTCCTCCAGCTCGCCGGGCGCATCGACGACGCGCTCGCCGCGTTCCGCGAGATGCTGACGCTCGCCTACCGGCTCGACAACCGGCGCAAGGGCGGGGCCGCGCACAACCGCATCGGGCGGCTCTACCGCGACAGCGGCTCGCTCGACGAGGCCGGCAAGCACCTCACGACCGCGCTCCGCCTCTTCGAGGGCGCGCGGGACGAGCGGGGGATCGCCTCGACGATCGACGACATCGGCAAGCTGCACTGGCTCCGGGGCGAGTACCAGGAGGCGCTGAAATGGCTGCGCGACGCGCTCGCCCGCCGCGAGCGGATGGGGGATCGCCGCTCGATCGCGCTGTCGCTGAACAACCTCGGCCTCGCCCTGCAGGACTCGGGCGAGTTCAAGCAGGCGCTCAACACGTTCGAGCGGTCGCTCGCGATCCGGCGCGAGATCTCGGACCTGCTCGGCGTCGTGATGAGCCTGAACAACCTCGGCATGATCGCGCAGGACCAGCGCGATCACCGCCACGCCCTCGAGCTCTTCGAGGAGGCGCTGGAGGTGGCGCGGCAGGTCGGCGATCGCAACCGGACGGCGCTGATCCTGACGAACATCGGCGGGACGCTCTACCGGAGCGGCGATCCCGACGAGGCGGTGCGCGTGCTGCAGCAGGCCGAGGAGCTCTGCGACGAGCTCGGCGACCGGCTCGGCCTGGCCGAGGCGCGGCGCGCCCTCGGGAAGGCCTACATGCTCCGGGGCGATCTGGAGAAGGCGCGCGACTCGATCAGCCGGGCGGTGGACCTGTTCGCCTCGGTCCGGAGCAAGGTGCACCTCGGCATCGCGCTACGGACGCTCGGCGAGATCACGGCGGCGGGCGGCTGGGGCAGCGCGCACACGAAGAGCGCGCGCGCATATTTCGCGCGCTCGGTGAGCATCTTCGAGGAGACGGGGAACGAGCTCGAGCTCGCGCGCACGTTCCAGGCCTACGCGCGGTTCCTGACGACCGATCGCAGCTTCGTGGCGAACATGGCGGCGCGGCGCGAGGCGGTGGCGATGAACGAGAAGGCCGAGGCGATCTTCGCGCGGCTGAAGGTCACGTCGGTGCGCCTGGAGGACGAGCCCACGCTCCCGACGGGCCCGCCGGGCCAGTCGGTCCCCACGAAGTCGTCGGTCAGCGCGAGCCCTGGCCGCTCGCCGGCCCCCGAAGAGCCGTCGTTCCCGAACCCGGGCAGGGCCTCGACCTCCAGCTGACGCCGGGCGACCCGGCGTGCTCTGGCGCGGGGGGGCGCCCGTGATACGCATGCCGGGTGAAGGCCCCGCACGAGAAGCGCGTCTCCGAGTCGGTCACGACGATGACCGAGTACGTCCTGCCGACGCACGCGAACGCGCTCGGCTCGATCTTCGGCGGGCAGGTGCTCGCGTGGATCGACCTGTGCGCTGCCATCTGCGCGCAGCGGCACACCGGCAGCGCGGTCGTCACCGCGGGCATCGACGACCTCTCGTTCGATCATGGGATCAAGGTCGGTCAGGTCGTCCGTCTGGCCGCGCGGGTGACGGCGACCTTCCGCACGTCGCTCGAGATCCTGGTGTCGGTCGAGGGGGAGGACGCGATGACGGGCGCCATCTGGCCCATGGTCACGGCCTTCGTGACGTTCGTGGCCGTCGACGCGTCGCTCAGGCCGACCTCGGTGCCGCCGATCCTCCTCGAGACGGACGACGATCGCCGCCTCGCCGAGGCCGCGGCGGAGCGGCGCGCGCGGCGGCTCTCGCGGCGCGGGGGCGGCCGCGGCGCGTGATCGTGATCGCCGCGCGCTACTTCTTCTTGATCCGGTCGGGATCCCCGAGGAATTCGAAGTGCATCGTGTCCTCGAGGTCGTCGTGGCCGAGCCAGTCGAAGCCGTAGCGCTCGAACGCCTTGATCCAGCAGCGGGACAGGGCCGTGCGCTCGTAGGCAGAGCGCTTCTTCTCCTGGCACAGCGGGCTCGTGGGCCACGGGTCGACGCAGCCGCAGCACGGGTTCCGGTCGGGATCGATGTCGATGGCGATGCCGAAGAGGTGGTTCGAGATCTCGGCGCCGCGGTAGCTGTTCGCCGTGCGGAACCCGCCGACCGCGCGCGGCGTGTAGCGGCGGGACTTGCGGGTGCACGTCGAGCGGATCCGCTTCTCGACGCAGTGGAGCGCGGGCGCGATCTTCTCGTGGACGGAGAGCGGGAGGCCCATGAACTGCACGGCCGTCGCCTGGGAGTGGGCGCTCTCGGAGTTGTGGCGCCGCGTCTCCTCGGTCTCGACGTGGCCGTAGTGCTCGGCCAGGTAGCGGACCGCTTTGGCGTGCTTCTTCGGGTTGAGCATCCCCTTCTGGACGAAGGTGCGCCGCTTCAGGAACTTCTGCGGGCTCTGGACGCGGCACTCGTAGCTCTTCGCCTTCTTTCCCCGGGCCGGCTCCTTGGCCTCCGCGACGGGCCCGCCGCCGAGCCCCGAGGGGCCGGCCGCGAGCAGGGCGATCGCTGCTGCCACGAGCAGGTGCACCCGTGTCCGTCCGTTCGCGTTCACGGCCGGAGGTTAAGCAGGCCGCGTCAGGCGCGGCAAGGACTTGCCGTAAAAGCCTGTCAGGAGAAGCACCGTCAGGGGCACGAGCGCATTCTCGCGGCGGGCGGCGCGCCGCATCGCGCGCGATCGCACGGTCGGTGTCAGCTCATGGGGTGAGCTGCGGCGAGCTCATGAGGTGAGCTGCGGTGAGCTCATGGAGAGGTCCACGGCGAGCAGATCTCCACGAGGACGCCGTTCAGGTCGCGCACGTAGGAGACGCGCTGGCCCCACGGCTTGTCGTGGGGTTCCGACACGGGGGCTGCGCCGGCCTTCACGGCGCGCGCGAACGCCGCGTCGACGTCCTCGCTGGTGACGATGATCTCGAACCCGGCGGGGCGCTCGCCTGGCCTGTTCTTCGCGAGCTCCGGGAGGCCCTTCTGGGCGAAGTCCTCCTGCACGAACCCGAGCGGCACCCTGCCCTTCAGCTCGCAGTATTCGTTGTCGCTGGAGACGAAGCTGCGCTCGAAGCCGAACGCGCTCTCGTAGAACGCCGCGGCTTCCACCGCGTCGGGCACATAGACGATCACGCCACCCAGTCCTGTGTTCATGAGGTCCTCCTCGGGGGTCCTGCCCCACGCGCCGGCATCCTAGGGCGGCGCTGCTGACAGCGTCCGGTCAGCAGCCTCGCTCGATGGACGGCGCGAGCGAGGCGCGGAGCTCTCGCGCATGAACCCCCATCACCACGTTTCGATCGATGGCAGAGCGCGACGCCTGGTCGAACCAGAGGCTGCCCACGCTCGACGCCGAAGTGCGGCTTCTGCGCGGCGAAGTGCGGCTTCTGCGCGGCGAAGTGCGGCTTCTGCACGCGTCCCACGTCCAGGTCGAGCGCGTGGGGAACGCGCAGGTCCACCTCGTCGCCCACCCGATTCATCGTGGGCAGGCGCACGCGATGCTCGCCGCCGCTCGACGGTTCTTCTGGGCCGAGGAGCGTCCGTGGTGAGAACGGAGCTCTCCGCGAGCTCGGCACTCCCGGTGCGTCAAGGCGAGCCTCACGGCCCGTCGAGGCGAGTCTCGGGGCGTATCGATGCGAACCTCAAGGCACATCGAGGCGAGCCGCGAGGCATATTGACGCGGGCCTCACGGCGCGTTGACGCGGTGTTCCTTCGGCTCGGGACGCTGGCGGGTGTGTGCCGCCGCAGACGCGTGGACCGGCCTGAGCGGAGATGAACACCGTCCCGGTCGTCTCCGCGCGGTTGCACCGCTGAACCAGCGTTTCATCCATGCAAGGGAAATCTGGCATGAACCCCGTGTTCACGCGGTGACTCGTTCAGTGAGCGGTCGGCATGGCCGTTGCTAGGTGGGTCGTGTGCCCTTCGCTGCGGTGGTTGCCGCAAGCGGCCTTTGTGTTGAGTCTTTTTTTGCGGCGAGCTCCCTATGAAAGAGGTCCGTAGCGACCAGCGCCGGCAAGCGAACGAGACGCCCATCCCCAAGAGCGGTGTCATGCGCGCCGTGCCCCGAAGCGTCGCGCCGCCGAGCGCACCGTCCACAGAGGGGCTGCTTGTCGGGCCGAACGGAGCTTCGTTCGAGGTGCGTCCTTCCGATCCGCTCCTCGGCAACATCGACATCGACGCCGTTGTGGCGGGGGTCCCCGAGTCCTACGCGATGAAGGGGATGTTCTTCAACGCGCTGGCGGCGACGCTCGGGGAGCGTTTCGCGCAGGTGGTGTCGACGTTGTCGAGCCCGCCGAGGGGTGGGCTCTACCTGCCGTTCTCGGACTATCCGACGCGCGACTTCTTGCGCCTCTACGACGCGGCTGCGCGGCTCTCACACCCGAACCGGAGCTCGCGGGAAGGCTACCGTCGCCTCGCGCGGCAGCAGGTCGGGGCCTTCAGGGAAAGCGCGCTCGGCCGGATCACGATGCACCTGGCGACCGACCCGGGCGCCGCGCTGATGCGCTACACGGGCAGCCTGGGCGCGCTCGTGAAGGGGCCGTTGGCCAGGGCGCGGCAGCTGGGGCCGTCGGAGGTGCAGATCGACATCAGCAGCCACCGCGGTACCCTGGAGTACCCGCTGGGGAACTTCGAGGCGCTCGTCATGGGGTACGGCGCCAAGCCGACCATCTCGGTCGAGGTGCGAGGGGCGGAGACGCTTCAGTTCCTGGTGAGCTGGTAGCCCGCGAGAGGCCCGCGCCGGCGGGAGGGTCCACGCGGCGGGGGCGGGTGGGCGCTCGGCCATCCGCCAAGACGGGGACCGAGGCGCTTGCGCTGAGAACACCACCCGGCATGTCTCCCTTCGGGCCATGCCTGCTGGGACGTTATGTTGCGCGCCACACAAGGCGCGCCTGAGACGTAGAGCCCCCTGCGACCTTATGGCACCTCGGTCGGTGCTCGCCGCGCCCACCCGCCCCCGCCGCGTGGACCCTCCCGCCGGCGCTACGGTGGTGGGGGAGGGGGGGAGCGAGGGGGGCCGACGTCGATGCGCGTTTTCCGTGCGCGGTTGCGGTAAGGCGAGTGCAGGATCAAGGCGGGCAATTCGAGACCCATGGAAGTGCGGTGATTTGAGTCGGCTTGCGGCCTTCTGAGCGAACCTGGCGACCATAGAGATCATCGTTTCAACACGAGTTGATCGAGAATCGCTGTTGATGGATCGAGGTCGCCTTCCGAGAAGGTGAATGCTCGGTTGGATGAAAGCCGCACTCGCGCCGGGCAGGAGAACATCGGCCTGCTGCGCAAAATTGCGCTCGAACTTTTATCGAGCGCGGGCGTCAAGCGAGCATGAGGCACTGTGGGCACTGGTGGACGTGCCTTGGAGTTGGCGAGCCCTCCGCAAGAACGGCGGCTTACCATGGGCGCGCAGGTGCAATATTCCTCTGGGGCTACAGCTCTCCACGGCTTCGCTGACGTCGCTCCGACCAGCCTTGCGCTCGCGCCCTCCCTTTGCGAGCGTCTGAGCCGGGCCGCAGAGGCCGTCCCGAGGACCACGCCAATGACTACCCACGAGATCGTCCTCTTCGTCTACGACAACCTCATGAAGGGCGAGGACCAACACGAATGGCTCGCGTCAGCCCGCTCGCTCGGTGTGGCGACCACGACACCGCAGTACGCGCTCGTCGACCTCGGCACCAGCGGCGCCCTCGTCCAGGGAGGGCTCATCGCCGTGACCGGCGAGCTCTATGCCATCGCTCCGGCTGCGCTGGCCGCGCTCGACGTGCACCGCGGACACCCGGTCTTGCACCGGAGAGCAGCCATCCGCCTCGCCGACGGCCGCGAAGCCCAGGCCTATCTCCTCTCCATGGAGCAGGCCGCTGGCTGCCGGCGCGTCCGCGAGGGCGACTGGCGGAAACGCCGCGGCGCGCCCGGCGCCGTGCGGACCCGGGACAACAGCCCGCTCGTGAGCTGGGCGAAGCGCCGCTTCGACACCTCCCGCTGACCAGTCTGCGCGCTCCTCTCTACCCCGATGGCGCTCAGCGCGCGCCGCGCCGTGCGAGCCGTCGCTGCGCAGGCGCACAAGCCTTCCCTCGGCACACAGCGCATACTGTACCCTTGGAGCAGGCATGCGCGTCGCTCGTGGAACGGCGCGTGCCAGCGCAGGTGCTATGGGCATGGCTGCAGGGGAAAGCGTGGCGGAAATCTCGGCGCACGACCAACTCGGCCACGACGACGGCGAGCCTGAATCCGCCACTGCCCAGCTCGCCGAGGTCGTCGTCGAGGCGGCCGCCGCGCTTTCTGGGAAATTTCAACCGCAAGCGCTCCGCGAGGTTGTCGCCGAGCAAGCCGCCCGGTTGCTCAGCGCAGACCTCTCGCTCCTGTACGGCGCCGCAGTGGAAGAGCACGCGCGCCCGATCCGGCTGGTCGCCTCCTCCAACCTGCCGAGCGCGTTCGCCGCGCAGCTCACGGACCTCACGGGCACGTCGTCCCTTGTGCTGCGCGCCGCGGAGAGCCGCCGCATCGAGCATGCCTTGGTCGACCAGGCCGCCTGCGAGCGTTTCTCCGACCTCGGCGCGCTCGCGGCCAGCATGAGGCCCCACTGGGCTCTGTCTGCGCCCCTGCTCAGCGCAGACCGGCTCTTCGGCGTCCTCTTTTGCGCGTTCGGGAGCCGCAGCGCATCTTTCCAGGAGATCCTCCCGCGCGTGCGGGCCCTCTGCGCGCTGTTCGCGCTCGCGCTCGCGAGCGCTGAGCCCACCGCGAGCGCGCGAACGCGCCCCGGGGGCGCCGACTACGTACGGGGCCGGGGCGCGGACGCGCTGGAGCCCACCGAAGCTGCGTTCCGTGAGGTTGAGTGGGGCCTCGCGGAGGAGCGGCGATGGCTGCGGAGCGTGATCGAAGACTTCCCCGTCGCCATCGCCGTCTTGGACGAGCGCGGCGGCCCCTCGCTCCTCGCGAGCCGCCGCTGCCAGGAGCTCTGCGGCGGGCCGCACCCGCTCGAGGCGCTGGATGTGGGGCGAGGCGCGCTTCTGTGCGAGCCAGGGGGACGGCCGCTCCTGCTGCCTGAAATGCCCCTCGTTCGCGCGGCGCGTGGCGAGGGGACGGCGTGTAAAGAGCTGTGGTTTCGAAGGACGGACGGGAGCTACGTCCCCGTTGTGGTGAGCGCTGGCCCCATCCGGGGCGAGGACGGCGCGATCCACGGGGCCATCGCGAGCTACGAGGACGTCACCAATTTCAGGGAGATCCAGCGGCTCCGCGAGGAGTGGACCTCCCTCGTGGCGCACGACCTCAAGCAACCGCTCTCCGCCATCTCCGCCTACGCGGGCATGCTGTCGCGGCTGCCCGAGTCCGCCGGTGCGGCGGCGTGGGGCCAGAAGATCCTGTCGAACGTCCAGCGCCTCGATCGGATGGCCGAAGAGCTGCTCGACGCCTCCAAGATCGAGGCGAGGCATCTCTCCCTCGAGCCGCAGCCGACGGACATGCGCGCCCTGCTCCACGCGATCGTCGAGCTCGCTGCCGCTGAGAGGCCGGATCACGCGATCGTGCTGACGGCGGACGAGGACGTGCCGCCCGTCCTCGTGGACGCGGCGCGCATGGACCAGGTGCTCGGGAACCTCCTTCTCAACGCCGCCAAGTACGGCGATCCCGACGCGCCGACCCGCGTGACGCTCTCTCTCCGCGACGCCGAGGTCGAGGTCGCGATCGAGAACCGCGGGCCGGGCATCCCCCCGGACGAGCTGCCGAGGCTGTTCCAGCGCTTCCAGCGGCTCTCGTCAAACCCGTCCCGGGGCCGACCGCCCGGCACTGGCCTCGGGCTCTACATCTGCAAGGGCATCATCGAGGCGCACGGCGGCCGGATCTGGGCGCAGAGCGAGCTAGGCAAGACGACGTCCTTCCACTTCGCGCTCCCGCTCTCGCGCGGCGGCTGACCCCGCGGACCCCCGTGGCCGCGCCCCGGCGAAAGCGCGGGATCCGCCGCACCGACGGCGCCCCGCTCAGCCGTTCTTGATGCGCGCCACGATGGCGTCGGTGAGCGTCTTCGTGTCCGCCTTGCCGCCGAGATCGCGGGTGCGGACCCCGTCCAGGTTCAGCGCCCCGTCGATGCCGGCGCGCAGGCGGACGGCGAGCTCCCGGTGGCCCACGTGGTCGAGCATCATCGCGGCGGCGAGCATGAGCGCGATCGGGTTCGCCACGCCCTTGCCGGCGATGTCCGGCGCCGAGCCGTGCACCGCCTCGAAGATCGCGGCGTGCTGGCCGATGTTCGCCCCCGGCGCCATGCCGAGGCCGCCGATGAGGCCCGCGATCTCGTCCGAGAGGATGTCCCCGAAGAGGTTCGTCGTGACGATGACGTCGAACTGCCACGGGTTCAGCACGAGCTGCATCGCGCACGCGTCCACGATCCGCTCGTCGGTCGCCACGCGGCCCTCGTAGCCCTTGCTCACCTCGCGCGACGTCTCCAGGAAGATGCCCGTGAGCGCCTTCATGATGTTCGCCTTGTGGACGATGGTGACCTTCTTGCGGCCGTTCTTCTCGGCGTAGTCGTAGGCGAACTCGGCGATGCGGCGCGAGCCGACCCGGGTGTTCACGCCGGAGCCGATCGCCACCGCGTGCTCGTCGCTGCCGATCGGGATGTAGTGCTCGAAGCCCACGTAGAGGCCCTCGAGGTTCTCCCGCACGAGCACGATGTCGATGTTCTCGAAGCGGCCGCCCGGGATGAGCGTCTTCGCGGGGCGCACGTTGGCGAAGAGCTTGAACTCCTGCCGTAGGCGCACGTTCGACGAGCGGTACCCGCCGCCGATCGGCGTCTCGAGCGGCCCCTTGAGCGCGAGCTGCGTGCGGTGGATGCTGTCGAGCGTGGCCCGCGGCAGCGGGTCGCCCGCGTCCTTGACGCCGGCCATGCCGGCCACGCACGTCTCCCATTCAAAAGGCGCGCCGAGCGCGTCGAGGGCGCGCAGCGTCGCGTCCACGATCTCGGGGCCGATGCCGTCGCCGGGGATGAGGGTCGCAGGGTGCTTCTGTGAGGTCACGGGCTGTCTCTCGATCTCGGGGTGAATCGTCGCGTCGACGAGGAAAGGCGCACGCATAGCCGAGGTGCGCGCCGCGATCCACCTCGCCGGGAGCGGCGCCGCGCGCCGCCCGCCCGCAAGTCCCTTGAGGATCCCCGCCCCCGCCGCCATCATGACCCGGGTCCCATGATTTGCCCGCGCTGCCACCGCGCGTACACCGATCGCTCGTACGGCTTCTGCCCCGACGACGGCGCGCGCCTCGTCCAGTCGCTGTCGGCCGCGCCGCCGCCGGCGCAGCCGACGCGGCAGTTCGGCGCCATCCTCGAGGATCGCTATGTGATCCAGGGCTTCATCGGCGCCGGCGGCATGTCGCGCGTGTACCTCGCGGCGGACAGCCGCACGAAGGAGCAGGTCGCGATCAAGATCCTGAACCGCAGCTTCGCAGCCGATCGGGCCCAGCGCGAGCGGTTCCTCCGCGAGCTCGAGGCGGCGGCCGAGCTCGGGCACCCCAACATCATCCGGGTCCTCGACGCGGGCGAGCGCAAGGACGGGTCCCCGTTCATCGTGCTCGAGCTGCTCACCGGCGAGTCGCTCGGCGTCCTGCTCCGCCGCGAGGTGGCCATGAGCGAGGCCGTCGCGCTTCCGCTGATACGGCAGGCGGCGTCGGCGCTCGCTTCGGCGCACGCGGCCGGCGTCATCCACCGCGACGTGAAGCCGGACAACCTGTTCCTCGTCCGCTCCCAAGGCGGCCCGCGCGTGCTCAAGATGATGGATTTCGGCTTCGCGAAGCTGAAGACGGGCCCCACCACCGCCGCCGGTCTCGTGCTGGGCACGGTCCCCTACATGGCCCCGGAGCAGGCCCTCGCCGATCCCATCGACGGCCGCACCGACATTTATGCCCTCGGTGTCACCATGTTCCGCATGCTCGCAGGCCAGCTGCCGTTCTCCTCGCCAGACGACGTGGTGGTCGTCGCCCAGCACGCCTGCACCCCGGCCCCCCGGCTCAGCTCGATCCGGCCCGGCATCGATCGGCGGATCGAGGCGCTGGTCGCCACCGCGCTCCGCAAGGCCCCCGGGAACCGCTACGACTCGATGCAATCGCTCCTGGAGGACGTCGAGCGCATCCTCGGCGTCCGCCCGGGCGAGCCGATCGGCGCGCCGCTCAGGACGACCCCGGACGTCTACGAGCCGGTGAACCGCGCTGCCCGGGAGGCGCTCAAGTTCCTGCGGCGCCAGCTGCCTTGAGCCGGCAGGCAGCCTTGAGCCGGCAGGCAGCCTTGAGCCGGCGGGCAGCCTTGAGCCGGAAGGCAGCCTTGAGCCGGAAGGCAGCCGCTCGCCCGGCGCGGCGGCTGGGCTCGCCGGCCCGTGGAGCTGCGCCGGTCACCGCGCGCCGAGATCCTCGATACGGTAGCCGTCCGGGTACGTGCGGTTCCTCAGCTGAGTGAGCAGGCGCGGCGAGCGCCGGCGCGGCATGGCCCGCAAGACCGGGCCGCGCGCGCGGAGCGCCGCCTGCACGAGGCCGCGCAGCCCGGGCGGAGGCCGCGGCAGCCCGACGGCGTCGAGCATGCGATCATCGATCATCGCGTGGAGGACCGGCGCCCCGAGCGGCCATAGCGCTCTCGGCAGCGCCCAGCCCAGCACGAGGTCCCGCGTCGCCACGGCGAGCTTCCGGTTGTCCTCCGAGAACCGCAGGTGCTCCGCCTCGTAATCGAGGTTGAAACGCTCGAACGCCTCGTAGCTCGGCGGGATATCCTTGATGTTCATCAGCGTCCCGACCTGCTTCCAGTAGTGGTAAGCCGCGAGCTTCTCCTTTTCGAGCAGCGCGCGCCAGGCGAAGCGCTCGTTCCAGCGGATGGGCTCGAAGATGAACGTCGACAGCGTGTACAGGTACTCGTCGTTCGGGATGGCGTAACGCCCGTGCTGCCGGTTCATGCGCCGCAGCGCCGCCCGGCCGCGCTCGCTGTCGTATCCGTTCTCCAGCATCTCGGAGAGGATGAGGACGGTGTCGTCGTAGCGCTTCTGGGTGCGCTGGAGGAACTCCCCTGTCTGCACCAGGAGAGGTGTGCCCTTGGCGATCCCGAAGACACGGAACAGCGCGAGCTCGAGGGCGTGCTGCGTGTCCCACGGGAAATCATAGCACGTCGAGAGAAATGCGATCTCCTGATGATCCTTGACCGGATCCAGGTTTGCTTCGATATGGTCGCGGATCGCATAGCGCGATCGCGATTCGGGAGGGGCCCAGCGCATGGAAGATCTCCTGATGTGTATCCGCCCGATGACGCGTCCATTTCTATCATGCCTCGCGCAGCCTGGCGGAAACATCGCTGAACAGATGAAGACGTCGATCGTGGCCATCGTGGCGAGGCGAGGTGAGGTGCGGTTCACCGTGGCGCGCCGTGAATGAGGAGCTGTGATGCGGCGGCGGGCTCGCGCCGGGCGAGCCGGCTGGCCAGGCTCCGCGCGGCGAGGCCGCGGGGAGGGCCGGGGAGCGCGGCGCCGAGACGCTCGATCAGCTCGGTCTCGCGCTCGGCTTTCGGGCCCGCTTTCGCCCGCGCAAGCGCGTGCGCGGCCTGCGCGAAGGTGGCACGCTAGCGCCGTGCCGCCTGTCATCGACGACATGATCCAGGAGCTCCTTACACGCCATCGGTCGACCGGTCGGGTGGACCTCAACGACATCGCCGAAGTCGTCGACCGCCGGGCGGTCTCGTACGAGGAGGTCGAGTACATCATCGACCGGCTCGAGTCCGAGGGCCTCCGCGTCGCCGAGCCGCTCGATCGGGGCGATGTCGAGGTGCTCCGCGCCGTCGTCGCGAGCGCGAGGCGGCTCGCGGCCGAGCTCGGACGCACACCCACGATCGGCGAGATCGCGCTGGCATCGGGCCATGCCCCGCACACGGTGCGCCGGGCGCTGGAACAAGCGGGGCGTGCCAAGGCTTGTTGAAGAGGAGGTGCGCTGGCCGCGCAGGACGCAGCGCGGCAAGCCACGGTGACGCGCGGGCACGACGAGGTGCGCGAGAGGTGGCAAGCTGCGGCAGGCTGGCGCAAGACGCGGCAACCCGCGGCAAGAAACGCAGAAGCGGAACGACGCCAAACAAAACGAAAGCGCTGCGCCGTTGAGTGCAGACCAGAGCTCTACATCAGTGTTACGATGGAGATGGAGGGGTGCTCTGTAGCCGTAGTCGATTGTTTCATCTACGCATCAGGGAAGGAAGGCTGGACCCGATGAACATCACGATCACGTTCCGCCATATGGTGGGTACCGACGCCGTGAAGAATTACGCCCATGAGAAGGTGGCCAAGCTTCAGAAGTTCCTTAGGCAGGCGATGTCGGCGCAGGTCACCCTCTCCGTCGAGGGTCTGACGCACGTTGCCGACGTTCGCCTCTCCTCCGGCAGTCTAGCCTTCCATGCGACCGAGCGGGGTGAGGACATGTACGCGTCGATCGACATGGTCCACGACAAGCTCGAGCGGCAGATCCGGGATGGGAAGGGTCACACCATAGCGCGGAAGCGCGGCGGCACGAGCGCCGGCGAGTACGCCGTCGAGGTGGAGCGCGAAGCGGTGGCCGCGACGGGACGCTCCCGATCGTGAGCCGCCGCGCGCGTCGCCGAGGCGCGACGCGCGAGCCGGAGCGAGGGCAGCCGCGCCCGCCGGCGCGGCGCGCTCCCATCCTGTGAGCCGCCGCTCGCGGGCGAGGCGGCGCGCTCCCTCCGCGTGAGCCGCCGCGCGCGTCGCCGCGGCGAGCGCGGCGGCGAAGAGCGCTCGTCTCCATCAGCTCACCCCTGCGCATGGCCAACCTGCCGGGGGGCCTGCCTGGAGCGGCGCGGCGGTCGCCCAGCGATCGCGACGCGAAGAACGCGAAGAACGCTCCCTCCGGGGCCGCTCGCCGCGATAGCGTCCTTGAGTCGCGCACCCGAAGTCCCCAGGGTACGATGGCCACATCGGCTCGCTTGGCCCTGGCCGAGCGCCGCGCCGACCGTGCCACGTGCGCCGTTCCAGAGCCCTCTCACCTCGCCCGAGCGCCGAAATCAGCATGCAAGTCCGCGACATCTTGACCGCGCACCAGGTATCCGTCGCCAGCGAGCAGGAGGGGGTCGTCCGCTCCAAGACGGACGCGCTCCGCCGGCTCGCCGCCCTGCTCGCGGCAGGACAGCCGGGGGTCAAGGCGGATGACATCGAGCGGGTGCTCGGCGAGCGCGAGCGCCTGCAGTCCACCGGCGTCGGGAGCGGCGTGGCCATCCCCCACGGCGCGATGGAGGGCGTCGATCGGCTGATCGGCGCGGTCCTGATCTGCCCGAAGCCGATCGACTTCGACGCGATCGACGGGGCGCCGGTGGCCATCCTCGTCGCCGTGATCGGGCCGAAGCGCGCCACGGGCGAGCACCTCAAGACGCTGGCGCGCATCTCCCGCCTGCTGCGGGACGAGACGTTCAGGCGGCGGCTGCTCGGCGCCTCGACCGGGCGCGCGGCGTTCGAGCTCATCGCGGCCGAGGAAGGGAGGTCGGTGTCATGAGCGGCCCGCGCAGCGGCGGACACGAAGGGGAAGGAGGCGGCCGGATGCCCCCCTCGACCCGCGGTGGGCGGGCGGACCGCCCCGCCATCGCGGTGCGGAGCCTGATGGCCGACGAGGGGCTCGGCATCGACCTCACGCTCATCGCCGGCGCCGCGGGCCTCGACCGGCCCATCATGAACACCCGCATCCAGAAGTCCGGGCTCGCGCTCGTCGGCCACTTCCACGGCATCGTCCCGACGCGGGTGCAGATCCTCGGGCAGACCGAGCTCTCGTTCCTCCACAAGCTCTCCCGCGAGGACCGGCTCCTGTCGCTGCGCGGCTTCTTCGAGCTCGGCCTGTGCTGCGTCATCCTCACGCAGGGCGACCAGCCGTTCGAGGCGAACGGCTCCGGCATCGGGTTCGTCCCTGTGCCGGAGCTCGCGCAGTGCGCCGAGGAGAGCGGGACGCCGCTCCTCGTCTCGGCGGTGCGGTCGAGCGCCACGATCACCGCGCTGCACGCGCTGCTCGACGATCGCCTGGCGCCGCGCCTGCGGCTGCACGGCGTGCTCGTCGACGTCTTCGGCGTGGGCCTCCTTCTCAT
Organism: Sorangium sp. So ce363; assembly: GCF_051520435.1. Lineage (NCBI taxonomy): Bacteria > Pseudomonadati > Myxococcota > Polyangiales > Polyangiaceae > Sorangium > Sorangium sp. So ce363. Next base: position 8,114,878 of record NZ_CP150333.1, on the reverse strand, counting down.
GGGGTCGAGCGCGATCGGCAAGAGCGAGTGCGCGCTCGATCTCGTGATGCGCGGCCACCGGCTCGTGGCCGACGACGCCGTGGAGTGCGATTACCGCCCTCCCGGCATGGTCTTCGGGGCCCCGGCGGAGCTCCTCCGGTACCACCTCGAGGTGCGTGGCCTCGGCATCCTCAACGTGAAGGACCTCTTCGGCGTCACGTCGATCCGCGAGCGCAAGCGGATCGACGTCGTGGTGAAGCTTGTCGAGTGGTCGAAGGACACCGAGTACGATCGGCTCGGGCTGGACGAGCGGTACCACACCATCCTCGGCGTGAAGATCCGGGAGCTCGTCATCCCGGTGCGCCCGGGCCGCGACATGGCGTCGATCCTCGAGGTCGCCGCCCGCAACGAGCTCCTGAAGAACGCCGGGTTCCACGCGGCCCGCGAGTTCTTCGGCAATGTCGAGGGCGAGCTGCTCCGCGAGCGCTCGCCGGAGGAGTCGTCGATCCCGCCGCCGGCGAGGCTCGCCGAGGAAGGCGCCTCGCGGATCGCCGCGCCGCCCGGCCCGCCCCGGCCGCCGCCGCCGCCGCCCGGCCGCGGCGTGGACGCGCCGAACCCCCCGAGCAGCGCCTTCCGGCCGCCCGTGGATCGGGGCAGGCCGCCCCCTGATCGCCCGAGCTCCGGGTTCAGCCCCACGGAGTCGTCCGTGAGCCTGCCGCGGCCGAGGAGGCGAGGGTGAGCAACGGGGGCGATCAGCAGCAGCACGGCCTGCACGGGCCCGACGGCGCGCCGGGGCGCGTCGTCGTCGTCACGGGCCTCTCCGGCGCGGGCAAGTCGACGGCGCTCCACGCCCTGGAGGACCTCGGCTTCTTCTGCGTGGACAACCTGCCCACGTCGCTCGTGCAGCCGGCGGTCGAGGCGTGCGAGTCGGGCGGGATCACCCGGATCGGGCTCGGCATCGACGTCCGGGTGGGCTCCTTCCTGGCGGGCGCCACGGCGGCGCTCGACTCGATACGGACCGGACGGGACGTGGTGATCCTCTTCCTCGACGCCTCGGACGAGACGCTGCTCCGGCGCTTCAGCGAGACGCGGCGCCCGCACCCGCTGACGACCGGCGGCAGCGGCGCCATCGCGATGCTCGACGGCGTCCTCCTGGAGCGCGAGCGGCTCGCGTCGCTGCGGGCCAGGGCGACGATCGAGCTCGACACGACCCGGCTGTCGACGCACGACCTGCGCCGCGTCGTCATCGAGCGGCTGCGCCCCGCGAAGGTCGAGGTGCCCCGGATGTCCACCCGGTTCATCTCGTTCGGTTACAAGTACGGCATCCCGCTCGACGCCGATCTGCTCTTCGACGTCCGCTTCCTCGACAACCCGTATTTCGTCCACGGCCTCCGCGAGCTCACGGGGAACGACGAGCCCGTGCGGGAGTACATCCTGAAGAACCCGGATGCCCTCGAGTTCATCTGCAGGACAGAGCAGCTCCTCTCGTTCTGCATGCCGCGCTACGCCAGCGAAGGAAAGAGCTACCTCACCGTCGGCATCGGGTGCACCGGCGGCCGGCACCGCTCCGTCGTGCTCACCAACGCGCTCAGCGACAGCCTGCGGCGGAAGACGGGGCTCCCGATCACGGTCGTGCACCGGGACGTCGCCCGGGCGAGCACGAGTGGTGTACCCTCGGGGGTGGGAGAGGGCATGGCCGGGGCGCCCGGCGTGGATCTCCGGCTGGCGCAGCCGGGAGCGCCCCCGTCGGAGCCTCGCCCGGCGTCGGACACGAGCGTGACGGGGGGCGAGCGGTGACGACCGAGGCGGTAACGAGGCGATTCACCATCATCAATGTGCGCGGGCTCCACGCGCGCGCCGCGACGAAGCTCGTGCAGCTCGCGGGGCGTTACGACTGCGAGATCTCGCTGACCGGGCCGGACGGGCAGTCGGCCAACGCGAAGAGCGTGATGGGCGTGCTCCTGCTCTGCGGGTCGATGGGCACCCAGATCGAGGTGAGCGCGACGGGCGATCAGGCCGCCGACGCCGTCTCCGCCATCGGCGAGCTGATCGCCGCGCGCTTCGGAGAGCACGAGTGACGCGCGGCCCGAGCGCGCTCTCGTCGGACGCCCCGGACGAGCATCCCGCCCCGGCGGACGCCGTCCGGAGCGGCTCGGCGGCGCCCGGCGCCCGGGTCGACTCGATGCCGCCCGGCGCCCGGACGGAGACGCTGCGGGGCATCGCTGGGTCCCCCGGGGTCGCCATCGGCGCGGCCGTCGTGATGGGCGGGCACCGGACGAACCACCCGCGCCGCCGCGTCGGCTCCAGCGAGATCGCGGCGGAGCTCGAGCGCTTCGAGGCCGCGGTCGAGCGCGCGCAGGACGAGCTGCGCGACATGGCGAAGCGCATCGGCGACCACCGCGCCGAGGCGTCGATCCTCGAAGCCTACCTGCTGATGCTCGGCGACGAGGCCCTCGCCGACGCCGTGAAGCGCCAGGTCACCGAGGAGCGCCGCTGCGCCGAGTGGGCGGTGGTGATCGCGTGCGAGGCGATCGCCGGCCGCTTCGCCGCGCTGGACGACCCGTACCTGCGCGAGCGCAGCCACGACGTCCTGTTCGTCGGCGAGCGCCTCCTGCGCGCGTTCAGCCTCCCGCCCCAGGAGCCGCCGTCCTCGCGCGACACCTCGCCCCTCTCCACGCGCAGCCTGATCGAGCTGCAGAACTCGATCGCCATGCCGGCGACGTTCGGCGCGGCGCTCCCGCGCTTCTCCGGGCCGACGATCCTCATCGCGCACGACCTGTCGCCGGCCGACACCGCGGCGATGGTCGACGAGCCGGTCGTCGGCTTCGTCACCGAGGTCGGCACCCGCACGAGCCACACCTCCATCATGGCGCGCGCGCTGGAGATCCCGGCCGTGGTCGGCGTCAGCGACGTGCTGCAGCGCGTGATCACGGGCGACGTCGTGGTGATCGACGGGCTGCGCGGCACGGTCGTCGTTCGCCCCGGCCCGGCCGAGCTCGCGGATGCGCGCGCCCGCGCCGAGCGCTACGTCGCGCTCGGCAAGGAGCTCTCGGAGTCCAGGCACCGTGCCGCCCAGTCGAAGGACGGCGTCAAGGTGTCGCTCCGGGCGAACGTCGAGCTCCCGGCCGAGGCGATCCTCGCGCGCGACCAGGGCGCCGACGGCATCGGCCTCTACCGGACCGAGTTCCTCTACATCGACCGCACGTCCCCGCCCTCGGAGGACCAGCAGTTCGAGATCTTCCGCGCCGTCGTCGAGGCGCTCCGCCCGAAGCCGGTCACGCTGCGCACGTTCGACATCGGCGGCGACAAGTTCGTCTCCACGTTCCAGGTGCCGCCCGAGATGAACCCGATGCTCGGCCTCCGCGCGGTCCGGCTCGCGCTCTCGCGCCCCGACGTCTTCCTCGAGCACCTCCGCGCCATGGTGCGCGCCTCCGCCTACGGCGACGTGCGGATCATGATCCCCATGGTCGCGGGCCTCGGCGAGCTCCGGCAGGTGCGCGCGCTGCTGCACCGCGCGCAGGAGCAGGTGCGCGCCCGCGGCCAGGCGTGCGCCGACGAGATCCCGCTCGGCGTGATGATCGAGGTGCCCTCGGCGGCGATCATGGTCGACCATTTCGCGCGCGAGGCCGCGTTCCTGAGCCTCGGGACGAACGATCTGATCCAGTACGCGCTCGCGGTCGACCGGACCAGCCGCTCGCTCGCCTACCTGGCCTCGCCGTTCGACCCGTCGATCCTGCGGCTGATCACGAAGGTGATCCAGGCAGGCCAGGATTTCGGCAGGCCGGTCTCCCTCTGCGGCGCGATGGCGAGCGATCCGCTCGCCGCCCTGCTGCTGCTCGGCCTCGGCCTCCGCGACTTCTCGATGGAGGCGGCGGCGATCCCGGAGATCAAGGAGACGCTCCGGCGCGTGACGGTCGCCGAGGCCGAGGCGGTCGCGGCGGAGGCGCTCGCCTGCGCGACGGCGGAGGAGGTCGAGTGCTGCGTCGCCGCCTCGTTCGCGCCGGACCTCTACGACCTGCTCACGGGAGAGCGCGCCACGCGGTGAGCGGCGCGCTGGGTGCGGTGGGGCCGACGCCTGCGGTGCCGGTCGCGTCCGGGGTGGCGCGCGCGCTGGCCGCCTGCGCGGTGGCGCTCGGCCTGTGCGCGGCGGGCTGCGAGGAGGAGGCGCCGCCGACGCGGCTCGTCGGGCAGGTGCACCTGACGCTGCTCCACACGTCGGACATCCACTCGCGGCTCTTCCCGTACAACCTGCAGCTCGGCCAGGTGGACGCGGGGCTCGGCCTCGGCGCGGCGGCCTCGATCGCGAACGTCGGCGGCGCCGCGCGCATGTCCCATCTCCTCGGGCGCGAGCGCGCCCGGTCGTCGCGCGCGCTTCACCTCGACGGCGGCGACTGCTTCCAGGGGGCGCCGATCTTCAATTTCTACTCGGGAGAGGCGGAGATCCGCGCCCTCGGCGCCATGGGCGTCGACGCCATGATCGTCGCCAACCACGAGTTCGACCGCGGCGCGCTGAACCTCGGTATCCAGCTCCAGCAGCACGCCGGCTTCCCCGTCCTCGCGGCGAACTACCAGCTCGAGGACCCCGCGCAGCCCGGCGCCTCTCCGCTCGGCGCCATCCTGCAGCCGTTCACGGTCTTCGACCTCGAGGGCCTCAAGGTCGGCGTCGTCGGGATGGGCAACCTCTCCAGCCTGACGTCGATCTTCGAGGCGCCGAACCGGCTCGGCGTCACCCCGCTGAACACGACCGAGGTCGCCCAGTTTTACGTCGACCTGCTCCGCCCCACGGTGGACGTCATCGTCTTCGTGACGCACCTCGGCCTCGACGGCGACGAGCGGATGATCGAGACCACGACGGGCATCGACGTCGTGCTCGGCGGGCACAACCACATCGTCCTCCAGCCGCCGAAGCGCGTCCGCGACTGCTCGCGGTACTACGACGAGGAGGAGCAGCGGCACTACATCCTCCTGAACGACGAGCGCTCGCCCGGGGAAGGCGCGAAGCGCCGGCGTTACTGCACGCCGCGCGACGTGCTGCTCGCGCACTCCGGCGCGTTCGCGAAGTTCGTCGGGCGGCTCGACCTCGTGCTGTCCAGGGACGCCTCCGAGCTCGGGGGCGGCTACGACCCGCTGAACGGCTTCGAGGTGCTCTCGGACCGGTACGAGCTCTTCCCGGTGACCGAGGGCGTGCCCGCCGATCCGATCGTCGCCTCGGCGCTCGAGCCGTACGCGCAGGGGCTCGACGCGCTCGCGAACCTCGATCTCCTGGTCGGCTACGCGCCGGGCGGCTCCCGCCGCGCCTCGGCGAGCGGCGGCGACTCGCCGCTAGGCAACCTCATCGCCGGGGCGATGTGGCTGCGCCTCGGCGTCCAGACCGATTTCGCGCTCACGAACACGACGGGCATCCGCGCCGACCTCGTGCCCGGCCCGGTGACGGTCGAGCAGATGTTCAACGTCTTCCCCTTCGACAACTCGATCTCGAAGATGCAGCTCTCCGGCCTCGAGGTGCAGGAGCTCTTCGACTTCGTGGCGCGCCGATCGAGCGGCCGCGGGTGCGTCTCGCAGGCGCAGATCGCGGGCGCGCGGGTCGTCATCGACTGCGCCGCGCGCTCGGCCGACGGCGCCGCGTCCGGCGTCGCGACCCACGTGTACATCGGCGCGCGCCAGCCGGCGATCGCGTGCCCGAACGGCGACGCCGACTGTCCGGGCGGCGAGGTGGGCAGCTGCGACGTCGAGGCGAGCCGCTGCTGGCAGCCGCTCGATCCGATCGCGACCTACGAGCTGGCGACGTCGAGCTACCTCGCCCAGGGCGGCAGCGGGTTCCGCGTGCTCCAGCGCAACACGACGCAGCTCGACACCCAGGTGCAGCAGCGCGACGCGCTGATCGACGCCATCCGCGCGGGCAGCCCGTGCGGCGCGGACGAGCGCGGCGAGCTCGCGTCGTGCCGGCGGGACGCCGATTGCGCGGGCGTGGGCGAGGGCTTCGTCTGCGCGTGCCCCGAGTCGGTGGTCGAGGGGCGGGCGTGCAAGACCGGCGAGGCGCCGTGCTCCCGGGGCGCGTGTGTGCTCGCGCGCTGCCGCGATGACGTCGCCGCCTACCAGCGCGACGTCTGCGCCGAGGCGCCGACCGACTGGGTGCGGGAGCAGTGCGAGAGCGCGCTCGCCCCGTGCAGCGCCGCGGGCGAGCAGTGCAAGCACCTGGCGTGCGTCGACCGGCGGCTCGGCAACTTCTCCGACGGCCGCTTGCGGATGGTGGGCCAGTGACGCCGCGGGCGAGGCGCCGAGCGGCGCTCGCGGCCGCCGCGCTCGCCGGGTGCGGCAGCGACGGCGGGCCGCCCCGGGGCGTCTCGAGCTTCTGGGTCCAGGTCGTGCAGGTGAACGGGGAAGCGCCCCCCTCCGCCGAGGCGCCGCTGCCGGCCAACCGCGGCGACACGGTGGACACCTGGTCGTTCAGGATCGAGGCGCGCGACGCTGCCGGCCGCCGGACGCCCTTCGACGGCATGGTCAGGCTGAGCGTCGATCCCGGGGCGGTGCTCGACGTCGAGGCGGACGACGAGGGCATCGCGGTCGGCCGCAACATCCGCCTGCGGGACGGCGTCGCCGAGGGGATCGCCCACGTGACGGCCGTCTACGGGCCCATCCGGCTGTGGGTCGAGGACCTCGGCTACCGGCCCGCGTCCCGGGGCGACCGCCCCGCGTGCGCCAACGGCGTCAACGACGACGCGCCGGGCGACATGCTCGTCGATTTCCCCGCCGATCCCGGGTGCGCCTTCGCGGACGACGACACCGAGGAGGGCGGCTCCTTCAGCGCCGGCGTCTCCAAGCCGGTCGCCTACGCCTCGCCGCGCATCGCCGACGTGCAGGGCGGCGGCTCGGCGACGCCCTACCCGTCCGAAGCGATGCGGATCGACACCGCGGCTCCCCAGCAGGTCGTTGTCACGCGTGTCTCGAGCGACGGCTTCTACGTCACCGATCTGGCCGGCCAGGGCAGCGGCTTCAACCACCTCTTCGCGTACAATTTCAACACACCTGCCAACCTGCGTGTCTGCGATCGGCTCGAGTACCTCGCGGGCACCGTCGACGAGTTCTTCGGCTTCACCCAGCTCTCGTTCCCTTCGTACGAGATCGCGCGCGCGCAGGAAGGAGCGGAGTGCCTGGTCCCGGAGCCGACGGTGCTCGACGGGCCGACGATCGCTGGCGCCTTGGCCATGGAGCGCCTCGAGAGCGGGCTCGTGCGCGTCGAGGGGTTCCACATCGGCGAGCGCTTCGGTCCGAGGCCCGCGAGGGACAACGTCTTCGCCGCGGAGCAGTCGAACTGCGATCTGAACGGCGACGGGCAGGTCGATTTCGACAGCCAGGCCGAGCGGAGCTGCGCGAACGCGTGCTCGGACGACCCCGAGTGCAGCGAGTGGACGAGCTACTCCGCGCGCGGCAACTACAAGATCACGGACGGGTCGAGCAGGATCCAGATCCAGACGGGCACGGTGAGCGCCTTCGATCCGACGTCCCACCGGGGCGAGGTGATCGACGCGGTGACTGGCACGCTCCGGAGCTTCTCGGGCGGCTCGCTGAACTGGACGATCGAAGCCCGCTGTCCGGACGACCTCGTCTGCCGGGCGCCCGGCTGCGCGCCCGCCACGAAGCCCTCGAAGGAGGCCTGCGTCCGGACGCGCAGCCTCGACGACGACGACGACGCGGAGAGCAACTAGCCGCCTCCTCGCCTTCGCCGCGGCCGCGCCGCGCCCGCCGGTTCACCCAGGCCCAGGAAAGCCACCGCCCGCCATGCACCGAAGCGCGCTCCTCGCCCCTGCTGCCTCCGCGGCCTTGCTGTTCACGCTCGCGCCGCCGGCGCTAGGCCAGCCGCAGCCGCCGCCAGCGCCTGACGCGCCAGCCTCGGACCAGGCCGCGCCGGCCCCGGCGGCCGCCGCGCCGCCTCCGATCTCGCAGCCCGCCCCCGCCCCCGTTGTCCCGACCCTCCCGCGGATCGAACCCTACCTCCCGCCAGCGGCCACCGAGCCTCTCGTCCGCGTGGGGGACGCGATGGACACGCGCCTCACGTGGACGCTCGGCGACGACGACCTGCTCCACGACACGGGTCAGGCGCAGCCGCTCTCGCCCAACCTCAGCGTCGGCGATCGAAAGCAATACCGGCTCTTCTTCGACAACCTCAACTCCCGCTTCAGCGGGCGCGAGAACCTGACGCACCTCGCGCTCTACAAGAGGATGCCGGGGTTCATCGAGCGGCTGGACACCGAGGCTTCGCTCGTCCTGCGCATCGATCTCGCCGCGCTGTCCAGGAACAACAACAACGTCAATCAGGCGTTTTACGACGCCGGATCGTTCATTCGCGCCTTCTATCACATAGGCGGCAGGGCAGAGGGGAAGACCGGCGTCGGTGTCACGCTCTGGCCCATCGACACGGACCGGTTTCGTCTCGGCTATCTCTACGAGATCTCGTGGGGCGGGACGAACGCCTCCGCCAACCAGTCCATCTTCCCGCGCATCATCGGACCCGCGCCTGGTGCGAAGGTCCAGCTCGATGCCGACCGGTTCAGCGTGTACGCGGGGTTCAAGATCGCGAGCCTCACCCAGGTCCAGAAGGTGCTCACCCCCGGCACGAGCGAGACCGAGGAGATCCGAATCGCTCAGACCAACTACGGCTTTCTCCTTGGCGGGGAAGCCGATCTCCACCCCCACGTTCACGTCGACCTCGGCGCCGGCTACTTCCAGCAGGGCCGCTTCGACTTGCCCGACGTCGCCGGCGACCCGGTCTACACCTACGGCGCCTCGGCCCGGATCGTCGCGCACGCCAGGAACGAGCCCATCCCGCAGTCGGTCGACTTCCTCCTCTATCGCAACGATCCCAGCAAGCCGCAGATCCTCTTCAAGCCCGAGACGTACGCGCCGGGCAAGACGACATGGGCGGTGATCCTCGAGGCGACGAACCTCTTCCAGAACCTCAAGGACTTCGAATCTGCGGGCGCCACCACCCACCAGCCGGCACGCGCCGGCGCCCTCCAGGCGGTCGTCAAGTCCGGGTATGCGCGCGCGAGCGTCACGGGCGTCTACCGCGACCTGCCGTTCGTGCTGCGCAACCAGCCGAGCTTCATCCCCTTCCAGACGATCCCGAAGACCGCCCAGACCTCGACGGCCGACGAGCTGTTCTTCGCGCTCGCGGCCGATTACCACCTCGCGTCCGCGCGGCTCACGCCCGGCCTCGGCGTGGGCCTGCAGTTCCCCGCCGCGTTCAGGACGATGTCCATCGACGCCATGAGCGCGGTGATCGCGCGCACGTCCGTCGTCCGAGAGCAGGGCAATGTGTCGATCCTCCCCTTCAACGCCTCCGCCGTCCCGATCTTCCAGCTCCGCGCGAGCCTCAAGTGGGATATCAGCAAGATCCTCTCCGCGGTGGCGTGGGCTCAATATGTGCGTGACAACAACGGCACCTTCATGGAGCGAGATCCCTCCGAGGGCACCGTGGCCCTCCGCACCTTCGTGAACCCCGACTTCTTCGGCCTCGGCACGAGCTTCCAGGCCCGCTTCTGATCCGGCGACCGCGCCGCGCGCTCACCGCGCGCCCGCGTCGCGCGCTCGTCGCGCTCCGCTTCCCGCGCTCGCCGCGCCTGCCCGCGCTCATCGCGGCTGGAAGTCCTTGAACGCCGCCACAGCCCGCGGCGACGTGCTCACGGTCTCCACGATGCGGAAGCCGCCGCGCAGGTAGAAGCCCTCGAAGTGCAGCACGCTCTCGCCCTCGGCGGGCTCGATCTCCCAGTAGCGCGAGCGGTCCTTCGACGTGCCGAGCACCGCGATCCGCCGCCACCCCGCCGGGATCATCCCCGTCCACTCGGGGCCGCGCTTCTCCGACAGCTCGAAGTCGTCGCGGCTGTGCTTCACGCGGAAGCTCGCGTCTGGCCCCGAGCCGATGCGCGCGTCGAGCGTGGCCCCGGGCGGCCCCTTCGCCATCTGGTCCTGGCGCCGCGGCCCCCGCTTGCTCACGCGGTAGCCCGCTACCGACTGCGGATCGAGGTAGTAGGTGCCCCCTTCCTTGCTCGCGCGCAGCCGCCCCGCGTAGATCGCCTGGCGCACCGCGCTCTCCGAGATGCCGAGCTGGTGCGCGGCGTCCGGCACCGTCATCGTGAACCGCGTCCGCGGCGTGACGACCGCCGAATCGGGCGGCAGCCGCTTCCGCGCCACGCAGTCGAGCATCACGTGGAAGGCCGGGTCGCGGTACACGTCGGCGGTCGCGACGCTCCGGCCCGCGACGGCGGTCCTGTCCAGCAACGGGTTCTCCGGGCCGAGCACGAGATCGAGCAGCTCTACCTCGGACACCGACGGATCCCTGGCCGCCGCCAGGACCCGGGACAGAAAGGCGCCCAGCTCGCCCGCCGGCGTCGGGAACTCGACCGTCTCGCCGGACAGCAGCGTGTATTGCGTCTTCATCTCGCCTCTTCGCAGCTCGCAGCTCGTCGTGTGCGCTCGCCCACACCGCGCGCCGCGCGCGTGCCCGGGCCCACGCGAGCCCGATCCGTCCAGGAGGCGGACGAAGTCCCACGCACGCGCCGGAGGCGCGCGCAGGCGGATCTCACCCCACCGGGGACGCCGCGCCGGCGGAGCCCGCCTCGATGGACGGGCCCGCCCGCACGTCGCCCACGTCGGGCACGCGTTCAGCGCCGCAGCTACGCATTACTGTAAGCCCGTTCAGGTTGTCCCGTCTAGTGCCTTCGCACGACGCTAGGACAAATGCCGTCCGCTTCCAGGACGGCCGTGCGTTCGCAAACGTCCGAAATCAAACGTTAATTCTGTATGATCAGAACGTGGCGCGACCACGGAAAAATCGTCGAAGGTCGCGGACGAGGCGCGGATCGCGGCGCCACGCCCGCCTCGCGCTGTCGCCGCGCCCGGGTTGCTGGGATTTGTTCAGTGGGTAGACCCCACCTTTTGTTCAGGTATCGGGCCGCTGTCGCGTCTCGGCGAGGGCCTCGATCGTGTCGCGATCGTGGTCCCGGATGCAGTCGACGCCGTTGCGCTCGAACTGGATGGCGGCGGCCAGCGCGGTCCGGCTTCGCTCGCGGTCCATGGCCCACGCGGCGTGTCGCACGAGCAGGGCGAGCTGCAGCGCCCGGCCCAGGGTGATCGCGACCCGGCGGGCGCCTGCCTCGAGGCCGGGGCGGTCGGCGGCGGCCATCTCCTTGATCCACGCGCGGGCGTGGGACACCGCGCGCGACGCGGACGTCTCGGCCTCGGCGAGCTTGGGCTCGACGACGCCGGTCAGGAGGCGCGCCACCTCGGCCGCGAGGATGTCGAGCGAGCCGTCCTTCAGGATCACCCGCAGCGCATCGAGGGCGAGCACGTTCGTCGTGCCCTCCCAGATCGTGAGGACCTGCGCGTCCCGGAGCAGGCGCGGCAGCCCCGTGTCCTCGACGTAGCCGGCCCCGCCGAACGCCTCGAGCACCTCGCTCAGCACCGACACCGCCTGCTTGGCGGTCGTGAGCTTCGCGAGCGGGATGATCAGCCGCAGCAGCTTCGCCTCCGAATCGGTGAGCGAGCCCGTCTCCTCGCGCCCGAGCAGCTCGATCGCGCGGAAGGTCAGGTGGAAGGCGCCCTCGAACTCGGCCTGGAGCTCGGCGAGCGTGTCCATGTGCAGCGGCTTCTCCGCCAGCGTCGTGCCGAACTGGACTCGGCTCTGGGCGTACGAGCGCGCGAGCGCGAGCCCCCGGCGCATCCCGGCGATGGCGCCGATCGCGTTCCAGGTGCGCGTCACGTTGAGCATCGGCGCGATCGCCCGGACGCCGTTCGACAGGCCCGCCACCGGCGTGGCGAGGACGCCGTCGAGCGTGAGCTCGGCGGTCGGCACCTTGCGGGTGCCGAGCTTGTCCTTCAGCCGGTTGATCAGCACGCCCTCGCGGCGCCCCGCCTCGCCGGCGAGCTCCACGTAGAAGAGCGCCAGCCCGCGGCTGCCCTCCGGGTTGCCCTCGGGGCGCGCGAGCGTGAGCGCCATCTCCGACGTGGTCGACGAGGCGAACCACTTCGTCCCGTGGAGCCGGTAGGCCCCGTCGGGGCCGAGGCGCGCCGCCGTCTCGCTCCGCCCCACGTCCGAGCCGCCGGTGCGCTCGGTCATCCACTGGCCCGAGGTCCACGCGGCGGCGGGGTCGCGGCTTGTGAGCCGGGGCACCGCGCGGTCGATGAGCGCGCGGTTGTCGCTCGCGAGGAGCGTCCGCGCGGCGCCGTCGGTCATCGCGAGCGGGCACGTGTACACGTCGCTCGACGCGTCGAAGAGGTACGCCAGCGCGAACTGATGGACGCGCGAGAACGCGCCGTGCGCCCGCTCGTAGGCCGTCGCGACGACCCCCCGCTCGCACGCAATGCGGGCCGCCTCCTTCCAGAGCTGGGTCACCTCGACGTGGTCGATGCGCCTTCCCCAGGCGTCCCATGACGTGAGCTTCGGCTCGTTCGCGCGATCGGCGAGCTGCAGCTCGTACAGGCGGCCGCCGGCGAGCTCGCCCATCTCCCGCAGCGAAGGCGTTATCGACGCGGCCACCTCGCGCGGCAGGGCCCGCGCGAGATAGGACCGCAGCACGCGGTCGTCGTCGTACTGGTTCCCGAGTGTGGGGGGGTCTTGATAGAAAGCCACCGGCCGACTCCTAGGTTGGTGCGCCGCAACCCGAACCGTGCGACGCCCGCGCGCCGATCACGTTCCGCGCGCCCCTCCGTGCACGCGCGGCGACTCGCAGCCTCGATAGAGCTCGAAGCTACTGAACCCGTCCCACCCGGTTCAACAGGAAGCCGGAGGCTGCGTCGCGCCGACGCGGCGAACGGTGAACCTCTGCTGGTAATTTCCCCGCGACGCCCGGTTTTTGTGGGCTGTTCGGGTGCTGTGTCGCACGGAAAGAAGCGGAAGTCGCTGAATGTGCAGTTCTTGACTTCTCCGATGCACCAATGCATATGGCTGGCGGTGAAGCTCTCGAACAAGGGTCGCTACGGTGTGCGCGCATTGTTCGATATCGCATTCCACAACGACGGGCGGCCGACCCAGATCCGCGAGATCTCCGAGCGGGAGCTCATCCCCGCGCGTTTCCTGGAGCAGATCTTCCAGGACCTGAAGAAGGCCGGGCTCATCAGCTCGAAGCGGGGGCCGCGCGGCGGCTACCACCTCGCGCGGCCCGCGAGCGAGATCAGCCTGGGCGATGTGGTCCGCGCCCTGGAGGGGCCGGTCGCCGTGATCGCTCCGGATGACGACGGCAGGCCGGAGGGCTCGCCGCTCGACCCGCCCACGGCCGTGTTCCAGGATCTGGCGCTCGCCATCGAGCGCTGCTTCGACTCGGTGTCGATCGCCGACGTCTGCGAGCGCGGCGTCGAGCTCGGCGTGCACCGCAAGGGGCGGCCGGAGCGCTCGACCTACGTGATCTGAGCCGACACCATGAGCAGCCCCGAACGATCCGCACAGTCCACCGGCGCCCCCCGCACACCCGCGGAACCCGCGAAGGGCGCAGCGCAGCTCCCGCCGCTCCCGTCGCACCCGCGCGTCGTCGACAGCCTCCTCGATCTCGTGGGCGACACGCCGCTCTTCGAGATCCGCCGCGTCGACGCGGCGACGCCCCGGGGGCGCGTCTTCGGGAAGGCCGAGCAGCAGAACCCGGGCGGCTCGCTGAAGGACCGGATCTGCCTGGCGATGATCGAGGGCGCCGAGGCGCGCGGGCTGCTCGGCGCGGGCGGCGTCGTCATCGAGCCCACGTCGGGGAACACCGGGATCGGGCTCGCGATCGTGTGCGCGGCGAAGGGCTACCGCTGCATCCTGACGATGCCGGCGAGCATGAGCCTGGAGCGGCGCCAGCTGCTCGAGGCCTACGGCGCGGAGGTCGTCCTGACCGAGCCCGAGCTGCAGATGGAGGGGGCCATCGCGCGGGCGCGCGAGCTCGCGGCGGACATCCCGGGGGCGCTCATCCTCAGCCAGTTCGACAACCCCGACAACCCGCGCGTCCACGCGGAGACGACCGCGCGGGAGATCCTGCACGCGATGGCCGGCCTCGACGCGCCGGGGCGGCCCGGTCCCCGGCAGTCGCTGACGATCGACGCGTTCGTCGCCGGCGTGGGGACGGGCGGGTCGGTGAGCGGCGTCGGGCGGGTGCTCAAGCGGATGCGCGCGGCGACGCGCGTCATCGCGGTCGAGCCCGAGTCGTGCGCGACGATCTCGCGCGGCGAGCGCGGGCCCACCAAGATCCAGGGGCTCGCCGCCGGGTTCGTCCCCGCGAACTACGATCCGGGCGTGGTGGACGAGGTGCGGACGGTCAGCGATCGCGCCGCGTACGACACGAAGGTGGCGCTGGCCCGGCAGGAGGGGCTGCTCGTCGGCATCAGCGCTGGCGCGGCGGTGCGCGTCGCGCTCGACGTCGCCCGCGAGCTCGGCCCCGACGCCAACGTGGTGACCGTCCTCTGCGACACCGGCGAGCGCTACTTCAGCCTGGACGAGTATTTCCGATGAGCGGCGGCGAGGCGATCCGGGGGTGCGTCCTCGTCGTCGGGGCGGGGGGGATCGCCGCGCCCGCCGCGCTCGCGCTCGCCGCTGGCGGGGTGCGGGAGCTCCGGGTCGCGGACGACGACGAGGTCGAGCTGACGAACCTGCATCGTCAGATCCTGTTCGACGACGACGACGTCGGGCGGCCGAAGCTCGATGCGTTCGCGGAGGCGCTGCGCCGCCGCTTCCCCGGGCTCCGCGTCGATCGCCGTTACGGCCGCTTCACGCCGAGCGCGGCGGCGGGGCTGATGCCGGGCGTCTCCGTGGTGGTCGACGCGACCGACAACTTCGCGTCGCGGTTCCTGATCGCCGACGTGTGCCGCCTCACGAGGACGCCGGTGGTCCATGCCGCCGCGATCCGCTGGCGCGCGACGGTGATGGCGGTCGCGGGGGAGGGGGCGCCCTGCTACCGCTGCCTGTTCGAGGACCTGCCGACCGGGGACGCGCCGGATTGCGCCACGGCCGGGGTGGCTGGCCCGGTGTGCGGCGTGGCCGGCGCGATCGCGGCGGATCGCGCGCTGGCGATCCTCGCGGGCGACGCGTCGATCTTCGGCCGGATCGCGACGTACGACGGCCGCACGGACACGCTGCGCAGCGTCCCTGTCTCCGCGCGGCCCACCTGCGACCTGTGCGGAGCGCGCGCCGCGATCGCGACGATCGACGCGTCCCGCTACGTCGTCGCGTGCGCGGCCGAGAGCGGATCCCCGACCCACGTTGAAGGGGACCGCGAGAGCGGATCCCCGACCCACGTTGAAGGGGACCGCGAGAGCGGATCCCCGACCCACGTTGAAGGGGACCGCGAGAGCGGATCCCCGACCCACGTTGAAGGGGACCGCGAGAGCGGATCCCCGACCCACGTTGAAATTGAAAACGACCGCGAGAGCGGATCCTCGACCCACCTCAAGACTGGAGAGCAAGACCATGGCTGACACCGCGACCGTCCGCATCCCGACCCCGCTCCGCACGCTCACCGGCGGGCAGGACGAGGTCAAAGCCGCCGGCGGCACCGTCGGCGAGCTGATCGAGAACCTCGAGAAGAGCTACCCCGGCATCCGCGACCGACTCCTCGACGAGAAGGGCGTGCGGCGCTTCGTGAACATCTTCGTGGGCGACGAGGACATCCGCTTCCTCGACGGGCTGAAGACGCCCGTGAAGGGCGGTGACCAGGTGGCGATCGTGCCCGCGATCGCCGGGGGCTGAGGTGGACGACCCGCGCTATCTCCGCCAGGTGTTGCTCGCGGAGATCGGTCCAGAGGGACAGGCGAGGCTCGGGGCGGCGACGGCGCGCGTGCTCGGCGGCGGCAGCGACGCGCCGCCGCTCGCGCACGAGGTGGCGGAGCGCTACGCGCGCGGCGCCGGCTT
Source organism: Sorangium sp. So ce363 (assembly GCF_051520435.1). Taxonomy (NCBI): domain Bacteria; kingdom Pseudomonadati; phylum Myxococcota; order Polyangiales; family Polyangiaceae; genus Sorangium; species Sorangium sp. So ce363. Next base: position 8,099,028 of record NZ_CP150333.1, on the reverse strand, counting down.
CGGCGCGCTCGCGGACGGCGCGATCGACCTCGCCGCGCTCGCGCCCGCGGACCTCGTCACCTCGCCCGCCGCGCGCGCCGTGCTCGCCGGCGCGCGCGCGGCGCTCGCCGAGATGCGCGCCGCGCTGGCTCTGAGCAGCGCCGCGGGGAGCGCGGGGCAGGGGAGCGCGGGGGAGGTCGACCCGTCATGAGGCACTCGCTCGCCCGCTCCCGCCGCCTGGGATCGGTCGTCGACGCGGTGGGCGACACGCCGCTCTTGCGCCTCTCGCGCGTCGGCCGCGACACGCCGTCGGTCGAGGTCTACGCCAAGCTCGAGTTCGCGAACCCCGGCGGCTCGGTGAAGGATCGCGCCGCGCTGCGGATGATGACCCGCGCCGCCGCGGACGGCCGCCTCACCAGCCAGAAGACGCTCATCGACTCGACGAGCGGCAACACCGGGGTCGCCTACTCGCTCTTCGGCGCGGCGATGGGCTTCAAGGTGGCGCTCGTCATGCCGTCGAACGTGTCGAAGGCGCGCAAGGACATCGCGCGCGCGTTCGGCACGGAGCTCATCTTCAGCGACCCGATGGAGGGCTCCGACGGCGCGATCCGCCTCGTGCGCTCGCTGGTCGAGAAGGATCCGGAGCGGTACTTCTACCCGGATCAGTACTCGAACGAGGACAACCCGCTCGCCCACTACCACGGCACGGCGCGCGAGATCCTGGAGGCGGTCGGCGACAGGATCACGCACTTCGTGGCCGGCATCGGCACGAGCGGCACCATCGTCGGGACGAGCCGGCGGCTGCGCGAGCACCACCGCCCGATCCGCTGCATCGCCGTCGAGCCCACGGAGGCGCTCCACGGGCTGGAGGGGCTCAAGCACCTGCCGAGCTCGCTCGTGCCCGCCATCCACGACGAGGGCGCGTACCACGAGACGATGCGCATCGCGACGGAGGACGGCTGGGACATGTCCGATCGCCTCGCGCGCGAGGAGGCGCTGCACGTGGGGCACTCGGGCGGCGCGGCCGTCTTCGCGGCCTTCGAGGTGGCGAAGCGCCTGCACCGCGAACAGCAAGGAGGGTGCGTCGTGGCGATTGTCCCGGACCGGGGCGACCGCTATTTTGCGCCCATGAAATGGGAGAAGCGTTACTTATGGTGATGTCTCCACAGCCGTGGACCGCCGGTGGGGTCGTCCTCAAGGCGAGCGTGCTCAAGGCGGTCGAGGACGAGGCGCTCGCGGGCTACGCGCGCGACGAGGAGGCCTGCGGGTACCTGAAGGGGCCCGCGGCCGAGCCGCTGCTCTGCGACGAGCACGTCCGGATGGACAACATCGCGAACAAGCTTCACGCCATCGATCCGGAGCGGTACTTCCGGACGGCGCGGACGTTCTTCGATTTCAACGGCAAGCGCTTCTCCGACGCTGTCGAGAAGGGCGCCTCGGCGGGGCGCCCGGTGAAGGTGCTCTATCACTCGCACCTCGACGCCGGCGCTTACTTCAGCCCGACGGACGCCGCCATGATGAGCGGCGGCGAGCCGCCGGCCGAGGAAGGGGGCCAGATCGTGCTGGGGCCCGGGCCGGCGTTCCCGCTCGCGTTCCTCGTCACCAGCGTGCGCGGCGGCTCCGGCGAAGGGCGCCCGGAGGAGGCGCCCCGCATCGCCGAGCACCGCCTCTTCGTGTGGGACGGCGCCGCGTTCGTCGCGTCGACGTTCTCCGTCGTCGATTGAGCTCATCGCGCCGGGGCGCGCGTCGACGCGCTCTCGCGCAGCCCTCATCCGCTCGTTGAGGGATCTGAATCCGAGGCCCGGAGAGGCCGAGTCCGTAGTCGTCACTTCATCATCGAAGGAGTTGCCTAAATGTCAGGTTTTGTTGTCTGGTTCACCGGTTTGAGCGGCGCCGGCAAGAGCACGCTCGCGGCGATGCTCTCGGCCGAGCTCCGCGCCCGCTCCGTCCATGTGGAGGTGCTCGACGGCGACGAGGTGCGCACCAACCTCTCGAAGGGCCTCGGGTTCTCGAAGGAGGACCGCGATACGAACATCCGGCGGATCGGATACGTGGCGAAGCTCATCGCCCGGTCGGGCGCGTGCGCGATGACGGCCGCCATCAGCCCTTACAAGGCGATCCGTGACGAGCAGCGGGCCCAGATCCCCCACTTCGTCGAGGTGTTCTGCTCCTGCGAGATCCCCGTGCTCGCCGAGCGCGACGCGAAGGGGCTCTACAAGAAGGCGCTCGCGGGCGAGATCAAGAACTTCACGGGCATCGACGATCCGTACGAGGCGCCCGAGAGCCCCGAGGTGGTCGTCGACACCGGCAAGGAGACGAAGGAGGAGAGCCTCGCCAAGATCCTCGCCAAGCTCGAGGAGCTCGGCTACGTCCCGCGCCGCGGCGCCGCGGTCGCCGTGTCCGGCGCGGCCGCCGCGGGGGCGGCCGCGGGCGGCGCGCGCGGGCTGATCGCGCCGCACGGCGGCGAGCTCGTGAACCGGTGGGTCGAGGGCGCGGCGAAGGCGTCGCTCGCGGAGCGGGCGAAGGGGCTGCCGGTCATCGAGCTCGACGAGCGGACCGAGAGCGACGTCGAGATGATCGCGATCGGGGCGTTCTCGCCGCTGCGCGGCTTCATGAACTCGAAGGACTACCTGCGCGTCGTGCGCGAGATGCGGCTCGAGAGCGGCCTTCCGTGGTCGATGCCGATCACGCTCGCCGTCTCCGAGCAGGCGGCCGAGGGGCTCCGCGTGGGCTCCGAGGCGGCGCTCCGCGCGCGCGACGGCCGCATCGTCGCGGTCATCGAGCTGAGCGACAAGTGGCGGCCGAACAAGGAGATCGAGGCGCAGGAGGTGTTCCGGACGACCGAGACGAAGCACCCGGGCGTCGCGTACCTGATGAGCACGGGCCCCGTGTACGTCGGCGGCGAGATCCGCGTGCTGGAGCGGCCCGTCGACTCGGCGTTCCCGGCGTACGACCGGAGCCCGGCGACGACGCGGGCGTACTTCGCCGAGAAGGGCTGGCGCCGCATCGTCGGGTTCCAGACGCGGAACCCGATCCACAGGGCGCACGAGTTCATCACCAAGACGGCGCTGGAGATCTGCGACGGCCTGATGATCCACCCGCTCGTCGGCGCGACCAAGTCGGACGACATCCCGGCGGACGTGCGGATGCGTTGCTACGAGGAGCTCATCGCGAAGTACTATGTGAAGGACCGCGTGCTCCTCTCGATCTACCCGGCGGCGATGCGCTACGCGGGGCCGCGCGAGGCGATCTTCCACGCGCTGGCGCGCAAGAACTACGGCTGCTCCCACTTCATCGTGGGGCGCGATCACGCCGGCGTCGGCAGCTACTACGGCACGTACGACGCGCAGGAGATCTTCAATGCCTTCAGCCCCGGAGAGCTCGGCATCACCACGCTCAACTTCGAGAACGCGTTCTACTCGACGGTGGTCGGCGCGATGGCCACGGCGAAGACGGCGCCTGGCGATGCGTCGACGCAGGTCAACCTGTCCGGGACGAAGGTGCGCGAGCTGCTCCAGCGCGGCGAGCTGCCGCCGCCGGAGTTCTCCCGTCCGGAGGTCGCGCGCATCCTCATCGAGTCGATGCGCAGCTCGTCGTAGCCCCGGTCGCCTGAGGGCCGCGGCGGGCGGCGCCGCCGAGCGGGGCCGCGCGGCATCAGACGGGGCGCGCGTGGCGCGCGTGGCGCGCGCCGCGCGCGCCGCGGCCCTCTCCCTCCTCGCCGCGCTCGCCGGCGTCTCCGCGGGGACGACGGCGCGCGCGGATCTCAGCGACGACGCCGCGCGCGTCGCGCGGATGTGGTCGCTCTCGGGCGCGCGCGTCGCGCGCCTCCCCCCCATCTTCCTCGAGCACGGCCGCGCCCGGGTCGTGGCGATCGATCCGCCCGCCGGCCCGGCCCGCGTGGCTGGCGCTGCCGGCGCGGCGGCGGACGAGTGCCTCACCGCCGCGTTCCTCGCGCCGCGCACGGCGGAGTTCACGCTCTCTCCCGAGGGGCCATCGGGCGGCGTCCCCGCCCTCGAGGGCCTCATCCAACAGCTGCGCGGCGCGGAGCCCGAGGACGACCGCCGCGTCCTGAGCGTCGCCGGGGTCGCGGCCGTCACGCGGTGCGGGGCCGAGCGCGAGGGGCTGCGCCGCGTGGCGATCGAGGTGCTGTCGACGCGCAGCGCGTTCGATGTCGTCGTCGCCGCGTCGAGCGGGCCGCTGGAGCGCGTCGAGGCCATCCTGCCGGAGCGCGCGTCCGGGCCCGTCGCGCCCCGCGGCGACCCTGGGCGGCCCTCCGAGCCGGGGCCGCTCGACGCCCGGGTCGCGCGGGCCGCGCGGCGCGCGCTCGCGGAAGGGGCGCCGCGCGTCGCTCCGACCGACATGCGCGCCTCGTCGATCGGGACGGGGCAGTTCTCGGTCAAGCTCCCCGAGGGCTGCCACCGCCTCGACCTGATGGCCGAGGTGCCGAGCGCCACGTTGCGCCGCGCGACCGACCTCGACGCCGAGGCGCGCGAGGGGACCACGGGCAGGCTGCTCGATCGCGACAGGTCCGACGCGCCCGACGCGCGGCTCGATTTCTGTCTGGGCGAGCAGGGGGTCGTCGAGGTGCCTTTCCTCGGGGCCGCGGGGCCGGTGAAGGTCGTGCTGTCCGACGCGCAGTGGCCGATGTCCGCGTTCGTGCCGGGGCACTTCGGCGCGCGCGCCCGGGGCAACCTGGCCGCCGCGCTGCGCCGCCGCCACGCGCCCGCGCCGCGCGCGCAGGCGATCGCCGAGGCGATCGGCGCGCAGGGCGACACGCTCGTCCCGGTCCAGGTCGAGCCGGGCCGCTGCTACTTCGCGGCGGCGGCGCTGGCCCGGGGCGAGCTGCGCGCGCTCCGGATCTCCGTCGAGCTCGGCGACCGCGCCGGGCGCGACGACGCCGGCGAGAACGGCGAGAGCGCCGGCGTGGCGTTCTGCTCCGAGATCGAGGAGAGCGCCGCCCTCCGCGTGTCCGCGCGCGGCGGCTCGCCGGTCTGGGTCGTCGCGGTCTGGCCGATGGACTGACCCCGCTCACTCCGCGGCGTGGGGGCGCCTCGGGCGGCGGCGCGGGGCCTGCTCCGGGCCTGGGCTGGCCGCGGCGCCGGGCTGGGCCCGCTCCGGCAGCAGCTGGCGGAGCTGCCAGGCCTGCAGGAACGCGCGTCGCTCCGCGGCGCGCAGCGCGTGCTGGTGCTGGCCCATCATGAACGCCGGCACGACAAGCATGAACAGGGTCGTCAGCGTCAGCGCCGTCATCGTCGCGATCTTCGAGTGCTCGACGGCCTGGGGCAGGATGACCATCGCGCCGCCCGCGAACTCGTACGAGCGGGGCAGGACGCCCGAGTACTCGATCCACGCGGCGGCCAGCACCGCGATGCAGCTGGTCACGACGACGGCGACGCGGTAGGCCGTCCGGTACGTGAACGAGTTGCCGTACGTGAGGATGACGAGCAGCATCGGCATGAAGAGCAGCGGGCCGAAGCCGCGCCCGATGCACAGGAAGCTGAGCACGTTGAAGACGAAGCCGGCGTAGGCGTACCACTCCGCGGACGGGCGGTGGACGACGCGCGCGGCGAGGAACTTCATCAGCGCCGCCAGGGCGGTGAAGCCCAGGATGAAGGCGAAGACCTGCCACTCCCGGATGCCGAGCCACACCGCGGCGACCAGCGTCGCGATCGCCGTCGCGAGCAGCTCGGCGCGCATGCCCGCGCGCAGCTGCAGCCGGTGCCGCGCCGCCGCGGCCGCGTCCAGCTCGGCGAGCACCTCCCCCGGCATCTCGCGCGGCGGCTCGGTCAGGACGCGCCGGAGCGTCTCCAGTGCGCGCTCGTTGGACGGATCGAAGGCGAGCGCCTGGCCGACCTCGCTGAGCAGCGCCTTCCGCGCGCCCTCGGCTTCCTTGCCGCCGGCGAGCGCCTCCGTCACGCGCTCCTCGGCCAGCCCCGCGTGCCGCGCCGCGAGGTCGCGGCGGAGCTCCACGTCCTTGTCGCCGTCGAGGAACCGCTCGACCGCCTCGTAGAGCGCGCGGGCGGACGGGTAGCGCTCGGAGGGCTCGCGCCGCGTCGCCGTCACGCAGATCGCGTCGAGCTCAGGCGGCACCTCGCGCTCCGGCGCGCGCACCGACGCCCGCGCGTCGGCGCCGTGGATGAGCGAGTCGAGCATCTCGGTGCGGTCCTTCTTCGGGTGCAGCGGCTTGAGCGTGAGGAGCTCGAAGAGGATCGCGCCGAGCGAGTAGATGTCGCTGCGCACGTCGAGCGTGTCGACGCACCCCTGCGCCTGCTCCGGCGACATGTACCCGAGGGTCCCGAGCACGTCGCCCGGGATGGTCCGCGTGCTCATGGGATCTTCGCCCATGTCGATCGTCTGGAGCGGCGTGTCGATGAGCTTCGCGACGCCCCAGTCGAGCAGGTACACCTCGCCGAAGTCGCCGAGCATGATGTTGGCGGGCTTGAGGTCGCGGTGGAGCACGCCGCGCGAGTGCGCGAAGTCGACGGCGATGCAGACCGACGAGAAGGCGGTGAGCAGCCTGCGGCGCGAGAAGCTCTGGAGCGCCGTCGGGTCGCCCTCGCGGAGCTCGTTCAGGATCCTCGCCAGCGTGAGGCCCCGGAGGCGCTTCATCGTGAAGTACGCCGAGCCCTTGTTGTCCACGCCGAGGTCGTAGACGGGCACGATCGACGGGTGCTCGAGCTGGCCCTGCACCCGGGCCTCGCGGAGGAACCGGTGGCGCAGCGTCGTGTCGCCCTGGTGCTCGGCGCGGATGACCTTCATGGCCACGTCGCGGCCGATGCGGCGGTCCCTGCAGAAGTGGACCTCGCCCATCCCCCCGACGCCGAGGAGCGACCGCATCTCGTAGCGGGGGCCGTCGCTGGACAGATCCGTGAGCTCCGCGCGGGCGCGGCCGAGGCTCACGGGGGTGGGGCTCTGGCCGTGCGAATCTCCGCCCTTCCCGCGAGATTTTCGCATCTCGGGGAGCTGCTCGAGCGTCTCGAAGTCGTCGTCGAACAGGGCCATGGCGTCCGGGAAGCCAGGCTCGGTCGCGCCGTGCCAGAAATACCCACACCGGCAGGGCTCCGCGTGGCGACCCTCGACCGCCTCGACGGACGGCAGCGAGCGGCGTTGCGGAGTGCTGGGCTTCCTCGGACGAGAAAATCTCGTATCGGGTGGTCATGTCAACGGGATGCTGCGTCCGTAGAAGACGGCCGACGCGCAATGCGACGGCCGCGCGCCGCGCACATCCCGTGCGGTCGGGGTGAAGGCGGGAGCCGCTCGCGAAATGAAGGTCGATGTCGGGTGTCCAGCGGTCCTGGCGCGCGCTGTGGTGGCGTCTCCGTCGCGCAGGGGGCGCGATGTGGGGCACGTCACGGCGCGGACGATCGCCGGCGGAGGCTCGATGTGCTCGAGGTTCTCGGCGCGCTCAACGTCCGAGGAGCGCGAGCAGCGTCTTCTTGTTCGTGAGGCCGACGTGCCGCCCGACGGGCTCGCCCTTCTGGAAGGCGACCACCGTCGGCAGGCCGCGGATGCCGAAGCGCTGCGCGGCCTCGGGCGACGCGTCGACGTCGAGCTTGACCACCTTGACCTGGCCCGCCGTCTCGGCGGCGATCTCATCGACGATCGGCGCGAGCCGCTTGCAGGGGGCGCACCAGGATGCCGAGAAGTCCACGAGCACCGGCGTGTCCGTCTGCAGGACCTCCTGCGCGAAATTCAGGTCGTTGACTTCGATGACATTGCTGCTGCCCATGGCGCTGTCCTTTCGGTCTTCGCTGGAGTGAGCGGGCCCTGGCTGCGACGCGCCGGCCCGATGCCGGCCCGATCCTCGACAGCCACGCTCGCTCCAACTGTTATATGCACGGTTTCAGTTTCTGCCAGGGGAGCGGCTCGGCCGCCCGCAGGGATGGCGGCTCGCGTGTGTCCGGGGCAGGAGGCCGGCGGCGTCGCCGCGCGGCCAGGCGCCTCCGCGATCAGCCTGCCTTGATCGGCGCAGGCGCAGGGCGGCCGAGGTGCTGCGCCCGGAGCGCGATGTCCGCGACGGTCTTCTGCGCGAGGCCGCGCAGCAGCCCTGCGTTGGCCGCCTCGGCGACCTCATCGAACGCCCGCTGGATCCCCGACCCGATCGGGCACCTCGCGTTCGGCTCGCACGGGCTCGGCGCGATGGCGCCTTCCGGCTCGACGGCGGCGTACACCTCGCTCAGCCGGATCTTCTTGGCCGGCCTCGCCAGGCGATAGCCGCCCGAGCGGCCCTCCCGCGCCTCGATGAGCCCGGCCTGCGACAGCCGCGCGAGGATGCGCCGCAGGAAGGCCGGGTTCGTGTTGATGCTCGCCGACAGCGCGTCGCTCGCGCAGCTCTCGTCGGACTGGGCGAGCAGCGCGAGGGCGTGCGTGGCGATGGCGAAGCGACCCGAGGACATCGAACGGCCCCTCGGCCGTCATCTGAGGGCTCGGGGGGTTCCGCTGTCAAGGCGCGGCGGGCGGTCGAGCGTTCTCGCCTCGGCGCCTGCTCGCTCAGCGCGACCTGGGCGAGGTGCGGATCAGCACGAGGGCGTCTCCCTTGCCGTGCGCGAGGCGCAGCTCGATCGACGCGGGGACGGCCGCCGGGCCGGCGCAGCGGCTGTCGGACACGACGTGCCGCGCCCTGGCGAGCGCGCTCTCGCCCGTCGAGGTGTCGACGAGCCGCAGATCGACGCCCGCGCCGTCGGCGTCGAGCGCCACGATCACCTCGGCGCACGTGTTGGCCGGGATCGGGAGCGGGAGGATCTTGAGGCGCGCGGCGTCGAGCCCCACCGCCTGCGCGCCGGCCGCCCCCGCGGCGTCGGCGGGGCCGGCGGCGCTCATGCGCCCGAGCAGCCTCGCGGCGGCGAGCGGATGGGCGACGAGCGCCGGCGGGGCCTCGGGCTCCTTGCGGACCTCCACGGCGAACGGGCCAGGCTGCGCCATCGACTCGACGTCGACGCGGGCGGGGCCGCCGCGCCCGCAGGTGAAGAGCGTCGCCCGGGCGCCGCCCCGGGCGCGGCCGAGGAGGGCGTGGCCCTCGCTCCAGAGCTCCGCGAGCACGTCGGCGAGCGGCTTGCCGGCCAGCACGTCGATCCGCGCGCAGCCGGCCGGCAGCTCGATCGGCAGCGTCGTCCGGCTGCCGAGCCGCGCGGCCCCGGTCGACACGCGCGGCGCGCCGTAGCCCCGGCCGGCGAGCGCGCGGGCGTGGTCCGCCCGCGCCTCGGCGAGGTCGCGGCCCTCGGTCACGCGCTCGATCGGCGTGGCGCCGGAGATCTCCGCCTCGGCGCCCGGCTGCGAGCGGCCCACGACCACGGCCACGAGGCCCTGCGTGCCGCGCGAGCGGATCGCGATCGAGAGCTCGACGGAGACCGCCGAGCAGAGGAGCAGCGAGCGATCCTGGCCCCGCTCGCGCGCGCGCGCGACGACCCTGCCGGTCTCGTCCTCCGCGACCACCTCGAGCGAGGCGACCTCGTCGCTCGGGGAGACGAGCACGTCGAGGCAGCGGCCGCCGTCGAGGGTGGCGCCGATCCGGCTCGCGGTCCTCGATCCGACGGGCAGCGCGACGCGCCGGACGTCGTCCCAGCGCGCGCCGACCGCGGCGCGGCGCGCCCTGATCTTCGCCTCCAGGCCGGGCCACGACTCGAGGCGCCCGCTCTCGTCGCCGGACCTGCCGCGCGCGCCGACGGCGCGGGCGACCGCGTCGGCCGCCTTGACCGGGACGCTCTGCACGCCGACGCTCACCGCCCCGGCGCCCGACATCACGCGCGCCATGACATAGAGCCTCCGCGGGTGCGGCGGGCAGACGAGGATGGACGCGCGCGCGTCGGCGGCCTCGTCCGTCGAGAAGGCGCTGCCGTCGTCCTCGAAGGCGAACAGGTCGACGTCGCTGATCGTCGGCGAGACCCGCGCCATCGCGAGCATGCACTCGCCGGCGGGCACCTCGACGAAGGCGCCGAGCCGATCGCCGTCGGACGCCATGTCCGCGCCGATCACCCGGAGCGCGCTCGCGCCCGCCTGCGCTGCGCGCTGCGCGTCCCCGCCGAGGAGGGTGCTGCCGTCGATGCGATCCGGCAGCGCGCGCAGCGTCTCCGGCGCTCGCGTGCCCGGCGAGGCGATCGTCCCGGCGCCGCAAGCGGGCAGGACGGCGAGCGAGGCCGCGAGCGCCCAGGCGGGGCGGGCGGGCGATGGAGCCGCAGCGCGGGCGGGCTCGGGCGGGCGGTGCGCAGGCAGGATCGGGAGCGCAGGCCGCAGCGCGGGCGTCGGCGGGGGCGCGGGCGAAGGAAGGGACGCGGGATGTCGGGGGCGCAAGGGCGTGGGCTCGTCGGGGCGGGCGCTCGATCGAGAGGGAAGGTTCTACTTCAGCGCGGGTACGGCATCCAGGGCGCGCCGGCCGCCGCCGGGGCCACGGCGGTCCACCGCGTCATCCCTCGGCGGTCTCGGCGCAGATCCGTCCGAGCGTCCGGACCGCGTGCTCGCTGAGCTCCGTGAACGGGTAGCCGCAGTTCACCCGGATGTAGTTCGAGAAGCGGTGCTTGGCCGAGAAGATCGGCCCCGGCGCGACGCTGATGCCGTGCTCGAGCGCGCGCTCGTGCACGTCGAGCGCGCTCGTGCCGGGCGGCAGCTCGACCCAGAGCACGAAGCCGCCGGCGGGGCGCGAGACGCGGGTGCCGGGCGGGAAGTGCTCGGCGATCGCCTCGCTCATGCGCGCGACCTGGGCGGCGAGCCGTCGCCGGAGCGTCCGCAGGTGGTGGTCGTACCCGCCGATCTCGAGGAACTCGGCGATCGCCATCTGCGGCAGCGTCGCGGTCGCCACGCTCTGCGCGAACTTGAGCTGCTCGACCTCGTCGAGGAAGCGGCCGGGGGCCGTCCAGCCGACCCGGTAGCCCGGCGCCACCGTCTTCGTGAACGACGAGCAGAGCATCACGAGGCCCTTCTTGTCGAACGCCTTGGCGGGGCGGGGGCGGACGTCGCCGAAGTGCAGGTCGCCGTAGATGTCGTCCTCGATGAGCGGCACCTCGCGGCGCGCGAGCATCGCGACGAGGCGCTCCTTCGCCTCGTCGGGCATGGCGCTGCCGAGGGGGTTGTTGAAGTTCGGGATCGCGAGGCACGCCTTGATGCGGTGGCGGCCCAGCATCTCCTCGAGGACGTCGAGGTCCATGCCGGTGCGGGGGTGCGACGGGACCTCGATCGCCTTGATGCCGAGGCTCTCGATGAGCTGGAGGAGCCCGTAGTACGCCGGCGACTCCAGCGCGACCGTGTCGCCCCGGCGGGCGACCGCGCGCAGGCAGAGGTGGAGCGCCTCCATGGCGCCGACCGTCGTCACGATGTCGTCGGGGGAGAGCGCGACGCCCCACTCGACCGAGCGCCGGGCGATCTGCCGCCGCAACGCCGGCAGGCCGGGCGGCGGATCGTACGAGACGCCGGCGCCGCCCGCGCTCCGCGCGATCGCGCTGAGGATCCGGTTCAGCTTGTCGGTCGGCAGGAGCTCCGGGCTCGGGCACGCCGCGCCGAACGGGACGATGTGCGGGTCCCGGCACGCCCGGTAGACCTTGGAGACGAGGCTCTTCACGCTGACCCGCGTGGCGGTGGTGCAGGGGCGCGCGGCCCGGGGCTCGGGCAGCGCCGTGCCCCGGCGGGCGCGGACGTAGTGCCCCGACTGCGGGCGCGCCTCGATGAGCCCGCGGTTCTCGAGCTGCATGTACGCCTGCAGCACCGTCGCGACGCTGACCCCCTGCTGCCGGCTGAGCCGCCGCACCGACGGGATCCGGTCGCCCGGCCGCAGCGCGCCGCGCGCGATCAGATCCGCGACGTGCGCGGCGACGCGGTCGTAGAGGTGGGCCTCGTCCTCCGCTTCGATGGGCGCCTGCACCTGCACAAGACGAAGTGTACAGCCGGGCGGGCCCTGCGGTACCGGTACAGCTGCCGGGCGTGAGGACCAGCACAGTCGCCCGTTCCGGAAACTGTACCGGCCTCAATTACCGACCGACTGCCTCTGTACCGGTCGCTCGCTTGGCCCCACCCTTCAGGGCATGAAGTTGACCTCACTTGTTTCGGAGCCGCCATCGCGCCTCCGGGAGGCGTCGCGGATCGAGCTCGGGAAGGGTCGCCTGTGGACGCACCGCCTGCGGGGCGGCCCGCTGCTCCTGAGCTGTACCGCCGGCGCGGTCTGGATCACCCGCGAGGGGGCGCCGGAGGACGTGGTGCTGGAGGCCGGCTCCAGCTATGGAGGCGAGGGGCGCGGGCTCCTCGTGGTGGAGGCGCTCGAGCCGGCGCAGATCGCGGTGGCGAGAGGCGAGGCAGGGAAGACGGCGCGCGCGGCGCTGGCGAGGGCGCGGGGGAGCTGGCTGGTGCTGCTCTCGCTCCTCGCGCTGTACGTGATCTGGGGCTCGACGTACCTGGCGGTCTCGGTCGCGCTCGAGACGATGCCGCCCTTCTTGCTGGCCGGGACGCGCTTCATGACGGCGGGCGCGCTGCTCTACGGCGTGCTCCGGCTGCGCGGCGCCCCGCGGCCGACGCTGCGGCAGTGGGGCGCGGCGGCGCGGGTCGGGGTGCTGCTGCTCGTCTTCGGCAACGGGTTCGTCGTCGTCTCGCAGCAGTGGGTGAGCTCGGGCGTCGCCGCGGTCGTGGTGTCCACGATGCCGCTCTGGCTTGCGCTCTTCGCCACCGCGCGAGGCCGGGGCGCCGCCGGCGGCGCGCCCGCCGGCGCCCCGGCGGTCTCCCGGCGCGAGTGGATCGGGCTCCTCGTCGGGTTCGCAGGCGCGGCGCTGCTCCACCTCGGCGGCGATCTCCACGCGGCGCACGCCGGGGCCTTGCTCATCTTGCTGGCCCCCGTGTCGTGGGCGCTCGGCTCGCTGTACAGCCGCTCGCTGCCGCTCCCGGAAGGGCCGATGGCGGTCGCGGCGGAGATGCTCGCGGGCGGCGCGGTGATGCTCGGGGTGAGCGCGCTCTCGGGCGAGCACCTCGCGGCGGCGCCCTCATCGCGGTCGCTCCTCGCGCTCGCCTATCTGGCGGTGTTCGGATCGATCGTGGCCCTCAGCGCGTACACGTACCTGCTCCGGAGCACGCGCCCGGCGATCGCGACGAGCTACGCGTACGTGAACCCGATCGTCGCCATCGCGCTCGGCGTCCTGCTCGGCGGCGAGCGGGCCTCCGCGACGACCTGGGCCGCGGCGGCCATCGTCGGCGCCGGCGTCGTCATCGTCTCGCGGCGCTAGGCGCGCCGCGCTCGCGGGCCACCCCGCCCCGCTCCGACGGCGCGTCGCGCCGGCCGCCTTCGCGCCCCGGGCGCGCGCCGTCGACCGTAGGCAATGCGGGAGGCGGCGTGTAGTGTGCGCGGCGAGGAGGCGAGCTAGATGAAGAGAGGGTACCGGCTGCTCGGCTGGGCGCTGCTCCTGTTCGGGGCGCCGTCGGCGTGCAGCGGCGGCCACGTCGGCGCTGCGTCGAGCAGCGGTGCGAGCGCGAGCGCCGGAGAAGGCGGCGGCGCGGCCACGGGCACCGGAGAGGGCGGCGGCGCGGCCACGGGCACCGGAGAGGGCGGCGGCGCGGCTGTGGGCGCCGGAGAAGGCGGCGGGGTGGCAGTCGGCGCGGGCGCGGGGCCGAGCGGCGAGTGTGCGGCGCTCGCGCCCGGGCCCTTCGAGCCGGCGCTGGTCACGGACGGGTTCATCGGCAGCGAGGACTTCGCGTTCGATGGCCGGGGCTACCTCGTCGCCAAGCAGGGGCCGAACCTCGTTCGCTTCGACGCCACGGGTCGGACCTCGAACTTCGCGTCTCTGCCGGGCGCCGTGCTCGGGCTCCGGTACCGGCCCGACGGGACCCTCGTGGCGGCGCGGCCGGAGCTGGGCGCCGTCGTCCAGATCTCGGCGACCGGAATGGTCGACGACTACGTGACAGGCCTCACGGACCCGAACGGCCTCGCTCCGGACGCGCTGGGCAACGTCTGGGCGACCGACCTCGCGGGCGATCGGGTGATCCGCCTCAACCCCGATGCCACGATCGATGAGATCGCGAGCGGCGCCCCCGAGGTGAGCGAGCCGAACGGAATCGTCTTCGACCCGGCGCGATGGGCGGTTTTCTACACCAACTCCTCTGCCGGCGAGATCCGCAAGATCGACCTGAACAACCCTGGCGAACCCCCCTCGCTCGTGGTCACGGTCGCCTCGTCCGTGCTCGACGGACTCGTTCTCGATACGTGTGGTCACCTCTACACGGTCGATGACGAGAATCGGACGCTCTATCGTGTGAGGCTCGACGCGGGCGGCGCCGCCCTGGGGGAGGCCGAGCTGCTGGCGCGCTTCCCCACCGGGGTGGCCAATGCGCAGTTCGGAGCGGGCCCGGGGTTCGATGCGAGGACCCTTTACGTCGGAGGTGCAGCCGGCTCGATCTATGCGGTTGCCGTCGGCATCGCCGGCGCGCCGGTCCCGGCGCCGCAAGAAGCGCCGTGATGGACGCTCCTCGGCGGCGCGCTGGAGGGGGGGCTCAGCGGGCGCCTTCCGCTGCGGCCACTTCGCCCTTCTTGAGCTTCCCTTGAAGCTCGCCGAGCTTGCCCGCCGACCGCTCGAGGGCGCGCGCGGCGCCCTCGAGCGCGATCCGCCCGTAACCGATGGCCACCCCTGCCCAGGAGGTGCCCAGCTCGCGCAGCGTCTCGACGAACGGCGGCTTGACCGCCGCCCCGGCGCTGGTGTCCGCCGCCTGCGCGGGCCCGGCGCTCCCGTTCACGCTGTTCTCGGCCTTCGGCTCCGTGATGCTCTGGGTCTCACTCATGGTCTGCCTCCCACTTCGATATGTCCCCCCGCGACGACCGCGGGCGCACAGAAATGATGAATCCAGCGTTGACCCCCGTGCCCCGCGCGTCGCCCGCTCTCGCGGGCTCGCAAAACGCGATGTGCACTGGAGCGAGGGGAGCCCCGCCGCACGGCCGTGCCCGCGAACAGAGCCACCTTGTGGCTTCGTCGGAGGCACAATCGCGACGCCTCGACACTGCGACGCGACGCGTTAACTGTCAAGGCCTCATGTCGATTTTGTTGCCGTCGTTTTTCCCTAGGTTGTTTGATGAGGACGCTGCGGCGGCCATCGCGTTCGCTCGGCAGGTCAAGGAAGGGAGTTACCCTATGTCGCTCGCGCGCTGGAACAAGGCCACGCCACCAACGCTGTTGTGGCTTCTCGTGGTGCTGTCGCTGCTCGTCGTTCCGTCGCTCTCGATGGGGCAGGCGCCCGACGCGCCGACGGCGGCGCCTGCCGCGGGCGCGGCGCCAGCGACGCCCGCGGCGAAGGGCGCCGCGGCGCAGGCGCAGGCGCACGGGCCTCCGCCGGAATCGTGGGCTGGACAGCTGGAGATGCTCTCTCGCTGGGTCGACCAGCACGGCGGCTCGGGGGGCTGCGAGGAGCGCTGTTACGCGCTCGATCGGCTGCGCATCACGGGCGCGGTGGGCGAGGGGCCGCTCCAGTTCGAGCTCTCGGGCGGCGTGCTCACGGACCGCCCCGTGGCCGTGCCGCTCTTCGGGCCGCCGGCGCACCTCCGCATCGAGGCCACGCTCGACGATGGACGGCCCGCGTCGCGCCGCGAGGCCGCGCCGATCAGCTTCGAGGACGACCACTACTACCTCTGGACGGCCGCGCGCCGCTTCGTGCTCCGGGGCACCCTGTGGCTCGAGGGCGACCTCACGCTCCTGGTCGCCGGTCCGCTCAACACGTTCGAGGCCGACATCACCGGCGGCTCCGTCGCCGAGGGCGCGCGGCTCTCGGGGCTCCACGGGGCGACGCTCCACTTCACCCCCGACGGGGGCGCGGGGTCGCAGAGCGCGGGCCCCACGGTCTTCCAGCTGTCGCGCGCGGTGCGGGTCGGCCGGGAGATCGGCTTCGAGTACCGGCTCGTCATGCGGTCGGGCAGCGACCTCGGCGTCGTGCGCCTGCCGCTCGCGTTCGGGGAGAAGGTGCTCGACGTCGCGGGCGCGAGCGGCTTCCGGGTCGAGGGTGGCGAGCTCGTGCTGCCCACCTCGGGCCGCGCCGCGGAGATGAAGATCTCGGGCACGCTCCCGAAGGTCGGGGCCTTCTCGCCCGATCCGCGCTCCGCCTACGAGTGGTGGCTGTTCGAGTCCGACGCGGAGCACCGCCTCACGGTGAAGGGCGACGCGCGCCAGGTCGACGCCGCCGAGTCGCCGATCCCGCGGACCCAGGCGACGTCGCGGCTCCTGCTCGTGCAGCGAGGGCAGCGCGTCGAGGTCGCCGTCGAGCCGCTCTCGGGGGTCGAGGTCCTCGCCGCGGTGGTGCGCGACCACCGCCGCACCCTGGTCCTGACCGAGCGCGGAGACCTCGTCGCCGACGACGCGCTCACCTACGAGAACAACGGCATCGATTACCTGACCTACGCGCCGGGCGGGCGGCCGATCTACCTCGCCACCGACGGGAAGGCGCAGCGGATCATGCACCAGGGCAAGGCCGCGGAGGAGGTCCTCGTGCCTCTGCAGACGGGGAGCCACACGATCCAGGTGCAGTCGCTGGCGCAGGCGGCGGTGCACTCGCTCGGAGGAACCCTGGAGCTGCCGATGCCGAGCTACCCGCTCACCGCGAGCGAGGTGGCGCTGACGGTCGGGCTGCCCGATCGCGTGGTGCCGCTCGCGCTGCTCGGCGGCGACCGGCCGGTGTGGTTCGCGGACGCGGGCGACGCCTTCGCGGTGGCGATCGGCTTCGTGGCCGCGTGGATCGCCGTCCGCCCCGGCGGGGCGGCGAGCCGCGGGCGCGTGCGCGCGCTGCGCGCGCTGGGCGGGCTGCTCATGGCGGGCCTGTGGTTCCTGGCGCCCGCGACGTTCGTGGCGCTTCTGGTCGGCATCGCGACGGCCGTGGCGGCGTGGCTCGCGGGGCGGCTCCTCGGAGGCCGTGGCCGCGCCGCCGCGATGGTGGTGCTGCTCGGCCTGGGCGGCCTGGCGCTCCTGGTCGGGCTCTTCGCCGTCTCGGCGAGGAGCTACAGGGCGGAGCGCTGGAACTCGACGTACAGCGAGTCGGCGGCGCCGGCGCCCGCCGCCGTGCGCAGGGCCAAGGACGACGATATGGCCAAGGGCGGCGGCGCGCTCGCCCCTGGAGGCGCGGTGCTGGAGGGGGTGACGCCGGTCGCGCTGTCGCTCCCGGACTACGAGAGGGCCGTCCAGGCGCGCCGCGAGCTCGTCACGCGCGAGCGCGCCTTCCGCCCCGTGCTCGTCTACACGACCTCCTCGGCGCTCGTGCCGCTCGTGCTCCTGTGGCTGGCCGGGGTGACGGTGCTCCTCGCCGCGCACCGCGCGCCGCTCACGGAGCTCTACCGTCGCGCGGCCGCGCGCCTCGCGCGCAGGCCCGAGGACGACGTCGCCCAGGGGGAGCCTCCGGCGCCGCTGCGCTGAGGCCGACCGACCGCCATGGCGTGGTCTCCTCGCCTCGCCGCGGCCCTCGCGCTCCTCGCGCTGGTCGCGCTCCGCATCGCACAGCTGAGCCCCCCCGACGTCGTCCCGGCGAGCGCGCCGCCCGAGGTGTTCTCGGCCGAGCGGGCCAGGGCGCACCTCGCGCAGATCGCGGCCGAGCCGCGCCCCACCGGCTCGGCGGGCCACCGGCGGGCGCGCGACTACCTGCTCGCGGAGCTCTCGAAGCTCGGCGTGCAGCCCGAGGTGCAGCGCGCCTCGGTCCTCAGCCGGCAGTGGGGCCTGCCGTACGACGCGGCGCACGTCGAGAACATCGTGGCGCGGCTGCCGGGCGCGGACAGCACCCGGGCGGTCGCGCTCGTCGCGCACTACGACTCGGTGCCCGGCAGCCCGGGCGCCGCCGACGACGGCAGCGGGGTGGCGGCGCTCCTGGAGGCGCTGCGCGCCCTGAAGAGCGGCCCTCCGCTACGTAACGACGTGCTGTTCCTGTTCACCGACGCGGAGGAGGGGGGCGTCCTCGGTGGCAAGGCGTTCATGGACGAGCACCCGCTGCGCGGCGAGGTGGGGATCGCGCTCAACTTCGACGCCCGCGGGGCCGGCGGCGTGGTCGCGATGTTCGACACCGGGCCCGGCGACGCCTTCCCCGTCCGCGAGCTCGCCAGCGCCGCGGCCTACCCGGTGGCGTCGTCGCTCTTCCCCGAGGTCGCGCGGCGCATGGGTCACAGCACCGATCTCAGCGTCTTCAAGCGGGCCGGGATCCCCGGGCTGAACTTCGCCTTCACCGACGACGCCGCGCACTACCACGCCCCGTCCGACACCGTGGGCAACCTCGACCTCCGGAGCGTGCAGCACGCCGGCGACTACGCGCTCTCGCTCGCGCGGCGCTTCGGCGCGCTCGACCTGCGCGATCCCGGGCGCGGAGATGCGGTGTACTTCAACACGTGGGGCGCCCACCTCGTCTCGCACCCGATCGGCTGGACGCTCCCGATCGCCGCGCTGGTCACCTGCCTGTTCGCGGGCGTGGTGCTCCACGCGGGGCGGCGGCGGGCCGCTTCGCCGGGCAGGATCGCCGCGGGGCTCCTCGCCTTCCTGGCGCTGCTCGCCGGCGTCGCCGCGGCCGTGGGCGGGCTCGCGTGGATCCTCCGCAGCGTGCACCCGGCCCTCCGGGTGATGCCGTTCGAGCCGTACAACGCGCCCGCGTACCGGCTCGCGCTCGCGCTCGCCGCGCTCGCGGCCTCCGCGGCGGGCTACCGGTTCTTCCGGCGGCGGCTCGGCGCGTGCGAGCTCGCCCTCGGCGCGCTGCTCCTGTGGCTGTTGCTCCTCGTCGCGGCGAGCCTGCTCATGCCGGGCGCGAGCTTCTACTTCGCCTGGCCGCTCGCGTTCGCCCTGCTCGGGCTCGCGGCGGTGACGATCCGGCGCGGCGACGCCCCGCCCACGCTCGCGGACGCCGCGGTCCTCGTCGCGACCGCGGTGCCGGCGGTCGCGCTGGCCGTGCCCGGCCCGTACCTGTTCTTCGTCGCGCTGGGCCTGCCGAAGGCGGCGGTGCCGGCCCTGGCCGTCGCGCTCGTCTTCGGGCTCTTCCTGCCGCACGCCGAGCTGCTCGGCGGCGGCCGCTCGCCGCGGCTCTCGCTCGCGTTCGGCGTCTCCGGCCTCACGGCGCTCCTCGTCGCCTGCGCCACCACGGGCTTCACCGAGGCGCGGCCCCGACCGGCGAGCCTCGCCTACGCGGTCGACACCGCCGCCGGGGAGGCCCACTGGCTCTCGGCCGACCGCGACCTCGACCCGTGGACCGCCGCGTACTTCCCGGACGATCGCGGGCAGGCGCCCTCGTTCGCCGTGCCGTTCGTTCGCGTGACGCGCCAGGGCGAGGCGCCGGCCCTCGCCCTGCCGGCGCCGTCGCTCACGGTGCTCGGCGATGTCCGGCGCGACGGAGTGCGGGCGCTCCGGCTCCGCGTCGCCTCATCCCGGGGAGCCCCCTGGCTGTTCGCCGAGGTGACGTCCCCGAACCGGGTGATCCGCGCCGAGGTGGACGGAAAGGGCGTGGAGGAGCGCGGTCGCGTGGCCGACGCGAAGCGCGATGTCCGCTGGGGGTTCACCTACATGGGTTTGCCGCCGGGAGGTATCGAGTGGTCGCTGGAGGTCGAGGACTCCGGGCCGATCGAGATCCGGCTGATGGACCAGACCTACGAGCTCCCGCGCGAGCTCGTGCGCGGGCCGCGGCCCAGGGAGATCATGGGCGCGCCGTACCGCCTCGCCGATTCGACGTTCGTCAGCGGGTCGTTCCAGCCTTAGCCCCGGCGGGCTCGCGGAAGCGGGCCCGCCGCCCTCGCTGGGCAGGAGAGGTGGAGCGGGATCAGTCGAGCGGATCAGTCGAGCGGATCAATCGAGCGGATCAATCGACAAAGATGGGTTCGCAGTTCGTGAACGCGAGCGTCGACTGGATGGTGAAGTTCGATTCGGTCGTGTGCCGCTCGGCGTGGAAGAAGTCGAGCGCGTACTCCTGCCCGGGCGTGATCCCCAGCTCGTTCGCCATCGCGTCGAGGTCGAGCCTATCGTCCTGCGGGCCGTGGAGGCCGCCCAGATCGATGGCGAGCCGGTTGTTGATGAACACCCAGAGATCGTCGTCGCCGGAGAACCTGAACTCCTCGCCGCCGTTGTACACGAACGTCATGTGGAGCTCGAACGTGAAGTGGAAGTTGTGCTGTCTCCCCTCGTTCCCGAAGCCCCGCTCGTCGATGGGGAAGAAGGCCCGGTTCTCGTAGGTGGCAATGCCGTCCGCGCCGACGACGGGCGTGATCGTGAACTGGATCGGCATGTTCACGCCGTCGACGTCGCGGTACCACTGGTTGAACTCCTCGGGCCCCGTCGTGTGCGCGGTACCGCCGTCATGCGCATAGATGGGCTTCTGATCCGGGCCCAGCTCGCGCTCGACGATGCCTTTCAGGCCCTGGCCCGTGAACGTCTCGAAGTCAGGGTGCCCCTCGCCGTCTTCGTAGGCGCGGAAGTCGCGCACGATGCCCGTGAGGCTCGCGTTGCACCCGTCGCCGCTGCCGCTGCTGCCGTTCCCGTTGCCTGCGCCCGCCGACACACCGGACCCGAAGTCGCTGCCGCCCGTGCCCGAGCCGTATCCGGCGCCGGCGCTGTTGCTGGAGTCGCTCGATCCATCGGTGCCGCCCCCACACGCGACCCCGGCCAACACCAGCATGGTTGCGAGCGGAGCACACCAGTTCGACTGTAGCGGCCTAAGCATGTGAAGACTCCTTCTGTGGGGAATATCGCGCGTGGTCTGCGCGTCCGTTGTGCGTGGTTTGCGCATGTTTTGCGCGTTGTGTGCGCGCGGGCCGCGGCGTTACGAGCGCCGGGATGGGCGGTCGCCGAGGGCGCAAGCGAGACAGCAATTCTATCGCGTCGCAATGGCGGTGCGATCCAGAAAATTGCCGCCGTGCGCTGGCAGCACGAGGCCGGCGTGGAGAAAAGTGCAGCCGAGCGACAGCGCGCGAGCGCCGGGGAGGCGCCGAGATGTAGGTCGTTTATCGAGATCCGCCGCCGCAGTGGGCGCCGAGGCGCCGCGACAGCGCGGCCGGGAGCCGCTCGCAAAAACCGTCGTGCCGGGGCAGGGGCTCGCGCCGCGCGGTTTGCCAGAACAGCACCGGGCCGAGCCGGCGCTCCCGCGCGTGCGCCATGAGCGCGGCCATGGCCTTGCCGGTGTAGACCGGCTCCAGCGAGATCCCCTCGGCGGCGAGGGCATCGCAGGCGGCGAGCGACGCGGGCGTGGGCGATCCATACCCGCGGCCCAGGTAGCCGTGCACGACGTCGATCGGCGCCGCGGGGGGCACGGGCGCGACGCCCCGCCGCGCGAGCGCGGCGCGGAGCTCGGCGGTGAGGGCGCGGAGGCGGAAGCGCGAGGCGAGGAGGCGCTCGACCACGGCGACGGCCACGACCCGCGAGCGCAGGCCGCCCAGCGCGAGCCCGACGGCGAGCCCGGCGGCGGTGCCGCCGGAGCCGAGCGGCACGTAGACGCGCGCGGGCTCGGGGAGCTCGCCGGCCCGGATCTGCGCGCCGAGCTCGAGCGCCGCGCGCGCGGCGCCCAGCATGCCGAGCGCCGACGTGGCGCCGAGCGGCACGATCGCCGCGCCGTCGTCGTCCCGGGCGCGGAGCGGCAGGAAGAGCGACGGGCGCGCGAGCGCGAGCTCGACGCGCGACGGGTAGAAGCGGATCGAGGCCGGGCCCGAGGCGGTGAACGCGAGGTTGTCGAGCACGCCCCTGGAGAGGTCGGTCCAGAAGAGGTGCGCGTGCACCCTCCGGCCGAGCCGCTGCGCCGCGGCGACGAGCGCCGCCACGTTGCCCGAGCCGATGCCGCCCGCCGCGGACCACGCCGCCGCGGTCGAGAAGGGCGGCGCGGCGAGCACGTAGTCGAGCTTCCGCATCTTCATCCCGCCGTGGAGTGGCTCGCAGAGGTCGTCTCGCTTGACGCCGAGGAACTCGACGCCGAGCGCGGAGGCGAGCCGCGGCAGCGCCGTGACCGGCGAGGGCGCGCCGACCCAGCCGAGCCGGGGAATGGGGTCGATCATCCGAAGGGCGGCTGCGTCGCGCAACGGGGGCACCTCGCGAAGGGTGTAAGGCGCTCGGGCGATCGGGCAATCGGGCGAGCGGGCAATCCGGGGGTCAGGCGAGCCAGCGATCGGGCAATCAGGGGTCGGGGGGAGCTTTCGGTCAGGCGCTCGCGCGGTCGGCGATCACCCGGGCGTGCCGGCGCGCTGCCCTGCGAGCGTCGCGTCCGGCTCCAGGACGAGGAGGCGCACGCGCCCCGAGGCGCAGAGCCGGCCCTCCTCGTCGTAGACCGAGCCCTCCCAGACCTGGGTGCGCCGCCCGCGGTCGAGCGGGCGCGCGGTGGCGCGAAGCCGCCCCGACCGGACCGCGCGCAGGAAGCTCGTGTGGTTCTCGAGCCCGACGACCGAGCGGCCGTCCGGCAGGGCATGGAGCGCGGCGCCGATCGACGCCAGCGTCTCCACGATGCCCGCGTGGACGCCGCCGTGGACGATGCCATAGGCCTGCCGGTGCTGCGGCCCGATGTCGAGCTCGGCCTCCACCTCGTCGCGCGTGGCGCGGATCAGCCGGAGACCCATGGCGCTGATCCAGCCGTCGATGGCCGCGTCGTTCAGCGCGGCGGCGAAATCCTCGGGTTCCCCTTCGGCCATGGCGGCAGCGTAGTACACGCTTTGCCGGGAGCTTCCGGCGATTTCTCCCAGGGCGCGCGGGCGCGTCAGCGCGTCATCCGGATGCCTTCTTCTCCAGGAGATCGGCGAACTCCTCGCGCAGCCTCGACTTGAGGAACTTGCCGGTCGAGGTGCGCGGGATCCGCTCGAGGAAGAGGTACTCGTCCGGGAGCCAGAACTTCGCGAAGCGCGGCTCGAGGAGGGCGTGGAGCTGCTCCTTCGAGGCGCTCTGGCCCTGCCGCAGGACGATCGCGGCGAGCGGGCGCTCGCCCCAGAGGGGGTGGCGCGCCGCGAACACCGCGGCCTCCAGGACGGCCGGGTGGCTCATGAGCGCGTTCTCCAGCGCGACCGAGCTGATCCACTCGCCGCCCGACTTGATCACGTCCTTCGTTCGATCCGTGATGCGCATGTAGCCCTCGCCGTCGATCGTCACGACGTCGCCGGTCTTGAACCAGCCGTCCTTCGTGAAGCGGTCCTCGCCCTCGCCGCCGAAGTACGATGAGGCGACCCAGGGGCCCCGCACCTCGAGCTCGCCCATCGTCCTGCCGTCCCAGGGCAGCGGCCGATCGTTCGCGTCGACGTGGCGCTGATCGATGAACGGGACCGGGTAGCCCTGCGACGCGCGCGTCTGCAGCGAGGCGGCCGGGTCCTCGTGGAGGCGGCCAAGGCTGCTCCGGACGTGGGCGACGGTGCCGAGCGGGTTGGTCTCGGTCATGCCCCAGGCGTGGAGGACCACGAGCCCGTGGCGCGCGCGGAAGCCGTCGATGAGCGCGGGGGGCGCCGCCGAGCCGCCGATCACCATGGCGCGCATCGACGAGAGATCCCAGCGCTTCGGGTGCTCGTCGAGGAGCGCGAGGATCCCGAGCCAGATCGTGGGGACGCCCGCGGCGAACGTGACGCGCTCCCTGGCCATGAGATCGAGCAGCGACGCGGCGTCGAGGTGCGGGCCGGGGAGCACGAGGCTCGCGCCGGTCGCGATCGCCGCGTACGGCAGCCCCCAGGCCATCGCGTGGAACATGGGCACGACCGGAAGGACGATGTCGCGGTCGCGGAAGCCGAGCGCGTCGTGCATGCAGGAGACCAGCGTGTGGAGCACGATCGAGCGGTGGCTGTAGGCCACGCCCTTGGGGTTGCCGGTCGTCCCCGACGTGTAACAGAGCATGGCCGCGGCGCGCTCATCCAGGCTCGGGAAGTCGAAGTGATCCGGCTCGGGCGCGAGCAGCGCCTCGTAGTCGAGCCCGTCGCCCGCCGCCGGATCCACGGGCCCGTCGTCGTCGAGGACCAGGACGCGCTGGATGCTGCGGATCTCCGGCGCGAACTTGCGGAAGAGCGGGAGGAGCGAGCGGTCGACGACGACGACCTTGTCCTCGGCGTGCGAGGCGATGTACCCGAGCTCGCTCGGGTGGAGGCGCAGGTTCAGGGTGTGGAGGACCGCGCCCATGGCCGGGACGCCGAGGTAGAACTCCAGGTGCCGGGCGTGGTTCCAGCAGAGCGTCGCGACGCGGTCGCCCGCGCGGACGCCGAGCCGCGTGAGCGCGTGCGCGAGCTTCGACGCGCGGCGGTGGAGATCGGCATACGTGGAGCGGGAGACGGTCCTGTCCGGGTTCTGGGTCACGATCTCGCAGCGCGCGTGGTACGTCCGCGCCCGGTCGAGGAAGTGGGTCAACGTGAGCGGGTAATCCATCATGCGGCCGGCGAGCATGGGCGGTGCCTCCTCGTCCCGCGCGAGGCGCGGGGATCCGTCGAGTCAGGAGGGCTCTTCAAGGGCGCCGCGAGACCGCGGCGCCGCCCCCCGAAGCGGAGGCTAGCGGCTCGCGGGCGGCGCCGCGCAGGGAATGCGGCGCACGCGGGAGATGCGGGGCGCGCGGCGCCCGGGCGAGCGGCGCCTGGCGCCGCGCCGGCGGCCTGATCCGGCGCCCCGGAGCTCCCGAGAGGGGGCGGGGGATCGCAAGATCTCCCAAGAACGGCGCGGGCCGCCCTCATTAGATTCGACAGCGAACGCCGACCCGAAGAGGTCGCCAGCGCACGAGGTCGTCCATGGCCGAGCTCATCCTGCACCACTATCCGTTATCGCTCTTCGCGGAGAAGATCCGCCGGATCCTCGCGTACAAGAAGATCTCGTGGAGATCGGTCGAGCAACCGATGATGGCGCCGAAGCCGGAGCTGACGCCGCTCACGGGGGGATATCGGCGGATCCCGGTCTTGCAGATCGGCGCGGACATCTATTGTGACACGGCCTGCATCGCGCGGCGCCTGGAGCAGATACGACCGGAGCCTTCCTGCGTCCCGCCGGGCCAGGCCGGGCTGGTCGAGCTGATCGAGGACTGGGCGGATCATCGGTTGATGTCCCAGGCCGTGCCGCCGGTGGTCGTGGAGATGTTCGCTGTCCTGCCGCCCGGCATCCTGGCCGATCGCGCGGCGATGTCGCCGGCGCTCAGCAAGGACGCGATCTTCCAGGCGGCGCCGCACGCCCTGAGCCAGGCGCTGCTGTCGCTCGATCGGCTGGAGGTCCAGCTCCGTGGCCGGCCTTTCCTGCTGGGCGACGCGTTCTCGATCGCGGACGCGGCGTGCTTCCACCCGGTCTGGTTCCTGAATCGGAGCGCCAGGCTGTCCGCCGCGATCGAGGCGCGGCCCGCGCTCGCGGCGTGGTTCGCGCGCATCGAGGCGTTCGGCCCCGGCGACGTCCGAGCGATGACCGCCGCCGAGGCGCTCGCGGCGGCCCGCGCGTCCGAGCCGGCCGACGTCGCCGGCGGGGAGAGCGCGACCGGAGAGGGCCTGTCGCCGGGAGACGCCGTGACGATCACGGCTGACGATTACGGTCCAGAGGAGACCCGGGGCGTGGTCGTGCGGCTCTCGGCCGCCGAGATCACGATACGACGCAGCGATCCGGAGGTGGGGGAGATCGCGGTGCACTTCCCGCGCGCCGGATATCGCATCAGGAAGGAGTGAGCCGCGCCGTGCGCCGGGGCCAGCGCGATCTGCGTGCCGCCGCGGTTCTCGCTAGTTCCCCGTGTCAGAAATCCCGCCAGGATTTCTGCGACGACGAGACGGACGCGGACGAAATATCAATAATTTCAATCTGTTCTGTCTGATTCGCGGCCGGGTCGCTCGCCGGCGTGGCCCAACGCGGGCCCAACGGGCCGCCTGCAGCCACCGGGGCGCCCGCTGCGGGCTGGCCGGCGTCGTCATCGACCGCGCCCGGCACTCGGTGGTGCAGCGCGCGGGCGAGGGACGCGACGTCGCTCGGCGACGGCGAGCCCGCCTCCGGTCCCGCAGACATGGGATCACTTCCTCCTAAACGGCCGCCCCTGCCGTTCAGCTCGGGGATCGCTTCGTCCAGAGGAGCGAAGTCCCCCAAGCCGAGCTCAGCGACCTTGCGCGCCGCGCGTTTGTAGTGGTGGATCTGACGACTCGACTTATGTCCGGTCCGATCGGAGATCCACGTCTCCGTGCGGCCGTGCAAGCGTAGATTCAGCCTCGACTGCGTGGTCTCAAACAGCTCGGGCCGAACGATGCCTCCGCGCTGCTCGTCCGCGCCTCGGGTCGGCGGCCCCCCCGTGTGAGGGGCCAATGCCGGCGCGAGGAGGCTCAGGAGGAC
This sequence comes from Sorangium sp. So ce363, assembly GCF_051520435.1. Taxonomy (NCBI): domain Bacteria; kingdom Pseudomonadati; phylum Myxococcota; order Polyangiales; family Polyangiaceae; genus Sorangium; species Sorangium sp. So ce363. The sequence continues at coordinate 8,072,872 of NZ_CP150333.1, read as the reverse complement.
AAGGACCCGCAAGACTCAATCGTCATCGTGAAATTTCCACCCGCGCGCGCGGCAGTGAGCCGGAGGCAGGTCGGCCTCAGTAGAAATCGTACCTGGCGCCCAGGACAGGCATGAACAGGGGGAAGAGGGGGGCCGTGAGGGGCCCGCCCGGAAACCAGGCGGAGGCGGCTTCGTCGAGCCCTGTCGTGGTGTCGACGAACACCTGCTGGCTCGACGCCGGCCTCGGCACGGCGATGAGCACAGGCACCTCGATACCCAGCGTGAGCTCGACCTGTCCGGCCAGCCTGACGCCGGCGCGCACCTCGGGCGCGACGTAAACGAAGTGCGCCGCCGCGCTCTGCTCGAACCGGCTGAACGACAGCACGCGGCTCGCCGACGCCTGCGCGCTCGTGCGCGCGTCCGCCACCGCGCCAAACAGCCCGCCGGCGCCCAGCCGCACGTCGAGCAGGAAGCCCTCGCCCGACGAGTATCCGACCCAGGCGCCGACGAGCACGCCGCGGAGGGCCTTCGCATCGTCGACGCTCACCGAGTACGAAGCCCCGCCGACGGCCTCGACCTTCGCGCTGCGCCCGCGGACAGCTTGCTGCACGCTCAGGTAACCCGCCGAGACGCCAAACGATAGATCGTCGATGCCGTACCCTCCGCGGACGATCAAGCTGGAGCCAACCCCGAGGGGCTTGCTGCAAGGCGCCACGCACCCCGTCGACCCGTCTCCGCCGATCGACACCACGAGCGGCACCGCGGCGCTCACCTCGGCGAGCAGGCGGGGCGGGCGGCGCGGCCCGCGTGCATCGATGGACTCGGCGTCGCGCTCCGGCCGGGTCCCGCGTGCGCTCGGCTCCTCCCTCGTCGTCCCGGCGATCTCGAGCGCGGCCGTCTCCTGAAGCGGGATCAGCCGTACCGTCACCTGGACCGCCGCCCCGCCGGCCACGTCAAGGCGCTGCTCGAACGGCTGGTACCCCGCCTTGACAACGCGGAGGGCGTGGGGGCCGCGAGGCACGCGAAGGGGCGCTTCGAGCGGGAGCTCGCCGCGCGGTACGCCGTCGAGCTGGACCGTCGCGCCCGGCTCGCCGCCCACGATCCCGATCGTCCCGACGGCGTTGTGAAGGAGCCTGACGACCAGCAGGATGTCGCGTTTCTCCTCGCCCTTGAGCCGCTCGGAGAAGTCGCGCAGCGCGCTCTCGTACAGCTCGAGAGCGTCCACGTAGCGCTCGAGCCGGATGAGGCACGCGGCGGCATTGGTCGTCCCGTTCAGCGTCATGAACAGCGAGCGCGACGCCTGGAACTCGGCGAGCGCCTCGGTCCAGCGCTCCTGATCGCGCAGCACGATCCCGCGCTCGAAGTGCGCGCGCGCGTCCTCGCGGCGCAGGGCGGCACCGGGCCCGCCGGGCTGCGCGGCGGCGAGCGAGCCGAAGGAAAGCGGCGCCAGGAGCACCGCGGCAAGGAGGAGGCCAAAAACCGCGGAACGTCGGCGCTTCGTGCCCGGCATTGCGCGCGCCCTCATTCGAAGGAGTCTCCGGCCAGCACGCCGCTGCGCTGCTTCCTGTGCTCCGCCGCCGCGGCTGCGCCGGGCGGGCACCTGGAGATGACCTGCGTCGGCGGCGGACAAACACACGCCGGGCCCTCGTTCGCCGGCGCGGCGCCTCGCACCGCGCCTGGCGCGGATCCGGGCGCCGACTCCATCGCCGCGCGTTCCGCCGGCGCGTCGTACTCGGCGGCGACACCGGGCAACATGGGCTCGGGCGCCAGCTCCGGCGTCTCGGCGAGCTCCAGCGCGGCGGAGGCGTCGGCTTCGTCGGCCCCAGGCTCGGTGGTCGCCGCGGTCGGGAGGCGGCCGCGCCCGAAGGGACGCGCGGCCCGCGCCAGCGCGGCGAGGTCCAGCGAGGGCGGCGAGACGCCGGCGTCCATGAGGGTCACGATCGTCTCGGCGTGCTGCGTGGCCCTGGAGAGGCGCACCCGATGCGTCTGCCCGACCCTCCCCGAGAGCTCGATGACGCCGTCCCGCCGCCGCGCCGGGACGCCGTCGACCTCGACAGCGGCGTCGGCGGGCAGGACGAGCAGCCTCACCCGGCGCTCGCCGGCGCCGAGCCGACGCACGCCGGGCCGCGCCATGGCGGGGGAGGGGACCTCGGCGGCGTCGCCGGCCACCGTCGCCGGCTCAGGTCTGTCGTCCTCGACGCCGGGCCGCTCGCACGCGCCCAGGGTCGACAGGAACACGAGCGCCGCCGTCGCGGCCATGTCGCGAGCCGTCATTGTCGGAAGCCCTCCAGGGGGAGCGGCGCGCGCTCGTACGAGCGCTCGCACGCGGTGTACTGATCCCGGGCGGCGGACGCGGCCTCGCCCAGGTAGGTGACGCGCACGTCCGGCGGCAGGCAGTCGGTGTGCGCGGCGAGCAGGCGCTGCTTCAGCGCGTCCACGTCGATCATCCAGGTGTGGACGCTGTTGTCCGTGGCGACGGTCATGAGCCGTTGCCCTCCGTCGAGGAAGGCCAGGGCGATGACCGGCGCCGGCGCCCCGAGCACGATGGGCGCGCCCTTGCCGTCGGCGCTCCACAGGCGGACGGTGCCGTCGGTCGACGAGGTGACCACGCGCTCGCCGCCAGGGCTGAAGAGGGCGCAGAGGACCGCGCCCTCGTGCCCGCGCAGCACGATGGGATCGCCCCTGCCGCCGGCGCTCCACACCCGCGCGGTGCCGTCGTCCGAGGCGGTGACGACACGCGTGCCGTCGGGGCTCCACGCGCCGGCGTAGACGTCGCCGCCGTGGCCCTCGAGCACGACGGGAGCGCCCTCGCCGCCGGCGCTCCACACCCGGGCCGTGTGGTCGAGGGACGTGGTCAGGACGCGCGCGCCGTCGGGGCTCCACGCCGCGGCCGTGAGCCAGTCCTCGTGCCCGCGCAGCACGACGGGCTCGCCCTTGCCGTCGGCGCTCCACACGCGCGCCGTGCCGTCGTCCGACGCCGTGACGACGCGCGCGCCGTCGGGGCTCATGACGGCGGCGCGCACCTCGGCCTCGTGGCCCCTGAGCACGACGGGCTCGCCCTCGCCGTCGACCCGGAAGACGCGCGCCGTCCGGTCGAACGAGGCCGTGACGACGCGCGCGCCGTCGGGGCTCGGCGACGCGCTCGCCACCCACCCCTCGTGGCCCCTGAGCACGACGGGCTCGCCAGCGCCGTCGACCCGGAAGACGCGCGCCGTCCGGTCCTCGTAGGCCGCGACGACGCGCGCGCCCCCCGCGGCGATGGACGCCGCATGGAAGAAGCCGAGGTGAGGGCGCCGGTGCGGCATCGATCGGAGCGGCTCGGCGCTCCACACCTTCGCCGTGCGGTCGGACGAGCGCCCCCTCGGATCGGACGCGGCGGTGACGACGCGCGCGCCGTCGGGGCTCCACGCCGCGGAGCGGAGGGGCGCGCGGTGCCCGGCCAGGACGAGCGGCGGGCCGCTCCCGTCCGCCGGCCAGAGGCGCGCCGTCCTGTCCGCGGAGGCGCTGGCGACGTACTCGCCGTCGGGGCTCCACGAGACGAAGCTCACCGAGAGCGTGTGGCCGGTCAGGACGACCGGCTCGCCCCCGCCGTCGACGCGGAAGACGCGCACGCTCCGGTCGGCCGACGCCGTGGCCACGCGCAGGCCGTCGGGGCTCAAGGCCAGGTGGGTGATGCCGTCCTCGTGCCCGGCGAGCACCACGGGCGCGCTCGCGCCGGTGAGCCTGAAGACGCGCGCCGTCCCGTCGCGTGAGCCGGTGACGACGCGCGCGCCGTCGGGGCTCACCGCCACGGCGACCACCTCGCCCGTGTGCCCGCGCAGGATGAGGCTCCTGCCCGTCGCGCCCGGCGTCCAGACGCGCGCCGTCCTGTCGCTCCCGGCGGTGACGACGCGCGCGCCGTCGGGGCTCCACACGACCGCGTTGATCGGGCCGCGGTGGCCGGTGAGGACGATCGGCTCGCCCTTGCCGTCGGCGCCCCACACGCGCGCCGTCCCGTCGTCCGATGCCGTCGCGACGCGCGCGCCGTCGGGGCTCGCAGCCACCGCCGTCACGCCGCCGCGATGGCCCGTCAGCTCCACCGGCGGGGCCGCGCCGTCGGCGCGCCACACGCGCGCGGCGCCGTCCTCCGAGCCCGTGAGCACGCGCGCGCCGTCGGGGCTCCACGCGGCCGCGAGGATGGCCCCGCCGTGGCCCTTCAGCTCCACCGGCCGGCCGGTGCCGTCGGCGCGCCACACGCGCGCCGCGCCGTCGGCGGAGGCCGTGAGCACGCGCTCGCCGTCGGGGCTCCACACGGCCGCGGCGAGGGGGCCCGCGTGCCCGTGGAGGGTCGCGCGGAGCGCGTTCGTGGCGAGGGCGTCGCTCGCCAGCTCGACCCAGCCGCGCCGCATCGCGGGCAGCTCCACCTCCGGTAGGAGCTTCATCGCCAGCGGGAGCCGGGCGCGCACCGCGAGTTCGCGGAAGCCGGCGAGGAGGCTGGCGTCGTGCGCCTCGGAGCGCTTCTTCTCGGCGAACCACCGCAGCCGGTCGGCCTCGCGCCGGGCCTCGGCCTCCTGGACGCGCAGGCGGTCCGCGCGGAGCTTCTGGTAGTACGCCACGGCGCCGAGCGACGCCGCGCCGGCCGCGACAAGGAGCGACGCCGCGGCCGCGGCGGCGAAGCGGCGCCGCCGCGCGCGCTCCCCGGCGAGCCTGGCCTCTGCCTCGGCGCGCTCGCGAAGCTGCGCCTCCTGCTGCCGGCGCTGCTGCCGCTGCTCGAAGACCTTGCGCGCCAGCCAGTCGTGGCCGATCTCGAAGTACCGGCTCCCCTGGTGCTCCGCGGCGTGGAGGATGGCCGCGCCCTCGAGCGCCCTCAGCGCCGGCTCGAGCTCGCCCGCGGGGAGGATCCGGAGCAGCTCCTTCTCGGTGCGCAGCGTGCGGCTGCCGTCCGCGGTCACGAGGTGGTCCTCGAGCAGCCGCCGCGCCCCGTCGCGCAGCGCGCCGAGGCCGGCGAGCGTCGCGTCGAGGTAGCGCTGCAGGATCGGCTCGGCCTCGGCCGCGCTGGCCGCCGCGCCGCCCTCCTCGCGCTGCTCGAAGAGCGCGCGGCACACGATCTGCGCGTACGCCGCCTGCGCCTCGGCCTCGTCGACCGCGGCCTGGCCGGGCACGCGCACCTGGAGCATGAGCGGGCGCACCTCCGCCGGCGTCCACGCCTGCGGCGGCTCGCCCGCGGCGGCCGCCTGGCAGACGGCCTCGCAGAGCTCGGCGACCGTCAGAGGACCGACGCGGAAGCCGTGATCGAGGAGCCGGTGGTGCTCGCGCAGCCGATCTCGGAAGCGGCCGAGGTAGTCCTCGCGGAGCGACAGCACGAGGCGCAGGTTGCGGGTGGGCAGCGCGGCGAGGCGGCTCACGCAGGCGAAGAACGCCTCGGCCTCGGTCGCGGCGCGCGCCGCGTAGAGCAGCTGCTCGATCTGATCGAGGTAGACGACCACGAGCCGCGGCGACCCGCGCGCCACGCGCTGCGCCGCCGCGATCAGCGCGTCCGCGGGCGAGGCGCCGGACGGCCGCTCGCCGAGGCCGAGGGCGCTGTACACCGCGTCCGCGAGCCAGCGCGTCGGGTCTTGATCCTCGGGCCAGCCGTCGACCCGCGCCACGCGGATCTCCTGCTTCTCAATGAGCGACGGGAGGACCGCCGCCTGCACCAGGGACGACTTGCCGGCGCCGGACGGCCCGAAGACGGTGACGCAGCGGTTGGCGAGGATGGATCCCTCGAGCTGGTGGGCCAGGTCGCCGCGCCCGTGGAAGCGATCACGGTCGGAGGCGCGGTAAGGTTGCGGGCCAGGGAAGGGGTTCTTCATCGTGAGGCTCCGGGCCATGTCGCGATCAACCCGGGTGGGGCGCGCCCCCGGGGGCCGCGCACTTGTCGGGTGATTCCGAGCGGGTCACCCAGCGCCGGAGGTCGATGTTCACCGTCCCCAGCCAGGCGCCCGGGAGCACGCGGACGTTGTAGGCCACGCCAGGCGCCGTCTTCTGAGCCTCTCCCCACGCACCGAGGGCGCCGCCGAGATCGAGCGCCGCGCCGCCCTCGCACGAGAGCTTCCCCGCCCAGGACGCGCCGCCTGTGTCGAGCGCCGCGACGTTGAACGAGCACGCGTCGAGGTCGCACGCGTTGCCCGGACCCACGGCCGAGCCGGCGCAGTCCTTCCTGTCGTAGACCACGCTGAAGCACTCGGGATAGTCCGCGAAGAAGAGAGAGGCCCCCTGGAGCTTCCGGCCCGACGAGCTCGACGCGCTCACGGAGGCCCCTCCGAGCGCGGAGGCGTCGATCGAGAGGGCCGCGGTGGTCGACTGCTCGGCCGCCACCTCGATCGTCCCCGCCCTGATCGCGCGCGTCAGCACCTTGACGTAGCTGGTCCCCGCCTCGGCGAACAGGCCGGTGCACGCGCCGCTCGCGTTCATGTAGACCGCCGAGAGCCTGCTCTCCACGAGGTTCGTCAGCGTGACGCTGGCGCTCCGCTCCGAGGACGCGCCGGCCGATGGGGCGACCGCGAGGACGCCGCCGAAGTCGGCGGAGAGCCTGCCGTCGAGCACGTCCCCGTAGCGCAGCGCCACCAGAGACCAGCTCGGCGCCGCGGTGTCCTGATCTCCGTCGAAGCAGGCGTTGGTCTCAGGCTGATCCCCGAGCAGGCGGCGTCCGAGGCTCGCGGCGCCGCTCGCCGGCGTGCGCGCGCGGTAGTCCGGCGCGAGCTCCTTGATCGCCTGGTCGAGCGTGACCGTCGCGACGCTCGCGCACGCCGTGAGCTGGAGCGCGGCCAGCGTCGCGATCACGAGCCGGGTCGGCGGGGGCGTCCTGTCATCATCAATGTTCACGGTGGATCCTCCTTCGGGCGCGGCATGGCGCGCTCGCGATGAACGTGCGCCGCGCGGCTACGGCGAGATGGCCAGGAGCACGTCCTCGATCTCCCCGGCGAGCCTCTCGACGTCCGCCGGCGCGTCCCGGGCGAGCCAGTCGACATCGTCCTTCCGGCGGTAGATCTCGGCGCGGATCCGCGGGACGACCACGAGCTCTTCGTCCTCGATGAGCTCGTCGGCGAGCAAGGTCACCGAGACGTCGCACACCTTGGTGCTGCCCTCCGGCTCGGGGATCCGCAGGGTCACCGTGGCGGTCGCGCTCTCGACGTCGAGGCGCGCTGTCGCGCGGCGCTCGAAGTGGGCTGACAGGGCCTTGCCCACGGACCGCAGCAAGGCCTGGATCGCGCCCCTCGGCGTGTCGCCTTCGAGGCGCGCGCGGAACGAGACGCCCACCGTCACGGACGACGAGCCGCCGAAGTCGAGAGGCTCGTCCTGGTTCGTGTGTTCTTGCATGGTCATTGTCGCGGTCCTCGGGGCGAACCCCTCTCTCGCACCCTCTCTGGCAGAGAGATGCCCCCATGAAACGCACGACGCCGAGCCCTGTCATCTTAAGAGAAATCAAGGTGAGCGCTGCGCGCGCCGAGGCGAGCGTCCCCCGCCTCGCTCACCTTGAATACGTTTAAGATCGAACAACCGTCACGAGCGCCTGCGCCGGACGTCGTTAGGGGTGAAGCAGCGCCCTCCCTGTCAGTCGATGGGCGATGGGCCGCTGCGTCGAGCCTGCACCTGTCGCGACGGCCGCCCCTCATCTGTCGGCCGGAGGGTGGAGGTCTGTCCGCAGCAACCCTTCTGGCGAGGCGCGCATGATACTCAGCGATCAGAAGATCCAGCACGTGAGCACGATCACCCACGATGGCAAGGTCGTGTGCTTTGGCACCGGTCTCGACGGCACCCTCTGGTACACCGTCAAGCGCAGCGGCTTCGAGGACACGGCCCTGAACGACGACACCGACCCGTTCGGCTTCGAGGGCCTCAAGAAGCTCCGGCTCGGCGAGTCGATCCCCGACCCGTCGGTCATCGAGAGCGAAAAGAAGACCCTCGCGGACAACGACGGCAACGTCCTCGTGAAGAGCGTGTACGGCGGCTCGGACGAGGTCGTGAAGAGCGTCGACGCGCCCGTACAGGTCGTGTCGGCCCTGAATCAGCTCTTCGTGTTCCGGCAATCGCCGGGCGGCAAGATCCTCGTGAACCGCTTCGTGCTCGACGGCATGACCAACGAGCTCGTGCCCAGGCTCGAGGTGCGGTTCCGGCGCAGCCGGCAGCGGCTCAAGCCGCAGGAGTCCGCCACATCGAAGGACGGCGGGAGCTTCGACAACCTCGACTACCGCGACATCGACGGAAATTACTTCTACGAAGGCGCCCTGGAGCTCGGCTTCGCCGGCACGGTGGTGAGCGGGTGGTTCTCGCCCGTCTTCGTGCCGACTGCCGAGAGCGATCGGAACCGCTGGCACCTGTTCGTCCACGACGCGAAGGAGAGCAAGCTGGTCCTCTACACGGTGGGCTCCGGCGACAACGGCCTCTTCGACGTCAAGGACTACCTCTACGCCCGGCGGGACCCCTCGAACGCGAAGAACACCATCTACCAGTCGGTTCCGGGCATCGTCCGCCGGACGATCGATCTGAAGGGGCTGACCGTCGCGGGCGGCCCGTCGGCGACGACGTACGATCTGCAAAAAGAGGTGATGACCGACGCGGGCCCGCAGCTCATGCGCGACACCATGCGGGTGATGCTCGCGGTGCCGGTGAAGGCGACCGACAGCGAGGTGGTGAAGACCGCGGTGCTCGATTTCGCGCTCGCCGCGGACGGCACGCTGTCGCAGATCGACCACACGCCGGACCAGAGCAAGATCCTGCGCACCAATGAGCGCGAGGTCGTCACGCCGCTCTCGCTGCTCGACGGTATCAAGGAGTTCGCGGACGAGTCGCCGCCGCCCTCCGGGACCATCGTCGCCACCGAGCGGGGCGGCGACGACAAGCTCCAGATCCGGTCCAAGGACTCGCTCCCGGCGGATCTCAAGACCGGAGCCAAGGTGAAGATCCGGGGCACCCGGAGCTACGACGGGCACTACATGGTGCTCAGCGTCGACGGCGCGACGTTTCAGGTCGAGGCCAAGTTCGAGAACGACGAGGCGGGGTTCTGGGAGGTCGCGGAGGACAAGCAGACCGGGCTCGTGTTCGACAACATGGTCGTCGGCGCGGAGAAGACCGAGGACGGCAAGCTCATGATCGTGTGCCCGTGGCACGATCTGAAGGTCGGTCACGAGGTGCAGATCTCCGGCACCCAGACGTATGACGGGATCTTCCCGATCACGTCGCTCGTGGCGAGCAAGAGAGCCTTCGTGCTGAACGCGCCGTACTTCACGGGCGAAGCGGCGAACCTGAGCAAGGTCGTCCGCCGGGGGCTGCGGATGGACGGCAATGACTGCGTGGAGACTCCGGACCTGGAGCTCGCGCCGCCGAGCCCGGAGCGGCACCTGGGTCGCACGTTCTCGGCCTGGGTGCGGGTGGACGCCGCCGGCAACCTGGAGCAGAGCCTGGTGAAGGACAGCGGCGGGATGATGAACCTCGCCCTCGGCGCCGACAACAAGGCGAAGCTCGTGGTGCGGATGAGCGACGGCGGGGCGCGGACCGTGACCGACCCGAGCGCGATGCCGGTCGGCGCGTGGGTGCACTATGCCGGCACGGTCGATTACGTCACGAAGACCGGAGGCGACACGCGGATCGCCCTCTGCCGGGACGGCGTCGAGGTCGCGCAGCAGGTCATCGCCCATGGGGTGCCATGCCACCTGAACGACAAGGTGCTGCAGTTCGACGGCGTGGACGATCAGGTCGCGATCAAGGATTCTCCCCCGGACGTCGCGAACAAGAGCTTCTCCGTGGAGTTCTGGGCCAAGCGGGACCGTATCAACAGCCTGGAGTACGTGATCGCCCAAGGCACGCCTGCCGCCAATACGTGCTTGCACGTGGGCTTTCGCCCGAACAATACGTTCACGTTCAGCTTCTGGGGAAATGGCGCAGATACAAAGTTGGCGTACACGGATCTGGAATGGCACCACTGGGCGTGCACCTACGACGCAACGACGCACACCCAGCACGTCTATCGTGATGGCGCGCTCGTCCTCGAGAACGTGACCACCGCCCACTTTCAGGGCAGCGGCACCTGGACCATCGGCCAGTTCAGCGATGGTAACTTTCACCTCAAGGGCAGCATCGCCGACGTGCGGATATGGAGTCGTGCGCGCACGAAGGTCGAGATCGCCGAGGACATGGCCCGGCGGCTCACCGGTCGCGAAGCGGGGCTCCTCGGGTACTGGCCGCTCGACGATGGCACGACCAAGGACCTGTCGCCGGCGAAGCGTCACGGCGCCTTGAAGGGCGACCTGGCGTGGACGAAGGCAGCGTATTTGCACCCGCAGAGCGTGCTTCCGGCCTCGCCCGGCACGAAGCTCGCCAAGGCCATGAAGTTCGACGGGGCGGCCGATTTTGTCGAGGTCGCCAGTGGCGCGCCGCTCTTCACCGGCAGCTTCACCGTGGCCGCGTGGGTCAAGCTGACGGGTGGAAAGGGCCGCTATCGATCCCCTCTGACGTGTCGTGGGGGCGACTGCACGGGCCTCGCGATCTACGCCACCGACAGCAACATATGGCAATGCCGCGTGGGATCTGGCTCCGCCTGGACCTACATTCAGGGACCGGCGGTGGTGGAAGGGGTCTGGACCCACATCGCGCTTACCTTCGATGGTACGAAGTGGAACTTCTACGTGAACGGGAGCGCCCCGGTATCCTCCACGGCCGCCTACAAGTCGTCAACCCAGCCCATGCGTATCGGCGCAGGCAATACCGAGGGCAATCCGGACTTCTACTTCCATGGCTGCATCGCGGACATGGAGATATGGAGCCTTGCACGCTCGAAGGCCGACATTCAAGCCGACATGTCCCGCAAGCCGACTGGTAAGGAGAGCGACCTCGCGGGCTACTGGTCGCTCGACGCCGATGCCAGCGATCTCTCGGCAAACAAGCGTGGGAGTTTGCTCAAGGGCAACCCGGCGCTGGTGAGCGCGGCTTCGACGCACACCATCGGCCAGGCCTTCAGCGGCGAGATCTCCGGCGTGCAGATCTGGGACGAGGCGCGGTCCGCGGCCGACGTCAAGGCCACGATGCACGTGAACCTGAGCGGGAAGGAAAACGGGCTCGCCGCCTATTACCGCATGGGCGCGGTCGTCTACGAAGAGCAGCCGCCGATCGTGCCGGACTTCTCGCACCACGGCAGGAACGCCGTTGTGTACGGCGATCCCTACGCCGGCGCGCGGAGCCTCGACCGCGCGACGGGCTCGGACGAGGACAAGAAGAAGGTGGTCAAGTACGGCAGCGAAGAGCTCCTGGCGGTCAGCCAGCGGGGCGTTTACGAAGAGAGCTTCGAGTTCAAGGTGAACTCGCCCGGCGCGGCGGTCGATCCGAGCGACGCCGACGGCACCGGGCGCAAGCTCTTCACCTTCTCGTACTGGGGCAAGAGCAGCCGCGGTAGCAAGGAGAGGATAGAGTTCCCGGCCGGGAGCGTGCAGCAGTTCGATTTCGAGAGCGCGGCCCCGGGCTGGTACAAGGCCAAATGCCGGGTGGTGGTGCCCGATGGGGTCAGCCTCATGCGAGCCTTCGAGATCTCGGACGTGCGCGGCAAGTGGGGAGCCGAGAGCTCGGCGCCGGCCGCGGAGTGGACGTCGATCGACGTTCGCAAGCACCGCATCCGTCTGGTCTCGGACTCGGTGACGCGCGACCAATACACGGACGCGACGGCGCTCTCGTCCTTGCCTGCGCAGGCGCAGGCGGTGCTGGACAGCCTGACCACGATGGGCCGGGCGGAGGCCAAGGTGGGCCGCGTCGAGGGGCAGATCCGCGATCTCACGGAGCGGATCGACGTGGCGAAGAACTACCAGCGCTACGTCGATGAAAAGAATGCGCTCACGACCACGGTCTCGAGCCTCTCGTCGCAGAAGACCAAGGCGCAGAATGAGTGCAAAGCGATCGAAGACAACCGGTGGAGCTACTACCAGCGGGTGCTCAACCTGAACAGCGGCAAGGACATGACCGGTGGTGACGATAAGGTCGTGCTTCAGTACGGCCCGTGGGCCACGAACGACCTGAACTATCAGCGCTGGCGGTTCGAGGAACGCGCAGACGGATACTTCCATATCCTGCACCAGCGCAGCGGGCTTTCCCTGTCAGTGCCGGGCGCCGGGGGAAAGGACGCGGATCTCAGGCTCGAACCGCTGGGCGGCGTGTCGCACATGCAGTGGAAGCTCTCGTGCCTGGATTCCAGCAAGAGCCACTATACCCTCAAGCCGAGGCACAACGAAAACGTCTACGTCGAAGTCGCCTGGGGGGATACGTGGGACAGTGCGGCGCTCCAGCTTTGGGATTGGAGCGGCGCGAATCACCAGAAGTGGCATGTGCTGAAGACCAGCGACGTGACCAAAGAGGCCAAGAGCGACCTCGATGCCAAGAACGCGACGGTAGCGAGGCTCCAGTCGGAGATCCAATCGAAGCAGGCGCGCATCGATGAGCTCAACGAGCTGCTCGCGGCCAAGGAAGACGTCACGGCGCTGCAGAACCAGCTCACGGCCGCGCGGACCGACCTGGACGCGAGCCGCAAGGATCTCGCGACAAAGAACACGGCGGTCATCGACGGGCTCGAAAAGGCGAAGCCTGCGATCATGCCGACCATCGCGACAGACGAGCGGCATCTGGTGACGGCCGGCGCGGTGCTCGATTTCGCCCAGCCCACAGGCAGGGTCCGGCTCGCCGAGAGCTGCGAAGGCAACGTGCTGCTCACCTATTTCGATCCACAGGGCCGCATGCGCGCGACCGCCTACGACGCGGCGTCGGACAGCCGCAACGCCACGTTCGAGCAGTGGCTGCCCGACGCCGTGCGCGCCTCTGCTGACATTCGCGACAGCGGCGACAAAGTGACCCTGGAAAAAGTCGTGAGCCTGCCTGCGAGCGGGTGGACGTGCGAGGCCTGGGTGCAGTACCCCCTGGCCACCAGGGGCACGAAGAGCGACGGAACGGCGGATGGAACGGCGTATGAATCGAACGTGGTGGCCAGCTCGGACACCTCGCTCGATGTACCGCTCATGGTGCGAAAGGGCAGCCGGCTGGGGCTGATGGTCAATGGCTGGTTCTTCGACAGCGGCGCCGACCTCCGGCGGACGCTCGCGGCGGGGTGGCACCACGTCGCGGTGGCGACGAGGAAAGGCACCACCTCCTTCTACGCGGACGGCGAGAAGATCGGCAGCCGCGACACCTCGCAGCCGGCCATCCGCTTGAAGGGTACGGCGGACTATGTGGAGGTGCCGGCGCACACGAACCCCACGACGGCCATCACGGTGTCGATCTGGGCGCGCAGCACGACCTCGAACTGGAACGGTGCTGGCTGCCTGGTGAGCAAGCGGGACGCGTTCATCATGAGCCCCGTGAAAGACAGCAAGATGATCCAGTTCTATGTCTATGTCACCGGCCAGGGCTGGAAAAGTGCGAGCTTCACGCCGGCCGATATCCAGGGTTGGCACCTGTACACTGGCACGTTCGACGGTAGCTACGTCTGCCTTTATGTCGACGGGGAGCTCGCCGCGACGCTCGGCGTCACCGGAGCCATCCAGGCGGCTTCGGGCGTGATGCACATCGGCTACGACAAGGACAACAACGCCTACTTCAACGGCGACATCGCGGAGGTGTCCATCTGGAAATCGGCCCGATCCTTCGTCGACGTTCGAGACGACATCTATCGGTCCTTCACCGGCGACGAGGCGGACCTCGTAGGCTACTGGCGCATGGACGACGTCGAGGAAGGAGGTGTGCTCAAGGTCAAAGACCTCACGTCGAACAAGCGCGATGGTCTCCTGAAGGGCGCGCCGGCGGACGCGACGATCACGACCATGCGTGCCATAGATAAGGATAGCGATGACGAGAACGAGAACGACATCAAGATCAAGTTCCTCGGCAACGCCTCCAAGGGAGGCAGCCCCATTGGCCGGCTCGCCGAGGTGCGCCTCTGGAACCTCGGCCTGACCGACGCCGAGGTCGCGGCCCACGCCCGGGCGTCGATTTCGGGCAACGAGCCCGGGCTCGTCGGCTACTGGCCCTTCGATGAAGCCACGGGCGCGACCGCGCGTGACCGCTCGGCCGGCGGCTTGGCGCACGGCTCGATGGTCGGCGTGGAATGGATGGGCTGCACGGCGAACCTCGGCAACCCGGGCAGCAAGGTGCTGAGCCTGCCCGATCGGGGCAAGACGTACGTGCAGTGCCCGGCGGTCACGCCGGCCACCACCAGCTTCACGTTCGAGTGCTGGGCGAGGCGCAGCGGCGCAGACGCGGGCCAGTTCCAGATCATCGCCGCCACGCCCGGCCAGAGCGGCACCGGGGCTTTCGCTTTTGGGTTCAGCAACGCCAGCAAGATCATGGTGTCGTTCAATGGCACTGCCGTGACGTCGGCTTCGGACTACAAGGATGATACGGACTGGCACCACGTTTGCTTCACGCACGACCAGCTCACGAAGACGCTGCGAATCTACTGCGACGGCGTGAAGGTCGGGGAGCAGACCGCGACGGGCGACCTCGTCGTGTCCGGCGCGCTCTCGATCGGCAAGGCCCACACTGGAGAGTATTATTTCAGGGGCGACCTGGCCGAGGTGCGGCTCTGGGACCGGGCGCGCACGGAGGCCGAGATCCGCGCGAACATGCGGCGCCGCCTCGTGGGCACCGAGCCGAACCTGCTCGCCTATTATCCGCTCGACGAGGTGAACGGAGACAAGAAGGTCAAGGACAAGAAGACGGGCGCGTTCCAGGGCCAGCTCACCGGGAGCGTCACGGTGCTCCTCACCACCTCGCTGCCCGCGGCGGGAGCGGAGAGCCTGATCACCACCGAGTACAGCTCGATCGAGGTCAGCGGCGAGGGGAAGAAGCAGGCCTTGATGAGGCGCTTTTTCGGGTTCACGACCGGAGGTTACGTGCAGCTCTTGCCCGAGCAGCGGGTCGAACAGCTGGCGTTGCAGTGGGTCGGCAACACCCAGATCAACCCGACGCTGCTCGGGTACATCGAGGGCGCGCCGCCGGTTCCCTCGGAGAACCTCACGGTGGACGAGGACTACAACGGGGCCACGGCGGTCACCCTCAGCCAGTCGGACGAGACGAGCTATAGCTGGCAGCGCAGCGAGACGACCCACGGGGGGCTCAGCATGGATGGTTTCCTCGGGGCGGCGTGGGGCGTCGAGGCGGGCCCCGCGTTCGTCACGAGCGAGGTCTCGGAGGGCCAGGCAGGCGCGGTCTTCAACTATGCCTTCGAGAAGACCGACACCAAGGACAGCTCGGTCACGGCGGCGTCCACCCTCGCCACGAGCGACAGCCTGGAGCTCTCGGGCATGGCCGAAGACACGGCCTCTTGTCCTCTTCTGGGCAAGCGCTGGGTGCCGAAGAACGTGGGGTATGCGCTGGTGATCTCGGGCATGGCCGACGTCTTCGTCACCAAGCTCAAGAGGAGCGGCCGCATGGTGAGCTACGATATCCGGCCGGTCGAGGGCGTGCCGCTCGACGTCAACACGATCACGTTCCTGATCAACCCGACCTACACGCTCAACGGGAGCCTGGATGGCATGGTCGGCTCGATGCCCGCGGATCCGACGTTTTACCCGCATGTGCCCGACATGCGCTCGCAATACGGCTCGCTCTACCCGGCGAGCTACTTCCGGCTCAAGGAGGCGTACGCGCTCAAGGACGCGATCGAGCGCCACGACAAGGAGCGAGAGAGCTTCTTCTACAACTTCAGCGCCGACCAGGTCGAAAAGCTCGACTCGTTCAGCGACCCGAGCGCTCCGAGCGTCGCCGAAGGGGGCACGCCGGTGTCGTCGAAGGCCACCGAGGCAGATCTGGACGCGATGATGGAGCAAAATGAGGAGAAGAAGAAGGAGCTCAAGAGCGAGGGCGAAAAGCGCAAGGCGGAGATCAAGGGCAAGTACAAGAACCTCGAGGGACGGGTGCGCGCGGGCGCGGCCTTCGCCGACTGGCAGCTCCGCATGGAAGGCATCCAGACCAAGGCGGGCAAGCGCAACGTCGTCAACACCTACGTGTGGGACGGCGACGGCGGGCTCCGCGCGGAGGCGCAGAGCTTCGCCAGCACGATCGAGCATTCGATCAGCACGGAGATGAGCCACAGCGGCGGCATCGGCGGCAATGCCGACGCGGCGGTCGCCGGGTTCAAGTTCTCCCTGTCGCTGGTGGGCTCGGGCGGCAAGGTGGACGCGAACAGCAAGAGGCTCAGCACGAGCAAGAGCCTCGAGCTCAGCGTGGACCTCTCGGGCGTCGAGAAGAGAGGCCTGACGGATCCGCAGGACAACCCGCTCGTGCCCGGGGAGAAGGTGGATCGTTATCGGTTCATGACGTTCTACCTGGAGGGCAGCACGGACCACTTCAGCGACTTCTTCAGCTACGTGGTGGATCCGGTGTGGCTGATGTCGAACGACGAAGAGGCGCGCGCGCTGCGCCAGGCGAGCGCTGCCAAGCCGAACAAGTGCTGGCGAGTGCTGCACCGGGTGACGTACGTGGAGCGGCCTGTGCTCATGGGCTTCGGCCGCGACATGCGCGTGCTCCCGCTGGGCGACGCGGACGAGGTGGTGACCGACTACTTCGCCGATCTGGAGCGCAAGCAGCAGGCGCTCGACGTCCGGCTCGGCGGCATCGAAGACAAGCTCGCGGAGATCATCAGCAAGCTCAGTGAGTGACGCGCTCGACGTCGCCGCGGCCGGCGGGGGGGCCGGGCCGGTCGCGGCGGCGTCACCACGGAGGAGACCATGCTCGAATTCAAATACGCCCAGGTCGCGCAGGGGAAGATCCTGGAAAAGTACGGCACGCTTTACGGCATCTCGAAGGATCTCGTGGACAGGGTCGGCAAGGGTACGGCCACCCCGGAGGAGCTCACCACCTACACCCAGAACGCGGACCGGCTCGTCGCGAAGTTCAAGGCCGACATGCGCCAAACCGAGCCGGAGGCCTACAGCGACCTCGACATCGAGATCATCACCGCCATGGCCGCAACAAACTACGCGAGCTTTCAGCGCAATGATGAACCCTTCGCGAAGGTCGTGCCCCCTGCCAGTGTCGCCGAGTCCCTGAAGGGCAACAAGCCGCCCGCGTTTTACGGTTTCGGCGCACCTCTGCGGCACTCGGAGAACCTTGCGCCGGACCAGGTCGTGAGCCAGTTCGGGCTCGATTACAAGGACACACCCTACCTGTTCAAGGACGGTGATACCGACAAGGCGGTGCCCTTTCTATTCTCCGTGGTGTCGCCGATGAACCAGGACCTCCGGGACACGCTCCGGGTGCCGCTCGACCCGCGCATCTTCGATCGCATCGCGAAGCTCGCCGATGATCCCACGCGCAGCGATGTCATCAGGGAGATGGCCTCCACGATGACCAGCAAAGACGTGGCGTACATCGCCGTGCGCGGCACCGGGTCCCAGGACGAGACGAATGCCTTGGTCCAGAAGTACAAAGATCTGGGATACGCAGTCAGGGCGAAGAGCGCGGACCCACCCTTCACCGGCAACACCATGCCGCAGTACGGCCAGACGCTCGAAAACGAGAGCTCATTCTCGGATCTGATCCAGGAGATGTGCGCAGCCCCGAGCAGCGGGAAGACGCCGCTCGGCGGCGAAGGGACGGCCATCTATCTATCGGTGCCGAAGCGGGGGGACACAGGCACGGGCGATCCCACGCTGCCGCGGGGGTCGGACAAGATCAAGATCGCCGAGTGGAAAGGCCGGCAGTGGGAGATGACGGCGAGCAAGGAGGAGCTCGACGAGCACTACGAGCACGCGCTCGCCGGGTTGTCCGACGATGCCAAGGCAACCCTCAAGTCGCAGATGATCACCCACGACACGCTGACGGCGGCCTTCGCGGAGGGCCGCGCCAGGGAGCCGGCGGGCGCGGAGCTCAAGCCGCAGGCGAAGAAAGGGCTCAAGGGTCACGAAAATCGCGTGAAGCGCAGCATCGTGGCGAAGACGCTGGGGCGCGTGGTCGCAGCGCTGCGGTTCACGGACAAGGGCAAGGACAAGGACAAGAAGAAAAAGAAGAAGAAGAACGCCGACGGCTCGGATGACCACCAAGAGAGCCAGCGCAAGCGCGCTTCGTCGGGGGATTGATCCGTGTCACGGAACGTCTCGTTCGCTGACGACGATCGTCCGGCCTGGCAGGATCATGCGCGCGACTCGGGCGCGGCGGAGGCCGGAAGCGCGCTGACCGAGGATCTCGTCGCCGAGATCGCGCAGCGCCGCGCCGCCGTGCCGGTCGAGCCGGGGCTCAAGCCCTGGGGCGCAGGGCACGTGTACACGGGCAGCGCGGACAAGGCACACATCGCTTACCTGCACGGGGTTCTCGACGCCCGGGCGGCGGAGGCGAGCCCCTCCGACCAGCGGAAGATCCTCGCCTTCCGCGCATTCCAGGCGCGCGAGGGCAGCACGGCCGCCATCAACACCTACGACAACCAGATCGTCACCTGGGGGACGGGCTGGGGCGGCCTCGGCTGGCTGGGCAAGGTGATGGAGCGGGCGACCGCCAGCGACGCCGTGCGCGAGGCGCTGGGCGCCGCTGGCGTCCGCTACCGCGGCGGCAACGTGTACGACGTGGTCGATCTCGACGCCGGGACGGTCGTCACCGGACGCAAGGAAGCGCTCGAGATCATGCGCCGCTCCGTCCCGCTCCTCCACCTGCTGATCGACCTGGCGAGGAACCCGGCCACGCGCGACGCGGTGACCGAGGCCCAGCTCTGCACGTTCATGGAGGGCTCGGGCAACATCTCCGGCGCCGACGCGATCGCCACCCAGGCGCTCTTCAACCTGATCGCGCACCTCAAGCACTGGGCACCTGGGTACGTGACGGGCTGCCTGGAGTGGGCCGTCCCCCAGGCGGGCGAAGGGCCCTCGGCAGAGCGCGACAGGCGCCTCGCGGCGCTGGTGGGCCGCTACTTCTACGGCAAGGCACGCAGGTACAAGTGGATCCCGTCCTTTCAGCAGCTCCAGCTCTACTGGAAGCACATGAAGGACGACGGGCTCGATTGCCTGGACGATCCGTTCATCAAGGCCGCGGGGCCGCCGGCTGACGACCCGTTCGCGCCCGCGAAAGGCACGCCCCGCGCGACCTGAGCGCCGGGGCGGACACATTGAATCGAAGAGAGAAGGAGCTCCGATGACCGTGAAGCAAAGCAACGAAGGCGCGCCCTCGGGGGCGGACCTGCCCGTGTGGGTGGACATGGACCCGGCGCCCGCCGAGCCGCCCGAGGAGTGGCTGGCTCGCCCGGTCGCGTTCGCCGACGACGAGCCGCCGCCCCAGCTCGTCCGCACCGTGAACCTGCTCGAGGCCCCCGAGCACGATCTCCGCGGGCCGGAGGACGCGGAGGGCCTCGCCGAATTCCTCGTCTGCCGCGCGAAGGAGGGTATCGACGACATCTTCTCGCACCCCGATTACGACACCGCCTCTGGCGACGGCGAGGACTGGGCGCGGGCCGTCGCCGAGCACCAGACCGGCATCCCCTACACGATGCCAGCGTACTTCTACGGTGCGCAAAAGAGGGTCGCCAGCGCCATCAAGGACGGCGGCCGCTACCCGATCGTGGGGCAGTGCCAGCAGTCGGTGACCACCGCGCTCTGCCTCGGCGGCTGGGACGGCGGCCCGTACGGCGACATCGGCTGCGGGACCGACGCGCAGCCGGCCGCGGCAAGGCTCGGCGACGGCTGGACCGACGTCCCCCGGGTGCTCGCCGACTGGCCCGACGATCTCTGGGAGAAGGTCACGGTCGGCTCGTGCCTCTTCTGGTCGGCGTCCGGAGCCGCCGGGGCCGGGAGCGGGCACGTGGCGATGGTGCTCCGCAAGCACCCGATCGAGCGCAAATGGCAGCTCTGGGACACCACCACCTCGTTCAACGATCCCGTCGTGCACCCCACCTCCGCCAGGGGCGCGCGCATGCTCTGGGAGTCGCACTGGTGGCCCTTCATCCCGCCAGCGCTCTCCAAGGGTCAATGGTTGTTCCGCGGCATCGCCAGGATCGACGGCGTCGGGACGGTCAAGAGCGACGTGAAGCCGCGCGGGCGCGCCCGGCTGCTCCTCCGGAGCCGCGGCGACGGCAAGCTCCTCTACCGCTCGGCGTGGATGTCGATGGAGGACGAGGGCCTCCCCATCTCGTGGCTGCTCCGCTCCCTGCGCGGGGCGCCCTTCCACGATCGGATCGAGCCCACGTGGTGCATCAACTCGAAGTCCGACGCGCCGACCCCGAACGCCCCGGACAACCGGCCGCTGCTCGACGTCTTCTGCGACCCGAAGGGCAACGCGAGGATGTCGTGGAGCCCGGCCCAGGGCCTGCACAACCGCCCGCACCAGGCGGACTGGGCGCCGCCCGCGGCGATCCGCCTGGCCGCGCTCAAAGGATCTCGATGAACCCGGGAGACAACCGCCATGCGTACCCTCATCCTCAGTGATCTGCACCTCGGCAACGGGGGTGACTACGACGTCTTCGCCGGGGGCGAGGCGCTGCCCGCGCTCCTCGACCTGATCGCGCGCGAGCCCGCGCGGGTCCTGGTCAACGGCGACGGCATCGACTTCCTCATGAACGAAGACCCGCTGGAGCTCGATCGGGCGCGCGCCGCGGCGCAGGCCCGCGCGATCGTCGCCGCGCCCGAGAGCGCCGCCGTGCTCAGGGCGCTCGGGCGCGTCCTCGCGCGAGGCGGCGAGGTCATCATCCGCCTCGGCAACCACGACGTGGAGCTCGCCGTCCCGGAGGTGCAGGAGATCCTGCGCGCGGCGATGGAGCAGCCGCCCGCGGTCGCCGCGCGCCTCGCCTTCCAGCTGGGCGACGCCCCCGCGATCCTCGACGTGGGCGGCGCCCGGATCCTCGTCACCCATGGCGAGCACAGCGACAACTGGAACAAGGTCGACTACGGACGTCTGGCCCGGCTCGACCGGTTCAGGTACGCGGCCGGCTCGGTCCTCGTGAAGCAGCTCATGAACCCGATCGCGCGCCGGCACGGCCTCCGCTTCGTGAGCCTGCTCAAGCCCGATTTCCAGGGCGCGGCGCTCGCCGCGCTCGCGGTCGCGCCCGGGATCGTGAAGCAGCTCTTCAGCGCGGCTTCGCTCGACATCGCCTGGCAGCTCTTCAAGAAGGCGGGGTCGGCGGCCTCCTTCGCCGAGGAGGAGGAGGATCTCGGGCTCGCCGAGAGGTTCGCGGAGGCCGGCCTCGGGGCCGAGGAGACGGCGGCGGTCGAGGCCACGCTCGGCGACGGGCCCGCCGCGTTCGCCGACGAAGAGGCGATGTCGACCGCGAGCCTCAAGCTCGCGCGCGCCGGCCTGAAGCTCTATGCGGGCGTGCAGAGGAGGCTCGCCGGCACCGTCGGCGACGAGTACTTCCACCTCGATCCCGACGAGGCCGAGTGGGCCGACGCCCAGCGCCTGGCGAGGAAGTTCGACGCCGGCGCGGTGGTGATCGGCCACACCCACGCGGCCCGCTGGAAGGCGGCCGACGGGCTCGTCTTCGCCAACACGGGCACGTGGATCTGGTTGATGCAGCTCCCGCGCTCCGACGCCGGCGACGAGGCCTGGGCCGAGTTCCTCGAAGAGCTGCGCCAGAACCCGAAGCTCCTGCCCGAGAAGCAGAGGGCGGCGAGGACCCTCCAGCGCTTCACCGCCGTGCTCCTCGACGCGCACGAGGACGGCGGCGCGGCGATGTGGCTCGTGCACTGGGACAACGGAGAGCTCCGCTCCCTGGGATCCGCGCGCGTGCCCCCGGGGAGCGCGGCGCGCTGAGAGGAGGAGCCATGTCCGACATCGAGCTGCTCCTCTGCCATGCCGACGATCAACGCCCCGTCCTCGAAGAGGGGCTGCCGCTCGAGTCCGCCGCGGACGAGGCGCAGCCCGGGGGTGAGGACCTGGTCCACGGTTTCGCCGACTTCTCGGACGATCCCAACGATCTCTCGCTCCAGCGCTGGTCCGTCATCGCGCCCGAGGGGCCCGCGGGCGACGCCCTGCTCGCGCTCGTCGAGCCCCTGATCCGGAAGCGGGAACAGGACCAGGGCGCGCCCGTCGTGCCCTATCGCGTCCCCGCCGGCATGGACGCGGACGCGGCGATCCGGTGGAGCAAGAGCGTCTATCATGACGAGTCGGTCGCGCTCGAGGATCTGCCGCGGTATCTCCTCGTGCTCGGCGACCTCGATGAGGTCTCGCTCGATCTCCAGCAGGCCATGGCGAGCGAGGCGCTGGTCGGTCGCCTGGTGTCCCGGTCCGCCGCGGGCTACGCGGCGTACGTGGACAAGCTCCTCTCCTCGGAGCGGGCCCCCTCGGTGGAGGCGCAGGCGCGGGCGCTGTTCTTCACCGCGCAGGACGGCACCGCGGCGACCTCCATCGGCCACAGAGCGCTCGTCGCGCCCAGCGTTCAGCGGTGCCGCGACACCCAGCGGAGGGGCGGCTTCAAGGCGAGGGACATCGAGGAGATCGGCTATGAAGGCGCCGACGCGGCGAGGAGCGCGCTCCTCGAGCAGATCGAGAGGCCGGAGCCGTCGGTGCTGTTCACCATGAGCCACGGCCTGGGCGCGCCCCGCAGGGGATGGTCGTCGGGGGACGAGCAGCGCGCCGTGCAAGGGGCGATGAGCCTGGGCTGCGGCGTGCGGATCGCGGCCGAGGACATCGGCGACAGGCCCTTTCTGCCCGGCGGCATCTGGTTCTTCCTCGCGTGCTACGGCGGCGGGACGCCGGCGGCGAGCGCCTACCACCACTGGCTCGCCAGCCTGCGCGACGCGGGCGGCTTCGGCGGGCGCGTCGACGGCGTGCTCGCCGGCCTGCCCAGGCCGGGCGATCGGCCCTTCATCGCCGCGCTGCCGCAGGCCGCGCTCGCGAACCCGCGGGGCCCGCTCGCCGTCATGGCCCACATCGATCTGGCCTGGACCTACAGCTTCCAGGACATGGGGCCCGACGGCAAGGACCGGGCGTCGCGCTTCGAGGGCGTCTTCAGCTCGCTGGTGAAGGGCGCGCGCGCGGGCAACTCGTACAACGAGCTCCTCCGTTACCTGGGGAACGCCAACCACGAGCTCGCCGCGATGTACAACCAGGAGGCCAGGGCCGAGATGGCGGGCAAGCCCCTCGCCCCCGACCAGGGCCGCGCGAAGCGGCGGGCGAACCTGTGGATGCTGCGCGAGGATCTCGCGGGGTACGTCCTCCTGGGCGATCCGGCGGCGCGGCTCGCGATCCACCGCGACAGGGGAGCCGTCAGGGCCGTGCCCGCGCCGGCGGAGGTGCCCGCGCGCCTCCCGCCGGTGCCCGCCGCTCCGCCCGCGCCGGCCCGCGCGCGGGATGGCGCGCGCATGCAGCGCGCCGTCCACGAGAAGATCGTCGGGGAGGAGGGCGACAAGAAGATCGCCGAGAGATACGGTATCACGCGCGAAGAGCTCCAGCGCTGGTACGAGGCCTACTGCAAGGCAGGGCTCGAGGCGCTCGGCGAGCTGCCCTAGCGGTGCGCATGGCCGAAGGTGAGCTCGACGCCCCGCCGGCCCGACGCCCCGCCGAGCCGCGACGCAGGGCCCGGCGGCTCCTCGGCCTGCGGCCGCGCCGCCACGGTCGCGTCGACCTCGGGAGCCGGCTCCTCAGGGACCAGCTCTGGACGCTCGCGCTGCTCGCCCTGCTCATCCTGCTCCTGCTCGTGGCGCTCACGGCCACGACGCGAGTTCCCGTCCACGAATGGCCTGCCTGGGGATACCGGACCCTCCTCGGTGTCTTCTCCTTTGGCGCCCTGGGAGCGACCTTCAGCGCTGCTCGATCGCTCAAGCGCTCCTCCCTCCGGGCCAGGATCCACGCTCAGGTTTCGGACGAGCGGGTCACTCTCTCTCGCGCCATCCTCGGGGCGATTCCGGGGCTCGCCGCCCATGCGTTCCTCCAGTCGAAGGTGCTGAACCTCGGCGACGCCGACAGCAGCAAGGCCTTCGCGATCGCGTTCATCGCTGGCTTCAGCGAGCGGCTCGTGCTCAAGGTGGCGGAGACGTTCGCCGGGCAGAAGGCGAAGTAGCGACGCCAGCGACGCGCCGCCTCCATCACGGCGCAGAGCGCGTGACCTGAGATGGCGCGCGCTCGGTCCTCGGCGAGACGAACCGGATGACGGCGCGCGGCGCGAGGCGATACCCGTGCTCGCTGCGCTGGATGACGTCCCTGAGCCCCATGCGGCGGAGCTGGGTCAGCGCCACGTAGACGCGGTTGGCCCCCGCGTCCGCCACCGGCCGCTCGCCGGGCCAGCCGGCGTCGAGCAACTCCTGGAGTGAGAGCGAGGCGTCCGGCGCCTCGTCGTGCCGGTCGACGAGGGCCGTCACGATGCGGCTGAGCGCGTGCCCGAGCGTGTGTTTCACGCCGTCCTCCGTCGCGATCCAGCGCACCTCGAAGCCGAGGAACAGCGTGGGCGGGCACGCCGGCGCCGCGTCGCTCGAGAGGAGCGGCGGCGCCCGACCTGCGAGCAGGCTGGCGACGAGCGACGCGAACCCCTCGGGATCAGGCGCCTCGCCGCAGGGCACGACGAGACGGAGAAAGTCCGACGCGGCGTCCGCGCCCTCGGCGCTCTCTCGCGCCTGCGCCGGCGCGCGGCGGACACGCCGCTCGCGCCCCCCCAGACGCTCGGAGGGATCGAGGTCCATGGCGCGGGTGTCCCGGGCGACGTCGCGCGCGCTCGCCGCGCTGCCCTGCACCGCGTGGCGGAGCGACAGCGCGAGGAGCGACAGCGCGGTGTCGTCGCCCGCCGGGGTCGGCTCGCCGCCTGCGGCCACCTCGGGCGCCTGGAACTCAAGGACCCTGTCGACCTGCTCCTGTCCGGCTCCTTCGAGCGGGGCATCCCTCCCATAGCCGATAAGGTACCAGTGCCCCTCGCGCGAGAAGAGGACGTCAGCGCACGAGACGCGACCGATGCAAACGGGCCTCCCGCGCTTCGGGTCGGTCACAGCGTGGGCCGCCTGCATCGCCTTGTGGAGGCTCGCGATGAGGCCAGCCGCGCTCCCGGGCGGCACGTTCCATCCGGCGTCGTTCAGGAGGCTGGTGAGGTCGACGCCGTCGATCACGGCGTCGCAGGCGAGCTCGATGTATGGCGTCCCGTCGGCGACCCCGCGCGCCGCGACCTTCGGGATGAGCGGATGGTCGAGGAGCGCGTGGACGCGCTCGATCTCGGCAAACGCAGCGTCCGCCCGCGCCGCGCTGGCGGCCGGGCCGGGCACGATGACGACGCAGGCTCTCGCGTCTCCGGCGCGCGTCGCCGAGACGACGTGGAAGCCGTCGCGACAACGGATGGGACGTGGGTTCATGTATCTACCGAGCCATCGTGAACGAGAATCGTTGATGAATCCCATGATCGTATCCGTTCTCCACGCGCGCACGCCTGCCGGTGGACATCCTTAATCACGTCCCATGGCCGAGCCCGCCGATGCGTCCTTAATTATTTTTCAGATGAGAATCTCGACCGCTGCGTTCTAAAAGACCAAGGAGTCAGGCACGGCAGGGAGCACAACGTAGCGAGGCTTGTCCTTCGATGTGGCTGGAGATCGAGCTCGACATCAGCGGTACTGAGGTGCGCGTCAGCGCGCGTGGCAGCCGGGGAGAGCGCCCCCCGGCGCACGCGATATCTGCCGAGCAGGGCTTCGATGCCCTGCAGACGTTCGCGAGCAAGGTCGGGAGGGCGGTCCGCGGCGGTAAATCGCTTGATCCAGCGGCGGTGAGCGACTCTCAGGTGCTCCACGAAGAGTTCTTCAAGGGGGAGCTGCGCGACGTCCTCGTGCGGCTCGGCGAGGCGTCGAAGGGTGGACCGCTCCTGGTGCGCCTCTTCGTCCGCGATCAAGCGCTCCAGACCATCCCCTGGGAGGCGCTCTGCAGGCCGGGGACGTCCGAAGGGTTTCTGGGGACCGACCCCAGGGTGCTCTTCGCGCGCGGCGTCACCTCGTCGGAGCCCTGGGAGCCGCGCGAGGTCAAGGGCGCCGTCCGGGTGCTCGGGATCGCGCCGGGCACCGGCGAGCGGGCCCTCGACGTGCTGCGCGAGGCGCTCGCCCCGGCGATCGACGCCGGCGAGGTGGAGTGGCTCGATGCGATCGCCGGGCAGGAGATCAGCGCGCGGGTGCTCTTCGACAGGCTCCGGCGCGGCAAGAGCCCGCATGTCGTGCACTGGCTCGGTCACGGCGGCGTGGATCTGTCGGGCAAGCCCGTCCTGCGCCTGGCAGACGACGAGGACGGCGAGGAGACATGGATCACGGCCGAGGCGCTGGGGCGCGAGCTCTCCGCGGCGTTCTGCGAGGAGCTGCGCCTCGTGATCCTCGAGGCCTGCGAGGGCGCCAGGGCCGGGGCGCTCGGCAGCGCGGCGGAGATCCTGGCCAGGGCGGGCGCGGATGCCGTCGTGGCGCACCTCTGGCCGGTGAGGGCCGACGTGGCGCGCGCTTGCTCGACCGAGCTCTACCGCGCGCTGACAGGCGCTTCGCTGAGCCAGGGCGATATAGGCGCGAGCGTGGCGGCGGCGCGGCGGACGCTGCTCTCCCAGAGCGCAGAGGCGTTCTCGCCGGTCCTGTACCTCCGCGGCTCGGACTCGGTGGTCTTCAACTTCCAGGGCCGCCGCGTGGCGAGGCCGGGGAAGAAGAGCAGGTCGAAGGGCCTCGCGCCCGCGCTCCAGAGCCTGCTCGAGCGGCCGTTCACGACGGTGCTCGGCGATCTCGAGGACGATCGCGCGGCGCTCCAGAGGGAGCTCGAGCAGTTCATGCAGGACAACGGTGAGCCGGCGACGCCGGGTATGTCGCTGAGCGCGCTCACGCAGCGCTGCGTGCTCCGGTTCGGGCAGGAGGTGCTGCATTCGCTCTTCCAGCAGGCGCTCACCGCTTCGCCCGGGGCGACGGCCCCGCCGCTCGTCGACGCGCTCGCGCGCTTCGTCCGGCCGGGGGTCCACATCACGCTCCTCTGGCGGCCCTGCCTCGAGCACGCGATCGCGCAGAAGCTGCCGCAGCGGACCGTCTACGCCATCCAGCCGTCGCTCCTGGGAGCCGGCGGCAAGCCGCGCATCGTCAAGCGCGCCGCGGGGGCGACCGCGTGGAAGATGGAGCCCGTCATGCCCAGGCGCTTCGATCTCGAGAGCGAGATCGTCGTGCTCCGACTCTATGGTGGCTACTCGGCGGAGCCGCGCCCCATCTTCTCGCCGCCGCTGCTCACCGAGGACGATCACATCCACGGCCCCCTCGGCGCCGACGGCGCCCGGCCGCCGCTATGGATGGAGGAGCTCCTGGCGCGGCCGCGCGTCCAGCCCGGCCTCTTCGTCGCGCTCTCGAGCCTCGACTTCCGCCACCGCATGCTGCTGCGCTGGCTCTACGATCAACGCCCGGCGCCCCCGGACAGCCTGGCAGTCCTCGCGGCCGGGGTCGAGAGCAGCGAGATCGAGATCTGGGGCAACGGCGGCGGGCTGCCCGGCACGGGCCACATCGCGGCCACCACCGGAGATCTGGAGGAGCTCGCGGCTCAGCTCGACGCCTTCGTGGTGGAGGATGCCTCGTGACACACGCCCCCTTCCCCGGACACCAGCCGCACCGCGACAGCGAGTACCGGCGTGACATCGAGTCTCCGCTTCTGGGTGGTTCCGGCGGTGACGAGGTGGTAGCGCCGTCGCCCTCCGGCCTCTCTCACGGCGCGGCCGAGCGACGGCCCGCGCTCGACCAGGCATTCCAGGCGAAGCCCCTCCGCGATCCCTCCGTCGGCGCGCTCCTGCGCTGCTGGGTCGAGCAGCGGGAGGAGCTCCTCCGCGCCTGCCGGCGCTCTCTCGGCCGAGAGGACGGTGAGGAAGCGTTCAGCCGAGCGACGGTGTCGATGCTCCGGGCCACCACCTCCGCAGAGGGCGTCCGAAGGCCGGCGGCGTGGCTTCATGAGATCGTGCGCCATGCCTGCGTGGACCTCCATCGCGAGCGGACGCGGCGCGGAAGACTCCTGCTGCTCGTGGACGAGGATCTCGCCGAGCTCGCGGCGGCCCCCCACGCCGCTGCCGGCGATCCCGAGCGGACCCTCCTTGAACGGGAGACGCTCGCCCGGCTGGAGAGGGCCGTTCGCGCCTTGGCTCCGACGCTGCGGGATCCTCTCTTGCTGCGCGTCGAGGAAGAGCTGTCGTACGCGGAGATGGCTGCGCTCCTGCTCGAATCGGAGGAGAACCTGCGCAAGCGCGTCCAGCTCGCCCGGCAGAGCGTGCGGTGTTCGGTCCTCCTCCAGCGAGAGCAGGAGCCGCGCTCCGGCCGGAACCAGCCCGCCGCTCGCGCCGCTCGCGCCGGCCGCCCCGGCCTGCGCCGGGGCAGAGCGGGCGCCGCGGCGGACACGGATCCTGTCGACCCGAGCGCCGAGCCGTCGCCATCCAGCAGCCAGCGACCATGAACGCCCACGAGGACCGGCTCGACCTCCTGCTCGTCGACGCCGACGAGCGCCGCCCCGTGCTCGACGAGGGGCTGCCTGGCGACACCGCCCAGCGCGCGCCGAGGCCCAGGAAGGGCCGCGACGCCAACCACTGGCGCCGCACCGACGCCGATCGCAACGACCTCACCCTCCAGCGATGGGCCGTGATCGCGCCCGAGGGCCGGGAGGGCGACCGGATGATGGAGGCCGTCCAGCCGCTCGTCGCGCTACGCGAAGGCGAGCAGGGCGCGCCCGCGCGCGTATATCGCGTGCCGCAAGGGATGGACGCGAAGCGATCGGCGGACTTTCGGAGAGACATCTACTGGTCCGAGGAGGTGGCGGAGGAGGACAGGCCCCTTTACCTGATGATGCTCGGCGACTTCCATCACACCTCGCTGGAGCTCCAGCACGCGCTCGCCAATGACGCGCTCGCGGGGCGCATCCATTTCGCGGACAGCGCGGGAGACACCGATCTCGCCGGCTATGCCGCCTATGCCGAGAAGGTCGTTCGCTATGCGCGGCGCGCCACGCCCGAGGCCTCGCCGGATCTGCTCTTCTACGTCACGCCCGACGGCTCGGCGGCTACGGTCACGGGCAAGGCCAGGCTCGTCGGCCCGAGCCTGGCCACATCCACCGGAGCGAGCGCCAGAGGCAAGCTCCCCGCAGCCTCGGTGCGCGAGATCTCCGCCGACAGCGTGGACGACCTTCTCGCCGGGGGCGGCGGCGCCCGGCCCTCGGTGCTGCTCTCGGTGAGCCACGGCCTGGGCGCGCCCCGGCGTGGCTGGCGCAGGGAGGAGGACTCCTGGCGGCGCCAGGGGGCGCTCGTGATCGGCCACGACGAGATCCTCGACGCCGAGCGGCTGCGGGACCAGACGTTCTTGCCGGGAGGGATGTGGTTCTACCTGGCCTGCCTGGGCGCGGGCACGCCGGCGGCGAGCGTCTATCACACGTGGCTCTCGCAGCTCGCGCAGGAGGATCGTTATGGTGGCAGCCTGAAGGCCGTGTTGCACAGCCTCCCCGCGTCCGGCCAGCGCCCCTTCGTCGCGGCCCTGCCGCAGACCGCGCTGGCTAACCCCGCGGGGCCGCTCGCGATCATCGGTCACGTCGACCTTGCGTGGACCTACAGCTTCTCGGGCACGACGAGCCTGTCGGAGAGCAAGAAGTCCCGTATCTATCGCCCCCTCGAGGTGCTGGTCCGCGGCAGTCGCGCGGGGATCGCGCTGGAGGCGCTGATGGAGCTCTACCGCGGCGCGAACGACGAGCTCGCGCAGAGCTACCAGATCGAGGCCGACGCGCGCGCGGCGGGCCGCGCCGATCCCACCGATCGCGCCGCTCGCGCCCACCTGTGGATGCTGCGCAACGATCTCCGCGGCTACGTGCTGCTCGGCGATCCGGCGGTGCGGCTGCCGCTCCAGCAGCTCGCGCTGCGAGCCGAGGCGCCTGCGCCCGTCGAAGTGCGCTCGACACAGGCGGAAGAGCCGGCCGCCGACGCTGCGTCCGCGGCCTCGGCGCCGGCGCGGGAGGCGGCCGTGCTGGCGATGATCCGCGGAGACGAGGCACCGCGCGCGATCGCGGCGCGCGTCATGGTGTCGCTGGAGACGTTGTGGACCTGGGTCGACGCCTATCGCGCGGGCGGGCGCGAGCGACTCGGTGGGTGAGGGACCTCCGCGGGGTCGTGAGATCCACACCATCGCTCCTGCGGTGCCCGCCGGCGTGTGTACATCGCACTGATCTTCGTGCCCGAGGAAGACGTCGGTCCCACCAGGCAGGTCAGGTGGCGAGATGGGGAGCAGCGCAGCGTGGATGGCCTCATCGACCAGCCCCATGATGCGCCACATCTCCGCGGCGGCCAGTGAGTCGTGTTGATGAGCACGCTCACGTTGCTGGAGCGAAGGTTGGCGACCACCAGGTCGCGCTTGTCGGCGCCGTTGAGTCCGCACCGGCGAAGCTGAGGGGGTTCGCGCCGATAGAGAAGAGGACGGCGGACTGGAAGGTGCCATCGCGTTGCCTCGACAGGCCCGTGGGGGGACGGCGCGCGCTGCTCGGCGATGCGGTGCGGGTTCTCGAAGGCCACCTCCCGGCGGCGGTGGGCATGACGCTATCGGCGCGAGCTTGCTCGCCCCTGCGGTGCTGGCGCCAGACCGAGCAAATGCACAGAATTTGTTCTTTTTTTTGCGACTTTGCGACTTTGCGTTGAAATCTCTCGCCGGATCCCTGGCCGGACCACTGGCGAGCGGAACTAGCTGCCCGTGCTCGACATCGCGCGCCGGAACGCGCGCATGTGGAACTCGCGCTGCTCGTCGGGATAGATGTGCTCCTGCCCGATCGGGCAGGCGCGGCGGGACAGGCACCCTCCGGTCATGCACGTTGCGCCAGGCCCGGCGTCGAGGTGGCCGACACACGCGGCGACATCGTAGCTGCCAGGGGAGAACGCGGACACGGGGCAGGCGCTCAGGCAGGGCTGGCCGGCGCACGAGACGCAGGGGCTCGCCAGATCCTCGTGCGGCGGGAGCGACAGCCGCTCCGCGAAGACGAGGGCGGCGCGGTACCCGTGCCAGAGGCCGAATCGCGGGTGGATGAGGATGGCGAGGGGCGACGGGGACAGCGCCTCGGCCTGCTGCGCCCAGCGCTGGAACGGCCAGTAGGGAGGGCCGGTGAAGGAAAACAGGGCCGTCGCGCCGAGCTCCGCCGCGAGCGGGGAGACGACCGCGGCGGTCCAGTCGTCGAGCGCGAGATCGGGGGTGTCCTTGCGGGCGCGCGAGAACGCGCGCCACATCGACGGACCGGCGTTGCCGAGCAGGACGAGCGTCCCCGCCGGGAGATCGCCTGCCGCCGGCACGCCGTCGCCTTCGCGCGGGTGGAAGCCGCCGCGGAGCGGGAGGCCAGCGCGCTCGCAACGCGAGGAGAGATCCGGCCAGCGGATGGGCATCGCGCCCAGCGATAGGGCGCCTGGGCCTGCGCGGCAAGCGAGCGGCGGCGCTCAGTTCACGTCGACGTAGAAGTCGAGGCTCTTCAGGTTCGTGATCGGGCCCTCCCAGATCTCGAACCCGACGGCGACCGCGTTGACCGTGTTGCCGGGCACGCTGATGCCGCGCGTCTGCGCGTCGCGCACGAAGTCCATCACGTCGAACTCGATCTCCGAGCTGTCTTGCCCCTCGGCGCGCACCCAGTTCACGATCGGCAGGCCGTTCACCATGCCGTTCCAGATGTTCCACTTGCCGGGGACGTTCGCGACCTCCACGCCCTGGTGCGCGGCGTTCGGCTGCCCGGCGGGCTGAAAGCGCGTCGGATCGCGCAGCCACACCATGAGATAGCCCTGGAGCTGCGTGCCGTTGCCCATCCAGATGTCGAACGCGGCGTTGTACTGGCCCTCGTTGCCATTCTTGGCCCAGCGCCAGCCGGTGCGCAGGCTCTTGATGGAGCTGCTCGGCGCCGGCAAGCCGCAGTCCGGCACCTCCCTCACCGAGTAGCGGCCGCAAAAGACCGTCGGGTACGAGGCGGGTTGCCCCATCGAGCCGGCCGAGCCGCTCATGCTCTCCACCGTGAACGACGTGCCTTCCCACGACACGGTGTGGTCGCCGAACCCGGGGCCCCAGCCGTTGGTGATGAGCACGTACGGCGTGCCGTCGCGCGAGACGAGGCCCGTTTCGTACCGCTCGCTCGATTTGCCGGAGCCCTCCATGGCGCCGTTGCCGAGCTCGGAGCCCGGGTTCGCGGTGCCGCCCGTTCCCGCCGCGGTGCTGCTCGCTTCGCCGCTACCTCCGGTACCTGCCGCCGCGCCGCCGCCGGTTCCCGCCGTGGTGCTGCCGGTGCTGCCCGCGCCGCCGGCGCCGCTGGTGACGCCGGCGCCGCTGGTGACGCCGGTGCTGCCCGAGGTCGAGCCGCCGCTGCTGCTCGCGGGGTCGCCCGTCGAGGCGCTCGCGCTCGGTAGCCCGCCAGAGCTCGCCGCTGCGCCGGGGTCTCCGTCGTCAGCGTCAGAAGATCCAGAGCAACCGGCGGCGAGAGCCGCCGCCAGCGTGAGAAGTGCAAAAGATTCGGTCAAGGTATGGGCGCGCATGGCGCGCAACATACACTTGCACACAGGCACACGGCGGTGCGCGGCATCGCCGTGCGCAAAAAAGCAGAGCGTGACTTGAACAATTGCAGCAACAGCGATGGCATCACCGCTCGACTCGAAAAGTGTGGCGTGCGCCGCGTCACGCGCTTCGTGGACTTGACGTCGCTCCGGCGACCTCGACGCTTGGCGTGTTCGCGTCGGAGCACCGCTCGACATATCGTCTTTGCGCCCATCGAGGGGCGGAGTCGCCAGAGAGACGATCGAACCGTGTCTCGCTGATCTTCATCGATGCTTCGAGTCGCCCGATGGCGCTACTGCAGCAGCGCGATCGGCGCGCCGGACGGAATGAGCTTCGGATGAGGCCGTTGAGCGCGGAGATGAACGCGTTGCTAGAAAGCGTGGAATTGGGTGATCGAGTGCTCGCGCTCCTCCCCGGTTCCCACGTTCTGGTCTAGAGTGCCGTCGTGCCCCGGAGGCTCCACTGTCGGCTCGGGACGGCGGCAAAGTCCCCTCTCCCCTGCGCGTTCGCTCGCGCCGGACGCGCACCCGCGGGCGCGCCATGAGCTTGCCGCGCCCGCGGGTCACGCTCCACTTCGCCCAGACGCTCGACGGCCGGATCGCGGCCCGGGACCAGCGCGTCATGCTCAGCACACCCGCCGGGATGGTGTGCGCCCACCGGGCGCGCGCGGAGCACGACGCGGTGCTCGTGGGGATCCGCACCGTCGTGATCGACGATCCGCGGCTGACCCTGCGCGGGTGCGAGGGGCGCCAGCCGATGCGCGTGGTGCTGGCGAGCGCCCTCGGCGTGCCGGAAGGGGCGCGCCTGCTGCAGCCGCCCGGCAGCGGGCAGCCGGCCGGCGGGCGCGTGGTCGTCTTCGGCGCGGCGGGGCGCGCGTCGCGCGCGGCGCAGGCGTGGATCGAGGAGCGCGGCGCAGAGGTGATCGTCGTGCCCGCGGACGACAGCGGCCTCGTCTCGCTGCCGCACGCGCTGGCCGAGCTGCACGCGCGCGGCGTGCGGCGGCTGCTCGTCGAGGGGGGCGGCGCCGTGCTCACCTCGTTCCTGCGCGCGCGCCTCGCCGACCGCGCGGAGGTCGAGATCGCGCCGCGCTTCCTCGGCGACACGGCGATCCCCGCGGTCGGCGCGCTGGGAGAGGCGCCGCTCGCGTCGGCGATCGACCTGCGCGAGCCGGCGGTCGAGCTCCTCGGGGGCAACGTGCTGTTGCGAGGGGAGGTGCGTTATCCCGACTGACGCGCCCGCGCCGCCCGGGGCCACCACGCCGAGCGATGCCGCCCCGCCCCTCGCCCGGGAGCTCTGGTTCGTCCGGCCAGGGCTCGTCGAGGTGCGTCCGGGGGCCCCGCCGCGCGCGCCCGGGCCCGGCGAGGTCGTGGCGCGCGCGCTCGCGTCGGGCGTGAGCCAGGGGACGGAGCTGCTGCTCTTCCGCGGCGAGGGGCCGACGCCGTTCGACCCGTCGCTCGACGCGCCCGACGCGGAATGCGCGCCGACCTACCCGCGCCGCTACGGCTACGCGTGGGTCGGCGAGGTCGTCGCCCGCGGCGAGGGCGCGGCCTTCGGGGCGGGCGACCGCGTCTTCGCGCTCGCGCCCCACGGCGATCTCCACCTGCTCGGGCCGGGCGCGGCGCGCGGCCTGCCCCGCTCGATCCCGGCCGAGCGCGCGGTGCTGGCCGCGAACCTCGAGACGGCGATCACGTGCGTGTGGGACGCGGGGGTGGGGCTCGGAGACGACGTGGTGGTGCTCGGCGGCGGGGTCGTCGGGCTGCTCATCGTGGCGCTCGCGCGGCGCGCCGGGGCCGTGGTCCGGCTCGTCGAGCCGAGCGAGCGGCGGCGCCAGGTCGGCCTCGCGCTCGGCGCCGCCGCGGCGCTCCGGCCCGAGGACGACCGGCCGCGCGGCGACGCGGACGCCGTGATCGCCGCGACCGGCCATCCGGAGGAGCTCGACCGCGCGATCGCGCACGCGGCGCGCGAGGCGACGGTGACGGTCGCGTCGTTCTACGGGGCGCGGACGAGCCCGGTCGCGCTCGGCGCGGAGTTCCACCGCCGGCGCCTGCGCCTGCGGGCGAGCCAGGTCTCGACCCTCCCGCCGGAGCGCGCCCCCCGCTGGGACCACGCGCGGCGCTTCGCGCTCGTCCGCGCCCTCCTCGAAGACCCGGCGCTCGACGCGCTGCTGGACCCGTCCGTCCCGCTCGACGCGGCGCCGTCCATGTACGCAGAGCTCGCGGCCGAGCCCGGGGCGCGACTGCAGACGGTCTTCCGGTACGGCGCACGATCGGCTACGCGAGAGGCAACCTAGAAGTCAGAGGCCCACCGCCATGTTCCTCCTCGGCGTCAGCGATCACGTGATGATCGCGCACAGCTTCTCCGATCCGTTCTTCGGCCCGGCGACCCGGATGCACGGCGCGACGTACTCCGTCGAGATCGAGATCCGCGCGAAGGCGCTCGGCCCGCACCACGTGGTCATGGACATCGGCGCGCTGCACGCGTCGCTGCGCCGGGTGCTCGACACGATCGACTACACGAACCTCGACGAGCACCCCGCCTTCCCCGGGCGCACCTCCACGACCGAGCGCGTGGCCGAGCACGTGGCCGGGCTCCTCGCCGAGGAGATCGCGAGGCTGCCCGCGGGAGAGGCGCCGCTCCCGGGATCGACGCTGAGGGTGCTCGTCCGAGAGTCGCCGTCGGCGTACGCGGGCTTCGAGCGCGACCTGTAGCGCCGGCCGCCGCGGCGTGCAGCGCGGGCGCGCGGCGGGGCTCGTTGCCGCGCGCCGCGAGGGAGGCTATCAGGCCGGGCCGCTCCCCTGACCCATGCGCATCGCCTGGATCGTCTACGGCGCCCTCGACCAGACAACGGGCGGCTACATCTACGATCGGCTCGTCGTCGAGCGGCTGCGCGCCCGGGGCGACGCCGTGGAGGTCGTGTCCCTCGATCCGGCGCCGCGGTCGCGGGCGCTCGCCGGCCTCGCCCTCGCGCGGCGCCTCGCCCGGATCGACCCCGCCGTGGTGGTCGGCGACGAGCTCTGCTTCCGGGAGCTCGGGCCGGCGTTCGCGGCGCTGCCGCGGCGGATCGCGCGCGCGCTCCTCGTGCACCACCTGAGCGCGTGGGAGCTCCCGCCCGGCCCGCGGCGCGCGGCGCTCTCGCTCGCGGAGGCGGCGGTGATCCGCCTGTGCGACGCGCACCTCGCGACGAGCGCGACGACCGCGGCGCGGCTCCGGCGCGAGCTCGGGCTCGCCCGGGTCGACGTGGCGACGCCGGGCGCGGACCGGCTCCCCTTGCTCCCCCGCGCCCGGCGGGACGGCGGCCCGCTGCAGCTCCTGTTCGTGGGGAGCTTCATCCCGCGCAAGCGGCTGCTGGAGCTCCTCGCGGCGTTCGAGCGGGTCGGGAGCGCGCATGCCACGCTCGTGCTCATCGGCGACGCGGCGCGCGACCCGGCCTACGCCGGGCGGGTGCGCCGCGCGATCGCCGGCTCCGCGTTCCTGCGGGCGCGCGTCTCGGCGCCCGGCGTGCTCGGGGACGAGGCGCTCGCGGCCGAGCTCGCGGCGGCGGACGCGCTCGTCCTGCCCTCGTCGCTGGAGGGCTACGGCATGGTGCTCACGGAGGCGGTCCGGGCCGGCGTTCCGGTGCTCGCCGCCCGCGCCGGCGCGATCGCGGAGGCGGTCCAGGACGGCGCGGAGGCGCTGCTCTGGGACGACGTCGAGGGCCCCGCGCCTGCGCTCGCCCGCTTCCTCGAGGACGGCGCTCTCCGGGCGAGCATGAGCCGCGCGGCGGCCGTCCGGGCCGCGACGCTGCCCACCTGGGACGGCACCGCGGCCGCGGTGCGCGCGGCGCTCGCGCACGCGGCGCGCGGATGAGCGGATGAGCGGATGACCGGCTCGGCGAAGAGCGGGCAGCATCGCGCCGCGCCGGGGCGCCGGGCCGTCACGCCCCCGCGAGCAGCGACGCCGCCTCGTCCTTCAGCCGTCGCGTGAGCGCCGCGTCGTCGCGGGCCCCGCCCGCCACCTCCGCCGCGTCCCGCGCCTCGCCCAGGCGAACCCGCACCTCGACGTCGTCGAAGCCCGGCAGCGCCGCTTGCAGGAGCGGCGCCAGCGTGGTGATCCCGCGGCGCTCGGCCCACCGCGTGATGGCCAGCCGCTTCGCCCGCGGCGAGTGCACCCCCGAGACGATCGCCACGGCGGCGCGCCCTCCCGCCGCCGCGGCCGCGCGCAGCAGCGCCCCGGCGCTCGGCTGCCACGCCGCGAGCAGCGCGTCGCCCTTGCCCGCGAACGCCGGATCCGCCTCGATGCGCCCCGCGGGGAAGTGCAGCAGCGCGCCCCCGCGGCGCAGGTGCCGCAGCGCGCGGCGCACGCCGGCCGACCGCGCGGCGAGCGCGAGCGCGCCGCCCTCGTCGATCGGCACGAAGAGCAGCCGCCGGCTCACGTGGGGCAGCGCCCGCAGGAACCGCCGATCGGCCGCGACGATCATGAGGTCTTCCCGGCCGAGCGCCGCCATGAGCGCGAGCGCGTCGTAGGCGCCGGGGTGGTTGGACACGACGAGCAGCGCCCCGCGCGACGGCGGCGCCGCGTCGGCCGTCCAGCGCGCCCCGAAGCCGGCGAGCGCCTCCCGCGCCGCGACGTGGAGCCCCGCCTCGCCGGTGCGCCGATCGAAGCGCGCGAGCACGCGCCCGAGCGGCCACGAAGGGACGGCGAAGGCCGCGCGCCCGGCCCGGCGCACCCACGCCGGCGCCCCGCCGAGGCCGAGCGCCTCCACCATCTCCGCGCCGGACAGGTTCGCGAGCTGTCGCTCCAGCGGCTCCGTCATGTCCGCGTCTTACTCCGTGTCGACGCCACCTCGCCAGCGCCGGCGCTCCGCCCGTCCGACATCGTCCAGCGCGGTGGGCGCGTCCTCCGTCGCCTGTCGGGTTTGCGTCGGGGCGCGCCGCCTCTGTATGAAGGGGGCATGAACGCCACGCTCCCTGCCATGGAGGACGCGATCGGCCGCGGCGACGCGGCTGCGCGCCCCCGGCGGACGCTCGCGGATCTCCCGGGGCCGCCGGGCTTGCCTGTGCTTGGCCATCTGCTCGCGCTCCACCCCGACCGCTGGCACCTCGAGTTCGAGCGGTGGTGGCGCGCCCATGGAGACCTCTTCGTCGTGCGGATGGGCCGACAGCCGGTCCTCGTCGTTGTGGACGGCGAGCTCGTGCGCGACGTGCTCCAGCGCCGGCCCGCGGTGTTCCGGCGGGTGCGCGCCATCGAGGCCGTGTCGCGCGAGGCGGACATGGTCGGCCTGTTCTCCGCGGACGGCGACGCGTGGCGGAAGCAGCGGCAGCTCATCCACCCGACGTTCCACCCGAGGCATGTCGAG
Source organism: Sorangium sp. So ce363 (assembly GCF_051520435.1). Taxonomy (NCBI): domain Bacteria; kingdom Pseudomonadati; phylum Myxococcota; order Polyangiales; family Polyangiaceae; genus Sorangium; species Sorangium sp. So ce363. The sequence goes on along the minus strand of NZ_CP150333.1, from coordinate 8,035,147 downwards.
GGCTTCTTCCCGAGCATCCGCGACATCACGGGCCGGCTGCGCGAGCTCTGGGCGCGGGCGGCCGACGAGCGCGCCGCCCGCGACGTGCTCGGCGATCTCATGCGTTACTCGGTCGACGTCACCTCGTCGGTCGCCTTCGGCCGCGATCTCAACACGCTGGAGCGCGGGGCGGACGCGCTCCAGGAGCACCTCCAGCGCGTGTTCCTCGGGCTGAACCGGCGGATGCTCGCGCCGCTGCCCTACTGGCGCTACCTGGGCCTGCCCGCCGACCGCGCCTACGACCGCGCCCTGGTCGCGGTGAAGCGGCTCATCCTCGATCTCGTGACCGCCGCGCGGCGCGAGCTCGAGGGCGGCGCGGACCGGCCCGCGCGCCCGCGGACGCTGCTGGAGCTCATGATCGCCGCGCGGGACGGCGAGGACCCGAGGGCGCGCCTCTCGGACGCCGAGGTCTACGCGAACGTGCTCACGATGCTGCTCGCGGGCGAGGACACCACAGCGAACACCCTCGCGTGGATCCTCTATTACCTGGGCTCGCGCCCCGACGTGCAGGCGCGCGCCCGCGAGGAGGTCGATCGCGTGCTCGGCGGCGGCCTGATCCCGACGCTGGAGCAGTGCAAGCGCCTCGAGTACACGGCCGCCGTCACGCAGGAGACGCTGCGCCTGCGCTCCGCCGCGCCGCTGCTCTTCCTCGAGGCGAACCACGACACCGCGGTGGGCGACGTGGCCGTGCCCGCTGGCGCCGGCGTCGTGGCGCTCACGCGCGCGACGGGGAGGAAACCCGAATATTTCGGCGATCCGGAGTCGTTTCGCCCCGAGCGCTGGCTCGGGGGCGCGCCGTCGACGCTACCCCACGAGCCGAGGATGGCGCTCGCGTTCGGCGGCGGGCCGCGCGTCTGCCCGGGGCGCGCGATGGCGCTCCTGGAGTGCGCGGTGACGGTCGGCATGGTGCTCCGGAGCTTCACGGTGCACCTCGCGGATCACACCGCGCCGGTGCGGGAGCGGATGGCGTTCGCGATGCAGCCGGAGGGGCTGCGCATCCGGTTCACGAAGCGCGCGAGCGCGTGAGATCACGAGGCGCGCCAGCGCGTGAGATCACGAGGCGCTCGCGCGCGGGGCGGCCAGGCGCCGGCGCTCCGGCTCACTGCACCTTGGCGAGGGCCGCGTCGTAATCGGGCTCCTGCGCGATCTCCGGGACGAGCTCGACGTGGAGCACCTTGTTCTGCTCGTCGAGCACGAGGACCGAGCGCGCGAGCAGGCCGGCGAGCGGCCCGTCGACGAGCGTGACGCCGTACTTCTGGCCGAAATCTCCCCGGAACGTCGACAGGCCTTCCGCGTTCGAGATTCCCTCGGACGCGCAGAAGCGGGTGTGCGCGAACGGCAGGTCCGCCGAGATGTTGAGCACCGTCACGCCCGGGAGCTTCTCGGCGCGCTCGTGGAACGTGCGCACGGATCTCGCGCAGACCGGGGTGTCGACGCTCGGGAAGATGTTGAGGATCTTCTTGCCCGAGTAAGACGAGAGCTTGCGCTCGGAGAGGTCGGTCTTCACGAGCGTGAAGTCGGGGGCGGTCGCACCGACGGACGGCAGCTCGCCGGCGGTGTGGATGGGGCTTCCCTTGAACTTGGTCTGAGCCATGGTCACATCCTCCTCTGTGCTCTGTGCAGCTGTGCGGCAGCGCCTCTCGTAGGCGCGCCGAGGGCGGACGCCAAGCAGAACCAGCCAGACCGCCTCGGTCGGAGCTCCGCTCCTCTGGCGCGCGGGCGTTGCGCTGGCCGGGTGGTCTTGCCCGGGCGAGCGTCGATCGCCCGCGCGCCGAGGAACGCGCGATCAGCGGAGGGGCGAGCGATGCACCAGCGGAAACGGCTCGATCTCGCCGTCATCGGGGTTCGTGGAGTCCCTGCTGTACCCGATCTCCTGTGCTTCCGTCGTGATGACGAAGGGGCCCCCGATCTCCTCCGGCTCCATCCTGTCTTCGTAATCTTCGGTGGTGTCGCCCCTGCCCGATGTCGCCGAGGCGACGTACTGCTCGGCGATCTGCTCGGCGAGCTCGTCGACCACCTCTGTGGGGCCGTCTCCCGGGTCGGGGATGAACGCATCTCGGCTCTCCGCGCGCCCGGCGCTCCTGCGCGCCGCCTCCATGAAATCATGGCTGTGATGCCTGCTGGTGGCCCGCAGGGAGCTGTCTCGCTTGGTCTGCATGGATGATCTCCTCGCTCAGCGGCGCGCTCTCACGCGCTCTCGGCGCCGCCGCCCTTCCGCTGTTCTGATGGCGAGAGATGCACCGCGTGTACCATGACTCTGGATGGCCGATCCGCGCGCGCCGCGGCGAGCGGATGGGACCGGCGCTCGCTGCCTGCGAGGTGTGCGCTGCGCTTGCGTGGGATGCGTGGTGCGTCGTGCCACAGCGGCCGCGATGGGCCGGTGGCACGATGCCCCGGCCCTGCGCCGCCCTCACCAGTCGAGCTCTTCGCGGATGGCCTCCGCGAGCTGCTGGGCCATGAGCGCGTTCGTCTTGACGCTCGGGTGGTAGTCGCAGCCGAGCCCGTTCGCCGCGCCGTCCTGCGCAGGGAACTCGAGGACGCGCACCTTGTCGTCGCCGCTGTCGTTCCGGTCCTCCACCACCTGGCCGATGTAGGCGCGCGCCCTGGTGAGCGCCTGGGCGCCTTCCGGGTACGAGTCGCTCAGCATGGGCCCGATGGTGCAGAAGATGAACGCGTCCGGATAGTTCGTTCTGACCGTCTCGACGAGGCCCGCGTAGGCATCGGTGAACGGCGCGCGGAACTGGGCGTCGCCCGGGACGTTGATGCTGAAGTCGTTCGTGCCCAGGTTGATCACCACGACCTGCGGCACCCAGGACGAGAAGTCCCATGCGGGCTGCTCCTCGTCGGCGATCGTCCGGCCGTAGATCTCGGGCATCGTGGGCGCGACTTCACCGTCGTAGTTCCGGTACACGCCTCTGCCGGACCAGGCGACGATCGTTGTGTCGGCCCCGACGAGCCGGCCTGTCAGGGCGCTGTAGGCGAGGTAGTTGTTCTCCGTATCGCTCGTGAACGGGCAAGTCTCGTTGGCGCCGTCGACGCCGTAGCCGGCGGAGATCGAGTCGCCGATCACCTCGATCCGGCGCGCGGGCGCCGCCGGGACCGGCAGGAGCGCCTCGCCCTGCTCCGGGACGAACTCGAGGAACTGCGACACGCCGACCAGCGGCTCCGTACGGCGGTGGAGCACGAGGTCGTGCTCGCCGTCGGGCAGCCCTTCTGCGACCGTGTAGAGATCCTCCTCGCTGTTGACCTTGAGGACGCCCTTCGCCTCGCCGTCGATCACCACCTGGAAGAAGTTGGATTGCGCCGCGGTCGACTCGTCGTTGAAGCGGACGCCGATCGACGTCCCCGAGAACCGCGTGACGATCGCGCTGCCGGCCCAGGAGAAGCGGGGGCCCTCGGCGTTCGTCGTATCGAAGCGCCCGATGAAGCGGATGGTGTCGCCGGAGGGGTCTCCGCCGCCGGCGCCGCTCGTGCTCGACGAGGACGAGGTCGTGCCGGGATCCGCGCCACCGCCGCCACCGCCGCCTTCGCCCGTGCCGCCGCCGTCGCCGCCTGTGCCGGAGGCGCTGCTCGAGGTGGATGAGCCACCGCCCGAGCCCGTCGTTCCACCCGTTGAATTCGAGTCGTCGTCACCGCACCCGGCCAGCGCCGACCAGGCGATGCAGCAGATGGAAGCGAGCCTCGGGAGATTGGAGTAAGCTTGTCGTTTCATGCGCGCGAGGATGCTCTAGGTCCGTGGCGCGGACAACTCCAATCTCCTCCTGCGCGCAGGGGCAGACACCGCAGCGCGGGCGTCGAGCTGTGGAGATCGGTTGATCTCAGTTCCAGGTCCGGTCCTGGCGCTGGTACCTGGAGCGGCCGCCGTCCTCGGCGGGGGAGCGCTCGTGGCCCTGGCCGTGCGAGGCGCGCACGTCGTCGCGCTCGTGGACGCGGGTCGAGTATCCCTGCGGGATCTCGTCGCCCATGAAGCGGCCGAACCCGGGCCGGCGCTCCGGGCGATTGTAGATGCCGCCGTATTCGCTGCGTTCCTCGCTGCGGCCGCGGCCCTCGCGCTCCTCGCCGCGGCCCTGGTATCCGCGACCGTGGTCGCCTCGAACGTCATGGTGGCCAGGGGCGTTTCTCTCGTCGCCGCCTCGATATCGATCCTGGTCCTCGCCGCGCCCGTAGCCGTGGCTGCGACGCTGATCCTCGCGGCCCAGGTGGTCGCCTCGTGTGTTGCCGCGGCCCTGGTAGCGCTCGCGGTCCTGGTAATCGTCTCGCCCGTAGTCGCGGCCCTGGTAGCGCTCGCGGCCCTGGTAGTCGTCTCGCGCATAGCCGCGGCCCTGATAGTCGTCTCGTGCATAGCCGCGGCCCTGGTAGTCGTCTCGTGCATAGCCGCGGCCCTGATAGTCGTCTCGCGCATAGCCGCGGCCCTGATGATCGTCTCGCGCATAGCCGCGGTCCCGGTCGTCGTCTCGCCCGTGGTCGTCGCCCTGGTAGCGCCGGCTCTGGCCCTCCTCGTCGCGGCCGCGGTCGTGGCGGCCGTAGGCGCCGCGGCCCTGGTCCTCGTCCGGTCCGGAGAAGCCGCGGCCCGCGTCGCGGCCGTAATAGCCGCGGTTCTCGTCGCGCCCTCGCTGCACGGAGCCGAACCCTCTTCGCTCGTCCTCGGCGCCCCGCCCGCTGAAGTGATCGTCACGCCCGCCGATCCGCTCCCACGAGGGGCTGTCCTGTCCGTAGGCGCGGCGCTGCTCGGGCTCGCGGTAGCCGTACGCGCCGGCGCCACCCTGCTCCTGCCAGCGCCTCTCGGAGCCGCCGCGGTCGTCCCGTGCGTGCTGGCCGCCCGCCCTCCACGGGTCTCTGCCGTCTCCCCGCGCTTGCTGATCGTACGGCCGCGGCAGCTGGCCCAGCTCTGCCTGCCGGCTGCCGCCGCTCTGGTTCGCGTAGTTGCCGCGGCTGTACGACCCTCGCTCGAACGCGTCGCGGTCCCCCTCGTGACCGCGGAATCCGCGCTGATCGTCGTCCCGCGGCGCGCGCCACCGCTCGTCCCGGTGACGCCAGTCGTCGCGCGGCCCCTCGTCACGGAAATCCCGGCCCTCGTAGCGATCTCGTGCCATCTCGCTCTCCCTCCTCTGGGTGCTGGTGAACGACTCTCGAGCCTCACGAAGGCGGTCACCTCCGTGAGCAGCGGGCTCACCCGTTTCCGCCCGTTCAGCAACCGACGTGCCCAGTTGAAACCCGGTCGAGGGGAGAGGAGCGCCGGCGCCCCGACAGACGGCCTCGCGGCCGGATCGCGCCGCCGCGCGACAATGCGCCACACGCTGGGGCAAGCTGTCACGCTGGCGCGGCTCGTGTCGTCGAGGACGAGCTCGCTGGGCCGGCTCAGCGGCCCAGCTCGGATCCGGGGCAGGGAAGCGGGGAACAGGGAAGCAGGGAAGATGAGCACCGCAGGCAGCGGCGCTCACCCGGCGCTCAGTAGCGCGTCTCGCAGGGGTGCTGATCGGCGAACGCCTTCACGGCGGTCTTGTTGGACGACCACGAGAAGTTCGGATCGGTGATCGACCACGAGAGCGCGCCCGCATACCCCATGTTGTAGAGGTCGCCGACGAACTTGTCGTAGCGCACGTCCATCTCGGCCATGTTGATGGGGAACTCGCCCATCACGACCGGCTTGTCCGTGAGGCCGTACTCGGAGAGGGGCTTGTTGTACGGGAAGTAATCGTTGACCCAGCCGTACATGTGGACCTGGTAGAAGTCGACGTCCGAGCGCGTCCACGCCTGACCCCACTTGATGGCGGCGCTGCCGACGCTCACGGGCGCGCCGGTCTCTCCCCTCAGCACGGCGGCCGATTCCTTGGCGAGCGCTTCCATCTGCTGGTGTGTGACGAGATCGAACTTGCTGGAGTCCCCCTCGAACGCCGGGTCGCCGCCGTAGAGGCTCGGCCCGGTCATCGCCCACTCGGGCTCGTTGATGACGTCCCAGGCCAGCATCCGGTCGCGGTGCGGGCTCGACGCCACCGTCCGAGCGATGGGGCGGACGACGTTCTCGATGAGCTTGGCGCGCCGGCCCGCGTCCGCGACGATGGGCCCCATGCTCGCGACCGACAGGCCGTTCGGCGGGTTGTGCGATGTCTTGTAGAAGCCATCGAAGGAGAACAGCGTGAACATCACGTTGACCTGCGCCTGGTCCGCGAGCTCGAGCGCCGCCAGGATGTCCTGCGTCGAGGTGCCGCCGAGCCCGGTCGGGTTGCCCTGTCCATCGAAGTTGATCTGGTCCCCGTAGAAGCGGGGGTAGATCCACCAGCGGACCACGTCCACGCCGTTGGCGCGCATGTCCTGCAGGTCGGCGAGCACCTGGCTCTTCTTGCCCGAGATGCCCGCCTGGCTCCACTTGGACTGACCGCCGAAATCGGCGCCGAAGTCGCGCCAGGCGTAGTTCACGCCGTACATGAAGCGAAGGCGGCAGGCGATCTCGACCCCTGCCTCGAACGGACATTCGTCCTCGTCGGCGCCGGCGCATTCGCTGGGCTCTCCCCCGCTGCTGGTGCTGCTGCCGGCCACGGGATCGCCGCTGCCCGTGCTCGCGGGCCCGCCGGTGGGCTCGCCGGCGCCCGCGCCGGAGCCCGTGGGTGTGCCGGCGCCCGCGCCGGAGCTCGCCGGTGTGCCGGCGCCCGCGCCAGAGCTCGCCGGTGTGCCGGCGCCCGAGGAGTTGCTCCCGGCGGGGCCGCTGTCCCCCGCTTCGCCGCCGGCGCCGCCCTCGCCGCCGCCGTCCGATCCGTCGCCACAACCGAATCCAGCCACGGAGAGCTGGAGAACCCCGACAAGAAGAAGCCAGTTGCGCATGCCCGATTATCACCAGAAACGCGCGCCGGACCAGCCCGAATTCTTAATCGGTTCAGTGACTCACTGCGCAACGTTCTGCTCTTGCTACAAGATCGTGGTCGCAGCGGCCCTGATGAAGATCACGTGAACTTCGAAGGGCACCCGCGGTATCGCCGCTTACCTGGACGGCCCGCGCGGCCTCGGGTGGATCCCCATGTACGCGGCCGCACTCTTCGCCGAGGGATCGTCCGGGTAGCGCTCGATGAGGTCTTCCGCGAGGCTGCGGGCCTGGCCGATCCGGTCCAGGCGCACGAGCGCCCGCACGCGGAGCAGGCCGCGTTCGGCGGCGCGGGGGCTGTCGCCGAAGTCGCGCGACGCCTCGTCGTCGAGCCGGAGCACCTCCTCGGGGTTGCTCGTCAAGGCGGCGCGCATGCGGTCGATGATGCTGGCCTCGGGGTCGGTGTCCGGCGCCGGCTCCGACTCCTGTGCTCCGGCGCTCACGGTGGCAGCGGCCGGCGGGGGGGCGGGGGGGACGACGGGCGCCTCGTCGCGGCGCTGCGGCTGGCGGGCTGCGCGGGACTCGGCGCTCGGCGGGCGCGCGTTCGGCGCGGGGCGCTCGTCGCGATCCACGAAGAGGAAGGCCACCGCGGCGAGCGCGGCGACGGGAAGGCCGATGAGCAGCGCGCGGCGAGCGCCGGACGGTCGGGGGGCGTCCACGGCGGCGAACGTAGCGCGGAGGAGCGGCCGGCGGTAGCGGGCGGAGCGAGCGGAGAGCAAAGGAAGTGGAGAGCCGCCGAGGTGCGATGGCCGCCGCCGTCCGCGCGACCTCGGGCCGGCCCACGTCGAGGCGTTCCTCACGCGACTGGCGACCGACCAGCACGTCGGCGCCTCGACGCAGCGCCAGGCCCTCGCCGCCATCAACTTCCTCTACACCCACGTCCTCGCCCTCCCCCTCGAACGGCACGTCGATTTCACCCGAGCGAAGCGCCCCGCGCGCCGCTGCCAACGGTGTTGGACAGGTCTACCCTGTGGCGCTGGACGGCATTTGGGCCTTGCAGCGCAGCGCCGACACGTGAGATTTCTCGTGAGGGGGGCACAAAAAGCGACGAGCTGGACAGACCTGGTCTGCCGGCTTCGGTTGGCCAGTCGATTGATAGTTAGCCGGACTTTCCCGATGGACGCTTGGTCAAGGTACGGATCTCCACTCTACCTGCTCCTTCTGCACGCGAATTTCCTCGACGAGCCGCCGGAGCGGCGGCATGCGTTCGCGCAGCAGTTCTTGGATGCGGCGACGTCTCTCCCCGATCGCGAGCTTGGCTACTGGCTCAACGGATCGTGGCGCGAGCAGCTGACGGCGGCATGGATCATCGCGGCCCGTCGGCTCCCCGCGTTTCGAGGCGTGATCGGCGAGAGACTGCTCGCCAGCGCGACCTGCTATGCGGGACAGGGCTTCTCTGTCGCGACCGCGCGCTACCAGGATCTACCTGCATCCGATGCGCTGACGCTCTACCTCCAGTCGTACTTGCCGGTCGGTGATCGCGAGTACGATCAAGAGTGGGCTGTGGGATCCTTGGTATGGCTCGACGCTCGCCTGGCCGCGAATCGCGCGGCGCCCTTTCTGAAGGCTCCTGAGCTCTGGAGAGTATCCGAGCACGGCCGGGAGTTGGGTGCCTTGGATCCAGGACGCGGCGTGGCGCGGGTAGCGCGTGCCATGGCCTTCCTGGACGACCTCGGCGCCAGCGAGGTCAGCTGATGCGCGCGCGCGTGGTCCGCTGGCCGCGCGTGCGCACGTCCCCTTCGGAGCGCCGTTGGCCTTGCGCCAGGCGTTCACGGTCTTGACGCCAGGAGTCCGCGCTGTCTACTGGGGGAGCCGGCTAACAAGCGGCTGGCGCTGACGGTCCGGGCTGCCGAGCGGAGCGAGGTTGCCCGGCCCGCAGCACACCCGCAGAATTTGATCGGGCCGCAGGATGACCCAAGTTGTTTGGCAGCCGCTACGAGGCACCCGGCAAATGAATCAGGCGGAGCTCGGCGAAGAAGACCTTTGGCTCGCTTTGGACGAGCGTCGCACCGATGCGGAGCGCGCCTTCATCACAGAGATGTCGCGTCGGGCCTTGGCGTGGCGCAGCTTGGGCGTAACCAGCGACGATCTCCTCGGCACGGCTGAACAGTTCGTTGTGCTGATGCTCGACGTCTCCGCGGACGGAAACGTCCTCCGAACGCTCCGGGTCGATTTTCACGAATCACGAGTTGTGATTGGAGAGGATGAGACAAAGCAAGCCGCTACAGACCTGGACGAGGAGAATCCACGCGTGCTCGTGGTCAAAGATGGGTCGCCCGTGGCGCTCGCGACCGCTGCTGCCGACTGGATGGAACGGGAGATTGTGCGGCCTATCGAACGTCACGAATGGGTGGGAGAAGGCTTCTGTCACCAGAGATATGTGTTGTCGGACACCGGAGAGCTCCTGTGCTGGTCGGACTCCCACAACCAGAAGAGGCCCGATTTGGGTCCACCAGCCAGGACTGTCACCGTGCGAAGCTACCATGTCAAACGTCGCGGCTGATTGCTCGCAAGGCGAACACAGCGAGCCGGCGCGTGACCGGATGATGCGCGATGCGACGACGGAATCTTGCGAGCCCGCGCGCTCGCCGATCCAGCGGGGCGCGCTGGCGGGGTCGCCTCGGCGCTCGTGGCTCCGCGCACCACGCATCGCGCGCAGGTCGAGTCGAGCGCCTCACCGGCGAAACACGCGTGACGCCCTTGACCAGCGCGTCGGTTTGCTCTTCGTCTTCCCCGGCCATGAAGCTCGTCATCCGCTCCGCTGGCGTCTGGGGGCATGCCAATCTCCGGACGTGGGCGCCCGACGATCCCGACGCGTTCGCCGAGGTCGTGATGCTGGACATCGGGCCCAGAAACGGGGCGAGGCCGAGACGTGGCCCGCATGCGTCGAGAACCTCCGGCGTTACTTCGCCTGGGAGTACGAGAGCTACCGGGAACCGTGACACGGCGCGCGCTCTCCTGTTCGCCCCCGCTCCTCGTCGCAGCGCTGGCGCTCGGCGCGTGCGGCGGCTCCTCCTGCCTGCCGCCCCGTCGGCGCTCGCGGCCGCCCGGCGGCATGCCCACCCCGCCCGGCCTGCGACGTCGCGCCGCCGGCTGCGATGCGGCCCAACAGGCTGCTGCTGCCGGCGGCGCTTCGCGACGCGGCGCACCGGCATTGCGCTCGGCAGGCTGGCGTCGTCGCGACGTGTTGAGGAAGAGATGAATATATCCATCATTGACGCATGGCGCACGCAGGAAGCGCGTGAGTTCTTCCGGAACGTTTGGCCCATGTATGTCCACGAGATCTCCGGCTTCGATACGAACTTCTACGTTCTGGACGAGACCGGTCGATGGCAACCGGACATCGTCAACGATTGGGTCTCAAGCGTGACACCGCCCGGCAACCTGCGAACTCCGCAGTCGGAGCAAGACCCGATGCAGCCGTTCCAGCGAGCGCACGTCATTGCAAGCGACACCCGACCGATCGGGTTCGTATGTGTTGGCCTACGACCGTTCAAATACATGCCGGACGACGTCGATTCCAGCATCGAGGAGTTCTTCTTGACCCACGGGAGCCGTGGCACCGGCGCGGGCCGACATGCGCTCCAGTTGCTGATCCATCGGTATCCGGGGCGGTGGCACCTCCGTGCCATACATGACAACGCTCGGGCGATCCGATTCTGGACCAAGACGCTTCCGCTCCTTGGAGTGCGAGATCTTCGAACACGGCACGAGAGCGGCGATGTAACCTGGCGGTTCGTGGCAGAGGGGTGAATCGCGCCGGGCTGCCGAACTATCGAATGAACCCGGAGACGCTTCGCGTCTCGGGTTGTTCGATCGTTGGCCGGCCGGTCCCGGCCCCGTACCGCCTGAACGTCGAGGGGGGGTCCTCGCCGAGGAGGAGAACGTCGATGGCAGATTCGCTCAACCCGTACCAGGATTTTGCCGCCTGCCACCCGAAGTTGCGGGAAGCGGTGTCTGAGGTCGTCGCCTACTGGGAGCCCGATGAGGTCCCGATGACGGTCGGCTTGCGCGCGTCGTCTCACGTCTGGGAGCCGATGCGCGAGCATACATTCGGGCCTGGGATGCATTCACTGGAACGACGACCCCGGGCGTCACGTAGTGATGCTAATGGCCATGAAGGTAGTGTCTCGATGCGCATCGCGAGGCCCGTACGGGTTCTGACGTTCGCACCTTTCAAGGCAGATATGCTGGCCTTTGCGCCGGTTTGTTCGAGGACAGAGAAATGAAATGGACGATCTTTCTGGAGGAGTACGCGAAGCACACGGCGCTCAACCTGGGGCAAGTGATGCAAGGCGTCCGATATTTCCATTCTCATCCGGACTGTGATGAGGTCGCGGCGCGAGGGACGTTGAAGCACTGTTTCTTGTCGATGTCCCTTCGCGCGAGGCGGGTTGCGAACGACCTCTTCTTTTCGGTGATCCCACCTCACTGGCATCATACGCCAGACGAGCTTCACGGGATGCGAGCGATCCGGATCAAAAAGTGGTTCTTCTGTGGATACTCTGCCTGGAGATTCGACGAGTCCGGGGAGGTCAAAACTGATATTGACGAAAGAGAGGATCGAAGATGGGATCCGCGATGCCGAAAACCACAGACTTGACGTGTGGAGCGCCTGACGCTCGGCTTCAGCGGACGTCGCTTCGCGCCGCCGCTGAAGCCGAGCGTCAGGCAGACGACTTGCCCGGAGCGCCAATGAGTGTCGGTTATATTCTGGTCAACTTTTTCGCCCGCGAGACAGTCGATTTTGTGCACGTGGGGGCGAGTTCCCTGCGCGAACTCGCGGGGTCTCCGGCTGCCGCCGCGATCACCACCTGGTACCTGCTTCACCACCTCGGCGACCAAATTGCATTTGTTTCGGACACCTACGATGACTGGCCCTTCCCGGGCTCGAAGTCAGATCTTGCATCCTTTCCGGATGCGACGGACCGAACGATCTCAGCCCTGATTCTGGCCGGAATCCTGGCCGATCGGGGGCGCGTGTTCGTGGACGAGGACGAACCCGAGCATGTCTATGTGCGAGACTTGAGGAACGTTTGGTTCGAAGCACCGGCGGACGCTGCGAGCGTGACCCGGCGCTCGCAGGAGTGACAGCTCGTGCAGCCCAACGAGCCGCTGAACCTGACACCGGGGCCGTGGTGAGGTCGTCTCGACCGGTGTGCCTACGGCACATCGGTCTGCCGGCGTCTGTCCTCTGCGGTGAGCTCGCGGTATCCTTGAGCCCGGTGCATGTTAGCGCCGCTGTTGGCCGGGCGGGGGACCGTGGGCCGCCTGAGCGGAGCCGCACCGCGGGTGAGCATTCCGCCTCACCCGAGAGGCTGGGAAGGCTGCGCGGAGAGTGATAAGGTGCGCCGTCGTGGGGCTCTTCGATCGCTGGCGAAAGCGCGCCGACGCTCCCGCGGCTTCGCCGGCGGACGATGAGCACGTGGTCGTGCCCGAGGGGCATCAGGTCGACATCCACCGCGCGAGCCCGTTGCCGGGCTTCGCTCACTCCGCTGCGGGCGTGTGGCTCGCACACGTCGGCGGCAGCAGCGACGAGCTGGAGGAGGATCTCGATCGCGTCCTCGGCGAGGTGGAGATGCTGCTCAGCGGCCCTCGGCCGCAGATCTTCCTCGCCGCGGACCACGGGCTCCTTTCTTCTCTCATGGCGCCCGCGGACCCAGCGCTCACCCCGATCTCCGGTCACCTCGTGTGGACCCTCGACGCTGCTGCCCTCGCGGGAGCGCCGCGCGCGTCCGCACTCGTGCAACGCCTGCTCCGGCGCATCTACGTCACCTCGCGCGCCGCGATCACGCAGAGCGTGTTCGCATTGAGCAACGACGCGGCGCCGGCACGCGCGGTCGTGACGCTGATCCGCGAGCTCGGTATCGGGGTGCGCGCGCCTGAGCCGAAGAAGCAGGCCGTCCTCGTCGAGGTGCACCGGCCGGAGGGCGTCATCCTCTCCGCGCTCCCCGGCACGCCGTACGAGGAGGCGCACGCCGCGGGCGCCTGGGCGCGCGAGGTCAACGTGGAGAAGGATCTCGCCGCGGGCGATCGCGAGCGGCGCGCGCGATTGGAGGAGGAGGAGCGTCGCGTGCTGGAGGAGCGCCTCGCGCCGGCCGGCGGTGCAAGGCGGGTCGCGGCGGTCGATCGGGCGCCGCGGCTCCGTCGGCTGCTCCTCGCCGTGGGGGGTGAGGGCGGCGCCGCGGTCAAGACGGCGCTCTATGATGAGCTGCTGGGCCGCGAGATCCCCCTGCTTTTCATGATCGACCCGAGAACACGCGGGATCCACCTGCGCGCCTGGCCGGGCGGCTTCGAGGCGCTGGCGGTCTACGCCGACAACGCTTCGCTTCTCACGAGCGCGCGCGATCTCGGGCTGCCGATGAGCTCCTTCGCAATCGCCGAGATGGAGCCCGCGGCCCTGTTCTCGTGGGGAGCGGGCCAGGGCTGGGCCGTGGCCATCTGCGTGTTCGCTGAGTCGGGCAAGCCTGTCTATGTGCCCATCCACGCGGAGGAGGTGCGCGCGCTCGCAGCGGGGCGCCCCGGAGCGGTCTGAGCATGACCTCACGACGGACCGGCAGCGCCCCGAAGCGCGCAGCCGGAGCCCGCCATCGCAGGAGCCGTCAGTACACGGCCGTGAGCATGGGCAGCGCCTCGTACCGCAGCCCAATGTTTGACTTGATCGCAGGATCCTCGCTCTGGAATGTACGGAGCTCGGCTTCGTCGCGGACGGCAACGATGCCGACGCCCCATCCGCCCGCCGGGTCGGCGACCGGTCCGAAGGCGATCACGTGGCCCTCGGCGAGCTTGCCACGCCAGTATTTGCCGTGCGCCTGCATGACCGCGCGCTCATCAGCCGTCATGTCCTGCATGAAGGTCGCGCGCGACGGGAGCAGCCGACAAAGAAAGAAGCGCAGCTCCGGTTGCGGCGCGACGTGGTTCGTGAGCCAACCCAGGACGCGCTCCCAACCTGTCGCATGGCTCTCGCACGATGCCACACGAGCGCCAAATCCAGCGTGTCGGACCGTGAGGCGCGTACCCGTCTCGATGGCGTCGAGGAGATAGGAGACCGTCGTCGGGGGCGCGTCCGCATCCCATGACGGTTCCCATGTCTGGACGAGCCTTCGAGGCGGATCGAATTCGAGAACCCTGCCGCCGACATGGAATGGCTTCCCGTCTGCCCCCACGCCGTCGGTCCGCCAGGCCCCTCCGGCGCGAAGGTCGATCGTGAAGGCGGTCGTGCGATACATCTCCGCAGAACCCCACCACTTCGTCAGCTCGTCGGTCGTCAGCGCGCGGAAGACGCGCTCTGGCGGCGCGGCGATCTCGATGCGAGCGAGGATCGTCCCTTGCGCGACATCGGCGATCGAACGGGCTCGGAAGCTCTTGGCTGTCATGTATCCTCCAGGTAACGCTTCAGCGACTCGAGATTGCGACCCCAGAACGCGCGGTAGCCCTCGAGCCATGCCATCGCCTTCTGCAGCGGCGCGGGTCGCAGCGTGTAGAGCCGCTCGCGCCCGACCTTCTCCTCGGTCACCAGCCGCGATGCCTTGAGCACCCGTAGGTGCTTCGAGATCGCGGGGCGGCTCTGAGAGAAGTCGGCCGCGATCTCGTTCACCGGGGCAGGACCCGCGCGCAAACGATCGAGGATCGCGCGACGGGTTGGATCGGCGATGACAAAAAACACATCGATGTCGGCTTTCGCGGGAGCCATATAGGTAACCAGTGGGTTACCAGTATCGCGCTGGCCTGAGCTTGTCAAGCGCTTCGAAAGCTCCCCGCACGCCGGTCGCCCGCCGCGCAACGTCGGCAGAGCTGCCCGCTGCTCCCGCACCAGCTCGCCTGGCGAGCTGTCATGCGTTGTGTCGATTGCCCAACAGGCGTCTGGCGCCGGCCGCGCTTCGCCCTGCGGCGGACCGCGACGGCCGGCAGGTCAGAAGTCGTCGCGGAGGCGCACGGTGTCGAGCTCGCGCCGGAGCATTCGCTGAAAGATGCCCGGCGCCACCCATGAATAGACGCATACCCCGAGCCAGGCATACCCGATGAGCTGGGCGCCCGCCGGGCGGTCGAGGTCCTCGAGGGCGAGGCGGAGGACGCGCTGCGCGACGTACGCGGCGAGGAGGACGAGCATCGCGCTCGGACCGAGCCCCGCGAGCACCGAGCTCACCCGGAACCAGAGGCCGAGGAGCAAGCTCTCGCGGGCCTTGATGGCGGCGAGGAGCCTCAGCGCGTCCGGATCGCTCACGTCGGCGCGGATCGCCCAGACCGCGTGCTCGCGCGCGCCGCTCACGTCCCCGCGCCGGAGGAGCACGTGCCCCATGAGGACGAGCGCGTCGGCGTGCTCGGGCTCGGCCTCCAGCGCGGCGCGCGCCCAGCGCTCGGCGTCGTCGACGCGGCCGCGCGCGAGGTGCGTATCGCCGAGGGCGACGAGCGTCTCGACGTCCTCCGGGTCGAGCTCGAGCGCCTGGGTCAGGAGCTCGGCGGCGCGATCGTCGCGATCATGGTACCGCTCGACGGCGGCGAGGCCGCGCAGGGGCGCGGGCTCCGACGGATCGAGGCCACGGGCCGTCTCGAAATGCTCCCGCGCCTCGCTCGGCTTCCTGTGCGCGAGCAGGACGCGGCCGAGGACCAGGTGCGCGAGCGGCGACTCGGGGGCGAGCCCGCGCGCCGTCTGCGCCTCGATGAGCGCCGCCCCGAGCCGCTTCAGCCGCAAGAGGGCCACGGCGAGCAGCGCGTGCGCGCGCGGCGCGTCCGGATCGAGCGTGAGCGCCCGGCGGAACCAGTCGATCGCGGCCGGCAGCTGCCCGCGATTCAGCGCGCTCACCCCCAGGTCGGTCGCGCGGTCGGCGTCGTCTTGCCCCTCCATCACATCACCACGATCCCGAGCCAGTTCGAGGCCTCGAACGCGGCGCGAACGACGTGATCCCGGGCGATGGCGGCCGCGACGGCGACCGCGGCGCCCTGGCGGACGCGCCCGCCGAAATACTCGTAGATCCCGAAGCTCCGGTGCTGCGACATATAGAGCCAGTACGCTGCGCCGAGCTTCGCCGCGGTGATGATCACGAACGCATAGGCGAGCGAGCGATCGGGCAGGTGGAGCGCCGAGATGACCAAGGCGCTCACCTGGGCGAGCACGACCGCCGCCGCCGGCGTGAGCGCGGCGATGAGCGCTTCTCGCCGGAAGCCCGCGCTGCCCATGGCCTTGCCGTTGAAGATGAACCACGGCAGCCCGGCCCAGCTCCCCGCGAGCATCGTCGTGAGCAGCGGCCAGAACGGGTTCACCGTGTACTCAGCGAGCCGGCCCGGGCGGGGCTCGTCGGCGATGGTGTAGGCGGCGCCCACGTCAGCCCTTCCCGTGGCGCTTGAGGAAGTCGAGCACCTCGTCGTATTGCCCGGCCTCGTTTGCATAACGCGCGTAGTTGCGCGCCGTCGTGAGCCACTCCAGGGTGGTCGGCTTCACGTCGCGCAGCGCGGCCACGAGGTGAGCCTCCGCGATGGGCACCTCGGCCTTCTCGCCGAGCGAGGCCTCGATGGCCTCGTCGCTTGCCGTCTCGACGAGGTGCTCGAGGTCTGCGCCCGAGAAGCCGGACGTCCTCGCGGCGAGCGCCGCCACGTCGATATCGCGCGCTGCAGGGCGGACGTCGAGGAGGCGGCGGAGGATCGCCTCGCGCCCCTCTCGATCGGGCGGCGGCACGAAGAGCACGCGGTCGAAGCGACCGGGGCGGCGGAACGCGGCGTCGACGGCCCAGGGGACGTTCGTCGCGCCGAGGATGAGGACGCCCGCGTTGTTCTGGGCGAAGCCGTCCATCTCGGCGAGGAACTGGCTCACCAGCTTGGCGCTCGTCGCCTCGCGCGTGTGCTGGCGCTTGCCGGCGAGGGCCTCGAGCTCGTCGAAGAAGAGCACGGCCGGCGCGCTCGATCGGGCCTTCTCGAAGATGGCGTGGAGCTTTCGCTCCGACTCGCCGATGTACATGTCGAGGATGTCGTGGATGGCGACGTTGAAGAACCCGGCCTTGCACTCGCCGGCCGTCGCGCGCGCGAGGAGGGTCTTGCCGCAGCCCGGCGGGCCATAAAGGAGGATGCCGCCGCCCACGCGCTTCTTGAAGCGCTGGAAGAGTGACGGCTTCTGGAAGGGCATGATGATGCGGCGCTCGATCTGCTTCTTGACGTCCGCGAGGCCGCCGACGTCGGCGAACGTGACCGCCTTCGCCTCCGGGTGGAGCAGGCGCGCCATGACCGGCGCGTCGGTGTCATCGTTCGAAATGACGCGCATGCGCGGGCGCTCGCCGGCCGGAACTATCTCGCGTATGCGCGCCCCGAGCAGCGCCTTGAGGTCGACGTCCTCGAGCGTCGGGTTCTCGGCGACGGCATCCTGGTATGCCTGAACCGCCTCTTTCGGGCGGCCGAGCGCGTGGAGGACGCGCGCCCGGAGCATCTGCGTCTCGCCGTCCTTCGCGTCCGCGAGCTCGAGGGACCGCTCGAGATCTCCCGCCTCGAACAGCGCGCGGGCCGCGGCGCGCCGCTGCTCGGGGCGCTCGAAGAGTGATGCTCCGGCTTCGCGTACGAGCCGAGCCGCCTCGGCGGCCTCGCCGCGCTCGACGAGGGCCGCCACGACGACCGTGAGGAGATCCACGTTGCGAGGGGAGGCGGCGAGCGCCGCCCGGAGCGAGGCCAGAGTCGCGTTGTCCACCCGGCTATGACCCATACCGCAGCGCGTTCGAGATTGCTATGGGCGCCGCCTTCGCTCCCTCGCGCGTGCGCGCCGCGGCGTCGGGGGCGGTGGAATCATCCGCACGAGACGGTGCTCCAGCGCGCGGTGCGAGAGGTCGCCTTCGCCGCCGGTCTATCGAGGTGCGCGAGCTGCCACACCCCTGCGTCACTCCTTCGCCGCGCATCTGCTGGAAACCTCCCGATCAGGCGGCCGCGCCGCGTCATCCAGGCGCGACGCCGCGCGACGCCGCGCGACGCCTCCGGCTGCGCGTCCGCCGCGCCCCCTCCAGGCGCCCGCGGCCTCCAGAAAAGGCGGCTGGCGCCGTTGTTCGACGGATCTTTATATCCCCTCCGAACCGAAGTTCCTACCCTGCGGCGCTGGACAGCATTTGGGCCTTGTGACGCAGCGCCGATCCGTGAGACTTTTCGTGGGGGAGGGCACGAAAGGCGACGATCTCTACAGACCTGGTCCGGCGGCTCCGGTTGACCAATCGACGGATGGTTCGGCCGACAGAGGCGCGACGACCAGGTGGAGCGTATCGAATGGCCACGCGTGCCACGTTGAACCGGAATCGCTCTGCGCAGGTGAGAGACATTTGACTGGCCGACGAGTGCTCGCGGTATCCCTTGCGGTCGGATGCGTCGGCTTTGCCGGACTGGCCTTCCTGGCCCGCTCGGGCCGCCTGCCCTCACTCGCGCCTGGCTCGCGCCCGTACCGCCCGGTGTCGGACCAAGAAGCCGCGGTCTTCGATCGAGCAACGAGGGATATTCATCCGGACGACGTCCGCGGCAGTCCTGACCGATACGGCAAGACACTGGTTGCCTGGGCGGGCGTCTTGCGATCGTACAAGGTGTCGAAGGAGAACGACGCCACGGTGCTGCGGTTCGACATCGAGCATCGGTACTTTGACTGGATCGAAGACTCTGGCCTTCAGCGGGCTCGTTACTTCCTCTCCCCGAGAGGGGAGGGGACCATCAGGGCAGCATGGCCCATGCCCCTTGAAGCGTTTGAGTCCATTCCCGAGAAGATCCATGAGGGTGACATGTTCGTCGTGTACGGCTATCCTGCCGATGTGCGGGGGCAGATCGTAGGAATATTCCCCACGGAATACGTGCGGTTGATCCAAGCGGATCTCTACACTGATCGGCAGCTCGACTACGGCCGAACGGACGCGGCGCCATGAGGGGTCACCAGGCGCGTACGTGGACGCCGCGCGCTTCGAGGGCGCGCTGTACGACGAGAGCACGGTGTCTCCCCGCCGCGTCGTGCCGCCCGGCGCGGTGCGAGCGCCGGCGCTGAGCCCCCCGCTACGATGTCCGCCGCACCCGTAGACGGCCCTGGGCAGCGCCGCCGCGCACCGCCGCGCGCCGCGAGCCGAAGGCCGTTGGACGGGCGGGGACCACTTCTGTACTCTATCGATCGCAGCGACTCATGCCGGAAGACCTGGACGTTCAGTACCTGGAGGGATTCGTCGCGGATCCCTCGACCATGTTCGACATGGCGGAGCGGAATCTCTCGTGGGACGACCGGATGCATTCACGTCGAACCGCCTCGTGCGGGGTGGCGTACAACTACTCAGGCATCTCTTACCCGGACTGCGAGATGCCGCCCTTCGTGCAGGACCTCGCGGCCCGCCTCGCCGGCGTGGTGGGGCATCCGATCAACAACTGCCTCGCCAACTTCTATGCCGATGGGACAGCGAAGATGGGCTTTCACTCGGACTCCAGCGTCGGCGTCGTCGCTGGAACGACGACCTCGATCCTGTCGCTGGGTGCGCCTCGCGTCCTCACCTTCCGCCGGAGCCTTCGCCGGGACGAGACGCACGCCATGGCCCTGGCGCCCGGCTCGCTCCTGATCATGCGCGCCAGCGTTCAAGAGGGGTGGCAACATGCGGTCCTGGCCATCGAAGCCGCGGGCCCGCGGATCAGCCTCACATTCCGATTCCTATCTCGTTGAAATGGCGGTAGCCGCCGGGGCGCGCCCCCGAAGGAGGAAGACGTGGCGAGAGGACGAACGCAGCGAACCGCGACCGTCGGCGTCGCCGAGCACGGCAACTCGGCGGTGCTCGTCACTGTCGCGCCCGGCGGCGAGCTCCTCGATCGCCGGCGCATCGACCTCACCGAGGGCTTGCCGACGCACCCGCATCACCACGAAGGGTCGTGGGCGGTGGGCCGTTACCTCAACACCCCGGGAGCGCGAGCGCTCTCGCTCGCCGACGCCGTGGCGCTCGTCGAGCGCGTGCGAGCGTCCGCCGCGCGCGGCGCGCGCGAGGGCCTCGAGGCGCTGGCCGCGGCGGTGCCCGTGCCGATCGCGAGCATCGCGATCCGCGTGTGGCCCGAGCTCCCGCCGACGACCGAGGAGCGGATCGCCGACAATCGCGCGCAGACCGTCGCCGACTCCGTCATGTATCGCGAGGCCCTCGCGGCCGCAGCCGAGGCGCGCGGCTGGTCCGTGCGCTGGTACGACCGCGAGCGCGTGTTTCGCGACGCTGCAACGGCGCTCGGCCGCGACGACGTGAACGATCTTCTGCACGCGATGGGCCGATCGATCGGGCCACCTTGGCAGGCCAACCACAAGCTCGCGGCAGCGGCGGCGCTCGCGGCCATACGGCATCCAGCGTCGCGGGAAGCCACCGGATGACATGCAGTTGCAGCGAACCCAGCGGCAGGCCGGCCAGCCGTCGGCGAGACCTACGTCGCCCACCTGGAGCCAGGCTGCCCCTTATACCGCCCTCGAAGCCATACTCCATCGCGCGCGCCGAGCTCATCGCAGAGCAGATCGGCCGGTTCGCGACCCAGCACGTTCACCAGCTGGCGGGACATCATGCAAATCTTGCGTTCTGGATCGCTGAAGCGGCGGCGGTCCGAGCCATTGACGACTATCTCGGCCCGGCGCGGGTGAACCCCGACCCGTCAGGTCCGCGGAGTGCGAGGGATGCTCGTCGTCGCGTCGGAGAAGATGCTGGACGGAGGTTGCCAGATGACCGAGACGGAATGGCTGGTGTGTACTCGGACCAACCCCATGCTCCGCTTCATGCTCGGACTCGGTCCGAAAGAGCTGCGGGTCGTGGACATCAAGACGTTTCCGGCGTGCAGGGGGAGTGACCGCAAGATGCGGCTGTTCGCCTGTGAATGTTATTACCGCGTGCGCGCCCTGCTCCCCGATGAGCTCGCAGAAGCGGCAGTGGAAACAGCGAGCCGTCACGCCGATGGCCTGGCCACGCTGGAGGAACTTCAGGCAGCCGAGGCTCTGGTCCGGCAGGCGCTCGACTCTCTGGAGGGTAGGTGGCGGGCGTCCCATGGGGCCGAACGTATCTCGCTCCAGCCGACGCACGACGCGCTGGCCCTGAGCTTTCAGGTAGTTCGGCCACAGGCTCCGAAGGCGGCGTACTACGCCTCGTCCAACGCTCATCTGGCAGCGGCTGCCATTGCCAATCCTGGCGCCGCGTCTGGGGATACTTCCTACGCTGCCAGCAGCGCCGCGGAAGAGCGCGCTCAGGCCGGCGTACTCCGTGACATCTTTGGCAACCCGTTCCGCTCGGTGGCATTCGACCCGGATTGGCGGACCTCGACGGCCGTCGGACTGGCCCGGCAGATGTACGAGAGCCGCGTTTTCGGGCTGATGCCGATCCTGGCCGACGCCCTGCTGGAGGCCGGGTGCGAGGACGCCGACGTGCTCGGCCACTGCCGTGCCGACGGGCGGCACGTCCGCGGCTGCTGGGTGATCGATCTGCTGCTCGGGAAGGACTAGGCTGAGCCGGACTCACGGCTGCTGCCGATGGTCGGGCTCCGCCCGTCCGGGGCTGGCCTGCAGTTGGGCGGGCCGAGTGCGGGGCGTTGCGCGGCGGCGAGGATCTGCGTACCGTTGCGCGAAGGAGGAGCATGACGGTCTCGCTGGGCATCAAGCACCACGACAGCGGCGCCTACGACGTCGTGCCCATCGCCACGAGCGACTACTTCAAGCGTCGCTGGCTGCCCGCGTGCGCTCATCTCGGCCTGCGATACGTCTCGCACTTCCACGACGGGGCGCTCTCCACGGTTGTCCCCGACGATCTCCCGGACATCGTCGCGGAGCTCGAGATTTTGAGGACGTGGGCGGCGGCGAACGACGCTTTCATGGTCGAGAGGATCGACGGCGTGCTTCGGGCGCTGCGGGCGTTGGACCCAACGTCCTGTGACGTTGACTTCGGCTGATGAGACGACGCGCGCCATCGTCGTCGACGAAGGGGAGCTGGCGATGGAACACGATTCCTCCGTGTAGCCCGATGACAAGCCCGAATTCTACGTGAGCTGTGGCCGATCGCAGGGACCGGCGCGGGGCGAACGTAGAAGCTCCGCCTGATTCCATCGTGTTAGGCCGCCAACAATCAGAAACCAGGAGAGAGTACGTCATGCAGGATGAACAAGCCGCGGCGCCAGACGACACGGCGGTTCGGGTCGCCTTGTGGCGTGCGCTGCACGTGGAAGCCGATGCGCCGCCGCGCGTGTTCGAAGACGACGTCGGGTTGAAGCTGGCGGCTCCAGACGACGGCTGGCGCGGCCGTCCGGACATGAGCCCGTTCACGCGGCCCTTCCGCGCCTCCATCCTGGCCCGCGCCCGCTTCGTCGAAGATCTCGTCGCGGAGCAAGCCGCCCGTGGCGTCGGGCAGTATGTCATCCTCGGAGCGGGCCTGGACACCTTCGCCCAGCGTCGGCCGGAGCTTGCCTCCCGCCTGCTCGTGTTCGAGATCGATCGGCCCAGCCCTCAGGCGTGGAAGCGCCAGCGCCTCGTCGACCTCGGCCTCGGCGTTCCATCGTTCCTGCGGTTCGTGCCGGTCGACTTCGAGGCAGGCGACGCGTGGTGGGAGCGGCTGGCGGCCTCGGGCTTCGACTCGGGGCGGTCAGCGGTCGTGGCGTCGACCGGTGTCAGCATGTACCTGACCAGGGACGCCATCGCGGCGACGCTGCGCCAGGTCGCGGCGCTCGCCCCGGGCTCCACGCTCGCCATGTCGTTCATGCTTCCGATCGAGCTGGCGGATCCGGCGGTGCGTCCCGGGATCGAGCGAGCGGCAGCGGGGGCCAGAGCCAACGGCACGCCGTTCATCAGCTTCTTCACGCCGGCAGAGATGCTGGCGCTGGCCCGAGATGCCGGCTTCGGAGAGGTCCAGCACGTATCGGCCGCTGCGCTTGCAGAGCGCTACTTCGCGGGCAGGACGGATGGCCTTCGGCCGCCGAACAATTCAGAGGAGCTGCTGGTGGCGACGACCTGAATCAAGCGGTCTAACCAGTCGTTGGACCGATCCGAGTTGCATCTACTTCACCATGCGGAAGCTCGCGTGCCGTAGCCAGGAGCGCGCGAGCGCCGCGTCTCCGTAGTGGGAGCGCGCCGTCGCGAACAGCACGCCCGTGACGCCACCTGGATTCTCGATCCTGACGGGCTTGTCGTCTTGAAGGCCGTCCAGCTGTGGTCCGATCGCCAGCTGCCCACCGTAGTCGATAACTCCACCTTCCGCCTCGGCCAGGTCGATGCACAACCTGGCGAGCAACCGATGATCTTCGTCGTCGTTGCACATCGCGGCGAATGAAACGACGTCTTCTGGCGACCATCCGAGCACCTCCGGGAGGCCCGCCTCGAGGACCTCGGATATCGCCTCGGGATATTCGGGCCCAACGGTCAGAATGAACGGGCGTTGGTCAACCCAGAAGTCGTCCCCCCGAACCTCGTCGGCGATGCGCGAGATCGCACTTCGAAGCGCGGTGACTCGCTCCGCGCTCATCTTCGACGGCAGCAACACGGACGCCACTGGACCGGCCATTCCTCGAGCGTACGCTCTCGATCCATGGCGGTCCACCGAGGCGTCGCATCCGCCGAGCTTCGAAGCTTCGTCCGTCGTCCTGAGGAGTGCTATCCTGAACGAACATGGGCAGGTGGCGTCGGACGGCCTCCGGTGAACGGAGGACACCTCGTATCGCGGGTGCCGCCGTCATGGCGCTCGCCGCGCTGCTGTTCGCGCCCGCGGCCGGCGTGCGCGGCGATCCGCTGCCGCCGCTGCCGGGACCGGCGCCGCAGGGGAGACCGCAGGGCTTCTCCGCGCGCATCGAGAACCAGCGTTGCGAGGCGTGCCACGAGGACATCGCGGCCGAATGGCGCGCCTCGCTGCACCGGCAGGCGTTCACGGATCGCGTCTTCCAGAGGTCCTACGCGATCGAGCCGCTGCCCTTCTGCCGTGGCTGCCATGCGCCCGAGGCCGATCCGGCCCACCACCCCGGCGCGGACGCGCAAGCGGTGGGCGTCGGGTGCGTCACCTGCCACCTCGTGGCCGGCGAGGTCGTCTCCGCGCGCGGCCGGGACGCGCGCGGCGGCGCGCACGCGGTCCGTGGCGACGCGCGGCTCTCGACCGATGAGGGCTGCGCCCGCTGCCATCAGTTCGATTTTCCGCGAGCGCCCGGCGTCGCCATGCAGGACACCGTGGCCGAGCACCGCTCCGGGCGCTTCGCGGAGCGACCCTGCCGCGATTGCCACATGCAGCTCGTTCAGGGCATCGCCGGGAGACCGCACCGCGATCATCGCTTCTCCGTGGTCGGGGATCCGGCCGTGCTGCGCTCCGCGATCGACGCCAGCGCGTCGCGGAGCGGCGCGAACGCCATCGAGGTGAGCGCGCGCGTGGTCGCGGCGGGGCACGCCGTCCCCACGGGCGATATGTTCCGCCGGCTCGAGGTCCGCGCCTCGGCCGTCGATGCGGAGGGCGCGATCGTGGCCATCGCCGCGCCTGTGATCCTCGAGCGGAGGTTCTCCGTGCGCCCGGTCGAAGGAGGCATCGAGCGCGTCCCGGCCGGCGATACGCGCCTTCCCGCCTCGGGGGCGCCGCGCGTCCTGCGGCTCGTGTTCCCGGCCGCCATCGACGGGCTCGCGGTGCGCTGGGAGGTGGTCTATCAGCGCATGGGCGCCGCGATGGGCGCGGCCTTCGGCGTCGATCCGGCCGCGGACGAGGTGGTCCTCGCCGCGGGCACGCTGGGCGCGCGCCCGGTTGTCATCCGCCGACAAGCGCTCGCTCCGGTACCATGAGCGCCGCCATGCGAACCCGTCGCCTTCCCGCCCTCCTGCTGCTTGCGCCTTTCTTCGCTGCTGCTTGCCGGCCCGCGCCGCCTCCCGCGACGGCGCGCGCCGAGATCGCCACGCTGCCGAAGCCCCCCGTCGTGGCCGCGCCCCCGGCGGCCGCGCCCGGGCCTTCGCCGCTCGTCAGCGTGAAGACCCTGGCGCGCGTGCCTGAAGCGTTCGTGCTCGACGGCGACGTGGCGGAGTGGGGCTCGCTGGTCCCGCCGCCGCCGCCACGTCCTCCGCGGCCCGCGCGTGGGGAGAGCGCGCCTCCGCCGCCCTCGACCAGCGCGATGGATGCGCCTTCGCACGTCGCCCTGGTGCTCTCCAGCGCGGGCGTCACCCTCGCGGCGGAGCTCGACGAGGGATCACAGGACGGGATCTGGCTGGGCCTCGGCTTCGGCGCGCCGGAGCTGCCGCCCATCGGCTACTTCCAGCGCGGGGGCGGGGTGATGCCGCTCAACTGCGAGACCGACATGGGCGGCGAGCCGCTCCCGGCCGACGTGCAGAAGGCCTGCCATGAAACGCTGGCCCAGCATGACGCGTTCACCGCCGGCTACGAGGCGCGCTTCGTGCGGTTCTTCCGGCTGGATCGCGGCGGCCTCTCGGGGATCGGCGAGGACGGGAAGGGACGCCTGATCGAAGGTGCGAAGGCGGCGGTGAAGGGCGGCGAGGGGAGGTTCACCATCGAGGCCACGCTGCCGACCTCGGCGCTGCCCCGCGCCTCGTCGGCGCCCATCGACAGCATCCGGCTCTTCGCGCGGGCGGCGGACGCGCCGCGCCCGCCGGCGCCGGCGGACGAAGAGTGGGTCTGGCGGGAGATCCCGGAGCCGGTGAGCTACGAGCCCTTCGCAAACCTCCGCGCCCTGGCGTTCCAGGCGCCGGAGCCGATCGGCGGCGCCCCCATGTCGTACCAGCCGGGAGATCCGCTCGAGCTCGAGGTCATCGGCTATGCGCGGGGCTCGGACGGTACCGCCCTGGAGCCCATGCGCCAGGGACTCTACAGCCCGATATCCACGATAGGGGACGTCGAGATCGGCGAGCTCTTCCTGCGGCGGCCTGCCCTCGCCATCCTGCGCAAAGGCGAGATCGTCGACACCATCGAGACCTCCGGTGCGCCGACGGGCATCGAGAGGCGCAACAAGGAGCTTCACATGTTCTTCTACGATCAGTACACGTCGACGGACATCTGGGCCGAGAGCGCGGACTGGCGGGTCATCGGCATCAAGCCGAGCGGCGAGTACACCGAGCTCCTGGAGGGGGCCGTGAACAACGGTCCCTGGGAGAAGGACGTCGAGGAGTTCCATTCGACGCGCTTCGACCGCTTCGGGATCCGCGGTACGCCGTGGCGCCACGACGCCGAGGGTGAAGCGCCGCGCCCCGTGGAGATCACGTGGCGCTACGACGCGACGACGCGGATGTATCGGCCGAGCACGCGCGTGCTGCCCGCGACGAAGGCGAAGAAGGCGCGGTGAGGCGGAGAGCGCGTGACGCGCGCTCGACCGGCTGGAGCAGGGTACCCGGAGCGATCGACGGCGCGCGGTGGGAGCGTGGGTGCGATCCTCGCCCCGATGGATCGACGCCGCGTCGCGGCGTTGGCACACAAGGACGAAGCTCCCGGGCAGTGTGCCAGCCTCTGACCCTCGTGTCATGAGGGGGCTCCGGCGGCGCGTCCACGCACCGCGGCACGGACGGCACGAGCTCCTCGACAAACTCGCCGGACCCGCAAGGGCCGACCTGTCTCCAGGGCACCGACACCGACGCGTTACAATTTCGCCGTGAACGGTACGTTATTTGCAATGAGCGTGAAGCGGAAAGGTTGCGCTTCATGTCCAATCAGCTGCCGTCGTCTTCCTCTGCTCGATCATGGTCGTCCCGCACGCGAGCCATCTCGCTGTTCGCCCTGCTTGCCCTCCCGTCTGCCGTCTTCTCGGCGGGGTGCGCTGACAAGCCGGACAACATCTACAACTACTATTACACGAACGGGGAGGGCGGCGCCGGGGGCGCCGGTGGTGCCGGGGGCGCCGGCGGCGCGCCCGAGCCGTACCCGGGGGCGCCTGTCGCGGACACCGAGGTCGCCGAGCTCGCGCTCGACGTCTTCGGCACTGTCGGCAACCGCTACTGGTTCGCCGTCTCGGAAGAGCAGCTCGAGACCATGAACGAAGGGCTCGGCGGCATCGGGGGCCCCATCAAGAGGGACGCATTCGGGGACATCTACTCACCGACCGGGGAGGACACGACCTTCGCGGATCATCTGTGGGTGACGACGGCCGGCGCCGAGGGCAAGACGGCCGACTACGGCAAGGTCCAGGTGGGGGTCGCCGGCCAGTCGACGCAGCGGCCCTGGACGAAGCGAACCATCCCCAACCTCAACATCGACGCCGACGAGTTCGTCGAGAAGCAACGGCTCGGCGGCTTCGAGCACGTGCGCTTCAACAACGGCCAGGTCGGGAGCATCTTCCGCGAGCGCCTCACGCTCGATCTCTATGCTCGCCTCGATTATCCGGCCCCCCTCGCCAACTACGCCTGGCTGTCGAGCAACGTCTGGGGCGCGGAGGTGGCCATCCCCTACATCGTGGTCGAGCGCTACAAGAAGGCGTTCTGCGCCCGCCTCGAGGGCGAGCTCGGCGGCGGCTGCGCCAACATATGGGAGTTCGCCGGAGACTTCGCCGTCGAGGTCCCGGGGGGCGGCGGGATCCCGCTCCCCATCGACATGGTGCCGTTCGGCGGGAGCGTCTTCGACGATTCAGAGAACTGCCAGCTCAAGGAGTGTGACAACACCCGCGCGAAGGAGCTCGAGGAGCTGATCGCCGAGACGCCGCCTGGCGAGGGCTTCAAGGCCGCGCTCGAGGGCTGGATCGACTGGCCGGCGTTCCACCGGTTCCAGTGCCTGTCGTGGGTGCTCGCCACCGGCGACGACGCGATCCACAACAGCAACAACGTCGTGCTGGTCGAGCGGGCCGATGGTCTGTTCCAGTACCTGCCGTACTCGGTCGACATCAGCCTGGGGCAGAGCTGGTATCCGGTGGTGCCCCTGGCCGGCACGAACACGCTGGCGCGCGGGTGCCAGAGCGAGCCGGCCTGCTGGGCCGACACGATCGCGGCGTGCGAGGAGGTGATCGAGGAGTTCGCGGCGCTGGACCCGAACGCGGTGCTGAAGGGTCTCTACGAGCAGCTGTCGGACGAGGGCATGCTCCGCTCGGGCGACGAGCAGCGATACGAGGAGCTGGACGCCTGGCTCACCCAGCAGATCGAGGTCCTGCCGGTGGAGCTGGAGAGGAACCGCGAGCAGCCGCAGCTCTGCATGCCTCCCCAGATCGATTGCGGCGGCTACTGCGGCTTTCCCCAGAACTGCGGCCTCTGCGTTCCTCCCCTGGTCGACTGCGGCGGTTACTGCGCCTATCCCAAGGAGTGCGGCGGCGGCGGAGCGGGCGGCGAAGACCCGGGTGCTGGAGGCGCGGGCGGAGCCGGAGGGGGCGGCGGCGACGCGGGCGCCGGAGCAGGCGGCGGCGACGCGGGTGCGGGCGGCGTTGGCGGTAAAGCAGCGGACTGACGCCGGCTGAACCCAGAGGGAGGGGGCCCCGCCGTGGAGCTCCCTCTCAGGGCGAAGCCTCGAACAGGCACCGCGTGATCGGGATGGCGACGTCTTCCCAGACATACAGGTAGTATTTCGTGCCCGGAACGAGCTCCTCGGGGCTCCCCTCGGCGGGATAGCCCTGCTTCGTGCCCGGTGGGACCTCGCCGTAGGTGATACCGCTCTTGACGGGCTCGGCGCTCGAGGGCACGTCGAGCCGCCAGATCGTCCCCTCGGGCAGGTCGAGGTTGGGCGGAGCGCCCGGGTTCTCGGCGTTCGCCGACAGGACGTAAACGTAGCGGGCGTCGCCGCCGCTCCACGTGATCTTGCCTGCGGCGTCCACGCCTTCCCCTGCCGCGCAGTCGCCTGGCACGTAGAGGCTCTGTTCATGGAGCGGCCCGCCAAACGGGGTCTCGTCCGCGAAATCCTCCTTCGTGAATCCGCGGCGCAGGAGCTCGCCCTCGAAGAACGCGACCATGCGCGCCGGGTCCGTGGAGGGCAGCCCGCTGACGTCACGGGAGAAGCCGTTGTTCTGGTCCGGCGGATACGCGCCGAGCGCCGCCGAGGAGACCCAGCCGGCGGCCAGCGCGAGGCCCGTTGGATAGAAGCTGTCGGTCCAGACCGGGCCGGCCTCGATGTACCAGTTCGACGGCCCCGCGGCCGGCGCGGCCTTCTCCGAGTGACAGCACACGCACCCGCACGCCTCGGTCTGCTCCGTGACCCAGGCGAGCTCGCCGAGCCATTGCGGATCGGAGAGGCGTGGATCGTCGCTCGGCGTCTTGTAATCGGAGGGAGGCGCCGGCCAGTACGGGCGCTGCGTGAGGACCGGCTCGCACGACGCGTAGTCGGTGAACAGGCGGCCCGGCTCGGTGCAGCCCGAGATCGCGCCGAACGTGCAGACCTTCCCGCCGCTCTGCCCTGCCGGCTCGCCGGCCATCGGGTCGACGCAGACCTGCTCGGGCCACTGGAAGACGGCGCCGCCCGTGCCCACGCCGCCGCCGGGCTCCTCGGCCGCGCCCTCGCAGGCGTCGGGCTCGAACCGGCCGCCGCCGAACATCTCGCAGCCGCGCTGGGTCGAGGCGCACTGGCTCGTGTCGCTGCCGGGGAAGATGAGGGTGTACGCGTCGTCGGTCCCGCCGCCGAGCACGCATCGGCCGAGCGTCTCTGGATAGGCGCAGCTCTCGCCCCCGGTGAAGGTGGAGCCCTGGAGCGCCTTGCAGTCGGCCTCCGCGGCCTCGGCGGTCCAGCCCGCGCCTGTGTACTCACGACACTCCTCGGCCTGGCTGAAGGGGCTCGTATAGACGCAACGACCCGGCGACCCGGAGGCCTCTGGAGCCCCGGATGCGGCGTCTTCCTCTGTCTGCTGGCAGGCGCCCAGCCCTCCCAAGGCCGAGACGACGAGCGCTGCGCCCAGCATCACGTGCGGTGAACGGAGGAGCTCTTGCTTCACGGTCGAATCTCCTGAACGTCGCTGTCGGACGACGTTGATTGTGACCTGACCAACATATCTTCCCGGCGAGCGTCCGTCGGTATACCGTTTGTTCATGGTTGTTCAATTGTCGTCCAATCTTTTTGTGTGAAGTATGTATGCAAGAATACGTTCTTGCGCATGGCGCCGTTCGCTTGGAGGAGGCGGGGGCGTTGGCCCGCGCCCGCGCGGGGATCAGGCGGCGACGAAGCGCCTCACCGGAGCGCGCCGAGGCCGAGCGAGATGCAGGGCTCCCCATCGCGCAGCGAGATCCCCGCCAGCTGCTTCTCGGGCGGGTACATGTACCCGAACAGCATGCACATCTCGTTGTCCCCGTAGCCGAACGTGAGATCGTGGTCCGACGTGTTCCGGAACCTGCACGCGTACCGGAGGGAGTCGCCTTCGCCGAGCGTGAGCGCCGGCCGGTAGACCTCGATGTCGCTCTCCAGATCGAACGCCCCGCCCTCGTACACGCGCGCCTCGCCCCCGTCCGCGCGGACGACGTCGACGTCGAAGGCATCGGCGTAACGGTGCGTGTGCGGCATCAGAGAGACGATGTTCCCGCCGAACGTCGAGCACGTCGTGCCGACGGTCTGCGTGGCGCGCGGCGGGACGAGGAAGTCGTTGACGCTCAAGACGAACGGCGCGAGCTCTTCCGTCCGCTCCGAGAGAGGCATGGTGAAGAAGTCGTAGGCGAGCTCGACGACCGCGGGCTCGGGCGACGTGTTGAGCAGGTGGACGCTCGTCGCGATCTCGCGGGACGGTTCGAGGGTGAAGCCCATCCCTTCCGGGAAGACGAGCGTCTCCTCGCCGACGACCTGCGTGGAGCTCGCGAAGAGGACGTCCGGGATGGCCGCCGGCAGCGTACCGAAGGGATCGTCGGCGCCAGGATGGCAGCCCGGGTAGGGGTTCGGCCCGAACGATGGATTGACCGGCTTGGCGATCACGTTGCTGTGATGTAGCCCGGCCGTCGCGTAGACGCGCGCCGCGTGGACGGTCGTGCTCTCGATCGCGGGGAAAGGCCATGACACGCAGAAGGTCGCCTCCTCGCCGGGCGCCATGAGCCGCGGCGGCGCGATGATCCTGAAGCCGCTGCGCGGCGGCTCCGGCAGCGCGAGCCGGGTGAGCTCGGCGCCGAAGGCGACGACGTTGTCCCGGTCGACGCGCTCCTCGGGCTCGTAGCGGGCGGCGGGCTGGACGCACCGCCCGCGAAAGCGCTCCTCGCCAGGAGCGCACGCTTCCGGCGGCGACGGCTCGACGCCCGCGCAGGCAGGGAGAAGAAGAATCCACAGGAGACCCGTCGAACGTGCGATGTCCCTCGGGACATAGCGAGTTTGGAGATGTTGCATCACGAATCATTTGCGGCCGACAGCCTCTCACGGGAAGCCTCGACTGCGGATCTCGCCTTCAGAGGGAGGGCGCCCTCGCGCGGCCAGGGCGGAGCCCGGGGCGAAGGGGACGCTCCCGGCACAACCGAGGACGGCTCGGGCTGACGCGGTCCATCCGCGGCGGCCGCCGTCGCCGGGCGGCGTCGGAGCGGCGGCTGGTCCGCCAGCACCGGCGCTCGCTCCGCCCGCGGCAGCGGCCGCTCGCCGGCCCGCGACCGCGTCGCCTATCGCAGAGCCGACCGGAGCGTCCCGCCCACCTGTCCTCCGGCCGTGGCCGAAGGGCCGCCTACGTGGACACCCTGTTCACCCGGCTCGACGCTGTGCGCAACATGGGGGTGACGTGGTCGTCGCGGATCGTCTAGCATCCCCGTGCCGAGGGGCAGCGCGCCCCACGATCCCCCGCATCGCCCGACCACCACGCAGCGTGGTCCCAGCTCGTGGAGAAGACAGCATTGAGCGAGCAAGCAATCGAGCCGGCCCTCCCCGTCACCGCTTTCGAGAGGCGCTTCAAGCACCCGCCGGGGCTCGTGATCCTCTTCTTCGCGGAGATGTGGGAGCGCTTTTCCTATTACGGCATGCGCGGCCTCCTCAAGCTGTATATGGCGAACTACCTGTTCGTCACCGCGCGAGAGGCCTACCAGGGGTGCCGGCAGCACGCGCAGCCATGCGATCTCGTCGCCGGTGATCCGACCACGGTGTTCGCCTGGCAGTTCATCAAGGGCCTCCTCCCGAGCGCGCCCGGCGAGCAGGCGTCGATGCTCTACGGGCTCTACACGGGCCTCGTGTACCTCACGCCGTTCTTCGGCGGCATCCTCGCCGACAAGGTGTGGGGGCAGCGCAAGACGGTGGTGATCGGCGGCGTCTTGATGGCCATCGGACACTTCGTGATGGCGTTCGAGAACTCGTTCTTCATCGCGCTGCTCCTGCTCATCCTCGGCAACGGCGCGTTCAAGCCCAACATCTCGACCCAGGTCGGCAGCCTGTACCCGAAGGGTGATCCGCGCCGCGACGGCGCCTTCACCATCTTCTACATGGGCATCAACCTCGGCGCCTTCATCTGCAACTTCGTGTGCGGCACCCTGGCCGCCGTCTACGGCTGGCACTACGGCTTCGCCGCCGCGGGCGTCGGGATGTGCCTTGGGCTCGTCGTCTACCTGGCGGGGCAGAAGTACCTCGCCAAGGACAACCTGATGAAGACGGCGGAGGGCGTCGGCGAGCAGAAGCAGCCGCTCTCCGGCGACGAGTGGCAGCGCGTCGGCGCGCTCGTGGCGCTCTGCGCCCTCAACGTCGTCTTCTGGGCGGTCTACGAGCAGCAGGGCAACACGATGCAGAGCTGGGCCGACGAGAAGACGGTGTGGCCCACCGTCCTCGGCTTCCAGATCCCGTCGACGTGGTTCCAGTCGGTGAACCCGCTCTGCATCATCCTGTTCGCCCCCCTGCTCGACGTCTTCTGGCGCTGGCAGGCGAAGCGGGGCTCCGAGCCGACGAGCGTCTCGAAGATGGCCCTGGGCTGCACCATCCTCGGGCTGTCGTTCATCGTGATGATCGTCGGCGCGCAGGCCGTCGGCGACGGCAAGGGCAGCCTGTTCTGGCCGGTCTTCTGCACGCTGCTGCTCACGATCGGCGAGCTCTACCTGTCGCCCATCGGCCTGTCGCTCGTGACCAAGGTCTCGCCGGTGCGGATCGTGTCGATGATGATGGGCATGTGGTTCGTCTCGAGCTTCCTCGGCAACACGCTGAGCGGCTACATCGGCATCTTCTACGAGCGCTGGTCGAAGGACATGTTCTTCCTGATGCTCACCCTCCTCGGCCTCGGCGCCGGCGCCGCGATGTTCGCGTTCAACAAGCCGCTCCGCCGCGTGCTCGGCCAGCACTGATCCGCACCGCGCCCGGCGCGGCCGCGCGCCCTCTCCGCGAGGGCGCGGCGCGGCGTCAGGGCGCCCGCGCGCTCTCCACGGGGGCGCGGCGCGGCGTCAGGGCGCCCGCGCGCCGGCGGGGTCGACGATCCGCTCGTCGAGGGTCGCGAGCCGCCCCTCGGGCAGCGCGCTCCCGATGGCGGCGACGGCGCGGCGGACGCTCTCCAGCGTGCTGCACGAGGCGACGTCGACGAAGAGCCGCCCCGACTCGGGCCAGGAGTGCAGGGCGACGTGCGATTCGCCGACGACGGCGCACGCGGTGATGCCCTGCGGAGAGAACGGAACGACCACCATCTCGAGCAGGGTGAACGAGCCCGCGGCGACGGCCGCCTCCAGCGCCCCGCGGAGCGCGGCCGGGCTGTTCAGGAAGTCGGAGGGACAGCCCTCGAACAGGGCAAGAGCGACGAAGAGCTGCATCGGTGAGCGGGCGCGCGCGACGGCCCGCGCCGGCCGCCCAGGGTAGCCGAGCCCGGGCACCGCGGAACCTGAATCGGTTTCACGAAGGGGGCAGGCCCTCCTCGGGCTGGGCCGCTCGGCACGCCCTTCCCCCCGCCGCGCTAGGGCCGCCGCGCGACCTGGACGACCTCCCGCACGCGCTGCCCACCCAGGTCGAAGCGCCCCTCGAGCCCCGCGAACACGAAGCTGTTCACGCGCCTGCCCGGGACCTCCCAGCCGCGGATCGACCCCGCGGTGTTCTCCCAGAGGAACAGGTTGAGCCCGCCGCCGATCGTGGGCCCCAGCGCGACGCTCTCGGACATGCGGACGTCGATCACCACCTGGAGTCGCCCGAGCTCGATCCCGTGGGTCACCGTGTCGCCCCACACCCCCGCCGGCGCCGCGGCCCACACCCCCGCCGGCGCCGCGGCCCACACCCCCGGCCGCGCCGCGGTCCACAGCGCCCGGTAGCCGGTACCCAGCGAGATCACCGGATCGACGCGCTCGAACGGCGCCAGGTGAAAGCTCGCCTCCGCGCCCAGCGTCACGCCGCGCACGTCGGCCCCGCCCTGCTCCCCGCCCTGCGCCATGTACTGCTCGTATCTCGACGTCAGCCCGAGGCCGACCTTCGGCACCGCGCGGTAGACGAGCTTCACGCCCACGCCCGCCCCCGGCCCCGCCACGTCGCGCAGGCGCCGCTCGCTCCCGATGTCGCCGAACCCCTGCGCGTATCCGAGGTTGAGGCCGAGCTCGAGCGCGTTGGCAGGCGCCCCCAGCGGAGAGCGCAGGTAGCTCGGCGGGACGTCGCCCCCGAAGTCCTGCGCAGCGGCGACGCTCCCGCAGAGCACGGCGACCGCTCCCGCGGCGATCGCGACCCCGGTGTTTGCCTTCATTGCGGATCCTCCTCGCTGCGCGGCGCCGTGAGGACGGCGGATCCGATCCGCGCGCCACGCCGGGAACGCCGCGCGCCGAGGCGCGAGCATCGCGTGTGCCACGGAGGCGGCGAGCAACGCCTTCCCGGTCGCGGACGGGCCGCCCGCGCCGCGCGTCAGCCGGCGTGTGCGTGTGTCGACGAGCGGCGGCAGCCGCCCGCGCCGCGCGTCAGCCCGCGCCTACCAGCGGTGGAAGGCCGGGTGCCCTTCCTTCACCGCCACGAACGTCCCGCGGCACGTCGCCGTGACCCGCCCGCCCGCCTCCAGGGTCGCCTCGACCACGACGCGGTCGCCCTCCGCCTCGGCGACCTGCGCCCGCAGGTGCACCGGGCCGCCGAGCGGCGTCGGCTTCTTCAGCTTCACGTGGAAGTCCGCCGTCACCGTGCACGGCGGCGCGTCGGCCCCCCGCGCCTTCATCAGGTGGTAAGCCGCGGTCCAGTTGGAGTGGCAGTCGAGCAGCGCCCCGATGATGCCGCCGTTGAGCATCCCGGGGAACGCCTCGTGGTGCGGCTCCGGCGTGAAGTCGCAGACCACCGCGTCGCCCTCGACGCGGCTCTTCAGCCGGAGCCCCCTGTCGTTCGCCGGCCCGCAGCCGAAGCAGCGGCCCTGCGGCGAGTACCTGTCCTGCAGGCTCGCCGCGTCGCCGCTCACCGGGTGCCCCCGACGAACGCCTCGTCCATCAGCATCTTCTGCTCGAGGAGGTGGCTCGCGCGCGAGCCGGTCGCCGGGCTCGCGCTCGGCGCGCGGCTCACGCACGAGAGCGGCAGCCGGTCGCCGATGCGCTGCCGGAGCACCGCGAGGATGTAGTACCAGGCGCCGTAGTTGCGCGGCTCCTCCTGCACCCACACGAGCGGCGTGCCGTCCTTGTAGGGCGCGAGCGCGTTCACGATCTCCTCGTTCAGCGGGAACAGCTGCTCCAGCCGCAGGATCGCCACGTCCTTGAGCCCGCGCGTCTCCCGCGCCAGCGCGAGGTCGTAGTAGACCTTGCCCGAGCAGAGCAGCACCCGCTTCACGTCCGCCGGATCGACCCCGCTCGTGTCGGGCAGCACGCGGTGGAACTTGCCCTCGGAGAGATCCTTGATCGTCGACACGGGCCGGTGCGGGCCCTTCGACGTCGCCGGGACGCGCAGCAGGCTCTTCGGCGTCGCGATGATGAGCGGCTTGCGCCACGGCCTGTGCACCTGCCGCCGCAGCACGTGGAACAGCTGCGCCGGCGTCGTCAGGTTGCACACCTGGATGTTGTCCTCGGCGCTGTTCTGCAGGCAGCGCTCGATGCGCGCGCTCGAGTGCTCCGGCCCCTGGCCCTCGTAGCCGTGCGGCAGGAAGAGCACGATGCCGCTCAGCCGGTGCCACTTGTCCTCGCTCGACGTGAGGAACTGATCGACGATGACCTGCGCGCCGTTCAGGAAGTCGCCGAACTGCGCCTCCCAGATGACGAGCCCGTCCGGGTAGTCGAGGCTGTAGCCGAAGTCGAAGCCGAGCACGCCCGCCTCGCTGAGCGGGCTGTTGAACGCCTCGAAGCGCGCCGGCCCCTCGGCCACGCGCGACAGGGGCGCGTAGCGCGCGCTCGTCTCGACGTCGCGAAGCACCGCGTGCCGGTGGCTGAAGGTGCCGCGCTGCACGTCCTGACCGGAGAGCCGCACCGGCGTCTTCTCGGCGAGCAGCGACGCGTAGGCGAGCATCTCGCCCGTGCCCCAGTCGAACGGCTCGCCGGCGACGAGCTTGTCGTGCCGCTGCTGGAGCGTCGGCAGCACCTTCGGGTGCGCCTTGAAGCCCTCGGGCAGCTCGAGGAGCTTCTCCGACAGCGCGATGAGCTTCTCGGCCGGCACGCTCGTCGGCACCTCCGGCGTCGCGTGGTCGGCGCCGCCGCGGTAGTGCGACCACACGCCGCCCATCGAGTACAGCACCGGCGCGAAGCCCTTCTGCTTCACCTCGTCGAGCGCGGCGGCGAGCGCCTCGCGGCGCCGCACGACGATCTCGTCGGCCTTCTCCTCGGTGACCTGCCCGAGCTCCATGAGGCGCCGGACGTACACCTGCCGGACCGTGGGCTTCTTGTCGATCGCGGCGTACATCCGCGGCTGCGTGTAGCGCGGCTCGTCGCCCTCGTTGTGGCCGTACCGCCGGTAGCAGTACATGTCGATGATCACGTCGGAGCCGAAGCGCGTGCGGTAGTCGATCGCGAGCTGCGCGACGTGCGCGACCGCCTCCGGGTCCTCGCCGTTCACGTGGAACACCGGGACCTTGAGCATCCGCGTGATGTCGGACGCGTAGCGGGTCGAGCGCCCTTCCATCGGATCGGTCGTGAACCCGACCTGGTTGTTCACGATGACGTGGACCGTGCCGGCCGTCGTGTAGCCCTTCAGGTTCATCATGTTGAGCGTCTCGGCGACGACGCCCTGCCCGATGAACGCCGCGTCGCCGTGGATGAGCAGCGGCATCACGCGGCGGCGCGCGTCGGCGGCGCCGTCGGCGAGCCGGCGGTCCTGCTTCGCGCGGACGCGCCCCTGCACGACGGGGTTCACGAACTCGAGGTGGCTCGGGTTGAACGTGAGCGTGAGGTGGACGTTGCGCCCGTTCTCGAGCGTGCGATCGGTCGAGTAGCCGAGGTGGTACTTGACGTCGCCGCTGCCGAGGTGGCGCTCCGCGTTCTTGTCCTCGAAGGCCGCGAAGATCTCGCGCAGGCTCTTGTCCATGATGTTCGCGAGGACGTTCAGCCGGCCGCGGTGCGCCATGCCGACCACGATCTCGTCGACCTCGTGCGCCCCCGCGCGCTCGATGATGAGGTCGAGCAGCGGGATGAGGCTCTCGGCGCCCTCGAGCGAGAAGCGCTTCGTCCCCGCCTCGTAGGACTTGTGGATGAACTGCTCGAAGATCTCGGCGTCGGAGAGCTTCGTGAGGATCCGGAGCTGCTTCTGGCGGTCGAGCGTGAGCCGGTTGCGCGTCGACTCCATCTGCTGCTGGAGCCACTGGCGCGCCTCGGGCTCCTCGATGAACGTGAACTCCACGCCGATCGAGCGGCAGTACGTCTCCTCGAGCCGGCGGATGATCTCGCGCAGCGTGAGGACGGGCGGCACGCCGGCGAGGTCGGTCGTCGGGAAGGGCAGCTCGAGGTCCTCGACCCGGAGCCCGAAGTTCGTGAGGTCGAGCTCGGGCGGCGTGGCGGGCGGCAGGCCGAGCGGGTCGACGTGCGCGAAGAGGTGGCCGCGCACGCGGTAGGCGTTCACGAGGGCGTAGACGCGCGCCTTGATCGCGGCCTCCGCGAGCACCTTGAGATCGCGCGAGGACTCGGGCGAGCTCGGGTGCTCGCTGAGCGTCCGCGCGAACGCGGCCTCCAGCGTCTTCGCGGCCTCGCCGTTCGTGTTCGTCTTGCCATTCCCGTTCCCGTAGCCGTGCCCGTTCCCGGGCCGCAGCACCTGGTGCGGGATGGTCGGCGTAGCCGC
This sequence comes from Sorangium sp. So ce363, assembly GCF_051520435.1. Taxonomy (NCBI): domain Bacteria; kingdom Pseudomonadati; phylum Myxococcota; order Polyangiales; family Polyangiaceae; genus Sorangium; species Sorangium sp. So ce363. The sequence goes on along the minus strand of NZ_CP150333.1, from coordinate 7,997,335 downwards.
CGGAGCGGGCAGCCTGCTCGGCGTCGCTCCGCCGTTCTTTCCCTCGAAGAACGAGCGCCAGCCGGGGTCTACCGACTCCGGGTTCTCGAGGTACTGGGCATAGAGCTCCTCGACGAGCCCTGCATTGATTCCGAAATCAAGCTGCATCGTGGTCGGCGTGCAAATAACGCGTGTCGGGCCGGCACGCTAGAGTCGTTTTCCGATGACTTCGCCTCGTGGGGCGGAACATCGTCCGGGCAAGGGGTTCGACCGCCTGGAGAAACGGTAGGGAGAAGCGGTAGAAGGGGGCCATGGATCAAGACCGCAGAACCCCGGGTCGAGGACCGGCGCCCGCCGTCCTCCCCTTCGATCGCTTCCGGGACCACCTCTTCCACGAGCCCAGCCTCGGCCTCTGGCTGGACGTGAGCCGGATCCGCTTCGGGAGCGACTTTTTTACCACGATGGAACCGCGAATTCAGGCGGCGCTCGCGGAGATGGCGGCGCTCGAGGGCGGGAGCATCGCGAATCCCGACGAGGGTCGCCGGGTCGGTCACTACTGGCTGCGCGCGCCGGAGCTCGCGCCCGAGGCGGCGCTGCGCGCGGCGATCGAGGAGACGAACGCGCGGATCCTGAGCTTCGCCGCGGACGTGCACGCGGCGCGGGTCCGGCCGGAGCGGGCGGCCCGCTTCAGCAGGGTGCTCGTCGTCGGGATCGGCGGCTCGGCGCTCGGGCCTCAGTTCGTCGCCTCGGCGCTGGGGACGCCGGCCGATCGGATGCAGATCCATTTCTTCGACAACACGGATCCTGACGGGATCGATCGCACGCTGGACGCCATCGGGGACGATCTCGGCGCGACGCTCGCGGTGATCATCTCGAAGTCGGGCGGGACGAAGGAGACGCGCAACGGGATGCTCGAGCTCGAGGCGGCGTACCGTCGGCTCGGCCTCTCGCTCGGCGCGCACGCGGTCGCGGTGACGGGGGAGGGCAGCGAGCTCGACCGGTATGCGACGAAGCACGGCTTCCTGGCCCGCTTCCCGATGTGGGACTGGGTCGGCGGGCGCACGAGCGAGCTGTCGGCGGTCGGCCTGCTGCCCGCGGCGCTCCAGGGGCTGTCGATCGTCGAGATGCTGCAGGGTGCGCGCGAGACGGACGAGGTCACGCGCTCGAAGGAGGTTCCCCGGAACCCCGCGGCGCTGCTCGCGCTCGCCTGGTACTCGGCGACGGGCGGCGCGGGCCGGAAGGACATGGTGCTCTTGCCGTACAAGGACAGGCTCGAGCTCTTCTCGCGCTACCTCCAGCAGCTCGTGATGGAGTCGCTCGGCAAGCGGCTCGATCGGCAGGGCAAGGAGGTCTTCCAGGGCATCGCGGTGTACGGCAACAAGGGCTCGACGGATCAGCACGCGTACGTGCAGCAGCTCCGTGACGGGCTCGACAACTTCTTCGTCACGTTCATCGAGGTGCTGCGGGATCGCGCCCCGTCGCGCGGCGTGCTCGAGGTCGACCCCGGCGTCACGACCGGCGACTACCTCGACGGCTTCCTCCAGGGGACGCGCAAGGCGCTGACCGAGAGCGGGCGCGAGTCGATCACGCTCACGATCGACACGGTCGACGCGCGCGCCGTCGGCATGCTGATCGCGCTCTACGAGCGCGCGGTGGGCCTGTACGCGTCGCTCGTGGGCATCAACGCGTACCACCAGCCCGGCGTCGAGGCCGGCAAGAAGGCCGCGCAGGAGGTGCTCGACCTGCAGGCCAAGGTGCTCGCGGCGCTCGGCGCGAGCGCGGGCCGCGCGCTGTCGCTCGCCGAGGTCGCGAAGGCGGCCGGCGCGGACGACGTCGAGACGGTCTTCTGGATCCTGCGCCATCTCGCGGCGAACCCGGAGCGCGGCGTCGCGCGGGAGGTTCCGCAGGGCGGCTCGCCGTTCGACGCGACGTACCGTCTGGCGCGCTGAGGGGGCGCCCGCGCGGCGCGGAGCGACGCCGGCGAGGCGCGCTCCGCGCCGCGCGGGTGCGACATAGGCGAGGGCCTCGTGGATGAGGCGGCGGGATGTCGGACATGGGCAGGTGCGTGGCCGAGCAGGCCTGCGGGGATGTCGGACATGGGCGTGTGCCTCGCGGAGCAGGCCCGCGGGGATGTCGGACATGGGCGTGTGCCTCGCGGAGCAGGCCCGCGGGGATGTCGGACATGGGCGTGTGCCTCGCGGAGCAGGCGTCGGGCATGTCGTGACATGGTAGGGCAGCCGGCCGGTCAGCTCGACCTGATCTCGTCGAGGCGGAAGCTGCGAGCACCGGTGCAGCCGTCGCTGTTCGGGGATCGGCCAACCGACACCGAGTGATCGCCTGGGCCCGGCTGCCTGCAACGTCCGATGGTTTCACGGAACTGGACTCCTGAAGAGGCTCATGACCAAGAAGTCGCTGTCTGATGCGTGGAATATGATGCCGGCCAAGGCAAACCCTCCCTTCGCCAGGCGATCAAAGGCTCAGAGCACGAAACCCGCCCCCCACCATCGGTCACCGTCGTGGTCGTGGTCGTGGTCGTGGTCGTCGACGACACGACCGTGGACGTGAACGTTCTGCCGAGCCCTTGGTCGACGATTGTCGCCTTCTCCGTTCGATTTTGCGCAACCGAGTTCCGGATTGCGTCGAAATTGCCCACGAAGATGGCGCTGAGCGAGGTGAATCGTGGGAGATGAGAGAGGCACTTCCGGGGGACGTTCACGTTCACGAACGAGCCGTTGACGACCACGACCACGTTCACGCCCACGTTGGGGACCAATGGTGGGGCAGGGGGGCAATCTGTCGCGACGAGCGCGGCTGGGGAACAGCAGAGCGCCCGTTTCGCTAGCTCACGCGAGCGCGATCCTCAGAAGCTCATGCGCAGGGTCGCGCCCGTCGGGCCGACGGTGAGCTCGGGGGCCTGGACCGACACCTTGCGCGGGATGTCGTCGCGCACCCAGACCCGCTGGTTGCCGACGAGGCCCGCGACGAGCAGCACGAAGCCGGTTACCTGCGTGGCCCCGTCGAAGAGGAGGAGGGCGGCGGCGAGCCGGCCGTCGTCGCGGTCGACATCGACCTCCTCGCCCGTGCCGAGCGTGATGAACGGGCCGCCCACGGGCACGAGCATCGGCGAGTAGCTGACGGCGTCGCTGCCTCCCTCGCTGAGGATGCTCCCTGCCGTCAGCGCCGAGAGCGCCCACGCGCTGGCGAGGACGATCGACCCCGCGACCACCAGCCGGCGGTTCATCTGCGTCTCGACGCGATAGCCCGCCGGCCGGATCCCGCCTTCCGTGAAGGTCAACGTTCGCGGCATGCCGAGGATGACGGACGGCGCATACGGCACGTAGCCGGGCGGCACGTGGTCAGGCGGCGCCGCGTATCCAGGCGGCAGCGCGTAGCCGGGCGGCGCATAGCCGGGCGGCGCGTAGCCGGGTGGCGCATAGCCGGGTGGCGCGCCGGCAGGGGACGGCGCGTAGCCAGACGGCGCCGCGCTCTGCGCGGACGGGGGGGCGTCGCTCTCCGCCGTGGCCGGCGCTGCGAGCGCGAGCGGGCCAAACAGCGCGGCCATCGAGAGGGCGGTGCGGATCGCGGTCACGTGCGTCTCCCTTCGGGGTGAGGGCTGTCGGCGCAGGGGCACCAGCTCAGAATCTCCATCGGAGGCTAGCGGAGGACCCGCCGATCGAGACCTCAGGCCAGCGGGACGCCGCGAGCCCAGGGTCGCGTGAGCTCACCGTGAACTGGCGCTCGAGGTAGACGTCCTCGTTCGCGAGACCGGCGGCGTACAGGATGAGCCCGCCCACCTGGGTCACGGCGTCCATCGTGAGCCAGAAGATGCCCGCGCCCTCCGCTTCCAGGGTCCCGATCGCGATCATCGGGCCGGCGAACGGGATGAGCAGCGGCCCGAACTCGTCGAAATCGTCGTCGTCGAACGACGCGATGCCTGCGACCGTGAACGTGAGCGCGTACGGGATGCCGAACGTGAGCAGCCCCGCCGTGGCGAGCTTGCGGTCCGCCCTGGTCCGGAGCGCGTAGCCGCGCGGGATCGGGTCCCCCTCTTCGTACTCGATGGTCCGTGGGTTGGCCCACGGCGGGAGCGGCGGCGCCGGCAGGTAGTAACCCTGCGGGATGGGCACCAGCGCGCCGCCCGCCGGAGCGATCGGGGCGGGCGCCGGAGCGATCGGGGCGGGCGCCGGAGCGACAGGGGCGGGCGCCGAAGCGACAGGGGCGGGCGCTGGAGCGACATGGGCGGGCGCTGGAGCGATCGGGGCCCCCGCTGCCGCGGGCGTCGTGCCTGGCGCGGCGGGCCTCGCCGCGTCGCCGCGCGCCGGTTTCGGCGGCGCGGCCTGCGCCTGCGCGGCCGCCGGCGCGGCGAGCCCGAGCAGCGCCGCGAGCACCGCGGCGGCCTGCACGCCGCGAACGCGCGGCGCTGCGTCGCGGCGCAGCGGTACGATACTCCCTTTCGTTTGCCCGATCGGCATGCTGGCTCCCGTCGCGCTCGCGCGACGACTCCAAGGACTGCGGGTGGCTTCGGTGCAGCGAGGCCAGGATACGCAGACTGTTCACGAACTCAATCCGCCCGCACAGTGCGGGCGGGCGCCCCGCTGGGAGCCCCGACGCTGGCGAGCCGGCCACCCGCTCCGGCCGACGATGGGCCACCCCTCGGCCATGCGCTGCACGCCGGAGGAGGCGCTCGTCGTCGCGAAGCCCGCGAGGCCCCGCCCCTCGGCGCATGCTGGGCTGCCGCTCTCCGGGCGCCGACGGTGCCCTCGCGCCCCTCGCTCGCCAGCGCGATACCCGCCATCGCCGAGCGTGGTCTGCACGCCCGCGCGGCGCCGTCGCCCCGCCGCCACGAGTCATGAGCCGCCGGCGACGCGCGGTCGAGCCGTGCACCTGGGACAACCCTGACAGGTAAGGACTGTAGCGAGTGGACCCCTGGGACAACCACGATGCGTAAGGGTTATGGCAAGTGGACGCCTGGGATAACCCTGACAGGTAAAGACTGTATGTCTCTCACCTGCTCTGGCTCAGCTCGCCACCGCCCCATCGGGCGCTACGCTGTTGTCTGATCAAGGGTGATGTCGCAGCCGCCCCCGTGGCGAGCTCGGCAGAACCATGGCCTTCCATGACATGGCGGCGACGACCGCCCGCGGAGGAGCGAAACGATGACAAGGACCTTATTCGTGGTGTTGGCGTGCGCGGCTGCCGCGCTGAGCAGCGCGTCGTGCGGAGGGACGGACAAGGGCAATCGGGCCACGGGCGGCGGCGATACGGGCAGCGGCACCACCGGCAGCGGCGATGCGAGCGGCGGCGATACCGGCGGCGGCGCCACGTCAGGGACCGGCGCGCAGCCAGGGGCCGGCGAGCAGTTCTCCGTCGACGCGCAGGGCGGGACCTTCACAGCGGACGACGGCTTCACCATCGAGGTGCCGCCGGGCGCGGTGAACGAGAACACGGTGATCACCATCCAGCGCATCGACGAGGCCCCCGAGGGCGCGGTGGGGCCCATGTACGTCCTCGGCCCGGAGGGCCTGACGTTCGAGAGGCCGATCACGCTCACGCTGCCGATCACCGTCGAGCTCAGGGCGGAGCTGGGCGAAAGCGCGGTCCTCGGCGCCTATGGCTTCACCGCGCAGGAGGGCTCGGACGATTTCGCGCCGCTCGCGCGGCACGACGTCTCGAGGGACAGCGTCGTCACGGAGACCGACCGCCTCTCGAGGATCTATCCAGGCATGATCCTGGCGACCCCGATGGCGAGCCTGCACCGCTACCCGAGCGCGCTGGCCGCCGACGAGTCCTTCCTCTACTTCGCGAGCGGCGGCACCGAGGACGTCGCGACCGGGGACAACAACGACGGATTCATCTACCGGGTGAGGCTGGGCACCGCCGAGGCAGAGGCGATGATCCCCGCCGATCCCGATCCCAAGGCGCTGTGGGTCAACGACTCCCACGTGTACTGGGCGAGCGGCGGCGATGATGACCCGGTGATCCCCTCGGCGCTCCGGCGCGTCGACAAGGCGACCCTGGAGGTGGAGACGCTGGCCCAGATCGGCTATGTCGTGAGCGTCATCGGCGACGCGTCGGCCATCTACTTCGGCGACGGCGATGGAGAGAACCTCTTCACGATGCCGCTCGACGGCGGCGAGCCGGCCGTCCTCGCGTCCGGCGCCGGGAGGCCCGCGTACCTCGCGCAGGACGCGGAGAACCTCTACTGGACCGGCGGCGCGGCGACCAACAAGGTCTACAAGGTGGCGAAGGCGGGCGGGGGGATGACCGTCATCGCCGACAACGAGGCCGAGCCGGCCGGGATCGCGGTGGACGCGGAGTTCGTCTACTGGGCCAACGCCGGCGACGGCGGCGTGTTCAAGGCGCCCATCGCCGGAGGACAGAAGACCTTGATCCACAGGGGGGACTCGATGGCGGGGCTGGCCCTCCGGGGCTCGACGCTGTTCTCCACGGACACGCGCGGGAACCGCAGCGTCAACGCGCACGATCTCGAGAGCAACAGGACCGTCCTGCTGGCGTTCGAACAGCCCGTCCCCTGGCGTGTCATCGCCCCGGAGGGGCAGGGCGTGTTCTGGTCCAACGCCGGCGACTACCGCTACCAGGGGCAAGTCGCGTCCTACCACGCTCCTTGATCCTCCGTGGCCCGGCTGTGACCGCGAGGGCGCGCCCGCGTGGCTCGCCCTCGTGGTCGCCGTGGGTCAGGGGCCGAACGCCGCGACGAAGACGTCCTCGTCCCCTGTCAGCGGGCCAGAGCCGAGGTCGAGGGTGCCCGTGAACGTCGCTGTGGCCAGCACGCGATCGAGCGGATCGACGACGATGCTGAAGGGTCGCTCCGTGTCGAACCCCTCGACCCACAGCACGTGCCCGCCGGCGTCGAACTTCACCAGGAAGGTGCGCGCGCTGTAGCTCGACGGGTTGTGCCCTGACGGGAAGGGGATCCCATCGAAATCGAGCGTCGCCGAGACGTCGGCGACGAGCACCCCGGAGGCGACCACGTTCGCCTGGCTGTCGACGTCGATCGAGGTGATGACGACAAGGCTCTCCGGCGCGCTGAAGCCCCTGCTCCAGACGGTGTTCCCGGCCGCGTCGAGCTTCGCGAGGAACGCGGCCTGGTAGCCCTCGTTGATGATCGGCCCCGTGCCGAGGTCGATGGTGGTGCCCGTCTGCCCGGCCACGACCACGTTGCCCGCCGGGTCCGCCTCGACGTCCTGGATGAAGCCGGACGTGTCTCCGAACGTCCTGCTCCAGAGGTGGTTGCCCGCGGGATCCAGCTTCGCGACGAAGAGTCGAGGGTCCGGGAGCGGCCCGCCGCCCAGATCCGCGCCGGGGCCCACGGATCCTCCGAAGAGCACGTTGCCCATCGGGTCCGTCGTGAGGGCGACCGACCCGTCGCTGGAGTCGCTCCCGACGCCCTTGCTCCAGAGGGTGTTGCCCGCCGGGTCCAGCTTGAACAGGAAGATGTCCTGCGCGCCCGCGCTGCTCACCGGCCCCGCGCCGAAGTCGACAGTCCCCTCGAACGAGCCGAGGACGACCACGTTGTCCTCGCCGTCGACCGACAGGCCATAGACGTCTTGATAGGCCGGATCGCCGAAATGGCGGACCCACGCGGGGTCCCCTGCCGGGTCCGTCCTCATGACGTAGATGTCGCTCAGCCCGGCGCTGGGGATCGGCCCGGCGCCGACATCCAGCGAGTCGACATAGCCTCCCGCGTTCACCAGGCTCCCGTCGGAGAGCGCGGCGATCTTCGCGCCGAACTCGTCCCCAGGGCCGCCGTAGCGCCTCGCCCAGGCGAGCCCGCCGTCCGGATCGAGCTTCGCGATCAGCACGTCGCGCTGCCCCGCGCTCGTGAGCGGGCCTCCGCCGAGATCGGCCGTACCGCTGAGCTGGCCAGTGAGGAGGACATTGCTGGCCCCGTCGGCGTTGATGCTCGCGAACGACGCTTCGCCGGGAAAGCTCACGCTCCAGAGCGGCGCGCCCGGCTCCACGCAGGCGCCGTGTCCGTCGCACACCTCGCCCTCGCCGCAGCGATTTCGCCCCCGCGACGGCGGCGGTCCATACGGCGCGGGCGCATGGACGCATGCCCACCTGACGCGTGCGTCCAGGGTGCATGGGTTGTGATCATTGCAGCTCGCTGCGCCGTGACCGTGGCCGTGGCCGTGACCGCGCCGTGGGTGCCTGTCATTCGTCCGGAGCGCGCTCGCGGACGCCGCTGCGCCGTCGGGCTCGGGGCTCCCCTGGTTGCTTTCAGGGGGCGCGGCGCAACCGACCATGGCGGATGTCATCACCATGGCGGCATGCATCCTGCTGTTCATGAGGATCGTCGAGACGTGAGGCATGAGCTCCTCCAGCGCGCCTCGAAATGCGCGCTCTCTGCTCGACCATGGCGACCTGCGAGCCATGGGGCGCGCGGGCCATGGTCTCCCGTGTAGGGATCGATGTTGCCATCATCTCGATCATTTCAACTCCATGGTTGCCTGGCATTGCGAGTCCGCCGTCGACCTGAACGCGCGCCGGTCCAGGGAGAGGCGCCACGGGCGCTGAGCGGTTGCAGACGTAGGTGGCTAAGAATCCGCCCGACGCGGTCCGCGCGCGGCGAAGGGCCACGGCCGCGCTCGCCGAGCGCGGCGGCGCTCACGTCGTGACGCCGCCGCCGCGCCTGCGCCTCGCTGCGACGATCGCGGCCCCGGCGCTCACCAGCCGGGATCGAGCGCCGGCTCGACGGGCACGAACGGACCGACCTCACCAAGGTTCCAGCCGCCGTGGCGGAAGCAGGCGCCCGAGCCGTCGGTGCGCACGCCGCAAAGGAGGTCGTACCCGCCTTCGATGAACGTGAAGCGCCCGGCGTCGATCGGCATCTCGGCGCCGTCGTAGCGCCTGCACGTGAGAGCCCCCTCGGCGTCGATCGCGCACACCGCTCCGGCCGTGGCGGTGATGGAACGGTACGGCCCGCCCGAAAACTCGGGATACTCGGGCCCGGCGCAGTGCGTGCTGGGGGTGTTGCCGCAAGAGATGGTCGGCTCGAAGCACTGGATGCCGCCCGCCTTCGTGAGCCCGCAGACGATGCGGTTGCTGAACGCCACCTGGGTGAACTCACCGGGGATCGTCTCCATGCCATGGAACTGCCACAGGCTGCCATCCGGGCGCACGCCGGCGACGAGCCCCTCCCAGGCGCAGAGCGCTTGCGTGAATGGGCCCTCGAACTCCACCACCTTGTCCGGGTGCTCCGGGAGGTTCTCTTGCAGGCGATCCAGCAGCACCGCGAACGACCCGTCCACGAACAGCGGGCACACGCCCTGTTCGCCCCACATGTTCGTCGCCCGAAAGGAGGCGACAGCTGGCAGCCCGTCTGGCAGGAGCGTCTCGGCGGCGAGCAGCCGACCGTCCTCGGTGAGCCCGATCAGCCCCTGTCGCGTGAGCTGGACACGCCGGTAGCGCTCGGCGGGCAGCGCGCCGCCCGGATCGTCGCCCCAGCAACGATAGCTGCCGTCGGTCTTCGTCACACAATAGCTGCCGACGTCATCGTCGACCGCGACGTTTCGCGCGCACACGAAATCGGAGACGCGCCAGCCGCCGTCGCTCGTGCACGTCTCGCGCAGGCCGCTCGCGTTGCAGCGCGCCTCCCCCGCCGCGCAGGCCGCGGCGCTCCCCGGATCGCCGCCCTGCGCCGTGCCGGCGCTCCCTCCCGCGCCGCCTTCTATTTCTGCGTCGCTCTCCTGCGTCGTCCACTTCCCGCTGCAGCCCATGGCGAGCATCGTGGCGCCCACTGCCACGAGCCGCGCCGCCCTCCGTTCAAGCGCCATGACACAAAGGATACCCAGGTGCTCCGTGCTCCGCATGCACGATCGATCGTCGAGCGCTGGCCCCGATTCAAGGAGTGAGCATCTTCACGTCTGGCGTCTGCGCAAGCGGCCAGCCCGCGGGCCACGCTTCCTCGCTTCGCGCTCGAAATTTGCGCGCCAGGTGGACCCCACGAAGGCCGCGTCGCGAGCTCTGGCGGGCGGCTTCAGCTCGCGGGCCTCAAGCAGCTCGCGGGTCGAGGTGGAGGCGCGAGCCTCCATCGCCCTGCCGTATGGAGGAGGCTGCCGCCTCCATCGCCGGGTCGAGCGGCGGTCTGCCCCACGACCTGCATCGCGATCCTGCGCTGCGAGATCATTGAGGGCACAGGAGCGCTCAGGGGATCGTCGCAGGCACGCTCCCTGCTCTCTGGTTTGGTGCGGGGGCGGGCGCGGGCACGGCCTGAGTGGCCGTCATACCAAGGGGAGTCACACCATGAAGATGGCTGCGTATCATCTCGGTCTCGGTCTCATCACCTTCTCGATGGTCACGGGCTGCGTGGCGGCGGACGCCGGCAGCTTCGACGAGGAAGACACGGCGGAGAGCGCCGAAGAGCTCGGAGGAAACCCTGACCCCTGCGCGATGGGGACCGACCCGAACTTCACCAGCCCGCAGCTCACCGCGGTCGGAGCAAGCGAGACCTACGTCCGCGCCTACCAGTGGATCGACGGCATCTGTCCGGACATCGGGCAGGATCGAGCGACGACGATCGTGGATTTCCCCGTGCCCGGCTATTACCAGCACCAGACCCCGGAGACATACCGCTTCGACGTACAGCCTACCTTCTGGGGGGCCTCCTCCACCTCGTGGAGCGACGCGTCGCAGGCGATGAGCGACTGCGCGAACACCAAGATGGCCACGCGCGTGCAGCGCTGGGACGCGGCCACGAGCCAGTTCGTGCAGCTCACGTACAAGGAGCAAGCGGGCACGTGGCTCTGGGACAACCCGCTGACCGGCCGCGGGCACTGCTCGACGCCGACGTTCGTCTACTACCACGAGAACTACGGGACCGCGCAGCAGGTCGCCACGAGCAAGTACCGTGTCCGCACCTGGGCGACGCAGCCCGACGGCTCCCACGCGACCGTCTGGATCACGGGGACGCACACGGGCCTGTAACCCGCGCGCGACGCTCAGCTGTTCGCGCGAAGCGCCTTGAATTCCCCCGGGTCCTTGATGACCGCTGGATTGTCCGCGTCGGCGAAGAGCGTGGTGTCGTCGTACTTGCCGAAGTGGGTCACCTCGTGCGTGCCACCCACCGCCGGGAAGCCGTCCGGACCGGCCTTCACCCCGATGGCGTTCATCAAGCCGCAGAAGTACTTGTTGATCGGCTGCGTGGCGATGTCCGGCGGGGTCCCGGTGGAATCCACTTCGTTGAAGGCGAGCTCCGTCTGACCGGGGCCGCAAGCTCCCTCGCTGTTGCCGCGGGTCAGGTCCGCCTTGGCGCCTTCGACGTTCACGGCCTGACCCACCTTGAAGTAGCCTCCGCAGCTCCCCGCCTGGAGGATCGGAAGGTTGTTGAGGTTGTGGCTGTTGCCGTCCGAACATTCCTGGAACCAGACGGTCGCGGTGTTGTCGAGGAGCTTCACGTCGCCCTCTTCCAGGCTGTCGAGCCGACCGACGAGGTAAGCGAACTTCTTCGCATACCAGTCGTCGATCTCATGGATCATCTCGAGCACCCCAGGGACGCACGTCCCGCCCATGCTGGCGTTGCCGATCCGGTGGGAGATGCCATGGGATTCTATCGTGTGATCGATGCCGTCCCACGTGAAGACCGTGGTCCCGGGGAACTTCATGAAGATGACGCGGTTCTGGTCGCAGAGGGCCGAGAGGACGGCGAGATCCATCATGACGTTCGTCACCTTCGACAGGTCGCGGGCGGCGCCATCTTGCGACGCCTGCACGGATTGGCTCGTCAAGCCGAGCGCCGTCGCGGTGGCTTCGCTGCATTGGGCCGTGACCGTGCCCGACGTCTCGTGGAGGAGATCCATCCAATCGGAGAGCTTTCGTCTGTCCGACTGGCTCATGTCGAACCGCTGGAGGGTCGCCAGGTCGTCTCGCACGACGTCGATGACGCTCTTGCCGCGGGCCACCTTGTACGTGTCCGGCGACATGGACCCGCGATCGAAGAGGTTCGTCAGGTTGTTGAAGATCGCCGCCGGAGACCCGATGCCCGGAAACATCTGCTGGGGCGCGGAGTACGAGAAATTCGATTTGGCGTCTGATCTCACCCCGCCGATCTGCATCACGAGGGGAGCCGCGCCGCCGGGGTTGACTTGATCCGCGCAGATGTGGTCGAGCGATCGACCGGTTGGTTTGGCGTCGAACCTGGGGCTCTGGGGCGTCACCGGGTGACAGGTGAAATACGATCCCATGACCTGGCCGTGGGGATCTTCGTCCTGGCCGTGGGTTCGCCCGAAGCTCCACTCGTTCATCGCCCGGATGCCACGGGGCACCAGGAGCTTGGCCGCGAAGGGGGCGAGATGCTTGAGCGTCGTCGCCTCGTAATCGGCGGCGGTCAGCGGCCCATGGGCCTTCTCCGGGAACCACCGGTTCGTCAGGCAGCCATAGTGCGTGAAGAGGACGATCAGCCGCTTCGGCGCCCCGGCGCCCGCCGGCTGCGCCTTCGCGGTGCGCCCTACGATGGAGCTCAAGAACGGCGCAGCGACGACAGCTCCACCCAGGCCTCGGAGGAACAATCTTCGGGTCAGGTTCTTCGCCATGGGCGGGCTTCCTTGTCGGGTGCTGAACGCAGGGGGACCGCGGGTCGCCTCATGGTGACGAACGTCGTCGTCCCGATGTGCGAGCGCTGTCGGGATGCTCGCATGCTCCTCACGCCCAGTAGAGCTCCATCCGCGAGGACCATCCAACGGAGAATTCGCCCGCGCGGCACAGCCATGCGGGATGGTGGCAACAGGAGTGGAACACCGGTGTCGAGCGGCCCGAGCGAATGCTACTCTCGGGTCGAGGAGCGCCCATGCCCGATCCGTACAACCTGCAACGATTCGTGGACGCGCAGGCTCCGGTCTATGACAGCGTCCTGGCCGAATTGCGCCGAGGAGAGAAGACCAGCCACTGGATGTGGTTCATTTTTCCGCAGCTGAAGGGCCTGGGCCACAGCGCCATGGCTCAGAGGTTCGGCATCGCTTCGAAGGGCGAAGCCGACGCGTATCTGCAGCACCCGACGCTCGGTCCGAGACTGCTGGAGTGCACTCGCCTCGTGAACCAGATCGAGGGGCGCTCGCTCTATGACATCTTCGATAGCCCCGATGACATGAAGTTTTGCTCGTCGATGACCCTGTTCTCCCGCGCGGCCCCCGGCGAGGGGGCGTTCCTCGCGGCGCTCGACAAGTACTGCGGCGGCGAGCCCGATCCGCGAACGCTCGCGCTGCTCGGGTAGCGCCGGCCGTCGCCGGACGCGCCGCTGGATCGCCCCCCGTGGGTGGATCGTCGACGCGCTCGCGTCGCGTCGGGTGCGCCGTCCTTGCCTGTAACATTCCGATGCCACGGTTGCTGTCGGCTCGCGCGGGAACCAGCACGACCGACGTTGCGGACGCCACGTCCCAGGGCGCCAGTTCCAGATTTCGCCCTGGGCGGCCGCCTGGAACCGAGGCAACGCAATTTCCCACTTGATCCGCCGTCGTGGACGGACGAGTGAGCCGGCGCTCGCTCCGGCCGGGGGCGGGCGAGAGGACCATCACCCGTGGATGCATTGTCGTACCAGTCGCTCGTAACGGGCGCCGTCGCGCTCATGGTCGCACGCACCTTCTACGTGCGTGTCAAGAAGGCCCCTGAAGGCAACGAGACGATGGCGCGCATCGCGCGCTACGTCCGCGAGGGGGCGATGGCCTTCCTCGCGCGCGAGTACAAGGTGCTCGCCGTCTACGCCGCCGCCGTCTTTGCGCTCCTGGCCGCGACGCTCGGGCTCCTGTCCGCGGTCGCCTTCGCCGCCGGCGCGTTCCTGTCGCTCATCGCCGGCTTCTTCGGCATGAAGGCCGCGACGTACGCCAACGTTCGCACGGCCGAGGCCGCGCGCGCGCACGGCAAGCCCACCGCGCTCGTCACCGCGCTCGACGGCGGCGCCGTCATGGGCCTCTGCGTCGCGGGGCTCGGCCTCATCGGCCTGGGCGGCATCTATGCCCTGTTCCGCAACGACGAGCACCTCGCGACGATCGTCCACTCGTTCGCCGTCGGCGCGAGCTCGATCGCGCTCTTCGCCCGCATCGGCGGCGGCATCTACACGAAGGCCGCCGACGTCGGCGCCGATATCGTCGGCAAGGTCGAGGCGAACATCCCCGAGGACGACCCCCGCAACCCGGGCGTCATCGCCGATAACGTCGGGGACAACGTCGGCGACATCGCGGGCATGGGCGCCGACATCTACGAGAGCTACGTGGCCGCGGTCGTCGCCGCGATCGCGCTCGGCCTCACGCTGCCGATCGCCAAGCTGCAGCAGCTCGCGCCGTCGGTGAGCGAGCAGGAGCTCCGCGCGATGGCCGTGTCGCTGCCGCTGCTGCTCGCGACGATCGGCCTCGCGGTCTCGGTCGTCGGCATCTTCATCACGCGCGCGCTCAAGAACCTGCCGCCGGCCCGGGTGCTGCGCCTCGCGCTCATCGTCCCGCCGTTCCTCGTCGTGCTCGCGGCGGCCGGCATCCTCCCCGGGCTCGGCTTCAGCTTCGGCGCCGTCATCACCCTCGCGGCCGGCGCCGCGGGCGGCGCCATCGTCGGCCTCGTGACCGACTACTACACGTCGATGGGCCCCATCCACAAGGTGGCCCAGAGCTCGCTCACCGGCCCCGGCACCAACGTCATCCGCGGCATCGCGGTCGGCCTCGAGAGCGTCGCGATCCCCCTCATGACCCTCGTCGCCGTGGGCTGGATCTCGAACCACTACCTCGGCCTCTACGGCATCGCGCTCGCCGCGGTCGGCATGCTCGCTGGCACCGCGATCGTCATGACCGTCGACGCGTACGGCCCGATCGCCGACAACGGCGGCGGCATCTCCGAGATGGCCGGCCTCGGCAAGGAGGTCCGCGCGATCACCGACGAGCTCGACGCGGTCGGCAACACCACCGCGGCCGTCGGCAAGGGCTTCGCGATCGGCTCGGCGGTGCTCACCGTCGTCGCGCTGTTCGCCGCCTTCAACATGGAGGTCGACGCGGTCCGCCGCGCGAAGGGCCTCCCGGAGCTCGTGCTGTATCTGACAGACGCCAAGGTCCTCATGGGACTGCTCTTCGGCGCCCTCCTCCCGTGCCTCGTCGGCGCGCTCACGATGACCGCCGTCGGCCGCGCGGCCGGCTCGATCGTCGAGGAGATCCGCCGTCAGTTCCGCGAGATCCCCGGCCTGCTCGAGGGCAAGCCGGGCGTCGAGCCGCAGCCGAAGGTCATCGTCGACATCGCCACGTCGGCCGCCATCCGCGAGATGATCGCGCCCGGCGCCATCGCGGTGCTCGCGCCGGTCGTCGTCGGCTTCGTGGCCGGCCCCGAGGTCCTCGCGGGCACGCTGGCCGGCGCGCTCGTCGTCGGCGCGGTGCTCTCGCTGATGATGGCGAACGGCGGCGGCGCCTGGGACAACGCCAAGAAGCACATCGAGAAGGGCGGCCTCGACGGCCACGCGAAGGGCTCCGACGCCCACAAGGCCGCCGTCGTCGGCGACACCGTCGGCGATCCCTTCAAGGACACGTCGGGCCCCGGCATCTCGATCCTCATCAAGGTGATGGGCGTCGTGTCGCTCCTCATCGCCCCGCTCATCGCCTGAGCGGACGCGCCGTCGCAGCGAGCAACCCAGAGAGCGCGGCCCTCACCGGCCGCGTTCTCGCTTTTGTGGCTTCACGCACGGCTCTCGTCCTGCCTCAGCCATCGAATTTCCTCGGCTGACAGCGGAGCTTCTGTGCTGTAAATGGCCTGTCTTCGGCGGGGGAGAAGGATGTCCGGGTGAGGATCAGCCGCCGCTCGCAGGTGCCGCCGTTCGCGGTCATGGAGGTGCTCGCCGCCGCCAACGCGCGGCGCGCGGCGGGTGAGCCGGTCATCAGCCTGTGCGCGGGCCAGCCGGGCTCAGGGGCGCCCGCCGCCGTGCGCGCGCGGGCGGCCGCGCTCCTCGCGGAGGGCGACCTCGGGTACACCGAGGCGCTCGGCATCCCGGCGCTGCGCCGCGCGCTCGCGGAGCACTACGGCCGCTGGTACGGCGTGGACCTCGACCCGTCGCGCGTCGCCCTCACCACGGGGTCGTCGGGCGGGTTCCTGCTCGCGTTCCTTGCGGCGTTCGAGGCGGGTGACCGCGTGGCGCTCGCTCGCCCGGGCTACCCGGCGTACCGGAACATCCTTCGCTCCCTCGGGGTGGAGGTGGTCGAGCTGCCGTGCGGCCCGGAGAGCCGCTTCCAGCTGACAACGTCGCAGCTCAGGGCCGCGTGCGACGGTGCAAAGCTCGATGGCGTGGTCCTGGCGAGCCCGGCGAACCCGACGGGCACGATGGTCGACGCCGCGGAGCTCGACGCGATGGCGCGCTGGTGCGCGGAGCATGGCGTCCGGCTGGTGAGCGACGAGATCTATCACGGCCTCACGTACGGCCCGTGGGCCGGGCGCCAGGCGACGGCGGCGCGCCACGTCGACGCGGGCGCGGTCGTCGTGTCGAGCTTCTCGAAGTACTGGGCCATGACGGGCTGGCGCCTGGGGTGGCTCGTGCTGCCGCCGGAGCTCGTCCCGACGGTCGACGCGCTGGCGGGGAACCTCGCGCTGTGCCCGCCCGCCCTGGCGCAGCACGCGGCGCTCGCGGCCCTGACCCCGGAGGTGTACGCCGAGGCGGACCGGCTGGTGGAGGGCTACGCGGCCGCGCGCGACCTGCTGCTGCGGCGGCTGCCCGAGCTCGGCTGGAAGGTCGCCCCGCCCGACGGCGCCTTCTACCTGTATGCCGACGTCGGCACGGACGACTCGGTCGCGTGGTGCGAGCGGCTGCTCGCCGACACGGGCGTGGCGCTCACGCCGGGCACGGACTTCGATGGCGTCGGCGGCGCGCGGTACGTCCGGCTGTCCTTCGCGGCCCCGGTCGAGCAGGTCGACGAGGCGGTGACGCGGATCGTCGCCTGGCAGCGCGCGCGGTGACCGCCGGGGGGTCGCCGGGGGGGCCCGGGGAGCTCACGAGGCGGCGCGCGTCTCCTTCGGCTTCCGTCGGCCCTCTGGCATGAGCACGGTGAGCGCCGTGTCGATGAACGCGCGCAGCTTCGCCTGCGTCTGCGCGCGGGCGGGGAAGTAGAGGAAGAACCCGGGCCCCGTCGGCGCATGGCGCTCGAGCGCCGTCGCGAGCGCCCCGCTGGCCAGATCCTCGGCGACGGCCAGATCGAACATGTACGCGAGCCCGAGCCCATCGCGCGCGAGGGACACCGCCAGATCGGCGTCGTTCACCGTGAGCGTGCCAGGGGCGTGCACGGTGATCTCGCGGTGATCGCGCACGAATTCCCAGCGATAGAGCGCGGCGCTCTGGAATCGGTACTGGATGCACGTGTGGGCGAGCAGATCCTCGGGCTCCTCCGGGCGGCCGTGGGCGGCGAAGTACGCCGGCGCGCCGACCACGAGCCAGCGGAGATCCGGCGTGAGGCGCACGGCGGTCATGTCCTGGGCGAGGTCCTCGCCGAGCCGCACGCCGGCGTCGAAGCCGGTCTCGGCGAGATCGACCAGGGCGTCGTCCACCGAGATCTCGACGGCCACGTCGGGGTAAGCGCGGCGGAAGCGCGGGAGCACCGGCTCGATCACGAAGGGCACGGCCGTCCGGGCGACGGTGAGGCGGAGCAGCCCCGCGGGCTGGCCGCGGAGCTCGTCGAGCGCCTCGAGCGCGGCGCTGATCTCACCGGCCGCGGGCGCGAGGCGCTCGTGGAGCCGCTCGCCGGCCTCGGTGAGCCCCACGCGGCGCGTCGTGCGCGAGAGGAGCGGGAGGCCGACGCGGCGTTCGAGGGCGCGGATCGCCTGGCTCACGGCGCCCGTGGTCACGCCGAGCTCCGCGGCGGCGGCGCGGAAGCTCCGGTGCCTCGCCACGGTGAGGAAGACGGTCAGACCCTCGAAGCGGTCCGTCGCGCGGTTCATGGCGCGATTGTATAGCAGCGCTGATCGGCTCGTTTCGCGCCGTGGGTCTACCGGTCGCGGCGGGGAGGGCGCATCTAACCAGCGCGCGGCCGGGCATGCCGCCCTGCGCGCAGGGAGAGGACGAAGGAGGCAGCATGGCCATCACCCTGGTGAACCCCAGCGGGTTGCCGAAGATCGAGGCGTACCGACAGGTGTCGATCGCCACCGGGTCGAAGCTCGTGTTCATCGCAGGTCAGGTCGCCTGGGATGCTGATGGGAGGACGATCGGCAGGGGCGACTTCGCCGCTCAGGTCGAGCAGTGTTACCTCAACGTCGCCACCGCCCTGGCCGGGGTTGGCGGCTCCTTCAACGACGTTGCGAAGCTGACCATCTATGCCGTGGGCTGGACTCCGGACAAGATGCCCCTGCTGCTGGAGGGGATCCATCGGGCGGCCGCGAAGCTGGGAGTCACCCCGGTCCCGCCAGGGACGCTGCTGGGCGTGAGCGGGCTCTCCGACCCCGAGCACCTGGTCGAGGTCGAGGCCACCGCGGTCATCGACTGAGCGCAGCAGAGTAGCCCTCGAGCTTCACGCCGCTTCCGCCGTTGCCGGTGAGCTGGGTCTGGTACAACGCGTGGTAAGCGCCACCTGCGGCGAGGAGCTCCGCGTGCGTGCCGCGCTCGACGATGCGGCCCGCGTTCATCACGAGGAGCATGTCAGCGTCGCGGATCGTCGAGAGGCGATGCGCGATGACGAAGCTCGTGCGCTGGGCCCGCAAGGCGGCCATCGCGCGCTGGACGAGCACCTCGGTCCGGGTGTCGACCGAGGAGGTCGCCTCGTCGAGGATCAGGAACGCCGGGTTCGCGAGGAACGCGCGGGCGATCGTGATGAGCTGCTTCTCGCCGGCGCTCAGGTTGCCCGAGTCCTCGTCGATCACCGTATCGTAACCAGCGGGCAGGGCGCGCACGAAGCGGTCGACGTGCGCCGCGCGCGCTGCCTCCTGGATGTCGGCCTCGGTCGCGGCCGCGTTGCCGAACGCGATGTTGTCACGGATCGTGCCCGAGAACAGCCATGTATCCTGCAGCACGATACCGAGCCTCGCGCGCAGCTCGTGGCGAGGCAAGCGCGCGATGTCGACGCCGTCGATCAGGATCCGACCGCCGTCGAGCTCGTAAAACCGCATCAAGAGGTTCACGAGCGTGGTCTTGCCGGCGCCCGTCGGGCCGACGATCGCGACCGTCTGGCCTGGCAGGATCGTGAGGTCGAGGTCCTCGATGAGGGGCTCGTCGGGCTTGTAGCGGAACGTGACGTGCTCGAACCGGACCTCGCCGCTCACCTTCGGCAGGGCCGCGGGCGGGGTGGCGTCGGGTGACTGGCCCTGTTCGTCGAGCAGCTCGAACACCCGCTCTGCAGAGGCAACACCCGATTGCAGGACGTTCGTGACGGACGCGAGCTGGCCGAGCTGCTGAGAGAACTGGCGCGAGTACTGGATGAACGCTTGCACGCTGCCGAGCAGCATCGCGCCCGACGCGACGCGCAGGCCGCCGACGACGGCGATCGCGACGTAGGTCAGGTTCCCGACGAAGTTGACCGCCGGCATGATGATGCTGGACATGAACTGCGCGCGGAAGCTGGTCTCGAACAGCTCCTGGTTCGTGGACTGGAAGCGCGCCTCGACGTCGCGGCGTCGCCCGAGCACGTTGACGAGCGAGTGGCCGGTGAACGCCTCCTCGATCTGGCCGTTGAGCACGCCGACCTGCGCCCACTGCGCCACGAATTTCGCCTGCGCGCGCTTCGCGACCGCCGCGGTCGTGAGCACCGAGAGCGGCACGGTGAAGAGCGTGATCACCGCGAGCACCGGCGAGATCACGACGAGCATGACGATGATGCCGAGGAGCGTCAGCGCGCCGTTCATGATCTGCGTCAGCGTCTGCTGCAGGCCCTGCGCGACGTTGTCGATGTCGTTCGTGACGCGGCTCAAGAGCTCGCCGTGCGGGCGGCCGTCGAAGTAGGCGAGCGGCAAGCGGGCGAGCTTGTCCTGCGCCTCGGTGCGGAGCTGTCGCACGGTGTTCTGCACGACGTCGTTGAGCAGGTAGCCCTGCAGCCAGGCGAACAGCGACGCGCCGGCGTAGAGCGCCATCACGAGCAGGAGCAGCTCGGCGAGCTCGCGGAGCTGGATGCCGCGGCCGGGAACGACGTCCATGTGGCCCACGAGCTCGGCGAGCCGCGCCTGGCCGGAGCGCTGGAGCTCCGCGACGGCCTCGGCCTTCGTGGCGGCCGCCGGGAGGCGAGCGCCTATCACGCCGGAGAAGATGATGTCCGTCGCGCGGCCGAGCAGCTTCGGACCGGCCAGGCCGAGCCCCACGCTGAGCAGCGAGCAAGCGAGCACGACCACGAGGCGCGCGCGCTCGGGGGCGAGGCGGCCGAGGAGGCGCCGCGCGGAGGGGGCGAACTGCTTCGCCTTCTGCGGCGGCGCGGCGCCCATGCCGAAGGGGCCGCGCGGCAGGATCGGGGAGCGCGCCCCCGCGGGGGCGGCGGGCGGGGGACCCGCGTGACGCGCGCTCATGCGGCCACCGCCGTATCGCGCTGCGAGGCCACGATCTCGGCGTAGGTCGGGCACGACGCGAGCAGCTCGCCGTGCTTGCCCTGGCCGACGATCTCGCCGTTGTCGAGCACGAGGATCTGGTCCGCGTCGACGATGCTCGACACGCGCTGCGCGACGAGGATCACCGTGGCGGCGCGCGTGCGCTCGGCGAGCGCGGCCCGCAGCCGGGCCTCGGTCGCGACGTCGAGCGCGGAGAAGGCGTCGTCGAACAGGAACACGCGCGGCCGGCGCAGCAGGGCGCGGGCGATCGACAGCCGCTGGCGCTGGCCGCCGGAGACGTTCGTGCCGCCCTGCCCGATCGGCGTGTCGAGCTCTCGCGGCATCGCCTCGACGAAGTCGCGCGCTTGCGCGGCGGCGAGCGCCGCCCAGAGCTGCTCGTCGGTCGCCGCGGGGTCGCCGTAGCGCAGGTTCGAGGCCACCGTGCCGGAGAACAGGAAGGCTCGCTGCTGGACGAGCCCGATGCACGACCACACCGCCTCGAGGGCGAGCATGCGCGCGTCGACGCCGTCGAGCCGGACCTCGCCCCTCGTCGGATCGATGAGCCGCGCGATCAGGTCGAGCAGCGTGGTCTTCCCCGAGCCGGTGCTGCCGATGATCGCGGTGACCTGCCCGGGGCGCGCGACGAACGAGATGCCGCGCAGGACGGGCAGCTCGGCGCCCGGATAGCGGTACTCGACGTCTCGCAGCTCGACGATGCCGGTCGGCTCGACGAGCGTCACGGGCTGGTCGGGAGCGCGCACGGACGGCTCGGTGTCCAGCACCTCGACGATGCGCTCCGAGCACGCGGCCGCGCGCGGCAGCATGACGGCCATGAACGTCACCATCATCACGGCCATCAGGATCTGCACCAGGTAGGCGAGGAACGCCGTCATCGAGCCGATCGCGAGCGTGCCGTCCGCGATCTGGTGCGCGCCGAACCACAGGACGGCGACGCTCGAAGCGTTGAAGACGAACATCACGGTCGGGAACATCAGCGCTTGCAGGCGGCCGATGCGCAGCGCGGTGTCGGTGAGGTCGCCGTTCGCGTGCTCGAAGCGCGCCGCCTCGGCGCGCTCGCGCACGAAGGCGCGGATCACGCGCACGCCGGTGATCTGCTCGCGCAGCACGCGGTTCACGGTGTCGATGAGGGGCTGCATCCTCCGGAACTGCGGCACCATCCGCGACATGATCGCGACGACGGCGCCCGCGAGCAGCGGCACCGCGATCGCGAGCAGCCAGGCGAGCGACCCGTCCTCGCGCAGCGCCATCACGATGCCGCCGACGCACATGATCGGCGCGAGGACGAGCATCGTACAGCCCATCATCACCACCGTCTGCACCTGCTGGACGTCGTTGGTCGTGCGCGTGATGAGCGACGGCGCTCCGAACCGCGACAGCTCGCGCGCGGAGAACTCGCCGACGCGGTGGAACACCGCCGCGCGCAGGTCGCGACCGAAGCTCATCGCGACGCGCGCCCCGGCGTAGTTCGCGGCGACCGAACACACGATCTGGACGCCGGTGATCGCGAGCATGATCGCGCCGAGCTCCAGGATCCGCGACGTATCACCGAGCGCGATGCCCTGATCGATGATGTCGGCGTTCAGGCTCGGCAGGTACAGCGAAGCGAGCGTCGCCACGAGCTGGAGCGCGACGACGAGCGCCAGCAAGCGCGCCTGTGGGCGCAGGAAGCGGCGCAACAGCTGCCTCAGCAAGGCTCCTCCTCTTCGGAGCGGCGGCGGATACCGTCGAGCAGGACCGCCACGACCTCCGCGGCGGTCAGGGGCATGCCGTCGGTGATCCGCGGGTGTGTGCCCGCGAACGTCATCATGCGTACGAGCCGCGCTGCATACGCCGGATCGCAGCGCAGCTCGTCGCGCGACGTCTCGAACAGGCGCTCGAGCTGCACGTGAAGCTGCTCATCCTGGCGCGGCGCCTGAGCGCACCCGGACCCGGGGCGCATGGGTGGCGGCATCGTCATGCCGAGCATCGAGATGAGCTGCCAGATGCCCTCGACGCGGCGCTGCAGGACCTCGACCGCCTGGATCAAGCGCTCGCGCAGCGGCGCCGCGAGATCGATGCGCTCCAGCTCTCGCAGCGTCGGCGCCGGATCGAACAGGGTCGCGATCGCGGCCTGGATCAGCGACTCCTTGTCGGGGAACACGCGGAACAGCGTCCCTTCCGCGGTGCCGGCGGCCATCGCGATCTGCGCCGTCGTCACGTCGCGGCCGTACAAGCGCAGCAGCGGGATGGTCGCCGCGATGATGCTCGCGCGACGCTCCTCCGGACGCAGGGGAGGAGCTCGCCGGCTTGGTGGTGCCATGCGTCCCGTGTAGCGGAGTGAGCGCTCACTCGTCAAGAGTGAGCGCTCACTCACTCGGTGTGAAGGCGGCCGGTGGGGCCCGCGTCGGGACACAACGGAAGGAGGACCCAGCCGCCATTCTCAGGTGAAACTATTGAAATCGTTTCGCTTTCGTCCGTGCGCTCCTCCGCACGGACGACGAGGCCCAGGGTCGTCCGTGGTTGTGCGCTTCCGGTAGGCCCCCGGATCAGCGCGCGCCGGAGAGCCTCGCGATGAACCCGCGGGACTCGTTATCGCTCTCGCTCCCGAGCGGCGCGGCGAGCCCGTCGAGGCGGAGCGCGCCCGTCACGGCGCCCGCGACGTAGACCGGCCCGCCGAGCGCCCCGTCCACCGCGACGACGCGGAGGGCGACGGTGCCGGCTCCTTCGACCTTGGCCGCCGAGATCAAGTTGCCTTGCGCGTCGAGCCGCATCAGGAACCCCGCCCGCTTCTGGGACGTCGTGAGGCTCCCGGCGCTCCCCAACGGGATCGCGCCCGTGAACTCCCCCGTGACGTAGATCGCGCCAGCGCCGTCCACCGCGACGCCGGCCGCGACCTGGCTCTCCTTGTCGTCGCCGAACCCGCGGCTCCACACGACGCCCTTCCTCGAGACGCGCGCGACGAAGAAGTTCTCCGTGTCCCCCGCGTCGGGCAACGCCGGGCAGCCGCCGCCGAGGTCGACGACCCCGCGGTACGAGCCGGCGATCACGACGTCGCCGCCCGGGAGCAGCGCGGCGCCGTGCTGCGCCACCTGCTGATCTCCCTCGAGGTTCAGCGTGGTCAAGTCCACCAGCGCGCCGTCGATCGCCGTGTAGCGCGCGACGAAGACGTCGCGCTGCTCCGAGGCGAAGGGGGTCTGCCCACCGAACGTGACCGCTCCGCCGAGCGACTCGTAGTCGCCCACGACGGTCACGAGGTTGCCGCCCGCCTTCGGGTTGACGGGGAGCGCCTTGACGGTCACGGCCGCCCGCGGCCCGAGGCGGTGTTGCCACTTGCACGCGCCGTCCGCCGGGTAGAGCGCGGCGAGCAACGCCGACTCCGCCGGGACGCTCTTCAGCTCGCACGGGCCGAAGCTCCGGCCGGCGTCCGTCACGTCGACGGCGAAGACGACCGCCTCGGAGCTCGCCGCCATGGCGCGCGCCGTGGTGTTGTGCTGCGCGTCGACGCTCCACGCCCACCCGCAACGGCCGTTCGCGTCGAGCGCCGCGACGAAGCTCGTCGTGTAGCTGGTGGCGACCAGCGCAGGGCCGACGCGGCACGCGTCGAGCAGCCCACCGGGGAGATTGGTCGCCCCCGCGGCCTCCCCGGCAACATAGGTGGCGCCGTCGCCCGCAGCCAGGTGCAAGCCCCAGACATCGTTCGCCGACAGCCCGTACCGGGAATCGTTTTCCCCGCTGGAGGTCCACTTCGCGACCGAGAAGCGAAACGCCCCGCTGTCGAGGACTTCCGTGATGACCGCCGTCAGCGCGCCGTCCGACGCCGCGAGGTCGCCGACGTCGAAGCCGAGCGTCTCTCCCCAGCTGGCCGACGGCTCGACGAGGGTCCCCTCGGCGTCGCTGCACAGCGGACCCCCGCCGCCGCTGCCCCCGCCGCCGCCCCCGCCGCCCCCGCCGCTGCCCCCGCTGCCTCCACCGCCGCCGCCGCTGTCGCCGCCGCCTGCACCACCGGTGCCCGCACCACCGGCGCCCGAGCCTCCCGTGCCAGGGCCTCCCGAGGAGGAGGCCGAGGCCGCGCCCGCGCCGGACTGCGACGGAGCCAGCTCACCGACCTCCAGCCCGATGATCGCGTTGCAGCCCCCCGCCGCCGCAGCGAGCAGGCAGGCGCAGGACACGACGGATCGGAGGGCACCAGGTTCGGGTCTCATCGGGTCGGCTCTCCGTTGCGTGGCACCCTCGATGCCGCCACCGAGCCAGCGCGGGCTCAGTGGCATGCCCTGGCGTACTCCTCATAGATGTAGGTGGACATGCAGAGCAGGCTGCAGGAGCCGAACGGGCCCTTGCGCCCGCACCGGGGGTCCGTCAGAAACACGTTGCTCGCCGCGGTGCAAGCGAGGCCGCTGCAGCTGACCGCGCGGAACTCCTTCTCCTCCTCGCCGCTGCAGTCGTAATCAAAGCCGCCTCCCGTAGGGATCGGGGTGTCATAGAAGGTGCTGGGCTGGTCGGGGTGGACCAGGGCGTTGTTGTCGTTGCAATCATCGCCACCCTCGCACGCGGTCGATCGATAGTGGTCGCCGTCGGCATCGCAATCGACGGCGCCGCCGCCGGAGCCGGAGGTCGCCGAGCTGGCGCTCGCGCTGGAGGTCGCCGCGCCGCCGCCGGAGCCGGAGGTCGCCGAGCTGGCGCTCGCGCTGGAGGTCGCCGAGCCGCCGCCGGAGCCGGAGGTCGCCGGGCCGGCGCTCGCGCTGGAGGTCGCCGAGCCGCCGCCGGAGCCCGCGGAGCCGCCGCCGGCGCCCGGTGCACCGCCGCCGGAGCCCGTCGGGCCGTCGCCGTTCCCGCCGGCGCTGGAGGCCTCCGCGCCGCCGCCGGGGCCCGCCGCGCCCGAGGACGCGACGGCGGAGCTCGCCGCGTCCGTCGCGCCGCTCGCGCCGCCCGCGCTCGTGCTGGAGCGTTCCGTGAAGGTGGCGTCGGGGAATCCACAGCTGAGTCCGGCAGGGAGGGCCAGGCAGAAACAGAAGAGGCGGTGAAGCGAGCGCATCCTCTCATGGAAGCTGCCAGTCCCCGCTTCGTCAACCCGGGCTGGAATGCGCACCGCTGCGGTCCGGTCGCAGGCTCCGTGTCGTCGTGCGGAAATGTCATGGACTGCTCGCGTGGTGCGCTGACGTCCGCGCGTGGCGCTCACGGCAACCCCTTCACCCGGGCGATGAACCCTTCGCCCGGCGCAGCGCTGGAATGGTCGCTGGGGACGAGAGAGAACGTCTCCGTCAGCTCACCGCCGATGGTGAAGGGATCGCCGATCGTCGCGCCCGGCGCGACCGCCCACACGCCCACGGTGCCTGTGCCCGCGAACGCGGTCGCCGAGAGGACGTTGCCGCTGGGATTGAGCACGATCAGAAAGCTCTGCAATTCGTCCGTCCCGGCCGTGAGGCTCTCGCCGTTCCCCAGGGCGATCTCGCCCTCGAGCGTCCCGGCCATGTAGATCGCGCCTGCTCCGTCCACCGCCAGACTGACGACCATCTGATCTCGCTTCTCGTCGCCGAACCCGCGGCTCCAGACCACTCCCTCCTTCGAGACGCGCGCGACGAACGAGTTCTCCGTGTCTCCTGTGGGAGGCAGGAGCGGACAGTCGTCCTCGAAGCTGAAGGACGGCCCGGTGTAGGTCCCGGCGACCACGATGTCGCCGTCCGGGAGCAGCGCGGACCCGTGCCGCGCCGCCGCCTGGCTCCCAGCGGCGGTGAGCGGGATGAGGCCCGTCAGGGCGCCGTCATCGAGCCGGAAGCGCGCCACGAACAGGTCGCGATCCGGCGCGCGGGGGAGCTTTCTTCCCTGGATGTCGATGGGCTCATCCGGCGCGTCGTAGTCGCCCACGACGAGCACCTCGCCGGTCTCCGGCGCGGCGACGACCTCCGCGACGTGCACGGCCGCGGAGGATCCGAGCGCGCGGCTCCACCGGCACTTGCCGCCTGCGTTGAAGGTCACGAGATCCGTGACCCCGCGCTGATCGGCGGCCCCGAGGACGCACTCGTCGGTCTTCGCGCTCGTCGCCCCGGAGCGTGAGACGGCGAAGGCGACCCGGTCGGCCGTCGCCGCGAGCCCGAGCGGGTAGGCGTTGACCTCGGCGTCCACGCTCCAGGCCCACCTGCACTTGCCCAGCTCGTCGAGCGCCAGCAGGAAGCTCGGCTTGCGACCGGTGTCCGCGCTCGCGCTGGCCGTGCACCTGCCGCCCGACGCGAGCAAGGTGAGGGGAGCTTCCGACCAGCCGGCCACATAAGCGAGGTCCGAGGCGACGGCCAGGTGCTCGGCCGAGACGCTGGCGAGCATGTCGCCGGTCGTCATCCCGTACGCGCTCTCGCGGACCCCGGACGCGCTCCACCTCGCGACCGAGAACCCCGTCCTGGTCTTGGTGGGCTCGCTGGCGAGCACCCGGCTCTCCTTGACCAGGGCCGTCACCTCGCCGTCTCGCGCCGCGAGGCCGACGACCGCCAGGCCGGACAGCGCGCCCCACTCTCCCGACGGTGTCCGGACGGCTCCCTCGCGGGCGTAGCTGCAGAGCGCCTCGTTCCCGCCGCCGGTGCCGCCCTCGCCGGCGCCGCCCTCGCCGCGACCGCCCTCGCCAGTGCCGCCCTCGCCGCGACCGCCTTCGCCTCCTGCGCCGCCGGCCGACACGCTCGAAGCGGTGGCGCCCGCGCCGCCCGCCGAGGAGTCGAGCTCGCCGACCTCGAGCCCGATGAGCGCGTTGCAGCCCCCCGCGGCCGCGGTGATGAGCAGCCCGGCGCAGAACATGGGTCGAGTGCTCCTGAGATCGCGCTTCATCTCCCGTCTCCTGGTGGCGCGGTGCCGCCGCGGCCGCCAGCGAGAGCTCTCGCCTCGCTCGCCACCATCGACTTCATGGCGAGCGTCGCTCCAGGAGTCGAGAGGGTTCCGGCGCGCCCCTCACCGAAAGGCGCGCTCTCCGCCGTCCGCCGTCGGCCCGAGCGCGGGCCGCGGCGATCCGGTCGCAGAGGCCGATGCGGGGGGCGGGGCGTCGAGCGCTCACGGCCCGGCGCGCCGGACAGCGGGGATCACCGCACGCCCGGGAGCTCGGCGACGAAGCCGTGCCCCATCGCGTCGGTGAGCGGCGGGTCGCGCCCGATATCGAGGGTGCTGCCCAGCTCCCCGCCGAGATAGAGGGCGTCGCCAGGCGCCGGGCCGGGCGCGGCGGCCCACACGTAAGCGTCGCCCGTCCCCTTCAGCTCGGAGGCGGAGACGACGTTGCCGCGGGCGTCGAGCACGATCAGAAACCCGACCATCGGATCGGCGTCCGTCGCGGGAGCGACGAGCTTCCCGCCGTTCCCGAGGTCGATCTCGCCCTGGTAGTTCCCCGTCACGTAGATCAGTCCATCGGGCGCCGCCGCCACGCTGGTGACCCACTGCCGGTGCCCCGCGTCGCCGAACCCGCGGCCCCAGACCACGGACGGGCCGGAGACGCGCATGACGAAGAAGTTCTCCATGTCCGGCGCGTCCTCTTCGGGCGCCGGCGGGCAGCCCTCGCCGAAATCGAGCGAGCCGGCATAGGAGCCGACGATCACGACGTCGCCGTCCGGGAGCAGCGCGGCCCCGCGCTGGTCCACCTCCTGACGCCCGGGGAGGGGGAACGCGTCGATGCCCTTGAGCGACCCCTCGGTCAGCGCGAAGCGCGCCACGAACACATCGCGATCCTGCGAGGGAGGGAGCAGCGCTCCCCCGACGACGTAGCCCTCCTCGCCCTCGTAGCGGCCGACCGCCAGCACCTCGCCGCGCGCCTCGTCGACGAGGAGCTCTCCGACGGTCACGGCCGGCGACGGGCCGATGGGCATCCCCCACAGGCAACCGCCTGCCGCCGGATCGAGCGCGGCCAGGCCCACGGACGTCTCCGCGCCGCCCATGGCGAGGGTGCACGTGCCGTCGTTCACGCTCGGCCCCTTCACCGAGGCGGCGATCACCACGGCGCCGGGCGCCGCCGCGAGGCCGAGCGGGGTGGAGGTGGCGCCGCCGTCCGGCGACCACGCCCACCGGCACTGGCCCTTCTCGTCGAGCGCAGCGAGGAAGCTCGGGTGAGAGCGCGCGAGCTCGCTGATGACGCACCCGGTGGTGGACGCGCTGGGCAGCTGGGGGCCGCTGTCCGACCACCCGGCCACATAGGCGAGCCCCTGGCCGATGGAGAGGTGCGTGGCCTTGATGTCGCCTTCCAGCAGATCGGTCGCCGTCAGCCCATACCCGGCATCGCGGGTGCCGCCGCGCGCCCACCGCGCGACGGAGATCGTGCCCTTCTCGTTGACGATGGCCGTCACCCCGTCGCCGTGCGCCGCGACGTCGGTGACGTCGAGCCCGATGGTCGTGCCCCAGCGTGCCTGCGGCCCGCGGATGGCGTCCTTGCGATCCTCGCCGCAGAACGGCGCCTCGCCGCCGCCGCCGCCGCCGCCGCCGCCGCCCGCGCCAGCGCCGCCGCCGCCGCCACTGCCGCCCGTGCCGGCGCCGCCGCTGCCACCGCCGCCCTCGGCCCCTCCGCCCGTGCCCGTGCCCGCGCCGCCCGTCGATGCGTCCAGCTGGCCGACCTCGAGGCCGATGAGCGCGTTGCAGCCTCCCACGCCCGCGGCGACGAGCAGGACGGCGGAGACCACGGCTCGGATGCTCCTCTGATCGCGCTTCACCACCAGGGCCCCTCCCTCGCGGCGACGCCGCGCAGCTCCCGTCAAAAGACGATAGTCGCCACGGCGCCTCCCGGCACCACGCCGATGGTGGCCCGGGGCGCCGGCGACCCTTGCCCCGAGGAGGGCGCCGTGAAGACGAGCACCGCGCCCGTGCCCAGCGCCGCCGCCCCGACGAGGAACGCGACCGTCGAGATCGTCCCCGCGGTCACGCCCTGCTTTTGCAGCTTGATCCCCTGATCCAGGCAGACGTTGTCCTCGTCGCAGTACGCCTCGGCGTCGCCCTTCTTCCCGATCGCGCGCGCGCCGAACACGGCGCCGACGCCGATCCCGACCGCGCCGACGCCGGCGCTGATCCAGCCGGCCGTCCGCCGGGGCGAGCCCCCCGCCTCCTGCGGGGCGGTCTTCGGGGGGAGCGCAGGCCCCGCGCCCGCGGCGGCCGCGGCCTCCTCCGGCGCCACGACCAGCTCGACCTGCGCGCCCTCCGCGAGCTGCACCGTGAAGATCTTCTGCTTCCGGCCCGGCGCCGCCGCCGTCACCTGGACCTCGCCCGGGTCCACCGGCAACGACGAGCCCAGCGAGCCCGCGCCGACCGGGACCCCCGCGCGCTGCACCGCCGTGTCCGCGGGCGCCCCCGGCGCGAGCCGGATCGTGAGCCTCGGCACGCGGGCCTCGAGCGCCGCCGCGCGCGACTGGGCGATGGGGCGGCGGTCGTCGTTCGCGGGCAGATCGCGCGCGAGCTGCCGGAAGATCGACCACGCGGTCGCGACCCTGCCGCGCTTCTCCTCGCAGTCGCCGAGGTTGAGCAGCGCCCCGGGCGCCGGATCGAGCTCGTAGCTCTCCCGGAATTTCGGGCACGCGGCGTCGTAGTCCTTCGCCTGCAGCGCCGCCCTGCCAGCGTCGAACAGCGCCTCCGCGGCCGCAGGATCGCGCCCCTGCGCGGAGGCGTCGGAGCAGGCGAGGAGCACGGCTCCTCCCAGGGCGAGCACCTCCGCCGGGAATCGTCTACGCGAGCTCGATCTACGCATCCGTGCGGCCTCAACGTCTCCGGTTGTACGGGTCCTCCGCCGGCGTCGGCGCGGGGGCCGGCGTCGTGGCGGCGGGCGCCTTCGTCGCGGTCGCGGGGGATCGCGCCCTGCCCCCGGCGGCGGGCCTCGGCGCGGCCGCGCTCGCGCTCGCCGGCGCGGCGGACGCGCTTGCGGCCGTCGCGGGCGTGGCCTCGGGCGCCGGCGTGGTCGCGGGCGCGGACGGCGCGATCGCGGGGACCGCATCGCCGGACGGCGCCGGCTGCACGCCGGCCCCGGGCGAGCCTGCGCTGTCGGGCGGCGCCGTCGTCGCCCCGGCGCCCGCGGTGGGGTGCGGCTCGGCCTCCACCGTGGAGCCGTGCGATGGATCCTCCGCGCCCCTTTCGCCCGCGCGCTGCCACCACACGAGCGCGACCAGGACACCCACGGCCAGCACGCCGGCGCCGGCGAGGAGCGCGCCCGTGGCCGCCGCGCGCGGCGCGGAGCGCTCCGCGCTGGCCGAGCGCTCCACGACCGGCGAGACCGTGCCGGTGCTGGCCGCGCCGCCGCCGGCCGCGACGCCGCTGGCCGTGCCCGCCGCGGCGAACTCCGTGCCGCGCGGCCCGCTCCCGGGACCTCGCGCCTGCGCCGACGGGCGCCCTGGATCCGAGTGCAGGAGCCCGCGCCCGTGCTCCGAGTGCAGCGGCGCGCGCCCGGGATCCGGGGGCGCGCCCGGGGCCAGCTCGAGCGCCGCGCCGCCCCGCGCCTGGTGGAGCGCGCGCTGCATCGCGCGGGCGTTCGGCCAGCGGCGGTCGGGGTCGAACGCGAGCGCCACGTCCATCACGCCGGCGATCGGCGGGGGCAGGGCCGGCAGGACGCTGCCCACGGGCGGCGCCGGCTGCGTCATCGCCGCGAGGAGCAGCAGCGGGAGCGTCTCGGCCTCGTGCACGTACCGCCCCGAGAGGAGCTGGTACATCGTGCTCCCGACGGCCCACAGATCACTGCGCGGGTCGACCCTGTCCCACTGCCCCCGCGCCTGCTCCGGCGGCATGAACTGCGGCGTCCCCATCAGGGTGCCGGCGCGCGTGGAGGCGTTCGCCGGGGAGGAGAGCTCGCGCAGCCGCGCGATGCCGAAGTCGAGCACCTTCAGCTGCCCGTGGCGCGTGAGGAACAGGTTGTCCGGCTTGAGGTCGCGGTGCACGATCCCGCGCTCGTGCGCGACGGCGAGCACGTCGAGCAGGTCGTCGGCGATGCCGAGCACCTCGTTCACGCCGAGCACGCCGCCCGGCTCGCGCGCGCGGCGCGCCTCGACGGTCTCGCCCTCGAGCAGCTCCATCACCAGGAACACGGAGCCGTCGTCGGTGACGTCGTCGTCGAGCACCCGGACGATGCCCGGGTGCTCGACGCGGTTGGCGACGTAGCCCTCGCGCAGGAAGCGCGAGCGCGCCTCCTCGTCCTCG
Source organism: Sorangium sp. So ce363 (assembly GCF_051520435.1). NCBI lineage: Bacteria > Pseudomonadati > Myxococcota > Polyangiales > Polyangiaceae > Sorangium > Sorangium sp. So ce363. Next base: position 7,965,769 of record NZ_CP150333.1, on the reverse strand, counting down.
GACAGCTCGCGGCGGAGGATCTTCACCGCGCCGCGCATCCCGTTGCGGTGCGTGGCGGCGTAGACCATGGCCATCCCGCCGAAGCCCAGCAGGCGCTCCAGCCGCCACTTGCCGCGCAGGACCTGGCCTACGAGCGCTTCGGGCCGGAAGCCTTCAGGGTGGACGCGGGTCATCGGCGAGCATCACCCCCGGCGCGGGCCACGTGGGTCGTCGCGTCGCCGGCGAGGCCAGCGAGGCCGGCGCGGCTGGAGCGACGGGGACGGCTGGCGGGCGCGCGAGGCATGACGGGCGCATGTTACCCCGGTCTGACGCCGCGGTGCGTGAAACCGTCCAGGGTACGCCTGCGCGCTCGCCGGATCGCGCGGATCCCGGGCGTCGCGGGCAGCGGCGCGGGGCCCGACGCCCTTGACGTCGCGCGCGAACGGGGACACTTCGCCGCCCTCACGGGGGATCGAGCGAGCATGCGCAAGACGATGAGCCAAGCGGCGTTGATCCTCCTCGCCGCCATTTCCTCGATCCGGTGCGGCGGCGCGGGCGCCCATCCCCCTGAGGGCCCTGCGCAGGAGCCCGCCGGCCGGCCGGCCGCGGAGGCCCCGGACGACGAGCTCCGCGCCGTCGCCGCGATCCACGGCGGGGCGGGGCCGTGGGCCGTCGCCGGCTACCGCATGGGGCGCTTTGCGCTCGCGAGGCTCGGGCTGCCCGCGAGGAGCTTCGACCTCGAGGTGATCCACCACAGCCCGCGGAACGTGCAGTTCTCCTGCATCGCCGACGGCGCCGCCGCGGCGACGGGGGCCAGCCTCGGGAAGCTGAATCTCAGCCTGATCGAGGCGAGCGAGGACGGCGTGGAGACCACGTACAGGCGCAGGTCGACCGGGCAGGCCGTGACCCTCCGCCCGTCTGCGGCCTTCCGCGCGCGCTTCCGCGACGTGCCGAGAGAGAAGCTGGAATCGGCCGGCAGGGAGGTCCTCTCCTTGCCAGACGCCGAGGTGTTCGAGGAAGCGCCGGCGCGCGTCGCCAGCCCGCCGCCCGGCGCGCCGAGGTGACGCGCCTGCCCCGGGGGGCGCGCTGCCTCCGGAATTCACCGGAACCGCAGGCGCACACGTGCTACTCCCGGCGCCGCTGAGATGATCACGCTCGAAAAGCTCACCAAGCGGTACGGTCCCAAAATTCTCTTCGAGAACGTCACGATGCGCTTCGACCCCGGCAAGCGCTACGTGCTCGTCGGCGCGAACGGAGCGGGGAAATCGACGCTCCTCAAGGTCATCTCCGGCGAGGAGGAGTCGGATCAGGGCTCGGTCGAGATCCCGAGGCAGCTCCGCGTCGGGGTGCTCAAGCAGGACCATTTCGCCTACGAGTCCTGCAGGATCGTCGACACGGTCCTGATGGGGAACCGGGCGCTCTGGGACGCGATGCAGGAGCGCGATCGGCTGTACGAGGTCGAGATGACCGATGAGGTCGGCATGCGGCTGGCCGAGCTCGAGGGGACGATCGGCGAGGAGGACGGCTACACCGCCGAGTCGCGCGCCGCCGAGATCCTCGAGGGGCTCGGGATCGCGACCGCCCGGCACACGAGCACGGTGAGCACGCTCGCGGGCGGGTACAAACTCCGCGTCCTCATCGCCCAGACGCTCTTCGGGGGCGCGGACGTCCTGCTCCTCGACGAGCCGACGAACCACCTCGACCTCGACTCGATCCGCTGGCTCGAGTCGTACCTGACCGACACCTTCCGCGGCACGCTCCTCGTCGTCAGCCACGACCGGCACTTCATGAACGCGATCGCGACGCACGTCGCCGACGTCGACTACCAGACGGTCACGCTCTACACGGGCGACTACGACGACTTCATCGAGCAGAAGACGACCGGCAAGCGCCAGTCGGAGGCCGACGCCGCGCAGAAGAAGAAGAAGATCGCCGAGCTCAAGGACTTCGTGGCCCGCTTCGGCGCGAGCGCGAGCCGGTCGAGCCAGGCGCAGTCGCGCGTGAAGGAGATCGAGAAGCTCGAGGCGGGCATCCAGGTGCGGCGCTCGAGCGTCGTGCGCCCGTACATCAAGTTCGAGATCGAGAAGCCCTCTGGCCGCGACGTGCTGCGCGTCGAGGGCCTCTCCAAGAGCTTCGGCGATCGGCGCGTGATCCAGAAGCTCGATTTCAACCTGAACCGCGGCGACAAGCTCGCGGTCATCGGGCCGAGCGGCATCGGCAAGTCGACGCTGCTCAAGCTCCTCGTCGGCGAGTACACGCCCGACGCCGGGGCCGTCACGTGGGGCCACGACACGAACGTCGGCTACTTCGCGCAGGATCACCACGAGGCGATCGAGGCGGGGTTCACGGCCTACGACTGGCTGTACCGCTTCGACCCGTCCGCCCCGAAGGAGCACGTGCGCTCGGTGCTCGGGAAGCTGCTCTTCAGCGGCGAGGCCGGGCTCAAGAAGACGGAGAACCTCTCCGGCGGCGAGGCGGCGCGCCTGTTCCTCGCGAAGCTCATCCTGGTGAAGAACAACATCGTCGTGCTCGACGAGCCGACGAACCACCTCGACGTCGAGAGCATCGACGCGCTCCTCCAGGCGCTCGTCGAGTACAAGGGGACGGTCGTCGTGACGAGCCACGACCGGCACTTCGTGGGCAAGCTCGGCACCCGCGTGCTCGATCTGTCGTCGAAGGATCCGCGCGTCTTCAACGGCACGTACGACGAGTACCTCGAGGGGCCGGGGAACCCGGACGCGCTGAAGAACGCCAGGGCCTCGTAGCGCGCCCGCCGGAGCCCTGGGGCGCGCTCCGGGGCGCACGCGGATCCGTTCGTCCGCTCGAGGCACGGCCACGGTGGCTATCACCGTGGCTCGACCTCCCTCTCAACCTCTCTCCAGAACGAGCTCCGACCGGCGCAGACGCAACGATCGCTGGGAGACGCTCACGTACCAGTGCGGGGCGTGGTCGTCCGACGAGAACGGCAGATGCAGTCGGCGGACCAGGGGGAGCCGCTGCTTGATCCAGGCCAGGACGTCCACCGTGGAGCCGAAGGGCGCCGCGTCGGCACGCCGCGCGGGCTGCTCCGAGAACACCCAGCCCGCCGCGCTCGATCGGAGCTCGTGACCGAACTGCTCGAACCTCCCGATCGACGGCGGAGGGAACATCGGCACGACGTCGTTGGCATGGATATGGCGGAAGAGCAGGCGTCCGTAAGCGTCCTGACATCTCCGGGCGAAGATCTCGTTTCCGATGCGCGGCTGCCCGTACGTGTAGACGCCGCGCACCACGTCCCTGATGCCCTCGTGCTCCTTGTCCTGGAAGATCATGGCCGCGGCGAGGGCCGCCAGCGCGCCACCCAGGCCGTGTCCTGTGATGTAGAGCGCCTTCAGGCGGTGCTTGAGGGGCTCGCCGGTCGCGTCGGAGCATGCGGGGGCGTCCACCGATACGAGCTCGCTCTTCTGGTCGACGACCGATTGCCCCTTCATGGCCCTCTTCAGACGGCACGCGATGTAGCGCGTCATCGGCATGCGGCTGCGGTAGAGGCCGCCCTGCACGGCCTCCCACGCGTGGAAGCGATCCGGCTCGACGCTGGCGTCGGTCAGCCGGTTGATGGGGGTCGCGCGCTCCGTTCCGCGGAAACACAGGATCGCCGCCGAGCCATCGACGTGCTGGAGGAGCGATGCGCTCGTGCGCACCGAGACGGAATCGTTGCTCAGCGTGACGGCGTAGCACCGGTTCTCGAACCCGAGGCTGTTCATGACGTCGTGGAGCGTTTGCGGGTCCGCGTAGGACCACGCCGACGCGAGCGAGAGGGCATAGGCGATCGTCTCGTCGTACTCTCGCTGGTTCCGCTCCATCTTGCCCAGCAGGTCGAGGGCGCTCCCGTTGGCAGGGGTCCCTTTGCGCTCCTCTTGGCGCTCAACGTTGGTGACGAACATGCTGTGCTGCCGCTTTCTGCGCTCGGTGGGTGCGGCGCCACGCTGCCATTGGCTCCGGACGACCCGAGCCGGCCTCGCCGCGCGAGCCCGCGATGTGTTGAATCCCGAGGCGATCCTTTCGATGACGGAGGATGCGTTTCTGTGCGCGTTCAGCCGACGCAATTCGGGGTCGTTGATGGTGAACGCGGGCGCGTGAGCTACATCACGGCTGCTGGCTGTCGCTTGCAGGGTAAGGAATCGCACGCTGCATCAGGATCACGTCGAGCCAGCGGTCGAACTTGTGCCCGACGTCGCGTAGCAGCCCGGCGTCCTCGAACCCGAGCGCGCGGTGCAGCGCGACGCTCGCCGCCTGGTCTCCGGCGATCTGCGCGATGATCGTGCGGTGGCCGAGCGAGATCGCGCGGCTCACGAGATCGGCGAGGATGCGGCGCCCGAGCCCCCGCCGGTGGAGGCCGTCGCGCACGTAGACCGAGTTCTCGACGGAGCGGGCGTAGGCCTCGCGCGGGTTCCACAGGGAGAGCGAGCCCCAGCCGACCACGGTCCCATCGCCCTCGACGGCCACGATGGCGGGGTGCAAAGGGCCGTGCGCCGCGAGCCAGGCGCGGCGCTCCGCCGGGGTCGGGACGGTGGTGGCGAAGGTGCAGGTCGAGCGCTCCACGTAGAACGCATAGATGTCCTCGATCGCCGCGAGATCGGCCTCGGTCGCCAGGCGGATGCGCACGCCGTCGCCTGGCGCCGGGAGCGGCGCGAGGTCGGGCGCGACGAACGCGGCGCGGGCGTCGTCCGAGAGCAGCCGCGCGCGAGAGTAATGGGCGAAGAGCGCCTTGCTGCTGCGGTGGCGGTCGAGGAGGCCCTCCGCGAGGTCGTGGACGGCGGCGCCTCCGTGCTCGGCGGCGTGGCGGGCGACGAGCGTGAGCCAGGCGACCGTGATCGTCTCGTGGTAACCGTTGGTCGGCGGGTGCCGGGCGTTGAAGGCCTGCAGGGCGGAGCGCATGCGCGCGAGCGCCCCCTCGGGCCCGTGAGCGCGCACGTAGTGCAGGGCGAGGAGCAGGTGGCGCGCGTGCGAGAAGTCGCGCTGCGCGATCGCGGCGTCCTCGATGGCGGCGGCGAGCGCCGCGAGGTCGCGCTCGTCGATCTGGCGTTCGCGACGCTCGCGGCGCTCGCCACGATCGCCGAAAGGCGGCAGTCCGTCGGCGCCGCTCACGGCGCCTCCTTCCGGGCGGCTCCGCGGCCGGGCGCCTTGCGGGGGCGCGCTTCGCCGTCGCGCGCCTCTTCGGACGGCAGCGGCAGGGGCGGGAGCGCGGTCTCCTTGGCGGTGGACAGGACGATCGTCGTGCGCGTGCGCACCACGCCGTCGTGGGCCTTGAGCTCCTGCGTGAGCAGGCGCTCGAGCGCCTCGGTGTCGCGGCAGCGCACCTTGAGCAGGTAGTCCTCGTCGCCGGCGACGTGGTGGCACTCCTGGATCTCGGCCGCGCGCTCGACGGCGCGCAGGAACTCGCCGCGACCGCGCCGGTTCGCGATCGAGACCGAGATGAAGGCCGTGAGCCCGGCGCCCACGGCCCGGGCGTCGAGACGCGCCTCCCACCCCGTGATGACGCCGCGCTCCTCGAGCCGCCGCACCCGCTCGGCCACGGCGGGCGCGGAGAGGCCGACCGCCTCGCCGAGGTCCGCCCACGACCGGCGGGCGTCGCGGGCGAGGAGGTGGATCGCTTTCAGATCGATGGCATCCATGGTTGCTGTCATTGGAAGTGAATGAATTGTTGATAAAATTGTTTCGAAATTCAAGTCGTGGGTCTCCATGCGCCGGCGTGTCGTGCGCTGCGGTCGCTGCCCGCCGCCTTTCGCCGCGCGGCCACGCTGCTCGCGGCGCAGCACCAGAGCAGCATCGCTGCTGGCCCGCGGGCAGCGGCGAGCGCGATCTGCCGCGCCCGGGCCTCGCCGGCGGCGCGGCGCTCCCGCGCGCGGGCCCTGCCAGCGCGGCGCCGGGCGCCGGCACGGGCCCTGCTCGGGCGGCCTGCATGACGACCATCAGCCTTTCTCTCGACACCCCGGAGCTCGCCCAGGCCTACGAGCACGGCAGCGACCGGCAGTTCAACCACGGCAAGCTCCTCATCGAAACGCTGGGCGTGCGGCGCGGCCAGCGTGTGCTCGACGTCGGCGCGGGCACCGGCCGGCTCGCCGCTCACGTGGCAGAGATCGTCGGCCCCGAGGGCAGCGTGACGGCCATCGACCCCCTGCCGCTCCGCGTCGACATCGCCCGGCAGAAGGCCCGCGTGAACCTCGCGACCGCGGTCGGCCGCGCCGAGGACCTCTCCGCCTTCGCCTCGAAGAGCTTTGACGTCGTGTACCTGAACAGCGTCCTTCACTGGCTGAACGAAGCCCAGAAGGAGCGCGCCATCGCCGAGGCGGCGCGCGTGTTGAAGCCCGGCGGCAAGCTCGGATTCAGCACGGGATCGCGGGAGAAGCCGCACCAACTCGAGCCGATCCAGCGCAAGGTGCTGGCCGAGCTCGGGAGAGACGCGGAGGGCAATCGCCCGCACAAGCTGACGGTCGACGAGGTTCGAGCGCTGCTCGAGCGCGCCGGCTTCATCGCCGACACGGTGGAGATCCTCACCTTCGTCGACCACGCCGCCGACGTCGACGAGATCTTGAGGCACAGCGGGTCGAGCTCGTTCGGCAACCACCTCTCGCACCTGAGCCCCGAGGAGAAGCGCGAGGTGCGAGCGCGGCTCGCGAAGGAGATCGAGGCGTTCCGCACGCCGAAGGGCATCCGGCTCGAGCGCAACCTCATCTTCGCGATCGCCCACACGGCAGGCAACTAGCCCGCCCGCCGGCGCCGCTTCAGTCCAGCGTGCCTCGCGCGTGAGAGCTCTGCTAGAATCGAGCGATCATGCGAGGGGAAGCGGTGGAAAGGCACATGCTGCGGCGCCGGCTGAGCGGTACGGCGGGATTGCTGCTCCTCGGTGCTGCGGCCTGTGGCACCACCCCCGACCGCCCGAGCGGAGCGACAGGCGGCGCTTCCACGGGAGCTTCGAGCGCCGGCGCGGGCGGCGGAGGAGGCGCGACAGCTGGCAGCGGCGGATCCGGGGCCGCCGAGCCATCCGGGGGCGGGCAAGCGGGAGCTCCCGAGGGGCGTGACTGCGGGACGGCGGGGGAGGTGATCGCGGTGGGCGCGAACGTCCTTCAAGAGGCGACCGGGCCCGCGCCCGAGCTGGAGCGCTTGCGTGGCTGTACGCGCTTCCTCGGCACGCTTCATTTGCTGAGCATGGACGGGCCCGAGGCGATCGACGCGCTCACGGATCTCAGGGAAATAGCGGGGTCCTTGCTGCTCTATTCGCCTCCTGAGGATCTCGGACCCCTGTCCAACCTGACGCGGATCGAAGGTCGGTTGCTGGTCGTGGCGGCGCCGGAGGCCTTGCGCGGCCTGGAGTCGATCCAGTACGTCTCCGGGCTGTGGCTCTACCAGAGCGGCTTTGCCGACTTCTCGTGGCTTCCTGCTCTCGCGGAGATCGGCGCCTCCATGATCGCTCGGCGCAACGCGCAGCTGACCGCTGAAGCATTGGAGTCCTTCGCGACGTCGCACGTGCGCAGCGGCGCGCTGGTGTCCCTCACGAACGCCGTTCCCAAGGAGCCGCCGGACCCCGATGCCGAGGCGGTCGTGTGTGGCCAGCCAGACGATCTGGTGATCGTGCCCTACACGAGCGTGGCTGGATGCACCCGCTTCCGGGGCTCGATCCACCTGAGCGATACGACGCCGGGCGCCTTGGAGCCGCTCTCCTCCCTCGTCCACATCGACGGCTCGCTGACCCTCTTCCGCAACCACACGGACGACTTCACCGCGCTGCGCAACCTGCGCCGCGTCGGCGCGAATTTTCAGATGCATCTGCTGGAAGGCCCGGGCCTCGACGGGTTCGACGCCCTCGCGGAGGTGGGTGAGCTCAGACTCCAGAGCTCGGGTGAGCTCACGAGCTTCGACTGGCTTCCAGCGCTCACCAGCGTTCGTGAATCCGCCTTGGCGGTGAGGGGGCTCCCCCTGTCCATGGAGGCCTTGGAATCTTTTCTTTCGCGCCTGGACATCGGGGGCGAGACCGCGGTGATGAGCCTCGACTGACGCGTCCTCGTTGCGTTCAAATTCACCGCGCCGCCCGCGCGCGGCTGACGAGCGCCGCTGCGCCCGCGAGCCCGGCGAGGCCAGCCACCCAGGGCCAAGGGGACGTCTTCGTCGCCGAAGGGACGGTGACCTTGCCGAGGTCCGTCTCTTCGACCACCTCCTTGATGTGCGGGTACACGCGGATGAAGGCGAGCGCTCCAGCGACCATCCCGAGCAGCCCGAACATCGCGTCGCGCCGGCCTTCGCCGACGGCGGCGAGGGTCGTGCCGGGGCAATAACCGAGGATCGCCATACCAGCGCCGAAGGCCACACCGCCCAGGATCACCGAACGTACCTGGAACGGCTTCACGTCGAGCTCGGTCGCGCCGGCCGCGCGCAGGCCGTGCGTCCCGATCGAGCCGGCGGCCGCCGCGGTCGACATGATCCGCGCAATGCTGCTGTCGCGCAGCAGGAGCTGCTGGATGATGAGGTCGGCATCCGAGGCCCCTCCTCGCTGGAGGAGGGCGCCGAACGCGGTCCCGGTCGCGAGGCCGAGCACAAGTCGTCCGAGCGGATCCCGCTTCATCGCGCGCCTCCTCGAAACAGGAGCTTCGCCGCCAAGACGGCGCTCACGCTCATCGCGACGTCGAACGCGAGGCTGGCCGCGGCGAGCTGCATCGTGCCGCTGATGCCGTGCCCGCTGGTGCATCCTTTGCCGAGCCGCGCGCCGAACATCATCAGGGCGCCCCCGCAAAACGCGGCCGCGTAGCGCTTTCCGCGGCTCTCCCCGAACCGCGCCCGCCATGCGTCCGGCAGCGTGGATCCTCGCGTACCCGAGGCGCGCGAGGCCAGGAACGCGCCAAGGACGATGCCCGGGGCGAGCAGCACCTCCCAGTCGATCTTCGGCGTCGTCTCCCGCTTGGCCACGAACTCGTTCACCCGGCTGGCCTGCGGCGCGAGCCGGCGCGCCAGCGCGCTCGCCCCCGTCTCGAACGCGGACGTCACGCCGAGAGGCCGCTTCGCGGTCCCCATCGCGAACGACTCCAGCGCTCCGATCGCGAGCCCGGCGATCTCCGGCGCCCAGCGCGTGCCTCCCGGCGAGCTCATCGTCGCGCTCCTTCGATATCCATGGTGGTGATCGTGCGCTCGGAGCCCTGCTTCTTCGGCAAACCGAGCTTCTCCCACGCCGTCATCCCGCCGAGGATGTTGGCGACCTCGGTGAAGCCGCGGCGACGGAGGATGCTCGTCGCGAGCCCAGCGCGATGCCCGACGCTGCAGACGAGCGCGATGCGGCCATGACGCGGCAGCGCGGGCTGGACCTTCTCGAAGTGCTCGTCGAGATATCCCACGTACATGTGCCGCGCGCCTTCGATGTGCCCCTCCGCCTCGAACTCCTGATCATCGCGGACGTCGAGCACGGCGACGGCGTCGCCGGCGTCGTGGAGCTCGCGCGGGGTCATCGTGCCCGTCTTCTCGATGGGCATGCCCGCGTCCCGCCATGCGTCGAACCCTCCGGCGAGCACGCCGGACACGTGATCGACGCCGACGCGCGCGAGGTGCAGGACCGCCGCCTCCACGTCCGCGGCGCGCGAGACGACCAGGTACACCCGGGTCGTCTCGTCCGCGACCCACCCGCCGAACACCGGGAGCCCAGCGAACCAGAGGTTCAGCGAGCCGGGCAGGTGGCCCGACGCGAACGCCTCGGGGTCGCGCGCGTCGAGCACCAGCCCCTGCTTGGATTCCGACGCGAACTTTTGGGGTGGCAGGGAGGGTACTTCGCCGGGCTTCGCGGCGAGCGGCTTGCCCCCTTCGAGGTTCAGCCTCTCCATCAAGCTGAAATAGGGTGGGCGCGGGATGCGCTCCGCGACCTTGGCGCGGGCGAAGTCGTCGGCCGACCTCACGAAGACGGGATTGTAGGCGCGCTCGAGGCCGAGCGTGGAATCATCCCGCTCCGCGATGTTGCCCCCGCAGACCGAGCCGGAGCCGTGGGCGGGCCAGACGAGCGCCTGATCCCCGAGCGGGAGGAGCTTCTCGTGCACCGAGGCGAAGAGGAGGCGCGCGTTGTCGCTGGTCTTCTCGCGGTCGGGCAGGTCGGTCCGGCCCGTCTCCCCGATGAACAGCGTATCGCCGGTGAAGACGCCAAAGGCGCGCCCGGGCGCGTCCGGGAGGAACACGGCATAGCAAGTGCTCTCCGGCGTGTGTCCCGGCGTATGGAGCGCGCGGATGCGCAGCCCGATCAGATCGAGCTCCTCGCCATCCCGCATCCGGATGTCGCTCTGTCCGAAGAGCGGATGATCTCCGCTCACGATCTTCGCGCCCGTCGCCTTCGCGAGGGCGCCAGATCCGATGACGAAGTCCTCGTGGCGGTGCGTCTCGAGGATGAACTTGATCACGAGGTCCCACTCTCGGGCCGCCGCGAGGACCTCGTCGATGTCCCTCCGCGGGTCCACCACGATCGCCTCGCCCTTGTTGCCGAGCAGGTAGGCGATGTGAGCGAGACCTGGAGTCTTCATCCGGTGTAGATGCATGCACGGGAGTGGATGCAAGCGAGGCGCCAGACCGACCGCTGCGAGCGATCGGCGCGACGCGCGAGCTCAAGGGATCACCCGTCGCGCGCAGGACCGCCACGCCTCGACCTGTCCGCTGTGGCGAGATGGTGCGTCACGAGGCGCGAGCGACAGCGCCGGCGTCCTGCCCGCCTCGTCCGCGACGTCTGCTTCCCATCGCCGGAAGAAGCCAGAGCCGCCCTGACGCGGCGCTCACGCCGCGCGGATATCGCTCTGGAACGGGGAGACGTTCTCCCGGAACATGAGCCAGACGAAGAGGCATCGCATCTCGAAGTACTCGTCGGCCGCGATGCCCGCGAGCGTGGGGTCGAGCTCGCCGATGTCGTGCCCTTCCCAGAGGAAGCCCGGCACGCCGCGCGCCCGGCTGACGAGCCCGCCGCTCTGCAGCTGGTCGCGCGCGCGGAACCAGCGGGTGAGCGACATGTTGACCGCCGCCGTGAAGTCGGGCCGGTGCGCGATGCGCTCCGGCAACGCGACCTGGTCGAGGCCGGCCGACCAGCAAAGCCAGCAGAGGGCGGCCCACTCGGCTCGGGCCCTCCGCATCAGGAGAGAGACCGGCAGGGCTCCTGGGTCGAGCGCCTCGTCCACGGTGAGCTCGACGGTCTCGACGCCGTTCTCGGTCTCCTCGGTCAAGGTCGCCTCCGTCCGCGCGAGCTCCACCGGCCCGTCCGGCAAGAGGTGCGACAGGTCGGGCGGGAGCCACGGACAGGGCTCCGTGCCCGGCAGGCCGCGCTGCACGGCCTCGCGCAGGCGCAGCAAGCGGGTGGCGTAGAGCCGGATCTTCTGCCGAACCTGCTCGATCGGCTGATCGAGCTCGACCGTGGCCGATGCGTCGCCGGGCACCGGATCGATGGCCTGGCGCGCCGGCCAGAAAGCAAACTCCGGGTACAGCAGCCGCACGAAGGTCCTGAGGTGCTCGGCCACGGCGGGGGCCTCGGCCTCGACGCGGTCGGCGTCCTCGAGCACCCCGCGCGTGTCGCCGAGCTCCAGCCGCAGGAGCGCGCGCGTGATGCAGGTCGAGCGGCGCTCGGGCACGAGCAGCAGTGCCGCCTCGACGAGCGAGAGCGCAACGCGACGCGAGCCCCGGAAGACGGCGGCGAGCGTGCGGTAAGCTGCGCTCGGTTCGGCGCCGAGCAAGAGCTCGTCCAGGACGCCGAGCGCGGTCGTGTCGGACGCCTCGAGCAGCGCTCGCCCGCGTTGCTCCACGACCTCGGGTTTCGGCTGCAGCGTCGCGCCGCGCAGGAACTCGGCGAGCCTCTCTCGCTCGCCCCCGCGGGCCGCCGCGCGGGCCGCGGCGCAGCAGGCCTCGCGCGCGCGGCCCTGCTGCAAGAGCTCTCGCGCGAGGGCCCAGACGCGCTCGGCGTCCCACGCCGCGATCTCTTCGGCGAGCGCGGGCGACGCGCCGAGGCTCGCCTCGTCGAGGGCCGCGCCGAGCTCGCGTCGAACCACCGGCGCCCCGTCCGCGTCGAGCCCCGTGAACGCTCCGACCGGGTGACCGTGCGTGTACTGTCCGCGCTCCTCGCGCACGCGCCGGTCGAGGTAAGGGCTCGTGTCCGGATCGGGAAACCAGCGGACGGACGGGCCGTGGAAGCGTCCCTGGGGATCGAGGTGCCGCTCCTCGGAAGGGCGGCCCAGCGCGTCGTACCGGAGCTCGCGATGACGCGCGCCAGCGCGAATCTCGATCTCCTGAGAGGGCTTGCCCTCGCGCGTGAAGTAACGGTCGATGAGCGAGGCCGAGGCTTCGTCCTCCTCGCGGACCAGCCATCGTTGCGAGCCGTGGTCGTAGTCGGCCTCTCCGGCGACGCCGGCGGGTCGGTCGGGCCAGCGGGAGCCGTCCGCGGAGATCGGGTACCCGTCGCGGTCGTGAAAGACCTGGCGCAGGATGCTCCCTTGTCGATAGCGCGTTCGCAGCTCCCAGGCGCCGGGCGGCACACAGCACGGTCGTAGCCTGAGCTCCGTCGGGGCGTCGCTGCCGTACACCACCACCTCGCCGTCGAGCTCGCCGCCCCGGTAGCGCCCGCGCTGCGCGGGTTGACCGTTCGGGTGGAACAAGGTGAACGGCCCGTCCTTCACCCCGCCCGCGTAGCAGCACCGCGAGAGCAACGAGCCGTCGCTCGCGCGGTAGACGTGGCACTCGCCCGAGCGACGGCCGTCGGCGTCGGTCTCCACGAGCTCGAACGTGCCGTGCTCGGGGTTGTATCTGGCTGAAGGAGGAATCGACGGAGGCCGCTCCGCGCCGTGGTGTGCCGTGGAGTCCACGCATCGCAGTCTATCGGCTTTCGCGCCGAGAAGGCGGCCCTTCACGCTGATTGCAAAGATCCACGAAGCGCGGGTTCGGGGCGAGCGGCGCCTGCCCGAGCGCCGCTCCGGACCACCGAAGCTCGACCCTCTCGACGACCGCGGCCAGCGCAGCGGATCGCTGCTGTTGGCGCCGCGCTACTGGTTGGCGGTGTCGCCGGTGCAGATGACGAACTGCGTCGCGCCGTCCAGGGCTGCGCCGTCGCCGGTGAACCGGACCTGGCGGCGCTCTGTGGACGGGCACTTGGCGACGACTTCGTCTCGGCCGAAGCCGAGCCGCGGGTCGACATAACACCACCCGTGCACCTTCTCGCCGCCGACCTCGACCGGCGCAGGAGGCACCGTGTTCTGGCACGCCGCGAGCTCGTCCGGCGTTTTCAGCTGCTCGACCTCGCAGACGCAGTTCCAGCCGTTCGCCGCCGCCACCGGATCCTCGAGCACCATCCGCTTCGCGGCGAGGTTCTCGCGGAGCACCTCCCGCCGCGCCGTGAGCCCGTCGCAGCCGCACTTCCCCTCGGCTGTGCTCCGCGCCTCGAGGACGAGGCAGCTGACCTGTCCGCTCTCGTTCGGCTGGAGCGCGCGGGGCAGGCACTGCCCGCCGAGCTTCGTCTTCAGGCGATCGACGATCGCGCCGATCGCCGGCCGATAGCCGAAGTCGAGCCGGTCCTCTGCCGGGAACTCGAGCTGCGCCGGGCACACGGAGCCGACGATGCCCTGCTCCCCGAGGTCTCGGATGAGCTCGAGCTGCCGCAGGCCCGGGTAGGCCTTGGCGCTGACCTGGACGTTGCTGTCGGTGCCGTCGGGGTTGTCCCTGCACAGGGGGCTGTTCCGGTCCGCAGGGTCCTCCATCTTGTCGCAGTCCCCGCCCGTCACGGGCGCGGGCAACGGGAACACGCAGGCGTACTGGAGGTCGCCGAAGTTCGGGCGGGGCTCCCACTCGTGGCCGTTGATGTCGTTCATGTTGTCCGGCGAGCCCGGCCCGGCGATGCGCGTCCCGGTGATCGGGTTCTCGCCCTCGCGGGGGACCGGCGACTCGATCATGTGGGGATCGCCGGGGCTCCGGCGCGACTTCGGATCTCCGAGGATGATGTCCCAGGTGCTCGCGAAGCCCGCGTTCGGGGCGCTCAGCTCCTTGGCGCTCTTGAAGCCGCCGACGCGGTTGCCGTCCTGGTCCCTGCCTTCCCGGAGATTGGGCTGACCCGCGTCGTCCTGGCGCGCGATGTCCTGCCACGGGACGCCCACGAGGCCCGCGAAGAACACGAGCTCCGGTGGCCGGACCGTGCTGTTCTCGTCGTCCGGGTCGAGATCCGAGAAGATCGGGTTGTCGACGAGATTCCCCTGGTGATCCTGGATGCGCGCCTGCGTGAGCGCGTCCGTGTAGCGGTCGATCGGGTAGAGCAGGTCGATCCCGAACCGGCGCTTGTGGTCGAAGCAGCGCAGGTTGGGCGGGTCGTCGATCGGGAGGAGCGTATTGGGCCGTCCATCCGGGCCGCAGGTCTCCTCGTCCAGCGGGCACTCGCCCCTGGGTGCGCCGCACGACTTGCAGCACGGGTCGTCCAGGCCCTTCTCCGAGCACTCCTTGCGCGGCCGAAACATGCGCCACGGTTCCGGCTTCGCGACCCAGAAGGCAGTCCCGCCCTCCCTGATGGAACAGTCGTTCTCGTCCGACAGCATGATGATCGCGAGGAGCGAGTCAGGCCGCAGGAACGCCTTGCGTTGCGCCAGGAGATCCGTGTCCACGTCAACCCGCTGCGCATTGTCGTCCACCACCTCGAGGGTCTTGTAGGGCGCGGGGTCCACGAGGAACCGGTACCAGCTCTCCAGCTGCGACTCGTAGCCGCAGCCGTTGTCGGCCACCCCTCTGACCATGTTCGTCAGCGTCGGCACGAGGCCTTGTCCCGCGTTGTTGTCGAGGATCGCCTCGCCCGCGGGGCTGAGCTTCTGCTCCGGATCCCAGGCGAGGAACCCTTTGTTCTGGTAGGTCGGCGGGTCGTTGTCTGTGTCGTCGCGGTCGTCCCTGTCGCTCCGGGCGATGAGGTGCCCCTTGTCGTTGTTGAAGAACTGTTCTCCCTCGGGGCACGAGCCCGCGCCGTGGTCGCCGAGGCTCGTGCTGAGGATGCCGATGTGGATGTCGACGACGGGCTCGAACTCGCGCTCCTTGCCGCTCGGACAGCTGCCGTCCTCCCGCGGCGGGGACGAATCCAGGGGGTTCAGCGGATCGATGCACCGGGGGTCGACCAGGCGCCTCACGAGGTCGGGCACGGCGAGCGCGAGGATGTCCTGCTTGTCCTTCATCGACTTCGAGTTGTCGATGGTCAGGAGGAGATCGATCTTGTCGACGCGCCGCGGGAGCCGCTCGACGACGGTGCCAGTCGTGCGCGTGTCCTGATGGGCTATCGGGCGGCTCAGGCACCCCGGGAGGAGCGATGTGCCGCCGACGACGAGGGAGCACAAAAGCGATGCTGCCGCGCGGGCAGCGCGGGACGGAGGACGAGCGGGCATGGATCCTTCCTTGCGCGAGAGATGGAGTGGGCCCTTCGCGCGCCATGCGCGCGGAGCCGGCGGGCCCGTCTCGCGCGGAGTGGGTGACAGGCCGCCTGGCGATCGCGTATCAGACGCCGAGAGGGGGTGTTCTCTTGGCTACGTGGCGAGATGAGCGCGACCCCATCACGAAATCCACGAACCATGGAGAGACCGCGGTGCGGTGGCCGCGTCGCACAGTGGCGGCACATCCGTCGTAGCGGCTCGCGGCACGGCCGGCACAGCCGCCATCGCGGGCGGAGGCGCCGCCGCCTCGTCGGAAGCGGAGGCGGCCTGCGCCGGCATGCGATGTTGCTGAAAAATTATGTATGGAAAGGAATCGTGAAGGCCGGGCGCCAGGGCGTCCTCGGCCGGCGGCGGGAGCTCAGCTCTCGGCGGAGGCGGCCGTCTCGGCGCCAGCGACGAGCGGCGCGTACTGCGCGAGGGACTTGCTCCAGCGCTTGTGCTTGCGGCCGGGCTTCCGGGAGCTCTGGGTGCTCCGCTCCTGCTTCTGGGTGACCTTGAGGGTGAGGTGCTGGTGCTGGCGCGTAGGGCGATTCATGGCGGCGGATGCTGGTCGAACGCGCCCCGCTCTGCAAGCCTCAACGCGACGGAGCCCGCGCCTGCTCGCTCCGTCCGTCCCGCTCCGTCCCCAGCCGGCCGAAGCTGTGGATCCCGTAGATGAGCACCAGGAGCGCGAGCACCGTGAGCCCCATGCCCGCGTCCGACGGCCCGACGCCGACCAGCGCGAGCCCGGCGACGAGGAGCAACCCACCGCCGCCGAGCGCGCGTCGCGCGCGCTCCTCGGCGTCTCGCTCTCTCCGGTGCCCCCGGCGGCGCGCCGGCCCGTCCTCCTCGAGCGCGCTCACTGGAACTTCTGCGTCCGCGCGTAGGTGATGAAGTCCTGCACGTCGCGCGTCAGCTCGCGCTCGGCGGTGATCGTCGTGCGCTCGTGCGACTCGCCGACGAGGTCGTCATAGAGGTAGTTCTGCTGGTAGAGGAGCACGAGGCGAATGGCCCCGTCCGGCCCGCCGCGGACGACGCGCAGCTTCTCGTCCCGGCCGTTCGGCGGCGGGATCGCGGCGCCGAGCGCCTGGGCGTCCTCCTCGGTCACGTAGACGACGCCGTACGAGCGGCTCTGCACGCCGACATCGACGCGCACCTTCTGCCCGCTGGTCAGCTCGACCTCGCGCCCGCGCGCCGGCTGCGCGCCCTCGTGCGCCATCGCCCGGCGGATCACCTCGATCGCCCTGCGCTCGTCGAGGGCGCGCATCGGGTTCGGCGCGCGCGCCTCGCCGCCGCTGCACGCCGCCAGCGCGAGCGCCGCGGTCGCGATCCCCAGCGCGAGGCGCGCCGCCCCTCGCGCGCCGCCGAGGAGACGGCGCGCGTCCCGAGCCTGCCCGGGCGCGAGCGTGCGCGCTGAAGGCCGATGCTGAAGGGGGCCGAGATGGGGAGCCCCCGAGCCTTGATGAAGCTTCCTCGACATGAGCGGCATGAGAGTAGCCAACGGCCCGGAGCTTCGCTACTTCTCCCGACATGGCGCGGCTCGCTGCGATCGACATCGGATCCAACGCCATCCGGCTTCGCATCGTCGACGTCGATCCTCCGGCGCTCGGGGCGTTCGGGGCCGGCTGGGATCCGGCGCTCGCCGGGGCCGCGACCGGCGCGCCCGACGCGCCGCGCTTCCACCCGTTCCGCGATGTCCATGCGGATCGCGCGTCGGTGCGTCTCGGGCACGACGTGTTCACGAAGGGCCGGCTCGAGTCGGGGGTCATCGGCGCCGCCTGCGAGGCGCTCCGGCGCTTCCGCGCGGCGATGGATGCGGCCAAGGTCGACCGCTACCGCGCGGTGGCGACGAGCGCCGCGCGCGAGGCCCAGAACGGCGACCTCTTCGTCGAGCGCGCCGCGCGCGAGGCCGGCGTCCACATCGAGGTCATCGAGGGGGTCGAGGAGGCGCGCCTCGTCCAGCTCGCCGTCCGCGAGCGCGTCGCGCTCGGCGAGCGGACCGCGCTCCTCGTCGACATCGGCGGCGGCTCCACCGAGCTCACGCTGCTCCGCGGCCGCGGGGCCGTCTTCTCGCGCTCGCTCCCCGTGGGGACGGTGCGGATGGTCGAGGCCTTCCTCGAGGATCGCCGCCCGGTCGACGCGGGGCACCGGCGGCTCGTCGAGGAGTACGTCGATCGCGTCATGGTCGAGGCCACGCGCGAGATCGTGGAGCTGCTCGGCGAGGGGTCGGGCTCGGGGATCGATCTGCTCGTCGGCACGGGCGGCAACATCGAGACGCTCGCGGAGCTCTGCCCCGCGCCGGCCGGGTCCGCGGAGGGGCGGGCGATCGACGTGGCCGCGATGTCCCGCCTGCTCGACGAGATGGCGTCGAAGACGCCCGAGGAGCGCGCGCAGATCTACGGCCTGCGCCCGGACCGCGCCGACACCATCGTCCCCGCGGCGACGATCCTGGGCCGCATCGCCCGGGCGTTCGTGCAGCGGGTCATCGTCGCTCCCGGGGTCGGGCTCAAGGAGGGCGTGCTCGTCGATCTCGCCCACGCCCACTTCCTCGGCCCCGACTTCCGCGGAGAGGCCGCCGCGGTCAGCGACGCCTGCGTCCGGCTCGGCCGCCGCTACCACTTCGACGAGAAGCACGGCGCGCTCGTGGCCCGCTTCGCCGAGCGGCTGTTCGACGACCTCGCGCCGCGCCATCGCCTCGGCCAGCGCGACCGGATCCTCCTGCGCGCGGCGGCCCTGCTCCACGACATCGGCGACTTCGTCCGCTACGAGGGGCACCACAAGCACAGCTATTACGTCATCGCCCACAGCGACCTCATGGGCCTGACCCCGGAGGAGCGCGCGATCGTCGCGAACATCGCGCGCTACCACAGGAAGTCGCCGCCCAGCATGGACCACGACAACTTCCGCGCGCTCTCGCGCGACGCGCGCGCCAAGGTGAAGTCCATGGCGTCGATCCTCCGCATCGCCGACGCGCTCGATCGCGAGCACCGGGCCAAGGTCGCGGAGGTGAGCGGCCGCATCGAGGGCGACACGCTGGTGATCGAGGTGCAGGGCGCGGAGGACCGGGCGCTCGAGGAGTGGACGGTCGTCGCGAAGGCGGGGATGCTGCGCGACGCGCTCGGCCTGGAGGTGCGGATGGTCGACGCCACGCCGAGATCGCGCCCGCCTCCGGCCGCGAGCGCGGGCGGATGACGCGAGGCACCGCCGCGCTCGCGGCGGCTGACGCGAGGCTCCGCTGCGAGCGCTGGCGGGGTCGACGCCCGAAAAAGGCGCCGTGGCCTTTGCGTGGAGCCCTGCGGGCCACCATGAAGCTCGGCACGGGGGAGGTTCTGCCCCCGTGGACGAGCGCGGCGATGCCGTACCGACGGGCGCGGCTGCGCCGCCGTGGAACAGGGGCGAGCGACCGTTGACGCTGAAATCTCCGAAGCTGATGGAGGCCCGCCGCGCCGCCGGCATCCTGAGGTCCGCCCTGCGCGGGCACACGGGCGATCTGACGCTCGCCGACGCGTCGGCGAAGAGCGGCCTGCCGCTGCGCGACGCGGAGAGCGGCCTGCACCTGCTCGTCAGCGAGCACCGCGGCCACCTCAAGGCGACGTCCGAAGGTGAGCTGCTCTTCCGCTTCCCGCACGGCTTCACCAAGCCGTGGGAGACTCGCACGCGCCTCACGCGCGCGCTCCAGGCCGTCCTCCGGGCCGCCGCCGGCGTGGCTCGCTTCGTCGTGCGGGCGTGGATCGCGATCGTGCTGATCGCGTACGTCGTGATCTTCGTCGGGATCCTGATCGCCCAGCTGTTCGCCCGCTCGAGCAGCGACTCGCGCAATCACGACGGCGTCCCCGGATCGTTCGCCGGCTACTTCCTCTTTCGGCTGGTCCTCGACGCGATCTTCTGGACGTTCCACCCGTTCTCGCCGTTCGTGTGGACGGCCGAGCCGGCGTGGTCCTCGTCGCATGGCCACCGCGGGGCGCTCGGGCAGCGACGCGACGAGACGCCCTTCTACGAGAAGGTGAACCGGTTCTTCTTCGGCCCGACGCCGGCGCCGCGCGATCCGCTCGAGGCCGAGAAGCTCATCCTGGCCGAGATCCGCGCGCAGCGGGGCCGGATCGGGCTCGCCGACGTGATGCGCGTGACGGGGCTCTCGCGCGACGAGGCGGATCCGCTGATGGCGCGGCTGATGCTCGACTACGACGGCACGGTCGACGTGTCGGAGGAGGGGGGCATCGTCTACCGGTTCGAGGCGATCCGGCGGACGGCGGCGGAGGCGCCGGCGCGGGCGCCCGCGCCGGTCTGGGCGGAGCGCGAGGAGCTGCCTCCGCTGACCGGGAACGGGCCAGGGATGAACGCGCTCATCGTGGCGCTCAACGGGTTCAACCTGCTGATGAGCCTCTACGCGCTCGGGGCCCACCTTACGCTGGACAACCTCGGGCTCCTGGCGCGGGGCGTCCCGATGGCGGAGCTGCCCGCCACGGGGACGGCGGTCGTGCTCGGGGTGGTGCCGCTCGTCTTCTCGCTCGCGCTCTTCGCGCTGCCGCTCGGCCGGGCGCTCCTGCGCCCGCTGAAGCAGCGGAGGCTCGCCCGGCGGAACGGCCGGCGGGCCGTGCTACGGGCGATCCTTACCCGCGTCGGCGCGAGGCAGGGCCGGGAGCCGATCACGGAGGCGGTGCTCCAGCGGGCGTGGCAGGAGGCGGCGGGGGAGCCGCCGCGCTCAGAGGAGATCACCCGCGAGGTGGTCGCCCTCGGGGGCGACGTCGACCTCGAGGCAGGCGAGGGGATCCGGTACCGCTTTCCCGATCTGGAGACCGAGGCGAAGGCCCTCGAGGCCGAGCGGGAGGCGGCCTCCGAGGAAGAGGCGCGCGCCGGGAAGGTGATCTTCTCGTCCGACGCGTGAACGCCGTCGCAGACGGTTTTTTCTGTGGTGCTTGATGAGGGCGCTGACAAAAACCGTCGATGACGTGTGCGCGCGTACGGAGCCGCACCGCATGGAACCGCCGTTCATTGACGCGCTCTGGTCTGGACGTCTACGTTAGGGTGAATTTCGCTCATGTACTCCGTTGACAACAGGGCCGGTCGTCTCATCGAGGTGAGGCTCGCATCACCGCTCCCGGCTGGCGAGGTCGACGCGTGCATCGCCCGGATCCAGGGCGTCGTGACCCAGAACCGGCACGGCGCTGTCGTCTGCATCGAGCTGCTCCAGGTCGACGTGCTCGCGCCCGAGAGCGCGGAGAAGTTCCTGGAGATGATGCGGGTCCAGAACGCCACGGTGCACCGGACGGCCTACCTGCTGCCGGTGTCGAACGCGATCCTGGGGCTCCAGGTCGAGCGCCTCATCCGGGACGCGCACAACTCGAGCCGAAAGGCGTTTCGCGACACCACCTCGCTCGAGGCCTGGCTCGTCCCGGTGATGACGATGGTGGAGGCGCAGCAGCTCCGGAAGTTCCTGTCCCAGCTCGGCTGAGGTGGAGCGCGCCGCCCGCGGCGCGCGCCGCGGGCAGGCGCTAGCCGCGGACAGGCGCTAGCCGCGGACAGGCGCTAGCCGCGGACGAACGGCAGGTACTTCGGCTGCCAGAACCGCGCCTTCACATAGGCCTCGACATTCCCGGGATCGACCTTCTTGCTCCTCGCGACGCCGTCCTCGAACGCCGCGCGGATGACCGCGATGGCGACGCGCGTGGAGACCTCCTGGAGCTCCTCCACGGGCGGGTAGATGAGCCCCTTGTCGAGGTGCTTCTCCGCCGTGTAGTCGACGAGCGCATACGCCGCCGCGAGCACCATGCCGTCCGTGATCTCGCGCGCGTCGGACAGGATGGAGCCGAACCCGAGCCCCGGGAAGATGAAGGCGTTGTTCCCCTGGCCGATGGGGATGGTCTTGCCGTCGCGCTCCACGGGCGGGAACGGGCTGCCGGTCGCGACGAGCGCGCGGCCCTCGGTCAGGGCGAGGATCTCCTCGGGGAGCGCCTCGCAGGCGCTCGTCGGGTTGGAGAGGGCGAAGATGACCGGCCGCGGGGTGTTGGCGGCCATGGCCTTGATCACGGGCTCGCTGAACGAGCGCGGCTGCCCGGACAGCCCGAGGAGCACGGTCGCGCGCGTGTTCTCGAGGGTCTCGAGCAGCGTCGGCACGGCCCCGGCCTTCTTCCACGCGGCGATCTTCCCCGGATCCTGCGCGAACTTGCGCTTGTACTCCTCCATCGGGCGGTCCTTCGCGAGCAGGCCCTTGGAGTCGAGGACGAAGATGCGGGCGAGCGCCTCGTCCTCGGTGAGCCCCTCGCGGAGCATCCCCTGGCAGATGGCCCAGGCGACGCCGACGCCGCCCGCGCCCGCGCCGTGGATGACCACCGATTGGTCCCTGAGCCGCTCGCCGCGCAGCCTGCACGCGGCGACCACGCCCGCGAGGGTGACTGCCCCTGTCCCCTGGATATCGTCGTTGAAGGAGGGGATCACCTTCCGGTACCGATCCAGCACGGAGAAGGCGGCCTCCTTGGAGAGGTCCTCCCACTGGATGACGGCGCGGGGGCAGCTGCTCTTCACGGCGTCGACGAACCTGTCGAAGAAGTCGAAGTAGGCGTCGCCGCGCAGGCGGCGCTGGCGAACACCGAGGTAGAACGGGTCCTCGATGAGATCGGCCCGGTCGGTCCCCACGTCGAGGACCACGGGCATCGTGTGGAACGGGCTCACGCCGCCGCCCGCCGTGTAGAGCGCGAGCTTGCCGATCGGGATGGCGAGCCCGCCGTAACCCTGGTCGCCGATGCCGAGGATCGCGGAGGAGTCGGTCGCCACGATCATGCGCACGTCCTCCCACGGGAAGCTCGCGAGCACGCGCTGGGCGCGATCGATGTTCACGGGAGAGAACGAGACGCCGCGCGCGCTCTGATAGAGGAAGTTGAACTGCTGCACGGCCTCGCCCACGGTCGGTGTGTAGACGATGGGCAGCATCTCGCCGAGGTGGCGATTGAGCAGCGCATAGTAGAGGATCTCGTTGCGCTCCTGGAGCGCCCGAAGATACTGATACTTGGCGATCGGCGTCGGCTCGCGGCGAAACCCGCCATAGACGCGGGCGAGCTGCTGTTCCATGGTGTTGACCTGCGGCGGGAGCAGCCCGTCGAGCCCGAGGTTCACGCGCTCTTCCGGCGTGAAGGCCGTCCCCTTGTTGGTCATGACGAGCCTGAGGAGGGCGATCCCGTCGAAGTACACCTCCATGTACTCGCGGCCATAGGCGTCTTTCTTGACGTCGAAATACTTTGATATCCTCACCATGGAGGCATTCTAAACCGATGCGCGCGCGCCGGCGAGCGTTCCTTGAGCGCTTGAGCGGGCGAGCGGGCGAACTCGGGTTGTTCCCGGTCGGTGAATGGAGTGTTTCTCACAGTGGTATCGCCGGCGGGCGAACCCGGGCGGATCCTGCTCGCCGGATGCAGTGCTTCTCACATTGTTATCGCCTCGTGGTATAGAGGCGCGATGCGACGCATTGCCGTCATTGGAGGCGGTCTGGCCGGGTGCATCGTTGCGTTCCGGCGAGCGATGGCGGGCGACCAGGTGACGCTCGTCGAGGCGGCTCCGCGGGTCGGCGGGCAGCTCTGGACGGTGCGGGCCTCGGGCTTCGTCGTCGAGCTCGGCGCCGAGGGGTTCATCGCGCGGAGCGAGGCCGTCCCTGGGCTGGCGAGCGCGCTCGGCATCGCCGGCGATCTCGTCGGTCAGGAGACGCACCGGTCGTTCGGCTTCGACGGCGTCGCGCTGCGGGAGCTCGCGCCGGGCGAGGCGGCGGAGTTCCTCGGCTTCCAGGTGCCGCGCGACGAGCTCGGCAAGGGGATCCGGACCTTCCGCCTCGGGATGGCGCAGCTGACCGAGACGCTCGCGCTCGCGATCGCGGGGCGCGTCGAGGTGCGCACTTCCGCAGCGGTCGCCTCGCTCGCGAAGGTGGCCGGCGGCTTCCGCCTCGCGCTCGCCGGAGGGGCCGAGATCGACGCCGACGCGGTCGTCCTCGCCACCCACGCCGCCGGCGCGGCCGCGCTGCTCGGCGAGGCGGGGCGGGCGCTCCGCGACGCCGAGACGCTCTCCAGCGTGACCGTCTCGCTGGCGTACCCGCGCGCCGCGATCGAGCACCCGCTCGACGGCACCGGCTTCGTCGTCGCCGCGGGGCACCAGGCGCACGGCTTCCGCGCGTGCACGTTCACGACCTCGAAGTTCGCCGAGCGCGCCCCCGCCGGCCACGTCACGCTTCGCCTCTTCTTCCGCCCGGATCCGGCGGACCTCGAGCAGATGGGCGACGACGCCTGGACGGCGCGCGCCGAGGCCTCGCTCGCGCGCGTGCTGCGCGTGCACGGGCCCTCCGAGCGCGCGTGGGTCTCGCGCTGGTCGAGCGCGCTCCCGGTCTCCACTCCTGCGCACGCGGCGCGGGTCCGAGAGGCCGAGCAGGCGCTCGCCGGCAGCGGCGTGCTCCTTGCCGGATCGGCGTTCCACGGCTCCGGGATCGACGCCGCCGTGCGCTCCGCCGAGGTGGCCGCGGAGCGCGTCGGCGCCCTGTAGCGCGCTGTCGCGCTCCGGTGCGACCACGCACGAGAGGCGACCCGTCCTCCCGAAAGCTCGCAGGCTGCGCTGATGCGGCGCGCGAGGAGCGCGGCCTGCCAGCGTCGATCTGCGGTGACAGGCTCGACCCGGACGGGCGAGGATGCGCACCATGACCACCGACATCACCGGCTGTCACGGCACGCGCGAAATCGAGAGGCGCTTCGCGCTCGGCTTCATCGCGGCGTGCGTGGCCGCGGGCTGCCGTGACCAGCCGCCGCGGCCGACCGCCGAGAGCGCGCCGCCCGTCGCGGCGAGCTCACCTGCCGCCGTCGCGTCGGCGAGCAGCGCAGCGCCGCCCGCGTCGCCGGCGTCACCGGCCCTGCCCGCGCCGAGCGCGCGCCCGCTCACCGAGAAGGAGAAGCAGGCCCTCGCCACGTACAAGGCCGCGCTGGCGAGAGGCCGGCTCGCGACCAAGAAGCAGGACTTCAACGCGGCCATCCAGGCGTTCACCGAGGCGATCGCCGCGGACCCGAGCGACGCGCGGGCGCTCGCGGAGCGAGGCTTCGCGCACCTGACCGCGGGCGACAGCGGCGCGGCGGACAGCGATTTCGACGCGGCGCTCGCGGGGGCGGGCGATCCCGAGCTGCGCTCCCAGATCTGGTTCAACCTTGGGCTCCTGCGCGATAGGGCGGGCGACGCCGAGGCGGCCCGGGTCGCTTATGCCAACGCGCACCTGCTCAAGCCCTCGGCGGCCACGCGCGGCAAGCTCGCCGGCAGATCGACGTGCACCGTGGAGGTCCGCAAGGCCGACCTCGAGGGCGCCGATCTCGTGAAGGGGTGGACCGAGCTCCTCGCGCGGATCGGCGCCGCCGAGGGGGCGCCCGGCGAGGCGACGAGCGAGGCCGCGGCGCGAGAGCGCCTGTGCAGGCCCGACTCGAGGTGGGCGGACAGCCCGTGCGCCGGCGATGCGCCGTGGGTCTTCCCTCGCGACTACATGATGTACGTGCACCACAGCAACCATGTGGTCTTCCCCCGCAAGCCGGACGGGTTCCTGGTGGTGAACGGCGGTCATTCGGGGGGCTGGCCCGCGCACTGCCATGGGATACGCAGCGTGAGCGGCTCGGTCGAGGGGGGGCTGCTCGTGGTCGAGAGCACCTTCGACGGCGCTGGCGCGGTCTACGACGGAGAGCTTAACGACGAGATGCGCTGCCGGGACGGCGCGAGCTACCGCGAGCGGACGTTCTATGACGCGCGCACCGGCCGGGCGATCGTGGCGCTGCGCTGGCCGGCTGGGGGCGAGGCCGACGTGAAAGTGCAGGGCGGTGAGCTGGTCGTCTCTGGCGGCGGCTGCGACGAGCGACTCCGGCTCAACGTCAGCGCCAGCGCCAGCGCCAGCGTCAGCGCCAGCACGAAATAGGCCACGAGGTGCGCTGCGCGCGGTTGCCTGCTGTCGTCGCCCCTGGCTCAGGGTGCCTGAGCGCCGTCGTGGGTCGTGCGTGACGCCCTCGGCATATGCAGGCCCAGGGCGGGTGCCTGGAAAAAGAAAATGGCGCGGCTCGTCGATTGCATTGAGGACTGCACCGACCGCGCTCGGACCGGCGAGCGCCGAGGGAGCGTGCCAATGTTGAAGGCGTTGAAGGCGGCGAAAAAAGAATCGACTCGAGGAACTTTTCTGTTGCGCAGCCCGTCCAAGGGGAGTACTTAATCGGAATACGAGGGTTCGCCATGTTCAGCCGCCGCCACAACCTGCAGATCGTTACCATCCTGTCCAAGTCGGGAACGCCCGATGCGGCCATGGCATGGGATCGTCTGCTGGGCGATGAACATTTGGCGCATAATCCAGGCTACCCTTGCAGCCTCCGTCCGTCGCGGAAGCTCGGTAACCCGGAGAATAGCGCCTAGAGGCAGCTAAGCACGCGTCGATCGACGACGTTCGCGAAGGCCGCCTCGGGAAACCCAGGCGGCCTTCGGCGTTCTGGGGGCTTGTGGGCTGTCGGCTCGCTCGTGGGCTGGAGATCTGCCGTGGGCTGTCGGCCTGCCGGTGGGCTGGAGAGCTGCTGTGGGCTTTCGGCCTGCTGTGGATCGCAGGCTGCCGGCGGGTCGAGGAGATGAGTTGTCTTGCGCGCGGCGCGCTACGTCGTCGCGCGCTGCGGTGGGGGAGTTGCGCCCGGAGAAAGGAGGCGCGGCAGAGAATGCGTTGGGAGCATTCGATTCGAGAATGAGCGCCGCGGCGCGCGTTCGCGGCGCCGGGTAATGCTTTCGCGGAATGGTCGACGTGCATTGGCTTGCCGACACAGCAGGCCAGGCGGAGGTGCGCCCTCCGCGCGGACCCGTAGCTCAAGTGGATAGAGCAGCCGCCTCTTAAGCGGACGGTTGGAGGTTCGATTCCTCTCGGGTCCACCTGTCCTCGCCGGCGCAGCCGCGCCGGCGATGGGGGACACCTGATCTGTGACAATTTAGGATGACGTAGATGGAGGCGCGCTGCGCCTCCATGTTCCGGTGTAGCTCAATGGTAGAGCGCCCGCCTGTTAAGCGGGTGGTTGGAGGTTCGATTCCTCCCGCCGGAGCCGCGCCCCCATCGCGGGAGGCAGGCCCGTTTCGCTCACGCGAGGCGCCGGCTCGCCGCCAGCCGGGGGCGCGTCGGCGCCTCGTTCGAGCAGGCGCTGCGGGATGTAGCCTAGTGGAAAGGCGCCTCATCTGGGGTGAGGAGATCCGCCGGTTCGATTCCGGCCATCCCGACGATGGTTTGCGTGGGTGTTTCTCTTCTGGTGAAGAGGGCAGGTTGTGACCCTGCGTAGGCGGGTTCGATCCCCGTACGCCCACCCAGGACGGGTCGAACGGGCTCGGTTATCTTTGGGAGATCAACCCGAGCACGCTCTTTTATCCGTCCTCTTTTGCCCGGGGGCCCGGGCCGGAGGTGGTGTGATGGCCGATTATCTGAAGCACTTCGCCGCGCTGGTCACCCCGCAGCGGCAGAAGGCCCGCGCCGATCAGGTGAAGAACAGCGCCGGCGGCTTCGCCTTCGCCCTCGACGAGTGGGCGAGGCTCGACCGCTGGCTGATCCTCGGCGCTGAGGGGGGGACCTACTACGCGACCGAGCGGAAGCTCACGGTGGAGAACGCCCGCGCCGTCGAGGCGTGCCTCGCCGCGGACGGGCCCCGCGCCGTGCAGCGCATCGTCGACATCAGCAGCTCGGGGCGAGCGCCGAAGAACGCGCCCGCGATCTTCGCGCTCGCGATCGCCGCCGCCGACGCGAAGCTCGAGACCCGTCAGGCCGCCCTCGCGGCCTTGCCCGAGGTGTGCCGCACGGGGACGGATCTCTTCCACTTCACCCGCGATGTGCAGGGGTTTCGCAAGTGGGGGCGCGGGCTCCGGTCCGCCGTCGCCGCCTGGTACAACGACAAGCCCGTCGACAGGGTCGCGTACCAGGCGATGAAGTACCAGCAACGCGACGGCTTCAGCCACCGCGATCTCCTGCGGCTCGCGCACCCGGTCGCGCCGACCCCGCAGCACGACGCCCTTTACCGCTGGATCGTCGGCGGCATCGAGGCGCTCGGGAAGGAGTCGGCGCGCGGCAAGGCGTTGCCCATGACCGATCTGCCGGACGCGGTGCGCGCGTTCGAGTCGCTCCGCGCGGCGACGAACCGCAAGCAGGTCACCGCGCTGATCAGGCAGCATCGCTTCACGCACGAGATGCTCCTGACCGAGTGGAAGAGCGACCCCGCGGTCTGGGAGGCGCTGCTCGAGCACATGCCTCAGACAGCGCTCCTCCGGAACCTGGGGAAGATGACCGCGATCGGCCTCCTCTCGCCGATGAGCGACGCGTCCCGCAGGGTGGCGCGACAGCTCACCGACGCCGGGCGCCTGCGCGCGGCCCGGGTCCACCCCATCGCCGTGCTCTCGGCCCTCAAGGTCTATGAGCAGGGCCACGGCGAGCGCGCTCGCCGGCGCGCCAACGCGCTCTCGTGGACCCCGGTCCGCGAGATCGTCGACGCGCTGAACGAGGCGTTTTACCTCGCGTTCCGGGCGGTCGAGCCGACGGGGAAGAAGCACCTCCTGGCGCTCGACATCTCCGGGTCCATGACCAGCGGCTCCATCGCCGGCGTCCCTGGCTTGACGCCGCGCGTGGCGAGCGCAGCCATGGCCATGGCGACGGCGAGGATCGAGCGCGAGTACGGCGTCGTCGGCTTCTCGGCGGCGTCGGGCGGTTACGGCGGCAAGTGGGGCGGGGGCGTCTCCGGCCTCATGCCGCTGTCGATATCGCCGGAGCAGCGCCTCGACGACGTGCTGCGCGCGGTGGGCGGCCTCCCCTTCGGCGGCACCGACTGCGCGTTGCCGATGGTCTGGGCGAAGCGGAACCGGGTAGAGGTCGACGCGTTCGTCATCTACACGGACAACGAGACCTGGGCGGGCGGCGTTCACCCGTTCCAGGCGCTCAGGGAATACCGGCAGGCGATGGGCCGACCGGCCCGGCTGATCGTCGTCGGCATGACGTCGACCGGCTTCTCGATCGCCGATCCCACGGACCCCGGCATGCTCGATGTCGTGGGGTTCGACGGGGCGGCCCCCCAGGTGATGGCGGATTTCACCCGGGGTGTCTCGTGACAGGCAGCGTGACGGACGGGCTCCGCCGGCCCGTCCGTCCGACGAGGGCGCCTCACGAGCGCCCTCCTTTTGCGGGGCGCCGCCATGATGGATGGCGCCTGTCCTTCACCCTTTGCCCGGGGTCTCCCGGGCCTCAGAGGGACAGTTCTCGTGGTTCGACTCCAGCGTCCTGCTCTCAGCAACAGCCCCCGAGCCCGAATGGATAGGGGCCGGCCTACGAAGCCGGTCGATGCGGGTCCGAGTCCCGCCGGGGGCGCCGGGATCCCCTCTCCGTCGCCCGCTCTCTCGCCCGATCCGGGCCGGAGGACGACGGTTCTCGGATCCCGACCTTGCCGCCGTAGCTCAGCCTGGTAGAGCACCTGACATTCCGCTCTCCACCATTTGCCCGATCCGGGCCGAAGGAGGACGGTTACCCGTTAATCTGGATGACGCGGGTTCGAATCCCGTCGGCGGCGCTGGTTTGCCCTCGTATGCATCTGGTGAGGCAGCCTGATTGTCGATCAGGTGAGGGGAGTTCGATCCTCCTCGGGGGCGCCTAGGGGTGTGCGTCATGGAGACGGCGGAGCCTCCAAAACTCCTGCGAGAAGGTTCGATTCCTTTACGCCCCGCCGCAAAAAAAGGAGCGCGATGATCCCAATAAGAACGATGAGTGATCGTCCAATGGGCGAGGAGGTAAAGGAGGTAACGGACGTGGGGAGAGAAGGAGATGGATGTTCGATGATGAAGATCTGACGCCAGAGCCGCTGGCTCGGGGTGATAGTTCAACCGGGAGAACACTGCCTTCGCACGGCAGGGATCGAGGTTCGACCCCTCGTCGCTCCACCGGACGGGCCAATGCTCGTGGGTTACCATGCCGCTTGGCAGTTCCCCCTTGGGGCCTCCCCACGGCGCCCTTTGCCCGTTCGTTCGTCTCGTTGCCGAGGCGGGCCGCCGTCCGGCGGCCGCACACGATGTGCGGGCGCGCGGCGCCCGGCGGCCCGCCTCTTTTTTCGATGAACCCGCGGTGGTAGCTCAACGGTAGAGTGCGAGCGTGCCAGGCTCGCGACGGGAGTTCGATTCTCCTCCACCGCTCCTGTCAGGGGCCGCCCCTCGCGGCGCTCTGCGCCCGCGACATCGCGGCGCCGGGGCCGCAGGTCGGCTCTCCTGTTCATGTGCTTGTCATGTGTCCCTGTCCCCATCTCGCTAGAGGCTCAGGCGGCCGGATTTTCGCTCCGGAGGCGCGGGTTCGAATCCCGCTGGGGACACCGGGCCGCTCCGCTCGCCAGCGTGCTCCTTCGGTTCGGGCGCCCGCGCCCGAGCGAGCGAGCCTGCCAATTCCATCTTGATGATAGATTTCTGGGTGTGGCTCAACCTGGTAGAGCACCGGCTTCGGGAGCCGGGGACTGGGGGTTCGAATCCCCCCACCCAGACCGCGGAGGGGCGACAGCTCCGCCGCGACGCACGACGAAGACCCTCTGGGTGTGGCTCAACCTGGTAGAGCACCGGCTCGGGGAGCCGGGGGCTGGAGGTTCGAATCCTCCCACTCAGACCGCGTCGCGCGGACGTCACCGTGACGGAACGGCATACGTGGCAGGCTGAGATCCTGCGCCCTTCGGGGTATGTGGGTTCGAGTCCCACCGGTGACACCCTGCCCGGGTGGCGAAACGGCAAACGCTGCTGGCTTAGACCCAGCCATCTGGGGGTTCGACTCCCTCCCCGGGCACCGATTGCGTCTAACCTGGAGTGACGTCATGAAGAGAAAGAGACGATAGAGAGGTGGGCCATGACCGCGCAGACGCTGCTTTTGACGCCATGGATGGTGCCCCATAAGGTCATCCCCTGGCAGACCGCCGTCACGATGAGCTTCCTGGGCAAGGTGGAGGTCATCGAGGTGTACGACGATGTCATCCGGTCGCCGTCGCTCTCCATCAACGCGCCTGCGGTGGTGCGGCTGAAGCGGCCGACGCTGGGGATGAAGCGCGGCGTGAAGTTCTCGAGGCTCAACGTCCTCCTGCGCGACGGATTTTGCTGCCAGTACTGCGGCGTGAAGAAGGTGGCCCGTGAGCTCAACTACGATCACGTCATCCCGCGTGTGCAGGGTGGCAAGACCGTCTGGGACAACATCGTCGCTTCCTGCTACGCGTGCAACTCGGCGAAGCGGGGGCGCACGCCGGAGCAGGCCGGCATGAAGCTGCTCCGCGCCCCGGTAAAGCCGAAGTGGCTGCCGCCTGCGCCCGTCATGGGCCTGAGCGAGCGGCGCATCCCGGAGGTGTGGGCAGGCTACTGCGCGAGCTCGGGGTGAGCTGAGCCCCTCGCGCCGGCGCGCCCGCGGCCCGTCGTGCAGACGGCGGGTCGGGCGCGCCGGCGCGCGTCGGGGCTTCCGCCGGCGGCCGCGCGGGTGCAGGATGGGCAGGCATGGAGACGCGTCAGGCCGACGGCCGCGCGGAGGACGAGGACGCGCCGTTCCCCGCGATCCTGCGGGGCTGGCTCATCGAGGGAGAGCTCGGCCGCGGCGGGATGGGGCGCGTCTTCCGGGCGCGGCACCCGAAGACGCGGGCGCGGGCGGCGATCAAGGTGCTGCTCGGCGACTACGCCCGCCGGCCGGACGTCGTGGCTCGCTTCCGGCAGGAGGCGATCGCCGTCAACATCATCAACCACCCCGGCATCGTCCGTGTCTTCGACTCCGGTGAGGTCGAGGACGGCTCTCCCTACATCGTGATGGAGTACCTGGATGGGCGGGGGCTGCGCGACTGGGTGCAGGCCGTGCCGGCCGCGGATCGGCCGCGGCAGGTCGTGCGGCTCGGCTACCAGATCGCGTCGGCCATGGCCGCGGCCCACGCGTCCAAGGTCGTCCACCGCGATCTGAAGCCGGAGAACATCATGGTGATCGACGACGAGCTCGCCCCCGGGGGCAGCCGCGTCAAGATCCTCGATTTCGGCATCGCGAAGGTCCTCTGGGGCGGCCTCCCCGAGGTGCTGGAGCTGGACGCGAGGGGCTCCCTCGCGCCAGCGTCCGTGCCCCCGCTCCGCACCGAGCTCTCTGCGCCGACGGCGCCGACGGTGGGGATGGCGCCCGACCCCGAGAGCGCCGCCGGCTGGGCGGGGATCGCGAGCGGCCCTGCGAGCGACGCGCGCACGACGGCGGAGCGCGAAGAGAGCTCGACGGCGGAGAGCGACCCGCGCGAGGACGACGCGCTCCGGAGCCTTCCTCGCGTGAGCCTCGAGAGGCCTGCGATCCAGGTCTTCCCCGCGCCGGTCGAGATCCCGCCCGGGGTGGTCTCTTCTGCTGCAGGGCGCGTGTCCATCGAGCCCGCCGGGCCCGCGTCGAGCGGCGGGGGCGCGGGACAGCCCACGATGCCGTTCACGCAGGAAGGCGCGTGGGGCCTCGGGACGAGGAGCTACATGGCGCCGGAGCAGGAGCGCCACTCCGGGAGCGTCGACGTCAAGGCGGACGTCTACTCCCTCGGCGTCATCCTCTACGAGCTGCTCGAGGGGCAGACGCCCGACGCGCCGCGCGGCGCGTGGCCGCCCCCGATGAGCGCCGCCACGCCGCCCGATCTCGTCGCCCTCGTCCACCGGGTGCTGTCGTTCGACCCCGATGCGCGGCCGCGCATGGCGGAGGTGGCGACGGCGCTGCACCGGCTCGGCCGGGCGAAGAAGGAGCTCGACGAGGCGCTCTCGAGGTGGGTCGCGAGCGGCAGGGCGCCGAGGCTCCTGCCGCGCGGAAAGGCGCTGCACGAGCTGTCCGCGTGGGCCCGGGACATCGACGACCTCTCGGGCCTGGAGCGCAGCTTCCTCGACGCGGCCCTCGGCGCGGAGGCCCGCCGCGAGCGGCTCACGCGGGTGCTCCTTGCGCTCGGCGTGGTCTTCCTGATGGGCATGGTCGCGACGACCACGGTGTTCTGGGTGCACGCGACGCGGGCGCGGGCGACGGCCGAGGCTGCCGAGCGCGCCGCGCGGGAGCACAGCCGCCTCGAGGCGGCCGCGAACTCCTCCGCGCAGGAGGCCCTCGCGAAGATGACCGAGGCGCAGCGCGCCACCGAGGAGGCGCTCGCGCTCGCGATGAAGGCGAGCGACGACGCGAAGAGCGCCAATTCCGCCAGGGACTCGATGACCGAGGCGAAGCGCCTGGCCGAGAGCGCCGAGCTCCGCGCGAGGCGCGCGGCGCAAGCCGCGGCCGCCGCGAAGGCAGAGGCGGACGAGCGCTACGAGCAGTCGAGGAGCGCCATGGAGCGCGAGATCGCCGGGCTCGAGGGCGACCGCGAGCGCCTGTCGGCGCGGCTCGGACAGGCCGAGGACGAGCGCGAGAGGGTGAGGGCCGCCCTCGGCTCGAGAGAGCACGAGCTCAGGGCGGCCCTGTCGGAGCTGAGGCGCGAGTCCACGCGCGTGGGCTTGCTCGAGCGCAGGCTCGACGAGGCCTCCGAGCAGATCGACGCGCTGGAGAGGCAGAACGAGGAATGCGCCCTGCGGCAACGCAGGGCGCAGCCGCAGCCAGAGCCTCCCGCCGACGGGGACATGCCCCCTGCGAAGGAGGAGAGAGAGGAGATCGCGACGCCGCCGGCCGAGCCTCCGGCGGACTCGAGGCCTCGGCCGGCGCCCCGCTGGCGGTGGCGACGCGATACGACGATATAGCCGCCGCCTCTGCGGACAGCGGGAGGCGGGGCTCGCGCCGTGCGCCCGAGCCCCGCGCGTTCGGGCTAGCTGAGCGTAGGTGTCTCCTCGCGGCCACGGTTGCCGCCGCGCGCGTCCACGACGCGCACGCTGCTCGCCTGAGGCCCCTCGTTGCCGTCCTCCTCGGTGTAGGCGACGCCCATGCCGACCCTCAGATCGGAGAACGGAGCCGATACGATGCTTCGCTCGTGGAAATAGATCTCCCGACCATCGATCGTCGTGATGAACCCGTAGTCGTTGAACAGCTTCGCGATGACGCCGGCCGTGTCCTGCGCCGGGTGTGCCTTCACCTCGCTCCGGTGCTCGTCCGCGAGCTTCTTGAGCTGGCGACCGGCGCGCTGGAACACGTCGCGCACCGCCGCCGGCAGCAGGTTCCTCGCGGCCCGCTCCTCGCTCACGATCTCGTGCTTGCCAGCCACATGGAGGTCGACGCGCACGCGGTACTCTCCGCCCGTGCCCATGCTCGCGTGGTCGCGCTCGACCACCACCGCGCAGCTGTTGATGTGGTCGTTGAAGCGCTCGATCTTGTTCGCTTGCTCCCGGATCAGCTCCTCGAGCGAGGGGCTTTTGCCGATGTGTCGGAAGGTGAGCTCCACTTGCATGCTCTCTCCTTTCATCCTGCGTCGCTGGGACGCCTCACTGCAGTCGCTGTGGGTCGCTGATCCGTATCAGCCGATTTCAGCACGTGGGTGGGAGTTCCGGTCCAGGCGCCGGGCGCTGCCCCGGCCTCGCGGCTCTCTGCGCGATCGCTCGGAGCGCGCGCCGCTCCGGGGCTGCCCGATCGACGGCGTCGCGCGGCAGCCGGGCCTCCTCAGGCAAGACCGGGATCTCCCGGAGATCGGCCGAGGCGACGCCCCGCAGCCGACGCGTCGGCTCCTCGATGTCCGGCGCGCGCTTCACACCGGGATCCAGGGGGGAGGGCCTGCCCCCGATGTCCTGCCCGCCCACGTGGCTCGGCTTCATATCACGCTGTAGCATCGTCGGTATGCGTCTGCTTCGCCGGAGGCGCAGGCTCGGAGGGATTGGCCCTGCGACCGTGAACACCTCGCGCGTGCTCGGCGTGATCAGGTAGCAAGTTCGCTGCCATGGCCGCTCAACCGAGCAACAGCCGCGCGGCGCGCTCCTTCACGGTCGAGCGCGCCAGCCGCGCGCGCGGAGGCGCAGGCTCTGCGCGGAGGGAGCCAGTTCTTGCGTCCCTCGTGCATCTCCAGGGTGGCAAGGGGGTGTGGCATGAAGCGACGGGGCGCCCTCTCCTGGGGCAGTTTGCGACGTGCGGCGCGCTTCACGTCGTTCCATGGCGTCTCGTCGGCGCTCCACGCGTGTCGGGTCCGGGAGCGGTGCCGCCCGCTCCTGACGAGCTCTGCCATCAGGGGGCGCCGCGAGGGGCGGCGGCCACGACGGGCCCTCACGGAGCGCGGAGCGACGCGAAGGCCCGCCCGCCGTGCCGATCGGGAGCACGTGCGCACGGCGCGTCGTTGTGTCGTCGTGCGGCGCAGGAGCAGCGACAGGACGGCGTGCACGAGGGCGAGCGCCCGCGCCGCGAACGTCGCCGCGCCGCCGGCTCGCGCTCCTCCGCTCGCCCTGTCACGTGCGCCCGAGCTCGCCCTCGTGCTCGCCGTTGGCTCGATCTCGCTCCTCGGCGTGCCGGGGCGCCGCTTCAGCGGATCTCGAAGACGTAATCCGTGTCGTAGGTGCGGACGAAGAGCTTGCCGTCCTTCTCGACGAGGAACTCGGGGCCGCTCTTCAGCGGCAGCTTCGAGACGACCTTGCCGGTGGCGCGCTCGAGGACATAGAGGAAATCCGGCTCGGCCGTGAAGCCGTATCCGCAGAGGAGGTGATCTCCATGCAAGACGAAATTCTCGGCGTTGCAGACGAGCGGCGCGCTCTGCCAGAGGAGCTGTCCCGAGGCGAGCTCGATGGCCGACAGGTAGGCGTTTTTGCCCTTCGATGAGGCCGCATACGTCCTGTGCCCCGACGAGACGTAGAGGACGCCGTCCTCGACCGCGGCCCAGCCGATGCTGCCCTTCACGAAGTCGGCTTCCTTGGGATCGAACTCAGGCGGCATGAGGAAGCTCTCGAAGTCGAAGAAGGCGACGATCGTGTGCGCCGCGTCGAGGATCGCGGCAAAGCGCGCCTCGGCGAAGTTCGGGCCGTAGAGCAGCGCGCTGTGGTCCCCGTGGCCGATCGCCTTGACGAGCGCTTGATCGCGGTAGCGCTCGGGAGCGAAGGAGGGGAAGGTGTCGCTCGCCCCGCCAGCGTCCGCGCTCGGCGCCGGCGTGATCATCGGCAGCGCGAGGCCGTTCGTGGTGAACCATGCCGCCTCGTCCGTGATCTGGTTCTTCTTCTCGGCGACCTTCACGAGGCGCGGCGCGGCGGAGCTTCCGGCCGGCGCGCGCCGGAAGAGCGCCGCGCCGAACGGCGGCGGCGGGAGCCTCACCGGCGACCGGCTATCGAGCGACGCGCCGTCGCCCGCGGCCACCAGCGCCGGCTGCCCGTTGCCGCCGCGGGGGGGTGGCGCGGGCCGCGGCGGCGGGGCGCCGTCGTGAGGCGTCGGCGTCGCGGCGCTGGCGCTGGCCGCGCCGGGGGGCGTCGCGGCGTCCTGGGAGGCGCGGGCGGGGGGCGCCGAGGCCGGCTGACACGCGCCTACGGCGAGCAACGCGGCGGCGAGCCAGCGCGCGGGGCGAGGTGGCTGAGGCGGAGGCGGGGCGGCGAGCACGCGGGCAGCGTACCGCATCCGCCCCGGCGAGAGGGCGCTCCCAGGCGCGGGAGCTCAGCCGGCGGGCGTGAAGGAGAGGTTGAGCGTGTAGGGGCCGGCGTCCCGCGAGTTGTACGGCTCGACGAAGATGAACAGCGGCACGCCGCCGTCGACAGCGATATCGGTCCTCTCGTCGCGGCCTTGGATCTGCTCCTCGATGCACGCCAGCTGGCGGCCCGTGCAGCCGGCCCGCACGTAGAAGCCCTGGTCGGTCTCGGAGGACAGCACCACCCTGAGCCTGCCAGCGCTCTGCGGCGTGACCGCGTGGATCCCCTCCCGCATCCCGGGCCTGGTGCAGGTGCCGTCGAACACCATCGTCCCGCTCGTCGTGTCGCCCCGGTTCTCGCCCAGGACGGCCACGGGCGCGTCCGCGCAGATGTCGTCGAGCTCCCAGGTGCACTCGGCGGAGCAGCCGTCGCTGCTGACGGTATTGCCGTCGTCGCACTCCTCGGGCCGGCTGACGGTGCCGTCCCCGCAGGTGGCCGGAGAGAACGAGAGCTCCAGCGTGTACGGCCCTGCGCCAGCGGACGTGACGGCGTCGACGAAGATCGGCACCTCCTGGTCCTTGCTCACGACGAACGCGATTTCAGGCCCGGCACCCGAGGGGGCGGTCTTGTCCTGGCAGGCGAGCTCGGTGGATCCGTCCGCGCACGCCGTGCGGGCGTAGAGGACGTGATCCCCCGCTCCTGACTGGAGCACGACGCGGAGCGTGCCCGACTGCCCAGCGGGGGGCGTGAACAGGTGGACCTCCTCGGGCCCCACGCCCCCGCAGGTGCCTTCGAACACGCGCGTGCCCAGCGACGTATCGCCCTCGATCGTCGCCGTCGTCGCCGGCGCCGCGTCCGCGCAGGCTGCGTCGACGAGCGGGCGGCAGGTCGCGGTGCAGTCGCTGTCCGCGCAGTCGACGCGCTCGTCGCCCTCGTCGTCCTCGCCGTCGGAGCAGTCCGTCTCGCCGAGCTTGCAGAGGCCGTCGAGCGTGTCGCACACGCCGAGCGTCCGGCACTGCGAGTTCTCGGTGCACCCAGGGATGCACGCGGTGAGCTCGCCCCTGATCTCGCTGCACCGGTAGCCGTCGCGGCAATCGTCCGGCCCGCTGCACAGAAGGAGGCACAACCCCAGACCCTCGCCGAAATCTTCACAGAAGCCGCCGTTGGGACAGTCTCCCACGGCGGGATCGCACTGGCCCGCGCAGGCTCCGGACGGCCATCCCCACTCGCGCTCGGTGATGCAGTAGTCCTCGGGGCAGGCCGCATCGGAGGTGCACGCCGCTCCATAGGGCGTGGGGCTCGCTCCGCCGGAGCCGCCGGTGCCCGTGGGCTCGGCGCCACCCGCGCCGCCGGTGCCCGTGGGCTCGGCGCCACCCGATCCGCCGGTGCCCGTGGGCTCGGCGCCGCCGCTGCCGCCCGAGCCCGCGGGCTCGGCGCCACCGCTGCCGCCCGTGCCGGTCGCGCCCGACGCACCGGCGCCGCTGCCCGTGGGCTCGGCGCCGCCGGAGCCGCCGGCGCCACCGGCGCCGCCTTCGCCACGTTCGCCGTCATCGCCGCCGCACCCAGCGGTCGTCGAGAGCGCGAGCACAAATAGACCTGCAACGAGTCGTACGTTCATCCACCCGCTCCAACAGAAGAGAGATTGTCGAGACGTGAGGTGCACTCCACCCCACGGCGCAGCGCCGCACCATCTTCAGTGCAACGGCTTCGCCTGCCAACCCCTGGTTCACGGCATCTGTGTTCGTTGGCGCGCTGCGTTTGCCGCGGGCTCTTCATGCGCGATCCGCGCCGGACAGCAGGCCGTTTCGCGGAAAGAGGGCGTACCGAGGCGGCGCGCGTAGCATGCGAGCCCACCGGCCCGCCGCCGGAACACGTGCGTTCGGCGGCACCCTCGCGTACGGTCGCGTCCGATGAAGCCCGAAAAGACACTGCTCCTCTCCCAGTCCGATGTGGCCTCTCTCCTCGCCATGGAGGCGGCCGTCGCCGCGGTGGAGGCGGCGTTTGCGGCGCATGGCCGCGGCGAGGCTGCGATGCCGCCGAAGGTCTATCTGGGGCTCCCGGCCCACGACGGCGATCTCCGTGCGATGCCGGCCTACGCCGACGGCGCGGCTGGTGTGAAGTGGGTCAACTCGCACCCGAAGAATCCTGCGCGCTTCGGCTTACCGTCCGTGATGGGGCTCTACATCCTGAGCGATCCGGCCACAGCGGTGCCCCTCGCCGTGATGGATGCGACGCGCCTCACGGCGGTGCGGACGGGCGCGGCGGCGGCGATCGCGTCGAAGCACCTTGCGGGGCCGAACCCGAGGACGCTCGGCTTCATCGGTTGCGGCGTGCAGGCGCGCTTCCTGCTCGACGCCCACCGCGCCGTCTACGGCGATCGGCTCGAGGTGCTCACCGCGGACGTGTCGCGCGAGGCGAGCGAGCGGTTCGCGGCCGAGTCGGGCGGGCGCGCGGTCTCGGTGGAGGAGGCCTCCGGCTGCGACATCCTCTGCACGTCCACGCCCGCCCGCGCGCCGGTCGTGCAGCGCGCGTGGGTCCTTCCGGGGGCGCACATCAACGCGATGGGCGCCGACGCGCCCGGCAAGCAGGAGCTCGATCCGGGCATCCTCCGGGACGCGCGCGTGATCATCGACGACTGGCACCAGGCGACGGAGAGCGGCGAGATCAACGTGCCGCTGCGCGCGGGCGCCCTGCGCCGCGAGCACATCCAGGGCACGCTCGGCGAGGTCGTCGCGGGCAAGCTGAACGGGCGCGGCGATGCGGCCATCACCGTGTTCGACTCGACCGGGCTCGCCATCCAGGACGTCGCGCTCGCGCGGATCATCTACGCCGCCGCGCGCGAACGGGGCGCCGGGACGGCGTTCGACTTCTTCGGCTGAGCGCGGCCGCTACGGCGTCCTCGCGCACCGCACGCCGAGGCTGTAATAGGGCGCCGACGGCGCGACGCTGACCCGCTCCGACGTCAGCAGATAGCTCGGCGTGCCGAAGCTGCTCCCGCCGCGGACCACCCGCTTCGAGGTGTCCGTCAGGCTGGCGCAGTCGACGCATTCTGCCGGATAGGTCCCGTACCCATCCAGCACCCACTCCCGCATGCTCCCGCCGAGATCCGCCTGCGTCCACCGCCCGTCGCCCTTCGGCGAGCGGGACCCGACGTGCGCGATGTCGCTGAAGTCGCTCTGGAATGTGCAGCCGGGCGCCGCGCTCTCCCTGCAATCGTAGGAGGCGTAGCTCGCGTCGATGGTCGTCGACTCCGGCGGATTCGACCACGGATACTGCCGCTGCTCGTCCCCGCCGGCCGCCGCGTAGTTCCACTCGGCTTCTGTCGGGAACCGGCCCCCGTCCCACGCGCAGAACGCGAAGGCGACATACCAGCTCACGCAGTTCATCGGCAGGTGCTCCTGGGCGCCCGCCTCCTCCGTCCACGTCCGCATGTCCGCGTTGTCCGGATTGCACATCACCGCTGCTCGCAGCGCCGCCGCGTCCGGGGGCAGCTCGCTGTTCCAGGCCGGGTTCCACCCGCTCCCCTGGATGCCCGGGCGCGCTCCCGCGTCGGCCTCGGGCTGGCTGCCGGGGTACGCCTCGACGAACTTCCGGAACCTCCCCACCGTCACCTCGAAGCGATCCAGCCGGAAGTCGCTCACCGTCGCTGGATATGCAGCATCGTTGCCGCGGTCGAATGTCCCCCCGGGCACCACCGCGCTCGCGCAGCAGCTCTCGCTTTCGCCCGGCCCGCACGTCGATGGCAGCCCTTCGCAGCTCGGGGGCGTCGTGCACGCCCCTCCGCTGCACACGGGCGCCTCCGCAGGACACGGCTCCGGGGCGTCCCACTGACCGCGGTCGTTGCACCGCTCTAGCCGGTTGTCCGAGCACCGCGCGTCGCCGCGCGTGCACTCGCCGGCGCCGCCGCCGCTGCCATTGCCGGCGCCGCCGCGGCCCGAGCTTGCGTCGCCTCCGCCGGAGACGGTGTCGCCGCCTGCGCCTTCGAACGGGTGATAGTCCTTGTCCAGCCCCAGTATCGCCGTGCAGCCGCTTGCCATGAAGGCCGATGCCGCCCACCACCACCGACGCGTGCGCTTGCTCTTCATATCTCCTCTTTGGCCACTCTCCCCGCGCTGTCCACCGCGGCGCGCGCCCGCGATCTTACCCGGCGACGCGCGCGGCTGCGCGGCCTCCAGCGGTATGGCCGCGCTCGACGCTCTTCACTCTTTTGGAACGAGCGGGTCGGCGTGACGACGGCCGCCCCTTGCGGCAGACCTGCAGCCTCCCCGCTGAGGGATCCCTCACATTTGTGGCGGAGTTTAACGGTTGGGCGTCACGGAGATCGAGATCTTGAGCTTCAAGTAGGCTCGAAGCGAGAAATTATGCCTGTCGAGTGAGAGGTCGTCGTCGCTGACCGGAGTTGTCTCGGTAGGAGGCGACCAGCGAGCCTAGCGCGTTTCCCGTCGGTCGGAGCGACATCATGACGACTCGCGCGACGAATTCGATCAAGCTTGCCCCTCACGAGAGCCAGCCCCTGCGCTGTCGACGCAGACCGAAGGATCTGCGTTTCGGTATGGGGCTTTCGGCCACGCACATCCATGATGCCCAGCGGCGTGATCGCTTGCTGCTCGCTGCCATCGCGAACGCACTTCCGACGTTGCTTGGGGCTGCTGCCGAGGAGGCGGATCTCGACCGGTTTCTCAGGGTGAACACGGTGAAGCGTCGCACCATTCACGCTTCCGCCAGGGGGCCTACGGGTACGGCTGCATCCCGACGATGCGAGAAGAGTGGCTGCGTCCACTCCTGATCGGCGCCAGGAGCCTGCTGGCGGTAGCGTTTCCCAGCTCCGTTCACGTTCGCCAGCGTCAGCAGCTCCCTTGCGCGCCGAGGACTGCCCCCGCCGGCCCTGCCCCCAGCACGCCTGCGCTGATCCACCGCGGGCTCGCGCCGGCTGCCGGGCCGGCTCCGGGGCGGCGTGGGTTCAGACGGGCGCTGGGCCGCCGCCTTCCTGCGCCGAAGCCGCCGGCGGCGCCGCGGCGGGCGCGGGTGCAGGCGCGCAGCACGAGCCAGCCGCCGCCCAGCAGCACGAGGAGCCCCAGTCCCGAGAGCCCTGCAACGAGCGGGGCGCGGCTCGGTGTCAACGACCTGGACAGCATGCCGGACACCGCGGCGCCGGTCGAGCTCCCCACGTGCGCCGGACCGGACGAGCGCGCGTCGCGCACCGGGCCCGCGCTCGTCCTCGTCGCCGCCACCGGCTCGGCCGTGAAGAGGGCGGGGGCCACCGCCGCGGTGGCGGGGGCGGTTCCGGGCCAGGACGGCGCGCTCGGGAACGTTGCCCGGCTGCCGCCCGCCGGGACGCCGAGCACGTCGCCGAGGGCCCGCACCGCCTCCGTGGCCCGCTGGAACCGCGTCGCGGGATCGACCGCCGTGGCCCGGGCGAACCACGCGTCGAAGGCCGGCGGCAGCGCCACGCCCATCGCGCGCGCCCGCTGGACCGGCGGCTCCTGCGGGCCGCGGACGGCCATCATCGCGAACGCGAACACGCCGTCGACGCTGCTCGCCTCGGGATCCCAGTACGAGGCGCCCACGAGCAGCGTATAGGCCATCATGCCGAGCGCGAAGACGTCCGCGGCGCCTGTGAGCCTCGCGCGGCCGTGGAACTGCTCGGGGGGCATGTAGAGCGGCGTGCCGAGGCTGCTCGTGGTGCCCGCCGCGGTCGCGCCCTCGGCGACGAGCTTGGCGATGCCGAAGTCGAGGATCTTCACGCGGACCGAGCCGTCCTCGCGCTGCGACAGGAAGAGGTTCGCGGGCTTGAGGTCGCGGTGCACGATGCTCGCCGCGTGGGTACGGTCGAGGGCCAGCGCGGTCTGGTAGAGATAGGTGACGGCCTCGGCGGGCGGCAGGCGGCCGGCGCGCTTGATGCGCTCGCCGAGCTCCTCGCCGCGGAGCAGCTCCATGACCAGGAACGGCATGCCGGTCGCCTCGTCGACGCCCGCGTCGAAGACATCGACGATGTGCTCGCTCTCGACCTTGGCCGCGATGCGCGCCTCTTGCTTGAAGCGGGCGCGCATCTGCTCGCTCTGGAAGAGGTGAGCGTGCATGACCTTGAGCGCGCGGCGGCGCTCGGTCTCGAGGTGAATCACCTCGTGCACGGCCCCCATCGCGCCGGCGGCGATGAGGCGCTCGACGCGGTAGCGGCGCGCGAAGACCGTCCCCTCCGCAAGGATGACCGACACGAGAGGAGGCCCACGCGCCGGGCGGGCGGCGTCAAGGGGACGGGAGCCGGTACGAGGCCTCGACGAGGTGCTCGGTGACGTCGAGGCAGGCATGGAGGAGGCGGTCGCCGACCGTGAAGCGGTGATCGCGGGGGAACTTGGCGACCCGCTCGGCCATCCAGGCGAGGAGCGATTCCATCCGGGCCGCGATCACCGGCGCTGCTGCCGGGCCGGGGCTCCGCCCCCGGACCCCCGGCTTCCCGCGCTACGGCTGCCATCGCCCGACATCGGCGGGGATCCGTGCTCGAACAAGGGTTCAAGGATCAAATTTCAATGGAAGTGATACATTAAGCAATATCTGTGTCATTGTCCTACGGTGTCTTCGCGCACCGGGCCCCGGTGCCTTCGCCGCGGTCCGACGGGAGGCGGTTGTTGCGGCTGGAAGAGAGCGGGTGCGATGGGGGGTCGCTCCAGCTCCCGCCCCGGATCACCCGGACCGAGGCTGTGGTGAGATTCGCGCAATCGTTGCATTCGCCTGGTGGGTACGGACTCGCGAACCCATCCAAGGCCCACTCCCACAGGTTCCCGGACAGGTCTGCCTGACCCCACTTCCCATCCCCCTTCGGCGACCGCGAGCCGACCAGCTGGAAGTCGCTGAACGCGCATGACCGCGGCATGACCCCATCTCCCATGCAGTCAACTACCGCGTGGCTCGCATCGATGGTGGTGTCGCTGGCTGACGTCGACCACGGATACGGCCTCTGCTCGCCTCCTCCCGCCGCCGCGTAGTTCCATTCCGCCTCCGTCGGCAGCCGACCCCCATCCCACGCGCAGAACGCGAACGCCACGTACAAGCTCAGGCAGCTCATCGGGAGGTGCTCGTTCGCTCCGGAGTCATCCGTCCATGTCTGGTAGGTCGACTGGCACTTCACCGCGGCCTTCAACGCCGCCGTATCCGCGGGCAGGCTGCTGTCCCACGCTGCGTCCCACCCGCTCGCCGCGATCTTCGGGTGCTCTCCTGCTCCTGCTGCCGGCTTGCTCCCGGGATATGCTTCCACGAACTTGCGGAACCGGCCCACCGTCACCTCGTACCTATCCAGCAAGAACCCGCTCACCGTCGCTGGATACCTCGTATCGTTGCCACGGTTGAACGTCCCTCCTTCGACCGCCGCTCCCGTCGCGCAGCAGCTCTCGTCGCCCCCAGGACCGCACGTCTCCGGCAGACCGACGCAGCTCCGTGGTACGCACTTCCCTTGGTCGCACGCTGGCGCTGCCGCTCCACACGGCGCCGCATCCTCCCATTCCCCGCGCTCATCGCAGCGCTGTGGCCGGTTCTCCGAGCAGCGCACGTCCTCCGGGCCGCACTCCCCGACGCACTTCCCGTCGACGCAGGTCTGCCTGACGCACTCCTTCCCGGCCGGCGTACACTCGTCCCCGCCTCCAGCTCCCCCGGCGCCTCCCATCCCGCCTCCAGCCGCCCCTCCGGCGCCGGCTTTTCCGCCAGCTCCGCTCCCGCCACTGCCTTCTTTTTGCACGTAATACCGTCCTCCAGCCCCGCCACCAGCGCACAGCCGCCCGCCGTCGCCGCCCACGCCGCCCATAGCCATTTCGCGCCCGTCCTCTTCGCCATGGCTCGTCGTACCGCCGCCGCGCGCCTGATGTCCACCGCTACGCGTGATCGGCCTCACGCCCTGCTGCGCGAGCCGCACGCTTGACCCGCGCACGCCCGTGATGGGGCGGAAGGCGGCTCCGAGCATGACGGACACCGCAGTCGCGGCACGA
This sequence comes from Sorangium sp. So ce363, assembly GCF_051520435.1. Lineage (NCBI taxonomy): Bacteria > Pseudomonadati > Myxococcota > Polyangiales > Polyangiaceae > Sorangium > Sorangium sp. So ce363. The sequence continues at coordinate 7,921,914 of NZ_CP150333.1, read as the reverse complement.
CGCCCCGAGCTGGCCCTCCGCCCTCTCGCGCGCAGCGCTGGCGAGCAGGGCGCCGCGATCGCCGCAGCCGTGCCGCCCGCCCTCCGCGGCCTCGATGAGAGGGGGCAGCAGGGCGCGCAGACTCACGGCATTACGCGCAGGTCGCCATCATGATGTCTCTATTTCTGCTGCTCAACGTCGATATTTCGAGTGCGCTCCTCCCGGAGCGCTGATATCAACTCCTCCGCGCGCCATCGGGATGCGGTTTGCGAAGCGAGACCTTCGCCGGCGAGACCCCGCGCACTCCCGGAACTCAAGCACCTGCGAGCCACCGCACGATGCCGTCCATGGACCACGAGATCCTCGTCGATCTCTTCAAGAACCGCCCGTCGCTCGCTGCTGAGCTCCTCGTCGAGGTGCTGGGCGTCCCGCTTCCGCCACATTCCGGAGCGTGCACCACCTCGATCGATCTCACGCAGATCCAGCCTGCCGAGTACCGCGCCGACGTCGTCGTCCTCTTGCTCGGCGACGACCTCCCCGTCTCGGTGCTCATCGTCGAGGTCCAGCTCGCCATCGATCCTCGAAAGCGCTTCACCTGGCCCGAGTACACCATGGGCGCGCGCGCCATTCATCGATGCCCGGCCGGCCTGCTCGTCGTCGCTCCCGACCCCGACGTCGCTGCCTGGTGCGCACAGCCCATCGAGACCGGCATTCCTGGCCTCGTCCTGCGCCCGCCTGTGCTGGGGCATGAGGAGGTTCCGATCGTGACGGACACGGCCGAGGCGGCCCGGCGCCCCGAGCTGGGCGTGCTCTCCGCCCTCGCGCACGGCGCGGGCGAGCAGGGCGCGAACATCGCCGCCGCCGTGCTGCCAGCCGTCCGCGAGCTCGATGAGGACAGGGCCAGGTTCTACGGCGATCTCGTGCTAAATTCCCTGGACGATACGGCCCGGCGGGCCCTGGAGGCGATGGTGAAGGGCTACGAATACCAGAGCGATTTCGCCAAAAAGTACGTCGCGCAGGGACGCCACGAAGGAGAGCGTGCCATCCTGCTGCGGCAGCTGCGAGCTCGCTTCGGTGAGCTGCCGGAAGCCGCCGTCGCCCGGGTCGAGGGGGCCGAGATCGCCGTGCTCGAGCAGTGGGCCGAGCGGGTGCTCAGCGCGAAGACCCTCGCCGAAGTGCTCGACGAGCCGAGCTGAGGACCGCTGCTGGGGATATCGCCCAATAAGGCGATACCGCCGGCGCGCCGGCTCGGTCCAGGGAAGCGTGCAGCGCACCGCGAGGGCGGAACGTGTCACGCGCCGCGATCGCCCTGTCGGCTGGTGACGGCGTCCTCGCGCACCGGACCCCGACGCCGTTTGCATGATCCGATGGGATCCCGTAGCTGAGAACGGACGAGAGCAGGGACGGCACACCCAGGCTGCTGCGCAGTGCCTTGGCCGGCTCGACGGCGTGCGCCTCATCGAGGCCTACCGTCGCGCTGCTCTCGGGCGCTGTCGCTCCGCGGCCGCTCGGACCGAGCGTGACGTGTCGCCCGCGGCGCCGGAGTCGGGTCACCCGCTCTCACGCTCTTGCGCACAGGGTTGCGAATTCATCTCTCTTTATCTGCCGTGCAGATCGCTTATTTGAAGTGCGTCGCCGCCGGTGAGTTGATATCAAGACCGCCGTGGGCAAGCTTGACGGGTTCGCGAAGCTGACCTTCGCCGAGGACACCCCGCGCGTCACCGACGGCTCCGCCGCATGGCACCGGCCGCCCGAGGTGCGACTCGAGCGCGTTCAGGCCGACGGTTACCTCCGTGTGCTGCGGCCTGACGGCCTCGCTCGTCTTGCCGCGCCCTGGCCGGCGGCGTGCGACCATGACGAGGTGCTCGTCGAGATCAAGATGGCCGGCGACCACGTCGACATCGGGGAGATCAAGCGCGCGACGCTGCGCAGGCTGGCGCGCGAGATCGAGCGCATCTACGCGTGCGAGCCGCTCTGGATGGGCGAAGAGCCCCTCTGGGTCGTCGCTCCCCGCTTGCCGTCGTGGCTGTACGTTGCGCGGGCGCCGGAGCGGTTCTCTCCTGGCTGCTACCGCGTCGGGCCGTCGCCGTTTCAGTTTCTCTGGATCGCCGCCAACGAGCTACCGCTGCGCGATGAGCTCGTGCCGTTCCTGGTGGCTCGCTCCGGACAGGCCCTTGACGAGTTCGCCCGGTGGGTGGCACCGCGGCGGGAGGTGGAATGGGTGATCTCTATGCTAGAGTACCTGCCGATGTCACCGCAGACCCGTGAGGACTTGCTGCGACGCTTCGCTCGCTCCGACGACCCGGAGATCGAGGCGCGCAGGCAGTGGATCCTTCGCGCCTTGCTCGCCGATAGCCCGGAGGTCAAGGCACAGCTCATCCAGGAGGGGATCGAGCAAGGGATCGAGCAAGGGCTCGAGAAGGGGCTCGAGAAGGGCCAGGAGCAAGGCCGGCTGACGGAAGCGCGCGCGGCGCTCCGCAGGGTCCTGGCGCGGCGTGGGCTTGCGCTCAGCGCGGCGCTAGAGGCCCAGATCGACGCCTGCTCGGAGCCGGCCGCGCTGGAGCGGTGGCTTGACCAGGCGGTGACCGCGACGAGCGCCGAGCAAGCGCTGGCGTAGCCTCGTGCTCGCGGCTGGCTCCGCATCGACCGCCCCTGGCGAGCACCTCCACGCCGCCTCGGTGCCGCTGTGCCCGACCTCGACGATGCGCAGTTTCATCCCGTTCAGACCGTGCGGATCTATGGCGTCCTGCCACCGGGCGCGGATCTGCTTGCGGATCGCCCCCGCGTCTCGTTCGGCGTGCGCCCGATCTCGTCGTCGAACTCCGCCACGCCCTCGGCTGCACCCTCTCTCCATGTCGCCTCCGCTCGTGGAATTACGAGCATGCTGCCGGATCAGTGTCTTTATATCCGCCAGGAAGAGCGGTTATTGGACGTGCATCGCGGTGTGCGAGCTGATAGCCGAGCGGCATGGGAAAGCTGGATAGGTTCGCGAAGCAGACGTTCGCGGCGGGGGCGGTGCGCTTTGCCGTCGGCCCTGCCGCGCGGTGGGTAGCGCCGGAGGTGCGGCGTGAGCCCGCGCCGGCGACTGGCCTTCTTCGGGTGTTGCGGCCCGAGGGCCTGGTCAGGCTGGCAGCGCCCTGGCCGGAGGCTCGGGATCATGAGGAAGTGTGGATCGAGCTGAAGCTCGCCGGCGATCGCGTCGACGCGGCGGAGGTCAAACGCGCCCAGCTGCGGCGGCAGGTGCGCGAGATCGAGCGCATCGAAGCGAGCTCGCCGCCCTGGATGGGCGAGGAGCCTCTGTGGATCGTCGCTCCCGACGTGCCGTCGTGGCTGCCCGGCGTGTGGGTGCTGGAGCGCTTCGCGCCCGGCTGTTACCGCATCGGGCCCTCGCCGTTTCAGTTTCTGTGGATCGCTGCGAACGAGCTGCCCTTGCTGGACGACCTGGTGCCGTTCATGATGGCGCGCTCGGGACGCGCCCTCGACGACTTCGCCCAGTGGGTCGCATTTCGGCGGGATGCGGAATGGGTGCTCACCATGATACAGCACATGCCGGTATCACCGGAGACGCGTGAGGACTTGCAGCGCAAGCTCGGCCGCTCCGGCGCGTCCGAGATCGAAGAGCGCAAACAGTGAATCAGCAGGCCGCCCTCGAAGGGGCCCTCACACCGCCAGAAACTCCCTCGCGATCTCGTCGTCGAACTCCGCCACGCTCCCCCGCCGCACGATCCCGCCGTTATCCATGATGAAGTACTCGCTCGCCGTCGAGAGCGCGAAGTCCAGGAACTGCTCCACGAGCAGGATCGCCATATCCCCCTTCTGTCCGAGCCCCTTTATCACCTCCCCGATCTCCTGCATGATCGACGGCTGGATCCCCTCCGTCGGCTCGTCGAGCAAGAGCAGCTTCGGCTTCCTCAGCAGCACGCGCGCGAGGGAGAGCTGCTGTTGCTGCCCGCCGCTCAGCGTCCCTGCCGCCCGCGCGTGAAACTTCCTGAGGATGGGGAACATCTCCATCATCTCTTCCAGCGCCGCCGGGCTAGGCGTCGGATCGCTCTTCGCCTCGAAGCCCATGAGCAGGTTCTCTCGCACCGTCAGGTAGGGGAAGATCCCTCGCCCCTGCGGCACATAGCCTATCCCCGCGCGAGCCCTGTCGCTCGGCGACCTCGCCGTGAGGTCCGCCCCGTCGAGCGTCACCTTGCCGCGCCTTGGCTTCAGCACGCCCATGATCGCCTTGAGCAACGTCGTCTTGCCGACCCCGTTGCGGCCCAGCAGGCACGACACCCGCCCTGGCGCGACGTCCAGGCTGACCTGCGACAGGATGCAGCTCTCCTCGTAATAGACCGCGAGATCCTCGACAACCAGCATGCTCGCTACCGCTCCTCCGCCTGAGCCTCGGCCGGCTCCTTGGCCCCGCCCCGCGCGCGCCCCGCGTCGTGCGCCCGCCCGAGGTAGACCTCGATCACCTGCGCGTTGCCCTGGACCTCCTCGACCGGCCCCTCGCACAGCCGCCTGCCGGCGTGCAGCACCGTCACCGTGCTCGCGTAGCGCCGCACGAACTCCATGTCGTGCTCCACCACCAGCACCGACCGCTGCTTCGCGATCTCCTGGACGAGCTCCCCCGTGCGGTCACGCTCGCGCCGGGTCATCCCCGCCACCGGCTCGTCGAGCAGGAGCAGCTTCGGCTGCTGCACGAGCAGCATGCCGATCTCCAGCCATTGCCGCTCTCCGTGCGCGAGCACCGCGGCCCGCACGTCCGCGCGCCGCCGGAGCCCGACGCGATCGAGCGTCTCGGCGATCTCCCTCTCTTGCGGCGCTGACAGCCCGCGGAGCAGCCCCGGCGCGCTCTCCCGGAAGCCCATCGCCGCCTCCAGGTTCTCGAGCACCGTGAGGCTCCCGAACACCGCCGGCGTCTGGAACTTCCGGCCGATCCCGAGCCGCACAAGGGCGTGCTCCGGCAGGCGATTCACCTCCACGGCCTCCTGTCCGGACTCCCCACCTCCGTGGAACACCACACGTCCGCTCGACGGCTTCGTCTTGCCGGTCAGGATGTCGAGCAGCGTCGTCTTCCCCGCGCCGTTCGGCCCGATCAGGAACCGGAGCTCCCCGCGCTGGATGGAAAAGTCGAGCTCGTCCAGCACCTTGAAGCCGTCGAAGCTCACCGTCACCCGCTGGACCTCGACGATGTTGCCGCGGCTCATCGCGCTGCTCCTCTCCTCGTCTCTGCGTTCGATTCCGCGCTCGTTTCCGTGCTCGCTTCCGCTCATCTCCGCGCCTCCCCCTCAGCGACCGGTCGTCGCCGGCGCCTCTGGGCCCGCCGCCGAATCGACCTCATCCCCGCTCGCCGGCCCCGCCGCGCCGCCCGTGTCGCGGCGCGAGAGCTTCGCGGCGTGCCGCTGCAGGAAGCCCGAGACGCCCTTCGGGAGCAGCATGACCGACGCCGCGAAGAGCGCGCCGAAGCCGAGCTGCCACACCTCGGGGTACGACTCGCTCAGCGCGCTCTTGCCCAGGCTGACCAGGATCGCCCCGACGACCGCGCCGATCAGCGTGCCGCGCCCGCCGACAGCCACCCAGGTCACCATCTCGACCGACGGGATCACGCCCATCGAGGAGGGCGAGATGAGGCCGACCTGGCAGACGAACAGCGCGCCCGCGATGCCCGCCATGCCCGCCGACAGCGCGAACACCAGCGTCTTCAGCGTGACCGGGTTGTAGCCGAGGAAGCGCACCCGGTTCTCGTCGTCCCGCATCGCCACGAGCAGGCGCCCGAAGCGCGACTGGGTGAGCTTCCGGCACAGGAGATAGAGCGCCCCGAGGCAGAAGAGCGTCACGAAATAGAGCACCGTCTGCGTCCCGGCTGCCCCCCGCGCGAAGCCGAAGATCGTCTTCAGGTTCGTGATCCCGTTCGTGCCGCCCGTCACCGCCTGCTGGCCGATGAAGAGGATCGACGCGATCAGCGTGAGCCCCTGGGTGATCAGCGAGAAATATACCCCCTGGACGCGGCTCCGGAAGACGAGATAACCCACCGCGGACGCGACCGCCATCGGCAGGAGGACGACGGCGCAGAGGGCCACGACCGGCGAGCGGAACGGCTCCCAGAAGATCGGCAGCGCCTCGAGGCCGCTCCAGCTCATGAAATCGGGCAGGCGCGAGCCGGACGTCTCCAGCTTCAGGTACATCGCCATCGCGTAGCCGCCGAGGCCGAAGAAGAGCCCCTGCCCGAGGCTCAGCATCCCGCCATAGCCCCAGATGAGATCGAGCCCCAGGGCGACGATGGCGTACGTGAGGAACTTGCCGAGCAGGTTCAGGCGGAAATCGGAGAGCACGAGCGGCGCGAAGAGGAGCGGCAGCGCCACGGCGAGCGGCGCTCCCCAGGTCCAGACGAAATTGCGAAGGGCGGAGTCTCGAGGGGCCATGTCCGTGTCCTCTCCTATCGTGTGCGCAGGGCGAGCAGGCCTGTCGGACGCCACTGCAGGAAGGCGATCACCAGCGCGAACACGAGCGCCTTGCCGAGCGACGCCGTCGTCGAGAGCTCGAGCAGCGTGTTCGCGACGCCGATCACGAGCGCGGCCACCACCGTGCCAGGCAGCCGCCCGAGGCCCCCGAGGATGACCACCATGAAGGCGTCGACGATGTAGTTCGTCCCGAGCGACGGCCCGATCGAGCCGAGCTGCGTCAGCGCGCACCCGGCGATCCCGGCGAGCCCGGCGCCGAGCGCGAACGTCGCGGCGTCGACCCGGCGCGCGCGGACGCCGAGGCACGAGGCCATCTCGCGGTTCTGCATGACGGCCCGCAGCCGCCTGCCGCCCGCGGAGCGGTGCAGGTACGTGTAGACCGCGGCGATGCACGCGATCACGAGCGCGATGAGGAAGACCCGCTTGTAAGGCAGCTGCGCGCCGCCCGAGAGCGCCACGCCGCCGCTCAGCCACGACGGGCTCGAGACCTGCACGTTGGACGCGCCGAACAGGCTCCGCGCGGCCTGCTGCAGCACGAGCCCGACACCCCACGTGGCGAGGAGCGTGTCGAGCGGCCTGCCGTACAGGAAGCGAACGATCGAGAGCTCGAGCACGAGCCCGAGCACGCCGGCCACGAGGAACGAGGCCGGCAGCGCGAGCAGGAACCAGAGCCCGGCCTCGGTCCCCCCGACGAGCGGCGCGACGTGGTGCCCGATGACGTACGTCGTGTAGGCCCCCGCCATGATGAACTCGCCGTGGGCCATGTTGATCACGTTCATGAGCCCGAAGGAGAACGCGAGGCCCATCGAGATGAGCAGGAGGATCGAGCCCAGGCTCAGGCCATTGAAGGCGTGGAGGAGAACTTCGTTCATTCTAGAGTACCCAACCGATCGAGACGCCGCGCACAGTGAGGTTCGGGCCGCGGAGGCGCGGAGGGCATCCTGACGAGGCCCCGCGCCCTCCGCGGCTCCGTGGTCCGGGCTTCAGGCTTCGCGCTCGCGCCCCGCTACTTCGCGGCCAGCTCCTTCGCCCAGGGATACGCGCTCAGGTACGGATCCGGCTGGACCGGCTTGCCCGAGCTCCACACCTCGTCGATGAGGCCGTCCTTCCGGACCGCGCCGATGCGGACCGTCTTCCAGGTGTGCTGGTTCTTCCCGTCGAGCCGGACCAGGCCCTCGGGCGCGTTGTACTCGATGCCTCCGGCCTTCACGGCCTCCTTCACCTTGGCGACCTCGGTCGACTTCGCCTTCTCGACGGCCATCTTCCACAGGTAGACCCCGAAGTAGCCCGCCTCGATGGGGTCGTCCGTGACGCGCGTGGCGCCGTATTTGGCCTTGTACGCGTCGACGAACTTCTTGTTCTCGGGGGTGTCCGTGGTCTGGTAGTAGTTCCACGAGACGAGGTGTCCGGCGATGTTCTCGGCGCCGATGCCGCGCACCTCCTCCTCGGCGACGCTCACCGAGAGGACCGGCAGCTTGTCGGCGGTGTAGCCGGCGTCCTTGAACTGCTTGAAGAACGCCACGTTGCTGTCGCCGTTCAGCGTGTTGAAGATCGCGTCCGGCTTGGCCGCGCTGATCTTGGTGATGATCGTGCTGACCTCGGTCCCGCCGAGCGGCAGGTACTCCTCGCCGGCGAGCTCACCGCCCTTCGCCGCGAGCTGCGCCTTGATGATCTTGTTGGCCGTGCGCGGAAAGACGTAGTCGGAGCCGAGCAGGTAAATGCGCTTCTTGCCCTTCTCGAGCAGGTAGTCGACCGCGGGGACGATCTGCTGGCTCGGCTCGGCGCCGGTGTAGAAGATGTTGGGCGACTGCTCCAGCCCCTCGTACTGGACCGGGTAGAAGAGCAGGCCGTTCAGCTCCTCGAACGAGGGCAGCATCGCCTTGCGGCTGGCGCTGGTCCAGCCGCCGAACACGACCGCCACGGCGTCCTGCTGCACGAGCTTCCTGGCCTTCTCGTTGAACGTGGGCCAGTCGCTGGCGCCGTCCTCGACCACGGGCACGAGCTGCTTGCCGAGCACGCCGCCCGCCTTGTTGATCTCCTCGATGGCGAGCAGCGTCGCGTCCTTCACGGCCACCTCGCTGATCGACATGGTGCCGCTCAGCGAGTGGAGCACGCCGACCTTGATGGAGCCGCTGTCCGAGGCGGGCGCCACGGGCGCCGTCCCGGGCGCCGGAGCCTCGTCGTTCGCCTTGCCGCAGGCAGAGAGCAGGGCCGCGCCGGCGAGCGCCGCCATCGCGACGCAGAGCGTACGACGCCGAGAGGTGCCCGCCGCCGGCCGATCCTCAACGTCCAACCCAGACGTGTACATATTCAACGCATCCTCCTTCGGTGCCGAGGGCGCGTCCAATGCCCTGCATCGACGCGGCGCGGCGATTCGACTGCACAAGAGCCGTTGGGAGTTCGGGAGCCGGCCAGTGAAGACTCCCGGCTGGACACACCCGATGGCCGCCCTGCACAGCAGAACGCGGTCCCCGGACAAGGGCCAGCCACACGACGTCGTGGTGAAAGGCCTTATGCCGAGTGGCATGTTTCGTCGAGGTTTCGTCGACGTGAAATGTCGCCCGGCCGGCAGGCGCCGTGCGTTTTCCGCAGGCCGTTTGGATTTCTGGCCACAAAGCGCGTCGAGCGATCCATCGTTGTTCTCGTTCCGCTCGAGTTTTCGCCCCGGTTACGGCTCCGCTGTGATGCACCGCACGCGAGGGCGAGGGCGAGGCGCGCGGGGCGTCGAGCGTGGGGTCGTTGGGCGCGCACGCGCGGCCTCGCCCGGGGTCGTCACGCCCGATGTCGCTTGAGCCGACACGGTGTGGGGGGCTCTGGCCGCTGCGCGCACGAGCGCTGCGAGCTCCGGCGCTGTGGCGAGCTGTTGCGATGAGGTGTGCTCTCCAGTGCAGTAAAAAACTTGTATCAAGAGCGGTAGATGGCGAGTACACTGATAGATGCTGTCTGCGCCCTGTGCTCGGTCGACACGGAGGGCAGGCGGGGTGGAGCCTATGAGAAGCACGGATCATTTGCCCGGCGAGACGGATGGCCGATCCACGAGCGGCGGAGCGGCGCCGGACGGCGTCGCAGCCGGGCCGCGGGACGAGAATTCGGTGGTGATCTCCCTGAGCGCGCTGCTCGCGGTGGAGAAGGACGCCTCCACCAAGAGCGGCGCGCGGGCCGATCGCGGCCCGAGGAGCTCCGGGATGGAGGATAGCCACGGGTCCCCCGCAGGCGACGGAGAGCGCAGCAGCTACCTCGAGATCTTTCCGTTCGGCGTGCCTTCCGAGCTGCCGGCGTTCAGGCCGCCGGATCTCACGCCCGTGCCCTCCGAGGTCCCGATCGACCTGCGCCCGCCGCGCGCGCGGCGGGCCGCGGGCGTGCGCTACGGAATCGCGGGCGTCCTCGGGGCGGCGGTCGTCGCCAGCGCGGTGTGGCTCGGCGCCCCGCGCGAGACGCTCCAGGCGGCTGCGCAGCCCGGCGTGCGGCACGCGGCGAGCGCGGCGCTGGCGCTGCTGCCGAAGGTGGAGGCCAAGGCTGCGGCCGCGCCCGCCGAGGCGCCTCCGGCCACGAAGAAGAAGGGCGACAAGGCGCGCGAGCGCGGGGCGAAGGCCCCACCCGCCGCCGCAACCGGGGGCAAGGCGTCGGCGAAGCGCGCCGCGGAGAGCAGTGGACCGGCGACCGCCGCGCCGCCGGCGAGCCCGGGCGGCGCGCGTACAGCGGGCGACCCCTGCAAAGGCGACCTCGACTGCGCCATGCGGCGCGCCGCGGGCGGCTCGTAACACAGCCCGCGCAAGCAAAAGGGCCGAGAGCTCGCCGCCGCTCCATCGAGATCTCGATCGTTCGGAGCGCGACAGGCCACCAGCGAGCTCTGGTGGGCGCCTCCTGTCTCACCTCTGCCGTTGAGGTCGCCCGCGTGCCCAGCGCGTTCCCCTGGAGCAGGTTATCCACGCGGAGCCGCTTGATCTCCCGCACCTGCCCTGTGCTAGGGTCTGCTCCTGTTGCATAAAACTGCTGACAACCGATCTGTCCCGGTGGATTGCGCGCACATTGTGCAGAGACATGCGTGCTCCTCGCGCGACCGCTCGGGGCGCAGAGGCGCAGCTGTAGGCACGAAGCAGATACCATCACGTAAAATTCTGGTGTAGGAACAGCGCCCGGCGCCGACGGTGGCGTTGAAGTGCACAGGAAGCGTGGCCCGGCGACGTCGCTCGACGTGTAGTGCCGAGTTACGAGCCGCGCGGCGCGACCCTACTCGTCTGGAGGTGGATTCATGAAAGCTTTCGGTTTCGCAGCGATCCTGATCAGCGTGGGTATGATGGCGGCCTGTACGGTCACGAGCGGTGATGGCGACACGAGCGGCGACGGCGGCTCGGGCGCCTCGGGCTCGACCACCACCACGTCGTCGGCCACCACGGGCGAGGGCGGATCAGGCGGGACGGGCGAGGGCGGCTCGGGCACGGGCGGGGCCGAGGAGTGCTCCGACGCCGGGACCGAGAACGAGTGCTTGGACTGCTGTGATGAGACGTACGCGGAAGGGCTGGAGGCCCTCGGGATTCACGGGTTCGAGGCGTGCGGTTGCACGGCTGACGCCACGTGCGCCAGCGTGTGCGATACCACCGATGCCACGACCGACGTCTGCAACGATGACGGCACCATCAACCTGGATGCGAACAACGCCGACTGCGTGGCGTGCCTGAATGAGCTCGCCGAGGACGATGCCTGCATCGAGGCCGCCGCGGCCGCCTGCGAAGACGATGCGGAGTGCCTCCCGTACCTCGAGTGCCTGGGCACCTGCCAGTGATGGCTCTCAGGCGCCGAGCCGGCGTCGTGCGCCATCGATCCTGAGGTGATCCGAGCCGGCCGGGCAGGACAGGCGATCTCGACGAGATCGCCTGTCCTGTTTTGTCGCATACCGTCCTGCCGGCGACCATCGAGGGGCGCGCGTCGAGCGGCCCCCTGCGATGAGCGGTCCTGCCGGGTGCGAACCTGCCAGGGAGCGCCGGCGCCCTACGGCGAGAGCCGCACCACCAGGATGTCGGACCAGGTCGACTGCGCCGTGGCGCCGTCGAGGTCCACGCTGCCCTCCACGGTCCCGGCGAGCAGGGCGTGGCCGCGGTCCACGAACGACGCGACCCCCGCCGCGGACCGGCGCCCGCCGCTGCTCCCGGCGCCCGGGCCGAGCCGCTTGCTCCAGACGTGGCGCCCCCCGGCGTCGAACCGCGCCACGACGATGTCGCCGCCGCCGCCCGCGCCGTCGAGCGGCCCCCCGCCGAGGTGGGTCGGGCCATCGACGTCGCCCGCCAGGACGAGCCCGCCGTCCGCCTCGAGCGCGACGCGCGGCGGCCGCTCCGCGGGGTAAGCCCGGCTGAAGCGGTGCTCTCGCGCAGGCCCGAGCTCGGCCACGAACGCCGACATCCCCTCCGAGAACAGCTCGCCGCCGCCCAGATCGAGGATCCCGTCGAAGGTCCCGCTCAGCGCGATCTCGCCGCCCGGCCCGATCTCGATGTCGCCGCCGCGCTGCAGGCGGCCGTCTCCGAAGGCCAGCGACGCGACGTGCTCGCCGCCCTCGTCGAGCTTGGCCAGGAACACGTCGCTCATCCCCCTGGACAGGAGCCGGGGCGCGTCGTCGCCGAGCTGGAGCTCGCCGTCGAAGGTCCCTGTCATGACCACATCCCCGCGCGGGTCCACCGCCACACCCGTCGGCTCCTGGTTCCCCGCGCCGCGGAACTCCCGCCTCCAGAGGAGCTCGCCCGACGTGTCGAGCTTGGCCACCGCCACGTCGGTCCCGCCGGGGTCCATCAGCGTCGACACGACCACGAACTCGCCCCGCGCCGAGGCCGCGATGTCCTGCGGCCTGCCGAGGAGCATCGCGCTCCACTGCGGCTCGCCCAAGTCGTCCAGCTTGATCACGAACCCCAGCGGCGCGTCGGCCGTGAGCCCCACGTCGTTCATCTTCCCCACGAGCTCGCCCGTGATCGCGACATGGCCGTCGAGATCCACCGCGAGCGCCTGCAGCGAGCCTCGCCCCTCGGTGACGAACCGACGTATCCACGCCACGGTGCCGCCCGGATCGAGCCGCGCGACGAAGACGTCCTGCTCGGCGCCGGTCGCGAACTGCCCTGCGCCGAGATCGAGGGAGCCCGCGAACTCGCCGCCCAGGATCGCGGAGCCCCCGGGGCCCGCCGCGAGCGCGCGCGCCCGCTCCTGGCCTGCGCCGCCGAGGAGGGCGCCGAGCGGTCCGCCGGGGAGCACCGCGCCGCAGTCCCATCCGCCGTTGCAGTCCTCGTCGGCCGGCGTGCTGCAGTCCTCGACCCGCGGCGTGACCTCGCCGGCGCAGGCGCCCCACCGGCTGTCGAGCCCGCACGTCCGCCGGCCGGCGCGGCACGCGCCGACGCCCACGGTGCCCGGCGGTCCTCCGTACGGGCACGGCTCGACGGTCCCGGGGGCGCAGGCGCAGACGGCGCTGCCGCCGTCGGCCGCGGGATCCTCTGGCCGGCCGCCGTCGCGGTCCGCCTCGTCGATCGCGCCGTCGCAGTCGTCGTCGGCCGCGTTGCCGCAGCGCTCCGGCGCAGGCGTCACCTCGCCCTCGCAGGGGCCGTAGCCGTCGCCGGCGGCGTTGCACCGCATGAGGCCGGTCTGGCAGGCGCCGACCCCCTCGGTCGCCGGCGGCCCGCTGTAGCAGGCGATGGTCGAGAGCGGCGCGCAGCCCTCCTCCACGAGGATGCCGTCCTCGAGCCCGAGCAGCGCGTTGCAGCCGGCGCAGCCGAGCGCCACGAGGGTGAACCGCAGGCCGAGCCCGGTCGTGCCGCGCGCGCCCACGTCAATAACTCCCGCCCACGACGAGGGAGAACCCGCCGGGGCCGGCGGCGGCCGCCGCCGTGGCGCGGCGCGAGGGCGGGCCGGCGGCGCTGGGCGGGGCCGTCCAGAGGAGCAGGCCGGCCGCGAGCAGCGCGGCGGTGCCGGTCGAGAACGCGATCGTCGAGGCGGTGCCGGCCTCCTGCGCGTCCTCGCGCAGCGAGACCCCGACGGCGTCGCAGCGGCTCCGGGCGTCGCAGTGGCCGCGGTTCGAGGCGTCCCTGCGGGCGATCGCCTCGGCGCCGAACACGGCGCCAAGGCCGAGCCCGACGAGGCCGGCGCCGCCGGTCACGAGCGCGATCACGCGCTGCGCGCGCCCGGCGCCGGCGCCGCCTCCGCGGTCGTCGAGCGGCAGGACGGGAGGCACCTGCGTCCTCTGGCCTTTCGGCGCGGCGGCGAGCGCGCGCGGGAGCGGCTCTTGCGCCAGGAGGAGGGGCACGTCGATGACGACGCCCGCGCCGTCGGGTGGGACGACGCGCTCGACCGACCAGCGCTTCCTGCCGGGCGCCTGCGCCTCGATCGTGTGCGTCCCCGGGTCGACCGGGAGCGCCTGTCCCCACTGGGAGGGCAGGAGCAGCACGCCGTTGCGGCGGATCTCGAGCCCCGGCGCGGCGCTCCCGGGGGGCACGGCGATCGCCATCCGCGAGAGCCGCGGCTCGAGCGCCGCCGCGAGCGCGGTCGCGCGCGCGGCGCGGGGGTCTCCCGCGCTCTTCGCGATGGCCGCGGTCTCGCTGAAGACGTTCCAGGCGCCCGCGGTCCTGCCTGTGCGCGCGAGGCACTCGCCGAGCCGCAGGAGGAGGTTGAGGGCGGTTGGATCGAGCGTCCGGCCCTGCTCGAGCATGGCACACGCCTCGGCGATGCGGCCCGCCTCGAGCAGGCGCGTCGCGGCCTGATAGAGCGCGAGCACCTGCTCCTTGTGTCCGCCCGGCTGTCCCGGGTTGGGGTTGGGCTGTCCCAGGTTGGGCAGGTTGGGCTGTCCCGGGTTGGGCTGTCCCGGGTTGGGCTGTCCCAGCCGTCCCGGGTTGGGGTTGGGCTGTCCCAGGTTGGGCTGTGCCAGGTTGGGGCTCGTCTGTGCCGTGTCGGACTGCGCCGAACCGGGCTCGCCGGCCTGGCCGCCCGCCGGCGCGAGCGACAGCGACACGGCCGCGAGGGCGGAAGCGAGCCCGCGCGGGCGCGAGCAGCAGGGGATCTTCGGCAGGGCTCCTCGGGGCATGGCGATCACCACGGGCTGTCCGGCGCGCCCGCCGGCGTCGCCGCTTCAGCGCCGCTGCCGGGCGCTGCCACGAGGGACGGCGCGCCCGCCGCCGCGCCCCGGACGGGCGCCGGCGCATCCGCCGCCGTCCGCACCGCGGCGCCAGCGGCGGGCGCCGGTGAGGACCCGGACGTGTGCACCCCGCGCGCCAGCGCGCGCTGCGGACTCCCCGCGTTCGCCCGCGCAGGCGGCGCGGCCCTCGTGGACAGGACGGCGCCGGCTCCGCTGTGCGCGGCCGGGCGCGCGGCTCTGGCGTCGGCCTGGGGCGCGTCGCACGCGCTGGCAGCGCCGTCGTGCAGCGCACCTTCGGCCGCGTCATCGGGCCCCTGGAACGACCTGGCTGCCACCGCGTTCCCCTTCGGCTCCGCGGCGAGCCCCTGCGGCACGCCCGCGAGGTGCTGGGCACCGGCGCCGTCGGCCCAGGTCAATCCCGCTGCCCGCGGCCACCCGGGCGACAGCAGGATCGCGGCCAGCGTGGCGCTCGCGGAGACCGCGCCGGCCGTGGCCGCCAGCCAGGTTCGCCTGGGGCGGCGGCCCTCGCGCCTCGTCTCGGCCGGCCCGGAGGACGTCGTGGGCGGCCGAACGGAGGTCGCGGCCGGCCGAGCGGAGGCCGTGGGCGGCCGCGCGGCGGTCGTGGGCGGCCCATCGTCCAGCCACGTGAACGTCGGTTGGCTCCGGTGCACCCCCGTGGGCAGCGTCGCGTCGGGCGCTCCGCGCAGCGCGAACGGCGCGAGCGCGGCGGCGAGCTCGCGGGCCGAGGCCGGGCGGCGCGTCCGGTCCTTCTCGAGGCAGCGCATCACGATCTCCTCGAACCCCTCGGGCAGATCGGCGCACGCGCTCCGGAGCGGCCGGGGCGCCTTCTCCGACACGACCAGCACGAACTGCTCCAGCGTCTCCGCGCCGAACGGCAGCGTGCCGCTCACGAGCTGGTACAGCACGACCCCGAGCGCCCACAGATCCGCGCGCAGATCGATGTCCTTGGGCGTCAGCATCTGCTCTGGCGCCATGTAGCGGCGGGAACCCATGACCGACCGCGCCGTCGTCATCTCGAGCCCGTCGTGCTCCGGCTTCGCGCTCATGAACTTCGCGACGCCGAAGTCGAGCACCTTGAGGAGCGGCGTGCCGTCGGTCCGGTACGTCAGGAACAGGTTCGCGGGCTTGAGGTCCCGGTGCACCATCCCGAGCGCGTGCGCCTCCGTCAGGGCAACGCAGGCCTGACGGACGTACTCCGCCGCCTCCTCGACCGGCAGCCGCCCGCGGCGCTCCAGGATCGAGCGGAGATCGTTGCCCGAGAGGTGCTCCATCACGATGTACGGCACCGGCAGCGCCATCCCCGGCCTCGGGGCGAGCGCGCCCAGGTCGTAGATCCGCGGCACGTGCTCCGTCTTCATCCGGAACATCCCGCGCGCCTCGCGCTGGAACCGCCTCAGCAGCGCCGCGTTGCCGCAGTGCTCCGGCCGCATGAATTTGACGGCCACCAGCTCGCCCAGCGACAGGTGCCGCGCCGCGACGACGGCCCCCATCCCGCCGATGCCAAGAGGCCGCTCGACCCGGTAGCGGTCTGCGATGACCTCGCCGCAGTGCACGGGCACCACTCCCTCTTCATCGCTCACCACGCGCCCCCCCACTCCGTCGCTCTGAGCTTGCAGACCGGCGAGCCACGATTCCGGACCGGATGGTTCCTTGCAGGGCCACGCTCGACGCGCTCGCCGCAGGGTGTCTGGTGAGATTCGATTCTCCGGAGAGGCGATACGTCGCGTCGTCTGTCGAATTTTCCGGCGCTCCTGTGGGCGCGTGGAGGTGCGCTTCATCTGCTGAGGGCGATCCGAGGGCGCCTCCGCCCTGCACGCGTCGTCGCGCCGGAGGCCGTGATGGGTCGCGCCGAACGCCGCGTTGGATTGAAGTGTCCCGGTTCCTTTCTGCCGTCCTCCGCGATACATACGTGCCGTGTCTGCCTCTCCCGCCCTGGTCTGCCGCGGCCTGGTCAAGCGTTATGGGGACGTCGTGGCCGTGAACGGGCTCGACCTCGAGGTGCAGCGCGGCGAGTGTTTCGGCCTGCTCGGCCCGAACGGCGCGGGCAAGACGACCACGGTGGAGATCCTCGAGGGGCTGACCCGCCCCGACGCCGGCGAGGTCGAGGTGCTGGGCGAGCGCTGGGTGGGGGACGGCATCGCGCTGCGCGCCCGGCTCGGCATCCAGCTCCAGGAGACGCGCTTCCCGGACAAGCTCCGGGTCGGCGAGGTGATCGCGCTGTTCCGCAGCTTCTACCCGCGCGGCATCGAGCCGGAGCAGGCGCTGCGCCGCGTGGCCTTGCAGGAAAAGTCGAGCGCGTTCGTGCGCACGCTGTCGGGCGGGCAGAAGCAGCGGCTGTCGCTCGCCTGCGCGCTCGCGGGCGATCCGGAGGTGCTGTTCCTCGACGAGCCGAGCACCGGCCTCGACCCCGCGTCGCGCCGTCAGATATGGGCCATCGTCGAGGATCTGAAGGCCCGCGGCCGCACGATCCTCCTGACCACGCACTACATGGAGGAGGCCGCGCGCCTCTGCGACCGCGTGGGGATCGTCGATCGCGGGCGGCTGCTCTCGCTCGGCACGCCGGCGGCGCTCGTCGCCTCGCTCGGCGCCGAGCACGTCGTGGAGGTCGAGGTGGACGCGGAGATCGCCGAGGAGGAGCTCATGGGGCTGCCGGGCGTGGAGGCCGTGCGCTCCGCGCAGGGGGCGCTCCGGCTGACGGTGCGCGACGTCGCGCGCGTGATCCCGCCGCTGCTCGCGCTCTGCGCGGCGCGCGGGGCCACGCCGAAGCGGCTCGCGACGCACCACGCGAGCCTGGAGGACGTGTTCATGGCGCTCGCCGGGCGGACGCTCGCGGACGACGAGGCCGCGTGATGGCGCGCTGGCTCCGCTCCCTGCGCGCCTCGTCGCTCGCGCTCCTCATCCGGGCGCGGGTCGTCGAGTTCCTGCGCGAGCCCGAGGCGATCTTCTGGATGTTCGTGTTCCCGATCCTGCTCTCGTCGGCGCTGGCCGTCGCGTTCAGGGACCAGCCCGCGGAGCCCGTGCGGGTGAGCGTCGAGGAGGGCGCCGGGGCCGAGCCGCGGCGCGCGGCGCTCGAGGCGTCGGGGCAGGTCGTCCCGCGGGTGGTCCCGCGGGCGCAGGCGCAGCAGGAGCTCCGGACGGGCAAGGTCGCGCTGGTCGTGCTCGCCACCGATCCGCCCACGTACTGGTTCGATCCGGCGCGGCCGGAGAGCCGCCTCGCCCGGCTCGAGGTGGACCAGGCGCTCCAGCGCGCGGCCGGGCGCGCCGACGCCTTCCGCCCGGCCGCGCTCGAGGTGACCGAGGCCGAGAGGGGCTCCCGCTACGTCGATTTCCTGGTGCCCGGGCTGCTCGGCATGAACGTGATGTTGACCGGGATCTGGGGGATCGGGGTCGCGATCGTGCAGCAGCGCATCGGCAAGCTCCTGAAGCTGTTCGTCGCGGCGCCCATGCCGCGGTGGCAGCTCCTCGCGTCGCACCTCGGCGCGCGGCTCGTGTTCCTGGCGCTCGAGGTCGTGGCCCTGCTCCTGTTCGCGGCCCTCGTGCTCGGCGTGCCGATCGCCGGCTCGCTCGCTGCGCTCGCGCTGGTCGCCGTGGTCGGCGCGCTGGCGTTCGCCGGGGTCGGCCTGCTCATCGCGGCGCGGCCGCGGACCCTCGAGGGCATCTCGGGCCTGGGCAACCTCGTCACGTTCCCGATGTGGATCTGCTCCGGCGTCTTCTTCTCGGCCGATCGCTTCCCCGACGCGATCCAGCCTTTCGTCCAGGCCTTGCCCCTCACCGCGCTGAACGACGCGCTCCGGGGCGTGATGCTCGAGGGGGCGCCGCTCGCCGCGATCGCGCCCGAGCTCGCGCTGCTCGTCGTCTGGGGCGTCGCGACCTTCGCGCTCGCCCTCAAGCTCTTCCGCTGGGAGTAGCCGCCGCGCCGCGGCCAACGCCAACGGGCCACGGTGCGTGAGCTCACCGGCGCACGCTGTGCGCCAATCGCTCCATCGCTCCGCGAGCATGTCAGTCAACCTGCGTCGTGGTGGCGGCGCAGTCCTCGTCAGGCTCGCATGCTCCTACCGTGTGTCCATATTTCTGTTCAGGACATTGACCTTCGCATGACCGAGCTGTACTCGGCGGGGGCGCCGGGGGAGCCCATCAACACCTGGCTCATCCCCAGGCGGAACGGGCTCGTGATGTACTGGCCCAGCCACACGAACTACATCGATCAGGTCGACACGACCGTCGATTTCGTCAACTCGGAGTGGACGACGCTCGCGCTCCCGGCGAACAACCCGGAAGGAAAGCCGCGCTGGACGCCGACGAGCTACGACCCGGGGGCACGCGAGTGGATGGTGAGCGTCGTGGTGCCGTTCTTCCGCGACGGGGTGTTCGCGGGGAGCGCCGGGCACGATGTCACGGTCAACGCGGTGATGGACAGCTTCCGGGAGCTCTCGCTGTATCCGGGGACGGAGCACGCCCTCGTGAGGGGCGAGGGGACGGTGCTCGTCTCGAGCGTGCACCAGGACAAGATCCACGGGAGCAAAGGCACGCTGACGGTCGACTCCATCGGCGACGACGATCTCAAGCGCGCGTTCGAGGCGGCGAAGCGCGACGACGCCGCGGCGGCGCACGTGGTCGGCCGCACGGATCAGCGCGTGATCGTGGCGGCGCGCATCGCGGCGCCGGACTGATTTCCCGTCGTTCTTGAACGCGACGGCCGAGATCTGCCGGATCCGCGCGGAGCAGAAGGCGATCGCGTTCGTGTTCAAGCCCGGCCCCACGCTGCCCGAGGGGGTGCGCGCCGACCAGCGGCGCCTGCGTCAGATCCTGCTCAATCTGCTCGGCAACGCCATCAAGTTCACCGAGAACGGGAGCGTCACCTTCACGGTCGTGGAGGTGCCCGGCGGGCCACACGGCGCGCGCAAGGATCTCCCGGAGGACGGCGCGAGCCCCGAATCGCGGACCAAGACGCACAGGATACGATTCCAGATCGAGGACACGGGGACCGGCATCGGCGCCGAACACCTGGACCAGATATTCCTGCCCTTCAAGCAGGTCGGAGACAAGAGTCGCCACCGCGAGGGCACCGGGCTCGGGCTGGCGATCAGCCAGCGCATCGTCACGCTGATGGGCAGCTCCATCCAGGTCAGGAGCGAGCTCGGGAAGGGCAGCGTCTTCTGGATGGACCTGGCGCTCGCCGAGGCGCCCGACTGGACGGACACCGTGAGGCGCACGGAGCAGGGGCAGATCGTCGGCTACAAGGGCTCGCGACGGAGGCTCCTCGTGGTGGACGACAAGCCGGAGAACCGCGCCGTGGTCATCAGCATGCTCGCGACCCTCGGGTTCGAGCTGGCGGAGGCGAACGACGGCCAGGAGGGCCTGGACAGGACGGCGAGCGAGAGGTTCGATCTGATCATCACCGATCTCGCGATGCCCGTGCTCGACGGCTGGGAGATGATGCGCCGCATGCGCAAGGCGCCCGAGCTCGCAGGGACGGTGATCATCGCGTCTTCCGCAAGCGCGTTCATCACCGACCAGGACAAGAGCCTGGAAGCGGGCGCGGACGATTTCCTGGCCAAGCCGCTGCAGATGGATGAGCTGCTCGAGAAGCTGCAGCGACACCTCAAGCTGGAGTGGATCTACGAGCGGCAGGACGGCGCCAGCGAGGAGACGGAGCCGAGCCCAAGCTCGGGTGTGACCAGCATCCGCGATGTCGTCCTGCCCTCGGACGAGGACCTCAAGGCCTTGCGCGATCTCGCGCGCAAGGGGCTCGTCAATCACATCCAGAAATACCAGCTGCTGCGCGCCGGTGCCGAACGACGAGAGCAAGAAGAGCCTGGCGCAACCGCTGCAGATGGCCGTGACGCGCAACGGCGCGACCCTGTATGTCGCGGCGCTCGGCTCGGACAAGATCGGCGTCTTCGACACCGCGAAGCTCGAGAACGACACGTTCGTGCCCAGCGCCGCGAACCAGATCCGCGTCCCTGGAGGCGGGCCGACGGGCCTCGTCCTCGATGAAGACAGGCACCGTCTCTACGTGCTCGCGCGCTTCGATAACGCGATCTCGGTCATCGACACCCGGACCCGCCGCGAGGTCGCGCACGTGCCGATGCACAACCCGGAGCCTCCGAGCGTCGTCCGGGGGCGCCGCGTCCTCTATGACGCGTCGCGGAGCTCGAGCCACGGCGACTCGTCCTGCGCGAGCTGCCATATCTTCGGCGATTTCGACAGCCTCTCGTGGGACCTCGGGAACCCGGACGGCACCGCGCTGGAGAACCCGGGGCCGTTCTGTACCGATCTCTTCGGCCAGGATACGAGCTTGCACCCGATGAAGGGGCCGATGACGACCCAGAGCCTGCGCGGCATGGCGAACCACGGGCCGATGCACTGGCGCGGCGACCGCACGGGCGGCCATGATGCGCCCACGTCGCAGCCGGACAGCGGGGTCTTCGATGAGCGGGCGGCGTTCAAGAAATTCAGCGTATCGTTCGTCGATCTGCTCGGGCGAGACGAGACGATCCCGGAGGAGGAGATGGACGATTTCACGGACTTCATCCTCCAGGTCACGTATCCACCCAACCCCATCCGCGCGCTCGACGACTCGCTCACGCCCGATCAGAGCGCGGGGCGCGACTTCTTCGGGGGGCCCGTGTCGAGCGTCCTCGGCGCCTCGTGCATCGGGTGCCACGCCGTCGATCCCGACGCCAACCCCGACGACTTCGCGCCGGGCTTCTTCGGCAGCGACGGCGGATCGGCCAACGCCAACGAGACCCAGCTCTTCAAGGTCCCGCACCTGCGCAATCAGTACCAGAAGGTCGGGATGTTCGGCATGGCGGAGTCGTTCGTGTTCCCGTTCGGCGGCTCCAACGCGCACATGGGCGATCAGGTCCGCGGCTTTGGCTTTCTCCACGACGGCGCCGTCGATACGCTCGTCCGCTTCAACGCGTTCTCCGATTTCGTCCAGACGCCGGAGAACCCCGGCGGCTTCCCCGTCGACCCCGACGGGGAGCTCCTGAAGCGCCAGGTGGCGGAGTACATGCTGGCGCTGGAGTCGAACCTCAAGCCCATCGTGGGCCAGCAGATCACGCTCACGTCGTCGAGCGCGGCCGTGGCCGGCCCGCGCGTCGATCTGCTCGTGGCGCGCGCCGACGCCGGCGACTGTGATCTCGTGGTCAAGGGCTGGTCACATGGGGACGAGCTGGGCTTTCTGTACACCGGCAATGGCCGTTTCGACGCCGACCGCGCGCGCGCGCCGCGGCGGTGGGACGGCGAGCTCCGCTGGCTGGCCACGAGAGGCGGCGGCGAGCTGACGTATACCTGCGTGCCGCCCGGGTCGGGCGAGCGCATCGGCGTCGACCGCGACGGCGACGGCTTCCGCGACGGTGACGAGCGGGACGCCGGCAGCGACCCGGCCGACCCGGAGAGCGTTCCGCGACGCGGACCGCACGGACCGCACCCGTGGCCGCATCGCTGAGCGGAGCGATCGCGCCTGCGCGCTCACCCGCCCATCGACCGATGAGCTGCCGCGGACGGGTGCTTCCCTGACAGCAATGCTTCCGCAGCGCTGGTGATCCGTTGCTGCCCTCGCAGCACGTCGCGGGGGCAGGGGAGGGGCGGCGCTTCGATCTCCGCCGCTGCGCCCGTGGCTCCGGCGCCGGGCACGGCGCTTGCGCTCTGGGGGTGGTGATCGCGTGCGGCGGTCGCGCGGCGACGTGCCCGCGCGCGCACGTGAAGGACCGAGACCGAGGACACCCCATGAGCGACAATCAGCGGAAGATCCGTTTGGGCGCCTTTTTGCCTGGCGCAGGCCACCACGTGGCGGCCTGGCGGCACCCGCAGGCGCAGGCGGACGGAGGCATCAACTTCGCGCATTACAAGCGCATTGCGCAGGCGGCGGAGCGGGCCAAGTTCGACGCCGTATTCCTGGCGGACGGGCTCGCCTTGCAGAACCGGCCCGGAGCGCAGGGCCGCACTGCTTATGGGGCCAGCTTCGAACCGGTCACCTTGTTCTCCGCGCTCGCGGTCGTCACCGAGCGCATCGGCTTCATCGCCACCGCGTCCACCACGTACGAGGAGCCTTACCTGCTGGCCCGCAAGTTCGCCTCGCTGGACCATATCAGCCAGGGGCGGGCAGGCTGGAACGTGGTCACCACCGGCGGGGGCGAGGCGGCGGGGAACTTCGGGCTCGACGCCCACCCCGACCATGCGCAGCGCTACGTCCGGGCGCGCGAGTTCGTCGACGTGGTCACCGGCCTGTGGGACAGCTGGGAGGACGACGCCTTCCTCCGCGACAAGGCGTCCGGGGCTTACTACGATCCGGCAAAGCTGCACACGCTCGATCACAAGGGGAAGTTCTTCTCTGTTCGAGGGCCGCTCAACATCCCGCGTCCACCCCAGGGACACCCGGTGATCGTTCAGGCGGGATCGTCGGAGGCGGGCAGGGAGCTCGCGGCCGAGACCGCCGAGGTGATCTTCACCGCGCAGCAGACGCTGGAAGACGCGCAGGCCTTCTACGCCGACGTCAAAGGCCGGATGGCCAAGTATGGGCGGCACCCCGACCAGCTGAAGATCATGCCGGGGGTGTTCCCCGTGGTCGCCAGGACGGAGTCGGAGGCCAGGGCGAAGTACCAGGAGCTGCAGGACCTCATCCTGCCGGAGGTCGGGCTATCGCTGCTCTCGGGCCTGTCGGGCGGGGTCGATCTGTCCGCGTATCCTGTGGATGGGCCGCTCCCCGAGCTGCCCGAGACCAACAACAACAAGAGCCGGCAAGCGCTGATGTTCGACATCGCGCGCAAGCGCAATCTCTCCATCCGGGAGCTCTACCTCTGGGTGGCTGGGGCGCGCGGGCACTGGACGATCGTGGGCTCGGTGGAGCAGATCGCGGATCAGCTGGAGGCGTGGTTCACCCAGGGCGGCGCCGACGGGTTCAACGTGATGCCGCCGTGGCTCCCGGGCGGGCTGGACGACTTCGTCGAGCTGGTGATCCCGGAGCTGCGGCGGCGGGGGTTGTTCCGAACGGAGTACGAGGGCCGCACGCTGCGGGAGAACCTTGGGCTGGCGCGGCCGGTGAACCGCCACGTGGCCACCGCGAAGCCGCGGGCGTCGGCGGCCTGAAGGCGCCGCTCCCGGGCGAGGGGGCGCCTGGCCGCGCGCGACACCGCGCCGGCGCGCCTCACCGCATCACGCGCTCTCCCTCGGCCGGCACGGCGGCTCGATGTACGGCGCGAGGTAGCGACAGACCGCCTTCTTCGCCTCCTCAACGTAGAGCGCGGACTGCTGCTCGTCCCGCTGAGCGGCGAGGGCGAGCAGCGTCGAGGCCATATACAGCGCGCTCTGCGCGACGACGCGCCGCTCGGCGGGCGCGAGCGCGGGCGTCAGCGGCGAGAGGAGCGCCTCGACGCGCGCCGAGAACTCGTCCCCCCACGCCGCGGCCGTCGAGAGCAGCGCGCCGGACAGCTGCACGCCGAACCACAGCTCCCGGTAGCCGGGCTCCGTCCGGTAGAACGCCGCGAGCGCGTCGAGCCAGCGCTCGGTGAGCTCCCGCCACGAGCCCGGCGGCGCCTCCGCGAGCGCCGCCTCGGTGCGCGCCCGTAGCCGCTCCAGATAACGCCCCGTCAGCGCGTGGAGCACGGCCTCCTTGTTCGGGAAGAACTCGTAGACCGAGCCGATGGACGTCCGCGCCCGCGCCGCGATGGCGTTCGTGGTGACCGCGTCGAGCCCGCGCGACGCGAGCAGCGCCGCCGTCGCGTCGAGGATCCGCTCCTTGCGCCGCTGGCTCCTCGCCTGAAGCGGCACCCGGCGGGGCGCGGTCGACGGCGGCTTCTTGCGCTTCGTGGCCATGCGCCGAGCGTACTTGACAACCTGAGCAAAAGCTCGACTATATCCGAGTGAAAGCTCAACTTCTGGAGCGCCTCGACCAGATCGGGCAGATCGAGCCGCCTCGCGCGGCGCCGGCCGGCGTTACGCCGGTCGGTGAGACCGCCGGGCGAGCGGGCGCGCCTCGCCTTGGCTGGCCGGGGCTCGCCGCGGTCTCCGCAGCGACGCTCGCCTACGCCGCGTACCCGCTTGCTGCGGCGGATCGCGCCCTCGGCCTCGCCTGCTTCGGCGTCGGGCTCGCCTCCCTGCTCGCCGTGGCGCGCGCGCCGGACGGGGCGGCGCTCCACGCCCCGCTCCTCGCGGTGCTCACGCTCGCGCCCGCGGCGGTGGGGCTTGTCGCGCCCTGGCCGCTGTCCCTGGTCGTCCCGCTCGTCGTGTTCGCGCTGCTGACGCGCGCCGTGCCGGCGCTGCGGTCGTCGATGCCGCCGCTGCGGCGCGGGGCGTTCGGGCCCGCGGTCCTCGGCTGGATCGCGGCGGTCGCCCTCGTCTCCGCGCTCGCGCTCGTGCTCTGGGTCCAGCTGATGCGGCCCGATCTGTCGCAGATGCGGGCCCTGCTCCCGCCCGTCTCGCTGCCGCTGTTGCTCCTCGGCGGCCTGGGGTTCGCGCTCTTCAACGCGCTCCTCGAGGAGGCGGTCTTCCGCCTGGTGTTCCTCGGATCGCTGGACGCCGTGACGACCTCCGGCTGGACCGCGGTCGTCGTCCAGGCGGCCGCCTTCGGGCTCCTCCACCTGAGCGGCTTCCCGAGCGGAGCCGTCGGCGTCGGCCTGGCGGCCATCTATGCGGTGATGCTCGGCGTGCTCCGGCGCCGCGCGGGCGGCCTCCTTGCGCCGTACGTGGCGCACGTCGCCGCCGATCTCACCATCTTCGCGCTGCTGCTGACCTGGACGCGGTGACCCGCGGCTCCGCCGCTTCGTCGGCGGGTTCGGCGGAGAAGCAGGACGCCTGGCTGCCTGCTCAGGCCGTTCGGAGCCCTTGCCGCTGACGGGCGGCCGGAGTTCGACACCTGCTTCGGGTTCACCGAGCACGAGGTCGAGTCGCTGCTCACGAGGTCTGGCCGGCTTGAGCGGCTCCCGTCGCTGCGCGCCTGGTACAACGGGTATCTCTTCGGCGACACCGTCGTCTACAACCCGTGGAGCGTCCTGAACTTCCTCTCCCGTGAAGACGGCGCGCCGCAGCCCTACTGGGTGAACACGAGCTCGAACGATCTGGTGCGGGAGCAGCTCGAGCGGCGCGCGCTCGCGCTCGAGCCGGCGTTCGCGACGCTGCTCGACGGCGGCAGCATCGAGCGCGTGCTCGACGAGAGCGTGCCGCTCGGGGAGCTCGACCGGAGCGACGAGGTGCTGTGGAGCCTCCTCGTCTTCACGGGGTATCTCAGGGCCGAGAAGCGCTCGCGCGGACCAATGGAGCAGCCTTCGCACCTGCTCTCGATCCCGAACCGCGAGGTACGTGGCGTGTACACGACGATCTTCCGGCGGTGCATTGAGCTGGGTGCGGCGAGCGTCCCTTTCGCCGTGTCGCCATGAAGCTCAGGTGCGCTGGAGCAGGGCGCATCTTGGTGCGCCCCAGCGATGTACCGCTCAGCCGCAGCCGCTCGCGCCGGCCGGCTCTCCCGCCGCCGCGCGCAGGCGCTCCTTGATGTCGTCGGACAGGCACATCCGCGAGACCATGTCCTCGAACGTGTCGCGCCGCCGGATCAGCCGGCTCTTCCCGCCGTCGACGAGCACCTCGGCCGGCCGCAGCCGGCCGTTGTAGTCGTAGCTCATCACGTGGCCATACGCGCCCGCGTCCATCAGGACGACCACGTCCCCCTCGGCGACGTCCGCGGGGAACTCGCGCTCCGCGATCCACATATCCGTGTTCTCACAGACCTGGCCCGTCATCGCCATCGGGGCCGTCTGGCCGCGGCGGCCGTTGATCCGGACCTCGTGGTAAGCGCCGTACATCACCGGGCGCGCCATCGTGTTCATCGAGATGTCCGTGCCGATGATCGTCTTGTATCCCTGCTTGATCGAGATCACCCGCCCGAGCACGTAGCCCGCGTCCCCGACGAAGTAGCGCCCCGGCTCCATGACGAGGCGCGGCTCCTTCAGGCCGTGCTCCGCGCACTTCTTCCGGACCATCGCGGCGATCCCGCGGGCGACGGCCTCCACGTCGAGCGGCGGCTGCTCCCGCCGGTAGGGGATGCCGAGCCCGCCGCCGATGTCCACGAACGCGAGGTCGAAGCCGAGCTTCCGGGCCACCGGGCCGATCAGGTCGAGCAGCTTGCCCGTGACGTGCGCGAAGTTCTCCGGCTTGTTCGCCTGCGAGTGAGGCATCATGTGCACCCCGAGCCGCTCGACCCCGTTCTCGAGCGCGGTGCGATAGGCCTCCTCCACGTGGCGCGGGTGGATCCCGAACTTCGCGGACGGGCCCGCGAACGGCTTCAGATCGGGGGTCGCGATGTCCTCGCCGCTCGGGTTGATCCGGAACGACATACAGCGCGGCTTCCCGAGCGAGAACAGGCGCTTCAGGATGCCGTGATCGTCCACGTTGAAGTTCACCCCGGCGCGCAGCCCCGCGGCCAGGTCCTCGTCCGAGAGGCTGTTGCCCGTGTAGATGATCCGCTCGCCCGACAGCCCGAGCGCCTGCGCCAGGCGGATCTCGTTCGGGCTCGCGGCGTCCACGCCCGAGCCCTCGTCGACCAGGAGCTTCGCTATCTCCAGGTTGTTGCACGCCTTGATGGCATAGAAGACGGACACCTCCGGGTAATTGCCGCGCAGCGCCCGCGTGAGTCGACGGAAGTTCTCCCGGATGCGCTCGGCATCGTAGGCATAGAGCGGTGTTCCGTATTGCTCCGCGAGGTCGCGGACCGAAATGCCCCCGATCTTGATCTCTGCCTCTTGCATACTCCTCGTGGCGTCAACGCTTCAACTTTGAGAGACAACCTGAAGAAACCGTTCGCGATTCCGCGGCACAGCCTACCATGTGCCCCTGGCGGCCGGAAGGGGCGCGCCCTGCCTCGGGGTCCAGGAAGGCCGCCGGTACCCGCGCCCGCGCGTCCCTGGCGCTCGCCCGGAGCGCCTCGCGCGCGGCTACTTCGCGGGGTTCCGGCTGGTGAACAGGTGCCGCCAGAGCGCGCCGAGCCCGCCCACGAAGAGCGAGCCCTGGCGCTGGTCGATGTCCTCGACAGCGGCGGGGTCGAACGGCAGCTGGTGCGGGTCGATCACCTCGAGCAGGGCGCGCTCGTCCGCGGTGGGCGAGGGGTGGAGCCTCAACCGGCACGAGCTCCCAGGCGTGCGCGGCCCGGTCGCCGGGCTCGCCAGCGCGTCGAGGCAGGCGACGAGGTCGTCCACCCGATCGAAGTCGGCGTCCCCCAGGTGCTCGCCGATGAGCGACGCGCGCACCGCGCGGATCGAGCGGCCGAGCGCGTCGTCGGGGTCGTCGGTCTCGACCGAGGCGTTGATCTCCGTGTCGATCGAGAGGCTGCGGTTCGTCAGGTTGGCGGATCCCACGGTGAGGAAGCGGTCGTCGACGATCATCACCTTCGAGTGGATGTACGTGGCGCGCTCGGCGGTCTCGTCCTCGCCGCACGCCGGCAGGGTGTAGTAGACGCCGAGGCGATGGCCTGTCTCGGCCGCCACGTCGCGCAGCCCGCCGAGCACCTTGGCCTGGGAGAGGCCGACGGCGATCTGCTCCTTCATCGTCTCGGCCTCCATGTTGAGCACGAGCACCACGTCGAGGAGCGGCCGGCCCTCCGCGCGCATCCGCCGCGCGAGCGCCTCGGCGATGACGTGAGAGCTGAAGTACTGGGTCTCGATGTAGATGAAGCGCTCCGCGGCGTCGATGGCGTCGAGGAAGAGGTCGCGTATCTCCGTGCGGTGCGGGGCGCCGGTGGGCGCGCCGTGCGGATCGGTGCGGCTCAGCGTGACGCGCGCCGCCGCCAGCGGGATGCCGCCCTCGGGCCGGTAGTCGGGGAACGTCGGCTCGACCTCGTCGAGGTCCGGCAGCGTCATGTCCACGCCGCCCGCGCGCCGCCAGCGATCCGTGAAGATCTCGGTCAGCGCCCGCGCGACCGCGCGACCGCGCAGGTAGGCCTGGACGTCGTGAAACGGCTTGTGCGGCTCTCCTCGGCTGACGCGGAGCGGGTTCTTGTTGGCGTGGCTGCGGTCGTCCCAGCGGTGGTCGCAGAGG
The DNA here is from genome assembly GCF_051520435.1 of Sorangium sp. So ce363. Taxonomy (NCBI): domain Bacteria; kingdom Pseudomonadati; phylum Myxococcota; order Polyangiales; family Polyangiaceae; genus Sorangium; species Sorangium sp. So ce363. The sequence goes on along the minus strand of NZ_CP150333.1, from coordinate 7,893,339 downwards.
TCGAGGCCGCCGAGGAACGAGAGCTCGCCGTCCACCACCACGAACTTCTGGTGATGCGAGGCGCGCTCGACGTGGGTGGCGTCGAAGAGGAAGCGCAGGCGATGGTTCGTCCACTCGAAGACGAGCTGCTGGAGCCACTCGCGCTCGAGCGCGAACACGAGGTGGAAGTCCCACGCGAGGATGAAGATCTGGAGATCGGGGCTCTGCTCGCAGAGGTGGTTCAGGAACTTGAGCAGCGTGATCGGGCTCGACACCTGCTCCTCCCTCCCGCCCCGGAGCAGGGCGACGTCGCTGTCGAACTGCCAGCCGGCGAGGAGCAAATACCGCCGCGCCCTGGCCGCGACCCGGTAGAACTCGGGGTAATACTCGTCGGCGTCGACCAGCAGGCCGATGTCGTCCACCGGGGTGTCGCACCACGTGTGGCGGCGAGGATCGATGATCTTCCGTGCGCTCCTCATCGCGATCGCGCGCCTACGGCTTCAGGTGCTCCTCGATGAGCCGCTTCAGGCCCGCGACGTCGGGCCGGCTCCCGCTCGCTTCGCCGATGACGGCGAGCCGCTCCGCCTCGTCGCGCGAGAGATCGGGGCATATCCACTCCAGCAACGCTGCCCAGTCCGGCGCGCCGTCGCAGCTATAGCAGTCATCGGGGATCGGCGTATTGTCGGGGAAATTCCGGAAAACCAGGTACGGCATCACATCTACCTTCGTGCCGGGATCGCGGTCGCGTCGTCCTTGCATCGTCACCGCGGCTCGCGCTCGCGCGCGTCCGCCGAGCGCTCGCCACCTCGGCTATGGCGCCGGCGGAGCCAGGGAGCAAGCGTGCCCGGGGCCGCTCCGCCGGCGGGCCGCGCCCCGAGTGGGGGGGCGGTGTGCGTTCAGGGGAGAAGCAGGAGGGAGGTCACGTGGCGCGCGCGATGGCGGTCATGTCATCGCGCTGGCATAACGCGCGCGCCGGCGTTCGGCCGCGTATCAGGGGGCGCAGCCGATCCGCTCCGGCGCGACCGCCACGTCGTCATACCACATCGTCCGCGCCGGGCCGTGGAAGCCGAGGTAGCCGAAGCTGAACGTCTTGTAGCCGAGCTTCTTCCAGCCGGTCTTGTCGATGATCTTGGTGCCGTTGGCGTAGACCTGGACGTCGCCCTTGGCGCCGTCGAAGTAGGCCTCCATGCAGTGCCACTGGTCCTTGGGGAGCTTCACACCGTTGCTCCCGCACCGGGTCTCGCCGCCTGTGGACAGGATGACCTCGTCGTGCAGGTTCAGCACGAGCTGGCAGTACTGCTCGGCGACCTCCATGTTTTCGCCCTCGTTCCGATCGCCGCTGCCCGTCATGGCCTGGAAGTAGGCGTTGTGCTCGGCCTGGCCGATATCGACGCTGCTGCGCACGTAGAGGCGGACCCAGAACGCCGGTCCGGGCGCCGGGACGGAGAGCATCCTCCAGTCGTAGCCGCCGCCTCCGGGGTTCACACGCAGCGCGCGCGTGCCGGCGTGGAAGATCGAGGAGTCGATCGCCATGTTCTTCAGCGCATCTCGCGCCTCGTCCGCGGGGCGGTACGTCGCGCCCTCGGGCAGCCCGTCGCCCTCGAAGTCGGAGCAGAACGTCGCGCTCGCCGGGCACCCGCCCGTCGGCGTCCCGCTGCCGGTGCTCGACGTGGCGCTCGTCTCGGGCGTCCCGGTGCTCGTGGTGCTTGTGCTGGTGCTGGTGTCGCCGCCGCCGCCGCTGCTGCTGCTGGTGCTGCCGTTGCTGGTGGTGCTGCCGTTGCTGGTGGTGCTGCCGTTGCTGGTGCTGCCGTTGCTGCTGCTCGCGGCGGGATTGCCCGCGCCCGAGCTCACGCTCGAGGCGCCGCCGGTCCCCGCGCCGCTGCCGCCCGCGCCCCCCGTTTCCGAGGAGTCGCCTGCGCCGTCCGAGCAGCCCGCCGCTGCAGCGGACAGGGCCAGACAGGAGATCCCAACCCAAGTGAAGCGTGCGATTTCGCGATCGAAAGTCATGTTGAGGCCCGAAAGGTGATAGGCCCGTTCGCCGGAGCTGTGCGCTGCCGCAGCGCGGCACGTCTGCCGGTGATCCTTAAGAAACTGCCGCTGCGCCGAGGCGCGACCTGCGCTCGACGCGGCTCACAGCTCTAGCAGAATTCGCCGCACGTCGGGAGGCGTTCTTCCGGGTCCAGATGGACCGTAAACTTCTCAGCGGGGCGGCGGGCGCGGACGGCCCGGCGCGGACCGCGGGATCCTGGGCGTGACCGAGCTGTTCGGCCGCCAGCACCGCGGCGAGCGTCTCGCCGACGCAGCCCTCGCGCACGGCCCTCGCGGCGACGGCGGCGAGGTCCGCGCTCACCGCCACCGCGCCCGTCACAGCGGGAGACAACGTGGATGCACGGAGCGCACATACTCGTCGGCGTCGCCGGTGATCTGAACGACGGCGCTCCCCATCGGGCATTTGACCCCGAAACCTGTGCTGTGCACGTTGCCGATGCCGGGGCCGACATTGATGTTGCCGTCGCCCGTCTTCCACGCCTCGACCGTCTGGCACAGCAGCTCGACCCGGTAAACGTAAGTGTCGACCCAGATGTTGATCCCGACCAGGACCTGGCTCGCAGGGCAGATCACGCTGCCCGGCCCGCCTCCGTTGCCGCCGGCGGTCACGGTCTGGAAGGCGGTGCCCAGGGTGCCGTCGCTGGCGAGCGGCGCGCAGATCAGGCCGATTTGATCGATCGAGCCGCCGCTCCGGCCGTGGACGCCCACAGCCACGTTGCCGCTCCCACAGGCGATGTCGTAAGAGATGTCGCTGCCCGTGCCGCCAGCGCCGCCGGTGCCGCCGCCGCCGCCCGTGCTGCCAGCGCCGCCCATGCCGCCAGCGCCGCCGGTGCCGCCAGCGCCGCCGGTGCCGCCCGTGCCGCCAGCGCCGCCGGTGCCGCCCGTGCCGCCGCCGCCGCCGGCCGTCCCGCCGCCCGTGCCGCCCGCGCCGCCGCCCGTCGCGCCGGCGGAGCCCGAGAAGTCGAGATCGTCGACCCCGGAGATCGCGTTGCATGCCGCGCTCCAGCACACGAAGGCGAGCGCCGCGGCCATGACCGTCACGAGAGGCTTCGTCGTCCGGACTGCTGCGTGTTCTCTCATCAGAAGCTCCCGTGGCGGATGAGCTGGCCGGGCCCGACGCTCGTCTGGAGGGCCGACGAGGCCGGGGGGCCGAGGCGCGCGGCGGGATCAACCAGGGGGGGTCGGGTTGGCGGCATGAGGTCTCCCCTTCGGGATCGAGGTCTCGTTGCGGGCGATGGTCTGCTTTGCCGAGGCCTGGCTGACCCGGAGGGGGCGGTCGCCGTGCCGGGCGGTCAGCGACGAGGGCAGCCAGGACGTCCGGCGTGACCATACCTGCGAGAATGGCCGGAAGGAACCTGAACGTCGCCCCGAAGGCCTTTGCGAAAGCGTTGCCGGCGGGCGGCCGGCCCTTGCCGGGGAGGCAAGGGCCGGGGCGTGCGCGGGCGACGCCCCTCTCGCCGCGGATGCATGGCGACGCCATGGCGGATCTGCGACGTCGCGGGGAGCGCCGGGACGTGTCTGTCAGATGGGTGGGGAGTCGTGCCTGGGACTGAAGAAGCCCGGGCGCGTGGCGCGCGGGATGGCCATCCCGCGCGCGTTCATCATGCGATGCTCAAGGCCGAGCGCTCACTTCATCGACACGTTCACGCTGGCGCTCCCGCTGCTCTGATAGCCCTCCACGACCATCGAGACCTCGTACAGGCTCCCCAGCTTCATCCCGAGGCGATCCCACGCGTTGAAGTGGTTGGCGACGGAGATGGTTCCGCTCGTGCGCTTCTGCTGCCGGACGCTCCAGAACTGATAGAAGGTCTTGGTGCCTTCGATGGACGGCTGGTTGACTCGCTCGGTCCGATAGATGTCATAGGTGCCTCCGTCGCTGGTGACGGTGCCCATGAATCCCTGGCCGCCCGGCGGACGCCAGGTGCCCCAGCTGTCGATGATGTAATACTCGATGAGCGGGCCCTTCGTCCACCCGTAGACGCCCAGGTACGAGTTGCCGTTCGGCCGGTAGTCGGCCGAGTAGGTCACGATCTGGTTCTTCGACCCGGGCCTCAGGCCTTTACGGCCCAGCAGGTTGTTGATGTTGCTCCATTCGACGTTGTAGCCAGTCGCCGTGTTGGTCTGGCATCCGCTCCCGGTGTCCTTCCAGTACTCGAAGGTGTAGCCGCAGTGGGTGCCCGTCTGATTGGCGCAGACCTGCTGGTTGGGTGACGTGCACGTGCTGCCGCCGCCGGAGCCGCCCGACCCGCCGGAGCCGCCCGACCCGCCGGAGCCGCCCGACCCGCCGGCTCCTCCCCCGCCCGAGCTGCTGCTGGACGAGCTCGAGCTGCTGCTCGACGAACTCGAGCTGCTGGACGAGCTCGAGCTGCTGCTCGACGACGAGGCCGAGCTCGAGCCGGTGATCGTGCCGCCGGAGCCGGTGACCGAGGCGATCGTGGGCCGCCCGCTGCCGTTCGCGCAGAAGCCCCACTGCGTCGAGGTGCCAATGCCGACCGCGCCGTTGTGGTCCACGTTCGTGGCGCTGAACTGGCCGTTCGACTCCGTGAACTTCACGTTCCACGGGTTGGGCTTCGTCGAGCCGTTGAGCGCGACGACGACGTTCCAGCCGGTGGTCGCCGGGCTGCGGGAGTTGTTCTTCACCGTCACGTTCGCGCAGTAGCCGCTTCCCCAGTCCGAGGTGACGGCGACGCTCGCCGACATCGAGCGGTCCGCGCTGTCCAGCGCGCCCTCCTGAGCCTCGATGTCCTCGTCGACGATGTTCTCGACGCTGCACGCCAGCAGGCCGCACGCGATCGAAGCGGATAGGTAGCCAAGTAAGGGAACGATGCGCATTTAAGATTCTCCATGATCGGATCGGCGGAGTCGCGGGCCTCTGCTCGAGATGGATCTATGAACCACCGAGACAGACGCGAGCCCTCCGAGCCATTGGTTAAAGTTCAAAATTTCCGGCCAACGTGCTCGTGATCCGGAGATCACGGATGCGCCCGCGGGCCTGCGCCGACCACATGCCTGGCAATCACGATGTTTGTCGGACAGATGCTCACATGCGAACACCCCGTGTGACGGGGCCGGGCATCAACTCGGAAAAAGCAAGAACAACTCGAACGCGTAGCCGCAAGAAGCAAGTAGCCCCGGCAGGTTCACCCGGAGTCCTCCCCTGTACGATCCTGCAACCGACTGCGGCCCCCGGCCGAGAGCGGTCCGGATCGTCAAGAGGGATTAGAATATTCACACAAACAGGAGGGGAAAGTCAAGACTCTTTTCTAAGTCGCGTTCGCTTTTCCACGGCCCGGCCAGCTGCTTCTTGGCGTGGTGCGGTTGTCTCGCGAGCGCGAGATCCAGTCACGTTGCGCGCATAGGTCCAAAGATGGAACCTAGATTTGTTCACTCTCCTGGAAAAGAGACGAACACGCGAAAAGCCGGCCTCCGGTTGATCTGATTCATCCGATCTCGTCTCGCGGTGAAACTCCACGAGGAACAGGGCCTGACCGTCGTGGTCGAACTGATGCAGCACCTCTGGCGCGACGATCCTGGGGCGCTCCGGATCCAGCGGCGACTCTCGACCGCCGAGCCCGTCGGTGCGAGAGCCGCGCCGCCTGGAGACCATGTGGAACACACCCCCACACCGGGTCTGGCCGCGTGGTTTGACGAGCCTCTCGGCCGTCAGCCCTTCTCTCCGTCCTTCCGGAGCCCGAGCTTCCGCATCTTGCTTTGCAGCGTCGTCGGCTTCAGCCCAAGCGCCGCCGCGGCCCCGTCCTCGCCGTAGATCTTCCCGCCTGCGGCCCGCAGCGCGTCCTCGATGCAGCGCTGAGCGGCCTCTCGGTACGTCATCACGCGCCCTGTCGCGCCAGGCGCCGCGGAGAGCGGCGCTGACAGGATGAGCTCGTCTCCGGTCGACATCACCATCGACCGCTCGATCACGTTCTCCAGCTCCCGCACGTTGCCCGGCCAGCCGTGCGCCCGCAGCCGCGCCATCGACTCCGCGCTCACCCGCGGCGGCGTCCGGCCGAAGCTCGCCGCCACCTTCTCCACGATGACGCGCGTGAGCGGCTCCAGGTCCTCTGGCCGCTCCCGCAGCGGGGGGACGATGATCGGGAATACCTGCAGCCGATAATAGAGGTCCTCGCGGAACGCTCCGCTCGCCACCATGTCCTCGAGCGGCCGGTGCGTCGCGGCGATCACGCGCACCGAGACGCGCACCGCGCCCTCGCCGCCGACGCGCTCGATCTCGCCCTCCTGGAGCACGCGCAGGAGCTTCGCTTGCGCCGCCCTGGGCAGCTCGCCGACCTCGTCGAGCAGCAGCGTCCCGCCGCTCGCGCGCTCGAACAGCCCGAGGTGCCGCGCCGCGGCGCCCGTGAACGCGCCGCGCTCGTGTCCGAACAGGGCGCTCTCGACGAGCCCCTCGGGCAGCGCTCCGCAGTTGACCGCGAGGAACGGCCGCTCCGCGCGGCGCGACAGCGCGTGGATGCGGCGCGCGATCACCTCCTTGCCCGTGCCCGTCTCGCCGCGCACCAGAACGGTCGTGTCCTGCCGCGCGACGAGCGGCACCATCTGCTGGAAGATCGCCCGCATCGCCGGGCCCACCGCGACCACCTCCCTCGGCAGGGCGACGCGATCGAGCTCCTCCTTGAGCGTCCGCTTCTCCCCCTGCGCGCGGCGCGCGATGGCCGCGACGCGCCCGAGGACCTGCACCTGACGCAGCGCCACGGCGAGCAGGCGACCGATCGCCTCGAGCAGGGCGGGCGAGACGTCGAGCGCCGCGCCGCCGCCGAGCGCCATCGTGGCGCAGCCGACGGCGCCCTCCGCGTCGCGGAGCGCGAAGACGGCGAGCGTCTCGCCGCCCGCGCCGCGCCGGACCTCCGGCGCGCCCGGCGCGGCCGCGCCGCGGCGCAGATCGAGCCGCCGCAGCGGGAGATGGCGCGAGAGCGCGGCGCTCACCGCGGGGACGAGCGTCGCCTCGGTGTGCGCGCGGGCCGAGGCCTCGCCGAGGTCGGCGAGCAGGAGAAGGGCGTGATCGGCGGAGGCGGTCATCGTGCGCGGAGCGAGGCCGACGAAATGGCGTTGCGCGGCACCGTAGGGGCGTTGCCTGGACCGCACAAGGCCGGCGAAAGCCCGGGAAAAGCCGCTCGGGCCGCGGGCACGCGCCCTGCTCCCTGCCGGAGGAGGGAGAGGAGAGCGCGCGGACGACCGCGCCACGGAAAGGAACCCTCATGGCCTACGTCATCGCCGAGCCCTGCGTCGCCACGTGTGATACCGCCTGTGTCCCTGTCTGCCCCGTGGACTGCATCCACGGCCCGCTCGCGGCGGACGAGATCTCGCGGATTCCCGAGGGAGAGCGGAAGACACGCCTCGCCGGTCTCCAGCTCTACATCGATCCCGAGTCGTGCATCTGCTGCGGCGCCTGCGAGAACGAGTGCCCGGTGGGCGCCATCTTCGATGAAGACGAGCTGCCGGCCGAGTGGCAGCGCTACCGGGAGATCAACGCGCGCTTCTTCGACGACCGCGCGAAGGAGCGCGCTCCGGAGGAAACCTGAGCGCGGGTCGGGAGCGGCCGATAGCGACGAGCGACACGAGGAGAGGCGGAGGTGGCCGCGGGGCATTGACAGCCCAGAGTCGTCGCGATGTCATGCGCCTCTCTTCCACGTGCTCCGCCCACCGGTCAGCTTCCAGGCGCGCGCGATGTGCATCGGGCTCTGCTGTGCGGCGCTCGCGTGCATGGCGCCGCCCGGCCCGAAGGGCGTGCTTCCCTTTCTCGCGTCTCCGGCGGGGCTGGGCGTCGCTGCGCTGGCGCTCATGGCGCTGGGGACGTCGATCGAGGACCTCGGCAGGATCCGGCGCATCCGCGCCGGCGTGGGCCTCTGTGTCGTGGCCGCCGCGCTCGTTGCGGCCGGCGCGCTGTGGGGCGCCGCGCTGCCCGCGCTCAAGCCGTCGCTCGCCTGGTTCGCCTGGCTTCTTTATGGCGCCGGCGCGATCGGCGTCGCCCTCGCGCTCCGGCGTGACATCGCCGTCTTCCGCGATCCACGTCACGGTCAACCCGTTCGCCTGGAGTCGATCTCGGCCGATGCCGTTCGTCTCACCGCCAACGGGGCTCTGGTCACCATCCCCGCCGCTCAGATCCGCAGCGTGAGCCTCGGCGCCAGCCTTGAAGGGCGGGGCGTCTTCGTCCTCGTCGGCAGCCGGGACAAGGTGATCGGCGACGCGCGCGCGCTGCCCTGGGTCGCCGCCCATCGGGACGGCGACACCTTCGTCTTGACCGAGCACCAGGCGGCGCTCGACGCAGAGGTCCTGGCCGTGCGGCTGCACGAGGCAGCTTCCGCCAGCGGAGGGGATTATCGATGAAGGCAAGCGAACACGCGGCGGACGGCGCTCTCGAGATCCCGCTCCGCCGTCCCTACCTGGAGCTCCTCCTGAGCGCCCTCTTCTTTGCGGTCTGCGCGGCGGTCCTCACCCATCGGGCACAGACGAACGACCGCGGCCTGATCCTGAACGGGATCCTCCATTTCGAGCCTGGAGGCGCCGACGTGTTCTACGCGGTGCTGGCGACCCTGTCAGGGGCCTTCTGCGCGCTCGGCGTCCTCGTCGCCGCGCGGTTTGCGGCGCTCAAGGAGTTCCGGATCGTCCTTGGCCCTCGATCGATCACCTTGCCGTCGATGCATCCGCTCCGTGGCGCGCGGGAGGTCACCGTGCCGCTCGATCGCGTCGAGTCCGTGGAGCTGCAGCCGCCGGCCAAGCCGATCACGCTGGTGATCCGCGAGGACGATCGCTCCCATAACATCCCGCAGCGCTGGCTTCCCAGGGGCAGGTCGGCCGAGGAGGTCGCCGGCGCGATCATCGCGCGCGTGCGGGGGTCGCAAGCGGGGCAGCGCGCCCGCGGGTAGCGCGCTGCAGGTCGTCGGATCGCGGCCGCGACGCGGTAGTAGGATGGCGCGCGATCACGAGGAGGCATCCATGAAGGCCGCGGCCGCGCTGGTGAAGGACATTCGCGAAGAGCTCCGGAGCATCGACGATCAGCTGAGGGCTCACCCCTATCCGGACGCCATCGAGCGGGGAGAGGTCACGGTCGAGGGATTGAGGGCCTTCCCGGGCCACCAGCACCACGTGGTGCTCAGCGACCTGCGCTCGATGGCGATGATGCTCCAGCGCTTCGGGGACACGCCCTGGCGCGATTTCTGGAGCGGTGTCCTCCAGGGCGAGCTCGTGGCGCCGGACGGGATCGCTGCCATGGGCCGGAAGCTCGGCATGACGAAGGACGACCTGGATCGGTACGAGGTCACCGCGGAGGGGTTCGCGTATGCCGTTCAGATGGCCTGGGCGGCGGCCAACGCCTCGGCGGCCGAGATCGCGTGCGCCCTGCTCATCAACTTCCCTGCCTGGGGGTACAACTGCGGCAGGATGGGGAAGGCGCTCCGCGACCGGTACGGCTTCGGCCCGGAGCACACCGCCTTCCTGGACGCGTTCGCGGCCCTGCCATCGTTCGAGGACACCGCGGTCGCCATCATTCAGGACGGGCTCGACCGCGGCGTGGAGCCCCGCGCGATCCGCCGCACGACCAGGCTATTTCAGGCGTATGAGAAGATGTTCTGGGACGCGATGATGGCGCTGGGAGCGCAGAAGGCGCGCGGCTAGCGCCGTGGACTGCCTCACCATCGGCTGGCGTCCGGAGGATAGTCGTCTTCCGTGCATACCACGTCGCTGTAGTCGGCGGTGCCGTCGACGTTCGGCCTCCCGCAGGTCATCAGCACCTGCTTCCCGCACCCGCGTGCCTCGAAGACGTCGTGCGCGTCGTTCCACCCCTCGACCCGCTCCTTGTGCTCCTCCTTCCAGACCTTCAGCCGGCCCGGGTCCGCCCTGACATCCTCCGGGGGCTCGAGCGTGCCGAACGACACGGTATAGGGCGCCAGATCCGGACGCTCACGGATCTCGATGCGCTCGTCAGGGCAGCTGTGAGCGCGACGAAACTCTTCCTTTGCGCCGGATTTGAGCCGCTTGCAGCCCCCCAGGGCGAGCGCCGCCGCGATAGCCACACCCGTCCAGCGAGAGAGGCGCCGCGCGAGGGATGGAAGGGCAATGGGCGGACGGAACCAGGGCTGCATCGGGTCATGCTACCAGCGCCTGCAGGCGCCGACGAAGAAACAAAATTCGATGCGTCTCAACCACCTTCCAGCTTCCCTTCGGGGATCTCAAACGTCCTCTCCCATGTCATCCCATGCCAGCACCGCCGGCATCTCAAGGACCTCCTCACCCGGCGCGGAGCGACACGAGACGGTTGTTGCGGAACTCGAGGAGGCGCGGAAACGTGCCGGGGCCGAGCTGATAAGTCCAGTCGTCGACGGTGTCGAGCACGCGACGGCCTTCCACGACGCGCTCTTCGTAGCGCGTGGTCTGGTGCGAGGGCGCCCCGCACCGCGCCGTCACCTCGGCTTTTGTCATGCCGAGCTCGACAAGACGGCCGCCGCAGCGCATGCCGTCGTGAGACTGGGCTACCTCGTGGACCCGACCCGTCACACGGCCGAGCACACGCGGCGCTGCTGCAGCGGCGTGCGGCGCGGCGAAGGCAGCGACCGCCAGAAGACCTGCGAGAGGGGCACGACGATGCGGGGCTCCCATCGACGCGGTGTGTACGGCGCGAGGTCCCCGATCGCAATGCCGCTCCGCCAGCCTTTCGCCGCGTTCCCGGCTTCCGCTCCGCATTGATCGTGAACACGTCCGGCAAGGGCGCGATCCCAGGCCGGTACGCGAGCGCGACGCGCAAAAGGAGGAGACGAGCGGGCGAGCTGCTGCGCTGCGCCCGGAGCCGGCTGCGCGGCAGAGGACGCTCCGCCAGCGATTGCTGATGCTGACACACGGAACCAGCGCGGTTGCGAGGCGGACGCTGGGGATATCGGGGCGAAGCCCCCGAAGGAAAGAGCTAGCGCCGCCCTTCCTCGCGCTCACACCCGTACTTCTCGCGGATCTCGGTCGCCATCCGGTGCACCACCGCGCCCGCGTCGGCGCGCACGTGCAGCTCCAGCCCCGGCATCAGCTCCACGCGCCGCCACGCCCGGCCGAGCTCCTCCGTGTCCGCGCGCTCTCCCGCGCCCGGCGCTGCGCTCTCGGGTGGCTCCGGCGGCAGCACCTCCTTCGCCAGCTCCTCGAGCGAGATCGCGGCGAGCTTCCGCTTGATCTCCGGGAGCAGCAGGTTGTGCTCGCGCAGCTTCTTGATCGCGAGCGCCCGCACGAGGTGCTCGCGGCCGTACGTCGTGCGGCGGCCGTGGAACGCGGGCTTGTCCATCAGACCCTCCGCGAACCAGTGCTTGATCGTGCCGGTACTGACACCGGCGGCGCGCGCCAGCTCGACGGCGCTGTAGCCGCGCGGGGCGACAGGGGGCGTGGGGACCAGGGGCATCGAGATATCCTAGCCAAAAAACCAGATAAAAGTCGACAGAATCTAGACAATTGTTTCTGGTTTCCAGGTGGATGGAGGCTCCAACGAGAGATTGACCATAGAAATCTAGCTAATATCAAGCCTGAACCAAAGAATCTTCTCAAAAAACCAGGATGATGCGCCCTGAATCCAGAAAAACGGCTCAAGGATCGAGCGAATCGAGTCGCCCCGATCGTGCTGGTCGCGTCGACAAGGGCGGCCGGCGCGGGCGGTGGTACACCCTGCCGGCATGACGACGACGGGCGCGCCGCGATCGATCTACCTCCCCAGGGTCTACGAGGCACCCGACCTCGCCGACCTCCACGATCTCATCGACGCGCACTCCTTCGGCATGCTCATCGCGCCCGGGGAGGACGGCGTGCCCATGGTCGCGCACCTGCCGTTCCTTCTGGAGCGCGACAGCGGCCCTCACGGCACCTTGCTCGCGCACGTCGCGCGGGCCAACCCGATCCGGCGCGCGCTCGACGGGAGCACGCCGGTCCTGGCCGTCTTCCGCGGGTCGCACGGGTACATCTCGCCCGGGTGGTACGCCTCGCGCGACGACGTGCCGACCTGGAACTACGCCGTCGTCCACGCGCACGGCGCGCCGCGGGCCATCGAGGACCACGACGCGCTTCTCGCGCTGCTCGCGCGCCTCTCCGACGTGAACGAGCGCGGGCAGCCCGAGCCCTGGAGCGTCGCGGAGCTCTCGCCGGAGAAGCGATCCGCGCTGCTCCCCGCGATCGTCGGCTTCTCGATGGAGATCACGCGGATCGAGGGCAAGCTCAAGCTGTCGCAGAACCGCCGCCCCGAGGATCGCGACGGCGCCATCGCCGGGCTGCGCGCGCAGGGCACGCCCGACGACCTCGCGCTCGCGGAGGCGATGGAGCGCGCCCGCCCCCGCTGAGCCGTCAGGCTTCGCGCGCTTGCGATCTCCTCGCGCAGGCCGCTCCGCGCCGCCCTTCCAGCCCGCCGCGCTCACGGTGGAGCGGCGCTCGACGTGAGGCGGCGCTTCCTCGAAGCGCGCCCGGGCAGCCCCCACGCCGGCCGCATTGAAGCTGGCGCCGGGATCTGCGCGCGACGAATTTGTGATCGCGGGGACGGAACCCGGAGATAGTACGGCCGGAGGCCTTGTCATGAGGCTCTTCATTCCTTGCTCCTGGAGCTTGCGTCCCGGCAGCGCGATCGGGCTTCGCAACTCATCGGATTCAGGGAATTTTTTAACCTGCTCGGCGCTCCGGGTGGCGGTCGTGGAGGGGCGGCTCCTCTCCAGGTACGGGAGATATCAATGTTCAGAATGTTTAGAGTGAACAAGGTGTTGGCAGGGATGGGCTTGTTGTCGGTCGGACTTACGTCCTGCGGCGACCACGTCGCAGGTGATGAACCGGCGGTCGTCGGGATGGAGCTCGATGAAGCGGAACAAGGGCTGGCGAATGGAACGCTCGTCTCGAATCGCTGGGCAGGCGGCATCGTTGATATTGGTTTCTGGGACGGGAGTCAGTGGGTCATGTCCGGCTGCAGCGGGCAGGTCGTGTCTCGTGATGCGATAGTGCTCGCCGCCCACTGTGTTCGTCGCTGGCTGACGCCGGATACGGCCAATCCGCCGAACGTCAACTACAATCCGCCGGATACCGGGACCACGTGGTTTGCGGCCTACCGAATGAACGAAGACGGCACCTGGACTTGCATCACGGATCCTGCCGGCGGTTGTCAGCTGCAGGCAAGCTGGGCGGTGCCGTCGACGTACCTGGGCGTGTACCACACGGCGACGCAAACATGGACCGGTGACAACGCGGATCGCGACGTCGCCACGCTGAACTTTGGCACGAACTTCGCGAACGTCGTGCAGAAGGACGCAGCCTATCTGAACTCAGGCGGTGACTCGACCATCGGGACCGCCTACGGCTACGCAGACTCGCCGGCGAGCGACGGCAGGCTTCGCGGGGGAAATTTCTCTGGTATTGCCTTGAGCGGCGGAGCCTACACGAAGACTGTCCCACAGGCCGACCCGCACCTGTGCGCCGGCGATTCGGGCGGGCCCCTGCGCTTCCTGACCAGCGCAGCGACCACTCCAGAAAGCACCGTTCGTTCGGGGGTCCTCCTGGGAGTCAACTCCAAGGGAGGGTGCAGCGGCGCCAATGTGGGCAACCTCTGGGCGCCGATCAACAGCAACCGTACCTTCATCGAGAACAACATCGGCCGGGCATGCGCCACCGTGGTTCAGAACGGTTGGAGCACCCGCGACTGCTGGTGAGCTTCACGCCAAGGTGACGGTGCGGGGCAGCGTAGACACCACCCTCCGCGCGGGCCCAGGCGGCGACGGCGGTATGGCCGTCCGGCTGGCCACGCGGGGGGAACGAGGCTCGTCGCCGAGCGAGCGCTACCGGACGCGAGCGGCCGCCATCGCGTCGATCGGAGACTACGACTACATCGACAACTTCTACAACCTGAAGCGGCGGCATTCACGGCTCGCCTACATGAGCCCGATCGAGCTCGAATTGACGACCTACGTGGCCGCGCTCGCGGCATAGTGAGACTGTCCGCGGAAGCGGGGGAAGACCAGTTCGCCCTCCCTGCCTGCGGCGGTTCCGCGGCGTGGGAGGTCGCGTCCGCTCCGCCGCCTCCTCCGCCTGCGGCGGCCTCCTCGCCGCCCACTTCGGCGACCCCTGCCGCTTCGGCCGCGTCCGCCGCTCCGCCGGCGGCCCCGCTGCCCGTGCTGAGGGGGGTCGACGTCTACGGCACCGACCGGTTCGACGGCGCCTGGGCGAAGACGCGTTTCGGTGACGTGCTTCAGCGCTGGTTCGACACGGAGGACGAGGCGGAGAGGAAGACCCTTGAAAAGGAGATGGTCGACGTGATCCTCGCCGAGCACAAGGCGGTCGGCTGGATCGAGCTCTCACCCATCATCTATTTCGATAGGGGCGAGGTCCTGAAGGCCTATGTCACCGTCGACGTGGTGGAGCGCAGGGACATGAAAAAGCGCCTCTCCTTCGGCCCGCAACCCAAGGGCGATTTCGAGGATCCGGCGGGCCTGCTCGCGGCGTGGAAGGACTGCCAGGACACGCTCTTCCGCATGATGTACGAGAAGAAGGAAATCGGTCCTGATCGCGTCGCGTGCCCCGCGTTTCATTGCCTGGGCGGCTACGAGCACGAAGAGCTGCGCCCGTACGTTGAGAGATTCGTGAACGACGTTCCGCCGAACGAGGACAAGCTCATCCGCATCCTCAAGGAGGACAGGGACCCGGAGGACCGGGGCGCGGCGGCGTTTCTGCTCGCGCACATCAAGGATGGCGAGAAGCTCGTCTCGCTGATGCTGCCCATGCTGAACGACCCCGACGCCCTCGTGCGGAACAATGCCATGCGCGTGCTCATGGACGTCGCCATGTTGCACCACGACGTCCCCATTCCGCTGACGCCGTTCCTCAAGGCCCTGGACGGCCCGACGACGACGGATCGAAACAAGGCGGCCGCCGTGACGTGGGGCCTCATCGATCGGCCGGAGGGCACGAAGCTTTATGCACAGGTCATCAAGGAGGCGGGGCCGACGCTCCTCAAGCTGCTCAAGCTCGAGCAGCCTACGCCGCGCTTCATCGGCTCGGCCTCTACACCCGCCCGGATGTCTCGACGATCTTGTTGATGGGTTGCATGGCCGGCCAGGGCGACGATGGCACTCGGCTCTTGACGGAGCTGTCGCTCATTTGGCCGAGGCGGCTCGTCGTCGGATTCACCACCATCGGGTATCGGCATCCGATGCACATGATGCCACACCCGGCGCAGGATCCGTTCCAGCTGCCAGGAATGCGCGACACCAACATCGAGAACGAAGTCCTGGTCAATCCTCACGCGCTGGACCGTCTGTGGTCGGACCTGGTCAAGATGCCCTGGGCGTCGGAGTATTCACCGCACGCGAAGATCGCGCGCAACGGCGCTCTGGTCTGATCCGGCGCTGCCGCCGCTGCCCGAGCCAGCGGTGCCGGTCGTACGCGCCCGAGACGTCACACGTCCCGAGCAGCGTGCCGGTCTGACTGTCGAGGTGGAGCTCGATCTTCGCGTTGCTGGCTGCGGACGATACCCGAGCCTCGAAGGAGGTCACGCCGTCCAGGAAATCGACGTCCTTCACCTTGATGTAGTCGCCATTGCTGATAAACTTGACGTTCATGCCGGCGCCGATGTCGGTGCACACCTCGGTCTTGAGCCCCGACGAGAAGGCGATGGTCTCGGCCTCGACTTGCTTGAACGGATCCAGCGTGGCGACGGCGGACGGTCCATTCATGGACATCGTGAGCCTCGGAATGCTGCCGTCGGCGCCGTAGGTGAACTCCTCCACGCACACCGAGCGCTTGGAGTCACCGCCGCCCGGCAATGCGTTGTTGTGATAGAAAAAATACGAGTGCCCCTTATAGTCGACGATGCCGGGGTGATTGGTGAAGGTTCGGCCAGCGCCCTGTAGCCCGCGGGCGAGCCGTGGTCTGTCCAGTTGACCATGTCCGTGGTGGAGTACAACCTCCAGTCGTTCATGGTGTAGAAGTTGTTCACCGACACGTCCTCGTCGTGTGACGTGTAGAGGTACAACCAGCGCGTGCGCTGACTCAAACTGCCTCCAAACATTTACCCGGAACGTCCACCGCCGCACGCTCGGCGCGTCACGGCTCGAGGGCGTCAAAGCGATCTCGAATCGAGCCATGCCGTCTGGGCCGTACCAGGCTTTGAGCCCCGCCCGGGTCGACGCGAGCACGGCTGACATTGGCCCGCTCCGTGAAGCTTGACATTCATTGAGAGTCACGCATGTTTAACTAAATTCCAAGGCCTGATTCGGCCGGAGGCGAGCCGTCGACGAGGTAAGTGGGGAGCGTTAATCAGGAGGTTTGTTTGAAAAAGCAAACGCCATTCGTCCTTTGCTGGTTGTTGTGTGTGGTGGGCCTGGCAGGTTGCGACGGGGAAGCGCCGAGCGAGGAGGAGGGGGTCGGAAACGTCACTGCCGCCGTGACGATGGCGAATCAGCACGACGTGGCAGCCATCGATTTTCGTGTCGCGACGCTTGCCCAGTCTTGTGATAATCCGCTCACGCAGGCCATCAATGCGCTGGAAACGGAGACCCTTCCACCATCGCTCCAACCACCCGGCTCCGGCGCACACGCATTCGCAGATGCACTCTTCGTGTTGCCAGCCGGCGACTACCGACTGTGCGTCATTCCTGTTACCACATTCGGCACGCCGTCAGTTCAATGTGGACGAGTCGAGGCCACAGTGACGGTGTTGCCGAACGTGACGAACGAGGTTGTCCTCGTGTCACAGTGTAGTGGCGCCGAGATGGGCGGGCTTGACGCGGTCGTCGCGCTCAATGATGCGCCGCAGATCACGGGACTGCTCATCGCCGAGAGCAAATTCATCACCTTGTGCCAGACGGCGCAGATCAGGGTCAACGCCGTCGATCCGAACGGTGATGCCCTCTCGTTCTCGTTCTCGGTCGTGTCAGGCCCCGGCCCGGGTTCGCTGATGCAGGGCGCTCCGGCGATCGTCGGTTGCACGGCCGAATCGCCGGAATGCCAGACCTTCACTCCCAGCATCGTGGGCGATTACCTGTTGCGGGTGGAAGTTGGCGACGGGCTCGGGGGCGTGGCTACCCTCACGTTCCCGATCCACGTCTCCCCATGTGACCACTAGCACCGCCGTGGAATTAGGGACGCAAGTCCTTGAAATGACCTGGAAGCGCACGTCGGCGAGGTCATCCATCGATCCGCGCCCGAGCGAGCCGCGAGCACGACGACGGCGCCGCCGCCGCGGCCGAGCTCGCCGCCCGCGCCGCCGGCATCGCGGCGTTCGTCGCCTCGGCCAGCTTCAGCGCTCTGCTCGGCTTCTTCTTCGTGTCGATGACCACCTACTTCGTCCTTCGGCACTGGACCGCGCTCGCGCGCCGCGCGGAAGACGTGCTCCCGCTGCACCCACGCCACACCCGCGCGTTGCTCGACGAGTTCCGGGTCGTCGGCCGGACGACGCTCCTCGGCACCGTGCTCACCGGAATCGCGCAGCGGTTTCTCGCGACGATCGGTTACCTCATTACGGGGATTCCCGAGGCGGCGTTCTTCGGCGCCGCGACGGCAATGGCCTCGCTGATCCCAGCGGTCGGCACGCTGCTCGTCTGGGTGCCGGCGGGCGTGTACCTCATCCTCACGCACCACATCGCCATGGGGATCGTCGAGCTCGCGTGGGGGGCGCTGGTGGTGGTGGGCCTCTCCGACTACGTGATCCGCCCGCGGCTCGTTGGACGGGGCTCGAGCATGCCAGCGCTCTTCACGTTCGGCGCGCTGTTCGGTGGGGTGGAGACGTTCGGGCTGATCGGGCTCTTGCTCGGGCCGCTGGTGATGGCACTGGCGATCTCGACGCTGCGGATCTACGTGGCGGAGACGAAGGGGAGGCGCACGGAGGGCGAGGCTCGGAGGTGATCGAGGTGGCGATCTCGACGCTCAATCGTCCATCCTGCTCCTGGCTGCCGCCCCGGGGCAGGTCTCGACGCCGCGCGCAAGCTTCCGGTTCACCACGGCCCCCACGAGGAGCGCTGCCGTGAACAAGTACAGGCCGATCATGGTCACGCCGATCACCGCGAGCCCCGCCAGGTAGGCGCCGCCATCTCCCGCTTTGGCGATGTAGAACGCATAGGCGAAGCCGAACAGGATCTCGAGCGCGACGGCGAGCAACGCACCGGGGAGGATCGGCACGCCACGCCGGGCCCGGGGCGGGATGCCGACCCGGTACAGGGCACAGACGTACGCGAGGACGATCCCCGCGCTGACGCAGAAGCGGAGAAGGCGGCTCGCCAGGGTCGGGGCTTCGGTCGCCCGCAGCGGCGGGATCCACCGCCCGAGCCCACCCATCGCGCCTTGGAGCGCGGGGCCCAGGGACGCGAGGAGAGCAACCGCGACCGGCAGGACGATGCACATGCCGATGGCGAGCAGGCGCTTCTTCCACCAGGGACGCGAGATCCCGGTCCCGATCTCGAGGGAGTCGAAGATCGAGTGCACGCCGCTCGAGGCGAGCCAGATGAAGACCGCTGTGGTCCCGACGCCCACCGAACCCTCGTTCCAGGTGGCGAGGTTGATCAGCTCGGCGCTGACGAGCTGGCGGGCCGCTGCCGGGAGCGGGCTCAACAGCTGCACGACCGCGCTCCAGTTGCTCGTCGAGAAGCGCCCGGCAAGGAGACCCGCGACAGCGGCGAGCGGCACGAGCGAGAGAAATAGCCAGAACGCCGTCTCGGCGGCGAGGCCGAGGACCCTCGTGCGATCCAGGCAGACGAGCACGTCCTTCGACCAGGCGCCGGCGCGTGAAAACCGCCGCTTCCATCCCGCCAGCTTCAAGATGTGCGGCCGACGCATCGATGCCTCCCACCTCGGGGCTCCATGGGCTCCTCTTCTGCATCCGGAACCGCCCCTCCGCGTCCTCCTCCCGTAGCTCGCCGTCGTGTGATCGCGCCCCGACATGGCCAGCGAAGGCGCGTCGCCGTCACGCCGCGCGCCCGCGCGTGAGGAGCTCGCGCCACCGCTGCGCGGAGACCCGCGCCGGCTCCGTCGTGTCCACGAACCCCTCGAGCACTCGCACGAATTTCTCCGGATCCTCGCAATGCGGGTAGTGCCCGACGGCGTCGAAGAGATCGAGGCGGCTGCCCGGCATCGATGCGTGTGCGTCGCGGGCGTGGGCGACGGGGATCACCGGGTCGTTGGTCCCCCACACGATCAGCGTCGGCACCTCCGCCGTCAGGTACAGCCGGTCGTGCGCGCTCACGCGCTGGCCGGCGCGGTCGATCACCGAGCGCAGGGTCTGGACGAACGCGCGCCGGGCGTCCGCGTCCGCGAGCGATGAATAGGAGTTGACGAACTCGACGAGCACCGGACCGGGGCGCCGGCCGCGCCGCTCCAGGAAGCGCAGGGCGGCGCGCGCGAGGAAGCGCTCCGGGCGGAGAGCGAAGCGGAGGAGCGCGCGGGAGAGCGGCCAGCAGCCGATCGGCAGCGCCAGCTCGGCCCCGGGCAGGCTCAGCGCCCGCAGGAGCGCGTTCACCTCGATCCCGAGGCCGCCGCTGCCGACGAGGACGAGCCGCTCGCAGCACTCGGGGAACTGGTAGACCGTCTGCATGGCGACGCCGCCGCCGAATGAGTGCCCGACGAGGGTGCCGCGGTCGTGTCCGAGCGCCGCCATGAGATCGCGGATGCTGCTCGCATACGCGCCGAGCGAGTAGTCGGTCCGCGGCTTGGCGGAGGCGCCGTGGCCCAGCAGATCCGGCGCGACGACGGTGAACCGCCGGGCGAGCGCGGGGATCACGTGCCGCCACGTCGCCGAGCTCCCGGCCATGCCATGGATGAGCACCATGAGCGGGCCCCGGCCTTCCCGGCGGAAGGCGATGTCGTGCCCGTGGATCGTGGTGTGGCGCAGCTCCATGACACGAAGCGTAAAGCGGTTCCGGCCGGTGTCGCTCAGATCCGACCTATGGGGGTCGCGCCTGGTCGAGCAGGCGCTCGTCCCTCAGCCGGAGCCGCGTCTCTTCGCCGCTTTGTCCTCCGTGTCGAGCCGCTTCGCGTCCTCGTCGTAACGCTTCTCGTCGGCGCGGATCTCCGCCTCGGTCTGCTCGCGGATCGGCGGGCGCACTGCCTCCGGTTTGTCTTCGCCGAAGATGGCCTTGGCCGCTCCCCGGCCGAGGCCGTAACCGAGCCATGCTGTGAACCACGACATGGTCAGCCTCCTTCCTGGGCTTCTTGAGGCGTCGTACGCGCCCCCTCGACGGACGCCTTGACGTCGCTTCAGACGTGGTCGGCGCCCTGCTTCACCTCGTTCCACTTATCGTCGGTCGTCTCGGCGATCTCGTGGAGCTTGGCCTTCGCGACGTCGAGCTTAAATCCGGGTGCGCCAGCGCTTCGCTGCCTCCCGCGCCGCCGCTCGCCGGGGAGCGCCGTGTCGGGTCCGCCTCGGCGCGGGCGCCGAAGGTTACGCCCGCTGCTAAGGGTCCAGCACCCGGAGCAGCGCGCTCGACCCGGGCGAGACGGGCGCGGGGTGCGCTGCGACGCCGAGCCCGTCGAGCAGGGCGGGCGATGCGAAGAGCCCCTCCGCCGCTCCCTCGGGCACCCACCCGGAGAGCTCCAGCAAGTCGCCGCCCGTCAGCGTGCCATCGCCGCTCGCCTGGAGCTCGCCGACGTGCGCGCAGAGGCGGACATGCACCCGCCGGTCGCGCCCCGCGCGCGCCTCTAGCCGCCGCTTCAGCGACAGCGCCGCGCCGAGCGCATCGCGGCGCGCGGCCTCGTCGCGCGCCGGATCGAGGGGCCGGTCGGCCGTGACCAGCGCGGTCGTGCCCGTCTCGACCGCGGTCGAGAACCCCGCCTTCGTGAGCTCGGACAGCGCGAAGGGCAGGACGGACTCGAAGTCATCGAGCAGCTCCGGCGTCGGCTCATCGAGCGCGCCCGGGTCGGCCTGCACCTCCACGTGGATGCCGATGGCCGATCGCCGCGGCGCCGCGGCCGCCCCGCCCGCCGCCCGCGGCGCCGCGGCGGCCTCGCGCAGCTCGGTGAGCAGCTGCCCCGCCGACGGCTGGCGCTCCCCCGGGTCCTTGCTGAGCGCCCGCAGCACCACGTCGTCGAGCGACGGGCTCACGCGCGCCTGCGCGCTCGGGCGGGGCGGGCTCGCGAAGAGGTGGAGCTGGCGCAGCACCGGGAACGACGCGCCGGCGAACGGCGGCTCTCCCGTGAGCATCGCGTACGCCAGCGCGCCGAGCGCGTAGACGTCCGTCCGCGCGTCGACGGGGCGGCCCGTGAGCTGCTCGGGCGACATGCTGGAGGGCGAGCCCAGGACGTGCCGCGACGAGGTCAGCGCGGGCCCCGGCGCGTCGAGCAGCTTCGCCACGCCGAAATCGAGCAGGACCACGCGGGGGCCGCGTCTCTGCATGTCGCCCGAGCACAGGAAGACGTTGGACGGCTTCACGTCGCGGTGCACGATCGCCCGCGCGTGAGCCGCGTCGAGCGCGCTGCAGAGCGGCTCCAGGAGGGCGAGCGCCTCCTCCAGCGGGAGCCGGCCGCGGGCCTCGAGGTGCCTCTCCAGGCTGACGCCGTCGAGCAGCTCCATGACGAAGTAGGGGCGGCCATCCTCGAGCCTGCCGACGTCCAGCACCTCGACCACGTTCGGGTGCCGCACCCGCTGCATCACCACGACCTCGCGCTCGAAGCGGAGGCACACGTCAGGGTGCAGCGCGAGCTCGGCGTGCAGGACCTTGATCGCCGCCTTCGTGCGGCGCGTCGCGTGCTCGCCGCGGTAGACGACGCCGAAGCCGCCCTCGCCGAGGACGCTCTGGAGCACATAGTCTCCGGCGCGCGAGGGCACCTCGGCGCTGCGCCGGCCACCCGCGGTGGATTCCTCCCCGGCCGAGAGGGTGACCGTCTCGTCGGTGGGGCTCACCACCCCGCGCGGCGCGCTGGGGATGGTGTCGTCATCGACGTGTACCATGCTGACCCGCGACGATAGCATAGGCGTGGTGCGCGCTCGCGCGCGCGCCTGCGTTAGCGCGCCTGCGTGCCTGCGTTAGCGCGCCTGCGCGCCTGCGTTAGAGAGAGGCCGAGTGCATCGCTGTCCTTTGTGTCACCGGCGTCGCGAGGGCGCGGCGCCGTGCCCCTTCGACGGATGGACGCCGCCGCCCGGCGAGCCCTCCGCGCCCGCTCCGCCGCGCGTCCCCGGTGTCTCGCTCGGCGAGCGCCTGGGGCAGGGCGGCTTCGCCATCGTGTGGGCGGGGGTCTCGGACGATGACGGCGCCCCGGTCGCCGTCAAGGTGGGCATGTCCACCTCGCCGATGCTGGAGGAGCGCTTCCGCCGGGAGGCCGACGCGCTCGAGCGCATCGGCCCGCCGCACGTGGCGCGGCTCCACAGGTGCGGCCGGCTCGACGATGGTCGCCCCTACCTCGTGATGGAGCGGCTCTTCGGCCGCACCCTCGCCTCGGAGCTCGCCGCCCTCGCCGCCCCGCCCGATCCGGGCTGGGTCGCGGCGCGGGCCGACGCCGTGCTCGCCGCGCTCGAGGCCGCCCACGACAGGGGCGCGATCCACAGGGATCTGAAGCCGGAGAACCTCTTCATCGAGCGCCGCTCCGGGGCGGCGGACGAGCGGGTCGTGCTGCTCGACTTCGGGCTCACGAAGCGCTCCGAGCGCACGCCCGGCGATGCGGCGCGCGAGGAGCTGCTCACCCGCAGCGGCGTGGTCCTGGGGACGCCCGAGTACATGGCGCCGGAGCAGTTCCGCGGCGAGGCGGTCGACGTGCGCGCCGACGTCTACGCGTTCGGCGTCATCCTCTTCGAGCTGCTCACCCTGCGGCTGCCCTTCGCGGGCGACGGCGCCTCGCTCGAGCATGCGCACCTCGCGCTGCGCCCGGAGCGCCCGGGCGAGCTCGCGCCGGTGCCCGTCGCGCTCGAGGAGCTCACGCTGGCGTGCCTCGCCAAGGATCGCGAGCGCCGCCCGGCGGACGCGCCCTCGCTGCGGCGCGCCCTCGCCGCGGCGCGCGCCACCTTCGCGCGCCGCGGCGAGGGCGCGCCGGCCGAGCCGGGCGCGCCGCCCGCGCGCGCCGCGGCGCCGGCGGACTCGACGAGCGCCAGGCTGATCGCCGGGGGGCGGAGCTCGGTCGTGCTGCTCGTCGCCGACACGACGGCCGCGGCGTCGCCCGTCATCGCCTCCGTGACCGGCCGCAAGGGGTTCATCACACGGCAGCGCGGCAGCCGCTACGTGGCGGTCTTCTCCGGCAAGGACGCCGATCACCCGGCGCAGGCCGCGCTCGCCGCCGCGCGCGAGCTCGCCGGGAAGCACGGGGCGCGCGCGGCGCTGCACCTCGCGTCGGTCACCCTCCGCCGCAGGGCGCGGGGCGCCGTCTCGGCGTACGGCGCCGCCGTCGAGCGACCCGAGACCTGGTTGCCGCCAGAGCCGTGGTCGGGCGTCGCCCTCTCCGCCGAGATCGAGCGCGCCCTGCCGGCGCGCGAGGACAGCGACGGCCGGCCCGCCTCGGCCGAGGCCGAGCCGTCCGTCGAGATCGAGGTCCCGCTCGCCGGCCGCGACGACGTCCTCGCGGCGATCGCGGAGAGCGCGCGCGCGGCCTTCGACGGCACGTGCCCGGGTCTGTTCACGCTGATCGGCGATACGGGGCTCGGGAAGAGCCGCCTCGCGGCGGAGGCCGCCTCGGCGGCGCTCCGCTGCGACGCCGGGGCGCTCGTGGTCTCGCTCCGCGCGGCGCAGCCGCTGCTCGGCGACGCGGCGCGCGACGCGGCCGAGCTCCTCGGCCGTGTCCTCGACGCGCCCGCGGAGGCGCCGCCGGACGTCGCCGCGTTCTGCCGCGAGCGGCTCGGCGCCGCGCTCGGCGAGGCGACGTGGCCGTCGGTCGCGGCGGCGCTCGGCTGGTCGCCGCTGCCCGCGCGCGGCGCGCCCGCTTCGCTCCACCACGGCGTGGTCCAGGCGCTCGGCGAGGCGCTGCGCCGGCGCGCCCAGCGCGGGCCGGTGGCGGTGATCGTCGACGACGCGCACTGGGCCGACGACGCGCTGGTCGACGCGCTCGAGTACGCCACGCTCGACGGCTCCGGCGTCGCGCTGTGGGTGCTCGTCGCCGCGCACCCCCGCTTCGAGCAGGTGCGCCGCGCCTGGGGCGCGCGCACCCAGCGGCACGACCGCGCGGCGCTCGCGCCGCTCGACGACGCGGCGGCGATGGCGCTCGCCGCCGAGCTGCTGCGGCCGGCGGAGTACCCCCCTGCCGAGACGCTGCGCCGGCTCGCGCGCTGGGCGGGCAACAACCCGGCGTGCCTCGTCGAGCTCGTGCGCTCGCTCAAGCGGGCCGGCCTCGTGAAGCGCCGCGTGAACGCCGGCAGCCACTACGTCGCCACGGCCGAGCTCGACAACCTCCCCCCGTCGCCCGCGTGGCAATGGCTCGCGGAGCGGCGGCTCGACGCGCTCTCGCCGGAGCTCGCGGCGTGCGTTCGGGTCTGCGCGGTGCTCGGCGACTCGTTCGCCCGCGCGGAGCTCGAGCAGATCCTGGACTCGATCGCCCGGGCGGGGGAGGCCGGCACGCCCATCGACGCGGGCTACGGCCTGAGCGCCCTCGTCGAGCACAGGATCCTGGAGCGCGGCGCGGGCGAGCGAACCTCGTTCCAGAGCGCCGTCTTCCAGGACGCGGTGGTCGAGCTGCTCGACCCGGCGGAGCGCGCGCAGATCCACCTGCGCGCGCTCGCGTACTTCACGGCCAGGGTGGAGGCGGAGGGGCCTCGCCCGGAGCTCCTCGCGCCGCTCGCGCGGCACGCCGGCGGGTGCGGGGCGCGGGAGGCGGCGGCGGACGCGTGCCTCACGCTCGCCGATCTCGCGTTCGCGCGGCACCGCCACGTCGAGGCGGACCGGCACTACACGGCGGCGCTCTCGTTCGCGACGGCGGACGACGCCCGCCGGCGGGCGCGCGCGCTGGCGGGGCGGGGCAAGAGCCGCTACCGCGTCGACCGGACGCGCGAGGCCACGGACGACCTCGCGGCCGCGCGGGCGCTGGCCGCGGAGCTCGGCGACGACGCCTCCCTCGCGGACGTGCTGCTCGAGGAGGCGGCCGCGCTCGACTGGGCGGGCGAGTTCGAGCGTTCGGCCGAGCGCGTCGGGGAGGCGCGCGCGCTCGTCGATCGGCTCGGCGCGCGCTCTCTCGTCGACCGGTTCGGCGCGCGCGCGCGCGCGCTCGAGGGCCGCGCGCTCGTCGCCGAGGGGCGCACCTGCTTCCGGCGCGGCCGCGTGGCCGAGGCCGTCGAGCTGCTCACGCGAGGCGCCGCCAGCGCGGAGGCCGAGGGCGATTACGGGACCAGGATCGTCGCGCTCCTCCTCCTGTCGCCCGCCTTGATGTGGCTGGGAGAGCTCGACCTCTCGAACGCCCGCTTCGACGAGACGTTCGCCCTGGCGTCGTCCGCCGAGGACTGGCCTCACCTCTGCGCCGCCTGCACGTGCCGCATCCCGCTGAGGGCAATGCGGCGCGAGCTCGACCTCGCCATGGCGGACATGCGCCACGCCATCGCGCTGGCGCGCGAGCTCGGAAACCCCGTCCTGGAGCGCCACGTGACGCTGAACGCGGCGGAGCTGCTCCACGCCAGCGACCACGGGGAGGAGGCGCTGGAGCTGGCCCGCCGCGCGCACGTGCTCGAGCGGCGGTTCTTCGAGCACGCCGCGCCCGAGTGCTCCCTGCTCCTTGCGCGCATCCTCGTCTCGAGGCGCTGCCACGACGAGGCGAGCCGCCACCTCTCGTGGATCGAGCGGAGCTGCCCGCCCGACCCCTCGGCGCCCTCGCTGTGGGCGTTCTCCCGCGCGCTCCACCTGGTGCTCTGCGAGCAGGGCCTCCGCGCGCGCGAGCCGTCCGCGAGCGCCGATCCGTGGGAGGACGTGCTGTCGCGGTGCCGGGGCGGTCTCCTGGCGATCGAGCTCGTCGAGCTGCTCTCGATGCGCGCCGAGATGGCGATCGCCGGCGGGCGGCCACGGGAGGCGGCCTGCGCTCTCCAGGAAGCGGCGGCGCAGCTCGACGAGGCGCCCGGCTTCCGCGCCCGGCTGGCGCGGCTCGCGGCTCAGCTGGAGCGGATGGCGGCTCCGGCCATCAGCGGGTGAGGGGCAGCGCCTCCATCCGACCCGATGCCCCCGGGCGCCCGCCTTCGCGCCGGGGCCAGATCGTAAATGTTCGATGTAATTAATGATTTTGTGAAATGGCGCGCGCCGACGTCCCGTGCGGGAGGGGGGCGGCCGCCTGGCACGAAAACTGGAAATAGCCGGTCAGAACGCGCCGCACGGCGTCGCCTCAGGAGAAGATCATGTCGAGCTTGGGAGCCCCGGTTACAGCGCTGCTCGGTACGTGCCTGTTCGCGCTTGGATGCGTGGTGACGCCGGCGCCGGCCGACGACAACGACAAGGACATCGCTGCCGAGGAAGATGTCGCGTCGGTCGAGCAGGCGTATGTCTTTCCCAACGGCGACGATCCGGAGTTCTTCTGGGAACCGAGGACGATACAGATGCTCCAGCGGCTCGCCCTGGCGCCGCTCGCGGACGGCGCCGGCAAGCTCGCCAGCACGCCGCTCCTGGAGACAGAGCAGGGCCGCAAGCTCCTCCACTATGTCGTGGGCTGCGCGCTCCGCCCGGACATGACGGTGAAGGGCGTGGTGGGCGCGTCCTCCTACGTGTACAAGGGGGCGCTCGGGCTCGCGGCGCCGTGGCGGAGCCAGGCGATGACCCTCACGTCCCCGCAGCGCTGGGTGACGGCGTGTCTCCTCCAGACCTTGAACGGCTTCCTGGAGGAGGTGCCGATCCGCATGGTGGGCAAGCACCCGGGCCTCGCGGACGCGCCGTGGATGAACCCGGCCCAGTACACGTTCCCGGACGCGACCATGTTCGGCAACATCTTCGTCCCGGGCCAGGAAGTCGCTTATGCCTGCGCGGATGAGGGCGCGCAGCTCGCGTGCGGCGATGTGTGGAGCACGTTCGCGAAGCTGCGGATCTGCGACTCGTCGCCGACGTGCAAGCTCACCCTCCTCGGACCGTGCAAGGGCTCGCTCCCGAACGAGACGGACTGCGCAACGAACGCCGCTGGCCAGCCGACGTGCCACGCGGACGGTGTGTCCTACCCGGAGTCGATCTCGTCGAAGCTCGACGCAGAGGGCGTCTTCAACCTCTACCCGAGCTGCGGGAACTGAGGCGCGGCGACCCTCGCCCACCGAGAGCACCGCCGGCAGCCCGAGCTGCCAGTGCAGCGCTGTCGTCGAAGGGTCGTCTCTCTACGGAACGGGGCTCCACGAGGCGCCGCGGCCGTAGGCGATGAACGCGGGCACGGCCTTGGCGTCCCGGGTGTCGATGACGACGACGCTTCGAATCGTCGGCTCGCAGCCAGCGTAAGGGCATAACGAGAGCGTGAAGGCGAGGTGGCGATCGTCGGGCGCCCAGGCAGGCTCGTAGGCGCTGTAGAAGGGGCGCGGAAACGCGCTGGTGAGCGGGCGGTCGGCGCCGCCGTTCGCGTCGAGCAGCGTGAGCTCGTTCCAGTAGTCCGCGCCGAACCCTCCCACGCGGACGGACCACGCGACGGCGATCTTCGAGCCCTTCGGCGAGACCTCCGGGTGCATCGAGCCCGAGACCCAGAACGAGCCGAGCCCCTTGATCCCGGTGCCGTCGAGGGCCGTCGTGTAGAGCCGCGACCGCTGGCAGCAGAGAGCCCCTGTCTCGCTCGCCGAGAAGAGCAGGCGATCGCCGAGAAAGCGGGCGGCGCTGAACATGTGGTTGCCCGCGTCCGGCAAGCGCCTGACACGCCTCGTCGCGAGCTCCACCGAGAGGAGGTGCTCCGCGTCGAACTCGCCTGCGACGCAATGAACCGCGTCGCCGCCCGGCGAGAACGTGCATTGGCTCAGCGTCGCCGGCTGGCCGATGCGCTGGTCGTCGCCGCTCGCGACCTCGACGAGGTGAAGCTCTTCCAGGCCTTCGTCCGCCGGCGCTCGCGCCCTGGCGACGTAGGCGACGCGGGCGCCGTCCGGCGAGATGGCGAACGAGGGCTCGCCGTACCATGCGGAGAATTTGCCGGTGATCGGCCGCTGCTCCGTGCCGTCCGCGTTCATGAGGAAGACGCGCCAGGCCATCCCGTCGCGGTTGCTGAGAAAGGCGATCCGCCGGCCGTCGCCGAGGAAGGTGGGCGCGACGTTGCGCTGCGTCTTTCGCGTGAGCTGCGCCTCGACGCCCGTCGCGAGGTCCATCGCGAAGACGTCGCCAGAGCGCACGAAGGTGATGCGCCCCGACGCGAGGGCGAGCTCCCTGGCGCGGCGGAGGCGCGGGGGCCTCTTCTCCGCCTCGGGCTCACCGAGCCCCGCGTACGCCTTCACCCAGTCGTCGAACGTGCCGATCGTCTTGCGCGGGGCTGGGCCCGTCGATTCCGCGGTTGGCTCGGGGGGCTGGTAGGGAGCCGTCGGAGGCTCCGCGCTCGGGGCTGGCGACGTCGCGACGGCAGGGGAGGCGGTCGGAGCCGGGTCGGCGCACTGGAGCGGGGCCGCCGCGTTCGAGGCGCTGGGCGGGGGAGGGGGCTCGCCGTCGCTCGTCGGCCTGGGCGTGCACGCGGCGAGCAGGAGCCACGCGATCGCGGTGCGCTGCGTTCGTTCCTGCATGGTCGTGGGAGAACGCCGCGGCAGGGGGGCGCTCATCCCGTTCTCGGAGCGCTGCGCCGCGCGCCGCTCGAAGGGCAGGGCTCCTTCTGGCGCCCACGCGAGGGGTGATAGGCTCGTGCGATGAGCGCCGCCGCGCCGCCCACCCTCGACGAGGTTCTCCACCGCCCCCTCGTCCGCGCGCGCTCGCCCGCGGGGCGCGTCCTCGGAGTCGCGACGATGGCCGCCGCGCTCGTGTCTCCGGCCGCGGCGAGCGCCTCGGACTCGGCGCCCGCGTTCACCGGCATGGGCTCCGCCGTCGTCGAGGCGCTCAATGAGCTCCGCTTCTGGGGCCAGGCACAGATAGGCGCCACTGGCGCGATCAGCGATTGGGCGGAGCCGGGTGGGGTGAGCCTGCGCGCCTCGATGAGCGTGCGCGGAGTCGGGCTCGCCGGCGCGCTCCGCTATGAGCAGGTGGAGGGCCGCGGCGGCGGCGTGCTCGCGCTGGGCGGCCAGCTCCGGCCGCTCGCCTTCGCCCAGATGACGGCCTACGAGCGGATCGATCCCTTTCTGAGCCTGGGCGGTGAGGTCGGCGGCGAGCGAGACGCGCTTCGCGCCGACCTCTACGCGGGCGCAGGCCTCGATTTCGTGCTCTTCCCCGAGGAGGACGCGCAGCCTGCGCTCGTCCTCGAATACCAGCTCCGCCCCCTCCGCACGCCCTCGGACACGCCGCTCCAGATCCTGCACCTCGGCGCCGCCATGCGCGGCGTCTTCTAGCGCGGGCGCGCGTCCGCGCTGGTATCAGGGTCGTCATGACGACGATGCGTGCCAAGCGAACGGTGTCGGCCCCGCGTAGAGCTTCCAGAGCGGCCCCTCCAGCGGCCCCCGCTCCGCGTGCGGCGCCGGAGCGAGCCCATGTGCTCGACGTCCCGTTCGCGATGCGCGCGGTCGCGTCCGCGAGCGGCGCGCGCTGGGACGCGGAGCACGGCGTGTTCGTCGTTCGCGCAGAGACGCTCCCGCCGGCCCTCGCGCCGTTCCGCGCCGCGCCGTACTCGTGGGAGCGACGCATCGAGCACGAGCTCAACGATGACCCCGCGCCCGCGCCGGCCGCCCCCGCCGGGGCGATGATCCTCCGCCCGCACCAGCTGGACGGCGTGCGGGCCATCGCCGCCGCGAAGGCCGCCAGGCGCGCCGGGTTCCTCCTCGCCGACGACGTCGGCCTCGGCAAGACGATCACCGCCTGGGCAGCGGTCCTCCAGATGCCGGACGTCACGACGGTGCTGATCGTCTGTCCGCTCGCCGTCGTCGCGCACTGGCGCCGCACGGTCCAGGCCATGGGCGACGCAGGCAAAGAGATCGTGATCATCAACTATGATCGGCTGGGCAAGCTCTTCGAGGTGACCCCGGAGGCGCGGCGAAGGATTCGATCGAAGAAGGGCCTCGCGCGCGCCGGCAGCGCCGCGGAGTTCGACGTGGTGATCTGGGACGAGAGCCATCGCTGCAAGAACCCGGCGGCGGCGCGCTCCAAGCTCGCGGTCAAGCTCAACGCACGCGCACGGTTCGTGCTGTGGCTCTCGGCCACCGCGGGGCAGAACCCGCTGGAGCTGTCGTATCTCGCGCCGCTCCTGGCGAGCGCAACCGGGAGCCGCTCCGCGGATCTGAAGGACTTCGAGCAGTGGTGCGCCGACCAGGGGCTCGGGGTTGCGCGCGGCGCGTTCGGCAGGTGGGACTGGCGCGGCGATCCGGCGGACTGCGGGAAGGTGCGTGCCCTCCTGTTCGACGGCCGTCCGGCGGTCGGGGTGCGGCGTCGCCCGGAGGACGTGGCCGGCTGGCCCGAGATCAACCGCATCCTCACCCCGCTCGAGCTCGACGCCTCCGCGCGCGAGCTCTACGCGCAGGCGTGGACCGCGTTCCGCCGGGAGATGGATCTCCGGCCGAAGGGCGCGAACCCGAAGTCGGCGCTCGCCGCGACGTTGCGCCTGCGACAGAAGAGCTCGCTCATCCGCGTGGCCAGCACCGTGGAGCTGGTGCGTGAGCTGCTCGACAACGGGCATCAGGTCGCGGTCTCCGTCGCCTTCATGGAGACGCTCGAGGCCGTGGAGGCCGCGCTGGCCCGGGAGCGCGTCCCGTGCGCGCTGATCCACGGCGCGCTGCCGGCCGGCGAGAAGGAGGCCGAGCGCCTCCGCTTCCAGCGCGGCGAGCCGCGCGTGGTGCTCTTCACCGTGGAAGAGGGGATCTCGCTCCACCAGGGCGAGCACAACGAGGTGCCGCGCTCGGCGGTGATCCACGATCTGCGGTGGTCGGCGATCCAGATGGCGCAGATCGAGGGCCGCTGCCACCGCAATGGACGCTTTGCGCAGGTCTACTGGGCGTATGCCGACGATACCGTTGAAGACAAGATCGCTGAGATCGTGTGCCGCAGGATCCGGTCGATGAAGGCGATGGTCGGCGATGACGTCGAGACGATGCACGAGATCGAGCGGTTGCTCGCCGGAGCCGAGTGAGAGACGCGCCACGCGCCGTGGCCATGATCGTCGCCTGCGAGCCAGAGACGAACAAGGCGACGCCTCCGGCTGCGCGTCCGCCGCGCCCCCAGCCCCCGGAGAGGTGGTGACTGCCGCCTGTTTGACGGAGCTTCCCTAGGGTGCTGGACAGCATTCGGGCCTTGCGGCGCAGACCCAATCCATGAGACTTTTCGTGGGAGAGGTCACAGAAGGCAACGATCTAGACAGATCTGGTCCGGCGGCTTCGGTTGACCAATCGACGGATAGCAGGGCCGGCAGAACGTTGCGCGGCAGGGGCTGAGTCGATATGTTGTTCGGGGATCGGCAGGACTTCGCCATCGAGGCGGACGTGGAGCCCAACCTGGAGCCCCCGAGCGCAGTGTGGGGGCGCATGTGCGTCTGGTGCCGCGGGGTGGCCCTCGGAGACCTTGGGGAGTCGCACTGTGCGCTGTACCCGGCTTACCTCTCCTTTCGCTGGCTGCCCTCCAACCTCGACCGCCTGTGGTCCGAGAAGCTGGCCGGGTTGGACGACATCGCTGCCTGGAACTTCCTCGACGGGCAATTGTACGGCCATCCTGGAGACGTCGAAGTGCCCGATACCCGAACGGCCGAGGAGCGCCGCCGGGACTGGACGTTCTGGAGCGCCCACGATTTCCTGACCAACTGGGGCGAGCAGTTCAACGGGTGCAAAGCATTCGTCCTCTGTCCGCCCGGCGGTGCAGTTCGCATCCTCTCTCGCGAACTACCCGGGCACATGGGCCGCGGCGTGCAGGTGTCGCGGGCCGGGCTCGTTGCAGCCGCCGAGGGGTTCGCACGCTGGTTCGAGCAACAGGCGCGGCGTCTGGAAGGCGGTCGGGTCTAATGCCTGCCGATGGGGCCCAACAAGGGGGCTTGCTGACCGACGCGCGGGCGCGCTGCGCGCACCCACGCGGCCTATACAATCGCGCCATCAACCGCGCGACGGACCGCTTGTCATGGTGTCGCCGGACGCGGCGCTTCAGCCGTCGAATCGGACGCGCGTGCCCCCCGAGGGCCGGAGCACCGGGAGGTAGCGCGAGGCGGGGAATCCGCCCTGGAGCCTGGGGCCCGAGGCCGGGAGTGTCCGCCCGAGCGCGACGAGGAACTGGACGATCTCCATCCACGCGAGGTGATAGCCGAGGCAGAAGTGCGCGCCGCCGCCGAACTGGGCGATCTCGAGCGGCGAGAGCGCCTCCTTGCGGCCGAGCCAGCGCTCGGGGCGGTAGCTGTCCGGATCCGGGTAGAGCTCGGGATCGCGGGAGAGCAGGACCAGCGGGATCGCCACGTGGGTCCCCGCGGGGACGGCGCGGCCGTCGAGCTCGAAATCGGCGACGGCGCGGCGGGCGTCGTGAGCCACCGGCGGATGGAGGCGGAGCGCCTCGCGGAACACGGCCTCGGCGTAGGGGAAGCGGCGGAGATCCGCGGGCGAGCGCGGGAGATCCGGCGCGCTCGACGCCTCCTCGCGGAGCGCGCGCCAGACCGCGGGGCTCTCGGCGAGGTGGGCGACGCACCAGGCCATGACCGAGGCCGAGGTCTCGTGGCCGGCGAGGAGGAGCAGGCGGAGGTTGCCCACCAGATCCTCCTCCGAGAGCGGCTCGCCCTGCTCGTCGCGGGCCGTGAGCAGCGCCGGCAGGAGGCCCTTCGCGTCGCCGCGGGCGCGCACGCCGGTGAGGATCCGGCCGATGCGCTCGTCGAGCCAGGCGCGGGCGCGGAGCCCGCGGCGCCGCGGCGAGCCCGGCACGTCGAAGGGCAGGCCGAGGATCACGAGCATCAGATCCTCGTAATAGTGGCGCCACTCGGGCAGCTCGTCGTCCTCGACGCCGGTGATCTTGAACATCACCTCCAGGGCCAGCTCGCGGGTCTCGCGCAGCAGCTGGACGTCGCGCCGGCCGAGCCACGAGCGGACCTTGCGCTCGACGCTGGTCGCGACGATCGCGCCGACCTCCGCGGCGTCGAGGCCCTTCGGCGAGAAGGGCCCGTTCATCGCGGTGCGGAGGCGGCGGTGCGAGGCGCCGTCGTGGGCCATCAGCGTCTGACCGAAGAGGTGGCCGACGCCGCCCTCGGTCAGATACGAGGAGTCGACGGCCTTGCTCTTGAAGAGCGAGAAGGCCTCGTTCGACGCGTAGATGAGCTGCCAGGCGTCGACGCCTGGAGCCCAGAAGAAGAGGGAGCCGAAGCGGCGCTGGCCCTCGCGGAGCAGACCGAGCTCGTCGACGGCGATCGCCGGCATGTGGCCCACGACCGGGAAGCGGCCGGGGAGGATGGGGAATCCATGCCGCGTCTCGATGCGGCGGGCGAGGGGGTTGCGGCCCTGAAGGAGCGGGAGATCGGCGAAGGAAGCGGGGAGGGCGGTGGTCATGGCGCGTGCGACCTCCACTTGTATCATCACGCCGGCGCGGCCTGGGCGCCCGGCGAGAGGCGCGCTGTCATCTCCGGATCTCGGACACGAGGACGAGCCGCCCGCCGTCGACTCGGGCGCACACATGGTAGTCGGGGTCGGTCCCGGGGCCCTGCTCGAGCACGCCCGCGATCACGCCGAGCAGGTTCAGCCATGGGCCGCCGGCGGCGATCAGGTAGGCAGACCAGCCCGCCTCCTCGAACGCGGTGACGACCTTCTTCGGGTCGCCGAAGCCCTTGCCCGGATCGCCCACCGCCGCGCGGAGCGCCGGCAAGAGCTCCGTGACCGCCGCGTCGCCGGCGGCGCATCGCTCGGCGGCGAACGCCCTCTCGACGCCGGCGCGCGAGGCGTCCGTCAGGGCCCACGACGCGACGAAGCGGCTCCGCTTGCCCTGCGCGGTGACCCCGAGGGTGCCATCGCCGGCGAGCCTGCGCGCCGGCGCGCCGAGCCAGAGGTTCTGCCGGGCCTCGGCGAAGCTCTGGGCGGCGATCCCCGGGATCACCCTCGGATCGACCGAGCCTCCGGAGAGCGCCCTCGCGATCTTGCCGTAGCCGTCCGTCGCGCCCAGCTCGCCCATCCGCTCGGGATCGAGGCACACCGACACAACGGGGCTCGCGTCGAACCTGGAGCACCGGCCCTCCGGGCCCCCGACCTCCTCGCTGAAGGCGACGAGCTCCTTCAGGACGGCCGGATCGCCGCCGGACCCGAAGAGCGACATCACGACGTCGAGCCGGAGGTCGGCGCCGTCCGCGTAGATCGCGACGGCGGCGATCCCGCCCTGCGCCACGCCGAGCGGCGCCCGGGCGCCGAAGCCGGCGCAGCGCGCGGCGCCCGGGCACGCGTCCAGCGGGGCGCCGCCCGTGAGGACGTCCACCACGGTCGCCAGCGCGCGCCGCGGGTCCGCCCCGCTCACGAGCGGAACGAGGAGCCGCACCCGCGTCACGTCCGCCGCGTGCCCGCGGACGACCTTCTCGAGCGCCTTGCCCGAGGCCCCCTTGGCCATGGCGTCGACGACCGCGCGCGCGCTCTTCTCGGACGCGGGCACCACGGCGCCCAGGATCGGCCTTCGCGGATCGACGCCGGCCTTCGCGAGCGTCACGTCCGGCGGATCCTGGCTGCCGAGCGCGCGGTTCGCCTCGATCAGGACCTCGGCGATCTGGGGCACGTACTGGACGGCGACGTCGAGGGCGCTGTTGCGAAGCGAGGCGTAGATCGCGGCGCCCGGCGGGAGGCGCGCGATCTGCTCGGCCGACGGGGGCGGCGGCTCGGGCGCGGCTCCCCCGGGCGCGGCCGGGTCGCTCGCCGCCGGTTGCACCGCCGCCGCCGCGGAGGCGCTCGCCGGTGCGCCTGGTCGCGCCGGTTGCGCGGCGGCGCTCGACGGGCTCGCGCCGGTCGAGCCTTGTCGCGCGGCGCAGGCCGCGCTCCCCGCCCCGAGCGCGATTCCTGCGCCGAGGAGGACGATGGGGAGGAGCTCTCGAAGGGGCATGAGCGGGCTTCATGCCCGCGCGGTCGCCGCGCCACAAGCCACGAGGTGATACGCTCAGGCGCATGGACGGCCAAGGGCGGAGGCGCGGGGCGTCCCGCAGGGTGAGCCGGGGTCTTCGCGAGATCGTGCGCGCCGTGGCACTGGGCGGGGCGATGGTCGTGACGGGCTGCGGGGCCGCGCCGCCTCCGCGGCCCGTGAGCGATTTCGATCTCCTCTTCCGAGACGAGGGCAAGGAAGAAGAGCCCGAGCAGCACCCCGTGCTCGACATCATCGCCGTGGCGGATACGGACTTCGACGGCAGGTCGGAGCTGTCCCTGAGGGGCATCCGCGGCGGCGCGCTGTACTTCACCGAGACCCGAGGACACGCCCTCCGTCGGCTCGATCTCGAAGGCGGCGCGCGGTTGATGGACGATGTGGATCCTTTCGGCAAGCCGATCGTGACAGCGTCCCTTCCTGGGGCGCTGTCGACGGCCGGGACCAGCGATCGAGCGCTCTGGCTCTCCAGGCGCGAGGGCCCGCCTGGGGTCGCCGCGAACGCGCCGGCCGGGCAATCCATCGATCGGACCGAGCTCGTGGACTCGGGCTTTCTGTACTGGAGGAGCGGGGACTACCTGATGCGGCAGCCGGCGCGAGGAGGTCCAGCGATCCCGGTGGCGCGCGCGCGCGACACGATGCGGAGCGAGTACACGTTCGCGAGCGATGGCCGCTCTCTTTATCGAGGCTCGCGCGCGTCCGTGTCCAGGGCGCCCCTCTCGGGCGGAGCCTGGCAAGAGGTCGCGAGCCTGCCGCCCGACGACCGGGCGTGGACCATCCATCCGATCGCAGGGAAGCTCTACGCGCTCTCCTCCAGGATGCTGCTCCGGCTCGATCCGGAGGCCCCCCGCGCGCGGCGGCTCGTGGCGCTCGACGGCGTACCCATCGGATCCATCGCTGTCCTGGGGTCGGAGCTCTACTACACGACCCGACAGGAGACGGGTGACGTGCTGTGGGCGACGCCGAAGCGCGGAGGCGCCTCCACGCCCGCGTTGAAGCTCGAGCAGCTCGGCGCTGCGCCCGCGCTCGACGAGGCGCATGCCTTCTTCCTCACCGTGGACGGCAGGCTGGTGCGCGCGAGCCTGACCGGAGGCTCGAGGGAGACGCTGGTCATGTCCGACGACGTCGCCCGCGCTCTGTCGGCGCCGGAGCCCTACGGCTACGGTCCGAGCGCGTCGCGGGAGGATCTCTGGGGATCGCCGGCCTTGCCAGAGCTCGGGGCGGTCGACGCGACGAGCGTGTACTGGGTGGACCGAGCACAACGCGCGGCGCTGAAGCTCCCGAAGCGAGGCGGTTCCATCGAAGTGCTCATGAGGGGCCTGGAGAACCCGGAGAAGCTCGCCATCGACGATCTGTACGTCTACCTGTCCGACGACGGTCGCAGCGGCAGTCGGCTGCTGCGGATCGACAAGACAGGAGGGCGCCCCGAGGTGCTGGCGCGCGTGCGGGTGCCGGCGTTCCACTTCAGCGCGAGCGGCGAGGCGCTGTTCTGGGCAGCGGACGACGACCTCTTCAGCCTCTCCAGAGAGGATGGTTTCCGCGCCCTGCCTCGCCTGGGGAGCTTGCTCGATAGCTCCCTGTCCCACAACGTCAACTGCAGCTTCGCCGCGCGTGGAGGGGACCTGTTCTATGCGCGGTGCGAGGACGACTGGAGCTCGTCGCTCGTCGTCCGCCGGAGCGGGGAGCAGCGCGCGCTGCGCATCCTCGGCGCCCACCACAGGCACCCCGCCAGGCTCGCCGTGGACGCGGACGCCGTGTACATCCTCGAGGTGGGCACGAAAGCGGGGCCCAGATCGCGCGCCTCGGGCCAGGAGCGCTTCCATTGCTGCAGCATCTGGGCGGCGCCGCGATGACGAGCGCGCGCGCCGGGGTCCTTCCTGGCAGGCTCTTGTCCTCTGCCAGGCGACCGTCCCGCCGCCGCGTCCAGGTTTGCAAGGTCTCGTACTGGACCGGCGTCGGCTCGGACACCCAGGTGAACGTGCAGTGCTACGACTATCTCGGCAACCCGGTCGACAGCCAGTTCACGAGTACGTATCTCGGCGCCGAGATGTTCACGCCCTGCTGAGCGAGCGCTGATACAGGGGGGCCGAGATCACTCGCCCGTGTCGAACTCGCACGCGGCGACCTGCGGCGCACACTCGCCCTCCACCTCGGCGGCCACAGAGGCGAGGCAGTCGTCGCACTCGGCGCTCCGCCCCTCGCCGGCGCCGCACGCGCCATAGCAGGGCAATTCCTCCACCAGGCCGCAGGCAACGCAGAGACAGTCCATGAGCACCTCGTAAATCTCGGCCGACTCCGCGCACAGGTCCGCCGGATCGTCGGTGTCGTAAGGGGGCAACGAGCAGGTCGCGCACTCGGCGCTGCCACCGGCTCCGCCCGCGGCGCCGACCTCGCCGCCCGCGCCAGCCCCCGCCTCGCCACCCGTCGAACTGCCGCCCGCGCTGCCGCCGGCCTCGCCTCCCGTCGAGCCGCCGCCGGTCCCGCCTCCCGTCGAGCCGCCGCCTCCGCCCACCAGATGGTAGCTTTCGTCCAGCCCCGCCAGCGCGGTACACCCGCCGGCCGCCGTAAGCCCGATCAGCGCCATCGCCAGGGACGCGTTCACACGCTTCGAGCCCGCCATGGCGCCGGAGCATCACTCGCTTACGCCTCCGGCGTCAAGTGACCGTACGGCTGGTTCGACCTGGGGCCGTGGTTCGATGCACGCACGACACGCGTGCTCGTCAAATCTGTTACAATCGTAGCAATCGCATGTTCATGGACGCCGGCACGCATGACCGCCGCCCCCGAACTCGGCCTGATCGCCTTGCCGTGCGCTGCCACGTCGTGGCTCGCCATGGCACAGAAAACCAGCGTGGTTCTCTCGTGCCGGAGCGGGCATGTCCCGTGCTCGACGCGGCGGCCATGACACACAAGTGCTTTCTCTGGTTGGCTCGTGGTTCCTTCATTGCGTGGGCGACGCTGGGCGGCGCGGCGTGCGGCGAAGATGACCATGGACCTGCGAGCGCGGAATCCACCAGCACCAGCGGAGCGGGCGCGAGCGGCAGCGCCGGCGCTGGCGGCTCCGGGGGCGGCGGCGGCAGCGCCGCCAGCGGCGGGGCCGGCGGCTCCGGGGGCGGGGGTGGCAGCGCCGCGAGCGCCGGCGCTGGCGGCTCCGGGGGCGGCGGCGGCAGCGCCGCCAGCGGCGGGGCCGGCGGCTCCGGGGGCGGGAGCAGCCATGGCCTGACGTGCCGCGAGTCGAGCTTTCCGGCGTTCAGCAAGGCCTGCGAACAGGCGAGCGACTGCGTCGTGTTGCCGCACGTCACGACCTGCTGCGGAGACATCCTGTTCGTCGGCGTGGACGCGGACGACAAGGAAGCGTTCGAGGCCGCCGAGGCGGCGTGCCTCGCAGGCTCGCCGCTGTGCGATTGCCCGTCGCGTCCGTCGCTCGCGGAGGACGGCCGGCGGCTCGAGAGAGAGAGCGAGCAGGCGGTCGCGGCGCGCTGCGACGAGGGCTCGTGCACGTCGGAGATCAGAGATCTGCCCTAGCTCGACCTTCGTTCGCGGGGACACGAGGTGCTGGCGTCACTCCAGATCCCGGGTGTCGTGCGGTACATCGCGAACGGTGCGACCGCCGCGGGGTGCCCCTACCTCGCGATGGAGTGGCTCGACGGCGAGACGCTTGGTGAGCGTTCGCCCCCGCGCCGCTACGCCGTGCGTTCCACCGAGCTGTCGGCCGCGCTCGCGGACCGCTTCAGGCCGAGGCGCGAGAGCCGGGCCGGGGCCTCCCCGGGCGCGGGGTGCCGGATCGTCCCTCTCGGCTCGAGCGGCGGCGCGGCCGGCTCGTTGCCGGTGAGCTGCTTGAGGCCGTAAAAGCCGTTCATCGCCGCCGACAGCATCATGGCGCCGCGGCTCAGCGACCGCGCGCCGCGCGCGAGGCGCTCGAGCACCGCCGCGGGGCCGAAGGCGCGATTCCACATCTGGCGGTGGGCGGCGAGGAGCTGCTCGGGGGACATGCGCGCCGGCCGGAAGGCGACGCCGTAGCCGCTGTAATGGGGCCAGTCACGCTCTTCCAGGATGCGCCCGTCTCGCCGGTGCTCGTCGTACAGCGGCGTGCCCCGGAACGGAGTGAGGATGCTGAGGAACGGGACGTCGACGCCGATCTCGTTCAGCCGATCGGCCGTGGAGGCGATGACCTCCGGCGTCTGATCGTCGAAGCCCGAGATGAAGCCCGCCATCACGCAGATCCCGCGATCGTGCAGCTTCCGGATGGCCTCGCGGTACTCGCGCGCGCGGTTCTGGCGCTTGTCGACGCTCTTGAGATCGGCCTCGTCGAGGCTCTCGATGCCGAGGAAGATGCCGATACAGCCGGACCGCTCCATCGCGTCGAGGAGCTCTCGGTCCTTGACGATATCGATGGATGCCTGCGTGAGCCACCAGCGATCGAGCCCGGCGAGCTCGCGCAGGAGCTCCTTGGCCCAGCGGCGCTGGACGAGCAGGTTGTCGTCCCAGAACCACGCGACCTTCTCCTGCCAGAAGCGGGGGAAATGCGTGGTGGCGATGTCGCGGATCACTTCGTCGACGGGGCGCACGCGGAAGCCGGGGTTGAGGTCGGGCACCGTGCAGAAGCTGCACGTGAACGGGCAGCCGCGCGTCGCCTGGAGCACGCGGGGGACCAGGAAGCGCTCTTCGAGCAGATCGTAACGAGGGGTCGGCAGCCCCGCGAGCGACGCCGGTTCGCCGTGATAGACGCGGCGCTGCGTGCCTCGCGCGAGATCGCGCAGGACCGAGGGCCAGACCGCCTCGGCCTCCCCGGTGACCACCACGTCCACGTGCTGGAGCGCCTCCTCGATCCAGTACGAGACATGCGGCCCGCCGGCGACGACGCGCACGCCGAGGGCGCGGTAGCGATCGGCGAGCGTGTACGCGCGGCGCGCGAAGCCGGAGAAGAACGAGAGCGCGACAACGTCCGGCGAGGCGTCGACGGGGACGGGGCGCACCTGCTCGTGGAAGAGCTCGACCTCGTGCTCCGGCGGGGTGATCGCCGCGAGGTGGATCCCGGTGACCGGCGGGACGAAATGGAAGCGGTGGCCCCGGCGATAGCGGGGGACGTAACTCACGACGATCCTCACCTTCATCAGCGCCTCCTCGGGAGCATGGGTCTCATCGGATCGGACCCGCGATGACGGCGTGGATCCGATGGCGGAAGGCGATCCGATGAGAGACGCCGAGAATAACGGAAGGCGGCCGGTGTCGATTCCAGAAGGGAGAGGAGCTACCGTGGAGGGACGGTGGTGGATGCGTGCGGGGGCGGAGGAAGCGAGAGCCTCATGGGGCCTCGACCGCCGGCGCCGTCTCCGCCTCCGCTCCCGGTTGAGCCTCAGATCAGATCCCGCTTGATCTTCTCCCGCCATTCACGACTGGCGAAGCGGGTGTCGTCCTCGAAGGCGTCGAGCTCGCCGCTGATATAGAAATGGTCGCGGTCGGCGTGGAGCCTGGTCGCCACCTCGATGCGGATGTCCCAGTCCGGGCGCGACTGCACATACGTCTGCCGGCAGGTGAAGGAAGCGTGAAGCGGATCGTCCGGCGCGATGCTGAGCTCGCGGCGGAGTTGGTGCAGCACCTCGGTGCCGATCTCGTCGAGGCGCTGACGCCCTTCTCCGAAGACGCCCACTGTATCCGTCACGGTCGTGACCGCACCCGAGGTGATGTCGAAGGTCACCGAGCGCGTGACGCTGCCCGCGTTCACCTGGGTGATCGACGTCGCTCGCGCCGCTTCCGGCTTCAGGAAGGGTTCACCGCCGTCGGCCGCTTGCGGTCTTCGATGCGGCAGCATGAGGCGGCTGGCGCCGGTGATGATGCCGAGCGTCGCCCGCTCGGGCGCCGGCCAGATCAGCGGCCAGTAGGCGCTGGAAAACGATATCCGCAGGCGATGGCCGGCAGCAAAGCGATGCGCGCAGGCATTCAATACCAGCTTCAGCTTGTAGCGCTTGCCGGGTTCCGGGCAGCTCCCCGACGCAGCCGGCCCCCATCCACTCCCCGCCCTGAAGGCCGACATGCTGGGGCGAGCGCAGCGCCAAGACATCCTCGGCGCCGCTCACCGGGGCGAGGCCGTCCTTGTCGAGATAGAGAGTACAGGGTTGGAGCTCCGGCGACGGCCAGCTCTGCTCGGCCACCCAGTGTCCCGGATGGCGACTTCGTGTCGTTTCCGGCGCCGTGTAGTCCTGCAGCCAGGCGCGCAGCATCGGCTCCTCGTCGACGCCGTTCTCGATGCCGTTCAGCCAGCGATCCCACCAGGCGATGGCATCCTGCAGGAAGCCGATCGCCGGGCCCGGCGTTCCGTCGTGCGGGTAGAATCCAGGCGATCACTTCGAGGGCATCGTCCTGCTCCTGCTTCAGGTACTCGTCCCACATCAGCCCGTCGCTCTCGCCGGATCCACGCATGTCGACCCGCAGCACGGCATAGCCGTGGCCGGCGAAATAGCCATGCATCGGCTCGTCACGGGCGCGGGTTCCGTCCCGCTTGCGATAGGGGATGTATTCCAAGATGGCTGGCGCCGGCTTTCTTCGCGCTCCTTCTGGCAGCCATAGGCGCGCCGCGAGACGGCAGCCATCCCTCAAGGTGATCCAGAGATGCTCGGTAATCTCGACCTTCAGGGGCGTTTCAACCGCGGCCGCCATGGTTCACTCACTGGTTCGCGACCTTCCTCTTGGCAAGGAGGTTCGTCCGCCAGTCGGGATCCAGTTCCGGGACCGACAACAACAGGAGTTCAGTAGAGGCGGGAGTTGGGGGGCGGAGCTGGCCGCTCACCCCATCCCCCGGACGCGGCGCAGCAGCGCGTCCGCCGGCTCGTAGCCCCGCCCCTCCGCGCGAGCCTGCGCCGCCTCGGTGGGGACGAGCTCTCCGGAGAACGCCCTGGCGAGGATCGTGTGCGGGAGCCTGTCGGCCCGGGCCGCGGCGCGGGCCACGCGCTCCTCGACCTCGCTGGCGAGCGCGAAGAGCGCCTGTGCGCGGCGGAC
The DNA here is from genome assembly GCF_051520435.1 of Sorangium sp. So ce363. NCBI lineage: Bacteria > Pseudomonadati > Myxococcota > Polyangiales > Polyangiaceae > Sorangium > Sorangium sp. So ce363. Next base: position 7,851,355 of record NZ_CP150333.1, on the reverse strand, counting down.
GATCTCCGCCTGCTCCTCCGCCGGCGGCACCGACACGGGGATGCCGTTGAGCGCCGCCTGCGTGAGCTTCGGCTGGGCCGAGCCGGTCACGTGGTGCTGCAGGTCGAGCGCGTTCAGGAGCAGCTCGAGGTACCCGAGGACCACGCCGGCCTTCGGTTGGACCACATGAGCATGGTTGTTCACCCAGAACCTCCCGCTCGCGGCGAACGCCACCCGGGTGTTCCTCGACAGGAGGTTCGCGCCGTCCTCGGCGATCAGCAGGTAATCGCCGTCGAACAGGTAGTCATCGATCGAGTCGATGACCCCCGACGCGCCGTAATACGGATATGGCCCCCGGCGCCTCGCTCGAACCGCGGAGCTCACGGGGACGCGTCGGCCATCGTGGTTGTCCACCAGGGCGCCGAACGGGCAGCGGACCCAGGACGGCGGCAGGGGACGCTCCGGACCGTCGCTGCTCGCCCCGGGCGCGGCCGGCGCCGACGTCGAGCAGCGCGGCGGGGGCTCCGCCGGTCCCGCGGGCGGCGCGGCGGCGCCCGGCGCGCGCAGGTCCTCGGTGAGCCTCCCCGAGCACGCCGCCCCCAGCACGGCCTGCCGGAGCCGCCGGAGGAGCAGCGACGACCTCGCCAGCCGGGCCTTCGCCGCGTCCACCTCGCCGAGCAGGGCTTCGGCCTTCGCGACGATGCGGCGCTGCTCGGGGAGGGGAGGCAGGGAGAAGGGCCGCCCGAACGTCTCGCGCACCTTCACGAACGGCTGCGCGGAGCCGCCCTTCACCCAGAATCCCTCGTCGTTGAGGTGGAGGAACAGGTAACCGACGTCGATGGCCCGCTCATCCGGCCAGACCACATGGGTGTTCGCGATCGCCGACCACCGCCCGCGCGCCTTGAACGCCTTCCCGCACCGCGTCCCCACGGCGGAGACCACGATCGCCTCGCCCTCGTGCTCCCAGCCGTCGCACCACACGTCGGGGCCGGCGGCGCTGAACCCCTGGTAGCGCCCTGGCCGCTGCTCGGCGTGGAGCTTCCCCTTGATGAGCTTCGAGCTCCCGCTCCGGTGCGAGCAGATCGACGCGAGCGTCGTCTCGGCCCACCCCTCGGGCAGCGGCCCGCTCACGCCTCCGCCGCCTTCGCCCCGCCCTCGAGCAGCGCGAGCACGCGGTTCAGCGCGGCGACCGCCTCCGTCAGCTCCTGGAGGGCGTCGGTCGCAAGCTCCTCCGGCTCGGGCGGCTCGCCGGCCTCGTCGAGCGACTCCTCCTTGAGCCACCTCAGCCCGTCGAGCTTGAACTCTCGCTCCTTCACCTCGCGGAGCTCGAAGCTGCGGAATCGACCCTCGCTGGAGCTCGCCGCCTCCCGCACGCCGCGCCCGTCGGGGTCGCCGCCGTAGCACCGCTCGAACTCCGCGAAGTGCGCCGGGGAGAGCGGCCGGCCCTTCTTGGTGATCGACGGGACGCCCGTCCGGGCGTCGTAGATCCAGACCCTCTCCGTCGCGCGGCCCTTCGTGAAGAAGACGACGTTGGCCTTCACCCCGGCGCTGTACGGCGTGAAGGTCCCGTGCGGCAGGCGGAGCACCGTGTGCAGGTCGCAGCCCCTGGCGAGGATCTCCAGCACCGCGCCTGCCTGGTCGGCGAACAGGCAATGGTCCGGCAGGACCATCGCCGCCCGGCCGCCGGGCCTCAGGATCGTCAGCACGTGCTGGATGAAGTTGAGCTGCTTGTTCGCGGTCGCGATCGCGAAATCCTCGCGGCGCGGCGTCTCGTAGGCCCCCTTCGTGCCGAACGGCGGGTTCGTCAGGATCACGTCGAACCGATCGTCCGGCGGCGGGGCGTCGAGCGAGTCGCCGAGGGTGATCCTCGGCTCGATCCCGTGGAGGTACAGGTTCATCAGGGCGAGCCGGCGGGGGCGCGCGACGAGCTCCTGGCCGAAGAACGCCCCGGCCTTGATCCGGCGCGCCGCCTCCCGGTCGAGCGCCCCCCGCGCCTCGGCCTCGATCCACTCCCAGGCGGCGACAAGGAAACCCCCGGTGCCGCACGCCGGGTCGCACAGGGCGAAGCCCGGCTTCCCCTGCGGATCGGGCCTGATGCACCGCACGATCGACTGGATCAGGGCGCGGGGCGTGAAGTACTGCCCCGCGCCCTTCTTGCCCTCGGCGGCGGCCTTCTCCAGGAGGCCCTCGTACGCCGCGGCCTGGATGTCCACGCCGAGGCGCGTCCACTCGATCTCGTCGATGAGGTCGACGAGCTTCCCGAGGCTCGCGGGGCTCTTGAAGCGCGGCTGCGAGCCCGCGTAGATCTCCCCGAGGACGCCGGGGGCTCCGTCGAGGGATCGGAGGACGTCGGCGTAGCGGTCGAGCAGCGCTTGACCGCTGCGCGCGCGCAGCGCGGGCCAGGAGCAGTCTGTCGCGTCGACCTCGCCGCGGGGCGTCCTGTGCTCGACGCGCGAGAGATCGATGCCTCGCTCGGCGGCCATCTTCAGGAAGAGCAGGTAGGTGATCTGCTCGATGTAGTCCCCGTGGTCGATGCCGTCGTGGCGGAGCGTGTGGCACAACCCCCAGAGCTTTCCAACAACGTCGGTCATGCGGCGGCGGCTTCGTTCGGGTCGTGGAGCGGGAAGGCGAGGCGCGGGAGGAGCCGGCTTACCACGGCCGGGCGCTTCACGGCGGCCGCCGCGCTCGTCCATGGCGCTGGGACGCGCCGCCGCCGATGTACTAGGCTCGTCCCGTGCCGCGCGCCCTCACCTCGCTGCTCGCGCTTTTCTTGCCGCGATTGCCCCGATCTCCGCGGCTGCCGCTGCCGCTCCTGTCGCTCTTGCCGCTGTCCGGCCTCGCCTGCGCGTCGTCCTCGCTCCCCGATCCCAAGGAGGCGGTGCAGGTCTACGCCGACGCGGCGGCGCGCGGCGACGCCGACGCCATCTACGGCATGCTGAGCGACAAGAGCCGCACCGCGATGTCGCGCGACGAGGTGCGGCGGCGCGTCGCCGAGGCGCGCGCCGAGCTCGCGGAGCAGGCGCGCAGCGTCACGGCGCCCGGGGTCGTGGTCAAGACCCGCGCCCGCGTCCGCTACCCGGACGGCGAGATCGCGACCCTCGAGCTCGACGAGCGCGAGCGCGCCTTCCGGATCTCGGCCGCCGACGCGCTGCCTGCGGGCGGCCGCACCCCCGAGCAGGCCCTCGAGCAGCTCCGCCGCGTCCTCGCGCGCCGCAGCTACGCCGGCCTGCTGCGCGTCCTCACGCCGGCCACGCGCGCCGCCATCGAGAGCGACCTCCGCTCGCTCGTCGAGGGGCTCGCTCAGCCCGAGGGGCTCGAGGTCCGGATTGCCGGCGACTCCGCGACGGTGCAGATCCCGGGTGGGCACGAGGTGAAGCTCCGGCGCGAGGCGGGCGTATGGCGGGTCGAGGACTTCGATTGAGACGATGGCTCGGCCGGCTCGGCGCTCGCCGGCCGCGCGGCCGGGGCGGTGAGGTGGCGCTGCCGCCCTCGCGCCCCGCCGCCTCGGCCCGGCCGCGGCGCCTCGCGGCCGCGGCGCTGGTGCTCGTCTCCGCGCTGCTCCTCCTTGCGGTGCCGCGCCCCGTGCGCGCCTTCGGCGAGGAGGGGGCGTGGAACCCGCGGCCGCTGCTGACGGGCGACGCGCGATGGGAGGGGGTGCGCGCCACCGCCCCCGCGCGCTGGTCGTTCGAGCTGGAGCGGCGGACGAGCGCGCCGGCGCGCCGCAACCCGACCACGGTCCGCGCCGACGACCCGGCGCTGCTCGCCGAGCCGTTCGCGCTCTGGGGCGGCGAGGGCGATCTCCCGCCGCTCACCGAGCGCGAGGTCTTCGGCCTGCGCCGCTTCCTCGCGCTCGGCGGCGTGCTCCTCGTCGACGACTTCGCCCCGGGCAGCGGCGCGTTCGGCCGCGCCGCGCGGCGCGAGCTCGCCCGCGTCCTGCCCGAGGGCTCTCCCATCCCGATCGGCACGGAGAACGTCGTCTTCCGCTCCTTCTATCTCCTCCCGCGCGCCGTCGGCCGCGTCGAGGGCCCGCCGAAGCTCTCCGCGATCGTGCGCGGCGGCATGCCGCAGGTGATCTTCTCCGACCACGACCTCGCCGGCGCCCTGGCGCGCTCGGAGGGCGGGGGGCCGAGCGTCGAGGTCACGCCCGGGGGCGAGGCGCAGCGGGAGCGCGCGTTCCGCCTGGCCGTGAACATCGCGATGTACGTGCTCTGCTCGAACTACAAGGACGACCAGGTGCACGCGCCGTTCCTGATGCGCCGCCGCGCCATCGACGACAACCGACCCCGCTCCGCGCCTGCGCGGCCGTGAGGCGCGATGACATCGGGTCGCCTCGCCGCTGCGCCGAAGCTGGTCTGGCAGGACGACCACTTCACCGTGCTGTTCGACGCGTCCCTGCACGTCGTCTGGACCGTCCGCAGCTCCAGGCCGTTCGTGTCGCTGGAGGAGATCGAGGCCGTGATGGGAGAGCTCATCCGCGTCCTCGACCGGCTGGGCCGCTCCCATCACGCCCTCTTCGTCGACGTCCGCGCCGTCCCCGGCAGGAACGATCCGTCGTTCGAGGCGACGATGAAGCGCTTCCGACCGCACTGGCTGCGGGGCTTCCGGCGGGTCGGCGTGCTCGTGCAGAGCGTCGTCGGCGCGCTCCAGATCCAGCGCTTCGCGAGGGATGACGGCATCGAGCGGCTGATCACGAGCGATGAGGCCGCGCTCCTCCGGTACCTCACGCAGGAGGGCTGAGCGGCGAGGGGCGGAGGTCCGGCGTGAGCCGAGTCTGTTGTGGCTTGGGTTACGTCGCCCGCGAAAGTTGTGTTTATTCCATGGGATGCATCGACCCCGACCACAACGTGATGTGGTCGCGGGCGAGACGGGTCGGTAGTGGTCACGTTTGCCTGAAACGCGACCACTACCGCGGACTGTGTGCCCGTTTGCGAATGCCACGCGGCCGTCTGCATCGCGAAGGGCAGGGCGCCCGTGTGCGATGAGCGGCTGATGTGCACGCTGGAGCGCCGGGGAGGGACGATGGATTGCGGCGGCGGCTGCCTCTGCAAGGACGGCCGGCGCACGGCTCGCCTGGTCGACGTGCCGACGCCCTGTGCCCCTCTGCGTCAGGAAAGATGTGGCAGCCGGGCGAGGTGCGCCGCGTCGGGGAGGCGCTGCTTAATCGCTCGGAAGCATCGACCCGTCGCGCGCGAAGAACGCCGCCATGGTCCATTTCCCGTCGGGGGTCTCACCCGTCTTCAGCACGGTGGCTGCGCCTTGCCAGAACCGGTCCTGGCGGCGGAACCCTTGCTCGAAGAACGTCGCGACCTCGTCCCTGTCGGCGCAGACGAGCTCCGCTTTGCAGAGCGTGTTCTTGCACTCGACCGATCTCAGGGCGCCCGCGGGGAGGACGCTCTCGATCCCGTCGCGCAGCTTATGGCTCGCCTCTCGCGCCCATGCGTGATCGACCTGCTCGGCCTGGAACACGAGGTCGTGCTTCGCGGCCCTCTCCTCCGGCGTGGACGGCTCGGCCGGGGCGGCGCTCGGGGCGGGCTGCGGCTCGTCTTCCTGGGGAGGCGTGTCCTGCTCCTCCGCTGGACGGGCCCTCTCCTCCACGCGCGCCAGCATGGGTCGAACGACCTGGCTCGTCCTTCGCCCCTGCTCCGCCTTCAACGTGGCTACCTGTGAGCTCAGCTCCTTGCGCAGGTCTCCGACCTCCTGGGATGCACTCCTGCGCTCGTAAACCACGAGCGCGACGAGCGCGATAACAACCAATGCTAGAAATGGGCTGAGGTATTTCACGTGTATCCCCTGTCCGCTTTTGCCAATCTCACCAGATCACGGCGCGCAGGATCCCATCTGCAGAGAACGTCGCCGCAGCGCCATCGAGGGCGCCGCGGCGACGGAGGCCGCGCAGCCGATCCATGGCTCCCTCGGCCCCGCAAGCTCACCACCGCGAGCAGGACGGCGGGCGCGCCTCGATCGGTCGTCGCATCGAGGCATCAGCTATCCCGCTCGGTAGCGCGCGGTCAGAAGGCGATGTGCGCGCTCCCGAGCTTGCTGCCGGCCGGAACCCAGCAATCGATGGAGTAGGAATCACCGTTGTGCAACGTGACGGCGTTGGTCCCGTTCAGGGGCACGTTGCTCGCCGGGCCGCTAGGGAGAGAGGTCCCCCAGTTCTCCTTGAAGCCGACCGACCAGCTCGTCAGCTCCGCGTCCATGGTCACGGCCTGACACTCGAGGGACGTATTGCTGCTGCTGGAGTACACCCATGCATGCACCACGGAGCTGGAGCTCACCGCGATGTCCGACATGAAGGTGACCATCTTGGTCGTGGCGCAGATGTTCTTGAGCTGCGCGCCGTTGTCCTCCCAGCAGGCATCGTTCCCGCTGCGGGGCCGAGCCGTCATCGGCATCATGTGGACCTCGCCTGCGGCGCTGTCGACCGCGAACGTCGCGACGGCACCACCTAGAATCATGGTGGACACGAGGATTTGCATCTTGTTGAACATGGTTTTCTCCTCTGGCGCACGCTGCGCCAGAACGATGGCGTGAGTGCGGCGGACACGTCATGCGGCCGCCATCCTGCATGCGAGGATTTCGGGGCCAGCGTCGACGTGCCCCGGCGCGCTCGGTCGTTCCGCCTCTTCACGAGAGGAGTCGAACGGCGTGAGAAGCTCTGCGCCTGCCCTGTCTGCCTCGAACGTATCGCCGATTGGCAAGGCACGTGCCAGTAGGTGCTCCTCGACTTTCGCGCAACATTGCCGGGCGCGAGCGCCGCTCCACCTCGCGCAGAGACCACAATGATGGAATTTTTGCGGTTACCTGTCGGCTCGGCCGAGCCGTGACATGTCACGGTAGATGTCGTCGCGATGGGACCACAACGTGAAGTGGTCGCGGGCGAGCGGGGTCGCGATGGGACCACAACGCGGAGTGGTCGCGGGCGAGCGGGGTCGCGATGGGACCACAACGCGGAGTGGTCGCGGGCGAGCCGAGCGACGGCTCGCCGCTACCGTCTGGCGTGGCGGAGGGCGTGCGCGATGCCGCTTTGCAGCGTGCTCAGCGTCGTGATCCCGGAGAGATCCACGCCGAGCGTGACGAGCGTCTGCGCCACCTCCGGGCGGACGCCTGTGAGCACCACGCGGGTGCCGAGCAGCTGGGCGGCGCGCGCGGTGCGCGTCAGCGCGTCCGCGACGTGCGTGTCGACGGCGCGCACGCCCGTGATGTCCAGGATCGCCGTGTGGGCGCCCTGGCTGCTGATGCCGGAGAGCAACGTCTCCATGATCTGCTCCGCGCGCCCGCTGTCGATCGTCCCGACGAGCGGCATCGCGACCACCCGGTCGGCGAGCGGGATGAGCGGCGTGGACAGCTCCCGGAGGGCGGCCTGCTGCGCGAAGATGATCTCCTCCTGCAGCGCGGCCCGCTCCGCCTCCGCGCGCTTCAGCGACGTGATCTCGGTCACGACGCCGCCCATGCCTATCGGCGTCCCGCGCTCGTCGTGGATCGGGAATTTGACAGTGAAGAAATGGTGTTGAACGCCGCCTATCGGCACCACCTCCTCGAACTGCATGACCTGCCCGCCGGTGAGCACCTCTCGCTCCTTCGCCACGATCGCCGCGGTGGCCGCGGGGTCCAGGGCGCCCAGCTCGAACTCATCCCGGCCGATGAGCTCGAGGACGTGCCTCTGCATCATCTGCGCATGGATGCGGTTGGCCAGGACGTAGCGCCCCGCGGTGTCCTTGACGAAGATGGAGCTGCGCGCGTTGTCCACCAGCTGCAGGAGCAGCTGGTATCGCCCCTGCACCGTCTTCTCCCTCCGCTGCCGGTCGCTGGTGTCATCGACGAGCGCCGCGATCTCGTGCGCGTCGCCTCGGCCGTCGCGCAGCACGGCGTAGGTCCACCGGCAGAGGAACGCGTGACCTCCCTTCGTCCTGCACTCGCTCGAGGTCGCGGCGAAGCGGCTCTCCTCCCGGGCGAAGTCGAACGCCCGCGCCGCGGCGGCGGACACGGGGACGGCGCCCACGAGGTCGGCCAGCCGGCGGCCGACGGCCTCGCTCGCGCTCCAGCCGAAGAGGCGCTCGGCGCTGTCGTTCCAGTACGTCACCGCGCCGTCCAGGCGCCACTGGATCACCGCCGGCACCGCCGTGGGCAGCCCCTCGAGCGCGTCGAGGGCCTCCACGTCTGCCGTGCCTTCCGGCGCGGCTGCGCTCTGTGCGTGACCGTTGGAGCGCTCCGCCAGCGCCTTCTCCAGCGCCTCGACGCGCGCGCGCAGCGCCGTGTTCTCTGCCCTGAGCCGCCCGGCCTCGTCCAGCTCTTCGCGCATCGTCACGAGGGTTCGAGCCTACGCGCGGCGTACCCGGCGTTTCAAGGTGGCTCACCGTTGTTCGAGGTCGCCCGAGAGGTCGCAGCAACGGCGCCGGGCTGGGACACTCCGCCCCGATGTACTAGGCTCCGCGCGTGCCACGCGCCCTCGACTCGCTGCCCGCGCTGTCGCTCTCCCACGCCGGCGCTGCGAGCGGGACTCCCTCTTCTCGCGCGCTTCCCGCGCTTCTCTCGCTCCCGGAGCGGCCGTGACCCGGAGCTTCGTGCCCTCGGGCGACCTCTCGTCGCCGGTCGTCGCCGTCGCCTGCGTCGTCGCGGCCCTGAGCTTCGGCCTGCTCGTGCTCGAGCTCGTCCGCGCGCGCGGACGCGCCGCCGGGGCGGTGGGCGCCGCGCCCGCGCGCGCGGCGCTCGGCACGGCGCTCACGGGCGCGCTCGCCGTGCTCGGCCTGCTCGCCGCCATCCTCCGCCCGGTCGCGGTCACGTCGCGCGGGAGCCTCGTCGGCCCCAAGGTCGTGGTGCTGGTCGACGGCTCCCGATCCATGGATCTGCCGGGCGTCGCGGGGACCCGCCGCGACAGCGCCGAGCGCGCGCTCGAGGAGCTCGGGAAGCGCGCCGACGTCCGGCTCTCCCGCTACGTGTTCGGCGAAGGGGCGCCGCTGCCGGCCGACGGGCAGGCAGGCGAAGGCGCTGGCGCCGCGCCGGCGCCGGGCGGGAGCGCTGGCGCCGCGCCGGCGGCCGACAGGGACGCGGGCGCGGGGGCGCCGGCCGCCGCCCCCGGGTCGGCCGCGGCGCCCGCGTCGCCCGCGCGAGGCCGACCGCAGCGCCGCTCGGACCTCAGCGCCGCGCTCGAGGCGCTCGCCCGCGCCGCCGACGAGCGGCCGTCGGCGTTCGTCGTCGTCTCCGATGGCCGGCTCGACCGCCCGGGCCCCGACGACACGGCCGCGGCGACGCGGGCCGCGCTGGAGGGGCTCGACGTCCCGGTGCACACGGTCGCGGTGGCGACCGAGTCCGTGCGCGACGCCGGCGTCCGCGCGGTCCGGACCTCCGGCGCCGCGGTCGCCCACCAGCCGCTCTCGCTCCGCATCGACATCGGCTGCAGCGGCGGCCTCGCGTGCGACGCCGTCCCTGTCGTGGCCCGCGAGCTGCGCGAGCAGGGCGCGCCCACGACGCTCGCCACGGGCACGGCGCACGTCGAGGGCGGCGTCGGCACGGTCGAGCTCGGCGTGACGCTCGACCGCGCCGGCACCCGCATCCTGGAGGTGTCGATCAAGGCGCCGGACGGCGACGAGCTCCCCGAGAACGACGTCCGGTACATCACGCTCGACGTCGCGCGCGACCGCATCCGGGTGCTCCACGTGGCGGGCCGGCCGACGTACGACGTGCGCGCGCTCCGGATGTGGCTCAAGGCCGACGCCTCGGTCGACGTCGTGGCCTTCTTCATCCTGCGCACGCCCGGCGACGAGGTGAACGCGTCGTCGGACGAGCTCGCGCTGATCCCGTTCCCGGTCGACGAGCTCTTCAGCGTCCACCTCTCGAGCTTCGATGCGGTCGTCCTGCAGGACTTCGACGCCGCGCCGTACGGCCTGACCAAGCACCTCCCGGCGCTGGCCCAGTATGTCGACAAGGGCGGCGGGCTCATCATGGTGGGCGGCCCGAACGCCTTCGTGTCGGGCAACTATGCGCGCACGCGGCTCGCCCGCGTCCTGCCGGTGGATCTCGACATCGGCCGCGCGCCCAAGGTGGATCTCGGCGCCTTCGTGCCGCGCATCACCGCCGCGGGCCGCGCGGCGCCGGTGCTCGCGCCGCTGCTCGCGCTGATCGGCGACGAGATGCCGGAGATGCCGGGGACCAACGTCGTCGGCGATCCGCTCCCCGGGGCGACGGTGCTCATGACGCACCCGACCCGCACGACGGCCTCGGGCGCGCCGATGCCGGTGCTCTCGCTGGGCGAGCACGAGAGCGGCCGGACGATCGCGCTGACGCTCGACGGCAGCCACCGCCTGCTCTTCAGCGCGTTCGCCTCGAGCTCCGCGGGCCGCGCGCACGGCGCGTTCTGGGACGCCCTTCTCGGCTGGCTCATGCGCGATCCGCGCTTCGAGCCTGCCGCGATCGAGCCGCGCGGCGGATGCCTCGCGGGCGAGGAGACGGCGCTCGTGCTGCGCCCCCTCGCCGGGCAGCGCGGCGAGGCCAGGGTGACCATCGCGCGCCTCGGCAGCGGCGCGGTCGTGAAGACGTTGACCGCGCCGATCGGCGAGGGCGGCGAGCCGGTCGAGCTCGCCGCCGGTCGCCTCGAGTCCGGGGGTTATTCGGCCACGGTGGAGATCGTCCCGGAAGGCGCCGCTGGCGACGGAGGTGACCAGAAGCGGGCGACGACGCGGCGCGACTTCGCGTGCGAGCGCGGCGGCGACGAGTGGGCCGATCCCCGCCCCGACGTCGCCCGCCTGGAGGAGATCGCCCGCGCGACCGGCGGCGCGTCGGTGCTCCCGTCGGGCGCCGGCTCGCTGTCGCTGCCGGCGGCGACGCAGGTGGCGGCCGAGCGCCACGTCGCGCCGCTCCTGCCCCCCTGGGCCTGGACGCTGGCGGCGGCCGCGGCGCTCGGCGCGCACTGGATCGTGCGCCGGCGCGGGGGCCTCGCCTGAGGCGAGGGCGCCGGCCGGAACCCTGGTCTCGTCTCAAGGGAGCGACGGCTTCTCGAGCGGATCGGCCTTGTCGCCGACCCAGACCCTCAGCACCCCGAAGTGCGCGGGGTTCCTGGTGAAGCTCGCGTGATTCACGATGAGCAGCGTCTGCGCCGGGTCGTTGAAGGCCACGTTGGCGGGGGCGTCGAGGGGAATCTCCTCCCCTGGTGCGCTCTCGATGCGCGATTCCTCGACCCCGTCCTCGTCGAGCACCGAGATTGCGTTGGCCGCCGCGAGCGTGACATAGAGCTTCCCCGACTTGCCGAACGCGAACCCGTCGGGCGCCTCGCCAGCATCGTAGTCGTGGACCAGCTCCAGATCGGCCTCTTCGGGGGCTTCGACGAGGGGGAGCCGGTAGATGGACCCCAGGCTCGTGTCCGACGGGGAGAACGTCACCGAGAAATAGACGTGCTCCCGCTCCGGATCGAGCCGGATCCCGTTCACGCCGATCGGCAGGTCGCCGCTGCCGACGAGGGCGGTGCTCTGGAACCAGATCTCCGGCGCGCCGCCCCCGGGTGGGTAGCGGAAGATCGTCGCCTGCAGCGAGTCGGTCACATACGCGTAACCCTCCTCGTCGAAGGCGATATCGTTCGGTATCGGCGGCGTCGGGAAGGGCGTCGGCGAGCACGCCTCTCCCGGCGCGGCCATCACGCACGCCGGTAGATCCGGCAGCGGATCGCCGTAGCTCTCCTGGACATATCCATGTCCAGTCTTCGTGAAGCGCAGAAGGCCGAGCTGCGTGCTGAGCGCGTAGACGCGGCCGTCCTCGTCGACGGCGATGCAGCTCAGCGCATGCTCGGCGGCGAGCGCCTCGCCCGCCACCTGGATCGTGTTCTTGTGGACTTTGCTGTCCCTGTCGAATACGTCGATGGTCGACGGGCCTTGACCTGCGGTGCCGAACGTCGCTGGGCCGGACACGTAGACCCGATTCCCATGGACCGCGATGCCTTCGGGGAACCCCGGAGCCGCCGGAACCGTCGCGAACGTCTTGATCTCGCCGTAGCATCCCCCCTGCGCCAGCGCCGGACCCGGGATCAGCGGCGACACCGCGGAGAGGAGCGCCAGCGCGCCGCAGGCCAACCATTTTCCGTTGGAGTGCGATGATTTTGACGTGACGGAATGCGGCATATGCCCTCCATGGGTCCATGGTTGCGGGACCGGAGTTGTCGAAATAGGCCGCGTCGAGAAGCCAAAGTGCAAATTGCCTGGCTTCGTCAGGCTGACGATGCGGCCATGATAGCTGGAGTATATGCGGTTGAGCTGATTGGCTGTCGAGTCGAAATTCTTCGGATCATGAAATATCAAGGAGGCCGCAGACCGGCTGACCGGCGCCGCGTCGCCTGCGTCCTGTTTCACATGTGTGTCCGCGTAGTTACGCGCTTGCGCCCTGACTGCACGGCGCGGTCACGTCAGTCACGTGGTGCACGTAGTGCACGTGGTGACAGATGTGTGCAACAGGCGGAGAACGCGTCCTGGTGGCGTGTTGGTGAATGCTGCCGAATGTTCCCGAAGGCCATTGATGCGCGTCTGGTGATGCCCTGCCGGCCCGCTGCGCATGCGCCGACGGGAACGCGCGCGTCGGTTGGTCCGCGAGACGGCGGCACGAGGGCGTCGCCGTCGACTCGACGGCTCGGCGGGCTGCGCAGCATCTGGCGCGCGGCGGTCCCCGCGGTCGAGGTGTCGCGCTAAGGCTGCGTCGGCCAGGCGACGCGCGTCGGCACGAGCCGGGGCTCGACGGTCCCGTCGCCCAGCTCGCCGTTCCTGTTGTCACCCCAGCAGAGCATCTCGCCCGTGCGCTTGAGCGCGCAGCTGTGGTCATCGCCGAGGGCCAGCTCGACCACGTCGGTCAGCGCGAGCGGCTCCGGAAGGAGCCCCGGATCCTGCGTGCCGTTGCCGAGCTGCCCCTTCGCGTTGTCGCCCCACATGAGCACCTCGCCGCCCGCCAGCACCGCGCCGGAGTGCCTCGCGCCGAGCGAGATCCGGGTCACGTCCACGAGGTCCGAGATCTTCCGGGGATTCGCCTCAGGGTTCACGACGCCAGTCCCGAGGCGGAACTGCTCTCCCTTGCCCCAGCAGGAGGCCACGCCGCGCGCCGGCGCGGCGCATGTGTGCAAGGCGCCCGCGGCCGTGAGCGCGACGCTGGTGAGGCCCGCGACGGGCTGCGGGGTGCTCTGCTGGTTGAAGTTGCCGAGGCCGAGCTGGCCGCTCTCGTTGTGGCCCCAGCAGTTCATCGTGCGCTCGCCCATCCGCTCGATCATGCCCGCGCAGGTGTGCGAGAGGCCGGCGCTCACGGAGTCCACGCCGTCCAGCATCACGGTGGGCTCGACCCGATCGACCTCGTCGCCGTAGCCCAGCTGGCCGGAGCTGCCCTCGCCCCAGCAATAGAGCTCGTGCGACGCCGTCACCGCGCAGGTATGGGTCCCGCCGACGGCGACCTGGATCGCGCCCGCGAGCTCCTTGGCGCGCACGGGGGAAGGGGAGTTCGTCGCCTCGCCGTCGCCGAGCTGTCCGCTGTTGCCCGCGCCCCAGCACGCCACCGCGCCGTCGGTGAGCACCGCGCAGGTGTGCGCGCGCCCCGACGAGATGCTCGCCGCGACCCTGGCGGCGCCGCTGAGGCCCATGACCGGCCTCGGGATCGGTCGATCCTGCTGCAGCGTCCCGTCGCCGAGGTTGCCCCAGGTGTTCCTGCCCCAGCACCAGACCGAGCTGTCGCTGAGCACCGCGCACGTGTAATCCGTGCCGGCCGCGATGTGCGTGGGCACGATGCAGGCGCCCCGTACGCACTGGCCGCCGCAGGGCTTGTCGCACCTGCCGCAGTGCGCGGTGCTCGTGAGGAGGTCCACCTCGCAGGCGTTCTCGGGGTCCTTGTCGCAGTTGCCGCGGTTCTCCTCGCACGCTGGCGACTGGCAGACCCCGTCCTGGCAGGTCGGCTCGCCGCCGAAGGTCGGGCAGGCGACGTCGCACGCGCCGCAGTGCTGCGCGTCCGTCATCGGGTCGACGCATGCGTCACCGCAGACCATGCCGCCTCCAGGACACCCACCGCCGCTCCCGCCGCTCCCGCCGCTCCCGCCGCCGGTGCTCGAGCTCGTCGACGCGTCGGGCGGGCGCGCCGTGAACTCGTCGCCGCACGCGGCAAGGGCGATGGCGACGGCGGCAGGCATGTACGCCGCCGCGAGGGGCAGCGAGGCGAACGGGAGCCGGCTGGCCCGAGGTCGATGCGTGGAAGCCATGGAGGGCGTTCTTCCCTTGCGTTGAGGCGCGGCTGCGCCACGAGGCGCGGCGTGCGACATTCTAGACGAAGTCGCGCGCAGAGATCTCTCGCCGCGCGCCGCGCCTGTCGCGCCGCGCGCCCGTCGCGCCGCTCAGCGCGTCGCGACGAGCACCTCGTCGATCGGCGGCGCCTTCTCGAGCACGCCGAGGTCCACGAGCTGCTTCGCGAGCGTCTCCCAGCGCTCGCTGGTCATCACGCCGAGGCCCTTCTCCTTGGTCTCGGTGGTCTCGATCAGCGGCCGCTGCGCCTCGGCCGCGGCGACGAAGGTCTCCGCGTCCATCGAGGTGTTGAGCTTGGCCATGATCTCGTTGGACCGCGTCGGATCTTGGAGGTATGTGCGCCAGCCCTCGCGCGTCGCGCGGACGAACGCGCGGACGCGCTCCGGGTTCTCCTTCCAGAGGGCTGCGCGCGTGATCACGACCACGACGTACGGGTTGAACCCCTCGCTGGCCACCAGGAACGCGGCGGGATCGCTCCCCTTGCGCTTGGCCGCGATCGGCTCGGCGGTGATGAAGCACTGCTGGGAGAAGTCCTTGTCGGCGACGAAGCGGGCGACGCCGCCGTCGTACGGCACGACCTTCACCTTGTTGAACCCGTACTTCTTCTTGAGGTACGCGGCGTAAGGCAGCCCCGGCTCGATCGCGAGCGTGCCCGACTTGAGGATGTCGGCGATGCTCTTCGCGCCGCGGCTCTCGTGGGTCATGATGGCCTGCGGCGAGGTCTGGAACACGGCGAAGAGGGGGAGCACGTCCGCGCCGCGGGCGCGGGCGGTGAGCACCTCGTCGGCGCCGGAGATGCCGAAATCCACCTGCCCGCCGGCCACCATCTGGACGACCGGCACGCCGGCGCCGCCGCCGAGGATCTCGACATCGAGCCCCTCCTTGGCGAACGCGCCCGACTCGCGCGCGGCGTAGAACCCGCCGAACTCGGGCTCCGGGACCCAGTTGAGGGCGAGCTTCACCTTCGCGGCCGGCGCATCGGGGGCAACCGCGGCGGGCGCGGCCGGCGCGCTCTGCGAAGGCGCGGCCGGCGCGCTTCCTTGCGGGGACGCGGACGAGGCGCGCCCGTCGCCTTCCGGCGACTGCGAGCGCGAGCACGCGGGGGCGAGGAGGGGGACGGCGGCGAGGGAGGCGAGGCGTCGCAGGAACAACCGGCGGCTGTCGGGGAAGTGCATCAGCGATTGATCTCCGAAGGATGCCAGCGCCGCAAGAGCCGCCTGCCGGCGAGGTCGACGGCGCCGAACAGCGCGAGGCCGAGCCCGGAGGCGAGCAGCACGGCGGCGAAGAGCAGATCCGTGCGCAGCTGGCGGTAGGCGGAGAGGACCAGGATGCCGAGGCCGGCGGCGTCCTCCGAGAAGCCGGCGACGAACTCCCCGACGATCGCGCCGATGACGGCGAGGCCCGCCGCGATCCGGAGCCCCGTCACGAGGTGGGGGAGCGCCGAGGGCAGCTCGAGCTTGCGGAGCGTGGCGAAGCGGCCCGCCCCGTAGAGCCGGAAGAGATCCCGCAGCGCGGGCTCGACGGAGCGCAGGCCCGCGAGCGTGTTCGCGATGACCGGGAACACGGAGACGATGAACGCCGAGACCGCGACCGCGCGCAGGCCGGGGCCGCACCAGAGCACGAGCAGCGGGGCAATGGCGACGATCGGGACGGTCTGCAGGAAGACGGTATAGGGATAGAGCGCCCTCTCGAGCGGGCGCGACGAGGCGAGCGTGATGGCGGCGAGCACGCCGACCGCGGCGCTGAGGAAGAAGCCCGCGAGCGCGGCCTTCGCCGTCGTGACGGTGCCGGCGAGCAGGGTGGCGGCGTTCACCGCGCCCGCCCGCGCCACGTCCGAGGGGGGCGGCAGGAGGTAGGCAGGGACGCTGAGCGCTCGGGCGAGCGCCTCCCAGAGCGCCAGAAGGATCACGAGCGCGGCGAGCGGCGGCGCGACGGCTTGGAGCGGGGTGGGTCGCACGGCTCGGCCTTCTCTAGCGCGAGGCCGCCGCGCCAGGAAGATGCTGCGGTGGAAGAAATCAGGCTCGTCCGTGGCCCGGCGCCGAGCGACGCGCGCGCCGAGCCACGGGAGAGGCGAGCGGGGACCTTTGTCGAAGCGGGGAGTGAACCGCGCCGAGCGCGACCCCGCTCGGTCCGGCTACTTGCCCTTCTTGGCGGGCGCGGCCGGAGCAGGCGACGCCTTGGCGGTCGCGGCTGCCTTCTTCTGGTTCTTATCCGCCGTGTCCTGCTTCTTCTGTCGCTCTTTGGCCTTCGGAGATTTGTCACCCATGGGAGCACCGCCTCGGTGGATGTGTTGGTGTTATCCGCCTTGACCGAGGCTAGCACCATCTCTCGTGGCGCAGTCACGAACTTTGTACTTCGCGAGCGCTTATGTCTCGGCTTCTCCGCGTCTCGTCTGGTCTCGTCTCGCCGCCTCGTCGGTTTGTCTCTCGGTCGCCTCTGGGTTGCCTCTCCCACCGACAGGCAGGGCGGCGGGGAAACCGTCGACGCGTTCGGCTGGGACCCTTGCTGGTTCCGGCGGATGGGTGGCCGCTGCGGGCGTCCACGACGTGAATCGCGCCGGCCTGGCGCTCGCGTGCGCGCGTCCTTCCGATGAGAGGCCGAGCGTGGCGCCGGCCTGGCGCTCGCGTGCGCGCGTCCTTCCGATGAGAGGCCGAGCGTGGCGCCCGCTGCCGCCGGGCTCGCTTGCCGGCATCGAGGGGCGGCGCTACGAAGGCGCCGCGTGTTCAAGGCCATCCTCTGGGACAACGATGGAGTCCTCGTCGACACCGAAGGGCTTTACTTCCAGGCAACGCGCGAGACGATTGCGTCGGCCGGCGTCGATCTCACCATCGACGACTATCGCCAGCTGTTCCTCGTCGAGGCGCGCGGCGCCTGGCACCTCGCCAGCGCTCGCGGGGTCGACGAGGCGGGCGTGCGGCGGCTGGCCGACGAGCGGGATCGCCGGTACCTCGAGCTCGTCGCGGGCGGAGACACGCTGTTGCCGGGCGTGCGAGAGGTCGTCACGGAGCTCGCCGCGCGCTTTCGCATGGCGATCGTCACGAGCAGCAAGCCCGAGCCGTTCCACCGAGCGCACGCGGCGACGGGCCTCCTGCGGTGGTTCGAGTTCGCGCTCACGCGGGATCAGTACGCGCGCGCCAAGCCGGATCCCGAGCCGTACCGGATCGCCTGCGAGCGGCTGGGGCTCGCGGCGCGCGATGTCCTCGTGATCGAGGACTCCGAGCGCGGGCTCCGGTCGGCCAAGGCCGCGGGCCTGACGTGCTGGGTCGTCCCGTCGCCGCTCACGGCGCCGTCGGACTTCACCGGCGCGGACGCGGAGCTCGGATCGCTGCGCGAGGTGCTCGCTCGCCTCCGAGGAGCGTGAGCGCGACCTCACGTTCGCGCGATGAGGTAGCTCACCGCGCCTGTGTGTGCGCGCCGCCGCCGCGCTGCGTCGCCCCCACCCCTGGATTTTTGCACGCTGCACATCTGCTGGGTGCATGACCATCTGGCGGTTCACGAACGGTTCGTGGCACCTTCGGGCCCGTGGCTTCCGGTGACGGCATCTCGCTCATCGAGCTCGTCGTCCTCGGCTGGTCCTCGGCCACCGCGGCGCCGGCGCCGATCCCCATTCGCATCGACTTCGATGCCCCGGCGGACTGCTCGACCGCCGACCAGTTCTACGAGGGCCTCCGTGCCCGGTCGGACCGCGTGCGCCTCGCGGCTGACGGAGAGGACGGCTGGGGTGTCCGCGTCCGGCTGAGCCGCGGCGGGGCCGGGGTCCACGGCGAGCTGCGCGTCGTTCACGCAGGCGGCGAGACCGACACGCGGATCGTCGATGCCACGTCGTGCGACGTCGTGGTCCAGGCGCTCTCGCTCACCGCGGCGATCGCGCTCGACGAGGTGGTCGAGGTGACCGCGCCCCTCGCTCCCCCTGCGCCGCCGCCCGCTGTCCCCCCTGCGCCGCCGCCCGCCCCGCGAGAGGCGCCTCCGCTCAAGTTCGCGCTCGGCGCGCACGTGGTGGTGACCCAGGTCGTCGCACCTCATGCGAGCCTGGGCGCCGCCCTCGGTGCCCGGGTGACCCCGCACGTCGAGGGCCCGTTGAGCCCTTCGTTCGGCCTCTCGCTGATGTACGCGCGGAACGACCTGCTGTCGGGCGGCGACGCCCTCATCCAGTGGGCGGCCGCGGCCCTCTCCGCGTGCCCGGTGCGCTGGCAGCTCGGCCCTATCGTCAGCGCAGAGCCGTGCGTCGTCGCCGCCGGCGGCTGGCTCGCGGCGACGGGACGAGGTATCTCGAACCCGGAGTCCGCCGTGCGATCGTGGTGGAGCGCGGGAGGCTTCGCGCGCGCCGCTGCGCTCCTCGGCGGGGGCACCACCCTCGAGCTCGAGGCCGGCGTCCTCGTGCCGCTCGTTCACCGGCGGTTCACCATGGGGTGGTCTGCAGAAACCGTCGGCGAGACTCCGGTGATCTCGCCGCTCGTTGGCGTTGGAATCGTGCACAACTTCTAAGCCAGGATTCTGTGATCACTCCGACTCGCGCTGGGAATTATGACCCATGGACGGCATCCGGAAGCTGGGCCGCAGGCACGCTGCCCTCCCCGACCCGAGGACAATGTTCCGCTCTGGCTGTCGCCCATTGCTTCCCGGTAGAGTCCATTCTTCACTGGTCTCATGCCTCGCCTCGCGGTGAGTATGGTTGCCGACGTCATGACATCGCCTGCTTTGCCTGACAGCGAGCCGGCGAGCGTGGCTCCATCGGCGGCCAACGTGAAGCAGCGGGACGCGCGCCTGCGACGGATGGTGGACGCTCATCTTGACTTCATCGGGCGGGTGCTCCGCAACGCGGGGACCCCTGCTGCCGAGATCGACGATGCGGTGCAGCGCACCTTCATCGCCGCCGCGCAGCGGCTGGACGACGTCCGGCCGGGCGCCGAGAAGAGCTTTCTTCTCCAGACCGCGCTTCACGTAGCCGCCCACGCGCGCCGCAGCGCCGCGCGCCGGCGAGAGTTCCCCGCGGCCGAGCCGCCGGAGGTTGTGGACGCTGCGACACCCGAGCAGCTCACCAGCCAGAAACACGCGCGACAGATGCTCGATCAGGTCCTCGACCAGATGGAGTCCGATCTGCGGACCGTGTTCGTGCTGTACGAGTTCGAGGAGATGAGCATGGTGGAGATCGCCGGCGTGCTGGGGATCCCGCAGGGCACCGTGGCCTCTCGGCTGCGAAGGGCCAGGGCCGATTTTCGTGAGCGCGTCCGCGCGCTGGAGCTCGTTTCGACGAGCGAGGTGAGACGATGATGGAACCACGTCGCCTACTGGAGGAGAGCGACAACCCGCTCGAACGCGCGCTGCTGAACGCAGGCGCGTCGTATCCCACGTCACCGGAGACGCGCGCGAAGACGCTGGCCGCGCTGGGACTCGCCGGCGCTGCCGCCCTGACGGCCAGCGTGGCGGCGCCTGCGGCGCTCTCCGCGGCAGGGGTGTCCGCTACGTCCTCGTCGCTCGCCGTGAAGCTCGGCTGGACCAAGATCCTCGTCGCGCTCTCGACGGTGGGCATGCTCGCCGGCATCCCCGCGGGCTACCTCGCCTGGCGCGGGCAAGACGCGCCGGACGTCACCGCGGCGCACCGCTTCGGCGCCGCGCTCGCCGACCCGGTCGCGCAGATGGCGGTGCAGCCTGTGCAGGCGCCTGCCTCGGAGCCAGCGCCGGTGGAGGCTCTCGCGGAGGAGACGATGGCACCGGCGCCTGCGGGTGGCAGCAGCGCTGCGGCCACGAAGCTCGATCCGAAGCCGTCCGGTACGGGCGCCGCCCTGGAGGCGGAGCTCGGCGCGCTGGACGCGGCGCGCACGATGCTCGCGAGCGGGAACGCGCGAGGCGCGCTCTCGCTCCTGGACGCCTACTCCAGGGCGCATCCGCGCGGGCGGCTGAGCCTCGAGGCCGAGGTCCTGCGGATCGACGCGCTCGCGAAGAGCGGCCGCTCCGACGCTGCCTCGCAGCGCGCCGCGGCGTTTCTTCGCCGGCATCCGAACAGCGTGCTTGCTTCCCGGGTACGGCGCTATGTAAACAACTAAACTCTGGGTCATGCGTTGCCCTGCCCTCCTCCGTTCGTTCCGCGCAGCTTCCGGCGTCGCCGGTGCCTGGATGGCGGTGTGTGTGCTGCCTGGGTGTGTGACCACGGTGGATTCGCTCGGCTACGACCGGATGAGCAGCGATGAGCTCGGCCCGCTGACGGGCCCCTCCGAGTACCCCAACGCGTTCCGCGACGTGCTCGGCAAGACGGACGAGGAGATCGCGGCCAAGATCGAGGACAGCTTCGATCAGCTCTTCTACGGCGATCGCGACAACGAGACCGTCTACTACCCGGTGCCTGGCACCGAACAGGCCTACATCTGGGACGACTACCACAATAACGTGCGCTCCGAGGGCATCGGCCTCGGGATGATCATCACGGTCGAGCTCGACAAGCGAGACGAGTTCGACCGGATCTGGAGATACGCCAAGTCCACACTCCAGCTCAAGTCCGGTCCCGGCCAGGGATATCTCATGTCATGGTGCGACGTCCCGGGGGGCACGGTGGTGGCGTGCTTCGATCCTTTTGGCCTCCAGCAGATCGCGATGGCGCTGTTCTTCGCCCACGGCCGCTGGGGGAGCGACACCGGGACCATCGACTATGGGCTGGACGCGATCGGCCTGCTCGAGGTGATGCGCCACAAGGAGGCCCTGAACGGGGGGGTCGCCTCGGGGGTGACCAACACGTTCGATTCGACGACGAAGCTCGTCTACGACTACCCGCACGTCTCGGCGGCGGACGTCACCCGTCCTTCCATCGAGATGCCCGCCTATTACGAGCTCTGGGCGCAGGCCATGCGCGACCCCTTCTGGTCCGAGGCTGCCGCCAGCGCGCGCACCCACTGGCAGGAGGCCGCGCACCCGAGCACCGGGCTCATCCCTGTGCGCGCCCACTTCGACGGCACGCCGGTGCTCAACTGGGACTACTTCGGCTCCGAGGCCTACCGCACGCAGCTGAGCCTCGCGCTCGACCACGTCTGGTTCGGCGTCGACCCGTGGCAAGTGGAGGAGGCGGACCGGCTGCTCGGGTTCTTCTCGAAGCTGGGCATCGACAAGTACGGCGCGGTCTTCAAGATCGACGGCGCGATGCTCAACGCCACGCCGGAGTCGGCGCTCATCTTCATGAACGGGGTCACCGGGCTGATCGCGACGAACGACGATCGCGACGCCTACATCGAGGCGGTGTGGACGACGCCGCCGGCGACCGGGGAGACCCGCTACTTCTCGAGGTTGCTCCACATGCTCTCGCTGTTGACGCTGAGCGGGCAGTTTCGCGTGTACTGATCCGGCGCGCGGGCATCTCCGCGCGGCGGCTCCTCTCGGTCCGCGCCCCGGGGGAGGGACATCGCTCCTCGGGGGCAACGCCGTTGCGCGAACCGCGAGGCTCATTCGAAGCGGAGGTGGAGGACCGGCGGCGCACCTCTGCCGCGGTGCCGGCCAGGCATCCCACGCAGGCCGCGCAGCGCTCGCTCTGGCGCCGGAAGAGCGTCGCTCTCGCCGACCGGCCGCAGCCGCGGGTAGCGCGCGACCGAGCCATCCAGGGCCGGGATCTCCAGGCACGCGCGCTGCCGGAGCGACGCTCGCAGGGGCGGGGACACCTCGTGATCGAGGATGATCTCCGTCCCTGTCGGGAGGCGCGCGGAGGCTCGCGTGAAGAAGGCGTCGGCGAGCTCGCGAGGCTGCCCGGCCAGGGCGCCCTCGGCGATGAGGAGCGTCGGCACGTCGCTCGCGCCGCGGAGGGAATCCATCCAGCCCGTGCACGCGATCGAACAGCTCCTCGCGAGGGCGTGGCGCTCGGACGCGTGGCAGAGGCGGTGCGCGCACTTGAACTCCGCCACGTGGGGCGGATCGAGATCCACCCAGCGGAGCGTCCCGTTGTCGATGCGCGAGAACCGCGTGCAGAGCCCGGCGTTGAGCGCGATGGCGAGGCCGAACGGGTTCCGCTCGAAATAGCGCCTGACGAGCCCGTCGATGATCATGGCGCGCGCCGCCGAGGTCCGGAGCGCGCTGGCGTCGAAGCCAGCCGGATCCACGTCGAGCGTGGCCAGCATCGCCTCGGCCCACGGATCGGCGAAGCCGAGATCCGGAAAGCGCACCCGCGCCTCGGCGCGCCCGACCAGCGAGAGCACCGCGTCCCTGGAGACGGTCATGGAGCTCATG
Organism: Sorangium sp. So ce363; assembly: GCF_051520435.1. Lineage (NCBI taxonomy): Bacteria > Pseudomonadati > Myxococcota > Polyangiales > Polyangiaceae > Sorangium > Sorangium sp. So ce363. Next base: position 7,828,925 of record NZ_CP150333.1, on the reverse strand, counting down.
AGCCCTCCTTGCATCGCCGGACACGAGGCCGCGCGAGCGCGGGCGCCCCCCGGAGACACGGCGTCACGACGCCACCCCGCCGTGGCCTCGAACGACCTCGGCGACGAGGGCGAGCTCGAGGCGGAGCACCGCCACCCGCTCCGGGAGCTTCGCCTCGACCAGCCCGCCGAGGAGCGTCGCGAGCTTGTCGTAGTCGGGCGCCTGCGCCTTCCAGTTCGCGATCGGATACGCCTCGTAGAGCCCGCGCGTGAGCCGCGAGGGCGTCAGTATCGAGACGCGCGCCTCGGGGTGCCAGAGCTGCAGGTGCCAGAAGCCGTGCGTGACGAAGTAGTCGAACTTCCGTCCGCCGAAGAGGCGTACCTCCCAGCCCGCGACGACGAGCGCGAGCTCGCGCTCGCGAGGATCGTGCGGCGGCGGAGGCCAGCCCTCCTCGCTCGCGGGCTCCGGCAGGCACGAGGGCCCAGACGGGAGCGGGCGGCCGACGGAAAGCGGTGTGCGAGAGCTCACGAGGCTTCTCCCTGGCGAGCGTCGGACCAGAGGAAAGCGGCGAGCGCTGCGCATCGGTACAGGCTCGGGGCAGGAGGCGTCTCTCGGATCACGTTGGCTCCGTTGTTGATATTGAAAGTGATGTTCAACTTCGATATGCTGTGATCTCGCTGACGTCAAGAGAAAAACGGGCGCCGTTGAAGGGGGCCGCTCCGATGGCGGGCGACGGCATGGGCGCCGGCGGGAGGTCCAGGGGAGCGTGCTCGCGCCCCGGCTTCTGGATGGCCCCGAGGGTTCTGTCGGAAGGGGATGGTGATGCTGGGGGGGCGGATCGGGATCAGCGCGCACGTCGTGGCGATGGCTCCGGCGGGGCCGCGGCGCGGATACCGTGTTGACGCCTGTGTCCGGTCTGGGTGGAAGAGCTGGTGTGCTCGGGTCTGCTGGCGCGCCGGGACGAACAAAGCTTTGGGCGGGTGATCATCGGAGACCGGCGTTGGTTACAATGAGCGCTAGATGAAGCCTCTCCGCGCAGCTCGTCCTCTCGCGATCTCCACGAAGTCCCTTGTTGCCCTCGTGCTTTCCGCGTCGCCGGCCGTCGCGTTCGGCGCGGGCTGCGGCGTGGCGGACAGCGTGCCGATCCCGAGCGCCGGAGCGCACGAGGGGACAGGCCATGAGCCGACCAGCACGGGCGCCGCGAGCATCGGCGCCGGGCCGAGCGGCGGGAGCGCAGCGGACCCCGGAGCGAGCTCGGGCGCGGGGCGCGCCGAGGTCATCGGGGCCGTCGTCTCTCGCCATGATGTCGTCAGGATCATCGCTCTCGGCGACACCGGAGAGGGAAACCTCGCGCAGAACCAGGTCGCCGATCGGATGAGCGAGAAGTGCATCGAGGTCGGGGGCTGTCATGCCGTGATGATGAACGGTGACAATTTCTACGACCACGGCGTGGTCGACACGAGCGATGCGCAGTGGGGTCCCAAGTTCGAGCAGCCCTACGACAGGCCCGGCCTGAACGGCCTCCCGTTCTATGCGGTGCTGGGCAACCACGACCATGGCCCCAGCAGCAGCGGCGTGCGGCAAGCGCAGATCGACTACTCGCAGCTGCCCGTGGGCGACGGGCCTGGCATGCGGCTGACCGCCAAGTGGCACATGCCCGCCTCGTATTACGACGTTCGCGTCGGCGACGTCCATCTCTTCGGGATCGATACCGTCGACTTCACCTCCGATGACCAGGCGCGCGACATGAGCGCGCGGGTCGCCGCCTCGGACGCCACGTGGAAGATCGTCTTTGGCCATCACCCCCGCTACACGTCCGGAGTTCACGCCTCGGACAACCCGTCGCTCGGGATGAGCGGGATGTTCGCCATGCAGCAGGCCATCTACTGCGGGGCCGACATGTACATGGCCGGCCACGACCACAACCTCGAGTTCATCGACAAGGGGCGAGACGAGGGCTGCCCGAACGTCTATTTCGCCATCAGCGGCGCCGGTTCGAAGACCCGCCCGGTCGTCTCCTCGGTCCCGACCGAGCGGGGGCAGCTCTTCTTCACGGACAAGACCGAGGGCTTCGCCTATCTGCGGTTCGAGGGGAGGAACCTGCTGTTCGAGTTCATCGACAAACAAGGGGCGCCGATCTTCACGACGACCATGACCAAGTGAGCGGGCGCCGCCCTCGGCGGCCGAGCGGCGCCGCGGCCGTCAGCGGCGCTCGTCGTCGCGCGGCGGGCCGTCGTGCTCGTCGTCGCGCCGCCTCCCGAACGAGATCGTGCTCTCGGTGCCCGCGAGCATCCGCCGGATGTTCGGGATGTGCTTGAGCCAGACGAGCGCGGCGAGGAGCAGCGAGAGGCAGAGGGCCGGGGCGCCCCGCTCGCCGAGGAGCCAGAGGAAGAGGGGCAGGGCGAGGGCGCCGGTGAGGGAGCCCGCCGAGACCATGCGGGTCGCCCGCACGATGACCGCGAAGACGGCCAGCGTGGCGAGCGTGGACCGCGGCGCCAGCACGAGCAGGACACCGCAGGACGTCGCGACGCCCTTGCCGCCCCGCATCCCGAGGAAGACCGTGTAGTCGTGGCCCAGCACCGCGGTGAGGCCGCCCGCCGCGACGACCCACCCGCCCGGCGCGACGGAGAGCCACGACGCGAGGGGCCCGGCGACGAGCGCGCCCTTCGCCACATCCGCGGCGAGGACGGCCAGGCCAGGCCCCCAGCCGAAGGCGCGCAGGACGTTCGTCGCGCCGATGTTCCCCGAGCCGACCTCGCGGAGGTCGACCCCTTTGACGAACCGCGCGAAGAGGTAGCCTGTCGGGATCGCTCCGAGGAGGTAGGCAAGGGCCAGGTAGATTGCCGTCATTGCCGTCATCGCGCGCCTCCATGCCCGCGCTCACGGCGGGTGTAGCACGCGCGCCGCGTCGAGCGCGCGCCAAAGAGCCCATGTCACGATGGCGATCATGGTATTCTGCGAACATGGCTGACCTGGCGCCCGTCTCGACCCGGAGTGGCCGCGCCCCCAAGATCGCGCTCGTCCTGGCCGGCGGTGCCGCGCGCGGCGCTTACGAGGTCGGCGTGGTGCAGCACATCCTCGAGGACGTCTCTCGCGATCTCGGCCGCGAGGCGCCGCTCGATATCCTGTGCGGCACCTCGGTCGGCGCCATCAACGTCTGTGGGCTCGCCGCGTTCGCGGACGAGGCGCGGAGCCGCGCGCGGCGGCTCGCCGCGGTGTGGACGCGCCTGCGCATCGACGACCTCGTGCGCCTCGACGTGCGCGGCGTGCTCGCGGTCGGGCACGACCTGCTCCGCGGGGGCGCCGCGAGCGCGCGCGCGCCATCAAGCGGCGGCCGCGCCGCGCTCCTCGACACGTCGGGCCTCGAGCGGCAGATCGCGGAGGCCGTGCCCTTCGAGCGGATCGACGGCCACCTCGAGAGGGGGCTCCTGTCGGCGCTGACCGTGTCGACGACGCTGGTCAAGAGCGGCCGCACGGTCGTCTTCGTCCACCGTCGCGAGCCCGGCCTGCCGCCCTGGAGCCACGACCCGACGATCTCCCCGCGCGCCACCGCGATCCGCGCGCAGCACGCGCTCGCCTCGTCCGCGCTCCCCATCCTGTTCCGCCCGGTGAACATCGACGGAGAGCTCTACTGTGACGGCGGGCTGCGCCAGAACGTCCCGCTGTCGCCCGCGCGGCGCCTCGGGGCCGACGGCGTGATCGTGGTCAATCCGCGGTACATCGAGCCCGCGTCGAGCGCGGCCGAGCGCGACGGGCCGGGCTTCCCCGGGCCCCTCTTCCTGCTCGGCAAGACGCTGAACGCGCTGATGCTCGACCGGATCGACAACGACCTGGCGCGGCTCGAGAGCATCAACGGGATCCTGGAGGCGGGGCGGCGGCGCTATGGCGAGGGCTTCATCGGCGAGCTCAACGACGAGCTCGGGCTGCCGCCGGGGCGCGCGCTCCGGCCGATGCGGTCGCTGCTCATCCGCGCCTCCAAGGACATCGGCGGCCTGGCGGCGGAGTTCGTGCGCTCCCCGGCGTTCCGCGCGCGGGCCACGGGCGTGCTCGGCCGCGTGATGCGGCGCCTCGCCGAGGGAGACGAGCAGCGCGAGGCCGACTTCCTGTCCTACCTGCTGTTCGACGGGGAGTTCGCGGGGCGGCTCATCGAGATAGGCCGCGCGGACGCGCGCGCGCGGCACGAGGAGCTGTGCGCGTTCTTCGAGCGGGCGCTGAGGCCGGGCGGGTTCGAGGAGCGGGCGCCCTGAGGGGGCCTGGAGACACAGGCACGCTCTGGATCCGTCCGGATCCTCTCGGGCGCCGAGGCTCAGACGGCGTCGGGGCGCTCGGCGCCTATCTCGGCGCGAGCTCCGCGCGGCCGCGGCGCCCGGTGTAGACTCGCGCCGCGAGATGGCACCTTCGGATCCCTTCGGCTGGGTGGGCGCGACGATCGGCGGCAAGTACCGGCTCGACGCCGTGGTCGGCGAGGGCGGGTTCGGCGTCGTCTACCGCGGCCAGCACCTCGGGTTCGACGAGCCGGTCGCGGTCAAGTGCCTGAAGCTGCTCGGATCGCTGGCCCCGGCGGAGCGCGCGTCGTTCCAGCGGATGCTCCTCGACGAGGGGCGGCTCCTCCACCGCCTCTCCCGGGCGAGCGCCGGCATCGTGCAGGCCCTCGACACCGGCGCCGCGGTCTCGCCGTCGGGCGAGTGGACGCCTTATCTCGTGCTCGAGTGGCTCCATGGCGTGCCGCTCGACCGCGAGATCGCCGAGCGGCGCGCCCGCGGCGAGGCGGCGCGCCCGCTCGCCGAGGCGGTCGCCCTGCTCGCGCCCGCGGCGTACGCGCTCGAGGTCGCGCACGCGCAGGGCGTCGCCCACCGCGACGTCAAGCCGGCCAACCTGTTCCTCGCCGAGATCGGCGGCCGGCGCACGCTGAAGGTCCTCGACTTCGGCATCGCCAAGGTGCTCGGCGAGCTCTCGAGCATGACGCAGGCGATGGCCGAGACAGGGAGCGCGCTCCGGGCCTTCACCGTCCATTACGGCGCGCCGGAGCAGTTTCACCACCGCTTCGGCGCGACCGGGCCGTGGACCGACGTCTTCGCGCTCGCCCTGGTGCTCATCGAGGTGGCCTCGGGCAACCGCGCCCTCCTCGGCAGCGACGTCACGCAGCTGTACATCGCCGCGACCGATCCGGCGTTCCGCCCGAGCCTGGGCGGCGCGGGCGTGAGCGCGCCCGACGCCGTCGAGGCGGTGGTGCGCCGCGCGCTCGCGATCGACCCGCGGGAGCGCTACCGCACGGCAGGCGAGCTCTGGGGGGCGCTCGAGGCTGCGATGGCGACGGCCGCGCCCGCCGGCGCGGTCGCAGCGGGCAGCCCGCCTGCGGGCGCAGCGCCCGGCGCTGCGGCGCTGGGCGTGTCGGGGACAGAGCGCGTGGCTGCCGGCCCTGCCGCGCTGGGCCTGGCGGACACGGCGCATACGCCGGCCGCGCTCCCTGCGCGTGAAGGCGGCGCGCTCGCGTCCACGTCCATGGACGGCGCGCCTGCGCCCGCCGGGACCGCGCTCGCCGGCGCGCCGCCCGCGCCATCCCTCACGACGATGCGTGGCCTGGCGACGAGCGCGCCGCCGCAGGCCGCCCCGCAACCGGCGTCGCCCCCTCCCACGCCCCAGGCCGCCAGGGCCGCCCCGCGGCGGCGCCTGATGCCCGCGCTCGTCTCGGTGGCCGCGCTGGCCGCGGCCGGCGCAGGCGCCGTCGCGTTCGTCCGCCACCGCGCCCCCGACGAGGCGCGGCCGGCGCGCGTGCTCGGCGGCCTTACCGCGCCCCGGATGAAGGCGCCGCCCCCGCCCGACATGGTCCGGATGCCGGCGGGCCGCTTCACGATGGGCAGCACGAAGGGCGGCAAATCCGAGCGCCCGCCCCACGAGGTGACGCTGACCCGCGCGTTCGACGTCGATCGCACCGAGGTGACGGTCGCCGCCTACCAGCGCTGCGTCGAGGCGGGCCGGTGCACGCCGAGCGGCCTGCACGGCCCCCGCGCGACCGACGCCGACGTCGAGCAGCGCGGCGCGCTCTGCACCGCGGCGGATCCCGCGAAGTCGCAACACCCGATCTCGTGCGTCGACCAGGCGCAGGCGGCCGCGTACTGCGCCTTCGCCGGCAAGCGGCTCCCGACCGAGGCCGAGTGGGAATACGCCGCGCGCGGCGCCGACGGCCGCGAGTATCCGTGGGGCAACGAGCCGCCAGGGTGCGCGCACGCGGTCGTGTCTCGGCCTCCTGGGCAGGGCTGCGGCGGGCGCGGCCGGGGCACCCAGGAGGTCGGCTCGGCCAAGGCCGGAGCGAGCCCGTCGGGCGCGCTCGACATGGCGGGCAACGTCTGGGAGTGGGTGGCCGACGGCTGGGACCCAGGCGTGTATGCCAGAGGCGCCCAGACAGATCCCCAGGTGCCGGCGACCGGCAGCAGGGGCGTGCTCCGGGGGGGATCGTGGGACTTCTCCGCCAGCACGGCAAAAGCGACGTTCCGGCTGGCGTATGATCGTGAGGCAGGTGACGTCTCGACCGGGTTTCGTTGCGTTCGCTCGGTCGATTGAACACGAGGTCCCGTGAGCGGGCAGCAGGGAAGCGCGGATCAGCGGGCCAGGCTCATTTCAGCCGCGCCGGGGATAGGCTATCTATCCCATCTTGGTCGAACGTCGATTCACACGCCCGATCGCGAGGTAGGATGTTGGGACACGTAGAGCCGTGCGATCGGGCGCACAAGACCAGGTCACCGCGAGCACGTCCTCCGATGCGGGCCGGCGAGGTCCACCCCGCGCATGAGCCCGGTGACTCCGCTTCCTCACCGGTCAACCCCTGCTGCGCCCACAGGAGCCCATGCAAGAATCCGAGAAGTTGATCTCCATCGAGGAAGGCCGGATGCAACGCGTCATCGATGCGGTTGCGCTCGCGTCCACGGGAGAGGTCGAGCTCGCGCTGAAGCAGCTGGCGGCGGTCGAACACGACGCCTTCGGGGTGATCGAGGAGGCTCTGCGCGTCTTTCTCTCCGAGCTCTCCGCGACCACGCAGCAGAAGAGCCAGGCGCTCGCCGCGCTCGCCGCCTCGAAGCGCGAGCTCGAGCATCAGCTGGACACCATCCAGCGCCAGGAGTGCGCGATCCGGGAGCTCTCGGTGCCGATCATCGACATATGGCACGGCATCCTCACGCTCCCGCTCGTCGGGCTGTTCGACTCGGTGCGCGCCGTCGAGGTGACCGAGCGGCTCCTCGTGCGCGTGGCGGAAGACAGCGACGTCGAGTGGGTGATCCTCGATCTGACCGGCGTCACGCTCATCGACTCCATGACCGCCCAGCACCTCATCAAGCTGGCTCAGGCGGTGCAGCTCCTCGGCGCGCGCTGCGTCCTCACCGGCCTGGGCGGTCATGTCGCGGAGACGCTCGTCGCGATCGGCGTCGCGTTCGACGAGCTGAACCCGATGCGCAGCCTGCGGGAGGGGCTCAGGTTCTGCCTTGCGCAGCGGGGGCGCACGATCTCACCGCGCTGATCCGCGGAGCTCCGCTTCGTGCGGCGTCGCCTTTGCGGAACGCAGCCGGTGTGCCAAGGGATATCCTGTTGCAGCCCATGGAGAACGCGACGATCCCCGCTCGCTTCCAGGACACCGCAGACGCCCGCCGTCGCTTCGGCGACCAGCTCGATCGCCTGGGGCCCTTCCTGCTCCGCGTCGATCCGGTCGCCGACGCCGTCGTGGACGCGTTCGCGTCGATGCCTCCGGGCCAGGGCTTCCGTCTCCTGGAGGCTGCCCTCGCGCGCGGCATCGACGATGACCGCACGGTGAAAGAGGCCCCGGCCGAGCTGCGGGCGCTCTTCGCGTCGGTCGATCACGTGCCCCTCTGGGTGGACTGGGAGGCGGTGAACCGCGGCGGGGCGGCGTTCCTGCGCACGGGCGTCCTCGGCGGGATCCTGCTCGCGATGCAGTCGCTCATCCTCGGGTACGCGTCGCCCGGCGGGAACAAGCCGCTGGTCTTCTCGGGGAGGCTCCGCGAGCAGGCCGAGCGCCGCCTCGCCGAGACGAGCCGGTTCGTCTATGCCGTGAGCCAGGCGAACGGAATGCGCCGCTCCGGCGAGGGCTTCGCGATCACCGTCAAGGTGCGCGTCATGCACGCGCAGGTGCGGCGCCTCATCCGAGCGAGCGGCCGGTGGCAGGCGGCCCTCTGGGGCGAGCCGATCAACCAGCACGACATGGTGGCGACGGCGCTGCTCTTCTCGGTCGCGGTCATCGACGGCCTCGACAAGCTCGCCTACCGCTTCGCGCCCGCCCAGAGGGAGGACCTCGTCCACCTCTGGCGCTACGTCGCCCACGTCATCGGCGTCGAGCCGGAGCTCATCCCCGGCTCCTACGCCGAGGCGCGTCGGCTGGCCGAGATGATCTTCGCGACGCAGGGCGCGCCGGACCACGACTCGCGCATGCTCGTGGACTCGCTGCTCACCCGCAGGGTGCGCAGCGCGCGAACCGACGGCGAGCGCCGGAGCGCCGAGCGGTTCATGGCCGTCTCCTGCGGCCTCTCCCGGGCCGTGCTGGGCGACGAGCTCGCCGAGCAGCTCGGCGTGCCCCGGCAGCGCTCGCCCCTCGTCGTGCCGCTGCTCCGCGCGGTCGCCGCCGCGTCGAGCCGCGCGCACGCGCTGCCGCCCCTGCAGGATCTCGCGCTCGACCTCGGCGACCTCCGCTGGCGGCGCGTCATCTCGATGGGCCTCGGCGGCCGCCCGGCCGACTTCGCGCCCCCGGAGCGCCTCGCCGGCAGCGGCACCTGAGCGGTCACGCCGCTCGCGGGGCGAGGCGGCCGCGGCGCCGGATGTCCAGGGCGACGGCGTGGGAGCGGGCGCGGCAGTCGGGGTTGAACCGCCCTCCGGTTCTGCGGTACGAGACCTCCGGCATGGAGATCATCCCTTACGGCGGTTGGAAGCGCGCCGCGCGCCTCGTCTGCGGCGACACGGAGCTCGTCGTCACGCTCGACATCGGCCCGCGCATCATCCGGTACGGCGTCATCGGCGGTCCGAACGAGTTCTCCGAGATCCCCGAGGACATGGGCGCGACAGGCGGAACCCACTACAGGTTCTACGGCGGTCACCGGCTCTGGATCGGCCCCGAGGACGAGCAGCGGACGCTGCAGCCCGACAACGATCCCGTGCAGCACCGGGAGGAGAACGGCGCGCTCGTGCTCCGGACCGCGCCGGACAGGTACGGAATGCAGAAGGAGGTCCGCATCGCGGCGGACGCGGCGGCGGGCAGGTTCGTCATCGATCATGCGATCGAGAACCACAGCGCTTATGCGGTCGAGTTCGCCCCGTGGTCGCTCTCCGTGATGGCGGGCGGCGGCGAGTGCCTGTTCCCGCAGGCGCCGTTCGTCCCGCACCCCGATCGCGTCTTGCCGGCGCGGCCGCTCGTGCTGTGGTCGTACACCGACATGGCCGAGCCCCGGTGGACCTGGGGCAAGCGCGTGATCCGCCTGCGGCAGGTCGCGGGCAAGGGGCCGCAGAAGGTGGGTGCGCTCGTGACCCAGGGCTACGCGGCGTACGCGAACCACGGGAACGTGTTCCTGAAGCGGTTCCCGTTCATCGAGGGCGCCACGTACCCGGACATGGGGTGCAACTTCGAGACGTTCACGAACGCGGACATGCTCGAGGTCGAGTCGCTCGGCCCGCTGCAGCGCGTTTCGCCCGGCGCCCGCGCGGAGCACCGGGAGGCGTGGTATCTCCTCAAGGGCGTTCAGCCGCCCGCCGAGGACGGCGCGTGCGCGGACTGGCTCGAGGCGGCGGCGAAGGACAGGCCGCTGTGAACCGCTGATCCTGAGCGCGTGGGGGGCGGGCCCTCCTCGCCACCGTCCACGGCCCTCCGCGGGGGGCGGCGAGGCGAGCGGCGCTCAGGCCTCCACCTTGCCGGCCGCGCGCCTCAGGAAGCCCTCGATCGCTCGCGCCGACGCCTCCGGCGCGAGCTGCAGCACGAGGTGCGGAGCGTCGACCGTGACGCACTCCAGGTCGGGCCGCATGCGGCGGAGCTCGCGCAGCACGCGCGGCGGCACCAGCGTGTCGCCCGCGGCGCCCAGGTAGAGCAGCGGCGCGGCGCAGCCCTGAAGCGCCGCGCGCGCGTCCACCGAGAGCACCTCGCGCACGCGCGCCGCCATCACCGCGGGATCGACGGTCTCGACGTTCGCGGCCACGCGCTCGAGCCACGCGGCGGAGGCGTCTGCGCCGACGAGGTAGTGGCGCGAGACGAGCTCCGGCGCGCGGCGGCGGAAGAGCCATGGGCCGACGAGGTGCCGCGCCAGCGGCGGGACGGGCCACACCGGGTTCGTGACGAAGGTGGCCACGAGCACCACGCCGACGAGCTGCCCGGCGCTCCGGCAGGCCAGGCGGAGCGCGAGCGGCCCCGAGAACGACTCGCCGAGCAGCGCATACGGCCCGTCCGCGGGCAGGCGCGCCGCGACCAGCTCTTCGAGCGCGTCGTAATCGAGCGCCCTGTCCGCGGGGTAGGAGACGACCTCCGGCGCGATGTCGGCGGACAGCGTCGAGAGGAACGGCTCGAAGAGCGCGCCGGTGCCGTCGAGGCCGGGGAGGAGCAGCAGGCGGAGCGGTTCGTCGCTGGGTGCCATGGGCCGTCAGTCGGGGGTCCGCTCGGCGCGCACCGGCGCGCTGGAGACGACGACGGGCGCACGCCAGAGATACCTGTCGAGGAACGTCAGCACGCGCCGGTCGATCTCGGCGCCACGGAAGCCGTGCCCCCACGCCGCGACAGGCACGAGCACGCTCGGCGCGCCCGCGCGCAAGAGCGCCCTGTGCATCGCTTCTGAGAGGGCGAACGGGACCACTTCGTCGCGCGTGCCGTGCATCAACAGGAACGGCGGATCCCGCGCGTCGACATGGTGGATCGCGGAGGCCGAGCGCACCAGGTCCGCGCGCTCCTGCGGAGGGCCGTTGAAGAGGGGATCGAGCCGGCCGTGCATCTCGGCGATCGCGTCGGGCGTCGTCGCCGAGGCGAAGAAAGCCGCCATGTCCGTCGGTCCGCAGAAGTTGATGACGGCCTGGACACGGCTCGTAGGCGGCCGGGGGCCGCCCGGAGGCGGCGGGTCTCCCTCGACCGCAGCGTCGCCGGCCGTCGTGCCGAGCACGCTCGCGATCTGGCCGCCGGAGGACTCTCCCCAGACGGCGATTCGCTCTGGATCGATGCCATAGCGGTCCGCCGCGGCGCGCGCCCAGCGGACGGCGGCCTCCGCGTCGCGGAGCTGCGCGGGCCAGGGGAAGGTCGGCGTGAAGCGGTACTCGATGGTGATCCCGACGTAGCGGCCCGTCGCGACGAGCTGCGGGAGGAACTCGTGGCCTTGCTCCCGCGTGCCCCGCCTCCAGCTCCCACCGTGGATGTACACGACGGCCGGCAGGCGGGCTGCGCTCGGTGGATCGGGCCTGAGGACGTCGGCCAGGAGCCGCTGGCCGCCAGCGAGGCTGTACTCGACGCCGCGCTCGACGACGACGGCGCTCCGGCGCGCAGCGGTCGAGGCGGCCTTCCGCGGGGCCGGCGCGCCGCCGGCGGCCTGCGCGCCAGCGCAGCCGGAGAGCGACGCGAGGAGCACCAGCGCGACAGCGATGGCGCGGCCGCGCTGGCGCATCGTGCGGTCTCGGTTGCCCCGTGTCATCGCCTGCCCCCCGTCATTGGCCAGGCGAGCATACTGTGGCACAGGAGGCGCAACAGCAGGAAGGAAGGCGCTCCGAGGCGCCACGCGCTCGGCCTGCGGCGTGCGCTCGCGCGGGATCGAGCGCACGCCGCTCGCGTGGACAGGCGGAGCACCCGCTGTGCGCTGCGGAGGGCTTTGTTCGTCCCGCGCGCTCGGCTATGCGGAGGCTCATGCCGCTACACCCCCTCGCGGGCCGCAAGGCCCCTCCCGACGTGCTGATCGATCCCGACACGCTGTGCGCGCAGTACTACAGCGAGCGCCCCGACATGGGCGATCCGCAGCAGCGCGTCGCCTTCGGCACCTCCGGCCACCGCGGCTCGGCCGCGCGGCGCAGCTTCAACGAGGCGCACGTCCTCGCGGTCGCGCAGGCCATCTGCGACTACCGCGCGAAGGAGGGCACGACGGGCTCGCTCTACCTCGGCATGGACACGCACGCGCTCTCGGAGCCGGCGCAGCGCAGCGTGATCGAGGTCTTCGCGGCCAACGGGGTCGACGTGCTCATCGCCGAGCGGAACGGCGTCACGCCGACGCCGGCCATCTCGCACGCGATCCTCACCGCCAACCGCGGGCGCACCTCCGGCCTCGCGGACGGCGTGGTGATCACGCCGTCGCACAACCCGCCCGACGACGGCGGCATCAAGTACAACCCGCCGAACGGCGGGCCGGCCGACACCGCCGTCACCGGCTGGATCGAGGAGCGCGCCAACGAGCTGCTCCGCGCCGACAACGCGGGCGTGAAGCGCACGCCCTACGAGGCCGCGCTGCGCGCCCCGACGACCCACCCGTACGATTTCATCGGCCCCTACGTCGCCGATCTCGGCAACGTCGTCGATCTCGAGGCCGTCCGCGGCGCGAAGCTGCGCATCGGCGTCGACCCGCTCGGCGGCTCGAACATCGCGTACTGGGCGCCGATCGCCGAGAAGTTCGGGCTGGATATCACGGTGGTGAACCAGGCCGTCGACCCCACCTTCAGCTTCATGCCCCTCGATCACGACGGCAAGATCCGCATGGACTGCTCGTCGCCGCACGCGATGGCGAACCTCATCGCGCTCAAGGACGACTACGATCTCGCGTTCGGCAACGACGCCGACTCGGATCGCCACGGCATCGTCACGCGCAGCGCCGGGCTGATGAACCCGAACCATTACCTCGCCGTGGCGGTGTCCTACCTGTTCCGGAACCGCCCGCTCTGGCGGTCCGACGCGGCCGTGGGCAAGACGCTCGTCTCGAGCAGCATGATCGATCGGGTGGCGAAGGACCTCGGCCGCCCGCTCCGCGAGGTGCCGGTCGGCTTCAAGTGGTTCGTCGACGGGCTGCTCGACGGCTCGCTCGGCTTCGGCGGCGAGGAGAGCGCGGGCGCCTCGTTCCTGCGGAAGAACGGGCAGGTGTGGTCGACGGACAAGGACGGTATCCTCCTCGACCTGCTCGCCGCCGAGATCCTCGCCCGCACCGGGCGCGACCCGGCCGAGCACTACCGCGACCTCACCGCGCGGTTCGGCGCGCCGATCTACACCCGCATCGACGCGCCGGCCACGCCGAGCCAGAAGAGCGTGCTCAAGAAGCTCTCCCCCGACGCGGTGCGCGCCAAGACCCTCGCGGGCGAGCCGATCACCGCGAAGCTCACGCGCGCGCCCGGCAACGGCGGCGAGATCGGCGGGCTCAAGGTCGTCGCGGAGAACGGCTGGTTCGCCGCGCGGCCCTCGGGCACCGAGGACGTCTACAAGATCTACGCGGAGAGCTTCAAGGACCAGGCGCACCTCGATCGCGTGCTCGACGAGGCGCGCGCGATGGTCACCGACGCGCTGTCGGCCAAGTGAGCTCCCCGGGCGCGCCCGAGATCTCTTGATCTCCCGGCGCTCCTCCGGGGACTCCGCCACGCGCCCGCCCGCCCGCCCCCGGGTTCGCCTCGCGCGACCAGCGCCGGGTCAGAACAGCGAGAGCTGCCGCCGCGCGCCCGTCATCTCATCGAAATCGGCCCCGCCCAGCCACCGCAGCACCGAGTCCGCGATCGGCTTGAGCTGCTGCGACACGTAATGATCGTAGTCCGGCGGCGCCGTCGTCTGGCCCGCCGGCTCCGGGCCAGCGCGCGTGATCACATAGGCCACGATCCGCCCCGCGTCCCCGCCCAGCTTGCGGGCCGCCTTCACGTGCGGCGGCGTCGTCTTCGTGTAAGCGCCGAGCGGCTTCCTCAGCGCCTTCTTGTACACGAGCTCCGCGTCGAACCGCCCCGCGCGGAGCTCCGTCACGAAGCTCCGCACGAAGCCCTCGACCGGGCGATCGTGGAAGACCAGGTCGAGCAGCTCCCGCTGGAAGCGCCGCGCGACCGCGCTCGCGTCCCGCCGGACCGCCTCGAGCCCGACGATCTCGAGCTTGTCGCCGCCCTCCCCGGCGACGAGGCCGGCATAGCGCTTCTTGCTGCCCTGCGCGGCGCCGCGCAGCTCGGGCAGGAGGAAGCGCGCATAGACCTTCTCGAACTCGAGCTCCAGCCGGCTCTCGCAGCCGAACGTCCTCGCGATCTCGGCGGCGACCGACCCGGAGATGGCGTCGCGGAGCTCCTCGGCCCGGGCGACGGCGCGCGCCGTGTCCGGCTCGCCGATGTCGACGAAGAGAGAGTCGGTGTCTCCGTAAAGCACCCGGTGCCCGGCCCTCCGCACCGCCTCGGCCGTGAGCCTGATGACGTGCTGCCCGGCGCCCGTGATGGCGTTCGCGACCTCGGGGGAGAACAGGCGCGACGCGGGAGAGCCGAGCACGCCGAAGAGCGAGTTCATGAGGATCTTGATGGCCATCGCACCCCGCTCGTCGCCCGCCCGCCGCGCCTCGGCCCGCTCGTCCCAGAGGCGCGCGACGAGCTCGGGCAAGATGCCCGGCTCGCCGCGCCGGAAGGCCGCGCCGCCCGGCGTCACGATGAGCGCCTCGGGCGGCCCGGCGCCCCCGGCGACGAACGTCAGCGGGTCGATGTTGAACGTGCGAATGAGGCTCGGATAGAGGCTCTTGTAATCGTACACCACGATGTTGCGGTAGAGCCCCGGGAGCGAATCGAGCACCAGGCCGCCGGCGATCTCCGCCCCTCCCTCCGGCCCCTCCCTCGATACCGAGGGCGCGACCTTGCCGCGGGCGCGGAGCGCGGGCAGGTAGAGCGAGTCGATCGCGGCGATCTGCGCCCCCACGCGGTCGAGCTGCATGCCGGTGAGCAGGCTCCTCCGCACCGAGAGCTCGATGAGCCCCGTCTTCTCGAGCAGATCCCGGACGAGGCGCGCGTCCTCGAGGTTGTACTCCGCGAGCCGCGCCGGGTCGTCGCGGTACGACGCCTCGATCTGCTCGCCCCGGTCGTCTGGCCCGAACAGCTTGCCGCGCCCGAGGATCGTCCGAGCGGCGGTCTCCAGGCGGTAATCGTCGAGCCGCAGGAAGGCGCCGCGGAGGAGCGCGAGGCCGTCGAGCACCACCCGCCCCGACAGGACGGCGCGCGCCTCGCGCGAGAAGCCCGGATCGCGCAGGATCGCGATCTCGTCATCGCCCCTCCCGAGCGCGCACAGGAGCCCGGCGCGCCGGCAATAGCGCTGGAGCGCGGGCAGATCGAAATCCGGGATGTTCCAGCCGGTGAGGACGTCGGGGTCCGCCTGCGCGACGAGATCGAGGAAGCGCTCGAGGAGCGTCCGCTCGTCAGGGAAGCGCTCGACGAAGGCGGGGAGCCCGCCGGGCACCGGCGCGTCGCGGACGAGGAGGCAGCGCTCGCCGCCCGCGCCCGCCACGGCAATCGCATAGAGGTGCTCGCCGTCGAGGCTCGTCTCGATATCGAGCGAGAGCACGCGGAGGCGGGGGACGAAGCTCGCGGGGACGAGCGTGGGATTGCGGTACACGCGCCCGACGCCCGGGTGGAGCTCGAAAGGCCCGGAGACGGCGAACGCCCCGCGGATGCCGCGATCGATGAGAAAGCGGTAGGGAAAGCGCACGTCCGCCTCGAGGGCGTCGGCGCCGGCCTCGGCCAGCCTGTCGCGCAGCGCCGCGACGTCCCGCGGGAGCGCGGCCTCGACGCGCAGGACCGGCTCTCCGTCGAGCGTCTCGAGCGCCTGCGGAGAGACGCGGCGATCCGCGAGCCGCCGCGCGACGTCCTCGTCGCGGGCGCGCACGAAGAAGTAGGGCCTGAACCTGTCCTCGATGACGAGCGCCGGCGCGCCGTCCTCCATCACCGCGTGGAGATGGATCTCCGGGCACCCGGCGACGACCCGGGTCGTGGGCGTGAGGATGAAGCCGCGGTCAGGCATGTGCGAATTCGCGGAGGCCCCCCGGGCGAGCTCTTCGCCAGCGCGCGAGGCGGCCCGGGGGCCGCGCCACGCTGCACTTGACCACCGGGACCGGCGCCCCGCAAGCCCCTCTCGCCCCGGGCGAAGGGGATTTCCCGGAGGAGCGCGATTGCCGAGGGAGCCGGGCCTCCGCCGGAGAGGGCGCCTTTCGAGGAGGCGAGCGCCTTTGTAGGGTTGCACGCTCGATTCAACGGGGAATGGCGAGCCCTCTTGGCTTGACGTGGAATCCCGAGACGCGGCGCGGACGACTCCCCGGGTGTGCGGCGATCGCCCCGCGAGCGCGCCCGCGCGCAGCGCCGTGAGCAGGGCAGTCCCTCAGATTACGTCGAGAGCGGGTCCGCCGCTTGCTTGGCGTTCGAGACGTCGTGAGCCGCGGGCATCCACGGATCGGCCGGTGAAGCGCGCCGCGGAAATCCAGGAAGGGAATCCACCATGATGCGCCATCATTTCAAGCATCGCGTCGCCGTGATCGCCGCGCTCGCCGCGAGCGTCATCGGCAGCTCCGCGCACGCGGGTGGGCGAGGCGGTTACGTCCATCAGGGCGCGCAGATCTCCCAGCTGCAGCAGCGGCTGGAGGAGGTGAGCCCGCGGTCCGAGGAGACACAGGTGTCGGACGGCGCCCTCGCCAAGGTGATCTCCGCGGTCAACGAGGTTGAGATCTCCCTTGCGATGATCGCCCGCAAACAGGCGCGGTCGCGCGAGGTGAAGGATTTCGCCAGGGAGATGCTCGAGGCCCACACCCAGGGGGAGATCCGCCTGAGCGCGCTCCTCCGGCGTCTCCGGATCAAGGCGGAGCCGACGCGGGCGAGCGCGATGATCGCCGGGCACTCGTCCATCATCGCGGCGTACCTCCAGAAGCAGCCGGCCGAGAAATTCGACCAGACGTACATAACCATCCAGGTGAGGATGCATGCCCATGCCGTGCGGATGCTGGACGAGCAGGCCATCCCGAGGGTGAAGAACCAGGCGCTGAAGCAGGAGATCCAGCGCATTCGCGACGAGGCGGCGAGCCACCTGAAGCGGGCGCAGGCCATCCAGGCGACGCTGGCGAAGGGGCAGGAGCGCTAGCTCTCGCGGTCGGGGGCGGCGGCCTCGCCCAGGGTCAGGGGGCGAACACCGCGCGCACGCACGCCTCCGCGCGCGCCTCGAAGAGGCGGTATCCGCGCGGCCCGTCGTCGAGGCACATCCGGTGCGTCAGGAGGTACGACGGATCGATGTCGCCGCGCTGGATGTGATCGAGCAGCCGCGGGATGTACCGCTGTCCGTGCTGCTGGCCGGTCCTGACGATGAGCGCCTTGTTCATGAGCGCGCCGAGCGGGATCTTGTCGGCGAACCCGGAATAGACGCCCACGATGGACACCGTGCCGCCCTTGCGGCAGGCCAGCATCGCCTCGCGCAGCACGAGCGGGCGGTCGCTCTGCATCCGGAACGCCTGCTTCACCCGATCGACCGCGTGCTGCAGGCCCGTCCCGTCGGCTTCCATGCCCACCGCGTCGATGCAGGCGTCGGGGCCGCGCCCGCCCGTCATCTCGCGGAGCGCCTCCTGGACGTCGACCTCGGCGTAGTCGAGGGCGTCGGCGCCCCCGTGCGCCTTCGCCATCGCCAGGCGGTCCGCGATCCGGTCGATCGCGATGACGCGCTCGGCGCCGAGGAGATAGGCGCTCTTGATCGCCATCTGACCGACGCCCCCGCACCCCCAGACGGCGACGACCTGGCCCGGGCGGATGTCGCAGAGCTCGGCCGCCATGTAGCCCGTCGAGAGCGCGTCGGAGGCGAACAGGGCGCTCTCGTCCCGCACCCCGTCGGGGACCTTGAACGCGCCGTGATCCGCGAACGGCACGCGCACGTACTCGGCGTGGCTCCCCGCGAAGCCCCCGAAAGCATGCGAGTAGCCGAAGATCGCGGCTGTCGTGTCCCCGAACACCCTGTCCGTCACCACGTGATGAGGATTCGAGTTCTCGCAGAGCGACCACAGCTCGCGCTGGCAATACGCGCACCGCCCACACCCGATGATGGACGACACGACGACGCGATCGCCCCGCTGAACCCGCTTCACCTCCGCGCCGGTCTCCACGACCTCGCCGAGGAACTCGTGCCCGAGGATGTCGCCCTGCTTCATCGTCGGGACGTACCCGTGGAGCAGGTGCAGATCCGAGCCGCAGACCGACGACAGGGAGACGCGGACGATGGCGTCGTGCGGGCTGATGAGCTTCGGCTCGGGCACCGACTCCACGACGATGTCATCCACCCCATTCCAGCAGATCGCGCGCATGGTCACTCCCTCTCACGGTCTGCCCGGCCGGACGGCTGCCCCGCCGTCGTCGGGATCTCGCCGATCTCGATCCATTGCCTCAGACGCCGCAGCTCGCCCCGCAGCTGCCGTCTGGGCAGCTCCGCCAGCAGCTCGCCCGCCGCGCGCGCGAGCCGCCCCCGCGGCCGCGCGCCCGGCAGCACCACCTTGATCTCCGTGCCCCTGTCGCCCGGCGCGGTCGCGAGCGAGACGACGCCTGCCGGCGTGCGCTCCGGGCCACCCGCGCCGGCCGCCCGGATCGTCGAGGCTTGCCTCTTCGCGCCGGCCTCCACGCGCCCGATGCTCGGCAGGAGGCGCCGCACGCCCGCCGCGTCCTGCAGCGCGTGCAGGACCGCCGCCCGCGCGCGGCTCACCGTGACGCTGCTCACGACCCGCGGGGCGCGGGCCCCGAGCGCCCGGAGCGCCGCCGCCGCGATCTCGACCCCGAGCGCCGGCCGCTCCTCGGACAGCCCGGCGACCCGCTCGTAGATGCGGTATGCCGCCGTCTCCAGCCGGCTCAGGAGCAGCCCCGCGATTCCCCTCCTCCCCGGCAGCCGCGCGCAGCTCCCGCGCTGCGCCGCCGCGCTCTGCCGCTCTCCCAGCGGGGCTCTCTCCTGCTCCGTCGGGGGCGCGCCTTCGCCGCCGCTCCGCTCCCGGTCCGCGCTCTGCGCGCCCCTCTGCGCCGCGGCGCGCGCTCGCCGGCCAGCCTTCGCCCGTGCCATCTCTCCTCCTTCGAGCCTCGCCGAGAGAGCCCGCGAAGGCGCCTTGCAAGCAGGCGGCCACCCGCGCTGATCCAGGCGCTCACGTCTCAACGACGTTCCGAACATGCCACCGCCGTTGCGAGCGGCCCCAACAAGGACATTCGCGCGAGCCTCGCCTCCAGGGCGAACGACGGCGAGCGAAGGCGAGCGAAGACAAAGATGGATTGCAGCGAGGAAAGAAGAAGGTTGCAGGGGCTGAACTTCCAGGCGATACTCGCCGCGCCAGGACGCTCCTCGATTCAATTGACGTCCGGCCCAGAGCGAGCACTGATTAGCATAACGTAGATACGGAGATACGAACGTATGAAGACTAGAATTTCCCTGCGTGCTTTTAACTTGGCGGTCTGTGGACTGGCTGTCGCGGCGTTCGCGGCGTGCGGTGGCGACGACGGCGGCGGGAGCGGGGGCGCTGGCGGCGCCGGCAGCGCCGGCAGCACGACCTCCGCGGGCACCGTGGACCCGTCGACCACGACGGCGAGCACGGGGACCACCGATCCCGCCACGACCTCGACGGCCGCGAGCACCTCGGCGTCGACGGGCGCGGGCGCTGGCCCCCAGACGATCGAGATGATCGATGACATGGAGGACAACGACAACGCCATCCTGGCCGAGGGCGGGCGGGTCGGTTACTGGTACACCTTCAATGACGCGACGGAGGGGGCCACGCAGACCCCGCCGCCCGATCCGGAGGGGACCGGGGAAGAGCCGTTCACGATGACGGCGCTCGATCCGGCGCGCGGGCAGAGCACGTACGCGGCGCGCTCGTGGGGGACGGGCTTCACGGAGTGGGGCGCTGGCTTCGGCTTCGATCTGAACAGCCCCGAGGGGGTCAAGGCCTCCTATGACGCCTCGGCGTACACCGGAATCACCTTCTGGGCGAAGCTCGGCCCCGGCTCCGGCACGAGCGCGACCGTCATGATCTCGGACCCGGGGACGGATCCTGCCGGCGGTGCCTGTTCGGACAAGTGCGACGCGTGGCAGAAGACGTTCCCCGCCACCGAGGAGTGGCAGCAGTTCACCATTCCCTTCGCGGACCTGAAGCAGGGCGGCTGGGGCGATCCGGCGGGCACCGAGCAGATCGACGCGGCGAAGCTCTACTCGCTCCAGTTCCAGATCGGCAAGGCACCCGAGTTCGACCTCTACATCGACGACCTCGGCTTCTACAACTGAGCGCCCTCGCCCGGGCCGCCCCGGGAGCCCCCGCGCAGGGGGCTCTCAACCACTCATCTTCCCCCCCGGCGCTTCCCAGGGAACATGCGTGACGCGCGACACGCGACACGCGACACGCGACGCGCGGCGACCTGCGCGCCTGGATCCTCTGCGCGCTTCCAACAAAGTGCTTGCATCGCAGGCCCCTCCCAGGCGAACGTGGCCGCGCGCTGACGCCCCTTGTGCCCAGGACAATGCCTCTCCTCGAGCTCGCATCGATCACGAAGCAGTTCCCCGGGGTGAAAGCCCTCGATGGCGTCTCGTTCGACCTCCAGGAAGGCGAGATTCACGCCCTCTGCGGCGAGAACGGCGCGGGTAAGAGCACCCTCATCAAGACCCTGTGCGGCTACTACCCCGCAGGCACCTACGGCGGCGAGATCCGCTTGAACGGCGGCGTCGTGCAGTTCAGCAGCATGCGCAGCGCCGAGGAGCACCGCATCGCGCTGATCGCGCAGGAGCTCGCGCTCGTGCCCGATCTCACCGTCGCCGAGAACCTCGTGCTCGGGCGGGAGCCCGTCCGCGGTGGGCTCATCGACTGGGACGCGGTGCGGGCCCTGGCGCGGGAGGCGCTCGCGCGCGTCGGGCTCGACATCGATCCCGAGCGCCCGATCAAGGACCTGGGCATCGGCCAGCAGCAGATGGTCGAGATCGCGAAGGCGCTGCTCAAGGACGCGAAGATCCTCGTCCTCGACGAGCCCACGGCGGCGCTCACCGAGTCCGGCGTGAAGACGTTGCTCGGCCTGCTCCGCGATCTGCGCGCCCGCGGCGTCTCCTGCATCTACATCAGCCACCGGCTCGAGGAGGTCTTCGAGATCGCCGACCGCATCACGGTCCTCCGTGACGGGAAGTCGATCACGACCCAGCCGCGGACCGCGCTCTCGCCCGACAACGTCATCTCGTACATGGTCGGCCGCGAGGTGACGAACCTCTACCCCTGCCCCCCGCCGCCGGAGGGCCCCGTCGCGATGTCGGTCCAGGGCTGGTCGGTCGAGGACGCCGGGCACCCCGGGCGGTTCGTGCTGCGCGACGTGAGCTTCGAGGTGCGCGCCGGCGAGGTGCTGGGTATCGGCGGACTCATGGGCGCCGGCCGCACCGCGCTCCTCTCGACGATCTTTGGTGCTGCAACGAGCCGCGTCACCGGCGCGATCTCGGTCCGAGGCGGGCCCGCGACGCCGCCGTACAGGGCGCCCGAGCAGGCGATCGACGCGGGCATCGCGCTCGTCAGCGAGGATCGCAAGCGCTACGGCCTCGTGCTCGAGGCGACCCTCCTCGACAACATCACGCTCGCGACCCTGCGGCGGTTCGTGAAGGGGCTCTTCCTCGATCACGCCGATCGGGAGGTCAGGGCGGTCGAGCAGATGAAGGCGCTCAGGACCAAGGCGTCTGGGCCGCTCGCGCTCGCGAACCAGCTCTCGGGCGGCAACCAGCAGAAGATCGTGATCGGCAAATGGCTGATGACGGGGCCCCGGGTGCTGCTGCTCGACGAGCCGACCCGGGGAATCGACGTCGGGGCGAAGGCGGAGATCTACCAGCTCATCCACAAGCTCGCTTCGGATGGGCTCGCCGTGGTGCTCGTGTCCTCCGATCTGCCGGAGCTGCTCGGCATGAGCCACCGTGTGCTGGTGCTCAACCAGGGCAGACCGACGGCCTGCCTCGACCGGAAGGACGCGACCGCGGAGCGCGTGATGGCTGCTGCAACGAGGAAGGTGACGGAATGAGCGAGGCCAAGCTTCGCGTGCGTATCCCCTGGCGCGCCCTCTCGATGGTGGGCTCGCTCATCGCGATCTGGATTGCCTTCTCCATCACGACCGATGGGACGTTCGTGACGCCGCGCAACCTGACGCTCCTCGCGCGGCAGATGTCGGTGACCTCGATCCTGGCCATCGGCATGGTGATGGTCATCGTCGCGGGGCAGATCGATCTCTCGGTGGGCGCGCTCGCCGGTCTGCTCGGCGCCTCATCGGCGATGATCTACGTGAGCCTCGGCTGGCCGCTGCCGGCCGCCTTCATCCTGCCGCTCCTGCTCGGGGCCGTCCTTGGCTTCGTGCAAGGGACCCTCGTGGCGCGGCTGCGGATTCCCCCCTTCATCGTCACGCTCGGCGGGATGCTCATCTTCCAGGGCTCCATCCTCGGCTTGACAGGCGGTGTGTCCATCTCGCCGGCGCGTCCTTACCTGTTCGTGGGCCAGGCGTACGTGCCGCACACCCTCGGCTGGGCGGGCGCTGGCATCCTCTGCGTCGGGCTGCTGTACAAGGCGGCGCGCGCGACCGGCACGGCGCGCTACCCGTGGATCGGGCTCGCCGTGTTCTCCCTCGCGTTCGCCGCCCTGATGAACTCCTACGAGGGTGTCCCGTTCCCCGTGCTGGTCGTGCTCGTGCTCGCGACCGTGTTCACGGTGCTCGCGAAGCACACGACGTTCGGGCGGCACCTCTACGCGATTGGCGGCAACCGAGAGGCGGCCTTCTACTCCGGCATCAGCATCGATCGTCACCTCATCGCCGTGTTCACGCTGATGGGCGTGATGGCGGGCATCGCGGGCGTGGTGCTCACCGCCCGCGTCGGCTCTGCGACCTCGGACGCCGGCCGGATGATGGAGCTCGACGCGATCGCGGCCGCCGTGATCGGCGGCACGTCGCTCCTCGGCGGGCAGGGCACCATCTGGGGCGCGTTGCTCGGCGCGCTCGTCATGGCCTCGCTCGACAACGGCATGAGCCTGATGAACACCGAGAGCTTCTGGCAGCCGATCATCAAGGGCATCATCCTCATCCTGGCCGTCGGCATCGACATGGCCAGCCGCAAGACCAGAAGTCACTGAGCGACAGCTCACCCGCTAGCGTCGCGATGACCGAGGTCGTCCTCGCGTTGCGGTTGCGCGAACACGTAGGCCCCGGGGGAGGGGGTCCGCCGCGCGGCGCGGGGGATGGGCCGATGTTTGAGCCTGAGACGATGATCCTCCGGCGAAGCCGGAGGATCATCGTCTCAGGCGAGTTCGGCGGGGCCCCCGCGCCGCGCGGCGGACCCCCTCTCCCGGGGCCGGGCAGCCCGGCGAGATCTCACTGCGGCTGGACCGCCCCGAGCTCGGCGATCTCCTGCTCGAGCTGCTCCCACTCCGCCATGAGCGCGTCGATGCGCGGGCCGAGCGCCTCGTCCTCGGCCTGGAGCGCCGCGATCTCGGCCTGTCCAGTGCGCTCGAAGAAGCCGTCGCTGCAGTAGAGGTCGTGGATCGCCTTCTTCCGCGCCTCGGCCGCCTCGATGGACGCGAGCACCTTGTCGCGCCGCGCGGGCAGCTCCTTCTGCCGGTTGCGACGCCGCTTCTGCTCCTCCCAGGAGCCGCCCGCCTCCGCAGGCGCGGCCGCCTTCTGGTGCTCGCGCTTCGCCTTCAGCACCACCGTGTCGGCGTCGAGGTGATCGTCGCCGCAGCCGGCCAGGTACTCCTCGTACGTGCCGGGGAAATCGCGCGGCCCGCTCGGCGTGACCTCGAGGATGCGCGTCGCCAGCTCGGAGACGAAGTAGCGATCGTGCGAGACGAAGAGCACCGTCCCCTCGAACGCCTTGAGCCCCTCGACGAGCCCCTGGATCGCCTCGAGGTCGAGGTGGTTGGTCGGCTCGTCGAGCACGAGCACGTTGGGCCGCTCGACGATGATGCGGCAGAAGATGAGCCGCGCCGCCTCGCCGCCGGAGAGCGAGCCGACGCTCTTCTCGACGTCGTCGCCCGAGAACAGCGCCCTGCCGAGCTGGCCGCGGACGTAGCTCGGCGACTCGTCGGGGCACGCCTCCCACAGGAAGGAGAGCGGCGTCATCGACCCGTCGACGAGCAGCTCGCGGTGATCCTGGGCGAAGTAGCCGACGCGGGCCTCGTGCCCCCACGACGCGCCGCCGGCGTCCGCCGCGAGCCGGCCCACGAGGATCTTGAGCAGGGTCGATTTGCCTAGCCCGTTCGGCCCGATCACCGCGACCCGCTCGCCCCGCCGCACTGACAGCGAGACGTCGCGCAGCACCTGCTTCGCGCCATACGACTTCGAGATCCCCTTCGCCTCGAGCACGTCGCGCCCGCTCGGCCTCTGGATCGCGAACCGGAACAGCGGCGAACGCCGCGACGTGTCGGCGAGCTCCTCGACCTCGATCTTCTCGATCTGCTTGAGCCGGCTCTGCGCCTGGCGCGCCTTGGTCGCCTTCGCGCCGAACCGCTCCACGAACGCGCGCTTGTCCGCGATGATCTTCTCGGCGCGGGCGATCTCGGCCTGCTTGCGCTCGCGGATCGCCCGCTTCTCGACGACGAAGGCGGCGTAGTTGCCCGTGTAGAGCGTGATGGTCTCGTAGTCGACGTCGAGGATGTGCGTGGCGACGTTGTCGAGGAAGCGCTGGTCGTGGGAGATGACGACCGCGCAGCCCTTGTAGCCGGCCAGGAACCTCTCGAGCCAGCGGATGGAGAGGATGTCGAGGTGGTTCGTGGGCTCGTCGAGCAGCAGCACGTCCGCGCCGCCGAGGAGCACCTGCGCGAGCAGCACGCGCAGCTTGAAGCCGCCCGAGAGCGTGGAGAGCGGCCTCCGGTGCGCCTCCACGGGGATGCCGAGCCCCTCGAGGACGGCGCTCGCGCGCGCCTCCAGCGTGTAGCCGTCGTGGGCGCGGATGCGATCCTCCAGGTCCGCCACCCGGCCGGCGTCGCCGCCGTCCTCCGCGAGGCGGCGCGACTCGACGAGCGCCTCCCACACGACGCGATCGCCCATCATCGCGAGATCCAGGATGATCTGGTCGTCGCTGAGGAACCGGTCCTGCCGGAGCACACCCACGCGGGCTTCCTTCGGGATGCTGACGCTCCCGTCGCTCGCGGGCTCGTCGCCCGCCACGATCTTCAGGAAGGTGGTCTTCCCCGAGCCGTTCGCGCCCACCAGGCCGTAGCGGGATCCGGGGTTCAGCTTGAGCGAGACGCCCTCGAAGAGGGTCCGATCACCGAATGATTTCGAGAGGTTCGAGGTTCCGAGCATGGCGCTGTGGGGGCTTGGGTCGCGGCGCGCGGGGCGCGGGGTGCGGCGCGCCGGTGCGGCGCGCCGGTGCGGCGCGCCGGTGCGGCGCGCCGTCAGCGGCGCGGCGGGGCGCACAGGCATAGCACCGCGCCCCGGGCGGGAGCCGGTGATCGTGCGTCAGCGCGCGCCAGCGCGGCGCGCGACGCCGGCGTGGCGCGCGTCCGGCTGGCGGGGAGGCCCGCCGGCCGGACGCCGGCGCGTCAGTTGATCTCCGGGCACAGGATCTTGTCCGAGGCCGCGTCCTTGTTGTTTCCGTCGTTGCACTCGTCGATCGCGCCGTCCGGGTCGACGACGGCGTAGATCAGGATCGACAGGTTCGACGGGAACTTCTCGATGGTGGCGGTGAGGTTCACGCTCGCCCCGGGCGCGATCGGCCCCGGGATGACCTCCTCGTGGAGCACCGTCCCACCCTGACCGGGATCGCCCGCGTAGTACCGGATCCGCACGTCGCTGGCCGGCGCGGAGCCGGCGTTGGTGACGGTCGTCGGGACGTCGACCTGCTTCACGGCGCACTTCGTGGTGTTCACCCGGCCGACCTCGATCTGGAGGTCCGGGCGCGCGCTGCCGGCGTCGAGGGGCGCGGTGAGCGCGTTGTTGTCCTCGTGGCACTCGCGCTCGATGGCGTCCTCGTCCACGACCGCGCGCACGCGGGCGGGCAGCGTCCCCTGCGCGTTGTGCGCGGCGCTGTAGCTCACCGTCAGGAGCAGCGAGCTGTGCGGCTCGATGCTGCTCTGGAGGACGAACTGCAGCGGGGCGAGATCCTCACCGTAGAGCGGCTCATCAACGTCCGGCGTGTCCCACTCGCCGTAGAATTTGATGGCGACGCCGGGGCCCACGCGGAGATCGCCGAGGTTCTCGACGCGCACGGTGATCGCGACCTCGTCGGTGAGCTCGCCGCAGGTCGCGTCCGGGGACGAGACCTGGATGCCGCTCAGCGCGAGATCCGGCGCGACGCCGTACGACCGCGGGTTCGAGCGGTAGGTGTTGTAGACGCGGCCGCCGTACGGCTTCCAGCTCTCGGGCTCCTTCAGGGGGATGCCGCCGCTCTCGAGCACGTTCGTCACGTGGTAGCTGTGCTGGTTCCAGATGCGGCGCGCCGAGACCCAGAGGTCGTTCTGCGCGCCCCAGACCTCGAGGCCGTTGTTGTAGTCGGTGCCTTGCGAGCAATGGGTCGATTCGTTCGAGGTGCCGAACACGATCTCCGCGTTGCCGTCGTTGTCGACGTCCGCGACGATCGGGTACTCGGATCGGGTGCGGCTCGGCGAGGGCACCTTGAACAGGACGTCGGCCGTCACGCCGTCGTAGATGCGGAAGTAGCACTCGTCGTTGTAGATGACCTCGGCGGCGCCGTCGCCGTTGAAGTCGAACACGCTCGACCCGGTGGTGCGGCTCGAGTCGTCCTCGGTCAAGCGCTGCCAGCCGTTGTGGTAGCAGACGCAGGTGCCCCGCTGCTGGTTGCACGTCGCCGCGCCCGGGGCGCCGCATTCCTCGTCCGTGGTGCACGGCTTCCCGTTCGGGGTCCGCTCCGGGTTGCCCTGCAATCCCGTGCCCGCGTCGGTGAACGCGTTGGGCCACGCCGGGCACTCGGCCGTCGGCGCCTGGAGATCGAACATCATGTAGCGGAGGCCGAACGCCGTGCCGACCTCGGGGAAGCCGTCGCCGTCGAAGTCGTCCACGTTCGGGGCGCCGCCGTCGAACGTGGTGCCCTCGGCCGTCATCACCTGGCGGCGCTTGATGGTGCCGTCCTGCCCGTTGAGCACGAAGAAGTACCCGTTGTTGAACAGGATCACCTCCGGGCGCTGATCGAGCGGGTTGTTCGGCCCGGGCGCGGCGTCCTGGTTCGCTCCGAGGACGTCGGCCACGGCGCAGAGGCCGTCGCGCTGCGCGTTCGGGATCCCGGCCGTGCCGTTGACGGCCTGCCCGTCCCAGAGCTCGAGGAGCTTCCCCTCGCAGAACGCCGTCGCGTCCTTGTCGGCGTAGGGCGGCGCGCACCCGGCCCTGCTCGTCACGCCGGGCGGCGGGCGGGGCAGAATATAGGCGGTGCTGCCCGCGACGATCTCCAGCCGGGGGTCGTCGTCGAGGTTCGCGACGCACGCGATGGGCCCGAGCCGGTTCTGCTGGTTCGTCGGAGACCCCTGTATCCCTTGAGCCTTGTCGCCCTTGAAGTGGTCGACGATGGAGAGCTCGCGGGTCGCCTCGTCGACGCGCAACGTGAACACGTTCGGCCCGACCACGATCTCCGGGAGCCCCTGTCCGTCGATGTTGGCGAGCGCGGGCGACGGCTCGTTGTAGCCCGTCCAGATCTCGTTCACGAGGACCCTGGTCTCGCCTGTGTTGCTGAAGATCTGGAGCCCTGTCTTCGTCACCTCCGTGGCCCCAGACCCCGTCACGACGGCGGTGATCGCGACGATCTCGGGGACGCCGTCGCCGTCGAGATCGCCGACGGCCAGCCCGGAGGTCGGCATCAGCGTCGCGTCGGCGCAGGCGTAGGGCGCGTCGATGGGGTCGCCCTCGTGCCAGACCTGCGCGCCGAGCACCGCGAAGTAGTTCTCTCCCTTGCGGGGCCCGCCGCCGTGGATCGCCCGGAGGACGCCCTGCTTGCCGAAATTCGAGCCGCAGAACGTCGTGAAGATGATCTCGGGGAAGTCGAGCTCGTTGATGAGCCCGTCGCCGTTGTCGTCGTCGAGGTTGGCGACGAGCGGCGTCATGACGGTCTGCGCCGAGGTCTTGAACGGGCTGTTGGCGGCGTCGGAGTTGGCGCGGTTCTCCCCTCCCCACTGGATCTCGTTCTGCGGCAGGGCGCCCGCGAACGGCTCCGGCGGCAAGAGGCACGTCGGCGCGGCGCCCGTGCCGGAGCAGGAGCCGACCTCGCAGGAGGCGTAGGTCGGGCAGTCCCAGTCGTCCTCGCAGGGGCAGCTGGCGGTCCCGGCGCCGTCGTCGGTGCACTTGCTCTCGAAGTACGCCGATCCGCCGCACGTGAAGAGCTCGCTCGTGGTGCTGCCGTTCGACACGCACAGCCGGAGGCTGTCTCCGTCGCACGTCCGCTCGCCGGCCGTGCAGGCATCGACGACGCAGATGGTGCCGTTGCAGAACTGGTTGAAGGCGCACTGGAGGTCGCTCTGGCAGGCGATATCGACGCAGCGCGCGCCTGCGTCCGGGGGCGTCTCGCACACCTCGGTCGCGTCGCAGGTGAGGTCGTCGCACGTGTTGTCGACGCAGGTGCCTTGTCCGTCCTCCTCCTCGCAGTGCTGGTCCGCCCGGCAGCTCACGCCCTCACAGCCACTCTCGCCGCCTGCGCCGCCCGAGGCGGCCATCGACCCGACGAACCCGCCGCCTTCGCTCGAGCTGCTGCTCGTACCGCCGTCGCCCCCGCCGCCATCGCCGGGCGGCGTGACGACATTCGGATCACCGCCGCAGGCCGCTGCAGCGAGCAAAAACCAAGGAAGGGCGCGGGGAAGCAACTGCCGGGGGCACGTGGGCATGAGGCGATTGTACGAGCGCGCTGTCGGCATGGAAGCGCGTTCGCGCGCGGGATCGTGCGGCAAGTGGGAGCTCTGCCCACGATGGCCACGATGGACGTCGCGCGCGGCAGGGGGGCAGCAGCGCGATGGAATGGGCGCGCGGACCGCCGCGGAGGCCGTGGGGACGGCCGTGCCGGGGAGGGGCCGGGCTCAGCGGGCGCGCGGGAACGACGGTTCGACTTGGCGGCGCCGGGGTCGCTGCCCTGTCACGATCCGGCCCAGAGCACCGTGGCGCCGTAGCGAGTGAGCAGCTCGTCCACTGTGACGAGCGCTGCGCCTTCGCAAAGCGCCTGTGCCACGAGGAGGCGATCGAAGGGATCTCGGTGATGGTACGGCAAGGCCGCGGACGAGATCGCGTGACGCGAGGTCACGGGGAGCTCGATCGCTTCGAGAGCGGCGATGACCCGCGGGACAAGGAGCTCCGGCCTTTCGGGGAGCGGGAGCTTGCCGATAGCGTGCTTGACCGCGATCTCCCAGGCGCTTGCGGCGGAGATCAGGAGGGTGTTGTGAGGATCCTCGATGGCCTGCCGGGCCGTGGGGCGATGCGCTCCGGCGTGAGCGCAGCCCAGAGCCACACATGGGTGTCAAGGAGCAGCTTCACGTCTCTCCATCTCCCTCGAAGGCGTGAAGCATGTCCTCGGGCAGGGGATCGTCGAAATCGTCAGGGACGTCGAACAGGCCTCGGAGCGCCCCGAGCTTGCGCGCCGGCGGCGTGAGGCTGCGCGGGGCCGACTCCTCCTCGAGGATGATCACCTCGACGTTCTTGCCCGCGAGCGCCGAGAGCTCCGGGATGTGGAGGAGTTCGGAGGTGACCTGGGTGCGAATGCGGATCGCGTTGGCCATGGTGGGCAGGAGGGACTGTAGCGCACGTCAGCAGTCTCGCGGCGCGCCGCTGTCAGAGCGCGGCGGCAAACGGGCGCGGGAGGGACCTCCGCGCCTCACGCCCCGCCGCTCTCCAGCGCCTCTTGCAGCGCCCGCACCTCGCGCGCGAACGCGGGCTCGGTGCGCAGCGCGGCCGTCCGCTTGTCCGGCAGCGAAAGCGTGCGGTCGGCGACGACGCGCGCCGGCCGCGGGGACAGGACGACGGCGCGCTCGGCGAGGTAGGCGGCCTCGGTGATCGAGTGGGTCACGAAGAGCACCGTCATGCCGAGCTCGGCCCAGAGCGCGCGGAGCTCGTCGTCGAGCCGGCTCCTCGTGAGCTCGTCGAGCGCGGCGAACGGCTCGTCGAGCAGGAGCAGCCGCGGGCGCGTGACCAGCGCGCGGGCGAGCGATACGCGCATGCGCATGCCGCCGGAGAGCTCGGCCGGGTACCGCGCGCCCGCGTCGGCGAGGCCGACCTGGACGAGCGCCGCCCGCGCCGCCGCGCGGCGCTCGTCGAGCGGCGCGCCGGCGAGCTCGAGCGGCAGGGCGGCGTTCTCGAGGACGCTCCGCCAGGGCAGGAGGTGGGCGTCCTGGAAGACGTACGCGAGGGGCGCGCGCGCGCCGCCAGCGCGGCGTTCGCCGCCCGGCGCCTCCTCGGCCTCCACGACGGCCGCGCCGGCGTCGGCGCGGTCCAGCCCGGCGACGAGCCGCAGCAGGGTGGATTTGCCGCACCCGGAGGGCCCGAGCAGCGCGACGAACGCGCCAGGCGCGATGTCGAGATCGATGCCGTCGATCGCGATCACGCCGGGGGCGCCGTCCCTCGGCGCGCGGCCCGCGTCGTCCAGCACCGGGAAGACGCGCCGGACGCCGGTCAGCCGCACGCGGACGCCGCCGCTCGCCCTGGCCCTGTTCGTCTGCATCTGCGCCCGGCGTTCTATCCGCGCCGCCGCCGGTTGACCAGGCGCTCGTGCGCCGCGCGCCCGCGCGGAGCAGCCGCGCGCGCCGAACAGCCGAGCCCGCGCCGAACAGCCGAGCCCGCGCCGAACAGCCGAGCCCGCGCCGAACAGCCGTACGTGTGCCGAACAGCCGAGCCCGCGCCCTCAGCTCGACGAGGCCGTTCGCACGCAGCGGAAGCCGCCGCCGGCGAAGCGGTAGTGCGCCTCGAAGCTCGTGCGCGCCCAGGTGCGGAGCGACTGCGCGCCGTACATCCACGAGCCGCCGCGCATCACGAGCAGCGGCCGATCCGAGGGCCGCGTGTTGCGCGGGTTGTGGGAGGGGCCGTCCGCATAGAAGTGCGGATCGTCGTAGTCCTCGCACCACTCCCACACGTTGCCGGCGAGGTCGAGGATGCCATAAGGAGAGGCGCCCCCCGGCAGCGAGCCGACGGGCACCGTCCCGCCCTCGCGGTTGTCGTAGTTCGCACGCGTGGGCCCGGGCTCGGCGCGCCCCCACGGGTATTTGCGGCCGTCGGTGCCGCGCGCGGCCTTCTCCCACTCGGCCTCGGTCGGCAGGCGCTTGCCGGCCCAGTTGGCGTAGGCCCGCGCGTCGTCCCACGACACGTACACCACGGGGTGGTCCTCGAGGCCCGCGGGGATCTCGCCGCGCCTGAAATGGGCGAGGAGCCGGCTCGCGTCGTCGTCGTCGGGGCGGTACCCGGTCACGTCGAGGAATGCCTTGAACTGGCGGTTCGTGACCGGCGTGCGATCCATGTAGAACGCGTCGACATGGACCTTCCTGCGCTGCTGCCCGCTCAGGAACGGCCCGCCGGGGACGAGGATCATCTGCTCGCCGGTCTTCTCGCGGACCGTCGGCGCGAGCTCGCGCCCGTCGGACGAGGGCCGCGACGGGGCGGGCGAGAACTCCGAGAGCGCCTCGTCGAGCCGCGCCCGGAACTCCGCGCACGACGCCGGCCTCCCCGCCGGGTCCTTCGAGAGCGCGTCGAGCACGAGCCGGTCGAGGGCCGGCGGGAGGTCGGGGCGCAGCGACGAGGGGGGCGCCGGGGCGTCGGCGACGTGGGCCATCATCACGGCGAAGTGGTTGGGGCTGTCGAACGGCACTTGCCCTGTCGTCAGCTTGTAGAGCGTCACGCCGAGAGAGTAGATGTCCGAGCGCCGATCCGCGGCGTGGGGGCTCTTCACCTGCTCGGGCGACATGTAACAACACGTCCCGAGGAACGCGCCGCTCAGCGTGTACGTCGTCCCCTCCAGGATCTTGGCGATGCCGAAGTCGACGATCTTGGGGTAGAGGCCGTCTTTCCCGGTCGTGACGAGGATGTTGTCGGGCTTGAGATCGCGGTGGATGATGCCCATGCGGTGCCCCTCGTCCATCGCGTCGAGGACGCCGCCGAACAGCGCGCGGATCTCCTGGAAGGGGATGCGCCCGCGCCACCGCTCGAGGTGCCGCACCAGCGTCGACCCGTCGACGTACTCCATGACGATCGCGAGCAGGTGATCGCGCTCGACGAAATCGTAGACGGCGACCACGTTCTCGTGGCTCCAGGAGCGGAGCACCCGCGCTTCCCGCGCGAACCGCCGCCGGATCTCCGGGTTGCCGCAGAGGTTCGAGTGCAGGCATTTGACGGCCACGACGCGCTCGCGCGCCCGGTCGTAAGCGCGGTAGACGACGCCCATGCCACCCTCGCCGAGCGTCGACTCGATGCGATAGACGCTGATCTCCGTCCCGGGCAAGAGCCGCACCGGCGGCAGCGGCAGGGAGGCTGGCGGCAGCCCGACGGCGCCGAGCTGCGTCGCGGGGAACGCCGTCGCGGCGAGGGCGGGGCTGGGATCCGGCGCGGTGACGAGCTGGCCGCACGAGGGGCAGAAGCGGGCGTTCTCCGGGAGCGGAGCGCTGCAGCCGGCGCACCGGGGAGGGGAGTCCTGGCCCATCGGTGGCCAGGGAGTCTGGCACAGGTCGGGGCGGCCGTGGGCGGCGAATGTGTGGCGCGCGGGAGCCGGTGACATCGACGGAGGTGATGGTAGATCCGTCCCATGGACGACTGGCTCCGCCGCGCGCCGACCGCCTTTGGCGGCAAGCGCATCTTCCGGCTCGGGCTCGCGGCGAACTACGGCATCGATGAGGGCGGGGTGCGCGCGGCGATGGACCGCGGCGTCAATCTCTTCCTCTGGACGATGCGCTCGGGCGGGCTCGGCAACCCGCTGCGCGAGGCGCTGAAGGGGCGCCGCGACAGCGTGGCGGTGGTCGGCTTCGCGCAGGCCGGCTGGTTCGGCTGGGGCGTGCGCCGGGGCGCCGAGAAGCTGCTCCGGGAGCTCGGGACCGATCACCTCGATGTCTATCTGCTCGGCTGGCTCGGCGTCGGGTCTGCCTGGACGAGCGCGACCGAGCGCGAGCTCGTTCACCTGCGCGAGAGCGGCAAGGTGCGGGCGCTCGGGGTGAGCATCCACGACCGCGCGCGGGCAGGCGGCCTGGCCGGGTCGTCGCCGCTCGACCTGCTCATGATCCGCTACAACGCCGCGCACCCCGGCGCGGAGCGGGACATCTTCCCGCACGTGCGCGACGCGAAGCCGAGCATCCTCGCCTACACGGCGACGGCGTGGCGCCGGCTGCTGAAGCAGCCGAAGGGCTGGGATCGCCCGGCGATGACGGCGGGCGACTGCTATCGATTCCAGCTCTCCAGCCCGCACGTGGATCTCGCGCTGACGGGGCCGAAGAGCCGCGCCGAGGTGGAGGCGAACCTCGACGCGCTCGCGAAGGGGCCGCTCACCGCGGACGAGGAGGCGTGGATGCGGGAGTTCGGGCGCGCCGTGCACGGGTGAGGAGGCGTCGGTGGATCGGCTGATCATCGCGAGCACCGTTTGTCTGCCGCCGGAGGCGGCGCGCTCGCTCTCGGAGGGCGTCGCGCCGCACGCGCTCGAGCTGGCCGCGGCGCGCTCCGCGAAGAACCTCGCCGTCGTCGCGCCGGATCCGCTCGTCCTAGGCGCCGAGGTCGTCTTTGGCCAGCCGCACCCGGACGACGTGTGCGCGGCCCCGCGGCTCCGCTGGGTGCACCTCAGCACCGCGGGGTATGCCCGCTACGACGTGGCGGCCGTGCGCGCCGCGCTCGCCGCCCGCGGCGCCGCGCTGACGACGAGCAGCGGCGTCTACGCCGATCCCTGCGCGGAGCATGCGCTCGCGTTCCTGCTCGCGGCCTCGCGGCGGCTGCCCGAGTGTCTCGAGAACCAGCTCGGCCCGCGCGGCTGGCCCGACGCCTCCGTGCGGTCGAGGAGCGCGCTCTTGCGCGGCCGGCGGGTGCTCCTCCTCGGCTTCGGCGCCATCGGCCGCCGCCTCGCCGAGCTGCTCGCCCCGTTCGAGGTGGATCTGCGCGTCCTGCGCGCCCGCCCCCGCGGCGGCGAGCCCTTCCGCGTGGTCGTGAGGGAGGAGCTGGGCGACGCCTTCGCCTGGGCGGATCACGTGGTCTCGAGCCTGCCCGAGGCCGAGGGCACGCGGCGGCTGGTCTCGGCCGCGCTGCTCGCGCGGATGCGGCCGGACGCGTGGCTCTTCAACGTCGGCCGGGGCGTCACGGTGGACCAGGCCGCGCTGCTCGAGGCGCTCGAGGCGCGCCGGATCGCGGGCGCGTACCTCGACGTGACGGATCCCGAGCCGCTGCCGCCGGACCACCCGCTCTGGCGCGCCCCGGGCTGCGTCATCACGCCGCACACGGCCGGCGGGCGGCGCGAGGAGCCGATGGCGCTGGTGGAGCATTTCCTCGCGAACCTGCGGCGGTTCGAGCGGGGGGAGCCGCTCGTGGACCGGGTGATCTGAGGCGGCGGCGGGCGCCGGGCCGCGGGCGGCGCGTCACTCCAGCTGGATCTGATACCGCGGCAACGGGTCTCTGCCCGTCCCCTGCAGCCACCTGGCGTCGGGCCTCCACGCGCCGTTCATCTCCTCGCGGCAGCGCGTCTCGACCGTCATCGTCCCCCCGGAGAACAGGAGGAGATTGTACTGGAGCGGGTATCCCGGCACCCATTGCCGCGCGGGCGCGCCGAAGGTGCCGGCGGAGACGATCTCGAGCCGCCTTCCGCCAGGGCTCATGTCGTACCGGTAGAGCTGGTTCTCGGCCCGGTGGACGTGGCCATGGAGCGCCACGCGGAAGCCGGCCACGGCGAGCTGCTGCCACGGGAGCGCGGGCGCGATGTCGGGATAGCGGGGATCGCCTCGCCGATCGAGACGTCCCCGTCGTCGGTCCGGGACAGCATCCACAGGAGCGCGAGGCAGCCGCCTCGGGGCGGCGGCGCCTCGTCATACGCCGCGAAGTCCCGGAGATCCCCGTGGTAACGTGCGCGGAGCTCCTCCTGGATGGACTCCATGACGTCTGTCGGACCGAGCGTGACGTCCCGGAGCCGCTCCTGCGCCGGATCCCGGCGTTGACGGCGGCCTGATAACAGAGGAGCTGTGCGATGAAGAAGCTCCCGCCGGCCTCCGTGATGAGCTCATCGCGACGCGTGAATCGGATGTTCGCCGCTTGCTCTCCTTTGATGATCAGCTCGGCGATCTTGACGTCCTTCTGGCGATCCATCTGGATGATCCGGAATCGACCCGAGAGGTCGGGCAGCGCCTCGGTGAACGAGCTGCCGATCGGGTTGATCCCGATGAGGGTCACCTTGGCCTAAGGCCGCTCCTGATCCGCGAGGATCTTCATACGGCAGCCGGCGCAGAGCGAGACAAGGGGCGCGTCGGCGTGCCGCGGGCACACGTCGCCCTCCGGGCGTTGATCTGGCCCGGGATGTTGTCGCGATGCGCTACGCGGCGTCGCCGAGCGCCTTTTGGCGCAGGACGGTGCTCTTCCAGTACGGCGGTACCCGGTCGGGTGAGCGACAAGGAACGTCGGTCGGCGCGCCGAGCGCGGAGAGGAAGCGGGCGATGCTACTTGGCTCGGTCACCGTGGCGGCTCTCGCGCACCCCGCCGTGAATTACCAGTGCTGCCCTCACGGTGGAAAGATGCCGACAGCCTGGAGCGATCTCCGGCGTGGATTGCGTCATTTCGAGAATCGGCGCTTGCCTTGTTGCACGGTCGACCTTTCTCGCCCTATTCTGCGACGATGATTCATTCGAGCCGACGCCACTTTGGTCGCCAAGCGTTTATGAGCATGCTGCTGCTCGCGATAGCCGGTGTCGAGCGGAGCGCCCGGGCGGACGGGGTGGCACCCCTGGAATTGACGGCAAAGCTCGTTGAGATTCCCTCCAAGATGCCCCCCGATGACCTGTACGATTACGCCTACGTGATGCGCTACCAGGTCCAGGGCGGGGCGCTCGACAAGCAGTTCATCCTTGTCGCGCACTACAAGCCGCTCGTGCCGCGCTCCAAGATCAAGGACAAAATGAAGGAGCAGGTCGGCGGCAAGCTGCGCAGCTTCAACCAAGGCGACGTTCACAAGATGAAACTGACGGCTGATCTGAAAGCCATCTGGAAAGGTGCACTCGTAGACGAATATGCCGCTACGGATCGCGGGAGCGTCCGCTATTGGTGCCTCCAAGTCGACCCAGCTTGACCTTGCGCTCGGGAGAAACTCGATTGAACTTCAGACGACTACGTGTCCCGGGCGCCTGGCTGGTCACATGTGGTTTGGCCGCGGTCGCCAGCTTTCCGTTCATTGCGGCCGAGCGCGCGGCTCGGCAAAACGATGTGCGAGTGGCCCGCCTGGAGGCGACTCTCGGCGAGCGAGGCGACGCGCTCGCCGAGCTCGGACCAGCGCTGTCTTTACGAGTTTCACGGTTGGAAGGCCTGCTCTCGAGCTGGGAGACGATCGGCGGCTGCGGAGCCGGTAGCTCCACGGGCGCGGGGGGCGGAATCAAGTGGATCGGCCGCAGCGTGACCGGGGGGCTATTTGAGCTGCAGACACTCGGCACGTACACGCATCTGGACGACGGCTACAACCTCAGCTTCAGTCCTCAAGTCTCGCGTAATTTGAGCGAGAAATGGAATGTGGGGCTCGTGGTTCCGCTGCTCTACAAGTACTACCGCGACTACTACGGCCTGCCCGTGGACATCTCGAACTCCGGCGTGGGTGACGTCGCGGGGTTCGTCACGCGGCGCTTCGGCGAAATCAACTCCACCAGCCTGACGTTGCTGGTCGGTGTCCCGACCGGCGTGCACGACGCCCAGTACAAGAACGACTATCTCACGCAGGAAAAGCAGCTTGGCCTTGGCAAGGTGAGCGGCAGCCTGACGCTCGACCATACGATCGACAAGACGTGGGGGCTGATCGTGCTGGGCGGCTCGTTCGGCTACCGCGGCGGGGAAAACGAGCTGGGCAACTACCGCGCACCGGCGGCCGCGATCTACGGCTACTCGGGCTATTTCTGGGGGCCGTTGGTGCCGTCGCTCGGCCTGTCGCTGTCGCATTTCTTCGGTGCGGATCGTGACCGTGGGCTTGACCAGGAGGTGCAGCTGTGGGCAGTCACCGGCACGCTGGCCGTGGAGTGGTCGAACGCCTGGCTGGCGATCTTGGGAGGCGTGTCGCTGCCGCTCGGCTGGGACACGCGCGGAGTTGTCGACGGCGCCGCCAACAGCAGCCAGGGCGTGGGCCTGCAGCCGTGGACGGCAGGCATCGGCTTCACCGTTTCACCGTTCTGAGAAGTGGTCATGTTGCCCGTCGCCGCCCTGCTCCGCCATCGCACGCCGCTCGTCGCGGCGTTGCTCGGCCTGGGTGCGGCCTCGACGGGGCTCGCGCCTTCGGCCGACGGTGACATCTGGTGGCACCTCGCGGCAGGTCGCGAGATGGTCGCTCGGCGTGGGCTCCTGTTCACCGATCCCTTCTCGGTCAGCGCGCAAGGGCGTGCCTGGGTCGACGTGCACTGGCTCTTTCAGCTTGCGGTGTACGCGGTGCACCAGGCGGTCGGCCTCGTCGGGCTTGTTTTGGTCAAGTGCGCGCTGATCGGCCTGGGCGCGGGCCTCCTCTACTTCGCGCTCGAAGCGCGGCGCGGCTCGTGGGCGAGGGGGCTCCTCGTGACGTCGCTGGTCGGCGGGCTTCTGGCCGCTCGCTCGCTCTTGCTCGTCCGGCCCGTGATAGGCACGCTCGTCCTGCTCGCGTTCTTCTGGTTCGCGCTCGAGCGCTTTCGGCGCGACGGCCGGGTCCGGCACCTGCTGTTGTTGCCCTTGGCGCAGCTGGTTTGGGCGAATTTCCAGGGCCTTTCGGCGCTTGGCCCCGCGGTGATCGCGGCGTACGCGGTGGCGGCGCTCGGCTGGGCGAGCTTCGGCCAGACGCGTGCGTGGCCATTTGCGCGCGAACACGCTGGTGCGCTGGCACCGTGGGCGCGGGTACAGCAGCTGTTCGCGACGCTGGGGGGGTGTTTGCTGGCGACGTGTCTCACGCCGTTTGGCTTGCGCGGCGCAGCGTTGCCGGCGCTACTGCTCGGGCGCTTGTTGCCCGGCGAGCACCAAGTCTTCGCCCACGACGTGGCGGAGAACCTACCGCCCTTCGAGCTCGAACGCCTGTCAGACGGCGAGTTCTGGCACTTCAAATGGTGTCTGGCGCTGCTCGCTCTGTCCGTGCTCCTGGCCGGGCGCCGCTTGAGACTGAGCCATGCGCTGCTGCTGCTCGGCTTCGCGGGGCTGGCCTTGATGAGCAACCGTAACGTGCTCCTGCTGTACTGGGTCGGGGCGCCGATCTTCGCGGTCAATCTGGCCCCGGCGCTCCGGCGGCTTTGTGTCTCGAGCTTTCGCCGCGCGGGCGTGCGCGCGGCGGTGGGTCTCAACGCGGTGCTCCTGAGCGCGCTGCTGCTCGTTTCGGCATCGGCGGCGGCGCGCGAGCCGCCGCTGGCGGATCCGAGCCCGTTCCGGGTGCCGGCCGAAAGCGCTGTGCGCCTCGACGCGCTGCCCGGGGGCGACGTCTTTGCGGCCGATCATTACGGAGGCTACCTGATCTGGCGGCTCTATCCGCGGTTTCGGCCGTACATTGACACTCGGCTCGTGTTGCGCACCGCCGACGAGTTTGCCGAGTACCTGAGGCTTGCGGACGAGCCAGAGCGTTTCGAAGCTTTTCAGGCGCGTCATTCCTTCGCCTACGTGGTCTTGCCGGTGATGTTCCCCGAGCGCTACCAGCGCTTGATTGGCCACCTCTACGCGAGCGCCGATTGGAAGCTGCTCTACACGGACGGCTCGGAGGTGCTGTTTGCTCGCCGCGACCTTACGCCCGGCGTCGCGGAGCAGCCGTTCCGTGACGCCAGCGAGACCGACCGCACCTTGGTCCAGCTGGGGCAGCGCTTCGCGGATTCCCCAAAGGTGCACGCCGCGGCACGTCTGAGCCTGGCCACGTTGCACGGCGTGCTCGGTCAGCTCGAGCAAGCGGAGCGAACGCTCGCGAGCCTCGACACGCCGCAAGCCCGAGCCCTCGAAGCGCGTCTTCGCTTTGCAGCGGGTGAGCTCGATGCCGCCGAGCGGCTCGCCCGGCAGAGCTTGGTTTCCCAGGACGACGACGTCGGGAGCCTGAATCTCATGGCGTTGATCGCCCTGCGAAGGGGCGAATCCGCGCAAGGCCTGGGCTTTCTACGGCGTGCCTTGCGCGTCCGGCCTTTCGACCCCGAAGCGACGCGGATCTTGGTGAACTTGGAGGAGAGTCGACGATGAAAACACTTCTCAACGTGAGCCTGTCCAGGTCTCGGTGGGCGCTCGTTTCCTTGTTCGCGCTGGTCGGCGGGCTCGCCTGCGGGGTCGCCGAGCACCCGCACGACACGCAGGCCGTCGGGACGGGCGACGACTTCGTGGCATCGAGCGGCGCTGGAGCGGCGACCACTACGGGTGGAGCTTCGGTCGGCGGTGCCATGACTGCGGCGAGTGGGAGCGGTGGCGGCGGGAGCAGCGGGACCAGCGACGCGGGGTCCGGCGGTGGGCCGGCGCCTTCGGGCGTGACCATCAACCTTGGAGGCGTTGACGTTCCGAGGGAGCACGCGATCGCCTTCATTCACATCGGTCACTCCAACATGGCCGGTCGCGCCACGAGGCCCCAAAGCTCACGCCCGTTCCATTTCACGGAGACCCATCCGCACGCCTTCATGTACCACCCTGGCTCGGCGCCGGAGCTCGCGATCGAGCCGAAGACCGCGGGTGACACTGCCGCCGGCGGGCCGGGTACGGCGCTGGTCAAGGAAGCCGCGATGCTCGCGCCCGACTATTATTTCATCTCGCTCGGGTTTGGGTGGCCCTCGGCCTACTGCTCCCAGTTCATTCCGGGCGGCCTCTACTACGACCAGCTGATCGCCGCACCGAAGGCCATCAAGGGGCGGGTGACCTTTGGCGGCATCTTCATCTATCTCGGGATCACCGAGCGACACGGCACTGCCGCCGATCGCTCCGGTTTTCCCGAATGCATCAATACTCTCGTGACCGCCATTCGCAACGACATCGGCGAGCCCACGCTGCCTGCATTGATGAACGACTACGAGGTGGAAAGCTCGGGCGAGTTCGTGGTCGGCGGCGCCGTGGCGAACGCCATCCGTCCCGAGATCGAAAGGTGCCCGAGCGTGGTGTCGAACTTCGCGCTCGTCTCGGCCGAGGGCGTGGGCATGCAAGACGACCATCACTTCAATTTGGACGGCCATCGCACCTGGGTGCAGCGAGCGCTCGCGACGATGAAGGACAAGGGCTGGCGCCCGTGGGCCCCGTGAGCCGCTGATATGGTCTTTTCCAGCCATATCTTCCTATTCTACTTCTTGCCGCTGGTACTGGCCGCGTACTACGCCCTGCCGGGCCGGGCCCGCACGGCCCTCATCGCCGTGTCGAGCTACGTATTTTACGGCTGGGCGAACCCGAGCTGGGCCGTGATCATGTTCTTCGGCTCGAGCGTCGACTACGTGTGCGGCCTCTTGCTTCTGAAGATGTCACGGCTGCCCGACGTCGACGGCTTACCGCCCGTGATTGGTCCCGAGGTCGTGCGGACCCGCCAGATGAAGCTGGTGCTGGCGACGTCCATCGTCACCAACCTCGGGATGCTCGCGGTGTTCAAATACACGGGCTTCGTCGCCGAGAACATCAACGCGCTTGGCGCGCTCTTCGGCAGCTCGACGCAGATCGTGCCGGTCTTGCACATCGTTCTGCCGGTGGGCATCTCCTTTTACACGTTCAAGGCGATGAGCTACGCCATCGACGTGTACCGCGGTGACGCCCGACCGATGCGGCGCTTCACCGACTACATGTGTTTCGAGGCCTTTTTCCCCGACTTGGTGGCGGGCCCCATCATCCGTTATGCGGCGCTCGAGGAACAAATGCGCGTGCGCCAGCACACGCTCGAGAAGTTCGCGCGCGGCGTCGCGTTCTTCTCGCTGGGAATGGGTAAGAAGATTCTGCTGGCCAACCCGATGGGGCACATCGCCGATACGGCGTTCGCCGGTGGCGCCAAGCACTTCTACGACGCGTGGTTCGGGCTGGTCGCTTACGCGTTCCAGATTTACTTCGATTTCTCCGGCTACTCAGACATGGCCGTGGGCTTGGCCCTGATGCTCGGCTTCGTGCTGATCCAGAACTTCGACTCACCCTACAAGTCGCGCAGCATCACGGAGTTCTGGCGGCGCTGGCATATCAGCCTGTCCACGTGGCTGCGCGACTATTTGTACATCCCGCTCGGTGGCAATCGCAAAGGCCCCCTGCGCACGTACGCCAACTTGATGGTTGTCATGTTGCTCGGTGGGCTCTGGCACGGTGCCAGCTGGAACTTCGTAATCTGGGGCGGCATTCACGGTGGCATGCTCGGGGTGGAGCGCAGGCTCGGTAAAGCTCATCCGCTGCGCCGCCTGCCACCTGCTGTCGGCGTCGCCTTCACCTTCTTGATCGTGTGCCTGTCGTGGGTGTTCTTCCGCGCCAAGACGCTCGATCAGGCGGTGACCTACCTGGGCTCGCTGTTTGGGCTCGCCGCCGTTTCGCCGGCGGCGGACGTCGTGACGGGCGCGCTCCACCCGCGGTACTACGTGGGGCTATTCGCCTTGGCCGCGGTCGTGATCTTCGGCATGCCCAACAGTTGGGAGCTCACGCGGCGCTTGTCCTTGCCCCGTACCGCGTTCGTGGCGGCCACGATGGTGCTCGCGACGTTGATGATGTGGACGCAGACCATCAACCCGTTTCTGTACTTTCAGTTCTGAGGCCGCGCGATGCAAAGTACCTTGCCTCCCTCGTCCTCCGCCATCGAACGCAGTGGCGGTCCGACCGATCCCACAGGCGACGAGCAGCTGCGCCGCGGTATCATCGCGACCGACGTGAGTCGCGGCGCGGCCTGGCTGCTCACGCTGCTGTTTCTAGGGGCGATCTACGCTGTTCCGCTCGCGCAGGCCTACCTCGAGAAGCGCGAGGGTGAGGAATCGCCTCTCGCGGATCTGGTGCGCCGCCCACCGACGGCCGAGAACCTGCGTCAGCTCGAGAAGGGCATCGAGGATGCCTCGTACGCCAAGTCCTGGGTCCAGCCCCGCGTGCAGCTGCTGCTCACTCGTCTACGTGTGGGCAACAAGCTCGCGGTCGTCGGACACGGCGGCTGGCTCTATTACACGCCCGGTGTGCTGCACGTCAGCGGGCCCGGCTTCTTGGAGCCCGAGGTGCTGCGGGGCCGCGCCAGGGAAGCGCTCGACGCAGGCCAGGAGCCCATCCACCCGGATCCGCGACCCGCCATCTTGGCGTTCCAGCGAGCGCTCGCGCAACGCGGGATTCGCCTCGTGCTCCT
This sequence comes from Sorangium sp. So ce363, assembly GCF_051520435.1. Lineage (NCBI taxonomy): Bacteria > Pseudomonadati > Myxococcota > Polyangiales > Polyangiaceae > Sorangium > Sorangium sp. So ce363. The sequence continues at coordinate 7,786,651 of NZ_CP150333.1, read as the reverse complement.
GCCGATGCCGGACAAGGCTGGGATCGAGCCGGGTCCACTTCTTGGGCGTGATGGGCGCGTCGAAATGGCGCAGAATGTCGACTACGACCGCTTCTTGAGCGAGCTTCGAGCAGCCGGCGTGGCCGTGCTCGACGCGCGCCGCAGCGTGCCTGAGCCCCGTACCGAGCCGCTCTTCCTGGCTCAAGATACGCATTTTACGCCCGGCTACATGGAGCGCATCGCCGCCGACCTCGGCCAGCTTGTGATCGGGCTCGGGGTATTGCCAAAGCTGGCAGAGAAGCCCGTGCTGCACGGCGTTCCGCAGTCGGCTTCGCGCGTCGGTGATCTGGTCGACATGCTCAAGCTGCCCGACGATCAGAGCCTGTTTCAAGCGGAGAGCGTGGTCGTGCACCAAGTGCAGGACGCGGCCGGCGCGCCCTGGGAGCCTGACGAGAGCGCCGACGTGCTCCTGCTCGGCGACAGCTTCACCAACATCTTCACGCTCGAGGGAATGGGCTGGGGCAATGCGTCCGGCCTGGCCCCGCACTTGGCCCTGGCGCTTGGTCGCCCCATCGACGTGATCGCGCAGAACGACTCCGGTGCCTTCGCTACGCGCCAAGCGCTCACGCGCGAGCTGAACGCCGGCCAAGATCGCCTGGCGGGCAAGCGCGTGGTGGTCTGGGAGTTCGCTGCGCGCGAGTTGTCGGTCGGAGATTGGATTCCGCTGGATTTCCCGACTCCCAAGCCTGCGGGGGCTCCGTAGGATGCCGACAGCCCTGGTTACCGGCGCCGCCGGCGTGATGGGCGCCCGCTTGACGGCGCGGCTGCGCATAGCGGGCTGGCAAGTGCGAGCGCTCGTGCTGCCCGGTGATCCGTTGCGAGCGCGCATGGATGCGCTGGGCTGCGACGTACGCGAAGGCGATATCAGCGATCCGAACACATTGGCCGGCGTGTGTCGCGGCGTCGACCTCGTCTACCACTTGGCCGCCATCATCATCACCCACGACCCCACGATGTTTCAGCGCGTCAACCGCGACGGCACGGCGCACCTTGTCGCGGAGGCGCGAAGAGCGGGGGTGCCGCACTTCGTGTACGTCTCGTCGGCCTCCGTCGTTTACCCCCGTCGCACGCGCTATGCCGAGTCCAAGCTCGAGGCCGAGCGTCTCGTCCAGGGCTCAGGGCTCGCCTACACGATCGTGCGGCCCACGCTGGTTTACGAGCAGGGCGGCGGCCAGGAGCTCCTGATGTTCCTCGACTACTTGCGGCGGTTTCCGGTGGTGCCGTTCATCGGCGCCGGGGGCGCGCTCAAAAGGCCCGTTTGGTCCGAGGATGTCGTCGACGGCCTCGTGCGGCTCGCCAATGCGCCGATCGCGCACGGCAAGACCTACAACTTCAGCGGCGCGGAGGTGATTTCGATGCGCGAGCTCGCGGAGCTGCTGCTGCTTCATCACGATCGGCCTCGGCCGTTCTTGCACCTACCGGTGTGGGCGTGCCGGGCGCTAGCAGCCGTGCTCCCCGTGTTCATGAAGCGGCCCCCGCTCACCTCGAGCGCGATAGCCGGCGTCGTCAACGACGCCGATCTCGACCCGACCGAAGCCATGAACGACCTCGGCTACGCGCCGCTCGGCGTGCGCGCTGGGTTGCGTCACTGTTCTCCTTCACCCGCCGTCGAGGCGGCCACCCTCGCACCCCGCGCGAGTGAAGCTCGAGAAAGGACAAATTAGATGAGCCTGCGTTTCCCACTGCAGCAAATTGGTACTCTGTGCTGCTCGGCTGTGCTCGGATGCTCGGCCTTTTCGGGCGAGCCCCCGAAGGGTGCCGACGAAGCCCCGCCCGCGGAGGACGTCGCGCTGATGCGCGAGGTCGGCGAAAAGGCCAACGGCACCATCGTCTGGTCCAGCTCCCGCGTGGGCAATCACGACCTGTTCACGATGAAGACCGACGGCTCGGACGTCAAACAGATCACCAAGGGCGACGAGGTCGACTGGTTCCCGAGGTTCTCTCCGAGCGGCGCGCAAATCCTGTTTTCCCGCAGCAAACAAGGCTGGGTGAGCGAACGCGACGCCAACACCAGCGACAAATGGGACATCTACACGATCAAGCCGGACGGCTCCGAGCCGAAGAAGGTCGTCGAGAGCGCGAGCTGGGGTAGCTGGATTTCGGAGGATGAGATCCTGTTCGTACGCGGCACGAAGGTCTTTCGCAGCAAGCTCGGCAGCGGCGCAGAGACGCAGTTGATGGACAGCGAGGGCGTATCCGATCTGGACGGCGCCTTGCTGCAGCAGCCGGAGCTTTCGAGTGACGGCAAGTACCTCGCCATCACGCTGCGCGGCTCGAAGCGCGAAACCGGCATCTGGAACATCGCCAAGAAGGCCTGGACCCAGACCGGGCTGGGCTGCCAGGTGAACTGGACGCCGGATCACACGGCCATCTACTGGGTTCACCCAACCGGGAACGGCGATAGCCGGGTGCTGCGCATGCCGATCGATAACGGCACGCCGCCGGAGGACGTCGACTTGGACAAGCTCCAGTTCATGGACTTGCCGGGTCGCCGCTCGCACGAGTACTTCCCGCAGCTGTCGCGCGACGGCAAATGGATGGTCTGGGGCATCACCCAGCGCGGTCACGACCACGACACCGCCGACTACGAGATTTACCTGTGGGAGGTGGGCACGCCGCCCGAAAAGGCCGCGCGCCTCACCTACAACTCGGCCAATGATCGCTGGCCCGACGTCTTCATTCCGTCGGCCGGGAGTGGCTCACCGTGAGGGAAACGCGCATCGCCGTGGTCGGCGCGGGCGGCTTCATCGGCTCGCACCTGGTGCCGGCTTTGCTTGAGCGCTTTGCCTGCCAGGTCGACGCCGTCGACGTGGATTTGACCAAGCTCGAGTGTTGGGACCCGCGCGTGCGGCGCATCGAGGCGCGCGTCGAGGCGCCGGGGCTCGTCGAGAACGTGACCGAGCGCTGTCAGGTCGTGATCTCGCTCACGGCGCTTTGCAACCCAGCCCAGTACTCGACCATCCCGCTGGAGGTCATCGACGCCAGCTTCACGCACCTGTTGCCGCTCGTGAAACGCTGCGCGGAGCGCGCCGTGCGCTTGATTCATTTCTCGACCGCCGAGGTTTACGGGCGCACCGCGCTGGACGCGCAGGGGCTGCCGACCGCGCGTATGCACGAGGACGACTCGTGCTTCTTGCTCGGCCCCGTGGGGCGCGAGCGCTGGACGTATTCGTGCGCCAAGCAGCTGCTCGAGCGGGTGATCTGGGCGCACGGTCAGCACGGCGCGTTGCCGTTCACGATCATTCGGCCCTTCAACACCATCGGCGCGCGCATGGACTTCCTGCCCGGCATCGACGGGGAGGGGACACCCCGCGTGCTGGCCTGCTTCATGAGCGCGCTGCTGCGAGGGGAGCCCTTGCCGCTCGTGGGCGGCGGCGCGCAACGGCGGGCGTTCATGGATGTGAGCGACATGGTCGAAGCCGTGTGCCGCGTGCTCGAGCGGCCGAAGCAGAGTAGAGGTCAGATCTTCAACATCGGTAACCCGGACAATGACGTCAGTATCGCGGAGCTCGCTCGGCTGCTGGCCGACGCTTTCGCTGAGCGGTTACCCGAGCGTGCGCCTGCCCAGTTTCGCGCGGTGTCGGCCGCCGAGTTCTATGGCCCCGGCTACGACGACACGCAGGAACGCATCCCCGACGTTCAGAAAGCGCAGCGACTGCTCGGTTGGAAGCCCCGGCGACGCCTGGCCACCTCCTTGCCGCCGATCGTGCACGACTACGTCGAGCGCTACGGCGCTCGCGTCGCAGCGGCATCCTCGCTCTCCCAGCTCGCGAGCTCCGCATGAAGGTAACGGTCGTCATCCCTGCGTACAACGCTGCCCGGCACATCGAGTCGGTGCTGGAGCGCGTCGGCGGCTTGGCTTCGTCGGGGCCCACCCACGTGGTGGTCGTCGACGACGGCAGTCGCGACGACACGGCCCGTAGGGTCGAGCGCCACAGCTCGTCGGCGTTTCGCCTCAGCTTGCTCCGGCGGCCCAACAACGGCGGTTACGGTGCGGCGATGAAAGACGGTCTGGCCAAGGCTTGCGCCGATGCGCCGGATCTGGTCGCCTGTATCCACGCCGACGGTCAGTATGCGCCCGAGGCCTTGCCCGGGCTGATCGGGGAGCTTTCGCGTCGCGGGCTCGATCTGCTGCAGGGCTCGCGCATCGCTGCGGGCACGGCCTTGCAGGGTGGTATGCCCCTCTACAAGTACGTCGGCAATGCGCTGCTGAACCGCATCGAGAACCGGACGCTGTCGCTTTCGATGACTGACTACCACAGCGGCTACCTGCTCTATGGGCCGCGCGCGCTGGCGCTGCCGTTTCACGACTTGTCTGACAGCTTCGATTTCGATCTGGAAGTCATCGCCTCGGCGCGGGCACGTGGGCTTTCGGTCGGCGAGGCGCCGGTGCCCACGCACTACGGGGACGAGGTCTCGCACCTGAACCCGCTGACGTACGGGCTCCGGGTGCTTCGAGTGATGTGGAACTATCGTCGAGGTCGCTATGACGCAGCGTAAGCGCGCTCTTGGGTTTTGGGGCTTGCTCGCCGCCGCATCGGCGCTTGGCATTGTTGCTTGTCACGCCGGGTCTGCGAAGTTTCCCTGGGGTGATGCGAGAGAGGGCACGCGCGTCGAGCACGCTTACGTCCATACGCTGAACGAAGGCTATGCGCGAACGCGCTCGCAGGTCTGGGTGCGTGAGGTGGCACGCCCGACGCGCGCCGCGTTGGACTACGCCGCCTATCACAGCAACTTCATGATCGCCGACCCGGAGCCAGAGACGCCCATGTCGGCCGCGGGCACGCCCGATACCTCGCGCGCGTTCGCGGGTCGGCTCGACCAGGGCAGCCTGACGAGCGATCTCGCGAAGACGCCGCTCTCGCCGGTCGAGCAGCAGCAAGCGCTGGCGTTCGCGCCGCTGTCGGAGTTTTTGCAAGCGCACAAGGTAGCGGGGGCCGAAGCGCTGGCCGAGGTTGGCTCAGCCGTGCGCAGCGAGCGGTGGGGCCTGCAGCTGCCGCCCGGCTCCTCCGGCCAGCTGCTGAGCGAGGTGTTCATTCATCAGGCCGCGTCGGGCGCAGTGGAGTTGTGGGCCAAGGTAGAGTTTCAGCCTTGGTTCAAGCCTTTTGCGGGCTCCGCCGATCAGGACGGGGACGGCTTTCCCGAGCTCTATGGCCGAGTGGCGCCTGGCGTCGTCACTCCCGTGCTTGTGGCTGCGATTCAGAAGGACTACGTGGCGCCGGTGCTGTCGCCGAGCGAGGTGACTGCTTGGGCGAACCAACTCTCGTCGTATTGGTACCCGTCCTTCAACACCGATCTCATGCCGGTGGGACCGAGCTTTCCGGACGCGCAGACCGAGCCCTACATCAAGCAAGAGCTGGGCGGGCGCGCTTTTCCGGCGCCGACCATCGTGCTGCGCGGCAAGCCGCAAGGCAAAGCCACGTACAACGTCTTTCTGGTGCGTGGCGAAGGCGCGGCGCTCGCGGCCGCTGCGCCCGCGAAGCCGGCGCTTCGGCTAAGCAAGACACGTCCGTCGCCGAATCCCGCGCCGGGGCTCGAGGCGGTGCAGCGCGAGCTGGCCCAGGCGGGCGGCTCTTGGCCGATGTGGATGGCCAAGCTCACGCCGACCCATGACGCCCTGAAGAAACGGCTCAAAGGCATGCCGCCGAAGGTCAAGGCGCTGGCTGGGCGAGATGGCTTTCTGTTCTACCGCAACGACCTCGAGTACGTCAGCGGTGGTGATCTCGAGCAGCAACGCAAGGGAAAGAACCCGCTGCCGGTGATCCTCGAATTCAAGAAGCTGCTCGACGAGCAGGGGGTCGACTTCTTGTTCGTGCCGGTCCCGACGAAGCTCGAGGTGTATCCGGAAAAGTTGGACCCCGCTTTCACAGCGCTCTCGGGCCAGGTCATCAATCCGGCTTTCCGCAAGCTGATCGAAAGGCTCAGCAAGGAAGGCGTGGAGATCGTGGACCTGCTGCCGGCATTTCTGCAGGCAAAGGTCACGAGCGCAGCGGGGCCGTTTCTGTTCCAGCGCCAAGACACGCACTGGACCGACCGTGGGCTGCGCTTGGCCGCAGACCTCTTGGCCACCCGCGTGAAGAAGTACCCCTGGTACGCCGATCTCGCCAAGCAGAAGCGCGCTTACGACTTGCGCGAGACCAGCTTCACCCGTTTCGGCGATCTGCATTCGCGACTGCCGGAAGCTGAGCAGAAAAAATACGCGCCTGAGACGCTCGTGGCGCACCGGGTCGTTGCCGACGGCAAGCCGTACGACGACGACCCGGATAGCCCGGTCGTGCTCTTGGGCGACAGTTTCACCGCCGTCTATCAGCTGACGGACGCCGAGCACGCTGGCGTCTCGGCGCACCTCGCGCGTGGCATCGCGTATCCGCTCGACTTGGTCATGAGCTACGGCGGCGGCCCCAACGTGCGGCAAAAGCTTCTGCGTCGCAGCGTCGAGGCGCTCGGCACGAAAAAGCTGGTCATCTGGATGATGACGGCGCGTGATCTCTACAACTACTGGGAAGACTGGGAGCCGCTGAAGAAGCCATGAAGCGCCGCTCGCTCCTGCTCCTGCTCTTGCTCGCGGGCGGCGGCTGCTTTCGCGTTCCGCGCCGAGAGCTTGCGTTCGGCCGCGCCCTGATCGGCCTGGCCCGTGACATCGCGTTTGTCGACGAGAGCCAGGTGACCTGGAGCCTGACGGAGCTTTCGCGTCTCGTCGACGAGGCGGAGAGCGCGCTCGCTTCGTCGCCTCAGCGCTCGCCTGCTACGGTGTTGAGTGAGCTCTTGTTCGGTCGTTGGAGCTTCGTGCGCGAAGTGGCCGACACGAATCTAGCCTTCGTGTGCCTGCCCGGCGTGCTGGAGCGCCGCCGCGGAAGCTGCGTTGGCCTTGGTACCTTGTTTCTCGCGCTGGCTGACGCGCTCGGCTATTCGGCGTCCGGGGTGATGATGCCTGGGCACTTCTACGTGCGGGTGCAGGAACAGGGCGGCGCGCGCAACGTGGAGCTGCTGCGCGCCGGTGAGGCGATGCCGGACGCGTGGTACGGCCAGCGCTTTCCGGTACCGGGCGGCTCGGCGCGCGAATATGCGCGTCCACTCAGCCAATCCGAGGTGCTGGGCGTCGTCGAATACAACGTCGGCAACGAACGGCGCCGGCAGCTACGGCTGACCGAAGCGCGAGCAGCGTTCATCCGCGCCACCCGCGTCTTTCCGGAGCTGTCCGAGGCCCACGCCAGCCTTGGCGCCGTCGAACAGCTGCTCGGTAATCTCGAGAGCGCGGAGGCAAGCTACCGTCGCGCTTGCAACGCCAATCCGCACTTGCCCGGCATCGAGCAGAACCTTTCGCTCTTGGCAGCGGAGCGCACGACCGCGACGACTCCGCGGGCGTGCCCACTGCCGCCGAGCTACTGATTGGCGAGGGGATCTCGGTGGGCCGTGTCGTCAAAGCGTCGCGAGCGCCCCGAATCGTCGCTCGCCCTCCCTCGAGATCCTCAAGGATGCCTCGGTCGGGCTCGCTAGCTTCGGGGCGCTCGCGACGCTTTGACGACACGCCTGGCTGCGCTGGGCGCGGGCCGATGCGCTTACGCCATGGACTTGCGGACGCCCCCCGGCCTGGGCAGCGTGAGCGCAATGTGGCTCTCGAGCGAGCCCGGGACGTGCAAGCCGACGGGTGGCGATCCCATCCACGACAAGGTGGTCGGCGACGCCAAGACGGTCTGCTGCCTGCCGAAGGCGCTGGAGGCGCCGTGAGGGCCTGGTCGAGAACACCGGTGGGCGGCGGGCGCGCCGCCCGCGGCAGGAGCCAACCGGTGGTACAGCGTGCACGGGCTCCTCGCGAGCGCGTGGGGAAGGCGGTGATGTCGCGATGAGGTGGAACAGGAAGGGGTGGCTTCTGCGCGCGTCGATCACGCTGTCGCTGGGGGGCCTGGGCGGCGTGCTCGTCGCGAGCGGCTGTGGCAGCGCAGAGCCGCCGTGCGGCCTCCCGGGAATCTCTGCCACATCACCAACGAGGACGGCACCAGCAACGGCGTCTGCGCCGGGAGGTGCGTGATACAGCCGATGGTCGGCTTCTACGATCCGCTGCTCCTGTGGATCGGAGACCCTGACGAGCCCGAGCCGTCGTGCGGGGACCTCACCGGATACGACGGCGCGGGATGGATCGTGCACGCCGTTCACCGTGGACGAGCCCTCTCCGCCGGCGGGCCCTGCCAAGATCGCGATCGCGTGCAGTGGCGGGGTGGCCCACTTCGAGTGTCCAGTGGGCGGGGATGTCTGCATGATCAACCAACAAGAGGCCAAGGTGCCCCCCGGGCGGCGCTCCTGCATGATCGGGATGGAGGGGGATAGCGGATGCTACCCGCCCGCCGGTCCGGGGGATCCGCCCGTGTTCTCGGAGAAGTTCATCTTCTATGACCAGGACCTTCAGCGGAGCTGCGAGCCGTGCGCCTGCGTGCCCAGCCGCACGCCGAGGGAGTGCGTCGCGCGGGTGAGCGCCTACTCGGATCGCGCGTGCAGCGAGGGCGCGCTCCTCGGGACGACGCCGGTCACGGCCGGCGGGGCGGATCGGTGCCTGAGTCCCGAGGAGGATGGTGCGGCCCTCGGTAGCATCCGCGCCGAATGGGAGGTCAACCATGTGGGGTTCTGCGAGCCGGCCGGCGGCGAGGCGCGCCCGACGACCGTCTGCTGCCTGCCGGAGCCCGCCGGATGACGCGGCCGTGAACGGCGGCGGCCACGCGGACGCGGCCCTCTTCAATCACCCCAGGCTGCACGCGGCGGTCTCCCTCGGCCGCTTCAGGGCCTCTTGCGTGTACGTCTCTCCCGAACCACTGGAAGCGCGCGGCGCGGCTGGCCGCGTCCTACGCGCGCGCTCTCAATCACGAGTTCCACCGTCGTAGCGGCACATGATGGGAACCATACCGAGGAACGTACAGGCGTCTCCGTTTTCGTCATCGTACCAGCAGCTGCTGGCCAGGCGGAGCGTAGGATACCGGCGATCGACGCAAGCAGCGGTCCACGTCGATCGAGTGGGACGGTGCCATGCGGCAGGGACATCTAACGCCTCGATTGCGCGCTTCGCCGGCAGCATCCGCAACACCTCGTCGATGTTGAGCCCAACAGGAGCTGCGCGACGGCCAACGGGGCACGCAAGATCTGCGTCGACGACCGCTGGGCTGCGCGTTTCGGCGCTCGGTTCCGCGTGAATGGACGGCGCCATCGGCGTCGCTCCTGGTTTGGCACGCAGGCTGCAAAATCAAAAAAAGGCAAGTGAGAGACGGAGTCGGCTGCAGACGACCAGGCGTCGGCCCGGCGCGGCAGGCGATTCCGGGAAAGAGACACGTCATGCGGCTCGGATTGGCCCTCCTGATCGCGCTCCACGGCGCGATTCACCTCGTCGGATACCGCGAGTGGTCGAAGCTCGCAGCCACCGGTCTGCCGAGCGATCGCACGCTCTTGCCCCTCTCTCCCACGGGCAGTCGGGCCTTCGCTCTGCTCTGGCTCGCGGCGGTGATAGCGCTGCTCGCGGCGGCAGCGCTCCAGGTCTTGCGACGCGACGCGTGGTGGGCGCTGGCGCTCTTCGGCGTGCTCCTGTCCCAGGGCCTCGTCGTCCTCGCGTGGCCTCTGGCGAAGTTCGGGACGCTCGTCAACGTGCTCCTCCTCTTGCCGATCGTGTCCGCAGCCGCACACGCGCGCTTCCGCCATGAGGTCGATTCGGAGGTCCGAGCGCTGCTCGCCCGCCCCTCCGCGTCTGACACCTCCAGCGTCGACCCCTCCGAGCTCGAGCGCCTGCCCGCGCCGGTGCGCACCTGGCTAGAGGCCTCGGGCGTCGTCGGCCGGGAAAGGGCTCAGACGGTCCGGCTGAAGCAGCGCGGCGAGCTCCGGACCAGCCCCGACGCCGCCTGGATGCCCGCGGAGGCCGAGCAGTACTTCTCCGTCGACGAGCCTGCGTTCGTCTGGAAGGTCACCACGAAGATGATGGGCATCCTCCCGATCGAGGGCCGCGACAAGTACGCCGCCGGCAAGGGCCAGATGCTCATCAAGGCGGCGTCGCTCGTCAACATCGTCGACGCGGCCGACGAGAAGATCGACCACGGCGCCATGCTGCGTTTTCTGGGCGAGATCGTCTGGTTCCCGTCAGCGGCGCTGAGCCCCTACATCGCGTGGGAGTCGATCGACGCGACGAGCGCGAAGGCGACGATGCGCCACGCAGGGAAGGTCGCATCGGCGGTGTTCACGTTCGATCCTCGGGGGCGCATGGTCGGGCTGCAGGCAGAGCGTTATCTCGGCGGCGGCGCGGACGCGAAGCTCACGCCCTGGTCCGTGTCGTGCTCGGACTGGCGCACGTTCCGGGGTATCGGGGTTCCGAGCCGAGGGGAGGTCCTGTGGAAGCTCGAGAGCGGGAATTTCAGCTACTACCGCTGGGAGATCCTCGACGTGGAGCACAACCCCGCCGGGCCAACCCGGGAGAGCGGCGGTCGCACTCTTGCCGATCCAGCGCCTTCCGAGCCAGCGCCGAAGAAAGCCCGATGACCCCTCTCGCCGCCCCGCGCGGACGGCGCCGCGAGCTGCCTGCCCGAGCCCATCGGATGGCGCTGCGGTAGAATGACAACGACCATGTAGGCGCGGTCCTCTCCTAAAAGGATCTCCCCGCGCCCCGCAAGCCCGCGTTATCATGGTCACCCCAATGCCTTCGTCGGGTCCACCTTCGTCCGATCCGCCGCACCGCTTCCCCGAGACATCCTGGGGCCTGGTCGGGAGGGCCGGCCTGCCGCTCACCCCGGAGGGGAGGCAAGCGCTGGCCGCGCTCTGCGAGCTGTACTGGTATCCCGTCTACTCCTTCGTGCGCCGCTACGGCGCTACGGCCGACGAGGCGCAGGACCTGACCCAGGGCTTGTTCGCCCGCCTCCTCGAGAGGAACGACCTCCCGACGGCCGACCAAGAGCGCGGCCGGTTCCGGTCGTGGCTCATCGCGTGCGTCAAGCATTACGTCGCGAACGAGCGCGCGCGCGCTCGCGCCCAGAAGCGTGGCGGTGTCAGCAATGGAAGCGGCGCGCTCCGCGGATTCGACGCGGAGCGCGCGGAGCGGTGCTATCAGGCAGAGCCGGCCCACAGGCTCACCCCGGAGAGGCTCTACGAGCGACGCTTCGCCCTGCAGCTGCTCGAGCGCACGCTCGCCACGCTGAAAGCCCACTATGAGGAGGCCGGACAGGGGCCGCTCTTCGAGGCGCTGAAGGGGCGCCTGTCCGGGGAAGGGGACGAGCGGCGGCACAAGGAGGTCGCAGCAGCGCTGGGGATGAACGTGGAGGCAGTGAAGACAGCGACCTCCCGCCTTTATGACCGCTACGAGCGGATTCTTCGCGAGGAAGTGGCGCGCACGGTCGCGCGCGTGGAGGACGTGGACGACGAGCTGCGCGCTCTGCTCCAGTCGCTCAGGGGAGATCCGTCGGAGGACGGTAACCTTTCTGGCGGGATCCAGAATGATGGGTGATGGCTAGTGAAGATCACACACCCACCGCCCTGGCCCCGACGCTCCGCGTCTGTCCGATATGCCGCTCGGAGATCACGAGAGACGCGCCGCACGGCCTCTGTCCATCCTGCCTGATCGCCCGCGTGGCCCTCCGCGGCGCACCGCCGGCCGAGTCCGACGCACCCGGCCAGCAGGACAGCTCCCTCCCGTCGCTGCGCCACGGCGGCTACGAGATCCTCGGCCGCATCGACGCCGGCGGCATGGGCGTCGTCTACCGGGCCCGGCAGGTCCGCGCCAATCGGATCGTCGCCCTCAAGATGCTCCCGGGCGGCCCCTTCGCGACCGACACCGCGGCACGGCTGTTCCAGCGCGAGATCGCGCTCGCGTCCCGGCTGGATCATCCCAACATCGTGCCGATCTACGATGTCGGCGAGCACGAGGGCCAGGCGTTCTTCACGATGAAACTCATGGAGGGCGGCACGCTCACCGCCCGCCTCGAGCACTACCGCGACCCGCGCCGCGCCGCCGGGCTCGTCGCGAAGCTCGCCCGCGCCGTCCACGAGGGCCACCGCCGCCACGTCCTGCACCGCGACCTGAAGCCCGCGAACATCCTCTTCGACAACGACGGGGCGCCCTATGTCGCGGACTTCGGGGTGGCCAAGCAGCTCGGCCAGGAGGGCGGCACCATGACGGGCGATCGCCTGGGGACCCCGGGCTACATGGCGCCGGAGCAGGCGATGGGCCACGCGAAGCGGGTCACGGCGGCGGCCGACATCTTCAGCCTCGGCGTCATGCTCTACGAGCTGCTGACCGGGCGACGCCCCTTCGACGGCTCGACACCGATGCAGTCGTTGCGCCGCACCATCGAGGAGGAGCCGGCCGCGCCGCGCTCCCTCCGCCGCGACCTGTCCCGCGATCTGGAGGCCATCTGCCTCACCTGCCTCCGCAAGAAGCCCGAGCGCCGGTATGGCTCCGCCGAGGCGCTCGCCGATGATCTGGAGCGCTGGCTGCGCGGCGAGCCCGTCGTGGCCCGCGCCCGCGGCCTGGTCGGGCGCGCGCTCCTCTGGTTCGCCCGCCACCCGACCGCGGTGGCGCTGATCCTGGCCGCGACGCTCGCATTGGCGGGCGCGGTGGCCACGGCGTGTGCCCAGCAGGAAGCGCGCCGGCAGGAGGTGCTCGATGGCAATGTCTACGCAGCCCGGGCCGTCGCCGGCGCGGTGCTCGCGCAGCTCTGGCACTACGGCGTGCTCGTGTACCGCGCCGCCGCCGATCCAAGGGCTGCGGCGCTCGTCGAGCAGCCGCACCTCCCGGCGCTCGATGAGCTCCGCAAGGCGTACGTCGGCCGGAATGGAGGCCCGTCGCTGGTCACCTGGTTCGTGGTCGATCGGGAGGGCGTGCTCCTCTTGCACTGGCCGCGGGCGCCGGCGCCTCAGGGGAAGTACGACTTCCGCGACTACTTCCAGGGGGCACGGCGCCTCGCCGAGGGGCCGGACTCCGGCGTGGCGTATGTCTCCCGCGTCTTCCGGTCGGAGACCGACCACCAGCACAAGTTCGCCCTGGCGGCCCCGATCCGCGGCGCTTCCGGCGAGTTCGCCGGGGCGCTCATCGCCACCATCGCGACGGACTCCCGGCTCGGTGCGCTCCAGCTCAGCGACGGCCGTCGGTTCGCCGTGCTTGCAGCGCGCCGCGATCGCGAGCGCGGCGGTCCGGCTCCGGCGAGCGACGAGTTCACGGTGCTCGTCCACGATGGCGTCGGTCATGGCGAGAGCGCGGCGCTGCGCAGCGCGATCCTGAGCGACCTCCTGCCCGCGGCTCCGGCCTCCGGCGCGCCTGCGCTGGATCAGCTTCAGCTCCCGCCGCCCGACCGGGTAGCCTCGGTGGACGACTGGCGCGATCCGCTCGCCGAGCGCGATCCCGCGAAATACGGCGGCGCATTTCTCGCCGGGGTGGCGCCGGTCGGTCACACCGATCTCGTGGTCATCGTCCAGAGCCGCGCCGACGAGGCCACCGCGCTCGATGCGGACCCACGCCTCCGGGTCGTCGCCTGGAGCGGCGTCGCCTTGACCCTGCTCGGCCTCGCCTTCGCGGCTGTGTCGGCGGCTCGACGCCGTCGCCGCCGTCTTGCCTACGAGCGGTAGCCCAAGGGCTACCGCGTCGAGCTCGCCGGGCGCCTGTCCGTCTCCAGGCGCCGCGAGGCCCTCTTCCCGCCTACTTGGCGAAGATCGACCCGTTCCAGACGTACCGCGCCGGCTGCGCGCCCCCCCACGGCAGCAGCAGCGGCTCGAAGCCGCCGACAGGCGCCTTGTCCTGGTTGAAGGGATACGTCTGCTCCGTCCACTCGACGGCCTTCCCCGGGGCGAGCTCGATCCCCATCTTGTCGCCCACGCGCACGAACTTGAGCTCGCCGGCGATCTTCTTGTCGCCGATGCTGCGCGCCACCTCGGCCGCGAAGATCCGCTGGATGCTCTCGCCCTCGACCCGGAAGATCTGCACGACGTCGCGGTCCACGGTCCCGCCGCCCGCCTCCTTGGGCGCCGCCGCGCGGACGGTGCCGTGGACGATGATCTCCGCCTTGCCGTCGCCGGTGAGATCGAGCGCGCGCACCGAGCGGATGTCGGCCGGAGACGCGAACTGCGCGAGCGTCATGAACGCGTACCCCGCGCCGCCCCGGAACCCCTTGCCGAACACGACGATGTCGCGGTCGTGCAGGAGCACCCGCTCGGGCTCCTTGCCGGCGGCCACGTCGGCGCCGAGGTCGAACCGTGGCTTGCTCGACGAGGCGTTCCGGTCGCGCCGGTAGAGGGCGTACACCTTGTCGAGCATCTCGGCCGGCGAGAGGCCGGCCGGCTTGGGCGCGGCCCGCGCCTCCTCGGCCCTCGCCGGCGCCGGGCGCTGCCCCGCGGCGCCCGCCTGCCGCTGCTCGCTCGCCTTGGTGAACACCCCGCCGGTCAGCTTGTAGAGCTGCGACTTGATCGACCCCCACGGCAAGAGCAGCGGGTCGTACGTCGTCTCGACCCCCTCCGCGTAGTTGCTCGCGTCGTACCGGGTCGCCTTGCCCGGCTCCACGCGGATCGCCATCTTGTCGCCGTCCGCCACGAAGTCGACGTCGTTGACGACCGAGCCCTTGTCCGTCGCGATCGCGATCTCGTGCTGGAAGATCGGCCTCGGCGTGTCGCCGGCGCCGAACTGGAGCACGTGGATCACCTCGCGGTACTTCGCGCTGCTGCCGGAGCGCTTCCGCAGGATGAGCTCGGCCTGGCCGTCGCCCGTCAGGTCGCGCGCCGTGAGCGACGGCACCATCCCGTCCTTGGCGTCGACCCCGAGGTCCTCGAAGTAATACTGCGCGCCCTTCCGGAACCCGGGGCCGAGGACGACCAGGAACCGCTCGTGGACGAGCACCCGCTCCCGCATCCCGTCGCCGGCCACGTCGGCGACGAGGTCGTAGCTCGCGCGGCCCTGGATGCCCTTGCTCCGGAGGAGGCCGTCGGTGAGCGCGAGCTCCGGCTCGGTCGCGAGCGGCGACAGCGACCCGTACGCCTCCGAGGCGGCGCTGCCGACGACGGCGTCGACCCCTCCGCCGTCGTCGTCGTGGACGAAGAGCCCCGCCCGCAGCCCGACCCGGGTCGTCGCCGCCTCGGGGAACGCCGTCCAGGGGACGCTCGCCTCCAGGGTGTACCCGCCGCTCCGGGGGGCCTCGATGACCCTCGCCCCGGCCACCGCCTTGCCGCCCGGGATCTTGACGCTGCCCGCGGTCTTGCCCGGCTGTCCCGGGTAGAGCGCGACCTCCTGGACCTTTCCGCCCGGGAACCCGATCACGACCTTCACGTGATCGGCGCCGCCTCGCAGCGCGTCGTCGGTCACGTCGGCCGCCACGTAGATCCGCGCGTCGTCGTAGGCGATGGCCACCTGCGCGGCCAGATCGGCCTTGCTGGGCTTGCCCTTCACCTTGAGGCCGAGGGAGGTGAACGCCACCGGCCACTCCTTCGGGATCCCGTCGAGCTTGAGCCATTTCGACTCGACGAGCGGCGCCGCGATCGGCGTGCCGGCGGCGAGGGCAGGGGAGGGGGCGGCGGCGGTCAGCGCCGCCAGCGCGACGGGCGCGAGCGCGGCGAGGCGGGAGCCGGAGGCATGAGCCCCCAGCGCACGGAGGTGGTGTGATTTACGTCTCATAAGCTCGGGTTTGGACGCCTCTCCGCGCCCGCTTGTTCTTACCACGAGCACTTTCTTTCCGGATCGCTCCGCGTCGCCCACCCGAGGCGGCACCCTGGACGCCGTGAGGTGGCCGTCTGACGTGGCAGGCGAGGGGGCTCGGCGCTGCCGAGGCCCCCACCCGGCGGTCATCCGTGGGGCTTGGAGGCGGGCGTGAGGCGGGCGGGGCCGGCGCCTTCGGGGCGGATCCGGCGGTACACGAGCTTTGCGATCTCGACGGCCGGGACGATGAGCGCCGAGAGGACGAGCAGGAGCATCCACTCGTCCGACGACATCGCGTACGTGCGGAAGACCGGGCGCAGCGCGGGCACGAGCAGCGCAATCAGGTGGATCGCCGCGCTCGCCGCGACCGCCAGGAGGAGCGGGAGGCTGATGAGCGGCTTCGACGCGAAGAGCGAGATGACCGGGCTACGGCAGCTCCAGGCGTGGAAGAGCGGCGACAGCGCCAGCAGCGAGAAGGCGACGGCGCGCGTGCGCAGCAGCGCCTCCTCGGTCTGGTCCGACGTCGCGTAGAGCGCGACGGCGGCGAGCCCCATGATCGCGCCGACGTACAGGATCCCGAGGTAGTCGCGCTTGACGAGCAGGCCCTCGTCGCGCGGCCGCGGCGCCTCCGACATGAGCTGCGGATCCGGCGGATCGATGCCGAGCGCGAGCGCGGGCAGGCCGTTCGTGACGAGGTTGATCCAGAGGATCATGAGCGGCGTCAGCGGCGGCCACTTGCCGAAGAACGAGACGACGAACACGGCCACGAGGAGGCCCATGTTCGACGAGAGGAGGAAGAAGATGAACTTCTGGATGTTGCGGTAGATGGCGCGCCCCTCGCGCACCGCCTCGACGATGGTCGCGAAGTTGTCGTCCGCCAGCACGAGGTCCGCCGCCTGCCGCGCCACGTCGGTGCCCCCGCGCCCCATCGCCACGCCGATGTGCGCCTCCCGGAGCGCGGGCGCGTCGTTCACGCCGTCGCCCGTCATCGCCACGATGTGGCCGTGCGCCTTGAACGCCCGCACGAGCCGGAGCTTCTGCTCCGCCGTCGTCCGGGCGAAGACGCGCAGGTGCATGATCCGCCGCGCCAGCTCCTCGTCGCTCATCACCGCGAGCTCCGCGCCGCTGAGCGCCTCGTCGCCCTCGTCCCAGAGCCCGATCTCCTTGGCGATCGCCGTCGCGGTGAGCCGGTGGTCGCCGGTGATCATGACGGCGCGGATGCCGGCGCGGCGGCACTCGGCCACCGCCTCCTTCACCCCCTGCCGCGGCGGGTCCATCATCCCGACCAGGCCGAGGAACGTGAGCTCGCGCTCGACGTCGTCCTCGTCGCGGCTGACCCGCACCCGGCGGCAGATCGCGAGCACGCGCAGCGCGGCCGCGCTCATGCGATCGGCCTCGGCGACGATCGCGGCGCGGTCGTCCTCGGACAGCGCCCGCACGCCCTTGTCGTCGGCGAACTTCACGCAGAGCGGCAGGAGCACGTCGACGCTCCCCTTCACGTGCGCGATCTCGCGGCCGCGCTCGTCCCGCGTGATCACCGTCATCCGCTTGCGGTCGCTGTCGAACGGCAGCTCGTGCACGAACGCGTGCGACGGCGCCACCGACTCGCGCGAGTAGCTGCCCTTCGCGGCCAGCGTCAGCAGCGCCCCCTCGGTCGGATCGCCGACGATGTTCCAGCGGCCCGTCGCCTGGTCCTCGTTGAGCGACGCGTTGTTGCAGAGGGCGACCGTCGCGAACAGGTAGGTGAGCGGCGCCGAGTGCTCCACGACCTCCGCGCCGTGCTCGTCCCGCAGCGCGCCCGTCGGGTCGTACCCCTCGCCGGTCACCGTGTAGCGGCGGCCGCCCGCGTACACGTTGCGCACGGTCATCTCGTTCTGGGTGAGCGTGCCCGTCTTGTCCGACGCGATGATCGTCGCGGCGCCGAGCGTCTCGACCGCGGGCAGCTTGCGCACGATCGCCCCGCGCCGCGCCATGCGCTGCATCCCCAGCGCGAGCGTGATCGTCGTGATCGCGGGCAGCCCCTCGGGGATGGCGGCCACGGCGAGGCTCACGCCCTCGAGCAGGAGCTCGTGCCACGGCCGTCCGCCCCGGATGAACCCCCAGCCGAGCAGCACCGCGGAGAGCGCCAGGCACACCCGCAGGATCACCGAGCCGAAGCGATCGAGCCGCTCCTCGAGGGGCGTCTTCTGCTCGCCGACCGAGCGGATCATCTCGCCGATCCGGCCGAGCTCGGTGCTCACGCCGGTCGCGGTCACCACCGCGCGCCCCTTGCCGCGCACGACGCTCGTGCCCGTGAAGATCATCGTGACCCGGTCGCCGAGCGGCGCGTCGCGCGCGACCGGGGCGAGCGCGTCCTTGACCGCGGCCGCGCTCTCGCCCGTCAGCGCCGCCTCCTCGGTCGCGAAGCTGATCGTCTGCACGAGCCGCGCGTCGGCCGGGACCGAGTCGCCCGCCTCGAGCTCGAGGATGTCGCCGGGCGCGACGTCCTCGGCCGCGATGACCACGGTCTTGCCGCCGCGGCGCACGCGCGCGTTCGGCGCGCTGAGCTTCTGGAGGGCGTCCAGGGCCGCCTCCGCGCGCCGCTCCTGGTAGTAACCGAGGAAGGCGTTCAGGATCACGATGAGCAGGATCGCGATCGCGTCGCCGAACCGGTGGAGGAAGCTCTGGTCCTTGTCGGCGGTGAAGCCGACGACCACGGCGATCGCCGCCGCGGCGAGGAGCGTGAGCACCAGCGGGTTCGCGAACTGCTCGAGGATGCGGACGAGCGCGCTCTTCTTCTTCGTCTCGGGCAGGCGGTTCTTGCCGTGCTCCGCGAGGCGCTTCTGCGCCTCGTCGTCGGAGAGCCCGCCGGACGAGCTCACCCCGACGCGCTCGAGGAAGGCGCCGACCTCTTCGGCGTGGACAGGGATGGGGGCGGCGGGAGGCGCGTTCGATCCGGCCGGGCGGAGCGCCGTGGCGGCTTGGCTCATGGGCGGGCGTGCTCTAGCGCTTCATCCTGGCTTGTTCACGTTGTTCTTCGGCCTCGAGCTCCGCGAGCGCCGCCGCGAGCTCGTCCTGCTCGGCCTGGGGCGCGGCGGCCGGCGCGCCGCCCGCGCCGGCCACGCGCACCTGCGGCGGCGGCGCCGCGGCGGGCGGCGGCTCGGGCGGGAGCACGCCCATCTTCCGCTTGAGCGCGAGCAGCTCGTCGTCCGCGCCCGCCGTCGCCTCGAGCTGCCCGAACTTGTGCGCCAGCGTGTCGCCCGTGTACTGCTCGGCGATCTCCCCGGCGGCCTCGGCCTCGGCCTCGATCTGGTCGATCTTGTTCGACATCCGGTCGAACGTCTCGAAGGCGGAGGCGTTGTTCAGGCCGCTCATCGTCTCCTGGATGGCCTTCTGCGCCTCGGCCCGCTTCTTCCGGGCGATGAGCACGTTCTTCTTGCGCTTCGCCTCCTCGATCTTGTTGTTCAGGAGGCGCAGCGCCGTCTTCAGCTGGTCGACGGCCTGCTTCTGCTTCTGCCACTGGTCCTTGTAGGAGGTGGCGAGCTGGTCGTGCTCCTTCTTGCGGTTCAGCGCCTCCTTGGCCAGCGCGTCGTCGCCCGCCTTGATAGCGAGCATGGCCCTGCGCTCCCACTCCGCGGCGTTGGCGGCCTCCTGCTCGGCCTGCTTGGCCAGCCGCTTCTCGTCGGCGATCGAGACGGCGACCTGCTTCTTCGCCTCGATCAGCTGGTTTGCCATGTCGATGACGACCTGGTTCAGCATCTTCTCGGGGTCCTCCGAGCGGCTGATGAGGTCGTTCAGGTTCGACTTGATGAGGGTCGCAAGGCGCGCGAAAATTCCCATAGATCAGCTCCAACTCTCGGGGTGCGCAGGGTCGAAAGGCGCGGCGGGTCTGCTCAGCTGAGCGCGAGATCGTGCAGCACGGGGACGTGGCGGGCGAGCGCGAGATCGATGTCGCTCAGGATCGCCTCGAGCTCGTTCATGTCGAGGTTCTCGAGCTCCAGCGCCGCCGACAGGACGACGGTGCCCGCCTCGATCCCATACGAAGCATGCATGAGATCCGTCGCGTTGTACTCGAGCAGGCGGCGGAAGAGCCTGGTCTGGTGTGCGTCGTCCCCGGGGACAGGGCCGATCGAGACCCGCACCGCCACGATCGGCGGGTCGATGCGGATCGCGATCGGCGGCGCGTCCGGGCCCCCCGAGACGAGGTAGGTACCGGCGTCGTTCTCGAACCGGCGATCGAGCTGCAGGAGGTAGGTTTCGACATCCTCGGCTGTACGCGGCATGGCGCGGCGAGCCTACAGAATCATGTCGCGTCGGGCTAGTGCCGCGTCCCTCGGATTCTTTCCGGGATTCCGCGAGCCGCGGGCTGCGGCCTACGGCCACCACCATCGCGTGCGCGCGGCTCGCCGTGGTCCTCCGAGTAGTCCTCCGAACCATCGCGTCCCCTTCGTTGGGTTCGTGCTCCGATCGCACCGGCGCGCTGTCACGTCGTGAGCCCGCAACACGCGCCGCGAGCCGCAACACGCGCCGCGAGCCGCGCTCCGTGATCGGTTCCGCTCGCTCCCGGAATCACCGCGTTTCCCCGGACGCTCGCTTTTTTCTCACCCGTTCGAGAGTCGCGGTGGTACGGTCCCGATCCAGGTTACGTGGCGATCCACCCGGGCGACGTCGTTGCTGGCTACCGTGTCTCCCGCCTGCTCGGGCGGGGCGGCATGGGCGAAGTCTGGGCAGCAACACGGGAATCGGACAATCAGCAGGTCGCCATCAAGGTCCTGCTCGCGCGCGCCGCGATGAAGCCGGATCTCGTGCGGCGCTTCGACCGTGAGGCGAAGATCGCCTCGGCCATCCAGAGTCCGTACGTCTGCCAGCTGCTCGAGGTCGGCCAGACGGACGAGGGCGAGCACCTGCTCGTGTTCGAGCAGCTCGACGGCGAGTCGCTGGCGGATCGGCTGAAGCGCGAGCAGTACCTGCCGTTCAGCGAGGTCGGCCCGATCATCGATGACGTGCTCCAGGGGCTCGTGGCGGCGCACGCCGCGGGCGTCATCCACCGCGATCTGAAGCCGGGCAACATCTACCTCGAGCACCTCGGCCTGCCGGACCGGCGCGAGCGCGCGAAGATCCTCGATTTCGGCATCTCGAAGCTCACGCGGCGCGAGAAGGAAGAGCCGACGCTCACCGCCTTCGACGCGACGCTGGGATCGTTCGCGTACATGGCGCCGGAGCAGGTGCGGGGCGCCGCGCGGGCCGACGAGCGGGCCGACATCTACGCGGTCGGCGCGGTGGCCTTCCGGGCCCTGTCCGGGCGGCTGCCGTTCGAGGGGGCGAACGCCGCGGTGCTCGTCGCGATGAAGCTCGACCGCCCGGCGCCGTCGCTCGCCGAGGCGACTGGCGAGAAATGGCCGGTGGGCATCGAGCGCTTCCTCGAGAGGGCGCTCGATCGCCGGCGCGAAGGGCGCTTCGGCTCCGCGGCAGATGCGCTGTCGAGCTGGCGGGCCATCCAGCCGGCGAACATCACGCGCGCGACGCGCCGCACGCAGCGGAGCAGGTATCCCTCCGAGCTGCCCGACGCGTTCCTGGAAGACAACCCCACGGTCGTCGACGGCCCCCCGACGATGACGGAGAACGGCGGCTTCAGCGACGCCGGCCACAGCTCGCCGCCCCCTGCTTCGCTCGCCCCTCCCAGGGCCAGCACCGTGCCCCCGCCGCCACCGAGCAGGGCCGGGAGCACCGTGCCCCCGCCGCCGCCGAGCAGGGCCGCTGCGCCGCCGGCGTCGCCGAGCAGGACCGGCGTGGGCGCACCGCCTGCGCCGCCGAGCAGGACCGGCGCGGGCGCGCCTCCGGCGTCGCCGAGCAGGACCGGCGTGGGGGCGCCGCCGCCACCGCCGAGCAGGGCGGGCGCGGGCGCGCCGCCGCCACCACCGAGCAGGGCGGGCGCGGGCGCGCCGCCGCCACCGCCGAGCAGGGCGGGCGCGGGCGCGCCGCCGCCACCGCCGAGCAGGGCGGGCGCGGGCGCGCCGCCGCCACCGCCGAGCAGGGCGGGCGCGGGCGCGCCGCCGCCACCGCCGAGCAGGGCGGGCGCGGGCGCGCCGCCGCCACCGCCGAGCAGGGCGGGCGCGGGCGCGCCGCCGCCACCGCCGAGCAGGGCGGGCGCGGGCGCGCCGCCGCCACCGCCGAGCAGGGGCGGGGGCGCAGAGATTCCCCGGCCGGAGGGTCCGCCTTCGCGCCGCAAGACAGAGAGGCACTGAGTTGCTCGACGCGACGGTAGGCACGAAGAACCGGGTCGAGGTGCGCGGCGGGCGCATCCGCCTCACGAAATCGTCGGCCGCGCGCGGCGGCGGATGGATCGAGATCGGCACCGATCCCGTCATCGTGGGCCGCAACGCGGCCTGCCAGCTGGTCCTCGACGACGCCAAGGTCAGCGCGGTGCACGCCGAGTTCGTCGCCACGGAGCAGGGCGTCCGCGTGCGCGATCTCGACAGCAGGAACGGGACCTTCGTCGGCGGCGTGCGGGTCGGCGACATCTACCTGCTCACGAGCACGAAGCTGCGGCTCGGCGAGACCGAGATCCAGTTCGAGCCCCTGCGGCCCGAGCGCATCACGGTCTCGGCGATCCCGTCGTTCGGCCCGCTCGTGGCGAGCAGCCCCGGGATGCGGGCCATCTTCGAGCGCCTCTCCAAGATGGCGCCGACCGACCTCACGGTGCTCATCACGGGCGAGACCGGCACGGGCAAGGAGCTCGTCGCCCAGGCGCTGCACCTGGCGAGCGCCCGCTCGAAGAAGCCGTTCGTGGTCGTGGACTGCGGCTCGATCCCGCCGACCCTGGCCGAGGCGACGCTGTTCGGCCACGAGCGCGGCGCGTTCACGGGCGCGGTCGACAAGCGCCTCTCGCCGTTCATCGAGGCGGACGGCGGCACGATCTTCCTCGACGAGCTCGGCGAGCTGCCGCTCGAGGTGCAGCCGAAGCTCCTCCGCGCGCTCGCCGAGCGCCGCATCAAGAGCGTCGGCGGATCGAGCTACCGCGAGGTCGACGTGCGCGTGCTCGCGGCGACGCGCCGCGACCTCGTGCGGGCCGTGAACGGCGGCAACTTCCGGAGCGACCTCTACTTCCGCGTCGCGCAGATCAAGATCGAGCTGCCGGCGCTCCGGCAGCGCGTGGAGGACATCCCCGTGCTCGTCCGCCGGATGCTGAAGGATCTCGGCGACGAGAGCGCCTACGAGCGCGTCTCGAACATGACGCTCGAGCGGCTAATGCGGCACGACTGGCCGGGCAACGTCCGCGAGCTGCGGAACGCGGTCGCCGTCGCGTTCGCGCTCGCCGCCGAGGGCGAGGAGATCGACATCGCGGCGCACCTCGGCGCCCTCACCGAGACGCCGGTGCACCCGAGCTCCTCGCCGTCGATCCCCCCGGGCGCCGGCGGCAGCGCGGCCAGCAGCTCGTTCGCGTCGATGAAGGGCCGTCAGTTCCAGGAGGCGAAGCGCGACGTCCTCGCGCGGTTCGAGCGCGACTACTTCGCCGCCCTGTCCGAGGACGCGAAGGGCAACGTGAGCGAGATGGCGCGGCGCGCGGGCATGGAGCGGGCGCACGTGCGGGCTTACCTCCGCCGCCACGGCATCGGCGCGAAGCAGGAACAGGAGTGAGCGAGCCGACGGCGGCTCGCTCGCTTCGCGTCACACCGCCGCGGCCTTGTCGTCCCTGCCGGACGGCGCGATCTCGTCGGACTCGAACAGGCCTTCGAGCTCCTGCGCCGCCTGCTTCGCCGCCTCGATGAGCTTGACCTCGTCGTTGTGCACCGCGTGCCCGCGGAGGAGCACCTTCTCGTCGTGGGCCCTGAACCGCTCGATGGTCGCGCGGGCGTCCCGCTCCCGCATCCCGAGGCCCTCGAGCACGCGCGCCGCCACCTCGAGCGACGACAGGAACGTCTCCCGCTCCAGCACCGTCACGCCGATATCCATCAGCTGATACGCGTGCTGGCGGTTCCGGGCGCGCGCGTAGATCAGGAGGTCCGGGAAGTGCCGCTTCACCACCTCCGCCGTCTTCACCGACGACGCGACGTCGTCGATGGCCAGCACGAAGATCTTCGCCTTGTCGGCGCGCGCCGCGCGGAGCAGGTCGAGCCGGGAGGCGTCCCCGTAGTAGATCTTGTTGCCGTACTTGCGGACGAAGTCGACCTGCGTGGGGCTCGCGTCGAGCGCGGTGAAGGGGATCTTCCTCGTGCGGAGGACGCGAGAGACGATCTGGCCGAAGCGGCCGTATCCGGCGATGATGACCCTCGGGTCGTCGTCGTCGATCGCGTCGAACTCGCGCTCTGGCCCGCCCCCCTGCCATCGCTTGACGAGCGCGTCGCCGAGCGCGATGACGAGCGGCGTGACCGCCATGGACAGGGTGACCACGACGACCAGGAGGTCGGCGAGGAGCCTGTCCATGAGGCCCTGTCCCGCGGCCATCCCGAAGAGGACGAAGGCGAACTCGCCCCCCTGCGGGAGCGCGAGCGCGAGGTCGCGCGCGGAGCCCTTCGCGTGCCCGGCCGCCCTGCCCAGGAGGAGCAGGACGGCGGCCTTGAGCGCCATCACGCCGAGGACGAGCCCGAGGACGAGCAGCGGCCGCTCGATGACGAGGCCGATGTTCGCCGACATCCCGACGGCGATGAAGAAGAGCCCCATGAGCAGGCCCTTGAACGGCTCGATGTCCGCCTCGAGCTCGTGGCGGTACTCCGAGTCGGCGAGCAGCACGCCCGCCATGAAGGCGCCGAGCGACATGGAGAGGCCCACCTGCACCATGAGGAGCGCCGTGCCGAGCACGACGAGCAGGGCCGCCGCGGTGAAGATCTCGTGCGCGTGGGTGGCGGCGATGGCCCGGAAGACGGGGCGCACGAGGTAGCGGCCGCCGGCGACGACCGCGAGCAGCACGGCCACGGCCTTGAGCGACGAGGCGACCGCGCTCCCCTCGGCGGGGGCCGCGCCCGCGGGGCCGAGCAGGGGGAGCACCGCGATCAGCGGGATCACGGCGAGGTCCTGGAAGAGCAGGATGGCGAACGCGGAGCGGCCGTGCTGCGACTGCATCTGGCCCTTCTCGGCCAGGATCTGCAGGACGAACGCCGTCGACGAGAGCGAGAGCCCGACGCCCGCGATGGCCGCCGTGTCGGCGCGCAGGCCGAGCGCGGCGCCGATGAGCGCGATGAGCGCGCCCGTGACGGCGACCTGCGCGCCGCCGAGGCCGAACACGGCGCGGCGGAGCACCCAGAGCCGCGACGGCTGGAGCTCGAGGCCGATGAGGAAGAGGAGCAGCACCACGCCGAGCTCCGAGAAGTGGAGGGTGTCTTCGACGTTGGCGATGATCCGCAGCCCCCACGGGCCGAGCAGCGCGCCCGCGACGAGGTAGCCGAGCACCGCGCCGAGGCCGATCCGCTTGAACAGCGGCACGGCGACGACGGCCGCGCCGAGAAAGACTGCGGCGTCAGAGAGCAAGCTCATTCGTCGTGGGTCTCCTTGGGGCTCCGTGATAAGCACGATCCGCCATGCAGATCGAGCTCATCGCCACGGCAAGCGAAGATTCCGCGTACCTGCCTCGTGTGGGGCTCGGCACCCTCGCGGCGCTCACGCCCCCCGAGGATGAGATCATCTACACCGATGACGTCGTGCAGCCCTTCGATCTCCAGCGCGACGTCAAGGACGTCGACCTCGTCGGGATCAGCGTCGACAGCAAGACCGCCCGCCGCAGCTACGATATCGCCGCCGCTTACCGCAGGCGCGGCGTGAAGGTGGTGCTCGGCGGCATCCACCCGACGGCCTGCCCCGACGAGGCCCTGCAGCACGCGGACGCCGTCGTGGTCGGCGAGGCGGAGGACGCCTGGCCCGCCCTGCTCGCGGACGTGAAGCGCGGCGAGCTCAAGCCGTTCTACCGCCCGGAGCTGCCGAACCTCGCGGGCAGGCCCCCGCCGCGGCGCGACCTGTTCACCTCCAAGAAGTACATCCCGTTCCAGGTCGTGCAGACGATGCGCGGCTGCCCGTATCCGTGCGAGTTCTGCAGCGTGTCGACGGCGAACGGCACCACGATGCGGTTCCGTCCGACCGACGAGGTGCTGAGCGAGCTCCGGTCGCTCGGCAAGCTCATCATGTTCGCGGACGACAACGTGATGATCCACCGGGCTTACTCGAAAGAGCTCTTCACCCGGATGATCCCGCTGAAGAAGCACTGGATAGGCCAGTGCTCGCTCGCCGCGGTCAAGCGCCTCGAGAACGTGAAGCTCATGGCCGAGAGCGGGTGCAAGGCGCTCTTCATCGGCTTCGAGAGCATCGACGAGGAGACGGTGAAGTTCACCGGAAAGCGGCAGAACCGTCCCTCCCAGTACAAGGACACGATGGCGATGCTCCACGATCACGGCATCTCGGTCTGGGGGAGCTTCGTCTTCGGGTTCGATACGGACGATCCCGAGGTGTTCGATCGCACCGTGGAGTTCGGCATCGACATGAAGCTGACGATGGCGCTGTATGCCATCCTCACCCCGTACCCCGCGACGCAGCTGTACCGCCGCCTCAAGGCGGAGGGGCGCCTCACGGACGAGCGCTGGTGGCTGCGCCGCGACCACGACGCCGGCTCGCCCTATTTCGTTCCCAAGCAGATGTCGCGGGAGCGGCTCCGGGAGGGGTGGGTGTCCGCGTGGACGAAATTCTACTCGCCGTCCTCGATATGGCGCAGGTTCACCCTCACACGGCAGTCGAGCTGGATCCAGCTGGCGGGCTTCTTTCCGCTGAATTTCATGCAGCACACGCTGGCGCACCGCAAGATCGCGGGCGGCGAGCAGCGCTTCCGCTCCGGCGTGCACATCGAGGAGACGGCCGCGTCGTCCGTGGCGCAGCCGCAGCCGGAGCCGCAGCCTGCGAGGGCCAAGGGCGCTCGGCAGCTCCCGATCATCGGATAGGCGATCCCCTGGCGCCAGCTTCGCGTCCTGTGCGTGCGTGGGCGCCGTCCTGCACGCTGCGGGGCAATGGTACGCTGCGGCGCAATGGTGCCGCGCTCCGCTCGTCGGCAATGAGGCGGCGCCCTGGCGCGGCGCGCGTCGTCTGGGCGCGCCGCAGGACGCCGCGCCTCGGCCGCTCGGGCGCCCGCGGCAGGCCAAGCGCGCCGCGGCTCGCGGAGCGCCCGCTGCGCATCGGTGGATGTGGGCAATCGACCGCTCGCGGATTGACAGCAGCGCACGGTGAGCGAGCGACATTCTTCTGTCGCGCTTGCAGTGCGATTGTCGCTTGCTGATTTTGCTACACTCGCGTGAGCTCCTGGAATGCCGGGGTGTCGAGCGGGGTGTGAGCCCGCTTTGTCGCGGCATCGAGGATCCCCAAGCGGAGGTGTCATGGGTCGACGTCGGTTCTCCTTCTCGCTCCTCATCGTGGTTGGCGCCGCCGTGTCCAGCGCTGGCTTCGCGGCCAGCTGCAGCGCGACGGGTTCGTCCAACGTGCTCGACTCGAGCGGAGCTGACGAACCAGGCGTGGGAGCGGGCGGCACGACCGGCGGAGGCGACGGGCTGGGTGGGTTCCTCGACATCGATGGAGGGCAGGAGCCGCACAGCGATGTGATGGTGAACCCTTGTGGGAGCGCGTGCGGCGACAAGGAGCTATGTACCGGCGCGACCCTCGGCCTGGACGACGACTGCGATGGTTCGATCGACGAGACGTGCGCCTGCATCCCCGGTCAGGCGCACTCCTGCTTCCGCGGCGATCCGTCGTTCCGGAACAGCGAGGGCTGCTTTCCTGGCACCCAGCTCTGCGACGAGACCGGCACCTGGGGCCCGTGCGTCGGCGGCGTGCACGCCGACGAGAACTGCCATATGGATAGCGGCGCTCCGTGCCGCCCGATGCAGGCGTCGCCCTTCGCGAACCTCGACCTCAAGGCAGCCATTGGCACGTTCGGCGCGGATGCGCTCGCGGGATCCGAGCTGTGGACGGTGGACTGCCCCGATGGCGTCGACCCGTGCCCCGGAGTGACCGGCTCGGATCCAGCGGACGATTTCAAGCCGCTGCAGTCGGGGGAGTACACTGTGACGTACACGAAGCGCGTCGCGAGCGGCGCTACCCAGAGCTGCGAGTACCCGCTCTTCGTCAGCGCGGGCGGCCTGCGCGTCGAGCTCGAGTGGGAGCACGACGTCGGCGACGTCGATCTCGATCTGCACCTCCACAGGCCGAACAACACGCAGCCCTGGAAAATGCTGGGGTCGTCGGTGGATTGCGGATGGAACAACTGCGCTATCTCGCACTTCGCGACAAAGTCACCGGAGCCCTCGGATATCCGCTGGTTCTTGAACAGCGCGAGGCTGCCGAATCCCGTGAACTGGTACCTCGACCCGGTGCCCGGCAACAATGGCTGCTTCAACGCCCCTCGGGGCGTGGGGGAGCAATGGATGGCCAACGGTCTTGGCTGCCACAACCCGCGGATCGACCTCGACAACAGGGGGTGCGACCCCACCCGGACTGATCCCGATCACACAAGCTTCTGCGCGCCGGAGAACATCAACCTCGACTATCCGCCGAAGCGTCAGTGGATGCGCATCGGCGTGCATTACTATGATGAGGGTATGGTGAAGAACGATATTCACCCCCGTATCAAGATCTTCTGCGACAGCGCCCTCGGGGCGGATCTGGGGCCCGCGGGGTTCTACAGCCCGGAGCGGCCCGTCGCGTTCAGGCCCACGGACGGACGCACCATGTTCTGGCTCGTCGCCGACGTGCTCTTCCCAGAGCCGGACGAGTGCGGCCAGGCGGCCTGCGTCGTGCGGCCGCTCTATGAGAGCGCCAGCGCGAAGACGCCGCTGCTCACCACGCGGGACGACGTCGAGGCGAGCTTCGGTCCCGCCTACCCGACGCTGCCCTGAAAGGCGCGCGCGCCGCGCGCCCGACCCGCCTCCAGATCACCGCGATGGCCAGGGCCTCGCGACGTCAGCGCCCGCGAACGCGCCGGCGCGAGCGCACAAGCTCTGCCGGCGCCACCTCGCCCCACGCGCGGAAGCCGTGAGGCGCAACGCCACACCGGCCAGCAAGGCAAGCTTCGTGGTGATCTGTCTGAGGATGATTTCTCTGACTCCTCGGGTGAGCTGGTGGTTCGCCTGACTCCGCATCTGGCGAGAGCGCGCCTCGCCGGCTGAAAGCGGCTCATTGTGGCCATCGCCGGCCGGAGTCCGTGCTAGGGAGTCCTCCTCCAGCGACTCACCCTGCTGAGTCTGCATGGCAGTAGTCCTTATTACTCGATGAGGGTCGGGGCTCCGTGATCTGCCGTCCCGAGCCGCGCTTTCGCGCGCGCTGGGGACACCGGTATCCGCTTTGCTTCACGCTGTCGTGCCTGGTGCACGGCGCGCTTCGCCGTCGCGCGGAGCGGGCGCAGGCCGCCGCGACACCGCGTCTAGGTCTCCAAGTGGAGGTATCATGTCTCGTCTTCGTGTCTCCTCCGTGCTCCCCGTCGTGATCGCGATCGCGGCGTCGGGCGCCGGTTTCGCGGCCGGCTGCAGCGCGGAAGGCAAGCGGCTCACGTTCGATCTGACGACGGGCGGCAGCTCGCACGCCGACGAGGCGGGCAGCGCCGGCGGGGCGGGCGGCGCCGGCGTGGCGACGGCCCAGCCTGGCGACTCGGAAGGCTACGGCGGCTTCCTCGGCGATATCGATGCAGGGGCGCCTGAGGGCCTGCCGGTGACGATCAACCCGTGCGGGAGCGCCTGCGGTCCCACGGAGCTGTGCGGTGTGGATGAGCTCGGCGTGGATCACGCCGGGCTGGACGACGACTGCAACGGGCTGATCGACGAGAGCTGCGGGTGCATCGCCGGGCAGGCGCACTCCTGCTTCCGAGGCGATCCGTCGTTCCGGCACAGCCCGGGGTGCTTCCCCGGGACCCAGATATGCGACGAGACGGGCACGTGGGGCCCCTGCGTCGGCGGCGTGCACGCGGACCAGGACTGCCACCGGAACGACGTGGCGGGCTGCCACGCGCTCCAGGCGGCGCCGTTCGCCACCGTCGATCTGAAGGAGGGCACCGGCTCGTTCAGCGAGGACGCGCGTCCGGACTCCGAGGTGTGGACGGTGACGTGCCCGCCGGGCGTGAACCCGTGCCCCGCGGTGGGAGGGCAGGGGCCGGCGGACGACTTCAAGCCGCTCCAGTCGGGCGAGTACACGGTCACGTACACGAAGAGCCTGGCGAGCGGCGAGACCGCGACCTGCGTTTACCCGCTGTTCGTCGGCGCCCGCGGCCTCCGCGTCGAGCTCGAGTGGGAGCACGAGCCGGCCAGCGTGGATATGGACCTCTACCTCCACAAGCCGGACAACATGCAGCCCTGGACGGTCGGCGGCTCCAGCGCCGCGTGCGGCTACGGGAACTGCACGCTCGACAGCCTCTCGGGCGGCTCGGCCATCACGTGGTTCAGCGACACGGCGACGCCCCCCGAGCCGGTGAACTGGTACCTGGATCCGGAGGAGACCAACAACAGCTGCTTCTACGCGCCTCGCGGCGTGGGGGACGACTGGCGCGCCCACGGCAGGGGGTGCCATAGCCCGCGGCTCGATCTCGACAACATCTCCTGCGCCCACCGCACCACGGACCCGGACGACCCGACCTTCTGCGCGCCCGAGAACATCAACGTCGATTTCCCGCCCAAGGCCAGCTGGATGCGCATCGCGGTGCACTACTTCGGCGGCAGCGTGTCGTTCGACGTGCACCCGCGGGTCAAGATCTACTGCAACGGCGAGCTCGGGGCCGACCTCGGGCCCACGGGTTTCTACGACCCCGAGGTGCCCGTCGCCTTCGTTCCGGAGGACTCAGGCGACAGGTTCTGGCTCGTCGCCGACGTGATCTTCCCCGAAGCGGGGGAGTGCGGAGGCGATACGTGCGTCGTCAGGCCGATCTACCGGGACGAGACCGTGAAGACGCCGTACCTCTCGACGGTCCGCGACGTCCGCAACGACTTCGGTCCGGCCTACCCCAGCCTGCCGAGGCCCTGACGGCGCGGCGCTGGCCGGCGGCGGGCGCGCCCCTCACGCCTCGACGCCGGCCCGCCTGAGGAAGGCGAGCGCGGGTCCGAGCGCGTAGGCGGGCGCCCTGCCCAGGCGCAGCTGCTCCCCGGTCGACAGGTGGAGGAGCAGCCAGCGCGGCGCGAGGCCCGGCTCGTCGACGTCCGTGTCCGAGGCCGGCGGGGTCGAGACGCCGACGATCGCCTGGATCGGCAGGATCCGCCGGAAGCCACGGCCGTCCTGGATGAGCTCGTCGCGCTCGAAATCGAGGCGGAACAGCCCGTGGAGCCGGCGGCGCCGGCGGACGGCGAGCAGCGCGGCGGCGGCTCCGGCCGTCCACGTCCCCGCGATGAAGAGGATGGGAAAGGGGGCCGCGCGCGCCGCCACGATGCCCGCCACGACGAGCGAGGCGACGAGCGCGAACGCGGCGACGCGACGGACGGCGAGGTCCAGGCCGTCGCCACGGCACTCGCAGACGAGCACGGCGGGGCCTTGCGCCAGGATGGTGCCGTCGGTGTTCGAGAGCAGGACGTCTCCGTCAGGCACTGCGGTCCTCCCGATCGGGTGAGGTGGTCGAATACCGCAGCCTCGCGAGCGAGGCGAGGGGTCGACGGGAGAGAAGCTCGCGCCGAGCCGCCGGGGCCATCCTGGACGTTAACCAAGCTTCGCGCTGCGTTCTCCTACCTCCGAACGTTTACGTTTACGTGAACGTAAACGCTCACGTTCACTTTGGTGATCGATGGTGGGGTGAAGGGGACGGGCTTCGTGCCCTGAACGTGACCGAATCCGTCCCCGCCCGGAGAGGCTCGGCGAAGAGGCAGCGGCGGCCGTCAATCGCCTAACGCCCGGCGGCGCAGCGCGGCCGCGCGGTGAGCGGGGCGCGAGGCTGAAAAGGCATTGAATGGACGTGGATTGGCCAGGAATGGCGAGGGTGTGGCGCGCGTGGTACGTGGTATGCCGCGGTGCCGGCGAGGGCGAGCAGGCACGCCCCTCGCGCGACCGGGGCGGTCGTCGCGGCGACTCGGGCCGAGGTTCTCATGGGGGCATGCGCGCTCGGGACCGAGCTGCCAGAGGAGGACTCTGCGATGAGGTGGATTGTGAGACAGGCATTGCTCGCGGCAGCGGTGAGCTTGATCGCGGGCTGCGCCGAGGAGCGGCCGGCCATCAGCCAGGTTCAGGCGAACGCGCTGGCGAAATCGTTCTTCGTCGGCGCCGATCTGCAGAGCAGGGAGGACGATCCCGAGTTCTGGGCGCGGACCACGGTGGTCGACGTGGGCTACGGCGCCTCGCAGGACGGGCTCTTCTCCTCCTCGTACGCTCAGGCCGATGTCGCGCGCATCAAGTGGATCATCCAGGAAGACCTCCTGCTCGGGCGCCTCACCTACGAGCGCGTGAACGACAGCGACGGCAAGGGCGCCGGCGCCGCCACGGACGATGGCGTCGTGGTCGTCGCCTACAAGATCCTCTCGCACTTCGACGTCCAGCGCGATTACAACCGAGCGACGGGGGAAGAGAGCAACGTCGTCGTCGAAAATACGACCGACCGTCCATGGTATGAGCGCGAGTACATGCGGGTCGACTGGTCGAAGAACCTGAACGTCGACTCCTACGACTTCGACACGCTGTCGCTCATCGGCGTCTACGGCGGCGTGCAGTACGAGCCGCTCTCCTACTACGTCAGCGACCCGAGCCACCCCGACGCGCCCCATTTCGACCCCGAGGAGGGGTATTTCGACGTCACCAACAAGGCCTTCGCGGTGCCCCAGCTCGTCGATCTCAGCCACCTCGGGTGGGGCATCGACAGCTTCCCGGCCTGCATGCTCGACACGGACTTCGCGGGCGGCACCGCGCCGGTCGGATCGTGCAACCCCGTCGAGATCACCCTCCGGCAGTCGTTTCGGCGCGTCGTCGATCGGGACTACGAGCCGGCCGAGTGGGACGGGTACCGGTTCCGGGCGTTCGGCGCCTTCGTGCGAGAGCGCTTCGGCTACGCCCGCAACTACGGCATGAGCGACGCCAAGTGGCACCGCATGATCTCCCGTTACAACATCTGGGAACGCAGCCACTACTACGACGATCCGGAGAGCATGACGGGCGAGATCCCGTGCTTCACCCCCGAGACCACCCCCGCCGGCGCAGATCCGCACCGCGACCAGGACCGGAACGGGACCGAGGACGAGTGCGAGGTCGTCACCGGGGCCTCGATGGCCCGGGACGGAGGGATGGAGGCGGTGGGGCCCGGCTCGCGGTGCGACACCTTCAAGCAACGGTGCACCCTGCCCTACCAGCGGCGCGAGGCCGTGCCGCAGGCGTGGTACGTGACCTCGGACAGCAACCCCGACTATTTCGTCGCCACGGACATGGCGGCCCACGAGTGGGACGTCGCCCTTCGCAGCGCCGTCGTCACCGCCAAGTACGCCGAGTGCGTCCGGACGCAAGGGGACGCGGCGCGCTGCGGCGAGGCGTTCCCGGTCTACGACGGGCAGATGGACGATGACGCCGACGCCATCGCGCTCTCGCGCGAGGTCGACGCGTGCCGGCGCGGCGCGGCGCGCGAGGGGCAGCGCTGCGAGGCCCTCGCCGACGAGATCGGCGCGCGGCGCGGGTACTCGAGGGGCGTCATCGCGCTCGCGAAGATGCCCGAGATGATCGTGCTCTGTCACAGCCCCGTCGAGGCGGCCGACCCCGAGGCGTGCGGCGGTCCGCGGCTCCCGGCGGGCGTGACCGCCAGGATGTGCAGCGACGAGCGCCGCAAGGAAGCAGGGCGGGACCCCGCGCTGATGGGGGCGTGCCGCGAGGCGCTGAACGCGCGGATCGGCGACCTGCGCTATCACCAGATCAACAACTTCGAGGCGCCGCAATCGCCCTCCGCCTGGGGCATCTACAGCGACTCGGAAGACCCGCTCACCGGCGAGAAGGTCGCGGCGAGCATCAATGTCTGGACGCACGTCAGCGACATCTGGAGCCAGGGCGTCGTGGACACGGCCCGCTACATCAAGGGAGAGATCAAGACCGAAGACGTGACCGACGGCGATTACGTCCGGGACTGGGCGCAGGCGAGCGAGGGCGCGTCGAGGGGCGGCGCGCTGCCGCGGCTGACGCGGGAGGAGCTGGCGCGGCGGATCGCCCGGTCCGCCGGGGTGGACGAGGCGGCCGTCACCGAGGGCACCGGCCAGATGGCGCAGAACCCGGCGCTGCGCGAGAGCCTCCGGCGGCTCTCGAAGGAGGTGCGCGGCATCGCGGCCGACGCCACGGCGCCCGACAGCATGCGCGGGGTCTACGCGGCGCGCCGCAGGGCCGCGGCGGGCTCCGAGCTCGAGGCCGAGCTCACGACGAAGGCGATCCAGGCGCTCACCGGCGTCGAGGGGCTGCCGCTCACGGACGAGGTGATGCGCTTTGCCTCGCCGCTCCGAGGGGCGAACCCGAGCGTGCGGCGCGAGCTCGGGAACCTGAAGGAGATCGCGCTGGCCGAGCGCGGCGCGTGCGTGATGCACGAGGCGCCGGCGCCGCTCGCGACCGCTGACCTGGCGGACCTCCTCGAGGAGAAATTCGCGAGCAAGCACGGGCGCTTCGGCGAGGGGGACGCCGCGCAGAAGGCGCGGCGCGCCGAGGCCATGCGGCGCTACCTCGCGCAGCGGGCGCACACCTCGGTGATCCTCCACGAGATGGGCCACTCCGTCGGGCTGCGGCACAATTTCGTGAGCTCCTCCGACGCCTGGGGCTACCGGCCGCAGTACTGGCAGCTCCGCACGAGCAATGGACGGGTGAAGACGCCGTGCGAGACGCTCTCGGAGGACGGCGAGGCCTGCGTCGGGCCGAGGTATTACGACCCCGTCACCGAGAACGAGCGGAAGAACCTGATCTGGATGTTCATGCAGTCGTCGACGATGGATTATGCCGGCGAGCCCACGCAGGACCTCATCGGGCTCGGCGCCTATGATTTCGCCGCGGCCCGCTTGTTCTACGGCGATGCCGTCGCCGTGCACGCCGACCCGAGCTACAAGGCGACCACCCCGCGCGGCAAGGGCGTGCTCGCGAAGATCGACGATTTCGGCGGCGTCCTCGGCATCCAGCCCGAGTACGACGACGAGGACATCCATTACTCCGAGCTGCAGAGCAAGTACGACCTGATCACGCCGCGCAGCTGCGTCGAGGTCGACCCGAGCGCGTACGTGCCCTCGGACTGGGACGAGGAGCTGGACGGCGTCTGGCACCCGTTGCTCGACGGCCACCTCGTGTCGATCGGCGGCAAGACCACGCGGTGCCGGCAGCAGAAGGTCGATTATGTCACCTGGCGCGCGCTGGAGACGCCGAAGGACGTGAAGGGGCCCTCGGTGGACCCGGCGGGGCGGACCCGCCTGCCCTACGGCTTCGCGACCGACCGGTGGGCCGACCTCGGCAACCTGAGCGTGTACCGGCACGACAACGGCGCGGACGCCTACGAGCTCTTCAATTTCTTCGTCACGCAGCAGGAGGTGAACCACATCTTCGACAACTACCGCCGCGGCCGGCAGGCCTTCAGCGTGCGCGCGGCGTCGGAGCGGACCCTGAACCGGTACAACGCGAAGATGCGCGACGGCGCGAAGGGCCTCGGGCTCATCATGAACATCTACCGCGAGTTCGCGCTGGACCGCGGCTACGATTTCGACACGTTCTGGGTCCAGGCCGCGAACAGCCTCTTCAAGGAGAACACGCTCGCGGCCGGGATCGCGTTCGATCACTTCGCGCTCCAGATGGCGCGCCCGCAGCCGGGTGAGCACTTCCTGCCGGACGGGGACGCCGTCCTCCGGTCATCGAGCGATGTCTTCGGCGATCCAGGGGAACCGCTGGTGGTCGTGCCGAACGGCGCGACGGGCTATTTCGGTGACATCGCCGTCGGGGGCAAGCCGCTCGAGAACGCGCTCGCGGCGGACAAGGGCGAGTACGACTCGTCGTACACGATGAACGCCGGGGCCTATTACGACAAGGCGTGGGTGTCGATGCTGATGACCGAGTCGGTCGACAACTTCATCAGCGACTCGCGGCACGACTTCCTCGACGCGCGCTACCGGGCGGTCTCGCTCGCCGACGTCTTCCCGGAAGGGTACCGCCGCTGGCTCGCCAACAACCTCACGGGCGACGACGCCCTCAAGGGTGTGCGCGTCGAGGCGGACCAGCGCGGCCGGCCGGTCCGGGACGCGAGCGGGTATCCGGCCGGCGCGCTCGGCTGGACCTCGTGGTGGGCCGAGAGCGGGCCGGAGAGCTGCTTCCCCGCGGCCGGGAGCATCGTCTGCAGCTCCTATGGCGCGCCCGACAGCGCGCCGTGGAACCCGCGGGCCCCGGCCAAGGTCGCCATCCTCGACCCGCAGATCGGCTGGGAGCAGCAGAAGTTCCTCATCGCATGGACCCTGCTCTACCTGCCCGAGAACGAGAAGCAGAAGTGGCTGGACATGATGCACGTCTGGGAGGCCGGGGCGGACACCGATCCCGGCTTCCCGGACCGGATCGAGCTCCACCACCCGTCCGGGAAGGTGTTCGTGGCGAAGGCCTACGGGACCGAGACCGTCTTTGGCAAGGTCGTGCAGAAGGGCATCGGCGCGCGCGTCCTGGAGTACGGCAATGAGCTCCTGGCGAAGGCGTATGTCACCGAGCCGGGGCCCGACCTCGACGGCGACGGCAAGGCGGACTGGCACAAGGTGAAGCCGAACCCGGAGACCGGGCAGCCGATCGTGCGGTGGGATCCGACGATCGCCGCCATCGCGGACGACGGCGAGGTCCTGCGGGAAGGCGTGGACGGCTGCAAGGCGGACGCCGACGCGGACGACGACGATTTCAGCGATTTCTACAAATGCACGTGCTCCTCGAACCGCGCTTGCGGCGCGCTCGAGAGCTACCTCTCGGTGCCCGCCTTCATCCGGCAAGCGCTGGCGGCGTTCAAGCTGGGTGACCCGACGATGAAGGGCCTCCACTGAGCCCGCGCCCTCGCGAGCGAGCCCGGCGCGGAGGACAGGAGCCACGCGAAGGGATGAGCCCGGCGAGGGCGTGAGCGTGGCGCTCTTCCCCACGCCCCGGGGTGAGAGCGACCCTCGTCCCACGAGAGATCACGAGAGCACCAGGCTCATCGAGCGCGGCCGACGCCGCGCGGGTGACAGGCTACGTCCGAGCACATCCGATTCTGTCCGATGGCGGCCCCACGATTCCGAGCACATCCGAGCACACCCGAGGGCAGCCTCGCGATGACGGGGCCGAGGTCTGGCGACGCCACAATGGTCGGGGCATCTTGCCGCATGGGGCGATTCGCCCCACGCGGTCGCGCGTTCACCGCGGCGCTCCAGGTGCGCCGGCGTGGCTCAGGTTTTGCTGAACTTTTCCATGAAATGACGTGCTGCTGGATATCGCCCACCCCATGCGGCTCCTGTGTCGGTGACGCAGGACGGCCGGGCGGGTCGCGGTGCCGATGAGCTGCAACCCGGGCCTGCCGTCGTGGAGCGCGGATTCGATCGTAGCGCCGCCGCCGGGACACGGGAAACGCAGAACAGAGTGGCTCTCCTGCGCCGCGAGCGCCGGGAGAGCCGTTGGCTCGAGGTGCGGAGAGGACCAGCGATGGAGTTCGAGAATGTCACGCACGTCCAGAGAGCGCAGGCGCGGGTGGGAACGTCGCTCAACGGCGCGTGGCGGCTGGACGCGCTGATCGGCCTCGGCGGGATGGCGGCCGTGTATGCCGCGACGCACCGGAGGGGCCAGCGGGTCGCGATCAAGCTGCTGCACCCCGAGCGGGCGAGGGATCGGGGCGATCGCGCGCGGTTTCTCCGCGAGAAGGCCATCGCGCAGACCGTCGATCACCCGGGGGTCGCCGCGGTGATCGCGGACGACGTGACCGAGGATGGATCGCCGTTCCTCGTGATGGAGCTCCTCGAGGGAGAGAGCCTCCTCCAGCGCTGGAAGGCGCAGAGGGGCCCGCTCCCGCCGGCCGAGGTCCTCTCCGTGAGCGAGCAGATCCTGGAGGTGCTCGCGGCCGCGCACGCGAGGGGCGTCGTTCACCGGGATCTGAAGCCTGACAACCTCTTCCTCACGCGAGAGCGCGGGGTGAAGATCCTCGATTTCGGCATCGCGCGCCTGCGGGCCCCCTCGGGGCAAACCTCCCTCGTGGGGCTCCGCGCGATGGGCACGCCGGCGTACATGCCGCCCGAGCAGGCCCGCGCGCGCTGGGATCTCGTCGATGCGCGGACGGACCTCTGGGCGCTGGGCGCGACGATGTTCTCGCTGCTGACGGACCGATACGTCCAGGAGGCGCCGACCGTCAACGAGCTCTTCTTCCTGAGGATGACCTGCCCGATTCCGTCGCTCGCGCGGATCGCGCCGTCGATGCTTCCGGCCGTGGTGCGGGTGGTGGACCGCGCGCTCGAGTTCGCGCAGGCGGATCGCTGGCCGGATGCACGGTCGATGCTGGCCGCTGTGCGCGAGGCGCATGCCGCGCTCGCGCTCGCGCCACCCCGGAGCACGCTGGTGCCGCCGCCCCGGAGCACGCTGGTGCCGCCGCCCCGGAGCACGCTGGTGCCGCCGCCCCGGAGCACGCTGGTGCCGCCGCCCCGGAGCACGCTCGCGCCGGCGACGAACCAGCGCGACCTCGGCGCGCTGGACGAACGGCCGCCTTCGGCTCGTCCCCAGGCGCGGCTTTCCCGGGCGGCGGCGCTCTCGTCGCCGCCGTCGCTCGCGACGAACGCGCGCGCGCGCTCGACGATCCCTCGCGTGCCGTGAAGCGAGCCGGAGGCAGCGACGGCCTGCCCCGGCGGCGGGCCACGCGCTTGCCGCGCCGTTTGCGTTTCGCCCTGGGTGTGTGGATCGTGGGGCGAGCCTGCGAGCAGCTCGCCGGGTGATGGGGGCGAGCCTGCGAGCAGCTCGCTGGGTTATGCGTTCAGGCCTGCGAGCAGCTCGCTCGGCCGCAGCACGCCTCGCCGCTCCGACTCGCGCCGGGCGAGGAGGGTCTCGTAGATATCCATGTAGCTCGCCATCATGCGTTCGGCCGAGTAACGCCGCAGCGCGAGCTTCCTTCCGCGCTTGCCCATCGCCGCGGACTGCATGGGATCCCCCTTGAGCGCGGCGAGCTTGGCGGCGAGCGCGCCCTCGTCGTCCGACGGCACGAGGAAGCCCGTCTCCCCGTCGGCGATCAGGGCAGGGATGCCACCCACGGCGGTCGAGACCACCGGCAACCCCGTGGCCATGGCCTCCACCATGGAGAGGGGCAGCCCCTCGGACTTCGACGACAGGACGAAGACGTCGCTCGCGGCGAGCAGCCCCGGCACGTCGTGCCGTTCGCCTGCGAAGACGACGCGGTCGCTGATGCCGAGCTCTTCGGCGAGCGCGCGCAGCGAGGCGGCTTCGGGCCCGTCTCCGACCAGGAGGAGGCGCGCGCTGTCCGAGTCGCCCGACAGGATCCCCGCGGCCGCGGCCGCGCGGAGCAGGAGCGCGTGGTTCTTGACCTGCGACAGGCGGCCGACCGCCCCGGCGACCCACGCGTCCTCGGGGATCCCGAGCTCGGCCCGGATGCGGCGCCGGGCCGCGGCGTCCGGCCTGAAACGGGAGAGGTCGATTCCATTCAAGATCACATGTAGCTTCGAGCTCGGTACCTCTTTGTGCTTCAGCATGAAGTCGGCCGTGGACTGCGACACGGCCACGTGCGCGTCGGCGAGCCTGGCGGCCATGTGCCGCAGCCACGCCCTGCGCCCCTGATCGAACATGGCGCCGTGCAGCGTGTGGCACACAGGCACACGGTGCAGCCGGCCCGCGGCCGTGGCGTAGATGAGCGGCAGCTGATTGTGCGAGTGCACGATCGAGACACCGTGCTTGGCGAAGAACGCCGCGAGCTTCCCGGGGAGCTTGAGGTCGAAGCCGGAGCGCTTCGGCAGCATGTGCACCGCGACGTCGCGCTCCCGGAGCTGCGCCGCGCGCGGCCCGTCGGGGTTCGTCTCGATGCCCACGACCATCACCTCATGTCCCGCGGCGCGCTGCAGCCCGGCCAGATCCACCACGACCTGTTCGGCGCCGCCCACCTGGAAGGAGTTCAGTACGTGTGCGATCACGAGACGGTCGTGGCGTGCTCCGTTCATCGTCGCATGCTCGGTGGTCTTCATATCGTAATCTATGCTCATGGTTCCCCTCTGGGGTGCGCTTCGGGCGCATGTGGTCCGATCTGAGAGAAACCCCTCCTTCGTGTCCGCGTCCCGAGGGGGGCAAATTACCACAGCATCTACGAGGCGAGGAGATTTCTCTGTGTGTCTCCTCGATATGCCGGGTACCGCTGGATTGACGTGAGGGGATGTCTTCATCGGCCCGTCCGGTGACTACGTGCGATCGCGCCTGTGGCAGATGGCAACAGCTGTGACAAAGAGCGTCGCGGCGGCTTCACGTGCGTGCCAGGGCGGCTCTCCCTGATCCAGGACAGCAGCGATGCCACGCCGACGTTCCGGCAGAAATGCCGGAAATCGCGCATTTTTTTCGGAATGTGGAAGCGTCCGATGTTCACGCAGGCCACCGGCCAGGAATTCATGCGAAAAGCGTGCAAGCTACCTCACGGGTGCCGGCGGGACATCTGCACCCCCGATGCCGCGATGCTGAGGGGTGTGGTTTTCTGTGGGTGAATGTGTGTGCAATGGTGGCTCTGGTGAACGCGGGCCGCTGATCCGGCGGTGTAAGGGATTCAGGGGAGGGCTGCGACTGGGCCCGGCGGCGTCGCGGGTCGTGCTCCTGGGGAGCACGGGCGGACCGCGGTGTCTGTGCAAGCGGTGCGGCAGGTGGGGGGGCTGTGCGGCGATGGCACGGTGCGCCGCGGTGCGGCGTGCGGCGTGTGGGGAGCACCGGTGAGGTGCGGAGCCAGCTGTCCCCGGCCCTCGCGGTCACGGTGGACGGGCGGGGGACAGCTGCTCGAGAGATGGGCTCGTGCTCACGCGAGCATGGCCCGCCGGTCTCTCGGGATCAGCGCTCGGACAGCTCGGCGCACACGGCGAAGGTGGTCAGCGACACCGTCTGCGCCTTCTTGCCGAAGCCGCTCTCGAACACGGCGGTCGATGTCCAGCCCGCGCGGCCTTCGGTGGGGTCGAACGGCGAGTTCTCGACCACCCTGCTCGTCGCCTGGGCGCCGCCGGAGATCGAGAATCCGCCGCTGATCACGACTTCACCCGCGTCGCAGATCGCCTTGACGTTGACGAACGCGCTCGTGGGCGACGCCTCGCGCGTCACGGAGACCACGCGGATCTTCACGAGTCCAGGCGCTCCGGTCGGCCCCTGGGGGCCACGCTCGCCCTTGGGTCCAGCGAGGCCCTGAGGACCGCGCGCGCCGTCGATGCCCTTGATGCCCTGGAGACCCTGGAGACCGACGATCCCCGCGGGGCCCGCGGGGCCGCGCTCGCCACGCTCGCCCTTGGGTCCGGCCGGTCCCTGGGGACCCGCCTCGCCCTTGGGTCCAGCGGGACCCTGCGGACCGCGCGCGCCGTCAGCGCCCTTGAGGCCGTGAGAGCCGTCGGCGCCCTTGAGGCCCTGGAGGCCCTGAGGACCGACGATCCCCGCGGGGCCCTGGAGGCCGCGCTCGCCGCGCTCGCCCTTGGGTCCGGCCGGCCCCTGGGGACCCGCCTCGCCCTTGGGTCCAGCGGGACCCTGCGGACCGCGCGCGCCGTCAGCGCCCTTGAGGCCCGGAGCGCCGTCAGCGCCCTTGAGGCCGCGCGCGCCGTCGGCGCCCTTGAGGCCCTGGAGGCCCTGAGGACCGACGATCCCCGCGGGGCCCTGGAGGCCGCGCTCGCCGCGCTCGCCCTTGGGTCCAGCGGGACCCTGCGGACCGCGCGCGCCGTCAGCGCCCTTGAGGCCCGGAGCGCCGTCAGCGCCCTTGAGGCCCTGGAGGCCCTGAGGACCGACGATCCCCGCGGGGCCCTGGAGGCCGCGCTCGCCGCGCTCGCCCTTGAGTCCCATGGGCCCCTGGGGACCGACCTCGCCCTTGGGTCCGACCGGTCCCTGGAGACCGATCTCGCCCTTGGGTCCAGCGGGACCCTGAGGACCACGCGCGCCGTCAGCGCCCTTGAGGCCCGGAGCGCCGTCGACGCCCTTGAGGCCCTGGAGGCCCTGAGGACCGACGAGCCCTGCGGGGCCCTGGAGGCCGCGCTCGCCACGCTCGCCCTTGGGCCCCGCCGGCCCCTGCGGACCGCGCGCGCCGTCAGCGCCCTTGAGGCCCTGAGGACCCATCTCGCCCTTGGGCCCCGCCGGCCCCTGCGGACCGCGCGCGCCGTCAGCGCCCTTGAGGCCCTGAGGACCCATCTCGCCCTTGGGCCCCGCCGGCCCCTGCGGACCGCGCGCGCCGTCAGCGCCCTTGAGGCCCTGAGGACCCATCTCGCCCTTGGGCCCCGCCGGCCCCTGCGGACCCATCTCGCCCTTGGGCCCTACCTGCCCCTGCGGACCACGCGCGCCGTCAGCGCCCTTGAGGCCCTGAGGACCGATGAGCCCCGCCGGCCCCTGAGGACCCATCTCGCCCTTGGGACCCATGGAGCCCGCGGGTCCCTGCGGACCGCGCGCGCCATCGACGCCCTTGAGGCCCTGGGGGCCGATGAGCCCGGCCGGCCCCTGCGGACCACGCGCGCCGTCAGCGCCCTTGAGGCCCTGGAGGCCAGTGTGCCCGACCGGCCCCTGAGGACCCATCTCGCCCTTGGGTCCCATGGGCCCCGCGGGTCCCTGCGGACCACGCGCGCCATCGACGCCCTTGAAGCCCTGGAGGCCCTGGGGACCGATGAGCCCCGCGGCGCCTGCCGGCCCCTGCGGGCCGGGCTCGCCGCGCTCACCCTTGGGCCCCTGCGGACCGCGCGCGCCGTCGACGCCCTTGAAGCCCTGGAGGCCCTGGGGACCGATGAGCCCCGCGGTGCCTGCCGGCCCCTGCGGGCCGGGCTCGCCGCGCTCACCCTTGGGCCCCTGCGGACCGCGCGCGCCGTCGACGCCCTTGAGGCCCTGGAGGCCCTGGGGACCGATGAGCCCCGCGGTGCCTGCGGTGCCCGCCGGCCCCTGCGGGCCTGGCTCGCCGCGCTCACCCTTGGGCCCCTGAGGACCGCGCTCGCCCTGCGGCCCAGCGGGCCCCCGCTGCCCCATGGGCCCCTGGGGACCGCGCTCCCCCTTCTGATACTGCTGATACTGCTGTCCCACGAACCCCTTGCCCCTGCCGGGCATGTGGTGCCCGACCTCGTCGGACGCCCCGGCCTCCGCCTTGACGTCTCGCGAATCGCCGGCCCAGCTCGCGCCTGCGCTGGCCA
This sequence comes from Sorangium sp. So ce363, assembly GCF_051520435.1. NCBI lineage: Bacteria > Pseudomonadati > Myxococcota > Polyangiales > Polyangiaceae > Sorangium > Sorangium sp. So ce363. The sequence continues at coordinate 7,743,757 of NZ_CP150333.1, read as the reverse complement.
TCACCCCGGCAAACCCGGCGAGGATCCCAGCAGAAACCGCACTCGCTCGATATTTTCGCATGTGACTCCGCCTTTCTATCGATTCCGAGCTTCAATGCGCTCGATCCCGCAGACAGCCGCGTTCAGATGAGGTGGAGCCCAGCAGGCGAGTGATTCGGGCGAAGGCCGACTCCGGGACGGATCTCCGCCCGTGCCCCGCACCGACCTCTCGATGAGAGTCCCACCAATTGCCGGCACGAAAAGTCAGGGCGATTCGTCGATGCGGCACGACAGGCCACGCCACGACGTGGGCGTGACCAGGTGCAGCCAGCGCTCGAAGGCTCCAGTCGCCAACCCGCTGTGTCTGGAGCGATCCTAAGTTAATGGGGGCGGTTCACCAAGCCCCTGAGGAGGGGTTGACAGCCGCGACGCCCGTCGAGCAGTCGGCGTTCATTCTCACTCGCGCCGGGGGAACCCCGCGTCTCCATGCGAAGCCGGGGTATTTGCAGGTATCGAGAGCAGAGCAGGGCGAACGCGTGGAAAGACAGCAGCTCGCGCATGGGAGCGCGCAATGGCGCGAAGGGAGCACCAACGCGAGAATCAGGAGACGGCCGCGCACGGGACAGGAAATGGCGAACACGGCGCTCTGCGAGGCGGCGCTCGGCGCGCCTCCGATGGGCCGGCGCGGCGAGCACGCGGTGCGCTCGTCAAGCCGCGGCAGCACGGCCTCGCTGGAACATCCGGTGCCGATTCAAAAGCGCCCGACATGGCATCAAGAGCGTCCGACATGGCATCAGGAGCGTCCGACATGGCATCAGGAGCGTCCGACATGGCATCAGGAGCGCCCGATACGCTCTCGAGCGCGATCCTCTCCAGCGACCGGACAGGCTCTACCATCGATGGCCGGCGGCCACCGTGACGCGCCGATACGCGCCGCATCACCCGCGTGTGGCGTACGCACCTTGGCTCGCCTGCCGGTGCGCGCCAGATCCATGCGCGCCGGCGCCCCGTGATGGGTGAGCGCTGCGCCGTCGCGGCGGACCGGGTAAGATCGCCCGGTGCCCGGCCTCGACACCGACGATGACGCCCTCCTCTTGACGGAGCGCCTGCGCCTCCGCCCCCACCGGCGGTCGGACGTCCCGTTCATGATGGAGCTGAACTCGGATCCCGAAGTGGTCCGCTACACCGGCGATACCGCGTTCGCGTGCGAGGACGATGCGCGCGCGGTCGTCGCGCGGCTCGCGCGCCAGTTCGAGGACTTCCGCATGGGCCGGTTCATCGTCTCGGACCGGAAGACGGCGGAAAAGCTAGGCTGGTGCGGCCTCAGGTGGCACGACGACCTCGAGGTCGCGGACCTCGGGTACCGCTTCTTTCGCAAGCACTGGGGCAAAGGCTACGCCACGGAGGCGGCCGCCGCGTGCATCCGGTACGCAGCCGAGGAGCTCCGGCTCTCACGCCTCGTCGCGCACGCGATGCTCGAGAATGTCGCGTCGGTCAGGGTGCTGGAGAAGCTAGGGTTCCGCCGGACGGGGCCGACCGTGTTCAAGGGGCTCGTGGCCGAAGGGTTCGAGCTCCTCCTGAGGGCCTGAGCCGCCGGCGCTCTCCCGCGACCCGAAGACCCCTGAAATAGGTGAGACCCGGGACTGTAGCCTAGTCCCGGGCCTCGGTTTGCCGCCATCTGCGCACACCCACACGTTTAAGGTCGAAGGTCAGTCCTTACACCGCCGTGTTCTGCCATTGAACTACCGGCCATCATGGACCGCGCGCCGGGGCGGGAGCGCCCCGGCGCCGCGCGAGGAGAGGCGACGCCTCACCGCGGCGCGGGCTGGCCAGGCTGGAATTGAACCAGCATCCGACGATTCAAGCCTTCTCCCGTTCGATTGGGTGATCGGCGGCGAATGCTCGAGCCTGGAGTGAGAGCTTGAGACCATTGAACGGGCCGGCGCTGCCTCTTCCGAGCTGGGCTACCCCGCCGCGAGAGAAAATGAGGTGGCGGGGGCAGGATTCGAACCTGCGCTTGGGCGCCGAGCCCATCAAGCTGAGCTTGAGCTTCAACTTGCACTCCGCGGCCACGATATCGCTCCGGCGGCCGCGGCGCAAGCGCGGCCGGGGCAGGGGGCGCGCGTCAGGTGCGCGTCAGGTACCGAAGAGGAACCCGAGGACGGCGGCGCCGACCTTCTGCTCCTCGACCGTCTGGTTGTTCGCCTCCTCGCGGGCGAACTTGACCGCCTTTTGCAGCTTCTCCACGCGATCGAGCAGCTCGTTGATGCGCCGCGCTGGCAGCGCGCCCGAGAACTTGACCGTCTTCCAGTAACCGACGACCACGTCCTCGTGATAGACCTCCACCTGCGCCGGGTGTTTGTCCGTCGCCTCGGCCTTGACGTGGTTGCGGGGGATCTTCTTGGTCCGCGCCGTCTGCACCGGCTCCGTCGCCCAGGAGTCCGCGGAGGGATCGAACGTCCAGCTCTCCGACGCGTCGAGCACCGGCAGCTTCTTGATGAAGGTGTTCATGTCGACGAGCTGCTTCTCCAGGAAGAGCAGGTAAGTCACGGGCGCCCCCGTGAGAAGCACCTTGCCGTCGACGACCACGTCCGCGCGGGCCTTGCAGTTCGCATAGTCCTTGGTGGCCGTGACGTCGAAGAGCTCGCCCAGGATGTCGGCGGTGCTCCGGATGATGTCCTCGGCCTTCGCCTGCACCCTCGTCGCCTCGGGCGGGAGCTGCTCGCCCTCCTCGTCCTTCGACCGGTAGGTGCGCGAGATCCCGGAGAGCAACGCCGGCTTCTGCAGCGCGTGGTGCGCCTCGGTGAGGCGCTGGTGGGAGCGGGCCTTGACGCCCTTCTCGATGGCGATGATCTGGTTCAAGCGAGGCATGGCGGTCTCCTAGGAGGACCACCCTATCAGAGGAGCAAAGCGCCTGTCAGCGCCGTCGCGTGAGCTTGCACAGCGGGGCTCGGGCGCTCCGTTCGCGTCGCTCACCTGGCCGGCGGGGCCGGCGCCGTCTCCGGTCCGGCCGGGCGCAAAGGGAGCTCGACGATGAACGCAGCGCCTGCGCCCGGCGCGCTCTCGACGCGGGTGGTTCCGCCGTGGGAGGCGACGATCCATCGAGCGATGTAGAGGCCGAGGCCGAGACCGCCGAAGTTGCGGACGGAGACGGCTCGCTCGAAGCGCTCGAAGATCCTGGCTTGATCGGCCTCGGCGATGCCCATGCCGTGATCGCGGACGACGAGCAGCGCGCGGTCGTCCTCGCGGCGCACGACGACGTGAATGGGGCCCCCGGCGCCGTACTTCATCGCGTTGGACAGGAGGTTGATGAGGACCTGTTCCATGCGAGAAGGATCCCACTGCCCGACCACGGGCTCGCCCAGCTCGAGCTGGGTGCGGCAGCGGGCGTCGTCGAGCTGCTGGCCCATCCGCTCGACGACCTCGCGCGCGAGCGCCGCGAGATCGACCGTCGCGCGCGCGAGCGTCATGCGCCCGGCGCTCATGCGGGTGACGTCGAGCAGGTCGTTGACCAGGTGTCCGAGCCGCCCGATCTGGCGATCGAGGACCTGGTTCGCGGCGTCGACGCGCTCCGGGGCGATCTCTCCGCGCCGGTAGCGAGGCAGCAGCCGAGCGAGGAGGTGGGCCTGCATCTTCAGCGAGGTGAGGGGGGTGTTGAGCTCGTGGGAGGCGACAAGGAGGAACTCGTCGCGGCGCTCGATCGCCTGCTGGGCCTCGGCGAACAGACGGCTGTTGTCGAGGGCGAGCGCGGCGCGGCTCCCCAGCTCCTCGGCGAGCCACAGGTCGGCAGGGCCGTAACGGCGCCGGGGCGCGGCCGCCAGCAACGTCATGATCCCGAAGCATCGGTCGCGCGCGAGGAGCGGAACCCGGAGGAACGAGTGGACGCCGAGCCGATCGAGGAGGGGCGCAGCGCGGACGTCGCCCACCTCGGGCCGGTAGGACGACGCCGCTGCCAGGGGCCGCAGCGCGTCGGTCACCGCGTCCGCCAGCTCGTCCGGCACGCCTGTGGAGACGGCGTATGCCGGGGCGCCGCGGGCGAGGGCCACGTCGATGATGCACCGGTCGGCCAGCTCGGGCACGGCGAGCTGCGCCACGCTCTCGAGGGTGGCGCTGTAGCCGAGGGCCATCAGCTTGCGGCTCGCCTCGGCCAGGAAGCGCTCCGCCTGCTCGGCCCGCTTGCGCTCGGTGATGTCGGTGGCGATGCCGCAGAGCGCGCCCGGCGCGACGCCCTCGCCGAGCGGGAACTTGATCGCCAGGAAGGTGTGCGGCCCGTCGTCGAGCGCCACCGTCTCCTCCCACTCCATCGGCGCGCCCGTCTCGAGCACCTTCCGGTCGTGCTCGTCGATGACCTCGGCGACCGCCGCAGGCAAGAGATCAGCGTTCGTCTTCCCGAGGATTTCGTGCATCGGCATGCCCAGGAGGCTGCTCACCTTCCGGTTGACGAGGAGATGTCGTCCCGCGCGATCCTTGAGGTAGATGGCCGCGGCGGAGTTGTCGACGATGGCCCGGAGGGTCTTCTGATTGGCCTGGAGGTCCCGCTCCGCCCGGCGCCGCTCGGCGTTTTCCTGCTCGATATCGGCGTAGAGCATGGCGTTCTCGAGCGAGATGGCCGATTGCGAGGCGAGCAGCTCGAGCACGGTGAGCCGCCCTTGGGTGAACGCCCCGGCGACGAGCCCGTTCTCCAGGTAGAGCAGGCCGAGCAGCCGGGCCTGCCGCACGATCGGCAGGCACAGCACCGATCTCGGCCGCTTCCGCGTGAAATACTCGTCCTCGAAGAAGGGGTGTTTGCCGGCGGCGTCGTCGAGCAGCACGCGCTCGTGGGTCCGGCGGACGTAGTTGAGGATGGAATGCGGCAGCGCCGCCGCCTCGCCCGTGTCGAGCACCCGCGCCTCGCCCCCGGAGGCCGCGATCGCCGCGGCCGTCGATAGGCGATCCTCCCGTACCAGGAGCGCAACCCCCTCTCCGGCGCCCGCGTGCTCGACCACGATGCGCAGCAGCGTCTCGAGCAGGCGCGGGAGCTTGAGCTCGCCGGAGATGCTCTGAGAGGCCTTGACGATGGACAGGACGTCGAACTGCTCGGCCCGCACGGCGAAGGTGACGGTGGGGGCGATCGGCTTGCGCTCGATGAGGTGGGGATAGCGCTGGTCGAGCTGCTCCACCTTGGCGTGGGCGCCCCAGCGGAAATAGGCGGCGCGGGCCTCTTGCAGGTAGGCAGCGGCGGGCGTGGCAAGGCCGCGGCCGCGGTAGAACGCCGCGGCAAGCTCGCAGGCGATGGCCTCGTGCTGGACGAAGCCGTTCTCCCGCGCCGACGAGATGGCCCGCTCGTAGCGCCGGATGGCCTCCCCCTCCTGCCCGCGGAGCCGGGCGATCTCGGCGCAGACCAGCGCGTGCTTGTGGAGGAAGTTGTCGGGGCAGTTCCTGGCCCACGCGGCGAGCTGCCGCTCGCAGTCGAGGAGCCCTCCGGGGAGCTCCTTGAGCGGCGACGCCTCGCCGCAGGCGGCGGCGAGCGCGAGCGCGCGATAATGGAAGCTCTCGGCGATCAGCACGTGCGTCAGGGTCTTCCAGTCTTCATCGACGATCACACGCGCCGTCGCCGCGCACGCCTCCTCGGGGAAGCCGAGCACGAACAGCGCTTGGGCCTTCAGGCCGTAGTAAAAGCCGCGCAAGTTTCCCGGAGGGAGCCGCGCCTCGAAGGCCTCCTGACCCAGCTCGGACCCATCCAGCATCGAGAAATGGGCCGGCCTGCCGCGCAGCATCTGGACCATGTGAGGAACGCTGAGGAGGACGTCGTGAACGAGCTCATAACCAGCCTTGCGCACGAAGCCGAGGCGATCCTCGGCCTCGTGGAGGACGTCCTCCAAGGGCTCCCCGCACAGCAGCGGGAACACCGGGCCAAACAGGCAACTGTAACAGGCGCTGTTCCAGTCGCCGCACTCCACTGCGGCGTTGAAGCCGAGGCGCCGATAGAAAAAGGTCTCTCGGTAGTGGCGCGTCCAGTAGACGACCAGGTCCCCGAACAGGCTGAACACCGCGCTCTTGGCGGCGATGGAGGGGCTCCTGTCCGCCAGGTCGTAGGCGAGCTTGCCGAACAGGTAAGCCTCCTTGTATCTCCCGAACCGCGGGCCGAGCACCTTCGCGAAGGCGGTGTACGCGTGGGCGGAGTCCTCGGCGTTACCGTGGCGGAGGCTCAGCTTGACCATGTGCACGACGAGCAGATAGTGCAGGTTCTGGTCCACGAAGAACGCAGCGATGGCCACGCCCCGGAGGACGCTCGTCGCGATCTTGATCTCCGGGTGCGCCATGGAGGGCAGATCGAGCAAGCCCTCGATGGGCCGGTCGCCCAGGATCTCCCAGACGGCCTCGGTCTCCTCTTCGACCTGTGCGTCGGTGATGGGAAGCGACAGCTCGATGTTCCAGGCGCGGAGGCACGAGAGCCCGATCTCCACGGCGCGGGCGCATTGCCCGCGGGTGACGTTCAGCGCGACTTCGAGCTCGACGACCGCGGCTCTGTCGAGCTTGGTCCTCGCGCGATCCATGAGCTCGCCGAGCAGCCGCTCGGCTTCCTCGAAACGGCCTGTGGCGTACGCGGCGTGCGCGCGCTCGAGGCTCAGGTTGTAGGCCAGATCGTACTGCGTCTCCCAGCGGTCCGGCGCGAGCAGGGCGAGGCCGGCGGCGAAGAGGGCGGCGGCGGACTGAAAGCCCGCGGCGCCCTTGGCCTTCCTGCCGGCGCGGAGGTTGAGCGCGGCGAGCTCGTCGCGCTCGGCCTGAGAATGGATGAGCGCGGCGCCGCGGTTGAGGTGGCCGATGATGTCGAAGAGCGAGTCCTCGCGCTCTTCCGGGCTCCGCCCCTTCAAGAGCAGCCCGCCGATCCGGAGGTGCATCTCGGCGAGCTGTCCCGCCGGAATGAGCGAATACGCGGCCTGCTGCACCCGGTCGTGGAGGAACCGATAGGCGTCTCCACGGCAGAGGAGCTGCCCCTCGCGCACGGCCTCCGCGAGCGCCTCGCGGAGCTCTGCCGCCGGCCGGCTCGCGACGAGCGCGAGGGCGTCGAGGTCCACGCTGCTGCCGAGGCACGCGGCGAGCTTGAGCGCGCCCCGCGTCGGTGCCGAGAGCCGCTGCAGCTTGCCCGCCATCAGCTCGACGATGTTGTCGGTGAAGCCCTTGTCGCGGATCGCCGCGACATCCCACCGCCACCCGCCCCGCTCCCCGTCGAAGGCGATGAGCCCTTCCTGGTGCAGCTCGAGGAGGAACTGGAGCACGAAGAACGGGTTGCCGCCGGTCTTCTCGTAGACGAGCCGGGCGAGCGGCTCGACCTGCGCGGCGGCGGCGTGGACCGTCTCGGCGACGAGCGCTCCGACATCGGCGGCGGACAGCGGCTCGAGGACGAGCTCGGAGACGACGGCGCCGCGCTTGCGCGCCTCGGCCAGCGTGAGCGACAGCGGGTGCGCGGGGCCGACCTCGTTGTCGCGGTAGGCGCCGATCAGCAAGAGGTGCGCGGCGTCGGCGTAGGTGGCGAGCTGCTCGAGCAGCTGGAGGCTGCCGGCGTCGGCCCACTGCAGATCGTCGAGGAAGAGCGCCACGGGGTGCTCCTTTGGGGCGCACATCGCGACGAAGCGCTGGAGCGTGGCGTGCAGCCGGCCCTGCGCCTCGGCCGGCGGAAGCTCGGGCACCGGTGGCTGAGGGCCGAGGAGCAGCGCGATCTCGGGGAGCATGTCGGCGAGCAGCCGGCCGTTCTGGCCGAGCGCCTCCCGCAGGCGCTGCCTCCAGCGCTCGAGCTCCTCCTCGCCCACGCACAGGATCTCCTGCAAGAGCTCCCGGAAGGCCTGCAGGAAGGGGAGATACGGGACGTCCCTCTTGAGCTGCTCGAACTTGCCGGAGAGGAAGAAGCCCCGCTCGCGCACGATCGGTCTGTGCAACTCGGCCACGAGCGACGACTTGCCGATGCCCGAGTAGCCCGAGACGAGCACGAGCTCGGGCCGGCCCTGCGCCACCACGCGCTCGAACGCGGCGAGCAGCGCCTCGATCTCGCGCTCGCGGCCGTAGAGCCGCTGCGGGACCTGGAACCGGTCGGAGAGGTCGCGCTGGCCGAGCGGAAAAGCCTGGATAGTGCCCGTCGCCTCGAGCTGCGCGGAGCACTGCTCGAGGTCGTGGCACAGCCCGAGCGCGCTCTGATACCGCTCCTCGGAGGCCTTGGAGAGCAGCTTGAGCACGATCGCGGACACCGCAGGGGGAATCGAGGGGACGATCGCGTGCGGCGGGGGCGGGGTCAGGGCGATGTGGCAATACACCCATTCCACGGGGTCGCTCGCCTGGAAGGGCAAGGTGCCGGTCAGCATCTCGTAGAAGGTGACGCCGAGGGAGTACAGGTCGGTCCGCTCATCGGTGGAGCGGTTCATTCGGCCGGTCTGTTCCGGCGCCATGTACGCGAGCGTCCCCTCGATGAGCCCGCCATGGGAGGGGCGTTGGAGCTCGCGGAGCGAAATGCAGGCGATCCCGAGATCGGTGATCTTCACCTCGCCAGTGTCGGGATTGCAGAGGAGGTTCTGGGGCTTGATGTCCTTGTGGATGACGTGGTGCCGGTGCAGCTCGACGAGCGCGGCAGCGAGGCGCAGGGCGAGGGGGAAGAAGCGATCGAGCGGCATCGGCCCATCGAGGAGCCGGTCGAGCGAGCGGCCGCCGAAGTCCTCCAGGACCAGCGCGACCTGGTCGCCGAACGCCTCGATCGCGTGGGTCTTGACGATGACCGGCGCGTCGAGCGCCCTGGCGACCTCGTGCTCGTGACGCAGCCGCCCGAGGGCGCGCGGGCTCGCGTGATCGCGCCGCAGGACCTTGAGCACGGCCGGCCGGCCGTCCTTCGCGCGCCTGGCTCGGTAGAGGATCGTATCTGCCCCGGTGTGCAGGACCTCCAGCACCAGGTAATGGGAACTCTCAGGCATAGGAAGAACTTCGAAAGCCTGAGCGGCTTCCGAGGCGGGTGAGCGTCGATGAGGACGTTGCCAATAGCGCGGCGCTTCGTCTCGGACAAATGCCGCCGTGTCGGCTCGCCTGCGGCGCCCACGCGCCAGGCCCGCCGGGGGCGAAGGAAGCTGACCTCCCGCAGCGGCTCCCGGTGAAGGTCTACGCCGGTGGGCGCAGGGCACCCTGACCGTCCGTGTCCATGTCCGCTTCCGGCACGTGCAAAGGAAGCTGCACGATGAACGTGGCGCCGACGCCCGGCTCGCTCTTCACGCGGATGGTGCCGCCATGAGAGGCCACAATCCAGCGCACGATGTAGAGCCCGAGGCCGAGCCCGCCGAAGTTCCGGACCGACACCGCGCGCTCGAAGCGCTCGAAGATCCTCTCTTGATCCGACTCCGCGATACCGATGCCGTGGTCCCGGACCGCGAGCAGCGCGCGATCGGCCTGCCCGCGCGCGACGACGTGAATGGGGCTTCCCGCGCCGTACTTCATCGCGTTCGACAGGAGGTTGATGAGGACCTGCTCCACGCGAGACGGATCCCAGCGCCCGATCACAGCCTCGTCCAGATCGAGCCGGACGCTGCAGCGTGCGTCCGCGAGCTGCTGGCCCATCCGCTCGACGACCTCGCGCGCCAGGGCCGCCAGATCGACCGGGGCGCGCACGAGGGTCAGCCGCCCGGCGTTGAGGCGGGTGACGTCGAGCAGCTCGTTGATGAGGTGGCCGAGGCGCGCGATCTGGCGGCTCAGGACCTGGATCGCGGCGTCGATGCGCTCCGGAGCGACCTCGGCGCGCTGGAAGCGGGGCAGGAGGCGGGCGAGGAGGTGGGCCTGCATCGTGAGCGAGGTGAGCGGGGTCTTGAGCTCGTGCGAGGCGACGAGGAGGAACTCGTTCCGGCGCTCGATCGCCTCCTGGGCCTCGGCGAACAGGCGGCTGTTGTCGAGGGCGAGCGCGGCGCGGCTCGCCAGCTCCTGGGCCAGCCACAGGTCGGCGGGACCGTAGCGGCGCCGGGGAGCGGTCGCCAGCAGGGTCATGACGCCGAAGCACCGGTCGCGCGCGAGGAGCGGAGCCCGGAGCAAGGAGTGAACGCCGAGCGGCTCCAGGAGGGGCGCGGCGCGGACGTCGCCCACCTCGGGGCGTTGCAGCGACGCGGCCGAGAGCGGCTGCAGCGCGTCGATCACCGCCCCTGCGAGCTCGGCAGGCACGCCCGCGGCGATCGTGTGTCCCGGGGCGCCGCGAGCGAGGTCCACGTCGATGACACACTGATCGGCCAGCTCGGGCACGGCGAGCGGCGCCACGCTGTCGAGGGTGGCGCCGTAGCCGAGGGCCATGAGCTTGCGGCTCGCCTCGGCGAGGAAACGCTCGGCCAGCTCGGCCCGCCTGCGCTGGGTGATGTCGGTGGAGATGCCGCAGAGCACGCCGGGCATGACCCGCTCGCCGAGCGGGAACTTGACCGACAGGAAGGTGTGCGGCCCGTCGTCCAGCAAGATCTCCTCCTCGCACTGCAGCGGCTCGCCCGCGTCGAGCACCTTCCTGTCGTTGTCACGGAGCACCTCGGCGGTCGAAGCAGGAAAGACCTCGGCGTCGGTCTTTCCGACGAGCTCATGGCGCGGCAGCCCGACGGCGCTCTCCGCGTGGCAGTTGGCGAGCAGATACCGGCCGTCGCGATCCTTGAGGTAGATGGATGCAGCGGAGTTGTCGACGATGGCCTGGAGCGTCTTCTGGTTGGCCTGGAGCTCCCGCTCCGCCCGGCGCCGCTCGGCGTTCTCCTGCTCGATATCGGTATAGAGGATGGCGTTCTCGAGCGAGATGGCCGATTGCGAGGCGAGCAGCTCGAGCACGGTGAGCCGCCCGGGCGTGAACGCCCCGGTGATGAGCCTGTTCTCCAGGTAGAGCAGGCCGAGCAGCCGCGCCTGCCGCACGATCGGGAGGCACAGCACCGATCCCGGCCCCCTCTGCCTGAAATAGTCGTCCTCCGAGAACGGGTGCCGCCCGGCGGCGTCGTCGAGCAGCACGCGCTCGTGGCTCCGGCGAACGTAGTTGAGGACCGACTGCGGCAGCGCGGTCGCCGCCGCTTCGCCCGCGTCGAGCAGCCGCGCCGCGCCCCCGGACGCGGCGATCGCCGCCGCGATCGACAGGCGATCCTCCCGGACCAGGAGCACGACCCCCTCTCCGGCGCCCGCGTGCTCGACCACGATGCGCAGGAGCATCTCGAGCAGGCGCGGGAGCTTGAGCTCGCCGGAGATGCTCTGAGAGGCGGTGACCACCGACAGGACATCGAACTGCTCGGCCCGCACGGCGAAGGTGACGGTGGGCGCGATCGGCTGGTGCGGGGCGAGGTAGGGGTAGCGCTGGTCGAGCTGCTCCACCTTGGCGTGGGCGCCCCAGCGAAAATAGCCGGCGCGGGCCTCTCGCAGGTAGGCGTCGGCGGACGTGAAGAGGCCGCGCGCGCGGTAGAACCCCGCGGCGAGCTCGCAGGCGATGGCCTCGTGCTGGACGAAGCCGTTCTCCCGCGCCGAGGAGATGGCTTGCTCGTAGAGCCGCATCGCCCGCGGTTCCTGCCCGCGGAGCCGGGCGATCTCGGCGCGGACCAGGGCGTGCTTGTGAAGGAAGTTCTCGGGGCAGCTGCTGGCCCACGCGCCGAGCTGCCGCTCGCACTCGAGCAGCTCCTCGGGGGGGTCCCCCCGCGGGGCGGGCCGCGCCTCATGAGCCTCGCTGGAGAGGGCCGCGAGCGAGAGCGCGAGGTAATAGGAGCTCTCGGCGATGATGACGTTCGACTCGACCCTGGTGGGGTGCTCGGCGCGCCCGCGGGTCACCGCGGCGAACGCCGCTCCGGGAGGGCCGATCAGGAAGCGCGCCTGCGCCTTCAAGTTGTAATAGATGGCGCGGACGAGCGGAGGATTCCCCTCCTCCAGCGACGCCTCGAAGGCCGGCAGATCGAGCTCCGAGCCGTCCAGGGTCGAGAGGCGCACCGGCCTCCCGCGCAGCGCCTGGATCATGGCGGAGATGCCGAGGAGGACGCAGTGCGGTAATGCGTAACCGGCCCTGTGCACGAAGCCGAGGCGCTCTTCGACCGCGCGGAGCACGTCCTCCAGCGGCTCCCCGGAGAACAGCGGGAATATCTCGGCCCACATGCAGTTGTAGCACGCGTCGTTCAGGTTGCCGGACTCGACGGCGGCGCTGAACCCGTCGCGCGTGTACGGATACGTCTCTCGGTAATGGCGCGTCCAGAAGACGATATGCTGTCCAAACATGGTGAGCACCACCGATTTCGTGGTGAGGAGGCCGCTCCTCTGCGCCAGGTCGTGACCGAGCTTGCCGAACAGATATCCTTCCTGGTATCGCCCGTACCTCGGGCCGATCACCCTCGCGAAGAAGGTGTACGCGTGAGGGGAGGTCTCGGCGTTGCCGTGGCGCAGGCTGAGCTGGACCATGCGCAGGACGACGAGGTAGTGCAGGTTCGCGTCCATGAAGAACGCGGGGAGGGACACCCCCTTCAGCACGCCCATCGCGCTCTCGATCTCCGGATTCGTCATCCGGGGCAGGTGGATCAGGTCCGCGATCGCGCGATCGCCCAGGCCCCGCCAGACGTGCTCGGTCTCCTCGTCGACCTGTGCGTCGCTGGGGCCGAGCGGAAGTGCGATGTCGCAGGCTCGGAGCCACCCGAGCCCGATCTCCACCGCGCGAGCGTCTCGCCCTCGGGTGACGTTCAGCGCGACGGCGAGCTCGACGGCGGCGGCCGTCTCGGTCCTGGTCCTCGCCCGATCCATGAGCTCTTCGAGGAGCCGCTCGGCCTCGTCGAAGCCGCCGGTGATGTACGCGACGTGCGCGCGCTCGAAGGTCAGATCGTACGTCAGCTCGTGCCGCGTCTCCCAGCGGCATGGCGCCAGCAGGGAGAGGCCCGCGGCGAGGAGCGCGGCGGCGGCCTCGTAGGCCGCGGCGGCCTTGGCCTTCTTGCCGGCGCGGAGGTTCAGCGCGGCGAGATCGTCTCGCTCCACCTGGGAGCGGAGGAGCGCGGCGCCGCGGTTGAGGTGGCCGACGAGGTCGAAGAGCGACTCGTCGCGCTCGTAGGCGCGCTGCGCCTTCACGAGCAGCTGGCCGATGCAGAGGTGCACCTCGGCGAGCTGCTCGGCCGGGATGAGCGAATACGCGGCCTGTTGCACCCGGTCATGGAGGAAGCGATAACCAGAGCTCCGTCGGAGGAGCAGCCCCTCCCGCACGGCCTCCTCGAGCGCGCCGCGGAGCGCTTCCGCCGACCTTCGCGCGACGATCGCGAGGGTGTCGAGGTCCAGGCTGCTGCCGAGGCAGGCGGCGAGCTTGAGCGCGTCCCGCGCCGGGAGGGAGAGCCGCTTGAGCTTGCCCACCATCAGCTCGACGACGTTGTCGGTGAACCCCTTGTCGTGGATGGCGGCGATGTCCCATCGCCATACGCGCTGCTCGGCGTCGAAGGTGATGAGGCCTTCCTGGTGCAGCTCGAAGAGGAACTGGAGGACGAAGAAGGGGTTGCCGCCGGTCTTCTCGTAGACGAGCCGCGAGAGCGGCTCGACCTCCTCGGTTCGGGCGTGGACCGCCTCGGCGACGAGCGCCCCGACGTGGGCGGCGGAGAGCGGCGCGAGGACGAGCTCGGAGACGGCGGCGCCGCGCTTCTGCACCTCGGCCAGGGTGAGCCGGAGCGGGTGCGCGGGGCCGACCTCGTTGTCGCGGTAGGCGCCGATCAGCAGGAGGTGCTCGGACCCGGCGTAGGTGGCGAGCTGCTCGAGCAAGAGGAGGCTGGCCGCGTCGGCCCATTGCAGGTCGTCGAGGAAGAGCACCATGGGGTGCTCGTCCCGGGCGCACGCCGCGACGAAGCGCTGGAGCGCCGCGTGAAGCCGGCCCTGCGCCTCGGTGGGCGGGAGCTCGGGCACGGGCGGCTGCGGGCCGAGGAGGAGCGTGAGCTCGGGGAGCACGTCGGCGAGCAGACCGCCATCCTGGCCGAGGGCCTCGCGGAGGCGCTCTCGCCAGCGCTCGAGCTGCTCCTCGCTCGCGCACAGGATCTCCTGCAAGAGCGCCCGGAACGCTTGAAGGAAAGGGAGATAAGGGACATCGCGCTTCAGCTGCTCGAACTTGCCGGAGAGGAAGAAGCCGCGCTCGCGCACGACGGGCCTGTGCAGCTCGGCGACGAGCGATGACTTGCCGATGCCCGAGTAACCCGACACGAGCGCGAGCTCGGGCCGGCCATTCGAGACCACGCGCTCGAACGCGGCGAGCAGCGCCTCGATCTCGCGCTCGCGGCCGTAGAGCCGCTGCGGGACCCGGAACCGGTCGGAGAGGTCGCGCTGGCCGAGCGGGAACGGCTCGATGGCGCCGGTCGCCCGCAGCTGGGAAAAGCACCGGTCGAGGTCGTGGCGCAGGCCGAGCGCGCTCTGGTACCGCTCCTCGGCGGCCTTGGAGAGCAGCTTGAGCACGACCGCCGACAGGAGCGGGGGAATCGAGGGGACGAGCGCCTGCGGCGGCTGCGGCGCCTGGGCGATGTGGCAATGCACCCACTCGACGGGATCGCTGGCCTGGAACGGCAGGGCGCCCGTCAGTATCTCGTAAAAGGTGACGCCGAGGGAGTACAGGTCGGTCCGCTCGTCGATCCAGCGGTTCATCCGGCCTGTCTGCTCCGGCGCCATGTAGGCGAGCGTGCCCTCGATGAGCCTGTCGCGGGCGAGGTCCTGGGACTCGCGGGGCAGCAGGCACGCGATGCCGAGGTCGGTGATCTTCACCTCCCCGGTGTCGGGGTTGCAGAGCAGGTTCTGGGGCTTGATGTCCTTGTGGATGATGCGATGGCGGTGCAGCTCGGCCAGCGCGTCGGTCAGGCGGAGGGCGAGGGGGAAGAAGCGCTCGATCGACATCGGGCGCATCGGGCGCGTGGGCCCGTCGCCATCGAGCAGCTGGTCGAGCGAGCGGCCGCCGAAGTCCTCCAGGACCAGCGCCACCTGATCGCCGAACACCTCGATCGCGCGGGCCTTGACCACGGCCGTCGTGTCGAGCGCCCTGGCGAGCTCGTGCTCGTGGTGCAGCCGGCCGAGGGCGCGCGGGCTCGCGTGGTCGCGCCGCAGGACCTTGAGCACCACCGGCCGGCCGTCCTCCGCGCGCCGCGCTCGGTAGAGGATCGTCTCTGCACCTTGGTGCAGGACCCCCACCACGAGGTAACGCGGACTTTCTGGCATAGGCAAGATCGTCGGCAGCCGGAGCGGCCTCCGAGGCGTCGGCGTCTGGCCTGATGGTGCCAAAAGCGCCGTGCTTCGCCACGGGAAATGGCGGCATGCCCTCGCGCCGGCTCGCCTGCAGAGCGCATGCACCGGTCGCCCCGGGGGCCCCCTGTGAACGTCGATTCTATGTCGATGAGAGGGAGGTGCCCTGGCCGTCCGTCTCCGCCTCCGCCGCATGCAAAGGGAGCTCGACGATGAACGTGGCGCCCGCGCCCGGCTTGCTCTCGACGCGGATGGTGCCGCCGTGGGAGGTGACGATCCACCGCACGATGTAGAGGCCGAGGCCGAGGCCGCCGAAGTTGCGGACGGAGACGGCGCGCTCGAAGCGCTCGAAGATCCTGGCCTGATCGGCCTGCGCGATGCCGATGCCGTGGTCGCGGACGACGAGCAGCGCGCGGCCTTCCAGGCCGCGCACGACGACGTGAATGGGGGCCCCCGCGCCGTACTTGATCGCGTTGGACAGGAGGTTGATGAGGACCTGCTCCATGCGAGAAGCATCCCAGTCCCCGATCACGGGCCCTTCCAGCTCGAGCTGGGTGCGGCAGCGGGCGTCGGTGAGCTGCTGGTGCATCCGCTCGACGACCTCGCGCGTCAGGGCCGCCAGGTCGAGGGGGGCGCGCGCGAGGGTGAGCCGGCCGGCGTTGAGGCGGGTGACGTCGAGCAGCTCATTGATCAGGTGGGCAAGGCGCCCGATCTGGCGGCTCAGGACCTGGATCGCGGCGTCGATGCGCTCGGGAGCGACCTCGGCGCGCTGCAAGCGAGGCAGGAGCCGGGCGAGGAGGTGAGCCTGCATCTTGAGCGACGTGAGCGGGGTCTTGAGCTCGTGCGATGCGACGAGGAGGAACTCGTCGCGGCGCTCGATGGCCTCCTGGGCCTCGGTGAACAGGCGGCTGTTGTCGAGGGTGAGGGCGGCGCGGCTCGCCAGCTCCTGGGCCAGCCACAGGTCGGCGGGGCCGTAGCTGCGCCGTGGCGCGGTCGCCAGCAAGGTCATGACGCCGAAGCACCGGTCGCGCGCGAGGAGCGGAGCCCGGAGCAAGGAGTGAACGCCGAGCCGCTCCAGGAGGGGCGCGGCGCGGACGTCGCCCACCTCGGGGCGTTGCAGCGACGCGGCCGAGAGCGGCTGCAGCGCGTCGATCACCGCCCCTGCGAGCTCGGCGGGCACTCCTGCGGTGGCCGTGCGCTCCGGAGCGTCCGGATCGAGGCGCACGTCGACGACGCACTGGTCGGCCAGCTCGGGCACGGCGAGCTGAGCGACGCTCTCGAGGGTGGCGCCGTAGCCGAGGGCCATGAGCTTGCGGCTCGCCTCGGCGAGGAAACGCTCGGCCAGCTCGGTCCGCTTGCGCTGGGTGATGTCGGTGGAGACGCCGCAGATCACGCCGGGCATCACGTCCTCGCCGAGCGGGAACTTGACCGACAGGTAGGTGTGCGGTCCGTCCTCCATGATCAACTCTTCCTCGAACTCGAGCGCCTCGCCCCTGTCGAGCACCTGCCGGTCGTGCGCGTCCAGCGCCTCGGCGCGCGCGGCAGGCAGGAGCTCGGCGCTTGTCTTTCCGATGATCTGATCGAGCGGCCTGCCGAGGGCGCGGCTCACCCCGCGGTTGGCGAGCAGGTGCCGGCCGTCGCGATCCTTGAGGAAGATGGCCGCGGCGGAGTTGTCGATGATGGCCTGCAGCGTGGCCTGGCTCTCGCGGAGCTCGCGCTCCGCCCGGCGCCGCTCGGCGTTCTCCTGCTCGATATCGGCGTAGAGCATGGCGTTTTCGAGCGAGATGGCCGACTGCGACGCGAGCAGCTCGAGCACGGTGAGCCGCCCAGGGGTGAACGCCCCCGCCACGAGCCGGTTCTCCAGGTAGAGCACGCCGAGCAGCCGCGCCTGGCGCACGATGGGCATGCACAGCACCGACCTCGGCTTCTTCCGCGTGAAATATTCCTCTTCGAGGAAAGGATGCCTCCCGGCGGCGTCGTCGAGCAGCACGCGCTCGTGGCTGCGGCGAACGTAGTTGAGGATGGACTGCGGCAGCGCGGCCGCCGCGGCCTCGCCCGCGTCGAGCAGCCGCGCGGCGCCCCCGGACGCGGCGATCGCCGCTGCGGTCGACAGGCGATCTCCTCGGGCCAGGAGCACGTAGCCTTCCTCGGCGCCCGCGTGCTCGATCACCGTGCGCAGGAGCATCTCCAGCAGGCGCGGGAGCTTGAGCTCTCCGGAGATGCTCTGAGAGGCCTTGACGACGGACAGGACGTCGAACTGCTCGGCGCGGACGGCGAAGGTGACGGTGGGGGCGATCGGCTTTCGCTCGACGAGGAAGGGATACCGCTGGTCGAGCTGCTCGACCTTGGCGTGGGCGCCCCAGCGGAAGTAGGCGGCGCGCGCCTTCTGGATGTGGGCGTCGGCGGCCGTGGTGAGGCCGCGCGCGCGGTAAAACGCCGCGGCGAGCTCGCAGGCGATGGCCTCGTGCTGGACGAAGCCGTTCTCGCGCGCCGCCGACGCGGCCCGCTCGTAGAGCCGGGCCGCCTCCGGTTCCTGCCCGCGGAGCCGGGCGATCTCGGCGCGGACCAGGGCGTGCTTGTGGAGGTAGTTGTCGGGGCCGTTCCTGGCCCACTCGCCGAGCTGCCGCTCGCAGTCGAGCAGCCCGTCCGGCAGCTCCCGCTCTGGCGACGGCGGCGCCTCGTGCGGGCTGCGCGCGTCGTGCGCCTCGTCGTCGTCGACGAGCGCCGCGAGCGCGAGCGCGTGATAATAGAAGTCCTCCGCCACGAGCGCGTGCGGTTCGCTCCTCCAGGGCCTGTCGACGATCACCCGGCGCGTCGCCTCGCACGCCTCCCCGGGGGAGCCGAGCAAGAACAGCCCCTGGGCCTTCAGGCTGCAGTAGAAGCTGAGCACGCCGCCCATGTCCCCGGGAGGCAGCCGCGCCTCGAACGCGCCGGGATCCAGCTCGGATCCATCCATCATCGGGAGTCGGGCCGGCCTGCCTCGCAGCGCCTGGACCAGCGCGTAGGCGCTCAGGAGGATGTTGTAGACGAACTCGTATCCGGTCTTGCGCACGAAGCGGAGGTGCTCCTCGACCTCGCGGAGGACGTCCTCCAGCGGCTCGCCCGCGAGCAGCGGGAACAGCGGGGCCCAGATGCAGAGGAAGCACGCGTTGTTCTGGTCGCCGGCCTCGAGCGCCGCGTTGAAGCCGGCCCGCGTGTACGGATACGTCTCTCTGTAGTGGCGCCTCCAGAAGATGATCTGATTGCCGAACAAAGAAAACACCATGGCCTTGATGGCGAGGAGGTTGTCCCTCTCCACCAGGTCGTGGCCGAGCTTGCCGAACAGGTATCCCTCCTGGTATCGCCCGTACATCGGGCCGACCGCCTTCGCGAAGGCCGCATACGCGTGAGGGGAGCTCGCGGCATTGCCGTGCTGCAGGCTGAGCTTCACCATGCGCACGACGACGAGGTAGTTCAGGTCCGGGTGCACGAAGTACGTGGGGACAGACACGCTCGCCAGGACGCTCATCGCGATCTTGCACGGCGGGTGCGTCATGGGAGGCAGGTGGATCAGGCTCTCGATCGCCCGGTCGCCCAGGGCCTGCCAGACGCCCTCGGTCTCCTCCGCGAGCCGCGCTCCGGTGAGCGGGACCGACAGGTCGACGTCGCAGGAGCGGAGGAACGAGAACCCGATCTCCACCGCGCGGGCGGCCTGCCCGCGGGTCACGCTCAGGGCGATGGCGAGCTCGACGGCCGCGGCTCGCTCGGCCTCGGTGCTCGCGTGATCCATGAGCTCTTGCAGCAGCCGCTCGGCCTCGTCGAAGCCGCCGGTGATGTACGCGGCGTGCGCGCGCTCGAAGGTCAGGTCGTAGGTCAGCTCGTGCCGCGCCTCCCAGCAGCTTGGCGCGAGCAGGGAGAGGCCCGCGGCGAAGAGCGCGGCGGCCGACTGGAAGGCCGCTGCGGCCTTGGCCTTCCTGCCGGCGCGGAGGTTCAGCGCGGCGAGCTGGTCGCGCTCGGCCTGGGAACGGATGAGCGCGGCGCCGCGGTTCAGGTGCCCCACGACGTCGAAGAGCGCCTCCTCGCGCTCGTCCGCGCGCTGGCCCTTCAGGAGCAGCCGGCCGATGCAGAGGTGCACCTCGGCGAGCTGTCCGGCGGGGATGAGCGCGTGGGCGGCCTGCTGCACCCGGTCATGGAGGAAGCGGTAGCCCGAGTCCCGGCGGAGCAGCAGCCCCTCGCGCACGGCCTCGGCGAGCGCCTCGCCGAGCTCGGCTGCAGGGCGGCTCGCGACCAGCGCGAGGGTGTCGAGGTCCAGGCTGGCGCCGAGGCACGCGGCGAGCTTGAGCGCGTCCTGCGTCGGGACGGGGAGCCGCTTCAGCTTGCCCACCATCAGATCGACGACGTTGTCGGTGAAGCCCTTGCCGCGGATCGCGGCGATGTCCCAGCGAAAGGCGCCCGCCTTCGCGTCGAAGGCGATGAGGCCCTCCTGGTGCAGCTCGAAGAGGAACTGGATCGCGAAGAAGGGATTGCCGCCGGTCTTCTCGTGGACGAGCCGTGAGAGCGGCTCGGCGCGCTCGGCCGCGGCGTGGACCGCCCCCGCGACGAGCGCCCCGACGTCGGAGGCGGAGAGCGGTGCGAGCACGAGGTCGCTGAAGGTCGCGCCGCGCTTCCGCGCGTCGGCCAGCATGAGCGGCAGCGGGTGCGCCGGGCCGACCTCGTTGTCGCGATAAGCGCCGATGAGCAGGAGGTGCTCGGTCTCGGTGTAGGTGATGAGCTGCTCGAGCAGCTGGAGGCTGCCGGCGTCGGCCCACTGGAGATCGTCGAGGAAGAGCACCATGGGGTGCTCCTTCTGGACGCACGCCGCCACGAAGCGCTGGAGCGCCGCGTGGAACCGGTGCCGGGCCTCGACGCCCGGGAGCTCCGGCACGGGCGGCTGCGGGCCGAGGAGCAGCGCGAGCTCGGGGAGCACGCCGGCGAGCAACGCGCTGGTCGCGCCGACGGCCTCCCGGAGGCGCTCTCGCCAGCGCTCGAGCTCCTCGTCGCTCACGCCCAGGATCTCCCGCAAGAGCGCCCGGAACGCCTGGAGGAAGGCGTGGTAAGGGACGTCGCGCCTCAGCTGCTCGAACTTGCCGGAGAGGAAGAAGCCCCGCTCGCGCACCACCGGCCCGCGCAGCTCGGCCACGAGCGACGACTTGCCGACGCCCGAGTAGCCCGACACGAGCACGAGCTCGGGGCGGCCGCTCGCGACCACGCGCTCGAACGCGGCGAGCAGGGCCCCTAGCTCGCGCTCGCGGCCGTAGAGCCGCTGCGGGATCTGGAACCGATCGGAGAGATCGCGCTCACCGAGCGGGAAGGGCGGAATCTCCCCGCTCGCTTGCCACCTGGCGAAGCACTCGTCGAGGTCGCGCTGCAGGCCGAGCGCGCTCTGGTAGCGATCCTCGGCGGACTTGGAGAGCAGCTTGAGGACGACCGCCGACAGCTGCGGAGGAATCGAGGGGACGAGCGCGTGGGGTGGGGATGGGTGGAGGGCGACGTGGCAATACACCCATTCCACGGGATCGCTCGCCTGGAAGGGCAAGGCGCCGGTCAGCAGCTCGTAGAAGGTGACGCCGAGGGAGTACAGGTCGGTCCGCTCATCGGTGGAGCGGTTCATCCGGCCCGTCTGCTCGGGCGCCATGTACGCCAGCGTCCCGGCGATGAGCCCGTCGTGGGAGGCGTCGTGGCATTCGCGGGGCGAGAGGCAGGCGATCCCGAGATCGGTGATCTTCACCTCCCCGGTGTCGGGGTTGTAGAGCAGGTTCTGGGGCTTGATGTCCCTGTGGATGACGTGGTGTCGATGCAGCTCGGCGAGCGCGCCGGTCAGGCGGAGAGCGAGGGGGAAGAAGCGCTCGATCGGCGTCGGCCCCTGGATGAACCGGTCGAGCGAGCGGCCGCCGAAGTCCTCGAGGACCAGCGCCATCTGGTCCCGGAACGCATCGATCCCGTGGGCCTTGACGATGGCCGTCGAGTCGAGCGCCCTGGCGACGTCGTGCTCGTGGCGCAGCCGCCCGAGGGCGCGGGGGCTCGCGTGGTCGCGCCGCAGGACCTTGAGCACCACCGGCCGGCCGTCCTCCTCGCGCCGGGCTCGGTAGAGGATCGTCTCGGGCCCGTCGTGCAGGACCTCGATCACGAGGTAGCGTGGACTATCGGCCATAGGCGGATCTTCGAAGGCCAGTGCGGCGGCCTCCGAGGCGTCGAGCGTCGGTGCATGTTGCCAAAACCGCCGCGCTCCGCCATGGAAAATGGCGGAGCGCCCTCGCGCCGGCTCGCCTGCGATGACGAGGGGGAAGAGAGGGCGTTCGCCGAGAATCCTCCGACGCCTGCCGTTCGGGCGCGCTGTGCTGTTTCTGCCGGAGCCCGGCGGCCAGCCGTCGCGCGAGCGCAGAGCTATGTGCCGCAGCGCTGGACCGTGTAATCGCCGTCGACCGGCCAATGCTGGTCGCCCGCGCCGCGCACCTTCACGAACAGCGAGGTCTCGTCGCTGCTGACGATCTCGAGCGTGCCCCAATGGCCGGGGCCCGAGCCGCCCCCTCCACCGCAACCGGAGAGGATCACGGATTTGGAGAAGGGGATGTGCATGGCGGAGAGATCGATGAGACCTGGCTTGTTGAGCTCGGGCGGAATCGTCAGGATGAATTGCCAGGTACCTGCCTTGTCACAGTTGACGCCGACCTTGAGATCGATCACGGGCTGGGCGCACTGCTCGACAGCGTTGCTGAAGTACAGGACGAGCGCGTCCGGGGTCTCCCAGGGCGGTGGACTGCCCGTGAAGGGGAGGGAGCCGGGGACCACATCGCTGCCTCGCAGCGCGATGACGTGGACGGCCGAGGCGCCGTCGTCCACGTCGTCTACATCATCGTCGTCCACCTCATCGCCGTCGTCGGGCACCATGGGGGCCGGGGGGCTCTCCCAACCCCCATTTTGAATGGGATTGAAGATGAACTCGTCACATCCGCTGTTCATCACCGCCATCGCTCCGAGGACCATCATCCATCGTTTCATTCGAACGACCTCCAGGCCAGGCTCCAGAGGTGAAGTCCCTCCGGCGCGTGACGGTGGCTCATAAAAACAGATCGAGCTCGATGCCGGCTGAAGAGAGGATGAACGGTTTGCCCCAGGTCGCTGTCTCTCGCTCGACGAACCGGACGGAGACGCCCTCGACGAGGACGCTGGCGAGGGCGTCGGCGCGCAGGCGGAACGTGGGGGTCAGGGCGAAGGAGAGGCCGGCGCCCGCGAAGGGGCTGGCGGTCACCGCGGCGGATGCGCTCGAGCGGAAGCCTTTGCTGGCCACCCCCGTGCTCCAGAGCAACACGGCCGAGAAGCCGAGATCCGCCGAGGCCGTCCACGGGCTGGCGCGCGGGGCCAGCTCGAAGCGCGCGCCCCCGCCGGCGAGCAGGACGGAGAGCTCGGCGGTGCCTTGCGATCGCTCGATCTGGTGGGAGCTTACCGGAATCGCGGCGAACGCGATCGCGCCTACGTGCTCGCTGGGCAGCCAGGAGAGGCCGACGTCGATGCTGGCCGCCGCGCCGAAGCCGCCTGGGCTCAGCAGCGCACCGGGAGCGAGCGAGAGGCGGAGCGCCGGCGACGGCCTCTGGGCCGGCGCGGGCAGCGTGTCCGGCGCGCGGACCCGCAGCTTCTCGCGGATCTCGGGCGTCGCGGGCACCTCTCCGGGCGGGGGCGCGGGCAGCCCGACCTCGAGGAGGCTGGCGCGCAGGAGCTCGACGGCGCGGAGCGCGAGCGCCGCGTCGCGGTCGGGCGTGCCGCCGTCGTCCGCCATCTCGCGGAGGACGGTCTTGCCGGTCACCCGATCGGCGATCCAGATCTCGACGCCGCGCTCGGAGGGGACGGCGCGGATCGCGGCGATGGCGCCCACCTCGCGCGCCGAGGCCTCGAGGGACGCGCGCGACGCCGGCTCGGCCGCGGGGTCGAGGCGCTCCGCCCGGAAGCCCAGCGACTCGATCTCGGCCACGAGCCGCAGGCCGAAGCGATCGTCGGGGGCGCAGAGGACGGCGATGGTCGACGGGGCTTCGGTCCGGGTCTCGTCGGCACGCGCGCCCTCCGCGAGCGCGGCCCCTGCCGCGAGCGTGGCCCCGGCGAGGAAGGTGCGGAAGAGGAGCGTCGCCGCGCGGCGTATCACGGCGAGGGAGGCTCGGCGGCGGGGCCCGGCTCGCCGGGCGAGCCTCCGGAGGGGACGGGCCTGCCAGGCGAGCCTCCGGGGGGGACGGCCTTCGATCCGCGCGCGAGCACGTGCTTCGCGTACCCCGCGTGCGAGCCGCTCGGATGAGCGGCGAGGTACTGCTCGGCCGCCCTCCGGGCGCCCGCCTCGTCGCCCCGCCTGTCCTCCGCCTCGACGAGGCGCCCCGCGGCATCGGCGGCGAACGCGCCCGCCGGCTGCTCGCTCAGGTACCGGGCGAACCAGCGCGCGGCGGCCGCGTGGTCCTTGCTCTGGTCCTGGGCGATCCTCCCCAGGATGAACGCCGTCGACGTGGCCTCGGGCGAGCTGGGGAACCGGGCGCGGAGGGACGCGAAGGCCTGGGTGGCGCGCGCCGGGCTCCCGCCGAGCCGGGCCGCATCGCCGAGCGCGTGCAGATCGCTCGCGCTCGCGGCGTCGCAGAGCGCGTCGAAGCCCTCGCCCTCCGCGGCGGCCAGGGCGTCCCTGTACCTGGCCTCGAGGACCAGGGCGCGCCACGACGGCGTCTCTCGGTGCGCGGGCAGGGGAGCGACCGAGCCCTCGCCGCCTGCTTGCCCTTGGAGCGCGGCCGCCCCGGCGCCCGGGGCGCGGGCGCTCGCCAACGGCCCGCTCGTCGAGGGCGCAGCCGCGCCCGGAGCGGCTTCGCTCGGGGCAGACGCGCCTGGAGCGGCCGCGCTCGGAGCGCCTGCGTCGAGATCGGCCGCGCTCGGGGCCGTCGCGCCGGGCTCGGTCGCGCTCGGGGCAGCCGCGCCGGGCGTGGCCGCCGTCGATGTGGGGCCGGAGGCGGCGTCGATCGAGCCGACCTCGAGGGTGTTCGTCGCGGGCGAGATGGTGAGCCGCTCGCCGGCGCGGACGGCGCGCGATTCGCCCACGACCGGCCCGGAGACCGTGATCGCCCCCTCGTGCAGCGCGACCACGAGCTGCTCGGTCACCGGGTCCCATCGGGTCTCGAAGCGCGTCCCGATCACGCGGATCTGGAACGGCCCGACCCGCACCGTCCAGCGCGCGCCCTCGCGGTGGACGACCGAGAGATCGAGGGCGCCTCGCTCGAGGGAGAGCTCCGCGCCGTCTGCGCCCACCGAGGCGACGCGGGCGCGCCCCCCCGGCGCGAGGCGGAGCAGCGAGCCGTCGGAGAACCGGATCGGCAGCTCCGCCGTGGTCGGCGCGGCGATCCACGCGCCGACGACCCCTGGCTCGGCCGCCCCGAGCTCGAAGCGCATCGGAGCGCGTGGGCGCGCCACGAGCGCGACAACGAGCGCGGCGGCGAGCAGGGCCACCGCCGCCAGCGAGGCGGCGAGCCGCACCGCGAACGGCCTTCCAGGCCTCGTCCGCCGCCAGGAAGACTCACGGCGGGGCCGCTCTCCGCGCCCGGCCGTCTCCGCATCGGGCACCGGCGCCGCCGCGAGCAGCCGCGCTCGCCCGCGCTCGCGATCGAGCCGCGCCGCCGGCATCCGGTCCTGAAGCTCGGCCACGTGCCGCCCCAGGGGGGTCAGCGGGCGCTCGGATTGCCCCACCGGGTACCTCCATCGAGCCACGCCTCGAGCGCGGGTCGCTTGCGGGCTTCGGCCTCGAAGCGGGCGCTGGCGCGGGCGAGCCGCCGCTTGATCGTCGCGAGCGAGGTCTCGCACGCCGCGGCGACCTCGGTGAGCTCCATGCCGTCGATGAACCGGAGAGCGAAGGCGATCCGCTCATCCACCGGGAGCGCGTCGAGGACCGCGTAGGTCGCGCGCAAGGCGTCCAGCACGTCGCCCGACGCCGCGCCGGACTCGACCTCGGGCAGCTCCTCGCTCGGCAGGAACCAGAGCCAGCTGCGCCGCTTCCTGCGGGTGATCGACGTGCGCGCCACGTGCACCGCGATCATCGTGAGCCAGCCCCTGAGGGCGCTCGGGTCCTCCAGGCCCGGCAGCGAGCCGAGCGCGCGGACGAAGACGTCGTGGTGCAGGTCGGCCAGGTCGTGGCTGAAGCCCAGCAGCCGGTAGAGCACCCGGTGGACGTGATCCGCGAACCGGTCGTAGAGCGCGGCGCGCGCCCCGGGGTCGCCCCGCCGGAACGCGTGCACGAGGGTCGCGTCGTCGCCGGCGAAGGCCCGCTTCGGCGCGGGCGGCGGCGGTCGGACGAGCTTCAAGGGGCGGGTCAAACGGGGCTCCTCTGCTGAAGTCCCGCGAGGGGAGGCTCACGGCTCAGGGGGTCGTACGATCGTCCCCCGAGGCCCAAGGAGCGCCTGAAGAACCGTGGTTTCACACGAGAGCCCTGACCCTGCGCTCGTCGCAGAAGCGATCTTCGCGCCGAGGCTGCGCGGCCACGGCCGGCAGGCGCGTGGATCAGCCCCAGCGCGCGGCCGGAGCATGGCTGTCTCCCACCGTGTTGCAAGAGGACCGCCCCCGCATCGCGCGCCCACGGCACCACCTTTGCTTTCAGGGCCGTCGCGCCCCGGGCTCAGGGGCACGCTTCGAAAGGGGAGCACGATGCGCAACCTGCTTCTTCGCCTTCACGTCGTCCCGATCCTCGTCGCCCTCGCCGCCGGCTGTTCAGGCGAGGGGAGCCAGCCCGCGCCCGGCACCGACGGCACCCAGCTGCCGCCGGATCTGCCGTCCACGGGGCTCGGGTCCGATCAGCAGGCGGAGCTCACCGCGCTGCTCGCCGAGCGGGATGCCTCGGCGAGCATGACCGCCGAGGACTTCGCCTCGCGGTACCCCGTCTCCTTCGCGTCGGGCCTCTCCTATGAGCCGGCGGACGCCGCGGGGCTCGCGCTCCTCCAGGGCACCGCGCTCGCCCTCGACGAGGACGAGCTCGCGAAGCTCTCCGAGAACGGCTTCGTCATCTCGAGCAGGAAGTCCTTCCCGACCTTCGTCTACGGCTACGACAGCATCTACGGGCTCGACCTGCCGCTCTACGTGTCCGCGGACTCGATCCTGTACGCGGTCCACCGCTCGTACGACGCGATCCTGAAGGCGGTGGAGCTGGCCTCGCTCGCGCCCGAGCTCGGGCAGATGCTGAAGCAGATGCGCGCGCGGCTCGCCTCGGGCGCCGGAGCGGAGCTCGGCGACGAGGCGCGCGCGGACGCGGATCTCTTCACGGCCGTCGCGCTCGCGCTGCTCGACGGCGCGCCCGTCGCCCCCGTCGCGGGCGCCAGCGCAGCGGCGATCGACGAGCTCGTCGCGGGCGCCGAGGCCCACCAGGGCGCGGCGGAGGTCCGCCTCTTCGGTTCCGACCGGCTCATGGACTTCTCGCAGTTCGAGCCCCGCGGCCACTACATCGACGAGGAACACCCCGAGCTCGCGCGCTACTTCCGCAGCATGATGTGGCTCGGCCGCGTGGATTTCCGCTTCCTCGAGACCCAGCCGGACGGCACCCAGCGCTTCCACCGGCGGCACCTCGAGGGCGCGTACGTGCTGCGCGCGCTGGCCGACGCGGAGACCCTCGCCCGCTACAAGCGCATCGACGACGCGATCCAGGCCTTCGTCGGCGAGAGCGACTACATGACCCTGCCGGAGCTCGACGAGCTGCTCGCCGATCTCGGCCTCAGCGACGCCTCGGGCCTCGCCGGCGTCCCGGACGCGCGTATCACCGAGGTCATCGTGAAGGAGGGCCACGGCACGCAGCGGATCGCGAGCCACATCATGATCAACGGGCTCGGCAAGGGCACGATGCCCCTCTCGTCGAGCTTCGCGCTGCTCGGCCAGCGGTACGTCGTCGACTCCCACGTCTTCTCGAACGTGGTCTACGACCGGGTGAAGGGCGGCGCCGTCAAGCGCATGATGCCGAGCCCGCTCGACGTGGGCTTCGCCGCGCTCGGCAACGATCAGGCGGGCCAGCTGCTCGCGCCGGAGCTCGGACAGTTCGACTACGCGCCCGATCTGCACATGATGCGCGTGCTCGTCGACGCGCACCCCGCGGACTTCTGGGGGAAGAACCTCTACAACCGCTGGCTCGGCGCGCTGCGGGAGCTGTCGCCGGCGAAGGCGATCGGCGACGGCGAGGGGCTGCCCGGCGTGGCGAAGACCGAGGCGTGGGGCCGGCGCCTGCTGAGCACCCAGCTCGCCTCCTGGGCCGAGCTCCGCCACGACACCCTGCTCTACGCCAAGCAGTCGTACACGGAGGGGATCTCGTGCGAGTTCCCGGACGCCTACGTCGACCCGTACCCGGCGTTCTTCGCACGCATCGCCGAGCTGGCCGAGCAAGGCGTCGAGATCGTCGGCGCGCTCGATCTGTCGAGCGCGCCGCAGCTCGAGCGGGCGGTGTCGGCGTACTTCTCGCAGCTCCACGACGTCGCGCGGACGCTCGGCGAGATGGCCGCGAACGAGCGCGCCGGCCTGCCCCTCACCCAGGAGCACATCGCTTTCATCAACCAGGCCGTGCAGATCGAATGGCAAGGCTGCGGTGAGGCCACGGGCATCCACGGCTGGTACAGGCAGCTCTTCTTCGACGAGAAGAAGGGCCTGGAGCAGGATCCGACGATCGCCGACGTGCACACCCAGCCGACCGACGAGGGCGGCGCCCCGGTCGGCCGCGTGCTGCACGTGGGCACCGGCCTCCCGCGGCTCATGGTCGTGACGGCCGACCCCTGCGGCGGCGCGCCTCGCGCGTTCGTGGGGCTCGCCTCCTCGTACTTCGAGGCCGTCACCGAGGGCTTCGAGCGGATGGACGACCGGCAGTGGGCCGGCACGGTCCTGAGAACGACCCCCGACGTGCCCTGGATGACGGACCTCGTCTCCCGCTGATTCCGCTGATTCCGCCGACGCAGCGCTCGGCGCTGGCCGTCCCGTGAACTCGTGCCGAACTGTGTCGACTTGTGCCGATCCGGCGCTGCTGCGCGCCAGCGGGATCATGGTGCTCGGTCGATCCTGTCCGCGGCCGGAACGCACCACCGTCATGCGCTCGTCGCCATTTCGATCTCGAGCTTGAGGTAAAGCTCGCGGACGATCCTTTCAATTGTCTACTCCGGTGACTTCGATTACCTCGGTTCGGCAGGTTGCCCGGAATCGTCGGTTCCCCAGCGGATCTGGGCCATGAAAGTCCGTAGAGAGGTTCGGCTGTTATGCAAGCGCAGAGCGTGTTGGTGCAGGTCGGGACGGCGGTCTTCGCGATGCTGGCGGCGTCGGGCTGCATCGTCGCCGAGCGGATAGAGCAACCAGGAGACGAGGAGGTCGACTCGGTGAGCGAAGCGCAGCTCGACCCTGGCATGTCGACTCCATGGCGGCTGTACACGGCGACCTTCTCGAACGGCCAGCCGTTCTTTCGAGCCCTTGCGATCGGCGGGAGCAATGTGGGCAGCTACCAGGCGAACACCGAGTACTTTTATGTGACCACGGCGAGCCTGCAGTACCTCGGCAAGAAGGGCGTGAGCGTCAGCCACACGGACGGCAGCGGCGCGCCGCCGGCGCAGAGCGGAACGCAGCAGTTTCAGCTGCCGGTGAGCTCCTCCTGGACGTGGTTCTCGAGCGACCAGGTGAGCGGTGGATACCGCTATGACAACGGCGGCGTGCACCTGCGGATCGGCACGGGCGGCGGAGAGATCACCCGGCTGACCTGGTACCAGACGATCGGGCAGGGACAGAACCCGGCCAACATCACGCCGAACGGGGCGTTCACCGTCGGCTCAGGCGCCGTGACGGTCCCGGTCGGGAGCGCCGGATACTACGTCGACGACACGATCCCGTGATCACGGCGATCCACGGGGCGTCGAGGCGCTCGGCGGCGGGGGAGGGCCGACCCGCGATTGGCCCCTGGAGATGCGCCCGGTCGTGGTCGCCCGCATCCGCGGCGATGCGGCTCCAGTCGTTCGAAGCCTTGGGTTTTCCGGACGAGATCTAGCTGTAAAGCGCTATTCCTGCTCGAAGTAGACGCTGCCATCGAGGTCATCTAGAAGGCCCGGCAACGCAGGTTCCCAGGAGAGGCGCCTTCGCGTGAGCGCGCTGGAAGCTGGATTATCGCGAGATTCAATCTCGGCCATCGCCGGCGCGCTGGGATAGGAGTCCGAGAGCGCGTTCAGCTCGGCGTTCAAGAAGGTCATGGGCTGCTCTCCACGACGGTACGAGCTGCGGCACCGCGCTTCAAAGGGAACCACGAAGTAGTCGCCGCCTGACGGCCGGCCAGCAAGAGGGAGCCCGCGTGGGCTGCGACGGTCGCGATGCCTGTGCCGTCTGGTGTGAGCGTGGCTGCGGTGAGCCATCAACTATCAACGGCCTCTTCAGCAGAGCGGCGGCAACCAGCTGAGCTCTCGCCGGCGCTGCCCGCCCGGCCCCCGGCGGCCACGTGGCCTGGGCGATCCTCGTGCTCGACGTGCGCGGCGACGGCATCGCCGGCATGACCTCGTACCTCGACGTCGACTACCTGTTCCCGCGCTTCGGCGTGCCGCGATGCCTGCCCTGAGGGGCCCGCGAACTTTTTTTGCGGCCCATCGATGAGTTCAGCGCGGCCCCGGAGTCTATCCCTCAAAACGAACGCAACGGAGGGAGCCCATGACGACCGCGAGTGCCGCAATTTCTCAGCAATTTCATACTGTTGCGAGCCACGTCCGCAGCGAGGCGCCGTCCCGCGCCGCGCTGTGGGGAGGCCGGGTCGCGAGCGGCCTCGCGGTGCTGTTCTTGGCCTTCGACGGCGGCTTCAAGCTGCTGGCCGCCGAGACCGCCGCGAAGCACAGCGCCGACCTCGGCTGGTCGGGCGAGGCCATCCACACGCTTGGCATCCTCCAGGCCGTGTGCCTGGTGGCCTACCTGGTGCCCCGCACGCGCGTGCTCGGCGCCCTCCTGTGGACCGGCTACCTCGGCGGCGCCGTGGCCACGCACCTGCGCGTCGGGCACCCGCTGCTCAGCCACACGCTGTTCCCCATCTACATCGCCGCGCTCTTGTGGCTCGGCCTCTGGTTGCGCGACGCGCGCCTGCGCGCGCTGCTCCCGCTGTCCCGCTGAACCTCACGCCCACTCCAGGAGAAGCCCATGTCCATCAAGAACCTGAACCCGTACCTCATCTTCGACGGCAACGCCGAGCAGGTCATCCAGCTCTACGAGCGCGCGCTCGGGGCCAAGATCGAAGGCGGCATCATGCGCTTCGGCGACGTGCCCGGCACCCCGGCCGACTCGCCCGTGAAGAACCGCGTCATGCACGCGATGCTGCGCATCGGCGAGGGCGTGCTGATGATCAGCGACGCCATGCCCGGCACTCCGTTCCCGGCCGGCAGCAACGTGCACGTGTGCCTGCACTTCACCGACAAGAGCGAGATGGCCTCGCGCTTCGACGCGCTTTCCGCCGGCGGCAAGGTCGACATGCCTCTCCAGGACACCTTCTGGAACGCGCACTACGGCCAGGTCACCGACAAGTTCGGCGTGCAATGGATGTTCAACTGCGACAACAAGGGGGTGACGCCATGACCACGGCCCACACGCGCGGCCTCTTCGTCAACCTGGCGGTGAGCGATCTCAAGCGCTCGATGGCGTTCTTCACGAAGCTGGGCTTCTAGTTCAACCTCAAGTTCACCGACGGCAACGGCGCCTGCATGGTCATCAACCAGCACGCCTCGGTGATGCTGCTCAGCTAGCCCTTTTTCCAGACCTGCAGCGCGGCCATGGCGCCGATCATCGCGTCGGGGCAGGGCAGCGCGATGCTTGGCTCGCTGGCGCGCAGGCGGCGTGCGGCCAGGGCGAGCGCGTGATTGCGGGCGCACCGGCATAAGCTCCACCCTCGCGCTCGTCGCCGCTGACTCGCCCTCTCGACCCGGCGCGCCTCGCTGACGGTGCCAGCCGAATCCCCCGCGAGGCACCCGGCGTTGATGAATTGGCTCGACGCCGCCCTCGATACGCGGCACGTTCACGGACAGTCGTTTCGGTCCGTCCTCCGGGCCCCATGACCCTGAAAACGAGTGGCCCATGAGGGTGAGAGCCGGCGTGCAACAGGCCGCGGACTGCTCGGGCTGTATATCCGATCACGAGCGACGCGACGTCCCCGAAAGCGAAGGAGATCTCATGAAGAGAGCGGCCAATCGTCCTGCAGCAGGCCTCGGACCGAGCTTGCCGGGGGTGGTCTTGCTGAGCGCCCTCCTCGCAGGGTGCGGTGACGGCGAGATGAAGTCCAGCTCCTCATCCATGTCTTCAGGCACCGGAGTCAGCGGCGGCTGCATCGCCTGCAGCGGCGGCGGAGGCACGAGCGCCGGAAGCGGTGGTGGAGCAGGAGGCGGCGACGCGCCAAGCACCAAGGGCTACCCCGATCGCTTCACCGTCGGCGCACCCGGCGTGGGCACCTACGCCCAATCCGATCCCCAGCTCCCGGTGCCGCCCGGGTACACGGAAGTGTGGCCCAGCGACGACCAAAGCAAAGAGTGGGATCTGTACGATTGCAACGGCACTGTCAATCTGGACCACATGTATTTCCACGCGTTCATTTACATTGGCACCGGCTGCCACGGCACGGTCAACATCACCAATTCGATCATCGCGCCGCCGCCCGGCTCCACGAACCGCAGCATTCTGGTCAACGCCGACGAGTCCGCGCCGCTCACGTTGAACATCAGCGATACCACCATTCGCCCCGAGCCGGTCGGTCCCGGAGGTACGAACGTCGCCCTTACCGAGCATGCCGTGAACGCCTGTGCGACGTGTACCATCCGCTTGACCCGGGTGGACGCGGCCAATACCGGTGGCATGTGCCTTTGCGGCCAAAACACCATCATCGAGCAGAGCTGGTTGCACGACAACTACATCGCGCACTTGGCGGACCCCTCTCTTGCGCATACGGGCGGTGTCTTCCCGTACGGGGGCAGCGGGCCGCTCGAAATCAGCCACAACCGACTCGAGCCGGGCGTCGACGCCGCTACGGGCAACGAAGTGCCGAACTATTGGCAAGCCATCACTGCCGTGCTCTTCACCCAGAGCGTCGATGGCTCGACGCTGCAGAACTACGATGTCCACGACAACTTCGTCTCGCTCGGCGCCTACGACTTCTACCCCGAGAACGGCAAGGACATGATCCTGCGCAACAACGTCTTCGGCCCGAACCACTGGGGTTACACGACGTCGTGCGCGACGTGTACGTACGCTGATTGGTCCAACAACGTGGTCGGCGACATTGACGGCAACCCCACGAACGAGGTCGTCCCCCAGCCATAAGGTCGCGCTCTCGGCGGCGCCGAGGGGACGCGGGTCGCTTCTTGACCGCCGATGTCGCGGTGCGCACCCAAGCGGTCCCCGGCGGCGAACGCGATCCCTGGATGGATAGTATAGTAGGACGTGGTCGATCGATGCCGTGAGGGTCGCCGGCGAGCATCCGATAGAGGCCGGTGCGCTTCGGACCACCCTGGAAGTAGATGCAGGGCGCGTCGATGAGGAACGCTCCGCAGTTATTGTCCATCGGCTCGGCGACGCCCGTGGTGTCCTTCTTGACCCGGTAAAGCCCGTGCGCGCCGGTCCTCCCTGGAAGTACACGTAGCCATCTTCGGGCACGAGCGAGTTGCCGCAGTTGTTGTCCAGCTGCTGAGCCGTTCCATAGCGCCCGGTCGCTGCGCACGACGTGACGTGTCGTGCGCCGATTGGTGACCGGCTGTCAACTCGGCGAGGGGTAGGCGCGCGCCGCCGTGGGTGCGAGGCGGCGCGCTCAGAACATGGCGCGGGGGTTCGGCGCGTCGGCCGGGATGTCCTGCAGCACGTCCCAGTGCTCGCAGAAGCGTCCGTCGGCGACGCGGAAGATGTCGACCACCGCGACGCCGCGCGGCCGTCGCGGGTTCACGAGCTTGTAGTGCACCACGGCGTACTCGGCGTCAGCGATCATACGCTGGATCTCGACCTGCGCGCCGTGAAGTGGCGTCTCGCCGTCGCGGAAATAGGCGATGAAGGCCTCGCAGCCGTTCGCCCCGGGCGCGGCGCGCGCGTCGGGGTTGTGGTCGACGAAGTCGGCGGTCAACAGCGCGCGGACGGCGTCCCAGTGCCTGCCGACCACGGCGTCGTACAGCTCGAGCAGCATCTGCTTGTTGCGTTCGGGGTTCATACGGAGGGGGCGTGCCTTTCTGCACCGGGGGGGCATGGTCGCTCGCCGGTGCGTGCTCACCCTCGCAGCGGGGCGCGCGGCGGGCTTGAATCTGCGCGCCAATCGTCGGCCGCAGCGCGCGCGCACCGCGCCGTGGGCGCGTGCTAGCGCGTGCGCGCGACCGCGCGGTACGCGCTCGGCGGCATGCCCGACGCGACGCGGAACTCGCGCGCCAGGTGGGCCGCGTCGCTGAACCCGTACGCGTGCGCGATCTCGGTGAGCGGTCGAAGCGAGCCGGCGATCGCGACGGTGGCGTCGCGCGTGCGCACGCGGCGCGCGAGCGCCGAGGCAGTGGTGCTGTGTGCCGCGAGCCGGCGTTGCAGCGTGCGGACCGACTGGCGCGTGGCGTGCGCGAGGCCCTGCGGCGTCCACGGCGCGTGCGGCTCGCGCGCGATCGCCGCGAGCGTGGCGGCGACCGGGTCGTCCGCGGCGCTCTGTGGGTGCAACGTCAGGCGCGCGGACGGCGCCGGCGCGGTCCGGCGCGACCACACAAGGCGGAGCGCGACCGGGGGCTCGGCAAGCGACGCGGGCCCGAGCCAGCGGGCGTCGCAGGCGAGCTCGCGCCACGGTCCGCGCGCGGCGCGCGCCGCGACGACGAGTTCGCTGTGGCCCATCCGGCGCAGCAACGCGGCGAGCACCCCGGTGATCATCACGGTCTGGCTCGTGGGGGCGAGCGCGCCGGCGTACGGCTGCGCCGCGAGCTGCAGGGCGCCGTCGCCGTCGAGCGCGAACCGCGTCTGGTGGCGCACGCCCCACGCGCGCTCGAGCGCGCTCCAGCGATGCGCGAGCTGTGCCACGCTCGCGGCGCTCTCGAGCAGGTAGAGCGTTGGCGAGAAGGTCAACGTGTCAAGCCCGTCGCCCAGCGCGAAGACGGCGCCGAGCCCACCGACGCGTGCGCGCTCCGCGACGAGCGCCCGCAGCGGCGCCGCGGGGCTGAGGGCCTGCAGGGCGGGGTCGGGCGCGCGCGCGACGTGCGCGTCGCGCGCGCGGACGCGCTGCGCGAGGTGGAGCAGCTGCAGGCTGACGTTCTGCGACACGGCGCGTGGGCGCAGCGACAGGCGTGTGGACTGCCGCGCGCGCTCGCGCGCTAGTGTGGCACCTGCGCGCGCGGGCCGCCACGGTCGCGCGCCCTTCCCCCCTCGCCCGCGAGGGGGGAAGGGCGCGCACGCGCTCACCTCTCCCTCCTGGGCGATCTCTCGCCGCCCGAGCGCGATATCGCCTTCGGCGCGCCCGCAAGCTGCTCTGTTCAGGCGGCCCCTTAGATGGAATGAGGCAGCCCACGGGGCGCCTGGACCCATGATGCCGACCGCACCGACCCGAGCCTCTGCGCGACGCGTTCGCGCGGCGGGGCCTGCGAAGACAGCCCGCAGCACCGTGGAGGTCGGCCCATCGGCAGCCGAGGGTGCTGGAGTGCTCGGAGGCGTCAAGGGTTCGCGAGCGGAGCTCGCCGGCTCCGCCGCCCTTGACTCCCCCTGCGGTGCGCCAGGAAAGCCCTGGTGAGGAGGAAGCCATGTAAACCTTGACCCGGCTGGTCCCCTTCCGTCGGCCCGCGCTTCAGCCGCGGTCGGGCGAGAGCAGGGTCCCGAAGCCGGGGACCTTCGATCTGCTGGGCTTCACCCATTGCTGGGCGAGGTCGCGGCAGGGGAACTGGGTGGTGAGGCAGAGAACGGCCTGCGACCGCTTCACGCGGGCGCTCGCGAGAGTCGCCCAGTGGTGTCGGGAGAACCGGCACCAGCCGGTCCGCTGGCAGTGGCAGATCCTCACGCAGAAGCTGCGAGGCCACTTCGGGTATTACGGGATCACCGGGAACTTCGAGGCCCTCGATCGCTTTCTGCACGAGGCCCGGCGCGTCTGGTGCAAGTGGCTGAACCGCCGCTCGCAACGGGCGCGCATGCCGTGGGAGCGCATGGCGAAGCTGCTGGAGCGGTATCCGCTCCCGCAACCGCGCATCATGGTGTACTTTCCAAGCCGCGTAGCGAAGCCGTGTCACGAAGAGCCGGATGCGGTAGTCCCGCACGTCCGGATCTGTGGGAGCCCCGGGAGGGTAACCTCCCGGGGCCACTCGAGCGCTCCAGCCGGACAAAGCTGCGGGCGATGGGCGGACGGAGGCCTCCGGCGGGGGCTCCAGGCTCCGGAGAGGAGCGCGCAAGAAAGAGCCGCTCGGAGCAGCGGTCGTCGCCGCCGCATTCGTCTCGGTGGTGGACGAAGCCAAGCGCTTTCACCACGCCCACCAGCTCGCCTCCTATCTCGGCCTGGTCCCCCTGGAGGACACCTCCGGGGGGCGCGACAAGCAGCGGCTGGGCTCGATCACCAAGCAAGGCAACGCCTATCTGCGCGCGGGTGATCGGCCTGTGGGTCGAACATGCCGTCCCTTAGAATGCGCCTCCACGGTCCCGTTTCGGACTCCAGTGTACATCCAGGCACCAGGGCGACCGCCGGCCTGTGAATGCGGATCGTCGATCGAGCCACAGCTCGCTCCTGCGGGCGCGACAAGGCGCTCAAGCACAAGCGGAACGACCACGACCGGGGCGAAGGAAGACATCCATGCCAAAACGACCTGCACTGACGACGCAGAGCGCCGCCGCTGCCGAGCCGAAGCCGGCCAGCCGCGCAAAGAGAGCGCTCAAGCCCTTGACCTCAGGGCTGCCTCATCGTCGATGCATAGATAAACTATTGATATAGCCTCGTTTTTCCAGGAGGGCCGGATCGCGTAAGGTTCTCTATGTCAACCAGCGCGTGCAGCGTGGCCGTACGGTGGACCGGTGATGCCGCGGGCCCTTCACCGCGGCCGACGCGACGGCAGAGGGCGCCCCGTTGGGCCACACCGGAGCCGCCATCGGCGGCGAAACAGGCGGAAACTGTCAAAATCGCTACTGTTTCCGGCGACCGCGCGCGATCGACCGGATTGTCTGGCGGGATTTCTGGCACGCGGAGCTAGGCCTGTGGGAGCACGTCCCCTCGGCCGTCCGCCGCCATCTCCGACTCCGCCTCCGCCGCATGCAAAGGCAGCTCGATGATGAACGTGGCGCCCGCGCCCGGCTTGCTCTCGACGCGGATGGTGCCGCCGTGGGAGGTGACGATCCACCGCACGATGTAGAGGCCGAGTCCTAGGCCACCGAAGTTGCGGACGGAGACGGCGCGCTCGAAGCGCTCGAAGATCCTGGCTTGATCGGCCTCGGCGATCCCCATGCCGTGATCGCGGACGATGAGCAGCGCGCGGCCTTCCAGGCCGCGCACGACGACGTGAATGGGGGCCCCCGCGCCGTACTTGAGCGCGTTGGACAGGAGATTGATGAGGACCTGCTCCATGCGCGTCGCATCCCAGCTGCCCACCACGGGGCCTTCCAGATCGAGCTCGGTGCGGCAGCGGGCGTCGTCGAGCTGCTGGTGCATCCGCTCGACGACCTCGCGCGTCAGCGCAACCAGATCGACGGGCGCGCGCGCGAGGGTGAGCCGGCCGGCGTTCAGGCGGGTGACGTCGAGCAGCTCGTTGATCAGGTGGGCAAGGCGCGCGATCTGGCGGTTGAGGACCTGGATCGCGGCGTCGATGCGCTCCGGAGCGACCTCGGCGCGCTGGAGGCGGGGCAGGAGCCGGGCGAGGAGGTGAGCCTGCATCTTGAGCGAGGTGAGCGGTGTCTTGAGCTCGTGCGAGGCGACGAGGAGGAACTCGTCGCGGCGCTCGATCGCCTGCTGGGCCTCGGCGAACAGACGGCTGTTGTCGAGGGCGAGCGCGGCGCGGCTCGCGAGCTCCTGGGCCAGCCACAGGTCGGCGGGGCGGTAATGGCGTCGCGGCGCGGCCGCCAGCAGGGTCATGACGCCGAAGCGCCGGTCGCGCGCGAGGAGCGGGACGCGGAGGAAGGAGCGAACGCCGAGCGGCTCGAGGAGGGGCGCAGCGCGGACGTCACCCACCTCGGGGCGCTCCGGCGAGGTCGCTGCCAGGGGCCGCAGCGCGTCCATCACCGCGGCTGCGAGCTCGGCCGGCACGCCCGCGGTGACCGCGTGTCCCGGGGAGTCCGGGGAGCTGCGAGCGAGGTCCACGGCGATGACGCACCAGTCGGCCAGCTCGGGCACGGCGAGCTGCGCCACGCTCTCGAGGGTGGCGCCGTAGCCGAGGGCCATGAGCTTGCGGCTCGCCTCGGCGAGGAAGCGCTCGGCGAGCTCGGCGCGTTTGCGCTCGGTGATGTCGGTGGTGATGCCGCAGAGCACGCCGGGCATGACGTTCTCGCCGAGCGGGAACTTGACGGACAGGCCGGTGCGCAGCTCGCCCTCTATCAGCACCTCCTCCTCGAACTCCATCGGCTCGCCCGAGTCGAGCACCTTCCGGTCGTGGTCGTCGATGGACTCGGCGACCGCGGCAGGCAGGAGCTCGGCGGTCGTCTTTCCGACGATCTGCTCGGCCGGCCTGCCGAGGGCGCGGCTCACCTCCCGGTTGACGAGCAGGTGCCGGCCGTCGCGATCCTTGAGGTAGATGGCTGCAGCGGAGTTGTCGACGATGGCCTGGAGCGTCTTCTGGTTGGCCTGGAGCTCGCGCTCCGCCCGGCGCCGCTCGGCGTTCTCCTGCTCGATATCGGTATAGAGCATGGCGTTCTCGAGCGAGATGGCCGATTGCGAGGCGAGCAGCTCGAGCACGGTGAGCCGCCCTGGGGTGAACGCGCCGGCCACCAGCTTGTTCTCCAGGTAGAGCAGGCCGAGCAGCCGCGCTTGCCGCACGATCGGGAGGCACAGCACCGATCTCGGCCGCTTCCGCGTGAAATACTCGTCCTCCGAGAACGGGTGCCGCCCGGCGGCGTCGTCGAGCAGCACGCGCTCGTGGCTCCGGCGAACATAGTTGAGAATGGATTGCGGCAGCGCGTCCGCCGCCGCCTCGCCCGCGTCGAGCAGCCGCGCGGCGCCCCCGGACGCGGCGATCGCCGCCGCTGTCGACAGGCGATCTTCCCGGAGCAGGAGCACGTGCCCCTCTCCGGCGCCCGCGTGCTCGACCACGATGCGCAGCAGCATCTCGAGCAGGCGCGGGAGCTTGAGCTCGCCGGAGATGCTCTGAGAGGCCTTGACGACGGAGAGGACGTCGAACTGCTCGGCCCGGACGGCGAAGGTGACGGTGGGGGCTATTGGCTTTCGCTCGACGAGGAAGGGATACCGCTGGTCGAGCTGATCGACCTTGGCGTGGGCGCCCCAGCGGAAGTAGGCGGCGCGGGCCTTCTGGAGGTAAGCGTCGGCGGGCGTGGACAGGCCGCGGTCGCGGTAGAGCCGGGCGGCGAGCTCGCAGGCGATGGCCTCGTGCTGGACGAAGCCGCCCTCCCGCGCCGAGGAGATGGCCTGCTCGTAGAGCCCGATGGCCTCCAGATCCTGCCCGCGGAGCCGGGCGATCTCGGCGCGGACCAAAGCGTGTTTGTGGAGGAAGTTGTCGGGGCCGCTCGCGGCCCACTCGCCGAGCTGCCGCTCGCAGTCGAGCAGCCCGTCCGGGAGCTCCGGCCGGGGCGACGGCGCCGCCGCGCGGTCCTCGTCGTCGTCGACGAGCGCGGCCAGCGCGAGCGCGCGATAATAGAAGCACTCGGCGTACAGCGCGTTCGTGTCCATCTTCCAGTCGTAATCGACGACCACATGGGTCGTCGCCGCGAGCGCCTCCCGGTGAGCGCCGAGGACGAACGTCGCCTGAGCCTTCATGCTGAAGTGGAAGCAGCGGGGGACGACCGCCCCCTCCCGGTCGAGACGCGCCTCGAAGGCCGCCTGATCCAGCTCGGCGCCGTCGAGCATCGAATAATGGACCGGCCGCCCGCGCAGCGTCTGGATGAGGTGCCGTGCGCCAAGGAGGACGTCATACACGAACGCGTAACCGGCCTTGCGCACGAAGCCGAGGCGGTCTTCGGTCAGGTGGAGGGCGTCCTCCAGCGGCTCGCCAGACAGCAGCGGGAACATCGCTGCCCAGATGCAGTTGTAACATGCGTTGTTCCAGTCGCCGCCGTCCACCGCGGCGTTGAAGCCGCGGCGCGTATAGAAGCCGGTCTCCCGGTAGTGGCGCGTCCAGAAGACGACCTGCTGCCCGAACAGGGTGAACACCGCGCCCTTCGTGGCGAGGGCGTGGCCCCTGTCCGCGAGATCGTAGCCGAGCTTTCCGAACAGGTAAGCCTCACGGTACCGCCCGAACAGCGGGCCGACCATCCGCGCGAAGGCGGTGTACGCGTGGGCGGAGCGCTCCGCGTTGCCGTGGCGCAGGCTGAGCTTGACCATGCGCGCGAGCAGCAGATAGTGCAGCTTCAGATCCACGAAGAAGGCAGGGATCACCACGCCGATCAGGAGCCGTATCGCGACCTTGATCTCCGGGTGATCCATGGGCGGCAGGTCGACCAGAGCTTCGATCTCCCGGTCGCCCAGCGCCTGCCAGACGCCCTCGGTCTCTTCTTCGACCTGCGCGTCGGTGACGGGGAGCGACAGCTCGATGTCCCAGGCGCGGAGGCACGAGAGCCCGAGCTCCACGGCGCGGGCGCACTGCCCGCGGGTGACGTTCTGCGTGACGGCGAGCTCGACGACGGCGGCGCGCTCGATCTTGGTCCTCGCGCGCTCCATGAGCTCCCCGAGCAGCTGCTCGGCCTCCTCGAAGCTGCCGATGGCGTAGGCGGCGTGCGCGCGCTCGAGGCTCAGATCGTAGGTCAGCTCGTACCGAGTCTCCCAGCGCTCGCGGGGATCCTGCGCGAGGAGGGCCTGTCCTGCGGCGAAGAGGACAGCGGCGGACTGGAAGGCGGCGGCGGCCTTGGCCTTCCTGCCGGCGCGGAGGTTGAGGGCGGCGAGCTCGTCGCGCTCGGCCTGGGAACGGAGGAGCGCGGCGCCGTGGTTGAGGTGGCCGACGATATCGAAGAGCGCGTCCTCGCGCTCTTCGGCGCGCCGTGCCTTCAAGAGCAGCTGACCGATCCGGAGGTGCACCTCGGCCAGCTGTCCGGCCGGGATGAGCGAGGTTGCGGCTTGCTGCACCCGGTCATGGAGGAATCGATAGGCGCTGTCCCGGCGGAGCAGCAGCCCCTCCCGCACGGCCTCCTCGAGCGCCTCGCGGAGCTCCTCCGCCGGCCTTCGCGCGACGATCGCGAGGGTGTCGAGGTCCACGCTGCTGCCGAGGCACGCGGCGAGCTTGAGGGCGTCGCGCGTGGCGACGGGGAGCCGCTCCAGCTTGCCCACCATCAGCTCGACGACGTTGTCGGTGAAGCCCTTGTCGCGGATGGCGGCGATGTCCCACCGCCATGCGCCCTCGTCGGTGTCGAAGGTGATGAGCCCCTCTTCGTGCAGGGCGATGAGGAACTGGAGCACGAAGAAGGGGTTGCCGCCGGTCTTCTCGTAGACGAGCTGCGAGAGCGGCTCGACCTGCGCTTCAGGCGCATGGACCGCCTCGGCGACGAGCGCCCGGACGTGGGCGACGGAGAGCGGCTCGAGGACGATGTCGCCGACGGTGGCGCCGCGCTTCTGCACCTCGGCCAAGGTGAGCCGGAGCGGGTGCGCGGGGCCGACCTCGTTGTCGCGATAAGCGCCTATCAACAGGAGGTGTGCGTCGCCGGCGAGGGTGGCGAGCTGCTCGAGGAGCAGGAGGCTGCCGGCGTCGGCCCATTGCAGGTCGTCGAGGAAGAGGGCGACGGGGTGCTCCTTCCGGGCGCAGGCAGCGACGAAGCGCTGGAGCGTGGCGAGCAGCCGGCTCTGGGCCTCGGCGGGCGGGAGCTCGGGCACGGGCGGCTGCGGGCCGAGGAGCAGGGCGAGCTCGGGGAGCATGTCGGTGAGCAGAACGCCGCTCGCGCCGAGGGCCTCGCGGAGGCGCTCTCTCCAGCGCTCGACCTGCTGCTCGCTCGCGCCGAGGATCTCCTGCACGAGCCCCCGGAAGGCGTGAAGGAGGGGGCGGTAGGGGACGTCGCGTTTGAGCTGATCGAACTTGCCGGAAAGGAAGAAGCCGCGCTCGCGCACGATGGGCCCGTGCAGCTCGGCGACGAGCGACGACTTGCCGATGCCCGAATAGCCCGAGACGAGAAGGAGCTCTGGCCGGCCGTTCGCGACCACCCGCTCGAACGCGGCGAGCAGGGCCTCTAGCTCGCGCTCGCGGCCGTAGAGCCGCTGCGGGACCTGGAACCGGTCGGAGACGTCGCGCTGTCCGAGCGGGAAGGCCTCGATGGCGCCGCTCTGGCGCAGCTGGGAAAAGCACGTGTCGAGGTCGTGGCGCAGGCCGAGTGCGCTCTGGTAACGCTCCTCGGCGGCCTTGGAGAGCAGCTTGAGGACGACGGCGGAGAGCTGCGGTGGAATCGATGGGGCGAGCGTGTGCGGCGGCCGCGGCGCCTGGGCGATGTGACAATAGACCCACTCGACGGGATCGCTGGCCTGGAAGGGCAGGGTCCCAGTCAGCATCTCGTAGAAGGTGACGCCGAGGGAGTACAGATCGGTCCGCTCGTCGACGCGGCGGTTCATGCGGCCGGTCTGCTCCGGCGCCATGTAGGCGAGCGTGCCCTCGATGAGCCCGTCGTGCGCGAGCTCCTGGGCCTCGCGCGCGGAGAGGGAGGCGATGCCGAGATCGGTGATCTTCACCTCGCCGGTGTCGGGGTTGTAGAGGAGGTTCTGGGGCTTGATGTCCTTGTGAATGACGTGCCGCCGGTGCACCTCGGCGAGCGCGGCGGCGAGGCGGAGGGCGAGGGGGAAGAAGCGCTCGATCGACATCGGGCGCATCGGGCGCATGGGTCCGCCGCCATCGAGCAGTCGGTCGAGCGAGCGGCCGCCGAAGTCCTCGAGGACCAGGGTCATCTGGTCGCGGAACGGCTCGATGCCGTAGGCCTGGACGACGACGGGCGACTTCAGTGCCCTGGCGACCTCGAGCTCGTGCTGGAGCCTGCGGAGGGCGCGGGGGCTCGCGTGATCGCGCCGCAGGACCTTGAGCACCACCGGCCGGCCGTCCTCCTCGCGCCGCGCGCGGTAGAGGATCGTGTCCGCACCCTGGTGCAGCACCTCCAGCACGCGGTAACGTGGACTATCGAGCATAGGAGGATCTTTGAAAGCCGGGGCGCCGGCGGCGTGTCGCCAGTCAACCCGGTACACTGCCAAAAGCGCCGCGCCTCGTCACGAGCAAACGGCGCGGAGCAGCGCCGGCTTCGGCTCCCGGTGAACGCTCACGCCGGCGGGAGAAAGGTGCCCTGGCCGTCCGCCTCCGCCTCCGCCGCATGCAAAGGCAGCTCGACGATGAAGGCAGCGCCCGCGCCTGGCGCGCTCTCGACGCGGATGGTGCCGCCGTGGGAGGCGACGATCCATCGAACGATGTAGAGGCCGAGGCCGAGGCCGCCGAAGTTGCGGACGGAGACGGCGCGCTCGAAGCGCTCGAAGATCCTGGCCTGGTCTGTCTCCGCGATGCCGATGCCGTGATCGCGGACGACGAGCCGCGCGCGGCCTTCCAGGCCGCGCACGACGACGTGAATGAGGGCCCCCGCGCCGTACTTCATCGCGTTGGACAGGAGGTTGATGACGACTTGCTCCACGCGAGAAGCATCCCAGTGCCCGACCACGGGCTCTTCCAGATCGAGCTGGATGCGGCAGCGGGCGTCCGCGAACTGCTGCCTCATTCGCTCGACAGCCTCACGCGTCAGGGCCGCCAGATCGACGGGCGCGCGCGCGAGGGTGAGCCGGCCGGCGTTCAGGCGGGTGACGTCG
The DNA here is from genome assembly GCF_051520435.1 of Sorangium sp. So ce363. Classification (NCBI taxonomy): domain Bacteria; kingdom Pseudomonadati; phylum Myxococcota; order Polyangiales; family Polyangiaceae; genus Sorangium; species Sorangium sp. So ce363. The sequence continues at coordinate 7,700,724 of NZ_CP150333.1, read as the reverse complement.
AGCAGCTCGTTGACCAGGTGGGCGAGGCGCGCGATCTGTCGGTTGAGGAGCTGGATCGCGGCGTCGATGCGCTCCGGAGCGACCTCGGCGCGCTGCAAGCGAGGCAGGAGCCGGGCGAGGAGGTGGGCCTGCATCTTGAGCGAGGTGAGCGGTGTCTTGAGCTCGTGCGATGCGACGAGGAGGAACTCGTTGCGCCGCTCGATCGCCTCCTGGGCCTCGGCGAACAGGCGGCCGTTGTCGAGGGCGAGCGCCGCCCGGAGCCCGAGCTCCTCGGCGATCCACAGGTCGGTGGGGCCGTAGCTGCGCCGGGGCGCGGCCGCCAGCAGGGTCATGACGCCGAAGCGCCGGTCTCGCGCGAGGAGCGGGACGCGGAGAAAGGAGTGAACGCCGAGCGGCTCGAGAAGCGGCGCGGCGCGGACGTCGCCCACCTCGGGGCGGTGCGGCGGGGTCGCTGTCAGGGCCCGCAGCGCGTCCACCACGGCGCCCGCGAGCTCGGCCGGCATGCCCGCGGTGACCGTTCGCCCCGGGGCGTCCTGGGTGAGGTCCACGTCGATGACGCACCGGTCGGCGAGCTCGGGCACGGCGAGCTGCGCGACGCTCTCTAGGGTGGCGCCGTAGCCGAGGGCCATGAGCTTGCGGCTCGCGTCGGCAAGGAAACGCTCGGCGAGCTCGGCGCGCTTGCGCTCGGTGATGTCGGTGGAGATGCCGCAGAGCACGCCGGGCATGACCTCCTCGCCGAGAGGGAACTTGAGCGAGAGGAAGGTGTGCAGCCCGTCCTCCATCGCCACCTCTTCCTCGAACTCGAGCGGCTCGCCTGCCTCGAGCACTCGCCGATCGTGATTGCCGATGATCTCGGCGAGCGCAGCAGGCAAGAGCTCGGCGTCGGTCTTTCCGAGGAGCCGATGGCTCGGCAGGCCGGCGACGCTGCTCGCCTGGCGGTTGACGAGCAGATACCGACCCTCGCGATCCTTCAGGAAGATGGCCGCGGCGGAGCTGTCGACGATGGCCTGCAGCGTGGCCTGGCTCTCGCGGAGCTCGCGCTCCGCCCGGCGTCGCTCGGCGTTCTCCTGCTCGATATCGGTATAGAGCATGGCGTTCTCGAGCGAGATGGCCGATTGCGACGCAAGCAGCTCGAGCACGGTGAGCCGCCCGGGGGTGAACGCGCCGGTGACGAGGTTGTTCTCCAGGTAGAGCAGGCCGAGCAGCCGCGTTTGGCGCACGATCGGGAGGCACAGCACCGATCTCGGCCGCTTCCGCGTGAAATACTCGTCCTCCGAGAACGGGTGTCTGGCGGCGGCGTCGTCGAGCAGCACGCGCTCGTGGCTCCGGCGGACGTAGTTGAGGATGGATTGCGGCAGGGCGGCCGAAGGCGCCTCGCCCGCGTCGCGCATCCGCACCGCACCCCTCGGCGCTTCGATCGCCGCGCTCCAGAGGCGTTCACCCCGGATCAGGAGGACGCACCCCTGCTCGGCGCCCGCGTGCTCGACCATGGTGCGCAGGAGCATCTCGAGCAGGCGCGGGAGCTTGAGCTCACCGGAGATGCTCTGAGAGGCCTTGACGACCGACAGGACGTCGAACTGCTCGGCGCGGACGGCGAAGGTGACGGTGGGGGCGATCGGCTTTCGCTCGACGAGGAAGGGATACCGCTGGTCGAGCTGATCGACCTTGGCGTGGGCGCCCCAGCGGAAATAGGCGGCGCGGGCCCTCTGGAGGTAAGCGTCTGCGGGCGTGGACAGGCCGCGGTCGCGGTAGAGCCGGGCGGCGAGCTCGCAGGCGATGGCCTCGTGCTGGACGAAGCCCCCCTCGTGCGCCGAGGAGATGGCCTGCTCGTAGAGCCCGATGGCCTCCAGATCCTGCCCGCGGAGCCGGGCGATCTCGGCGCGGACCAAAGCGTGTTTGTGGAGGAAATTGTCGGGGCCGCTCCTGGCCCACGCGTCGAGCTGCCGCTCGCACTCGAGCAGCTGCTCGGGGAGCTCCCGCGCCAGGGAATCCCGCTCCGCGTGCGGCGCGTGCGGCGCGTCGACGAGGGCCGCGAGCGAGAGCGCGAGAACATAGAAGCTCTCGGCCATGAGCGCGTGCGGCTGGTTCCAGAAGGGTTGCTCGGTGACGACGCGGGTCGCCGCGTCGAGCGCCTCCCTGGGCGCGCCGAGCACGAAGAGCGCTTGCGCCTTCAAGCTGTAGTAGAATTCGCGCGTGGTCTCCAGCGCTCCCTCCTGCAGCCGCGCCTCGAAGGCCGGAGGATCCAGCTCGGAGCCGTCGAGCATGGCGAAGCAGACCGGCCTCCCGCGCAGCGCCTGGATCATGGCGTGGGCGCTGAGGAGGGCGCCGTGCGCGAACGCGAAACCCGCGCTGCGCACGAAGCCGAGCCGCTCGTCGACCTCGCGGAGCACGTCCTCGAGCGCCTCGCCAGAGAGCAGGTGGAACAGCGCGTCCCATACGCAGTTGAAGCACGCCATGCTCAGCGCGCCGGACTCGACCGCGGCGCTGAAGCCGGCGCGCCCGTAGGGATACGTCTCTCGGTAGTGGCGTGTCCAGAAGACGACATGGTGTCCGAAGGTGGCGAACACCATCGATTTCGTGGTGAGGAGGCCGCTCCTCTGCGCCAGGTCGTGGCCGAGCTTGCCGAACCGATAGGCCTCCTGGTATCGCCCGAACCTCGGGCCGAACATCCTCGCGAACGACGTGTACGCGACAGCGGAGCTCTCGGCGTTGCCGTGGCGCAGGCTGAGCTGGACCATGCGCAGGAAGATGAGAAAGTACAGGTTCGGGGTCATGAAGGACGCCGCGATGCCCGCGCCCTCCAGCACACCCATCGTCAGCTTGACCTCCCGGTCGGTCATGGGGGGCAGATGGATCAGGTCCTCGATCGCCCGGTCGCCCAGGGCCTGCCAGACGCTCTTCGTCTCCTCTTCGAGCTGTGCGTCGGTGGGGAGGCGCGGAAGATCGATGTCGCAGGCGCGGAGCCACGAGAGGCCGATCTCCACCGCGCGGACGGATTGCCCGCGGGTCACACGGAGCGTGACGATGAGCTCGACGGCGGCGGCCGTCTCGGTCCTGGTCCTCGCGCGCTCCATGAGCTCTTGCAGGAGCCGCTCGGCCTCGTCGAAGCCGCCGGTGATGTACGCGGCGTGCGCGCGCTCGAGCGTCAGGTCGTAGGCCAGCGCGTGCTGCGCGTCCCAAGAGGCCTGCGCGAGCAGGGAGAGGCCCGCGGCGAAGAGCGCGGCGGCGGCCTCGTAGGCCGCGGCGGCCTTGGCCTTCCTGCCGGCGCGGAGGTTCAGCGCGGCGAGCTCGTCGCGCTCGGCCTGAGAACGGAGGAGCGCGGCGCCGCGGTTGAGGTGGCCGACGATGTCGAAGAGCGCCTCGTCGGGCTCCTCCGCGCGCCGCTCCTTCAAGAGCAGCTGGCCGATCCGGAGGTGCACGTCGGCGAGCTGCTCTGCCGGGATGAGCGAATACGCGGCTTGCTGCACCCGGTCATGGAGGAAGCGATAGCCAGAGCCCCGGCGGAGCAGCAGCCCCTCCCGCACGGCCTCCTCGAGCGCGTCGCGGAGCTCCGCCGCTGGACGGCCCGCGACCACCGCGAGGGGTTCGAGGTCGAGGCTGCTGCCGAGGCACGCGGCGAGCTTGAGCGCGTCGTGCGCAGGGGCCGAGAGCCGCTTGAGCTTGCCGGCCATCAGCTCGACGACGTTGTCGGTGAAGCCCTTGTCGCGGATCGCGGCGATGTCCCAGCGCCATACGCGCTGCTCGGCGTCGAAGGTGATGAGCCCCTCTTCGTGGAGGGCGATGAGGAACTGGAGCGTGAAGAAGGGGTTGCCGCCGGTCTTCTCGTAGACGAGCTGCGCGATCGGCTCGACCTGCGCTTCAGGTGCGTGGACCGCCTCGGCGACGAGCGCCCGGACGTGGGCGGCGGAGAGCGGCGCGAGGACGAGCTCGGAGACGGCGGCGCCGCGCTGCTGCACCTCGGCCAGCGTGAGCCGGAGCGGGTGCGCGGGGCCGACCTCGTTGTCGCGGTAGGCGCCAATCAACAGGAGGTGCTCGGAGCCGGAATAGGTGGCGAGCTGCTCGAGCAAGAGGAGGCTGGCCGCGTCGGCCCATTGCAGGTCGTCGAGGAAGAGGGCGACGGGGTGCTCCTTCCGGGCGCAGGCGGCGACGAAGCGCTGGAGCGTGGCGAGCAGCCGGCTCTGGGCCTCGGTGGGCGGGAGCTCGGGCACGGGCGGCTGCGGGCCGAGGAGGAGCGTGAGCTCGGGGAGCACGTCGGCAAGCAGACCGCCGTCCTGGCCGAGGGCCTCACGGAGGCGCTGCCTCCAGCGCTCGAGCTGCTCCTCGCTCGCGCACAGGAGCTCCCGCAAGAGCGCCCGGAACGCCTGGAGAAAGGCGTGGTAAGGGACATCGCGCTTCAGCTGCTCGAACTTGCCGGAGAGGAAGAAGCCGCGCTCGCGCACGACGGGCCTGTGCAGCTCGGCGACGAGCGAGGACTTGCCGATGCCCGAATAGCCCGAGACGAGAAGGAGCTCTGGCCGGCCGTTCGCGACCACGCGCTCGAACGCGGCGCGCAGCGCCTCCACCTCGCGCTCGCGGCCGTAGAGCCGCTGCGGGACCTGGAACCGGTCGGAGAGATCGCGCACGCCGAGCGGGAAGTGCTGAATGGAGCCGCTCGCCTGCCACCGTGAGAAGCACGTGTCGAGGTCGTGGCGCAGGCCGAGGGCGCTCTGGTAACGCTCCTCGGCGGCCTTGGAGAGCAGCTTGAGGACGACCGCGGAGAGCTGCAGTGGGATCGAGGAGACGAGCGCGTGCGGCGGCCGCGGGGCCTGGGCGATGTGGCAATAGACCCACTCGACGGGATCGCTGGCCTGGAACGGCAGGGCGCCAGTCAGCATCTCGTGGAAGACGATGCCGAGGGAGTACAGGTCGGTCCGCTCGTCGACGTGGCGGTTCATGCGGCCGGTCTGCTCCGGCGCCATGTAGGCGAGCGTGCCCTCGATGAGCCCGTCGTGCGCGAGCTCCTGGGCCTCGCGTGGCGAGAGGGAGGCGATGCCGAGATCGGTGATCTTCACCTCGTCGGTGTCGGGGTTGTAGAGGAGGTTCTGGGGCTTGATGTCCTTGTGGATGACGTGGTGTCGGTGGAGCTCGGCGAGCGCGCCGGCGAGGTGGAGGGCGAGCGGGAAGAAGCGCTCGAGGGGCATGGGCCCGTCGCCATCGAGGAGCCGGTCGAGCGAGCGGCCGCCGAAGTCCTCGAGGACCAGGGTCATCTGGTCGCGGAACGGCTCGATGCCGTGGGCCTTGATGACGACGGGTGAATCGAGCGCTCTGGCGACCGCGAGCTCGTGCTGGAGCCTGCCGAGGGCGCGGGGGCTCGCGTGGTCGCGCCGCAGGGCCTTGAGCACCACCGGCCGGCCGTCCTCCTCGCGCCGCGCGCGATAAAGGACGGTATCTGCACCTTGGTGCAGCACCTCCAGCACGCGGTAGCGTGGACTATCGGGCATAGGAAGAGCTTTGAAAACCGAGGCGCCAGCGACGCGTTGCGGCTCAACTCGCTACACTGCCAAAAGCGGTGCGCCTCGTCACGAGCAAACGGAGCCGCGTTCTCGCGCCGGCTCGCCTGCAGCGACGCCGTCGTCCATGCACGGCGATAGCGGGGACGGAAAGGGAGCTGCTGAGGCGCAGTCGGGTAGTGAGCACGCAGCGCGCAGCGCGCGCCTACGCCTGCGGGAGCAGGGCGCCCTGGCCGTCCGTCTCTGCCTCCGCCGCATGCAAAGGCAGCTCGACGACGAACGTGGCGCCCGCGCCCGGCGCGCTCTCGACGCGGATGGTGCCGCCGTGGGAGGTGACGATCCACCGCACGATGTAGAGGCCGAGTCCGAGACCGCCGAAGTTGCGGACGGAGACGGCGCGCTCGAAGCGCTCGAAGATCCTCGCCTGATCGGCCTCGGCGATGCCCATGCCGTGATCGCGGACGACGAGCAGCGCGCGGCCTTCCAGGCTGCGCACGACGACGTGAATGGGGGACCCCGCGCCGTACTTCATCGCGTTGGACAGGAGGTTGATGAGGACCTGCTCCATGCGAGAAGCGTCCCAGTTGCCCACCACGGGCCCTTCCAGGTCGAGCTCGGCGCGGCAGCGGGCATCGGCGAGCTGCTGTCTCATCCGCTCGACGACCTCGCGCGTCAGGGCCGCCAGGTCGAGGGGCGCGCGCGCGAGGGTGAGCCGGCCGGCGTTCAGGCGGGTGACGTCGAGCAGCTCGTTGACCAGGTGGGCGAGGCGCGCGATCTGGCGGCTCAGGACCTGGATCGCGGCGTCGATGCGCTCCGGAGCGACCTCGGCGCGCTGGAGGCGGGGTAGGAGCCGGGCGAGCAGGTGGGCTTGCATCGTGAGCGAGGTGAGCGGTGTCTTGAGCTCGTGGGAGGCGACGAGGAGGAACTCGTCGCGGCGCTCGATCGCCTCCTGGGCCTCGGCGAACAGGCGGCTGTTGTCGAGCGCGAGCGCGGCGCGGCTCGCCAGCTCCTGGGCCAGCCACAGGTCGGCGGGGCCGTAACGGCGTCGGGGCGCGGTCGCCAGCAGGGTCATGACCCCGAAGCGCCGGTCGCGCGCGAGGAGCGGGACGCGGAGGAAGGAGTGAACGCCGAGCGGATCGAGGAGAGGTGCGGCGCGGACGTCGCCTATCTCGGGGCGAGCCGCCGAAGCCGCCGAGAGGGGCCGCAGCGCGTCCATCACCGCGCCTGCGAGCTCGTCCGGCACGCCCGCGGTGACCGCGGTGATCGTGCTTCCCGGGGCGCGGCTTTCGAGGTCCACGTCGATGACGCACCGGTCGGCGAGCTCGGGCACGGCGAGCTGCGCGACGCTGTCGAGGGTGGCGCCGTAGCCGAGGGCCATGAGCTTGCGGCTCGCGTCGGCCAGGAAACGCTCGGCGAGCTCGGCGCGCTTGCGCTCGGTGATGTCGGTGGAGACGCCGCAGAGCACGCCGGACATCACGTCCTCGCCGAGAGGGACCTTGACCGAAAGGAAGGTGTGTAGTCCGTCCTCCAGCATCACTTCCTCCTCGAACTCCATCGGCACGCCCGCCTCGAGCACCTTCCGGTCGTGGTCGTCGACGATCTCGGCGACCGCGGCAGGCAAGAGCTCGGCGGTCGTCTTGCCGATGATCTGCTCTGTCGGGATGCCGAGGCTGCGCCCCACTTCCCGGTTGGCAAGCAGGTGGCGGCCGTCGCGATCCTTGAGGTAGATGGCCGCGGCGGAGTTGTCGACGATGGCCTGCAACGTGGCCTGGCTCTCGCGGAGCTCTCGCTCCGCCCGCCGCCGCTCGGTGTTCTCCTGCTCGATATCGGCGTAGAGCATGGCGTTCTCGAGCGAGATGGCCGATTGCGAGGCGAGCAGCTCGATCACGGTGAGCCGCCCTGGGGTGAACGCGCCGGCCACCAGCTGGTTCTCCAGGTAGAGCAGGCCGAGCAGCCGCGCCTGGCGCACGATGGGCAGGCACAGCACCGATCTCGGCCTCTTGCGCGCGAAATACGCGTCCTCCGAGAACGGGTGCCGCCCGGTAGCGTCGTCGAGCAGCACGCGCTCGTGGCTCCGGCGGACGTAGTTGAGAATGGATTGCGGCAGCGCGGCCGCCTCCGCCTCGCCCGCGTCGAGCTGCTGCGCCGCGCCTCCAGAGGCCTGGATCGCCGCCGCGGTCGACAGGCGATCTTCCCGGACCAGGAGCACAACCCCCTCTCCGGCGCCAGCGTGCTCGACCACGATGCGGAGGAGCGTCGCGAGCAGGCGCGGGAGCTTGAGCTCGCCGGAGATGCTCTGAGAGGCCTTGACGACGGACAGGACGTCGAACTGCTCGGCGCGGACGGCGAAGGTGACGGTGGCGGCGATCGGCTTTCGCGGGGCGAGGAAGGGATAGCGCTGGTCGAGCTGATCCACCTTGGCGTGGGCGCCCCACGCGAAGTAGCCAGAGCGGGCCCTTCGCAGGTAGGCGTCCGCCGACGTGGACAGGCCGCGGACGCGGTAAAACCGGGCGGCGAGCTCGCAGGCGATGGCCTCGTGCTGGACGAAGCCGCCCTCTCGCGCCGACGAGATGGCCTGCTCGTAGAGCCGGATGGCCTCGTGCTCCCGCCCGAGGAGCCGGGCGATCTCGGCGCGGACCAGCGCATGTTTGTGGAGGAAGTTGTCGGGGCCGTTCCTGGCCCACGCGCCGAGCTGCCGCTCGCACGCGAGGAGCCCTTGCGGGAGCTCCCGCTCTGGCGAGGTCGCCGCGTCGCGCGCGTCGTCGAACAAGGCGGCGAGCGCGAGCGCGTGATAATAGAAGTTCTCGGCGACGAGCGCGTTCGAATCCATCTTCCAGTCGTCATCGGCGACCAGATGGGTCGACGCGGCGAGCGCCTCTCCGGGGGAGCCGAGGACGAAGAGCGCCTGAGCCTTCAGGCTATAATAATACCTGTGAGCGCTGGTCGAGGCTCCCGGAGGGAGCCGCGCCTCGAAGGCCGCCTGATCCAGATCGGATCCGTCGAGCATCGAGAAGCGGGCCGGCCGCCCGCGCAGCGTCTGCACGAGGTAGTGGACGCCGAGGAGGACGCCATGAACGAAGGCGTAACCGGCCTTCCGCACGAAGGCGAGGCGGTCCTCGGTCAGGTGGAGGACGTCCTCCAGCGGCTCACCGGAGAGCAGCGGGAACACCGATGCCCAGATGCAGTTGAAGCACGCGTGGTTCCAATCGCCGGATTCGACCGCGGCGCTGTAGCTGGTGCGCCTGTAGGGAGACGTCTCTCGGTAGTGGCGCGTCCAGAAGACGATGTACTGCCCGAACAGGAAGAGCACCGCGCCCTTCGTGGCGAGGGCGGGGCTCCTGTCCGCCAGGTCGCAGCCGAGCTTGCCGAACAGGTAAGCCTCGTTGTATCTCCCGAACCGCGGTCCGAGCACCCGCGCGAAGGCGGCGTACGCGTGGGGGGAGCTCTCGGCGTTGCCGTGGCGCAGGCTGAGCTTCACCATGCGCACGAGGAGCAGATAGTGCAGCTTCCGGTCCACGAAGATCGCGGAGAGGACCACGCTCATCAGGACGCGCATCGCGACCTTGATCTCCGGAAGCGCCATGGGGGGCAGATGGATCAGGTCCTCTATCGCCCGGTCGCCCAGCGCTTCCCAGACGCTCTCGGTCTCTCCTTCGACCTGCGCGTCGGTGATGGGGAGCGATAGCTCGATGTCCCAGGCGCGGAGGCATGAGAGCCCGATCTCCACGGCGCGCGCGCATTGCCCGCGGGTGACGTTCAGCGTGACGGCGAGCTCGACGGCGGCGGCTCGCTCGCTCGTGGTCCTCGCGCGCTCCATGAGCTCGTCGAGGAGCCGCTCGGCCTCGTCGAAGCTGCCGAGGACGTACGCGCAGTGTGCGCGCTCGAAGGTCAGGTCGTAGGTCAGATCATACCGAGTCTCCCAGCGCTCGCGGGGATCTGGCGCGAGGAGGGCCAGGCCGGCGTCGAAGAGGGCGGCAGCGGCCTCGTAGGCGGCGGCGGCCTTGGCTCTCCTGCCGGCGCGGAGGTTCAGCGCCGCGACCTCGTCGCGCTCGGCCCGGGAATGGATGAGCGCGGCGCCGCGGTTGAGGTGGCGGACGACATCGAAGAGCGCCTCGTCGCGCTTCTCCGCGCGCTTCGCCGAGAGGAGCAGCCGGCCGATCCCGAGGTGCACCTCGGCGAGCTGCTCTGTCGGGATGAGCGAGGTTGCGGCTTGCTGCACCCGGTCATGGAGGAATCGATAGGCGCTGCCCCGGCCGTGGAGCAGCCCCTCCCGCACGGCCTCCTCGAGCGCCGTGCGCAGGGCCTCCGCCGGCCTTCGCGCGATGATCGCGAGGGTGTCGAGGTCCACGCTGCTGCCGAGGCAGGCGGCGAGCTTGAGGGCGTCCTGCGCAGGGGCCGAGAGCCGCTTCAGTTTGCCCACCATCAGCTCGACGACGTTGTCGGTGAAGCCCTTGTCGCGGATCGCGGCGATGTCCCACCGCCATGCGCCCTCGTCGGCGTCGAAGGTGATGAGCCCCTCTTCGTGCAGGGCGATGAGGAACTGGAGCACGAAGAAGGGGTTGCCGCCGGTCTTCTCGTAGACGAGCTGTGAGAGCGGCTCGACCTGCGCTTCGGGTGAATGGACCGCCTCGGCGACGAGCGCCCCGACATGGGCGGCGGAGAGCGGCGCGAGGACGAGCTCGGAGATGGCGACGCCGCGCTTCTGCACGTCGGCCAGCGTGAGCCGGAGCGGGTGCGCGGGGCCGACCTCGTTGTCGCGGTAAGCGCCTATCACGAGGAGGTGCGCGTCGCCGGGAAGGGTGGCGAGCTGCTCGAGGAGCAGGAGGCTGCCGGCGTCGGCCCATTGCAGGTCGTCGAGGAAGAGGGCGACGGGGTGTTCCTTCCAGCCGCAGGCGGCGAGGAAGCGCTGGAGGGTCGCGAGGAGCCGGCTCTGGGCCTCGGCGAGCGGGAGCTCGGGCACGGGCGGCTGCGGGCCGAGGAGGCGCTCGAGCTCCGGGAGCGCGTCGGTGAGCAGCCTGCCGTTCTGGCCGAGGGCCTCGCGGAGGCGCTCTCGCCAGCGCTCGAGCTGCTCCTCGCTCGCGCTCAGGATCTCCTGCACGAATCCCCGGAAGGCGTTGGCGAGCGGGCCGTAGGGGACGTCGCGCTTCAGCTGCTCGAACTTTCCGGAGAGGAAGGAGCCGCGCTCGCGCACGACGGGCCTGTGCAGCTCGGCGACGAGCGATGACTTGCCGATGCCCGAGTAGCCCGAGACGAGCACGAGCTCTGGCCGGCCGCTCGCGACCACGCGCTCGAACGCGGCGAGCAGGGCCCCTAGCTCGCGCTCGCGGCCATAGAGCCGCTGCGGGACCTCGAACCGATCGGAGACGTCGCGCTGTCCGAGCGGGAAAGCATCGATGGCGCCGCTCTGCCGCAGCTGGGAAAAGCACGTGTCGAGGTCGTGGCGCAGGCCGAGGGCGCTCTGGTAACGCTCCTCGGCGGCCTTGGAGAGCAGCTTGAGGACGACCGCGGAGAGCTGCGGTGGAATCGATGGGACGAGCGCGTGCGGCGGCCGCGGCGCCTGGGCGATGTGGCAATAGACCCACGCGACGGGATCGCTGGCCTGGAACGGCAGGGCGCCAGTCAGCATCTCGTAGAAGGTGACGCCGAGGGAGTACAGGTCGGTCCGCTCGTCGACCCGACGGTTCATGCGGCCTGTCTGCTCTGGCGCCAAGTAGGCGAGCGTGCCCTCGATGAGCCCGGCGTGTGCGAGCTCCTGGGCCCCGCGCGGCAAGAGGGAGGCGATGCCGAGATCGGTGATCTTCACCTCGCCGGTGTCGGGGTTGTAGAGGAGGTTCTGGGGCTTGATGTCCTTGTGGATGACGTGCCGCCGGTGGAGCTCGGCGAGGGCGGCTGTCAGGCGGAGGGCGAGGGGGAGGAAGCGCTCGATCGACATCGGGCGCATCGGGCGCATCGGCCCGTCGCCATCGAGCAGCCTGTCGAGCGAGCGGCCGCCGAAGTCCTCGAGGACCAGGGTCATCTGGTCGCGGAACGGCTCGATCCCATAGGCCTTGACGACGACAGGCGCGTCGAGCGCCCTGGCGATCTCGAGCTCGTGCTGGAGCCGGCCGAGGGCGCGGGGGCTCGCGTGATCGCGCCGCAGGACCTTGAGCACCACCGGCCGGCCATCCTCCTCGCGCCGCGCGCGGTAAAGGACGGTATCCGCACCTTGGTGCAGCACCTCCAGCACGCGGTAGCGTGGACTATCGGGCATAGGAAGAGCTTTGAAAACCGAGGCGCCAGCGGCGCGTTGCGCTCAACTCGGTATATTGCCAAAAGCGCCGCACCTCGTCACGAGCAAACGGCGGCTCGTCAGCGCCGGCTGATGCAGCAGTCGGGCAGCTCGCGCCTACGCCTGCGGGAGGAAGCTGCCCTGGACGTCTGTCTCCGGCTCGGCCGGGTGCAAAGGCAGCTCGACGACGAACGTGGCGCCCGCGCCCGGCGTGCTCTCGACGCGGATGGTGCCGCCGTGGGAGGTGACGATCCATCGAACGATGTAGAGGCCGAGGCCGAGACCGCCGAAATTGCGGACGGAGACGGCGCGCTCGAAGCGCTCGAAGATCCTGGCCTGATCGGCCTCGGCGATGCCCATGCCGTGATCACGGACGACGAGCAGCGCGCGATCGCCCTCGGCGCGTACGACGACGTGAATGGGGGCTCCCGCGCCGTATTTGATCGCGTTGGACAGCAGGTTGATGAGGACCTGCTCCATGCGAGAGGCGTCCCAGTGCCCGATCACGGGCCCTTCCAGATCGAGCTCGGTGCGGCAGCGCGCGCTCGCGAGCTGCTGTCTCATCCGCTCGACGACCTCGCGCGTCAGGGCCGCCAGATCGAACGGCGCGCGCGTGAGGGTCAGCCGGCCGGCGTTCAGGCGGGTGACGTCGAGCAGCTCGTTGACCAGGTGGGCGAGGCGCGCGATCTGTCGGTTGAGGACCTGGAGCGCGGCGTCGATGCGCTCCGGGGAGATCTCCGCGCGCCGGTAGCGGGGCAGCAGCCGCTCGAGCAGGTGCGCCTGCATCTTCAGCGAGGTGAGCGGTGTCTTGAGCTCGTGCGAGGCGACGAGGAGGAACTCGTTCCGGCGCTCGATCGCCTCCTGGGCCTCGGCGAACAGACGGCTGTTGTCGAGGGCGAGCGCCGCACGAAACCCGAGCTCCTCGGCGAGCCGCAGGTCGGAAGAGCCATAACGGGGTCGGGGCGCGGTCGCGAGCAACGTCATGACCCCGAAGCGCCGGTAGCGCGCGAGGAGCGGAACGCGGAGGAAGGAGTGAATGCCGAGCCGCTCGAGGAGGGGCGCGGCGCGGACGTCGCCCACCTCGGGGTGGTTCGGCGAGGTGGCAGCCAGGGGCCGTAGCGCGTCCACCACGGCGCCCGCGAGCTCGGCCGGCACGCCCGCGGTGACCGCGTGTCCCGGGTCGCCGTCAGCGACGCCCACGTCGATGACGCACTGATCGGCCAGCTCGGGCACGGCGAGCTGCGCGACGCTGTCGAGCGTGACGCCATAGCCGAGGGCCATGAGCTTGCGGCTCGCGTCGGCGAGGAAGCGCTCGGCGAGCTCGGCGCGCTTGCGCTCGGTGATGTCGGTGGAGATGCCGCAGAGCCCGCCGGGCATGACCTCATCCCCGAGAGGGAACTTGACCGACAGGAAGGTGTGCAGCCCGTCCTCCAGCGGCAGCTCCTCCTCCCACTCCATCGGCGCGCCCGCCTCGCGCACCTTCCTGTCGTGGTCGTCCAGGGTCTCGGCGACCGGAGAACGCAAGAGCTCGCCGACCGTCTTTCCGACGATCGCCTCGATCGGCATGCGCATGATGGCGCCCACGTGCCGGTTGGCGAGCAGGAGCCGGCCTTCGTGATCCTTGACGTAAATGGCCGTGGCCGAGTTGTCGACGATGGCCCGCAGGGTCGCCTGGTTGCTCTTCAGCGCCTGTTCTGCCCGCCGCCGCTCGGCGTTCTCCCGCTCGACCTCGGCATACAGCATGGCGTTCTCCAGCGAGATGGCCGATTGCGACGCAAGCAGCTCGAGCACGCTGAGCCGCCCCGGGGTGAACGCCCCGGTGATGAGCCTGTTCTCCAGGTAGAGCAGGCCGAGCAGCCGGGTATGCCGCACGATCGGGAGGCACAGCGCCGATTTCGGCGCCCTCCGCCTGAAATACTCGTCCTCCGAGAACGGGTGCCTCGCGGCGGCGTCGTCGAGCAGCACGCGCTCGTGGCTCCGGCGAACGTAGTTGAGGATGGACTGCGGTAGCTCGGCCGCCGCCGCCTCGCGCGCGTCGAGCAGCCGCGCCGCGCCGCTGGACGTCGAGAGCGCCGCCGCGATCGACACGCGATCCTTCCGGACCAGGAGCACATGCCCCTCTCCGGCGCCCGCGTGCTCGATCGCGACGCGCAGGAGCATCTCGAGCAGGCGCGGGAGCTGGAGCTCACCGGAGATGCTCTGAGAGGCCTTGACGACGGACAGGACGTCGAACTGCTCGGCCCGGACGGCGAAGGTGACGGTGGGCGCGATCGGCTTGCGCGGGGCGAGGTGGGGATGGCGCTGATCGAGCTGCTCCACCTTGGCGTGAGCGCCCCAGCGGGAATAGGCGGCGCGGGCCTTTTGCAGGCAGGCGTCCGCCGGGGTGGCGAGGCCGCGCGCATGGTAGAACGCCGCGGCGAGCTCGCTGGCGATGGCCTCGTGCTGGACGAAGCCGCCCTCTTGCGCCGACGACGCGGCCTGCTCGTAGAGGCGGATTGCCTCGGATTCCTGCCCACGGAGCCGGGCGATCTCGGCGCGGACCAGGGCGTGTTTGTGGAGGAAGTTGTCGGGGCCGTTCCTGGCCCACGCGCCGAGCTGCCGCTCGCACTCGAGGAGCTGCTCGGGGAGCTCCCGCGGCGGGGTGGGCCGCACCTCGCGTGCCTCGCGCTCCTCGTCGGCGTCGACGAGCGCCGCGAGCGAGAGCGCGAGATAGTAGAAGTTCTCGGCGATGAGCGCGTGTGGCTCGGTCCTCAAGGGGTTCTCGTTGAGCGCGCGGGTCGCCGCCGCGAGCGCCTCGCCGTGAGCGCCGAGCACGTAGAGCGCCTGGGCCTTCAAGCTGTAATAACGGCCGCGAAGTCGCTGGAGATCCCCCTTGTCGAGCCGCGCCTCGAAGGCCGGCGGATCCAGCTCGGACCCGTCCAGCATCGAGACGCGGATCGGCCTCCCGCGCAGCGCCTGGATCATCGCGTGGGCGCCGAGGAGGGAGCTGTGCGTGTACGCGTACCCGGCCCTGCGCACGAAGCCGAGGCGCTCGTCGACCTCGCGGAGCACGTCCTCCAGCGGCTCGCCGGAGAGCAGCCGGAACATCGCGACCCAGACGCAGTTGAGGCACGCCATGTTCAGGTCACCGGACTCGACCGCGGCGCTGAAGCCGGCGCGCGAGTACGGATACGTCTCTCGGTAGTGGCGTGTCCAGAACAGGACATGCTGTCCAAAGACGGTGAACACCATCGATTTCGTGGTGAGGAGGCCGCTCCTCTGCGCCAGGTCGTGGCCGAGCTTGCCGAACAGATACCCCTCCTGGTATCGCCCGAACCTCGGGCCGAGCACCCTCGCGAAGTCGGCGTAAGCGTAAGCGGAGCTCTCGGCGTTGCCGTGGCGCAGGCTGAGCTCGACCCTGCGCAGGACGATGAGACAGTGCAGATCCACGTCCGCGAAGAACGCAGGGGTGGCCATCGCCTGCAGCACGCCCATCGTGAGCTTGACCTCCGGGTGCGTCACGGGGGGCAGATGGATCAGATCCTCGATCGCCCGTTCGCCCAGGGCCCGCCAGACGCATTTCGCCTCTTTATCGAGCTGTGCGTCGGTCGGGTGGCGCGGAAGCTCGATGTCGCAGCTGCGGAGCCACGAGAGCCCGATCTCCACCCCGCGGGCGCATTGCCCGCGGGTCAGGTAGAAGGCGAGCGCGAGCTCGACGACGGCGGCCGTCTCGCCATGGGTCCTCGCGCGCTGGGGGAGCTCCTCGAGGAGCCGCTCGGCCTCGTCGAAGCCGCCGGTGATGTACGCGACGTGCGCGCGCTCGAAGGTCAGATCGTAGGTCAGCTCGTGCTGCGTCTCCCAGCGGTCCGGCGCGAGCAGGGAAAGGCCCGCGGCGAAGAGCGCGGCGGCGGCCTCGTAGGCCGCGGCGGACTTGGCCTTCCTGCCGGCGCGGAGGTTCAGCGCGGCGAGCTCGTCGCGCTCGGCCCGGGAACGGATGAGCGCGGCGCCGCGGTTGAGGTGGCTGACGACCTCGAAGAGCGCCTCGTCGCGCTCCTCCGCGTGCGGCGCCTTCAGGAGCAGCCGGCCGATCCAGAGGTGCACCTCGGCGAGCTGCTCTGCCGGGATGAGCGAATACGCGGCTTGCTGCACCCGGTCATGGAGGAAGCGATAGCCAGAGCCCCGGCGCAGCAGCAGCCTCTCCCGCGCGGCCTCCTCGAGCGCGTCGCGGAGCTCCTCCGCCGGGCGGCGCGCGATGATCGCGAGGGGCTCGAGGTCGAGGGTGTTGCCGAGGCACGCGGCGAGCTTGAGCGCGTCGCGCGTCGGGACCGAGAGCCGGTTCAGCTTGCCGGCCATCAGCTCGACGACGTTGTCGGTGAAGCCCTTGTCGCGGATGGCGGCGATGTCCCAGCGCCATACGCGCTGCTCGGTGTCGAAGGTGATGAGCCGCTCTTCATGCAGGGCGATGAGGAACTGGAGCACGAAGAAGGGGTTGCCGCCGGTCTTCTCGTAGACGAGCTGCGAGAGCGGCTCGACGTGCGCTTCTGGCGCGTGGACCGCCTCGGCGACGAGCGCCCCGACATGGGCGGCGGAGAGCGGCGCGAGGACGAGCTCGGAGACGGCGGCGCCGCGCTTCTGCACCTCGGCCAGCGTGAGCCGGAGCGGGTGTGCGGGGCCGACCTCGTTGTCGCGGTAGGCGCCTATCAGCAGGAGGTGCTCGGACCCGGCGTAGGTGGCGAGCTGCTCGAGCAAGAGGAGGCTGGCCGCGTCGGCCCACTGGAGATCATCGAGGAAGAGCGCGACGGGGTGCTCCTTCCGGGCGCACTCCGCGACGAAGCGCTGGAGCGTGGCGAGCAGCCGACTCTGAGCCTCGGTGGGCGGGAGCTCGGGCACGGGCGGCTGCGGGCCGAGGAGGAGATCGAGCTCGGGGAGCACGTCGGTGAGCAGCCTGCCGTTCTGGCCGAGGGCCTCCCGCAGCTGCCGTCTCCAGCGCTCGACCTGCTCCTCGCTCGCGCCGAGGATCTCCTGAAACAGCGCCCGGAACGCCTGAAGGAAAGCACGGTAGGGGACATCCCTCGCGGTCTGATCGAACTTGCCGGAGAGGAAGAAGCCGCGCTCGCGCACGACGGGCCCGTGCAGCTCGGCGACGAGCGACGACTTGCCGATGCCCGAGTAGCCCGAGACGAGCGTGAGCTCAGGCCGGCCATTCGCGACCACGCGCTCGAACGCGGCGAGCAGCGCCTCGATCTCGCGCTCGCGGCCGTAGCGTCGCTGCGGGACCCGGAACCGGTCGGAGCGATCGCGCTCACCGAGCGCGAAGGGCTGGATGTCGCCGTTCGCTCGCCACCTCGCCAAGCATTCGTCGAGGTCGTGCAACAAGCCCGCCGCGCTCTGGTAACGCTCCTCGGCGGCCTTGGAGAGCAGCTTGAGCACGATCTCGGACAGGAGCGGTGGAATCGATGGGACGAGGGTGTCCGGCGGGACCGGCTTCTGCGCGATATGGCAATAGACCCACTCGACGGGATCGTTCGCCCGGAACGGCAGGGCGCCCGTCAGCATCTCGTAGAAGGTGACGCCGAGGGAGTACAGGTCGGTCCGCTCGTCGATCGAGCGGTTCATGCGGCCTGTTTGCTCCGGCGCCATGTAGGCCAGCGTCCCCTCGATGAGGCTGTTGTGGACGAGATGCTGGGATTCGCGGGGGGAGAGGGAGGCGATGCCGAGATCGGTGATCTTTACCTCGCCGGTGTCGGGGTTGTAGAGGAGGTTCTGGGGCTTGATGTCCTTGTGGATGACGTGCCGCCGGTGCAGCTCGGCGAGCGCGCCGGTGAGGCGGAGGGCGAGGGGGAGGAAGCGCTCGATCGACATCGGGCGCGTGGGCCCGTCGCCATCGAGCAGCCGGTCGAGCGAGCGGCCGCCGAAATCCTCCAAGACCAGCGCGGCCTGGTCGCCGAGCGATTCCATCGCGTAGGGCCTGACGATGACCGCCGTATCGAGCGCTCTGGCGACCTCGAGCTCGTGCTGGAGCCTGCCGAGGGCGTGAGGGCTCGCGTGGTCGCGCCGCAGGACCTTGAGCACCACCGGTCGGCCGTCCTCCTCGCGCCGCGCGCGGTAGAGGATGGTATCCGCACCTTGGTGCAGCACCTCCAGCACGCGGTAACGTGGACTATGGGGCATAGGAGGATCTTTGAACCCGGGGCGTCAGCGGCGTGCTGCGGTTCAATTCGGTACACTGCCAAAAGCACTGCGACCCGTCACGAGCAAACGGCGGCGCGTCAGCGCCGGCTGAGGCAGCAGTCGGGTAGTGAGCAGGCTTCGCGCGCCTACGCCTGCGGGAGGAAGGTGCCCTGGACGTCCGTCTCCGTATCCGGCGAGCGCAAAGGCAGCTCGACGACGAACGTGGCGCCGGCGCCCGGCTTGCTCTCGACGCGGATGGTGCCGCCGTGGGAGGTGACGATCCATCGAACGATGTAGAGGCCGAGGCCGAGGCCGCCGAAGTTGCGGACGGAGACGGCGCGCTCGAAGCGCTCGAAGATCCTGGCCTGGTCGGCCTCCGCGATGCCCATGCCGTGATCGCGGACGATGAGCAACGCGCGGCTGGCCAGGCTGCGCACGACGACGTGAATGGGGCCTCCCGCGCCATATTTGAGCGCGTTGGACAGGAGGTTGATGAGGATCTGCTCCATGCGGAAAGCGTCCCAGTTGCCCACCACGGGCCCTTCCAGGTCGAGCTGGGTGCGGCAGCGGGCGTCGGTGAGCTGCTCGTGCATCCGCTCGACGACATCGCGCGCCAGGGCCGCCAGATCGACGGGCGCGCGAGAGAGGGTCAGCTGGCCGGCGTTGAGGCGGGTGACGTCGAGCAGCTCGTTGACCAGGTGGGCGAGGCGCGCGATCTGTCGGTTGAGGAGCTGGATCGCGGCGTCGATGCGCTCCGGAGCGACCTCGGCGCGCTGGAGGCGGGGCAGGAGCCGGGCGAGCAGGTGGGCTTGCATCGTGAGCGAGGTGAGCGGTGTCTTGAGCTCGTGCGAGGCGACGAGGAGGAACTCGTCGCGGCGCTCGATCGCCTCCTGGGCCTCGGCGAACAGGCGGCTGTTGTCGAGGGCGAGCGCGGCGCGGCTCGCCAGCTCCTGGGCCAGCCACAGGTCGGCGGGGCCGTAGCGGCGCCGTGGCGCGGTTGCCAGCAGGGTCATGACCCCGAAGCGCCGGTGGCGCGCGAGGAGCGGGACGCGGAGGAAGGAGTGAACGCCGAGCGGATCGAGGAGGGGCGCGGCGCGGATGTCGCCCTCCTCGGCGTGATCCAGAGAGCTCGCCGCCAGGGGCCGCAGGGCGTCCATCACCGCGCCTGCGAGCTCGGCCGGCACGCCCGCGGTGACCGCGGTGACCGTCCGCCCCGGGGCGTCCTGGGCGAGGTCCACGTCGATGACGCACCGGTCGGCGAGCTCGGGCACGGCGAGCTGCGCGATGCTGTCGAGGGTGGCGCCGTAACCGAGGGCCATGAGCTTGCGGCTCGCCTCGGCGAGGAAGCGCTCGGCGAGCTCGGCGCGCTTGCGCTCGGTGATGTCGGTGGAGATGCCGCAAACCACGCCGGGCATGACGCTCTCGCCGAGCGGGAACTTGAGAGACAGGTAGGTGCGCAGCTCGCCGTCTATCAGCACCTCCTCCTCGAACTCCATCGGCTCGCCCGAGTCGAGCACCCGCCGGTCGTGCTCGTCGATGGTCGCGGTGGCGGCGGCAGGCAAGAGCTCGGCGCTCGTCTTTCCGAGGATCTGCTCTGTCGGGATGCCGAGGCCGCGGCTCACCTGACGGTTGACGAGCACGTGGCGGCCATCGCGACCCTTGAGGTAGATGGCCGCGGCGGAGTTGTCGACGATGGCCTGCAGCGTGGCCTGGCTCTCGCGGAGCTCGCGCTCCGCCCGGCGCCGCTCGGCGTTCTCCTGCTCGATGTCGGTATAGAGCATGGCGTTCTCGAGCGAGATGGCCGACTGCGAGGCGAGCAGCTCGAGCACGGTGAGCCGCCCTGGGGTGAACGCGCCGGTGACGAGGTTGTTCTCCAGGTAGAGCAGGCCGAGCAGCCGCGTTTGCCGCACGATCGGGAGGCACAGCACCGACCTCGGCCTCTTGCGCGCGAAATACGCGTCCTCCGAGAACGGGTGCCGCCCGGTAGCGTCGTCGAGCAGCACGCGCTCGTGGCTGCGGAGGACATAGTTGAGAATGGATTGCGGCAGCGCCGCCAGGGCCTCGCCCGCGTCGAGCAGCCGCGCGGCGCTCCCCGACGCGGTGATCGCCGCCGCGGTCGACACGCGATCTTCCCGGACCAGGAGCGCGACCCCCTCTCCGGCGCCCGCGTGCTCGACCACGATGCGCAGCAGCGTCTCGAGCAGGCGGTGGAGCTTGAGCTCTCCGGAGATGCTCTGAGAGGCCTTGACGACGGACAGGACGTCGAACTGCTCGGCCCGGACGGCGAAGGTGACGGTGGGGGCGATCGGCTTTCGCTCGACGAGGAAGGGATACCGCTGGTCGAGCTGCTCCACCTTGGCGTGCGCGCCCCAGCGGAAGTAGGCGGCGCGCGCCCGCTGCAGGTGGGCGACGGCGGGCGTGGACAGGCCGCGGTCGAGGTAGAAGCGGGCGGCGAGCTCGCAGGCGATGGCCTCGTGCTGGACGAAGCCGCCCTCTTGCGCCGACGAGATGGCTTGCTCGTAGAGCCGGATGGCCTCGGGCTCGCGCCCGAGGAGCCGGGCGATCTCGGCGCGGACCAGGGCGTGTTTGTGGAGGTAGTTGTCGGGGCAGCTCGCGGCCCACACGCCGAGCTGCCGCTCGCACGCGAGGAGCCCTTCGGGGAGCTCCCGCTCTGGCGAGGTCGCCGCGTCGCGCGCCTCGCGCGCGTCGTCGAACACCGCGGCGAGCGCGAGCGCGTGAACATAGAAGGTCTCGGGGATCTCGGCGCACGCGTCCATCCTCCAGTCGTAATCGACGACGACACGGGTCGACGCCGCGAGCGCCTCCCTGGGAGAGCCGAGGAGGAACAGCGCCTGCGCCT
The DNA here is from genome assembly GCF_051520435.1 of Sorangium sp. So ce363. Lineage (NCBI taxonomy): Bacteria > Pseudomonadati > Myxococcota > Polyangiales > Polyangiaceae > Sorangium > Sorangium sp. So ce363. The sequence continues at coordinate 7,679,957 of NZ_CP150333.1, read as the reverse complement.
TCAGGCTGTAGTACAAGCTATGAGCCCCGTACGAGGATCCCGGAGGAAGCCGCGCCTCGAAGGCCTCCTGATCCAGCTCGGAGCCATCCAGCATCGCGTAATGGACCGGCCTCCCGCGCAGCGTCTGGATGAGGTACCGGACGCTGAGGAGGATGCCATGGATGAACGCGTAGCCGGCCTTGCGCACGAAGCCGAGGCGCTCCTCGGTCAGGTGGAGGACGTCCTCCAGCGGCTCCCCGCAGAGCAGGGGGAACACCGACGCCCAGACGCAATGGTAACATGCGTTGTTCAAGTCGCCGCACTCCACGGCGGCGTTGAAGCCGAGGCGATTGTAGGGGTAGGTCTCCCTGTAATGGCGCGTCCAGAAGACGGTCAGCTGCCCGAACAGGAAGAACACGGTGGGCTTCGTGGCGAGGTGCTCGCTCCTCTCCGCGAGGTCGTAGCCGAGCTTGCCGAACAGATAAGCCTCCTTGTATCTCCCGAACCGCGGGCCGAGCACCCGCGCGAAGGCGGTGTACGCATGGGCGGAGCTCTCGGCGTTGCCATGGAGGAGGCTGAGCGTGACCATGCGCTCGAGGACCAGGTGATGCAGGTTCTGGTCCACGAAATACGCAGCGACGGACACGCTCTTCAAGATGCTCATCGCGATCTTGATCTCCGGGTGCGTCATGGGGGGCAGGTGGATGAGGCCCTCGATCGCCCGGTCGCCCAGGGCCTTCCATACGCTCTCGGTCTCTTCGTCGATGCGCGCGTCGGTGAGGTGGGTTGGCAGATGGATGTCGTAAGAGCGCAAAAAGGAGAGACCGAGCTCCACAGCGCGGGCGCTCTGCCCGCGGGTCACGTGCAAGGCGACGGCGAGCTCGACGACGGCGGCCCTCTCGATCTTGGTCATCGAGCGATCCGTGAGCTCATCGAGCAGCCGCTCGGCTTCATCGAAGTTGCCGAGGATGTACGCGCAGCGCGCTCGCTCGAAGCTCAGGGCGTGGGTCAGCGCGTATTGCGTCTCCCAGCGCTCGCGGGGATCTTGCGCGAGGAGGGCCATGCCGGCGGCGAAGAGGGCGGCGGCAGATTCATACGCCGCGGCGGCCTGGGCCTTCCTGCCGGCGCGGAGGTTGAGGGCGGCGAGCTCGTCGCGCTCGGCCCGGGAACGGAGGAGCGCGGCGCCGCGGTTGAGGTGGCCCACGATCTCGAACAGCGTGTCCTCGCGCTCGTCCGGCCTCCGCCCCTTCAAGAGCAGCTGACCGATGCAGAGGTGCACCTCGGCGAGCTGTCCGGGCGGGATGAGCGAATAAGCGGCTTGCTGCACCCGGTCATGGAGGAAGCGATAGGCGCTGTCCCGGCGGAGCAGCAGCCCCTCCCGCACGGCCTCCTCGAGCGCCTCGCGGAGCTCCTCCGCCGGACGGCGCGCGAGCAGCGCGAGGGTGTCGAGGTCCACGCTGCCGCCGAGGCACGCGGCGAGCTTGAGCGCGTCGCGCGTCGGGACCGAGAGCCGATTGAGCTTGCCCACCATCAAGTCGACGACGTTGTCGGTGAAGCCCTTGTCGCGAATGGGGGCGATGTCCCACCGCCATGCGCCCTCGTCCGCATCGAAGGTGATGAGCCGCTCTTCGTGCAGGGTGATGAGGAACTGGAGAACGAAGAAGGGGTTGCCGCCGGTCTTCTCGTAAACCAGCCGTGAGAGCGGCTCGACCTGCGCTTCGGGGGTGCGGACCGTCTCGGCGACGAGCGCCCCGACGTGGACGGCGGAGAGCGGCTCGAGGACGATGTCGCCGAAGGCGGCGCCGCGCTTTCGGACCTCGGCGAGGGTGAGCCGGAGCGGGTGCGCGGGGCCGACCTCGTTGTCGCGATAAGCGCCGATCAGCAGGAGGTGCGCGTCGCCGGCGAGGGTGGCGAGGTGCTCGAGGAGCAGGAGGCTGCCGGCGTCGGCCCATTGCAGGTCGTCGAGGAACAGGGTGACGGGGTGCTCTTTCCGGGCGCACGCGGCGACGAAGCGCTGGAGCGTGGCGAGCAGCCGGCTCTGGGCTTCGGCGGGCGGGAGCTCGGGCACGGGCGGCTGCGGGCCGAGGAGGCGCTCGATCTCCGGGAGCACGTCGGTGAGCAGCCTGCCGTTCTGGCCGACGGCCTCGCGGAGGCGCTCTCTCCAGCGCTCGACCTGCTGCTCGCTCGCGCCGAGGATCTCCTGCACGAGCCCCCGGAAGGCGTGAAGGAGGGGGCGGTAGGGGACGTCGCGCTTGAGCTGATCGAACTTGCCGGAGAGGAAGAAGCCGCGCTCGCGCACGACGGGCCCGTGCAGCTCGGCGACGAGCGAGGACTTGCCGATGCCCGAATAGCCCGAGACGAGCACGAGCTCTGGCCGGCCGTTCGCGACCACGCGCTCGAACGCGGCGAGAAGCGCCTCCACCTCGCGCTCGCGGCCGTAGAGCCGCTGCGGGATCTGGAACCGATCGGAGACGTCGCGCCGTCCGAGCGGGAAGGCCTCGATGGCGCCGCTCTGGCGCAGCTGGGAAAAGCACGTGTCGAGGTCGTGGCGCAGGCCGAGTGCGCTCTGGTAACGCTCCTCGGCGGCCTTGGAGAGCAGCTTGAGGACGACGGCGGAGAGCTGGGGTGGAATCGAGGGGACGAGCGTGTGGGGCGGCCGCGGCGCCTGGGCGATGTGGCAATAGACCCACGCGACGGGGTCGCTGGCCTGGAAGGGCAGGGTCCCAGTCAGAAGCTCGTAGAAGGTGACGCCGAGGGAGTACAGATCGGTCCGCTCGTCGACGCGGCGGTTCATGCGGCCGGTCTGCTCCGGCGCCATGTAGGCGAGCGTGCCCTCGATGAGCCCGTCGTGCGCGAGCTCGTGGGCCCCGCGCGCGGAGAGGGAGGCGATGCCGAGATCGGTGATCTTCACCTCGCCGGTGTCGGGGTTGTAGAGGAGGTTCTGGGGCTTGATGTCCTTGTGGATGACGTGGTGTCGGTGGAGCTCTGCGAGCGCGGCAGCGAGGCGGAGGGCGAGGGGGAAGAAGCGCTCGATCGACATCGGGCGCATCGGGCGCATGGGCCCGTCGCCATCGAGCAGCCGGTCGAGCGAGCGGCCGCCGAAGTCCTCGAGGACCAGGGTCATCTGGTCGCGGAACGGCTCGATCCCGTAGGCCCTGGCGATGACCGGCGAAGCGAGCGCTCTGGCGACCTCGAGCTCGTGCTGGAGCCTGCCGAGGGCGCGGGGGCTCGCGTGATCGCGCCGCAGGACCTTGAGCACCACCGGCCGGCCGTCCTCCTCGCGCTGCGCGCGGTAGAGGATCGTGTCCGCACCCTGGTGCAGCACCTCCAGCACGCGGTAACGTGGACTATGGGGCATAGGAGGATCTTTGAAAGCCGGGACGCCAGCGGCGTGCTGCGGTTCAACTTGGTACATTGCCAAAAGCGCTGCGACCCGTCACGAGCAAACGGCGCGGAGCAGCGCCGGCTTCGGCTCCCGGTGAACGCTCATGCCGGCGGGAGAAAGGTGCCCTGGCCTTCCGTCTCCGCCTCCGGCGGGTGCAAAGGCAGCTCGACGATGAACGTGGCGCCTGCGCCCGGCTTGCTCTCGACGCGGATGGTACCGCCGTGGGAGGTGACGATCCATCGAACGATGTAGAGGCCGAGGCCGAGGCCGCCGAAGTTGCGGACGGAGACGGCGCGCTCGAAGCGCTCGAAGATCCTCGCCTGGTCGGCCTCCGCGATGCCCATGCCATGATCGCGGACGACGAGCACGGCGCGAGCGCCCTCGCGGCGCGCGATGACGTGAATGAGGCCTCCCGCGCCGTATTTGAGCGCGTTGGACAGGAGGTTGATGAGGACCTGCTCCATGCGAGACGGATCCCAGTGTCCCATCACGGGCTCGTCCAGCTCGAGCTGGGTGCGGCAGCGGGCGTCGGTGAGCTGCTGGTGCATCCGCTCGACGACCTCGCGCGCCAGGGCCGCCAGATCGACGGGCGCGCGAGAGAGGGTGAGCCGGCCGGCGTTCAGGCGGGTGACGTCGAGCAGCTCGTTGACCAGGTGGGCGAGGCGCGCGATCTGTCGGTTGAGGAGCTGGATCGCGGCGTCGATGCGCTCCGGAGCGACCTCGGCGCGCTGGAGGCGGGGCAGGAGCCGGGCGAGCAGGTGGGCTTGCATCGTGAGCGAGGTGAGCGGTGTCTTGAGCTCGTGCGAGGCGACGAGGAGGAACTCGTCGCGGCGCTCGATCGCCTCCTGGGCCTCGGCGAACAGGCGGCTGTTGTCGAGGGCGAGCGCGGCGCGGCTCGCCAGCTCCTGGGCCAGCCACAGGTCGGCGGGGCCGTAACGGTGCCGCGGCGCGGCCGCCAGCAGGGTCATGACCCCGAAGCGCCGGTCGCGCGCGAGGAGCGGGACGCGGAGGAAGGAGTGAACGCCGAGCGGATCGAGGAGAGGTGCGGCGCGGACGTCGCCTATCTCGGGCCGGTCCGGCGACGCCGCCGCCAGAGGCCGCAGGGCGTCCGTCACCGCGCCTGCGAGCTCGGCCGGCATCCCCGCGGTGACCGCCCGCCCCGGGGCGTCCTGGGCGAGGTCCACGTCGATGACGCATCGGTCGGCCAGCGCCGGCAACGCGAGCTGCGCCACGCTCTCGAGGGTGGCGCCGTAGCCGAGGGCCATGAGCTTGCGGCTCGCGTCGGCGAGGAAGCGCTCGGCGAGCTCGGCGCGCTTGCGCTCGGTGATGTCGGTGGAGATGCCGCAGACCACGCCGGGCATGACGCTCTCGCCGAGCGGGAACTTGAGGGAAAGGTAGATGCGCGGCTCGCCCTCTTTCGTCATCACCTCCTCCTCGAACTCCAGGGGCTCGCCCGCGTCGAGCACCCGCCGGTCGTTGTCTCGGAGGACCTTGACGTCCGCACCACGATAGACCTCGGCGTCGGTCTTTCCGAGGAGCTCATGGCTCGGCACGCCGGCGACGTTCCCTGCGTGGCGGTTGGCGAGCAAATACCGGCCTTCGCGATCCTTGAGGAAGATGGCCGCGGCGGAGTTGTCGACGATGGCCTGCAGCGTCACCTGGTTGGCCTTCAGCGCCTGCTCCGCCCGCCGCCGCTCGGCGTTCTCCTGCTCGATGTCGGTATAGAGCATGGCGTTCTCGAGCGAGATGGCCGACTGCGAGGTGAGCAGCTCGAGCACGGTGAGCCGCCCGGGGGTGAACGCCCCGGCCACGAGCCCGTTCTCCAGGTAGAGCACGCCGAGCAGCCGGGCCTGCCGCATGATCGGGAGGCACAGCACCGATCTCGGCCTCTTGCGGCCGAAATACTCGTCTTCCGAGAACGGGTGCCTGGCCGTCGCGTCGTCGAGCAGCACGCGCTCGTGGCTGCGGAGGACATAGTTGAGAATGGATTGCGGCAGCGCCGCCGCCTCGCCCGCGTCGAGCAGCCGCGCCGCGCCCCTGGACGTCGCGATCGCCGCCGCCGTCGACAGGCGCTCTTCCCGGACCAGGAGCACGACCCCCTCTCCGGCGCCCGCGTGCTCGACCACGATGCGCAGCAGCATCTCGAGCAGGCGCGGGAGCTTGAGCTCGCCCGAGATGCTCTGAGAGGCCTTGACGATGGAGAGGACGTCGAACTGCTCGGCCCGGACGGCGAAGGTGACGGTGGGGGCGATCGGCTTTCGCTCGACGAGGAAGGGATACCGCTGGTCGAGCTGCTCGACCTTGGCGTGGGCGCCCCAGCGGAAGTAGGCGGCGCGGGCGTCCCGCAGGTAGGCGTCGGCGGGCGTGGACAGGCCGCGATCGCGGTAGAACCGGGCGGCGAGCTCGCTGGCGATGGCCTCGTGCTGGACGAAGCCGTTCTCCCGCGCCGAGGAGATGGCCTGCTCGTAGAGCCGGATGGCCTCGGGCTCATGCCCGAGGAGCCGGGCGATCTCGGCGCGGACCAGGGCGTGTTTGTGGAGGAAGTTCTCGGGGCAGCTCGCTGCCCACTCGCCGAGCTGCCGCTCGCTGTCGAGGAGGCCCTCGGGCAGCTCCTGCGCCGGCGACCGCCGCGCTTCGTGCGGCTTGGGCGGCTCGGGCGCGCCACCGTCGGCGAGGGCCGCGAGCGCGAGCGCGTGAACATAGCAGTTCTCGGCGATGAGCGCGTAGGGCTCGTTCCTGAAGGGGTGATCGACGATCACGCGCGTCGCCGCGGCGAGCGCCTCTCCGTAAGAGCCGAGGGCGAAGAGCGCCCGGGCCTTCATGCTGAAATGGAGGCCGCGGGCGCCCCGCATATCCCCCTCGTCGAGCCGCGCCTCGAAGGCCGGCGGATCCAGCTCGGAGCCGTCGAGCGTCGAGAAGCGGACCGGCCTCCCGCGCAGCGTCTGGATGACGGCGTGGGCGCTGGCCAGGACGCCGTAGGCGAACGCGTAACCGGCCTTGCGCACGAAGCGGCTGCGCTCCTCGACCTCGTGGAGGACGTCCTCCAGCGGCTCGCCGGCGAGCAGCGGGAACAGCGGAGCCCAGACGCAGTTGAAGCACGCCATGCGCATATCGCCGGACTCGACCGCGGCGCTGAACCCGGCGCGCGTGTAGGGGTACGTCTCCCGGTAGTGGCGTGTCCAGAAGACGACTTGCTGTCCGAAGATGGTGAATACCAGCGACTTCACGGTGAGGAGTTCGCTCCTGTCCGCGAGGTCGTAGCCGAGCTTGCCGAACTTGTAGGCCTCGCGGTATCGCCCGAACCGCGGGCCGAACAGCCGTGCGAAGGCCGCGTACGCGTGGGCGGAGCTCTCCGCGTTGCCGTAGCGCAGGCCGAGCTTCACCTGGCGCAGGACGATGAGGTAGTGCAGGTCCTGGTCCACGAAGATCGCGGGGCCGGCCACGGCTTGCAGCACCGCCATCACGACCTTGCACTTCGGGTGCTCCATGGGAGGCAGGCGGATGAGGTCCTCGATCGCCCGATCGCCGAGGGCTTGCCAGAGGCTCTCGGTCTCTTCTTTGACCTGCGCGTCGGTGGGGTGGAGCGGAAGATCGATATCCGAGGCGCGGAGCCACGCGAGCGCGAGGTCGACGGCGTGGTCGGACCGCCCTCGGGTCTGGTAGAAGCTTACGGCGAGCTCGACGACCGCGGCGCGATCGAGCTCGTTGCTCGCGCGCTCCAGGAGCTCCTCGAGCAGCCGCCCGGCCTCCTCCAGGCTGCCGGTGGCGTAGGCGGCGTGCGCGCGCTCGAGGCTCAGGGGATAGGCCAGATCGTACCGAGTCTCCCAGCGCTCGCGGGGATCTTGCGCGAGGAGGGCCATGCCGGCGGCGAAGAGGGCGGCGGCAGACTGGTAGGCGGCGGCGGCCTTGGCCTTCCTGCCGGCGCGGAGGTTGAGGGCGGCGAGCTCGTCGCGCTCGGCCCGGGAACGGAGGAGCGCGGCGCCGCGGTTGAGGTGGCCGACGACCTCGAAAAGCGTCTCATCGGGCTCCTCCGCGCGCCGTGCCTTCAAGAGCAGCCGGCCGATCCCGAGGTGCACCTCGGCGAGCTGCCCGGGCGGGATGAGCGAATACGCGGCCTGCTGCACCCGGTCGTGGAGGAAGCGATAGGCGCTGTCCCGGCGGAGCAGCAGCCCCTCCCGCACGGCCCCCTCGAGCGCCCCGCGGAGCGCGTCCGCCGGCCTTCGCGCGACGACCGCGAGGGTGTCGAGGTCCACGCTGCCGCCGAGGCAGGCGGCGAGCTTGAGCGCGTCGCGCGTCGGGACCGAGAGCCGATTGAGCTTGCCGGCCATCAGCTCGACGACGTTGTCGGTGAAGCCCTTGTCGCGGATGGCGGCGATGTCCCACCGCCATGCGCCCTCGTCCGCATCGAAGGTGATGAGCCGCTCTTCGTGCAGGGTGATGAGGAACTGGAGAACGAAGAAGGGGTTGCCGCCGGTCTTCTCGTGGACGAGCCGCGAGAGCGGCTCGACCTGCGCTTCGGGTGCGTGGACCGCCTCGGCGACGAGCGCCCCGACATGGGCGGCGGAGAGCGGCTCGAGAACGATGTCGCCGACGGTGGCGCCGCGCTTCTGCACCTCGGCCAAGGTGAGCCGGAGCGGGTGCGCGGGGCCGACCTCGTTGTCGCGATAAGCGCCTATCAACAGGAGGTGTGCGTCGCCGGCGAGGGTGGCGAGCTGCTCGAGCAAGAGGAGGCTGCCGGCGTCGGCCCATTGCAGGTCGTCGAGGAACAGGGTGACGGGGTGCTCCTTCCGGGCGCACGCGGCGACGAAGCGCTGGAGCGTGGCGAGCAGCCGGCTCTGGGCCTCGGCGGGCGGGAGCTCGGGCACGGGCGGCTGCGGGCCGAGGAGCAGGGCGAGCTCGGGGAGCATGTCGGTGAGCAGAACGCCGCTCGCGCCGAGGGCCTCGCGGAGGCGCTCTCTCCAGCGCTCGACCTGCTGCTCGCTCGCGCTCAGGATCTCCTGCACGAGCCCCCGGAAGGCCTGAAGGAAGGCGCGGTAGGGGACGTCGCGCTTGAGCTGATCGAACTTGCCGGAGAGGAAGGAGCCGCGCTCGCGCACGACGGGCCCGTGCAGCTCGGCGACGAGCGAGGACTTGCCGATGCCCGAATAGCCCGAGACGAGCACGAGCTCTGGCCGGCCGTTCGCGACCACGCGCTCGAACGCGGCGAGAAGCGCCTCCACCTCGCGCTCGCGGCCGTAGAGCCGCTGCGGGATCTGGAACCGATCGGAGACGTCGCGCCGTCCGAGCGGGAAGGCCTCGATGGCGCCGCTCTGGCGCAGCTGGGAAAAGCACGTGTCGAGGTCGTGGCGCAGGCCGAGTGCGCTCTGGTAACGCTCCTCGGCGGCCTTGGAGAGCAGCTTGAGGACGACGGCGGAGAGCTGGGGTGGAATCGAGGGGACGAGCGTGTGGGGCGGCCGCGGCGCCTGGGCGATGTGGCAATAGACCCACGCGACGGGGTCGCTGGCCTGGAAGGGCAGGGTCCCAGTCAGAAGCTCGTAGAAGGTGACGCCGAGGGAGTACAGATCGGTCCGCTCGTCGACGCGGCGGTTCATGCGGCCGGTCTGCTCCGGCGCCATGTAGGCGAGCGTGCCCTCGATGAGCCCGTCGTGCGCGAGCTCGTGGGCCCCGCGCGCGGAGAGGGAGGCGATGCCGAGATCGGTGATCTTCACCTCGCCGGTGTCGGGGTTGTAGAGGAGGTTCTGGGGCTTGATGTCCTTGTGGATGACGTGGTGTCGGTGGAGCTCTGCGAGCGCGGCAGCGAGGCGGAGGGCGAGGGGGAAGAAGCGCTCGATCGACATCGGGCGCGTGGGCCCGTCGCCATCGAGCAGCTGGTCGAGCGAGCGGCCGCCGAAGTCCTCGAGGACCAGCGTCATCTGGTCGCGGAACGGCTCGATCCCGTAGGCCTTGACGACCGCGGGCGACTTCAGCGCCCTGGCGACCTCGAGCTCGTGCTGGAGCCTGCGGAGGGCGCGGGGGCTGGCGTGGTCGCGCCGCAGGACCTTGAGCACCACCGGCTGGCCGTCCTCCTCGCGCCGCGCGCGGTAGAGGATCGTGTCCGCACCTTGATGCAGCACCCCCAGCACGCGGTAACGTGGACTGTCGGTCATAGAGGGAGGGTGTCCAAAGCCGGATCGGTCTCCGAGGCGCCCGGTCGATTCGTGATGTTGCCAAAAGCACCTCGCTGCGCCACGGGAAACGGCGGCGAGCTCTCGCGCCGGCCCGCCCGCGGCGGTCTCTTGCGTCATGCAGGGCGGGAGCGGCCGGACGGCCGCTGGACGCCGTGCCTCGACAGCACCTCACGGACGCGATCCAGCGGAATGGCGTCCACGGTGCGACCGCTCCCCGTGGTGGTCTCGGCCGTGAAGAGCGAGTTGTAGATGGCCTCCTCCGTCGCCTCGATCACGGCCTGAAAGAGGGCGGACGTCTCCTGGTTCGAGAGCTCCGTGATCGCGAGCCGCTTCGCGCCGGAGCGGCGCCGCACCGACGCGCTCGTCGAGAAGGCGATCGCGTAGTCGCCGGAGCCGTTCGCGCCGGAGGATCCGGTGCGCGCGAGGCCCAGGATCGCGCGGGCAGCGAGTCGCCCGAGGTTGCGATCCGACAGCGGCGCGTCCGTCGCGACGAGGATGAGGATGGAGCCGTCCCCCGCCGCCGCCTCGACCTGCGACCGGAAAGCGTACCGGCCGAGCTCCTCGCCGACGGGCGCCCCCATCACCTGCAGCACGCCGCCGAAGTTCGACTGGACGAGCACGCCGACGCAGGCCCCGCCGAGCGACGCCGGCAGCACCCGCGAGGCGGTGCCGATCCCCCCCTTCCATCCGAACGCGATGGTGCCCGTGCCCGCGCCGACGCACCCCTCCGGCGTGGGCCCCTCCCGCGCCGAGCCCAGCGCCGCGCGCACGTGCTCGGCGGTGATCGGGCGGAGCCGGACCGCATTGAGCACGCCGTCGTTGGTCTCGCCGACGACCGGGTTGAGCGAGCGCACCTCCTCCATGTCCGGCTGAGCCAGCATCCATTCGACGAGCGCGTCGGCGGCCCGGAACGCGCAAAGCGTGGTCGTGAGGAGAATGGGAGTCTCCAGCTCACCCAGCTCGCGCACCTGGGTCGCGCCGACGAGCTTGCCAAACCCGTTGCCCACGTGGATCGCCGCGGGGACGCGATCGAGGTAGAGGTTCCCCCCGTGGGGGAATACGGCGGTGACGCCGGTGCGGATCGCGTCTCCCTCGATCACCGTCGCGTGCCCGACGCGCACGCCGCCCACGTCGGTGATCGCGTTCAGCGGGCCCGGATCGAAGATGCCAGGCGCGACGCCGAGCTCACGCGCGCGCACGGCGTCTCCCGCGCGCTTCGTGGATCCGGGCGCGAAGGGCGCGCTGCCCGCCTCGTCCGGGCAGCGAGCGATCGGGCAGCGGCAGGACGAGGCGGCCAGGCGCGACGTGCGGCCCGGTGGCGGGACACGGCCGAGAGAGGGTTTCGGCATCCACGGGGAGCGGCGGTATCAACCTCCGTGCCAGGCGCGTCGGACGCCGCCCGATCAGGCCGTGTCCTTGTCGCTGCGCCGCGAGCGGCCCGAGCAGCGGTGCGAGCCGAGGTCGCGCGCCTGAGCAGGGTTTGACCAACTCGGGGTGAGCGGCGGCGCTACCCACACGAGATTGTTAAGTGTATTACATAATGGCGAGCGCCTGACGATTCCCGGAGAGCGCGTTGAAAGGTTAGGATATTCGACGGGTCGTCCGGCCCGGAGAACGCTGGGCCGCTCGTGTCGCGTAGAAGGATCCCGAATGACCCTAGATCTCGATGGGCCCGGCTCGCACGTCGGCGCCGGCCCCTTGCCGCACGTCGGCGCCGGCCCCCTGCCGCACGTTGGCGTCGACCCCCTGCCGCTCCTCTGCGCGCTCCCGGTAGCCGCCGCTGTCTTCGATGCAAAGGGAGCGCTCCGGTGCGCCAATCCCCGTCTGGAGCAGATCCTCGCGGAAGGCGCGTTCCCCGCCTGGCCGGTGTCCCTCGCGCACACGCCAGCCGTCCTGCCCGCGTCGCCCGAGGGGCTCGCCGGCGAGGCGCAGGAGGTGCTCGCAGGCATCCGCGCCGTGCTCGAAGGCGAGCGCGAGCAGGCCGGCATCGCGCTCCGGGGCGGCGCGCCCGGCGCGCCGTCCTGCGAGATCTCGGTCACGCAGCTCCGCGTCGATGGCGCGCGCGGCGCGCTCGTCTGCGTCCACGACCCGGCTGCGCCGCGCAGCACGCCAGGGACGGTGCCCATCGAGAGCTTCCTCGACACCATCATCGAGCACGTGCCGGTCTCGGTCTTCATCAAGGAGGTGACGGAATTCCGCGTTGTCCGGATGAACGGCCACTACGAAAAGGTCTTCGGCGCCCCGCGGAGCGGCGTTCTCGGCAAGAACGTCTTCGACCTCTTCCCGCATCGACTGGAGGAGGCCAGGTGGCTCGATCGCATGGATCGGGACGTGATCGAGAAGGGCGAGATCGTGGACGTGCCCGAAACGCGCATCGCCACGCCGGCCGGGGAGCGGTGGCTTCACATGGTGAAGGTGCCGCTCAAAGACGAGCACGGCGTCTGCCGCTATCTCCTGGTCATGATCGAGGACATCACGGAGAAGAAGCGCGCCAACGAGGCGGTGCAGAAAGAGCTCGCGTGGTTCGCGACGCAGCGGAAGCTCCTCGATGTCATCCAGGAGCTGTCCACGCCGGTCATCCCGGTTCACGAAGGCATCCTCGTGGTGCCCCTCGTGGGGACCATCGACTCCGCCCGCGGCGCCCAGCTCCTGGAGACGCTGCTCCAGGGCATCGAGCGCCACAGGGCCGAGACGGTGCTCATCGACATCACGGGCGTGCCGGTCCTCGACGCCGATGTGGCTGCCCGCCTCCTCCAGGCCACGCGGGCCGCCGCGCTCCTTGGCGCCACGTGTGTCCTCGTCGGGGCGTCACCCGACGTCGCCCAGACGCTGGTCGCGCAGGGGATCGAGCTGGGCAACCTCCTGACGCAGCGCGATCTCCAGGCCGGCATCCGTTATGCTCTCGCCCGTCAGGGAACAGCGATCGTCGAGCGGCGGCGCGAGCGGCGCTGATCTCACGCCGCGGCTCGCCCGGCGCCGAGCTCTTGCCATAAAAGCGCGACGAGGACGCTGGGCGATCGCGCCTCGATCAAACCCCCTGGATGGCGGCGTCAGATCGCGACGAACCGGTCGCGGCAACCCAGCGGCCGGTACATCGGCGCGATCAGGCTCGCCCCGGCCGCGCCGCGCAGCGCGGCGGGCGTCATTCCCGCATACCGCCGCACGGCGCGGCAAAGATGGCTCTGGTCGGCGAACCCGGCGTCGGCGCTCAGCGCGGCCCACGACAGGTCCTCATCGAGGCGCGTGAGCGCGCGCTGGAAGCGCCGGATACCCTTCATCTCACGCAGCGTCACCCCGTGGTGGCGCCGCAGCAGCCGCTCGGACTGGCGCAGCGAGACGCCCAGCGCGCGGGCCAGGCCGGCGGCGTCCCGGTCGGCGAGCCAGGCGTCGCGCAGCGGGGCTGGCGCCGCCGCGCGCGGCGTCAGCGCGGCCAGCCAGCGCCGCACCGCCAGCAGGCGGTCCTTCGCCGCGCCGGCGCGCTGCGCCGCCCGCAGCAACCTCGCCACGGGCGCGGCGCCCAGGACGTCGCGCAGATCGACGCGGCGATCGACGAGGCACGCGGCGTCGACGCCGAACCACTCGGGGATCGCCCAGGGCTCGATCAGGACGATCACGGCGTGCAGCTCGGCCGACAGCCGGTAGCTGAACGGCCGGGTCGCGACGCCGGACAGCCGCACCGCGCCGCCCGCGCGGTCGTCGCGCTCGCTCTGGATCTCGCCGAGCAGGCCGACGCTCAGCACCGCATGCAGCGACGGCAAGGCGCACGGCGCCGGCGGGCCCCACGACGCGACCCGCCCCGCCACGTCGACGAGCCCGGTGACGCCGCGCTGGCCGTCCCCGGGCGCGGTATGCGTGGCCAGCGGCGACGCGCGGCCGGGGCTCCTGGCGATGGCGAGCGTCGATGTCGACATCGTTCAATACAGGGCCGCCGTCGGCGGACACACTGCGCCTGAGCCGCCGCACGCCGGCGTTGTTCGAGAGGACTGCAACGCATGAAGGCAATCGGAATCCATCACCATGGCGACGCCTCGCAGCTCGTGCCGCTGGAGCTGCCCGAGCCAGCGCCCGGACCCCACCAGGTGAGCGTGCGCGTGATCGCGTCGTCGGTCAACCCGGCGGACATCCGGGCGCGCTCGGCGGCGCCCGGGCCGCGCCGCATCGAGCGGCAGTTTCCGCTGGTGCTCGGCTATGACGTCTCCGGGATCGTCGACGCGGTCGGCCCCGGCGTCGACGATCTCGCGGTCGGAGACGAGGTGTTCGGCTCACCCAGCCTGTTCGGGCAGGGCGCGAACGCGGAGCGGGTGGTGGCCGACAGCCGCACCCTCGCGCGCAAACCGGCGGCCCTCTCCCATGAGCAGGCTGCCTGCCTGTCGCTCGCGGGCGTCACGGCCTGGGAATGCCTCTCGCGCGCGCGGCCCGCGCCCGGCGCCGCGGTGCTGGTCACCGCGGGCGCAGGCGGCGTGGGCCATCTGCAGCTGCAGCTCGCGCGTCACCTCGGGCTACGGGTGGTGGCGACCGCCAGCCGACCCGAGTCGACGGCGCTCTGCCGCGACCTCGGCGCAGCGGTCGTGCTCGATCACACGACGCAGGACGTGGGCCAGGCGTGCCGGGACCTGACCGGCGGGGCGGGCGTCGCGGTGGCCTTCGACAACGCCGGTGGCCGCGCGCTGGATCAGGCGCTCGACGCCGTGGCGCCGATGGGCACCGTGGTGAGCATCGTGCCGACGCCCGCGCCGGTCGCGGACCGGCTGTTCATGAAGGCGGCGTCGCTCCTCTATCACGTGATGGGGGCCGCCACGATCTGGCGGCTCGACCCGCACGCGCAGGGCCGCGCGCTCGCCGCGGTGGCGGAGCTGGCGGCGCAAGGCCACGTCAGGCCCATCGTCAGCGCGAGCTACCCGGTGCGCGAGCTCTCGCAGGCGCACCGCGCCATCGAGTCGGGCCGCACCATCGGGAAGATCGCGATCCGCGTGGCGGAAGGCTGGTGAGGCTGGGCGGGGAGCGCTGGGGGCCGGGGGGGAGATCGGGCGGGCGCTCGAGCGCGCCCGCGCCGCGCCGCGCTACTTCGTCTGGATCCGGCGCGCGGGAAGGAGGCGCCGGAGCGAGGGCGCCTCGAAGGACACGAGCCGCCTGGCGAACGCGCCGATCGCCCGGTATTCCGCGTCCGCGATGAGCGCCAGCTCGACGCTGATCATGAATACTGCGAACGTGCCGAGCCCCATCATGACGGCGATGCCGGCGTGGAACAGGAACGCCGCGGCGAGCGAGAGCCTGCGTGTGTGCCGGTTCAGGGCGAACAGGAACGGGAAGCTGAGCTGGAACCCGACCGTCACGTAGGTCAGCGCCGTCACCACCGCCACGCTGCGGGAGAGGCTGTCGCTGTGGCCGGGCCACGTGAACTCGCCGACGCGGGTGATGTAATAAAGGGCCGTCCCGTTCTGCCACAGCTCCCCCTGCACCTTGTAGAGCCCCGCGACCCCGTAGACCAGGCACACCTGGACGGCGCAGGCGAGGATCGCCGCGTTGTGGAGCATCCCCTTGATCCGCTGGAGCTCCCCGCCGCGCTCCCGCTGCGCGCGGAGGCGATCGGCGTCGAGCGAGAAGTACGCGCCGAGCTCGGCGAAGATGCCGTACAGCAGCGCGAGCCGGACGAGGTTGTCGCCGCCGTCGAGCAGGACGGGGTTCCGCTGATGCAACGACCAGAGCCCGACATACGTGAGCAGCGACATGAGCCGCGTGCGGAAGCCGATCACCCACAGCGCCGCGAACAGCATGGCGAGGTGGAAGACGACCTCGAAGTAGAGCGGCGACCTGCTGAGCAGGTAAATCGAGAACGCGCCGTTGCTGTGGGCCTCCTCGAGCGACCGCGCGAAGGGCCACACCCCCTCGGGGCCGTAGAGGTAATGGCGCTGGAAGTAGTTGGCCAGGTAGAGGTGGAGGATGGTCAACCCGGCGACGATCCGGAAGAGGCTGGCCCCGATGAGACAGCGCTCGCGGCTCGTGAGCTCCACGATGCGGTGCCAGCGTGCGTTCAGCTTGCTCAGCATGGCGTCACCTCTCCTCCGCGGACGCCGCCCGGAGGGCCACGGGCGTCTCGGGTCTGTCCTCGGTCGTCGCGTCCAGCGGCGCCACCGGTCGATGGGGAGCCCAGTCGAAATCATAGTACGTCATTTCACCCTTCGAGTCGGGCAGGTCGCGCCGGGAGAAGCGCGGGAATTTCAGCACCGCCAGGCGCAACCGCACCGCCGCGGTGCGGCTCGGGCCGTACAGGCTGTCACAGTGCGCGGAGCCGGCCCGCTCCAGGACGGTCTTGCCGAGCTGAAAGCCGGCGTCCTGCTCCTTCTTCACCTCGTCCCTGAGCATGTCGGCCACCTGCGCATCGGGCGCCTCGGCGCCGCCTCCGCCCGCCTGCGCGCGTGTGCGCTGCTGATCGAGCTTCTTCGCCATCTGCAGCGACGTCGGATCGACGGTGTAGATCATGCGCGCCGCGCCCGTCACCGATCGTCCGAGGCGCGTCGCGGGGCCGAGTCGGTTCTCCAGGTGGGATTCCCAGTAGGGGGTCGTGATATCGGTCCACCCGGTCTCGGTCGTGCTCCCGTCCGGCTCGTGAACGCGGCAGGCGACCATCACGAGGCGCGTGTCGGTGATGGGATCGGGGGCGAAGAGGTGCCAGTTCTGCTCGAAGAACGGGTTCATGTACCCGCTGATGAGCCGCGCGAAGCGGAGCTGGAGCGGGTTCTGCGGCGTCAGGTAAGCGAGTGTCATCGCGAAATGAAAGCAGAGCGCCGCGGCCAGCAGCGCGGGCGCGGACGTCGAGAGCACACGGAGTAAACGGCGCATGGTTTCGTCCATCCCGGGTTCGGGGTCGTCGGAGAGGAGGCCGCGCGCCGCCGGAGCGCCGCGCGCGGCCCGTGGATGCTCCGGCCCCAGCGGGCCGGCCGGGGCCGCTTGTGGCCGCCGGGGTGCGGAGTGGGGCGGAGCCCCGAGGAAACCAGCCAGGTCCGCCCGCGCGAAGCCGCCGCGAAGCGGCGCAGAGGTCCGGCCATTCCTGGCCGGACCTCTGGCCGGTGGAACTAGTTGTCGAAGAGGATGTCGGCTTGACCGGACGCCGGCGCGTCGTTCATCGCGATCCTCCTCCAGCCTCCATGGCCCCGGCCGTGGCCGCGGCCATGGAAGCCCCCTGCGTTGGCCGTCGCGACACCGACGTTGCCGTACCCGCCGGCCTGGGCGACCGACGACTGGGCGACGGATCCCGAGGTCCCGATCGCGATGCCCGCGATGCCGATGTTCGTCGAGGTGGCCACGTTGGCCCCAGGGTACCCGTAATACTGCGCCACCTTCTCGGGCGTCCCGGCGCTCGCGTCGGGGTGAAGGGCAGAGCGACCCTTCAGGCTCGAGGTGGCGGGCGTCGCCGCCTGCGCCATCGCCACGCCGACGAACAACGACATACCAGCGACCGCGGTGATGATCTTTCGTGTCATGTTCTTCCTCTTTCGTTCGATCTCGTGATGGTTGATGGTCAGAGAGGCCAGACATGCCAGCTGCGTTTGCCGACCGCGCGGAGCCCCTGCGTTCGAGCAGCTCCACCGGACTCGGAGCATCAAGCCAGCTCGCGGGTCATGTGCCCCTGTGTGCTGCGTGACCAAAGAGCACTCGTCGTGCCAGCCGCGTTCTCCGCTGGCCCAGCGCGCGACGCGCCCTCTCGTCGCGCCAAGTTGAGGCCGCGGCCGCTCGGCGGCGGTATCCGCCCGCGGTCGGCTTGCGTGTTCGAGCAAACCATCGCGCGCAACCCTTTGCTCGGATTGTCGCGTTCGAAGCGACGATCTCGCCGCCCGTGGTGAGGATGCGGCAGGGCAGGCGGGCTCAACCAGCGCAGCCGGGCTGGCTGCGCCGTTTGAACATCGCGGACACACGCGGGGCAGCGCTCCCGTACCTGCCGTGGCGCCGCGAGCTCGGCCGCCGGCCGCGCCATTCGGCACGCCGCGTGCCTCGGCCCCTGCCAATCAATGATGCCCGATCATGGAAGCATCGCTGACCAGGAGGAGTGAAGATGAGCGGTACGCTGTTATCGGTGTTCGTGTTGTCGATGCTGCCCGCTTCCGCGGCGCTCTGGAGGAGCGCGGCCGCGGAGGCCGTGGACGGCAGAGCAGGGGCGTCGGTCGACGCCAATGAGCCTGATCCTTGGCAGGCCAGCGACGCTGAGGTCGCGGCGGGCGGCGAGGATGACTCCATTGCCTCGTGCGTCGCCACCTGCCCGAAGGGCGATAAGGTCGTCACGTGTCCTGAGGGAGTGTGTCAGTGCCACTGTGACGATGGCGGTCGCCCGGTCTGCAAGTGCGAATGAGCGCACGCCGAAGGCGCGTCCATGGCGCATAGCGAGGTGTAGATTCGTGTGATACGGGCTCATCCGCCAGGCAGGCGAGCGAAGCCTACAAAAGTACGCCGCAGCGAGCCGAACGACGCGGATGAGCCCGCAGCGCGCGAAGGCTCGCGCGAGGTCGAGCGCGAGGGGCGGCCGATGGCGCTCGGCTCCTACGAGCCGCCCCTCTTCTGGTACGTCCCGACGAGCTCGACATGCGCGAGGACGTGTCCCTCCATCGCCTTCTCGAGCTCCACCTTCGTGAGCCCGCCTCGCGGGGGCAGCACCGTGTCGAGCGCATACAGCTTGAAGAAGTAACGGTGCTTGCCGATCGGCGGGCACGGGCCGCCGTAGCCGGCGCGCTTCCAGTCGTTCCTTCCCTCGAGCGTGCCCGTCGGCAGATCGGCCTTGCGCGCGCCCTCGGGCAGGCCGCCGGCGTCGGGCGGGATGTTGTAGAGCACCCAGTGGACCCACGTCGTCTTGGGGGCGCGTGGATCGGGCGCGTCCGGGTCGTCGACGATGAGCGCAAGGCTCCTCGTGCCGCCGGGGATACCCGACCAGGAGAGCGCGGGCGGCACGTCCTTCCCCTCGCAGGTGTGCACGATCGGGATCACGTCGCCATGGTGGAAATCGGGAGATTGTAACGAGAGCATCGGCTCACCTCGCCCAGCGCGCTTTGCACTGCGCGCGCCATGCAGCCGGCGTCACACGCCGGAGGGGTAGGTCTCCGGCGGCTCCTTCTCGGCCCGCGGCGCGATGTGCAGGGGCCGGACGGCCTGTGACTCGTCGACGAAGACGAGCGCGTCGTAGCGGCGCGGCAGCACCGTCGGCACGTAGTTCCCGTACCCGTCGTACTCGGGGTGGTAGACGACGCCGACGGCGCGGTGGCCGCGCCAGGCCAGCGACTCCTGCGGCAGCCTCCCCGGCTCGAAGATCAGCAGCTGATCCCGGCCGCCCGTCTCGTGCAGCAGGTCCTCCCAGCTCTCGGGCCGCCCGACCGGCAAGCGCATCACCTCCATCGGCGCGTCCCACGCCCGGGCGGCGATCACCGTGCCGCGGTGGGCGCCGAAGGCGACGAGCGCGACGCGCTCCTCCCCGTGGCGCTCGCGGGCGAGCTGGCCGAGGTTCACCTCGCCCCGCTCCGCCATGTCGGTGAAGCGCGCGTCGCCGATGTGCGTGTTGTGCGCCCAGACGATCGCGCGGCCGCGCGGGCCGTGCTGCTCGAGCAGCCGATCGAGCGTCTCGGCCATGTGCCGATCGCGGACGTTCCACGACTCCGCGTCGCTTCGCACCATCGCCCGGTAGTAGGCCTCGGCGTTCTTGACCACGAGCGCGTTCTGCTCGGCGACGAAGTGCCCGTCGCGCCCGTCGGCGCCGAACTCCGGCGTTCTCCTGCGCACCTCGGCGAGCAGCTTGACGGCCTCTGCCTGGCAAGACTCCGGCACGAGCACCGTCGCCCGGGCGTACTCCTGGGCATCGTCGGCATACGGCTCGAAGCAGCGCAGCGCGCGCCGCGCGGCCGGCAGCGCGTCGGGGGCGGCCCCCTCCAGGTAGCGCATGACCTCGCGGAGCGAGTCCCAGAGGCTGTAGACGTCGAGCCCGTAGAAGCCGACCCGCTGCTCCTCGGGCCGCCCCTCGTTGTGCCTGCGCAGCCACTCGACAAGGTCGGCGACCTCGTCGTTGGCCCACATCCAGGTCGGCCAGCGATCGAAGGCGCGCAGCACCGCGCGGGCGCTGCTCCCCGCGTCCGCGTAGCCCTTCACATAGCGGTTGACGCGGTAGCAATCGGGCCAGTCGCCCTCGACGGCGATGAAGGAGGCCCCCGCTTCGACGATCAGCCGCCTGGAGAGCGCTGCGCGCCACGTGTAGAACTCGCGCGTCCCGTGCGTCGCCTCGCCCAGGAGCGCGCAGCGCGCGTCGCCGATGCGCTCGATCAAGGGGTCGAGATCGGCCGTGGAGCGCAGCGGCCGAGCCAGCGCGCGGAGCGCGGCCAGGAGGTCGGGCGTCGCGCGCGTCCCCGGCTCGATGAGGCGTTGTAGTCGAGCCATGATGGGATCCTCCTGGGGCGCGGCGGCGGAACGGCAAGCTCGCGCGGGGTAAGGGCGAGCGTGCAGGCCGCCTGGTGACGGAAGAAGGGCCGCCCGGTGCCGCTGAGCCCGTGCCTCCGCGGGCGCATCGCCGCCGGAGTCCGGTTCGTCCTCCGACGACGAGCAGACGACCAGACACTGCGTCAACGCGACGCGACGACAAAAGTCTCGCTAACGAGTGTCGCTTCCTCGGATGCCCCGCAGGTGCGAGCTTTCGCGAGGTGTTCCCGGAGACGATCCGGATCACATCGACTACAAGCTTGTTGAATATTTGCATCCGGACCAAACGCTGCCCGCTCCGGTCGTACGATTCCCAGCGATAAGCGTGATCGAACCGCCCTCCGCTGGGAATGGGCATCTGGTGATGTCGTTCCGGCCAGCGTTCTCCAAACCTCCCCCTAACCGCCCTCCTCCCCTGTTCGTCGCGCGCGGCCCCAGCGACAGCCCCGAGACCACCGGCTCCGAGGCGCTTCCCTCCGGACCCGGCTGGACCGGAGGCGTCGTCCGGGAAGAACTTCTCCTCATCGAGCGACGTCCGCCCACCGCAGGCGACTGCAGAGAACCCGGCGAGGAAGCGAAGAGCTCGTGCTCGATCGGAGCGCATAACCAGATCCGGGACTTGCGCCCCCAAGCCCCGGGAGCGCCGTTCTCATAGCTCGATTGACGGGTCCTTGGCTTGACGGCGGACGATTCGCACCGCGCCCTGGAACTTCTCGTTCACGTGCCATTGGCATAGTCACAGCGCAAATTCGCATACGTTACGAAAGCAGCGTCACCAACGCGAAAAACGCACCAACTTCCCTATCGTCTGCTATAGATGCGGCGGTTTGCCCGCGTGTCACGTACTACGTGTCAAGGACCGCGTGTCGCATTCCGCCACTGCCCTCGAAACATGGAGGCCTTCATGTCTGTCCGTTCTCGTGCCTCGCGCAAAATAACCGCTCTCGCGATCCCCGTCCTCGCCCTCTTGAACTTCCCTGGCTGCGCTTCAGAAGTAGGAACCGGCGGTGCCGGGGGTGATGCTTCGGGCTCAGGCGGCGGGACACCGAGCGGGAGCGGGGGAGTCACCTCGGGTGCAGGCCCCGCGACCAGCGGTGCTTCCTCGACCAGCGGAGGTGCCGGTACGGGCGGCGGTGCTGCGACGAGCGGAGCCGGCACGGGCGGCTCCCCGACTGGCGGGGCCAGCACGACCAGCGGGACTGGCGAGGCAAGCGCGACCACCGGGACTGGCGGCGGCGAATTCACGTGTGTCCTGCCCACTTTGCCTGAGCCGAGCGGTCTGACCGAGGTAAACGAGAAGCTCCCGGATCCGTTCACGTTCTTCAACGGAACGAAGGTCACGACCAAGGAGCAGTGGGAGTGCCGCCGCAAGGAAATCCTGGCCATGGCAGCCAAGTACCTTTACGGTCCGGTCCCCGCCGAGCCGGATGAGGTGACCGGAACCGTGTCCGGAGGTACGGTTTCAATCACCGCCAAGGTGGGTGGAAAATCAGAGACCTTCTCGGCGAGCATCAGCGGATCCGGCAGCGTGATCGCTCTCAAGTTGTCGGGTGGGATCTTCCCGTCAGGCAGCAAGACGCTGTCGTTCGGAAGCGGCTTTGAAGGCAAGATAAGAAATCTTTTCGGCTTGTCCGAGGTCAACACCAACGTCGCCAACGGGTGGATGATTGACCGGGTGATGGATGTGTTGGAGCAGAACCCGGGCAGCGGACACGATCCCACGAAGGTGATGGTGTCGGGGTGCTCCGGATGTGGAAAAGGTGCTTACCTGGCGGGTGTCTTCAGTCGTGCACCGGTGGTTGTCATCGTGGAGTCGGGCGGTGGTGGTGTAGCCAACTTGCGCCAGGCAGAGTGGTTCAGGCACGGTGAAGGTGGTTCTGTCTGGCAGTGCAAGGATGCCAAGCCTCAGAGCATCGACAACCTCGAGGACAGCGGTATCTGCGGACCCTGGGTGACCAGCGCGGCCCGCTGGCTCCGGAACGACCCCTCGAAGGTATACAACCTCCCCTTCGATACGCATATGCTCCTGGCGACCATCGCTCCACGGCACCTGGTGCACTTCACGAATGCCAATGGCAGGGACTCATGGTGTCACCTGGGTGGGACCTGCGAAGCGCTCTCCGCATGGGCGGCAAAGCCGGTGTGGAAAGCGCTCGGCGTTCCGGAGCGCATGGGTTTTACGATGTACAGCGCAAACCACTGCGGCGCCTCGAGCTCTCAGACCGCCCTTGCAGGCGAAATGTTCAAGCGAGCGTTCGAGGGCAACACCAGCGCAAACACGGACGTGATGAACATCCTGGACAATGGCGTTCAGCAGCCGGTCAGCGAATGGAAAAGCATGTGGATTGACTGGGATATGGATACAGTGCTGCAGTAGTGATGCCCTTGGGGGGCATGAGCGCCATTCTGGCCTTGCCCCCCATTCGGCGTGATCCCCGGGCGGCGGTCATTCGCCGTCCAGGCCCGGCTCGCTCGCCGGTGACGAGCAGACGATCAGACGCCCGAGCCTCCAAGTTCCATGGGAACGCGGAGAGTGGCGCGCTGACCGCCTGGGTCTGGAGCGCGAGCCGCATCCTCGATGCCCTCGAGACCACGCCCGGCCCCCTCCCCACCATCGGTCACCAACGTAAACGTTCGGATGTAGAAGAAGGCGGCGCGAGGCTTTGACGCCTATGCGGGCGCCCGGTCCGGTCAGCAGACGGGCGGAGAAAAGCGGAGACCCAGCTCGTTCACTCCCAGCCGGAGCTGCTTGCCGCGCCCAGGATCGCGCTCACGCCGTACACCTGGCCGCCGCGCATCTTGAACATGTGCATGTCGGTGTTCCCCATGAACATGGTAAACCCGACCCCGATTCCCCTCTCGACGTCGGCGAAGATGAGACGAGGGGGAAGCGCGGGTGACCCCGAGCCCGGCTGGCCAGGATTGCAGCTCGCGCCGGCGCTGCAGGTGAACGACCCGCCGCCGTTCTCGATGCGCTTGCAGTTGCTGACCGTGTTGCAGACGCCGCCCGGGAACATCCAGAAGTACTTTTCCATCCAGCCCTCGAGCTCGTCCCGCGAGTTGCGCTCGTTCTCCGGAACGGGCTCCTCCCACTTGACGGTATCCCCGCTCGCGATGATGGCGCCGGTGTTCGAGGCAAAATTTTGCCCGGAGACCTTGTAGTCCCCTGGCCGCACGGCGATGGTCTCGATCTCGGTGATCTCCTGACCCTGGAGCTTGAGGCGAAGGGCGAGCGGGATGTCCATGCTGCCGTCCGGCACCACGGCCTGGCTCGCAGAGCTGCAGGTCTCGGTGTCGAGCGCGCTGTGAGCGTATTTGAGCGCTCCGGCGGTCCTCCAGAGCCCTTCTTGACCGAGCGCAAGGGCTTCGCCGTTCTCGGTGAATTTTACGTTGTCGGCGAGGGGCAACGTCGACGGATCGTGCGCCGCGAGCGCTTCGAAATAGGCGTCGATCGTGCTCTTCAGGAGCTCGCGCGTGCAAGCTGTGGAATTCCCACCTCCCCCTGTCCCGCTGGTCGCGCCGGTCGCGCTGTCGCCCCCGCCTCCAGCGGACGTTCCTCCCCCGCCGGTCCCACCGGCCGGCGAATCACCGGCTCCGCTGCTGCTCGTCGTGCCGACGCTCTCGGCTGTCGACGTCGTGCCCGTGCCGCCGCTGCCGCTCGTTTCCGGCGTAGGCGGCGAGTTGGCGCCGTCTCCGCCGCAGGCGATGAGCGCGAGCAACGGCAGACAGGCAGCGAGGGAGCGACGCACAGAGAGGATGGATATCACGCCATGGTCAGCCATGTCCTCGGCTACATCTCCCACGTTGGCACGTCAAGGCCGTCTTGCTCGCAGCGGCCGCGCGCCTCTCTTCGAAGGTTGGAGTGCTCCTGCGAGATAGAGAAAAATATCGTCACAACGTGCCCGTCACACGCTGGCCCGGGCTCGCTGGTCGCCGCTGGACTGGCGCTTGCCGCTCCACGGGCGCGCGTGCACGGCGCGCCCACGAGGCGGGATGCCGGACAGGAAATGCCCGGCCGGCATCTGTACCCGCGCCTGAGGCGCAAGAGAGGGCGCGTATGAGACGGTCTGCGGCTACAGGGGCGGCGCTGCGCGTGGTCGCCGCGATTCACACCATGGCCGCCTGTTCGCCGGGCGTCGACCTGCGCGAGGAACGTGGGGCGGACGAGCCCGCGGCGTCACCGCTGGGGGTCGCGACACCGAGGCTGGGCCGCACCCGGTGGGAGGCAGTCCGCCTGAACGACTTCGATGCCGACGGCATGGGGGACATACTCTGGAGCAGCAAGGAGCAGAACCTGATCGCGATCTGGCTCATGGAGGGGAACCGGCTCCTGGCGCCGGGGCCGCTCATCCCGGGACCCATCGGCCAGGGCTGGGAGGTGGCCAATGCGGGCGACTTCAACCGCGACGGCATGGCGGACGTGGTCTGGCTCAACGCAGACCGGCACCTGATGACGATATGGCTGATGAACGGAAGCCAGCTGCTCGCGCCGGGGCCGGTGCTCCCGGGGCCACCCGGCGAGGGATGGACGGTCACCTCGGCGACCGATTTCAACATCGATGGGATGTCGGATCTGCTCTGGAACAACGAGCGACAGAACCTGATGACGGTCTGGCTGATGGATGGAGGGCAGCTGCTGGCACCGGGGCCGGTGCTCCCGGGGCCGCCCGGCGAGGGATGGACGGCGCCCACCGCGCAGGACGTGAACTACGACAACATGGGGGACGTGTTCTGGAACAACATCCAGAAGAACCTGATGGCGATCTGGCTGATGGACGGAGCCGAGCTGCTGGCGCCGGGGCCGGTGATCCCGGGGCCGCTCGGCCGCGGCTTCAAGATCGTCACGTCGTCGGACTTCAACTTCGACGGCATGGGGGACGTGCTCTGGAGCAGCCCCGAGCAGGGCCTGATGGCCGTGTGGCTGATGGCCGGAGCGCAGCTGCTGTCGCCGGGACCGGTGATCCCGGGGCCGCTCGGCCGCGGCTGGGAATTGCGCCCCGGCACCGACGTGAACTTCGACAGCATGGCGGACGTCCTCTGGTACGCCGTCGGAACGAACCAGGCGGCGGTCTGGTGGATGGACGGACCGCAAGTGCTCGCTCCCGGACCGGTGATCCTGGGTCCGTACGACGGCGGGTGACGCGGCGCCGTCGCGCTCCCAGGCTCGCGACGGCTCGCGCGGCTCGATGCCGCCGCTTGTTCTGGACGCGCGACGGCGGCATTCCGGCGCGGACGGAGATAGTAGAGATCGTTGCAGGTCGCCGTCGCCTCGAGCGCCGTTGCGGGCTTGACGCTCCTGGAACGTTTCGATTTCCTCCTCTCTCATGAACGGTGTGAATTCAGTTGCCGAAACTGCCGGAGAAGGCGCAAGAATCCGACGGTCGGCTCGATCGTGGCTCGACCGGCTGACGTCGATGGCCGCGGTGTCGTTGCTCGTCGCGTGCGGTTCGGGCGATGGGAACAGCGCCAGCACGGGCGACACGGTCACGGGGGGCTCGGGCGGCGCAACGAGCGGGACCTCTCACGGTCCGTCGGGAGGTCTGGGCGGGGGCAGCGACGGCGGCGGGGCGGGGGAGGGCGGCTCGGGCGGAGACACGGACCCTGGCGCAACGTCGGGCGCCTCTGCTGGGGGCGCAGGAGCGGCCGGAGAGGGCGGCGCTGGAGATTGCGAGAGCGGCCCGGCGGCGCTCGAAGGCAGCGTCCATCAAGGCGATCTGCTCATCGCGTCGGACGCGGACGCCCTCGCAGCGCGCGCTTACTCCACGATCAACGGCACGATCTCGGTCAGCCCCGACTTCGCCGGAACGCTCGACTTGCCCAGCTTGCTCGAAGTCGGCGGTATCCAGGCCGAGGGCGGTGCCTCGAGCGGGGAGCTGGTCGCGGCGCAGATCAAGGCGATCCGCATGCCGAACCTGGTGCGTGTCCGCGGTACGTTGTGGATCTATCTGGCGTTCGAGCTGCTGGAAGCCGACTTTCGCAAGCTCGAGACCGTCGACGAGCGGTTCTGGATCCATCGAAACACGGAGCTCGCGGCGCTGCGGCTCGATGCCTTGCGCAGCGTGGGCGAGGACGTACAGATCACCGACAACTTCAAGCTCCAGGCATGCGCCCTCGAGAGGATCGAAGCCAACCTGCGCGCGGCCGGCACCACCAGCATGAACATCTCCGGAGGCGTCCAGGAGACCGGCTGTGAATGCAGGCTCGTCTGCGGACAGGGGCTCTGCTTGTAACGAGCGCCGGTCCGTGGCCGAGTCGAGGACGTGAGCCATCGGACAGGGGGGGCTCCCTGCCGGCAGCTTCGGGGCGTCGATCCGCGCGGCGCAGCGGACCATCGCGAGAGCGCCCCCATCGAGGCCTCGTGCACGGCGTCCATCCGGTCTATGCTGCGACCAGCACGCCAGGTCGTCGTGCTGGTTCGCTCGAGCGATGGGTGTGGAGTCAATCCGGCGCTTCTCATGAGGCAGGTGCGCGCGTTCTTTCGATCCGTGTGGTCCGAGCCACGAGCACCGCACCCCCCTCGACGCGTCCGGATGGATTGGGTGCTCCTGGCCGCGTTCGCCGCGCTCGGCTCGATCGAGGTCGCGATCCGGCGCGACCTGCCGTGGCGGATCGCTTCGCTGGTCCTTTGCATCGGGCTCTTGCCGACGCTGCTCTGGCGGAGGACCAGGCCGCTGCGGATGGTCGTGATCGCGTTCGGCCTCCTCATCGCGATACAGCTCGCCGTGATGGCGACCGGCAGCGCATCGCCAGGGCTCTACGCGATGGTCTACATGGTGCTGCTGCCCTATTCGTTGTTCCGGTGGGGTACGGGGCGTGAAGCGATGATCGGGCTGCCGATCATGGTGACCTCGGCGGCGGTCGACATGATCCGTTCTCATGCCAGGACCGGCGATGTCATCGGGGGCTACGCCGTCCTGCTCTCCACGATGGCGCTCGGCGCGGCGGTGCGCTACCGGGATGGCGTGCGCCTGCGAGAGCTCGATGAAGCCAAGCTGGCCGAGCGAGAGCGGATCGCCCGCGACCTGCACGACACCGTCGCCCACCATGTATCGGCGATCGCGATCCGCGCGCAGGCTGGCCTGGTCGCCGCGTCGGCTCGCCCCGAGGCTCCCGTCGACGCGCTCCGCGTGATCGCGGACGAGGCGTCTCGCGCCCTCGGCGAGATGCGCACGATGGTCCGGCTCCTGCGCCGCGGCGAGTCGGCCGAGCTCGCGCCGAGCCCGCGGGTCGCCGACCTCGGACAGCTCGCAGGCCCATCCGCCACAGGGGCTTCCGTCGAGGTGAAGTTGACCGGGAGCTTCGATGACTTGCCATCGTCGGTCTCCGCCGCGATCTTTCGCCTCGCGCAGGAGGCGATCACCAACGCTCGCCGACACGCTCGCCACGCGACCCGGATCGACGTGGAGGTCACGGCCGACGACACGTCCGTACGTTTGCGGGTCACCGACGACGGCCAGGGGACCCACGCTGGCCATTCCACGTCGGCGGGATACGGGTTGGTCGGCATGATCGAACGAGCGACGCTGCTCGGCGGTACGTGCCATGCGGGCCCGGGCCCACGGCGCGGCTGGACGGTGACGGCCGTGCTGCCTCGGAATGGACGGACAACATGAGCATTCGCGTCATCGTCGCCGACGATCAAGAGATCGTCCGCACCGGGCTCAGCATCATCCTCGACGCCCAGCCTGACATCGAGGTCGTGGGCGTCGCCGGCGACGGACACAAGGCCGTGGAGCTGGCGCTCGCCCTCCGTCCCGACGTGTGCCTGTTCGACATCCGCATGCCCGGAATCGACGGCATCGAAGCTACCCGACGGCTCGCCGGCCCGGCCGTCGACCGTCCCCTGGCGGTCGTGGTGATCACCACCTTCGATCATGACGACTACGTGGTTGGCGCCCTCAAGGCCGGCGCCCGCGGCTTCTTGCTGAAGGACGCCGGTCCCGAGCTGCTCGCGCAGGCCATCCGCGCCGCCGCGAGCGGCGACGCCTTGATCGCGCCACGTGTCACCGCCCGCCTGCTCTCCTCGTTCGCCGCCTCTCGCCCCCAGCTGCCACGAGCGCAGCCCGCGGAGGCCCTCACCGCCCGCGAGGAGGAGGTCCTCCTCATCGTGGCCCGCGGTCGAACCAACGCCGAGATCGCCGACGAGCTCCACATCAGCCTGAGCACCGTCAAGGCCCACATCGCCAGCCTCATGACCAAGCTCGGCGCGCGCAACCGGGTCGAGATCGCCATCTGGGCCTACGAGACCGGTCGCGTCCGCGACTGACCCGTCGGCCCGGGGCCAGGTGGCGGTGCACCTGGCCGAAAGTACGATCGCCCCATCGGGCAATCGGCCGACCCAGATCCGACTTTTGCGCCAATTGCGACGCAACCAGGGCCGTCCCTAGCTTGGCGGCATGACGAACGAGAGCACCACGACCCCCTCGGCGAAGCGAGACTGGCTCGTACCCGCGCTTCTGCTCGGCCTCAGCGCGGTCCCCGTGGTGGCCGGCGCCTTCCGCCTGGCCGAGCTGAGCGTCGGCGCCAAGGTCACCCCGGACAACGCCCGCTTCTTCGCTGCGCCCGTGCCCATCGTGCTGCACATCTTCAGCGTCAGCGTATTCTCGATCCTGGGTGCGTTCCAGTTCTCCTCGGGCTTTCGCCGCCGGAAGCCTCGCTGGCATCGCGCGGCGGGGTGGGCCGTGGCCCCGTCAGGGCTCGTCGCTGCCGCCTCGGGTCTGTGGATGCAGGCGTCTTACGAGCTCCCCAAGGGGGACGGCGACGCCCTCGCCGTTCTCCGGGTGCTGTTCGGCTCTGCCATGTTCATGTCGCTCGTGCTCGGCCTTGTCGCCATCTCGCGGCGCGACTTCGTCCGTCACGGCGCCTTCATGCTGCGCGGCTACGCGATCGGCCTGGGCGCGGGGACTCAGGTGCTGACCCACATGCCGTGGGTGCTGCTCGTCGGCGTGCCGGGCGAGGGCGTCAGAGCGCTCCTGATGGGCGCCGGCTGGGTGATCAACGTCGCCGTCGCGGAGTGGATCATCCGCAGGAGAGCTACCTCTCTTCGGAAAGAAAAACAGCCGGGCGCGCAACGGCGCCCGGCTGTCGTTCCCTCGATCGCTCGGCTTATCGGATCCAGCGATTGATGATGTTTTCGTACAGCTCCTGCTGACCGCTCGTGAGCTTGACCTCACCGCCAGCGTTGCCGATCTCGGCCAGCTGCTCCAGCGTCAGCTTGCCCTGCTCGAAATCGGCGCCCTTGCCGCCGTCGAAGGACGCATAACGCGCCTTGCGCATCGCCTCGAGCGGCGACTTGCGGATCAGGTCGTCGGCGATGAGGAGCGAGCGGGCGAACACATCCATGCCGCCGATGTGCCCGTGGAAGGTGTCGATGAGATCGCTCGAGTTGCGGCGGCGCTTGGCGTCGAAGTTGACGCCGCCGCCCTGGAACCCACCGCTGCGGAGCAGGATGAGCATCATCTCGACCGTCTCGTTGATGTTGTAGGGGAACTGATCGGTGTCCCACGCGTTCTGATAGTCGCCCCGGTTGGCGTCGATGCTGCCGAGCATGCCGTTGTCCGCGGCCACCTGCATCTCGTGGTCCATGGTGTGGCCGGCGAGCGTCGCGTGGTTCGTCTCGAGGTTGAGCTTGAAGTCCTTGTCCAGGCCGTGCTGGCGCAGGAACCCGATCACGGTCTCGGCGTCGAAGTCGTACTGGTGCTTGGAGGGCTCCATGGGCTTGGGCTCGATGAAGAAGACGCCCTTGAAGCCGCGCGAGCGCGCGTAGTCGCGTGCGATGGTCAAGAAGCGAGCGAAGTGCGCCTTCTCGCGCTTCATGTCCGTGTTCAGCAGGCTCATGTACCCTTCGCGGCCGCCCCAGAACACGTAGTTCTCACCGTTCAACGCGATGGTCGCGTCGAGGGCGTCCTTGAGCTGGGCGCCGGCGTAGGCCAGCACGGAGAAATCCGGGTTCGTGGAGGCGCCGTTCATGTAACGCGGGTTGGAGAACAGGTTCGCCGTGCCCCACAGCAGCTTGACGCCCGACTGCGCCTGCTTCTGCTTGGCGTACTCGACGATGCTCTGGAGGCGACGCGACGTCTCGGCGCGGTTCTCGCCCTCCTCCACGAGGTCGATGTCGTGGAAACAGTAGTGCGTCGCGCCCAGCTTGGTGATGAACTCGAAGTTCGCGTCCATCTTCATGCGAGCACGGGCCAGCGCGTCCTTGCCCTCGTCCCAGGGGAAGTTGATCGTCCCCGGGCCGAACGGATCGTGCCCGCGCCCGCAGAACGTGTGCCAGTAACACACGGCAAACTTGAAGTGATCCTTCATGGCCTTGCCGGCGACGACGCGGTTGGCGTCGTACCACTTGAAGGCGAGGGGGTTGTCGGACTCAGGCCCCTCGTAAGGGATCTTGCCAACACCCGGGAAGTACTCTCTGTCTCCAGTGACAACGGTCATAAACGGATCTCCAGCTCGTGGTTTGCGTGTGCCTTAGTTCAGAGGGCGCTTTCGACAACGGTGTCCGCGGGGTAAGCCCCAGGGCTCTGGTCTCCAGGCCAGGGTGGAGGCGGTATCTCCACGCCCGCGCTGGGCTTCCAGGCATGTTGCGTTTGTTGTGGCTCCAGCGCTCCTCAAGTCAGGTGAACCACCGGCGCGCATCAATTGCGCGCGTGGCGGAATCGGCGGGCTAGCAATAACATGGTGCCGGGTCGGAGGCTAGGGTGGGCCTCCGGCGCCTCGCACCGTTGACTCTGGCTAGCTGTGCCGCGTCAACCTCCCCGCACGGACGAGCCGCGAGACCATACCGAGGTTGGCTTCGCTGCCCTCGCTGGATCCGTCAAGGCGCTCGTGCTGCCGCCCCCTGCGATGCCGGCCGTGTTGAGCGAGCCGGTCCACGGCGGCGGTATCTTACAGCGACATGGCATTCAAGCGCCCGGCGGCGGAACTTCCACGTGGGTGGCGCCCGAGAGGGGCCAAGCCCTGCGCGTCCGTCGCTTCGCGAGGCAAGGACTCGCCCGCATCGTTTGCCGCCAGCCGCGTTCGCACGGACGCTTCGCTCACCTACCAGGTCAGCGTGTGCGTGTCAACGCTCGTCAGGACCCGCGTGACGGGGGGCGGTCGGTGGTCTGGAGCGGGCGAGACTGCGGCCATCGCGGCGGATCGCGAGCGACGGTCGGCGCCGCAAGCGCGTCGCCCAGGGGCGCCTCGGGTGGCGCAGGAGGCCTCGCCGAGCCGCCGGCCCCCTCACCGGGGGCCTGCGGGGGGAGCCGGGGACTGCTCGCGCGGCGGTGGGTGAGGGGATGTCCGCCATCGATGGCTGTTCTGGTCCAGGGTGCTGGCGTGGTGTCCTGGCCGGCGAGATCTCCGCACAGGACGCAGAGCGCCACGGCGCGTTCCTCAGGCGCCGAGCGGAGATTCTGCCCCATGAGAGGCCGGCTCGCGCGGTAGCGTGACGAGATGTCGAGACGAACCATGCGAGTCATCTGGCCTTTGGTTCTTATCACCTTGCCCCCGGGCTGCGCTGGCGAGTCGGGCGGTGAGGTGTCGAGCAGCGGGGGAGGAGCGTCGAGCGCGAGCGGGGGAGGAGCGACGAGCGGGAGCGGGGGAGGAGCGTCGAGCGGGAGCGGCGGCGGGGCGTCGAGCGGGAGCGGCGGCGGGGCATCGAGCGGGAGCGGGGGAGGAGCGTCGAGCGCGAGCGGCGGAGGAGCGTCGAGCGCGAGCGGCGGAGGTGCGGGCGGGGATCCGGGCCCAGGCGCGTGCGGCGTCACCCGGGACCGCATTCGCATCACCCAGGTCGACGTCGGGGGCCGCGTGATCAACAACGAGGATGAGGCCGCGCTGAAGCCGCTCGTCATCTCGCCGATACCGTCCGGCGGGTCGCGCCTGGCATGGATGAGCGACGACGGACAGGTCCACGTCCTCCAGCTCGACGCCGATGACAAGGCCGTGGGGCGCTCGTTCGGCTTGCCGGCGAACGACTTCGCCGACCTCTACGCCGACGACGACGGCGGCGTGCTGCTGCTCACCCGCGATGCGGAGGGCGGCGGAACGCTGAATTGCGGCACGCCCTCGAACCTGTGCGGTACGCCGCCGTCCCCTCCGGTCGCCTGTCACGACATGTACATGGTCCGCTTCGACGGCGAGCGCGCGACCTGGGCGACGAAGCTCACGAGCTCGAGCGCCGCGCTGCCGCCTTACTCGACCGGCCCCACCGGGCCCGAGGTGTACATGATCTGGTGGTACGCGCACCACGGCCGCATCGCCTTCGACGGCTCGCGCTATGCGGGCTATTTCGGCGCCGCGATCAGCGTCTCGCAAGGCGGGTGCATCAACATCCACCAGGGCGATCGCATGAAGGTCGTCGACGCGAACGGCGCGCTGCAGAGGGACGGCTTCGACTGGGGCTGCAGCCACAGCGGTTACGAGCGCGTCCTCTGGGACGACAGCGCCCGGAAGTTCGTGACGGTGTGCAAGACCGACAACAACAACCGCATCGCGCTCGCGCCGAATTACAAGACCATCTATCCGGTCGATCTCGCCTACTCGAACCTTGGGAACCTCGTCACGGCGGCCGGCGGCGGCTACTGGCTCACGGCGAGCAATATCCGCTCGGGCCAGCCGGCGGGCGCGAACGGGCTCGCGGACGTCCGGCTGCTCCACTTCACCGACGGCGCCGCGGACAAGGACCTCACGATCGCCAGCGACGCGGGCATGAACCACCGCGCTCCGCACCTGGCCGCCTACGGCCGCTCCCGCATGCTCGCGGCCTGGGAGACCACGACGAGGGCCGGCGATATCGCCCGCAACGACGCGGCGCGCGCGCTGTTCCTCCAGACGCGCGATCGCGCCACCGGCGAGGCCGAGGGCGAGCCGCTGGAGGTCGACGTGCTCGGCAATCGTTACCAGGACTTCGTCGCGTTTCCCGACGGGAGCGTGGCCTTCGCCGCGCCCGGCAGCTCGAACACAACGATCCAGGTGCTGCGCATCCTGCCCTGCGAGTAGCGCGCGCCGCTCGGACGACTCGTCACCTCCCCGGCGACCTCGGCCGTCGATGGCGGGCCGCGAGCCGGCCCACACACCTGAGGAGATGGGCAAATCGACCTTGACAGAACTGTGGTTCATCGCGCCTTCTGGGCCATCGCGTCGCGCGTCGTGACGGCGGATCGAGCGGGACCCGTATGCGCCATGGGGTGGATCTCTTCGCGACATTGCAGCAGATCGTGCGACGGGCCATGGCGATCGCGCCGCGGGCGCCGCGCGGCAGCC
The DNA here is from genome assembly GCF_051520435.1 of Sorangium sp. So ce363. Lineage (NCBI taxonomy): Bacteria > Pseudomonadati > Myxococcota > Polyangiales > Polyangiaceae > Sorangium > Sorangium sp. So ce363. Next base: position 7,646,735 of record NZ_CP150333.1, on the reverse strand, counting down.
TGCTCCTCTGCGAAGGGAACCGCCTCGTTTACAGGGCGCTCGAAGGGTTCGACGCGTTCGCTCGGCAAGGGGTGAATCTCCCGACCGACGCGGGCCTCGCCACCGGAGGCGGCCCGCGCGCGGCGCCCGAGGCGGCGAGCGGGATGTGCGTTGTCAGTGCACATGCGTGGTATGAAGCGCACCTGCCTCTCGCGATCGCGGCAGAGGGCGCGGTGCCCGCCGGCGCGGGCGTGCTTGTCGCGCCCGTCGTCGTCCGGGGAGCGCCGGCGGGCTACCTCGCGCTGGAGCAGGCGACCCTCGAGCCTCCGCAGGGCGAGCGCCGCGTGATGCTCGAGGTGTTCCTGGACGCCGCCGGGGCCGCGCTGGAGCGGCACAGGCTCTATGACGAGAAGGCGAGATTGGCACAGGAGATTCGCCTGCTCGAGCAGGTGCTGAACGCGGTGGGCACCACGGTGGAGCCAGACCACCTGCTGGACACGCTCGCTCACGGCATCAAGAGCGTGCAGATCGACCAGCAATGGGCCTCGGTGGAGCTGTGGCTCGTCGAGGACGCCGGCGGCGGAGAGGGCGCCGTGGCCGCTTCGGGCGAGCTGGACGCCCGCGTGTTCCGGGCCGGGCGGTCGGCCCCCATGACGTACTTCCACACCCTGCGCGACGGCGCGGTCGACGCCGCGCGCGGCCTCGGCATCTCCGTGGATTTCCGCCTCGGGCCCCCCGGCGGCCCGGGGGGCCAGCGCGAGATCCTCGAGGACGGCATCCGGCGGGGTGTGGACGGCATCATCATCGCGCCGGGCGCCCCCGAGGAGGCGGAGGAGGGGTTCCGGCGCGCGGCGGAGGCGGGGATCCCGGTGATCGTCGTCGACACGCCGCCGGTGCCGGGCAGCCGGGCCCCGCTTTATATCGGCACGGACAACGTGGCGGCGGGCAGGCTGGCGGGCGAGGTGATGCGGCGGCTGCTGCCGAGCGGCGGGGTCGTGGCGCCGCAGCGGCCCACGAAGGACGCGATCAACACGCGCGAGCGCATCGAGGGGTTTTGCGCGGCGATGGAAGGGGCCGAGTTCACCGTGCTGCCCCCCCACGAGGACAGCGAGCACGATCAGGAGCTCGGGACGGAGCTCGCGCGGGCGGCCCTCCAGCGGCGGCCGGACATCGCCGGTGCCTTCGGGGTGGCGGTCGGAGGCGGGCCGGCATGGGGCCGCGCCGCGAGGGAGATCGGCAGGGGCGGAGAGCTCAAGATCGTCGCGTTCGATCTCTTCTCCGCGACGGTCGCGCTGCTCCGCCGGGGCGCGATCCACGCGACGATCGTGCAGCGCGAGTACGACATGGGGTATCGCGCCGCCGAGATCGTCCACCGGATGATCACCCGGGGCGTCGAGCCGACGCTCGCGGAGCTGCCGGCCTCGCGCATCATCCACACCGGCGTCGATTGCGTCACCCTCGAGCACACGCCGTGGTCCAAGACGCTCAGCGATCACCTCGCGCTCGACGCGGCCCGCCGCGTCGCGAGCCGGCGCGTCGAGGGCAACGCCGCCGGCCGGCCGATCGAGGTGCTGTTGATCGGCGTGGCGGCGCGCAGGGAGCCCGTCGTCGAGGAGCGCGTGTCCTTCTCGCCGCGCTCGCTGGTCGGCCGGGTGCTCGACGCCGGCCGCCCGCTCGTGATCGATCCGGCCGGGCACGGCGGGCGCGAGGGCGCCTCGCTCCTCCGCGGGCACGCCGGCGCGCGGACGCTCGTCGGGGTGCCGCTGCGGGCGCGGGGCAGCGTGGTCGGCGTCCTCGTCCTGAGCAGCGAGCGTGAGGACGCCTGCGGGAGCGACGACGTGCCGTTCCTCGAGCGCGTGGCCGGCACCGCGGCCGTGGCCATCGAGAACGCCCGGCTGTTCAGCCGGATCTCCGAGCGGACCATCGAGCTGGAGCGGTCGAACCAGCTCCAGGAGTCGATGCTCCGGACGATCCATGAGCTGTCGAGCCCCGTGGTGCCGATCGCCGATGGAATCCTGGTCATGCCCGTGGTGGGCACGATGGATGCCCAGCGCTCGAGCCGCTTCATCGAATCGCTGCTGAAGGAGATCCACGAGCACGACGCGCAGGTGGTGCTGATCGACGTGACGGGGATGGCGGTGGTCGACGCCACGGCGGCGAACCAGCTCGTCCGGGCGGCGCAGGCGGCGGCGCTGCTCGGCGCGGAGGCGGTGCTCGTCGGCGTGACCGCGGGGGCGGCGCAGATGATGGTCGCCCAGGGCCTGGACGTCGGCGCGATGGTCACGCACGTCGACCTGGCGCGTGGCTTCCGGTACGCCCTGGCGAAGACCGGCGGCCGCATCCTGTATCAGCGCTGACGGCGACGGCCGCCGATCGGGTCAGCGCGCTGAAGCATCCCCTCGAATTCTTCGGAAACTTCACAGGGAGACGGGGAGGCGGGGAGGGAAATTTCAAAATACTCCCTGTCTCCGAGCCTCCCTGTTCAATTTCTCCGCTGAAAATGGCTGCAAAATAAGGGGATTCCTTGGGTCAGCGCGAACGGGCGGCTCAAGCCGCGCTCTCGACAGGCCGGAGCTTGCTCTGCTCCGCGCCGGCGCTCGCGTCGACGCGCGCGGCGAGCATCGGGCGGAACGCGGCGCGGTACGCGAAGGCGAGGTAGAGCTCGATGGCGAGGATGAGCCAGGACACCGGGTTCCCCGGCGCGAGGAAGGTGTGGAAGGCGACGATGTTCACGATGATGGGCGCGAGGAGCGCGAGCGCGAGGGGCACGTAGCGGTTCGAGAGCAACAGCGCGCCAGCGACGACCTCGGTCCCCTTGATGAGCGGGAACATGTACCCCGTCGCCGCGAGCGCGCCCGCGAAGCTGGCCGCGGCCTCCGGAGCCGGGGGCTGCGGCAGGAACTGCAAGAAGCCGTTGAGCCCGAACACGAAGAACACGAGCCCTTGCAGGATGCGGGCGGCGGTGGGGGCGAAACGCTTGACGTTGTTCATGGTGAGCCTCGCTGAGGTGTGGCGGGCTCTCCCGATCGGAGCGCCCACGCCTTTCCTGATGCGCCCTCGCGACGCCCGGTGCTATCGTGCAACGGCTCAACTCAACGTTGCGCTGGCGCAACCTGGCGAGAGCCCCCCGATCGGCGCCGTTTACCCCTCGTGAGGTCCTACCATGCCCAGCCCCCGCGCGGCAGCCCGAGCGCGCCCTGCCCGGGCGCCCCAGCTCGATGAGATCGCCGCGTTCGCCAGGGTGGCGGAGCTGGGCTCGTTCACCGCCGCGGCGGAGCAGCTCGGCGTCCCGAAGTCGACGGTGAGCCGCGCAGTGACGCGGCTCGAGGACGGCCTCCAGGTGCGTCTCCTCCAGCGGTCGCCGCGCGCCGTGGCGCTGACCGAGGCGGGCCGTCGCTTCTTCGGCGACGTGGCGCCGCACATCGCCGGTCTCCGCGACGCGGCGCAGGCGCTGGACGCCTATCAAGGGCAGCCCCAGGGCACGATACGGCTGAGCGCTCCCCCGGATGGTGGGGAGTCTTTCCTCGGAGAGATGCTCGTCGAGTTCGGCGCGCGTTACCCGCTGCTGTCGCTCGAGGTCGACATGTCCACGCGCCGGGTGGACCTCTTGCGCGAGGGCTTCGACGTGGCGCTCCGGGCGACGGGCGAGCTCCCGGACTCCTCGCTTGTCGTGCGCAAGCTGCTCGACTCCTACGTGCAGCTCTTCGCTGCTCCGGCGTACCTCGCGCGCCGCGGCCTGCCCCGCGCGTTCGACGAGCTCGTCGACCACGAGCGGGTGGTGTTCCTCCCCAACAGCCGGCGCAGCCAGCAGCCCGTCGACGGCCCCCGCGCGGTGCGCGACGCGATGGCGACCGGGCGCATCGCGACCGACGATTTCCAGCTCATCCGCTCGGTGCTCCGGGCGGGGGGCGGTATCGGGCCGCTCCCGCGCGTCCTCGCCGCGCCCGACCTGGCGAGCGGGCGCCTCGTCCACGTGCTGCCGGAGTGGTCGCAGCGCGCAGGGACGCTGTACCTCGTCTATCCGAGCGCGCGGCACGTGCCGCGGAACGTGGCGGTGTTCCGCGATTTCGTCCTTGCCTGGGTGAAGCGGCTCGCGTGTTAGAGCGGCGGTCACCCGCTTCGGATACGGGCCCATCTCGACGTTTTCGGTGCTCAGCGCACTGGAGTGCGCTTCCGCGCCGAAAACGCCGATCTGGACCCGTCTCCTGTGCGGGTGACCGCCGCTCTGCGACGCTCGTACTGGGCTCAGCTGAAAACCGCTCTATGGCTGGTTGTCGATCATCTTCTGAAGGGTCGCCGCGATCTCGAGGAGATCGGCGTCCGCGCCGGTCGTGTTCGCGGCGAGGACGGTCTCCCGGGCGGCCGAGAGCGCGCTCGCGCGCTCTCCGGGGCCGAGCTCGACGAGCTGCTTGAAGGCCTCGGCATACGCGATGATCGCCGCCGCCTTCGTGAAGGTTGCCGTCGTCGATCCCGAGCCCTCCGAGCGTGGTTTGCTGCACGGCCTCCCTGGCCTCGCCGGTCGTCGCGTCGCGCCAGGTGACGCGCGGCGGCGCGTCGCTCGACGAGGAGCAGGCGATCGACAACGAGGCGGGGATGATGAGAGCGAGCGCTGTACGCTGAAACTGTGCCATGAACACCTCCACGGGCCGTGCGCTCTCGCACGGGCGGTGCCAGGGAAATCATCAATTATTCCGCCGATAGATGCCTCGTTTGCGCCACGGTGATCGGCTCATGTTGGCCTGAATCGTTTCAAGGTGTGCCAATGTGCGATGGGGCGCGTCCGCGGCGCGCCGGCGATGGGGGTGCGCCGAGCGCCCTCACGGCTCTGGGCCGCGCGGAGGGGCCAAATGGCCCGGGATCGAGCCCGAGAAGCGCACGGCGATGACCGCAATGCCGCCGCGGACGATGGCTCGGTGTACCCTCCCGCGCCGTGCGTGCGTTCGAGAGTGCCGTGCTCCACCCGCGCTGGCTCGCAGCCGTCGTCGTGCTCGCCGGCGCCCTGACCGGGGGTGACGCCTGGGCGGAGGTCCAGCGCCTGCGCATCGCGTACGAGGCGCACGACGGCTGTCCCGGCGCCGGGGCGTTCCTGCGCGAGGTGACCGCGCGCACGGACCTCGCCCGCGCCGCCGCGGCGGACGAAGCGGCGCTCGACGTGCGCGTGCGCATCACCTCGAGCGCGGGCAGGAGCCGCGGCCGGATCACGCTCGGCAAAGGCGAGGACGCGCGCGTCCGCGAGGTCGACGGCGCGACGTGCGGCGAGGTCGTCGCGGCCCTGGCGCTCATCACGGCCCTCCGGGTCGACCCCACCGCGTCTCTCGATCCGCAACCGCCGGCCGTCGGGCCGCGCTCGTCCGAGGCCCCGGAGGCTGGCGGGGCTCGGGATGCCGGCGGGGCGCCAGCGCCGGCCGTGGATCCCGTCGCGGCCCCGCCATCCGCCGCGGAGCCCGCCGCTCCTGCGCAGCCGGCCGGGGCCGCGCAATCCGCCGGGGCCGGCGGCGGCGCAGCGCCGGGCGCGGGGAGCTCGCCGCAGCCGCCCGCCGCCTCGCCGGCCCCACCGGCGCCGGCCGCGCGCCCCTTGCCGATCCGCCCGCCGTCGCCGGTCGCGGGGGCCTCGCACCCTCCGCGGCCGCGACGGCCCGTGGAGCGCCCGTGGACGCTCGGCCTCCAGGGAAGCGCGGCGTCCGGGGTCGCCCCCGAGGCGCTGCTCGGCGGGGGGCCCTTCGTCGAGCTGCGCGCCGATCTGGGCCTCGGCGCGGCGTTCCGCGTCGCCGCCGAGGTGGCCGCCACCGGCGCGGTCGACGCCGGGCCGGGCGGCGCCCTCTTCGTGCGCGGGATCGGCCGCGTCGACGCCTGCGCGGACCTCTTCCGCCCGGCACGCCGGCTCTCGCTCGGGCCCTGCGTGGGCGCGGAGGGCGGCTTCCTTCACGGCACCGGGCTGGTCGGCGAGGCGATCTCCGACGTGGAGGAGGGCACCGTCCCCTGGGCCAGCCTCGGGCTCCTCGCGCGCGTGACCGCCTCGCTCGGGGCCCTCGTGCGGATCGACGCGCAAGGTGGACCGGAATTTCCGCTGGTGCGGCGATCGTTCATGTTCGAGCACCCCGCGCAGCTCATCCACGAGGTGCCCGCGGTCACGTGGACGCTCCGCGTCGGCGCCGGCCTATCGCTCTGATCACCGGCCGCAGGGAGCGACGCGCGACGAAATTGGGATCCCGGGGGAGAGCCTCGGAGATTGCTACGGCGGGAGGCTCTGTCATGAGACCTTTGAAAGCCGTACCTTCACTCGGCTTCTTCTCGGTGCTCTCGCTCCTCGTCGCCGGGTGCGAGATCACGATCGTGGGTGACGACACCGGCGGTGGTGGTGGAGACGGCGGCGGCGTTGGCCACGGCACCACGGTCAGCGTCGGGGAGGGCCCAGGCAGCGGCGGGGGGGATCCCTGTTTCCCCGGCGTCCCGGTGACGTCCCAGATCCCGCGCCTTCTCAACCGGGAATACGACGCGGCGGTGCGCGATCTGCTCGGCGTGACGGCGCTGGCGAGCGCCGGCAACGGCCCGCCGTCGACGCTGCTCGCCCCCGACTTCGAGGGGGACATGACAGATGTCGCATGGAACGCCTATCTCGCGGTCGCCGAGCAGATCGCCGCCGAGGTGATCGCCGGGCCGAACAGGTCCAGGTTCGTCAGCTGCGATCCGGCGGCGTCCGGGTGCCTCGAAGAGACGATCATCGACTTCGGTCGCAAGGCCTTCCGTCGTCCTCTGCTCGAAGAAGAGGTGCAGAGCTTCCTGCGGCTCACCGCGGTGGAGCCCCAGGGCACGCCCGACGAGATCGCCGAGGCCATCCTCTTCACCTTCCTCGCGTCGCCCTCGTTCATCCTGCGCCCCGAGCTGGCGGAGGAGCCAGAGGGAAGCGCCGTCAAGCTCTCCAGCCACGAAGTGGCGGCGAGGCTCTCGTTCCTGCTCTGGGACTCCGTTCCAGATGACATCCTGAACGCCGCGGCCGACGCTGGCCAGCTCGCCACCAGGGAGCAGATCCTGGCGCAGGCGCGGCGGATGATCCGGATCCGCGAGAAGACGGCGCCGGTCGTGGTCGCCTTCCATCGTGATTATGCGGAGATTCGCCAGGGCTCGCACTGGGGAGTCCACGATCACGACACGACCGTGTACCCCGAGTTTTCCCCGGACGCGGTCGCTCCCATGATGGCGGAGATGGACGCCCTCTTCGAGGAGGTGGCGTTCGAAGGGGGGTCCTTCGAGGACCTCTTCCTGAGCAACGTCGCCTTCGTCAACGAGGACACCGCGGCGCTCTATGGGCTCGATCCAGCGAATTTCGGCGCGGAGCTGACGCGGGTGGAGCTCGACCCGACCGAGCGGCCGGGGTTCTTGACCCGCGTCGGGTTCTTGAGCTCCTACTCGTCCTACGCCGCCACGAGCCCGATCCTCCGGGGCGCGTTCATCTCGAGGCTGCTCGGGATCAGCCTGGTGCCCCCGCTTGCCGTGGAGCCGTTGCCCCCTCCGGGCGAAACCACCACGCAACGCCAGCGCGTCGAGGCGCTGACCTCCCCGGCGATGTGCGCCGGGTGCCACGGCCCTTACATCAATCCGCCGGGCTTCGTGCTCGAGAGGTACGACGCCGTCGGCAAGGTGCAGACCACCGATCCGCTCGGCGGTCCCATCGATGGAACCGCCGACGTCCACTTCGGCAGGGACGTCGCCGAGACGATCGAGACACCGATCGAGCTGATGAACGAGCTCGCCGCTGCCCGGGCGGCCAAGCACCACTATGCGGAGCGGTGGGTCACCTTCGCCACCGGGCGGCAGCCGAACCCGAACGACATCTGCGACGTCGATGAGCTCGACGCCAAGCTGTCTGCCGACGGTTACACCATTCTCGACCTGCTCGCCGATCTTACCCAGACAGATTCGTTCCGTCTGCGCGTCCGCGGAAACTGAGGAGGGAATACGCCACGACGCCGGGCGGCGGCGGCGGGGCGCGGCGCTCGGCGTGACGCGGCGCTCCCTCGAAGCGCGCCCGAGCAGGCCCCACGCTGGCCGCATCGAAGCGGGCGCCGGGCCGACGTGCGCGACGAAATTGTGATCGCGGGGAAGCCCCCCGGGGATTGTACGCCGGGAGGCTTTGTCATGAGGCTCTGGCGCGCCGTATCCTCGCTCTGCTGCTTCGCGGCGCTCTCGCTCGTCGCCCCTGGGTGCGGGATCACGATCCTGGGCAAGGGCACCGACCGCGACGATCAGAGCGGCGGCAGCAGCGGCACCACCGCCGGCGTCGGGGGGGGATCAGGCGTCGGGGGGGGATCAGGCGTCGGAGGGGGGGATTCCTGCGTGCCCGGCATCCCGGCGACGTCCCAGATCCCGCGCCTGCTCAACCGGCAGTACGACGCGGTGGTGCGGGATCTGCTCGGCGTGACGATGCTGGAGAGCGCCGGCAACCTCCCGCCGTCTTCGCTCCTCGTCCCCGACTTCGACGGGGACATGACAGAGCCCGCATGGAACGGCTATCTCGCGGCCGCCGAGCACCTCGCCGCCGAGGTGATGGGCGGGCCGAACAAGCCCAGGTTCCTCGCCTGCGATCCGGCGGCGTCCGGGTGCCTGGAAGAGACGATTACCACCTTTGGTCGCAAGGCTTTCCGCCGTCCTCTGCTCGAAGAAGAGGTGCAGAGCTTCCTGCGGCTCACCGCGGTGGAGCCCCAGGGCACGCCCGAAGAGATCGCCGAGGCCATTCTCTTTGCCTTCCTCGCTTCGCCCTCGTTCATCATGCGCCCTGAGCTGGCGCAGGAGCCCGAAGGAAGCGCGATCAAGCTCTCCAGCCACGAGGTGGCGGCGAGGCTCTCGGTCCTGCTCTGGGATTCCATTCCAGATGACATCCTGGACGCCGCGGCCGACGCTGGTCAGCTCGCCACCAAGGAGCAGATCCTGACGCAGGCGCAGCGGATGATCCAGGACCGCGAAAAGACGGCGCCGGTCGTGGCCCGGTTCCATCGTGCTTATGCGGACATTCGCCCGGGGTCGCGCTGGGGAGCGGTCGAGCACGACACGACCCGCTTCCCCGACTACTCCCCGGACGTGGTGGCTCCGATGATGGCAGAGATGGATGCCCTCTTCGAGGAGGTGGCGTTCGAGGGGGGGTCGTTCAAGGACCTCTTCCTGAGCAACGTCGGTTACGTCAATCAGGACACCGCTGCGCTCTATGGGCTCGATGCGGCGGATTACGGCGCGGATCTGACGCGGGTGGAGCTCGATCCGAACGAGCGGCCTGGGTTCTTGACCCGCGTCGGGTTCTTGAGCTCCTACTCGCGTTATGGCGCCACGAACCCGATCCTCCGGGGCGCGTTCGTCGCCAACAGGCTGCTCGGGATCGACCTGGCACCCGTGCCCAGCGCGAGCGAGACGCCGTGGCCTCCGGGCCCGTTCTCCACGGAGCGTGAGGCCATCGAGTCCATGACCTCCCCGGCGGGGTGCGCCGGATGCCACGGCACGTACATCAACCCGCCGGGCTTCGTGCTCGAGAGGTACGACGCCGTCGGCAAGGTGCAGACCATCGATCCGCTCGGCGGCGCCATCGACGGGACCGCTGACGTCACCTTTGGCGCCGACAACGTCAAGACGATCACGTCACCCATCGAGCTGATGAACGAGCTCGCCGCTGATCCGGCCGCCATGCGCCATTATGCCGAGCGGTGGGTCGCCTTTGCCACTGGACGGGAGCCAAACGGGAGCGACAAGTGTGACGTTCACGGGCTCAGCGTCAACCTGCTTGTCGACGGCTATACCATCCTCGATCTGCTCGCCGATCTCACCCAGACGGACTCTTTCCGCCTGCGCGTCATCGGGAACTGACGAGGGAATACGACAGGGCGAGGAGCCTGTTCGCTCGCCTTCGCGCGAACGGCTCAGCGTCCCTCGCTCCCGCGGCGCCGTGGCGTGGCCCGGCGGCGGGCTCTTCCGGCGGCTTGAGCGGCGGCACCTCCGCGCGTAAGGTTCGCCGATGAAGCTCCCGTTCGACAACACCTACGCCCGCCTTCCCGACCGCTTCCACGCGCGCGTCTCCCCCGCACGGGTCCGCGCGCCGCGCGTCGTGAAGGTGAACCGCGCGCTCGCGGAGGTGCTCGGGCTCGACGCGGAGCAGCTCGCCTCGGCGGAGGGGGCGGAGGTGCTCGCGGGCAACGCGCTGGCCGAGGGCGCGGAGCCGATCGCGCTCGCGTACGCGGGGCACCAGTTCGGCAGCTTCGTCAGCCAGCTCGGGGACGGGCGGGCCATCCTGCTCGGCGAGGTCGTGGGCAGGGACGGCAAGCGGCGCGATCTCCAGCTCAAGGGCGCGGGGCGGACGCCGTTCTCGCGGGGCGGAGACGGGCGCGCGGCGCTCGGGCCGGTGCTGCGCGAGTACGTCGTGAGCGAGGCCATGGCGGCGCTCGGCGTGCCGACGACGCGCGCGCTCGCCGCGGTCACGACGGGCGAGCCGGTCTATCGCGAGGAGGTGCTCCCCGGCGCGGTGCTCACGCGCGTGGCCGCGAGCCACATCCGCGTGGGCACGTTCCAGTTCTTCGCCGCGCGGGACGACCGCGAGGCGCTGGCCACGCTCGCCTCGTATGCGCTCTCCCGGCATTACCCCGAGGCGATGGGCAGCGGCAACGACGCGCTGGCGCTGCTCGAGCGCGTCGTCGACGCGCAGGCGTCCCTGGTCGCGCGCTGGCTCGGCGTCGGCTTCGTGCACGGCGTGATGAACACCGACAACACGTCGATCTCCGGGGAGACCATCGATTACGGGCCGTGCGCGTTCCTCGACGAGTATGATCCCGCGAAGAAGTTCAGCTCGATCGATCGGGGCGGCCGTTACGCCTTCGGGAACCAGCCGCGCATCGCGCAGTGGAACATGGCGCGGCTCGCCGAGGCGCTCCTGCCGCTCCTGGCCGAGGGCGAGGAGGAGGCCGTCCGCCTGGCGACCGAGCGCGTGGAGCGCTTCTCCGCGCTCTTCGTCGCGGCCCACGCGCGCGTCCTGCGGGCCAAGCTGGGGCTCGCGCGCGAGGAGGAGGGAGATCTCGCGCTCGCCGCGGATCTGCTGGAGCGGCTCGCGTCGAACGGCGTCGATTACACGGTCTTCTTTCGCCGGCTGTGCGCGTCAGCGGCCGATCCAGCGGCCGACGCGCAGGTGGCCGCCCTGTTCGCGGAGCCCGGCGCCTTCCGCGACTGGGCCGAGTCGTGGCGCCGGCGGCTCGCCCGGGAGGAGGCCACGTCCGAGGCGCGCGCGAGCGCGATGCGGCTCGTCAACCCGGCGTTCATCCCGCGCAATCACCGGATCGAGGCGCTCATCCAGGCGGCCGTTCTGCGTGACGACTTCGAGCCGTTCGAGACGCTGGTGCGGGTGCTCGAGCGACCGTACGACGATCAGCCGGAGAGCGCGCATCTGAGCGAGCCCCCGCAGCTGGACGAGCGCGTGCAATACACGTTCTGCGGGACCTGACCATTCTCGAACAGCGAGGCATCTCAGGGAGTCGTCCATAACGGTCGGGCACCAACGTAAACGTAAACGTAAACGTGAACGTTAGGATGTGGGAGAACGCGGCGGGAAGCTTGGTTAACGCGTAGGAGGGCTGGCGGACGGTTCGACGGGGTGATAAACTACGGTTTCTTCGAGCGCTCGGGCGGCAACCACCCTCCAGGAACCGGCCACCATGAGTCAGAGGAAAGGCAAGCCGCGCCCCGCGTCAGGAAAGAAGGCCCGGCGAGACGCTCGCAAGGACGGCGCGGGCCGCGTGCATCTCACGGTCCTTCGCGACCCCGCGAGCGGGCATGAGCGCGTGGCGCTCAGGAGCCCGGTGTTCCGGGAGGCGTGGCAGAACGACATCGCGGCGGCCGCGGCGAACACGGCTTATTCCGCCCTGCGCGGGGAGCCGAGCGTGGATGGCGCGGTCGAGCTGGCGCGGGACGCGATGGCGGCCACGTCGCGGCTCGCTGCGGGGCTGCTGGCGCGCGCGCCCGATGGCGCGGTGGCGTGCAGGGCGGGTTGCGATCACTGCTGCCATCAATCGGTCGGGGTCACTCCGCCGGAGGCGCTCGCGATCGCCGACCACCTGAGGTCGACCCTGTCCGACGCGGAGCTCGCGCGCGTGGCTCAGCACGTGTCCGGGTGCCACGACAGGACGAGAAGCCTGCCCTCGGCAGAGCGGTTTTCGCCGGACCACCCCTGCCCCTTCCTGCGGTCGGGGCGGTGCTCGATCTACGAGGTTCGACCGCTCTCCTGTCGAGGGATGAACTCGCTCGACGCGGGAGAGTGCGCGGCCAGGCTGCGGGACCCCGAGGCGCGCGCCGCGTTCCTGGCGCGCGGCGTGGGGGGCCGCTCGTTCATGGAGCCCATTCGCGGCGTCCACGCCATCAGCGCCGGCCTGCAGCTCAGCCTCTCCGAGCTCTTTCGCCTCGACATGCGCCCCCTGGAGCTGACGGCGGCGATGCACCTGCTCCTGAACGGGCCGGACTCGCTCGCCGACGCGTGGATCCGCGGGGAGCGGCCGTTCGAGTCAGCGCGCAGCGCCGACAACGCGACGGATCCCGGCCTGGGCGAGCTCATCGCAGCGGTGGGTCTCGCGCCCGGCCGGGAGCCCTGAACGGCTCGAAGCGGGGTGCAGGTTCGTGGGATACGGGCTCAGCCGCTAGGCAGGCGAGTGAGGCGTACGTAAGTACGCCGCAGCGAGCCGAACGACGCGGATGAGCCCGTAGCGCACGAAGATGCGCCCCGCTTCAGGCCTTGAGCTCGGTGAGCTCGCCCGGCTTGGTGATGCCGGCCTGAGCGTCCCTGCTGTCGAGCTTTCCAAACTCCGTGACGGGCCCACCGCCTGGCGCCGTGCACCCGACGGCGTTCATCAGCGTCACGTAGAGCTTGTTGATGGGGACGCTGCCGGTGTTCGAGCCCGTGCCGAAGCCGACGCTGGTGTCGCCGCCCGTGCAGTCCGCCTCGCTGTTGCCGGTGCCGAGCTTCCCGCCGTCCACGTTCACCACGTGGCCCTGCTTGAGGTAACCCCCTGCGCTGCCCGCGATCACGATCGGCAGGTTGTTCGTGTTGTGGGCGTTGCCGTCGGCCAGCTCCGGGAGCCACATCGTGGCGGTGTTGTCGAGCAGCGTGCGATCCCCCTCCGCGATGCTGTCGAGCAGGGTGACGAGCCGCACGTACTTGGCCGCGTACCAGGCGTCGATCTGCGCGATCATGTCGAGCACGCCGTTCTTGCAGGTCCCGCCCACCGCGAACGAGCCGTTCCGGTGCGAGAGGCCGTGGTGGTCGGCGTCGTGCTGGATGCCATCCCAGTCGAAGGTCACGTAACCTGGATAGACGAGGATCATCGACCGGTTCATGTCGCAGATCATGCTCAGCGCCATGAGGTTCATCATCATGTCCCCGCCGGCCGTGAACGACGTGCCCAGGCCCGCGCCGAAGCCGCCGCCCGAGCTCGCAGCGTCGACCTTGGCGGCCGTGACGCCGACCGTGGCCGCGGTCGCCTCGTTGCACGCCGTGGGCGCGACGTTCTGCTCCGTGCTGCGGAGCAGATCGAGCCAGTCGCTGATCCGGCGCTGGTCGGATTTGCTCATGGTGAGCCGCTGGTAGCTCTGAAGGTCGTCCTTGACGAGATCGATGGCGCTCTGCCCGCGCTTGACGCGGTAGTCGGCCTCGGTCTCCTGCCCGCCCCCGAACAGCCCGGTGAGCTGCTGGTACACCGTCTTGGGGTTGACGACGGCCGGGAAGGCGGTGTTCGGCGCCGAGAAGGACAGCACCTCCTTGATGCTGCTGCTCGACGGGCCGACCGAGAGCACGAGCGGGCTCGCCTTGCCGGGGTTGATCTGCTTCGCGATCTCGTGGTCGAGCGAGTGGGACGTCGCGTACCGCGTCTTGTCGTCGCTGATGAGCGCGCAGGTGAGCTTCCCCCCCATCGCCTGATCGTGCGGGTCGATGGACTGGATCTCCGCGTAGGAGTTGAACATCTTCAGGCCGCGCGGGAACAGCAGCTTCGACACGAACGGCGTCAGCCCCGCCAGCGTGGTGCCCTTGATGTGCTCGGCCGTGAGGGCGCCGCTCTCGATGGTCGGGAACCAGCGGTTGGTGAGGCACCCGTTGTGCGTGTAGAAGATCACGAGGCGCCGGGGCGGCGACGACTGGGGCGCGGACTGCGCCTTGACCTCCCGCTCGTGGACGGAGCTCAGGAACGGAGCCGCGAGAGCGGCGCCAGCGACACCCTTCAGGAAGACTCTGCGCTTCATTCGCCTACTCCAGTTCTACGGCTCGGGTTCGGAACGACGGAGACTGTGTGAGGTCCGTGACGAGGTTGAGGACCGTGTACCCCCCGGCGGTGATCTTCGCGGACACGTCGCGCACCGTGCACGAGTCGAGCGGGTGGCCGTCGCGCTCGTAGGCGTACGAGACCCACTTCTGCGCGTACTGGCGCTGCGCGTTCGGGGAGACGGCGAGCTTCGCCATCAGATCGGCCGGGCTCGTGACCCTCACGGGCTGCCCGTCGATGCGCACGTCCGCCACCGTGTCGATGAGCGCGCCGGTCAACGCTTCTTGCGTCTGCCACGACCCCATGGCGTCGTACGCCTCCATCACGAAGCCCGGCGGGTTGATGGTGTTGTGGTGGCACGCGGCGCAGGTCGCGCCCGCCGTCTGCGCGTCCACGCGCTTGCGGTTCGTGTCGAGATCGTCCCCTTCTGGCAGCGGCGTCTCGAGCGCGCCGGGAGGTGGGGTGCCCGGGTCGATGCCGAGCACGTCCTTGGTGATGAACACGCCCCGGAGGATCGGCGAGGTGCGGTTGTACGACGAGTACGCGTTGAGGAAGCCCACCCGCGTCAGGAACCCCGGCCGCTGCGTCGGGTCGAGGGACACCTCCTCGAGATCCGCCCCGAACTGGGCGGGATCGAGCCCGTAGAGCGGCGCGGTCGCCGCGTTCACGAAGGCGACCGGGCTGAGGAGGAACTCCTGGAACGTCCCCTCGCGCGTGAAGACCAGATGATCGAAGAAGCGCTCGGTCTCTTCCGCCATGATCGGAATGAGCGCGCGATCGAACATGGGGAACATGGTCGTGTCCCGCTGCGCCGAGTCCCAGCGCGTGTTCGGCCCCAGCTCCAGGTAGTATCGATGGAAGGCGGCCACCATCTGCCGGGCCCTCGGGTCCTCGAGCATCCGCTGGGCCTGCGCCAGGACCTGCTCCGCGGTGGACAGCTGGCCCTGATCGGCGGCCTGGTTCAGCGCCTCGTCGGGGATCGTCCCCCAGAGCATGTAAGAGAGGCGCGACGCGACCTCATGGTTCGAGAGGGTGAACCCCGCGGCGCCGCCGGGCGTCTCCGTGATCTCCGCGCGCTGGATGAACGTGGGGGAGATCAGGAACATGAACAGCAGCGCCTCCGCGACCTCCTCCGGGGCCCCGCTCTCGGTGATCTCCGGCCCCTTGGCCACGATCGCGTCGAACCTCGCCACCTCCGCGTCCGTCAGCGGCCGCCGGAAGGCGCGCCGCCCGAACTCGAGGATCGTGTCGTGCAAACACGCGGCGCCGTCACCGCTGGGCGTGCACTTCAGAAAGTTCTTCTTGAGCGCGGGGTCCGCCATCACCTGCGCGGCGACCATCTCGGCCACGGCCCTGTAGGCGCTCCAGCCCAGATCCGTGAGGCTCCCTGCCTGGTCCGTCGCCAGCAGCGTCGAGGGCGCCACGTTGCCGGAGGCCGTCAGCGCCGTGACGCCCAGCAGATCGCGGACCGTCCTGTCGTACTGCGCGTTCGTCAGGCGCCGGATCTGCGATGTCGGCGCGATTCCGGGCTTGCACTCGCCGCTCGCACCTGGGCCGTCCGGCGTGCCGTCCGTGCCCCCGGTGGGGTTTTGCCCGCCCGACTCCGAGTCGACCTCGGCGTCTCCCACGGAGCCCACACAGCCAGCCGCGAACGCGGTGGCGACGATGATGCCGCTCCTCCACGTATGCATCGCACTCACCTCAGGTGTTATGTTCCAGATCAAAGAACCCAGACGGAAACAGCAAGGGCGTCTTTTGCGACCGACACGCGACGTTCGGTGGCTGCCCTGCTCCCCGCGCACCACATCCTCTCATGTCGAGAGGATGTGGTGCAATGATGTGTCGGTGAGGGCTCTCATTTTTTTCGGTGATTGACGCTCTAATTTTTCATCAAAGGCATGCGGGAACATTTTGATGTTCACCCAAGTGCGCTTTTCGTCAAAGGCATGAGGGAACCCATGGATGTTCACCCATGCGCGCCCGCAGCCTCTCGCGCGAGCTCCGCGAGCAGGCCGCCGCCCACCGGCCGTGGCCGCGGTTCGCAGCGGCCAGAACGGAAGGCCGGCGACGACTCGGCATGTCCAGCTTGGTGATGGCGCGGCTGTCGCGCTGTACGTCCGCGCCGCCACGCGCGATGACGCGGCGTGGGGCGAGTGCTGCTCTATTGCCGCGCTGCCCCTGAACGGAGCCGCCCTGCGTCATTCACCGCCCGAGCCAGCGCGTCCTCTCACGCGCGAGGCGCGCGACGGCCGCCCAGTCGATCGGCGCCGCTCTGCGCAGCTCGTGGGCGGGTGAAGCTGTGTTTTCCCACATGTCCTTCGCGCCGAAGAGCACCTCGACCACGGCCGGGTCCTCGTCCCACGCGACGGGCACGAGGTCGTCGAGGCACGTTGTATCGATGGGCGCCTCGGGGTTGGCCGGCTCTTCCCACAGCTCGGAGAGGGCCACGTGTGTCCCGAGGATGACCGATCCCCGTGGCTCGCCTCCGCCGGGCTGCGACATCAGGTCGAGCAGCGTCTGTATGTAATGGCCGACCACCTGCACGTCGCCCGGCTCGCAGCGGTCGATGCGGTAAGCGAGCGGGAAGAGGTGCGTCCGCAGGCCGCGGAGCTGGACGAGTGTCCGCTCGTGCGGCTTCCGCTCAACGCGGGCTCTGTTTTCCGTGCGGGCCGCGGGGCCGAGGGAGGCCCCCGGCCCGCACGGCGGAGGGGCCCTCCGCTCAGAGGAGCTTGAGATAGGCGACCATGTCCGCCTCCTCCTGGGCGGTCAGGGTCGAGCGCCCCCCGAGGATCGGGGCGGCCAGGATCGGCGCGGCCTCGAAGGCCAGCTTGTAGTGGTGGACGAGATCCTCCAGCGTAGGGGCCGAGTTGTCGTGGAAATAGGGCGCCGTCTCGTTGATGCCCCAGAGGGAGGTCGTCTTGCCGTCCCCCAGGACGTCCAGGGTGCCAAGAACGAGAGCGGAGCCCGGATCGGCGGCCAGCATCGAGAGGACGCCGTTCTCGAGCCTCGGCTGGTAGACGGCGATGAGCGGGAAGTACAGATCCGGATCGGAGCAGAGGAGGCCGCTCCCGTCCGACGGGCAGGCCATGGCGTAGCGACGCATCGGGTTCGGCGTCGGCCGCACCTCCGAGGTGCCGAGGACCTCGCCCGAGAAGCCGGTCAGCACGCCGGTGATCCTGGTGAATGCCCCGAAGGGGAACTGCTCGCTGCTCGTGTTCAGCATGGGCCCGCTGTGGCACTGGCCGCAGACTCCGTTCGGGAGAAAGTGCTTGCGCCCGCGCTTCTCGGACCGCGTGTGGCCGCGAGGCAGCTCGGGCTCAGGCCCGCCGTGCGCGTAACGGCGCAGCTCTCGCGAGCTGAACAGCGTCCGCTCGTAGTCGGCGATCTTCTCGAGCTGCCGCCGCGTGGGCGTGACCGTCGGCTCGAAGTGCGCCAGGATCGCGTTCGCGGCCTGCGTCTCGAGGTCGGGCTCACGGGCATCGAACGTGATGAGCGGATCGAGCGCGGGCGAGTTCTTGACGGAGGGGACGCCTCGGAAGACGGTCACGCTCGTGGCCGCGGGGTCGTCGTAGATCCAGACGTTCGGGGGCAGCGGGAACTCGAAGCGGATCGTGGCCTCGTTGAGGAGCCGCGTGTAGCTGTCGCCGACGCCGTCGTCGCTGTCGATCGGGCGGAAGAGGGGATCGTTCGGGTTGGCCGCGTACCGCGCCTGCACGTCCGCCGGGGAGATCGTGCCGGTCTCCTCGCTGTGGCAGGTCACGCAGCGGCGCCCGTTGCCGCCGAAGGTCGCTCTCTCGAAGAGCTGCTCGCCGCTCTGGACCCGGTGCGCCTGGGCGGCGACCGCGACGAGCTCGCCTGTGTCCCACTCCTCCTGCCCCGCGCAACCCGCGGCCCCCAGCAGCGGGATAAGGAGGAAGAGACAGGCCATGAACACGCCTTGATGGGAATTGAACATGTGATTCATAAACCCTCCCTGATGATGAGTCTGACAGGGGAGCGTCGCCCGGAGCGAACACGGTGTCGTGATCGCGCCGGTCGAGGGACGCGCGCCTGAACGGGGCGCGCAGCCATCATGTTTGATCTAGATCACGGTGATTCGGGCGTCCGCGCGAGGTTGCGGCGCGCCGCGAAGAGGACCCCCAGGTGACCTCGCAAGTTTTCAGAGAAAACGAATCGGTCCCCAGCTGTCAAGGGAGCTCAGCCGTGCTCGATCCGATTGCCATGGTGTGCGTGTTCGTGGGGTTCAGGTCGCCGATGCGCGCTGGGTGCCGCCGCTGTGTGACACCGCGTCGCCTGCCGGACCGAGGGAGCCTCGAGGGCCTGGCCTGGCCAGGCCGGTCCGGAAGCCTGCCCCATCAACGCGTGTTACCCTGCGACGGTGGTCATGGAGTCGCAGCTTACAATCGACGCCCTCGAGACCGGCGTGATCCATGTACATGCCTGCCGCGCGCCGGAGATCTGCTCGATACAGCGCGCCGCCGTGCACACCTATTCGGTCCTCGCCTTTCACCTCGGCGGCCGGATGCGGGTGGAGCACCGCGGCGAGCTGGAGCTCACGGCTGGCCAGGTCCACCTCATCCCGGCCGGCGATGCCCACCGGTGGCTCACGGCGAGCAAGGTGGATCTGCGCGGCGTGGCCTTCTGTCGCTCGTGCCTCCCTCAGGATCGTTTTCAGGAGCTGCTCGCCCCGCTCGACCGCGTCCGGCGCGGGGCTTTCCCGGTCGTCGAGCTGCCGACCAGCAGGCAGCCCCACGTGCTCGGCCTGCTCGAGGAGCTCGAGCGCGAGCTGTCGCGGTCCTCGGGCATGCTGCCCGTCGTGGCCGAGAGCCTGCTCGGGCTCCTGCTCGCCGAGATCGTGCGCGCCGCCCCGCGCGACGCAGCTCCCCCCGAGGCCCCCTCGATCGTGGCCGAGGCGCTCGCCGTGATCGAGGCGCGCTGTCTGGGGCCGCTGACCCTCGGTGAGGTGGCCCGCGCGGTGCACCGATCCCCCGCCTACGTCACGACCGCGGTGAAGCGGTCGACGGGCCGCTCCGTGGTGGCGTGGATCCTCGAGGGCCGCCTCGCCGAGGCGCGGCGTCGCCTGCGCGACACGGACGAGCTCGTCGAGATCATCGCCGAGCGGGTCGGTTATGCCGACGCCAGCCAGTTCAGCCGCCTCTTCCGCCGCCGCCACGGCGTGGCCCCGGCCGCGTGGCGCGCCCGCGAGCGCGCGCTGCCTCGCCCTGGGTGAGCGTCCGGCAGGCCTGTCGCGCCGAGCGCGCTTTCCGGCCGGCTCGAGCGCCGTGAGCCCTCGCGCGCGGCCGCCAGGCGGCCTTGCAGCGAAGTTGCCTTCGTCGATCGCGTGGGGCATCACCCCGGTCCCCCAGCTGGTCGGCACGCCGCCGCGCGGGTCGCGGCGGTGGTCCGTCTGGAACGGGGCCGAACGAGAGGAGAACAACGATGAGCTACGTCGACGGTTTCGTTGTGCCCGTGCCCGCGGGCAAGAAGCAGGCTTATCGCGATCTGGCCGAGAAGGCCGCAGCGGTGTTCAAGAAGCACGGGGCGATTCGCGTCGTCGAGTGCTGGGGCGACGACGTGCCCGACGGCAAGATCACCGACTTCAAGGGCGCGGTGAAGGCGGAGGAAGGCGAGGTCGTCGTCTTCTCGTGGATCGTCTGGCCCTCGAAGGAGGTGCGGGACGAGGGCAACAAGAAGGTGATGGAGGACCCGCTCATGAAGATGGACGAGGACTCGCCCTTCGACGCAAAGCGGATGATCTACGGCGGGTTCGACGTCCTCGTCGACGTCTGACCGGCAGGCTGCGGTCCTCGAGCCCGGCCCCTCCAGGACCGGCTCGGCCAGGCGGCGGAGATCATCAGAACGCCGGTGCCAGCTGGAGAGCGACGAGGCTGGCGATGGCGAACGCGGCGACGAGCTTCTCGACCCGATCGAAATGAATCGTTTGCCGCGCGGGACCGAGGAAGATCCGGCGCCCGCGGGCGACTGCCACGCCGACTCCGCCGACCACCGCGGCGACGAGGGCCCACGGGATCAAGGGAGATCTCGTGGGCAGCAGGAAGAGCTCAGCCCCCTCGAGCAGCGCCTTCATTCCGATCGTCAAGAACAGGGCCGTCGCCACGCCCTGCGCATCGGCCTGGGGCGAGCTCCTGAGAAGCGCCCGGCTCAGGGCCTCGATGAGGACCAGGGACAGCAGGTTGATGGAAGGGACGCGCAATGCGAGCAGCAGAGAACGCGGCGCCGACGACCAGCGCGTGACGGGGAGTAGCTCAGGGAGTCGATCGTAGAGGAGCGCGACCAGGGTCACCACACCGAGGGCGGACGCCCAGGAGAACAGCCGCGTCACGAGGGGCATGGTGCGGATCCTGGTGCTCGTGCTCCTGGAGCCGTTTGAGCTCGAATGACCGCATGCCATCGTTCGCTCTCGTGGACGAGGCTCACGGCAAAGTGCTCCTCGTCCAGCTCCACGAGGATGGGGTCGGACTCGTCCCAGCTCGCACCGGCGAGGACTGCGGCCACGCAGCCGGCAGCAAGCTCCTTGCGGCCTCCGTCCTTGAGCGCAGCGACCCTGGCGCGAGCCCAGCCGGTACGAGCATCGAGCAGCAGAGCGACAGTCGCGGACGGGAATGCGCGCTCGAGGTGGGGGAGCGCTCGAGAGGCGGCTGACGGATCACCTCCAGGGGTGGCGATCAGGACGAAGAGCTCCGAGGTACGGGGGTCGCCCTGGAGCGCGGCGCTGTAGCGAAAGAACTGAGGGCTGTGCTCGACGCCAGGGACCGGCAGCATGACGAAGCGGCTCGGCGTGACCTCACCCGCCCCAGGATGTCCGGGCGGAACGAGGAACCCGTCCTCGATCGGCGTCACCTGGGCCGACACGGCGTGCTGGCGCGCCGCGCGCGCCGTCACCCCGGGCCCCGCAGCGCCTCGACAAGCGCCTCGACAAGCGCGCGCACCGGGAGCGAGGGCGACCGCTCGCCGAGCAGCTCGAGCACGTCCTCGTCGTCCTCGCCGCACGAGAGCTGTACGGCCGCGACAACGGCCCCGTCGCGCTCGACCGCCAGGTCGAAGATCCCCTCCTCGTCGCTCACCGGCGCGCCGAGCAGCGCCGACAGCCGGCGGCCCAGGAGCTCGGCCAGCGGCTCGTCACCGTCGAGGCTCGCCTCGTCGGGCTCGATGGTGGCCTGGACCGCGCGCGTCGGCGCCCCGCTCACCTCGGCGCCCTCGCGATCGAGCCGGAAACGAAAGCCACGTGCCTCGAAGAACCCCGTCGTCACGCGCGCGATCAAGGCACGCCGCGGGCGCCGGGGCAAGTGGATGCCATTCGTCTGGGAGCTGACGACCCTGTTGCGCCGGTGGCTTACTCCCGAAGCCCAGTAGCCCGCCCAACAAGCGGCTGCTGGCCGACGGCGCCGAGCGTAAGGCGCACGTCGCCGCGGCAGAGCCGCAATCCGTTCGGCGATGACCGATCCGATCCCGGGGGCAACCTCACCAGACCGGCTTTCCTGTCCGCTTGAGCGACCGGAGGAAACGCAGCCGCTCGGCCTCGGGCGGCAGCGGATCCGAGCCCTGGGCCTCGACGATGAGCAAGCAGGTCATGTCCTCGAAATCCACCGTCCGCTGGTGTGCCGCCGGCGGCGTCCCCTTCACCTCGAGCCTGTCACGGCCGGGCGCGCGCGCCTCCGGCCCGAGCTTTCCATCTCGCCGCGCCATGCAGCTCGCGCTGAAGGCGAGCCGTCCAGGCGTCTTTCCGCCGACCGTGTGCGTGCGCAGCTCCACGTCGTCGGTGGCCCGGGCGCGCGTTCGAAAGTCGTTGAACGGGAGCGGCAACTCCACGGAGAAGGCGCCTTCCGTCGATCGCGCGAGGTGCCAGCCATCTCCGAGCGGCTGGGTGGCCTGCACTCTGTGCATCGTCATGAAGACGCCTGCGCCGATTTCACGCTCCTCGCCCGGGCCGATGCCCGCCAGTCGCTCGGCCACCTCGTTCTTCGAGGGCGCGGCCTGCCCAGCGACCGGTGCAGCGTGCGATTGTGCCGGTACGATCGTGCCGCTGGCGGGGGCCGTCGCGCTCGCGGTTGAAATCTCGTTCGATCGAGCGGGCACTCCTTGGCACCCGCAGAGGGCCACGAACAGCATCAGAGGAAACGGCCTCCTTCTTTCAGGCGCGCTCTTCATGGAAGCACCTCGTGTCGCGGGCTTTCTGGGGATGTCGCGACCCCTACTCGTCCGGCTGATGCTCGAGGCCGAGCTCGGCCGCGAGCCGGTAGAAGTGCTCCGACTCCTCTCGGTTGCCAAGCAGCTCATGGGAGCGGCCGAGGTTCACATACAACGAAGGGTAGAAGCTCTGGACACGTTCATCGTCGACCTTCCTTGCGCGAACGAGCGCCTCTCGATTCCACGACATCGCCTCCTCCGGCGTGTCCTGAAACCGTGCGACGTAATGCGCCGCCACGCAGGCGTCGTAGTCGTCCTTGCAGACAGCCCACGCCTGACGATAGAGCTCCCGGGCATCCTCTTTCCTGCCTTCGAACTCCGCCCGGGTGCCCTCCGCACAGAGTCGAATCACGGGATTGTCCAGATCCATGCACCACCTTCGTGCCTACCTCGATCCCGCGGAGTGCCTTGCTGGTGAGGAGGCGTCGACCCCGCCCGCGCTCGCCGCCTCACCCGCCCGTGCCACGGAGCCCCGCCTCGGTGACGGCCCGCTCCACGCGGTCGGGCGACCATGCGCCGGCGTGGCGCGTGAACAGCGTTCTCCCCTTGAACGCGCGGCCCGCGAGCTCCGCGGGCATGTCGGGCCAGCGCGCGACGAAGCTCCCCTTCGGCGCCCCCTTGCGCGCGGCGACCCACGGAGGGGCCCCGCCCTCGATCGTGAACCAGTCGATCACGCGCTCCACGTCCTGGGCCGCCTCGAGCCGCCCGATGAGCTTCGTGCTCGTGTTGCCGAACACGTTGTAATCCACCGATCGAGGGCTCTGGGTGCACAGCAAGCAGCCGACGCCGTACTTCCGGCCCTGGGTGAAGAGCCGGATGAGCGGCTGCTTCGCGGGCGGCTTGCTGCCGCCGGCCGGGATCCAGTCGCGCGCCTCGTCGATGTAGAAGAGCAGGTTCACGCCGCCGGAGGTCGCGTCCACGGTCGTGATCATCCAGCGGTACAGCTCCGTCGCGAGGGCGGCGAGGAAGAAGTGTTTCTCATCGTCGTTGCTGAGCGCGTTCAGGTAAACGATGTTGAGCGGGACGCGCCCCGGCTTCGAGGGCCGGAGCAGCTCGGTGAAGTCGAGGCGCGTTCCGCCCGAGAAGAGCCTCGCGGACGGGCCCTGCACGAACGTGTTGAGCTTTCGCGCGAGCCGCTCGCGCTCGGATTTGCGGATCAGGCTGTCGACGTCGTCGATGCCGAGGTCCTCGGGCGCGGTGACGGCGGCCACGATGTCCCTCAGCCGGACCGGCGCCGCGCGCGGCAGGTGCCGCAGCACCTGGTAGAGGAACGTGCGCTGCGACTCCTCCTCGCCGCCGCACGC
Organism: Sorangium sp. So ce363; assembly: GCF_051520435.1. Classification (NCBI taxonomy): domain Bacteria; kingdom Pseudomonadati; phylum Myxococcota; order Polyangiales; family Polyangiaceae; genus Sorangium; species Sorangium sp. So ce363. The sequence continues at coordinate 7,622,971 of NZ_CP150333.1, read as the reverse complement.
GCACAGGCTGACGAGGTTGGCCGCCACCGCCACGAGCAAGCCCTCCTCCTCCTCGGCGCGGAGCGCGGGGTTCGCGATGTGCGAGAGCTCGCCCGCGCTCGGGAGCCGCAGGGGGTCGAGGCAGAGCCGCAGGCCGTGCGAGGACCCGGGCGTGAGGATGCGCGGCTCCATGCGCTCCCTCAGCTCCTCCCACGCGCGGTGCAGCTCCGCCGGCACGTCGGACGGCGGGCGCGCTTCCATCATCTGGACGAGATCGCCCTGGGGGTCGATCGCGACGACGGGGACACCGGCGCGCAGCGCCTCCTCCGCGATGACCTTGGCCATCCACGTCTTGCCGCTCCCCGCCGCGCCGACGACCGAGACGTGCGTCCGGAGCACCGCAGGGTCCACGCGGACGGGCGAGCCGCCGTCGTCGAAGCCGAGGAGCATGCCGGTGACGCTCGCGGTGCGGGCCTCCGGCGGCCTCGCTCCCGCGTCGAGCGCCGCGGGGGTCGGGCGCTCACCGCCTGGCGGCGCCTCCGGCGGCCTGGCACCGCCTGGCGGCGCCTCCGCCGGCCTGGCGCTGGTACCGCCCGGCGGCGCCTCCGCGGGCGCCTTTCGCCCGCGGCCCCGCGCCGGCGCCTGCTTCGGGCGCTCGACGGCCGGCTTCACGACCGCCAGCGCCTCGTCGAGCTCGGGATCGTCCTCCACCATCGGCTCGTCCGCCGGCTCGTCCGCCGCCGGCGCGCTGGCGGCGGCGCGCTCGCTCCCCTCCGGCGCTCCGCCGCCGCGCGTGGCCTCGAGCGCCGTCCAGCGCCGGTCCCACGCGCCCACGTCCTTGTGGCCGAGCTGCGCGACGCACGCCCCGGAGCGCTCGTGCTTGCAGCCGCCGCAGTACGCGCGGTCGCCCGGCGGCGCGAGCCCGCCCGCGCCCACCGCGTGGTCGGACCAGGCCACCATGCTGGCGATGAGCTCGTAGACCTTGCCGCGCTTCGCCTCGATCTCCTCCCAGCGCGCCTCGCGGACGCTGCGCGTGGGGTGCAGGTAGAACACCGCCACGTCCGGCCGGGTGCCGTGCTGGTGGTGGTGCATCAGCGCGTACGTGAAGATCTGGAAGAGATCGCTGTTCGGGGAGGTCGCGGGCGTGAGCTTGTAGTCGACGATGCGGTGCTTCCCGAGCCGCGGATCGAAGTACACGTAGTCGATCGCCCCGGTGACGTGGACGTGGACGTCCTCCCCCACGTGGAACGTCACGTCGACCCGCTTGCGCGAGTCCCCGAAGAGCTGCGCCCGGAGCTCCGCCGCGGGCAGGCCCGCCGCCCTCGCGTGCGCCGCGAGCCGCGCGAGCTCCTCCATGTAGAGCTGGACCGCGGAGATGAAGCCCAGCCGCAGCGGCACCGGGCGCGCCGCGAGCGCATCGAGGTTCAGGCAGGAGGCGTTGAACCAGCGCATCAGCGCCTGCTGGAGGCCCGGGGCGTCGCCGGCGGCCTCCAGCGCCGCCAGCACCTCGTCCGAGCTCGCCGCGGCGGCGTTGAAGCGCTCCACCGCGGTGTGGAACAGCGCCCCGCAGCCGGGCGCCTCCCCGCCCTTGCGCCAGATGCGGCTCACGACCGTCCGCCCGTCCTGCCGCTCGGCCGTGGCGCGCGCGTCGAACCAGTGGAGCCTCGGGCACGTCGCCGCGACGCGGAGCTGGGTCACGTTGACGTGCACGAGCCTCACTTCTTGCCCCGCAGCTGGACGAAGAGGTCGTCGTCGGTCGCGGTCGCGTGGACGTGGCCCTCGTCATGGAGCGCCTGCGCCGTCTTCTTGATGTGCGACCACACCTCCAGGAAGCGCTTCTCGTGCAGCTTCTTCCGGCTCGCGAAGATCTGCGCGAGCTCCTTCGCCATCAGGCCGAGGCGCCACGACAGCTCGGCCATGATGTGCTCCCGCGTCTGCTGCGGATCCCACGCCGGGGGCGGCGTCGAGTCCCCGCCGCCCTTCACGATCTCCTCGGTGAGCAGCTCGCGCAGCAGCGGGTGCGCGAGCAGGAGGCTCTGGCGCTCGAAGGACGCCAGCACCTCGGCCTCGGTCACCTTGCGGTACTGCCCGCGGGGGTGCTCGATCTCGAGATCATGGCTCCTCGCGGCGCCGAGGAGCCCCACCAGCGAGTCGAGCTCCGCGTGCCCGGCGAAGTCGAGGTGGAGGTGGAGGAAGCGCTGGCGGCCCAGCTTGCAGAGCGCGTCGTACGCGGCCTTGCCGGCGCCGCCGAGCCGCAGCGGCCGGCGCTCCTCGTCGGTGACCAGGATGCGCTTGTCCGTGTGCTTCGTGTCCTCGACCATGCGCTGGAGCGGCAGCCGCGCGCCGTGCCCGCTCGGCGCGCAGAGGAACGTCACGCCGGTGGTCACGACGACGCCGTCCGCGCGCTTCTCCTTGGCCACGAGGTGGTGCGCGGGGGCGGCCTTGCCGCGCTTCTTCGCGGTGGCGTGCTCGACGCTCAGGAGCGTCGAGGCGCCCTTGCCGGCGCACCTGGCGAGCAGGTGGTGCGTCAGGCTCGCGAGGTTGTCCTCGTCGGGCGGCAGCGACGCCTGCTGCAGCCGGCGGCGGGTCGTGCCCTCGACGAGCTTCTTCTTCACCTCGGCGTCGATGACGTCCTCCAGCTTCACCGGCGGCGGCTTCGGCCCGTCCTCGGGGCCAGGCCAGTCCTTGAGCCAGCGCTTGCCGCCGACGGCCGCGAGCCGGTCCTGCTGCGCCTCCCAGCGGTCGCGTGCCCAGAGGATCGCGTCCCGCGGCCGGAGCTCCTGCACGCCGTCGAGGCGCCGCTCGAGCCACGCGCTGCCGAGCGGGAAGAGCCGATCGCGCTTGCGCGCGGCCATGAGCTCCTCGATCTCCTTCTCCTCGAAGCCGGAGAGCGCGGCGTCGAGCCGCCCCTCGAGGATGGCGCGGGCCTCCTCCGGCGAGACCATGTGCAGCTCGAGGATCCGCTCCGCGATGCGGTCCCACGCGGCCGCCGGGATCACCTCGCCGGTGCGCAGGGAGAGCATCGACTGCTTCACGCCCGAGACGATCACGACGAGGTGCTTCGCCCGGTCGAGCAGCGCGTGCGCGTACGACATCAGGGCGCGCACGGCCTCGGCGTCGAGGTTGTCGATCTGGTCGAGGCAGAGCACGAGCGGGAGCTCGGCGAGGGCGCACAGGTGCGCGAGGACGTGGAGGACGCGCTCCACCGCGGCGTCATCCGCGAGGGCGAGGCCGTCCTCCCCGGCCGCCTGGTCGAGCAGGCGCGCCTCGTCGGGCCCGAGGGTCTCGCCGGAGAGCCACAGCACCGCCGCCTGGGCGCGCTTCTCGGCGCCGGCGTCGCCGAGGCTCGCGTGCGACGTCCCGGTGAGGAACGCGTTGAGCACGGGGATGACCGCGTTCTGCGGGTCGATCTTGGCGCCGAGGCGGGCCAGCGCCTCCTTGCGCGCCTCGATCTCCTTCGGGCCCGTCATCATCTTGCGGCCCTTGAGCGCGCCCGTCCGGATGAGGGCGCGGTTGAGGACGGTGTAGAGGCGCGACTGCGTGTAGTCGCTGCCGCGGTGCCCCGCGAGATCGCTGACGGTCGCGTTGAGCACGTACCGGAGCATCCGCTCGGGCGAGGCGAGGATGTTGTGCAGGTAGACGACCGTCGCCTTGTCTTCCCCGGCCCACTGGAACAGCCGCGCGAGCAGGTGGCTCTTGCCGACCCCGGGCGCGCCGATGAGCAGCGCGCCGATGCTGATCGGCTCTTTCGCGGCGTCCTGCACGACGCGCACGAGCTTGGTGAAGGCGTTCTTGTGGATCGACTCGACCGTGGCTTCGCCGCCCCCGACGTCGGTGATGCGGTGGCTGCGGAACGGGTTGGTGCCCCGGACCGCGGCGAGGAAGCGCTCGAACGTCGGCTCCTCGCTCATGCGTCGTCCCTCCGCGCCACGTAGACGAGCAGGTTCCCGGCCTCCATGATGCCGGCGTCGCGCTCCGCCTCGGCCATCTGGTGGTGGCGCCCGTCGGACGGGTCGAGCGAGTAGCGCCGCTGCCGCCGGAGCGCGGCGAGCTCCTCGTCGAAGGTGGCGCGCGGGATGTCCGGCAGCGCGGCGCGGAGCGCGTGGAGGGTGACGTAGTTGAGGCGGCCGGAGGCGCGGTCGAGCGAGGAGAAGGCGGCGTCGAAGCGATCGGCGAAGGAGATGGCCGGCGCGCCGGGGCCGCCGGCGGCCGATGTGCCGGCGCTGCTGGGGGCCGAGCTGCCGGGGCCGTCGGCGGCCGTGGGGCGGGCAGCGCCGTCGGTCGCGATCGCGGCGGGCCGCGCCGGCGCGCCGGCGGCCGGGAGGACGGCGTCTGCGAGGAAGAAGAGCAGCGGCTTCTTCCCGAGCAAGGCGCCGATGGTGCGGGGGAGCCGGCGCTCGGCGATGCGCTGATCGAGCGCCGCCTTGAACGCGCGGCTCAGGGCAGGAAGGAGGCCCTTGGGGAGCTGCGCCAGGTCGACCGCGGGAGCGTCGGCCGTCCGCGCCGACTGGAGCTGCACCTCCAGGAGCCGATCGGACTGCGCGACCGCCTCCAGGTCCTCCGCGAGCAGCACCAGCGTGGCGCTGGGGGCTGGCTTCTTCTTGCCTCCCGCGGCGCGGGAGAGCAGCACGCGCCCCTTCGCCTCCTTGGTCGTCAGCGCCTTGCTCGTCACCGCGAGCGTGTCACCGGTCAGCTCCGTCAGCCGCTCGAGCGTCGGCGGGTACGACGCGCCGCCGAGCTGCCTCTGGGACTCCAGGACGCCGAGGAGCTTCGGCACCGGCGAGGGCGGCGGCTCCTTCTTGCGCGCCGCGCCCTTCTGCCTCGCGGGAGCCTTCGGCGCGGCGGCCTTCCGCGGCGCGGCGGACTTCTTCGGCTCCTCGGCGCTGCTCTTCCTCGCTGCAGTGGTCTTCGTGGTCGTCGCCCGCGAGCGCGGACTCGATGCGCTGTTCCGGTTCGTGGCCCACCTCCCGAGGGGCCGAGATTACCCCGGTATCCAGCCATGGGAAGGGGCTCCGCGCCGCCGCGCCGCCTTTCTCTATCCGATTGACGCCCAGCTCGATTCCGCGTGACGTAGACTCGGGGCCTCGTGCTGCGGAGGCGACGGAACTGGCGTGTCGGGTGGCCGATCGCCGCTCACCTCGATGCCCCAGGAGGAGCACCATGAAGCGCATCTTCTGGGTCCGGTCCGCGATCGGGGCCGCCCTATGTCTTGCCTTGCTCTATGTCGTCCAGGGGAGCACGGCCATGGGCACGGGCGCCGGGCGCTGGACCGTCTATGGCTACGATCTCGCCAACACCCACCACGCACGCGACGAGCACGACATCGGGCCATCGAACGTCGCATCGCTCGCCGTGAAGTGGGCCTTCACCACGACCGGCATCGTCCCCGCGACACCGGCCGTCGACCACGGCGCTGTCTACTTTCCGGACGGGGGCGGCAAGCTGTACAAGCTCGACGCCAGGACCGGGCACCCGATCTGGACGCGCACGATCGCCGGCCTCACGGGCACGGCCGGCGCCGTCTCGCGCACGACCCCCGCGCTCCACGGCCACACGCTGTTCCTCGGCACCCTCGCCGGCGCGCACATGGTCGCCGTGGACACGCGCACGGGGGCGCTCTTGTGGAAGAGGCAGCTCGACACGCACCCCGCGGCGATCATCACGCAGTCTCCCGTCGTGCATGGCGGCCGCGTGTACGTGGGTGTCTCCTCGCGCGAGGAGCTCTTCGCGGCGGACAACGCCTATCCGTGCTGCAGCTTCCGCGGCAGCGTGGTCGCGCTCGACGCGGGGACCGGGGCGGTGCTCTGGAAGCGCTACACGGTGCCCGCCGGCTACACCGGCGGCGCCGTCTGGGGCGGCGCGCCCTCGCTCGACCTCAAGCGCCGCACGCTGTACGTGACCACCGGCAACAACTACACCGTGCCGCCGTCCGTCTCCGCGTGCGTGGAGGCCGCCGGCGACGACGCCGTCGCCGCCGAGGCCTGCCTTGCGCCGGACGACTATATCGACGCCGTCCTCGCGCTCGACCTCCGCACCGGCGCGCTGAAGTGGGCGCGGCGGCTCCAGGGCTTCGACGCCTGGACGGGAGCCTGCTACTTCGGCGGCGACTGGTGCCCCGATCCGGCGGGCCCGGATTACGACTTCGGCACGGGCGCCACGCTCTTCACGGCCGGCGAGGGGGCGGAGCGCCGCGATCTGGTCGGCGCCGGCCAGAAGAGCGGTATCTTCTGGGCGCTCGATCGGGATGACGGGAGCGTGGTGTGGAGCACGCTGGTCGGTCCCGGCGGGGAGCTGGGCGGCATCATGTGGGGAGTCGCCGTCGACGAGAGCAGGATTTACGTGCCGATCGGCAACAACGGCCAGGTCGAATACACGCTGCAGCCCTCCGGGGAGGTCATCCACTGGGGTTCGTGGAGCGCGCTCGACGCCGCCACGGGCGACATCCTGTGGCAGACGCCCGATCCCACGCCGGGCGCGCAGACCAGGGGGCCGCTGACGGTCGCGAACGGCGTTGTCTACGGCGGCTCGATGAGCGGTGACGTCCACGCGCTCGACGCCGAGACGGGCGACGTCCTCTGGAGCCATCCGGCCGACGGCTCCGTCAACGCCGGGCCGGCGGTGACGCGCGGTACGGTGTTCTGGGGGAGCGGCTACGAGAGCTTCGGCATCGGCACGCCGGGCAACACGCTCTTCGCGTTCGGCTTACCGTAGCGCTGCCCGCCGCCGGAGGGCGGACGCCGGAGCCCGGCCGTGCCGTGATGCCAGGCGCGGGCGCCGGTGGCCGTCAGTCGGCCACGAAGCCTTTCCACCGCCGCAGGTACCCGGCAAACGTCTCGGAGACGCCGCGCTCGTACAGCTCGGCGCGCGTGAGCGGCGGTCTCCGGGGTTGCCAGGCGGGGTCGGCGATCCGCTGCGGCCAGTCGGGGTTGGTGATGGCGGCGCGCCCCAGCGCGACCGCGGTGGCGCCCTTGTCGAGGAGCGCCTCGGCCTCGGCGCGCGTCCAGACCCCGCCGGCGACCACGAGCGGCAGGCTCGCCCCCACCGCCTCGCGGAACAGGGGCAGCGGGTGCGTGTCCCCGCGCTTCTGCGAGGGCTTGCTCGAGTCCCACAGCGAGAGGTGGAGGAAGTCGGCGCCGTCCTCGGCCAACCAGCGCGCGAGCGTCAGGTTCTCGTCGAGGTCGAGCCCCTTGGCCTGGCCCCAGTCCTCGGGCGACAGGCGCACGCCGACCACGAAGGACGCAGGCACCGCGGCGCGGACCGCCCGGAGGGTCTCGCGCAGGAGGCGAGCCCGGTTCTCCCACGCGCCGCCCCAGCGATCCGTGCGGAGGTTCTGGGTGGCGGACAGGAACTGGCCGAGGAGGTAGCCGTGGGCGCCGTGCAGCTCCACGCCCGCGAAGCCGGCGGCGTGCGCCCGCGTCGCGGCGTCGCGGAAGCGGTCGATCACGGCGAGGATGTCTTCCTCGGTGGCGGCGCGAGGGACGGGGAGGTCCGGCTCGGCGACGGCGCTGGCGCTCCACGTGGGCAGGCCGGAGACCTGGGGATTGGCACGGAGGCCGCCGTGAAAGATCTGGACGAGGCCGAGCGCGCCCGGGGTGGCGATCTCGGTCGCGAGCCGGCGGAGGCCGGGCAGCAGCCGGTCGGCGAAGACGCCGAGCTCGCCCTTCCAGCCCTGGCCGTCCTCGGCCACGTGGGCTGCGCAGGTCTCGACGACGCCGAAGCCGCCTCGGGCGCGGTAGGAGAGCCAGCGCAGCTCGTCGTCGCCCAGGGAGCCATCGTCATGGCTTTGCCCGTTCGTGAGCGGGGCGAGCCAGACGCGGTTCCTGGCGGTGAGGCCGTTCGGGAACGAGAAAGGAGAGAGCAGCGGTGAGGTCACGGGGAGATGATTAGCATTCGCCGGGCCACGCGGGTTGCGTGCTGCGCGCGGACGCGACGGTGCGCGCCCCGTGCTGCGCGCCGGGCAGGGATCCCGCATCCTGCTGCGGTCGCAGCAACGCGCGCCTGCCGATCCGGCGCGACCTCGACCTGGGTGACCTGGGTCGTCTCCAGGGTCCGATCACATACCCCGCGGAGCAGGCGCCGGCAGGGATCGGCGAGACGTCGAGCCAGAGCCCGAGCATCTCGCCGACATCCCGGTAGTTGGCGGGCCGGAACGTCGCGCTCATACGGATCGCCTTCGCCCGCCTACTCGTCGTCTTCGTCGTCCTCGTCTTCGTCGTCCGCGTCCGTTGTCACCGGCGCCTCGCGCTCGAGCTGCTCGGTGATCGTCTGCACCTGGATCTCCGCGGCATGGATCTTCTGGCGGCAGAGCGTCACCAGATCCGCGGCCTCCTTCACGAGCGCGGAGAGCGCGTCGATGTCGACCTGACCTTCCTCGATGTTCTGCAAGATCTCCTCGAGGCGCGACGACGCCTCGCCATAGGAGACCTCCTTTGCGGCGCGCTGCGGGCTTGTCGTGTCCCCGTCGGACAGCTCCTTCGTCCCGCGCTTCGGCTTTGCCATGACCCTATGTCTCCTCCGATCCATCCGAGCGAAGCCGCAGCACGCCCCGCTTCAGCTCGGCGATGAGCGTCGTCCCCTGGGGCGCGCGCGCCGCATCGGTGAGCACCGCCCCTTCCGTCGTGCGCAGGATCGCATATCCCCGCTCCACGACGCGCTTCGGGTCGAGGAGGCGCAGGCGCCGTTCGCGCGACTCGAGGCGCTCGGATTCGAGCGCGAGCCGCCGGGAGGAGCGCGGCCCGAGGAGCGAGGCCATCTCGTCGACCCGATGCGAGGCGGCGTCGAGATCGCGCCTCGCCCCCTGGCGAAGCTGGCGGACCGCCTCCTGGAGCTGGCCCGCGCGGCGCGCGATGAGCAGCGACGCGGAGCGCGGGACCCGGGCCGCCCGGCGAGTGAGATCCGACGAGGCCGACCGGAGGACCCGCCGGCCCTGGTCGAGGATGCTCAGGAGCGACGACTCGACCTCATCCCTCGCCTCCGAGACGCGTTTGACGAGCATCGCGGCCGCGGCGGTCGGGGTCTTCTCGCGAAAACCCACGAAGTCGAGCGCGGAGATGTCTCGCTCGTGGCCGATGCCGACGACCACGGGGAGGGGGAACGTGGCGACGGCGCGGGCGATCGGCTCCGAGTCGAACCAGGCGAGGTCGGTGCGCGAGCCGCCGCCGCGGCAGATCAGCAGCACGTCGAGCTCCGCGGCGCGCGCCCGGAAGTAGTCGAGGGCGTTCAGGACCGACGGCTCCGTCTGCCGCCCCTGGACGCGGACCCCGTGCGCAACGACGCGGAACGCGAAGCCTGACTCCCTGAACGTGCCGAGCACGTCGTTGTAGGCGTCCGAGCCCAGGCTGGTCACGAGGCCGACGCGGAGGGGCAGGGCGGGGAAGGGCAGGGAGCGGTTCCGATCGAGCAGCCCTTCCTCGGCGAGCCGGCGGACGATCTCCTCTCTCCGCCGGGCGGCCTCGCCGAGCGTGTAGCCCACGTCGAGGTCCTCGATCAGGAACCGGTATGAGCCCCAGGGGACGTAGAGCTCCACGCGCCCGCGCACGCGGATCTGGATCTCGTCCTCGATCTGGAACGGGTCGCCCGCCGCGGCGAGGCGCCGCTCGATCTCGGCGCGCGCGCTCTCGAAGAGGGTCGCCTTGACCTGCGCGATCTCCTTTCCGAGGGCGTCGCGCTCGACGAGCTCGAAGCCGACGATGCTCTTGTGGGCGGCCCGGTTGTACCCGCAGACCTCGCCCACCAGCCAGATCGACGCTGGAAACGCCGCCTCGAGCGCGGCGCGGACCTGCCCGTTGAGCTTCGAGACGGTGAAGTCGGACGCGGCCACCGCTGGCCTCGGCCGCGCGTCCCCGTTGCGCGGCTCATCGGCTCGGGCTGGCTCCACGGTGGGGATCGGCGTGACGCCCCCTTCGTCGAGGGCGAGGGCCCCGCCGCGTTCCCGGTAGAGGCGCTGCGTCACCTCGCAGAAGCCGAACCCCTCGGCGAGCAGCACCTCCACCACCGCGACCACGTGCGTCTCCGGGACGCGCCAGGTCTTCTGTTCGGGATTCCAGCGGCGGGACGGGAGCGACTTCACGACGTCCACCAGCCTGCGATCAAAGGCGAAGTGGATCTGGAGGCTCCCGGTCCCGTCGCTGCTGACGCGGCGGCTCATCGCGCCACTCTATCATCGCGGGTCGCGCACGGGCATCGCGGGGGATCTCCCGGCCGGCCTGACGGGGCGCGCGGACGCGCCGCGCGGTCGCCGAGCGTGCGCTGCGTGGCGGCCGAGCGCGCGCTGCGCCACGGCGGCGAGCAAGCCCTCGGCCTGGAGGACGAGAGATCCTCCAGCCACCTGCCCCTCACGCGTTGAGGCTGGCGAACGCCTGGGCGATGCGCGGGGCCGCGTGCGGCCGGGCGTACATCCGGTCCATGTAGGCCCGAAGCTGCGGGAAGTCGTCCAGGAGGTGGGCCTCGTTGGCCCAGTCGAGGGTGTAGGCCATCACGAGATCGGCCACCGTCACGCTGTCGCCGACGACGAACTGCCGCTGATCCATGTGCTTCTCCAGCACGGCGGCCATGGCCTTGAAGTCCTCGCGGGCGACGGGGATGTCGCCCGGCTGGCGTTTGTCCTCCGGATACAGAAACTCGTGACGCGCGATGCGCCACAGCGGCTGCTCCAGCTCGGTCGCCGCGAACAGCAGCCACTGGTTGACCTTGGCCCGCTCCCTGGGGTCTGCCGGGAGCAGGCCCTTGTCGGGGTACTTCTCGGCCAGGTAGAGCACGATGGCAACGGACTCGGTGAGCACGAGATCGCCGTCGACGAGCACGGGGAGCTTGCCGGCCGGGTTGAGCTTGAGGAACTCGGGGCGGCGATTCTCGCCGGCCCGGAGGTTGACCTGGATGGTCTCGAATTCCACGCCGAGCTCCTGGAGCGCCCAGCGCACACGGATCGAGCGGGTAGGAGCGAACTCATAGAGCTTCATCGATGCCTCCCTCCTCAGCCGCGCGCTGCGGCTGGTATCGTTGCTTCTGTTTACTTACGTCCGGACCTGCTGTGTTTTGAGACGAACGGCGCCAACCAGCAGGCGAATGGCCGTGTGTATAGCCGCACCGCGCGACGAGTGTCAATGGACACATTCGCGGTACGCAGACGGCCTCTGCGCCGTTTTTCGGCGGTCTGGAGGCAGGCTCAGCCCGCGTCAGGCGCTCTCGCCATGCCATGCCCAGAACCAGCGTGCGCATTCTTCAGCAGCACGAAGGAGACGATGCAAAGAATCAGCTCCGAGATCGCCTCGGAGGCCCAGATCCCGGTCAGGGAGAACACGCGGGAGGCCAGCAGCAGCACCGGCAGCTTGACCAGCAGGATGCCCCCGAGGGTGAGCAGCAGCGCCTCCCTGGCCCGGCCCACCGACTGAAACGAGGCCGCCGTGACCATGGCCACGCCGGTCAGGGGGTAAGAGAGCGCCAGCAGCCGCAACGCTGTCTGCCCTTCAGCGATGATCGTGCTCTCCCTGGAGAGGAGGGCGATCAGCGCGGCTGGCGTCACCAGGCAGACGCCGCAGACGAGCGATCCATAGACGACCGCGGCGCCAAGGGAGAGCCGGATGGCCTCCCGCACCCGCTCGAGCTTCTTCTGGCCGAAGTTGTACCCCACCAGCGGCTGCATCCCCTGGACGATGCCGGTCAGCGGCGCGAGCAGCCCGGAGTAGAGCCGGCTCACGATCGCGAACACGCTCAGCGCGCTGTCGCCGCCGATCCGCCGGAGCAGGTTGTTGGTGACGATGGCGATCAGGCTGACGCTGGCGCTCTTGATGAGCGAGGGGGACCCGATCTTCACCACCTCGATGATGATGGGCCAGTCCGGCCTGAAATAAGACGCCTTGATGCGATAGGAGCGGTTCTTCCTGAAAAAGAAGAAGTGGAGGCCCATGCCGGCCGAGGTGGCCTGGCAACAGACCGTCGCCAGGGCGGCGCCGGAGACGCCCATCTGCAAGATGATGATGAAGAGCCAGCACAGGACGATGTTGACGCAGATCGGGATGATCCACATGGCGGTCGAGTACCTGGCGTTGCCATCCGCCCTGACGATGGCCGAGTAGCCGGTGCCGGCGATGGCGCCGAGGAAGATGATCCGCCCGTACTCGATGGCATAGGGGGCGACGCTGTCGGTGGCCCCGAGCAGGTAGACGAGCGGCTCGATGAAGACCGAGCCCAGGACCGTGATGGCGAGCGCCGCCGTCCAGAAGATCAGGAAGGTGCTTGCCACCGTCCGGGAGGCCTTCTCCAGGTCCTGCTCGCCGAGCGCCCTGGAGACCACCGAGGCGCCGCCGGCCCCGACGGTCGTGGCGACGGCGCCGAGGGCGATCTGGACCGGCGAGATGATCGAGGCCGCGGCTGCGGCCAGCGCGTTGACGCCCACGGAGAGAAAGTAGATGTCCGTGAGGCTGTAGACGGTAAAGACCAGCAGCGAGAACGTGGTCTGGGAAGACATCTCCAGCAGCAGCTTCCCGACCCGCTCGGTCCCCAGCTTTTCAACCCTGGAGCTCTCGCCCATGAGCGTTCAGTTTGCGCTCAGCCAGGCCATGTGTTCACCCATCCATTGCCTGGAGAGGTTGAGGACGGAGTCGGTGTCGTAGTTGCGGTAATAACACTCCGTGTTCATGACCAGGGCGAGGTGCAGCGAGTAGAGGCGGCACCTCCGCTCTTCTTCGGAGGTGAAGGAGGTCTTGCCATAGCCGCGCATGCTGCTGGTGATGCCGTCGGAGGAGAGCAGCCGGAACTGGGCCTCCATCAAGGGATCGGCCCAGAGCGCCCTCTCGAAGTCGATGATGCCGGCGACCCTGCCTTCCTTGACGAAGACATTGGGGTTCCAGACGTCCCAGTGGACCAGGCAGGGGGTGGCGACCTCCTCCAGCGCGGGGGCGTGCCTGAGGACGGCGGCGCGGATCTCGTCGTATCCCTGGTCGTACGCCACGCCTTTCCGGGCGCCGTCTTCCAGAACCGACTCCATGATCCTGGTGAACGCCTCTCTCCAGGTGCTCGCGCGCAGGTCCGGGTTGCCCTCGTAACCAAAATAGGTGCCGGTGAAGCCGTTGATCGCCCGGACGATCTCGCCGATGTGCAGGTCGATGGACGCCTGCGTCTCCGGGGAAAGGCTCGATTTCACGTGCTCGAGGTTGTCCGCGGCGATCTTCTCCATGAAGAAGTAGTCCGAGTCGCACAGGTCGCGGGCGTCGTCGAAATGGTAGATCTGGGGCACCGGGATGGCCGGGTTTCGCCGGACCAGGCGCATGGCGGCGACCTCGGTGGCCATGATGTTCTTTTCGTAGAGCATGACCTCCGCGTCTCTCGGCGGCGCGATCTTGAGGATGACCTCCCGGCCATCGGCGAGCCGGACGCTGTACGCCGCATTGAACCAGCCGTCTTTCAGCTCGACCACGGCGCCTTCGCCGTCCGCGAGCGCCATGCCGCCGAAGGCCCTGGCGGCCATGGCGGCGATCTGCGGGCGTGTCTTCGTGTTCTTGGTCTTGCTCTCCACGGTCTTCCTTCGTCGATTGGCGGCCCTTGTGACGAGCGAAATGGCGTCCATTGTGCTGGATCCTGGGAAGCTGTCAAGTCGCGACCTGGAGTCGTGCCGGGGCCCGGAGCGAGAGGGGGCCAGAGTCGCCGGCGTGGCCGGCAGGGGGCTCACGCGGGTTATCGTGTTATCCTGCGCCCCATGCGGACATACGATCCCGAGGAGAGGTGGAGTCGCGGGGTGCTCGCCATGCGCATCGAGGCGCCCCGCGCTCGGGATGGTCGCAGGCGGGCCGTTTGGAATCGACACGATGCCCTTCAATCCATCTTGCCTGCGCCTGCGATTGGCACCTGGAGCAGCGCGAGCGCATGTACTGCGGCCCATGCGTCGAGGCGCGCAAGGCCGAGTCGACCGGCGCGAGCCGCCGCGCCCGCGAGCTCGAAGGGGCGGCGCCGACGCTCGATCACATCGCCTTCCGCTTCATCCCGGATGGGTCAGCGCGTGCTTCGCGCGCGCGGTCAGGCGACGGCGCTCGAGGACCGTGGCGACGGCATAGCCGCCGCCGCCGGCGATGGCGAGGACCCAGAAGAGGCCAGGAGTGCCGAGGAAGAGCGCTGCGGTGGAGATCAGGGCGAGCCAGGTGCCGAGGCCGTAGTGCAGCAGGTTGCGGCGGGCGGCGCCTTCGCTGACATAGATCAGGCCGACGATGAGGCCGGAGCCGGTGGGCCAGAGCATGGGCTGCAGGTCGGGCATGTCGAGGGTGTACGCCAGGCCGGTGATGGCGAGGAACAGCGCGGTGAAGGCGCTGACCCAGGAAGCGCCGAGCAACTTGCCGGACAGGGCGTCGGACTCGCTCACGCCGCGCTGGGCGCGGGTGGCGGCGACGGTGGTGTAGACGGTGCCGACCGCGAGCCCCGTTCCCAGGAGCATCATGGGCACCCAGCCGGGCAACGCGAGCAGGGGGCTGGCTCCCTTGGAGATCGCGGCGGCGCCGTGGCCGAGAACGTAGGCGAGCCCGAAGCTGATGTAGGTCGCGCGGTTGTCGACCTCGCCCGAGGGATGCGCGATGAGGGCGTCGGCAGTGGCGGTGAACATGGCGGGAAACCTCCGGATCGTGGGTGCGAGCCGAGAACGTGGGGTGTTGAAAGAAAGTAGGAGACGTCATCGACGTCGACTTACGTGTGTAACCTTATGAGCGTAACCTAACGATTGTCAACTGACGCCGGCGACAAAAGCGCCCGGCGCCTGGCGGGCGCCGGCAGCTCGCGGATGCGGACCTGCAAGCCGGTCGGCAACCTGCTTATAGATGTGATTTTTATTACGTTAGCTCGAGCTTGCGAAGGCTAACGGCGATAAGTTTTGGGGTGTAAGGTGACACCATGGGAGACAGCGGAACGGCGGCATCGGCCGCACCGAAACCGGCCCGCGGCCGCAACCGCCGCGGAGAGGGCGCCCGCCTGCGCGCCGACATCGTGGCCGCGGCGGTCGAGCTGCTGGACGAGGCCGGCGACGAGCGCGCCATCACGTTGCGATCGGTAGCCCGCCGGGTCGGGATCGCCGCCCCCTCGATCTACCCCCACTTCCCCGACCAGCCGGCCATCATGTTGGCCGTCGTGCAGCAGGCCTTCGCCGAGCTGGAGAGCAGGCTGCGCAGCGCCGTGGAAGAGGCCGGCGATGATCCACGAGAGCGGCTGTACGCCGTTTGCAACGCCTATCTGGAATTCTCCCGGAGTCATCCAGAGCGCTACCGCACCATGTTCGGTGGCCTCTGGATGCCCACCCTGGGCGACAGTTCCGTGACCGAGCGGGACCTGACCACGCTCGGCCGGGAAGCCCTGCAAATCCTCATCGACGCCCTCGGCGGCTGCGTCACCGCCGGGCATTCCACCAGCGCCGACCCGGTCGCCGACGCGATCGCGCTGTGGTTCGGCCTGCACGGGTTCGCACACCAACGTGCCGTGAGCCGCGTCTTTCCCTGGCCCGCCGACACCGCCGAACGCATCATCACCGCGCTTGCGCACCTCAACACCTGAGCCGCGCACCGGCAGACGTGAGCGCCACACCTCGATCCGCGGGACATCGCCTCGCCAGCCCCGGTGACGGCACGATCGCGCGGGCCGGTGCGGCCCCGCGCGCGCTCCAGCCGCGCCGCGCCCGCCCGTCCGGGCCGGGCTCGTGGATCGCGATCCTGCTCGCGCTCGTGACGACGACCTCGTGCAACAGCATGCGAACCCAGGAAGGCCCGGCCGGCGAGCCCGCCGCCGCGCCGGGCAGCCCGTCCGCGCCGGCACAGCAGGCCGCCGGGCAGGGCGCCCTGCCCGCCCCGCCCGAGCCTCCGGCGCCCGCGGGGCCTCCGGGCGCCGCGCCTCCGCCGGGCGGCGCTGCGGGACGCGCCACGGCCGAGGCGATCGCGGCCTCCGCGCGTGCCTTCCTGGACGGCCTCGACGGCGAGGCGCGCGGCCGGGCGCTGCTCGCGTTCCAGAGCGGCGAGCGCGAGGACTGGCATTACGTCCCGCGCCGCCGCGCCGGCCTCGCGATCGGCGACATGGATGGCGGCGAGCGCAGCGCGGCGCACGCGCTGCTCCGGGCCGGCCTTAGCCCGGAGGGCTACCGCAAGCTCGAGGGCGTCCTGCTGCTCGAGGGCATCCTCGGGGGCATCGAGGGCAACCCGGCGTTCCGCGACCCGGGCCGTTACCACCTCGCCCTCTTCGGCCAGCCCGGGCCCCGGGCCCCATGGGGCTTTCGCTTCGAGGGACACCACGTCTCGCTCAACTTCACCGCTGCAGGAGGCGGCGTGGCCACCACCCCGGCGTTCCTGGGCGCCAACCCGGCCGAGGTGCCCTCGGGTCCCCGGAAGGGCCTGCGCGTGCTCGCGGTCGAGGAGGATCTCGGCCGCGCGTTCCTGGCCTCCCTCACCCCCGCGCAGCGCCAGCGCGCCGTGATCGCCCCCGCGGCGCCGCCCGACCTCGTGACCGAGGCCTCCCGTCGGGCCGCGCTGGCGAGCTTCGACGGCCTGCCCGCCGCCGAGATGACCTCGGCCCAGCGCGCCGCGCTGCTGCGCCTCCTGGAGGTCTATGCCCGCAACTTCCCCGCCGACGTCGCCGACGGGCACCTCGACCGCATCGCGCGCGCCGGCGTGGAGCGCCTGCACTTCGCCTGGGCGGGCGGCGCCGCGCCGAAGCAGTCGCATTACTACCGGATCCACGGCCCCACCCACCTCATCGAGTACGACGACCGCGGCGGCGATCACATCCACACCGTGTTCCGCGACCTCCAGGACGACTTCGGCGACAGCCTGCTGGCGCGGCACCTCCAGGAGGGCCACGGCGCCCCCGCCCGCGGTCGGCCTTAGCTCCGCGCGCGCCCGTCCTCGCCGGCGCGCGACTGAGCGCGGCTGGCGGGTCAGGCGAAGCACCCCTTCAGGCGCGGATCGGTCCGGAGGATCGCCTCGACCTCGGATACGCAGTCGCGGGAGGAGAGGACCGTGTAGTAGCCGGGCTTGATCTCCGGCGCGACGCGGACCGCCTCGATCCACTCGTCGAGCGAGAACGGGTCTGCCCGGATCGCATCCCAGAAGCCCGTCGCGTCGAGGACGGCGGCGATGAGGTCCGTCTCCCGCCCCTGGAGCTGGCTGACCACGTAGGCGGCCGTGCCTACCTGCAGGCCGTGGAGCCGCGGCCGGCCGGAGGTCTGGTCGAGCGCGTGCGAGATGAGGTGCTCGCTGCCGCTCGCCGGCCGGGACGACCCGGCGATCTCCATCGCGATGCCGTTCAGCATGAGCGCCGTCGCGAGCAGGCGCATACCCTCGAGGTCGCGCCGGGGGCGCGCCATGAACTGGAACACGGTCGCGTCCGAGAGCAGGGCGGCGAAGTCGTTGACCGGCTCGCCGCGCGCGTGGAACGCGAGCTTCCAGTCGTGGACCGCGGTGACCTTGGCCGCGAGATCGCCCACGCCGGAGAGCCACAGGACCTCCGGCGCGCGCAGGCAGACCTCGGTGTCGACCACCACGCCGAACGGCACCGCGCACGGAAGCGAGCGGCGCCTGCCGCCCACCGTGAGGCTCGCCGAAGGGCTGCAGAAGCCGTCGTTCGAGAGCGAGGTGGGCACGGCGAGGAACGGCAGCCGGGCGAGGGACGCGAGGTATTTGGCCGTGTCGAGGGCGCGGCCGCCGCCGAGCCCGACGATCGCGTCGCAGCGCGTGGGGAGCGCGGGCAGGAGCGCCGAGGCCTCCTCGACGCTGGCCGAGGCGACCTCGCGCCGGGCCACGACCTCGATCGCCTGCGCGTCCAGGCCCTCGCGCATCGCCGCCTCGATGGCGGCCGGCGTCCCCGCGCTCGCGAGCAGCAGGACGTGGCGGCGCGCCGCCCGCGCGAGGTAGAGCCCGCTGCGCGGGAGCGCCCCGGGCTTGATGCGCACCAGCGTGGGGATGCCGATCTGGGTGGCTGCGGGCATGCGCGGGTCTCCTAGGCCCGCCGCCGTGCCGCGGCTAGTCGCCGCGGGCTGCTCTACTTCCGGCCGAGCCGAACCGCTCCTACGAGGCCCCGAGCCAAACCACGACAAGAGTCCTCAAATGAGGACACCACGCTGTCACCTGGGGCGCCGAGTCGTCCTGATCCAGGGAAAAGTGCGATGCTTGACCCGTGTCCCGCGTTGCTCTCATCTCCGACCTCCACCGTGCCTTCGACGCCCAGGCCGACCCCCGCAACGTGGCCATGATCCGGCGTCGCCATGTGTTCTGGGCCCAGCTCGCCCGCCTTCATGGCTGGGACCTCGCGGTCTGCGACGTCGCCCAGCTCGACGCGCCGCAGGGGGTCCGCGGCAGTGTGTCCTGGATCGATCTGCCGATGCTACCCCGCGCCCCATACCACTCCGTCTTCGCTCGAGCGGTCGCTGCCGGCGCCGCGTGCGTGCTCGACCTCCCCGAGCATGTGGAGCGGGTCCTCGGGCTCGATCGATTCTACTCGGTCCTCACGAACGCCGGTGTCCCCACGCCGCGCACCGCGCTACTGCCCGTGGACGCCGCCGTCGCTGCCGCGATCGACTCTCCCGCGGCCGTGCGCCGTCTGTTGACCGAGGCGATCTACGGCGCCCTCTTCGATGCGGAGATCGATCCCCACGCCGGGGTCTTCGTCCGCGGCTTCTACGCGTCGGCCAAGTCCGCCAACCCCGAGCTCTACTACGGCAGCAACCAGGCGGACATCGAGGCCACGGTCTTCGAGGTGGTCCGCCGCCTGCGTGTCGCTCTCGACGTCGGTGGCCTCGCCTTGCGCGAGCACCTCGACCTCGAGCGCATCGAGCTTGCCACCCTGCCCGGCGACCGCAGCGCCGTCCGGGTGCCCTTCGAAGTGCGGCTGACGGTGCTGGGTGGCCGGCTCCTCATGGCCAGCTACCACGGCCCCTTCGAGGTCCTCATCGACGACACGCGCCGGCTCCTCGCCGATGAGCTCACTGCCAGGAGCGAGGTGGTCCAGCGGGCGGTTCGCGACCTCGTCCCAGCTCTCCTCACGGCTGACCTCCCGGCGAACTACGTGGCTGACGTGGCCTTCGTTCGAGACGGCCGGCCAGTGGTTCTTGAGCTCAACCCACTCTATGCCGCGGGTTACAACGTGCCCTCGGCGCACGCCCTGCTTGTCGCTGCGCTCGGCGCCGACCTTGCCCACCGTGCCGGGTACGCAGCGTTGCCGTGGACCCAGATCCTCGACAGCGCTGCGACACTCGCCGGCGAACGTGTCGAGCAGAGCCCGGCGGTATGGCTGCTCGGGTAGTGGCCGACCCCTCGCATCCTGTTCTGGCGCCGTCGGTGAATGCCTCCAGCCTCACCCCGCCATGGCAAGGCGTCGACGCGACGTTCGCCGTCTCGCGAGTCATCCGCCTTCGAACTCGAGGCAGGCGGAATTGATGCAGAAGCGCTCGCCCGTCGGCGCTGGCCCGTCGTCGAAGACGTGCCCCAGATGTCCATCACAGCGCGCGCATACGACCTCCACCCGATCGAGGCCATGCTTCCGGTCGGCTCGGCGCTCGATCCGCTTCTCTTCGAGGACTGCGCTGAAGCTGGGCCAGCCGGTCCCAGAGTCGAATTTCGTCTGCGACGAAAAGAGCTGGGTGCCGCAGCCGGCGCATCGATAGACGCCCGTGCCGTGGTGGTTCCAGTACTGCCCCGTGTGCGGACGTTCGGTGTTGCCGTAGCGGAGCATTCGGTAGCGGTGCGGCCCGAGCAGCAAGAGCCACTCGGGTTCGGTCTTCGAGATCTTCTTGTCTGCCATCGCTGGATCCCGTCGTTGGGTCCTGGTGTCACGCGCGTTCGGCTCGGCGCCGGCGGCCCCCATGGATCTTAAGCTATCCGCCCCTGCATTACGAGCGCAACGACCGTCGCGGATCTCGCAGGTGCAGCGGCGGCCATGGCGACCGAGCGCAGATCCCGCGCAGGCACACGCCTTCCGGTCCGGCCCGTCTTGGCACGAGCCCCCGCCCTCCCAACGACCACGGGTGTGCAGCAGGGCGCGGCGAGATTCGATTACGCCATGGCTTCACCAAGCCATCGATGCCAGTCTAACGACCTGGCGGTGCGCCGCCGGCGCGACGTGCCCGTCGGCACCAGCGCCTGATTGGGCGGAGGCCGGCATGATCTAGGTTGCCCGCTCCTGATGCTCGGAGACGGTTCGTACGAGGCGCTCCACGTCTGCCGAGTAAAAACGGCTTCCGTTGAAGCAGTTGCACTCGACGATCTTCCACGCGCCGTCGACCCGTGCCACGTCGAGAACGAACACGCTCGCCGGCGCCCATCGCGAGGCTGCTTTCTCCGCGAAGTCGATCAGCTCGCGAGGGAGGTGTGAATCGCCGCTCGGCCGGTACATGCTACCTGTCACGACTTCACCGTCTACGACAAACAGCCGCCATTCTCCATCGATCTCGCACGGTTCGCCAAGGACGACCTCGGACGTGGGCTCCACCGGCCTCGCTGCGCATCGTAGAGTTTGAAACAGGGTCACGCACTCCGAGAAGCGAAGAACTTGCCCAGTAAAGCGCTTCAGATCGTCGTTCGGCTTCAGGAAAACAAGCTCGTTCGGGGCACGTGGCTCGCCGAGGAGCCTCTCCCATGACATGACGTGCGCATCGGCGTTCAGCATCTGGTCGCCGTACGCAGCCACGTAGGATCGATGTTGAAAGCGCGCGGGGTCGAAGAAGACTCCGTGGCGCCATCTCGGGTGCTCGAAGGCGTCGGCCGCGCGCGAGCTGCGAAGGAAGCTTTCTGGTGGGGGCTTGTTAGCCGGCGGTCACCGTCGTCGCTCGCTTCTGGACTGCGGCGGCGCCCAGAGCGCGGACGAGCGCCTGTGCGATCTTCAAGCCGCCGGCGCCCGACGGCTCGATGGCGTTCGCGAAGTCCCCCACCTCCGAGCAAACAAGGCGGAGGTCGACGACGTCGAGCGCGCGCGAGAAAGCTTGACGAAGGATGACGTCATTGAACGTCATCAAGGCGATGCGAGCTCGCTCGGCCTCACCGGGAGCGAGGTTGCCGTTGTAGATCGTGCAGACCGTGGCCGGTCGGCCGAGCGCGACGACGGCCTCGAGCGCCCACGAGTACGATTGCTCGAACGCGTCCACGCGTTCGCGGAATATGTCCAGAGCCTCGGCCGTCGACCGGACAGGCAGGCCGAGAATGTCAGCGTTCGAGAGCGCGTCGTTTCCGCCAAGCGAGAGGAGGACGTGGGTCGCGTCCTTCGGTATTCGATCGAGCTGGGGTCCGATATCAGAGGTGGTCGTGCCGTCGACAGCACACAGGGTGACTCGCCAGGAGGGCAAGAGCGCGCGGAGGTGAGAGGCGACATCGGGCTCGCCATTGGTATACGAACCATTGTCGAAGATTGAATCACCCAAGAGAACGACAGACGACATGATTTTCTCCCGTGAGATGAGTCCCAGCGGCTGGTTCGGCGGTCGGTCGGGTCGCTTGAGCGCAGCGCGAGCCCGCGCCGTCACGTCGACCTCCCTCGTCCGTTTCTATCACGATTCGAGCTCGAACTCGTCCGCGAGCTCGTGCACCCGGCGCTCCGAGAGCCGCGGCGGCCGGACGAGCCGGCCGACGGCCGCACGGTCAACGTTCGTGCAACACCGCCTCCAGCCGGTGGCCGTCGGGGTCGCGAACGAACGACGCGTAGTAGCCGGGATCGTAGTTCTCGCGAACGCCGGGAGGTCCTTCATCGACACCGCCCTTGCTGAGGGCCTCCGCATGGAAGCGATCGACCGCCTCGCGGCTCGGTGCCACAAAGGCGAGGTGGAAGCCTCGACCGGGCGCCTTCGCGTCAGGACCGGACGCGACGATGGCGAAGGGCGGCTCAGCTTCGTATCCCTCGGGCCCGTACGCCACGCTACGGGCGTTCTGCGAGAGCCGGACGAAACCGAGCGGCGCCAGACAGGCGTCGTAGAACTCCGCAGCACGCTCGAGGTTCTCGACACCGACCGAGACGTGATCGAACACGAAGACTCTGGCGTCCTTGGGCATGGGTACGAGGTACCTCTTGCGGTCGTCCGTGGCAAGCGACAAGGCGCGGGAGGACCTGTACGAACGCGCCGGAGAGAGCGGTGCCGAGCGGACAGCCGAAGACTGCGGAGGACAAGGTATGCCCGGCGCTCGCCGCCGAGCAGCTCGCGCCCGACGAGCGCGGCCCTCAATCGGAATTGGGCCAGGTAAGAATCCCAGGACGCGGGTACGGTCCGAACCCAGTGAAAGGGCTCCAATCCGATTCGCCTTCTATCACGGCGTGCACCCACGCTTCGTGTGAGTCTACGAGACGTGCCCGGTCGGTCACGATGCCAACGATGCGACACTCGCGCAGGATGCGGTCAACGACATCCGCGTCCTCCTGGTCGAGTCCTAGCATCGCGCCGCTGCCCATGTACTTCGGTCCTTCGAAGTGCGCCGCGAGGGAGCGCCACCCGTCTTCGGCGTCCAGCGGAACGAATACGCCCTCGATCTCGGGCTGCATGCAAATGTTCCCACAGGTCTGATTCGAGTAGATGACCCCGCTCGGGCAGGGGATGAGCAGGCCGAGGCCTGCGTCGTATAGCCTGATCGTTTTGTTCATCGACCTCGCCTCCCGAACGCCCTGCGCCTCAGCCGCGCCGTGCAGCGGCGTCGATCGCCGCCGCTCGCTGGGCAGCTCGCGCGACGGTTCGCGAGCAAGCCGGCCTATCTGGGTCCGCGATTTTTTGCCCACGAGACAATGGTCCCAGACCGTGGGCCATGGCGCAGGCTCAAGGGGAGAAGTCGAAGGAAGACTCCACCAGCTCAAGGCCAGGCTTCGCGTCCTTCATGTCGTCGTCATAGCATTGCTCCACCGCGATGAACGAACGTTTGTCGTCCGCGTGAGAAAACACTCGAACTGAGCCCGCGTTCACGCCCAGCAGCTTCCCTTTCAGGAGCATGCCTTGTCCGGCGTACTTGCCCCACATGGTAAACGGCGTGCGTGCAGGCGCAGAGAGCAGCTTGGGGACGAACCCGTCGATCTGCGCTCGAACGTTGTCTGCGGGATCGGTCGGCACGTCAAAGACGAAGATCATCGTCATGCACGAACCGGGGCTCTCGACGTTCACGTGGTGATCGGGATCGTTCTCCGGGGAGTCCGCCTCGACTCTCCAATTTCCCGGGTACTTGAAGGAGAAGCCGGGCCGCACATAGCTCTGGGCGCGCACCAGATCGGCAGGCGCCTCGCTGGACGCGAGATCTTCTAGGAACGCAGCGCCGGCCTTCGTCGCTCCGATTCCGGCGAAGAACCCCGCCACGAGCCCGATGAACAGGAACAGGAAAGCGACGGCGGTCTTGCTCATTCCGCCTGCTGATTGCGGCGGGCCGTGGGGTGTCATCATCGGTAGATCCTGCTGTCTTTCAGGCTGGCGACTACAGCAGCCCGATGCCGTGCCTGTCCAGCGACTCGTTCAGGTGCGCGTGTTTCGCGCGTTTATTGACTCGGTGCCTCCCACGGGGCTGTTTCTGGTGCCGAACAATGCAATCATCACGAGGACGAGCCCGACCAGCTCCGAGAGGTGAGAAGCGAGGCCGGTCAGGTAGGCAATAGGGACCAGTGCTTGCGCTCCGCCGCCATTCTGAATGCTGAATATTTGCCAGTACATGTGCGCAGCATTGATGAGCCAGCCCATGATAAACAAGAAGAATCCGCATCCCGCAAGGAGAGCCGGCTTGCCTTGCGTTGGATAGCGATAGAGCGCAAGAGCGATCGCTGTGATGTAGGCGATGAGAAATGGTATGTTGAGAATTTGCGACCCTAGAAACGTCAGCGTCGTCTCACCCATGATTGTGCGCAGCTCCTAGCGCGATCCACCGTTTCTTGGTTGGAGGGTTCATCGCCCGACGTCACAACCAGCTGTGATGCACGATCTGTCTACGCAGTTTTACGTGTAGGCCGCGAGCGGCGTCGACCGCGGCCCTCCCGGCGTCATCAGCCCCGTTGACCGCTGACCGCGGCCTCAGCGCGGAGCGCCTCGAACTCCGTCCCCGCCCCGTCGTGCCGCCCCCGCTCATCGTGGAACGGTAGCGTAGCTGACGGTTACCCCGCCTTGTCAAGGAGACCAACGCGTGATCGTGCGGGCTCCACACCGGACGACGGCGCGAACGGGCCCTCGATGCACCGCCCCTCCGCGCCGACAAAGTGGCCCTGCTCGGCCCGGTGGATGTACGTCTCGCGCCGCGCCGCCACGTGAAGCAGCCTTGTCCCGGCCCGCCTGGCTCCGCACCAGGATCGCGACCACGGCGCCGGGCTCAACGCCGGCTGCTGTCCAGCCCGCTCTCCTCGGTCAGCTCCGCCTTCTGCGCGCGCGCCGACGGCACCTCGAGCCCTGCCGCGCGAGCCAGCCCCATCACCCCCTCCACGGCCGCCGCGATGTATCCGAACGGGTTCGCCCCATCGACGGCCGTCACGTGTACCTCTCCCATCCGCTGCTGGAACGCGGCGGCGAGCGCCGGCATCTGCTGCGCGACCGTCAACCGGATGACCTCCGGCGACACGGTGTTCTCGATCTCCCGGAGCGCCCGCGCGCGGTCGATCTCGATCTCCTGCGTGAGGCGCGCCTTTTTCGCCTCGATCTCGGCGATGGCGAGCTCGGCCTCGGCCACGAGCCGGCGCGCGCCCGCGATCGCCGCGCGCTGCCGGAGCAGGTCGATCTCATGGGCGCTCGCGGCCATCTTCGCCGCGTGGCGCGCCGCCGCCGCCTCCGCCTCGAGCGTCGTCTTCTCGATCTCGGCCCTCAGCGTGAGCGCCGCGATCTGCTGCTCGTGGGCCAGCCGCGTCTCCTTCAGCCGCGCCTCGGAGGCGAGCTCCTCGAGCCGGGCCTTCTCGCTGGTCTCCTGGCGTCGCGTGCGCAGCTCGACCTCGGCGGAGAGCTTGGTCAGCTCGATCGCGCGCTGCGCCTCGGCCTCGCCCTGCCGGACCGCGCGCTCGGTGAGCAGCGACGCCTCCCTGGCCTTCCGCTCCTGCTCCTGGCGATAGTGCGCCTGCAGGTTGCCAAACACCGCCGGAGAGAGGATGCGCACGTCCTGGATCTCGATGGTATCGATGAGGACGCCCCACCCCTTGTCGGTGGCGTCCTCGGCGCTGCCGCGCCCGGAGACGACGGGCACGATCTCTCGTATCAGCTCGCTGGCGAGCCCTTCCTTCCGCCGCGTCAGGCATTCCTCGACGGAGAGGTTCGCGACCAGCCGGCGCGCGGCGCCGGCAAACATGTCCACGAGGAGCGCCTCGAGCTTCTCCTGCGCGCGCTCCGGGAACGAGAAGTTCAGCATCCGGAACGCGATGAGCGGCTCCACGATGCGGTAGACGGCGAGCCCCGTGATCTCCACGCCGACCTTCTCGAGGGTGACCTGGTCGGCCGTGAACTGGAGCTTCTGGACCGTGGTCGGCACGATGGCGACGCTGTCGCCCGGGAGCTTGAAGCACGAGGCGCCCTGACCGGAGGTGGGCCGCAGGCTACCCCGCCGCATGTGAATCAGGTACTCGCTCGGCTTCGCGCTGACACGGCCCCATCTCTTGAGCTTCTCCGGATCTTCGGCCGGCTTGCCGGCGCGCCAGCCCTGATCGTACCGCCCGCGATTGGCCGCCCCGGTGCCGTGATCGTCCGCGTGGAGGACCGCCGCGGCGCCGCCCGGCACGCCGTTCTCGTGGATGATGACCCTGCGTTGCTCGATGTGCGTCATGACCTCTACCTCGCGAGAACGGCTTTCGCAGGAAGCGGGCCAGGCAGGAGACGCGGCGAAGGAGGCGTCCCGGGGCCGCGCCGCGCGCCGCCGACCCGCGACAGGCGAGGCGCCGATCCGGAATGGAGCGCAGCGCCGGTCCAGGATGGAGCGCAGCGCCGGTCCAGGATGGAGCGCTGTCGCCTCATAACCAGGGAATTATCCGTCGGTGCTGTACGAGCTCGCCATGGACTACGCGCGTCGACTCGGCGGGTTGCGTGCAGATCCAGAGCACGTTCTTTGCGGCATCCGCTGGCGACTGCGCCGACGACATGTCGTCGAACCACGGGCGCGACGCGTCGGTGTCCACGAGCCCGGGGCAGAGCGCGGCGATGGTGAGCCCGCGCTGTGCGGCCTCGGCCTGCCGCTGGCGCGCATAGATCTTCATCGAGGCGACCTGCGCGACCTTGGACGGGATATTGATCCACGCCGGCCAGTGGTGGGCCTCTGCTTCGCCGCGCTCGACCAGCTCGACGTACTCGTCCATGACGCGCTCGATGTCCTCGAGAGATCGCGTGGCGGGGTCGAAGCGGTGGTGCAGCCGAGAATCCAGCTTACCCAGGGAGCCGAAGGAGCTCGCGACCACGAGGAACCGCCCGCCGTCGCGCAGCAGGTGCCCGAAGGCGCCGATCATCCGGTAGGTGCCGTGGTTGTTCGTGTCGATGAAGGTGCGGACCTGGACCGCCTGCGGCAGGTCCTTCACGATGCGCGCGGCCGCGTTCGAGAGCACGATATCTATCCCGCCGTGACGGCGCGCCACCGTCTCCGCCAGGGCCTGGACGCTGGCGTCGTCGGTCACGTCCAGCCGGGCCAGCGACGGCTGCAGGCCTTGCTCGCGCAGGCGCGCCACGGCCGCCTCGCCGCGCTCCGGATCCCGCGCCCCCAGGTACACGGTGCTGCCCGGCGGCAACTCCTGGCACAGACGGGCCACCATCGCGTAACCGAGGCCCTGGTTCGCGCCTGTAACGAGTGCGATTTTCGACATCGATCCCTCCTCACCCTCGCGCCGCAAAGACGTGGTGTTCGAGAAGTGCTACCCCAGCCTGGCTCGGGGCGCGACGATCGTCGTTCACGGTGCGCGCGATCCGTTCGACTCGCCCGGCTCCCGCAGGCTGCAGCGCGCGTTCTGCGGGACGTGACGACGAATCGCGCGGCGTCCTCGCGGGCTTGCCACGCGCGCTCCCGGGATTAGGAAACGGGAGATGAGCACGAAAAGAGACCAGCAGACGGCCGATCCCAGGGCCGCGGGGCAAGCAGGCGAACAGCGGCCCTCGAACGTCCAGAAGGATCCGCGCGACTGGAAGACGGGCGACGAGCGGATGACGGGCGCGCAGGCGTCGTACCTGCACACGCTCGCAGAGCAGCAGGGCGAAGAGGTCCCCGACGACCTGACCAAGGCGGAGGCGTCCGAGAAGATCGACGAATTGCGGGACGCCGTGGGCGTCTCCGGCGGCGCGGAGGGGGCTGCCGGCGTCGAGAACACGCGCAAGGACCCCGAGCAGTGGAAGACGGGCGACGAGCCGATGACAGGAGCGCAGGCCTCGTATCTCCAGACGCTCTCCCAGGAGGCGGGCGTGGACTTCGAGGCGAACCTGACCAAGGCGGAGGCCTCGAAGCGCATCGACGAGCTGCAGGCGAAGACCGGGCGCGGGCAGAAGCTGCGGGAGTGACCCAGGCAGGGTGGGCGGCCTGGGCGATGCCAGCCTGAGCCAAATCAGTCCTGCCGAGTCGTGTCGGGCAGCGCTTGCCGACTGCGCGCCAGCACCGCATGCATGGATCCATGCCGCCCTCGCCCATCGCGCTCCTCATGATGGCGTTCGCCCTCCCTGCCTGCGACGGTTCCGCGGCGCCGGAGGTCGCGCCCGCTCCGCCGCCTCCTCCGCCTGCGGCGGCCCCCTCGCCGCCCACCTCGGCAACCCCTGCCGCTTCGGCCGCGCCCGCCGCTCCGCCGGCGGCCCCGCTGCCCATGCTGAAGGGGGTCGACGTCTACGGCACCGACCGGTTCGACGGCGCCTGGGTGAAGGCGCGCTTCGGCGACGTGCTTCAGCGCTTCTTCGGCACGGAGGACGAGGCGGACAGGAAGGCTCTCGCAAAGGAGATGGTCGAGGTGATCCTCGCCGAGCACAAGGCGATCGGTTGGATCGAGCTCTCACCCATCATCTATTTCGATAGGGGCGAGGTCCTGAAGGCCTATGTCACCGTCGACGTGGTGGAGCGCAGGGAGTTGAAAAAGCGCCTCACCTTCGGCCCGCAGCCCAAGGGCGATTTCGAGGACCCGGCGGGCCTGCTCGCGGCGTGGAAGGACTACCAGGACACGTACTTCCGCATGATGTATGAGAACAAGGAGATCCGTCCTGAGCGCGCCGCGTGCCCCGCGTTTCATTGCCTGGGCGGCTACGAGCACGACAAGCTGCGCCCATACGGCGAGAGATTCGTGAACGACGTTCCGCCGAACGAGGACAAGCTCATCCGCATCCTCGAGGCGGACAAGGACCCGGAAGACCGGGGCGCGGCGGCGTTTCTGCTCGCGCACATCAAGGATGGTGAGAAGCTCGTCTCGCTGATGCTGCCCATGCTGAACGATCCCGACGCCCTCGTGCGGAACAATGCCATGCGCGTGGTCGCGGACGTCGCCATGTTCCACCACGACGTGCCCGTCCCGCTGACGCCGTTCCTCAAGGCCCTGGACGGCCCGACGACGACGGACCGAAACAAGGCGGCCGCCGTGACGTGGGGCCTCATCGACCGGCCGGAGGGCACGAAGCTTCATGCACAGGTCATCAAGGAGGCGGGGCCGACGCTCCTCAAGCTGCTCAAGCTCGAGCAGCCGAACAACCACGACTTCGCGTACCTGATCCTGAAAAAGGTGAGCGGGAAAGATTTCCCGGAGCGCGATTACGCGGCCTGGGAGAAGTGGCTCGCCGCGGCGGCGTAGCGGGCTTTCGTCGCTGACGCGAGCGCGTGACCGCCATCCCACCGAGGGGAGTCAACGCCTGCTCGCGCCCGCCCAACGGCCTGCGGCCCTGCCGCCGCCCGTAGCGCGGCCGGTAGCAGCCGCGGATTGGGCCGCGTCAGTACTTGCGGGAAAAGGCACGCTCGACCCACGCCTCGATGTCCTCGTGGGAGCTCCCCGGGCCTGGCTCATCCGTGCCCGCGACGCGGCTGCGGATGTCGGCCATCGGCTTCGAGCAGTCGGTGACGCGCGAGATGCGTCCCGCCTCGAGCTCCACCTCGAGGACGTGGGCGTATTTCCACGCCGGGTGGAAGCCCATGTGAACATACAGATCGAGCAAGAAATCGCGCGCGAGAAGCAGGCCACCGCTGAAGGGGACGTGGAGCCCGACGCCTTCGTAGGCGGCCGTGAATCCCAGGGGCGTCTTCGGCTCCTGTGGCATCCTGTCCAACAGGGGAGGAGCTTCGCCTTCGAGCGCGACGTCCAGGCCGTCGAGGTACAGGGCGTTGTCGCGAAGCTCATAGCGACAAACGAAGCCACGCCAGCACGCAGTGCTCGCCGGGCGAACACGAAGTCCGTAGCTCGCCGGGTCGAACAGCTCGCCGCCGTTCACGCCCGCCAGGCTCCAGTCAGCGCCCGCATAGGCGACGTCGTCACCGATTTGCGCAGTCATACACCTGTTACCTCGAATCCTTCTGTCGTGGAGAGCCAGCGTACCTGACGCTTCCCCCGCCTTGTCAAGGAGACCAACGCGAGATCACCGCAGCGCTTCCGCTCTCGAGCCCCGCGCTTCTGTCGCGATCAGCGCAGCGCGTGGGAGCGGGTCATCCGGTTCGCGAACGTCGACAGCGTGTAGGTGCCGATACCGACGATCACCTCGAGGGCCTGCTCGGCGGTGAAGCCCGCGCCGAGGAAGGCGTCGAGATCGGCGTCCGGCACCTGGCCCCGCTCGCGCAGCGTCGCCTCGGTGAACGCCGCGAGCGCCTGGAGGCGCGCGTCGGGCGCCGGCCTTCGCTCGAACAGCGCCGCGGCGACCTCGGGGGAAGCCCCCGCGCGGAGGAGCAGCCCGCGGTGCATCGTGCGGCAGAGATCGCAGCCGTTCTCGCCGGCGACGACCATCACCACGACCTCGCGCTCCACCGGCGAGAGCGTCGCCCCCTCGAAGACCGCGAGGAGCTCATCGAAGGCGCGCACCAGGAGCGGCGAGGTCGCGAAGCGCGCCAAGGGCAGCGGCAGGAAACCGAACTTCCGCGAAGCCCGCTCCAGCGCGGGGCGGGCCGCCGGGGGCGCCGTGTCGAGCGTGTGCGCAGGAAAGTGAGGGGAAGCAGCGGTCTGGCTCATGCGGGTCTCTCCGGAATTGGTTGTCTATGCAATTAATTGATGAGGAAGAAGGCGGCGTGGAGGGCGGGGCTACCTTCAGCCCTCGGGCTCGAGGTTCGCGAGGATGCGCTGCAGCGTGCGCCGGGTCGTGAGGAGATCGTCCTCCGGGATGCCGGCGCGCAGCGTGTCCACGAGGGCCATGGCCTCGCCCGACAGGGCCTTGCGCAGCGCTCGCCCGCGCGCGGTGAGGTAGATGAGCCGGGCGCGCCGGTCCGTCGGGTCGAGCCGGCGCTCGACAAGCCCGTCGCGCTCCATGAGCGCGAGGATCCGGCTCATCGTGGGCACGTCCCGGAAGGTGCGCTCGGCCAGGTGCGTCTGCGTGACGCCCTCCTGCTCCCACAGGCGGACGAGGACCATCCATTGCTCGGGCGTGATCTCGACGCCGTGCGCGCGGAAGCGCCGGTACATCGCGGCGCGGGAGGCGAGGTAGACGCGCGCTACCCAGAAGCCGAGCGCGTTGTCGAGGACGATCCCCCCTTCGGCCGTGAACTGGTCGCGCATGATGGCCGATCCTACCGCACAGGATTTGGTTGTCAATGCAACCAATCGTGTGATGTGCCGCACGGCCTCGCCGGGGCGCAGGGCCGAGGGAGGTGGGCGCGCGTGGCGGCTGATCGAGCGATCCCGCGAGGGGAGACGTGGAGCACCTCGGCCGGCCCGCTGCGAGCCGACCAGCCTGTCGAGCGACGTGGCTCTCAGCGCGCCGCGAGCTGGGTCTCGAGCAGGTGCGCGAGCGCGCTCCGCCGCTCGTACATCGACGCGTGCGACGGAAAGGATCTCCCGGACTGGGCCAGAGGACGAAGCTCCGCGTAGAGGGCGTCCCTGGCTATCGGCTCGGCCTGGAACGCCGAGCTCGTGGCCGGCAACAGGTAGCGCGGCACCGCGGTCGGCCCGGCATCCCTGGAGATGAGCAGATCGCGCATCACGTCGTCGCGGGTGATGAACTCCGCCCACGCGGCGGCCGCGGCATTGCAGGCTGGATCGGCGGAGCATCCCTTTCGCCGAACGAAGGCGTCGGTGAACAGGAGGGGCGTGGCGCTGGTACCGAGCGGGATCGTCGACACACGCAGCCCCTCGACGGGCACGCCCTGCGCCTTCATGAGCGTGACAGTCCGATGCAGGCGCTCGCTGTATCCCCAGTACCCGATC
Organism: Sorangium sp. So ce363; assembly: GCF_051520435.1. NCBI lineage: Bacteria > Pseudomonadati > Myxococcota > Polyangiales > Polyangiaceae > Sorangium > Sorangium sp. So ce363. The sequence goes on along the minus strand of NZ_CP150333.1, from coordinate 7,591,774 downwards.
GCGTTGCCCTTCACGAACTCCTCGACCGGACCCTCCAGTGTCTCGTCGTACGTGCCGTCGATGCAAGGGTTCCTGTCACCCTGCCGACAGAGCTCGGCAAGCTGCTTGAGCGCCGCTGTGCTGCCGGCGTGCAGGGGCGGCTTCACGGCGTTGCTCAGGGCCGGTTGATCCACGGCATCGAGCCCGTTGTCGACGCGTGCGTCCAGGTAGAGGGCGGGTAGATCCCAGCTGCTCGCGAAATTCCCGAGGAGGGGCTTCCCGCTCTCGCGCGCGGCCTTCACGAGGCCGGCGATGCTGGAAGCGGCGTCGAGCTTCTCGGATCTCGTGACCAGGAAGAACCCGCAGCTGAGATGGGGTACACCCCACCAGACGGACTTGCCACTCCGGTCGATCTCGGCGCTGGCTGACCTGGCTGCGGCAAGGTAGTCGCGCTCCGGCACGGAAGGCCACGGCTCGAGGACGCCGGCGTCGATCAGATCGCCCAGCACCACGGTGTCGATCTCGACGAGATCGTGGCGACCGGACGCGAGCCATCCGGCGAGGCGCGTCGGATTGTGGTAGCTGTCATCGGACTTGACGAGGCGCAGCTCGAGATCGATCGCCACATGCTGCGATTCGAACCCGTCCTCGATCATCGTTCGCAGGGACGCGAAGTCATCGCCGGCGGCGTCTGGGATCCACGGGATGAGGGCAACGCTGAGCTTCGTGCGGCCAGGCTTGCCGGCGGAATCGATCGACGAGGCCGCCGGAGGCGGCGTGGGGGGTGGGCAGGGCATGCTGGCGGCGGTGCCCCCCACGCCTCCGCAGCCGGCAGCGCAGAGCGCGAGCACGGCGGTCCTCAGGCAGGCGCTCGGTCGTCGGCTCATGGTCATGTCGTCCATGGATGGAGGCGCTGGCATGGCCTCGCGTGTGCGTGAAATGAAACGTTCAGGGGTTATCCTGGGTCGCACGAAGCTCCCGTACGAGTCGCTCGAGCGTGAACCTCGATTCATGCCACCACGTGTCGCTCCGGCTGAGCGGGGAGATCCGGTCCAGGAGCTCGTCCATCTCGGGCAACAGCGCGGACGCATCCCGTCCAAGGGCGGCGACCGCGCGCAGCCAGCCCTCGATCCGATGGGGAGCGAGCTGAGCGTCGAGCCGTGGACGTGACGCCGCAAGGACCGGCGCCAGCGGGTGGTCATCGCCGCTGCGCGCGAGCGCCTCCACCGCCAGCCAGCGCACGGTGAAGAGCTCGTCGGAGAGCGCACGACGGAGCGCCGGAGCCTGCTCGGGACACGGCGCAGCGCGCGCGAGCACGCGGGCTGCGGCGATCCGAGCGAGGGGCTCCTTGCTCGTGAGGGCATCGGCCACCGTACTCAGAACAGGCCGCGCAGCCACCCCGGCTCTCTCGAGGGCGACGAGGGCGGCTCGCTGGACGTTTGGATTGGATGCATGTACCCAGCGGGCCGCGCTCTTCACGCCACGCTCGGTCGGGGCGACCGGCGGCAGCCCCCTTAGACATGAAACCGGGCGGCACCACGCCCCGGCGAGCGCGAGCAGGAACCGCTCAGGCTTCGGCTCTTCCCCCGAGAGCCGCTCGATCGCCGCGTCGATTCGCGCCCGATCCTGGGCAAGCGCCGTCTTGAAGACGTCCCCCGGGTCAACGTGGTGAGGCATTCATCGTCCTCCAAAGAAGCCGTGCTCGCCCAATGTCGCAGTTGCGGTGAAGTCGACCTGTCCCACGAGGTGCACCCGCTCGCTACCGCCTGAAGAACGACGCCTGCTGGAAGCGCAGGCCGGCCAGGATCTGATCCACCCGTGCGTCGGACAGCGACCCGATCCGCTCGCCCAGGCGGGCCTTCTCGACCGAGGAGATCTGCGACACGACCACGACGCTCTGCCTGGGAAGGTTCCCCTCGCCCACGTCGAGCAGGATGTTCCCAGGCTCGTTCGCCCGGTGCAAGTTCGACGTCAGCGCGCACACGACCACGGTCGTGATGCGCGAGTGGTTGAAGACGTCGTCCTGGACCACCACATGGGGATGGGAGTAGCTCGGGACAGGCCCCCGCGAGTCGTCGGGCCCTATCCAGAACACGTCGCCGCGATCGATCCGCGCTGAGCGCGTGCCTGTCGGTTCTCCTGCGCCCTCGTCCATCTTCATGTGCCTCGCGCGTCGGCCCGAAGGATGGTCCGTGGCGCACCTCGGCGCAACCCGCTCCTGCTGCACGACCTTCCCAGCACACCACGGGGTCTGGCATGGGGGCACAGGCACATCGACCCCGCCGATCCATCGGTTGCGCCATCACCGGCGCCTCCCGGCTCACCCGCGAGCACCGCGCGCGGCCCATCTTGGCACAATCTGTTCCAGACTTGCTGGCAGCGCGCGTCTCCCCGGGACAAACATGCGATTTGCGGCGCAAAAGCGCTCTGGCACGCAGGCTGCAAAACCCTGGCATCATGAGAACATCAATTGTCTTGGCGACCGTGCTCATGTCGGCTCTCGCGGGGTGCAGCTCAAACGATGGAGGCGGCACCGGCGGCGGTGGCCCGGACCAGGGAGAGGGCGGCTCGGGCCCGGGAGGGGGCGGCTCGGCCGTCGAGTGCTTCGAGAAGAAGGCTGGCTGCGTGCTGCCGTCGGACGCGGCGCGGATCGAGAGCCCGGTCGTCTCGGAAGAGGATCAGGTGTTGCTGACGCGCAACAACGCGAGCTTCGCGCTCGACCTCGGCCGCGTGCTCGCCAGCGCGAACGGGAACGTCGTCTACTCGCCTTACAGCATCTCGACGGCGCTCGCCATGACGTACGCGGGCGCGCGGACCACGACGGAGAAGGCGATGGCCGAGGCGATGCGGTTCGAGCTCCCGCAGGAGCGGCTGCACCCGGCGTTCAACTACGTGGATCTCGAGCTCCACAAGCGCGCCGAGGGCTCAAGCAACGTCGAGGGAGGCGGCTTCCGGCTCCACACGGCCAACGCGATCTGGTCGCAGCTCGACCTCCCGATCGAGCAGCCGTTCTTGACGGTGCTCGGCGAGAACTACGGGGCGCGCGTGCGGCTCGCCGACTTCGCCTCCGCGCCGGACGAGGCCGAGAGCCTCATCAACGCGTGGGTGAAGGACCAGACGGAGGGCATGATTCCGGAGCTCCTCAAGAAGAACGTGAACCCGGAGACGCTCGTCGTGCTCACCAACGCCATCTACTTCGACGCCGCGTGGCACACGCCGTTCAAAGAGGACGCGACGAAGCCCGGCGCGTTCCAGCGCGGCGACGGCACGAGCGTGACCGCCCAGATGATGCACGGCACACAGGAGACGCGCTACGGCGCCGGCGACGGCTGGGAAGCGGTGGAGATCCCTTATGCGGGCACCCCTGTCTCGATGTTCCTCGTCCTGCCTGCCGAGGGGAACGCGGACGCGCTGGCGGAGTCGCTCGACGGCGCGGGGCTCGAGACGATCATCGCCTCGACGCAGACGCGGTCGGTCGACATCACGATGCCGAAGTTCTCGTTCGGCACCTCGGCCTCTCTCAAGAACGCGCTGACGGAGCTCGGCATGGGGGCCGCCTTCGGCCCCGGCGCCGACTTCTCGGGGCTGCTCCCGGTCGAACCGGACGAAGATCTCTTCATCCAGGACGTCATCCACAAGGCGGTCATCGACGTGGACGAGGCCGGGACCGAGGCCGCGGCGGCGACGGCGGTCCTCATCGGCTCCACGGGCTCAGGCCTCTTCCCCGAGCCCGCGGAGATCGTGCTGGACCGACCGTTCTTCTTCTTCATCAGCGATCTGCCGACGGGGGCGCTCCTCTTCGCGGGGCGTGTCAGCGATCCGACAGCGCACTGAGGAGACGTGAGGCAGGCGCGCTGCTGAGAGCGCCCTCGCGCTGCAGATTCTTATACGATTGGTTCGACGTGTCGGTAAGTGCAGGTCGGTTCATACGGCATTACGGGCATCACTCGAATACAGCGTCGAATCTGCCGATTCTACGATTCGACTCTCCGGGTCGATGGATGGTGGTCCGCGCCGCGATCATGGGTTATAGGGTCGCGCGCCGATGCACAACCGCTCCGACCAGTTCTCCAAGAACTTGCTGCGCGATGGGCTGAGCCTCGTATCGGCGGCGCAAACCGAGGTCGAGGTGCTGGCGGCTACCCAGAAGATCGACGTCTACTGTGTGCCGGATCCAGCTCGGGAGGCGGAGCGTGCCAGGATGGGACTGCTCGGCGAGCTCTCGACGGGGCCGAGCCTGTTCGAGCCGTTCCACGGCACGCCTAGCCTTCGCCTGGTCCGGCGGTGCTTGCGCAAGCAGCTGACATGGCACCACGAACTCGAACGTCGCGCCCGCGCTGCAGCCGGCTCCGTGGCGCCGGACGAGGACACCGAGGCGCTCTCGCAGCCGGCGGTGGACTTTCCTGCGCTGGTCGTCATCAGCCGGGGGCGTCCTGAGACGGTGCTCGACGCTTACGGGTTCAAGCCGGCGCAGGCAGGCGTCTACCAGGCCGTGCCGGGCTTGGTGATGCGCGTGGTGGTGCTCGCGGAACTGCCCCGGACGCGTGCCACGCTGCTGCTGCGGCTGCTCGGGTCAGGCCGCCGCTTTCGCGATGCGCTGGCGGATCTGGCGGCCCTGCCGGACGGTGCCTGGGAGAAGAGCGTCGCCACGCCGCTGCTGGTACACTTCCGGTTCGCAAGCCATGAGCCGACGACGGACGAGGAGGACGATGTGAGCGCAGAGATCCGGGCGTGGTTCGAGGAATACGAGCGGAAGCTTCGGGCCGAGGAGCGGAAAGAAGGCCGCAACGAGGGGCGTAGCGAGGAGGCGGCGCGTGCCGTGCTGACCGCGCTCAGGGTTCGTGGCATCGTCGTGTCGGACGTGGCACGTGAGCGCATCCTGGCCGAGAAGGATCCGGAGACTCTGGAACGATGGCATGAGCGGGCCATCGTCGCCGCGTCGCTCGCCGAGGTACTCGACGGCCTGAGCTGAGCAATCCCGGCGAACGATGGGCTGCCCAGCTCGCAGGCTTCGGCGATGGCGCCCCTCTCGAGCGCAGGTCTGCCGCCGCGGATCCTGCCCCGTGGCGAGCGGGCGCACTTACTCCCTCGTGAAGGCCGAGAGGCGGCGCAGCAGCCCCGAGAGCTGCGGATACATGTCGCGGTAGATCCCCAGCAGCGCCGCGTAGCGCCCCCGGCGCGCGGCGTCGGGATGGAACGTCGCCGTGGCGGTCCCGCGCATCGCCCTCGCGGCCGCCTCGATGCTCCCGGTCAGCCCGGCGCCGGCGGCCGCGCACATGGCGGCGCCCAGGCACGCCGCCTCGACCGTCTCGGACCGCTCGATGGCGACGCCCGTCGCATCGGCCATCACGGCGCACCAGAGGTCGCTCGCGGCCACGCCGCCGACCGCGGCGAACTCCGCGACCTCGATCCCCGCCGCGCCGCGCATCAGGTCCAGCACCAGGGCCTGCTCGAGCGCGACGCCCTCGATCAGGGCGCGGTAGACGTGGCCGCGCCCGTGCGCGTCTGTGAGGCCCAGGATCGCGCCGCGGGCGTCGGGATCCCAGTGGGGGTTCATGGCGCCCTCCCAGTAGGGCAAGAGCAGCAGGCCGCCGCTGCCGGGCGGCAGCGACGCCGCCTCGGCCTCGAGCGCGGCCATCGCGGCCCCGTCGCGCGGATCGACGCCCAGCTGGCGGCGCAGGTACCAGTCCGAGAGCAGCGCCCCGCTGCGCAGGCTGCTCTCCAGCACGTAGCCGCGGCCGGAGGCGCTGGTCATGGTCCGCCACGCCGGGTCCTGCCGCGGCTCGGGGGAAAAGACGCCGAAGACCACCGCCGTGCCGAGGTTCAGGTAGGCGCGCCGCGGGTCCAGGGCGTCGACGCCGAGCCCGGCCATCTGGCCGTCGCCGCCGCCGGCCAGCACCGGCGTGCCCTCGCGCAGGCCGGTGGTCGCCGCGGCGGCCGCCGACACCGCGCCGAGCGGCGCGCCGGGAGGGAGCGCCTCCGGCAACCGGTCGGGCGTGATGCCGGCGGCGGCGCAGAGCTCCTCGGACCAGCGACGCGCGCCGATGTCGAAGAGCGCGAGCGGGTCGGCGCTCGCCCAGCTGGTGCGGGCGCGCCCGGTCAGCGCCTGCACGAGGTACGCCTGCACGTCGCAGAAGAGGGCGGCGCGGCGGTGGGTGTCCGGCTCCTCGCTGGCCAGCCAGGCGATCTTGGGCAGCGCCGGGCCGAAGTCCGCGGCCTTGCCGGACAGCGCCCGCAGGCGGTCTCGCCCGATGCGGTCGATCACGGCGCCGAGGTGCCCGCGCGCGCGGCCGTCCAGCCAGAGCATGGCGGGGCGGAGCGGCTCGCCGTCGGGACCGAGGCAGGCGAAGGTCTCGCGCTGGTGCGCGATCGCGAGGCCAGCGATGCGGCCCGGGTCCACCGCGGCGGTGACGCCGGCGACCGCCTGGCACAGGGCAGCCCACCAGTCCCGGGGCTCCTGCTCGAATCGCTCAGGAGCCGGCCGGGCCAGCGAGAGCGGCGCCCGGCCGGCGGCGTGCAAGCGCCCCTGGACGTCGAAGGCCGCCGCCTTGGCCGCGGTGGTGCTCAGGTCGATGCCGAGGACGAGGTCGGCCGGCATGGCGCCGTCAGCGCCCCGGAACGCAGGATTGACAAGCGATCACGGGCGCAGACTACAGTAGGGACTCGCGCCGGCACAATCGTCCAGCGCGGCGCTGCCGGGGAGCCGGCGGAGTTCTGAAAGGGAGTCTGGAACGGTGCGCGCAACCTTCATTCACGGTATCCGCGATGTCCGGCTCGGCGAGGTCGAACCTCCGCGGCCTCGCGAGGGCATGGTGACGATCCAGGTCGCGGGCTGCGGGATCTGCGGCAGCGATCTGCACTATTACCTGGAGGGCGGGATCGGCGCGGCGCAGGTCCGGGACCCCTTCGTGCCAGGGCACGAGTTCGCCGGCTGGGTCGTCGACGACCACCCGGCGCTGGGCCTGTCGAGGGGCCAGCTGGTCGCCGTCGACCCCGCGCACGCCTGCGGCCGCTGCGAGTGGTGCCATCGCGGCCACGTGAACCTGTGCCCGCACGTGGAGTTCCTTGGCGCGCCGCCGCTCCACGGCGGCATGGCGGAGCGGCTGGCGGTGCGCCCCGAGCAGCTGGTGCCGGTCCCCCGCGGCTTCTCGGTGCGAAAGGCCGTGATGCTGGAGCCGCTGGGCGTCGCGATCCACGCGATGGACCTGGCGCGGCCCCACCTGCAGGAGACGGTGGCGGTGCTGGGGTGCGGGCCGATCGCCCTGTGCCTGGTCCAGCTCGCGCGCCTGGCCGGCGTCGAGCGCGTCTTCGCGATCGACCCTGTCGCCTACCGGGCCGAGGCCGCGCGCCGGCTGGGCGCGCACGACGCTGCGCCGACGTTCGCGGCCATCGCGGAGTGGACGGGCGGCCGCGGCGTCGATCTCGTGATCGAGGCGACGAACTCGCCCGAGGGCTTCCACCACGCGGCCGAGGCCGCGCGCATCGGCGGGAGAATCCTGCTGGCGGGCATCCCCGAGGGCGATCGCTATTCGCTGCCGGCGGCGCTGTGCCGCCGCAAGGGGCTGAAGATCAAGTTCTCCCGGCGCATGGGGCACGTGTACCCGCGGGCGATCCGCCTGGTCGCCGAGGGGGCGGTGGACGTCGAGTCCATCGTCACCCACCGGTTCGATCTGTCCGAAGCCGAGAAGGGCTTCCGCCTGCAGGCGGATTGCCAGGACGGGGCGCTGAAGTCGATCATCGTCCCGGACGAAGGCGACACGCCGTTCTGAACCGGGTCGTCGCGCGGGGTCTCCAGACGAGGCGGCGCGGCTGTCATTTTTCCCTCGCCCCATGTCACACGAGCTAGACCCGCTTCGTCATTGACGGCGAGCGCGGGGTCACAGGAGCAAGGCGCCGGTCGCTCGCGTGATCGACAAGGGAGAAAGACATGAAGATCGTGGTTATCGGTGGAACCGGGCTGATCGGGACGAAGCTCGTGCGCAGGCTCCGCCAGCAGGGCCATGAGGTCGTCGCGGCGTCGCCTTCCACGGGCGTCAACAGCCTCACGGGCGAGGGGCTCGCCGGAGCGCTCGCAGGGGCCGAGGTCGTGGTCGATGTGGCGAACTCGCCGTCGTTCGAGGACAAGGCGGTCCTCGACTTCTTCGAGACCTCGGGCCGCAACCTGCTCGCCGCCGAGGCCGCCGCGGGCGTCAAACATCATGTGGCGCTCTCGGTGGTCGGCACCGATCGAATGCTCGGCAGCGGCTATTTTCGCGCGAAGATGGCGCAGGAGGCGCTGATCGAGGCCTCCGGGATCCCCTACACCCTCCTGCGGGCCACGCAGTTCTTCGAGTTCATGGACGGCATCGCGCGCTCCAGCGCCGACGCTGAACGGGTCCGCCTCTCATCGGCACACCTGCAGCCGATCGCGTCCGAGGACGTCGCCGAGGCCCTGGCCGACGTCACGCTGGGGGCGCCCGTGAACGGCATCCTCGAGGTGGCCGGCCCCGAGAGGCGCCCGCTCGCCGAGTTCGTCGGCAAGTACCTGAGCGCGAAGAAGGACCGCCGCGAGGTGATCGCCGACGCGGAGGCGCCCTATTTTGGTCTCCGGATCGACGATCGGTCGCTCACCCCGGGCGACGGCGCGCGCGTCATGCCGACGCGCTTCGACGACTGGCTCGCCCTGTCGCTGGCTGGCGCGGCGTGAGGCATCCGATGCTACGCTCAGAGCGAGCTATCGATCGTATCCCTGCGAGGCGTGATCAGCGCCGTCCGAGCGGCTTCACGACGAGCGCCCCGGTCTTGACATAGCGCTCGTAGACGACACGCAGCTCCGCGTCGTTGAGCCCCTGCTCGTCGTCGATGATGTAGACCCCGCGCTGCGGGTCGCGGTAAACGTTCGCCTGGAACTCTTCCCAGCTCATGGTTTCGTCTCGGTCCGGCGTGGACTCGTCGGACTCGGACGAAGAGGAGGGCTCCGTGCCGCCGCAACCGGCGAGCGCGAGCGCCACCACGGGCACGCAGAGAAGGACAGACAGGGAGCTCGCGACGCGGCTCCTGGACAGACGTCTCGAAGACGATCCTCGATTCATTGAAACTCCTTTCACGGTAAGGTCACACGTTGTTCGCAACCAAGAGATCCTGCCGGCGGAGATTCGACATCCAGCGCCGACAGCATCTGGCATATTTACACAGGAATCGAGGGACATGGAAGTCCCATGCGGGAGTAGCAGGGCAATTTGATCGCCGCATCGCCGCGTCGCCGCCAGCGGGGGGTGCGGTCTCGGTGGTGACTGCGCCTTGCAAGCCAGGAGGATGAAGAGAAGCGCGCACAGCGTCTGCCACAGGTCGTGTAAATCGAATGAATCCGGCGCGCCAGGGCTACCTCGGCCCCATCACGGCGCGCGGCGGAGGGGGTCGACTTGGCTCCGGGGTCTGCGGGGTGGTGACGAAGTGATTTTCACCCGCTTCCTCTGTACCCTCTTCGTTCGCGGGGAGGTCTTGTCACGATGCTTTCGCTTCTCATCGTCCCTGGCTACAGCGGCTCCGGCCCTCGCCACTGGCAGACGCTCTGGGAGCAGAAGCTCTCCTTGGCGCGCCGCGTGGAGATGCCCGACTGGGATCACCCGGACCGACGCGCGTGGGTCGAGGCGCTCGACCGGGCGGTCGCCACCAGCGCCGAGCCCCCGGTGCTTGTCGCGCACAGCTGCGGCGTGAGCACGGTCGTCCACTGGGCGGCGCTGGGCGCGCGACCCGTGCGCGCCGCGCTGCTCGTCGCGCCGGCCGACACCGAATCGCCGAGCTACCCGCGCGAGGCGTCGACGTTCCACCCGTTGCCCGGCGTCAGGCTGCCGTTCCCCTCGATGGTCGTCGCGAGCGCGAACGACCCGTACTGCGCCCCGGAGCGAGCCGAAGCCTTCGCGCGCGCCTGGGGGAGCCGCTTCATCCAGGCCGGGCCGTGTGGGCACATCAACGTCGACGCCGGCTTCGGGCCCTGGCCCGAGGGGGAGCGGCTCCTCGCGGCGCTGATAGGGGAGCCCGTCTCACGGGTGTTCCGCGCTTGAGTTGGCGAGCGCCGTCTCAGCGATTCTCGGCCTGGGCCGGGACTTCGAGGCGCAACGCCCAGGCCTCGTACGCCGGCACGCCCAGCGCGGCGAGCGAGGGGAGGATCACGCGGTCGATCCGGTCGTAAAAGGCGCGCGCCGCGGCCGGACGCGAGGGGATCCCGAGGTTCGGGCCGGCGGGCGGAGGCGCCTCGGGCAACGGCTCGCCGTCGGCGCGCGAGGCGCCGGCGTGGATGCGGTCGTAGTGCGCGAGCGAGAACGCCAGATCGGCGGCGAGCCAGTCGCGCTCGTCCTCGGTGAGGCGAGGAAAGACGAGGCGCGCGAGCGCCCAGCCAAAGCGGTCGTGGAGGATCTCGTCCCGCAGGAGGGTGCCCACGACCACCTGCAGGCAAGGATCGGTGGTGTGCTGCTGGAGGACGTCGAGGATGCCGACGGACGCGGATTCGCCCACGCAGAACATCGATGCGGTCCACCGGGCGACGAAGAGATGGGCCGGGAGGCCGTTCCGTGGGAGCTGGAGATCCGAGGGGGCGAGCGTCGCTCCGTGGTTGCCGCCGAGCGCGTCGGCCGCGCGCGCGCACAGCTCGGTGTGGCGAGCCTCGTCCTGGAGGAGGCGCGAGGCCGCGGTCGTGACCTCCAGGGGCAAACGCATCTCGGCGAAGCGGGCGATGAGCTCGCCGAAGACGATCATGGAGCGGTATTCGGCGACCGCTCGCGCGGCCCACGCCTGGCGGGCGATCTCGACGTCGGCGGGCGGGAGCGCCGCCGGGTCGAGGCGGTCCCACGGGGGCGCGGGGTAATGGCGATCGAGGAAGCGGCGGTGGAGCGTCGCGAAGAGCCGCTCGGTCGTGCCGAGAGGGAACGCGGTGTTCATGAGGGGATGGGGCGCGGCCGCCGGCGAGCGAGGGGGGCGGCGGGGGATGTCGCTCGCGTCACGGCTTCGTGCGCGACGGCGTGTTGATGTGCAGCGGCGACGTGGGCGGGGGTTGGGGTTGGCCGGGCGGAGGACGACCCACGGTCGCGGAGGACGACGCAGGGGGCGCCGTCGGCGGCACTGGCGGGGGCGTGTTCACGTCCACGGGCGCGTTGGGCGGGGCGTCGCTCGGATTGGGCTGCGGAGCATCCGGCGGGGTCGCGGAGGACGAGGACTCGGTGGGCGCTGCGGTCGGCGTCGGCGGGACGTGGTCGATGGGAGCCCGTTCGTTGATCGTGTGGTCGGGCGCGGAGCTCCCGCCGCAGCCGGTGACGAGCGCGGCAGCCGCCAGGAAATGGGCGCGAACACGGGCGAGGCGCTGCGGGTCGAGGGGCATGCGGCGAGCCTAGCGGGGCAAGCGGGGGGTTGGGAAGCGGGGAGAGGGGAGCGATGGGGCGCGGTGCTTCAGCTCGACGACGCGGCGATGTGGCCACTCTGCACGCGAATCGTGCAGCACGCGCCCTCGAAAACTACCTCATTTCACCATTCCTTGGTTCTACGCCTCGAGCCGGGTGAGCGCCGTCACGTCCGCGAAATGTGGAAGCGGGGGATGATCAGAAGGTGACGAGGAGCTCGCCGCCGGCCGTCGCGTTGTTGCCCTCGAGGAGCTCGGGGACTTCGCCGTAGGCGTCCACGATGGCGCCGAGCGTGTAGGTATCCACGGGGGCGTAGGTATCAGCGGGGACGACGAGGCTCTCGCACTGGCCTACTGCGAGGCTTGGCACCCAGGCGCCTCCGGGGAGGAAGTCGGCCGTCGTGATCGTCGCGTCGGCGGACAGCCGGACCTCCACCATGGTGCCGTAGCTCGGGGCCGTCCCCTGGTTGCAGACGGTGATCGAGGTGTCGAAGAGGCTGCCCTGCGTGACGCTCGGCGGGCCGCTCACCGTCGAGACGACGAGATCGGCGCCGTAGCCGATGGCCATCAGCTCGCCGGCGGCGGCGTTGTTGGTCTCGATGAGCTCCTGGACCGGGCCGTTCAGGTCCACGAGCGCGCCGAGGTGGTAGGCGCCGTCGGGAGCATAGGCGCCGGCGGCCACGGTGATGCTCTCGCACTGGCCGGGGCTCAACCCGGGGACCCAACCGTTGCCGACATGGATATCGGAGGGCGTGACCGTCCCATCCGACGACAGCAGCACATCGACGCTCGTGCCGCCGCTCGGGGTCGTGCCCTGGTTGCACACGGTGACGATGGCGTCGAAGCCGCCGCCCGGCGCGGCGGACGATGGGCCGCTCACGGACGCGATGAGATCCGGCTGGTAGCCGACGCCGAACACGCCGCTTGCGTTGATGTTGTTGGTCTCGATGAGCTCCTGGGTCGAGCTGAAAGGGTCCACGACGGCGGCGAGGCGATAGGCGCCGTCGGGCACCGCCGAGTAGGCGGGGATGGTCACGACCGTGCACTGGCCAGGATCCAGGTGCGGCACCGGCGCGCCCCCGGCGATCACACCCGCGCTGGCCGCCTGGTCGCTGGCCGCCAGGCGCAGCTCCACGTCGCTGCCGTAGCTCGGCTGCGTGCCCTGGTTGCAGACGGTGACCTCGGCGTCGAAGCTGCTGCCTGGCAGGGCGCTGGGCGGGCCCTCCACCGCGGAGACGATGAGGTCCGGCCGATAGCCGACGCCGAGCACGCTGCCCGTCGCGGCGTTGTTGGTCTCGATGAGCTCGGGAGTCCAGCCGTACGGATCGACGATCGCGCCCAGGTGGTAGGCGCCGTCGGGCCCGTACGCGCTCGCCGGGAAGGTCACGGTGGCGCACTGGCCCGGCGCGAGGGACGGCACCGGCCCGTTGCCGGCATGGGAGTCGGCCGTCGTGATGGTCGCGTCCAAGGAGAGGCGCAGCTCCACGTCGCCGCCGTAGCCCGCCTGCGTGCCCTGGTTGCAGACGGTGACCTCGGCGTTGAAGTTATCACCCGGGGCGAGGCTCGGCGGCCCGCTCACGGCGGAGACGATGAAATCCGGCCCGAGGCCGACGCCGAGCACGCTGCCCGCCGCGGCGTTGTTGGTCTCGATGAGCTCGGCGAGCGATTCGCCTGGGTCCACGATCGCGCCGAGGTGGTGGGCGCCGTCGGGCCCATAGGCGCTCGCGAAGACGAGCACGGAGGTGCACTGTCCAGGGCTCAGGCCGGGAACAGAGCCGCTCCCCGCGTGGAGGTCCGAGGGCGCGATGACGTCGTCGCTCGACAGGAACAGCTCGATATCGACGCCGTAGCTCGGGGACGTGCCCTGGTTGCAGACGGTGACAGAGGCATCGAATCCGCTGCCCGGCGGGGCGCTGGGCGGACCGCTGACCGCCGACACGACGAGGTCCGGCCCGAAGCCGACGCCGATGAGGTCACCCGAGGCGGCGTTGTTGGACTCGATCAGCTCTTCCTGCCAGTCAACCACATCGACGAACGCTCCGAGGCGATAGGTGCCGTCGGGAACATAGGAAGTTGCGGCGACTGGCACCGCGGCGCACTGCCCGGGTGCCAGGAAGGGGACCATGCCGCCGCCAGCGGGAGTGTCGCCTTCCGTGATCGTGGCGTCGGCGGACAGGTAGAGCCCCAGTTCTGTGCCGTAGCTCGGCTGCGTGCCCTGGTTGCAGACGGTGACGGAAGCGTCGAATCCGCTGCCCGGCATGGCGCTGGGCGGGCCGCTGACCGCGGAGACGATGAGGTCGGGCCAGTTGCCGACGCCGATCATGGCGCTCGCGTCGGCGTTGTTCGTCTCGATGAGCTCGGGAACCCAGTTGTCCCGGTCGACGATCGCGCCCAGGTGGTAGGCACCGTCGGGCACGTACGCGCTCGCCGGGAAGGTCACGGTGGTGCACTGGCCCGGATCCAGGTACGGCACCGGACCGTTGCCAGCAGGGGAGTCGGCCAACGTGAGGGTCATGTCCGCGGAGAGCAGCAGCTCCACCTGGGTGCCATAGCTCGTCTGTGTGCCCTGGTTGCAGACCGTGACCGACGCGTCGAAGCTTCCGCCAGGGATCATGCTCGGCGGCCCGCTCACGGCGGAGACGACGAGATCCGGCGCGTGGCCGACGCCGATCACGCTGCCCGCCGCGGCGTTGTTGGTCTCGATGAGCTCGCCGATCGCGCCGTGCGGGTCCACGATCGCGCCGAGGTGATTCGCGCCGTCGGGCACATAGGCGCTCGCGGGCACGACGACGGAGGCGCACTGCCCGGGGTTCAGCCCGGGGACATCGCCGTTCCCGGCGTGGATGTCCGAGGGCGTGATCGCCCCGTCGCTCGACAGCAGCAGCTCGACGTCGGCGCCGTAGCTCTGGGTCGTGCCCTGATTGCAGACGGTGACGGCGGCGTTGAAGTTGCTGCCGGGCGTCACGCTCGACGGCCCGGTCACGGCCGAGACGACGAGGTCGGGCCAGTGGCCGACGCCGATCAGATCGCCCGGCGTCGCGTTGTTGGTCTCGATCAACTCGGGCTGCCAGCCGTACGGCTCGACGATCCCGCCGAGGTGATAGGCGCCATCGGCCACGTAGACGCTGGCGGGGACCGTCACGGCCGCGCACTGGCCGGGATCCAGGTAAGGCGTCGGCGCGCCGCCCGCGAACGCGTCGGCCTCCGTGATCGTGGCGTCGGCGGACAGGCGCAGCTCCACCATGCTGGAGCCCGGGGTCGTGCCCTGGTTGCAGACGGTGATCTCCGCGTCGAAGCCGCTGCCCGGCAGGACGCTGGGCGGGCCGCTCACGGAAGCGACGGTGAAGTCAGGCCAGGTGCCGATGCCGATCAGAGCGCCTGAGCCCACGTTGTTGGTCTCGATGAGCTCGGGGACCCCGCCCTGCGGGTCGACGATCGCGCCGAGGTGGTAGGCACCCTCGGGCACATAAGCGCTCGCCGGGAAGGTCACCGTGGCGCACTGGCCGGGATCCAGGTACGGCACAGGACCGCCGCCGGCGAGGAAGTCGGCGATCGTGACCGTCGCATCCGCGGAGAGGCGCAGCTCCACGTGGGTGCCGTAGCTCGGCTGCGTGCCCTGGTTGCAGACGGTGACCGACGCGTCGAAGCCGCCGCCGGGGAACACGCTCGGCGGCCCGCTCACGGCGGAGACGATGAGGTCGGGGCCATGGCCGACGCCGATCAGGCTGCCCGCCGCCGCGTTGTTGGTCTCGATGAGCTCGAGGAGCGAGCCGCCCGGGTCCACGACGGCGCCGAGGTGATAGGCGCCGTCGGGCACGTAGGCGTTCGCGGGCACGGCGACGGAGGCGCACTGCCCGGGGCTCAGACCGGGCACATAGCCGCCCCCGGCGGGCGCGTCGAACGGCGTGATCGCCTGATCGGACGAGAGCACCACGGCGACCTCGCTGCCGTAGCTCTGGGTCGTGCCCTGGTTGCAGACGGTGACGGAGGCGCTGAACCCGCTGCCGGGCACGAGGGTCGGCGGCCCGCTCACGGCGGAGACGATGAGATCCGGCCGATAGCCCACGCCGAGCAGCCCGCCCGACGC
This sequence comes from Sorangium sp. So ce363, assembly GCF_051520435.1. Lineage (NCBI taxonomy): Bacteria > Pseudomonadati > Myxococcota > Polyangiales > Polyangiaceae > Sorangium > Sorangium sp. So ce363. The sequence continues at coordinate 7,576,337 of NZ_CP150333.1, read as the reverse complement.
GGCGTTGTTGGCCTCGTTCAGCTCTCCTTGCGAGTTGTACAGATCGACGATCGCGCCGAGGTGATAGACGCCGTCTGGCACGTAAGCGCTCGCAAGGACGGTCACCGCGGCGCATTGCCCCGGATCCAGGTACGGCGCCTGGGCGCCGCCGGCGGCCGGGTCGGTCCACGTGATGCTCTCGTCGGGTGACAGGCGCAGCTCCAGGGCGGCGCTGTAGCTCGGGGTCGTGCCCTGGTTGCAGACGGTGACGGTGGCGTCGAAGCCGCTGCCCGGAAGGGCGCTCGGCGGGGCGCTCACAGCGGAGACGATGAGATCCGGCCGATAGCCGATGCCGACCACGGCGCCGGCTGCGGCGTTGTTGTTCTCGATGAGCTCGGGAACCCCGCCGGACCGATCGACGATCGCGCCCAGGTGGTAGGCGCCGTCAGGCGCGTAAGCGCCCACGTGGAGCGTCCGCGTGGTGCACTGCCCCGGATCGAGGTACGGCACCACATCGCCGCCGATGGGCACGTCGTTCGCCGTGATGATCGCGTCCGAGGAGAGGTACAGCTCCACGTTGCTGCCGTAGCTCGTCTGCGTACCCTGGTTGCAGACGGTGACCGAGGCGTCGAGGGAGCCGCCAGACATCGCGCTCGGCGGCCCGCTCACCGAGGACACGATGAGGTCCGGCTGGTAGCCGACGCCGATCGCGCCGCCCGTCGCGGCGTTGTTCGCCTCGATGAGCTCGGCGATCCAGTCCGGAGCATCCACGATCGCGCCCAGCGTGTATGCGCCGTCGGGCACGTACGTGTTCGCGGGGATCGTCGCGGAGAAGCACTGTCCGGGGCTCAGGTCCGGCACATAGCCGTTGCCGATCGGGAAGTCGGCGGGTGTGATCTCGTCATCGGGCGAGAGCAGGAGGTCGACATCGGTCCCGTAGCTCGGCTGCGTGCCCTGGTTGCAGACGGTGATCGAGGCGTCGAACCACGCGCCGGGCACCTGGCTCGGCGGCCCGCTCACCGCCGAGACGACGAGGTCCGCCTGGTAGCCGACGCCGAGCAGCCCGCCCGCCCGCGCGTTGTTGGACGTGGTGAGCTCCGGGTTCCAGCCGCTCTCGTGCGCGATCGCGCCGAGGTGATAAACGCCTTCGGGGACACTGGCGCTGGCGGGCACGGTCACCGACTCGCACTCGCCAGGGTTCAACCAGGGAACCGGGGCGCTGCCGAGGGGGTGATCCGGCGGCTCGATCGTGGCGTCCGTCGAGAGCAGCACATCCACGAGCGCGTGCTGGCTCGACGTCGTGCCCTGGTTGCACACCGTGACCTGGACCTCGAAGCCGCCGCCGGGGAGGGCGCTGGGCGGGCCGCCCACGGCCGAGACGATGAGATCCGGGCCGTAGCCGACGCTGATCTCGCCTGCCACTGCCGTGTTGTTGGTCTCCGAGAGCTCGATCACCTGCTCGAACGAGTCCACCACGACGCCGAGCGTGTACGCGCCATCGGGCACGGCCGCGGCGGTCTGGACGCCGAGCTCGACGCATTGCCCCGCGTCGAGATACCCCAGCGGCGCATAGCCGGTGATGGGATCCGACGGTGTGATGATGTCGTCGTCCGAGAGGCTCACCTCGACTTGGGTGCTGTAGCTCGCCGAGTTGCCCTGGTTGCACACAGTGACCCACGTCGTGAAATAGCCGCCCGGCAGGATGCTGGGCGGCGCGCTCGCGCTCGAGATCACGAGGTCGGGCTCGTCGCCTGTGAGCGCCCCGGTCGCGGCCCCGATCGGCTCGGGATCGTCAGGGGGTCCGCTGCTCCCGCACCCCACGGTCATCGCCAGCATGCCGAACGCGAAGCACGCCCGTCGCACCAGAGATACTCTTAGGCTGAGCATAGAGAATCAGGAGAAGCTGGGGGCGCGTCCACGTCAAGGGGGTCGCGATTCTCGCTGGAGTTTCGCGGGATAGGGGCCTTGCTCCGTCACGAGGCCAGGGGCGCCTCGGCTTCCCTGGCGTCTTCGGTGGCGAGGCGCGCGCTGGCCTTGCGCTCACCGCTGGAACCTGAGAGAGGAGCGCCATGAACGGGAAGGTCTGCATCGTCACCGGCGGCAACACGGGCATTGGCAAGGAGACGGCCCGCGGCCTCGCTCAGCGCGGCGCGAAGGTGGTGCTGGCGTGCCGCGACACGGGCAGAGGGGAGGCGGCGCGCGACGAGATCGCGCGCTCCACCGGCCGCAAGGACGTGGAGGTGATCGCGCTGGATCTCGGGAGCAAGGCGAGCATCCGCGCCTTCGGCGAGCGGTTCCGCGCGGCGCACGAGCGCCTGGACGTCCTTGTGAACAACGCCGGGGTATGGCGGAGCTCGCGCGGCACGACCGAGGACGGGATCGAGGCGACGTTCGGAGTGAACCACGTGGGGACGTGGCTGCTCACGCAGGACCTCCTCCCGCTCCTGGAGAAGAGCGCGCCGTCGCGGGTCGTGGTCCTGTCCTCGAAGCTGCACTACCGCGGCCGGATGGACTGGGAGGACCTGCAGTTCGAGCGGCGGAAGTACGGCACGACCGCGGCGTACACCCAGTCGAAGCTCGCGAACGTGCTCTTCACCAAGGCGCTGGCCCGGCGGCTCGAGGGCACCGGCGTCACGGTCAACGCCGTCCATCCGGGCGTGGTCAGGACTGACCTGATGCGCGATTATCCAAAGCTCCTTATGAAGCTCTTCAACCTGTTCCTGCTCACGCCCGAGCAAGGGGCCGAGTGCTCGCTGCACGTGGCCACGGCGCCGGAGCTGGCCGGGGTGACGGGCGAGTACTTCGAGAAGAGCCGCATCAAGCCGGCGGCCGAGGCGGCGCTCGACGAGGCCGCGCAGGAGCGGCTCTGGAAGCTGACCGAGGCGCTGGCGGCGTAGCGCCCCGCCGCGGCGCGCGGTCGAGCGCGACGCTCGCAGAGCAGGCAAAGGCACCGCATGTTGCACGAACCCGAGCGCCACGAGGCATTGACATCCGTCGCATGGGACGAGGACGTCGCGCGCGACGCCATCCAGGGCATCGTTCGCGACACCGAGGCGCGCTTCTCGGAAGACGCGTACTGGCCGCTGCACCCGAAGGACGTCGAGCCCGGCGACGACCCGAGCCAGCCGGCGCTGCCGCTCTACCACGGCGCTGCAGGCGTCATCTGGGCGCTGCGCTACCTGCATGCGGTGGGGGCGGCGCCAGGCGCGATGCGCACCACGGAGCAGCTCGACGCGCTCTTGCTTCGCAACCGCGCATGGCTGGCCTCGATGCCGGGTGATGAGAGCGCCGCGTTCATGATGGGGGACACGCCCATCCTCCTGATGGTGCAGGGCGAGCGGCCCACCGAGGAACGAGCCGACCGGCTCGCGGCGCTCATCGAGCGCAACCTCGACCACCCGGCGCGCGAGCTGATGTGGGGGGCGCCCGGCACCATGCTGGCGGCGTCGTTCCTGCACGAGCGCTTCGGCGACGCGCGCTGGGCCGATCTCTTCCGCCGCACCGCCGAGCGCCTCTGGTCGCAGCTTCAGTGGTCCGACGAGCACGGCTGTCATTACTGGTCGCAAGACCTCTACGGCCGCCGGAGCACCTATCTCGACGCCGTCCACGGGTTCGTCGCGACCGCGCGCGCGCTCCTCCATGGCCGGCACCTGCTGGACGCCGGCGACCGGGCAGCCTGGGAGCAGGTCATCGCCACCACGATCGGGCGGACAGCCACGCGAGAAGGCAGGATGGCCAGCTGGCCAGCGCAGCTGGCTTTACAGGGCGATGCCCCGTACCCCCGGCTGATGCAGTTCTGCCACGGCGCGCCCGGCTTCGTCATCTGTCTTGCCGAACTCCCCAGCCCCACGCTCGACGAGCTCCTTTGGGCCGCTGGCGAGGCGACGTGGGCGGCCGGGCCTCTTTGTAAAGGCTCGAACCTTTGCCATGGCACGGGCGGAAACGGCTACGCCTTCCTCAAGCTCCACGAGCGCACGGGCGACGCGCTCTGGCTGGATCGCGCGCGCGCCTTCGCGATGCACGGCATCCTTCAGACGAAGGAAGACGCGCGCCGGTACGGACAGCTGCGCTACTCGCTCTGGACGGGCGATCTGGGGTTCGCGGTCTACCTCTGGGACTGCATCCGCGCCAGACCGGCCTTCCCGACGCTCGATGTCTTCTATCCGCCCGCGTAGCCAAGCCCTGGAGGCGCTGCGGCCTCGCTCGGCCCACTGCGCCTCAGGGGCAGCTCGGCCGCCACGCGTCGTCGGCGAAGTACCTGGCGATGAGGTCGTGGAGCGGGCGATCGTAGTCGCGCAACTCGGCCCGGGTGTCGATGTCGTTGTGGATCCCGTTCGTGGGGATCGCCTCGGTGTTGGCGTCGAACCAGGACTGGACCCCCTCGGCCCAGTATTCGTCCTTGTTCGTCGCCGCGTAGGTGTTCTCCCATTTCCCGGCCTGGAGCGCGGCGTCGAAGGCGTCCTCGAGCTCCCTGTTGAACGCCGGCTCGACGAAGGCGATGCCCATGATCGCGATGGCGTGCGAGAACTCGTGCACCAGGATGTCCTCGCCGAGGTACGGATCGCTCGGATAACACAGGACGTTCTCCTCGGCGCAGGAGCTCGCGGGCCGGGCGGGGGTCGCGCCGAGGCCGCGGGCCCGCGTGTCCCAGTCCGTCCCCGGGAACGCCTCGTACAGGTCGCTGTGCTCGGGGATGTCGGTTGTCACCTCCGTCTCCGCCATCACGGCGACGCGCGTGTGGTTCTCGATCATCGCCTGACGCACGTCGTCGCGTTGGCCGAGCATGCGGACGACCACCGAGCAGGTGCGCAGCAGCGCCGCGTCAGGCACCTTCTCGGAGCTGATGACGGGAATCCCCGCGGCGTCGACGTACTTCTTGTAGAAAGGGTCGAACCCCAGCTCGGGCGGCACCTCCGAGACGCTCCCGCACCCGCCCTCGGGCTCTCCTCCTCCTCCTCCTCCTCCTCCTCCGGCCCCGGCGCCCGTCGCGGCGCTGGAGGTCGCGCCCTCGGCCGCGCTCGAGCTGGCCTCCGCGGCGCCGCCGGAGCCGCCGCTGCCGGCTGGACCCGCGCCGCCGCCGCCGCCCGCGCCACCCTCGTCGGCCGGCGACTCAGAACAGGCGGCCAGGGCGCAGGTGAGGAGAGCGATCAAAGCAACTCGTCCATGCACGCTTTCACGCATGCGCGCGAGGCTACAAGAGCTCAAGCCAGCATCCAAGGCGCGAGCCGGCTGAATGCGCAGTTGACCGTGTCAGCCGGCGCGGCCCCCTGGCGGTGACGGCGCAGGAGCTGGCACAGCCCGGCGCACGGCGAGCCACGCCGTGCGGCCGAAGGACTGGATTCCACGAGCTTTCTGCGCCGCGCCAGGCGCCGGTGCGTGCGGCACGCCGCGTGCTGTCGGAGCGGGCATGACGGTGCAGGAACGACGGGGGCATGCATGATGGAGCGCTCACCCAGCGATCGCGTTCACCCTTGGCCCCAGCCGCGCGTGGGTGCGGCTCTCTTGTCGCTCGCCCTTGGCGTCGGCTGCTCGGGCGAGACCCAGCTCCCGACGGAGGAGCACCCACCGAAGCCGGAGGTGTGCGACTTCGAGCTTCCCGTGGCCGCCGCGCCTGCGCTGAGCGGCGATCTTCGGATCAACGAGGTGATGACCGGCAACGACGGCGCCTGGGTCGACGAGGTCGGCGAGACGGACGATTTCATCGAGCTGATGAACATCGGCCAGCGCGCGCTCGATCTCGGGGAGTACGCGCTGAGCGACAAGTCCGGCAAGGCGACGCGGCTGCCGAAGATGGCGCTCGGGCCGGGGCGAACGGTGCTGCTCTGGGCCGACGACGCGCCGGAGCAGGGCCCGCTGCACCTGCCGTTCAAGCTCTCGAATTCGGGCGCGCGCGTGGCGCTGTGGTCGGCGTCGTGCCAGCTCGCCGACCTGGTGAATGTGCCGGAGCTGCCGCGGTCCGAGAGCTACGCGCGCTTGCCCGACGGCACGGGCGCGCTGTCGATCTGCCGCTATGCCACGCCCGAGCGAGAGAACGGCGAGACCTGCGGTCCGCCGGATCCGCCGAACCTCGACGACAGCATCCGCTTCGCGCCTTTCCAGTGGCCCGAGCCGTTCCCGGCCATCGCCGGGCCGCTGGTCATCTCCGAGCTCTCGCTGCGGCCCGCGGGGTTCGTCGAGGTGCTGAACGCGAGCGGCGCGCCCGTCGCGCTCGACGGCTTCGCGCTGCGCCTCGCGGCGCTCTCTCCGGGGCAAGCGCTGCCCGGCGCCGATGCGGGCGTGCTGCTCGCGTGGCCCGAGCCGTCCGTCACGCTCGCGGCCGGGGAGCGGGTGAGCGTGCCGGTGAGCGCGAGCGACACGGCCGAGATCGAGGCCTCGCCCGATTTCGAGGGCGTGGCGACGCTGTGGCGCGAGGACAGCCCGGAGCCGAGCGATCGCATCGACTTCATGGCCTGGCCCGAGGGCGCGTCGCTGGCCCGCGTGCCCGACGCCGACGGGGCGCCGCGCTTCTGCGGGGCGGCGAGCCCCGGCGCCGCGAACGAGGGCTGCGCCGAGCTCCCGGGGCGTGAGCTCGCGAGCGGGCGCACGCACCGGCTGGAGACGGCGGCGGACTTCGCCGAGCTGGCCGAGGGCGGCACCGCGGTCGGTGAGCTCGGCGTCAAGTTCGTCGTCGACATGGCCGCGAACGACACGGTGCACCTCCTGAGCACGCGCGATTGGGCGCTCCACTACACCTTTGTCCGCGAGCAGATCCGGAAGGAGCCCCACCTCGATCGCTGCGATCCCGAGCAAGCCGCGGAGTTCAACGTCGGCTGGGGCTTGTTCAGCCAGACCGAGTACTTCCGGTCCGAGGGCCGTCGCTACCTCCTCGGCACGCTGGTCGAGCACACCAACGGAGCCAAGACCGTCGAGTTCTCGCCCGGCGACCAGATCGTCGGCGAGCAGATGCGGCGCGCGTTCTTCGCGGCGATGAAGGCGGTGCCCGACCCGGAGGCGTGGGCGATTCGGCCCACCGAAGGGCGCCAGATCATCGAGCTGCGGGCGATCGAAGGGACCGCGCCCATCGTGGGGCCGAACGCGCCGTACAAGGGGCTCACGTACCAGTCGCTGAACCCGGCCGAGGGCTTTGGCACGCTGACGTTCGTCCCGGCGCGCGATCTGGAGACGGCCGAGCTCGGGCCGAACGTGATCGTGGTGACCGACGACGTGCCGAACGAGACCGCGTTCATGGGCGGCCTCATCACCGAGGCGTTCCAGACGCCGCTCGCGCACGTGAACGTGCTGGCGCGCGGCCGGGGCACGCCGAACATGGCCCTGCGCGGCGCGCGCGACGACGAGCGCCTGAAGGCCCTGTTCGGCAAGCTGGTGCGGCTCGAGGTGCGCGCGTCGGACTTCGACATCCGCGAGGCCACCGCGCAGGAGGCGGACGCTTACTGGGAGAAGCGCAAGCCGACCGGCGCGCGGCTCTCGCCGGCGCTCGACCTCTCGGTGCGCGGGGTCGTGCCGCTCGACGCCGCGGGTTACGCCATGAGCGACAGCATCGGCTCCAAGGCGGCAGGCATGGCCGAGCTGTACCGCGTGAGCGGCGTGGGGCAGTATTGCCCGCTCGACCTGCTGCCGCTGTACGTGCCGCCCGCCGCGTTCGCGATCCCGTTCTCGCACTACATGGATCATTTCGAGGCGAGCGGCGCGGCGGAGCTCCTGGCCGAGCTCGAGCAGGATCCCGAGTTCCGCGCCGATCCGCACGCGCACGCCGAGGGCCTGGCCGAGGTGCGGGCGCGGATGCTGGCGCACCCGGTGGACCCCGCGATCTTGAGCGAGGTCACGGGCGCGATCGAGCAGCGCTTCGGCGGCGACCGCGTGCGCCTGCGCAGCAGCAGCAACACCGAGGATCTCGCGACCTTCAACGGCGCGGGCCTGCACACGTCGACGAGCGGCGACCTGGACGCCGAGTCGAGCTCCATCGAGGAGGCGCTGCGCACCGTCTGGGCGAGCCTGTGGAACACGCGCGCTTACGACGAGCGCGAGTTCGGCCACGTCGAGCAGGCGCGCGCGGCCATGGCCGTGCTGGTGCACCAGGCCTGGCAATCCGAGCGCGCGCAGGGCGTGGCGATCAGCCGCAACGCGCTCGACGCCACCCGCGACAGCCAGTACTACATCAACGCGCAGATCGGGGAGGCCTCGGTCACCAACCCCGCGCCCGGCGTGACCAGCGACGAGATCGTGTACACGCCGCCGCCTCGCACGATCAAGGCGGAGTACCACACGCGCTCGAGCCTGTCGCGCGGGCGCGACGTGCTGTCGTTCCCGGAGGTCCAGCGGCTCGGGTGCGTGCTCGAGTCCGTCCACGCTCATTACCGGCCGCTGGTGGACCCGAAGGGGGAGAACCGGCTGTACGCGATGCAGATCGAATGGAAGCTGATCGGCCCGGAGCGCCGGCTGCTGGTCAAGCAGGCGCGGCCCTACAGCTTCGGCACGCTGGAGGCGCCAGGCGACTGCCGCGAATACTAGGCTCGACGCCTCCCTCTCATTCGAGGAAGACCGTGATCGGCTGCAAGCTCGTGGTGGCCGAGCGGTTCGCCGGATCCGTGAAGCAGGAAGGGTGATAGATGCCGTTCTTGGGGGCAATGGGGTCGCAATAGGTGTCACACGGGCCAAGAAGTTGGATCGCCCCGCACGGTTGGATGGAGCCAGTCGTCTCGTCGATGTGCCCGGCGGCGCAGTCACGAAGCGCCGCGCGTGAGCTCGCATCGTTCTCTGGAACATGGCAGGCATAGAGCGCCGGCGAGCTCCCGTAGATGTTGCCCCAGAACGCACCCTCCTCCCTCGTGAACGTGGACAGCTCCGGCGAGTTTTGTTTGTTGATCGCCTTGGTAGGTCCACGCGAAGAGAGCACGACGGGGACCCTGTAGTAGTTGGTGCGCGCCGCCAGGCACGCCGAGATCCAGCGCTGTCCGTTACCATCCAGCGGGACCCACGCCCAGCTCCTCACGAGTCCGAGCACGCCTGTGTAGATCTCGTCGTGATAGACGCCAGAGGCGTCGATCCAGCCGAAACGGAACGATTGCGAGCTTTCGAGCGCGCACTCGACGACGTACCTCAGGTGCTCGCGTGAGAGGGCGCCGTCCGGCCCGGGGTCCAGGATCGCGGTCAGCGCCTGCGGGCCAAGGGCGATGAGGCTCAAGGCGCCGACTGCCAGCGCGTTGGGGTTCAGCGCGTTGGGATTGAGCGCGTTGGGGTTCAGCGCGTTGGGGTTCAGCGCATTGCCGGCCTCGAGCGCGCTCTGCGCTTCGCCCAAGGGCGCTTCAAGCCACTCTCCGTCCTCGCCGCATCCGGTTCCGGCCAGAACGATGAGCGGTATCAGACCTGCCATGGTATTTCGAGCCATATCAGTCCCCCACTGAAAGGCTGCAATTCTGGTAATAATGGCAGAGTTTACTGAGGGTGTCGAGCGAGCGGGTCGAAGTCGTGGCGTGACGTCCGATGGACAGACGTCTGGAGCGTGAGGGGGACTTCGATGGCGTGCTCTGGTACGCCCCTGGCCGATCTCGGGTACGTCATCGGCGGCGAGGAGACCGAGGGGCGCTCGGCGCGGCGGCGCCTCGGCGGTTCCGCCGGTGCTTGCCGAGCGTTTACAGGCGCGCCGTCGACCGTTAGTTTCGCGAGCAGCGAGGTGCCCATGTCCACATCTGCCGAAGGTCCGACGTCCGACGAATCCCTCACCCCCGTGCGCTGGGGCGTCCTCGGGGCGAGCAACTTCGCGTTGACGGTCAGCCTGCCCGGCATGAAGCGGGGGCCGCTGACCCAGCTCGCCGCGCTGGCGTCGCGCGACATCGGCAGGGCGCGCGACGCCGCGCGGTCGCTCGGGATCCCGAAGGCGTACGGCAGCTACGATGAGCTGCTCGAGGATCCGGAGATCGATGCCGTCTACAACCCGCTGCCCAACCACCTGCACGTGACGTGGACGGCGCGCGCCGCCCGCGCCGGCAAGCACGTCCTGTGCGAGAAGCCGATCGCGCTCAGCGCCAGGGATGCCGAGGCGCTTGTCGACGTCCAGCGCGAGACGGGCAGGCTGATCGCTGAAGCGTTCATGATCCGCAACCACCCGCAGTGGCAGCAGGCCAGGGACTGGGTGCGAGGCGGCCAGATCGGCGATCTGGTCAGCGTCCAGGCGGCGTTCTCGTATTTCAACCGCGACGCCACCAACATCCGCAACAAGAAGGAAGTCGGGGGCGGCGCGCTCTACGACATCGGCTGCTACGCGGTGAACACGTCGCGCTTCCTGTTCGGACGCGAGCCCGTGGGGGCGATCGCGCTCGTCGAGCGCGATCCCGAGTTCGGCACCGATCGCTTGACCTCGGGCCTGCTCGATTACGGCGGCGCGCACCTGACGTTCACGTGCAGCACGCAGGCGGTGGCCTACCAGCGCGTGAACGCGCTCGGTACCAGGGGCCGCCTCGAGATCGAGATCCCGTTCAACGCCCCCGCCGACCAGCCGTGCAGGGTCTTCCTCGATGACGGCTCGACGCTGAACTGCAGCTCGGCCAGGGTCACCTCGTTCCCCGCCGTCGACCAGTACCACCTGCAGAGCGAGGCGTTCTCGCGCGCCATCCGCACGGGCAACCCCGTCGAGAATTCGATCGAGGTCGCGGTGGGCAACATGCGGGTCATCGACGCGCTCTTCCGTTCCGTCGAGAGCGGGCGCTGGGAGAGGGTCTAGCGGCGCGTCAGCGCGTGACGGCGCCGAGCTCCACGAAGGCTCCGTCGGTCATGACCACGAAGGGGCGCTCGTCGAAGGTCAGACCGCCCTTGCCGTCGTGGTCGACGATCTGCAGCTTGCCCATGCCGTAGCCCATCGGGCCGCGCGCGTAGTAGTGCGCCTGCAGGGTGTACCGGCTGGCCCGTTGCTCCCGGGGCGCGCGGATGGTGAAGCACTCGGGCCCGTAGCCGGTGGTCACGTCGGCGTAGAGGCGCCCGCCGCCTGGCAGCGCCGGGTCGCCGTAATAGGCGTGGCCGCCGCGGTCGTCCCGGATGTGGAAGTCGACGTCGTTGGCGTCGGTCTCCCAGTTCAGCACGAAGCGGAGCGAGGGCGCGTTTTCGAGCGCGGCGCCGGCCTTCGCGAGCCGGGCCAGGATGGCCGCACGGCGCGCGGGCTCCACCTTGAGCCACGCCGCGGCGACCAGGCCGAGATCCTCGCGCAGGATGCTCTCCACGCCGACGAAGCGCCCCGGCGGGTAGCGGCGCGCGACGCCCGCCGCGAGCGCGTCGAAGGCGGCGGCGTGCTCGCCCCGCTTGAGGCGGGCGAACGCGAGCAAGCGGTGGCTCGCGGGGTGGTCGGGGCGCTGCTCGCGCGCCTTCTCGTAGGTGTCGACCGCCAGCTCGAGGCCGGCGCCGCCCGCGAGCCGCTCGAGGCGCGCGCCGGCGAAGCGGCGGAGGTCCGCGCGCGCCGGGAACAGATCGATCAGCGAGCCGTACGCGCGGGCGGCGCCCGGCGTGTCGCTCGCCGCCTCGAGCGCCTCGCCGAGCGCGACGAGCGCGAGCACGTCGCCGGGGGCCTCCGCGCGCCAGGCCCGGGCGTCGCGCACGGCGGCCGGCGCGTCGCCCCGGGCGAGGGTGTCGTGGATCTGCTTGAAGCGGCCGGTATACGGCTCCGATCTCGGGGGCGCGGCGTCGTCGGGGGCGTCGGGGGCGGCCGGCGCGTCGGGGGCGGCCGGCGCGGGCGCGGTGTTCGGGGGCCCCGTGAACGCGATCGGGAACACCACGTCGACGCTGCCGCCCTCGGGCGCGGGGAAGGTGAGGTCGCGGAAGGCGCGGATAACGCAGGAGACCACGGCCCTGTCGGGCAGATCGGAGCCGCCGTCGCGCGCGTTGACGAGCGCGCCGTGCGGGTCGATGGTGAAGCGCACGGTGACGCGGCCTTGCAAGCTCTCGTCGCGCAGGAGCCCGCTCTCGTAGCAGAGGCGGAAGCGGCCGAAGTTCTGGCGGACGATGCGCTGGATCACCTCCGGCGGGAGGCGGCCGCTCACCTGGGTGGCGCCCATGCGGACCTGCGGCGCCCTGGTCCGGTGGCTGCCAGCGAGGCGGCCGTGGCCGCTGCCGAAGCCCTGGCCGGCGCCCGTGGCGGCCGACGCGGCGCTCGGCGCGGGCGCCGCGGCCCCGGCAGCGGCCCCGCTGCCGTGGCCGAGGGTGCCGATCTCGCCGAGGCCGATGCCCTCGCCGCGGCCGCCGCCGCCCTCGCCGACGCCCGATAGCCCGAGCCCGCCGGCGCCCCCTCTGACGACCGACCGCGCGACCCCGGCCGCGCCGAAGGAGTACTGGCTGTCCGCGCCAGGAGGAGGCGCCGGCGGCGCGGGGGGAGGGCGCAGGGCGGCGCTCCCGCCAGGGGAAACGTCGGCGCTCTGCTCAGCGGAAACCTCGGCGCGCTTGCCAGGCGAAGCGCCGGCGACCGGGCTTTGGGCCGGCGCGGGGGCCGACGGCTTCCCGGTCTGCGGCCGCGAGCGCCTCTGCACGGCGACGCGGCCGTCGTCCACGGTCAGGATGTCGGAGAGCCCTCGCCGGGCGATGTCGAAGCGCGCGTAGTCGTGCTCGGTCTCCAGCACGAGCAGCGCGGTGTACGGGCTCAGCACCCGGTGCGCGATCGAGAGATCGATGATCTGCTTGCGGATCGCGTCCTGGTCGCCCCCGGCGCCCTCTCGGGCGAGGAGGCCGTCGATCTTCGCCCGGGCCCACGAGCGCTCGAGCAGCGGGCGCTCCACGCCGCGGAGGTCGGGCGTCGTGGTGCGGCCGTCGACCGTGAGCCGGACGGGCAGCTCGGCCGGCACCTCGGCGTAGACGAGCGCCTCGTCCCCGGGCTGCACGCCGTTCAGGGTGCGGGGCCAGACCCAGCGCGCGCCCTCGATGTTCACCGCGATCCCCGAGCGCGTGGCCGAGCCGAGGCGCCGCTCGATCTCGGCGGCGCCGCGCGCGCCGTCGACCACGGCGCCGTCGCGGGGCAGGCCCGCCGCGACGAGCTGCCGCAGCGCGGCCTCGTCGCGGAGGCCGCCGAGCGCGACCGCGTCGAGCCGCTCGACCCCCGCGCCCCGCAGCGCCGCCGCGGCGCCGCGCAGCGCGCCCGGCGCGACCTCGCCCGCCGTCGCGATGCCGTCGGAGAGCAGCACGACGCGCCGCTGGCCGCGGGCGCGCGCGCGTTCGCCGGCCCAGCGGAGCGCGCGCCCGAGATCCGAGGCGCCGAGCGCCTGCCGCTCGCGGATGCGCGCGAGCTCCACCTCGCCGAACGCCGCGGCCGCGCCGTCGAAGACGGGGGTGACGGCCTGGTCGTAGCAGGCGACGGTGAGCGGCGCGCCCGGGCCGCCTGCCTGGGCGACCGCCCGCGCGAGGGCCGCGAGCACGCCGAGCTGCTCCTCGAGCCCGAGCGCGCGTGAGGCGCTCGTGTCCACGAGGATCACCGCGGAGGCGAGCGGATCGGGCCGCGCATCCACCGGAGCGTTCACGCGGGCGAGCACGAGCTCGCCGCTGCGCAGGCCGCCACGCGCCTCGGTCGACGTGAGCCGCGCGGGCTCCACCACGAAATCGGCCTCGGGCGCGGCGTCGTTCCGGCGCAGCGCGTGGACGGGCGCTGCGGCGCCGGCGACGGTGGCCTCGACGTCGAGGCGGCTCACCGTGGGCAGGCCGCGCAACGGGACGGCGAAGGGCGCGTCCGGGCGGAGCTCCTGGGAGTACGACAGGACGATGTGCTTCACGCCGCGCGCCGGGATGGGGAAGACCCGCGCGCTCACCTCGTTGCCCGCCGCCTGCTCGAGCAGCGCAGGGTCCTGCTTGCGGTGGAGGAAATCCTCGTACGCCTCGCGCGCGCGCTGGCGCTCGACGACCTCGCCCTCCTGCCACCGGTCGTCGATCTTCATGGCGAGGCGCCCGACGCTCGCGCCGGGCGGCAGCGTCACGCTGAAGGTGCCCTCGAGCACGCGATCCTCGGGGTTCTCGAAGGTGAGGTGCAGCTCGGCGAGCGCGAGCGGCGCCTCGATCACCGCGCGGCCGGTGAGCGCGACGAGGCGCAGCCCGGTGCCGTCCGCGGCGGTGAGCCGGAACGGCGCGGCCTCGGGGCGGCGCGCCACGACGGCGACGGCCGGCGCGGCGGGCAGGGGGCGCGGCGCGGCAGGCCCGGGCCCGCGCGAGAGCGAGGCGGGGGTGGCGGGCGGCGAGGGGCTGTCGGCGCAGCTGAAGAGGGCAGGGACGAGGGCGGCGATCGCGGCGAGCGCAGCGCGGCTGCGGAGGAGGGCTCTTGGCACAGGGGATCTCCGGTCGTGGCGCGGCGGGCCGAGCGTGAGCGCGGGCCCGCCGGCGGTGGGGCAGGGCGATCGACAGCCCGGGCGGGCCGGAGGTTCCCGCCTCGCGCCGCTCAGTCCTTGGAGAAGCGCGCCGGAGCCACCACGGCATCGGCCGGCTTGGGTCGCTCGGCCACGTCCAGATTCGCTTCCGCGACGCCGCCATCACGTACGTAGGCCCCCGTCGCCCGGCCCGCCGCGGTGACCCCGACCATGTAGGCGCCGTCCGGCAGATCCGTCACCCGGTATGTCCCGTCGGGGCCTGTCGTCGGATAGCGCATGTCGAGCCCGCTCTCGCCCTGGTTGCAGGCGACCTGGAGCTGGATCCCCCGGAGCGGCTTCCCGCCGGACGTGATGCGCCCGCGGATCTCGCCCGAGCCCTTCGCGAAGAGCGCGAGGTTCCGCTCGACGGCTTGCCCATCCTTCACACCCACGTGCACCACGGTACGCTGCGCGGTGTCGAGCAGCTCAAGGCGCACCACGACCGGCGGGAGCTGCTCGAAGCGATATCGACCCTCGGCGTCGGTCACCGCGTTCACGAAGCCGATGCTCCGGTGAGAGGCCACGAGCTTCGCGCCGGCGAGCGGCTTGCCGTCGTTCCCGCGCACCACGCCGACGATGCTGCCGCCCGTGGACATCGTGAGCTCGATCGGCGCCAGATCGTCGCACACGGAGACCAGGACGCCCGCCGTCGTCGTGGCGTAGTCGCCGGCGTATCCGCGGACCAGGATCTCGCCGGGAGGGACGTGCTCCAGCCGGAAGCGGCCTTCGAGATCGCTCTGCGCCTGGCTCGCGGCATCCATCGATCCCTGGCTCGCCGCGCCGGCAGCCTCGCGTGTCTCCGCGTCGAGGAACACCCCTGCGAGCGGCGCGCCTTTCTCGTCATGAACCGTCCCCGTCAGCGTGCACCCGCCCGAGAGAGTCAGATCGACTTTGTGGGTCTCGCCGGCCGTGGCGTGGACGAGCTCGGAGAACGCGGGCGCGTAGTCGGACGCGGTGACCCTGAGCATCACCGGCCAGCCAGGCATCTGGTCCAGGCGGAAGGCGCCGTCCGGCCCCTCGAAGCGCTTCGACAGAAGGGGCGCGGGCGTCGCCGTGCTGTCGGGGGCCATCGTGACGACATCGATGGTGAACCGCGTGATCGGCTCCTTGCGCTCGTTGTAGACATGCCCCTCGACGATCCCGCTCCTCGGGAGCATGAGGGTGACGTCGTCACCGCTGTGTGCGATGGCCAGCGACGGGCCGTATCCCTCTTTGTTGCCAATGAGGTTGTAGGAGCCGTTCGGGACACGGAGCTCGAAGCGCCCGTCTTCGTCGCTCTGGACGGAGGCCGCCGTGGTCGGGAAGTTGCCGGCGACCTCGTATGTGGTCGCGGCGACGGCTGCCCCGGCGAGCGGTGCGCCGGTCATGTCATAGACCGTCCCGGAGATCGACGCTTGCTTGGTGGCCTGCCCGCCAGGGTGCGCAGCGGGTAGCCTCCACTGCGCTCGGTTGACGTAGCCCGATCGCTTCTGTGCGGCCGCCGGCTCGCGCTGCGCGGCGGGGGGCGCTTCGTGCTTCGGCCGGAAGAACAGGACGGCGACGAGGGCGAGCACCGCGAGCACGCACCAGAGTGGCCATCGTCGGGTAGCGTCATGAGGCAAGGCAGGGGGTTGCATGAGAATGTCTCCATCGGGTCATGGTGTGGGGGAGCTCAGGCGCTCGCAGCGATGTCACGACCGCAAGGAGCGCCGCACTCCAAAGCGGCTGCCGCTCGCTCTCGGGGCGAGGCGACGGCGGACACGGGCAGCGATCACCGGCGCATCGAGGATGCCTCCGGGGCCGGGCGGGACCGGCCCCGGAAGCCCCCCTCATCGGACATCGGCGCAGCGGAGCGTGCTCGACGTCACGCAAACGTGATGGACTGGGCACCAAAGAATGGGAAGACTGGAATCTGAATGATGCCGGTCACGGACGGCGTCCCCATCTGCGACTGGCCGAGGATCATGATGGCGTTGGAGAAGGCGATGGTGGGGAATCCCGCGAGAGGGCCTCGGAATCCGCTACAGAAGAAGGTGAAGCCATCGCCGGCGTACATGACGCTGTTGATGTCCGCCGTCATGTTGGCCGCGCAGTTCGGGAAGGTCATCGTCGTCGCCTCCAGCACCTGGCAGATGCGCATGGCCGTCGAGGGAGCGGGGGCGGTCCACCACAGGTTGTACGCGCATGTCCCGTTCGGGGCCAGCACCGGATCGAAGCCGTCGATGCCCGCGAACATGAAATTCCCTGTGCCGGACGCCACCCCTTCGATGAGGATCTGGCGGTTCCCAGGCGCTATCGCCATGGCGCTGCCCGAGAACGACATGGTGGCGAGCGCGGCGAGGATGATGAGCTTCTTCATAAGAACAACTCCTTGTGTTTCGTGCCCTGTGGAACGTACGTCTTGATATGAACGCGGACGACAACCCCTACGGAGAGCGACAGATACGCTCGCTCTCCTGGGGCCCTGCGCTAGCCGAAGACCGCCGCGCCGCGGATGTCTGGCGAGGGGCTCGCGCGAACGCCACCGCAAGCATCGCTCCCTGCCATCGACTCCACGGCGCGTAGCGTCCGCGGAGAGGGCACGCCGCAGCGGGCCCCTCCGAAGTGCGCCCTGATGAAACCGGAACTCCTGTCGGCTTGAACAGGAACTCCTCGAATCGGACGGGGCTGACGATACCCCTCATTTCCCAACGAGCAAGTCCTGGAGAAAGAAAGAATACATCAAACAAGCGAGGAACGCGTGGACGGCGCGCCACAGCCAGGGCGATCACCGTCGTTGCATCCGAACTGCACAATCTTGGAACGTCCCAAAGCGCGCCATGGGTCGTCCAGCCGAGATCGCGCCCGTTTGTCAGGAGCATTGTCAGACATGTCCAACGTGGTTCATCGAGTGACGCTGAGCGCACAAGGGCCCCGTCCGGCGTGGCCATCTCCAGGTGCGCTTGTGTCCTTCATGGTGCGCCATGCCAAGGTCGCCGCGGCGCAGGGGCGCCCTCGGGCCTCGTAGAGGTCGCGCCGGCGCTTGCCTGACGAGGGGCGCCTCACAAGGAGAGGAGGGGATCTGTCCGATACAGACCGGACGGTTCACGAGGAATGAACTCGGCCCGCGGGGGGCCGGCAAGAGCGCTCGCAGGGAGCTTTGAGGCGGAGCGATGGCGAAAGCAGTCCAGCGGCAGCGGCCCCAGCACCGCGGCGCGGCCGCGCCCTGCTTCGCGCGATCCGGCCTCAGTGCATCTTGACGAGCTCAGTCGGCGATTGGGACTTCAGAATTTGGGGAACCTCTCGTGGGCCGTCCGCATGCGTACCTGGAGTGGTCATCTCGTGTCCATCGGTCGATTATGCGGCCGGGCCGAACGTAGGATGGGTGCCCGCGGTGCACGCCGTTCGCACGTTCACCGCATGGACGGCGCCGTTCACTGATTCGTCACTTTCTCGAGCACGCCACAGCGTCAGCGCAGGGAGGATCCCCACATCGCTCTCGTGCTCGTGCCATGTACCAGGGGAGTCCCGCTCCTCGTCAATCGTGTCCTGGATCGGCTTGAAGCGGCCGGACTACGGCTCGGCTCGATGGGGCGCGACGGCGTCGGGATCCGCCGGCGCGGCCGTGGCGCTCGGCGGCGCGAACACGAGCGAGTACACAACGTCGACGCTGCCGCCCTCGGGCGCCGGGAAGTTCAGACCCTTGAAGGCGTCGACGACGCAGGAGACCGTCACCTGGTACGGCAGATCGGAACCGTCGTCGCGCGCCTTCACCGCCGCGCCTCGCGGGTCGATGGTGAAGCTCACGGTGACGCGGCCTTTCAAGCTCTGGTCGTGATGGAGCCCGAGCTCGTAGCAGGCGCGGTAGCGGTCGAAGCGCTGGCGGACGATGCGCAGGTCCACCGCTGACGGAAAGCGGCCCCTCACCTGGACGGCGCCCTGCCGGACCGACGGTGCCGCGGTGGCGCCGGTGTTGACGTTGATGCCGCTGTCCTCGCCGACGAGGAACCGCCCGAGACCGCTCTCGAAGGAGGAGCGTGGGACGGCCACGTCGCCGGAAGGCTCTGGCGGTGCAGGGGGCGGGCGCAGGGCCGCGCCTTGGTCATCGGAAGCGTCGGCGCCCGGGCCAGGGGCAGCGTCGGCGCCCGGGCTGGCGGGCGGCACGGCGGACAGAGGGCGTGGCGCGACCGACCCAGCCCCGCGCGAGAGCGAGGCGGCGGTGGCGGGCGGCGAGGGCCGATCGGCGCAGCTGGAGAGAGCAGGGACAAAAGCGACGATCGCGGCGAGCACAGCGCGGCCGCAGAGGAGGGCTCTTTGCACAGGGGGTCTCCGGTCGTGGCGGTTGAGCCTGAACGCAGGCGCGCCGGCGGTGGTGGCAGCGCGATTGACAACCCGGGCACTGCTATGGTGCGCAGCGGTGCGCTTGAACTAGATTGCGGCGCTACTTATGCAGCCCCTGAACCTCCCACCCGCTGAGCGCAGCTCGCTGCGCGCGCCGGGCGCGCCGTCGAGGCGCTGCCGGCTCCTCCCCGTCTTCCTGCTGGCCCTCGCGGCCGCCGCGTGCGACGGCGACGCTGGTGATGGCGGCGAGGGCGGCGCCGGTGGCAACGGCGGTGCTGGCGGCAACGGCGGCGCCGGCGGCCAGGGTGGGGCCTCCGGGAGCGCGGGCCAGGGCGACGCGCTTTGCCACGACTACACGCGCTTCGACGCCGGGCGCCCCGTGGAGTTCCGGAAGGAGGTGCTGCCGCTCCTGCAGCGCTCCTGCGCGACCGGCGCTGCCTGTCATGCCGACACGCGCGGCGACCCGACGCGGCCCTACCTGGGACCGACCGCGAGCACGCCGCCGGCGCAGGTCAGCGCGGAGGAGCTCGCCGCCATCCGCGAGCAGAACGTGAACGTCGACTCCGGAGAGGCCTCCGGGATGAAGCGCGTGGCGCCGGGGGATCCGGAGCACAGTTACGTCATGCACAAGATCGATGGAACGCTCGAATGCGAGCTCGTCTCGTGCGACGAGGGCTGTGGCCTCGCGATGCCGCCGACGCTGAAGCCGCTCTCGGCCGACGAGAAAGACACAGTTCGCCGCTGGATCGCTCATGGCGCCGCGATCGATTGAGGAGGAGGCCGCCGGCGGTCGATGGCTTCACTGAAAAGGAGATCCGTCACGATGTCTCACAGGAACGGTTCGCTGTGGTTCACACGGTGCATGCTCGCCGCGGCGAGCGCTCTGACAGTCCTGGGTTGCGGCGATGACGAGGAGCTGCGGCCGGCCCCGACGGCCCCAGCGTTCCGCTGGCTCCCCACCGTCCCCACGGGGGAGGCCCGGGAGCTCGATCTGCCGCGGGCTCAGCCCCCGCACCGCTATCCCGACCTGCCCGAGGCCGTCAGCTCCTTCGGAGCCGCCCTCGCCGAGGACACGATCTATACGTACGGGGGGAACCTCGGAGGAGGCTTTGCGGCCGAGCACCAGTCGACCGGGTTCCGGCGGCTCTCCCTCGCGCAAGGCGGCGCCTGGGAGGACCTCGGGGCCGTGGAGCACCTGGAGAGCATCGCGCTCGTGGCGCACGGCGGCTTCATCTACCGTATCGGCGGCCTCCGCGTGGACAGCGCCGTCGACGAGCCGGAGGTCCTCACCTCGGTGGCGACGGTCCAGCGCTACGATCCGCGCGAAGGGACGTGGCAGGCCATGCCGGACCTGCCCGAGGGGCGCTCCGGGCACGGGGCCGTGGTGGTGGGCGACCGGCTGTACGTCGTGGGGGGCTGGACGCTCGCGGGCCCCGGCGAGCTGCTGACCCGGGGAGTCGTGCTCGACCTCTCGACGCCCGACGCGGCGTGGGTCCCCCTCCCCGAGGCGCCGTTCGCGCTCCGCTCGCTGGGCGTCGCGAGGCGCGGTGACACGATCTATGCGCTTGGCGGCGTCGGCGAGGCGATGGCGTTCTCGGGCGAGGTCTACCGATTCGACACGAAGACCGAGGCCTGGTCGCCGGGCCCGGCGCTCCCCTCGGAGATCCCGATTGCGGGCTTCGGCGCGACGGCGTGCAACGACGAGCAGGACCTCTACGTCAACGTCGCCGACGGCCTCTTCCGGCTCAACGCGGCGGGCGACGGCTGGGAGCCCGCGGGAGCCCTGGAGTTCACGCGGTATTTCAGCCCCCTGATCTGTCCTGGCGGCGGCGAGGTGATCGTCCTCGGCGGGCGATCCGCGGCGGACAACGAGCTGACCGCATCCGTCGAGTCCGTCGACGTGGCGCAGTAACGGCCGCGCGCCGAGCGCAGGAGCGCCGGCTCATAAAGTGGAGCTGGCTCCAGTTTGCTGGAGTCGTGCAACCCGTCAGGCATGCGGTGAGGAGCGGGTTGGCCTCCCTGGCTTCAGCGCGTGACGGGGATCGTGCAGGAGAACGTCGTCCCGGCGCCGAGCTCGCTATCGACCGAGATCTGCCCCCCGTGCGCCTCGACGATGCCCTTGACGATGTACAGCCCGAGCCCCGCGCCCGCGCAGCGCGCCGCCCGCCCTTGCCAGTAGCGATCGAACAGGCGCGGGATGTCTTCGGGCCGGATCCCCGTGCCCGTGTCGCTGACGGACAGGCGCACATCGGGCCCCTGGCGCTCCGCGCCGATCGTGATCTCCCGTCCTTCGGCGGTGAACTTCAGGGCGTTGCCCACGAGGTTCGACAGCACCTGGAGCATGCGGCCACGGTCGCAGCTGAGCTCCAGGCCGCTCCCCGGAAGGAGGGTGTGGAGCTGGATCCGCTTCTGCTCGGCGAGCGGCGCGAGCATCTCGGTGACCTCGCGCACGAGCGAGCCCACCTCGCACGGCTGGATGTCCAGCTTCAGGCCCTTCGCCTCGATGATCGCGGCGTCGAGCAGCTCGCCGAGCATCTCGACGGTGCGCTCCGCGGCGCGCTTGATCTGCCGCGCCCGATTGCGGATCGGCTGCCCCGCCGCGTCCGCCGGTGCCGATCGCTCGAGCAGGGACGCGGCCAGGATGATCGACGACAGCGGGTTCCGGAGGTCGTGCGCCGCGATGGCCAGCGCCTCCTCGCGGAGCCGCCGCGCCCGCTGCTCGGCCTCGTAGAGGCGCGCGCGCTCCAGGGCCTGCGCGCACTGCAGGGCGAGCGTCGTCATGAAGCGCCGGTCGTCCTCGCTGATCCGGCAGGTGTCGCGGTACGTGACCCCGAGCACCCCGATGGTCACGTCGCCCAGCGTCATGGGGACGCAGATCAGGGTCTTGGCCCAGTCGCCTACCGGCGTGTCCGGATAGGCAGCCTGATACGCCGCGAGCGACTCGAAGATCAGCAGCTGGCCCGTGCGGATGCAGTCGACGACAGCCATGCGCGCGGACATCGGAATGCGGCGCAGGCGCGCGACCACGTCCTCGGGGTAGCCGGGCGCGCGGAGGACCTCGATCACGTCGTCCTCCGCGAGGAGCGCGACGTACCCCGCGTCGGCGTAGAGCGCGGCGAGCCCGAGCGAGAGGACCACCTCGGCCACCTGCGCGGGCGTCACCGCGCGCGAGAGCTCGGACGTGAACGTCTGGAGGCGCGCGACGCGCGCCTCCGCCAGCTCGACCCCGATGCGCGCGACGCGCTCGCAGGCGAGCGCCCGCTCCCGCGCCTCCTCGGCCCGCTTGCGGCGCTCGATCTCGTTCACGACCTCGACGACGTACAGCGGCGCCCCCGCGCGATCGCGGGCGAGCGAGCGCGTGACCGCGACCCAGAGCATCGACCCGTCCCGCCGCACGCAGCGCTCTTCGGTGGTGGAAGAGGGGATCTTCCCATCGCCCAGCGCATGGACGTGCCGGAGCGCTCCCTCCGCGTGGTCCGGGTGGCGGAGATCCTGGGCGCGGAGCGCCATCAGCTCCTCGACGGTGTATCCGAGCAGCTCACAGAGCTTCGGGTTCACGCGGAGCAAGCGGTCGTCGAGGGAGACGTGGGCCATCCCCACCGCCGCCTGATCGAAGGCCGCGCGGAACCGCTCGTCGCTCTCGGCGCGCGCGACGTTCGCCGCGCGCGCCGAGAGCAGAGCGCGGACGGCCGTCACCAGGAGCCGGCTCTCGGTCGGCCATGCGCGCGAGCCGGCACGACAGCAATCGTACGCGGAACCGTACGCGGAGCCGCACGTCGAGCCGAGCGTCGAATTCGACGTCGATGGCTGACCGACGGCCGCGTTGGGCCGGCTGGCGTGCAGCACCGGGGTGGCCGCCGCGCCCAGCGCCGCCTGGAGGCGCTGGCAGAGCTCGCACCGCTCGCCGTCCGGCAGATCGACGCCGATGAGCACCAGGTCCGGCGGTCGATGGGCTCTTCGCAGGCTCTCCGCGATCGTCGCTGCGAGCTCGACCCGCAGCCCAGCGGCCTCGAGCGTGCGGCGGATCTCCTCTCGTTGGGCCTCGTCATGATCGACGATCAGGACGGTAGGTGCCTGCATACGGTCCGCGCTCTTCCTTGGGAAAATGGAGAGTTGAAATAGCTCACTTCCTCGCGGCTCGCTTCTCGAGGAGGCGTGTCGAGGGTACGAACTGTGCAAGATCCCGGAGCAGAATCGCGGACGATGGCGGACGCAACCGCGCGCTCGAACGAGGGGTGGGCTCATGGCAGCGTGGCTGGAATCAGCGCTCGAGGCGGGGCGCCTCTACCGCTCGATCGGCGCCCTGGAGGCGGAGCAGCTGCGTCCTCACGTGCACCGCGCCTGGGTGCGCTCTCACGGGGGAGGGGCCGATCCGCGCCGCCCCAAGGCCGAGTTCCTGAGCGCGCTCGACACCGAGCGCCTGCGCGAGCGGCACCAGGACCTCATCCTCGCTTCCGAACCCTACCTTCACGCGCTCAGCCTGGCCTCGGGCGACGAGCGTCATGCGGTCATGGTGGGGGACGCGCGGGCGATTCTCCTGGATGTCCGCGGTGACGAGCAGACGATTCACGGCCCCGAACGGGTGCCCGGTCCGGGCGCGTTGCTCGAGGAGAGCGTCTGTGGCGCGAACGGCGTCGGTACGGCGCTCGCCGAAGATGGCTATACGGAGCTCGTGGGGCCGGAGCATTTCATTCAGGGATTCCACGCCTTCACGTGCCATGGGCTCCCGCTCCGGGACGGCGATGGGGCGGCCATCGGCGTGCTCAGCCTCTCGGTCAGGAGACCCGAGATTGGCTGGCGTCTCCGCGAAATTCTGCTCTGCGCCGCGCGCGCCATCGAGATGGATCTCCTCGCCATGCGGCTCGAGCGGGACATGGATCGTCTGCTCACTGCGCGGGACCTGCCCATGGAGGATCTGCGGCGGTTGCTCCAGGACATCCTCCAGGCGCGGGCCGCCGCGCGGCTCAGGATCGATCTCGCCGCGGCTCAGCTCGCCGGGAGCGTCCTCGCCCAGACGCGCGATCTGCTCCACCTCGCCGCCAGCGTGCTGCGCCGCTTCCAGCGCTCCGCTGCGCTGTGGCGGGCGCTCGCGCTGGGCGAGGCGGCGGCGCCGCGCCCGGTGGCGCTCGACGCGCTGATCCGCGATCTCACGGAGCTGCTGGAGGTCGAGTCGGCTGTCTTCAACGTCACGACCAGCATCGAGGAGCTCGAGCCCGTGGTGGTCGAGGCGGACCACGACACCCTGGCGCGCGGGCTCTTTCGCGTGCTGGTGAGCGCCATCCGGGCTGCGCGCCGCGGCGCCGTGCACCTCGCGCTCCGGGCGAGGCCGACGGGCGGAGAGCTGTGCCTCACGCTCTCACCCGGCGCGGGGGTCGCCCCGCGCGCGCCGCGCCCCGTGCGGGTGCTGGTGCTGGTGCCGGCACACCCGGGAGCCCCGGAGCGCGCGGCGAGCGATCTCCCGGCGTGCATGGCCTGAGCCGGCGGGCCCGCGCGCGCCGCGACGGAGCCGCCGCGAGGCGCGTTGACCGTGCTGCTGCGCGGTGGTCAGCGCGTCGACGCGCGCTCGTCGTCGTCCTGGCGCCGCGGCCGCCGCTTACCGCAGAAGCGAGCCATCACCATCGCCGATCGAACGGCGTCGTCCCGGCGATCCGATTCTTGCTCCGCGCGCCGCGAGCGTATTGACGCGCGTTATGCTCGCCCGTCTTTTCGCTTGGAGGAGGTCCAGCATGAGTCGATCATCGCTTGTCAACGTCGGGTTCGCGGCAATGTTCCTTGCGGCGGCGCCGCTGCTCCCGGCGTGCGCCGTCGGTCCGGACGGCACGGAAGAAGCGGAGTCCACCGGCCGCGCGAGCATCGCCCTGGTGGCGCAGACCAACGGGCACGTGTACCGGCTGAGCAACGCGATCTTCAGGATCGAGGGGCCGATCGTCACGTACCTCGGCACCTCGGATGATCCGGGCGAGACGGTGCTCAGCGCGGCATTGCCCACCGGCGATTACGCGAGCACCCTGGAGCAGGGCTGGGTCTTGCAGCGCGATGACGGGGGCACGTTTGTGCCCGTGCAGGCGACGCTGCTCACCCCTCCCACCGTCTCATTCGCTATTTACGATGGGGCCGTCACGCCGCTGGTCTATCAATTCCAGACGGACGGCACGATCATCACCATCGGGGATGGGCAGCTGGACATTTCCATCGAGGTGACCGAGGTCGGCGGTGGCGGCGCGTGCACGCCGCTCGGCGCCGGCTGTAGCGGCGGCGAGTGGTGTGCCCCAGGAGCGCTGGTGGGAGGGGTTCCGGCGTGCCTCCCGGGAGGCACCATCCCCGTAGGAGGCACCTGTGGAGGCGTCGAGGGGTGTGTGTCCAACGCCGCGTGCGGCGACCTGACCGGGGAGGGCCTCACCTTCACCTGCATCGAGCTCTGCCCGGGGAGCAGCTTCGGCGCGCCGTGCGCTAGCGGCGGGAGCTGCGTCGACATCGGGTACCCGGAGTTCGGGATCTGCTTCTGAGCGGGGTTCGCGGCGATCGTCGCCGGGAGCGCGCGGGCAGCTTCCGGCGACGATCGCATCGGGCGGCGACCCTCCGTCGGGTCAGCGCGGAATGAGGTTGCGGCAGCCGCTGCCGCAGGCGTCCCCGTCGCGGTTGTTGCCGTCGTCGCACTCCTCCACGGCCTGGACGACGCCATCGCCGCAGTACTCGCCGAGCTTGCAGTCCTGCGCGCACTCGCCGTAGCCGCCGTCGTTCACGCCGTCGTCGCACTCCTCGCCCAGGCTGACGACGCTGTCGCCGCAGACGGGCTTGCACTCGCTGCGCGCCGTCGCGAAGCCCTGCAGCGTGAGCTTGAACGTCGACGCCGCGGTCTGGCGCTCGGCGTGGAACACGGCGATCTGGTAGACGCCGCCGTCCGTCAGGCCGAGGTCGACGTTCCGCGGCTGGATGACATCGTCTTCCTCCGTCGCGTAGGTCACCCTGCCTCCCCCGTTGGCGTTGATGACGAGGCGCCCGTTGACGGCGCTGTGGATGCCGCCGACGTCGACCGCGAGGCGATCGTTGATGAACACCCACACGTCGTCGTCGCCGGTGAAGTCGAGCTCGTACTGCTCGCCCGCGTTGTACTGGAACCAGTAGCGGATCTCGCTCGTGAAATGGAAGTTGTGCTTCGGGCTGCCCTGCTCCTTCAGCCAGTCGCCGCCGCCGTAGCTCGGGAAGATGTCGGCCGCGACGCGCTCGGCCGCCGGGGTGAACGGATCGTCGTCGACCGGGAAGAACAGGGGGCTACCGTCGTAGGTCTCCTCGATATACCTCGCCCAGTAGACCCCGTCGCGCACGTTGCAGCTGTGGAACTCCTCGCTGTGGATGTCGCCGCACTGCGGGGTGGCCTGGGCCGACGAGGTGCACTCCTCGTCGTTCACCTCGTTGCCCACGTTGCCGCAATAGTGCTCGCTCTCCTGGGACAGCAGGGTCCACTGCTCGCCGTCCTCGCCCCAGCGGTTCACGAAGCGGCCGTCGCCGGTGTCCCAGAGCGTGAGGGTGGTGACCGTGGTGCTGTTGGTGCCGGGCACGTCGTGGTACCACTGGGCGAAGGTCTGCGCGCTATTGACCAGGCTGTTTGCGGTGGTCATGTACGTCGGCTTCTTCTCGGCGTCGAGCCGGGGCGCGACCATGTTGAAGACCGGCGTGCTGCGGCCGGGACCATCCGGCTCGAAGTCGGGGTGTGCCTCCTTGAAGTCGCGGAAGACCACCGGCACGGCCATCGATCCCGAGGGCTGGGGGACGGCGCAGGTGTAGCCCGGCTCCTCCGTGCACGTCGCGGAGCAGCCGTCGCCGTCGATGTTGTTGCCGTCGTCGCACTCCTCGCCCAGCACGAGGCCATCGCCGCAGAGGGACGCGCAGGAGCCCGCGGAGCAATCGGGCTCGGCCTGGCAGCTCGAGGAGCAGCCGTCGAAGGGCATCGTGTTGCCGTCTTCGCAGCTCTCCGCGCCCTCTTGCGTCTTGTCGCCGCAGGTCGTCGGCGTGCAGGCGCTCGGGCTGCCGCTGCACTTGAAGCCGACCTCCACCTTGCAGGTCGGCGAGCAGCCGTCGGCCGCCTCGGTGTTGCCGTCGTCGCAGAGCTCCGGGAACACCACGGAGCCGTCACCGCAACGCGCGATGCGCGCGCAAGCGACCCCGGGCAGCGGGCACGACCAGCCGAGCTCGACCGAGCGGCAATCCGCCGCACAGCCGTCATCCCCCACGGCGTTTCCGTCGTCGCACGCCTCGTCGTTGGTCAGGCCCCCGTCGCCGCAACGGAACGCGCTATTGCCGTCGCCGATGTCCGATCCGCTCCCCGTGGTGTCGCCGTCGCCGAGATCGCCGCCGGTGGTGGTGGTGGGATTGTCCCCGCCGCCACCGGGGCCACCGCCTCCGGAAGGGCGGTCGGCGCTCGCAGAGCAGCTCGCCACCAGGGCGGCGCAGCTCGTGATGAAAATGGTTGAACCAAACCACGAAGATCGAGGACGCATGACCTGCTCCTTCCGGTTGCCCGGGACCTCTCGGGATGCGTGAATTGGCGACAGTCTCCCACGCGGGTGCCCTGAATTCGAGCCCTTCCTGCGCGCGCCGCCGCCTCCAGGGCTGTTGGATAAGGCGACTCCCCCTGTGCGTGGACAAATCCTGAACCAGCGTCTCTTTCGCCCGAGGGCGGACCGCGTGAGGGACGTATACTCGCGCGCCGGCCGGCTCGCTCCTCCTCGCAGGGCGGCCGGCCCGTCACCGGACCTGGAGCGCTGCATGTCGCGATCGTCTGACTCGACCCGTCCTCCGGGGAGCGCACGCCTCCCCGGCGCGACCGCGCGCCCCCGGCGCTCCTGGCCCGGGTGGGCCGGCTTCTCCGGCCTTCTCCTCCTGGTCATCCTCGTGCCGTTCTTCCTCTTCGCCGACAGCCTCGAGGCCGCGGCGCGAAGGCTGCTCGCGGCGCCTCCTTCGCCCATTGCGACGGCGCTCGTCCTCGGCGGATTGCTCGCTGGCGATATCGTCCTGCCGGTGCCATCGAGCCTGGTGAGCACGGCGGCGGGCGGGCTTCTCGGCTTCTGGCGCGGGACGGCGGTCTCCTGGGCGGGCATGATGGTGGGCTCGGGGCTGGGTTATCTGGTCGGCGCGTGCGCGGGCGCGCCGGCCTTGCAGCGCATGGTGGGTGAGGCGGAGCTCGCGCGCCTGACGCGGGCCGCCGAGCGGCACGGCCGCTGGTTCCTGCTCCTCTTCCGCGGCGTGCCCGTGCTCGCGGAGGCGTCTCTCGTCTTCGCGGGCGCGGGCCGCATGCCCTGGCGCGCGTTCGTCACGGTGACGGCCCTGGCCAACCTGGGCATCTCCGCGACCTATGCCGCGGTGGGCGCCTCGGCCGCGCGGCTCACGTCATCCCTGCTGCTGCTCGCTGGGATGGTGCTCCTGCCGGGGCTCGCGCTGCTCCTCGTGCGCCTGCCAGAGCGCTGGCGGAGACCGCGAGGGGAGGGCGAGGGCCGCGGAAGAGGAGGGGAGTAGCGTTACCCGCTCAGCCGCCGGCACACCCGCCGCCGTCAGGATCGATGAAGGCCGGAGCAGCGCGTCGACGCGTCGACGCGTCGCGTGCCCCCTGACAGGCATCGTGGCGAGTCGTGGTCTTTCAGCGTGCCTTTTCCATTGACGAGCTCTGCCGATGTCCCCTTTCGTCGATTTTGACGCTGTGCGCAGGATGGATGACGCTGCGCACCTATCGAATGACGCTATGCACCTATCGAATGACGCTGCGCGCCCTTCGGGAGCGCAGGGCGCCCAGGTGGTTCGGCAATTGATGTGCAATTTGAAAGTCAAGCGCCTCGTGGCGGTCGCCCCCTCGTGCAGCGCTCCTGCAGGATCCCGTTGGAGGAGAGCGCCTCCTGCGATCCGCCGTCGTGGGAAAAACACCGCCCTATCGATAATTGGCCTCGGCATCGGGGGTGCGTCTCGTCTTGACCCTCTGTTTGGTGGCGGGTAACATGCGAGCCCGGTTGGCAACCCGTCGGTGTTGCTTGATTGCGAATTCTGCGCAGGGTCGACTGTAGAGCGCGACCAACCGTTGATCTGGCTGAGATTGTCTTACGGACGAGCCTTGGGGGTTGTCGCTCGAAGCAGTGCGCCGTGCTCTGAATTTGTGCTTAACGAAAGAACGAACCTATGAGAATCCGAAGAAGCCATATCTTCTTGTGTTCCTTCGCCGCCCTTGCTCTGATGGGCATCGCCTGCGGTGGTGATGGATCGACCGCGGCGACCGGGGGAGGGCTGACGGGCTCCGGCGGCGCGGGCAGCGGCAACGGCAGCGGCGCGGGCAGCTCGGTGGGCAACGGCAGCGGCGCGGGCAGCTCGGTGGGCAACGGCAGCGGCGCGGGCAGCTCGGTGGGCAACGGCAGCGGCGCGGGCAGCTCGACGAGCAGCGGCGACACCAGCGGCGCGGGCGCTGGGATCCCGAGCGGCAGCGGCAGCGGCAACCCGGACGCGAAGCCCACGCCGGACACCGACGACTCGCCGAACGGGAGATTCCGCGTCAACCTCGACAACGGCCGCCTGACGCAGGACGGCACGGAGATCCAGGTTCGCGGCGGCAACTGGTTCGGGCTCGAGGGACAGGACGATCTCGAGCGCCCCGGCGCCATGGAGCTCTTCATTGGATCGATGTGGTGGGCGGAGAACAGCGCCCCGCGCACCATCGAGCAGACGATGAAGGAGCTCACGAGCTCCAACCTCAAGTTCAACACGATCCGGCTGCCCATCGCGCCGCAGACCCTGGTCGCCAACCACCCGGACGGCAACTACAGCACCACGACGCCCCGGATCAAGAACAACGACCCGGACGTCTACCCCTACGCCAACGCCTACGCGGCGCTCGAGGACTTCCTCAAGCAGGCCGCGAAGAACAACCTGAACGTCATCATTGGCATCCACTCCTGCTCGAACCACCTCGGGTGGCGCGCGGGCAGGCTCGACGATGCCCCGCCGTACGTGGACAGCAACCGCGAGAACTACGATTACAAGGCGGACGACTACAACTGCAAAGATGGCGAGGACGCCTACAGCTACGACAAGTGGCTCGCGGACATCCGTACGATTGCGCAGCTGCCCAAGAAGCTCGGGATCAACAACATCATCGGCGTCGATTGCTTCAACGAGCCGTGGAAGTACAGCTGGCCCGAGTGGGCGGATATGGCCAAGGCGTGCTACGACGTCATCGCCGAAGAGAACGACGACATGATCGCGGTCGTCCAGGGCGTGTCCGGCAGCCACCAGCCCGCGGGCGCCAGCGGCCTGACGCTGGAGCCGGAGCCCCACGGCGATGAGAACCTCAACCCGAACTGGGGTGAGAACTTCTACGGACAGACGGCCTACCCGATCCAGGTCCCCAGGAATCGGCTCTGCTTCTCGCCCCACACCTACGGGCCTTCCGTGTTCGTTCAGAAGCAGCACGTCGATCAGTCCAAGCCCGAGTGCGTCGGCCTCGAGGACGAGGAGGCCGCCAAGGCCAAGTGCGGGCTGATCCTGGAGCGGAGCAACGCGGCGGCTGTCGCGAAGATGGAAGCGCAGTGGGACGAGCACTTCGGGTTCCTGCACGACCAGAAGTTCTGCGTGATCACCGGCGAGTTCGGCGGCGTGAAGGAGTGGCCGAAGAACGAGATGGATCCGGCGCTCGCCCAGCAGTGGGCGCACTTGCCTGCCGGCAAGCTCTACGACTGGGAGTGGCAGAACATGTACGTGGACTACCTCATCAAGAAGAAGATGACGGACTTCACCTACTGGTCCATCAACCCCGAGTCGGGTGATACGGGTGGTATCTACGGCCACAAGTACACCGATGCTGACAAGACGGGCTGGGGCACCTGGACGGAGCTCGACAAGGACAAGGTCGACATGCTGGCTCGCCTCAAGTAGGCCGAGTCGCTGATTGAAGAAGACCGCCCGCAGGCCTGGCCCTGCGGGCGGTTCTCTTTTGTGACTTCAGCTTTGTGCACCCCGCTCTACAGCGATTTCCGCCCACCTCTGCACCATGCAGAGCAGAGCGGCGGTCTCCCGCACAGGAGACGGGCCCGGATCGGCGTTTTCGGCGCGCAAGCGCACTCCGGTGCGCTGAGCACCGAAAACGTCGAGGTGGGCCCGTATCCGAAGCGGGTGACCGCCGCTCTAATCGCAGCTGTTGTCGCGCGCGTTCACCAGCGTGAGGTCGCGAAAGGTGCTGTTCTCGGCGCAGGGGTTCTCGTTGACGGCCGTGTCCGTGATCGTGAGGTTCTGGATCGTGATGTCCGAGGAGTTCGCGAACTCGGTGCGTGCGGCCAGGCGGATGTCGCCGCCGCCGTCGACGGTCCCGGATTCGGCGGCGATGTTCACGTTGTGGCAGTTCTCGATCAGGATCGCGTTGTTGCCGGTGTCGGCGAGATCGATCCGGTCGATCGTGACGCCCCCGCTCTCGGACACGCAGAAGATCCCGCGCCCGCCGCCGCGGGCGATGACCTGGCCGACGTGGATGTTGGTTGGGTAGCCGCTGCCGATGCGCCCCGCGCGGTTGGCGAGCCGGAACGCCGCGTAGCCGGTGCCCGCGCCCGCGTTCACGGCGTCGACCGTCCCGACCTCGGCGTTGGTCGTATCGTTCAGGAGGAGGCCGCATTCCCCGGTGTCGCGCGCGATGACGGTGCCGATGCGGATGTCGTCGACGCCGTAGGTCTCGACGCCGTGAGAGCTGGTCCCCTCGGCGTAGACATGGTCGATCTCGATGTTCTTCACCTTGTTGGCGCGGTCCGAGCGCCCATGGTTGTCGATGCGGACGCCGAGGCCGCTCGAGACGCGCAGCTCGACATGGCCGAGGCGCAGGTTCTCGACGTCGCGGAAGAACATGGCGTAGAGCGGGGTGCCGCTGATCGTGACGTTCGGGATCTCGATGTCGGTCCGGCCGCGCGCGTAGATGGGCGCATTGTCGCCGGAGCCGCTGCCGGTGACCTCGATCGTGCCGCAGACGTTGAGCACGGTGTAGCTGGGCACGTTCAGCCTCGAGCTGGCGGCCACGGTCCCGGAGCCCTGGACCAGGACGCTCTGCTTGCTGGTGCGGCCGGAGCTCAAGCTGTCGAGCGCCGCCTGCATCGCGGCCCGCATGTCGCCGCCGCTGTAGACGTTGCGGGCGCCGTTCTGCGCGATCCAGTCGGATCCGGATCGGGTCACCACGGCGTTGTAGCCGCTCGTGTCTCCGTCGCACGGATACGCCGCGTCACCACCTCCGCTGCCGCCCGTTCCCGCCCCTCCGGCGCCGCTGCCGCCCGTTCCGGCCCCTCCGGCGCCGCTCCCGCCTGTGCCGGCCACGCTGGAGCCCGCGCCTCCGGCGCCGTTTCCGCCGGTGCTCGCCGCGCCGGAGTCCGCGCCTCCGCTGCCGGTGCTGCTCGTGGCGGCGGAGCCTCCCGAGCCCGCCGCGCCGGCGCCCGACGTCCCGCCGCTCGCGACGCCGCCGCCCACGCCAGAGCCACCGCTGCCGGGCGAGCCCCCCGTCGCCGAGCTGCCGCTGGCGGGCGAGCCCCCCGTCGCCGAGCCGCCGCCGCTGCTCTCCGGGTCGCTGCCGGCGTCCGAGCCGCAGGCCGCTGCCATGAGCAATCCGATGAGTATTGCGGGTATCGCTGAGATGGTGCGCAATCGAGTCTTCATTCCAAGCTCCGAACGGTGAAAGAGACCTGGCGCCCCCTGGTCCGCGCTCGCGCTCGGGGCCCGGCGCCCAGGCCCCTGAGGGGCAGCGTCGAGCGTTGACAGGACTGCCGTCGCCAGGAGGGTGTCGACGTGGGGGCAAGACCAATCACCGCTCTCGACCGGCGACGAGTCGTTCGCGTGCGAGCGCACGATTGCAGTGCTGCGCGTCGCCGGATCGATGCTCGAGGCTTCCCCAGCCGCCCCGCCGCGATGCCGCCCGAAGCCGCCGGCGAGCCGGATGGCTCGCACGACGGATCCCCATCTCTCGCCTCCCCGCCTCCCCGTCTCCCTGTGAATCTTCTCTTCTCCCTCTCCACCCAACGTCGCGTTTCGTCTCCGTCGATGTCGCGAGCGCCACGCCCTCGATCCTCTTCTCATGGCCGCCCTCCAGGCGGCCGCGCTCCGATCGACCCTGGCGACCTGAGCGCCGCGCGGTCGGGGCGGATCGGGCAGCGCGCTCGCCGATCGGCGGCAGCGGCGCGCTGCCGTGTTCCGCGGCGCTCCCGGCTTGGATACGCTACTTTACGAGCTCCCCCGTCTCGTGTGTGCATCCGGGGCCGAGCGCGCTGCTCTTCGAAGCCCCGCACCCGCCATGTACCGTACCGCCGCTCCCCTGCCTCCCGAGCCGCCCCGCGAGTGGCAGCTCATCGTCGAGGCCTTCCTGTACGAGCACCTCTCCGTGCCCGAGGCATGGCTCGCGCGCGCCGGGGGCACCGTCGCGCTGCTCGTCGGCGCGCGGATGCTCGCGCCCGAGCACCACGGGGAGAACCGCGCCTGGCTGTTCGGCGATCTGCGGCGGATGGAGGGCCAGCGGCCGCCGCTCCTCGCCCCCGCCTCGTTCGGGCTGGAGCGCGTGTGTGCGCCGGGCGAGGCGGAGGCCCTCCCGCGGCACGTCGCCGTGTGCCCCTGGCCCGACGCGGCGGGGATGACGCTGGCGGGCATCGCGCGCCACCTTCCGGGCTCGCGCTTCGAGATCGGCGCGGCGGCGGAGGTCGCGGCGCAGCTCGCGCGCGTGCGGCTCGCCGTGCCGCACGCGCGCTTCACGTACGCGCGCGTCATCGTGTTCGAGAGCGGCGAGGTGCGGGTCGCGCCGCCCCTGCCGGAGACGGAGCGCTCGGCCGCGCTGAGCGATTCCGGGTTCGAGTACCTCGACGACCTGGGAATCAGGGGCTCCCCGCTCCACAACCCGAGCGACCTCGAGCCGGCCTTCGGCGTCGCGTCGGCGCTCTTCGAGCTCGTCGCGGGCTTCGGCGAGGCGGGCGGCGTCGCGAAGCGCCAGTTCCTCCACGCCGCGATCACGGCGCAGCCCGCGCACCCGCTGCCGTCGGACTTCGGGGTGCGCAGCCGCGAGGTCGACGCCCTCGTCGCGCGGGGCACCTCGGGCGAGGCGTCGCTCCCCGAGATCGCGCAGGCGCTCGCCGCGCTCAGCCAGTCGCTCGACGGCGCAGCCGCGCTCGGGCGCGCGGTGCGCGCGAGCGCCGCAGCGGCCGCGCCCTCGCCGCCCCATCGGCAGATGTGGGACGGCAAGCGCGTCTACATGCTCTTCCCCGACGTGCAGGCGCTCCCTGTCGGCGCAGGCTGGCCGGGGCCCGAGCCATGAAGGGACCGCGCCGCCGCGGCGTCTCGTGCGCCGCTCACGTGCCTCTCGTGAGGCAGCCGCGGCTAACCGCGGCCCGGCACTTCGTCGAAGCTGAAGAAGACCTGCTTGCCCATGGAGCGGGACAGCTCGACCATCTCGTCGGCTCCCTTCGAGGGGCCGCCGATCCGCAGGCAAGCGTCGCAGCGCGCGACGAGCCGGCGCGCGACGGGATGGAAGATCTCATTGAAGATCTCGTCGCCGATCTGCCGCGACCCGGCGTGCTCGATGAGCGGCAGCGCGAACCATTCGCCGAGGACGGGGAGGTGGCCCGCCCGGAAGAGGCGCACGGCCATGTCGTTCATCGCGCGAACGTTCGCCGCGATCAGGACCGGATCATCGCCCGTGCCGGAGCGATACGGCCCGGCGACGAGGATCATGAGGGGCTGGGTGGGTTGCATCGTCTGCCGTCAGGGGGCCTGCAGGTCCCGGTCGGCGCTCGGGAACCAGCGCGTCGCGGCGCGGACCGCGTTGGTGGCCGCGCCGAGCCGAAGGTTGTCCCCGACCACGGTCAGGCACACGCTCTTCCGGTCGCGGTCCCGGTGATCGGGGCGGATCCGCCCGACCAGCGCGAGGTCTCGGTCCTGCACGCAGTGGAGCGCGCTCAGGCCCTCGCCGGCGGCGCCGGGGAGGTGCTTCACGAAGGGCGACTTCGCCGGATCGCTCAGGATGCTCGCGACCCGCTCGAGATCCACCGGGCGATCGAACGTGACCCACGCGTTCTCGTAGTGGCCGACCGCGACGCCGACCCGACAGCACTGCGCGGAGACGCCGAGCTCCGGCATGCTCAGGATCTTGCGGCTCTCGAAGATGAGCTTCCGCTCTTCCGAGGAGTAGCCGCTCTCGTCGGTGCCGCCGTTGTGCGGGACGGTGTTGCCGGCGTAGCCCGACGGCTTGAACGGCAGGCCCAGGCGATCGAGGGCCTGGAAGCCGTCGCGCGCGTCCGCGAGGAACGAGTCCAGGGCGGCGATGCCGGCGCCGCTGACCGCCTGGTACGTGCTCACCGTGACCGCGCTCAGCCCGAACTCCCGGCGCAGGGGCGAGAGCGCGAGCATCAGCGGGATGGTGGTGCAGTTCGGGTTGGCCACGAGCCGGACCGAGTCGTCGACGATGCTCGAGTTCACCCCGGCGACGACGAGCGGCACCTTCGGGTCGGCGCGGTACGTGTTGCTCTTGTCGATCACGCGGTACCCGAGCTCCACGAGCCGCGGGACGTACCGCTTGCTGTGATCGTCATCCAGGGCCACGAACGCGAGGTCTCCGCGGGGGGCGTCCTGCGCCTCGAGGCGCGACGCACTGAGCACCTCGTACGACTTGCCGTCGAGGGTGAGCTCCTGGTCCCGGCTCGCGAACAGGGCGAGCGTCGCGCCGGGCCAGGCCCGCGCGATGAGGGTGATGGTTTCGCGGCCGACAAGGCCCGTGGCGCCGAGGATGCAGATTCGCATAAGTGCGCTCTTTACCAGACCGGGGCCCAGCCGACGAGGGGCGAGTGGCCGGGCGCCGCGGCGGCGTTCTGCCTGGCCTAGCCTAGCCGCGCGAGCGCGTCCCTTCCGCCCGCGCGCCCAGCCGCCGTCCCCTCGGCGGCCGGGGCGCGGTCCGCGCTCAGATGACCGTGCCCGGCGGGACGACGGCGTTCTTCGGGACGACGACGATGCCCTCCCGGGCCGCGTAGTACGGGGCGTCGGTGTCCGGCCGGTCGGGGATGTTGCGGATCACCACCCCGTCGCCGATGCGCGCGTTCTTGTCGATGATCGCGCCGTCGATCGTGCACCCCCGGCCGATGCCGATGGGCGGCAGACCCCTCGTGCTCTCGGGGCCGTGGGCCTGGAACAGGGACTCGTAGTCCGCGCCCATCATGACCGTGTTCGACATGGAGACGTGGGGCCCGATGGAGGAGAGCTGCCCGACGACCGACCGGGAGATCTTCGACTCGATGATCCGGCTCCCCTCGGCGAGGAGCACCTGGTCGAGGACCGAGCCGGCGGTGACGTGGGCCGGGGGGAAGAACTGCGGGCGCGTGTAGATCGGCCGCTGCGGGTCGTAGAACGAGAACGGAGGATCGGAGTCCGTGAGCGCGAGGCTGGCCTCGTAGTAGCTGCGGATCGTGCCGATGTCCTCCCAGTACCCGTCGAACGTGTAGGTCATCATCCGATGGGTGTCGAGCGCCCGGGGGAGGATGTGGCTGCCGAAGTCGGAGGCGTTGTCGTGCTCGAGCATCTCGTAGAGCGCCTTCGCGCTGAAGATGTAGACGCCCATCGAGGCGAGCCACGGGTTCGCCGGATCGGGCAGCTGCCGCACGTTGTCGAGCAGCTTCATGTCCTTCGGCTTCTCGACGAACTTGACCACACGCCCGGTGTCGTCGGTGTCCACGATGCCGAGGCGCGACACCTCGGCCGTCGGGACGGGGCGGACGGCGAGCGTGACGTCGGCCCGGGTCTCGCGGTGGTGCTCGAGGAAGGGCTCGTAGTCCATGCGGTAGAGGTGATCGCCCGAGAGGATCATGACGTCCCGCGGGTTCGGCGATTTCACCTCGACGAGCTGCTTGCGGACGGCGTCGGCGGTGCCCTGGTACCAGTCGCTGTGGGTCGGCGTCTGCTCGGCCGCGAGGATCTGCACCGCGCCGGCGGAGAAGACGTCGAATCGGTACGTCTGCGTGATGTGGTTGTGGAGCGAGACCGAGTTGAACTGCGTGAGGATGTGGATGCGGTTGAAGCCCGAGTTGAGGCAGTTGCTGATCGGGATGTCGACCAGCCGGTACTTGCCGCCGGTCGGGACCGCTGGCTTCGAGCGCAGCTTGGTGAGCGGGTAGAGGCGGCTTCCTACGCCTCCACCGAGGATCAAAACCACCACGTCGTTGTGCTTCAAGCGGGTCTCCGCGAGGTGAGGGGGACGGTTCGACGCCCGGGACGATGGGCGCGGTTACACTAGCAGGAGTGGCGAACCCACCGGGCTGCAGATCGCTCAGCGGCAGCGGGCTGGGCGGTCGCTCGGGCCGGGGGCTTCCCGGGCGATAGCCCCCGTCTGCTCCTCCACGCTGAGGGACGTGATCCGCGCGTCCGGCGAGGTGTCCACACGCACCGCCAGCGAGAGCGCGCCGCGCTCGCAGCGCAGGCCGAAGCGCGCCGCCGTGGCGCTCTCCACCACGGCGGAGCCGTCGAGCGCGCACGCCCCCACCCGCGCGCCGGCGTCGCGCAGCGCCTTTCGCAGGGTGGCGAGGTGAGCCTCCGGGAACCAGCCGGGCCTGAGCCTGCGATCGAGCGCCCCCGTGCGCGCGCGGCCGATGACCGAGGCGACGGCCTGGGCGGCGCGGCGCACGGGCGGGGAGGGCGGGACGACGCGCGCCTCCATGGCGCCGGTCGCCGCGAGCTGGCCGAGCACGTCCGCGTTGAGCGACTCGAGATCGGCGCCGGCGACGTTGGCGAGCGCGACGACGCCGACGCCCCGCTGCGGGAGGAGCGTCACGGACGCGGAGAAGCCGTCGATCAGGCCGTTGTGGAAGACCACGTGGCCGAGGTCGCAGTCCTCGCGCACGTGCCAGCCGAGCCCGGGGCCGTCGTCGCCGCCGGCGGCCGGGAACGCCGAGCCGTTGCGCGCCATCAGGTGCGACTCGCGCACCGTGCTCCGCCGCAGGGCCCCTGCCTCGGGCGCGTCGCGCGCGGGCCAGGCGGCGAGCTCGAACCCGACGAAGCGACCCATGTCGGCGAGGCTCGCGTAGAGCCCCGCGGTCGCCTCGGAGGCCCCGAGCCGCCAGGGCTGGATCGGCGTCACCGCGCCGTCGTCGACGCCGCGCGCGTGGGGCGACGCGAGCTCGCCGGGCGGCACCTGCGACGGGTCCCAGGCGGCGTCGCGCATGCCGAGCGGCCCGAGCACCGCGTCGCTCATGTAGCGCCGGTACGGCACGCCGGCGGCGCGCGCGACGACCAGCCCGAGGAGCGAATAGCCGAGGTTCGAGTAGGAGGTCGCGGTGCCCGGCGCGCTCTCGAGCCCGAAGCCGTCGAGCGTGGCCAGGATCTCCCGCTCGGTGACGTCGCGCGACGTCGACGCCGGGGGGAACACGCCGAGCCGCGGCAGGCCGGAGCTGTGCGTGAGCAGGTCGCGGACGGTGATCTGCCGCGCGTCGCGCGTCGGGTAGACGACGCCGGTGAGCGCCGGCAGGTAGCGCGCCGCCGGGGCGTCGATCGACAGCCGCCCTTCGTCGCGGAGCCGCAGTATCGCCGCCGCGGTCAGCGGCTTGGTGACGGAGCCGATGCGGAAGCGCGTGTGCTCGTCGACCGCTCCGCCCGCCGCGGCGTCCCGCACGCCGAGCACCGCCTGGATCGCGAGCTCCTCGTCGATGACGACGCCGAGCGCGAGCGCCGGCAAGCGCTCCCTCTCCGCGGCGCGCCGCGCGAGCGCCTGCACGTCGGCCGCCGCCGCGCGGAGCTTCCGCCCGCGCTCCGGATCGGGGAAGCGCGGCGTCGGCGCGGGCTCGCTGGCGAAGCGCTGGTCGAGCGGCGCCGCGGTCCCCTGCGCGACGGCCCGCGACGCGGGCGCGGGCGCGGGCGATGCGCACCCGCAGAGGAGCAGGGGTGACGCGGAGAAGACGGCCGCGGCGAGGAGCGCGGCGAGCCTGTCGTCGATCGTCCTCAAGTCGGAGCCATGACTCTCGCTCTTCGATCGCGACCCGACAATTCGAAACGGACCCGGTGGAAGGGGTCAGTCCTCGATTGTAGCGGTGGAGGTAGGCGGGGAGCACGACGTCCACGCAGCTCTGGGGTGGGGATCCCACGGTGTGATCCGCGCGGGGCCGTGACGGCGCGCGTGGGATCGGAGGCGCCGGCGGCAGTACGCGCCTACGCCTGCGCGAACCGCTCCTGGAAGGCCCGGTAGTTCGGCCGATCGGCGCCCCGGTCGTACACCGCGAACACCACGCGCGAGAACGCGCCGCGGAAGCGCGGGCCTTCGAGGCACCGGGCGAAGACGTCGGCGACCTCGCGCGGATCGTTGCGGAAGACGCCGCACCCCCACGCCCCGAGGACCAGGCACCGGTGCCCGTGCGCGCCCGCCGCGGCGAGCACCATGTCCGCGCGGCGCTCCAGGGCGGCCCGGATCTCCTGGTCCGTGGCGTCGTCGCGCTGGAACGCCTCGCCGGCGTTCGGCGCCGGCGCCGTGATGATCGACAGCGCGAACGGCCGGTCGAGGAGGGCGTGCTGCTCGTCGCGGAAGAACGGCACGTCCGGCGAGTAGATGATGTGGTCGGTATAGAGAAAGCTCCCGCAGGCCCGGTTCTGGTCGTAATACTCGCGCTGCTCGACCAGGGACGCGTACAGCGCCGAGCACCTGGCGAGGTCCTCCTCCTGGGCCTTGGCCCCGCGCAGGAACCCGCCCCCGGGGTTCTTGGCGGAAGCGAAGTTGAGGGCCATGACGCGGGCCTCGCCCTCCTGCTCGATGAGCCGCCGCCCCGCCGCCCCCGTGGTCTCGCCGGTGACCTCGATCACCGCCGGGCCATCGCGGCGCTCCTTCGGCTCCCAGGCGTCGAGTGATCCGGGCCGGTAAAGCACGGTCCCCTTCACCGCGGCGAGCACGCGGTCGCGGATGCGAACGGTCGCGCCCGAGGGCGCGATGTACTCGCCACGACTCGCGATCTGCACGGTCTCAGCGGCGATGCCGGTCAGCTTCATGCGCCCAAGGATTGGCGAGCCGCGGCCGCTCGTCCAGCGAAACGCGCGGCGCGGCGCGGGCGCGGCGGGGCGCGCAGCTCCCTCTGCCGGAGGCGCAGGCGGGCCGGCGATTTCCTCCAGTCAGCGTTCGCCCGCGCTCCCCGCCCTGCGCCGCGTCAGCGCCGCACGGAGAAGAGCGCCCACTGTCCGTCGCGCGCGGCGAGCTCGAGCCGCTCGTGGGCGAGCAGCGCGGGCGAGGGCGAGCGCAGGAGGACGTAATCGAACCTCGTGAGCTCCGGGTGGCGGAGCCAGCTCGGGCCGAGCCCTGGCATCGGGTTCTTGCCGCCCACGTACTGAATGAAGTTCATCCCGTAGCCTGCATAGGAGCTGTTCGGCAGGCCGCCGTGGCGCACCGTGGCGATCTCCTGGATCGCGCGGAGCGGCTTGACGGGGAACGCCTCCGTCGCCTCCCACGCGTCGAGGGGCGCCAGCAGCGTTTGGCCGTGAGATAGCCTGTCGATGAGCCGGGAGGCGCCGACCGTCTCTCGATGGAAGTCGACGAAGCGCCCGCAGAGGTGGAGGAGCAGGGCACCGCCGCCGATCGCCATCGAGGCGAGGAGGCCCGCTCTCGGCGCGGGGCGCGCCGGCAGGCTCCAGGCGAAGGTGAAGAGCAGCGCGGCCATCCAGGGGTGCCGGTTGTTGATCCCCTCGACCCCGAGGCAATACGAGGGGAGGACCAGGTGACAGACCACGCTGGCGAGCGCGAGCACGGCGAACGCGTTCGGGACCCGGTACCGGGCGGTCGGGGACTCGGGCGACGCGTGGGGCGCGGCGGGCTCAGCGGTGGCGCCGGCGACGACGAGCAGCGCGAAGAGGAGCACGTAGCCGACCGAGATCGGGAGGAGGACCCCGACGAACTCGGGGAGCTGCGCTGCGTTCTCGAAGAAGGGCGGCCACGCCGCGACAGGGCCGGGGACCGGGGCGCCGGAGGGCCTCGTGAGCACCGACATGCCCACCCAGACCGCGAACAGGGCGAGCGACGGCGTGAGCGGGAGCAGCGCCCGCCATCGCTCCCGCGGCCCCGGCGCCCTCCAGAGCGCCCAGAGCAGCGCGACGTCGAGGAGGAGCTGGGCCAGCGCGAGCGCGTGCCACAGGAGCAGGGCGACCGCGATCGCGGCGAGACCGACGCCGAGGCGCGGGGTCGGGCGATCGAGCCATCGCACCGCGACGGCCAGGCCCAGCACGACGAGCGGAGGGGCCGTCGCGAACGCGAAGAAGCCGCCGCTCACCCAGTACGAGTGCACGAGGGGGAAGACGAGCAGCACGCACCAGCGATCCCGCCGGAGCACGCGGAGGAGGAGCATCGAGGCGGCGGGCAGGGCGACGGTGTACGCGGTGAGGAGGACCTTGCCCGCGATCTCGATGGAGCTCACGGCCGCGATCGCCCGCGCGAGGAGGATCGGCAGGACGAGCGGCGCGATGGGCCATCCTGTCGTGTAGGTGCCGTGAAAGGGCGAGGCGGGATCCCCGTGGTCCTGGAACGCTCGGACGAACGTCAGGAACGGTGGGTAATCCATCATCGGCAGGAGGTCGGTCAGCCAGAAAGGCACCGCCGCGAGGAGCGTCAGCGTGAAGACCGTCACTCCATAGGCCCAATGAGCCCACGGGAATCGTGCGCTGGGACGTTCCATGGCCTGGTCGAGGTGAGGGGATTACTCAGCGGGGCGCCGTCGAACTGCTCGGGCGCCATGTAGAGAAGAGCGTCGGGTGCATGATCTTGAGCGCGCGCCGCCGGTTCGTCTCGATGTGTGCGGCCTCGTACACGGCGCCCATGCCGCCGACGCCGATGACGGGCCCGAGGCGGTAGCGCCCCGCGAACACGGTGCCCTCCGCGAACGCGAACGTCATCGGCGGCCGCCTCCATCGGCGCGGGCGCCCCGC
The DNA here is from genome assembly GCF_051520435.1 of Sorangium sp. So ce363. Classification (NCBI taxonomy): domain Bacteria; kingdom Pseudomonadati; phylum Myxococcota; order Polyangiales; family Polyangiaceae; genus Sorangium; species Sorangium sp. So ce363. Next base: position 7,534,782 of record NZ_CP150333.1, on the reverse strand, counting down.
GGGGGTCGCCGCCGCGCGCGGGCGCGCCGCCATGTCCCTCTCCCCGGCATGGATGCCACGATTTTCTGTTCGCGCCGTGCCGTCAAGCCCTCGATCGCAGGCCGTCGCGCCGTACGCCACCCCGGCAGCGCGCAGCGCACGATCACGACGCCCGACGCTGCTCGCGCGATGGAACCAGCACGACGGCGGGACGAAGCCCCATCGATCGACCGCCTCGATCCGGTCCCGGCGGCGCGCGTTGCGCGCTCTGCTTCGATCTCGATACGCAAGTCCTTGCACAGGTGCGCAAGCACCCGCTCCACACGTGTGGACTCCTTCGCTCCGCGCTTGACCTCTGGACCGCAAAGTCACGCCATCGCGCGTGCGGCACGTCGCTTGCCAATATCGGACAACGAAACCGGACGCCATCCGCGTCAGTACCAGCAGTCGAGTCGGCCCGGACCGCCGTGGGGGTCCTGTGGCGCCGTCCGGCGGAGCTCACTGCGGCGCTGCGCGCCCTCGCCTGACCCGAGAGGGAAAGGCATGAACGAGAGGTACTTGTATGATGAGTCATCTGTCTACGAAGTCTCTTGGTCTCCTCGTCCTGTCGCTCGCGTCGGTCGGGTGCGCCGTCGGCGCGCCTGGGGGAGAGGAGATCTCCGAGCAGGTCGGCGATACGGAGGTGAGCTTCGACGAGTTCGAGGCTCGCACCTACCGTGAGCCGGAGAGCGGCATCTACATCGTCGACGGCGACATTCCCGTCGAGGGCCTCGACGGGCTCGAGCGGTTCTATGAGCGCCACGTCCAGCGCGGAGCGCTCATCGTCGATCAGAGCCGTGGAAGGGACGTGAGGTGGAGCGACAGGGAGAAGCGGAACCTCAGCTACTGCGTGAGCGAGGCGTTCGGTGACGACCATGGCGCGGTGGTCTCCGCGATGGAGAGCGCCGCCGCGGCGTGGGAGGAGGTGGCGGGCGTCCGCTTCGTTCACAGCGCAGACCAGGACGACGCGTGTGATGCGCGCAACAAGAGGGTCGTCTTCGACGTGCGCCCGGTCGAGGGGCAGCCGTACTACGCGCGCGCGTTCTTCCCCGACAGCTCGCGCCGCGCGCGCAATCTCCTCATCGACTCGACCGCCCTCGGCCCGCTGGATCTCTGGACGCTCACGGGCGTCCTGCGGCACGAGCTCGGCCACGCGCTCGGGTTCCGGCACGAGCACACGCGGCCCGAGGCGGGCGCCTGCTTCGAGGACGACGGCTGGCGCGCCCTGACGTCGTACGACGCGGGCTCGGTGATGCACTATCCGTGGTGCAACGGCACGAACTGGGGCGACCTCGACCTGACGGAGCACGACGCGCGCGGCGCCGCAGCCCTGTACGGCCCGCCCTGCCGGTGAGCTCCATCCCGCGGCGCGCGCTGCGTCCCGCGCGCGCTGCGTGCCGCGCGCCGCGCCGGCGGGAGCGCTGGCGAGGTAGGGAGCCCGAGGGGCCATGGCGCGCGCGCGCCGCGCGTGAGATCATGGCGCGCCATGGATGAGGTCGAGCTCGGCGTCCGGCGATACTCGGCCGAGGTGGTCGCGCACCGCCACGCGCACCACCAGCTGGTCTTGCCTCTGGAAGGCGCGATAGCGCTCTCGATGGACGGTCGAGAGCTCATGGCATCCGGGCTCTCGGGTGCTCTCGTCCCGTGCGACACCCGCCACGCTTTCGCGGCGCCGGACCGGAATCGCTTCCTCGTCATCGATGTGCCGCCCGCCTCCGCGGAAGCCCTCGGCGCCGCGCCGTGGTTCGAGCGGATCGCCGGCGGGTCGATCGCCCTCGACGCCGCTGCTGCGCACCTGGTCCGGACCGCGGCGGACGAGCTCGACCGGGGCGGCTCGGTCGCGCTGCGCCGGCAGTGGGCGGGGCTGCTCGTGCTCACGCTGGCCGAGCGCGGGGCGCGCGGCGCGCTCGGCCCGATGCGCGCCCCGGAGAAGCTGCGCCGCGCGCTGCGCTTCCTCGAGGACCACGCGCACGAGCCGCTCACCGTCGCGGACGTGGCTGCCCGGGCGGAGCTGAGCCCGGGGCACCTCCACCATCTGTTCCGCACGGTCCTCGGGACGACGGTGCAGGAGCGCATCGCGGATCTGCGCCTCGCGCGCGCGACCGACCTCCTGTCCCGCACCGAGCTCGGGATCGCGGAGATCGCGATCCGCTGCGGCTATGCCGACCAGAGCTGCCTGACCCGCAGCCTGCGGCGCCGCCGCGGCGTGACCCCGGCGGCCCTGCGTCGCGCGGTCCGGGCCGAGAGTCGGGGCGAGCCGCGGCGCAGGCGAGCGTAGTCGCGCCGCAGGCGCGCAGCCCAGGCACAGCGAGCCGGGGCGCGGGCGAATGTCGCTGGGGCGCGAGCCCGTAGCCTCGGCACAGGACGGCGGAGCCTGAGCCAAGACGGCGGCCGGCCGGCGCGCCATGCTCGGCGCCATGTCGGACACGACGCACGGCGCCGCCCTATCGGACGTGGCGATGGCAGCGACGCCAGCGGCGCGCTCCTCGCGGCGAGCCGCCACCCTGGCGGGCGTCGCGGCGATCGGGCTCTGGGGCAGCCTCGCCCTGCTCTCGACCTCGGTGCGCCGGTTGCCGCCGCTCCAGGTGCTCTCGTCGACGTTCGCGGTCGCGGCGCTCCTCGGCGCGGCGCGGCTCGCCCGGCGCGGCGGGGGCGGCCTCGGCGCGCTGCGCCAGCCGCTCGGCAGCTGGATCCTCGGCGTGGGCGGGCTGTTCGGTTATCACGCCCTCTATTTCTATGCGCTCTCCGCCGCGCCGCCCGTGCAGGTCAGCGTCATCTCGTACCTGTGGCCGCTGCTCATCGTCCTGCTCTCGGCGGCGCTCCCCGGCGGGCGCCTGCGCGGCAGGCACGTGGTTGGGGCGCTGCTCGGGCTCGCGGGCGTCTGGACGCTCGTCGCCGGCGGGGGCACCGTCCGCCTGAGCGCCACACACACGCCCGGTTACCTGGCCGCGCTCGGCTGCGCGCTCCTCTGGTCGACGTACTCGGTGCTCCAGCGCCGCTTCGCCGAGGTCCCTGCCGACGCCATCGCAGGCTCCTGCGCCGCGACGGCCGCCCTGGGCCTGGCCGGGCACCTCGCGTTCGAGCGCACGGTCGTGCCCACGGCCGGAGAGGCGCTCGGCCTGCTCGCGCTCGGGCTCGGCCCCGTGGGGGTCGCGTTCTTCGCGTGGGATCACGCGACGAAGCACGGCGACGTGCCGCAGCTCGGGGTGCTGTCCTACGGCGCGCCGATCCTCTCGACGCTGCTGCTCTGCGTCGCCGGCCACGCCGAGGCGAGCGCCCAGCTGCTCGCCGCCTGCGCCCTCGTGGCTCTAGGCGGCCTCGTGTCGACCGCGCCCGCGGCGAACGTCGGCACCGGCACCCGCGGGCCGTCGACGTTCGCACGCTGGATCACCCGCCCTCGATCGCGGCGCTGACGCGCCCGCGATCGAGGGCGCTCTCTTTCGTTGCGGCTCGTGGCTACGCGCGGCGTGTGGGGGTCGGCTCGTCGTCCAGCAGGCCCGCGTTCGCGCTCGGCGTCGCGAACACCCCCTGCACGTCGTCGGCCGGAGCCCAGTGCCCCGCGCACATGAGCGCGCCCCCGGTGATCTCGGGCTGCGGCGAGAGGCGGGCCTGCACGTCGTCCGCGTGCACGCACACGTTGACGTGCACGCGCGGGTCCGCTTCCGGTCGCTGGGCCAGCGCCCGGTGCACGGCGGTCGCGAGCTCGAACGCTGCGCGCCGCTCCCGTAGCTCCCCGGCGGCGTTTGTCGGGAGGAGGCGAACGCCGAGCACCTCGTTGCCGGTGATCGACGCGAGGATGAAGCCTGCGCGCGAGAGCTGCGACTCGGCGATGTCGAGCACCCGACCGATGTCGAAGGTCAGCGCGTCGTCCAGCTCGCCGGCGTCGCCGCGGGTCCGGACCTCCAGGTAGACCGCCACCGCGGGGTGCGTCGGGTCGGGCCCGCTCGGCATGCCCGACGCGGGCCCGCCGATGGCGTCCCTGAGCGCGCGCATCAGCTCCTCGACCGAGCCAAAGCGCCGCTCCCGCCGCTTCTCCATGCACCGCAGCACCACCGCGTCGAGCTCGATGGGCAGCGGGACCCGCAGGCTCGGGGGCAGCGGCTGCTCCTCCAGGTGCTTCCGCACCATCTCGTCCATGTCGTGTGTGTGGAACGGCAACCGGCCCACCAGCATACGATGAAGGAGGACGCCAAGCGCATAGACGTCCACCCGCGCATCGATAGGACCGCCGAGGATCTGCTCTGGAGCCATGATGGATGGCGTCCCGGGCATACGTCCGGCGGTGGTGAGCCATGTCGACCCCTCCTCGGGCGCCATCATCTTTGCGATACCGAAATCGAGCAGCTTCACGGTACGTGGCGGGCTCGAGCAGATGAAGATGTTGCTCGCCTTCACATCCCTGTGAACGATGCCCGCTGTGTGCGCGGCTGCTAGCGCTGCGCACACAGGTTCCATCAGCTCCAGGGTCTCGCGTGGCGTGAGCCGTGTCTGGGACCGGATCAGCGCGTCGAGCGTCTGGCCCTCGAGGCGCTCCATGACATAGAACGGCTGATAGTTGTTCAGCTCACCAACTCCGTAGATTTCCACAATATTGGGGTGGGATATCGACCGCAGCACCTCGATCTCGCGTGCGAATCGATCGACCACGCGGCGAGAGTGGGCCACCGCCTCGCTCAGCACCTTGACCGCGGCGGGTCTGCCCGATTGGACGTGCCTCGCTCCGTAGACCACACCGCAGCCGCCACGCGCGATGAATCCTTCGAGGATGTACTCGCCCGCCAGGGTGCCCGGCGGGAACTCGCCGCGCGCGGTCGACCTCTCGAAATCCGAAAACGGCCTGGTCTCGTCTTCTTCGTCGTTCATCTGCTCCTCCGCGCCGTGCGTCGCGATGCGTCGCGGTGCGTTACAGCCCTGCTGCCAGCGAGCGCTCTGGATCGAACGCATCCTTTACTAAAGCGCTATGCAGAAGCATTTCGAAATGGTAACTTAAACTTTGCGGCTACTCGACCTTAAACGCCAAATCGCGGCGATGAAAAGGGGGACCGTCATGGTTCTTTGCTGTGCACGAAGTGTCGCGGTCTTCGCATTACCTCTGCTTACCGCTGCCTGCATCGGCGCCGAGATCGACGAGCAGGCGGAGGAGCTCGTCGGGGAAGCCGAGAGCGAGCTCATGACCGAGAACGGGCTGTTCCCGAACGCGCTGTTCCCGAACGCGCTGTTCCCGAACGGGCTGTTTCCGAACGGGCTGAACCCAAGCTGGCTGATCCCGAGAAAGCTGACCCCGAGTGGCCCGAGTGGGCTGACCACGAGCGCGCTGGCGGCCATCCAGGATCCGGGAACGACCGGCACCCTATCGAGGGATCTCCTGCGCTACATCGTGAGCTGTTCGCTGCGCCCCGACCAGACGTTCTCGTTCTCATGGACCGACAGCAGCGGGGTCGCCCACCCGGAGGTGTACCGCGGCGACCTCGGCTACGCGCACTGGTGGGCAACCAGCCCCATTGGTAACGATACATATGTCCAGCATCAGATCTCGGCCTGCATCGCCGCGCGGGTAAACTGGTACGGCGTCTCGGTGAGCGTCTCCCTGCGCAACAACGAGATGGCGTCGACCGCGGCGGAGCGCGCGGCCTATCCGGTGCGAGAGGGCGCGTTCTGGGGCAACCTGTTCGCCGCGACGCCCTATGTGGGGGCCTGCTACGATTCGGTGGGCTACGTTCGTGCGCGCCAGGTGAAGCGCGACTGCGCGGCCGGCCACGTCGAGACCAACCCGACGACCGGGGAGGTCACTTGGCAGCCGTGTGGCTCCATGGTCATCTGGGGCTCATGCAATGCCCTGTGCAACGGGACGGACGCCACGGCCGGATACTTCAGGGGGTGTGTCACGAACTACCCAGTCAACCCCTATGTGCGCACGGACCAGGTGGTTACCACGTTCTTGACGGCCGGCCCCTAGGAGCGTGAATGGGCTCGGAAGCCCTGCGAGACGATGCGCCGGAACGCGCGACCCGGGAAGCGGGGCGCTGTCCGGCCTGCGGGCGGCGGAATCAGGGCGCGTGCCCCGAGTGCGCGCAGTCCGCTAGGACGCCGTCTGGCCAGTCGTCGATTCCTCCGGAGATCACGGAGGTCGTCCCCGTCGCTTTGCCTCGTTTCCCCGGCTACTGGACCCGCAGGACGCTGGGGCAGGGGGGCTTCGGCCTCGTCTTCGAGGCCGAGCCCGAGGGCGGCGGCGCGCGCGTGGCCATCAAGCTCGCGCGCGCCGATCGCCGCGGCGCCGCCCAGCGCCTTCGGAGTGAGGTCGAGGCGCTCTCGGCCATCGGTGCCCCCCACGTGCCGGCCGTGCACGCGTGGGGGGCGCTGGACGACGGCTCGCCCTACGTGGTGATCGAGCACATCGCTGCGCCCACGCTCGCCTCCCGCCTCGCGGCGCGCCCTGCTCCGCAGCTCGAGGAGGCCGCCCGGCTCGGGCTCGCCACGCTCGCGACCCTCGAGGCCGTGCACGCGCGCGGCTACGTGCACTGCGACCTCAAGCCCGAGAACATCCTCGTCGATGAGGCGAAGGCGACGCTCATCGACCTCGGCATCGCCCGCGTCGTGGGGTGGCGCTACGACGGGCAGGACGAGGACCTCGCCGTGGGGACGGCCGAGTACATGGCGCCGGAGCAATCGGCCGGGTGGCCCGATCTCGACGCGCGCGCCGACATCTACGCGATGGGCGTCATCCTGTACGAGCTCTTCGCGGGCCGGCCCCCGTTCTGGGGGCCGCGCGCGGCGGTGCTGGAGGACCACCGGAGCCGCAGACCGCCGCGCCTGTCGGCCAGCGCGGCCGTGCCGCGGGCGGTCGAGGAGGTGGTGCACCGCTGCCTCGCCAAGGAACGGAGCGAGCGGTTCGCGAGCGCGAGCGAGCTCCGCGTGGCGCTGGAGCGCGCGCTCCGGGACGAGGTCGCAGCGAGCGCGCCGGAGGGGTCGCGCTCCGCGGCCGGCATCGAGCGCCGCGTGATGGGGCTCCTGTTCTTCGAGAGCGCGGCCGATCGCATCGCGGTGCAGCGCAGGCTCCTGGCGCTCGGCGGCGAGCTCGCGCACGCCTCCGGCGCTCGTTACGTCGGCGTCTTCGGCCAGGAGGGGACGGCGAGCCCCGCGCGCCGCGCGCAGCGGGCGGCCGACGAGCTCCTGCGACGCGGGCTGTGCACGCGGGTCCTCATCGATCTCGCGCCTGTGTCGATCCAGGCGCGCCCGGATGGGACGCGGCGGTTCCTGAGCCCGCTCTTCTCGCGCGCCGAGCGGTGGCCGTCCGCCGCCGGGCCGCTGGGGCCTTTCCTCACGCCCGAGGCGTCGGCCGCGCTCCCCGAGCCGTCGCACGCCGCAGCGGGCGACGAGCTCCCGCCGGGCATCGAGGATCAGTCGCGGGACGCGACGCGCCCCGGCGGGTTCGTCGGCCGTCGCGACCTCCTCGAGCAGCTCACGCAGAGCGCCGAGGAGGCGCTCTGCATGAAGAAGCCCACGGTCGTCTCGGTGACGGGCGGGCCCGGCCACGGGAAGAGCCGCCTCTTCGTCGAGCTCGGCAAGCAGCTCCGGGAGCGGCTGCCGCACGCCCGGATCATCGAGCTGCGCGGGCAGGAGCCCACGAGTGGCGCCTCGGACGCGACGCTCCACGAGCTCGTGCGCAAGGCGCTCTGCGTGCCGGAGCAGCCACCGGAGAGCGGCGTCCGCGGGGCGCTCACGGAGTCGCTCGGTGCCGTGCTCGGCGAGGAGCTCCGCTTGGGGCTGGCGATGGCGCTCGGATGGGTGGACGAGCAGACGGGCGTCGACATCTTCCCAGAGCTCGAGGCGCTCCGGGCCGCGCCCGGCGCGCTTCGCTCGGCGCGCGTGCGGGCGGCGGGCGAGTGCCTGCGCCAGTGCGCGTCCGCGTCGCCCGTGATCATCCTCCTCGACGACGCGCACTTCGCCCACGACGCGATGCTCGCTGCGCTCGAGTACGCGGCGCTCGCGGACGAGGCCACGCCGCTGTGGATCTGCGCGATGGGGCGCCCGGCGTTCGCCGAGGCGCACCCCTCCTGGGGAGAGCGCGCCGCACGACACGAGGCCCTGCGGCTCGATCCGCTGGACGACGAGAGCGCGCGGGCGCTGTGCAGGCGGCTGCTCCTGCCCGCGCGGGACGTGCCGGAGCCCGCGATCGATCGCCTGCTCGAGCGCTCGCAGCGGGTGCCGCTCCTGCTCGTGGAGCTCGTGCACGGGCTCAAGCGCGAGGGGATCCTGCGCCGTCACCGGCGGGGCGACGCGTGGTACCTGGCGACCGACGAGCTCGAGCGCCTCCCTGTGCTGCCGTCGCTCGATCCGCTGGCGCAGGCGGAGATCGCGGCGCTCGGGCCGGCGCTCGGGGCGCACGCGCGGCTCGTCTCACTGCTTGGCGCAGAGGTGTCGATCGACGAGATAGCGGGCGTGCTGCGCCAGCTGGATCTCCGCGGCGACGGCGCGGCCTTCCCGCTCGATGCGCGCGTCGGGACCGAGCGGTTGTTGAAGGTGGGCGTGCTGGTCGGTGATCGGAAGGACCGGCTGCGCTTCCGGCACGCGCTGGTGCGGGAGGCGGTCGCGCAGGATGTCGCCGAGGCGGAGCGGCGGCGGATCCACCTGGCCGCGTACGAGCACCACCGCGAGGCGGCCCACGAGGGCCGGGAGCAGCGGCGGCTCAGGATCGCGCACCACGCGGCCGAGGCGGGGCTGGCGACGGTCGCGGAGGACGCCTACCTGGAGCTCGCCGAGCGGGCACGGGCGCGGCACGCCTACGTGGAGGCGGAGCTCTACTACAGCCGGGCGCTCGCGCAGCCTGTCGAGGCGCCTGGGGTGCGGCGGAGGAAGGCGTACCGGGGCCGGGGGCTGATGCGCTACCGGCTGGGCCGCTACCACGACGCGCTCGGGGATCTCGATCGCGGGCGCGCGATGGCGGTCGAGGAGGGCGACGTGATCGAGCAGATCGAGATCCTGCTCGACGAGGCCACGGCGCTCGACTGGATGGACGACTACGGACGATCGAAGCAGCGCGTGGAGGAGGCGAGGGCGCTCGCGCGCGGCGATCTGCCGCCCGCGCTGGCGGCGCGGCTCTCGATGGGGGTGGCGCGCTCGCTGAAGCGTGAGAGCCGGGAGGAGGAGTCGGCGCAGCAGTTCGAGCGCGCGGCGGCGCAGGCAGAGGGGCTGGGCGACGAGGGCTACGAGACGCTCGTGGTGTCGCTGCTCCTGCTGGGCGCCATCTACCCGGGGCTGGGAAAGCTGGACGAGGCGGGCGTGGCGCTGGATCGGGCGATCCGCATGTGCGAGGAGCGCGGCGATCTCCTGCACCTCGGGCCGGCGATCAACGGCCGCGCGCAGCTCAGAGCCTGCCAGGGGGACAGCCCGGGGATGATCCTGGATCTTTGTCGCCTGATCTCGATCTCGCGCCAGCTGGGCTTGGGGATGCTTGAGCTCGTGGCGGAGTTCAATCTGGGCGAGTACGTCTATCTGATGGGCAATCTGGACATGGCGATGCCGCACGTGGAGCGAGCCGTGTCGCTGGAGCGCCAGCAGCGGGGAGAGGCGCGGCCGTCGATGCAGCTCCTGCTGGCGAGGCTGCTCCTCTACCGGGGTGAAGAGGGCAACGCGCGGGAGATCATCGAAACGATCCGGACTCAGCAGGCGAAGGCCTCGGCGGAAGGGCGCGAGGGCATGGAGATGGCGCCCTCGGAAGAGGTCCAGTGGTCGATGATAGATCTAGCGACGCGGGCGGCGAGCGCCGAGGAGTGGGATGAGCTGGAGGAGCGGTCTGCCCGGTTCTCCGTGGGGCAGGAGCAGATCGAGGTCATCGAGGCGCGCGCGCGGGCCCTCTCGCGGTGTGGCCGCCACGCGGAGGCGGAGGCGGTGATCGAGCGTGCGATCGAGGTAGCTGGGCGGATCCCCAACATGATGCGGGAGCGGCTCGAGCGGCAGCGAGGTCGCTAGCCCGGATGCTCCATGAGCCGCTTACGCCGGCTCGTGACCCACGGATTCAGCACCACGCGTACGAGAAACAGGCCTCCAGGTGGCTCGTTGCTTCGCGCAGCGCTCGCAGAAATTGACGGGATTCATCCGCCGACTCACCGCGGGACAGCCGCCGCGGCGCGGCGTGGTGGGTCCTCGCGGTGGGAGACGCCCGTGACGGCGCCCTTGGCGCTTGGATGCGCAGCGGGATCGCCCGTCGCGTCGAACAGGGCGAGCGCCCTCGAATAATCGAGCGCCGCCCCGGCGGTGTCGCCCCGCTCGCAGCGCAGATCGGCGCGCGCGTGGAGCACCGCGGCCTGGCCCGCGCTGTCCCCGAGCTCCTCGAAGAGCCGCAGCGCATCCTCGTAGTCGCGCTGCGCGCCCGGGAGCGCGCCCCGCTGGCGGCGCAGGTCGCCGCGGGCCTTGAGCGCGGCGGCCTCACCGCGGCGATCTCCGCTGTCCCGGTACAGCAGGATCGCATTGCCATAGTCGCGCGCCGCGAGCGCCGTCTGCCGCTCTCGCAGGCGCAGGTCGCCGCGGGCCTGCCACGTGCGCGCATGGGTCTGCTCGCACCCGAGCGCCCGGAGGAGATCGGGCTGCGGGAGCACCTCGCGCGCGGCGCGGGCGCGTGAGCTCCCCCCGCGACGCTCATCGCGGCTGCTCGGCGGGGGCGAGCGCAGCTGGCTGAGGACGCGCTCCTCCACGCCCTCGAGGATGTAGAGCGCGCGGTCGTAGGCGCGCGCGGCGCCCGCGAGGTCCCCCTCCCTGAAGCACAGATCGCCCTGCGCCTTCAGCACGTTGGCCTCGCCCAGGCGATCACGGCAAGCCCTGAGGAGCGTGAGCGCGCACCCGTAGTCGCTCGCCGCCCCCGCCAGCTCGTCCTGGTCGAGCCGGAGTTTGCCGCGCGCGAGCAACCCCATCGCCTCTCCGGCCCGGTCGGACGCCGCCTTGAACAGCGACAGCGACCGCTCATGATCGCGCGAGGCGGCCGCGAGGTCCCCCTGCCGCCGGTGCACGTCGCCGCGGAGCAGGAGCGCCGTCGCCTGGCCACGCCCGTGCATGGCCGCCTCGAACCCGGCGAGCGCTTCGCCGTAGTCCGCCACGGCGGCCTCGAGCGCGCCCTCGGCGAGGCGCCGATTGCCGCGCGCGAGCAGCTCCTTTGCGCTGCGGAAGACCTCGTCGTCGGCCGGCGGCGAGCTCCGCGCCGCCGCGCGCTGCGCGTTCGCGCGCACCGCCTTGCGGAGGACGTCGCGGTGACCCGGGCGGCCGCGCTCGCGAGCGGCCGGCGTCGCGCGGAGCGTCCCGAAGGTGCCGCGCCGCTTGCTCGCGAGCTCGGCGCGACGCGCGCTCTCGAGCGCCGCGAGCGCGCGCTCGCGCAGCTCGGGGAGCGCGTCGCCCGAGAGCCGCGCCGCCTCGTCGAGCAAGCGCTGCTGGAGCTCGGCCGGGAGCCCGAGATCGACCACCGTGCAGGCGTCGACGAGCGCCCGCGCCAGCACCTCGGCGCCGCGCTCGCCGTCCCGGAACGGCGCGAGGTCGAGGGCCGCGAAGAGCTCGCAGGCGACGCGCCGGCGCGACGCCGCCTCCGGCCGCCCCTCGGCCGCGGCCGTCCAGAAGAGCAGCGCCTGCATCGCGTCCGCCGACCCCCGGTGGAGCGCGTCCCAGCGCCTCGCGTCGGCCGCCGCGTCCTCGCGGGCCGCGGCGCGCACGGGGGGCGTCATCGTGAAGGTCTGCGGGCCCTGCTCGAGCGACACCACCCGCCCATGCACGAGCAGCTGGAGCGGCCGCGCAGCGGAGGGCGCCGGCTTCCCCGCCGCGGCGGCGACCACCTCCAGCGGAATGCCCGCCGCAGGCAGCACGGCGAGCGCATGCACCACCCGGCGCGCCTCCTCGCCGAGCGACTCCAGCGCGTCGCCGAGCACCAGACCCACGATCTCCCCCTCGGGTCCCCCCGGGTCCAGCTGCGCCGCGTTCTTCCGCAAATACGCCTCGACCGACATTCCCGTCCGCCGCAGCGTGGCTGCGGCGATCTCGATCGCGGCCGGCAGATACCCGAGCGCAGCGACGAGCGCATAGGCCCACTGGGCCTCCGCAGCGGGCGGCGCGTCCGTCCCCCATGCACCCTGGGAGAGGACGGACATCGCAGCGGATACGGAGAGCGCCGAGGCGCTGAGCTCGGCCATCTTCCGATCTCCGGACGTGGAGCGGAACCTCAACATATCGCCTCTGTCATTCCAGAAGAGCTGGTTGTCCGAGCAGGCGCCGTCCGGCTCTCGGCCCGCGGCGACATGCCTGCTGGCCCCCAATCAGCCTGGAGATTGATGTCTCGAAGCCTGTGTCGAGGAGCTTAGCGCGGCGCGCGACAGGCTCAACGGTCTTCCAGGTTTTCATGCGATCCCCGCGGCGGATTCGCGGCGAACCAGCGCGCGCTGGCACGCGTCCGGCAACGGCTCGCCGATCATGGGAAAGCGCGTTCGACGAAGCGGAACGACGGGATCCTGCGCCGGACGCTCGCTCCTTGTCGCCGGCTCGTATGTCCCCCGGTCGGGTCGAGGAGAGAAGATCCTGCCCATCTCCGCGGGCCCCGCGGCGAGGCGGGGGGCTCGGGCGGAAGGCCGTGGGCGTGAGATCCGGGTCGGAGACGAGATCCTTTATGTGACCGAGACGGGCACCGGCAAGCCCGCGGTGCTTCTGCCCAGCATGCTGATCGACGGCGCGACCTACCAGCCAGCGGTCGAGGCGATGGCGCGCCACGCGCGGGTGCTCGTCCTGGAGCTGCCCGGCTCGGGCCGCGCCTCGCGGCTCCGCGCGCCGTGGACCCTGGAGCGGTATGCGCGCTGCGTCGCCGAGGCCTTGCGGGCTTTGCGCCTCGAGCGCGTCACGCTGATCGGCCACTCGCTGTCTGGCGCCGTGGCGCTGATCGTCGCGGCGCTGTACCCCGAGCGGCTAACCGGGGTCGTGCTCGTCGACTCCATCGGATTCAACCCGCCGGGCTCGGTCCTTTCGCTCGTCCTCGCGCGCGCGGCCGAGGCGCTGCTGGCGCCTCGCTTCGTCGCGCGGGGGACGCCTGCTCTCCTCCACAACCTGCTCTTCCACGCGCGGAGCGCGCTGAGCCTGCTGCGGATCGCCGCGACCGCGGATCTGAGCGGCCATGCGGCGCGCGTGCGCGTGAGGGCGCTGCTCGCCTGGGGCGCGCGCGATCTCACGGTGCCGATCGGCTCGGCCCTCGCCATCCAACGCTTGATCCCCGACTCGACCCTTGTCGTCTCCTCAAAGGGAAGCCACGACTGGATCGTGGAGCGACCAGCCGAGTTCGCGGACGCGGTGGCGAGGTTCATGGCGTGCAGCGGCGGAGCAGCCTGAGCAGGGGGGTATCGTGGAGCGCCGCCATGCGCTACCCTTGTCGCGGCGGTCTTCGGCGTGAACCTCAGGGAGCATGGCGCGCGGCGCGAGCCGAGCCGCCATAGCAGGGAGCGGGGCTTGACTGGTTTGTGGCGCCTGCTGGAACAAGCCGCGAGGTGGGCGCGGCGCGCGACCCCGCTCCTCGCGCTCCTCGCGACGATGGCGCTGTGCCTCCCCGCCCGCGGCGAGGCGGCGGCGCCCGCCGCGGGCCCCGGCGGCGCGGCCGGAGCCCCCGCGCCGCCGGGCCCGCGGCCGCTCCCGCCGATCCCCGGCGCGGGCAAGGTCACCGTGGTCGCGATCTCCGGGACGATCGATCTCGGCCTCTCGCCCTTCCTGGAGCGCGTCGTCGCCGCCCAGGGGGAGGGCGACCTCCTCGTGCTCGACATCAGCACGCTCGGCGGCCGCATCGACGCCGCGCTCGCCATCCGGGACGCGCTGCTCCGGGCGCGCGTCCGCACGGTGTGCTGGGTCAACCCGCGCGCGATCTCGGCCGGAGCGCTCATCTCGCTCGCCTGCGATGTCATCGCGGTCGCCCCCGGCGCCACCCTCGGCGCGGCGACGCCCGTGCAGATCGGCGAGGGCGGCGAGATGAAGCCTGTCGCCGAGAAGGTCGTTTCCTACATGCGGAAGGAGATGCGCGCGACCGCGGAGGCGAAGGGGCGGCGCGGCGACATCGCCGAGGCCATGGTCGACGCCGACGTGGAGGTCCCCGGCCTCGACGAGAAGGGGAAGCTGCTCACGCTGGACGGCGCGCAGGCGCTCGCGTGGGGCGTCGCCGAGGTGCAGGCCGGCAGCGAGGCAGATCTCTTCGGCGCCCTGGGCCGCCCCCAGCCCGCGGAGATCATCCGCCCGCGCCCCAGCTTCGCCGAGGAGCTCGCGCGCTTCCTCTCGGATCCCACGCTCTCCGGGGTCCTCATGACCCTCGGGATGCTCGGTATCCTCCTCGAGCTCTATGCGCCGGGCCACGGCGTCCCGCTCGCCGTCGGGCTCTCGTGCCTCGCGCTGTTCTTCTTCGGGCACCACGTCGTGAAGCTCGCCGGCTGGGAGGAGCTCGCGCTCTTCGCCGTCGGCGCGATCCTCATCGCGGTGGAGATCTTGGTCCCGGGGCACATCGTCCCTGGGGTCGCGGGCGCGGCGTGCGTGGCGAGCGCCCTCCTCCTTTCGCTGCTCGATCTCGAGCGCGTGCCGGTCGACGTCGCCTGGCACGCCGGTTGGCTGCCGCGCGCCCTCGCCTCGGTGTGCGGCTCGCTCGCGGCGACGGCGGCGCTCGCCGTGGGCGCCGCCCGCGTCGCGCCGAGGACGCGCTTCGGGCGGCGGTTCGTTCTGGACGCGGCGATCCGCGGCGTCGCCGTCGGAGGGCCTCCCGAGGGCTCCGCGGCGCCCGCGTCGCTCGTGGGCCGGCTCGGCACGGCCGCGACCGATCTGCGCCCCTCGGGCAAGGTCGCGCTCGACGGCCGCCGCGTGGAGGCGCTCTCGGAGCTCGGCTACGTCGAGGCCGGCGCCCGCGTGCGGGTGATCCGCGCGGAGGGGGGCCGGGTCGTCGTGAGGGCGGTAGCGCGCAGCGCGGACGAGGAGCGCGGAGCGTGACGCCCGCGCTGCTCGTCGTCGCGCTGCTCGTGGCGGGGCTCGTGCTGCTCGCCATCGAGGTGCTGGTCATCCCCGGCGTCGGCCTCGTCGGGCTCCTCGGCGGCGCCGCCGTGCTCGGCGCGGTCGCGCTCGCATGGGCGGCCCTCGGGATCGGCTACGGCCTGCTCGCCCTGGGCGCCGGCGTCTGCGTGACGGGGCTCCTGTTCTGGGCTGTCCCGAGGACGCCGGTGGGCCGCAAGATGGTGCTGCTCGAGACCCAGCGGAGCGGGCGTGGCCCGGACGCGCGGCTCGCCGCGCTGGCCGGCAAGGAGGGCAGGGCGCTCACGCCGCTCCGCCCCGCCGGCACGGTCGAGATCGAGGATCGCGCGGTCGACGTCGTGACCGACGGCCTCTACGTGGAGGCTGGCACGCCTGTGCGGGTCGCGAGCGTGGAGGGGAATCGGGTCGTCGTCGAGCCGCGCAAGCCCTAGAGAGCGCGCGAGAGGCGGCCCTTCACGGACAGGGACGGGTGGAGAGGGATATGGAGATCATCTCGGTCATCGTGATCGGCGGGCTCGTGCTCGTCGCCATCGTCGCGACGCTGTACATGGTGCCGCTCCGGCTGTGGATCGCCGCGCAGGCGTCCGGCGCCGGGGTCTCGATGCTCACGCTCATCGCGATGCGCCTGCGCCGGGTGCCGCCCGATCAGATCGTCAACGCGCGGATCAGCGCCGTGAAGGCGGGTCTCGAGGAGGTGTCCGTCGACATGCTCGAGGCCCACTACCTGGCCCGCGGGCGGGTGGAGGCGGTCGTCAACGCGCTCATCTCGGCGGGCAAGGCGGGGATGGAGCTCGATTTCTCGCGCGCGGCCGCGATCGATCTCGCCGGCCGCAACGTGCTCGAGGCGGTGGCGATGTCGGTGAACCCGCGCGTCATCGAGACCCCGAAGGTCTCGGCCGTGGCCAAGGACGGTATCCAGCTCCTCGCGATCGCGCGCGTGACCGTGCGCGCCAACATCGATCGCCTCGTCGGCGGCGCGGGCGAGCAGACGGTGCTGGCCCGCGTCGGCGAGGGCGTCGTCTCGACCATCGGCTCGGCCGACGACTACAAACACGTCCTCGAGAACCCGGATACCATCTCGAAGAACGTGCTCAAGAAGGGCCTCGACGCGGGGACGGCGTTCGAGATCCTCTCCATCGACATCGCCGACGTCGACGTCGGCTCCAACATCGGCGCGAAGCTCCAGACGGAGCAGGCCGAGGCGGACAAGCAGGTCGCACAGGCCAGGGCGGAGTCGCGCCGCGCGCTGGCGGTCGCGCAGGAGCAGGAGATGAAGGCCAAGACGCAGGAGATGCGGGCAAAGCTCGTCGAGGCGGAGTCGACGATCCCGCTCGCCGTCGCGGAGGCGCTCCGCACGGGCAAGCTCGGCGTCATGGACTACTACAACATGCGCAACGTCATCGCCGACACCGAGATGCGCCAGGGCATCGCCGGCACCACGGGGGGCAAGCCCGATCCCGCCGGGGAGTCGTGAGGTGCCGCCGCGCGACCCACCGAGCCCGCTCCTCGCGTGGCTCGGCCGCCGCGGCGCGCTCGTGCGGCGCTTCGTCCTGGCCGAGGTGCTCGGCCCGCCCCGGGCGCTATCGCCGCGCTCTGCGCGGCCAGAGAGCCGCGCGGCCGGAGGGCCGCGCCCCGACGACGCTGGACGGGCGCCATGCGTGACATCGACCTCGAGAAATACGTCGGCGCCCTCATCGGAGTGATCTGGGCGATCGTCAAGCTAGCGAGCCTGTACGGGAGCCTGCAAGCCAGGCGCGCCGAGCGCGCTGCGCGTGCCGCCGCGCGGCCCGTCGGCGAGGACGCCCCGCGGAGCGAACCAGCGCTCGTCGACGTCGCGCCGGGGAGCGATACGGGGCCCGTCGATGTCGCGCCGCCGAGCGCTGCGCCGTGGGCGGGGATGCCGTTCGGCGCCCCGCGCGCGCCCGACGCCGACCGGCTGCGCGTGGTGCTCCTGCGGCTCGCCGAGCTCGAGCAGAGCGCCGCGGCGCTCGGCGACGTGGTGCGTCACGAACGGGCGAACCGGCGCTTCACGGACGTGCTCCTCGGGGCCGTCCCGCACGAGATCGGGAGCCTGCGCGCCGCCGTCGACGCGGGCCTCGCGGCGCGCGAGGCGGAGGCCGCGGCGGACACCATCGAGCTCGTCGTGGGCGAGATCGCGGTGCTCGTGCGGCAGCGCCGCGACCCGTCGCTCCTGCCCGATCTCGGCGACGCGGACGCCCTCGCCGACGCCTGCTACGCCCCCGTGATCGCGTTCGCGCGGGCGGAAGGGCTGCCGCTCCGGAGCGGAGCGCCGGCCACGCAGCTCACGGAGTTCGATCTCGCGATCTGGACGGGCTTCATCCCGACGTCGATCGCGCCCATCTTCCTCCCTGTCGACTTCTTCTCGACCCCGCTGCGCTGGCCGGCGCTCGCGCACGAGATAGGCCACGATTTCCTGGCCTCGGTCGACGGCCTCGAGCCGGCCCTGCGCCGCGAGCTCGGCCTGGGGGGCGAGCAGGTGCGCCCGCTCGCCCCGGACGGCGATCGCATGGGGGCTCCCGCGCTCAGGCGGGTGTTCGGCGTGTGGTTCGAGGAGATCTTCTGTGACGTCTTCGGCACGCTCATGTTCGGCCCCGCCTACGTGCTCACGATGAGCGAGCTGTTCTTCCAGGAAAACGAGCCGTACGCGTCCATCGCCGTCCAGACGGACGTGACCGGCGCGCGTTATGACGAGCACCCTCCGCCGCACCTGCGCGTGCTGATCGGGTGCATGGTCCTCGAGCGGGGCGGGCTCAACGAGGACGCGCGCGCCCTGCGGGAGGCGTGGGCGCGCCGCCACGTCGAGGTGAGCCTCGATGACCTGCTCTTGCCCGTGAGGGGCGCCTTTCGCCCCGTCCCGCTGGCGCCCTTCGCCACCATGGCCGCGTGGATCGTGGAGCGCCTCTATGCCGGCCCGCTCACCGCCCTGTCCGGCTTCGGTCTGCAGGACATCAGCGGGCTCGACTACGGCCCGCACGAGCGCCAGGAGGCGTCGCGCGCGCGCGACGCGCTGCTCGCCGGCCGGGTCCCCGCCGTCCTCGACGCCCGGGCGCTCCTCGCGGGCGCGGTCCTGGCGGCGCATCGGGCGCCCGCGCAGTCGCTGTCGATCCTCATCAGCGCGCGCGCCGCGATCCCGGCGCTCGGCACGAGCGAGCGACGGCCCGACGCGTTCGGGTCGCGCCTCGACGCGTCCAGCGTCGCGCTGGACCGCCGCACCGTGGCGGAGGCGCTGCTCTTCCGAGAGGTCCTGCTGCCGCCGCGAGCGCTTCGTGCCCGCCGCCGCGCGCGCCTCTAGAGCGACGGTCACCCGCTTCGGATACGGGCCCACCTCGGCGTTTTCGGTGCTCAGCGCACCGGAGTGCGCTTGCGCGCCGAAAACGCCGATCTGGGCCCGTCTCCTGTGCGGGTGACCGCCGCTCTGCTGCCGCTCTGCTTGGTGCAGAGGGGGGCGGATACCGCCGTGGAGCGGCGCCGCGCGGCGCGGATCAGATGGCGTCGAGCTCGGCCGCGCCCTGCGTGGGGTGAGCCGCCTGGATCGTGGGCGCCCGCGGCGCGGCGAGGCTGCCCGCCGTGATCAGGGGCAACGACGCCCGCGGCGGGGGGATGCTCTCCGAGCGGAGCTTCATGAGCTCCTCGCGCTGATGCTTCCACACGGTCCGGTAGCGGAAGAACGGCACGGCCGGGTAGAGGTGGTGGATCAGGTGATACGTCTGCCCGAAGAGCAGCACGTTGAACAGCGCGCTGTCGACCGCGCGCGTCGCGCTGTACCGGTCCTGCGTCGCGGTGATCGCGTGGGGGTAGTGAGGCAGGTAGTCGAAGGCGAACGCGAGGAAGAAGATCGCCAGCCGCGCCGGCAAGATCCAGTAGAGGAGCGCGAGCTGGCCATAGCCGAGCCCGAAGGCCAGCGCCACGAGCGCGAGCATGGCCGCGAGCGACGCGACCGTCTCGATCCGCTCCGCGCGCTTCTGCGCGTGGTAGGAGCGCAAAAATAGATAGTAGTAGTGGAGATCCTGTGTCGCCCAGCGGAGCGGCAGGAGGTACCACGGGCCGCGCCCACTCCAGTAGTCGGGATCCCGGTCCGCCTCGTTCGTGTGTTTGTGATGCTCGAGGTGGAAGTGACGCACCGCCAGGAACGGCGCCATGAGCAGCAGCCCGGACAGCCGCCCGATCACGCCGTTCAGCAGCGCGGAGCGCGCCAGCGACCGATGCGACGCCTCGTGCATCGGCGTGAAGGCGGCATACGCGGCGACCGCCGCCGCGAGCACGGCCGGAACGGTCGACACCGAGCCCGCGATGCCCGCGTAGACGGCCGTCGCCCAGAGGGCGTACGACCCGGCGAAGAGCGCCACCGTCGGCCACTCGATCGTCCGGGTCTGCAGCAAGCCGCTGTCGAGCGGCAGGACGCTCCAGAGCGCCGGCCGCCCGGAAGGTCTCCCCGACGGCCTGCCCGAGGGCCGCCCCGACGGCCTGCCCAAGGGCCGCCCCGACGGCCTGCCCGAGGGTCGGCTCGGGCCCTTCTCGTCGTTGTTCCTCGTGAAACTCCAGACGGCTGGCCGCCCCGATGGACGACTGAGTCGGTTCTCGTCGTTGTTCATGGCGCTCAAAACTCCCGGGGGAAGCTTCGGATCTTCACGTTGGTGACAGCGAACGGTGGACACCGGATCAAGCGCAAACGAACGTTCGACCACTCGGGACCGCGTTCCAGGGATGGCACCGAGAGGTCGTCAGGGGTTAGCGACCTCCAGAGCGAGGCCGTCCACGGCCATTCCCTCGGACGAACAGAGGATCGCCATGGGCGGTCCCACTGCGAGAGAAGGCGGGAGACGCTCGCAGACGAGCACGAATCCAATCTAGCAGCCTAGCAACAGGAGCACAACGGGACTTTCGGAGCGTTGCGTTGGGCTTTCTGGTTGGCTGGATTCCAGAAGCAGCGTCGTTTGTTTCGGTTTGCGACGGTTGCGACGGTTGCGACGGTTGCGACGGTTGCGTCGGTTACGACGCTTACGACGGTTACGACCGTTGCGACCGTTGCGACCGTTGCGACCGACGCAACCGTTGCGTCGGTTTGCGATGACGTCGTCCGCCTGCGTCAGCTTGCGTTGGCTCGTAGCCGCGTTCGCGGCGGCGTGGGTTGGCGTTGGCGTTGGCGCCGCTGCCGTTGTCCGAGGAACAGGCCCGGAGCGCCGCGCTGACGCTGACGCTGACATCATGGCGCGCGTCAAAACAGTGCGCTCGGCACATTCCGCTAGACATGGCCGTGTGTCGACGCGTTGCCGTCCCGCAGAATTGCGCTCACCTCGTGGGCACAACCCCATGCCAGCGTGTATCCCGAACCGCCGTGGCCGTAGTTGTGGATCACACGGCCTTCTCGCTCGACCCGTACGGTGCTCCGGTAAGGGCGCAGCCCGGCGCGTGAGCCGAGCAAGCGGCCTGGCTTGAGCCCGGCCGCGCGCACCCGCTGGAGCATTGCGTCAGCGAGCTCGGGATCAGGCGTCAACGGGCGATCATCGGGCGACGGGATGAAACAACCGCCAATCACGATCTCGCGACGCCTTGGGATGACATAAACGAGCGCCGACTCGTCCCTTTCATCACCCAGTGCGACATCTGGGGGGATCTCGCCTGGTTCGACGATCGCCACCTGGCCATAGATACCGATGAGCTCGCCGTCGCCGGTGAGCGCGCGCGCCCCGAGCCCGGTGCAATTCACGATGCAGTCGCCCTCGACCTCGGCGAGCGATCGCACGTGCTCGGTGCGCACTGGACAGTCGAGCTGCGCCTCCAGCCAGGGCAGGTGCAACGATGGCTCGATGCGCGGCGCCGTGAATCGCAGGCTGTACGGCGCGCCCAGCGGGTGGGGTCCAGGCTCGAGCGCGAGGTCCGGGGCGCTCGGAGCCCACCACGGCAGGCGCGTGTCGTCCGCCGCCTCGCGCGCGGTCAGGAGATCCACGCCCGCCTCCGGGTGTTCGTTCGCGATGCGCGTGAGTTCATCGAGGCTCCTCGAGGACCACGCGTTGACGCGCTCGGGCGGGTTCGCCAGGAAAGGATGCCACAGCGCCGCCGCGACCGCGGACGTCGTTCGCTCGCCGCGCGCCGCTGCGATCACCTGTACCCGGTGGCCGTCCCGCTGGAGGACGACCGCCGTGGTCAACCCGATCACCCCTGCGCCCACGACGGTGATCTGCTGCCCTTGAGCCTGGCCCCGCGATGACGCCACGATCGCGCGCTCTAGCACGCCTCGCCTCGGCGTCGACATCGCACACCACGCCCGGCGTCGAATCCGGTCTCGTGGACGTCCAGCGACGTCCCGTGATGTCCCGCGACGTCCCGCTGTGTCCCGCGACGCCCCGTGATGTCCCGCGACGTCCCGCTGTGTCCCGCGACGTCCGATCCACAACGGTTTCCGCCCACCTCAGCTACATGCCGAGCAGAGCGGCGGTCTCTCGCACAGGAGACGGGCCCAGATCGGCGTTTTCGGCGCGCAAGCGCACTCCGGTGCGCTGAGCACCGAAAACGCCGAGGTGGGCCCGTATCCGAAGCGGGTGACCGTCGCTCTAGATGTTTCGTGCGCAGCGGGCGCCGATGTTGTTGACGCGGTCGATGGGATAACTGAAGTCGCGGTTGCCTGCGCGCACGTCCGTCGCCGGCGCGCGGTAGCTCCCGCCGCGGGTGACCCGCGTCGCGTCGCGATCGCCGTCCACGCGATGCACGCAGTCGATGCACGGCGTGGGGAGCGCATCCCGCCACCAGTCCATCGTCCACTCCCACAGATTCCCGGCCAGATCCGAGTGCCCCCATCGCCCGTCGCCACGCGGCTTCGACCCGACCGGCAGGATGTCGCTCAGCGCGCAAGCCCCCGCGGCGCTCCCATCCCCCGTGCAGTTGTAGGAGGCGCGATCGCCGTCGATCCCGGAGCCCCAGGGGTAAGGTCGATGCTCGTCGCCACCGGCAGCCGCATAGTTCCACTCCGCTTCGGAGGGCAGGCGGCCGCCGTCCCACGCGCAGAACGCGAACGCCTCGAACCAGGTGATGCAATTGATCGGCAGCTCCTCGTTCGACCCGGGGGCGTCGGTCCACGTCCAGAGGCGATCGCCATTGCACTGCAGCGCCGCCCGGAGCCCCGCGGTGTTCGGCGCGAGCCGCGTGTTCCACCCCGCGATCCACCCGCTGCCGTTGACGTGGGGGTGCCGGCCAGCCCCGATGGCCGGCGGGCTCTCCTGCACGCCCTGCCCGGCATCCACGAACGCTCGGAATCGCCCCACCGTGATCTCGTACTTGTCCAGGCGGAAGTCGCTGACGGCCGCGGGGAACGCGTCGTCAGTGCTCGGCGTCCCGTCGTAGCCCCTCAGGAAAGTGCCACAGGGGACCATCCTGTTGCCGCAGCAGCTCGCGTCGCCCGGCCCGCAGCTGTCCCCGGCGCCCGGCCTGCCCCCCGCGCAGCTCGCAGGCATGACCATCACGTCCGTCGATCCGCACGTGTTCGGGCAACCCGGCTCCCCGCACTCGCACTGCATGCCGCCCGCGCACGTCACGCAGTCCCCGGTTCCATCACACTCCGCGCTGCCGTCTGCCCCGCAGGGGGTCCGCGCCGGCCTCGGCCGCTCTGCACACTCACCCTCGCTGCACACCGCTTCCATGCAGGCGCTCTGCGCTGGCGGGCAGTCCTCCACCGGGTCGACGCAGCTATCCGTCGCACCGCCGCTGCTGCTGCTGGCGCCGCTGCTGCTGCTGGCGCCGCCGGTGGTGGTGGCGTCACTGCTGCTGGCGGTGGCGCTGCTGCCGCCACCGGCCCCGCTTCCACCGCTCCCGACGTCGTGGTCACCAGGGAAATCACGCACCTTCGGGCTGCAACCCGAGACGAGAGAGGTGGCCACGATGAGCGCCAATTTTCTCATGTACGGCATCCTACGCGACCGGGCGCACCCCCGTCGCGGTGGATGCCGTACCGGCCCGGAGCGTTGCAGCGCCCGACCTGCGCCGGGCGCCGAGGCGCGCCGGGTGGCCGGGGCGGTGGCCACCGTTCCACCGACGGCGGCCGCCGCGCTGCGGGCGCTGTGTCCTCGTCCGCGCCTCGTTCGCGCCTCGCCTGCGCGGCTCGGCGGCTGGGCGGCGGCTGGAGCTCCGTTACTTGCGCTGCGCGGGGGCGGTCGCGGTCGCGCCGTCCCCGGCGCGCCGGCCCGGCTCGATCTGGCCGACGTCGCGGACAGCGCCGTTGGCGGCGCTCGTGGCCATCAGCGCGTAAGCCCGCAGGGCAGGGGAGACCTTCCGGTCGCGGTTCGGCCTGAACGCATCGGCGCCGCGCGCCTCGGCGGCCCGGCGGCGGCGATCGAGCTCCGCCTCGCTGACGAGGACATCGATCGTCCGGGCGGGGATGTCGATCCGGATGCGGTCGCCCTCCTCGATGAGCCCGATGGTCCCGCCCTCGGCCGCCTCGGGCGAGACGTGCCCGATGCTCAGGCCCGAGGTCCCGCCGCTGAACCGGCCGTCGGTGATGAGGGCGCACGCCTTCCCGAGGCCCTTCCCCTTCAGGAACGACGTCGGATAGAGCATCTCCTGCATGCCGGGGCCGCCCTTCGGCCCCTCGTAGACGATCACGACCACGTCGCCCGAGCGGATCTGGTTGTCCCAGATCGCGTCGCACGCCGCCTCCTGCGAGTGGAAGACCCGCGCGGGCCCCTCGAACTTCCAGATCTCGGGCTCGACGCCGGCGGTCTTCACGATGCAGCCGTCCACCGCGATGTTACCGTAGAGCACGGCGAGCCCGCCTTCGCGGCTGTACGCGTGGTCGACGTCGCGGATGCAGCCCTTCTGGGCGTCATCGTCGGTGTCGGCGAAGTACTTGTCTTGCGAGAACGCGACCGTGGTCGGCACGCCGCCCGGCGCGGCGAGCGAGCGCTTCTTCGCGGCGGCCGTCGCCGTGGGGCGGCGGATGTCGTTCTCGTCGATGGCCTCGCCCAGCGTGCCCGCGTGGACCGTGCCCGCCTGCCGGTGGATGAGCCCCGCGCGGTCGAGCTCGCCGAGGATCGTCAGCACGCCGCCCGCGCGGTGCACGTCCTCGACGTGGTGATGCGACGACGGCGCGACCTTGCAGATGTTGGGCACCTTGCGCGACATCCGGTCGATGTCCGCCATCTTGAAGTCCACCTGCGCCTCGCGGGCGACCGCCAGGATGTGGAGCACCGTGTTCGTCGAGCCGCCCATCGCGATGTCGAGCGCCATCGCGTTCTCGAACGCCTCGAACGTCGCGATGCTCCGCGGCAGCACCGAGGCGTCGCCGTCGACGTAGTGCCGCTGCGCGAGCGCGACGACGCGCTTCGCCGCCGCCTCGAAGAGCTCCCAGCGCGCCGCGTGCGTCGCGAGCAGCGTGCCGTTGCCGGGCAGCGCGAGGCCGAGCGCCTCGTTGAGGCAGTTCATGCTGTTGGCCGTGAACATGCCGGAGCACGAGCCGCAGGTCGGGCACGCGGACCGCTCCATCGCGGCGAGATCCGCGTCGGTCACCTTGTCGTCGCTCGCGGCGATCATCGGATCGATGAGGTCGAGCTTCCGGATGAGCGGCTTGCCGTCGCGGTCGTGGGTCCCGACGAGCTTGCCCGCCTCCATCGGACCGCCCGACACGAAGACGGTCGGGATGTTGAGCCGCATGGCGGCGAGGAGCATGCCGGGCGTGATCTTGTCGCAGTTCGAGATGCACAGCAGCGCGTCCGCGCAGTGCGCGTTCACCATGTACTCGACGCTGTCGGCGATGAGCTCCCGGCTCGGCAGCGAGTACAGCATGCCGGCGTGGCCCATCGCGATGCCGTCGTCGATGGCGATGGTGTTGAACTCGACGCCCCACCCGCCCGCGGCGTCGATGACCTTCTTCGCCCGCTGGCCGACGTCGTGGAGGTGGACGTGCCCCGGAACGAACTGCGTGAAGCTGTTGGCGATGGCGACGATCGGCTTCTCGAAGTCCGCGTCCTTCATGCCGGTGGCGCGCCACAACGCGCGCGCCCCTGCCATGTTGCGCCCCTGGGTGGATGTACGACTGCGGTATCCGGCCATGCCAGGAACCTACTCCGTTCCGGCCTTCGCGCCTAGCCGGCAGGCGGGGCCGGCGCCAGGGTACCGCCGCGCCCGCTGCGTCCACCGCCGCGCGCTGCGTGCGCTGCGTCCACAGCCGGCGAGGTCGTTCGAGCGGCCAAGGCGGCGCGCACCAGGTCTCTCGGGGCCTGGGCCGCGACTCAGGGCGTCACCGCAGCCCGGGGCCGGCCCTTCGATCATCGGCCTCGTGGCTTGGACCACCGATCCACGGCGACCATCGCGGCGCCCAGCCCGTCGATGTAGGTGCCGTGCCGGAACGTCGCGCGCTTGAGCGCCACGACCAGCGTGGCCAGGAGCTGGCGCGCCTCGTCTCGTTCTCGCCGCAGGTCCTGGACCTCATCCCGCGACGGCCGGTTGACGACCGCAGCTTGCCCGGCGTCGTTCGTGCCTGTCTGACTCGCTCTCTCGGACATGGGTCTCATCCTCCCATATCAAGTTAGCGCCGCGTCGCCCGCGCCATCAACCTCCATAGGAGGTATTTGAATCGGTGTTCGTATCCCGGCCCACGTCAGCTCAGGAGCGCGCGACGAGGGTGACGAGGCCGCGCGCGATCTCGCGATGGATGACGCGGAGTCCGGCCGCGTCGAGCCTGTCGCAGACCCAATCGGGGGCGAGGCGCAGCTTGCGATAGAAGCTCGCTGACAGCGTCCACCGGCCGTCCTCTCGGCCGCGCGTGTGAACGAGGTCGTGCACCTTGACGGTCTCGGGTTCGTACTCGAGGAAACAGGTCATGATCACATCCGCGGAGTCGTGGACTGGGATGAACCGGTCGGCGCCTCCGAGCTCGCGGGTGAGGTCACGGAACGTGAGCGCGAGATGGCCGCCGGGCGCGAGTCGCCGGGCGCAGCCGGCGAACATCCGCTCCACGTCCGACTTGCTGCCGAGGTGGGGGAGCGTGTCGCCCATGCACACGGCGAGCGCGCAGGGGGGCCCCGAGCGCTCCAGCGCGTCGAGGAGATCCCCTCTCACGATCTCGACGGCGAGCGGCCCGCGGCGCGCCTCGAGCTCGGCGAGCAGCCTGTCCGACGTGTCCACGGCGGTTACCCTGAACCCGAGCTGGGCCAGCGCGAGGGACTGAAAGCCGGAGCCGCACCCGAGGTCGATGGCCTCGGGCGAGCCGCCGGACGAGCCTTCAGGGCGCAGGCCGAGGCGCTCGAACAGCGCCCGCTGCTCGGCGACCTTGGCGTCGTACTCCCCGAACATCCTTGAATAGTGCTCGGCGAGGAGCTTGTCGTAGTGATCGGCGACCGTGGGCATGGGCTCTGTTCCTCCGCGGCCATCCTACAGCGGCAGGTCCCGCCGGCGCACGCCTGCGCCGGCACGCATCACGCATCACGCATCACGCATCACGCATGGGACGCACGGGCGCACGCCTGCGCCGGCACGCGTCACACATGCACGCACGGGGGCTCACCAGAATCGACTGCGTCCGAAAATTTCTGCTCTGCTTTGACGAAGACATGATATCTTGGTTGAAACGCGACTCTTACTCCGACATCGATTTTCGGGTCGGCGGTGTTGGAAGGCACCGGGAAGATTCCCGGAGCGAGGTTGGAGAGGGAGAGATCGCGTTGCTGTGCGCAGCTGGTTTCGTCGGACGGGTGGGAATGAGGTACGGCGGGCTTGGACCGAGCCAGCCTGTCGCTCGCGCGGGTGTTTCGCTCTTCGAGAGCGCGCCTCGCGAAGCGCGCTGATGGACCCGTCGGAGAACCAGCGAGGCGAGCCGGAGAGCCCAGGCAGGCGGTCACGCCGGGCGACCAGGCAGCCGGAACGACGGGCGAGCCAGAACGACAGGCAAGCCAGATGACCAGGTGAGCTCGGGCGAGCCGCGCCGCACTCCTCGTGCGCCGCGCAGCCGGAGCCCGGTCGGCCTCGCCGACGCGGCCAGCACCTGAATCTGAGCGAGGCGCGCCCAAGCGCTCAGGGCGGAGAGAAGCTGACGAGCGGCTGACGAGCTGCCGACGATGAAGGTGAAGCTGCGCGGCGCGCGGGAGAGAGCACAGCCGGGCGCCGGTGATACGGGCCGCGCCGGGGTCACCCGCGATGATGACGGATGTGAACGTGAGTGTGAATGAGCGTGAATGAGCGTGAATGAGCGTGAATGAGCGTGTGACGAACGGCTCATGACCGCAAACCCCGTCGAGATCGAGAAATGAGTTGCGGAAGGTGTCAGTCTGCGTCACGATGAGAAGTTTTGTGACTGCGGTGTTTGCGATCTTGCGGAGTTCACGCGGGTCGTGGGATCACGTCGAAGTAGCGAAGGAGCGTGGTGCATGAAGACGGTTGGTGATTGGCTCTCCAGGTGCTCGCGATCGCTCGTCGCCGCGGGCGCGGCCGCGCTCCTCTCCGCCACGCCGACCGCGGCCTCGGCAGAGCACCCCGCCACGCCGCGGCAGGCTGCACCGACGGTAGCCGGCGCGGAGAGCGCGCCTACGGCAGAGCCCGCCTCGGCCCCCGGCGCGGGCGAGTGGGACACCTTCTCCGTGGAGGTCTATGGCAGGCTGGTCTCGCGCGCGGGAAAGGTCGCGACGCTGCTGCCGCTCGTCTCCACGACCGAGAAGCCGGTCGCCGCGGGGACCAAGGCGGTGCTCTTCCGCAAGGTCGAGGACCCCGACGGGCCGAGATCCACGAAATGGGTCGAGATCGCCAGGGTGACCATGAAGAAGATCGAGTCGACCGGCAACATGCAGCTCACCATCGACTCGGAGCCGCAGGCGCCGCCCGGCGAGAAGGGCAAGACGCCTGGCCACTTCGTGAAGGGCGCTCGGCTCAAGCTCGCGATCCAGTAGCCCGGCGCCGCGCGCGGCGGAGCACGCCGCGGGCGTGAGCCGGGTCGCACCGCTCCGAGGAGGACCGCGCGGTCGCCGCGAGCGGGGACGGTGGGAGGGAGTCCGCGCGGGGGCCGCGGCCGAATGTCGCCGCCGTCGCACGACATTTTGGAACGCGGCGCCTCATCGTTGATAGAGTCGGCTTGCAGAGACGAGCGACGACGATGAACGCCCTTCGATCCTGGCTCTCGCAACTGAACCGCCCCGAGGTGACGGAGTTCGCCGTGGCCACCGGGCGCATGCCCAGCGTCAAGGTCTCGGGCGCCTTCCAGGCCGTCGATCCCGGCGCCCTCACCACGGAGGACATCCTCATGCTCCTCAGCGCGCTCGGCGGCGGCCGCCACATCGAGGCCCTCGGCGCGAAGCCGTCGCAGTGGCACATCCGCATCGAGGGCATCGGCGCCATCTCGGTCGTCGCCGCGCGCCAGGGCGACCTCGTGCACGCCCGCATGACGCGGATGCAGTCGTCCGGCGCGTCGGGGACCGCGGCCGCCGCGCCTCCCGCGCGCCCTTCGCAGCAGCTCTCCATGCGGGAGCACCTCACGCCCGAGGAGGGGCAGCGCCCACCGCCGCGCGAGCAGGACGCGAAGCGCACGAGCTCCTCGGAGGTCGCGCTCGACCTCCGCTCTCCGCCGCCGCCTGCAGAGCCCCGCGCCAGCCGGCCCTCGGTGGCCCGCTTCGAGGCGCGCGCCGACGATGCGCCGGCCGCCGAGCGCGCCGCGCCGGCCGCCCGCCCGTCGGCGCCGTCCCCGGAGCCCCGCGCCGCCGGGCGCGCGGCCGCGGCGGGGGGGCGCGCGCGGCCCTCCTCCGCCGAGGTGCCGGCCGCCGCCCTCGACGGGCTGCTCGCCATGGCGCGCGATCAGGGCGCGAGCGATCTGCACCTCGTCGCCGGCCGCCCGCCGCTCCTGCGCGTGGCGGGCGAGCTGATGCCGCACGGCGAGCCGCTCGACCCGGCGGCCGTCGAGTCCCTCCTCTTGCCGCGCGTCCCGGCGCGCCTCTCGCAGGTGCTCGAGGTCGAGGGCTCCTGCGATTTCGCCCTGGAGCTCGGCGCGCTCGGCCGCTTCCGGGTGAACATCTCGCGCCACCGGCAGGGGTACAAGGGCTCGTTCCGGCTGATAGCGCGCACCATCCCGACCCTCGCGTCGCTCGGCCTGCCCGACGCCATCGGGCTCGCCACCCGCCACCACCAGGGCCTCATCGTGATCACCGGGCCGACGGGCCACGGCAAGACCACGACGCTCACCGCGATCGTCGACATCCTGAACCGCGAGACCAGCCATCACATCATCACGGTCGAGGATCCCGTCGAGTTCGTCCATGCGCGCGGCAAGGCGATGATCAGCCAGCGCGAGGTCGGCACGCACACCCGCTCCTTCGAGAACGCCCTCAAGGCCTCGCTGCGCGAGGATCCCGACGTCATCGTCGTCGGCGAGCTCAGGGACACGGCGACGGTCCGCATGGCGCTGGCCGCGAGCGAGACTGGCCACCTCGTCCTCGGCACCATGAACACCCCGAGCGCGGCGAAGACCATCGATCGGCTGATAGATCTCTTCCCGCCCGGCGATCAGCAGCAGGTGCGCGTCACCCTCGCGGGCGGCCTCCGGCTCATCGTCAGCCAGCGGCTCCTGCCGAGCGAGGGCGGCAGGCGCATGGTCGCCGCCGCCGAGGTCCTGCCCGGCTCCGTCCCGCTCTGGAACCTCATCCGCGACTCCAAGACGTTCCAGATACCGAGCCTCCAGCAGCGAGGGAAGGGCCTCGGGATCATCCGCCTGGACGACTCGCTGGCCGAGCTCGTCCGCGCCGGCAAGACCACGCTCGAGGCCGCGCTCAAGGTGGCGGAGGCCCCCGACGAGCTCGAGGCCGTCCTCGCCGGCAGGCGGCAGCCCATGCTCACGCCGGACAGGAGGCCGCCCGCCCCCGCGCCCGACGCGTCCAAGTCCGCGCCCATCGAGGCGGGCAAGGGCCTCTTCGAGCGCGCGGGCGCGCTCTTCGGAAAGAAGGGAGCGTAACGTGGCCCGGATCGACCGCCTCTTCGACGAGCTGCTCTCGAGGAAGGGCAGCGACCTGCACCTCGGCATCGGCTATCCGCCGCTCGTGCGCACCCGAGGCGAGCTCATCGCCCTGCGCGACACGCCCCTCGACACGGCCGAGATGGAGGCGCTCCTCTTCGAGATCACGACCCCCGAGGAGACGCGGCGGATCGTCGACGAGCTCGATCTCGACTTCGCCTATTCCTACGCGGACAGGGCCCGTTTCCGCGCGAACTACTTCTACAAGACCACCGGGCTCGCGGCCGTCTTCCGCACCATCCCGAGCAAGATCCTCTCGCTCGACGATCTCGGCTGCCCCGAGATCGCCCGCCGGCTGTCCGAGCGGACGAGCGGGCTCATCTTGATCACCGGGCCGACCGGCTCCGGTAAGTCCACGACGCTCGCGGCGATGATCGATCACATCAACCGCTCGCGCGCCTGCCATGTCCTCACGATCGAGGATCCGGTCGAGTTCGTGCACAGCCCCATCAAGGCCCAGATCACGCACCGCGAGGTCGGCCCCGACGCGGGCAGCTTCGCGAGCGCGATCCGCAGCGCCGGGCGCGAGGACGCCGACGTGATCCTGATCGGCGAGCTCCGGACCAACGAGACCATGAAGCTCGCCTTGCAGCTCGCGAGCTTCGGTGTCCTCGTCTTCGGCACCGTCCACACGAACAGCGCCGCCGCGACGATCGACCGTATCATCAACGCGTTTCCCGCCGACGAGCAGCTCCAGGTCCGCGGCATGCTCGCCGAGAGCCTCGCCGCGATCATCGCCCAGCAGCTGCTCCGCACGAAGGACGGCACGAGCCGCGTCGCCGCCCACGAGATCCTCGTCGGCTCGAGCGCGCTCTCCGCGATGATCCGCGAGGGCAAGACGTTCCAGATCACGAACCTGATGCAGGCGGGCCGCTCCGCCGGCATGCAGACGATGGACATGGCGCTGGAGCGGCTCGTCAAGAAGGACACCATCTCGGTCCAGGCGGCGCTGGAGAAGGCGATCGACAAGGACAGCTTCCAGAAGCTCTTCCCCGACGCGCAGGGGGCGTGACGCAGAATCGAGCCGCGGAGGCGGAAGGGGGAGAGCGAATCGCTCGTCGTCTTCTCTGGGCGTCCTGGCGCTCTGTCTCGCTAGGACGCGACACCCCCGCTCCTCGGCGGGCCTCCCGAGGCAGATGACGGTGCGACGTTCCGCGGCAGATCCACGGTGAAGCAGGCGCCCTTGCCCTTCTCGCTCGACACCTGGAGCGTGCCCCCGTGGGCCCGGACGATCTCGTTCGCGATGTAGAGCCCGAGCCCGAGCCCGCCGTAGGACCTCGACGAGACCGCCCGCTCGAACCGCTTGAAGATGCGCTCCATGTCCTCCGGCGCGATGCCGGGCCCGTGATCGCGCACGACGACCCGCGCCGTGTCGCCGCGCTCGGCGACGGTCACCTCGATGGGCCCGCCCTTGCCGAACTTGATCGCGTTGTTGAGCAGGCTCCTCAGGACCTGCGCGACGCGGAGCCGATCGAAGCGGCCGAGCACCGGGCGCCCCGCCGCGATCTCGATCCGGCAGCCCGCACGCGACGAGGGCTCGCGGAGCTCGCTCACGACGTCGCAGGTCAGCGCGGAGAGGTCGACCTCCGAGAGATCGAGGTCGAGCTCATGGCGCGCAATCTGGTTCACGTCGAGGAGGCTCTCGATGAGCCGCTCGATCCGCTCGACCTGCCCGAGGCTCACCGCGACCATGCGCTCGAGCGAGGGGTTCACGATCTCGGTCGTCAGCTTCTTCTGCATCAGCGCGAGCTTCAGCCTGAGCGGCGTGAGCGGCGTGCGGAGCTCGTGGGACGCGACGGCGAGGAACTCCTCGCGGATCTGGACGGCCTGCTGCGCCTCGCGGTAAAGGCGCGCGTTGTCGAGCGCCATCGCGGCCCTGCGCGCGAGCTCCTCGACGAGCGGCGCGTCGGCCCCGGTATAACGCGGCGTCGCTCCGGTCCGCATCAGCGAGAGCACGCCGAGGCAGCGGCCGCGCGTCACGAGCGGCGCGTTCATGTACGCCGCGGGCGCGAGCTCGAAGAGCGCCTCGGGGCGCGCTGCGCCCGCGGCCCAGCGCCGCATCAGGCCGTCGCTCACGCGGCAGAGCTCGGCACGATCCGCGCCGAGGACACGGTGGGGATCCCCGGGCGCGCCCGGGGACGCGGCGGCGTCCCCGGAGGGCGCGGTGAGCTCGCGCAGGCGCGCGGCCTTGGCCGGGGAGTCCGCCGCGACGGCCGCCTGCTGGAGCGCGCCCGCGTCGTCGAGCACGTAGAGCGCTGCGCCCTCGGCGAGCTCGGGCACCGCGACCCCCGCGATCGCGTCCAGCGTCGCCTCGTAGCCGAGATCGGCCGCGAGCCGCCTGCTCGCCTCCGCCAGGAAGCGCTCGGCCATCTCCGCCCGCTTGCGCTCGGTGATGTCCGTCGAGATGCCGCAGACGGCATAGATGGCTCCAGCAGCGTCGTGCAGGGTGAACTTGAGGGACAGGTACGTGCGCGGCTCGTCGTCCACGAGCACGACCTCTTCCAGGTCCAGCGGGCTGTCCGCCTCGATCACCTTGCGGTCGTAGGCGGCGAACGCGTCCGCCATCTCCGGCGGGAAGAGCTCGTGATCTCTCTTGCCGATCACCTGCTCTCTCGACAGATGGACGAACTGCTCGTACCGCCGGTTGATCAGGAGCAGTCGGCCCTCCAGATCCTTGACGTAGATGGCGGCCGGCGAGCTGTCGACGATGCTCTGGAGCAACGCCTCGCTCTTCTTCAGCGCCGCGTAGAGCGACGCGTTCTCGAGCGAGATGGCGGCCTGCGACGCGAGCAGATCGAGCACCGCGAGCGTGTCCTCGGTGAACGCGCCGCGCATCGCGGCGTTCTCCAGGTAGAGGATCGCGTCGACCCCGGGGCGCCGCGCGATCGGCATGCACAGGACCGATCTCGGCCGGGCCAGCGCGATGTACTCGTCCGCCGAGAACCGCGTCTCCGCCGCGTCGTCGAGGATAACCGGCTCGCCCGTCCGGACGACGTAGTTGACGACCGACAGCGGCAGCGCGGCGGAGGACGCGGGCGCGCGCGCCTCGCCGGCGAGCGACTCCACGAACGGCTTTCCTCCCTCGATCCTCGCCCTCGCCCGGATCGACGCGGCGCCGCGGCGAGCCTCCAGCAGGTAGCCCTTCTGCGCGCCCGCGTGCGCAAGGACGACCCTCAGCAGCGCCTCTTCGAGCCGGGGCATCAGGATCTCGCCCGAGAGGCTCTGAGACGCCCTCACGATCGCCAGCCGATCGAGCTCCTCGACCGGCATCGTGACCGTGCTCGTCGCGGCGAGCGGGCGCGCCGCGAGGTGCGGAAAGAGCCTGTCGAGCTGCTTCACCTTCCCGTCGGCGCCCCAGCGGGCGTAGCTGCCGCGGGCCGCGCGGAGGTAGGCGTCGGCGATCAGGTCGAAGCCGCGATCGCGGTAAAAGGCGGCGGCGAGCTCCTGGGCCAGCGCCTCGCCATGGACGAATCCGCTCGCGCGCGCGGCCCGGATGGCCTGCTCGTAGAGGCGCATCGCGGAGAGCTCGTCGCCCGCGATGCGCGCGATCTCGGCCGACACGAGCGCGTGGCGGTCTGCCTGGTTCGCGGGCTGGACCTCCGCCCAGCGGCGGAGATCCGCCTCGTGTGCCCTCAGGGCAGGGAGGAGGTCTCTTCGCTGCTCCTCTGGCAGGGCGCGGGCATGGCACGAGAGCGCGAGCGCGGCGACGTAGGCTTGAGTGCTGATGTGGAACTGGTCTGTCACGGCGCCGAGCAGCTCGCCCGCCTCGCGCGCCGCGGCCACAGCCTCGCCATGGCGACCGAACAGGAGCGCCGCATGGGCGCTGCAGAGGCGGTCGTGGAAGCGCGTGATCCGCGCCGCAGCCTCGCGCGGCGGTTCCACGGCGTTCCCGGCGTCCTCGCGCGCCCGGCCCGGATCGCGCCCGCGCAGGTGCTGCACGAACCGGTGCACGACGGCCAGGGAGTCGTGGACGACGTCGTACCGGGCCCGGCCCGTGAAGTCCATGCGCCGCTCGGCTTCGGCGGCGACGTCCGCCAGGGGATCGCCCGAGGCGAGGCGCAGCGTCAGCATCTGAAAGGAGCAGTACGCCGCGTAGATCAGCGCGCCAGTCTCGATGGCCTCGTCAAAGGCTTTGTGAAAGAGGCCGACCACGTCCCGCAGGGGGCGGATCCATGGGTCGATGAAGGTGGTGATCATGTGGAGGATCTGCGCCCGGCTCCCGGTCCGGCAGCAGATCTCGAGCAGCGCGCGGGCGAGCTCCCCGAACCGGTAGCTCTCCCGGTAAAGGTCGAGGACGCGGCCGATGGTCCCGCCGAACGCGACGTATCCAGGCGGAGAAGCGTCCGAGTTGCCCGCGCGGAGGCTGAGCCGGACCATGTGGCACGCGATGAGGCTGTAGAGGCGCGGGTCCGTGAAATAGGCTGACGGGAGCGCCGTCGATAGGGTCGTCATCACGGCCAGCATGTCCGGATCGACCATGCGCGGCAGGCTGACGAGCTCCTCGATGCGGCGGTCGCACACCTCGTCCCAGACCTCGCGCGCCGCGCGCTCCACCGCGTCGCGCGTCGGGTGGAGCGGGATGTCGACGTCGAAGCGGCGCACGCAGGAGAGGGCGCTCTGCGCCGCTCGCTCGAAATCGGCGCGGGTCGTGTGGAGAACGATCTCGATGCCGTGGACCTCCGCAAGCTCGAGCCGGCCCCGAGCGCGCTGCAGGAGCACGTCGACGAGCCGTTCGGAGGCGGCGAAGTCGCCGCTCAGGAAGGCGCAGCGCGCGCCCTCGCAGTGGAGATCGAACGCGAGCGCGCGCTCCTTGTCCCAGGCGTCGTCCCCGAGCAGCGCCATGCCCGCCGCGAGGTAGCTGGCCGCGGCTGCGTAGGCTGCAGAGGCCTTGGCTCGCCGGCCCGCCATCAGGTTGAGCCAGGCGATCCGGTCCTTCTCGTGCCGGTCGGTCACGAGGGCAGCGCCCAGGTTGAGGTGGCCGGCGATCTCGAAGACGCGCGCCTCGGCCGCGTCCGAAGGCGCGTGGGCGGCGAGCAGCCGCCCGATGCGGAGGTGCACCGCCCCCAGCTCCGCCTCCGGAATGAGCGCGTGAGCCGCCTGCTGGACACGGTCGTGGAGGAACCGGTACGTATCGCCGGACCTGAGGAGCAGCCCCTCGCGCACGAGCTCCCGGTGGTCCTCGTGAATGGCGTCCTCGGACCGATCGCGGATGACGGCGAGGGTGCCGGCATCGACGGTATTCCCCACGCAGGCGGCCAGCGTGAGCGCCTTCTGGGCCGACGGGGAGAGGCGCTTGATCTTCGCGATCATGAGATCGACCACGTTGTCGGCGAGGCCCTTGCCGTGGATCGCGTCGATGTCCCACCTGAAGGCGCCTGCGCGCAGATCGACCTCGAACAGGCCCTCTTTGTGGAGCATGGTCAAGAACTGGGTGGCGAAGAACGGATTGCCGGCGGTCTTCTCGTAGACGAGGCGCGCGAGCGGGGCGGCGTGCTCTCCGCTCGTATGGACCGTATCGGCGACGAGCCGCTGCACATCCCCCTCGGACAGCCGAGCGAGCTCGATCTCGAGGAGCCTGATGCCGGCGCCCCGCGCGCGCTCGAGCATGCACGTCAGCGGGTGGAGCGGGCTCACCTCTTCATCACGGTAGGCGCCGATCGCGAGCAGGCGCTGCGTCTCGGGGTGGGTGGCGAGGTGCTCGAGGAGCGCGAGGCTCGCCGGGTCTGCCCACTGGAGGTCGTCGAGGAAGAGGCAGAGTGGGCGCTCCTCGCGGCAGAAGGCGCCGACGAAGCGCCGGAACACCATCGCGAACCGGTTCTCTGTCTCGGTCAGCGGCAGCTCGGGGACGGGCGGCTGCTTGCCGAGGATGAGCTCCACCTCCGGCAGGACGTCGACGATGAGCTGCGCGTTCTTGCCGAGGGCCGCGGAGAGCCGCCTCCGCCACGCGTCCATGACGGGCTCGCTCCCGCTCAGGATCTCGCGCACGAGCTCGCGGAGCGCCTGGACGATCGTGGCGTAGGGCGCGTGTCGGCGCTGCTGGTCGAATTTGCCCGTCGCGAAGAGGCCCCGCTCCCGGACCGCCTTCCGGCAGAGCTCCTGCACCAGCGACGTCTTGCCGACCCCGGCGTTGCCGGAGATGAGGAGGAGCTCGGGGGCTCCGCGCAGCGCCACGCGCTCGAAGGCGGCGACGAGGGCGCCGAACTCGCGCCCGCGGCCGTAGAGCTCCTTCGGGATCTGGAAGAGACCAGAGAAATCGTGCTCTCCGAGCGGGAATGGGTCGATGCGCGCGCGCGTCGTGAGCCCCTCGAGACATCGCTCGAGATCGAGCGTGAGGCCGCGCGCGCTCTGGTACCGATCCTCGGGGGCCTTGGCGAGGAGCTTCATGACGAGATCGGACACCGGCGAAGGGAGACCCGGGACGAGCTCCGACGGAGGCCTGGGGAGCACCGCGGCGTGACGGTGGACCCACTCCAGGGCATCGCCGGCCGAGAAGGGCAGGACGCCCGTGAGCATCTCGTAGAGCGTGACGCCCAGCGAATAGAGGTCGGTACGGAGATCGACCGCCCGGCTCGTGCGCCCGGTCTGCTCGGGCGCCATGTAGGCGAGGGTCCCCTCGATGACGCTCGGGCTCCGCGCGTCGCCGTGGTCCTCGGGGAGGAGGGAGGCAAGATCGAAGTCCGCGATCTTCACCTCTCCAGACATGGAATCGACGAGGATGTTCTGCGGCTTGATGTCCTTGTGGACGACCCCCTTTGCGTGGATGTCCGCGAGGGCTGTCGAGATGCTGGCGGCGATCGTCAAGAAACGTTTGAGATCCATCGGCGCCCCGAGCTCCCGATCGAGCGAGCGACCCCTGAAGTCTTCCAGGACGAGCGCCGGCCGGCTCCGGTAGGTGGTGAGCTCACAGGGCCTGATCGCGGACCGGCCGCTGAGCCTTCGCCCGATCTCGAGCTCGTGGCGCAGCCGCGCGGCGTCCCGGCCGTCGAGGGGCTCTGCCCGGGGGATCTTGAGCAGGACCGGACAACCGTCCTCGTTCCGGAGGCCGCGATGGACGACGAACCTGGTCCCCTCGCGGAGGATCTCCGTCACGGTATAGCGGTCGGGCGCGGGCATGTCGTTCGACCGGCGGCGACCAGGCCGCGCCGGGCGTGCTGCCCAGTCCGCCGCCGCTCGGGGTTGTGATCATCCCGGCGCTCCACGGACCGACCTTGCGCAGAGAGCCATCGAGCGCTCTCCGCAGCGAAGCCACGGAGCGGCCCAGCGCAGCCTGCATGGGTTCGATGGTCCTGCTCCACCGCCGTCAATGTGCTGACCGGTGCGTTGACGGTCAAGCGAGGGGCCGCGTATCCTCGCTGCACCGATCCAATGCAACCTTCCACACAGGACAGCGCATCGCTCGACCTCGACGCCTATCTCGCCCGCATCGGCTACCGCGGCGCGCTCGCCGCCACGCGGGAGGTCCTCGATGCGCTTCACGCAGCGCACGTCTACTCCATCCCTTTCGAGAACCTCGACGTCCTGCTCGGCCGACCGATCCGCCTCGACCTGGCCAGCGTCCAGGCGAAGCTCGTCAGGGCGCGCCGCGGCGGCTATTGCTTCGAGCACAACACGCTGTTCGCCGCGGTGCTGCGCCGGCTCGGATTCAAGCTCACGACGCTCATCGCGCGGGTGCGGTTCCAGCGCAGCGATACGGGCCCTCGATCTCACATGCTGTCGCTGGTCGAGCTGCCCGAGGGGCCGTTCATCGCGGACGTCGGCTTCGGCGGTCCGGGGCTCTTGCAGCCGCTCCCGCTCGTCGAGGGCGAGGGGCATGCGCGGGTGCTCGACGTGATCGGCTTGCGCCGGGAGGGCTCGTCATGGGTGCTCGCCTCCAGGGCGGGCGAGGCGTGTCAGGACATCTATGCGTTCACGCTCGAGGAGCACCTCCCGATCGACTACGAGGTGGCGAACCATTACACATCCACGCACCCGAACTCGCTGTTCGTGAACAACCTCATCGTGGCGCTCCCGTCGCCGGAAGGCCG
The DNA here is from genome assembly GCF_051520435.1 of Sorangium sp. So ce363. Lineage (NCBI taxonomy): Bacteria > Pseudomonadati > Myxococcota > Polyangiales > Polyangiaceae > Sorangium > Sorangium sp. So ce363. The sequence goes on along the minus strand of NZ_CP150333.1, from coordinate 7,496,733 downwards.
GGTGACGCTGCGCAACCGCGAGCTGGGTCGTTGGCGGGTGGACGGCGTCGAGCGCGTCTTGCTGCGCGACGACGCGCTCCTCGACGTCCTGAGAGAGCGCTTTGGGCTGGAGCTCCCGGCCGGAACGCGGCTCTCCTGCGCGGGCCTCGATAGCTGAAGGGACGGCGCGTCCTCCTCGGGGCCTGCTCGGGAGGCCGGGCGGGCGCGGCTCGCCGGCCGCGCCCGCCGCCCCTCGCGCCGGGGCGCTACCGGATCAGTGGACGCGCCCGATGCCGCGGCGGATGAACGCCGAGCGGCTCGCGGCCGCGCCGGCCGCCGCGCCGCCTGTCGGCGCGGCCCTGAGCGCCGCGAAGGTCGGGGCAGGCTCGCAGACCAGCGCCGACAGATCCTGATTCCGGCGCCTCAGATCGTTCAAGGTGCGCGGCTCACCGCTCACCGGGTCACTGACCGTGATCCCCGTCATGAAACCCGACAGCGACGCCTCGTTCCCGAGCGACCTCGGGTTCACGTGCAGGAACCCCGTCCCGGTCTCCTGCGCGCCGTGGCACCCATTGCAGGTGTTGAGCGAGAACTTGTGCCGTGCCTCGTTGTTGAGGATGCCAGGAGCGGTCCAGGCCGTGAGGTTGTTGAACGACGAGCCGCCGAGGAACGGGTTCCCCTGGAACGTGTCGGGCACCGTGTGCTGCTCCGCGATGATCGAGGCCTCGTTCTGGTTCACGAAATCAGCGAGCGTGGGCGATCCGTCGAAGCCGAGATCCGGCGTCAGCTTGACGGTCTCCGGCCGCAGGAAGCCCGTGTCGGGCGAGAGGACGAACTCGCGCAGCTCCCACGGCCCCGCGAGCGCGATCTCGTTCGTGCGGAGCTGCCCGAGCGAGCTCCCGTTCGGCTTGCCGGGCGCGGCGTTCCGGCCTGCGAACCGCGTGGTGATGTCCTGGAGCGCCGCGTTGTAGTCCTCGGACGGGAAGGGCAGGCTGCCGAGGGCGTGCCAGGAGTTCGCCCAGTCGAGCACGTCGGCCTCGGTCGACGCGGGGAGCTTGTACTCCAGGATCACGGTGAACTGCTGCGGGAAGCCCTGGCTGACGACGCCGAACACGAACCTCCCTTCGCCGGCGTGGCCTTCGGCCAGGTTGCGCACGTCGATCCTGTTGACGATGCCGAGCAGCAAGAGCGGCGCCTGCTGCAGGTCGAGCGACCCGTCAGGGCTCCTCGGCCACTCGTCGAACACGACCTGTTGGATCGCCGTGCGCGCCGGCACGGTGAAGCCGTTCACGACCTGATCGGTCAGCCAGGTGCTGAAGAGCTCCTCGACCATGGCCGGCGCGTCGGCGGGCGTGGGCGCCATGTCCTCCATCAGGCGCGCGAACGTCCATGCGCCCGTGCGGGGGTCGCCCGGCGGCCCGTTGAACGTCGTGCGGAGGGGATCCTCGACCACGCTGAGGTCCTTCACGAAGATCTCTCGGCTCGTCCGGACGAAGCACCCCGTCGGCTCGGCCAGCTCGAAGTCGAGGGCCCCGGAGGCGACGACGAACTCGGACGAGTTGAAGTCGATCACGGAGAAGGGGATCACGTGGGTGCCGGGATCCGCGTCCTCGGTGCCGGTGACGGTGACGGGGAACGTCGCCGTGCTCCCGGGCAGGACGCCGGGGAAGAACGAGGGATCGGCGGAGACGTCGATGCCCCCCGAGGGGCTGAAGATGTCGAGGAAGTAGTCGCGGCCCGGGCACGAGCCGACATCGTTGTTGGTGACGGCGATCTGGTACGCCACCGGCGTGTTCGGGGCGACCAGGCCGCTGCTCTCTGGCGTGACGACGGCCGTCGTGGGGCGCCTGAGGCAGGAGAGCTGGGCGATCTCGAAGGCGGTCGTCGGTGAGGCGGAGAGCCAGACCTCGTCGAGCACGCCGGTGAAGCGCTCCTTCTGCACGTTGTTGCCGATACGGATGGGCGCGTCGATGTCGTGGAGCGTGCCTGCCGCGCTGATCTGGCCGACCTGCTCGCCGTTCAGGAAGAGCCGCACGAATGTGCCGTCGTAGATCCCCGCGACGTGGGTCCACACGTTGGCCTGGATGGGGGCGCGGGAGGTGACCGTCCGCCCGTTGGTCAAGGTCACGGTGAACCGCGCCTGGCTGTTCCGGATGTCGAGCGAGAAGCTCGTCTCTCCGCCGCCCTTCTCCTGCACGATGGTCCGCGGCGTCGACCCTGTCACCGCGGTCGGATTGACCCACGCGGCGACGGCGAGGTTCTGTCCGAACGTGAAGCTGGCATCGTCGTCGACCAGGATCTTGTCGTTGTCCTGGTTGAAGGCGACGCCGAGACCGCTGACACCTTGAGCGCACGCCGCGTTGGCCGAGCGGGTGGCCGTGTTGCCGTTGCCCGACGAGTCGAACAGCGCCGTTGTCGCGGCGTTGCAGTCGTCGAGCTGCCAGAAGCCGACGGCCGGCGGCCCCACCGGGGGCGGATCGCCGGGGTCGCCGCCGCCGACGCCTACGCCGCCGCCGACGCCGGTGGTGGTGACCGAGCTGCTGGTGGAGCCGCCGACGCCGGTGGAGCTGGCGACCACGCTGCTGCCGAAGCCGCCGGTGCCGCCGCCGCCGCCGACGCCGGTGGTGGAGGTGGCGACCGCGCTGCTGCCGAAGCCGCCGGTCCCGGTCGCGCCGACGCCGGTGCCGACGCCGACGCTGGTGCCGACGCCGGAGACGGTGCCGCTGACGGCGCTCGACCCGCTGGCCGCCGCTTCGAGAGCTAGTTCTGCGTCGTTGAGTGAACCTTCATCGACGTCATAGCTTCCGCACGCGGCGCCCGAGGCGAGCAGGGCGAGGACCGCGGCCGAGCTGGTTTTGATTGAGAGAGGATGGGCGAAGCCGAAGGAGAGGTTCCGCATCTGCGTTCTCGTTGGGTAAGAGTTGACTGCACGAGCGCCGTCCGGCCGCAGCTCGAGCTACGGCCGGCGACGCGAACAGGCGTCTGTCTGACCCGACCGGGCTGTTCGGGTTTGGGCGCTGGTGCGGAGCACCCGATTGGCAATTGATATGCCCGGTCCCAGATCGTGATTTTCGCCTTGTCGCGGCGAACCCAGCGTGCCCGGGCATGTCGGCGGACTCCGACACTGGCACATCTGGCACACCCATTTTGCGACCCCAGGCGGGTGCTCGAGATCAAACAAGCACGCTTTCGACGCGTCCAAATGGTGCGTTGTGGCGCGCGGCAAAGGGGGACAACAAGGTTCCTCCTCGTCGCCGCACGCCCGTCGCACTTCGTCCCGACCGCAGCACCGCCGTCTCGCGGCCATCCATTGCGCCGCTTCTATATGCCGCGCCGCATCCTCCACGCATCGCGCCGCCGTCTCAATGCATCGCGCCGCGCCGCCGTCGCGTTATGCCGACATCTCTCTATAAGGAGGTGGCCGCGGCCTAATGGGAGGCGGACCGTGATCTATAAGGAGGCGGGCCGCGGACATCCCGTGTTGTGGCGGCTGGAGCGCGCCGCCCTTTGGCGCCGCCGCGTTGTCCGTGGCCGAATCCCGGGCGGCGGCCGTCTCCAGCCTGCGCCCTCCGCCGCGCCGCTCCCGGCAAGTTTCCGCCGCGCGATCCTCTCCGCTCTCTCTCCGAGCTCTGATACATCCGTTAGCGGAGCTCTCCCGCACAGGAGACGGGCCCAGATCGGCGTTTTCGGCGCGGAGGCGTACTCTGGTACGCCGAGCACCGAAAACGTCGAGATGGGCCCGTATCCGAAGCGGGAGAGCTCCTCAGGAGAACGACCAGCGGGGGCCGTGGGGAGTGTCTTCGAGCACGACACCTGCCTCGGTCAGCAGGTTGCGAATGGCGTCCGCCTTGGCGAAGTCCTTCGCCTTCCGAGCCTCCTGGCGCATCGCGATCAGCCGGTCGATCGCGGCGTCACCCCCGCGCCCAGCGGCGCCCTCGGCAGGGGCGAGCGCGTAGTCCGGAACGAGCTCCGGATACAGCGCCGGCTCGGCGATCTCCACCCCGAACACCGCGAGGTGACGCACGATGGCCCGGTAGACCGCGAGCAGCGAGGGGCGGTCCTCACACCGCTCGATCCCCGCCGAATAGAGCGCGCTCACGTAATCGAAAAATGCAGCCACAGCGTTCGGCGTGTTCAGATCGTCGTCCATCGCCTCGATGAAGCGCGCGATGAACCGCTCGGTGAGCTCCCCGAACTGGCCGTGAACGTAGTGGTGGCGCATCCTCGGGAACCGCTCTTCCTCGGGTCGCTGCGATGCGTACGCGCCCGGGGCGAGGGGGGCCTCCGTCGCGCCGCTCAGCTTTTCGGCGAGGACCGTCGCGAGCTTCTTGATGCGCGCATAGCCCTGAGCGGATTGCTGGAGCAGCTCCCAGCCGAACGGGAGCTTGCAACGGTAATGCTGCGTCACGAAGAACCACCGCGCCTCGTCGTGCCCGTGCCTCGACAGGAGCTCCTCGACGGAGATGACGTTCCCGAGGCTCTTCGACATCTTCATGTCCTTGAGATCGAGGTGCTCCGGGTGCAGCCAGTAGCGCACCCAGGGCCGCCCGCAGAGCGGCTCGCTCTGCGCGATCTCGTTCTCGTGATGAGGGAACATGTTGTCGATGCCGCCCCCGTGGACGTCGAAATGGTCGCCCAGGAGCGCCGTGCTCATCGCCGAGCACTCGATGTGCCAGCCGGGGCGTCCGGTCGGCCACCCCTCCTCGCCGGTGCGCCAGCTCGGCTGGCCCGGGCCGGTCGGCTTCCAGAGGCTGAAGTCCGCCGGGTGCCTCTTCCGAGCGAAGTCCTCCTCGACGCGGCCGCTCGCCCCGACCTCCTGCTCGTCGACCTTGCGCCCCGAGAGCTCACCGTAGGACGCCCACGTGCCGACCTCGTAGAAGACCTCGCCGTTGACCGTGTAGGCGTGGCCCTTCTCGATCAGGCGCTTCGCCATGTCGACCTGCTCGTCGACGAAGTCGGTGGCGCGCGTGTAGACGGCGTAGTCCTTGATGTGGAGCTTGCGGCAGTCGCGCCGGAACGCCGCGATGTTCCGCTCGGCGACGTCGACGGCGCCCTCGCGCTCGCTCGCGCGCTGCATGATGCGATCGTCGATGTCCGTGTAGTTGATGATGCTCAGCACGTGATAGCCGCGGTACTCGAGGTAGCGGCGGAAGACGTCCCAGAAGCAGTAGGTGCGCGCATGGCCGATGTGCATCGGAGCGTAGACCGTGAGACCGCACGTGTAGATGCGCACGACCTTCGGCCGGGCGGAGACGAAAGGCTCCTTCTTCCTCGTGAGCGTGTTATGAACCTTGAGCGGCATCGGCCACCTGCGTGAGTGTGCGAGCACCCCCCCGGGACCGCGTACGCTACCCTGGCCCCGCCGCCCGGTCAACGCGGAACCTCGCCGGTTTTCCCTGTGGTTTCGCGGTGTCTCGCATCGTTTCGCCTCGTTTCGCCTCGTCTCGCCTCGTCTCCCCACATCTTGCGGCCGTCCTCCCTCCGGTCTACGCAACCGCGCATGCACATCACTTCAAGGACCTTGCTGTTCGTCCTCGCTGGCGCGCTCTCCGCCTGCGCGGGGAGCCCGCCGCCCGTCGAGAGCGCCCCGCCGCCCCCGCCGCCGGCCCCCGCGCAGGCGCCGCCGGCCGCCGCGCCGGCCGCGCAGCCCGAGGCGGCGACGCCCAAGGCGGACCCGGAAGCCGAGAAGAAGCAGGCGGAGCTCGCCAAGCTCGCCGAGGACACGAAGGCCATGGAGGCCAAGGCCGACAAGGAGGCGGCGCGGTTCGACGACGCGCTCAAGGCCGAGGTCAAGGCGCTCATCGCGGCCAACTACCCGAGCGCGGGCGCCGCGCTGCGGGCGGCGCTCAAAGGGAAGCACCGCGCCCCGGGCAACGCCGAGCGCGACGCCGCCCGGCACCCGGTCGAGAACCTGGAGTTCTTCGGCCTCAAGCAGACGAGCACGGTCATCGAGCTCGGGGCCGGCGAGGGCTGGTACACCGAGCTGCTCGCGCCGGTGCTCGCGAAGAAGGGCAAGCTCATCATCACGGCGTTCGATCCGAACGGCCCCGCGGACTCGCGCAACACGCTCTATGGCAAGCGTGTGAAGCGCATGATCGAGAAGTCGCCCGAGCTGTTCGGCAAGGTCGATGTCGTCGTGATCGATCGCGACAGCCCGAAGCTCGGGATCGAGGGCAAGGCCGACCTCGTCATCGCCATTCGCGAGGCGCACAACTGGCACCGGAACGGCAAGTTCGACGTCTACGTCGCCGAGGCGTTCAAGGCGCTCAAGCCGGGCGGCGTCTTCGGCGTCGTGGCGCACCGGGCGAAGCCCGACGCCAACCCCGATGAGAGCGCGAAGCAGGGATACCTCCCGGAAGCGTGGGTGATCCAGAAGGTCGAGTCGGCGGGCTTCAAGCTCGGCGGCAAGTCCGAGGTCAACGCGAATCCGAAGGACACGAAAGACTACCCGGAAGGGGTCTGGACCTTGCCGCCGAACTTCCGGCTCGGCGACAAGGACCGCGCGCGCTACGCCGCGATCGGCGAGAGCGACCGCATGACCCTCAAGTTCGTCAAGCCCGCCCGCTGACCCATCCTGCGCCCGGCGCTCGCGGCCCCGCGAGCGCCGGGGCGCTACGCGGGGGTTGCGGCGCGGCCCGGCGGCCGCACGAACACGCGGCGCATCGGGATCGTGGCGCCGGCGGCCCCCGAGACCCGGTGGGACAAGAAGGCGACGCCATCGAGCATCGCCGGCGACGCGTACACGCCCGGCTCCGCCGCCTCCGAGAGGCACGAGGAGAGCTCGAGGAGGTTCCCGCCCACCAGGGCGCCGTCCTCGGTGAGCACCACGTCGCCGGCGTGGAGGCAGAAGCGGACGCTGATCCTGGGATCGCGCTGGCCCGGCCCGGCGAGCCGCGTGTGCAGCGCGACGGCGGCCGCGATCGCGCGGTGGCGCGCCTCTTCGGTGCCGCGCTCGCCGCGCCGAAAGGGCGCCGCGAGCAGCGCGCTGGTGCTCGTGATCGCGAGCGGCGAGAACCCCGAGGGCGCGAGGGCGGCCACGGCGTCCGGGACCACGGCCTCGAATTCAGCCAGGAAGGCGTCGGTGGGGGCCTCGAGCGCGTGGCTCTCGGCGAGGACCTCGACGAGCAGCCCGATGGCGAGGCGCCGGATGTGCCCCGCCTCCACCGCGCCGGTCCGCGCGATCCGCGCCGTCGCGGCCCGCACGTCGCCCAGGAACGCGGTGACGTCCGGGTGGCGGCCCGCGGGATCCTTGCTCATGGCCCGCACGACGATATCGTCGAACGCCGGGTCGACCGGCGCGTGCAGGCTCGGGCGGGGCGGCGCCTGGTGCAGGTGCAGGTGGCGCAGCACCGGGTACGTGGTCGCCTGGAACGGCATGGATCCCGCGATCATCGTGTAGAGCAGCGCGCCGAGCGCGTAGACGTCGGTCCGCATGTCGACGGGCCGGTTGAGGAGCTGCTCGGGCGACATGAACGCCGGGGTCCCCACGACGTGCCGTGACGACGTGAGCGAGAGATCCGTCGGGCCGAGCAGCTTCGCGATGCCGAAGTCGAGCAGCACCACCCTGAGCTCCCCGCCGTGCTCGCACAGGATCACGTTCGAGGGCTTCACGTCGCGGTGGATGATCCCGAGCGCGTGGACCGCGGCGAGCGCGCTGCAGAGCGGATCGAGGATCGCGAGCGCCTCGTCCGCCGGGAGCCGGCCGCGCGCGAACAGGTGCTGCTCGAGGCTCTTTCCCTGAAGGAGCTCCATCACATAGTAGGGCCGCCCGTCGTCGAGCCGCCCGACATCGAGGATCTCCACGACGCTCGGGTGCCGGATCCGCCCGATCGCGTCCACCTCGCGCTGGAAGCGGAGCACCACATCGGCGCGCGAGATCAGGTCGGCGTGCATGATCTTGACCGCCGCCGGCGCCCTGCTCGTCGCGTGCACCGCGCGGTGGACGACGCCGAACCCACCCTCGGCGATGACGCCGTCGAGGAGGTACTCGCCTGCCCGCAGCGCCGCGGCGCGCGGGGCGCCGGGACCTGAGCCCTCGCGATCGCGTGTGTCGGGCGTGCGTTGATTCCATGTCTGCGACGCGCCGATCGGCGGCTCGCCCGCGGGGGCGCCGGCCGGCGCCGCGACGGGAGACGGCTCATCGTCTTGGCAGGGGTTCTTCATGGGTGACACCCGCTGACTTCCCACATGACAACTGCTGAGTTCGCGCATTACAGTACGCTTCTCCGGCGTCCAGCGCGACCCTCGGCTGCCCGCAGATCGAGCCCAATCATGCACCGTTGCTCCGTATGTCACGGGCGGCTCGCCGCTGACGCTCCGTGCGTCAGAGATGGCTTTATCCCGCCGCCCGGTGAGCGTGACACCGTGGAGCGCGCGGCGCCCGTGATAGAGGGCTTCTCGCTGCTCGATCCGCTCGGTCACGGCGGCTTCTCCGACGTCTGGGCCGCGCAGCAGGACTGCGATGGAGCGCCGGTCGCCATCAAGGTAGGGAGGCACGCGGCGTGGAACCTGCGCGAGCGGTTCCGGCGGGAGGCCGCGCTGCTCGAGCGCGTCGGCGTGCCGCACGCTCCGCAGCTCGTCGCCTGCGGCGAGCTCCCCGGGGGGCGGCCCTATCTCGTGATGGAGAGGCTCTTCGGCCAGACCCTCGCCGAGGAGCTGGCGGCGCTGCGCGCGCCGCTCGATCCGGAGCTCGCCGCCGGGCGCGCGGACGCGATCCTCGCCGTGATCGAGGCGGCGCACGCGCGCGGCGTCATCCATCGCGATCTCAAGCCGGAGAACCTCTTCCTCCTGGGCTCGAGCGGGCGCGCGGTGCTGCTCGATTTCGGTCTGGCGCGGCTCGCCGAAGGCGGCGAGCCGCCGGCGGTGTCCGCCGGCGTGACGCGCGCCGGCGACATCGTGGGGACGCCGGAGTACATGGCTCCGGAGCAGCTCCGGGGCGACGCCGCGCGGATCGACGCGCGCGCGGACATCTATGCGTTCGGCGTGATCCTGTTCGAGCTGCTCACCCTGCGCCCGCCGTTCGTCGGCGGCGAGACGGCCGTCGAGCACGGCCACCTGGCGCTGCGCCCGCCGCGCCCGAGCGATCTCGTGGACGTGCCCGAGGGGCTGGAGGCGCTGACGCTCGCCTGCCTCGCCAAGGACCCGAGCCGACGTCCGGACAGCGCCGCCGCGCTCCGGCTTACCCTGCACGCCTTGCGCGCGCGGCCTCGCGCCGACTCGATCCCGCCTCCGTCCGCGCCGCGATCGCAGCGGCAGGACGATGGCGCCGCGGCGGCCGTCGCCGAGGGGCGGCAGCCGGTCGCGCTGCTCTTCGCGGAGGGCGGCGCCGGGCCGGTGATCGCGGCGATCGGCGGCCGCCGGGGGTTCGTCGCGCGGCAGCGGGGGCAGCGCTGCCTCGCCGTGTTCTCCGCGAGGGACGTCGACGATCCGGCCCGCGCAGCGCTGGCCGCGGCGCGCGATCTCGCGCTGAGCGGCGGCGTGCGCGTGGCGCTGCACCTCGCCAGCGTGCGCCTGCGCAGGATCGCCGGCGGGCTGCACGCCGCCTACGGCGCGCCGGTCGAGCGCCCCGAGACGTGGTTGCCGGCCGAGCCCTGGGGCGGGCTCGCGATGACCGAGGAGTTCGAGCGCGCGCTGCCCGACGACGAGGTCACCCCCACGCCGCAGGGCGACCCGGAGAGCCTGCGCGAGCCGGCGCTGCTCGGCCGCGACGACGTGCTCTCGGCGCTCGCGGCCAGCGCGACCGACGCCTTCGACGGGACGTGCCCCGGCCTGTTCACGCTCATCGGCGACGCCGGCCTCGGCAAGACGCGCCTCGCGGCCGAGGCGGCCAGCATCGCCGCCGTGCCGGTCCCGGACGTGCGCGTGGTGGCCGCGCGCGCGCTCCACCCCATCCACGGCGGCGCCGCGCAGGCCGTGCGCGCGCTCCTCTGCGTCGCGCTCGACGCGCCGAGGGAGAGCCCCGGAGACCCGCGGCAGTTCTGCGTGGAGCGGCTCGGCGAGACGCTCGGCGGCGCGACGTGGGAGGCCGTCGCCGCGGCGCTCGGCTGGGCCGGGCCCCGCGGGGGGCGCCTGTCCGGGGAGGCCCGCAACGGCCTGATGCTGGCGCTCGCCGAGGCGCTCCGCCGGGGGGCGCGCCGCGGCCCCCTCGCCGTGATCCTCGACGACGCCGACCAGGCGGACGACGTGCTGCTCGACGCGCTCGAGTACGCCACGCTCGACGGCGAGGGCACCCCCCTCTGGGTGGTCGTGACCGCGCGCCCTCGCTTCGAGCAGGCCCGTCCCAGCTGGGGCCAGCGCAACCAGCGCCACACCCGCGTGACGCTCGCGCCCCTCGCGGAGGAGGCGGCGATGGATCTCGCCTCGCGCCTGCTCTTGCCGGCCGAGTACCCGCCGGCGGAGATCCTCCGCCGGCTGGCCGACTGGGCGGGGGGCAACCCGGACTGCCTCCGGCAGATCGTCCGCTCCCTCAAGCGCGCGGGCGCCGTGCGCCGGCGCGCCGGCGGCGGCTCCTACGTGGCGACCGCGGAGGTCGAGGCGCTGCCGCCAGCGCCGGCGTGGCAATGGCTCGCGGCGCAGAGGCTCGACGATCTACCGCCGGAGCTCGCGACGTGCGCCCGGGTCTGCTCGGCGCTCGGCATGTCGTTCGATCGCGCCGAGCTCGAGGCGGTGCTGGACGGCCTGGAGCGCGCGGGCGGCGCAGGAGCGATGGTCGACGCGGGCTACGGGCTCGCGGCCCTGGTCGAGCGGCGGATCCTGCTGCGAGACGGCGAGGGCCGCGGCGGCGGCGAGGACGACCGGCACGCGTTCCAGAACGCGGTCCTCCAGGAGGCGGTCTACGAGATGCTCGACCCGGCGCACCGCGCAGCGATCCACCGGAGCGCCCTCGCGTACTGGCGGGCGCAGGTGGCGGCCGGCTCGACCGACGGCCTCCGCGCGCTCGCGCGCCACGCGGCCGTGTGCGGCGAGCGCGCCGAGGCGGCCGACGCCTACCTCGCGCTCGGCGATCTCGCGTCCGCGCGGCACGACGCCGTCGAGGCGGACCGGCGCTACGACGCCGCGCTCCAGATCGCCGAGCAGGGCGACGCGCCCCGGCGCGCGCGCGCGCTCGCGGGCCGCGGCAGGAGCCGGTACCGGATGTGCCGCGTCCGGGAGGCGCGCAGCGATTTCGGCGACGCGCTCGCGCTGGCCGAGGCGCTCGGCGACGCGCAGGCGAGGGCGGGCCTCCTGCTCGAGGACGCGACCGTGCTCGACTGGGCCTTCGAGTTCGAGGCGTCGGCGCGCCGGGTGGAGGAGGCGCGGCCGCTCATCGACGCGCAGGGCTCTCCCGAGCTCGCGCTGCGCCTCCGGGTCGCCGAGGCCCGCACCTCGTGGCGGCGGGGGAGGACCGAGGAGGCCATCGCGGAGCTCACCGCGTGCGCCGATCGCGCCGCGGCGTCGGGAGACTACGACGCGCGTGTCCCTGCCCTGATCATGCTGTCGTTCCAGCTCGCGAGCGCAGGTCGCCGCGAGGACGCCGAGCGCGCCTCCGAGGACCTGATCGCCCTGGTCACGGCGGCCGGCGATCGATTTCACCTCTGCGGGGCGTACATCAACCGCATCGCGCTGTGGGCCTGGCGGTGGTCGCTGCCGGGCGCGGTCGGCGACCTGCGCCGCGCCGTCGATCTCGCGCGCGAGATCGGCAATCCGTGGCTGGAGAAGATGGCGTCGTACAACGTCGCCGTGCTGCTCCACTGGAGCGACAGGCAGCGCGAGGCGCTCGCGCTCCTGCGGCGCGCCCGGTGGCTGGAAGAGCAGGCCTCCGAGCGCCCGATGCCCCAGACGGCGATGCTGCTCGCGCAGATCCACCTCGCGCTCGACGAGTACGAGCAGGCCAGCCAGCTCGTCCTGTGGATCCAGCGATCCTGCGCCCTCGAGCCGGGCGATCTCACGGAGTACCGCTTGCTCGAGCTCGTGCTCTCGGAGGTCGGGCTCCGGCCGGCGGCACCTCCGTCGTCTCTCGCGTGGGGCGAAGCGATCCGGCTGGTGAAAGACCAGTCGATCGCCGAGCAGACGCTGATGTTCCTTTACTGGCGTGCTCGCATGGCGCTCCGTCGCGGACACCTGCGTGAAGCGGAGGAGGCGCTCGCGAGCGCGCGGGAGCACCGCGGGGAGAGCCCCCTGTGGCTGTCCCGCTTCGTCGAGCTGGAGCGCGCGTTGGCGGAGCGGTCGCGGGCTCCGGACGCTCATCCACCCGTGCCGGACTGATGCGAGCCTGTCGCGATACGGTTGATTCCGTGTCGTACTCGGGCGACTCCGTAGTTTCACACAACCACCGTGTACCGATTTTCAGCATTGCGCGCCTTCCTGGAGGATGGGAGACTGCTAATTTAAGAAAGAGCGATATTGCTGGTCGATGTCTGGTCCTGGCCCGGTGCCTGGCTGCGCGACCACCTCGGAGGAGAGCCGAATGTCATCGATCCGTTTCATTGCGGTTGGTCTCCTTGGCGCCGGTGTGTTCACGGCGGGATGCGCCGCCCCGTCGGACACCGACCCCGACGCCCCGTCCGACACCGACCCCGTCGAGACGGCGGAGCTGCCAATACGGCGCACTGCGGTGCCCATCGGATGTAACGGCCTGCTCCCCAGCGACTTCTGGGCGCCGGCGAACCGCACGGCGTTCCAGGCGCTCGGCAAGGACGCGCTCGCCGACGCCAACGACGTCGTGGTCCCGACGGCGCTGCTCGGCACCTCCGGGGGAAAGAGCGTGCTCGACTACACCGTGCGCTGCGCGCTGTCCTCTGACCAGGTCGTCTACGGTCCGGACCGCCGTGAGTTCTACGGCTCCTTCGGGTTCGCGCCGGAATGGACCGAGCGTGCTCTCACCCCCTCGGAGCAGCGCTGGGTCTCGGCGTGCATCTTCCAGCACCTGAACGGCACCGGTGAGCATGTGGATATCTTGCTGGACGGCAACCACGAGGCCCTCGATGGCCCCCTGGACGAGGAGCCCTTCGCGGATTTCGTCGTCCACGACGCCACGATGTACGGTAACGCGTTCCTTTCAGGGACCATCACCGGGTATGCCTGCATCGATCCCGATCTCACCGGGGAGCTCTCGGCGCTCTCGCTGAGCTGCCCGCTCGATCTCGGCCTCCTCGCGTGGGAGCGGCTCTGCGGCCACGTGCCGACGTGCGGTATCGCCTTCCTCGGTCTCTGCGATCTGACCTGCGTGAAGGGCGCCGCTGGCAACCAGACGTGCTACCCGCTCCCGCTGCTCGGGGCGATCCTGGGGCCGCTGCTGGGGCCGAGCGTCCCCAGCTACTCCGAGACGATCCAGAGCTACGTGCGCGACAGCGATCTCCTGCCGCTCTACAACGGCTGCGGCCTTCTCTGAGCGGCGCCTCCGCGGCGGTGCCCGGCTGAAAGGAGGCGCGCCGCGCGCCGGTCACGTCCCGAGGCGCGTCTTCAGCTGCTGGATCGCGTCGGCGATCGCCTTGTCGTCGCGGAAGCAGCACGGATCGCTCCGCCTGCACCGCGCGCCGTGCAGCACCTGGAGCTCGAAGAGCATGCGCTCGTCCCCCTCGGCCGCGGCGCGGCCGAAGAGCGCCCGCTTGCCGCCGCAGCTGGCCTTGCGGAACGCGAAGAGGACGCGGAGCGCGGGGGTCGCGCGCGCCATCACGTCGGGCCGGGCCAGGATCTCGCTGGCGCGCCGGGCCGCCTTGGTGCCTCCGCGCGCGCGCACGAGGTCGAGCAGCACGTCCAGCCCGCCGCTGCCGAGCCGGTTCGTGAGCAGGTCGAAGACCTCGTCCGCCGCCGGGTTGTCTTCCTCGAACCCGATGCCCGCCACGGTGGAGAGCACCTCTTCGCGCAGGCCCCTGCTCAGGGCGAGCTCCGGATCGGCCTCGGCGAGGGCCAGCAGCGACCGCGCCCCGAGCACCCAGTTCCTGGTCGCCACCGCCCGGCTGAGCTGCGCGCGCGGGCTCGGGGCGCCGCGGGCGTCGTCCTCGGGCGCTGCGCTCGCCGACGCGGGGGGCGGCGCTGACGGCGCCGGCGGGGGCTCGACGGAGGCGACGGCCGACGCCTCCGTGGTCGCCGCGGGTCGCCGGACGACGAGCCAGAGCGCGACGCCGATCGCGAGCGCCGCCAGGGCCGAGAGCGCCGCCGCGAGGGGCACCCAGCGCGCCGAGGCCGTGGGCCCGCGGTGCGCGCGCGCGAGCAAGGTCGCCCGGGGCCCCGGCCAGGCAGACGGCGCCTGCTCCCTGGGCGCCGCCTTCGCAGCCTGCGCGGCGGCCCCGCCCGCCGCGTTGGCTCCGCCCGCCGTGGCCTGGCCCGCCACGGTGCTCGCGCCCGCCGCGTTGGTTGCTCCCGCCGCGTTGGTTGCTCCCGCCATGGCGGCCCCGCTCGCCGCGCTGTTCCCGCCCGACGGGGCCTGCCCGGCCGCGGCGATCCCGCCCCCTGCCGGCGCCGGCGGCGCCGCCGAACGAGCGAGCGCCGCGAGCCCCTCATCAAGCGCCGCGATGGCGTCGGCCGCCGTCTGGAAGCGGAACGCCGGATCGTGTTCCATGAGCCGCATCACGGCCTGCTGGACCTCGTACGGCACCTCCAGATCCGGAGCGCGCACGCGGAGGGCCGGCGGCCCTCCCGGCCCCTGCTGCTTGAGCCGCTCGACCACGTTCTTCGTGTCGAAGGGGTGCTGTCCGGTGAGCATCTCGTAGAGCACGAGCCCGAGCGCGTACAGGTCCGCGCGCGCGTCCACCGCGTCCATCCCGCGCAGCGCCTCCGGCGCGAGGTACGCGAGCGTGCCGAAGACCTCGCCGGCGCTGGTCAGGGCGGGGCTCGGCGTCGCCGTCTTGCGGCTCTGGCTGGACAGGAGATCGACGTTCACCTTCGCGAGCCCGAAATCGATGAGCCTGACCTGATCGTGCGCGTCGAGCAGGACGTTCTGGGGCTTCACGTCGCGGTGGACGATGCCCTTCTCGTGCGCCGCCGCGAGCGCCGACGCGATCTGACGCGCGATGCGGAGCGCCCGCGCGGGCGCGAGCCGTCCCCCCGCGATCGCCTCCTTGAGCGGCGTGCCCTCGACGTACTCGAGGACGAGGAAGAACGACGCGTCGTCCAGCTGACCGAAATCGATGGCGGCGACGACGTTCGGGTGCCGGATGTGCGCTCCCGCGACGGCCTCGCGCTCGAACCGCACCACGAGCTCCGGCATCCGCCGGGCCAGGGGCCGGAGCAGCTTGATCGCGACCTGCTTGCGGAGGTGCACCTGCTCGCCGCGGTAGACGGCGCCCATCCCGCCCTCCCCGATGAGCTCGTGGACGCGGTAGCGCCCCGAGATCAGGCTCCCGATCAGCGGGTCGCCGCCCGCGCTCCCGGCCGCCGCCGCCTCGATCGCCTCGATGTCCTCGGTGAGCGCCGAGCTCGAGAGCTCCTCCATGGGCTGCGCGGCCGGCGCGCCGAGCCTCGGGACCGTGAGGTCCTCGACCAAGGCCGAGCCGAGCGTCTCTTCGGATCGCGGCGTCTCCGGCATGCGGCGCAGGATATCAGGTCGGCCGGCGTCGCGGGGAAGCGGTGAGGAGGCGCTCTACGCGCGGGAGGGGCGCGGGGGCGCGCGACGCGGGCGTCCGCGAGCGCGCGAAATTCACAGGAGGAACGAGACGCCCAGCGAGAACGCGGGGTATCCGAGCCGCATCGTGAGCGTCACCTTCTCCGTGAAGTGGAAGCGCCCGCCGACGAACAGGGCCGGTGCGACCCCGAAGACCCCGTCGCGGCCCACGTCGCCGAGATACAGCGACAGCCCCGGCTCGCCGAAGACCGACCACTTCCGGTGAAGCCAGAAGTTCCACTGCATCACGACCGAGCCGAACACGTAGTCCGAGGGCGCCCCGTACCGGTCGACCTCGGTGCAGATACGCGTGCCCGCGGGCCCGTTCTCGAAGCGGGTGCACTCGCCGCGGTAGTCCGCGTCCCCTCCGTAGTGGATGCCGTCAAGGCCGAAGCCGATCCCGACCGAGTCGTTGATGCGCTTGATGAAGCCGTCGGGCGCGATGTCGATGGTGGCGCGGAGCCCGGCGCCGAGGCCGTTCCCGGCGCCGGGGCCGCCGAGCGGCTCGAACGGCGTGAGGAGGAGGTGCGGCTCCAGCTCGACCTTGTAGTCGGGGCGATCGCCGGGGCGCTTGATCGTCATCTGCGCCTCGCCGACCTCGGTCCACCCGATCGTCAGCGCCGCGAACGAGAGCGCGGCGGCCAAAAGGCGCGGCGCGCGAAGCTGCGATGTCATCGCTCTCTGCATCGGTCTCGGTCTCCTCAGCATCCGCCGCACGAGCGCGAGCCGTTCGGGCACATGACCGCAGCCTCGCCGCCGGGGCAGGTGACGCGGCACTCGCCGCCCACGTTGTCGCAGAACACCTCGCATGAGCCCCGGCACTCGACCTCGCAGGTCGTCACGTTCCGGCAGGTCACGACGCTGCCCGAGCCGACGCTGACGCCGCACCGGCTCGTGTCATGGCACTCGTACCGGCAGTCGCGATCGCAGATGGCCCCGCACGCCGCCGTGTTATGGCAGTTGAGGTCGCAGTCGTCCCCGCAGGAGGCCGAGCACTCGTCGACATCGAAGCACTCGAACGAGCACCCGTGCTCGCAGACGGCGCCGCAGCGATTCATCTGGAAGCAGCGCTGGTCGCAATCGTCACCGTCGCAGCCCAGGTAACACTCGTCACCCTGGGAGCACTCGCACGCGTCGCCCTCCACGCAGCCGCCGCTGTTCCAGCAGCTCGCCAGGCAGAGGCTCGCGAAGAGCGTCAAAAAAGTCAGTGCATAGAAGCGCATGGCCGGGCGAGCATACCCGACCCTCCCGAAAATTGTCACGAAATCCGCGGAGCTACGCGCGGAGGTACGCCTGACGCCCGGCTCACCACCGTGTCCAGCGCGAGATTCGCCGCACCCGGGTAGAGCGCGTATTGTCGTTCGCGAGCCCGACCCGGTTCGCGACGTACGTGCTCAGGTGGGGGCCCCAGCCGCCGTCGTCGTGGGGCTCGTCCGCGTCCGCGCCGAGGTTGTAGTGCCAGCACTGCGCGTAGTGCTGCGTGACGTTCTGAGACGCGATCGCGCAGTTCCCCGGGTCGGGATCACCGTCGTAGTCGTGCGACGACCACCCCGAGAGGAAATGGGAGAAGAAGACGTCGGCGTCCCCGGAGACGTGCAGGGGGCGGAGGAGCTTCATGGTGGTCGTGTCGATGCCCTCGGCGGTCGCGCGCATGACCTGCGCGACGGTGCCCTTGATATCCGCGATCTCGTCGCGGTACTCCCGGCCGACGAGGTAGAGGGAGCCCCTGTAGAAGTTCCGCTCGAGCGCCGGCTCGCCCTTGGTCCCGAGCCGCTGGGCATACGGGATGTCCCAGAACGACAGCGTCGCTCCCTCCGCCGAACCGACGCTGTTGTAGACGAGCGCCCACCCTCCTCCGTCCGTCTCCAGATCGCACACCACGGGGAACTCCGGATCTCCCCCGGCCCCGTCCAGATCGAGCGAAACCACGCCGCTCGGCGCGCCGCGGGGGACGTCGGCGCACCGGGCGTAGGCGCACCCCGCGTTGACCGCGCCGTCGCAGTCCTCGTCCTCGGCGGTGTCGCAGCGCTCGGCGGCGGGCAGCACCTCTCCGGCGCACGGGCCGTACCCGTTCCCTTCGTCGTCGCAGATCTTCACGCCGGCGCGGCAGGCTCCGCGGTTCAACGTGTCCGGCGGCCCACCGTAACAGGCCTCCTGGCGACCGGGCTCGCACCCGGCCCCGCCGCTCGAGGCCGAGCCGCCGCCGGCGCTCGAGGCAGAGCCGCCCTCGCCGGCGCTCCCGGCCGAGCCGCCGCTCGAGGCCGAGGCGCTCCCGCCGCCTCCGGCGCCGTCGTCTCCGAACCTCCGCACCCTGGTCGAGCAGGCCGACACGGCGGTGAGCAACGCGATGGCCGCGCAGCAGGCTCCTGCGACCGAACCTTGGCCGAGCGACATGCGACCTCCGGGGACACGAACACACGCCACGCGGCCTTATACACCAGCCCCCCCGGCGCGCGCATCCGCCCCGCGCGGTCGGCTGCTCCGCCGCTGCGCGCCGGCACGTTTCCGACGCTTTTATTGGGCGAGGGCCCGTGGCGCGCCCTGGTCGCTTTGCAGCGCAAAGGCGATGGCGCTCTGGAGCGTGCTCTTGGTCAGGAGGCCCCCCAGGTCGAGCGAGAGCCCGACGAGCGTCTGCGCCACCGCTGGCCGGATGCCGGTCAGGATCGTCCTTGCGCCGAGCAGCTGCAGCGCCTTCGCGGTGTCGACGAGGCCGGCGGCGACCCGCGTGTCGATTTCCTTGAGCCCTGTCACGTCGAGGATGACCGCCTGAGCCTGGGTGGACTGGACTCCAGCGAGCGCGGCCGACATCACCTGATCGATCCGCTCCGAGTCCATCTGGCCCACGAGGGGCATGACCATGATGCGATCGGTGATCGGGATGAGCGGCGTCGACATCGCCTGCATCGTGTCGCGGAGCCGCGCGAGCGTTCGCTCGAGCCTGTCGAGCAGCTCCCTGTACGGCGTGACGTCGTGGGCGGTGCCATAGACGAGGCGGCGCGACGGCTCCTCGGCCGCGTCCAGGTGAGCGGTCCACGCGAGCCACCTGTAGGAGCCGTCCTTGCACGCGTACCGGTTGTCGAACTTGATGGTCGTGTGGCCCTGGAAGAGCGCGGCGGCCTCGGCGAGCGTGGCCTCGCGGTCGTCGGGGTGGACGAACTCGATGAACGGCTTCGCGATCATCTCCGAGGGGGACCAGCCGAGGGTGCGCTCCCAGGCCGGGTTGGCGTGGCGGAAGTACCCCTCTGCGTCCAGGGTCACGAGCAGGCCCACGGACACCCGGAACAGCTTCTCGTAGACCGTGGTCAGCTCCATCGCCTGCGTGAGCTGCGCCGTCCGCTCCCGGTCGCTCGTCAGGTCGAGCGCCGTGGCGACCATGAGGCGTTCGGAGGGCGCTTCGGCCATGTCCACTCGGGCGGTCCAGCCGAGCCACCGGTACGAGCCGTCCTTGCACACATACCGGTTGTCGAACCGGCCGTTCGCGCGACCCTGGAAGAGGGCGGTGGCCTCGGCGAGCGTGGCCTCGCGGTCGTCGGGGTGGACGAGCTCGATGTAGGGCCTGGCCCTGAGCTCGTCGAAGGACCAGCCGAGGGTCTGCTCCCAGGCAGAGCTCAGATCATGGAAGTAGCCACGCGCGTCCGCGGTGGCGAGGAGTCCTGACGAGACCTGGAAAAGTCGTTCATAGCTCAAGCCCATGTCGTCTCCCGCGCGGGCAGGCAGAGCGCGCCCGCCGTCGAGGCCGCCCGCCATCAGCGATTCTCCTGTCCGAACGCCGGCGAGCGCCTCGCGCGCCGCCTGGCCAGAGCGCGCGCGCGCAATCCCCAGGCGGCGCGACGTCGACCTCCCCGCGCGTCGAAGCCTGCTTGTCCACGAGAACGGCTTATGTGTCAAGGGTATCGGGAGGCTCGTTAGCGGGCGTGCTGGGCCGGCTGCGCCAGAAGGGACGCCCGGGTCTGGCGAACACGCGCGCGCCCGGAGGTCGCCACTGTCATGTCGCCGAGGTTGCCAGCCCACGATGAGGCGAGTACGGTCCGCGCCCCAAAGGAGTGGGCCATGACCGTCTCTGCGATTTTCAACCCGGCGCGCTGGCGTGAGGTCGATGGGTTCTCGTTCGAGGATCTCACCTATCACCGCGCCGTGGACCAGGGCACCGTCCGCATCGCGTTCAACCGACCCGAGGTCCGCAACGCGTTTCGTCCCCGCACCGTCGATGAGCTGTACACCGCGCTCGAGCACGCGCGCACGACCTCGGACGTGGGTTGTGTGCTGATCACCGGCAACGGACCTTCGCCGAAGGACGGCGGCTGGGCGTTCTGCTCCGGCGGCGATCAGCGCATCCGCGGGAAGGACGGGTACAAATACGAGGGTGAGAGCGCGGGGCAGGCCGACCCGGCGCGGCTCGGCCGGCTCCACATCCTGGAGGTGCAGCGGCTCATCCGGTTCATGCCCAAGGTCGTCATCGCGGTGGTGCCCGGCTGGGCGGCGGGCGGCGGCCACAGCCTCCACGTGGTCTGCGACATGACGCTGGCGAGCCGCGAGCACGCGATGTTCAAGCAGACGGACCCTGACGTCGCGAGCTTCGACAGCGGGTATGGCTCGGCGCTGCTCGCGCGGCAGGTCGGGCAGAAGAAGGCGCGGGAGATCTTCTTCCTCGGGCTCGATTACACGGCGGAGCAGGCGGCGGCGATGGGGATGGTCAACGCCGTCGTCCCTCACGCGGAGCTCGAGGAGGAGGCGCTGCGGTGGGGCGCGATCATCAACTCGAAGAGCCCGACCGCGATGCGGATGCTGAAGTACGGCTTCAACCTGCCTGACGAGGGGCTCGTCGGACAGCAGCTCTTCGCCGGCGAGGCGACGCGGCTCGCCTACGGCACGGAGGAGGCGAAGGAGGGGCGAGACGCTTTCCTGGAGAAGCGTCGTCCGGACTTCAGCCGTTATCCCTGGCACTACTGACGACGACGTTCCGCCCACGCCACGCCCAGAGCGCACAATCGCGCTTGACACCGACATCCACTTCATCGATGGTGGCGGCGCTGTAAGATTCCGCGTGTGCCGTCTGGTCGCGCGGCTTCAACTTCACCTGGAGATACGCATCATGCTTTGTTCTTTTGCTGCGAAGTCGGCTCGTCGGGACCGTTCCTGGCTGTGGTTGGGAGGGTCTCTTCTTCTGGCGCTCGCGGGCGGTCTCACCGCTGTTGGCTGTGGCGGCGATAGCCCCTCGGACGGCGCGGGCGGCGCGGGGGCTTCCGGCGGCGCGGGCGGCGCGGGGGCTTCCGGCGGCACGGGGGGTTCCGGCGGCACGGGCGGCACGGGCGGCACGGGCGGCACGGGCGGCGAGGTGCCGATCGAGACGGTACCGCCGTCGGGCACCGAGCTGATCCGCGTCAACCAAGTCGGGTACCTGCCGGCCGCCGCCAAGGTCGCCACGGTCGTCGCCGCGGCCGACAAGCCGCATGCGTGGGAGCTCGTCGATGCCGGCGGCTCGGTGGTCGACAGCGGAGCGACCCGGGTCGTCGGCGACGACGCGAGCTCCGGCGAGCACGTGCACACCATCGACTTCAGCGGCTTCACCACCTCCGGCGAGGGGTACACCCTCCGTGTCGGGGAAGTGTCGAGCCACCCGTTCGACGTGGGCCCGACCATCTACTCTCAGATGAAGTACGACGCGCTCGCGTACTTCTATCACAACCGCTCCGGCATCGAGATCCTGGAGCAGTACGTCGGCCCGGACCACGCGCGCCCGGCGGGGCACCTGCCGGACGAGGCCCCTTGCGGCGCGGATCTCGGCTGCTCGTATACGCTCGATGTCACCGGCGGGTGGTACGACGCCGGCGATCACGGCAAGTACGTGGTCAACGGCGGTATCTCCGCCTGGACGTTGCTGAACCAGTACGAGCGCTTCGTCGCGCTCGGGTCCACGGCGGACGACTTCGGCGACGGCAAGCTGAAGATCCCCGAGAACGCGAACCAGATCCCCGACCTCCTCGACGAGGCCCGGTGGGAGATCGAGTTCATGCTCGCGATGCAGGTGCCGGAAGGCGAGGCCAGCGCGGGCATGGTGCACCACAAGATTCACGACCTGGAGTGGACCGGCCTGCCGATGCCGCCGCACGAGGATCCGCAGCCGCGCTTCCTGCGCCCGGTCAGCACGGCGGCGACGCTCAACCTGGCCGCCACCGCGGCCCAGGCCGCGCGCATCTGGCGCGAGCTCGATCCCACGTTCTCGGCCCAGTGCCTCGAGGCAGCGACGCGGGCGTGGACCGCGGCGAAGGCGAACCCGAAGGTCGTCCCGGACGAGAGCGGCGTCGTGGGCGGCGGCGGCTATGGGGACGCCGAGCTGAGCGACGAGTTCTACTGGGCGGCCGCCGAGCTCTTCCTCACCACGGAGGACGCCGCGTATCAAACCGAGCTCGCGGCGTCGCCTTACAGCCAGGAGCTCGGCGGCGTGGACGGCACGTTCAGCGCCATGACGTGGGGGCAGGTTGACGGGC
Organism: Sorangium sp. So ce363; assembly: GCF_051520435.1. NCBI lineage: Bacteria > Pseudomonadati > Myxococcota > Polyangiales > Polyangiaceae > Sorangium > Sorangium sp. So ce363. The sequence continues at coordinate 7,474,686 of NZ_CP150333.1, read as the reverse complement.
TGGGCGCGATCTCGCTCGCCGTGGTCGAGGCTCAGCACGCCGCGGCGGAGCGTGAGGCGGCCCGGACCAAGCTGATCGCCATCGCCGACAAGTACCTCGAGGTCATCGGGGCGGAGGGGTACCGGGTGCCCTTCAAGGCGAACGAGAGAGGGTATCCCTGGGGCTCCAACTCCTTCGTGCTCAACAACATGCTGGTCCTGGCGCTGGCCCACGACTTCACCGGCGCGCAAAAGTACTTCGACGGCGTGGCGTCGGGCGCGGATTACCTCCTCGGGCGCAACCCGATGGACAAGTCCTATGTCTCCGGCTACGGCGAGAACCCGCTCGAGAACCCGCATCATCGCTTCTGGGCGCACCAGCTGGACGCGTCGTTCCCGTCCGCTCCGCCCGGCGCGGTCTCCGGTGGGCCGAACTCCGGGCTGGAGGATCCGGTGGCGAAAGAGGCGCTCGACGCGACGGAGGACCGCGCGAAGTGCGTCCCGCAGAAGTGCTACATCGACCACATCGAGGCGTGGTCGGCGAACGAGATCACGATCAACTGGAACAGCCCGCTCGCGTGGACCGTGGCCTGGCTGGACGAGAAGGCCAAGGCGAGCGCCCAGTGATCCGGAACGCGGTGGTGGGGCACGTTGACTGAGGGTGGGGGCTTTTGAGCCGCCAAGGACGCCAAGGACGCCAAGAAAATCTCAATAATATTGGCGTCTTCTGGCGCCTTGGCGGTTCCATCATCCCGGCAGGGCGGGGGGAGTTCTCCCGCCGCCCCGAGCGCCGCGCGGCCGCGCCGCGCCACGCCGGATGAGCGATTGGCCGCGACAACCGTCCAGCTTCTGCTAGGTTGCGCGGCTTTCATGAATCCAGACTCATCGCTCGACGCCTTGCCCGCGCCGCTCGCGGGCGCCCTCGCCCGCCGCGGCTTCACCTCCCTCACCTCCGTCCAACAGGCTGTCCTCGCCCCTGAGCTCGCCGGGCGGGACCTTCGTGTCTCGTCGCAGACCGGCTCCGGAAAGACCGTGGCCATCGGCCTCGCGCTCGCCCCCCGCCTCGAGCGCGCCCTCGCCGACCGCGCCGCCGCGGCCGCGCCCGACGGCGCGCCCCGGACTGCGGCGGCTCCGGCCGCGGTGATCATCGCGCCGACGCGCGAGCTCGCCGCGCAGATCGCCGGCGAGCTCAGCTGGCTTCTCTCGCCCCTCGGCGCGCGCGTCGCGTGCGTCACCGGCGGCACGAGCTTCGGCGCAGAGGCGCGCTCGTTGCGGCGCGACCCCCTGGTCATCGCCGGGACGCCCGGCCGCCTGCTCGATCACCTGGACCGCGGGACCCTCGACCCGCGCGGCGTCCTCGCCCTCGTGCTCGACGAGGCGGACCAGATGCTCGACCTCGGCTTCCGCGACGACCTCGAGGCGATCGTCGGCAAGATGCCCGAGGAGCGCCAGACCCACCTCGTGTCGGCCACCTTCTCCCGCGAGGTCCGCGCGCTCGCCGATCGCTTCCAGCGCGACGCGGTGAGCGTCGAGGGCACGCGCCCAGGCGCCGCGAACGGCGACATCGCCCACGTCGCCCACCTCGTGCTGCCGGCGGAGCGCGACGCGGCGGTCGTGAACCTGCTGCTCCTCGCGCCCGGCGAGCGCACGCTCGTCTTCGTGCGCACCCGCGAGGGCGCCGCCGAGCTCGCCGACAAGCTCACCGCGCTCGGCCTGCCCGCGCGCGCCCTGAGCGGCGACCTCGAGCAGCGCGAGCGGACCCGTACGCTCGACGCGTTTCGCTCGGGCGCCGTCACGACCCTCGTCGCGACCGACGTGGCCGCGCGCGGCATCGACGTCCCCGAGGTCGGGCGCGTCATCCACGCCGATCCCCCGGGCGATCCGGAGATCTTCACGCACCGGAGCGGCCGCACCGGCCGGGCGGGCCGCAAGGGGACGAGCGTGCTGCTCGTCGCGCCGTTCGCGCGAGAGCACGCGCTGAGGCTGCTCCGGCGCGCGCGCGTCGAGGCCACGTTCCGGCCGGCGCCGTCGCCGGACGACGTGCTCCGCGCCGCCGACGAGCGGCTCGCCGCCGAGCTCGCCGCGGCGCGCCGGGAGGGCGCGGCTGCGGACGACGCGGTCGCGGGCGATGCCGTCGCGGTTGGCGCGGCCGCGGTCGACGCGAACGTGCGCGGCCCGCGCGAGGCGTCCGGCCCCGCGCCCGAGGCGCGGCACAGGCAGCTCGCCGCCCGCCTGCTCGCGGACATGGACGCGACCGAGCTCGTCGCGGCCCTCCTCGTGCGGGCGAAGCACACCGGCCCCTGCGCTCCGCAGCCCGTCACCGCCGTCGCGCCGCCCCGCTCCGAGCCGCCTCCGTCGCGCGCCCGGCCGCCGGCGCCGCCCTGGTCCGGGGCGCCGTCGCGCGCCCGGTCCTCCGCGCCGCCCTGGTCCGGGGCGCCGTCGCGCGCCCGGCCCTCCACGCCGTCCTGGTCCGAGGCGCCGTCGCGCGCTCGCCCCGCCGCTCGTCAAGGCAACGGGGAGCAGCCCCCGCGCCTCCCCTTCGTGCCCTTCCAGGTCAACTGGGGGGAGCGCCACGGCGCCGACCCCCGGCGTCTGCTCGCCCTCGTGTGCCGCCGCGGCGGCGTGTCGAGCCAGCAGATCGGCGCGATCCGCATCGGCTCCACCGCGTCCGTCGTCGAGGTGGCGTCCCCCGCCGCGCCCGAGTTCGCGCGCGCGGTCAACCAGCCCGACGCGCGTGACGCGCGGATCCGCATCGTCCGCGCGAGCTCGATGCGCGTCGAGTAGCGCCTGTCCTGGCGCGGCGGACCGAGGCAGACGGCCGAGATCGCTCGCAACGGCAGGGGTTTCCTGATTTCTCGGAGACCTCGGGTGTTGTACAACGGCCGGGTGAACCGAAGCCCGAACAACAAGCCACCCCTACGCCGCCTCGCGAGCCCGGCCGCGGTGCTCGCTGCAGTGCTCGGTCTTGCGCTCGCTGCGTGCGGCGGCACCGTGCCTCCGCCGAACGACCAGCTCGCCTCGTCCCAGGCCGCCATCCGCGCGGCCGACGAGATGGGCGCCGGGTCCGACCCGCAGGCCACCCTCCACCTGAAGCTCGCGCGCGAGCAGCTCGAGAAGGCCAAGCAGCAGATGCAGGCCGAGGACAACGAGTCTGCCACGCGCCTCCTCCAGCGCGCCGAGGCCGACGCCGAGCTCGCGCTGGCGCTCGCGAAGGCGCGCTCCACGCAGGCCGAGGCGCAGGAGGCGCTGAAGCAGGTCGAGAAAATGAAGCAGGCGGGGGTCAAGTGAAGCGAGAGGTGATGGTGATGGCATCTCTGGTGAAGAACCCGTCCTGGCCTGCCCGGTCTCTCGCCCTGTGCGCCGCGCTCTACGCGGCGTCGGGGTGCGGCGCGGCGGTCCCGCCGAAGGAGCTCGTCGACGCCCGCGCGAGCTACAGGCGCGCGGCGGAAGGCGCCGCCTCGCGCCTCGCGCCCGCCCAGCTCGACACGGCGAAGCAGGCGCTCTCCCGCGCCGAGGGGGCGTTCGGCGAGGACGCCGAGGCCCCGCAGACGCGCGATCTCGCGTACATCGCCGACCGCAAGGCCCAGGAGGCCGAGGCGGCGGCGGCGCTGCTGCAGGCGCAGCGCGACAAGGCCGCGGCCGAGGACGCCTTCAAGGACCTCTCGCAGCAGCAGCTCGCCAGCGCGAGGGAGGCGCTGCACAGCGGTCAGCAGCAGATCGAGCGGGAGCGGCACGCGCGCGCCCAGGCCGAGACCGCGCAGCAGCAGGCCGAGAGCGCGCGGCTGCAGGCCGAGAGCGCGCGCACCGCGGCCGAGAAGGCCCGCCAGGAGGCCGAGGCGGCGCGGCGGGAGGCCGAGCGCGTCGCGAACGCGGCGCTCGCGAGCCTCAAGGAGATCGCCGCGGTGAAGGAGGAGAAGCGCGGCGTGGTCATCACGCTCTCCGGCGCGGTGCTCTTCGCCTCGGGCAAGTCCGAGCTCCTGCCGATCGCCAAGGAGAAGCTCAGCCAGGTCGCGGCCACGCTGAAGGACCAGGGGTCGCCGCCCATCAGGATCGAGGGGCACACCGACTCGACCGGCTCCGCCCAGGCGAACCGCAAGCTCTCGCTGGAGCGCGCCGACGCCGTGAAGGCCCACCTCATCACGGCGGGGCTGCCCGGGGACAAGATCGCGACCGTCGGCCACGGGCCGGACCGCCCCGTGGCGGAGAACACGAGCACCGAGGGCCGGGCCAACAACCGGCGCGTCGAGATCATCGTCAATCCCACGACCCAGCAGTAGAGGCGCCTGCCCCACGGTTGTGCCGGGGGCGCCGGCGGTGATAAGCACGGCGCGTGATCGGACGCTTTTTCCGCCGGATCTGGCAGGAGTACGTCATCGACCTGCGCGACCGGCTCGACGCCGAGGCGGCGCACCACCGGGCCACCACGCCCGCGGGCGAGGTCACCCGCCGGATGGTGTGTGTGTTCCTTACCGTCATCGGGGTGCTCATCTTCGTCCGGTTCGCTGGCAACGAGAACGACACCCGCTGGATGGTCGACGGCCTGCGCGCCGTGGGCCTCGACGGCGCCGCGGCGAGGCTCCACGAGGCGCTGAACACGTCGCCGGATCGCCGCTTTCACCAGCGTATCGTCTGGGCGCTCGGCCGCCTCGTCGGTTATCTGATACCGACCCTCGTCGTCGCGAAGCTCGTGCTGCGGGCGCCGATCCGGAGCTTCGGCCTGCGCGTCCGCGGGACGGCGCGGCACCTGCCCGTCTATGGCTTCCTCTTCGCCGTCATGGCGCCGTTCCTCTTCGGCGCGTCGCTCTCGCCGGCCTTCCAGGCGAAGTATCCCTATTACAAGCTCGCGCCGGGCGAGGGCCTGTGGCCCTGGCTCTGGGCGTGGGAGGCGCTCTATGCCGCGCAGTTCGTTGCGCTCGAGTTCTTCTACCGCGGCTTCTTCCTCCACGGGATCCGCCGCGCGCTCGGCTATTCCTCGATCTTCGCCATGATGGTGCCTTACGCGATGATCCATTTCGGCAAGCCGCTGCCCGAGGCGCTCGGCTCGGTGCTCGCCGGGTTCATCCTCGGCACGGTGAGCCTGAAGAGCGACTCCATCTGGGGCGGCTGCGCCATCCACATCGTCGTCGCGACGTCGATGGACCTGCTCTCCCTGTGGCATCAAGGGCGTCTATGACGACGCGCGGCCGCTGCCTCATTCATTTCCCGCCGGGAAGGACCACGATATGCCTCCTGCGACGACGATGGGGCGAAGGTCGCGACGCGCGCTTCTGCTCGCGATGAGCGGCGTCCGGGTCAAGGACGAGGAGCTCGCGCGCCTGGGGCTGACGCTGCCGGGCTTCGTCGAGCGCAGCGAGGTCATCGCGTCGCTGCCGAGCCTGGGGCTGCTCACGATCGCCGCGCACACGCCCGAGGGCTGGGAGGTGGAGTACGGCGAGCTCGACGCCATCGCCGACGCGGACGTCGCGCGCATCGTGGACGGCCGGTACGATATCGTCGCCATCTCGTCGCTCGCGGCGCGCGCGCTCGACGCCTACGCGCTCGCCGACCGGCTGCGCGCCGAGGGCGTCACCGTGGTCCTCGGCGGCCTGCACGCCTCCGCGCTCCCCGACGAGGCGGCGCAGCACGCCGATTCGGTCGTCCAGGGCGAGGGGGAGCTGCTCTGGCCGGCGCTGCTCCAGGAGCTCGACGAGGGCCGGCTGCGCCCGCTGTACAGCGCCCGGAGCGGCGCGTGGCCCGCGTTTCAGATCGAGGGCGCGCGGGTGCCGCGTTATGACCTGCTCGACGTCGCTCGGTACAATCGGTTCACGCTCCAGGCCACGCGCGGCTGCCCGCTCGCCTGCACTTTCTGCGCCGCCTCGCGGCTCATCAGCCCCTACAAGCGCAAACCTGTCCCGCTCATCCGCCGCGAACTCGACGCCATCATCGAGGTGTGGCCGCAGCCGTTCATCGAGCTCGCGGACGACAACACGTTCGTGCAGAAGCCCTGGGCGCGGGAGCTCGCGCGGCTCTTCGTCGAGTACAACGCGCGGCGAACGCGCCCGATCGCGTGGTTCACCGAGACGGACATCTCGGTCGCCGACGATCCAGAGCTCCTCGATCTGCTCGCCGAGTCCAACTGCGCCGAGCTGCTCATCGGCCTCGAGTCGGTCAATCCGACCGCGCTCCGGGCCGCGGAGCCGCGGGGGTTCAAGGCCGCGGAGCGGGCCCGCTACGTCGACTCGGTCGGCCGCATCCAGGAGCGTGGGATCCCGGTGAACGGCTGCTTCGTGCTCGGCTTCGACGAGGACGATGACGGCGTCTTCGAGCGCACGCTCGCGTTCGCCCGGGAGTGCGATCTCGCCGAGGTGCAGATCACGGTGCTCACGCCGTTCCCGGGCACCGCGCTCCACCGCGCGCTCGAGGTGCAGGGGCGGCTGCTCCGCCCCGTGTTCTGGGACGCGTGCACGCTGTTCGACGTGACCTTCAGGCCAGCGCGCATGAGCGTGGAGGCGCTCGAGCAAGGGTTCCGCTGGCTGATGAGCGAGCTCTACAGTCCGGGGGAGACCGCGCGCCGGCGCAGCCGGTTTCGCCGCGCCACACGCGCCCGCAGGGGACGGCATGCACGATCGTGATCGACCGTCGTTCGCCCGCGCCGCGGGGCGGCTGCTCACCTTCCGGCTCTCGCGCGACGACCTCGCGCGCCTCGACGGGCGGCACCTCGCGCTCGGCCTGGCCTGCACCTGGCTCGTCGGCGTCGGGCGGTACTGGGACGATCCGGTCGCCAGCGCCTGGCGCAAGACGGGCCTTGGCTCGGTCGTCTATGCCATCCTCCTGAGCGCGTTTCTCTGGATCGTCGTGGCGCCGCTCAGGCGCCCGGACGAGCAGCGGCTCTCCTACGCGAAGCTCCTGACCGTCATCACGATGACGGCGCCCCCGGCGGCGCTCTATGCGATCCCGGTCGAGCGCTTCACCGCCATGCCCGTGGCAATCCAGATCAACCTCGGGTTTCTTTCGGTCGTCGCTGGCTGGCGCGTCGCGCTGCTCGTTCACTACCTCTCGCGCGGCGTGGGGTTGCGCTGGCCCGCGGTGATCACCGCGACGCTCCTGCCCCTCGCGCTGATCGTGACGGGGCTCACGTATTTCAACCTGGCCACCGGCGTGATCGAGATCATGGGAGGGCTGCGCGATCGCGCCAAGAGCCCGGACGACGGCGTCAACGGCGTGCTTCTGGTGCTCGCGCTGCTCTCGCACCTCGCGGTGGGTCCGCTCCTGGTCGTCTACGGGGTGCTCGTCGTGAAGGCGCGGTGGTGGCGCGGCGGAGCGGGCCGCCGGGATCGCTGACCCGATCCACGAGACAGGGGACGCGCGGGTCCTGCTCTCCCTCCCTGGAGGCGGTCAGGCCAGGGTCCTGCCGCCGTTCACGGACAGCTTCTGGCCCGTGATGAACTCGGCGGCGTCGGACGCGAGGAAGGCGACGGCCTCGCCGATGTCGTCCGGCGTGCCCATGCGCCGGAGCGGGTTGCTCGCCCGGTAGGCCTCGATGGCCTCGGCGCTCGCGCCCTCCTGGATGTGGCGCTCGACGACGACCCAGCCGGGGGACACCTGGTTGACGGTGATCCCGTGCGGACCGAGCTCCATCGCCCACGAGCGCGTGAGGCCGAGCTGCGCGCCCTTCGCCGAGACGTAGCTGGAGAACTCGGGGACGCCCTGCTCGAAGACCTCGGACCCGATGTTGATGATCCGCCCCGACCGGCGCTCCTTCATCCCCGGGACCACCGCCTTCGCGAGGAGGACCGGGCTCTTCACGAAGAACTCGAGCTGGTCGAGGCAGTGCTTCCAGGTCAGGTCCTCCAGCTTGACGAACGGCTGCGGGCCCGTCGCGTTGAGCACGAGCACCTCGATGGGGCCGAGGCGGGCCTGCACCTCGCCCACGAGGCGGTCGTGCTGCGGGCGCCGATCCGGAGCTTCGGCCTGCGCGTCCGCGGGACGGCGCGGCACCTGCCCGTCTATGGCTTCCTCTTCGCCGTCATGGCGCCGTTCCTCTTCGCCGCGTCGCTCTCGCCGGCCTTCCAGGCGAAGTATCCCTATTACAAGCTCGCGCTGGGCGAGGGCCTGTGGCCCTGGCTCTGGGCGTGGGAAGCCCTCTACGCCGCCCAGTTCATGGCGCTCGAGTTCTTCTACCGCGGCTTCTTCCTCCACGGGATCCGCCGCGCGCTCGGCTACTCCTCGATCTTCGCCATGATGGTGCCTTACGCGATGATCCATTTCGGCAAGCCGTTGCCCGAGGCGCTCGGCTCGGTGCTCGCCGGGTTCATCCTCGGCACGGTGAGCCTGAAGAGCGACTCCATCTGGGGCGGGTGCGCCATCCACATCGTCGTCGCGACGTCGATGGACCTCCTCTCCTTGGCCCACCGCGGGCTTCTCTAGTTCCGCCCGCCCGAAGTCCGGCCAGGGTCGGACGCAAAGCCTGAGCGCGCCGGGGGACCGCTCGCCGGACTCGCGCAGCGTCCGCCGCCGCGCGTGGCCCTCGGTCCGAGCCCTGCATCACCATCCGGGATGTGCGTCCCCGGTACGCGCCCGGGCAGACGAGCTCAACCTGAGTCATGGGTTCGCCAGGGGCAGCGTCATCCGAGGCGAACCATCGGACTCCGCGCAACGCTGTGATAGGAGGATCTGATGAAGTACCGCTGGGCGGCGGAGCCCTGGCATGGTGCGCCGCGCGGCGTGGCCGTGACAGCCGCCTGCGCGATCGGGATCGGCTCCGCGGCTCTGCTGGGGTGGTCGATGGGCGTGACCCCGCTTGTCTCGGTCGGGGATGGTCTGCCGAGCATGGTGCCGAATGCCGCGGTCGCCTTCATCCTCTCCGGCGCCGCGCTCTGGATCCTGGGCGGGGAGGGGCGTCCGGCGCTGCTGCGCCGGTTCGGGCGGCTCTGCGCCGCCGCCGTCGTCGCGTTCGGCGTCGGCGTCCTCGCGGAGTATGCCTTCGGCTGGGATCTCGGCATCGACACGCTGCTCTTCCCGAACACCGTCGATTTCCCGGTCCCGTTTCCCGGGAGGCCCCCGCCGAACACCCTTCTCTGTTTCATCCTGATCGGCGCGGGGCTCTTGATGCTCCGCACGGATACGCGACGTGGCCGGCCGATCGCGGAGCTGCTCGTGCTGCCGGCCGCGGCCCTCGTGCTGAGCGCGCTGACCGCGTACGTGTTCGGCGACGGCTATTTTTACGGGCTGCTGCTCCTGGTTCCGTTCACGGGCATGCCGCTCCACGGGGGGATCGCCCTGCTCGCGCTGTGCGCCGGGATCCTCGCGGCGCGGCCCGATCACGGGGCGATGGCCACGCTCAGGTCGAGCGCGCCGGGCAGCATCCTGCTGCGGCGCCTGCTGCCGTGCGTGCTCGCGCTCCCCCTCGTCCTCGGCCGTCTCTTCCTGGCGGGCATGGCGACGGGTGCATACACGCTGGCGGCGGCGTTCTCGCTCGTCTCGGTCGTCACGACGCTGCTCCTCGGGATCGTGGTCTGGATGAGCGCGGTGCGCCTGAACCTGCTCGACGAGGCGCGGTGTCGGGCAGAGGCGGCGCGCGCGTTCCTCGCGACGCTCACCCACTCCTCGGACGACGCCATCATCGGCGGCGACCCTGACGGGATCATCCAGAGCTGGAACCCGGCCGCGGAGCGCCTCTATGGATATGCCGCCGAGGAGGTGATCGGGCGGCCTGTGGCGATGCTCTCTCCCCCCGAGCGCGCTGGCGAGGCGGAGGAGAGCGTCACGCGCCTCCGTCGTGGCGAGCGCGGCGAGCATTTCGAGACGGTGGGCCGGGCCAAGGGCGGGAGGAGGCTCGAGCTCGAAATGACGATTTCCTCGATTTTCGATGAGGCGGGCCGGCTCGTCGGCTTCTCGAGGATTTGCCGTGACATCGCGCGGCGCAAGGCGATGGAGGCCGAGCTCGCGAGCGCTCATGAAGCGGAGCAGCGCCACCGGAACGCCGAGGCGAGAGAGCGGCGGCGGCTCCAGGCCGTCATCGAGCAGATGCCCGAGGCGGTGATGCTGATCGACGCCGACGCGCAGCTCACCATGCTCAACCGGGTCGCGGCCGACTACCTCTGTGAGTCGGCCGAGGTGCTCGACCCCCGTGGCCGCCGGGCGCGCTTCGACGTGCGGAGTCCGTCGGGCGAGCCGGTGCCGTGGGACGAGCTACCGATCATCCGGGCCCTGCGCCGCGGGGAGATCGTGACGAGCGTCGAGGTGCTGTTCCGGCGCGCGGACGGCGCGCTCGTCCCGGGGCTCGTCAACGCTGCACCGGTGCGGTCGGACGACGGCGAGATCCATGGCGTCGTCGCCGTCTTCCAGGACATCACGTCGCTCAAGGAGATGCAGCGGCAGCGTGAGGAGTGGACCGGCGTGATCGCGCACGACCTCCGCCAGCCCATCCAGAGCATCGCGACGGCGAGCGAGCTGCTGCGCGTCCGGCTGGGCGGTGAGGTGCCCCCCGACAGCGAGAAGCAACTCGCGAGGATCGCCGTGTCCGTCGACCGCATGAGCCGGATGGCCGAGGATCTCCTGGACGCGACGCGCATCGAGGTGCAGGCGCTCAAGCTTGAGCCTCGCGCCGTGGCTCTGCGCGCGCAGCTCGTGGAGATCGTCGAGAAGGCGGCCGGCATGACGGCTGGCCACACCGTGCGCGTGGAGATCAAGGACGAGCTTCTGCCCGTGTGGGCGGACGCGGGCCGCCTCGAGCAGATCGTCACGAACCTGCTCTCGAACGCCGCGAAATACGGGGAGCGCGGGCGAGAGATCGTCGTCGCCGTCCGGGCCTCCGGGGGGGCGGCGCAGATCGAGGTGAAAAATTGGGGGCCCGGCATCCCGCCGGCGTCGCTGCCGCTTTTATTCAAGCGCTTCACGCGCACGCCCGAGGGCGAGGCGCGCCGCGTGCGTGGGGTCGGCCTCGGGCTCTACATCACGAAGGGTCTGGTCGAGGCCCACGGAGGGACGATCTCCGTCGAGAGCTCCCCCGGCGCGACGACGACGTTCCGCTTCACGCTGCCGTTCGCTGCCGAGGCGGCGTGCAGCAGGGAGGTCTGAGATCAGCAGGAGCCTCGTCTCGGTCTCCAGGAGCAGCTCAGGCCAGGGTCCTGCCGCCGTTCACGGACAGCTTCTGGCCCGTGATGAACTCGGCGGCGTCGGACGCGAGGAAGGCGACGGCCTCGCCGATGTCGTCCGGCGTGCCCATGCGCCGGAGCGGGTTGCTCGCCCGGTAGGCCTCGATGGCCTCGGCGCTCGCGCCCTCCTGGATGTGGCGCTCGACGACGACCCAGCCGGGGGACACCTGGTTGACGGTGATCCCGTGCGGACCGAGCTCCATCGCCCACGAGCGCGTGAGGCCGAGCTGCGCGCCCTTCGCCGAGACGTAGCTGGAGAACTCGGGGACGCCCTGCTCGAAGACCTCGGACCCGACGTTGATGATCCGCCCCGACCGGCGCTCCTTCATCCCCGGGACCACCGCCTTCGCGAGGAGGACCGGGCTCTTCACGAAGAACTCGAGCTGGTCGAGGCAGTGCTTCCAGGTCAGGTCCTCCAGCTTGACGAACGGCTGCGGGCCCGTCGCGTTGAGCACGAGCACCTCGATGGGGCCGAGGCGGGCCTGCACCTCGCCCACGAGGCGGGCGACGTCCTGCTCGTCGCGCACGTCGGCCCGGAACGCCTCAGCCTCGCCGCCGCCCTGGCGGATGTCCTCGACCACGCGCGCCGCCTGCTCGCCGCTGCCGAAGTAGTTGACCGCCACCCGCGCGCCCGAGGCCGCGAGCTTGCGGGCGATGGCCGCCCCGAGGCCGCGGGAAGCGCCGGTGACCAGGGCGACTCGTTTGGATAGTTGGTGCGCCATTCAGGCTTCTCCAGGAGATGGGTGACCGCGGTTCGCTCGCCGCTGCGAAGGAGATCGGCCGCACAGGCGCGCCTCCAGGGGCGTCCCTGCCGCGCGGGCGCGGACCGCTCGCCGCGCGGCAGAGGCCGACAGAGGGTCGAGGTCGGCCACCCCCAGCTGTAAACGAGCGCGATCCAGCGATACAAGATTTTTCCGCGTTGAAGCCTGATAAGGGGTCTTTCCAGCAGCACAGTTGAAGTTTTTCAATTCAATCGCTGCTGGGCCCACCGGGGATGGTGTACGCTGGGCCACATGAACAAGCGTGCGATCCGGCAAGCCTTGCGGCTCCTGGTGATGCTCGCCATGGGGCCTGTGTTCTGTGCGGCCGTCGGGATCACGGTGATCCACGCGTGGCTCGACGTGCGGCGCAGGCCGCCGGGGCGGCGCCCTTTCGCGCGCGCTGGGGTGCGGCATCGCCGCCTGCGCCTGCGCGAGCAGGCGCCGCTGTGATCGGCGCGGCGCCTGCTCTGCGTGGCGGCGTGGCGAGGTCGCGCCGTGGCGGCGCGGCTCAGCGTACGAGGAGGAGCCAGGCCAGCGCCGCGGCGGTCGAGGCGAGCGTCACCGGGACACCCACCCTGGCGTAAGCGCGGAAGCCGATCTCGCGCTCGGCGCCCACCGTCTCCACCACGATGATGTTGGCCACCGAGCCCAGCAGCGTGAGGTTGCCCGCGAGCGTGGACACCAGCGCCGTCGTGATCCACGCGAGGTGCGGATCGGGCTGGCTGCGGATGTACGAGTCCGCCAGGAGGATGAAGGGGACGTTCGAGACGATCTGGCACCCGACGAGCATCGCGATGCTCAGCCCGAGCAGGCCCATCGTCGGCCCGGCGGGGAGGAAGGGGCTGGCCGCGCGCAGCGCCTGCTCGGGCATGCCGGTCTTCTGGAGGCCCGCCACGACGATGAAGAGGGCCCCGAAGAAGACGAGCACGGTCCACGACACCCGCTCGAACAGGACGTTCGCGTCGCGCCGGTGAAGCAGGATGACCGCGGTCGCGCCGCCAATCGCCGTCCACGCCAGGTTCGCGCCGAGCACGAACAGCGCCGACACGACCACGATGCAGGCGAGCGGCGCCAGGGCGCTCGGCCGGGCGCCTCCCGTCGGCGCGGGCTCGGGCGCGGGCTCGGGCGCGGGCGTCCGCACCGAGATGCGGCGCCGGAGCAGCAGGTGCAGCGTCACGGCCGTGACGGCGAGCCCGATCAGCGCGGCGGGGCCCGCCTCCAGCAGGTACGTGCGGTACGAGATGCCGGAGAGGTGGCCCACGAGCATGTTCTGCGGGTTGCCGGCGAGCGTGAGCGCGCTGCCGGCGTTGGCGCCCATCGCGAGCGCGAGGAGGTACGGCGCCCGCTCGAGCCCCGCGCGCCGGGCGGTCCGGTCGACGAGCGGCGCAAGCATCACGCAGACCGAGTCGTTCAGCAGCACCGCGGAGGCGAGCCCGGAGCCCACCGTGACGAGGTAGAGCAGGCGGACCGGCGACAGGTCCCGCTGCGCGACCCACGCGGCGGCGCGCTCGAACACCCCCGCGGCGTCGAGCGACGCCGCGAGCAGCATCATGCCGAGCAGGAGGCCGATGGTGTTCGGCTCGACCGCCGAGAACGCCTCGCGCGGGTCCAGGCCGGCGCCCGGGTGGATCGCGCTCAGGAAGACCATGGCGCACGCGCCCGCGAGCGCGCCGGCCGGGCGTCCGATGGGCAGGATCGACAGGCGCCGCGCCGCGATGAGCATGTACGTCACGGCGAATACGAGCAGGACGGACCACACGGCGCGGATCTAGAGTGGTCGGGGGGGATCCTGTCAAACTGGGAATGCCAAGGCATGGGCAGGCAGCTCTCGACCCCCACCGCGATCCTCCTCGGCAGCGCCATGATCGCCGCCGCGGTCTACCTCGGCCTTCGCCACGGCCCAGCCGGCGTCCCCACGGACCCGCGCCCCGCCGGGGGAGCGCCCTCGCCGCCTGCCGATGCGGCGTCCGCCGCGGGGTCGGCGGCTCGGGCGCCTGGAGCGGGCGCGCCGGCGCGCCCGCTCCAGGCGCCCGCGCCGGCGCCGCGGCCCGCGCCGAGCGTGCCGCGCGACGAGGTCGCGACGCAGGCCGCGCGGGCGCTCGAGGCGCACCGGCCGGCCCTGATCGAGCGCTGCTACAAGCCGGCGGTCGCGGCGCAGCCGGCGCCGCGCGGGGTGAAGTACGTCTTCAATCTCACGTTCGACGCGCAGGGCCGGCAGCTCGCGCGCGGCATCATCGAGGATCGCGAGGCGTCGCGCCCCGAGGTCACGGCCTGCCTGGTCGACGCGCTCCCGCCGGTCGCCGTCGCGCCGCCAGGGGCGAACGTGCGCGTCGACGTCCCGTTCTCGCTGCCGTGATCGAGGGGAGGGCCGGGCTCGCGGGCTCGCCGGCGCCGGGGGCGAGCGCGGCGCCCTTGACGCACCTGCCTGAACGCCCGATGCCGGAGCGGTGACGCCCGACCAAGCCTTGAAGGAAGCGGCCACCGGCGCCCTCCGCCCCGTCTACCTCGTGCTGGGGGAGGAGCGCTGGCTCGTCGATCGCGTGGTGAGCGCGATCCGGGAAGCGGCGGCCAAGGGGGGCATCGCCGGCTTCAACGAGGACAAGTTCACCGCGGGCGACGCGCCTATCGAGTCGATCCTCGGCGCCGCCCGCATGCTCCCGATGATGGGCCCGCGCCGCTTCGTGCTCGTCCGCGGCGTCGATCGCTGGGAGAAGAAGGACGAGGGCGACGACGGCGAGGGGGACGACGACCGCGGCGCGAGCGGCGCGGGCGGTAAACGGGGCGTGTCGAAGCAGCTGAGCCCGCTCGACGCGCTCGCGGAGTACACCAAGGCGCCGTCGCCGAGCGCCGTCCTCGTGCTCGTCGCGACGAAGCTCCACGGCCAGCGCCGCCTCGTGACCGCCGCCAAGAAGGGCGATTTCCTCGTCGGGTGCGAGCCCCTGAACCGCCGCGCCTTGCCCGGCTTCATCGCGACCGTCGCCCGCGAGAAGGGCAACCCGATCGCGCCCGACGTGGCCGATCAGCTCGCCGAGCTCGCCGGGCCCGAGCTCGGCTACGTGGTCGACGCGCTCGAGCGGCTCTCGCTGTACGTCGGGCCGAAGCAGCCGATCACCGAGGACGCGATCGCCCAGGTGGTCATCCGCGTGCGGCAGAGCACCGTCTGGGAGCTGATCGACGCGCTCGGGAAGCGGCGCCTCGACCGCGCGCTCGCGGCGCTCGCCGACGCCTACGATCCGCGCGACGGCGGGCTGCGGCTGCTCGGGGCGGTCTCCTGGTCGGTGCGGCAGATGGTGAAGTTCGAGTCGGCGCTCGCCGGGGGCGCGAGCCAGGCCGAGGCCGCCCAGCGCGCGGGCGTGGCCCCCTTCAAGGCGAACGACGTGGCGCAGTCGGTCCGCCAGCTCCCGAAGGGCGCGCTCGCCGGCTGGATGCGCGTGCTCGCGGAGACGGATCTCGCGCTGAAGAGCAGCCGCCGCCCGGCGCAGGCGGTGCTGGAGGCGATGCTGATGGAGATGTGCGCGCGCTGAGCGCGAGGCCGCGCCCGGGGGGGAGGCGCCGCGCGCGGCCGGCGTGCGAGGGGCTCGGCGCTCTGCTGACCCTCTATTTGCATCAGCAACCTGCCCGCGTCCCGTCGGCGAAGGCGCGCTTGAGCGACGGCCGCACCAAGCCGTCCTGTTGTATCGCGACGCGCTCCTCTGCGAGCGCTCGGTCGGGTGAGCTCGAGGAGCTGCCGGCGCTGCAGGTCCACGATGTCCACCGAAGCGCGTCTCACGAGATGCGACCGTCGGAGAACGCAATGCGGAGGATCTTCGGTCGCTCGGGCAGTTCCACCCGCCAACAGGCGCCGTCGCGCTCTACCGTGACCTCTTCTGGCTTGGGTTCGTAGCTCCGAGTCAGGTCGCGTCCGCGCTGGTGCGCCCCTTCGCGATCGACGGGTCCAGGAACTCCATAAGAGCCAAGCCTCCGAAGGTAGTCTGCCAGTTCGGGATCGTTGGCTCGTCGTGCAAGCGATTCGTACCCGGCGAGCCGCGTGACCACGTCCGGAAAAGCGTCGCGACCTGCGGCCGTGGCGGCGGTGTTGCGCGCCCAGCAACGGACGAGCCCGAGGACGTACTCTCGCTTCGGGCAAGCGGGCTCTCGGGCGACCTCGAGCAACCCCGGAACGAAGTCTTCGGTCATGAGCGCCAGATCTTCGTCCTCGCTGCTGATGAGCCACCCGTTCGTGTACGCCCAAAGTCGAAGCGCTGCTTGGCTCCAACATTCGGGGAATCCGTGGGCCCAGTCGGCAAGGTCTACCCGGCAAAGCTCATCCCACAGTCGACCGAATGCCGGGCTGAAGTCGTCGGGGGTGGGGGAACCCGTCGTGCTCTGCCAAGCGGACGGCGTGACCTCACCTGCTTCGAGGGCTTCGCGCAAGACTTGGGTCACCCGCGCGCTCGACGGGTCGGAAGCGAGGCTCTGTCGCAAGCGTTCGATGTCGAATCCTTGCGGCTCCGCGAACGGGGCCAACCTTCGAAGCGCTTCCTCCAGGGTCATCGAGGGGTCATCGTACAGCCTACCGGTGCCAACTCGAACCACGGCGTAGCGCCGCTTGCGGCGCCGGGAGATCGTTTCGTGAGCGGATGAGCTTTTCCTCGCCGAAGCCGCATGGGGCGCTGAGCGCGGCGGACCTCGAGCCGACGACCCCGCAGTGAGCGACCGAGATCGTGGTCGCCTCGACGTGTACCGCTAACTTTGCAGGCGGTGAGCGGGCCGGAGCTCGGTGACCGCCTCGCGCTCCGAGGATCGAAGCGCTCACTCCTCGACGCTGCGCCGCACCGCGAAGGCGAGGCCGCAGCCCTCGATCTGCTCGCGATGGAGCACGCCCATCGGCGAGAGCCCTTGCTCGTCGACCCGCCGGCCCACGCGCAGGAGGACCTTCTTCGCCGCGAGATCCACGAGCGAGACGCGCGCCGAGCTCGCGGACGTTTTGAGCTCGGCCGGGCTGTCGGCCACGATGATCAGCAACTCCGCGCCGGCCGCCTTCCTCGCCAGCTCGATCGGGGATTGATCCAGCTCCTTGCGGTGCCTCTTCACCGCCGCGACGTCGCGGGCCGCGCGCACCGAGCCCTCGAACGCGGGGCCGAGCACCGCGAGGCCGAGCCGCGCCTCGGCGAGCCGGCGGACGTTCGCTGTCTCCTCGTCGACCCTTGTCCCGCCGAAATACACGCCTCGCACCTTCGTGAGCAGATCGCGCTCCGAGGGCGAGGGCGGAGGCTTCAGGAGGCACAGGAGGAACGCATCCTTGTCGGATCCGCGCGCGGCGTCGTCGAGCCTGCGAGCGTCGCGCAGCTCGGCGCGAGGAGCGCGCACGTACACCGCGGGCCGGCGGAGCAGGGCGTCGAGGGCCCCTGGAGCGCGGAGCGAAGGGTCGACGACATCGGCGGGGTCCCCGTCGCTCGCGGCCTCGCCGATCCAGCGATCCGTCGCCTCGACGAAGCCCTCGTGGCCCGCCGGGAACCCCGCGCGGCGCTCGTCGAGCGCGGCCAGCAGGGCGCGCCGCTCGGCCTCGACGGCGCGGCGATCCTGGACGTACATCGCGATCGCGAGGAGGACGATGGCCGCCGCCGCCAGCAGCGTGAGCCGCCGCGCGCGCCCGAGCCGCTTGTCGCTCGCGAACGTCCCCTTGATCCCGGCGCGAGCCGCGTGATGGCGCGCGCGCGCCCGGTGGCTGGCGGCCCGCTCCACGCGCGCGCGGAGCGCGGGGTTCATCCGCTCCGTCGTGAGGAACGTTGCCACGTCAGCTCTCCCGACCCACGACGGACAGCGCTCGGGAGGCGGGCTGGTTGCGATCGATGTTGCGATCGATGAGGCCCTCGAGCTCGCCGCGGGTCACGCCGAGCCGAGCCGCGGCCTGGGCCGCGAGCGAGGTCGCGGCCACGCCGTCGACGAACTGGTACGTGGGCTTCTGCGCCGCGTCGAGCTCCACCTGGACGAACCGGAGGTTCCTTATCGCCTTCTCCCGCTCGAGCCGCGCCGCGAACGTCAGGAAATGCGTGGTGATGAACGCCTGCGGGCGGAGCTTCTCGAGCAGCGTGACGACGAGCTCGAAGATTTCCTCGCCCTCGGACGGGTTCGTCCCCGAGCAGAGCTCGTCGAGGATCACCATCGCTCCCGGGCCGAGCTCCTCGAAGAGCGCCCGGATCCGGAGGAGCTCCATGCCGAGCCGCCCCTCGCTCTGATCGAACTTCGTCTCCTGGATGAGCGACACCACGAGCCCCGGGACGCGGGCGACGCTCGCCCTGCGCGCCGGCACGAACATGCCTGCCTGCGCGAGGAGCTGCGTCAGCGCCACCGACTGGAGCAGGCGCGTCTTTCCGCCCGAGTTCGGCCCCGTGACAAGGAGCGTCGTGTCGGCCCGATCGGTCACGACGTCGCACGGCACCGCCTTGCCTCCGCCGGCGACGAGGAGCGGATTGAAGAGGCCGAGGAGCGCGCGCTCGCCCTCCGCGGCGGACCGGAGCTCCGGCAGGCAGACCTCGAGCCCCGCCGCTTCGGCGAGATCCCGGAAGCCGAGCGCTCCCAGGTAGACCTCCATCTCTCCGACGAGCGGGACCAGCTTGACGACCTGATCCTCGACGCCCTCGAACACCGCGTCGACGAGCCTCGCCATGACCTCTCCGTCGCCAAAGCTGTACCCGCGGAAGAACATCTCGAGCTTCGCGAGCCAGCGCCGCACCGGCGACAGCACGAACGGGTTCTCCTGCCGCTCCCGGACGGTCACGACGTCGAAGCCTCGGATGCGGCCGTCGGCGCCGACGCGGATGTCCAGGCGGAGCGTCGCGAGGTGCTCGTCGTAATCGAGGAGATCCGCCATCGATCGATATCCCTCGGTCGCCTGCACCGCCTGGCCGAAGTCGCGCAGCCGGGCGAGGCCCGATCGCGCGCCCTCGAACGACCCGCTCATCAGGTCGAAGACCTCTTTGACGATCGCGAGCACGTCGAGCTGCCGCCGCGTCGGATCGAACTTCTTCCCTGCCACCGCGCCCTCGAGCGCGCCTCGCATCCGGCACGAGGCCGTGTAGAGCCTCTCGAGCTGCGTGCGAAACGTGGGTGAGCCCGAGAGCTCGTGGAGGATCCCCCTCCGGAGCTCGGTCACGCGCGTGTCGCTCGGGGGCCGGGAGAGGACGCGGAGGATGAACCCTCGGTTGACGACGGCCTCGTGCCCCCCGACGCGGACGCGGAAGCACCGGGCCACGAGCTCCTCCAGGAACAGGTCCGGCGCGAAGCTCTTCGGATCCCACGTGGAGGGCCCGATGGGCGCCCGATCGAGCGCCTGGCTGAAGAGCCCGCCGGAGACGCCGCTGGTGAACGCGAACGAGAGGGACTGTCGCAGCTCGTCGAGATCGGTCCGCGCGGGCGGGTCCACGAAGAGCAGGCTGGGGATCTTGTCCGTGGACGGGAGGGCGGGCGCGTGGGGCACCTCGGGCGCGTAGGGCCTACCGGGCTCGGGCGGGCGGGCAATGCTCTCGGTGGGGACCTGCGCGCGGATCGGGTGCATGAGCAGACGACCCGCGCCCGCGGGAAAAGTTCCCCGTCTCCCGCGAAAACCCGCGTTTCCCCCGGTGCCGCCGTGGGACCGCCTTCGCGACCGCGCTGATGTACCCTCGGGCGAGCCGCCCATGACGACCGCAGCCCCCTCACCGCCCGCTCGCCCCGTTTCCGAGATCCCTGTTGCTCCCTCGATCCCGCTGCTCGGCAGCCTACCGTGGATGGCGATCGACGCCGCGGGCTTCCTGGAGCGCGTCGCCATCGAGAAGGGGCCGATCGCCCGGATCCCGTTCGGGGCCGCGGGCATGGTGATGCTCACCCACCCGGACGACGCTCGCTACGTGCTCCACGATGCGGCCAGGAAGTACTTGCGCGGCGACAAGTCGAGGGAGACCGTACAGCCCGTCTTCGGCAACGGCCTGGCGATCAGCGATCCGCCGTTCTGGCTACGGCAGCGGCGCATCATGCAGCCGAGCTTCTCTCGCGCGCGGATCGCCAGGATGACGGCGGCGATGAACGCGGTGGCCGAGCGCCACCTCGCGCGCCTCACCGATGGCCAGGAGCTCCACGCCCACGATCTCATGCTCGGCATCACGCGCGACGTCATCGTGGAGACGATGTTCTCGCAGCAGCTCCCGTCGGACATCGCCACGCTCGACGGCGCGCTCGCGGAGATCGACCGCTACATCAAGATCCGGATGCTGCTCCCCTTCAGGGTGCCGCTGTCCTGGCCGCTGCCCTTCAACGTGCGCATCCGGGAGGCGACCGCGGCGTTCGACCGGGTGGTGTACGGCATCATCGACCGGCGCGAGCAGGGCGGAGAGCGGCCGGGGGACCTGCTCGACGCGCTCCTCGACGCGCGCGACGAGGAGACCGGCGAGCGCATGTCGCGGAAGGAGCTGCGCGACGAGGTGCTGCACATCTTCTTCGCCGGGCACGAGACCACGGCGAACGCGCTGACGTGGGCGACGGTCCTGTTCACCTTGCACCCGCACGAATGGGAGCGGGTGAGAGGCGAGGTGGACAGCGTGCTCGGAGGTCGCGCGCCCGAGGCGGAGGACGTGCCCAGGCTGACGCGGACGGCCATGGTCCTGCGCGAGACGCTGCGGCTCTACCCGCCGGCCTGGATGATCGTCCGCGAGGCGGTCGAGGACGACGAGATCCGCGGTTATGCCATCCCGCGCGGAACGTCGGTCCTGATCTCCCCCTTCGCGATGCACCGCCACCCGTCGTTCTGGCCCGAGCCGCGCCGCTTCGATCCGGAACGCTTCGCGGGCGACCCGGCGACGACGGGCGCCGGCAAGAACTGGGCATACATGCCGTTCGGGGGCGGGCCGCACGTATGCATTGGCAACCACTTCGGGCTGACGGAGATGGCGATCGTGCTGGCGCGGCTCGCGCAGCGGGGGAGGCTCGTCGCGCTGCGGCCAAAGGAAGCGCGACCGCGCGGCACGACCGCGCTCGGGCCGTCTGGCCGGGTGCCGGCGCGATTCGAGGCGCGGAGCGCCGCGGGCGGGCATTGAAGCCGATCGACCACGACGGACGGGGAGCGGTCGAGGAGAAACGGTCAAGCAGAGGATGGATGAGAGCGAACCTCGTGGCTCAGGGGAGATCGTGATTGACGCCGGGCACCCCGTCCCTCATCTCACCATGGCCTGCGCCACGAGCCTCCTCGTGGCAACAGCAGCAGCCAGCTGCTCAATCCGGGGCGGATCCCCCAGAGAGGCAGACTCCGCATGGGCCGGCGCCGTTTCGCCCTCTTCCTCTGCGCGCTCCTCGCCGCGGCCGCCGGCCTTGCAAGGCACGTGGTCCGCGGCCGGGCCGCCACGCCGCTCGACCGGTTCCTCGCCTTGTCCACGGTGCTCACCGGGGTTGGCGACCTCGCCCGGGACCACGCGCAGATCTACCTCGACTGCCTGCTCGCACGTCCGGAGCAGGCCGCGGCGCTCGCGGACCTCTATACCAGGGCGGGGCTCGTCGGCGACGCTCCGGCGTGCCCCCTCGATGACCTGACCGCGCGAGGCGTCTTCGCGGACGCGCGCCTGCGGGCGCTCGCGGACGAGATCCTCCTGTTCTGGTACACGGGCCAGTACGACGCGGCCGACGGGCGCGCGCTGGCGACCTACGAGGGCTCGCTCGCGTGGAGATCGCTCCCTTACACCAGCGCACCGGGCATCTGCGGCGGGGCGATGGGGTCCTGGGGAGAGCCGCCCGCGGGGTGAGGCGGCGGGGCGCGCTGCCACCGCCCGGACGGAGCTCGGTATGGGGGACAGGCTGCAAGCGGATGTGGTCATCGTGGGCGCGGGCATCGCGGGGACGCTGGCCGGCTACCGGCTCGCGAAGGCGGGCGCCAGGGTGCTCGTGCTGGAGTCGGGGCCGCGGGTCGACCGCGACAAGGCCGCCAGCGCCTACCGGAGCGCCGTGGTCAAGACGCTGGACGCCCCCTTTCCTCGCTCCATGGCCGCGCCTGCGCCCAGCGAGAGCGCTCCCGGCGGGTACTACGTGCAGGAGGGCCCGGACCTCTTCAAGAGCACGTACCTCCGCGTCGTCGGCGGGACGACCTGGCACTGGCTCGGGACCGCGCTCCGCTTCCTCCCCGACGATCTCCGGATGAAGACGCTTTATGGAGTCGGCGTCGACTGGCCCATCGGGTACGACGTGCTCGAACCCTGGTACGTCGAGAGCGAGATCGAGATGGGCGTGGCCGGCGATGACAGCCTCGGCTCGCCGCGCAGCACGCCTTATCCCATGGCGCCCATCCCCCACAGCTACTCGGATCTGCGCATCGCCGACAGGATCTCGGCCCTCGGCTATCCGGTGACCGCGACGGCACAGGCGCGCAATAGCGCCGCGTACGACGGCCGGCCCGCGTGCTGTGGCAGCAAATCCTGCATCCCCATCTGCCCGATCGCGGCTCGCTATGACGCCTCGGTGCACGTGAAGAAGGCCGAGCTCGCCGGCGTGCGGATCGTGGAAGAGGCCATCGCCACGGCCGTCGGCATCGGCCCTGACGGGCGTGTGTCGCGTGTCCTGTTCAAGCGCCCGGACGGCACCGATCACGAGGCCTCGGGCAAGGTCTATATCGTGGCGGCGCACGGGATCGAGACGCCCAAGCTGCTCCTGATGTCCCGGGCCGACGCGCTGCCGGACGGGGTCGCGAACAGGAGCGGCCAGGTCGGGCGCAACCTCATGGATCACCCCATCCAGCTGAGCTGGGCGCTCGCCGGGGAAGCGCTCGGTCAGCCCCGCGGACCGCTCTCGACGGGGGGAATCGACGCCACGCGGAACAGCGCCTCTCGGGGGGTGCGCGCCGCGTTCCGGGTGGAGCTCGGCAACAGCGGGTGGCAGTGGCCGATCGGCGGGCCCGAGGTCGCCGCGGCCGATCTCGTGCGCAAGGGTCTACGTGGCCAGCAGCTCGCTGCCGAGCTCGCGTGGCATTGCACCCGGCAGCTCTGCGTGTCCAGCTTGATGGAGCAGCTCCCCGATTCCGACAACCGCGTCACGCCTGCCTTCGATGAGCGCGACGCGCTCGGGTTGCCGCGGCCGCGCCTTCATTACCGGATCGACCCCTATACCCGCGACGGCATGACGGCCGCGCGCGCGATCCACGACCGGATCTTCGACGCGCTCGGGGCCACGCTCCGCGAGCACCGGCTCGATCACGAGGGCGCCGGGCACATCATGGGCACCTACCGGATGGGCGCCGACCCGAACACCTCGGTGGTCGACCCGAACCTGCGCGCGCACGACCACGACAACCTCTACCTGCTTGGCAGCGGCGTCTTCTCCACCGGCGGCGCCGTGAACCCCACGCTCACCATCGCCGCTCTCGCGCTGCGCGCCGCGCATTCCATCGCGACCGCGCTCGGGCGCTGACCCCGGGCGTCGCGAGGAACATTGCCGGTGCTGAATGCAACATGTCGTACAGAGTTGTATCCGCCCCGATGCGCCCCTCCCTCACCCTCGACGTGCTCGGCCGTTCGGTATCCCGGAGGGTAGGTCATCTTGGAACTTTCGCGGACTTGTGGTCTGGGATCAAACGGCCGGTTATGCGCGCTTCATGTCGCAGAGGCACTCTGTCGTATCGGCGCCGCAGCGGTCAGCCGGCCGCTCGTCGAGAGATCTCGGATCTCAACCGAGCAGCGCATCGAGCGCGCCCCTCGCCCGGAGGTCGGTGAAGCTGTGGGTCGGGGCGCATGCGGCGAGCTCTGCGAGGGCGTAGGTGCCGGTGGCCACGGCGATCGACTCGGCGCCGATCGCCCGGGCCGCCGCGATGTCCTTCGGGGTGTCGCCGATGACGACGACGCGGCACGCGTCGAGCGGCGCCTCGAGCATCGCCGCCCCGCGCGCGGCGCCGATGCGCAGGAGCTCGTCGCGGCGCTCGTGATCGCAGCCGAAGCCGCCGAACGCGAACCGCTCGTAGATGCCGACCCGGGTGAGCTTCGCCTGCGCCCCGGCGCGGACGTTCCCTGTGCCGAGGCCGATGGCGCACTTCGCGCGCCGGGCGGCGGCGTCGAGCGCCTCGATGACGCCGACGTGGACCCGGGTGTCGCCGGCGAGCGACATCTCCTGCGCGAGGATCTCGACGTAGATCGCGAGGAGCGCGTCGATGGCGTCCTCCGTGGCCTCGCGCCCGACCGTCTCGAGCCCTGTCCGGATGATGGCCCGGTCGGTCATGCCGGCAAACGAGAACGCCTCGCACGCGTCGCGCCGGTCGGCGTACCGGGCGAACGCGTGCTCCATGGCGCGCCGGCCTGCGCCGCCGGTGGAGAGCAGGGTGCCGTCGATGTCCCAGAGGAGCACGGTGGGGCGCATGTCCCCATGGTATAGACCGGCGCCGCCCCAGGGCGAGCGCGGAAGGGCGGCGGGCGCGACGGCCTCGTCGCGGCCTCGGCTGGCGGCTCGGCCGGGGGTCGTCGGCGTCATCGTGGGTCGACCGGCGCGGGGACTTCCGGTGGCTGGTTGAAGGCTCGCCGCGTCGCCCGCCCCGCGCGAGCTCACCCAGGTTGGGAGCTTCCGGAGCGTCGGCTGACCCATCGGCTGACCCAGACCCAGGTTGAGGAGCTGTCAGCTCGCCCCGTCAGCTCACCCAGGTTGAGGCGCCAGCTCAGGTTGAGGCGACAGCTCTCTGCGTCGCGTCGGCTGACCCAGGTTGAGAATTCTGGGAGCGTTAGCGCATCAAACATGAGAAAATTATACCGCTCGATGCAATGCGACGAGCTCGCCTTGATGTCGATCCTACATAGTGAGTGGTTCGAACGCAGCTGTGCGGTGATCTCGGGCGCCAGCTGATCCAGGTTGAGAACACAGTCAACTTTTGGGGGCAAAAGCTCATTTGGTGTGAGAATTTTTGTTCGCTGAACGCAATGCGCGCTGTTGGCCCTGGCGCCTTCTTGTCGCGTCGTTCGTCCTCACATCTTCTCTTGATGTCGAGCGTTTCGAGCGCAACCGTGCGGTGATCTCTGGTAAGAGAGGCGCTGGAAATCGAGAGAGCGCGTTGCCCGAGCGCCCGTGCCAGGCCCTCGACCCTGAGCCCGAGGCGCTCCACGCCTGCGGCGCCCTCGCGACCTGCGCAGGGCGCCCTCGCCGCGCGGAGGAGACCCGGAAGACAAGACCATGCGACGCCCGCTGCTCAGCCCGATCACCGCGATCCTGCTGCTGCTCACCTGCCCAGCGCCGGCGGCGGCAGCGCCCCTCCCGCAGCGGCCGCCGCCGACCGGGCCGGAGCGTGAGATGCTCGACGAGGCGAAGCGGCTCCTGGACGAGGGGCGGCTCGCGGACGCGCGCGACATCCACCTGACGCTGTGGGGGCTCACGAAGAGCGCCTCCGATGCGTTCCGCGTGGGGATGCTGTCGTTCAGGCTGCACGACTTCGAGAGGGCGGCGGAGTTCCTCTCGATCTACTTCGACATGGTCGGCACCCCCGACGCCCCGAAGATCTGGGTGCCGCCGGGCTTCAAGGAGAGCTACGAGCTCGCGAGGGCCAATTTCGCGGAAGCGCGGCGGCACGTCGGCGCGCTCGATGTGCGCGTGAGCGAGCCTGGCGCCGCCGTGCTCGTGGACGGGCGGCAGATCGGTGTGTCCCCGCTCCCGCGCCCCGTGTACGTGGCTCCCGGCCAGCACCGCGTGAGCGGACAGCTCGCCGGGGCGCAGCGCGAGGACGTGGCCGCGGTCGACGCGGGCGGCGAGAGGACCGTCTGGCTGACGTTCCCGCGCTCCCGAGCCGAAGCGCCAGCGCATCCTCCGGTGAGCAAGGTGGCCTCGCGGCCCGTCGCGCCACCGCCTCCTTCCACGCGCAGCCCCGCGCTCCGGTGGTGGACTGTGGGCGCGCTCGCGGCCACGTCGGCCGCCTTCGCCACCGTCGGGGCCCTCTCGGTCGTGGAGGCCAACGACGCTGCCGAGGAGCGGGACGCCGCCTTTTCCCGGGCGGAGCGGGAGGTCTTCCATTGCCGGCCGGGGCTCCCTGCCTGCGACGCATATGCCGACGCCGATGGGCGCACGAAGACGTTCACGGCCCTGTCCGTGGGCGCCTTCGTCGGTGCGGGTCTTTCGGCCGGCGGCGCCGTGGCCGCGGGGTTCCTGCTCGCGCCACAGGCAAAGGTCCGCGTGGAGGCCGCGGGGACCGCCCCGGGCCTGGGGCTCTCGTTTTCGTGGTAGCGCCCGAGCTCCGCAGAGACGTGCTCCCGCGCGGAGAGCCGACTTCATCTTTCTGAATGGCAGTTCATCTTTGGTGGAGAATTTGCGGACGTTGATCGCAATGCGAACAGCACGCGTCGATCGACGCATGGCTGGGATCTCCACGATCCTCCGGACGAGGAGGCCTGATATCATGGCTCCAATGTGGCAGCGCGGGCTGTGCGCTTCCGGCGCGGTGTTCCTGGGCTGCTTGCTCTGGGCTGCCTGCAGCGGTGACGCCTATGTCGATGTGGAACAGGAACCTCTCTGCGATTCAACCGCAGACTGCCACCCCAAGCTGAGCGGAACGCAGTGCATCGACGGGCGCTGCCGGTGTCCGGACCCGGAGGAGGCGCGCTGCTGCGAGCCCGGTGCGAGGGAGGAAGACGGCGATTCCTGCAAGCGGGAGTGTCGGCCCATCAGCGAGTGCAACGCCATGCTGTGCAAGACAGCCGAGGATTGCCCGAAGCCTGCGGACCCCCGCTGCGGCGAGGCCATGTGCGACGCGGAGGTCTGCAGGCTCGCCCTGCGAGAGCGATTCCCTAACCAGCGGGCTGGCGATTGTGTGACCCTGCGCTGTGACGAGGCTGGGCGGGTGGTCGCCGAGGCCGACGACGGCGACGTCTTCAACGACGGCAACGAGTGCACGATCGACGCATGCGTGCAAGGGGTCAGCGTGCACCGTCCGAGGGCAGCGGGGAACGCCGAAGAGGGTTCCGGGTACTGCGATGGCGAAGGGCATCTGGTCGGATGCCTTCGCGACGAGGACTGTGGGACCCCCTCGTACGCCTGCTCGACATCGGGCACGTGCGTCCTCGAGTGGTGCGACAACGCCATCTTTGACGATGCCTCGGGCGAGACGGCGCGGGACTGCGGTGGCCGGTGCCAGCCTTGCAGGGCAGGACAGCCGTGCACGGCCGACAGCGACTGCATCGAGGGTGCGTGCGGCTCGGACATGCTGTGCAAGGAGACGAGCTGCCGTGATGGCATCCTGAACGGCGCCGAGACCGACGTCGATTGCGGCGCGCCGTCGTGTCCCGCATGCGCCGCCAGCCGGCGGTGCGACGCTCACGAGTCCTGCCAGAGCGGTGTGTGCGCGGACGGCAGGTGCCGTCGCCCGACGTGCGAGGATGGAGTGATGAACGGCAACGAATCAGGCATCGACTGCGGCGCGAACTGCCCCACTGCCTGCCCGCTGTTCATCTCAGGCGAAGAGACATGAAGAAAGGCAACATGACCACGAGCAGGCACCTTTGGGCCGCCGGCGCGATGCTCTCCGTGGCCTCGCTGTGGATCGCGTGCTCGGAGGGGGCCCCAGCGCCTCCGCCGGAGCGCCCCGAGTGCGTGACCGAGTACGATTGCGACGACCCGCCGGACCCCGCCTGTGGCACGGTGAAGTGCGTCGATGGCAAGTGCCAGCGAGAGGTGGGGGAGTACCGGGGCCAGTACCCCGGCGACTGCATGACGATCGCGTGCGACAGGGACGGGCAGAAGGTCGTCTTGCCCGCGCCGGACGACGTGCCGGACGACGGCAACCCTTGCACGGATGACTTCTGCGACGGCGCGCATCAGCTGAACGAATGGACCCGGCGAGGTCCGGCCCCTGACGGCTCGGGGCTGTGCGACGGCCAGCAAAACCTGGTCGAGTGCCTGTCGGACGCGGACTGCGGGGACACGACCATGTACTGCTCACCGCGCAGCAAGTGCATCCCGCTCGACTGCGACAATGGCGAGCTCGATGTAGGCACCGGCGAGTCCTATGTGGACTGCGGTGGCCTCTGCGATCCGTGTCGCCCGACGTACCCGTGTACCACGGGCGAGGATTGCAATACCGGTGTGTGCGGCTTCGATGACCGGTGCAGCTTTGCCACGTGCAGCGATGGCATCCAGAACGAGCATGAGGTCGACATCGACTGCGGATCCAACTGCCGTACCTGCGCCGCTGGAGACAAGTGCATCGACGGCCCGGATTGCCTGACGAAGGTGTGCTTCCAGGGCAGGTGCCAGCCGCCGAGGTGCGATGACGATCGCCAGAATGGCCTGGAAATAGGTGTAGATTGTGGTGGTGACTGCCCTCCCTGCCCGGAGGGGCTCCCCTGAGCGGAAGGCGCATCGTCGCCGTCTCCCTCAAAAAGCACGGGAGCGAGGCGGATATCATGAGCAATATCGCGAGGCCGGCCGTGATCGCGGCGCTGGGTCTTTCGGGAGTGGCGTGCGCGCCGGACGAGTACCGGCCGCTCGCGGAGAACGACGCTGTTCGCATCGACGTCTACGGGTTCGAGCCGCCCCTCGTCCGCGATGGCGTCACGTACCGGGGCGAGGTGGAGGGCTACGTCTGGAAGACGGACAACCCCAATGCCTTCGGTGTCCGGAAACACGACGACGGGGAGTATCTCCCCGACAGGTTCGTCGTGAGCAACGGCCTCGAGGAGACGACGCTCCGCTGCGTCCTCTACGAGGACAGCTATCCGGAGGACGACCTCATTGCCACCTTCTGTCGCGGTCAGTTCATCCAGGCCGAACCCGGCCGTGGGATCCGTGCCACCTTCAACGAGTTTGACGGCTGGGAGGTCGTGATGCCCGAGCTCTCGAAGCTCACGTCTCCCGAGCAGGACATCGAGTTCAGCCTCAGCTCCGGCGAGGATCTGGTGCTCTCGTGGGAGCCGCTAGGCGCGGACGACCGGATGGGATGGTCTCTCGGACCCGTCAGCTTCGACGACCCAGGGCCGTGTGTGGATGACGTAGAGTGGTACCGTTCGGACGGGTCCATGGATGACACCGGGGCGTTCGTCGTTCCCAGGGACTCGTATCCCACGGGCCTGCCCCCCGAGGGGTGTCAGGCTTTCCTTCGGTTCGACCGCGGCCGGCGCGGGACCATCGATCCTGGCGTCCAGAGGGGCTCGATCTTCGCGCGCCAGTCTTACGAGGTACGGATCACGCTGAAGCCGTAGCTTCGTTCAAACGGGAACGTGCACAGGTTGGGTAGTGCTCAAATTTGCCCGGAGAGAGTTCACATGAAGGCGGGAAGATCATTGAGCTTTTCTTCCCGCCTTGCCGCCTCCATGTTCAATTTTGAGCACTACCCACAGGTTGCCCCGTGCGGCGCAGCCGTCTCTTGCAAAGACGTCGGATCGTGGAGGATCTCATGAGAGACATCGTGTGGTTGGCTTTGGTCGCCGTCCTGGGTCTTTCCGGGGCAGCGTGTGGGCCGGACGAGTACCGGCCCTTGGCGGATAACGAGGCGGTCGTCATCCGGGTCTACGGATACAACGTGCCGATCGTCCGCGATGGCGTCGAGTACCTGGGCGAAGCGGAAGCCTACGTTACGAAGGTGGACGCCAGCGGCGGGTTCGGTGTGCGAGATCCCGGGGACGGGGAGTACCTCCCCGACAGGTTCGTCGTGAGCAACGGCGCCGAGGAGGCGGAGCTCGCCTGCTACTGGTGGCATGACAGCAAGCCGGAGGACAACCTCATCGCCGCCAAGTGCCGCGGTTATCTCAAGCACGCCGAGCCGGGCCGCGCGATCCGCGCCCGATTCAACGACCTCGACGGCTGGGAGATCGTGATGCCCGAGCTCTCGGAGCTCACGTCTCCCGAGCCGGAGAGCGTGTTCAGCCTCGGCTCTGGCGAGGATCTCGTGCTGGCGTGGGAGCCGCTGGGCAAGGACGACATGATGAGATGGTCCATCGGACCTGTCAGCTTCGATGAGCCGGGCCCTTGTCTGGATGACGTATCCTGGGTCGACTCGTCGGGGGAGGTGGACGACACCGGCTCGTTCACCGTTCCCGAAGGCTCGTACCCCACGGGGCTTCCCGCCGAGGGCTGTCAGGCCTTCGTGCGCTTGAGCCGCGGTCGGGACGGGACCATCGATCCTGCCGCCCCGGCGGGTGTGATGTTCGGTATGCAGGTCTACAAGATGCGGATGACGCTGAGGCCGTAGCTCCGTCCGGCAGGCGCGCGCGCAGGTCGGGCCCGCCAGATCTTCGCTGGCCTTTCGCTGGCGCAGCGCAGAGCTCCTTACTATCCAGCAGCCTGCTCGACGGAGAGCGCCGGCGCTCGCTTCCTGCTTCCGCCGATGTCATCATGGCGCTCATGCCCCCCGCGCCGGCGATCCAGCGAGAAGACCTTGTGGGCGGGGGCCGAGCGATCTTTTGCTGCCGGCAGCCCTCACCGGTGCAGCCGGTCATGCGGGCGTCCGTGACCCACGCCTTCGCCGCGCTGGCGTTCTACACGAGCGGCTCTTCTCGCATCGAGCAGCGCGGTCGATGGAACGTTGAAGCTGGAGACGTCCTCCTCGTGCCTGCCGGACAACCGCACCGCTCGATCGAGAAGGCGGCCCCGGACTGGATCGGCGTTGGCTTCTGTGTCCCCTGCTTGGCCGCCGAGGAGGCGGGCAGCTTGCTCGAGCCGTTCGAGCGCGTGCGCGCCGGCGCATCCCCCGTCGTTCGGGTGCCCACGGATCGTCACGCGCACATCGAGATGCTGCTCCGCGAGCTCATGCGCGTGACGGAATCGCGCGATGGCGGCGCTCCCGACGTCGTCCAGCGGAGCCTCCTTGTGCTCATCCTCAACGAGGTTCAGCAGGCAGCGCGCTCGCAACACCCTGCCTCGCCATCGCCGGGAGTCGTCGTCGATGCCCTTCGCTTCATCGAGCGAAACTGCCTTCGACCGCTCTCGCTCAAGGACGTCGCGCGATCCGTGGGGCGGAGCCCGGCGTACGTGACGACGGCGCTCTCCCGGGCGACGGGCCGGAGCGCGGTCGAGTGGATCGTGGCTGGGAGAATGGCGGAGGCTCGCCGCATCCTCCTCCACTCCGACGAGAGGGTCGAGATCGTCGCCGAGCGCGTCGGCTACGCGGACGCGACGCACTTCATCCGCATGTTCCGTAGAGAGCACGGGGCGACGCCGGCGGCGTGGCGCGCCGAAGCGCAGAGCAAGGGCCGCACGCTCACCCAGGAGACGGTGTCCGGCCGCACACGCTGAAGACGAGGTCGCCGACGAAGGTGGTATTGGCCTTCGTCCGTTCGGCGGCGAGACGTTCTTCCAGGGTGTCCACGTCGACCTCGGCCTCCGACGCCACGCCTCGCTGGACGATCCGCGGGAGCATCGCGCGAACGATGAGCGCGAGCTGATGCTGGATCTTCGGCGTCTGCACGATGGCCTCGGCCCTCACGAGCTGCACGGTCAGGCCCACTTCTTCAAAAACGCTCGGCATCTGGAATCCCATGTGGAGGCTCGCGCCCTCACGCTCGACGGTCCGCCAGATCCACTGGTGCACCTGGCGGTGCAGATCCATGGGCATGAGGCTGCCCTGGCCCATCGTCGGGTCGTTCTCCTGAAGCAGGATCAGGCCGCCGGCGCGCACGGCGCCGGCCATGGCACGCACCGCAGCGACAGGATCCGGCTGGTACATGAGCACCCTCCGGCCGACGGCGGCATCGAAGCGCTCGGCGGCGGGGGAGAGCGCGCCGAGGTCCCGCTCTTCGAAGGCGACTCGGCGGAGTCCCAGCTCGGCGGCTCGCCGGCGAGCGACCGCGATGGGCGCCGGATCGCGGTCTACCCCGAGCACGCAACCCCCTTCGCCGACGATCCGGGCGACCATGAAGCTCACGTCGCCGCGGCCGCACCCCACGTCGAGGACGCGCATGCCGGGAGCGATGCCGGCATCGCGCAGAAATCGTTCGGTCATGTCGTTGACCAGGTCTGTCATCGTCGTCTCCGCCAGTTCGTGTCAGCTCGCCCGTCGTTGCTGGTTTCACGCCGGGCTCGCGGGTCAGCATCCCTGCTGTTTGCAGGACTGTACGGACTGTCTGTCCTGCGCGGCAGTGCGTGTCTTTGTGCTGGATCGGCGGGGTTTGCGATCGGTGGGCGGCGGAAGTCCCGGGCGCCCGTCGCGACCGCCGCGGTGCGCGCCGCCGGCCAGATCGGGCCGCGCGTACCGTGCTCCCCGGCGCTCCGCCGTGCGCGGGCCCCGCTGCGCGGCCTGTGGCCGGCGTGACGCTGCCCGGTCACCCCCGCTCGGCCCCGCGCACAGCGGCTCAAGTTGCGCTACTCCTCCACCTAGATGGTGCTCCAACCGATTCGCGTGGCCGCGCTCGCCCTGGTGACGGGGCTTGTCCTCCTCGGATCTCCGGCGTGCAAGAAGGGCGGGGAGGCCTCGCCCGAGCAGGGGCGCAAGCCCGCGAAGCAGGGGCTCAGCTTCCCGGTCGAGGTCGTGCCCGTCGCGGCGGAGCGGGTCGAGTACGCCGTGCCGGCCGTCGGAGCGGTCGAGGCGTTCGAGCAGGTGCAGCTCACCGCGCGCGTCGCCGGCGTCGTCGAGGCGGTGCGGTTCATGGAGGGCGCCGAGGTCAAGGCAGGGCAGGTGCTCGTCGAGATCGACCCGGCCCGGTACAACCTCGCCGTCCGCGCGGCGCGCGCGACGCTCGATCGGATGACCGCCACCCAGGCCGAGGCCGCCGCGGGGCTCGAGCGGCGCGAGGCCGAGGGCGCCGACGGCGTCTTCAGCAAGGAAGACGTCGCGTCCTGGCGCTCGAGGGCGGCGACGACCGCCGCGCAGGTCGCCGAGGCGAAGGTCGCCGTCGACCAGGCGCTCCTGAACCTGCGCGACGCCTACGTGCGCGCCCCCATCCAGGGGAAGATCCAGACGCGCACCGTGCAGACCGGCCAGCACGTGCCTGTCGGCACCGTGCTCGCGACGCTCCTGCGCCGCGATCCGCTCCTGCTCCGCTTCCAGATCCCCGCGGCCGACGCCCCGCGGGTCAGGCCCGACATGGAGGCCCGTTTCACCGTGAAGGGCGACGCGCGGACCTACAGCGCCAGGCTGACGCACGTCGCCGACGCGGCGGATCCGGCGACGCGCATGGTCGCTGTGACCGGCGAGGTGCAGGGCGAGGGCAAGGAGCTGCTCCGCCCGGGGACCTTCGCCGAGGTGACCGTGCCCGTGGGCGCGAGCGGCGACGCTCCCGTGATCCCACTCACGTCCGTGCGACCGAGCGAGCGGGGGTTCCTCGCGTACGTGGTCGACGGCACCACCGCGCGCGAGCGCGTGCTCTCGCTGGGCCTGCGCACGCCCGACGGGCGCGTCGAGGTCAAGTCGGGCCTCTCCGTGGGAGAGCTCCTCGTGGCGCGCGGCGCGGAGGCGTTGCGCGAGGGGGCGCAGGTCCGCATCGCGGCGCCCGGCAGCGTGCCGGGAGGCCAGGCCGCGGGGCACCACCCCGAGGGAGGCGCAGACGCCAGCGCGTCCGCGGCCGGCGCGTCGCCGCCCGCCGCCTCGTCCGGCGCGTCGCCGCCCGCCTCGTCCGGC
This sequence comes from Sorangium sp. So ce363, assembly GCF_051520435.1. Taxonomy (NCBI): domain Bacteria; kingdom Pseudomonadati; phylum Myxococcota; order Polyangiales; family Polyangiaceae; genus Sorangium; species Sorangium sp. So ce363. The sequence continues at coordinate 7,441,307 of NZ_CP150333.1, read as the reverse complement.
GCATCGCCGCTGACCGCTCCCGCCAGCTCGTCACGGAGCGTGCCGTGAGCCTCACCGAAGCCTGCCTCAGGAAGCCGGTCTTCGCCTGGATGCTGATGGCCGCGACCATCGTCTTCGGCCTCGTCGCCGTTTCGCGCATCGGCATCAGCCAGTTCCCCGACGTCGACTTCCCCACCATCACCATCTCCGCCACGCTGGAGGGCGCCGCCCCCGAGATCATGGAGCACGACGTGGTCGAGCCGCTCGAGGAGGCGGCCGTCCAGGTCGAGGGGATCCGATCGATCACGTCGACGTCGCGCCAGGGGAGCGCCTCGGTCACCATCGAGCTCGACCTGTCGCGCGACGTCGACGTCGCGCTCCAGGACGTTCAGACGAAGATCTCCCAGGCGCAGCGGCGGCTGCCGCTCGACCTCGACCCGCCCGTCGTCTCCAAGACGAACCCGGAGGACCAGCCGATCATGTGGGTCGGGCTCTCCGGCCCCTTCTCTCCCCAGCTCGTCGCCGACATCGCGCGTTACCGGCTGAAGGAGAAGCTCCAGACGGTGCCCGGCGTCGGAGAGCTCACGCTCGGCGGCTACCTCGAGCGCAACGTCCGCATCTGGCTCGACGCCGATCGACTCGCCGAGAAGGGGCTCACCGTCGCCGACGTCACCGAGGCCCTGCGCCGCCAGCACATCGAGCTCCCCGCCGGCCGCATCGAGACAGAAGGGCGGGAGCTCAACGTGCGCGTGATGGGCGAGGCGCTCGATCTCGCGACCTTCAAGCGGATCGTCCTCCGCCAGGGCGATCCCGGCTCGGCCGCCCAGCCGGGCGCTGCCGCCCAGGCGGCGGGGCCGCCGTCGTCGGCGCGCGCCACGGTGTACCTGGAGGACGTCGCGCTCGTCGAGGACGGCTTCGAGGACGTCCGCCGGCTCGCCCGGGTGAACGGGGAGCCGGCCCAGGGCCTCGGCGTGAGGAAGCAGCGCGGCTCGAACGCGGTCGAGGTCGCCCGGGGGGTCCGGGCCGCGCTTGCCGAGGTCCAGAAGTCCCTGCCCGAGGGGATGGAGGTCGGCGTGAACTTCGACTCGACGAAGTTCATCGAGGAGTCGGTCCACGAGATCGAGCTCGAGCTCGGCATGGCCATCGCGCTCACGGCCCTCGTCTGCTGGATGTTCCTCGGCTCGCTCTCGAGCACGCTCAACGTCGTCCTGGCCATCCCGATGTCGCTGCTCGGCACGGTCGCCGCGATCTACTTCCTCGGCTTCACGCTGAACACCTTCACGCTGCTCGGGCTCTCGCTCGCCGTCGGCATCGTCGTCGACGACGCGATCATGGTGCTCGAGAACATCCACCGGCACGCCGAAGGGGGGAAGGACCGCGTCCGCGCCGCCCGCGAGGGCACGGCCGAGATCACCTTCGCGGCGCTCGCCGCGACGCTCGCCGTCGTCGCGATCTTCCTCCCGATCATCTTCATGGAGGGGGTGGTCGGCCGGTTCTTCCTCCAGTTCGGCGTGACCCTGTGCATCGCCGTGCTGCTCTCGTACCTGGAGGCGATCACCCTCGCGCCCGCCCGCTGCGCGCAGATCCTCGACGTCTCCCGCGAGGGCCGGGGCCGCCTCGGGCGGCTCGTCGATCGCGGCTTCGAGGCGCTCTCCCGCGGCTATGGCTGGCTGCTCGCCCGGGCGCTCCGGTTCCCGGTCGCGGTCGTCCTGCTCGGCGCGATCCTCTTCGCCGGCGCGATCGTCGCCATGCAGCGCCTCCCGACGGAGTTCGTCCCGTCGCAGGACCAGGGGCGGCTCCTTGTCCGCCTCCAGACGGCGGTCGGCTCGGACATCGAGGAGACCGACCGGCTCTTCCGTCGCGCCGAGGCGGCCGTGGGCGCGAACCCGGCGGTGGAGCGGGTCTTCGCCGTCGTCGGCGGCTTCGGCGGAGGGGGCGGCGTGAACACGGGCGTGCTGTTCGTCACGATGAAGCCGGCGGAGGAGCGGGCGCTCTCGCAGGCCGATCTCCAGGGCGCGCTCCGCAAGGAGCTGAACGGCTACCCCGGCCTGCGCGCCGTGGTCCAGGACCTCTCGCAGTCGGGCTTCACGGCCCAGCGCGGGTTCCCTGTCGAGTTCTCGATCCGCGGCCCCGACTGGGACGAGCTCACGAAGCACAGCGAGCGCATCCGGGCCGAGCTCGCGCAGAGCGGCGTCGTCGTGGATCTCGACTCCGACTACCAGCTCGGCATGCCCGAGCTCCGCATCGTGCCCGACCGGGCGCGCGCCGCGGATCTCGGCGTGAGCGTCGAGGCCATCGCGACGACGCTGAACACGCTGATCGGCGGCGGGCGCGTCGCCAAGTACAACGACAGCGGGCGCCGCATCGACGTCCGCGCGCGCCTGCTCGCGGAGCAGCGGAGCCGGCCCGAGGATCTCGCGCGCATCCAGGTGAGGAGCGCGTCGGGCGCGCTGGTCCCGCTGACGTCGGTCGTCACCTACGACGAGCGCCCCGCGCTCCAGGCGATCACGCGCCGCGACCGCGAGCGCGCGATCTCGGTCTTCGGCAACGTCGCGCCGGGGCGCTCGCAGGGCGAGGCGGTGGCCCGCGTCGAGGAGCTCGGCCGGGACCTGCCGGCCGGCTACCGCCTGGTGCTGGGCGGCGCGAGCGTGACGTTCCGCGAGTCGATGGGCGGTCTCCTCTTCGCGCTGGTGCTCGGGATCCTCGTCGCCTACATGGTGCTCGCATCCCAGTTCAACTCGTTCCTGCACCCGGTCACGGTGCTGACGATCCTGCCGCTGTCGATCGCGGGCGCCGCCTTCGCGCTGCTCCTGACCGGGCACACGCTCAACATCTTCAGCATGATCGGGATCCTCCTGCTCATGGGGATCGTGAAGAAGAACTCGATCATCCTCGTGGATCACGCGATCGAGGTGAGGCGCGGGCACGGCGAGGGGGAAGGGGAGGTGATGGACGCCCGCGAGGCGATGCTCCGCGCCGGCCCGGTGCGGCTGCGCCCCATCCTGATGACCTCGATCGCGACGCTGATGGCCGCTGTCCCGTCGGCGCTGGCGCTCGGCCCTGGCGCCGAGATCCGGGCTCCGATGGCCGCGGCGGTGATCGGCGGCCTCGTCGTCTCGACGGCGCTCAGCCTCCTCGTCGTGCCGGCGTTCTATGTGGTCGCGGACGACCTGCGGGCGCGCCTTGCCCGGCTCCGGCGGCCGGGCTCCCCGGCCGCCACGGGCTCACTTGGGGCCCTGGATCGGTGACCAGTCGGGGGGCGGGTTGAAGGCGAGGTCGATGAGTGATCCGAACGCCTCGCTCGTCAGGACGGTGGCTCCCGCTTCCACGTCTCCGCCCGCGACGAGCTCGGCCTTGGCGATCGCCGCCGCCGAACCGACCTTGGAGGGCAGCCACAGGTTCCCCTGCTGATCGAAGGCGATGCTCTCCGGAAGCGCCAGCACCCCCACTTCCAGTTGAACCTCGGGGGTGAGCTCCGCTGATGCTTCGAGATCGCCGGGCTCGAACCTGGCGATGGTGTTCGAGCCCCAGTAACCCACCCAGAGCGCGCCCTGCTCGTCGAACGCGAGCCCCGTCGGGTGGCCCAGCGGCCCGATCACCGGCTCGGGGGTGAGCGCCTTCAGCACCACGTCGGCGGGATCCCCGTCGTCCGCGGCGAGCCGCTCGGCCGCGTACATCAGCACCGCGTCCTGCTCGGCGCTCGCCACCCACAGGTTGCCCGATCCGTCGAACGCGAGCGCTTGAACGTTCTCGATCTCGTCTCCGGTGATGGTCACGGAGGGCTCCACCACGCCGGAGCCTTCGAGATCGGCCGCGTCGATCCTCAGCAAATGGTCGCGGATCCCGACCCAGAGGTTGCCGGCGGCGTCGAACGCCAGACCGCCCGCGGCGCAGGGGATGACGCCCGCGCACGCCTCGGACACGTCGAGCACGCGATCCGGGGCGGCCTCGCTGCTCTCGCCCAGCGTGTCGACGAGCCGCACGGTGATCTGGCCCGCGTTGGCCGAGACCCACAGGTTGCCGGCCCCGTCGAACGCGATCGCGCCCTGGTTGATGATCTCGGCGCTCCCCTGGAACGCGACGCTCGGCGTGACCTCGCCCGACTCGAGCAGCGCCTCGCCGTCGAGCGCGCCGACCAGCTGGTCGCCGTTCTGCGCGGTGAACCAGAGCTGGTGGCTCCCGGGCGTGAGCTCGTAGTTGAAGGTGACCTCGGTGGTCGCGCCGTCGGCGACGCAGGCGCTCTGCTCCGGGTCATCGGGCCGATAGACGAAGCCGACGCGTTCGTCCTCCGGGTAGTCGGCCACGCTGCCTGCGAGCAGCGTGTAGTCACCCGCCGGCGTGTCGAGGGACGCGCTCGAGACCACGCGCTCGTCCGGCACTCCCGGCGACGTCACGGCGACGTCTCCGGTGTCGTTCGGACTCACGATCTCGACGTCGAGCGTCCCGTCGCCTCCGGCTTCGCAAGCCGCGCCGCCACCTGCACCGCCGCCGCCCGAACCGGCCTCTGACGGGTCGTCGTCGTTGTCCCCACAGCCCGCTGAAATCAACGCTGTGAGCAGAACCCAGGAAAGTCGTCTCATGGGGCACGAGTCTAGGAACCCCGGGCAAGCACCGCAAAGAGCGTGTGGCCCCCGAACGCTCGATTTCGAAAAAAAGCGTGGATCCATCGCCGCGGGAACTGCTGGCCGGTCGGCCGTGACGCGCGCTTAACGGCGGTCGAGGAAGGCGGGAAGACGCTTGGCCGCCGAGAGACAGCATCAGGATCTCGCGCGGATCCAGGTGAGGAGCGCGTCGGGCGCGCTGGTCCCGCTGACGTCGGTCGTCACCTACGAGGAGCGCCCCGGGCTCCAGCCGATCACGCGGCGTTTGTCTTGACGGCGCAGTCACCGCGCCTATTCTGTGGAAGGGCGCCGCGGCGGTGCCGAATATTTGAGGCCCACCGGCCTCGGAAAGCTTGGGGATCAAGGCACAAGTTAAAGCAGCGATCGATATCTCGTTTGGGTTGGGCATGACCATCCTGGTCGTTGTGCTCGGAAGTTCGTTCACTGCGGTAAAGGATTTGCTCATGAACAATGCAAGCGTCGTTATGACATGTGTTTGGTGCGGAGTTGCGTTCCTGCAAGGGCCTTGATGGTAAATGCTCCAACCCAAACGAGAGATACGGTCGCCGTGGAGACTTGTGCTTCCCAAGAGTGACGCTAGAAGGTTCGAATCCTTCCCCTTGCACCAAGACGAACCATTGAAGCAGCACGCATCCGGCCGGTGCGGCGAGGCCAATGGGCTGTTTCCTGCGCCCAGTCGCATCGCGCGGAATAGGCTGCCAACTCGCCGCTGCTGCTGACGCCGCATCGAGCCTCTCTTCGCGTGGCGGGGCTCAATTCAGCAGAGCGCGAGGCGCTAGCCAGCGCAGCTCCGCTGACCCGCTGCAGGCGATCTCGGCGCCGAGATGAAGCATACCGCAGGACGGTCGCAATCTGGGGGGAGCGACGCGCGGACCTCGACGACAGGCCCACCGTCGGGTCCAGGCGTACGTTCACCGGCGGCGCTGCGGTCCCGGATCGGCGTGACGGTGCCGCGGTGCGCGGCTCGCCGTCGGCGCCGCTCGCTCTTGACCGCGTCAACCACGCGCTGCGCCGCCGCGTGCCCCTCGTGGTATCCTGCGGATCATGGAGCGAGCCATCCAGAACCCGCCGCCTGGCTTCGACGAGCTCACCGTGAACGAGCAGATTGAATACGTCCAGGCGCTCTGGGAGCGGATCGCGGCGAGGGAGGACGAGGTGCCGGTACCCGAGTGGCACAGCGCCGAGCTCGATCGCCGGCTCGCCGAGTATGAAGCAGCGCCAGACGCTGGCCGGTCCTGGGAAGAGGTCGAGGCCGACCTTCGTGCGAGCCTCGCGACGCGTCGATGATCCTGCTCATCGTACGCCCGTCTGCCGAGCTGGACATCCGGGAGGCGGCGGAATGGTACGAGGACGAGGAGGCCGGGCTGGGCGGACAGTTCGTTGATGAACTACGGCATATCGTCAGCCGGATCCGCGAGCTCCCGTCGCAGTTCCCCGACGTCGGGCGGGGGACTCGCCGTGCACTGCTCAGGCGATTCCCCTATGCGATCTACTTCCTGCTTCGTGGTGAAGCCGACCAGCGGGCGGCGGTAATCCTTGCCGTACTCCATCAGCGGCGCCGCCCGTCTGTTTGGAAGAAACGCACTCGAGACGAAGGCGGAGCGGGCTAACTCGGCGCCGGCGCCGACGCCGGCAGGATCCGGCCGGATCCTGTCGGTTCGTTTCCGCCCGCGCTCGCCGGACCCATGACCGAGACAAGCCGCTCGACATCCCGCTTCATGCGCGCCTAGCGTGCGCCACGTCCGGCTAGAGACACATGACCCCTCCCCAGAACCCGCTGCTCAACGACCGCGACGTCGAGTTCCTCCTCTACGAGGTGCTCGATGCGCCGCGCCTCTGCGAGCTCCCCTACTTCGCCGATCACGCGCGCGACACGTTCGACCTCTACCTCCAGAGCTGCCGGCGGTTCGCGCGGGAGGTGCTGTTCCCGACCTACAGGCCGGTCGACGAGGCGCCGCCGCGCTTCCAGGCGGGCGCCATCTCGGTGCACCCTGCCGTCAAGAGTGTCTTCCGGCCGATGGTCGAGCTAGGGGTGCTCACCGCGGCGCGGCCGGCCGCGGTGGGGGGCCAGCAGCTTCCGCTCGTCGTCGCCACGCTTGCGGGCGCCTACCTGCAGGCGGCGAACCTGAGCGCGTGCGGCTACCTCAGCCTGACGGCCGGCGCGGCGCACCTCATCGAGACGTTCGGCGACGACGCCCTGCGGTCCGCCTTCATGACCCGGATGTACGCCGGCGAGTGGACCGGGACGATGGCGCTCACCGAGCCCCAGGCCGGATCGAGCCTCGCCGACGTGCAGGCGAGCGCGGTGAAGACCGACGCGGGCCACTACCTCGTCCGCGGATCGAAGATCTTCATCTCGGGCGGCGACCACGACCTCACAGAGAACATCGTCCACCTCACGCTCGCGCGCATCGAGGGTGCGCCTCGGGGCATCAAGGGCGTGAGCCTGTTCGCCGTCCCCAAGCGGCGGCCCGAGGGCGGGCAGCTCGTCCCGAACGACGTCGAGGTCGCCGGCATGATCCACAAGCTCGGCTGGCGCGGGCTCCCCAGCCTGTCGCTCAGCTTCGGCGAGAAGGGGGACTGCCACGGCTACCTCGTGGGCAGCCCCCACCAGGGCGTCGCCTGCATGTTCCAGATGATGAACGAGGCCCGCATCCTGGTCGGCGCGAACGCCGTGGCGACCGCCTCCGCGGCCTACCACGAGGCGCTCGGCTACGCGCTCGTCCGGCCGCAGGGCCGGACGCTCGGCGCGAGGGACCCGGGGGCGCAGCAGGTGCCCATCATCGAGCACGCCGACGTGCGCCGGATGCTTCTCCGGCAGAAGGCCATCGTCGAGGGCGGCCTCGCGCTCGTCTCCACGACCGCGCTGTACGCCGATCTCGCGGCGCACGCCGCGGACGCGGCGGAGCGGGAGCGCGCCCAGCGGCTCCTCGACCTGCTCACCCCCATCGCCAAGACCTTCCCCGCCGAGAAGGGCTTCGAGTCGAACGCCCTCGCGCTCCAGGTCCACGGCGGCTACGGCTACTCGAGCGAGTACCTCCCGGAGGCCTGGCTCCGGGATCAGAAGCTCAACTCGATCCACGAGGGCACGACGGGGATCCAGGGCCTGGACCTCCTCGGCCGCAAGGTCGTGGCCGGGAACGGCGCCGCGCTCATCGCGCTCGGCGGCGAGATCCGGCAGACGATCGTCCGGGCGCAGCGGGCCGGCGTCGAGCCCGCGTGGGGCGAGCGCCTCGGCGCGGCGCTCGCGCTGCTCGGCGAGGTGACGGTGCAGCTCGCCGAGGCGGGGATGCGCGGCGACACCGAGCGGATGCTGCGGCACAGCGCCGATTACATGGAGCTCGTCTCCGTGGTCGTGGTGGCCTGGCAATGGCTCGCGATGGCCGCGGCCGCCCGCGAAGGGCTGGCCAGGGGCGCCGCTCCGGCCGGCTTCTACGAAGGCAAGCTCTGCGCGGCGCAGTACTGGCTCTCGACGGAGCTGCCCCGGGTCGAGGCGCTCGCCGCGCTCTGCCGCTCCGGCGAGGACTCGTACGCCAGGATGCAACCCGGGTGGTTCTGAGGCGGGCGCGCGGCCCCCGGCCTCCTCGGTACCCTCGGGGGGTTCCGAAGCGGCGGCGCTCCCCCGGCTTCCTCGCCGCTCCGACGGTCCGCCGGCGTCTCGTTGGTGATTTCGCTCACGGCCGGCGGTGCCGGCGATCGCGCGGGGACGAAGCAGATCGGCTGCTCCAGGTAGCTGATCGGCTGCTCCAGATATGTCCTTGGAGCAACATCTTGGAGAGCTTACCTTGTTCCTGCCGGGTGCTTACGCTACCTGATTGACGCCACCTTCAGGGGTGGCCGGACAAGGGCAGGGCAGCGGGCTACCCAGGCGCGCTCCTTGCTTGACAGGCGACCCAGGATTCCTCCACCAGGAGAGCGAGATGCACGTCCCGACGACGGCGATCCGGCCTCAGCTCGATATTCGCGCCCAGGCGCCCGTGCCCACGAAGCACGGCATCTTTCAGATGTTGGTGTTCCACTTCGGTGGGACGACGAGCCCCGACCAGGGGCTCTCTCCCGATCACGTCGCGCTCGTCATGGGCGACGTGCGCGGCCGGTCGGACGTGACCCTGCGCGTCCACTCCGAGTGCCTCACGAGCGAGGTGTTCGGCTCCCTCAAGTGCGACTGCCGCGAGCAGCTCGAGGCGGCCCAGGCCGAGATCGGGCGCCGCGGGCTCGGCGTGGTGCTCTACCTTCGGCAGGAAGGGCGCGGCATCGGGCTCGCCAACAAGATCCGGGCGTACCAGCTCCAGGCGTTCGGCCACGACACGGTCGACGCGAACCGCATCCTCGGCCTGCCCGACGACGCCCGCGGCTATGAGCCCGCGGCCGCGATGATCGAGCACCTCGGCATCGAGTCGATCCGGCTCCTCACGAACAACCCCGACAAGATCGACGCGCTCCGCGCGCTCGGCGTCCGGATCGCCTCGCGCTCGGCGGCCATCGTCCCGGCCAACCCGTTCTCCGCGCCCTACCTCGAGGCGAAGCGCCTCCGGATGGGCCACGTCATCCCGTCGCTGAGGGACGGCGAGAGCGCCGCGGTCGGCGACGCCGAGTAGCCGCGGGGACTTCTTTCAGCCCCGCCGCAGCGCCACGGCCGCGGCGCGCTCGAGCACGCGGAACGTGAAGCTCTCGGTGAGGAAGAGCTCGACGACCTGTTTGTCGTGCCCGTCGTAGCCGATGGACAGGTCTTCCCCCACGGTCAGCTCGAAGTCGCCGCCTCGCGTGCTCAGGAGCACGCCGCCTTCGAGCGCGGGCGCCCACACGATCGGCCCGTCGACGAGCTGGCGCTCGATGTGCTTGAGGAGCGGATAGCCATCCTCCGCGGCCGCGGCCACCTCGTCGTACGCCTTCGAGCCGAGCGCGAGCGCGTAAGGACCGTCGACGCCCGCGGCGCGGAGCACCTCCTTCGCCTCCACCACGGCGCGCGGCCACGCCTCCGGCGCGGGGATCCCCACGGGCTTGTGCGGCGCGACCTCCAGGATCCCTTCGATCCCGGCGGCCGCGAGCCCGTTGAAGATGGCGTCGTCCTCGAAGCGCGCGGCGTGCTCGGCGGCGCGCACGACGTCCTCGATGTTGGGCTCCTGCGCGCCGCGCCCGACGGCGTCCAGCTCGGCGAGATCGAGGCGGATGGGCGCGCGGAACTCGACGAGCGGCCGCACGAGGCGGACGCCCGCGCTCACCGAGGACGCCTCCTTCCGCTCGATCGCGCGCAGGCGGCCCGTGTTGACGGCGGCGACCTCCCAGCCGAACGGACCGCGGAAATCGACGACCTTGCGGCCGGCGAGGTGCAGCTTGAGCACGCGCGTCGCCTCGTGATCGATGAGGTCCCACGCGGCGGGGAGGATGGGAGCGATCTCACGCTTGAGAAGATCCATGATCATGCCCCCTTCAGGCTCCCGATGCCGAGCGCGCCGCTCGGCACCATGGCGCCGGTCTTCGCCGTGGCGCCGAGCTTCGCCGCCTCCTCGGCCGCTTCCACCTCGGTGATCGGCCCCTGGCTGTTGAGATAGATGTCGATCTTCTCCTGGAAGACGCGATCATTTCGCCGGAGCCACTCGAGGTTCATCATCGCGTGCTCCACCTCCTCCTCGAGGTGGTGGAGCAGCACGGCACGGAGCTCCGCGTCCGAGCACGCCTCGGCGCGCTGCTGGTACCAGTCGATCGCCTCGAGCTCCTCGATCAACGAGACGATCGCGCGGTGCCGTTCCTTGGTCGCCTCCGACAGGAGCTCCGGCAGCTCGTGGTAGTTCTCGCTCGACACGCCGCTTTGTCCTTCTGCCTAGGCGCTCTTTCGCGCCGTTTGCACCTGGAACGCCACGATCTCCGGCTCGACGTTCGAGCGGCCGCAGGCCGTGCACTGGACCGTGCGCTCCCGCTTCTGGCGCTCGAACTCGGAGAGCGACGCGACCACCTCGAACTCGGCGCCGCAGTCATTGCACTTGAACTCGTACGTCGGCATGGGACTCCTGTCCTGCAAATGTGAATTGAATCACATACGCGGGCACAGGCGAGATCCGTGCCCTCCCAGGATTCGAGCCGACCCAGGTTGCAGCCGGACGACCGCGGGGGCCTTCGGCGTCACGCGAAAATGACCCTGCGCGGTCGTTGCCGGAGGCCGATCTGCAGCTGCGGCCGGAAGCTCGGGCCGGATCGCCGATGCGCCCGCGGCGTGCCTCCCGGCGCTGGAAGGTGTGATCTCGAGGGGCCGGCCGGTCGCCTCGCTACCGCCCCTCACCGTGCGTGAACAGCACGGCGCCCGCTACTTCTTCGCCGCGTCCTTCAGCCGCGCCTTGAGCCGCGTCGCGTAGCCCTCCTTGTTCTCCTGCTTCACCCGGCCGATCGCCAGCGCCTCGTCCGGCACGTCGCGGGTGACGGTCGTGCCCGTCGCCACGTAGGCGCCGGCGCCGATCTTCACCGGGGCGACGATCTGCGAGTCGCTGCCGATGAAGGCGCCGGCGCCGATCTCGGTCCGGTGCTTCCGGAAGCCGTCGTAGTTGCAGAAGATCGTCCCGGCGCCGACGTTCGCGCCCTCGCCGATGTCGCCGTCGCCGAGGTAGGCGAGGTGGTTCGCCTTCGCGCCCTTCCGGACCACGGTCTTCTTGGTCTCGACGAAGTTGCCGATGTGCGCGTCGGCCTCGATCTGGCTCTCCGGGCGGAGGTGCGAGAACGGCCCGATCTGCGCGCCGGCGCCGATCGACGACTGCGAGGCGACCGTGTACGGCTTCACCGAGGCGCCTGCCTCGACGACCACGTCCGTGAGGACCGAGCCCACGTCGATCCGCGCCCCCGCGCCGACGCGCGTCCGACCCCGCAGGACCACGGCGTGCTCGATCACGGCGTCCGGCTCGACGACCACGCCCGCGTCGATGCGGGCGCTCGTGCGGATCGTGACGCCGCTCTTGCGCAGCCGGTCGGCGATGCGGCCGTAGAGCACCTCCTCGGCGGCGGCGAGCTGCGCGCGGTCGTTGATGCCCACGAGCGAGCCGACGTCCCTGGCCACGACCGCCGCGGCGCCGCCGGCCTTCGCCGCCTGCGCGACGATGTCGGTCAGGTAGAGCTCGCCCTGTGCGTTGTCCGTCGTCAGCCCGGCCAGCGCGCGCCCGAGGAACCCGCTGCGGGCGAGGTACACGCCGGGGTTCACCTCGGTGATCGCGCGCTCCTCGGGGGTCGCGTCCTTGTGCTCGCGGATGCCGATCACGCGGCCCGACGCGTCGCGAAGGATCCTGCCGTACCCCGTCGGATCGGAGACCTCCGCGGTGAGCATCGCGATCGGCGCGTCGCCCGCGCGGTCGAGCGCCCCGCGGAGCTGCGTGAGCTGCTCCGGATCGAGCAGCGGCGTGTCGCCGCACAGGATCAGGACCGCCTCGGAGGTCGCGTCGATGTGCGGCATGGCGCAGCGCACCGCGTCGCCCGTGCCGCGCTGCTGGGCCTGGAGCGCGGTGCGGACCTTCTTCCCCTGGGCGCCGAACGCCTTGTCCAGGGCCGCCGAGACCTCGTCCCGGCCGTGGCCGACGACGACCACGACGTCCGAGGCGCCGGCGGCCAGCGCCGCGTCGACGACGTAATGGAGCATCGGCCGGCCGCAGAGCTCGTGGAGCACCTTCGGTCGGGCGCTCTTCATCCGAGTCCCTTGTCCAGCAGCGAGAACGACAGCGGTGAGCGGGGTGGGTTGGGTCGCCATCGCTCCGCAGCGTATACCCACGAGCCCGCCGCCGTCCTCGTCGCAGCGCAGTGACGCTGGAGAACTGGAGAACGCGCGCTCCGGCGCCACCCACCTGACACCCGCAGGGGCGCCAAGCCCCTACGCACCTGGGGTGGAATCGTCTACCCTGGGGGTAACTGGGGGAGGTTGTCGTCATGCGCAGGCGCGCGCTGGGTTCCTCGGCCGCTGTCGTACTCCGGCTCGTCGCGCTCATCGCGGCCGGCGGGGCGATCGCTTCGTGTCACGAGCCGCTCGACACGACGCGGAAGCCGCCTCCGAAGGTCACGGAGGGCGGCGGGCTGGGCGACGACGTCTTCGGCATGCTCTGCGACCGCGTGGGCGCGTCGAGCCTCCACGAGGACCACACGGGCGCCTCGTACCAGCGTGTCTGTCACTACGACCGCGAGGGCCGGTACGAGGACGAGGTCGACGTCTCGCTGCTCCCGCCGGTCTCTGGCGAGCGGGCGGAGCAGGCGCGCAGGCTGGGCGTGGCCAAGGTGGAGGCCATGGCGCGGTGGCGCAACGCCCTCGTGGACGCCGTCAACGCCGCTGTGCCGGACATCGAGATCGACAACGTCGCGCCCGGCGAGGGGGGCGGCAAGATCCGGCTGCACGATGCCGTCCTGAGCCTCTCGCAGACCCTCGCGCCGCTCTACGAGACGAACCCGTTCGACGCGGCGGGGCCGGCGGTCCTGCCCGCGTCGACCCGGGGGATCGCCCGGCTCCTGGACGCGCTCATCCACGGCGGCGAGGAGAGCGCGCGGCCGGAGGGACCGGAGGAAGAGGAGGGCGACCAGAAGAGGCAGCGGGAGCGGGCGCCGATCGCCTGCGACCGGGCAGAGGGGCAGGAAACGCCCGTCTGTGCGCTCGCGAGCATCTGGGGGCGCCAGGGATATCGCTCGGCGGAGGTGGGGCTCGGCATGGCGGGCGCGGCGCTCGCGTACCCCGGGCTGCGCCCGATGACCGTGGCGGCGCTCGACGTGCTCGGCCCCGGCGGCCCGGGGGCGCCCGCGCTCCAGGCGCTGCTCGCCGCCGGCGAGCAGGAGCTGGCCACGCTGTCGCTGCCGGAGCGGGCGCCGCTCGCGATCGACGCCGCCACCGCGCAGCCGAGCCGCCCGCGCACGGCCCTGGAGCTCGCGCAGGCGGCGCTGCTCGCGGAGCACCCCGAGCTCGCCGCGCCGCCGTCGATCTTCATCGCCCGCCGCGATGGGCGCGGGTGGGTCCTCCCCCAGGGCGACGGGGTCCCCGCGCCGTTCGCCGACGTGGACGGCGACGGCCTCGCCGACGTCGACGCGTCCGGCAGGTTCGTGGACCGGACCGGCGCGCCGCTCGCGATCGAACCGCCGTTCGCCATCCCCGGCGTCACCGAGCCGCCGCGGGACCCGTTCGGGGGCCTCTCGCCGGAGCTCTACGCCTACGTCGACACCTCCCGCACCGTCCTCGGCGCGGCGCTGCGGTCGATCGTGCCGCTCGTCGACGGGACCCGGTACGCGGGCAAGGGCGATCCGGAGCCGTGGAAGACCGAGCACGAAGGGCTCATGTACGCGCTCTCCGGCGCGTACCTGCTCTTCGGCGACCGCGAGGAGGCCCGCTACGACGTCCGCCGCGGCAAGATCGTGCCGGCGGACGAGCGGTGCGACGGCTGCCTGTCGTACCGCCGCTTCCGCGGCGAGGACTCGCCGCTCGCCGACCTCGCGCACGCGGTCGGCCAGGTGCTCGCCGACAAGGACTCGGACGTCCTCCTGCTCACGCTCATCGATCTGCTCGAGAACCGCGAGGCGGAGCTCGCGCGTATGACCGCCGCGGCGCTGCGCATCCGGGACGTCGCCCGCGAGCACGACCGGCTGGCCGCCCAGGGCAAGGAGGCCCCCGCGCGGATCGACGACGAGGCGCCGCTCTGGGACGAGCTCGCGGCGGTGCTCGGCGGGGCCGTGGAGCAGCCGGGGCTCGTGGCGCGCTTGCTCGAGGCGATCGCGGGCGGCGCGCTCCTCACCCCGCACGGCAGCGCGCGGCACGCGGGCGACGCGATCGCGGCGATGCTCACGACCCGCGACCAGTACGCGTACAACCCGTCGGACCTGAACGGCCCGGCCATCAACCTCACGGTCGGGGCGCCGTCGACGGCGGCCCCGAAGACGCCGGTCGACCCGAAGAAGCCGAGGGGCGGCGACAACCGCTCGGGCATGGAGCGGCTGATGCAGCTCATGCACGACACCGCCGGCGTCAGGCAGTGCAACAAGGAGGGCGCCGTGGTGAGCGCCTTCGAGGTCACGGTGCCTTTCGTCGAGTTCGCCGAGTGCGAGCTGTTCCAGATCGACGACCTGGCGGCCTTCTACCTCGACTCGCTCCTCCCCGACGGGGACCCGAAGCGGGCCGAGCTCGAGGTGAAGCCCTCGGCGCTGGCGCTCCTCGTGACCGACTCGGTGCTCGTGGACTCCAGCGGCATCGGCGGCCTGACGAGCCACCCCACGCCGGCCGCGCTCAGCCGGCTCATCTACTTCGGGGCGGACTCGGCCAGGTTCCCGGGGCTGCCGGACCTGGATCCCTTCCGGGCCGGCGCGAACCTGACGACGAACCTGTTCATCTCGGGGACGCTCGAGCCGGCCGGCACGATCCATTGCCCCAGGAACGCGCTGGGCGTGAACGAGTGCAGCTCCCCGGAGAACCTGATCCGGGTGCGCCACCCGGGGACGACTTACCTCCTGGAGCAGCTCGGGCTCGCCGCGTACCTGGGCCCCATCGTGAAGGCGTTCGCCGACGTCGACCACGGCACCACCGGCGAGGCGATCCTGACCGATCTCTTCAGCACGGCGTACCGCCACTGGCCGGGCAAGGAGCACGGGCCGGAGTGCATCAAGGCCGGCTCGCCCGAGACCAACACCGCGTACTGCTCGGAAGCAGGGGTCAACAGCTACGAGCCGCTCATGGCCGACGCGCTCCGGGCCGAGGACGTCCTGGCGTCGTCGGTGGCGTTCGCCCGGGTGGCGCGCGACACGTCCGTGACCGTGCGGCGCGGCCCCGCGGCAGATCGGCCGCTGACGAAGGCGCAGGTCATCGAGAAGCTCGCGCGCATCCTCTTCAGCACCCGCTACGCCACCGGCGTGGGCATGGTCGACCGCTGGGGGAAGAAGAAGGCCACGTGGGCGGATGGCCGGGTCCAGGACCAGCTCACCGTGTTCACCCTCCTCGCCGGCGCTCTGAACGGCATCGACGCGCGCTTCGCGCAGCGCAATGCGCCCGACGCCGCCGAGCGAGAGGGCCAGTGGAAGCGCGGCGTGGACGAGCTCGTCGATGCGCTGCTCGCGGTCGAGGGGTCGGGGCCCGAGGCCCGGTTCAAGAACCGCGCGCTCCCGAGGATGGGCGCCCTCGTCCTGCGCGTCCTCCGCGAGCAGCTGAACGCCCACTGCCCCGATCGCGAGACGACGGGGCGGTGCGCCTGGGCGCAGAAGGAGCTCGGCGCCACGGTGAGCGACCTCCTGAGCCATCCGCTGTTCGCCGCCGCCGTCGACGTGATGGAGGCAGTCCGCGCCCACGAGCCGGCGCGGCGGGAGATCGAGCGGTTCCTCACCTACCTGCTCGACGCGGACGCAGCCGGCGCCCCGTTCCAGGTGCTGCCGACGACGCTCGCCGACGGCCTCCAGCTCCTCGCCGACGACGACGCTTTGCGCCGGATCCTGAAGGCCGCGTCGACCGCGCTGACCCCGGCGGGGGGCGCCGGCGGGCCGGGCGCGGCCGACGCGGGGCTCAAGGCGCTGAAGGCGCTCAACGACGATCGCTACGACAGGTATCGCGTGATGGGTCGCGTGCTCCCGGCGCTGGTGACGCCGATGGCGGACGGCCGAGCGCCGCTCGACGTGTTCCTCGACGCGTTCGCGGACGTGAACCGCATCGAGGCCGGGAGCGGCGCGCCGCTGACGGCGGAGGACTACCGGCAGCTTTTTGTCTCGGCCAGGGACTTCCTGACGGACGAGACCCGCGGGCTCGAGCAGATCTACGCCATCGTCAAGAACCGGCCGCACGAGTGATCCACGTGCAAACGCCCACGATCCGCGCCGTGCTCTCCGTGGCGTCCGCCGCGGGGGCGCTCCTCCTGCCCGCAGGCGACGCCGGCGCCGCCGGGCTGTACTTCACCGACCGCGGCGTCCGCCCGTCGTCCCGCGGCGGGGCATACATCGCCGGCGGCGACGATCTCGGGGCGATCGCCTACAACCCCGCGGGGGTCTACGAAGCCGGCACCCAGGTCCTGTTCGACGTCGGGCTCTTCGAGTGGCGCAGCCGGCACACGCGCCAGGCGATCGTACGGCAGGTCGACCCGAACACCGGCGAGCCGACGGGCGCGAGCTTCGTCCAGACGATGGCGCCGGTGACCGGCAGCGCGCCGGTGCTGCCGATCCCCACGCTGGCGGCGTCGTTCAAGGTCGATCCGCGGTGGGTCGTCTGGGGCGGGATGTGGGCGCCGTACGCGGCCCTCTCCAGCTATCCGGAGCAGGTGAACGGCATGCCGGCGCCCCAGCGCTACGCGCTGCTCACGCTCGAGGGCTCCGCGCTCGCCCTCGTGGGGGTCGGGGCGGCGTACGCGCCGTCGCCCGAATGGCGCTTCGGCGCCGGGCTCGGCGCGCTGGTCGGCGCGTTCAACAGCCGGATGGTGGTCTCCGGGTGCCTCCCGGAGCGGATGTTCTGCGCGCCCGAAGATCCGGAGTGGGACATCCATTCCGAGCTCAGCGTCGCGCCCATCGTGGCGCCCACGGGCCAGCTCGGGGCGCTCTTCGTCCCGACGCCGCGCTGGCGCGTCGGCCTGGCCTTCCAGCTGCCCATCTGGGTGCGCGCGCCCGCCAAATTCAGGGCGCGGCTCCCGGCGGCGCCCGTCTTCGAGCGCGCCGTCCAGGAGGGCGAGGACGCCGACGTCGCGTTCGACCTGCCGTGGATCCTCCGCGCCGGGGTGGAGGCGCGGGTCGTGGACGACCTGCGCGTGGAGCTCGGGCTCGGCGTCGAGGGCTGGAGCATGCACGACGACATCCTCGTCGAGCCCGACGGCGTGGTGCTCCGGAACGTCGCCGGCTTCCCGGAGGAGTTCCGCGTGCCAGCCGTCTCGTTCCCGCGGCGGTTCGAGAGCTCGCTCTCGGCGAGGCTCGGGGGCGAGTATTCCTTCGATCTCGCGGGCGCGCGGTGGGATCTGCGCGCCGGCGTGAGCCTCGAGCAGAGCGCCGTCCCGCCCGGGTACCTGTCGGTCCTGACGATCGACGCGACGAAGCTGACGACGGCGGCCGGTCTCGGCGTCCACCTCGGCCGGTGGCGCCTCGACGCGAGCTACGCGCACGCCTTCGCCGCGGACGTGAGGGTCGATCCGAGGGAAGCGCGGCTCCCGCAGGTGAGCCCGGTGCGGGCCAATCCGCCGGAGAGCCCGAACACCATCAACGGCGGCGCCTACAGCGCCCGGGCGAACGTCGTCGGGCTCGGCGTCGCTTACACGTTCGAGGCAGCCGGGAGCGGCGTTATCCGGCCCGCAGCTCGCGCAGCCGCTCCGTGAGCCGGGGGCCGTCCAGCCAGCTCAGGTCCTTGTCCACGCTCGTCTCGATGTGGTTACTGACCTGCTTGCTCACCGTGCCGCGGAGCAGGCCGAGGAAGTGCGGCGGCGCGACGAGCACCAGCGTCTCGTAGGCGTGCTCGTTCAGACCCTTCTCCAGCACCTCCGCGAGCTCCTGGGCGAACTTCTGCTTCTCGACCTCCTTGGGATCGGTGTCGGGGGCCGCACCAGGACGGCCGAGGTACTGACCCCCCGGGCCGCCGCCGGGGCTGGCGTTCCCACCGGAGGTGCCGTTCGGCTTGCGGCCGTGCGCGTCGGCCATCAGATCCCGCACGCGCGCCCGGCTCTCGTCATGGTTGTATGACTCGAGCAGGGTGAAGCCCTTGCCCGCAGGCTCTTCACGATAGAGCTGGGCACGGCTTGCGTCGGAGACCAGGATCCATGTCTTCCGTGCTGCCTTTTTCGCCATAAGCCTCCACGAGGGAATCAACCATTCCCTTTGTCTACGTTAAAGACCGACCCCACGCGGCGCAAGCGGCCGGAGAGCCAAGTCCGATATAATTCGGCCGGATCGCACCCCGAGAGGCAGGCTCCAGCAGACTCAACAACCTGCGCGCGGCCTGAATTCGTGGAGAGCGAGAGGGGGCGATCGGCTCTCGGGAGGTGGTTGACCGCGAAATACAGTGTTTGGTGTACCGGGTATGTCCAGCGAGCTCGGCCGCTCCGCCGCGGCCGCGCTCGTTGACCGCGGGTCAACGGAACCGGTCGGTCGCCTCGACCAGCTCGTGCAGGATGCCCGGCTCCATCGCCGAGTGCCCTGCGTCCGCCACGATGCGCAGATCGGACTCGGGGAACGCGCGGTGGAGCGCCCACGCGCTCTCCGGCGGACAGACCACATCGTAGCGGCCCTGCACGATGACGGTCGGGATATGGCGGATCCGGTGCACGTCGTCGAGCAGCTGCGTCTCCGTCGTGAAGAACCCCTTGTTCATGAAATAGTGGCACTCGATCCGGGCGAACGCGAGGGCGAACTCATCACCTGACGTCTTCGCGACGAGCTCATGGTTCGTGAACAGGCAGCTCGTCCGCCCCTCCCAGACGCTCCACGCGCGCGCCGCCCGCTGCTGCAACCCGGGGTCCGGGCTCGTGAGGCGCCGGTGGTACGCCGTGAGCAGGTCGTCCCGCTCGGGCTCGGGGATGAACGCGAGGTACTCCTCCCACGCGTCGGGGAAGATGGCGCTCGCGCCCCGCTGATAGAACCAGTCGAGCTCCTGCTTCCGCAGGAGGAAGATGCCGCGCAGCACGAGCTCCGTCACCCGCTCCGGGTGCCGCTCGGCGTAGGCCAGCGACAGCGTGCTCCCCCACGAGCCGCCGAACACCTGCCAGCGCTCGATCCCGAGGTGCTCGCGGAGCTTCTCCATGTCCTCGACGAGGTGCCAGGTGGTGTTCTCCTCCAGGCACGCGTACGGCGTGCTCCTGCCGCAGCCCCGCTGGTCGAGGAGCACGATCCGGTAGGCGGCCGGGTCGAAGAAGCGCCGCTGCTTCGGCTCCGTGCCGCCCCCGGGGCCGCCGTGCACGAAGACCACCGGTTTGCCGCGCGGATTGCCCGACTCCTCGAAATAGATCTCGTGAAGATCGGAGACGCGCAGCCTCCCGGCGCGGTACGGCTCGATCTCGGGATACAGAGTTCGCCTCTGGGTGCCTGTTGTCGTCATGCCGCTCCCGTTCGTCGGTCGACGTCGCGCGTCGCGCGCGCCGGCGCGTCCAGCGTACGCGAAGGCGCGCCGGGAGGGGAGAGGGCGTGGACGGGGGGACGGCAGGTCGCGGCGGGGGACCGCCGGTCGGGGGGCGCGGGAGGCTCAGCCGGGCTGCGCGGCGTCGCGCGCAGCGGTCTTCTCCGCGCCGCCCACGCCGCCGTAGAGCGCCTCGAGCGCGGGCCCGTACTTCTGGAGCGCCACGCGCCGCTTCAGCTTCAGGGTCGGCGTGAGCATCCCGTTCTCCGCCGTGAAGTCCTCGGCCGCGAGGGCGATCTGCTTGATCTTCTCGAAGGACTTGAAATCAGACGCGTACCTGTCGACCTCCGCCTGGACGTGCGCGACCACCCGCGGGTGCTTCAGCATCGCCTCCGTCGACTCGAACGAGAGCCCCTCGGCCCGCGCCCATTCCGTGAGCGCCGCCATCTCGGGCGCGATCACCGCCACGTTGAAGGGGCGGTTGTCGCCGTAGATCATCGCGCCGTTGATCAGCGGAGAGAGCTTGATCTTCTCCTCGAGCGGGGCCGGCGCGACGTACTTGCCGTTCTCCAGCTTGTACTGCTCCTTGATGCGGCCCGTGACGAAGAGGTAGCCGTCGTCGTCGAGGTAGCCCAGATCGCCTGTGCGGAAGCCGCCATCCTCCGTGAAGACGGCCTTGTTCTCCTCGTCGCGCTTGTAATAGCCCACCATGACGTTCGGGCCGTAGACGACGATCTCTCCCTGCTTCGGATCGTTCGTCTCCGACCTGTCGATGACGATCTTCACGCCCGGGATCGGCTTGCCCACGCTGCCGAGACGGCGGGCCCCCGGGTAGTTCACGGTGGCGACGGGCGATGTCTCCGTGAGGCCGTAGCCTTCGAAGACGGTGATGCCGAGCGCGTCGACGAACTCGGCCACCTGATAGGCGAGCGCCGCCCCGCCGCTGATGGCGTACTTCAGCTTGCCGCCGATACTGGCGCGTATCTTCGAGAAGATGACGCGGTCCGCCGCGACGAGCGCGAGCCGCTCGACGAGGCCGAGGGGCTCACCCTTCTGCTTCTTCGTCGCGGCGCGCATCCCGGCGCGGAACAGGGCCTGGATGACGGCGGGCTTCCCCGCCATCTTCTTCTGCACGCCCTCGTAGATGCGGTTGAAGATCCGCGGGACGCTCATCAGCACGGTGGGGCGCACCTCGCCGAGGTTCGCGAGGATCTTGTCGACCGACTCGCTCAGCGCCATCGACGCGCCCACCGTGATCATCACGTGGAGCTCGCCGGTGTGGCCGAACGAATGGGCCCACGGGAGGAACGACAGGCTCCGATCGCCGCCGCCGAAGGGGATGAGATCCAGCACCGCGCAGACGTTGGAGGCGATGTTGCCGTGCGACAGGATCACCCCCTTGGGGTTGCCGGTCGTGCCCGACGTGTAGATGAGGCACGCCGTGTCCTTCGATGTCGGCTGGATGACCGGGGCCGGGCTCCCCTCGCCCGCGGCGAGGAGCTCCTTGTACGAGCTGGTCTTCGCCCCGGGGACGCCGTCCCTCGCCCCGTCGGGGTCGAACAGACAGACAACGTGCTTCAGCGAGGGCGCCTTCTCGGCGAGATCCTTGCATTTACCGTAGATCTGCGGCGTGGCGACGATCGCGGCCACGGCCTCGCAATCGTTGATGATGAACGCCCACTCGCTCGGGAGCTGCGCCTCGTACATCGGCACGACGGCGACTCCCATGCTGAAGCAGGCGTACGCCGAGACCGCCCACTCGACGCGGTTGTTGGAGATGAGGGCCACCCGATCCCCCCGCTGGATGCCGAGCGACGCCAGCCCACCGCGGAACCTGGCGACGAGCTGTCCGAACTCCGCATACGTGATCCAGTCCCAGCGGCCATCGGTCTTCGTGCCGAACAGCGGCCGGTGACCATGAAGCTTCAGCGCGCGATCGAGCAGGTCTACCAGGTTCTCCAGTTTCGCCATCGGTCTCCTCCCGATCCGATTGTTAACATGGTACTGCGCCGCGTCAGTGTCCTTTTGGCGGCACGTGGCGCCGGATGTTGTCGCGCCGACGCTGGAGCGGCCCCGCGCGCGTCGATCGGCGCGGGGTCGGCGGTGCCCGCGCGGGGTTGACGATGGGGGAGCGGGAGCGCTCGCGCGGCGCGCGGCGTCGACGGCGGGGCTCCTGGCGCGCGAGGTGGCGGCCTCGGGCCCCTTCTGTTAGAGCGTTCATCGCCTCGATGCCCCGGTATTCCATCACGACGTTCGGCTGCCAGATGAACGTGCACGACTCCGAGCGGATGCACGACGTGCTCCGTTGCGCCGGCTACACGGAGGCCGGCAGCGCCGACGAGGCGGACGTGCTCGTGCTCAACACGTGCAGCGTGCGCGAGAAGGCCGAGCAGAAGCTGCGGAGCGAGGTGGGGCGGCTCGCGCGCTGGAAGCGGGAGCGCGCGGACCGGGTGCTCGTCGTGGCGGGCTGCGTGGCGCAGCAGGAGGGGGAGCGCCTCCTCAAGCAGATGCGCGCGATCGACGTCGTGGTGGGGCCCGACAACATCCCGGAGCTGCCCGGCCTGCTCGGCGACCTCGCGATCGGTGGGCTGCCGATCGCGCGCACGGTGTTCGACCTCGACGCGCCCCGGTTCCTCGTCGCGTCGCCGCCGTCGCCCTCCTCCTCGCCGCGCGCCGCGCCGACGGCGTTCGTGACCGTCATGAAGGGCTGCGACGAGCGCTGCTCGTTCTGCATCGTCCCCCACACCCGCGGGCCGGAGCGGTACCGGCCGAGCGACGAGATCGTCGCCGAGATCGCGGCGCTCGTGGCGGCGGGGACGCGCGAGGTCACGCTGCTCGGCCAGACGGTGAACAGCTACCGCGACCCGCTCGGCGCGCTGCCGCGGGCCCCGGGCGCGAGCGCGGACGACCCGGACGAGAGCGAGTTCGCGGCGCTCCTCCGGCGCGTCGCGGCCGACGTCCCCGGCCTCGCGCGCCTGCGCTACACGAGCCCGCACCCGCGGCACCTCACGCCCTCGCTCGTCCTCGCCCACGCCGAGCTCCCGGTGCTGCCGCGCCACGTGCACATGCCGGTGCAGTCGGGCAGCGATCGGGTCCTCCGGCGGATGATCCGCCGCTACACGCGCGCCGAGTACGTCGCGAGGACGCGGGCGCTCGTGGAGGCGGTCCCGGGCCTGACGCTCTCGACCGACATCATCGTCGGCTTCCCGGGCGAGACGGAGGACGACTTCGCGGCGACGCTGTCGCTCGTGCGCGAGGTGGGGTTCAAGGGGCTGTTCGGCTTCAAGTACTCGCGCCGGCCGCACACGCCCGCGCTGAAGCTGCCGGACGACGTGCCCGAGGGCGTGAAGGGCGAGCGGCTCGCGCGCCTGTTCGAGCAGAGCGAGGCGCTGCTCGCGGCCCACCTGTCGGCCCTCGTGGGGACGACCCAGGAGGTGCTCGTCGAGGGGCGCGACAAGGAGCGGGGTCACGGCGGAGCCGGCGGCGCGCTCTGGTCCGGCCGGACGGGGCGCCACGAGATCGCGCACATCGAGGGCGCCGGGGAGCTCGATCTGCTCGGCGAGGTCGTCGAGGTCTCGATCGCGCGGGCGAACAAGCACTCGCTGCAGGCCGAGCTCACCGAGGCGGCGCGCGCCGCGGCCCGGCCGCGGCAGCGGGGCGGCCTGGAGCCGCGGCCCGCCCGGCGCTCGCTGCCGGTGGTCGCCGCCGAGGGCGGCTGAGGTGGCGCTCGTCCTCGACCTCGGCGGGGTGTCCCCGCGGCTCGGGCGCGACGTGTTCCTCGCGCCGAACGCGACGGTGATCGGCGACGTCGAGCTCGGCGACGAGGCGAGCGTGTGGTTCGGCGCGGTGCTGCGCGGGGACATCGGCGCGATCCGCGTCGGCCCGCGGACCAACGTGCAGGATCTCGCGTGCCTGCACCTGACGGGCGGCGTCTCGCAGACGATCGTCGGCGCCGACGTGACCATCGGGCACAGCGCGATCCTCCACGGCTGCCGCGTCGGGGACGGGTGCCTGATCGGGATGGGCAGCATCGTGCTCGACAACGTCGAGATCGGCGAGCGCTCGGTGATCGCGGCGGGCGCGGTGGTGCCGCCGGGGCGGGTGATCCCGCCGCGCTCGATGGTGCGCGGCAACCCGGCCCGGGTGGTGGGCGAGGTGCGGCCGGACCAGGCCGAGCTCGGGAAGCTGGGCGCCGCGGGCTACGTGGAGAACGCGCGGCGCTTCCGGGCGGCGCTCGCCGGGGAGGCCGTCGAGCCGCCGGAGGTCGCGGCGCGCTTGGTGATGCGAGAGGTGAGGAAGCCATGAACATCACGGTGAACGGGGAAGCGCGCGACGTGCCGGCGGCGCTCACGGTGCGGAGGCTCGTCGAGCTGCTCGGGCTGACCGAGGGGCCGGTGGCGGTGGAGCGCAACGGCGAGGTGGTGCCACGCGCCGAGCACACGGCCGCCGAGCTCGCCGAGGGAGACGTGATCGAGATCGTCCATTTCGTCGGCGGCGGCTGAGATCGCCTCGGCGATCTTGGCGTTCTGACGGTTTTTTCTCTTCTCAACGGTCTAGCGATCTTCCAGATCGTCCGCGATCCGGCTACCATGGCGAGCTGCCGTGGATACGAGGGCCCTCGTTCTGGTCTTGGCGCTCGGCGGATCGGCCGGCGTGGGTGCCGCCATGGGGGTGCGCCATGTGTTGCCGGCCTCTCCGGTGGTCCGCGGCCTCTCGGTCGGCGAGCGCTTCCTGCCGAACGGCGCCGCGCCGGCGGCCTGGCTCGCGGCGCGGCGTGACGCGCTTCGCGAGCGCGTGGTCCGGCTGCGCCACGACGACGTGGAGCTCACCGCCACGCTCGGTGAGGCGGGCGTCGAGGTCGACGTCGACGAGACGCTCGCGGCGGCGCAGCGCGTCGGCCACGAGGGGCCCTGGGCGCGGCGGCTCCGTGAGGCTCGAGGAGCGCGGCGCGGCGAGATCGACGTGCCGCTCGCCTGGGCCGTCGATGAGCCGCGGGCGCGGTTGTTCCTCGAGCAGCTCGCTCCGCAGATCTACCGGGCGCCCGTGGACGCGCGGCTCGACCTCGCGAACCGGCGCAAGATCCCGGAGCAGGCCGGCCGGGCGCTCGATGTCGACGCCTCCCTCGCGGCGCTGCGGGCCGGGGAGCACGGCGACGAGGAGCTCATC
This sequence comes from Sorangium sp. So ce363, assembly GCF_051520435.1. Classification (NCBI taxonomy): domain Bacteria; kingdom Pseudomonadati; phylum Myxococcota; order Polyangiales; family Polyangiaceae; genus Sorangium; species Sorangium sp. So ce363. The sequence continues at coordinate 7,416,539 of NZ_CP150333.1, read as the reverse complement.
GAGCTCGCCGTCCGGCAGATCTTGCCGCAGGTCGTCGTCGCCGACCTGGTGAGCGTCGACGTCACCAGGGTCGTCGCGGCCTACGAGACGAAGTTCAAGCAGCACGGCAAGGAGGCGGGGCGCGCCCGCAACATCAGGAACGCCGCCTCCAAGATCGACGGCACCATCCTGGCCCCGGGCGATACCTTCTCGTTCAACGCCCATGTCGGCCCCCGGACGGCCAAGAACGGGTTCACGATCGCCCCGGAGATCCTGGGGGACGAGACCGTCCCCGGCTACGGCGGGGGGACGTGTCAGGTCTCGAGCACGCTCTACGCCGCGTCGCTCTTCGGCGCGCTCGACACGCCGGACCGCCAGAGCCACTCCCGCCCGAGCGCCTACATCCCCATGGGGCTCGACGCGATGGTGACCTACCCGGAGTCGGACCTGAAGATCAAGAACACGCTCCCGTTCCCGATCATGATCCACGCGTATCTCCCCGAGCCGACGGTGCTCCGCGTCGAGATCCTGGGCGGAGACCCCGTGGCGGAGGTCGAACACCACGTCTCGGCGGAGCACACCGACGATTTCATCCGGCGCATCTACGTGAAGTCCGAGCTCGCCGAGGGCAAGGTGAAGCGCCACCAGAAGGGCTCGTGCGGCTACGACGTGAGGTCCTTTGTCACCGTCCGTTACAAGGACGGCAGGGCCTCGGAGCGCAGCTATTCGAGCGAGTACAGGCCCGCGCCAGAGGTGTTCTGGGTCGCGCCCGACTACGACCCGCAGGCGCTGCCGGCGCTCTCCGAGCACGCGAAGGCGGTGGAAGAGCTCCGCGAGGGGGAGTCCCCCGCCGAGGCCCCCGCTGCGGCGGGGCAGGGCGGCGCCTACTCGATGTGAGCCCGTTCGAGGGCGCCGGACCCCTCGAACGCCGGCGCGACGGCAAGGACATTGGCTGTCCGCGCGCCCCTGGCGTCGCTTGACCAGGAATCGTCCTCAGGGGAAACTCTGTGTCCATGGCGGCGGGCGGCGCCCCTCTGTGCGCGGCCGATGCGCCGAGGATCGCCTGCTGCCAGGGACGACGACGGGCGTGATCTTCGCTTAGCTTAACTTCGCTGCTCGCGACGACAGACTCATGATGATCGTCATCTTCTTCTGGCTCGCTCAACGTGGCCGGCGCGCGAGCTCGGCCATGAGGCCGAAGAGCTCGATCGGGCCCGGCGAGGGGAGCTTCCCGCCGCTGAACTCGCGGTAGAGCGTGTGCACGTTGACCACGATGCGCTCGGCGTCGCTCCAGCTCGCGTAGTCGGCGAGCGCGATGTCGCGGGCGGCGTCCGCCGGGGGCATGCCGGCGTCGTAGCGGCGCCGGGCCTCGTCGCGGATGTACACGAGATAGTCGCGGACCGCGCGCACTCCCGCGCGATCCGTGATGGGGCCGTGCCCCGGCACGATGACGTCGACGTCGGCCGCGAGGAGGATGTCGCAGGCCTTGAGCCAGTTGCCGACGGGCCCTGCCCACATGATCGGCGTCGCGTCGATGAAGAGGACGTCTCCCGTGTAGATCACCCGGTCCGCGGGCACGTGCACGAGCAGATCGCCCTTCGTGTGCGAGGGGCCCACCTCGATGAGGCGGACCTCCTTGCCCCCGACCGCGACGGTCAGCTCCCCGTCGAACACCCGGGTCGGCGGCGTGGGGACGATCCCGTCGAAGTCGAAGGCGCCGAAGCAGTGGACGAGGTACTCGCCCAGCGCGCCCGCGGCGCCGCTGCGCGCCTGTCGCATCAGCATGGCCAGCATCGGCGCGGGGACCTCGTCCATCTCGGCGGCGCCGGCGCGCGTGGCGATGAGGGTCGCGCCCTCGACGAGCGCGTTGCCGTAGCAATGGTCGCCGTTCGCGTGGGTGTTCACGACGGTGCCTATCCGCGCCGCGGCGGGGGCCGCCGCGCGCATGGCGTCGAGCATCTCGCGCGTGCGCTTCAGGTCGAAGAGCGTGTCGACGAGCAGGGCCTCGCCGTCCGAGGTGACGAGCCCCGCGTTGCTGAGGCCCCAGGTTCCGGCCGGCTGGAGATAGGCAAAGCAGCCATTGCCGATGTCCTCCAGCCCTCGTTCATACCGCCATCGGCTCATGGCCACTCCCTCGTTCCCGGGCGCCGCCGGGCGCTTCTCCGAGCCTCGAAGGTAGGCCATCCGCTGGCCGCCATGGAATCGAAATCAACCCCCGCACGCCGCCGTGAGCGAGGGGCCCGGGGGATTGGTCAGGAGGCGGTCGCGGTCGCGGTCACCACGCGTACGCCTCCGGCGCCTCGCCGCCGGGGCCGGGGAACATCGCGTCGAGCCGCCCGAGGTGCTCCGGCGTCAGCGTGATCTCGAGGGCGCGCAGGCTCCCGTCGAGCTGCTCGGCGGTGCGCGGGCCGAGGATGGGCGACGTCACGACGGGGTTCCGGAGCAGCCAGGCCACGGCCACGTCGGCGGGCCGCTCTCCGATCTCGGCGCAGAACGCCTCGTACGCCTCCAGCTTGGCGCGGTTCTTCTCGATGCGCGCCTGCGCGTCGGCCGAAGAGCGCCGGCCCTCGCGCGCCTTCTGGAGGGCGCCGCCGAGCAGCCCGCCGGCGAGCGGGCTCCAGGGCAGGACGGCGAGGCCGAGCGCGCGGCACGCGGGCAGGACCTCCAGCTCGACGGTGCGCGCGTTGAGGTTGTACAGGCTCTGCTCCGAGACGAGGCCGAGGAAGTGCCGCTGCGCCGCGAGGCCGTTCGCCTGCGCGATCTGCCATCCAGCGAAGTTGCTGCTGCCGACATAGAGGACCTTCCCCTCGCGGACGAGCTGCTCCATCGCCTGCCAGATCTCGTCCCAGGGCGTCTCGCGGTCGATGTGGTGCATCTGATAGAGGTCGATATGGTCTGTCTGCAGGCGGCGCAGGCTCGCCTCGCAGGCGCGCCGGATGTGATAGGCCGAGAGCCTCCTGTCGTTCGGCCCATCGCCCATGAGGCCGTAGACCTTCGTGGCGAGCACGATGCGGTCCCGGCGCCCGTCGCCCTGGGCGATCCAGCGCCCGACGATCTGCTCGGTGATCCCCTCTCCGCGCTTCCGCCCGTAGACGTTGGCTGTGTCGAAGAAGTTGATCCCGTGTCCGAGCGCTCGGTCCATGATGGCGAAGCTGTCGGGCTCGCTGGTCTCCGGGCCGAAGTTCATCGTGCCGAGGCAGAGGGGGCTGACCTTCAGGCCGGTGCGTCCGAGATTGCGGTAGTCCATGGCGCCGGAGGGTAGCAACGCGCTCCGCGGGCCGTCCACGCCCCAGGGCTGAACGCGTCGTAGGGTTTCGCCGGAGTCGCCCCGTCATGAGCCGGCCCGACGGGCGGCGGCGCGCGGCGTGTGGCGCGCGACAGGCACCGCGCGCCGCGCGCCGCGCCGGACACCTTGTCGCGGTGTGGCGCCGGCGCGGATCCAGCGCGGAGGGCCGCTTCCTTGATGCGCAACGGTGCTTCACTTATGCTCGCTCGCCGGGGCGAGGAGACGACCATGTGGCAGCAGGAAGACACGGAGATCGCGCACGCCGAGAGCGTCCACGACGAGGCGCGGGGCATGCGCGGCGTCCGGTTCGTCATCGATATCGGGAACATCGACCCGCTCGACGCCGCCGCCATGTGGTGGGATCAGCAGGGCTGCGCGCGGGAGCTCTTCCCCGGGACCGGGTGCGAGATGCAGTCGGGATCGTACCGTGAGCCGCGCTTCGTCGTCCGGATGAGCGTGCCTCTCCCGGGCGTCGGGCATTTCACGCAGACGTTGCGCTTCTCCGCGGAGCGCGTCTCGCCCGAGGTCTGCGTCATCGTCGTCGATGCGTTCGAGGAGAACGTGCTGTGGACGCGGGGGCTCGGGACTTACCGCTTCTCGCCGGGCTCGGGCGGCACGACGCTGATCGAGGTGACGAGCCTGTATGCGCCCAAGGTGCCGATCATCGTCCTGAATCAGGCGTCGCTGGCGGCGGCCCGCGCGCACCAGCGGCGCTACCTCTCGGGCCGGCGCCCGACGGACGAGGAGAGAGAGCAGTTCCTGTCGGCGATCGGCGCTGGCCCGCAGGCCGACGCCTGAAGCGCGCCGCTCGTCTCGGCAGCGGCCGGCAGCGGCCCCGCCTTGCCCGCCGCGGGGGTGCTCCTCAGGCGCGTTGCTTGCCACGCGGCGATGGCGGCGGCGAAGGCGATGACGGCGGCTCCGCGCGCGGCGTCGAGGCGGCCAGCACCGCGGCCTCGTGCGCGGCGAAGCGCTGCTGGAGGAAGTCGACGAACAGCCGCGCCCTCGCGGGCAGGAAGCGCCGGCTCGGGTAGATGACGTTCACGGCCGAGCCCGGCGCGGGCAGGTCGGTGAGCAGCGGGACGAGGCGCCCGGCGTCGATGTCGGCGGCGACGTCCCAGATCGACTTGAAGGCGAGGCCATGGCCGGCGACGGCCCAGTCGCGCACCAGGTCGCCGCTGTCGGCCACGAGCCGTCCGGAGGGCCGGACGGTGTGCAGCCCTTGCTCGGTGCGGAAGGTCCACGAGAGGGCGCGCATGCCCGGGCGCTGCAGCACGATGCACTCGTGGTCGGCCAGGTCTGCGATCGTGCGCGGCCGCCCGCGCCGCGACAGGTAGGCCGGCGCGCCGCAGACCACGCGGCGGCTCCGGGCCAGCCGGCGCGATACGAGGCGGGAGTCGGCCAGCGCGCCGATGCGCACGGCCACGTCGACGCCGGCCTCGAACAGGTCCACCACGCGGTCCGACAGGCTGACGCGCACGCTGAGCCGCGGGTGCGCCGCCGCGAAGTCGGCCGCGGCCGGCCCCACCCACTGGCGGCCGAGATCCACGGGCGCCGACACGCGCAGGACGCCTCGCGCCTCGGCCTTTCCGGCGGTCACCGCGAGCTCGGCCTCGCTCACGTCGGCGAGGATGGACATGCAGCGCTCGTGGTAGGTCGCGCCCTCGCTGGTCAGCGTGAGCCGCCGCGAGCTGCGCTGGAGGAGGCGCACGCCGAGCGCCGCCTCCAGCCGTGTCATGCGCTTGCTCGCCACCGCCGGCGAGAACCCGAGCTCGCGCCCCGCCGCCGACAGGCTGCCGCTCGCGACCGCGCACACGAACAGCTGCATGTCCTCGAGCTCGACCATCGCGCGCGCCCTCGGCGAACCCGGGCAGCGTAGGCTCGCCGGCGAACATCTTCAACTTTTTCGAAAAGCTGGTTCGGCCAATGCGCTCGTTCTCCTTCGTGGAGGAAAGGATCAAGGTGTCCCTGTCGCCGTCCACGGCCCGCCGCGCTCGACGCTGCGCCCCGCCGTGCCGGCGGCGCCTCCTGTCGGCGCGTGCGCGCTGACCGGCTGCCCGAGATCGTCGTTCGAAGGAGACACGTCATGAGAAAGCCCTTGTTGATGAGCGCCCTCTCCCTCTCGCTCTTCGCCGCCGCGAGCGCCTGCTACGTGCAGGGCGCCGGCGCGGAGGACCTGCCCTCGCCGCGGTCGATGGTCGTCGACGCGAGCCTGCCCAGGGCGCAGGCGGACGCGGAGATCCTCGCTGCGCGCCGCTTTTACGCGTTCTGGGGCACCGGCGACACGCGCTACCTCGACGCGGCGATCGCGCCGACGTTCACCGACCGCACGTTGCCCGAGGGGCGCCCGCAGGGCCCCGAGGGCCCGGCGTTCGCGTCGAAGAGCTTCCGCGCCGCGGTGCCGGACCTGAGCTGCGAGGTGGAGCAGCTGATCGTCGCCGGCGATCGCGTGGTGGCGCACCTGCGCTTTCGAGGCCGCTTCACCGGCGCCTTCGGCGACAGGAAGGGCGCCGGGCAGGCCGTGGACTTCATCGCCACGGACATCCTGCGCGTGCAGGACGGTCGCATCACCGACAACTGGCACATCGAGGACAACCTGACGCTGTTCAAGCAGCTCGGCGTCGTGGCGCAGTGACCGCCGACGGGGGGCGGAGCGGGCCAGGGGTATTCGTCACATCGTGGCAAAACCATCGTGGCAACCTCGCCGGGAGCGCGACAGGCGCGCGGCTCACTTGGCCAGCTTGATCACCGACGCTGGCCGCTCGTCGGTGGCCCAGGTCGTCCAGTAGAGGGCGCCGCAGTCCTGGGCGAGATCTCGGATATCCGCGCTGTCGGCGAGCGGCTCCGGCGCGCCGCCCGAGGTGCGCACCCGCTGGAGCTGCCCCTCGCGGCTGTACCAGTAGACAAAGGTGGAGTCTGCCAGCAGGCGCGTGGGGAAGTCCGTCGCCACGAGCGCCCCTGCGTCGGTACCGTCCTTGTTCACGGCGTAGATGGCGTAGCCGCTGATCCAGAAGATCCGCTCGCCGACCGCGATGTCTCCGGGGAGATCGCCGTCGTGGATGGGGATCGACGCGACGATCTCGGTCTGGCCGGGCTCTCCGAGCGCCATCCGCCGAACGGTGCTGTGCGTCCCGCCGGGCGGGAGCTCGGTCCAGTAGAGATGGGTGGCGTCGAGCGCGAGGCCTCCGACGTACGTGTTCCGGTCGAAGACGGGGAGGCCTGTCTGATCGGTCGCGTCGGCCCGCGCCGCCCAGATGCGCTTCGGGACATCGCGCGCGTCGGGATCCTGCTCCGGGTCCTCGATCACTCCGGTGATCCAGTAGACCCAGCCGCCGCCGGCCACGGGCCGCCGGTAGCCCGCCGCTCCCTGGGCGCTGGCGACCGTCGAGACGGTGACGTTCCCTGTGAGCGGCATCCGGTACACGTCCGGCTCGGTCTCGTCGGTGATGAGCAGCGAGCTCTCCGAGCGCGCGAGCAGGGTCGCGAGCGAGTCGAGCACCACCAGCGGCTCGGTCGAGCCGGAAGCCGCCTTCTCGGTCGCGAAGATCGTGTTGCCGTAGCCGCTCGCCCAGAGCACGCGCCCATCGTCCCCGTCCCCATCCACAGCGAGGCCGATCGCTTCGTGCTCCTCGTCGTTGGCCGTGGCGAGGACGACCGGCAGACACCTGCCCTCCTCACAGGCGCCGCCGAGGCAGCTCCTGCCGGGCACACAGCAGTTCTCCGGATCGGAGAGGTAATCGTGGGCGCCGTCGGCGGCCTGGCACGCGCCCGGCGCGCGCCCTGTGAACGGCTCAAACGGGCACTCCGCGGAGGGCCCGCCGGCCGCGCCGCCCCCGCCCCCGCCGGCCCCCGAGCCTGCGCTCGCGGTGGCCCCTGCGCCCCCTGAGCTGCCCGAGCTGCCCGCGCCGCCTGCCGCGGGATCCCCGCTGGCTTCTCCGTCGGGGATCCCCCAGATCGCGTTGCAGCCGAGCGCCGTGCTCAGGGCGGCGCGCGCCGCCAGGCCGGTCCAATAGGTTTGTCGCATCGCGGTACTCTAGCGCCGCGTGCTTTCGGTGGAGAAGCCGGACGCGCGCGCGATGTCGGTTTCTGATCGACGCGCGTCGACTCCCGTCGGCAGGCAGACGCTCAAGGCGCCAGCCCCGCTGCCACGGTTGGAATTTGGCGACCACCTCGTCCACCATCACGCGATTGCGTCGCGTGCGTTCACATGCTTTCTAGTCTCTTCGTCAATCGCTCGCGCGGCGAGCGCCGCGTGACCAACACCATCATGAAGAGGTACCTTGCTTTATCACAACGATTCGCTTCGATTGGTCCTTTGCCTGGCTCTCGGGCTCTCGGCGGCGGCTTGCTCCGATGACGAGTCCACGGGCACTGGCGGCGGTGCCGCCTCCAGCACGACCAGCAGCGGCGGCGGCTCCAGCCACGCCAGCAGCGGCAGCGGCTCCAGCCAGGGCGGCGGCGGCGCTGGCGAGGGCGGCGGTGCGGCCGGCGCGGGGGGAGAGGGCGGCGGCGGTGCGCCGGCCGGCGCGGGGGGAGAGGGCGGCGGCGGTGCGCCGGCCGGCACGGGGGGCGAGGGCGGCGGCGCGCCTCCGGGCGATCCCGCCTGCGGCGCGGACACGGCGGCGTTCGCCGACGTGGAGCCCATCCTGACGAGGAGCTGCGCGAACCAGTACTGCCACGGCAGCGCCGGCGCGCCGTCCGGCGGGCTCGACCTCCGCGCGAGCGCGGCCGTCGGCAAGCTCGTCGATCAGGACAGCGCGTCCTGCTCCCGCGAGCAGGCGCTCGTCGTGCCGTTCAAGCCGAGCAGCAGCTATCTCATGAACAAGCTGAAGGATGTCGGCCTGTGCGACCCTGACGAGAGCAGTATGCCGCCGAGCGCGCCGCTGCCCGAGGCCGATATCAAGACGATCAACGACTGGATCTGCGCGGGCGCTCCCTCCCGCTGATCTCTGCCTCGTCGAGATCGTCGATGCGACCGCGCCTGCCGGCGCACGCCGATCACTGGCAAACCGGGAACTGCGATGAGGTGAGTTGCTCGGCGGTGGTGGTGTTGATCGAGGTCTCGATCGTCTTGCCGAGGACGTCGGTCACACGGACACGCCAGGGCCCTTGCCCCATGCTGCCGCTGCCGACGCGCCAGTAGTTGTACGGCTGCCGCGTGGCCTCCGTCCAGCGCCCGCCGACGTACACCTCGAGCTTGCGCACCGGGGTGCGATGGCCCTGCACGCGGAGCTCGTTCCACCAGGCGTTGCCCGGCTCCTTCAACACGATGGATACGTTCTCCTCGACGGGGCACGGGACGTATTTCCACGAGATCTTGCCCCTGACTCCGCCGTTGCCGGTCCCCAGATACCCCTCGTCGAGCGCGCCGATCTGCGCAAAGGCCTCCTTGCTCAGATCGATGTGCCCGGCCTTGCATTTGGGGTTGCTCGCCGTCGGGCATTGATCGACGACCGTCGCCACGACCTTGCGCCCATCGTCGCGGCTCACCTCGACGCAGGCGCCGCACGCGGCCGCGGTGTTGTAGTCCGCGGTGTTCAGGGCGGCGAAATACCGCCCTCCGCCGGTCGCGACGTGGCCTATGCTGTCCGGATTGCGCTGCTGGATGGGCAAGCTGCAGTTCACCTGGGCGGTCCCCTGGTCGAGGGAGTACCAGGTCGCAGAGCCGTTGCCGCTCGTGTAGCTCGGCAGCGGCATCGAGCAGGTAGCGCTGCTTCCGCCGGCGCCCGTGGATCCTCCGCTGCCGCCGCTTCCACCGGCCCCGGCCGTGCCGCCACCGCTTCCTCCTGCCCCGCCAGCGCCGCCGGCGGTGCCGGTGCTGCTCGCACTGCTCGAGCTGCTCGCACTGCTCGAGCTGCTCGAGCTGCTCGATTCCCCTCCTGTCTTGGTCACCGACACCAGCGTCGGGCGGTAGTTGCTTCCGGTCGCGTTCGCGCAGAACCCGAAGCTGACAGAGCTTCCGACCGGGATGGAGGGGCTGCCGGAGCGCGGGCTCACCGTCAGGATCGAGCCGCTCTGGCTCGACGCCGCGTTCCACAAACTGCTCACGGCGGACTGATTGAGATTGATCACGACGGTCCACGACGTCACCGGGGCGGTCCCATCGTTCGCGACGATCACGTTGGCGCAGTAGCCGCTCCCCCAGTCCGACGGCATCGTCAGCGCTGCGGGCGTGAGCCCGTCGGTCGTCACCACAGCCCCGTACAGCGCGTCCGCCTCCTCCTCCTCGCCCCCTGTCCCGACGGTGCACGCGGCGGCGACCAGGCCGAACAAAGATATCGCAACAGCGGAACGACAAGCTCCCAATCGCATCATGATTCTCCAAGTCATCGGGGCGCCGAGAGGGCGCACCTGACGATGTAATAGACACGGATTGGCCATCTGACCATCACCTGATGGTCAGTCAGATCGTTTTGACAGACAATAACTCTGAAATGTTCGTCCGCGGCCGGAGAGCACCCGCGGATCCGTCGAACATTTCACCTCAAGCACAACAATCTGCGCTGGCGTCGATTGTCCACATCAGGCGCCATGGGCTCCCACGGTGCCACCAATACGCCAAGTGTGCATGCGTCGAAGGGGCCGCGTTCGCTCCACGGCACGCGGGGCTTCGCTCGGCGTGACCTCCATCCGGTCTCCTCCGCTCTGTGCACTCGGGCAACCGATTCTCTCGCCGATTCGCCCTCGGGGGCCCTGTGCTACGGCCCTGGCCGCGGATCCTTGCAGCAGCGAAACCCGATCTCGTAGAACCGGAACATCGGTCCATGCGAGTCGTTGGTCCCCCGGCACCCCGCCCACGGCTTGGACCAGTAACCGCCCTTCAGCGACGAGCGGTGTGGCCACTCGGGGCGCGAGGTCGACACCCACTCTTCGACGTTGCCGACCAGGTCGACCACGCCGTACGGGCTCACGCACGCTGGATACGAGCCCGACGGCTCCCCCTGCCAGAGCCGCTGCGTCTCGGCGGCCCGCACCGCCGGGTCGTCGGACGCGAGCCGCCGCTCGCTGATCCCTCGGTACGGCTTGCTGACGTTGCAGGCGGCCGGATCGTGCGCGTAGCCGTAGGGGAAGGGGAGCGAGGACGGCCCCTCGCAGGCGAGCTCCCACTCGAACTCGGTGCAGAGGCGCTTGCCGACGGCGGCGCACTCCCGCTCGGCCTCGATGAAGCGGAGCATCACGACCGGCAGCGCGCCGGCCCGGTTCGGCCACTCGTGGCGGTCCATGCACGTGCGCACCGGCGTGAAGCGCGGCTCGGCGGCGAACAGGCCGGGGAAGAAGTCGAAGCAGTGGCCGCCGCGGTAGCTCGTGCAGATCCGCTGCACGTTCTCGGCGTGGGTGCCATCGACGAGCACCATGTCGGGCGGGCAGGACGCCGCGGGTCCGGGCCGGGGCGGCGCGTCGGCCTGGGCGAGCAGCGGGGCGAGCAGGAGGTCGAGGAGCACGCGGCGGGTCTCTATCGCAAAGCCGCGCGGCGGACGAGAGGCCGCGCGGCGGCTCGCCTCGATCCGCGCCCGTTGCGCCCGTTGCGCCCGTTGCGCCCGTGCCGCGCTCGCGCTCGGGCGCCCACCTGGGGTACTCTCGCGGTCTATGCGAATGGCGCTGCTCAGGATGCGCGCCGCTGCGCTCGCCGCCCTGGCGTGGGGAAGCGCCTGCGGTGGCAACGTGGTGGTCGACGGGATGCCGGACGGGTCAGGAGGCGCCGGGGCGACGAGCTCCAGCGCGATCAGCACGGGCGCGCTCGGCTCCAGCGCGATCAGCACGGGCGCGCTCGCGGTCAGCGTCGGCGTGGGCGGTTCCACCTCGGTGACCGTCGGCGTGGGCGGCTCCAGCGCGATCAGCACCAGCGCGACCTGGATGGCCACGTCGGGAACAGCGAGCGCCTCCACCGGGGCGGGCGGCGGCGATGCCTGGTCGTCGTGCATGAAGTTCTGCGAGACCTATACGGATGCCTGCGGGCAGGTGGAGCCGGGGCAGTGCGAGGGGTTCTGTAAGGGGTATGTGAACGAGGCGCCCCAGTGCAACGAGCCGCTCGCGCTGTTCTTCGACTGCGCGACGAACGGCAGCATCGACTGCGACTTCCTCCTGGAACGGTGCCGGCCGTTCCTGGCCGAGTACGACGCGTGCCAGGCCAGCGGCGGCTGCACGCCGCTCGAGTGCTTCGCCGATCGCAACCGGGCCTGCTCCTGCAAGGGCTCGTGCCCGACCGCGGCGTTCGCGGTCGAGTGCCGCCCCGACATGCGCAGCGGGATCCTCTGCTCCTGCTTCGTCAACGGCGAGGAGGTGGCCACGTGCCAGAATTTCGGCCCGGCGTGCGACCTCGCCCATGGCTGTTGCGAGCCGATCTTCGACGAGTTTCGCTGAGGGGCGCCCGCGGCGTTCGCCATGGAGGGCCAGCCGGAGAGCGCGGCGCAGGGCGGAGCGCTCGCCGAGACGAGCGCGCGCTGCGTGGGGGCGCGGGTCGACGCGGCGCTCGCGCCCGGGCGCGCTCCTGGGCTACTCTTGCGGCCCATGGGAATGACGATGCTCAGGATGCGTACCGCTGCGCTCGCCGCCCTGGCGTGGGGGAGCGCGTGCGGTGGCAACGTCGTCGTCGATGGAATGCCCGACGGGTCAGGAGGCGCCGGGGTGACGAGCTCCAGCGCGATCGGCACGGGCGCGTTCGGCTCCAGCGCGATCAGCACGGGTACGGTCGCCGCAAGCGCGGTCAGCGTCGGCGTCGGCGGCACCAGCGTGGGCGGCTCCGGCGTGGGCGGTTCCACCGGGGTGACCGTCGGCGGGGGCGGCTCCAGCGCGGTCGGCACCGGCGGGAACGGCTCCGGCGCGGTCAGCTCCAGCGCGACCTGGATGGCCACGTCGGGGACAGCGAGCGCCTCCACCGGGGCGGGCGGCGGCGAGGCCTGGTCGGCGTGCATGCGCTACTGCGAGCGCTACGAGGACTTGTGCGGGGCGCTGGAGCCGGGCGACTGCGGGACGATCTGTGACACGGAGCTGGACCAGGCGCCCCAGTGCAACGATCTGCTCATCCCGTACTTCGACTGCCTGACGAACAGCAGCTTCGACTGCAACCTCATCGGGCCCCGGTGCAAGCGGTTCCTGGACGAGTACAACGTGTGCGCGAACGGCGACAGCTGCCCTGGGATCGAGTGCGCCGGCAATCCCGGCGGGGCCTGCAGTTGCAAGGGAGCGTGCCGGGGCGTGGTCGTCGCGGCCGAGTGCCGCACCCAGCGCTTCGGCAGGACCCTCTGCTCCTGCTTCGTCAACGGTGAAGAGGTGGCCTCGTGCGAGGACCGCGGCGAGACCTGCGAGCTCGGGCTTCGCTGCTGCGGGCCGTACTTCGAAGCGTTGCGCTGAGGGGCACGAGCGGCGTTCGCCATGGAGGACCACACGGGGGGCGCGGCGCAGGGTGGGGCGCTCGCCGAAGCGCTCGCGCGCTGCGTGGGGGCGCGGATCGACGCGGCGCACGCGAACCCGGCGACGGGGCTCGTCGCGCTCGCCGTCTACGGCGGGACGCGGCGCGTGCTCGGCGCCGGCATCGGGCCGCGCGTCTCAGGGGTAGGGATCCTGCCGAGGCTGCCCCGGCTCCGCGCCGGCGCGTCGCACCCGCTCGTCGCCGCCATGAGGGCGCACCTGGTCGGCCGCCGCGTGCTGGCGATCGAGGTGCGGAGCGACGGCATCGTGATCGTCGCGGGTGATGATGATGCGGCCATGGTGGAAAATGACCGAGGTGGTGGAGAGGGCGCACCCGGGTTGAGGTTGGCCGCGCCCGAACCCGGGTTGAGGCCGGCGGCACCGGGGTTGGGGTTGGCCGAACCCGGGTTGGGGCCGGCGGTCATGGTGGAAAATGACCGAGGGGGTGGAGAGGGCGCACCCAGGTTGGGGTTGGCCGCACCCGAACCCGGGTTGGGGCCGGCGGCAGTTCCCGAACCCGGGTTGGGGCCGGTGGCGCCCCCACCCAGGTTGGGGGCGTCCCCGGGAGCGCGGCTGGAGCTCACGCCGGGACGCCGCGGCGAGGCGCGGCTGCTCGACGCCGCCGGCCACCTGATCCTCCGCTGGCCGCCTCAGGGGGGCGCCCCGCAGGCAGCGGTCGCTTACCCGGCGGATCCGCTGGCCGCCGGCGCGGCGCTCGTCGAGGCGAGCGACGACGCCGCCGCCGGGCAGGAGAAGGCGGCGCTCGCGCGCGCCGTGAAGACGCGGCGCGCGGCGCTCGAGCGCAGGGCCGAGGCGGTGCGCGGCGATCTCGGGCGGCTGGGCAGCGTCGCGCGCCTGCAGAAGACGGGGCAGCTCCTGCTCGCGCAGGGCGCCCGTGTGCCGCGGGGCGCCGCGAAGGCGCTCCTCGACGACTGGGAGACCGGCGGCAAGATCGAGGTCGCGCTCGACCCGGCGCGCCCCGCCAAGGCGCAGGCCGAGGCCTTCTTCGCCAAGGCGCGGCGCTACCAGCGCGGCGAGGCGGTGATGCGCGCGCGCCTCGCCGAGACCGAGCGCGCCCTCTCGGCGATCGCCGCGCTCGAGGCGGACGTCGCCGCGGCGGAGGCGCGCCCCGAGTCGCTCGATCCGCTCGCGCAGCGCGCCCGCTCCCTCGGCGTCTCGCGCGCGGAGCTCGCCGGCGAGCCCGGGACGTCCGGCGCCCGCGCCCTCGGGGCCGGGCGGCCCGCGCCGCGGCGGCCGTTCCACGCCTACCGCAGCGCGTCCGGCGCGGCGATCCTCGTCGGTCGGGGCGCCGAGGACAACGACGCGCTGACGACGAAGCACGCGCGGCCGCACGACCTCTGGCTCCATGCGAAGGGCGTCACGGGCTCGCACGTCGTCGTGCCGCTCGCGAAGGGGGCGAGCTGCCCCGCGGACGTGCTGGTGGACGCCGCGACCCTGGCGGCGCACTTCAGCGACGCGCGCGGCGAGGCGGTGTGCGAGGTGAGCTACGTCCAGCGCCGCTACGTGCGCAAGCCGCGCGGCGCGGCCCCGGGCGCGGTGGTCTACGACCGGGAGAAGGTCATCGCCGTCCGCATCGAGGACGACCGCCTCTCGCGGCTGCTCGCGACCAAGGAAGAGGGCTGACGCCGCGCACGGCCGGCGGAGGCCACGCCCGGCGGCGCAGCTCTTCGCCCCCGGCGGAGCCCGCGCCGCCGGCGGGGGCCGCCGTCAGGTCGCGAACGCCGCCCGGACCTGCTCGTTCAGCTGATCGAGCCGGCGCGCGGGGAGCTCGGCCGCGCGGGCGAGCGACTCGATGACCGCGCGCTCCGCGTCGGAGATCCCCTCGCTCGCGTGGGCGACCGCCAGCGCGATGATGATGCCCTCCTCCACCGCGTCGCAGTCCATGAGGATCTCCGCGAGCAGGCGCACCCGCGGCTCGACGCCCGCCGCGGCGATCACCTTCAGGCTCGCCTCGATGAGGTAGCGGACGAGCTCGACGTTGAGCTGGGCGCCGAGCATCGGCTCGATGAGCTGGCGCAGGGCGTCGATCTCCTCGGCGTCGACGGTGCCGTCGGCGTTCGCCACGAGCGCGCCGAGGTCGACGATCGGGGTCGGGTTGTACTCGTTGAGATCGAAGCGGGCGCGGAGCAATCCGGCCGCCTGCTGGACCAACTCGGGAGGCTTCATGTCTCCACCGCCCCGGCGATTCGCCTCATGACTCACCACCTTTCGGGCCGCGGCGCCGCACCGCCTCGGATTCGCTGAGGCCGAGGCAGAGCTGCGCCCGGAGCGCGCGCAGCCGCGCGAGCACCTCGGCCGAGGCCGACTCGGCCTCGGCCCGCTCGATGGTCGCGTCGAGCGTCGCGAGCCTGCCTGTCTGGAGCGCCTTGAGCGAGTAGGTCATCTGCACGAACGTGTCGAACAGGTCCCCGAGCTCATCGCCCTTTCGCAGCCCCTCTCCGATGGTGAGCCGCGTCGTGCCGACCTGGCGGCAGAGGCGCTTCAGCTGGTGGACCGGCCCCACGATGCGCTGGGTGATGAAGACCCCGAGCACGCCGAGGACGGCGAGGAGGAACGCGCCGCCGCCGACGAGGATGCCGAGGAGGCGACCTTGCAGCGCCTCGACGTCGGCGCGCCGCTTGGCGACCTCTGCCAGGTTGCGCTCGTACTCGCGGTTCGTCTTCTCGAGCTCCTCGTCGAGGGTGCTGCCGAGGTCGGCGCCGTCGCCGCCCAGGGCGGCGGTGCTCATCTTGAGGATCTTGGCACTGTTCGCCGCCTCCTTGAGCGCGAGCTCCGCCTGGGTCGCCGCGTAACGCGCCTGTTCGTTCGCGACGCTCGCGGTCTGCCAGATGACGAGTCCGAGCGCCAGCATGACGGCGAGCACCACCGAGACCAGGAGCCCGGTGTATTTGAGCTGGAATCGCGGATTGAGGAGCAGCTTGCGGCGGGATGCCGGGCGGGCCGTGGCGCGATCCTGGGCAGGTGAGGTCATGAGGGCTCGTCAGCGGGCGCGCGGCATCGCCGCGTGTCCAAGATAGACCAGGAGCGGGCCGCGCCGGTGCGACCCCCCACGAAAACGCACTGCGGTCTCCGTGGTACAGCATTCCGTGCGCCGGTCGCAAGGCCCAATCCGCGGGCGGGGCTCCGACGCGGTTCGCGGCTTGTGAGGGCCATGAGGCCGCGGCGCTGGTTGTCCGGGGCCGGCGCGGCACCGCCGCAGCGGCGCGGCGTGATGGCTGCGCACCCCGCCGGGGCATCGTGTGAGCTCCTGTCGGGCCCAGTCGGGGCACAGGAGGTCGTCGGCGTCGCGCGAGGCGTCGTTCGGCCCCGCCCAGCTCAGGGAGAGCAGCGGCACGGGTGCCCCGGTGATTCCCGATCTCATCGTCATGAGTGATGAGCTCGACAGCGGCTCAGGGGTGGCGTTCGTTCCGGCGCCCGAGGCGCTGCCGCTCCACCACACGACCTTCAGTCGCTAGAGGCAACCGCAAGCGAGCGAGCCTTCGCGCACCGAAAAGCCGTCGGCGTCGGCGTCGTCGGTCCAGAAGAACGGCTTGACGCCGCCGCTGCACTCCGCGTCCGGCGCGAGCGCGATGCCTTCGTTGTTGGAGTCCGGCAGCCCGCTGGGGGGACTGAAACGCCGCTCCAGCACGAAGCGCCCGAGCGCGTCGTCGATACCGAAGACGGCGGATTGGTTGTCGCACGTGTCGTCGCAGGATGCCCACAAGCTCCCGGTGTCACGGTCGAGCTCGAGCCCCATCACGCCCGCGAGCGGCGTCGAGATGCTGGCCACCAAGGTGGCCGCGCCGCTCTCGTGATCCAGCGCGAAAGCGTGCACCTTGCCGGTCTCTTCCACGCCCACCAGAAACAGGCCGGCGCCGTGCTCGCCGTAGTCGCTCGGGAGGTAAGCTCGGGCCTTGCTCTCGTCGAAGAAGTGGTGCGCCGTGAGCAAGCTGTCAGCCGCCCAGGTGACCGCTTCCAGGCCCGCGTTCGCGTCGACCTCGGGCAAGAGCGCGGTGAGGTTCCACTCGTGAGTCGCGGTCAGCGTCGCTCCGGCGGCCGTCACGTCGTAGCGCAACACGGAAAGCCGGCTCACGGACGGATCGTCCGTGTCGCGCTCGGCGCACACGTAGACGCCCGCGGCGCTCGTGGCGGCGAGCGTGACTCCCTCCGCGTCGGGGGTGCCCTTGCCGTTCGGGTAACGTAGCCGTTTGCCGGAGGCCCAGCCATTGGAGGTGTCCGGCGCGTAGCTCGCTCCGCTCTTCAACAACCGAAACAGCCTGGCGGAGAGGTTGTCGGTCGCCCACAGCACTCCGGGCGCCTCGTAGGTCAGCCCGCTCAGATCGCTCTCGAACGCGTCCTCGCTGTCGAGCGTGCGTACCTCGGCCTTGCCAGGCCACGGCGACATCTGCGTCGAGCCCGCCGGGCATGCGCCGTCACCGCCCGCCCCCGCGCTCGCACCACCGGCTCCGGCGCTGTCGGCGGCTCCGGCGGCGCCGCCGGCGTTCGGGCTGCCGGCCACGCCGGTCGAGCCCGCGACAGCCGCAGCGCCGCCGCTCGCTCCCGCGCCGCCTGTTTGTGCTGCGCTCCCGCTCGATCCTCCTGCCGCGGACGAGACGCCGGCCGCCGACGTACCGCCTGCTCCGCCCGACGGCGCTGGCAGCGGCGGCTCGCTCGACCCGCTGCCGCACGCGGCCAGCCATGCCATGGCGACGACGGTCGCATGAGACCGGAGGTTCATCGTCCTCTTCCCCTCGGCCTTGAGCTCTCGCCAACCGGTCGCCGGCACCAAGCAACGATAGCACTCGAGCGCGCCACGTCACAACGGCTGATATTCGAGATCCTCCGCGCGAGCGCCAGCGTGGTGTAATGCCAGGGCGACGAGGGATTAGCGCAGCGGGGCCATGTCCCGCATCAGATAGTCGATGCAGGAATTCCACGTGGAGGGCTCGAGGAGCTGCGCGAGCTCGTCGGATGAGCCGCCGAGCGCCGCTTCTTCACCCGTGCCCATCGCATCCATGAGCCGCCGCAACCTGGCGTCGTCGCCGCGAACGAAGCAGCGGACCATGCTGGCCGCTTGCACATAGAACATCAGGGCATCGTCCGTGCGGAGCGTGTAGGGGACCGCCTGCTCCATCAGCTGCAGGGGCATCGGAGCGTGCCTCACCTGCTCGAGCCTAGCCGGGGCGAGCCACCATATCTCTTGCGCGATAACCATGGCAATGCCCTCTTGCGCCCAGGCCGGCCCCAGCATGCCGTGGCTCATCAGCACGTGATGCGTGTACTCGTGCACGACGCTGGTCCGAGTGTCCGCGCGCGTCGTGACAACGTGCAGCGCGCCGTCGTAAAAGGCGACCACGCCGCGCTTGGTGCAGGAGGCTCGCCAGGCGCCGGCCGGCTCGGGACGGAGATGGCGCTGGGCTGCAGCGCGGGAGGGGAGGGTGGCTCGGGTGCGGAGGCGCCAGCTCGGACCACCGGCGGTCGCGGCCGCTGCGGGGTGGGGGTGCTCACGATAGCTGAGGCCCACGCGATCACCGCGATGACCATGATGAATCCGAGGCCGAGCGCGAGGCGGCGAGCAAGTGTCACGGTGCGGTGATGGCAATCATTGCGCCGCGTGGATTCACGTGATTCGAGGTCCTGCACGCGGTTCGTGCTGCGTTATGGTGGACAAATCGTCGAACGCAAGCAGCATTGTCGACGATCTGTCGCGACCCACCCAGGTTTGCGCGCCGCCGCTGGGTCAGTAGCGGCGGCCGAGGCCGTTCGCCGGTCATCCAGGGTGCTCTCACGCTGCGCCGCTGACGACAGGCACGCTCGACCCCGCTCGCCCGCTGCCAGTGCAGGGGTTAGAGCCATCGGAGCCACGCGCGCAGCACGGACTCCAGCGCCGCCCGCTTCGCCTGGACGTCCTCTCCGTCGCTGAACGTCACGAGGCAGCGATCCTTGGCAAGCCACTCCAGGAGGCCAGCCGGGTCCGCGATCTCGAGCCCCTTCGCCGCCGTGTCCTTCACCTTGGCTCCGAGGTGAAGGATGAGCCGGACGCGGTCCTTTGCGCGCAAGTTGAACGTGGCGAAATGCTCGGTTGTCCGGAAGCTCGGTGCGTTCCACTTGATCTCCTCGCGGATCGCCGGGCTGACGCCG
Source organism: Sorangium sp. So ce363 (assembly GCF_051520435.1). Lineage (NCBI taxonomy): Bacteria > Pseudomonadati > Myxococcota > Polyangiales > Polyangiaceae > Sorangium > Sorangium sp. So ce363. The sequence goes on along the minus strand of NZ_CP150333.1, from coordinate 7,397,728 downwards.
AGGATGATGTGCCGGAGGGCCACGATCGCCTCCTTCCGCGGATGATCCAGCTCGCGCAGGAACGCGACGACGGCCGGGCTCTCCTGCGCGCCGGCGGGCGCGGCGGGCGCTCCGGGGGCCTCCCGAGGCTCGCGCCTTTCGGGCGACCCCTTCTGCGCCTTCGCTCGCGGCTTGCTCGGCTTCTCGGTTGTGCGCTTCATGATGTGTTGTACGCCTGACTCGATGGCCCGAGCTCCAGCGCCCTTTCAGGGGATCTCGCGTGACCCGACCGTCGTGATCGGACGCGCTCAGGGTGAGAAAAGACGAACCGACGCGAGGATGTCAAGGCGGTGAGGTCGGCCTCGGAGAGGGTGAGCGGCGTGGCCGCGCGGAGGCGGCCCCACTGCGCGGCGGAGAATCCCTCGTACCCGGCGGCGGCGGCGTCCATGCTCGGCCGGGGACGATGATACGCCACGAGCGCTCCCGGCGAGCCGCTTCTCGCCGCGCGGTGGCACGTGCGATCATCGCGGCATGGACATGTCCTTTGCGCCCCGCGCCGCGTTCTCGGTTCTCGCTGCCGTGCTCTCCCTTCCCGCGTGCGGCGCGCGCAGCTCCCTCGAAGGCGACCTCGGCGCCGGCAGCGGCATGGGAGGCAGCGGCGGCGCCCCGGCCGCCTCGACCCACGCGGCGTCCTCGACGTCCGCCGTGTCGACCGCCTCGGCCTCGATCGCCGCCTCCTCGTCCGCCGCGTCGTCTTCCACGGGCGGCGGCACGAGCAGCGGCTGCAGCGACGGCACCCGCGAGGGCTTCCTCGACGAGGCGGTCTATCCGCTCATCGCCGCCTGCTCCGGCGGCTGGTCCATCCCCGGGATCCTCACCGCCACCGCGCCGCGATGCGCCCACCTCGCCGGCAACGACAGCGCCAACCCCACGGGGCTCAGGTGCGGCGCCGCCGACCTTTGCGCGCCCGGCTTTCACGTGTGCGCAGGGGCCGAGGACGTCGCCCGCCACTCGCCCACGGGCTGCGAGGGCGCGCAGTTCGGCCCCGACCTCTTCTTCGCCACGCGCCAGGGGAGCACCGGGTGCGCGATCTGCGCGACCGGCTCGCTCGAGGACTCCCCGTCCTGCACGGGCTGCAGCTGCGCCCGGGGCTGCGCGACCTCGCCGCTCACGGCCAACGACCTCTTCGGCTGCGGCTCGAGGGGCGACCGCCCTATCGCCGCGAGCTGCGGCGTGCTCGATCGCTTCTCGGACGACCTGTGCGGAGCCATCGGGTCGATGTGGAATTGTCGCGGGGATGGCAGCGGAGATGGCTGCAATGAGGCCAACGTGGTGACGAAGACGTCCGACAAGGGCGGCGGCGTGCTCTGCTGCGCGGATTGACCGCGCTGACGCGCCGCACCCCCGGCGCCACGGGTCCAGCCCGGGTCGGAGCGCTCCGGCGCAACGTGCTTCCCTCCCTCGACGGCCGCTCGTCGCCCCACGCCTCCCCCTCCTGCCGTCCACATAGCGTCCGTGTCAGGCCGCGACGAGCCCGCCATCGATGGGCAGGGCGACCCCGGTCACGAACGACGCTTCGTCGCTCGCCAGGAAGAGGGCCACCCGAGCCGGCTCGATCGGGTCCGCGAACCGGCCGATCGGGTGGCTCGCGAGGACGTGTTGCTCCATGGCCCCATCCTTTATCCACCTGTCGAACATCGCGGTGTGCGTGCCCCCGGGGCAAATCGCGTTCACCCGCACGTTGCGAGCAGCGAAATCGATGGCCGCGGCCTTGGTCAGCCCGATGACGCCGTGCTTCGACGTCACGTACGCGGACAGACCAGGCGTCGCCACGAGGCCTCCGACGGAGGACGTGTTGACGATCGCGCCCCCGCCGGCCTTGAGCATCTCCGGGATCTGGAACTTCATCGACAGGAAGACGCCCTTCAGGTTGATGTCGATCACGCGATCCCACTCGTCCTCCTCGAGCTCGGGCAGGCTCTTGATGACCTGCTCCACGCCTGCATTGTTGAACGCGACGTCGAGCCGCCCGTACCTCTTCACGGCGGCTGCGACCATGGCGGCGCAGTCGGACGCGCGCGACACGTCCGTCGGAACGAAGATGGCTTCTCCCCCTCGGGCGACGATCTCCGCGGCCGTCCTCTCGCCCTCGGCCACCCGGCGAGCGGCGATGACCACCTTGGCGCCTTCCTGGGCGAACAGCAGCGCTGCGGCCTTGCCGATTCCCATGTTTCCACCCGTGATGAGCGCGACTTTTTCTTGCAACCGTCCCATAGGATTCGCTCCGGATCTGTGGGCCTGATGAACGACAGGCCATGTCATGCCAGCGCGCGGCGCCGAGGCGCTCCGCCGCGCGTCGAGGAGGGCAGCGCCCGAGTCGAAACGCAGCGGATCGCCTGCGAACGCGACGTCCGTCAGCTTCGCGCGCAAGTGGGTCGAGGATGAGCCGAGGATGACGAGACCCGCGACCTCGGGACGGAGGATGTCCACCCTCCGCCGGCGCGGCTTGGGCGAAATTGACGAGACCCGCGCAGCGTGCGATCCACGGAAATGGGCCTGGCGCAGTGCGCGCTGGCTCACTAGGATCCGGAGCATGCCGAGCGCTTTGCCAGCCGGCGACCCGGACGATCCGCTGCGTATCGAGATCGTGCGACCGAAGGCGCTTTCCGGCGTGACCGTGGCCCGCTGCCGCAGCGATGCTCGGCGCCACCGTTCCGTGAAGGACCGCTTCGCCTCGGTCTCCTTCACGGCCGGCCAATGCGCGTGGTGGGCGCGCGGGCGCGCTTGGACGGCGACGCCGGGCGCGCTCGCGCTCATGCTCCCGGGTGAGGTGCATCGCGAGGAGAGCCGCGATGGGTCGGCGCGCTTCCAGGTGGTGCTCTTCGACGACGCGCTGGTCGACGAAGCGCGCCTCTCGCTCGGAGGCCGGCCCTTCGCGCCCCCGCCAGGCCTGTTTCTCGAACGCGGAGAGCCCGAGGGCGCGCCGCTCCTCACCCTGCACGCGCTCGTCCGCGAGGGCGACGCCGAGCCCCTCGCGCTCCAGACCGCGCTCGCCGAGTCGCTGCGCTCCGTCGTCGCGCTCACCCGTCCGGGTCACGCCGGGCGCGGGCGCCCGTACGCCTGGGGCGCCCCCCTGCGCCGCGCATTCGAGCTCATCCGCGAGCGCTTCGTCACCGCGATCTCTCTCGACGAGATCGCTCTGCACGTGGGGCTCGACAAGTTCCAGCTCATCCGCGCGTTTCGCGACCAGCTCGGCGTGACGCCGTATGCCTATGTGACGCAACTGCGAATCGGTCGCGCCCGAGCGCTCCTCACGCGGGGCGTGCCGCCGTCCGAGATCGCCGCGCGCGTCGGCCTCTACGACCAGAGCCAGCTCAACCGGCATTTCAAGCGCATCGTCGGCATCACGCCGGGACAGTTCGCGCGCGCCGTGCTGTGAGCGCGCCTCCGCCCGCGGGGAGAGGGACGTCAGCGCAGCTCAGTAGAATTCGCTGCGGCAGGAATCAACGGACGATCACGCGCACCGGAGCGCCGGGCATACCCTGCAGCCCCACCCGCACCGGCTTCTTGGACACGAGCTCGAAGCTGTAGCGCCGCAGCAGCGTGCCCAGGACCAGCTTCATCTCGTACAGCGCGAAGGCGGCCCCGATGCAGCGCCGATTCCCGCCGCCGAACGGCAGGAATTCGAAGGGAGAATAGGTTCGCTCCAGGAATCGCTCGGGACGAAACACCGCCGACTCCGGAAATACCGCGGGATCGTGGTGGGCCCAGATGATTTGCGCGAACACGCCTGCTCCGGCCGGCAACTCGTAGCCCGCGATCTGCATCGGCGCATTCAGCTTGCGTCCCACCCCCGGGCTGGGCGGGCGCAGGCGCAGCGTCTCGTTACATACCGCTTCCAGATACGGCGCCTTGGCCAGCGCCTCGGGCTCCGGATCCGCGCCCAGCGCCGACAGCTCGTCCTGCAGCCGGCGCAACACGGCTGGCGCGTGTCCGAGAAAGTAGAGCACCCAGGTGAGCGCGCCCGCGGTCGTGGTGTGCCCCGCGAAGAGCAGCGTGTGCAGCTGCTCGAAGATCTGAAGGTCGTTGAGCGCCGTCCCGTCTTCCTGGCGGGCTTCCAGGAGCAGACTCAGGACATCGGTGCGCTCGGCGGGGTCGGCGCGGCGGCGGGCGAGCTCCGGATCGAGGAAGCTGCGCAGGTTCCGGGTCGCGTGTTGCCTGCGCGCCCACGGGCCGAAGCCCCGGAACTCCCGGCGCAGCCACGGAATCATGAGGGTGACGGTCAGGCCGAGGGAGAAGCTCTTGCGCAGATCCTCGAGCAGCTTCTCGAGGCGCGCCGCTTCCGCAGGCGCAGTGACCCCGAACACGAGGTGGATGATCGTCTGCAGCGAGATCGTCTGCATGAGGTCCTGCGCCACCAGCTCCAGACCCGGCTTGAGGTCCCGGGAGTGCCGCAGGGCCAGGTCGCAGATCTGCTTCCCATACAGGCGCATGCGCTGCCCGTGAAACGGCGGCATGAGCAGCTTGCGCATGGCCGTGTGCCGCGCGCCCGAGAGCGCGAACAGCGACGACTCTCCCATCGCCGCGGTGAAGCTCTTGCCCAGCAGCTGGTCCAAGTTCTCCGGCGGCACCGCGAACAGGGCGCGCAGACCCTCCACGCTGCCGGTGGCCAGCACCGGTTTGCCGTCCATCTTCGGGAGCGACATCGGATCGCCGTAGCGCTCCCGCATGCGCAGCGTGTAGCCGATCGGGTCGAGGATCCCCTGTATGTTCATCAGGATGGGGTTGGTGGGGCCTTTGGGCAAAGTGGTCATGGGGCGCGTTCCTTCGATTCTACTGCCAGCTCAGGCTCTCTAAATTGGCATAGTTGTGTGGGGATAGGACATCCAAACGGCTTCGCAGCTGCCAAGTCTCTTGTGCCCCGTCCACTTCGAGTCGACGTGATCGGCGCGCCACGCAGGCGCAGGTGGCCGAGCGGCCAGGCGAGGATAACCCGCGCAAGGCCATTCGGACCTGTCAGGAATTTCCCGGCAACGACCGGCGGTTGACGTGACGTACAGAGTCCCTGTCCGGTTGCCGTCGCCGACGGTTGGCATCGCCGGTCTCCAGGACCGTATCTCGAGCCTCGCGGGCTGGCTGCAGGCGGGCCGTACGCTACAGAATGCCGCTTTACGCCGCGAGGAGCAATCTCACCTGATCCTCGGTCTGCCCGTTGCTCCACCTCTACCGGGGCACGTTGCTCAAGTTTGAGCACCACCGCGCCTTGTCCACCGGGAGATGGGGCGACCCATGTCCCGCGTGGACGAGCCAGCCCACCCGGATGGGTTCGCGGCGTCCCGCTCGCCCCTGCGCGGGGGCGAGCCAAACGACGCGGATCACGCTCACGCCGCGCGACGCGGAGCACAGCCGCGACGCACAAAATGGAGGACCGCCCCAGGCGAAGCTTCCACGAGCCACGATCGGCTGTATGCTCTCGGGCATGAAGGACCCGAAGCACCTGCCCCGACCCGAGGGCCAGGCTCATGGCTGGTGAATCCTGCGGCATCTGCGGCGGCGACGGCCGCATCGCCAACTCGTTCTCCGGCACCACCGCCACCTGTCCGGGCTGCCACGGCACCGGCCGGCGCTCGGACGACACCGGCTTCCGCGACGTCACCAAGACGAAGCCTTCCCACTTCCGGCAGCCGAACAAGCAGGCGGCTGTCGAGAAGCCGGAGGGACCTGCGTCGCTGGAAGGCATCCAACTCGCCAGGGAGGTGAACGCGGCTGCACATCTCTCCAGCGGGACGAAGGCCAAGCTCACGCTCGAGATCATGGAGCATGAGGCCACCCACGGAAAGTGCACCCAGACCTTCATCAAGAAGGTCCGCAAGCAGCTCCGTCCGCCCGGATCGTGATCGGCGAAGGGCAGCCGCGAGCGCCATGTCATGCATCTGGTGCCGCGATCATTCGGTAGGAGTTTTCCTTCTCGGGTGGTGGCTACGTCACGAAAACTCAAGGCGCCGGCGATAGAGAAGATTTCAGCCCTGCCGCCTTGAGGTACCCTCAGAAAATGCGTGGTTCCAGCTGGCCGATCTGGATCGCGCTCCTTGGCGTCTCCTTCGCTTTTCCCACGGCGTGCGGCAGGGCCGAGTACGTCGACGGCTCGGTTGCGAGCGGCGGGACATCGGGCGGCGGGACGTCGAACGGTGGGGTATCGGGCGGCGGGACATTTTCGCCGCTCGCCCTCGGACACCGACGGCCTCGCAGGCGCCGACGAGCACTGTCGTTCGCTTGCCGCCGCCGCGGTGCCCGCCTCGGGCTCCCGGCCGTGGCGCGCATACCTCAGCACCGACACCGTCAATGCCCGCGATCGGATCGGCGCCGGCCCGTGGTTCAATCGCAACGGCGTCATGATCGCCACCTCGGTCGAGGCGCTGCACGATCCGGCGCAGAACCTGATCAACAAGACCAACGGTCTCGACGAAAACGGCGCTCAGGTCCCCGGCCGCGGTGACATGCCGAACCAGCACGACATCCTCACCGGCTCCGACGTCAACGGCACGTCGATGGGGCTGCACTGCAACAACTGGACAAGCTCCACCGAGACCGGCGTGACCGCTCGGGTCGGCCACCACGACCGCATGGGCGGCGGCGAGATGCCGACCTCGTGGGTCTCGGCCCACACCACCAGCGGTTGCTCGGCCGAACGCCTCGTCCAGACCGGCGGCGCCGGCCGGATCTACTGCTTCGTGGCGCACTGAGCGCTCAGCAGCGAGTCCGTCGGCAAGCACCGCGCTGCTCGTCGTGCACGATCACGACGAGCCCGCAGGCTACGCTCAGAGGTCGAACAACGTCCCCTGCCGGCTCGGCCGCCTGAACGTCGACTCGCCCTCTCGCTCGATGTACTCGCCGCTGCCGCGCGCCACGTTGAGCCCGAGCCGCTGGCAGTGGACCTCGAAGAGCCGCTGGATCGCCGCCCAGCGCGGGCCCGCGCCCTGGAAGCGCGCCCCGAAGGCGGCCTCGTTCATCTTGCCGCCGCGCATCTCCTGGATGCCGCGGCGGACCTTGGCGGCGCGGTCCGGGAAGGCCTCCTCGAGGCGCTCGTCGAAGACCGGGAGCACCTCGCGCGGCAGGCGCAGCGGCATCATGAACGCGCTCTCCGCGCCAGCGGCCCGGGCGCGCTCCAGGAGCTCCGGGACATCGCTGTCGTTCAGGCCGGGGATCATCGGCGACAGCGAGATCCCCGTCGGCACCCCCGCGTCGGAGAGCGCCCGCATCGCCTCGAAGCGCAGCGACGAGCGGCTCGCATACGGCTCCATCTTGCGCGCCACCGCGTCGTCGGCGAACGGGATGCTGAAGTGGACCCGGGCGCGGGCCCGGCGCGCCAGCTCGCCGAGCAACGCGGCGTCGCGCCGCACGAGCGCGCCCTTCGTGATGAGTCCGACCGGGTTCCTGAACGCGAGGCACACCTCGAGGCAGCGGCGGGTGAGCTCATAGCTCGCCTCGAGCGGCTGGTAGCAATCGACATTGCCCGAGAACACGATCGTGTCTCCTTGCCAGCTCGGCTTGTTGAGCTCCTTCTCGAGCAGCTCGGGCGCATTCGACTTGACCACGATCTTGCGGTCGAAATCCGTCCCGGCGCCCCACCCGAGGTACTGGTGCGACGGCCGGGCATAGCAGTACGCGCACGCGTGGAGGCAGCCCCGGTACGGGTTGACGCTGAACCGGAATGGAAGATCGGGGCTGTCGTTCGCGGTCACGATGGAGCGGGCCTGCTCCTCGAAGATCTGCAGCGTCGCCGGGGGCGCCTCTTCGAGGTACTCGACCTGCGTCGACGACCATGGGTTCGGAGGGTTGTTCACGGGGCGCGGCATGGTGCGGAGTACTCCGGGCGAAGAGGCGAGCGCTGCGAGCGCTGCGAGCGCAGTCTAGCGCGTCCCGGTCAGGATGGGAGCGTTTGTTCAGTAGAGCCCGGCGGGCTCAGTCGGGCGCCTGGGACGCACCGGTCGTGCCGGCGGAGAGGCCCCGGCGGGAAGAGCGGATTGACGCGGTAGGGGAGCCCTGCTCGCATGGACGCCCTCAGTCGGGAGGGAAAGATGGCCGAGCCGAGACAGCCTGGGTTCGATCTCCGCAGCACCTACCTGCACCTCGCGGACGGGGGGGATGCCCGGCAGATCGATGTGACGCCGACGTTCTGGCAAGAGCTCATGTCCGACGAGCCGGCGGGCGCCGACATCCGGCGGGTCAAGCGCGTGGACGGCTGGCTCGTGGCGCGGTTTCACATGGCCGAGGACACGCCCCGGTGGGAGATGCACCCGGCCGGGGACGAGATCCTGTACCTCCTCTCGGGCGCGATCGACGTGGTGCTGCAGGACCAGGGCGGCGAGCGGGTCGTCGCGCTGCGCGCAGGGACGGCGTGCACGGTGCCGCAAGGGGTGTGGCACCGGATGATCGTCCACGAGCCGGGGGATTTCTTGGCGATCACGTTCGGCAAGGGGACGCAGCACCGAGCGGTGTAGTCGCCCCGCGGCGAGCCCGCCGTCCGACGCCTCAGCCCCGCCCTGCGTGGCGGCGGTGCTCCACCATCAGGCAGCGGTCCTGCACGACCAGGATGCCTGCCTCGACCAGCCGCTCGGCCACCTGGTCGTTCCGGATGCCGCTCTGCAGCCAGACGGCGCGCGGCCGGGCGGCGAGCAGGTCGTCGAGGTGCCCGGCGACGTCCTGGCCCCGCCGGAAGACATCGACGATGTCGATGCGGCCCGGGACGTCGGCCACCCGGCGATAGACCTGCTGCCCGAGGATGGTCTTCACGTCAGGGTAGTAGACAGGGACCGGGATCACCTCCACACCCGCGCCCTGCAGATAGCTGGCCACGTAGAACGCTGGCTGATCCGACTGCGCCTCGGTCTTGATGCCGAGCACGGCCACCCGCCGCGCCGAGCGCACCAGCTCCGCCACCCGGGCCTCGTCGTCGCTTATATCGCGAATGTCGTCCATGGAAGGAGTCTACGCCCCCGGGCGCGGCTCGGCGACGGATCCCCGCGCTCGGGCCGTGGCAGAGTTGTGGCAGACTCGGCCGCGTGAACCTCGACCGGCTCCTCGCGCTCTGGGCCGACCTCATCCGCTCTCCCGCCTCGCTGCCCGTCGCGCTGGCGCTCTCGGCCTCCGTCCTCGCGCTCGGCTTCTTCGCCTACCGCCTGGTCTTCGCCTCGCTCTCGCGCCTCGCGGGCGCCACGCAGACGTCGCTGGACGACCTCCTGGTCCGCCGCATGCGGCTGCCGGCGCGCATGCTCGTCGCGCTGCTCGCGCTGCACGCGTTCATCTCCCTTCGCGGGGGAGAGCTGCCCACGCTCCACAAGGGCGTGCTCCTCCTGGAGCTCACGCTCGCCGCGTACCTCGCCATCGAGATCGCCGAGACCCTGGTCATCGACTACTGGCTCGCCGAGCGCAGGAAGGTGCTGCTCCCGGCGCTGGTGCGGCACCTCCTGCTCACGATCCTCTACCTCGTCGCCGGCCTCTCGATCGTCGGCGCGGTCACCGGGGTCGACCTCGTGCCGCTGCTCGCGACCTCGACCGTCATCACGGTGGTCCTCGGCCTCGCGCTGCAGGACACCCTGGGCAACCTGTTCGCCGGGCTCGCCCTGCACTCCGAGCGCTCGTTCGGCGTCGGGGACTGGATCCTCGTCGACGGGGTCGAGGGGCAGGTGATCTACGTGGGATGGCGCTCCACGCGCCTCCGGACGTTCTCCGGGGACGTCGTGATCCTGCCGAACTCGATCATCGCCAAGGCGCGCGTCCAGAACTTCTGCGCGCCGGACCGGAACTGCGCGCGCAACATCGAGATGCTCGTCGCGCTCGCCGCCCCGCCCGAGGCGGTGGAGCGCGCCGCTCAGCGCGCCTGCAGCGAGGTGCCCGAGGTGCTGCGCGAGCCCGCGCCCAGGCTATGGCTCGCCGCCGTCACGCCGCTCTTCCAGCGCTACGTCATCAAGTTCTGGATCGCCGACTTCGAGCGCCACGATCTGCTGGAGTCCGAGGTCATGAAGGCGTTCTTCCGCGCGTGCCGCGACGAGGGCGTGGCGCTCAGCCCCGCGGTGGCGCAGCCGGCCCTCGCCGTCGAGATACGGCCTCCAGCTGGCGCCGCAGGGCCCGCCGAGGGTGCTGCAGGACCCGCCGGCGCCGCAGCACCCGCCGCCGACCCGAGGGCGGCGCCGGCGGTCCTGGCGGCGATCGTCGTGGCGCCGGCCGCCCCGCCGCCGGGCGGCCACGGCTGACCCCGCGCGGGCTCAGCGGCCCGATTTGCCTTGGTGCAGCCGTCCCGTCGCGGTACCCCGGCGGTATGCCTGATCACCAGACCATCTCTTCCAGCAAGGTCGCGATCGTGGGTGCTGGCAGCGTCGGCGCGACGATCGCCTATGCGAGCCTGCTCCGCGGCGTGGCGAAGCAGATCGCCCTGTTCGACACGAACCGGGCCAAGGTCGACGCCGAGGTGCTCGACCTCAACCATGGGCTGCAGTTCGTCCCGGTGGCCACGCTCGATGGCAGCGATGACGTCGAGGTCTGCCGCGGGGCGGACGTTGTCGTGATCACCGCCGGTGCGAAGCAGAAGCCCGGGCAGAGCAGGATGGACCTCGCCACCGCGAACGTCGCGATATGCCGCGAGCTCCTGCCGAGGCTCCAGGCCGTCGCGCCGGACGCGCTCTACCTGCTCGTCACCAACCCGGTCGACGTGATCACGTATGTCACGCTCAAGCTGACAGGCCTCCCGCCCGCCCGCGTGATCGGCAGCGGCACGGTGCTCGACAGCAGCCGGTTCAGGTTCCTCATCGCAAGGCGGCTCGACGTGGCCGTGCAGAACGTCCACGCGTACATCGCGGGAGAGCACGGGGACAGCGAGGTGCCGCTATGGAGCAGCGCGAACGTGGCGAACATCCCGCTCGACGCGTGGTCCGTGCCCGGCCACGGCGCGCTCGGCGCGAGCGACCGGGCGGCGATCTTCTCCAACGTGAAGAACGCCGCCGCCCAGGTGATCTCCGGCAAGGGCGCGACGAACTACGCTATCGGCCTCGCGACCGCCAAGATCCTGGAAGCCCTGCTTCGCGACGAGAGCCGCGTGCTGCCCGTCAGCAGCCTGCTGAGCGGCTATCGCGGGATCGACGATGTCTGCCTGAGCGTGCCGTGCATCGTGAACCGGTCGGGCGTCGAGTCACAGCTGCCCATACCGATGAGCCCCGAGGAGGAGGCCGGCGTCCGGGCCAGCGCGGACACGATCCGCAAGGCGATCCGATCGCTCGGATTCTGAGGCGATCCCGTGCGGCCGTTGCGAGCTTGCCGGAGGCGCCGCCGACGGAGGGGGCAGCAAGCCCGTCGGCGCAGGGCCGGGGGCCGCAACGGGCGCCGACGAGATGGGGACGACCCAGAACGCGGCCGACGTCGGTCTTCGAGACCCCGCCCATCTTCAAATAGGCCTTCCTCTGGGTGTGCTGCGTGGCGGCGGCCGCGGTTCACGGCGCGCAGCGTGTCCCTGTCTTGAAGCTCCAGCAGGCGGCGCTGATGCCGGCGTGGCCTGCGTTGGATGAAGACTCGAGTCCTCCCAGACCGCCTTCACCCGGCTCTCCAGGGATGAACTCCTTCAACGACGGCACGACAGCAGGGGCGGCGTCGTAGGCGATGCCGATCGCATGTCCGCCGCGCCCGCCGCCTCCGGGGCCGCCATCGCCGCCACGACCGCCCATCCCCCCAGCCCCGTTGTCGGGCGCATTCGCATCGTTCCGGGTCGTGCCGCCCGGTGCACCTCGCCCCCCTTCTCCGCCGCTCTGTCCTGCGGCGCCGATTCCTCCATGGCCGCCATGACCCACCGTGACGGTCACATCGGCCAGGCCCAGCTTCGTCCCGATGCTCACGATTCCGAGGCTGGACCCGCCGGCTCTCCCGCCTGCGCCGCCCTTGCCGCCGCATCCGCCTGCGCCTCCACCCCCACCTCCCGGGGCAGCGCCGTCTGCCGGACGTCCGTCGATGAAGGTACAAACGATGCCCAGCACGCGTGCGCCAGCTCCCCCTCCGCCTCCCTGGCCCGGCTTGCCGGGCTGGCCGGGGGCGCCGTCGCCGTCCGTGATGCCGGCGAGGGTCAGTCTCCCGTCATGGCCGCCTTCGCCAGGCGTCCCGCTGGCGCCAGTGGCACCGGCGATGCCGGCTTGGCGGGTTCCCGAGGCGTCGACCGTGCCTCCAAATCCGTCCGGGGGCGTGCTCGCGAGCGGCTTGCCGCCCTCACCGGGTTGCGCGGGCGTGGAGGGCAGACTCACGGAAAGGGGCGACGTCTCCCCGGTCCCGCCCGGGCCACCATCGGTGACCACGTCACCGCACGTCATCCGTCCGGACTCACCACCGCGCGCGGGAACTACGCAGGCATTCGTCGGTGCGTGCGCGCCCTCTGTCGGAGCGTCCCCCCCAGCGTCTGCCGCGGTCGCCTCCGGCTCACCGTCGGCGCCGGGCATGCCGTCGCCGGCCCGCACCTCGAGGTGGCTCAGCTCGGCCGCGATGTCCGCCACGACGACCGCGATGGACGACCCGCCAGGCTCCGTCGCGCTCGCCGCGGAGATCACGAATCCATGCACCTTCGCCCCGTCCGCGTCGCCCGTCAGGGTCAGCGCGACCTGCCCCGCCGGCCCCGCGATCGTGCTCTTCGCATCCGGGCTCTGCTTCCACTCTCCATTGCACGTGAAGTCGCCGCGCACCTCGATCCCCGCGGGCAGCGTCACGGCCTCGGCGAACGGCTGACCGGCGCATGCGCAAACCGTCCCGCCCTTCGCGTCGTCGATCGCCTCTTGCAGGCGCGCGTAGGGAGCGTCGCGCGTCCCGGCGCCTCCAGGCGCAGCGCTCGCGCTCGCGAACACGTCGCACCCGACGACCGGCCTCGGTCCTACAGGCTCCTCGTACATTCGCGCCCGCTGGCACGCGGTCGCGCACAATGCCGCAGCGAGCACAGCGGCGCACCGGAATCGATGAGCCTTCTCCAACGGATTGCATCGCATGAAGTCACTCCTCCGTGTCACTGTCCTATGCTCAGCGAACGACGTGCGCCGGGCTCATGTACAGCGGAGACCCGACCGCCCCGCCTGGCATGGTGTGGAGTCCGCCGTTGATCGAGAGGTTCCTGGCGACGCCGAAGTCGAGCACCTTGACGACCCACCCGTCCTGTTCAGCCTCGACATGCGCCCCTCTCGCGGCGGAGCCAGCGCGCCGTGAACGGACCGCATCGGGTAGGCCGCGCCGGACGCAGCTCGACGTCCAGCGGTGTCGCTCCCCTGCAGGTGTCTCGCGATCGATGGTGGTCCGGTGTCACGCTCGCCGCGGTGCAAACATGGCGCGTGCCACGAACGGCCGTGCATGGACATCGCACCTTCGTGAACGTCGAGGGCGTCTATCGTCCGTCGGCTGACCAGACCCAGCTCGTCTGCTCATCCGTGGCAACCAGCGCGTTCGCCCTCATTGGCAAGGCCGTAGGCCCGAGGCGAGGCAGCTCGTCGCGCGGTGTGGGGGACGGGCCGATGTTCGAGCCCAATAACCATCTTTCATCCGGCGAAGCCGGATGAAAGATGGCTCAGGCGAGTTCGGCGGGGCCCCCACACCGCGCGACGAGCTGCCTCGCCTCGGGCCGGTCAGTTCAGCAAAGCCCCCACACGCGCAACGAGCCGCCCCGCCTCTTCGTCAGCCCGGCAAAGCTCACCCGCCAGCCGTCCCCTGGTCCGACTCCCCCCACGCCACCATGACCGCGCTCGTGTTGTAGAACCCCTCGACGCTCCCCCCGAACTTCGCGATCTGCCCGTAACACGCCATCCCGAACATTGGATTCGACGCCGCGTTCGGCGAGAGGAACGCCCGCACCTCCTCGCGGTACCGCTCGCCCAGCATCCGGAACCGCGCAGCGCAGTCGAACACCAGCGAGCCGGCCACCCCGGGCAGCGGCCCCAGCACCTTCGTCGACAGGCTCTTCGCCGCCTGAAGCACCGCGTCGGTCGCCGCGTTCACGACGCGCACCACCTGCCCGCGCGCCAGCCCCCCGGTCAGCACCACCGCGCCGTCGCCGCGGATCGCGATCGGCGACCTGATCTTCAGCGACTCGCCGAACGGCGTCTTCGCCCCGAGCGCGTGCTTCGCCATCGTCTGGAGGAGCCCCTCGCCGCTCGACCGGAAGCCGAGCCGCGAGAGCTCCTCCTCGTACACACGCGCCGCAGGCTGCCCGTCCAGCGTCCTGAGCACGTTCCGCTCGATGTCCGTGATCGTGAAATCCCGCCCGCCCTCGGCGGCGCGGAACCCGTGCACCACGTCGATGTTCACCCGCTGCCGGTGCGTCAACCGCACGAGGACCGCCGCGTCCGTCAGCACCTTGCGGCCGAGGAAGACCCGCGCCCCCTCGAACGTCCACCCGTCGCCCGCCGTCCCGCCGAAGACGCGCGTGTGCGGCGGCACGCCCTGGCGGAGCGCGGCCACCAGATCGTCGCCGTCGCACGCGAACGCGTCCGCCAGCACCAGGATCGAGCTCGTCGCCCCGCTCCGCCCGCTGCCGCTCGAGACGGCCTCGTCCATGTCGCTCAGCGCCGCCCTGATGCTCTTGCCGTGATCCGAGCGCAGCTCGCGCGCCGCGGTGCACGCCACCTCGACGTTCGCTCCCCCGAGGAAGGCGCACGTCACCCCGCTCCTGCTGAAGCCGCGCTCCGTGAACGACACCCCGCCGGTGGTGGCTCCGACCACCGGAACGCCCGTCGCGTCCTCGACCGCGGCGAGGTACTCCTCGTGCTTCGTCCCGCTCGGCATGGCCACGATCGCGAGCCGCGCGGGCTCCTTCCACTCCGCGACCGTCCGCTCGATCTTCCGGCCGAGCAGCCACGCGTTCCCGTCAAAGGGTCCGAGGGTCATCATCTTCATGCGCTGAAGCTCCTGAGTGCCCGGCGCCGGAGCGCGGGCTTCGGATCCAGGCCATCGCCGACGAACCGCGTCATGACGGTGATATCACGCACGAGGGAGGCCGCTCTACTCCTCATGGAGGGGCGCGCGATAGAGGGGTGCGCGCGGCCGCTCGCTCGGGTGACGAGCATCGGGCAGCCTCGGCTCAGCTCGGATGCTGTGTTCGGGCCGCATACCTCCGCGCCGGAGCACCGCGCGATGCTCCGCCCTGCGCGCAAGCGCGGCGTCGCGCGGCGTCGACAGCAGAGCGCACGAGCGCCGTCTCTGCGGGCGCGCTCACATGCCGAGCAGCATCGGCTCCCGCTGCCGCACGAACCCCTCCACGAGCTCCCGCTGCTCGCCCGAGAGCCGCACGAAGCGCGCCCCGAACCCAGGCGGGCCCTCCTCCTCTGCCTCGCGCGTCCATTCGACCACCCCCACCGCGTCGATCTCGCCGCCCTCCGCGAACGGGATCTTGAGCGCCACCGTCGTCCCGCGCGCCGGCGGCGGCCGGAAGGTCGGCACGAAGATGCCGCCGTGGTCGACGACGTCGGCCGCGGGCGCCGTCCGGTAGAAGTTCGCCGGCGACGCCGCCCCGACCCGCGCCTCGAAGCGCGGCGGCGGCGGCTGGCTCTGCGGGCGCGCCGCCGCGCGGACCTTCTCCTCGAGCGACCGGAGCCCCTGTGCGAGCTCCGAGATCTGGGCCTCGATCGCCCGGATGCCGAACGCGCTCTGCGTCGTCGCCTTCGCGAGCGGCGCCACGATCCGCTCCACCAGCGACAGGTGGTGCCCCACGAACTCCGACACCGAGCGATCCGTCTCGACCTTCACGTCGACCCGCGGCTGCGCCACCCCCTTGAGCGCCGTGGAGAGCCGCTCCATCTCGGGCGCGAGCCACTGCTTCATCTCCCGCGCCCGCGCGTCCCCCGCCTGCGCCACCGCGGCCGCCTTCCCGATCGCCCCGCGGATGCCCTCCAGCTGCTCGCCCAGCATCGACAGCGTGCCGGTCACGCGCACGACCGGGTCGTCCTCCTTGCCGCCCATGCGCTTGATGCGCACGAAGCCCTTCTTGATCTCGTCCCACCGCGCCGCCTGCTCCGGCGTCATCCGGCCGCGCAGCTCGGCGAGCTTGAGGAGGTTCTGCTCGGCGCCCGTCGTCAGCGTCTGCGACTCGCTCACGTAGTGATCGTCGATGAGCCGGTCGACCTCCTCGGGCGTGTGCGCCGCCACGACCTTCTCGGCCAGCTTGTTCATGTTCCGGTAGCTGCCCTGCAGCTTGAACGGCGGCTCCGTCCGGAAGGCGTCGTCCTGCGACGCGCTCCGGATGTACTCGAGGTTCACGGACAGGAGCACCTTCTGCACCCGGAAGAGCCGCTCGAACACGGCGACCATCTCCGAGACCTCCGCGGCGGAGTAGGCGTGCTCGAGCTCCGTCGAGGCGATGGCCTCGCCCTGCGCCATCCGGATGAGCTTGTGCGTGTCGCCCGGCGCCCGCCCGGAGAGCGGCGCGAGCGTCGGGTTCGACGTGAGCGCGTTCTCCAGGTAGCTCAGCGCGAACAGCGCCTCCTTGCCGTCGAGGACGTCGCCGAGGTTGTACGTGTCGGCCCGGTTCGACAGCATGTCGGGGATCTGGAACCGCGCGCCCGACTCCGTGTACGGGTTGCCCGCCATCACCACGCAGAACTTCTTGCCGCGCAGGTCGTACGTCCTCGTCCGGCCCCGCCACACGCCCTCGATCCGGCGCTGCCCGTCGCAGAGCGAGATGAACTTCTGGAGCAGCTCCGTGTTCGTGTGCTGGATGTCGTCCAGGTACAGCATCACGTTGTTGCCCATCTCGAACGCCAGGTTGATCTTCTCGACCTCCTGGCGCGCCGTCGCGTTCGGCGCCTCGGCCGGGTCGAGCGACGTCACCTCGTGGCCGAGCGACGGCCCGTTCACCTTCATGAACACGAGGCCGAGCTTGCTCGCGACGTACTCCATGAGCGTCGTCTTGCCGTAGCCCGGCGGCGAGATGAGCAGCAGCATGCCCATCAGGTCGGTGCGCTTCACGTCGCCCGCGGCGCCGAGCTGCTTCGCCAGGTTCGCGCCGACGAGGGGCAGGTACACCTCGTCGATGAGCCGGTTGCGCACGAACGACGTGAGCACCCGCGGCGCGAACTCCTCGAGGCGCAGCCGCTTCCGCTCCCGCTCCGCGATCTCGCTCCTCACCTTCCTGTAGGCGCGGTAGCGCGGCGCCCTCTCGTGCAGGAAGTCCTCGATCCTGCTCAGGAATTCGTCGAGCCGGAGCGCTATCGCGCGCTCCTTGATGCGCGGGTGCTGCCCGAGCAGCCCCTCGACGCGGGCCTCGGTGACGGCCCCGCTCGGCTCCCGCTCGATGTGCCGCTCCGTCACGACGACGACCGCCGCCTCGAGGGCGAGGTGCCTGAGCGCAGGGTTGCTCGCGGCGAACCCCCTTAGCCACGCGAGCGCGAGCTCCAGCCGCTCGGCCGGGTGCTTCTCGAGCTGCCGCAGGTCCTCCTCGAACGCCGCGCGGCCCCCCGCGAGGTCGAGGCGCGCGAGCAGCGCGTCGCGCAGCGCGAGCGCCGCGTCGCTCGTCACGAACCGGGGGCGCTCCGCCGCCAGCTCCTCCACGAGGTACCGCGCCGCCACGCGCACGTCCGCCGCGCTCGCCTCGAGCCGATGCGCCGCCGCCGCCGCGGCCACGCCCTGCGCGAGCTCGGCCGCGAGCGCCGCCCGCGCCTCGCTCTCGCCGAGCTGCGCCGCGAGCCGGCCGAGGCTCCGCGACCGCCGGTGCGCGAGGTCCCGGGCGCGCGCGTCGAGCCCCGCCCAGGTCAGGCAGGCGAGGGCCCGCGGCGCGCTCCCGAAGCGCAGGAGCCCCGCCGTGGACCGCAGCGCGAGCACCTTCTCCAGGATCAGCGCCGCGTCCGTGTCGTGGACGCCGCGCTCGTAGCCCTCGTCGTGCCGGCCCTCCGCGTACGCGCGCACCGCGCCGAGCAGCCCGCCCGGGCCAAGGGACGCCTCGCGCAGCCGCTCGATCGACAGCCCGCCCCGCCCCGCCTCCGCGTCCGCGAGCATCGAGCCCGCGAGGAGCTCGCCCCGGTAGACCTCGGGGGTCTCGCTCGCGAGCTCCTGGCCCCAGAGATCGCGCGCGCTCTCGAGCGCCGGATCCTCGATCGGCTCGAAGAAATCGGTCCCGGTGAGGTGCAGCGCGAGCCCCTCGCCGCGCGGGACCAGCGTGAGCTCCAGGGCCTGCGTGCTCACGTTGAAGCGGTGGCGGCCCAGCTTGATGACGTCGCCGCCGCCCTCGAACAGGTCCTCGCGGTCGCGCAGCGCCCGGAGCGCGTCCTGCCGCGCCGACTTGAGCCGCGCCTCGACCTCGTCCCCCTTCACGCTGTCGCCGAGCGCGTGGAGATCGGCCGCGAGATCGCGGAGCTTCGCGACCATGGCGTCGGACGCGAAGTACGTGTTGAGCTCGTCCACGCCCGCGAAGGTGCGCGCCCGCCGCGCTACCCCCTGGACGATCCGGTCCGCCGCGGCGACGAGGTTCGAGACGCGCCGCTGCCGCTCGTCGAGCAGCGCCTGTCTGCGCGCCGCGATCGCGTCGTTCACCTCCTCGCGCTTGGCCGCGAGCTCGCCCAGAAACTCGTCGAACTCGCCGAACTTCCCCTCGAGCTCCTCGAGCTGGACGAGCAGCTTCGACAGCTCGGCGTCGCAGCGCTCGGGCGTGTCGCACACCGCGATCGCGCTCGAGACGCTCTGGCCGAACACCTTGAACTGCGCGCCGAACTCCGCGCGCCCCTCCGCGCCCCGCAGGTCCTTGCCGCGGGCGCTCAGCGTCGCGCGCGCGCGGTTCAGCTGCGCGTAGACCTCGCTGATCCCCTCCAGGATCCGGGTCCGCGCCGTGGGGTCGTCGACCTTGAGGCTCGCCACGATCTCGGCGAGGACCGAGAGCCCCTCGTTCACGGCGTCGAGATCCGCGGCGAACGGCGCGAGCTCGGGCGACTTCGCGACGGCCTCGATCTTCGCGATGAGGCCCGCGAGCCGGTCGGCCAGCGGGCGGAACGCCTGCTCGCCGAGGAGGAACGTCACGCACGCCTGGCTCACCTCGTCGGCGCGCGCGACGATCTCGGCCTCGAGCGCGTCGACGCGGCCGAGGTCCATGTACTTGAGCTCGCGGAGCGTGATGAGGTGCCCCCGCTGCCGCCGCAGCGCGGTCAGGGCCTTCAGGAACGCGTCGACGCTCGCCGCGTCCTCGGGCCGCACCCCGGAGAGCAGCTGCCGCTGCGCCGCCTCGGCCTCGGCCAGCGCGGCGGCGGCGCGCGCCTTGATGCCCTCGACCTTCTCGAACTCGTCGACGATGCTCTCGGAGACGCCCCGGAGCTCGTTCACGACGGACAGGAGATCGCCCGCCTCGGCGTGGCCGAGCCAGTAGTAGGCGTCGGCCATCCGCTCGGCGGTCTTGATGAGATCCTCGTACGTCTGCCGGGTCGGCGACCCGTCCAGCGCCGCGCGCCGCATGCTGAGCGCGTCGGAGATCCCCCGGACGAGGTCGGCGTTGCCCACCTTCGCGAGGTACGAGCCGTCGGTCGGCGCCGACGCCGCGAACTCCGCGGTCATGAACGGCGTCTGCCAGATCTGCATCGGGTGGACGCGGGTCGCCTCGTCGCTCGACGCCCGGAAGATCACCATCTTGCCGTCGTCGAAGAGGCTGTACCCGTGGCACTGGATCGGCGTCGCGATCTCCTTGCGGATCAGGTTGTACGGGAAGAGCACGTACCGCCCGTCCACGACCTGGTGGAACACGTAGAGCACGTCTTCCCCGTTCGGAGAGCGGATGACCCGCTCGAAGACGAGGCTCTCGGTGCTGCCCTCGAAGCGCTTCGTCTCGCCGGTGATGAGGTAGTAGCCGTTCGGGAAGACGATGCCCTGGTCCTCGGGGAGGCTCAGGCAGGCGAGGCCGATCGCGTCGATGCGCGTGACCTTCCGGGTGCGGCCGTTGTAGACGAGGTAGCGGTACGAGGGCTCCCGGAACGGCTTGATCTTGAGCAGGATGAGCGGCCCGAGCCGGGCGTACTGGATGTCGGCGTCGTCGAGCGCCTGACCCGCGTCGTCGACCGGCTCGCGGTAGATGCCGAGCCCCGTGGTCGTGTTGTTCTCGACCTTGACCGTGAGATCGCCGCCGACCGTCTCGACGAAGATCTCGCCGAGGATCGCGACGTGCGGGTGCTTGCCCTGCACGTGGTCGTCGCGGGTGGCCTGGGTCCAGGCGAAGTCGTGGGCGCGCGGCCGGACGTTGTCCTCGTCGCCGCGCGCGTCGAGGTACCGGATGCGCCCGGTCGCGTCGATGCTCCACCGGAACACCTTGGTGTCGCGCTCGGTCGCGCCGACCTGGAAGATGGCGAGCAGCCGCGTGTCGCCGCTGCGCCGCAGCTGGAGCAGCCGGGGCTCCTTGACGTAGCGGTGGAGGTCCTTGAACTCCTTGACGAAGTTGGGGTCGCCGAGGAACGCCTCGCCCTCGTCGAGCGGCACGTGGGACAGGTCGAACGCGCCGCCGTCCTTCGCGAAGCGGTGGAGGCTGAAGACGTCGCCGACGTTGACCTCCTTCAGCCCCATGAACACGAGGTAGCCGACGAGCAGCTTGCCCCGGATGCTCACGATGTCGCGCGGCACGCAGTTGTTCTCGGTCCTGACGCGGGCGTTCTCGAGGAGCGCGAGGTCCGTGCCGCCGAACACCTGTTTTCGCCGCGCGTTGAGCGCCTCGGCGCGGCGGGCGAGCTCCTCGGCGCGCTCGACGAGCCGCCTCCGGATGACCTCGTAATTGCCCCCATCCAGCGGCTCCGCCGCCTGCGGCGGGGACGCCCCCGCCGCTCGGGCCGCGCCGTCCAAGGCCCCTGTCGACACCATGCATGCTCCGTGTGGTCAGCCGAAAGGCCCGCCCCCGCGTCGAATCCGCGCGGGCCTCGGCCTGCCCGCGGCCAGGTTACAGCCGTTCGCCGCGTCCGGGGGGCGAGATGGCGACCGCGCGGCGGGCGGCGTGGCGGCGCGGCGGCGCGGCGCGGCGGCGCGGCGCGCGAGGCGGCGCCAGGACGTCTTCCAGGGATGTCAAGCCCGAGCGCCGCCGCCGTCGCGCCGCCATGCCGCCGCGCCGCCCGCGGATTCCGTCGCGTCCCGGCGGGCGGCGCGTCGGGAACCCGCTATACCGTGAAATCCGCTTGCTCCACGCGGGTGGCTGCGTTGCGATGAGGCGGGAACGAGGGCGACCCACATGTCGATGCGAGCGCGCGCCTGTGCGACGTGCGCTCACTTTGCCTCCAGCGGCGCACCTCGTCGTTCGAGGCGCCTC
The DNA here is from genome assembly GCF_051520435.1 of Sorangium sp. So ce363. NCBI lineage: Bacteria > Pseudomonadati > Myxococcota > Polyangiales > Polyangiaceae > Sorangium > Sorangium sp. So ce363. Next base: position 7,376,484 of record NZ_CP150333.1, on the reverse strand, counting down.
GCGGCGTGGCATGGACAGCGTGACGACCTTCTGAAGCAAGTTGGGATGGTGGCGTCGATGGGCTTGGGAAAGAGACTTACTTCCGTGCTCCTCGTCGTGCTCGCCGGTCCGCTCGTCGCCTGCGGTGGCGGCGGCGAGGGTGGCGGCGGCGAGGGCGGCACGGGCGGCGGCGAGGGCGGTGCGGGCGGCGGCGGGGCTTCAGGCACCGGCGGCGAGGACAGCAGCGGGAGCTTCGGCGGCTTCATGACGGTCGGATCGGGCGGGAGCGGGGGCGCCGGGGGCGATCCCTGCGAATCGCCGGATCCTCCGCCGGAGTGCGACGCGGTGGAGCCGGCGTGCGGCGACGGCGAGATCAACCAGGGGAGCGAGGCGTGCGACGACGGGAACAGCCTCCCCGGGGACTGCTGCTCTGGCGCCTGCAAGGTGGAGCCGTACTGCGTCTGCGAGCCCGGGGAGCTCTGTCACACGACGATCGCGTGCGGCAACGGGGCGGTGGAGCCCGGCGAGAGCTGCGAGGACAGCAACACCGCCTCGGGCGACGGCTGCGACGATCGCTGCCAGAGGGAGCCGGGCGACTGGATCTGCCGGACGCCGGGGGAGCCGTGTTACCGGCTCCACTCGTGCGGCGACGCGCGCGTCTCGGGCGGGGAGAGCTGCGACGACGGGAACACGGTGTCCGGAGACGGGTGCTCCGAGGTCTGCGCGCTGGAGGACCCCGGCAGCGTCACGTGCCCTGTCCCCGGGCAGCCTTGCAAGCCGGTCGAGCGCTGCGGCGACGGCCGCCTGCGGCCGACCGAGCGGTGCGATGACGGGAACACGGAGCCCGGCGACGGCTGCTCGCCGAGCTGCCTTGTCGAGGCCGGCTGGAAGTGCCCGGACGGCGTGCACTGCACGTTCACGGTCGTGTGCGGAGACGGCCAGATCGGCGTGGGCGAGGCGTGCGACGACCGCAACACGCTCTCGGGCGACGGCTGCTCGTCGACCTGCGGCCTCGAGGCCGGGTTCGACTGCGCGCGCGCGGGGAGCCGCTGCACGGCGGTCTGCGGTGACGGGCGCGTCGTCGCGGGCGAGGACTGCGACGACGGCGACACGACGAATGGCGACGGGTGCGACGCCACCTGCAAGTGGGAGCCTGGCCTCGTGTGCCAGTCCGCGCCCGGCGGCTACGTCTGCCGCGATACCCTCTGCAACGACGGGAAGAGGGAGGGCTCGGAGCCGTGTGACGACGGCAATGCCAACCTCGGCGACGGCTGCACGCCGTTCTGCCAGGTCGAGCCGGATTGCGGCGACAGCGGGTGCTCGTCGGCCTGCGGCGACGGGCTGCGGCTCGGCGACGAGGCGTGCGACGACGGCAACACGAGGAGCGGCGACGGCTGCTCGCGCGGGTGCACGATCGAGCCGGGGTACAGCTGCAGGAACGATTCGACCCTGGGCGACGAGCTCCGCGTGCCGATCGTGTACCGCGACTTCAAGCACGAGGCGCCGAACTTCGAGCCTGACTCCAACCCGCCGGACGCCATCGTCACGGGCATCGTGCAGAGCGCGCTCGGCGCCGACAACAAGCCCCAGTTCGCCGCGGCGCGACCGAATGCCTTCCTCACGAACGCCACCGATTTCAATCGCTGGTACAACGACTCGGACCTCTCGAAGACGGTCGTGGGCTGGCTCCCGCTCGCGCGTGTCGGGACGTCGGGCGTGTTCCTCTTCGAGGATCACCTGTTCTTCCCGCTCGACGGCAAGGGCTGGCAGGACCCGTCGGTGCCCGTGGAGCAGCGCGAGGCGAACCGCGAGGCCCGCGATCCGTTCAACGACTGGGCCGTGGCGGGCAATCACAACTTCTACTTCACGAGCGAGGTCCGCTATTGGTTCGAGTACCACGGCGGGGAGCGGCTCGATTTCTACGGGGACGACGACGTCTGGGTGTTCATCAACAACCGGCTCCGCATCGACCTCGGCGGCATCCACACCCCGATGGGGACCGGCGAGGTCGCCGGCGTCGAGGACGATCGCGGGACGGTGCGCATGGATGACCTCGGCCTCACGGAGGGGCGCGTCTACGAGGTCGTCGTGTTCCAGGCGGAGCGCCACACCACGGCATCCAGCTACAAGCTGACGCTCGGCGGCTTCAACGCGGCCTCGTCCGTCTGCGAGCCCGTGTGCGGCGATGGCATCGTCACGCCCGACGAGCAGTGCGACGACGAGGACGAGAACGGCCCGGGGTACGGGAAATGCTCGACGAGCTGCACGCTGGGGCTCTACTGCGGCGACGGGGTGACGACCTCGCCGTACGAGATCTGCGACGACGGCACCAACCTGGGCGGCTATGGCTCCGAGGCGTGCGCGCCGGGCTGCGTGGCGGCTCCCCGCTGCGGGGACGAGGAGATCGACAGCCAGTTCGGCGAGGAGTGCGACGACGGCGTGAACGACGGCCGCTACGGCGGGTGCACGGCGGAGTGCGTGATCGGGCCGCGGTGCGGCGACGCGGTCGTCCAGGAGCCCAACGAGACGTGCGACGACGGCGTGAACGACGGCCGCTACGGCGGGTGCACGCCGGAGTGCGGCGACGCGGCGAAGTGCGGCGACGGGGTCACCCAGGACGCGTGGGGCGAGGAGTGCGACGACGGCGTGAACGACGGCAGCATGGGCTGCCTCGGTTGCCGGATCGGCGCCGTCTGCGGCGACGGGAGCGTGCAGCGGGAGCTCGGCGAGGAGTGCGATGACGGCGAGAACGACGGCGGCTACGGCGAGTGCGCTCCGGGCTGCGTGTACGGCCCGCGCTGCGGCGACAGCGTGACCCAGGCGCCGCCCGAGCTGTGCGACGACGGCGAGAACGACGGCGGCTACGGCGAGTGCGCTCCGGGCTGCGTGTTCGGCCCGCACTGCGGCGACGGCGTGCGGCAGACGGCGTTCGAGGAGTGCGACGACGGCAACACCGCGAGCGGCGACGACTGCAGCGCCACGTGCCACAACGAGGTCCACTGATCCAGCGCGAGCCCTGACGGCGACGGGAGCGCGGCGGCTCGCCTGGGGCCGCCGCGCTGCCCTCTCGACGGCTCAGAACACGTACCACGCGGGCTATCGAAAAGGGGTACCATGCGAATTTCGACATCTGGCGCGCTCACGTTGCTTGCGCTCGTTCCGGGGTTCCTTCTCGGGTGCTCCGGCGAGGAAGCGCCGGGCTCCACGGCGGCGTCTCCGACGTTCCATCGAGACGTCGAGCCGCTGCTGCAGAAGCACTGCATGAGCTGCCATTCTCCCGGCAACATCGCCCCGTTCAGCCTGACGGCGTACGACTCCGCGCACGGCGTGGCCAGCCTGCTCGCGCGCTCGGCGCGGGAGCGCACGATGCCGCCGTGGGGTGCGATGGAGACGGACGAGTGCCAGCCTCCTCACGGCTGGAAGGACGATCTCCGGTTGACGGAGGAGGAGATAGCGGTCCTCGAGGCGTGGGCCGCCTCGGGGGCTCCCGAGGGGGATCCGGCGGACGCGCCGCCCCCGTTCGTGGCCGAGGCGCCGGGGCTGCCCGGCGTCGAGCTGGAGGTCGCGCCGAAGGAGCCGTTCGTCGCGAGCGGCGATGCCGACCAGTTCCGGTGTTTCGTGATGGATCCTGGGCTCACGGAGACGCGGTACATCAACGGCGTGCACCTCGTGCCGGGCAACAGCAAGGTCGTGCACCACGCGCTCGTGTTCATCGACAGGGATGGCGCGGCCGACGCGCTCGTGGATGAGCACGGCGGATACGACTGCTTTGGCGGCCCCGGGTTCTCGGGCGAGCTCGTCGCCGCGTGGGCGCCGGGGGGCGTCCCCATCGAGCTCGAACCGAACATCGGCGCTGAGCTGCCCGCGGGGGCGCGGCTGGTGATGCAGGTCCACTATCACCCGGCCGGGACGACCGCCGAGCCCGACGCGACGCGCCTCCAGCTGCGCTTCACCCAGGGCGTGCCGGAGTGGCTCATGGGCATCGCGCTGATCGGCAACTTCGAGTCTCCCTTCGCGCAGGGGCGCGGCCTCCTCCCCGGGCCGAACGACGCGGATGGCGTGGAGTTCCTGATCCCCGCCGGCGAGACGGATCATGTCGAGACCATGCAGTTCAGGATGCCCGCTGCGGTATCTCTCTCGGAGACGTACCTCTATGGCGCCGGCACGCACATGCACTATGTCGGCACGGACATGAAGGTCACCCTCGAGCGCGAGGAGGGCGCCGCCGACGCGCCTGCGGAGCAGTGCCTGGTGCAGACGCCGAGGTGGGATTTCTCGTGGCAGCGCGGGTTCTACTACGACGCTCCCATCGAGCAGCTCCCGCGCCTCCGCGGCGGCGACCTGCTGACGATGCGCTGCACGTACGACAACTCGAACAGCAATCCATTCCTCGCGAAGGCGCTCAAGGAGCAGCACCTCCCCGGCCCGGTGGACGTGCACCTCGGCGAGAGCACGCTCGACGAGATGTGCCTCGCCGCCGTGATCCACGTGACGAGGAACAAGTAGCGATCCGTGTCTTGATGGGTGTGGGAGGTCGGTAGCGATCGACGACTGCCGATCATCTCTCTCCCACCCGCACCGTCTCCGAGCGGTGCTCTCCCGCACAGGAGACGGGCCCAGATCGGCGTTTTCGGCGCGCAGGCGTACTTAAGTACGCCGAGCACCGAAAACGTCGAGGTGGGCCCGTATCCGAAGCGGGAGCGCCGCTCAGGCGCGCGGGGTGCGCAGCTTCGCGAGCTCGTCGATGCCGAGCTCACGCGCCTTCTGGGCCAGCGCCTCGATCTTCTTCTTCCCGTCGGCGTCGGCGCTCGGCAGGAGCGACGTCAGGAGCCCCGACAGCGTGCCCTCCGAGGGCTTTCCCCCGGGCGCGACGAGCTGCTTCAGGTCCTCCGTGACGCTCGCGTTGCCGTTCAGGTAGTCGCCGGCCAGGGCGCGCACCGTCGCGCTCTGGTCGACCAGCCCGTCGACCGACTGGCCCAGTGTGACCGCCTTGACGAAGCGATCGAAGAACGCCCCGTCGCCGCCGACGATGTTGATCTTCGCGTGCTCGAACGCCCCGTGCAGGATCTCGGCCTGCGCCTTGGCGATCTCGGCCCGGATGCGCAGCGACTCGAGCTCCACCGCCCGCTCCTTCTCGAGCCGGAGGCGGAACTCCTCGTGCTCGCGCCCGACGCCGTCGAGCGCCTTCATCGCCGCCGCCTTCTCCGCCGTGCCGGCCGCCTCGGCCAGGAGCCGCTGCTTGATCGCGGTCGCCTCGGCGAGGCCCGTCTTCTCCAGGGCGAGCGCCTCGGCCTCGCGCGTCCGCGCGGCCGCGAGCCCCTTCTGCTCGATGCCCGCCGCCTCGGCGAGGAGCCGCTCCTTCGCGACCGTCGCCTCGGCGCGCCCCTGCTTCTCGATCGCCATCGCCTCGGCCTCCTTGACCATCACCCGCGCGAGGCCCTGCTTCTCCTCGCCGGCGGCGGCGGCGTTCATCTTCTCGAGCGCCACGCGCGCCTCGGCGAACCCCTGCTTCTCGATCGCCTGCGCGTCGGCCTCCTTCACCCGGATGCGCGCCAGCCCCTCGGCCGCGGACTCGGCCTGCAGGCCCTCGGCGAGGCGGATCTTCGCGCGCGCGGCCTTGTCGCTCACCTCGAGCTCGGCGTCGGCCGTGATGAGCTTCTCGCGCGCCCGGAACTTCGCCGCCTCCTCGCTCGCCTCCGCGCCCTTGAGCTGCTTGACGAGCTGCTCCTGCGCCTCGGCCTCCGCGTTGATGCGCGTCACGTCCTTGAGGCGCGTCGCCTCGGCCACCGCGCGCACGTCCTTGATGCGCTCCTCCTCCTCGGCCACCGTCTTGTCGACCGCGATCCGCGCCCGGACCACGTCGGCGATGTCCTTCTTCTGGAGCTCGAGCTCCTTCTCGCGCGCGATCTGCTGGAGCGTCACGTCGCGCTCGCGGCTCACGATCTCGAGCTGACGCGCCTTCTCGACGCGCTCGGTCTCGACCGCGACCTCCCGCTCCTTGTTCTTCTGGGCGACCGAGACGCCGCGCTCCTTCGCCTCGCGGGCGACGAAGGCCTCCTCGTCGTTCTTCTCCTGGAGGAGCACCGTCTTCTTGCGCTCGTCGCTCACGATGCGCGCGGCCTCGTTCTGCTCGCGCGCCTGCGCCACCGCGATCTCCTTGGCCTTCTTCGCCTCGGCCTCGGCCCGGCGCTGCTCGAAGCGGAAGATGGCCTCGTCGGAGTTCAGGTTCTGGCTGCCGATCTCCATCCGCTCCTTCTGGCGGAGCTCGTTCGTCAGCACGTTCTGCGCGACCGTGAGCTCGGTGATCTTCCGGATGCCCTCGGCATCCATGATGTTGTCCTTGTCGAGCAGCTCGATGGGCGTCTGCTCCAGGTAGTCGATCGCCGCGTCGGCCAGCACGAACCCGCTCAGGTCCTTGCCGATGACGTCGATGATGTCGTCCTTGAACTTCTGCCGCTCCTTGTAGAGGTCCTCGAAGTTCAGCCGCTTGCCGACCGTCTTGAGCGCCTCGGAGAACTTCGCGGCGAAGAGCTGCTCGAGCGTCTCCGGGTTCGACGCGCGGACGCAGCCGATGGTCCGCGCGACCGTGCGCACGTCGTCCTGCGTCTTGTTCACCTGCACGAAGAAGGTGACCTTGATGTCCGCGCGGATGTTGTCCTTGCAGATGAGGCCTTCCTTGCCGCGCCGGTCGATCTCGATCGTCTTGACCGAGATATCCATGTACTCGGCGCGGTGGATGATCGGCAGCACCAGCGTCCCGGTGAAGGTGACGATGGGGTCCTGGCCTCTCGTGTTGATGATCAGCGCCTTGCCCTGATCCACCTGGCGGTAGAACTTGGCGTACATCACCAGCATCCCGAGGGCGACGAAGGCGAGGACGCCGACGAGGACGATGATTAAGGGGACGGTCACAGGGGGCACGCGGAGCTCCTTCGCGTTTCGGTGGAGGGGAGGGCGCCGGCCCCCGCGTTCACGTCGGTGAGGGTCGGACGGCCAGGCCCGCTCAGAGCCGGGTCGGGGGCCGAATGACGCCCCCTAGGGGATGAGCGTACACGAAACCGCCCGCCCGACAGCGGCGTTCAGCGGCGGCGCCCGCGCCGGCGTTCAGCCGCGGCGCTGCCGCTCGTCCGCTGCGCGCGCCGCGGGCGCGTCGTCCTCCTCGACGCCGGCCGGGCGTGCTTCCACGCGGGACGCACCCCGCTCGGCCAGGGGAGGGGGAGGGCCGAGGAGGGCGTCGAGCGGCTCGACGCTGAAGATCTCTCGGTCCGGGTCCCAGCTCACGAGCAGCGCGCGGTCGCCCCGGCGGAGCGCGCCGGGCGTGTCGCACCGGACGTCGAGGATGTGGCTCGCCCCGCCCTCGTCGATCGTCGCCTGACCGAAGCGCTCGTCGACGCGCCCGGTGGAGATGACGCACACGCGGCCCACGAGATCCTTCTTCGACTGGCCGTGCCGGGTCACGAACAGCGGGCCGAGCGGCCGCACCGCGAGCGAGGTCGAGAGCACGGCCGCGGCGAGCGAGCCGGCGAGCACCGCGACGCCGAGCGTCCAGCGAGGCAGCCCCCAGCCGAGCCAGAGCGGCTCGACGAGCACCGTCGACAGGGCGCTCGTGAACCAGCCGAACGCCGAGATCAGCGTGAGCGTCACGGTCGCCGGCACGCGGTGGAGCCGGAGCGCGGCGAGGAGCGAGCCGGCATCTTCCGCGCCGCCGGCCCCGTCCGCCGTGCCCGTCGCAGCGCCCTCGAGCGGGCCCTTGGCGGCGCCTTCGAGCGAGCCCTTGACGGCGCCTTCGAGGGCGCCCTTGGCGGCGCCTTCGAGCGAGCCCTTGGCGGCGCCTTCGAGCCCGCCGAGGTCGGGGGCGGCGTGGCCGTGGGCGCCGCCGAGCAGGTCGAGGTCGACCGCGCCCAGGAGGACGAACAGCCAGTAGATGAGCGCGAGCGCGAGCGCGACCGTGAAGATCACGGCAGGGAACGCGAGCGATGCGGCGAGCACCTCGGCCATAGGCAGACGCGAGCAGGGCGCAGGATGCGGCGCCCGCGACCAGCGTCGCCGATAGGATCACAAGGAGGGGAGGGATGGGGCCAAATTCGGTCGCCCAGCGTGCGGCCGAAAAGACTTGACAGGCATGGACAGGCGCCTGGCGCGAGCCGCCCTACAGGGAGCCTACAGGGATCGCACAACCAAGATGCGATCCGGCCCTCATGGAAAGGTGACGCCAACTCAACAAGTAGCCATGCACCGAGCGCCGTGGCTCAGCGAGCTTCCTGGCTTTCGAGGCTCGAGAGCACGCTGAGGTCCTCGGGCCCGCCGAAGACCGGCGCAGGCACGCCGAGGATCCCGAGCTCGAGCAGTTCCCCGAACGACCTCGCCGAGATAGCGAAGTAGCCGATGCACCGGGAAGCTTTCAGATCGGGCCTCGCGCTCGTCAGCGCGTCGAGCCTGCGCGCGCGCTCGCCCAGGATCGCGCCGACCTCCCGCGGGCGCGAGGCATGTTCGGTGAGCGCCGCGTACCCGATTCGGACCCGCGGCTCGTCCTTCGGCAGCTTCGCGAAGGCGTCTCGCGCCTCCTTCTGAAAACGCTCGGGCACGATGCAGAGCCCCGCGTGATCCGGGATCAGCCAGCCCTTCGACAGCGAGGCGAGGAGGATCGCGCTCTCGTCGTCGAGAAGCGCCCGTGCTTGCTCCGTCGGCGGCGTCGCATAGGCCGAATCGAGGATCAGCATCCGCCGCTCGTCCGCGCGCGCCCAGCGCCGGAGCTGGGCCGCTTCGAGCGGCGACAGGTGCGAGCCCCACGGCTTCAGGGGCTCGCAGATCAACACCGCGTCGAGCCCGTCGAGCGCAGGTAACCCGAGGCGCGCATTCCACGGGACGAGGGTCGCTCCCGCCTCGGCCGCGAGCTGCTGGTAGACGGGGTAGACGTCGGCGGGGACGCCGACGCGCGCTTCCCGCTTCGCGAGGAGCCCGAACAACGCGCGAAGCGAGCGACGGATACCGTGGCTGACCTGCGTGCGTGGCTTGAGCGCCTGCGGGAGATCGAGGTGCGCGAGGAACCGCTCCGCGAGGTGACAGCGATACGGCGCCTCCAGGTGGGTCGAGGGCGCGATGGCCGGGAAGAGACGCGCGAGGCTCCGGTAAACGTTGAGCTCCGAGAGATCGACGAGCGAAGGACGCGTGGCCCTGAGCTCCGCGCGGCGCGCGAGAAACGCTTCGTGCTTCATAACGTGGAGCTCGGATCTTCCAGGGAGGCGAGGCAGGACCCGTCCGCCATCACGTTCCACGAGCGGACGAGGCCATGTGTCCGTTCCCAGCCGACCGATGGCTCGGTGTAGGCCGCCACGCGGAGCACGCGGCCTCCCATGGTTCCTTCGAAGACCGGGCTCCCCCAGGGGAGCTCCGCGCATCTCTCGAAGCCGAGGCCCGCGAGCGTGTGGAGCACGAGCGAGAGAGGCACCTGGTTTGCCTCGCAATACCGGTTGGCCGCGCTCGGCGCCCACGGGTTCTCCGAGAGGCTCGAGATGTAGAGCTCCTTGAAGCACACCTCCTGAAACCCCTCTTCGGCGCTCCGTTCGAGGTAGGCGCGCACCTTCGCGGCGTCGTCGACGCCGCCGCGCTGGAGCACGCAAATGGCCCGCGTGCGGAGGCCCGGCGCGCTCCCCAGCGCGCCGGAGTCGACCTCGATCCCCATGATGCGCGCGTCGTCTTCGCGCGTCACGCCGTGCCGGCTCACCGCGAGGGTGGTGAGCCCTGCGTCCCGGAGCTCTTCGACCTGCGCGAGGTCGAGGCGCGCGCCGTTCGTGATGAGGAGGGTCTTCGGTAGTAGCTCGGAGAGGCCACGAACGAGCGCGCGGAGTCGTTCGGGATCGAGCAACGTCGGCTCGCCGCCGCCGGTGATGACGGCGCGCTCGGCGCCGCGCTCCTTCGCGCGCTTCGCCCAGTCGAGGTAGCGCTCCAGCGTGGCGCTCCGCTGGCGCGCGAGATCGGAGGCGCTCGCCTTCGAGAAGCAGAATGCGCAACGCGCCTGGCAAGCATTCGCGACGGGCAGCACCGAGATGCTCCGTGGCCGGCATCTCGCCCAGTCGATGAGGCCGGCGCCATCGAGGCGAAAGGCCTCCGCGGTGATCTCCTCGTGCCGGGTGGGCACGAGGGCGCCATGCGCATCGACCCACGCCACGCCGCTCAAGGGGATCTCGCTCGACGGCCAGCGCCAGCCGATGCCCGTGCCCGTCACGTCGTTCGGGCGCATCGCGTCGGGCCCGACGGGGAGCCGCGCCCGCAGCGCCACGACGCGATCCTTCGGCCGTCCGAGCCTCGTCACGAGCCTCCGCGCCTTCTGGAGCCCGGGCGCAAAGGGCTCGTCTTCCTTCAGCATGTAGAAAGCGTCGGGGAAGGTCGATTCGCGGATCAACGCCTTCGAGTAACGCATCCCGTAGCGATCGAAGCCCCGCAGCCAGTTCGACAGCGGAATGAAGGCAACGAAGGGGACCATGACGACATGGTCGATGAGTCACCGAGTCGAGTCAACCGGACTCGAGGGGGCGGACGCGAGGCTCACGCCGCTGCGGGCGCGCGCCCGACGTCGGCCATCGCCGTGCGCCTGGCTCTTGCGAGGACGAAATGAGCCACGGGAGTGGGGACGAGCCACGGTGCGATTTGCGCACGTGCTCTCGAGAGCTCAGGTGGCGCGGCGGGGCCTCACGAGGCGCCGGCGCAGCCGCGTGGCGGCGAGCGCCCCGAGGGCGAGCAGCCAGGCCGGTGCGTCCTGAGGGCCATTCGCCGTGCGGCAGCCGCCGCCCCCTCCTGCGCTCGGGAGATCACCTCCGCCGCCGCTGGTCTGCGTGCCCGTCGCGCTCGCGCCGGTGGTCGTGGGGTCATCGTTGCCAGCGCCGGTCGTGGTGGATGTGGCGCCTCCTTGATGGCTGGTGTCACCGCCTTGGCCGCCTGTGGCTGTGCCGCCAGCGCCACCTTCGCCGCCAGCGCTCCCGTCGCCCCCGCCGCTGGTTCCGCCGCCTGGGTTGCCACCGGTGCCACTGCCAACGTCGCCGCCGCCGGCGCCTGGATTGCCACCAACGCCACTGCTGCCATCGCCGCCGCCGCCGTCCGGATGACCACCGACGCCGCCGCCTGGATTGCCACCGACGCCGGCGCTGGCGTCGCCGCCGATGCCGCTGCTGGCGCTGCCACCGATACCACTGCTGGCATCGCCGCCGCCGCCGTCCGGATGACCACCGACACCGCTGCTGGCGCCGCCGCCGATGCCACTGCTGGTGTCGCCGCCGCCGCTGCCGCTGGTGTCGCCGCCGCCGCTGCCGCTGCTGGCGTCGCCGCCTCCGCCGTGGCCGCCCGCGGCCGTGCCGCCTGCACCGCCGCTGCCGCTCACGGCCCCGCCGCCTTCGCCCGTGGTGCTGCCGCCGGCGCCGTCGCTGCCGCCCCCCGCGCCAGCGCTCTCGCTCCCGGCTCCGCCCGGCACGCAGGCGCCGCTCTGGCACATCCCGGGCGACGCCGGCTGCGCTGGGACATAGAGCCACGCATTGTCGAGACGTTGATACGTCGTACCGCCGCCGGCGATCAGGATACGGCCGTCGTGGAGCCGCTCCATCACGGCACTTTGATGCCTCACGTCCAGCGCCGGCGCGAGCGTCCAGGTGTCGCTCGCTGGGTCGTAGAGCTCGGCGGCGAAGGCACCGTCGTTGGCTCCGGATGGGGACGGGAGGCCCATCACCAGGACCCTGCCATCGGCGAGGAGCGCCGCGCTGGGGTACTCCCGTAGCTCGACCATCTCTCCCGTCGAGGTCCAGGTGTCGCTCGCCGGATCGTAGATCTCGCCCGCCTTCATGTCGTCTCCGCCGCTTCCTCGTCCCCCGAGGACGAGCACCCGGCCGTCCAGGAGCAGCGTCGCCTCGTGCGAGCTGCGACTCCAGCGCATCGAGGCGACGCGCGTCCACGTGTTGGTCGCCGCGTCGTAGATCTCCGCGCTCATCCTCTGGGACTGCCTGTCACCGCCGGTGACGAGGACCCTGCCGTCCTGCAGCAACGTCGCTTTGGCGTGGCTTCGCGGAACGTTCATGGGCGCTGCCAGGGTCCACGTGTCCGTGACGGAGTCGTAGATCTCGACCTTTTCTCCGCCGCCGTCGACGTTGCCGTCGCCGCTGGCGACGAGCACCCGGCCGTCCGCAAGCGGCGTGACCGTCGCGGTGTTCATCTGACGCGACACGATGGTGGGCGCGCCCGGCGCCCACACGCGCGTCGCAGGGTCGAATCGCACCGTCTGCGCGGGGCGCTGAAGCACGCTGTTGGCGATCCCCAGGACCGTCCCGTCCGGAAGCGATACGAGCCTCGTCGGGCGCCTCGACACGTTCATCTTTTCGGGGGGCTGCCACGAGCCCGTGCTCGGGTCGTAGCGGAGCCAGACATCGTTCCACCGCAGCGGATTGCCTGTCTGGCCGTACCCGATCATGAGGAGCGTCCCATCCTGGAGCAGCGTGGCGACAGGCCCGTTGAGGAGGACGCCCATCCGCCCCGTCGCCTGCCAGCCCTCGGCGGAGCCCGGGAAATCGCAGGGCGCACCTTCCGGCTTCGCGGACGCGGGCGCCGCGCACCCGGCCGCGGGGTCGCACACCGGCGCTTCATGACAGTCGTCGACGGGCAGGCACACCGCGAGGCTCGACCCCACGCAGGCCCCGCCCACGCAAGCGCTCGCCGCGGAGCACACGTCGCCGTCGCTGCACGGCGTCCCGTCCGGCGCGGCCGCGCCGCCGACGCACGCGCCCGCCTCGCAAACACCCCCGACGACGCACGCGTCCGTGTCGTCGCAGGTGACGCCCGTGAGGGGGGTGCAGACGCCGTCCTGCGATGCGCCCGAGGCCGTCGCGCAGGCGTCGCAGGGGCCGTCGCAGGCCGCGTCGCAGCAGACCGAGTCCGCGCAGAAGCCGCTCCCGCAGTCGCTGTCCGTCTCGCAGGCCTCGCCGAGCGGCGAGCGCTCGCGGAAGAGCACGGCAGACGCCGTGGCGGTCGTGGCGTCGACGTAGCCGCCGGCGATCAGCACGCTGCCGTCGTTGAGCCGCGTCGAGGAATGGTAGGCGCGCGCCATGGTCACAGGCGGCGCCAGGTCGAGGCTCGACCAGGAGAGGGCCGCCTCATCGAAGAGCGCCTGGGTCGCATAGAAGGGAAAGACGGACGCTGACGAGCCCGCGGGCCTGCAGGGCTCCACGCCTCCGGTCAACAGCACCTTTCCGCTCGGGAGCACCGAGGTGCGCATCCCCTGGATACCCGAGGAGTTCCCCCCGCATGGGCTCGATGCCGGAGCGTACGGTCCGGGGGTCGGCTCCCAGCGCTCGTCCTGCGGCAAGTAGAGCTGCGAGAAGGCGTGAATCTCCGGGTCCGGGCCGGCGGGGAAGGTGCCTCCGACGACGAGGACCCCGCCGCCCGGGAGCGTCGTCGCGCCGGGATACGCATATTCGGTCGTCGGCTTCACGGCGCCCTGCTCCCAGGTCCAGAGCTGGGTCTCCAGGTCATAGAGGCTGCAGCCGCCTCCGGCCACCATCACGCGGCCGTCGTGGAGCAGGGTCGCGCTCACAGGCTGGGGCCTGTAAGGCAGCCTCACCCACCGGTCCACGGCGTCGCAGTGCGGAAGGTCCGTCCAGCCGCGCGACCCCGGGTCGTAGATGGCTGCGTTCTGGTAATAGTGCAGCACGAACTGGCCATCGAACTCGTCATAGACGTCTTGCCAGGCCAGCCCGACGAGCACCGGCCTGCCGCCGGCGAGCATCATCGACGGCGCGGGGTGGGCTATCGACAGCGGTCCTGCGGGCGTCCAGGTGTCGCTCATCGGGTCGTAGATCTCGGCCGAAGACAGGGAGGTCCCCTGCGCCTGTGCGTTCATCATCCTGCCGCCGGCCACGAGGACATGGCCGTCTGGCAGAAGGATGGCCGCGTGTCCGCTGCGGGCCTGGAGGAGCGGCGCCGCGGGCGACCATGTCCCGGTCGCCGGGTCATAGATCTCGACCGCCTTGAGGCTCATCGCCTCTCTCGTCGTGTAGGGCGGTCCGTCCAGCTCCGGGTATCCACCCGCGATGAGCACCCTGCCGTCCTGGAGCACCGTGGCCGTGTGCTCGCCCCGCGGGGTGATCATCGGCGGCAGGCTCTCCCAGGACGGCGCGCTGGCCGCCGACGCGACGCCCGCGCACAGCATGACGAACCCGCAGGCCGCGGCGCCCCCGAGCCTTCCGATCGATCGCATTCCTGATGCCCTCCGCTGCCTTCTGTTGCTCGCGGTGGCGCGAAGATTCAGGGCGTGGAGGACGCGCTCCTGGAGCGGAATGGCGGGCGGCGAGCCAGCACCGTCGTCGCCGCCAGCGCCCGAGGAGGTGGCACCGCCGCCGCCGTGACACGACCCGACGTCGCCAGGCACGCCGCCCGATGTGCCGTCGATACGGCAGCAAACGGCTCACCCTGGCGCAATCTCATCGTCTCACGCTTGGAAATCCGCGATTTGCGCTGGCACATCAGTTGCTGAGGGGGCGGCATGAAGACCTTTATCCGATGGCTCATTCCCGTCGCGCTCCTTCCTGTGTTCGCTTGCTCCGACGCGGTCGAGCAGCCTTCCGGCGGCGGTTCGGGGGGCGGCACGCCCGACGAGACCCTGTCCTCCAGCGTATCGAGCGGCGCCGGCGGCACGCCCGAGGACACCACGTCGTCCAGCGCCTCGACCAGCGCCTCGACCGGTGGCGACACCCCCGTCGAGTGTGATTTCTCAGGAGGGGGCGCTCCGCCGGGAGCGCGCTGCGCAGTCGAGGGCCAGCTTTGCGACTACGCCTGCTCCCCCTGCAGCGTCACCTGCACCGACGGCGTGTGGGTCGAGCACTGCACCGCGTGTCCCAGTCTAGAGCCTGAGAACGGAACGGACTGCAGTGCCTATTACAGCGTGGGGCCGTGCAGTTATAAGCGCGCGTGTGGCACAGTGAGTGCCACTTGCGACGGACCGACCGGGTTGTGGGTGGTCAGCTGCAGTGACCAGAGCGACGGGAGCGGCGGGGGCAATGAAGGCGGCGGGGGCGCCGGCGGCGGCGAGGACACCGAAGGCGGCTGCGGCTAGTTCCGCGTGTCAGACTGGCCCGGTTCAGCGACCGATCGTCGCGTGCATCGCCGTCGGCTCCGCCTGCGTGGCAGCGAGAGCGCTGAGCGTGGTCGGCGGCGTGCGGCGTACAAGCGGCCCGCGGGGGCCGCATTCGCCTCCAGCGCTCGTCGCGGCGCCGGTTCCCTCCTCACCCGGGCTCGCCGGGGAGGACGATGTGCTTCTCGCGGAACGCCGCGAGCACCCGCTCTGTCAGGGTGGTCGCGTACTCCGCCTCGTACTTCACGTCGAGCACGTAGGCCTTGGCGACCAGGCGCACCGTGGCGACCTCGCTCAGGATCTGGCTCGTGACCACGCACCATGGCTTGCCGAGGAACACGTAGCGGTTGCTGGTGATGCACTCCTCGACGATGCGCCTGGCGATCGCGATGTCCTGCGCGGAGCTGATGAAGAACTCCACCGGGATCAGCATGTCGAGCCGCCCGTGGTTGGCCGACGCGACCGCCTCGGTCAGGAACTTGTTGTTCGGTATCGTGACGACGTGGTTGTCGAGGGTGATGATGCGCACGGAGCGCAGACCCATCGACGTGACCTCGCCATAGAACGCGTCGAACTTGACCCGATCGCCGACCTGGAAGGGGCGATCGACGATGAGCGTCACGCCGGCGAGGACCGACGCAGCGAGATCCTTCAGCGCGAAGCCGATGGTGACCGCAACCGTCCCGGTCAGGGCCAGGATCACCTCCCGGGAGAGGTTGATCGAGGCGCCGATGGCGATCGCGATACCACCGATGTAAAGGAAGAACCGGAGGAGGGTCGCGATCTGGTTGAGCAGCAGCCGCCGGTGCGCGAAGCGGGTGCCGCTGCGCTCGAGCGCGGCCGTGATCAGCCGGACCGCGAACCACGTGATGCTGAGGATGACGAGGCCAGTGATGACGCCGCTGACCTGGATGGTCTCGATGAGCTTGGCACCGTCGGGCACGTCCACGTCCGAATCCACGGTGGTCGTCCTTTCTCACGGTCTCACGGCTGAATCAGGTGCTTCCGCACGAGATAGTTGCTGACGGCGCGCTGCCATCGGGTCGTGACGCGGTGCCGGCCGCGCAGATCGTCGATGATGCCGAGCTCGACCATCTTCGCCAGCGCGTCCTGGCACGGGAGCGCGTCGACGCCGAGCGAGCGCGCTGCCTCGTCGGTCGTGAGGCTGTCGTGCCAGACCACGCTCGCGAGCACGAAGCGCTCCACCTCGCTGAGCGACTCCAGCTCGTCCTCGTCCGGCGTGCGGAAGAGGCGGACGCGGAGGCGCCGCTCGCCGTGCGCGTCGTCGACCAGCAGCGATCGCTGCCAGAAGTGGAGCGCGACCCGCGGACAACCCTTCGCGTAGTCCCAGAGCAGCCGCGCGAAATCGCGCTCGGTCCTGAGCTCGCGCTGCACGCGATCCGTGGACTCGTCGTCGTCCATCACGAGGTCCTCGTACGAGACGCTGTAGCCGCTCGCCCGGGTGCGGGCGGTGAGGAGCTCGGCGAGCCGCTGCTCGGACCAGGGCGCGAGGTGCACGATCGTCCGGAAGACCGTGGCTCCGCCGCGCGCGAAGACGAGGTAGCGGTAGGGGTGCTCGGCGATCGCGCACAGCCAGAAGATGCTGGGCGCCGAGCGCTCGACGATCTCCAGGAACGCCTCCCAGGCGCCCCACGCCTCCAGCCCGCGGAGGAACAGGTGCTCCAGGTCGTCGAGGACGAGCAGCCGGCGCTGCTGGAGGCGGAGCCACGCGGTGAACGCCTCGACGCCGGTGCGCGCCTCGGGGGGCGCGTCGAGCGCATTCCCGAGCGTGGCGATGACGTCGGCGGCGGTGAGCTGCCGCCTGTCGAGCGCGACGCGGACGACCGGGACCGGCGCCTCGCGCTCGGCCGCCACGAGCCACGTCGTCTTCCCCGAGCCGGCGCCGCCGACCAGCAGCAGCGAGCCGATGCGGCGGCTGTCCTTCCACGCGGCGAGCGACGCCTTGAAGCGATCGAGGCCGGCGTAGTGATCGAGCCCTGTCGTCGGATCCAGGAGAGGCTCTTCGGACAGGTGCGCTAGCACATCCCGCGGGAGCTCCCGGGCGAGGCCGTCCGGGTGCGCGGAGTCGGTGCGGCGCTCGAGGCGCTTGCGGAAGATGAACGCGAGGACCCGGTGCGTCAGGTCGAAGCCGAGCAAGACGCGGCGGGCGGCGCGGCCCATCCTCGCGAGCACGAGGGCCAGGAGCGCCACGACGGCGACGAAGAAGCCATACCACCGGACGCGCGTCTTCCGTACGGCGCTGGCGAGCGTTCCCTCGTCGTGCCGGCGGAGGTACGCGTCGCTGATGTCGTCGCGCCACCAGCGGATCAGGACCCAGCCGAGGAGGAGCGCCCCGAGCGAGGCGGCGCGGAGGGCGGCGTTGTAGAGGTAGCCCCTCCCGGTCGCCGCCTCGACGGCGCCGACGAGGAGGCCGACCGCCAGCGCGAACCGCCCG
This sequence comes from Sorangium sp. So ce363, assembly GCF_051520435.1. Lineage (NCBI taxonomy): Bacteria > Pseudomonadati > Myxococcota > Polyangiales > Polyangiaceae > Sorangium > Sorangium sp. So ce363. The sequence continues at coordinate 7,358,944 of NZ_CP150333.1, read as the reverse complement.
ACCGCCCGGAGCGAGCGGAGGACCTTGCGGCTCGTCGCCTCATGAATCGTCGCTCCGAGATCGCTCGGTCGCCGCTCGATCCAGCCGTGCATCCCCGCCAGCGCGAGACGGTAGAGCGCGTACCAGAGCAATATCCCGTAGGCGAGCTCGACCTCCCGGACGGCGGCGGCGTCCGACCCGAGCGCCCGGTGTACCCCCCAGATCGTGGCGAGCAGGAGGAGCGAGCCGGAGAACATCGCGAGGATCGAGCGCGCTCTCTCGAGGGCGCGCTGCGCGCGCGCCCTGCGGACCACGCGCAGGATCACGGGCCAGGCGGCGTCCATCCAGCGGCGCCTTCGCCGGGTCACGATCACGGCGAGCGCGATCACCGCGACGACGAGGGCGGCGCGGTACGCGAGCGCGGTGACGACGAACGGGTCGCGGAGCGCCGCGCGGCTCTCCTCGACGGCGCTGTCGCGGTGGAGCCGGTACCACCGCGCCCGCGCGCCGATGCGAAAGAGCTCCGCGCGGAGCTGATCGACGCCGGCGCGGCCCGGGCCGAGCGCCTCCTCGCGCATGCCATCGGGCAGCCGCGACAGGAGCAGCACCCGCGCGGCATCGAGCTGCTCCTCGTCCGCGAGCGCGCAGGTGAGCCGCTCGACGCCGGGCGGCGTGGCCGCCTCGCGGAAGTCCGCCTCGATGTCCGGCTGCAGCGCGCGCAGCTCGCCCATCACCTGCCCGAGCTGCGCGCCGGCCTCCGCGCTCTTGTGCGGGCTCAGCCGCGCCGCGACGACGAGCTGCTCGACCCGCCCCCGCCGCGCGCCGGCGGCGGCGTCTCGGCACGGCGCGCCCCCGTCCGCCGCCGCGGCAGCCGCCGCGTCAGGCGTGACGGCGGCCGCCGGGGTGCCGCCCGGCGGATAGCCCAGGGCCACAGCGAGGAGCGCGGCCGCGGCGGCGCCCCGCGCCCTGCGCGTGATCCCTTCGCGCTCGCGCGCCAGCGTGGGAAAGACCATATCGAGACCGCTCGGCTTATCGGATCTCCGCGAGGCGCCCCGTGTGCTGCGACCGCCAGCGATAAAACGTGCTCGCCGAGATGCCGAGCTCATCACACATGTTGTGCACGCTCTTGCCCTTGCTCGCCTGCGCGAGGATCTCGTGGATCTCGCGCTCGGTGAACCGCGGCCTCCGCGCCGCTCGGGTCGCGGTCGTCCGAGGCGACACGGCGACGGCATTGCGCTCCGAGCGCCGCTGCATCTCGCGGAGGAGGTCCACGTCGTGCCGCACATCCTGGGCGAGCTGGGAGGCGACCTTCACGAGGTCCGAGGGGGCGGCTCTCTGCGCCTCGCCCCTGCCGGAGAGCCCCAGCAGGCGCGTGCCCGCCCCGACGAGCCAGCGAGACAGCTCGTCGATGTGCCCTTCGATCCATGAGAGAGCCTTCATGACGGCGCCCTTCACCACCTCGAGCGGGGGGCGCTCCTGGGTCATTCGTTCGGCCTCCAGGCGGGCGAGCGCGCTCACGATCGCCTGCTCGACCTGGGCCGCACACGCGGCGATGTGGCTCTCGCTCTCCGGGCCCGCGCCCTGCGGCGCCCACACCATCGGCTCCAGGATCTCGATGAGGATCTTGGAAGGCCACGGGATGTAGGGCGGGATGAACGGCCCGAGCGTCAGGCCCCAGGGGATGCTCAGCATGAGGGGCCACGCGTTGATGCCGAGCTTGCTCTTGGCCCCGATCGCGTCCGCCAGCCAGGGCAGATCGTCGAGGATCATGGCCGTCGAATGGCTGCCGACGGACACCACAGGCACGATCGGCACGCCGTACTTCATGGCCAGCCGGATATGAGAGGTGCGCCCGTTGAAGCGAAGGCGCGTCCTCTCCCGGTGCGGGCGCATGAGCTCCACCTCGGCGCCCGGATACAAGAGCAGCGGGTGCCCACGCTCCAGCACGCGCGCCGCGCATTGCCCGGACGCGCGGACGCAGCCGTACTTGGTGAAGATCTGGTTCAACAGCGGCAGCCTGATCGTCAGCTTGTGCGCGAGCACGTACGGGAACCGGCTTATCCCGTATTCATTGAAGAGCGCGGCCGTGAACAGCCAGAAGTCGGACATGTACGGATAGCCGTTGTGATTGCCGACGTAGATGAGCCCGTCCTGGCGGGGGATCCGCGAGAGCCCGCGGACCTCGGTCCGATGATAAGGCGCTATCGTGCTGTCGAGGAGGCTCGTCATCCTCTTGATGAACCGGGGATCGCGGTTCTCGAGGGAATCGGGATCGTTCAGCATGGCGGCTCCAGGGCCGAAGGACCCCTCGGGGCCCACTTCAAGAAAATGTCAGCTGGCGGTGGAGATGAGCTTCGACTTCGACTTCCCGTTCTTGAGCGGCGAGGTCTTGCTCGCGCGCGCCGGCGCTCCGAGGGGGGGCGCCGCCCGCCGCTTCACCGGAATGTTGCCCGCGATCTCGCGGGCGACCAGGGACCACACGCGACGGAACTGCTCCTCGTCGAAACCCGCGCCGCACGGGAGCCAGTCGGCGTGGCGATCACCGCCCGAGTACGGAAAGTGCCCGACGACGTCGAGGTGGTCGCCGAGCACGATGTCCAGCACCTTTCCATAAGCCTGGCTCTGGCACGGGACCACGCCGTCGTTCGATGTCTTCGTGATCTCGATGGGGGCGGAGTGCTCGTTGAGGTTGAGCGTCTCGATGTCCAGCGCAGTGCAGGGGTATTGTCTGGGGACCGCCGAGGTGACGCGGTACAGGGCCCAGAACGCGAAGATGGAGACGGCCCGCACCGGCGAGAAGAAATCGGCCGGACGGAACGGGAACGAGCTCGGCGGCGGCGCCACGCAGATGATCGAGCTGTAGTGCGTTTCCGGGCGGTCCGCGACGGCGGCGTTGAACAGGTGCATGGCCTCCATCGTGAGCTGGATGGACGCGCCCTGATCATTCGAGAGCTCGCTCAGGAATTTGAACATCAGATCATCGGCGTTCTTGCCGGTCCGCTTCAGCATCTTGTGGACGATGGTGTCGAGGAACGTATCGGTCCGGCCCGTCCAGTCGTCGGCGCGCGCCACCAGCTCGATGACGCGCGCCAGCGCCCGGAAGCCCTTCCTGCCATGGGGCTTGCCGAGGAGCCCGAGCATCTCGAACGCCCTCCGGAACGGCAGGCTCCCGAGCAGGTACGCTATCGGGCTCCCGTAATGGGGCGTCGACATCGTGACGATGGAGCTGATGCGCCGGCCAATCCGCTCCTCGAGGCGACCCGGCACGAGCCTCGCGCCCGGCGTCGCGAGGAGCCGCGCGTCGAGCCCACCGGTCGAGTGGCCGACGATGTGGATGCTCTCGGCCTGTTCCCCGCCGTGCGCCGCGATGAACTCGAGCGCTTGCTGCGCCCTGCGAGCGATGGATCCGGTCGGGATCGTGGGGCACTCGTGGACTTCAATCCTGTCGTGGCCGAGCTCCCCCAGGAGCTCCACGAGCATCTTCGGCACACGCCTGAAATAGGCGAGCTCGCCGAACGACTGAAAACCCATGAAGCCTGGCAGAAGATAGATCTGGGTCATCGTGTTCCTGCTGTCATCAGGCCCGAGTGCCGAACTCCGGATACCCGCGTTCTTATAATGCTGCAATCGTCATCACAGACGCGGCGCATCATCGTTGCGCTTTTCGATCAGCTTGCGTTTTTTGATCAGCGCGCGCCGCCGCGTCGTCGTCCGGTCGGCCGGCGGCGCGAGAGCGTCTCGGATGGGCTCTCGCGGAAGTGCTTCCTGTAGTCGACGCTGAACCGCCCCGCGCTGCGGAAGCCCATCGCGCCGGCGACGTCGGCCACGGTCGTCTCGGGCAGGGCGGCGAGGAGCATCTGTCGCGCAAGCTCGAGCCGCCGGATCTTCAGGAACCCCATCGGCGTGACGCCGCGCGCCGCGCGGAACGCCGCCTGGAGCGAGCGGGCCGGCGCCCCCGCGGCGGCGGCGACGTCCGCCAGCGTGACCGCTTCGCCCGCGTGCATGGCGATGTACTCCTCGGCCCGACGCACGACCGCCGGAGCGACACGCGGGGGCGCGAGCTCGAGCAGATGGGAGCCCGCGTGGCGCGGGATGGTCACGAGCGCGGTGAGCAGCACATCGCAGAACTGGGAGCGAACGAAGGGCGAGAGCGCCGGGCGCTCGAGCTCCTCCCGGAGCAAGCGCACGATCCCCTGGAGCGTCGCGCCGCCGCCGCCGGTGAGATCCAGGTCGGGCTCGAACAGGATCGCCTCGCGCGGCGCGTGGCCCGTGAGCATGGCGAAGTGCGCCTCGAGCGCAGATCGCAGGACGGTGAGGCTTCGCCCGCTTCCGCCCGCCGGTATCTGGATCTTCACGGGCCATTCTGGGACGAGCAGGATGGCCCGCTTGCCATGGGCCATCGAGAGGCGCTGGCGCCTGACCTCCACCTCGGTGTCGCGGCTGCCCTCCCCGGCGAGCCCCAGCGCGTAACGATCGTGCAGGGTGGCCGCGTCCATCCGACCGCCGAGGGTCCAGTCTGTCGTCACGAAGCTCACGGGACCGACCGTGGCGATACCGATCTCGCACCTGAAAGCGCTTCCTTTCAGAGGCCGGAGCGCCACTCCCGGGCAGAGGCGGGCGAGGGCGGGGGACATTTCGTCGGGATCGGAGGTGCTGAGATGGATTCGCGAGACCGAGAGGGGCGGCGCCGCCGCGTGATCGGCCCCCCGAGCAGGCTCCGGATCGCGGTGGATCGTTGGTTGTTGGTCGAGACCCGGATTGAATTTGGTGCGAGTCATAGCCGCCGAATCTCGCGTGGAACGGCGCTCGACGACAATTGCGAAGCTCAGCCCCCCGCCGTGCAGCGGGTGGTTTCCCCGGCACCCTTGACCGGGTAACATCAGGTCTCGCCATGCGAGGTGCACACATGGAACTGAGGATCCAGGACGTTTCGAGGACGTACCCGAACGGTGTGAAGGCGCTCTCTTCCGATCCGCCGAGATCTGAAGCGAACTGGCTCTCGGGGGCAGCGCGCTCGCAGGAGCGTCGGCGTCGGCGCGACGCAAAAAAGAGGGGCCCCGGTCATGTACGCGCATGGTAATCGGGATTATTTGGTAAGCTGACGGGAGGGGATGATCGCGACCGCCGCGGGGCGGCGCAGCCGGTAATGGGACACATCCAGCTGATTTGGCCGAGACGGCCCCGCCCGGATTGGCGATCAGCAATGGCGAAACCACTTCATCCCCGTCTTTCGGGCGTGGGGAGACAAGGTGGAGTGGATCTACGCCGCAGCTGAGAATGTGACCGAGCGGGCGAAGCAAGGGGCTTGTCTCGGGGATACGTCCGAGCGTGGCGAAGATAATGGTCGAGCTCGGTATCGAGCTCTCGACCCTGGTCACGTATCCGACGCTCGCCGAGGCGCTGCGGAGATGGAACAACCGGCGCGCGCCCTCGTCCTCGTTGCTCTAGAGCGGTGAGCTCGGGTCGGTGCTGGTGACGTAGTCGCCGGCGTGGCCGCACCAACCGCCGCCCGCTGCTGCTGCCTGCAGGCCTCAACTGCGGAGCGCGAGCCTCGACCTCGTGAAGGCGCGCCCGACGTCGTGAACAAGGCGGCGAGGGCGCCGCAGCCGGCCGAGCTGCTGAGCCCCCGCACCATCGAGCTCGTGCAGTGTCCTGGTCGGCGTCCGCGACCTCCCACGCGGACGGCCCGCCATTTGCGAGCGGCAGGAGCACGCACGCCCGATCCGGAGCGCGAGACGAGGATCCCAGCCTCGGAGGGGGGCGCGTGTGAGGTGCGGTCTCTTGATCCGCTATGCTGAATCCGTTTCTCCCCTTACAGCCTGCCCGAGACCTCCATGCATAACCGATCCGCTCGCCAGGGGCTCGAACGCCACCCGCTCATCCATACGCGCGATCTGGAGGCGGCCCGCGTGCTCCTCGCGACGATCTACGGCGACCTCACCGCCGACACCGTCGGCCGCGGTCACCGTTTCGAGTGGCGTGCCACCCCCGTCGACATGGGGCCTGTCGCCCTCTTCTCGGGCGTCTTCGCCTCCGGCATGTGCCTGCGCGGCGTGAGCTCGGGCTACACAGTCAGCCTGGCGACCGGCGGCTCGGTACGTGCGGCCTCGTCGGGGGACGCGGCGGAGATCGCCCCTGGCCGGAGCGCCGCCGTCTTCTCGCCGGGGGCCCGGTCCGAGTGGAGCGCGGAGGGCCCGGCCCGCCCCATGAACCTCCGCGTCGACGCCCGCTATCTCGAGGCGCAGCTCGAGGCGCTCACCGGCGTGGCCATCCGCGGGCCCCTTGCTTTCTCGCTGTCGATGCCCACCACCGACGGCCCCGGGACCTTCCTGGCACGACTCTGCCGCTTCCTTTCCACGGAGACCGAGCGGGCAGGGCGAGCCCTCGGCCACCCCGTGGTGATGGCCAGCCTCGGCGAGGCGGTGGCGCGCGCGCTGCTCTTCGGGCAGCCCCACGATCACGCCCACCTCCTGGAGAAGGCAGCGCCGCCGTCGAGCCGGAGCGTGGTGCGGCTCGTCGAGGAGTACCTCGACGCCCACGCGGAGGGCCCGATCGGCACCGCCGATCTGACAACGCTCGCGGGCGCGAGCATGGCCTCGATCGACGGGGCCTTCTTTGCCTATCGGGGCGCGACCCCGTGGGGCTTCCTCCGCAAGAGGCGCCTGCTCCTGGCGCGGGATCGCCTGCTCCTGGCCGAGCCGGGCGAGACGGCGGCGAGCGTGGCCCACGCTGCCGGCTACCTGCGCGTGGAGCGCTTCGGCGCCGCCTATGCAACGGAGTTCGGCGAGACCCCGGCCGAGACGAGGCGGCGCGGGCTCCTCGCGGCCGAGGCGCCGCCGAGCCCGCGGCCCGGGGCGACGAGGCCGTCCCCGCGAGGAGCGGAGGCGGCGACCGTCTTCCTGGTGCACCGGGATCCCTGCTGGCGCGGGGCCGCGGCCGGGCTGCTCCAGGAGGCGGGGCACGCGGTGCAGGCGTTCGCGTCGTCGCTCGCCTTGCTGGAGGCCGCGCGCGCGGCGGGGGCGGGCTGCGTGGTGATCGACGTCCAGCTCCCCGATCCGAACGGCCTGGAGGTGAGGGCCCTCCTGCGCGAGGAAGGGTGCGCGCTCCCCGTGGTCTTCACGAGCGACGACGGAGACGTGAGCGTGGCCGTGGAGGCGATGAAGGCGGGCGCCGTGGACTTCCTCGCCGAGCCCCTCGACGCGGAGGCGCTGCTCGCCGCCGTGGCGCGCGCCCTGGCCCGCGACGCGGAGGCGCGGGCGGCGCGGGCCGAGGTGGAGGCGCTCGCCGCCCGGCTCGCGGCGCTCTCGCCGCGCCAGCGCGAGGTGTGCGAGCGGGTGGCGAGGGGGATGCTGAACAAGCAGATCGCGACGGAGCTCGGGATCTCCATGTCGGCCGTGCGGCTCTACCGGTCGGAGGGGATGGAGAAGCTCGGGGTGGCGTCTGCCGCCGAGCTGGCGAGCCTGTTCGCGAGGCATGAGCGGGGCACGGGGGAAGGCGGGGGGTAGGCGAGCCTCTCTTCCCGCGCGCGCCGCCCGGGGAGGGCGGCGCGCCTTTCGCGTGGGCGCTGGAGGCTCAGTTGCGGGTGGTGACGCCCTGGTCCGCCGCGAAGCTCGGGATCTCGGCCTTACGCGCTGAGGCCGCCGCCGCGGTGAGCGGTTTCGATCGCTAGTTGCAGAGCGGCCCGCCGATCTGCAGAATGAGCTGCGCGCAGGCGTGCAACTGGTCATCGGTGATTCCGCTGACGACCTGGACGCCGGAGATCACCGACACGGCTGCGCACTCATTCGGGGTTCCCATCATCTCATTCGGGAGCGAGGCAGCGATACCCGTCCGAATGGAGTACCCGTCGGGGTGGCTATACTGCGAGTTACCCCTCAGGTAGACGTCGTCCGGCTCGAAGTGGAAGCAGGTGTCGTAGCTCATCTCCGTGATGAACTCCTGCCAGGCGGGCAGCGCCTCACACGGGCACGCCGTCGTCGCGGGCACGCACGTCCCGTCCTCGCAGGTCGAGCCCGACGCGCACGAGCCGCAGTCGAGCGTCTCGCCGCAGCCGTCGGGGAGGGTGCCGCAGGTCGCTCCCTCAGCGGCGCAGGTGGTCGGGACGCAGGCGGGCGTCTCGCAGTTCGGCCCCGTGAAGCCCGCCGGGCAGGTGCAGGTGTAGGGCTCCGCGGAGTCGCAGGTGCCGCCGTTCTGGCACGGATTGCTGCTGCCGGTGCAGGTCCCGGCGACGCAGGTATCCGTGAGGGTGCAGCCGTTGCCGTCGTCGCAGGCCGTGCCGTTGGCGGCGACGGGGTTCGAGCAGAGCCCGGTGGCCGGGTCGCAGGTCCCGGCGGCGTGACACGCGTCGGAGGCGGTGCACGTCACGCCGGCGCAGAGGTCGGTGCACGTGCCGTTCTGGCAGGTGAGCCCATCGCAGCACGGCACGTTGGCGTCGCAGGGCGCGCTCACCGGCAGACAGCCGCCGCCCTGACAGGTCGGGTCGCCCACGGCGATGTAGTCGTTGGCGTGGCCGGAGTGACCGTTGATGCAGCCCTGCACGTTGGTCTTGATGATGGTGTAGGGGTGGCTGGCCGAGCCGGTATAGTGGCAGATCTGGGTCTTGCCATTGACCTCGAAGAACGCGCACTGCGCGTCGATGAGGTGCTGGTCCGCCGCGCCGACGTGCTCGGCGTCCGAGCCGTCCGGCGTGTCCGTGCTGGAGCACCCGATACCGAGGAACGTGAAGCAGCTCAGCCCGAGCAGCGCGACCATCGCGCCGAGCCTGCGAAGAGAGGTGACATGCGTCATGACGCTTCTCCTTCTGGCGGGACGCGCGGTGGAATCCGCTGGTCGCCCGCCGGGAGCGGCACCCTGCGTCGGCACGTCCAAGGTCGCGACCTGGATCGTGATCCAGCTTTCTGAAGTACAGGCTCTCGTGGTAACGTAAAGGTCTGCCGGCGACCTGCTCCAGCGAGCCCGCCGTTGCCTGGAACAAGGAGGTCGCTCGGATGAGGTGCAGGGTTCAGCTTCGGATCGTGCTCATCGCTTCTTTCTCTCTCTTGCTCTCGTTCGCCGGTATCCGCCCGAGCGCCGCTCAGTCGAGCTTGCCCTATTGGACCGAGATTCCGCAGGGCGGCGCAGTCCCCGACGCCATCTGGGACGGCGCGAGCGCCTATCACCAGGGCATCTTCTACATCTTCGGCGGGTTGAACGGGACCTACCCGGATGACGAGCCCGTGGCCGATTTCAGCGCCTTCGACGTCGACACGCAGACCTGGTACGACCTCGGCCAGTACCCGGGCGGGCCGTCCGCCAGGGCCGAGTCGATGATGTGGTGCGTCGCCGAGGAGGACGCGCTGATCGTCTCCGGCGGGAGAGGTCCTTTCCGGCGCGGGCTCGACCTCACGCACCAGGACACGTTCCGGTTCGATCCGGTGCAGGGGTGGACGCAGATCTCGCAGAGCGCGGCCGAGATCGGGCGCGCCAACCGCTCCACGGAGGCGGTCGCCGTGCGCAAGAAAGGGAAGCACAAGACCGTCGCGTACGCCTTCTCGGGCTCGTCGTCGACGCTGCCGGCCTTCATCAATCGTCCTGACGGCCTCCAGCACAACCTGGTCCGCTACAAGAAGGGCTGGAAGCAGGTCGCGACCGGCTCGCCGGCCCCGCGCGCTCGCGCCCACCATCCGCTCATCTACGCCGAGGGCTGGAACGCCCTGCTCGTCTACGGCGGATACACGAACGACGCGGTGAACGGGACCGGCCTGTTCACGCCGGAGAACTACCTCGGCGACCTCTGGATGTTCGACCTCGACACGGAGACCTGGGATCAGCTCGTCTTCGACGAGGCCGCCGGGCCGGGCCACCGCGACAACGCGAAGCTGATCGCCGATGAGCACAAGGGCCGCATCTGGCTCTTCGGAGGCAGCCAGTTCGACGGTACAACCCTGTCCGATCTCTGGTACTTCGATCTCCACACAGGGACCTGGACGCGCGTGGACACCGCGATGACGGGGACGGCGCCGGCGCCGAGGTTCGGCCAGTTCTACTTCACTCGCAGGACCGCAACGGCCTACGAGCTCTACCTCTTCGGGGGAGCGACAGCGGAGTTCGCGCCGGTGCTGCTCAACGACATGTGGAGATTGACGATCCCCCTCGACTGCGGCGGCTGATCGCGAGCGAGCCCGGTGGGCTCACGCGTGGACGAGCCGCGCCGGAAGGAGGGAAAAATGAGGCGGTGCCTCAGGGAGACCTCCTCAGGTTACCACGAGAGCCTGCATCTCCGAAAGCTGGATCACGATCCAGGTCGCTATCTTGAGCGTGCTGATGCAGGGTGCCGCTCCCGGCGGGCGACCCGCGGATCACGACCGCGCGTCCCGCCAAAGGAGAAGCGTCATGACGCATGTCACCTCTCTTCGCAGGCTCGGCGCGATGGTCGCGCTGCTCGGCCTGAGCTGCTTCACGTTCCTCGGTATCGGGTGCTCCAGCACGGACATACCCGACGAATCGGACTCCGAGCACGTCGGCGCGGCGGAGCAGCCCCTCGTCGGCTTGCTGTGCACGCTCTTGGCAGTCAACGGCAAGGTCCAGATTTGCCACCATGCCGGCTCGGGGAGCCACCCCTACACCATCCTCCAGGCCAGCAAGGACGCCTGCATCCTCGAACACGTAGGCCACCTCCACGACTACATCGCCGTGGGCAACCCGAGCTGTAGCGGCGACGGCTGCCTGCCCGCGAACGCGTCCTGCGACGGGACGATCCCTTGCTGCGGCAACTCGTCGTGCACGAACGGCGTCTGCGGGTGTGACGCGGGCTGGGGCGGCGAGCGCTGCGAGACCCAGTGCCCGCCGGGGTTCACAGGCGCCGACTGCGATAGCCCTTCGCTCCCCTGCGAGCCCAGCCCCTGCCAGAACGGCGGCGTCTGCACGCCGGGCGCGCCCCCCAGCTCCACGTACACGTGCTCCTGCGCGCACGGGTACACGGGCGTGAACTGCGAGATCGACGCCTTCGCCGTCAAGCACTGCGATTCGAACCCCTGCGTGGGGGAGGGCAGCACCTGCGTCGACGACGCGCAAGGCTACACCTGCCTCTGCGCCGCGCCCTGCCCCACCAGCACGAACGAGTGCGAGCCAGGGGGCTGCGATTCGAGGACCGGTGTGTGCGTGATCCCCGCGGCGGTGCCGGACGGCGCCGCCTGCGCCGACGACGGGAACCCTTGCACGGTGGACACCTGCCAGGGCGGCGCGTGCGAGCACGTCGTCGGCCCTGATGTCTGCGGCGGCACGAGCTGCAACGGCACGCCGCTGGTCTGCGACCAGCACATGGGCGACTGCGCCACGGGCTCCTGCTTCGTCGCGCAAGACGCCGTCCCGGGCGCGTTCGTCGCGCAGACGATCACGCTCGGCGGCGCGGTCCTCCAGATCGCCCCCGAGACAGCTATCCAGGTCGGCGGCGCCACATCGGCGGCTCCCGTCACCATCACGCTCCAGGCGCTCAGCGATCCGTCGCTGCTCCCCTCGTCGCTGCCCACCGCGGATCCGGTGCTCTTCCCGATCTACCAGTTCGGCCCCTCGGGCACGCGGTTCTCGCCGGGGCTCCTGTTCACGATCCCCGTACCGCTCACGGCGACCACGCCGAGCGCGTGGCTCTGCGACGACTCGGGCCTGAACTGCGAGCGACGCAACGGGTTCCTCACCCTCGACAGCTCGGTCTCTCCCCCGCGGCAGACGCTCACGGTCGCGATCGACCACTTCAGCACGCTCGTTGTCACGCAGTCGCCGACCGCTGTCGCACAGGCGTCGTGCGTCACCGTCCAGCGGGGGTTTTCAGGCAACGTCATCGACGCCACCGCCCGGTACCAGATCCCCCACGACCCCCCCACCCAGCTCGTCGCCGGCATCGCGGCCCAGAGCAACCTCTATGGACCGGGAGGTACGGGGGGCACTTCGAGGTACTTGCCGCACGTGCAGTGGGACCTGAGCTCGATCCCGACGTACGCGAACGTCACGTCCGCGTTCATCCAACTCTTCGTCGAAAACAACTTGAGCCCCTACGAGGCGAGCACGTTCTACGCGGCGGCCGGACCGTGGGACGAGGCGACGATTACCTTCGGCAACAGGCCTGAGCTCTACCGCCAGCCCAGCGCGACGCTGCAGTACGGTAAAGGCTTTGCGCGCGCCGACGTCACGCTGATGACGCAGCTTTGGACGATCGGGGACACCCCGAACTATGGCGTCGCGCTCTACGCGGACATCCTCGACACGTCCGCCACCTATATGAACTACGGCGCCACGTCGTTCTGGAGCAGCGAGGCGCCCACCGTGAGCGTACGGCCCAGGCTGGACGTCTGCTACACGGTGGCCTGCCCCGGGCCGGGCTGCGTGGTGCAGGCGGGCCCCGGTCCCGTGACCCAGGTCAGCGCGGGTAACGACTTCACGTGCGTCGTGAAGAACGACGCCAGCCTCTCTTGCTGGGGCGACAACACCTTCGGCCAGCTCGGCGCGCCGGCCGGCACCTTCACCCAGATCAGCTCGGGAGGCTGGCATAGCTGCGCCATCGGCACGAGCGGCCAGGTCAGCTGCTGGGGCGACAACTCCTATGGCCAGGCCAGCCCGCCGTCGGGCACCTTCTCGTATGTCGCGTCGGGCGAGCTGTATACCTGCGGTGTGCGGACGAACGGCGACCTCGCTTGCTGGGGGCTCCAGAACGACGGCCTCCAGTTCGATTACGGCCAGGCCAGCCCGCCGCCGGGCACCTTCACGCAGGTCTCGGTGGGCGTTTACCGGGCTTGCGGCCTGCGAGCGGACCAGACGCCCGTCTGCTGGGGGAACAGCCCCACAACCTTCTCCCAGACCTACACGCAGGTCGCCACGAGCTCCGGGCAGACCACGTGTACCCTCTTCGCGGGCCAGCTCACTTGCACCGGCAACAACGACGCGGACGCGGCCACCCCGCCCACCCTCGACTCTTTTGGCCAGCTCAGCCTGGGATACCTTTACGGATGTGCTCTGAGGACCACCGGCACCCTCCACTGCTGGGGGGACAACAGCCATGGTCAGGCGACTCCGCCCCCTACCACGTTCGTCCAGGCCGCGACGGGCCGACAGCACGCGTGCGGCGTGACCTCGACTGGCACCGTCGCTTGCTGGGGGCGCGGCAGCTCCGGTGAGACCGCTGTCCCGGCCGCCTTCGCCGGCTTGACGCCGACGTGCACGGACGGGACGAAGAACGGCGCCGAGACGGGCAACGACTGCGGCGGCGGCACGTGCCCGCAATGCGTCGTCGGAGGCGGCTGCAGCACGAACTCGGACTGCGTTACCGGCAACTGCGCGGGCGGGGTTTGCAACGCCAACCCGTGCACCGCGGCGCCCTGCCAGAACGGCGGCACCTGCGCCTCGAGCGGGAGCAGCTACACCTGCGCCTGCCCGGCCGGCTACACGGGGACGAACTGCCAGACCCCTCCCGCCGGCCTGTGCAGCGGCGTGGTCTGCGCGCCCTCCGACGCGTGCCATGACGCGGGCACCTGCAACCCGATGACCGGGGTGTGCTCCAATCCCTCGTCGACCGCTTGCGCCACGGGGATGTTCAGCGACGGCGGCGGCCCGGGCGACCACCGGACCGATGGCCCGTACACCATCGGCACGCAGTTCCAGGTGGGGAGCAGCGCCGTGACGATCGGCGCCCTCGGGGCGCAGGATGACAGCCTCTCCGGACCGGCCGCCGACGGCTTCGTCGGCGGCGGCGTCCAGGTGGGACTGTGGGACGCGACGGGCACCACGCTCCTCGCGTCGACCACGGTGCTGAGCGCCGACCCGCTCGTCGGTACGTACCGCTACCGCGCTCTCGCGAGCCCCATCACGCTCCAGCCGAACACCAGCTATCTCATCGGCGCGCTGGTGGGTGGCGCCTTCGAGCCGTTCGAGGACAACATCGGAGCCGCGAAGTTCAGCGCCCACGGCGTGACGATCGTCGGCAATCGGTTCGCCTCGGGCGGCTCGCTGACCGCGCCGACCATCGATGGCACCGGGACGCTCGGGCGCTGGGCGCCGGCCAGCGCGCTGTTCGGGTGCTCCGGCGCGGGTTGCCAGGCCGGGATGTTCAGCGACGGCGGCGGCCCGGGCGACCACCGGACCGATGGCCCGTACACCATCGGCACGCAGTTCCAGGTGGGGAGCAGCGCCGTGACGATCGGCGCCCTCGGGGCGCAGGACGACAGCCTCTCCGGACCGGCCGCCGACGGCTTCGCCGGCGGCGGCGTCCAGGTGGGACTGTGGGACGCGACGGGCACCACGCTCCTCGCGTCGACCACGGTGCTGAGCGCCGATCCGCTCGTCGGTACGTACCGCTACCACGCTCTCGCGAGCCCCATCACGCTCCAGCCGAACACCAGCTATCTCATCGGTGCGCTGGTGGGGGGCGCCTACGAGCCGTTCGAGGACAACATCGGAGCCGCGAAGTTCAGCGCCCACGGCGTGACGATCGTCGGCAATCGGTTCGCCGTTGGCAATTCGCTGACCGCGCCGACCATCGATGGCACCGGCACGCTCGGACGCTGGGCGCCGGCCAGCGCGCTGTTCGGGTGCTTCGGTGCGGGCTGCCAGACCGCGCTCTTCAGCGACAGCGGCGCCCCGGCCAGCCACCGGACCGATGGCCCGTACACCCAGGGCGTCCTGTTCCAGGTGGGGAGCAGCGCCATGACGGTGAGCGCCCTCGGGGGACAGGATGGCAGCCTCTCCGGACCGGCCACCGACGGCTTCGTCGGCGGCGGTCTCCAGGTCGGGTTGTGGGACGCGACGGGCACCACGCTCCTCGCGTCCACCACGGTGCTGAGCACCGATCCGCTCGTCGAGACGTATCGCTACCACACGCTCGCGAGCCCGGTCACGCTGCAAGCCAACACGAGCTATCTGATCGGCGCGCTGGTGGGGGGCGGGGTCTTCGAGCCGTTCGAGGATAACGCCGGAGCCGCGAAGTTCAGCGCCCACGGCGCGACGATCGTCGGCAATCGGTTCGCCATCGGTGACTCGCTGACCGCGCCGACCCTCGATGGACTCGAGACGCTCGGGCGCTGGGCGCCGGCCTCCCTGCTTTTCTCGAGCCCGTAACCAGTGCTTCCGAGCACTTCCTGATCCTCGACCACCCCGCCACCCGAAGGCCCCGCGATCTCGCGATTGCGGGGCCCTCGTCGAACGAATCTCAGGGGACGAGCGCGCGGCGCTCCCCGCCGGGCAGCTCGCCCGCGACGACAATCCCTGTGCGGTAGAGGTCTTCGCCGTGGAGGTCGACGAAAGGCGCGTCATCAGCGGCAGTTCTCGGTCCCGCGAGGCCCTCGCACGCCTCCAGGATCGAACGCCGGGTGATGCGCTATTGGCCTCAAGTCTCATAGACACACGGCATCTCCGCTGCCATACTGGCGCTCGCAGTGCTCTTGCATCGATAATCAAATGCCCAGCCGGGTGGACCTCGACGATTACCCACCCGGCCGGCCGCCCATCGAGGAGATCTTCATGCGCACATTGCTCCGCGGCGCCGCCGCTTTCATTGCTGTCTTGATCACCGCCGGGCCCCTGTCCGCGGCGGGCAGCTCGATCCAGTTCGCGCGGGCGCAGCCCGAGGGAACGGTCGTCACTGTCAACGGCGTCGTGTCTGTCCCCTCGGGCGCGTTCGCGCCCAACGACCAGGGGTTCGCCATCCAGGCTGGGTCCTCGGGGCTCTATATCCACGACGCGCTGGGCGGGAGCTATGCGCTCGGCCAGGAGGTCGTGGTGACCGGCGCGGTGGCGAACAGCTACGGCCAGGTCCTCGGCGTCCAGCCCACGGACATCGCCGTCTCCGGCTCCCATCCAGTCCACCCGGCCGAGCCGATCGACACGGGCGACGTGGGCGAGGATTCCGAGGGGACCCTCGTCCGCATCGGAGGCACGGTGGTGGACGAGGTCTTCGACGACGGGGAGTATGGCTACCGGTTCCACGTCGACGACGGCTCGGGCGAGGTCACTGTGTTCGTCTATGCCGGGACCGGGATCGACGTGAGCGGCATCGCCTTGGGGGACGACGTGGAGATCACCGGGTTCAGCGGCCAGTTCCTCGATCACTACGAGGTGAACCCGCGGGTGCCCTCGGACATCGAGGAGCTCCCCTGAGCCTCGGGACGAAGGGGTCTGACGGCCTCTCTCGTCCCCTCGGCGCACGACCGGGTACCGTGTCGCCCAAGGACACGAAATTGCGGTGGCAAACCGTCGCGTTCCGTCGCTTCCGCCGCAATTTCGGGGGGATGTGACGACGGATCGCACCCCCTCGGAAGCTGTCGGCCCAACGTGGGCCCAACCGCCAAAGCTCGGGCAAAGAGCGGCGAGGGGCCTGGTCGCGTAAGCCGGGCGCCCGGCGCCTTTGTTGTCCGGCTGCGATGTCTGGTACTTCGATCTCCACACCGGGGCCTGGACGCGCGTGGACACCGCGATGACAGGGCCGGGGCCGAGGTTCGGCCAGTTCTACTTCACTCGCAAGACCGCCACGGCCTACGAGCTCTACATCTTCGGGGGAGCGACAGCGGAGTTCGCGCGCGTCTTTGGGTCGGCGTGCGACTTCAGATTGCGATGAGCCCCGTTGACGTGGAGCTCGGTGGAACTCTCAGGAGGCGTTCCGGCGCGACTCGTTGTTCTTCGTCTCCGGGGGCGACGTCGCGCCGATGGAGGTCGCGGAGCCCGCGGTGACGCCGCTCGTGCTCGCAGCCGCGCGCTCGCTCGACGACAACCCCGCGCTCGTCCTCACCTCGCCCTGCTGCTGCTCGCGGTAGAGCCGGATCTCGTTCCGCACGTCGACCACGCCCGAGATCCGCTCGGCGAGCGCCTCCAGCTGGTGCTTGAAGCGACGCTCGCGGACGGTCCCGGAGAGGACGACCTCGCCGTTCTGCACCTTCACCTCGACGTCGCTCGCGTCGAGGTCCGGCTGATCGGAGATCTGGTCGCAGATATCCTCGCGGATCCGCTCGTCCGAGCGCTTGTACCCCTTGGGCGGGCGACCACGCGAACCGCCGAGCCCGCCGCCCTGTCGAACGGTCTGGAGGAAGCTGCGGCCGCCTGGGGCCTGTCCGCCGGATCCCTGTCCGCCGTAGGGCTGAGGGGAAGGGCCTTGATCGCCGCCGAAGGACGACTCGTGGCCTTCGTACCCGCGCTGCTGTCCTGGCCGCTCGTTCCAGCCGCGCTCGTCGTCGGCCCACTGCCGGAGGCCGCCGCGGGCTCCGTATCCTTCGTGCTGGACTCCGCCCAGGCCTCCCTGGCGACCGAAGCCGCCCTGGCCGCCACCAGATCCACCCTGGCCACCGAATCCACCCTGGCCTCCGAGGCCGCCCTCACTGCCCTGGCCGCCGCCGAAGTGGCCCTGTCCGCCGAAGCCGCCCTGGCCAACCTGGCCGCCGAATCCACCCTGGCCACCGAAGTGGCCCTGACCGGCGCCATAACCGCCCTGGCTGCCGCCGAAGCCACCCTGTCCGCCGAAGTGGCCCTGTCCGCCGAAGCCACCCTGTTCGCCCAAGCGGCCCTGTCCGCCGAAGCGGCCCTGTCCGCCCTCATCGCCATAGACGCCCTGGCCACCGGCGAATCCGCCCTGGCCGCGGCCGAATCCCTCTCCGCCATAGCCGCCGAAGTGGCCCTGTCCACCGAAGCCGCCCTGGCCGCCACCGAGGCCGCCCTGGCCGCCGCTGAATCCGCCCTGGCCGCCGCCGTAACCGCCTTGGCCGCCGCCGAAGCCGCCTTGGCCGCCGTAGCCGCCCTGGCCGCCGCCGAAGTGACCTTGGCCGCCGTGACCGCCCTGGCCGCCACCGAAGCTGCCCTGGCCGCCGCCGAAGCCGCCCTGGCCGCCGCCGTAGCCGCGCCTGGCGTCAAGATCGTCGCGACCTCCTCGCTGGAAGTCATCACGCTGGCCGCCCCAGTCCTTACGCTGGGCGTCCTCGCGCTGCCCCCAGCCGCGATCCTGTCGGCCCTCCCAGGCGCGTTCGCCGCCGTGGCCGCGCCAGCTCGGGTCGCCCTCGCCGCCGCGCTCGCCCTCGTAGCCGCGTCCGACAGACTCTCGCTGATCGGAGCGACCGCGGAGATCATCGTGACCTCCGCGGGAAGGGCGCCGATCGTCTCGCTGGAGGACTTGCTCGTAGTTGCCACGATGCCCGTAACTAGCATCCCCGCTGGCTCCGCGCTCGCCACGATATCGCTCGTCTCCTCGCTGACCCTGGGTTGGCCCAAACCGCTCGTCGTCGCGCCCCGGCCCATCGTTATGTTCCTCGTCGATCCATCCCTGACGATTCGGCATGACTCCTCCGCCTTTCTTGCGAGAAGAGCGACACGGCAGCGAAACTGGGCCGCTCCTCTCCGGTGATCCAGCCGACGCTCGGTCCACATTGGGGCGACGCACGAGCGTGCGGGAGGACAGCCGTATCGGGCCGCCTGTCGTGCGTGCCTGTCCGGCGCCGCGTGGCCTGAAGATCCAGGGCCCCGACGCCCCGGCGCGATCCGACATCGCAAGGGGTGTTCCAGGACGGCGAGGGCGGTATTTCGCTCCGTTTTCAGGAAGATTTCGCCCCGTCAGGCCCCGCTGCGAGGTGCAATGCGCCCCATGCCGGAGCGACCAAAGCGTCTCACAGAGACGTTGTGCCACAGTGACGACATCATGAATTAGGGCCTCCCCTGAGCGTGGCTCGGGAGCCGACGGACGATGTCACATGACTTTCCGTGTTGCGCGGCGGCGTTTCTCACCGAGATGTTGATTTCCGAGCACCCGAGCTCGACCATGGCTCTGCGGATGAGCCCGCCTTATGGCGCCACGGACGAGCCCGCCTCATCGATTGCCGATGAGCTTCCTCGAACGCCGCACGCGCGCGGGCGCTCCCACGAAAGGCGCGAGAGACGAAGAGCGAGGACCGAAAAGCGGAGCGACGAGGGGCGAGCCGCGACACGAGCCGGGAGAAGAAAGAGCAGGGCGGAAGGCGAAAAATGTGACCATCGCGGCATGCCGGGCGGACGCTCGGCAGGCCACGGCGAGATCCGCGGTTCGCGTGTTCGTGTGCGGGCGGGAGCCCGGCCCGCTCCTCACCGAAAATCCATGCGCGCGCCGCGCGGCCGCGATTACCCTCGCGCCTTCCTCGGAGCTCCCATGCCGGCCCAGCGAAGCGTGACGAAATGGCTCGAGCGAGCCCCTGCGCCGGTGTTCACGGCCTTCGCCGTGATCGCCGCGTTCGCGACCTACTTCTGCATGTACGCCTTCCGCAAGCCGTTCGCGGTCGGCTCCTACAAGGGGATGGTCGCGCTGCCGCTGCTCCCGGCGCTCGATCTGAAGAGCCTCTACATCATCGCCCAGGTGCTCGGGTACTGCGCCTCCAAGTTCCTTGGCATCAAGGTCGTCTCCGAGATGCCGCCCGAGCGGCGCGCGCTCGCCATCCTCGCGTGCATCGGGGTGAGCGAGGTCGCGCTCGTCCTGTTCGGGCTCGCGCCGGCCCCGTACGCCGCCGCCTTCCTGGTGCTGAACGGCCTGCCCCTCGGCATGGTCTGGGGGCTCGTCTTCGGCTTCCTCGAGGGGCGCCGCGTGAGCGATCTGCTCGGCGCCGGCCTCTGCGCCAGCTTCATCGTCGCGAGCGGCTTCGTAAAGACCGTTGGCAAAATCACGCTCGGCTGGGGGGTCCCGGAGGTCTGGATGCCCGCGGTGACGGGGGCCCTCTTCTTCCCGCCGCTGCTCCTCTCGGTGTGGATGCTCGCGCAGATCCCGCCGCCCTCGGTGGACGACGAGGCGCTCCGGACCCGGCGCGCGCCCATGGACCGCGCCGCGCGGCGCGCGTTCGTCCTCGCGAACGCCGGCGGGCTCGCGACCCTCGTCCTCGGCTACGTCGTCCTCACCGCCTACCGCGATTTCCGGGACAACTTCGCCCGCGAGATCTGGGACGCCCTCGGCTACACCGACCAGCCGGCCATCCTGACGACGGCCGAGATCCCCGTGGCGATCGGCGCGCTCCTCTCGGTCGCGGTGATGATCGGCATCCGCAACAACCGCGCGGCGCTCGTCGCGATCCACGGCGTCATGGTCGCCGGGGCGGCGCTCGCGGGGCTGAGCACCGCGCTCTACCAGGCGGGCGTCATCGGCCCCGTCGCCTGGATGATCAGCGTCGGGCTCGGGCTCTACGTGGGGTACGTCCCCTACAACTGCGTCCTCTTCGACCGGCTCATCGCGGCCGTGGGCTCGGTGGCGACGGCGGGATTTCTGATCACCGCGGCCGACGCCTTCGGCTACCTCGGGAGCGTGGCGCTCCTGCTCTACAAGAGCTTTGGCCAGGCGAAGCGCTCGTGGCTCGAGTTCTTCCTCGGCTTCAGCTACGCGACCGCGTTCCTCTGCGGGGCCCTGTTCGCCGCATCCGCGGCGTACTTCTGGCTGCGCACCCACGGCCCGTCCGCCACGGTGCGGCCCGCGGCGCTCGACGCATGAGCGCGCCGCCCGCTGCCGGTCGCGCAGGCGAGCGGCGCGGGCGAGCGTGGGGGGAAGGGCTCAGTTGATCGGCGGGATCTCGGTCTTGCAGCCGACCTGGAGCTGGACCTGCCCGCCCGCCTGGAAGTGGGTGCAGGTCGCGGGGCACATCACGATCTTCGTCGGCGTGCCGCCGGTCGTGGGGTCGACGTCGTAGTACCAGCCGCCGGCGGTCGCGTCGCAGCGCGCCTCGCTGGCCACGTAGAAGATGGTCGACGGGTCGGCGCCCTCCGGCGGCGTGTGCTGGACGTTGAGCGTCCCGTAATCGAGCGTCTGCCCGGCGGACGGCGCCGGGACCTGGTACTCGCACGCGAGGCTCGTCCCGCGGATCTCGCTGAGCGCGTCGAGGAACGCCTGCGTGACGTCGGAGCTCGTGTCGATGAAGTAGGCCGACGTCGTCCCGCCGCCCTCGGCGATGCGGTTCATCGTGGCCTGGGCGCCGTCGTCGTCCCTGCCGAAGACACCGATGACGAAGGTCGAGATGCTCGGCGAGCCGCCCAGCCCCTCGGCCGCGATCTCCGCGATGCCGTCGGCGGACGTGGGATTGCACTCGGTGGGCATCCCGTCGGTGGCCAGCACGGTAACGACCCTGTGGGTCGGGTTCGCCTGGGCGTGGGCCCGGGCCTGGGCGATCGCGCCGGACAGGGCGCCGGCGGTGGGCGTGCCCCCGTCGGGGAATGTCCGGTCGATCGACCCGATGAGCTCGTCGGCCCAGGCGGCGTCGAGCGGCGCGATCGAGACGGCGGGCGTCGCGTAGTCCTCGGTGACGCACGAGTACGGGTGAGCGCAGCTGCTCCGGGACACCTTGTTGCACGTGCCCGCGCGGTTGGGACAGCGCTCGCCGATGTCACCGCAGATGACGTCCGTGTTCTGGGAGCAGACGCCGATGTCGATGCACTCGTCGCCGTCCGGGCAGTCCGAGTCGGCGACGCAGACCTGGAGGCCCGTGCGGGCGTCGAACGAGCTGCGACAGGCCCGGAGCGCGCACGGCCCGCTGACGCCGCACTCCTCGTTGGTCCTGCAGCTCATGGGCTGGCCGGCGTTCAGCAGAGGGAAGTACTGGAGCCCGACGCCGAGCCCCTCCGACTTGGGGTCGGTGAAGAAGGCCTCGAGCGCGTCGGTCACGGCGGTCCACTTGGTGCCGCCCGTCGCGAGCTGATCTCTCATCGACCCCGACGAGTCGAGCATGATGTAGAGGTCGAGCGGCACGAGCTCCGCCGTCTTCGTCTCCCCCGCGCACGACGCCTCGCCGCCGGCGCCCTCTCCGGCGCCGCTGCTGGGCCCGGTGGTGATCTCTCCAGGCCCGTCGGTGCCATATCCGGTGCTCGTCTCCCCGCCTGTTCCCGGGCCATTCCCCGAGCCATTCCCCGGGCCTGTCCCCGTGCTGGCCCCGGCACCCGCTCCGCCGGCTCCGCCGGCGGAGACCGAGCCATCGGCCCCCCCGCACGCCGCGAAGATCACGCTGATCCCCGTCGCGGCGAGCGCCACCATCGTTGACCGGTTCCTCATGAGAAGAATCGAAACACCCTGGAAGCGCTTTGTCGAGCGCGTTGACTCGAACCCTCTGTCCGCGCTCCGGTTCGGTGTGGGACGGGGTGAGACGCTTCAGGGGAGGTCGGGCGGCAGCTGAGCTCCCCGTGTGCTTGCGGGCACAGGATTGCTCCGAAGCACAGGATTGCTCCGGCCCGCAAGGTGCTTTGGAGCACACGTCTGCTCCGGAGCTTAGGGCTCCGCCGCAGCGCAGCGTGCTTTGGAGTACAGGGGCCTCCGGCGCGTGGCGCTTTGCCGGAATGCAGGGGTCGGGAGCGCCGGGGGGCTCCGTAGGGCGGCGCGGCGCCGAGCTCAGGGGTGCTTCTTCGGACCGACGAGGCTGCGGAGGACGGCGCGGGCGACCTCGGCCCCCGTCGCGTCGCGCAGGCTCACCGGGATATCGTACTCCCTGCGCTCGCTGGTCTCCGGGAGAGGGCACTCGCAGACGGCGCGGATCGTCCCGCGCGCCTTCTTCACGTACTCGATCGAGAGGCCCGCGACGATGAACCGGGCGTCATCGGGGAGCGCGTAGGACAGCGCCGTGTTGCCGGTGAGCTCGGCGAGGTTGACGAGCGCGACGGCGTGCACCGAGCGGAGGTGGTTGCGCAGCCCCGGCCGGTCGCGCATCGACACCTCCGCGCGGCCGCGCTCGAGGACCTCGACCTCGGCGCGGATCGTCCCCGTGTACGGGGCCATCGCGCCGATGAGCCGGCTGAACAGGCGCTTGCCCCCTGGCAGGAGGCTCAGCTTGTCCCAGACGTCGCGGATGGTGTTGCGGCGCGAGCTCGCCGCGATCGATGCAAGAGAGAAGTCGGTGAGCTTCATGCGCTGGATCCGCCGGGCGGGGGCGCCAGCCTGCCTCGAGTCGCGCGCGGACGCACCCGGAATCCCCGGCGAGCCGGTGCGTCCCGGCGCCTCCTCGCGCCGCAACCTGGGCGCAGCATGATTCATTCTCAGCATGAATTGTACTTCAGAATGATATTCGATAATCGGATGGCTCCGGAGCGCCCTGGCGCCCCCGTTTTCGCGAGGATTCTGCGGCATTTCCGGGCTCCGGACGCCCGTGAGCAGCCGTCCGGGCCCCCCGTCCGTCGCGCATGGCCTGCTTCGGGCGGCAATCTCCCGTCCGTGCCCGGAACTGGACTTGTGTATGACAAGACCTCGACGTCCGGGCCAAGGTGGCCCACCCGAGAAAGAGCGCGCTTTCGAGCTTCTCTTTCGTGAGCAAACCTCCGCGCTCGTAGGGCGCTGGCTGACGGGCCTGGGGGTCCCGCTGCGCGATCGCAAGGACCTCGCGCAGGAGGTCCTGTTCGCGGCGTACCTCAGCTTCAACAAATACAATCCCGAGATCTCCCGGCCCGAGCGCTGGCTGAACAGGATCACGGTCCACACGGCCTCGCACTACCTGCAGCGGGCCCAGCACCGCTACGAAGAGCTCGTGCCCGACGATGAGCTCCCTCCCCTCGTCGACCCCTCCAAGACCTCGGAAGAGCTGCTGATCTCGGATCAGGAGCGGCTCGTCGTGCTGGAGCTCATGCAGCAGCTCGACGCCGACGCGCACTGGATCCTGGTCGGGCACGATCTCCACAGCACCCCGATGGCGGATCTCGCGCAGCAGCGCGGCATCCCGCTGTCCACCGCGTACAAGTGGCGCGCGCGCGCCATCCGCCTGTTCCACGACATCGTCGTGAAGCGCCGGCGCGAGGACCGGAAGAGGGAGGGCTTTCGCCTCGTGTTGCCCCTGGATCTGGCGGCGCTCCTCGCCACCGCGCGGATCTCGCCGCGCGTGCCCGACGACGTCCGGGTCTCGATCCTCCGCGGCGTGCAGGAGTCGGTGGGGGCGCTCAAGGCGGGCAGCGCCGGGAACGCCGCCGGGGGCGTCGGCCAGGCGCTGAGCGACGCCGCGGCGTGGCTCAAGGGCCTCGCGAAGCTCGTCCAGGTGCCGACCCTGGGCGTGGCCGCGCCCGTCGCGGCCACGGCGGCGGCGGCCACGGGGGCGGCATGGCTCGCGCTCCAGGCCCCGGAGCCGCCGCCTCCGCAGGAGGTGAGGCACGTCGTGCCCGCGCTCATCGCCGCCATGCCGCCGCGCCGGCCCGCCGAGCCGCCGGCGCCGCCCGTCGCGCCGCCGGCGGCCCCGGCGCCCGTCGAGGCGCCGCGGCCGAGCCCCCCGGCCCAGCGGCGCGCGCGCGTGCCGCCGCGCGACCGGGGGGAGCGCTCGCCGGCGCCGGTCGCCGCCGAGACGATCGAGAAGCTCAAGATCGAGATCGACGGGCCCGGCAGCAATCACGACATCGCCCTGTTCGACGCGGTCACCGAGGCGCTGCAGGCGCGCGATCCGGACCGGGCGACCGCGGCGCTCCAGCGCTACGAGCGCGAGATGCCGAACACCCTCTTCGCGTCGGAGCGCAAGGTGCTCTGGATCCGGGCGTTCGTGATCGCGAGGCGTTACCCGGAGGCGCGCGCCCTGCTCGAGGAGGTGCGGCTCGATACCGCGATCCAGCGGCAGGCGATCGAGGAGCTGGACATGATCCTGAACCCCCGGTGAGCGGGCGACCGGGCCGCCGCGCGCCCCGCGCCGCGGCGGCTCAGTCGCCGGCGTAGGTGCCGAAGCTCGCCCGGCCGCTCGTGGAGACCTGCGGGGCGGCCTGGCCCACCTGCACGACCGCGGACACGAACGCGGCGGGCTTGAGCCCCTCGTCGGGCCCGGCGTCGTTGGTGATGTACTCGAGCCCGAGCCCCGCCAGGAAGCCGAACGACGTGGTGTTGCCGCCCGAGCCGAGGATGGGGATCGTCGGCGCGACGCCGACGTAGCCGAGGAGGCCGACCCGCCCCTCGCCGAGCGTCTGCACGAAGCCGCCGAGCTGCGCCGCGATCGGGAAGGCCCGGCGCTCCACCGGGTCGTAGCGGTCGATCGCGAGCGCGACGCCGACGGCGCTGAGCACGCTCCGCGTGACGAGGGGCTTCTCCACCCACGGCGCGCGGGTGACCTGCAGCGTCGCCAGCATCGCCGGGACGGTGAGGTACGCGCGGAAGCAGGTCCCCGCGGCCTCGAGCGTCTGGAAGTTGTCCTCGCCGCACAGCGGGACCGAGTGGATCGCCACCGATCCCACGAGGCGCCGGGCGCGCTCCGGCTCGCCGGGCTCGTTCGAGCGCAGCGAGCTCGCGACGCGGCCCGCGTCGGAGACGAGCACCACCTTGCCCTGCGGGCTCAGCGGATCGCTGTAGACGGCCAGCCGGAGCCGCGCGTCCCCGTCGAAGTCCTCCGCGAGCGGCGGGAGCGCGAACTCCGCGCTGCTCGGCGTGACGATCCACGTGCCGTTCTGGAGGAGCTCGATCGGCGTGCCGCTCCGCATCTGATCGGTGCGCGTCAGCGAGACATGGAGCGCGAGCGGCGCCACGAGCCGGTGCTTGGCCTGGCCCGTCAGCCGGATCCGGCAGTTGCCCAGCCGGAGCGGCGCCGGCGAGATGACGACCGCGCCGTGCGCGAGCGGTTGTGGCCCGGGGCGCGATGGATCCACGTCGGGCGCCCGGCGAGGAGGCGGCAGCCCGGCCGGCGGCTGGGCCTGCGCCGGAGGCGGGGCCTGCTCCACCGCGCCGGGCTGCGCCGTCGGACCGGCCTGCGCCGCCGTCGAGGGCCGCCGGCCGGCGCCTGCGCCGCCCTGGAGCTGTCCATTCGCGCGCGCAGGTACCCGGCCCGCCGGCGGGGCAGGGGACGCCGCCCGCGGCCCGGGCGGACGGGCGCTCCCGGGCGGCGGGAGGCTCCCGGCATCCGCGCGGGGCGCGATCGGCGTGGGGCCGCAGTCGACCTTCAGGTCGTCGGCGAGCGGATCGGGGAAGAGGAGCCGCGCCGGGTTCGACTCGACGAGGTTCTCGAGCGGCGGGATGGTGACCCGGTACGTCGCGTTGACGACGTTGGCCGCCGCGGGCGCGTGGAGGTTGAAGGCGGTGACCCGGAGCCAGCCGCCGCCCGGGAAGACGCGGAGGACCTTGCCATCGGGGCGCCCGCAGCCGCCCGAGGCGACCTCGAGGACCGGCACGGTGAACGTGCGCTGGAACGGCTGCACCCGGGCGTTGCCGCAGCTGTCGACGATGGCGAGGTAGTGGAAATCGGCCATCTCCGACTGCTTCGGCCACTGCATGCCCAGCGTGAGCTCGCCCGCGTCGGCCGGCGGCGGCTCGGGCCGGCCGTCGCGGCAGACGTCCACGCGATCGGACGACAGCGGCGATAGCGGCGACGGCGGCGACGGCGCGGCGGGCGCGCCCACGGGAGACCGCGGGGCGTCGGCGACCGGGCGGTAGGCGCAGACGTGCCGGTACGAGCGGCGGCCGAGCAGCACCGGGTCGAAGTCGAGCAGGCGCTGGCCGTCCTCGGTGAGCCGCCCCCACACCGTGAGCGGCAGGGGCAGCGTCGGGGTCTGGAGCTTGATCGAGCGCAGCATCTGGTCGCCGATCGGGCTCTGCCCGGGATCGCCGGTCTGCGCGGCGCAGCCGCCGCCGCTGCACAGCCAGCGGCCGCCGCGGCGCGCGGCCTCGATCGGGACCGGATCGGTGTCGCGGACGCTCATCCAGACGCGGCGCGCGTCCGGGAAGATCTCCGGCCCGCCGGCCGACGAAGCGGCGCTGGCCGTGCCCGCCGGCGCGCGCACGACCTGCAGGCTGCCGCCGAAGTCGGCGGGGACGGCCATCGGCGCCGCGTCGGTCGGGCGCCTCAGGGAGGTGGCCGGCTCCGGCGTCTCCTCGTCTTCGGTCTCCCCGGTGTCCGTCTCGGGATCGTCCTGCGCCGGCGCGGTGGCGGGCGCGGCGATCGCGAGCGCGAGCGCCACGGCCGACAGGAACATGGCGGATCTGCGTGCGCTCACGGCGAGCCTCCCCCTCCGGCGCCCGGCTCAGGCTCCGGCTCCGTCTCCGTTTCGGCGTCCTCTTCCGGCTTTGGCTCCGGCGTGACGGTGATGGGCTCGGAGGAGCACTCCGGGCTCGCGAGCAGGCGGGGCGTCACACGGAGCGTCGTCGTCCCCGGCGCGACAGCGACGCCCTGGATGATCGTCGCCTCGCTGTCCTCGCCGTGCAGGGTCACGGACGCCTCGCCGAGCGCGATCACCTGGTCGTCGCCGACGGTCAGGTCGACGGGGACGGCGATGCGCACGCGCTCGGCGTTGTAGGCGCTCACCTCGAAGAGATCGCCGGGCGTCCCCGCGGCGACGACGCTCCGGAGGGCGCGCACGCGGAGCAGGCGCGGCTCGGGGTCGACGGTGAGCGAGGGGATCGGGTCGAGCGCCTTCTGCCCCGAGCTCACGGCGATCTTCACCTCGCCGCCGAGGTCGCTGAAGCACAGGATGAAGGGCGGGCTCTCCCCGGTCGCGCCGAGCAGCACGCGCAGGCGTGAGGCCCGCTCGAGGCAATCGGGGGTGAGCGAGAGGGCGGCCTCGCTGTGCAGCGACTCGATGATCACCGGCGCGTGCTCCACGACGCCCGGCGCGTCCAGGGGAGGCGACGCGCGGACGCGCGCCTCGCGCGCCCGGATCGCGCCTGGCCGCCAGGTGGCGCCGAGATCGTCCGGCAGGGGGCCGATCGTGCACATGAGGGGGACGTAGGTCGCGAGCACCCGGTCGCTGTCGCCGAGGCCCCCCGCGATGAGCGCGAAGTTGGTGGCGTCCTCCGGCAAGCCCGCGGGGAGGATCGTGATCGGGAGCTCCTCGGTGCGGTCGGCCCACGAGACGACGAGCCGCGCCTCGCCGGACCAGTCGCCCTCCGAGGCGGCGGTGAAGCGGGCGTAGCCCTGGGTTCCGGCGGTGCAGCGGAACGCGCCGTCCTTCAGGCCGCACGAGGCCCCGTTTTCCTGGTCGCGTTCCACGGGGTGCAGCGCGAGCGCCTCGCTCGGGACGGCGCGGACCTCGACGTAGCCGCCGTACGCCGGCTCGTTCGCCTCGGTCAGCTTGAGCGAGACCGCGGTCCGCCAGGGGCTCTGGCGGGGCAGCACCGGCTTGCCCGCCTCGTCGAGCGTGTCGGCGGCGAACAGCGGCCCGGCGACGTCGGCGCGGAGCTCGACCTGCCCGCTCCCGGCGAGGGGATAACCGCGCTCGATGCAGGCCGAGGCGAGCGAGGCGAGGAGGAGCGCGCCGGCGGCCGCCGCGAGGAGCGGCGCGCTCGGTCGGCGCAGGCGGCGCGGGCGAGCTTTCGCGTGGAGCGCGCGTGGAGCGCGAGGCGCGCGAGGCGCGCGCGGGCAGGAGCGGGGCACGGCCGGCCGGGGCGCGCTCACTTCTGGTAGATCTCGGTGTACTCGGTCCCGAGCGGGTGGCGGTGCCAGGCGTAGGCGCTCTGCGGGAACCCGCTCTCGTCGGTGTAGTCGCAAGGGCCGAGCTCCCACTCGGTGTGCCAGACGCTCGCGCCCGTCGCGGGGTCGACGGACATCCCGTGGGCGGTCACGTCGCTCTCCGGCTCGGCGGGGTCGTGCACGACGCGCGTGGCCTCGTCGAGGTAGCGCTCGAGGACCGCGACGGGGATGCGCGCCACGCGCTTGCCGGGCATCGGGATGAGGAACACGTCGCTCTTGTCATCGGTGCTGGTCATGGAGCTCTCTCCTGGCGAGCAGCGGGGGGCGGCGTTCCGGGCCGCGGAGCGCCGGCTCCGTGGCCGCGGGTCGCGCCGGAGCGCGGGCTCTCGCTGGTGCTCGGCGCCATCCCTCCAACGCGGCGCAGAGCATACCTGCTTCCCGCAACGCGAGGGAGCGCTTCGCGCGGCGCGCGTCAGGGAGGCGATGTCTGCAGAGGCGTGCCGGGCGGCAGCTCCTTGAGGTCGGTGACGAGCGACGTCGGGTACCGCTCCCAGTCGACGACGAACGTGAACTCGATCGTGTCGTCGAGCGCCAGGCCATCGAGCGACACCTCTCGGGCGACGCCGAACGGCATCGCCATCGAGGCCATGCCCCTCTTGCGGCCGTCGCGGCTCACGAAGTCGGGGATCGGCTCGTGATGGATGAGCAAGACCCGCTGACCGTCCGGATACGCGATGTTGCGGAGCACGCCCCGGCTGTGATAGCGGGCGCCGTCCTCGCCTCCGCCGCGGCAGGCGAGGACGGTCATCAGCGGGGCGAGCGCGAGCCTCGCGAGGGTGCTTCGGGGCGGCGTCACGGGTGGACCGGCGGCAGCTGGCTGACCTCGGCGGGCGCGCGGGGCGCGACGCCGATGCCGGGGCGCTTTTCTTGCGGGAGCATCCAGAGGATCTGCTCCAGCATGACGTCGGGGTTCGTCAGGCAGGGGCACGCGGCCCACTGCTGGTGGGCCACGTTCCCGTACAGGACCACGCCGATATGCGACGATGCGCTCCCGTCGATCTCCGGATCGGGGTCGACGAAGCCGAGCTTGCGCCGCACGAGATCGAGATCGCCGGCGCTCCCTGTCAGGAAGAGCCAGCCCGGCTTGACGCCGTGGGCCGCCGCGTACGTGCGCAGCACGTCGGGCGTGTCTTCTTCGGGCTTGAGGGTGAACGAATACATGAAGACGTCGCGGCCGACCGCGTCCCCGAGCCTGTTTTGCACCCTGCGCAGGTTGGCGGTGGTGCCCGGGCAGATCCCCTCGCAGCGCGCATACATGAAGTTGATGACGACGACCTTGTCCTTGAGGAGGTCGTCATAGAGGCGAACCTCCTTTCCCTCGTGGGTGCGCAGCGTCACGTCGGGAAAGTAGTCGGCGCCGAAGCCGCCCGGGCTGGGCGCGAAGCGCGCCACCGCCCGCGGCTTCGCCGGGAGCCCCTCGCTGGCCATGACGTAGGCCGCCGGGGCGAGCGCGCACAGCGCGTACAGGCCCCAGCGGAGCATCCGGACACGGTTCGACATACGGCGTCTCCAGCTCCGGTCAGGGGATGATGTCCCAGCGGAGCATCATGGCGTGGTCCTCGTGGAGCGTGTTGTGACAGTGCATCACGTAGCGCCCGACATAATCGCGGAACCGCATGAAGATCTGAATCTCTGAGCCCGTGAGTCGACCCACGTCGATGACGTCCTTCCGCCCGGCGAGGCGCGGCGGCGGCGGCGCGCCGTCGATGCTGAGGATCCGGAACTCTTCGTGGTGAATGTGGAGCGGGTGCGACCATCCGCCCGACGAGTTGTTCAAGGTCCAGATCTCGGCGGTGCCTCGGGTCGGGTTCGCCCGGACGACGTTCGGGTCGTAGAACTGGCCGTTGATGGCCCACGCGCCGTTCGTTCGCTCCAGCTCCCACGTGCGCGTCGCGACGACCTCGTTCAGGTTGACTGGCGGCAGCTGGCGCAGCGTGGCGGGCACCTGGCTCGGGTCGGGGGCGTTGCGGTCGACCTCGAAGCGCAGGACGGCATTGCCCTGCCCTGCGGGCAGGATGTCTTCATCCGGCCCGCGGCCGTCGTCCTGGGCCTGGCGGTTCTCGAGGATGATGTTGGTGCCGATCGCCGCGTTCGTGAAATCGATGATGACGTCGACCCGCTCGGCCACGGCGAGCCGCACGCTCTGCGCGGTGATGGGCGCCGGCAGCAGGTTGCCGTCGCTCGAGATGATCGTGAAATTGGCCCCGTTGCTCAGGTAGAACCGGTAGTAGCGCGACGGCCCGCCGTTGAGCAGGCGGAATCGGTACTTGCGCCGGGCGACCTTGAAGAATGGCTGGATCTTGCCATTGACGAGGAACTTGTCTCCCAGGATGCCGTCGAAGTTGAACATGTCGAAGTAGATCTGGCCGTCCTCGTCGAAGACCCGATCGGTGAACAGGAGCGGCACGTCGTACTCGCCGCTCGGGAGCCGGAGCGCCGTCGGGCTCGTGTCTCCCTCGTCGCCCGAGTCGACGTCGTCGAAGAGCAGATAGAAGCCGGCGAGGCCACGGTAGACGTTCTGCGACGTGAAATCGGCGCGGTGGTCGTGATACCAGAGCGTGCCGAGCGCCTCGCGCGGGTCGCCGAGCGGGAAGTACGCGGGCGTGTCGAAGCCGGCGTACGCGTTGATGTAATGGTGATCCTTGAACAGGCCCGTGGCGTAGAAATCGTTGGGGAAGCCGTCGCTCGGCGGCGCCGTGTGCAGGTTGTGCAGGTGGGTCGAGACCTCGGGCCGGCCGAAGCCCGCGTGCGCCGAGAGCGCCGGCAATTCGTTGTGAAAGCGCACGGAGATCGGCTCGCCATAACGCGCCATGATCGTCTTGCCCGGCAACGTGCCGCCCCAGCCCCACGCCGTGTTCGAGGGCAGCTCAGGGTGGTAGCTGTGCTGGAACACCTGGGCCCGGAGCTCGTACTTCTTCTGGGGCAAGAAGCGGGTCCAGAACGGGTGCGCCGCCCGCGGCGCTTCCCCGGTCACGGCGAGCTCCGCCGGCGCCGGCGTCAAGGTGACGGGGGAGGCAACGGGCGGAACGACCAGCGGCTGAGACCACGGCGTCGTGGGCGGGCTCTCGGGCTCGTCGCTGGCGCGCGCGCTCAGCCCGCTCTTGGTGACCAGGTACCCGCTGCCCGCCATGAGCCCCATCTTGACGAGATCGCGCCGGGTGAGGCCGGCCTGGATGAGCTCCTGTCGGTTCCTCCGGGCGGTGACGGCCAGCTTGCTAGGTTTGTATTTCAGCAGTCGCATCCATTTCTCCTGAGCGGATGACACGAGCGATTCACGCGCTGCCGCAGATCCCGGCCAGGCGCGGCGATAACCGGCCAGGAGCGCGCAACGACGCACGCCCGGCGGCCGAGCGCGTGCTCGCCAGCGTGCGAATGCGATCGCCCCGCCTCCTCGTGATTCGACGCCTTGAAGCGCACGCTTCCTATACCGCCAATCGATGCTCCTGGAGAAGTGTTATTCGCAATGTGATTGCAGATAACATTCAAGTGACACAGGCGTGCGGCGCCGGTGAATGACGCGATGCGTTGCCGTGGGGCTTGCGCCGATCCGAAGGAGCGGCTTCGCCCAACCCGGGCTCCGTCGCGGAGACCACGTGAGAGCCCCGGGCGAACATGCCGAGCGGGGGCTCGGGCGCCGCTCTCTCTCCCGAGGACACCTCACGGTGGGACGGAAACCGCCGATGGCGGGGCGTCGGCGCCCCCTGTGGTAAGCTGCCGCCGCCGTGGCCCCTCCCGAGCTCGTCCCGGTCGCGGCCGCCTCATGCTCTCTCCGGATTGCCCGCTCGTCCTTGGTGGCCGTTACCGTCTCCTGAGCGAGATCGGCCGCGGCGGCGCGGGCGTGGTGTACATGGCCGACGACCTCGACGGAGGCGGTCAGGTCGCGGTGAAGGTCCTGCTCCGGACACACGCGGCCGGCACGGCGGCGGCCTCCCGGTTCGAGCGCGAGATCCGGGCCATGCGGCTCCTCGACGCGCCCGGGTTCGTGCGCATGCTCGACGCCGGCTTCGCCCGCGAGCTCGACGATGCCCCCTTCCTGGTGATGGAGCTGCTCCGGGGCCACGACCTGGAGCAGCTCGTCACCACCCAGGGCAGGCGCTCGCCCGGCGAAGTGCAGCGCTGGCTCGGCGAGGTCGCCGAGACCCTCGAGCTCGCCCACGCGCGGGGCCTCTCCCACCGCGATCTCAAGCCCGCGAACCTCTTCCTCGCGATCGGCGACGACGGGCGGGAGCGCGTGAAGATCCTCGACCTCGGCCTGGTCAAGGCGGTCGACCCGGGCGCGCTCGGCGCGTCGGGCGGGATCACCGCCACGGGCACGGCGATCGGCACGCCCATCTACATGGCCCCCGAGCAGGCGCGCGGGCGCTCGGACCAGATCGGCCCCGCGGCGGACGTGTGGGCGATCGGCCTCATCGCCGTCCGCCTCCTGACCGGCGACATCTACTGGACCGCGAACAGCATGGCCGAGCTGATGGCGGCGCTCCTCGTGATGCGGCTCTACCCGCCGTCGACGCGCTGGCGGTGGCTCCCGCCCGCGTTCGACGCGTGGTTCTTGCGGTCGTGCGACCGCGACCCGGCCGGGCGTTTTCCTTCGGTCCGCCAGCAGAGCCTCGCGCTGCGCGCAGCGCTCGAGGGCTCTTCGGCGGCCGCCGAGCCGCCCGGCGCCGGCGGGCCGGCGTCGCGCAGGGGCGGCGTGCCCGCGGACATGCTCAGCACCGACACCATCGAGCTCGCGGGCACGGTCGAGGCCCCGCCCCAGGCGCTCCCCGGCGGCGCGCACCGCGACTCGGACCGCTTCTTGCCGCCGCCCGGCCTCCACGGCACCTCGCCGCCCGGCCTCCACGGCGCTCCGCCGCTCGGCCTCCACGGCGCTCCGCCGCTCGGCCCCCACGGCACCTTGCCGCCCGGCACCTCGCTGCCGCTCGGCTCCTATGGCACGCCGCCGCTCGGCACCTCGCCGCCGCCGCCCGGCTCCTACAGCACGCCGCCGCTCGGCCTGTTCGGCTCGCCGGAGGCCGAGCGGCCGCGCCACAACCTGCCGGTCCAGCGCACGCCGTTCGTGGGCCGCGCCCGCGAGCGCGCCGAGATCGCCGCGCTCCTGCTCGACCCCGAGGCCGGCCTGCTCACGCTCACCGGCGTCGGCGGCACCGGCAAGACCCGGCTCGCGCTCCAGGTCGCCGAGGAGCTCGTCCCCGTGTTCCCGGGCGGCGTCTGCTTCGTGCCCCTCGCGTCGCTGCGCGAGGCGGCGCTGGTGCCCTCGGCGATCGCGCAGGCGCTCTGCCTCGGCGAGGGCGGCGCGCGGCCGGATCTCGAGCGCGTGGTCCAGTTCCTCCGCGACCGCCGCCTGCTGCTCCTGCTCGACAACCTCGAGCACCTGACGGCCGCGGCGCCGGCGATCGCGCACCTCTCCGCGAGCTGCCCGCACCTCTCGCTCCTCGTGACGAGCCGCGCCGCGCTGAACCTCTCGGGCGAGCGGCGCTACGTCGTGCCGCCGCTGGAGGTGCCGGAGCCGCGCGACGTCACGGTCGACGCCGCGCTGGCGAGCTCGGCGGTGAGCCTGTTCTGCCGCCGGGCCGCCGCGATCAAGCCCGGCTTCCAGCTCGGCCCCGACAACGCCGCGGAGATCGTGGAGATCTGCGCGCGCCTCGACGGCCTGCCGCTCGCGATCGAGCTCGCCGCGTCGCGCCTCCGGGTCCTCACCCCCGCGGCGCTGCTCTCGCGCTTCGGCGACCGCGGGGCCGCCGGGCGTTCCTCCGCGCCCGCGGGCTCGTTCCGCCTGCTCACGGGCGGCGCGCGCGATCTGCCCGAGCGCCAGCAGACCATGCGCGCCGCCATCGACTGGAGCTACGGCCTCCTCGATCCGGAGGAGCAGCTGGCGTTCCGCACGCTCGCCGTGTTCGCGGGCGGCTTCTCGCTGGCCATGGCGGACCAGATGTGCGCCTCCCGCGATCCGGCGCTCGACACGCTCGGGATCCTCGAGTCGCTGATCGACAAGAGCCTCGTGCTCCAGGTCGCGGGCGAGGAGCCGCGGTTCCAGATGCTCACGATCCTCCGCGAGTACGGCCTCGATCGGCTCGCGGAGGAGGGCGCCGCCGAGGCGTGCAACCGGCGCTTCGTCGAGCTCTCGCTGGAGCTCGCCGATCGCGCGGCCGAGGCGCTCGGCGGGACCGAGCAGGCCGCGTGGCTCGCGGCGCTCGATCTCGAGCACGACAACCTCCGCCTCGCCCTGGAGCTCGCGCTCGCGGGCGCCGACGCGGGCGCCGCGGTGCGCCTCGCCGCGGCGCTCTCGCGGTTCTGGTACATCCACGGGCACTACCAGGAGGGCCGCGCGTGGCTCGGCCGGGCGCTCGCGGGCGCCGGGGGCGTCGCGCCCGAGCACGTGGCGTCGGCGCTCCGGGGCGCGGGGAGGCTCGCGCTCCTCCAGTGCGACTACCGCGAGGCGCGCGCGCTGCTCGAGCGGGGCGCGACGCTCTACCGCGAGCTCGGGGACGAGGGCGGGCTCGCGTCGGTGATCCAGATCCTCGGGAGCGTCGCCCGCGAGCAGGGCGACTACGAGCGCGCGCTCTCGCTGCACGGCGAGAGCCTCGCGCTGGCCACGCGCCGCGGCGACACGCTCGAGGCGGCGCGCGCGCTCGGCTACTCGGGCTTCGCGGCGTGGCTCTCGGGCGACACCGCGCGCGCGGAGGGCGCGTGCCGCCTCGCCCTGCCGGAGCTCCGTCGCGCGGGCGATCGCGAGGGGACCGCGACGGCGCTGCTCTACCTCGGCTGCGCGGCGTTCTACCGCGGGGAGCTCGGCGAGGCGGTCCGCCTCTGCGAGGAGAGCGAGGGCCTGTCGCGGCAGGTCAAATTCAAGGAGGGGATCGCCTGGACGAGCAACATCCTGGGCCTCATCGCCATCGAGCGCGGCGATCTCGCCCTCGCGGAGCGGCGCCTGCGGGCGAGCCTGCGGCTGCACCGGGAGCTCGGCGATCTCTGGCGCTCCGCGAGCGTGCTGGAGGCGCTGGCGTGCGCGGCGGTGCGGGCGGGGAAGGCGGAGCGCGGCGCGCGCCTGCTCGGCGGCGCCGCGGCGCTCCGCGAGGCCATCGGCACGCCGGTGCCGCCCATCGAGCGGCCGGCGCTCGAGGCGTGCGTCGAGGCCGCGCGCGCGGCGCTGGGGGAGGCGATCGACGATGCGCGCTTCCTCGAGGGCCGGGGCGCCGGGCTCGACGCGACGATCGCGGCGGCGCTCTCGGAGTGAGCCTGTTCGCGTCGCGTGAGGGGACAGGTCTTCAACATGGGTGAACGGGGCGGATCGAGCAGGATTTTGCGCCCTGGAAACAGTGCGGTTCGCTTCCGTTATCGAGCGCGCTGTGCTCGATGGTGGATATGAAGAGCGCACGATGGGTGTTCGCAGGGTTGATGGGGATGATGTTGGCCTTGCCCGCATGCTCCGATGACACGCAGGAAGGCCCGGGCGGCAGCACGGGAGAGGGCGGCGGCGGCAGCACCGGAGAGGGCGGCGGGGCGGGGGGATTCACGGTCACCGGACCGATCACGGGGGAGACGGCTCCAGAGGGCGCCGTGGTGGCCGTCGTCTGGATCGTGAGCTCGTCCAGCCCCGACTACGGCTTCAACTTCGGCGAGGGGAGCCTCTCCGGCGCGACGTTCACCGTCGGCTTCGGGTCGGCGCCGCCGCGCGAGGCGCTCAACAGCAACGGTGTCGGCATGGGCTTCGTCATGCTCCTCGCGCCGGGCACCCAGATGCCCGGGGGCGAGATCGACCCCGACGTGCTCGATACAGCGCTCCTCGGGGTGAGCTCGCGGCACGTCATCGTCTGGCGCGACGACTCCGGCCAGGGGTTCGACTGGTCCGAGAGCTTCCCGGCCGGGTTCGGCTGCGGCAAGTGCGTCGCGGCGCCGCAAGGCGAGGGGTTCGACTCCTACGAGCCTGTCGACTGCTCTGAAGTGGAAGTCCAGGTCGCATCGGACCCGGATTCGCTCGAGTTCTGCAACTGGACCTGACGTCGCGACCTGCTCACCGTGCGCGCTTCGCCGCCGGCAGATCCCATCTTTTCAGGATGCCTCTCGCCCGCGCAGGCGCGGCGTGGCGACGCCGGCCTTTCACCGCGCGCCTGGGCCTTCTCCCGCCGCCCCGCTCCGCCCCGCGGCCCGGCCGAGGCGCTCGGCGAGGCGGCGGAGCTGGTCGATGAGCTCCTCGGGCTCGTGCACCTCGAACTCGAACCCCATGAACCCGAGGTGGAACGCGAGCGCGTCGAGGCTCCCGCCGCCGGTGTGGACCACGCAGCGGTCCGGCGAAAGCGCCTCGATGCGCCCCGCCACGCCCGAGAGCCGCTCCGAGACGGCCTGCGCGGGGGCGTGCACGGTCACGCGCGCGCGGATCGGGTAGGCGTCCGTGGAGACCGACCTCGACACGTAGGCGGCCACGTCCTCCGCGGGCAGCGGGCGCGGCTTGAAGCGGCCCGCGGCCTTCGGCCTGCCCTGGATGCGATCGACGCGGAACGTCCGCCAGGCGTCTCGCTGGAGATCGTACGCGAGCAGGTACCAGCGGCGGCTCGTGTGCACGAGCCGGTAGGGCTCGACGGCGCGCGTGCTCGCGGCGCCGCTGTGGCTGCTGTAGTCGAAGCGCAGGGCCTCGGCGTCGCGGCACGCGTTCGCCATGGCGGCGAGCGCGTCCGCGTCGACGGTGGGGCCGCTGTCGCCCAGCCGCACGCTCACGGCGCCCAGCGCGGTCACCTTGCGCCGGAGCCGCTTGGGGAGCACCTGCTCGAGCTTCCCGAGCGCGCGGACCGACGCCTCCTCCAGCCCTCTCACCGGTCCGGTCGCCGCCGCGCGCAGCCCCACGGCGACGGCGACGGCCTCGTCGTCCTCGAGCGGCAGCGGCGGCAGCTCCTTCCCGGCGCCGAGCTGGTAGCCGCCGCCGATGCCGGTGGCCGCGTGGACGGGGTACCCGAGGCTCCGGAGCCGGTCCACGTCGCGCCGGACGCTGCGCTCGGTGATCGCGAGCTCGCGGGCCAGCTCGCCGCCCGTCCAGAAGCGTCGGGATTGCAGCAGCGACAAGAGCTTCAGCAGCCGCGCGGAGGTCTGGACCATGTGTCGCCTGTCTCCTTGCGGACCGAATCTGTCCGCAATCCAGTCTAGCTTCCTCTCATCCCGCGGGCGAGGCGCCCGAAGGCGCGTCTCGACGAGCCCTACGGCCCCCGCCCCCAAATCCCTGGAGCCACCGCCCATGAGCAACGCCGCTTCCGAGCACACAACGACGCCCCCCGGCCTCCGGACCTACAAGGGCAGCTGCGCTTGCCACGCCGTCCGCTTCGAGGCCGACTTCGACCCGAGCGCCGGGACGGGGCAGTGCAACTGCACGATCTGCGCGAAGACAAGGTGGTGGGGCATCATCGTGAAGCCGAGCGCCTTCCGCCTGCTCGCCGGCGAGGAGGTCCTCGGCGACCACTCGCGATCGGAGGCCGGCCATGCCCGGTTCTGCAAGACCTGCGGTATCCGCGTGTTCGCGCACGGGCACCTCCCGATGCTCGGCGGCGATTACTGCTCCGTGAACCTGAACTGCCTCGACGACGCGGACCTCACCGGCGTTCCGGTGGTGTACGTCGATGGGCTCCACAACACGTGGGCGCCGATCGGCTCCATGACGTACGTGGACCCGTTCCGCGCCGCAAAAGGAGCTTGATACCGCCTCTCCTTGCGGACCGAATCTGTCCGCAATCCAGTCTAGCTTCCTCTCATCCCGCGGGCGAGGCGCCCGAAGGCGCGTCTCGACGAGCCCTACGGCCCCCGCCCCCCATCCCTGGAGCCACCGCCCATGAGCAACGCCGCTTCCGAGCACACAACGACCACCGCCGGCATCCGAACCTACAAGGGCAGCTGCGTTTGCCGCGCCGTCCGCTTCGAGGCCGACTTCGACCCGAGCGCCGGGACGACGCAGTGCAACTGCACGATCTGCACGAAGACGAGGTGGTGGGGCACCATCGTGAAGCCGAGCGCCTTCCGCCTGCTCGCCGGCGAGGAGGTCCTCGGCGACTATTCGCGGTTCGAGGCCGGCCATGCCCGGTTCTGCAAGACCTGCGGTATCCGCGTCTTCGGGCACGGAAACATCCCGGAGCTCGGCGGGGAGTTCTGCTCCGTGAACCTGAACTGCCTCGACGACGCAGACCTCACGGGCGTCCCGGTGGTGTACCTCGACGGGCGCCACGACACCTGGGCACAGATCGGCGCCACGACGTACGTGAATCCGTTCTCCGCCGCAAAGGGGGCTTGAGCCGGGGCGCGCCGCGGCTCGGCCTCGCCGCTGCGATGGCGACGGCGCTCCCGGCGTGAGCGGCTCTCAGCGCCCCCCGGCGTCGTCGGGGAGCCCGTCGAGCAACGGGACGAGCACCCCGGCGTCGATCGGCTTGACGAGGTGCAGCCGGAAGCCCGCTGCGTCGCTGCTGCGCTTGTCGCTGTCCTGGCCGTAACCGCTGAGGGCGATCAGGATCGGCGGGGCGTCCTGGAGGCGCGTGTGGAGCTCGCGCCCGAGCGTGTAGCCGTCCATCACGGGCAAGCCGATGTCGAGGATGGCGATCTGGGGCCGGAAGGCGTCCACGAGCGACAGCGCGCGTGACGCGTCGTGAGCGATGCGCACCTCGTGGCCGCTCTTGCTCAACATCTCCGCGATCAGCTCGGCGCCGTCTCGGTTGTCGTCCACGACCAGGACGCGCCGGCGCCGCGTCTGCGGCGGCCGCGATTGAGGCGGGCGAGCCTCGGGCGCCGCCGAGGGCGGGGCCGCCGCCGCTGGAAGACGCACCGTGAACTCGCTGCCTCGACCGACGCCGGCGCTCTTCGCGCTCACGACGCCCCCGTGCATCATCGTCAGCGTTCGCACAAGGGACAGCCCGAGGCCGAGCCCGCCCAGGGCTCGGTCCGAGCCACGTTCCCCTTGCACGAACATCTCGAACACGTGGGGCAGCAGGCTCGAATCGATGCCCTCGCCGTCGTCCCGGACGCGCAGCACGACATCGCCGCCCTCGCGGCGGGCGGTCACCTCGATGTGGCCTCCGGGCGGGGTGTAGCGCGCGGCGTTCGTGAGCAGGTTGTTGACCACCTGGGTGAGGCGGACCTCGTCGCCCTCGATCGGGAGGCCCTCGGTGGGCACCGACAAGGTGAGCTTGTGCCTTCGCTGCGCCAGGAGAGGCTCCGTCGCCTCGACCGCCTGCTCCACGACCCTCGCCAGCTCGAGCCACTTCTTCGAGAGCGTGACCTTGCCGCGCGCCACCCGCGCGACGTCGAGCAGGTCGTCGACGAGCCGTATCAGGTGCTGCGCCTGGCGCGCGATCACCTCGCGTTCGCGCGGCGTCGCGACGTTGCCGCGCAGCTCCATCAGCTGGACCGCCGTGAGGATGGGGGCGAGCGGATTGCGGAGCTCGTGGGACAGGAGCGCCAGAAACTCGTCCTTCTGGCGCGCCACCTCGTGGAGCCGAGCCTCTGTCTCCTTGAGCCGCGTCACGTCGACGAGCGCGCTGATGGCGCCGCGCGCCTCGCCGCTCGGCTCGCGCAGCGTCACCGCCCCGCCGTACAGGTGGATCGCGCGCCCGTCCGGGAACTCGAGCACGATCTCGTGGGGCGTCACCTCGTCGCCGCGCGCCGCCCGCTGGAGGGGCAGCTCCCCCGGGGGCAGGTTCACGCCGTCGACCAGCACCTTGAAGCCGCGGTCGTCTACCGCGTCGTCGCCCGCGCCCAGGGCCGTCCGTGCCAGGTTTTGCCCCGGATCGCTCCCGAGCAGCGCGTGCAAGGCGCGGTTGCCGTGCAGCTCCTGGCAGCCTGGGTCGCGGGCGACGAGCACCGCGGCCGGGACGGCATCCA
This sequence comes from Sorangium sp. So ce363, assembly GCF_051520435.1. Taxonomy (NCBI): domain Bacteria; kingdom Pseudomonadati; phylum Myxococcota; order Polyangiales; family Polyangiaceae; genus Sorangium; species Sorangium sp. So ce363. Next base: position 7,318,778 of record NZ_CP150333.1, on the reverse strand, counting down.
TCAGCACCGCGAGCTCATCTGCGCGCGCTCGCGCGAGCGCTTCGGCCTCCTTTTGATCATGCATGTCGAACACGGCGGCCACCCATCGCGTGACCTTGCCGTCGTCGCCCCGAATCGGCACCACCCGGCCGAGGTGGAAGCGATAGACACCCGCCCGGGTGCGGAGCCGGTATTCCATCTCGCACGTGCTGGAGGTGGAGAGGGCCTCGGCGAAGCACCGCTGTACGTGCGCCCGATCGTCGGGGTGCACGGCGGCGAGCGCACCCTTGTCCCGGAGCGACTCCTCGCGGCCGAGGCCGGTGAGCTCCGTCCATCGATCGTTGACCCAATCCAGGCGTCCCTCGGCGTCGCACGTCCAGATGATCTGAGGCAGCGCGTTGGCGAGTTTCCTGTAGTCCCCCTGATCGCCGTCGTCAGAGCTCATATTCCCTCGCCTTCCTCGACGCGTGGGACCGGCCTTTCACGCCCAGATGACCTCCGACCAGGACAATCTCGTTCGTCTCGGGCGGCTTGATCGGCGCGCGGACGGGCATGATAAGGCCACTTATCATTTATAGGACCGACAGACAATCATTGCATCTTCGATGCTCGCCCCGTCGAAGAGACGGGCGCGGGGGCTCGAATGCGAGCGCTGCGGGGGATCTGGGACGCGCACCTTGGGCGGATTCGCCGCGCTCGGCGTGCCAGCGGAGGACGGCGGCGGAGCGACGAGCCACCGCGAGCTCCGCGGGGCGCAGGCGATCGCGACGGATCGCCGCCGCCCTTGGTTACGGGGAGGTCGCTTTGACGACGGCGTTGATGATCGCGTCCAGGTCCACCGCGTTCGCCATCGCCTGGTACCCGGCGTCATTCGGGTGCAGCTTGTCCGCGTCGTAGGCCGGGAGCAGGCGGCTCGGATCGGCCGGGTCGCGCAGGGCCTTGTCGAAGTCGATCACCCCGTCGAAGGCGCCGCTCGTGCGGATCCACGTGTTCAGCTTCTGCCGCTCCTGCTCGCCCTTGGCGGTGCCGTAGTCGCCCTTGTAGGTGCCGTTCGAGCCGGCGAAGGGCACCAGGGTGCCGCCGTAGATCTTGAGCCCGGCGGCGCGGGCAGACTGGATGATCTGCTGGATCGCCGGGATCAGATCCGCGGCCTTGGCGGAGCGATCGCCGATGTCGTTGATGCCTGCCAGCAGGATGATCGCGCGCGCTCCGGGCTGGGTCAGCACGTCGCGCGCGAGGCGGGCAGGGACCGGATACCCGAACTGGAGCTGCGGACGGACGGTGAGCAGCTCGTTCCCGATGATCCCGGCGTTCGCCACGGCGAGGGTCGGCCCCTTCCGGCTGGCGAGGCGCTGCGCGAGGTAATCGGGGTAGCGATGGTTGTCGTTCTTGGTCGACAGGTATCCATCCGTGATCGAATCGCCGAGCGTGATCAGGGTGCCGACGACGTCCGGTGAGGCCTTGACGTCGACGCCCGACACGGCCATCCAGCACGAGATCTTCCGTGTGAACTGCTTGTCGGCGCCGTTCCCTGTCTGGTTGCCCGCAGCGAGGAAGTTGTCCTGTGCTGCAAAGTAGTGTTGCGTGATCGGCCCGGTCTTGCCCGGAAGGTAGACGTTCACCGCCAGCGCCTGCAGCGGCTGGACCTTCAGCGCCACGGGGTCGCTCACCGCCTCGCCGCCCGCGGCGATGACGATCGAGGTCTGGCCTCCGAAGCGCAGCGGCAGTGAGCTCCCCGCGACCGTGGCGGCTCCACCGGCCGAGAGCGCGACCGACGCCGAGCCCACCTTGAGCGGCTCGCTGCCGCCGGCGTTGGAGATGCGCACGCGCGCCGAGCTCCCGCCGGCGCTCACGCGGACGATGTTCCGGACCGTCTGGTCGGCGAGGCCGACGTCCGAGGGACAATCCTGCGAGTTGAACGTGCCGCCGGGCGTCGGGCTGCTGTGCCATCCAGCGACCCATCGCCCCTCAGGCGCCTTGTCCGCGGCCAGCGCGGGGCGCCCCGGCGCGCTGGTGATCAGCGCGACCACCGCGGCGACGAGGGAGACCCGCGATGAGCGACCGACCTTCGCTAGCAGCTCGAGCGAGGAGCGCCGGGCGTCGCGGCGCGGTGAGGTGACCCCGTCATGTCTCTGTCTATCTGCCATCGGCTCTCTCCCGGTTGTTGGCGTGGAGCGCGGAAGACCCCCTGGCTCGTCGGTCGCAACGCGCTCGCTTCGCCTGGATCCGCTCGGACTGTGTTGTCGGTCTCGCCATGAGCGCGCCCAGGGGGCGGGCTGCCGGCGCGGAGGAAGGAAATGCAAACGCGTCGGAGGCGTCAAGCCGCGGCGGGCGTCGCGCGGCGGTGCAGAGAGGCCGCCGAGGAATGCGCCCCAGCGCATTTGCGTTGAATTTGCCGTGGCGCGGTGCGGTAATCGCCCGAGGGGCCCCCCGGATGCTCGGGGAACGCGGCTCGCGGGATCACCATGGACAGGGACGCGTGACGGGCGGACGAGACAGCGGCGGGGACCTTCCGGCGGGCGAGAGCGTCCCGCCCGCGCCCGTCGAGGCGAGCGGCCCCGAGGGCGCGCCCGGGGCCGAGCTGCGGTCGGTCGCGGCGGGCGGCGCCACGCTCTGGCTCACGCAGGCGCCCGGGTTCTCGCTGTGGCGCGGCGAGGTGGCCGCGCCGGATCGGCTGCGGATCGAGGGGCGCGACGGCTACCTCCACGAGCTCCGGCTCGAGCCGGTCGGCGCGCTGCGGCTCGGCCGCGTGGAGCACGTGGGCGACGAGCGCAACGAGCTCGTCTACCCCGACGTGGCGTCGCGGCTCGCGGCCTCGCTGCGCCACGACGGCGTGCGCTGGTGGCTGCGCCGCCGCGAGGAGTGCAGCGTGCCCGTGCAGGTCGGCGCGCGGCACCTCGCGCGCGGGGAGGAGTCGCCGCTCGTGCACGGCACCTTCGTCTGCGTGGGCGGCATGCGCGCGACGTTCTTCGACCGCCGCTACGCCGCGCTGTCGGTCCCTGCCGGGGCGGTGGACCCGGCGACGGGCCTGCTCGCGCGCGCTGGGCTGGAGCAGGAGTGCGCGTCGCTGCTCGCGCGGAAGGGCCAGGGCGCGCTCGTCCTGCTGCGGCCGATCGAGGCGGGCGCGCCCTCGCGCGCGGCGGCCGCGCTGGTCGCGGTGCACCGGCTTTGGCCGGATCGGCCGGTCGGCGACGCGGACGGCACGGCGGTGGTGCTCGTGCGGGGCGGCGCCGCGGAGGCGGCCGCCGCGGCCCGGCAGGCCCTGGAGGCCGCGGAGGCCGCGGGGCTCGGGGCGTTCGCGTGCGGTTACTTCACGGTCGCCGGCGAGGCGGACGTCGCCGGCCGCGAGGTCGAGCTCGGCCTGCACGCGATCGCGTCGCTCGCGGCGGAGCGCGAGCGGGGCGCCTCGCTCGCGGCGGAGCGCGAGCGCGGCGCGGCGGGCGTGGACGGCGCGTCCACCCCCGTGGCGGAGCTCCGCGACAGCGCGGCCAGCGCGCGTTTCGCCGCGCCGTTCGAGGTGATCGAGGCGTCGCGGAGCGGGCGCCGGGCGACGGTCCTGTTCGGCATCGAGGAGCAGAGCGCGCTCGGCGGCGTCGGGCCGCACGTCATCGGGGCGCTCGCGCAGGAGCTCGCGGCGGTCGTCGCGACCCACGCGGGCGCCGGCGCGCTGATCGCGCCGCTCGCGCCTGGCGTGGTCGCCGCGTGTGTGCCCCGCAAGGCGGATCCGGCGGTGATGGCGAGCGCGGTGCAGTGCGACTGGCATGGCCGGCCGCCCATCCTGGACGGGAGGGTCGAGCACGCGCGGACCCTGTCGTGGGAGCTCCTGCACGACGCCGACGCGGGCGCGCGGGCGGCGGAGATCTCGCGCGAGTGCGGCGATCCGCACGGGGTGCTCTCGGCGCTGAGCGGCGGGCTGCCCTATCCCATCGCGGGGCGGGTGCGGGCGGCGATCGGGGCGTCGAGCGCGATCGAGCGGGTGAAGATGCTGTTCGACGTGCTCGAGGGCACGTGGCGCTTCATCGCGACGGTGCTCGTCTCGGCCTTCTTCAGCGGCGGCAGCGCGCCCCCGACCTCGGCGCGCAGCGGCGTCGCGAGCGGGCCGGGCGCGGGCGGGGGGAGCGCGGGCGCGAGCGGTCCGGGCGCGGGCGGGGCGCCTCCCGGGTGGGGCGCGTTGCTCGATTTCCACGGCCGCACGCGCACGCGCGACGGCCTGGCGCTCGGCGCGTGGCGCGAGCTCGCGCGCACGGCCGCGCGGGCGTTCGGCGATCGCGACGATCCGATCGGCTCGATGGCGAGGGAGGTGCTCGACGTCAAGCTGTCGCACAACCAGACGTTCGAGACGCTCTCGAACCTGATGCAGGCCGAGCGCAACCAGTTCGCGCACGGCCACTACACCGAGGCGCGGGCGGCCGCGGATCTGCCCGACTTCGAGCAGATGACGCGCGCGCTCCTGCGGGCGCAGCGGCCGCTCTGCGCGTGGACGCTGGTGACGGTCGAGAAGACGGAGCCGGACCTCTACGGCGATCTCCAGACGGTGGAGTTCATCGATCACACGGGCCCTTACGCGTCCGGGACGCGGCGGCGCATCGGGCTGAACTCCCCTGTTCGCCTGTCGAACGTGGTCTATCTGGCCCGCTTCCGCGAGGGGCTGATGCTGCCGCTCGAGCCGATGGTGCGGCGTCTCGCGCCGGACGACCGGTTCGATCTCTACTGGATGGATCACCTGCCGCGGCCAGGGACGTGCCATATGAGCGCGGTCGTCGCGGGCCGGGCGGTGAAGGCGCCCTGCGATCCGCGGCGCACGCCGCCGCTCCTGCGCGCGATGCTGGACGCCGCGGGCGGCTGAGGGGCCGCGACGAGCGCGGCTCGCCTGGCAGCCGCTGCCTCGGCCTGTCGATGTCGCAGAGGTAACCGTCGTGGTATCGTCCACGGCAGGCCATGTCAGCCGTTGAATCCACGGCCCGCCCGTCCGCTGCATCTCGTCCGGCCGCCGCACCCCGCCGCCGGATGGGAGCCCACGTCTACAGCCGCCCGCCCGAGCCGGTGTACTTCCCCGAGGCCGAAGAAGTGCCCGAGACGAACCGCCACCTGGAGCTCCGCACCGCGCTGTACCTCATCCTCAAGCGCGAGCTCGCGCACACGGCGACCCTCGGCTCCGACCAGTTCGTCTACTGGGACCCGAGGACCTCGAAGAAGCGCCTCGCCCCCGACGCCTTCGTCCGGCTGGGTATGCCTCATCGGACCTTCCGCACCTGGAAGATCTGGCTGCACGGGGCGCCCGACCTCGGGGTCGAGATCGTGAGCGACTCGGACGAGGGCGAGCCCGACTGGGACGAGAAGCTCGAGCGCTACCGCGCCGCGGGCATCCCGGAGGTCGTGCGCTTCGATCCCGAGGATCGAGAGCGACCGATCCGCATCTGGGACGCCCTGGAGGGCGATCTCGTGGAGCGGGCGTCCGGCGACCCCGATCTGCGCGCTTGCGAGACGCTGGGCCTCTGGTGGACCGTCGTGCAAGACCAGTCGCTCGGCCCGATGCTCCGGCTGGCGCGCGACCGCGAAGGCCACGATCTGCTGCCGACGCCGGACGAGGCCGAGAGCAAGGCGCGCGAGGCCGAGAGCAAGGCGCGCGAGGCCGAGAGCAAGGCGCGCGAAGCGAACGACAAGCTGCAGGCCGAGGTGCAGGCGCTGCGGGCAGAGCTGGCGCAAGCCCGAGGGAAGCGGAAGACGCGGCGACGCTCCCCGGGATGAGGCGCCCGCTCGGCCGGAAGGCGTCCAGGACCATCTCGGAAGCTAGGTGGACTTCGCCGGAAGCGCCGGACCACGTTCCAGCTCGCCGTCCGCACTGCGCCGGAGGTGGCCGTCTGGCTCAGCTTCCGCGACCGGTGAGCCCTGCGGTCACTGGAGGTTCGGCGGCGTCCACGTCATCCACCGGCTCAGGTCGGCCTTCGCCCCGTCGCTCTCGAGCAGGTTGGTGTCGTCGGTGCCGCCTCCGACGAGGAACTTCTTCACGTACGCCTCGAGGATCGCCCTCTGCTGCGCGGGGAACTGGCAGTGCTCATGGCCGCCGAGCTGTGAGTAAGCCATCCTGTCGGGCACGCCTAGCCCCTCCCAGATCGCGTGGGCGATGGACCCGGCCGTGAAGGTGCTGTCGATGCCGAGCCAATCGATTCGATTGTCGACGACGAGGAGCGCGCGCGGAGCGACGAGACCCATGACCATGTGATGATCGAAGGGGAGCGTCGTCACCTTGTTGCCGAAGGTCGAGCCGAAGCTCTCACGGAACCATGGCTGCTCACCGGCCGCATGGGAGAGGGTCTGCACGTTCTCCCCGGCGTCCTTCGCCGCCTGTGAGACGCGCCAGCTCGCCGAGCCGCCGGCGCCCGACTCCTGCGGGATCGTCAGCACGATGCGCTCGTCGAACGCTCCTGCCGTCAGAGCCCCCTTTCCATCTCGCGAACAACCCGTCACGGCGATGCGCCTCGGATCGATGTTGGCCGAAGGGGTCTTCTCCAGCGCGTCGATGATCCGGCTGATGCCCCAGGCCCACGCGATCATCGAGCTGGCCGGGTGGTCCTTGCCGTAGAGGTCATAGAAGATCCCCGTCCCACGCGTGCCGCCGCCGCCCTGGGCGCCCATGTCGTTGTTGTTGAAGAGGGCCGTCGCGACGCCGTTCTGGCTGAACACGCTCGCGTCCAGGGTCACGCTGCCAAAGCCATAGAGACTGATGAGGAGTGGAATCGGAGCGGAGGGCGCCCCGGCAGGCCGGTTGATGTCGATGGAGAAGGAGACGCTCTTCGAGCCCTCGTTGACGCCGACCGTCAGCTTGTTCCCCGAAAAATCCCCCGTCACGTCATCCTTGGACACCGCGGGCTTCGGTCCGGACTCGTACTCCTCGATCTGCGCCTTGATCTCTGCGCGTCGACATGCCCATTCCGACTTCTTCGTGATGCGCGATCCATCCAGCATCGTGAACGGATCGTGATGCGTTTCGTATACAGGGAGAGACGCCGCGGCAGGCAACGTCGGCTCGGGGCAGCTCGCGCTGCTGTCTTCGACGCCGCTTGGGCCACCCGTGCCGGTGGATCCACTCCCACCCCCTCCCGAGACCGACGAGCTGCCGGAAGAGCCCGCTCCGCCGCTGTTGTCCCCGCCGGTCGACGTCGTGGTGTCGGAGGGATCATCACCGCAGCCGGGGATCGACACGAACAGCAGAGCCAGAAGAATTTTTCTCATTGTCCTCGATGCCCGAAAGTTGGTTTGGTTCGCGACCGCTCGAGTTGCTCAGCGGAGCAGCGCCGAGAGCGTGTCCGCCGCTCCTGCGCAGGCGTGGTCCGGTTCGCGCGAAGAGCGCATTGGGTCGCGTGGCGCTGTCCGCTGTACGTCGATGTCCATGTGAGCGCTCACAATATCATGCCACTCTCACGCAATAATTGCTGTATCATAAGAGAAGTCGAAATTCTACTCACGCGCCTCGCCCCGGCGCCTTGCAAACCAGCGGATTTGCCGGGCGAAAGCAAACTTGCGCCAAGACGAAAATACGAGAAAACTCGTGATCTGCGACCCGCGACAAGGCATCCTGATGTCTGGGCGATGCTCGATGTGAGAGCCCCTCGGATGAGGTGAGTTCTATGGACACGTGGGCGAGACGGTTCATCGTTCCTGTGCTGCTCACGGCGAGTTATGCAGCCATGGGCGGTTGCACCGCGATGATAGGCGGCGATGACCCGGAGGCGAGCAGCGGCTCTGGCGACGGGCCTGGGAGCGGCTCTGGCGACGGGCCTGGGAGCGGCTCTGGCAACGGGTCTGGCAGCGGAGACGGCGCCGGAGGGGACGGCTCGGCGGGGGGCGGCCCCGGCGTCGAGCCGACGGTGTGCGTGCCGGGCGTCCCGCGAACGTCGGCGCTGCCGCGTCTGACGAGGGCGCAATACGACAACACGATTCGCGATCTGGTCGGCATCGACAACCAGCCGTCGTCGATGCTCGCGCCGGACGGGGTCGGGAGCGTCGATCAGCGCGCGTGGGACGGGTACAAGACCGCCGCAGCGACGGTCGCGGCGGCGGTGATGGCAGACCCGAGGGCGCGCGCCAAGACCATCCCCTGCGCTCCGGCCGGCGACGGCGCCGCGTGCGCGCACCAGCTCATCGATACGCTGGGACGGCGCGCCTTCCGGCGCCCGCTCACCGACGAGGAGAGAGGGCTCTTCCAGGCCCTCTACGCTCGCCGCCAGGCGCTCACGCCGACCGGCTCGTTCGACGACGGCGCCCAGCTGATCATCGAAGGGTTCTTGCTCTCGCCCTCCTTCCTGATGCGCGCAGAGATCAGCGAGAAGCCCGAGGGTGAGTACTTCGTGCTGAACAGCCACGAGGTGGCGTCGCGCCTCTCGTACCTGATCTGGGGAACCATGCCGGACGACGAGCTGTTCGCCGCAGCAGACGAAGGCGCGCTGCAGACGCCGGAGCAGATCCTCGCGCAGGCGCAGCGAATGCTGGCGGATCCGAAGAGCCGCGGGATGGTCAAGGCCTTCCACGAGCTCTACCTCCACATGGGCCCCGGCACGCGCTGGTCGGACATCCAGCGTGATCCGGCCGCCTTCCCGGACTTCAAAGCGTCGATGATCCCGCTGCTGTCGGAGGAGACCGATCGCTTCATCGAGCACGTGGTCTTCGACCAGGCCGGGACGTTCCAGGATCTGGTCACCACGCCGGTGGGCTTCGTCAACGCTTCGCTCGCGCCGCTCTATGACCTGGATCCTGCGGAGTTCAACGGCGCGGAGCTCGTGCCGGTCGAGCTCGACCCGACGCAGCGCTCTGGCCTCTTCACTCGCCTGGGCTTCCTGGTGTCGCACTCGGGGTACGACCGGACGTCGCCCATCCTGCGCGGGGCGTTCTTGCAGAAGGAGGTCCTCTGCGCGGACATCCCGCCGCCACCTCCGATGGTGGAGGGCACGCCGCTGCCCACGGACGCGAGCCTCACGACCAACCGTGCTCGGGTCGACGCGCAGACGGCGGGAGACTCCTGCAAGTTCTGCCATCACACGTACATCAACCCGGCGGGCTTCGCGCTCGAGGCGTACGACGCCGTCGGCGCCTACCAGCAGACCGAATCGTTTTCGGGCGCACCCATCGACACACGGGTGGACGTCGGCGTGGGCGAGGACCTCGTGGCGATCGACGGCCCGGTGGCGCTCTCCGAGGCGATCGCGAGCTCCCCGGCAGCGCACAAGTGCTACGTGCGAAAGTGGGTCTCGTTCGCTTACCAGCGCGAGCTGAACAGCGAGGACTCCTGCACCGTGGACGAGCTGACAGCCAAGCTCACCCAGGGCGGCTACACGGTGCTCGACCTCATCGCAGACCTCACACAGAGTCAATCGTTCCGAGTTCGTGCACTGCAGGCGGAGGTGGAGCCGTGAACCGAAGACTGTTCCTGCGTGGAATTGGTGGCGCGGCGCTCGCCGTCCCCTTCTTGAACTCGCTCGGCCGCTCCGCGCGAGCGCAGGAGGTGCCGTCGCCGCGCCGCCTGGTGATCTTCTACACCAACAACGGTTGCCTGACGAACCGCTGGTTCCCGACGATCGAGAACGGGGCCGGGAGCGTCACCGCGGCGTCCCTGGAGACGACGCAGGCGGACGGGAAGCCCCGGACCCTCGCCCCGCTCGCGCCCTTCGCGGCGAAGCTGCTCTTCCCGCGCGGGCTCGCGATGCCGCTGAACGGCTTCAACAACAAGGTGGACGGCACGGAATATTTCGATCCCCACGATCAGGGCATGGGCAGCAAGCTGACCTGCGCTCCCCTCGATCCCGCCGGGGATCACTGGGCGCTGTCGCACTCGCTCGACCACGAGATCGCGCAGCGCTTCAACCCGGGCACCAACAAGGTCCCGCTCGTGCTCTCCGTCGGCAATGCCTTCACGAACGTCAAGGGCATCGTGTCGTACTCGGCGCCGAAGACGCCGTACGCGCCCGTGACCAACGCGCGCACGGTGTACAGCAGCCTGACCGGGCTCTTCGTGAGCGGCTCCGAGACGGAAGCGGATTATCGCGTGGCTCGCGGCGAGAGCATCATCGATCTGGTCAGCCGCGATCTGAACGCCTACAAGGCCCGCAAGATGAGCGGCGCCGATCGGAAGAAGATCGACGACTGGCTCTCCCTGCTCCGCGAGACCGAGCAGCGGGTCGTCCCCTCTGCGTGCACCGCGGAGTCAGCAACCGCGCTCGGCGTCACGGACGCCGCCCTCACGCAGGCGGGCTACCCCGCTCGCGGCGGCGGCTTCCCCAACAGCGAGACGGTGTACACGCTCGGCAGCGAGATGATGATCCGGCTCATCGCCCTCACGATGATGTGCGACAACAACCGATCCATCGTGCTCCAGTGGCCGGGCTTCGTGACGTTCAAGTGGGACGGCATCGCGCACACCCACGATCATCACGGGCTCTCGCACCGGAACGGGAGCGCCGCTGTCGGCGGCCAGTGCGTGAGCGGCGTCATCGAGCAGATCCACGAGATCGACCGCTGGTACGCGGGTCGGTACGCCAAGCTGGTCAAGACCCTCGACAGCATCGAGGAGGGGGGCGGCACCATGCTCGACAACTCCGCGGTCATGTGGCTGCCCGAGCTCGCCGACGGCAACGCGCACAACAACAACAACCTGCCCATCGTGATCGCCGGCAGCGCGGGCGGTTACCTCAAGCAGGGCGTCTCGGTGAACGTCGCGGGCGGGAAGCTCGAGGCAGGCAACAGCGAAGCCACCTGCTCGAGCGGCACGGAGGGCGAGAACAACAGCGGCAACACCGGCTCGTCGGGCGGAACCGTCCCGCTGAACAAGCTCTACACGACGTTGATCAACGCGCTCGGCGCCGGGACGCCCGACTGGACTCCGGTCGATCGCTTCGGCGTCTCGGATGCGGTCGCGGTTGGCTTCGGTGGCAGCGGCCCGTCGTTCACCACCGACGGCGCAGGCAAGGTCACCGACGGGCCTGGCATCAGCAACCCGGGGGAGCTCGACGCCATCAAGGCGTGAGGCGACCGAAAGTACGCCGCAGGCCCGGGCCAGCACGTGCACGAGAGCGCCGTCGGCGCTCTCTGACTTTCACGATCGGTTTTGAGCGTGACCGCCCGACCCTCACCTCGCCGGCGGGCGCGCGCGGGCTGGCCCCGAGGACAGCGGCGCGCTGATCCCGGTCGACTGCCCGGCGCGGCGGAGCGCATAGGCGATGCCGCTCTGAAGGGTGCCCATGGTGACGATGGACTTCAGCTCGATGTCCAGGCTCACCATCGCCTGGGCGACCTCGGCGCGCGTGCCGGTGAGCACGGCCTCCGTGCCGAGCAGCCGCAGCGCGTTGGCGGTCCCCACGAGCGTCTGCGCGATCTGGGTATCGATGTGTTTCATCCCGGTGATGTCCAGGATCACGACGCGCGCCTGGTGGCGCTGGGCGCCGTCGAGCGCGACCTCCAGCACCTGAGCTGCCCGCGCGGCGTCCATGGTGCCGATGAGCGGCATCACCATGATCCGGTCGGTGATCGGGATGAGCGGCGTCGAGAGCTCTGCCAGCCTCGACTGCTGCGCCTCGAACATCTGCCGCTGCAGCGCGGCCCGCTCCCGCTCCGCCTGCTCGCGCTGCGCGAGCTCGATCTGCAGGCGCTCGTTGCTCGCGCTGAGCTGCGTGTTGGAGCGCTGGAGCTCCTCGGTGCGCTGCGCGACCTCGGCCTCGAGCCGCCGGTTGGCGTTCTGGACCTGCTCCTTCACCTCCCGCATGCCCGAGAGGAGCAGCGCGTTCTCGATGGATATCGCGGCCTGGGACGACAGAAGGCCGAGCAGCTCGACGCGGCTCGCGTTGAACGCCCTGCTCGCGGCGTTGTTCTCCAGGTAAAGGACGCCGTTCATGCGGCTCTGGTGGAGCAGCGGAAGGCACAGGACGGATCGCGTGCCCTGCCCGAGGATGCAGGGATCGTCGGAGAACCGGGCATCGGCGCTGGCGTCGTCGAGGACCAGCGGCTCGCGGGTGCGAGCGACGAACAGCGCCACCTTGTGCGGCAGATCGGGGCGCGTATCGAGCGGCTCGCTCGGCCCGAGCGCGAGCGTCCCGGGCTCGACCCCGAAGGTCGCCTCGACGAAGAGCCGCCCGTCCCGCTCCAGGACGAGCGCCCCCCGCTGCGCGCCGGAGTTCCCGAGCACGAGCGTCACCAGGCGTTCGATCACCCGCTCGAGCTCCGTCTCGCCGGCGATGCCCTGCACGGCGCGCACGATCAGGGCGGCATCCCGCAGGTTGCCGACCGTCGTCCGGCCGAGGATGGTCCCCGCGTGCGCCGGGCCCGACGTCGCCGAGGGGATGGACGAGATCGGCACGCTGTCGCTCGAAGAGGGCAGCAGCGCGGCGTGATCGCGCGCGAGCGCGTCCGCCTTGGCCGTCGCTCCCCAGTGCCGGTAGCCGAGGTACGCGTCAGCCATGTACGCGCGCGCCACCTTCGTCCTGCCCTCGTGGAGGTGCAGCTTCGCGCACAGCTCGTTCGCGAGCGCCTCGTCGTGAGGAAACTCGTTCTCCCGGGCCAGGGAGATCGCCCGGTCGTAAAGGCCCATGGCCTCGAGCTGGTCGCCGGCGACGCGCGCCTCCTCGGCCTGGATGAGCAGCAGCAGGTGCTGGAAGTTCATGGGAGCGCTCGCCGCGAGGCCCGCGATCCGCTCCTTGTGGCGGGTGATGGTCCGCGCGCGGCGCTCCGCGTCTTCGGGCGACGCCGCGGCGGGCAGCCCAAGGAACGCCATGCAAGCGTAGAAATGCAGCTTCGTCGGTTGATACAAACCGAGCATGCCGGCGCCGTAGGCCTCGGCGTCCGCGGCGTTCGCCGCGGCCTTCTCGCAGTCGCCGTACAGATAGGGAAGCTGCAGCTTGAGCAGCGCGTAAAAGAAGAGGCCCGCGATCAAGTCCCTCTCTTTGAGGCGCGCGACGAACTCGTCCTCGTCGAAATGGTCGTCGCTCAGGCTGCCCGGGGCCCGCGTCCGCCCCTGCAGGCTCGCGATCGCCTGCCTCATGAGCGTCATCACGGCTGTGCCGCTGACGTCCCCGGTTCGCCGTAACACGACGAGGCCTCGCTCCACCTCCTCGCGCAGCTCCTCGAGCGGATAGCCCGCGGTGAACATGTTGCTGGTCACGCAGTTCCATACGTTGCTGAGATGGGCGAAGTCGCCCGATTCCAGCAGCCCTTGCCGCGCCTGCAGGAAGCGAGAAATCCCGTCGCGCACGTCGTGGAACAGGTGGGAATACGTGGCGAAGACGTAGTTCACCCTGGCGGCCAGAGCGGCGTTCGAGAACTTGTCGCTCAAGGTGATGGCGAGGCGGCCGAACGCGTGGCCGTCCGCGGGCCGCCCCTGCAAGACCGCGAGCAGGAATCCGTACGAGGTGTACGCGAGGGCGGACACGTCCGCGTGGCCGTACCGCAGGGAGATGTTGACCTGCTTGAGGACGAACAGCGGGTAAAGCTCCGGCCTCAGGCAGAAGACCGGCCCCATCATATCGCTGATGAGCTGGACGAGCGCCCTTTGCTCCGGGTTGTCCATCACCGGCGCGTCGATCAGGTCTTCTATGCGCCGGCCCGCCAGGTTCGCGTCCACCTCTGCAAGCTCGGCCCCGACGCGCGCCTGCAGCTCCGCCTCGCTGCTCGGCAGCGTGAAGCCGAGAACGCCGATGCCCTCGCCGCCCAGGCGCACCGCGTCCGCGAGGTTCCCCAGCGTCACGTGGAGCAGCACGCGGAGGCTGTAGATCTGCGCCCGCTCCACGTTCGACCGCGCCAGGGGCATGAGGGACGTGAAGAGCTCCTCGGCCCGCTCGGGCGCGCCGCTCAGGTACACGCACTCCGCGTTCTCGCGGCTGAGCGCGAAGCAGAGCTCCTCGTGGCGCGCCCAGCGCGCGTCCCCGAGAAGCTCGATCCCCGCGCTGAAGTGGTCTGCGGCCGCCCGATAGGCTGTCCTGATCTTGGCCGCCCTGCCCGCCCGCTGGTTGAGCCGGGCCAGGGCCAGCCGCCCGGCCTCGTCGGCGATGCCCCGCGCACCCAGGTTCAGGTGGCGGACGATCTCGATCAGGTCCTCGTCCGGCGGCGTCTCGCCGGCCCGCGCCCAGAGCAGCCGGCCGATCGCCAGGTGCAGCGCTTCCCTGCGCGAGGGCTCGACCAGCGAGTAGGCCGCGTGGCGCACCCGGTCGTGCAGGAACCGGTACGATACCTTGATCTCCTGGGGGGCCGAGGGCTCGGTGTCCGCGCTCTCGTCGAAGAAGCGATAATCGCTGTCACGCGGCACGATCAGGCCCCCGCGCAGCGCGTCCCACAGGTCGGCGGCCGTCGCGGCGGGCGATTTCTCGTGGACGGCCGCCAGCGTGGTGAGATCGAACGTGTGGCCCAGGCACGCGGCGAGCTTCAGCGCGCGCTGCGTCGCCGGCGGGAGCCGGTGCAGCCTGTCGAGCATGAGGTCGACCACGTTGTCCGCTGCGACCGCCTCCCGGACGCGCGTCACGTCCCATGCCCAGGCCTCCGAGGGCGCGTCGAACCACAGCGCCCCCGCGTCGTGGAGCTCGCCGAGGAGCTGGCCCAGGAAGAACGGGTTGCCCTCGGTCTTCTCGAAGACCAGCGTCGCGAGCGTCGCGACCGCATGCGGCCACGCGCTCAGCGTGTCGGCGACGATCTGTGTGACCGTCGGCATGTCGAGGGGCTTGAGCGTGAGCTCGGCGATCGCCACGCCCGACTTGCGAAGCTCACCCAGCGTCGCGTGCAGCGGGTGGGCGGCGTCCACCTCGTTGTCCCGATAGGCGCCGATGATCAGGAGATGGTTGCCCTCCACGTCCGTGAGGAGGCGCTCGAGGATCCTGAGCGACGCCGGATCGGCCCACTGCAGATCGTCGAGGAAGAGGGTCAGCGGGTGGGTCGGCGCAGCGAAGACCCGCAGGAAGCGCTGCACCAGCAGATCGAAGCGGTTCCGGGCCTCGGTCGGCCCGAGCTCCGGCACGGCCGGCTGAGGCCCGAGGATCAGCTCGAGCTCCGGGATCAGCTCGATGAGGAGCTGCCCGTTCGCGCCGACCGCGGCGAGCAGCTTGCGTCTCCACTCCTCGACGGCCGCCGCCGACTCCGTCAGGACCTGCCGGATGAGCTCGCGGAACGCCTGCGCCACCGATGCGAGCGAGACGTCCCGGTTGATCGGATCGAACTTCCCCTTCGCGAAATACCCTCCATGACGGGCGATGGGCTTGTGGATCTCGTTCACCAGCGTGGTCTTGCCGACGCCGGAGTAGCCCGAGATGAGCACCAGCCCGGCCGCGCCCCGGCGAGCCCGCTGAAAGGCGGACAGGAGCACGTTCACCTCGTGATCCCGGCCATAGAGCCGCTGGGGAACGCGCAGATCCAGCGGCCGGTCGTGCTGGCCCAGCGGGAACGGATCGGCGCGGCCCGTCGCCTCCCACCGCCGGAGGCACTCCTCCAGGTCGAGCTTGACCCCGCGGGCGCTCTGGTATCGGTCCTCCGGCATCTTGGCCAGGAGCTTCACGATCACGTCCGACAGCGCGTGGGGCACCCCCGGCGCGCGCTCGTGCGGCGGCGTCGGCATGCGCGCCATGTGGCTGTGAATGAGCGCGGTGGGATCGCCCTCCTGGAACGGGAGGGCCCCTGTCAGCATCTCGTAGAGCGTGACGCCGAACGAGTAGAGATCGGCGCGCAGATCCACGCTCCGGTTCATGCGGCCAGTCTGCTCAGGGGCGATATACGACAAGGTGCCCTCGAGCGCGTCCGGCGGGAGCGTCTCGGGGGTCTCCCTCGAGAGGCGGGCCGCGATGCCGAAGTCGACGAGCCGCGGGCGCTGCGTCTTCTCGTCGATCAGGATATTGTGCGGCTTGATGTCCTTGTGAATGATCCGGAGTCCGTGGAGCGTGTCGAGGGTGCCCGCGAGCGCGATGGCGGTGCGGAGCGCCGTGCCCACGTCGAGCCTGCGCGCCTTCAGGACGGCGTGCAGCGAGGAGGGGCCGAGGTCCTCCATGATGAGCGCGAGGCCTCTGCCGCACTTCTCGATGGCGTGCGCCCTGACGACGCCGGCCACCTCGCCCGCGTCCCGCAGGATGGCGAACTCGCGCCGCAGCCGCGCGAGATCCCTGGCCGTCGGGAACTCGGACCGAGGCATCTTGACCGCGACCGGCGCGCCGTCCTCGTTCCGGCGGCCGCGGTACAGCACGGTCTCGGAGCCTTCGTATACCCTCTCGAACAGCGTATGACCTGACAGATCGATCATTGCAGCAAGACCCCGTATTCCGCGTCAGCCATCCAAAGGAGCGTGACGCCCCCCACACATCGGCTCGAGCATCCGCCGTCCCCCCGCCGGACAGAGACCCGCCCGCCGGCAGAATACGCGGCAAGGCATGGAAGTCCAGCCTGGCGGCGCTCAGCGCGCTCAGCGCTCCTCGCGACCTCGCGCGGCGTCCTCGGGGCGTCTCCCCGGGCGTTCCGTGCGGGAATGGAGCGAATTGGCGAACTTGGCGCCAATACGGTTTTCGTCGTGAACCGGGGCGACTCCCCGCTACAGCGCTGGTGGACCGGTTCGATGCGGTGTCGCTGAAACTACAGATTCAGAGGAAGGCCGTCGAGCGACGTGCCTCCCCGGTACACGTCGCGATCGCGAGGGCCGGGTTCAGGCGGGTGTCGCGCCGCTCGACACCTCTCGCCGCGCCGGTGATACCGTCGTCTCGCGATGGACCGCACGCTCGTCGACGAGGGGAGCTCCTCCCGCGATCCGGGCCCGGTGCCCATGCCCGCGGGCGGGCTCGCGCACGCCCCCGGCGACGTGCTCG
Source organism: Sorangium sp. So ce363 (assembly GCF_051520435.1). Lineage (NCBI taxonomy): Bacteria > Pseudomonadati > Myxococcota > Polyangiales > Polyangiaceae > Sorangium > Sorangium sp. So ce363. The sequence goes on along the minus strand of NZ_CP150333.1, from coordinate 7,301,988 downwards.
ACCGCCGCTACCGGCTCCGCGTCCGCCTCGGCCGCGGCGGCTTCGGCGACGTGTGGCGCGCCGAGGAGCTCCTGCCCGACGGCGCGCCGTTCCGCGAGGTCGCGCTCAAGCTGCTCGTCTCGGACTTCGCCGACGCCGCCGACTGGGCCGACGAGGCCAAGCTCCTGGCCTCGTTCCGCCACCCGTCGCTCGTCACCATCTACGCCGCCGGCATCCTCCACGGCGCGCCGAAGACCCCGTTCGTCTCGATGGAGCTCCTCGAGGGCCGGAACCTCGCCGACCTGATCCGCTTCCGCCGCCGCATCCCCTGGCGCCGCGTCGTCGCCTGGGCCCGCGACGTCGCCGGCGCGCTCGACGTCATCCACGCGCGCAGCGTCGTCCACCTCGACCTCAAGCCCGCCAACCTGTTCCTCACCCAGGACGGCGCCCTCAAGGTCCTCGACTTCGGCATCTCGCGGCGCGCGGGCGCCCCCGTCTCCCGCGCCCCCGCCGTCGCCGTCGGCGGCGGCCATGACAGCGGCGGCGGCGACCTCGGCACGGCGGCCTTCCTCGCCGAGCGCGACGTCTACGCCTCCACGCGCCGCGCCTTCGCCGGCGCGGACAGCCCCGCCGCCGCGCGCAACGTCATCGGAACACCGGGCTTCATGGCGCCGGAGGTGCTCGAGATGGCCGAGCCGACCGCCGCCACCGACGCCTACGCGCTCGCCGTCTGCATCGCGCAGCTCGCCACCGGGCGCCTCCCGCACGCCGTGCCCGACGAGCCGGACGACTGCTCCGACCCCGCGAGCGTCTCCGCCTGGTGGACCGAGCTCCGCGCCGCGACCCTGCGCGGCACGATGCGCGACCTCGAGCGCGACCCCGCGCGGCTGCCGCGCGGCCTCGTCGCGCTCCTCCAGCGGCTCCTGTCCGTCGATCCAGCGCACCGGCGCGTCGCGCCAGGGAAGCTGACGCAGCTGATCGACGAGGTCTGGGAGCGGCCCCACGGCGTCCCCGAACGTCCGTACAGGGGCCTCGCGCCGCTCTCGTCCACCGACGAGGGGCTCCTGTTCGGGCGCGACGACGACACCGCGCGCCTCGGGCGCGAGCTCGAGTTCGAGCCGTGCGTCGTGCTCCAGGGGCCGCGCGGATCGGGCAAGAGCTCGCTCGCCTCCGCGGGGCTCGTGCCCCACCTCGCGCGCCGCCACGTCGACCAGAAGGACGACTGGATCGAGGCGCGCCTCACCCCGGGCGACCACCCCGACGGCGCCCTCGCCCGCGCGCTCGCCGCCGTCTCGCCGGAGCTCGAGGCCGCGGACCTCGACGCCCTCACCAGGTTCTGCATGGCGTCCCCCGTCGGCGTCGCGCTGATCGTCGACCCCATCGCGCCCCTCGGCGACGGGCGCCTCGCCGCCCTCGTGGGCGCGCTCGCGACCGGCGAGCCGCGGCGAGGCCTCCGGCTCATCGGCGTGCTCGACGAGGCCGACGACCGCACCGCGGCCCTCCTCGCCACCCCGGCCGGCGAGGGCCTCCGGGCCGCGCTGCGCTACGTGGGGCTGCCCGCCGCCGCCGCCGTGAAGGACCTCGTCGCGGGCCCGGCGAAGCTCGCCGGCGCCGAGGTGCGCGGGCTCGCCCTGGTCGCGGCCGAGGCGCAGCGCGAGCTCCGGAGCGGCGGCGCGGCGCTCTCGTTCATCGCGCTCGCCCTCGCGGAGTGGTGGGAGCGCGCGCGCGACCGGCGCGGCGCGCTGAGCGGCGAGGCCTGGCAGGAGCTCGGCGGCGTGCGCGGCGCCCTCGCGCGGCACGCCGACGCCGCCCTCGCCGCCCTCGCCACGGAGGACCGCGCGATCGCCGACGAGGCGCTGCTCCGGCTCGGCGCGATGGACGGGTCGCGCGTCCGCTGGGTCGAGGCAGAGCTCGCCGAGGCCGTCGCCGCGCCGCCCGACGATGTCGACCGCGTCCTCGGCGCCCTCGAGCGCGCGCGGCTCCTCGTCCGCCGCGACAGGTCCGTGGAGCTCGCCCACGAGTCGCTCGTCTCGAGCTGGCCGCACGCCGCCGCCACCCGCGCGCTGCACATGGAGCGGCTCATCCTGCTCGAGCGGCTCCGCGAGGCCGCCGACGTGTGGGATCGCTCCGGCGAGAGCCCCGATCTCCTCCTCCGCCGCGACCTGCTCGAGCAGGTGAGCAAGAGCGCGGCCTTCGCTTCGCGGCTGCCGCGGCGCGAGCAGGCGCTCGTGCGCGAGAGCCTCCGGCGCGCCCGCGCCCAGCGCGCCAAGAAGATCGGCGCGGCCCTGGCGCTCGGGCTCACCGTCGCCTCGGCGTTCATGGCCGAGCGGTGGACCGCGGCGCGCCAGGCGCAGACCGAGGCCAAGGCGCGCGAGGCCGAGGAGCGCGCCGAGCTCGCCGAGCTCATCGGCAAGGCGCGCCGCACGGAGGACCCGTACCACCGCGCCGCGTGGATCGCCGCGGCCCTCGCGCGGCGCGCGGATGACGCGGCGCTGCCGCTCGATCTCGCGTCGGCCGCGGTGGGGCTGCCGCGCGCGCGCTTCCTGACCGTCGACGCCGTGGTGGGGCCGGCGCTGCCGTGGGACGATCGGTGGGTCATCGCCGGCGGCCCCGGGGGCTCGCTGCTCGTCGCCGACCTGCGCCCGCCCGACCCGGAGGTCATCGACGACGTGGCGCTCGACGCCGACCCGGAGAGCATCGAGCGCGCCAAATCGCCGCGCGTCCTCGCGCTGCGGCCGCACGACGCCCCGCACGTGGAGCGCGTGCCGTTCGCGTTCGACACGGCGCTCGCGACGCGCTCGGTCACCGGCGAGGTCCGCGTCTTCCGGCTGCGGGAGGGCGGCACCGTCGCGCTGGCCGCGGTCGCGCCGGTGCGCTGCAGCAGCGCCGTCCACGCGGCCGAGGCGGCGCCCGTCCTCGCTTGCTCGACCGACGGCGGGATCGCGCGCTGGGACATGCGGCGCGGCGGCGGCGCCGAGGCGGTCGATCGGCACCCGTTCCGCGGCAACGTGCTCGGCGTCTCGCCCGACGGCGCGCGCGTGGCGGCGGTGCTCGGGCGCAGGGCGCTGCTCTGGGGGCCCGGCGGCGGCGCGGGCGCCGAGATCACCCTGGGCGCGCCCGCCGTGCTCGGCCGCTTCAGCCCGCGCGATCCCGTGATCGCGCTCGTGCAGCAGAGCAGGACGTCGATCTACGCCCTCGACCGGCCCGAGGCGCCGCTCTTCGAGCTCGACACGGATGCGGCGCCCGCGTCGGCGCGCTGGGACGCGGGCGGGCTCGATCTGGGCGTGTGCGGCAGCGGCGGCAGCGCCTGGCACTACCTCCGGAAGGGCGGTCGCGCCGCGGGCGATCCGCCGCCCGAGGGCTCGCCGTGCGAGGCGTCCCCGGGCAAGGGCGCGCCGCGGCCGCTGCGCGCGCGCGGCGAGATGGCCGATATCGCCGAGCGCGACGTCGGTCCGCACGCGCTCCTCGGCGGGTGGCGGCTGCCGGACCGGCGCGTGCTCACGCGCGACCTCGTCCTGTTCAGCCCGGGCGCGCCCGCCGCGGAGCGCCTCCTCGGGTTCGAGGGGCTCGACCCGGAGGGGAGCCCCGAGGTGCGCGGCGCGGCCGCCTCGGCCGCGGCCGCGCTGCGGCGCGGGGGCGTGGTCGCCTTCGAGATCGGCGGCGAGGTGCGCCTGTACGACGAGGGCTCGCGGCGCCGCACGGCCGCGCGGCGGGGCCACCTGCTGCGCGCCTGCGACGACGGCCGGCTCATGGCGTACCGGCGGGACGAGGGGGTGTGGACGCTGTTCGACGCGACGACCGGCGCGACGGTGGAGGTGGTGCCGAGGGCGCCGGCGCTCGTGCTCGGCGTCGACGCCGCCTGCCGGACGCTGTTCACGCAGGAGCTCGACGGAAACGTCGTCGCGACGTCGCTCCGCGACCTGTCGTCCCGCACGATCGCGGTGACCGACGGCTATGTCTACGAGGCGCGCCCGAGCGCCGCGCGCGGCGACGTCGGCCCCGGGCTATGGCTCGCGTTCAGCTCGGGCGCGCTGGCGCGCATCGACGAGGCGCGGGGCGAGGTGCGGGTCCTCGGGTACGCCACGCCGCGCGCGACCGCGATCGCGGACGGCCCGCTGCCGGGAGACGCGGCCTTCGCGGACGCGACGGGCGTCGTCGTGATCCGCCGCGCCGGCCTCACGGAGCGGGTGCTCGAGGGCGTGAGCGGGGCGGAGTGGGAGGACATCGCCGCCGCGCCCGACGGCAAGACGTTGCTGCTCTCGTCGGCGGACCGGATCGCGGCGCTCGACCTGGAGCGGCACGAGATCGTCGGCGCCATGCCGTCCGACGGCCGCGAGCGGCTCGCGCCGTGGGACGCCGACGGCTCGGTGCTCTCATGGTCCTTCGGCCGCGTGGGCGGGGCGACCGGCCTCGTGGTGCCCCGGGGGCTGCCGCTCGCCCAGCGCGTGGGAGAAGCGGTGTCGAACCTGAGGGCCCAGGGCAAGCGGCTCGTCGCGCGGCCGTGAGGCCGCGCGCCCAGTGAAGAGCGCGGCCGTGAGGCCGCGCGCCCAGTGAAGAGCGCGGCCGTGAGGCCGCGCGCCCAGTGAAGAGCGCGGCCGTGAGGCCGCGGCCGACGCGCCAGGTCAAAGCCAAAGCCCGCCGTCGCTCCGTATTGTAGGGTCTGCCCTCACCCGCGCGCTCGCGCGAGAGCAGAAGGCGTTGGCTCCGCTGCGGGAACGACGTAGGCTGTGGCAATCGTGCCCGCGTCCGAACCGAACCTGAATGCATCACTGTTCCTGTGCATCACGTTCTTCCCGAGCGACCGCATGGCGACCGCGGTGCTGCGGCTCGTGTCCAGTTTCTGCGGGATGATCCTGGACGACGCGAATGTGAGCTCGCGGTTCTACATGGCCGCGCACGAGCTCGCCGAGAACATCACCAAGTATTCGACGGGCCCCAGGGTCAGCCTGGAGCTCGCGCTGGAGGAGACCGAGAGCTCCTGTATCCTGAAGATCCGCGCGCGAAACGAGGCCTCTCTCGAACGCCTACGGGAGGTGGAGAGGCGCCTGCTCGAGCTGAAGACGACGAGCGATCCGGTGAAGCACTACGACGAGCTTATCCATGAGACGGCGATGGTAGAAGGGGTGTCGGGGCTCGGCCTCGCGCGGGTGCGCGCGGAGGGCGGGCTCGACGTGGACTACAAGATCGAGGGGAACGAGCTGACGATCATCGCGCACGCGCCGGTTGGGAGATGGAGGGGAGATGAGCAGCTTAAGGGTTGAGTCCGTCGTCACGGACAGCTTCGGGATCGAGCCGACCCTGAGGGAGGACACCCTCAGCGTCAAGCTCACCGGCACGGGCGACATGGCGGCGGCCGCCCCGCTCGGCTCCTATTGCAAGGCCCTCCAGGCGGAGGTGGTGCGCCTCTCCGTGAGTGCCGTGGAGTTCGACGTAAGGTCTCTTTACTTTCTCAACTCAAGCTGCCTGAAGGCGTTCATCAGCTTCATTTGCGGTCTAGCCGCGCAGGGGCTGAAATGCAAGATACAGTTCGTCACGGACGCCAGGCTTGGGTGGCAACGGCGGAGCTTGACGGCGCTGGAGCGCATGTCCCCCGAGCTGGTCTCCATCGCCGACGCTTGAGCAGGAGCCGCAGGGATGAGCAAGAGACGCCGGACGATCGCCCTCCTGATGGACTACGTACGAGGTGAGTACCAGTCCGAGGTGCGTTTCGGCGTCGAGCGTGCCGCCGAGGCGCACGACGTCAACCTCGTCATCGCCTTCGGCGAGACGCTCGCCCTCCCCGGGGCGGCCAGCACGGCCCAGAACAGCATCTATCACCTCATCGGCGCGGAGACGGTCGACGGCATCATCGTCGCCTCGACGACGCTCTGCCACCACGTCGGCATCGAGGGGATGAAGCGGTTCTGCCGGTCCTACGCGCCGCTGCCGATCTGCAGCCTCGGGATGGCGATCGACGGCATCCCGAGCCTCGTGGTCGACAACGGCCTCGGGCTCGATCTCTCGGTCGGACACATCGTCGAAGACCACGGGTGCCAGCGCGTCGCGTACATCGGCGGGCCGCCGAGCAACGAGGAGGCGGAGGTCCGCGCCGACGCCTACCGGCGGGCGCTCGCGGACCGCTCGCTCCGCGTCGACGAGCGCCTCGTCGCGTTCGGCAGCTTCACGATCGACACCGGGCGCGCCGCGATGCGAGAGATCATCGGGCGCGGGGTCGCGTTCGACGCCGTGGTCGCCGCCAACGACAACATGGCGCTCGGGGCCATCGAGGAGCTCAAGGCGCACGGCCTGAGCGTCCCGAAGGACCTCCCCGTGTGCGGCTTCGACGACGCCGTCATCGCGCGCTTCGCGAAGCCGTCGCTGTCCACCATCCGCCAGCCCATCAAGCGCATCGGCGCGCGCGCCGTGGACATGATCGTGCGCATGATCGAGGGCGAGCCGGTCCCCGAGTACAACCTGTTCCCGGTCGACCTCACGCTGCGCGAGTCCTGCGGCTGCGGGTACCAGGTGGAGCCCGCGGGCGCGCCCCCGAGCAAGGCGTGGAGCGCGCCGCTCCCGTCCGCTGGCCAGCGGGACGATCTGGAGCGCCTGCTCGAGAAGAGCGTCGCGATCCCCGCCGGATCGCTCGACGGCTGGGCCGGCCTGCTCCTGTCGGCGCTGGAGGAGGAGCTCGAGGGGACCGAGGGCCGCTTCCTGCGCGCGGTCGAGTCGCTCCTCGACGCGGCGGGGCGCGAGGGCGCGATCCTCGAGCACTTCCAGGGCATGATCACGCTCCTCCGCGAGCAGTTCCGCCGGGGCCACGGGGCCCTTCGGGATGCGGTCCTCGACGAGGCGCTCGAGCGGATCTGGCACGCCTCGCGCATCGTCATCGGGAGCGCGTCCGTGCGCGCCGAGGGGCAGCAGCGGCTCAACGTGGAGCTCGCGTCGCTCTACCTGAGCTGGAGCGCGCGGAGCTTCTCGACCTGCCTGAGCCTGCCCATCCTGCGGCGCATGATGGCGTCGGAGCTGCCGCGGATGCAGTTCTCGCGGGTCGCGGTGTCGCTCTATGACACCGCGCACGACCCGCAGCGCACCACCATGAAGGCGCTCTTCCTGATGGAGGACGGGCGCGAGCTGGAGCCGCCGGCGGAGAGCTTCCCGGCGCGCCGCCTCGCGCCCGAAGGGTTCCTGGGAGGCCGGGAGCGCACGAGCATGATCGCGCTCCCCGTCGCGTTCGGCGACGAGGAGAAGTTCGGTGTCGCGGTGCTCAACAGCGGCGCGAACGAGATGGTCTATGACGCCCTCCGCCTCCAGATCGGCTCGGCGGTCAAGGCCGCGGCGCTGCACTGGGAGGTCGTGCGGCAGGTGGAGCTGCGCGAGCGGCTGGAGCAGGAGAAGGTCCGCCAGGAGAGCGTCGTCGCGGCGCGCATCCAGACGACGCTGGTGCCGACGCAGCTCTCGGTCGAAGGCCTCGAGCTCTCCGCCGTCATGAAGCCGGCCGCGGAGGTCGGCGGCGATTACTACGACGTGCTCGCGACGGACGAGGGCGGTTGGCTCGGGATCGGCGACGTCGCGGGGCACGGGCTCGCGGCGGGGCTCGTGATGCTGATGATCCAGAGCATGATCTCGGCCCTGACGCGCAACGACCCGCGCGCCAGCCCCGGGGACATCCTCTCTGCGGTGAATGGGGCGGTGTACGAGAACGTCCGCAGTCGGTTGAAGCGGGACGAGCACGCGACGCTGCTCCTCTTGCGGTACGAGCGGAGCGGGCGGGTGACGTTCGCGGGGGCGCACGACGACATCATCGTGTGCCGCGCGCGCACCCGCCGCTGCGTGTGCATCCCGAGCTCGGGCGTCTGGATCGGCGCGCTGCCCGCCATTGACGCGATGACGCGAGACGCCGAGTTCGTCCTGGAGGACGGGGACGTCCTCGTGCTCTACAGCGACGGCGTGACGGAGGCGCGCAACGCGCACCACGAGCAGTTCGGCCTCGAGCGGCTGTGCTCCACCATCGAGTCCTCCCAGAGCGCGCCCGCCGAGGCGATCCGGGACCGGATCCTCGGCGAGGTCGAGGGCTGGTGCCCGAGCCCCGATGACGACATCACGGTGGTCGTGGCGAGGTACAGCGCGCCTCGATAACTGTAACTGTGGCAACTGTGGCCCGAGGCCGCCCGCTTTCCTACATGAGCGCTATCGTCGGTGTCAGCAGAAGGGATTGGATCCGGGTTGAGAACCACGTACGCTGCGCCAATCGTGTCAGTGTCCGAACCGAGTCCGAACGGGTCACTGTTTCTATGCATCTCGTTCCACCCGAGCGAGCGTATGGCCAACAGCGTGCTTCGGCTGGTGTCCAGCTTCTGCAGCATGGTGCTGGACGACGCCAACGTGAGCTCGCGGTTCTACATGGCCGCGCACGAGCTCGCCGAGAACATCATCAAGTACTCCTCGGGCCCCAAGGTCAGCCTCGAGCTCGCGCTGGAGGAGCGCGAGAGTTCCTGGGTCATGAAGATCTCCGCGCGGAACGAGGCGTCGCCGGAGCGGCTGCGCGAGGTGGAGAGGCGGCTCTTCGAGCTGAAGGCGGCGAGCGATCCTGTGAAGCACTATGACGAACTCATCTGTGAGACGGCGATGGTAGAAGGGGTGTCGGGGCTCGGCCTCGCGCGGGTGCGCGCGGAGGGCGGGCTCGACGTGGACTATACGATCGAGGGCAACGAGCTGACGATCATCGCGCACGCGCCGGTGGGGAGGTGGAGGGTCGATGAGCAGCTTAAGGGTTGAGCCCGTCGTCACGGACAGCTTCGGGATCGAGCCGGCCCTGAGGGAGGACACCCTCATCGTCAAGCTCACCGGCACGGGCGACATGGCGGCGGTCGCGCCGCTCGGTTTGCTCCTCAAGGACCTCCACGCCGAGGCGGCGCGCCTCCGCGTGAGCGCCATCGAGTTCGACGTGAGGGCCCTTTACTTCCTGAACTCGAGCTGCCTGAAAGCGTTCATCAGCTTCATCGCCGGCCTCGCGAGCCAGGGGCCGAAGTGCAAGGTGGAGTTCCTCACCGACGCGAGGCTGGGCTGGCAACGGCGGAGCCTGACGGCCATCGAGCGCATGTCTCCGGAGCTGGTCTCCATCGCCGATACCTGACGCGAGAGCCGCGGGAGATGAGCGAGAAGCGCCGGACGATCGCCTTCCTGATGGACTACGTCGGGGGAGACTACCAGTCCGAGGTGCGCTTCGGCATCGAGCGCGCCGCGGAGGCCCACGACGTCAATCTCGTGATCGCCTTCGGAGAGACGCTCGCGCTGCCCGGCGAGGGGGGGGCGGCCCAGAACAGCGTTTATCAGCTCATCGGCCCGGAGACGGTCGACGGCATCATCGTCGCGTCGGCGACCCTCTGCCATCACATCGGCATCGAGGGCATGCGCGAGTTCTTCCGGGCTTACGCGCCGCTGCCCGTCTTCAGCATCGGGATGGCGATCGATGGTATCCCGAGCCTCATCGTGAACAACGGTCTCGGGATCGAGCTCTCGGTCGGGCACATGATCGACGTCCACGGGCGCCGGAACGTCGCGTACGTCGGCGGACCGGCCAACAACGAGGAGGCCAAGGCGCGCGCCGACGCCTACTGGGGGGCGCTCGCGGCGCGCGGCCTCCCGCTCGACGAGCGCCTCTTCGCGGTGGGCGCGTTCACGATCGACAGCGGCCGCGTCGCGGTACGCGACATCCTGGACCGCGGGGTCGAGGTCGACGCCGTGGTCGCCGCCAACGACAAGATGGCCCTCGGCGTGATCGAGCTGCTCGCGGAGCGGGGGCTCCGCGTCCCGCAGGACATCCTCGTGTCCGGCTTCGACGACGCCTTCATCGCGCGCTTCTCCAAGCCGTCGCTCACCACCGTTCGCCAGCCCATGAAGCGGCTCGGGGCCCAGGCGATGGACACGATGATGCGCATGCTCGACGGCGAGGTCGTAGAGGACGTGGCGCTCCTCGACGTCGAGCTCACGTGCCGTGAGTCGTGCGGCTGCAGGGTCCAGGCGAGCGCCTCGCTCGCGCCGTCGGCCTCGACGCCGCGCGACGGGGCGTCCCTGGTCGCGGCGCGGCGGGAGTCGCTGGAGACCGCGCTCAGGAGGAGCGTGGCCATCCCGACTGGCTCGCTCGATGGCTGGCCTGGCGAGCTCCTGTCGGCGCTGGAGGACGAGCTCGCGGGGCGGGAGGGCCGCTTCCGGCACGCGCTCGAGGCGCTCCTCGACGCGGCGGGGCGCGCGGGCGCGATCCTCGATCACTTCCAGGGCATGATCGACGTGCTCCGGGAGCGGCTCGGCCGGCCGCCGTCGGGCGGCGGGGGCGTCGCTCTCTACGATGCCCTCGAGCGGCTCTGGCACGTGTCGCGCATGGTCATTTCGAGCGCGTCGATGCGCGTCGAGGGGGAGCGGCGGCTGACCGTGGAGCTCGCGGCGACGTACCTCAGCTGGAGCGCGCGGAGCTTCTCGACGTGCCTGAGCCTGCCCGGCCTGAAGCGCGTGCTCGCGTCGGAGCTGCCGGTCCTCGGGATATCGCGGGCCGCGGTGTCGCTTTATGACGACGCTCCCGAGGCGCAACGAGGTGTCATGAGGTCGCTCTTCCTGATGGAGGACGGCCGCGAGGTGGACCCGCCGGCGGCGAGCTTCCCGGCGCGGCGCTTCGCGCCCGACGGGTTCCTGGGAGGCCGGGAGCGCACGACGATGATCGCGCTCCCCGTCGCGTTCGGCGACGAGGAGAAGTTTGGTGTCGCGGTGTTCAGCAGCGGCGCGCACGAGCTGATCTACGACGCGCTCCGCCTCCAGATCGGCTCCGCGACCAAGGCCGCGGCGCTGCACCGGGAAATGGTCCGTCAGGTGGAGGCGCGCGAGCGGCTGGAGCAGGAGAGGGTCCGCCAGGAGAGCGTCGTCGCGGCGCGCATCCAGACGACGCTGGTCCCGGAGCGGCTGTCGGTCGCGGGGCTCTCGCTCTGCGCCGTCATGAAGCCGGCCGCCGAGGTGGGCGGCGACTACTACGACGTGCTTGCGACCGCCGACGGCGGCTGGCTCGGGATCGGCGACGTGGCGGGGCACGGGCTCGCGGCGGGGCTCGTGATGCTGATGATCCAGAGCATGGTCTCGGCGCTGACGCGCAGGGACCCGAGGGCGAGCCCAGCCAGGGTGATCTCGGCCATCAACGCGGCGCTGTACGAGAACGTCCGCGGCCGCCTGAAGCGGGACGAGCACGCGACGCTGCTCCTGCTCCGGTACGAGCGGAGCGGGCGGGTGACGTTCGCCGGGGCGCACGACGACATCCTCGTGTGCCGCGCGAAGACGCGCCGCTGCGTGTGCATCCCGAGCTCGGGGGTCTGGATCGGCGCGCTTCCATCCATCCACGAGATGACGCGAGACGCCGAGTTCGTCCTGGAGGACGGCGACGTCCTCGTGCTCTACAGCGATGGAGTGACCGAGGCGCGCGACGCCCACCATGAGCAGTTCGGCCTCGAGCGGCTCTGCACCACCATCGAGGCCGTCCAGACCGAATCCGTCGTGGTCATTCGTGACCGGATCCTGAAGGAGGTCGAGGGGTGGTGCCCGAGCCCCGACGACGACATCACGGTCGTCGTGGCGAGGTACCGCGCCCCCCGGCAGCCCTGACGCATCGGTCGAGGCGCGGCCGGCGCGCCCGGCGAAGCGGCGAGCGCGCGGTCGAGACGGACGCCGTGAACAGCGCGCCGGGGCGCTCGCGATCGTTCGCTCGCCTACATGGGCACACGGCCGACCAACGGGGATTGGATCCCGTGCAAGAATTACGTACGCTGCGTGAACCGTGTTAGCTTCCGGACTGAGCCAGGACGCTTCACCGTTCTTGTGCATCACGTTTTTCCCGAGTGAACGGATGGCTAGCGCGGTGTTACGGCTGGTGTCCAGCTTCTGTGGGATGGTGCTGGACGATGAGAGTGCGAGCTCGCGGTTCTACATGGCCGCGCACGAGCTCGTCGAGAACCTCATCAAGTACTCGTCCGGCCCGGAGGTCAGCATCGAGCTCGCGCTGGAGGAGGGCGAGGGCGCGCGGGTCCTCGTGATCCGCGCGCGGAACGAGGCGTCGCCGGAGCGGCTGCGCGAGGTGGAGCGGCGGCTCTCCGCGCTGAGGTCGGCGAGCGATCCTGTGAAGCACTATGACGAACTCATCTGTGAGACGGCGATGGTAGAAGGGGTATCCGGGCTCGGCCTCGCGCGGGTGCGCGCGGAGGGCGGGCTCGACGTGGACTACACGATCGAGGGGAGCAGGCTGACGATCATCGCGCAGGCGCCGGTTGCGGGATGGAGGGGAGATGAGCGGTTTAAGGGTTGAGCCTGTCGTCACGGACAGCTTCGGGATCGAGCCGACCCTGAGGGACGACACCCTCGGCGTCAAGCTCACCGGCACGGGCGACATGGCGGCGGCGGCGCCGCTCGGCCTTTGCCTCAAGGCCCTCCAGGGAGAGGTCATGCGCCTCTCCATCAGCGTGGTGCAGTTCGATATAAGGGCTCTTTACTTTCTCAACTCGAGCTGCCTGAAGGCGTTCATCAGCTTCATCTGCGGGCTCGCGGGCCAGGGGCTGAAGTGCAAGGTGCAGTTCCGCACGGACGCGCGGCTAGGATGGCAAAGACGGAGCCTGGCGGCGCTCGAGCGCATGTCTCCGGAGCTGGTCTCGATCGAGGACACCTGACCGGAGAGCCGCAGGACAAGATGAAGAAGCGCCGGACGATCGCCCTCGTGATGGACTATGTGCGCGGCGAGTACCAATCCGCGGTGCGGATCGGGGTCGAGCGCGCCGCCGAGGCGCACGACGTCAACCTCGTGATCGCCGTCGGGGAGACGCTCTCCGCCCACGGTCCCTCCGAGGCCGCCCAGAACAGCATCTACCGCCTCGTCAGCGCGGAGGCGGTCGACGGCATCGTGGTCGCGTCGGCGACGCTCTGCAATTTCGTCGGCGCCGAGGGGGTGCAGCGCTTCTGCCAGGACTACGCGCCGATGCCCCTGTGCAGCATCGGGATCCCGCTGGAGGGCATCCCGAGCATCCTCGTGGACAACGGCCTCGGGATCGAGATGGCGGCCGGCCACCTGCTCGACGATCACGCGTGCCGGCGCGTCGCGTACATCGGCGGGCCGGTCAACAACGGGGAGGCGAGGATCCGCGCCGATGCGTTCCGCAAGGCGCTCGTCGCGCGGGCGATCCCGTACGACGAGCGCCTCGTCGCGAGCGGCCAGTTCACGATCGACACGGGCCGCACCGCGATGGCCGAGATCCTGGACCGCGGGGTCGAGATCGACGCCGTGGTCGCGGCGAACGACAACATGGCCCTCGGCGCGATCGAGCTCTTGAAGGCGCGGGGCCTCCACGTGCCGAGGGACATCCTGGTGTGCGGCTTCGACGACGTGGGCGTGGCGCGCTACGCGAAGCCGTCCTTGACGACGGTCCGCCAGCCGATCAAGCGGCTCGGGGAGATCGCGCTCGAGACGGTCCTGCGCATGCTCGACGGCGAGGCCGTCCCGGATCGGAGCATGCAGCAGATCGAGCTCACGCGGCGCGAGTCCTGCGGCTGCGCGTACCAGGCGATCGCGATGCGGCCGCTCACGAACCCGCCGCGCCTCGGGGCGATGTCGCTCGGCGGCCGGCGCGACGAGCTGGAGCGGGCGCTCGAGCAGGCCGTGGGTATCCCGGCCGCGTCGCTCGGCGGCTGGGCCGGCGGGCTCCTGTCGGCGCTTGAAGAGGAGCTCGAGGGCCACGAGGGGTGCTTCCTGCACGTGCTGGAGCGCGTCCTCGACACGGCCGGGCGCGAGGGGGTGTTCCTCGATCTGTTCCAGGGCGTGGTGACGCTCCTGCGCGCGCGGCTCCGGCGGCCGGTCGAGGAGGGGGGCGATGCCGCCGTGAACGAGGCCCTGGAGCAGCTGTGGCATGCGTGCCGCGTCCTCATCGGGAGCGCGTCCGTGCGCGTCGAGGGGCGGCAGCGCCTCGACGTCGAGGTCGCCTCGATCGACCTGAGCTGGAGCGGGCGGTGGTTCTCGACGTGCCTGAGCTTGCCCCTCTTCCAGCGCATGCTGGCCTCGGAGATGCCCAGGCTGCACTTCACGCGCGCCGCCGTCTCGCTCTACGACGACGCCCAGCGAGCCACCCTGAAGACGCTGTTCCTGATGGAGGACGGCCGCGCGGTGACGCCGCCGACCGAGAGCTTCCCGTCGCGCTCCCTGGCCCCTCCCGGGTTCCTGAGCTCGAGCGAGCGCACGAGCGTCGTCGTGATGCCGCTCACGTTCGGTGACACCGAGTATTTCGGGGTGATGGCGCTGAACAGCGGCATGAACGAGATGGTCTACGACGCGCTGCGGCTCCAGATCGGCTCCGCGGTGAAGACGGTGGCGCTGCACCGGGAGATGGTGCGTCAGGTGGAGCTGCGCGAGCGGCTGGAGCAGGAGAGCGAGCGGCAGGAGACGGCGCTCGCGGCGCGCCTCCAGACGACGCTGGTGCCGGAGCAGCTGCACATCGAGGGGCTGGAGCTCTCCGCGGCCATGACGCCGGCGGCCGAGGTGGGCGGCGACTACTACGACGTCATCGCGACGCCCGAGGGGGGGTGGCTCGGGATCGGCGACGTCGCGGGGCACGGGCTCGCTGCGGGGCTCGTGATGCTGATGATCCAGAGCATGGTGTCGGCGCTGACGAGCAGGGACCCGGGCGCGAGCCCGAGCGAGCTGCTCGCGGCGCTCAACAAGGCGCTCTACAAGAACGTGCGCAGCCGCCTGAAGCGTGACGAGCACGCGACGCTGCTCCTGCTCCGGTACGAGCGGGGCGGGCGGGTGACGTTCGCCGGGGCGCACGACGACATCATCGTGTGCTCGGCGCGCACGCGGCGGTGCGTGTGCATCCCGAGCTCGGGCGTCTGGATCGGCGTGTTGCCCGTCATCGACGAGGTGACACGGGACGCCCAGTTCGTCCTGGAGGACGGGGACGTCCTCGTGCTCTACAGCGACGGGGTGACGGAGTCGCGCAACGCGCACCGCGAGCAGTTCGGGCTGGAGCGGCTCTGCACCGCCATCGAGGCCGTGCAGGCCGCGCCGGTCGAGGCGATCCGCGACAGGATCCTGAGGGAGGTCGAGGGGTGGTGCCCGAGCCCGGACGACGACATCACGGTCGTCGTGGCGCGGTACCGCGCGCCGGCGTAGTAGCGCCCGAGGCTGCCCTTACCGTCGCGTCGCCTCGGCATGGCGGCGCTCGATGACGCTGCTGTGGAGGAACGGAGACGTCCTGTCGTCGCCGGCGCTCTTCCGGCGTGGGGCGCTGGACTGGCCTTGCGCGCGGTGCTGGACTCGACTCATCGGCGCGCGGCGCGCTGCAGCGGACGCGAGGGGCCGCGCGCCGGAGCCCGGAGGAGATCGCGCCATGGTTTATCCCGACCTGCAGGTTGTCGAGCGCGCCCTCGCCGCCGTCGAGGCGCTGCGGGCGAGCGCCATCGAGCACGAGCTGCGAAACCGGCACCTCGTCGATGCGGTGCACCCGAAGCACCGGGCGGGAGCGACGAACCTGCTGCATTACCTCGCTGTCCGGCAGCAGGACATCCGCGACCTGCAACGGCAGCTCGCCTCGCTCGGGCTGAGCTCGCTGGGGCGCCTGGAGCGCTGTGCGCTGGCTTCCCTCGACGCCGTGCGCGGCGCGCTCGACGCGCTCGCGCGGCGCCCCGAGGTGCGGCCGCCCGGCGAGTCGCCCACCACGTTCGCGTCGGGGGGCGCGCTGCTCGAGGAGCACGCGCGGGCGCTGCTCGGGGAGGGGCGCCAGGGGCGAACGACGCGGGTGATGGTGACGCTGCCCGGGGACGCGCGGAAGGGGGAGCTGAAGCGGCTGCTCGAGGGAGGGATGGACGTCGCGCGGATCAACTGCGCGAAGGAGGACGCGGGCGCGTGGGCCGGGCTCATCGAGCGGCTCCGGGAGGCGGGACGGGAGACCGGGGTGCGGTGCAAGGTCCTCTGCGACATCGCCGGGCCCAACCCGCGCGTGAGCAAGATCGACGGGGATCCGGCGCGCGTCATGCTGTCCGAGCGGGGTGAGCGGCCCTGGCTCTGGCTCTGCAAGGACGTGAAGCGGGCGCGCCCCTCGGCGGGCAGCACCGGCGCGGGGGAGGTGCTCGCGCTCGGGTGCACCATCCCGGAGATCGTCGACGACCTCCGGCCCGGGCACCGGGTGTTCTACGACGACGGGCGGCTCGGCGGCACGGTCAAGCTCGTGACCAAAGGCGCCGCGCTCGTGGAGGTGGATTTCGCGCGCCAGGGCTCCGTGAAGCTGAAGCCTGGAAAGGGCCTGAACTTTCCGGACACCGAGCTCGGGATCCCGTCGCTCACGCCGAAGGATCTCGAGGATCTCGACTTCATCGCGCGCCACGCGGACATGGTGGGGCTCTCGTTCGTTCGGTCTCCTTCCGATGTGGAGCGCCTCCAGGCGGAGCTCGCCGCGCGCGGGGCGGCTCACCTCGGGATCGTCCTCAAGATCGAGACGACACCTGCGTTCGCGCAGTTTCCGAGGCTCCTGCTCACGGCGATGCGCAGCGAGCAGGTGGGGGTGATGCTCGCGCGCGGCGATATGGCCGTCGAGATGGGGTTCATGCGGCTGGCGGAGGTCCAGGAGGAGCTCCTGTGGCTCTGCGAGGCCGGGCTGGTCCCCGCGATCTGGGCGACGCAGGTGCTCGAGAGCCTGAACAAGACCGGCGTGCCGACCCGCGGGGAGGTGACGGACGCGGCGATGAGCTCGCGCGCGGAGTGCGTGATGCTCAACCAGGGCGAGAACATCGTCGCGACGGTCGCGTTCGTGGTCGACGTCCTCCGCCGGATGCAGGAGCACCAGGACAAGAAACGGGCGCTCATGCGATCGCTCGGGGTCTCACGCCTCGACTGAGGCGACCCAAACCCCGGTTGACCCGACCCCGGTTGACCCGACCCGGGTTGACCCGACCCGGGTTGAGGGAGGGCGAGACCCGGGTTGGGCGTCCAGGTTGGGCGGGCGTCCAGGTTGGGCGCACCGACCCGGGTTATCTTTACGCTTTCAGCAGTCGCTTTCCGCTTTCAGCGGTCGGCGGTTGACCCCGGTTGACCCAACCTGGGTGGGTAGCCCCGACCCAACCTACCCAACCTGGGTGGGCAGCCCGGATGACCCAGCCCGGATGACCCAACCCGGGTGGGTAGCCATGGACGACCCAACCCGGGTGGGTAGCCCCGATGGACGACCCAACCCGGGTGGGTAGCCCCGGGGGGTAGCCCCGAGCCCGGGTCGGCGGTCTGCGGGCGGGGAGCCCGGAGTTGGCAGCCAGCACGCCCGCCGGGTCCGCTGAGTTAGCAGCCAGCACGCCCGCCGGATCCGCTCCGGCTCAGTCGACCGAAGGCACGGTGGCGTCGACCCGGGTTGGGAGCCCGCGGGCGCCTGCCGGCGCGCGGAACGCTGCGCCCGACAGCTCCCGCCGCATGCAGGTGGCCGCCTCGTCGTAGCGGGGGTCGGGCGCACTCCCGATGATCGTCGGCACCACGATATAGCCCTCGGCGTCGACGTTGAACTCCACCCGGATGGCGTCAGGCGGCAGCAGGCTCCCGCCCGGGCCGCGGCAGCGCTGCACGAGGTCCCAGTAGAGCTGCGCCCGCGCCGCCTTCTCGATCGCCGGGCTCGACATGTTGGCCTGCACCATGGGCGCGCCGATCTCGACGCGCGAGCGGGGGGCAGGGGTGGGGGCGGGCGCCGGCTCCGGCGGGAGCGCGGAAGGCGCCGGGAGGCCGGTGCTCGTGCCGATCTTCGCGATGCTCACGCCATCGGCCGGCCTGGGGGCGGCATCCCGCGCGGCGGCGAGGATCTCCTCGAGCGCATCCGGCTCGACGGACCCCACCGCCGGCGCGCTGTCCGTCCGGAGGCGGGCGCCGCGGTCGTCCAGCGACGCGGCGCCGCCGCGCGCCCAGGGGGTGAGCGCCCCGGCGTCGGCCCCCGCCGGCGGCGCGGGCGGCGGGCGCTCGCAGGCCGCGAGCAGCGGGAGCAGGGCCACGAGCGCGGTGCGCACGAGGAGAGGGTCGATCGAATGCGCGTCGCGCGCAACGGCGTCGGCAGTGTACCGTGGCATCGCACGTCGATGCGCGCGCTCCTCGCGATCCTGCGGATCGGTCTTCGCTCGCTGCGCGAGGGGAGCGTGTCGCCCATGTCGTCGTCATCGGGAGGCCTGCGAGGCGCCTCTTCCAGGGCCGCCGCGCGCCTCGCCCTCGTCGTGGCGCTGTCGTCGCTCGCGGGCGCGCTGTCCGGCCTGCTCCCGGCGATCGCCGGCGTGGCCCTCGGCGCCGTCTCCGGGCGCGAGGCGCCGCCCTCGGGCGGCATCGGCGGCGCGCTCGCCCGGCTGCTCGCCGGCGCACCGCCGGCGGCCCTGGTCCTCGCAGCGCTCGGCGCCACGCTCGTGTCCGCCTCCCTGGCGGTGCTCTCGGGCCGGAAGAGCTCGGAGCTCGGCGGCGACCTCACCGCCGCGCTCCGCGTCGCGCTCTTCCGGGCGGCGCTCTACGCCTCGCCTCGCGACGTGGACGCCGCCGGGCGCGCGCTCATCGCGGCGCAGGCGGCGGGGCCCGCGCCGCGGCCGCCGAGCGCCGGGCCCGCGCCGCCCGTCCGGGGCGCGGAGGTCGTGCGGCTCGCGATCGCGCGGGACGCCGGCCTCGTCGCCGATTTCGCGATCGCCGTCGCGACCGGCTTGCCCCAGGCGCTCGCGACGCTCGCGGTCCTCGCCGGGTCGCTGGTCTCGAGCGGCATGGCGCTCGTCCTCGCGGGCGGCGCGGCGCTGTTCGCGGCCTCGCGCCTCGCGGCCGACCGGGCCTCGGGCCGCGTGGCGCGCGCGATGCGGGAGATGCAGCACGCCGACACGGCCGTCTTCGGCGCGGTGGGCGAGGCGCTGGCGGGAGCGGAGGACCTCCGCCTGCTCGGCGCGCGCGCCCAGGCCGAGGGAGAGCTGGTTGGGGCCGCGCGCCGGGTCGCGGACGCGCGCCGCCGCTTCGGCCAGGCGCTCGCCGTTTCCGGCCAGATCAAGGGCACGCTCGCGGCGCTCTCGCCGCTCGTCATCGTCGCCGCGCTCGCGGCCTCTCGCGGGGTCGCCGGCGCGGGCGAGGTCGGAGAGCTCCTGCTCGTGGTGCCGCTGCTGATGGCGCGCCTCGAGGCGCTCGACGCCCTCCGCGCCGGCTTCATCGAGCGCGCCCCCCTGCTGCGCGCGACGCTCGCGCTGCTGCGCTTGCCCGAGCACCCGCCGCCCCCCTCCGGCGGCCTCGCGGTGCAGCTGGACGGCGAGGCGAGGCGCCCCCTGTCGATCGCCTTCGAGGGGGTCACGTTCACGCCGCCGGGCGCGAGCCGCCCCGTCCTCGATGGCGTGTCGCTCTCGATCCCCGCCGGAGCGGTGGTCGGCGTCTGCGGTCGCTCCGGCAGCGGCAAGTCGATGCTCCTGCGCCTGCTCCTGCGCCTCGACGAGCCGTCGTCGGGCGCGATCGCCGTGGGTGGCGTGGATCTGCGGCAGATCCCGCCCGAGGAGCTCCCGCGGCTGTTCGGCGTGGTGGGGCAATCGGCGCGGCTGTTCGAGCGGAGCATCGCGGACAACCTGGCGCTCGGCCTCGAGCCCGCGCCCACGGAGGAGCGCATGCGCGAGGCGCTCCTTCGGGTGGAGCTCGACGAGCTCGCAGGCGCGCCGCCGGCGGAGGGCGAGGCGCGGCCCGCGCGCGGCCTCGCGACGGAGGTGCGCGCCTCACCGCCGAGCCTGTCGGGCGGTGAGGCGCGGCGGCTGCTGCTCGCGCGGGTGCTGCTGCGCGAGCCGCGGGTCTTCGTGCTGGACGAGCCGGAGGCGGGCCTGCCGGGCGCCACCGCCGAGGCGATCCTCCGCACGGCGTGCGAGGTCGCCGCTGGGCGCACGGCCATCGTCGTGACCCACGCGCCGCACCTCCTCAGGTCGACGTTCAACGTGCTGCTCGACGGCGGTCGGGTCGCGGCGGTGGGCACGCACGAATCCCTCCGCGAGAGCTCGCCGCTCTATCGTTCGCTTCTGGCCGAGGCGCTGCAGCGATCCGCGAGGTCGGCGGCGGGCTGACGAAGACGCGCGCGCGGTTACCCCGCTCGCGCGGAGGTCACGGATCGCAGGGACCGCCTGCCCGCGCGGCCTGGCGGGCGAGATGCTCGGCGTCGACGGCAGCGCCGCGCGCCTCTTCGGGCACGTCCGCCGAGATTCCCAGCGGGCGGCCCGCGAGCCCCCGTGCGAGCCAGACGAGGATGGATACGGCTCCCCAGGCGAGCGCGAAGGCGACGCCTGCGTCGACGATCGCGCGGTAGGGCGGGGGCATCTGCCGCACGAGCAGGATGAGCGCCACGATGCCTGCGACGAGCGCCCACGTCGCGATCAGCCGGCGGCGCGTCGCGTGGAGGAGCGCCATGCAGTAGAGCGGCGCCAGCGCCACGTGGAGGGGCCGCCCGTGCTCGGCGAGGTGGAGCGCGCGCGCGACGACCCGCGGCGAGAAGCGCTGCTGAAAGCCGCGGTACCCCTCGAAGTAGGCGATCGTGACCGTCCAGGCCGCGAGCAGGACCAGCTGGCCCGTCGTGAGCGTGTGCCCCGTCAGGATGCGCGCCGCCGTCGCGCCAAGACGACAGATGGCCTCGACCAGGACGGCCACGACACCAAGGACACCCCACAGGACGACGGCGAGGCGGCGCCGTCCCTCGCGGACGGGCGGGCTCATCGCGCCCGCGCCGGATCGAGGGGCCTCGCGGCCGTGGATCGCGCTCGATCGGCCGCGCGCTCGGACGAACGCTTCGGACGGTGCGCCGGACAGCCGAATCGCCGCATGTCGCTGCATGCTAGGAGAGGAGCTGGGCACGTCAACCGGATCCCACGGGTGTCATGGCGGTTCGCTCCGGCGCGGTCCGGCGGTAGCATCGTAGGCCCATGCCGCTCGCCGACCGCTCCGCGCCGGGTGTCCCGCCCGCCCCGGCGCGGGCCCTCCCGCCCCACCCGCACGCGCTGCGCTCGCCGCTCGCGCCCTTCACGGCGCGCCTCCGCGACCTGCTCTCGACCGTCGAGTCGGCGGCGCTCCTCGGCGCGGTGGAGGCGCGGGTGCGCGGGCTCGGGGAGCACCTGCGCTTCGCGTGCCTCGCGATGCCGTGCTCGGAGGCGCTCGTCGCGCTCGAGATGGAAACGCTCGGGCGGCTCACGGTCCCCGTCGTCGCTGACGCGGTCGGCTTCCGCGCCCCGGGCGCGGAGCTGCCGCCGAGCGGTACCCCGTTCGCGTACCTGCTCGGTGGCGGCGGCGGGCACGCGGTGGAGCTGTCCGACGGCGATCCGATGATCGCGCCGCTCCGGCCGCTCCTGGCCGCCGCGCCGGCGTCCGCGATCTTCGTGCCCATCCGCGTCGGCGCAGCGACCGTGGGCGGCGCCGCGCTGTTCTCGCACGAGGCGCCCCTCGGCGGGCGGGAGCTCGACCTGGCCGAGCGGCTGGCCGAGGTCCTCGCGCTCACCGTGGAGTCGTTCCGCACCGAGCGCGTCGTCTTCGAGCTCTTCGCGCGCGCGATGCCGGACCTGCTCGCGCAGGCGCCAGGCCAGCCGGCGGCGGGGCCGGGCGGGCGCGCAGCCTCGGGCGCGGAACCTCCCATCCCGGACGGGGCGGCTCCGCCGCCGACCTCGCTCCGCGCCGCGCTGGAGCGGCACATCCACGCGCTGCGCCTCACGCCCGAGTACCGCCGCCGCCTGGAGCTCGCCGCGGTGGTGGGCAGGCTCGCCGAGCGCGGCGAGGCGGAGGCCCGCCTGGCCCTCGACCTCCTCGCGCGGATCGACGCCTACGCGAGCGGCGCCGGCGATGCAGGGGAGCCGGCCTCCGCGGGGGAGGGGAGCTCCGCGTGACCACGGCTTCTCCGGCAGGACCGGGCGGCGAGCCCCACGGCGCGCCACGCCCGGGCGCGCGAAGCGGCGCCGGCGTGCGCGTCGCGCTGATCGACTCCGGCGTCGATGCCTCGCACCCCGCGCTGCGCGCAGCGGTGCTGCGGCACGTCGCCCTGGTCCAGCGCGGCGCTGCCGGTGGCGCGTACGGGGTCGCGCCGTGCGCTCCGGGAGATCTCAGCGGGCACGGGACGGCGTGCGCGGGCATCGTCCACCGCATGGCGCCCGCGGCCGAGATCACGAGCGTCCGTGCGCTCGGCGATGACGGGCGGTGCTCGCGTGACGGGCTCGTCGCCGCGCTGCGCTTCTGCGTCCGCGAGCGATTCTCCGTGGTCAACCTGAGCCTCGGCATCGACATCCCGAAGAACGCGCCGCTCCGCCCGGGCGACTACCGCTCGCTGGTCGAGCTCTACGAGGTCGCGGACGCCGCCTACACCGCGGAGGTCGTGCTCGTGGCCGCCGGCCCGAACGCGGCGGCGTTCCGCACCTATCCAGGGCGCTTCAAGTCGCTGATCGGCGTCGGCAGAGGGGCCTTCCAGGACCCGGAGGCGCTCCGGAGCGAGCTCACGCTCGACCACGAGATCCTCGCGCCCGGTGACGACGTGCTCGCGCCCGCGCCCGGCGGGGGCGAGCGGCGCTGGACCGGTACGTCGTTCGCTGCGCCCCACGTGACCGCGCACGTCGCGCGCATCCGCGCCGCGTGGCCGGAGCTCTCGATCGAGGCGGTGAAGGCGGCGCTGCACGGGCTCGCGCGCGGAGCGCGCGGCGAGGCGGTGGAGGAGCGCGGTGCTCCCGCTTGATCCGATCGACAGCGTGTCGCCGCTGTCGCGGCTGCTGCGGAGCGCGCCGGGCGCAGAGGTCCGCGCCGAGCTCGACCGCGTCGAGGCGCTCCTCGGTGTCGGCCGCGATCCTGCGGCGGCGGTGCTTGATGGCGGGCCGCTCGTCGCGGCGGCGCTCGGCTTCGGGCGCGGCGCGCTCGCGTTGCGTGAGGGGGCGCTGGACGCGGCCGTGCTGCACCTCGAGGGCGCTGTCGCCGCGTTCGACCGAGGAGGGGCCGCCGAGGCCCGGGACCTCGCGCGGTGCGAGGCGGCGCTCGCGCGCTTGCGCCGCGACGTCCGAGCGGCCTGTGCGTCCGCCATCGAGGAGCTCGACGCCATCGCGGCCGCAGGCGATCCCGGACGCCGCGCCGCGGTCGTCGCCGTCCACTACCGCGGTACGGCCGAGCGGCTCCTCGGCGACGCGGCGGCTGCGCAGCGCACGCTGCTGTCGGCGCTGCGCCGCTCGGAGCCGTTCCTCGGCGAGCGCGCGCAGATCCTGAACTCGCTCGGCACGCTCTACGTGACCCTCGGCGCGCACGGCGCGGCCGAGGCGCTGCTCGAGCACGCGGCCGAGCTCCACCGCCGCCGGGGCGACTCCGTGGGCGAGGCGATCGCCTGCGGCCAGCTCGGCGCGGCGGCGCTCGGCCTCGGCGCCCTGGAGCGCGCCCGAGCCCCGCTCCAGCGACAGGAGTGGCTGTGCGCGCGCCTCGGCGACGCGTTCGGCCGCGCGCGCGCGCTCACGTTCCTCTCCGAGCTTGCGCTCGAGCTCGGCCGCGCCGACGACGCCCTCGCGCTCGCGACTTCCGCCCGCGAGATTGCCGAGCACGCCGCGCCGCCACTCCGAACCTGGGTCGCTTACGCTTCGAGGGCGATCGGGCGCGCGCGGCGGGATCTCGGCGATCCGGGCGCGGCGGCGGCGCTGGATGAGGCGGGCGCGCTCTTCCGCGCGCTCGGCCTTCCGCTCGGAGAGGCGCTCGCCGCCTGGGATCGCGCCTCGACCGAGGCGCTCGCGCTCGCGGAGCCGGCGGACTGGTTCTCCGCTGCCTGGTCGCTCGGCTCCCTGGGTCTGTCCTCGCGGGTGGCGCAGCTCCTCCGGGAGCGTCTGGAAATCGAGGAAGCCGCGCCGCTGCCAGAGAGGGGAGGGCCAACGTCGGACGGCGGGGCCCGCGAGCGGGCGCTTGCCGCGGCGGCGCAGACCTCGCCTCACGTGGCGATGCAGCGCGAGGTCGAGCTCGTTTACGATCGTCCCGACCACCTTGCCGCGATCGCCGCTCGCCGGACGGCGGCTCAGCGCAACCTCGGTCGGCTCGCGGCGTTGACGCTCGCCCGGCCGGGGCTCATCGTCGCCGCGATCGCGGCATCGCCCCTCGGTGCCTGTGGCCGCGCGCTCCCCCCCGAGCGCGCGATGGCGGTCTGCGTGGCCGACCTGCCCGGTCTCACAGTATGGATCTGGCCGGCGGCTGCCACGCCAGCCACCATCGGCAACGATCTCGCCGTGCTGCGCGCGACGCTGGGCGAGCCGCTGCGCGCAGCGCTGGCGCTCGCGCCGGCAGGGCGCGTGCTGTGTCCGCCGTTCGCGGGCGACGCTGGCGCGGAGCTCGATGCGGTCGAGCTCGTTGATCTGATGGCGCTGCCCGCCGTGCTCGCGCCGGGCGAGCTTCGCCTAGATCCGCAGCTCGGCTGGGACGGCGACGCTCGCGCGAGCGTGGAGGCACTGGGATTCGTCGTCACGAACAACCCGTGCCACCCAGGTTGATCCGCGAGCCGCGCGCGCTACCTCACCCAGGTTGTCCCTGCCCTCTTACCCTCGAAGTACCTACATCGTGAGCACAACATCGGCCATATTGGCGCCGTGAAACGTGCACATCCACCACGTCCCTGCCGGGAATACCACGCTGCGCACGCCGGCACGCCACCGCTCGAGCGCCGCGCGGTACAAGGCGCGAAACCCGCGTACAGTGGCACGAGCCGCGCGCCACGCGTCACCCTGCTTGCGGCCGACAGCAAACGTCGGATTTCCAGCGCGCGGCGCCTCGAGGCTCGTGATGCGCTCATGGGGCGAGACCTTGCCGACTTGTTCGGCGCCGAGGAAGCGGCGCCCTCGCTGCTTCACCTCCGCTTGCGCCTGCAATTCTTGCCTCTCGAGCTCGGCGGCGATGGCATGGCGAAAGTCCTCCGCGCTGTCATGCTCGATGGTCGGCGGCAGCGTGAGTGACAGCGTTGCTTCCTCCGGCCACTGTGGATTTTGGGGGTCGAAGTATGCGGCGGGACGCGCCGCGCACAACACGCCCCGGCCGATCTCGCCCACGTTCACCTTGGCGCCCGGCCACTCATGCGCATGCGGGACGAGTCCAGCGGCCACAGGGTTTGCGAGGACATAGGCGATCTTCTCCACGACCGCCGCGTGTGTCAGCAGCCGCACCACGCTCGTGGCCTCATGATCCCATACCGGCCCTTCCCACGCGCGGAGCACCTTCGTGCCGAGCGCGACGATGCGATGGAAGAACTGCAGGAAGCGCGGCAGAACGCCGTTCACGTCGGTCACGACGAGGTGCAGGTGCGTCGACATCGCGCAATGCGCATGGACCTCGATGCCGTAGCGGTGGGTCGAGACCGCGAGGGCGTAGACCAAGAGCTGAGTGATGGCTGCGTCGGGGCGGAAGAGGAGATGCCGGCGCAGGACGCGACGGGTGATCAGGTAGGTTGCGCCGGGCGCGATCTGGCGGGGCTGGCTCATGGTCGGGCAGAATTCCAAGAGCCGTGCCGGCGATCGTGGTGAACGATCTCAAGTACTTACCAAGTACTTACCCATGCCTGCAGGTGGCGGCGCCATGGCGGACCGTGCTCTGTCACCCGGCGGGTCGGGTCAACCTGGGTGGGTCGGGTTTCCCCTTCCGGTCAACCTGGGTTGGGTCCTGGTTGGGTCAGGTCAACCTGGTTGGGTCGCGCCCGCGCGGATCGCCTTGCTGAGCCAGGAGCGCAGCCAGCGATGGCCTGGATCGTCGTGCACGCGCTCGTGCCAGACAGCCGAAGATCGGTCCACGCCGAGCTCGACGGGGGGCCGGGCCGCGCGTAGGCCGAAGGGCGTCGACACCGCCGCGACCGTCGCTGGACACGTCACCACGAGGTCCGAGGCCGCGATCAGGAAAGGCACCGTCACGAAGTGCTGGACCTGCGCGACGATCCGCCGCCGCCGCCCACGAGCTTCCAGCGCGCGATCGACAAGGCTGCCCGGCATGCCGTGCGGAGCGATCAGCACGTGCCCGAGCTCCAGGTAGCGCTCCAGGGTCAGCCGCCGTGACGCTGCGGGGTGGTCCCTGCGCATCAGCGTCACGAATCCCTCCTCCGGCAAGCGCAGCTGTCGTGATGACGGGGGCACGAGGAACTCCGGGACGAACGCCAGATCCGCCGTTCCCCGCTCGAGCCGCCTCACGAAGTCCGCTTCGGCGCGGTCGGCCTGCACCGTGATGTACGGTGCCTCGCGCGCCAGCATGGGCAAGAGCCGCGGCAGCGCAACCGCCTCCAGCAGGTCGTTGCCGAGCAGCACGAAGCGGCGCTCGGACGTCGCTGGGTCGAACGGCGCGCCGGCCTGGACCGCCGCCCGCAAGCTCGCGAGCGCCTGTGCCAGCGGATCGGCGAGCGCCTCGGCGCGCGGCGTGAGGGCCAGCAGCGGCCGCCCCGGAGCGAGCAGCGCATCGCCGAAGAACTCGCGCAGCCGCCCGAGCCGCTGGCTCGCAGCCGACTGCGTGATGCCGAGCCGCTTCGCCGCGCGCGTTACGTGCCGCTCGCGCAGCAGCACGTCAAGCGCGAGCAGGAGATTCAGGTCGTCGGGGAGCGTCTCGATCATTAGAAACACTAATATATAATATTAGAGCGATATCCTGTACTAATCGTTCGTGCCGCCTCAATCTCTGCGCATGGCCGTCGCTCGCGGAGCCCGGTCTGACGTCCTCTGGAGGATGGAGCGCATCATGGAGAGGAAACTCAAGGTCTCGCGGCGGCGCCTGCTGGAAGGCGTCGCGACGCTCGCCGTGGCCGCGGGAGCGGGCTGGTACGCTGCCGGCCGGGGTGTGTTCGACGATCGGACGGGCGAGCCGTTCGCCCCTTGGACCGCGTTCCGCGGGCAGCGCGGCGGCGAGCTCGCCGAGCTCGTGCGCGCGGCGGTGCTCGCCGCGAGCCCGCACAACACGCAACCCTGGCTGTTCGAGGTCCACCCGGATCGCATCGACGTGTTCTCGGACAGGTCTCGATCGCTCGGCACCATGGATCCGTTCCTGCGCGAGATGCACATCGGGCTCGGTTGCGCGATAGAGAACCTGGCGCTCGCGGCGGGTTCGATGGGATGGGCGCCCCGCGTTGAGCTCGAAGCCGGCCCTCTGCCGGGCTCCGACCCGGAGGGATCTCGCGCTCTCGAGCGCGCGGCGCCGCGGGCGATCCGGGTGGCGAGCATCCGTATCGAGCCAGGCGCAGCGGCGTCCCCGCTCGCGGAGGTCATCGCACGGCGACACACGAACCGCGGCCCGTACAAGGCGCAGCGCGTGCCTGTATCGGCGCTCCAGGAGCTCTCGCGCCTGAGCGAAGCGGGCTCCGATGGTGAGGTCGTCTGGCTGGAGCACCCCGATCAGCGCGAGAGCTTCGCCGCTCACACGCTGCGCGCCACCGAGACCATCGTCCGCGACGCGGCGATGGTGCGGGACAGCGACGCGTGGTTCCGGCTGGCGCCGGAGGCGGTACCGAGCCATAGGGACGGGCTGACCCTCGATGTGATGGGGCTCGGTCCGCTGCTCACCGCGGCGGTCAAGCTGCTGCCGCGCCCGTCGGCGGAACAGATGCACGACGACTGGCTCCGTGTCACCCGCGAGGTCCACCTCGCCGGCGATCCCGCCATCGGCGTCATCGCGGTCCGCGACCGCTGCGACCTGGGCGCGACGCTCCGCGCCGGGCGCCTGTGGCAACGCATGCATCTCTGGGCGACCGCGCGCGGCATCGCGATGCACCCGCTGAACCAGGTGCCGGAGGTCATCGACCGGGAGCGTATGCTCGGACGAGCGCCGGCGATGGAGCGCTCGTTCACCGAGGCGCTGGGTCCAGGCGACCGGCAGCTCACCTTCGCGTTCCGGCTGGGCTTTCCGGAGCGAGAGGGCGTGTGCGGCCCGCGCCGCGCCGCGGAGGAGGTGATCCGCGCCGCGTGAGCGCCGCGCCCCGGCTGGCGTGCTGACCGAGGGCGGCAAACCCTGGACGCCGAGGAACGACCGTCACCGCACGGCGATGCCCTGGGCGCCGCCGCCGGGCGTCAATCCACCCGCCTCCCCGCGTGGGATCAGGCCGCCGTCGCGGCTCACCTGGAATGCCGCGACCGTCCCGGTGCCCGCGTTGAGGGTGTACAGAAACCGGCCGTCGCGCGTCATCGTGAGGTCGATCGGCGCCGTTCCGGTGGGGAACGAGGCGGACACGCCGTCGTCGAGCAGCGTCAGCGCGCCCCGGGCGTCGACCTGGAGCCCGGAGAGCGTGTTGCTGCCCGTGTTGGCCGTGAAGACATAGCGGCTCCCAGGGGCGCCGGCGATCCAGCAGGTCGCCCGCTGGAAGGTGTCGACCGTGTCGCTGATGACAGCGAGGCTCCCGTCGGGCCCGATTTTATACGAGGACACCACGCTCGTGTCGCCGGTCGCAGGCACGCCGTCGCCGCCGACCTCCGCCACGATGAGATGGCCCCGACGATCGAAGGCGAAGTCGAACGGGACAAGGCCCCTGGAGATCGTCGTGACCGGCGCGTCGCTGGGCAGTCCGCGGCCGCTCATGGGGAACACGTGGAGCTGATTGGACCCCTTGCCCGCCACGACCAGCGCCTCGCCGTCGGGAGAGAAGCCGATCTGACCCGGCGTCGCGCCGAGCGACGGCGGCGTCGTGCCGCCGAGGCCGAGGCCGCGGTTCGATCCGTCGAGCGGGACGAGCTCGCCGCACGGGTTCACTTCAAAGCCGGCGATGTTGCCTTCGCCACCCACGTTGAGGACATAGAGCAGGTCGCCGTGCGAGGCGACGCTCACCGGGAAGTCGCCGCCCGAGTCGACCACGTCGAGCAGCGTCAGGCCGT
The DNA here is from genome assembly GCF_051520435.1 of Sorangium sp. So ce363. Lineage (NCBI taxonomy): Bacteria > Pseudomonadati > Myxococcota > Polyangiales > Polyangiaceae > Sorangium > Sorangium sp. So ce363. Next base: position 7,273,194 of record NZ_CP150333.1, on the reverse strand, counting down.
GCGGGCCGACGCGGAACATCGACACCTCGCTGCTGCCCGCGTTCACGGCGAACAGGAGCTTTCCGTCCTCGCTGAGGACGAGCGAGCCCTGGGATCCGAGCGCGTTGATCGGCCGGGTCGGCGCGCCGAGCCCTCCGGTCGCGTACGTGCCGGCGTGCGAGAGTGAGCCGTCCGCCGCCCGGTCATACGCCATCACGGAGTTGCCGTCTCCGGCGTTGGTCATGACGAAGATCTGGCCGTGCCGGTGGACGCCGCTGCCGTGCGCGATGGCGTCGCCGGGCGCGCCCGCCGCGAAGAGACCGAAGCTCAGGGCCGTGATGCTCATCGTGCTGCGAAACATGAGAAAGCTCCTGGGGAATGGCGCCGCGAACCCAGCGGCGCGGGCTTGTCGGTGCGTCGATCGTCGAGGCGCATCTCCGTCGAGACGACGGGCACGGCGCGCCCCGAGCTCGCGGGCGCGCGACTCTGCGCGCTCCGTCGGGCGGGTTCATCCGCTGCTACGCGGAAGCCCCTCCGCGGTTTCGCCGCCATCGACCGGTCCGCTCCGGCGCGCCTCAGCCCATCACCCGGGCGTCGATCTGCCTGTGGCAGCCTGGTCGGCGGCGCGCGTGAGGCGGATCGCCCAACCTGGGTCGGGTTGCTGGGTTGCTGCCCCAACCTGGGTCGGGTCGCGGTCGTCCCAACCTGGGTCGAGGCGGATCGCCCAACCTGGGTCGAGGCGGATCGCCCAACCTGGGTCGAGGCGGATCGCCCAACCTGGGTCGGGTTGCTGGGTTGCTGCCCCAACCTGGGTCGGGTCGCGGTCGTCCCAACCTGGGTCGGGGTCGCCCCTGGGTCAGGTCGCTGCCCCAACCTGGGTCAGGTCGCTGCCCGCCCTCCCAACCTGGGTCGGGTTGCTGGGTTGCTGCTGCCCCAACCTGGGTCGGGTCGCGGTCCTCCCAACCTGGGTCGGGTTGTCGGATCGCCCCCCGGGTCAGGTCGCTGGGGCAGGTCGCTCCAGGGTCAGGTCGCTCTACCCCGGACGGGCGAGCCTGGCATTGCCGCTCGCAGGCGCCGGCTCTGCTTCTTGCGTACCTGAGCAACCGTTCGCTGGGCGCCACGGCACCCCCGCCCTCGGCGGCCCGGATCCAGCGCGAGGTGCCGCGGAAACCGCGCTTCTCCCAGGGCGATGACGTATGGCATCGCCGATGCTTTGGACGCGATCGCGAAAGTCCATCCACTCTCCAACGGGAGTTGAACCATGTCCGTCTCGAACGCCCCTCTCACTGGAACCCCCGAAGCTCGCCGGCCCGCCCGCGGCTACGAGCCCGACGCAGGCGCCAGTGTTCGGGACGAGTTCCTCATGCTCGCGTCGCACGAGCTCCTGACGCCGCTGACCTCGCTCAACTTGCAGGTGCAGCGGATGAAGCGGCTGAGCGAGCAACGGGCGGAGGACGGGTCAACGTGGGTCGCCTCGCTCGAGGTCGTCGGCCGGCAGGTCAACCGGCTCACCCGGCTCTGCGATGACATGCTCCAGGCGATCCGGCTCCGATCGGGTCCGCTCGATCCCGAGCGCGAGACCGTCGATCTCGGGGCGCTCGTCCGGGAGGTGATCGCCGAGCTCCCGGTGGAGCTCCGCTCCCCGTCCTCCACGATCTCCATCGACGCGCCGGAGGGCATCGTCGGCCGCTGGGATCGGGAGCAGATGGGACGCCTCGTGTTCCACCTCGTCAAGAACGCCATCCAGTTCGGCGCCGGCCGGCCGATATCCATCGAGGTGAAGGCCTGTCCCGGCGGAGCGGAGCTCCTCGTCCGCGATCGAGGTGCGGGCATCGCGGAGGAGGACCAGGCCCGCATCTTCAGGTGCTTCGAGCGCGTGGGCGGCGTTGTGCACTTCGGCGGCCTCGGGCTCGGGCTCTACATCGCGCGCGAGATCGTGCGCGCTCACGGCGGAACCATCGGCGTGGAGAGCTCGCCGGGCTGCGGCTCGACGTTCATGGTCGAGCTCCCCCTCGAGCCCGAGCCCGCCAGTCGCGCCGCCATCTCGCTCGCTCCCTGACACCATCGCTCCCTGCGACGCCCGCCCACACGCCGTCGCCCTCCCCATCCCCTCGTCGAGCGCGCGCCCACACCGCGAGGCGCCGCGCGTCCCCCACCATCGACGTGAGCTCACCGGTCACGCGCGGCGCGCCCGACGGCCGCCGCCACGCGAGGTCCGCCGCGCGAGGCAGCGCAGGCACGCGCCCGCGCGACTTGTCCGCTCGCCGCGAGATCTCGTGATCTCCCGCCTCGCAGAGGGCGCGCTCACCCGTCGACGACGGGGCGCGCCCTCCCTGGCACGCAATCCATTGCTCGATTGTGTAGCGGTCCGCGCGCTCATCCCCGCTCGCGCGGCCAGCGCGACGATATCCCCGTGAATCTGCGTGAGCTCCGCCGGCACGAGGTGTGCTCTGGCTCACGTGAGAGCTAGGGCCAGATAGGCAATCCGCGTTCGACGAATGCTCGAACGAAGCGGAGCCGATCGATCGATTGGGCGTCGTCGTGGCGCCCGCGTCGCAGGGAGAACCATGAAGATCGAAGCGACCAGCGACCTCATCAGCATTGTGCTCGGCAAAGGTCACCCCTCCATCGTCTCGGAGGCTGCGAAGAACACCGAGGCTCACGGCGCGCGTCATCCCACGAGCGCGCGACCCGCCGACCTCGCGGAGCTCGGCGGGGAGAGGAAGGCTTGCAGCGGCACCGCCGCCCCTCGCTACCAGAGCGCCGTGACCCAGCCGGCCGCCGGCCTCGCCAAGGCGCCGGAGCTCCTCGCCGCGAAGCAGCGCGTGCTGTCCGGCAGCAGGCTACCTGCGGCCTCGGTCCGCTTCGCCGGGCCTGCCGAGATCGACGTCTTCCTCGGCGAGCTCGATCAGGCGATCCGTTCATTCGAGGACTGCTTGCGAAAGGCAGGGGCCCGACACAGCGACAGGGCCGCCCAGCTCAAGGCCATCGTCAAGAAGGCCTCGATCCAGACCAGCAAGACCCGGTTCGAGTGCCCCCGCGACATGGCCGAGTTCGACGCCAGGCTCGAGCGGATCGTGCGGACGGGTGAGCCCATCGTGCTGGCCATGCCGGAGGGCGGCGGCAAGGTGCCAGTACCGCTCAAGACAGGCAGGTTCGGCCGGGGGCCCGATTTCGCGGAGTTCCTCGGCATCAAGATGCGAGCGGCGCTGGCGCGCGTCCTGCGCGAGTTCCACCCTGGCGGCGCCCACGTGGTCGTCGTGCCGGATACGTGCCTTCACACCCGCGACATGGGCTTCTGCGCGGACGAGGTCCGGAGCCACCTCGAGCAGCTCTGGCGCGATCTACCCCGCCTCGGCGTCCGTGACGAGGTGATCGTCGCCGATACCCTCGCGTACCTGCCCGCGGACTGGGACAGCGTCGTCGAGCGCAGCGCCGCGGAGGTGGTCGCCTCGATCGCGGAGGATGAAGCGGTGAGGGAGGCGGCCGCCGCCCAGTCGAGATCGCTGATGTTCATCAAGGACTGCGGCCTCTCCGACGAGGACGAAGCGGTGCTGTTCTATGCCGCCGTGGCCGGGCACCCGGACGGGATCCCCACCGGGCTCGTCGCCCAGGCCAGGGCCTTCCAGGCGGCGACGGACGAGGTGACGCCCCTCTACATGGCCATCAACCATCATGGCATCCGGGGCCTCGGCCTGATCGAGCGGGTGGTCGACGGGCTCGGCTTCTCGAGCGCCACCTACCTCCGCGCGAGCGTCCACGCCAAGCCCGGCTGTCCGCGGCCCGCCCTCAGCGTCTTCCATGCCCTGGCCCCGGTCGCCCTCTTGCCGATGCACGCCCTCGGCGTGCGCGTGATCGACGAGACGCCTCGCTGGGGGCTCTCGTTCGATGTCGTCGGGCGGATGCGCGGCTGGCAGGCCGTCTGCGAGGCGACCACGGGGCGCTTCCTGTTCTATGAAACGACGCAGGAAGGTGTGGAGATGGGCGGCGCCTGTGCCGAGCGGGCAGCCGCGTGACAGCGCTGCGGAGGCCGGCGGGGGCGCCGGCCTCACCCCCTGTCCAGGAACCGAGGAGGACGCGCGTGCAAGAGTTCGATACGATCGTGGTCGGCGCTGGCATCACCGGCCTCTACTGCAGCTTTCGCCTCGCCCGGCGGGACCCCGGCCGCACCGTCGGGCTCTTCGAAGCCTCGGAGCGGTTCGGGGGCCGGATCGAGACGGTCGACCTCGATGGTTTCCTCGCCGAGTGCGGCCCCATGCGCTTCGAGAAGCGCCGGCAGCGCCTGCTGATGGGGCTGCTCGGCGAGCTCGGCCTGAAGACCAGGCCGTTCACCCCTTATGCGGCCGAGCCCGTCCAGGGGCCGCGGTTCTCCCTCGCCCCCGACGACGCCGGACCCGCTCATCGCCCCCACACGACGCTCGAGCTGATGAAGCTCGGTATCCTGAGGATCTTGAAGGACACCCCGTGGGCGAGCCCCGGTAACCCGGACGACCCCAGGGACGCGAAGCACCGGGAATGGCTGAGGAGCCTCGCGGAGGACGACTATGCCAGCATGCGCCGCGGCGCCAGGCTGGGAGGCGCCTTCCTCTACGAACAGGGGTTCTGGAACGCGCTGAGCGACGTCCTCAGCCATGGGGCCGTGCTCGCGATCCGGGATCAGGGCACGTTCTTCCACCTGATTCCGGAGAACCCCAATGCCATGGACTGGATCGTCTTCTGGCTTCGCGCGCTGTCCAGCGAGGGGGAGGGGGACGCCTCGCTCGTCAGCATCGAAGGCGGCTCCCGGGCGCTACCCCTCGCCCTGGTGCGGGAGCTCGAGCGGCGCCCCGAGCAGGTCGCCATCCACCTTCGCCACGCGCTCACGTCGCTCGCGGCAGCGGAAGGAGGGAAGATCCGCCTGCAGTTCGCCCGCGGCGCGGAGACGGTGGAGGCCGTCGCGAAGCACGTGATCCTCGCCTTGCCCCGCAGCCCCCTGATGCGGCTCGCCGGCTGCTTCTCCCGGGAGATCCAGCGGGATCTCGACGCGGTCTTCGGGTTTCCGCTCCTCAAGTGCTTCCTGGTCACGGACGCGCCGTGGTGGACGGCGCGCACGCCGCCCCACAGGAACGCGTCGTTGATGCCCGCCAGGGAGGTCCACACCACCTACCGCGAGAGCGACGGCAAGGGCATGATCATGCTCTACACCGATCGACCGGCCACGGAGTTCTGGAAGGTCTATGTCCAGGGCGAGGCCCACGATCGCGCGGAGATCGACGGCAGCGAGGCGCTGAAGCGGCAGCTCCTGAAATACCTCGGCGTGGACCTCCAGGACCCGGCCGGGCGGCAGCGCGCCGCCGGCACCGTGACGACCTGGGCCATCCGGGACTGGAGCCGGGAGCCCTACGGGGCGGGGGCCCATACCTGGCGGCCAGGCGTCAGGTCGTGGGAGGTCCTCGAGAGGCTGAGGGCGTTCGACCTCCCCGGCAGCAACGCGCCTGTCGGCAGCGTCCATGTCTGTGGCGAGGCCTACTGCGATTATCAAGGGATCGAGGGCGCGCTCCGCTCGGCCGAGAGCGCGCTCCAGACCGTGCCCTGATCCTCGATGCGGCGCGCGCTACGGCTCCCGGGGGGGCGCGTACCCGAGCCGCTTGATGCCGAGCGTCTTGAGCTTGTACACGAGCGTGCGCAGCGGCATGCCCAGCGCGCGCGCCGCCTCCGTCTGGTTCCCGCTCGCCTTGCGGAGCGCCTCGACGATCAGCTCGGCCTCGCAGCGCTGGAGCCGCGTCTTCAGGTAGTCCCCGCCCGGGGGCGCGGCGGTGAGCTCTCCGATCTGGTACGGCAGCTCCCCCTCCGCCGCCGGCTCCGAGGAGGGAGCCGCCCGGGCGCGCTCCGGCAGATCCTCCTCGGCGATCCACTCGCCCTCGGCGATGACCACGGCCCGCTCGATCGCGTTCCGCAGCTCCCGCGCGTTCCCCGGCCAGGAGTACGCCCGGAGCCGCGCGAGCGACTCGGCGTCGAAGCCGCGGATCGACCGGCCGTTCGCCTGGTTCGCCTGGTCGAGGAAGCGCAGCGCGAGCGGCTCGATGTCCTCCGGGCGCGCCCGGAGCGGCGGGATCGTCATCGTCATCGTGTTCAGGCGGTAGAACAGATCGCTGCGGAACGCGCCGGACGCGCACATCGCCTCGACGTCGCGGTGGGTCGCCGCGACGACGCGCGCGTCGACGTCGATCGGCTTGTTCGAGCCGACGCGGGTCACCTGCCGCGTCTCGAGGACGCGCAGGAGCGCGGCCTGCACCGCGGCCGGCAGCTCGCCGATCTCGTCGAGGAAGACCGTCCCGCCGTCCGCCGCCTCGAACACCCCTCGCTGCTGCTGCCACGCGCCGGTGAACGAGCCGCGCTCGTGGCCGAAGAGCGTGCTCTCGACGAGCTGCTGCGGGATCGCCCCGCAGTTGACGCACACCATCGGCTTGCCGCTCCGCGGGCCGCTGTCGTGGATCGCCCGCGCCACGACCTCCTTGCCCGTCCCCGTCTCGCCCAGCAAGAGGACCGGGATCGAGGAGCGCGAGACCCGCTTGACGATCTCGAAGACGCGGCGCATCGCGGAGCTCACGACGACCGGCTCGAAATTGCAGGTGCCCGGGCTGCTCTTCCAGGTCCCGCCCGGCGCCGAGCGCACCGGCTGCTCCACCGTCGCGCTGCGCACGGCGCTCCAGCACCGATCGAGCAGCTCCTCCGCCACGGTCCCCGCGTCGGGGAACGTCGCGAAGCCCGCGAGCACGACGGGCGACCCGCCCACGGGCGGCGCGGCGAGCGCGCGCGCCACGTCGAGCGCCACCTCGGCCCCGGCCTCGAGCAGCAGCGCCGCTACCACGTCCGAGCTGTAGAGCGCGATCCGGTCCACGGGGCGCAGCAGCGCCCGCACACGCGGGAACAGGTGGCTCACGTGGGCGCTGGGCTGGCGGGCGACCCGGGCCATCACGACGGCGAAGCTCCGCCCGAAGTACCGCGCGCGCTTCACCTCCTCCTCGAGGGCGACGCGGAGCTGCTCGTGGCTCATCAGCCCTGGGAGCTCGTCCTCGGCCGCCGTGATCGAGCGGACGGCGACCACGACCTTGCCGAGGATCACCTCCTCGCCCGGCTTCACCTCGCCTCGCGTGATGCGCTCGCCGCCGAGCCACGTGCCGTTGGTCGAGCGCAGATCCTCGATGACGACCTTGTCGCCGGACTGGGTGAAGCGGGCGTGCTCGCGCGAGAGGCTGACGTCGCCGATCTGGACCTGCGACGGCGGCGCCCGGCCGATCACGACCGGCACGCCCGGGCTCAGCACGGCGCGCTCGGCGCCGTCGCGGTGGTAGACGAGCAGGGCGACGCGTCGATCGTCCTGCCTGACACCCTGGATCGCATCGATGAAGCTGCTGGACAGCGGCGTTGTCTCCGGGCCGATGTCCGTCTCGCGAATGACTGCCACGCTGCTCACCCCCTTCTCACACGACCTCGCCCCCGGGCTCGCGGGCGGCGCGTCGCGCGCGCTCCCGCGGCGTGCGCCGGCGAGCCCGCCCGCCCGCGCTCCAGGCAGGCGCTCGCTGACGCTGAATTGCGCACCAGCACGGGCGTCTCCGGCGGGCGGCGACGCACCAGCTTGTCCATCAGGGTCCGGTGTTCATGAAGCGCATCCCACGCACCCCGCGCCTCCAACGCGTCCAATGCACCCGGCGCACCTTGCAATTCAAGCACCACCTGGGCGTCGAGCTCGCTGGTGACAAGGAGACGGTGTTCCTGATCGGCGAGCGTGAGCGCACCATGCTCCGCGGCCGTGTCGGTCACCTCCTGGGGCCGCTCCTCGACGGCCGGCGGACGGCGGACGAGCTCGTCGCCGCGCTCGACGGGCACAACCGGCCGGTCGAGGTGTACCTGGAGCGGCGGCGCGGCGGTCGCGGGCCGCTCCTGCCGCCGCTCGTCGGCCTGCCCGCGGGCCGGCGCGCGGCGCTCGGGCTCGTCTCGATCTGGATCGCCGCGGGAGGCGCGGGGCCGCTCTTCCTGGAGCTCGTGGAGCGGGATGTGGTCGCGCTCTGGTGGTACAACCGCGCCCGCCGCCCCGCGGTCGATCTGAAGAGCTTCGGAGATCCGTATTTCGACGCGCTCGAGGGGCACTACCGCGGCCTCGGCTGGCGCCTCTGGGTCCTCGACGTCACGAGCGATCTCGGCATCCCCGTGGTGCTCGACCAGATGCGGCCCGACACCGGCCTGTGCGCCGTGAAGGTGGCGGTGCCCGGCCTCCGGCACTTCTGGCCCCGCTTCGGGCCGGGGCGCCTCTACGACGTTCCGGTCCGCCTCGGGTGGCTCGAGCGGGCGAACCGGGAGGAGGACTTGAACCCTGTGCCGCTGGTCGTCTAGGCCAGGTCCGGGGGATCCGGCAGCAGCAGAAGAGGAGATGTCCCGTGCGCGACGGCTATCGCATCCTCGACGCGGATCGTCATGTGATCGAACCGCTCTCTCTGTGGAAGACCCACCTCGAGCCGGAGCTCCGCGCTCACGCCCCGTACCTCGCGTACGCCGGCGACGGCGAGCCCCTGGCCGACCGCGTGGCGCACCTCGGGCCGGAGGGGCTGCTCCGGCTCCCGCCGCAGCCGATGGTGGATGGCCGGCCGGTCCATCACCGGATGAGCGCGCGGACCTGGCGCGCGATCGCCGCCGCCGGCCGCCGGCGGCTCGGGGCGCTCGCGTCGCTCGGGCCGCTCGAGCAGCCGCGAGCGCAGCTCGACGACATGGATCGCGAGGGCATCGACGTGGCGTTCCTCTACCCGACGCTCGCGCTGGCGCTCCTCGGCATGACCCCGCTGGAGCCCGCGCTGGCGAGCGCGCTCGCCAGCGCGTACAATACCTGGTTACGGGGCTTCTGCGATCACGACCCCTCGCGTCTCCGTGGCGTGGCCCTGATGAGCCCGCACGATCCGGCGCAGATGGTGCCCGAGCTCGCGCGCGCGGCCGCGCTCGGCTTCCGCGCCGTCGTGCTCCGGCCGAACCCCGTCGCGGGACGGACGCTGGGCGACCCTGCTTATGAGGCGTTCTGGGCCGAGTGCGAGCGGCGCTCGATCGCTGTCGCCATCCACGAAGGCACGCACGCCTCCTTGCCGGCGGCCGGCGCCGATCGCTTCCGCAGCCGCTTCGCCCTGCACGCCTGCTCGCATCCGATGGAGCAGATGATGGCCTTGCTCGCGCTGATCGAGGGCGGCGTGCTCGAGCGCCACCCCGGCCTGCGGGTGGCCTTCCTCGAGGCCGGCTGCGGGTGGCTGCCTTACTGGCTCTGGCGCCTCGACGAGATCGAGTACCGGGGCCTGGCCGACGAGGTCGCGCCGCACGTCCGCCGCGAGCCGTCCGCGTACTTCCGCCGCCAGTGCTTCATCGAAATCGAGCCGGACGAGCCGTGCCTGGAGCAGGCGATCCCATGGCTCGGCGAGGACAGGGCGATCTTCGGGACGGACTTCCCCCACGTCGATCACGACGCAGGCATGGTGGAGCGGGCGCTCGCGCTCCGCCGCAGGCTCCCCGGCGAGGGCCTCCGCAAGATCCTGTGGGACAACGCCGCCAGCTTCTACGGCATCGATGGATGACTCAGCAGATGATGCCGGACGAGCCGGGGTCGCTCGTGAGCTCGGCCAGCGCGACGGGCTGATCCTCCAGCTCCGGCGCTGGTGGGAGATAGAGCGTGATGGCGCTCGCCGACGGGTCCCAGCCCCTGCGCTGCTCGCAGAAGCGCAGCGCGTCGCCGCCCGGCGAGCCTGGCTCCCGCGCCTCGCGGATGGTGAGCTCGATCCCCGGCGGCAACGCATAGCCGCAGTGAGCCATCAAGTATCCCCGCGGGTCGCTCTTCAACCGATCGAGCTGCGTCGGATCTTCCCAGCAGAGCGCGACAGCGCGCAACCATGCTCCTTCCAGCTCCAAGAGCCCTTCCTCCATCGCGCCTCGCTCGCGCAGGGGGCGCGCCTCCTCGTTGAGCTGCGCGGGAGTCCCGTCGGTTTCCGGGATCCTGGACGTGTACTCGGATGACTGATGGGAAAACATGGCCACCTCCAGTCGCCGGTGCCGCAAGCACTGGCATGGGATATAGAGCTCATGGAGCCGGCGCCGCGCGCCGTCGAGCCCTTCGCGCATCAAATGCACAGAAATGCAAATGCAGATGTGCTGAAAGCGACCGAGGTGCCGCCGCGGCAGATCAATCGGTCACGTCCTGGAGCAGCGCTCGCGCCTTGGCAAAATCGGGAAGATCGGCGCACTCCACAGGCCAGTCGGTGAGCTGCCTGAGCAGGGGGCGCGCCTCGTCGCGCCGGGCCTGCTGCACGAGCATCTGGCAGAGGGCCAGCGTCGAGCGCAGCTCGAACGTCCTCGCGCTCTGCTCGCGCGCGACAGCGATCGATCGCCGCAAGCACCTCTCGCTCTCCTGCTCCGCGTCGGCGCCCAAGGCGTGGAGAGACAGCCCCTTCAGGCGGTAGAGCTCCGCGACGTAGTACACGTCCCCCGACTCGTCGGCGAGCTGCAGGCAGCCCGTGAGCTGCTCCACCGCGGCCTCGTGCTGCCCGCGCTCGGCCTCGAGCTCCGCCACGAGAGAGAGCCAGTACGGCAGGCCGCTCTGCTGGCCGCCGCTCCGGATCATCTCGATGTGCTGTCTCAGCTGCTCGAGGTCGCGCCGCGTCCAGCAGCGCAGGGCCCAGCAGTGCGCCGTGACCCAGAGCTGATGATGCTCCGTCAGCTGGAGGAGGGAGTCGGTCATCGCGGCGACCTGCTCCCGTTCGCGGGCATAGTGATAGACGCCGGCCAGGTGGAGCAGCGCCATCCCGAGGCTGTTCAGGTGATCGAGCTCGCGCGCCCACGCCACCGCGGCCTGCCCGTGGGCGAGGGCCTGGGCTGGACAGCCCATCAGGTAGAGCACCACCGCGAGCGTGTACTGGGCCCAGACCTTGATATCGACGCCGGAGAAGAATGCGTGCTCCCGATGTGCCTGAGGGTCGTAGAGCGCGATGCCGCTATCGAGTTGCTGGCGGGCCTCTGCGAGCTTTCCTTCGAAGAACAAGCACTGTCCCAGCAGCACCATCGACGAGACCAGCTGCCCGGTGTCGTGCGATCGCTTGGCCAGGTCGAGGCACCGCTCTGCCATCGCCCGCGCCGCAGGGCGATGGCTCCGCATATGGTGGTACCAGAACATCGCCCACAGCGTCGGCGGGGTCATCGAGCTCTCCCCGAGCTCGTCGCTCAGCTCCTCACAGCGGTGGACCGCCGCCTCGAGCTCCTTCGGCATGTACCCGCGCCGGCCCATGAGCGCCAGGATCAGCAGGCTGTTCAGGCGCAGCTCCGCCAGCGCGCGCTCCCGCGCGTCCGCAATGCCTGACAGCCAGCCGAGCGCCTGCGTCACGTGGACGATCGCCTCGGTGTCGTCGGCGTTCGCAGGCCGCTTCAGCGCGCGCTCCGCCGCGATCTCCGCGTACGCGATCGCCCGCTCCAGCTGCTCGGCCGCCGCGTGGTGGTGCGCGAGCAGGTTGGGCCGCGCCGCGACGATCTCGGGGAAGCGCGCCTCGAGCGTCCGGGCGATGATCGCGTGCACCTTCCGCCGGCTCCGCTTCGAGAGCGACTCGTAGGCCGCGTCCCGGATGAGCACGTGCTTGAACTGGTATGTCGGGTTGTTCAGCCGGCGCTTCCTGTGGATGAGATCCGCGGCCATCAGCCGCTCGAGGTCCTCCTGGACCTGCTCCCCGTCGAGCGTGGACACGGCGTAGAGCACGTCCTGGCAGAACTCCCGGCCGAGCGCCGCGGCGATGCGGGCCGTCTCCTTGGCCCTGCCGAGCCGGTCGAGGCGCGCCACCAGGAGGCCCCGCAGCGTCGTGGGGATCGCGAGCGCCGAGAGCGGCTCGGCGAGGCGGTAGTGGTCCCCCTCCTCCACGAGCGCCCCGGACTCGAGCACCATCCGCGTCAGCTCCTCGACGTAGAGCGGGACGCCGTCGGTCCGGTCGACCACCTGCGCCAGCACGGGCCCAGGCAGCGCGCGGCCGCCGGCGAGGCGCGCCACCAGGTGCTCGACGTCCGACCGATCCAGGCGGCTCAGCTGGATCTGGAGCATGCTCGACATCGACCAGGGCGGCGAGAACTCGGGCCGCGCTGTGAAGACCGCCATCAGCCGCGCCGAGGGCGCGTCGGCGATCATCACGCCCAGCCACTCGAGGGTCGTCGGATCGGCCCAATGCAGGTCCTCGACCACGAACAGGACGGGCTGCTCCTCGGCCATGTCGAAGAGCATGGTCGCAAGCGCGTTGAGCGTCCGTTCCTTCTGCCGCGGCGGCGGACCTGCAGGGGCGGCGTAACGTCCTTCGAGGGGGATCGACAGCAGCGCCGCCAGCAGCGGCACCATCTCCGAAAGGTCGAAGCCGCGGCGCGAGAGGAGCGCCTCGAGCCGGGCGAGCCGGCGCCCCGGCGCGTCGTCCCGGCCGGTCTCGATCAACCGCTCCAGGAGCTCGATCAACGGGTAGAGCGCGCTGCTCCGCTGATCGGGCACGCAGCGGCACTCCAGGCAGCTGTGCCGCTCGCCGCGGAGCCGCCGGACGAGCTCCCCGGTGAGGCGCGACTTGCCGATCCCGGGGCCGCCGGTGATGAGGATGCTCTGCCCGAGGCCCTGCCGGACCTGGCCCCAGCGCTGGAGCAAGAGATCGAGCTCCTGGCTCCTCCCGATCAGGGGCTCGGTGTCGCGGCCGGCGATGTCCTGGTCCTGGGCCGGGGGAGGGATCTCCTGCCCCATGCGGTAGATCGCGAGCGGGCGCGCGACGGACGAGAGATCGGGCGGCGTCATCGGCTCGAGCGCGAACCGGCTCCGGAGGAGCCTGAAGGCCTCGCCGCTGACCACGACCGTGCCCGGCGCCGCGGCCGCGCTCAGCCGGGCCGCGATCTGCGGTGTCGTCCCGAGGTGCTGTGTGTACCGATGGAGCTGGCCGGCGACCACGAGGCCGGTGTGGAGCCCGATCCGGACCTCGAGCGCCACGCCCCGCGCCGCCGTGAGCTGCGCGCTGCGCGCCTCCACGTCCGCCACGACCTCCAGCGCCGCGCGGGCGGCGCGCCGGGCGTCGTCCTCCTGCGCGGAGGGATAGCCGAAGTGCAGCAGGACCTGATCCCCCAGCGCGCCCGCGAAGCGCCCCCGGTGGCGGCGGGCGATCTCGGCGCAGACGTCCTGTTGCTCGTCGAGCAGATCGTCGATCTCCTCGACGTCGGTGGTCTTCAGCCCCGGGCCCGAGGCCGTGAAGGTGCAGCAAACGACGGTGAGGGGCCGCCGCTCGCCGTCGGGTCGCTCCAGCGCCGGTGCCTCTGGCCCCGGCGGGGCCGGCGCGTCCACGCGCCGGGGCGTGGCCGGAGACGGCATCGTCTCGGCCGCCGCGTGGTCGCTCGGCAGCGCCCGGGGCTCCCGCGAGGGCGCGTCGAGCGGCGCCGTCTCGCTCGCGACGCGGCGCCACGGGCTCGCGTCCGCCGCGCCTCGGGTCGGGGCCGGGGGCGAGCGCGGCGCTCGCGCGGGCTCGACGAGGTCCTCGCGGCTCAGCGCGTCCACGTCGCAGGCCTCGAGCTCGCGCAGCAGGCTCGAGGCCGTGACGACGCGCGCGGCCATGTCCTTGAGGGTCGCGCGCCGGAGGAGGGCGCCGAGCGGGTGCCCGAAGAGCGCCGGGGGGATGGGGATCGGCTCGGGGCTGGCCTGCCGGAAGAGCACCTCTTGCAGCGACCTGCCGGTGATCGACGGCCTGCCGGTGAGGCACTCGAGGAAGACGAGCCCCCAGGCGTACAGGTCCGAACGCACGCTCACCGGCTGTCCGAGGAGCTGCTCCGGCGCCGCGTAGGCGGGCGTGCAGAGGATCTCGTTGCTCGGAGTGAGCTTGGGATCCACGCCCTCCATGGCCCCGGCGATGACCGCGCCGATGCCGAAGTCGAGCACCAGCGCGTTTCGCCGCGCCCCGGTCGAGACGATCATGATGTTGCTGGGCTTGAGGTCGCGGTGGACGACGTTCTGCCCGTGGGCGCAGCCGAGGGCGTCGAGGACCTGGAGCATCAGGTACCGCGCCTCGCGCGGATCGAGGGCGATCTCTTCGGCCAGCACCTCCGCCAGGTTCTGGCCGGGCACGAACTCGAAGATGGTGTAGAGGGTGCCGTCGTCCGTCTGTCCGGCGTCGATGAGCCGGACGATGTTGGGGTGGTGGAGCTGCGCGCAGAACCGCGCCTCCTGGTGGAAGCGGGCGCAGCGCCGCGCGACGTCGGCGGACTTGCTGCCCCGGATCGGGTGCATGACCTTGATGGCCACCGTCTGTCCGGTGGCGAGCTGACGCCCCTTGTAGACGTCGGCGAAGCCGCTCTCGCGCAGCGCGGAGACGATCTCGTAGCGCTCCTGGAACACGGCGCCCGACGCGATGGCGCTGCGGCTCATCCCCTCTCCCTCCGCCGGGCGGCCCGGCGCGACCGGGGGAGCGGGCATGAGCCGGGGAGGGCGGCGCGCTGCGCCGGCCGGCCCGCCTCATCGATGAGGCGTCTGGACAGAGCGGCTGTCGATCTCGTCAGCACAGCTTCTCCACGGCCGACCTCGCTGCTCACGTTGGTTCATATAGGGTGGTACTCCGTCGACGTCCGTCGATGCCGACGGGGTTCCGGCGCCTTCGGCGAAGAAACCCCGGAGGACGCTCGCGCCCGGTCGGCTCCGTGGGGATCGGCTTCGGGGAGGCGGGCCGACGCGCGCGGGCGCGCCTCTCGCGGGGCGGCGGCCGAGCTCCGCCTGTCGGTTTGTTTTGGCTACAATCTTTCATCCTGGCTGCTGCCATGGCGACCGGGCGAGTCGCGGCGAACAGCAGCGAATTGACCTCTGGCACGGCCGGTGAGAGGGCGGATACGCGGACTTCGTCGGCGCTCGACGCGCGAGGGGAGCCGCGAGCTTTCCTCGGACGGTGAGAGACGATTCAATGCTTTTCAATCCTTTGTGGAAGGAGCACGAAACATGCTGAGGCAACTGGCGACCCACATCGTTTTGCTCGCGCTCGCGGCGGCTGGTCCGGTCGCGTGCGCGGGCTCGGGTGACAGCCCGGCGGACGCCGGCAGCGTCGCCAGCGGGAGCGGCGGCGCCGCGGCTTCCGGCGGACACACCTCGGGAGGCGGCGCGACCGGCGGAGGCGGAGACGGTGGAACGGGCGGCAGCGCCTCGGGGAGTGGCGGCGCGGGCGCGGGCGAAGCGGGCACGGGCGGCGGCGGCGCGGGCGACGGCGGCGCAGGCGACGGCGGCGCAGGCGACGGCGGCGCGGGCGAAGCGGGCACGGGCGGCGCGGGCGACGTCGGCGCGGGCGGCGCGGGCGCCGGCTGCCCCGGGACGGGGGGAATCACCTATACGCTCGCGACGGTCGCCTCGCCGACGGCGGAGCAGCAGTCTGCGTACGACAAGATCACGAGCGCGATGGACGAGGCGCTGTCGTATTACAACTGTCACACGAGCATCGAGAAGCGCCTGTCGGTGTCCTACGTGCCGTCGGTCGCGACGGCCGACGGCAACGTCAATGGGTCCATCCGGTTCGGCGCGACGAGCTCCATGAACTACATCACCGCCATGCACGAGATCGGTCACACCGTGGGGGTCGGCAGCCGCGAGTTCGGCGCGCTGGTGGTGGACGGCGTCTTCACGGGCGAGGCGGCGACGCGCCAGCTCAGGGCCATCACGGGCAACGAGAGCGACGTCGTGCACGCGGACACGCAGCACTTCTGGCCGTACGGTCTCAACTACACGACCGAGGTCAAGACGACGGACGATCTCGTGAACCACTGCAAGATCGTGGTCGCCATCCGCGAGGACATCGGGTTCTGACGGAACGATTCCGCGGGGGCGAACTGTTGCGATCCGTCGGATCGCAAGAGCTCTCGCACCTGACGCATGAAGAGCGCGCCCCCGGCGCAAGCGCGGGCGGGTCAGTACGTGAGCGAGGGCGTCGTGCAGCCCAGGCCGAAGGCGCCGATGGCTCCGCCCTCGACGACGGTCTGAACGAGGTTCGCGACCTGGTCTGCACCGCAGAAGGTGTCCGGGAACTCGCTGCCGCCGTCGCCGCCCACGCCGTCCGGCCACGTCACGGGGCCGAGCTCGACGCGGAGATCGCCGGGAGGTCCCGTCACGAGGAGCGGCGCACAAGCGATGAAGAGGAGATCGAGGTACCTGCCAGACCAACCGCTGAAGCCCACCACCACCTCGTTCTCCGGGCACACCATCTCCCAGGACTCGGTGCCCTCGCTGCCCTGGAAAGGGGTCACGTCGCCGGGCATCGTGGTGATGGTGTACGGGCCGTCTCCCGTGAGCTCCAGGTGGCCGCACTGCGCCTGGATCTTGGCATGGATGAGCGACTCCCCCAGCGGTCCCAGGGACCCTCGAAACCCGAGGAGCACCTGGCTCTCCGGGCACCGGTCCATGGCAGGGGTGGCCGTACCGGGGCTGCCGCGCAGCTCGGTATAGGTCTGCTCCACGACGTCGACGCCTGTCGGCGCCGGGCACGGCTCCCCGTCGCACTCGCCGCCGCCGCCGCCCGCGCCGCCCACCTCACCGCCGCCGCCCGCCTCACCGCCGCCGCCGCCCGCGCCGCCCGCCTCACCGCCGCCGCCGCCCGGCCCGCCACCCCCATCGCCAGGCGGGGCGCCGCCTCCTCCGCTCGCGCCCACGCCGTCGAAGGTCAGGCTGCCGATACCCGAGATCGCATTGCATCCGGCGAGGACAAGACCGGAGATCAGCGCGGAGAGGCCGAGCAGATGGCGCGTCACCGAGATCAAGTACTCGATCCGCGGCCGGACCGGTAGCTGGTCGCCCGAGCGCCGCTTCGTCCTCGATCGCGGTGGGCTCGGCCGCGACATCAACGCCTGTCGAGCCCCGATGGTCGCCCCATGTGCGCGCGCCGGCTCGCACGTCCGAGAATGACGACCGATGGAGCGCTGAAAGGCAACGGATCCGAATAAGGTTCGGTTCGATGAACCGACAGGTCTTCGGGGCCACCCGCTTCAACGCGCCCGGCAGCTTCACTGGTCTCGATTTTTCTCCGGACTCCAGAACGCTCGTGGCTCTCGTGACCGGCGAGAAGCGCACGAAGGTGCATCGCTTCGCCATCGACGACGGTCGTGCGCTCGACGAGCAGACAGTGACCGGTCGCTTCACTGGCGTCTTCGCGTTGCCTGACGGCGACCTTCTCCTGTGGGCGCGTGGATCCATCGCGCGCCTCGGCCAGGACGGCGAGCTCTCGTGGAAGCTCGGAGAGAAGGCGACGAGGAAGTTCGCGTTCGCGACCGTGAGCGCCGACGGTGCGATCGTCGCGACCTACGGCGGAGACTCCGTCGCCAACGTCCTCGACGCGCGTACCGGCAAACGACTTCACGACCTGAGCGAGCCCGCAGGCGAGATCTTCGCGTTCGCCTTCTCACCCGACGGAGCGACGTTCGCGACCGGCGGACAGAAGGGCATCGTCCGCGTCTTCGATCGCAAGTCGAAGAAGGAGCTCGCCCAACGAAAGAGCTCCAAGATCCTCGTACTCGCGTTCTCACCCGAGGGCAGCGTGCTCGCCGGCGGCCACGGACAAGGCGACGTCCACCTCTGGGACGGCGCATCGCTCGAGCCCGTGCGACTCCTGGGCTCCCATCGCTTCCAGGAAGATGATGGCTCGGGCGAGCAGGACGGGGGCCCGGCCGGTTGTCGCTGGCTCGCGTTCCTGGCCGACGGCGAGACGGTGGTCTCGCAAGGCAACGATCGCTACTTTCGCTGGTGGAAACGCAGCGGCGCGGAGGTCCGTCGCGTCCGCACGCCTCGCCACCACGCGTACGGCCAGGGCCCCGCGATGGCGCTCTCGCGCGACGGGAAGTGGCTCGCCGCAGGCTCGACGGCGTCTGGCATCGGCATCTGGACCTCGGACGGTGAGCCGGCTTCGAGCGAGCTCGGGATTAACGCGCCACACGCGATCGCGCTGAGCCGCGAGCGCGTCGTCGTCGCCGGCTCGTCGGGGATCTGGTCTTGGCGAAGGACCGACGGCACGGTCAGCGAGCGGCGCGCGAGCGGCCCAGCGGCGCTCGCGAACCTCCCGCAGGGAGAGCTGCTCCTCGTCGAGCGCGAAAACGCCGTCGTGGTGCGCGAGATCACCGACGAGGGCAAGGCGATCTTCGCGAACGACGCGATCTCTCCCCAGGGCGTGGCGGCGGTCTCGCGCGACGGAAAGACGGTGATGCTCCCCGTCGCGTCGAACGTCGAGCTCTGGGACCGTGCGCGCGGCGTCCGCACCGCGACGCTCTCGCACGACGCCAAGGTGTCGGCCTGCACGTTCGGGTCCGACGACACCTGGGCCGTCTCGGTGTCCGACGCGGTCCGAGTCTGGCGGCTCGACGATCCGGAGACACCCGTCCATGCGATCGAGCTGGAGAGCGGTGCGCCCGAGCGCTGCGGCGGCGTCGCCGTCTCGCGCGTCGGATGGATCGCCGTCAGCATCGATCGTGACATCAGCAATCATTCGTCGGACAGCGCGCTCGTCTTCATCGATCCGCGTTCGGGTGAGGTGACAGCTACCCTCTCCCATCCAGACAAGCGCCTCGGGCAGGTCGCGTTCGTCGACGATGCCCGCGCGGTCGTCGTCGACTCCGCGGGCCGTACGAGGACGGCCGACGCCGAGGAGGGCCAATGGCTCGACGAGCCCGAGGCTCCGGAGGACATCGAGTTCCACGGCTTCGAGATCCTCCCGCTCACCGCCTCCGAGGACGGAACCGAGATCGCGTACATCGACGGGCACGGCAACCTCGCCATCCGCGCGATCGAAGGCACGAAGAAGCGCGTCACTCCCTTCGAGCTCGGCTTCACCCCGCTGGCGGAGAAGAAGCCGCAAGGCATGTTCGAGGAGCGCCTCGCCGGGAGTTGCATTCTCTACGCAGGCAGATTCCAGAGCTCGGCGATGGATGTGCGCACGTCGCGCGAGTTCCGCGAAGACATGCTGATCGAGCTGGGCGGCGCGGTCGCGAAGAAGGCGAAGGACGCGACGCACTTCGTCGGCGCGCGTATTCCGTACGTGAAGCACGTCCCGTCGAAGGCGGAGACCGAGATCGACGCGCGCATCGCCAAGGGCGACAAAGTCATCAAGCTGAGCGAGAAGAAGCTCATCGAGATGCTGCTTCCTACGTTCGAAGAGTCGCGCGCGATGCTGCGAGGTGAGGTCAAAGACGGCATCGAGCGTTGGAACCGCTGGCGGTCGCGCTGGCGCACGTCGAGCGGCGGGTTCGTGCAGCTCTCGGGCATCGATCTCACGGGAGCCGACCTGCGCAAGGCAGACCTCATGGTGATCCCGTTCGAAGAGGCGAAGTTCGCTAGCGCGCGCCTCGAGGGGGTCGATCTCTACGACTGCGTCTTCCGCCGCGCCGACCTCCGCGGGGCGGATCTCGAAGGCGCTCGCTGCGGCCGCGTCGTCTTCTCGAACGCCGACCTCCGCGAAGCGAAGTTGGCCGGCGCCGAGTTCACCGGCGCCGAGTTCGACGGCGCCGACCTCCGCGGCGCCGACCTCCGCGACGCAGACCTGCAGTACGCGAAGCTCACTGGCGCCAAGCTCGACGGCGCCAAGTTCGACGGCGCCAAGCTCCCGCGCGCCGGCGCGGATCACTCGAGGTACGCGGCCAGGCCGAGCTTCTGATCGCGGACGGCGCCGGCCATGACCTTCGCGATCTGCTCCGCGCCGGAGCGCGAGAAGTGCGTGTGATCATCGCAGAAGAACTCGCCGACGGGGCCGCTGGTCGTCGCGCTCACGTCGCCCCCGGGGACCGGGCAGAAGCCCAGGGCGTCGTAGAGCGCTACGCTGAGCTCGTGCAGGTCGATGACCGGCGCGCCGTACTCCTCGCCCGCCTCGTGGGTCGCGGTCACGTAGCCGCCGCGCGTCCCCCGGGCCGTGCTCCCGCTGCAGGAGATCGCGCTCACGGGGGTCACGAACACGGGCTGGGCGCCTCGCTCCTCGGCGGCGCGGGCCATCATCCCGTAGCTCGACTTGAAGGCGTCGAGCCCCACGTGCCGATCGCACGTGCGCGAGCCGTCGTTGATGCCGAACTGGATGAACAGATAATCGCCCCGCTTCATGCCGTCGAGCATCTGGACCCACCTGGCCTGCAGCACGGGCTCGCCGCTCGAGTCGCGCGCGAGCTCGCACTCCCCCGCGCTATCCATGGTGGTCTGCACGTTGTAGAGCCACGTGCGCACGCTGCGGCCGCCGACGGCGCTGTTCACCACGGTGACCCGGTCGTCGAAGAGCGCCGCGAACTGGCCGCCCCAGCCCGCCGGGCAGGGGGTCTGCCCGTTGGCGACCGTCGAGTCCCCCGCGATCCAGATCGTGATGTCCGGCAGCGGCCCCGCGCCGCCCGCGCCGCCGCTGCCGCTCGGCCCACCTGAAGAACCCGCCGAGCCTCCCGAGCCGGCGGGCGCGTCGCCCCCAGCCCCCGCGCCGCCCGTGGAGCCGGCCGAGATCGCGGTGCTGCCCGCGCTCGCGCTCGAGCTGCTCCCTTCCGGCTGGGAGCTCCCGCCCGCGCCGCCCGTCCCCCCGCCTCCGCCGGCGCCGCCCGCGGCCGTCTCCGGATCAGGGGAGCAGGCGGCGGTGAGCAGCGCGAGACAGGACACCCGGGCAAGCATCCGGCCGCGCGCGCGCGCGGCCGATCGAACGTTCCAGTCCATGAACATGCCTTTCCTCCAGTGACGACACGAGCATCAGCCCATCCACGCCGGATGGCGCTGGCCCTTCGCCTCCCGGTCCCGCAGGCCGCCAGGGCACGCTCGGTCGAGGTGCCGGGCCGGCGGCACGACGAGCGCGCACCGCTGCGGGCGCAGGGCGCGCCGCGAGCGGCAAGGCAACGCCGGCGAGGCGAGCGGCGGGGGTGACGGGGGGCGAGCACGGCTCGCGTCACTGTGTCGGGAACGGCTCCCAACCAATCACGGACAGGAGTTTTTTTTCGGATCTGCGTGTCGGGGTGCGCTCCGGAGCACACTCATCGCAAATCTGAAGCAGTGGAGGAATCGAGGCCGGCGCTCGCGCCGGCGCGAGCGCGCCCGCCTGTCCACCCGCCGCGCCGACGCCGCGCTCGTGGAGAGGAGACCCGCGGCGGTTCGTTCACGACACACGGCGATGTCCGGCGACGGATTGGCCAGTTGGCTGTGCGACCAGGGCAATCACGGTGATGCAGGGCAGGGCAGGGCAGCGCAGCGCAAGGAGCATGAGGGCGGAGGGTGGACGGAAATCCGTTGAACGGAAATGTGCTGTGAAGGGCATTATTATGCCGTTGACTGACACAAACTTTGTCACGTATGTTTATCAAGGGTGGCGCTGGTTGAGGGGTGGCGTCGCACCAGACGTGCAGACGTGTAGACGTGTTGTAGACGTGACCGATGGCACGGATCGTCCAGGCGTGCTCTTGTGCGCCCGCGACGCAGCGGCGCGAGACTCGGGCGCGCGATGGCCCCAGGGAGACGGCGCTTGTGTCAGTGTCTTTAAGAACTCATTCCAAGCTCTCCCACGGTCGAGGCGACGGTGGCGTCGGCGCGATGGTGCAGAGAAGGGTTCGAGTGCTCCTCGCTGGCGGCGACGGGCGAGCCGCGCTGCGCGCGAGGGCCGAGGAGCGAGGATCGGCATGAACAGCTGGGATCCCCTGGGTGCGGCGGAGCAGGCCGCGGTCGCGGACGAGATCCTGTCCGTGCTGCGTCACGACCTGCGCAACCGCTTTGCGATCGTCCGGAATGCGTCGTTCTACATCAAGCGGAAGGTCGCGCGTGACGCGGCCTACACGGCGGATCCGAGGATCGAGGAGTTCTTCGGGATCATCGACGAGGAGGTGATCGCGGCGAGCGCGCGGCTCGAGGAGTCGGTCGACGCCGCACGGCTCTTCACCCGCAGGAGCGTGTGCGTGAGCGCGGCGGGCTGCGTGCGCCGCGCGGCGGCGTGCGCGCGCATCGGCGCGTCCGGGGCCCGCATCGTCCTCTCGGCTCAGGACGGCGACGTCGAGGCGGACCCGATCGAGCTCGCCGTCGCGGTGCGGTGCCTGATCGAGAACGCCGTGGAGTCGACGCCGGGGGACGGCGTGGTCACGGTTCGGGGCACCTCGAGCGCCGCGCGGTACTGCATCGAGGTCACGGACGCGGCGGCTGTCCCCTGCGAGGCGGACAGCGAGGCGATCCTGCGGCCGTTCTACACGACCAAGCCGGGTCACTCCGGCCTGGGGCTGAACATCGCGAGGCGGGTCGCCCGTCGCTACAGCGGGTCGCTCGCCGTCGAGCCTCGGGCGCACGGCTCGTCGGTCGTCATCGCGCTGCCGCTCGCCGCCGCGCCGGTGCTCCGCGACGCCGGATCGGAGCCGGCGCCGTGAGCGTGAGCGGTCCGCCCGCAGGGCGCGCGCCGGCGGCCCGGGAGCCAGCGGCCGTGCCCTCCGCGCGGCGGGCGCGCCCCCGGGCCTCGCTGGTCTCGCTCCTGGTCGCGTCGACGGCGGCCGCGCCCGCGGAGCCGGAGCGGACGGAGGCAGAAGACGAGGCGGCGCGGCCGCCGATCGAGGAGCTGTTCCTTGGCGAGACGGCCTTTCCGCAGGAGGCGCTCGAGCTGCAGATCACGAGCGCGCCGAGGTGGGAACGCGACGGGCGCCAGGTCGGCTTCCGCATCCCGCTGCTGCTGGAGCTCGGGATCACCGATCGCCTGCAGCTCGGGGGAGAGCTCCCCCTGGAGCTCGCGCGCCAGGACAGCGGCGTCGTGGCCGGGCTCGGCTCCGTCGAGCTGGAGGCCCTGTACAACCTCGTCAACGAGCGGGGGCTCGGGCTCGCGCTGTCCGCGGGGCTCGGGGCCGGGCTCCCCGCCGGCGCGCGCGAGCTCGGCGCGCCGGGTTACGCGCTGGAGCCGTTCGTGAGCCTCGACAAGGCGATCGGGCGCGTGCACGTGGGCATCTCCGCGTCGGCCGAGATCCGGCTCCCGGCCGCCGGGAGCGACGCCACGGAGCTCAGCCCCGGCGCCTCGCTGGGCTTGATCCTGCCGCTCGGCGACGTGGTGCCGACCATCGAGCTCGCCGCCGAGATCGAAGACACGACGTCGCTGCTCCTCGCGCCCGGCGTGCTCTGGCACCCGGCGCCCGGCCTGGAGCTCGGCGCCGCGCTCGAGCTCGGCCTCGCGGGGGAGACGCCCGACGCCGGGCTCATGCTCCTCGTCACGAGGGAGATCGAGCTCGCGGGCGACGGCGACGACCACGTGAAGCACGCAAGCAGGAGCCGCTCCCCATGAGCATTCGAGCCACACTGGCCGCCATCTTCGGCGTCGCGCTGGCGGCGGTCCTCGTCGCCGGCGGCGCCTTCTACTTCGCCATCGCGGAGATGCTCGTCTTTCAGCGGCGCGCCGAGGCTTCCTACGACGACCTGAAGCTGCACGTCACCCTCGCCAGCAACGCCAGCCGCTACATGAACGAGGCGGTCAAGTCGGTGCTCCACGGCAGCCTCAGCGAGGAGCTCACGAGCGCGGCCGAGGCCACGGTGCGCGATCTCGACGCCATCGAGGCGCGCAAGAGGGCGATGATCGCCGACGAGGAGATCAGGGAGAGCGACGAGGAATCGACGGAGGAGATCGAGCACATCGGCTTCATGCGAACGAGCTTTGCGCGGATCGTCGAAGGCGTGGCGGCCGCGACCCGTGTCGAGCGCGAGCGCACGAACGAGCGGCACGAGATGCTCGTGCAGCTCGCCGACCGCGAGTACAAATCGGAGTTCCTCCCGCACATCAGCGCGGCCGTGCACGACGCGGAGCGCGACGTGGCCAGGATCCTCGACGACGAGCGCCACCTCCGGGCGCGGGTGGCGTTGCTCGGCGCGGTGGCGACCGGCGGCGCGCTGCTCGTCCTCGTCGTGCTGCTCGGGCGGCTCCTCCGCTCGGTGGACCGCGGCTTCAACTCGCTGCTCGACGGCTCCCGGCGGATCGCCCAGGGGGATCTCGGGCTGCGCCTCTCGGTGCTCGATGAGCACGAGTTCGGTCGCATGAGCGCGGCGTTCAACGAGATGGCCTCCAGCCTCCGCGACGCCCAGGAGGCCAGGATGCGCATGGAGAAGCTCGCCGCGGTGGGGCAGCTCGCGGCGAGCGTCGGGCACGACCTGAGGAACCCGCTCGGCGCCGTCCGGAACGCGAACCATTACCTCAAGAAGCGCCTCTCCGGGACCGAGCTCGGCGCGGAGCCCCGCGTGGCGCAGTTCCTCTCGATCATCGAGAAAGAGCTCGCGGCGTGCGCCAAGATCATCAGCAATCTGCTCGACTTCGCGCGTGAGCGGCGGCCGCGCTTCGCGGCGTGCGCGCTGAGGCCCCTCGTGGACGACGCCATCTCGGTCGTCGAGATCCCGCCGCGCGTGCGCGTCGACAACGACGTACCGGACACGCTCCCTGTCGTGGAGATCGACAAGGACCAGTTCCGGCAGGTGCTCGTGAACCTGATCCAGAACGCGGCCGAGGCGATCCCGGCCGAGCGCGAGGGGCGCGTGCGCATCGCCGCGGAGCGGACGGGCGACGGGGTGACGCTCTCGGTCGTCGACGATGGGACGGGCATCTCCGAGGAGACGCTCGCGCGGATCTTCGAGCCGCTGTTCAGCACCAAGCTGAAGGGGACGGGCCTCGGCCTGGCGATCAGCGCCGGGATCGTGGAGCGGCACGGCGGCACGATCGAGGCGACGAGCTCGCTCGGCAACGGCACGACCTTCGTCGTGCGGCTGCCGGTGCGCGAGGAGCCCGAGGCCGCGGAGCCAGCGCTGACGCCGACCGGGACTCAGGGCGTATGACGGGGGGGCAAGCCATGCAGGTGCAGGAGGCCGCGCAGCGGGGCAAGCGGGTGCTCGTGATCGACGACGAGGAGGGCATGCGCATCACGCTCGCCGCCAGCCTCGAGCTCGAGGGCTACGAGGTGGTGGAGGCGAGGGACGGCATCCACGCGCTCGAGCTCGTCCGGCAGCAGGCGTTCACGCTGGTCATCAGCGACATCCGCATGCCCGGGCTCAACGGCGTCGAGACGTTCCGGGAGCTCAAGAGGATCCAGCCGGAGCTCACCGTCGTGCTGATGACCGCGTTCGCGCTCGAGAGGCTCATCGAGGAGGCGATCGCCGAGGGCGTGTACACGGTGATCCACAAGCCGTTCTCGATGGACCACCTCGCGCGCATCGTCGCTCGCGCGGTGGACTCGCCGGCCGTCCTCGTGGTGGACGACATCCCGAAGGTCGCCGACTCGATCGTGGCGGTGCTCCGGGACGCGGGGCTGTCGGCCCACGCCGTCCACGATGGGCGGGCCGCCGTCCAGTACGTCATCGAGCGGGGCATCGACGTCTGCGTGCTCGATCTCGTCATGCCCGATCAGGACGGCGTGACGACGTGCGCGCAGATGCGGGGGCTGAAGAAGCGCGTCACGGTGATCGCCATGACCGGCCACGCGGTCCCGGAGATGGTCAGCGCGATCATGAGCAAGGGCGGGTACGCGTGCCTGCACAAGCCGTTCGACGCGCGCGAGCTCATCCACACGATCGCCCGTGCGCGCGGGGACGCGGCGCACGGATGATGGCGACGTCGCGCTGGCGTCGGCTCAGGTAGCGCTCGGCCAGCTGGCCAGCTCTGCCGCGCGCCGGTACTGCTCCGCGGCGCGCGCGGGGTCGTCGCCCCGCGCGAAGTGCTCGGCGAGCACCATCGGATCCTGCTCGCCGGCCGCGAGCAGCCACTCGCCGGCGAGCCGGTGGCCGAGCGCCCGGTCGCGATCCGTCAGCATCGCGTAGGCCCCCTCCCGCAAGAGCGGGTGGCAGAAGGCGATCTCCTCCTCGCCCGCGAACCGGGAGCTCGGCCGGCGCTCGATGATCTCGCGCTCGACCAGCTCGGCCCACGCGTCGCGCTCGCTCGTCCCCGACGTCCCGGCGCCGAGCAGCGCGCGCACGCCGCCCACCCAGGCGACCTCCCCGAAGACGCTCGCCGCCCGCAGCTGCCGCCGCGCCTCGAGCCCGAGCGCCGCGAGGCGCGCCTCCGCCATGCCCAGCACCGTCTCCGGCAGCGCGCCGCCGCGCCCTTCCGAAAGGGCCCGGATGAGCTCCTCCAGATAGAAGGCGTTGCCTCCGGCCCGGTGGATGAGCGCGGAGATCTCCCCGGGCGCGAGCTGCCTGCCCGCGCCGCCGAGCGCGCTCCGCACGAGCTGCTCGGCCGCGCGGGCGGGCAGCTCGCGCAACCGGAGCTCCGAGAGGCCCCGCTCGGCCCAGAGCCTCGGGAAGGCCGCGTGAACCTCGGGCCGGGCGAAGGCGAGCAGCGCGTACGGCCGGTCGCCGAGCTCCCGCAGCGCCCGGTCGAAGATCCCCATCGAGGGCGCGTCCCCCCAGTGGAGATCCTCGAGCACGACGAGCACGGGGCGCGCGGCCGTCACGGCGCGCGCGTAGTCGATGTACGCGCGCTGGATCCCCTCGGCCATCAGCGCCGGATTGTGCCGCGCGGCCCGCAGCGCCGGCAGGTCCTCGTCGGGGAGGGGGGCGACGCCGAGCAGCTCGCCCAGGAACCCGCCCACCCGTAGCCCTTCCTCGCCCGAGAAGAGCGGCGCGAGGGCCTGCGCGAGCTTCCGTCGCCGCGCGTCGACGGCCTCGCCCGCGGCGATCCCGAGCGCGCCCCGCAGCGACCCGGCGAGCATCGCGAACGCGGCGCCCGTGCCGATGGAGTCGCCGCGGACGACGCTCAGGCTCACGTCGGGGTGGCGCTGGCGCAGCACCTCGACGGCCTCGTGGCGCAGGCGTGATTTGCCCATGCCCGCCGCGGCGGTCACCAGCGCCACCGCGGCGCGCCGCTCGGCGAAGCTCTCGTCGACGAGGTCGAGCAGGTGGCGCAGCTCCCGCTCGCGCCCGACGTGGGGGCTCGGCTTGCCCAGGAGCTTGCGCGGCCCCTCGCCGATCTCGCGCTCCGCCTTGAGCCAGGAGAGCCCGCCCCGCTCCACGACCTCGAAGCGCACGTCGAGCAGCGCGCGCGTCACCGCGTCGATGTGGACCCCCTCGCGCCGGCTCTCCGCGCGGCCGGTCGCGGCGGCCTCGTCGAGCAGGGCGGCCGCCCTGTCCAGCACCTCGCTGAGCGGCGATCGACCCGCCGGCTCGCCCCACCCCGTCACCAGGACGACCGCCGCGCCGGGGAGCTGCGCGCAGATCTCGAGCGCGCAGCGCGCCACGAGCGCCGCCTGGTCGGTCGCGCTGCCCGCGCTCACCACGAGCGTCACCACCATCCCGTCGCCGAGCTCCTCCACCTGCGCGCTCAGCGGCATGGCCGCGCGGCGCACCACGGCGAGCGTGTTCGGCGGTGACGCGTGCAGATCGAGCGACTCTGTCGACTCGAAAAACGAGGCTTGCGCCGGCCGGACCGCCACCATCGAGACCAGGCGCTTCTCGCCCGTGGTGATGACCGCGCCGGGAAGGGGGGCCGAGGACACCTTGCTCCTCGTCCAGGCGCCGAGCGTGTCCAGGGTGCGCGCCACGGCCGCGCCGTCCTCGGGCCGCGCCGAGGGATCCTTGGCCAGCATCTGCGCGACGAGCTCGTCGAGCGCGTGGGGCACGTCGGGCCGCAGCTCCCTCGCCCTCGGCGGCTCCTCCAGGAGCAGCTTCCACACGAGCGCCATCGGGTGTTGCTTGCGGAACGCCGGCTTCCCGGTGAGGCACTCGTAGAGCACGCATCCGAGCGAGAAGATGTCCGCGCGCGCGTCCAGGCTGTCCCGCTCGCCCCGCGCCTGCTCCGGCGCCATGTAGCCCAGCGTGCCCAGCACCGCCTCCGTCCGCGTCAGCCGCTTCGAGGCGTCCGCCAGCTGCGCGATGCCGAAGTCGAGGAGCTTGACCCGATCGAGCGCGCCTTCGACCAGGAAGAGGTTGCTGGGCTTGATGTCGCGGTGCACGATCCCGCGCGCGTGCGCCGCGCCGAGCGCATCTGCCACCGTCCTCACGAGGGCGATCGACTCGTCGATGCGCAGCTCCTGCCGCGCCAGCCGATCCGAGAGGCTCTCGCCGGAGAGCCACTCCATCGCGAGGTACAGCTCCCCCGTCGGCGCCATGCCGTGCGTCGCGTAGCGCACGATGTGGGGGTGCTCCAGCCGGGAGAGCGTCTCTGCCTCGCGGAGAAAGCGCGCCTGCGCGCGCGCGTCCGCCGCCCTGCGCAGCAGCTTGACGGCGACCACCGTCCCGCTCGAGCGATCGAAGGCCCGGTAAACGGTGCCCATGCCTCCGGATCCGGCGATCTCCGCCAGCTCGAAGCGGCCGTCCAGCAGCCTGCCAGGCAGCATGCGCGTGAAGGATGCACTCTCACTGGAGCGTGAGGCAAGGCGGACGAACGGTGCGAATGTGCCGTGGCACCTGCGCGGGGCGCGATGGCGGACTCGGCCGGCGCGGACGCGCGTCGTGCGTGTCGCCCTGATTCCGAGCTCCGCGAGGATCCTGGCCCGATCTCGCTCCCTCGTTCACGACGCAGCCGGCCTGTCGGGAGGCTGGGTTGTCTCGATGCGTTATGTTTTCGGGTCGGCGCCCGATCCGCGCCGGAGCTGCTCCAGCAAGAGCGGCATCGCGCCGGTGCCAGCCGCGAGGAGGCGCTCGTCGAGCGTGGCCAGGCCGCAGCGGAACTCATAGACCCTGAGGTGCGCCTCGTTGTGGAAGTACCTGAGGTTCAGGCTGGCGCCCGTGGCGGCGTCGATATCCATGGCGACGATGCGGAACCCTGCTTTCAGCTTGGCGATGAGCACCGCGTTGTTGCCAGGGGCGTGCTCGCTGACCACGTAGTTGAAGCCGAGCTCTCGCGTGTAGGCGAGGACCCGGCGGAGGAACTCCCGGTACAGGCCGCGCCGGCGGTAGTCGGGGTGAACGGCCGAGTGCCACATGCGGTAGGTCTCTGCGTCCCTCTGGTGGCCCGAGAACATGGCCACGACCGCCTCGCCGTCGCGCACCGCCCAGAAGTCTGCGAGGCGGTGGGCTCCCTCCGACGCCGTGAGGCGGGCGCGGGCGCGCTCGCCCTCCTCGCCGGACAGCGCCCCGAGGTTGAAGAAGACCTCGGGCGGGAAATGGCGGAGCAGCTCGGCTTTGTGCAGCGCCCAGTAGGCCTCGCCGTCGGCGAGGCGCTCGAGCGGGTAGAGGCCTCCGAGCGGCTCGCCGAAGTGCTTCTGTCGAATCGGAACGACCCAGTCCCACGCGGTGCTCATGGATCGAGCCCTATCATGGCGGCTCGCTCCACCCCAAGAAGGCCGTCCGCGGAGGCGCTCAGTCCGTTCAAAGGCCCGATCGCGGCGTGGACCGCGTTGGACAGGAGCCGTTACGAAGCGCTGTCGCCGCGATCGAGGTCGAGCCGCATGGCGCAGCGCTGCGTGGGGTCGAGGCCCTGGCGCGCCTCGTTCTCGAGGATCTCCGCGAGCCGCGGGGACGCCTCGGCCGGCGACAGCTCGCGGAAGCCCATCGAGGCGTAGAACGGCCCGTTCCAGGGGACGGTCCGGAAGGTGGTCAGGGTCATCGCCTTCAGCCTCGCGGCCCGCGCCCACGCGATGACGTGGGCGAGCAGGCGTCGCCCCAGCCCTTGCCCCTGGCGGTCGAGGACGACGTCGAGCTCGCGGATGTGGAGCTCCTCGCCGGCCGTCTCGGCGCCCAGGAACGCGATCGGCTCGCCGGCGCCGTCGTCCATCACCCAGAGCGTCCCGGCCCGGAGCGCGCCGCGCCAGCCCTCCGCCGGCGTCACGTTCGCCAGGGCCTCGACATCGAGGTCCGTCCCCCGGAACGCGTCGCTCGCCGAGCGCTCGATCTCGGGCAGGTGAGGCAGGTCGGACTCGACGGCAGGTCGGATGAACGTTGATGTCATCGGGGCTGCGCAGGCTAGGCAGCCACGGGCGCCCCCGCAACCTCGGGGCGCGACGGGGTTCCGGGGGAGGGCGACCCCGGGGGGCCGTCGGCGCCGCGCGCCGCGGCTGCTCGGGCCGCCGTGCACGGAAGAGCGGCGTCGATTGAACGTTCCGCGAGCGTCCGGGAACTGAGGTCCATCCAGTCACGCCGCGGCGCCCCCACGGAGGGAGGCCCGAGGCGTGCTCGCAAGGAGCCACAGATGACGCTCGTCTCCTCGGCCCGCGCGGCGCGGAGCTCCGCGCCGCGATCCGCCCGGCGCCGGCTCGTGAAGCCGCTCCTCGGCCTCACGGTCTTCGCGGCGCTCTTCGTCGTGCTCGCGTGGCGGCTCGACAGGCCCTCTGTGGCCGCCGGGCCGCTCGACGCGGCGGCCGGGAACCCGCTCGGCCAGCTCTCCCGCGACGCCGCCGACCGGGCGCCCATCGCCGGCCTGGTCGAGGAGCGACTCCCGGCCGGCTCGTACACCTATGTCGCCGTGCGCACCGGCGAGAACCTCACATGGGCTGTCACCCTCGGCGACGCGCCGCCGCCCGGCACCCCGGTGCAGGTGCGGAGCATGGGCCGCAAGGCGAATTTCCACTCACGCCGCCTCGCGAGGACGTTCCCGGACCTCGTCTTCGGGATCGTCTCGCGCGCTGACTGAGCCCCCGACAACGGACAGAGCCTCCGGCAACGGAAAGAGCAGAGAGGACCAGGACCATGACGACACGTGGATTCGACCAGATGCCGAGCGCGACGAACGCGCGATCCTCGGGCGCGCTCGCCGCCGCCGTCATCGCGGCGCTCGGCGCGATCCTGTCGGGGTGCAGCTCCGATTCCGGCGGGAAGACGACCGACGCCCCCCTCCCCGAGTGCACGGGGGGCGTGCTCGAAGCCGATCTGGAGGCAGAGCCGCTGAGCGGGCCCGGCGTCGATCCGGAGACCGGGAAGCTCCGGCCGCCTCCGGAGGGGTCGTCGTACACGGTCAGCGCGACGTACGGGGTCCCACGGCCGGGCGACGCCGTGATGGAGCGATACGTGCCGATCTTCGGGGCGATCCAGGGGCAGCTCGCGTCGCAGCCCGGCCTCCTGGCCCTCCAGCTGGGCCAGTCGCCGTCCTGCGGCTCCGGGCGCACGCTGGCCGTGTGGGCCTCGACCGACGCGATGTACGAGTTCGTCACGAGCCCGGCTCACCTCGCGGGGATCGACGCCGCGGACGAGCTGCTCGAGCCCACCTATGTGGTCACCCACTGGGAGACGGCCGAGACCGATGGCATCACGCTGGCCGACTCGGTCCGTCGCATCCGGGCGCTCGACGCTCCGGCGCCATGAGCCGGCGCGGCGGCGGCCTCGCCCTGCGTGCGCCGGCGACGCCTGCGTCGGCGACGCCCGAGCTGGCGGGGCGTGCCCCCGGGCTCAGCGGGCGGCCGCGCGCTGCGCGCTGAGGCGGCTCATCGCGTAGGCGAGCCCGCTCTGGAGCGTGCCTTGCGTGGTGATCCGGCCGAAGTCGATGCCCAGCCCGACCAGCGTCCTGGCGATCTCCGGGCCGATGCCCACCATCACGCTCCGGCAGCCGAGCAGCTCTGCCGCCTGCACGGCGCGCACCAGGTGGCGCGCCACGGCGGAGTCGATCACCGGCACGCCGGTGATGTCGAGGATCACGAACTCCGCGCGCCGCTGCCCGATGGCCGCGAGCAGGCTCTCCAGCGCCTGGGCCGCGCGCCGATCGCTCATCTCGCCGACCAGCGGGATGAGCAGGATCCCCTCCCAGACCTGGATGACCGGCATGGCCACCCGATCGAGCAGCTCCGCCTGCATCTGGATGATCGCGCGCTGCTCCCGGTTCTCGGCCGCCATCCGCTCGGCCTCCATGTGCCGCTGCTTCAGGTCGGTGATGTCCGTGATGAGCCCGCACAGGCCGACCACCTCCCCCTGAGCGTTCTTCATGGGGAACTTGCGCGTCCAGATCGTGCGCGCCACCCCGTCCGAGCCCGTGGCGCTCTCCTCGTTCTCGTTCGGCTCACCCGAGTTGAAGACGACGTCGTCGTAGCTCCAGAAGACCTCGGCCTGCTCCTTCGGCCAGTAGTCCGGGTCGCTGCGGCCTATCAGATCGTCGTAGCGCTGCCCGATCAACCTGCAGAAGCCCGGGTTGCAGGCGATCCAGCGATGTTGCCGATCTTTGACGAAGATGGGATCCGGGATGGTGTCGATCACGAGCTGGAGCAGCCCGAAGGTCTTCCAGTCCGAGACGTCGATGCAGCGGAGTGTGAACGCCATTCAGCCAAGCCCATCTCCCCCGACCCCGACCAGCCTCCCTTTATCAGCCATCGTGGATGGCCATGCAAGGGCAGAAATGCGGCGGATCACCGCGGAGACCCGGAGACGTGTGCCCCGCTTCAGGGAGCGCCTGAGTGTGCCTCGCCTTGCTAACTACCGCTACATGATGACGCGAGGGTTCGACGGGAGACGCGCGCGAACTCGATTTTATTTCGTCTGCTTGGTCTGCTTGGTCTGCTTGGTCTGCTTGGTCTGCTTCGTCTGCTTCTGCGCTCGTCGCGCGGCCGAGGGGCGACCCTGCCGGCGTCCTCTCGCGGGGTCTCCTCGCCGGCAGCAAGCCGGAGGGGGCGGCGACCTCCGCGCCCACCTCCCCCGCTTCACCGGCGAGAACCGAGAGAAGCACGAGGATGCCGTGGTCGCCCTCCGGCGGTTCGCGGAGGAGCGCGACATGACGGCCGGGCAGCTCGCGATCGCGTCGGCGGTGAACCCCCCGGCGAGGCTCAGGCGTGACAGCGCGGTGCGGCAGCGACCTCGGCGCGCGCTCCCAGAGGTCCCCCCTGCCGTCGTCCCGACGAGATCGAGCTCTCCGTCCAGATTCGACCGCGAGGCGTGATCAGTCCGGCACGGTCCGGGAATTCATCGGGGCCGTTCGGCAAGGCTCTTTCCAAATGGAGCCTCTACAGATAAAACTCGCCACCTCGCCGATTCATTCCCCGCGCTCTGCGAAAGGAAAGATCGAGCGATGGCGCCCCGAGGGCAGGTGTCACTGCCCGGTGGGATGCCTTTGTCGAGGCTCATTGGACCGCTGGGGGCCCCTGGAGTCCCGTCCTGCATGAAAATCGTCGATATCCGCGCCACCACCGTCACCGTGCCGCTGGAGGCGCCCCTGCGTCACGCCAACGGCTGTCACTGGGGTCGCTTCGTGCGCACGATCGTCGAGATCGAGGCGGATAACGGGCTGATCGGCCTCGGTGAGATGGGCGGCGGCGGCGAGTCGGCCGAGGCCGTGTTCCGGGCGATGAAGGGCTACCTCGTCGGCCACGATCCCGCCCGCCTCGAGGAGATGCGGTTCAAGATCGCGAACCCGACGG
The DNA here is from genome assembly GCF_051520435.1 of Sorangium sp. So ce363. Taxonomy (NCBI): domain Bacteria; kingdom Pseudomonadati; phylum Myxococcota; order Polyangiales; family Polyangiaceae; genus Sorangium; species Sorangium sp. So ce363. The sequence continues at coordinate 7,239,987 of NZ_CP150333.1, read as the reverse complement.
CCTCTCTTTATAACAACCGCACCCAGGTCCTCGCCGCGCTGGAGTTCGCGTGCCTCGACCTGCTCGGACAGGCCTTCGGCGTGCCGGTCCACGATCTCCTCGGCGGCAAGCTGCAGGACGAGGTGCCGTTCGCGTCCTACCTCTTCTTCCGCTACCCGAACGCCGATGGGTCAGGCGAGGTGCGGACGCCAACGCAGCTCGTCGAGCAGGCGAAGGCGCTGAAGAAGACGTACGGGTTCACCTCGCACAAGCTCAAGGGCGGCGTGTTCCACCCGGACTACGAGCTCGAGTGTTACCGCGCGGTCGCCGCCGCCGTGGGCGAGGATCGCGTCCGCTTCGATCCGAACGCGGTCTGGTCGACGGAGCAGGGAATCCGCTTCGGGCAGGCGATCGAGGACCTGAACAACGACTACCTCGAGGACCCCGTCTTCGGCCTCCACGCGATGCGGCGCACCCGCGAGAAGGTGCGGATGCCGCTCGCGACGAACACCGTGGTCGTGGGCTTCGAGCAGCTCGCCGCGAACGTCCTCGACACGGCGGTGGACGTCATCCTGCTCGACACGACGTTCTGGGGCGGCATCCGGCCGTGCGTGAAGGCGGCGGGGATCTGCGAGACGTTCGGCCTCGGCGTCGCCGTCCACTCCTCGGGCGAGCTCGGCGTGCAGCTCGCGACGATGCTGCACCTCGGCGCCGTCATCCCGAACCTCTCGTTCGCCGCCGACGCGCACTATCACCACCTGCGCGACGACGTGATCCAGGGAGGCCCGCTCCCGTACCGGAATGGCCGCATCCGCGTCCCCGCCGGTCCCGGCCTGGGCGTCCGCCTCGATCGCGAGAAGCTCGCTCACTACGCCGAGGAGTACCGCCGGCTGGGCTCCTATCCGTACGACAAGGACCCGCTGCGGCCGGCCTGGTGCGCGACCGTGCCGAACGACCGCTGGGCCGATCCGAAGGACGACCGAACCCCCGAGGTGCCGAGATGACCCTCGCCGAGCGCGTGGCCGCGGCCGTCAACGCCGCGCCCATCATCGATCTTCACACCCACCTCTTCGCGCCCCAGTTCCCCGCGCTGAACCTCTGGGGCGTCGACGAGCTCCTCACGTACCATTACCTCGTCGCCGAGACCCTGCGCGCCGAGCCGAAGGTCACGCCCGAGGCGTTCTTCGCGCTCGACAAGAAGGCGCAGGCCGATCTCGTGTGGGCGTCGCTCTTCGTCCGCCGATCGCCGCTGTCCGAGGCCACCGCGGGCGTCGCGACGGTGCTCGCCGCGTTCGGGCTCGACCCCGCCGCGCCGGATCTGCGCGAGGCCCGCGCCTTCTTTGCCGAGCGCCGGGTCGAGGATCACCTGGAGGACGTGCTGCGGCTCTCGGGCGTGAGCGCGCTCGCGATGACGAACGATCCGACCGACCCGGTGGAGCGCGCGATCTGGGACTCGGGCGCCACGCCCGATCCGCGGTTTTACACCGCGCTGCGCCTCGATCGGCTCATCCACGCGGACGATCTCGCGCCCGCGCTCGAGCGGTGGATCGCCCGCATGCGGCCGCGCTACCTGGCGATCTCGGTCAACGAGGTCTCGGCGCCGCCCCGGGCCGTGCTGGACGCGTGCCGCGATCACGGGCTGCCGTTCGCCATGATGATCGGCGTCCGGCGCGCGGTGAACCCCCGCCTCGGCGTGGCCGGCGACGGGGTGAGCACGGTCGACCTGACCCCGCTCGAGCGGCTCGCCGAGGAGAACCCCGACGTGCGCTTCCTCGTCACGACGCTCGCGCGCGAGAACACGCACCCCCTCTGCGTCGTGGCGCGCAAGTTCGCCAACGTCCTGCCGTTCGGCTGCTGGTGGTTCATGAACAACCCGAGCCTCATCGAGGAGACGACGATGATGCGCCTGGAGATGCTCGGGCCGACCTTCGTGCCGCAGCACTCCGACGCGCGCGTCCTCGATCAGCTGATCTACAAGTGGCGCCACTCGCGGCGGTCGATCGCTTCAGCGCTGGCCCGGCGCTACGGGGCGATGCCCGTCCCGCCGACCGACGCGCAGATCGAGCGCGACGCGCGGGCGCTCCTCGGGGGCATCGCGAAGGACTGGCTGGGAGCATGACGAACCGTTTCGACATCTCGGGCCGCACGGCCGTCGTGGTCGGTGGCACCTCCGGTATCGGGCGCGCGATCGCCCTCGGCCTCGCCGAGGCGGGCGCCCACACCGTCGCCACGGGCACCCGCGCGGACCGCGTGCAGGCGGTCGCCGCCGAGATCCGCGAGCGGGGCGTCCGCTCGATCGAGGCGGCGTGCGACGTCAGCGATCGCGCGACGCTCGACGCCCTGCGCGACCGCGTGATCGAGGCGTTCGGCGGCGTCGACATCCTCGTCAACTGCGCCGGTCGGACCTTCCGGAAGCCCACCGCCGAGGTCGGAGAGGCCGAGTGGGGCAGCCTGCTCGACACGAATGTCACCGGCATGCTGCGCGCCTGCCAGGCCTTCCATGGCCCGTTGAAGGACAGCGGCCGGGGCCGCATCGTCAACATCGCCTCGCTGTCGAGCTTCGTCGCGTTCCACGAGGTCGCGGCCTACGGGGCGTCGAAGGCGGCGGTGCTGGCGCTCACCCGGAGCCTCGGCGCCGAGTGGGCGAAGCACGGTATCCGGACGAACGCGCTCGTGCCGGGCGTGTTCGTGACGGACCTCAACCGCGCCCTCCTCAACGGCACAGGGCGCGGGCAGGAGCTGCTCGCTCGCACGCCCCTCGGCCGCTTCGGCGACACGCAGGAGCTGGTCGGCGCGGCCATCTTTCTCTGCTCTGACGCGGTGAGCTTCATCACCGGTACGAGCATCACAGTCGACGGTGGATTCCTCGCCTCCGGGGTGAACCAATGACCGCAGCGTCTCCCGTGGCCCCGGCGACCGCCGGCGTCATGTCCCGCACTCGCTGGACCATCTGCGCGCTCCTCTTCTTCGCGACGACGATCAACTACCTCGATCGGCAGCTGTTCTCCCTGCTGATACCGTTCTTCGAGAACGAGCTGAAGCTCGGGCCGACGGACCTCGCGCTCATCAACGTGAGCTTCCTGCTCTCCTACGGCTTCGGCATGGTGTTCGTCGGTCGCTGGATCGACCGCGTAGGGCCGCGCAAGGGGCTCAGCGCGACGTTCCTGCTCTGGAACATCGCCTCGGCCGGCCACGCCATCGTCGGCAGCTTCGCCGGCTTCGCCGGTATCCGCTTCCTGCTCGGGGTCGGCGAGGCCGGCAACTTCCCGGCCGCCGTCCGCACCGTGGCCGAGTGGTTCCCCAAGAAGGAGAGGGCGCTCGCGACCGGGCTGTTCAACTGCGGCTCCAACGTCGGCGCCATCCTGGCCCCGCTCCTGGCGGTGCGCATCGCGGAGGCGTACGGATGGCGGACCTGCTTCCTCATCCTGGGCGGCGTCGGCGTCGTGTGGATCTTCTTCTGGACGCGCCTCTACCGGCGGCCCGAGGAGCACCCGAAGGTATCGCCCGAGGAGCTCGCGCACATCCGCTCCGACGCGAAGGAGGCGACAGAGTCCCTCGGCGTCGGCGAGGTGTTCGGGATGCGGCCCGTCTACGCGGTCGCGGCGGCGAAGTTCTTCACCGACGCGCCGTGGTGGTTCTACCTCACCTGGCTGCCGAAGTTCCTTGTCAGCGAGTTCAACCTGAAGCCGACCTTCATGGCCTACGCCATCCCCGTCGTGTTCCTCGTGGCGGACGGCGGCGCGATCGGCGGCGGCTGGTTGTCCTCCAGGCTCATCGCGAGCGGCCGCTCGGTCGGCACGGCGCGGAAGCTCGCGATGCTCGCGTGTGCGCTCTCCGCGGTGCCCGTCATGTCCGTCGGGCTCCTCGTCGATGTCCCGAGCGTCGCGGGCATCCCCACGATCTACGTCGCGGTCGCGATCCTGTCGCTCGCCGCGGCAGCGCACCAGGGCTGGAGCAGCAACCTCTACACGCTCGTCTCGGATGCCCTCCCGCGCCCGGCGATGGCCACGGTGGTCGGCGTCATGACCGCGTTCGGCGTCGTCGGCGGGGCGCTCTTCCAGATCTTCGTCGGCTGGGCGCTCACGGCCACGGGCTCGTACGTCCTGCCGTTCCTGCTCGCGGGGACGCTGTACCTCGTCGGCCTGCTCGCGCTGCACGTCATCCTGCCGCGCGTCGAGCCGGTCGCGCCGAAGCGGCGCGTGCCGAGCGCGGCGGTCGTCGCCGGCGGCCTGGTGATGCTCGCCAGCATCGCGGGGCTGCAATTCGCCCTCAACCGTCCTGCGTACACCTCTGTCGACCAGTACCGGGCGACGCGGCCGGCACAGCTGAAAGCGACGGGCGCGCCGGTCGAGGGCCCCGCCGCCCACGTGGGCTGGATGGACGCGCGCTGGTACCTCTGGCCGACGGCCGCGGGGACCAAGGCGGAGCTCGTCAAGTTCGACCGCGATGGGCGACCCATCGTCGAGGGGAAGGGCGCCGCCGCCAAGGGCTACACAGGCCCGTCCGCCGCAGAGGTCGAGTCGTCCCGCGCGCCAGGAGGCGATCGGTAATCACCGCCATCGGCCCGCCTCATCGCGATCTCCGCGATGGCGGCGGCCCCTTGAACCCTGCTTGTCCACCAGCTCTTCCGCCACGCGGCCTGCACCACTGCAAGGTATCCATGTCCTTCACGCTCCGTGATCCTTCCACCTGCCGCTGGGATCTCGTGTCCCTCGGCGAGGTCATGCTGCGCCTCGATCCCGGCGACGGGCGGATCTCCACCGCCCGCAGCTTCCACGCCTGGGAGGGAGGCGGCGAGTACAACGTCGCCCGCGGCCTGCGCCGCTGTTTCCGGCTCAGATCGGCCATCGTGACCGCCCTCGCGGACAACCCCGTCGGCCGCCTGCTCGAGGATCTCATGATGCAGGGCGGCGTGGATCTCACGCACGTTCGCTGGGCGACGCACGACGGCGTGGGGCGCCTCGTGCGCAACGGCCTGAACTTCACCGAGCGGGGCTTCGGCATTCGCGGGGCGGTCGGCCTCTCGGACCGTGGCCACACGGCCGCGTCTCAGCTGAAGCCCGGCGAGATCGACTGGGATACGATCTTCGGCGCCGAGGGCGCGCGGTGGTTCCATACCGGCGGTATCTTCGCCGCGCTCTCGGAGACCACGCCTTCCGTGGCGAAGGAGGCGATGGAGGCGGCCAGGCGGCACGGCGTCGTCGTCTCCTACGATCTCAACTACCGTCCGTCGCTCTGGAAGTCGATCGGTGGTCAGGCCCGCGCGCAGGAGGTCAATCGAGCGCTCGCGCCGTACGTCGATGTGATGCTGGGCAACGAGGAGGATTTCACGGCTGCCCTGGGCTTCGAGGTCGAGGGCGTCGACGAGGGGCACGCCAACCTGCGCGTCGGCGCGTTCGAGAGCATGATCGAGCGCGTCATCTCGGTGTTTCCGAACATCCGGGCGGTGGCGACGACGCTCCGTGTGGCGACCTCGGCGACGCGCAACGACTGGAGCGCGGTGCTCTACCAGGGCGGCCAGCTCTACAAGGCGCCCGAGCGCAAGGACCTGGAGATCTTCGATCGCGTGGGCGGCGGCGACTCGTTCGCCTCGGGGCTCATCTACGGCTTCCTGATGGGCAAGGGGTCGCAGTGGGCGGTCGATTGCGGCGCGGCGCACGGGGCGCTCGCGATGACGACGCCCGGCGACACGACGATGGCGACCCTCGACGAGGTGCTCAAGGCGATGAAGATGGGCACGGCCCGGGTGGACCGATGAACAAGCAATCCGTGCTCGAGTGGATCGCGCGCGGGCGCATCGTCCCTGTGGTGCGCGCCGGCTCGGCCGACGAGGCGCTGCAGGCGGTCGAGGCCCTCCTCGAGGGGGGGATCGACGTGCTCGAGATCACGATGACCGTGCCCGGCGCGGTCGAGGTCGTGCGCGAGGTCGCCGCGCGCCACGGCGATCGGGCGCTCGTGGGCGCCGGGACGGTGCTCGACGCCCGCGCCGCCGAGGCGTGCGTCGACGCCGGGGCGCGCTTCGTGGTCAGCCCCGCGCTCGACGAGGCGACGGTGAGGGCGTGCGTCGCGATGAACGTCGTCCACGCTCCCGGCGCGCTCACGCCCACCGAGGTCGTGGCGGCGCACCGGGCGGGCGGAGATGTCGTGAAGGTGTTCCCCTGCGACGCCCTCGGCGGCGCCTCGTACCTCAAATCGCTCAAGGCGCCTCTGCCCCATATCCCGCTCATGCCCACGGGCGGCGTGACGCTGCAGAACGTGGGCACCTTCTTCGCGGCGGGCGCGGTGGCGGTCGGCGTCGGCAGCAACCTCGTGGATCTCAAGCTCCTGCGCGACGGGCGGCGCGACGAGCTCGTCGCCCGCGCCCGCGCGTTCTGCGACGCGGGCCGCGCATCTTGAGGAAGCGTGCCGGCGGCGCAAGCGCCGTTCGCCGCCTCGACGCCGGCTGATCCGCCGGGGAGGCGGCTGCGGCGCCCGGGCCGCGATCCGCGCGGCGCGACGTGAAGCTTTGTTGAACTCACCATTTGCGGCGTTTGCAGGGGATTCCCGGCGCCATGGATAACCCAGGGGCTTCGAACATGAATCAATCGAAGGTTGCGAACCTAGTCGGTGCGTCGATTTTCTTCGTGGCGGCGGTCGCGCACGCCCAGACTCCCCCGCCGGCGCCGGACGCGGCCGCTCCGCAGGCCGCTGCGCCGGCCACGCCGGCGGACGCGCAGGCGCCGGCCACGCCGCCTGCGGACGTGGCTGCTCCGGCGGCGCCGCCGGCGGAGGCCGTCAAGCCGGCCTCCAAGGATCCGGTTCCCGTCACCGCCAAGTGGAAGGCCACGATCTACGGGATGGCGGAGTTCGACATCATGCACGACTCCACCCAGAGCTTCGGGGAGTCGGTCGGGGCCACGGTGATCCAGCGCGAGGACACCTACGCCGGCTCGCACGGCCGCACGCACTTCACGACGCGGAACTCCAGGTTCGGCGTCAAGGTGACCGCGCCCGAGGTGTCCGGGATCAAGACCACGGCCATGCTGGAGCTCGACTTCTTCGGCAATCAGCCGCCCACCGTCTCCGAGGCCTCGCTGGTGAGCAGCGGCACCTTCCGTTTGCGTCAGGCCAACATCAAGGTCGAAACGGACTACGTCGACCTGTTGATTGGACAGGGCTATCACCTGTTCGGGTGGCAGCCGTACTTCTTCCCGGCCACGACGTCCTTCTTCCCGGTGATGAACCAGGTGTTCGGGCGGATGCCGCAGCTGCGCGTCGGCCACAACTTCAAGTCGGACGCCGCCAACGTGGAGCTCGCCGCTGCCGTCCTCAAGCCGCCGCAGCGCGACTCCGAGGTGCCTGACATGCAGGCGGGGTTGCGCGTCGGCTTCAACGGCTGGAAGGGGATCCACACGCTCGGTGCTGCCGGGATGCTGCACGACCCGCTGACGCTCGGCGTCTCGGGCATTTTCCGCAAGTTCAGGGTCAACGAGCACACCGCGGCCCCGGTCGAGTCGAGCTCGGCCAACGGCTACGGGATCTCCGTCGATGCGCTGCTCCCGATCATCCCGGCCAAGTCGCTGGAGGAATCCGGCAACGCGCTGACATTGACCGGCTCGTTCTTCACGGGCACGGGCATCTCGGACGTGGTCGGCGTGGCGAGCAACGTGCCGCACCCGGCGCTCCCTGACGCTGGAGCGACCTATACGCCGAACATCGACAACGGCCTCGCGGTGTACGACGCGAACAACAACCTGAAGACGATCGGCTGGACGGGGTTCATGGTCGGGCTCCAGTACTATCTGCCCCCCTCGGGGCGCTTCTCCGTCTCCGGCAACTACACCCAGGGCTCGAACGACCGGGTGACCGAGGAGAACGGCTACGGCGCGCTCCGCACGGCCTACCACAAGTCGCGCTACATCGACGGCAACCTGTTCGCCGACATCACGCCGGCCATCCGCGCGGGCCTCTCGTTCCAGTACTCGGAGCAGACCTTCGCGGACGACGTGACCGCGACCAACGAGCGCATCAAGCTGTCCCTCTACAGCTTCTTCTGAGCGACGGCGGTGGGCGACCCGGGTCGCGTTTGAGCCGCACGCTCTCGCGCGACGCCTTCGCGAGCCAGGTCGCGGAGGCAGTGCTCGCGCTGCTCGACCCCGATCGCGTCGCCTCGACGTCGCGCCACCGGCGCATAGCGACGCCGGAACGCCATTTGCTACGAATGGCTTGACTTCCGCGACATGGTGGCCGAAGGGGGAGGTGCATGAGTACTGTACATTTTGTGGGCGGCGAGAAAGGTGGCGTCGGCAAGAGCGTGGTCGCTCGACTGCTGGCGCAGCTATTCATCGACCGAGCGCTTCCGTTCGCGGCACTCGATGCGGATCTGTCGCATGGCGCGCTCCGCCGATACTACGCGGACTACACGCAGCGCGTGGATCTCGATCAGCTCGATAGCGCCGATCAGATCCTGGACAGCGCGCTCGGAGGCGATCGCGTGGTGCTCGTCGACCTGCCTGCGCAGAGCCATCGGGCTCTCGAGCGCTGGATCGAGTCGACCGACGTCCTCAACTACGCGCGGGAAATGGGCGTCCAGCTCGTGTCCTGGCACGTCACCGACGGCGGCTTCGATTCGGTGTCCCACCTCGAGCGGGTCCTCGCGGCGCCGGGCGACGGGCTGCAGCATATCGTGGTGAAGAACCAAGGTCGCTCGAGGGACTTCAGCCAGCTCGACGCGTCACCCGCGTACCAACGCCTCCTCGAACGCGGCGGGCAAATCGTGACATTGCCCGAGCTCGACTCGTCGGTGATGTACAAGATCGACCGTTTCGGTTCGAGCTTCTGGGCCGCCATCAACACGAGCGAGGGGCCGCAAGCGCTGTCCGTCCTGGAGCGTCGCCGCGCCAAGCTCTGGTTGGAACGCGCGCAGGCTGCGCTGGAGGCAGCGGGCAACTGGCGGCCAGCGACGGAACGCGCATCTGCCGTGGTCGTGCCGCAACATCCCGAGTCGGCGCAACAGCAGCTCGAATCGGCCGCGAGCAACGAACGGGTCGCGACCTGACCAAGGCGCCGGGGGCGCTTGATCAGGGCCTTGTGGGTGAGCCGCCCCCGTGGTCTCGGGTCGACCCCTGGCCTCGGCCCGGCCGCGCGGGAGCGCGCCTCGGCGCTCGCCGCCGACGAAGCGTCGCGCCACGGGCCCCTTGCTCCCGCTCGCGAGATTGCTTCGGATGGCACGCTCGGAAGCGTACCATCGGCTCCGACCCATCATGGACGCCGCCACCACGACGTACGAGATCTTCGCCGCTGCGCAGTGGGGTTGCCTGCGCGCGGCCACGCCGCTCACCCTCACCGAGGCCGACCTCGTGGTCTTGCGGGGCCTCAATGATCGGCTCTCGCTCGACGAGGTCGCGACGATTTACTTGCCGCTCTCGAGGCTGCTCAACCTGCACGTAGGCGCGGCACAGCAGCTCCGCCGCGTGAAGGACACCTTCCTTGGCCGCCCCATCGCGCGGCGGCCTTTCGTGATCGGCATTGCCGGGTCGGTCGCGGTGGGCAAGAGCACGACCGCGCGCGTGCTGCAAGCGCTGCTCGCGCGATGGCCTGACCACCCGCGGGTGGACCTGGTGACCACCGACGGCTTCCTGTACCCCAACGCGGTGCTCGCCTCGCGCGGCGGCCTGCACCGCAAGGGGTTTCCCGAGAGCTACGATCTCGGGCGGCTGGTGAAGTTCCTCGCCGACCTCGAGGCGGGCGTCGAAGCGATCGACGTGCCGGTCTACTCGCACGCCACCTACGACGTGATCGCCGGGAAGGTGCAGACCGTGAGGCAGCCCGACGTCGTGATCCTCGAGGGCCTGAACGTGCTGCAGGGCGCCGACCGTGCCGCGGCGATCGCCGTCAGCGACTTCTTCGACATCGGGATCTATGTCCACGCGGACGAGGCCGACATCGAGCGCTGGTACATCGAGCGCTTCTTCGCGCTGCGGGCCACGGCGTTTCGTGACCCCTCCTCGTATTTCCACCGTTATGCGGCGATGGGGGACGACGAGGCGCGCGCCTTCGCGTTGCAGGTCTGGCGCACGATCAACGGTCCCAACCTGACCGAGAACATCCTGCCGACGCGGGCACGCGCCGACGTCGTGCTGGAGAAGGGGCCCGACCACGCCGTGCGCGCCGTGTGGCTCCGCCGGCTCTGATATAGAGGTTCACGGCCGGCGCAGAGCGCCTGTCGTGTCCAGGTCCACGCGCTTTCCGTCGGTGGCGTCTTGACACCGCTGTCGACGACGACGGCCGTGAACTGTTGTATGCTGCTGTCATGGAATGGAAAGAGAGCTGTCGCTCCCGCCTCCGCGAGCACGTCGACCAGCACGGCGACATCGCTCCTCCATGGGAGCGCTTCCCCGACTACGAGCGCTACACGCTCGGCTGGCGAATGGGCTCCGGTGAAGACTGGTTGGGGATGTGGGGCGTCTTTCTCGAACAGCTCGCGCCGGACCGCGATACACGCATCGCCTACCTGCGACGCCACCCTCCCGCGCCGATCACCTGGGCAGAGGCCGTTCACAAGGTCTTGCACCCGACGGATGAACGGGCAGATGACGAGGGCGGCGACGAGGAGGACGGCGACGACGAGGACCCGATCGCGGCGGCCTCGCGTCGATCGGCGCTCCTGGAGCAGGGGCTCATCGCGGTCGACGTCTCCTTCACCATATGGCTCAGCCAGCAGGACGGCGTGCGTTGGCCGTGGGAATCGTACGAGACGCCCGAGAAGGCGGCCCGCTACAACACCCGCGAACTCTGGTTCTGGTCGCGCCAGGTCGCCGAGCTCCGGAGAGGCAACGGGTGGATGCCTCCCGCCGTACCGGAGGGTTGGCGAGCGTGCGCGACCGCGCTCGCGAGCGGCGACGCAGATCCGATCGAGCCTCGCGACGGGCTCCTTTCGCTGGCTCGACTGCTCTGCGCCGGGGACGTCAAGGCGCCCTGGCAGCTCGGCTTGGAGCTCGCCGACTTCGCCGATTCGTTTGAGGACGACATGGGTTATGTCGACGCGTTTCGCTTGTGGGGAATGTCCGCCTTCGACGACGCCCACCAGCTGCGTCGCTACCTTGAGGCCACCCGAGTACCGCCGGGCTGGGAGGCCTGGATCGCGGAACAATTCCCGGTGGATTGAGCGGCGGAACCGGTCTGGCCGACTCGACCTGGGTCAGCCGACGCAACCTGGGTCGGGTGGCCACACCGGCCGACGCAACCTGGGTCAGGTCGCCTTCTGGGCCGGGTGGGCGCCCAACCTGGGTCGGGTGGGCGCCCAACCTGGGTCGGGTCGGCGGCCGGCGGCGTGGCCGAGCGGGCCAACAACTTGGCCGTACGGGCAAAGGCTGGCGCCAGCCGCGGCGCGTAGCTTCCCGGCATGCTGCTCGCCGCTCATCGCACCTCGCGCTTCCTCCAGACCCGCGCCCTCGTGGCCGCTGCCCTGCTGGTCGGGCTCGTGGCCGCCGGCGGCTCGCTCGTCTTCCACGCCGCTGCGCATCCTGGGACGCACGCTGACCGGAACGTCGCGGGAGACGCGCCGCCCGGCAGCCCGCTCGGCGACCTATCGAGATCCCTCGGCGACCTCGCGCCCGTGGTCGGCATCGTCGAGGAGCGGCTCGCGGCAGGGAGTTACACCTACCTCGCCGTGCGGCCGGACGGCGGCAGCCCGATGTGGGCCGTGACCCTCGGCAGCGGACAGCCGGTGGGCGCGCGCGTCTCGGTCAGGAGCTTCGGCCGGCGCACGGAGTTCACGTCTCGCCGCCTGCAGCGGACCTTCCCCGTTCTCGTCTTCGGCGTGGTCTCGCCCGCGCGCGCGGACGAGCGCTGATTCGCACCCGACAACATCACCTTCTTTCCTGTCATGAGGTCCACCATGTCTCGAATTGACTTTTCCCTCTCTCGCGTCGCGCTTGTCCCGCTCCTCGTCGCGGTCGCCGCCTTCGTCCCGGCGTGCGGCGCGGACGACGGGACACCGAGCAACACGAGCGGCGGCTCGGGCACACAGACCGCCGCCTCCGAGTTCACGTGCACAGATGACGATCTGCAGAGCGCGCCGTTCGGCGGGCCCGGGTTCGCGGACGGCGCCCTCACGGGCGCCGCGCAGGACTCCTATGTCGTCTCGTCGACCCTGCTCTGGATGAAGCCCGACGAGGCGGCGCAGCGGAGGTTCGGCGAGCTGATGGGGCCCATCCTCGCCCAGCTGCCCGCGCAGGAAGGGCTGATCGGCTTCACGCTCGGAACGTCGGCGAAGTGCGGCTATGCGAGGACCATCACGGTGTGGAAGGACGAGGAGGCGATGGGGAAGTTCGTGATGTCGGACGCCCACCTCTCGGCGATGAGCGCGGCGAGCGCGGTCAGCGTCCACGGCGTCGTGACCCAGTGGACCGTCGGCGCGGGTGATCTCCCGATGTCGTGGGAAGCGGCGAGAGAGAAGGTCGCCGCCGCCGAGATATCGTACTGAGACCGGGCGCGCTGGACGGCCGCGGCCCGAGGCCCCGGGCCAGGCGGGCCATCGCCCCGGCGGTCAGCCGTCGTCCGCCGCGCGGTCCACGCCCGCTGCGGCGCGGCGCCCCGGGGCGCCGCGCGCCTCCTCACGGAACCGGCCGGGCGTGCTCCCGGACCAGCGCTTGAAGGCCCGCGCGAAGGCCGTCACCTCCGAGAACCCCAGCAGAAAGGCGATCTCCGACATCGACGTGTCGCTCTCGCGGAGCAGCTCCTCGGCGGTCTGACGGCGCACCCCGCCGACGATCTGCCGCAGCGTCGTCCCCTCGTCCTCGAGGTGCCGCCGCAGCGTGCGCTCGCTCGTCCCGAGCCGCCGCGCGACGGCGGTCGCCGACGGCTCGCCCGAGGCGAGGAGGTGCGCGATGACGTCACGCACCCTATCGGACATGGCCGACGCGTCGGCGACGCGACGGCGGCGCAGCTCCTCCGCGTGCTGGTGGAAGAACGCGCTCAGGGCCGGGTTCGCGTCGCGAGGCACGAGGTCCAGCAACGACGGCGGGAAGGCAAAGCCATCGCGGGGCGCGTCGAACTCGACAGGGCAGCGGAAGAAGTCCCGGTGCGCGGCGAGATCGCGCGGCGCGGCGTGGCGGAAGTTGACCCGGAGCGGCGAGAACTCGACGCCAGCGCACTGGCGGAAGCAACGGAGGTGCACCGCCAGGCTGCACTCGGTCGCGACGCGCGCGCCGAGCGTGAAGCGGGGCCAGCGGTGCAGCTCCGCGAACGGAGCGTCCCGGTCCGTCGTGTAGTCGATCACCCAGCGTGGTGTATCCGCCAGGAGCACCATATAGCGCTCGACACGGTCGAGCGACTCACGGGCGCTCGCGCTCGTCATGACCGCGAAGCCCATGACGTGCATCTCCTCCATGCGCGTCCGCGCGGCGAGGCGGATGGGCGCCCCGGGATCGTCGAGCGCGCGTACCACGTGCGCCCACAGGGCGTCGAACGACGTCACCGGTATGCGGCTGTCCGCGTCGGTCAGCGACTCGCCGGAGACGCCGGCGACCTCGAGAAGATCGCTGTGGCGGAGGCCGCGAGAGGCGGCATACGAGATCACCCGGCCGGCGATGGCCGTGGACACCGTGGGCCGCGACGGGGAAGACGGCATGCCCGAGCGAGTCTATCACCCGCCGTGGACCGCGAGACGAACGGGGTGAGCGGGGTGAGCACTGCGCTCGCCGAGCGCCCGTGATACGGCACGACGGCGACGGGCTCGATGACCGCGTCAAGTTGTCGTCATAGCCGGCACACAAGAAATTCATGGCGACGATTCGTCGTTAACCCGGTTCGAGCCCGCGCTCCGCCATCAAACGGCGCGCATCGAGCGACCAACAGAGGACATCGTCGCGTGGCACCGATGTTGCTCAGTATCCGATGTTGCTCGACATCCACGAGCATTCGATGGAGGTATGACGATGTCGTTCAGATCCGAGCGCGTCGCTGCGATCGACCGGCCGGGCCAGGGCCGCGAAGCGCCCCGGCCGCCCACCTCGCAGCCTGCTCCGGCGCGGCATCGGATCCCGGTGGCGTCGGCGCTCCGGCGCTGCCTTGGCAAGGGGTACGGCCTCGGGGATCTCCAGGCCGACCTCCTGGCAGGCACCGTCGTCGGCGTCGTGGCGCTCCCGCTCTCGATGGCTCTCGCGATCGCGGTGGGGGTTCCTCCTCAGCACGGGCTGTACACGGCGATCGTGGCCGGCGCGCTGGTGGCGCTGCTGGGCGGCTGCAAGTTCCAGGTCACCGGCCCGACGGCGGCCTTCGTGGTGATCCTCGCGCCCATCGTGGCGGAGCACGGGCTGTCCGGGCTGATGACGGCGGGGCTCCTGGCCGGCGTGCTGCTCGTGATCATGGGGCTCGTGCGGCTCGGCCGGCTCATTGAATACATCCCGTATCCGGTGACCACGGGCTTCACCGCCGGGATCGCCACCGTGATCGCGACGCTCCAGGTGAAGGACGTCCTGGGCCTAGAGGCCGGGCCGCTCCCGGAGCACTACACCGCCAAGGTGGCGGCCTTGTGGGCCGCGCGCGGGACGGCCGACCTCTTCGAGCTCGCCGTCGCCGCCTCGACGCTCGCCCTGCTCTTGCTCGTCCCCCGCGTCATCAAGAAGGTGCCGGCGCCCCTCATCGCCATCACCGTCGTGTCGCTCGCCGCGGTGGCCGTCGACGCGGTTTACCCTGCGTTCTCCGTGGCGACGATCGGCAGCCGCTTTCGCTCCACGGCCTTCGGCGTGGAGATCGCCGGGATCCCGTCGATCCTCCCGACGCCCTCGCTGCCGTGGGGCGATGGGCTCTCGCTCGAGCTCGTGAGGGAGCTGCTCCCCGCCGCCTTCGCGATCGCCATGCTCGGCGCCATCGAATCGCTGCTGTCGGCGGTCATCGCCGACGGCATGACAGGGACCAAGCACGATCCGGACTCCGAGCTCATCGGCCTCGGTATCGGGAACATCGTTGCGCCGATCTTCGGCGGTATCGCGGCGACCGGAGCGCTCGCGCGGACGGCCACGAACATCCGGGCTGGCGCGCGCTCTCCGATCGCGTCCGTGACCCACGCCGTGGTCGTCCTCCTGTCGATCCTCGTCTTCGCCCCGCTCGTGGCCTACGTCCCCATGGCGTCGCTGGCGGCGCTGCTGCTGCTCGTCGCGTGGAACATGTCCGAGCTCCACCATTTCATCCGTATCGTGAGGCTCGCGCCGAGGAGCGATGTGTTCGTACTCCTGACCTGTTATGGGCTCACCGTCATCCTGGACATGGTGATCGCCGTGTCGGCCGGCGTGATCCTCGCCGCCATCCTCTTCATGCGCCGGATGGCCGAGCTGACAGGGAGCCGGACGGTGCTCGAGGCCGCCGGCGGATCGAGCGAAGTCGAGCTCCCGAGGCGGGTCGCCCTCTACGAGATCAACGGCCCGCTGTTCTTCGGCGCCGCCCAGAAGGCGATGGCGGCGCTGCACGCCATCCGCGGGGACAGCTACGAGGTGATGATCCTCGACCTCGGCAAGGTGCCGTTCATCGACAGCACGGGGTTCGTCGCGCTCGAGAACGCGCTCGACGGGCTCGCGCGGCGCCAGAAGGCGGTGATCCTCGCCGGTCCGTTGCCCAGGCCGCGCGAGATCTTCGACAAGGCGCGCCTCCAGGAGCGGTCGCAGCGCGTGTACGTCGCGGAGGATCTGGCGGCGGCGCTCCGCCTCGCCGGCGAGCTGGTGAACGGCTGAGCGCTCGCTGCCGGCAGGTCCGCGGTACCGCTCCTCTCTCGCCGGACATCTCTGCGGCCTCTGCGCGCCGCGCGGCTCGCTACTTCAGCGCGTCGCTCAGCCGGGCCGCCTGCGTCGCCAGGTAGTTCTGCTCCGGGATGCTCGTCGTGCGGCTGGCCGCGCGCCTGTAGTGCGCGATCGCCGCCTCGTGCTCGCCGGCCCGCTCCAGGAGGTGCGCGCGGGCGGCGTCGAGTCGGTGATGACCCGAGAGGCGCGCGTCGGCGTCGAGCGCGTTCAGCAGATCGAGCCCCGCCCGAGGGCCGTGCACCATGGCCGTCGCGATCGCGTGGCTGAGCGCCACCATCGGGTTGTCGGACATCCGCATCAGCACGCCGTACAGCGCCAGGATCTGCGGCCAGTCCGTGTCCTCGGCCCGCGCTGCCTCGTCGTGCACCGCCGCGATCGCGGCTTGCAGCTGGTAGGCGCCGATCGAGCCCCTGGTGGACAGCGCCCCCGTGACGAGCGCGACGCCCTCGGCGATCGCGCGCTGATCCCACAGGCGCCGATCCTGCTCCGCGAGCGGGATCAGCTCGCCCAGAGGCCCGGTCCGCGCCGCCCGCCGCGCGTCCGTCAGGAGCATGAGCGCGAGGAGGCCCGCGACCTCGCCGTCGTCCGGGAGGAGCGCGTGCACGGCGCGCGTCAGGCGGATCGCCTCGCCCGACAGATCGTCGCGGTGCAGCGCGGGGCCGGAGCTCGAGGTGTAACCCTCGTTGAAGATCAGGTAGAGCACGTGCAGGACGGCGCCGAGGCGCGCTGTGCGCGCCTCGGGCGTCGGCCGCTCGAACGGCACGCCGGACGCCTTGATGCTCTGCTTCGCCCGGCTGATCCGCTGCGCCATGGTCGCCTCCGGGACCAGGAACGCCCGTGCGATCTCGGCCGTCGTCAGGCCGCCGACGGCGCGCAGGGTCAGCGCGATCGCGGACGGCGCGGAGAGCGCGGGGTGGCAGCACATGAACAGCAAGGTGAGCGTGTCGTCCTCGAGCGCCGCCTCGTCGCTGTCGGCGGCGAGGGCGATCTGCAGCTCGGGCGGCACGAGGCTGACCACGATCGCCTCGCGGCGGCGGCGCGCCGCCTCGCTCCGGACGTGATCGGCGATGCGCCGCGACGCCACGTGGATCAGCCACGCGCGCGGCTCGTCAGGCACGCCCTCGCGCGGCCACTGCGTGGCCGCCGCGATCAGCGCCTCCTGGACCGCGTCCTCCGCGGCGCCGAAATCTCGGAATCGCCGCATGACGGCGCCGAGCACCTGCGGCGCGAGATCACGCAGCAGGCGCTCGGCCGTGGCGCCCTGGGACGGAGAGGTCACTAGAGATCGCTGGGCGGCGCGCTCATCACCTCTCGCACCTCGATCCCCATGTTGAGCGGCGCGCCGCCGGGGCCGGGCGCGGCGGACGCTTGCGCGGCGATCTCGTACGCGCGCTCGGGGCTCTCGACGTCCACGATCCAGTACCCGGCGAGGAACTCCTTGGTCTCCGGGAACACCCCGTCGGTCATCGGCGTGCCGTCCTTGCCAGCGCGCACGAGCTTGGCCTGGTCGGGCCCCGCCAGGCCCTCGGCCGCCACGAGCTCGCCCGACGCGCTGAGCTTCCTGTGGAAGCTCTTCATGAACGCGATGTGCGCCTGGAAGTCCTTCTGCTGCCAGTTGGCGACCTGGTACGGCCCCGCGCACGGGGTGTTCATCATCAGGATGTACTTCATGATCGGCTCCTTCTCTTCGCTGTCGCCCCGGGATCGGGCGCGCGTTCGTGGGGTTGTCGGAGCCGAGGGCGGGTCCTCGACATCCCGGGCGACGATAGCGAAGAAATCCGAACCCCGACACAAGGGACGGCCGCGTGTGGGCGCATGTGCGTCTGCGGCGCCAGCGGCAGGTGTGCAGGTAGGTCGTCGCGAGCGTGTGTCCTCCGCGGCGCGATGTGCTCTGTGGTCGCAGGTAGTCGGTAGAGGAGGGGGAGTGTGCGCCGTCTTCGCAGGTCGCCGATCGCAGGGCGGCCCATCACGGGCGGATTCCGCGGATGACGTCCGGCGCGCCCCCACGCGACCTCTCTGCTGACGAAGCGCTCGGGCGTGGTGATTCCGCGCGTCGCCGGCCGTCGTGATCGGTGAGGCGCGCGCCGGCGGACCGCCCTGCGAGTCGACTCTTTGGCTCAGGCGCGGGACATGCACCCTCGCGCTCCGATTCTCACGGATGCATGAACCTGGAGGAGCGTCGATGGAGAAGCGTGTTCCGCAAGGGAAACTTGGACGCCGGCAATTCGCCGGCGGCGCGATGGCCACCGCGGGGGTCTCGCTGCTCGCAACACCGAGCCTCGCGCTGCCCGACAAGAGCTACGCGGTCTGCGAGTCGATCGGGCCCCTCGCCCTCCCGGCAGGGGCCGCCTACACGCCCGGCATCTCGGTCGACCGGCGCTCGAGGAAGCCGGTCTTCCTGCCCGGGCCGGGCGCCGGCTATGCAGCGCACGCCGTCTCGGAGGTCCTCTTCTGGACGGACCAGCTGATGGAACATGCGTTGTTCATCACGCTGCTCATGCCCGGCGATCACCTCCGCGGGCCTCGGGACGAGGCGCGGCAGTACCAGAACCTCTTCGCCAGGCACTTCCTCGCGGCGCGCGACCGGGGGTATGGCGATTACGGGATCTCCTCGCTCCTCGCCTCGACGCGGTCGAGCGTCCAGCGCTTCATCGAGTACAAGCGCCGCATGCAGCGCGCGCAGGAGAGCGGCTCGCTCCGGAGCCTCGTCTGGCCGCTCTTCTTCGACCACATCGCGCGGGAGGCCGAGCGCTTCGTCGCCCGGCTCGATCGGCTCGCGTACGGCGACATCTCGCTCCAGAGCGACGAGGTCTCGGCGTTCTGGACGACGATCATGGCGGATCACCTCGAGTTCATCGCGCACCTGCTCGACCCGCAGGAGCGCGCGCTCATCGATCAGGCGACCGCGCGCGCCGGGCAGCTGTACCAGGCGCACGCGTTCCGCGTCGACAACGCGCAGCTCGCGACGATGGCCGACGAGGTCATCGACTTCAAGTCGGCCGCGGAGCAGGGCATCGAGACGGGACAGATCAAGAGCATCATCGATCCCGCGCTCGCCGATCACGTGCTCCGCGAGGCGGTGAGGTTCTCCGACGAGGTCAGGCGCGCCCAGTGACGCCCTGGGCGTCGCGTGGCGGGGGCGAGCCCGGCCCCTCCTCCTGCTCGCCGCGCGATGCCTGTACAGCGGCCGCCCGCCGGGATTACCCTGGTCGCGGGTCGAGCGGAGCTCTCCGCCGAGCCCGCGGCGCAGAGGCCGTGTCGGAGGGATGCCATGGATCTGACGGTGGTCGACGAGGGCGGTGTGCAGTTCGTGGAAGGGCCGCCGGACCACGGGCTCATGGAGAGCGTTCGCGACGTCGACCGGGTGATCGAGGCCTGTTTCTCGGGCGGCGTGCGGTGTGCGCTCCTCCACCCGGCGAACCTGACGGCGGCCTTCTTCGACCTCAGCTCAGGGGAGGCCGGGGAGATCCTGCAGAAGCTGAGAAACTACTGGATCCGGCTCGCGGTGGTGTGCCCTCCGGGGGCCGCTGATTTCAGCAGCCGGTTCGGGGAGATGGTGGCCGAGGAGCGCCGCGGCCAGCATTTCGGCGTGTTCGAGACGCGTCACGCCGCGGTCGAGTGGCTCGGCCAGACGTAGCCATGGCGGCCTGGCCGACAGCGCATTGGGCGCCGTCGCCGCCTCCGGCGCAGGCAGACCTCGAGCTCGATCGCTCACCACGCACGCGGGATCACCGGCCGCGGTCGAGGAAGTCCATCAGCCAGGCCATGGCCGGCCGCATCGTGCCGTCCGGGTGCATGAGGCCCGTGTTGTCTAGCCAGGTAGAACCGACGATGTAACCGTAGAAGGTGATGCCTTTGACGGCGCTCTGGTTGTAGAGCATCGTGAACTGCTCCTCCATCACCCTGCGCTGCTCGTCGTCGTCCGCGAGGTCGCCGACCTGAAGCATCCCCCCCCCGAATTTCGGGAAAATTCACAGGGAGGCGGGGAGACGGGGAGAAAAATCCAACCAATCTCCCCGCCTCCCTGTTCAATTCCTCTCGCAAGCTGAACGATCGTGGCCGGCGATCGCCATCGAGCCGGCCGCGCGTCACCGGGGCGCCTCTCTCAGCGCGGAGGCGGGGTGCAGGTGAAGCACCCGCCGCACTCGTAGTGCTGCGTCGTGGCGCCCCACGCGATCCGGTTGTTGCAGCAGTCGCGGCCGTACTGGCCGACGACGGTGGTGTAGCTCTCGTCGCTGTAAAAGGTGCAGTTTCCCCCGGGCGCCGCCGCGCTCGAAGGGACCAGCAGGGCAGTGGTGCCCAACATCGCTGCGCCTGCCGTCAGGGCAGCGAAGAAGTAACGAACGCGGGCAGCAGGGCTGAGACGACGCATGGACGCTCCTCTTGCAATGGGGGCCTGTTTCGGCCTCCGAAGCTATGCGAGACAGCTTAGACCGCTTGCTCGGCTCGAGCAAGCGCTCCGGCCGGAGTGGCCTTTGCGGAGTTCTGCAAAGTTTCATTCGGCGGTGGGAGGCGGCGAGCTCGTGAGCGCGGTTCACGAAGGCAAAAGAGGCATCCTGCTCCGAGGCCGGTGGAGTGATTGCGGTGTCAAGGAAATTCAGTCGCCCCGATCGGGCTGGGCCGGCGTATCGACGCGGTACGTATCGAGAGGGTCGTTGAGACGAGCAGGCGACCGTACCCGGCGTGGCGGCGCCGAGGATGGCTGGACTCGGCCGTGGTAGAAAAGCAGGTGTCCCCCATGACGAGACAGCGCACCGGCCAGCGCGACCGCGTCGAGGAGCGGACCGGCGTGGGGCGCGTCGAGGAAGCGAGCGCCGGGGCTGGGCCGGATCCGGCCTTCGGCGCCCTCGCGGGCGGCGGCGAGATGGGGGCGCTGATACGCTCGATCGACTGGTCGCAGACGGCGCTGGGCCCGGTCGAGGCGTGGCCCCAGTCGCTGCGGACGGCGCTGTCCATCCTGCTCTCGTCCGAACACCCCATGTTCCTCTGGTGGGGTCGGGAGCTCATTCAGTTTTACAACGACGCCTACCGCCCGATCCTCGGATCCACGAAGCACCCGGCCGCCATGGGCCAGGCGGGCCGCGAGTGCTGGCAGGAGATCTGGGAGATCATCGAGCCGATGATCGAGAAGGTCTTCGCGGGAGGGGCCACCTACGTCCGCGATGGCCTGCTCGTCCTCGATCGGCACGGATTCATGGAGGAGTGCTACTTCAGCTACGGTCAGAGCCCCATCCGGGACGAGAGCGGCGCTGTCGCGGGTATCCTCGTCGCGTGCTCCGAGAGCACAGGGTACATCCTTGGACAGCGACGGCTGCAGGTCCTCGGGGCGCTGGCGGCGAGAGCGGCTGACGCCAGGAGCGTTCAGGACGTCTGTCGGGTGATGACGGAGACCCTGGCAGAGGCCGGGCGCGACGTGCCTTTTGCCCTGATCTATCTCGTGGACGACGACGGCGCGCCCGCCCGACTCGCAGGGACCGTCGGGCTCGACCCGAGCCACGCGGCGGCGCCGGCGGCGGTGGAGCTCGGCGCGGCGGCCGGCGCGGTGTGGCCGCTGCACCGCGCGCTGCGCGGGGACGTGGAGGTGGCTCTATCGGAGCTGCCCGCGCGCGTCGGCCCCCTTCCGGGAGGCCCATGGCCGGACGCCCCTCGCCAGGCGGTGGTGCTGCCGCTCCCCCGCGCCGGCGCTGGAGGCCGCCCGGCCGGATTCCTCGTCGCGGGCGCCAGCCCCCGGCTGGTGCTGGACGACGATTACCGCCGCTTCCTGCGGCTCCTGGCCGGCCATGGCGCGGCGGCCCTGCAGAACGCCCGGGCCAGCGAGGAGGAGCGGCGCAGGCTGGACGCGCTCGCCGAGCTCGACCGCGCCAAGACGGTGTTCTTCAGCAACATCAGCCACGAATTCCGCACGCCGCTCACGCTGATCCTGGGCCCCGTCGAGGACGGCCTCTCGGACGCCGAGCACCCCTTGCCCGCGGCGCAGCGCGACCGCCTCGCGATCATCTACCGCAACAGCCTCCGGCTCCTCCGGCTCGTCAACACGCTGCTCGACTTCTCGCGCATCGAGGCGGGCCGCATCCGGGCCAGCTACCAGCCCACCGATCTCGGCTCCTTCACCGCGGAGCTCGCGAGCTCGTTCCGCTCGCTCATGGATCGGGCCGGCCTCGCCCTCACGGTGGAGTGCCCGCCCCTCTCCGAGCCGGCCTACGTCGACCGCGAGCTCTGGGAGAAGATCGTGCTCAACCTCATCTCGAACGCCTTCAAGTTCACCTTCTCGGGGGGCGTCCGGGTGACGCTGGAGGAGACCGGGGGGCGGACCGTCCTGTCGGTCGAGGACACGGGCACCGGCATTCCGGAGGAGGAGCTGCCGCGCGTGTTCGATCGGTTCTACCGCGTCGAGGGGGTCAGGGGCCGCAGCTACGAGGGCAGCGGCATCGGCCTCGCGCTGGTGCGAGAGCTCGCGAAGCTTCACGGCGGCAGCGTCGCCGTGGAGAGCCGCCTCGGCGCGGGCAGCCGCTTCTCGGTCGCGATCCCGCTCGGGAAGGCGCACCTGCCCGCGGATCGCATCGACCTCGCCCCGGCGCCGGCCGCGGAGGGGTGCGGCGCGGCGCCCTTCCTCGACGAGGCCGCGCAGTGGGAACGCGACGTGCCAGCGCCGGATGCCGTGCCGGCGGAGGAGCGCCCGGCCCCGAAGCAGCCGGGGCGCATCCTCGTCGCGGACGACAACGCGGACATGCGCGATTACGTGCAGCGGCTGCTCCTCGCCGAGCGGTGGACGGTGGAGGCCGTGGCCGACGGTCAGGCCGCGCTGGAGAGCGCCCGCGCCCACGTCCCCGACCTCGTGCTCACCGACGTAATGATGCCGCGGCTCGACGGCTTCGGCCTGCTCAAGGCGCTGCGGGCCGACGAGCGCACCCGCGGTGTCGCCGTGATGATGCTCTCCGCGCGCGCGGGCGAGGAGGTGCGCCTCGACAGCCTCGGGGCCGGCGCCGACGACTTCCTCGTGAAGCCGTTCTCCGCGAGGGAGCTCCTCGCGCGGGTCCGCATCCACGTGGAGCTCGCGCGCCGGCGGCGGGAAGCCGAGGGGCAGCGCCAGTACCTGAACGACCTCTTCATGCAGGCCCCGGGGCCCATCGCGATCCTCCGCGGGCCGGAGCACGTCTTCGAGGTGGTCAATCCGCTCTACCAGCAGCTCGTCGGCGGACGAGCGCGCGTGGGGAAGCCCATCCTGGCCGCCCTGCCCGAGCTCGAGGGGCAATCCATCCCGGACCTCCTGGATACCGTGATCCGCACCGGCGAGCCCTTCGTGGGAAAGGAGCTCGCCGTGCGGCTCGATCGCAAGGGCAATGGCACGACGGAGGAGTGCTTCTTCAACGTCGTCTACCAGCCGATGCGCGACCGCGACGGTGCCGTGGAGGGCATCTTCGTGTTCGCCTTCGAGGTGACCGATCAGGTGAGCGCCCGCCGGCGCGTGGAGGCGCTCGTCGAGGCGCTGAGGCTCGCCGATCAGCGCAAGGACGAGTTCCTCGCGATGCTCGCGCACGAGCTCCGCAACCCCCTGGCCGCCATCAGCCTGTCGCTCACGCTGCTCGGCGATCTGGCGGGCGAGGCGCCCAGGTCGGCGCGCTACCGCGAGATCGCCCGGCGGCAGGTGGGCAACCTCGTGCGCCTGGTGGACGATCTCCTCGACGTGTCGCGCATCACGCGCGGCACGGTCGAGCTGCGCCTGGAGGACGTCGATCTCGCGGCGGCGGTGCGGAACGCCGCCGCCGCGGTGAGCCCGGCCGTAGAGGCGCGGCGCCACGCGCTCTCGGTCGAGGTCGGGCCGGGGGACTTCGGCATGCGGGCCGACGCCACGCGGCTGGAGCAGGTGGTCACGAACCTCCTGACGAACGCCGCGAAGTACACGCCGCCGGAGGGAGCCATCTCGGTGCGGCTGACCCGCGAGGCGGCGGGCGCCGCGCCCGAGGCCGTGCTGCGGGTGCGCGACACGGGCCGCGGCATCCCGGCGGCGATGCTCGAGAGGGTGTTCGATCTCTTCACGCAGGTCGATCAGACCATCGACCGCGGCACGGGCGGGCTGGGCCTCGGGCTCACGCTGGTGCGGCGGCTGGTGGAGATGCACGGCGGCAGCGTCGTCGCGGAGAGCGCCGGACCGGGCCAGGGCAGCGAGTTCATCGTGCGCCTTCCGCTCGGCCGGGGCGCGGCGCCGCCGCTCGCGCCCGGGGCGGCGCTCCCGCTCGCGCCCGGCGCCGAGCCGCCCGCCGCCCCGCCGCCGGCGGAGACCGCCGAGCGGCGCCGGGTGCTCGTCGTGGAGGACGTGGAGGACGTGCGCCGGGTGATGAGCGAGTTCATCGAGGCGCTGGGGCACGAGGTGACGGTGGCGGTGGACGGGCCGGACGGCGTGACGAAGCTCCTGGAGCTGCGCCCCGAGGTGGCCTTCATCGACATCGGCTTGCCGGGCATCGATGGCCACGAGGTCGCCCGCCGGGCGCGGGCCGCGCCCGGGGGCGGCGCGCTCTACCTGGTGGCGATCTCGGGCTACGGTGGACCCGAGGACCAGGCCAGGTCGAGGCAGGCCGGCTTCGACCTGCACCTCACGAAGCCCGTGGGCGGCGCGACGCTGCGTCAGGTGCTCGCCGAGCGGCGCGCGTGAGCGAGCGCGCGCCGGCAGGGCCGCGCCCGCTCGCCGCCGGCCGGTCAGCTCATCGCTGCTGCAGCTGCGCGACCAGATCTTCGAGGCGGTCGTAGCTGAGGCCCGCGCCCTTGGGCATCCCGGACGCGAGGACCATGTCGCGCACTTCCGTCGACGGATAGCGCACGGTGGCCGTGAGCCGCGTCTTTGTGCCCTCTTCCGTGTAGGTCGCCGTCACCACCGAGACGGTGTCCGGGAACTGCTCGAAGATCTCGGTGAACACGAGCCGGCTCGGCGGCGTGATCTCCTGGTTCTCGCCGTGGAAGGCGGCCTCGCCGCCCGGGTGGCGGTTCACGAAGCGCCACTTGCCGCCCGGCCGGAGGTCCATCTCGCAGACGGGCACCGAGTAGCCCTCGCCCAGACAGCCCCACCACCGCTTGATGTGCTCGGGCCTCGTCATCGCCTCGAACACGAGGTGCCTCGGCGCGTCGAACAGGCGCGTCATGCGGACCTCGTCCGCCGACGGCGTCGTGACCTGGAAGCTATCGCTGTTCGCTGTTTGGCTCTCGACCATGGCTCTCCTCCTTCTCCTTCGTCGAGGCGCCGGCTACGACTGGATCGCCGCGGGGTCCATCCAGACGACCTCCCAGTGGTGACCATCGACGTCGTAGAAGCTCCAGCCGTACATGAAGCCGTGATCCTGCGGATCCATGGCGTGCGACCCGCCCGCCGCGATCGCCTTCTTCACGATCTCATCGACCTCGGCCCGGCTGCTGCACGAGAGCGCGAACATCCCCTCCGTGTGCGTGCTCGTGTTGCAGATCTCCCGCTTCGTGAAACCCTTGAAGAACGGCTCTGTGAGGAGCATCACGAAGGCTTCCTGGCTGACGATCATGCAGGCGGCGTTGTTGTCCGTGAACTGCGGGTTGAACTCGAAGCCGAGCTTCGCGAAGAACTCCATCGACCGCTTCAGGTCGCGGACGGCCAGGTTGACGAAGATCTTGCGAGCGCTGTTCGTTGTCATGGTCCTCTTCTCCTGTTCGAGCATGGATGCCGGGTGATGCCGGCCACGATCGCGGCCACGGGGGCCGTCGTGCCGGAGTTCACCCCATAGACCCGGGCGCCCGCTGGGACTCATCGGTCGACCGGAAAAAAGATCGCCGCCCCGATCCGGCCGGGCGCGGGGGCTACGCGGGGAGCTCGAGAGGCAGGCCGAACCGCGGGAAGATCGTCTCGGTGTCGAGGAAGGACGTCATGCTGGCGATCCGGTCCCCCGCGAGATCGAGCACGATGAGCGCCCAGGCCCGGTGGCCGCCCTCCGGCGCCGGGCGGTACTGGGCGAACGCCGGCGAGCCGCAGGCGGCCGTCGGCACGAGCCGCGACCCGCGGCAGCCCGCGCCCCGGCCCAGCAGCCACGCGCGGATGGCGTCGGGGCCGCGGAGCCAGAGGGTGAAAGGCGGCATCGACAGGGTCGCGTCCTCGTGCAGCAGCGCCGCGAGCCGGTCCACGTCGTACTGCTCGAAGGCGGTGACGTAGCGGTCGAGCAAGGTGGACTGCGGCTCCGGCAGCGTGGCGCGCACGTCGCCGAGATCGCGGCTCGCGAGCGTCGCCCGCGCGCGCTGGAGCGCGCTGTTGATCGCGGCGACCGAGGTGCTGAGGCTGTCGGCGACCTCCGCGGCGGACCACCCGAGCACCTCCGTGAGCAGGAGCGCGGCGCGCTGCTTCGGCGGCAGGTGCTGGAGCGCCGCGACGAACGCGAGGCGGATGCTCTGGCGGAGCACCACCCGCTCCGCGGCGTCGATGTCCGCCGGGAGGGCGTGCGCGTCGGGGACGGGCTCCAGCCAGTGCGTGCGCGGGCGCGTCTGGAGCTCGTCGTCCACGGTGCCGACCGGGCCTTCCTCGATGGGGCGCGCCCGGCGCGCGCGATCGGCCCGCGCGTCGAGGCAGACGTTCGTCGCGATGCGGTACAGCCAGGTGCGCAGCGACGACCGCCCGTCGAACTTGTCGAGGCTCCGCCAGGCGCGCACCATGGTCTCCTGGACGGCGTCGTCGGCGTCGACCACGGAACCGAGCATCCTGTAGCAGTGCCCGGTGAGCGCCGCGCGGTGTTCCTCGAGCTGGTCCACGCTCCCCGACATCGCGGCGACGGTACCATCGGTTTTCGGGCGGATCCACGGTCACGCTCCCTCGCCGCGCGGCCCGCGCGGCGAGGGCAGGGCGCTGGTGTCGACTCGGGCACTTTTGTCGGCCTGGTCGGTCTGCGGCCGCGCTCGGCCGGCGACACACCCGGGACGGCACGCCGAGCGTCGCGCGGTCACGTCGACGTCGCGCGGTCACGACGCCACGGCCCATCGGCTAGGATGGGCGATGGTCAGGGCGGTGCTGGGTCGCCGCGAGGACTCCGTTCAGCAAATTAGCAACCCTGATACCGGATATGGACGACCAGGAACTGCAGCGCAGAGTTGGCACAGTATTGTGCGGGAAGTGGACGATCGAGCGGTTGTTGGGCTCGGGCGGCATGGCCGCTGTCTACGTCGGCGCGCACAAGATCGGGCGGCGAGATGCCATCAAGATCCTCCACCCCGAGATCGCGCGCATGCCCGAGCTGCGTGCGCGGTTCGATCAGGAAGCGCAAGCCGTCAATCGATTCGTCCATCCCGGCGCGGTGGAAATACGCGATATCGACACGACAGCGGACGGCTGCCCGTTCCTCGTCATGGAGCTGCTCGATGGTGAGTCGCTCGCCGGGTACGCCAGGCGCCTGGGCAGGATGGACATGGCCGAGCTGCTGGCCATGGTGGACGGGCTGCTGGACGTGCTGGCAGCGGCCCATGCGCACGGCATCATCCACCGCGACATCAAGCCGGACAACCTGTTCCGCCTCCGCGACGGGCGCATGAAAGTGCTCGACTTCGGCGTCGCCCGTGTCAGGCAGGCCGCGGCCGACTACGTTCGGACGCGCACAGGAACGACGCTCGGCACGGTCGCCTACATGCCACCGGAGCAAGTCAGAGGCGACGAGATCGATGCGCGTGCCGACCTGTTCGCGGTCGGAGCGACGATGTTTCGTCTGATCACGAAGCGGCGCATCCATGACGCGAGCTCTGACACCGATCTGGTCGTCAAGATGGCCACGCTGCCTGCGCCGCCGCTCGCGAGCGTCGCTCCGGAGACCCCGCAGTGGGTGTGTGCCGTCGTCGATCGCGCGCTCGCGTTCGACCGAGGCGAGCGCTACCCGAGCGCGACGGTCATGCAGCAGGACGTGCGCGCGGTCCTGGCCGGTCAACCGCCCGCTTTTGCTCTGCGGTTCGGCGC
The DNA here is from genome assembly GCF_051520435.1 of Sorangium sp. So ce363. Classification (NCBI taxonomy): domain Bacteria; kingdom Pseudomonadati; phylum Myxococcota; order Polyangiales; family Polyangiaceae; genus Sorangium; species Sorangium sp. So ce363. The sequence goes on along the minus strand of NZ_CP150333.1, from coordinate 7,212,288 downwards.
GGCCGGGGCCCCCGCGGCAGATCCGCTCAGCACCGCCACGACGGTGTGGATACCACAGGGGCTCGCCCCTTCATCGGCCGTCTCGGTGCGCGCCTCGGGCGCCGGTGGCCTGCATCCCGCCCCGCCGCCGGCAGGTGACATGGGGAGTGTCATCCGCGATGTCTCCGTCGTCAGCGTCCCGAATACGTCGAGCGCGCCGGGCGCCCCGGGCGCGCCGGGCGGCGGATCGGCCGTCGCTCCGGCTCGTGCCCCCGCACCGGCGGCATCGGCGTTCACCCAGGCGACGCAGTGGACGGCGACCACGGTACGTGGACGGAGGCTGCGATGGGCCGTGCTGGCGTTCCCGCTGCTCGCCGCAGGCGTGCTCGCCGCCGTGTATCTGCGTGCGGTGAACGTCGAGTCCGACGCGAAATCGCCGGGGGCGACCGGCGCGCAGCGACCGGCGGCCTCACCGCCCGCCAAGGTTCCCGGCGGCCCGGCGGCGGATCGCCTCCTGGCAAAGGCTCCGGATCCCGGCCCCGAGAAGAAGGGCGACACGAGAGCTCGCCTCCCTGGCTCACCGAGCCGCGGCCCCGAGGAAGGGCGCGGCGCGTCGCAGCGGGCCAGCTGTATGCTGACAAACGACTGCGATCACGTGTGCGATGAAGCTTGCCAGATTGCTTGTCAGGACGGGAGCGTCTGCGACATCGGAGCGCGCCGAGACGCGCTGGTCAACTGCATGGGATCGGGGATGCACAAGATCTGGTGCGAAGGCGATTGCTCGGTCAATTGCATGACGAGCGCTCCATGTTTGGTGTACTGCCCGCCTGGCTCCGATTGCGTCATCGGCACGTGTCTCGGGCAGATAGAAGCGTGTCCTGGCAACGTCATGGCATGCGGGGCCCCGTGCCCCGACTGATCGTCGCGTCGCGCTCGTGCGCTGCTCTCATGGCGTCTGCGAGGAGGGCGCCGCGGCACGCACGCTCAGCCCGCGCCGCGGAGGAGTTGGATGGATATGGACAGGTTCGGCCGTCGTGACGACCTCGCGTCCCCCGCGCAGCGCGGCGAGGATCCCCGCCGCGACGATGCGGAGGTGAAAGAGCCCGCGACACAGCTCTGGGTGCGCTCGCCGCAGGCCACCCCGCCGATCCCCGAAGAGAGGGCTGGCCAGGCCGGACCGGAGCGACAGACGCTGCCGTGGTCGCCGCCGCCCGGGGGCGGCGCCGCACGGTCGTCGCCGGCCGATGCCTCCGCCCAGCCGACCGTACAACGCGCGCTGCCGGCGCGACGGCTCGCGAGGGCCGCTGGTCGGATCGCATCGGCGCTAGGTGCTCTGGCGAGAGCGCTCGAGCGCGCCGTGGCGGTCCGCCGGGCGCGGGATCAAGGGCATCCGCGCTCGCGAAAAGTCCATTGGAGACGACGCTTGCGGCGATGGGCGTGGCGCATCGCGATGGCCGCTTCGACGCTGCTGGGCCTCGGTTTGCTGATGTTTGCGGGGCTCATCTGGTACTACGGCCACGACCTGCCGCGGACCTCGGAGCTGAGGAGCTATCATCCGCCGGAGGTCACGCGCATCCTCGCGCGCGACGGGACACCGCTCGCGGAGCTCTTCGTCGAGCGACGCACCGTCGTTCCGATCTCGGCGGTGCCGACGAGCATGAAGCTCGCCGTTCTGGCCGCGGAGGACGCGAACTTCTACAAGCACGAGGGGCTGAACTACCTCGGCATCCTGCGGGCGCTCCTCGTGAACCTGCGGTCCGCGCAGGCCCGCCAGGGAGGCAGCACGATCACCCAACAGGTGATCAAGAACGTGCTCCTCACGCCGGAGCGCACCTTCGCGCGCAAGATCCGTGAGCTCATCCTCGCGCGCCGCATCGAACAGGAGCTCACGAAGGACGAGATCCTGGAGCTCTATCTCAACGACATCTATTTCGGGCACGGGCGCTACGGCGTCGAGGAAGCCGCGCGGTACTACTTCGGGAAGAGCGTTCGAGACGTGCAGCTCGCCGAAGCGGCCCTGCTCGCAGGTCTGGTCAAGGGTCCCAGCGTCTACTCGCCGCGCGTGGATCTCGCCCGCGCCGAGGAGCGGCGCAGCTACGTGCTCCAGCAGCTGGGCGATAAAAAGTTCGTAGCCCGCGCCGACGTGGACGCCGCCGCTCGCCAGAAGATCGTCCTGGCCCCCCCGCCGGAACACGCTTCCGAGCTGGCGCCCGAGGTCGTCGCCGAGGTCGAGCGCGCGCTGGTCGCCGCGGTCGGCCCGCAGGCCAACCGTGGTGGGTACACCGTGACGACCACGATCGATCCGCAGCTGCAGAGGGCCGCGAGAGCGGCGGTGCGCAGCAATCTCGATGCGTACGCCGCGCGGCGCGGGCTCATCGCTCCGCTGAAGCGTGGCAAGGGAGATCCGGCCCCCTTCGAAGGAACGCCCACGCAGGGCAGCGAGCGCGTCTACCACGGCGTGGTCACGAAGGCCGACGACGCGGCAGGCACGCTCACCGTGCGCGTGGGTACGGCGCAAGGCGTCGTGAAGCTGGAGCGAGCGGCGCGCTACAATCCACGCAACCTGCCCCCGAGCCAGTTCGCCGAGATCGGCAAGGTCGTGCGCGTCACCTTTGCCGGCGGCGACCCGCGCAGCGGACGGCTGGAGCTCGCGCTCGGGCCCCAGAGCGCGCTCGTCGCCCTCGACGTCCGAACGGCCGAGGTGCTCGCGGTCGTCGGCGGCTACGACGCGGCGCGCGGCGCCCTCAACCGGGCAAGGTCGGCGCGCCGCCAGCCCGCCTCGACGTTCAAGCCGATCGTGTACAGCTACGGGATCCAGACGCGGGCATTCACCGCGGCCTCCATCCTCGAGACCCATCCGTCCGCGCTCGGAGGGAAATACAGGCCCGACAACTACGACGAGAGCGACGGACAGGCGCCGCGCCGGCTGCGCGAAGCGCTCGCCCAGAGCGTCAATGTCGCCGCGGTATGGGTCCTCGATCGGCTCGGCCCGGCCAAGGTCGCCGAGTGGGCGCAATCGCTCGGAGTCACGTCGAAGCTCGGCGCGGATCTGTCGTTGGCGCTCGGCGCTTACGAGGTGACGCCGTTCGAGATGGTCGGTGCGTTCAACGTGTTCGCCGCGGGCGGCACGTACCGTGATCCAGCGATCATTCGCAGCATCATCGGCCCGGGCGGCCAGCCGCTGCCGCTGCCCAGCGCGGCGCCAGCGCGCCGGGTGATGGGCGAAGCGGAGGCGTACATCATGACGAGCCTCCTGCGTTCCGTCGTCGACTCGGGGACAGCCAAGCGCGCGCGATCCATGAGCACACCGGTCGCGGGCAAGACGGGCACCTCGAACGCCGCGAAGGACGCGTGGTTCGTGGGCTACTCGACCGACATCGCGTGCGCCGTCTGGACGGGCTACGATGACGCCTCTCCGCTCGGCCCCGGCGAGACGGGCGGCGCGACCTCCCTGCCGGCCTTCATCGCGTTCATGCAGGACGCGCACAAGGCGAGACCGCGCACCGACTTCGCCGCGCCGGACGGGCTCGTGCGCGTGCTGATCGACGCCACGACCGGTCAACTCGCGCTGCCGGGCGCCGCGGGGGCGACCGAGGAGGTGTTCCTTGCAGGCACGGAGCCGGCGGCGTACGCCGAGCTTCCGTCGAGCGGCGAGGCTCCTCGCATCATGTGGCCATTTTGAGCCTCGGTCGGCTCGGGGGCTGCCTGCTACACCCCGTCTGTCGTGCACACCGCGCCAGGCTCGCAGTGGACCACGCAGTCTCCCGAGCCGGGGCACCGCACGTCGCAGTCGCCCCTGCAGACCACATCGCAGTCGCCCGACCCGGTGCAGTCCACGGTCGAGCCATGGCCGACCGTGAGCGTACAGTTGCCCGACCCGGTGCAGGCGATGTCGCAGTCAGGGCCGCAGTCGAAGTCGCAGCTTCCGGAGCCGGCGCACTGGAGACCGCAATCGGCGGTACAGAAGATCGCGCAGTCGCCGGACGAGGGGCAAATGCATTCAGCGCCGTTGCACTCGCACGTCGGGCCCTCGTTGGGATCGCCGATCGTGCAGTCGTCGGGGTCATCGCCGCATGCGGCGATTCCGCCCCAGAGGAGGGCGAGGAGCGATAGAGCGACGACGTGGTGGGTACGAATGTGCTGGCGCATGGATCCTCCGATCGGCGTGGATGAATGCAGGGGCGGAACCGACGACGTCCGCCGAGCTTCGGTGGAGCGGCGCGTTCCTCTCGTCGTGTGGTCATCTGGAGTCTTGGTCCACCCGGGGCCGCGGGCCGCGTTGCACGATCACTCGCGCTGCTCAAGGGTTGGCTCGGGTGCGCTCGCGCCGTTCTCTCCAACGTTGACAACGTACGCGGAGCAGTCTTGCTCGCGAGCTCGCGCCGACATTCGTCCGAGCGAGAGGGTCGCCCAGAAGATCGCGAGCGCGAGCGTGGTAATGGCGATATAGCCAAGATGCGCGCCGATGTAGGCGAGGACGAACGGTACGAGCGCTGCGGCGACCCATACAATTATCTTGAGGCGTGTGCTTGACATGACGTGCCTTCACTTGACAGTTGCGCCAACTGCGCGGCTCGCGGCTTCGAGGATGGGCAGTGGCCGCGTACCCGATTAGGCCAGCGTAGAGGTGCTGGTGCTCTCGATCAGCTCCGGCTGATGAGAGGCTCTCGATCTCAGAGCGCCCGCAGCCGCGGTCAGTCGCACACGACGGGTGGCAGAGCTTCCAGCGGCGCGACACCGTAGTTGTCGAGCAGCGTCGCGTTGCTCGAGGGCACCACCGTTTCACTGCAGAATACGTTTCGTACGAACGCCCCCGCGTTGCCCATGATGCTGACATTGCCCCGGACGAGCGAGAAGCTGATCCCGAAATTGTTGCCTCTCGAGGTGAGATCGCCCGTGATCGTCAGGCCTCGCAGCCGTACCTCCTCGCCTTCCGCCGTGATGCTGCCGTCGATGACCACCGCGCGATCGAGGAAATCCTCGCCGTAGAGGAGCGTGCCCCGCCCGGTGATCGTGATGCTGCCGACGTACGTACCCGGGCGCAGCACGACGACCCGATCGTCCTCGGCCAGGTGGCCCTCGATGTCTGCCAGGGGCACCGACGGATCGAGGAAGATGGCGCCCGATGCCTCGCTGACAGCGTAGCGGATGGGCGTGTTGTCGAAGAAGGCCGCAGCCGAGCCGGAGAACGCGACAGGCGCATCCACGACATCGCCCTCTGCCTGGACTGTATGCGCGATGCTGGCTCCCGAGACATCGAGCTCGATGCCGCCGGGCGCCACGCCCACGACCGCGACGCCGTCCGCTGTGACGTCGCTGTCGCCCGGCGTGGCGGTCACCGTGAGCCCATCGCGCGCGTCCCCGAGCTCGCCGGGAACTCCCGTCGTGTGGGGCGTGTTCACCACCGGGTTGACGATCGCCACGATCGCCGTGGCGCCGGCCGCGACGTCGACATCATCAGGAGTTCCCGTCGCGTCATCACCGCCGCAGCTGACGGAGCCGATGCACGCGAGCGCGAACAGGGCTCGTCGTGCAGAGAGGGCGCGCGACGGGATCGCGCCGCCGAAGCCAGCTTTCTCCTCACATGCGTCGTTTTGTCCAGTCATGGCGAGATGTCCCTCCGGGTGAAGACCTTCACTGCGTGATCGCGCGAACGTGGATCGTCAAGCGGGCCGCGGCGCGGCGCGCTTTCATCATCACTTTCAGCGCCATTTGCCCTTGCCCTTCCACTTGCCCTTTCCCTTGCGGACGACGATGACCCGGCGGCCGTCGTCGTCATCGTCGTCGTGCACCACCACGGTCGGCTTGACGTTGACCTTCACGGCCCACGTGGTGGCCACCAGGATGCCGAGCACGGGCGCGCTCGGGCCGACCACGATCACCGCGCCTGGGTGATAGTTGCAGAGGACCACGTGCGTGTGCCCGCCGTCCTTGAGCACCACCGTGATCTTGGTCGGGTTGACCTTCACCTTCAGCTTGCCCGTGAAGTAGAGCCGATCGGGGCCGGGCGCGAGCACGAGCACGTCCGGGCCCGACGGCGTCTGGATCGCGAGCTTGATCTCGCGCTGGCCGATCGGGACCGGCTTGAGGTCGAGATCCAGCACATACACGCGCACGTCGCCCGTCGCCTTGTCAGCGACGATCTCCACGATGTCGTCCCCGACGGGCTGGAGCACGCCCCCGTTCGGGCCCTTCTTCCCCTCGAGCTTGATCGCCTGGCTCTCCTTTGCGCTCTCCTGGAGCTCCCGGGTTCCGCCGCGCGGCACGTGCAGCGCCCCCTTGAACGGCTCGCCCTTGACCTTGAGCTCGTAGCTGACCTCCGTGAGCTCGTCCTCGAGCGGCGGGATCTTGGCGACCAGGACTCCCCCCGCCTTGGGCTCCGGCACGAGCTCTGCCGTCGCGGGGGCTCCATCCTTGCCAGGCACCTTGACCGTGAGGTTGCCCGACACGCCCTCCTCGATGGGCTTGCCATCGCGGTTCTTGACGAGCGCCGTCACCTTCCCATCCTGGGCTACCGTCATGACGACCGAGCCGGGCTCGTGCTGCTCCGTCAGCGCCCAGTTGTCCTCGATGCTCTCCGCCGTGATCTGCGGCGACTTGCTGCAGGCAGGCGAGGCGAGCGCCATGGAGGCGACCGCGAATGAAAAGAGCACGGATCGGAGACAACGTTGGATTCGCATACAACCCTCTCTGGCAACACCTTGAAGGCTTGATCGCCTCACACCTGCTTGCGCGTCACGGACCAGATGAAGCCGTCGTACCAGAAGTGCAGCAGGGCGACGGTCTGCGTGATCGACCACAGCGCGCGGTCGTCCGCCGGCGCGAGCTCGGCCCAGGCCCCGTAGACGAGGACGCCCCCGAGAAAGACGGCCACCGCGATCGGCTTGCCAGCCCGGAGCGCGTCGAGGCGCAGCCGGCGGCGGAGGCGGCCGCCCTCCGACCACCAGACGAGCGCGAGGTACTGCACGGCGTGGAACAGGTTCATGATGAAGAAGGCCTGTCCCCACGGGTTGAACCCCCACGTGTAGATGGAGCAGAGCCCCGTGCTCACGAACAGCCACACCTTGGGGAACGACACCTGATAACCTCGCCTGTACAGGGAGCGGTAGGCGAGCGCGTAATAGACCAGGAACAAGGTCCCTGCGGCGATGATGGTCCAGCTGATGACGCGGTGGTGGGACTTCATCAGCGCCGGGACGGCGGTGAAGAGGGCGGCGCCTACGTCCTTGAACGCGTCGAAGCTCTCGAAGTGGAGGAGCATCGTCGCGCCGCCCAGAATGGGGCCGGCATAGAGGAGCAGGTTGAGCCCGAGATCCAGCGGGCGGCCGAGCGCCGGCGCGTTCCCTGCGCGCGCGTCGTAGATGCGCCCGAGGCCGAACGTCTGGAGCGCCGAGTGGTAGACGTCCCAGAACACCACGAGGACGGTCACGCACACGACGGCCCACATGGACAGCATCATCGCGGCGAACAGGGCGACCGGCGCCACGAGGAAGCGGAGCCGGTGCCGCCGGAAGATGTCCGCGTTGCCGTGGCTCCGGAGGAGCACCGCGGCGAGGTGGCCATGGATGAGCGTGCCGATGAAGAGCCCCGCCCACGTGACCTTCTCCCCGTGGAGCCTGAACCTCGAGTCGGTGAGCGGCGTTCCGGCGATCAGGGCGCCGACGGCGAGCGCGACGATGGGCGGGAGCAGGAAGAACGCCCAGTCATACCAGCGGCTGACGATGTACGCTTCGCTGCCCGGTAAGGCGAGGAGCGCAGGAGACGCGGGCTCGGCTCTGGCGCTCATGCCGCACGCTCGACCGCCGCGGGCCGCGGCTCCGGAGCTGCCTGCGAGAAGCCGATTGTCCACCCCTGCACGCCGAGATAGTCGACGAGCGAGAGCAGGAAGAGATTCACGCCGAGCATCTCCATCGATTCCTCGACGAAATCGATGAGCCCATAGACGAGGTTGTTGCTCCCGGCCTGTTCGGTCCAGTACCCGAGCGGCAGCTCGAGGACGAGGGCGCCGGTGACATAGATGGCGCCCGAGAGCAAGAACCGGTTCCTGGTGCCGCGCGGGAGATGCGCGAGGAACCTGAGGTACGCGACCGCGAACGCCGCCACCACGACGGCCGCCGGGATCACCCAGCTGAAGTAGAGGACCCCGCCCAGATCGAACCAGGAGCTCGCCGCTTCATGGATCTGCACGACCTCGTCGAACGAGATGTAGAGGAACGCGGCGGCGAGCCCCCACCAGTGCTTCACGAACCGGCCCTCGCGGCGGGCGCCGGTGGCGATCGCCGCGAGGGTGAGAGCGCACGTGAACAGCAGACACGATGTGTACCAGGTGGGTACATTCTGCTCGTAGCTCAGCGAGAGCAGCGGGACGACGCCGCTGCGGCTCCTCAACTTGAGGATCGGCTTGAGCACCTCGACGGCGAGCCCGGCGCTCGCGACGGCCGCCAACAAGGCGAGCAGCGCGACCTGCAGCCTGGCTCTGGCGAGGGTGATCTGCATCGACAAGGAACAGCTACACGAGTGCGTGAGTCGCGGTCAATGTGCCTAGCACCGGTATTGCAGCGCAGGTGCGCCCATGGCGAACGAGCTCAAGCGCGCTCGCACGCCTTCGCGAGGCCATCAACGGCACAACGCCGCTTGCGCAAGAGCGACACCGTTGTTCGTCCTCACGGTAGCCGCTACCCCCGTCGTGCTGACCGCCGTCGTGGCCACGTATCCGGTCGCAAAGCACAACGTCAGGCACGCGGGCGGCAACACAAATCGCAGGCACATGAGCACATATTGCCCCCCCAACCAGGGATTGTCTGAAGGTGCAGTCGCATCGCCGCTCGTCGGCGGCTCAACAATCGGCAGCTCGGCCGCCCGCCGGCGGTGTCGCAGATCGCTTTCGTGAGCCGCAGATGCACGCTCGTGCGACAGCCTATCGCTGGTCTCAGCACGAAAGGGGAGTGTGATGCGTCTTGCGAATTGGCTCGCACCGTCAATACTCGCAGGTGTGCTCGGCCTCGCGTTGCACGCCGGATGCGGCGGTGACGCGGGAACGGGAAGCGGCGGGTCGAACACTGGAGCGGGGCCAGGCACGGGCGGCGGCGGCGCGGGCCTACCGGGCGCAGGAGGCACCGACGGTACGGGCGGCCTCGATGGGAGTGCGGGCAGCGATAGCGGTCCGGGAGGCGGCGTCGCGTGTGCGCCTGCCGGCGCCGCGTGTGACGCAGCGATCGACTGCTGTTCGCTCAACTGCAGCGGCGGTCAGTGCGATCCGGCCGCGGGGTGCGGTCAGATCGACGAAGAGTGCACGGACAACGCCGACTGCTGCTCGAACCTGTGCGACGGCGGCACCTGCACGCAGGGCGGCGGCTGCCTCCAACCGGGCGAGGATTGCTCGGACGGCGGGGGCGAGTGTTGCAGCGGCCTTTGCGAGGACGCGCCTGTGGCCGGCGAGAGGTGGTGTGGTCAGCCGCTCGGTGGCTGCCATGTGGAGGGAGAGGTGTGCTCCAGCAACGCCGACTGCTGCAGTAACCTGTGCGAGGACGGGGGGAACGGCGTGCTCGTGTGCGTGCCGCAGGGGGCGTGCGACCCCGTCGGCGAGGCGTGCAACGGCCCATCGCAGTGCTGTTCGAACGCGTGCATCGAGATCGCGCCCGGGGCCGCGTTCTGCCAGTCCATCGGTGGCTGCAAGCCGATAGGCGAGCTCTGCGCGGACGACGCGCAGTGCTGCACCGAGAACTGCCAGACGGAGCCGAACGGCGTGAAGAAGTGCGGGCAGCCGCCGAACTGCCGTCCGGCCGGTGAGATATGCGACGAGTCGTTCGGGGAGTGCTGCCCCGGCGTGCCGCAGGGCAAGCTGCTCTGCTTTGCGGGCTCGTTCGGCGTGCTCCGCTGCCAGGACCCGTGCTGCGCGCTCGCGGAGGCCGCCTGTGACTCCGACGACGACTGCTGCTCGCGGCGCTGCAATGTCGACGCGGGCCGGTGCGAGAACGGGTTCGCCTGCAAGGTCCACAGCGAGGACTGCGAGGCCGACGCGGATTGCTGCAGCGGCACGTGCTCGTCCGGCAAGTGCGCGGACTGCGCGTGCCGCCCCGAGGGCGAGGCGTGCCGGACGCCCGACGACTGCTGCGGCGGCGTTTGCGCGCCCGATCCGAGCAGCGGCGGCGAGCTGAGGTGCAACCCGAGCAGCGGCGGCGGCGATGGCGGTGGCGGCAGCGATGGAGCTGGCGGCGGCGCCGGCGGCGATGGCGGAGCCGGTGACGGCACGGGCGGCGGAGCCGGCGGCGCTCCGCAGTGCGTGGAGGTCGGGGTCGGGTGTTTCAGCAACGCCGAGTGCTGCTCGGGGCTGTGCAGCGGTGGTGAGATCGCGGCCTGCCTGTCTTCGCCTTGCAAGTCGATCGGCGGGCGTTGCGCGGACTCCGGCGAGTGCTGCTCGGGGATGTCGTGCATCGATGGGGCCTGCTCGCTCTAGTCTCAACTTGGGCACAGCTGCCCGATGTCAGGCAGCTGTGGCCAACTCGAGGCCAGTACTAGTACTACAGCCGCACGTCGCGGAATCTTCGCGGATTTTGATGAACGGGCGGACGATCGTGATGCATGGCTCGTCCGCACACCGGTGAAGCCCAGCTCGTTCGGCGCTCACCGACGTGCGGCTGTAGTACTAGAAGCTACCGCATATCCAAGTGAGGGCGAACTGGGCGCGTTGCACGCACGCCGGCGCGATGTTCTCAGCGCGCTGGCTGCGGCTCGACGGAAGTCGCAGGCGACCCGGTCCGCGATCGAAGAGGCCTCCGGCTTCGAGAGAGCGGTCACCCGCCAACGCGAAAAGCTCATGCTGGCCGAGCATCTGCAGCTGCATCAGATCGCCGAGCGCTGTCCGGTCTGCGACGCCCCCTCCGAGCGGGGACGGGAGACGGCGCGCGCGCTGCAGGCGACCTTGTCGAAGGTGCGTGCGGAAAGCGCTGCAGTCGAGCGCGTGAAGCCTAAACTGATCGAGCATGATCGAGCGCTCGAGCAGGAAATCGGGACATTAAACGTCGACCTCCCCTGCCCGATCGGGAGAAGGGACGGCCTCTTGGGTGGAAGCGAGCGCCGCTTCCCGCTGCCCCAGTATCGCCGCCCGAGGAGCCGTCGATGCCGGACACGGTGCGCTGCGGGGTCGTGCGTGACAGCGTTTGGACGAGCTCAGCGCGGTGTAGACAATGTTACACAGTCGAGTGAACTCGTTGGAGCTGGTGGCCTTTCGCGATCGCTCCTGGTGAACGGGATGGTACCATCCGCCCGCTCGATGGACGACGAGGAGCTCGCGGCGCGGCGTATCGGCACCCAGATCGGGACCTGGACGGTGGAGCGCGTGCTCGGGGGCGGCGGGATGGCGAGCGTCTTCCTCGGCCGGCGTGCGGACGGGCAGGTCGCGGCGGTGAAGGTCCTGCACCCGTCGCTGAGCCAGATCGAGGAGCTCCGGAAGCGCTTCCTGCGCGAGGGCCCGATCGGCAGCGCCCTGGCGGCTGTCGGCCCGCTCTGCGAGGGGCTGCCGCTCGTGCTGGAGTCGGGCGTCGCGGACGACGGCGCCGCTTACCTTGCGATGGAGGTGCTCGAGGGCGAGACGGTCTTCGACCGCATGGCCCGCGTGGGGACGCTCGCGGTGGGCGAGGTGCTGGCGCTCGCCGAGCGGGTCCTCGATGTGCTGGTCGTGGCGCACGCGTACGGCGTCGTTCACCGGGACATCAAGCCTGAGAACCTGCATATCGGGAGCGATGGGCGGGTGAAGGTGCTCGATTTCGGGATCGCCCGCGTGCTCGATCCGCTTCCTTTCGGGATGGGGGAGCTGCCGGAGAAGACGGCCACGAAGACGGGCGTGGCGCTCGGCACGAGCGAGTACATGGCGCCAGAGCAGGCGACGGGGATGGTCCGCGAGATCGACGGCCGGACCGACGTCTTCGGCCTGGGCGCCACGATGTTTCGGCTGCTCTCCGCTCGCGCGATCCACGGCCACGTGGCCGAGGCGCGCCTGCTCATCGCCGCGGCGACGGAGCGGGCGCCGTCGCTCGCGCAGTGCGCGCCGGACGTGCCATCGGAGGTGTGCGACGTCGTGGATCGCGCCCTCGCGTTCCACAAGATCGAGCGTTACCCCGACGCGGCGACGATGCGCGCCGACGTCCGCGCGGTGCGGGCGGGCCGCCTGCCGCCGTACGTCGTGGCCGTCGAGGAAGGGCGGATCCCGGCGGGGGCCCCGCTTCCTCGTCGCTGAGGGATCCCACCTCGTGGAGGGCGCCCTGCGCGGCCGTGGCGCGCGTCAGCGGCGGGGAGACCGAACCGAGGGGGGCTCATGGAGCTGCCGTCGAGCGACGAGCCTGCTCCCTCGATGTGGCCTTTTTGAGTCTCTGTCAGCTGAGCAGGATGGCGATCAAGAGCGCGACGCTGAGCAAGAGCGATACGACGATGGACGCAATGAGCCACGGCCGCATCGCCGGCGAGGTCCACCTGGACGCGAGCGATGTCGCGCTCGTCTGGCGCCCCGGAGCACTGGGCTGCATCGCAACGGTCGGCTCGATCTGCCTCGGCGCGCCCTCCATCGCCGCAATGGCCCCGTCGATGGCCGCGATCACGTTGGTAGCCGTCGGATAGCGTTGGATTGGGTCTCGCTGGACGAGCCGCATCACGAGCGCCTCCACTTCGGGGCGGATACCTGATCCCGGAGCACGCTGGCGGAGCGGGGGCGCATCCTCGAGGAGCCGCTGCCGGAAAGAAGATTGGCCGTCGCTCGCGTCGAACGGGCTTCTCCCGGACAGCATTTCGTACAAAATGATTCCAAGCGCATAAAGATCTGCGCGAGCATCGACGGCATCCATGCCGCGCACGGCCTCCGGCGCGAGATAACTGAGGGTGCCGAGGACCTGGTCGGCAGCGGTGAGGTCCTGGCCTTTGCGCGCGGCCTCGCGGCTCTCGGTGGACAGGAGCTCTACGTTCACCTTGGCGAGGCCGAAATCGATGAGCTTCACCTGATCACGGGCGCCGAGAAGGATGTTCTGCGGCTTCACATCGCGGTGCACGATCCCCTTCGCGTGCACCGCCTCCAGAGCAGACGCGATCTGCCTCGCGATGTGGAGCGCGCGTCGCGCGGGGAGCGGCGCCGAGGCGATCACGTCCTGGAGCGGGGTGCCCTCGACATACTCGAGGACGAGAAAATGCGACCGATCCGCGAGCTGACCGAAGTCGTTTGCCGAGACCACGTTCGGATGCTGGATATGCGCCCCCGCGATCGCCTCGCGCTCGAACCGCGCCACGATCTGGGGGAGGTTCCGGGCGCTCGGCTGGAGGACTTTGATCGCGACCTGCTTGCGGAGGTGCACCTGCTCGCCGCGGTACACGGCTCCCATGCCGCCCTCCCCGATGAGCTCGTGGACGCGGTACCGCTCCGAGATCAAGCTCCCGATCAGCGCTGGCGCGTTGTCGTCTGAGCGCACCAACGTGGGTGCGTCGTCCGACCACGGCCGCGCCGCAGTCTCGATTTCCTCCACCAGCGCCGAGCTTGTGAGCTCAACGACGGAGGCGTCGCGTTGTTTCCCGAGCATCCGCACCGTGACGTCGTCGGTGCTTGAGCGCCCCTTGGGTGGGATTGTCCCTGGCATGCCGGGGAGTGTACACGCACAAAGGTGCTGAGAGCCGAGGAACCGCACCGCCGTCCGAGTGGACATCATGCTCAATCCACCCTCCGCACGGAAAAGCTGTGCAGTTCCGCGATATTCGTGGATCTGGCTCCGTACGCCGACATCAGCCTACAAGGATGTCCACAGTGCATCGAGCCGTAGCTCGCTGGTCGCCGCCCGTATCGCCGGAACCTCCAGCCCCGCCCCGAAGGCGTGATGAAGACATCGGGGGCCAGCGATCGAAGAGTTGGGCGGCGGCGTGCTCTTCGGCATGCCGGGACGGTACAAGACAAGGCCGCCGCCTCACAAAGCGATTACCATTGAAGCTCGGAGGGGTGGTAGGCTTTGAGGCCGTCAATCGGAATGGGCCCGTCGGGGGTGCCGATGCACACTTTGACGCCCTCTTCGTTCGTGCGTACTGGATAGGCATGCTTCAGTTTCGACGTGACGCAAAATGGATATTTGCCGTCTTTGACGAGGAGGCGATATTTGCCATTGGGGGCGGGCCGGCGCGTCGATGAGGGCCCGGTGGTCGAGGATGGGGTCGAGGATGGGGTCGAGGATGGCGTGCTGGTAGCGGAAGACGTGGCCATCGCGCGAGAGCTACCGCTCGCCTTGTCCTCTTGCGATGTCTCATCGTCCGCGCTCTCACGAGTGTCTTCGGCGGAGTCTTGCGAACGAACAACGAAGAAGACAGCGGCGAGGCAAACGGCGACAGCAAACGAGCCAATCACTGCAATCATCAAGAATGGAGAATTCGAGCTCGCTCGTGGGCTGGTTGCAGCAGATTGAGGCGGCGCGGATACGACCATCGGTGCCTGCATCGCTTGGCCGGGAGCAGGAGCAGCCATCGTCGGGCCATCGACGCTGATTGGAGACGACACGTCGGCTCGGATCGACACGGGGGCTGGCGCGTGAGGGGTAGCATCGGCGCCCAGAACTCGCTTGATGTCTTCGCGCATGGCGCGGGCCGTTGGATAGCGGCGCGATAGATCGAAAGCGAGCGCGCGATCGACGATGGCGCAGACCTCTGGGCTGACAGAGGGGGCAACGGTGCGCAGGGCCGGCGCAGGCTGCGTCGCCATTTTGATGAGGAGCTCGCTTTCCATGGAGCCCTCGTGCACATGGCGTTTTGTCAGGATTCGAAACATCGTCGCGCCAACGGCGAAGACGTCGGCCCGCCCATCGATCTGGCCGCCCGTGATTTGTTCGGGCGACATGTAAGGTATAGTCCCGAGCATCGTGCCGGTGCGTGTATGAACATTGGAGCCCCCCTGTTTCATTCGAGCGATCCCGAAGTCGAGGACTTTGACGCCGCCTGAGGAGGTCAAAAATAGATTATCAGGTTTGATATCTCGATGAACGATGCCGAGCCCGTGCGCGACTTCGAGCACTTCGAGCACGGTCGAGACAACGCGGAGCAGCTCGCGCTCCTCGATGCCGCCGGAGCCGCGGGCGCGCTTGCCGAGCGATTCACCATCGAGCAACTCCATCACCAGGAACGGCGAGCCATCTTCGCTCGTATCAATGTCGAGGACATTGACGGCTGCGGGGTGACCGAGCTGGTTTACCGCGAGCGCCTCTTGCTCGAACCTGGCTCGAAGCTCCTTGGAGACCGCGATTTCCGGATGGAGGATTTTGATCGCGCAGCGCCGGCCGATCCTGTGTGTCGCCTCGTAGACCGCAGCCATCCCGCCGACGCCGATAAGCGAATCGATGCGCCATTTGCCCCGGAGGACCGTTCCGATTCGTGCTGTACAGTGTGCTAGCTGGGGATCATCATTCATCGAGGTTCAGGCTCCAATGTATCCCGGATGCGAGGAGCTGAACAACATGCTCGGCGTGGCCACGGGGAGCGCCGGCGCACGCCCTCGCGCTTGCCTCCCCGGCACAGGCCTGCTGGTTGCCGACAACACGTTGCCGGAGGCCTCCGGGGCGCTTCGGCACGCAACCACTGCGCACGGGCGATCTCAGCAGAGCCCGCGGGCGGGATCGCGACGGTTCGCCCCCGCAAAACCGTCCCGCCAGGGCTCGCTGGCACGCGGAGCCAGGCGCGCTCCTGATCCAGCCCCGGATCCGCGCCGGAGCCGCAAACGCCCGCGCCGGCCGCTTCCCACGCCCGGCGGTCCGGGCGAGCATCGCGCCATGAGCATCGACCGCGCCGTGCTGGAGCAGCTCGATCGGGTCGGCGCCCGCCTCTCCGAGGGCAAGGCGCTCCGGCTGCTCGAGGACATCGCCTGGCCTCGCGAAGTCGAGGAGCGCTTCTTCGCCGCCGGCGGGGATCGCCTCCCCGAGGTCGAGCACCGCGTGGATCGCGACGGGCTCGCTCGGCGCATCGCCGAGCTGCGCGAGCTCCTCGGATCGATCGACGGCGACGCGCCCGCGCTCGACTGGCTGCGGGACAACGTCCGCGCGCAGATCCAGGCCGCGGAGCTGCTCGAGGCGGCGGGGACCCGCGAGTTCTCCGAGCGCTCGCGGGCGCTCTACGGCGGCGCGCGCTCGCGGTTCTTCGGCGGCGAGGTCCGCAACATCGACCTCGCCGAGCACCTCACCGCGCGCCTGCGCGTCCACGGCTGGGACGAGGCCAGCGATCCCGACGAGGATCCGCTCGACGCCGGCGCGCTCCGGGAGTTGCTCGCCGCCCGCGTCGCAGCGCGGACGCCGACGCTCGACCTCGAGATCGTGCTCGACCCGCGGATCACGGCCAAGGTGGTGGCGGGCATGAGCCGCGTCCGCATCCGCCCGGAGGCCACGTTCGCGTCCTGGGAGGCCGAGGGGCTGTGGCACCACGAGGTGGAGACGCACGCGCTCACCGCGCACAACGGCGCGGCGCAGCCGCGGTGCGCGTTCCTGCGGTCGGGCGGCCCCCGCACCACGCGCACGCAGGAGGGGCTCGCCATCTTCGCCGAGCTGTACAGCCGCTCGCTCTCCATCGGCCGCCTCACCCGCCTCGCCGAGCGGGTGCGGCTCGTGGACATGGCCGAGCAGGGCGCGAGCTTCCTCGATCTCTACAGGTACCTGCGCGAGCGCGGCGCCGGGCGCCGCGACGCCTATTTCGACGCCCAGCGCGTCTGCCGCGGCGGGCTCGTCGAGGGCGGCGCGCCCTTCACGAAGGACGCCTGTTACCTGGCCGGTCTGCTCGAGGTCTATGCCTTCCTGGCCGCGGTCCTGCGCGGCGGCCTGCGCGACGAGGTGGAGCTGCTCGTCTGCGGCCGGATCGCGCTCGACGACATCGCGGTGCTGGCGGAGCTGCGCGCGGCCGGCGTGCTGGAGCGGCCGCGCTACCTGCCGGGCTGGCTTCGCGCCTGGCAGACGCTGCTGCCCTATTTCGCGTTCACCTCGTTCATGGATGGCATCGATCTCGGCCCGGTGGAGCGGCACTTCCAGGAGCTGCTCCGCGTGGCCGCCGAGGCGCGGCCGGTCGGGGACGGGGAGGGGAGCAAGCGCCGCGGCCGGCCCCGGGAGGGGTGAGGGCGCCGCGATCGCGGGCGCAGGCCGGGCGAGCGGGACGCGACGGATGTCCCTGCGCCACGGTTGAGGTATGCCGCTCGCTGATGGGACGAGTCCATTCCCGTTTCGCGCATCCCTCCGCGCCCCCGGCGCGCATGTCCTCCACTTCTTCCGCGGCCGCGGTGCGCCGCCGCCTCGTCGCGTGGGCGCTCGCCCTTGCCGGCGCGGTGCTCGCGTCGAGCGCGGCCGCGCAGACGCCGCCCCCGCAGCTCGCGCCCTCCGCGCCCCCTGCCGCGCCGGCCGTGGCCGCGCCGGCCGTGGAGGAGCTCCCGCCGCAGGCCATGTGGGAGGCGACGGTCGCTGCGTACGAGGCGAGGATCGAGGCGCTCAAGTACGAGGCGGACGCCATCCACGATTTTGTTGACTCCGAGGACATGCGAGACGCCCGAGGGCGCCAGATCGAGCTGGAGATCGAGGCGACGAAGAGAGAGCTCCGCAACTTCATGGAGCGGACGACCGAGCGGAACAGCACTGTCATGATGGTCTCGGGGATCGTCCTCGCGAGCCTCGGAGCAGCCGCCCTCGTCACCGGCGCCGTGCTGATCACCGCGAACCACGACGAGGCCGTCACGAAGCACCGCGACGGGTACACGGTGGCCGTGGCGACGGCGGCCGGGGGCGTGGCCGCCGTTGGCGCCGGCCTGCCGCTCTACGTGATCGGCAAGAAGCGGGTGCTGCGGAAAGGGCTCGATATGCGCGGGCTGGCCGCTGCGCGCCTCCTCGTCGGTCCGGGCGCCGTCGTCGCGTCGCCTGGAGCGGTCCCCCTTGGCCTGGGGCTGCGCATCGCGTTCTGAGCTGCGGCTCGGCGCCCAGGCGCGCCCGCGCGCTCCTGTGGCTCGTGAGGCGGAGAAGAAGCGGAAGCGGAAGCAAAAGGAGGACACGAACGCTCCGCGAGGACAGCGCGAGATCACCACGCGCACAGCTCTCCTCCACAGACGCAGAAAGTGCTGGGCGATCTCTGGCTCCGGTGCTAGCGTTGTTGTCGACGCGTCGCCCGCGTCAATCATGAACACTCCCTGCTGATACCACCGCTCCGTCACGCGGCCCCGAGGGGTGAGCGCCTGTTGCCCAGGTAGGCACGGCGACCCTCTGCCGCCGCGCGTGAGCAGCCACGACGGCCGCCCGCGGAATCCCCGCGCGGGCGTGGGTCGTGTGCTCGTGGGGACGGAGCGTGGTCCAACTGCGAACGAGTCCGATGCGCTGGAGGTCGTTGACCTCGCGGTCGCAGCCCCTCGCTCGCTGGCCGCTCGCGCGAAGCACCGAGCCGGATGGTTCGTGGCGCGGCGGGCCGACTCGCCATCTCTCCTGACGGCGAGGCGCTGAGGCGCCTTGCCAGGGGGCGTGTGGTGATGCGGACCGCCCTGCCCCGGCGATGCGTGGAGGTGCGTCCATCGCGCGAGAGCGCCAGTCGAGCGGCCTTTGGGCGGCGTCCGGAGCCAGCGTCCGTCGCGGCATCGGTGTGCCTGCAATCCGGGGTCGTACGATGAATGGAGGGTGTATGAGAGCTGGTTCTTCGAAGGGTTCGTTCAGCCTTGGTGCTCTTTCTGCCGTGGTGATGAGTGATCGAATGGAGGATTCTATGACGGAGCGACCCGCGCATCTCCCCGAGCGCGCACTGCAGCTCGGTTCGGCCAAGACGCCCGAGCAGCGCCCGCCGCAGGCGGGGCATGCCCCGGCGCCGAAGCCCGCGCACAGGGAGCCCCGCCCGCCGAGCAAGCTCCCGAACCAGGACCGCTCCCGGCCGGCGCTGAACATCCCGCAGCGCCGCCGCATGGGCGTGCAGCGGTAGATCCGCCGCCGCTCCGGCGCCGGAGCGCCGCGAACGGCGGCGGTCCGGCCGTGCGCTCCGGCGGCGTGGAGCCGGAAGGCCTAGACTTCCGCGACTCCACGCCGTCCGGCAGCGCGCTGACGGCTCCGATCGTGATTGGGCCAGGGCGAGGGCTGCGGTAAGACCTCGCCACCCGCGCGGCCCAGCAGCCTGTGGCCCTGCAGAGGTCCGATCATGATCCAAGCCGAACCGTTCGAAGCTCGCCTCGTCGCCGTCCGGCCTCTCAGCCCCTTCGTGCGAGAGCTCTCGTTCGAGCGCGCTGACGGCAGGGCGTTCCTGTTCGAGGCCGGGCAATGGGTCAACCTCGTCCTCCCGCTCCCGGGCGGTGAGGTGAAGCGCGCCTACTCGATCGCCTCTGCCCCCGACGGCTCGCCTCGCTTCGATCTGGCGGTCACCCGCGTGGAGGGCGGGGCCGGCTCGGAGTACCTGCACCGGCTGGAGCCCGGCGCGACGCTCCGCGCCGTCGGCCCGCACGGGCTCTTCACGCGCGATCCCGAGAGCCCTGCGCCCTCGCTGTTCGTCGCCACCGGCACCGGCGTCACGCCGCTCCGGAGCATGCTGCAGGCGTCGCTGCGCGCCGGGGTGGCCGCGCACCTGTGGATCCTGTTCGGCGCGCGCTTCGAGGAGGACATCATCTACCGCGACGAGCTCGAGGCGCTCGCGCGCGGCTCGGACCGGATCCGCTACGAGATCACGCTCTCGCGCGGCGGCCCGTCCTGGTCGGGCCGCCGCGGCTACGTGCAGGCGCACGTGCCCGAGCTCTACCGGGAGCTGGCCGGGGCGAGCGGGGATCCGGCCCCGCATGTCTTCATCTGCGGCCTCGATCGGATGGTCTCGCTCGTGCGCGAGCTCGCCCGCGGCGAGCTCGGCGTCCCCCGCAAGCACGTCCACGTCGAGCGCTACGACTGAGCCGCCGCCCCGGCGAGCGCGTCCACGTCGAGCGCCGCGGCGGAGCCGCCGGCCTCTCCAAGGAAGGAGCCGCCGATCTCGGGCGGACGCGAGCGTGGATCGCCCTCCGGTGACGCGGCGCGCCTTGAGCGTTACCCTGGGTACGACGTAGGATGCGCGCCCCCGCGGGCGGTACCTGCGGGGTCAGTTCTGCAGGTGATCACGTGACGACCAAGAAGACGTTCCGCACCATCGATCCAGCGACGCTCCCGAAGCATTTCGACTCGCCCGTCGCCGAGCAGCGCCTGGCCGACGCGTGGGAGGCCGACGGGACGTACCGTTATGACCCCTCGCGCCCCCGCGAGGAGACCTTCGTGGTCGACACGCCTCCGCCGACCGCCTCGGGCTCGCTGCACATCGGCCACGTCTTCAGCTACACGCACACGGACGTCATCGTCCGGCAGCGCCGGATGCTCGGCTTCAACATCTTCTACCCCATGGGCTGGGACGACAACGGCCTGCCCACCGAGCGGCGCGTGCAGAACTATTTCCACGTCCGCACGGACGTGCGCACGCCCTACGAGCGCGGCCTCTCGCTGCCGCAGGCGGCGCCGGAGGCGCTCAAGAAGGAGCAGCCGCGCATCGTGTCGCGGCCGAACTTCATCGAGCTCTGCCACAAGGTCACGCGCGAGGACGAGCAGGTCTTCAAGGCGCTCTTCCGCCGGGTGGGCCTCTCGGTCGACTGGCAGTACGAGTATGCCACCATCGATGATCACTGCCGCAGGACGGCGCAGCTGTCGTTCCTGGATCTGCACGAGAAGGGCCACCTCTACTCGGTCTTCGCGCCCACGATGTGGGACGTCGATTTCCAGACAGCGGTCGCGCAGGCGGAGGTCGAGGATCGCCCGCAGTCCGGCGCGTTCCACGACATCGCGTTCGCCGTGGAGGGCACGGGCGAGCAGCTCGTGATCGCCACGACGCGCCCGGAGCTGCTGGCGGCCTGCGTGGGCGTGACGGCGCACCCCGAGGATCCGCGGTATCAGCACCTCTTCGGCAAGACGGCGCTCACGCCGATCTTCCGCGCGCCGGTGCCCATCTTCCCGAGCACGCTCGTGGATCGCGAGAAGGGCACGGGCATCCTGATGGTCTGCACCTTCGGCGACGCGACGGACGTGATCTGGTGGCGGGAGCAGAAGCTCCCTCTCCGGCAGATGCTCGGCAAGAACGGCCGACTCCTCCCGGTGACGTTCGGGGAGGGCGACTTTCAGAGCCGCGATCCGGCCGCCGCGAACGCCGCGTATGCCCCGCTCCAGGGCAAGGGGGTGAAGCAGGCGCGCGCGGCCGTTGTCGAGCTCCTCCGCCGCGAGGAGCACGCGGCGGCGCCCGGCACAGGCCCGGCGCTGCGGGGCGAGCCGAAGCCGATCGAGCGGGCGGTGAAGTTCTTCGAGAAGGGCGATCAGCCGCTCGAGTTCGTGCCCACGCGGCAGTGGTTCGTCCGGCTCGCCGACAAGAAGGAAAAGCTCCTCGAGTTCGGCGACAAGATCGAGTGGCACCCGGATTTCATGCGCCTCAGGTACCGCAACTGGACCGAGGGGCTCCAGGGCGACTGGTGCATCAGCCGCCAGCGGTATTTCGGCGTGCAGTTCCCGGTCTGGTATCCGCTCGACGCCGAGGGCAACCCGGATCACGGTAGGCCGCTGCTCGCGACGCGCGAGGTGCTCCCGGTCGATCCGACGGTCGACGTGCCGCCCGGGTACGATGCGTCTCAGCGGGACAAGCCGGGCGGGTTCACGGCGGAGTCCGACGTGTTCGACACGTGGTTCACGAGCTCGCTCACGCCGCAGATCAGCTCGCACTGGGGCCTCGACGAGGGGCGCCACGCGCGGCTGTTCCCGGCCGATCTTCGCCCGCAGGCGCACGACATCATCCGGACGTGGGCGTTCTACACGATCGCGAAGGCGATGCTGCACGAGGCGTCGGTGCCGTGGCGTCATATCGCGATCTCGGGGTGGATCCTCGACCCCGATCGCAAGAAGATGTCGAAGAGCAAGGGCAATGTCGTGACGCCGATGCACCTGCTCGACAACTACTCGTCGGACGCGGTCCGCTACTGGTCGGCGAGCGCGCGGCTCGGCACGGACACGGCGTTTGACGAGAAGGTGCTGAAGATCGGCAAGCGCCTCGTCACGAAGATCTGGAATGCGGGCAAGTACGTGCTCAGCCAGTCTGCGGAGGTCCATCCGGTCTCCGAGGAGCTGGATCGGGCGTTCTTGCACAAGCTGTCGGCGGTGGTGGCGGACGCGACGCGCTCGTTCGAGGCGCAGGAGTTCGCGGCGGCGCTCGAGCGGACGGAGGATTTCTTCTGGCGCTGGTTCACCGACGCTTACCTCGAGCTGGCCAAGGCGCGGGCGCGCGGCGAGGGCGGCGCTGGTGATGCGGCGCGGGGCTCGGCGGTGGCTGCGCTGCGGCTCGGGCTCTCGGTGCTGCTGCGGCTGTTCGCGCCGGTGCTCCCGTACATCACCGACGAGGTCTGGGCCTGGGTGTACGCGGAGGAGACGGGGCAGCGGTCGATCCACCGGGCGAAGTGGCCGGCGGCGGGGGATTTCGCGGAGGTCGCGGCGCCGGCGGACGCGGGGCTCCTGGAGCTGGCGGCTGCGGCGATGGCGGCGGTCAACAAGCGGAAGAGCGAGCTCGGCGCGAGCGTGGGGCGCGTGGTGACGGATCTGGCGCTGGGGGCGAACGCGGCGACGCTGGCGCGGCTGAAGCCGGCGCTGGGGGACGTGCTCGCGGCGGTGCGGGCGGGGGCGCACGAGCTGGTGGAGCGGGCGGAGCTGGCGGACGGCGAGGTCCAGGTGGTGCGCTGCGAGCTGGAGGTGACGGCTGCGGCGGCGGCCGGGACGGGGGAGGCTGCGGCGGCCACGGAGTAGCCTCCGGATCGAGGCTCCTGAACGACGAGCGCGCTCAGGCGCGGATCACGACGACCTCGCGACCGGCAGGGGTCAACGCGTGCTCGCGGCGCGTGCGCTCGGCGATGGGGGGCTGTCCCGCGCGCTGGTCGAAGAGGATCAGCCATCCGCGCTGGAGCCCCAGCCCGGCGAGGTACTCATCCAGCTGGGCAAGCCCCTCGGCAAGGGGATCCGGGCGGCCGTCGCGCCAGACCTTGAGCTCGATCGCGAGCGTTTCGCCCGCATAACGGACGCAGAGATCCATCCTGCCCCGGCCGATGGCGTACTCGCGATCGATGGTGCCGCC
Source organism: Sorangium sp. So ce363 (assembly GCF_051520435.1). Classification (NCBI taxonomy): domain Bacteria; kingdom Pseudomonadati; phylum Myxococcota; order Polyangiales; family Polyangiaceae; genus Sorangium; species Sorangium sp. So ce363. The sequence goes on along the minus strand of NZ_CP150333.1, from coordinate 7,189,197 downwards.
GCCGTTCACGACGCGGTGGAGGAAGGCCATGACCACGAGGTGCGGGGCGATCTCGTGGTAGGGCGCCGCCCTGAGCAGCGGCTCACCGTGCTGGCGCCAGAAGGAGAGAAAGGCGTCGAGCAGGCGATCGGCGTCGAGGCGGCCGTCCTGAGTGAGCCAGGTCGCCGGGATGCGCGGCAGCGAGTCGCGCACCCCGCTCGCGAGCTCACGGACGATGATCTCGCGGTAGATGGGGTTGGCGATGACGAGACCGCCTTCCGCCGTTCGGCGCACGAGGCCCAGGTCGACCGCGAAGCGCCGGTCGTCTTCGGGCACATCGCCGAGGGTGGTGCCGGCGAGCATGGGCTCGATCACGGCGCGGATGCGCGGCTGGCGCAGCCGGTCCACCAGGCTGTCGAGGTGCGTGTCCTGCCGCTCGATGAGGATCTCCCTGGCGCGATCGACGTCCGCGGCCGTGATGGGCAGCGCGCGATCCTTGACCAGGACATCGACGAGCTGGCGGGCGAGCGCGTTCACGAGCCATGGCTGACCCTGGGTGAGCTCGAAGGCCCGGTCCACGGCGTCCGGACGGAAGACCTGGCCGGTTTCGGCCGTGTGCTGGGCGTAGAGCGCCGCGACCTCGTCGTGCGTGAAGTTGCGCAGGGTGAGGGACTCGACCTTGATGTTGAAGGGGCTCGACGTCCCGAGCCTGTCGCTGCCGCCGGACGTGACCTTGTAGTCGCGCACATCGCGCAGGCCGACGAGCGCGAGCGCGTGCGGGAAGTCACTCGGGCGATCGGGATAGCCGCTGCGGATCTGGCGCAGCAGGGAGACGAGCGTCGCGTCGCGCAGGGCGTCGGCCTCATCGAGGAAGACGACGAGCGGACGCGGCGCAGCCTTGGCCCAGGCGCGCAGGGCCGCTCCGATGCGCTGGCCGGGGGGGGCATCGGGGAACGGTGGCGGCCGCAGATCGGCCGGGAGCTGCGAGCCGGCGGTGCCGCGCCATTCGGCGAGCATCGCGAGCTCGGCTGCGCCAGGGTCGTCGGGGAAGGGAGCGCCGATTTCCGCCGAGACGAGGACCGCCACATAGCGCCCTTCGGCCGTGAGATCCCGGGCGAGCGTACGCAGCGAGGTCGTCTTGCCGATCTGCCGTGGCGCATGCAGGACGAAGTAAGCCTTGCGATCGACGAGGTCGCGCACCCCGGGCAGGCGCTCCTCTGGCGGGAGCATGTAGTGATCGGCCGGATTGCAGGGGCCTGCCGTGTTGAACCAGCGGTGCATCGCGGCGGTGAGCCTAAGGGCGGCGGCTCCGGGTGGCCAGCGCGGCGACGCCGGTCGCGTTCGCCCGGCGGCGTCGAACCTCGATGAGATAGGATGCGTGGCAATGTCGAACGGGCGATTCGGGAGCGGCGCGGCGGGGCTGGGCGCAATCGCCCTGGCGGCGGCGATCGGTGGCTGTAGCGGCGCGTCGCCGGCGCAGCCGCAGCCGACGCAGCTCACGCCGGCCGCCCCTCCGGAGGCCTGGCCGCCGCCGGGGGCGCTGCTGGCGAAGCCGGAGGGGCATCTGGCGAAGGTGAACTGCCTGGCGTTCTCGCCGGACGGTCGGCAGATCGTGTCCGGGGGCGAGGATGGGGTGCTGCTCGTCTGGGATGTGGCGACCGGCCAGGTCGTCCAGCGGCTGGAGGGGCACGGAGGATGGGTTCGTGGCTGTGCGTTCCTGCCGGACGGGCGCGGGGTGGTGAGCGGCGGCTGGGGCGGCGAGGTCTTCGTCTGGGACCGCAAGAGCGGCGAGCGGCGGCGGCTCGGAGCCCTGGGCCCGACCGATGCCGTCAATTCGCTCAGCGTGCGACCGGATGGAGGCGAGATCCTCGTCGGTACGCTCTCCGGAGGGGTGAGGGCCCGAGCCCGACCTCCGCGCCCGCGCGCTCCGCCCGCGCGCCCTGCTGATCGGCAACGCCGCGTACCGCGCCCCGGGCGTCAAGCGCCTCCCGGGCGCGCTCGCCGACGTGGACGCGATGCGCCGCGCCCTGCAGCGCAGCGACAGCTGGGCCCTCGACGACGACCGCATCAAGGCCTCCAAGGACCTCGACGCGGCCAACCTCGAGCCGACCGTCACCGCTTTTCTCGCCGGCGCCGCCGAGGGCGAGACGCTGCTCGTCTACTTCGCCGGCCACGGCCTCGATCAGCGCGGCGAGGGCTTCCTCCTGCCCGTCGACTACGACCCGGCCCGCCCCGCCGATCCGCGCAACGCGCTGCCCGCCGCGCGCCTCTTCCAGGCCATCGCCCGCTCGAAGGCGGGGCGCGTGCTGGTCATCCTCGACGCGGGCCGCGCCGGCGCCTTCTCGCTGCCCGAGGATCTCGGGGTAGAGCACGACCACAGCGAGCGCATCGGCGTCGTCACCGCGGCCAGCGCCGGCAGCGACGCCGCCGAGACGCCGCGCGGGGGCGTGTTCACGAAGGCGCTCGTCGGGGCCTGGACCGACCCGGCGGCCGTGGATCCCGAGCGCGAGGCGGTCACGCTCGGCCTGGCGTTCAACCGGGCGCAGGGCCGCACCTACGCGCAGCGCCCGCGCCTCTTCGGCAGGCTCGATACGCTGCCGCTCGCGTGGCCGCTGCGCGGGGCCGCCGAGGCGCCCGCGGTGATGGCGAGCGAGGAGGCCGCCGCCTCAGGCACCACGCTCGCGCGCGTGAAGGGGACGGTCCTCGGGACAAGGCCGCTCACCGCGCTCGGGCGCCGGATCGACGGGACCCTGGAGGTCGAGATCGCCTTTGGCCAAGATACGGAGTCCGTGCGCATCGGCGTGTACGCGGTCGACAAGGCGCCTCCGGCGGCGCGGCCCGAGGTGTTCGCGCCGGGGCCATGGAAGGGCGGCCAGGTCCAGCGCCTCCGTGTGCCGCTCAAGGATCACGAGCCCGGCGAGTACCGCGTCGAGGTCGAGCCTTGTCGGGCGGGAACGGCGTGCGGACACGAGCCTGCCTCGACATTCCGGATCCGACTCGGCGGTTGAGATCACGCCGCGCGCTGCCCTGCGCGGCGGGCGAGGAGCTCGATGCCCGGGCACCGGAACGCGCTGTCGTCGCGAATGTCCCCGGGCGCCCGAGCACCAGAGCGCGTTGTGGTCGCTCTGCGATCCAGGTGCCCGAGATCGGCCACATGCAGGGGTGATCGTGGCGTAGATTACATTTGCTACCGACAGGGTACCGTGATCCTGCGGGTGAGGGCCGTCGCTGGAGGCCCGTGTGAACGACATCGCAGGCGCAATGCGCGATTTGGACGTGGTCGAGGATCGGTTCGAGATCGAGCGGTTCGCCGGATCCGGCGGGATGGGGGAGGTCTATCGCGCGCGTGACCGGCGGTCGGGGGAGGCGGTCGCGCTCAAGGTGCTGCACAGCGCGAGCGCGGGCGATCTGCGCCGGTTCGCGCGGGAGGCGAAGGCGCTCGTCACGCTCCGGCTGCCAGGGGTCGTGCGGTACGTGGCGCACGGGACGACGGGCGCAGGACAGCCGTACCTGGCGATGGAGTGGCTGGAGGGCGTGACGCTGGAGCAGAGGCTCGCTCAAGGACCGCTCTCGATGGCGGAGAGCGTGACGCTGGCGGCGCAGGTGGCGACGACGCTGGGCGCGGTCCACCAGCAGGGCATCGTCCACCGCGACCTGAAGCCGAGCAACCTGATGCTGGTGGGCGGCGCGGTCGAGCGAGCGACGCTGCTCGACTTCGGCATCGCGCGCGAGCTCTGGCTCACGCAGAGCCTGACGGCGCCCGGAGCGATCCTTGGGACGCCCGGGTACATGGCCCCCGAGCAGGCGAGCGGCGAGGCGCCGGTGGACGCCCGCGCGGATGTATTCGCGCTCGGGTGCATCCTGTTCGAGTGCCTCGCGGGGCGCCGGCCGTTCCTGGGCGACAACCTGCTGTCGCTCCTCGTGAAGGTCGTGTTGGAGGAGCCGCCGCGGCTCGGGGAGCTGCGCGACGGCATCCCCGAGCTGCTCGAGCGCCTCGTGGCCCGGATGCTGTCGAAGTCGGCGGAGCACCGGCCGCGCGACGGCGCCGCCGTCGCGGCGGAGCTGGCTGTCTTCGCCGGCGAGGGGCTCGCCGCGGGAGGGAGCGCGGTCGCGGCGCCACGCGCGCCCGGCGAGGAGATCACGACGTCGGAGCGGCGGGTCATGTGCGTCATCCTGGCCGCCCATGGCAGCGAGGAGACCGGCGCGACGCTGGCGGAGGCCGATGGGGTCGCGCAGGCCCAGGCGCTGCGGGACATCGCGGCGCGCCACGGTGGGAGGCTCGATTTCCTGCAGTCGAAGTGGCTGCTCGTCGCGCTGTCGGGGGCCGAGTCTCCGACGGACCTCGCGGTGCGAGCGGCCCATTGCGCGCTCGCGCTCCGGACCGTGGTTGGCGGCGCGCCCATGTCGGTCGCGACGGGGCTGGCGGAGATCGAGGGGAGGCTGCCTGTCGGTGAGCTGGTCGATCGGGTGGCCCAGCTGATCGTGGGGCGCGACGGCCCGCCGTCCGGGGGTATCCGGCTCGACAGCGCGACGGCGAGCCTGCTCGCGAGCCGCTTCGATACGGCGCGGGGGCCCGGAGGATGCTGGCTGCGCGGCCGGAAGGAGGAGCCGGACACGGTGCCGAGGCTGCTCGGGAAGCCGACGCCGTGCGTGGGGCGCGAGCGAGAGCTCTCGCAGCTCGCGGCCGAGTGGCGCCATTGCCTGGACGAGCCCGCCGCGAGCGCGGTGGTCGTCGTGGGGGCCGCGGGCATGGGCAAGTCGCGCCTCGCCTGGGAGTTCCTGCGCGCCATCAAGGAGCAGCGCGAGGCCGCCGAGGTCTGGATCGGCAGGGCCGATCCAATGGCGGCCGGCTCGGCGTTCGGCTTGCTCGCCCAGGCGCTCCGCCGCGCCATGGGGCTGCTCGACGGCGAGGCGCTGGAGGTGCGGCGGAGCAAGGTGCTGGCGCGGGTAGAACGGCTCGACGGGCTCGGGAGCAAGGGGCCGCACGTGGCGGCGTTCCTCGGCGAGCTGGTGGGGGCGCCCTTCCCTGACGAGGGCGATGTGCAGCTGCAGGCGGCGCGCCAGAGCCCGGTGCTGATGGGCGACCGCATCCGCCAGGCGTTCGAGGACTTCGTTCGGGCCGAGTGCGAGCGGCAGCCGGTGCTGCTGGTGCTGGAGGATCTGCACTGGGGCGACCTGCCGACGGTGCGGCTGATCGACGTGGCGCTCCAGCACGCGAGGGACCTGCCGCTGCTGGTGCTGGCGCTGGCGCGCCCCGAGGTGGACGAGCTGTTTCCGGAGCTCTGGCGCCAGCGGGTCGGGCTTCGGCTGCGGCTCGCGGCGCTGCCCCGGCGCGCGAGCGAGCGGCTGGTGCGGGAGGTGCTGGGCGACGGCGTGAGCGCGGCGCAGGTGGACGAGCTGCTGGCGCGCGCCGAGGGCAACGCGTTCGTGCTGGAGGAGCAGATCCGCGCGGTGGCCGAGGGGCGGGGCGAGGGGATGCCGGAGACGGCGCTGGCGATGGTGCAGGCGCGGCTGGAAGCGCTGGGCGTGGAGGAGCGGCGGGTGCTGCGCGCGGCGAGCGTGTTCGGCGAGACGTCGTGGGAAGGTGCCATCGCGGCCTTGGTGGGCGGCGCGCCGGTGGCGCAGCCGCTCGCGGAGCTGGGGCGGCGGGAGCTGTTGGTGCGGCGGCGCGAGGCGCGGATCGCGGGCGAGGTGGAATACGAGTTCCGGCACGCGCTGGTGCGGGAGGCGGCCTACGGCATGCTGACCGAGCGCGACCGCCGCGTCGGGCACGGCCTTGCGGGCGACTGGCTGGCCCGCGCTGGCGGGGCGGACGCGACGGTGCTGGCGGAGCACTTCGAGCTCGGCGGCGCGCCGGCGCGGGCGGCGGAGGCGTACCTGCGCGCGGCGGAGGAGACGCTCCGGGGCGGCGATCTCGACGCGGCGATCGCGCGGGCCGACCGGGGTCTCGGCTGCGGCGCGGCCGGGGACGCCGCCGGCAGGCTCCGCTGGGTCCAGGCGGAGGCTCATGTGTGGCGCGGCGATCTCGCGCTCTCCGCGGAGCGGGGGAGCGAGGCGCTGGGCCTGGTGGAGCGCGGCTCGGCCGCGTGGTTCTTGGCCATCATCCCCCTGGTATGGGCCACGTCCAAGCTGGGGCGGCTGGACGAGGTTGAACGCTGGACGACCGAGGCGGTGGGCGTGGCCGCCTCCGGCGACGCGCAGGACGCAAAGCTCCGCTGCCTGTCCGCGGGCGCGAGCGCGCTGTCGCTGGGGGGGCGGTACGCCGAAGGCGCCGCGCTGCTCGATGTGGTCCAGCGCGCCCTCGCGAGCGCGGAGACGACGGATATCGAGGTGGTCGCGCACCTCCACGACGCGCGCGCGGCCCATGAGATGTGCAGAGGCGACCTGGGCTCCTGTGCCGCCAGCCAGGAAGCCGCGTTGCTCGCCTTCGAGCAGGCTGGCGATCATCGCAACGCGCTCAGCGCCCGGGCGAGCCTGGGCTCCGTGTGCACGGAGCTCGGCGACTTCGAGATGGCCCAGTCGATGCTGCGGGCAGCCATGGAGGCGGCCGACCGGATGCACCTGGACGAGCTGAAGGTCGCTGTGCAGGCCAACCTCGCGCACGCGCTCGGGTACCGTGGCCAGCTCGCCGAGGGGCGGGCGCTCGCCGAGGAGGCGGTCGCGTCGAGCCAGGGGGCGGGCATGGTGCGCACGGAGCTCTTCGCTCGCTGCTACCTGGCGAAGATCGCCCTCGCCATGGGCGATTTCGAGGCCGCCGAGCGCGAGGCGCGCGCGGCCATCGCGCTCTTCGAGAGCGCGCCGACGCTCTGCGTGCAGGCCTTCTCCCTCCTCGCGCGCGCGCTGCTCGGGCTCGGGCGCACCGACGAGGCGATCCGGGCTGCCGCCGAGGCGAGCGCGCGGCTCTCGGAGTTCGGCACGCTGGAAGAGGGCGAGTCGCTCGTCCGCCTGGCGTATGTCGAGGCGCTCGCCGCGAGCGGGAGGCGCGCCGAGGCCGAGGTCGCGATCGCGGCGGCCAGGACGACGCTGCTCGCGCGCGCCGAGCAGCTCAGCGATCCGGCCTGGCGCGAGCGCTTCCTCCGCGACGTGCCGGACAACGCCCGCACGCTCGAGCTCGCGCGGCAGTGGCTCGGCGGCTGAGCCCGTGGTGCACGAAGCGGCACGCCGCTGTCGGCGCCACGGGCCCCTCTCTTGCCGGCGCTTACTTCGTGGCGAGCTTCGTCAGGTCGAGCATTTCGTCGACGTCCGGCATCACGATCAGGTCGCACCGCCGGTTCTTCTGCTTGCCGGCCGGTGTGTTGTTGTTCGCTATCGGGTCCGTGTCCGCGAACCCTGCCGCGCTCCAGTGCCTCGTCGGCAGCTGGCCCTCCTTGCCGATCAGGAACAGCAGCACGGCCCGGGCGCGCATCAGCGACAGCCCCCAGTTGTCCTGGAACGGGCCGCTCTTGTACGGCTGGCTGTCGGTGTGCCCGGCGACCTGGTAGTCGCGGTCCACGAGCGACTTGTCGCCCCGGATGACGTCCGAGATCTTCTTCAGGATCTGCTGGCCCTCCTTGCTCAGCGTTTCCTTGCCCGAGTCGAACAGGACGTCTCCGGGCAGCGAGATGACCATCCGGTTCCTGCGGACCTGGACCTCCAGGCCGAGCTTGACGAGCTCCTCGAGCTTCTTCCGGAGCAGGTCGAACCGCGCCTGGATCGCCTCGAGCTGCTTCGCGCGCGCCTTGTACTCGGCCAGCGCCTTCTCGCGGTCCTCCAGCGTCGAGCTCATCTTCGAGATGTCGGCGCCCTGGTCCGCGAGCTTCTTCTCGAGCTCCTCGACGCGCTGCTTCGCGTCGGCGAGCTCCTTCTCGAGCTCGGCCTCCCTCTTCTGGCTCCGGTTCTGGAGCTGGTTGTACTTGTCGAGCTGCGACTTCCACTCCTGCTCGGAGTGGCCGCAGCCCGCGGCGAGCAGCGACGACAGCGCGAGGGGTAGTGCAATGAGTGTCCGGTTCATGAGCGCTTTCTCCATGGCTCCGTCGGCGGGAGCGGGATGCTGCGGGCGAGAGCGTCGCTCAGCTCGGGCGAGAGATCCAGAGGGGAGGACGGCGAGATCCGCCCGTCCGCGCGGCCGTGCGCTGCAGGTGAGGCGGGATCGGGGCTCCGGCGGCGCAGGTGAGAGCGGCGGCGGCGCGGCCGGCGACGGCGCTGGCGCGAGCGGGGACGCCGGCGGCGGCGCAGCCGCGGGCGTTGCTGGCGCGTCTTGGGGCTTCGTCAGCGCGTTGCCCACCCCCGACCGAGGTTGAGGCGGCCCCGACCGAGGTTGAGGCGGCCCCGACCGAGGTTGAGGCGGCCCCGACCGAGGTTGAGGCGGACCCGACCGAGGTTGGGCGGACCCGCCAGCCGTCGCTGCCAGCCGACCGGGGTTGAGGTGGCCGGTGGCCCCTGCTCCGGTGCGTCCCGGGTGTGCATCCGTGACCGGGTTCCAGGGCCTGGGGCCGAGCGGTGCCTTGACCACACAGGCCGGGCGTGAGACATCGGCCCCCGGCCTCCGGGTCACCGAGAGCTCGGATCTTCAACCTCTTCCTGCGCGCGGGGCGAAAACGCGCGAACGAAACCAAGCAGATGCCCATCTCGTCGCGGTCTCCGGGTACGTCGTGCCGCCCTGGCACCCCTCGCCGTCGCCTCCGGTCGGGCCTCGCGCTCGCGCTCGTGCTGGGCGCGTCTTCCGCGTCCGCCCAGCCGGCACGCCGGCCGGCCCAGCCCGCCGCGCCGGCCCAGCCCGGCGCAGCGCAGCCCGGCGCAGCGCAGCCCGCCGCACCGGCCCAGCCCGCCGCGCCGGCCCAGCCCGGCGCCGCGCCGGCCGCCGCGCCGGCCCAGCCCGGCGCGACGCCTGCGCAGCCCGGCGCGGCGCCGGCCGGCGCCGAGACGCCCGAACCCCCGGCGGCGCGCCAGCCGCTCCTGCCGCCGGCCGACACGGCCGCTCCCTCCGCGCCGCAGCCGGCCACGCCGGCGGCCTCGGAGGCGCCCGCAGCCGCTGCGGCGGCCGAGCAGCCCGAGCGACAGGCGATCCAGGCGGAGATCGGCGCCCGGCCCAGCGAGGTCTACGCCGAGGACTGGTGGTCCCACGCGCGACCGACGTTCGAGTTCCACGGCTACTACCGGCTCCGTTGGGAGCTCTTCAACAGCTTCGCCCTCGGCCGCATCGACCCCCGCAATCAGGCGCTCTGGCCGCAGCCGGCCGACGACTCCTACAAGGGGAACGCGGTCTCGCTCTGCAACCCGAGCGAGACCACGAGCGGCGGCACCCGCTCGTTCGACTCGTGCACGAACGACACCCAGGCCGGCGCGAACATGCGGTTCCGTCTCAATCCCGAGCTGCACATCAGCGACAACCTGCGCATCCTCACTCAGGTCGATCTCCTCGACAACGTGGTGCTCGGCTCGACCCCGGACGGCTACGCGAACCAGCCGGCGGCGGGCGGCGGCTACCAGGTCGCCCGCCGGGGCGGCTACTCGCCGCTCGGGGCCTTCTCCAGCACCCAGTGGGCGCCCAGCGCCGGCATCAACTCGACGAAGGACTCGATCTCCGTCAAGCGGATCTGGGGAGAGTACATGACCCCCGTCGGTCTCCTCCGCTTCGGCCGCATGCCGAACCACTGGGGCCTCGGTATGGTGGCGAACAGCGGTGACGGGTACGACTCAGACTACCAGTCGACCGTCGACCGGCTGATGTTCGTCACCGGCATCAAGAAATACGACATCTACTTCGCCGGTGCGTGGGACTGGGCCAACGAGGGCGCGACGAGCGCATCGATCCAGGACCTCGAGGGCCAGCCGTACGACCTCGCCCAGTCCGATGACGTCGATCAGTACGTGTTCGTCGCCGTCCGCCGCAAGAATCCCGAGCTCCAGAAGCTCGAGCTCGCCCGCGGCAACATGGTCATGAACGGCGGCGTCTACTTCGCTTACCGGCAGCAGACGCTGGCGAACGACATCACCGCCGGCGACACCACGGCCGACTTGTCGGCGTCGCTCGGCCAGAGCGCCGACAACGTCGCTGCGGGGTACGTGCATCGGGGTGCGGAGATGATCATCCCCGACGTGTGGTTCCAGCTCCTTTACAAGAAGTTCCGCTTCGAGCTCGAGGCGGCGATGATCTACGGATCCCTCGATCTGCGCGGGCAGGACGAGAGCGATTATGCGAACGTCATCTCGCCGAAGGACACCGGCTGGGGCGTCCGGCAGTTCGGGCTCGCCACGCAGGCCGAGCTCACCGAGATGGAGGGCCGGCTGCGCGTCCACTTCGGCTTCGGGTACGCGACCGGCGACGACGACGCGCCCGCCCTCGAGCCGCGGGGGACGCAGCTCGGGGCCATGGATCCCCAGAGCTCGACCGATCGCACGTACTCGACATTCCGCTTCCACCCCGATTACCGGGTCGACCAGATCCTCTTCAGGAACATCCTCTCTCGGGTCCAGGGCGCGTATTATTTCCGCCCTGGCGTCGACTGGGACTTCGCCCGCGACAAGAACGGCCAGCGCGCCGGCGTCGGCGCCGCGGCCATCTGGAGCCGCGCCTCCGAGTTCCTCCAGGCTCCCGGCAACTCCCGGGATCTCGGCATCGAGCTGAACGCGCAGCTGTACTTCCAGTCGAAGGACGGGACGCTCAACGACGACCCCGACAAGATGGGCGGCTTCTACACGGCGGTGCAGTACGGCGTGCTGTTTCCTCTCGGCGGGCTCGGCCAGCTCAGGGGTGAAGACGCGGTCCAGAAGATCGATCTCGAGACCGCACAGACGGTGCGCTGGTATCTCGGTATCCTCTTCTGAGCCGAACCCGCCCGGCGCTCAGCCAGCCTCGCGCGTCGCCGCGTGTCTGGAAATGAGCGCTCGGGGCGGCGAAGCGGCGCGGAACCGTGCCAAACGGTGCGAAACGGCGACGTCGTCGCTCTCGTCATGAGTCCTGCATGAGCCATCCGGGGCCAAACAGCCCTTGATCTCGCGACCGTCCTGGCCAAGGATAGGATTGTCTGGACGCCAGGCGCGTCGCGATACTTCCCTGGTTCACCGAGGAGAACGGGTGGCGCGAGCCGCCGTTCTCCGGAGGGACGTGATGGTTCGTCGTCTCTTCATTGCGATGTTCTTGGCGGCGTCGATGGTGCTCGGGTCGACCGCCCTGTCCGTCGCCCAGGACGCAGACACGTCCGCTTTCCGCGACATCGCGGTCGGCAAGGACTATCGGCTCCGTGTCGCGGCGGCGCTGTCGCTCAGCAGGTCGAAGAGCCCCGGCGCGCGGCCCGCCCTCGAGAAGGCGCTCAGGGATCCGCACCCGGCGGTGCGCGCGTCGGCCGCGGCGGCGCTCGGCGCGCTGGGCAACCCCGCGGCGGTCCCGGCGCTCAAGGCGGCGCTCAACCTCGAGCCTGCCCCCAACCTGAAACGCCCGATCGAGGCCGCCATCGAGAAGCTGTCGCGCTCGTCGTCCAGGGCGCGCTTCCTGGTCAGCCTGGGCAAGTTCGAGAACCGCTCCGGCGTGAAGGACGCGAAGCTCGGATCGCAGCTCAAGCAGCAGACGCGCAACCGCGTGGCGCAGTTCACCGACATCGAGATCGTGGCCGACGGCACGGACTTGGCTGCGGAAGGCAAGAGCCGCAAGCTGCCGGCCTTCACGCTGGACGGCTCGGTCACGCACCTGAGCAAGCGCCATGGGGCGGACGGGGTCGGCTTCGCCGCCAAGGTCGAGTACGTGATCCGCGAGATGCCGAGCCAGACGCTGAAGGGCTCGATGACCGGCTCGGCCCAGGCGCTCGCCGAGGCGAAGCGCGTCCAGGGCCTGAGGGAGCTCGCCCAGCTGCAGAGCGACGCCGTCGCGGGCGCGATCGAGAGCGCGCTCCAGAGGGCGCCGCTCGCCCTCGAGGCCGCCTCCGGCAGCAGCGTCGTCGCCTCCGGCCGCTGACCCGGCGGTCCCGCCTCGCCGGCGTGGGCCGGCGCGCCCAGCGGGCCCGGCGCGGGCCGGCTCGCACGCCGGCCCGGCGCAAACCGGCCCGGCACGCGCGTCTTCGGCGGCGGGCGTCGCGGGCGCGCGTCGAGCAGGCGGAAGCCGCTCTCCGGTCGTGCTAGACCGCGCGTCCTCCTATGTCCATCGCAACGCCTGCCAGCTCTGACCTGCTCCGCCGCACATTCCTCGAGTTCTTCGCCCAGCGCGGGCACGAGATCGTCCCGAGCGCGCCGCTCGTGCCCCAGAACGATCCGACGCTGATGTTCGTGAACGCGGGCATGGTGCAGTTCAAGGACGTCTTCACGGGCAAGGACAGGCGCCCGTACCAGCGCGCCGCCTCGAGCCAGAAGTGCATCCGGATCAGCGGCAAGCACAACGATCTCGAGAACGTCGGCGTCACCGCGCGCCACCAGACGTTCTTCGAGATGCTCGGCAACTTCAGCTTTGGCGACTACTTCAAGGAAGACGCGATCGCCTTCGCCTGGGAGCTCCTGACGAAGGTCTACGATATCTCGCCGTCGCGGCTCGTGGTCACCATCTACAACGGCGAGGGGGGCTTCCCGGCCGACGACGAGGCCGCGGCGATCTGGCGCAAGGTCACGGGCTTCGGCGACGACCGGATCCTCCGGCTCGGCCTGGCCGACAATTTCTGGACGATGGGTGACGTCGGCCCGTGCGGCCCCTGCTCGGAGATCCACTTCTTCCACGGGAAGGAGCCCGACGTCGCGCGCTTCGGCGAGGAGCCGCGCATCGACGGCACGGGCTGGACCGAGATCTGGAACAACGTGTTCATGCAGTACGAGCGCGCCGAGAAGGACGGGCCGCTCGTGCCGCTGCCGGCGCCGAGCATCGACACCGGCATGGGCCTGGAGCGGCTCGCGAGCGTGCTCCAGGGCGTGACGTCGAACTACGACACGGACCTGCTCCGCGGGCTCGTCGACAAGGCCGCCGAGCTCAGCGGCAAGCCGTACACGGGGGGCAGCGCCGACGACGACGTGTCGATGCGGGTCATCGCGGATCACGCGCGCACGGCCGCGTTCCTGATCGCCGAGGGGGTGATGCCCGAGAAGCAGCGGCGCGAGTACGTGCTCCGCCGGGTGATGCGCCGCGCGATCCGCCACGGGCACCGGCTCGGGATCGATCGGCCGTTCCTTCACGAGGTCGCGCTCGAGGTGGTCCGCCGGATGGGCGAGACGTACGCCGAGCTCCGCGACCGGCGAGAGCTCATCGCCCGCGTCACCGAGGACGAGGAGGTCCGCTTCCGCTCCACGCTGAAGCGCGGGATGAAGATCCTCGACGAGCGCTTCGACGAGATGCGCTCGTCCGGCGAGCGGACGCTCCCGGCCGCCGCCGCGGCCGATCTCTACACCACCTACGGCTTCCCGCTCGATCTGACCCAGGTCATCTGCGCGGAGTCGAACTTCGGCGTCGACGTCCAGGGGGCCGACGCGATCATCAAGGGCGCTGGCGAGGCGGACGGCCCGATCGATCCGACCGCCGCGGTGGACCCAGCGCACCGCGAGGCCCGCGCCAAGCTCGCGCAGCCGGTGGTGTTCACGGGTTACGAGCACGAGGAGGGCGACAGCGAGATCGTCGCGATCGTCCGGGTCGACGTCCAGGGCGAAGGCGACCGGGCGCGCAAGGTCCGTGCGCTGGTCGAGCGCGCGGAGGCGGGGGCGACGGTCGAGATCGTCGTGCGCGAGACGCCGTTCTACGCCGAGTCGGGCGGTCAGGTCGGCGACGTCGGCGAGGTGACGGCGGACGGGGCGCGCGTCGAGGTGAAGGACACGCAGAAGCCGCTCGCCGGGCTGGTCGTGCACGAGGGCGTGGTCAGCGAGGGGGCGCTCGCCGTGGGGCAGCGCGTCCACCTGAGGGTGGACCACGCGGCGCGGTCGGCGACGCGGCGCAACCACTCGGCCACCCACGTCCTGCACTGGGCGCTGCGCAAGGTGCTCGGCGAGCACGCGCAGCAGAAGGGCTCGCGGGTCGGCCCGGACGTCCTCCGCTTCGACTTCACGCACAACCGGCCCCTCACCCGCGAGGAGATCTCGCGGATCGAGGATCTGGTGAACGAGAAGATCCTGACGAACGCGAAGGTGACGACCGAGATCCTGCCGATGGACGAGGCGCGGCGGCGAGGCGCGATGGCGATCTTCGAGGAGAAGTACGGCGACACGGTGCGGATGCTCACGATGACGCCCGAGGTGGTGGAGCTCTGCGGCGGCACGCACGCGTGCGCGCTGGGGGACATCGGGCTGTTCAAGATCACGAGCGAGGGCGGCGTGGCCGCGGGCGTGCGGCGGATCCTCGCGTCGACGGGGCTGAACGCGCTCGCGTACGCGCGGGGCGTCGAGGCCGAGCTCGCCCGGGCGCGCCAGGTAGCGAAGGCGCAGGGCGGCGATCTCGCCGAGAAGATCGGGAAGATCGTGGCGCACGAGCGGGAGCTCGAGAAGAAGGTCGCCGAGCTCGAGCGGCGGATCCTGGAGGGAGCGGGCCCCGCGCAGGGCGGCGGCGGCGGCGGCATCGACGCGATGCTGGACGGCGCCCGGGACATCGGCGGGATCAAGGTGCTCGCGCGCCGGGTGCCGGACGGCACCAACCCGGGCGCGCTGCGCGATCTCGCGGAGAAGCTGCGCGACAAGCTCGGCGATCGCTCGGCGGTGCTGCTCGGCGCGGCCGTGGGCGACAAGGCGCAGCTCGCCGTGATGCTCTCGAAGTCGGCCACCGAGCGGCTCAAGGCCGGCGAGCTCATCAAGCCGATCGCCCGCATCGTGGGCGGCTCCGGCGGCGGCCGCCCGGACATGGCGCAGGCCGGCGGGACCGACGTGGCGCAGCTCGACGCGGCGATCGCGGCGCTCTACACCGAGGTCGAGCGGGCGCTCGCGTCGTAGCGCGCGTTGCCTGCGCCCTGCCGGGACAGTCGTTCAGGCGTCACGCCACTTGGTGCGGGCGAGCGGGAGCAGCTTCGGGGCCTTCCCCCCCCGCGCGGGGCGCGCCGGCAGCCGCGCTGGCTCGCCCGGCGCGGCCGCCCGGGGCCGCGCGCCGCGGGCGTGAGCGCCGATGGTCGCGCGCACGATCGGCGGCAGGAACACGGACTCCAGATCGACGCGCGCGAGCGCGGCCGCGACCGTGGCGATGCGATCCGGCAGCGACGCGTTGGCGTCGACCAGGATGATCCGCCGGCCGAGCACCGTGCAGAGCCCGCCCCGCGGATTGCGCGCGTCCGACAGGTGCGGATCGAACGCTTCCATCCTGACGGCGATGCCGACCTTGTCCGCCGCCAGGGTGAGCTCGTCGAGCAACCGCGAAAGCTCCACCCACATAGCGTAACCCTCCTGTCCGGCAGATGGCAAAGCGCAAAAGCGCTGTTGCCCGCGCCGCGCCGCGCCACCGCTGGCCGGGCGAGCCGCGGCCGTGTGACGACCGCGCGACGATCGGGGTGCGCCGTCCGGGAGCGCCCGTCCACGCCCGGTTACACGCGGTTAGGCGTGGTTGCGCACGGTTACGCTTGATTGCGCATGATTACGCGCAGTTGCGCATGATTACGCGCGGTCACGCGCGGTTACGCATGATTGCGCGCGGTCATGTACGGTGATGCCCGGTCCGTCCGGCGCGCTCCGGCCAATCGCTTCCTCCATCATCGCATGGCGCTCCTCGGCCGCGCGGTGGTGGTGCGGTCGTGCGGCGATGCGGTGAGTCGAGGGAGAGCCTTCGACTCCTGGACTCCCGGACCTATCGACACACTCAACACCTCAACGGATCAACGCATCAACTCCTCTTCTCCCGTGGTCTTCTCCCGTGCTCCGGACTGGCCGACATCCGCTCACGAGCCACATCGATGCTCGTCCAGGGGCCCGCGCGCGCCGTTGACTGCGCGCCGAGCGTTCATCCAGGCTGCCGTTGCCGGCCGCCGCGCGCTCGCCTCGGCGCGGCGCCCGGTCGATCCGGGCCTCGCGCCGCCCGGCCCCCGGTTCCGTGCCCTAGAGGTCGGTCAGCGGCTTCTCTTGAGCCGGATCGCGCGTCCCGTTGACCGCCGTTTCCGAGCGTGCTACGAGCAGGCCGTTCCGCGCGTCGTGGTCGAGTGGGAGCGAATGTGCGTTTCCCGGCTGCGGTGGGGTATCCCGCGCGCTTCGTCAGCCACTTTGGACGGGGCGGCCGCGATGGGGACGACGAGGGCGCCCGCCGGGCGGCGCGCCCGAAGGGCGAACAAAGATGACGTTCACGGATGCAGCCGCCGAGGTGCTTCGCCTCATCGGTAGACCGCTTCACTATAAAGAGATCACCGATATCGCGATCGAGAAGAACCTCCTTAGCCACGTTGGAAAGAGCCCAGAGGTGACGATGGGCGCCCGCCTGGCGGCGACGTTGAAGAAGGACACGGCGGACAACCCCCTGGTGCGCGTGAAGCCGGGCGTGTTCGCGCTGCGCGAGTGGGACGAGAAGACCATCAAGTCCGGGCTCGACGGCAAGAAGGCGAAGCGCGGCGGAAAGCCCGAGGCGGCCAAGGCGCGCAAGGACGAGGAGCAGCCGACCCTGTTCGATGCGGGCGCCGACGACGACGCGGTGGAAGAGAGCGATCTTGGCGCTCCCGCGGAGCTCGAGGCGGAGCGCGGCGCGGTCGAGGTCGAGGGCAGAGCCGCCGCCGCGGCGGCGCAGGCTGCGCCTGCGATCGACGATGAGGACGAGGACGACGAGAAGGTCGCGGCCGGCGCGACGAGCGCGGCCGGGCTGAACGGCGTGGAGATCGCGGCAGCGCGCGAGCCCGTGCCGCCGCCGACGCCGTCGTCCCCGCGCGCCGCGAGCACATACATCGACGAGGAAGAGGGCGAGCTCGACGACGCGGAGCCGCCGGGCCCGGACGAGGCGATGCGGGCCGAGGCCGTCGCCGGCGCCGCGGAGCTCTTCGACGAAGAGGACGACGACGATCAGCCGATCCTCGGCGGCGAGGACCGCGCGACGCCCGGCTCGTCGGGCGAGCAGGGCGAGGGCCGCCGCCGCCGCCGCCGTCGCCGCCGCGGCCGCGGGACCGCGGAGGCCAACCCGAGCACCGGTGGGCTGCCTTCCTACGTCGCGACGCCGGTGTTCGAGGCGCGGCGCGAGAACGGCCGCGAGCCGCCGCGCTCCGACCGGACCGAGCGCTTCGATCGTCCCGAGCGAGGCGAGCGCACCGACCGGGCCGAGCGCACCGACCGGGTCGAGCGCACCGACCGGGTCGAGCGCATCGACCGAGCGGACCGCCCCGACAGCTTCGGCGCCGAGCCCGTCTACCGCGGTCCGCAGGTCATCGAGCTCACGGGCGGCGAAGGGCACGCGCTCGACGACCTCGCCGGCCGTGATCTCGCCGATGCGGTCGCCGGCATCCTCTCGACCTTCGATCGGAACGCGGGCGCGGTCTCGCTCCGGCAGATCGCCGAGACGGCGCAGCGCCGCGGCCGCCTCGCCGGCGACGTGCAGCTCGTGCAGTCCCAGGTCGCGGCCGCCGTGCGCGCCGACAACGCGCGCCGCACCGCCGCGGGGCAGCGGCCCCGCTTCCGCTTCGCCGGCGGCAGGATCGCGCTGACGGACTGGCTGCTGCCGGGCGACCTGGCGCGGCTGGAGCAGGAGGCGCTCGCCGCGGTGGAGCGCTACCGCGATGCCGCGCGGCGCGCCTTCGTGCGCAAGCTCTCCGAGCTCCCGGGCCATGCCTTCGTCGAGATCTGCGTCCTCGCCCTCGAGCGCATCGGCATCGGCCAGCTGCGCGCGGTGCGCCGCGCCGGGGCGCCGGGCGGCGAGAGCCACTTCTCCGGCGCGCTCCGCACGGCGGGTGATGAGATCAAGCTCGCGCTGGTCATCCGGCGGGACGGCCGCGAGGTCGGCCGCGAGCGGGTCACCGAGCTGCGCGGCTCGCTCCACCACTACGGCCCTGCGACCGCCGGCTGGATCCTGACCGCCGGTCAGATGCTCTCCGGTGCGCGCGAAGAGGCCGCGATCGTGGGGACCGCGCCCATCTCCCTCTTCGATGGGCTCGCGGTGGCTCGCCTCTGCGAGGACAACGACGTCGCCGTCCTCCGCGCCCGCCTCCCGATCGCGATCCCCGACGTCGATCTGCTCGAGGCGCTCCGGGCGTCCTGATCCCGCTCGCGCGCGTCCGGCCGGGGGCTCGCTCCGGGCCGGACGCGCGGCCCTCCTCGCCGCCGTCTTCCGGGCCCTCGGCCCTCCCTCGACAACCCTCCTCCACGGCCACGCCCCTCGCGCCGCTCCGGCGGATGGGCCCGGCGCCGCTTCCGCGGTTGACGGGCTCGGCGATCCTTGCCAGCGTCCGCGCCCATGCGCCATCGCGCGATCGCCTGGGCCGCGCCCCTCGCCGTGCTCGTGACCGGCTGTGCCTCCGTGGATCCGCCCGCGTCCCGGTTCCCGAGCGCCGACGCGGCGCTCGACCGGATGAAGGCCTCCTATGCCTGCGTGAACGGCGTCCAGGGCACCGCCAAGGTCGACCATTTCTCGCGCCAGGGGCGGCTCCGCGGGGACATGTACATCCTCGCGGTCAATCCGGATCGGGTGCGCTTCGACGTGGTGAGCCCGTTCGGCGCGACGCTCTTCACGCTCACGTCGAATGGCACCCAGTTCCATATGCTCGATGTCGGGGAGAAGCAGTTCCTGCACGGGCCCGCGAGCACGTGCAACCTGGCGCGGCTCACCCAGGTGCCCATCCCCGGGCACGCCCTCGTCTCGCTGCTCCGCGGCGAGGCGCCGGTGCTCGCTCACGAGCCGCACGGCGCCTCGATAGCCTGGGACGGCGACGGGTTCTACCGTGTGCTGATCCAGGGCTCCCGCGACGCGGTGGAGGAGATCCACCTCGAGCCGCACCCCCGCGACTTTCTCGCGCCGTGGAGTCAGCAGCGCCTGCGCGTCCGCGAGGTCCGTGTCGCGCAGCGCGGGACAGACCTCTATCACGTGGAGCTGAGCCATCACGAGGCCATCCGCACCGCGCCGCCGCGCGTCGATCCGGAGGGGATCGACGATCCGATCCCGCCGAGCGGCGGCGCGTGCATGGCCGAGATCCCCCGCTCGATCCGCATGCGGGTGCCCAACACCGAGGACGACATGATCTTTCAGTACAAGGAGGCGAAGTGGAATCCGCCCCTCATCTCGGGGGCATTCACGCAGCCGGTCCCGGGCGGCGTCGTCCGCCGTCATGTCGATTGCCAGGATTAAGGTGCTCTGAGCAGGCGCGTTCAGGTGGCTCCTGAAAGGACAAAGGACATCACGGGCGGCGCAGGCTGGCTTATGGCAGCGCTCGCCTGATGGCGTGGACGCCGCTCGTTCGAACGTCTAGACAGACGCAATCCACCTCGCCGTGGCGGGAGGAGTCGGCGATGGACGTCGAGCCGGGAACGATCGTCGGCGATAAATACCGCCTGGAAGGGCCGCTCTCGCGGGGCGGGATGGGCTCGGTGTGGCTGGCCCGGCACCTCCAGCTGGGGGCGCCGGCGGCGATCAAGTTCATGGATCCGGAGCACGCGGCCTCGCCGGAGTTCCGCGCGCGCTTCTACCGCGAGGCGCGGACCGCGGCGAACCTCGGTAGCCCGCACGTCGTGAGCGTGCAGGACTACGGGATCTGGGGGACCGTCCCGTACCTCGTCATGGAGCTGCTCCGGGGCGAGGATCTCAGCCGTCGCCTGAGGCGGGTCCGCCGCCTCTCCCTCGCCGAGGCAGCGCGCATCGCGGTCCAGACCGGCAAGGCGCTGCGCCGCGCGCACGAGTGCGGGCTCGTCCACCGCGATCTCAAGCCCGGCAACCTGTTCCTCTCGCGCGTCGACGAGGACGAGGAGATCGTCAAGATCCTCGACTTCGGCATCGCCAAGCAGCTCACCGGCAAGCTCCTCACCGACGAGACCACGAGGACCGGCGAGCTCCTGGGCTCGCCGTTCTACATGAGCCCGGAGCAGGCGCGCGGCGACAGGAACCTCGACGCGCGGAGCGACCTGTGGTCGCTCGGGGTGATCCTCTTCCGCGCGGTCACGGGCAAGCTCCCGTTCGAGGGCGACGTGCTCGGCGCGGTCCTGTCGCGCATCCTCGTCGAGCCGATCCCGCTCGCGACGCACCTCGCGCCCGACGTGCCGGCCGATCTCGACGTCTTCTTCCTGCGCGCCCTCTCGCGCGACAGAGCCCAGCGGTTCCAGTCGGCGCAGGAGATGGTGCACGCCTTCGTCGTCGCGGCGGGCGATCCGGGCATCCCGCTGCCCGTGCCCTCGGCGCCGCAGCCGGCGCCCGTGACGTCGCGCACGGGGACGCTGCTCGGGCTGTCGCCGGGCGGCGCCGGCGCGCTGGAGGGCTCAGGGGAGCTCGCCCCGCTCTCCCGACCCGGGGACCAGGGCCCGCGCCCGCGGCAGGACACGCTCGCCTCGCTGGCCGATCCGTCCCAGCCCGGCACGCTGACGGCGGCAGCGGCCGGCGAGGTGCGCGCGGACCGCAGGCCTCACGCGAGCGCGACGCTCCGCTGGCTCGTGGCGTGCGGCGCGCTGTCCGCGATCAGCGCGACGGTCGCGGTCACGGCGCTGCGGCCCGTCGGCGTGGAGGGCGCCGCGCCCCACCACGTGATCGCGCCGATCGAGCCCGAGAGCGTGAGCCCGGCTGCGCCGTCTCTGGAGGTGGTCCGCGCATCGACCCCTGTGATGGCACGCTTGCCCTTGGCCGAGGACGTGCCCGCCGCGGACGCCGCGCTGCTCGCGGCCACGGCGGATCCGGCGGCGTCCGCCGAGCGAAAGGCCCCGCCGGCTCCGTCGGCCCCGCGCCGGGGCCCGCGCCGCTCGCGCGAGATCATCGACCCCTGGCAGCGAAGGTAGCGCGCGGCCGCACCGGTCCGACGAAGCCGGCTACGCGAGCGCGTCGCGGATGCGGCGCGGCGCGTCGGTGATGAGCCCGTCGACGCCGAGCGCCGCGAGGTCCTGCGCTTCCCGCGGGTCGTTCACGGTCCACACGTTGATCACGCGGCCCTGCCGCTTCAGGAGCGCGATGCGCTCGGGGGACGCGATCGTCCGCTCGATGTGCGCGGCGAGCGCCCCGAGCGCCGGCGCGAGGCGCACGGCCGCGTCGTGGTAGCGGCTCCGGTGCACGAGGAGCGCGCGCGGGACGGCCGGCACCAGGGCGCCGAAGGAGGCGATCATGACCGGATCGAACGACGAGACGAGCAAGGCGTGGCGCGGATCCCAGGCGCGCACGAGCCGCGCGGTCGCGAGCACGACGGCGGTGCGATCGGGCACGTCCCGCTTCATCTCGATGTTGACGGCGAGCCGCCGGCCGCGCGCGAACGCGAGCACCTCGGACAGGAGCGGCACCCGGTCGCCGCGGAGGTCGACCCGCCGGAGCTCGTCCCAGGGGAGCGCCGCGGCGGCGCGCGGGTCCGCGCCCTCGGTCACCCGCGCGAGGTCCGGGTCGTGCAGCGCCACGAGCTCGCCCGAGCCGCACACCCGCACGTCGAGCTCGATCCCGTCGGCCCCCTGCGCCGCGGCTTCCTCGAAGGCGGTGAGGGTGTTCTCTGCGGGGGCGCCCTCGCCGCGCACGCCCCGGTGCCCGAAGAGGAGCGGCGCGCGCGTGGCCGCCGCGCGTGATGACGCTGCCCGCCCCGTCTCGCGCGCGCTCCTGCGGAAGCGCTGCTCGGCCCAGGTCACCGCGCGGGCTCCCCGTCGAGCTCCTCGGCGACGGCGCGGGCCGCCTCGCGCGCGCGCTCGAGCGCGGAGAGCGGGAAGGACGCCGCGCCGACCGCCGGGTGCCCGCCCCCCTCGTAGCGGCGGCAGATGGGGGCGATGTCGCGATCGCGAGGGACGCCGCACCAGGGGTTGTAGCCGACCGAGAGCTTGTAGTGCTGCTTCTGCCGGGAGAGCGTGACCGAGTACACGCAGTCCGGGTACATCGCGTACGTCATGAACTTGCCGACCGCCTCGAGCGGCGCGTCGGAGAGGTCGACGAGCACCACGCGGCCGAGCTTCCGCGCGCCGCGCTCGATGCGCGTGACGAACGTCTGCCGCGAGACGGAGAGGGGACGCCAGAGATCCTGGATGTCCGCCTCGCGCGCCACCTCGCTCACCGGCCGCTCGACGAGCCGGGGCACCACGGAGGCGAGGAACGGCCCGTCCCCGTGGTGCTCCACCACGGAGGCGAGCTGCATGATCGGCTCCTCCCGGCTCACGGCGGCCTCGGCCGTGGGGAAGCGCGCGGTGTCGATGAGGTCGGCCCACCGGATGAGCTCATCGGCGCTGGACATCTCGACGCCGAAGTGATCGCGGGCGACGTCCGCGATGAGCTTCGTGCACGAGCCGTAGGCGGCGTCGTAGAAGACGTGAGGCGCGTCGCCCGCGACCTTCGCGCGCGACGCGCCGGCGAGCGCCGCGTCGCGCTCCTCGTCCGAGCCGAACCCGGTGACGTGGTGGTCGAAGTACCACGTCAGCTTCTTCGTCGGCGTGTAGCGGAAGTCGAGGATCGCGTTCTCGTCACCGTCGAGCCACGAAGGCGGGATCATCGTCATGCCCGGGCCGTAGCCGCAGGATCGGTACCGCAGCGCGAGCGGCTCGCCGGGGCGGAGCGCCTGCATCAGGCGGGTGAACAGCGCCGCGCTCGCCATGCCGTCGAAGCAGTGACCATGCGTCGCGACGACGATGTCCCTGGGTTTCATCGGGCGAGTGGGTAGCACGACCCACGGCCGGCCGCTCGCAGGCCGAGCGCGGCGCGGCGGTTCTGGTAGGCTCCGCGCGGTGCGGCGCGCTCTCGCTCTCGTCGAACTGCATCCGTTCGGGCCGGCGCGCCGCCTGCTCGCTACGTCGCTCGCGCTCGCCGTGTCGGCGTGCGGCGGAGGCCGCGCCGAGGTCCTGCGCCCTAGCCCGCCGCCTCCGCCGGCCTCCTCGCCCGCGCCCGACGCGCCGCGGAACCCGCCGCCTCCGCGCGACGCGCCCGAGCCGGACCCGGAGGCGTCGCGCCTGTTCCTGAGCCGCGCGGCGGAGCAGCGGCCCGCGGCCAGCGCGCCGGTGCCGCGCGTGACGGCGCTCGCGCTCGCCAACACCGCGCGCGGGGAGGCGAGGGGCCTGGCGCCCCTCGGCGACGTCGTGTCGCTCGCGATCGCGGAAGGGGAGAGCGCCGCGATCCCCGTGCGCGTCCCGCGCGGTGTTGGCGAGTGCGCGGTGTTCATCGCGCAGGGCGGGCTCGGCGTGATCGAGGTCGACCTCTTCGTCACGAAGGGCGCGCCGCCCGCGCTCGAGATCGTCGCCCAGGACGCGGACCGCGGGCCGGTCGCGGTGATCGGCGGCCGGGGAGCGTGCCTCTCGGCGCCCGGCGCCGCGCCGCTCGCCGTGGAGCTCCACGCGCAGGTGCGGCGCGGCGCGGGCGTCGTGCTCGTCCAGGGCTTCCGGGGCGCGCGCCCGGCCCCGCCGCCCGGCGCCGCGCCGCCCGGCGCGACCCCGCCCGACACGGCGCCGCCGAGCGCCGCGCCTCGCGTGCCGCCCCGGTAGCGCGGCGACCGCGCCGGGAGCGGGCGGCCGCGCGCTCCTCGTGCCGCGGTCCTCATTTCGCGCAACTCGTCCCGGGCGTCGGTCGACACGCCGCGTATGGCGTCGATCGAGATCCAGCCCGCAGATCCCTCCTACCCCGCGCAGCTCTGGGCCCTCGTGACGGAGACCGAGGCCGCGCCGCCGACGCTCTACCTCCGCGGCGCGCTCCCGGCGTGCCCGGGCGTCGCGATCGTCGGGACGCGCGCCGCGAGCGACGAGGCGCTCCGGTTCACCCGCGCGCTCGCCGCGGCGCTCGGCGAGGCGGGCTTCTCGATCTGGTCGGGCGGCGCGCGCGGCGTCGACGCGGCCGCGCACGAGGGCGCGCTCGACGCGCGCGCGCCGACGGTCGTCGTCGGCGGCGGCGGCCACGCGCACCCGTACCCGCGCGAGCACGCGGCGCTGTTCGCGCGCGTCCTCGCCGCGGGCGGCGCGCTGCTCGCGCGCGTCCCCGACGACACGCCGCCGCTGCCGGCGCTGTTCCTCCAGCGCAACGCGGTCCTCGCCGCGCTCACGCTCGCGACCGTCGTGGTCGAGGCGGGGGTCGAGAGCGGCGCCCGCTCCGCCGCCGCGGCGGCCCGCCGCCTCGGCCGCCACCTCTGCGTCGTCCCCCACGCCCCGTGGAGCCCGCGCGGCGTGGGCTGCGCGCTGGAGCTCGTCTCCGGCGCGCGCCCTATCACGCGCGCGGCCGACGTGATCGACGTTCTCGGCGGGCAGGCGCCTCCGCCCCGCCGGCGAGCGCGGCGCTCGGCGCGCAACAGGTCGCCCGGCGGGGGCACGCTGCCGCTCCCGGAGGCCGCCTTCGGGGCGCGGACGGGCGTTTCGCCCGAGGAAAATGGGCCACGTCCGTCGATGAGCGCGGCCGAACGTGCGGTCCTCGACGCCCTGGACGCCCGGCCGGCGCACGTGGATGAGGTCTGCGAGAGGACGGGGCTTCCGCCCAGACGCGCCGTGGAGGCACTCTTGACGTTGACGCTCCAGGCCGTAGTAGTAGAGGGGCCCGCCGGGTTGTTTCGGCGGGCTCTTCGTTGAAGGGGCGCGCCGGCTCACCCTGCCCAGTGCGGTTTCGGGTGGCCGCCTCCTCGCGGGGGGGCCTCCCTCGCACCGAAGGGCGCCCCTCAATCCTCACAAGCCCGATCTCGTTGCTCAGAAGGTGGTGATGGCCAAGACGCTCGTCATCGTGGAGTCGCCGGCGAAGGCGAAGACCATCAAGAAATATCTCGGCAACGGGTACGAGGTGTTCGCCTCGAAGGGGCACGTCAAGGACCTGCCCAAGAAGCAGAACGCCGTCGACGTGCAGAACGATTTTGCCGAGACCTACGAGGTCATCGAGGGCAAGGAGAAGGTCCTGGAGGAGCTGAAGTCCGCCGCGAAGAGGGCGGACGAGGTGCTGCTGGCGACCGACCCCGATCGCGAAGGGGAGGCGATCGCGTTCCACATCTCGGAGGAGATCAAGAACCCGAAGCTGAAGGTGGCGCGGGTCGAGTTCCACGAGATCACGAAGAAGGGGGTCGACCACGGCGTCCACAACCCCCGCAAGCTCGACGAGAACCTGTACGACGCGCAGCGGGCGCGGCGCGTGCTCGACCGCATCGTCGGCTACGACGTCTCGGCGCTCGTCTGGTCGAAGCTCGCGTTCGGCCTGTCGGCGGGGCGGGTGCAGTCGGTCGCGCTGCGGCTCATCGTGGACCGCGAGCGCGAGGTCGAGGCGTTCGTCCCGGAGGAGTACTGGAACATCGCGGTCGGCCTCGGCGCGGCGAGCCCGCCGCAGCGCGCCCCGTTCGTCGCGAAGCTCGCCTCCGCCGACGGCAAGAAGCTCGAGGTGACGAACGGCGAGGTCGCGGGGAAGGTGCGCGCCGACCTCGAGACCGCCCGCTACAAGGTGGCGAAGGTCGTGCGGCGCGAGCAGAAGCGCAACCCGCCCGCCCCGTACACCACCTCGAAGCTCCAGCAGGACGCGACGAACTACCTGCACTTCGGCGCCAAGCGGACGATGCAGATCGCCCAGGCGCTCTACGAGGGCATCGACCTCAAGCGCGACGGCGGTCCGGTCGGCCTCATCACGTACATGCGTACCGACTCGACGCGCGTCAGCGACGACGCGATCGCCGAGGTGCGCGGCGTGGTCGCGAAGCGGTACGGCAAGGAGTTCGTCCCCGAGCGCCCGAACGTCTACAAGTCGAAGAAGAACGCGCAGGACGCGCACGAGGCGATCCGGCCGACGAGCGTCGAGATCCACCCGGACTCGATCAAGAAGCACCTCAAGGACGAGCAGTACAAGCTGTACAAGCTCATCTGGAACCGCTTCGTCGCCTCGCAGATGACCCCGGCGGTGTACGACCGCACGACGGTCGAGATCGACGTCGCGCCGACGATCGCGGCGCCCGCGTACCGGAGCTACCTCGCCCGGGCGACCGGGCGGATCCTGAAGTTCGCCGGCTGGCTGCAGGTGACCGAGGGCCAGCAGGAGTTCGCCGGCGAGGACGAGAGCGCAGGCGCCGCCGCCGCGGACGGCGGCGCTGCCGCGCCGGCGCCCGAGGCGACCGCCGCCGAGGCGGAGCGCGCGGCGCCGGGGCCCTCGGCCGAGGAGGACTCGGAGGCGCTCCTGCCCGACATGAAGGAGGGCGAGGCGCTCGCCGTGTCGCCCCCGGGGGTCATCACCGACCAGAAGTTCACGCAGCCGCCGCCCCGCTACAACGAGGGCTCGCTCGTGCGCGAGCTGGAGAAGCGCGGCATCGGCCGCCCGTCGACGTACGCGGAGATCATCAGCAAGGTGCAGCAGCGCGCGTACGTCGAGAAGCGGGACGGCGGCGCGTTCCAGCCGACGCTCCTCGGGAAGTTCGTGGTCGACGGCCTCGTCCGGTCGAACCTCGACATCATGGACCCGAACTTCACGGCGCAGATGGAGGAGGAGCTCGACGCGGTCGGCGCCGGCAGCCTGAAGCGCGAGCAGCTGCTCAAGACCTTCTACAAGAAGTTCAGGGAGCAGCTCGACAAGTCGAAGAAGCTCGCGCCGTGGAAGCCCGAGGCAGAGAAGACCGACATCGTCTGCGACGAGTGCGGGTCGATGATGCTCAAGAAGTGGGGCAAGAACGGCTGGTTCTTGAGCTGCGAGCGCTACCCGAAGTGCAAGGCGACGCGCGACCTGTCCGACGCGCGGGGGACCGCCGCCGTCCGCGAGACCGACATCTCGTGCGACAAGTGCGGGAAGCCGATGATCATCAAGACGGGCCGCTTCGGCGACTTCCTGTCGTGCACCGGGTACCCGGCCTGCAAGAACACGCGCCCGGTGCCGCTCGGCGTCGCGTGCCCGAGCTGCGGCGGCGATCTCATCGAGATCCGGCCCCGCAAGAAGGGCGGGCGCACCTTCTACGGCTGCTCCAACTGGAACGCCGAGCAGAAGTGCGAGTTCAAGCTCTGGCAGAAGCCGGTGCCGGTCCCATGCCCGAAGTGCAGCGCGAAGTTCGTCACCCGCACCGCTGGCAAGAAGGCGATGCTCGTCTGCGCGACGAAGGACTGCGGCTTCAAGCAGGAGATCGTCGAGGGGGAAGGGGAGGACGGCGCCGCCGACGGCACCGCCACCCCGGAAGCCGCGGCGGTCGTCGCGAGCGCCGCCCCGGCGCCGGCCGCACGGCCCGCGCCGGCGGAGCCCACGCCAGCCGGCCGGCCCGAGGCCGCGCCGCAGGGCGCTGGTGCGGCCCAGGGGGCCGCCGAAAAGCCCGCGCGGGCCGTGCGCGCCCGCCGCACGGCGAGCTAAGAAGCCCGCGAGACCCCCCACCCTGGTGAGCTGTATGAACGGAGCGGAGAGCCCGCACGACGTCGTCGTCGTCGGAGGCGGCCTGGCCGGTTGCGAGGCGGCGTACCAGCTCGCGCAGCGCGGGCTGCGCGTGCGCCTCGTCGAGATGAAACCTCACCGGCGCACGCCTGCGCAGACGAGCGATCGGTTGGCCGAGCTCGTGTGCTCGAACTCGCTGCGCGGCGCCGCGCTGAGCAACGCGGTGGGGCTCCTCAAGGAGGAGCTCCGGCGCGTGGGCTCGCTCGCCTTGCGGTGCGCCGACGAGACCTCGGTGCCGGCCGGAGGCGCGCTGGCGGTCGACCGCGAGCGGTTCGCCGAGGCGATGACGCGGGCGATCGAGGCCCACCCCCGGATCACCGTCGAGCACCGGGAGGTGACGGAGATCCCCGCCGAGCGGCCCGTGATCCTCGCGACGGGGCCGCTCACCTCCGACGCCCTCGCGGCGAGCCTCGCCGCGGCCGTCGGCGCCGAGCACCTCGCCTACTACGACGCGATCGCGCCGATCGTCAGCGCCGACTCGATCGACTGGTCGCGCGTGTGGAAGCAGTCGCGCTACGGCAAGGGGGGCGCGGTCCGCGGCGAGCGGAGCGCGCAGCTGGAGCGGGCCGCGCCGCCGGAGGACGCGGCCGAGCGCCGCGACGACGCCGAGGCCGGCGACGAGGCGTACGTGAACTGCCCCTTCGACGAGGCGCAGTACAAGGCGTTCGTCCAGGCCCTCGTCGCGTCGGAGAAGGTGGAGGCCCGCGCCTTCGAGGAGGTGCGCTACTTCGAGGGGTGCCTGCCCTGCGAGGTGATGGCTGTGCGCGGCGAGCAGACGCTCGCGTTCGGGCCGATGAAGCCGGTGGGGCTCACCGATCCGCGCACCGGCCGGCGCCCCTACGCGGTGCTCCAGCTGCGCCCGGAGGACGAGGCGGCGACGGCGTACAACCTGGTCGGCTTCCAGACGCGCATGAAGTACGCCGAGCAGCTGCGGGTGTTCCGGATGGTGCCCGGCCTCGAGGAGGCCGAGTTCCTCCGCATGGGCTCCGTGCACCGCAACACCTTCGTCGACGCTCCGGCGCTCCTCGGCCCCGCGATGGAGCTCCGCGCGCTGCCGGGCGTGCACCTGGCCGGCCAGATCTCGGGCGTCGAGGGCTACGTGGAGAGCGCCGCGGCGGGGTTCGTGTGCGCGATCCTCCTCGCGCAGCAGCTGCGGAACGAGCCGCTCCGGCCGCCGCCGCCCACGACGGCGCTCGGCGGCATCCTCACGCACCTCGGCCGGAAGCAGCCCACGTATCAGCCGTCCAACATCACCTGGGCGCACATCGCGCCGCTCGATCCAGCGCACGGCAAGCTGCGCAAGCGCGCCCGCTACGAGGTGATGGCCGAGCGCGCCCTCCGCGACCTCGACGCGTGGTGGGCCGCGGGCTGACGGCGGCTCGCCGCGCGGCAGGCGGCGCGCCAATCGTGCGCGGGCTGCCCGCCGCGCGCAGGCTTGGATAGCCTGGCGGTGGTGCGCCGCGCGCCGCCCGCGCGCTTCGAGAGCCCGCCCGCGCGGACCCGCGCCCATGGAGGTAGCCGATGAAACTTCGCTTGTTTGCGCTCCTTGCGCTCGCCGTTCCTTCCGTGACGCTCCTGTCGCCGCGCGAGGCGCTCGCCTGCGGCGGGTGCTTCGCCCCGCCCACCGAGACGACGGTCGTCAACGCGCACCGGATGGTGCTCTCCGTGTCGCCCGTCCAGTCGGTGCTCTGGGATCAGATCCAGTACTCCGGCGATCCGAGCGCGTTCGGGTGGGTGCTCCCGGTGAAGCGCGGAGCGATCCTCGAGGAAGGCTCGGATGCCTGGTTCGAGACGCTCGACGCGGCCACGTCGGTGCGCATCACCGCGCCGAGCTCCACCTGCGCCCGTAGCGGCGGGGGCTGCAGCTCGGACCTCAGCTCCGCGGACGCGGCGGGGAGGGCGTTCGGCGGCGATGACGTCGTGGTGCTTCACCGCGGCACCGTCGGTCCGTACGACACCGTGACGCTTGCGACCGACACGCCCGGCGTGCTGAACGCCTGGTTCGACAAGAACGGCTTCAACGTCGACGAGTCGACACAGCCGATCATCGACGCCTATGTCGACGAGGGCTTCGACTTCATCGCCATCAGGCTCCAGCCGGGCAAGGACGTGAAGGAGATGACGCCGGTGCGGGTCGTCACGCCGGGGGCGAACCCCGCGCTCCCGCTCCGGATGGTCGCCGCCGGGACGGGCGCGAACGTCGCGATCACCCTCTTCACCATCAGCGAGGCGCGGCTCGCCCCCGAGGGGTTCGCGGCCGCGGCCGTCCCCATCGACCTCCTCGCGTGGGACTTCGCCTCGCAGGAGTCGAACTACGGCGTGCTCCGCGAGAAGGCGATCGCGGCGGCCGACGGCGGCCGCGCGTTCCTCACCCCCTACGCGCAGCAGGGCTCGCTGTTCTCGCCCGTGTCGAGCCCCGCGGCGCCGTTCGGCGTGCGCTACACAACGAGCGGCTCGACCACCCCGGTCGACACGATCGCCGCCGCGTTCGCCCAGCAGGGGCTCGCCAACGGCGAGACCGGCGAGGTCCAGGACTCCGCGTGCGCCGTGCGCTTCGCCGAGATCGCGACCGAGAGCCGCGCCGTGGCGAACCCGTGCCCGGCCGGCGTCCCGCTGTCGGATCCGAGCTGCGGGGAGGTCGCCTCCGACCAGATCGACGCGCGCGACCTCGCGTGCGGGTCGCTCGACGACCTCGCCATCGCGATGGTCGGCCTGCACCCGAAGGACGTCTGGCTGACGCGTCTCGAGGCGAACCTGCCGCGCGCCGCGCTCGACACGGACCTGGTCCTGAGCCCCGCGCCGCAGGAGCGGGTCGACAACTGGCTTCGCGCCCGCGTCAGCGTCCACGCCGACGTGCTCTGCGGCGCGGCGACCCCGGTCCTCGACGGCGATCGCCCCTCGCGGACCCGCGGGCAGGGCACGCTCGTGGGCATGACGCTCGGCGCCCTCGCCCTCGCGGCGGCGATCGCCCGACGCGGCGCGCGCCGCCTCGCCTCCCGCCCGGCCTGACCGGCGCTCAGACGCCTTCGTCCCGCGTCCTGGCCCGGGCGACGGGCAGGGCGTGGCCCTGCTCCGGGACGATGGTGAGAGCGCCGTCCGCCTCCAGGATGGCCCATCGCACCTGGGAGAGGTGCTCCAGCCCGCTCTTGTGCATCTCGGACAGGATCTCCTCCGGCTGGATCCGCTCGCGATTGCACGCATCCTCCAGGATACGGCCCTTCGCGACCAGCACCGTGGGCGAGCCGTCGATGACCTTGGACGCCTTCGGGAAGAGGTGCGTCAGGAGGGACGTCAGGAACACCAGCACGAGGACGGTGGACACGCCCGCGAGCGCGTTCGCGAGCGACGCCTCGCGGACGAGGGCCTGAGAGACGATCTCGGGGATCAGCATGAGCGTGACGAGCTCGAACGGCGACATCGAGCTGAGCTCGCGCTTGCCGAGCACGCGGAACGCGGCGGCGAGGAACACATAGACGAAGGCGACGCGGGCGACGGTCTCCATGGTGATCTCAGGGGAAGATGAACGTGCGGAGCGGCACGTGGACGCCGCGCTCCCCACCGCACGACAGGGTCGCGTTGCCCGAGGCGAGCCAGCTGCGCTCGCCGCGGAGCTCGATGTCGATCCGGCGGCGCTCGCCGGGCGCGAGGTCGCCCAGCGCGAAGCGCCCGAACGCCGCCTCTGCAGGCGTGGCGTGGTGCTCCTCGAAGCTGTCCAGGTAAGCCTCGTCGAGCGTGAGCGCGGCCGCCCGGCAGGGCTCGCCCGCCGTGTTCTCCACGTCGAACGTGACCCGCTCCATGTCGCGGAAGCGCATCCGCTCGGGGTAGGCGACGCGCAGGGTGAGCCCCTGCGCCGTCGCCTCGCGCGCCGCCAGCGCGTGCATGAACAAGGCGCTCGCGGCCACGCAGGCGAGCGCGAGCGCGCCGATCGCGTGCAGGGGATCCAGGGCGAGCCGGCGCCGCAGGGGCGGCGCGGACGGCGGTGTGGGCTCGGGTTCGGATGGCGCCCGGCGCGACCTGGTGCGCGTCCGGGCGGGCCGAGGAGCGGAGAGCTCGCGGGCGGCGGGGATCATCGCGCCCACGCTTTCAAGACCGGTGCCGCGGCCCGCTCGCGCACGCGCGGCCCGCTCGCGAGGGCGGCCGCTGCGCCGGAGAGGCCGCTTGCCCCGCAGGCGCCGCGGACGGCGCCGTGAGCGTGGCGCTTTGCCACGTGGTGAGCCTCCTGTTGCTGACTTCACTGCGCGATCGCGCCTTGGCGATGTGGCACACGGGCTGCTTGAGCCACGGCGGTGAGCGCGCGGGCCGCTGTGGCAATCGAGCTGCAGCCGCCCGGCGTTCGGGACTCGACATGACCTGCTCGGCGCCGACGTTTCCAGGCTCCAGGGCGGACTCCAGCACCGGTCGCGCTGCGGCAGGGGGCGCTCTCCACACGACGCGCCTCCTCCCCGGGATGAAATGGGTGCTCGAGTCGCTCCTCGATGACATCGCGCTCGCCCGGGAGCGGATATGGATCTCCACGTACATCTACCGCAACGATCTCATGGGTCGTCGCTTCGCCGACGCCTTCGCGAGCGCCGCGCGGCGAGGCGTGGATGTCCGGCTCCTGTACGACGCGCTCGGCAGCCACACGACGCCGGCGGCGTTCTTCGAGGACATGAGGGCTCGCGGCATCCGCGCCCGCGCCTACAGGCCGCTGGGCGCCGTCCTCCGCGGGGGCGCCCTGTTCCCGCGGGAGCACTCGCGCATCGTGGTGATCGACGGCGCCGGGTACGTCGGCGGCGCTGCGTGGGCCGACGAGTGGCTGCCGCGCGACGAGGGCGGCGACGGCTGGCACGAGGTCTGTAGCCGGGTGATGGGGCCCTGCGTGACCGACATGGCGCGGGCGTTCGAGTGCCGCTGGATGCTCGCCGACGAGGCCGCGGGGCGCTCCTTCGATTACTGGACGGGCGGCGTCTACGACGACGTGGAGTTCATCACCGACGCGCCCACGCCGCCCGCGGTCATCTACGAGCGCCACCTCGCGCGGGTGCGCGCGGCGAGGCGGCGGGTGTGGATCGAGAACGCGTACTTCTGTCCTCCGCGCGGGCTCGAGCGCGAGCTCATCGACGCCGCGCGCCGCGGGATCGACGTGAAGATCATCGTGCCGCGCGACTCCGACCTCCCGGCCATCCGCCACGCGAGCCTCGCGCGGTACACGTCATGGCTGGAGAACGGGCTCCAGATCCACGAGTTCCTCCCGTCGATGCTCCACGCGAAGTTCGCGGTGATCGACGACGACTGGGCGACGGTGGGGACCTTCAACGCGAACTCGACGAGCCTGAGGTGGGTGAGCGAGGCGAACCTCATCGTCAAGCAGCCCGCCTTCGTGAGGGACGCGGCCCGCCTGTTCGAGCAGGACCTCGGGCGGAGCGAGGCCGTACGCCTCGACAACCTGCCCAGGCAGGGCCCCTTCGCGCAGGCGCGCAACGCGCTGTGGAGCTTCGGCCTCGACCTGGTGGAGCCTCGCTATGCGGGCGCGCTCCCCGAGGCCGAGCGTGAGGGCGGGTTCCTGCAGGCGCTCGGCGTCTAGCCCCGCCCGCCGGGCCGGCATCCGGGCCGCTACGGCGCCGCTGGAGCGCTCGAAGAGCCCTCCGCTGCGCCGGCATCCGCGGCCGGCGGCGCCTCCTCGGTGGTCGCCGGACGGCGGTGGACGCCCGGCTCCTTCTCGGCCGTCCCGGCGTCATCGTAGACCTCCACGGCGCTCGTCGACGCCTCGGCGGCCGGCGGGCAGGCCGCTTCCCCGCCTTCCCGGTCTCCGCCAGCCGGACAGGCGGCGCTCCCTGGCGTCTGCGCTGAGCCGGCGGCGATCGGCTGCGCCGTCGAGGCCGGCGCCTCCGGGCCCGCGCTGGGCCCGGACGACCCGGGCGGCGCGCTCGCCGCTGGCGCCGGCGGCTTCCCGGTCGCGGCTGGCGCGTTCGCCGCCGGCGCCGCGATCGCAGCCCGCGCGGCGGCCGTGGCCGGCGCCTGAGGCGCGTGGACCGCGGCCTTCAGCGCGCGCGCCGGGCGCGGCGCCGTGGGTCCGACCGGCGGCGCCACGCTCCCGTGCGCCACGCCGGTCGGATGGGAGCTCACCTCGAGCGGTGGCTGCGCCGGAGACGGCGCCGCGGCGATCATCGCCACGGGCTGGACCGGCGGCGCCGGCGTCGACTCGCCTGCGCGACCCGCCGTGCCCAGCGCGACGCTCCACACCGCCGCTCCCGCGAGGGCCACGAGCCCGGCCGCCGCGACGCCGCGGAGCGGAAAGCGCTCCCGCCACGACGACCGCGGCGACGGAGACGCCGCCCCCGGCAGATTCACCATCGCGGTCGCCTCGGACCACGCGCGCTCCCCGCTTTCCTCGATCCCCTTGCGCTCCGCCGCCACCGGCGCGCTGTGACCCGCCGCAGCCGCCGCAGCCGCCGCCCCCGGCGCCCTCTGCGCGGCCGTCATGGGCAGCTGCAGCTCCAGGGAGTCGTCCGCGCGGCGCGAGTGCAGCGTCGGCGCGGAGCTCACCGCATTCAGCCGCGGCGACGGCGACGGGATCTGGCTGGCCCGCTCGTCCAGCCATTGCGCGCGGAGCGACGCGCCGCACACGTCCTCCGAGACTCCCCTCGAGACAAGCCACGTCGCGAGCGCGCTGCCCAGCTCGCGCATGCTCCCCCAGCGATCCGCCGGATCCTTGCGCAGCCCGCGCTCGATGATCGACCACAGCGCCGGATCCGAGCCGCACCGCTCGACGAGCGAGCGCACCGGATCCTGGATGATCGCGCGCAGCGTCCCGAACCCGTGCTCCCCGGCATACGGCGTCTCACCCGCGATCGCCTCGTACAGCATCGTGCAGAGCGCCCAGATGTCCGCTCGATGATCAATGTGGCCTTGCCCGAGCGCCTGCTCCGGCGGCATGTACTGCGGAGTCCCGATCACGGCCGCGCCCGTCGATCCGGACTCGGGCTCGGTCCACGTCACCTTCGCGATCCCGAAATCGACGACCTTGGGCCTTATCCGCCCGTCGCCCTGATTCGCGAGCATCACGTTGTCCGGCTTGAGATCCCGGTGAACGACGCCCCGCTCGTGGGCCGCGTGCATCGCGCTCGCGACCGGCAGCAGGATCGCGAGCGCCACCTCGGGAGCGAGCCGGCGCTCGCGGCAGAGCACGTCCCGGAGGGCCTCGCCCTCCAGGAGCTCCATCACGATGTACGGGGTGCCGTCCGCGGTCTTGCCGAGATCGAAGACACGCACGATCCCGGGGTGGCTGAGCTTCGCCGCGGCCCGCGCCTCGCGCAGCAGGCGCTCGGCGATCGCGGGAGAGCGCATCTCCGGCCGCAGCACCTTGATGGCCACATTGGCCTCGAGCGCCGTGTTCGTGGCGACCCAGACAGACCCCATCGCGCCCTCTCCCGCTTTGCGGAGGAGCTGGTACTTCTCGCCCACCACCGTGTCGACCTCGAAGCATTCCCCTGAGGTGTGCTCGAACGCCTGGGTCATGTTGCTCGACATGCGCTCTCCTGCCGTCTGCTCCGGCCATCCGCCGCTCGCCACGCGACGGCACGCGACGAGTCTGGAGCATCGCGTGTGCCAGGCGAACCGCTCGGGGAGCTCCTGAAACCCTGCACGGGCGCGTCAGCGGCAGCGCGCCTCAGCGAGGCAAGTTGCCACGTGCCTTCCGCCTTCCCGCGACCGCTCAGATGAAGCTGTCGTAAGGACGCCGCTGCGAGCTCTCGCTCCGGACGTCCTCGGCGCCGGCATACTCGAGGATCAATTCCAGGATCTCTGCATCTCGCTCGGAGGAAGCATTTACGCCCACGAGGATCGCACCTTGTCGTAGGCCGCTGTCGTAGATGCTCGCCCGGTGCTCGGGAATGCCGGCGCTGACGAGCGCGTCGACGAGCCCGCCGGCCGCGCCGCCCGCGCCAGCTCCGGCGAGCGCGGCCTCGATGGGCCCCGCCGCCACGAGCCCCAGGCCAGGGAACGCCACGCTCGCGCCGAGCACCACGAGCGCGGTCGAGGCCGCCCCCGCCGCCCCACCGACGTCCGCCGCCGCGCCCGCGGTTCCGTCCACGGCGCGATGGTCGCGCCCCGCATCGCTCATGACAAGGCTGATGGCGTCACGCGTATATCCGCAGCTCATCACGCGCTCAACCGACCTCTCGGCGTCCGACCACGTCCTGACAAGACCGGTCACCAGCTTTGGCCTCACCTACAGCTCCTTTCCCGACGAACGTCCTCGCGCGCGCGCCCTGCCTGTATTCTGGAAACCCACATCGCCACAGCAGGCGGCAGCAGGCGGCATGCCAAATGAAAATGCGGGAAATGCTCGGTACTCTGCGCAGTCGATCGCCCGTGTGCCGCGCAAGAGCTTGCGCAGGTGTGCCACACTGAGGCGTCGTTGCAGCGCAGACGAAACTGCCGGGCGTGCTCGGGGGCGATCGCGGGGCGTGGTGTGGAGAGCAGCGGTGACGGGAGATGAAGCGAGCTCAGCGATGCAGCCAGATGCGGAGCTGCGCCAGCAGCTGCTCCGTGTCGACCGGCTTCGAGGTGTAGTCGGTCGCGCCCGCCTCCAGGCACTTCTCCCGGTCGCCTTTCATCGCCCTCGCCGTGACGGCGATGATCGGTAGCGTCTGGAATGCCGGCTGTTTGCGGATTGCGCGGATCGTGTCGTATCCGTCCATCTCCGGCATCATGATGTCCATGAGCACGACGTCGATCCCGCTCGTGCTCCCCAGGAGCTCGATGGCGGCCTTCCCCGTCTCGGCGGTGAGGGTGGTCATCCCGTAGCTCTCGAGGACGGTCTTCAGCGCATAGATGTTGCGGAAATCGTCGTCGACGATCAGCGCACACTTGCCGGCGAGCGCGGCGGTCGACTCGTGGAGCTGCTCCACGATGAGCCGCGTCGGCTCCGGCAGATCCGAGAGCCGGCGGTGCAGCGCGAGCGTAATCTCGTCGAGCAGGCGCTCTCTCGACTGGACATGCTTCACGGGCAGCTTCTGCGCCAGCCGGGAGAGCTGCGCCTCGTCGTCCCCGGCGACGCCGGCCGGCGCGTACACGATGGCCGTGAGATCGGCGAAGCGCCCTGCGCGATCGAGGCGCTCGATGAGCTCGAGGCCGGGCATGTCCGGCAGGTGCAGGTCGATCACGATCGCGTCGAACGCCTCGCGATCGAGCGCGTCGAGCGCCTCCTGGACCGTCGCTGCGCTGGCGACCGTGGACTCCGCGTCCCCGAGCAGCTCGGTCACCGGGGCGAAGGCGGCCTCGTCCGGCGCGACGACGAGCAGCCGGCGCCGCGGCGAGCCGATCAGCCCGGCGAGCCGCGCGAACGCCTCGTCGAGCGCCGTCCTGCTGCTGAGCGGCTTGTTGAGCAGGCCCACCGCGCCCATCCGCCGCGCGCGGCTCCGCTCCTCCTCCGTCTCTGTCGTGATCACCTGGACCGGGATGTGCCGCGCCGAGAGATCGCGCTTCAGGCAGTCGAGCACGCGCCACCCGTCGACGTCGGGCATGTTGATGTCCAGCGTGATCGCCGCGGGCTGGATCTCTCGGACCAGCGCGAGCGCGGTCGCGCTGCGGAGCGCGACGACCGCCTTGAAGCCGTGCTCCCGCGCGACATCCACGAGGAAGCGGGCGAACACGGTGTCGTTCTCCACGATCAGAATCGCGCGGTCGCCGGGGCGGACGCTCTCGCTGTCGTCGATGATCTGGACGTCCGCGCTCGCGGACGTGCGATCCGACGGCCGGCTGCTGTGGACGGCATCATCGATGGACGGCGGCGCGTCGAGGACGTGAGTCGGCTGCCGCCGCGCCGCCCGCACGGGCCGGAAGGTGCGCGGCAGGTAGAGCGTGAACGTGCTGCCGCGGCCCGGCGCGCTGACCAGCGTGAGATCGCCGCCGAGCATCCCCGCGATCTCCCGGCTGATCGCGAGCCCGAGCCCGGTGCCGCCGTACTTGCGGCTCGTGCTGCCGTCCGCCTGCTGGAACGCCTCGAAGACGATCTGCTGCTTGTCCGGCGCAATCCCGATCCCTGTGTCATGGACGGAGAGGGCGATCACCACATCGGCCCGGCTGAGCACTTCGTTCTCACGGCTCCAGCCGCCGCGGGCCACTGTCACCTCCAGGACCACCTTGCCGCGCTCGGTGAACTTGAAGGCGTTGGAGAGCAGGTTCTTGATCACCTGCTGCAGCCGCTTCGCGTCGGTGAACATCGACGTCGGCAGCGTCGACGAGAAGGAGAGCTCGAAATCGAGCTTCTTCGCCTCGGCGACGTGCCGGAACGTGCGGCGCACGTAGTCCGAGAGGTCCGTGAAGCTGATCTCTCCGACGTCGACCACGACGGTGCCCGACTCGATCTTCGTGAGATCGAGGATGTCGTTGATGAGCCCCAGGAGATCGGTGCCTGACGCGTGGATCGTCTTCGCGTACTCGACCTGCCTCGCGGTGAGGTTCTGGTCGTTGTTCCTGGAGAGCTGGTCCGACAGGATGAGGAGGCTGTTCAGCGGGGTCCTGAGCTCATGGGACATGTTGGCCATGAACTCCGACTTGTACTTGGACGTGAGGGCGAGCTGGCGCGCCTTCTCCTCCAGGGCCTGGCGGGCCTGCTCGACCTCGTGGTTCTTCCGCTCGACCTCCACGTTCTGCTCCGCCAGGAGGCGCGCCTTCTCGCCGAGCGCGGCGTTCGTCTCCTGGAGCTCCTCCTGCTGGCTCTGGAGCTCGCGCGCCAGCGACTGGGACTGCTTGAGCAGGTCCTCGGTGCGCATGTTGGCCTCGATCGTGTTGAGCACGATGCCGATCGACTCGGTGAGCTGGTCGAGGAACGCCTGGTGGGTCGGGCTGAAGCGCTCGAGCGACGCGAGCTCGATGACGGCCTTCACCTGCCCCTCGAAGAGCACCGGCATCACGATGATGTTCACCGGGGGCGCGTCGCCGAGGCCGCTCGTGATCGTGATGTAGTCGTGGGGCGCGTTGACGAGGAGGATCTTCTCCTTCTCGAGCGCGCACTGCCCGACGAGCCCCTCGCCCAGCTTGAACTGGTTGTCGACGTGCTTGCGCTCCTTGAACGCGTAGCTCGCGAGCAGCTTCAGGACGGGCTCCTCGCGGGCGGCATCCATGATGTAAAAGACGCCCTGCTGCGCCGTGACGACGGTGGCCAGCTCGGACAGGATCCTCCGGCCGACGGTGAGGAGATCCTTCTGCCCCTGGAGCATGCGCGAGAACTTGGCGAGGTTGCTCTTGAGCCAGTCCGTCTCGCTGTTCTTCAGCGTCGTGTCCTTGAGGTTCCGGATCATCTCGTTGATGTTGTCCTTCAGCGCGGCGACCTCGCCCTGCGCCTCGACCTTGATGGACCGGGTGAGATCGCCCTTGGTCACGGCGGTGGCGACCTCGGCGATCGCGCGCACCTGCGTGGTGAGGTTCGCCGCGAGCTGATTCACGTTGTCGGTGAGGTCCTTCCACGTGCCGGCCGCGCCAGGCACGCTCGCCTGCCCGCCGAGCTTGCCCTCGACGCCGACCTCGCGCGCCACCGTCGTCACCTGATCCGCGAACGTCGCGAGCGTCTCGATCATGCCGTTGATCGTGTCCGCGAGCGCGGCGATCTCCCCCTTGGCGTCGACGACCAGCTTGCGCTTGAGATCGCCGTTGGCGACCGCGGTCACGACCTTGGCGATGCCGCGCACCTGGTTCGTCAGGTTGCCCGCCATCGAGTTCACGTTGTCGGTGAGGTCCTTCCAGGTGCCGGCGACGCCGCGGACGTCGGCCTGCCCGCCGAGCTTGCCCTCGGTGCCGACCTCGCGGGCGACGCGGGTGACC
Source organism: Sorangium sp. So ce363 (assembly GCF_051520435.1). NCBI lineage: Bacteria > Pseudomonadati > Myxococcota > Polyangiales > Polyangiaceae > Sorangium > Sorangium sp. So ce363. Next base: position 7,150,088 of record NZ_CP150333.1, on the reverse strand, counting down.
TCGGAGGCGAAGGAGCGGAGCTGATCGACCATCGTGTTGATGGTGTTCTTGAGCTCCAGGATCTCGCCCTTCACGTCGACCGTGATCTTCTCGGAGAGGTCGCCGTTGGCGACGGCGGTGGTGACGGCGGCGATGTTGCGCACCTGGGAGGTGAGATTGCCGGCCATCGAGTTGACGGAGTCGGTGAGATCCTTCCAGGTGCCGGCGACGCCGCGGACGTCGGCCTGCCCGCCGAGCTTGCCCTCGGTGCCGACCTCGCGGGCGACGCGGGTGACCTCGGAGGCGAAGGAGTTGAGCTGGTCGACCATCGTGTTGATGGTGTTCTTGAGCTCCAGGATCTCTCCCTTCACGTCGACCGTGATCTTCTTCGAGAGATCGCCCTTGGCGACGGCGGTGGTGACGGTCGCGATGTTGCGCACCTGGGCCGTGAGGTTCGACGCCATCGAGTTGACGGAGTCGGTGAGATCCTTCCAGGTGCCGGCGACGCCGCGGACGTCGGCCTGCCCGCCGAGCTTGCCCTCGGTGCCGACCTCGCGGGCGACGCGGGTGACCTCGGACGCGAAGGAGTTGAGCTGGTCGACCATCGTGTTGATGGTGTTCTTGAGCTCCAGGATCTCGCCCTTGACGTCGACGGTGATCTTCTTCGAGAGATCGCCGTTGGCGACGGCGGTGGTGACGGCGGCGATGTTGCGCACCTGGGAGGTGAGGTTGCCGGCCATCGAGTTGACGGAGTCGGTGAGGTCCTTCCAGGTGCCGGCGACGCCGCGGACGTCGGCCTGCCCGCCGAGCTTGCCCTCGGTGCCGACCTCGCGGGCGACGCGGGTGACCTCGGAGGCGAAGGAGCGGAGCTGATCGACCATCGTGTTGATGGTGTCCTTGAGCTCGAGGATCTCACCCTTGACGTCGACGGTGATCTTCTTCGAGAGATCGCCTGTGGCGACGGCGGTGGTGACGGCGGCGATGTTGCGCACCTGGGAGGTGAGGTTGCCGGCCATCGAGTTGACGGAGTCGGTGAGGTCCTTCCAGCTGCCGGCGACGCCGCGGACGTCGGCCTGCCCGCCGAGCTTGCCCTCGGTGCCGACCTCGCGGGCGACGCGGATGACCTCGGAGGCGAAGGAGCCGAGCTGCTCGACCATCGTGTTGACGGTCTTGGCGGTCCGGAGGAACTCGCCGTCGAGCGGCCTGCCGTCCACCTCGAGGGCCATCGTCTGCGAGAGATCGCCCTTGGCCACGGCGCCGATGACGCGCGCCGTCTCGGCGGTGGGGTGGACGAGATCGCCGATCAGCGCGTTGATGCACGCGATCTCGTCGGCCCATGCGCCGCTCACCTCGCCGATGAAGGCGCGCTGGGAGAGCTTGCCCTCCTTGCCCACCGCGCGGCTCAGGCGGGCGAGCTCCTTCGCGAGCTTCTCGTTGCGCTCGACGACATCGTTGAACGTATCGGCGATCTTCCCGTCGAGCCCGAGCCAGTGGACGGGCAGCCGCACCGAGAAATCGCCCTTCTTCAGGCCCGTCAGCGACATCAGCAGCGTCCGCCGGTCGAGCTCGTCGCTCTCGAGCGGCGCGGCGGCGCTGGGGCGCTCGGCCGGGCGGGCCTTCCTCGCGCGCGCGGCGCCGTGCTGCAGCCCATCCCCGGACGCGGCCTTCTTGCTCTTGCCATTGCCGGCTCTCGCCTTGCGGGCTGCCTTGTCGAGGTCGCTTCGCTGCTCCATGCCGCTGTTCTCCTGGTCCCGCCTGCGGGCAGGACCGATCGGTCAATAAGAAGGGAAATGAGCGCGCGCCCCGGGCGCGGAGGGGCCCAGGGGCGCTGGAGGCCGTCGGACCCGGTGCCCCGGCGTGAGCCCAGGGCGCCGCGCGAGAGGACGGCAGGAGGACAGGCCCCCTCGCCTGGACGGCGGCGTCATCGATCGAGGCTGCGCTCGGGCTCCGCGCGACGCTTCCCGCCGCCGAGGAGCGGGGCCCTCGCTGAAAGGCCGCGAGGCGGCCGTCGGGGTCCCCTCGGGTTCAGGCTTCATGGCACGTCGGCCATGCGCTTCTGCTCCCACCGCGCAGCAGCATGGGCTCGTATTACTAGCAGGCGCTCAGCCGGGCAAGCTTCGCGCCACGCGCAGCACGCAGCACGCGCGTACGGCGCGCAAGGCGCGCGCGTCCGCGGCGCGCGGTCGGCCGAGCGCGCGCGTGAAGCCGCGGCGGGACACCGGCGGAAGCGGCCCCCGCGCCGGCGCTGCGGCCCTCCGAGCCGGCGCCTCAGGCCACGTCGGACTTGGGCGAGCGGCGCCTCGTCGGGAGATCGCTCGGCTTGTTGCGCGGCGTGATGATGCTGTAACGCCCTGCCTCTCCCACCCTCTCATGGACGCCCGACTCCATGGCATCTCTCGCAGTCCTGAGCGGCGGCAGCCATCGCGACACGTTCGCGAGGCACGAGGTGCGCTCGGGAAAGGGAGAGTGACGGGGGGGCGGCCTCTCCGTCGCTCCGCGGAGCGGCCGCTCCGACGCCGCGTCGTGCGTCCGCTCTTCGGCGGCGTCATACGGCCGCTCCGGTGGCCCGTCATACGGCCGTTCCGTGGCGGTGTCATACGGCCGCTCCGCGGCGGCGTCGCACGGCCGCTCCGGGGTCGCGTTGTGCGTCCGCTCCGAGGGGGACCCGTGCGGCGGTGCGCACGGGGTGGCGCTCTGCGCAGGGAGCGTGCCGGAGGACGCGCGCCGCTTCGCGGTCGTCGCGGCGATCCGGTGCCGGAGATCCTCGACGTGCTTCGCGAGCCGCTCGGTCTCCTGCGTGAGCCGCGTGAAATCCTCCTCGGTGAGCCGAGTGAAATCATCGACCTGGCTTCTGCGCTCTGACATAAACGATCCTTTGCCGCGTCTCTTCAGCCGATCTCGACGCCCCGTCGGCTCCGCTGCTCATCCCGTGTGCACACCCCGTGTGCACACCGCATGCCGCGCCGCTCGGGTCGGTCGCACGCACCCGGCGGGGGTCGAGCGACGCTGGCGCGGATCGCCGCAACGGGGCGCGCCTGCCTCCATCCGTCCTCGCGAGCTCTGGTCGGCGAGCGGCGGGGATCTGGCTGGACACGCGGGGGAGGGGGCCGCGGCACGCCCTGTGCCGCGGGGACGCCGCACACATGATGGATGAGCCCGGCGCGCCTCGCTCGGTCACAGCCCTCTCCGCCGCTCTCCAGAGCGCGGCGGGGAGGCCCGTGTCCCTGGGGGCTCCAGGCCACGGAGGCGCGCGCGGCGCTGGTGCGCTGGTGAAGGAGTGGACGCATGCAGAACTCGAACTTTGAATCGCTCGGCGCCCGGCTGGGGATCCCGGGGGATGGCGTGTGGCCGTGGGTGATCGTCGCGGCGAGCGTTCCGGTCGGCTTCGGGCTCGCTCGGATCGCCGCGGGCGTCTTCCGGCGCGCCGGTTCGGTCGTCGCGCGACGGACCGCGACGCCGTGGGACGAAAAGACACTCGACGCGGCAATCGGCCCCGTGACCCTTTGTCTCGGGGTCGTCCTGACAGCGGGACTCGCCAAGCTCACGCGGCTCGGCCAGGGCCTCGTGACCGATCTGCGGCCGCTCCTCTCGGCGCTGTTCATCGGCGGGGTGGCGTGGCTCCTTCTGCGCATCGTGGGGATCCTCACGGAGGTGCTGGACGCGCGCGCCCTGCGTCACCTCGAGGAGGGGAGCGAGTCGTCCCGCGGGCTCCGCACCCAGGCGCGCGTGCTCGAGCGGGTCGCGCGGGTGCTCATCGTGATCGTGGCGAGCGCGCTCGTGCTCCTGAACTTCGAGGCGGTGAGGAACGTCGGCGTCTCGTTGCTGGCGTCGGCGGGCATCGCGGGCGTCGTGCTCGGCCTCGCGGCGCAGAAGCCGGTCGGCGCGATCCTGTCGGGCCTCCACATCCTGTTCACCCGCCCCATCGACCTCGGCGACAAGGTCGTGGTGGACGGCGAGTTCGGGACGATCGAGGAGATCCGGCTGACCCACGTGGTCGTGAAGATCTGGGACGAGCGGCGGCTCATCGTCCCGACGGCGAGGCTCCTGGACCAGTCGTTTCAGAACTGGACGAAGCACGGGGCGGAGAAGCTGGGCACCGTCGAGATCTACGTGGATTACCGGACCCCCGTGGACGCCCTGCGGCGGCATTTCGAGTCGATCCTCCCGAGCAGCGAGCTCTGGGACGAGCGCGTGAAGGCCGTTCAGGTCACGAATGTGACAGAGCGCACGATCGAGGTGCGTCTCCTCGTCTCGGCGCGCGATCCTGGGCAGCTGTTCGATCTGCGGTGCTGGCTTCGCGAGGAGATGCTCCGCTGGGTCCAGGAGCTGGAGGGCGGCGCGTACCTGCCGCAGGAGCGTTTGACCCGGAGCGCCTCTCTCTCGGAAGCGGCAGAGGGTCGTGGTCCGGCCTCGGGCCGCGCGCGCCGGGCTGGAGCGGGCGACAGGCTGCCCGATGTGGCGCCGTGACGGCGTGCGCCCACCATGTAGCGGAACGCCACACCGCGGCATTCAGGCGATGTCCGATGAGCCCGGCATCCGCTGCGTCCCTCGGGGGTCTCACAGGCCGGTCCAGGCCCTGCCACAGGGGCTCCGACGCGATGACGACACGATGACGACCAGCGCTGCGGAACAGCCCTTCAGGTCAGTCGCGCCCTCCCTGACCGCCAGGAAGGGCTCCGCGCGCCGCTCCCTCGCAGGTGAGGCGCAGGAAATCGGCACGTGATTTGCAGTAAAGTCAGAAAGATCTGGGACAAGTGCCCGTCCGCCGAGCCGTCGATCGCGCGACGAGGTGTGCGCCACGCCCCGGGGGAGGAGGCAGTGGCACGTCGGAACTGCGCCTCCCGCCATGTGCAGGTGCCTGCGGGAACCCAGGAGCAAGACACCATGAAGTCGGTCATCAGGATCACGCGGCTCGGCGGTGTTGATGTGTTTGCGCATGCGGCGTTCGGCCTGCTGCTCCCGATCGGGGCGCTCCAGTGGGGGGCGCGGCACGGCTGGAGCGGCGCGCTCTTCGGCTGCGCGCTGGGCGCGGCGCTGCTCGGGTGCGTGGCGCTGCAGGCGCTCGTGCGTGGGATCGTGGCGAGGCAGCTCGGGCTGAGGCTGCGCGAGATCCAGCTCTCGCCGCTCGGCCCGATCGTCAGCCGCTCGCGTCCCGCGGCCGGGTGGGCGCAGGGCGGCGCGCTCGGCCTCGCGGCGAACGTGGCCCTCGCGGTGCTCTTCGCGCTGGCCGTCGAGGCCCCGCGCGGGGTGGGTGAGCTCGGGTGGATCTCGGTCCTTCAGGCCGCCGAAGCGCCCTCGCGCGAGGCCGCGATCGTGTGGATCGCCAGCGCGAACCTGGGGATCGCCCTGCTTGGCCTGCTGCCGGCGTTGCCGCTCGAGGGGGGGCGCGCGCTGCGCGAGGCGCTCTCGCCGCTCACCGGCGCCTGGCTCGCGACGTCGATGACGGCGGCGCTCGGGCAAGCGGCGGCGGCGGTGCTGTTTTTCATGGGCCTGTTCGGTGGTGAGCTCGTCATGGCCGCGCTGTCGGCGCTCCTCTTCGTGGAGGCGCGGCGGGAGTGGAGCGCGGCGCAGGCGGTGATGGCGCCCGTGGCGCCGCCCGAAGAGCCTCCGAGCGAGGGCAGGGCGGTCCAGCTGTGGCCTGGCGAGCTCGTGGGCGACGCCGCGCGGCGGATCCTCGCGAGCCAGGAGCCGGACTTCCCGGTCGTCTACGAGGACCGCGTGATCGGGGTCGTGACGCGCACGGATGTCATGCGCGCGCTGGCCGCCGGCCAGGAGGGGTCGTTCATCGCGTGGATCATGCGCTGCGACGTGCCCCGGGTGGCGGCGGACGTGTCGCTCGACGAGGTGGGGCGGCAGATGATCGAGAAGAACACGCCGGTGGTCGCCGTCTTCGACGGAGAGAGCTACCTCGGGCTCGTCAAGCACTCGGACATCGCGGGTGCGCTCACGCGCGGGCGCGGGGGTCGGCTCGGGAGGATTCACCTGGCTCCTCAGGTGGGTTAGCGCGTCGGCATAGGCGCTAACCAAGCCTCGCGCCGCGTCCTCCCACATCCGAACGTTTACGTGGTCGTGGTCGTGGTCGTGGTCGTGGTCGTTCACGGCCTATCGTTGACGACCACGACCACGTTCACGACCACGTAAACGTTCACGTTGGTGACCGATGGCGGGGGGCTCGGCGGGATGCCCGGCCCCCTCCGGGATCGCGAGGTAACGGGCGAGCGTGATTCGGACACAACGACGCTCGAGCGAAGCGCCCCGCCAACCCGGAGAGGGGGCGGGGCGCTTGTCGGGAACCGCGAAGCTCAATCGCCTCGAACGAAATTGAGCTTGAAGGAGACCACGAGCACGAGCGCGTCCTGACTGATGCGGCGCTTGCCCCAGGCGACCCCGATGTGCAGCCCCTCGATCGGATCGAGGTTGGAGGGGAGCCCCACGGTGTGCGTGAGCGTCTTCGTGAAGTTCCACTCAGGCCGCTTGTTCGCGAGCGCCGCGTTGACCGCCTTCATGACGGTGTGGTCGAGGATCGAGGGGATGCCGCGGATGTCCGCCTCCTCGAGCTCGACGTTGAACGCCAGGACGTTCCCCTTGTTCCTCTCGATGATCTCGGGGCAAATCAGCACCTTGAGCTCATCGAGCCGGATGGTGGGGTTGACGCCCGCGATGGACCACTGGAGCTCCGCCGGGCAGGTGACCCGCAAGCCCAGGTCGTCGGCCAGGGCAATCTCGGTCGCCTTGCCCAGGTACAGCCAGCGATCGGTCGTCTCGTCGTCGTCCAGGTGGATCTTCACCGGGAGGAACTCGCCCAGGATCTGCGCGAGATCCTCCCGCGTGATGATGGCTTCGAGCCACACGGCCAGCGCCTCAGCTCAGGTGATGGCCGCTCTCGCCGCCGTGGGACAGCCCAGCTCCCTCGATGCCGTAATGCGAGTTCGCGGAGCTCGCGTCGGACGGCGCGACCGCGCCCTTCACCGCGTCGACCGCGCTGCCGACCTTGTCCTGGACCTTGCGCTCGGCCTGCTCGACCCCGCGGGTCGCCTGGCGCTTCAGGCCGTCGAGGCGGGTCAGGAGCTCGCGGCGCAGCGCCTCGCCCGACGTCGGCGAGAGCAGCAGGGCCACGCCCGCGCCCACCGCGAGGCCGGCGCCGAAGAGGCCGAGCGCCGTGAGCGGGCTCCGCTTGCGCGAGAGCCCGACCCAGCCGAGCACGTCGTCGAAGCCGAGCGCCCCGACCGTGGCGGCGACGCCGGCGACCGCCTTCGCGACGTCGAACGCCGTCGTCCTGGCCGCCGTCGCGGCGACGCCCGCGCCGGTAGCCGCCGACTCAACCACACCCTTCGCAGTCCCCACCGCGTTGTTCATTCGGTTCGTCATGGCTCTTGTCTCCTCGTGACGGACACGACATCCGCCGGTTCGTGTCGGGAAACCATTGCAGGGCCCGGACCAACCGAGAGCTTGCGCCCAGAGCGCCTGTCCCCGGGGCCGCGGAGCGCCGCCGTGGCGCTTGCGTGACGAAACGCCACAGCTGTCGTGACGCGCCTCGGGCGCAACACGCGCCGTGAGACGAGCGCCGGTGAACCAAGGGCCGCGGCGCGCGGCGCCGTCGCCAACGGAAGAGGTTGGATTGGGGGAGGAGAGCCGCCCTGCCGAGAGGGAGAGCCAGCTGCAGCGCCGCTCCGGCAGGGCTCCGAGCCGCGTCCGTCGAGCGGGCGAGCGGGCGAGCGCGCGCGTCACCGAGGGGCATGGGCGACGCCGATCAGCGCGACGTCGACCCTGCGATCATAGCCATAGGAATACATCGGTTGAGCTCCGACCGCCTCGGCGGCGCCCGTCGCGCGCGTCGTGATGCGATCCGCGGGGATGCCCTCCTTCACGAGGATCTCCTTCACCCGCGCGGCGCGGCGGAGCGAGAGATCCTGGTTGTACGCCGGGGTGCCGCGCGGATCGGCGCGGCCGACGAGCTCTATCCTCGCGCCCTGGAGGCTCGATGAGAGCAGGCAGTCGACGAGCGCCCGGAGCTCCACGTGATCCTGCGGGAGCGGCTCGGCGGAGTCGAAGGCGAAGCTCGTCTTGGGCAGGCGGCAGACGTCGGCGATGTCGGCCCCGAGGGTGAGGCCGATGAACCGATCTTCGCCTTCCCTGAGATCGGGCCATTCGACCTTGTAGACTCCATCCGCGCCCGGGTTGGGTAACCTCGGCTCAGGCCGAGCCTGCTCCGGGGGTGGTGCCGCGGCGCACGCGGTGAACAGCGAGAGCGCAAGCGCGCCCAGGCAGAGCCTGGGCAGGTTGGACATCGACAGCATGTGAACCCTCCTTTCGAGGTCGGCCGCGATAAGCCGCCTCGTGTTCCGAGGAGGTCGTTCAAGCTCCGTGCCTGTCCGGCGATCGAGGCGTGTCGCCGCGCGCCACGCCCCGCGCTCAATGCGGGCTCATCAGGGGGATGAAGGCTCTCTGGCCTCGATCTTGGGCCAGGTGAACCGGAAGGTGGCGCCGGCGCCGACGGCGGACTCGACCCAGGCGCGCCCGCCCTTGCTCTGGACGATCTTCTGTACGACCGACAGGCCGATGCCGGTGCCCTCGACCTTGTCGCGCGCCTTCAGCGTCTGAAAGATGCCCCAGATGCGGTCGTGGTACTCGGGCGCGATGCCCGCCCCGTTGTCGGAGACCGAGAACTCCCAGAACGGCCCGGCGTCGCGCGCGTTGATCCGGACCTCCGGATCGGTGCCCCCGGCGTGCTTCAGCGCGTTGCCGATCAGGTTCAGGAACGTCTGCTGGAGCGGAGCGCGCTCCGTGACGAGGACGGGCATGTCGGGGGCGATCTCCACGAGCGTCTCCGGCGGGGGCGCGAGCAGCTCGATGACCTCCCGGAGGAGCTTGCCGACGTCGATCGCCTCGGGCTTCTCGCGGGCGCGGCCCGCCCGCGAGTAGCTCAGGATCCCGTCGATGAGGTTCTCGAGCCGGTGGACGCGCCCGCGCAGCAGATCGAGCTGCTTGCGGCTCTCGGCCGTCATCTTGTCGTTCAGGTCCTCCTCGATCCACTGCGAGAGGTTGGCGATGCCCCTGAGCGGCGCCTTGAGGTCGTGGCTCGTGACGTACGCGAACTGATCGAGCTCCTTGTTGCTGCGCTCCAGCGCCTGGACGAGCCGCTGCCGCTCCTCCTCGGCGCGCTTCTGATCGTCGATGTCCGTGTACGTGCCGAACCAGCGGACGATGCGGCCCGACCCGTCGCGCGAGGCGACCGCCCGGCCGATGAACCAGCGGTACATGCCGTCCGCGCGCCGGAGCCGGCACTGGCTCTCGTACGGCTCGCCCGTGCGGAGCGCCTCCCGGAAGGCCTGGATGGCCCGCTCGTGCTCGTCGGCGTGGATGATCCGGCTCCAGCCCTCGCCGCCGGTGTCCTCCGCGGTGAGCCCCGTGTAGTCGTACCAGCGCCGGTTGAAATACTCGTGGTGGCCGTCCGGGCGGTTCGTCCACACGAGCTGCGGCATCGTCTCGGCGAGCAGCCGGAACTGCGCCTCGCTGTGCTTCAGCTCCTCCGCGAGCGTCTCGACCTCCTTGCGCACGGTGACCTCGCGCTCGAAGAGGAGGGCGTTGTCGACGCTGAGGGCGGCGCGCCGGGCGAGCTCCTCGGCGAACTGCACGTCGACCTTCGTGTAGTGCCGGCCCGACTCGGCGTGCGCGAGCGTGATCGCGCCGAGGACGCGGCCGCGCGCCGCCAGCGGCACGACCAGGTACGACCGGAGGCCGAGCTCGCGCGCCATCCGGAGGTGCTCCTCGTCCCGCGCGTTCTCGACGAGCAGGGAGTCCGGGATCTCGGAGGCCCACTCGGCCTCGCCCGTCCGGAGCACCTTCGGCACACCGCGGCTCGCCGCGGGATCGACAGGATAGCTCTGCTCGATCTGGCGGACGAGCTCCACCTTCTGCGGGTCGGTGTGCTGGACGGCGACGCGCTGGATCGCGCCGTCCTGGCCCTGGATGTCCACGGCGCACCAGTCGGCGAGCAGCGGGACGACGAGCCGGGCGAGCTGCCCGAGCGTCTCGCGGAAGTCGAGCGAGGACGAGAGGATCTCGCCCGCGCCGGCGAGGAGGCTGACGTTGGCCTCGGCGCGCTTGCGCTCGCTGATGTCGAGCACGTAGGTGAGGTTGCGCCGCTGCGTCTCGATGCGGGCGGACCCGACGAGGACCGCCACGCGCTTGCCGTCCTTGCGGATGTACTCCTTCTCGAACTGCCTCGTGACGCCGTGGAGGCTCAGCTCGGTAATCGCGTCGTGGTGGACGTGCTCGTACTCCGGCGGGGAGAGCTCCTGCCAGCTGAGCAGCCCCGCCTTGAGGTCCTCGCGGGTGTAGCCGATCATCGAGAGGAAGCAGTCGTTCGCCTCGATGACGCGCCCTTCGTAGTCGCTGAAGAGCAGGCCCATCATGCTGGTGTCCATGATGCGCCGGAACACCTCGTCGCTCGCCTGGCGCTCCAGCTGGCGGAGCGCGGCCTCCTGCCGCTTGATCTGCTCGGCCCTCCGGTGCAGCTCGACGAAGACCGCCACCTTGGCGCGGAGGATGTCGGGATTGAACGGCTTGACGACATAGTCGACCGCGCCCTCGCGGTAGCCGCGATACCGTCGGTCCTCGTCCTCCGGCAGCCCCGAGATGAAGATGATCGGCGTGTGCCTCGCCCGATCGAGCCCCCTCACGCGGGCGGCCGTCTCGAAGCCGTCGATTCCGCGCATCTTCACGTCCATGAGGATCAGCGCGAACTCCTCGCGGTGGAGGTGCTCCAGCGCCTCCTCGCCGGATTGCGCGGTGACGAGCCGCTGGCGCAGCGGATCGAGCACGGCCTCGAGGGCGAGGAGGTTCGCGCGGTGATCGTCGACGAGCAGGATGCTCGCCACGGGCTCGGACGGAGCGGACGGGAGGGGAGCGCCCGGCTGGACCGAGGACTTCACCTGAAGCGGGCTCAGCCCTGGCTTTCGGTCGGGCATGACGAAGACGGTTAACGGCGCCCGGACCTTCTGGCAAGCGAAAGCGGCGCGCGCGCGGCGAGGGCCATTCTCCTGCTCGAAGCGGGCATCTCCGGCTCGCCGCGGCACCTCCAGCGCGCAGCGACAAGGCCGCGCGGGATCGGGCTCCGCGCGCCACGCTGTGGCGATCCGTCACGCGCGCCGAACGGAGCGGACCGTCGTGGATGCGGCGCCGCGACGCCGCGGCCGGCAGCGCGTGGCTGGCATGGGGCCTGCTGGACGTGCCGCAGAGGGAGCACGTATGCGATTCGGACTCAAGCTGGCTTCATTCGTGGGAGCGCTCGTGGGCGCGCTGCTGCCGTCGCCGGCGGCTGCGGCCGACGGAGCGGGGCTCTTCGCGCTCCCGCCGAGCCGGCTCGACGCGGCGGACGGCGCGGGGATGCCGACCTACGAGCCGCCTGCGATGTCCGGCGGGACGTTCGTCGATCTGATGGCGCGCGCGATGATGGCCGTGCTGTCGCCGCCTCCGTCGGAGCTCCGCGTGGCGCCCCTCGTGGGCCGAGGTGGCGGCGGAGGGCTCCGCCTCGTCCTGCCCGTGTGCGAGGACGGCTGTTCGCGTTATGCGTCCCGCGCCGTCTTCCTCGTCGCGCAGAGCGCGCCCGACTCGCCGTTTGCGTGGCTCGCCGCGGTGACCAACCGCGGCGGGCGATCGCCCGGGGGGCCGCCCGGCCTCGCGGCCGTCCGGGAAGAGGCCCGCCGCGCGCGCGCGAAGGTGCCTCAGGAGGAGGCGAGCGCGCTGCCCGAGTAGGCGCGCCGGGAGACCGCCTGTGTCCTCCGTGGCCGCCGCTGAGCTGGCCTGAAGCGGAAGAGCCGAGTCGGCGCAGGACGAATGTCGCGCGGGGCGGCGGCGGTGGGCTGGGCCTTCGTCTCAGGGGATCGGCGTCGGCGCGCGTTCGCCGCTCACCGCGTGGCCCGGGTCGACGTGACCGCCTCGTGGAGGGCGCGGAACATCGCCGCGAGCCTGTCCGGCTGGTAGCTGGCGTTGAGCCCGCTGGGGTTCGGCAGCACCCAGAGCCGCGTTGCGCCGAGCGTCTCTGTCTGGGGGCCGGGCACGGCGCGCGGCCTGCCGAAGGCGCCTCGATAGGCGCCAATCCCGAGCACGGCGAGGAAGCGAGGGCGGTAGCGTCGCACCGTGGTCTCGAGCCGCCGCCCGCCCGCGGCGAGCTCCTCGGCGGACAGCTCGTCCGCCGACGCGGTCGCGCGCTCGACCACGTTGGTGATCCCAACCCCCAGATCGAGCAGCTCGCGCTCCTCGGACGGGGAGAGCACGCGATCGGTGAATCCGCCGGCGTGCAGCGCCGGCCAGAACCGGTTGCCGGGGCGGGCGAAGTTGTGCCCGACGGCGGCGGTGTAGAGGCCCGGGTTGATGCCGCAGAAGAGGACGTCGAGGTCCGGGGCGATGACGTCCGGCACCGTCTTGCCGGCGGCGGCGAGGAGCTCGTCGCGGGTGGGTCGTCGGAGGCGGGGAGGGGAGTGCACAGGCTTTCCGGGCGGGCGCAGGGCGCCGCGGCTGCAGCTTACGACGCCGCTGCGCGAAGGAGCGCGGGCGCCGAGGGCGAGGAGCGCGGGAGCCGGGGACGACGGGCGCGGCCGCCGGGGGTGACGGCGTGGGGGGGCGAGGACGTGGATCGACGCTGGACGGGGGCGCGACAACGGATACCGTCGTGCTTTCCCCGGATGCTGGTGCGCTCGCTCGGTCTGATCTCGGCTCTCCTCGCGGCCGCCTGCGCGCGTGCGCCCGAGCCGAGCCCGGCGAGCGGCGCGGGGGCTGCTCGGGCCGCGCGTGCGTCGGGCGCGACCGGCTCCGCCGGCGCTGCCCCGGCGGGGGCGCGCTATTTCCAGGCGCTCTCCGAGGGCGTGTTCCGGGCAACGCACGACGGACCGGCCGCGGCCGTCGCGGCGCGCGTCGTCACGGAGGGCGCGCGGATCGAGCTCGGCGGAGACGGGCGCGTCGCTGCGGCGGCGTGGGAGGCCGATCTGTGGGCGTCCGGCGAGCCGGTCGTCGGATCGCTCGCGATCGCGCCCCACCTCGGCGGGGGCTTCCTGCACTGGACCCGGCGCAGGGCGTTCCGCTCGCGCGGCTTCACGGGGCCGCTCGCGGAGGTGGCGCTCGGCGGCGGCGGCGCGGTGCGGGGCGCCCGCAACGGCCTGCGAGGCGTCGTGGTCTTCACGGAGCAGGGGCCGCGGGAGCTCCTGCCGGGCGAGGATCGGGGCCGGGCGCTCGACATGCCGGCCATCCACGATCTGGCCGCGCTGGACGCCGCGCGCGCGGCGCGCCTCGACGTCTTCGGCCGCGCCGCGACGACGGCGGACGGCGGCAGGACGTGGATCGACGTCGGCCAGCGGCTCGGGCTCGCCGTGCGCGCCCTGAGCGTCGCCCCGGACGCGCTCTCGCTCGACACGGCGCTCGGGCGCGTGGCCGTCCTCCCGGACGGCTCGCTCGGCCGGCCCGACGGCGATCCCCGCGCGATCTGGCAGCCGAGCGGGTCGTTCCAGCTGCTCTTCGCAGGCGCCCAGGCCGCCTCCCGCGACGCCCCCGTCCTCGACGATCTCGCGCCGCTCGCGGCGGCCATCTCCGCGGGCGCGCTCTTGCCCGACGGGACCGCGCTCGGGGTGTTCGAGGGCGGCGTCGCGCGGATCGACGTGAGCACGGGCGCGGTGCGCGAGCGGTTCTCCGGCTGGCTCCCGGACGGGCTGGGCTGCGCGCCGGTGCCGGCGAAGGACGGGCCGCTCTTCCTCTGCGTGTGGGACGATTACGACGGCTACGGCAGCTACGTCCTGCGCTCCGAGCGCGGCGAGGCGCCGCGGATGGAGCGCGCCTTCAGCGACGACGGGTTCTTCGTGGCCGATGACGGCGGCGCGCTCGGCTACGTCGGCGGCTGCGCGGCGTCGCCGCGGGTCGCCAGCGACGAGGAGCGAGATCGCCGCTACGGCGAGGTCGTGATCCACCCGAGGATCTGCGTGCGGCGCGGTCCGGACGACTGGGTCGAGCATGCGGTCGAGCTCGGCGAGTCGCAGACGCTGGTCGGCTGGGCGCCGCGCCGGGACGGGAGCGCGATCGCGCTGCTGAGGGGCGAGCGCGACGCGCGGCTGCCAGCGCCCGCCGGGGCGCCGCGGGGCCGCGACGAGGGGGGCGCGCGGGTCGTGCAGCTCCGCGGGCACCTCCCCGGCTGGTACTGGACGCCGCCCCTGCGCGACGGGACACGGGCGCTCGTCGACAGGCGCTTCCGCGCGCGCGAGGACGGCGGGGTCGACGGGTGGCTGTCGTCGGTCGAGTGGCCCGATCCCGTCGGGCAGGGGAGCCTGGGCGTCACGATCGCGGACGACGGGACGGTCTCGCCGCACGCCCTGCCGCCGGATCCGGCGGGGATGGTGGTGACCGGCGACCACGGCGTGCTCGTCACGGCCGGCACGGAGCTCTACGAGACGCTCGATCACGGCCGCACGTGGCGCGCCGCCGGGCGCTCGCCGGTGCCGCCGCCGTTGTTCCAGGGCGGGTGCTCCGCGCTCGGCTGTGCGTTGAGCGGCGTGGTGCGGCTCGGCTGGGGCGCGGGCGATCCGCCGCCGGCCATCGCCGCCGCGCCGGGTCCCAGCTGCGGGGCGGCGGAGGCCAGCCGCGCGGGCGCCGCCGGGGCGGCGGAGGCCAGCCGCGCGGGCGCCGGCGGGGCGGACGCGGCGGCTTGCGCGGGCGGCGTCGGCCGGATCGACGAGCCGCCGGAGGCGCTGCCGTCGCTCTCCTGTGCGCCGATCGAGCTGCCGGCGCTGCGCCCGCGCGCCGCGCCCGAGGCTGGCTCGGAGCGATGGACCGTGCCGACGTCGTATGGCGAGACGCTCGAGGTCGTCGCCGACGCGCCGGCGCCTGGGCGCGCCGCGCGGCCGGCCGAGGAGGCGCTGCCCGCCGAGGAGGCCGCGCCGGAGGAGGCGCCGCCCAACGGCGCGGCGTCGGGCAAGGGCGGCGCGGCGCCGGGAAAGGGAGGGCCGAAGGTCGCGGCGGTCCGGACGCACAGCGTGCTCTACCTCCCGCCCTTCGATCTGCGCGGCGAGGCGCTCCGGCTGAACGCGACCGAGCTCGCGCCGAGCGGCGGGCACGGCGGGAAGCGCAGCGCGTCGATGCCGCTGCTCGCTGCGAGCGGCGAGGTCGGGCTGCTCGTCCTCGCCGAGGCGGGCGAGCTGCTGCTCGGCCCGCAGGGCGCGCGGGCGCTCCCGGCGTTCGAGCCACGCCGAGGTTACGCGGACACCGCGCCGGGGCGGGCCCCGGGTCTCCTGCTCGGTCCTGGCCGCGCGCTCGTGCTCGGCGAGCTCCGGCGCCGCGTGGCCGTCGAGGAGCACACGCCGGAGCCCCGGCGGCCTGCGCGCCTCGTGGCGCTCGACCGCGAGGAGCTCCGGGGCCGGCCGATGACCCTCGCGTGGCGCGACGATGGGGAGGCCGGCGTGCTGGTGCTCGACGGCTCGGCCCTCGAGATCGCGGGCGCGGCGGTGCTGGACCGCATGGGGGGGACCGCGGGCGAGGTGGTCGCGCTCGCGCCCTGGGCGACGCTGACCGCCGCCAGCGACGCGCGCTGCCGCGCCCAGAGGGGCGCGTGGCGCGCGCTCGTGGCGCTCGATCCGGAGCGCGCGCTGCGCCTCGATCGGAGGGCGCTGCCCGCGATCGCGCTCGGGAACCAGGGCCTCGCGCAGGTGCGCTGGGGGCGCGAGCGCGTCTGCCTCGAAGCGCTGCACCTCGCGGCCTCCGACTCGAGGCGGCGCGGTGAGCGCGCGGAGGGCGCGGCGCTGATCGCGCGGTGGACGGCCGCGCGGGGGCAGGGGAGCGGCGCCGGCGCCGGCGCAGGACAAGGCGCGCTGCGAGCGCAGGCGACGACGCAGCGCCTCGTGTGCTCCGTGGGCGCGCGGCCCGAGGACGGCTGAGGCGCGGCGTGGATGTGGGTCAGCCGCTCCGAAGACCCCTCCGCAAGCACGATCGGCTCGGACGAATGATGCGCCCGGCGGACGGATAGGTTGGTACCATCACCATTCCCAATGCACGGCGACGGGACAGAACGGTCGAAGGACATCGATAGTACAGCGTCAATGCAATTTCGTGCTCCGTTCTCTCGGCAGACCAGCGCCGGGGCGGGGCTCGTGTTGCTCTACGCCGACAACTACGAGCAATTCCGTCCTGCGTACCCCGTGCTCGAGCAAGGCTCGGTCCTCGGCCGCGATCCGACCGCGGATGTGTCCGTGCCGACGCGGAGCGCTTCGCGCCATCATGCTCGGATCGAGCGGCGGGGCGGCGTCTGGCGGCTGACCGACCTCGGCGGCCGCAACGGCACGCTCTGCAACGGCGAGTTCGTCACGGAGGCGCCCATCGCGCACCTCGACCAGGTCCGGGTCGGCGACGCCATCTTCAAGTTCGTCGAGCGCGACGTCGAGAGCTACGCCCGCTACCGCATCGACGGGGCCTACGTCGAGCCGCCGGGCTCGCAGGAGGGGCCGCCGAGCTTCTCGATGGGGCGGATCGTGGGCGGCTACCAGACCCGGACCCTCGCCCGCAGCCTGTACGAGATCGCGCGCAGCGAGCTCTCGGTGCTGATTCGCGGTGAGAGCGGGACGGGAAAGGAGATCTTCGCCCAGCAGCTCCACGACTGGAGCGGCCGGCGCGGCCCGTTCCTGGCCGTCAACTGCGCCGCCATCCCCGCCGCCCTCGTCGAGGGGGAGCTCTTCGGGCACCGGCGCGGCGCGTTCTCGGGCGCCGACCGCGACAGGGCGGGCATCCTCCGCGCGGCCCACGAGGGCACGCTCTTCCTCGACGAGATCGGGGACATGCCGGCGGAAGCCCAGGCGAAGCTCCTCCGGGTGATCCAGTCGAAGGAGTTCACGCCGCTCGGCGGGACGCAGGCCGAGCGGATCGACGTGCGGATCGTCGCCGCCACGCACCGCGATCTCGACAAGCTCCAGCAGACGGGCGCCTTCCGCGCCGATCTGTTCGGTCGCCTGAACGAGCACAGCGTGACCCTGCCCCCCCTCCGCGAACGCAAGGAAGACATGTTCTTGCTCTGCACCGCGCTCGCGGCGCGCCACGGCCGGTCCGAGATCCGGCCCAGCATGGTCTCCATGACGGCCCTGCTCCACCACGATTTCCCCTACAATGTGCGGGAGCTCGAGGCGCTCCTGAAGCGCTGGGCCGCCGCGGATCGCGGCGCCGAGTTCGGCATCCAGGATCTCAGCGACAGCATCCGCGAGCGGATGAAGACGTACGGGGCCCGGGGCGCTGCCCTCGCGAGCCCGCTCGTGGAGGATTCCCGCGCCACGGTCTACCCGCAGTACGACGAGGAGCCCGCGGAGGACGGAGCGTCCACGCCGGGCGGGCCGCTGCCGCCGAGGACCACCCCGGAGGAGAGCGTGCTTCGGGATCTCCTGGCGAGGCACCAGGGGAACGTCGCCGCCGTGGCGCGCGTGCTGGGGAGGGATCGCGTGCAGGTGCACCGCTGGATGAGGCGGTACAACCTCAAGGCCGACACGTTTCGCGGGTAGCATCGCGCTCGGCGCCGCGCAGAGCGGCACCACTCGCGCCCGCCGAGGCCCGCACCCGCATGAACGCCGAAGACGTCGTGGCTCCTCTCCTCGCCGCGCTCGCGCTCGCGGCGTGCGGCGCGGCCGAGCCGGCGGCCGCGCCGCCCGGCGCGCTCGAACCGCCTCCCCGCGCCACCTCGACCGTCGCGCTCGGCCCGGCCCGGTACGTCGCGCAGCCCTACCTCGGCCTGGTCGAGCGCGTGGTCATCGACGGCCGGGAGGTCGACAGGGCGATCGTCAACGGCCAGCGCGCCGAGCTGCACGGCCTCGATCGGCTCGAGCCGCTGGGCGCGGACCGCGTGGTGCTCGCCGGCGGCGCGGCGTTCCCCGCGTGGGCCCGGCCCGGCGCGCGCGCCGTCGGCGCCGCGCGCTACCTGTTCTGGAGCGGCGGCGACATCTACGCCGCCGAGAGCTTCGGCGGGGAGCTCCGCAAGCTCGCGACCCTGCCGGGCGACGTCGCCAGCGCGTTCCCATGGCTCGACGGCATCGGGCTGCTCACCGCGGCCGGGAGCTTCGTCGTCCAGGGCGCGAGCGGCGCGCTGCGGCCGCTCGGCTCGCCGTCCCTCGTCGCGGCCGCGGCGGCCAGCGAGCGCCGCGCGCTCGTCCTGACGGTCTTCGGGCGCGCGCTCCTCACGCTGGACGCGGGCGCTTCGTACCGCGACGTGACGGCGGAGCTCGGCGATGCGATCGCGCTCGACGTCCGCGGCGAGGAGATCGTCGCCTCGCTGGCCTTCGGCCTCGAGCGCGCCGTCGAGCCGAGCGGTCGCCTCGGCGAGCCCCGCGCGCGGCGCGCGCCGCCGGCGGCCGGCGTCGATCCCGGGTGGCTCGGCCGCGCGCCCTTCGAGCAGCTCGCGGACGCCGTCGCCTCGGGCCTGCCGCTCGCCGACGGCGGGGCCGCGCTCGCCGTGGACGGACTCATCGGCCGCGTCGACCTCGCCACCGGCCGCGCCTCGTCCGTCGCGCCACTCCCGCCCGGCAGCGGCGAGTGCGCGCCGTTCCGCGCGAGCGACGCGCTGCTCGCGGTCTGCGCCGGCCCGGAGCGCGCGAGCGTCGTCGACCTCTCCAGCGACGCGCGCGCGCTCCGCGTCGAGCGCTCGTTCGAGCTCCTGCCCGAGCCGGCGCGGGAGACCGATCGCTTCGTCGGCGTCGACGGCGAGGCGCTCGGTTACGTGGGGCCATGCGAGGGGCGGCCGAGGCCGCGGATCGATCTCCGCGCGCTCTCTCAAGGGGCGCTCGGCGGCGACGCGACGCAACAGAGCGCGGTGTTCTGCGTGCGGCGCGGGCCGGGGGACTGGGTCGAGCACCGCCTCGACGCGGCGGACGCGAGCGACGTCCTCGCCTGGATCCCGCGCCGCGGCGGGGGCGCGGTCGCGCTCATCGCGCGCCCCGGCACGTTCCTGCCGGACGGCGAGCGCGTCGAGGTGCGCGGCGCGCTGCGCGTCGTGCGGCTCGCGCGGGGCGAGCCGCCGCTCCTCTGGCCTCCGTATGGCGAGGAGCGGGCGGAGCTGCTCTCGCGCGCGCTCGCCGCGCGCGCGGACGGCGCCATCGAGGGCTGGCTCCCCGTGCACGGCTACGCGGCCGATCCCGCGCCGATCACGATCGACCCCGCCGGCCGGCTGCGCCGCCACGCCGTGCCGGCGCGCGCGCGCTCGATCGCGGCGTCGGGCCCCTTCGCGCTCGCCGAGACCGAGGACGGCGGGCTCTTCGAGACGATCGATCGAGGGCAGCGGTGGGCGCCCGTCGCGCCGCCGCCGGGCGGCGGGGCCGCGCGCCTCAACGCCTGCTCGGCGGTGGGCTGCAGCCTCGGCACGTTCCTCCGGCTCGGGTGGGCGTCGGCCCCGCGCTCCGGCGGCGGCGGCGGCGCCGTAGGCCGCGCCGCGTCGCCGCCCGGCGCGGCCCTGGCGGAGCCGCTCCCTGCGCGGCCCGCGCCGGATCGCGACAGGACGGCGCGGCCTCCGGCGCCGCCGCCCCTCGCGCGGCTCGCCTGCAGCTTCGCGGGGCCGCTCGACGCCGCGCGTGTGCCGGAGTCGTCCGGGTTCGGCGCCGTCGCCGCGCCGCCCTCGCGCATGGCGGGCACGCTGCGGCTCGGCACCCTCGGGATGCTGACGCTGCCGTCGTTCAACGTTGGCCTGACGGGCAGCGTTGGCCAGTCGGGCAGCGTTGGCCAGTCGGGCAGCGGCGGCCTGCCGGGCCCCTCCTTTGCCGACGCGGAGCTCGCGTGGATCGCGCCGCTCGACCTGCGCGCCGAGATCCACCGCGCCACCGTTCCGCTCGCGAGCGCCGGGCTGCTCCAGCTCGCGTACCGGCCCTACGAGGCGCCGATCGGGCTCGTCATCGATCGCGACGGTCGCGTGGCCCCGGTCGCGACCGGCCCGGCGGAGGCGTGCCTCGCCGGCCTGCTGGACGCCGCGCGCGTCACGCGGCCGGTCGGCGGCTGCGCCCCCCAGCCCGCGATCGGCGTCGATCTCGGCGATCGCGCGGTGATCCTGAGCACGCAGCACGACGGCCTCGTGGTGAGCTCGGTCGACTTCCGCGGCGCGCGCGGCGAGGCTCCTCTCGCGCGGCCCGCGGGCGGCGGGCCGCCTCCGGCGATCCGGGAGCTCCACGTGCAGCGCACCGCGCGCGCGACGGCGGCGCAGCGGGCGCGCTTCGCCTTCGGCGCAGGCGCTCGCGCGGGCGCGCCCGTCTTCGTGGCGGTGGCAGGAGACGGCGGCGCGGTGCTCTCGGTGGTCGACCCCGTGCTCGGCGCCCTGGGGCCCGAGGAAGCCCTCGCCCCGCTCGGCGCGCTCGGCGCGGGCGGGGACCCCGCCTGCGCGCCGCGCGGCGGAGAGGCGCGCGTGGTCCTGTCGTTCGATACGGAGATCGGCCTCGCGCCCGGCGCGCTGCCGGGGATCACCGCGGCCGGGACGGCCGGCGTCGCGGTGATCCGGTGGTCGCGCGAGCGCGCGTGCCTCGACGCCGTGGAGCTCGTCGTGCGCGACGAGCGCTACGAGGGCGGCCTCGGCTTCTACGAGCCGCCCGGCGTCGTGAAGAAGCTCATCGCGCGCTTCGCGGGGCCGACGCCCGCGGCGACGCTCGGCGCGCGCGGCGGGCTCGTGGAGCGGCGCGGGCGCGGCGGGCCGAGCCCCGCGGCGGCGCGGCGGAGCGAGCCGGCGCAGGGCGCCGGCGGCGGCACGCTCGCGCTCGTCCTGTACGGCCAGGAGAGCCGGCAGCCGGTGCAGTGCAAGGCGGTCGTGGGCGTGCGCTGAGCCGAGCGCGCGCTCGCGGACCTCTCGACCGCGGAGCGCGGCCCCGGATCGCGCGGTGCGCCGCGGATCGCGCGGCGTTCGCGGCGCACCGTCTGCCCGTCTGCCCATCCAGCAGCACGCTGCGGCGGATTTCCAGATGGTCTAGAATGCGCCGCGTGAGCGCCGCCGCGATGCCTTCCCGCGCAGGCGTGCTCCTCGCGCTCTCCCTCGCCGCGTGCAGCGCCGCCCCGGAGCGCTCCCCGCGGCCCGCGCAGCCGCGGGCCGCCGCGCTCGCCGACCCGCTCCCGCTCTCTCCTGCGCGCTACGTCCTCACCGAGGACATCGGCGTCCTCCTCGACGCCGCCGCCGGGGCCGACGAACGCGTGCCCGCGCCCCGCCCGGAGCCCGCGCTCTTCGAAGGGCGCCGCGTTCGCGTCGATGGGGGCGTCGTGCTCGCCGATGCCCCCGCGGCCGAGCTGCTCCGCGGGTTCCGGTCGATCCCGGCGCGCCTCGGGGGCGGGTTCCTCCTGTGGTCCGAGGGCCGCGTCTACCGCGCCGCCGACTTCCTCGGCGAGCTCGCGCCCATCGCCGACGTCGGCGCTCCCGGCGGCGCGCGGCCGTACCTCGACGCGATCCTCCTGCGCAGCGATCGGGGGCTCCTCGAGATCGATCCCTCCACGCTCGCCGTTCGCCGCTTCGGCGCCGCGGGCGTGGTCGACGCGGTGGCCGTCGACGCGCGCCGCGCGGCGCGCCTCGACCTGTTCGGCCGCGCCTCGGTCACCCTGGACGGGGGCGCCACCTGGATCGACGTGCTCGAGACGCGCGGGCTCGCCACGTCGCTCCTCGAGGAGCAGGACGGCGGCAGAGCGGTCGCGCTCCTGGGTCCGCTGGGCGGCGCCACGCTCCACGTGAGCGCCGCCGGCCTCGTACCCGCGGTGCCCCCTCCGCCGCGGGCCGGGCCGAGCGCCTCGCTCTCTCTCCCGCCTGCGCGGGACCCTACGCTCGGCGCCTCCTCGGTCCGCGCGCTCGCCCCGGCAGGGCTCGCGCTGGCCGCGGCCACCGGCGCTCTCCTCCCTGGCGGCCGGTTGCTCGTCGCTCGCGACGGCGGCCTCGCCGTGCTCGCGGGGGCGACCGCCCAGCCCCTCGCGGAGGCGGCGATCGAGAGCCTCGACCCGAGCTATGCGCGCTGCCAGCCGTTCCGGTCGGGCGACGACGTCTTGCTCGCGTGCGCGCACGAGGCCGCCCAGGTGCTCCGGCTCGAGACGACGCTCTCCGCGCCGCGGCTGGAGGCCACGTTCCCGCCCCGCGGCCGAGGCCCCGACCCGATCGCGAGCCCGCAGGGCGCGTTCGTCGGCGACGATCGCGGTCGCCTCGCCTTCATCGGCCGGTGCGGCAGCGTCCCCCCTGGGCTCCACGACTTTCCGGAGAGCCCGGGAGACGCCGGCCCGACGGACGACGAGGCGCCATGGCCCTCGCGCTTCGCGCGGCTTTCGCCGGACGAGCCGCGAGAGGACGCCGCGAGCCGCGAGCCCGCGGAGGAAGGCGTTGCGCGCGTGTGCGTGCGCGTCGGCGGCGGCCGCTGGGTCGAGCGCCGGATCGAGGGCGAGGACGCCGACCGCCTCTACCGCTGGATCGTCGGCGAGCGCGGGACCGTCACCGCGCTCGTGCTGGAGGCGCCGGAGGGGCCGCGGCCGCGGCCCTCCGAGGAGGACGAGGAGGAAGGGCGCCGGACCTCCGAGGGCGAAGAGGAGGACGGCGCGCCGCGGAGATCGCCTCCCGGCCCCCCCGCGCGCGGGCGCGAACGTCCTGCGGGCCCGCCCGAGGGCGTCCGCGTGGTCCGCGTGCGCGATCGCGACCCGGCGCTCGCGGGCGGCGCCTTCCCGGCGCTCGCGGGCGGCGTCTTCCCGGGGTCCGCCGACGCCGCATCGCCGCCGCGCCTCGTCGACACCGATTTCTGGGAGGACGACGACGGCGCCGTGCGCGGCTGGCTGCACCTGCCCGAGGAGGCCGACGACGTCTCGCCCGCCCGCGACGCGCTGCCGGAGGAGGGCTCTCCCGCGCGCGCCCGTCGAGCGGAGCGGCTGCTCTCGCGCCGCCGCGGCGGCCGCATCGCCGGCCTGCGCATCGACGCGCGCGGCGGCATCACCGTCTTTCCCCTCCCGGCTGGCGTCCAGAACGTCGTCGTCGGCGGGCGGTTCGCGCTCGCCGCCACCGGCGACGACCCGCCGGCCTTCTTCGAGTCGACCGACGGCGGCCGCTCGTGGCGCCCGGCCGAGGGCCCGCCCGCACGCCAGATCGAGCCTCCATTCGACGAGGGCGCCCCCTTCGCCTGCTCCCCGATCGGCTGCGCGATGGGTGAGCACGGCCTCGTCCGCCTCGGCTGGGGCGGCCCTCCGCCCTCGCCGCGCGGCGCGCCGCCGCCCTTCGCTCCTGCGGTGAACCCAGCGCTCCGCGCCGCTCCTCCGCCGCTCGTCTCCTGCCGCCTCGACGACGACCCCTCGTCCTTCCCGCCGCCGTCGGCCGCCCCGGCGCCGCCCCCCTCGGGTCGCCTCCCCGCTCGCCGCGCTCCCCGGGGCACGCTCGCGGCAGGGGGCGTGCCCGCGACGGCCCGTCCGACCGGCGGCGCGCCCCCTGTCGTCTCGCTGTCGACCGCCCCGTCCTCGCCCCTGGGCGCGCTCCGCGACGGCACCTTCACCGCGAGCGTGCTCCTGCCGTTCGCGCGCGCCGGAGCGCCGCGCCGCCTGTCGCTCCGCGACGGCTCGCTCGGCGCGGCGTCCGGCGACATCGTCCCCGTGCTGCTCGCGCCCGGCGCCAGGGCGCCCGCGGATCTGCTGCTGCTGTTCGACGCGAGCGGACCGCACGGGCGGCGCGGCCTCCGCGTGCGCGCGGGCGCCGAGCCCCCGGCGCTCCTGCCGTTCGACCACGCCGGCGCGATCGCCGCCGCGGTCGAGCTGCCGGGCGGCGAGCTGCTCGCCCTCGACGCCGGGAGGCGCAGCTTCGTCGTCGCCGTGCGGCAGGGCACCTTCCCGGCCTTCGGGCTCGCGCGAGTCCCCGAGCTCCCGGGCGCTCGCCTCACCCTGGGCCGCCGGCTCGACGCCCCTGGCGTGGCCCTCATCGGATACTCCGTCGCTTCCGGGGAGGTGGTCGCGGGGCCGATCGACGTCGCCCGTGGCCAGGTCGGTCCGCTCGAGCCGCTCGGGCCCCTCGCGTCGCTCGCGGAGATGGGCGCCAGCGGCTGCGGCGGCGCGCGACCGTCGCACCGGTTCATCGCCGAGCTGCCCGCCACGCTGCGGGTAGCCTCGAGGAACGGGGCGCCGCTGTTCGAGGGGGACGCCCCCGCGTCCGCGCTGCTCTCCGGCGGCCGCGGCGCCCTGTGCGTCGAGGCGATCGAGGTCCGCGCCGCGGCCCGGGGCGGGCTGGACCTCGGTGTGGTCTTCGGCCCCGACGGCGCCGCCGCCCCCCGCGGCGGCGGCGTGCGACTTCGCTGCGAGCTTCTGTCAAACCGGCCATGAGGGGCGGCGAGCATCCGGAGATTCCGCGTCGGCGGACCTCTCGTGCTAGGGTCCGCCAATGCCCGCCCTTCGATCCTTGGCCCTGCCGATCGCGGTGGCCGCGTCGATGCTCGCGCTGAACGCATGCTCTGAGCGGCCCACCAGCTTCCCCGATCGCGACGGTGTCATCGCGGCCCAGGCCGAGTGGTGCTCCGCGCTCGCCAAGCTCCAGCGCGCCGGTGCATCCTGGGAGCACCTCAACGCGTGCAAGGCCGCCTACCCGACCTCGTCGCCCACGTACCTCCGCGCGATGACGAGCTGCTTCTCCCGCCGCATGGAGGCCGCCACCGAGAGCTCGCCGGACCGGAGCCAGATCATCCTGGAGTGCAACGACGAGGTGGCCGTCAAGCTGAACCCGGACGAGCCCACGGCGGCGCCCGTCATCGAGTCCCGCTGCGCGCGCATGGCCCGCTGCGAGAGGGTGCCCGTCCCCGCGTGCAAGAGCGCGTTCAGCAAGCTCGAGGGGGCCCAGCGCGCGATGTTCACCACCATCTACAACGCCGCCGGCCGCTACGAGATCATCGACTGCCTCGAGAACGCGAGCTGCACCGACAACGAGGAGGCGGGCCGCCAGGCCTGTTACAAGCCCACCTCCGACGCGCTGCTCTGGTTCCCGGACTGAGCCCCGCGCGCTGGCGGTCATCGTCTCGTTCACGCTGGCGGTGATCTTCTCGTCCACGCCGCCAGCCCTCTTCTCGTCCGCCCCGCCCGCCCTCTCGTCCGCGTCTCGTTGCCACGAAATCCCTGGTAGCGTGCCGCGCATGCGAACCGCCCGACCTCGAACCGGTCCCCTGTCTCAGCTCGGCGCGCGGCGTCCGCGCGCCGAGCGTCCTCACGCCCGCCCCGGAGCGACCCAGCCCGGCGCGGCGCGCCGCCTCTTCCTCGCGCGCGTCGTCGCCGCCGCGCTCGCGCTGATCGGGGCGTGGCTGCCCGCGAGCGCCGCGCACGCGGCGGGCACCGTCACCATCGTCGACCGCTCGCCCAAGGAGGACAGCGGCCGATGGAAGCTCAAGATGACGATGAACTACGGAGGGATGCCGCACCTCGGGCACATCCCGATGCTGTTCTCGTTCACGCCGACGGTGCACTACGAGCGAGCGCTCACCGACAAGTCGCCCGAGACCCCGGTCCTCGTCCGCATCCCGCTCCAGAACCAGCAGTCGATCAACGAGAGCATGGACGTCGGCTTCTCCGACAGCAGCGGCAAGGTCTTTGCGATCACCAAGTTCGACTTCGTCCTCCGGCGCGATCGAGGCTTCGAGGCCGGCGAGTACGAGCTCGTGATCAAGCGCGTGAGCGACGGCGTGCAGATGGGGCCGAAGCAGAAGATCACCCTGCAGGGCGACAACCCCGTCATCGATCGCCGCGCGATCGTCTTCAGCGGCGAGAAGAAAAAGAAGGACGAGAAGGCGGACAAGGCCGAGGCCGAGAAGAGCGACGAGCCCGCCAAGGAAGAGGCCTCCGAGGGCGCGCCCGCGGAGGGCGCCGCCGAGGCGGAGGCGCCCGTCGACGACGCGCCGCCGGCCGAGGCGCCGCCGCCGGTGGAGCCCAAGCAGGGCGGCTGCGGCTGCCGGCTCTCGCCCGACGAGGCCGCGACGCCCCTCGCCCTGCCGCTCGTCGCCCTCGGCGCGGCCGCCGCGCTCGCGCGAAGGCGCGGCGAGCGCCGCGCGCGCCGCGCCTGACGGCGCCCGCGCCGCGAGCGCCCGGGATCGAGCGAGATGGCCTCTGTGCTGGACGTTGCGCGCGCGGCCTCGGCCGGCCGCGCCTGCAGCACATCGTGATCGCGCTTGCAGGGACCACCCGAGCGCGCAGACAATCCCCGGCCGACGCCCGCTGTCCGCGACTCCCTCGCGGGCCCCGCCGTCCCCAATCCAATCGATGAGCTCCCTAGTCCCTGCCCACCAGCACCCCCTGCTGTACGCGATCTTCGTGCGTGTCTGGCTCCACGAGCTCTCGCGCGCCGCCAAGGCCAGGGTGACGCTCGCCAGCGTGCCCGACGCGGCGCTCGACCGGCTCGCCGCGCTCGGGGTCGACTACGTGCACCTGATGGGCGTCTGGACGCTCGGCGAGGAGGGCCCGCGCCGCTCGCTCACGGATCCCGACCTGCGCGCCGAGTACGACCGCGTGCTGCCGGACTGGACCGAGGCCGACGTGGCTGGCTCCCCGTTCGCGGTCGCGCGCTACGAGGTGAACCCCGCGTTCGGCGGCGACGCCGGCCTCGCGGATCTGCGCCGGCGCCTCGCGGCGCGGGGCATCGGGGTCATCCTCGACTTCGTGCCCAACCACGTCGCGCGCGATCACCACTGGGTGAAGGAGAAGCCCGAGTTCTTCGTCGCCGGCGACGACGGCGCCCCGCTCAGCGGGCGCGATCCCTACATCCCGCCGTGGCCGGACACGGCCCAGCTCGACTACCGCCTCGCGGCGACGCGCGCCGCGTCCGTCGAGGCGCTCCGCAGCGTCGCGTCGCGCTGCGACGGTGTCCGCTGCGACATGGCGATGCTGGTGCTCGACGACGTCTTCCGGCGCACGTGGTCCAAGCGCCCGCCAGCGGAGCGAAAGGCCGAGGCCACCGGCGAGTTCTGGGCCGAGGCCATCGACGCCGTCCGCCGCGACCACCCGAGCTTCGTCTTCATCGCCGAGGCCTTCTGGGACCTCGAGTGGCGCCTGCAGATGCTCGGGTTCGACTACACCTTCGACAAGAGCCTTTACGATCGGCTGAGCCACGCCTCCGCGTCGTCGGTCCGCGGCCACCTCGCGGCGACGCCCGACTACCAGCGGCGGAGCGTCCGCTTCATCGAGCACCACGACGAGCCGCGCATTGCCGCCGTGCTCCCCCCGGATCGGCGCCGGGCCGCCGAGTTCATCGCGGCGACGGTGCCCGGGATGCGGTTCATCCACCACGGCCAGCTCGAGGGGCGGACGGTGCGCGCCTCGCTGCACCTCGCCCGCGCCCCCGAGGAGCCGGTCGATCAGGCCTGCCTCGCCTTCCACGAGCGGCTGCTCGCGGCCGTGCGCCGGCCCATCCTGCGCACCGGGAGCTTCGCCACGCTCACCGCGCGCGGGCCGGGCGCCGACGCGTTCGTCGCCTACCGGTGGGAGCCGCTCCCGGCCTGCGGCGCGCCCCGGAGCGCGGCGCCCCTCGTGGCCGTGATCAACTTCGCCCCGTCGCGCAGCGGGTGCCGCATCCCGCTCGACATCGCCGGCATCGCCGGCCGCAAGGTCCTGCTCGCCGACCTCATGACCGGCAACGAGCACCCGCGCGACGGCGACGAGCTCGTCGATCTGTCGCGCGGCCTCGGCGTCGAGCTCCCCGCGTACGGCATCCACCTCTTCGAGATCCGGCGCTGATGCGCGTCGCGCCCGGGTCGTCCAGGGACCTTGGAGATCCTCATGGCTGATCCTGGCGCGGGCGCGCCCCTCCGCCTCATCACCATTCCCTGGAGCCACTTCTGCGAGAAGGCGCGGTGGGCGCTCGATCGCGCCGGCGCGCGGTACCGGGAGGACGCCTACCTCCCGCTCGCCCACGCGCTCCCGTCGCTGAGGGCCGGCGGGCGCCGCTCCGTCCCGGTGCTCGTCTCGCCGGCGGGCGTGCTCGGTGACTCGACCGACATCCTGCGCTACGCCGACACGCTCGTGCCGCCGGAGCGCGCGCTCTTCTTCCAAGGTTCCCGCGAGCCCGACGCGGGCCGCGCCGAGGTCGAGGCGCTCGAGCAGCGCTTCGATGTCGACCTCGGCCCCGCGACCCGCCGCGTCGCGTACTTTCACCTCCTGCCCGACCAGGAGGGCGCGTTCGCCCTGATGGGCGGGTCGTTCCGTGGGCTCGAAGGCGCCGGCGCGGCGCCGCCCTGGTGGTTCGGGCGCGGCACGTTCCGCGCTTACTACCCGGTCGCGCGGGCGGTCATGAAGCGCGTCATGCGCATCGACGCCGCCGCCGCCGAGCGCTCGCGAGGCAAGCTCCGCGCGGTCTTCGACGCGGTGAACGAACGCCTGCGCGATGGGCGCCCGTTCCTCGTCGGCGACCGCTTCTCGGCCGCCGATCTCACCTTCGCCGCGCTCGCCGCGCCGCTGCTCGTGCCCGAGCACCACCCGTCGCCGCTCCCGCCGCCCTCCGAGCTGCCGTCCGAGCTCCGCGCGCTCGTCGAAGGGCTCCGCGCCGAGCCGGCCGGCGCGTTCGCCCTGCGCCTGTACCGCGAGCACCGGCGCGCGAGGCCCGGGCGAAGCGCCGGCAGGTGACGCTCGACGCCGCCCGGCCGCGGGCCGGCGCCGGCCCGCGCGCTCACGCGAGCGGCGCGCTCACGCGAGCGCCGGCACGCCCGCGATGAGATCCCGCGCCGCCGGCCCTGCCTTCAGCGGGTCGCGGTGCGCGCCGAAGTGCCGCGCGTGATCCCGGACCGCGCCGATCGCCGCCTCGGGGGAGAGGCCGTGCCGGGCGCGCAGCCACGCTGCCAGCACGACGCCCGCGCGGCCCGCGCCGGACGCGCAGTGCACGACGGCGGGCGCGCCGCTGGACTCGGCGCGCCTGAGCGCGTCGAGCGCGCGCTCCAGCGCGTC
The DNA here is from genome assembly GCF_051520435.1 of Sorangium sp. So ce363. Taxonomy (NCBI): domain Bacteria; kingdom Pseudomonadati; phylum Myxococcota; order Polyangiales; family Polyangiaceae; genus Sorangium; species Sorangium sp. So ce363. The sequence continues at coordinate 7,121,222 of NZ_CP150333.1, read as the reverse complement.
GGGCGAGGGGAGCGCGCCTCCGTCGAGCGGCACGTGCGTCACCCGGAGGAACTCGCGCTGGTAGCGGCCGAGCAGCGGGATCCGGTGGAGCGCCAGCTCTCCCTCGTCGAGCAGGCAGAGCACCTCGCGTATCCCGTGCCGCGCCATGAAGGCGAGCCACGCCTCGACGGGCGCGTCGCTCGGATCCGGGTGAGCTGCCGAGCTCGGCGGCGCGACCACGGACGAGCGGATCCCGGAAGCCGACCAGTTCGCCATCCCGAAGCCGGGCCGCTCCGCGCCGTGGACGATCCGGTCGAGCGGCGACGCGGGCGCGAAGTTGAAGGGGGCCGGCGTCGCCTGCTCGTGCGCGCTCCGGTAGAACAGCTCGAACTCCGCGACCGACGCCTCGAGCTCGGGGTCGTCGATGGAGCCTGGCCGCACGCGCCGCACCTCGGCGATGGCCTCGGCCGCCGACCTGCCCAGCGACACGAGGCGGCACGCCAGCACGACCCCGGTGCGCCCGACGCCGCCCTCCCCGTGAACGGCGATCGGCCGCGGCGCCCGGCCGAGGAACGCCACGGCGCGGAGGAGGTCCACGCTCGGGATGCGCGTGAAGTCGGCGAGCGGGCAATGCAGGTGGATGAGCGGGCCCACCGCCGCAGGCGGTGGCGCCCGACGCGAGAGCGACACCAGGCCGCGGAAGCCGAGCTCCGCGAGCTCCTCGACCGCCTGGGGCGCGTGGGGATAGGCCATGCCGGCGAGCTCGCCGGGGATCACGAACGAGAAATTTTCGAGCTCACTCATGGCCGTCGCTCGGTGCGCAGGAGGTCGTGGCTCGCGCCTCGGGGTGGGGCATCCGTCTGCACCTCACCTCGAGGTCGCAGCTCGTCGCAGCGCTTCGCCGCCGCGCTCTACGAGGCAACCCGGAGCGGCTGCTCCGGGCCGTCGGGCGGCGGCCGCTCGTCCGTCCTGCGGGCGAGCGGGGCGCCGGGCGGGCGGCGGCGGCGAGGCCGAGGACCGCCGAGAGCGTGGGCCTGGGCGCAAGGGCATTCCTCATGGTGGGTGAGCATTGTAACGGCAGTTCACCGCCGCATGGCAGCCGTCACCGCGGGGCGGTTCGTCCAGGTCGCGCCGACCCGTGCGAATCGCGGACGGTACGGGTGAATCGCGGACGGTGCGGGTGACTCGCGGGGGGTGCGGGTGAATCCGGAGGGGCGGCGCGGCGGGGCCGCGCCCCGACGATCGCACGTCGCTCCTGGTTCCCTCGGCACGGTCCGGCGTGTATGAAGGGCCCGTGGTCCGCTTTGCCCTCGCCCGGACGGCCATCGCGCGTCCGCTGATGCTCGTCGCGCTCGGGCTGGGCGCGGCGTGCAGCGGCGCCGCTCCGCCGACGGCGGCGCCAGCGCCGCCGCGCCAGGGTGAAGAGGCGCCCGCGACCCCGGCGCCCGCGGCGGCCCGGCCGGAGGCCGCCCCCCCGCAGGCGGCGCCGCCCGGCCCGGCCGAGGCGCAGGCCTTCGTGGCCGCCGTCGACCGGGAGCTGCGCAGGCTGCGGATCCAGTCCGCGCGCGCGTCCTGGGTCAACCAGACCTACCTCACGGACGATACCGACGCGCTCGCCGCCTCCGCCGAGGAGGCGAGCATGGAGTACCTGAACCGCACGATGAAGGCGGCGGCGCGCTTCGACGGGCTCGCGTTGCCCGCGGACGTCGCCCGCCAGCTGGCGCTCCTCAAGCTCTCGACCTCCCTTCCGGCGCCGAGCGACCCGGCGGAGCGCGCCGAGCTCGCCGCGCTCTCGGTCGAGATGACGAGCCTGTACGGCAAGGGCAAGCACTGCCCGAAGGCCAGGCCAGGGCGGGCGACGACCGCAGCCCGAGGCGCTGCGCGCGCGGGCGCCGGGGCCGAGCCGAAGTGCCTCGCGCTCGACGAGCTCTCCAGCCTCCTGAAGACCAGCCGCGACTGGGACGAGCTGCTCGATGCATGGGCGGGCTGGCACGCGATCGCCCCGCCGCTCCGGCCGAAGTTCGAGCGTTACGTCGCCCTCGGCAACAAGGGGGCGGCGGAGCTCGGCCTCCCGGACGTCGGCGCGCTCTGGCGAGCCGGATACGACATGTCCCCCGATGCGTTCGAGGCCGAGACCGAGCGGCTCTGGGGCAAGCTGAAGCCGCTCTACGACGAGCTGCATTGCTATGTGCGCGCGAGGCTGCGCGCGATCCACGGCAAGGACAGGATCGGCGAGAAGTCCCCGATCCCGGCGCACCTCCTCGGCAACATGTGGGCGCAGGAGTGGTCGAACGTCTACGGGCTCATGGAGCCGTACAAGGGCCAGCCCTCGCTCGACGTGACGCGGAAGATCAAGGCGAAGAAGCTCGACGGGAAGCAGATGGTCTCGCTCGGCGAGCGGTTCTTCACCTCGCTCGGGTTCGACCCGCTGCCGGCGACCTTCTGGGAGCGATCGCTGCTCAAGAAGCCGGCCGACCGCGAGGTCGTCTGCCACGCGAACGCCTGGGACGTGGGCGACCGGGACGATCTCCGCCTCAAGATGTGCATCGAGCCGAGCGAGGAGGATCTCATCACGATCCACCATGAGCTCGGGCACATCTATTATTACCACCAGTACTACAAGCTCCCGATCCTGTTCCAGTCGGGCGCCAACGAAGGCTTCCACGAGGGGATCGGGGACACGCTGGCCCTCTCCGTGACGCCGAGCTACCTGAGGTCGCTGGGGCTGCTCGACAGGGTGTCCGAGGACGAGAAGGGGGTCATCAACTTCCTCTTCAAGAAGGCGCTCGACAAGATCGCGTTCCTCCCGTTCGGCAAGCTCATCGACCAGTGGCGGTGGGATGTCTTCTCGGGCAGGACGAAGCCGGCCGACTACAACGCGGCGTGGTGGGCGCTGCGGCTGAAGTACCAGGGCATCGCGCCGCCGGTGCAGCGCAGCGAGGCCGATTTCGACCCGGGGGCGAAGTTCCACGTCGCGGCGGGCGTCCCGTACATGCGTTACTTCCTCGCGCACGTCTACCAGTTCCAGTTCCACCGCGCGCTGTGCAAGGCGGCCGGGCACACGGGGCCGCTCCACGCGTGCTCGATCCACGGCAGCGCGGCCGCGGGCGAGAAGCTGCGCGCCATGCTCTCGCTCGGCGCGAGCCGCCCATGGCAGGAGGCGATGCAGGCGGTGACGGGGGAGACCGCGGCCGATCCGGGCGCCATGCTGGAGTACTTCGAGCCGCTCCGGAGGTGGCTCAAGGAGCAGAACAAGCGTGAAGTCTGTGGGTGGTAATTGAGCGTGGGTGAGCGTAGGTGAGCTGTGCGCGTCTTCGTCGCCGTTGATCCGGGAGCCGAGCTCCTCGCCAAGGTCGGAGATCTCCTGCGGGAGATCTCGCCGCGGGCTCCGTCCGCCAAGTGGGTGGAGCCTGCTGGGCTGCATATCACGCTCGCCTTCATGGGCGAGATCGGAGAGGAGCGCCTGCCGCTCGTCATCGCTGCTGCCGGGAGCGTCGCGGCGTTCCACAGGCCGCTCACGTTGCGCATCGAGAAGGGCGGCGCGTTCGGAACGCGGCGTCGCCCGCGCGTGCTCTGGCTCGGCGTGGGCGGCGCTGTCGGCGCCCTCACCGCGATCCACCGCGACCTGGAGCAGACGCTCTCGATGTCGACGGGCTACGTCCCCGAGGACCGGCCGTTCGAGCCGCACCTCACCCTTGCCCGCTCGCGCGATCCGCGCGGCGATCCGGCGCTCGACGCCTGCGCTCAGGCGGTCGGCAACGTCGACTTCGGCGAGACGCGGATCGAGGAGATCATCGTCTACCAGAGCGAGCTGACCCCGAAGGGGGCGCGCTACACGGCGCTCGCGCGCGTGCCGCTCGAAGGGATCGGCACCCCCGAGCCGGCGCGCTGAGCGTCGTCCTCCGTGGAGGCGCTGCGCTCCGTCCTTCGAGAGGACGGCGTCTCGCTCGGGCTCCTCAGCGCTTGCGCGGCCCGGCCGGAGGGATGAGCCCGAGGCGCACCGCCTCCTTGTAGGCGAACGATCGGCTCAGCCCGAGCAGCCGTCCGGCCGTCGCCGCGTTGCCGCCTGCCGCCCGGAACGCTCGGGCGAACGCGTCGCGGCGGGCCCTCTCGAGCGCCTCTGCCAGGAGCTCCACGGGCTGCCCCAGCGGCGCGTCCGCGAGCCGCAGCCGCTCCCCGGGGAGCTCGATCCGCGGGGCGAGCGAGCGCTCCTGCGCGCCGCCGTCGATCGCGTCGAGATCCTCGCGCCGCACGACGAGCGCCCTGCCGGCCGCGCTCTTGCCCTCCGCGATCGTCCGGCGAAGCACGGCGCGCTCCACGGCGTTCTTCAGCTCGCGGACGTTGCCCGGCCACGCTCCCTGCGCGAGCGCGCCCAGCGCCGGCTCGGTGAAGTCCACCCGCCCCGCGCCGAGCTCGGCCGCGAGCTCGGCGGCGAAGCGCTCGCAGAGGGCGGGGATGTCCTCGCGCCGCTCGCGCAGGGGCGGCACGCAGATCGGGTAGACCCAGAGCCGATGGAACAGATCGGCGCGAAAGCGCCCCTCGGAGACCTCCCGCCGGAGATCGCGGTTCGTGGCCGCGACGACCCGCGCGTCGACGCGGCGCGCCCGGTCCTCGCCCACGGGCTGGATCTCCCCCTCCTGCAGCGCGCGCAGGAGCTGCGCCTGCGCCGAGAGCGGGAGCTCGCCGATCTCGTCGAGGAAGATCGTCCCGCCGTGCGCCGCCTCGAACCTGCCAGCGCGCGCGGCCGTGGCGCCGGTGAACGCGCCTCTCCTGTGGCCGAAGAGCTCCGATTCGACCAGCTGCGCGGGGATCGCCGCGCAGTTGACGATCACGAGCGCCCGACTCGCCCGGGGCGATCGCTCGTGCAGCGCGCGGGCGACGAGCTCTTTCCCCACGCCCGTCTCGCCCGTGACGAGCACCGGCACCGACAGCGGGGCGAGCACCGCGATCTCGCGCTCGATCCGCTGCATCCCGGCCGGGCGGCTCGCCGGCGCCGGGCCGCTCGACGCCGGCCCGGCGTCGAGCGGCCCGGCGCCGGCGTCGAGCCGCAGCGCGCCGGCGCAGAGCCCCGCGAACACGCGCGCGTCCTCGTCGCGCAGGCCGCGGAGGCCGTGGGGATCGCAGGCGTCCAGCGTCAGCAGCCCGGCGAGGCGGCCCTGCACGTGCAGCGGCACGGCCATGCAGGCGTGGATCGGATGGATCTCTCCGGGGTTACCGAGCAGCCAGCCGCTGTAGGGGTCGGGCTCGCTCGGATCGAGGAACCGGATCGGCCCGGCCGCCTGCGTTGCCCTGCGGAGCCGCGGGTGCTCCGCTGGCCGGAAGCTCATCCCCAGGGCGGCCGGCGACAGCCCGATCTGCGCGGCGACGCCGACCGAGCCGTCCTCCGCCGCCGTGAGCACCGAGAGCGCGTCCGCCGCCGTCACCCGCGCGAGCGCGCGCAGGATCCGCTGCAGCGCCTCGTCGCGGGCGGGCGCTTCGGACAGGCTGAGCACGGCGTCGAGCAGGGTCACGCGGTTCCTCGAGAGACGGAGGCGACGGAGGTTTCCTGTCGGAGACACTGGCAGGAAACACCGTGGGGTGCAGCGGAGCAAGGCGCGCGTCGGGGCGGCGCGCGGGTGGGCGCCCCCGGAGCGGCCGCCCTCGGAAGGCGGCCAGGTTTCCCGTGGGAAACCGCCGCCGGTCGCCGGGCGCGCCGACCCGGCGAGGAACGACGCGATCCCCGGAGAAACGCCCCTGGCACGGCCCGTGCGAACGCTTTCGGCCAGCGCGCGCCGACGGGCGAATCGACCGCCGACGACGGCTATCACGGGCACAGCGCCCGGCCGGGAGGTTTTCATGGGATTGAATGTTGGCTTGCTGCGGGAGAGCTTCGAGCTCGTGATCGAGAGGGCGCCCAACCTCACGCACCGTTTCTACGGGATCCTGTTCTCTCGGTATCCGCAGGTGAAGCCGCTCTTCGGGCGCAATAGCCAGGAGCAGCAAGAGAAGATGCTCACGGAGGCGCTCGCCGCGGTCATCGACCGGCTGGAGGACGCGTCGTGGCTCGAGGAGAAGCTCATGGCGATGGGGGCAAAGCACGTCGACTACGGCGTCACGGACGCGATGTACCCCTGGGTCGCCGACGCGTTGATCTCCGCGATGGCCGAGGTCGCGGCCGCGGACTGGTCCCCGGCGCACCAGGAGGCCTGGACCGACGCGCTCGGCGCGATCGCCTCGCTCATGCAGCGCGGTGCGAGGGAGTACGGCGCCGCGAGGCCCCACGCGCCGCCACCCGCGGCGCACGCGGGCGGCTAGGGAGACGAGCCCCCTCGACCCTGTCGCCCGCGGAGCCCGCGCGTCGGCTGGCGGCGTCACTCTCCCATCGCCTTCACGACGACGCGCTTGCGCCGGCCGCCATCGAACTCCGCGTAGAAGATCTGCTGCCAGGGCCCGAGATCGAGCTTCCCCGCGGTGATGGGCACGATCACCTGGTGGTGCACGAGGATCGATTTGAGGTGAGCGTCGCCGTTGTCCTCGCCGGTCCTGTGGTGCTTGTAGTCGGGCCCCTCGGGGGCGAGCTGCTGGAGCCACGCCCAGATGTCCTCCCAGAGGCCCGGCTCGTGGTCGTTCACGAACACGCCGGCGGTGATGTGCATGGCGCTCACGAGGACCATGCCCTCCCGGATGCCGCTGGCGGTGACGACGGCCGCGACGCGCTCGGTGACGTTGATGAGCTCGCGCCTGGCCTTCGTCTCGAAGTAGAAATAATCGGTCTTCGATTTCATGGCTTCTCCCCCGCGCGGGTCACGGAGCGTGACGGAGCGCGTGATCGACGAGCGCGCCGCGGCCGCCTGCCGCCGCGGGCGCGCGCCGGCTCCGGGGCTCCATAGCCCACCTCCTGGCCTTTCGCGAACCGCGTGCGGGCGCAGCGCCGTGGGGCTACGATCGAGCGCCGTGAAGGCGGCGCGGCGGCGGCTCATCCTCGAGATCGTGGCGACCGACGCGACGTTCGAGCGCACCGAGATCCGGGGTCAGGCGGCGTGGGTGGGCAAGTGCATCCATTGCCTCTCGCACGTCGTCGTCGGCCTCGACGGCGAGCCGATCCAGCGCGCGACGATCGAGCACATCGTCCCGCGCACGCACGGCGGGACGGACGCGCTCGACAACCTGGCGCTCGCGTGCGGCCGGTGCAACGCGCTGAAGGGGATGCGGCTCGACGTCCGGCGCCGCGACGACCCGAGGCTCGTCGCGGTGATCGAGCGGCTCAGGGAGCGCAAGGCGAGCCGCCTCCGCGGCGCCGGGACGTAGCGCCGCTCCGCCGTGGCGCCGCAGGCCTGCACCGCCCTGGATCCCGCCCGTCGGGAGCCCGAGGCGCGGCCGGCTCCCTCCTCGCGGCGCCGCGCTCAGGGGTAGAGCCGCTCGACGCGCCAGCCTTCGCCGTGGCGGACGTACACCACGCGGTCGTGCAGGCGGTTCTCCTGGCCGTACCAGAACTCGACGCGCTCCGGCACCACCCGGTAGCCGCCCCAGAACTCCGGCCGAGGCACCGGCCGGCCCTCGAAGCGGCGCTCGATCTCGCGCACCCGATCGAGGAGCGCCTCGCGCGAGGGCAGCGGCGCGCTCTGCCGGGACGCCCACGCGCCGATCTGGCTGCCCCGCCCGCGGGTCTCGAAGTAGGCGTCCGACTCCGCGTCGCTGACCCGCTCGATCCGCCCCTCGACGCGGATCTGCTCCGCGGCCTTCGCCCAGTGGATGCACAGCGCGGCGAACGGGTTCGCCGCGAGATCCACCGACTTGCGGCTCTCGTAGTTGGTGAAGAACACGAACCCGCGATCGTCGATGCCCTTCAGCAGCACCATCCGCGCCGAGGGGCGCCCGGACGCGTCCGCCGTGGCCAGCGTCATGGCGGTCGCGTCGGTCGGTTCGGTGGTTTGCCGCTGCTCGAGGAGCTCGCGCGCGAGGACGAACGGATCGGTCGGCTCGGTGATCATGGTGAAACGGTGCTCATGGTGAAATTGCGTCATGCATATACAAGCAGCGCGCGCCGCTGGCGAACCCGCGATGCATGCGAGCAACGCGCGCGAGCTCGGGTGGCTGGGTGGCTATGGCGGCGCGGCGGCTTCCCTCGCCCCTCGCTGATTTCCGGGAAAGCTCGCGTTGTCGCGCACGCGCTGTTTTGATACTAGCGGAGGGGCGGAGCGAGGGCGTGCATGGTCGTACCGGTGAGCGTGGGGGACGTCCTCGCGGAGAAATACGAGGTCGAGCGCGTCCTCGGTGAAGGCGGGATGGGCGTGGTCGTCGCCGCCCGCCATCTCCTGCTGGGCGAGCGGGTGGCCATCAAGTTCCTGCAGCCCCAGGCCCGCGAGCGCGCGGACCTCATCGCCCGCTTCCTGCGCGAGGGGCAGGTCGCGGCGCGCATCCGGAGCGAGCACGTGACGCGCGTGTACGACGTCGGCACGCTCGCGCGCGGCGAGCCTTACCTCGTCATGGAGTACCTCGAGGGGACCGACCTCAAGGCCGTCCTGCGCGATCGCGGGCCGCTCCCGGTCGCGCTCGCCTGCGACTACCTGCTCCAGGCGTGCGACGCGCTCGCGGAGGCGCACGCGCTCGGCATCATCCATCGGGACCTGAAGCCGGGCAACCTGTTCCTGACCCGGCGGGCCGACGGCAGCCCGCTCATCAAGGTCATCGACTTCGGCATCTCCAAGATGGCCCTCGCGGCGGAGGCGACCGGGCCCAAGGCGCACGACATGACCGAGAGCTCGACGATGCTGGGCTCGCCGTTCTACATGGCGCCCGAGCAGATGGTCTCCTCGAAGAGCGTCGACGCGCGGGCCGACGTCTGGTCGATGGGCGCCATGCTCTATCAGCTGCTCACGGGCGCCGTCCCCTTCCGGGGCGACTCCGCGATGGCCATCTACGACCGCATCCTGGAGGGACCGCCGCGGCTCGACGCGCAGCGGTCCGACGTGCCCGAGCGCCTCGGCTGGGTGGTCCAGCGCTGCCTCCAGAAGAGCCCTGCCGATCGCTTCGGCAACATCGCCGAGCTCGCCGCCGAGCTCGCTCGGTTCGCGCCGCCGCACGCGCAGCACCTGGCCGATCGCGCCGCGCGCGTGCTGCAGATCCGCCTCGACGCGAGCGCCGAGGCGGGCCGCGCGCCCGGGCCGCCCCGCCGCTCGAACTCCACGTCGCCTGGGCCCGCCGGCGGGACGCCGTCGCCCAGCGACCCGGATGGGAAGGGCGTGGCGGCCGGCTCCGCGTGGGCTGGGGCGCCCACGGCGCTCCTCTCGGACGGCGCGGCGACGGATCGCTCCTGGGGCGGCACGCGCGCCTCGTCGGGCCAGGGCGGCGGGGCGCGCACCCTCGGGATCGCGGCGGCCCTCGCGGCGGCGCTCGTGGGCGCTGCGGGGCTCGCGTGGCTCGTGTGGTTCGCGCTCCGCGTCCCCGCGTCGGGTGGGGCGCCGCTCGCCGCGTCGGCGCCCTCGGAGGCGCCGCTTTCGCCGGAGGCACCCTCGCGCGACGCGGCGGTGCCCGCGGCCGATCCGGCTGCGGGCAAGGCGGCCGAGCTCCTCGACGGCGGCCCTGCGCCGCCGCCTGAAGCGCTTGTGTCCGAGGTCGCGACCGCGCGGCCGACCGCGAGCGGGGCTGCGGCGCCGCGGCCGCCGGCGTCGTCGAAGGGCGCGCGGCCGTCGGGGCGGACCCCGCCACCGACCCGCCCCACATCGACCGCGCCGCAAGACTTCTTTTCCGATCCGCGATGACATCCCGTGAGCCCAGGAGAGGTGCCGTCTTGCTTTGCCATCGTCGTCTCTCGAGCCCCTGTCCGGAGTCCGGCTGCCCTGCTGCGGTCTCCCGCGCGCCGCTGGCCGGGTCCGGTCGCCGTCGAGCGGTAGCGCTCCTGTCGGCGCTCGCTGCGCTCGCCTCGCTCGCGCCGGCCGCGGGCGCCGCCGAGCCGACCCGTGAGGAGCGCGCCGCTGCGGTCGCGCTGTTCGACGAGGGCCGCGCGCTGATGGCCGCTGGGAAGCACGCCGAGGCCTGTCCGAAGTTCGCCGAGAGCCATGCGATCGACCCGGGCATCGGCACCCTCTTCAACCTCTCCGACTGCTACGAGCGCACCGGCAAGATCGCGACGGCGTGGATCGGCTTTCGCGACGTCGCGGCCGCCTCGCTCTCGGCCGGGCAGACGGAGCGCGAGCGGGTGGCGCGCGCCCGGGCCGCCGCGCTGGAGCCGCGGCTCTCCCGCCTCCAGATCGTGGTCCCGCCGGCGGCGTCGATCGCGGGGCTGGGCCTCACGCGGGACGGGGTCGCTGTGGGCAGGGCGCTCTGGGGGACGGCGGTGCCGCTCGACCCGGGCGAGCATCGGATCGCCGCCGCCGCGCCTGGGTACGAGCCCTGGGAGGTGAAGGTCACGATCGACAAGCCGGGCGTGGTGAGCGTCACGGTGCCGGCGCTCGAGCGCGCCACGGAGCCGGCCTCCGCCCCGGGAGCGAGCGGCGCGCCGACGCCGGCGATCGCGCCGCCCCCGGTCCGTCGGCCGGCGAGCGACCCGCCCTCGGCGCAGGGCGGGAGCATCCGCAAGCCGCTCGGCATGGTGGGGGTCGGGCTCGGCGTGGTCGGGCTCGGCGTCGGCACGGCGCTCGGCTTCATGGCGAAATCGACGTTCGACAAGGCCACCGAGGGCGGCCATTGCGACGAGGCGGGCCGCTGCGTCGATCAGACGGGCCTCGATCTGCGCGACGACGCGGTGGCGAAGGGCAACAGCGGGACGGCGGTGTTCATCGCGGGTGCAGCCCTCGCCGTGGGCGGGACGATCCTCTGGATCACCGCGCCGTCTGCGCCTGACGCCGCGGCGTCAGCGCGCGGCCGCGGGCCGACGGCCGACGCCCCCTGGAGCGCGCGCGTCGGCCTGGGCCCCGGGAGCGTGTGGATCGCGGGCACTCTCTGAGCGGAGCGCCACAGGAGCAAGAGGGGGCGCCGTCGCAGCGGGGGAGCTCGCGGGACGCCCTACGACGTCCGGCGTCGAGCCGGGTGAGCCGATTGGCACCGACGACAGAGGAGAGCCGGAGTGAGCGAGGGCGCCCGGAGATACCGGCGTTCAGCGCGGCGCCTCGATTGACACGGATCACCTCTCCCACATGGCGCCGTGCGGCGAGCTGACCGATGATGCCGAGTCGGCCGGCATCGATTGCGGTGCACGGGTGAAACACAGCACGTCTCTCCGCTGGGGCTCGTCCGGCGCGGTGAGCCAGGCGCCGTCGCGCCATGGCGCGGCGCGGCTGGCCTGCTGGTGACGCTGCGCGCCGGCCAGCGAGCTCTGGCGGCGAGGGCGTGGCGAGCGATGATCCGTCGCAGGCGATGATCAGAAGGGTCCTGGACGGGAATATAGCCCCGGCCCCGAGCGGACCTCGGGGACTCGCACGTACCGCTCTGCTTCAAATATCCACCTCGACGAGTGAGCAGCGCATCGATGGCCCACGTCGGCGTGCGCCAGGCGCATTTCATCTGAACGGCTGATCAAATCATGGGCAATGCTGCTCGACACCGGTCGAGGGGCGCTGTTCTCCCATCGCTCGATTGCGGTGGCGACCGGGCGAACGAGCCTGTCGAATGCCCTTGAGCCCACAGGCCCTGGGGAGAGGAGCGCCGCCGGCGTCTCCGAGCTCGCATCGAGCAAACGTGCGCCGTCGGCCGGCCAGACGAGCGCGTGTTGACGTTCTGCAGGCATGATCCGTCACCTGCTTACCCCGGGCTCCGATGTCCTGTTCTTTCGCCCGGCGGTAGTTCATGAGTGCGCCACGGCGCTTGTCATGTATAGAATGCGTCTCATGACGAAACAGCGTTCAACCTTGGCTTTGTGGATGACCTTCGCGCTGGGTGGCGGCGCGTGTCTCGCGCTGGGCGCCGGTGCGTGCAGCGACGACGGGGCGACCAGCTCTGGCGACACCGCGACGAGCGGGGGGAACCAGGGCTCCTCCGGGGCGCAGACGGGGACGGGGGCCGGCGCTGGCTCTGCCTCCAGCTCCGGCGCGGGCGCTGGCTCCGGCTCTGGTTCCGGCTCTGGTTCTGGCTCCGGCACCGGCGGAGGCAGCAGCACCACGTCGTCGTCCGGGACCACCGCGGGACAGGGCGGCTCCGGCGCCGGCGGCGGCGACCCGGTGGAGTGCGATGCCAGCGCGGCGCCTGACGTCGGGAAGCTGGCGCTCGCTCCCGTCGTCACCGGCGTGGACAGGCTGGTTTACGCCGCTCAGCCGAAGGGGTCGAGCGATTGGTATCTCGTGCTGCAGACCGGGCAGATCCGCGTGTTCTCCGGCGGCCAGCTGCGCCCCGGGGCCTTCCTCGACGTGAGCAATCAGATCACGCTCAGCTCCGGGCCCTTCGACGACGAGCGCGGGCTCATCAGCATGGCGTTCCCGCCCGACTACGCGACGAGCGGCAAGTTCTACATCATGATGACGGCGACCACGGGCACGAACATGAACCGTGACATGGTGGTCGAGTACAAGCGGTCGAGCGATCCTTACGTGGCGGATGCAAACTCGGCGAAGACGATCGTGCGGCTCGACGCGTCCGCGGTGAATCACAACGGCGGCCATATCGCGTTCGGGCCCGACGGCATGCTCTACGTCGGCACGGGCGACGGGGGCGGCTCCTGCAACAGCGACAAGCCTGGCGGGTCGCAGGACCCGGCCTCGCTGTTCGGCAAGATCCTGCGCCTCGATCCGAATGCTGCCGAGCCGTACGCCGCGGCCGGCAATCCCTTGGACGGCGCGGCCTCGCGGACCTGGCACTATGGTCTGCGCAACCCGTATACCTTCACCTTCGATCGTGGGACGGGCGACCTCTTCATCGGCGATGTCGGCCAGGATGGCTACGAGGAGGTCGACTACGTTCCTGCCGGCACCTCGGGGCTGAACTTCGGCTGGCCGAAGTGGGAAGGCACCCACGCGGATACCTGCCAGGGGCGCACCATGCGCGCGGGCGATACGCACACCCCGCCCATCGCCGACATGGATCGGCGGCAGAGCGCGACAGGGCCGTACCGCGACTACAAGTCGGTCGTCAGCGGGTTCGTGTACCGGGGCAGCCAGGTGCCGCAGCTCCGGGGCGTCTACCTGTTCGGCGACTACACCGGCGGGAAAATGGGCGCGCTCATGCAGTGCGGGGCGCAGACGTCGCCCATCACGATCATCAACAAGAACCCCGATCCGAACGCGCCGAACGCTCCGGCGTTCACGCGTCAGGGCAGCCTGCCGACCTTCAACGCGCTCACCGCGATCGTCGAGGACAACGACGGCGAGCAATACTTCGTCGCGAACCGCAACAGCCTGGTGAAGATCGTTCCCGGGACCTGACCAGGCCGCCCAGGGCGCGGGCGCCGGAATCTCGCGCCCGGCCCTGGATCCAGCGCGCGAGCTCCCGCACGCTCCTGGACGCGGGCGGCCACACGCGCCCGCTCCGCCTCCGGCTCCTCCGACGCAGCCAGCCCCGCGCAGCCGCCGTCGCGCCGCCTCCGATGGCAGCGGACGGCGCGCCCCCCTTCCGAGCGCCCAGCGGATGTGCTTCGCTTGCCCCGCTCGTTCAGGAGGAGTCCCATGAAGAATGTCTTGACAGTGCTTGTTGCGCTCGGCGCCCTGTGTCTCTTCGGCTGCGAGGGCAAGCCCCAGGCGACGCCCGAGGCGAAGCCCGCCGCCACGACCGAGGCGGCGAAGCCCGCGCCCAAGGCCGAGCCGGAGAAGGCGGCGCCGGCCGAGACCGCGAAGCCGGCGAGCACTGGCGGCTGGTGATCGGCGCGGCGGCTCGGCCCGCTGCCCCCCGGCGCAGGCGCATGGCCGCGGTCCGCCTCGCGCTCGCGCTCTCGCTCGGCCTGGCCGCCGTGGCGTGCGACGGCCGCCCTGCGCCCCCGGTCCACGGCGGTGCCCCCGATCCGGACCCGCTCGAGCCGCTGCGGCGCTTCGAGGCGGCGCGCCGAGCGGAGGCCGATTTCTCTCGTGCATCCAGCTCCGACCGGCTGTTCGGGGCCGACCCGATCGCGCTCCGCCCCGTGGATCCGCTGGGCCGCCCCGCCGCGCCGGGCGCGCCCGCGCTGCTCTCTCCGCTCCGCGGCCGCGACGCGCTCGTCCTGCTCGACGCGTCGCTTCGCGAGCTCTCCCGCGCCCCCGCGCCGACCTCGCCGACAGGGGTCGCGGTCACGCCCACCGGCGAGGTGTTCGCGAGCGGCGAGGCGTCGCCCTCGCTCTTCCGCTATGCCGTCCGCGGCGCCTCGCTCGAGCCCGCGGGGCGCATCGAGCTCGCGGGCCTCCACGGCGTCCGGGACGTCACGGCCGGCCCCGAGGGCCTCCTTTACGCGCTCGACGAGCGCGCCGGCACGCTCGTCACGCTGCGCCCTGGTCACACCGGCGCGGACGGACGCATCGAGGTCGAGCGCTGGGACGAGCCGATCGGCGCTGGCCCGTTCCGCGTCGTGCGCCTCGCGCATCACCTGATCGTCGATTGCCTCCTCGACCAGACGCTCGTCGTGCTCCCGGTCGGCCCCGATGGCCGCCCGCTCCCGGGCGGCGCGGCGCGCGTCCGCCACGACGGCCCGATCTGGAGCTTCGACGCGCTCGAGACGGGCGGCGCCGGGGGCGGGCTCCTGCTCGCGGCCGGCGGGGTCGAGGATCACCCGCTCGACCGGACCGGCGGCTCGTTCGGATACATCGACTCGTTCGTCTTCCTCTACCGCGTCGCCGCCGGCGCCCGGCCCGAGGTGACGCGGCTCTCGGCCGTGAACGTCTCGGAGCTCGGCGTCCTCACCCCGAAGGCCGTCGCGCTCTCGGCGATCCCCGGATCGAGCGGCGTGCGCGTGATCGCGACGGGCTATGGCGGCGATCGCCGGGCCGAGCTCCTCTTCCGCGCCACGGACGCCGGCCTCGCGAGCGCGCCGGAGGTCTCCACCCGCCCGCTTTCCCCCGGCGTGGCCGCCATGGCCGCGCTCGGCGGCGGCGCCTTCGCCTATGCGAACCCATTGCTCGACGCGTGGCTGCTCGACGTGGGCGACGGCGCGGTCGTGAAGCAGCCGGTCCGGGACGGCGGCGAGGACGCCCGCTCCGACGAGATCCGCCTCGGCGAGGCGCTCTTCTTCACCTCGCTGATGGCCCCGTGGAACAAGGCCGACGGCCCGCTCAGCCGGTTCACGTGCGAGACGTGCCACTTCGAGGGCTACGTCGACGGCCGCACGCACCACACGGGTCGAGGCGACGTGCGCGCCACGACCAAGCCGCTGCTCGGTCTGTTCAACAACCGCCCCCACTTCTCCCGCGCCCTCGATCCGGATCTCACCGCGGTGGCGGACAACGAGTTCCGCGTCGCCGGCGCGCTGAGCGGCCACGACCCATGGTTCTCCATCTCGAGCGAGGCCGCGCCGTGGCTCGCCGATCTCGGGCTCGCCGACGCCGGGCGCGCGGCGCGGCCGCCCGAGGCGCTCCGCCGCGCGCTCATGAGCTTCCTCATGGCGTTCTCGCACCGCGCGAACCCCGCCGTCCTCGGCCGGACGAGCTTCACCCCGCTCGAGCGTGACGGCGCCCGGGTGTTCCGGGACCGCTGCGCTCGCTGCCACGCGCCGGTGCTCCGCAGCGACGACCCCGGCTCCGCGGCCCCGTTCGAGCGCTGGGAGGCGCTCGTGTTCGCGCCCGAGGGCCCGATCGTGTGGGGGAGGGCCGGCTACGAGAAGACTGGCGTCGTGCCGTACGTGCACGAGGACGGCGCGCGGGTGCCGTCGCTCCGGCGGCTCTACAAGAAGCGGCCCTACTTCACGAACGGCTCCGCGAAGACGCTGCGCGATGTGCTCGAGCGGGCGCGCTTCGAGGACACGGGCGGCCGCGCCGCCGGCGATCACCGCAGCACGGCCGCTGCCGCTGCGCCGAGCGCCTTCTTCCACGACGGCGCGCCCGCGGGCGAGGGCCTCGTCGCGCTGGACGCCGGCGCGATCGAGGCGCTCCTCGCCTTCCTCGATCTGCTCTGATCGCGCGGCGCGTCCGCTCGCCCGCGGGCAGGCAGACCGCGGGCACGCCGTGCGGAGCGCGGGTGTCCGCGTGTACCCGATCCCGGCGGCGGCCAGCCCTGAGCCCGCCCGCGCGGATCCCCCAGCATCGCCGCGCGATCCGCGGTAAATGGGGGAGATGCGACAGCACCCCACGTTCCCCCGCCCGTCGGCGTCGGCCATCGACAAGGCGCGCCGGCTCCTCGAGCGCGCGCTCGGCCCCTCGAAGGTCATCACGTCGGCCGACGGGTGCGCGGCCTACGCGGGCGACGAGTCGGATCAGCCGCCGGTGAGCCCGGACGCGGTCGTGCTCGCATCCTCGGCCGCCGACATCGAGAAGGCGGTGCGGGCGGCGAGCGAGGCGGAGGTGCCGGTCGTGCCGCGCGCCGCTGGCAGCGGCAAGTCGGGCGGCGCGGTGCCGGTCGGGGGCGGGATCGTCATCGCCACGATCGGCATGAACTCCATCAAGGAGATCAGCCGCGAGGAGCAGATCGCGGTCGTCGAGCCGGGCGTCATCCTCGCCGACCTGCACGCGGCCGTCGAGGCAGAGGGGCTCTTCTACCCGCCCGATCCGAACTCGCTCAAGATGTGCGCGCTCGGCGGCAACATCGCCGAGAACGCGGCCGGCCCGCGCGCCTTCAAGTACGGCGTCACGCGCGAGTACGTGCTCGGGCTCGACGTGATCCTCATCGACGGCACGCGCCTCCGCACCGGCCGGCGCACCGTGAAGGGCGTGACGGGGTACGACGTCACGGCGCTGCTCGTCGGCAGCGAGGGCACGCTGGCGATCACGACGGAGGCGACGCTCCGGCTCATCGCGAAGCCCCCGTCGGTCATGACGCTGCTCTGCCTGTTCCCGGACGTGCGCGCCAGCGGGCGCGCGGTGAGCGCCCTGGTCGCCGCCGGCGTCGTCCCGCGTTGCCTCGAGCTGCTCGATCGCCCCACGCTCGACGCGGTGCGCGCGCGCGGCGTCGGGGTCGACGAGCGCGCGGGCGCGATGCTGATCATCGAGGTCGACGGCGAGCCCGCGGACTGCGAGGTCCAGGCCGAGCGGGTGGGGGAGGTCTGCATGGATGCCGGGGCGCTCGACGTGCTCGTCGCGCAGGACGAGGCGCAGCGCGAGCGGCTCTGGGAGGCGCGCCGCCAGCTCTCGCCCACGACGCGCGCCATGGCGCGCTACAAGATCTCGGAGGACGTCGTGGTCCCGCGCGACAAGATCCCGGCGCTGCTCGACGAGGTCGCGGAGATCTCGGCGGCGACGGGCGTCCGCATGCTGACGTACGGCCACGCCGGGGACGGCAACCTCCACGTCAACCTGCTCTGGAACGACCCGGACCTCGTCCCCCAGGTGGAGACGGCGCTGTCGCGCCTGTTCCGCGCGGTGATCGGCATGCGCGGCACGCTGAGCGGCGAGCACGGCATCGGGACGTCGAAGGCGGACTTCCTCGCGCTCGAGCAGTCGCCGGAGCTCATCGCGATCGAGCGCAAGATCAAGGCGCTGTTCGACCCGAAGGGCCTGCTCAACCCGCACAAGATCTTCCCGCGGCGGACGCTCGAGGCGGCCGAGCGGGGCGAGCGCGACGGGGGGGGCGAGCGCGCGCCGGGCTTCCCGACCCACGTCGTGGCGCCCTCGCACGGGGCCTGCTGAGCCGATGCGGGTCCTCGGCATCGATCCCGGCTCGCGCCACCTCGGCTGGGGCCTGCTCGTGCGGCACGGCACGCGCATCGAGCACGTCGCGCACGGCGTCATCGACATCGACACGAGCGGGACGTTCGCCGCCCGGCTCGTGGAGATCGACGACGAGCTCGGCAAGGTGATCGCGTCGCTCGCGCCCGACGCGGCCGCGGTGGAGAGCCTGTTCTTCGCCAAGGACGCGCAGAGCGCGGCGAAGCTCGGCCACGCGCGTGGGGTCGTGCTGCTGCGGCTGGCGCGCGCGGGCGTGCCGATCTCGGAGTATCCGCCGGCGCTGGTGAAGCGGACCATCGTCGGCCGGGGCGCGGCCGAGAAGGCGCAGGTCGCGCAGGTGATGACCGCGGTCCTGCGCCTCGCCGCGCCCCCGCGGCCGGACGCTGCCGACGCGCTGGCCATCGCGATGACCCACCTCAGCGCCGCGGGCTTCGCGGCGGCGCTGGCGGCGTCGGGCGCGCCCGTCCCGCGCCGCGCCCGGCCGCGACGGGCGCGCCTCGGGTGAGCGTGGGCCGACGCGGCTCCCTGGTTGCGCATGGGGACGAAAGGCGCGGCGCCTCGTTTGACTGCGTGACAGGGGGGCGGGCGGGGGCGGTCCGGGCGCACATCCCGTGTGCTATGGAGCCTGCATCGGACGCTCCCGCGCCGCGTCCAACATGAAAACGTGCGGCGCGCCCCGGCTTCAGCGAGGGTGCGGCTGCCAGGGCACGGAACCGGCGGTGCATCGCCGGCGCCCCCCGCCGCCGACGAGCGGGGGCGAGACGCCTCTGGACATCAAAGGAGATCGGGAAGGATGACGCGAACCTCACTCAACCGCCTCGCCGCCGCGTGCCTCATCGGGCTGACGGCGCCCCTCACGGTCGTGCTCGCGACGCTCGCGACCGCCGGCGAGTCCCAGGCCGCGGGTCCCACCGCCGAAGAGCTCGGCAGGCGCGTCCAGCAGTTCTACGACTCCACGAAGACCTTCAAGGCGAGCTTCACCCAGACCTACACGATCAAGGTCCAGGACGTGAAGAAGGTCTCCACCGGCAAGGTGACCTTCGAGAAGCCGGGCAAGATGAGCTGGATCTACGACGCGCCGAACGGAAACCGCGTCGTCTCTGACGGCATCACGATCAAGGTCTACGAGAAGGACAACGAGCAGATGTTCGAGACCCCGGTGAAGGGCTCTCAGTATCCGGCGGCGCTCGCGTTCTTGATGGGCAAGGGGCAGCTCACGAAGGATTTCTCGCTGCGCCTGCTCGATCCTGCGCAGATGAAGTTCGAGGGCGGCTATGTCCTCGAGGGGACGCCGAAGGAGGCGACCCCTGCGTATCAGAAGATGCTCCTCTACGTGGACGGGCAGACCAACCAGGTCCGCCGCGTGCTGATCCTCGACGCGCAGGGCAACCGGAACCGGTTCGATTTCTCGTCGCCGGTCGTGAATCAGCCGGTCGGGAAGACCGAGTTCGATTTCACGCCTCCACCGGGCACGCGCGTCGTCCGCCCCTGACGTTCTCCCGCCACGTTCCCGGCGCGGAGGAGCCGCTGCCGCGTTACCCCGCCGACCCCCGACAGCTCGTGGAACCCGTGGAAGCGGAGCGTCACAGCCTCCGCGCTCCTCGCCGGCAGCGCGCCGTGGCGAAGCTGCTGGGATATATGCCCGGCGCGTCCCTGCCGTGGTAGAAATATTCCGTGATACTTCGATCCCACGGGCGTGAGCGACAGCTCCGAGGCTGGCGTCGCCCGGCGCGGATCGTCACCGCTGCTTTCGGCTCCACGCGCGCGGCGGGGATTCGCCTCGGCTGAACGGTCACCCGCTGTCACGAGGCTTTCGCGAGAGCGCTCGATCCATGAACAATCCCCACGGACATCGTCCCGATTCCCCCGGCGTGCCGCAACAACCCCGGCCGGCGGAGCGCTTGAGCGAGCGCGCGCAGGGGGGCGGGCAGGGCCCTTCGGGGTATCCGGCGCAAGGTGCGGGGCAGAGCTCCATGGGGCAACCGCCGCACGGGCAGCAGGGCCGCGGGCAGGCGCCGCAGGGGTACGCGCACGCGCAGCCAGCGCAGGGCTACGGGCAGGGGCACGCGTATCCGCAGGGGCCGCAGGGCTACACGCACGGACCGCAGGGGCACGCGTATCCGCAGGGGCCGCAGGGCTATGCGCAGGGGCCGCAAGGCTATGCGCAGGGGCCGCAGGGCTATGCGCAGGGGCCGCAGGGGCACGCGTATTCGCAGGGGTCGCAGGGCCACGCGTACCCGCTGGCACCCCAGGGCTACGCGCGGGGGCAGCAGGGTCACGCATACGCGCATCACCACGCAGGCTACCCGGCGGCCGTTCGGAGGTTCGACCCGGACCGGCGGCTGCGCATCGCCGGGCTGTGGCTGTGGGCCATCGGCCTCATCGCGGGCGCGGTCCTCAACGTGCTCTTCACGCTCCTCGGCGTCATCGAGTCCGGGGGGAGCATGCTGAGCGCCATGCTCGTCGGGGCGCTCTTCGCGTTCCCACCGCTCGTCCTCTACCTGTTCGTCCCGATGATCATCGATCGGTACGATCCCGAGCCGTGGTGGTGCCTGCTGATGGCGTTCCTCTGGGGCGCGCTCGCGGCGACCGGCTTCTCGATCCTGATCAACACGGGCGTCCACATCGGCGTCTCGAGCAACTTCGGCGAGCCGGCCGGCGAGCTCGTCAGCGCATCGGTCAGCGCGCCGTTCGCAGAGGAGCTCTTCAAGGGGCTCGGCGTGTTCGGCTTCTTCTACTTCCTGCGCCGGGAGTTCGATGGGATCGTCGACGGCATCATCTACGCCACGTTCTGCGCGCTCGGCTTCGCCGCGGTGGAGAACGTGCTCTATTACGCGCGTGCCTCGATGCAGGGCAGCGACGTTCTCGCCGGCACGTTCGTCCTGCGGGGCGTCTTCACGCCCTGGCTCCACCCGCTGTTCACGTCGATGACCGGCATCGGCTTCGGGCTCGCCCGGGAGTCGTCAAAGACGTGGGTGCGCGCGGCGGCCCCGATCGGCGGCTACCTGCTCGGCGTCGCGCTGCACGCGGTGTGGAACTTCCTCCCCACCGCCCTGGGGCGCGCGATGGGGGACATCTTCATGCCGTGGCTCCTGCTCTGGTTGTGCTTCGTCGCGTCGTTCTTCGGGATCATCGTGGCGCTCGTGATCCGCAAGGGCTGGGTGATCCGGGATCATCTGCGCGACGAGGTCGCGCTCGGCATGCTCACCCAGGACGAGCTCGAGCTCGTCTGCTCGCCGATCGGCCGGCTCCGGTGCACCCTGGGCTGGCGCGGCGCCACGGGGCGGAGCTTCATCCGCGCCGGCGCGCGGCTCGCGCTCAGCAAGTGGCACACGGCGCGCGCGCTGCAGGGCCGGAACCGCACCCTGAGCGCCGATTTCATCGGCCCGCTCCGGCAAGAGATCGCGCAGCTCAGGCAAGAGCTCCTCGCCCGGGCGCCTCGATAGAGCGCCGGTAGAGCGGCGGTCACCCGCGTCGGATACGGGCCCATCTCGACGTTTTCGGTGCTCAGCGCACGTGAGTGCGCTTCCGCGCCGAAAACGCCGATCTGGACCCGTCTCCTGTGCGGGTGACCGCCGCTCTGGAACCCTCGAGCCGGCGTGGCGGCGGTCAGCTCTGCGAGGTGTTGGTCCCGTCCGCGGCTGGGCGCGCGGCGGGCTGGGCGGCGCGGTCCTCGCGCCGCTGCACGGGCTTCGCGGGGATGCCCACGACCGTGGTGTTCGGCGCGACATCGTGCACGACCACGGCATTGGCGCCGATCCTGGCGCCGTCACCGACCGTGACCCCGCCGACGATCTTCGCCCCCGCGCCGATGAAAAGGTCGCTCCCGAGCACCGGTGTCTGCCGCCGATCGGCGCCGATGGTCACCTGGTGCTCGATGAGCACGTTCGATCCGCCTCGGACGTTGCCATTGATGACAACGCCGTTCGAGTGGATGAGCACGAACCCGGGCCCGAAGTCCGCGCCGCGCCCGATCACGCAGCCGCCGGCCAGGTTGGTCGCCTTGTTGAGCACCATCTCGAGCACCGGCATCCGGTGGGCTCGCGCGGCCTGCGTGAACCTGTAGAGGACCATCGCCGCCGTGCCGTCGGTCGCCAGCGTCTTCAGGATAGTCGGCAGTGGATCGCTGCCGTAGCACCATGTGGCCTTCTGGCGCACGTCGGCCGCGATGAGTCGCAAAGTCCGCAGCATCCCGACGAGCCTAGCGCATCTCGCCCCGCCCGTGCGACCTTTCGCCGCGCGCCCGCGGGGCACCTCGTCTCGTCTCGTCTCGTCTCGTCTCGTCGCGCCGCGCCGCGCCGCGCCGCGCCCGCGTGACCTTTCGCCGCGCCTGCGCTCCCCTGCTACATCCCGTCGTGCGTCCGCTGCGCCTGCGTGCCCGTGCGGTCTTTTCGGCGCCGCACCGCCCTGTTGCCATCCGGTCATCGGTCCGTCACATCGCTCGGGTACACGCGCTCTTCACCATGGCGCGGATTTTAGTCATCGAGGACGAGCCGGCGCTCCAGAAGGTGCTCGATTACAACCTCAGGCAAGCCGGGCATGAGGTGCTCCTCGCGGGGCAGGGCGGTGAGGGGGTCCGGCTGGCCGTAGACCAGCGGCCCGATCTCGTCTTGCTCGATCTCATGCTGCCCGACATCCCGGGGACCGACGTGTGCCGTGCTCTCCAGCAGAGCGATGGCACCCAGCGGATCCCCGTGATGATCGTGTCGGCGCGCGGGGACGAGGTCGACCGCATCGTCGGCTTCGAGCTCGGCGCCGTCGACTACGTCGTCAAACCGTTCAGCGTGCGGGAGCTCGTGCTGCGCGTGCAAGCCGTGCTCCGCCGCGCGAAGTCCTCCGGGGATGGGGAGCGGAGCATCGAGTTCGGGTGCCTGCGGATCGACGAGGGCGCTCACCGCGTGTGGGTCGAGCGCGAGGAGGTCGAGCTGACGCTCCTCGAGTTCAAGCTCCTCGTCGCGCTGTACGAGGCGCGCGAGCGCGTGCAGACGCGCACCGCGCTCCTCGACGGCGTCTGGGGCATCGACGTGAGCATCACGACGAGGACCGTGGACACCCACGTCAAGCGGCTTCGCGACAAGCTGCGCCGCGCCGGCGATTATATCCAGACCGTCCGCGGTATCGGTTATCGATTCGCCGCTTCGCCCGACCTCCCCGAGAGCCGCAGCGCCTGAGCGCCCTGCCGGGCGAGCACGACAATCGTTGCCCCACCGTCACCGGGCCGCAACGGCGGCCAGTGTACCGTGCAGACGGTGATTCACATGCTGGGCGACATTGTTGAAGCCTGCTGGTCCCTCTCATGAGGTCAGGTGGAGCTCTGGTGTTGTCGCCAACGTGTGCCGGGAGCCTCGATGCACCTTGAAACGTGGAATGCAGGGGAGGCCGATCCTGAGCGGGCAAAGCGCCTCGCGATCGGGGTTGCGGCAGGGCTCCTGCTGTTCGCGGCCATCACGCTCGCCGCTGCCCGCCTGAGCGGCGCGATCGCGCCTCCTCCACCCGAGGAGGAGGTCGTCGAGGTCAAGCTCGCCACCCAGCTCCCCGAGGCGCCCCCCGTCGCCCCGGCGCCCGCGCCCCCGCCGCCGGCGGCGGAGGCTCCGGCGCCTCGCCCCGCGGCGCCCCGGCGCCCGGCGCTCGTCGCGCCGACCGCCGTGCCCAGCGAGGCGCCGGCGGAGGCGGACCCGAGCCAGGCCAAGGCGAGCGACGATGACACCTACGGAGAGCCGGGAGGCGTACCGGGCGGCGTGCCCGGCGGGGTCCCCGGCGGCACGGGGACGGCCGCCGTGGCTGCGCCCGCGCCGCCGCCACCGCCGCCGCCTCCGCAGCCGAAAGGGCCGATTCACCTCCCCGAGAACGCCACGCCGCCTGTCGCGCTCTCCAATTCCCTCCCTCCCATCCCCGAGGCGGCGCGGAGCGCGGGGATAGAGGCCACCGTGGTCGTCAGGTTCGTGGTGACCGAGACCGGCGAGGTCACGAACGTCACCATCGTCCGCGGCCATCCGCTGTTCAACGACGTGGTGCTCGCGACGGTGAAGACGTGGCGCTACCGGCCGGCGATCCACGAGGGGAGGCCGGTGTCGACCTTCAAGACGGTCCGGATCCCGTTCAAGGCGAAGAGATGACGTCGAGCGCGCGGCCGCGGACGCGGCCTCTCGCCCGAGGAACGAAGGAGGTTAACCATGATGCAGTTTGATCTCGGGCACATCTGGGCGACCATGGGGCTTTTGAGCAAGCTCGTCGCGTTCGCCCTCGTGCTCATGGCGCTGGCGAGCGTCGCCGTCGTGGTGGAGCGGCTCATCGCGCTCGCGCGTCAGGCGTCGGAGACCCGGCGCTTCGCGAGGGAGGCGCGCCCCGTGATGGAGGCCTGGGACACCGCGCGGCTCGTCTCGATCGCCGACGGCTATGGACGCTCCGCGCTCGCCCGGCTCGTCGGTGCGGCCGTGCGCCGCTTCCAGCGCGCCGTCGAGGCCGGCGAGGGCGGCGTGCCGCCGGTGGAGCTCGCGCGCCGCGAGGTGTCTCGGCGCCGTGAGGCGATCTCCGCCGACCTGCGCCGCGGCCTCTCGGTGCTCGCGACGGTCGGCTCGGTGGCCCCGTTCGTCGGGCTGCTCGGCACCGTCATCGGCATCATCACCGCCTTCCAGACCATCGCCTCGACCGGCTCGGGCGGCCTCGGCGCCGTGAGCGCCGGCATCTCCGAGGCGCTCATCGTCACCGCGCTCGGGCTCGCGGTCGCCATCCCGGCGGTGCTTTGCTTCAACTACCTCACCACCCGTATCGCTGCGGTAGAGCTCGCGCTCGAGCGCAGCGCGGGTGAGCTCATCGACGAGATGGAGAACGAACATGGGCGTTCGAGCGGAGAGCAGTCGCTCGGGTCGGCAGCAGCCGCCTGAGCCGGAGATCAACGTCACGCCGCTCGTCGACGTGGTGCTCGTGCTCCTCATCATCTTCATGGTGATCGCGCCCCAGATGGAGCACGGCGAGCGGGTCGAGCTGCCGGCGGTGTTTCAGCCGGATCCGAAGGCGAAGTCGAAGCTCGATCCGATCTACGTGACGATCACCGGCGCGGGCACCGTGTTCCTCGAGAAGGAGGCTGTCGCCGACCTCGGCTCGCTCGGCGAGCGGCTGCGGGCCATCCGCGCCGCCGAGCCGGAGCGCCGGGTGGTCATCAAGGGCGACTCCTCGGTGAGGTACGGCCGCGTGCGGGAGGCCTTCGCGCTGTGCCAGGAGGTCGGGTTCGCCGGGATCTCGCTGCAGGTGAGCCAGCGGGGCGGCGGGGCGTCCGCGGAGCCGGAGGAGGGATAGCGCCGTGGGAATGAGCGTTCCGCAGGGCGGAGGCAAGAAGGGCGGTGTCGCGCCGAGCATGAACGTGACGCCGCTCGTCGACGTGGTGCTCGTGCTCCTCATCATCTTCATGGTCGTGACACCGCTGCTCGCCAAGCAGTTCTGGCTGAATCTGCCCAAGAAGGACGACACCGCGAAGCTCGCGCCGCCTCCCATCGACGCCGACAAGCCCGTGGTGCTCACGGTGGATCGGCGCGGCGTCCTCCGCATCAATCAGGCCGAGGTGCAGCGCGGCGAGCTGAAGGAGCGGCTCGCGCGCATCTTCGCGGCGCGCTCGGACAACGTTCTTTATTTCGACGCGGATGACGAGGCCGTCTACGCGGTCGCCGTGGAGGCCATGGACGCCGCGCGCATGGGCGGGGCCAAGACGATCGCCGTCCTGACGGAGAAGCCCGCGCGCTGAGCCAGGGCAGAGGCCCGAAGAGGTGAAGTCGAGGCGCGCGGGAGCCGCCGCCGCGTCGCTCGAGCGCGCGAGCGCGGCGGGGTGCACGGGACGGGAGAGGGCGCGAGTTGGCCCTCCGCTCTCCTCATCAGACGGGCGCGCGTGCGCCCGGCCATCGAATCGAGAGTCGCGCCCGGGCTCGGAGCGCGCGAAGGGACAGGTGCATGAGTCGCAGAAGGATCTCGGGGGTAGTCGCAGCGCTGGTGACACCGCTTTGCTGGGGGGCCACGGCCCTCGCGCAGGGCGACCCCGGAGCCGCCGCGCCGCAGCCAGACGGCGCGGCGCCTCAGGCCGGCGGTCCTGCGGCGGAGGACGTCGCGGGGCTCGACGAGCCGAGCCCGTCGCGCCCGCCGCCCGCGGGGAAAGGCGTGGTGTGGGGCGTCGTCACGGACACCGCCACGAAAGAGCCCTTGCTCGACGCCCAGGTGTCCGTCGTGGGGACGAAGCTCAAGGCGATCGCGGACCTCGACGGGCGGTATCGCCTGGAGCTCCCGCCGGGCACCCATCAGCTGCGGGTCTGGTACGAGGCGTACGAGCCGCAGCGCGTGCAGGACGTACGTGTGACCGCCGGGCAGGTGGTCCAGGTCGATGTCGGCCTCGATCCCGATCAGCAGACAGAGGAGGTCATCGAGGTCGAGTTCGAGCCGGAGCGGGCGAGCGTCGCGGCGCAGCTGCTCATCCGGAAGAACGCGGCCCACGTGGGCGACGCCATCGGCGCGAAGGAGATCGCGAAGACACCCGATCGCAACGCCGCCGAGGCCGCGAAGCGCATCGTCGGCGCGACCGTGGTCGACAACAGGTACGTCTACGTCCGTGGCCTGGGCGAGCGCTACACGAACGCGCTCCTGAACGGCGCCCCGCTGCCGAGCCCCGAGCCCGATCGGCAGGCCGTCCCGCTGGACCTCTTTCCGTCGCTGGTCCTCAGCGACATCACCGTCGTCAAGACGTTCACGCCCGATCTCCCCGGCGACTTCGCGGGCGGCTCGGTCCAGATCAACACGCGCGAGCTCCCGACGAAGTTCCTCTTTCAGGCATCGCTGTCGCTCGGGCTGAACAGCCAGGCGACGTTCCGCGATCGCCTGACCTACGCCGGATCGAGCACCGACTGGCTCGGGATCGACGGCGGCGCGCGCGCGCTTCCACGCGAGATCCCCGAGTACAAGGTGGTGCGGCTCGGCTCCAAGCCGGGTGGCGGCACCGTCACAAGGGACGAGATGACGGCCTATGGGCGGGCGATCAACTCGTCGATGGTGACGACGCGGTCGTTCACCCCGCCGAACGGGAGCGGCAGCTTGGTCGTCGGCGACACCCTGAAGCTCGGCGGCGAGCAGCGCCTCGGTTACATCGCCACCCTGAGCTATGGCCGGAAGTTCGCTCCGCGCGCTGAAGAGCGCACGAGAACCTTCCTGCCCCATCCTCTGGGCGGCGAGCCCGTACCCGACGTCGACACCAGCACCGGAAGCATCCGTGACCAGGTGTCGTGGGGCACCTTCGCCAGCGTCACCTACAACCCGGATCAGAACCACAAGGTGACGATCACCGGACTCCA
Source organism: Sorangium sp. So ce363 (assembly GCF_051520435.1). NCBI lineage: Bacteria > Pseudomonadati > Myxococcota > Polyangiales > Polyangiaceae > Sorangium > Sorangium sp. So ce363. Next base: position 7,094,233 of record NZ_CP150333.1, on the reverse strand, counting down.
CAGCCGCTCGTCGGAAGACCTGGCCAGCGAGATCAGCGGGAACCCTCTGGATGGCGGCAGCGCGTTTCGCGACACGCTGCAGCGGTTCATCTCCCGGGCCCTCACCTTGGGTCAGCTCCAGGGAGAGCACCGCATCGGCGCGCTGGACGGCGGCACCCTCGACTGGAAGGCGTCCATCTCCCACGCGTCCTCGGACGAGCCCGATACGAGGGAGACCGTCTACATCCGGGACGACACCAGCGGAGCCTTCTCGTGGGACGAGGGCACGCTGAGCGGCGCCCACTTCTTCAGCGACATGACCGACGTGAACTACGGCGGGCAGCTCTCCTATACCCAGCCTCTCGTCCGTGGGGACACCCCGACCCGGGTGAAGCTGGGCGGTCTGTTCAACCTTCGAGAGCGCGAGTTCAACTCGCGCCGGTTCCGGTTCAAGCAGAGCCCGGGTTCGGACTCGACGATCCTGCGCCAGGAGCCGGGCCAGCTGTTCTCGGACGAGAACATCGGCACGGCGCTCGAGCTGGAGGAGATCACGCGCGAGACCGACTCCTACACGGCGAACAGCGATCTCTATGCAGGCTACGTGATGACCGACGCCGCCATCACACGATGGCTCCGCGCGGTGCTCGGTGCCCGGATCGAGGCCTCCACGCTGTCGCTGAGGGCGTTCGACAGGTACTCCCCTGCGAGCCCCGAGAAAAAGGCCGAGAGCGATAAGGTCGATCTCCTGCCTGCGGCCAACATCATCGTCAAGGCGAGCTCGATCTCGAATGTCAGGCTAGGCGTGTCCAAGACGCTGGCTCGGCCCCAGCTCCGCGAGCTCAGCCCTACTTTGTATCAGGAGGGATATAGCGGGATGGAGGTGGAAGGCAATCCGGAGCTCGGGCGGACGAGCATCGTGAACGCCGATCTCCGTTTCGAGATCTTCCCGACGGCGGGCGAGGTTGCCGCGGTCAGCGTCTTTTACAAGCACTTCCAGGATCCGATCGAGGAGATCATCTTCCCGAACGGCGGCAGGGGCAGGCTCAGCTACGTGAACGCAGAGGCCGGTCACGTCGCCGGGGTCGAGCTCGAGCTCAGGAAGGGCCTGGGCTTCGTCACCCCGCTCCTGAAGGAGGTCACGGCGCTCGGAAACCTCACGTTCGTGCAGTCGGAAGTGACGATCGATCCCGATGACAACGAGGGAGGGGTCACCATCGAGAGCACCCCGACGCACCCGCTCCAGGGGCAATCCCCCTTCGTGGTGAACCTGGGGCTTGATTACGCCAGCGAGTCGACCGGCACGAGCGCCCGGCTCCTCTACAACGTGTTCGGCGCCCGTCTCAAGCGGGTGGGTCGCAAGGGGCTGGCGGACGAGTACGAGCAGCCGCGGCACCAGATCGACTTGACCCTGGCCCAGCGCCTCGGCGAGCACGTCGAGGTGAAGCTGGCCGGCGAGAACCTCATCGATGCGCCCGTCCGCGTCACCAAGGGGAGCGACGGTGATGAGGACAAGATCGCCAGCCAGTACAGCGTTGGGACGACTGTGACGTTGAGCGCGGCGCTCACCTACTGAGCACCTGCCATTGAATCGTCACGCCGCGCTCGTCACGAGTTTTCCTACATGCGCCATGTTGGAGGAGGAGGTAGAATAAATTGCGTACATTCAAATTGGGCTTGGTTTGCGCCTCGGCGCTCTCCGTCGCGGCGTTCGCCGCGTGCGGCGATGACGACTCGGTCTCCCCGACCTCGACGAGCACCTCGTCCGCGAGCAGCTCCGCCAGCGGCGGTGACGGTGGCGGTGGCGGCGAGGGCGGCGGTGGCGACGGCGGCGGTGGTGGCGACGTCAGCGCCGATTGCTCCTCCCCGGTGGAGGTCAGCGAGGCGATCACCGCCAGCGCGAAGTGGACCGCCGACAAGTGCTACCTCATGAAGGGAATCGTCTTCGTCGAGCGCGGCGCCACCCTGACCATCGAGCCCGGCACGACGATCATGGGCGAGAAGGTGAGCCTCGCCACGCTCGTCGTGAAGCCCGGCGCCAAGATCAACGCCAAGGGCACGGCGAGCAAGCCCATCGTGTTCACGAGCCAGGGCGAGGAGGGCGATCGCGCCGCCGGCGACTGGGGCGGCGTCATCCTGCTCGGCGAGGCGCCCGTCAACGTCGAAGGCGGCAAGGCCAGCGTCGAGGGCATCACCGGCGAAGGCACGGAGTACGGCGGCGACAAGCCGGCGGACAACAGCGGTGTCCTCGAGTACGTGCGCGTCGAGTACAGCGGGATCCTCCTCTCCCAGGACAACGAGGTCAACGGCCTCACCTTCGCCGGCGTGGGCTCCGGGACGACCGTCGATCACGTGATGGTGCACCACACGCTCGACGATTGCTTCGAGTTCTTCGGCGGCACCGTCAACGCGAAGCACCTCATCTGCGCGCAGAACGGCGACGACGGCTTCGACTTTGACCTCGGCTACACCGGCAAGCTCCAGTTCCTCGCGCTCCAGCAGGACCCGTCCGTCGCCGACGAGACGAACGGCTTCGAGGGCGACAACGACGCCGACTCGTCGGCCAACACGCCCCTCAGCGAGCCGACGATCTACAACGCGACCCTGTGCGGCAAGAACAAGGAGGTCGACAAGCAGCAGTACGGCATGCTGCTCCGCCGCTCGACGAAGGCCCACATCTTCAACACCATCGTCACCGGCTTCGAGGCGGGGGTGGATCTCCGTAACGAGCTCACCGAGGTCGAGCTCGCGAGCTCGATCTTCTTCGGCAACATCGAGGCGAACATCGCCTACGAAGAGACCGACACCGAGGCGGCGACCGAGTCGAAGCTCGACGACGACGACGACGCTGGCGCGGACGAGGTCGCGTGGTTCGAGGGCGAGGCGACCAACAGCACCGAGGATCCCGGGCTCGCCGACTGCTTCGCCGCCACGCCCGACTTCCGGCCTGAGGCCACGCTCACCGAGAACGCGGCGACCCCGCCGGATGACGGCTTCTTCGACCCGGAGGCGAGCTACATCGGCGCCTTCAAGGCCGATGACACCTGGGCGACGGGCGCCTGGGTCTCGTTCGACGCGAACTGACGCGGCGCCGTCCGCGCCGGCCCTCCGCGATGCGGCGGGCGGACCGGATCCGTGGCGAGAGAAATGACGAAGGCCGGCTCTTCAGCCGGCCTTTATCGTCTCTGGCGTCACGACTCCGCCGCAGGCGCTCAGCGCACCCGCGGCGTAAACCCGGACACACTGCTGCGATGCTCGCTGCATACGCCTCGCGCGTCCGCGGTCTCCTTGAATGACACCCTTCCGCACACCTCGCAGATGCACAGGTGTGCGCGATAGAACTCCCGGTCGAGCAGGATGTCGGCGGCGAGCAAGCTGAGCACAATGTCGCCGAGGAAGTCGATCTCGCGCGGCGAGGCGACCCAGACGGGACGGCCGCCGACCGCGGCCCGGCGGACCCTGCCCCCGTAGATCGCCGCGTTCAGGAACCGATCGTCGGCGACGGGCGCGATCAGCCCCCGGAGGGCCGTGATGACGCGCCCGCGGGCCTTGTGGATGAGCTCCTCGAGGTTGCTGCCGCCGTCGGCCCGGGGATCGAGCATGACGGGCGTCGCGCCGGGCTCGCGCACGATCTGGGGGCGCTTCATCAGGCCCGGGGTCACGAGGTGGTCCACGAACCAGTCCTGGAGGTCCTTGGGCGTCCACTCGGACGCCGGCCACTCCAGGAACTCGAGAGCGCCGCGGAGGCCGCTGACGCTCTGGAGACCGGGGTGGGTGGGGAGGCTCGGCAGGGTGCGGGATGTGTGCAGACGCCGGGACGAGCGGCGGCTCGCCTCCTCGATGTTGCGGCCGGATCCCATGTTCACCTCGAGGGCAGCCCCCCGGTCCCGATGGATGCGAGCTCTTGCAGAGGCCACCATGCCGAGGGAACAAGCACAACTTGTGCCGAACCTGGCGAACGGGGCGACCTGGATTTGCTGGGAGTTCTGCCCAGAGAGCCTTTGCAGGCCGTTGGGATGGCCGGCCACTGGCCGGCCAGGTTCTTCAACGGGTAAGATTGCGCCCGATGGACCACTCCACCGTCCGCGTCTCGGTTGCACCGGAGCCCTCGGTCGCCGAGCCTGTTCCCGGCATCGTCCTGATCTTCTCGGGGGATCAGCCGCGCTGCGCTCCCATCCCGCTGGATCGTGGCTCGGTGGTGGTGGGTCGCGGAGGCGTCGGCGGCGTGCCGCTCATGGACGACTCGCTCATGTCGCGGCGACACGCCCGCATCGCGTACGACGGCGGCGCTTGGACCGTGGAGGACCTCGGCAGCACCAACGGGACGTCGGTCAACGGCGAGACGATCCGCGGCGAGGTGCGGAGGGACGCGATCCAGGTCGTCGGCGCGGGGACGTCGGTGTTCCTCGCGCTCAGCGACATCCGGAGCTTCGCGCGCGGGGGCGTGCGCCTCGAAAAGGAGAGCGTCCTCGGGCCGAGGCTGCAGCTGATTTACGACACGATCATCCGCGCCGCGGCCGGGGGAGACAGCCTCCTCGTGACGGGCGAGAGCGGCACGGGCAAAGAGCTCGCGGCGCGCGCCTACCACGAGGCGGGGCCGCAGGCGCGCGGCCCATTCGTCGCCGTCAACTGCGCGGCCATCCCGGAGGGCCTGGCGGAGCGGCTCCTCTTCGGCGCCAGGCGCGGCGCTTACTCCGGCGCGACGCACGACACCGACGGCTATGTGCAGGCCGCCCACGGAGGCACGCTGTTCCTCGACGAGGTGGCGGAGCTCGACGCGGCCGTCCAGGCGAAGCTGCTGCGGACGATCGACACCCGGCAGGTCCTCGAGCTCGGCGCGGTCGCGCCTCGCCCGGTGCAGATCCGGATCTGCGCGGCGACACACGACCTCCGCGCCCGCGTCGCCCAGGGCCGTTTCCGGGATGATCTCTACTACCGTATCGGCCGGCCCGAGGTCCGGCTCCCGCCCCTCCGCGAGCGGACCGAGGAGATCCCGTGGCTGCTGGCGCAATGCGCAAAGGCGGTCGGCGCGGCCGCTCAAAGCGCGCCGCCGGCGATTCACCATTCGATGATCATCGCGTGCGCGATGCGCCGATGGCCGGGGAATCTGCGCGAGTTCGTCGGCGAGGCGCGGCGCGCCGTGACGCGCGCGCTCGACGAGGGGCGGCGCACGGTCGAGGCCAAGGATCTGGATCCGCTCGCCGGCATCGGGCTGAGCCCGGAGTCGATCGAGCCGCAGGCCCGGCCGACGGCGAGCGATGTTCGACCGGCGCGCGCAGGACAGGCGCCGCCCGAAGATGAGATCGCCGAGGCGCTTCGCCTCGAGCGAGGCAATGTGTCTCGCGCGGCCATCAGGCTCGGAGTGCACAGGAATCGAATTCGACGCTGGCTCGAGAAGAATGGCGTCGATCGCTCCCACTTCGCCGAGGGAAGCGACCTGTCCGATAACGACTGAACCGCTGGCGCCCGCCGTCGCATGCACAGGTGCAGGAGTGCGTCAATGGTGCCGCCGCGTCGCTGGAGAGCGCTCGTCTTCCGGCTGCGTTGCGATGACGAAGTCACTCCCGGCGTAGGCTGCTGAGCCCGAGGGGGCGGTCGTTCCATACATCACCTCCAGCAAACGCTCTGCTCCTTTCGAAGGCCTGAAGGCCTTCGCGGCGCTGTTTCTCGGGCGAAGGAGCGCCCGATCGTCGCAGGGTTGCCTTCATCTGGCGACGCAACGTGGGCTCGATCGACCGAACGCCCATGTATAGGGACTTTACAGAGCTGATTATGCGGGTTGTAATGTGGTGTGTAAGCCCCGTCCCCAGCGAGGTGCTGTCACGACCACGGTCAACTCAACGAGTCCGGCGCGTGCTCGCCAGGTCGGAGCCCACGATGCGCCCTGAAGAGACCATCGATGAAGTGTGCCGTGGCACGTGCGTCGCGCGCGGCCTGCGTCATCGAGGCCGCGCTCCTCGCGATCCGCGCGCGCCGGGCCCGGCGGGGCTTCCGCCTGCGGCGCGATCACGCGCGCCTCGCGGGACGCCTACGAGTGCCTACGTTTGTCGCCAGAAGACAGGCTCGGACGGCGCGCGGAACACGAGGACGGGGGCGCGACGCACAATGACGATCTTGGACTTGACCGGGCGGGCGGCTTCATCGATGTACAGAGAGTTGTCTGTCGGGTCTCCCTGCGAGCTCAGGCCCCGTCGCGTCACGGGCGGGCGCCGCGCTTCGCGGCCTTGCCGCGGGCGCGCGGCCGCCGAGCGCCTGCCCCTTGCTCGTCGTCGGGCTCTCCCTCAGCGACATCTGCAAACATTGAAACCCCTGGCTCCTGCGAGGTGGTCGACGTCATGCGTTCTCGCCTGAAATCGGCTGCCCGCGGAGAGCCCAGCCAGGACGGCGGGCTGCCTGGTTGAACAGCCCTGGACACCATGAACGCGATCCGTAGACACGTATCGGCCGAAGAGGCGCCTCTTAGCCTACGAGCGCACATCGAGGGGCCCACCAGCTCGACCGCGTCCAGCCCAGGGCAGCAGCCGAGCTCGGGGACCCGCCAAACCCACTCGCGTCGCCGCCCGTTCCTGAGCCGCCTCCTGGCGGCGGGCGAGGCGATCGAGGCGGGGGATAGCGAGCGCGCGAGGGCCCTCATCGAGGGCATCCTGCGGGCCGAGCCCGATACGGGGGACGCGTCCGAGCGCATCTCTGGCGTGTTTGGCCGGGCGCTGCTCGCCCGCCTGGACGGAGATCGCTCCGGCGACGGGAATCTGTACCTGCGCAGCGCCGGGCCGCGGGACATGCTCGCGGCGTTTCAGCTGCTCGTCCACGCGACGCCGCTCATCCGGTTCGGCTACCTCAGCGCGAACGCGGCCATCGTCGAGGCGTTCCAGGACGAAGGGGAGATCCATGTCATCGACATCGGCGTTGGCGGCGGTACGCAGTGGCCATTCCTGCTACACCGGCTGGCGACGCGGCCCGGCGGCCCGCCGCGGGTCCGGCTGACCGGCATCGATCTGCCGTGCCGGGGCCCCGATCCCGAGCAACGGCTGCGCTGGGCGGGCGCGTTCATCGGGGGGTGGGCGGAGCGGCTGAAGGTCCCCTTCGAGTTCCACGGCGTCGCGTCCTCGGTGGAGCGCGTCGACTGGAGCCGTATCGCGTCCCGCTCCACGGCGCCCATCGCGGTCAATGCGGCGTTCGCATTGCACCACGTGCCGGATGCCTCGGTGCACGCCACCGCGAACCGCGACACCATCCTCACGAGGATCCGCGCGCTGTCGCCGCGCGTGCTGACGCTCGTCGAGCCGGATGTGGAGCACAACGCGCACCAGTTCCTCCCGCGGCTGTCGGAGGCGATCGGCCACTATTACGCGGTATTCCAGGCGCTCGAGGCGCTGCTCCCGCCGCACATCGCCGCGCGGGAGACCATCGAGCAGGTCTTCTTCGGGCAGGAGGTGATGAACGTGGTGGTGGGCGAGGGGGCCGCGCGGGTCGAGCGGCACGAGCGCCGGGGCGCCTGGCAGCGCCGCCTCCGCATGAACGGCTTCGAGCCGCTCCGCGTCTCGCCGCACGAGTCGCTGGTCCGCGGAGCGCTCCGCCTGAGCCAGGGGTTCGACGTCCGGAGCGACGAGCCCGCGCTCCTGCTCATGCGCAACGGCGTGTCCATCGTGGCCGCGTCGGCGTGGCGTCCGCGGCAGCTCCCGCCGCCATCGCGGTTCATGTCGGGGCTGTTCCGCCGCTAGGAGCGCCGCACAGCACAGGTGAGCCCATAACGCACGAATCTGCGCCCCTCTACCAACAACCGCTTCCCTGTCCGGATCACATCCGGACGCGAGCGGCTCCTCGCCCTCAGCGCCTCAGGAGGACGAATGCCACCCAGAGCACCAGCGTGCCGAGCGCGAGGCACGCGAGGGGGAGCCACAGGGCGCGGCGCTTGTGCATTGCGGTTTCCCAGAGGTCACGCCGGTACCCCGGCGTGTGACCGCCCTCGGCCGTGGACCGGGGGTCGTGGAGGGGAAGAGGGCTCAGCCCTTCGCGCCTGACGAGCTCGAACAACACCGAGCCGCGCGCCTGGGCCCGTGCGAGCTGCCCCAGCAGCTCACGGCGACAATGAAGGCAAAACGTCGACGCATCCTCTTCAATGCCGACGAGGTCGAGCTCTCGTAGCCGCTGCTGCTCCCAGCTCTCCCTGGCTTGCCGGGCCTCGTTGTGCGCGTCCTCTCGGCGGTCGTCGTGGTGTGGGCTGTCCTTCGCGCTCATCGCAGCTCCTGATCGGGGGCGCGGTCTGCGGCTCCCTATGAGGATCTATTCCGGCCAGCCGCGAGAAATTCTCACACAATGCGCCTGGCGAACATGCCGCGCTGGCCGCAGGCCACCCGGACGAGCAGCTGACAGTCAGCGAGCGGCGAGCTCACCGAGCTCAGCAGGTGACGAGCACCTTGAGGGCGCCGGGCGCCGCAGCGGCCGCCAGCGCCTCTGCGGCGCGCTCCAGCGGGAGCCGCGCCGACACGAGGGAGCGGACGTCGACGGTCCGGGCCTCGAGGGCGCGCAGCGCTGGCCCGAACAGCCCGCAGCGCGACCCAACGACGGTGATCTCGTTGACGACGAGCTCCGCGAGGTGGACGCTGGAGAGCCCGGCCACCGTGCTCTTGAGCACGAGCGTGCCCCTGGGCCGGGTCGCGCGGGCGGCCCTCACGAACCCCTCGGCGGTGCCGGTGGCCTCGACCACCAGCTCGGCCGGATCTCCGGCCCAGGCGCCCGGAGGCGGCGAGGCACCGGCGTCGGCCTGGCCCGAGGGCTCCGGGCGAACGAGCTCGGTCGCGATGCCCTGCGCGCGCAGTAGGGCGAGCTTCTCCTCGTGTTTGCCGACCGCGAGGACGCGGGCGCCAGCCTGGTGGAGCACCTGCGCGATGAGCAGGCCGAGCTTCCCGTCGCCGAACACGAGCGCCGACGCGCCCGGCGACACACGCACCTGCTCCAGGATCGCGAACGCCGCCGCGAGCGGCTCCGCGAACACCGCCTCCTCGTCGTCGACCCCGTCGGCCACGGCGTGGAGGTTCGCCACGGGCACCGCGACGCGCTCCGCCAGCGCGCCGTCGGCGCCGACGATGCCCATGACCGTGCGCGTCGGGCAGTGCCTGCCCAGCCCGCGCGCGCAGCTCTCGCAGCGGCCGCACGCGAAGTTGATCTCGCCCACCACGCGGCGGCCGAGCCAGGCGGCCGGGCCCTCCACGACGTCGCCGACGAACTCGTGCCCGAGCGTGCCGCGGAAGCCCATGTAACCTTTGATGATCTCGAGATCCGTGTTGCAGATCCCGGCGCACCGCACCTCGACCACGGCCATGCCGGCCGTGGTCGAGGGGGGGTCGCGGTCGATGACGCGCGCGGCCGTTCCGTCCCAGACCAGCGCTCGCACGATCGAGCTCTAGCCCGCCGCGAGCGCCAACCGGCGCTTCGCCGGCTGCATCAGGTACGCGTCGACCGCGTCCGCTGCCTTGCGCCCCTCGGCGATGGCCCAGACGACGAGGCTCTGTCCGCGCGACATGTCGCCGGCGGCGAAGACGCCCTCCACGCTGGTGCGCCCGCCGTGGGCCTTCACGTTGCCGCGCTGGTCCATCTCGACGCCGAGCTGCTCGAGCAGCCCCTCGCGCTCGGAGCCGACGAAGCCCATCGCGAGCAGGACGAGCTCGCACGGGATCTCGAACTCGCTCCCCGGGACCGGCACGAACTTCCCGCCTTCCAGCTTCACCCGCGCCGCCTGGAGCGCGCGGACGTGCCCTTGCTCGTCCCCGAGGAACGCGGTGGTCGACACCGACCAGTCGCGCTCGCCGCCCTCCTCGTGCGAGGACGAGGTGCGGAGGATGAGCGGCCACGCGGGCCACGGGTTCGTCAGCGAGCGCTGCTCGGGGGGGCGGGGGAGGAGCTCGAGCTGCGTCACGTGCGCCGCGCGGTGGCGGTGGCTCGTGCCGACGCAGTCGGAGCCGGTGTCGCCGCCGCCGATGACGACCACCCGCTTGTCCGTGGCGAAGATCGCCTCGCTGTCGGGGATCACGTCGCCGGCGACCCGCTTGTTCTGCTGGGTCAGGAAGTCCATCGCGAAATGGACGCCCTTCAGCTCCCGGCCGGGCACCGGCAGGTCGCGCGGCCGGCGCGCCCCGCCGCACAGCACGACGGCGTCGTACTGCTCGCGCAGGGCGTCGCCGGTGATGTCGACGCCGCAGTGGACGCCCGTGCGGAACGTCACCCCCTCGGCCTGCATCTGCTCCATGCGCCGGTCGATGAGGTGCTTCTCCATCTTGAAGTCGGGGATGCCGTACCGGAGCAGGCCGCCGATGCGGTCGTCACGCTCGAAGAGCGTCACGTCGTGGCCCTTGCGCGCGAGCTGCTGGGCAGCAGCGAGCCCGGCGGGCCCCGAGCCGATCACCGCGACCTTCTTGCCCGTGCGCTGCTTCGCGATGACCGGCGCCACCAGGTTCCGGTCGAACGCGCGATCCGCGATCGCGCGCTCGACGTTCTTGATGGTGACCGGCTTGCTCTCGATGTTCAGAACGCACCCCGCCTCGCAAGGCGCGGGGCACACGCGCCCGGTGAACTCGGGGAAGTTGTTTGTCGCGTCGAGCGACGCGATCGCCTCCGGGAGGCGATCGCGGAACATGTGATCGTTCCAGTCGGGGATCAGGTTCCCGAGCGGACATCCGTCGTGACAGAACGGGATGCCGCAGTCCATGCACCGCGCTGCCTGATCGCGCAGCTCGGCGTCGGGGACCGGGAGCTCGAACTCCTGCCAGTCGTTCAAACGCTCGGAGACGGGCCGCTTCTTGATGTCGACCCTCTGGATCTCGAGGAAGCCTCGTACCTTACCCATGGGCGGCCGACCTCTCTCCCGTGCTCAGGGGACCCGCGTTGGCGGGGATGTAACGTCCAGTGGAAACATAGGGGGTGGAAGGAGAAAGGAGAGACACGAGCCTGTCGGACCCGTCCGCTCCGTTCGTCGCGGGCGACGCCGCGGCCTCCAGGGCGCGGCGGTACTCGCTCGGGACGACCTTCACGAACTTCGACAGGACGGCCTGCCAGGACTCGAGCAGCTCGATCGCCTTCCGGCTGCCCGTGCGCCGCACGTGCTCCTCGAGCAGCGCCCGCACCGACTCGGCGTCGGCGGCGGTCATCGTCTCGAGCTGCACCATCTCCTTGTTGCAGCGCGCCTCGAAGAGCGCGTCCTCGTCGAAGACGTAGGCGAGCCCGCCGCTCATGCCGGCCCCGAAGTTGCGGCCGGTGGTGCCGAGGATGATCACGGTGCCGCCCGTCATGTACTCGCAGCCGTGGTCGCCCACGCCCTCGACGACGGTGGTGGCCCCGCTGTTCCGGACCGCGAAGCGCTCGCCGGCGCGGCCGTTGAAGAACGCGCGGCCGCCCGTCGCGCCGTACAGCACGACGTTGCCCACGATGACCTGATCGTCCGGCCGGAACGGCGCCTCGCGCGGCGGTCGCACCGCGACCACGCCGCCCGAGAGGCCCTTGCCGACGTAGTCGTTCGCGTCGCCTTCGAGCTCGAGCGTCATGCCCCGCGAGGCGAAGGCGCCGAAGCTCTGGCCGGCGCTGCCGGCGCACTTGACCACGATGCTGTCCTCGGGGAGCCCGGCGCTGCCGTGGCGGCGCGCGATCTCGCCGCTCAGCATCGCGCCGAGCGTCCGATCCGAGTTCTTGACGCGGGTCTCGATGACGACGGGCGCCCCGCCGTCGATCGTCGCGCGCGCCTTCTCGATCAGCTTGAGGTCGAGCACCCGGTCGAGCTTGTGGTCCTGCAGCTCCACGCAGTGGGTCGGGCTCGTGAGCGCCTCCTTCGGGCGGTACAGCACCTCGGAGCAGTCGATCTTCCTCGCCTTCGGGTGGAGCCCGGTGCTCCGCTGCACGATGCAGTCGGAGCGCCCGACCATCTCGGTCAGCGTGCGGAAGCCCAGGCGCGCCATGATCTGCCGGAGCTCCTCGGCCACGTAGAAGAAGAAGTTGATGACGTGCTCCGGCGCGCCCGTGAACTTCTTGCGGAGCTCGGGGTCCTGCGTGGCGATGCCGACCGGGCAGGTGTTGAGGTGGCACTTGCGCATCATGATGCAGCCGGTCGCGACGAGCGGCGCCGTGGAGAAGCCGAACTCCTCGGCGCCGAGCAGCGCGGCGAACGCGACGTCGCGGCCCGTCATCAGCTTGCCGTCGGTCTGCACGATGGCGCGGCCGCGGAGCCCGTTCATCACGAGCACCTGGTGCGCCTCGGCGAGGCCGAGCTCCCACGCGACGCCCGCGTGGTGGATCGACGTGAGCGGGGAGGCGCCGGTGCCGCCCGAGTCGCCGCTGATCAGCACCACGTCGGCGTGCGCCTTCACGACGCCCGCGGCGATGGTGCCGACGCCCGCCTCGGCGACGAGCTTCACGCTGATGCGCGCCTTCGAGTTGATGTTCTTCAGGTCGAAGATGAGCTGGGCGAGATCCTCGATCGAGTAGATGTCGTGGTGCGGCGGCGGCGAGATCAGCGTCACGCCGGGCGTCGAGTGGCGCACCTTCGCGATCACCGCGTCGACCTTGTGGCCCGGGAGCTGGCCGCCCTCGCCGGGCTTGGCCCCCTGCGCCATCTTGATCTGCAGCTCGTCGGCGTTCACGAGGTACTCGGCCGTGACGCCGAACCGCGCCGAGGCGACCTGCTTCACCGCGCTCCGCTTCGAGTCGCCGTTCGGCAGCCGGAGGAAGCGCACCGGGTCCTCGCCGCCCTCGCCGGTGTTCGACCGCGCGCCGATCCGGTTCATCGCGATCGCGAGCGTCTCGTGCGCCTCCTTCGAGATGCTCCCGAAGGACATGGCGCCCGTGGCGAAGCGCTTCACGATCGAGGCGGCGGGCTCGACCTCCTCGATCGGCACCGGCGGGCCCGCGGGCCTGAAGTCCCACAGCCCGCGGAGCGACATCGGGTGCTCCTGCTGCTCGTTGATGATGGAGGCGTACTCGGCGTAGCTCTTCGCGTCGTCGAGGCGGACCGCCCGCTGGAGCGAGGCGATCGACTGCGGCGTCCAGAGGTGCCGCTCGCCGGACACGCGGAAGTGGTGGTGGCCGCCGACGTCGAGGTGCGCGCGCGCCCGCTCGCCGTACGCCGCGTGGTGGCGCGCGAGCGCCTCCTCCGCGATCTCGCGCAGCCCGACGCCGCGGACGCGCGACGCCGTGCCGGTGAAGTACGCGTCGATGACGAGCTGATCGATGCCGATCGCCTCGAAGATCTGCGCGCCCTGGTAGCTGGAGAGCGCGCTGATCCCCATCTTCGACATGATCTTCAGGATGCCCTTCTTGAGCCCCTTCACGTAGCGCGAGCCCGCCGCGGTCGGCGAGAGGTCGGCGCCGAGGGTCTTGTCGCGGCACATCGCCGCGATCGACTCGAACGCGAGGTACGGGTTCACCGCGCCGGCGCCGTAGCCGATGAGCAGCGCCATGTGGCCGACCTCGCGCGCCTCGCCGGTCTCGACGATGATGCCCGCGCGCGTGCGCGCCCCCTCGTTGATGAGGTGGTGGTGCACGGCGCCCACCGCGAGCAGGCTCGGGATGGGGGCGAGCGTCTCGTCGATGCCGCGGTCGCTGAGGATGAGGATGCTCGCGCCGTCGGCGATCGCGCGGCTCGCGTCCTTGCAGAGCTTCGCGATCGCGGCGCGCAGGTTGTCCTCCGGGTCGCCGTCGACCGGGAAATACATGGGCAGCGTGGCCGCGCGGAAGTCGGGGAAGACGTTCTTCCGCAGCTTCGACAGGTCGTCCTGCGTGAGGATCGGGTGCGGCAGCTCGAGCATCCGGCACTGGCGGGGCGTCTCCTCGAGGAGGTTGCCCTCGCCGCCGACGCAGCTCACGAGCGACATCACGATCTCCTCGCGGAGCGGGTCGATCGGCGGGTTCGTGACCTGCGCGAACAGCTGCTTGAAGTAGCGGAAGAGCAGCTGGGGCTTCTCGGAGAGCACGGCGAGCGGGATGTCGATGCCCATCGAGCCCACCGGCTCCTCGCCGAGGGTGGCCATCGGCCCGAGGATCATCCGCAGGTCCTCCTCGGTGTAGCCGAACGCCTGCTGCAGGCCCCGGAGGTCCGCGTGCGGGATGGTGTAGAGGCTCGGCACGTCCTCGAGGGCGCGCAGATCGATCTTGTTCTCGGCGACCCACGCCGCGTAGGGCTTCTGCGTCGCGACGCGGCGCTTGATCTCGTCGTCGCTGACGACGCGACCCTCGGTCGTGTCGACGAGGAACATCTTGCCCGGCTGGAGGCGCCCCTTCTGGATCACGCGCGCCGGCTCGATGTCGAGGACGCCGAACTCGCTCGCGAGCACGACGAGCCCGTCGCTCGTCACGACGTACTTCGCGGGGCGCAGCCCGTTCCGGTCGAGCGTCGCGCCGATCAGCCGTCCGTCCGTGAAGCACAGCGCCGCGGGGCCGTCCCAGGGCTCGATCAGACAGCCGTGGTACTCGTAGAACGCCTTCTTCTCGGCCGACATGTCCGGGTCGAGCGCCCAGGCCTCGGGCACGAGCATCATCATCACGTGGGGCAGCGAGCGGCCGCTCGCGAGCAGGAAGTCGACCACGTTGTCGAGCGCGGACGAGTCGGAGCCGCCCGGGCGGATGATCGGCTTGAAGTCCTCGATCGCGTTCGCGAAGACATCGCTCTTCAGCAGCGCCTCGCGCGCCGACATCCACGCGGTGTTGCCGCGCACGGTGTTGATCTCGCCGTTGTGCGCGATGACCCGGTACGGGTGCGCGCGCTCCCACGTGGGGAAGGTGTTCGTGGAGAAGCGCGAGTGCACCATCGCGAGCCGCGACACGGTGCGCTTGTCGGACAGATCGGGGTAGAACGCCGCGACCTGCTCCGCGAGCATCAGGCCCTTGTAGACGACCGTCCGCGACGAGCACGACGTGATGTAGAAGTCGTCGGCGTTGGCGGCGCGGCCGGCGCGCTTGCGGATCGCATACAGGACCTGCTCGAAGGACTGGCGAGGCGCGACCCTGCCGATGAACAGCTGGCGGATCGCGGGGCGCGAGTCGCGCGCGATCGGGCCGAGCGCCGCGTCGTCGATGGGGACGTCGCGCCAGCCGAGGACGCGCTGTCCGTGGTGCACGACCGCGGCCTCGAGGATCGCCTCGCACTGGCGGCGCCGCGACGGGAGCTGGGAGAAGAACGCCGTCGCGACGGCGTAGTCGCCGGGAGCAGGCAGCGCGATGCCAAGGGCGGCCAGGGACGTGGCGTACAGCTCGTGCGGGATCTGGAGGAGGACGCCCGCGCCATCGCCGGTGCAGGGGTCGCAGCCAGCGGCGCCGCGATGGGTTAGATTTTCGAGGATCTCGAGCGCTTGGCAAACGACCTCGTGCGTCGCTTCACGGCGGAGCGTGGCGACGAATCCGAGACCGCATGCGTCGTGTTCGAAAGCCGGATCGTAAAGACCTTGTCGTTGGGGCAGAGGCATGGTGCTGACTTCACACGCGCGTAGCACAGGTGGCACAAGGATTGGAGCCCTAGTTTAATGCGGCGCGCCAGGAGGCGCGGAACCGGGCCAAAATGGGGGAGGGGTGTCGCGTCGCCTTGACCGTGTGCCGCCGCGCCCGGCGGCGGCGCTCGGCAGTGGACGCCCGTCGTCGGCCGTGGTGTGGGTGGGGGCGGCCGGCTCGCCGGGCCGGCCCCCGGCCGCGCGGTATTCGGATGAAGCTCTTCGCACTCAGCGATCTCCACGTCGGGTATGCGGAGAACCGGTGGGCCATCGAGCGCATGACGCCGCGGCCGAGCGACTGGCTCATCCTCGCCGGTGATCTCGGGGAGACGGAGCAGCACCTCATCTACGTCCTCGAGACCCTGGGTCCGCGGTTCAAGCGGCTCGTGTGGACGCCGGGCAACCACGAGCTCTATACGATGCCGAGTGAGCGCGGCGGTCCGCGCGGCCAGGCCCGGTACGAGCGGCTGGTCGAGCTGTGTCGGAGCCGCGGCGTGCTCACGCCGGAAGACCCCTACGTGCTCTGGGACGGCGAGGGCGGACCGCACGTGCTGGCGCCGATGTTCCTGCTCTACGACTACAGCTTCCGGCCGGACGGCGTGCCCGAGCGCGACGCGGTGGCGTGGGCCATGGAGAGCGGCGTCCTCTGCAGCGACGAGGAGCTGCTCGACCCGGCCCCCTACGCGAGCCGACCCGAGTGGTGCCGGGCCCGCCTCGCCGCGACGGAGGCCCGTCTCGGCGCGATCGAGGGGCGCCCCACGGTGCTCATCAACCACTTCCCGCTGCGCGAAGAGCTCGTGCGGCTGCGGCACATCCCGCGTTTCTCGATCTGGTGCGGGACGCGGCGCACGCACGACTGGCACACGCGGTTCCGCGCGCGGGTGGTCGTGTCAGGGCACCTCCACATCCCCCGCACCGACTGGATCGACGGTGTTCGTTTCGAGGAGGTGTCGTTCGGATACCCGCGCCAGCGGCCCATCGAGCGCAGCGCCGACAGCTGCCTTCGGGAGATCCTGCCGGGCCCTGCAGGCGCGGCGCCGCCGAGGATGTAGATGCTGACGATCGGCCCCGGCGCCGCGCACCTCTGGTACGTCTTCTGCGACTCGGCTCGCGACGAGGCGTTGCTCGAGGCGTACCACCGGCTGATGGCCCCTGACGAGGCGGCGCAGCAGGCGCGCTTCCTTTTCGCCGAGAACCGGCACGAGTACCTGCTCACCCGCGCCCTCGTGCGCACGGTCCTCTCGAAGTACGCGAACGTCGCGCCCGAGGCGTGGTCGTTCGTCCGGAACGAGTTTGGCCGCCCGCAGATCGCCGGACCTCCGGGGGTGCCGCCGATCCGGTTCAACCTGTCGAACACGCGGGGGCTGATCGCCTGCCTGGTCGCGCTGGATCGCGACGTGGGCGTCGACGTCGAGGACACCGAGCGCGCGAGCGGCGCGGTGGACATCGCCGATCGCTTCTTCTCGCCAGGCGAGGTGAGGGCGCTGCGCGCGCTGCCGCCGGAGAGGCAGCGCGCGCGCTTCTTCGAGTACTGGACGCTCAAGGAGTCGTACATCAAGGCGCGCGGGATGGGGCTCGCGATCCCGCTCGATCAGTTCTCGTTCCACCTGGACGATGGACCGGCGATCGGCATCTCGTTCGATCCGCGGCTCGGCGACGACCGCTCGGCCTGGCAGTTCGCGCTCTACCAGCCCTCGGCGCGGCACACGATGGCCGCCGCGATCCGCAGCGGGGGCGGACCCCCGCTGTCGATCGAGCTGCGGGAGACGGTGCCGCTGCGCGACGGCGGATGAGCGACGGCCGGGGCCGTCCGCGCGAGGCCGCCGCGCGGCGGGGCCGACGCGCATCCCTCCCTGGCAGGCCTCCGGCTGGCTGGGGAAGCGCGCCCGCGGCCCCGGCGCGCGGCGCGCGAGGTCAGTCAGGCCGCGCGATCGAGAGCTCGACGTTGCGCCACGAGGGCTCTCCGCGGCCGTCGTCGCCGAAGCCGGAGGTGACGTCCACGACGGCCCGGCGGCGCCCTTCGGAGGCGATCGGGTCGTCGCCGACGGCGTAGTCGAGGGCGGCGCCCCGGATGGCGACGAAGCCGTTGTCCTCGTCCCAGATCTCGATGACGCGGACCTGATGGGGGTAGTCGGCGAGCGCGGAGGTCTCGAGCTCCCAGTACGCGTGCCCGCCGGCCGGAGAGACCCGGGTCACCCGGTGCACGTGGGTGTGTCCGGCGAGGTGGAGCAGGACGTTGTCGTAGCCGCCGACGAGCGACTGCCACGCATCGACGTCGATCGCGCCGGGCACGGCGGGGGTGCCCGTCGCGGCGAAGGAGCCGTCCCCGAGCGAGCGCGACGCGTGGTGGGACGTGAGGATGACCCACCTGCGCTCCCGCTTCGCGCGGTCGAGCGCGGGACGGATGAACCGATCGACGTCGTCCTGGAGGATCACGCCGTTCGGTCCGCCCGTCTCGGCGGCCGTATCGAGCACGATGACGCGAAGGGGGGTGTCCTTCATGTCGAACTCGTAGAACGCTTTGCCGTACGCGCGCTCGTCGGGCCCGATCCCGTGCCCGTCGCCGGTCGCCGCGACCCGATCGAGCAGCTCGGGGCGGCTCAGCAGCGCTCTCCTCGGGTCGGGGACGACCTGGCCCGTGATCACCGGAGCGCCGGGGAGAGACCAGTCGCGCGTCCCGCCGTCCGACCAGCTCCCCGTCGCGAGCTCGGCGCGCGTGTGCACCGGGAAGTTCCCCTGGTGCAGGACATCGTGGTTGCCGGTCACCCATCGCCAGGGCACGAGCAGCCCCTCGGCGAAGAACGGATCCTTGGGATCGTTGTCGGGGCCTGGCACGGGGTCGTCGTCAGCGCCCGAGTCGCACTCGACGCGCTCGGCGCCGTCGAGGATGGCCGAGAACCACGCGATCTCGTTCGTCTGCGCGCTGTCGGCGTTGTCGCCGCCGAGCAGCACGAAGTCGATCGACGTGCTGCGATGGAGCGCGTTGATCGTGCGGACGGCGGCGTTGAGGATCCGGCACTCGTGCCCTTCCTGCGGGCGGAACGCCGACGCGAACACGCCGGGCGAGTCGAAGATCGCCAGCCGAGCGGGCGACTCGTCGTCCGCGAGCTGGGCGTCGGCGAGGTGGACGAACCTCGTCAGGAGCGTCGGCCGCTCGCCGCGCGGCGGTGGAGGGGTGTCGTCGAGCGTCGCCGGGGCGAGCGGCTGCCCCGGCCCGCTCTCGAGCTCGCCGTAGCCCTCCGCGAGCATCTGCTCGATCTCCGCCGGGACAGCGGGGTTCCTGTCCGGTGGATCGGCCACCGCGGCGCGCGGCGCCCAGGTGCGAGCGGTCGTCAGCGGCGGCGCGCCGCGGAGCGCTGGCAGCGGTACCGGCGCAGGGAGCGGCGCCGGAGCGATGGACTCCTCCCCGGCACACGCCGCGAGCGCAAGGGACGCAAGGAAGAAGCGCGCCGCGGGGCGACCTGGGCGCGCTCGCGCGATCCGCCGCCGACCGGGCTCCCATGTTGCGATGCCCACCGCTCGTGTCTGGCTCATCGCTTCCTTACATGACAACACCACAGCGCCAGATCAAGAAATGTTCACTCGGGCGGTAGCGTTGCCGTTGGGGGCCGGCGCCGACCAAGGAAGAGAGAGCGCAGAACGCGCGTAGTACGTCCCACGTAGCGCAGCGCGGCGCCGCGGAGCGTCACGTCGAGGCGCACGAGCGAGCCGAGCCATGGTAGGGCGAGCCGCGGCCGGCGCGCTGGCGGCTGCTAGGATGCGGCGCGTCCGAGCCAGAGGCGCTCGTCTCGAGGTCATCTATGGTCATTTCGCGATTCCTGGGTTGCGCGCTCGCGGCGGCGACGCTGGTGAGCTGCAGCGATCCCGAGCCCATCATCCAATACCGCTACAGCGCCTACGAGGGCGACGCGTATCCGGATCGACTCCCTGAGATCACGATTCCGGAGGGCGGGATGGGCCTGGTGAGCGATAGCCTCTCCGATACGATCTCTCTTGTCTCGCTCGTGACCGGGGAGCGGTTCGGCGTCCACCCCGTGGGCCGCGATCCCGTGACGATCGACGGGCCTCACCATGTGGCCGTGGACGCCGAGGGCGGCGCCGTCTACGTCGCGCTGTCGTACCCTGACGTCGCCGGCGCGATCGGCCCCCACGCGGTGCACGGCGGGAGCGTTGTGGCGGGCTACGTCCAGAAGCTCGCGCTCGACGATCTGCGCATCCTCGGGCAGGTGCGCGTCGAGGCCAACCCGGGCGATATCGTGATCTCGGAGGACGGCAAGCGCGTGGTCGTCTCTCATTTCGATTTGAAACGCGTGCTCGACAACCCGGGCGACGTCGAGGCGGCGCGCTCGTCCCTCGCGGTGATCGATCCCGAGAAGGTCCTGCTCTCGGGGTCGCCCGAGCCGGAGTTCATCCCGGTCTGCATGGCAGCCCACGGAATCGCCCTCTCGCGCCCGGACGGCGCCCGCGCTTACGTCGCTTGTTACGGCGAGGACGTGCTCGCGATCGTCGACCTGACGGACCCTTCCGCCGAGGTGAAGCGCGTGCCGGTGGGGTCTACCTCCAGCCCGTCGCCTCATGCCAACAACTACGGACCCTACGCGGCCGTCATGTCGCCCGATGGGAAGACCATCGCCGTGAGCAGCACGGAGAGCAGGGACGTGCGCTTCTTCGATGTCGCGTCGGAGACGTTCGACGATTCCCGGAAGATCCTCACGATCGGCGCGCCCTACTTCCCCGCGTGGACCCCCGACGGGAGCGCCATCTATGTGCCGACCCAGGTGCCCGACACCATCGTGCGGATCGGCGTGACCCCGGACGACGACGGCGTCGTCACCCGGAACATCGCCGACGAATGCATGCGGCCGCACCTCGCGCAGCTCGACGAGGAGCACGGGCTCTTCCTCGTCTGCGAGGGCGACAGGAGCGCGACGCCCGGCAGGGTGCTCCGGCTCGATCCAGAGACGCTGGAGACGCTCAGCGACACGGAGGTGGGCCTCTATCCCGACGGGCTCGTGCGCGTCGCGCCGGAGGCGCCGTGAGGACGCCCCGCAACCTTGCGGCCGCGCTCGCGTGCGCGGCGCTCCTCTGCGGCTGTCCGGGCGATCCCGAGACGAAGGTCGTCGACGCGACGGCCGTCGACCACGGCGCGGCGCTCTTCCGGGACCCGTCGATCGCGGAGACGCGCTTCAATCGCTATTCCTGCTCGACGTGCCATGAAGCTGTCACCGGCGACGCGGGCGACGCCATGCTCCCGGGCGCCCCGCTGGCCGGCGCCGTGGAGCGCCCGCATTACTGGGGCGGGCAAGAGGTCGAGCTCCTCGGCGCGATCAACCATTGCCTCTATTACTTCATGACGAAGGACTTGCCCTGGACCGCGGACGACGACGCCGCGCAGGCCATCTATGCCTACCTGGAGTCGCTGCCCAGCGATGGAGGCGCGGCCGAGGCCGTCCCCTTCACGCCTGTCTACGAGCTGAGCCAGATCCCGGCTGGCGACGCGGCCGCGGGCGGGCGCATCCACGAGCGCGCCTGCGCCTCGTGTCACGGGCGCGCCCATTCGGGGGAAGGCCGGCTCGTGGCGCGGGCGCCGGCGCTGCCCGACCAGACGCTGAAGGAGCACCCGCTCGGCGAGTACACGGAGGCCGACCGGCGGCTGGTCTTCATCGAGAAGGTCCGGCACGGCGGGTTCGTGGGCTACGGCGGGCAGATGCCGCCGTTCTCCCGCGAGGTCCTCTCCGATGAAGAGCTCGGCGATCTGCTCTCGTTCTACGGGCTGCCCTGGCCCCCGTGAAGCGCGCCGAGAAAGCCGCGAGGATCGCCGAGATCCTCGACCGATTGTACCCGGCCCCGCCCATTCCGCTGGCCCACGACGATCCGTATTCGCTGCTCGTCGCGGTGATGCTCAGCGCCCAGACGACGGACAAGATGGTCAACGCGGTGATGCCGGCGCTCCTCGCGCGCGCCCGGACGCCTGCGGCCATGGCGGCAGTGCCCACCGAGGAGATCGCCCAGCTCATCCGTAGGATCGGGTTCGCGCCCACCAAGGCGCGGCACCTGAAGGCGCTGAGCGAGCGGATCGCGACCGAGCACGGCGGCGTCGTCCCCGCCTCATTCGAGGCCCTGGAGGCCCTGCCGGGGGTCGGTCACAAGACGGCCTCGGTCGTCATGGCACAGGCCTTCGGCCACCCCGCCTTCCCGGTCGATACCCACATTCACCGGCTCGCGTTCCGCTGGGGGCTGTCGTCCGGGAGGGACGTCGTCGAGACGGAGCGCGACCTGAAGCGCACGTTCCCACCCGAGCAGTGGAACAAGCTCCACCTGCAGCTCATCTACTTCGGCCGCGAGCACTGCCCGGCGCTGCGCCACGACATGACCGGCTGCCCCATCTGCAGCTGGGCCGCCCGCCGACGATGATCGCGGCGCCCGGCGGCCGCCGAAGATGGGGGCGGGTACAACGCCGCCAGCAAAGCTGGCAGCTTATCGAGGCGGCGCGTTTCCGTCAAGCAGGGTGCAGCGTCCCGGCGATCTCATGAGCGCGACCACGCCCGCCGCGCTGCGGCGCGAGGCGGCCGGGCGCGGTCGTGTGCGGGTGTGCGGTTCCCGGTCGCGGCGCGCCTGCGGTTCGGGTAAGGCACTTCTGTGACAAAGATTGGATTTGAGATCATCGGGACGGGCCACTACGTGCCCGGAGAACCTGTCACCAACGACGACCTCGCGCGGGTGATCACGACCTCCGACGAGTGGATCTACCAGCGCTCCGGTATCCGCCAGCGCCATTACGCGCCGGATGGCGTGGGGGTGAGCGATCTCGCGTGCGAAGCGGCGAAGCGCGCGATCGCGTCGGCGCGCATCGCGCCGTCGGAGATCGATTACATCCTCTTTGCCACGATGACGCCGGACTATATTTTCCCTGGCTCCGGGGCGCTGCTCGGCGCGAAGCTGGGCATTCCGGGCGTCCCCGCGCTCGACATCCGGCAGCAGTGTGCCGCGATGCTGTTCGGCCTCCAGACGATCGACGGGCTGATCCAGACCGGGGCCGCCAAGACCATCCTGTTCGTGGGCGCAGAGGCGCACGCCGGCTTCATGCCCTGGGAGGACTGGGGGGCGCTCGACCCGAAGAATGGCCGCTCCGCGACGCCGGAGGCGCGGGCGCACGCCGACCGCCACCGGAACCTCGCCGTCCTGTTCGGGGACGGGTCGGGCGCGCTCGTCCTCCGCGCGACCGATCGCGACGCGGGCCTGCGCGGCAACAAGATCTGCTCCGATGGACGCTTCGCCGAGCTCCTCTTCGTGCCGGGCGGCGGCTTCCGCTCGCGCCCGTACTGGAAGCCGACGTCGTTCGACGAGGACCTGCATATCCCCCGCATGGATGGCCGCGAGCTCTTCAAGTTCGCGGTGACCAAGCTCCCGGCGACCGCGCGGGAGCTCTGCGCCTCTCAGGGCCTCGCGATCGAGCAGATCGACGTGTTCCTGGCGCACCAGGCGAACGGCCGGATCAACGAGCACATTCGCAAGGACCTCGGCGTGCCCGTCGAGAAGCTCCCGAGCAACATCGATCGATTCGGCAACACGAGCGGCGCCACCGTGCCCATCCTCATCGACGAGGAGATGCGCGCCGGAAGGGTGAAGAAAGGGCAGCTCGCCATGGTGCTCGCGCTCGGGACCGGCGTCCACTGGGGCTGCGCGCTCTGGAAGCTCTGAGCGGCTGAGCGGCGGCGCCTCGCTCGCAGGCGTCACCGTCATCCTCGTCATCGTCATCGAGCCGCGGCGGTTGCGCGTGGCGTATTGCGTCCGGTGCGGAACGCTGCGGAAATTTCGTGCGATCGTGTCGCGACGGATTGCACGTGGCGTATCCCTTGTTACGTTTCCATCAACGCCCGCAGCAGACCCCGTGTTTGCAGTGCGATCGACCTGGCGACCAGGCGCGGGCGCTACCGGGAAGGGAGTCACCTCAGGGCTCGGCTGCACGGCCCCTCCCCGGCCAGCGGCGAATTGCGCACGAAGCACCTAACGCGCAGCAGGTAGCGCGCAGCAGCCAAAGCGCAGCGCGGGACCTACGTGCGGGGGTGCGGTGTTCGCGAGTGCGCGTGAGCGCGTGTGTTCGAATGTCGTCTCTTGCCGTTCGTGCTCATACGGTTGTGGGCCATTCACTTCATTGGAGCATGTTTTCCTTGATGGCGAGGACGCAAACTCTTCGCATTGACTCGGACGCACAATTATCGGATTTTGCACACTGAGGTGAGTGTGATCGGAGAACACGGAGCGTCGATCTTGAGAGACACACCGACCCAGCTTGGGCTCGGCCGGTATCGTCCCATCGCGAAGCTCGGCCGCGGCGGGATGGCAGACGTCTTCCTCGCGATGGCTCACGGGCCCGCCTCGGTGAACAAGCTGGTCGTCGTCAAGCGTCTCCGCAGCTCCGGGGA
Source organism: Sorangium sp. So ce363 (assembly GCF_051520435.1). NCBI lineage: Bacteria > Pseudomonadati > Myxococcota > Polyangiales > Polyangiaceae > Sorangium > Sorangium sp. So ce363. The sequence continues at coordinate 7,070,367 of NZ_CP150333.1, read as the reverse complement.
CGAGGAGGATCGCCAGGTCCTCATGTTCATGGACGAGGCCAAGCTCTCGGCTCGCATGAACCACCCGAATGTCGTCCAGACCTACGAGGTCGGTAGCGATCGGGACGGCTACTTCATTGTGATGGAGTACCTGGAGGGCCAGCCGCTGAAGCGCGTCATGAAGGCGGCTGTCGAGCGGGAGTCCGGCACGGGCGGGCTCGTCCGCGGCACGTGGATCCGGATCGTGGCCGAGGTGCTGCGCGGGCTCCATTACGCGCATGATCTCTGCGATTTCGACGGTCGGCCTCTCGGCATCGTGCATCGCGACGTCTCGCCGCACAACATCTTCATCACGTACGACGGCGCGGTGAAGCTCGTGGATTTCGGCGTGGCCAAGGCCGTCGTCAACGCCTCCAGCACCGAGAGCGGGACCTTCAAGGGCAAGCTGACGTATATGGCGCCCGAGCAGGTCACGGCGGGCAAGACGGTGGACCGCCGGGCGGACATCTTCGCGGTCGGCGTCGTGCTCTGGGAGCTCCTCGCCGGGCGGCGGCTGTTCGAGGGCGATCAGATCACCGTGATGCACCAGCTCCTGCTGGGGAAGATACCGCGGCTCTCCACCGTCGTTCCGGGGATCCCCATCGCGCTCGATCAGATCGCCGCGAAGGCCCTTGATCGCGAGCCATCGAAGCGCTTCGCGACGGCGCAGGAGATGTGCGATGTGCTCGAGAACTACCTTCAGTGGTCGGGCGAGGACGTCCGCAGCGAGTTCCTCGGCGCCTGCATGCGGGGGATCTTCGCCGAGAGCCGGGCCTCCATACGCCAGCAGATCAAGGCGCAGATCGAGCGGGTGGCCAGCGCGTCGCTGCTGAGCGACGCCTCCAGCCAGGTGACGATGAGCGGCATCGGCGTCGCGATGGTTCCCTTGAGCTCCGGCTCGGGCAGCAGGCTGCCCTATGTCGGGGAGTCCAGCCGGTCGGGCGTCGAGCGTGTGTCGGTCGTCGAGCGGGCGTCGGGCGTCGAGCGGGCGTCGGGCGTCGAGCGGCCCAGGACCCCCGTGAGCGACTCGGTGAGCCTGCGAGCGACCACGTCGGGGCCCGTGTCGGCCTCGAAGCGCGGCTACCTGATCGGCGCGTCCGCCCTGACCGCGCTGGTCGCGCTGGTCGGCGGCGCGGTTCACGTCGCGAATCAGCGCGCGCCCGCCCTCGATGCTCCTGCGACCTCGGTCGCTTCGCACGGCGCCGAGGCCGGGGAGACCGTCGAGAAGAAGCCCGAGCAGGGCCCCAGGGCGAGCGTGACGATCTCGAGCGATCCACCCGACGCGATCGTGAGCTGGAAGGGAAAGACGCTCGGCAAGACGCCGCTCAAGACCGAGCTGCCCGTGGGCACGCAGGTCGTGGTCGTGTCGAGGTCCGACTGCTTCGATGAGACGCTTATGCTGGCGCTCTCACCCGCGGAGGCCGTGGAGCGCTCCGTCAAGCTCCGCCCCAAGGACTTCACGCACTAGAGCGACGGTCACCCGCTTCGGAGACGGGCCCAGATCGGCGTTTTCGGTGCTCAGCGCACCGGAGTGCGCTTGCGCGCCGAAAACGCCGATCTGGGCCCGTCTCCTGTGCGGGTGACCGCCGCTCTGCTGCCGCTCTGCTCTGGATGGTGCAGAGGGGGCGGAAACCGAAGGATCCGGGCGGTGCATCCGCCCGTCGTCGGCGACCGGATGCACCTCCGTGACCACGGCTAGGCCGACGACCTCATGGCGTCATGTGCCGTGACGGATGTAGGAGATCACCTTGGTGACGCCGTCGGCGTCCATGGCCTCCTTCACCGCCTCGGTCGCCTCCTTCACGCTGGCGACGGTGCCTTGCAGCGTGACCACGCCGTCGCGCACCGTGACTTGCAGCTTCTTCACCGCGTCATGATCGCTCTCCGCGAGCTTGCCGCCGACCGCGTTGCGGAGCGTCTCGTCGGACGGGCGCGCGCCGGTCCGCTTCGCCTCCTTCGTGGCGATGACCGAGCCGTCGCGGCCGAAGGTGACCTGATAGTCGTTGTCCTTCGCTGCCTTCGTCCACTCGTCGCGCTCCATCGCGGCGGCATTTCCCTCCTGCTTCTTGGCTCCCTCAGCCTGACCCTGTTGCGGGGGCTGCGGCGCGGCCTTGTCCTTGGGAGCGGCGGGCGGCGCGGACTGCGGGCGCGCGCCCTGGTTGTCCTTGAGCGCACCGGTCTGCTCGCCGACCCTGTTCATCTGGTCGTTGACATCGCGGCCCGCCTGGCGCCCGCGCTCGGCGAGCTGCTCTGCCTTTTCGCCCACGCGCTCGGCCTTCTCGCGCGTCTCCTGGCCGAGCTGCTGACCCTCCCGGGCGAGCTGCTCTGCCTTGTCACCCGCGCGCCCGGCCTGCTCTTGCGCCTCCCTGCCGAGCTCCTTGCCCTCCTGGGCGAGCTGCTCCGCCTTTTCGCCCACGCGCCCGGCCTGCTCGCGCAGGTCTTTGCTGGGCGTCTGGTTCGGGCCCGGAGGCGGTTCGCCTCTCCTGGTCGTCTGGTCCCCGGGCTCGCGGACCGCTCCTTCAGCTCTCTCGCTCTCGCTCCTGCAGGCCGTGCCGGCGAGCGCGAGCGCGAGGACGGTTGGGCCGGAGAACCAGCGTATTCTGCTCATCGTGCAGCGATAGCTCATGGTGCATCTCCGGGTGCACACCGAGGCAGACGTCGTGCCAGGAACTCGGTCGTTCCCGGCCGCCCGGGAACAACGGCGCGCCGCGCGTGTCGACGGGGGCATGCCGAGACCCTCCCTGGCCACCGCGCAGCGGCGGCACCGGACACCGGACGAGCGCTCCGGCCCGACGCATCGTAGTAGGCTCGAGGTCGTGAGCGCGGCGCCGCCGGAACCCGTCCTGCCTGACGCCCCGCCCGGACAGCGCTCCGCGCCCGATCTCCTCTCGCACCGGCCGGCGCTCCGGGTGGACGCGCGGGCGGTCAAGGAGTCGCTGGCGTTCGCGTTCGCGGGCGGCGCGCCCGCGGGGGCGTTCGATCGGCACGTCGAGTCGGCGTCGCTGCCCGCGTCGACGTGGGATCCAGCCCGCTTCGCGCAGCACGTCTTCCTGCGTGAGCTCATCGTCGGATGCCTCCATTTCACGAGCGAAGGCCGCACGTACATCCCGAGCCCAGCGCTGCTGGGCCGCGCCCTCTCCCAGCCGCCGAGCGATCGCGACACTGTCGAGCTCCGGCGCGCGATCTTCCGGGAGCTCACCGGGTCGGAGGCGCAGCGCCGCGATCTCGAGCGCGCCTACGCGGCGCTGCGCCGCTGGGTGGGCCAGATCGAGACGATCCCCATCTCTCGCGGCGAAGGGAGCCGGCGCCGGCTGGACATCCTCGCCGCCGCCAAGGACGCGTTCGACGCGCTCGCCGGTGGGTTCGCGGGCGCTCGCTCGGGCCTGTCGCGGCTCTCGGCGTTCGGCGCGGCCGTGCGCGAGAGCGAGGCGTACCGCCGCCTCGCGGATCTGCTCGCGTACGACGAGGAGATCGCGACGCTGGATGTCCGGATCCGCGTCGGCTCCGACGGCCATGTCCGCGATCTGCGCGCCCTGTCGATCCGCGAGAACAGCGAGAACCGCTTCTACCAGTCGCCGCTAGGGCGCCTGGTCACGAAGCTCGTGATGCTGTGGAGGGGGTACCGGTTCAGCGACGACGAGCTGCTCACCCGCCACGTCAACAGCGTGTTCGACGGCATCGAGGACGATCTCGTCGCGCTCGTCCAGCTGCTCGGAGATCTCGAGTTCTACCTCGCCGGCCTCGCGCTGCGCGACCGCGCCCGCGCGGCCGGGCTCTCCGTCTGTCTGCCCGAGCTCGTCTCGCCGGGCTTCTCGGACGGCGCGCGCGGCGGGAGCCCTGGGCGCGAGCTCAAGGGGCTGTTCAACCCGCTGCTCTTGGCGAGCTCGGTGAGCACGGTCCCGTGCGACATCGCGACCGATCACCACGACGCGACCGTCATCGTGACCGGGCCGAACTCGGGGGGGAAGACCCGGCTGCTCGAGGCGCTCTCGCTGGCCCAGATGATGGGGCAGGCGGGCTTCTTCGTGCCGGCCGCGGAGGCGCGCCTCTCGCCGTGCCACGGGCTCTTCGTGTCGCTGATCGAGCAGGCGCAGGCCGATCAGAGCGAGGGCCGCCTCGGGATGGAGCTGCTCCGCATCAGGTCGCTGTTCGAGGCGATGCAGGTCGGCGACATGGTGGTGCTCGACGAGCTCTGCTCGGGCACGAACCCGTCGGAAGGCGAGGAGATCTTCCAGCTCGTGATCTCGCTCCTCTCGGAGCTCCGCCCTCAGGCCTTCATCACGACGCACTTCCTCGAGCTCGCGGCGCGGCTCGAGCGGGAGCGGCCGGTCGATCGGCTCGTGTTCCTGCAGGTCGAGCTCGACGCGCAGCAGTGGCCGACATACCAGTTCGTCGACGGGGTCGCCCGGACGTCGCTCGCGCACCGGACGGCGGCGCGGCTCGGGGTCACGCGCGAGGAGCTCGTCGCGCTCGTCGAGCGCAGCAAGCGCGCGCACCGCCGCCGCGGGGCCGAGCCCGCCTGAGCGCGGCCACGCTCGCCGTGGCGGGGGAAATCTGGTTGTATGCGCCGCCATGGAGTATCGACCTCTTGGCAGGACGGGTTTCCGCGTCTCCTCGGTGAGCTTCGGGGCCTGGGCGATCGGGGGCACCTGGGGCGACGTCGACGACAAGGAGTCGCTCGCGGCGTTGCACCGGGCCGTCGATCGAGGCGTGAATTTCTTCGACACCGCGGACGTGTACGGGGACGGCCGGAGCGAGCGGCTGCTCGCGCGGCTCAGGCGCGAGCGGCGCGAGGAGATCGTCGTCGCGACGAAGGCGGGCCGGCGCCTGAGCCCACACACGGCGGCAAGCTACAACGAGGGGAACCTCACGGCCTTCATCGAGCGCAGCCTGAAGAACCTCGAGACGGACGCGCTCGACCTCGTCCAGCTGCACTGCCCGCCGACGGACGTATACTATCGGCCCGAGGTGTTCGACGCCCTCGATAGGCTCGTGAAGGCGGGCAAGATCCGGTTTTACGGCGTCAGCGTCGAGCGGGTGGAAGAGGCGCTCAAGGCCATCGAGTACCCCGGCGTGCAGTCGGTGCAGATCATCTACAACGTCCTCCGGCAGCGCCCGGCCGAGCTCTTCTTCCCCGAGGCGAAGCGCCGGCAGGTCGGGGTCCTGGCGCGACTGCCGCTCTCCTCGGGGCTGCTCACCGGAAAGATGAGCGCGGCGACCCGGTTCGCGGCCGACGATCACCGCAATTTCAACCGCGAGGGCGCCGCGTTCGACAAGGGCGAGACGTTCTCGGGCGTCGACTACGACCTGGGCCTCGAGGTCGTCGAGGAGCTCCGCCCGCTCGTTCCCGCCGGCGTGAGCATGGGCGCGTGGACGATGCGCTGGATCCTGATGCAGGACGCGGTGACGTGCGTGATCCCCGGCGCGAAGCGGCCCGAGCAGGTGGACGAGAACGCGAGCGCGGCGGACCTGCCGCCCGTGCCGCAGGAGACGATGGCGAAGATCCGCGAGATCTACGACCGGCGGCTCCGGCCTCAGGTTCACCAGCTCTGGTAGGCGCCCGGGCGAGGGCTCACAGGATGCGCGGCAACAGCCATCCTGCGAACGAGATGAGGGCCGCCGTGCCGAAGAGCGGCCCTAGCCCCCGGATCTCGAAATCGTCGATGAGCTTGTCGGTGGCGTAGAGCAGCACCGAGTTCACGACGAGGCCGAAGAAGAGATACGCCAGGCCCAGCGTGAGGATGGCGGCGGGCAGGAGCGCCACCGCGACCAGGAACTTCACGAGCCAGCCGAGCAGCAGGTTGAGGACGGTGAACACGGCGGCGACGACGAGCGCCGTCTGGGTCTTTCGGATCCGCACGCCGGGCAGGATCTTCGTTCCGACGAGGACCGCGAGGCCCGCGGCGAGTGCCTGGATGATGAGCGCCTTCATGACCACCTCCCTGGGCCGGCACCGCTCGGGCGGGCCGGCGTTCGCACCTTCCTCGTGACCCAGGGAGGTGCCGGGCGCAACCTCGTCCGGCGCGTCGCGAGCGGAGCCGGCGCGCGGCCTCCGCTCAGGGGCCGCCCCGGCTCATTCCTTCGGCTTGTCGCCGCCGAGCAGCTCGCCGATGGCGGGGGCGCCGCCCGGGCCGAGGGCCTGCGTGCTCTCGATGAGGTGGATCAGGAACTGGCGGTTGTCCGTCACCGAGAGGTTCTGGAGCTCGAGCGCGCCGATGCGGTCCTCGGGGGTGAAATAGGCCTCCTCGACCTTCTCCATCGAGAGCTTGTGCGGCGCATAGGCCATGTAGTCGGCGCGCGTGTTCAGGATATTGTAATCGTCGCCGCGGCGCAGCTCGAGCGTCACCTCACCGGTCACTCCGGGGGCGATCCAGCGCGAGAGCGCGTCCTTCAGCATCATGGCCTCGGGGTCGTACCACTTGCCCTCGTAGAGCAGACGCCCGAGGCGCCTGCCCTGGGTGAAGTACACGTCGAGGGTGTTCTCGTTGTGAATGGCGGACAGGAGCCGCTCGTAGACGGCGTGGAGCAGGGCCATGCCCGGCGCCTCGTAGATTCCGCGGCTCTTGGCGTCGATCACCCGGTTCTCGATCTGGTCGCTCATGCCGAGCCCGTGGCGCCCGCCGATCCGGTTGCACTCGACGAACAGCTCGAACACGGAGCCGAAGCGCTTGCCGTTGATCGTCGTCGGGACGCCGCGCTCGAACCCGAGGGTCACCGTCTCGGCCTCGATGGCGACCTCCGGCCGGAAGGAGGCGACGCCCATGATGGGCTGGACGATCTTGATCCCGGTGTTCAGGTGCTCGAGGTCCTTCGCCTCGTGCGTCGCGCCGAGCACGTTGGCGTCGGTGCTGTACGCCTTCTCCGTCCCCATGCGGTAGGGCAGCCCGTGGCGCTCGAGGTACTCGCTCATCTCCTTGCGCCCGCCGAGCTCTCCCACGAACCTCGGGTCGAGCCAGGGCTTGTAGATCTTGAGCGAGGGGTCGACGAAGATGCCATAACGGTAGAACCGCTGGATGTCGTTGCCCTTGTGCGTGCTGCCGTCGCCGAAGACGTGGACGTCGTCGTCGCGCATCGCGCGGACGATCGCGGTCGTGGTCACCGCGCGGCCGAGCGGCGTGGTGTTGAAGTACTTCTTGCCGCCCGTCGAGAGGTGGAAGGCGCCGCACTGGATGGCGAGGATGCCCTCGCGGACGAGCGCCTCGCGACAGTCCACCAGCTTGGCGGAGACCGCGCCGTGCTGCAGGGCGATCGGCGGGATGTCGCCGGGGGAGTCCTCGTCCGGCTGCGCCAGATCGGCGGTGTACGCGTGCACCTTGAGCCCGTTGCGCGAGAGCCACGCCACCGCGCAGCGCGTGTCGAGGCCGCCCGAGAACGCGATGCCGAGGTGGGTGCCCGCCGGGGGGAGTGAACGGAAGATCCTGCTCATGGCGGCGCAGCATAATCGCAACGCCCGCGAGCGCGCGAGCGGAGATCGCGGGGCGGCGGAGGCGCCTGACGGCGCGTGTGTGCGCGCGAGCGACCCCCGCCCGCCCGCTCCGCGGGGCGGCGCGGCCGCGCGCTGGCTTGCACGGAACGGCGCAGACCGGGCCTCATCGGACTAGGATGGAGGACACCGTGTCGCGCGAGCCCTGCTCGCAAATGAGGTGCAAGGCCATGCCGAAGCTGTCGTACGCCGAGATCGCCCGGATCGAGGAGCGCCGGCTGGCGGTCGGCATCGCCGCCGTGGTCGCCTGCGCGGAGCCCATCGCGGGCGGGTGGATGGCCTTTGATGGAGAGGGCTCCTGGGGAAACTTCGCTGTCGGGCTCGGCCTCGATGGGCCTGTCTCAAGCGAGGATCTCGATCACCTCGTGGCGTTCTACGCGGCGCGCGGCGCGGAGCCGCAGATACAGGTCTGCCCCTTCGCGCACGGATCGCTGGTGCGCGGCCTCGCCGATCGAGGGTTCGTGCTGCGCGAGTTCGAGAACGTGCTGGCGCGCGAGCTCGCGCCGGACGAGGACCTCCGCGCGCTGGCGTCGTATGGTGGCCCCGGGGAGCTGGAGATCGTGCGCATCGATCCGGGCGACGAGGCGCAGGTCCGGGTGTTCATCGAGATCGCGACGAGCGGCTTCCGGCCCGCGGACGCGCCGATCTCGCCGGTGCTCTTCGAGATCACGCGCCGCGTGGTCGCGCACCCCGGCTGCGACTCGTACCTGGCGCTCGTGAACGGCGAGCCCGCCGGCGGCGGCAGCGTGGAGATCTCCGGCGAGGGCGCCGCGCTCTTCGGCGCCTCGGTGCTCCCCCGGTTCCGCGAGCGCGGCATCCAGCAGGCGCTCATCGCCCGCCGCCTGGAGCGGGTGCGCGAGCAGGGTCGCCTGCTGGCGTGCATCAGCGCGAGCCCCGGTATCCCCACGGAGCGCAACGCGATGCGGCTCGGCTTCTTCATGGCGTACAGCAAGGGGATCTTCACGCGGCGGAGCGAGAGCCCAGAGGCGCCTGCCTGAGCCGCTCCCGGGCGCCCCGGGCCTCGTCGACGGCGGCGCACATTTCAGGTGTGCAGCGCTGTTCGTGCAGAACCGAAATGAACGCCCAGGACATCCATGCGAAATGCCCGACCCTGACGGAAGTGCGCCATGGCACGCCTCATGCTGATATTCTGGTTCAGCGCCGCTGGCGTGGCCTTTCCCCCCCGAGGCCCCGGCGGCGCTTTTTCATTTCGCCGCCAGCGCCCGCTTTACCGATCGACCGTCACCGCCCGCCGCCCCGCTGCAGCTCGGTGACGGCGTTCCTCACGAGCCGGAGCCCCACGTTGTCGTCCTGCGACAGGATCGACTCCGGATGGAACTGAACGGCCGCGAGGGGCAGCTCCGTGTGCTCGATCGCCATCACGACCCCATCCTCGGTCTCGGCCGTGACCTTCAGCGACGCAGGGAGCGCGTCGCGCAACGCGTAGAGCGAGTGGTAGCGACCCGCGCGGAACTCGCGGGGCAGCCCCTCGAAGAGGCGCCCGCCGAGCACGCGCACCTGCGAGGCCTTGCCGTGCATCGGGTAGTCGAGGACGCCGAGCTTGCCGCCGAAGTGCTCGACCATCCCCTGCAGGCCGAGGCAGACGCCGAAGACGGGCAGCCGGCGCTGGAGCAGCGCCGCGAGCGTGCCGGAGAGATCGAAATCGCTGGGCGTGCCAGGGCCGGGCGAGAGCACCACGAGGTCGGGAGCGTAGGCGTCGAGCTCCTCGTGAGGGAAGCCGGCGCGGAGCGTCATCACCTCGGCGCCCGTCTGCCGGAGGTAGTTGGCCAGCGTGTGCACGAAGGAGTCCTGGTGATCCACGAGGAGGACCTTGCGCGTGCCGCCAGGCACCGGGTGGATGGCCGCCGGAGGCGGCGTGGCGATGCCGCGAGGCCTCCGGATCGCGTCGAGGAGCGCCGACGCCTTCACCTGGGTCTCGCGCTCCTCCTCGTCGGGATCGGAGTCGAAGAGCAGCGTCGCGCCGACCCGGACCTGGGCCACGCCGTCCTTGACCCGGATCGTGCGCAGCGTGAGCCCCGTGTTCATGCTGCCGTCGAAGCCGACGATGCCGACCGCCGCCCCGTACCACGCGCGCGGCGAGCGCTCGTGATCCTCGATGAACTGCATGGCCCAGGCCTTCGGGGCCCCCGTGACCGTGACCGCCCACGTGTGCGCCAGGAACGCGTCGAGCGCGTCGAAGCCGTCGCGCAGGCGGCCCTCGATGTGATCGACCGTGTGGATCAGCCGCGAGTACATCTCGATCTGCCGGCGCCCGATCACCCGGACGCTCCCCGGGACGCAGATGCGGGACTTGTCGTTGCGATCGACGTCGGTGCACATGGTGAGCTCCGACTCGTCCTTCGCGGACGCGAGCAGGCGCGCGATCTGCGCGGCGTCGGCGAGCGGGTCGCTGCCGCGCGGGATCGTGCCCGAGATGGGGCAGGTCTCGACGCGATTGCCCTCGACGCGGACGTACATCTCCGGAGAGGCGCCGATCAGATACTCGGCGTTGCCTAGGTTCATCAGGAAGCCGTAGGGCGCCGGGTTGCGCTCGCGCAGGCGGTAAAACAGCTCGGTGGGCGCGACCGGGCACGGCTCGTAGAGCGTCTGCCCCGGCACGACCTCGAAGAGATCGCCCCGCTTGAAGGACTCGCGCGCCAACCGGACGAGCTCGGCGTACTCGCCCGGCGCGTACTCGTTCTGGGGCGCGCGGTCGGTGCCGACGTAGGCGTGCGTCGCGCCCTCGCGCGGCAGCCCGTCGGTCGAGCGATCGCCGTACTTCAGCTCGTAGCGCGTGCGCGTCGCGCGCTCGCGGCGGTGGTCGACGGCGACGATCTCGTCGGGGAGGTAGAGGACGAGATCCCGCTGATCCGCCGGGCGCTCCAGGCGGAGGCGGATGGGCTCGAACTGGAAGGCGAGATCGTACGCGAACGCGCCGTAGAGCCCGAAGAGCGGGTCGCCGGGGACCCCGAAGAGCTCGATGAGCCGGCGCAGCACCGAGAAGATGGACGGCTGCCGGCTGCGCAGCTCCTCCGGCACCCGCTCGCCCGGCGGCCGGACCGCGCCGACCACCTCGTCGCTGCGCCGCTCGAGGGCCGCGACCGCGTCGAGATCACGGAGGGCCTCGTCGATGGCCGGCAGCAGCACGCGCCCGCGCTCGTTCAGCGCGGTGAACCGGAAGTCGCGGCCCCGGGAGACGAGCACGAGCGGCGGATCGACGAAGCCGATGTCCCAGCGCGTGTACCGGCCCGGGACCTCGTAGCTGGACGCCAGGACCACGCCGAGGTGGCTGTCGAGCGCCTCGACGATGGGCTGGATGGCGCCGTCGACGGCGAGGTCCTCGACCGTCCGCCGCACCGCGACGCCCCTCCGCGTAATGTTGCTCTCTCGTTTCACGACCGCGTCTCCTTCTGTGCGATGAGTATACGCGGTGCGGCATGCGCGCCGTACCGGCATCTTCGCCGCGTGCATGGTTCCGTCGGGCGCGTCATCCGCGCTGCGCGCTCGTGGCGCGTGCGTCCCGCGCGGGCGCTCGACCGGCGTCCGCGGCGCGCTCCGCGAGGTAGATGGCGCGGAGCAGGGGGAAGCTCTTGACGAGGACCTCCTCGTACTCGGCCTCCGCGCTCGACTCCGCGACCACCGCGCCGCCGCTGCCGAAGCTGAGCCCCCGGCCGTCGGCGACGAGGGTCCGTATGGCGATGTTCATATCCATGGGGCCCTCGTACGCGAGGTACCCGATCGAGCCCGTGTACACGCCCCGCGTGCGCCGCTCCAGCGCGTCGATGATCGAGACCGTCCGGTGCTTCGGCGCGCCGGTGATGGACCCGCCGGGGAAGCACGCCTCGAGCGCGTCGAGCGCGCCCTTCCCCTCGCGGAGCGCGCCCGTGACCACCGAGGAGAGCTGGAGCAGGGTCGCGTGCTCCGTGATCCGCTGGAGCGCCTCGACGTCGATCGAGCCCATGGCGCAGACGCGGCTGAGGTCGTTGCGGACGAGGTCGGTGATCATGAGGAGCTCGGAGCGGTCCTTGTCGCTGGTCGCGAGATCGCGGCGCAGGGCCAGCGTCTCTTCCTCGGTGGCGCCCTTCGGTCGCGTCCCCTTGATGGGCTCGCTGCGCACCCGCCGCTCCCGGTCGACCGCCAGGAACCGCTCCGGCGAGGACGAGAGCACCGCGCCCTCCGGCAGCCTGAGGAACGCCGAGAACTGCGCGGGGTTCGTGCGGCGCAGGACGCGGTAGAGGGCGAACGGATCCAGCGAGGTCCGTACGTGGAACTCGTTCGTGAGGCACACCTCGTACGTCTCGCCCTCGCGGATCTCGCGGAGGATGGCCTCGATGGCGTCGAGGTGCTCCCGGCGCGAGAGGCGCGGCGCGTGCGCGATCCGGTCGGCGAAGCCCTCCGGGACGGGCGGCAGGAGCGGCTCCGAGAGCGCTGGGAGGCCCTGGAGGCGCGCCGCGATCTCGTCCAGCCACGGTCCGGACGGGGGCGACGCAGGCTCGTCGGCGTCGATCGCGTCGATCGCGTCGATCGCGTCGATCGCGTCGATCGCGCACGCGTATACCGCGCGCTCGACGTGGTCGAAGGCCAGGATCCGCCGCGCGATCATCATCGCGCTGTCCGGGAGCGCGCGGCGCGGGTGAGCGGACGCGCCGAAGCCGAGGTGCTCCTTGAGCTCGTAGCCGAGGTAGCCCACGAGGCCACCGGTGAAGTGGAAGGGCAGACCGCTCGGATCGAGCGATATCGAGGCGAGCTCTCGCCGGAGCGCGACGAACGGGCTCCCCTCGGACGTGGTCGAGGTGAGGGCGTCCCCAGGGCCGCCGGCGCTCCACCGCGTCACGGCGGCGCCGCGGCTCTCGATCGCCTCGGTCGCGCTCCCCATGAACGAGAAGCGCCCGTCACGGCCGGCCGCGCTCGAGTCGAGCCAGAACGCGTAAGGCGCCGCGGCGAAGAGCCCGGCGAAGGCCCGCTCGGGATCGACCCACGGGAGCCGGAGGTGACGCATGCGCCCGCGTCGCCGCGCGCCCGCCGGCGCGCCCGGCGCGCAACCACCCAGCGCGCCTGCGGAGAGGCCCGGCGCGCGTGTGCTCCGGTGGAGCGCCGCGCCCCTCCGGTCGCGCGGCGTGTTCATGGCGATATTTCTGAAGTTGCGGATGATTCTCTTGCCGTGCTCGGTGCCGATCGACTCGGGGTGAAACTGCACGCCGTAGAACGGCCGGTCCTTGATCTTGAGGGCCATGATGAGCCCGTCGCCGCGCGTGCGCGCGGTCACCTGGATCTCCGCCGGCAGCTCGCCGTCGCCGACGATGAGCGAGTGGTAGCGCACCACCTGGAACGGGCTGGGCACGCCCTCGAAGAGCCCGGCGCCGTCGTGCTCGATCTCCACGATCTTGCCGTGCATGACCCGCGGGGCGTGCTGGACGCGCCCGCCGAAGCGCGCCGCGAGCCCCTGGTGGCCAAGGCAGACGCCGAGGATCGGCGTCCCGGCGAGGGCCTCGATCACCTCGGCGCAGACGCCGAAATCGGCCCGTCGCTCCGGGCGGCCGGGGCCGGGCGAGATGACGATGCTGTCGAGCTCCAGGCCCTCGATCTCGGCGAGCGAGAGGCTGTCGTTCTTGACGATGATCGGCTCCTCGCCGCTCACCTCCCAGAGGTACTGCCCGAGGATGTGGGTGTACGAGTCGTAGTTGTCGATGAGGAGTGTCTTCACGGCGAAGCTCGCCTCGGGGCCCGCATTGAGGCCGTCAATGCAGGCGAGCCGGCGCGGATCCCGGCTCGGGTGAGGCGCCCCGGCGGCGGGCGCGGCATCAGGGGCGGATGATGGCCGCGAGCATGGCCTGGAGCTTGAGCTGCGTCTCGACCAGCTCGGCCTCCGGGCTCGAGCCTGCGACGACCCCGACGCCCGCGACCATCCGCGCGCGCGCGCCGTCGACCGTGGCGCTGCGGATGCCGATGAACCAGTCCCCGTCGCCGCGGGCGTCGACCCAGCCCACGAGCCCCGCGTAGAGCCCGCGCCGGATCCCCTCGTGCGCGCCCAGCCAGGCCTCCGCCGCCTGGCGCGGCGTGCCGCACACGGCGGGCGTCGGGTGAAGCCGCGCAGCGAGCGTGAGGGCGTCCGGCGCCGCCTCCGCGAGCTGGCCATGGATCGGGGTGCCGAGGTGCATCACGTTGCGCAGGCTCAGGATCGACGGCTCGCTGGGGACCTCGAGCGACGCGCACTCGGGCGCGAGCGCGGCGGCCACGGCGTCGACCACGAAGCGGTGCTCGCGCTGGTCCTTGGCCGAGCGCCGCAGGACCTCGGCGAACCGGCGGTCGGCGTCGACGTCGGCGGAGACCGCGTAGGTGCCGGCGAGGGGGTGCGAGGAGACGGCGCGCCCGCGGCGGGAGAGCAGGAGCTCGGGGCTCGCGCCGAGGAAGCCGTCGACGTGGAAGATCGCGCACGAGGGGTAGAGCGCGGTCAGGCGGCGCAGGACCTCCTCGACGACGATGGGGCGGTTCGCCTCGACGTCGACCGCGCGGGCCAGCACGACCTTGGAGAGGGCCCCCTGCTGGATGTCGGCCACCGCGCGCGCGACGCGCCCGCACCACTCCTCGTGCGGGAGCGCCGAGCGGAGCGTGAAGCTGTCGGGCGAGCGCCGGTGGCCCTCGGCCCGCTCCAGGTGCGGCGCCGGGGCGGCGCCCTCGCCGATGGTCGTGACCCACGCGGTCCCGTCGGGGGCCGCGCCGACGATCTGGGCCGGCACGACGAGCGCGGCCGGCTCCGTCCGGTCGAACGGCAGGGCGCCGAGCGCCACCGGGCCGCAGCCCGGGCGGCCCACGGCGTCGGCGGCCTCGATCGACGCGAGCGCCTCCTGGATCCACGCCACGCCGCCCTCGATGCCGTGCGGCAGCTCCAGGCGGGCGGCGACCCCGTGCGCGACCAGCTGGGTGCCGGGGTGAAGCCAGACGCGCGCGCCGTCTCCCATGAGCGACGAGACGCCGCCGGGCAGCTTCGCGAGCGTGTCGGCGTCGAGCCGGAAGGTGCGGGCGACGAGCCGCGCCGCCTGGCGGGGGGCGTCGGCCGAGGAGGAGAACGTCAGGGGAGTCATGCACCGCCGTGCGCAGGCCGGTTCGGGCTCGTCCTGCTCGGCAGGACCAGCCTGGAGCCAGCAGGCCACGAGCCCGCGGCACCGTGCCGGATCGCGAGCGCCGGCCACGCAGCATCGGCTCTACCGCCTCCGGAAAGGCTCCGCAAGCGCAAAGCAGCCCACGTTCAGGGCGCGCGCGGCGCGCGTCTACCGCTGAATTGCCGCTGAAATTGCGCTTCGAGGCGAGGTGGTGGCGTCGGCGCGCGCGCGCGCACGCGCACGTATTGCGCGCGTTGTCTCCGCACGACGCAGGCGCATCGCGTTTCGTCTCACCTCATCTCGCCGCCAGCGCGCGTCGTGTCGCGTCTCGCGGCCAGCGCTGATGTCTCGTCTCACCTCACCTCGCCGCCAGCGCGCTTCGCGTCTCCGAGCAGCGCATCGCGCCACGCGCCTTCGCCAGGCGCTGTGCGCGGCGCGCCGCGCGCCGTCTGCTGTGCTGCGCTGCCAGCGATCAGCGAGCAGAGCAGTGCCGAGCAGCGCGCGCTCCGTCCCGTCTGTGATCGACGGCTCTTTCCTGGGCTTTTTACCCCTGGAGAGGCGGCGCGATCCCTTGCCCCCGAGCGCGCATCTGGTCGATGCTGCCGCGGGCACTCGCCCTTCGCGGCGCGGGCGTGAGCGGCGCGTCTCGATAGCTCTGCCGGCCACCGGGAATGCGAAAATTCTCCAGAACAGAGCTCAGAAAGGATCCTGCGATGGACCCCACTCGGCAGCATGATCTCCGCGCATGGCGAACCGCAGCGCTGATCTTCTTCGTCGTCGGGCTGTGCGCCTGCCGCGGAGACAAGAGCCCGCCTGCCCGCGAGAACCCCCCTGGCGCCGCGGCCACGACGGCGGCCGCGGTGTCGGAGGCGCCGGGCGAGAAGGCGATCAAGGCGCAGCCCCCCGCCGTGCCGAACGCCGCCGAGGCGAAGCGATACGCCGGCAGCAAGCTCAAGTATTACAGCGAGCCGGTGGGCGTGGGCGCCGAGCTCGACAGGGTGATGATCCAGCAGTTCCAGAAGGACACCGGCATCGAGGTGACGATCATTCCCCGTCCCAAGGACGCGACCGAGACCTACTCCGTCTACCAGCGCCTCTTCCAGGCGCAGTCCGGGGACATCGACGTCATGATGCTGGACGTCATCTGGCCCGGCGCCTTCGCGCCGAACCTCGTCGATCTGAGCGAGAAGCTCGGCGAGGCGGCGAAGCAGCACATCGAGAGCATCGTCCAGAACAACACGGTCGACGGCAAGCTCGTGGCGATGCCGTGGTTCACCGACTTCGGGCTGCTCTACTACCGCACCGATCTTCTGGAGAAGTACGGGTATCAGAAGCCGCCGGAGACGTGGGACGAGCTGGAGCAGATGGCGAAGAAGATCCAGGACGGCGAGCGGGCGGCGAGCCCGAACTTCCTCGGCTTCGTCTGGCAGGGCAAGGCCTACGAGGGGCTGACCTGCAACGCGCTGGAGTGGATCGCCTCCCACGGCGGCGGCGCGATCATCGAGGAGGGCAAGATCACCGTGAACAACCCGGAAGCCCAGAAGGCGCTCGCGCGCGCCAGGGGCTGGGTGGGCTCGATCTCCTCCGCCGGCGTGACGAGCTACGAGGAAGAGGACGCGCGCAACGCGTTCCAGGGCGGCAACGCCGCCTTCATGCGCAACTGGCCTTATGCCTACGCGGCGGGCAACGCCGAGCGGTCGCCGATCAAGGGCAAGTTCGCGGCGGGCCCGCTGCCGCACGAGCCCGGACAGAAGAGCGCGGGCACCATCGGCGGATGGCAGCTCGCGGTGTCGAAGTTCTCGCCGAACAAGGACGCGGCGATCGAGCTCGTCCGCTACATGACGAGCCCCGAGGCGCAGCGGTTCCGCGCGACCGCGGGCTCCTTCCTCCCGACGATCCGGTCGGTGCAGCAGGACGCGGAGGTGGTGAAGTCGCTGCCCTTCCTGGCGAGCGCGAAGGACATCGCGCTCGTGCCGCGCCCCTCGAACAGCACCGGCGCTCGGTACAACGAGGCGTCGATCGCCTTCTTCCAGGGCGTGAGCCAGGTCCTGCAGGGCAAGGAGCCGAAGGCGGTGCTCGGGCAGGTGGAGCAGCGGCTCACGCGCGCGCTTCGCTGACACCGCGCGCCGCGCGCCGCGCGCCGCCCTCGCGCGCCTCGCCCACCGGTGGCACGGCGCGCGGCGCGCGGCGCGGCCCACGAGATCTCCCGGCCACACCACCTCGCGAGAACGGATATCCCATGAGCATGCCGGCGAACCCAGCGGCCACGAGCGCGGCGGCCCCTCCAGACCACCCGTCGCTCGACGCGCGGCGACAGCGGCGCGCCTGGCTGTTCCTCCTGCCGACGCTCGCGGTCGTCGCGTTCATCGCCCTCTACCCCCTCGCCGAGACGTTCTACCTGAGCTTCACGAACGCGCGCCTCGGCACCGGGGAGCCGGCCAGGATCATCGGGGCGCAGAACTACGTCGATCTCGTGCAGGACAGCTACTTCCACGACGCGGTCCTGCTCACGGTGCTCTTCACGGTCGTCACCGTGCTCGGCGAGCTCGCCCTCGGGCTCGGCGTCGCGCTCGTCGTCAACTCCCGCTTCAAGGGGCGCTCGGCGGTGCGCGCGGCCATGCTCATCCCCTGGGCCATACCGACCGTCATCTCGGCCCAGATGTGGAAGTGGATGTACAACGACGTCTACGGCGTCTTCAACGACCTGCTCGTCAACCAGCTCGGCGTCCTGGACCGCAACGTCGCCTTCGTCGCCGATCCTGCGGTGTCGTTCTGGGCCGTGGCGCTCATCGACGTCTGGAAGACGACGCCGTTCATGGCGCTCCTCCTCCTCGCCGGGCTGCAGCTCATCCCGCACGATCTGTACGAGGCCGCGCGGGTCGACGGCGCGACGGCGCTCCAGCAGTTCACCCGGATCACGCTGCCGCTCCTCAGGCCCGCGATGCTGGTCGCGCTCATCTTCCGCACGCTCGACGCGCTCCGGGTGTTCGACGTCTTCTTCGTCATGTTCGGCAACCGGCCGGACATGCAGACCATGGCGACCTACGCGCAGCAGACCCTCGTCAGCGTCTCGGACATCGGCTACGGCTCGGCGATCTCCGTCGCGCTCTTCCTCATCATCGCGGTGTTCATCACGATCTATCTCGCGGTGTTCCGCGCCGAGGAGGTGTGAGATGAGCGGCGCTTCGCGAGGCGCAGGGCGGCGCCGTTCGCTGGGACAGGGCGCCTTGCGGGCCCTGCTCTACCTGCTCGTCGCCGCGGTGCTCGTGTTCACCGTCTTCCCGTTCGTCTGGGCGTTCGTCTCCTCCATCAAGCCCGACGACGAGCTCTTCACGACCCCGGTCCGCTACTGGCCCGGCCGCGCGACGCTCGACAACTACCGCCTCGTGCTGGCGAACGGCGAGTTCCAGACGGCGCTCCTGAACAGCGTGATCGTCGCCGTCTCGGTCACCGCGGTGTCGCTCGCCGTGGGCTCGCTGGCCGCCTACGCGCTGGGGAGGTTCCGCTTCCGAGGGCGCAGCCTGGTGCTCTACGTGGTCCTGGGGATGACCATCTTTCCGCAGATCGCCGTCCTCGGCGCCCTGTTCCAGATGATCAACTTCTTCAAGCTGTACAACCAGCTCCCCGCGCTGATCCTGACGTACCTCATCTTCACGCTTCCCTTCACGGTGTGGGTGCTCACCGGCTTCATGAAGGCGATCCCACGCGAGATCGAGGAGGCGGCCTATGTCGACGGCGCGACGCACTGGCAGGTGTTCACCCGGGTCATGCTGCCGCTCTCGGTCCCCGGGATGGCGACGACGGGCATCCTCGCCTTCATCGCCGCGTGGAACGAGTTCCTGTTCGCGCTCTCCTTCACCCAGACGCCGGACAAGCGCACCGTGACCTACGCGATCCAGGCGTTCTCGACGACGAGCAGCGGGCTCTACGAGATCCCTTGGGGGCAGACCATGGCGGCTTCCATCGTCGTGACCGTGCCGCTCGTGGTGCTGACGCTGGTCTTCCAGCGGCGGATCCTCGCGGGGCTCACGGCGGGCGCGGTGAAGGGCTGACGGCGCGTCGGGCGGCGGCTCACGCGCGCCCCCACGGGAAGCGCAGCCAGCGAGGCCCGTAGGCGGCGCCGAGGTCGCGCAGCCCCGAGAGCAGCACGCCTGCGGCCATGAGCGGCAGGATCACGCGGAGCGAGAGCGGCGCGTCCCAGCGGGAAAAGCCGGTGGGGCCGCGCGCCCAGCGCCAGATCTCGGGGACGAGGTGGGCGAGCGCGCCGCCGTAAATGATGCCCATCACGGCGTGCATCACCCGCTCTCCCGGGTAGACGCCGCCGAGCGGCCTCCGGACCGTGTCCTCGACGACGAAATCGCGGAGCGTGATCGCGATCTCCGCGAGGAGCAGCGCCGCGAGCGCCCACGCGGCGAGCCCCTCCCAGCGCACGAACGGCAAGGAGGCGAAGAGCACCGCGTACAGGAGATCGCGCACGCCGTGAAGGACAAGCTCGGGCGCCGTGCCCGGCACGCCGCCGGGCAGGCGCGCCCGCCACTCGTGGTAATAGAGCGTGTCGAAGGCGCCGAGCGCGCCCTGCACGGCGAGGAGTACGAGCGCCGTGATCATGCGCGGGGCTCCGGCGCTGACAGCGCGGTCGATTCCGGCGTGTGCCCGCCGGCGCGAGCGGGGGGCGCCTCGCCGCCCGCCTCGTTCGTCACGCTCCCCTCGTACGCGACGAGCAGCCCGGCGATCGGCGCGAAGATCCGCACGTCGACGTGGACCTCGTCCTGGAGCGGCCCGGCCCGCCCCTCGATCCGCGGGGCGAGCCACCGGGGCAGCGGCAGGCCGAGGCGGCGGAGCCCGAGCGTCGACCGCACCTGCT
The DNA here is from genome assembly GCF_051520435.1 of Sorangium sp. So ce363. Taxonomy (NCBI): domain Bacteria; kingdom Pseudomonadati; phylum Myxococcota; order Polyangiales; family Polyangiaceae; genus Sorangium; species Sorangium sp. So ce363. The sequence goes on along the minus strand of NZ_CP150333.1, from coordinate 7,050,902 downwards.
CGAACACGAGCGCTCCGCCCTCGGCGCGGAGCCGGAACCAGCACTGGACGAGGCCGAGCCCCTCCACCAGGAGATCACCCGCGCGCCACTGCGAGGAGAAGAGCGGGCGAACCCCGAAGGTGCGGAGCCACCGCTCGCCGTCGCCCGCCGGCTCGACGGCGAGCGTCACGGCCACGTCCTCGGCCGCCTCCGGCATGCGCAGCAGGCCGGCGACCAGGCGCGCCGCGAGCCCCCGGCCGCGCCGCACGCGGAAGCGGCCGCGAGCGCGCACGCCGCCCGCGTGGAGGCGCTGCACCGGCGGCGCGAGCGCGGCCCACGCGGCGCCGAGGAGGGCAGGGTAGAGAGCAGGCGCTGGAACACCCCGCGCCGCGCTCGAGCAGGACGCGGGAGCTCCCCGGGGTCGACTGTCCGGCTCCCCGGTGGAGCCGCGCATCAGGCGTCCTCTGGGAGCATCTCCCGCGGCACCGCAGGGCTCCTCGGGGCGACGGCCGCGTCGGCGAGATCGCGGATCTTGACGATGATCGCGTCGTCTGTGTCGCTCCGCGCCTCCTCGCAGTACGACCGGATCTGCCAGAGCAGCTTGCGGGTGCGCCGCAGCTCGAAGACGAGCCATCGGGTCTCCGGCTTCGCCTCCTGGGGGTGGCGCTCCAGCTCGACCTCGATCTCGCGGATGCGCTCCTCGATCTGCTCTCCGGTCGGGAGGATGCGGCCGTTTCCGTGGCAGTCCTTGCACAGATAGGGGCCGGAGTCCGTGTTGATCTCGCCTTCGCCATAACAGCTCGCGCACGTCACCAGCTCGTAGGAGTTCATGGGGCGCACTCTATCCGATCCCATGCCGTGCTCGCGACCGGCGTCGCCGTCGTTCGATCGGTCGCTCGGTCGCGCCACGGGCGGCGGCGTCATGCTCTCCGGCGTGGCAGGCGGTGACGCCTCCGCCATGGAACGCGCGCCGTCGCGACCGGCGTCTCCCGCAGGCGCCGGGGGCCTGGCCGTCTGGCGGTCTCGCCCTCGCGGCGATTTCGCCCAAGGCCACGGAGCTCTGCGCGTCCTAATTCCGCTTGCGCCGTTCCTTGCGGTAATGGGAGGCATCCTGTGACCTGCCCTCATCCCTCGCGTCGGGGCGCGCTGTGCGTCCTGGCCGTGTGCGCCTTTTCCCTCGGTTGGCCGAGCGTCGTCGTGGCCGCCCCGCTCCCGCGGCTCGCGGTCCAGCGGGCGCCCGCTGCGGCCGACTGCCCGGACGCGCCGTCGCTCGCCGTCGCGGTCGAGCGGGTGATGGAGAGGCGGGCTCTCGACCCCGTGAGCACCGCCGGCGCCCCTGCCGGCGACACGCCGGCGAACGCGGGCGGCGCCCCTCCTGGCGACACGTCAGCGAACGCGGGCGGCGGCCCTCCTGTCGACACGTCAGCGAACGCAGGTGGCGCCCTGGCGAGCGCGGACGGGGCGACCGAGATCGAGGTCCGCTTTCTCCACGACGGTGCCACGTACACCGCCATCCTTCAGGCAGGTGGTCGCACGCGGCAGCTCTCGTCCGAGGTGGGGGCGTCCTGCGGCGAGCTCGTCGAGGCCGTGGCGCTGACCCTCGCCATCCTGCTCGACAGCGATCCGCCTGCGCCGGCCCCTGTCGCGCCTGCGCCTGCGCCTGCGCCGGCAGCGCCCGCGCCGGCCCCTGTCGCGCCCGCGCTGGCTCCTGTCGTGCCGGCGCCGCCGCGTCCTCCGCCTCGGGTGGCGCGCGGGGACGTCTCGATGGAGCTCGGCGCCGCGCAGACCGTGGGCATGCTCGATCCCTTCCGGGCGGCCGCGATCGCCGATGTCTCCCTGCGGCGCCGCGCATGGTCCGCTGGCGTCGGTGGGGTATGGCTGCCCCCCCAGGACACCGAGCTCGCACCGGGCGTCGTCTCCCTCGGGCTCGGCGCCGCCACGGCGCGCGGCTGTGCGACGATCGCCGGCGATCTCGACGGCCTCCGGCTCTCGGCCTGCGCGGCGGCGGTGCTGGGCGCCGTTTACGGCTCCGGCAAGGGGTTTGCCCCGGACCGCGAGGCCTCCGCGCCCTGGTTCGCCCTCGGCGGCTCGGCCGTCGCGGAAGGAACCCTCCTCGGATCCAGCGCGCTGGGCTGGTCCGCGCGCGCGACGCTCCTCGCGCCGGTCGCGCGGGCGCGCTTCACGGTCGAGCGCCGCGCGCGCGACGAGGCCGGCGCGCCCCTGACGCAGGACGTGGCGCTCGACCCCTCCCCGGTGGGGCTGCTCGTCGGCCTGAGCGCCCGCGTGTCGATTTTTTGATGGCGAGCCACGGAACCCGCCACGGAGGTGATGGGCATGGCGAGAAGCGGCAGGACAGGATGACCTTCGGAGAGGTCTATGCGCAGCACTTCCGGTTCGTGTGGCGATCGCTGCGCCGCCTCGGCGTGCCCGAGAGCGACGTCGCCGACGCGGTCCAGGACGTGTTTCTGGTCGTCCATCGGCGGTTGTCCGAATTCGAGGGTCGGTCCAAAATTACGACCTGGCTCTACAGCATTTGCTTTCACGCCGCCCGTGACCGGCGCAAGCTCGCGCATATGAGGCGGCGTGCTCACGACGACGAGCCGCTGCTCGACTGCGCCGATGACCGGGCCGACGTCGGCGCGGAGGCGGAGCGGCGGCAGGCGATCACGCTGCTCGAGGCGATCCTCGACGAGCTGCCCCTCGAGCAGCGCGCCGTGTTCACGCTCTTCGAGCTCGACGGCATGGGCGGCGAGGAGGTCGCCGAGCTGCTCGACGTCCCGCTGGGGACCGTCTACTCGCGCCTCCGCCTCGCCCGCGATGCGTTCCGCCGCGCCGTCGCGCGCCTGAAGGCGCGCGACGAGTTCCACGTGGGCGGGCCTCGGGTCACCACGCGGTCGCAGCCCGTGTTGAAGGCGGCGGCTGCCGAGCGCGCGCCGGTGCCCGAGGGGCATCCCTCGGTCGTCCTTCCGCTGCCGGAGGTGGAGCGGCAACCCGTCTGGAAGCGCGCGGGAGGGGAGCGATGAGCGATCCGGTGCGCTGGCTCGACGCCGAGGCGAACGCGCTCGAGACGGAGCGTGAGCTCCTGCGAGCAGCGCCGTCGGCGGACCCGCCCGACGGGGCGCAGGAGCGGGTGTGGGCCACGATGGCCGCGCAGATCGGCCTCGCCGGAGCCGCCGGGCTCGGAGGGGCTCAAGGCGCCGCGGGAGGGGCGCTCCCGGCGAACGTGGGCGGCGCGGCGAGCGCGAGCGGCGCGGCGAGCGCGGCGGCGGGTGCTGGCGAGATCGCCGCGGCCGTGTCCGCGGGCAAGGTGGTGTCCGCTGCGACGGGCGCCGGCGCTGGCGGCGCGGCGGTCACCGGCGGCGTGGCCGCAGCGGCGGGCGCTGCGGGTATCCTGAAGGCGATGCTGTTCGGCGCCGCCTGCGGGGGCCTGATCGTCGCCGGCTATGTCGTTGTGGCTCCGTCGAGCGAGGCGCCGCCGGCTCGGATCGTCGAGGCCGCGGAGGCCGTCGCGGTGCCGGGATCCGCGCCGGTTTCGCCGCCGGAGGGCCGTGAGCCTGCCGCGCAGGCCGAGCCGGCACCTGCCGAGCCACCGCCTGTCGAGCTGGCGCCGCCTGCCGAGCCGCCGCCGGTCGAGGCGCCGCTGCGACCCAGGCCGCCGCCGCCGGCCGAGGCGCCGCTGCCGGACAGGTCACCCGCGCGGACCGGCCCTCGCGCGGCCGCGACGTCCGCGAGGCCGGGCGCGCCGCTATCGGAGCACGCCGCGAGCGCGCCGCCCGCGGCCAGGGCGGACGTCCTCGAAGCGGCGCCCGCGCCGGAGGCTACAGGCGCGGAGGGCGCCTCCAGCCCGGGGCTGCGGGAGAGCCGGCTGCGCGAGGAGCTGACGCTCCTCGGCGACGCGCGCGCGGCGCTCCGGCGCGGCGATGCCTCCGGCGCGCTGAGGATCGCCGAGCAGGCGCGGCTCCGCTTTCCCGGCGGCGCGCTGGCGCAGGAGCGCGAGGCGCTCACCATCGAGGCGCTCTGGCAGAGCGGCGATCGCGCGGCGGCTGCGCAGCGCGCGTCGGCGTTCCTCCTCGCCTATCCGTCGAGCCCGCACGTACCCCGTCTCCGCTCCTTTACCCCCTAGAGCGGGGGCGATCGGGGGGATAGGCGTTAACCAAGCCTCGCTCCGCGTTCTCCTACATCCGAACGTTTACGTGGTCGTGGTCGTTTACGTGGTCGTGGTCGTGGTCGTGGTCGTCAACGGTAGGCCGTGAACGACCACGACCACGTAAACGTTCACGTTCACGTTCACGTAAACGTTGGTGCCCGATGGTGGGGTGGAGCGGGGCGGGCTTCGTGTCCTGAGCGTGACCGAACGAGCTTGGTTAACGCGTATGGGCGGGGCGGGAAAGAGGGCTGGCCGTCTCGTTTTGGGGTCAGGTGGTTTTTTTGAAATGGGAAGCGGGGCGGGCGTCCCTTCACGTTCGGTCACTGCCGGTGTTGGACGGCGCGTCACGGCACCGCGCAAGGAGGAATTATGTCTTCGAGACTATCAAGAGCACTGTCGCCCTTTCTCGTCCTGAGCGCCGTCTCGCTCGTGGCATGTCAAGTCGAGGTATCCCTCGGCGGGGCCGGCTCCAGCTCCACCACCAGCTCGGGAATCGGCGGCAGCGACGGTGTCGGGGGCAGCGGCGGCAGCGATGCTACCGTGGGTAGCGGGGGCGACTCCAGCACGGGCGCAGGCGGCTGGGTTCCGCCGCAGTTCACGCCGGACAAGGTCGATCTCCTCTTCGTGGTCGACAACTCCGGCTCGATGGCGGACAAGCAGGAACTGATGCGCCTGGTGCTCGCCGACTTCGTCGACGGCATGACCAACCCGCTCTGCGTGGATCCGACCGGTGCTGCTCCCCCCGTCCAGCCCCCGAGCGGGTTGAGCGCATGCCCCGCAGGCACATTGCGCGTGCGCACTCCGGTGCAGGACATGCACATCGGTGTCATCAGCAGCAGCCTCGGCGGCCACGGGTCGAGCGCCTGTCAGGCGGCAACGTCCGCTTCGAACGTCGACATGGCCCGCCTCCTCGCGCGCTCCAATGAGACGAGCGAGAACGACCTGCCGACCTACCAGGACAAGGGCTTCCTCGTGTGGGACCCGACCGGAAGCCACGTCCCTGCGGGAGACTCCGATCCGGTGGCGCTCGCCGAGAAGCTCAGCGACATCGTGCAAGGGGTCGGGCAAGCCGGGTGCGGCTTCGAGGCGCCGCTGGAGAGCTTCTATCGCTTCCTCGTCGATCCCGAGCCGTATGGGGCGATCTCCGTGTCGCCGGCGACCGAGAACATTACAGTGGCCGGGCTCGACACGACGCTCCTGGAGCAGCGGAAGGCCTTCCTCCGGCCGGACTCGCTCCTGCTCATCGTGATGCTCTCCGACGAGAACGACTGCTCGATCAAGGACGAAGACAGGAACTACCTCGTCGCCGAGATGGGACAGGGCTTCAGGTTGTGGCGGCCGCGGAGCGAGTGCGCCACCGACCCGAACGATCCGTGCTGCACGTCCTGCGCACAGCAGCAGGACGGTTGCCCCGTCGATCCGGCCTGCACCGCTCCCGATGGCACCATCGCCAGGCTCACCGCGGCGGAAGACCCGGTGAACCTCCGGTGCTGGGACCATAAGCGCCGCTTCGGGGTCGACTTCCTCTACCCGGTCGACCGGTACACCCGGGCGCTCACGGAGCCCATGGTGGTGTCGAGGAGCGGAGAGCTCATGCCGAACCCGATCTTCTCGGATCTGGACCCGAGCGACGACAACACCCGGACCCGAGGGCCGCAGCACATCGTGTTCACCGGCATCGTCGGCGTGCCGTGGCAGGACCTCGCGCGCCAGAACGCGCTCGGCGAGCCCGATCTCCTGGACGGCCTGAACCAGTTCGGCCAGCCGGTCGGCGGGCTCAAGAACGCCGCCGAGCTCGCCGACCCGCCGTCCGGCACGACCCTCAGCAGCACCTGGGAAGCTATCCTCGGCGATCCGGCGAACTACGTCCCCGCCGCGGATCCGCTCATGGTCGAGTCGGCGGCGCCCCGCTCGGGCATGAACCCGATCACCGGTGACGCGACTGTCCACCCGAGCAGCGCGGGCTGGAACCCGATCAACGGCCGCGAGTACACGATCCCGACGGGGAGCACTGGAGATCTCCAGTACGCCTGCATCTTCCCCCTCGCCGAGGAGCGCATTTGCGACGGTGCGGCCCAGTCGTGCGATTGCAGGCCGATCACCGGCGCGCCGAGCGACAACCCGCTGTGCAAGCCGGAAGGCACGAACGACCCGGCGGATCCCGGGGCGCGGTCCACGACGCAGGACCACGCCAAGGCCTACCCTGGCCTCCGCGAGCTGCAGCTGATCCGGAGCCTCGGGGAGCGCGGAGTCGCCGGCTCGATCTGCCCGAGGCAGCTGGTCGACACCTCGTCGCCTGACTACGGCTATCGGCCGATCATGAACGCCGTGCTCGACCGGCTCTCCACCGCGCTCTGACGCGTCGACACCCCCATCGACGCGGCCCGCCCAGGGGCGGCGCGCGGAATGCATACAATGCATACGCCGCCCCTGGGCCCGCGGAGGAGACGACTTCCGCGCCCGCCCGCGAATCCTCCCGTCAAGCCGTTGGCACAACCGCGACACAGCAAGACGCCGCGATCGCGGTGCCCGCGCCGAGGACCGCGCGCTCCGCCCGAATTGCGTCCGCTTCCCGTGGCACCGAAGCTGCTTCATGGTGGGGTTCGGACAAACGCAACGCGGAGGTTCTGATGCGCCACAAAGGGATGGCTCTCTTGCTGATCGTGATCGGGCTCGCGGGCTGCGACAGAGACGGCGGCGGCGACACCGGAGAGCCGCCGGATCCGCCCGGATCAGAGACGTGCGGCGGGTTCCTCGGGACCCCTTGTCCCGACGGGCTCGCCTGCGTCGACGATCCGAGCGACGACTGCGACCCCGAGCACGGCGGCGCGGACTGTCCCGGCGTGTGCGTCGAGGACCCGCCGACGACGATGTGCGGGGGATTCGCGGGTTTCCCGTGCCCCGACGGGCTCGAGTGCGTGGACGATCCGAGCGACGACTGCGACCCGGAGCGCGGCGGGGCGGACTGCGGCGGCATCTGCGTGGAACCGACGCCCAAGCCGCCGTTTTGCGGGGGGTTCGCGGGGTTCGAGTGCCCCGAGGGGCTCGAGTGCATCGACGATCCGAGCGACGACTGCGACCCGAAGCACGGCGGGGCGGACTGCGGCGGCATCTGCGTGGTGCCCGAGCCCCGCCCGCAGGCGTGCGGCGGCATCACGGCGCGCCCGTGCCCCGAGGGGCTCACCTGCATCGACGATCCGGGCGACGACTGCAGCCCGCCGATCGGCGCCGACTGCGGCGGCATCTGCGTCGCGCGCTGAGCCGGCGCGCAGCCGGTGCCGAAGGGGATGCGCCGCCCTGACGAACGGGCGCGCCCGCATCGCGACGGCGCTCAGTAGCGGTGCTTCCAGAGCAGGTCGAGGCTCGTCGCCGGGTTCGCGCCGGTGGCCATCGCCGCCCGCACGGACCAGTCCCGGCGGAAGCGCCACTCGAGGCTCACCTCGGTGCGCGCCTGCGCGCCGGTGTTGCCGCCCCCGGACCCTGGCCCCTGTCCTTGCCCCGTCGGCCCCGCCTCGTAGCTCGCGCTCGCGGTCACCTGCTGCCCGAGCTGGTAGCCCACGGTCGTCTTCAGCGCGCCTTCTTCGGTCGTGCCCAGCTTCGTCTCGAAGTTCCGGAGCGGACCGATGCTCTGGAGGATCATGTTGAGCTGCGCTGACGCGAGCCCCGTCCCCACGCTGGCCGCGACCCCGCCGGCGGCGCTGCCGCCGCCCGACGCGGGCTGCTCGGACGTGCCGCCCGCCAGCGTCCCTTCCGCGAACTCCCTGCCGAGCAGGAGCTCGGCGATCACCTCGTTCTCCGGGCGCGGCGGCTCCGAACGGAAGGTGATCTTGTCCTCGGTGATCGGGTTGAGCTGCCCCACATAGTCGATGAAGATGCGCGTCCCCTCCGGCGTGTCGTGGAACGCCCTCACGTTCAGGAACGGATTCGACGGATCCCCCTGCAGCGCGACCACGCCAGGCTCGATCTCGAACTCCTTGCCGAGCACCTCGAGATTGCCCGACAGGATGTTCACGTTGCCCCGGATCTCGGTCTCCCCCGCGATCTTGATGCGGAGGGGGTGCGCCCGATCCCCCGACAGCGAGGCCCGCACCATGTCGCCCTCGACGCCGATCCTGCCCAGGTGGACCTCCATGGCGATCGGCGTGCCGCCCGCGCTCTCCTTCGCCTGCTCCGGCGGCTCGGCCGGCGCTCGCCGCGCCTCGTACTCCTCCTGGCTGAGCGGCGCCGACGTCGTGATGGTCGGGTTCTCGCCGAGCGGCTGCACGCTCCGCCCGATCGTGGGCGGCAGCGTCAGATCGAGCGAGGGCACGTCGACGCGGACGGCGATCTCCTCGGCCCGCTTCTCCGCCGCGAGCGCCACCCGGCCGCGCACCTCGCCCATCGGGACGCCCTCCAGCGCGATCGGGAGGGCTCGGCCTCTCGGGATCGAGAGCTCGGCGCGGGCGTTCCGGAACGCGAACCCTTCCATCTGGAGGGTCGCCTTCCCGCGGACCTGGCCGTTGCCTGCGTCGGCGCGGAGGTCGTCGATGCGGAGCTCGCCGGAGGGGCTCGCGGCGACGCGGAACGAGGCGTTCTCGAACGGCTGGCCGATCGTGGCCACCTGGACGACGCCGCCCTCGAGGCGCATCTCGCCGGAGAAGCCCGCCTGCGCGCCGAGCCCGAGCCGCACCTCGCCGTCGAGCGTGCCGTCGAGCCGGTTCACCGAGCCTTGCACGAACGGCTCCAGCGCCCTCAGGCGGAAGCGATCGACCGCGAGCGACACCGAGGCGTTCCGATCGTCGGTGAGCGTCGGGATCGCGTTCGCGTCCCACACCATGGGCGCCTGGGCCTTGGCCTCGAGCCGGCCGCCGTCGCGCCCCTCGAGCCGCACGCTGGCCACGGCCGCGGTGCGCCCCGCGCCGCCCGGCGGCGCGATGTCGAGCGACGCCTCGGCGGTCTCGTACCGCGCGTCGGGGCCGAGCGTGAGGCCCGGGAACTGAAGGTGCGCCCTGACCTCGGGCGCGGCCTCGAACAGCCCGCGCACGGAGATCTCGCCGCGCGCCTCGCCGCCGATCTGCATGTCGGCGAGGACGGGCACCTCCGCGAGCGGCAGATCCGCGATCTTCGCCTCGAGGCTGCCGTTGCTGAAGCGCCGAGCGGAAGGGGCCCCGCCGAGGAGGGCGGCGGCGTCCGCGCCCAGCCTCGCCTTCGCCGTCATGTACGTGATCGGTCCGCGGAACGCGTACGCGTCGAGCGCGGCGTCGCGCCCGTCATAGACGAGCAGCGTGTCGACCCGGAGCTTGCCGAAGAGCGAGGGGCCGGCCGTGCCGCCCACGTTCGTCGCCGTCGCGCGGACCACGAGCCGGGGCTCGGCGAGCTTCCCCGCGAAGTACACGTCGAGCCCCGCGGAGCCGGAGAGCACCGGCGTCCGCTTCCCGAGGGCGGCCAGCTCGGTGAGATCGTTGAGCCGGCGGCGCGGCACGCGGAGGTGCGCGGCGATCGACGTCCGCGGGAGCGCCGCGGCCGGATCGGCGAGGAGCGCCGGCAAATCGGCGTCGAGCGCGGCCGAGAGCTCCGCCACGAGCTGGCGATCGAACACCGACAGCGTGACGTGGGCGTCGCCGGTCTTCGCGTCGAGATCCCCCGCGATCCGCGCGTCGAGCTTCCTCGACACCCACGCGGGCGCGCCCGTCTGCGCGTCGATCGGCCCGGCCGCGCGCAGGCCCTCCGTGCGGACAAGGAGGCTCCGCACCGACGGGAGCCGCTCTCCCGCCTCGCGCGCCACCGCGAGGCGCGCGGTGAGCCGGCCCGAGAGCTCGCTCAGGGCGAGCTGGACCGGCGACGCCTGCGCCAGGCACCCGAGCTGCCACGCGTCGGCGTCCATGCGGGCCGAGCCGGTGACCGTCTGCCAGGTGCGCGCCGAGAGGAGCGGCCCGCGCAGCCTCGCCGCGCTCCCGTCGACCAGCACGCGCGCGATGGCGCCGTGGCACACCGGCGGGGGTGGCGCCTTCTGCTGCGACGCCGTGTCGAAGGCCGTGGTCAGCGTCTGGTCGGGCGTCGCGCCCCGGCGCTGGGCCTCCTGCGCCTGCGCGGGCGGCGGCTCGGGCGGCGCGAGCAGCCGGACCAGGCCGTCCGCCTTCAGCGCCTCCCCGTCGAGGCGCGCCGTCACGTTCATCGAGAGCCGCGGCGCCACGCCCGGGACCGAGCCGCCCTCGAGCTCGATCTGGACGCGCCCCGCGCGGCGCGCCCCCCGGCCGTGCACCGACACGTCGAGGTTGGCGAGGCCTCCTATCCCGAGCGGCGCGCCGGTGATGTCGGCGATGCGCGCGAGGTCGATCGCGGTGCCGCGGAGGTCTCCCTCGATCTCGTCCCCGGCGAGGGAGAGGCTCCCCTCGATCTCCCCCACGCCGTCGCCGCGCAGCGCGAGCCCGCGGAGGGCGATCCCGCGGTCCCACGCGACGCGGGCGGCCTGCGCGGTCACCTCGTCCTCCCCGCGCGCCACCTCGACGCGGAGCTGCCGCGCCTCGCTCCGCGGCAGATCGAGGTGGGCGGAGGCCGTGATCCGGCGCTCCGCGCTGGCCAGCGACACGCGGACGCGCGGCGCCGTGACGGGCCCCGCGGCGCTCGCCGCCACGCTGCGGAACGCGTACTGCTGGGCGCGGAGGTCGGCTCCGCGGAACACGCCGTCGATCGTGAGCTTGTCGAGCGGCCCCCTGGCCTTGGCCCGGACCTCGCCGCGCCCGAGCTTCAGATCGGACCCGACGCGGAGCCCGGCGACGCGCACGGTCGCCTTGGCGTCGAGCGCCTCGTCCCTGAGCGCTCCCTCGACGTGGAGCGCGGCGCTGCCGTGGATGCCGCGCGGGACGCGCTGCACCGCGCCGAGCGACGGGATCTCGCTCTGCGCCTCGAACTCGAGCACCCCGTCCTTCGAGCGGGCGACCCTGGCCTCGATGGGCGCGCCGGGCTCGTGGATCGTCGCCGCGGCCCGCAGCGCGCCGCGCTCGAGCGTCGCGCGCGCCTCTGTCGCCGGCACGCGCTGCCCCGCGACGACGAACGGCTCCGTCCTGGCCTCGGCGACGATGCGCGGCCCGCCCTCCTCGTCGAGGTGGATCTCCCCTCGGGCCTCCGCGCTCACCCGCGCGGCGGGCGCCGCCCCGACGAAGGCGCGCGGGTCGAGCTCCGAGATCCGCACCTCGGCGGTGATGCGCTTCGGATCGAGCGCGTCGAGCCGGGCGCTGGCGGTGACCTCGCCGGTCACGGCGTCGCTCGCGACGAGCGGATCGAGGACCGCGACGCGCGCCGTGACGGCCAGGTCCGAGAGCGCTCCGTCGGCCGTCACCAGCACCGAGAGCGGCCGGGCGAGCGGCGCGCTCGGATCGATCGCGAGGGCCGCCTCGGGCGTCACGCGCGCGGACGAGACCCGCGCCGTGAGGTGCTCGTCCTTCAGGGTCCCCTCGGCCGTGAGCGGGATCGCGCCGACGCTCCCTTCGAGCTTCGCGGTGAGCTCCATCGGCGCGTCCGCGGGCACGCTGACGCTCCCGGAGATGCTGGTCGCCTCGACCGGGACCGGCAGCAGGCGCCGCTCCGTGATGCGCACGCGCTCGAGCGCGTACCGGCTCCGGTCCGCGACGACGACGCCGCCGGCGAGGCCCTCGATCGTGGCGTCGATGGGGCTCCCTGGCGCGACGGTGCCGTGGACCGCCGCGCGATCGAGCACGACGCGCGACAGCTCGAGGCGGAGCGGCCGCGCAGGCTCGGCGGGCGGCTCCGACGGCGTCGGCGTGAGCGCCTCGGCCAGGGTGAGCGCGCCTTGCTCGTCCTGCTCGAGCAGCACGTCCGCGTCCGCGACCCGGACGAGCGGGATCGTGACGGCGAGGTCGCCGTCGCCGAGGAGGAGCTCCGTCGCGATCGACAGCGCGTTGAAGTCCGCGTGGACGCCGCTGACGCGCAGGAGCTCGGTTCCGTTCGGGTGGCTCACCGTCACCCTGGAGATGTCGGCGGTGAAGAGGCCGAGGCGGTCGACATGCTCGATCTCGATCCGGCCCTCGAGGGTGGACCGCAGGGTGTCGTTGACGAGCTGCCTTGTCAGGTTGCGGGTCGACCCGGCGTTCAGGTGGATGACGGCGCCGACCGCCGCCGCAGCGACGAAGACACCGCCCAGGCCGATCACGCTGGCCGACACCGCGGCCGCGCGGGCCAGCGCCCGGCGAAAGCGGCCTTGCCGGCGCGGGACGCCGGTGCCGGGCGCGGGAGGGAGGGCGGGAGTCTCTGGCATATCGCCTAGGGGCCGCTCCCGGCGCGCGGGAAATCGTGGCCGGGGACCTCGTGAGGCGGCGGCGCCGGGATCTCCTGCGTGTGCGCGGGCGCAGGCACCTCGGGCTGGTGCCTCGTCCCCGGATCTCCTCCGGGCTGTGCCGTCCCCGGGAGCTGGATCTCGCGGTCCGGAGACGTGCGACCGGGCGAGCCAGGCGAGTCAGGGGTCGCTGGCGTTTCGCCGGGGGGGCTCGCCGCCGGCTGCGGCGCGCCGGGCTTCCAGGGTTCACCGTTCGGTGCGATGTTCAACGTGCTGTTCAACGTGCTGTTCAACGTGCTGTTCAACGTACCGTTCCTCTCACCGTTCCGCGGTTGCGACGCGTTCTTCATGGCCTCCACCCTGTCTCCGGATCATGCCGGCATGCGGCGCCCGAGCGCGAGCGAAATCACGGCGAGCACCAGGAACGCGACGAACAGGATCTTCGCGATCGACGCGGCGCTGGCGGCGATCCCGCCGAAGCCGAAGATTGCGGCGATGATCGCGATGATGAAGAAGGTGACAGTCCAGCCGAGCATGATGTCCTCCAAGGGGGGTTCAGGGGTCGATCCGTTGTTTCGTGGAGACGACCTCAACGTGGTTCCTGATGGCGGCTGCTCGCCGCGGTTCCTTGCTGTTCCCTGCTGTTCCCTGCTGTTCCCCGGCTGTTGCAGTCCCCGTGCCGGCCGGCGGCAGAGGCTGTCGGCCGGCGCGTTCTCGGCGGCGCGAGGCGGGTAGCGCCGAGATCGGCCCAGCCGCTTCCGTCCGGGCACGCGTGCGGCGCTTCACGTCTGGGGCAAGATGCCTCGATCGTGACACGGTGGACCTGCGCGTACGCGGAGCGCGGAACAGGGGCGTCGGGCGAGCGCGCGCCCCTTGCGCCGCGCTGCTCCGTGCCGACGGCGCCTGCACGGAGGCTCCACGCGGACGCCCTGCAACTTCCCGGAACGGGCGACTCTGGACGGGCTATAAGGACCCGGCCATGCCGAAATCGAAGGTCGCTGTGATCCGCACGTCGCCTGCGACGGTGCTCTCGGACTACCACCGGCTGATGAACCTGGCCGGTTATCAGGATGTGGTCGCCAAGGACGCCGACACGGCGCTCAAGGTGAACATCTCCTGGCACTTCTTCTACCCGAGCTCATCCACGACGCCCTGGCAGCTTGAGGGGGTCATCCGGGCGATGACGCAGGACGGGTACTCGAAGGACCTGATCCACGCCTGCCACAACCGCACGGTCGTCATCGACGCCCACCTCGGCGAGCGCGAGAACAAGCAGATCGACGTCGTGCAGGCGCACGGCCTGCGCAACGTCCACCTCTACGAAGGGGAGGAGTGGATCCCGATCGGGGACGCGGTCGGCGATCTGCGGAAGAAGTTCCTCTGTCTGAACGAGGTGTACCCGAAGGGGTTCTCGATCCCGAAGCGCTTCATCGGGGAGAACATCATCCACCTGCCGACGGTGAAGACCCACATCTTCACGACGACGACGGGCGCCATGAAGAACGCGTTCGGCGGCCTCCTGAACGAGCACCGGCACTGGACGCACCCGGTGATCCACGAGACGCTCGTGGATCTCCTGATGATCCAGAAGAAGATCCACCGCGGGGTCTTCGCGGTGATGGACGGGACGTTCGCGGGCGACGGCCCGGGGCCGCGCTGCATGGTGCCGCACGTGAAGAACGTGCTGCTTGCGTCCTCGGACCAGGTGGCGATCGACGCCGTGGCGGCGAAGCTGATGGGGTTCGACCCGCTGCGCGATCTCAAGTTCGTGCGGCTGGCGCACGACCTCGGCCTCGGGACGGGCGACGTGCGCGACATCGAGCTCGTGGGCGACGTGGACGCGGCGAACGAGCAGTGGAACTTCGATGGACCGTTCAAGGAGATGACGTTCGCCTCGCGCAACCAGCACCGCATCTACTGGGGTCCCCTGAAGAAGCCGATCGAGTGGTCGCTCAAGACGTGGCTCGCCCCCTGGGCCTACGTGGCGTCGGTCACGTATCACGACATGTTCTGGTACCCGCGCTACGCGAAGGAGAAGATGGCCCCCGTGCTGGAGAGCCCGTGGGGGCGCCTCTTCGCGAACTGGGGCAAGGTGCAGCCCGACGCGGCGGGGCGGGGCTACCCGGAGGTCGGCGACGCGAGCCACGAGCTCGTCCGGAGCGGGGTGAAGCACTTCCTGGAGGGCATGCGCCTCGTGGGGATGGCGGTCGCGGAGTCGCCGGAGATCATGGTCCGCAAGCGGGCGCGCGCGCAGGCGGCCGGCGGGGGCGGGGCGGCGGCGGTGTAGGAGGCCGGGGGAGGTCCCTCCGCCGGGGAGCGGTCGCGGGCGCGCTGATGGGCGTCTGCGAGCCGGCCCAGGCGGGGGGCCCGCCTGCGCACGGAGAGGGTAACCCCGTGCGCCCTCGGATCGGGGTACGCTTGGCTGTGGTTCGTGCGAACAGGAGGTCGGCCCCGTGACCAGCGTCGAGCAGATTTTCCAGGCCATCCAGGGCCTGCCGGTCCAGGAGCGGCTCCGGCTCATCGAGCGTGTGGTCCATGAGCTCGCGGATGGATCCGCGAGCGAGGGCTTGCCGCGTGAAGCCGAGGCAGCACCCTCCTTGATCGGGCTCTTCGCCGATGACCCCGGGGCCGTCGATGCCATGATGGAGGTTGTCCGGGAAAATCGTCGCTCTTCCAGGCTGCGCGATGTGGAGGAAGAGGATGAGCAGGGCTCTCCTTGACACGGACATTCTGTCCGAGATCACCAAGGCCAGGAGCCCGGCTGTCGTGGAGCGCGCGCGCTCGTACATCGCTGCCTACGGCCGCTTCACGTTCTCCGTCGTCTCGGTCATGGAGGTCGTCGCTGGCTACTCGCAGCAGCGAGCCGACCAGAAGACGCGGCGGTTCCTGGAAATGGCACACCGGAGCGAGGTCTTGCTGTTCGATGCGACCGCGGCCGAGCTCGCTGGTCGCATCCTGGCCGACCTGCGGATGGCCGGAACGCCGATCGGCGTACCGGATACGATGATCGCCGCGACGGCGATCCATCACGGATTGCCCCTCGTGACAGGCAACACGTCCGATTACAGCCGTGTTCAATCAGCCGGCTACCCACTGGTTCTGGAGAACTGGAGAGAGCCGGCATGATTCTGACCATCGCCTCAGGTCATGGGCTCATCCGCCACGTCACCCTACCCTCCCGAGCGCCGACGGCCGCCGGCGGGGCGGCGGCGGTATAGCGCCGGGTGGGCGGCCCCAGGAGCGCCGCCCGCGACCCGCCGCGCCGGTCAGCCGACGCCGCCGCCCATGGCCGTGCCGTCCGATCGATAACACGCGTAATAATAGCCGAGCTGCCCCGGTGTCCCCGTCTCCGTGTAGCTCGCCGTCAGGTAGTACGTCATCGCCCAGCCCCACTGGCCGAGCGAGTACGAGTAGCCGTAGGACCAGCTCCCGCTCGTCGAGTGCACGTAGAACTTCGAGACGCCGTTGAGCGGACCGGTGTACATCGTGCCGATGACCGCCTGCCCGCCGGCCGAGCTGCGGAGCGTGAGGGACTGGGCGCAGGCGGCGTTCACCGCGCCGTTCGTCACCGCCTGCTCGGCGACGGCGGTCTGCTCGTCGACCTCCGCGTCGTCCCCCAGCTCCGCTGAGGAGTCCGCGTCGACGACGCACCCCGTCAGCGCGAACACCGAACCAAGGATTGCGAATGCGTTGAAACTTTTCATGCGTTGATGCCTTTGAACTCCACCGCGTGACGACCCGCACGCGGCTTCCCCAAGAAAGCGCGCCGAAGGCGCATGTCCTATCGACTCCCGGAGCCTCCTCCTGTGCTTCGCTGACTCGGGGGCTCGGGGGCGACGGACCTCCAACGACGGAATTTAACCGATCGTGAAGGCTTGTGGGAAGCCCATTTGATTCATCGTTGATTCATCGATTCATCGCGTGTGCGACGATAGGCCGCTTTCACCTCACGTCGGACGACATCGCCGTCGCGGCGCGCGGCCAGGCAAGCAAGCCACCCATGCATCGTCGGCTGATCCACGCCTCGATGCGCAACGGCGAGCCATCGCGTGATGCGTCGATCGCCGTTCCTGTTCGGGCCGAGGCTCAGCGTGCCGCGCTGGTCGCGTGCGACGGCCGTCGCCCCGATGTCACCGCCGGCGCGGCGCCCGCGACGAACCTGACGCGCACCGGCCTCGGCCGGAGCGGCGGCAACGACCGGGCGAGCTGCTCGTAGGCGTCGCGCCCCACGCGCCGCTCCTCGTGGACGAGCGTCGCCCAGATCTCCGCCTCGCGCGCCTCCGCGTGCTCGGCGGCGCGCGGATCGAAGCGCAGCCCGCGCTCGATGGTGCTGGCTCCGGGGATGCTGTCGTCGGGGCGGCGCGCCGCGCGATCGCGGAAGACGCCGGGGCCGAAGCGGTCGTACTGGAGGATCGTGTGTGCGGTCGACACGGCGCCGGCCCACGGATAGCTGCGCAACGTCCAGCCGCGCGACAGGTCGGAGAGCCGCGCGTCGACGTCGGAGCGCTCGGCGTCGGTCTTCCACGGCTCCCGCGGGACGAAGAACAGGCCGAGCCCGAGCTCGTCGCCCTCGAGCGCGAACACCTCGTCGATCCCGAAGCGCTCCGGGGTCTGCGCGACGAGCGAGCCGTGCGTCAGCCCGAACTCGCCGACGATGTAGACCGCGAGCGCCTCACGCCGCGCGCGCAGGAAGTCGAGCGTCTCGACGGCCTCGGCGTGCGTCTCGGTGGGGAAGTCCGTGAAGCACATCGCCTCGGCGGCCACGCCCGCGGACGCGAGGTGGTCGATGACGTCGGAGACGACCTCGACGGGCGCGCCCTTGTCGATGAGGCCGAGGACACGCGGCGACGCGGACTCGACGCCGAGCGCGCACGCGACGGCGCCCGCGCGGCGCAGCACGTCCGCGCGCTCCCTGGTCAGGTACTTCTCCGGCTTGAGGTCGGTGGCCCATCGCACGTCGAGGCCGGCGTCGAGGATCGCCTGCGCCATCTTCACGAGCGTCTTCGGCGCGACCGAGTCCTGCGACAGGTAGAAGTGGCGCGTGCCGTGCCGCGCGCCGAGGGCCGCGAGGTGCGCCACGATGGTCTCGACGGCGCGCTCGCGGTACGCCGCCGTGCCGACCTCCGCGAGCCCGTAATGGCAGAAGGTGCATTTTCCCCAGTAGCAGCCCCGCGTCGGGTCGTACGGGAGCACGAGCGCCGGCGCGAGGTACGCTTCCAGGGGGAGCCCATCGAAGTCGGGCGCGGGGAGCGCCTTCAGGTCCTCCATGCCGTGGCCGGACGTCCAGCGCGCGCCCATCAGGCGATCGCGCGCGACGACGTTCGGCACGTCCCGGAGCGGCCGGCCCTCGTCGAGCGCGCGCGCGAGCGCGAGGAGGGTGTGCTCGCCCTCGAACAGGCACGCCGAGTCGAACGGGCCGAGCGCGCGCGCGAGCCGCTCGCCCGACAGCCGGAGGAGCAGCTGCGTGACGCCGGGGCCGCCGCACGTGACGTGCGCGCCGGGCAGCGCCTCCTTGATCTTGCGCGCGAACGCGTACGCCGGCTGGAGCTGGCCCGGGAAGCACACGGAGAGGCCCACGATGTCGGCGCGCGCGTCGCGGAGCCGGGGCACGAGCGTCTGCTGCACCCAGGCGTCGAAGGGGTCGTGCTCCGGCCGGCTCGACCGGGCGATCTCGTCCATCGACGTGAGGCCGAACGGCGTGCGGTACGCCGTGAAGTCGAGCTTGAGCGGGTGGTGGGTGGCGGACACGACGCCGAGCGCCGCGTCGAGCGTCGCGACCGCGCGGGCGTAGGCGTCCGGATCGTAGAAGGCGTCAGGGGAGCGGAGCGTGGCCTTGGCGACGTCCACCGCCTCCGGAACGGCGTGCGCGTCGCCGCGCGCGCGGGCGAGGGCGAGGTACTCGAGCTGGTCTGTGTGCGCGAGCGAGGCGCGGCGGTCGAGCTCCCCGAGGCGCGCCTCGAGGCGGTCGCGGAGGTCGGCCATGCGCTGCGGCGTGAGGAGCGCGTCGAAGGCCTCGACGTTCGCATCGACGGGCAGGACCTCCACGCCGTTCGCGCGGAGGAAGCCGGTCAGCATCGGCACCGCGAGGTACGGGGCCGTGGGATCGCAGGTCGGCGGATAAACGAGCGCGATGCGCATTCAGGCGCCGCTCTAGCACAGGGCGGGAGGGGTGTCCGTCCCGTGCGGCCGGCCCGGCGGCGCGGCGCAGGGCTCGGGCGCACCCGACGGCGCAACTCCGAGCTTCCGACGTAGTATCGTCTCCGACATGACGCGCGCTTCGATGTCTGCGTCCAGCCAGCGAGTCGCTGTCACCCCGCTCGGCCCATCTGTCGCTGCGACGGTCTGCTTTCGCCTTCGCGGCCGGCTCCATGTCACCGTCGTCGTGAAGGCGACGTTCGCGCTCGTCCCCGAGGGGCGCATGTCGCTCGTTGCCCCGGACCCGATCGCGGCGGAGGAGCAGCCGGATCCTTCTGGCCAGCGGCTCCAGGCCGCGAGCGATCTCGCGCCGTACCTCGATCCGTGCGGCGTCGTGGTGACCGGCCATGCAGAGCTGCCGCCGGGCTTCTCGTCGCCGCACGCCATGGTCCGGCTGACGGTCGTGCAGGACGGCCAGGTCCGCATCGACAAGCAAGCTCAGCTCGACGGCTCCGCGCGCGTCGGGCCAGCCCGCTCCCACGTCCGTATCGACGGCCTGGGGCCACTTCCCCGCACCTCGCCGCTGCGAAGCCGGCTGCTCGGCGCGGTCGACGCGCGTCGCGTTCACGGCTCGCTGCTCGACATCCCCGAGGGGCTCGACTGGAGCTACTTCCAGGCGGCGCCCATGGATCAGCGCATCCCGGCGCTGCGCGGCGATGAGTGGATCGTGCTTGGAGGCATGATCGCGCTGCGGCCGAAGCTCCGGACGCAGCTGCCCGAGGCGCGCGGCGTCGCGCGGCTGTACCGCCAGAAGCTTGCCTCGCCGCGCGCCGGGGTGCCGATCTCGCTCCGCGCCGACACGGTGCACGTCGACGTGGATCGGCGTCGCTGCTCGGTGGTGTGGCGCGGCCATACGCCCGTCGAGGAGGCGGAGATCGAGTCGCTGCGCGTGCTCGCGGGCGTGGAGCTCCCGGCGCAGCCGATCGCATGGGCCGATCCGTTCGCCGCCGGCAGCGCGTCCGCTGCGCGGGCCGCGCCCTCGGGATCGGCCTCGCAGCAAAACCCCAAGGCCAGCACGCTGGACGGCACCAACCAGCTCAGCCCCGAGGACGCGGCCAGGGTGGTTGCGGCGGCGGCGACGCCGTTCAGCGCAACGCGAGTGCCTTCGGAGCCCGCGCGCTCGGCGACGCCGGCGGCGTCGCAGCCGGCCGTCGCCCCGCGCGTTGATGCGGCCCCTCCCGCGCGGCCCGGCGGCGTCCGCGATCTGCTCGGGGAGACCGACGCGCTCGAGCCCGAGGACGCGGCCAGGGTGGTGGCCGCCGGGGCAATGCCGTTCAGCGCAGCGCGAGGGCCTTCGGAGCCTGCGCGCTCGGCGACGCCGGCGACGTCGCAGCCGGCCGTCGCCCCGCGCGCGGCAGCCGCCGCGCCGGCGCGGCCCGGCGGCGTCCGCGATCCGCTCGGGGAGACGACCTCGCTCGAGCCCGAGGACGCGGCCAGGGCGATCGCCTCCGCCGCGACGCCGTTCGACGCGCGCCGAGCTCCGGTCGCCGCGCCTGCCGGGCCTCCGCGCCAGGCAGCGTCATCCAGCGCGCCTCCAGCGCCCCCTTCGCTTCTCTCGCCAGCGCCTCTCGTCACCGCGCAGGTCCATGCGGCGCCGCCCATCGTGCATCCGCAGCGCCTCGGCGATGCGGGCGCTTTGCCGGAGGCGCTCGGCGCTCAGTTCCTTGGCGCGATGGCCGAGGCAGGGTTGCTTCACGGCTAGCACCCCGGGGAAACTGCCGAGGCCGCGCCGCTCCGGCGCGCGCCCGTCGGCTGCGCCGACGCCGCGTTCGGCTGTCCCGACGCGCCTCACAGGCATCGAGCTCAGCCGTCCTCCATTGCGGTCGAGCGGTCGCAGCATGTAGGATGACTCCGGTTGAATGCTGCCCGCGGTCTGTCCGCGCACGCGCTCTGAACAGGGGAGAGTCCATGCACTCGTTTCAGGTCGACGGACTGGGGCACGAGCTCCGTGTGACGCGGTTCGAGGGGCGCGAGGGCATCTCCGAGCTCTTCCATTTCGATGTGCTCGTCGCTTGCGCGGACAGGGACATCGCGTTCGCGGACGTCGTGGGCAAGACGGCGCTGCTCACCTGGCAGGTCGGCGAGCTGCCGCGGCACCTTCACGGTGTCGTCGCGAGCTTCGAGCAAGGTGAGGAGGGCAAGCGGGTCACGGCCTATCACGCCACGATCGTGCCCGATGTCTCCCGCCTCAAGCACCGCAGGAACAGCCGAATCTTCCAGGCGCTCTCCACCCCGGAGATCATCGAAAAGGTCCTGCGCGCGGCCGGAATCTCGAGCAAGGGCTATCGCTTCGTGCTGAGCGGCGCCTATCGCCCGCGGGAGTACTGCGTGCAGTACCGGGAGAGCGACTTCGCCTTCGTGTCGCGCCTGCTCGAGGAGGAGGGCATCTGTTATTACTTCGAGCACGACGAGGGCGGCCACGTGCTCGTGTTCTCTGACGGTGCGTCGGGGCACGGGCCGATCGCGGGGGAGAGCACCGTCGTGTTCCGGCCGCCGCTCGGCGCGCTCCACCAGAGCGAGCACGTCTCCCGCTTCCGTTATGCCGAGCGGGTGCGCTCCGGGAAGGTGACGCTGCGCGACTACAACTTCAAGAAGCCCAGCCTGTCGCTCGAGAGCAACGCCCAGGCCGAGGCGGACGACGATCTCGAGGTCTACGACTATCCTGGGGACTACGACGCGCCCGGCGCGGGATCGAGCATCGCCAAGATCCGGCTCGAGCAGATCCAGACCTCACGCAAGACCGGCAGCGGCGAGAGTGTCTGCCCGCGCTTCGTTCCTGGCCAGACCTTCACGCTCGCGGAGCACGCGCGCGACGATTTCAACCGGGAGTATCTGCTGGTGTCCGTGCGCCATGAGGGCCACGAGCCCACGGTGGACGCTGTCCCCGAGGGCGACGCCGCGGCCTACCGGAACCAGTTCCAGGTCGTGCCGTCCGACGTCCCCTTCCGTCCGCAGTCGGTGACGCCTTGGCCGACGATCAAGGGGATCCAGACCGCGATCGTGGTCGGCCCTGCTGGCGAGGAGGTCTATACGGACGAGCACGGCCGCATCAAGGTCCAGTTCCACTGGGATCGCGAGGGCAAGAAGGACGCCCAGAGCTCGTGCTGGATCCGCGTGAGCCAGATCTGGGCGGGCTCTGCGTGGGGCGCGGTGTTCCTGCCGCGGATCGGCCACGAGGTGGTTGTCGACTTCCTGGAGGGCGATCCGGACCGGCCGCTCGTGGTGGGGAGCGTCTATCATGGCACCAACGTGCCGCCGTACGCGCTCCCTGCGGAGAAGACGAAGAGCACCCTCAAGTCGAACAGCTCGAAGGGCGGCGGGGGGTCCAACGAGCTCCGGTTCGAGGACAAGAAGGGCTCGGAGGAGATCTTCCTGCACGGTCAGAAGGACTGGAACATCGCGATCGAGCACGACAAGAAGCAGTGGATCGGGAACGACGAGGCGCTCGAGGTGGACCACGACCGGAGCAAGGTGGTGGGGAACGACCAGAGCGAGCAGATCGGCGGCAACAAGAGCATCGACGTCGCGAAGAGCCACACGGAGAGCATCGGCGAGGACGAGACCCTATCGGTCGGGGGCAACCGCTCGGTCAGCGTGGAGGGGGATCACACCGAGTCGGTCGCCGGGAGCCAGTCGATCGACGTGGGCAAGAGCCAGAGCGCGTCGATCGGCAAGAACAAGAGCGAGTCGGTGGGCGGTTCGAGCTCGGAGAGCGTCTCCAAGGGCAAGTCGACGAGCGTGGACGAGGGCTACACCGTGACGGTGGGCAAGGACATGACGGTGACGATCGGGAAGAGCGCAAAGGAGGAGGTGAAGGAGAAGAAGACGATGATCATCGGGGAGAAGCTCTCGATCCAGTGCGGGGACGCCACGATCACGGTCGAGAAGAACGGGAACGTGACGGTGCAGGGGAAGAAGATCACGGTGAAGGGCGAGGGGCCGATCCGGGTCGAGGGGAAGAAGCTCGACGTGAAGAGCGAGGGGGCGGTGAACGTCGAGGCGTCCGGGAACGTGAAGATCAAGGGGAGCAACGTGGGGGTGAACTGAGGCGGAGCGGGGGCTCGCGGGCGCTTCGGGGACGAGGGGGAGCGGAGGAGCTGGGTGATGAGAGACGACGGGCGGGCACCGGCGGCGGAGCCGAGCGGCGAGGCGATCCTGATCGAGGAGGGGGAAGGGGAGGCTGCTGCCGCCGGCGGGGAGCTGGCGGATGAGGGCGGGGGAGAAGCGGGAGCGATCGAGGGCGCGGAGGGTCTCCTCGAGCTGGTGGTCGCGGCGCACGAGGAGCGCGTCCGGGCCGAGGCGGAGAAGGCCGGGCCGATCGAGGGCGTCGTGGTGGGGCGGATCGTGGGGTTCGCGCAGAGCGGCGAGCCGCTCGTCGAGGCGGCTGTCCTGGGAGAGGGGGCGCGCGGGGGGATTCCTGCGCGGGCGATGACGGCGCTCGGGCCGGAGGACGAGGGGCGGGAGGTGGCGCTCCTGTTCGAGGGCGGGCGGCGCGACAGGCCGGTGGTGATGGGGCGGATGCACGTGGCGGGGGAGAGCGCGAGCGCGGCGGTGCGCGACGGGGCGACGGCGACCGCGGACGGTGAGCGGCTGGTGTTCACCGCGGAGAAGGAGATCGTGCTCCAGTGCGGGAAGGCCAGCATCACGCTGACGCGCGCTGGGAAGATCTTGATTCGTGGGGCTTATCTGCTGACCCGGTCCTCCGGCGTGAACCGGATCCAGGGCGGATCGGTGCAGATCAATTGATCTCGACGATCGAGGCCGAGATCTTCGAGCAGCACGCCCAGGAGGCGGCGTTCCTGTGGTCGTACCGGGACGCTGCGGTGGTGGATCCGCTCTACGATTTGCAGAGCCTCGGTGAGCTGGACGAGCGGCTGGAGGCGCATGTCGACGGCCTGCGGCTGGCGGGTGATGCGGGGTGGGAGATCTGCAAGAGCGCCATCGACGAGGAGGAGCCGGGGAGCTTGTTTGCGCCCATGGTGCTCGCGGTGGAGCGGCGGGATCTGAGGGGCATCGCCGGGGTGCTCGACGTGGGCGGGGGCGTGCCGGCGCTGTCGCGGGCGATCGTGTCGGCGCTGGGGTGGGTGAGCTTCGATAAAGTGCGGGGGATCCTGCCGGGGCTGCTCTCGCACCGGGTCGGGCCGGAGCTGCACCGCATCGGGATCGCGGGGTGCGCGGTTCACCGGCAGGACCCGGGGGCACCCTTGGGGTACGCGGTGATGTCGAGCGATCTGCGCCTGAAGGCGCGGGCGCTGCGCGCCGTCGGGGAGCTCGGGCGGGGGGACCTGCTGGACGAGGTGCGCGGAGCGCTGGGCAGCGAGGACGAGGCGTGCCGGTTCGCGGCGGCGTGGTCGGCGGCGTTGCTCGGCGATGCGGCGGCGCTGAGGGTGCTTGTAACCATCGCGGATCGTGGAGGGCCGTTCGCCGAGCGGGCGTGTGCGATGGCGATGCGGAAGATGGATCCGGGCGTGGCGTCCACATGGTTGCGCGCGATCGCCGGGACGATGCGGGGGGCGCGTGTGGCGCTTGCGGGAGCGGCGGCGCTCGGGGATCCAGCGCTGATGCCGTGGATCATCGAGTGCATGGGGGCGCCGGAGCTCGCGCGGGCGGCGGGCGGGGCGTTCACGATGATCACCGGGGTGGACCTCGAGGAGGCGAAGCTCCGGGGGGCGCGGCCGGCTGGGTTTCAGGCCGGGCCGAGCGACGATCCAGAGGACGAGGACGTGGCGATGGATCCGGACGAGAGCTTGTCGTGGCCGGACAGGGAGAAGATCGCGACGTGGTGGGGGAGTCGAGGGAAGGAGCTGAAGCGGGGGACGCGGTATCTGATGGGAAGGCCGATGGCCGTGGAGTGGATCGGCGAGGTGCTGCAGCGGGGGAGCCAGCCGGCGCGGGCTGCGGCGGCGGTGGAGCTGGCGATGCGGAGAGCGCGGCTGGAGGTGGTTGAGGTGAGGGCGCCAGGGGGGGCACGGGAGCGGGGGCTCGCAGGAAGCTGATATTGCGCGACCCCTGAAACTCGGCGATTCTGAGCATCGTCAGACGGATGCTGCAGCTTCAGAACGAAACGCCGTTCGCGGCAACGATCGGGCTCTTCCCCGATACCGACGGCGTAGAGACCCTCTACGTCGTGGTCCGAGCGACCTTCGCGCTCGTCGGCTCGGCGCTGAAGATCGCGGAGAGGCAGCGTCCTATCCGGCTTGTCGACGAATACAGGGGCGACCCGGCTCGCTCCAGCCTGGCGCACGCTGGCGAGATGCACCTGCTCAAGCCCTCGACCGACGTGGTGCTCCTTGGCGACGCCTGGGCTCCGAAGGCGCGACCGGTCTCCGAATGTGACGTGATGCTCCAGGTCGGCGCGGTGCGGAAGGTCGTTCGCGTCTTCGGCGATCGCGAGTGGAAGGGCGCCCTCGGGGGAACAGCCTCTTCTCCGATGCCGTTCACGCGGATGCCGCTCGTCTACGAGCGCGCCTTCGGTGGCGTCATCGAGCTGGATCCAGAGACGAAGCGGGCCAAGATCGAGCCGCGGAATCCGGCAGGCGTCGGCTTCGCGCGCCGCGGGAAGCAGGGGGAGCCCGCTTCCCGGCAGCTCCCCAACATCGAGGATCCGGCCCACCTCATCACGCAGCCCTCCGACACGCCGCCCCCAGCGGGGTTCGGTTACGTCGCCCCGTCGTGGGAGCCGCGCCGCTCGTGCGCTGGCACGTACGACGAGGCCTGGCGGAAAACGCGAGCGCCGTATCTGCCCAAGGATTTCAATCCTCGTTTTTTCAACGTCGCGCACCCGGACCTGGTCTGTCGGCGTTACCTCGAAGGGGGAGAGCCGGTGGAGATCGTCAACGCCTCGCCGACGGGCGTCCTGCGTTTTCGCCTGCCTCTGTGTCAACTCGGCGCCGACGCGCGGATCGCCGGACGGATCGAGCGCCCAGCGCTCCGCCTCGAGGCCGTCGTCCTTGAGCCGAACGACTGCATGATCGGGCTCCTCTGGCGCGGCGCAGTCCGATGCGACAAGCGCTCCTTGAAGATCGATCTGGTTCGTATCGGGCTGAACTCGCTCGATCTCGGGGCGAGGTCGGGATGACCGCGCAGCGCGCGATCGAGATCGTCGGCATGGGCATGACGACTGCTGTGGGGCTGACGGCGCCCACGACGGCCGCGGCGGTCAGGGCGGGCGTGTCGCTCAGCAGGGAGAGCTCGGTGCTCGATCGGCGCTTCAAGCCGATCGTGATGGCCACGGTGCCGGAAGCCGATCTGCCGGGGCTCAGCCCCGCGCTCGACGCTGCGCCCGGCCTCACAGCTCGCCAGATGCGGATGCTACGTCTCGGTGGGGCAGCGCTGCGGGAGAGCGTGGCCGGCGTGAATC
Source organism: Sorangium sp. So ce363 (assembly GCF_051520435.1). NCBI lineage: Bacteria > Pseudomonadati > Myxococcota > Polyangiales > Polyangiaceae > Sorangium > Sorangium sp. So ce363. The sequence continues at coordinate 7,024,949 of NZ_CP150333.1, read as the reverse complement.
GGGTCGACCGGATCCCGGTGCTCCTCGCGGTCCCCGAGCCGCACCCGGGTCGACCGGCGGTGGTGGGTCCAAGCTTCCTCCAGCAGCTCACCGTGCAGGCCGAGGTCCCGTTCAATCTGGAACGGAGCCGGGTCTTCCCGCACGGGCGAGCCGCGGGCTTCGCTGCGCTGCACGAGGCGATCGAGCGCCTCGCCTCCGGGAGCGACGGGTACGTCGTCGTGGGGGGGATCGATACCCATCTCGACCTGTACCTGCTTGCCGCGCTCGACATGGAGGGTCGCATCCGCGCCGAACGCGTGTTCGACGGATTCATCCCGGGCGAGGGCGCTGCGTTCCTGCTCCTCTCCTCGGCTGGCAAGGGGGAGCGCCTCGGGCGTTCGCCGAGCGCTCGCATCGAGGGCGTGGCGTCTGCGGAGGAGCTCGGGCACCGGTACAGCGAGGAGGTCTATCGGGGCGACGGGTTGGATCTTGCGTTTCGTCGCCTCTTCGCCTCGACGGCGGGCACCGTCCGGACGGTGTATGCAGGGCTCAACGGCGAGAGCTTCAACGCCAAGGAGTGGGGCGTCGCGTACACCCGTCACCGGGAGCGATTTGCCGAGGGGTTCACGATCGAGCATCCGGTGGAGTGCCTGGGGGACACGGGCGCGGCGCTTGGCCCGATGCTGGTAGGACTCGCGGCCGCGGGCATCATGAGGGGATATCGACGAGCTCCGTGCCTGGTGTGGTGCTCGTCGGACTGCGCGGGTCGGGGCGCTGCGATGGTCACCGGCGCATAAGGGGAGAGCGGCGAGGTGAGAGATGGCACAGACGGTGTTCGCGAATGGGCGCGGAGTGGTCCACCAGAGCAGCGGCGGGCTCAGCACGGTCTTCCCCGACGTCTGCAAGACGCCGTCCCCGGGAGGGCCGGTACCGATACCCTACCCGAACGTCGGGAAGGCGTCCGACACGTCGAAGGGGCCCAAGAAGGTGAAGTGCGACGGGCAGATGCCGATGGTGAAGGGCGCTCAGTACAGCATGACCAGCGGCGACGAGGCGGGGACGGCGGGAGGGGGCGTCGTGAGCAACTCCACGAAGGGCGCCGCGGAGTTCATGATGTATTCGTTTGATGTGAAGTTCGAAGGAAAGAACGTCTGCAGGCTTGGGGATCCCCTGTTTCACAACAAGAAGAACATCATGGGGTGACGTATGACCCAGCTCGGCGAGTCGGTCAACCTAGGGGAGATCGACCAGGATGAGTTCAAGTGCCCCTTCGAGCACACCAAGCCGGGGCAGGTCGACAACGCGTTGGGGAGCGACTCCGCCAGCCTGGGCTCACGCCTCGCCGAAGGCTACAGCACGCAGCTGTGGGCGGACGAGGGGCCCGGGATCGTTCCGAAGACGAAGCAGAAGCTGGTCGCCGCGCGGCCCGACGACTGCCCGGAGCCGCCGGTTGTCGTGGATGGTCAAGAGTATCCCTACTCCTCCTCGGCGCACCACCTGATCCCCGGCGAGGCGTCGCTGCCGAAGAGCACGCTGATCAAGTTCATCTCCAAGGACGCGACGGGAAGCAAGATCTGGGGAGACATCGGCTACGATGTGAATGGCGGCGAGAACGGTATTTGGTTGCCCACCCATCACGCGCTCTCGGCGGAGATGAAGGAGGGCCTCGTCCTTCCCGGAGAACAGGAGGCTCTGAAGTATTCAGAGCTCACTCGGCGCGTGAAGCGGCGAAATGAGGAAAATCAGTTCGTCGCGACCTTTCAGGAGCGGTTTACCGCCTCGATCATGGAACGAGCCAGTCGACAGTTTCACGACGCGCACCCCGACTACAGCGGGTTCGTGATCAAGGTTCTCGACAAGCTAAAGGTGAACATCGTTGAGCAGAGCTCGGCGTGCAAGAAATGTGATGAGGTGAGAAATCAGAAGGGCAAATTCCCTCCTCCTCATGGGCTCGTGTCCCGGTTGAACAGCGTCTCTGCCCGTCTCTATCAGTTTCTGGTAGGCCCCCCGCAGACCTGGAGGCCTCCGCTTTACACGTCGCGCTTTGCGGCCGGCTTGGCGGAGCTGGAGCGAGCCTGGCTGCGGAGGCGAAAGTAGAATGTCGGACTATTACGTGTTGGAGTGCTATGCGTCCCCGGATCAGTGGGAGTACACCGGCGTCGACGGACCCCCGCCCAGCATCGAGGGCGTCGAGAGCTGGCTGTCGGGGAGACCTTTCAACGTCAAGATCCGCGAGCCCATCGAACTGTCCTGGGACCCTGACACCAGGGGCCCGCGAAAGTACCTCTACGACGCGGGCATCCCGCTCTACCACAGCGCGCTCTGCGCGGCGTTGAACGAGGCCGGTGTTGACAATCTACAGACCTACCGCGCGTCCATCGTCGATCCTCGGGATGGGGAGATCTGCCGGGATTATCTGGCGGTCAACGTCGTCGGTCTCGTGGCTGCCGCTGATCTCGGCAGGTCCGTCTATCGGGCGCACAGTGAGCCCCCGCTCGTTGACTCGGATTTCGACTCTTTGGTCATTGACCCGACGCGGGCCTCGGGGCTCCTGATGTTCCGACTCGCAGAGTGCGTGTCCGGCGTGGTCGTTCATCGCCGGGTCATGAAGGCCCTGGAGGCGAGAGGCGGCTTCGGGCTGACGTTCGTGCCACCGCAGGACTGGATCGGGTGAATATCGTGGGGTCGGACGGAGGAATCATCCGCGGAGGCTCCGGAGCACGCCTTCAGCGCGCCCGGAGCGCGATTCCTTCCCGATTCCGATTGGTGTACTACGGTGGCCGCCGTCTCGATCCGTGGCGAGGCCACGCCAGCCAAGCAGGTGCCCATGCGCAAGATCGTCGTCCACGAGCCCGGCAGCCACGACAAGCTCCGCGTCGAGGAGCACCCGGATCCGAGCCCTGCGCGCGGCGAGGTGCTCGTCGACGTGCAAGCGGCTGGCGTCAACTACGCCGACTGCGTCGTCCGCATGGGCCTTTACGAGTCGGCGAAGAAGTACGTCGGCTGGCCGATCACGCCCGGCTTCGAGTTCTCCGGCACCGTCACCGCGCTCGGCGAGGGCGTTTCCGATCTCGCGCCCGGGGCGCCCGTCTTCGGCGTGACGCGCTTCGGCGGCTACGCCTCGCGCGTCGCGGTTCCGCGGCACCAGGTCTTCCCGCTGCCGGCGCGGCTCACACCGGAGGAGGCGGCCGGCTTCCCCGCGGTGTTCATGACGGCGTACTACGCGCTCTTCGAGCTCGTGCGGCTGCGCCCGGGCATGTCCTTGCTTGTGCACTCGGCCGCCGGCGGCGTCGGCAGCGCGCTCGTCCAGCTCGGCAAGATCGCGGGCTGCCGGGTGGTCGGCGTGGTGGGCGCGGCGCACAAGGTCGAGACGGCGAGGCGCCTCGGCGCCGACGCGGTGATCGACAAGAGCAGCGAGCCGCTCTGGGCGGCGGCGGAGCGGCTCGCGCCCGAGGGCTACGACGTGATCCTCGACGCGAACGGGGTCGAGACGCTGCGGCAGAGCTATCGGCACGTGGCCTCGGCCGGCAAGCTCGTCGTGTATGGCTTCCACACGATGCTGCCGAGGCAGGGCGGCCGCCCGAGCTACCCGAAGCTCGCTGTCGACTTCCTCCGGATGCCGCGCTTCAACCCGCTCGATCTCTGCAACGACAACAAGAGCGTGCTGGCCTTCAACCTCTCGTATCTCTTCCACAGGACGGAGATCCTGCGCGAGGCCATGGAGCGGCTCATCGGCTGGGTGGAGGAGGGGCGCCTCTCGGCGCCGCCGGTGAAGACGTTCACGCTGGAGAGAGCGGGCGAGGCGCACCGGGCGATCGAGTCGGGCAGCACGGTGGGCAAGCTGGTGCTCACGCTGTAGCGACGGCTGCCCTCCGCCGCGTCGCGCGGGTTACCGCTGGCCGCGGCCTCCACGTAGCCTCCCCGAGGCTGTCGAGAGGCCGCTGCGATCCGCTCGTCCAGGATGGTCGCTCCAAGGCCCAGCTCGCCGATGCGCTCGACGGCCGCGAACCCGCGCTGCCCGAGCTACTCGTCGGCGTCTCCTGCGACCGCCTGAAGGAGCTCTGCCGCGGCCTCGGCCTCGACGACGGGAGCCGCGGGAAGGCGGCCGCTGCTGCAGCGGCTGGCCGGAGCTCGGCCTGCAGCCCTCTCGGCGCGGAGCGCCGGCCCGAAGTCCTCCAGGATGAACCGAGCCGGCGCGGCTTCGAGCGGCTGCAAGCCTTCCCCCGCCCTCCGGAGCGGCTCGACCTGCGGACGGAGAGCGTGCACGCCCTTCAGAGCAGGCGAGCGGCTGACGCCCACGTGGAGCTGCGATGATTCACACCTTCTACGCTCGGAACTACGGCTGCCTGGTCGATACCGAGGCCTCGCTGACCCCGCTTCACGCGTTCATCGGCCCGAACGAGAGCGGTAAGAGCACACTGCTGCACGGCCTGCGGACCCTGGTGCAGTTCGCCGGGGCCCACTTTCGGCAGGATGATCAGGGTAGATGGGAGCTCTTCGAACCCTATCTGCCCACGAGCTATCCACCCTCTCAACCACCGAGGAAACCGCACGACATCCTGCTTGAGTGCGGCGTCGACGGAGGCTGGTTCGCCATTGAAACGGGGCTGCGAAACCTGGAAGAGCGTGCCGGGAAGCGGCGTAGCAGACGACACGTCTGCAGGTCACGATCGGTCGAATGTTTCACGGCACTGGGAAGCTCTCAGCGTACTGTGGCAGGCCCAGCGCCCATGGGAACAGCGGATCCTGAGCCAGCTCCGTCAGGCGAGGCGTGTTCGCTTCGACCCTGATGCGCTGCGTGAACCAAGCGATCTGATCCCCGAAACGCAGCCGGTCGGCTTCCTTGACGACCGGGGTCATGGCCTGGCCGGCATCTACTTCGCCATCCGCAACCGCAACGACGATGCTTTTCCCGCATCGTCGACGACGTTCGCCGCCACTTCCCGACGATCAAAGGCCTTCGTCTCAAGGCAGTAACGAGCAGCAAGGTCGTCCTGGAGGTCGAGCTCGTGAATGGCGCCCGGGTGGACGCCGCTCGGCTCAGCGAGGGCCTCCTCTATCATCTGGCGTTCGCCGCGCTCCGCTACATGGACCCGGTCTCGCTCCTCCTCGTGGAAGAGCCCGAGAACGGCCTGCATCCGGCGCGCATCGCCGAGGTCATGCGCATCCTCCGTGCCATCGTCGAGGAGAGCGGGACACAGGTCCTCATGGCGACCCATAGCCCGCTCGTCGTGAACGAGCTCAAGCCCGACGAGGTACCCGTGTCCGTCGTCACCCGCACTGCTCAGGGGGGCACCCGGGTCAAGCGCATCAAGGATACGCCCGATTTCGAAGAGCGCTCCAAGATCTACGCGCTCGGCGAGCTGTGGATCGCCTATGCCAACGGCGAGGACGAGGCGCCGCTCCTCGAGCGGCACCGAGCCTTGATCCGCGTCATTCTCGCCGGTGAGGGAAAGAACGAGCTCGGCGGTTTCGCAGTCGAGCCGAGCTTCCGCGACGGCGTGTACATGGCCACACCCAGCGCGTCACCTGCTCGCCCACAGGGCAGCGAACACGCTGGCATTCACGTTGAGCCACCTTCGGGACTTGAACCCGAGACCTACGGTTTACGAAACCGTTGCTCTACCACTGAGCTAAGGTGGCATGCCTCTCGTCGAGGAGGCGCGCAGATTACCCACTCGCCCTGCCGAGTCAAGCTCTTTTATTTCCGTCCTCAGAGGGACCCGGTTTCGTTCGCTGCTGCCGCGGCTTCGGCTGCCTCGGCTGCTTCCGCGATTCCCTTCCCCTCCGCGCCCGCCGCATCCCCGGCGCCGCCTCCCGCCGCGAAGAACTCGCCCAGCCGCTCCGCCAGCTCCGCCGCCGCCGACCAGTGCATCATGTGCCCGGCCTCCGGCAGCTCGACGTGCTCCGCGCGCTTGAGCCTCGCCACCCGCTCCGCTTCGTCCTCCGGGTGCCACCCCGTCGGCCCGCCGCTCACGAGCAGCGTCGGGCACGCGATGCGCTCCAGGAACGTCATGAACGCCTCCACCTGGAACAGCAGCGGCGAGGTCGTCCGGTGCATCGGATCGTACGCCCACGCGAGCCCGCCGTCCGGCTCTTCCCGCGTGAGCAGCGGCGCGCGCGTCGCCAGCACGTCGCGCGGCACGCGCGGGTGGTTCGCCACGAGCCGCGCGATCGCGTCCTGCATCGACGAGAGCTTCCGCGGCGCGCGATCGAGCTCCGCCATCTGGCGCAGCCACGCCTCGACGCGCACGACGGCGACCTCGGGGCCGCTCGCCGGCGGCCCCACGCCTTCGAGCAGCGCCAGGCGCTCGACGCGGCCGGGGCACGCGCCCGCGTAGTACACGGCGACCGCGCCGCCCATCGAGTGGCCCACCACGCCGAGGCGCGCCGGCGCGAGCGCGTCCACGAGCGCCGCGACGTCGGCGATGTAGTCGGGGAAGTAGTAGTAGCTGCCCGCGCCGACGCGGGCGCTCCGGCCGAACCCGCGCAGGTCCGGCGCGACGACGTCGTGCCCCGCCCGCGCGAGCGGCTCGGCCACGAGGTCCCACGTGCTCCCGGCGTCGAGGAAGCCGTGGAGCAGCAGCAGCGTGAGGCCCGTCGGCTGCGCGTGGTCGTCGCGGAAGCGATGGACGCAGAGATCCAACCCGTTGGTGTTCAAAAATTCCGACGACCTACGCACCACGCGCGCTCCCGTCTGCAGATCTCCCGTCAGCCCTCCGCGCGGCCCGCGCGGTCAGCGCGCGACCCGCCGGCGCTCCTGCGCCGCGTGCGCGCGCGGGCGTCACCGCCTCGCCGGCGGACCTTTCGCCGGGGGCGCCGCGGGGGCCGCCGGGGGCAGCATCGTCCCCGTCGCCACCGGAGCGGCCGTGGCCGGCTCCGCCGCTCCCGCAGGCGCCGCCGCGGGCGCCGCCCCGGGGGCGGCCGGCGCCGCGGTGTCCGCTCCGGCCGGCGCTGCGCTGCCCGACGCCGCTGGCGCGACCGGGAGCGCGGCGCCCGTGAGCTGCGCGGCGTCCTTCAGCACCTCGTCCGCGTGCACCCCGGGATCCACGTCCGGATAGACCTTCGCGATCTTGCCGTCCGGATCGACGAGGAACGTCACGCGCGCCGTCGCACCGAGCCGCATCGGCACGCCGAACGCCGTGGCCCACGCGTGATCGGTGTCGACCAGGATCGGGAACGGCAGCTTGTTCTCGGTCGCGAACTTCTCGTGCGACTCGCGGGTGTCGGAAGACACGCCGAAGACCTGCACGTTGGCCTGCTTGAACCGATCCCACGCGTCGCGGAACGCGCACGCCTCCTGGGTGCAGCCAGGCGTCCCGTCCTTCGGATAGAAGTACACGACCACGGCCCGACCCCGCTGATCGGACAGCCGCTGGATCGCGCCGTGCTGATCCGCGGCGAACACGTCGGGCGCCGTCGCGCCGACCGGGATCAGCCCTTGTCCACCATCGGGTCGCTCGGCCGCGCCACACCCGAGCAGCGAGGCAAAGGCAAAGACGACAGCAAGTACGACAAAAACGACGGCAATCGGGAAGCGTCTCTTCATCAGAGCGCCACGTTAGCACGCACTCGGTAGGATCGATCCGACGCTTCTGGTACGTTCCCGCGCCAGGAGACGAGGCCGATGGCGATCTTCGGAAACGACAGCGGCGCCGCGCCCGGCGTGGTGCGCCAGGGCAGGGAGGTCACCTACCCCGATTTCTCTTCGCCCACCGTGGATAAGGTCATGGTCGAAGAGCGAGCTGCCGGGCTCGGCAAAAGGAGCATCAAAGGCCCCGCCAAGGTCGCCGGCCTCAAGCTCGCCATCTCGATGATGGACCTCACCACCCTCGAGGGGAAAGACTCCCCGGGAAAAGTTGAGCAGCTCTGTCAGAAGGCGCTTCGACCCCACGAGCGCGCGGACATCCCTTCCTGTGCGGCGGTGTGCGTCTATCCCAAGCTCGTCTCCGTGGCGAAGCGAGCGGTCTCGGGCTCGGCGGTCAAGGTGGCCAGTGTGGCGACCGCCTTCCCGAGCGGCCTCTCCACGCTCGCCGTCAAGCTCGCCGACGTCCGCCAGGCGGTCGAGCTCGGCGCCGACGAGATCGACATGGTGATCGACCGCGGCGCGATGCTCTCCGGCGAGTACGGCGCGGTGTACGACGAGATCGCCGCGACCAAGGAGGCGTGCGGGCACGCGCACCTCAAGGTGATCCTGGAGACGGGCGAGCTCGGGACCTACGATCGCGTCCGCAAGGCGAGCCGCATCGCGATGCTCGCGGGCGCCGACTTCATCAAGACCTCGACCGGGAAGATCACGCCGGCGGCGACGCCTCCGGTGACGCTGGTGATGCTGGAGGCGATCCGCGATCACGCGCAGGCGACCGGGCGGCGCGTCGGGATGAAGCCGGCCGGCGGGATCCGCACCGCGAAGCAGGCGCTCCACTACCTCGTGCTGGTCAAGGAGACCCTCGGCGACGCCTGGCTCACGAGCGACCTGTTCCGCTTCGGCGCGTCGACGCTCCTCAACGACGTGCTCATGCAGCTCGAGAAGGAGCGGACGGGCGCCTACCAGAGCGGGGACCATTTCAGCAAGGACTGACCGCGCCGCGAGGGCGGGCCCGCGTCGGTGTTCAACGCGCGGCCGCGGGCGTAGAGTGCGCCGCATGAGCGACAACAGCACCGCCGCGGCTGGCGGCGACGGGGGCTCGCCCCGGGACGCGACCGCGGCGCGCGACGCGGCCGTCGTGTTCGGCGACGCCTGGCGCTACGCGCCGGCGCCCGAGGGGCGCGACCACGTGAAGATCGCGCCGCGGTACGAGCTCTTCATCGGCGGCGCGTGGCGCGCTCCGGCCTCGGGCCGCTACCTCGACAGCATCAGCCCGTCGACCGAGGAGAAGCTCTGCGAGTTCGCCGAGGCCTCGGAGCAGGACGTCGATCTCGCCGTGCAGGCGGCGCGGACCGCGTACGAGAAGCACTGGTCGCGCATGCGCCCGCTCGATCGCGGCAAGTACCTCTACCGCGTCGCCCGGGCCCTCCAGGAGAAGGCGCGCGAGCTCGCCGTCGCCGAGTCGCTCGACGGGGGCAAGCCCATCAAGGAGTCCCGCGACGTCGATCTCCCGCTCGCGGCCGCGCACTTCTTCTACCACGCGGGCTGGGCGGACAAGCTCGAGCACGCCTTCCCGGGTCGCGACCCCCGGCCGCTCGGCGTCGCGGGCCAGGTGATCCCGTGGAACTTCCCGCTGCTCATGGCGGCGTGGAAGCTCGCCCCGGCGCTCGCGGCGGGCAACACGTGCGTCCTCAAGCCCGCCGAGACGACGCCGCTCACCGCGCTGCTCCTCGCGAAGATCATCGAGGAGGCCGATCTCCCGCCCGGCGTCGTCAACGTGGTCACGGGCGCCGGCGCGACCGGCGCCGCGGTCGTCGGCCACCCTGGGGTCGACAAGGTCGCGTTCACCGGGTCGACCGAGGTCGGCAAGCGCATCCAGCGCGCGCTCGCCGGCACCGGGAAGCGGCTCACCCTCGAGCTCGGCGGCAAGGCCGCGAACATCGTGTTCGAGGACGCGCCGCTCGATCAGGCCGTCGAGGGGATCATCGGCGGCATCTTCTTCAACCAGGGCCACGTCTGCTGCGCGGGCTCGCGCCTCCTGGTCGAGGAGAGCGTCCACGACGCGCTCCTCTTCAAGCTGCGCGAGCGCATGGGGACCCTGCGCGTCGGCGATCCGCTCGACAAGAACACGGACGTGGGCGCCATCAACTCGCGGGCGCAGCTCGCGAAGATCGAGGAGCTCGTGGCGGCGGGGGAGCGCGAGGGGGCCGCGCGCTTCTCGGTGAGCTGCGCGCTCCCGCAGCGGGGCTACTGGTTCGCGCCGACGCTCTTCACGGGCGTCGCGCAGTCGCACCGGATCGCGCGCGAGGAGATCTTCGGCCCGGTGCTCTCGATCTTGACCTTCCGCACGCCCGAGGAGGCGATCGAGAAGGCGAACAACACGATGTACGGGCTGTCGGCGGGCGTCTGGACCGGCAAGGGCTCGAAGAGCTTCTGGGTCGCGCAGCGACTCCGCGCCGGCGTCGTCTGGGCGAACACCTTCAACAAGTTCGATCCCAGCGCGCCGTTCGGCGGCTACAAGGAGAGCGGCTTCGGCCGCGAGGGCGGGCGCCAGGGGCTGCTCGCCTACCTCGAGGTGGACTGATGGCGCTCGGCGACCAGGACAGCGGCGGCGACGAGGGGTGCACGTCGATCGGGGATTGCGCCGGCGCGGCTGCGCTCGACGCTCCTCCGGGCGAGGCGCGCGCGCGGGTCGGCGTGCGCAAGGCGTACAAGATGTTCGTTGGCGGCGCGTTCGTGCGCTCGGAGTCCGGGAGGTACACGCAGGTGCGCGATCACGGAGGCGCGGGGGCGGTCGAGAACATCCCGCGCGCCTCGCGCAAGGACGGGCGCGACGCCGTGCTCGCGGCGGCCGGCGCGCTCGGCGGCTGGTCCGCGCGCGCCGCGTACAACCGCGGGCAGATCCTCTACCGCCTCGCCGAGATGCTCGAGGCGCGGCGCGCGGAGCTCGCGGCCTCGCTCGAGCGCGGCGGGCAGGGCGCAGGCGCCGCCGAGCGCGAGGTCCTGGCGGTGATCGATCGCGCGGTCGCTTATGCGGGCTGGGCCGACAAGTACCAGAGCCTCTTCGCGAGCCTGAACCCCGTGTCCGGCCCGCACTTCACCTTCACGGTGCCCGAGCCGATGGGGGTCGTCGTCATCGCGGCGCCGCCGCGGCCGGCGCTGCTCGGCCTCGCGGGCGCTCTCCTGCCGGTGATCACCGCCGGCAACACCTGCGTCGTGCTCGCGAGCGAGGCGGATCCGCGCACGGCGCTCGTCTTCGGCGAGGCGCTCGCCACGAGCGATCTCCCGGGCGGCGTCGTCAACGTCCTCACCGGCCAGCTCGCGGAGGTGCTGCCGCACCTCGCCGCGCACATGGACGTCGCCGCGCTCGATCTGCACGGCGTGGACGCGGCGCTGGCGAAGCGCCTCGAGGAGGCGGCCGCGGCCAGCGTCAAGCGGGTGCGCGCCCGATCGCTCGGCGAGGCGGAGTGGTTCGACGACAGGGCGGCGACGTCCCCCCGCTGGATCGAGCGGTTCGTCGAGCTGAAGACGATCTGGCACCCGGCCGGGCCGTGACGCGGGCGGCGCTCAACGACCGGGCGCCGTGACGCGGGCCGCGCTCATCGACGGGGCGCCGTGAACGGCGCCCGGGGCGCTCAACGACCGAGCACCATCCCCGTCTGGAGCGTCCGCCCGGCGACGAGGTCCGCCGCCGCGAGCGGCTTCCGCCCCTCGGCCTGTGCTCGCACGATCTGGATCGCGCCCGCGCCGCAGGCGACGATCACGACGCTGCGGCCGGCCATCACCACGGTCCCCGGCGGCGCGCCGGCCTGGTCGGCCTCGCTCTCGACATGCGCGGCCAGCACCTTCAGCGTCTTGCCGTCGATCGTCGTGAAGGCGCCTGGCCACGAGGTCATCCCTCGGATGTGGTCGTGGATCTGCCGGGCGCTCCGCTCCCACCGGATGCGCCCGTCTTCCTTCTTCAGGAGCGCCGCGTGCGTCGCCGCCTCGTGGTCCTGCGGCGTCGGCGCGAGCTCGCCGTCCACCGCGCGGCGGAGGTCCTCGCGCACGACGCGCGCGGCGAGCGCCCCGAGATCGATCGCGAGCTCGTCGGCGGTCGTGTCCGGGCCGATCGCCGTCCGGCGCACCGCGTAGACGGGCCCCGTGTCCATGCCCTCGTCCATCTGCATCAGCGAGATGCCCGTCTCGGCCTCGCCCCCGACGATCGCCCAGGTGATCGGCGCGGCGCCGCGGTAGCGCGGCAGGATCGACGCGTGCAGGTTCATGCAGCCGCGCCGCGGCGCCTCGAGCACCGCCTTCGGCAGGATGCGCCCGTAGGCGATCACCAGCGCGACGTCCGCTCCGGCGCCCGCGACCCACGCGGCGAACTCGGGCGTGCGGACCTTCTCGGGCTGCACCACGGGCACGCCGAGCTCCAGCGCCTTCACCTTCACCGGCGGCGCCTTCAGCTCGAGCCCGCGGCCGGCCGGCCGATCCGGCTGACAGACGACGCCGACGACGTCCGCGATCGACGCGAGCGCCTCGAGCGACGGCACGGCGATGGCGGGGGTACCGAAGAACAGGGCGCGCACGCCCTGGCTTCTAGCAGGACCTGCGCCCGTCGTGCCGCCTTCTTCGCTCGCGGCGAGCGCTGCCGTGGAGGCTCGGCCTCAGGGCCCGGGCGCTCGGCGCCCGCCGCGCTCTTCGTCCGCCACGGGCGCCGCCGCGCCGCGCGAAGGGAGCGCTGAGCGCGGATCGGCGCAGCAGCGGAAGCCGGTCTCGTAGAACACGAACTTCGGATCGTGCGCGTCGTTCGTCCCGCGGCAGCCCGTCCACGGCTTGGCCCAGAAGCCGCCCATGAGCGCGCCTGGCCACCGGCGGCCGCGGCGCGAGGCGACCCACTCCTCGACGTTGCCCATCATGTCGAAGATGCCGAAGGTCGAGGCGCACCCGGGATGGGAGCCGCTCGGCGCGCCCTGCCAGAGCCGCTCGACCTCGCGCTGCGCCGCCTCGCCGGAGGCGCCGAGCTTCCGCTCGTCGACCGGCCGCCAGGCCTTGCCGCTGTTGCAGACCGCCTTGTCCACGCGCCAGCCGTAGGCGAGGGGACGCCGCTCGGGGCCCTCGCACGCGAGCTCCCACTCCTGCTCGGCGCACACCCGCTTGCCGCGCGCGGCGCACCACGCGGTCGCCGTCTCGAACGATTGCATGACGAGCGGCTTCGCCCCCCGCTGGTTCGGCGCCTCGAACTGGTCCATGCACACAGAGATCTCGGTCGACGGCCCCTCCTCGGCCGTGATGTCCTCCCAGTACGCGAAGCAGTGGGTCGCCTTGCCGCTCTTGACCGGCTCCACGCAGACGTGCTGCACCTCGTCGCGGTGCGTGCCGGTGACGAGCCGCATGTCCGCCGGGCACGCCGGGCTGGGCCCTGGATCGAGCGACGGCGCCGCCGGCAGGCCGAGCATCGCGATCGCGAGCGCACCGAGGCCGAGCAGGGGATCGATCATCGTTCAGCGAGGGCCAGGGTGTCGCTCCGTGCCGGGCGCAGCCTCGGACTCGCCGCGGCGCGCGGCAAGGCCGAGGCGCGCCTCCTCCGCGCGCCGCGTTGACCCGGCCGCCGAGGATCCTGCGCCGCGCCGCGCGCGCCAGGTGGTGACGAGCGTGACGAGCGAGCGCTGCAGGTCGGAGCTGACCGGCAGCGTATCCTCATTCAAAAAAATGGCCAGGGCTGTGGCACGCGGCATGCGCCGTGTCTATGGTGAGTTCCCGTAGCCTCGCGGGCTGTCTTCCACCAAGAGCTGCCAGCAGGGCTCCGCGTTGCACCATCCGCATCCGTCTGGATGCAAGCCAAGATGACCGGGGCGCGCGGTGGCCGCGCGGCCCGGCTGCGTGTTGATGAAGGGGTTTACCTCCCCCGGTCGGGTGCCTAGAGGAGATCGCCATGTCCGAGAAAAAGAACCCGCCGATGCCGCCGCGCTCCGAGGAAGAGGTCGTCTTCGGCGACGAGCTGCCGGTTCTGCCGATCCGCAATGCGGTGCTGTTCCCGGGCGCCGTCGCGCCCTTCGATGTCGGCCGCGAGAAGTCGGTCGCGCTGGTGGAGGATGTCGACAACCTCCCCGGCCCGGTCATCGCGATCTTCGCCCAGCGCGATCCGTCGACCGACGATCCCGGGGCGGAGGACCTGTACCCGATGGGCTGCGCCGCGCGCGTGCTGAAGGCGCTGAAGCACAGCTCGGGCAACTACTCGTTGATCTTGCAGGGCCTCACGCGGATCAGGCTCGATAGCGTCACGGCCCACACGCCGTACCTGCGCGCCAAGATCCGCCGCATGGACGAGCCGGCGACGGAGGACGTCGAGGCGGAGGCGCTGGCGATGAGCCTGCGCGACATCGCGAAGCAGGTCATCCAGCTGATGCCGGAGCTCCCGCGCGAAGCGGGCTCGCTCATCGACTCCATCCAGGCGCCCGGCGCGCTCGCCGATCTCGTCGCGGCGAACCTCGACGCTCCGGTCGAGGAGAAGGCGCAGCTCATCGAGACGATCGACGTGAAGGAGCGCATCCGCAAGGTGCTGCGGCTGCTCACGCGGCAGCTCGAGATCCTGAAGATGCGCGAGCGCATCAACTCCCAGATCAAGGAGGAGATGGGCAAGAACCAGCGCGAGTACGTGCTGCGCCAGCAGCTCAAGGCCATCAAGGAGGAGCTGGGCGAGGACGACGGCGATCAGGGCGATCTCGACGGGCTCGAGGATCGCATCGCGAAGGCGAACCTGCCGACCGAGGCGGAGACCGTCGCGAAGAAGCAGCTGAAGCGGCTGCGCACGATGCAGGTCGGGTCGGCCGAGTACACCGTGGTGCGGACGTACCTCGACTGGATCCTCGACGTGCCCTGGACGCAGTCGACGCAGGACAACCTCGACATCGGCAGCGTCCGCAAGGTGCTCGACGAGGACCACTACGGCCTGGAGAAGGTCAAGAAACGCATCCTCGAGTACCTGGCGGTCCGGAAGCTGAAGCAGGACAAGAAGGGCCCGATCCTCTGCCTGCTCGGGCCTCCCGGCGTCGGCAAGACGTCACTCGGCCGGAGCATCGCGCGCGCCCTCGGCCGCAAGTTCCACCGGGTCTCGCTCGGCGGCGTGCACGACGAGGCGGCGATCCGCGGACACCGGCGCACCTACGTCGGCGCGCTCCCTGGCCAGATCATCCAGGGCATGAAGAAGTCGGGGACGATCAACCCGGTCTTCATGATGGATGAGGTCGACAAGATCGGGCACGACTTCCGCGGCGATCCGTCGGCGGCGCTGCTCGAGGTGCTCGATCCGGAGCAGAACAACACGTTCGCGGATCACTACCTGGAGATCCCGTACGACCTGTCGCACGTGATGTTCGTCGCGACCGCGAACGTGGCGGATCCGATCCCGCCGCCCCTCCGCGACCGCATGGAGATCCTCGAGATCCCCGGCTACACGCGGAAAGAGAAGCTCGCGATCGCGCGGCAGCACCTGCTCCCGAAGCAGCTGTCAGAGCACGGGCTCACGACCGAGCAGCTGGAGGTCACGGACAAGGCGCTGGAGGAGATCATCGATCACTACACGCGCGAGGCCGGCGTCCGGTCGCTCGAGCGGCAGATCGCGGGCGTCATCCGCGGCGTGGCGGTGAAGGTCGCCGAGGGCGACACGCAGAAGCGGCGCGTCGACAACGAGGACGACCTGCATGAGTTCCTCGGCCCGGCGAAGTACACGAGCGAGGTCGCGGAGCGCACCGCCGAGAGCGGCGTCGCGACGGGCCTCGCGTGGACGAGCGTCGGCGGCGAGATCCTCTTCATCGAGGCGACGCGGATGTACGGCACGGGCAAGCTCCAGCTGACCGGCCAGCTCGGCGACGTGATGAAGGAGTCGGCGCAGGCGGCGCTGTCGTTCGTGCGCAGCAACGCGGCGAGGTTCAGCATCGCGAAGGACTTCCTCGAGAAGAGCGATCTGCACATCCACATCCCCGCCGGCGCGATGCCCAAGGACGGGCCGAGCGCGGGCGTGACGATGTTCACGGCGCTCGTCTCGCTCCTCACCGGGATCAAGGTCCGCCACGACGTCGCGATGACGGGCGAGATCACGCTGCGCGGTCGCGTGCTCCCGATCGGCGGCCTGAAGGAGAAGGTGCTGGCGGCGCACCGCGCCGGCATCAAGCGCATCATCGTCCCCGAGCGCAACCGAGCGGATCTCGAGGAGGTCCCGAAGGAGGTCGTGGACGAGCTGCAGTTCTTCTTCGTCAGCCGGATGGAGCAGGTCCTGGAGGCCGCGCTCGAGCGGCTGCCCGAGCCCGCGCCCGCGACCGAGGAGTCGAAGGACGGCGAGAAGAAGGAGATCGAGAAGTCGGAGAAGAGCTCGATCGCCAGCAACTGATGACGGCCGTCGCCAGCGATCGCTGAGCGACCTGTCTCCGAGGCGCCGCGCGGCTTGAACGCGCGGCGCCTTTTTTCGTGCTTTTTTCGTGAAGACGCCCGCGCGGCAGCGACGGACGCCTCCGCCTCTCGGCGAGCTTGGCGCGCTCGCGTTGCAGCGCGTGGAAGCGGCATCGCATCGCCCGCGCAGCGCGCGCCGAGCTGCGCGGCGTGCTCGCGCCTGCGGGCGGCTTTCGCCTCGACGGATGTCAAGCGAATCGGTAGCCTCGAGATCGCATGAGGCCGTGTCCGAACTGCGCGTGGATGCTCAAGGAGACCGACGCTGCCTGCTCGATGTGCGGTACGAGCGTGGCGGGCGCAGCGCCTGGAGCCTCCGTTCCGGTCGCGCCTCCGCCGGTGCAGGCGGGGGCTGGCGCCTATGCTCCGCCTGGCCCGCCGGGCTATCCAGGGCAGCCAGCCGTCTCGGGTTATGGCGGCGCGGCGTCGCCAGGCTACGCGGCGGGGGGCGCGCAGGGCGCCTATCCGCCTCCTCCTCAGGCCTACGGGGTCGGGGGAGGCGGGCTCTCGGTGCCGGCATCGCCGGGCGGAAGCGTCCCCTTCTCGACGGGCGGGGAAGCTCCCTTCCCGGTCTCACCCTGGGCCCGAGCGGCACCTTCTGCGGGGCTCACGTCGCAGCCGGCGTCTCCTCCGATGAACGCGCCGGGCGTCCCGCCGGTCCAGCCGGCGCTCGGGGCACCGGGGCCAGGCATGGTGCCTGGCGCGTCAATGGGTGGGGCGATGGGGCAGCCGCCCGTGGCGCCGGCGCCGGTCTTCGGCGCGCCTCCGCAGATGGTTGCGCCCCCGCCGATGGTCGTGCCGACGGGGGCGCCGGGGCTGGTCGCGCCGCCGATGGTGCAGGGGGGGGCGGTCGCGCCGCCGCCGATGGTGCAGGGGGGCGTGGTCGCGCCGCCGCCGATGGTGCAGGGAGGCGCAGTCGCGCCGCCGCCGATGATGATGCAGGGCGGGGTGCCGATGGCCGCTCAGGCCAGGGCGCCTGCGATCGTCGCGCCGCCGATCGTCCAGGGGGCGGTCTCGGGCGCGGTGCCGCAGGTGTCGGCGCAGCCTGCGCGTGTCCTCGTCGGCTTCATCGTGACGTTCCAGAACGATCCTGGAGGCAGCTTCTGGCCGATATACAGCGGCCGGACGCAGGTGGGGCGCGCCGGGGCGGACGCCGCGACGGAGATCGGGCTCGCGGATGCGAGCGCCTCCTCACGGCACGCGTCGATCCACGCGGATCCGACGACGGGTCAGGTCTTCATCGAGGATGACGGCTCGCGCAACGGCACCTTCGTCAACGAGCAGCGCCTCGGACAGGGCGAGCGCCGGCAGCTGCGCGACAACGACCGGCTGCGCCTCGGGAGCACGACGTTCGTGGTGAAGGTGCTGGTCGCCTGAGCGGAGAGCGAGGCTACTGGCCGCCCGAGCCGCCCGAGCCGCCAGCGCCTCCTCCGCCTCCGGCGGCGGCGCTTGCGCTGCTGCTGGCAGCTGCCTGGCATTTGAGGAAGCCGCTGCTGTCGGTTCTGCACGTGCCGGTCGCGCAGTCGCTGTCCAGAGCACAGGACTGGCTTTCCTCACACCGCTTCGTGCAGAGCGTGCCCCCGCAATCGATGTCGGTCTCCAAGCCGTCCTTCTCGCCGTCGAAGCAGAGCGGCGCCGGAGCTGGGATACGGCAGTTGAAGTATTCGACCACGACAGGCGGTTGCTCCACCCGCGTTTTTCCCTTCTCGAACTCCACTATCGAGTTGCTCTGCGGATAGTGAACGTTGAGCTTGACGGAGCCTGCGTAGTTGCCTGTCATCGTGGGGTCGGCATCAGGCGGGGGCTGGTTGCCCGCGTTCGCCTCGAGCTCGGCCCGAGGCTGCAGCTGGTCTTGTCCTTCAGTCGCGCACTCCTGGATGTCGACACGATTGAAGTGGTGCGATGACCCGTCCGTGCAGCTCACGTCGAGGGTGCTCCTGCCCTCCGGAGTCGTGAGGGTTATCGTCTTGCCGATCTTGATAGTGCTATCGGTGCCGGCGTCCGCGCACTCCGCCACGCCACCATCTATCTCGTCCGCGGTGCAGGGCACTTGGACGGTCACCGAGTAGCTGAACTCTCCTGAGAACGTGACAGAGCCGCACTCCGCTGCTGTCCGATCGAGGCGCTTGAAGGCCATGGTCTTCGGGGGGAATGCTGCGATATCGAGAGGGGGATCGAAGACGATCTGGCCACCTTCATCGAGGAAGCAGACATCAAGCTTGTCGCGGCTCGCAAAGGCGCCGCTTGGTCCGTTTCCTGCGCCCGGCGTCCAGCACCCAGCCGCGGTTTCAGATTGGAACGCGTGGTAGCAGCTGTCGGGATCGTTGAGGAACGCGCAGATGTTCTCGAACTCCTCGCTGCAGCCGGGCACGGAGACGGCTGCGGTCACGGCGAGGATCGGAGCGACGGCGGCGGCGAGCAAGACGTAACGGCGCATGGGCGCAGTCTACGCGTTCTCCCCGAGCGTGGGCCAGCTTCGCAGAGGTCTGTCGACGGCGCGCCGGCGGCGTGCGCCTCCGCCCCGCGCGCCGCCAGCTCCCCTCACAGCTCGGCGTAAGGCCCGGGGACGACGTACGCGTCGTCGTTGGCCGCGTACGTGAAGACGCCCCAGCAGACGAGCTTGTACTTGATGGCGAACGCCATCGCCTCCCTCAGGTTCGCCTTCGGCGCGAGCACGGCGAGGTTCGAGCGACGGACGCCCCACCAGCCCGGCCCGTGCTGCAGCACCGCGTCGTGGAGATCCTGCGTCGCGTGCTTGGAGTCCTCGAGCACCGCAAGGCGCAGCCGGACGAACGACTTGTCGCGCGCGGGGAAGTCGAACCAGTACAGGTTCGACCTCGCCAGCTTCGGGGTGATGCTCCCGGCGCCCTGCGCCGCGAGGAAGCGGCTGAGATCCTCGGGCGAGAGCTTCTGTGTGACCGGGTGCGTGTCGACGCCGCTGCAGGTTTCGGGGCCGATCTTGAACTCGCCCAGCGCGAGCGGCGCCTCGGGGCCGTTCTCGGGAGTCAAGAGGTACCGATCGATCGCGGGCAGATCGTCCGGGTACTCCACGCCGGCGTCGATGCCGCTGCACGCCGGGGCCCCCAGCGCAAGCGCGAAGGCTGCCGCGAGCTCGGGGCGTCGGGGCGCGCGGCGGCCAGGCGCCGGACGCTCGTGGCCCTGGCTCGTGCTGGTGGAGGGGGGGCTCGGCGCGCTCGCCGCCGGTGCTCCGGCGGGCTCGCCCTTGCGACTCGGTTTGCTTTCGTTGGACATGTCTCTCTCGCGGCACGGGGTACCGCCTCGATCGGCGGGCGCAGCGCTGCCCGGGCCGGGCAATCATTCAATGCCGGGCACCCCGAGGGCAAACTCCTCGGCGAACATTTGGCTGGCGCGCCCTCGCTGGCCTAGAGTTCCCCCCGATGAGGCACCTCGGAATGCCGATGTTCGCGCACGTCCCCGCCTTCCGCGCCCGCCGTCCGCTCGCCGCCGGAGCGGGGCGCGCGGGCGTGGCCTGCGCCGCCGTGGCCGCGATCGCGCTGCTCGCCGGCTGCGGCGGCTCCCCGACCGCCCCCAAGCAGGACGACGTCTTCTACCTCCACGGCGCGGCCGGCTCCCTGAGCAAGGACTCGAGCTTCGAGGTGTACTTCCCGCCGCTCGACGCGCCGGCGACGGACCGGGTGCCGCGCAGGATCGGCGTGGGCCTCATGAACGGCGACGTCCGCATGAGCCGCCCGATGGACTGGAACGTCGGCGGCGCCGACTACACCCCCGAGCGCCGCTTCATCACGTACCAGTCCCCGCGGCAGTTCCTGTTCTCGATCTACGAGCGCATCGACAGCCCCGAGGATCCGTGGCCCGACGTGCTCAAGCGCTACGAGGCGGATCTCGAGGAGCAGGGCGCGGAGATCCTCTCCGGCCGCGCGCCCGTGGCCACGGCGAACACGCAGGGGCGCAGCTACCTCGTCAAGGCGAAGATCCCGTCGAAGCCCATCTCGGATGCCTTCGCCCACGAGATCCTGCTCCGGAGCCCCCGCCGCATCCTGCTCGTGCAGATCGTGCACCACGAGAACGTCGACGCGAACGCCGACGAGATCTCGGCCGCGCTGCAGAGCCTCACCGTTTACTGAGCGCAGGGCGAGTCCACGGCGCGAGCGCCGCCGCGCCTCCCGGCGGCCCGCGGCCTGGGTCACATCGGCGGGGGCTCGCCGCGATCGTCGTCGTCCTCGTCGTCGCCGCCCGCGAGGTGCTTGTCGTCGAGGGGGATCGTGATCACGAGCCGCTCCGCCGCAGAGCCGCCGATCCACGCGGTGCGCTTGAGCGTCGCGGCGCGCGGCGAGCCGAGCTGGAACCGCGGCGCCTCCTCCGTGTCCACGTGGATCTCGAGCATCACGTCGTGGATTCCCGGCGTGAACGTCTCGATGACGCCGCGGACCAGATCTTGCCGCCGACCCCCGGGCAAGAAGGAGAGGTACTCGTCGTAGCCCACCGGGCCGAGCACGACCTTGTAGCGGCCGGAGCCGTCGAACACGTAGCGCCCCAGGGTCAGGCTCTCGCCCAGCTGATGGTTCATCACGCCGAGCTTGTTCCTGAACGGCTTCTCGATCTTCGTCCAGTGACCGACGAACTGCTCGATCTTCACGTCGATGTTGCCGAGCATCTCGGACAGCACAGTCTCCAGGTTCCTCGCCGAGCGCGACTTCGAGGCGAGGACCGACGCGTAGCGGAGGAAGAAGAAGCGATCGAGCGGCGTCTCGTAGCCGCGGAAGCCGTCGACGCCGACCGCGCAGAGCATCCGGCGCGAGAAGGGATCGGCGCCCTGCTTGCGGTACGTGACGGGCAGGCGGTACTTCGTCCACGCGCGGTAGAGCAGCGACAGGAGCCGGTGGTGGAAGACGTCGAGGAGCTCGCGGATCGGCTGCGGGCCGCCCTGGTAGTCGGCCTGCGCGATCTGCTCGATGAAGTACGCCGGCAGCGGCGACACCGAGCCGTACAGGGCGAGGAACGTGGTCGAGACGCGGGCGCGCTCCACGCCGTCAGCGGCCTTGACCGGCGCGAGCTCGCTCACGTCGCTCGAGGCGAAGATGAGCGAGGGGTCGCCGCGCAGCCGGATGCGCTCGTCCTGCACCGGCCCGAGCTGGCCCACCGGCGGCGCGGCAGGGAAGAGCCGCTCGAGCAGGTAGATGAGGCGGTAGTACGAGAAGCGTGGCGCGGTATCCGCGAAGCGCCGGAGCGTCTCCAGCGCGACGGGGTCGGCGCTCGCGGCGCCTCTCGGCGCAGCCGGCTTCAGATCAGCGTCAGGCTGCCGCTCTTCGGGTCCCATTTGTGCACCACGCGTGTATTCGTGCCGGTGACCGTCAGCTGCGTGAACGAGTTCAGCGAGACGTAGGACCCGAGCATCTCGTTCAGGATGCTCGCGAACAGGTACATCTCCCCCTCGCCGACGAACCCGCCCTCGTCGAGCTCGATGTCGACCGCGACGCCGCGCACCGGCGCCCCTCGGTACAGCCGATCCGTCGGCCGCACCCGGATCGCCTTGATCGCGGCCAGGCGGAGCTGGTTCGCGCGCGCCGCCTGACGATCGACGATCGCCTGGAAATTGTAGAGATCGACCGTCGCCCGGAGCACCTCGAGCTCGGTGATCGAGCGGTAGCTCATCGCCATGTGGGCCAGCACGCGCCACTGCAGCTCGCGCCCGAGCGGCGGCGGGAGCGGCGCTGTGACGCCGGTGAGGTTGGTGAAGCTCGCCACGGCGGGTGAGGTCGCCGTCGGCACCCTGAGGTCGCCGAGCTTCAGCTGCGCCGGCAGGCGGCGGTTCGTGCTCGTCGCCTCGATGCTGATCACGTCGAACTCGGGGAGGGCCCCCGCGTCCTGCGGGGAGCCGAAAGAGAGGTACATGTCGATGCCGTCGCCGATGGCGGCCGGGCGGAGGTGCGCCTGGTAGAAGATCGTCCGCGCGGCGGCCTCGGGATCGAGCTCGTGCTGGAAGCTGAAGAACGAGGGGATCTCGACGCGCTGGCTCGTGCGCCGGGCGATGCCGACGACCTTGTCGATGCTGTGGATCTCGAAGGCCGCGGGCGCCGCGCCCGCCGGGCGGCAGAGGTACTCGTGCTTCGTGGCCTCGGGCTTGATCGGATCGCTCGTGTGCTCGAACAGGTTCACGACCGGCGAGCAGAACAGCCGGATGTTCTCCTTGCCGATCCGCGTCCCCGGCGGGAGCCCGTCCCTGAACTGCAGCAGGATCGCGAACCGGTCGGAGATCCGCTCCGCCGAGAGCGCCTGGAGGCCGGTCACCTCGAAGAACGCGAACTTCTGCGGGAGCGTGAAGAACTCCTGCAGGAGCCGGAATCCCGGGTAGACCGTCTTCGGGTACGGGATCAGCGACTCTTCATCGGAGAAGCCGGTGAGCCGCACGGCGCGCGCCGGGAGCGACGCGATCGTCGTGTCGCGCCCCGCGGCGTCCACCGCGGCGAGCGCGACGGTGTCGACGTGCGCCCCGACCCAGAGGCGGAGGTCGTCCTGCAACCTGCGCTCGCCGTGGATGTAGAAGCGCAGCGAGGAGAGCGACAGGCCCGACAGCGCGGCGCCGCCGGTCAGGCGGAGCTCGATGCGGAGCGTCTGCGCGAGCTGCGCGCCCGTGTCGACGCGCACGTCCTCCACCGCGAGCGGGACGAGCTCGACGTCCTGGGTCGTGCGGAACCGGCACGAGACGCCGTCGACCGGCACCGACCCGACCTCTGCGTGCCGAGCGACGACGAGCTTCTCGCGCACCACGTTCGGGAGCGGCGTGAACTCGATGATCGAGGTCGCCGGTATCTGGCGGAGGTAGTGCGGAAAGAGCAGCGACGCGACCGAGTGGATCACCTCGGGGAGCTCGTCGTCGAGCTTCTGGCGGATCTTGCCGGTCAGGAACGCGACGCCCTCGAGCAGGCGCTCGACGTCGGGGTCCCCGCCTTTCTCCGCGAGCATGGGCGCGATCCCGGGGTAGGCGGCGGCGAACTCGCGCCCCAGATCCCTCAGGTAGGTGAGCTCGTCCTGGTAGTACTTGTTGAACATCCTCTCGCCACCGCCAGTCGACCGCCGGGGCCGAAGGCTGTCAACCGCCGTGAGCCAGGCCGCCGGGCGGGGGCTACGTCATCCGGACGTTGCCGCTCTGGTCCACTGCAGCGCCGAGCCGGAGCGCCTGCCGCCGGCCATCGGGAAAGTGGATCTGCGCGGTGATCTCGAACTCGAGGACCATCGACTGGATGGTGTCGGTGCGCAGGTGCCGGACCTGCACGTTCTTCAGCCGCGGCTCGTAGGTCTGGATGCAGTTCTTGAGCGAGCGCTGCACCAGGCCGATCGCCTCGGGGAACTCATGCAGGACCTCCGAGACCTCCATGAGGCCGTAGTCCGGGCAGGTCAGCGAGCTCCCCTGGCGGGTGTTCAGCATGTGCCCGAGGTGCGTCAGGATGGCCGACTCGAGGTCGTGATCCCGGTAGGTGTGCCGCTCCGTCGAGTGCGGGTCGGCCGCGTGCGCGATTCGGGTGAGGAGGGAGGCGCCGGCCACGGCGGGATCGTAGCTCAGCTCGCGCCTCGAGCGGAAGGCCGCCCGCTCAGCGCGGGGTGAGCCAGTCGTCTTCCGCGGAGACGCCCCCGTCGTTCCAGGTCCAGACGACCTTCTGGTACGTGAACGCGACCTCCTCCTGCTCGGGCAGGCGCGATTGCCCCGGGTTCCTCACGTTGAGCATGTGGAACTGGATGCTCGAGATGTTCGCGTTCGTGAGCTGGACCGTGAAGACAGGCCTCTCGACGCCGATCGCGATCGACCTGTAGAACTGGAGCTCCCAGCGGGGGATGCTCTCGTTGTGGCTGAGGATGCTGAGGAGGAGCGGCGTGGACCGATCGAGGTCCTTCGTGACGATAAAGGGCTTGTGCATCCGCTTGCCCGTCGGGCGCCCGGTGACCGGGTCGCGCGGCCCCACCAGCGAGTGGAACACCTCGGTGACGAGGATGCTACCTTCTCGCCCCTTCTGGGTGACGGAGCCCCTGATTTCCCCTTGTCTTTCGCCGACGAGTCTGAGGTAGGCGCTGAGGGGCATGCCAACATTCTGAGCTTGCTGCGCGTGATGGCCATGCCTGATTTTGAGGAACCCCTGGAGCGGGGCGCAGCTTCGTGCGCTACGGGTTCATCCGCGTCGTTCGGCTCGCTGCGGCGTACTTTCGTACGCCTCACTCGCCTGCCTAGCGGCTGAGCCCATAGCGCACGAAGCTGCGCCCCGCTCTGATGCCCCAACGTCAGGACGACAAACGCAACCGGGCGACCCGAAGGTCGCCCGGTGCGACGAGACCTCAGCAGCTAGGTACTACCCCTGCGGCGTCTCCCAGTCATCGTCCGCCTGACGCGCGCCGTCGCCGTCATCGAACGACCACTCGATCTTCTGGTACGTGAAGGAGACCCGCTCGTACTCCGGCCGATCCTTGGCGCCGTCCCCGCCGCGCGTGTTGTCCATGTGGAAGTCGATGCTCGCGACCGTCGCGTTCGTGAGCTTGACCGTGTAGTGGTTCTGCTCCTTGCCGACGTTCTTCGACGCCGCGGTGCCCGGCGTGTAGAACTTGAGCGTCCACTCCGAGATGCTCTCGTTGTTGACCAAGGCGTTGTAAAGAAGGGGGGTTGCCTTGTCGAGCTCCTTCGTGATCACGAAGGGCTTGTGCTGGCGCTTCCCGCTGGGCAGCCCGGTCGCCGGGTCACGCGGGCTCACGACCTGATGCTGGACAGCGATGACAGCGATGGTCTTCTCGCGACCCTTCTGGGTGACCGAGCCATCGATGGGGCCCTGGGTAATGCCCTTCAACTGGAGATGAGCTTGCAACGCCATGATCAGATGCCTCTTCCTTCAAGGTCTCGCCGCCTGGGCTCAGTCTACGCCCCATTGCGCGCTGGCAGACGGTCCGCCCCATCGGGACTAGGAGTTTAGAGACGCAGAGGTAAGACTCTTATCGTATCTCTACCCCTGTTCGTCTCAGGGAGTCCAGAAGGTAACTCCCTCTTTGGGAGCGTCAAGACTTTTGTGTCCGGGAACGGTGCGGGTTTCTTGGCATTCGGTTCGCTTTTGGTTGGGGTTTGGTTCGCGTTTGGTTCCTGACGGCGCGCAATATTCCGTCGCGAAGCCATCGCTTCCATAAGAGGACGCGGGCGTGTCCATCGCGTTGCGGGCGTGTGGGGAACGTGACGACGCGCGGGGCGGCGGCGTGATCTGGCATGCGCGCGACCGCCGACCGGAGAGAACGAGGCGGGCTGGCCGGCCAGAGCCGTTGGCCGGCCAGAGCCGTTGGCCGGCCAGAGCCGTTGGCCGGCCAGGGCGTTAGGTCGCGAACTCGCCTTGGCGACGCCTTGCATGATACGAAGAGCGCGTGAGCATCGTTCGCTTCGGCTCCGTCGTCGGCCTGGGGCTCGCCGCCGCCCTCGCGGGCTGCGGATCGTACCCAGAGCAGCCACACGGCGAGCTCCAGACACGCAAGCAGAATCCGATCCCAGTGTGCACGACCCAGCTGCCGCCTGCGAAGCGCGGGGCGGGCGGCAAGGCGGCCGTGCGCACCCTCGACCCAGACCAGTGGCTGAGCGTCGTCATTCCCGGCTACAGCGAGGAACGCGGGATCGGGCCGACCGACGTCGACTGTACCGGCCACTACGTGTTCGCCAACGAGACCCTGCGCGGCGGCATCTCCAAGTCCGGCTGGCCGCGCAAGATCGACCCCGACGAGGTCGAGATCCGCTCCGGGCCGGAGGGGCTTCGCGCCGTGTGGGTGCGCGTCCTCAAGTTCGAGAACGGCGACGAGGGCGGCCTCGTCGCGCTCGTGCGAGCGGCCGGCGATCGCGCTGACGTCTACGGGGTCGGCAGCTTCCGCGCGCCCGCGAAGGGGACCAAGCTGTCCCCGGTGCGCCTCGGCAACGACAACCTCGTCGTGGCCGAGACGAAGGACTGCCCTGATCCCGACGACTGCCGACAACGAGCGCACTTCTACCTTGCGCGAAGGGGGCGGCTGATCGAGGCGGCGTCCGTCGACCTGGAGCGGACGGCGGTGGTGCCCTCCGTCACCGAGCGCGGGCTCTACGCCCGCTACGTGCTGCGCACCGACGTCTCCTACAAACCGAACGGCATTCAGCTGCTCGAGCAGGTGCGGGTGAAGATCGTGAAGCACGACGACGGCAACCGCGACAGCGACCGCGAGCTCCGCCGCGTCGAGTTCCAGCGATTCCTCCGGGTGGACCGGGATACGCTCTTCTCGTCGAACGATCCGCTCTGGGAGCGCGTCGTCGGACAGGACTAGAACAGCAGCCGAGGCCGGGGGGAGGGGGAGCGCGGGGGGCAGGCGGGGGCCGCCGGACCCGCAGGACGCGCGTCTCCCCGCGCATGGCGCGGACGAGGCGCGCGTGATCTGCTCGAACCTCGGCCTGCCCCCCGCGCTCCCCCCACGACCCCTGGCCGGGTCAGCGAGCGGAGGGAGGCTCGCCAGCGAGCGGAGGGAGGCTTGCTGGCGAGGGGAGGAGGGAGGCCTGCCGGAGAGGGGAGGGAGACGTACCGGAGAGGCGGCTACCAGCAGAACAGCGCGTTGCCGTAGCCGCAGTTCGGGCGCTGGAGCATCGCGTAGGCGGTGCCGACGGCGAGGCCGCTCAGGAAGCCGGTGACGCCGCCGATCGCGATCTGACCGGCGTTCTCGTGCGGCCGCGTGTCGCCGGGGGCGACGCCGCGGGCGATGGTGGTGACGACCGAGGCGGTGAGGGGGAAGGCCACATTGCCGATGAAGGCGCCGGCGTTGAAGCGGCCAGACGAGTAGCGGAACGTGTCGACCACGAAGATGCCCGTGCCGGCGCCCGTCGCGCCCCAGGAGGCGAACGCGTGCGTCGACGGGCCGCCGAACGACTCGCAGCCCGAGTCGGACACCGCCGCGTTCGTCTCGTCGATCGAGCAGCCCGGGCGCGTCGACTCGAGCGCGTTCTTGATCGGCAGGTCCACGAGCAGCGTCAGCGCGGTCATCGTCATGGCGGGCGCCATGACCGAGAAATGCCAGCGCCCCTTCCAGCCGACCGTGGCCTCGGGATCGCTGTAATAGACTCGCGGCATCAGGAAAACGACGGAGCTTCCCAGCACGAGGCTCACGTCCGAGACCGTGGCCCAGTTCTTATCGCGTTGGACCGTCGTCTGCGCGGCCGCCTCGCGCGGGGCGAGGAGGCACGCGGCGACGGCCAGACAACCTGCTGCTACGACTTTCTCCCTGATTCGCATGAACGGCGCCTCGCGTTCGGCCGCGCCTCCGGCGAAGATCGGCGAGCCCAAGGCGCGGCTCGCCGCGCGAAGCCCCGCCGTTTTGGGGCGCTAGCGTTTGTTCGGATTCCCAGAGCCGGGGAAGCGGACGATGCTCCGGCCTCCCGACTCGCCGGACGACCCATAGTCCTCTGCGGCGGTCGCAGCGTACGCCCGAGAGAACTGCTCGCCAAATATTTCCCGAAAAGTCTCCTTGTCCTCCCCCGAATAGTCGCCGTGCCGGCGCTCGTAGAGCTTCCAGAGCTCCTCGTACTTGTTCGAGAACAGCCCGCCTTTCTTGCCCGCGCGCTCGAGCTTCTCCTCGAGCGTCTTCGGGGAGAGCTTCACGAGCAGCGACCTCACGCCCCCCATCACGCCGTTCAGGAGCGCGATCTGGTGGCTCATGACATCCACGAAGATCTCGTGGAGGTGCCGCGCGGCGTCCGGGCCCCCGACCGGCGTGAGCAGGACCGTGCCGAGCTCCTTCGCGTCCTGCGCGTTCGCGACCTTGTCCGTCTCGGCGGAGCGATCGCGCGCCAGCACCTCGGCCTCGAACTCCTGATAGCCGTCGCGCAAGCTCACGAAGCACTTCAGGAAGACCTCCATCGTGTCGCGGAGCCGCCGCGCGAAGTTGACGATGCCCGCGACGTCGTCCGGGGGCTTCGCGCCGGGCGCGAGGGCGCCCGCCAGCTCGGAGAGCGCTGCGAACGCCGCGTTCGCGGGGGCCAGCTCGCCGAGCGTGCGGTAGTCCACGCCGTAGTACTGAGAGATCTTCTGAAAGTCCCGCTCCGCGAGCACGCTCGGGTGCTCCTCGCCAAGCCGGCGCAAGTAGCTCTGGCGCGCATCGGGCGGGAGGCGCGCGAGGTGATCCCAGATCATCCGGTAGACCGCGGCCCACGCGGTCCGGTACGCCTCCAGGTACGGGACCACCTGACGCAGGTAGGGGTCTTCGCCGCCGGGAGCGGCGCGCTTCTGCGGGCTGATCAGCGCGGAGAGGTTGTCTCCGCCCGTGCCGAGCAGCGTGCCGTCGTTCGGGCTCTCGGACTTCAGCGGCGCCTCGATGATCGCCAGCCGGATCTGGATCGGGCCGATCGTGATCTCCGGCTGGCCGGTCACGTCCACCGAGGTATCGCGCGCCAGCCGGTGCCCCGCGAACATCGTCCCGTTGGTGGAGCCGAGGTCGCGCACGAAGATCCGGCGATCGCGGACGTCCACCGCCGCATGGAACTGGGAGATGTAGGGCCGGTCGATGTGAAGGTCGTTCAGCTGATTCCTGCCGATCCGGACAGGGAAGCGCTCGAACGAAACGTCGAAGCTTTGGTTGGCCTGGGTGTCGGACACGCGGGCCGAGAGCGCCGCCGGCATGGGTGCAGACTAGCAGACCCGCTCCGCCGGACGGGAGTGCCTGACGTCCATCCGCACCATGCGGCCCGCCAGTCTGCGTGCAGCCCACCCAGAGGCCACGCCGAAGCCCGAGAGGGAGCCGAGGCCGGCCCGCCCAGCGGCGCGCCAAGCCCGGCTCGCCCGGGCCGGCCGGTTTGTTGACCAGTTTGCCTACATGGTGCGACGTTGAACCACATACCAATGAGCCTCGTCCACAAGATCCCTCCCCTGGTCTCGGCCCTGGCGTTTGGATACGGGGTCGGGATGGCGGCGCCCCAGTCGGCGATCACGTCGGTCCAGTCGGCGGTATCGACCTACCAGCTGGGGGCAGCGCGGGCCACGGCGCCGGTCGGGGCGCTCGCCGCGGCGCCGCCGCCGTACGCGGCGCCGGCGCGCGGGCTCGACGGCCCGGCAGCGCCGCCGGGGGGCGAGTCGCGGGAGCTGTGGCGGCTGCGCGAGGCGGCGGGGCGCGACGCGCGGGAGGGCGCCGCGTGCGAGCTCGATCGGCCGAGCTTCTCGCGGCCGCCGCGCGCGTTCTCGGCCGAAGGCAGCTACGCCGACGACGTGGACGACCTCGACTCGGCCGGCGCCGAGGCGCTCTCGAAGCTGCAGCTGCCCGACCTCCGGCTCGCCGTGTCGCGCCGCACCCTGAAGTACGTCCGCTTCTTCACGCGCACCGACCGCGGGCGGCAGATGTTCGAGACGTGGCTGAAGCGGAGCGGGCGCTACCAGGAGATGATCCAGGCCGAGCTCAGGGAGCGACGGCTTCCGGAGGATCTCATCTGGGTGTCCATGATCGAGAGCGGCTTCGACCCGCGGGCGAAATCGCCGGTCGGCGCCGTGGGACTCTGGCAGTTCATGCCCGCCACCGGCGCGGTCTACGGGCTCCAGCAGACGCGGCACCTCGACCAGCGGAAGAACCCGCGCCTCGCCACGCAGGCGGCGGCTCACCACCTGCGCGATCTCTACCTGCGCTTCGGCAGCTGGGACCTCGCGCTCGCGGCCTACAACATGGGCTACGAGCAGCTGCTCGACCGCATCGATCGCTACGGGACGTCCGACTTCAACGAGCTGGCGCGCCAGGAGGCGATCCCCTCGGAGACGGCCGCGTACGTGCCGAAGATCGGGGCGGCGGCGATCGTGGCGAACAACCTGGAGCGGTTCGGGTTCGATGAGGTCGCGGTGAGCCGGCCGATCGACGCCGCCGAGATCGCGGTGCCCCCGGGGACGCCGCTCAAGACGCTGGCGAAGGCCGCCGGCGTCGGGACCTCGACGCTGCGGAAGCTGAACCCCGACATCCTGGGGGACCGCGTGCCGCCCGGACGGGGAGACTTCCTCGTGATGCTCCCGCCGGACACGCTCGCTCGAGCGCAGGCCGCCCTGCCCGCGATGCTCTCCACGGAGCTGCTCTCCACGGACGACGCGTCGATCCTCGATCCGGTCGATCTGCTCGGCGGACGCGACTTCGCGCCGCGGAGGGGGAGCCGGGACGACGAGAGCCTGCTCTCGCTGCTCCCGAAGCCCGCGCGGAAGCGGACGGCGGAGACGGACGTGGACGACGACGACCGGCCTGCGCTCGGCAAGCGGCGCTCGATGCGCGATCCCGTGGCCACGTCCTCGCTCGACGATGGCGCGGAGGGCTCGTCCGACGACGACGCTGTCGACGTCTCGCGCGCCCCGCTGCGGACGCGCGCCGCGCGCGGGCAGTCGCGGTCCGCGCGCGAGGTGATGCTCTACCGCGTCGCGCCCGGCGATACGCTGATCGGCGTGGCGCGGCAGTTCGTCATAGACGTCGAGGACGTCGCGCGCGATAACCGTATTGAGCCGGACCAAAAGCTCCGCGTTGGCGCCCTGCTCAAGCTGCGGATACGGCCCGACATGGTGGACCGCGTCGCGGCCGGCGAGCCGCTCGCCGCGCAGGACAAGGACGACAGCGCCCACGACGCCGCGCCGGCGCCGCGAGGCGACGCGACCCGCGGGGGGGCCAAGCCGGCCGCGCGGGAGCGCGGAGAGGCGAGCGGGGCCGAGGGCCGCGCCCCGGAGGCCGCGGAGAAGAAGCGCAAGGGGCGAGGCTGACGAGGCGCTTTCGGACGAGGGCGCGCCTCGGCTAGCATGCCGCGCATGCAGCTCGTCGACACCAAAGCCATCGTCAAGCGACTCACCAAGAACTGCACCTCTGCCCTCGAGGCGGCGATTGGCCAGTGTGTCAACGCGCGCCACTACGAGGTCACGCTCGAGCACCTGCTCCTCGCGCTGCTCGACGACGCGAACTCCGACATCGCGTTTCTCGTATCCCACTATGATCTCGACCCGTCGCACCTCCGCGCCGCGCTCCAGCGCAGCCTGGAAGAGCTGAGGAAGGGCAACGCCGGGAGGCCCGTGCTCTCGCCGACGATGCTCGAGTGGATGCAGGACGCCTATCTCGTCGGATCCATGGAGTACGGCTACCAGCGGGTCCGGAGCGGCGTGCTCTTCCAGCGCCTCGTCCAGCAGCCGACCCGGTACTCGGTGAGCAGCATCGGCGCGTATCTCGAGGGCATCTCGAAAGACGATCTCAAGAACAACCTCCCCAAGATCGTCTCCGGCTCCAAGGAGGAGGCGGAGGCCGCCGCGGCGGCGGCGGGCGCAGGCGCGCCCGGGGCCGGGAAGCTGCCGGCCGGGATGGCGAGCGCCGGGCCCGATTCGGCGCTGGCGAAGTTCTGCGTCGACTACACGGGGAAGGCGCGCGCGGGGCAGATCGATCCGATCTTCGGTCGCGAGCGGGAGATCCGGCAGGTCATCGATATCCTCGCGCGGCGGCGCAAGAACAACCCGATCATCGTCGGCGACGCGGGCGTCGGGAAGACGGCCCTCGTCGAGGGGCTCGCGCTGCTCATCGTCGAGAGCACGCCGGAGAACCCGAAGGTGCCGCCGCTCCTGCAGGGCGTCGACATCCTCGGGCTCGACATGGGGCTGCTCCAGGCAGGGGCCGGCGTGAAGGGCGAGTTCGAGAACCGGATGAAGCAGGTGATCGCCGAGGTGAAGGGGTCGTCGAAGCCGATCATCCTCTTCATCGACGAGGCGCACACGCTCATCGGCGCGGGCGGCCAGCAAGGCGGCGGCGACGCGGCCAACCTGCTCAAGCCGGCGCTCGCCCGCGGCGAGCTCCGGACGATCGCGGCCACGACGTGGAGCGAGTACAAGAAATACTTCGAGAAGGACGCGGCGCTGGAGCGGCGCTTCCAGCCGGTGAAGGTCGACGAGCCGAGCGAGCCGGCGGCCGTCGTCATGCTCCGGGGGCTCCGGCCGAAGTTCGAGGCGGCCCACAACGTCATCATCCAGGATGAGGCGGTGACCGCGGCCGTGCGGCTGTCGGCGCGCTACTTGACCGGCAGGCAGCTGCCGGACAAGGCGGTCGACCTGCTCGACACCTGCGCGGCCCGGGTGAAGGTCGCGCTGCAGCAGCGCCCCGCCGCGGTCGAGGACGCCGAGATCCTCATCGTGAACACCGAGACCGAGCTCAAGGCGCTCGAGCGGGATCGCGACAAGGGCGTCCAGATCGATCAAGAGCGGGTCGCGGAGCTCAAGGACAAGCTCGCCAAGGCGAAGGCCGAGCTCGAGTCGGTGCGCGCCGACTACGCGAAGGAGACGGCGGGCACGCAGCGGGTCATCGACGCCCGCAAGAAGATGGACGAGGCCAAGACGAACGAGGAGCGGGACGCCGCGCGCCGCGACGTGGTGAAGGCCCTCGACGAGCTCAAGCAGAGCCAGGGCGAGGTGCCGCTGATCCGGCCGGACGTCGACGAGGCCATGGTCGCGAGCGTGGTCGCGGCGTGGACGGGCATCCCCGTCGGCAAGATGGTCCAGGACGACGTGAAGGCGCTCCTCGAGATGGAGGACCGGCTGACCCGGCGGATCAAGGGGCAGACGCACGGCATCGTGAGCATCTCGAAGGAGCTCCGGAGCGCGCGCGCGGGCCTGAAGCCGCTGAGCACGCCCCAGGGCGTGTTCCTGCTCGTGGGGCCCAGCGGCGTCGGCAAGACGGAGACCGCGCTCGGGATCGCCGACCTCATGTTCGGCGGCGAGCGGATGATGACGGTCATCAACATGTCCGAGTTCCAGGAGAAGCACACCGTCTCCCGGCTCATCGGCTCGCCCCCCGGCTACGTCGGCTACGGCGAGGGCGGCATGCTCACCGAGGCCGTGCGCCAGCGGCCCTACACGGTGGTGCTCCTCGACGAGGTCGAGAAGGCCGACCCCGACGTGATGAACCTGTTCTACCAGGTGTTCGACAAGGGCATGCTGAGCGACGGCGAGGGGCGGCTCGTCGACTTCAAGAACACGGTCATCATCCTGACGAGCAACCTCGCGACCGACAAGATCACGAACATGACGGTCGCCGCGCGGGAAGAAGACCCGTCGCGCCGCCTCGACGCGGACGGCGAGTTCATCAAGGAGATCGTCGAGTCGATCAAGCCGACGCTCTCCGCGCACTTCAAGCCGGCGCTGCTCGCGCGCATGACGACGGTGCCGTACCTGCCGATCTCGCCCGACGCGCTCGGCGAGATCACGCGGCTCAAGCTCGACGCCCTCGTCGACCGCCTGCGCAAGAGCCAGCGGATCGAGGCGTCGTACTCGGACGCGCTCGTCGAGACGATCGCGGCGCGCTGCACCGAGGTCGACACGGGGGCGCGCAACATCGACCATATCCTCCGGGCGTCGCTCCTGCCGCTGCTCTCGGTCGCCGTCCTCGAGAAGATGGCGGAGGGGCCGCTCCCCAAGCGGCTCCAGATCGGGGTCGACGCCGAAAAGAACTTCACGATCTCGTTCTCGGACTGAAACGGACTGAATCAGACCGATCGACGCCGCTCGCACACCGAAAGTTGTACTGGCCACGAGACTCCGCATAAATTGGGCGGAGCATGGTCCCGTTCGCCAAGCTCCTACAGCGTTCGATGTGGATCGGGGAGCCCCGTTCGCCCTCCCCCGCAGGGGAGGGCTCGGCGCGCCAGCCGGGGCCTCGACGTCGGCCGGCGTCGCTCCTCCGCGGGGCGGCCCCGGCGAAGGTCGCGGCGGCCATCGCCGCGGCGACCCTCGCCGCCTTCCTCGGCGCCGCGCTGCCCGCCGCGCTCTCGGGCTGCACGTCCGCCGCGCCGCCGCCCGCGGCCCCCGAGCCGTGCGACGTCCAGATCGTGACGCTCTCGATCTACGCGTCCGACAACATCAACCCCAACGAGAACGGGAACCCGCGGCCCGTGGTCGTGCGGCTCTACCAGCTGAAGAGCAGCGCGCGCATGGAGAACGCGACATACGACCAGATCCTCCTCAAGGACAAGGAGACGCTCGAGGACGACCTCGCCAAGGTCGACGAGGTCGAGGTCTTCCCGAACGACCTCGTCGAGGTGAAGTTCGAGCGCCTGCCCGACGCGAGCCACCTCGTCGGCGCCGCCCTGTTCCACAGCCCGAAGGGCAACAGCTGGAAGACCTTCTACGAGTTCCCGCTCCCGCCCGGAGAGGCGCAGTGCGGCGGCCGCGAGTCCGACGCAGGTCCGCCCGTGGCCGATCCGCGGGTCGCGTTCTTCATCGACTCGACCAAGATCGACAACGGGGTCGAGTTCGACGAGTCGATGTTCCCCAACGCGAGCGCCGTTCGCCGGCTCAGCCTGCCGAAGAAGGTGGCCGCGCCAGAGGCGCCCGCTCGCCCGGGGAAGTGATCGCCGTGGCGCGCGCAGGTCGTCCTCCCAGCGGCAGTCCACGCGACGTGACCGCGCCGCCCTCGGCGACGACGAGCGGCCCGATGCGCGCAGCGCAGCGTCGGCGCTCCCCGCGCCTGACCCGCTTTCGCGCCGCCGCGCACGGCACATCTGATAAGACTGGACGGGCGACATGATTCACCCGCGCAAGCCGGTCTGGACCGAGGGGCTCTTCATGACCCCTCAGCACCTGCAGCAAACGGACGCCTACCACGAGACGCTGCTCCATGCGCGCCTCCATGCCGTCGTGGGCTACGACTGGGGCATCACGTCCGCCCAGTTCGATGAGCGCGCGCTCTCCGCCGGGCAGTTCAAGGTGGTCAAATGCCACGGCGTCTTCCCCGACGGCACGCCGTTCTTCATCGGCGATCGCGGCGAAGATCAGGTCGAGGCGCGGCCGCTCGAGGGCGCCTTCCCGGCCGCGTTGAAGACGCTCGACGTCTTCCTCGGCATCCCGAACCTGCGCGAGACCGCCGCGAACATCAGCCTGGACCCGGCGAAGGCGGGCCCCGCCCAGCGGTTCGTGGCCGCCCAGACAACGGTCCCGGACGTGAACTCCGGCCGCAACGAGCAGTCGGTCACCTGGGCCCGCACCAACCTGCGGCTCCTCTTCGGCACCGAGCCGCGCGACGCGTACCAGACCGTGCGCATCGCGCAGCTCGTCCGCGACAGCTCCGGCGCGATCGCCCTGCGGAAGAGCTTCATCCCGTCGGTCCTTCGCATCAACACGTCGGACCACATCATGTCCGGCCTCCGCCGCGTGCTCTCGGCGCTCGTCGGCAAGCAGAAGTCGCTCGTCGAGGGGCGGCGCATGCGCAACGCGGCGTCGGTCGACTTCCAGGCCTCCGACCTCACCAAGTTCTGGCTGCTCCACACCCTGAACTCGTACATCCCGATCGTGTCGCACCTCGTCGACCACGGCGGCGCGCACCCGGAGCAGTGTTATGTCGTCCTCGGCTCGCTCATCGGAGAGCTCTGTACCTTTGCGGCCACCGACAGCGATCCGACGACGATCCCCAAGTTCAACTACCTCGAGCTCGATGGCGTCCTCGACCCGATGTTCGACCGGGCCTGGAAGCTCATCAACGAGGTTGTCACGGAGCAGTTCGTCATCGTGCCGCTCGAGAAGCGCGAGGACGGCATGTACCTCGGCAGGTTCGAGGACCCGAAGCTGCCCCGCAGCCACGAGATGTTCCTCGAGGCGAAGGGCACGGACGAGGGCACGCTGCGCGAGCGGCTCCCGCGCCTGCTCAAGATCGGCTCGTGGACGCAGATCGGCCACATCCTGCACTCCGCGACGCCCGGCGTGAACGTCGCCATCGAGTACCGGCCGCCGGGCGCCATCCCGGTCAAGCCGGGGCTCGTCTACCTCCGCGTCAACCAGAACGGCGATTACTGGAACGATATCCTCGGCTCTGGCACGATCGCTATCTACCAGCCGATCGA
The DNA here is from genome assembly GCF_051520435.1 of Sorangium sp. So ce363. NCBI lineage: Bacteria > Pseudomonadati > Myxococcota > Polyangiales > Polyangiaceae > Sorangium > Sorangium sp. So ce363. Next base: position 6,989,133 of record NZ_CP150333.1, on the reverse strand, counting down.
ACCGCAAAAGGTCGATCTCCGGCTGATCGCCGTCCCGGCAGGAAAGTGAACGTGTCAGGCCGCCCCTTCCGGGTGAGGAGCCCATGAGCCTCTCGCAGACGATGTACTTTGTGTGCTCCGACGTGCTCTCGCTGATCCTGCAGCTCAGGAACTCGCGCGACCTCCCGGCGCCCGACATCCTCCAGCGGCGCGTCCTCGGCCTGTTCGACACGATGATGCAGAACGGCCGGGAGGCGCGCATCCCCGAGCAGGACATGATCGACGCGAAGTTCGCGCTCGCGGCCTTCGCCGACGAGGTGATCTTCAACTCGAACTGGCCGGGGAGGACGCAGTGGCTCCAGAACCCGCTGCAGTTCCAGTTCTTCCAGCTGAACACGGCCGGCGACGGGTTCTTCACGAACCTCGACAACCTCTACGGCCAGCGCGGAAGGAACCACGTCGCGCAAATCTACTTCCTCTGCTTGGCCCTCGGCTTCCAGGGGAAATATCGTCTGCGCCAGCAGGAGGGCCTCGGCGCCGTCATCGAGGGCGTGGGCAACCACGTCGCTGTCGCCGAGGGCGGCGGTGAGGCCCTCGCGCCGAACGCGGAGCGCAAGGACGGCGGGGCGAACGCGGTGCGCCGCGAGCTGCCCTACCTGGCCATCGCGCTCGGGCTGCTCGTGCTGGCCGTCCTCGTGGTCATCGTGCTCCGGCTCGTCGTGGCCTCGGACGCGGAGGGCGTGGCCGACCAGATCAAGAAGCTGATCAGCACGGGGACCTAGGCGACTCCGCCGTCCTCTGCTGTTCCCGAGGGAGACTTCCGATGTGGCTGTGGATCCTGAGCGCCCTGTTCCTCACCGCCGTGTGGGGAGTGTGGTTCATGCTGCGCCCGGCGGCAGGGGAGGGGGCCGAGGCGTTCCCGATCGAGATCCCGCTCGTGGCGACGGCGGTCGTCCTCGCCCTGCTCGTCGGGCTGGCGGTCTATAGGCGCATCCGTGCGGCGCGCGCCGCGCGGGCGCTCGAGAAGGCGATCGCGCAGCAGGCGCAGGAGCAGGTGATCAACGCGAAGCCGGAGCGGCGCGCGGAGATCCAGGAGCTCAACCGGCAGATGCAGGAGGGCATCGCCGCGCTCAAGGCCTCGAAGCTCGGCGGGGGCAAGCGGGGCGCCGACGCGCTCTACGTCCTCCCCTGGTACGTGATGGTCGGCCCGCCCGGGGCAGGCAAGACCACCGCCCTCCGGCACTCCGGGCTCGTGTTCCCGTACATCGACCCCGAGCGCACCGGCGTGCGCGGCGTCGGCGGCACCAGGAACTGCGAGTGGTGGTTCACGAACGAGGCGATCCTCCTCGACACCGCCGGCCGGTACACGACCGAGAGCGACGACCACGACGAGTGGATGGCGTTCCTCGAGACCCTGCTGCAGCACCGCGAGCACAAGCCGCTGAACGGCGTCATCGTCGCGGTGAGCCTGAGCGAGCTGCTCGACGCGAGCGACGAGCAGATCGATCAGACCGGCAAGAAGATCCGCGCGCGCATCGACGAGATGCAGCAGACGCTGCACATGGTCCTGCCGGTCTACGTGCTCTTCACGAAGAGCGACCTGGTGGCGGGCTTCACCGAGTACTTCGGCGACCTGAAGAAGAGCGAGCGCGCCCAGGCGTGGGGCGCCACCGTGCGGCTCGACGAGAACAAGGACGAGCCCGGGAAGATCTTCGATCGCGAGTTCGACGTGCTCGTCGAGAAGCTCCACGCGCGCCTCACGAAGCGGCTCATCGGCGAGCGCAACCGCGAGGTGAAGGAGAAGAGCTACCAGTTCCCGCTCGAGTTCGCGGCCGTGAAGCGCAACCTGTCGGACTTCATCGCGGCGGCGTTCGCGCCCAAGGCGGGCGCGGCGCCCACGCCGATCCTGCGCGGGTTCTACTTCACGAGCGGCGTCCAGGAGGGGCGGCCGCTCGACCGCGTGGTCGGGGCGATGGGGCGCGCGTTCGGGCTCCGCGCGGGGCTCGGCGAGGGCGAGGAGGACGCGACGGTCCCGAAGGAGTCGAAGAGCTTCTTCCTGCACGACGTCTTCACCAACGTCGTCTTCCCGGATCAGGACCTCGCCGCGCGCTCCGAGGCGGAGCTCCGGCGGCGGCGGATGCAGCGGATCCTGGTGGCCGCGGCCGCGGCGCTCGTGGCGCTCCTGTTCCTCCTGCCGGCGGTGATCTCGTACTTCAACAACAAGGGGCTCGTCGCCGAGACCCGGCGCATCTCGGACGAGATCGCGTTCGTGGACTGGTCCGGGCGGAGCGGCACGCCGCCGAACGTGCGCGCGAACATCGACAAGCTCGATCGGCTGCAGGAGCACGTGGGGCGGCTCGACGGTTACGTCGAGAACACGCCGATCGAGTACGGCTGGTTCATGTTCCAGGGGGACAAGCTGTTCCCGCCGACGATGGGCCAGTACATCATGAGCTTGAAGCAGGGCTTCGTCAGCCCCGCGAAGGCGCAGCTCGAGGCGAAGCTCGAGAAGGTGCGCGAGGGGGAGTTCCTGGACGGCTACAACGCCCTGCGGAGCTACGTCCTTCTCGGCAAGGAGTACCAGGGCCACATGGATGAGCAGGCGGCGCGGTGGCAGACCGGGCGGCTCGTCCAGGTCTGGGCCGACACCCTGAAGCCGTTCACCGATCTGCCCGAGAGCGAGCTCAAGGAGCGGCTCACGCCGCACGTCGCGTACTACATCGACCTCGTGCGGCGGAAGAAGCTCGAGGCCGAGGAGCTGAACGAGCCGCTCATCGCCCGGGCGCGCGCCGACCTGCTGCGGGTCGACCCGACGAAGCGCTACTACGATCAGTTTGTAACGAGCCTGATCGATCAGAAGTACGACGAGTCGGGGCCGAACACGCCGGAGAACCTGAAGTACCCGCCGGTGTCGCTCAACGAGATGTTCGCGGATCGGCCCGAGGTGCTGACCGTCGTCCACAGCGCGCAGAAGAACCGGGGCGGGACGTGGTTCGAGGTGCAGGGGCCCTACACGGCCAAGGGGCACGCGCAGGTGCTCGAGTCGCTGAAGGAGGGGAGGAAGAAGCTCGAGCGCGAGCTCTGGGTGCTCCCCCTGTCGAGCGACGAGAAGCGGCAGGGCGACCAGATCCAGAAGGAGCTTGACCGCGTCCGGCAGGACTACGACAACGCGTACATCGCGCAGTGGGAGGCGTTCTTCCGCGACATCCAGGTCGACGTCCCGAAGACGAACCGGGACGCGATCCACGAGTTCAGGGTGCTCTCCACGCCCGACTGGCCCTACCGGCGGCTGCTCCAGCGGCTCTCGGACGAGACGCAGTTCGGGAAGGACGAGAAGCCGAGCCTGCTGACGGCGGACGGCGGCCTGCTCGACAGGGCCAAGGACATGATCGCGCAGAAGGTCGACCAGCGGACGGGCGTGCGGATCGACTCGATGCTCACGGGGAACCAGCGCGAGCACTACGATCCGGTGCCTGACAAGTTCGAGTCGATGGCCAGCTTCGGGGTGCCCCAGCCGCCGGCAGGTGAAGGGCAGCCCCCGCCGCCCCCGCCCAAGCTCGGCCAGTACGTGGGCCACCTCGAGCGGCTGGCAGGGGAGATGAGCGTCGTCGAGGACGGGCCGCCGGACGCGGACACCTCGAAGGCCACGGAGGCGTTCCAGGACGCGGTGAAGGAGACCCAGGGGCTGCTGCTCTCGATGGACCAGAACGGGCAGCGGCTGATGGAGCCGCTCCTCATGAACCCCCTCCGGCAGGCGTACAAGGCCGTCGTGCGGCGCGCAGGCGGCGCGGCGAGCGGGATCTGGGAGGTCGAGGTCTGGCCGCACTACCGCGACAAGATCAAGGACCGCTACCCGTTCAACCTCGCGTCGTCACGCGACGCGTCGCTCGAGGACGCGATGGCCTTCTTCAAGCCGAAGGACGGGGTGCTCTGGGGCTTTTACGAGACGTACCTCAAGGGCTTCCACTACCAGGTCGGGCACGAGTTCTTCCCGAAGGCGCACCTGTCGGGGCAGCCGCAGGCGGCGAAGCCGTTCACGCCGTTCAGCGCGAACCTGTACAACTGCCTGAGGCGCTCGAACGAGATCTCCGACGCGCTCTTCGGGAGCAGCGGCGGGGCGGATCCGAAGGTCGTCTTCCACATCAACATGAAGACGGTCAGCCCGATCGTGAGCGAGGTGGTCTTCGAGGTCGACGGCCAGAAGAGGCTCTATCGCAACGAGAAAGAGTTCTGGCACACCTTCAACTGGCCGGGCGAAGGCGCGAAGGGGGCGAGGATCCAGGTGCGCGGCGCGGGGGGGCTCGACGAGGAGCTCGTGCGCGAAGGGCCGTGGGGGATCTTCCGGCTCTTCGAGGCCGGGACGACCACCGCCCAGAAGGACAACGACGAGCTGTTCACGGTGACCTGGCAGATGACGGCGCCGCCGGTGACCGTGACCATGGAGATCAGGCCGACCCGCGGGAACCACCCGTTCCCGACGAGCTTCTTCCGGGCGACCAACTGCCCTGCCAGCATCGGCGATCGCTTCGGCAAAGGGTGAGGTAGGCAGCAGCAACGGAGCCAGCGGGGGAGGGGGTGTCGTGCGGGGGGCCGGCGGGGACCCCCTCCCGCGAACTCGCGCCTTTTGGGGGGCTGTTGCCGTGTGAACGGGGGGGCCGAGACCGTGCGCGACCGGCTCCGGTGCGGGCCGGCGCTCGGGTTCGCGGGGCCCTACCCCGCCGGCCCCCCGCACGACACCCCCTCCCCCGCTGGCTCTTTGTGAAACGGGGAGAGAGGGGGGCCTTGATGACGTCGTTCGGGGGGCGCTCGCACGTTCCTGGCGCAACCGGGAAGGTGGTAGCGCTCGGTGAGCGGTTCGTGGTTCACTCCCAGCAGTCATGTTCTGGCGCCGCAAGAAGGGCCCTGCCGCTCCGCCGCAGATCGGCTGCTTCGGCAAGCTGCCCGCCACGGGCGATTTCATCCGGCTGAACGCAGGTGGAGAAGAGCTCGCGGCCTTCGACCGCTGGCTGGGCGCGTCCATCGATTTCGCCCGGCGCGCCATGGGCGCCCATTTCGATGCGCACTACCAGACGGCCCTGGGCCTCTTCGTCTTCCACGGCGAACCGAAAGGCGACGAGCCGCCCACCCGCGGGCTCGTGGGCGCCTGGGCCGCCAGCGGCGATAACGCCGGGCGGCTCTACCCGATGGTGGTGTTCGGGTCCTACGATTACGATCAACTCGTCTCCGCCGGGCCGTCGCTCCCCATCACCCTGTTCCCCCTCCTCGCCGCCGCCCACGACGCCGCGACGAACGGCAGGACCCTGCCCGTCGACGCCTTCCTCCACCGCGTCTCCCAGATCTCGCCGCCGTCGCTCGACGACCCCGACGCGGCGCACGCCGCCTACCGCGCATGGCTGAAGACCCAGCCGATGAAGGCGCTCTGGGACGCCGGCTTCGGCACCGACGCGAGCCGCTTCTGGGTGCTGCAGAACATCCTCGACTCGGTGATCCCATTCCGCGGTCAGGAGCTCCCGAGGACAGGGCTCGCCCTCAGGCTGCCGCTCGGCGCAGGAGACGCCTACGCCGCCGCCGTGTGGATGGACATGACCCGCCGCCTGTCGAAATGGGGACGCACGGTGATGAACGCGTTCTGGACACCACAGCACACCCTGCTCCTCCACCTCGGTACCCCCCACGTGGGCTCGTTCCGCGAGATGATCGCGCCCACCACCCAGGCCGAGCACATCGCCGACCTCTGCGGACCCCCGCGCGTCGAGGAGCACGTTTCCCGACATGCGCTCGGACCAGAGCTCGACGCGCTCGTCGCCCGGACCGACCTGTCGCTCGACAGCTTCCTGGAAGCCCTCGGCTGAGCCGATGCCCGAGCCGAAGGCACCCGCTCCACCCCGCGCGCGGCCGCTCCGGTGAGCCGCCCGGCTGCGCCGCCCGGCTCACCGCCGAAGTGGCCGTGCAGCCGTCGCGCGGTCGTCGTGCAGGCGTCGTGCAGTCGTCGTCTGATTCGCCGTCCACACCCAGGACGCCTTGATATCCTGCGCGCCCCATGGCCGCTGAAGACGCCATCCAACAATCCAAAGAGCGGATCGAGGCGCTGTACGCGCCCATCAACGGCGGCGTCGGCGCCGACGTCACCTACGACGAGGCGTTCGAGGGCCTCAAGAACGAGGTCGACAAGCTGCAGTCGCTCGCGGGCGGCAAGGTCGACTGGGGGCGCATCGCGAGCGTCGCCGATGAGCTCCTGAGCGAGAAGTCCAAGGACTTCCGCGTCGCGCTCTACTACGCGGCGGCGAAGTCGCAGATCGACAAGCTGCCCGGTCTGCTCGACGGGCTCGTGCTCGTGCAAGAGCTGAACAACGCGTTCTGGGACACCATGTATCCCGCGATCAAGCGGCCCAAGGCGCGCGGCAACCTGTGCGCCTGGTTCGGAGACCTCGCGGCAGGGACGCTCACCGGCATCACCGTCACCGCCGCGGACCGCGACCTGGTGAACGCCATCGACCAGGTGAGCCGCGCCCTGGACGTCGACCTCGCCGACAAGCTCGGCGACGCGTACGGAGGGCTCGGCCCGCTCCGGAACGCGATGCGCAGCCTCGTCGCGAGCCTGCCCGCGGAGGCGCCGCCCCCGCCTCCTCCTCCGCCGCCCCCGCCGCCTCCTCCTCCGCGGGTCGAGCCGCCGAAGGCCGAGGCGCCGCCGGCGGCCACGGTAGCGGCTGCCGCGCCGCCGCCCGCGCCCGCGCCCGTCGCCGCCGCGGGCGATCCGGCGCTCAGCCTCGAGGCGATCGTCGACGAAGACTCCGCGCTCGCCGCCCTCGGCAAGTGCTCGCCCCTGATGGCGCGCGCGGGCGACGCGCTGCGGGCGGCGGATCCGAAGCGGGCGTCCGCGTACCGCATCCTCCGGGTCGGGCTCTGGGTCGATCTCCTCGACGATCCGGGCGCGTCGTCTCCGACGGGCAGCACGGCGATCCCACCGCCGCCCGAGCACGTGCTGCAGACGCTCCCGGCGCTCACGACCCAGGGGGCGTTCGCCGATCTGCTGCAGGTCGCCGACGAGTACGCGCAGAGCTACCCTCTCTGGCTCGATCCGCACAGGTACGTCGCGAACGCGCTCGATCAGCTCGGCGACGACTACGCCGACGCCAAGCGGGCGGTGCTCGTCGAGGTGGGCGCCCTGCTGCTCCGCGCGCCGCTCCTGCCGACCCTCAAATTCAGCGACGGCACGCCGTTCGCCGACGGCGAGACGCAGGCCTGGCTCTCGTCCGAGGTCGCGGCCGCGCTCGGCGGCTCGGGTGCGAGCGGCGCCGCAGCGCCGGCGAGGCCGCGGAGCTACCTCGACAAGCCGCTCTCCGAGGCCCGAGGGCTCGTCGCGAACCAGCAGCCCATCGACGCGATGGCGCTCCTCGAGAAGGCCGCCGCCGCGGCTCCGACGGCGCTGGACCGCTTCCGCGTGAGGCTCGCGATGGCCCAGATCAACATCGAGCTGTCCCAGTTCCTCGTGGCGCGGGCGCAGCTCGAGGCGCTGGAGCACCTCGTCGACCACCACCGACTCACCACCTGGCAGCCGGATCTCTGCGCGGAGCTCTACGCCGCGCTCCACACGTGCTACCGGGTCCTGAACCAGGGCTACGAGGCGACCCCCGAGGCCAAGGCGAAGGAGACGCTCTGCTTCGAGCGCGTCTGCCAGCTCGACGCGGCGCTCGCCTTGAAGATGTCGCTGGGGGAGTGAGCGGGTGGCCAGGGTGACCAGGGTGGCAAAGACGGGGATGCGCGTCGCGCCGAGAAGCTTGCCCGAGGGGCGGGGGTTTTGTTCTATGCTCGTTCGGCCTGCGGGCGCTCCGCCCGCTGCTGACGGGGAAAGGAGCCTACGATGAGCGGATCGAAAGAGGGATCGGTCGCGCCGAAAGAGCGCGTGAACATCACGTACAAGCCGGCCACCGGGAACGCGAAGGAGGACGTCGAGCTGCCGCTGAAGCTCCTGATGCTCGGCGACTACACGCAGCGGCCGGATCCGCGGCCCCTCGAGGACCGCAAGCCCATCAACGTGGACAAGGACAACTTCCAGAAGGTCATGAGCGAGCAGAAGCTCGCGCTCACCTTCAACGTGAAGGACGTCCTGTCCGAGCAGGAGAACAGCGAGCTCACGGTCAACCTCAAGTTCCGCCGGCTGAGCGACATGGAGCCCGAGGCGATCGCGAACCAGGTGCCGGAGCTCAAGAAGCTGCTCGACCTGCGCGCCGCGCTGACGGCCCTCAAGGGCCCGCTCGGAAACGAGAAGGCGTTCCGCAACAAGATTCAGCAGATCCTGAGCGACCCGGCTCAGCGCAACAAGATCGTGAGCGAGCTCGGGCTCGACAAGGAAGGGGAGTGAGCGATGGCGACGGAGACACAGGCCGCGGGGAGCGCGGGCGTCCAGACCCTCGAGGGGGGATCGCTGCTCGACGAGATCCTCGCCGAGACGAAGATGACGCCCGGCGACGAGGGGTACGAGATCGCCAAGCGGGGCGTGCAGGCCTTCATCTCGGAGCTCGTCGCCCCGCGGCGCGAGGGCGAGAAGGTCGACAAGGCCTTCGTCGACGCGCTGATCGCGGAGATCGACGTCAAGCTGTCGCGGCAGATCGACGAGATCCTCCACGACCCGAGCTTCCAGAAGCTCGAGTCCGCGTGGCGCGGCCTCAAGTTCGTCATCGACCGGTGTGACTTCCGCGAGAACGTCAAGGTCGAGATGCTCAACTGCTCCAAGGAGGACCTCCTCGCCGATTTCGAGGACGCCCCCGAGGTGCCGAAGAGCGGGCTCTACAAGATCGTCTACTCGGCCGAGTTCGGGCAGTTCGGCGGCAAGCCGGTCGGCGCGATCATCGCGAACTACGAGTTCGGCCCGGGCCCCCAGGACATCGCGCTCCTCCAGAAGTGCGCCGCGGTCGCGACGATGTCGCACGCGCCCTTCATCGCGGCGGCCGGGCCGCAGTTCTTCGGCCTGAAGGACTTCCAGGGGCTGCCCAACCTGAAGGACCTCAAGGCGCTCTTCGAGGGGCCGCAGTACACGAAGTGGAACGCGTTCCGCGAGACCGAGGACGCGCGCTACGTCGGGCTCGTGATGCCGCGCTTCCTGCTCCGCCTGCCCTTCGGCGCCAACACCGTCCCGGTGAAGGCGTTCAACTACGAGGAGGACGTGGTCGGCAAGCACGACGCGTACTGCTGGGGCAACGCGACGTACGCCTTCGCCACCCGGCTCGCCGACAGCTTCGCCAAGTACCGCTGGTGTCCGAACATCATCGGCCCCCAGGCGGGCGGCTCCGTGGAGAACCTGCCGCTTCACCAGTACGAGGCGATGGGCGAGATCCAGACGAAGGTGCCGACCGAGATCATGCTCACCGAGCGGCGCGAGTTCGAGCTCTCCGAGGAGGGCTTCATCGGGCTCACGTTCCGCAAGGACTCGGACAACGCCTGCTTCTTCTCGGCCAACTCCGCCCAGAAGGCGAAGTTCTTCGGGCAGAGCGACGAGGGCAGGGCGGCCGAGATGAACTACCGGCTCGGCACGCAGCTGCCGTACATGTTCATCATGTGCCGCATCGCGCACTACCTGAAGGTGCTGCAGCGCGAGCAGATCGGTACGTGGAAGGAGCGCGGCGATCTCGAGAAGGAGCTCAACGACTGGATCGGCCAGTACGTCGCCGATCAGGACGTGGTCTCCGCGGCGACCCGCGGGCGCAGGCCGCTCCGCAAGGCGAGGATCATCGTGACCGAGGTGCCGGGGAACGCCGGCTGGTACAAGGTCGACATGCAGGTGCGCCCGCACTTCAAGTACATGGGCGCCTTCTTCACGCTGAGCCTCGTCGGCAAGCTCGACAAGGAGTGACCCGCCGGCCACGGCGCCGCCGCCACGCGGGGGTGCCAGGCCGCGGCGCGGGGGTGCCAGGGCGCGCCGCCGGGGGGAAGGCTACCCTCCACGGCGCGCCGGCCCACCGCTCCCGCTTGGACGAGCTCGCCTGCCGGCGTAGGCTCGGGCCCATGAGAACGCTCTCCAGGATCTGCGTTTACTGCGGGTCGAACCCCGGCGCGTCGCCGGCCTACCGCGAGGCGGCCGTGCGGCTCGGTGAGCTCCTTGCGGCGAGAGGGATCGGGCTCGTGTACGGGGGGGGCCGCGTCGGGCTCATGGGCGTGATCGCCGACGCGGTGCTCGCGCGCGGCGGTGAGGTGATCGGCGTCATCCCGGGGTTCCTCAACCAGCGGGAGATCGAGCACCGCGGGCTGACGGAGCTGCGCGTGGTCGAGACGATGCACCAGCGCAAGGCAGAGATGGCCGCCCTCGCGGACGCGTTCATCGCCCTGCCGGGGGGCGTCGGGACGCTGGAAGAGCTGTTCGAGGTGTGGACATGGACGCAGCTCGGCTCTCAGGACAAGCCGGTCGGGCTGCTCGACGTGGCGGGGTATTACCGCCCGCTGATCGCCTTTCTGGATCACGTCGTGACCGAGCAGTTCATGAAGCCGGCTCACCGCGCCGTGCTGCAGGTCGCCGAGGAGGCGCCGGCCCTCCTGGATCTGCTCGCCGCGTGGCGCCCGGGCGCCGAGCCCAAGTGGATGACGCCCGGCGAGCGGTAGGCGCCGCGGCGCCGTGTGATGCGCGCCGCTGACCCTTCAGAGCACGCGCGCGAGGACCACGACCGAGTAGCCGACCGCCGGCTGCCTGCCGGGGTTGTTGTACGAGTGGCGCTGATCGCCGCGGAACACGGCGACGTCGCCGGAACCGAGCGTGAACCGCTCTCCGCTGACCACGAGCTGGAGCTCCCCCGACTCGCACGTCAGGTACTCGCGGGTGCCCGGGGTGTGCGGGACGCCTGTCATCCGCCCGCCCGGGGGGATCGCGATGCGATCCATCTCCATGCCCGGGATCGGGTCCGGCAGGAGCTTGCGGACGAGCGCCTGCCCGGGAGAGCGCGTGGGGAGCGTGTCGCGCGCGTAGAGCTGGCACGTGGCGCGGGGCGCGGAGAGCATCTCCTCGATGGAGACCTGGAGCGCGGCGGCGGCCCGGTGCAGCACGCCGAGCGTCGGGTTCGCCGCGCCGGACTCGAGGTGCGCCCAGGTCGCCCGCGGCACGCCGGCGAGCTTGGCCAGCTGCTGCTGCGTCAGCCCGCGCGCCTCGCGCAGCTGCTTGATGTTCTTCGCTAGCCGCCCCGCGAGCTCCGCGTCCTGGTCCATGCCCGGAGAGTAGCACTCTTCCAGGATATTGGAGCCCGCTCCAACGCGAGAACCCGCGCGGATTAGGCTGGTGTCGAGGAGGAAGGCACCATGAACGACGAATCGACCGGAAGCGAAGCGCTCATCCAGGCCGAAGCGAGCTCCCACCCGTCGCTCCCCCGCGCCGCGCGGGGCGAGCGGTTCGCGCCGCGGGCGGCGCTGGTCACCGGGGCGAGCCGCGGGCTCGGCGCCGCGCTCGCCAGGGAGCTCGCCCGGCAGGGCGCGAAGGTGGTCCTCGTGGCGCGCGAGCGCGGGCCGCTCGAGGCCGTCGCGGCCGAGATCGCCGCGCAGGGCGGGGAGGCGCACGCGCTCGCGGCGGACATCGGGGACAAGGGCCAGACGCACGCGATCGCAGGCGCGGCGGCGGCGCTGGTCGGGCCGATCGACCTGCTCATCCACAACGCGAGCACGCTCGGCAAGACGCCGCTGCCGATCCTGCTCGACACGGAGTGCGAGGATCTCGGGCGCGTGCTCGAGGTCAACGTGGTCGGCCCGTTCCGCCTGACGAAGGTGGTCGCCGGCGCGATGGCGCTGCGGCGGCGCGGGGTCGTCGTCCACATCAGCTCGGACGCGGCGGTGAACGCCTATCCGCGGTGGGGCGCTTACGGCGCCTCGAAGGCGGCGCTCGATCACCTGAGCCGCACCTGGGCCGCCGAGCTCGAGGGGACGGGCGTCGCGTTCTACGCGGTGGATCCGGGCGAGATGAACACGCGGATGCACGCGGAGGCCATCCCCGACGCCGACCCGAGCACGCTGGCCGATCCAGCCGACGTGGCGAGGCGCATCGTCGCGCTCGTCGGCCGCGCCGGCGAGGTGCCGAGCGGCGCGCGCCTCGAGGCCGCGCGCCTGCAGGAGGCGCCATGAGCCCCGCCACATGGCCCCGCGAGAACCCGCTCGAGGAGCGGCTCCTCCACGTGGACCCGCGAGCGGGGCGCTTGCGCGACGCGCGCATCGCGGATCTGCCCGCGCTCCTCGAGCCGGGCGATCTCCTGGTCGTCAACGACGGCGCCACGCTGCCGGCGTCGCTCCACGGCGCGACCGAGCGCGGCGCGGCGGTCGAGGTGCGCCTCATCGGCGAGCTGTCCGAGGGGCGCTACTCGGCCCTGCTGTTCGGCGCCGGCGACTGGCGCACGCGCACCGAGGAGCGCCCGGCGCCGCCCGCCCTCGGCCCGGGGGACGCGGTGACGTTCGGCGAGGACCTGTCGGCCACGGTCGAGAGCGTGTCTCCGGCCTCGCCGCGCCTCGTCGAGATCGCCTTTCGCGAGCGGGGCGCGCCGCTCTGGTCGGCGCTCTACCGGCGGGGGCGCCCGATCCAGTATGCGTACGTCGCGGGCCCGCTCGCGATCTGGCACACGCAGACGCGCTACGCGAGCCGGCCTCTCTGCGCCGAGCTCCCCTCGGCCGGCCGGCCGCTCGTCTGGGGGCTGCTGCTCGAGCTGATCCGCCGCGGCGTGCGCGTCGCCTCGCTCACGCACGCCGCCGGGATCTCGTCGACGGGCGAGCCGGCCCTCGACGCCGTGCTCCCCTTGCCGGAGCGCTTCGACATCCCGGAAGAGACGGTGGCGGCGGTGCGCGAGGCCAAGGCGCGCGGGCGCCGCGTCATCGCGGTCGGCACGACGGTGACGCGCGCGCTCGAGGGCTGCGCTGTCCAGCACGGGGGTGAGCTCCAGGCCGGGCCGGGGGTCACCGACCTGGTGCTCCACCCCGGCTTCCGGCCGAGGGTGGTCGACGGGCTCCTGACCGGCGTGCACGATCCGACAGAGAGCCACTTCCGGCTTCTCGAGGCCTTCGCGCCTGCCTCGCTGCTCCACCGCGCGAACTCCTATGCGGAGGAGGCAGGGTATCTCTGTCACGAGTTCGGCGACTCCTATCTTGTCCTGAGCTGACGCGGGCGACGGAAAATCATCGCGCGGAAACCACGGCGAAACCGCTGTCCGCACATCATCGACCGCGTTGCGTGTCGGGCTCGGCCGGCGCGGCGAGGCCGAGCGCAGCCGCCTTCCCGAGCACTCTCGTGACCAGAGGGCGTGTGGTAGGGCCGCCCCGACGTCGGGGGTCGGTGGGATTCGTCCGGCGTTGCCGTCGCCTCGGAGCCATCCATGGAAGGAAATCCGGTTCGGGTCAGTTTCGTTGCAGGTTCCGCCGGGGAGTGGCGGGTCGAGAGGACGGTCCTGGTGCGAGGCGAGGAGCTGCCCGCGGCGCCGCGGCTGCAGCGCGTCGAGGGGAGCAGCTTCGTCGCGCCGCCGGGAGCGGCCTGGGTCCTGAACGGCGTGAGGAGCAACGAGCGCTACGTCGAGCTCGAGGAGAGAAAGCGCCTCGTCGCCGTCCAGGAAGACCTGGGTCGGGCGTCGAGCACGCAAGCGGCGCTGATCCCGCTCAGAAAATCGAAGGCGTGGTGGGCGCTCGCGCAGGACGAGCGGCGGGCCATCTTCGAGGCGAGGTCGCGCCATATCAAGATCGGGCTGGAGTACCTGCCGGCCGTGGCGAGGCGGCTCTACCACAGCCGGGATCTCGGCAGCCCGTTCGACTTCCTGACCTGGTTCGAGTTCGCCGAGGGCGACGCCGGCGCCTTCGACGAGCTCGTGGGCAGGCTGCGCGAGACGGAGGAGTGGTCCTACGTGGAGCGGGAGATCGAGGTGCGGTTGTCGCGCGCATAGTACGGAGTCGGCCCGCGACGGCCGACCCGTCTTTGCCAGCGTTCTCGCCTCGACTCGAGATCTGCTGCAACCCGAGCACGCCGACAGAACGAAGAAGGCGCCCAGGTTGCCCCGGGCGCTCTCCACGCTGTCGCAATCACTCGCAGACGTTCGTCGTCGTGTTGCACGTGGCCGGCGAGGTGCAGCTCGAGTCGTCGTTGCACTCGACGCACGTGCCGGCCGCGAGCCCGCTGCCGCACACCGTCTTGCCGGGCAGGCCGTCTGCGGTGCAGTCGGTGCCCGCCGGCGCCATCGAGAAGCTCGGCATGGCCGGCGTGCCCGTGCACGCGGGGTCCGTCAAGCAGACGGTCGCTGACACCGGGAGATCGGTGACGTCATCGTCCGTCGTGGGGCTGCCGGCGCCGTTGCACACGCGCCTCTGGCAATCGCCCGGCGTCTGCCCGGACGGCACCTCCGTGCCCGCTGCGTAGCGCTGGCAGGCGCCCGCACCGTCGCAGAACCCGTTGGTCCCGCACGACGCCGCGCCCGTGTCCGGGCACTCGTCGTCCGGATCGCCGCCGGCCGCGATGTAGCCGCAGGCGCCGTCGACGCCGCCGAGCTTCTTGGCCGCGGAGCACGCCTGGCAGGCGCCGGTGCACGCCGTGTTGCAGCAGACGCCGTCAACGCAGCGCGCGCTGGAGCACTCGGCGTTGGTCACGCAGGGCGCGCCGTCCTGCTTGGCCGTGCAGGTGCCGCCGCTGCAGAAGCCCGTGGTGCAGTCGTCCGCGACGCCACACGTCTTCCCGACACCGCACCTGTTGCAGGCCGGAGCGCCCTGGAAGGACGCGCCGCCGCAGTCGACGTCGGTCTCGTTGCCGTTCTCGTCGGTGTCCATGCAGCTGGGCGTCGCGCACCTGCCGGCCGTGTTGCAGTAGCCGCTCGCGCAGTCCGAATCGAGCGTGCACTCCAGGTCGTCGGCGCAGGGCGCGCAACCGGAGCCGGCGTCGACGCCGCCGCAGTCGACGTCGGTCTCGCCGCCGTTCAGCGCGCCGTCGGTGCAAGACACGTCCACGCACCTGCGCGTGCCCATCGGATCGCAGACCTGAGGCACGGTGCAGTCCGTGTCCGCGAGGCAGTCGACGCAGGCGCCGTTGCCGTCGCAGACCTTGCCGCCGGTGGTGCACCTCGTGCCAGCGGTCTTCGGTGCGCTACCCGGAGAGCCGCCCGGGCACGTGCCGACATTGCATTCGTCGTCGGCCGGCTTGTCGGTGTCGTCGCGGATCGACGTCGTGCCGCCGTCGCCGTCGCAGACCTGCTGCTTGCAGTCACCCGCCGCCTGGCCCGCCATCGTGGCGGTGCCGTCGGGCACGCTGGTCGTGCCGCAGCACCGCGCTTCGCACGTGGCCTTCACGCACTCCGTGGCCGGGGCCGGGCAGTCGCCGATCGTGGCGCACGGTGTCGCGCCGCCGGCGCACGTCATTGAGCCACCGGTGCCACCGGTGCCGCCGGAGCCGCCCGTGCCGCCGGAGCCGCCCGTGCCGCCGGAGCCGCCCATGCCGCCGGAGCCGCCCATGCCGCCGGTGCCATCCGAGCCGCCGGTGTCTGATGACGAGCTGGCGCTGCTGCTCGTCGTCGTGCCACCGCCGGAGCCACCGGTTCCGCCGGCGCCGCCCGTGTCGGAGATCTGGCTGCGATCGACGGCGACGATGAGCTCGCAGCCGGTCACGTTCACCGTGAGCGCGCCCGCCGCGAGCACCAACGCAGGGAGGAACGTCGTTTTCTGGTTCATGCCAACAAGCACATTGGCCAGGGGGCCAGACCTGACCTGAGGCGGAGCCTACAGCAAAAGGCACAAGGAATCGCCGGCTTTCTCTTGCGATTAGAATCGATAACGTCCGGCACCGCCCGCGGCCCAATCGCGCCTTGGCCGCGGCGCCGAGCTCCGCGTCAGGCGCGCCGCTCTGAAGGGCAGCCGGTTGCGCCCACATCGGGCCACAGCGGAAGAGGACCCAGCCGCCCGGGAGGCATGAACCCAGCGCGGGTCGACCGCCGACGCCCGAGGTGCGAGAGCTCGCGCCGGGCGCCCTGTTTTCACCGCGCGAGGGGGACGCGGCCAGTGCGCGCCCTTGACCGCCGCTCGTTCATGAGTAAATAAACATTTACCTGATGCCGGGAGACGGGAAAAAAGAGACGCGGCGGGCGCTCCTCGACGCCGCCGCCGAGGAGTTCGCGCGGCATGGGCCTGACGGGGCCCGCGTGCACGCCATCGTGGGGCGCGCCGGGGTCAACGAGCGCATGATTTACCATCACTTCGGGAGCAAGGAGGGCCTCTACCGCGCGGTCCTCGAGGACCAGTGGTCCGGCCTCATGGAGGGGTGGCGGCCGGCGCTCGAGGCGTCGGCGGCGCTCGATCCGCGCGAGGGTCTCTGGCACGCGTTCACGATGTTCTTCCGGCTGCTCCTCTCGCGCCCCCTGTGCATGCCGCTCGCGATGCACGAGGCGATGAGCGGCTGGCAGGCCGCGCCGCCCGCGACGCTCGCGATGCTGCCGTCGCAGCTGCGCGATCTCTACGAGCGAGGTCAAGCCAGCGGGGTGTTCCGGCGCGACTGCGAGTTCGAGCTCCTGTATTGCACCGTCGTGGGCGCGCTGGCCGGGATCGGCATCTTCGGGCCGCGCTTCTCGGACCTCCGGGCGCGCCTCTCGTGCGATCTCGAGCTCGCCGCGCGCCTCGGCGAGCAGACCGTGAGCCTCGTGCTGGACGGCGTGACCACGCCTGGATGGGGCGGCCAAGCGGGCACCGGAGAGACCACGTGACGTGAGCCTCGTTCGTCCGTCGCCGCCCACAGGTCGTCGCTGAACCATCGTTGTCAATCGATCGTTGCTCGACAAGGAGAACGTGTATGAACGTCGATGTCGTCGTCGTGGGCGGCGGTCCGACCGGGTTGATGCTGGCCTGCGAGCTGCGGCTGGCCGGCGTGCGCCCCGTCGTGCTGGAGCGGCTGCCCGAGCCCACGGGGCTCTCCAAGGCGCTCGGCCTCGGCGGGCGCGCCGTGGAGATCCTCGACCACAGGGGCCTCCTCGAGCGCTTCCGCGCGGAGCAGAGCGCCGCAGAAATGACGCGCTTCGTGCACTTCGGCGGGATACCGCTGGCCCTCGGCGGCGACCACGCGCGCGTCTCCAGGCGCTTCCTGAGCATCCATCAGGCGCGCATCGAGGCGCTGCTGGAAGAGCGTGCGCGCGAGCTGACGACGGAGATCCGTCGAGGTCACGAGCTCATCGGGCTGGATCAGGACGGGGAGGGCGCGACGGTCACCGTCCGAGGCCCGGACGGCGACTACCCGCTTCGGGCGCGCTTCGTGGTGGGGTGTGACGGCGGCCGCAGCGCCGTGCGCAAGCTGTCCGGGATCGGCTTTCCCGGACTCCCGCCCTCTCGGCTCCTGCGCCTCGCCGACGTCACGCTGGCCGAGGGCGCGACGGAGGACGGGCACCTCGTCCTCTCCGGCGGTCGCCGCGTTCGGTTCGGGCTCGGCGGGATCGCCCTCGTTCCCCTGGGAGCGGGCGTGTTTCGCGTGGTCACGTCGGAGCCGTATCCGCCGGACTTCGACCGCGACGCGCCGATGACGCTCGACGAGCTGCAGGCCAGCGTTCGCGCGGCGCTCGGCGAGGATCTGCCCGTCCGCGAGGTGCGGTGGTTGTCTCGGTTCACCGACGCCAGCCGCCAGGCGGATATGTACCGCGCCGGTCGCGTGCTGCTCGTGGGCGACGCGGCGCACATCCATCTCCCCGCCGGCGGGCCAGGCCTCACCACCGGATTGCAGGACGCGGTCAACCTCGGCTGGAAGCTGGCCGCGGAGGTCCACGGCTGGGCGCCGCCGGGGCTCCTCGACACCTACCACGCGGAGCGGCACCCCGAGGGCAAGCGCGTGATCATGCACACCCGGGCGCAGGGCGCGCTGATGATGCGGGACGAGCGCGTCGCGGCGCTGCGCGAGCTGCTCGGCGAGCTGCTCAAGCACGAGCAGAGCCTGCGGTATGTCGTCGAGATGCTGGACGCGGTCGACGTCCGTTACGAGATGCCGACCGAGCCCGGCGAGCAGCATCCGCTGCTCGGGCGCTGGGCGCCGGACGTCCCGCTGACCACGCAGAAGGGGGAGACGCGCGTCGCGCAGCTCATGCACGGGGCCAGGGGCGTGCTGCTCGACCTGACCGGCGGCGCCGCGTTCGGCGGTGTGGCTGCGCCCTGGGGCGATCGCGTGGACGTCGTGAGCGCGCGCTGCGCTGCGCTGCCGCGCCCCGCGGAGGCGCTGCTGATTCGCCCCGACGGCTACGTGGCCTGGGCGGCCGCGGCAGGTGAGCCCGAGGCCTCCGCCCATCGCCGGCTGCGCCGCGCGCTCGCCACGTGGTTCGGCGTGGCCTGCGGCAGCTCCGCGGCGGCTTGAGCCAGCGGCGTGCAGCGCCGGCGCAAATCCGGTAGAGGGCATCGCCCATGGCCGAGCCGTCCGAGACCCCTTTCGAGCTGCTGGGCGGCGAGCCGGCGGTGCGCCGGCTCGTCGAGCGCTTTTACGACCTCATGGGCCGCGACGAGCCGGCGCTCGCGCGCCTCCACGTCTGCGACGAGGGCGGTCAGGTCGCCCGTGAGAGCCGCGACCGATTCGCGCTCTTCCTGATCGGCTGGCTGGGCGGGCCGCAGGACTACATCGCCGCGCACGGCCACCCGCGGCTGCGGATGCGCCACGCGCGCGTCCCGGTCGATGTGGCGATGCGCGACGCCTGGATGCGCTGCATGCGGGCGGCCATGGCCGATGTCGACGTGCCCGCGCCGCTCCGCGCCTTCCTCGACCAGCGCTTCGCCGAGGTGGCGGACTTCATGCGAAACCGTCCGGGCTGACGGGAAGCGCCGGCCGGCGCGGCGCGCGGGGGGAGCGCGTCTGGACGCCCCATCGCTCCCCGATTTTCCGTACGATACGTCGTCCGCTCTCTGAGGTCGCGCGAGACGCCTGCCGCCAGCGCCGCGGAATCCGCGGCGCCACGGCAGGCGTGCGGCGCCTGGAACCCGTGCGGGGAACGATGTCGCAACCGAACGAGCACCCGATGACCAAGCCCACGCCGCCGGACGAAGGGCGCGCGCGGCAGCAAGGGAGCACCCGCGTCGGTGACGCTCTGGATCGGCAGGGGCCGCGCCACGGGCAGCGCAGCCCGTGGCCATGGGTAAGGCGCTTCCTTGGCGAGCTGCATCCGCACGTTCGGCGGTTCCTGGTGCCCTACTGCGTGATCGTCGCGGCGGTGCTGTTCAGGGTGCCGCCGAAGCTCGTCACTCCGGTCATCGAGCAGCGCGGCGCGCTCGCCAGCGCCGCGGCGCACGCGGTCCCGATCACCTTGGTCTTCTTGCTGTCCATGGCGCCTCAGGCGTTTGTCCTGTGGGTCTTCTTCCGGCGCCCGCCGCAGGATCGACCCCCGGCAGCGGGCTCGAGCCGGCTGAAGCCCATGAGCCGCGGCGGGCTCTTGATCGCCGTCGGTCTGATGGTGAGCACGTTTCTCACGGTATGGGGGGTAGCGCTGTGGTACGCGGTCCACGGGAACGAGCACACCGACCTGCTGTACAAGGCGGGTTGCTCGTTCATCGTCTTCCTGATGCTGATCCTCGGCACGCTGCTGACGATCCTGCAGTCGTGGGAGTCCGCCGAGAGGCCTTCGAGGGACGAGGCCGTGTACCCCGACATCGGTCGGCTTCGCGCGCTCGAGGCCGAGTGGATCCAGGCGCGGCGCCGCGCGGCGAACCTGAAGCACGAGGCCGCGGGCGACGGCGATCCGCGCGGCGCGCACCTCATCGGGTTATCGCTCTCCGGCGGAGGCATCCGTTCGGCGACCATCTGCCTCGGCTTCCTGAAAGGGCTCGCCACGGTCCCGACGAAGAGCGGTGAGGTGATCCTCAAATACGTCGATTACATGAGCTCCGTGTCCGGCGGCGGCTGGGCGGGGGGCGCGCTCACGGCTCGGACCTCCGGCCCTCACCCGGAGGGGGACGCGGACCGTGAGCGCCGCTTCGACCCGCAGGAGGCCGCCTCATGGAACCGCCTCCTCGACAGGATCCGCCTGCGAGGCGACTACCTCATTCCTGGAGGAATCGGCCTCACCGCCAACACGCTCCAGCCCCTCCTCATGATCTTCGTCGGCGCGATCGCCAACGCGCTGTCGCTCCTGACCGCCGGGTTCGCGGCGATCGTGTTCCTCCACCACTCGAGCGCGAGGTCGCCGAAGGCGTTCCTCGCGCGCGTGGTCGAGCACGGCGTGACCGCGGTCGTCTGCCACGTCGACGGAGCGCGATCTCTCTTCTTCACCACGGCCTCTGTGGAGTCAGGCACGTTGCCTGACGCGATCGCCAGACATCTCCCCGTGCTCGACCTCCTCGTGTTCGTCCTGGCGTTGATGGGGGGTGTCCTTCTCGCCGCCCTGCTCGTCATGTACCTCGGGATCCTCTTCTCGTGGCCGTCCGTCCACGAGGCGGGGACCTGGCTCGCCGCTCGCGCGGCGCTGCTCGTGGTGCTCACGTGGGGCTCCCTGCTCGCGCTGCGGGCCGATCCCCTGCTCACCCTCCTCGTGCTGTGCGCTGCCCTGGCCGTCGCGCTGGCTGTCCTGCTGAGTCGCCTGAAGCGCGAGCAGCTCCTCGCGGTCATCGGGGTCGCCATCAGCGGACAGGTGTTCGCGCTCAGGTTCACGGATCTCTACGATGTCGTGAAGGGCGTCACGTCGACATGGGCGAGCATGCTTCAGTGGCTGATCTTCGCGCCGATCGAGTTCGCTCGGTCGATCGACGGGCTCGTCCACGTGCCTGTCCAGCGGGACCCGATGAAGGTCGTCGAGCTGACGTTCGGGGCGACGCTCTGCCTGGTGTTCATCGGGCTCAGCTTCCTGACGTCGAGGAACTACGCGGGTATCAACAGGTTCTGGGCCAACCAGATCCGCCGTGCATACCTGTCGCTGCCGGGCGACTCCGGTCGGGCAGCCAGCGATTCGCCCTCCGCCTGGCCGCTCGCGGCGCTGAGGCCCTCGAACGAGTCGCGCGTCGAGAGGACGTACGCGGCGGACCCGGCGCCCTGGAACCTGGGCGGGCCGCGCCGCGGCGCGCCGCTCCACGTCGTGACCGCCACGGTCAACACCCCGGGGTCGGACGACCCCGTCCTCTACAAACGGGGCACCGCGCGGTTCGAGTTCAGCCCCTATGCCGTCGGCGGGCCCGCGACCGGGTGGGGGCCCGCCGAGGCCTATGGCGACGCGCTCACCCTGGCCCATTCGATCGCCATCAGCGCCGCAGCCGTGAACAGCCAGGGCGGCACGTTGATCCCGCGGTGGGCGCGCGTCGTCCTCACCATGCTCAACTGCGGTCTCGGCGTCTGGGTCCGGAACCCGCGCTTTGCGAGGCGCGCCGGCAAGCAGCTCGTGCTCTTCCGGAGGTGGGCGCACTTCTGGAGCGCCTATCATGTCAAAGAGATCTTCGCGCGGAACAAGGAGAGCGACACGCTGGTCTTCGTCTCCGATGGCGGTCACCACGACAACCTGGGGCTGACCACGCTCGTCGAGCGAGAGTGTGAGCTCATCCTGTGCATCGACGCCGGCGCCGATCCCGAGTGGACGTGCGACGAGCTCGCGAAGGCGGCGCGGATCCTGCGCGTGGACCGTGGGCTGAACTTCGAGCTGAAGCGCGAGGACCTCGAGCGCGTTCGCCCGCAGGATCCGCGAGGTACCTGGGAGCAACGCACCCCGAGCACGCCGATCCTGGTGGGGAAGTTCAAGCCGGATCCGGGCGCGAAGACCGAGGCGACCAAGGAGGTCACGGTGGTCTACGTCAAGGCCGGCCTCTTGCCCGGACTGCCGCTCGACGTCCAGCGTTATGCGGAGTCTCACCCCGAGTTTCCGCACCAGACGACCGCGGATCAGTTCTTCGATGAAGCCCAGTTCGAGGCCTACCGGCTGCTCGGTGAGGCGCTCGCTCACGAGGTGGTGCGCACGCTGGACGACGCGACGGGGAGCGCGGGCCAGAGTTGGGCGAGCACCGTGGAGGACCTTCGCCCCGAGCCCCGCGCCGTCGGACCAGGCGACGTCGCCGGCCGCGCGGCGGGCGAGGCGGTCCCGGGCCGGTGACGATTTCCTGAATCCTACGCCCCGCGCCGGGGCTTCTCCGGGTGAAGGACGGAGGAGCTCATGAAACGGAATGTGGGTACGCAGGATCGGCTGTTGCGTGTTCTCGGCGCGCTCGGCCTGTTGACCTGCGCCTGGGCGGCGCCGCTGCCGCTCGCCGCGCGCCTCTCGGCGTTCGGTCTGGCGGGCGTGTACGTGATGTTCACGGCGCTCTCGGGCACATGCCTCGGGTACGCTCTGCTCGGCAGGTCCACCTGCCCGCGCCCGCCGGGCTGAGGCGCTGGATGGAGGCGGCGATGTCCCACGATCCGGTCCTCACGGCGGCGGCGCGCGGCGACGACGGCGCGCTGGAGCTGCTCGTCCGCGCCTACCACGACCGCGTGTACCGCTTCGGGCTGCGCGTGTGCCGCGACGCCTACGACGCGGACGACGCGGTCCAGGAGGCCTTCACGAAGCTCTCGCGCCGCCCCGAGGTGGCGCGGGATCCGGGCGTCCTCTCCTGGCTGATGACGGTCGTCCGGAACACGTGCGCGCGCATGCTGCGCCCGTTCGCGCGGGAGCGGCTGCGGCTCGGGGAGCGCGTGGACGACGCCGACGCGGTGCCGGCGGGCGAGCTCGACCCCCAGGCGGCGCTCGAGCGCTGGCGCCTCGTGCGCGCCGTGCACGAGGCGATCGCCGCGCTGGAGCGGCCGTACCGGGAGGTGCTCGTGCTGCGCGACGTCGAAGGCCTGACGGGCGAGGAGGTGTGCCGGACGCTGGGGCTGGGCGAGGCGGCCATGAAGAGCCGGCTGCACCGGGCGCGGCAGCTGGTGAGGGCGGAGGTCCTCCGGCGCGATGGCGCGCCCGCCGCGCCTCGCGCGCGGCAGGGCCGAGGAGAAGGGGGGTAGCGGCGTGTTCGCGAGCAAGAGCCTCGCGGCGCACCTCGCGCGCGGGGCGATCGGCCTCGGGGCCCTCGTGGCCGCGGCGTTCCTCGCGCGGGTGTCCCTCTGGGCGCCGGTCGCGCTGCTGCCGGTCGCGCTCGTGGCGCTGCGCGGGTGCCCGATGTGCTGGACGGTGGGGCTGATCCAGACGATCGCCGCCAGGGCGCGGGGGGAGCGCCCTCGCGGGCTGTGCGACGACGGCGGGTGTGCGACGGCGTCGAGGAGGCGTCGATGAGCTCACGCGAAGCGCTGGTCCCGAGGGCGCGCTCGGCGTATGGAAACGGCCACCATGCATCGGGTGTTCATCGACGGACAGGAAGGGACGACGGGGCTCCAGATCCGCGAGCGGCTGCAGGGCCGCCGCGACCTCCAGCTGCTCGAGATCGACCCCGAGCGCCGCAAGGACCCGGCGGCGCGCCGCGCGCTGATCAACGAGGCGGATGTGCTCATCACGTGCCTGCCCGACGACGCCGCCCGCGAATCCATCGGATGGATCGAGAACCCGAGGACACGCGTCATCGATCCGAGCACCGCGCACCGCACGGCCGACGGGTGGGTGTACGGCTTCCCGGAGCTCCGCCCCGGCCAGCGCGAGGCCGTCCGCGGCGCGCGGCGCGTCGCCGTCCCCGGGTGCCACGCGACCGGGTTCCTCGCGCTCGTGGTGCCGCTCGTCGACCAGGGGCTCCTGCCCAGGGACGCCCGCGTGATCGCGCACTCGCTCACCGGCTACAGCGGCGGCGGGCGCAAGATGATCCAGGCCTACGAGCAGGCCGACGGGGCGCGCCGCGAGCAGCTCCGCGGCCCGCGCCCGTACGGGCTCACCCTGCAGCACAAGCACCTGCCGGAGATGCGCGCCATCGCGGGCCTCGACAGGGCGCCGCTGTTCCAGCCGGTCGTGGGTGACTTCTACAAGGGCATGCTCGTCTCGGTGCCCCTGTTCGCGGACGCCCTGGCCCGGCCGGCGACGCCCGCCGCGGTCCACGAGCTCTACACGTCCTTTTACGCCGGCGAGCCGTTCATCCGGGTGATGCCGCTCGGCGGCCAGGGCGCGCTGGAGGACGGCTACCTCGGCGCGGTGGAGTGCAACGACACGAACCGACTCGACGTGTTCGTGTTCGGCAAGCCGGACCAGATCCTGGTCGTGGCGCGCCTCGACAACCTCGGCAAGGGCGCCTCCGGCGCGGCGGTGCAGAACCTGAACCTGATGCTGGGCGCGCCGGAGGCCACCGGCCTCGACTGAGGGTCACCCGGCGCGCGTGTAGAGCCGCGGCGCCGAGCTCTCGAGGGCGGCGATCAGCCGCTCCGCGGCGTCGGCCGACGCGCGCCGGAACGCGATCCGCCAGGGCCGGCGGAGCGGGCCGGACGAGAGCCGCTTGACCAGAAGGTCGCCGCTGCCGAGATAGGCTTCCGCCACCCATTCCGAGAGGGTCGCGATCCCCATCCCGGCGCGCGCCGCGTCGACCACGGCCTCCGTGAGCGGGAAGCGCAGGAGCTCGATCTTGGGCCGCTGCCGCCCGAAGACGGCGCTCATGAACCAGCGCGCCTCGGCCGGCGTCGCGTTCGGCGTGATCAGCGGGCCCTCGCGGAGGTGGTCTCGCGTGAGCGACGCCCGCCCGGCGAGCGGGTGCGAGGTCGAGATCACGAAGACGACCTCGTCCGAGAAGAGGGGCCGCTCCACGAGCGCGCAGCCCGCCTCGCGATCGGTCGGCAGGGACGACGTGGTGAGCAGCGCGACGTCGATGTCCCCCCGGACGAGCGCGGCGACCGGATCGTGGGTGTGCTCGACCGCGAGCACGATCTCGAGGCGGGGCAGCCTTCGCCGGAGGCTCGTCATCGCGGAGGGCAGCCAGCGGTACGCCGTGTAGCACTCGCACACGAGGCGGACGCGCGTCGTCGCGGCGACCGGCGCCGCGACCTCTCGCTCGAGCTCCCGGAGCTGCGCGAGGACGAGCCCGGCCCCCGCGATGAGCCGCTCGCCCGCGGCGGTCGGCGCGACCCCGCGCGCGGTGCGCTCGAAGAGGCGCGCGCCGACGCGGTCCTCCGCCTGGGCGAGCGCCCGGCTCACGGCGGACTGCGTGATGTGCATCGCCGAGGCGGCGCCGGCCGTGCTCCCGGCGGCCGCCAGCGAGAGGACGAGCTCCAGATCGCGGATCTCGAGCCGAGGCCGCGGTCCGATCGCGGGAGGCGCAGGGGGAGACGGTATGCGTGACACGCATAGACCCTATCACGACGATGCGTTGGACGCACAGCCCCGCGAGGCGCACGTTGGGCGCCGTCAGGAGGTTTTCATGAAGCTCTATTTCGCTCCGCTCGCATGTTCTCTCGCCACGCGCATCGCCTTCTACGAGGCCGGCGCGGAGGTCTCGTATGTGGAGGTCGACCTCAAAACGAAGCGGACCGAGGGGGGCGCCGACTACCGTGCGATCCACCCGCTCGGGTTCGTCCCCGCGCTCGAGATCGAAGGAGGCGAGATCCTCGCCGAGAACGCGGCGATCCTTCAGCTCGTGGCGGATCGGTTCCCGAAGGCGGAGCTCGCGCCGCGGGATCCGCTCGGCCGGGCGCGCCTCCAGCAGTGGCTCGGCTTCATCGGGAGCGAGCTCCACAAGGCGGTCTACATGCCGCTCCTGGACAAGACGGCCTCGCCCGAGGTCAAGGCCCATGCGCTGGCCGGGGCAGCGCACCGCCTCGGCTGGGTGGCCGATCGGCTCGAAGGGCGGGAGTTCCTGCTCGATCGCTTCTCGGTCGCCGACGCGTACCTCTTCGCGGTGCTCAACTGGTCCGTTGTCACGCCGATCGACCTGAAGTCCTGGCCGGTGCTCGCCGCGTACCATGCGCGCCTCCACGGACGTCCGAGCGTGGCGCGCGCCTTCGCCGAGGAGCGGGAGGGCTACTTCCGGGAGCAAGCGCGGCACGCGAAGGCCGCCGAGGCCGTCGACGCGCCGGCGCCGAGTATTTGACCCGAGCAGAGCGCGCCCGCCACGCCCGGCGGCGGGCGCGCTGGTCCCGCCGCGATCGCGGACCGGGACCGGGGCGACGATGCGTGCGACGCGAGCCGACAGAGGGGACGGAATGCGAGAGGAGGCGATAGCCGGCGACGGGCGATGAGGCGATGAGAAGCGGCGATGGGAGGACCGGGGGCCTCGATGAATGATGGGAGGGGGCGGCGCAACCAAGGCATAGGCGCATGGGCGCATGGCCGGCCAATGGCCGGCCGATGGCCGACGGCCAATGACCGACGGTCAATGACCGCATGGCCGACGGACGCGCGACGTCATGGCGCCCCCCCCCACGAATCCAGCTTTTCACGCGCGACCGGCTCTGATACGAGAGTGATTATGAGACACTTGCGACAACTCTTCGTATGTTCGGTCCTGGCCATTGCTGCGATCCCGGTCGGCTGCACGGCGGACGCGCCGGATGACGCCGCGCAGGAGTCCGAGGTCGGCTCGCTCAGCCTGGCCCTCGTCGGGAACAGCTCCTCGGGCGCGACGTACCGCCTGTCCCAAGCGTGGTTCGATATCTACGGCCCGACGGCGCGGACCATCTACGGAGGCGGCGACACGCCGGCGCTCACGGAGGTGCTGCCGGTCGGCCACTATGACGTGATGCTCCAGCCGGGCTGGGTCCTCGAGCGGTGGACCGGCGGCGGTTACCAGCCCGTCTCGGCGTCCCTCACGTCGGCGAATCCGACGTGGGTCTACATCGGCGAAGGTGCGACGTCGACCGTGGCGTTCCAGTTCCGGGCCGATGGCGACGTCATTTCGGTCGGGCACGGAAGGCTCGACATCGTCATCGGGGTCGACGACACGACGCCGCTGCGCGAGGACACCGATTGGGCGTGCAGCAACGGTTACGACGACGATGGGGACGGCCGCCCTGATTGCTCCGATCCGGACTGCCAGTGGATGCCGTTCTGCGGGCCGGTGGGCGAAGACACCGATTGGGAGTGCAGCAACGGCTACGATGACGACATGGACGGCCTCGCGGATTGCTCCGATCCGGACTGCCAGTGGTATCCGTTCTGCGCGCCGGTGCGAGAGGACACCGATTGGGCCTGCAGCAACGGCGCCGATGACGACATGGACGGCCTCGCGGATTGCGCCGATCCGGAATGCCAGGGGTATCCGTACTGCTCGCCGTGGCGCGAGGACACCGATTGGGCGTGCAGCAACGGCTACGACGACGACGGGGACGGCCTCGCGGATTGCTCCGATCCGGAATGCCAGTGGCAGCCGTTCTGCGCGCCGGTGCGCGAGGACACCGATTGGGCCTGCAGCAACGGCGCCGATGACGACATGGACGGCCTCGCGGATTGCTCCGATCCGGAATGCCAGTGGATGCCGTACTGCGCGCCGGTGGGCGAGGACACCGATTGGGAGTGCAGCAACGGCTGGGACGACGACGGGGACGGCCTCCCGGATTGCTCCGATCCGGACTGCCAGGGGTATCCGTACTGCTCGCCGTTGCGCGAGGACACCGATTGGGCGTGCAGCAACGGCTACGACGACGACGGGGACGGCCTCGCGGATTGCTCCGATCCGGAATGCCAGTGGATACCGTACTGCGCGCCGGTGAGGGAGGACACGGACTGGGCGTGCAGCAACGTCTACGACGACGACGGGGACGGCCTCGCGGATTGCTCCGATCCGGACTGCCAGTGGCTGCCGTACTGCACGCCATCGATTGAGAACACCGACTGGGCCTGCAGCAATGGCGTCGATGACGACGCGGACGGGCTCGAGGACTGCTCCGATCCGGAATGCCAGGGGCTGTTCATCTGCGCGATGTGAGGCCTCGTCATCGAGGATTTCGAGGACGGCGATTTCTACAGCGCCCCGCCGTACGCCAGCCGCAACCCGCCGTTCACGGGGCCCTGAGAGCCGCGCCATCGCCGGCGCTGCGCCCGAGCACCAGCCCGACTTCCCGCGGTGGCGCTATGCGACGTCGCGGGGGGGCGGCGCCGGGCGCGCGGTCAAACGCCGCATGCAGTGCATCAGGCCGGCCCGCAGGTTGGCCTTGGTCACGATGGCGCTGAGGTCGAGCCCCAGCGCCACCATCGTCTGCGCCACCGTCGGGCGGATGCCGCAGATGATCCCCTCGGCGCCGAGCAGCTGGATGGCCCGCACGAGCTTGATCAGGTGATCGGCGACCTTCGTGTCCACCATCTGCACGCCGGTGAGGTCCAGGACCGCGAAGCGCGCCCCGCGGCTCGAGATCGCCTCGAGCAAGCTCTCCATCGCGTCGGCCGTCCTCGCGCTGTCGACGACGCCGATCATGGGCAGCGCCAGCACGCCGTCCCATACCTCGATGATCGGCGCCGCGAGCTCCCGGATGACCCGCTGCTGCGCCTCGATCACGTCGAGCTTCGTCTGGAGGGCCTGCTGTGCGCGCTGCCCCTCCGTCACGTCGAGCGAGAACCCGACGACGGTGCTGACGTGCCCCTCTTCCTCCGCGAGGGGGACCATCCAGCTCTCCCATACACAGCCGTGCGCCTCGGCCAGCCCGTGCACCGGGTCACCGGCCAGCGCGCGCCTGACGGCGCCCCTGGCGTCGCCGTAAAGCTCAAAGATGTTCGTCCCGACGAGCTGTCCAGGTTGATGGCCGACGGCCTCCAGCCCCTTGCCTTCATGGTAGAGATACGTTCCGTCGGGATCGACGGCCCACATCGCTATCGGAAGAGCGTTGATCAAGGCGCGGAGCATCCTGTCCCGCGCCCTCAGCTCGGTCAGCTCGTCGAGCGCGCCGTCGCCGACCGGCGCGTCACGGAACGAGCCGTAGACCAGCCCATCCGAGCGCGCGCCGCGCACGACGCAGGCGAGCGGTTTGTAGCTGCGCTCCGCGCTCATGACGCGGCCGTGGACGTGAATGGGGGCCGTGCTCTCGCGTACTTGCTCCCACCTTGTGGTGAGCGCGCTGCGGTCCTCCGGGTGGAAGAGCTCGGTCAACGGGGTTCCTTGCGCGAGCGCGGGCCCGATCGTCTGGCCCAGCGCGTCGCTCCATCGCAGCAGCGCGCCGTCGCCTCCGGCGACGAACAGCATCTCCGTGGAGTGTGCGATAAAGTCATCCAGCGAGCTCAGTGCTCCGTTTGCGTCAGCCATCGTATTCCCCTCCGCAACCGGACAGGCATACCGGGATTGCGCATGACAAGGTAGATCGATGACCGCACACGAATAGTAGGGCGCAATCCGCGACGCGCACGAAGGCATGGCCTTACTCCAATCGTCGGAACGCACGAGGGGGACATACCGCCTCGGGCGACGCTCGCCGCGCGATCTCCGGCGATCTGTACGACCGGTACGTACCGGTTCGTCCGCGTCGGAGCGGCTCAGCCGCCGGCGCCGGCGCCGGCGTCGCGGGTAGGAATGCCGAGCAGATAGAGCTTCTTCGCTCTCCCGCCGATCACTCCCTTCTCCCATCTGTAATCTTCGTTCCGGAGCCCGCTCAACAGCTCATCGAGGTCATCGAGCGTGTAGGTCCTCGCGTTCGAGACCGCTCCGTCCCATGCGAAGCACAGCGGGATGATCGGAACGATATAGGTGAAGACGAGCTGCCGCAGGGTCATGGGCCTCGCCAGGGGCGTGATGAGGAGGCACATCACGAAGTTGATCGGGAGGGCGAGCCACCCGAGGAACAGCGGATGACTGTTGTCGCTGATCTCGAAGATACAGATGGGCTGTTTGCTCCTCTGGGCCGACTCCAGGATCTTCCTCGCGCCGTCCGGCCTCATGTGATGAAAGCTGCTGACCATTGTTCTGAGGCCTTTGAGGCCAGCTATCTCGCCGTCGATCTTCGTGGCGTCCACCGGGCTCGTCTGGTAGGATACGTTGCTCCCTTCCTGGTTGTTGATGAGCTCCGCCGCCTCCATGCTCGGGTACAGGTCCGTGAGCGTCAGTTGGATGCCCTCGAACCCGGGCTTCTCGCGCAGGGTCCGCACGACGTCGATCATCGGCCCGCCGCTCCCGGAGCAGAGGTCGATGATGTTCGATGTGTTCGACTCCTTCAATGCTCTGGCGATCAGCTCGACCAGCGCCTCGCGCGTGCCCAGCGCTCTGTGCATGACCACGATGAGGCGTGTCATGCAGGCCCGTAGCCACCCGGGAAACCAGCTGAAATCCTCTAGCTCGAACAGGTGTATGCGCTTCATTCGCTCCTCGGGGTCGTGCGGCCTGGCCGCGCGCAGCAGCGCGCGTCGATCGCTGGCTCCGTCGGGCGGCCGGTCGTCTCTCCGGCTGCCCGCTCGGATCGAGTCTATTCAATTTTGCTCTACAGCGCGATGGCATGGAGGTGCGGCGTGAAGCGCATGATCTTCGAGATGGAGACCGCGGACCCGGATGACTTCATGACGCTGCTCTGGCTCGCCGATCACCCCGACGTCGAGCTGCTCGGCGTGCTCGTGACGCCCGGCTCGGAGGATCAGTGCCGGCTGGTCCGCTGGGGGCTGGATCGCTGCGGGCGGGCGGAGGTCCCGATCGGCGCGCTGCACGGCCCCGCGTGGTGGGCGACGAGCGAGGGCAAGAAGGCGCGGGTCTCCGGCTTCCACCAGGCGTGTTACGGCCCCGGCATCCTGGAGCACCCGGTCGGCGAGGTCGCGGGCGGACCCGCGCTGCTCGCCGAGCTGCTCCGCGAGCCGGACGCCACGGTGCTCGTCGGGGCCGCGCCCAAGAACATCGGCAAGGCGTTCAAGGATGTCCCCGGGCTCCGGCTCGCTCGCTGGGTCCAGCAAGGCGGCTTCGCGGGCGACAACCTGGTCGCCGAGCCGCTCGAGAAGTTCCGCGGGCGCCTCACCTGCCCGAGCTTCAACCCCGGCGGCGCGCCCCGGGAGACGCTCGCGCTGCTCGCCTCACCGCAGATCGGAGCGCGGAGGTTCGTGTCGAAGAACGTATGTCACGGGGTCGTCTACACCGAGGTCCTGCGCGAGGCGCTGAGCCGCCGGGTCTCCGGGCGATCGCCGCGGAGCGGCCTGACGAGGATGATCGACGCGCTCGATCGGTACCTGGCGGACAAGGGCGTGGGCAAGGCGATGCACGATCTCGTGGCGGCCGCCTGCGCGCTCGACGAGCGCGTCTGCGACTTCGTCGAGGTCGAGATCTACCGCGAGAAGGGCGAATGGGGGGCGCGCGCCATGGAGGGCACGAACACGCGGATCTCGGTCGGGTTCCACGAGGAGCGCTTCCTCGACGTGCTCGCGCGCTGAGCCGCCGGCAGAGCCCGCCTCACCGGGCTGCGCAGGTCTTGCGGAGGGCGCGCGCCCTGTCGATGCACGCGGCGAGGGCGTCCTCGGGCGGCTCGTCCGGGCACGCGGCCTCGAAGGCGCGGATGGCGTCGCGGAGGCCCCCCGCGCCGCCGGCGCCGAGATCGAGCTTGTGCTTGCGATCCTCATCGTCGTCGTCGCCGCCGACGAGCAGGAGCGTCCCGACGACCGCCCCCACGACGACGACGCCCGTGACAACGCCCGCGACGATCACGCCCGTCTTGCCCTCCACGTCCGGCGGCTCCGCGTCCGGGACCGACGGCGTGCCCGCCGGGATCGGCGGGGCCTCGATGCCCGCGGCGAGCGCGGTGGTGGCGATGCCGCCCGCGAGCCCCAGGCCGCCGATGACGAGGCTCGACAGCGTGAGCGCGCTCGGCCCCGCGTCCGCGCGCGCGCTCACGCTGGCGGAGAGGCGCACCTGCGCCGCGTTGCACGCGGCGTACGCGTCGAGGCGGTGGATCTCGAGCGATGCGCGGGGCGCGGTCTCGGGCGGCAGCTTCGCCGCGAGGATGATGTCGTCCGCCGATCGCCGGAACGTGAGAGGTGCGAGCGGCTCGGGGGCGGCCGCGGGCGGCGTGGAGGCCTTGCCGCAGCCGGCCAGTCCACACGCGATGAGCAAGAGCGTCGTGCAGGAGAGGGCATGATCGCGCCTTTGGGTCATACAGCCACGCTACGCCGATCGAGCGCGGTCTCGTCGAGCGAAATTGGCCTCGTCGCAGATCGGAACGACCGCCGGCGAGCGGGCTGAGCCTGGATGACAACGTGGTGTGGTCGACGCGCCGAGGAGAGGAAGGTGCGATATGCGCTCGCCTCTCGACCGCCCTGAACGTGACCTTCACCGCGTGTGTTAAGATACCGTCCCTGTCGGCCGGCCTCGTGTTTCGAGGGGCCGGTCCGGGCGAGGGGCTTCGCAGGATGGGATTCGAGCAGGCGCTGCGCGAGGTCAGGAGATGAGCACGGCCGATCGCCGGCGACCGGCGGATGTCCTCGAGGCGCTCCTCCGGGAGCCGCAGCGTCGCGCGCTCTGGCAGGCGTCGGCCAGAGCGCTCATGCCGCTCCGCCGCGGTCCGGTGCCCGCCGAGCTCTCGGCCGATCTTCTGGTGCGGGTTCTCGCCCTGCGACGTCCTGCCGAGGGGTACGACGAGAAGCTCTATGCACGTCTGGACGTCGCGCATCTGCGCGGACACGTGGCGGGCACGCTCGGCAGGATGGGCCGCCGCGCCGCCGCCGCGGTGCCGGTGCTCGTCGAGACGCTGCGTGAGCCGCTCGGGGAGCGGTGCTCGCCCATGTGCTGCTCGGCCTCGTCCGTGCGGCACGAGCAGATCCTCGCCAGGGTCAGCGTGCTCGATGCGCTGCGCCGGCTGGGCCCGCAGGCGGGGAGGAGCGTGCCGGCCGACGTCGTGGCGGCGCTCTTCGCGCCGGCGTCCCGCAGGATCGCCCTGAGCGCGGCGGAGCTCCTCGCGCGACATCCGGAGAGCGCGATTCACCACCGCGCGGCGCTGCTCGAGGCGCTCGAGCATCCGTATGCGCCCGTGGTCGAGGCGGCCGCGCGCGGGCTCTCGCGGGCGGCCTCGAGCGCCGCGCGCGAGGCCGTGCGTCCCCTGACCAAGCTGCTCCGACACGAGCAGGGCGGCGTGCGGCGCGCCGCGATCCGGGCGCTCGTCGCGATGCGCCCGGGCGCGAGGGGAAGCGAGATGGCGCGGGCGGAGGAGCGCTTCGTGTGGCTCGCCGAGCGCGATCCAGACGCCGCCGTGCGGGCGGTGGCCCGCCGCGCTCTCGGGTCGCTCGATGGCCCGTCGGGGGTCGACGGTGGCTAGGACTTCCGCTCGCCGCCGTCGCCGAGCATCCCCTCGGGCTTGAGCCCGACCACGAACTTCCCTCCGGCCTTCGCCATCTCCCCGAGCGCCTCGAGCTCCCGCAGCTTGAGCAGCGCGGGGTTGTCGGCGACCGCCCGCGCCTCCTCGATCTGAGCGGTCAGCTTGAGCTGTAGCCGCTCCTTCTCCGCCTCGGCCATGAGGCGCGTCTGCTGCGTCGTCGCCTCGATCTTCTGGCGCGCGCGCTCGTTCTCCGCCTCGGCCTGGATATGGAGCGCCTCGGCGTCCTTGCGCGCCTGGATCACCTTGGCCTCGGCGCGCCGCTCGGTCTCGAGCACCTGATTCATGATCTCGCGGAGGTTGCCGGGGAAGACGAGGTCCTTCACGTCGGCGCGGACGATCTCCACGCCGTAGCGGGCGGCGGTGCCCTTCACGTCGTCGCGCACGGCGTCCGAGATCTCGTTCCGGTCGCTGAGGATCGCCTCCAGGCTCCGGCTCGCGAGGAAGCGCCGCGCGGCGAGCTGCACGTCCTCGTAGATGCGCTCCTCGTAGGAGGCGACGTTGTGGACCGCCGCGGGGGCGTCGGTGATCTTGAAGTACACGAGGAGGCTCACCCGGATCGCGACCTTGTCGGCGGTGAGGATCTCCTGCCCCTTGATGGTCAACGAGCGCTCGCGCATGTCGACGAGCGTCACCGTGCGGACGACGTCGTCGAACCACCCGCGCTTGAGCTGCGCCTTGCCGGGGGGCAGCACGGCCTTGAAGGCGCCGTCCTCGTAGAGGAGGCCGACGAACGACTGCTGGATGATGACCTCTGTCTTCGTCTTGCTCATGGCCGGTGGCAGGGGAGGGGACGAGAGGATGGGATCTCGACGGGGACGCGGGCGCGGAGAGAGCGCCGGCGCCTACACGCTGGCGATATGCAGTACGGGCCTGGGAGGACGACGGCTTCTGATCTCTTGGAAGGAGACCGATCGCCCCAGCCCGCCACGGCCAGGTGGGCGCCGACGGCGGCAGCATACGCTGCCCGTGAAGCAGCGCAATGGCCTGGCCTTCGCGCCCGGCTCCCTCGGGTCCCTCGAAGGCCGGCGGGTGCGTCGGCCCCTCACGGGGTGAACGCCCGCAGCAGCCGATCACGCTGCGCCCGCAGGTTGCGGATGTCGTCTTCGTACAGCGCAGGGTGCCCGGCCGCGATGTGCGCCTGGGATGCGACGTCGCCGGCCGCAGCCCGCGCGCGCATGGACGCGAGCAGCGCCGCGAGCCGGTCGGCCACGGTGTCGAGCAACAGGGGCCCTGGCGCGAGGCCATAGGCGCGGCAGAACTGCGCTGCGTGCCGCGCCTGGTCCTCGGGGCTGCCGGCGCTGTCCGGGTTGCTCGGCGCGTGTAGCGGCGCGAAACGGTAGACCGCGTACGCCACGTCCCAGAGGCGCGGGCCCGGATGAGCGGTATCGAAATCGATGAAGCCGACGACCCGGCGGCCGCGGACGACACAGTTGTAGGGCGCGAGGTCGCCGTGACAGATCACCTCGGTCGGCGAGCGGGGCGGGAGCTGCCACCGATCGTCCGGCCCCGGGACGAACGTCGCGCTCGCGTCGTGGAAGCGTCGCAGCAGGGTAGCGGCGGACGTCAGGAGCTCGGGAGTGCGCAGCTCGGCCGGGAGCGGGTTGTGCACGTCGCCATCGAGGTACGACAGCACCTCGTTCCCCTCGTCGTCGTATCCGAGCGGCTCCGGCGCCGCGTTGAAGCCCGCCGCCCGGAGGTGCCGCAGCAACCGGTGGATGGCAGGCGCCGCCGACGTCGCGGGCCGGTGCACCCTGTCGCCGCGCCGGCGCACGGTGTTCACGCCGCCCTTGAATACCGTGTCGTCGATCATGTGGAGCCCTCTTCGCTGCGGATCCTGCCTACCGCGCATTCGTCGCAGAGCGGCGCGTCCGGGCGCATGGCGTGAGCGCGCCTCGGCGCGCTACGGTCGGACGAGGAGCTCCTCGAGGACGGTGGTCAGCTCGTCGACCCTCACCGGCTTGGTCAGGTACCGATAGAACCCGGCCTGCTCGGCGCGGCGGGTATCCCGGGCCATCGCCGCCGCGCTGAGCGCGATCACGGGGATGTCGCGCGTCTCCGGCCACTCCTCGAGCTTGCGCATGGCCTCGTAGCCGCTCATCCCGGGGAGGTTGATATCCATGATGACGACCTCGGGCTGCCGCGAGCGCGCGAGCTCGATGCCGATCTCGGCGTTCGGCGCGGTGATCAGGTGGACGCGCTCGAACTCGGAGATGAGCTCCTCCATGAACGCGATGTTCGACGGGTTGTCTTCGACGTACAGGACCGAATGGCGGACGCCGCCGGGCGCGGCGAGCGGCGACGCCTCCAGGCGCGCATCCGCCTGCGCCGGGGCGGCGACCGCCGGCGGCTCCTGGTGCGCCGGGAGCTCGATCCAGAACTCGGACCCTTCGCCCGGTATGCTGGCGAAGCCGACGCCGCCGCCCATGAGCTCCGCGAGCCGCTTCGTGATGGCGAGGCCGATCCCGGTCCCCTCGATCGGCCCCGTCTCCTGGCCGGCGCGCTGGAAGGGCTGGAAGATCTTCGCGTGCTGCTCCTGGGGGATGCCGATGCCGTTGTCGATCACGCAGATCTTCACGACCCCGTCCTCGGGCATCGACACCGCGATCGTGGCGCGGCCCCCCCTGCGGCCGTACTTGATCGCGTTCGAGCCGTAGTTCATGAGGATCTGCGCGAAGCGCGTGCGATCCGCCGTGATCTTCGGGAGCTCCGCGGGGAGGGGCGCGAGCGCGATCTCGATCCCGGCGCGCTGGGCCATCGGGTCGAGCGTCGTCTTCACCTCGGCCAGCACCTCGGGGACGTTCACCGGCTCGATCGACACCGTGACGCGGCCCGCCTCGATGCGCGAGAGATCCAGGATGTCGTCGATGAGCTTGAGCAGGTGCTCGCCGCCCTTGAGGACGTGCTCTATCCGCTCCTTCTGGCGATCGGTGAGCGGCGTCTTCCTGTCGCGGTGCAAGAGCTGCGCGAAGCCGAGGATCGCGTTGAGCGGCGTGCGGAGCTCGTGGCTCATCGAGGCGAGGAACTCGCTCTTCGCGGAGCTCGCGGCCTCGGCGATGCCCCGCGCCTTGCGCAGCTCCTCCTCGCGATGCACGTCGCCGGTCATGTCCCAGAGGGTGCATACCGTCCCGCCCTCGGCCGTGCGGCGCTCGGTCGCGCGCAGGCTGCGCCCGTCGCTCGTGCAGAGATCCAGCGTGCCATTCGGCTCCGCGTGGTAGGCGAGCATCCTTTCGCGGAACGCGGCCGCAGGCTCGCCGCCGAGGGCGAACAGCCCCGCGGCGAGGCTCTCGCCGAGGATCTCGTCATAGCTCCGCCCGACCATGGGGCCGTTCACCCGCGCGCCGAGCCAGTGCCGGTACACGCTGTTGCAGAGCGCGAGCCGATCCTGCGCGTCGAACACGGCGAACGCGCCCTGGATGCTCTCCACCGCGCTCCGCAGGAGGTCGCTCGTGCGTTGCGCCACGGCCTCCAGGCGCTTGCGGTCGCTGATGTCGCGGATGGCGCTCGAGAAGAGCGTGCCCCCCTCGGTCTCCAGCGGGCTGAGGCTGATCTCGACCGGGAACTCGCTGCCGTCCCTCCGGCGGCCGAACAGCTCCAGCCCCGACCCCATGGGGCGCGCCCTGGGCGCGGCGATGAACGCCGAGCGGTTCGCGACATGAGACCGCTGGAATCGCTCCGGGAGCAGGATCTCGATCGCCTGCCCGATGAGCCCGCCGCGTGTGTAACCGAACATCCGCTCGGTCTGGAGGTTGACGAACACGATACGTCCGTGCTCGTCGACGACCACCATGGCGTCGGGCGCCGCGTCGATGAGCATGCGGAACGTGCTGTCGTCGAGCTGGCGAGCGCCAGGCCCATGGGGCGCCTGCTCGGGTGCTGACAGGCGTTCGACGGAGGAGATCTCATGTGTCATCGGGGAGCCTCACACAGAACACGGCGCCAGGGGCGTTGTCCTCGATCCGGATGTCGCCGCCGTGCGCCTCGACGGCCATCTTGCAGAACGCGAGCCCCAGGCCGCGGCCGGCCCGGTGGAGGGCCGGAGCGTCGCCTCCGAGCTGGACGAAGCGATCGAACACCTGCGCGCGCATCTCGGCGGGGATGCCCGGCCCCGCGTCCGCCACCCGGATCTCCACGTCAGCGCCGCGCTTCACGGCGCTCACGGTCACCGCCGTCCTGGCCGGGGCGTGGACGATCGCGTTCTCGAGGAGGTTCTCGAGCGTGCGGCGGAGCAGGTCCGGATCGGCCTGGACGCTGGGCACCTCGACGGCCTCGCGCAGCGAGAGCGACCGGGAGCTCGCGCGCAGGTCGAGCGCGGCGAACGTCTCGAGGACGAGCGCGCGGAGATCGACGCTCGCTCGCTCGGGGGTGAGCATCCCTTCCTCGCTCTTGCTGATGTCGAGCAGGTTGTAGATGAGCCGCAGCAGGGCGCGCGCCTGGTCGCGGATGTGTCGCGCCGAGTCGCGCGCCTGCTCCGGGAGCGCGCGATCCCGGAGCAGGAACTGGGCGTGCAGGTCCATGCTGCTCACCGGGTTCTTCAGATCGTGCACGACGAACGCCGTGAGCCGCTCCTTCTGGAGCTGGAGGCGCATCAGCGCGTCCCGCTGCTGACGGACGAGCTCGACGTGGTCGCGCAGCTCCGCGCCGAGCCGGCGCAGCCGCAGGGCGGTCTGCACGCGCACGAGCAGCTCCGACGGGCGGACCGGCTTCGTCAGGAAGTCGTCGCCGCCGGCGCGCAGCGCGCTGTCGAACGTGTCGACGTCGCGGAGCGCCGTCAAGAAAACGATCGGCGTGCTCGCGCCCTCGGGCAGGCTGCGGATCCGTGCGCACACGGCGAACCCGTCCATCCCCGGCATCCGCACGTCGAGCAGCACGCAATCGGGCTTGTGGCGCTGGAATTGCTCGATTCCCTCCTCGCCCGTGACGGCGAGCACGACCTCGTAGCCATCGTCCTCGAGCGTGGCCTGGGCCAGAGCGCGGTTCTGCTCGTTGTCATCGACGACCAGCACCCTGGATTTGGGCTCGTGCTGTTCCATGCGGCCTCGGCTCCGGGCGCGAGATTACATGAGAGGCAATGACTCTACAACTGCCGTCAGGCCATGCTCGTCCGCTGGACGGCGCCTCGATTCCCGATACCGCCGTGACATTATAGGGCGCCGATCACGTTGGAGTCCCGAGGAAATCAACAGAAGGCAAGAGAAACCGCAAGGGGCGCAAGGGGAAGGCAAGAAAATATCTCGTCTCTGGTCCCTTGCGCCCCTTGCGGTTTGTCGCTCTCCCGTATTCCTGGCCCTTGGAGCTTGCTTCCCGGCAGATCGGTCGGGCCTCGCAACCCATTGAATTTAGGCACCTCTCAACCCGTTTGTCGCGCTAGAGGGCGAGGCGAGTGCAGCGTGGTGCACCGGAAGGAGGCTGTCATGAACATCATTCGTCGCCAGGAGAACAAGCCGGCTCCGACGGGAGCCACGTCGGACGCGCACCCCTGGAGCCTCATGCGGGCCATGCTGGAGTGGGATCCTTTCCGCGAGATGGTGCCGATGTTCTCGCGATCGGCGCGCGAGGTCCTGTACGCTCCCGACTTCGATGTGAAGGAGAGCGGGAACGCCTACGTCTTCAAGGCGGACCTGCCGGGCATGCAGGAGAAGGACGTCGACGTGTCGTTCACCGGCAACCGCCTCACCGTGAGCGGGAAGCGCGAGGAGGAGAGACGCGAGGAGAAGGAGACGTATTTCTCGTGCGAGCGCTCCTATGGCAGCTTCAGCCGGAGCTTCACCTTGCCTGCGGGCGTCGACGCCGAGAGGGCGACGGCTGCTCTGAAGGACGGGGTCCTGACCGTCACCGTGCCCAAGACGCCGGAGACGCAGCCGAGGCGGATCCCGGTGCAGGCCCCTGCGCCGACTGCTGGAAGAGAGCAGGGGACGAAGGCGTCCTGAGCGGACCACGAGACAAGGCCGCTGCTCAAGAACGTCGTGTCGGCCATAACCATGCTGAGGCCGTCCTCCGCCGTTCCTGGCGCGTCGGGGGGCAATCGCGCGTAGGCCTGGGGGACGCATTCGCCCTGCGCAGCGCCAGCGCCGCGAGCAGCGCGCACAGCCACGCGAGGACATAGGCGGCCGCCGGGGACAACCACGCGAGCCCCACGTAGAGCGCCGCGAAGAACGAGGCGAAGCCGAGCAGGCCGCGCACGAAGCCCGCGAGAAGGGCCACCGTGGCGACCGCGCCGTGCCGGGGCAGGGTGAAGCACGGCAGGACGTTGCCGGTGATCGGGATCGCGAGCAGCAGGCCGCTGAAGCCCGCCGGCGCGGCGCCAGCGCTGCGCACGATGCACCAGGCCATGGCCATTGCCGCGACCACCCGGCAGGCGAGCTCTACGCGCGGAATGGTCACCGCCGCGGGCGGCTCGCGCAGGCGCGGCAAGGCGAGCGCGCCCATGGCAGGCGACAAAAGCGCCGCGGCGCACGCCAGCGGCGGGGGCAACCGCAGCGCGAGCAGCGCCGCCCCCACCGACAGGAAGGCCGCGTTGGCCGCGAGCAGCGCCACACCCCAGCGCCGCCCCCACCGCGCACACCAGGCGAAGGTGAGCACATGAACGATCGTGGCCGGGAGGCACACCAGCGTCGCGAGCGCGATCGCGCCCGCGTGGGCGGGCGTCTCCTGCAGGAGCACGAAGCCCATGATCGGTCCCACGATCATCGGCAGCCCGGCGAGCGTGCCGCCCACCGCGTGGCCGAAGCGGCGCGCCGCCAGCGAGGAGAGCAGCACCGACGCGCCCACCAGCGCGAGCTTCAGCAGCACGAGGGCCCGTGCCTCCATCGATCGCGCCGCACGGCATGCATGGCTCGCGGGGCCCTGTAGGGCAACACCCCATGTGAGACAATGCCAGAGGCTCTCCTGCTCGGCGCAGCGAGGTGGTCAAACCTCCGGCGCGCGCCTCGCGCCGCGCGGGGCGGCGAGGACGGGCCTCGACGCGGCGCCGAAGGGACGCTTCACGCTGCGCCCGCCCGCCGGAGGCCGGAGCACAGAGCGCTCGCCGGTTTGCGACGCTCGGGGGCTCTGGGCTGCGCCAGGCTCCCCGTGTACGCTCTCCGTGGTTTCCTCATGTCGACATGCCCTACGTGCCGAACCGAGCATGCGGACGGCGTTGCTGCCTGCGCGACGAACGCCGAGACGCTCGCGGCGGAGCCCGCGCCGCCCGGCGCCGATCCGGAGCTCGCGCCGGGAACGCCGGTCGGCGAGTACCGCGTCGAGGCCAAGATCGGGGCAGGGGGCTTCGGCACGGTCTACCGCGCGATCCACCCCGTCATCGGCAAGGCGGCGGCCATCAAGGTCCTGAGCCGCCAGTGCTCCGCGAACCCGCAGCTCGTCTCCCGCTTCGTCGCGGAGGCGCGGGCCGTGAACCAGATCAGGCACCGCAACATCATCGACATCTTCTCGTTCGGCGCCCTCGAGGACGGCCGGCACTACTACGTGATGGAGCTGCTCGAGGGGATGACCCTCGACGCCTACCGCCGCAAGCGCGGGCGCCTCCCGCCCGCCGAGGCGCTGCCCATCCTCGTCAAGATCGCGCGCGCGCTCGACGCAGCGCACGCGGCGGGCATCGCGCACCGTGACCTCAAGCCCGAGAACGTGTTCCTGGTCTTCGACGAGGACGGCGCGATCTTCCCGAAGCTGCTCGACTTCGGCATCGCCAAGCTGCTCGGCGAGTCCTCGAGCGCCGTGCACAAGACGCGGACGGGGCACCTGATCGGGACGCCGCTCTACATGTCCCCCGAGCAGTGCCGCGGCAAGAACGTCGATCACCGGACGGACATCTACTCGTTCGGGATCCTCGCGCACGAGCTGCTCGCCGGCGCGCCGCCGTTCGACGGCGAGAACGCGTTCGACCTCCTGATCAAGCACACGTCGGAGGCGGCGCCCCCTGTGTCGACCGTGGCGACGCACCTCTCGCCGGCGCTCGACGCGCCGCTCCTGCGGATGCTCGAGAAGGAGCCCGCGAGCCGCCCGGCGTCGCTGCTCGAGGCGACCGCGGCGCTCGTGGAGGCCGCGCGCGGCGCGGGGTACGAGCTGCCCGGTGGCCTTCTGCGGGCGAGCGACGCCGCCGTCGGGCGAGGCGCCGGCGAGGCCGCCGCGCGGCGCCGCGCGCGCGGCGCCGCCGTGGAGGCGCTGGACGCTGGGCTCGCGCCGACGCAGCGCGGCCCCGCCGCGGAAGCGAGCTCGGGGCTGCACGGGAACGAGACGTTGCTGCAGGGATCGCTGCCGAGCAACCTGGAGAGCACGCCGGCCACGGCGTCGCGGCGGAGGGCGGCGCTCACGGCGGTCGCCGTCCTCGGCGTCGGCGCGGCCGCGGCGCTCACGCTGCACCTCGGGCACAGCGAGCCGGGGGCCGACGCCCCGAGCGCGCCCGCGTCGGCCGCGGCGATGCCGAGGACGGAGGCCGCGCTGGTCGCGCCGGTCCTGTCGGCTTCCGCCGTCGCCGCTGCCACGCCGGAGTCGGACGCGCCGTCTCCGCCGCTGGAGGCGACCGCCGCAGCCGCGGCGAGCGCCGACGCGGCGCCGCCCGACGTCGAGCTCCGGATCCAGGCGACGCCGAAGGAGCTCGAGGTGTGGAGCGAGGGCAAGCTCGTCGGCAAGGCGCCGGGGCCGCTGCGCCTGCCGCGCGGGCGCGCCGTGACGCTCACCTTCAAGGCGCCCGGGTACCAGGAGCAGGCGCAGGAGGTCCCGGCCGAAGCGGACGGCGCGATCGCCGTGTCGTTGAAGAGGGCGGCGCCGACCGCGAGGGGCGCCGTCAGGAAGGGCGACCTGGAAAACCCGTTCCAGTGAGCATGCGCGCGCGGCCCGGCTTCAGGCGATACGTGCGCGCGATCGGGGGGGCCGCGGCGCTGCTCGTCGCGGCCGCCGGCTCCGCCGGGTGCGTGGAGCTCGGCGAGATCTCCCCGGGCGTGTGCGGCAACGGCGTCATCGAGCCGTCGCGCAACGAGGACTGCGACTGCTTCGAGGCGCGCGAGCCCTGCGAGGTGAAGACGCAGGATGCGCAGGGCGCGACCTCGACGACCTGGTGCAACCCGCGCGGAAGCGAGAACGAGTGCCGCTTCGTGTGCAACGACGTGGACCTCATGTGCCCGAGCGGGTGGGGCTGCGGGGTCGACGGCGTGTGCCGCGTCTCCACGGGCAATTTCAAGCCGCTCGGCGCCGCGCTGCCGCTCGGCGCGCAGCGGCTGATCACGGGTGATCTCGACGGCGACGGCCGCGGCGACCTCGTGGGCGTCGGCTCGACGAGCCTCGAGGCGCTCTATTTCGATGCGAACAGCACGGTGGGGACCCAGGTGTCGATCCCCTCGGCAGGGGACACGCCCGCGCTCGCGCGCCTCACCGACGACGAGACGACGGACATCGCGCTCAGCGTGGGGCCTGGCGTGGCGATCCTGAGCGGCGAGCCGGGCCGCACGTTCGCGCCGGTCCCCGTGCTCGCGTCGGTGTTTCGCCTGGGCTCGCTGCTCGGCGCGGCGTCCGAGACGACGACCCTCCGCGGCGCGCGGCTCTTGCCCGTCGGCAGCACGCGCGAGGACGGACAGACGTGGGTCGCCCTGGTCGTCGGGACCGACACGCGTGGGGCGGCGCCGGAGGATGTCATCGCCGTCGTGCAGGGGGCGGAGAGCGGCCGGCTGTCGTTCATCGATCGGCAGCGCGGGCTGCGCGACGTCGCCGGTCCGCTCGCGAGCGCGGAGCTCGGTGGCGGCCCGCTCCACGAGGTGGTCGTCGCCCTCGCGGACGACTCGGCCGTGCACATCTACTCGCCGGACGACGGCGCGCACACCGCGGTGGAGCTCCCGGCGGGCGCGCGGATCGCGGGCGCGGCGTTCCTCCGGGACGTGAGCGGCGACGGCGTCCTCGATCTGCTCGTGGGCGCCACGTGCGCGCAGCCTGACCCCCGCTTGCCCGCGGACGCGCCTTGCTACGAGCTCGACGTCGCGGAGGGCGCAGGCGGCGGCGCGTTCGGCGGCATGGCGCCGTACGGCGATCTCTCGTACCCGGCGGGCGACATGAGCGCCGGGCGCTTGCCCGGCTTCGGGGCCCCCGTCGCGATCGGCGATCTCAACGGCGACGGGGTGATCGACATCGTGGACCCCGACGCCGTGAGGCTCGGAAACGCCCGGCCGTCTCCTCCCTACCAGGTCGAGTTCGACCGGCTCGCGCCG
This sequence comes from Sorangium sp. So ce363, assembly GCF_051520435.1. NCBI lineage: Bacteria > Pseudomonadati > Myxococcota > Polyangiales > Polyangiaceae > Sorangium > Sorangium sp. So ce363. The sequence goes on along the minus strand of NZ_CP150333.1, from coordinate 6,945,915 downwards.
GCGAACGGCCGGCGCTGGACCAGCGCGGTGATCGCAGACCTGACCGGCAACGGCGCGCCCGACGTCGTCGTCGGCTCCGCCGACGCGACGGATCTGACGTTCTTCAACGGCGTCCCCGGCGCGCAGGCCTCCGATTTCAAGCTCAACGAGCTCAAGATCCCGACGCTGGGCAACGTCTCGAGCTTCGTCGTGGGCGACTTCGACGGCGATCTCCTGCCGGACCTCTCGTTCGCCGAGAGCGCCGGGAGCTCGCTGTCGAGCGCGGAGCACCCGACGCTGGCCGTCTGCTTCGGCCGGTACATGAAGGCGCCGGAGCCGCCGGTGCGGCTCGGCGCCTTCGAGGGGCTCCTCGACATCGCGGCGGTGCGGCTTCCAGAGCCGGACGACGCCGTGGACGACATCAGCGTGCTCTTCTCGCACGGCGGCGACGTCGCGTTCAGCCTCATCGAGGGCAGCAGCTCGCGGTCGCTGCTGCCGCCGTTGCCGCTCGTCGGCTCGGGCGACGTGCGGCAGGCAGGCGAGCTGCGCGCCGTGAGGAGCATCGCCGGCCGTTTCGGGGGCGATCGGGCGGAGGTCGCCTCGCTGACGATCGCTCCTCCGAGCCCTGGCTCCTCCCGGGGCTCGGCCGAGCTCTGGCTCTTGCCGGCGGTCGACTCGGGCGCCATCGCCATGGTCGACAAGGCCAAGCACCGCGTCTCGCTCCCCGCGGAGCTCGTTCCCTCCCGGGAGCCCGCGTGGGCGCTGGATGGGGTCGCCGTCGATCTCGACGGCGATGGAACCGATGAGCTCGTCCTCTCGCTGCCGATCGAGGTCGAGGAGGAAGATGCGGCAGCGGAGCCGGGGACGCCGGCCCTGGCCGGCGCGGTCACCCTCGTGCGCCGTGGCGCGAGCGGCGCCTTCGAGGCGCCGGAGGCGGCCTTCTCGCCCGCGCCTCACACGCTGTACGGGGGGCTCCGCGCCGGCGACATGGACGGCGATGGCCACGCGGACGTCGTGGGCGTCGCGTACGAGCTGGCGCCAGGGACGCGAACGATCACGGCGAGCCGGCTTGCCGTCTTCTGGAACACGGGCGAGGGTGCGCTCGACGCGCCGATCGAGCTCGAGGTACCCGACCCCAGCCTCGAGGACCTGGCGAGCGAGGTCACCAGCGCCGACTTCGCCCGCGTCGACGACGGGATGGGAAGGTCGCTCGTCGTGCTCACGCGCAGCGCGGCCTACGCGCTCGACGTGTGCGGCGACGGCGCGGCGGGCTGCCATGATCTCGGCCAGCACCAGCTCCGCAAGCTGGACGGCATCCCCGGCGGCTCCGCGATCGCGACGTGCGACGTCCTCGGCGATGGGGTCGACGATCTCGCGGTGCTCAGCGACGGCGCGCTCCGCGTCCACGAAGGAGTCCCGAACCGCCGATGAAGACCTCGCTGTGCGTCGTGCTCATGGCCTTCGCGGCGACCGCGCTCGCGCCGAGCGCGGCCTCGGCGGAGGAGGACATCGAGCAGGCGAAGGCGCTCTACAACGCCGGCGCCCAGGCCTACGCCGCGACACGGTACCGCGATGCGGTGCAGTCGTTCGAGGCGGCGTACAGGAAGGCGCCGCGCCCTGCCCTCCTGTTCTCGCTGGCCCAGGCCTACCGGCGCCTGTACGTGGTCGAGCAGAACCCCGAGGCGCTGCGGGCCGCCGTCGCGAACTACCGGCGCTATCTGGAGCAGGTCCCGCAGGGCGGGCGCCGCGCGGACGCGACCGAGGCCCTGAGCGAGCTCGGGGTGATCGCCGCGCGCCTCGAGGCGAGCGCTCCGTCGTCGCCCGCCGCGCCCGAGGCGGCGCCGCCCGACGTCAGGCCGCGGACCCGCATCAACGTCACCTCGCCGACCGCGGGGGCTCGCGTATCCATCGACGGCGGCGCGCTGGCCGACGTGCCGCTGATGGCCGAGGTGCAGCCGGGCAAGCACCGGATCAAGATCACGGCCGACGGCCACATCGACGAGCTGCGCGAGGTGGTCGCGATCGAGGGGGACATCCTCGGGATCGACCGGGAGCTGCGCGAGCGGCCGGCGCTCCTCCAGGTGAAGGCCCCCGTCGGCGCGCAGGTCACTCTGGACGGGCGCTTCGTCGGCACGACGCCGCTGCCGCTCCTCCAGGTCGCCCCGGGCAAGCGGTTCTTCGTCGCCACGAAGAACGGCCACAGGCCGTTCTCTCGCGAGCTGTCGCTTCGCCGCGGCGAGCGCCTCGTCATCGAGGTGGGCCTCACGAGCTCCTTCCAGCGGAAGATGTCCTATGGCCTCGTCGCGGTGGGGATCCTGTCCGCCGGCGCCGGCGTGCTGACGCTGGCCTCGGGCCTCGAGGAAGAGGACCAGGCGCGCGAGATCGCCGAGAAGCGCGCGGAGCAGGGGATCTCGGAAAAGGAGCTGGGCGACTACCGGGATCACCTCGACACGCGCGACGAGCTCGCGAACGCGACCGTCGGCCTGTTCGGCACGGCCGCGGCGTTCGCCCTCGGCGGCTTCGTGTTCTACGCGTTCGACACGCCGAACCCGCCGCCGCTGCCCGCGCGCACGGACCCCGCGCCCGCGCGCACGGGCGGCCCGATGCTCGAGCTCTCGGCCGCGCCGATCCTCGGGCCTGGGCTCGGCGGGGCGGGGCTCGTCGGCCGGTTCTGGTGAAGGCACCGCAGAGCCCCGGGCCGCCGAGGGCGGCCATCGCGAGCTAGCGGCGGTATCTGGGAGGAGGTCGACCCGAGCGACGCGCCGTGCGGCGCCGGGGTGGCGGGCCCGCGGGGGAGGCGTCGAACGACGCCTTCGCCCCGCGCGCCCGCCTTCGCTCGATCAGTTGGGGAACCCGTCGAACTGGCAGGTCAGGCTGCAGCCGTCGCCGCCCGTGCGGTTGCCGTCGTCGCACGCCTCGTAGACGCTCTGCACCTTGCCGTCGCCGCAGTACGGGCCGTAGACGCAGCCCGGCGCGCACTTGCCGTAGCCGCCGGTGTTGTTTCCGTCGCCGTCGTCGCACTGCTCCGGGCCGTTGCGGATGCCGTCGCCGCAGCGCGGGCCGAGCTGGCAGCGCGGGCCGCACTGGCCGTAGCCGCCGTCGTTCTTGCCGTCGTCGCACTGCTCGCCGGGCTGGACCACGCCGTCGCCGCACTGCCCGCCGACGCGGCAGTTGTTGCTGCAGCCCGTGGCCTCGTTCGGGGGATCGCACTGCTCGCCCCACTCCTCGTCGACGCGGCGGTCACCGCACTTCGCCGCCGGGCTGCAGTCGGGCATGCAGCTCCCGTAGAAGCCGTCGTTCACGCCGTCGTCGCAGGTCTCGGCGCCGTTGACGCGGCCGTCGCCGCAGTACGGCCCGTACTGGCAGAGGGCATCGCACCCGTTGTATTCGCCGCTGTTCTCGCCCTCGCCGAGATCGCAGTCCTCCTCCGCGGGCTGGACGATGCCGTCACCGCAGCGCGGCCCGAAGATGCACGAGGGCCCGCACTTGCCGTACTCGCCGTCGTTGATCCCGTCGTCGCACTCCTCGCCGAACTGCGGCTGGATCACCCCGTCGCCGCAGTGCGCGCCGAGCCGGCAGCTCACGCAGTTCGGGTCGGTCGCGCTGTCGCACTCCTCGCCCCAGTCCGCGTCGACGCGGTTGTCGCCGCACCTCGGCGCCGGCGTGCAAGCCGGCGCGCAGGTGCCGTAGGTGCCGTCGTTCACGCCGTCGTCGCACGCCTCGGCGCCGTTCCTGATGCCGTCGCCGCAGTACGGCCCGTAGTCGCAGGTCGCGGTGCACCCGCCGTACCCGCCGGTGTTCTGCGCGCTGCCGAGATCGCAGTCCTCCTCGGTGGGCTGGACGATGCCGTCGCCGCAGCGCGGCCCGTAGAGGCACGCGGGGCCGCACTGGCCGTACCCGCCGTCGTTGACGCCGTCGTCGCACTCCTCGCCGAGGGCCGGCTGGGTGATCCCGTTGCCGCACTGCGCGGGGAGCCGGCAGCTCACGCAGTTCGGGTCAGCCGCGTTGTCGCACTCCTCGCCCCACTCGGTGTCGACGCGGTTGTCACCGCACCTCGGCGCCGGCGTGCAGCTCGGGTTGCAGGTGCCGTACGCGCCGTCGTTCACGCCGTCGTCGCACCCCTCGGCGCCGTTCCTGATGCCGTCGCCGCAGTACGGACCGTAGTTGCAGGAGGCGGTGCACCCGCCGTACCCGCCGGTGTTCTGCGCGCTGCCGAGGTCGCAGCGCTCTTCCTCGGGCTGGACGATGCCGTCGCCGCAGCGCGGCCCGTAGAGGCACGCGAGGCCGCACTGGCCGTAGCCGCCGTCGTTGACGCCGTCATCGCACTCCTCGCCGAGGGCCGGCTGCGTGATCCCGTTGCCGCATTGCGGGGGGAGCTGGCAGTTCAGGCAGTTCGGGTCGGCCGCGTTGTCACACTCCTCGCCCCAATCGGCGTCGACGCGGTTGTCGCCGCACCTCGGGGCCGCCGTGCAGTTCGCGTTGCAGGTGCCGTAAGCGCCGTCGTTCACGCCGTCGTCGCACCCCTCGGCGCCGTTCCTGATGCCGTCGCCGCAGTACGGACCGTAGTTGCAGGTCGCGGTGCACCCGCCGTACCCGCCGGTGTTCTGCCCGCTGCCGAGGTCGCAGCGCTCTTCCTCGGGCTGGACGATGCCGTCGCCGCAGCGCGGCCCGTAGAGGCACGAGAGCCCGCACTGGCCGTACCCACCGTCGTTGACGCCGTCGTCGCACTCCTCGCCGAGGTCCCGCTGCGTGGTCCCGTCGCCGCAGTGCTCGCCGCGCTGGCAGCTCACGCAGTTCGCGTCGGTCGTGCTGTCGCACTCCTCGCCCCAGTCGGCGTCGACGCGGTTGTCGCCGCACATCGGCGCCGGCGTGCAGTTCGGGTTGCAGGTGCCGTAGAAGCCGTCGTTGACGCCGTCATCGCACCCCTCGGTGCCGTTCCTCCTGCCGTCGCCGCAGTACGGCCCGATCTGGCACTCGCGCGTGCAGCCGCCGTAGCCGTTCGCCGTGTTGCCGGAGCCGAGATCGCACGCCTCGTACGGCGCGTTGACCGCGCCGTCGCCGCACCGGGGCGGGGCCACGCACCCCGGCGCGCAGGCGTTCGAGGCGTTGGCGTACGTGCTGTTGTTGACCCCGTTGTCGCAGGTCTCCATGCCGTTCCTCTGGCCGTCGCCGCAGTACGGACCGAGCTGGCAGTTGTTGCACTGGCCGTAGCCCGTCCCGTTCTTGCTGCCGTCGTCGCACTCCTCGCCCGGCGTCACGACCGGCGGGTCGACCCCGCACTGCGGCGTGCACACCGACGTGCCGGCGCTGAAGCCCGACAGCGTGAGCTGGTAGTTCGACCCGGTGACGTGGCGCTCGGCCTGGAACACCGCGATCTCGTAGACCTTGCCCGGCTCGAGGTTCAGGTCGACCTCGTACGTGGTGCCGCGGTTCGTGCAGCCGGCAGCGGTGCCGCACGGGGTCACGCGTGCGTCGCCATTATCGAGGATGGTCACGCTCTCCTGGAGCTGCCCGTGGATGCCGCCGATGTCCGCGGTCAGCGTGTTCTTGATGAACACCCAGACGTCGTCGTCACCGAAGAAGGTGAGCACCGGGTCGGCCGCGGCGCCGTTCGGCGTGAACTGGAACCAGTACCGGACCTCGCTCGTGAAGTAGAAGTTGTGCCCGTCGTTCTGCGCCCGCTCCAGCCCGGCGGAGACCAGGTTGTCGAGCACGGGATCGCCGCCCGGCGGGGTGCGGTCCACCGGCCAGAACGGGTTCCGCTGGTACACGTACCTGCCGGCGTTTGGGAGCAGCTCGATGGTGGTGACGAGCGTCCTGTTGTACGTCGGGTTGTCCCGGTACCACCACTGGAAGTTGGATTGCCCCGTGGTCCAGCCGGTGTTCGCGGTCGGCAGGAAGGGGCCGGCGCCGTACGCATTCACGGGCTTGCCTGCGCTGTCGAGCGTCGTCTGGACGGTGTAGTCGGTCTGCCCGTTGCCCGTGATCTCGAAGTCGAAGTGCCCGATGAGGCCGTCCGTCAGGTTGGCGTCGCATTGGGTGTTGTTCGAGCTGCTGGTGTTGCCCTCCGGATACCAGCCGATGAAGTCGCGGATGACCATCGGCAGCCGCATCTCGCTGGGCTGAACGGCGCAGGTGTAGCCCGGCTCGATCGTGCACGTCGCGGAGCATCCGTCGCCGCTCACGGTGTTGCCGTCGTCGCACGCCTCGGTGGCGTCGCCGGGCAGGAGCATGCCGTCGCCGCACTTCGAGATGCACGCGCCGCCGCTGCAGTTCGGCTCGCCCTTGCAGTCCGGCGTGCAGCCGTCGCGCCAGTTGCCGTTGCCGTCGTCGCAGGCCTCGGTGCCCTCGCGGATGGCGTTGCCGCAGACGGAGAAGCCCGTGCAGTCCTGGGGCTCTCCGTTGTCGCAGACGCTTCCCGGCTCGATCCGGCAGGTCTCGTCGCAGCCGTCGTCCGAGAAGGGATTGCCGTCGTCGCACTGCTCGGCGCCGTTCTTGAACCCGTCTCCGCAGACGGTCTTGCAGGGGAACCCGACGCGCGAGCAATCCCACCCGTCCTCGATCGTCTGGCAGTCGGCGCTGCAGCCGTCGCCGCTCGCCGGGGGCTGCTTCCCGTCGTCGCACACCTCGGTGCCGCCGATCTTGCCGTCGCCGCACACGGGCGGCGGCGGCGGGTTGCAGCGCCCGCCCGCCGGCGGGCACGTCCAGCCGACCTCGATCTTGCACTGCGCGGTGCAGCCGTCGCCGCCGACAGGGTTTTCCCCGCCGCCGTCGTCGCACTGCTCGCCGAGCTGCACCGTGCCGTCACCGCAATAGGTCCTCACGGTGCAGGGCTGGCCGGGCTTGCAGATCCAGCCCTCTTCGAGCCGGCAATCCGCCGTGCAGCCGTCGCCCGACGCGGAGTCGCCGTCGTCGCACTCCTCGCCGTTGTTCACCCGCCCATCGCCGCACTGGTAGACGAGGACGCAGGCCCTGCCCGGCTCGGGGCACACGTACGCCGGGTCCACCGTCTTGCAATCGGCGCTGCAGCCGTCGCCGCCCGCGGTGTTGCCGTCGTCGCAGATCTCGCCGGGGTTCACGGCGCCATCGCCGCACCGGAACAGGAGCACGCAGGGCTGGCCCGGGGTCGGGCAGCTGTAGAAGGACTCCTGCCGGCACAGGCTCGAGCAGCCGTCGCCGCCCGCGGTGTTGCCGTCATCGCACTGCTCGCCGGTCTCCTTGAGGCCGTTGCCGCAGGCCGGCAGCCGCGTGCACGGCTGGCCCGGCCGGCTGCACTGATACCCCGGCTCGCGCATGCAGTCCGCGCTGCAGCCGTCGCCGGACGCAGGCGGGGAGTCGCCGTCCTCGCACTGCTCGCCGTCGTTCACGCGGCCGTCGCCGCACCAGTAGTTGATGGTGCAGGGCTGACCCGGCGTGGTGCACGTGTAGATCGGGTCCACCCCGCTGCAGTCGGCGCTGCAGCCGTCGCCACCCACGGCGTTGCCGTCGTCGCAGACCTCGCCCGGGCTGAGCACGCCGTCGCCGCACCGGATCAAGAACTCGCAGGGCTGGCCCGGGGTCGGGCAGCTGTAGAAGGACTCCTGCCGGCACAGGCTCGAGCAGCCGTCGCCGCCCGCGGTGTTGCCGTCATCGCACTGCTCGCCGGTCTCCTTGAGGCCGTTGCCGCAGGCCGGCGGCCGGGTGCACGGCTGGCCGGGGCGGCTGCACTGATACCCCTCCTCGCGCATGCAGCTCGCGCTGCAGCCGTCGCCGCTCCGGGTGTTCCCGTCCTCGCACTGCTCGCCCTCGTTCACGCGGCCGTCACCGCACCAGTAGAGGCGGGTGCAGGGCTGACCCGGCCTGGGGCACGTGTAGATCGGGTCCACCGCGCTGCAGTCGGCGCTGCAGCCGTCGCCGCCCACCGTATTGCCGTCGTCGCAGACCTCGCCCGGGTTGATCGCGCCGTCGCCGCACCAGTAGAGGAGGGTGCAGGGCCGCCCCGGCGTCGGGCAGGTGTAGAAGGACTCCTGCCGGCACAGGCTCGAGCAGCCGTCGCCGCTCGCGGTGTTGCCGTCGTCGCACTGCTCGCCGCTCTCCAGGGCGCCGTTGCCGCAGACCGGCAGGAGCTCGCACGGCTGCCCGGGCCGCGAGCACACGAAGCCGGGCTCGCGCATGCAGGTCGCGCTGCAGCCGTCGCCGGAGGCGGGCGGGTCGTCGCCGTCCTCGCACTGCTCGCCGTTGTTCACGCGCCCGTCGCCGCAGCGATAGAGGAGGATGCAGGGCTTCCCCGGCTCGGAGCACGCGTAAAGCGGGTCCAGCGTCTTGCAGTCGGCGCTGCAGCCGTCGCCGCCCTGGGCGTTGCCGTCGTCGCAGATCTCGCCCGGATCCACCGCGCCGTCGCCGCACCGGATCAGGAGCTCGCAGGGCTGCCCCGGCGTCGTGCAGACGTAGAAGGACTCCTGTCGGCAGAGGCTCGAACAGCCGTCGCCGCTCGCGGCGTTGCCGTCGTCGCAGAGCTCGCCGGCCTCCTTGACCCCGTTGCCGCAGACCGGCAGGCGCTCGCACGGCTGCCCGGGCTTCGGGCACACGAAGCCCGCCTCCCGCTTGCAGTCCGCGGCGCAGCCGTCGCCGGACCTCTCGTTGCGGTCGTCGCACTCCTCGGAGCCGTTCACGCGGCCATCGCCGCAGTCGTAGAGCAGCGTGCACGCCTCGCCCGGCCTCGGACAGACGTACGAGGGATCGACGAAGATGCAGTCTGCGCTGCAGCCGTCGCCGTCTGCGGTGTTGCCGTCGTCGCAGAACTCGCCCGGATCGACCACGCCATCGCCGCAGGCGATGGTCAGCACGCACGGCTCGCCGGGCGTCGGACATGCACAGTAAGGCTCGATCTCGCACAGACCGGAACAGCAATCGCCGGGCAGGCTGTTGCCGTCGTCGCACGCCTCGCTGGCCTGGTTGATCTCGCCGTCGCCGCAGGCGGGCTCCTGGGGCAAGAGGCACTCGGGGGGCGGGTCGTCGACGGCGCAGGGATCGGGCCCGCCGCCGCTTCCGCCGCCGCCGGAGGCGACGCCCGAGCCGAAGTCACTGCCACCGCCGCCGTCGCCGGAGCCGCTGGAGGTCACGCTCCCCGCGCCGCCTACGCCAGGATCGCCCGTGGTGGAGGGCGCGCCCCCTCCACAGGCGGCGACTATGTGCAGCAATCCCACGGCCAAAGCCAGATAAGACGTTCTCAACCTCACGACACACCTCGACGAACACGAGCGGCTGCGCTCGGGCAGGACCAGGACGAACACGAGCGGCTGCGCTCGGGCAGAAAGGCCGACGACCCGTCTCCAGGGTAGCCCGGCCGCCCTTCGCACCCCTAGACGAAAATCACTTCATCCTGCGCCACTCAGCCACACCCGCAGGAGCGCCCGTTCGCAGCGGAGTCTGCGGAGCACCGTTGACGAATGACGCGCGTTGCGCGACGCAGCGACGGATGGACACGGTGCTTCATTTCAGCTGCTGGTGCACAGGCGCGCGAGCCAGGCTGGCAGCCCGGTTCGGTCTTGACAATCGCGCTGTGGCGGGAGCGCGGAGATGGTTTGTGTCCCAAGAAGGCGCGGAGATCTCCGCGCCCCGCGGATCCCGGCTGCTGCGCGCTATCCGCCGGCTCGCCTGAGCACGCCGCCGAGGCCCATCCACTCGATGTACGCCCGCTGCACGTCCTCGGTCCTGCGGTTGATCTCCTCCGCGGCGCCGTTGCCCAGCGGGTCGAGCACGGTGCGCAGCGGCCGCTCCCCGGCCGGCAGCTCCGTGAGCTTCAGGATCGCGTCCGCGACCTGCTGCGGGTCTGGCGGACCCTGGCGCTTCATCGTCTCGATCACCGGCTTCCACAGCTCCTCGGCGAGCGCGAAGAGGGCGCCATACTCCGCCGCTCGGGCCTCGTCGGCCTGCATCGCGTTGGTCATCACGCCGGTCGTCGGGAACGCGCCCGGCTCGACGATGGCGACGTCGATCCCGAGCGGCGCGAGCTCGTAACTGGTGCACTCGGCCATCGCCTCCAGCGCGAACTTGCTCGCGCTGTAATGGCCGAAGAGCGGCGTCGCGACCCGCCCGACGGCGCTGCTCACGTGGACGAGGAGGCCGCTCTTCTGCCGCCGCATCGCGGGCAGCACGGCGCGGTTGACGCGCACGGCGCCGAGGTAGTTCACCTGGAACGTCGCCTCGGCCTGCGCCACGGTGAACGCCTCGATCGGCCCCTGCGACAGGACGCCCGCGTTGTTGATCGCGACGTCGACGCCGCCCGCCTCGTCGAGCACGCGCGCCACGCCCGCGTCGACCGAGGCGTCGCTCGTCACGTCGAGCTCGATCACGCGGAGCGCGAGCCCCTCGCGCGCGGCGAGCTCCGCGAGCTCGGACGCCGGCCCCGCGTTCTTCGACGTGATCGCGCGCATCCCGGCGAAGACGCGGTGTCCCGCGCGGGCGAGGGTGACGGCGGTCGCGCGGCCGAAGCCGCTGCTGGATCCTGTGATGAGGGAACGGAGCTCTGGGGTCATTCTCTCGCTCGCTTTCGAAAGGGGGAGCAAGGAGCGTATCGCGCTGGATCCCCCCGGTGGAACCGGCGAACGGCGATCGTCGGAATGGCCGCGCGCCGACACCGATGTGGCAGGCGGCCCGCTCCCTCCGCGCCTGTAGGCGCGCCGAGCCGCCAGATTCAGCGGAGCGGTCGTGGAGCGGCGGACGGCCAGAGCGATGGTGCGGTCAACGGGGTCGTCGCTCGCTCGGACGACGTCGAATCCGCACCGAGGTGCGCGGGACAATTTGCCACGCCCTCATCTGGGTATCGTCGCGACAGGATCGATTTCAATGCGAATTGCAGAGGTCGAATCGCAGGCTCGCGCGTGCGCGCGCCAAGATAGTTCCATTGGTCCTGGAGCGGCCGACTCGGCGGATGGCCGGGCGGCGCGATCCACCCACGGATTGCCCGCCTTGACCCCTTTGGGTTGAACCGTATAGTCAGCCAGACGGTCGGGCTGCCCACAAATGGTGTCTGCCGGACCGTCGAGCACACGACCGCCGCCCCGCGCGGGTCGTGGACGTGTGCGCCGTGGTTGCATCGTCCACCATCACATCATCGGAGGTTCGAATGGAACACCTGATTCGGCAGATCGCCCAGGATCGTCTCTGGAAGCAGTGGATCGCGGCCAACACGTCCGGTGCGCCGACCCTCGACGCCGGCTGCATCTCGCGGAAGGAAGGCTGTATCTCGAAGAAGGCGGGCTGCATCTCGCGGAAGGCGGGCTGCATCTCGAAGAAGGCCGGCTGCATCTCGCGGAAGGCGGGCTGCATCTCGAAGAAGGCCGGCTGCATCAGCTGACGGAGCCGCCGGGGCCGCGAGCGAGGCGGCAGGACCATGTTCATCTTGCCGTGGTCTTCTGCCTCGCTCGCGCGCGCCCGGACCGATGGGGGCTGCGCTTCTCGATGGCTGTTCAACCTTTTTCCTGGAGTCGACCGATGGACGCCCACGGACCGACGCTCGCGGCGATGATCGATCAGGTCAGGGACATCCCTATCTACCGACAGTCGATCGAGAGGGGCTGTTTCCCGATCCTGGACAAGCCGGAGATCGCAAGAGGCTTTCCGGACAACTGGATGACCCCGAGGCTCGCCGAGGCGCTGAAGGTCGGCGAGGCGGAGCTCGTGCTCTCGACCGGGACCAACCACGCGCGGATGCAGATCATCCGCCCGCCTTTCTTCCTTCTGAAGTCGTACTACCGCCTGTGGAGCGAGCACCCCGACATCGCGGTCACCTGGCATGAGGGCTGCCAGCGCGTCTCGATCACCACGGTGCTGGCGACCGAGCACGTGGCGCGGCTCGCCGCGAGGCGGCGCGGCGCCGAGGCGCCGGCGCTCCCCAGCCTCGAGGAGCGCCGGCTCGACGAGCGGACGCTCTATATCAACCTGCGGCTCGACCCGGCGCTCTGGGATCGCGGCGATGTCGAGCGCATGCTCGACGAGATGAGCGCCGTCCGAGAGGCGCATCCGCGACGTCTTTACCACCTCGACTGCGATGGCTACCACCTCGCTCACCTGGTGAAGAAGGCCATGGACATCGGAGCGTGGGAGCGCTTCCCGAGGCCGGCCAGCATCGTTCACGCCTACGAGCTCACGCCGAGGAACGTGCGGCGGTTCCTGGCGGAGCACGTCGAGTGCCCGATCGTCGACCTGTTCGGCAGCACCGAGCTCGGATATCTGTATTACAGCGATCGTCACGGCCGCTACTGGCCTTACCTCGACCAGATGCACCTGGAGCTGATCCCTGTCGAGGAGGGCAGCGCGATCTACAGCCTCATCGTCTCGAGCGTGCGCAACCCCTGCATGCCGCTCATCCGCTATCGCTCGGGCGACTGCGCCGAGACGGTCGACGGCTCCCCCGATCCGCTCCGGATCCGCCGGTTCTGCGGGCGCGAGCGGGAGCTCCTCTGGGCCCAGGAGAGGGGACCGATCTCGCAGGCCGATCTCGATGACTGGATCGCCGTCTCCGCGCCGTCCGTCTTCGTCTATCAGCTCCACGCGGAGGGACGGCGGCGGGGCCGATTGCTCTATACCACCTTCGACGGCGCGCCCGTCGCCCCGGCCGCGGCGCGCGCGCTGCGAGAGCGGATCTGGGAGGGCGCCGGCCTCGACTGCGTCGTCGAGCACCGCGCCCAACTCGCGATCGGCAAGTCCGGGAAGTACGCATGGCTGGTGCAGGGCGGCGAGGCCGCGGAGCGAGGTGGCTCGTGACGACGGAACGACCCAGGGTGACGGCCGCCGCGCTGAAGGCGCGGCTCGACGGCGCGTTCTTCGCCGGCGTGGTGCGCCATTTCGTGCGGACCACCGGCGAGGAGCCCGCCTATGTCGAGCGTCAGGTGCTCGAATGCCTGCGGTACCTGTACCTGATATCGCGCTATCCGGAGCCGCTGGCCGGGCTGTTCCTGCCGGTGGAGCAGGCGATCGACGAGGTCTGGCATTACCTGATCTTGCAGACGCGGGAGTACCGCGAGCTCTGCGAGGAGCGCCTCCCGGGCCGCTTCTTCATCCATCACCGCAGCCTGCCCTACGAGGATTATCAGGAGGGGCAGGTCAGCCGGGAGCAGGCGATCGAGGAGGCGCTGCGCTGGCTGCCGCTCTACCGCGACGAGTTCGGCCCCTTCGACGAGGGCGCGCTGCCTCACTGGACGATGGTGCGCTTCCTCCACGAGCGCCTGGGCCTCTCCCTCGAGGCGATCGCAGCGCTCGACGCGGGGAACGGGGCCGCCCTGCCGTCCGTGGAGCGCGTCCGTTGAGCCGTCAGGCCGTTGTCGCTGCGCCCGCGCCCGCCACGTCCGTCAACACGCTGGTCCTGCTGCTTTGCCAGGTCCTGGGGATCGCTTCCGTGGTGTCGGTCCAGTTCGTCGGCAGCGTGGTGGGTGAGCGGCTCGCGCGGGACATGCGGCTCGCGACGCTCCCGGTGGCCGTGCTCGTGCTGTCCTCGGCCCTGGGCACCTGGCCGGCCAGCCAGCTGATGCGCCGCTTCGGGCGCAAGCCCTGCTTCATCGCCGCGGCGCTCCTGTCCGCCGGCTGCCTCGCGCTCGCGGCGCGCGCGGTGGACCGCTCCGATCTCCCGCTGTTCTGCGCGGCGGTCTCCGGCGTCGGCCTGCACGGCGCCTTCGTGCAGCAGTACCGCTTCGCGATCCTCGAAGGGCAGGAGAGCCATCGGGCGCCGCGCCTCTTGACCATGATCCAGCTCGCCAGCGCGCTCGGCATCTTCCCTGGCATCTCGCTCTTCGGCCTGCTGGAAGGACGGACGTCCAGCGAGCTGCCCTCTGCCCTGCTCGTCCTTTCGGCGCTCCAGGTCGTCGCGGCGCTCGCGTTCGTGTCGTACCGGCCGCAGGAAGCCCGGGTCGCGGAGGCCTCCGCCGCGCCCGACGCGGGGGCTCGCGCGCTGTACTGGCCCATGGTGGCGATGGGCGCCGGCGCTTTCCTCGTGATGAGCCTGATCATGGTGCCGACGCCGCTCCAGATGTGCGGCGTCGAGCAGAGATCGATCCGGCAGGCGGGCTGGGTGATCGAGGTGCACCTCCTGAGCATGTACCTGCCTTCGCTCTCGGTCGGCGCCCTCCTGAAGCGGATGTCGATCGCGGCGCTCCAGGGGCTCGGGCTGCTTTTCCTGCTGGCGGGGTTCGTGATCAGCCTGGCTCCAGGGCTCGAAGGGCACCTGGTCGGGCTCTCGCTGGTCGGGGTCGGGTGGTGTTATGTGTTCGTGACCGCGACGACCCTGGTCGCGCGCAGCCGGTCCGGCCCCGAGCGTTTCCGGGCGCAGGGCGTCAATGATCTGTGCGTGTTCGCCGCCAGCGGCGCGGCGTCGCTCACGTCCGGTGCTCTCCTGTCGGCGCTGGGGTGGAGCGGCCTCGTGCACCTCGGGGTGGCGCTGGTCCTGAGCTTGATGGCGCTCGCCCTTCGCGTCCACCGCGCCCCACGCCCGGCGCCGGCGCAGGGCGGCGCGCGTCTCTGAAGCGATCGCGCGGGGCCTCGAGCGGCCTCCCGCGCACCCATGTCCGGAGAGGGAGGCGAACATCATGTCTGACGTGCAGTCGAATCGTTCAGGAGACAGCCCCGCGCCTCTGGGCCGCGTCGACGCCGTCGTCGTCGGCGCCGGGTTCGCGGGTCTGTACATGCTCTACCGCCTGCGCCGGCTCGGCCTCTCGGTCCGCGTCTACGAGGCGGGCGGCGGGGTGGGCGGCACCTGGTACTGGAACCGCTACCCCGGCGCGCGCTGCGACATTGCGAGCATGGACTACTCCTATTCGTTCTCTCCCGAGCTCCAGCAGGAATGGACGTGGACCGAGCGATACGCCACGCAGCCGGAGATCCTGCGTTATCTCGAGCACGTCGCGGACAGGTTCGAGCTCCGCCCGCACATCCGGCTCCGGACGCGGGTGACCGCGGCCGCCTTCGACGAGGCGACGGATCGGTGGGTGATCCGGACCGACGACGGCGCCAGCGTGTCCGCCGGGTTCTTGATCATGGCGACAGGCTGCCTGTCCGCCGCGAAGGTGCCCGACATCGAGGGGCTCGAGGCATTCCGGGGCGAGCGATACCACACAAGCCACTGGCCGCGCGGCGGCGTCGACTTCACCGGCAAGCGCGTCGGCGTCATCGGCACGGGCTCGTCCGGCGTCCAGGTCATCCCCGCCATTGCCGAGCAGGCGGCGCGCCTCTTCGTCTTCCAGCGGACCCCGTGCTTCAGCGTGCCAGCGCGCAACGCGCCCCTGGAGGCGGCCTACGAATCGTGGATGAAGGCGAACTACGCGGAGCACCGGCAGAGGGCCCGCGAGACGCGCGCCGGGGTCATCATGGACGTCGACCCGCGGTCCGCGCTGGAGGTGCCGCCCGAGGAGCGGGAGCGCGCGTATCAGGCTCGCTGGGAGCAGGGCGGCACCGGCTTCCTCGCCACGTTCTCGGACGTGATGCGGTCCCGGGAAGCCAACGAGACCGCCGCCGAGTTCGTCCGATCCCGGATCCGCGCGACGGTCCGCGACCCTGCCGTCGCCGAGGCGCTGTCGCCGAGGGGGTATCCGCTCGGCACCCGGCGGCTCTGCGTCGACACCGGCTATTACGAGACCTTCAACCGGGAGAACGTCACGCTGGTCGACGTCAAGGCGTCGCCGATCGAGGAGATCACGAAGACGGGGCTCCGGACGCGGAGCGCGGAGTACACGCTCGACAGCCTCGTGCTCGCCACGGGCTTCGATGCCATGACGGGCGCCCTGACCAGGATCGAGCTGCGCGGGAGGGGCGGCGAGCCGCTCAAGGCGAGGTGGGCCGACGGCCCGCGCACGTACCTCGGCGTCGCCATCGCCGGCTTCCCGAACCTGTTCACGATCACCGGGCCTGGGAGCCCGTCCGTGTTCAGCAATGCGATCGTCTCCATCGAGCAGCACGTGGAATGGATCGCGGACTGCATCGCGTACCTGCGAGAGCGAGGCTTCGCGTGCATCGAGGCCACCGCCGAGGCGGTGGAGGGGTGGGTCGCGCACGCCAACGAGGTGGCCGGCGGCACGCTGTATCCGCTGGCCAGCTCCTGGTACGTCGGGGCGAACATCCCTGGCAAGCCGCGCGTCCTCATGCCCTATGCCGGGGGCGTCGGCGCCTACAGAAAGCGGTGCGAGGCGGTCGCGGCTCGGGGATACGAGGGGTTTTCCCTGTCGAGGGCAGGGTAGCTGCGTCCAACCGGGTGGGCCCTCGTGATGGGCGCGATCGGCGCGGAGGCCGAGCACGGCGGTCCCCGCTCGCCCAGAGCCCCATCGGCGCGGCTCGCTGGCTCGAAGGAAGACGCGCGAGGGGGGCCATCTGCAGCGCACCGCCGTCGGCTGCCCATCGCCTGGCAACTGTGGTAGCTGACCGCGGTGAACGCCACACACGAACCGTCGTACCTGGTCCCGGAGGCCGTCGTCGCCTTCGACGAGGGAGCGCGGCAGGTGGTCTACGACGTCATCGCCCTGCGGCGGGACGTGCGGCATTTCGAGCCGGGGCGCGCGCTCGACCGGGCTGTCCTGCGGCGCATCCTCGAGGCCGCCCACCTGGCGCCCAGCGTGGGATTCTCCCAGCCCTGGGGCTTCGTCGTGGTGCGTGACGAGGCGCAGCGCGCGCGGATCCGCGAGAGCTTCCTTCGCTGCCGTCAGGAGGAGGCTGCCCGTTTTCCGGAGGGCCGACGCGAGCAGTACCTCTCCTATCGCCTCGAGGGGATCCTCGAGGCGTCGCTCAACGTATGCGTCGCGGTCGACCTGAGGCCGCGCGGGGAGGCGATCCTGGGCACCATCGTCCAGCCGGAGGCGGTGCGCGCGAGCGCGTGCTGCGCGGTGCAGAACCTCTGGCTCGCCGCGCGCGCCGAGGGCGTCGGCGTCGGCTGGGTCAGCATCGTGGAGCCCGCCGTCCTCCGCGCCGAGCTGCGCCTCCCGCCGGGCGTGGAGCCGATTGCGTATCTCTGCCTGGGCCACCCCGTCGCGTTCCGGCGGCGACCGATGCTGGAAGAGAGCGGCTGGCGAGAGCGGCGCGCGGTCGATGAGGTCGTCCACGAACATGGCATCTGGCAAGACCGCGACGGCGCCAGCACGCCCGCGGCGGGCCGCGCGAGCGAGCCGCCGCGCTCATCGCTCCGCACGACGGCGATCTCACCGCTCGACGCCGCCGCCATGGAGGCCTCCCGTGCGCACCAGGCCACGCTCGGCCTGCCGGCGGGCAGCCTGGGGCGGCTCGGGCGGCTCGCGGCGTGGTGGGCCGGCGTGCGTGGCGAGCTGCCGCTCCCGCTGCCCTCGCCGGGGCTGGCCGTGTTCTGCGCGGACCACGGCGTCGTCGCGGAGGGCGTGAGCGCTCACCCCTCGCCGGCGACGACGGCGAGGCTCGCGAACGTGATGGCCGGGGGCGCGGCGGTCTCGGCGCTGGCGGCGCGCCACGGCGTGCGGCTCGTCGCGGTCGACGTCGGCCTGGCGGGCGATCTCTCGGCGCTGCCGTGCGCGCCTGTCGTCCCGCTGGCGCCGCGGGTGGTGCGGCGTGGCACCGGCAACCTGCGGCGCGAGCCGGCGATGACGCGCGACGAGGCGGCATGCGCGATGGCGGCGGGCGCCGAGACCGCCCGCGCGCTCGCCGCGGAGGGCGTCACGCTCGCGGGCGCCGGCGACATCGGCGTCGGCAACACGATCGCGGCGACAGCCGTCCTGTGCGCCCTCACGGGCGCGCCGCCGGCGAGCCTCGCGGGACAGGGCGCCGGCCTCGACGCGGAGGGCGTCGCGCGCAAGGCCGGCGTCGTCGCCGACGCGCTCGCGCTTCACGTGCCCGATCCCACGGACCCTCTCGATGTGCTGGCGAAGGTCGGTGGGCTGGAGATCGCCGCGATGGCCGGCTTCGCGCTGGAGGCCGCGCGGCTGCGCATGGGCGTCGTCGTCGACGGGCTGACGGCGTGCACCGCGGCCCTCTGCGCCGTCAGGATGGCCCCAGCGCTCCGGCCATGGCTCCTCGCCGCGCACCGCTCGGCCGAGCCGGCGGCGGCCCTCGCGCTCACCGAGCTCGGTCTCGATCCGCTCTTCGACCTGGGCCTATGGGCGGGCGAGGGGATCGGCGCCGTGCTCTCGCTGCACCTCGTCGGCACCTGCGTCTCGACGTTGAGCGGGCTCGACCCTCGTCGCGAGCTCGCGCGCGGCTCCGGCGCTCACGGGGTCGTGGCCCCGGGGTCCGTCTCCGGCGCCGGCTCCTTGTAGAACGCCACGTCGTCGATCCACACGCTGAATGCACGGCTCGCCGAGAAGCGAAACTGGATGGCCCAGATCTTCGTCAGGTCGATCGCCTCGAACTGCTGGCCCCAGCTGGACTGCGCGAGGGCGGAGAAGGGCACCTTGACCTGAGTCCAGCAAGGCGTCAGCGTGACGACCTTGGTGAAGTGATCGTCGCACCCGCCCCCTTCGGTGGTGCAGATGCCGCCCTTGCTCCAGGTCTGCACGTCGGCGACGTCAACGGTCACCTTCGTCGAGGCGGCTCCATCCGCATAGGCAAAGAAGGTGATGCCGCTGAACGCGGAGGCGTCGTAGAGGCCCTGATTGGACGCCGAAGCGCTGTTCACTTGGAAGCCGAACAGGGCACCCCACTTCTCAAACAGGTCGTCGCCCACGACGTGCACTGCCAACGTGCTGTCGCCGCGCGGCGGCTCGAGGACGCTCATAGTGAACGGCTCGCCCACTCCGGGCGTTTGCGTCCCCTCGCCATCGTTCGCCACGTACCAGGCCCCTTGCCGGGGGTTCGTTTCATCCACCACTTTGATGATGGTGTCGTTGTCATCTTCCATGTCGTCGATCATCGACAGTTCCAGGGTGGGGTCGCCCATCGGCGGCTCCGGGCATCCTGCCCCCTCTCCGCCACCTCCCGCGTTCCCGCCGGCGCCGCCTTCGCCGCCAGCGCCGCCGCCTCCCGCGTTCGTGCCGCTGGTGCTGCCGGTAGTACCGCCCTCGCCGCCAGCGCCGCCGCCTCCCGTGTTCCCGCCGGCGCCGCCTTCGCCGCCAGCGCCACCGCCTCCGGTGTTGCCGTGCGCGACCTCGTACAACTTATCGAAGCCGAAGATCTGGGCACATCCAACCCCGAGCACCGCAATGAGGCACCCGCTGGTCCACCGCGCAAAAGCCAGCTTGCTGTTCATGGTCATGGAAGGGATCTCCGAGAAGCTTCAGCCAATCACGATAGGACGCTGCGTGCCGGAATGGAAGCGCGTCGGTCGCGACGCGAGCCGCTGCGGCGCGGGCTCGAGACAACGGTTGGCGGCCCCTCGCCGGCCAGCGCTGCTCAGCCTGTCGAATCAAGGCAGCTCGACTGCGCGGAGCGACCGTTCCCTACATGAACTGTCGGCGTGAGGAAGCCTCCGCCATCGCCTGTTGGCGACTCGGCAGCTCTGGCGAGCTCCGTGGCGACAGCCCTGTGGCGTCGACCGTGTCACGGCGCTGCGGGAGCGCCCTTTCCCGACTGCGCATTGGCGAGGTGGCGCTCGACCAGGGCGACGAGCTCGGCGTG
The DNA here is from genome assembly GCF_051520435.1 of Sorangium sp. So ce363. Lineage (NCBI taxonomy): Bacteria > Pseudomonadati > Myxococcota > Polyangiales > Polyangiaceae > Sorangium > Sorangium sp. So ce363. The sequence continues at coordinate 6,926,400 of NZ_CP150333.1, read as the reverse complement.
ATCGAACGGCTTCGAGAGGCAATCCGCGGCTCCGCGATTCACGGCGTCGACGGCCGCCTTCACGGTGGCGTGGCTCGTCATGAGCACGAGTCAACACGCCCCTTCGGCGCGGCGGCCGCGGGCCGCGCCGGCGAGCGCGAGCCCGAGCAGCGCTGCCTGGACGAGGCATGTCTCGACCGCAGGGTAGATGCCGAGCGCGGTGAATCGAGGGAGCGGCAGCCGGTGGAGCGGCAACAACCCGCAGAGCTGGAAGGCGGCCACGGCGCGGCCGGCGAGCGGGACGCACAGCAGACAGGCGAGCCAGGCGGGAGGGCTCGCCCAGCGGCGCGCGGCCGCCCGGCTCGCACGGGTGACCAGCGCCGCGCCGGCGGCGAGCAGCGCGAGCGTGAACAACACCCCGGCCACGGCGGGCGGCGCGACGGGGAGCGACACCCCGAGCGCGGCGTCGAGCGCCGAGAACGCCGCGCCGAAGCCGGCCAGCAGCGCGGCCGCGAACACGGCCGCTCGGCGGCCTCGCGACAGGCCGCCATGCAATGGATCGTGCGAGCGCACCTGCCGCGCGCCGCGCCGCCGGGCGAGCGCCGCCGCGCCGGCGAGCGCCGCGAGCGCCGCGAGCGCGAGGGAGATCGTCGCGCCTGCCGTGAGCGTTCGCCAGAAGCCGGCCATGTGCCCGAGCGCCGCCGCGACCCAGGCTGCGAGCGCGAGCAGCAGCGCCGCGCCCGACGCGACGTGGACGACACGCCGGCTCCGTGACGACGCGACGGCGGCGAGCGCGGCGAGGAAGAGCGCCGCAGCGGCGAGCTCGCGCAGCGCCAAGCGGCTCGATACCTGGGCCACGAGCCGACCTGGCGCGCCCCCGGACCGCGCGAGCGCGACCTCGGCGTACGTCGCGTCGCGCAGGAGCGTGGCCGTGCCCGCGTCGAGCGTGTCTGTCGTCGCGCCTGCCGCGAGCGCCGCTCGAAGGGCGAAGGCGCCGTCGCCGAGGTCGTCCGCGAGCGCCTCCTTCACGGTGCGGACGCTCGCCTCGGCCACGTCGATGCCGTCGAGCTGGGCTGTGCTGAGCGCCTCGCGCGCGTCGACGAGCCTGCCCTCGCGCAGCGCGGCGCGCCCCCTGTCGAGCGCGGCGCGCGCGATGGAGAGGGGGTGTGACGCGGCCTCGCCGCCATAGGCAACGCGCCGCCGGAGCTCCGCGAGGAGCGCCGCGTGCCGCTCGGCGGGGATCCCGCGCGCGGAGAGCTCGGCGCGCAGGTCCGCGTCGGAGCGGACCGCGAGCTCGACCATGGAGTAGTCCGGCAGATCGAGCGGCCTCGGGCTTTCGCCGGGCTCGGGGTGGTGGAGGCCGGCGACGTGGAAGGCGAGGTCCCAGCGGTCGCGGGCGGAGAGAAAGGTGAACGGCACCATGGCCGTGCCGCTGACGCCGAATCGAACCGCGGACTCGACACCGATGGGCGCGAGCTGCTCGGCGATGATCGCGTCGTGGAAGTTCGCCGGGTGCGGGACCAGGCTCGCCGCGCGCCGGGTATCGGCGTGCCCCGTCGGGCCGTGGCAGGTGGCGCAGTTCTCCTGGTAGAGGGCGGCGCCGCGCTTCGCGTCGGGCCGCGAGAGCGGCGCCTCCGCCAGCCGGAAGGCGGACGCGACCCGGTCGCGCGCGCCCCTGGCCGCGATGGCGACTCGATCCGCAGCGACCTTCGCCTCGACGAGCTCACGCACGCCGACGATGCCCTGCGCGAGGTCGCCCGCCCCGCTCTCGAGCGCGGACGGCTGGATGCGGGTGGCGACATGGATCGCCTCGCCGAGCAGCGCCAGCTGCTCGTCATACTCGATGACGCTGGTGACGGCGCCGTTCGCGACGCACCCGCCATAGTCCATGGCGACGTAGCCGAGCACATGGACGAGGCGGCGCGCCTCGACCTCGGCCGGCTCCCCCGGATCCGCCAGCGCAGGGCGCTCGCCCAGGAGCAGGACGGCGGCCATGGCGGCCGCGCTGACCGCCGCCATGGCGGTGCGCCCGGCCGTCGTTGCTCGCGGAGTATTCGGGAATCGCGGGGTGGAGCCGGCCCGCGCCGGCGATCCACCGCGCACCCCCGTCGCGATCATGCGCCCGGGTCCCGCGCGGAGAATGAGAAATCGCGATGACACATATCCCTCATACAATCGAAAAAGAGTTCATGCTAGCTTCCCTCGATCCTGCAGCGACCCCGCTGCTCGACGACAATGCTTTGAGGTCCTCATGATGATCCTGCCGCGTGGCGCTCAGGGGCGCCGCACCAGCTGGCCAGGGAGCAGAAAGGGTTTGCAAGACTGACCTACCGCTGTCGCGCGAGGCGGCTACGGGCGAAGGCCCCGGCGTCCATCCTCCGTGCGAGCGTCCGTGCAAGAGCAAGCGGACGCGGCGGACGCGGCGGACGCGACTGAGCGCTGGGACGACGATCGCCAACCGTCGGCGCCGGACACGCATTCAGTGTTGGCCAGTGTTGGCGCGCTGGTTCGACAGTGGCGACGGAATTCTGTTGCGCTTTGAGCGCGCCCCGGCAATCGCTGTCCTCCGGCCCCACTCAGAGACAGAGACAGAGACCGGAGTGGTCTGCCGTCGGCGCGAGGCTCTCCGATTTAAGATGATCTCCCACGTGTGTGTTCGGTAAGATGGTAGCAGCGCGTTCACGTCCGATGTGCTGATAGCGCACGGTATCAGGCGCGATGCGATTGCTGGCGTGACCGTGCCGGGAAGGCGCCCGGCTCGCCGCATGGCGATCGTTTGTTGGAGGCAAGGCGGGATGAATCAGGAAGCTCGGAGGGTGAAGCAATGAAATTGAACCCCGGACATCTGGCCGCAGCGTCGGTGGCAGTGACGATGGCGTGGGCCGGTCAGGCGGCCGCCCAGTCGGTGATGAGGCAGCCCTATCTGCAGTCGTTGACGCCCAACTCGGTCTACGTGGTGTGGACGACCGACGTGGGCACGGACAGCCGCGTGCGCTACGGGACCGATCCGGCGAATCTGACGCAGACGGTGGATCTCGGCGCGCTCGCGACCCAGCACGAGGTGCTCATCGGCGGGCTCACGCCGAACACCCGCTACTACTACAGCGTCGGTACATCGAGCGCGGTGCTGGCCGGCGGCTCCTCCTCCTTCTACTTCGAGACGGCGCCGCCCGTGTCCACGCCGAAGAAGTTCCGGGCGTGGATCATCGGAGACACCGGCTACGGCGGCACTGCGCCCTGGGCGACGCGAGACGCGATGCTGAACGCCGTCGGCGCGTACCGCCCCAACCTGTTCCTGCACATGGGGGACATGGCGTACAACTTCGGCACCACCGAGGAGTTCACCAACGGCTTCTTCAATCAGTACGCGGCGATCCTCCGCAACACGGTCGTGTGGCCGACGTTCGGCAACCACGAGGGCCTGAGCTCCGACTCGGCGACGCAGACCGGTCCTTACTACACCGCCTACGTGCTCCCCGCCGCCGGGGAGGCCGGCGGGGTCCCCTCCGGTACGGAGGCTTACTACTCGTACGACTATGCGAACGTCCACTTCGTCGTGCTCGACGGCTATGGCTCCTCGCGATACTCGACCGGCGCGATGGCGGCCTGGCTCGCCGCCGATCTCGCCGCGACGGAACAGGACTGGATCATCGCGTACATGCACTTTCCGATGTACACGAAGGGCACCCACGACTCGGACGAGGACTGGCTGATCATCGAGCACCGGGAGTACCTCGCGCCCATCCTCGACGCGGGCGGGGTCGACCTGGTGCTCGCGGGCCATTCGCACAACTACGAGCGCTCGTTCCTCGTGGACGGCGCCTACGATACGCCAACCACGGCGGACGGGCACATCGTCGACGGGCACGATGGCAAGCCGCTCGGCGACGGCCCCTACGTGAAGCTCCCTGGCAAGGGGAGCCACGAAGGGGCGGTCCATGTCGTCGCCGGCCACGGCACGTACGTGGGCGGCTCCGGAGGCCACCCGCTCATGTACTTCAACGAGGCGCAGAGCGGCTCGTGCCTCCTCGACGTCGAGGACAACCGGCTCACGGTGTCCAACGTTCGCTACGACGGCGTGATCAGCGATCGCTTCGCGATCGTGAAGGGAACGGCCCTCGACGTCGCGGCGCCCGACGGGGGGGAGCGCCTGCCGCCAGGCGGCATCTTCCCGATCCGCTGGGCGACCGTGGGGAACATCCCCACCGTTCGGATCGAGTACACGACCGACGACGGCGCGACCTGGACCACGATCACGAACAGCGCCGCCAACACGGGCCGCTACAACTGGGTGGTTCCCTCCATCGACACGACGACGGCGCTCGTGCGCGTCTCCGACGCCGAGCACCCGCTGCTCTCCGACGAGAGCAACGCCGGCTTCACGATCCAGAGCCTCCCCCGCACGGCGGTCTACTTCGGCGATTACTGGGTTTACGACGACCTGGGCGTCGACCGGGGTACGGCCTGGCGAAACCTCACGTTCGACGACTCCTCGTGGAAGGGGGGCTGGGGGCAGCTCGGCTACGGTGACGGCGGGGAGAGCACGGCCCTCTACCGGGGCACGCCGTCGTATCCCACGGCCTACTTCCGCAAGATCATCCCGATCGACGGGCCGGTCGCGCAGGCGACCATGAAGCTCATCCACGACGACGGTGTCGTCGTCTGGCTCAACGGCACCCAGGTGGCATCGAAGCGCGTGACCAACACGGCCTACGGTGACTATGCGTCCGCGGAGTCGCGCGACGACGAGCTCACCACGGTGACGCTCTCCCCGAGCTCCTTCGTGGTCGGAAGCAACATCCTCGCCGTGATGGTCAAGCAATCGGCCCCCAATTCGACCGATCTGTCCTTCGACATGGAGCTGACGCTCACCTATGCGCCACCCGGCAGCGGGAGCAGCAGCGGCTCGAGCTCGTCCAGCAGCTCGAGCTCGTCCAGCACGAGCAGCAGCTCGAGCGCCTCGAGCACGAGCGTATCCAGCACGAGCAGCAGCAGCACGAGCGTATCCAGCACGAGCAGCAGCTCGAGCGCCTCGAGCACGAGCACAGGCAGCGTCATGATGAGCAGCGCGATGAGCGTGGGCAGCACCGGCTCGGGCGGGGCGGGCGGCGCCGGCTCCGGAGGCACGCCCGTGTGCAGGACCGTGCAGCGCGGCGTCTTCGGCACGGTCTGGGACGCGACGCTCTGGTCGGCCTCGTCGACCTACAAGGAAGGGTCGTACCCATCGATCTATACGGGCGGAGCCGGCACCGGAGGCTTCCGTGCTGCGCTGGTCTGGTTCGACCTCTCGTTCATCCCCGCGGGCGCGCCGGTCTACTCGGCCACCTTGACGATCAATCAGGTGTACAAGGCGTCGGTCACCACCGTTCGTCTCCACGAGGCCCTCGCGCCCTGGGGCGAGACGACCGTGAGCTGGTCCAGCTACAACCAGAGCTGGGAGCCGCTCAGCTTCGCGTCGATCGTCACCGTCAACGGCGCCGGCGATCGGACCGCCAACCTCACCGACCTGGTGCAGGACTGGGTGAGCGGCGTCCTCCCGAATTACGGGTTCGTGATGGAAGAGGACGTGGCGGGGGCGACGCAGTGGCGGGCCAGCGAAGACACCACGGCGTCGCGCCGCCCGCGCCTCGAGGTCTGCTACGCAGAGTGACCGCGCACGGCGACGCCCCGGCGGGCGTCTGCGGGCTCATGTGTCAACCGCCGGTTGACGTCGTTGACGGCGGCCCATGACAGCGGCGAGCGTGCCTGTTCGCCGAAGCGGGTGAAACGCCGTCCTTCAGCGGAAAAATGCAATCATGGTGCCCTGATCTGCGGCCCCGGGTGATGGCGCGCTGTGGCCTGGGCATTGCTCTGACGTGAAGATGAAGACAGGACAAGACATCACGTAGACATCGCGAGGACATGACGACCCGTGGGGGAGGGGTGCGCAGAGGGAGTGAAGGGTGGGAGTCGTCGGTCGCGCGCAACGTTGACGATTGAGGGATAACATCATGAGCTTGAGATTGACCTATGCTTTCGGTGCCCTGTTGTCGTTCGGTCTCGCCGGCTGCCTCGCGGCGGACGGCGCCGACCTGGATGTGGACGTGGACTCGGCGAGCGACGCGCTCAGCGCCGTCAGGATCGAGGCCGAGAACCAGAACTGGTCCATCTCGTCGGGCGACAAGATCGAAGACAACGCGGACAACGTGAAGCTCCGCGCCAACCAGAGCGGGGACACCTTCAAGTTCTCCGCGTCGGTCGCGTCCGGCACGTACAAGATCGTCCTTCGTTACGCCAAGCGGAACGTGTACGGCAAGTACGAGCTCGCCGTGAAGGGATCGTCGGTGAAGTCCTTCGACGCTTATGGCTCCTCCACCGGCGACAGCTGGACGACCGCGACGCTCGGGGAGAAATCGCTCTCTGGCAATGTCGAGTTCGCGCTCACGTGCAAGGGCAAGAACTCCTCGTCGTCGGGGTACGACCTGAAGGTCGACTACATCGAGCTCGTGCCGGTGGGCGGCGGCGACTCTGGCGGGAGCTCGGGCGGCAGCAGCTCGGGCGGCGGCACCACGACGGCCGGGAACGGCGGCGTCGTCAGCTCGACGATCATCGTGAAGGCGGGCGAGACGTTCGACGGCGGCGGCAAGCGGTACATCGCCGACAAGAACACGCTCGGGGACGGCAGCCAGGCCGAGGGCCAGAAGCCGGTGTTCAAGCTCGAGGACGGCGCGAAGCTGAAGAACGTGGTCCTCGGCGCGCCGGCGGCCGACGGCATTCACACGTATGGCAACGTCACGCTCGAGAACATCGTCTGGGAGGACATCGGCGAAGACGCCCTGACGGTCAAGAAGTCAGGCACCGTGGTGCTGAACGGCGGCTCCGCGAAGAACGGCGACGACAAGGTGTTCCAGATCAACGCGGCCAGCACGTTCAAGGTGTCGAATTTCACGGCGCAGAACGCCGGCAAGTTCATCCGGCAGAACGGGGGGACCGACTTCAAGGTCGACGTCTTCATCGACCGGTGCGACATCTCGAAGATGAAGGAGTCCATCTTCAGGACGGACAGCAGCAGCAGCAGCGTGACGATGACGAACACCCGCTACAGCGGAATCGGCAAGGAGCTCTTCATGGGCGTGAGCTCCTCGAAGATCACGACGTCCAACAACACGCAATACTGACCCGGCGGTCCTGCACATTTCCGCCAGGGCAGGAGCGTCCTCGCGGGCGCTCCTGCTCGCTCTTGCGCGGTGTCAAGGGTCAAGGGCCCTCCGCTCCGCCTCGTCCTCTCTGGCGAGCTGGCGAGAGACCTGGAGCGATGTGTCGCGCCAGGCGCGCTCATGTCAACGTTCACATTCTTCGATCACTCACTGTTCCGGGAAATGTACCGCTAAATTGCGGATCTTTGTCGCAAGGGGAGAAGCGACTGTCATCGCGATAGGAACGCCGGTGTGGCATCATGCGCCAATGCGTACCATCACGGATAGGCTCACACGTAGCGCTCGATACCTCGCCTTCGCGGCCATGCCATTCGCCATCCTGAACTGCTCCAGCAGCGATCCCGATGTGTCGGGGGACGGCGGGGGGACCGCGGCGAGCTCCGGCTCACCGAGCGCCAGCAGCAGCAGCACCAGCAGCAGCGCCAACAGCTCGAGCTCGAGCGGCGGCGACCCCACGACCGCCACGACGTCGGGGGCCGGGGGCAGCGGAGAGGGGGGCGCGACGGGAGTCGGCGGAAGCGGAGAGGGCGGCTCCGGAGGGAGCGGCGGCGCGCCCTCCGAGGAGTTCGCGCTCGCGAGCACCAATCACGAGGAAGGCGCCAAGTTCGCCGACAAGTACACCTGCCAGACCGCCGGCTTCCAGAACAGCGTCATGCCGGAGCTCCACTGGACCCCGGGGCCTGCGGGCACGAAGAGCTACGCCATCACCTTCATCGATGTCACCCTGGCGCACGCGACGCCGTCGCAGCCCAACGGCTATCACTGGGTTCTGTACAATATTCCTCCCACCACCACCTCGCTGCCCGAGGGGTTCAAGCAGGCGGAAGCGGCGCAGCTCGGCGCCAAGCAGAACTCGAACTACCTCGGGCCTTGCCCCAATTTCGGCTCCAGCACCGGCACGAAGACCGACACCTACGAGTTCACGATCTACGCGCTCGCCGAGGAGTCGATCACGATCACGGGCACCGGCACGGCTGCAGTGAGGGACGCGGAGACCAAGCTCGAGGCGAAGAACCTGGGCAGCGCGAAGCTCACCGGCACGTCCAACGCCTTCTCGACTCGATGAAGCGGTAGCTGGCTTTCTCGATCCTGAAGCATCCTCTCGAATGTTTCGAGAAGATTCACAGGGAGGCGGGGAGGCGGGGAGTACAATCCCATGAATCTCCCTGTCTCCACGCCTCCCTGTTCAAGTCTCTCTTCCCCAGAATGCCAACGAAATGTGGGGACTTGTCAGCTCTACAGCCTGACCCCGGGGTCGCAGGTGCGATGTCTCGATGACCGTCGTCGGACGCGCGGCGCCTGCCGACTCGAGCCGTCCGTCATCCAGAAGCAGGGTCCCGGCGGCGGCCCTCCCGACGCTTCGGGGCCTGCTGCGGGGAAGACAGGCTCTCTGCCAGCTTGCCGCTCCCCTGTTCGATCAGCTTCTTCTCGTACCAGGGCCGTGTGACCTGCGCGCGAGCGAGATAGGCGAGCGCGATGACGCCGAGGAGCGGCAAGGCGGCGTAGGCCACGGAGTGGGCCGTCACGTCGGGGCCGATCGCGCTGGCTGAGCTCCACGAGGGGACATAACGCGCCTTCACCGTCTCGCCCTCGCGGAGCCGGGCGAACGCGCCGTGGGACACCTCGTCGGAGAAGGCGGCGCCGCCTTCGCCCCGCATCGTGACCTCGAAGCGGGTGTGGTCGCCGTCCTCGTTCTCCTGGAGCTGCGTCACGCGGACGTCCACCGTCTCGCCCAGCCAGCGGCGCGCGTGGAAGGCCGCGAACGCCATGTTGAACACGAGCGACGCGACGGCCGCGGTGATGGCCCACCGCTGGTGGAACGCCGCCCTGCGCGCGAACCGCTCGCCGAGCGGCTCGGACGAGAGGAGCATGCGGCCCCCGCGCGGGGACACGAGCAGGTATCCCTGCGCCTGCTCGCGGTACCCCTGGGCCTGCGCCTCGGGATCGGGCGCGCGCCGGAGCTCGCCGATCGCGAAGACCCTCTCGCCTGGAATGAGCTCGGCCACGCGGACGCGCCGGGTGAGATCGACCCGGATCATGCCGTCGAGCGCGTCGACGAGCTGCACGTCCTCGCCCGGCTCGACCCGGATGCGCGCGCCGGACGCGTGGCGGAGATAGAAGGGGTGGACACGGACCTTGCGGCCGGTCTCGGCCCACTGGTGGGTCCAGACCCCGGAGGTCTCGGACTCGGACCCTTCCTGCTCGACCTCGACGCGCACCGCCACGTCCGCGCCTTGCTCCCGCTCGACGGTGCCCACGACGACGGCCTCGCCGGGCGCGAGCGCGGCGCCGGGCATGAACGAGGCCTCGGCCCGCGCGGCGGCGCGGCGCTGCCGGCGCGAGAGCCGGAGCGCGAGCGCCGCGAGGACGAGCAAGCAGGCCGTCGCGACGCCGTCCACCAGGAGCGACGACAGCCCGGCGTCGAGGTGGTATCGGCTCACGAGCAGCCAGATCCGGGGTTCCATGGCCCGCCATGAGAGCGCAAACCGGCGCACCCGTGCGAAAAACCCGGCGCGCGCCTACCTTCCGGAGCAACGATGCCTGCCACGCCGCCTCCCTTCCGCGTCCACGAGCCTGACACGGCGGGGCCGATCGTCGTCGAGGTCCCGCACGCGAGCCTCGTCGTGGACGAGCTCGCGGCGCGCTTCACGCGCGTGCCGGAGCGCGCCCTCGCGGCCGACGCGGACGTCGCGGCGGACGCGCTCTTCGGCGACGTCACGCTCGAGGGGGCCGCGCTCGTCGTCGCGACGGCGAGCCGCTTCGTCATCGACCTCAACACGGCCCCGCGCGTGCCCACGCCCTACGAGGACAAGCTCCCCTACGGGCTGCGGGAGGTGCGGCGGCGCTCCGCGAGCGGCGAGCAGTGGCTCGAGAGCTCACCACCCCGCGCGGAGGTCGAGCGCCGCGTCCGCGACGTGTTCGAGCCGTACCACGCGGAGGTCGCCGCGCGCCTCGCCGACGCGCGCGCGCGCCACGGCGTCGCGATCCTCGTCTCCGGGCACACGTACCCCGACGTCATGTTCCAGGGCGCCGCCGACGTCGTGCTCGGGACCCGGCGCGGCGAGAGCGCGGCGAGCTGGGCGCGCGACGCGGTCGCCGAGGTCGCGCGCGCGCACGGCCTCTCGCTCGCGCTCGACGATCCTTTCCCGGGCGGCCACGCGCTCGAGCGGCACGCGCGCCGCGACGAGGGGGTCCACGCGCTCCAGATCGAGATCGCCCGCAGGCTCTACTGCGACGCGCGCACCCTCGCCCTCCGCCCCGACGACGTCGCGCGCCTTCGCGGCTTCACCCGCAGCGTCATCGCCGCGCTCACGAGTGCAGCGGCGCGATAACGGGGCACGCACACGGTACGGTTGCAGTGCGCGCGCAGGGCGCACACGGTGCGCGCGCAGGGCGTACAGGGTGCGTGCGCAGGGCACACACGGGCGCGGCGCACGCGCGGTGAGGGCGCGGCGCACGCGCGGTGAGGGCGCGGCACACGAGCGCAACGAGCTCGGCAAGCGCGCGCCGTCGAGCCCGCGCTGCTCGGCGAACGTCGCACAGGTGCGCGGTCGTCCCACCACCGGATCCGCTGTTCCACAGCACTCTCGTGGCGCATGCAGACGTTGACACCGCGACGCGATGCACGGAGATTCCGCCCTCAACACCAGGCCAGGGATGGGGAGGCTCTCCATGCGCCCAGACGGTTTCTCGCTCTCGTGCTCGGCACTCGCCAGCGTCGCTTTCATCGGTTTCCGCGGTACCGAGCACGTCTCGCAGCCGTACGAGTTCGAGCTCTTCTTCTCCGTCCCGACGAGCACCGACGTGCGCAAGGCGGTGGGCGAGCGGGCGACGGTGCGCGCGAGCCGCGGCGACGGGAAGGACCCGCTCGTCGTGCACGGCGTCATCGCGAGCGTTCGCCTCTTGCACCAGAACGCGGATCGGGCGCTGTACCAGGCGCTGCTCGTGCCGAAGCTCTGGTTCCTGCGCCACTTCTGGCGCAGCCACGTCTTCACGACCCAGCCCGTCAAGGAGTTCCTCTCCGCGACGCTCCAGAACGGCGGGCTCGCGGCCAGCGACTTCCGCTTCTCGATCAACGACGGCGACTACCCGGTCGAGGAGTTCGTCGCGCAGTACCGCGAGACGCACCTCGCGTTCTTTCACCGGTGGCTCGAGCGGGAGGGCCTCTACTACTTCTTCGAGCACCCGGAGGACGGGCCCGGCGAGGTGCTCGTCATCGTCGACGATCGCGGGCTGCACGACGACTTCCCGGGCGGCGGGGTCGTGCGCTACGTCCCGCTCTTCGGCGACGACGTGACCGCGCCGCCGGGCCTGCACCAGATCGAGCAGAACGTGCAGTGGCTGCCGAAGACGGTCACCATCGCCGACTACAACTACTCGAACCCGTCCGCGTCGGTGAAGGGCGAGAGCAGCATCACCGCGAACGGGGTGGGCGCGATCCGCGAGTACGGCTTCCGCGTCTTCGTGCAGAGCGACGCCGAGCGCCTCGCGCAGGTGCGCGCGCAGTCGATCGGCTGCCGCGAGGTGACCCTGCGCGGGAGCGGCGACGCGCTCGGGCCGCGGGCCGGGTACCGGTTCTCGCTGGACGATCAGCCCGCCGACATCGTCGACCAGTGGCTCGCGCTGGAGGTGCAGCACAGCGCGTCGATCGCCGGGATCACGCCCGAGGTCGCGCGGCTGACGGGGCTCTCGGGCAAGGACATCTACGCGATCAAGCTGCTCGCGATCCCGGCCGACGTGCAGTTCCGCGCGCCGCAGGCGACGCAGTGGCCGCGCATCTACGGGTTCGAGAACGCGATCGTCTGCGGCCCCGCCGACAGCCAGTACGCGCAGATCGACGCCGACGGCCGCTACCTCGTGCGCTTCGAGTTCGACACGAGCGGGCTGCCCGACGCGCGCATCTCGACGCGGGTGCGCATGATGCAGCCGCACGGCGGGACGACGGAGGGCTTCCATTTCCCGCTGCGCAAGGGCACCGAGGTGATGATCGCCTTCCTCGGCGGCGACCCGGACCGGCCCTTCATCGCCGGCGTCGTGCCCAACGCGCACCGGCCGAGCGTCGTCGCGGAGCGCAACCTCAGCCAGAACATCATCCGGACCGGGAGCGGCAACCAGCTCGTGCTCGAGGACGAGCAGGGCAAGGAGTTCATCTTCCTCCACACGCCCAACAACCGCACCGGCATCTACATGGGGACGCCGAGCGGCAACCACGGGGCGGTCTACACGGGCGACGGCGACACGCAGGTCGGCACGTTCCTGTCCCCCAAGAACGCCGACCCGGCCATCGCCGGCAGCGCGCTCGTCGACGTCACCTTCAGCTACCTGGAGACGACCTCAGGAGACGGCGGTTCATGGATCGGCGGCGACTCCTGGGAGAACGTCAGCGGCAACAAGTTCAGCATGGTGGTCTGCAACCTCTGGGCGGGCGTCGGCGGGACGTACACGCTCCAGGTCACCGCCGCGGCGGAGGAGACCTACTACGCGACGCGCACGACCACGATCAAGACGGGCCGCGTGGACACGGTGGAAGCCGGCGGCATGAAGCAGACGATCACCGACGGGATGACGCTGACCATCACGAGCGGCGGGATGAAGCACGACGTCCACGGCAAGTTCGAGCAGACGATCGAGCCGGAGGGCTCGTCGACGGTGACCGGGCCGTGGATGCACAAGGTCACGGCCGAGAACTTCGACGACTACAAGAGCTGGAAGACGGAGGTCGCCACCACCTGGAAGGGCCACTTCGGCGGGGACGTCGACCTGAAGTCCGACACGAACTTCCTGATCAAGGCGCCCAACGCGAAGATCACGGCCACCAACCTGAAGTGGGAGGTGCTCGGGCTGACGTTCGACCTCACGCCGAACAAGCACGAGCTCTTCGTCTACAAGGGGGCGACCGGCATCATCAAGACGGACCACGCCGCGCTCGCCCAGCAGGCCTACTTGCTCAAGCTCGAGACGTCGTTGATCAAGCTCGACTTCGCCGCGATGGACAAGAAGGCTGTCGGCGCGAAGATGGATCAGTTCGGCACCTACCTGAAGCAGCAGGCGATCGCCCTGACCCTCGCGGGGGTCATCGCGTGGAACAGCGCCTTCACGAAGATCTGAGCGCGGATGCGAGTCGTCAAACCCCTCAAGGTCCCGGCGCTCACGCGCGTCGTCGAGGTCGCGCGGCGCCTCAGGTTCCACGTGGGCGCCATGATGGCGTTCCCCCTCGACGCGCCGCGCGCGCTCGTCGATGAGATGTCGTTCTGGCAGGCCGCGACGGCGGCGCTCGGGAGCCTCCCGCTCGACGACGGCATCACGAAGGCGCGCGGCGAGCTGCTCGTCGCGGGCCGGTGCTACGCCCCGGAGGGCCGCCGCGTCGGCGCGTCGTTCGTCCGCGCGCGGCTCGGCTCCGTCGACAAGCGCCTGGCCGTGCTGGGCGACCGGTGCTGGAGCGGCCACGGCTTCACGGAGCCGGAGCCGTTCTCGGAGATGCCCATCGACTGGGCGCGCGCGCTCGGCGGGCCGAAGGACGCGGCGAACCCCTACGGGAAGGGGATCGAGGAGATCGAGCGCGGCGGGCAGCGCGTCCGGCCGCTGCCGAACGTGGAGCACTACGGCGCGCTGATCCGCTCGCCCGGCGACCGGCCGGGCCCGGCGTCCTTCCTCGCGATGGACGTGACGTTCGGCCAGCGCCGCGCCCGCGCGGGGACGTACGGCGCGGACTACGCCGAGAAGTGGGCGCCCGGCCTGCCGCCCGACGTCGATCCCGCCTTCTTCAACGTCGCGCCGAGCGATCAATGGATCGCCGAGCCGCTCCGCGGCGACGAGGCGTTCCTCGTGGAGAACATGCACCCGACGCGCCCGCGCATCGAGGGCGCGCTCCCCGGCCTCGCCGCGCGCGTGCTCGTCACCCGCCGCGACGCGAGCGGGGAGGCGTTCCAGGAGCTGCCCGTCCGCTGCGACACGGTGTGGCTCTTCCCCTCGGCCAACCTCGGCGTCGTGATCTTCCACGGCTCGATGCCCGTGGCCGACGACGACGCCGGGGAGATCGTCGACCTCGTCGTCGCCTGCGAGGAGATCGGCCGCCCCCGGCCGATCGAGCACTACCGCGAGGCGCTCGCCCGGCGGATCGACAAGGACCGGGGCTCGATCGCGTCCCTCAGCGACAGCGATCTCATGCCGCCCCGCGAGTCGGGCGTTGCCGCGAACGTCGCCGGGATCGAGATGGTGCAGTGGCTCAAGAGCGAGAACCTCGCCATGCAGAACCTGCGGCGCGGCGCGGAGCGGGAGCGCGAGCGCCGCCGCGAGGAGCTGCTCGCGGACGGCATCGACCCGGCGCGCTTCGGCCTGGACGCGCCGCTGCCGGAGGAGGAAGCGCCTCCGCCGGTCGACGATCTCGACGCGCTGGTGACGTACCTCGACGCGGCGTCGCGGAAGATGGACGAGGAGAAGGCGCGGGCCGAGCGCCTGAAGAAGGAGGCCGAGGAGCGCATGAAGGCGCAGGCCGCCGAGATGGACGTGTCCGAGGAGGCGCTCCGGCGCGGCCAGACCGGGGAGGAGCCGCCGGGCGGCCCGCCGCGCTTCTCGGCCAAGGCGCAGCTCCAGCAGTACGCGGAGCTGGCCGAGGCGGCGCGCCTCGGCGGCGTGCCGAACCTCGAGCTGGAGGCGATGCTCGCGGATCCAGGCTTCCCCGAGCAGCTGCTCCGCCTCGAGCAGGCGGCGCGCGAGGGCTACCGCGGCTCGGCGCACCTGCGATCCGCGGCCCTGCCGATGACCGCCGAGGCCTCGCAGATGGCGCGCGTCGTCGTCGATGCGGCGCGCGAGGCGGGCGAGCCGCTCGACGAGCGCGACCTCACCGGCGCCGACTTCCGCGGCGTCGACCTGCGGGGGATGCGCTTCGCGCGCGCGTTCCTCGAGGGGGCCGACCTGCGCGGCTGCGACCTCTCGGGTGCGGTGCTCGAGGGCGCCGTGCTCGCGAAGGCCGACCTCTCTGGCGCGAACCTCACGGGCGCGCGGCTCCGGGGCGCGAACCTGGGCAAGGCGAACCTCGAGGGCGCGGTGTTCGACGACGCCGATCTGACCGAGGCCGTCCTGATGGGCGCGAGGCTCGCCGGGGCGAGCCTGAAGCGGGCGAAGCTAGAGCGCGCCGACGCCCTCCAGGTGAGCTGGGGTGGCGTGGATCTCTCGGGCGCGGATCTCTCGCTCTGCTCGTTCCTCCAGACGAGCTTCGCCGGGGCGAACCTCGCCGGGGCGAACCTCGAGCGGGCGATGCTTCTCGAGTGCTCGCTCGACGGCGCGGACTTCTCGGGCGCTCGGCTGCACAAGACGTCGCTGATGAGCTGCACCGGGGCGAAGGCGCGCTTCGCGGGGGCGCGCTTCTCCGAGGGGGTCGCCGTCCACAAGAGCGGCCTGCCGGAGGCAGACTTCCGCGACGCCGTGCTCGACAAGACCTGCTTCCGGACGACGGACCTGCGCGGCGCGCGGTTCGATCGAGCCCAGATGACGATGACCGATCTCTCCGAGGCGGACGCGACGGGCGCGACCTTCGACCGCGCCGTCATGAAGAACGCCCTCTTGATCCGGACGAACCTCGACCGCGCGTCGCTCCGCGGGTGCAACCTGACGGAGGCGATCCTCTCGAAATCGCGCCTGGCGGGGGCCGACTTCACGGGCGCGCAGCTCTGCCGGGCCGATTTCAGCCGCGCGCGCGGCGACAACCGGACGACGTTCGCCGAGGCGAGCGTCGAGTTCACCCGGTTCGACCGGCAGGCGGCGCCGGCTCCTGGAGGCGCGACATGAACCGCGACGAGGTGCTCGACAAGGTCCGCCACGGGGACCCGATCCAGGCCGTGGACATCTCCGGGCTCGACCTGACGGGCGCGGATCTCTCGGGCGCGGTGTTCGACCGGGTCCGCATGCCGCGCGCGATGCGGGGCGCGCTCGTCAAGGAGTCGACGTTCTCCGAGTGCGATCTGTCGGGCGTGGACGCGGCGGGCGTGGACCTGCACCTGACGACCTTCTTCCGGAGCCGCCTCGACGGGGCGACGCTCTCGGGGGCGAGGCTCGTCGGCGCGAGCTTCATCGAGTCGACGTTCGAGGGCGCGGCGCTGTCGGGCGCGGAGGCGCCCATCGCGACCTGGACGACGTGCTCGCTCGAGCGCGCCTCGTTCGAAGGGGCGAACCTCGACCGGGCGAACCTCGTCGAGGTCAAGGCCGGCGGCGCGAACTTCTCTCGCGCGAACCTCGAGAAGGCGACGTTGTACAAGCTCGACCTGCGCACCGCGCTGCTCGACGGCGCGAACCTGACGCTCACGACGCTGGTCGAGGCGGCGCTGGGCGCGCGGGCGTTCCAGGGAACAAAGCTGTTCCGCACGCAGTTCATGCGCGGCAGCGTCGCTGGATCGAGCTTCGCGGGCTGCGACGCGACGCAGTGCAACTTCACCGGGGTCGACGTGTCCGACTGCGATTTCTCCGATGCGGTCCTGACGCAGGCGCTCTTCGGCGATGCGAACGCGGCGAAGGCGCGGTTTTCGCGGGCGAAGCTGCAGAACGCCATCTTCGAGCGGGCCGCGCTCGCGGAGGCCGACTTCTCGGGGGCGGAGCTCGTCGAGGCGTACCTCGCCTTCGCGTCGTGCGCCGGCGCGCGCTTCGTCGGCGCGAAGCTCGCGTACGCGGACTTCTCGCACTGCGACCTCTCGGGCGCGGACTTCACGCAGGCAGCGATGTTCCGCACCAAGCTGCACCGCGCCCGCCGCGACGGGGCGAAGGTGCCGGCGGGCGCAGGCTGGCTCGGCGACGACGAGAAGCTCGCCGCGATCGAGGACTGGAAGCCGCGCCGCGGCGGCGAGCGCGATGGGCAGCGCGCGTGACCGTGCCTGCTGCGCGCGCCGTGCGGAACCACGAGACCGTGCGGAACCACGAGACACGAGACGCGAGACACGAGACGCAAGACACGAGACGCAAGACACGAGACCGCGACCCGTGAGACCTGGGGAGAGGCCGCGTTCCACGAAATCCGTTGATTTTTGCCGTGAAATCGTTGAAACTAGCGTTGCGGCGCGCACGTCCTGACCGGGCGGATCCAGGCCGAGGAGACCCGAGATGCAGAGCATGGCGGCCCGCGAGCCACTGACGGTGGCACACGACGACAGCGCGCAGGACGACCTCCTGGCCGCGGTGGATCTGCCGGCGATCGAGCGCTCGCCCTCGCCGCGACGCGTGCCGTCGCTGGAGACGGGCGTCGTCCGGGGCACGGCGTCGGGGCTCGTGGTCGAGCTCGGCGGCGGGCCGGTCGCGGCGCGGCGCGCGAAGAGCTGCCTCGTCGCGCCGGACGCGGGGGATCGGGTGCTCTGCGCGGTGGACGGCGAGCAGGTCTTCGTCCTCGCGGTGCTGGAGGGCGAGGCGGGCGCGACGACGCGGATCGTCGCCGAGGGCGATATGAAGGTGCAGGCGACGGGGCGGCTCGGGCTCGGCGCCGGCGACCAGATCGAGATCGCCGCCGCCAGGGAGGTCGGGCTGTTCGCGGGCAAGCTCCAGATCCGCGCGCAGGCGGCGGCTGCGGCGATCGAGGAGATCGGGCTCGTCGGCCGGTCGCTCGAGGCGCACGTCCAGAAGGCCGTCGTCGTCGCCGAGCGCATGGAGGCGCGCGCGGACCGGCTCGTCCAGCGCGCGAAGCAGGCGTTCCGCTTCGTCGAGGCGCTCGAGCAGGTGCGCGCGGGCGTCTTCGATCTCCGCGCGGAGGGCCTCGCGGCGATCCGCGGGGAGAACACGATCGTCGCCGCGCGGACGCTCGCGAAGCTCGACGGCGAGCAGGTCAAGATCGGCTGAAGGGGCGCGCCGCGCGGGGCCGCGGGCGCCAGCAACGACGAGGGGTGAAGCGATGCTCGCGAAGACGACCGCAGGGGGGATGTGCCTGGCGTTCCCGGACGTGTGCCTGACCCCGACGCCGGCCCCGGTGCCGATCCCGTACCCGAACATCTCGCTCCATCCGATGAGCGTGCTCTTCGTGCCGAACGTGCTCGTCACGTGCGCGCCGGCGCACAACATGCTGACGGTCGCGCCGCTCACGATGGGGGACAACCCGGGCGTCGCGCTCGGCGTCGCGTCCGGGATGGTGATGGGCCCGTCGCGCAACGTGACCGCGGCCTTCACGGTGATCGTCGGCTGCGCGCCCATGACGCGCCTGACGAGCATCTCGATTCAGAACAGCACGAACGCGCCGGGCATGGCCATCGTACCGAGCGTCACCACCGTCCTCGTGCTCGCGCCGTGAGGGTCGCGAGCAAGGGGTCCGCCACGGATTCAGGGACGGCGCCGGAGAAGAGCGCGCTGACCGAGGCGCTCGCGAAGCTCGACGCGGCGATGCGCAGGCCGTCGGGCAGCAGCGTCGATCCGGATCGGCGCCGCGTGGCGGCCCGGCTCGCGGATCTCGTTCGATGCGAGGACGACGAGCTCACGGCGTTCGCCAGGCGGCACCTGCCCGACCGCGCGGCGGACGAGGCGGCGCTGCGCGCCGCGCGAGAGATGCTCCTGGCGATCGGCCGCGTCCTCGGTCCGGAGGGCGAGAGCGCCGAGGCGCTGGTCGTGCTGAAGGACGCCCACGGGGCGCTCGACGAGCGGCTGGCGGAGGCGAAGCGGGCCGCGGCGCAGCGCGCGGCGGACGAGGCGGCGGCGAAGCGCGCGGCGGAGGAGGCCGCCGCGACGACGGGCGCGCCGGCGCTGGTCGAGGCGCAGGGGCCGCTGTCTCGCCTGGGCGGAGGGCTGCCCTTCGTGCCTGCGGCTGCGGCGCAGCGTGAAGCGGAGGAGGTCACCGCGACGACGAGCGCGCCGGCGCTGGTCGAGGCGCAGGGGCCGCTGTCTCGCCTGGGCGGGGGGCTGCCCTTCGTGCCGGCGGCGGCGCCGATGGCGGTGCTGGGGTCAACGGCGGTGCCTGGGCCGGCGCCGCTTGGTGTGCCCGAGCCGGCGCCGCTCGGTGTGCCTGCATCGGCGCCGCTCGGTGTGCCCGCGCCGATGGCGGTATCCGCGCCGGCACCGCTCGGTGTGCCTGCGTCAATCGCAGTACCCGCGCCGGCACCGATGGCAGTACCTGTGGCCGCGCCCGCACCTGTGGCCGCGCCCGAGCCCGCCCCGGCGCCTGCGTCCACACCCGCACCCCAATCCGTCACCCAGCCCGCGATCGTGCCTGCTCCCGCGCCTGCGTCGGTTCCTCGGACGGACCCGCCGGTGAGCGGCGCGGCGTCGAAGCCTCTGAGCAAGACGCTCCCCGATACGCCGCGGGTCATCGACTCCGCGCTGCCCTTCATCCCGGTGGCCTCCGAAGAGCGCCCTCGGCCGTCCGTCGCTCGTTTCGACTCGGCGCTGCCGTTTCAGCCCGTCGCCAGCCCCGATGGACAGCCGGTGCGCGAGCCTGGTCCGGCGCCCGCGCACCACTCCCCGGCGGTGCCGCTCCACGACGAGCGTCATTCCGTTGCGGCCACGCCGAGCGCGCAGGCCACTGCCACGGCGAGCCCGTTGCCGGTCGCAGCGTCGAGCGCGCAGGCGGCTGCCACGGCGAGCCCGCTGCCGGTCGCCGCGTCGAGCGCGCCGCTGGTCGCCACGCCGAGCGCGCTGCCGGCCTCCGCGTCGGGCGCGCTGCCGGCCGCCACGCCGAGTGTCCCGCCAGCCTCCACGCCGGCCCCCGCGAGCGTGAGCGACCCGCTCAGCGCGCGCCCGCCACCCTCGCTCACGCTCAACCAGTACGCCGGCCTCGTCGTCGCGTGCGAGATGTACCCCGCCTACGTGGAGAGCACGAACGCACGCTACGGGGTGCCGACCCCCGCGGCGCGCGCCGCCCTCGACGCCTTCTGGGCAGGCCGCTTTGCAGCAGATCCCGCGCTTGCCCAGCGCTGGCCCGAACTCTGCGAGGCCGCGCGCAGGTACTTCCTGCAATCGCGCTGAGCGCCGGCGCCGCACGCGCAGCGCCTCGCAGAAACACCTCGTGGAGCAGCAGGCGCACCGGAACGCTGAAGCCGGCCGAGGTTCGAAACCACAAGGCGCCGGACGCCAGGAAGAGATCCAGATCTCGGCGTCGTTGACGCTCTGGCGGATCCTTCCTTCGTTGAACGATGTGCCGGCGCCAGCGTTCAGCCGGCGGCGCTCGAGCAGGCTCGGATGAGCTCGGCCACGAGCGGCGGCAGCCGACCGGCGAGCGCAGCGCGCTCCGGCTGGAACAGCGTGGCGACGAAGAACGGATGGCCGTCGAGCTCCACGGCGCGCACGTCGCCGGCGTCGTCCTCGGCGCCGATGCGCAGCGGGCCCGAGACCAGCGCGGCCTGGAACTCCGGGTTCAGGCCGTAGCGGCACCGATATCCTTCCGTGGCCTCAGGGCGGCCGTAGGCCCGCGCGATGCGGGTTCCGGCGTTGAAGCGGATCTTGCCGGTGGCCTCGACCAGCGAGCACGCAAGCGGCGCGATCACCGCGCGTTGCGCCTCTGGCGCTGTCTCGGCGTGCTCGGCGTCCGACCAGCCCAGCACATGGCGCGCATACTCGACGACCGCGTGCTGGAAGCCCCCGCAGGTGCCGAGGAACGGGCGCCGCTGCTCGCGGGCGTAGCGGATCGCGCGCAGCGCGCCATCCATGCTTCGGTACGGGCTCGCCGGAACGCACCACAGGGCGTCATAACGAGCCACCCGCGAGGCGTCGGTCACCTCCTCGGTCGGCACCCATTCAAATGAGAGCGGCACGGATATCGCCTCTCCCGCCAGCCGCAGCGCCACCGGGATGGCCCGGTGGGCCGTCACAGCGTCGTCGCGGTCACCGATGAGCCCAACATGAAGCATCGTCTGCATCGTAGCCTCAACGCCGCCAGGTGTACGGGGGTGCGGCCGTCACCTCGGTGACCGTCGAGACGCCCGCCCAGTCGTCGGGGACGAACCCGTAGAACGTGTTGCTCGATTTCGATGTGGCGACGAACTCGACATCCCCGAGCAGCTTTGCTGTTCCGGAGACGGACTGGCGATCGCCGAACCAGCCGAGCGGGTAGAAGGTGGTCTGCACGTTCGCCGAGCCGCTCACGTTGAACCCGCGCGCCTGGATGCCCGAGCCGCGTTGCCCGACCAGGCTGAGCGCGCCGACACGGCCGCCGGAGATCACGCCGTTGACGATGGTCGCATGATCCTCGACGCGGACGTCGCCGCTCACCTCTCCGCCGAGGATAGTCGCGTAAGGACCGACGTAGACGCTCGACGGCGTGCCCGCGGGCGCGCAGCCGCCGCCGTTCGCGTGCCTCGTCGTGCCCCGCGGACACGCGTCGAGCTGACCGTCCTGAAAGCCGGCGGGCCACGCTCCATCGAGCTCCACCATGTACGGATAGCGATAGATCGACGGGTACGCTGGCCCATCCGAGGGGTTCGTCCAGACCAGCTTCTGGTATTCGGTCGGCGTCGCGACCACGACCAAGTAGACGTTCTCGCCGGGGCTGACGCAGAAGTCCATCTCGCCGTCGCTCCCCCGCTGCAGGGGGCTGTAGCGCGATGTGGTCAGCTCCGGGTCCGTCGCGACGAGGCCCCAGCGCCAGCCGGAGTCGGCGCCGGCCTGCGTCACGCCCCGGAACACAACGCGCACGCTGGTCGCGTCCGATTTCGGGTGCAGGCGCACGATGTTGTAACCCCAGCGCTGCGGTGCCCAGTGATACGGCGAGACGAAGCGGCGATTCTGCGCCCAGTCCGCGTCGAGCGCCTCGATCCGCGTGAGACGAAGCCGGCGATCGGTGCGGCCGTTCGACGTCATGTCGGCCTCGATCGAGCCGTATTTTCGTCGATACACGCCGGAGGGATCGCCTCCGTCCGTGGGCGGAGGGTCCTTGTAGTCCCAGGTGATGTTGTGCATCGCCCACTCGCCGAACTCGTCGTTGAGCCGCTCGATGTCCCAGCCACGGCTCAGCATGAGCTTCTGCCATGGGTCCGCTTGGCCGCGCGGCGCCTCGTAGGCCCACATGTCGTTGACGGCGCTGTAGCAGTGCTTGTCCTTCAGGAACTCGAAGAACTGCCAGTTGCAATAGCGGTTCCGGGTGTTGCCGTAGTAGAGGTGCGGCATGTTCGGCAGCATGTCCGAGCAGTGCACGTTGTCCCGCCATATCTGATGCGGCATCCAGTTCGCGTGGCTCTCGAAGATCCAGCAGCCGTCGCCGCCGCAATCGGGGAACGCCTGCGTCGTCGACTGCACGCCGTGCATGAACTCATGGGCGAGCCCCCACGGGTCGCTGGCGGCGTCGGGGCCGATCCACATCCCCATATAATTGACGCCGTTGCGGCTCCACCCGCCGCCCCAGAGCGGGAAGCTGTTGTCGAAATGGACGGCGGCCTTCCACTTGTCCGCTGATTTGCAGTACGGCTCGGGGAAGAAGATGGGGCTGCCGAAGTACGCGCTCCAGATGCTCTCGAGCGAGTCCGCCGCCTCCTCCGCCTGGCTCAGGTTGATGTCCGTCCCATCGGGCCAGTAGAAGGCGAAGTGCGCCGACTCGTGGCGCAGCGGCGCGCGCGTCTCGCCGCCGTCGCGCGGCGCCCTCCAGGTGCCTGCCGTGCAGCTGGCCCCCGTCGTCTGGCAGCTCGTCGCCCACTCCGTGCTCGTCGTGCCCTGCTCGCAGGCACCGGGGTTGCCGCCTGCAGCCCCGGTCGAGCCGCCGGTTCCAGCCGCCTCGCCCGTCGATTCACCGGTGCTGCTGGTGCTGCCGGTGCTGCCGGTGCCGGCTGCGCCTGAGGTCGCCGTCGTGCCGCCGCCGGACCCCGATCCCGGAGCAGGTTCCTCCGGCGCCGGACCGCACGCAGGGAGGAGCGCGGCGACAGCGAGCGCCGAGCCGTTCACGAGAAGCTGCTGGAACAATGTGTAAGTCGCACGACGAACGCCCGCGGGGGTGCGGAATGTGTAAGTGAAGCTCTCACGGGCTGCGTGTTTGTGTATCGCGGATGAGTCATAAGCTGGGTCGAGCATGCTGTATTCTCGTTCGGAGCGCGCTCTCCATGCAAAAGGAAACAAAGCCGGGTGAGACCCGACCCAGCCGGGGTGAGACCCGACCCAGGTTGGACCGATCCAGATCCGACCCCATCCACATCCAGACCTGACCCAGGTTGAGACCTGACCCAGGTTGGGTGAGACCCGACCCAGGTTGGACCGATCCAGATCCGACCCCATCCACATCCAGACCTGACCCAGGTTGAGACCTGACCCAGGTTGAGACCTGATCCAGATTGGACCCGCAGACCCGACTCCGCAGACCCGACCCAGGTCGGAGACTCGACGCAGGTCGTCCCAAGATCCGACTTAGATTTGCTCCCAAATCTCCACTCAAATCTTAACCTAGGTTGGTTTGGGGGTTGAGGTTGGTGGAGGGGGTGGGAGGGGATGGGCTGCGATGTCTGGAGGTGGTGAATATAACATCCGAGGTGGAAGACGGCATGGCGGCCGCCACCTCTGGCGCAGTGATCGCCACCTGTGGGGCGTGGCAAGTGCTTGAAATGATTGACTACAATCTCTGGCACAGCGTTTGTTGATATGGACGGGCCATGAGCCACCCCCGCGAGATCTCGCCCGGCGCTACCTATATGATCACCCGTCGCGTCTTGCGTCGGCACCTGCTCTTGCGCCCCGACGCAGCGATCACCCAGCTCTTGGTCTACGCCCTCGCGGTCTCGGCTGGTCGCTTCGGGATCGAGGTACACGCGTTCTGCGCGATGTCAACGCATTTACACCTGGTCGTGACGGACGTGAATGGCGTCTTGCCGCGCTTCTTGCAGTTCTTTCATCGCATTGTGGCGCTCGGGACCAAGGTGCTTCGCGCGTGGGAAGGACCGGTATGGGACCACGAAGCCACGAGCGTTGTGCGCCTCCTGACGCGCGCTGCTGTCGTGGAGAAGATCGCCTACGTGCTCGCGAACCCTGTGGCCGCTGGCCTCGTCCGGCATGCGCGTGAGTGGCCGGGGGCGAAAGTCGACGTGAGAGAGCTCGGCTGCGGCGTGCTGCGTGCGGCGCGTCCTGTGGCGTATCTTGACCCGGAAAATCCACAGTGGCCCGAGGAAGTGATGCTGCCTCTCGCGGCGCCACCGGCGGTCGAGCAGGACGGCATCGATGACTTTCGGCACTCGGTCGCCGCCGCGCTCAAGGAACAGGAGGCGCAGGCCCATGCGGCGCTGCAGCGGCAAGGGCGTCGCTTCCTTGGTGCTGAGCGAGTCAGCAAGATCTCCCCGTACGAGCGCGTCACGAGTTTCGAGGCGCTGGGTGAACGCAATCCGACCTTTGCGGTTGGCCGCGAGCAGGGGGATGTACGGCGAATCGCTGGTGCTGCGGTGCGGGCGTTTCGTGCGTCGTACCGCGCGGCGCTTGAACGGTGGCGCGCCGGGGTACGCGGTGTGGTGTTCCCGGCGGGAACCTGGTGGATGCGCACGTTCCACGGCGCCAGCGTGACGGACCTCAGACTCGTGGTGTAGATACCGCGTGGCGCCGTTCTCAGCGATGCGAAAAGCGCGGGAGCGGGTTCGACGCGTTGTTGTCGTGTTGTGGAGAACGTCCGTCTGGAGAAGGCGGAGCGTTTGTCTGGCGCTGCGCGTACGCCTAAGAATGGGGTATGCCGGGTCGAGTGCGTATGCGGCGATTGGAACGGTGACTTTAGATAGGCTCTGACTGACAGAGCGGGACGGTTATGGGCCGATAAGTGATGCGAAGTGATTGAATCAACCCGGGGCAACCCATAGATTGGTGGCGCGCAGATCCGGTGACCGACAACCCGGGTCGAGTTTCCTCTTGCGTATGCTATCGTGCGATGCTCAACCTGGGTGGGTCGTGCGCGGGTCGAGTTTCCTCTTGCGTATGCTATCGTGCGATGGCTCAACCCGGGTGGGTCGTGCGATGGTTCGATGGCTCAACCTGGGTCGGCCGGGTGCGGCCGGGTGGGTCGGGCCGCTGGGCCGCTCTCACCTGTACATACGGTCGATCCGCTCTTCGGGGGCGCGTGGGTCGAGTAGCAGGAGCGTCAGGTAGAACGCCCATTCCAGCGGCTTCATCGCGAGATAGATGACATCGGCGGCCCAAGCGGCGCCGATGTATCGGCTCACGGGGAGCCCCATCCGGTCGTAGAGCTGGCGCGCCGCGCGGCCGAAGCGCGGCCAGCGCTCGTGCAGCAGATCCTCGAAGGCGTTGGCGATGGCGAGCTGGCGATTGACGAGGATCGGCGTGCCGCCCCGCCGTCCGAGCCGGATCGGGCGCACAAGCCAGGCGTGGCCGCGCGCAGCGACGGTGCACAAGTAGTGGCAATCGCCGGGCAGCTTCACGATCGGGAGCTGCGACAGCGTGTACCCGCACGTGCGGGTGAAGACCTGGAGGGCGGCTGCCGGATGTCCCAGCCAGGCCGCGTGCAGGACGGCGTGAACCCCGAGCAGCAGCGGGGTAGCCGCGAGGGCGCGCCACAACGTGGGTCGGTGAATCGCGGGCGGCGGCGGGAGCGGGACTTGCGGCGGCCCCGCGCGATAGGCGGGATCGCCAGCGGCCAACGGAGCGGGCGCGCTGGCCTCGACGCCCCGCCTCAAGAGGCGAGCGCGCAGCTCGGCGGAATAGAAGACGACAGTGAACACCGGCGCGACGCACGGCAGGAGCAGCGGCGGCACGAGCAGGCCGGCCGCGACCCAGGGGCCGAAGTGCACCACCAGCAGGACGTGGAGCGCAATTCCGACGAGCAGCGCTGCATGGACGACGAGCTCTGCAGGGCCAGGCAGCGCTTCTTTCCGGCGCCGTGACACGACATAGGCGAGCGCGGTGAGGGCGTGCAGCGCGATCAAGCCGTGGACTTCCGGCTCGGCGAGCGGCCGGAACGCCGTGGTGCCGACGTCGCATGCCGGGACAGCGCACGTCCCGGGGGCATCGTGGCTGTATGCCATGCCCCAGGCGGGCAGGAGGAGCAGCGTGAGCACCTCGGCCGCCACCTGGAAGGGGGCGCGCCCCCGGCGCCGTATCGCGCGGTATGTCCATACTGTCAGACCGATCCAACCGGCCAGCCCGAGCGCTCCAGCGACGAAGATTGCGGCATCGAGTCGGACCAGCTGGCCCGCGCCGAAGAGCAGCGCCGCGAGCGCCGGAACGCCGTAGCCGGTGGCCACCAACGCGGCGAGGGCGCCGTCTGTCAGCGAGAAGGGCTGCTCGGGCGGCGACTGCTGCTGCTCGGACGGTGGTTGCTGCTGCTCGGGCGGCGACTGCTGCTGCTCGGACGGTGGTTGCTGCGGCTCGGGCGGTGACTGCTGCGGCTCGGTCGGTGACTGCTGCGGCATGCATCCACCATGTTAACGGCTCCAGTCCCAGGAGATCCATCCTGCGAGGTGGAGCGCGCGTGCTTCACGAGCCGCGTCGCACGCTGGAGCGTGAGCCGTGCTGGCTGCTCGCGCAGGGAACCCCTGTCGCGTCGAACGGATGCTGATAGGATCCATGGGCTCTGGCATGAGCCCGGACCGAAAGCGCCGTCTGCGCCCTGCAATCTCTGCCGAAGGGCGGCCGCTCCGGCGGCGGGCGCACGCGATCGCCGAAGAGCTCCTCACGTCGGCCATGAGCGACGAGGAGCGGGTGAGGCTCGCGCGCATCGTGCTCAGGTCCGGCTCCCGCGAGGCGATCAACCGGCTCTTCCAGTACTTCCAGCGACGCCAGGCCGAGACCCGGTGGGGACAAGACAACCCCCTGCACGAGATCGCCGGGGCGATGCGCGTCCAGGCGATCAAGGCGCTCAGGGGCCCGCCCGGGCAACACAGCAGGAATCACAGGAGCGCGCTCCTCGTCCTGTGGGTAGCCGGTCGCCCAGGCGATGCTCCGCTCCTCGTGTCGCTCCTGGCAGCGCAGGACCCGGACGGCCTGGATAGCGACATCTTGCCGGTGCTCCAGCACGTCATTTCGGGCTACGAACCCAGCGATCCCCACGTCATCGCCTCGATCGAGCGGTTCATCGAGCGGTCGGCGTCGCTGCGGGACCTCCACGTCGCGTCGCTCGTCCTCCGCGAGTACCGCGTCCCCGAGGCCGAGTCGGCGCTCCAGCGTGCCCTCGCCGCTCCGGATCCGTGGCGGCGCGCCCCCGTCATGGCGGCCCTCGTCGTCAGGAATCCGGGGCAGCACAGGCGCGCCGGTGAGGCGTTGCTGGCCGCGCTGAAGCTGGAAGCGCGGACGGCGGAGGCCTGGGACAAGGATTCGGTCCGGAGGGCGCTCGCCGAGGCGCTCGATCGGGCCAAGGAAGCGCCCGAGTCCGGGGAGGAGGCCACACTTCCCCCGGTTCTCGAGGCGCGGATCGAGGAGCTCGACCGCGTGCCCGACGAGGACTGCGCAGCGTTCCTCGACAGGCTTGGACGGGAGTTCTCTCTGGATCAGGCGCTCCTGCTCCCGCGCCTCCAGACCGCGTCTCTCGCCCGGAAAAAGGCGCTGCTCCGCGCCCTCGGGGCCGTGGCGACCGGCGGAACCCCGTTCTTCCATGCGGTGTGGCCTTTCACCTCCGATCCCGACGAGGAGATCGCGGCGCTGGCCATCGCCGCGTGCGGGGCCACGCGCTCGGATCAGGCGAAGATGCGGCTGACGGCGAGGCTCAGGGGCGCGATCGCGAGGGACGACGCTGCCGCCGCAAGGCCGCTCCTGACCGGCCTGCGCGGCTGTCTCTACGACGGCGCGGTGTGGAGCGCGGCGCTGTCCCTGTCGTGTGAGATCGCCCGGAGGCTGGCGATCGAAGCGATCGAGCACGCCGCCGTCCTGCGCGGGCCGGCGATCGAGCTGCTGAGCGAGGCTGCGAGGCGCGAGAGCAACGAGGAGCTTCGTCGGCGGATGGTCCGGCTTCTCCGGGACCGCTGACCCAGGCGACGGCGGCGGGGGCGTCTACGGCTATCCCATCGCCGTGACGTGGTTGGGTCCCGCGGCGACGCCGTGACGTGGTTGGGTCCCGCGACGGCCCAGGGCCCGTGACGTGGTTGGGTCCCGCGACGCGAGGGACCGCGCGGACGCGGCGCTAGCGCCCCGCAGGGTCGAGCCGGCGCCCCTCGGTCGGAGGCGTCGGCCCGGTGGGCGTCTCCAGCACGAGCTCGCCGCCGTGGGTCAGCACGTGCCAGCGCGCATCCCGCGGCTCGGGCGGCGAGGGCCCCAGCCTTCCCTTGATGTCCGGCGCAGGATTTGGACGCACGCGGAACCGCACCTGCCCGTCCCGCATCTCCATCAGCGTCAGGTCCTGGGAGACCTCCACGTCGCGCGCCAGGGGGAGCGCCGGCTGCCCTGGGCGATCCAGCGTCACATCGAGGCGTCTGCCGGCCGAGGTCGCGGGCGAGCTCGCGAGGAGCGCCGCGCCGCCGGGAGCGGGAAGCGCCGCGACGCCGTCCGGCGCCGTGATCCGGCGCCACGCTTGCGGTGCGCCGAGCGGCAGCGGACTTCGCACGAGCGCCTGCAGCGGCTCGCGATGCCGGGCGCTTGCGGGCGGCGTCGGCTCGAGCAGGAGCAGCGTGCCATCCGGCGCCGCGGCGATCCACTTGAGGGCCTCGGCCGGGGTCGCCTGGCTCCCCTCCGCGTGCCATGCACCTTGCGCGCCCCGCACGAAGAGGGTCGCGCCCCCGCTGCCTCCGCGGCAGATCAGCACGCCGATGCCGGCCGCGTCGTGCAGCGCGACCGGCTGCGGGCACCCCTCGGGCGCCGCGACGGGCGTCACGGTGCTCGCGATGTGGTCGACGACCGCGAACGTCGGTGGCCGCGTGAGGTGCGCGGCGCAGGCGCTGCCGGGCGGTCGCGCGCTCGTCGGTCCGCAGATCCCGTCGCCGAACGTCGCGATCCGTGTGCGCGTCGGCTGTGGCCGCGGCGTGGCGCTTTCGAGCAGGCAGAGCGCGCCTCCGCACGAGACGCCAGCCGCGCCCATGAGCCCGATACCGCCCACGACGCCCCCGTCGTCGCTTTTGCAAGGCGGCTCCCGCCCGACCGCGATGTCGCCGCGCCGGGGCGGCTCGGGCGCTGGCGGGGCGACGGACGAGCGGAACGAGCCGGCCTCGATGGCGCGGATCGCGGGGGAGAGGTGCAGCGCGATGCCCAACGTGGGTTGGGTGTAAAGGCCAGCAGCGGCCCTGGTCCACGCCCGGCCGTCGCGGCTCAGCACGGCGGGGCAGCTCGCATTGCCGTTCCAGATCCAGGATCCTGCGCGCTCGATCGATCGCGGCTGGAACGCGGAGCGCTTCCAGGTCTGCCCGCGATCCAGCGAGAGGAACGTGTCGGGCGCCGCCGGCTGCTGGCCGCGCGCCGGCGCCTCGACCACGGCCACGAGCACGCCGTCGGGTCGCACGAGCACCGCGCGCACCGTCTTGCCGGGCGCGACCACGGCCGAGGTGAAGCTGCGGCCCTCGTCGGCGGAGACGCTGACGCGCTCTCCTGCCGCGGCCGCGATGAGGGTGCCGGCGGCGTCCCAGGCCGTCGCGCCAGGCACGCTGCTACGCGGTACGAAGCCTTCCGGCCTCAGCGCATCGAGGACGCCGGCAGCGCGGTGGAGCACGCCCTCCGGCGTGGCCCCATAGAGCGTGTCGATCTGCGGGCCGGCGACGCCAACCCAGGTGAAGCGAGCGGGCAGCTTCAGGGGGCCAACGACGCCGAGCTTCTCGTCGACCGCGAAGGCTCCGCCCGCGGGGTCGGCACCGCCTCCCTTCGCAGCGAAGATCGCGACGCGCTCGCCGAGGGCGATCTCGGTGTGCTCGCGGAACGGGTCCCGACCGACCTTCGCCCGCTCCTGCTCGCCGAGGGGCGGCTCGACCCAGGTTGCCGGCGGGATCGCGGCGATCGGCAACGTCAGCGGGGCCGAGGGATCCACGGCCGGCGCGTCCGCGGCGCTCGCGGGCGCTTCCAGCGGGGCGGGCGGGATGGCGACCGAAGCCGGCGCGAGCGCCGCGGGGGCCGACCCGGCGGCGGGACCACACGAAGCGACGAGAAGCGGAAGGGGGAGGAGCGCGAGCCGCGAAGCCATCATGCAGGGAGGATCTCCTGGTCCCCCTTACCAGGCTCTCCGACGAGGATCACCAGGCGGCGCGCTCGGGGGCGCCGCGCTGGCCATCGCCTCGGCCATCTGCTGACATGGACTCGTGCGCACGTCGCGAACGCCGAGCCCCGCGAGCCAATGCGGCAAACGAGCTGCAGGCGACGCCCGCTCCTCGCCAAGGCGCGCAGACGTTCGGCGCGCAGGCGACGTGACGGGCGCGTGGGCTCCACGGACCGCGGTGGAGCGAAGGCGCTTTGCCATCCTGGTCGCGGCAGCGTGCGTCGCGGCGTGCACGCCAGAGCGCTCGTCCGGAGCGCCTGCCCAGACATCGATCCCCATCCGATCGTCGAGCTCCGCCCCGCACCCATACGCGACGGCGCCGTCAGCGCCCGAGCCGAGCGCGACCGCCGATGCGTCGTCGTGCACGCCGCACGACCGACCCACGAAGCTGTACTGGACGGAGGGGTGTTGCACGCCGGTCGTCGCCAAGGACGTGGTCGCGTGCCTCTCGGAGGCTGAGCGCGCGGCCGTCGGTTATGTGTCGGCCGAGCTCGTGAGCCACTGCGAGTGGGCCGAGCTGCCGACCGACGACGCGAGAGGTCACCTGGACTGCCCGTATACCTCGGCCCTGGGCTTTGGCTATCAGTGCGAGGACAAACACCGGGAGTTCCTGCGCCGCTGGTTCCAGGAAGACATGCCGAGCAGGTGTTCGCAGAAGCCGGATACAGCCTATCAGCAGGAGGTCCTTGTCGAGCTCACGTTCGCTACCGTGGGCACGCGCACGACCGTCGACTACACGGCTGCCGGCACGACGGGGCCTGGCGGCAAGTCCTGGGGTTGGACCGAGACGCTCGTGTTCGAGTCCCGGGGAGCCGATCGGATGAAGCTCGTGCGCCGAACGACCAAGGGAAACCGGCCGAAGGCATACTGACCTTTCGCACCTTTGTGCAAAGCGCAAAGGAACACCGCTGCGCCTCGCTCGGTGACTACCCGAACGTCGTGCGATGGATCGAGCGTGTGGCGCCTGAGCGAGGCATCCAGTCAATGACGAGCGATCCCGAGGCCGGCGGGGGCCAAGAGGGTCGCGGGATGCCTGGAAACGTCCTCGCGCGAGGCGCGCCGTGACAGCCCTCCTTCTTCCGGCGATCTCCTGAAGATCGCGTCGAGGAGCACGCCAGCGAGGCGGCCGACCTCCGCGACCTCCCTGGCACGGGGGCGCGGCAGATCGACCGCGACGCTCTCCACGATGCGCCCCTCGTCGAACACCAGCACGCGATCTCCGAGCAGGACCGCCTCCTCCACGTCGTGCGTCACCAGGATGGCCGTGAAGCGGCGCTGCGCCCACAGCGACTCGACTAGGCGTTGCGCCCCGATCCGCGTCAGGGCGTCGAGCGCGCCGAACGGCTCGTCGAGCAGCAGCACCTTCGGGTCGTGGACGAGCGCGCGCGCGAGGGCGACCCGCTGCCGCTGACCTCCCGAGAGCACGCCCGGGTAGTCGTTCAGCCGATCGCCGAGCCCGACCCGGTCGAGCACGTCGCGCGCGCGCGCGTCGCGCCCTCTCGGCCCGCCGATGCACGTGTTCTCCAGCACCGTGCGCCAGGGCAGCAGCCGGGGCTCCTGGAAGACGACCCGCACGGCCTCGCGCGCCGCGACCTCCCTCGAGGCCAGGACGCGCGCCGTACCGCGCGTCGGCTGCTCGAGGCCACACAGGACGCGGAGCAGCGTGCTCTTGCCCGAGCCGCTCCGCCCGACGATCGTCACGAACTCGCCAGGGTGGATGTCGAGCTCGATGCCCGAGAGCGCGAGCCGGTCGCCGTACCGCTTGTCGACCTGCTCCAGCACGACGCGCGCGCCGGTGGTCTGATCGCCCGAACCGCTCATTCGCTCACCTCGCCTCGAGCCGCTGCAGCGGCGGCTGCCACGGCAGGAGCCGGCGCTCGAGCCACCGCGCGAGGGCGTCGGCCAGCTTGCCGAGGATGGCCCAGAGCACGATCGTGAGCACCAGGAGATCCATCTGCATGAACTCGCGGGCGTTCATCGCGACATAACCCAGACCCTGGCTCGCGCCGAGCGTCTCCGCGACGATGAGCACGAGCCACGAGAGCCCGAGCGCGAAGCGCAGACCCACGAGGATCGAGGGGAGCGCGCCCGGGAAGATGACCTCGCGGTAGAGCGCGAACCCCCGCACGTCATAGACCTGCGCCATCTCGATGAGCTGCGGATCCACGCTGCGCACCCCGTGGAACGTGTTCAGGTAGACGGGGAACAGCACCGTGATCGCGACGATGAAGAGCTTCGCGGTCTCGCCGAGCCCGAACCACAGGATCACGAGCGGCACGAGCGCCAGCGCGGGGATCGCCCGGAGCATCTGCAGCGGCCCGTCGATGACCAGCTGCAGCGGGCGCGAGAGCCCCGTGCCGAGGCCGAGCGCGAGCCCGACGGCCGCGCCGACGACGAGCCCGCCGGCCGCCCGCAGCGCGCTCACGCCGAGGTGCGCGGGCAGCTCGCCGCTCCTCGTGGCGTTCGAGGCGGCCACGAGCACCTCGACGGGCGACGGCAGCAGGCTCTTCGGGATGATCTGCAGCCGCGACAGGACCTCCCAGAGGATCACGAGGGCCAGCGGGGCCAGCCAGGGCGCGATGCGCACGCCGAACCCGCGCACCGCGCCGCCTCGAATCGGCGCTTCGCCGGCCGTCATCGCGCGCCTCCGCTCGCGGCGCCCGGCAGGAGCGCCTCCTCGACGCGAATGTCGCGCGGGATGATCGCGAGCTTGTGGAACGTATCGGCGATGGCTTGCTGCCTTTGCACGATCTCGGGCGTGATCGGCAGGATCTGGAACGCGCGCCGGTGCTCGGACCGCAGGAACGCCTCGTACGAGATCCCCGAAGATCTCGCGAGGATCTGCGAGGCTTCCTCGCGGTGCCCGTCCTCCCAGGCGCTCAGCGCGCGGTACTCGTCGAACACGATCTGCAAGATCGCCGGCTGCTCTTCCGCGAACTCTCGCCGGACGACATAGAAGAGGCGGTTGTCGACGAGCCCCTCGCCGTCCTGGAGGACACGGGCCCCGGCGAGCTCGGCCGCTGCCAGGAACGGATCCCAGATCACCCAGGCATCGACATTGCCACCCTCGAACGCGGTCCGCGCGTCGGCGGGCGCCAGGAAGACGACCTGGATGTCGTCCAGCGTCAGCCCGGCGCTCTCGAGGGCCCGAACCAGCAGGTAATGCACGTTGGAGCCGCGGTTGAGGGCGACGCGCTTGCCTTTCAAGGCCGCGAGCGTGCGGATCGGAGAGTCCTTCTTGACGACGATCGCCTCGGCCCTGGGCGCCGGCGCGTCGGTGGCGGCATAGACGAAGGGCACGCCGCCTGCCTGCGCGAACACCGGCGGCGTCTCGCCGACGTGGCCGACGTCCACGGCGCCCGCGCGCATCGCCTCGAGCAGCGGAGGGCCGGCTTGAAACTCGACCCACTCGGCGCGGGCGTTCCTCGCCTCGAGCGCCTTCGTCAGGGCCTCCGCGCGCTCCTTGAGGAGAAACGGCGTGCCGATCTTCTGGTACCCCAGCCGGACCACCACCGCCGCCCGCGTGTCCTCGGCCGCCTGCCCGGCGTTCGCCGCCTTCTCGCCCGTGGCGCCCGCCTCGCCGCCGTCGCGGCCGCACCCGAGCAGCAACAAGCTCGAGAGAGCTGCGCAGCCCAGCAGCGCGGAGCGGGCCGTCGTGAACGAGATGTACCTGATCATGAGGGCTCTTTCGCCTCCTCCACAACCCACGTCAGCGCGTAAGGATTCTATGTTTGATGCAAAATTGCATCTATGACGGATGCGAGGTGGTGACCTCGGTCCAGCAGCCCCTGTGCCAGGTCGAGGCGCGGCGCTCCGCCGGGGAGGACCCGTGGAGGAGCGGTCGATTGCTGCTTCATCAGCAGTCGATCAGCAGTTGGTGTTGCTGGCGCAGCAGCGGCGTCGCGGCGGACTGCCCGGCGAGGTTCCTTGGCGCCGCGGGCTCCAGCGCGCAGCGGCGCGCGGTGCGGATCGTGCTCTCGCGCGCCTGACCCGGCGACTCACGGGCGAGGAGCTTCTCCATCGATGAACGTCTTCTGGTTTCTCCCGACGCACGGGGACGGCCGCTACCTTGGCACCGCCGAGGGCGCGCGCCCCGTCACGCTCCCTTATCTTCGTCAGATCGCGCAGGCCGCCGACGACCTCGGCTATCACGGCGTGCTGGTCCCCACCGGGCGGTCGTGCGAGGACGCCTGGGCGGTCGCGTCGGCCATGATCCCGCTGACGCAGCGGCTTCGCTTCCTCGTCGCCGTGCGGCCGGGCGTCGTCTCGCCCACGTGGGCGGCCCGCATGGCGTCCACGGTCGATCGCCTGTCGGACGGCCGCCTGCTCGTCAACGTCGTGACCGGCGGCGATCCGGCGGAGTCCGAGGGGGATGGCGTCTTCCTGAAGCACGACGAGCGCTACGTCGTCACCGACGAGTTCCTCGGGATCTGGCGGCGCGTCATGGCCGGCGAGACGGTCGACTTCGCGGGGCAGCACCTGCGCGTGAAAGGCGCGAAGATCCTCTTTCCGCCGCTCCAGGCGCCGCACCCGCCGCTCTACTTCGGGGGATCGTCGCCCGCGGCGCACGCGCTCGCGGCGCGCCACGTCGACGTTTATCTGACCTGGGGAGAGCCTCCGGCCGCCGTGGCCGAGAAGATCGCGGACGTGCGCCGCCGCGCGGCCGAGGAGCAGCGCGCGGTGCGCTTCGGGATCCGCCTTCACGTCATCGTCCGCGAGACGGCCGAGGCGGCGTGGGCCGCCGCGAACGACCTGATCCGGCACCTCGACGACAGCACCATCGCAGCGGCGCAGCAGGCCTTCGGGCGCCTCGACTCCGAGGGGCAACGGCGCATGGCGGCGCTGCACAAGGGGCGGCGCGACGCCCTCGAGGTGAGCCCGAACCTCTGGGCCGGCGTCGGCCTCGTGCGCGGCGGCGCCGGGACGGCGCTCGTGGGCGACGCGGAGACGGTCGCGCGCCGCATGCAGGAGT
This sequence comes from Sorangium sp. So ce363, assembly GCF_051520435.1. NCBI lineage: Bacteria > Pseudomonadati > Myxococcota > Polyangiales > Polyangiaceae > Sorangium > Sorangium sp. So ce363. The sequence goes on along the minus strand of NZ_CP150333.1, from coordinate 6,891,221 downwards.
ACGCGGAGCTCGGGATCGAGACGTTCATCCTGTCCGGGTATCCGCACCTCGAAGAGGCCTATCGGGTCGCCGAGCTGCTCTTCCCGCGGCTCCCCGTCGAGCGGAGGGCCGCAGGCGTCCGCCCGAACCTCACGGGGCCGTTCGGCGAGATCATCGCCAACGACATCGTCCCGCACCGATCGCAGAGCTGAGGCGGCCGACCCCGCGCCGAGACGATCACCTCGTCAGATAGGCCTCCCAGGTTCCAGGCTCGGGAGCGCCCGGTCGATCCAGCTCGTGGCCCCCTCGCGCCGCCGGTGTCGGGTTCACTGCCGACGCCCTCGTCGTCCTCGCCGGAGCGTGGCCCCAGGCCATACCAGGAGGGTTTCTGGATGCTGAGCTTGAACACCGGGTGGGCGCCGATGAAGCTGCGCGTGGACCTCCGGTAGATCGCCCGGACCACCTCGGCGGCGATCAGATCGAGCTCGTCGACCAGGATCTCGGCTGCCACGTGGGAGACGATGGGCGCGGCCATCGACGTGCCGCTCATCCTCTCCAGGAAGAACGACCTCCCGCACCGCGCCTCCGCGGCCTCGGCCAGGGTCCTCAGCTCGTCATCGCTGGGATTCTCCTTTTTCAGGACGTCGGTCTCCTCGAATCACGATCTCAGAGGGGACGATCCGGCTGGAGACGCAGGAGACGCAGGGGGAGGGGGAGGCGGCGGAGAGCTCGCCGGCCACCGGTCCCCGAAGACGAGCAGTGTCAAAAAATCGATGTCACGAAAATTTTCCATGGCAGTGGTTCGGGACGGAACTACGGCGCCCCTTGTGCGGCGGATTCGTCCCGGAATCGATGAGGACGTTACGATTTCATGAAGGGCGACCGGGCCTGGCCGCATCCAGTGAGCAGGAGAGGGTGCAATGAACCTGGCCCACGCAGGTCCCGCGGCTGGGGCTTGACGTCTCCGAAGCGACTGGACTTTCCCCCGGGCCCGCTCCCTTCGAAGGCGGCCTGGCGGATCGTCACGTCGTGAGCCCGAGCCTGCGCGTGGGTTCGAGGTCTGGAGTCCGTGATTCCAGACACGCTCGCGTCCGCTATTGTCACGCGTTTTTTCCGACATCACAGAGGCACAATGCGCAACGTTTTGTCCACCCATCGCAGCGGGTTTCTTGTTCTCTGCCTCGCGCTCTCCGCCTGCGGCGCTGCGACGGAGGAGGGTGAGGCGGAGGAGGTCGAGTCGATCTCCGCCGTCCAGCAGCCGGCTATCGTCGGCGGCTTCAAGGTCGCGGCGATCTTCATTCGATTCAAGAACAGCCCGGCTCCGACCTACACCATCAATGACGTGCGGGACCGCCTCTTCAACAACCCGGATTCGGCCAACAACTTCTTTACTGAAGCCTCCTACGGGAAGATGAACCTGACCGGCCACATCAACCCCGACGGGGACTATTACGGCTGGTACACGATCAACGCGGAGATGCCCACGATCTGCGATCTCGGCCTGCACATGGAGCTGGGCAGGGAAGCGGCCGCGAACCTCGGGGGCTACGTGGAGGCCGACTACGATAACACGATGCACTTTTTCAACGGGTTTCCGTCGAGCTGTGCCGGAGCTTATTCCTCGGGCCCCTACACGTGGTTTCCCAGTCCCACCAACGCTGGCACGTATGCGCACGAGCTGGGGCACAGCATGGGCCTGGGCCACGCCAATGTGCTGAATTGCGCCGACAGCGCTGGCAACTGGGCGCCGATGAGCACGAGCTGCGCGCAGCCCAATCTGCCTTGGTGCGCCAACCCCGGCCAGCTCAACGCGGGGAACACGAGCTGCGTCCAGGATATGGGAGACTCGTTCAGCCCTGTGGGTGGGGGGTACATGCACTACAGTGCTCCGGAGAAGGCGCTGTTCGGCTGGTTCGATCCGGAGAACACGGCGACCGTGAGCGCGAGCGGGACCTCCATCGTCAGCGTCAAGCCGATCGAGGTCATCTCGACGGGCGTGCAGCGGCTCGTCATCCCCATCCCCGGCGGGGACGAGACGTACCAGGTCGAATATCGTCAGCCGATCGGCTTCGACCAATATCGTCAGTCCACCCCCGATAGGGTCGACGGGTTCACGGCAAACGCGCCGGTCGCTCGCGGGATCCTCGTGCACCGAGGCCCGCTGGAAGGGAGCCCGACGGGCATCGTCAACATGACGCCCTCGTGGCCGATCATCGACTTCGCTCATCTTCAGGCAGACGCCTCGCGCGAGGCGCTCCCCTGGGGTCATACGTTCGTGGATCGCGACGCGAACCTGGCCATCTCGTTGCTCGGGGTCTCGCCGTCCGAGGCGAAGGTCAAGGTGACCCGCGGCACGACGGCCGCGCCGATCCCAGCCTGCGCCGACGCGCCCAGCCACTGGTACTTGAAGTGCGGTGCGACCGGCGTGACCTCATGGAATGCGGCGACCGAGCTCGCGGCGGTCGGCGATGCCCTCGAGCTCACGTACCAGGTCAGCCAGGCGATCGCGAACCAGAGCGGTGGAGACGCCTGCGTGCTCGTCCAGACGCACACGGCCGGGCAGTCGGATGCGTGCACGCAGTTCTGGGAGCCGGAGGGCGGCGCGCTGGCGTCGGGCCAGACGAAGACCCTCTCGCCCAATAGCGCCGTGTTTCACATCACCTATCCTGCGCCCGGGAGCTACAAGGCGTCCCTCAGCGCCAAGGGCGCGCTCAGCGTCACGCCCGCTCCCTGATCGCGGGCGCCCCGAGCCCGACCTCCCCTGCGCAAATGTGAAGTAAATTGCAGGATGCGCTCCATGAAAAAGCCGACGTGATCGCCACAGATCGCGTGAAGGATGGACTCGCTCACCTGCATTCAGGGAGTGTGCAGCGCTCCTCGATGACGATGACCTTAGCACTACTGCGGGAAGTCGGACGGGGAAGCGAACCGCCATGACGGTGAGAAACCAGGGAAATGGTAGGAAAAATGCCGAGACGGCGCGTCCTCTCTCCCCTTGGCGCGATGGCGGTTTTTCTGCCGCTCCGGGGCAACTTCCCACAGTAGTGTTAGCGCACGGCGCCCGTCGGCCCGGGTTGCCCGTCCGCGCCGGCGCGGCGCCGTGCGCTGGCGTTATCCTTGTTGTGAGATGAGCGCTGAACAAAGCGGCTTCGCGGCGACGACCCACGAAACAGGATCGATCGAAAATGTTGTTGTGCTTGCCGTGGGTGTAAAAAGTATTAACATGCCGATTGCGCTCGATTCTGGCTCATCGCCGGAGAGGCCGGCGGGCGCAGGCAGTCGCAGGAGCGTCAACTCGATGAGTCGTTGATGCCATGCTGTCATGACGGCGCGGGCAGCGACGACGCGCGCTCAGAGATGGGCCTGCGCGCTTGAGCTGCTCATCAAGCAGGGTGCGGCGGTCTCCCGCGTTCGCCTGGACTCCGTCTCTCTTCGTCCGCGAGCGTCCCCCGAGGGCATGGCTCGTCGCCGTGATCGTTTTCAGGAGGTCTCATGTTGTCCAAGCATTCGAGTTCGAGGTTTTCGATGCGCTCATGGTCTGGTCTTGGCTCTGCCCGGGCGTGGCGGACGACGCGAAACGCCGCGCTCGCCGCGCTCGCGCTCCTTCCCGCTGCGTGCTCGGACTTCGGGCCGGAGGACGGCAGGGTGGCGGAGCCCGGCGAGCTGGGCGATCTCGCGGCGAGCGAGACCGCCGAGGCCGCCCAGCAGCTCACGCTGCCGTTCCCGATCGATCCGCGGAAGTCGCTCATCGTCACGGACGTCGACATCGTGTCCGGCTTCTCGCTGCAGGCGGTACTGCAGCAGCTGATCAACCAGTCGGGCGTCACGGGCCTGACGCCCCTCACGCTGTTCCGTCAGTTCATGGACACCTACCGGACAGACGCGACCGGGATCTTCCCCGCCGTCCCGCACTGCGATGATGTGCCGGTCAATACCGCCGATATCTACCCCCCGGACTCCACGGCCCCGGGCGAGCAACCCACCGGCTCGATCAACGGGTGGCCGGTCCTCTGCCCGCGCGCTGTGGGGGACGAAGCCGTGAGCGATCCTTTCGAGGATCCGAACGCCGACAGCGCGTACATGGCCACGACCCTCTCGAACCGCTTCGACCTCGCCCCGCCGGACGGCTCCAATTGCGGGGAGTACCGGATCGTCTTCGCGAGGCGCGGCGGCCACCCCCAGGACAACGGCTTCCAGCGGAACTTCATCATCTTCGAGGCCCGGCTGCCCAACCCGAACCCGAGCCTCGGCCGGGAAGCTTGCCGCCCGGTCGCCGAGTTCTGGCGGGACCAGTCGGATCCCGCGAAGAGCGTGACGACGCGGAGGAACGAGCTCGTGAGCTTCTACTTCATAGGCCTGCCCGGGTTCGGGTTCGAGCCGGTCTTCCACATCGACCATTACGGCCACGCTGCGGGGCCCGACCGCGGCCAGATCCGAACCAACGAGTTCCTGCTCGGCCCGACGCCGGTGCTGGACGCCTGGTCGCTCCGTGAGTTCAGGCTCATCCACGGCACGAGCGGCAGCCCCTCGCTGAAGATCGACCCGTCCTTCGTCAAGGACAACCCGGCCGCGAGGCTCTTCTCGCCTGCGGCATCGAGCGACTGGCGCGTCGAGAGCTTCCAGGACACCCTCTTCCCGCTCATGGTGGAGCGGCTCGCCGCTGCCGACGATGTCAACCGCTTCGCTTACAAGTTTCCCATGACCGCCAATTACAACGGGGGCGAGAGCCTGATGATCCCCCTCCAGAACAACTACTTGAACGCGCTCGGCACCGGGACGTCGACCCTCCGGACCAACATCGAGGACCGGCTGGCCGCCCTGGGCAGCGACCTGTCCGGCACGCCCGGCAACCTGTCCGCGGACCAGATCGTCGGGCGCGCGCAGACCCTCGCGTGCTCGGGGTGCCACGAGCCGCAGGACCGCGATGGCGCCGCGTCGAGCAACTTCGATGTCGGCCTGTCCGCTCCGTTTCCCAATACGCTGGGCTTCACCCACACCTCCGAGGAGAAGGAGCCTGTCGACTCGAGCAACCCGAGCGGTCCGCAGCGCTTCATCATCTCGCCGGCCCTCATCAACGTGTTCCTCCCGTTCCGCCAGCAGGTGATGACCGAGTACCTGCTCAACAACCCGATCCTCGGGTTCGAGACGCCGGGCGCGTGGACCTCGCCGCAGATCCAGCTCCCGCTCCACACGGGCCGAGTGAGGGAGGGCATCTCGTCGCTGGAGATCAAGAACTCGGTCTGGGTCACCGAGATCATCAGCCCGAGCTTCAGCACCGCGGGCCTCACGCCGGTTGGGAACAAGATCAAGCTCGAGCTCTTCATGCCCGCCCTGCCGGACCCGGCCTTCGACGGCTACCTCGAGGTGCTGATCGAGATCCCGTCCGCCGGCATCTCCCAGCAGTCGGTCGGGGGGGGCGAGCTCGACACCCTCACCCGGGGCGCATTCAACACCGTCGCGTTCGATCAGCTCCCGGCGAACATCCTGAGCGCGCTCAACGCAGGGCCGAGCGACGTGAAGCTGAAGTTCAAACTCACCGTGTCCCCCAACTCCGGTCCCTACTACATGGACAACGTTCGATTCGAGAACTGATCCGCGTCCCGCTCTCGTGAGCGGGGCGCCCGGCTCGCGCCCCTTTCGGCTGTTCCGGCGGCCTCCGCTCAGGTCCGCTCGAGCTCGCCGCCGGAACAGCCCGCCTCAGGAGGTCAGCGAGGCGGAGCGCTCCCCGGGCTGGCCGATGGCAACCCGCTCTCCTCCCGGCCGCTGCGTCGCCACGAACACCCCGAGCCCGACGACGACCGTGCCGGCGACCCCGATCACCGGGAAGTACTCCATCCACGTCGCCTCGGCGCCGTCGTGTCGCGGCCAGGCGATGTTCGCGATGAGCGCGACCCCCCAGGCCACGGCCGCGGCGTTCAGCGCGAGCCCGGCCCGGCCGAGGGAGAACACCCCGGCCGGCGCCCCGGCGAGGCCCGGCCACCCGCGCAGCCGGCGGAGGAGCATCCCCGCCGTCACGACCAGGTACGAGAGGTTCACGAGGAGCACGGCCGTCTCCGTGATGAGCACGAACAGCTGCGCCTCGCCGTAGTTCACGACGAGCATGCCGCACGCGAGCGCGCCGACGACGATCGCCGGGGCGACGGGCGTCTTCGTGCGCGGCGAGACGCGCGACAGCGCCGGCGCGCACGGCAGCGCGCCGTCCCGCGCCATCGAGAAGGCCAGGCGCGAGGCGCCGGTCTGGATCGCCAGCGTGCAGACGCACACGGCCAGCGCCACGTCGACGAGGAAGACCTTGCCCAGCGCCGGGCCGAGCGCGCCGACGACCACGTAGGCGAGGCCCTCCGTGGCGAGGCGGCCGTCGGTCAGGCTCGGCGCGGCCATCAGCGCCGCGACGAGGAGCAGCGCGCCGCCCACCCCGGAGGCCACGACGGCCTTCAGGATCGCCCTTGGCACGATCCTCCGGGGGTTCTGGGTCTCCTCGGCCAGCGAGCCGGCCGAGTCGAAGCCGTACAGCACGTACGCCGGCATCAGCGCGGCCGCGAGCAGGCCCGCCACCCCCGTGCCCAGCGACGACGGCGGCCCGTAGATGGGTTCCAGCACCACGCCCGGGCCGCGCACCGCGCTCAGGAAGAGCGCCACGAGCAGCAGCGCGACGCCGCCGAGCTCCGCCATCACGCCGACGTCGTTGACCCAGGCCATCACCTTCACCCCGGCCATGTTGATCGCCGTCGTCAGCACGATGAGCCCCGCGCCGAGCAGCACGGCGTTCGCGGCGCCGTCGCGCGAGGTGAGCGACGGGTTGCCTCCAAGGAGCTGGAACCCGCTCCAAACGCTCGGCAAGATCGCCTGCAGCGCGATGGCCGCCGCGGCGACGCTCACGACGTCGCCGACGAGCTTCAGCCAGCCCGCGAGCCACCCCGGCGCGCCGCCCCAGACGCGGCGGCCCCACGGGTACACCGAGCCGGCGACCGGGTAGCGCGAGCCCATCTCGGCGAGGTTGAGCGCGACGGCGAGCTGGCCGAGGAAGACGACCGGCCACGTCCAGAAGAACCGGGTCCCGCCGAAGGCGTACCCGATCACGAAGAGCTGGAAGACCGTCGTGAGGATCGAGACGTACGAGAAGCCCGCGGCGAAGGCGGACAGGCTGCCCAGGTCCCGCCGGAGCTCCTGGCGGTAGCCGAGGCGGGCGAGGTCCTCGGCGTCGCCGCGGTCCTCCGCGACGAGCGCCGACGCCGGCGCGGCGGTCGAGATGGGGTCACGCATCGGCCGACACCCCCACGAGCGGCTGGCCCGCGCTGACCATCTGGCCCGGGCGGCAGCCGATCCAGCCGACGGCTCCGGCCACGTCGGCCACCACGGGGAACTCCATCTTCATCGCCTCGAGCACGGCCAAGCGCTGGCCCGCCTCGACGCGCTGCCCTTCGGCCACGTCGACCTTCCACACGCACGCGGTGAGCGGCGCCGTCACCGGCAGCACCCCGGCGGGGAGGGCGTCCTCGGCGGCGGTCGGCGCGCCCTCGATCCGGGCGCCCGCGCGGCGCACGCGGTCGAACTCGCCGTCCGCCTCCCAGCGGGCGCGCTCGGCGTCGAACGCCGCCCGCTGCCGCGCCTGCGCCGCGCGGATGGACCCGGCGTTGTCGGCAAGGAAGCGGTGGTGCTCGCCCAGGTCGAACGTGGTCTCCTCGATGCGCACCTCGCCGCGCCCGGCCACCATGTCGGCGCGGAGATCGAGCAGCTCCTCCGCCGACACGAGGTGGAAGCGGAGCTGGTCGAAGAAGCGCAGGAGCCAGGGCCGCTCGCGCGTCGTCTGCCGGAACGGCCGGTGGCGGCTCCAGACCGGCACCGTGCGGCCGAGGAACTGGTACCCGCCCGGCCCCTCCATGCCGTAGATGCACAGGTACGCGCCGCCGATGCCGACGGCGTTCTCGGGCGTCCACGTGCGCGCCGGGTTGTACTTGGTGGTGACCATCCGGTGGCGCGGATCGAGCGGCGTCGCGACCGGCGCGCCGAGGTACACGTCGCCCAGGCCGAGCACGAGGTAGCTCGCCGCGAGGAAGATCTCCTGGACCGCCGCGATGTCCGGCAGCCCGTTGACCCGGCGGATGAACTCCAGGTTGCTCGGGCACCAGGGCGCGTCGTCGCGGACCGCGCGCATGTAGCGCTCGATCGCCTCGCGCGTCGCCGGGTCGTCCCAGCTGAGGGGCATGTGGACGACGCGGCTCGGGATCCGGACCTCGGCCTGGGCGGGCAGGTCGGCCTCGACCTCGCGGAGCAGGTCGAGGGCCTTGGCCACGGTGAGGCGCGCGCCGTCGACGTGCACCTGGAGGGAGCGGATCCCGGGCGTCAGGTCGACGACGCCGGGTAGGCGGAGCTCCTCGAGCCGCTCCATGAGCAGGTGCGCGCGCACGCGCAGGTCGATGTCGAGCACCGGCGGGCCGAACTCGACGAGCACGTAGCGGTCGCCGCTCTGGCGGAAGACCACCGCGGGGCGGTCGTCGCGCGCCGGCACGCGCCCCAGCACGGGCTCGCCGCGCGGCCTTCTCGGCGCGGTCGGCGTCGCGGCCGCCGCGAGCGGCGCGGGCGCCAGCGCAGTCCTCGCCGCGACCGGGGTTGCGCCGTTCGTCGCCGCGACCGGGGTTGCGCCGTTCGTCGCCGCGACCGGGGTTGCGCCGTTCGTCGTGGGCGCCAGAGCGGCCCTCGCCGCGACTGGCGTGGCCCTCGCCGCGACCGGGGTTGCGCCGTTCGCCCCGGCCGCGAGTGGCGCGGGCGCCTCCTTCGTGGCTCCGTCGCGCAGGGCCACGAGGGCGTCGCTCCGCTGCGCCAGCGCGTCGGCCTCCGCGGGCACGATCGACCGGAACCGGACCTTGTCCCCGGCGCTCAGCTGGCCGAGCTTCCACCGCTCAGCCGCGGCGACCGTGAGCGGACACACGAACCCGCCCAGGCTCGGGCCGTCGGGGCCGAGGATGACGGGCATGTCGCCGGTGAGGTCGACAGCGCCGATCCCGTAGGCGTTGTCGTGGAGGTTCGAGGGGTGCAGCCCGGCCTCGCCGCCGTCGGTGCGCGCCCATTTCGGCGCGGGCCCGACGAGGCGGACGCCGGTGCGGGCCGAGTGGTAGTGGACCTCCCACTCGGCCTCGTAGAATTGCTCGATCCCGTCGCGCGTGAGGAAGTCCGGCGCTCCGTGCGGCCCGTCGAGCACGGCGAGCTCCCAGGACCTGCCGATCTCCGGCCGGGCCTCGGGCGGCAGCGCGCCGGGGTCGAGGGAGGGGTCGACCTCCTCGCCGAGGCGCAGCACGTCGCCGGGGCGGAGCGGCCTGCCGGCGTGGCCGCCGAAGCCGCCGAGGGTGAACGTGGCGCGGCTGCCGAGGTGCGCCGGCACGTCGATGCCGCCGCGGACGAGCAGGTAGGCGCGCGCGCCCGGCCCCCGCACCGGCCCGCAGGCCACGGTGGCGCCCGGCGCGACCTCGACCGGCGTCCACGGCGCAACCTCGGTGCCGTTGACGAGCACGCGCATCGCGGCGCCCGCGGCGCAGACGACGGCGCGCCGGTGGAAGACCAGCGTGGGCCCGTGCACCTCGCACTCGAGCCCCGCGGCGCCACCGAGGTTGCCCACGACGCGGTTGCCGAGCCGGAACGACAGGTCGTCCATCGGCCCGCTCGGCGGGACGCCGACCGACCACAGGCCGAGGCGCCCGGGCCAGTCCTGCACGGTCACCGCGCCCGGCGAGGCCGTCACCTCGATCGTCGGCGGGCGGAACGGCAGCGACGCGAACGTGCCCGTGTGGTGCCGGACCCCGCGGAAATCGGGGTGATCGAGCGCGACCGCGACCCACTCGCGGTTCGTCTCGATCCCGCCGATCCGGGTCTCCTCGACGGCGCCGCGCAGCGCCGCGACGGCCGCGGCCCGGTCCGCGCCGTGCACGAGGAGCTTGGCCAGCAGCGGATCGTAGAGCGCGGAGACCTCGGTGCCGGTCTCGACCCACCCGTCGACCCGCACGCCCCCGCCCTCGGGGATGCGAACCTCGGTGAGGAGGCCCGCGCTCGGCAGGAAGCCCCGCGCCGGGTCCTCGGCATAGAGGCGGGCCTCGATCGCGTGGCCGCGGAGCGCCGGGTCGCCGCCGGCGAAGAACGCGGTGTCGCCCGCGGCGATGCGCAGCATCCACTCCACGAGGTCGACGCCGGCGCAGAGCTCGGTCACGCCGTGCTCGACCTGGAGGCGCGTGTTGACCTCGAGGAAGTAGTGCTCGGCGCGGGCGGGATCGACGAGGAACTCGACCGTACCCACGTTGCGGTAGGCGACCTTCGCGGCGAGGGCGCGGGCCGACTCCGCGAGGGCGGAGCGCAGCCGCGGCGGCAGGTCGGGCGCGGGCGCCTCCTCGAGGACCTTCTGGTTGCGGCGCTGGACCGAGCAGTCGCGATCGCCGAGGACGAGCACGTTCCCGCGGCCGTCGCCGGCGATCTGGACCTCGACGTGCCGGGGCGCGGCGAGGAAGCGCTCGAGGAACACCTCGCCCGAGCCGAAGTTCGAGCGGGCGAGGCGCTGGACCCGCTCGAACGCGGCCGGGAGCTCCGCCGGCCCGTCGCAGCGGGCCATGCCGATGCCGCCGCCCCCGGCGCTCGCCTTGAGCAGCACGGGGTAGCCGATGGCCGCGGCCTCGGCGGCGGCGTGGTCCGCGTCCCGGAGCACGCCGGTGCCCGGCAGGAGCGGCACGCCCGCCTCGACGGCGATCTCCCGCGCGCGGTGCTTGCTCCCGAAGGCCTCCATCTGGCCCGGCGTCGGGCCGATGAAGACGATGCCCGCGTCCTCGACGGCGCGCGCGAAGTCATCGGATTCGCTCAGGAAACCGTAACCTGGGTGGATCGCGTCGGCGCCGGCGCGGCGGGCGGCGTCGAGCACGGCGTCGACGCGGAGATAGCTCTCGGCGGGGGTCTGGCCGCCGAGGCGGACGGCCTGGTCGGCGAGCCGCACGTGGAGGGCGGCGCGGTCGGCGTCGGAGAACACGGCGACCGACGCGACGCCGAGGCGCTTCAGGGTGCGGAGGATCCGGCACGCGATCTCGCCGCGGTTGGCGACGAGGACGCGGCGGAAGGGCGGGGCCATGGCGCTCATGGCCGCACCACCACCGCGCGGATCGGCGTCGGGTTGAACGCGTTGCAGGGGTTGTTGATCTGCGGGCAGTTCGAGACGAGCAGCAGCAGGTCGAGCTCGGCCCGGAGATCGACGTGTTTGCCGGGCGCGGAGAGGCCGTCGACGATGCCGAGGGTGCCGTCGGCCTCGACGGGCACGTTCATGAACCAGTTGATGTTGCCGACGAGGTCGCGCTTTCCGAGGCCGTAGGGCGCGGCGGCGAGGAGGAAGTTCTCGACGCAGGCGTGCTGGTGCTTGGTGTGGTGGCCGTAGCGGACGGTGTTCGACTCGCACGAGCAGGCGCCGCCCGAGGTGTCGTGGCGCCCGCAGGTGTCGTCGGTGACGGTCATCATCACGCGGCCGCGGTTGGAGCGGAGCCGCGCGCCGGTGGTGAGGAAGATGTTGCGCTGGGCGGCGATCGTGTCGGCGGCGCTGTAGCGCTCGGCGGTGTCGGCGAGGACGTAGGCGAGGAAGTCGACGGCCTGGTTGCCCTCGAGGTCGATGACGCGGAGGATCTCGCCGGCGCGGACGATCTTGGCCCACGGCGCGCGCGCCGGGACGATCTCGTCGGAGACGAGGGCGCCGGACAGGCCGGCGAGGGCGGGGTCGCGCAGGGCGGCGACCAGCTTCCCGGGGGTGGCGGCGGGGCTCATCGCGCGCCTCCTGCCCGGAGGCCGAGCGCGAGCTCCTCGGCGGTGTTCTCGAAGGCGCGGCGCGCCTCGGGCGTGGCGTTGCGCACGGGGTCGTCGTCGGCGGCGGGGCGGCCGCGCCATGCGGTCAGGCGGACCTTGCCGGCGCGGTAGGTCGGGCGCGGGTCGAGGCGGTGGGGCACGACGGCGACGCTGACGAGGACGTCCTGCTCGGCGCGGAGCAGCACGTGGGCGCCCGGCCGGGAGGAGTCGGGCAGGAAGGTGATGGCGCCGTCGGCCTCGATGCGGACGCCCTTGAAGAGGTTGATGGCCGTGGGCAGGTCCCGCTCGGCGAGGCCGTGCTTGGCGAGGGCGAGGAGGAGCCGCTCGCGGCCGGAGCGGAGGGCGCCGCCGTGGGCGTCGCTGCCATGGCGGGACTCGATCTCGGCCGGGAGCGAGGTGCCACAGAAGGTGTCGTGGCGGCCCGCGGTGTCCTCGAGGAGGGAGGCGAGGACGCGCCCCATGTCCGAGAGGAGCAGGTAGCCCGGGCCGGGATAGGCCTGCCACTGGAGCTTCACGGTGTCGGGGAGGCAGAGCCGCTCGATGGGGCGGTCCGCGCGGTGGAGCACGAGGGCGACGCAGGTGTCGCCCTCGAGGTCGACGAGCCGGAGCCGGCTGCCGACGGGGAGCGTGCGCGCCGCGTAACCGCCGGCGCCGAGGGTCTCCTCCCAGAGGACGTCGCGCGCTTCGACGCCCGCCGGCGGATCGCCGATCGACGTGCTCGGCACGGTGGGTTGCGTCTCGACGACGCTGCCTTCCTGGGCGCGCGCGTGCTCGCGCGCGGCGTACGTTGTGGCCGTTTCAGACATTGCCCGCCTCACTTTCGATAGACAATCGAAACTACGGGTCGACTATCCGGGGCCAGGGTTTCCAGGCTGTTTCGTGAGGGTAAAATGCAGGGCGCGAGCGCTTTTTCCCGGAAGCGGTGAATTTTCTTGGTGGCGGTGTGGGTGGTGGATTGGGTGATGAAGAGCGGATGGCGCAGAGGGGCGAGCGCGGAGCCGATTGACGCGCGGGAGGGCGAGGCGGCATGAGGGCGCGACGGCGATCGCGCGGCTGCGTGATGGCCACCCCGGACGATGACGATGAAGACAGAGATGGCTCCTCCTCCGAAGACCGACGGCAGGCACAGCGCCGAAGGAAGGCAGCCGGCGGAAGGGGGGCGGAACGCCGGAGGCGAGCAGAAGGCCGAGGGGAGCCCGCGCCGCATGGGCCGGCCACGCAAGGCGCCGCAGCGGAGCGATCTCGCGCCGCGGGAGCAGATTCTGCAGGTGGCGGGCCGGCTGTTCGCCGAGCGGGGGGTGGCCGAGGTGTCGATGCTGGAGGTCGCGCAGGCGGCGGGGCTCCGGCAGTCGTCGCTGTACTACTGGTTCCGGCGCAAGGAGCTGATCGTCGCGGAGATCCTGCAGCAGGTGAACCGGCTGCCGCTGTCGTACGCGCGGAGCCTCGAGGCGACCGGCGAGACGGCGGACGTGCAGCTATGGCGCTTCGTGCGCTTCGACGTGCAGACGGTGTGCGGGTTTCCGCTGGAGATCACGGAGATCCACCGGTTCAGCGAGCGGGATCCGGCGGCGTTCGCGACGTACTGGGCCGAGCGGCGCGCGCTGACCGAGGCCGTGGCCGCGATGGTGGGGCGCGGGATAGGGGAGGGGAGGTTCCGCGAGGTGGACGCCTACCTGTGCGCGCTGACGGTGCTGGCGCAGGACGAGAGCGTGCAGAACTGGTGCCGTCCCGAGGGAGGAGCGCGCGTGCATCCGCTCGCGGCCAGCGATCCGGCGGCGCTGGGCTACGGGCCGGAGCAGATCGCGGAGCTCGTCGCGGATCAGACGGTGGGCGGGCTGCTGGTGCGGCCGTCGAGGCTCGCGGCGCTCCGGAGGAAGGCAGGGGGAGCCGACCGAGGTTGAGGCGACCCGACCCAGGTTGAGGCGACCCGACCCAGGTTGAGCAAGGTTGAGGGGGGGAGCCGACCCAGGTTGAGCCGACCCAGGTTGAGCGGAGCGGACCCAACCCGGGTTGGAGCGGACCCGACCCAGGTTGAGGCGACCCGACCCAGGTTAAGCGGAACCGGCGGCCTCACCCAGGTTGCGGCCGCAGCAACCCAACCCGGGGTGGGGGGGCGGCGACCCCACCCAGGTTGCGGCCGCAGCAACCCAACCCAGGTTGGGCGACCGGGCGACCCGACCCGGGTTGGGATCGCCCAGGGGGGGCGACCGGGCGACCCGACCCAGGTTGGGATCGCCCGCAGGTTGGGATCGCCCGGTTGGGATCGCCCCGACCCAGGTTGGGATCGCCGCCGGGGCGCTCAGAGCGGGTTGAAAGGCGCAAGCCCAGGGAGGTCCTTCGGCCTGCGCCCTGCGGCGCCGACCGCCGGGATCTCCTTGATCTTCTCGCGAGCACGCCCCGTGCCGTCATCCACCACGGTCCATTCGTTCCAGAAGTGACCGTCGACGACGAACAGCTGCGGGTGATCGAACGGCGCCTCCTCGAACCGGACCCGCTCGTCCGTGAGCGTCGCCAGGAACGCCACGAGCGCCTTCTTCTCATCTTCCGTCAGCCCGAGCGGCTGAATGTTCGGAGCCAGGTTCGTCCCGTTGGGCCCAAACCCGGTGGTGTCGCCGCCCTCCCGTTCTCGCCGGCCGCCGCCACGGTTGTAAAATTCGACGACTTGCCGCAGCGTCAGCGCGCCTCCGTTGTGGAAATAGGGGCCCGTCAGCTCGATGTTCCGGAGCGTCGGGACCTTGAAGGCGCCATCGACCGCATCGCGCTCGAGCCGCGCGATCGGCACCCCTGGTTCGACCTCGAACGACGCCGGGTCGATGCCGAATACGTCCGGGGCGCCCTCGCCCCCGGCGAGCTGCTTCCCTTGCCGCGCGAACGAGAACGGATGACCGAAGGGGTCGACCCCTCCGACGCCGATGTCCTCCTCGGTCGGCCGAACGCCAATGTTGTAGTAGCCCCTGTCGTAGAGCGCGGCGCCGCCGTCCCCGACCGGCATCCGCGAGATCAAACCGCCCACCTGCTCCTCGCGCTGCAGGCGGGTGGCGGCGCTGGTGAACTCGGGACCATGGTGGCAGTTGATGCACCTGCCTTTGCCCTGGAAGATCGCGAGCCCCGCGCGCTCCTCGTCGCTCAGGGCGGCGCTGTCCCCGTCGGCAAAGCGATCGAACCGGCTGTTGTCGGACACGAGCGTGGCCTCGTAGAGCTGGATGGCGAGGCCCCAGAAGAGCGAGAAGTTCGCTTCCACGAGCGACCGATCGCCGACGCGCTGATCCGACCGCCAGTAC
Source organism: Sorangium sp. So ce363 (assembly GCF_051520435.1). Lineage (NCBI taxonomy): Bacteria > Pseudomonadati > Myxococcota > Polyangiales > Polyangiaceae > Sorangium > Sorangium sp. So ce363. The sequence goes on along the minus strand of NZ_CP150333.1, from coordinate 6,876,141 downwards.
GCGTCCACGAAGGCCTCTTGGACGAGCTCCCCATAGGACGGAGCGAGCCCTTTTCCGCTCGAATCGCGGAGCTCGCCGAGGATGCTGTCCGTGGGGTCCACGATCTGGCCAGCGAGCGGCCTGCGCGGCAAGAGCTTCGCGGCGACGTCAACGTACGTCCTCCCCTCACACGACATCTCGAAGGGGTTGATCGGCGGGCCTACGGCCTGAGATGCGAGGCTCGAGTTCTCCAGGTCGACCCTCTCGCGGACCAGGACGCCGTCGCGCATGGCGTGGACGGCGGCGTCAGGATCTCGCCTGCCGAACGGGTTCACTCCGTTGAAATGGTTGCTCGCGCGTCCGTCCCAGAAGTTGCGGAAGTTGAACACCGCGTTGATGACGGTGGGCGTCTGTCGCGGCTCGACGCGCCGCACGTTCACCCCTTGCACCTGGAAGACGTCCGGCAGCAGCGTGCAGTCGTCCTTCTCGCTCTCGGGCACGATGCCGTTGAATCGAGCGTGGAACACCCCCTGTGAAGAGATGACGTCGTCGGCATCCGCGGGGAAGTCGCGGCGGAAAGTCCAGTCGCTTGCCACGAGCGCGTAGTTTGGTCCGCCCTTCCCGTCCGACCTCGTGGCTTCGAACCGCGCTCGCCGCTCGGGATCCTGGTTGTTGATACCCGGGTTGATCTGGTTTCTCTTGCGGTGGTCGACGCCGGCGTGGAAGTGGCACGTCGCGCACGCCACGCCGTCGCTGCCGACCTGCATGTCCCAGAACAGCGCCTTTCCGAGGGCTACGGCCGTCTCCCTGCTCTTGACGTACCGGGACAGGTCGCGCGGCTCCGGGACGGCGACGCCTCGGAGCGAGCCGAGGGATGGCGGCGGAGTGGCTGGCGTGGGCGTCGCGCCGTCGTCCGGCGGATCCGACGGCGGCGAGTTACCGCTCCCGGGCGTGACCGGCGACGATGAGCCGCCGCCCCCGAGCGACGATGAGCCGCCGTTCCCGAGCGACGAAGCCCCGCCGCCCCCGAGCGACGAAGACGGTCCGGGCCTTGCGCATCCCGAGCACGGAGGCTCGCGTCCCTCGGGCCAGCAGCCGGTGGTTGACGATAGACCCATCAGGACGCCGAGGATCCACGCCCCGATCTCGCCCGTGCGCGGGTCTTCAGAACGAGCTCTAACCATCACGAGGAAGCCTCCTTCGCTGCTGCGCGAGTGAATGACAGGCGGCGCGAGCCAGCGTCCTCGCGGGACACCGCGGGTCGCCGTCATGTTCGTCCGTCCTGCGATGAGCGGATGTCGCGAGCGCCGACGCTCGACGGGGTTCCGCCCGGCATCGTTCGAGTCTCTTCAAGTCATCCGATCTTCAGAAAGACAGCGCGTGTCCAGGGCGCGCATCGACGTCTCGTCCTGTCTCGTCTCGGCCGGGCGTCTCCCCGTGTCGCGAGCGCATCGGCTCGCGCGGGGGATTCGAGGGAGAAGACGACCTCTGTCGAGGACCGGACGAAGTGGGATGAAGGGACGGGACATATCCCTTCATCGTGCCGTCACCGCGCCGAGCAGGCGCGGCCGTGCGCGTCGCCGAAACCCTGACTCATCCACCGAGTTCGGGCAATGTCGTCGATGATGAAGCGCGGGAGTGAGCCGATCGAGCGCGGATCGCCTGGTGAACGAGGCGAAGGCGAGAGGGCTAGACTCTGGTCTTCGAGGAGGCCTCGAAGGAACGGAAAGCGCGCCGCGGGAGCTTCGGTGTCCGCGCCCGAGGCGACGTGGCGCCGCGCGACCGACCCGGGCGGAGCGCCCTCGTCCTCGACGGCGCTCCTCGGCGGGCTTCCCGCGTCAAGGCGCCTGGATCTTCTGCTTCACCCAGCGCCCCGACTCGGTCAGCTGGCCATCCGACCACGGGCCGCCGGCGCTCGCGCCGGGCCTGAGCGCGGCGCAGGACTCGGCCTTGTCGACGATCGACCAGTTGAGCCAGCTGATGCTGTTGCTGGCCATGAAGTCGAGCCACCGCTGCGCCTCGGCGAGATCCAGCGCGCCGTCTCCGGTGGAGGAGCAGGTGCCCCACTCGGTGACGAACAGCGCGAGGCCCTTGGCCATCGCGGTCGTCGCCTTGGCGCGCAGCCCATCCTTGTGCGTCGCCGCATAGAAGTGGAGCGTGTAGGCGATGTTGTCGTAGCTCGTGATCGGGCTGTTGGCGGCGACGTCCGCGTCCTGCGACCAGTTCGGTGACCCGACGATCACGAGGTTGTCGGAGCCGGCGCCGCGGATCTCCCGGATCACCTCCTCGGCATACGCCTTCACCTGCGCCCAGGTCTCGGTGTCGGGCTCATTGAACACCTCGAAGATCACGGCGGGCTCATCGCTGTACTCCGTCGCCATCTCCCGGAAGAAGCGCTTCGCAGCCTCCTTGTTCCGGGGCTGGACCGCGTCGTGATCGTGCCAGTCGATGAGCACGTAGATGCCTCTGGCGATGGCGGCGTCGACGATCGCCTTGACCTTCCGCTTCTCCGCGTCCGGGTTGTTGACGTAGCCGAGCCCCGATGTGTTGGCGGTCATCGCGGCGCGGACGACGGTCGCATCCCAGTCGTTCACGAGCGTGTCGACGGCGGAAGCGTTGTAGAACTTCTCTCCCTCCCAGACGCTCCAGAACATGCTCATGCCCTTGAGCTGGAGCTCTTCGCCGTGCTCGTCGACGACGCGGTTGCCCATCACCTTCAGGCGGCCGTGCCGCTCCACCGGCGTTCTCGCGAGGGGGCCGGTGCCGGTCGAGGTGGTCGAGCTGGTGCCGCTCGAGGTGGTGGTCACGCTCGACGTCGAGGCGTCGCCGCCACCCATGCCGCCGGCGCCGCTCGAGGAGGCCGACGAGGACGCTACGGCCGACGTCGAGGCATCGCCGCCACCCGCGCCGCCGCTGCCGGACGAGGCCGACGAGGAGGCCACGGTCGACGTCGAGGCATCGCCGCCGCCCGTGCCACCGGCGCTGCTCGAGGAGGCCACGGTCGACGTCGACGCGCCGGTACCGCTTGAGGACGCCGACGAGGACGCGGCGGTCGATGCGTCATCGCCTCCTGTGCCGCCAGCGCCGCTCGTGCCGCCCGAGGACGCCGACGACGAGGCCACGGTCGACGCATCGTCGCCGCCGTTGCCGCCCGAGCCGCCGTTGCCTCCTGAGCCGCCATTGCCGCCCGAGCCGCCATTGCCGCCCGAGCCGCCATTGCCGCCCGAGCCGCCATTGCCGCCCGAGCCGCCGTTTCCGCCCGAGCCGCCGTTTCCGCCCGAGCCGCCGTTTCCGCCCGAGCCGCCGTTTCCGCCCGAACCACCATTGCCGCCCGAGGAGGCCGACGCCGTCGCGTCGACGCTGCCGCCGGAGGAGGCCGACGCTGGCGCCACGGTCGATGCGTCGCCGCCCCCTGATGCCGAGTCTTCCGACGGGCCTCCGCACGCGAGCAGCACCATCGCCGGCAAGGCGAGCTGCAGAAGGCCGCGCGTCCACTTCGGCCCGGTGAACAGTCCAGGGGTCAAGTCATGGCTCATCGTAGTCTCCAAGGAAGGTGCCTCGCTCGGCGCGCCCGGCCTCTATCGCGGGCATCAAGCAAGGACATCGGCAAAGAAGGCGATCCGCTGCATAGCAGGCCTGGCGCGATGGGTGAAGGTGAAAGTGGGAGAGCCACCGAGGCCTGCACGCCTGCACGGGCGATCCGCGCGATTCGCGATCCGCGCGATTCCTCGCGGGATCACCCTGCACCCCACTCGTGGGCGTCTCTCTCGGAGCCTGGCCTGCCGGCGCGAGGGGCCGGCGGCCCCTCCCTACGCGCGGCGGACGATGTCTTGCAGCGCGCTCTCCAGTCGGCGCTCGATGGCGGGGTCGTCGAGCGTTGGCGTGATCTCCTCGGGCACGACGCGCGCGCGCATGATGACCCGCGCATAGATGAACGCGTCGCGCGCGTTCGGAGGGTCCTTGTCGCCGAGACAGGAGCGGAGCAGCTGGTACGCTCGGCCTTTCACCACGCCTCCCCTGTCCGCCCGCGCTCGACGGTGGTGATGATCCGGCGCACCGCGGCGGTCGCGGTCTCGTGCGCCGCGAACGCGTCCCGCACGACGTGCGCTGCCCTCGCGGCGGCGCCCTCGTCGAGCGTGCCTCCGAGCACGCTCTCGGCGAGCCGGACGAGCGGGCTGATCTCGACCATGTCCCGCGTGAGGGACCGCGTCGCCTGGGCGAGCTCGGACGCGGCCTCGGCCGGAGCGGAGCGGGAGAGGGCCATGGCGTCGTCGGCCAGCTCGGCCGCGATCGCGAACATGTCCCGGTAGCAGTCGACCGCCGCGCGCAGATCGTCCGGGCTCGGCGCGATCTGCGGCGCCTCCGGCAGCGTCGCCGCCGCGCGCTGCGCCTCGGCGATCACGGGAGCGATGGCCATGAGCGCGCGCTCCAGCGCACGCGCGGTCTGCCCGAACCGGGCGAGGCGCTCCCTCGCGGTGCGGCTCGGCGGCGGCGCGTCGCTCTCCAGCGCCTCGAGCCGCGTACCGACCTCGGCGGCGAGCCGATGGAGGCCCTCGACGACGCCCGGCTCGAAGGTGCGCGGGACGAGGTCGATCACGCAGAGCGAACCGACCACATGCCGGCGCACCCGCACCGGCACACCCGCGTACGCGCGGATGCCATAACGCTCCACCAGCTCCTTGGGCACGCGCTCGTCGTGAACGGCGTCCTCGACCACGAGCGGCTCCTCGTTGCGCACCACGAGCTGGCAGAACGAGCTGCTCCGTGAGGTCGCGCAGCTGACGCACAGGTCGGGCGGCAGGCCGCGGTGCGCGCGGAACAGCTGGATGTGTCGGACCACCAGGCTCACGAGCGCCATCGGCGCCCGGGCAAGCTCGGCCGCCCGCTCGACGCAGGCGTCCAGGATGGCGTCCGCGTCGTCGCGCAGCAGCACGTGGTGCAGCTCGGCGAGGCGCGCGGGATCGTTCAAATCGGCCATGGAAGTGTTCTTGCCGGGGCGACAGGGCGGGCTCAACCGCGAGCGCCGCCGTGCCTGCGCCCGGCCCACGACCTTACCGCAACCCGGCGCCTCGAGCTGCCCCCGCGGGCGCTTCATCGGCTCCGCGCTCCAGGAGACACGACCCCACCGGTGTCCACCTGCGGGCCGGCGGCTTCGCTGTCCCGCCCTGGCGCAGATCGCGATCGATCCTCTGTCGGGTTGTTCTCCCGCCTTCCGGGTGACGGAGTGAGGCGCGGAAACGGCGGGGTGAAGGCCACCCGAGCTCAGCGTCTTCAACGGCAACGAGCTCTGGGCCGCTGTCTCCATGGACGCGCTCGAGACAAGGAGCGACTGGACCCGAGCCGCCGGGACCACCTGGTACCGCCTGCACATCGCGACCGCCCCGATCGTGGATGTCGACGGCCCGGTCGATTTCAACCACGCGTACACGGACACGGACCACGCCCATGACATCTTCTCATTCGCGCCGGAGAGCCTCGTCAACAAGCTGGACTACGTCGGCGACACGAAGGGAAATGAGGCGGGGTCGAAGACCGGTGTCAGGGTCTATTTCAACCCCATCACGATCGTGACCGAATAGCGGGAGCAATGCGCTCCACGGCCGCGGCTATGGCGGGGCGCATCTGTGTCGCCCTTGGGAGATCCCGCTTCTCTGGCAGCTCACGTGACAGAGATCCTCCATGCGGGCTCCCTGGGGCGTGGTCCTGGAGGGACGCGTGATCTCGTCGAGACGCGCCCCGGACGTCCGAGGCGACCACACCGGCGTCGGGCCGTATCACCGCGATGCCGGTGTGCAGATGTGATCGCGCCTCTCGAACAGGGAAAGCCATCCTTGACAGGGGCACGACAGAGGATATCGTGCGCCGTCGCTCATTCGGTTTCTCGAGAGCGACGCGCGAGGTCAAACAGCGCTTTCATCGCGCTGCGCAGAGGGTCGTTCCTGACGAACAACGCCGTTGCTGCTGCGTCAGGCCACGTTTGCGCCTCGCCCACGATAACGTCCGGGATCCGCGCAAACGCCACGACGGCGCGTGCTCGCCGGCGCCCAGCTCGGCCGGACTGAACCCTCGGGAGGAAGGTTCGCACATGAGCAAGAAGCGGTTCGCCCTGCGCCTGTCCGTGTCGGTCCTCTCGCTCCTCCACGTCGGCTGCGCAGCCGACGTGGAGGACGTCGAGCGCGCCGCGCTGGCGTCACACGCCTGGGGCAAATACCACTGGGCACGAACGAGCAACCCCTTCACCATCAAGCTCGGCGACAACGTGTCCTCCGCGTGGGCCGAGCACCTCTCGGTCGCCGCCGGCGATTGGTCCAGGTCGTCGGTGCTCGACGCCACCGTCGCTGCCGGCGGGGGCGGCAGGCGATGCCGGCCCACCAGCGGGAGGGCTGAGGTCTGCAACGCGCGATATGGCGCCAACGGGTGGCTCGGACTGGCCACGGTCTGGGCCGACGGGGAGCACATCACCCAGGGCACGGTGAGGCTGAACGACACCTACTTCGACACGGCCAGGTACAACACGCCGGCATGGAGAGCCTCCGTGACGTGCCAGGAGATCGGGCATCTCTTCGGGCTCGCGCACAACGACGAGGACTTCAGCACGACGACCGGGACGTGCATGGACTACTCGAACGATCCGGGGCAAAACCAGCACCCAAATCAGCATGACTACACGCAGCTCGAGGCGATCTACACGCACCTCGACAGCATGACGACCGTCGGCGCTGCCGGCGCGGCGCCGCCCGCCCTGGCCGGCGTCGACCCCACCGACATGGAGCATTGGGGCGATCCGGTCGACGTGTCGCCGAGCGGGCGCGTGCATACCTTCGTCCGCGACCTCGGCCATCTTCAGGTCATCACCACCGTGACCTGGGCACCCGAATAAGCAAGGAGCGGCGCGCTCACCTCAGGGAACGCTGACCTGCTGCCTGGGCGTGAGCGTCGAGGCGCGGTCGCGCGCCGGCGAGCACGAGCTCGATGCCGTCATGAAAGCGACGAGGGATCCGCGGTGCTCCAGGCTCGGTCGACTCAGTCGCACGCCACGTGCACGCCGACTACTCGCGTGCGAGCGGCAGGGCCCAGGGCCCTCCGGCGCCGGCGCGAGAGATCACCTGGGGCAACGCGTCGCTCGCCCGCTCGGGCGCGTAGTCGTAGGGGGGCTTGAAGACGTCGTCCGCTGGCTCCCCGTCTCCGCCCAGGTGAACGCCGCTCTCGTCGCGGTAGAGGTTCGAGCCAGGGACGGCCAGGAGGAGTCCCCGGCCCGTCGCGTCGCTGCAGTCCGAGCGCCGCGTCGCCGCGTCGGCGTTCTCGAACACGCTCGCCTCGAGCAGCACCTGCCCCTCACAGGCGGCGCCGACCGCCCAGTCCGAGATGTTCGAGAACACATTGTTGAAGAGGTGGGCGCGCGCTCGGGATCCGGTGGCGAGGGGGGCGCGCGTCCTCACTTCATCGAAGCGACAGTGGTGTATCGTCACCTCGGCGTCGGTGATCGTGCAGGCCCAGCGCTCGCGGCCGCCGCACTCGGCCTCGTTGCTGCCGTCGAAGTGGCCGTAGGAGAAGGTGACCCCGCTCGTGCCCGCGTGGACGTCGGCGAAGGCGTCGCTGATCCGTTGGACGGTCGTGTGATCGATCCAGACCCTGGAGGCTTGCGTCAGCGTGAACGCGTCGCCCGCTTCGTGCACGTTCGAGTTCAGATCGTAGAGGGCGAGGTTGCGGATGATCACGTTCTCGCTCTGGTTGAGATCCATGTTCACGCCCGGCAGCGCCGCGCCGCGCCCGAGCCCGACGAGGGTCTTGTTGGAACCGAACTGGACGACGCGATGGTTCCGCGTCGCCCCGACGAGCGGACGCTCGCAGGTCGCATCCCCGGTGAGGACCTCATAGAACGTCTTCTCGGGCTCCTCCGAGCAGGTGCTGGGACAGACCTCGATGTCCTGGATCTCCGAGCCTGTGCGGCGGAAGTCGTAGAGGCCTTCGGCGAGCAAGATCACGGCCGGCTCGTCCGAGCGGGCGAGCGTCTCGAGCTCGGTCCAGCTCGAGACCAGCACGGGCGTCGCCCCCACGCCCCCCGTGGTGCCCTCGCCAAAGCCGATCGCCTCGACCCGTATCACCTTGCGGAGGGCGATGGGCCCCCGCGTCCCCGGCGCGGGCCCGATCCAGCGAGCCTCCGTGCTCGCGGGGAAGGCCGCCTCGGGATCGCAGCCCGGCAGATCTCCAGCGCTCCCCAGCTCGCGGGCCGCCGTCCAGCCGCTGTCGTCGTAGCCGGGCGCGGTCCAGTCTCCTTCCGGCGCGGTGCTCAGCTTCCAGTCGCTGCCGCTCCCATGGCTGCGCTCGAGCTCGTCGAGGTGGACGAGCGCCGCGGGGGTCCCCGCTGCGGCATGAACGCTCACGGCGATCACGTTCTCTCCCGGAAGCAAGGAGAGGGGCACGAACATCGGAGCGCGCGCCGACTCGCTCGCGGCGATGAGATCCCCGTTGACGTGGACGCGGAAGGTATCGCGCCCCGTGATGGAGAGACCGGGGCCCTCGAGCGCGCCGTAGCTCGCGCTGACGAGCGGCGAACTCGCGAGCTCCTCTCCCTCTCCGAAGGCGGCCCCCGGAGGGAGCTCCGCCGCGGGCGGCTCGCCGTCGCAGGCGAGCTCCGTGAGGGTAGGAGAGCCGCCGCCGACACCCGCGTTCCCCGGGGCACGGGTGGCCGTCTGGATGAGCTGATCCTCACAGGAGAGCCCCCAGGCCATGGCCGAGAGCGCGGCGACTCGGGGGAGCCAGGTGCGGCAGGAGAGGCGCATGGCGACCAGGGCAAAGCTGCGGGGCGACGCCCGAGAGCGCAACCCAAATGCTCCGAGTCGCCTGCTCCGATCCAGCGTCCTGGCGGCGGGCGAATTTTTCTGGAGGCTCGCGACGCCCCCAAGTAACTAGGAGAGAGTGGCTCAACCCACGCGCTCCGCCCCGCCGCCCGGACCCACCTTGGCCCGCTTCCCCGCCGACAAGCGGTCGGACGCGAGCTTGGTCGCTGGCGCCGCCGCTGGAGAGCGGGAGGCCCTCGCCGTCATCTGGGATAGGTATTCGGGTCTCGTGCGAGGTGTGCTGTATGGCGCCCTCGGTCCCGATACGAGCCTCGAAGATCTGGTCCAGGAGGTCTTCCTGGGGCTGATCCAGGGGGCCGCGCGCATCCAGGACGGGGGGGCTCTCCGTGGCTATCTCGCGTCCATGGCGGCGCGGCAGGCAGCGCTCGAGATCCGGAAGCGCAAGATACGCCGCTGGGTGGGCCTTTCCCCGAGCGGAGAGCTCCCCGAGCGCGCCCTCGAGCGCGTCGACTTCGAGCATCGCGAGGTGCTCAGCGCCCTCCACCGTGTGCTCGACAAGCTGAGCACGCGCCGGCGCATGGCCTTCGTGCTGCGCCACGTGCAAGGCCTCGAGATGCTCGAGACCGCCGCGGCGCTCGGCGTGTCCGAGTCGACGGTGCGCCGTGAGCTCGAGAGCGCGCGCGCGTTCTTGCTCAAGGCGCGCGAGCCAGCGCTCCAGGAGTTCCTGTCCCGGTGTGAAGGATTTTGGCCATGAGCGAACCCGAACGACAGCTCGATCCCGTCGCAGCCCTCCTGCAGCGCGCCGCTCAGCTGAGCGAGACGGAGCGCCGCGAGGCGCGCGCCGCCTTCCTGCGCCGCGTCGACGAGGAGCAGGCTCGCGTGAGCAAGACGCGGGTGGTCGTTCGCTGGGTGGCTCCGCTCGCCTTCGCCGCGAGCGTGCTGATGGTCGTTTTCTTCTTCTGGCGAACGGAGCGAGGTCTCGATTACGTCGTCGAGGGCGCGGTGAACGAGAGCGGCTATGTGCGCGCACCCGTCGATCACCCGGCCGCCATCACCTTCTCCGATCAGACGCGGATCCGGGCCGCGGCAGGGACGCGGCTTCGTATCGACGAGACCAAGAACGAGCGTGGCGCCCGCATCTCGGTCGAGCGCGGCCGGGTCGAAGCCGAGGTCACGCACACCGGGCACAGCGATTGGCGCTTCGTCGCGGGTCCCTTCGTGGTCCGCGTGGTGGGCACGCGCTTCGAGCTCCTGTGGGACGCTGACCGCGAGCGGCTCGAGGTGATCCTGCGCGAGGGGGCGGTCGAGGTGGAGGGCTACTCCGGCTCTGGCGCCGTGAGCGTGCGCGCGGGGCAGCGCTTCGTGGGGGACGCTCAGGCGAGGACCCTGCACGTCAGCGACACGACGGCTCGAGCCCCCGACACGGCGGCGCAGGGCCCCGACACGGCGGCGCAAGGCTCCGAGCCCGCGCCTCCCGCGGCGCAGGGACAGCTCGCCGAGATAGCAGCGCCGGCGCCGGAGCCCGCTGCTCCCCCGGCGCCGAGCTCCGCTGAGACCCCGGCGCCCCTGGTCGCCTCGCCGAGCACCAGACCGCCCTGGAGCAAGCTCGTTTCCCAGGGCGAGTTCCGGCGCGTCGTCCAGGAGGCCGAGGCGCGGGGCACCCAGAACTGTCTCACCTCCTGTGATGCCGCCGATTTGAACGCCCTGGCCGACGCCGCTCGCTACGTGGGGCAGAACGAGCTCGCCGAGCAGGCGCTGCTTGCCCTGCGCGCGCGCTACGCATCGACCGCGGGGAGCCGTGCAGCCTTCTTGCTCGGGCGCCTTCACGAGAGCCGCGGCGCCGCCGCGCGCGCCAGGACCTGGTACGAGACGGCCCTTCGCGAGGCGCCGGGCGGCGCCTTTGCCGCCGAAGCGCTCGCGGGGAAGATGCGCGCGGTCCAGAGCCTCGAAGGACCGGCCGCCGCGCGCGTGGTGGCGCAAGACTACCTGCGCCTCTATCCGAGCGGGGTCCACGCCAAGACCGCTCGACAGCTCGCCGCTCAGCCCTGATCCATGGTCCGGCGGGCGCGAACGCTCCTCGTCCTGCTCCTGCTGCTCGTCTGCCCTCGAGCGGCGTGGGCGCAGCGCGTGCTCGTCGTCCGACCGGACCCGCGCGACGCCACGCTCTTCGAGGCCTTCGGGCGGCTCTCTGCCGAGCTGGAGCTGCAGTCCTTCGAGGTCATCGTGCTCGGGAGCGCCGCGCGATCGCCCGGGGCCGAGGAGCTCGAGCGAGAGGCGCAGGAGAGCGAGGCCTTTGCGGCTGTCGCGCTGCGGCGCGACGGAAGCGGCACGGCCGCCGAGGTGTGCATCGTGGATCGCGTGACCGGCAAGACGACCACGCGAAAGCTCCTCATCGATCCCTCCAGCGATGGCCCGATGCTCCTCGCGGTGCGCGCCGTCGATCTCCTGCGCGCAAGCCTCCTCGAGCTTGGCCCGGGCCAGGCTCCCGCTCGGGATGTGCTCGGCGTCGAGGCCCAGCCGCCCGCCCCCGAGGTGCTCCGCTTCTCCCGGGAGCCGCCCCGCTTTCACGTGCGCACGGGAGGGCTCGTCCTCTTCACGCCTCCGGTGGGCGGCGGCGTCGGCGCGCAGATCGGCGCGCACACCCGCCTCGACGAGCGCTTCCGTCTCGGCCTGCTCCTCGGTGGTCCCCTCTTTGGCGCCGAGTTCCGCGCAGCAAGCGGCGCCGCCCGGGTGCGCCAGGAGCTCGCGCTCCTCCGGGCCAGCTGGAACCTCGGGCAAACAGGTGCCGGTCTTCACTGGGAATGGGGGCCGCTCCTTGGCGTCGGCGCCTACCACCTCCAGGCCACCGGCCATGTCGAGCCGCCGCTCGTGGGGCGCAGCGAGGAGTTCTTCAGCTTCGCCGCGGACGCAGGGCTGAGCGTCCAGTACTTCTTTCATCCGAGCGTGGGCCTCGGTCTCGAGCTCACCTGTCTCACGCTCCTGCCGCGCCCCATCATCGCCGTCGATGAGGAGCGCGCCGCTCCGCTCATCGCTCAAGCCCTGGGCACGCTCAGCCTGGGGGTCTCGTTCTGAGGGAGCATGGCGAGGCGCGCGCGTCCTCGAGGCGTCATGGGACGAGGGCGTTGATGTACTCCTCGAGGTTCGTCCAGCCGTCCCCGTTGCGGTCGCCATTGCGATCCTCCGGGTCGTGAGGATCGAGCGAGGCGGAGACCTCCCACGCATCGGGCATCCCGTCCTGATCCGTGTCCGCGGGCGCAGAGCCCCCCGGGATGTCTCCAACGGTGTTGGGGAGGCCGAGGCTCTTCTCGTCGCTGATCGTGGCGCCCTCGGCCCCGAGGGACGCGAGCTCTTCCATCAAGAAGTCGTCGACCGGGTCACGCCAGAGAGACGCCCCGGCGCGCTTCATCACGTGGTCGAAGGCGTCCTCTGCGCTCATCGCGGGCACGTCGGGAACCTCGACGCTCGGCGCCGCCTCCCAGGTCACCGAGCCGAAGTCCCCCTGGCCGAGCAGGCGGCCGTTCAGGACACCGTCCTTGTTGCTGTCGTACCAGTTGTCGACGGCATGGAGGTGGTACTCGGGCGTTGGGCTGTCCAGGGTGCCGCCTTTCGTCTCCGGGCCGGGGATCAGCGTGTTGCCGACCATCACCCCGTCCGAGCGACCGCTCGTATCGCCCAGGATGTACCCCGAGGTGACCCAGTTGTAGACGACGTTGTTGACGAACTGCAGCGTCCCGCGGGCCTTGGGGTTACGGGAATTGTTGTCGATGTACAAGGACCGGATGATCGACGTGCCGGTCGTGTTGACGATGCCGCCCGTGCTGTGGGTCTGGAGCCCCTGTGCGACGATCGAATCTTGAAGCGTGATGTTGTAGAGCTCCGCCCCGCTCTCCCGGTTCAGATCGAAGGTGCCGTCGCGTCCCCAGCTCAGCGAGCAATGGTCCCAGATCACGTCGTGCCCGTTGGCCATGGTGACGGTGTCCTTGCCGGAGTCGCCGATCTTGCCCATACGAAACCGCACGTAGCGAACGATCGTGTTCGAGGCGCCGGAGAAGGAGGTGCCGTTCCCGTAGACGGTGATGCCGCCGCCCGGCGCGGTTTGCCCGGCGATCGTCTGGTTATTCTTGAACACCAGGCGGGAGTCGATCTTGATGACGCCGCCGACGTCGAAGACCACGGTGCGATTCGGCTGGCTGATGGCATCCCGCAGGGAGCCGGGCCCCGCATCGTTCAGGTTGGTGACATGGTAGATGTCGCCGCCGCGCGCGCCGGTGGCCATCCGCCCGAATCCCTCGGCGCCGGGGAAGGCCCCGAACTCGACGGCGCCCGACCCGCCCGTCCCAGGGCCGCCGCCCACGCCCGCGCTCGGTGCGCCGCCGCCCGCGCCCGGGCTTGGCGCACCGCCAGTCCCTCCAGCTCCCGTCGTCACCCCGGAGGCGGCGTCGCTGCCCGATGCCTCTCCGCCCGGCGCCTCTCCGCCCGTGCCAACAGGATCCATCGAGGGAGCTCCGCCGCCCCCGGAGCCGTCGTGCGGGGCCCCAGAACACGCCCACGCGGCCGCACCCAGAGCACAAAGTGACAGCCAAGAGATGCTCGCCCGGCCTGGCGGGCATCGCGCCCAGGTCTTCATGTGCCCGGAGTTGATCCAGCCCCTGCTCACCTTTCAGAAATCGTCACCCGCGGCGCGGGATGGCGTGCCGGGTCGCGCGCGACGCCGCCGATGAGCGGCATGATGACGGCTCGATCGCTGATGCGGAGCAAGCGAGAGAACGGTCCTCGATCTGCTGGAAAGCCAGGCTGGACGTCCTCATCGCGGTCGTCGGCTTGCCTACGCAACGCCGCCGTCCTCCTTGATGAACTTCCGCAATGAGCCCACAGCAAGCCAGGAGAACTCATCCGCAGCCCCGGAGATGCGGCGCAGGTCCCACCCGCCGTACGGTGTTTGGTGACCGGACGGCCCGGTCCACCTTGGAGAGGATGGTAGGGGACACCATGGGCACACTGAGCACTTCCAAACGAATCCTGGTCACCGGCGCGTCGCGCGGGATCGGACGCGCGGCCGCGCTCGCGCTCGGCAAGCAGGGACACACGGTGGTGCTCGCCGCGCGCGACGAGCACGCGCTGAGGTCGCTCGCCCGCGAGATCGCTGGCGCGGGCGGGCGGGCCGAGGTCGTCCCGATGGATGTCACGGAGGACGGGAGCGTCGAGCGCGGGATCGCGCGGCTCCTCGAGGCGGGGCCGTGCGACGTCGTGATCAACAACGCAGGTTCCTGCGATCAGACGGATTTCATGGCGCAGGACATGAGCACGCGACGCGCCGAGATGGATCTCAATTACTGGGGTGCGGTGCGGGTGACGCGCGCGCTGCTGCCGTCGATGCTGGTGCGCCGCTCGGGCGTCATCGTGAACGTCTCGTCGTTGCTCGGGGTCATCGCTTCGCCGACGGCGGCCAATTATTCGGCGACGAAGGCGGCGCTCGGCGCGTGGTCGCATGCGCTCCGAGGCGAGGTGGGCCGCTTCGGCATCAAGGTCGTCGTGTTCGTGGCGCCCCACACCGACACGGCGTGCGGCCGCGCCACCCGCTTCGACGGCGTGGTGAGCTTGCCTGTCGAGTACACGGCGAAGGAGCTGCTCCGCGCCGTCGATCGGGCGCCCCGGCAGTTTGCGGGGAGCCCCGTCTATCGGCTTCTCTTGCGGCTCGCCGGGCTCTTTCCGGCCTTCCTCGAGGCGCGGGTCGCTGCGTCGGCGCGGGCTCATCTGCTGCCTGGCTATGGGCCGTAGGAGCGAGCGCGGAGGATCTGCGGTCCGAGAGTCATGTGCGGAGGGGCGCCTCGCGCGCACGACGGATACGAGCAATACGTGCGAACCGTGCGAACCGTACGAACCGAGCGAACCGTGCGACGCTGCCCCGATCGCCCTGGCGCGGCTCGGGCGATCGTGTATCTTCAACCTCGCAGAGGTAGCGCCATGAAGGTCTTCCGGTAGCAACGCGGTCGCTTCCGCCGAGCGGGTTCTCCCCGCTGCCCGCGTTGCTCGCGCTCCGGCGCCCCGTCGCCGTCCGTTCTCCGCTCGCCTCGCGGCGGCGGGGCGGCGTGTGTTCGACCTTCGACCTCCAGCCATCGGGCGACGCTCGTACGAGCCGAGCGCCGCCCGGAGAGCGTGCGTCATGGCGCCCCGTCTTCCGCTTTCCATCAAGCTCACCCGTCGCGCCGTCGCGCGACGAGACCTCTTCTGCGAGCTGGTGCAAAGGGCCGTCCGGCCGTCTCAGGCCGACGCCGCCTTCGCCTTCCATGCGTTCGCGTTCAAGGCCGATGAGGATGAGTTCGCGCGCGAGCTCATGTTCCGCCGGACCGAGCTCTGGCTCTTCCGCTCCAACCAGCGCGCCTCCTGCGGCGACTTCCTGGCCGTCGACATGTCGAGCCCCTGGGCGGCGCGGCGGCGATCCTACGTGATCGAGCTCAAGCGCGGGATGCCGGTGCGGATCGGGGGCGGCGCGGTGGGCGTGCAGCTCCAGAACGCGGCGAGCGCCGTGCAGGCGCTCGCGCAGAAGGGCGACGTGCTCGGCGTCGAGGGGGCGTACGTCACGGTGGCGGGGGATCGGGCGGAGATCCTCGCGATGTTCGCGAGGGGCGCGCGGCTCTAGCCTGGTCGACAGTCAGCGACGCGATCCTGCGGGCTCGGCTACCGCAGGATCTCCTCGAGGAGCGCGTTCGGCACGCCGCGGCGATCCTCGCCGAACGACGAGACGCCCAGGCCGTAGTACTGGTTCATGATGGTGAACCAGAGATCGCGGAGCTGGCGATCGCTGCCGAGGGCGCCGTAGGCGATGTGCGCGTCGTTCAAGAAGACGCCGTCGCCGCCGAGGAGCACGATGGGCAGGTCGTACCCGTCGTGGTCGTGCGATCGCATCTCGCTCATGTGCACCATGACGCAGTGATCGAGCACCGTGCCGTCGCCCTCGGGGATCGCGTCGAGCCGCTGCGCGAGCTGCGCGCTCTTCTGGTTGAGCCAGCAGTTGATCGCCGCGTAGTCGAGGTTGCTCTGCGCGATGATCTTGTACTGGCCGTCCTGGGTCGCGCGGTCGAGGTTGCCGGCGGCGTGCTGGGAGGAGTGGTAGTGCAGGCTGGCCTCTCTCCTGTACGCGAGTCCCACCTTGGCGCGGACGTCCTCCGGGATGCACCGATACTCGAACTCGGAGCGCATGTCGTCGTGCATGTGGGTGATCACGCGCGTCACGTCGCATTGAATGGCCATGACGATGAGGTCGATCATGACCTTCGCGTGATCTTCGTGCTTGTACGGGCCGGCTCCCGTGTTGTCGTTCTCGTTGAGCCCCTCCGCCTGGCCCGGCGGCTCGGGGACCACGCCGGGCTGGCTGATCGGGTTGCAGCCCAGGCCCGTCTGCGGGGTCATCGTCGACTGGACGCGGGTCGCGTTCTTCTCGATCTCGCGCAGCGAGTCCAGGTACTGCTGGACGATCTTGCGATCGGCGGAGCCGACCCGGTTCATGAGCGAGTTCGCGTCCGCCAGCACGCCGTCGATGACGCTCTTCTCGGTCGCCGCGCGGCGCTCCGCCTCGATCCTGGCCTCCTCGTCGCTCTGCCCTGGCACGGACCCCGCCGCGCCCGCGCCGACGAGCGCGTCGAACACCGCCTTCGGGTTGACCGAGCGCTTCAGCGGCTCGCGCGGGCTCTTCCAGGAGAGGACCTGATTGTAGGCGTAGCTGCGCTGGTCGAAGAAGCCGGGCTTGACGCCGAGCCCCGTCTGCAGCGACGGGATGCGGGTCGCCTGCTCCGGGCCTGCCTTCTGGACGATGAGCTGGTCGACCGAGACGCCGTTGCCCACCCACTCGCCGAGGTCCTGGCGCGCCTCCCTCCCCAGCTGATCGGCGTCCACGCAGGTCGAGAGCGCCGCGCCGAGGCGCGAGTGGGAAGGCTCGATGTAGGGGTGCTGCTCCGTGCTCCACGTGTAGTTGCCGAGGCGGCTTATCATGAGCATCTTCGACTTCACCGGCGCGAAGTGCTCGAGCACCCTCGGCAGCTTGAAATCGGCGCCCTTCAGCGTCTTTCCGAACGCCGGGGCCGTCTCCCACCAGTGATGGGGCGCCCCGTTCGGGAAGGTGCAGAGCACGAAGCGCTTCGGGGTGCCGGGCTCCCCGCCGCGCGCGCTGCGCGGCGCGAGGCTCTCGAGAAACGGCAGCGCCAGGCAGACGCCCGCGCCGCGCAACAAATTTCTGCGTGTCATCAAGCGTTTCATGTGCGCATCGCTCCTTCGTGCCTCGTCTTGTGCAGAAACAACGCGTGCGGCCTCACCGCGCCTTGTCCTTCGCTCGAAGGCGGAACGCCTCGCTGGTCACCACCTGCTTCACCAGATCCGCGATCGTGCCGCCGCCCCAGCGCGCGGCGATCTCCTTGATCCTGGTCCTGTCCCCGGCGCTCGGGCGCCGGCGCAGGGCATAGCTGAAGAGCTGCTCGGAGGGGCAGGTCCCCGACCGGGCGGCCTCCACGAGCGCCGGCACGAGGCCGGAGATGTCCTCGAACGCCGCGCCCTCGTACACCCCCGTCGCGTCGATCGGGTCGCCGTTCGGGTACTGGGTCCGGTAGGCGCCGATCGGGTCGAAGTTCTCCAGGCTCAGCCCGATCGGGTCGAGCACGTCGTGGCAGCCCGCGCAGTCGGGCGACGCGCGGTGCTTCTCGAGCTCCTTGCGCACGTTGGTGACGCCGCCCGCCTCCCCGTCCGCGGCGCCGAGCTCCGGGATATCCACGTTGGCGGGCGGCACCATGGGCGCGCAGAAGAGCTGCTCCAAGATCGTCTTCGCGCGGGACGTGGGAGAGGTCCGGTCGGCGCGGGACGACAGCGTCAGGAACGCTGGGAGCGTGAGGAACCCCTCGCGCACGCCCTCGGGGTCGTTCGCATAGAGCGGCTCGATCAGCCGGCTCTCCGGGTGGGGCGCCGTGAGGAACTCGGACCACGGCCGCCCGCCGGTCGTGAAGCCGGCGAAGTAGTCGTTGACCTGGTCGAGCATCGCGCCCTTCATCTCATCGTTCCAGCTCGGGAACTGGGTCGTGTCGGCGTTGTGGCTGGGGAGCGTGCGCGTGCCGAGCCACTGGCCGTAGAAGTTCTGGAAGAAGGCGGCGCTCTTCGGGTCGGCCAGCATGCGGTCCACCTGCTGCTCGAGCTCGTCCTCGGTGGCCAGCTGATCGTCCTCCGCCGCGTCGAAGAGATCCTCGTCCGGGAGCGAGCTCCAGAGCAGGTACGAGAGGCGCGACGCGACCTCGTAGCCATTGAGGGCGCCCGGCGATCTCGCCGAGTCGGGGCCCAGCTCGATCCGGAGGAGGAAATGCGGCGACGTGAGCACGGTCCGGACGACGTGCTGCACCGCCTCGACGGGGGACATCTCGAGGGCGGTCCGCGCGTCGTCGTACTGCGCCGCGTACCGGTCGACCTCCGCCGCGTCGAGCGGGCGCCGGAACGCGCGCAGCCCGAAGCGCTCGATGATCTCGCGCGCGCACCCGTCGTCCGCGCCCTCTGCCGGGTCGCACACGAGGATCTTGGCGCGCTGCGCCTCGTCCGAGAACGCGTCTTCGGCGAGCGTCCTGGCGGCGTCGTAATACCCCTGCACCAGGACCTGCGAGAGGTTCGAGAGCGCGCTCACGTTCGCGTCGAAGCCCTTCGCGCCGAAGGCCGGGAAGCCGTCTGCGGGCCTCAGGTTCGTCCCCAGGAGGTGGGCGACGGTGGAGTTGTACTCCGACGCTGTCATGTGGTGCAGAGGCATCCCGTCTATGGCGATGGTGGCGTCCTGCTCCGGAGTCTGCTCCGGAGAGTTATCGTCCCCGAGGGTGCCAGTGCACGAGATGCTCAGGAGGCATCCCCCGGCAGCGATCCAGGGACTCGTGAACACTCGGTCCAGTCTGAATGTCATTGTCGGCTCCCGCGTGTGGAATCGGCAGGTCTCGTCTTGTGACCGGAGCCCGCGATTTTCGTGATCAAATCGACCGGGTCCGGGCATGGCCGTGAAGATCGCGGTAGGTCGTATGAATCCAGGGTTGGCGGCGAGCGGCGTCGGGCGAGCGCCTGCTCGACCTGCGCTCGGCCAGAGCCCCCCTTCGCGGCCGCGCGCATCCACCGCCTGTCCTCGTCCGCCGGCTCGTCCGCATCGCAAAGGGCGTTCAGGAGCGCCCGCTCGCCAGCCCCCGGCTCATCCATGGCGGCCTCCTCGGATCTTGGCGTGGTGGCGCTGCACCGCGTCGGAGAACGCCTGTCGAGCGGCCCTCAGCCGCGCATACACGGTGTTGATGTTCACCCCGATCCCCTGCGCGATCTCCGACGCCGGAAGTTCTTCCAGCTCGGCGAGGAGCAGCACCACGCGCTTCTCCTCGTCGAGCGACGCCAGGAGGTCGTGCACCACGCGCGCGGCCTCCGCCCTCTTCATGGCCTCGTAGGGGCTGAGGTCGCTCGGCCCCGCGAGCTGCTCGGGATCCACGATCTCTCCTGTCCCGCGGTGGGCCGGGCTCTGGCGGCGCTGCGACCTCCGGTGCGCCTGCACGACGTTGACCACGATCCCGAAAACCCACGTCTTCAGCGACGAGCGGCCCCGGAACTCCGGTAGCCGCCGGTGCACGACGGCGAACACCTCCTGACACACGTCCTCGTGCGCGGAGGCGTCCACGACGAGGCGGCGCACGGTCCGCCACACCAAGGGAAAGAGCTCCTCGTACACCTCGGCGAAGTCGAGCGGCGCGGCCTGCGCGCCGGCCGCGGGGACGGCGGGCACCGCGTCGGCGGGCGGAGGCGTCGACGGAGCGAGGCTCGCTCGTCCGAATCTACTGCTCCGAGCTCGCCCTTCGAGAGGAGTTGCAATCCGCATGGAACATCTCACCCGTTCCTGGCTCAACCTCTCAAGAGCGCGGCATGGATGGCCCCTTCAGGCGGCCGGGTTTCAACATGACAGCGCCGCGCGTCAGGGGCGGCGAGAGGGAGACATCTCTGACAAAGCGACGCTATATCAACACATGAACCGCAGCTGTAATCGCTGCTGTACAAAGGTTGCTACTGGCCAGGACTGCGATTCCAGCCGCGGGCAATTTGATTGAGCTGACCGTTACTCGCATCCGCGACGACCGAGCGAATCGATGCCGACGTCGATCGGGACATCAAGGTCTCGGCGCGCGTGGCGACCCCTCCAGCGGGGAAGCGAAAGGATACCCGCTGGCGCAGATTGTGAACGCTCACACGCGCAGTGTCAACTCCTATCGGAGGGACCGCGGGTATCCTCGAGCGCGACGGAGGGCACGGCTGGCGGGGCTCCTCCGGAGCGCCGGTCCGAGGGGCGAAGCTCGGCGTGCATTGCTATCGGAACGAGGCAGCCGTGCTGGACCTGCTCGAGGGCCGGCGCGTCTTCGGGTTCGTCCGGCCGGGAGACGACGCTGCGCGCGCGTTCGCGCTGTCGATGGGGGCCGAGTGGGCGGGCGCTTCCTTCGACGCGCCCCCCGAGGAGCTCGACGCGGCGCTGATCTTCGCCCCGGCCGGCGAGCTGGTGCCGGCCGCGCTGCGCGCCGTACGCAAGGGCGGCGCCGTGGTCTGCGGGGGAATCCACATGAGCGACATCCCCTCGTTCCCTTATTCGATCCTGTGGGGCGAGCGGGTGCTGCGGTCGGTGGCGAACCTGACGCGCAGGGACGGCGAGGAGTTCCTCGCGCTCGCGCCGCGCGTGCCGGTGCGGACGGAGGTGAACGTCTATTCGCTGGCTGCGGCCAACGAGGCGCTCGACGATCTGCGGAACGGACGCATGTCCGGGGCGGCGGTGCTCGTGCCGCCGTGAAACCAGCGCTCACTGAGCGCTACGCCGTTCAGGGGCAGGAGGAGTCCCACGCTGTCTGGGACGGCTCGGCGAGCCGTCCGCGATGCGTTGCTCAGGCGCGCCCTGGTGTTCGTTCCAACTTTGCCCGGATACGTGGTTAGTCCAACAAGTCAATTCCATGGAGGTTCATGAGGACATAAGATGATCAAGGGGGGTGTTGTTCATGATGGTTCGAAGCGTGCTAGTTCTGTGTCCTGCCATGGTGACGTCGCTGGCCGCTTGCGTGGGCGTGCCGGAGGGGGAGGACTACGATGTCGACGCCGCGGAGCAGGCGGTTGTCGTCGACAACGCGCTGACGTCGAACGCGCTGACGTCGAACGCGCTGACATTGAACGCGCTGACATCGAACGCGCTGACGTCGAACGCGCTGACGTCGAACGCGCTGACGTCGAACGCGCTCACCAGGAGCGCGCTCCGGGATCCGCTCGCGCGCCAGCTGCTCAAGTACGTGGTGAGCTGCGCCCTGCCGAGGGGGGCGCACTTCGATATCGATGTCGACGGCGTGGTTTATGGATTCGATGGCGGGATCGGTCTTCACAAGAATTGGGGCGATACGGGCGGCTCCTGCGACAATGCGTGCAAGGCATGGGTGTCCGCGTGCGTACTATCCAGGGTCAATTACCTCGGGATCCCGACCCCC
The DNA here is from genome assembly GCF_051520435.1 of Sorangium sp. So ce363. NCBI lineage: Bacteria > Pseudomonadati > Myxococcota > Polyangiales > Polyangiaceae > Sorangium > Sorangium sp. So ce363. The sequence goes on along the minus strand of NZ_CP150333.1, from coordinate 6,854,864 downwards.
ATCTCGATGAGAGGGAACCAATGCGAGCTGTCCTCCGACTCGGCGGAGCGGACGGCGTACGCGACGCGCGAAGGGGCATACTATGGCAATATCTTCGCCAATCCGCCTCTTTACTTTGCTTGCGTGTCACCCGAGCAGACCTCGATCCAGCGGGTGTGCGGGCCATCGCTGGACGACTGCGTCGTCAAAGTCGTCGGAAATTGCGGCGACACGTGCGACAAGCCGCGCAGCGATGGGAGCTTCGAGAACTGCCGCGATCACGCGCGAAGCGCGTCCGGTCAGTTCCCGAGCGGCACGATCGCCTACGACGGTTCGGTCACCATCTTCTTGCAGTAGAGGATGCAACGGCGGGCGCTCCCCAGGGTGATCCCCTTCAGCGGGAACGCGCCCGGCGCACCAAGAGAAAGGGGCGCTCGGCCTCCGAGCGCCCCTTTCGGTCTCATTGCGCCGTGCGATGCAGGAGACGAACCGAGACCAGGTTCGCTGCGATCGGGTTACAGCGCTTGCACCCGATATTGCCGCAGGGGCCCGCCGCATGTTGCCTGGTGCGGACGGTCGCCTTCCGCAGCCGCCTCGCTCGGAGCTTCGCGCGCCGGCTCTTCGTGTTCTGCCCCGCCGCCTTCCATGCTTCGTACTTCGCTCTCTCGGCGGCCTTGCGCGCGCGCTTCGCCGCCCTCCGATGCCGCTTGGCCTCGGACTTCTTCTTCTTACTCATGGGACCACCCAACGCCGCTTCAGGGATCTCGCGGAGTAGGCGGCCGGGGACGGCGCCCGCGGCTCATCTCGACCGGGCGCGGCGCCCCCGAGCACGCCCGGATACGGGGTACCGGGCTAGCGCGTGACGATGCCTCCGCGTGACAACGTCACGCGCAGAGGACGAGGGTGTTCTTCATCGAGCTCCTCCAGTCGAGTCGCAGGTCGGTTTGACGACGCCAGAATGAAAGAGGCCGCCTCCGGATCCCCGGGGCGGCCTCTTGAACGCGTCGCGCGCTCCGTCGCCCGTCAGCGGGGCTCGCTCGCGGGATGGGCCGTGAGCGAGAAAGGGGAGGCGGCAACGACGACCATAGCGACGGCGGAAGGGTGCATCGAATCGAGCCGGTCGTCAAGGGTCTTGAGTCGAATCACCACGCCTTCCATCTCCGTTCCGCGCTCCGTTCCGCGCTCCGTTCCGCGCTCCTTTCCTCGTCGCCCTCGCGGAGGACGGGAAACGCCTGCACCGCTCAGCGAAGGCCGGGCAGCGCGCGGAGGCAGACCTCGATGCCGGCGCGGAGGTTGCCGTGTGTGGTGACGCCGGAGAGGTCGACCCCGATGCCACACATGGATTGGGCGACGGCGGGCCCGATGCCGGTGAGGACGCCGCTCGCGCCGAGCAGGCGGATCGCGCGGACGATGCGGACGAGGTGGTCGGCCGTCGCGGCGTCGACGCTCTCGATGCCGGTGACGTCGATGATGGCGAAACGAGCGCCTGTGCGCACGACCTCGTCGAGGAGCTTGCTGGTGACGTCGGCCGCGCGGGCGTCGTCGAGCGCGCCGATGAGGGGCACGGCGAGCACGCCCTGGGCGACCTGGAGGATGGGCGTGGACAGGGCACGGATGAGCGCCTGCTGGCGCTGGATGACCGCGAGCTGACCGGCGATGGCGTGCTTCTGCCGCTCGAGCTCGGCGATGGTCGCCGTCATGTGCTCCTCGTGCTCCCGCTGCGCCGTGATGTCCGTTCCAATGGCGAGGATGTGCGCCGTGCCGTCCTGCTCGACGAGAGGCACCTTGACGACGGACATCCACCGCGTCTTGCTGTTCGGGCGCGTGACGGGGTGAACCCTCGAGACCGGCTGCATGCGCGCGAGCACCTCCCGGTCCATCTCGCCGATGACGGAGAGCTCGGCGTGGGAGCGCGGCAGATCGTCAACGGTCTTTCCCACCGCGCCCTCCACCGTGGTGTTGTACAGCTCGGCGTAGCTCTTGCTGACGAGCTTCATCTTGCCGTCCCGATCCTTGACCGTGACGACGATCGGGATGGTGTCGAGCACGAGGCGGATGAACTGCCGCTCGCGCTCGAGGGCGAGCTCTGCCTCCTTGAGCGCGGTGGTGTCGATCCGCAGGCCGACGAAGCTGCCGTCGGGGAGGCGCCCGCTCTTGAGGGTGATCCAGCGGTCCCCGAACCGCCGCACGAAGACGTCCCCGGGGCGGCGATGCTCCGCGAGGCGAGCGGCGACCCACTCCTCTTCGCCGAGGCCGCTGTGGAGGTGGATCCCGTGCCGGCAGCCCTCGCGGACGACATCTTCGAACGTATTGCCCATCTGAATGGCGGCGGCACATTCGGGGTAGAGCGATTTGTACGCCGCGTTGAAGAAGCGGAGCCGCTCCTCGGCATCGTAGATGACGAAGCCGACGTCGAGCGCCTCGACGGCCGCGCGCAGGCGCGCTCCTTGATCGCACGCCGCCCGCTCGGCCCGGCGTTGCTCGGTCACGTCGCGCAGCGCGAGGAGCACGGCGGCGCACGCGCCCGCAGGGTCGACGAGCGGGCTGAGGCTGCCTTCGGCGAGGACGGCGCGCTCGTTCGCGAGGTGGAGCGTGAAGTCGGGCGGCAGGGCGCGCGGGGCGCGATCGCGGAGCACCTGATCGAGCAGCGCGCCGAGGGGCGCATCGGGCCGCAGGACCTCATCGACGGGCCTCCCCCGCGCCGCCGACCCGGGAGTGGAGCAGAGGCGCTCGGCGGCGGGGTTCAGCGCCAGGATCCGACCGCTTTCATCGAGCAAGAGCAGCGGGTCGACGCTGCAGGTGAAGGCGAGCGAGCAGAGATCAGCAGGAGCGTCGCTTGGCATCGGGAGGAGCGTAGATCAAGAGCTCCTCAGGGTGTCGGCCTCGGTGACCCCATGACGCATCCACAGGCAGCGGAGCCGCTGGTCGAGCTCAGCCCGGGCGCGGTTCCGTGAACCGCCGAACGACGGCCGCTGCCGGCGCTGCGCCACCTGGACCACCGCGCGCCGTGGCACACGCGGCAGGCGTCCTGGCATTGCCCGCCCATGCACCCGCACACTGTGTGATTCGTCCCTCTGTTCCTTTCCTCGTCGCCGAGCTCGTCAGGTCACTTGCGCTGTTTTCCTCACCATGAAGGCCGTCGGCCAGAGCGGGCTGTTGGCCGCGCGTCGGCGCAAGAGCGAGAGCGGATCGAGAGAGCACCGCTCCACGCTCTCGACGAGGATGCGCGTCAACGATCCTGCAGCCACCGCGCCCGCCTCCGCCCCGACCCCCATCGCGGCAGCAAAAATCCTGTCGCCTGACAACGGCTCGCCTCGAGGCATAGGCGGGTATGCCTATGCCTCGAGCCCGAGGGCTCGGGTACGAAGTCGTTGCATCACCGGGTCCGTCACGCTCCACCAGCTACGTTCAAACACCGCATCGGTTCGGCTGCCGCCGGCTGCAACCATCCCGGGCAACGGGAACGAAACGGGAGGTTTCCCCATGGGCGCATCGCCCCCTCACGCGCCGCGCGGCGCCGTCACGCTGTCGCTGTGCTTCCTGATCGCGCTGCTGGAAGGGTTCGACATCCAGGCCGTCGGCGTGGCCGCCCCCCTGCTGATCCCCGCCCTGGGCCTGACGCCAGGGCAGGCGGGCGTCGTGTTCGGGGCCGGTATGGCCGGGCTGGTCTGCGGCGCGCTGGCCGGCGGCTGGATGGCCGACCGCATGGGCCGGAAGCCGCTGCTGATGCTGGCCGTCGGCGTTTTCGGCCTGTTCACGCTGGCCACCGTGGTGGCGGGAGGGCCGGTGTCGCTGGGCCTCTACCGGCTCCTGGCCGGGACAGGGCTGGGGGCGGCGATGCCCACCCTGGTGGCCGTCGCCCTGGAAATCGCCCCGCCCGACCGGCGGACCCGCACCACCACGTTGATGTTCAGCGGCATGCCGGCCGGAGGCGCGCTGGCGGCGCTGTTCGCGGCCGGCTTTCTGGCGCGGTTCGGCTGGCAGAGCATCTTCCTGGCCGGCGGCGTGCTGCCGCTGCTGCTGCTGCCGGTCATGGCGCGGCTGATGCCCGACAGCCGCACCGCAGCGGCCAGCGGCGCCAAGCCGCCGGGCGGGGGACAGGCGCTGTTCGGCGATGGCCGGCTGCTGGTCACGCTGCTGGCCTGGTTCACCTTCGGCCTGACGCTGCTGGTGCTGTATCTGCTGCTGAACTGGCTGCCGTCGCTGGTCGCCGCCAAGGGCCTGGGCGGAGTCGGGGGTGCTGGCGCCGCCTTCGCCTTCAATGTTGGCAGCGTCATCGGCTGCTGGGTCATCGGCATGCTGGTGGATCGGCTCGGGCCGCGCCTTCCCATCATCGCGGCCTATCCCGCCCTGGCCCTGTCGCTGTTCGGCCTGGCGGGGGCCGACAGCCTGCCGCCGGTGCTGGTGCTGGCCGGCCTGGCCGGCTTCTTCTTGCTGGGCGCGCAATATTCGCTCTATGGCGTCATCCCGCTCTATTACCCGGCGCGGGCGCGTGGGCTGGCCACCGGCGCCTCCATCGCCGCCGGCCGGCTGGGTTCCATCGGCGGGCCGCTGGTGGCGGGGCACCTGCTGGGGCAGGGCTGGGGTCCCGCGGGCGTGGCCATGGCCATGGTGCCAGTGGTCCTGTCGGCCGGGGTTGCCGCGGCGGTGATGACCATTCGTGGACGTTATGCCGGTGAGTGAGGAAAGGGCGGAGGCGATCCGCGCCCGGCCGCGCGCCGGGCGCCATCCGGGCGGCGGGGCCTTCGGCCTGCGCGGTCCCGAGGGGCGCCGCCCGCTGGATCGTTCGAGAGGACTGGCTGCTGCTGGCGCTGGCGGTGCTGTTCGTCGCGCGCTTCGCCCGCTTGGCGGCGGCTTCAACGAGGTGCGGCGTCGAGCCGCATGTCTGCGGGAGGACTCATGCAGGTAATCGTCGCGGGCGCCGGGATCGGCGGCCTGGCCGCGGCTCTGGCGTTACACGCCTCGGGCCATGAGGTGACGGTGTTCGAGGCCGTGCCCACCATCCTGCCGCTCGGGGTCGGCATCAACCTCCTGCCCCACGCCGCCGAGGTGCTGGATGAGCTGGGCCTGGTCGAGGCCTTGATGGCCCACGGGGTGGCGACCCGGGAGCTTGTCTATTTCAACCGCTTCGGCCAGCGCATCTGGGGCGAGCCGCGCGGCCGCTTCGCGGGTCACGCCGCGCCGCAGATCTCCCTGCACCGCGGCGCCCTGCAAGGCGTGCTGTTCGACGCCGCCGTCGAGCGCCTGGGCACAGGCCGGGTGATCTGCGACCGGCGCCTCCTGGCCCACGAAGAGGGCGAGGGCCGCATCGTGGCGCGCTTCATCAACCGCGAGGGCGTGGCCTGGACGGTTCCAGCCGATCTCCTGATCTGCGCCGACGGCATCCATTCGGCGGCGCGCGCCGGCCTCTATCCGGACGAGGGGCCGCCGGTCTATGGCGGCCGCATCCTGTGGCGGGCGACCAGCCTGGCGATGCCCTTCCTCACCGGCGCCAGCATGATCATGGCCGGGCATCAGGACCAGAAGTTCGTCGCTTATCCCATCTCCCCACCGGGGCCGGACGGCCGCCAGACGATCAACTGGATCGCCGAGCTCGCCATCGCCGAGAGCCTGCGACGGGAGGACTGGAACCGGCGGGGCGAGCCCGCCGACTTCCTGCCCAGGTTCGAGGCCTGGCGCTTCGACTGGCTGGATGTGCCCGGCCTGATCCGGAACGCCGAGGCGATCTACGAGTTCCCGCTGGTCGACCGCGATCCGCTGCCTCGCTGGAGCCATGGGCGCATGACGCTGCTGGGGGACGCCGCCCATCCGATGTATCCGATCGGCTCCAACGGGGCGAGCCAGGCCATCCTGGACGCCCGCGCCCTGGTCCGCGCGCTCGCCGCCCATGCCGATCCCGTGGAAGCGCTGGCCGCTTACGAGGCCGAGCGCCTGCCCGCCACCGCCGCCATCGTCGCGGCCAATCGCGGCAACGGTCCGGAGCAGTGCATGCAGATCACCCAGGACCGCGCGCCCGACGGATTCGACCGTATCGAGGACGTCTTCGCCCCGGGCGAGCTGGAGGCCATCGCCGCCCGCTACAAGGTGCTGACCGGCCTGAAGCGCGCCTCGGAGCCCCGCGCGTGAGCCCTCCCCTCATCCCTCTGATGACGCTCGAGGTGGCGGTGGACCCGCCGGTCACCGTCAATCCGAGCTCGCCCGGCCGGCGCTTCATCCCGATTGTCGGCGGCACGGTGGCTGGCGGCCTCGAGGGGCGGGTGCTGCCGGGCGGCGACTGGCAGACGATCTGGGCCGACGGGCGGATGGACATCTCCGCCCACTACATCCTCGACATCGCCGGCCATGGGACAGTGGAGATCCTCTCCGAAGGCGTCCGCGCCGGGCCGCCGGAGGTGCTGGCGGCGCTCGGGCGCGGCGAGGCCGTGGACCCCGGGCTCTACTACTTCCGCACCGCCATCCGTATGCGCACCTCGGCGCCAGGGCTCCTGCGGCTGAACGCCGTGCTGGCCCTGTCCGTGGGCGAGCGGCTGGCCGACCGGGTGCGGCTCACGGTGTACGAGATCGGCTAGGGGGCGCGAGCGCGGCTGAGATCTTCAAGGCCTCGGATGGCCTGACACGGAGAACGCATGAGCACACAGACGAGAGCGGCGAGACGCCGGGGCGATGTCGGCGCAGGGTTCTTGGCCGTCATCCTCGGCATCACTTCCTTCCATCGCTCGGCAGGGGCACAACCGCCGCCCGAGGCGCCGCCGGCGCCCACGGGCGAGGCTCCGCCGAATGCGGCCCCCGCTGCAGACGCGAGCGCGGCGCCAGCGCCGTCTGCGGAAGCCCACGCCGGCGCGCCGGCGCCGCAGAGCGCTGCCGGGCCTGGTCCAGCTTCGACGGCACCGCCGGCGGAGAAGGAGCCATGGAAGAAGCCGGTCAGCGTCGCGGCCTGGGTCCGCGTCGGAGGTCGCTTACAGAACCCCGGCGCGCGCGAGAAGATGGACCGGCTGCTCGGGGACGGAGAGCTGGATCTGTCGTTTTCAGGCGAAATCAACCGATTCATCGGCCTGCAGGGCGCGATCGTCGCTCAGTTCGGGCCGACCCCGACCGGGGGCAACATCACGGGCAGCGCGACCATCCGAGACGCCATCGCCAAGTTCCAGTTTCATGATCTGCTGAACGTCTGGATCGGTCGAATGATCGTGCCGTCGGATCGCTCTGCCTTCTCCGGGCCGTGGTCGATGGGGCCGTGGAACTATCCCGGATTCTTCGAGCCCTATGCGCCGCCGATCGGGCCGAGACAGGGGCCTTTCGGGCGCAACGATGGGGTAACCACCTGGGGCAAGGCGGCGGGCGGCCTGTTCAAGTATTACGTGGGGGCTTTCAACCTGCATGACTCTTCGGTGAGCCCGCTTTACACGGCGAGGCTCAACTTGAGCTTGCTCGACCCGGAGCCAGCCTATTACCAGAAGGCCACGTACCTCGGGGAGAAGAGCATCCTCGCGCTCGGCGTGGCAGGTGAGGTGCAGAAGGAAGGTTCGGTCGAATCGCTGCCGCCCCCTGCGACGGGCGAGCCCGCAGGCATCCCACGCAAGGACACCTACGGCGAGGTCAACGCCGACCTCCTGTTCGAGAAGAACCTCGGTGCGGCGGGCACCATCACGCTCGAGGGCGCATTCTACAAGTACTTCGGCGACTTCGAGAGGTTCGACTATTCTTATTTTGCGCTCGCGAGCTACCTCACGCCGAGCAACGTCGGCGTCGGGAAGTTGCAGCCTCTGGTCCGGCTGCAACAAGCGAAGCCGAAGAACGCCGACTCCTATCTGCTCATCGATGCCCAGATGGGCTACATCATCGAGGGGCACGCCGCGCGTGTCGCGCTCGGCTATCAAAGAAGCGATCTGTCGGGGGCGAAAGGGAACGCCCTGTTTCTCGGCGTCCAGCTGCAAAAGTGATCCCCAAGACGATGGGGTTTCGCGCCCACGATCCGCGGCATAGGCGCGTATGCCTATGCCGCGAGCCAGTGGGATCGGGTACGAAATCGTCGCAATCACCTCCATGGCCCGCCGCGCAAGATCGTGGGGCGTCGTGAAAACATCCAATCCGGTGTTCATGCGGATCCGTTCAACCGGTTACTCGGGGCACAGCGCGCAGACGAGGACGAGCCCTGGCAGGCGCGACGGGGTTCCTGCTCGTCCGGCGGAGACGAAGCCACTGCCGGGGCGCCACGGGGAGCTCGCACGCGCATGAAGCTCGCCTCTCTCCGCGGCCCCGGCCGCGATGGCACGCTCGTCGTCGTCCGTCGCGACGGCCTCGCCTACGCGCCCGCCGGCGCCGCCCTCCCCACGCTCCAGGCCGCGCTCGACGACTGGGAGCGCGCCGAGCCCGCGCTCCGCCGCATCGCCGACGATATCGAGCGGGGCGACGCGGCGGTGACCCCGCTCGCCGTGGAAGATCTCGCCGCGCCGCTGCCCCGCGCGTACGAGTGGGTCGACGGCTCCGCGTACATCCACCACATCGTGCTGGTGCGCAGGGCGCGCGGCGCCGAGCCCCCCGAGACGCTGACGACCGATCCGCTTGTGTACCAGGGCGGCTCCGGCGTCCTCCTCGGCCCGACCGACGACATCGTCCTGCACGACGAGGCCTGGGGCCTCGATTTCGAGGCCGAGGTCTGCGTCGTCCTCGGCGACACCCCGCAGGGCACGCGCCGCGAAGAGGCCCACCGGCACATCCGCCTCTTCCTGCTGGCCAACGACGTGACGCTGCGCAACCTCGTGCCCGCCGAGCTCGCGAAGGGGTTCGGGTTCTTCTGCTCCAAGCCCGCCACCGCGTTCTCGCCGTTCGCGATCACGCCCGACGAGCTCGGCGATTCGCTCCGCGACGGGCGCGTCCACCTGCGGCTCCGCTCGACCTACAACGGCGCGCTCATCGGCGATCCCGAGGCCGGCCCGGAGATGCACTTCTCGTTCTTCGATCTCATCGCGCACATCGCGAGGACGCGCGGCTTCACGGCGGGGACCCTCCTCGGCAGCGGCACCGTCTCCAACGAGGACCCGGCGCGCGGCGTGTCTTGCCTCGCCGAGCGGCGCATGCTCGAGATCCTCTCGGACGGAGCGGCCAGGACGCCGTTCATGAAGCCAGGAGACACGATCATGATCGAGATGCTGAATCGCGCGGGAGAGAGCCTGTTCGGGCGCATCGCGCAGCGGGTGGTATCCGGATGAGCGCCAAGGTGGAGTCGATCGGCATCAAGCGGGTGGAGGCGCTGCACTACTACGTGCGCGACCTGGAGCGGAGCCGCAGGTTCTACACGGAGAAGCTCGATTTCCAGGAGATCGCCGCGAGCTCGCCGGAGCTCACGGCGGCGGCGGCGCAGCAGTCGGTCGTCTTCCAGGCCGGCGAGTGCGTCGTCGTCTGCTCGCAGCCGATCGGCGAGGGCGGGCGGGCGTGGCGCTACCTGCGCAAGCACCCCGACGGGGTGGGCACGGTCATCTTCGAGGTGGAGGACATCGACCGCGCCTTCCGGCTGCTCGACGGCCGCGGGGGCACGCCGATCGACGAGATCCACCGGGCGACGGACGAGGGCGGCACCTTCGCCTCGTTCTCGATCACGACGCCGTTCGGCGACACCACCTTTCGCTTCGTGGAGCGGCGCGGATACCGGGCGCTGTTCCCCGGCTGCGTGGCCTACGACGCGCCGCGCGGCGGCGAGAACCGCTTCGGGATCGCCCGGTTCGATCACGTCACCTCGAACTTCCAGACGATGGCGCCCGCCCTGCTCTGGATGGAGCACGTGCTCGGGCTCGAGCCGTTCTGGCAGATCGCGTTCCACACGAACGACGTCGCGAAGGACGCCAATCACGGCTCGGGCCTGCGCTCGGCCGTGATGTGGGACCCGGCCTCGGGCGTGAAGTTCGCGAACAACGAGCCTTACCGGCCGCACTTCAAGAGCTCGCAGATCAACGTCTTCAACGAGGAGCACCGCGGCGACGGGGTGCAGCACGTGGCGCTCGCCGTGGAGGACATCCTCGCCGCGGTGCGCGCGATGCGCGGCCGGGGCGTGGAGTTCATGCCGACCCCGGCCGCCTATTACGACATGCTGCCCGAGCGCCTGCAGCGGCTCGGCATCGGGCAGATCGACGAGGACGCGGCGGCGCTGCGCGAGCTCGAGGTGCTCGTCGACGGCGACGGCGCGAGGTCGTACCTCCTCCAGATCTTCCTCAAGGAGTCGTCGGGTACGCACCGCGATCCCGACGCCGGGCCGTTCTTCTTCGAGCTCATCCAGCGCAAGGGGGATCGCGGCTTCGGCGCCGGCAATTTCCGGGCGCTGTTCGAGAGCATCGAGCGGCAGCAGAGAGCGGAAGGGAGCGGCTGATGCTCGATCGCGTCGTCGCCGGGATCGTCCCGCCCAAGCACCACATCGCCCTGCGGAGCGAGGCGGGGGATCTCCGCTACGAGGAGTGCCTGACGCGGGCGGGCTTCGACGGCCCCTACACGATCGCCTACCACGAGCGCCGGCCGCACGAGCACCGGGTCGCGGAGGCCGCGCACGGCTTCACGCTGCCGGTCGCCGCGCCGGCGCGCCCGCTGGCGAAGCGGCACTACCGGTCGCAGGATCTGCCGCGGCGGGGCGGGCCCGCCGTCGACTGCCGCGTGCCGCTGCTCTTCAACGACGACGTGGTGATCGGGCTCGTCCAGCCGGACGCGGCCGATCCTGTGTACTTCGCGAACGCGGACGCCGATGAGCTGTTCTTCATCTTCCACGGGGGCGGCGTCCTGCGCACGATGCTCGGCGATCTCCGCTTCGAGCAGGACGACTACGTCGTCATCCCGAAGGGGCTCTTTTACCGTTTCCTCCCGGACGCCGCGCCCCAGCGGTGGCTCTCGATCGAGGCCGCGGACATCCACCTCCCGCGCAAGTGGCGCAACGAGGTCGGCCAGCTGCGGATGGACGCGCCGTACTCGCACCGCGATTTCCGGCGGCCGACGTTCGTCGGCCCCCTCGACGAGGGCATCCGCGCGCTCGTCGTGAAGCGCGGCGGCGCCTTCCACGGCTTCGCCCTCGAGCGCTCGCCGCTCGACGTCGTCGGCTGGGACGGGGCGGTGTACCCGTTCGCGTTCCCGATCCAGCGCTTCCAGGCGCGCGTCGGGCTCGTGCACCTGCCTCCGGACTGGCACGGGACGTTCGCCGCGCGCGGCGCCCTCGTCTGCAGCTTCGTGCCGCGCCCGACCGACTTCCACCCGGAGGCGATCCCCTGCCCGTACCCCCACGCGTCGGTCGATTGCGACGAGTTTCTGTTCTATTGCCGCGGCAACTTCACCTCGCGCCGCGGCGTCGGCCCCGGCAGCATCTCGCACCATCCGGCCGGCGTCCCGCACGGGCCGCACCCAGGCGCGTACGAGGCGAGCCTCGGGGCCCGCGAGACGAGCGAGCTCGCGGTCATGCTCGACACGATCCGCCCGCTCTCGGCCACCGCGGCCGCGCTCGCGGTGGAGGACCCGGGCTACCAGGACAGCTTCATCGCGGGCCCCTAGCGGGGTCGGGCGCTCGGCCGACGATCGTCTCGTTGGATTCCAGCACGCGCCGGGCGTCGTGAATCGATCAGCGACAGGCGACAGCGCGCTACTCGAGGTGCCACACCACGATGGCGATCGTCAGCGAGCCCAGCACGCCCGTGACGTAGATCGCGGCGGCGTGCTCCGGGAAGACCGCGGCGGCCGTCGCGCACGCCGCGCAGAGCGCGGCGGCTAGCCAGCTCGCCCTCGGCAGGCTCGGCGCGGCGGTCGCGTGGACGGCCGCGAAGAGGAGCAGGTTCGTCGCGAGCGCGCGCTCCACGGGCTCGTCCGTGATCACGGCGAGCGCCCGGTGAAGGAGCATCGCGACGAGCAGCACCTTCACCACGTGGCCGATCCGCCGGTTCACCGCGCTCTTCGAGAGAGGGCGGCGGAAGACCCGGAGCAGCGTGAGCCCCACGAGCGCCGTGACGCAGCCCATGGCGAAGAGGTCCACGGGGCGGACCACCGGGACGACGCGGCCGATACCCACCGTCGCCATCACGACGCCGAGGGCGCCGATCAGGAGGCCGAAGCGGATGCGCTCGCGCCTGGAGACCGTGAGATCGAACTCGGAGCTCCTCGCCAGCTCGTCGGCGAGGACGCTCAGGAGATCGTCGAGCCTCGGCCACCGCTCCTCGGGCCGCGCGCGGAGTCCGCGCGCGAGCGCGCCCCGGACCCGCGCGGGCACCTTCGAGCCGGCCGGCGCCGGCCTCAGGAGATCGCGCCGCGCCCCGTCGAGCCGCGCTAGGACGTCCTCGCCCTCGAACGGCGGCTCCCCGTAGAGCGCCTCGTAGAGCGTGGCGCAGAAGCTCCACTGATCGCTCCTCGCCGTCGCCGGCTTTCGCTCGGCCTGCTCGGGGGCCATGTACGCCGGCGTCCCCATGAACGCGCTCCCGGCCGTGAGCGGCGCGCGGAGCGCGTCCTCCCCGGCGATCTCGGCTTCGGGGCCTTCGCTGGAGAGGGGCCGGTCCTCCTCGACGTGGAGGCGCGCGAGCCCGAAATCGGCGATGCGCGCCCGGCCGTCCTTGCCGATCAGGATGTTGTCCGGCTTGACGTCGCGGTGGACGAGCCCCTCCTGGTGCGCCGCCGCGAGGCCGCGGCCCGCCTGGATCCCCGCGGCGAGCGCGGCCTCCCACGCGCGGGGCTGCTCGCCGCGCAGGTCGCGGAGCGTCCGGCCGTCGACGAACTCCATCGCCACGAACACGCCCCGCTCGTGCTCGCCGATCTCGTAGATGGGGACGACGTTCGGGTGTGAGAGCCTGGCCATCACCTGCGCCTCGCGCACGAGGCGGGCCCGGTCGTCGGGCTCGAACCTCCCCGGCGCGATGAGCTTGAGGGCGACGCGGCGGTCGAGCTCCGCGTCGTAGGCCGCATAGACGACGCCCATCCCGCCCTGGCCGGCCTTGGCGAGCACCGTGAACCGCCCGATGCGCGCGCCGGGGCTCAGCGATTCGTCGCGGCCGGGGAGGGCGACGGCGGCGCCCTTCAAGAACCCGTCCGGCTGGGCGCCGTCGCTCCGGAGCAGGCTCCACACCTCCCGGAGGAGCTCCGGGCGGCCCGCGCACCGCGCCTCCAGGAACGCCCGGCGGTGCTCGTGGCGCTCATCGAGCGCCGCCTCGAAGAGCGCCTCTACCTCGCGCGGATCAAGGGGCGGGCTCATCTCCGCCGTGGAGCGCCCGGTAGAGCCACGCCTTGGCGAAGCGCCAGTCGCGCTCGACCGTGCGCGTCGTCACGCCCGAGAGCTCGGCGATCTCGTCCTCGGTCAGGCCCGCGAAGTAGCGCAGCATCACGATCTCGGCCTTGCGCGGGTGCTCCTGGCTCATCTTGCGCAGGGCCTCGTCGAGGGCGAGGAGGTCCTCGACGGGGAGATCGAGCGAGAGGGGCAGCTCGTGGAGGTCCTCCTCGGGGGCGCGCACCTGATCGCCGCCCCGCTTCCGGGCGGCCTTGTGGCGCGCGTAATCGACGAGGAGATCGCGCATGGCCTGGGAGGCGGCGCCGAAGAAATGGGCGCGGCTCTGGAAGCGGGCCTCGCCGTCCCGGAAGAGCTTCTCGTACGCCTCGTGGACGAGCGCGGTGGGGCCGAGGGTCTGCCCGGCGCGGAGGTGGCGGACGCGGGCCAGGGCGATCGTCTTGAGCTCGGCATAGACGGCGCGGAGGAGGGCGTCTGTGGCGTCCCTCTGGCCCTCCTGGGCGGCGTGCAGGAGGCCCGTGATGGCCTCGCCGGCGCTCGGTCCGGGGGCGCGTCGGTCGCTCGCGTTCATGGGGGTGCGCCTCGATCAGGCCGGAGCGTACACCAAACGGCCGGGCTGACGAGCCCGACCGCGCCGACGCCGCGACAGCCCGGGGCGGGACGCCGGCGCGCAGCGCGCCGCCCCGCCGGTCGACCGGCCGGCAGCCATCGAGGGACCATGCCCGCCGCCGAGCCCCGCCCCAGCGTTCAAGCCGGGCGACGCCGCGGCGGTCGCATCGACGTCGCGGTCACCTTGACGCTGGAGGTGCTCGGCGGCGCAGCGTCGATGATTCCGTACGACGAGATCTTCAGTCTGTTCATCCCTGCGCGGCGACGCTCCAGAGAGCGTCCGAGCTTCAGCGAGTGTCCGAATCGAAGGTGGAGATCGTGTGTTCTGTGAGTTGCGCGACTCCGCCGTACGGAGTAGTAAGCAGGGCTTTCCGCGAACTTGCGATCGCTCGGCCGGGCGCGGAGCCGTCGCCGAGCGCAGATTGCCGCGGAACGCTCTATTCGGCGCCAGATCCGCGTTGCCGCTTCGACGCGGGCGATGAGCGCGATCGCGAGCGTGTGCTCGACGGAGCGCCCAGCCCAAGGAGGTAGTATGCGTTCCTCACGGTCGAACATTGTTCGTAGTGCACTTCTCCTCGCCGCCTTGCCAGCGCTCCCGGCGTGCTCGCAAGGGCCCGAGTTCGACGGAGCGCCGCTCGCGAACGGCCACGAGCTAGCGCTCGGCGGCGTGACGAAGAACGGCGTCACGCTGTCTGTTCGCTCCGCGAAACTCGTCGCGCCCGAGAGGCTCACCGGCCGCGAGTGGGCGAGGATCACCGAGGAAACGTCCTCGTACCTCTGGCCGGGATACACGCCGTCGATCCGGACGCGCGGAGAGAACGTTCAGGTCAACGATCCAGCGCTCGACAAGATTCATGAGTTCTCCACCGACCCGCCGACCCGCCCCTTCGTCAACGTGACCCAGAGCGAGACGTCGATCGCAGCAGATGGTCGCAATATCGTTGTCGCCTACAACACGTCCTCGGGTGTGAAGCCTGTTCTGCGCGATGGCGCGATCGTATTCGAGACCGTGTTCTTCTCGGGCTTCTCGACCTCGAATGACAGCGGCAGGACCTGGGAGAGCGGCTTCATCCCTCCGCTGCCCGGGAGCAGGTTCACGCTCGGCGATCCCGTCGTGCGTAGGGACCGCCGTGGGGTCTTCCATTTCGCCGGGCTCACCGCGGACGCGGAGGGCCGGCTGGGCGTGCAGGCCAACAGGTCGACCAACGGCGGCCGCACGTGGAGCGACGCGGTGTTCGTGGCGCAGGACAACGGCGCCGACAAGAGCTGGCTGGCCGTGGGCCCCGACCCGGTGCGCCGGCGCCGAGACAACGTCTACGTGACCTGGACCAGCTTGCAGCCCCCGCCCCCGGAGACGCCTGTCCGGACCGAGCTCCGCTTCGCGCGCTCGACCGACGGCGGCGCGACCTGGACATCGAAGGTCGTCTTCGCTCCCGAAGTCGAGACGGAGCCCACGCCGCTGCTGCCGGCGATCCAGTTCACGAACCCCATCGTGGATCCCGACGACGGCTCGCTCTACATCCCGTTCCTTCACTTCAGCGGTTTGAACGCCGATTTCATCAGGATGCTGGTGTCCCGTGACGCCGGCGAGACGTTCGAGTTCGTGGAGTTCAACGTTGCGGGCGCCCCGGACCCGACCCTCCTGCCCGTGGTGCAGCCCGGCGAGCTCATTGACTGCGGCGATAGCGATGTAGGCGGTTTCCGCCTGGCCATCACCGACGGACCGCGCCGCACGGGGCGGTTCGGTGTTCCCACGTACGTGCACGCCTCTCGCATCATCGTTCAGCCGGTGCTCGCGGCGCGTCGCGGGGTCCTCTACCTGGCCTGGTCGGCCTCGACCAGCGAGATCCGCGGCGAGGCGGACTCGGGCTCGAACATCTTCCTCATGCGCTCGGACGATCTCGGGCAGACGTGGACGCCGCCGATCCCCGTCACCTCCACGACCGGGGAGAACCTCCATCACGTGCTCCCGGCCGTGACCATCGGCGAGGAACCGAGCGACGTACACATCGTTTATTACACGCAGAACCGCGACAGGTCCGTCGACGTGGAGATGGCGAGCTCGTTCGAGCGAGGGGAATCCTTCGGCGAGGGCGACAGGCAGCACGTCACGGACACCTCCTTTCGCCTCTCGCCGACGAACATCCCGCTGGACGTGCCTGTCGGTGCCAGCTACCCGACGACGAACTTCGATCGGGTCGTCGCGCCCTGTTACAACCTCGGCGAGTACCTCGACGTCACGTCGGAGCGGAGGAAGCTCTATTCGGCCTGGGGAGACCTGCGCAACCTCATCACGGAGCCTGTGCACCCCGCGAACCCGATCTCGGGTCAGACGCACTCGCAGGCCGATGTCTTCTTCCAGGCCTTCAAGGTGCGCTGAGCGCGCGTCGTACGGCGCGCGGCGCTCCGCCGGCGCCTCGCCGTGCTCATCGCGCCTCTGGCGATCTCACTTCGCCTTACGCTTGCCCGGCCGCGCCGCCCGCGCCTTCTGCCCCGTGCGCTCCGGTGCCGGCGGCTTCTCGGGCCGCGTGGCCAGGGCCACGACGCGGCCTAGCTCCTCGCGGAGCGCGTCGGCCCTGCTCTCGCCGAGCTGCTCGCGGACGTGCTTCTGCGTCCGCTCCCACAGCGGGAACGCCGCCTCGATCGCGCGCTCTCCCTGGCGCGTCAGGGAGATGACGCGGACGCGCGCGTCGTCGGGCGCCCGCGCCACGCGGAGCAGGCCCGCCTTCTCGAGCGGCACGAGGTTCCTCGTGAGCGTCGTGCGATCCATGACGAGCCCGTCCGCGAGCACGCTGAGCTGCACGCCCTCGTCGCCGCACGTCGCGACCGCGGCGAGCATCGTGAGCTGCGTCGCCTGGAGCCGCGCAGCGCGCAGGCTGTCGTCGTAGAGCCGCGTCAGCGCGCGCGACGCGCGGCGGACGCGCACGAGCGCGCACTGGCTCGCGATGATCTGGGCGGCGCGAGCAAAATCGGTCACCAGTGTATCTACACCATTTCGACCGGGTCCGTCAAATCGCGGCCAGGATCTCGGCTTGACATCCGTTCAGGTGTAGCTACACCTATCTCGTCCTCGACGACATGGATCCGCCTCGTCCGCACGACGCCTGCTCGGCGTCGGCGGTCCTGGCGGCCCCGGCGCGCGCTGGCCGATCCCTCGATCGATCGGTCATCGGTCGCCAGGGGCATGTCGGCGCCGAGGCGAGCACCGCGGCATCACCCGCGCGGCCGTGGGCCATGGGCCCGCGGCTCGCTCCGAGCATTTACGTGTAGGTACACTTATTCGAACGGCCCGAGCGGCGCAGCGGTGAGGAGCGCACGAAACATCGGCTGGCACGCGGTGCCAGGCGTGCGTCGACGCCGCGCGCGGGCGGGCTGCGTGGAGAGGATCTATGGGCGAGTTCTTCGTCGTTCCGTACTGCGTGAAGTTCGAGGACAGCATGGCGTATGGCAGCCATCACTACCTCACGAACTTCCGCTTCCAGTGCATCGCGCGCGAGACGCTCTACTTCGCCGAGGCCGCGGACGGCACGCTCCCGCACGAGGAGGATCGCGCCGCGATCCGGCTGCTCACCACCGAGGGGTACAGCCGGAACCTCGCGCCGGTGCGCGTGGGCGAGCGCGTCGCGATCTTCATGAGCCTCGGCGCCGTGACGCGCTCGAGCGCGTACGGCTACTTCCGCACGGTCCGCTTCGACGGCGAACCCGTCGCGTGCGGCTACCAGCGCATCGTCGCCGTCTCCGCGGCGAGCGACGAGCTCGCGCCGCTGCCCAGGTCGGTGACGGCGCACGTCGGGGCCCTCGACGAGCGCGCGCCGCACCAGCGCTTCGTCGAGCTCTGCCTGCGCGGCGGCTCCGCGCTGCGCGAGCTCTTCCCCGAGCGCCTGCTCCGGCACGCCGCCGAGGTCGCGCGGGGGCCGCTCCACGAGGCGCGCCCGCACAGGGCGCGGTGGGATGCGGAGGCCGCGGCGGGCGGGGAAGCCGCGCAGGGGCGCTCCGGGGAGGCCGCGCGGGAGGGCGGCGGCGTCGCCGGCAAGATCGCGCTGCTCCTGCCGGGCCAGGGCTCGTTCGACCTCCGGCTCCTGCGAGCGCTCCATGCGCGCTTTGACGCCGCGCGCGAGGCCGTCGCCGCGGCTGAGCCCGCGGCGCGCGAGCTGCTCGGCGCCTCGCTCGCGGCGCTCGTGACCGCCGGCGAGGCGGAGGCGCGGGCCGCCCTCGAGGCGTGCGTCGATCTCGATCAGCTCGGGATCCTCGTCCAGGACCACGTCGCCGTCGCGCTGCTCCGGTCCGCCGGGCTCGAGCCGGACGTCGTGGCGGGGCACAGCCTCGGGGAGATCGCCGCGCTGGCCGCAGGCGGCGCGTTTCCCCTCGCGACGGCCGCCGAGGTCGTGTGCCGCCGGGTGCTCGCCCTCCGCGGCGCGCCGCCCGGCCGCATGCTCGCCGCCCACACCGGCGCGGAGCGCCTGCGCGACGAGGTGCATGCGCTCGGCCGGGACGACGTGTTCGTCGCGGTGGTGAACGCGGCCGATCAGGCGGTCGCCTCGGGCACGGCGGACGGCATCGCGGCGCTGGAGCGGCGGCTCACCGGCGCCGGCGTTCGCGCGACGGTGCTCGCGAGCCGCTACGCCTTCCACTCGCCGCTGCTCGCGCCGGCGGTCGGTCCGTTCGCGAGCGCCCTCGCGCGCGCCGGCGCGGCGCGGCCCGCGCTGGCCACGTACTCGCCGATCGATCGCGTCCACTACGGGGACGGCCCGCTCGCGCCCGCGCGCCTGCTCCCGATGCACCTCGTGACGCCGCTCGACTTCGAGGCGGCCGTGCGCGACCTCCACGCGGCGGGGGTCCGCACCTTCGTCGAGTGCGGCGGCGGCGGCGCCCTGACAGCGCTCGCGCGGCGGAGCGCGCCGCCCGGGCCCGATCTGCGCGTGATCTCGGCGTTCCGCGCCGGAGAAGACGTCGTGGCCGAGCACCGGCGCGTGATCGACGCGCTGCGCGCCGCGGGGCGCGCGCTCACGGCGGTCGCGCCGCGCCCGGAGGAGGAGCCGGACGGCCGCCGCCCGCGCGAGGCCGCGAGCCCCGTCGCCGCCGCGAGCTCCGCGAGCCCGCGCGACGACGCCGCCTCCGCTGCGGGTGCGACGCCGATCGCGATCGTGGGCATGGGCGCGGTGCTGCCGGGGGCCGGCGGCGTCGGCGCCTACCTCGCGCAGCTGCTCGCGGGCACGTGCGGGATCGCCGACACCGGCGAGCGACACCCGGAGCTCGCGACCGACTTCCTGAACCGCGGCCGCGCCGCCGACAAGACGTACAGCCTGCTGGTCGGCACGGTCGACGCCCTCGGCCCGTACGCCGAGCAGACCGGCTACGACGCGCGCACGCTCGAGCGGCTGCCCAAGACGGCCCGCATGCTGGCGTGCGCGCTCGCCGAGGCCCGATCGCACGCGGCCGCGCTCCGCGGCGGCGCGCCCCTGCGGATCGTATGCCTCCTCGGGTCCACGGCCGACGGCTCGATCGAGCACGACGAGGCCACGCTGCTGCTCGGCGTCGAGCGCGCGCTCGACGGCGCCGCCGCGGACGAGGCGGCCCGCGCCGCCGTGGCGGGCGCGCTGGCGGCCGAGCTCGGGCTCGACGCCGGTCGGCGCGCGGCGTGCCGCGGCCACCTCGAGCCGCTCGCGCGCGTCGTGCGCGACGTGGTGGGGGAGGGCGCGCGCACCGTCATCGTCGACGCGGCCTGCGCGTCGTCGATGCACGCGGTGCATCTGGGCGCCGCGATGCTTCGCCGCGGCCTCGCCGACGTCGTGATCGCCGGCGGCGCCTACCAGCCCGGCCCGACGAACGCGTGCCAGTTCTCGCAGTTCGGCGGGCTCTCCGCGACCGGCAGCCGCCCCTTCGATGCGTCCGCCGACGGCGTCGTGTTCGGCGAGGGCGCCGCGGTCGTCGTGCTCGAGCGGCTCGACGACGCCCGATCGCGGGGCGATCGCGTCGACGCCGTGCTCCTGGGCAGCGGCCTGTCGAGCGACGGCCCGAGCCCGTCGGTGACGGTGCCGCAGCGCCGCGGGCAGGCCCTGGCGATGCGGCGCGCCCACGCGCGGGCCGGCGTCGAGGCGCGGAGCGTCCAGTACGTCGAGGCGCACGCCACGGCGACGCCCGTCGGCGACGCCACCGAGTTCCAGGCGCTCGCCGAGGTGTTCGCGAGCGACGCCGGCGCCCCGCGCATCGCCCTGGGCAGCGTCAAGTCGCTGCTCGGCCACACGGGCTGGACCGCGGGCGTCGCGTCGCTCATCAAGGTCGTGCTCGCGATCCGGGAGCGCACGCTCTTCCCGCAGCACGGGTTCCAGGCGCCGAGCGCGCGCATCGATCTGGCGCGCTCGCCGTTCGCCATCCCGACGGCGGCCGCCCCCTGGATCGCCGAGGGCGGAGCCCCGCTGCGCGCCGCGCTCGACAGCTTCGGCTTCGGCGGCACCAACGCGCACCTCGTCGTCGAGGAGCACCGCCCCGAGCGCCACCCCACGCGCGCGCGCCCGCGCGGAGGAAGCCGCGCGCTGTGCGTCGTCGGGCTCGGGTCCGTGTTCCCAGCTACAGGCGGCGCGACCGCGGGCGCCCCGTCGGACGTCCTCGCGTTCGACGAGGGCGCGCTCCGGCTGCCGGCCCGCGCGCCGGTCCTCCCGGACGCCCTCGAGGCGATGGACCCGACGCAGCTGCTCGCGGCGATGGCCGCGGAGGAGGCGCTCGCGGCGCTGCCCGCGCGCGAGCTCTGCGAGCGCATCGGCGTCGTCGTCGGCCACGAGGGCAAGACGCGCCGCGGCGCGCGCGCCAACGAGCGCATCTTCGCCGACCGCGTGGCGCGGGCGCTCCGGGCGCGCGGCGTCAGCCCCGCGCTGGCCTCCGCGACGGCCGACGCGCTCCGCGCGGGATCGCCCGCGACGGGGCCGTACACGCAGCCGGGCAACATGCCCAACGTCATCTCCGGGCGCGTCGCCAACGTCTTCGGCCTGCGCGGGCCGAACTTCGTCGTCGACACCTCGGCGACCTCGCTGCTCGACGCGCTCGCGGCCGCCGATCTCGTGCTCGACGAGGACTGCGACGTCGTGCTCGCGGGGGCCGTCAACGCCTTCAGCGACGACGTCGCGCGGGGCGCGTCCGCTACCTGTGACCCGCGGCCGGTCGGCGAGGCGGCGCTGCTCGTCGCGCTGTGCACCGAGGACACCGCCGCGCGCCACGCCTGGCCGGTGCTCGCTCGGCTGCACCTCGTCGCCGGCGCGGCGGAGGGCGCCGCCGGCGCGGCGGGGCGGGGCCCCTCGGCCCGCGAGCTCGCGGTCGGCGGATCGAGCGCGCGGCTGCGCGGGGCCGAGGGCGCCGTCGAGCTCCACGCGGCGATCCGCGGCGCGCGCGCGCACGGCGCCGCGCTGGTGCGCTGGCCGTCCGATCCCCGCGCCGTCCAGGTCACGCCTCCCGAGGCCGCGACGGTCGCGCCGGCGCGAGCGGCCTCGGGCTTCGCGACGGGCACGCCGATCCACGGCTTCGTCCCCGAGATCGCCCCCGCGCCGGCGACGGGGCCGTCGGCGCGCGTCCCGTCCCGCGTCCTCTACGTCTGCACCGACGCGGCGCTCGCCGCGGAGGTGCGGCGCGCCGCCCGCTCCGACGAGGAGCGCGCGCGCGTCCTCGCGCTCGCCGTCGAGGAGGCGTCCGGCACCGCGGAGCCCGGGATCCCGCGCGACCTCGCGGCGCCTGGGGCCGAGGCGTCCGAAGGTGCGCCCTCGCTCGACGCCCGCGACGAGGCGCGGCTCGGCGCGTCGTTCGCGGCCCTGGCCCCCGATGACGTCGATGCGGTCGTCGTGCTCACCCGCGCCACGGACGCGCTCGCGTTCGTCGACGGCGCGCCGGGCTCGTACAGGCCGGCGCTGCGCGCGCTGTTCGGCGCTGCGCGCCGCTATTACGGCGCCATCGCGCGCGGCGAGGTGGCCTTCGCCGCCGTCGTCGCCTCCGCCGTGGACCTCCACGGGCGGCTCGCGCCGGTGAGCGGCGCGGTCGGCGGCTTCGTGAAGTCCCTGGCGCGCGAGCTCCCGGGCGGCGACGTGCGCGTCGTCCACACCGACGCGCGCGACGTCGCGGCCGCGCTCGGCGCGCTCTCCGCGGAGTGGCGGCGCGCCCGGCCCGCCGTGCCCGAGGAGGTGGTCGATCTCGGCGGCGCGCGGCACGCCGTGCAGCTCGCCCGCGCCTCCGCGAGGCCGCGCGCGCGCGCCGTGCCGCAGCTCGGCGCCGATTCGGTCGTGCTCGTCACGGGCGGCGCGCGCGGCATCACGGCGGAGCTCGTCGAGGGCCTGCTCGATCGCTTCGGCTGCCGCGCCGTGCTCCTCGGCCGCTCGCGGCTGGAGGACGCTCCGGCCCGCGCGCTCGCGATGACCGACGCGGCGTTCGACGCGTACGAGCGGGACTTCTATGCCGAGGCCCTGCGCGAGAGCCCGGGCCTGCGGATGGGCGTCCTGCGCGACCGCTACGCGCGCCTCCGCGCGGCGCGCGAGGCGCACCGGGTCCTCGCCCAGCTGCGCGCCGGGGGCGCCGGTGGTCGCGTCGTCGACTACCACGCCGTCGACGTGACGCGCGGCGAGGACGTCGACCGCGCCGTCGCGGCGGTCGCGGCGGCGTACGGCCGGGTCGATCTGGTCGTGCACGGCGCCGGCATCCAGGTGTCGAGCCGGCTCACGTCGAAGCCGCTCGATCTGTTCGAGCGGATCGTCGACACGAAGCTCGCCGGCCTCGCCCACCTCCGCCGCGCCCTCGCGCGCCACCTGCCCGACGCGCGCCCGCACGTCCACCTCGTCACGTCGGCGTTCAGCGTGCTCGGCAACGACGGGCAGCCGGACTACGGCGCGGCGAACGAGGCGATGAACCGCGCGGCGGCGTACTTCGCCGCCGAGGCGGGCGCGGGCCCGTGGTCGAGCATCGCGTGGCTCGGCTGGAACGGCGTCGGTATGACCGCCGGGTCCGAGTACAGCGCGCTCGGCGCGGCGCGCGGGCTCCGGGGCGTCGAGCCGGAGGAGGGGAGGCAGATCTTCCTCGACGTCGTCGCCGAGCCGCCCGCCGGCGCGGCCCAGGTCCTGCTCAGCGACGGCGAGATCGAGCGCTTCGCCCCCCGCATCGTCGCGGCGGATGCGTCGGATGCGTCGGATGCGGTGGTCGCGGCGGACGGCGCGTCCGCGAGCGCGTGGACGCTCGATACACGCGTCGATCCGTGGCTCTCCGACCACCGGGCGCGCTCGAGCGCCGTCGCTGCCGGGGCGTTCCTCGTCGACCTGGCCGTCCGGCACGCGCTCGCGACCTCGGGCGGCGGCGCGCTCGTCCGCGAGGTCCGCGACGTGCGCTTCCTCGAGTTCCTGCGCCTCGCCGACGACGCGCCGCGCGACGTGCGCGCGGTGACGATCCGCCGCGAGCGCCTCGCCGGCGGCCGCGTCGCGTGCGCCGTCGAGGTGCGCGGCGACTTCGTCCACCGGTCGGGCGTGACCCTCCGCGCCGGCGTGGTCTTCGCGACCTGCGTGGTCGAGCTCGGCCCGATCCACGTCGGGCGCGATGGCCTGGCTCCGCGGCACGTCGGCCGGGTCGACGGGCCCCTGGTCCGCGACCCCTACGCGAACCCTGGCTCGCCGGTCCGGCACGCGGGCTGGTTCGATCACCTCGGCACCTTCGTGCTCGGGGCCGCGCTCAAGGAGGCCCGGTTCCGCCTCACGACCGACGGCGCCCTCGCAGGGCAGCGCGGGGCCGCCACGCCGTTCCTCCTGCTCGACGCGCTCCTGTCGCTGGGCACCCTGCGCCGCGACGAGGCGGGCGCGTTCCCGGTGTGCGCCGCGGGCGGCGTCGACCGGATCCGCTTCGGGACGGCGGCCAACGACCTCGCGCTCCGCGACGCGGGCGTCCCCGTCCGGCTCGTCGCCACGGTCCCGGCCGCGGCGGGCGACCGCGTCCTCGGCGCGTGGGCGCAGGCGCTCGACCCCTCGGGCGGCGTGCTTCTGGAGGTCGAGGGGCTCGAGGGGCGCGTCATGGGGCGCGTGGCCGCGGACGCCCGCCCGGCGGCGCAGGCGACGCTGACGCTGGGGGCGCCGTGACGCCGCCGCTCGCGATCGCGGTCGCGCGGGCGGACGCCGAGGCCGCGGCGCTCCTCGAGCCCTACCTGACGGCCGGCGAGCGCCGCGCGTGCGCCGCGCAGCGCGTCGCGGCCCGGCGGGCGCAGTCCGCGTGCGCGCGCGTCGCGGCGAAGTGGCTGCGCCTCGAGCTCGCCGCCGGCCGCGGCGCGCCGCTGGTCGCGCTGGACGCGGCCTCGCTCGAGGCGCACCCGCGCGCCGACTACCTCGCCTGCGCGGTGACGGGGCCGTGCGGCCGTCGCCCGCGCTTCGAGGACGGCGCGTTCGCGCTGTCGCTCTCGCACGCGGGCGAGCTCGCGGCGGCCGCGGTCACCACGGCGCGCGCGGTCGGCGTCGACGTCGAGCGGGTCGAGGCGCGCGCGGCGAGCTTCGCCGACGAGCACTTCACCCCGCGCGAGCGCGAGGGCCTCGCGCTGGGCGCCGCGGCGGGCGCCCCGCGCGCCGCCCTCGAGACGTTGCTCTGGAGCGCCAAGGAGGCGCTCTACAAGACGGGGGCGCTCGCGCTGCCGGCGCGGTTCTCGTTCCAGGACATCGACGTCGCATTCCCGCCGGGGGGCGCGCGCCTCGCGCAGCCCTCGGTCCGCTCCTTCGCGCTGGGCGCGCGGGGCGGGCAGTTCTTCGGCCGGGCCGTGCTGACCGGTGCGTTCGCGCTCGTCGCGGCCGTCCCGGTCCCGCCGGTCGCCGCTCTCGGATGAATGGCACTTACCAAATACGAGGTTTCGACGATGCAATCTCATGATCTCCTCGACCATGTTCGCTCCGTCTTCGTGCGCATGACGCGCTACCCCGACGCGGTCGTCGTCGCCGACGCCGATCTGGAGCAGGACCTCGGCATCGACTCCGTGAAGCGCGGCGAGATCCTCGCGACGCTGCGCGCGGATTTCGGTCTCCCGAACGCCCTCAAGGCGGCGCCCGACGAGCTGCGCACGGTGGCCCGCGTCAGTGAGTTCCTGTCGCGAACGATCGCGGCCAGCGCGGAGGCCGGAGAGCACGCCCATGGTCACGTGGAGACCGGAAACCACGCCAATGGTCATGTCGAGGCCAGAGCGCACGCCAATGGCCATATTGAGGCCGGAGGGCACGCCAATGGCCATGTGGAAGCCGGAGGGCATGCCAATGGCCATATTGAGGCCGGAGGGCATGCCAATGGCCATATTGAGGCCGGAGGGCACGCCAATGGCCACGTGGAGGCCGGAAGGCACGCCAATGGCCACGCGGGCGAGGCGCTCCACGTCGTGGTCCAGGCGCTCGCGGACGCGACCCGCCACCCGGTCGATCTGCTCGTCCCCGACGCGCGGCTCGAGGAGGACCTCGGGGTCGACCGGCGCCGGCGCGACGAGCTCCGCGCGCTCCTCTGGCAGCGCGGCGCCCAGCCGGGCGCGCTCGAGGTGGCGCTCGACGAGGCCCGCACGGTCGGCGATCTCGCGCGCCTCGTCGAATCCGCGCCGCCCGCGCAGGTCACCGCGGCGCGCGCCCCGGCGGCCTCCGCGGCGCAGCGGGCGCTCCCTGCCCCCGGGGTGGCGCTCGCGGGCAAGACGGTCCTCGTGACCGGATCGAGCCGCGGGCTGGGCCGCGCCATCGCCGCGAAGCTCGGGCGCGCCGGCGCGCGGGTCGTCGTCAACAGCTTCCATTCGCGGGACGACGGCGAGGCGGTCGCCGACGAGATCCGCGGGGCCGGCGGCGACGCGGTGCACGTCTGGGGCTCGGTCGCCAACCCCGCGCACATCGACAGGCTCTTCGACGCGATCGCGCGCGACGTCGGCGAGCTGGACCACTTCGTCAGCAACGCGTCGAACGGCCGCTTCGGCCCCCTCGAGCAGACGACCCCGGAGCACTGGGAGCTGGCCTTCCGCACGAACGTCATCGGCTACCACCTGTGCGCCATGCGCGCGGCGCGCCTGATGGAGCGCCACGGTGGCGGTCGGATCGTCGCGCTCTCGTCGAACGGCTCGTCGAGGTACCTCGAGCACTTCGGCGCCATGGGCGCCGTGAAGGCGGCGGTGGAGTCGCTCACGCGCGCGCTCGCCGTCGAGCTCGCCCCGCGCAACGTGCAGGTCAACTGCGTCTCCGCCGGGCCGATCTACGGCCATGTGACGAGCAACTACCCGGATCACGAGCGGATCCTCCCGTACTGGGAGTCGCGCACGCCGGGCGGCCGGCTCTGCACCGAGGACGACGTCGCCGAGGCCGTCCTGCTGCTGCTCTCGGACGGGGCGCGGAGGATCAACGGCGCGACGCTCACCGTCGACGGCGGAGGCTCGCTGTGCATCTGACCGCGGCGATGACGGTGACCGGCGCCGGGGTGCGCTCGGCGCCGGTCCGCGCGGAACAGCTCACGTCAGCTTCCTTGGAGCTCGCGAAGAAGGAGGAATCATGAGTGCCACGCTCGATCGGCAGCCCCCGGGCCCTGGCCCGCTCGCCAGCCTGCGGTACCTGGCGAATTTCAGGACCGGTAACATGCGTCATTACGAGGACCTCTTCGCGCGCTATGGCGACGTCGTGCGCCTGCGGGCGCCCGGGGCCGAGGACTTCGTCATGGCGTTTCACCCGAACGACATCGCGCACGTCCTTCGCACGAACGCCCGGAACTACCCCAAGGGGAAGCGCTACCACGAGCTCGCGCCCGTGCTGGGCTGGGGCCTCGTGAACAGCGAGGGCGAGCTCTGGCGGCGCCAGCGCAGGCACGTGCAGCCCCAGTTCAACCACGCCAACACGCTCAAGTTCGTCCCCCTCATCGTCGACCACATGGACGCCGTGCTGCGGCGCTGGGACGCCCAGCCGGGCGAGTTCGAGCGGGACATCAACGACGACATGATGGACGTGACGTTCGGCATCGCGGGCGAGGCGTTCTTCGGCGCCGCGCTGGAGGCCCACACGGACACCGTCCGCGAGGCGTTCAAATATGCGCTCTCGATCGCGCTCAAGCGGATGTACTCGCTGGTCAACCCGCCCCTGTCCTGGCCGCTGCCCAGCCACCTGCGCTTCCGCCGGGCCATGGACCGCGTGCACACCGTGATCGACGGCATCATCGACGGCTACCAGCGCGGCGCGGGCGGCGAGGACAACGTGCTCGTCCGCCTCATGAACTCCGTCGACCCCGAGACCGGCGCCAAGATGGACCGCGCGCAGCTGCGGGACGAGATCAAGACCATCCTGATGGTCGGGCACGAGACATCGAGCGTCACCGCCTCGTGGGCGCTGTACCAGATCGCGCAGCACCCCGAGGTGTGCGCCCGCCTCACCGACGAGATCGATCGCGTCCTCGGCGGCCGGTCTCCGACGGCCAGGGACATCGAGTCGATGCCTTACCTCACCATGGTCTTCAACGAGTGCCTCCGGCTCCTGCCCTCCGTGCCGTTCATCCTCCGCAGCCCGCTGGAGGACGACGTCCTCGGCGGTTACCAGGTCGCCGCGGGATCGACGGTGGCCATCGTCCCGTGGGTCACGCACCGGCACCCGGAGTTCTGGAGCGATCCGCTGGAGTTCAAGCCCGAGCGCTTCGCGAACCACCGGCGGAGCGCGGACGACAAGCTCGCCTTCATCCCCTTCGGCGCCGGCCAGCGGATCTGCCTGGGCGAGTTCATGGGGCAGCTGGAGGGCAAGATCATGGTCGCGATGGCGCTGCAGCGTTATCGGCTCCGGCTGGTCCCCGGCTTCGACCCGCGTTGCCGTGGCTTCATCTCGCTGCAGCCGGTGAACGGGATGCGCATGATCCTGAAACGGCGGGAGCCGTCGAGCGCCGTACGCGCGGCGCCGGCAGGGCGGGAGGAGCCCGCGGCGGCGGAGCCTGCGGTGACGGAGCCCGCGGCGGCCGCCATGCGAGCTCACGGCTGCCCGTACAGCGCCCGGGCCTGAGGGCCTGGGCTCGGCGCACCTGGCCGGCGGCGCGACCGCCCGGCCTCTCCTCTCGGGTGGAGCCCCCGCCATCATTATTTTCTCGGTCCATGTCAGGCCCCGGGGAGCCGCGGCGAAGTAACAGGCAGGCAGGCGGACGGCTCGGGACGAACCCCTGAGCGCTGCCTTCTTTCACGGCACTGGCGCCGCCGGCGCGCCGCGCGCTCCGACGAGGAGCGCGCGCGCTCCAGGCGAGAAAGGCATCCCTTCCCATGCGGACCCCCATGCTCACGGTATCTCGATCGATCGTCCTCACCCTGGCGGCGAGCCTCGCGGGCTGCGTCGCGGCCGGTCCTGCCGATGAGCCTGAAGACGAGACGATAGCCGCGGCCTCTGGCCCGCTCGTCGCGGACCGGGCCAGCTTGCCGACGCCGGCGGCCTACTGGAGCTTCGACACCTGCGCGGCCGGCGCGATCACGCGCGTTCGCGAGGACTCGGGCCGGGGGGCGTTCGGCGTGATGTCCGGCCGCCGCCTTTGCAGCCCCGGATGGTCCCTGTCGGCCGGTGATTTCGACGGGGCAGGGGATCGTGTGGAGATCAGCAGCGAGGGGAGGAGCTACCTCCACTTCCAGGACCGGATCACGGCGGCGGCCTGGGTCAACCCGCGGAGCGTGACGGGCAGCCGCACCATCGTCAACCAGTGGTACGCCGCGGACTCGTTCCTGCTCGGCATCGACAACGGCAAGTACTTCTTCTCCGTGGCCTTCCCCGACGGAGGCGCCGGCCGGCGCGCGATCGTCCATGCCCCGGCCGTCGCCAACGCGTGGGCGCACGTCGCCGGCGTGTACGACGGCGCGGCGCTCAAGCTCTACGTCAACGGCGTGCTCCGCGCGTCGACGCCCGCGTCGGGCGCGCTTCAGCAATCGACGCGGCCGATCGTCATCGGCGGACACCCCAGCTGGAATGCCTACAATGGCCTGATCGACGAGGTCCGCCTCTACCAGCAGGCCCTGAGCGACGCGCAGGTGGCGCAGCTCGCGGGGGGCGAGGTCTACCCGGTGAGGGCGTATTACGTCTATCCGAGCGACCAGCCGTATCACCAGGAGTACGTCGACGCCATCAACACGTACCTCGACGAGCTGCGCGGCTGGTACCGCGAGGAGTCGGGCGGCTCGTTCCACCTGGTGGGCTTCGTCCAGCCGGTGCGCTCGTCCCAGAGCTACCTGACCATGCGCTGCGGCCCGACGCCGACGAGCGCCTGCCAGAGCAACCCGCAGGAGCTCCCGAACTGGCTCAACGCGGTGTCACAGGCCGTCGGCGGCTTCCCGGCGCGGCAGTCCACGCTGGTCTTCGCGCAGGGCGGCGGCGGCTGGGCGGGCGCCAACCTCCAGGGCGATTACAGCGGATTCGCCCTCGTGGGCGACTGGGTGCTGGAGCCCCTCTCCGGCGTGCGGGAGCCGCTCGCGCTCCACTGCGGATACGCCACGTGGCAGTGCAGCGGCGGCGTGCCGAAGGGGACCGTCGCCCACGAGCTCGGGCACTCGTTCGGCCTGCACCACCCGGACGGTTACTCGGGCACGACGATCATGGCGTGGCACGGCGACTATCCGACGACCGACTTCCTCGATCACGAGCAGATGATCCTCCAGGAGAGCCCGATGCTCTCGTCCGGCGTGTTCGTGCGCGGCGGGCTCTGGCTCGACTTCAACAACGCCGACGTCATGCACTGGAACACGACGGTGAGCCTGACCGGCTCGGGCTTCGGGCCCGGCGCGCAGGTCGAGTTCGTGGACGCCACGCACACCGCCCTCGCCAGCCCGACCAGCATCGGCGCGACGAGCCTCACGGTGCAGGTCCCGAGCGGCGTCGGCCCCGGGTACATCCGCGTGCGCCACGGGAGCGGCGCGAGCAACAAGGTGCCGGTGAACGTCCATCCATGAGGGGGCGGTTCTCGAGGTGACGCCGCGGCGCTGACGAGCGGCGTCATCGCTGGCCACCTCGAGCGACGGCGCCCGCCAACCCTGGCAGGCGCCGTCGCGGTCTCTCGCGCAGCGCCGGTGCGGCGCGGGCCGTCGCTCTTCGCTCCGACGGCCCTGCGCGCGACCTCTCTTCAGCCTCCGACCGTCATTGCTGGCCCAGGACGGCCCACCCGCCCCACGTCGTCTGCACGCCTGCGCGGAGCTCATGCGTCACGCCCTGGTCCAGCCACCGCACGGTGGCCCATCCCACGTCTTTGACGAGCCCCTGGTTCAGGGCGTAGAGGGCCTTCGCGGAGCCGTCGGGCTTCGGAGCGACCTTGTAGGTCGCGAGCGGCACACCCCTCGTCGAGTACAGCGTCATCGAGACGTTGGGCATCGACTCCCTCTGCGCGATGAACAGGTACAGCGTCCGAGCGCTCAGGACGTACGCCGCGCACGCGCCGCACTGAGGATCTGCCGGTTGCATGGGCTCGTCCTTGATCCGGCGTTGCGGCTGCGGCCGCGTACCGAATGACAGCGCCTGCGCCGCCTGGCCGGTCTCCGTGGCCGACTCGACGGGCGTGGCGTCCATCGATGGACCGCACGCGGTGAGGACAAGGGCGCTCAGACCGAAAATCGAGGTACGCATCGTTCACATCCTCCGTAGGCCGTCTCCGGGGTCGAGCTGTTCTTCGCCGTCGCCTCCCGGCCTCTGACAGATCTCGAGCGTTCTCCGGGGCTGTCAGGGGACCAGCGCCCGGAAGCTCGCCCAGTCGCTCGACGGATCCGCGCGCAGCGCCGCGAGGGTCGCCTCGCGGAGCTGCTCGCCCGGCTCTCCTCGCTCGCCGGCGTAGAGCGCGGCCATCACCCGCTCTGCCAGCGCGTCGTCGACCGGGCGCGACGCCGCGATCACCGAGCGCGCGCCGGCGATCAGCAGCGCCTGGGCCAGGCCGAGCCCGAGCCCCCGCGCCCCGGGCGCCGCCTCCGTGCGCGCCGTGTCGCAGCCGGACAGGACCGCCCGCGCGGGCGCTCGGCGCAGCGCCAGGATGTCGCCCACGGCGAGCTCGCTCCCGCCGGAGAGGGCGAGGCTGCTGTCCCAGCCGTCGAGGCCCCCGAAGACGCCGTGGCCCGCGTAGTGGAAGAGCGCGAGCCCGGGCTCCTCCAGCGCGCCGGCCACCGCGCGGCGCGTGGCGAGCCCGCCCGACAGCCGCTCGACGCGCAGCCCCTTCCCGGTGAGCGCCGCCGCGACCGCGTCCGCCTCGCGCCGCGCGGCCGGCAGATCGCGCCGCGGATCCGCGACGACGAGCGCGCGCTCCGGCGCTTGCCCCGCGCCGGCGCCCTCCGCGGGCCGCGGGCCGCCCCGGGGCAGATCCAGGCCGTACGTCACCGGCATGCGCGCGACGAGCGGCGCGCCGTCCCAGGGCAGGGCGTGGAAGTCGACGCGAGCGAGCTCGCCATGGGCGGCGACGCGGAGGCGCGTCGCGGCGCGCAGCTGCGCATCGAACGGCGCGAGCAGCCGCGGGGCCAGCGCCGCGGCGGGGGCCGAGGCGTCGAGCGCCGGCAGTCGCTTGGCCACGACGCCGCCGCCGGTGACGGCGAAGCCGGCCCATCCTTCGCGGATCGGATGGACCACGAGCATCAGCTCGCCCTCGTCCAGCGCCGGCGCCGCCTCGACCTCCACCGCCGCGGGCTCCCCCTGTCGCACCAGGAGCAGCGCCTCCTCCAGCCGCGCGCGGATCGACCGCCCGTGCGCAGCCCGGGCGACACGGACCGCCTCGAGCTCGTCGGACGAGAGCCGCCAGTCGTCGCGCCCCTCCTCGTCGAAGGCCGCCCGCGCGTCGTGGTACGCCGCGAGGGCGCGCTCCCAGCGCGCCCGCTCCTCGCCGCCGAGCGCCTCGATGCGGTCGATCCAGCGGAGCGCCGCGAGCGCCCGCGCGCGTGATCGCCGCGCGGCGCGCGCCGCGCGGCGCGGATCACGCCGGAGCAGGAGGTCGACGAGCCGCCGCGCGCTCTCCTCGAGGCGGCCGAGGTAACCGCCCCGGCCCTGCCCGAGCGGCACGAGCGCGCCGAGGTCACCCCGCAGCTCCTCCGCTTGCTCGTAGGCCACGGCGGCCGTGTCGAGCCGCCCCATCGCCTCGAGCGCCCGCCCGCGGCCGAGCGCCGCGCGGTAGCGGCCCTCCGGCAGCTCGCTCGCGTCCGCGAGCCGCGCGAGCCGGCCGTAGATCTCCAGCGCGCTCGCTGGATCGCCGCTGCCCAGCGCGACGCGCCCCTCGATCTCGAGCCAGTACATCGCCACGCCGGCGTCGGGGCGCGCGTCCGTCCGCCGGGCCTCGTCGAGCAGGGCGCGCGCCGCGTCCGCCTGGCCGGCTTCCAGCTTGGCGAGGGCCAGGTTCGTCAGCGCGTTCGCGCGCTTCGCCGGCTTCGGGCACGCGGCCCCGTACAGCTCGAGCGCGGCCGTGAGCGGCGATTCGGCGTCCGCGAGGGCTCGAGGCCGCTCGGCGCCCTCGGGCGGCCCGCTGGACCCGCCGCTCGCCCAGGCGACCTGCAGGGCGTTCCAGCCGAGGTCGTTCAGCAGGGAGGCGCGCTCGCACGGGGCCCTCCCGGCGGGGGAGGACGCCTGCACGCCGCGCAGCAGCGCCCGCGCCTCCAGCGGTCGGCCCAGGGTCTGGAGCACGTCGGCGCGCTCCTGAAGCACGTGCAGCCGGTGGTCGCTCAGGCCGAGGCGCTCCGCGCCTGCCGCCGACGCGTCCAGCTGCCGGAGCGCCGCGCGCAGGTCGCCCGCCTCGGACGCGAGCAGCGCCGCGTAGTACGGCTTCACCGCGCGCCCTTCCGGATGGCTCGCCTCGAGCGGCCCGAGCGCGTCGAGCGCCGCCCGCGCCTCCGCGAACCTGCGCCCGTTGAAGACGAGCGCGTACGAGAGCGCGAAGCGGTCGAGGAACTCGTCGGAGATCCGCCCCGCCGCCCGGTGCGCCCGGATCGACGCCTCGAAGCCCGCGATCGCCTCCGGGATCCTGCCGCGCGCGAGGTCCACGCGCGCGCGCTTGCCGATCGCCAGGGCCTGGACGGCGGGGTCCGCGCCGGACGCCAGCGCGTCGAGCGCCGAGGACGCCGCGTCGAGGTCGCCGCTCCGGCGCAGCGCCTCGGCTTCCTTCAGCCGGGGCGCGTCGATGGCCGGGCGGAGCTCCAGGCGGAACGACGCGCGCCCGCCGCCCCGCTTGGCGGTCACCGAGAGGGCGCGGGCGCCCTCCGGGACGGGGACGCGCGCCAGCACGCCTCCCTGGACGCGTGCCCCATCGAGCGCGGAGAGCGGGGTGTCCGCCGCGGCGGCCGCGTCGGCGGCGATCGCGACGCGGGCGTCCGCGGGGGCCTTCACCCAGATGCGGAGGGTCCGGTCGTCTGGAAGCGCGCAGGCGGGTCCGGCGTGCACGGCGCTGCAGCCGGCGAACTCCACCTCGAGGGGCGGCGCGGGCGCCGCGGCGGTCGCCAGGGCCGCGGACGCCCCGGAGGTCGCCGGGGCCGCGGTCCCCGTCGGGCGGCGCGCGTCGCATCCCGGCGCCAGCGCCGCCGCGCCGAGGATCGCTGCGCCCAGCGCGGGCCGGAGCGCTCGCCAGCGCGTCATGGGTCCTTCGAGGGCGCGGCGGGTCGGGCGGTGGGGAGGGGGGGCGGCGCTGCGCGCGGCAGGAGGAGTACGTTGAATCGTAAGATTCTGAATTTATTATCTTTTTCTTCTTCGGACGGCCGCGCGTCCGCCAGTCCGGCCGCGCTGTCTGGCAGCGCCGCCGGCCGTCCGATCGCGATCGCGATCTCCCACTCGCCCTCGGGCACTCCGGGGAAGAGCGTCTCCGTGTCGCCTTCGATGCGCGCAGCGCCCTGCTCCGAGAGGTCGGCGTGCACGTCCCAGGGGCGCGCCGTTTCGCCCTGGATCAGGAAGGCGCGCACCGCGACGGGGCCGTCGACCCGGGTTGCGGGCCGCAGGGTGATCTCGAGCCTCGATCCGGGCCCGAGCCGCGCGGTCGCGTCGGCGCCGCTGGAGGCGGAGCGCTCGCGGACCTCGCCGCCTGCGAGCGTCATGGCGTAGGCGGGCACCGGGAGCATGGCCACCGCGCCCGGATCGTCGAGCAGGCCGCGCGGATGGTGCCTGTCGCCCTCCAGCGAGAGCCGCACGACGAGGACCGCCGCGGCGGCCGCCGCCAGGGCCGTCGCCGCGATCCGCCAGGGCGCTCGGCCCGGCTTTCGCGGGAGCGGGAGCACCTGGCCGCCGCGCGCCGCCGCCGCGCGCTGTCCCGGAGGTGGCGGGCCTGCCGCCTCCGCGCCTGCCGCCTCCGCCGCCTCCGCGGCGGCGCCTGCCGCCTCCGCGCCTGCCGCCGCGGCGGCGCCTGCCGCCTCCGCCGCCTCCGTCGCCTCCGCGGCGGCGCCTCCCGTCTCCGCGCCTCGCTCGCCCGCGCTCGCCTGCAGCCCGGCCAGGATCCGGTCTGCGATCCTCGCCCGCGCCTCGCCGTCCAGCGGGCGTGACGCCTCCCACGCCTCGCGGTCCTCCGGAGAGCGCTGCGCCTCGGCCTCCAGCGCATCGCGCTCGCCGGCCTCGAGCGTCCCCAGCACCCTCGCTGACCAGCGCGGATCGCTCGCCCGGTCGTGCTCGCGCGCGGCGCGCGCCAGCGCCTTCAGCAGATCGTCGTCGTTCATCGTCCCCCTCCCGGGCTCGCCGCGCTCGGCGAGGCGCCGCGCCCTCTCGGCTCTGCTTCGGCCGCGAGCTCCGCGGCGATCTGCCGGACGAGCCGGGCGATGCGGCTCCGCCACGCATACACGGCGTCCGCCGTCATGCCCGTGATGGCGCACGCTTCCTCGGTGGATCGCTCGTCGACGAGCAGCAGGTAGAAGAGCTCCATCCCGCGCTCGCTCAGCCGATCGCGGAGCTTTCGCGCGATCGCCGCGAGCAGCTCCCGCGAGATCGCCGCGGGCTCCGGCGACACGGAGGCGCCGTCCGCGCGCTCGAGCGCGTCGTCCTCGGTGGGCTGCTCGGTCCAGGGGTTCCTGCGGCGGCTGCGCAGGATCGAGCACGCCTCGCGCTCGGCCACGAGCCCCACGAAGCTCGTGAGCGGCAGTCCCCGGCCGGCGTCCCACTGGCGCAGCGTGCGCCCGCCGTCCGCGAAGAGCGAGAGGAACACGCTCTGGGTCAGGTCCTCGACCTCCTGCCGGACGTCGCGGTGCCCCGCGGCCCGCCGGCGGCGGAGCAGCGGCCGCATCACCCGCTCCTGGATGGTGGGCGTCAGCAGGTCGACGAGCGCCCTCACCGCGGCCGGCTCTCCCGCCACCGCCCGCGCGATGAGCGCGGCCTCCGGGCTCGGCGGAGCGGCGCCTGGGGATCCCCGCCGCGCGTCCTCGGCGATCGTCCGCGGCTGCGCGGGCAAGGGAGAGCTCGGGGCCATCAGCGCACGGATAAACGCGCTCCACACGCCCGTCAATCCGGCCACGTCTCCGCCGCGCGGGCCGTGCGGGCCGTGCGGGCCGTTGGCTGGTATCGAAATTCAATCGATCGCGGCACGCTTACCCGGCGACGTCGGGCGAGGCGCGAGGTCGCAAGGTCATGACGCGCGCTTCCCACGCATCCCACGCTTCTCACCCAAGCTCCGGCCTCGTTGTCTGTATCATCGCCTCATGAGACACCGCGGGGGACGGGGCTCGAGGGGACGGCCATCACGGCGGCTCGGGCCGACAGGAGCGCTGGCCGTCGCCGTCCCGCTCCTCTGTGCCTCGCTGTGGCCGTCGGTGGCCCGCGCCGACAGCTACGAGCGGTGCGTCCGCGAGGCGGCGACCCAGGCCGAGATCGACGCCTGTGCCCCCAAGGACGAGCCCCTCGAGGTGAGGGTGCGGGCGAAGTCGCCGGCCCGGAGCGCCTCCGACGTCGAGGCGGACGCGCAGGTCCTCGCCGCGGCGCCGCACGGCTCGGGCGCCGACGTGCTGCGGGTCCTCCCGGGCGTCTTCATGAGCGATCGCGGCCTGCCCGGTCGCGCGCCGCACCTGTCGCTGCGCGGCTTCGACGGCACCTCGGGTCAAGACGTCGAGATCTTCGCCGGCAACATCCCGATGAACCAGGTCTCGCACATCCGTGCTCCTGGATATGCCGACATGCGCCTCATCATGCCGGAGGTGGTCCGTTCCGTCCGGATCGCCAGCGGCCCTCACGATCCGAGGCAAGGCGATTTCGGCGTCGCCGGCTCGCTCCGCATGGATCTCGGCCTGGAGGCGCCGGGCTTCTGGTTGAAGGGGGGAGTCGGCTCGTTCGGGACGAGGCGTGTCCTCATCGCGTTTGCGCCCGAGCACGACGAGATGATGGACACGTTCGCGGCCTTCGAGACCGACGCCACGGACGGGCCGGGCGGCGTGCGCGGCGGCGAGCGCAGCTCCTTCGTCGGGCAGCTCGGCGGGGGCGAAAACCGGGTCCAGTTCCGCGCGACGGTGGCCATCGGCTCGGCGCGCTTCGACTTTCCCGGCTACCTGCCGCAGGGCCCCGTGGAGCGGGGCGCCGACCCCTACGCGGCGCAGCGGCCGCTCGGCCGCGATAGGACATCGCAGGCGCTCGTCGGCTCCGATGTCCTGTGGAGCCTCGGCGAGGGCACGATGGGCATCGGCGGCTTCGCGGGCAAGACCAAGACGACGTTTCACCAGAACCTCACCGGGTACGCGCTCGACCAGCTCGCCGGCGAGCCGATCGTCCGGAGCGACGACAGCGAGATGGTGAACGACGCCTCGACCTTCGGCCTCACGGTGCTTTACCGCCATGGCGTCGAGATCACCTCGAAGCGCGATTCCATCGAGATGGGCGCCTACGCGCGCGTGGACACGGTCGACCAGACCGACACGCGCCTGTTCGAGGACGGCACGAAGAACGCCGCGCTCGTCGACGCGACGATCGACGCCACGAACGTGGCCGCCTATGCCGATCTCTCGCTCTACCCGATCAAGCGCGTGGTCGTCCGTGGCGGCGCGCGCCTCGACTCGCTCTCGTACGGCGTGCGGGATCGCACGAGCAACGCCGGGCTCGAGCGCACCGCGCAGGGCTTCGTCGTGTCGAGCAAGGCCATGGCCGACATCGCGGTGAGCGGCGGCGTGCACCTCGTGGCGAGCTACGGCGAGGGGTTCCGTTCCCCGCAGGCGCGCGACCTCGACGAGGGCGAGCGCGTGCCGTTCACCAAGGTGCGCAGCGTCGAGGCGGGCGTCCGGCTCAAGGAGGGCAAGACCTTCCAGGGCTCGGCCGTGGGGTTCGGCTCGTGGCTCGGCAATGACCGCGTGTTCGACGCGGCGTCCCGGCAGCACGTCGAGGCCCCGCCGTCGGTGCGCGCAGGCGCGCAGGTCGTGATGAGCGCGCGCTCCGGCCCGTTCGGCGCGCACCTGAGCGGGACGTACACCCACGCTCGCTTCACCGGGTCCGACGCGCGCTTCGCGGAGGGCGACCCGGTGCCCTATGCGCCGGCGTTCGTCCTGCGCGACGACGTGTTCGCCTCGGGGGTCGTCGGCCGGCTCTCCGGCAAGGAGGTGACGGTCCGCGTGGGCGCCGGCGTCGAGGGCATGGCGGGTCGCTCCCTCCCGGGCGGGCGGGACGGCAAGGACGCTGTCAGCCTCGATGCCGTCGCGGCGGTCGGCTGGCGCGGCATGGAGCTCGCCCTGAACGGCACGAACCTCCTGGGCCTGCAGTATTACGACGCGCAGTACGTCTACGCCTCGAGCTTCGTGAAGGACAGCGCGCCCCCGCTGCCGTCGCCGCACGTGCTCGTCGCGGCGCCGACTGCGTGGATGCTGACGCTCCAGATCCACCTCCGTGGCAAGGAGCGCGCGCCGGAGCCGGCCTATTAGCAGCCCTTTTCAGCAGAGAAATTGAACAGGGAGGTGGGGAGTCAGGGAGTATTCGAAAATTTCCCTCCCCGTCTCCTCGCCTCCCTGTGAATTTTCCGAAGAATTTAAGGGAATTCCTTAGGCTGTCTCCCGTGTGGACGTCACCCGATCTCGCGGTAGTCGAACCAATCGAAGTCCGCGTGCAGGCGCGTGCCGGCCAGGTCCTGGCACGCCATCCCGACGAAATTGCCCGTGAACCCACAGGGCACCGCGTGCTCGTCCGACAGGATCGACGCGTCGTGCTCCCACCCCACCGCGTGGTAGGTGACGCCATCCCGCGAGTAGAAGAACGATATCCGATCGTCTTTGATCTCGAGCCGCAGGAAGATGTTCTCCGCCCCGTCCAGCACGTACTCCTTCTCGACCGGGAACGTCAGGTTCCCCCGCTCGCACTTCATGAGCGACAGGGCCTTCTCGGCGTGATCCGCCCGCGAGACGTAGAGATAGTAGAACGAGTCCGTGCTGTAGAACGCAACGATGCCCGCCATTTGCTGGAAGTGCTGAGGGGCGAATTGCATGCACGCCGTCGCTTGCACGTGCTTGGCCTGCTGGCGCTTCGCGACGAGGCTCTGCTCGAAGTTCGAGGTGATGCTCTCGCGCCCGATCAGGCGCAGGTACCCGGGTCGGGCGGCGAGGCTGCTCACGTCTGCCGGCCGCACGCGCGGCGACTGCCACTCGATCCCCAGCGCGGGCTTGTCGAAGTCGTCGCGCTCGGGTGTCTTCGGCCATTCGTGGCGAGCCAGGTTCGGCCCCTCGTAGACGTCCAGCGGAACCTGCCCGCCCGAAGTCAGCCGCGGCCACCCCTCGACCCAGGTGATCCCCTGGAGCGCCGTCTCGCGTCCCAGCGTCGACCGGCCATTCTTCAGCGGGCGACGGCACAGGTGCGCGAACACCCACGAGCCGTCCTTGTTCTCCACGAAGCTACCGTGACCGGCGCTCTGGAGCTGCAGCTCGGGGTGGGACGCGCTGGAGATGAGCGGATTGTTGGGCATGACCTCGTAAGGGCCGTGGATCGAGCGAGAGCGGGCCACCGTCGCGGCGTGCGTGATGAACGTGCCACCCTCCGCGGTGAGCAGGTAGTAGTAGCCATCTCGCTTGTAGAGGTGCGGCCCCTCCACGAGCCCGAGCGCCGTGCCTCGGAAGATGTTCTCCACCGGACCGACGAGCTTCTTCTCCTTCGGGCTGTACTCCTGGAGCAAGATCCCACCGAACGGGTTGTTGCCCGGCCGGTGATCCCACACCATGTTTACAAGCCACTTGCGGCCGTCGTCGTCGTGGAACAGCGAAGGATCGAACCCCGAGCTGTTCAGGTACACGGGCTCCGACCACGGGCCGGTGATGGAAGGCGCGGTGACCAGGTAGTTGTGGACGTCCTTGAACGACCCCGCCCAGCGTCGCGAATTCGTGTAGATGAGGTGAAACAAGCCGTCCGCGTAGGTCAGGCACGGCGCCCAGATCCCGCCGGAGTTGGGGTTGCCGCGCATGTCCAGCTGCGAGTACCGCTCCAGCGGCCGCGCGACCACCCGCCAGTTGGCGAGGTCTCTCGAGTGGGAGATCTGGACGCCCGGGAACCACTCGAACGTCGAGGTCGCGATGTAGTAATCGTCCCCCACGCGAACGATCGACGGATCGGGGTTGAACCCTCTCAGTGCCGGATTTTCCACCTTGCTCATTCACTCACCTTGATTGTCTCGTTGTGTTCCAGCGCAGCCAGTCCTGCTTCCAGAGCTCGACGGATACGCCCGGCACCGCAGGCGCACCCTGCCCAGGTCCCCCCGCTCGCGCGCTGGAGTGAGGCACCGGAGGCGCGTGTCCACAGGCAGCTCGGGATGCGGCGCGAGCTCGGGATGCGGCGTGGGGGAGAAGTCATCATAAGGGAACGTGGCGTCTGCAACGTCGCCCCTGCTGGTTCCCGCATCTGCCGTCTGTGGCCGCGCTGCCGGACCCGCCGGAGGAGCTCCGCCGTCGGCGCGCGAGGGTAGCACCGCGCGCGCGCGCGTCCAGGCGCTTCGTCTCGCTGCGCGGGCGCCTCCGGCGGGGTTGAGCGACCGCGCGCCCGCTCACTCCGCTGCCGCCGCGAGCTGCGCCGCATCCGCCGGCCGCGCGCGGTTCCACGCGGACGCCACGGCGGCGAGCGACGCCATGTCGGCGTCCCCGTGCGTCCCCGCCCCGAAGCTGCGCTTGCGCCCGACCGAGATGGCCACGTAAGCCGCCGTCTCGTCGCCGGCGCTCCTCGGGAGCGCGTGCGCCGCGTGCTCGTCCACCGCGATCGCGATCCCCGCGTGGCGCGAGAGCGCGCTCGCGAGCGCCTCGACGGGGCTGCCGCCGGCGGCGCTCAGCACGTGGGCGGCGCCTCGGATCTGCACATGGAACTCGTGTCGTTCGTCCGCGCCCTGGCCGACGCGCCTGTGCCGGGTGACCCGGAGCGGCCCTGCGCGGTTCACGTACTCCCGCTCGAAGATCGCCAGGATCTCGGCCTTCTGCACCTCGCCCTCGGTCCGCTCCGCCCTGCGCTGCACGGCCTGGCTCACCTCGACGGCGAGCCCCCTCGGCAGCGCGTAGCCGTGGTCGTGCTCGAGCACGTAGGCCACGCCGCCCTTGCCCGACTGGCTGTTCACGCGGATCACCGCCTCGTAGCTGCGGCCGACGTCCTGCGGATCGATGGGCAGGTACGGCACCTCCCAGAGCGGGCTCCCGCCCTCGCGCAGCGCCTTGAACCCCTTCTTGATCGCGTCCTGGTGCGACCCGGAGAAGGCCGTGTACACGAGCTCGCCGACGTACGGGTGGCGCGGGTGGACCGGCAGGCGGTTGCAGTGCTCGACCGTCTCCTTGATCGACTGGACGTCATGGATCTCGAGCTCGGGATCCACGCCCTGGGACATCAGGTTGAGCGCCAGCGTCACGACGTCGACGTTGCCCGTGCGCTCGCCGTTCCCGAACAGCGTGCCCTCGACGCGATCGGCGCCCGCCATCACGGCCAGCTCCGCCGCGGCCACGGCGGTGCCGCGGTCGTTGTGCGGGTGCACGCTCAGCACGATGCTGCCGCGCTGCTTCAGGTTCCTGTGCATCCACTCGATCTGATCCGCGTACACGTTGGGCGTCGACATCTCGACGGTGGCGGGCAGGTTCAGGATGATCTTCCGTGATGGCGTGGGCTCCCAGACGTCCATCACGGCCTCGCAGATCTCCTTCGCGAAATCGAGCTCGGTGCCCGTGAAGCTCTCGGGGGAGTACTCCAGCGCGACCTCGGTCTCGGGCGACCGCGCCGCGAGCTCCTTCACGAGCCGGGCCCCGCGCACGGCGATCTCGACGATGCCCGCGCGATCCAGGCCGAACACCACGCGCCGCTGGAGCGTGGAGGTGGAGTTGTAGAGGTGGACGATGGCGCGGCGCGCCCCGCGGATGGCCTCGAAGGTGCGCTCGATCAGCTCGGCGCGCGCCTGGGTGAGCACCTGGATCGTCACGTCGTCCGGGATGAGCCCCTGGTCGATGATCCAGCGCACGAAGTCGAAGTCGGGCTGCGACGCGCTGGGGAAGCCCACCTCGATCTCCTTGAACCCCATGCGCACGAGCTCGTGCCACATGCGGAGCTTGCGCTCGAGGCCCATGGGCTCGACCAGGGCCTGGTTGCCGTCGCGCAGGTCCACGCTGCACCAGCGCGGCGCGCTCTCGATCACGCGGCTGGGCCAGCGGCGATCGGGCAGATGGATGGGCTGAAAGGGCTTGTACTTGTGGACAGGCATCGTGGACATGACAGGACTCCCTGAAAGCTAGCGATGGGAGTCGTCACGACACGACGACGAGGCGGAGGACCCCCATCGGGACCAAGAGAACCGAGGGGGGCCGTACTGCGAGGAGCGACGTCGATCAGCAGCGCGCGCAAAGGCCCCCGGGCCGTAGGCCTAGGCAGGGGCGTAGGGAGCGCGCGCGAGGGACGGACATCGAGGTGCAGCCTAGCGAACATTCGCGCGCCTGTCGAGCGCTGCGATACGAGGGCCCAGGCATCTCGCGCATCGTTGTGATCGTGCAGCGGCTGCTGGCGCTCGGCTGGCGCGCGACGGGCGGAGCACAGCGATGCCGGCTGGCTCGACAAAGAGGTAGCGTAGTGTCGATGACGATGGCTGCGGATCGAGGGAGCAGCGATATCGACGTGCCGAACGACCCGGCGCTCCAGGACCTCCGCAAGGCCTACGAGAGCGGGCAGCTCGTCGTGTTCGCGGGGGCCGGCGTCTCTGCCGCGGCGGGGCTCCCGGGCTGGCAGAAGCTCACCGAGCAGATGGTCGCGCGCCTGCGCGTGAGCGGGGCACAGGCCAGCATCCTCGCGGAGATCGAGGAGCTCGCGCAGAGACAGCAGTACACCGAGGCGCTCTCGGCCGTGAAGCTTTCGCTCGGAGCGCCGGAGTTCTGCGCTGCGGTCGAGCGCGCCCTCGACGACAGCGACCGCGATGTGCCCGAGGTCGCGCGGGTCATCGCATCGATGAAGCCCGGGCTGCGCGCCGTGCTGACGACGAACCTCGATCGCCTCCTCGACCGGGCGTTCGGGGGTGAGTGGGACGTCCTCGCGCGGGCGCCGGCCGACATCGCGGCGCGCCGCAGGTACATCCTCAAGCTCCACGGGACGCTCCGCGAGCGGGAGACGTGGGTGTTCACGCGCGAGCAGTACGACCGGGTGATCTTCGCGTCGCCGGGCCTCCAGGTCGCCATCAAGGCGCTCTTCCACGCGTGCCCGGTCCTCTTCGTCGGTTTCGGCTTTGCCGACGACCACCTCGACCAGGCGCTCGGCGAGGTCCGCGCCCTGGCCGGCGAGCAGCCCCCGCCGCACTTCGCGCTCCTCGTGGAGGACACGCTGACGCCATTCAGGCGGCGCAAGCTCGAGGCCGCAGGGGTCAGGGTCATCGCCTACAAGAACCCGGACGGCGCGCACGCCCGCGTGCCGGCGATCTTGCGGTCGATCGCTGGGGGAACCTACAACCACGTCGATGACGTGAACAATGATCGGCCGCCGAGACCGCCGGTACCGAGCGATTTTCTCGCGCGCGTGGAGCGCGTCTGTCGCTTGAAGGAGCCGGAGGGCGCGACGATCGAGCAACTGCCTGCGCCAGCGCCCTTCGGCGCGCACCTGCGCGTGTCGGTGCGCAGGGGGCGCATCGTGCGGACATACCCTGTGGCTGCCATCGACCAACG
The DNA here is from genome assembly GCF_051520435.1 of Sorangium sp. So ce363. NCBI lineage: Bacteria > Pseudomonadati > Myxococcota > Polyangiales > Polyangiaceae > Sorangium > Sorangium sp. So ce363. The sequence continues at coordinate 6,812,052 of NZ_CP150333.1, read as the reverse complement.
GGTTACCGACGAGATCCTGAAAGCGTTCCTGGAGCGCATCGACGCGCAGTACCGGCTCGACGATCCGGGGCTGGTCTCGACCCTCGTTTATCGAGGCAGCAGCGCGCCAGAGGCGCTCGTCCGCGCGGCGGAGAGGGCCCGCGTGAACGTGGAGAGCTTCATCGAGTACCAGGGGCTGCTCGACTTTACACACTACCTCGATCGGCAGACGCAGCGGCTCGCGAGCGATCAGGTCTACCCGCCCGCGCTCTACGTCGACCAGCGCCTCACCTTCAAGGTGGGGGTCGACGAGTCGGAGGAGGGGGACGCGCTCTCGACCGTGTCGAAATGGCTGGATTCGCCGCGCGGTCGCTTCATCGTCATCCTGGGCGACTTCGGCACGGGCAAGACGTTCCTGCTCCACGAGCTCGCGCGGCGCATGGGGAGCGCGGGAGGACCGCTCGTGCCCGTGCTCGTCGAGATGAGATCGCTCGAGAAGGGCCGCTCGCTCGAGGAGCTCCTGGCGCAGCACTTCGCGAGGGCGCGCTTCGAGCGGTTCCAGATGGAGTCGTTCCTCTACATGCTCTCCGAGGGGCGGATCGCGCTCCTGTTCGATGGCTATGACGAGCTCGCGCTCCGCGTGAGCTACGACAGGGCAGAGGAGCACTTCGATACGCTCATCCAGGCGGCGAGCGGGAACGCGAAGATCGTCGTCACCAGCCGCACGCAGCATTTCCTGTCGGACCGTCGCGTGGAGACGGCGCTCGCGAAGCGGGCCGGCTCGATCCCCGGCTACCGGATCGCGAAGCTCTCGCCGTTCACGGAGGACCAGATCCGATGTTTCCTCTTGAACCGGCTCGGCGGTGAGGCGGTCGCGGAGCGGCGCTTCGCGCTGCTCGGCGGCGTGAAGGATCTGCTCGGGCTCTCGAGGAACCCGAGGATGCTGGGCTTCATCGCGGGCATCGACGAGGACAAGCTGAAGGAGGCCGGGGCCAGCGAGGGGGAGTTCACGTCGGCGGAGCTCTACAGGCTGCTGCTCGAACAGTGGCTGCGCAAGGAGGATGAGCGGGCGCACCCGAGGGGAGCGCAGGTGAGCCTCACGTTGGAGCAGCGATGGAGGGCCGTGACCGAGCTCGCCGTGCAGCTCTGGCAGCGGGGCGAGCGCACTGCCGACGTCGGCGCGCTGTCCTCCGAGATCCTGGCGGCCGCGCAGGAGCTCGCGAAGAACAAGCTGGATCCAGGGGTCGTCGCGCACGAGGTCGGCGCCGGGACGCTGCTCGTGAGGGACGAGGAGGGGAGCTTCTCGTTCATCCATCAGTCGGTGCCGGAGTGGCTGGTGGCGCGGCGCGCGGCCGAGGAGGTCGCGGCCGGCGGTGAGCCCGTGTCGCTCGGCCTGCGCGAGATGTCGGAACCGATGGCCGATTTCTTCGCGGCGCTGGCCGGCGCGGACACCGCGGCGCAGTGGGCCCGCGCGGCGCTCGCGTCGGGCTCGAAGGAGTCCGCGAAGAAGAACGCGTTGCTCGTGCTCAAGCGGCTCGGGGTCCCGGCTCACGTGGGGGTGAACCTGGCCGGGCACGACCTCAGGGGGCGCGATCTCTCGAGGCAGGACCTGCGAGGCGCCGACCTGACGGGCGCCGACCTGACCGGCGCGCGGCTGGTGGAGGCCGATCTGCGGGGCGCGTCGCTCGAGCGCGCGGTCCTCCTGCGGGCGGACCTCTCGCGGGCGCGCCTTTCGGGCGCGAACCTCCGGGACGCCGAGCTCTCGTTCGCGCGCCTGCTCGGCGCTGATCTCCGAGAGGCCTCGCTCTCGGGCGCGCGCCTGCGCGTCGCGGAGCTCGTCGGCGCGCAGCTGAGCGCAGGCGCGCTGGACGGCTGTGTCACGACCGGCGCTGCGATGCCGCAGCCGGCGCACGTCGAGCCGATGATCGCGCCTGTCTCCGACGGCCATGCCGTGGCCTTCAGCCCGGACGGCGTCTTCCTGGCCTCGGGTCATACCAACGGCTCGATCCGGATCTGGGACCTCGCGACTGGCGTCTTGCGGGTGGTCCTGGTCGGCCACGAGGGAAACATTCGCAGCCTGTCGTGGAGCGCGGACAGCGGGACGCTCGCCTCGGGCTCCGGAGACGCCACGGTTCGCCTGTGGGACGTCGCGAGCGGCGCTGTTCGGCGCGAGCTCCGGGGTCACTGGACCGCGGTGACCAGCGTCGCGTTCAGCCCGGACGGCTCGATGCTCGCCTCGGGCTCGAAAGACGCAACCATCCGGCTCTGGGATGCGGCGAGCGGCGACGTCCGGCGTGTCGTCGAGTGCCATCCGGCGGTCGTGTCGTGCGTCGCGTGGAGCCCCGACGGGTCGACCCTTGCATCGGCGCACGAGGACGGCTCGGTTCGGCTCTGGGACGCCGTGAGCGGCGCCGAACGCGGCGTCCTTGCGGGTCATCAGCGCCGGGTACAGAGCGTCGCATGGAGCCCCGACGGAGCGACGCTCGCTTCGGGCGCGTACGACTCGACCATCCGGCTCTGGGATGTCGCGACCGTGACTGCCCGGCTCGTCCTCAGGGAGCACCGGAGCTGGGTCGTGACGCTTGCATGGAGTCCCGATGGGTCGGCGCTCGCCTCGGGCTCGTATGACTCGACGGTCCGGCTGTGGGACGCCTCGACCGGCGCTGCTCGGCTGGTGCTGCGGGGCCACGGGGGGCTCGTCGCGGGCGCGGCCTGGAGCGTCGATGGCGCGACGCTCGCCTCCACGTCGGTCGATGGGACGATCCGCCTGTGGGATGCCTCGACCGGCGCGACCCGGCTCACGCTGAAGAGCCTCTCGGACATCATCTGGTGTGTCGCGCTCGACCCGGCGGGTTCAACGCTCGCTGCGGGCTCACAGGCGTCGGGCATCTGGCTTCTCGACGCGGTGGCCGGCACCGCCCGTCGCCGGATCGCGGTGCCCACGCGCCTCTGGAGCCTCGCGTTCAGCCCCGATGGCGCGACGCTCGCCTCGCGTGACGAGTTCGCCACGGTCCGGCTCTGGGACGTCGCTTCCGGCGCTGTGCGGCTCATCCTCCAGGGGGGTGGCAGCGTCGCCTTGAGCCTCGCGTTCAGCCCCGATGGCGCCACGCTCGCCACCGGCTGGCAAGCGTCGGAACTTTGGCTGTGGGACGCGCTCACCGGGGATCGCCGGTTGGTTTTCAAGGGGCACAAGGCCGAGGTCTGGAGCGTGGCGTTCAGCCCCGACGGCACGCTGCTCGCCTCGGGCTCGGGCGACGCGACGATCCGGCTATGGGACGCCGCGACGGGTGCAGTCCGGCACGTGCTCGTGGAGCATGCCAAGCTCGTCCGGAGCGTGGCGTTCAGCCCCGACGGCACGCTGCTCGCCTCGGGCTCGTTCGATTCGACGGTCCGGCTGTGGAATGTGTCGACCGGGGCTTGCTTGCTCGTCATCGCGCAGCATCAGGGCTGGGTCATGAGCGTGGCGTTCAGTCCCGACGGCGCGTTGCTCGCCTCGGGCTCGGCCGACTCTACGGTGCGGCTATGGGATCCGGCGACGGGCGTCTGCCGCCTTGTTCTAAGAGGCCATCAGGACGGCGTTACCAGCGTCGCCTTCAGCCCGGATGGACGTATCCTCGTGTCCGGCTCGGGCGACTCCACGGTGCGGCTGTGGAGCGTGGCGACGGGGGAGTGCCTCGCCGTCCTCCTGTGCCTGCCGGAGGGCTGGGTCGCGTTCACGGGCGACGGTCGTTACAAGCTCGGTGGCGATACGGGGCGCGCGTTCTGGTACGCGATCGGGCTCTGCCGGTTCGAGCCGGGCGAGCTCGATCTTTACCTGCGTTCCATGGTCCGCCTCGGTGACAGCGATCCATTGTATGAACCGGTCAGAAGGAGTTCCCGTTCCGCGCTCCTCCGTGAGGAGTTCGACGACGATAGCTCGACGATCCCGTGCTCCTTCGAGGAGTTCGACGACGACAGGACGATTCGCTCAGACATGGCTGCTCCGCCGCCGGAGGCTGGTGATCCATGAGGCGCCGCGGTGCCTGCCTGTGTGCGATCGCGAAGCGTGAGATCGCGCGCTCCACCGGTGCGTAGCGGCGCGACGGACACGGACGGTGTGTGCGTGCGCGCACACTCGTGCTGTGACGCGCGGGGCGCGGATGCCGGTGTGAATGTTAAGGCTACGATCAAAGTCTCCTCGTGTATCATCGTCTGTCGGTCGCTTCGGGCGCGAGATCACGGCGCGAGCGAGGGTGGGTTGACATGTGGAATCGACGATCGCTTGAACGATGGTCGCTCGCTGTCGCGACCGGGGCTATTGTCTCTGCCTCCGGCTCCGGGCAGGCGCGCGCGGACGACGGCGCACCGCCTGGTGCGCCGGCCATGCAGACGCAATCCCTGCCTGCGCCGCAGGCTCCTCCGCCTCCGGGCTTCCACGGCGCCCCGCCCGCGGGCCCGAAGGTGCTCCCCTGGAGGGAGGGCGAGCCGGTGCCTCCCGGCTATCATCCGGAGACGCGCGTCCGCAAGGGGCTCGTGATCAGCGGCGCGATCGTCTTCGGAACCGTCTACCTGTTCACCGCGATCGGCGGCGGCGACGCGGTGTACCGCGGCTCCCCGGGGTATGCGGCGCTGTTCGTGCCGTGCGCGGGCCCCTTCATCACGCTGGCCACGACCCGGCAGGACGACCTAGAGACCATGGCGCTCGTCCTCGACGGGCTCGTCCAGATCACGGGAGCCGCCCTGCTCGTGCCAGGCCTCCTCGTGCCGCGAAGTGTGCTGGTCCGCGACGACGTCAGCCAGCCGCTCGTGCTCCCGGCGCCGATGGCGCTCGGACCGAGCAGCGTCGGCCTCGGCGTCGTCGGTCGATTCTGATCGAGCGACCTATCCGGGAAGCCGGGAGGTATCCCTCGGCAGTCCGTCGACCCGCCGGAACTGAGTCGCGCCTGACAGATCCCTCATTATGTCGGAAAATTGAACAGGGAGGCGGGGAGACAGGGAGGAAAATCCCAGTGTTCTCCCCGTCTCCCTGTGAATTCTTCTAGAAAACTCGACGGATCTTCAGGAGTCAAGCCGCGGGCGCCCGCGGGCCCCGCTTCAGGGCTTGTCGAACTCGGGGATGAGCTTGCCGATCTGGCGAATGCTGCCCATGACCTGCTCGTGCGACAGGCGCCCGACCTGCTGGAAGGACAGCAGGCGATCGATGCCGAGGTCCTGGTAGAACTTGATCTTCTGCCGGCACGTCTCCGGGCTGCCGACGATGAGCGAGTTCTGCTCCTTCAGGGCGTCGAACACCTCCTCGTTCGGGACCTCTTCGTTCTGCATGATGCGGGCGAGGACCGCGTTGGCCTTGGTCTCGGCCGGCGTCTTCCCCGCGCGGTCGCGCAGGAGCTGGCCCACGAGGCCGCCGCCCGCCGGGTCCTTGGCCAGCGCCTGCTCCTCGGCGTGGGTCCGCAGGAAGTGCTCCTTCGCCTCGAAGAACGTGAAGGACCCGTTCGTGTACCACGCGGCCGCGGAGGCGGCGCCGTTCTCCATGGCCTGCTGGTCCGTCTCGGCGCAGTGAGCGAACGTGAAGAACCCGACCTGGTTGTTGATGAACGCGCCGACGGGCCGCTCACACCGGCGGATGGCCTCGCGGTAGATGCCGATCCACTCCTTCACCTGGTCGGGCGGCGCCCACAGCGTGACGCCGAGCGCGCCGACCCCGTTGCGCCCGGCCTGCTCGAACGAGGCCAGGCTCGAGCAGGCCTGCCAGAGGGGCGGGTGGGGCTTCTGGTACGGCTTCGGGATGATGGGGACGTTGTTGATCTCGGCGTCCTCGCTCTTCCAGGAGAACCGCTCCTGCGTCCACATCTTCGGGATCATCTCGAACGCCTGCTGCATCTGATCGCGCGTCCGGTCCGGAGGGATGTTGAACGTGCGCCACTCCGGGATGGTCGAGCGGGCCAGGCCGAGCTCCAGGCGCCCGCCGCTCAGGTGATCGAGCATCGCCGCGCGCTCGGCGACGCGGATGGGGTGGTTGAACCGGAACGGCGACAGCACCGAGGAGTGCCCGAGCCGAATCGACGTCGTGTGCTGCGAGATCGCCGCGAGCATCACCTCCGGCGCCGACGAGTAGCTGAACTCCTCGGCCGTATGGTGCTCGACCTGCCACCAGCAGCCGTACCCGAGCCGATCGGCGAGCTTCGCCTGCTCGAGGGTGTTCATGATGACCCTGTGCTCGTGGTCCTCCGACCACGGACGGGGACTCTGCATCTCTGTGAACAGGTCGATCTTCATTACTTCCTCCCTCGCGGTTGCTGCGCGCCAAGCATCGATCCGTCACGTACAAAACGGCAATGTGTGGTTTGCCGCACATCGATGTACATGTCGATGGATCGCCCGAGTCGGGCGCTCAGAGGCTGTGATGTGCGTGTGGACCGTCGCGGGAGACCTCCCGCGGAGGGCTTCTCGGGCGCCGGCGGTCCTGGCCCCGGGGCGCTCCGGAGGGCGCGCGCCGTCGCCACGTCTTCGCCACAACCTCTCCGCGTCTGTTCCTCGTCGGGCGCGCGGGTGCGCCTCACCCGGGGGGTACGCCCAGGGAGGTCTGCGGCGGCCGTGACCAGGCCGCGCAGCGCTCACCCCGATGGAGGTCCTTGTGCAGGCGCAAGCTACCTGTCTCCCCGTAACGTCATCGCCCGAGGCCGGCACGGACGCCGGCGCAAAAGATCCCGCGGAGCGTCGAGACGACGCCCCCGCGGCCCCTGTGCCCGGCACCGCCGCGGAGCCCACCGCAGGCGCCGGACACCGCAGCTGGACGGCTGCCCTCCTCGCGGAGCGGCCTTCGGTCTCGCTCCGCGAGGAGCTGTCCCGGTTCGGCGTCGGCGTCGGCCTCGCGGCGCTGTACGGCCTCTCGCTCGGCGCGCGGCAGGGCGGCGTGTCGTTCGTCCGCCACGCGGCCGGCGTCCCTGCGGCGATGATCGCCGTTGCGTGCGTCGGCGTGCCGGCGCTCACGATCGTGCTGACGCTCTTCGACGCGCCGCTCGACCCGCCGCGCGCGCTCTCGGCGACGGCGCGCGCCGCGGCCGCGACGGGCCTCGTGCTCGGCGGCCTCGCGCCCGCCTCGGCGCTCTTCGTCGTGACGAGCGGGGCGGACGCGACCGCGGCCCTCATGGGGCTGCTCGGCCTCGCGGTGGGCGGCGCCGTCGGCATCTGCATCCTGCTGCGTGACCTCGGCGCGGTGCTCCAGCGCGAGGGCGGTCTCGCCGGCGTGTCCCGGTCGACCGCGGCGCTCGTCGTGTTCGCGGGGTTCGCCGTGGTGCTCGCGCTGCGCGTGTGGTGGGGGATGCTCCCGATCCTGAAGGGGGGTGCCTCGTGAGCGCCTCCGTCGTGAGCCGTCTCCTCAGGGCGCCCTCCGAGGTGGCCGCGAGCTGCCGTGAGGACAGGGACATCCGCGCCATCGCGCTCGCGTCGCTCGGCGCGATTGCCCTCGGCTCGGCCGTGTTTGGCGGCGTGATCGGGAGCTTCCGCGGCAGCGAGCAGATCGTCTTTGCGGCCGTCAAGGTGCCGCTGGCGATGCTGATCACGCTCGCGCTCTCGGTCCCGGCGCTCCACGCGTTCTCGGCCGTGCTCGGGCGCCCGTGGCCCATGCGGTCCGTCATCGCGCTCGCCCTCGCGTCGGCGGGCCGCTCGTCGCTGGTGCTGCTCGCGTTCGCGCCCGTGCTCTGGCTGGCCATCGACGTGGGGCTCGGCTACCACGCGTCGTCGGTCGCGGCCTGGCTCGCCTACGCCGTCGCGGGCCTCGCGGCGCTCGGCGTGCTCGTGCGGGGCATCGGCGCGGGTCCGGGCCGCTGGCTCACCGCGGTCGCCTTCATGGCCGTCTTCTTCGCCGTCGGCGGTCAAGCCGCATGGATCCTCCGGCCCTACCTCGGGCGGCCGAGCGAGAAGGACGTCCCGTTCCTGCGCGCCCGCGAGGGGAGCTTCTCCGACGCGCTCGTCACGAGCTTCCGCTCCGCGCTCATCTACGACGACGATCTGCGCTCGCACGACGGGCTGCGCCCGTGGGAGCGACCCTCGCGCGATGGCGTGGCTCCGGTCGATGACCCGCCGGCGGACGGCGCGACCGTACGGGAGGTCCCGCCGGCGGACGGCGCGGGCCTGGACGGCCTCGATCGGGGCGCCGAGCGCGGCGACCGGGTGAAGGAGGCGCAATGAGCCTCCGCGATCTCGCGGTGCTGTACCTGATCGCCGGGCTCGCGTGCGCCGTGGCGGTGTACCGCGCCTCATCCGAGGGGCGCCGCCGCGCCGCCCTCTCCGCGGCGCTCTGCGTGCCGCTCTGGCCCATCTGGGCGCCCGTCGCGCTCACGGCGGGCCGCGGGGAGGGTGGCGGGCGCGCGGGCGGCGCCGCGGGCGAAGCCGCCGCGCGCGTCCAGGGCGCGCTGCGCGAGGGGGTCAGCGCGTGCGCTGGCACCTCGTTCGAGGCGCTCCTGTCGCGCGAGGCGGCCTCGCGGATCGAGGCCGAGGTGGCGCGCGCCGCCGCCCGCCACGCGGAGCTCGACGCGCTGCTGCGCCAGAGCGGCTTCGACGAGGGCGCCGCCGCGGCGCGCGTCGCGGAGATCGAGCGGGGCGGCGGCGGCGCGGGCGCGCGGTCGCTGGCGACGGCGCACCTCCACCTCGAGAACATCCGGCGCCTGCGGGCGATGCGCGACCGCGACGCCCGCGCCCTCGACGAGCTCGCGGATCTCGTCCAGGCGCTGCGCACGCAGCTCGTGCTGGCGCGCTTCGCCGGATCCTCGGTCGAGGGCGTCGGTGGTATCGTGTCCGAGGTCTGGGCGCGCGTGGAGGGCCTCGGCGCGGCGATCGACGCGCACGACGCCGGAACAGAGGGACCGATCGCGACGTGAGCAAGCACATCCTGGTCGTCGACGATGAGGCGCGCATCCGCGAGGTGCTGCTCTACGCCCTGCAAAAGGAGGGGTACGCCGTGACGGCGGTGGCCGACGGGCGCGCCGCCGTCGAGGCGGCGGGGGCGGGCACGGTGGACCTCGTGGTGCTGGACGTGATGCTCCCCGAGCTCGACGGCCTCGAGGTGTGCCGGCGGCTGCGCGCCGGGAGCAGGACGCCGATCCTGTTCCTGTCGGCGCGCGCCGACGAGGTCGACCGGATCGTCGGCCTGGAGCTCGGCGGCGACGACTACCTCACGAAGCCGTTCTCGCCGCGCGAGCTCGTGGCGCGGGTGCGCGCGCTGCTCCGGCGGACCGAGGCGCCGCCGCCCGCGCCGGCGGAGGCGCGCGCCGCGGTCCTCCGCCACGGCCCGATCGAGGTCGACACCGAGCGTCACGAGGCGCGGTACCTCGGCCAGCCGGTGTCGCTCACGGCGACAGAGCTCGGCGTGCTCGGCGCGCTGCTGGAGCGGCCCGGGGTGGTGCTCTCGCGCGGGCAGCTCATGCAGCGCGCCTACCGCTACGACAACCTGATCACGGAGCGCACCATCGACACGCACGTTCGCCGGATTCGCGCGAAATTCCGCGTACTTGGCGGCGATCCGATCGCGACCGTCCACGGCGTCGGCTACAAGCTGCAGGGGGCGTAGCCGGGCCGCGATGCCGGGCCCCACGATGATCGAGCGCCTGCGCTGGGAGCTCGGCCGGATCCGCGTCCGGCTGCTGGTCGTGAACCTGGTGGTGCTGCTCGTGCCTGTGGCGGGGCTCGAGTTCGCGCGCCTCTACGAGCGGCAGCTGCTCGGCTCGCTGGAGCGCGACATGGCGAACCAGGCGGTCCTGGTCGCCGCGATGCTCGCGTCGGATCTCGATCGAGGGATCGAGCTCGACGCGCCCGAGCACGGCGACATCTTGACCCAGGCCGCGAGGCTCACGCGCACGCGCGTCCGGATCCTCGACAGGGCGGGCGCTGTCGTCGCCGACTCGCACGAGAACGGCCCGCCCGAGGGGCCCGAGCCAGCGGCCCCCGCGCTCATGCCGACGCGCGGCCATCGCCCGAGCTCGGCGGACTTCCGGGAGCTCGCCGACAACGTGCGGCCGATCGGAAAGGGCGCGCGCGAGGGCTGGTCCGAGGTCCCGGATCGTCCGGAGGTGCGCGAGGCGCTCGCCGGGCGCCGCGCGGCGCGGACGCGTGTCCGGCAGCAGGAGCTGGCGGTCTTCCTGTTCCTGGCCGAGCCGATCCGGCGGGGCGGCGAGGTGCTCGGCGCGGTGTACGTTGTCCGCTCGACGCAGCCGGTGCTGGTCGAGCTGCACCGGATCCGCTCCGGGCTCATCCGGGTCCTCGTGGTCGCGAGCGTGTTCACGGGCCTCGTCACGCTGGCGCTCGCGTGGTCGATCTCGAGGCCGCTCGGCAAGCTGTCGCGCGCGGCGAAGCGCATCGCGGCCGGCGAGCGCGACGTCGTGGTGCCCGTGTCCGGGAGCGGCGAGATCCGCGAGCTCGGCGAGTCGTTCGCCGCGATGAACGAGCGGCTGGGGGCGCGGCTGCGCTACATCTCGGATTTTGCGGCCGATGTGGCACACGAGTTCAAGTCGCCGCTGACGTCGATCCGGGGCGCCGCCGAGCTGCTCGACGAGGGGGCGGCGGACGATCTCGAGGCGCGGCGGCGCTTTCTGCGGAACATCGAGCTCGACGTGGCGCGGCTCGACCGGCTCGTGTCGAGGCTGCTGGAGCTGAGCCGGATCGAGGCCTCGAGCGAGGCGATGACGGTGCTCGATCTGGAGGCGCTCGTGGCGCGCGTTGTGGAGCGGCGCGCGAGCCCGGGGCAGCCGGTGGAGCTGCGGTACGAGATGCGGACACGGCTGCTCCGGGCGCGGCAGACGGACCTGGAGACGGCGCTCTTGAACCTCGTCGACAACGCGGTGAAGTTCTCGCCGTCGGGACAGGCGGTGGTGGTGACCGTGGAGGGCGGGGAAGGGCGGGAAGGGGAGAGGACGGCGAGGATCTCGGTGCGCGACCGGGGGCCGGGGGTGCCGCCGCAGCACCTGCCGAGGATTTTCGATCGGTTCTTCACGACGGACGAGGGCCGCGACGGGACGGGGCTGGGACTGGCGATCGTGAAGAGCGTCGTCGAGGCGCACGGCGGGGCGGTGACCGTGGAGAGCGCGCCGGGGGAGGGGGCGAGCTTCGTGGTGGAGCTGCCGGTGCGGCAGTGAGGAGGGGGCGGGGAGGGTTCCCCGTGCGGCTCGATGTACCGGTCAGGGCGCTCGACGCTTTTCGTCGAGGGTCGCCTGGAGCAGAAGGAGCATCGCCCGATCCTTGGGCCTGGTCAGCTTCGCCTTGACCTCGATCAACCGTTCCAGCGACAAAACGCGGACGCGTACGCCGACTACCTCGAGCACCGTCGAGTCGGGCAGGAGATCGTCATAGGACGTCGACTCCTCGATCGTCGCCAGCACGTCGAGCAGACCGTGCTTCGTCTGGAGCAGCTTGTGCCCCGCCGAGCGCAGGTGCGACTCGTTCGGGACGAGGCGTCGTGGGTCGGTGCGGAAGACGGCTTCCAGGTCTGCCAGGGCCGCCATGAGCCGGACGATGTTCTCCTCGGAGCGTGAGTACACGATATCGATGTCGAGGGTGTTCACTGGGGCGCCCTGCAGCGCCGCAGCCATGCCGCCCACGACGATGAACTCGACGTCGTGGTGTACCAGCGCGTGCAGGACGTCAGCGAGCGCCATCGGATGGTTCGCGCACGCTCATGACCAGATCGATCGCCCCCTGCACCTGCGCCAGTCGCTCCGTGGGAGACAGGCTGAGCATCCAGCGGACGAGGGAGCGGTCCACCCCGTTCTCGTCGTAGGGGCTGTCGTCCCGCTCCTCGGCGGGAGGGTCCAGAGGCTCGGGCATGCTCGGAGCCTAGCATGCGGGGGCCGGCAAGCCGGGGTGCTGGACCCCCTCCGGACGGCAATGCAGAGCGCCCACGGGGGCGCCGGACCCCTCCGGATCCCAACGCCGAGCGGCCGCTGGCAGACCGCCCATCGCCTCGGACGTTGAGGCCCGACCCAGGTTGAGGCCCCGCCATCGCCGCGCCCCGCCACCCACCGAGGTTGAGGTTTCGAGGCGCAACCAGGACCGCTAGGACATCGGGTGTGCTATCTGGCGCGCGCGTTCAGAGCCCGTTTATAGGCTCATCTCGGCAGTGGCCTAACCCTCCGATTAGGCCACCTTGCGCCCCTTCCTGGACCGGCGTGCGGCGCGATCGAGCGCATGAAAGGGTTTCCCAGAGAGAGCCCGCCACCACGACAACTTCCTCTTCTGCTCGCGCCTCTCCGCCCGTTTGCGGCGCTTCTCCCGCTTCCGCTCCTCCGGCCGCATTCTTTGGGGGGCCTCTGGTCGGGCGCTTGTGTTGTTGGGTCGAATCGGTCCGCGAGGAGGTGCTCCCACGCGGTGGGGTACGTGGCGTCATTTTCTTCCGGCATGCGCCCTCTTACACCGAGTGCATGGGGCAACTCGGTCGCACCCAGCCGGCGCCCCGGTGCCACATCTTGCACACATAGACCGCTTGAAGGTGTCCTGGTGGCAGAACGAGGACGAGTGGACGTTGCGTGTCTGGCTGCACGACGGGATCAGCCGTCAAGGTCGCCTTGGCTGGTTGCTCAAAATTGAGCATTACCCAACGCAGAGCGCCCGCGGGGGTGCCGGACCCCTCCGGATCGCAACGCAGTGCGGCTGCTGGCCGACCGCCCATCGCCTCGGGCGTCGACGTCCGATCCAGGTTGAGGCACCGCCGCCGCCCACCGAGGTTGAGGTTCCGGCGCCACCGCCGCCGCCCACCGAGGTTGAGGTTCCGGCGCCGCCCGCGCGGCAACGATCGCGCGCCGAGCTGGCTTGCCCACCCCCTCGCCTCACCGAGCGCGCGCGGCGCCCTCCTCGACCGCCACGCCGGCGCGTCGACGTCTCGCGCGACGTTGCCAGGTCGCGATCGCTTCGCTATCTTCTTGCTCGCCGAAAGAGGTAGGCCGGTTCAGGCGAGCCCCGGCCACTCCCATGACGGGAGCCCATGTCCCCTCCACCACGGAGTGAGGTCCCACGGCACCTGGACGCACGTGCGTCCTCCGTGGAGGCTCCCATGCAGCTCAATCACATCGATCTCCAGGTCCCCGACGTCCTCGAAACGGCCGCGTTCTTCGAGCGGCACTTCCAGTTCGAGGTCCACGGCAACCGGCACTCGCCGGCGATCGCCATCCTCACGGGGCCCGGCGACTTCACGCTCGTCCTGCAGCGGCGGCGCGAGACGGACGGCCCTTATCCGGAGGGCTTCCACATCGGCTTCATCGTCGGCGACGTGGCCACCGTGTACGACAAGCACGCGGCGATCGTCGCGGCGGGCGTCGACAGCGGCCCCGTGAGCGAGAACGGCCGCGGCGTGATGTTCTATTTCAAGGCGCCCGGCGACATCCTCATCGAGGTGAGCTGCCGGCGCCGCCCGCTCCCCGCGGTACGCACCGACGCTTGACGGCGACGCGCCGCCGGGACGCGCAGAGATCGAGGCATCGCGCCGGCACGAACAGGCGCTCGCGAGGAGGTTGACCCCCCGAGCTCGACCCCCAGGCGGAGCTTCCGACCGAGGTTGAGGTCCCTATCAACTGAATCGGTTCAGTTTTCCTGCGCCTCCGTGCTATGGCCGGTCGTGGTTTCCACCACGCGGCCTGACGATCGACGCTCCGGGCCGCGCGATCACCCGGCCCGCTCGTGCAGCGGCAAGGAGCCAACATGCGACAATCTTCGTTCTTGAGCCTCGGTTCGTCAGGCACTCTCGCTCTCCTCCTCGCGGCGTTCGGATGCGACTCGTCGGACGGGTCGTCCTCTGGCGCCGGCGGTCACGGCGCCGGCGGTCAGGGCGCGACGAGCAGCGCGAGCGGCTCCGGCGGCGCCGGCGGTCAGGGCGCGACGGGCAGCGCGAGCGGCACCGGCGGCGCGGCGGGCACCGGCGGCGCCGGCGAAGGGGGCGGCGGCGCGGCAGGCACCGGCGGCGCTGGCGAAGGGGGCGGCGGCGCGCCGCCGGCGCCGCTCTGGGACTGGAGCGGCATCGTCGGCACGGGACAGAGCCTCTCGGTCGGCGCGGAGGGCACGCCGCCCCGCACCACCACGCAGCGCTTTCACAACCTCAAGCTGTCCCTCGGGAACGCGAGCGTGCCCCCCTTCGATGCGGCGAGCACGGCCCTCTCCCTGGTGCCGCTCGTCGAGCCGATCCGCGGGTTTGCGACGACCTACCCCAGCGCTTACCCGAAGAACATCTATGGCGAGACGCCGCACACGGCCATGGCCGACCAGATCTCGTCCCTCGCGGAGGCATCCGCCGGCGGCGACCACGTCACGGTGCACACCGTCGTCGGGGAGAGCGGGCAGCCGATGAGCGTCCTCCGGAAGGGCGCCACCCAGACGGCCACGGGCGACACATCGATGGGCCGCGCCTACGCGGCGACGCTGTTCGAGGCGGAGGCCATCGCGCGCCTCGCCAGGGAGGCCGGCAAGACGTACGGCGTCGGCGCCATCGTGATCACGCACGGCGAGTCCGACGCCGGCAGCGCGACCTACGAGGATGAACTCGTAAAGCTGTGGTCCGACTACAACCAGGATCTCCTCCGGATCACCGGCCAGTCGCGGAGCATCCCCCTGCTCGTGTCCCAGCAGAACTCGGTGCACACCGACGCCGGCACGCGGTCGACGTCGACGCAGGCGCAGTGGCGCGTGGGCGTCGATCACCCGGGCGATATCGTCTGCTCGGGTCCGAAGTACCAGTATCCGTATGCGAACGATCACATCCACCTGAACGCGAATGGCTACCAGCAGCTCGGCGAGAAATTCGGCCAGATCTACTTCGAGAAGGTCGTCCTCGGGAAGGACTGGCAGCCGCTCCAGCCGACGCGCGTCGAGCGCAGCGGCGACGTCGTCACCGTGCACTTCCATGTCCCTGTGCCGCCGCTCGCCTGGGACAGCGCGCTGCCGTCTCCCCACCAGACCGCGTTCACGGAGTGGGCGCAGGGCCGCGGCTTCGAGCTCTGGAGCGGCAACTCCCGGATCCCGATCAGCGGCGTGGAGATCTCCGGCGATTCGGTGCAGATCACCGCGCGGAACCTCCCCGCGTCCGGCGTGATGGTCGGCTATGCGATGACGACCGACGGGACGTCGATGACGGGCGGCACGATCCGCTGGGGTCAGCTGCGCGACTCCGATCCTTTCGTCGGCTCGACGACGGGCAAGGCGCAGCCGAACTACAGCGTGGCGTTCGAGATGAACGTCCCCTGACGGGCCGCTCCGGCGCGGCGTTCCGATCGGAGAGCCTGCGGGCGGCGGTCCGCAGGCGCCTCTCCGCGCGCTTGACAAGACAGACCTGTCTGTCTAGAACAGCGTCGTGCGGGACGCCAGGCGCCACATCCTCGAGGTCGCGGAGCGCCTCTTCTACGCCGAGGGGTATCGCGCCGTCGGCGTCGATCGTTTGATCGCCGAGGCGGACGTCGCCAAGGCCACCTTCTACCGCCACTTTCCGACGAAGGACGACCTGCTCGTGGCGGTGCTGGACGCGCGCGACGCGCGCTTTCGCGAGTGGCTGGCCGGGCGAGTCGAGGCGGTCGCGGACGATCCGCGGGACCGGCCGCTCGCGGTCTTCGACGCGCTCGCCGAGCTGTTCGCCGCGGACGACTTTCGCGGCTGTGCGTTCCTCAACACGATGGTCGAGGTCGCGAGCCGGAGCCACCCAGCGCACGAGGCCGCGCAGCGCCACAAGCAGCGGCTCATCGACTATTTCGAGCGGCTCTTGCGCGAGGCCGGCGTGCCTTCGGCCAGCGCGCTGGCGCCGCAGATCCTGCTGCTGATCGACGGCGCGATCGTGACCGCCGTCCGCGAGGGGGGACCGGGCGCCGCCGCGCGCGCGCGGTCCCTCGCCGAGAACCTCATTGCAACAGCGCGGCCAGGAAGGCGACGACGATGAACCGCATCACGGGTGTCCCGAGCAGGTGGAATGGACGTGCCGAGCAGCTCCCGCAGCCCGCCGGGGCCGAGCCCGGCGCAGGCGCGCCCTCGATGGGTCGCCCGCGCAGGCCGCGGGCGCCCGTGGGCTCGGTGGTCGCCGCGCTGCTCGCGCTCTCCCTGACGGCCTGTGCTTCGCCGGACCGCGGCGGAGCCAGCGCGCCGCCGGCCGGCGCGGCCGCCGCGATCGCGCCGCCGGCCGGCGAAGCCGCCGCGGCCGAGGCCTCGAGCGGGCGCCTCCAGTGGCGCGGCGGCCCGACGGCGATCCTCGAGCGCGACGGCCTCCGGCTGCTCACCGATCCCGTCCTTGGCCCGCGCGGCCCAGCGGCGTTCGTGCTCCCCAAACACCCGTCGACCGGCGTCGAGAACGCGCCGGTCGCCCGCTATACCGATCCTCCGGCGGAGCCGCTCGGGCACCTCGACGTCATCCTCCTCAGCCACAACCATGCTGACCATTTCGACGCCGTCGCGAGGGAGACACTCCCGAAGGACGTCACCTTCGTCCTCCCTCCCGACGCGGTCGGCGCGGCGCGCGCCGCCGGATTCACGAAGCTGACGCCGCTCGATTGGGACAACGAGGCCGTGCTCCCGACCCGCGCCGGCCGCCTGAGGATCCTCGCCGTCCCGGCGAACCACTCCCACGATGCGGCGCTCGACGCGACGCTCGGCAAGGGCAACGGCTATGTGCTCCGCTGGGAGGGCGCGGCGCCCTATTCGGTCTACTGGACCGGCGATTCGGTCTTCACCGAGCCGATGCGCGCGGTGGCGGCCCGCTTCGCGCCCATCGACCTCTGGCTCCCGCACCTCGGCGCGGTCGGCGTCGACGGCGCGCGCGGCCTCCGCACGATGGACGCGGAGGAGGCGGTCGCCGCCGCCGCGCTGCTCCGCGCCCGCCACGTGATCCCCATCCACCACACCACGTTCGCCCATTACCGCGAGCCCGTGACGGCGTTCACCCAGCGCGCCGCCTCGAAGAACCTGCCCGCGCAGGTCCACGTCCCGACGGACGGCGCGTGGATGCCCCTGCCGCGCTGAGCCTGCCACGGCGCCCCCGCCGCGCCGGCGCTGCGGCGTTCAGACCAGCCACTTCAGGAGGAAGAGGCCCACGGTGGCGGCGAAGCCGATGATCCAGACAGCGGTCCGGGCAGAGGCCTTGTCGCCGATGTACATGACCAGATAGAGAACGCGCGCGGCGACGTGGGTGACGGCGAGGATGGCGCTCCAGCGAGCGTCGGCGCCCGCGAGGTGGGCCGTGAAGACGGCGGCGGCGAAGGGCGCAAACCCCTCGAAGGCGTTCTGGTGGGCGGCGAGGGCGCGGCGCCCGACGCCGGTGAGCTTGGCCTGCTGGTCGCGCGGGTTGCGGTTGTCCAGGCCCTCGGGCTGCTGTGACTGCGCCCTGGCGACGAACAGGCGGGCCACGTAGATCAAGAGAAGTGAGATGAAGACGCACGTCAACGGAATGGTCATCGGATCCCTCTCGAGCGCACAGGCTCCTCGGAGCGTGGAGCGACTCTAACGAGCTCCCGCCGCCGGCGCGAGCGCCAAGCGTCGTGGCCGCTCCCACGGCGCCTGCACCGGAGCGGGCAGGGCGGTCCCGCGGGGCGGCGCGCTCGAGCGACGGACGCGCGCCGATGGCAGGACGGGAGCGGCCGGTCCGCGGTACGGCCCTGGGGAGCTTCGCGTGAAAAGGGGTTGCCGGGGATGGGAGATTCGAGGAAGGTTCGTTCAGGTGCACCTTGAGCGAAGATCCTGTCGTGTCGCGCCCGCCGCTGCCGCCCTTCACTGCAGAGACCGCCGCCCGGAAAGCGCGGCTGGCGGAGGACGCCTGGAACAGTCGGGATCCCGCGCGCGTGGCTCAGGCATACACGGTCGATAGCCGCTGGCGGAACCGGGCGGAGTTCTTCCAGGGGCGGGCGGCGATCGAGGCGTTTCTGCACCGCAAATGGCAGCGGGAGCTGGACTACCGCCTGATCAAGGAGGTCTGGGCGTTCACCGGGGACCGGATCGCGGTGCGCTTCGCCTATGAATGGCACGACGACAGCGGCAACT
This sequence comes from Sorangium sp. So ce363, assembly GCF_051520435.1. Lineage (NCBI taxonomy): Bacteria > Pseudomonadati > Myxococcota > Polyangiales > Polyangiaceae > Sorangium > Sorangium sp. So ce363. Next base: position 6,794,106 of record NZ_CP150333.1, on the reverse strand, counting down.
GGTACCGGTCCCATGGCAACGAGCAGTGGGAGTTCGATGCGCAGGGGCTGATGCGGCGGCGCGAGGCGAGCATCAATGACGTGCGGATCGCGGCGGAGGAGCGGAAGCTCCACTGGCCGCTCGGGCGGCGACCCGACGAGCATCCGGGGCTGAGCGAGCTCAGCTTGTAGCGATGCCGAGCGAGCTCATGTCCAGCTCTCCAGACAAGCCCGAGATCGCCACGGCCTACGATCGCTGGGCCGCGACGTACGATGACGATTTCAACCGGACCCGCGAGCTGGCGGCCGAGGTCCTCCGGCAGCGCGGCCTGGCGCTGGCTGGCCGGGACGTGCTCGAGATCGGCTGCGGCACCGGGCGCAACACGCAGTGGCTCGACGAGCACGCGAGGAGCGTCCTCGCGCTGGATTTCTCCGAGGGGATGTTGCGTCGCGCGAGGGCCCGCGTGTCTTCTCCCCGCGTCCGGTTCGTACAGCACGACATCCGCGATTCCTGGCCTCTTGCGGAGGGCTCGTCGGACGTCGTGATTGCCATGCTCGTGCTGGAGCACATCGAGCACATCGACGCGGTCTTCGCCGAGGCTGCCCGCGCCTTGCGCGCGGGAGGAGAGCTCTTCCTGTGCGAGCTGCACCCCGTGCGACAGATGCGCGGGGGGCAGGCCAATTTCGTCAACCCGGAGACCGGCCAGCCGGAGCGTGTGACCGCGTTCCTGCATGACGTGTCACAGTACGTGAACGGCGGCCTGGGGGCCGGGTTCGAGCTCGTTCACCTGGGCGAGTGGCGCGACGCGGAGGCCGCCAGGAGCGACCCGCCGCGGCTCCTGTCCGTGCAGCTCAGGCGCACGGCACGCCATCCGCCTGAAGCATGATCGACGTCCTCATCGACGGTTCCTGTTCTTTACCACGCTCGGCATCGAGGGCCACGGTCATGGACGTGATCGAAGGCGAGGTCGGGGACGGGCCTTATCTGTTCGGCGACTGGTTCACCGCGGCCGATGTGATGATCGGCTCGATGTTCATGTGGGCGCGCCTGTGGGGAAATGCGACGGGGCGGCCCAGGCTGGAGGCCTACGTGGATCGCTTGCAGGCGCGTCCGCACGCGATGAAGATGAAGTCATGAGCGAAGCGCCTGGCCGCGGCGCTCGAGGTGGACGAGGTTGACGACCTCGCCGCGCTCGGCGGCGCTGCGCCACGTCGCGCGCGGAGCGCGCCGCAGCGATCGCCGTTCGGGTGACGTGGATTGGGCCATCGGTCTATGATGGTCGCCATGAAGCTCTCGTCGCGCCGGCGCCGCCGTGTGCTCGCGTCCTCGTTCGTCATCACGGTGGCCGGCGGCGCGACGGCTTGTGGCACAGCCCAGCCGCCGCCCGATCCGCCGGAGCTGATCACCAACCCGCCGCGCCTGGATTCCCCGCTGACGTATTCGTCTGGCGTGGGGGATGCGGCCGCGTCCAGCGACGCCGGGACGGCGGAGACGCAGGACGCGGCGGCACCGGAGACGTCGCGGGACGCCGGAACGACGTCGGCGCCGGCCGCGTCCGGTGCATCCCATGGCGCAGGGGCGACGGCGGCGCAGGGCGAGGAGCGACCTCTTCCGCAGCCCGCGCAGGGGGGAAGGGTGGTCCGGGGTCCGGACGGCACGTGCAGGCAGTTTTTCCCGAACACCTGCCCGCCGCCTCAGCCCTCTCGCGACGGAGGCCCTCCCGTGGTCGTCATGTGCAACCCACCGCCGCCCCAGAGGGTCGCGTGCCCGCCGGAAGGCAGCCAGCCCTGACCGCAGGGCTGCCCTCTGGAGCGGACGATACGACTCCCGTAGATCCCGCCCTCCTCGATCGCGCTCTTGCGCTCTACGGGCTCGATCCGGCGACCTGCCGGCACATCGGCGGCTTCGAGAGCCACGTCTTCGAAGCACGGCGGGGCGACGGTACCTTCGTCCTGAAGCTCGGGGATCCCGGGCGCAGGTCCCTGGACGCGGTCGAGGCGGAGTGTGAATGGCTGGAGTACCTGACAGCCAATGGCGTCCGCGCCGCCCCGGCGATCCGGGCCGCTGACGGCAGCTACGCAGCGTTGCTCGGCGGGCCCGGCCAGGCCGTCTGCGTGCGCGCGTACGCGAAGGCGCCAGGCGCTCCGCTCTCTGCCGACGATCTGACGCCGGACGTGGCGACCGCCTGGGGGCGGCTCCTGGGGCGACTGCACGCCGCGACCAAGGTGTATGTTCCGCCGTCGGCGAGGCGGCGTCATGCGTGGCATGAGGACGGCGACTTCACCAGCGCGCGGGAGCTCTTGCCGGAGGACGAGCGCGACCCGATCGGCGGTCGGCTAGAGCGGCTCATCGCGGAGCTCCGGGCCTTGCCGACGGACCGCGACGCCTTCGGCCTGGTGCACACCGACGCCCACTTCGGGAACGTGCTCAAGGACGGCGGCGCGCTCACGCTGATCGATTTCGACGACTGCGCCTACGAGTGGTTCGCGAGCGATCTCGGGATCGTCCTCTTCTATGTCGCGATCGACCCGCTCGGCCCCGGGCGGCCGCCCGAGCTCCTCCGGATGTTCCGCGACAGGTTCCTGGACGGCTACGCCCGGGAGAACGCGCTCTCCGCGCGGTGGCTGGCGGAGATGGATCGGTTCATGAAGCTGCGCGAGCTCGTGCTCTACACGGCGATCCGCCGGGTCAGCCGGCGCGAGGCGCCGGACGCCTGGTGTCGCGCTTACCTGGAGCGCCACAAGCCGCGCATCCTCGGCGATCAACCGGCGTGGCCGGAGGCTGGCTGAGAGCGCGTCGCTCAGCCGCCCTGTCGAGCTAACCCGCCGCCCGAGGGCGGTCGTGGCGCGAGCATCGGGTGCAGCTCGGCGATCCCGAGCCGCGCGCGCCCCGCGAACTCGTAGGCGTCGTCGGTCGCGGCGATGTGCTGCGTCGCCGCGTGGATGTCCCGGAAGCACCGCTGCAGCGGGCTCGCCGCGTAGAGCGCGCCCCCGCCGCCGGCCCGGTAGGCGAAGCCCGTGACCTCCGCGGCGACGTCGGTCACATACGTCTGGACGAGCCGGATCGCCGCCCAGTCCTCGATCGAGAGCGCCTCTCCAGCGCGCGCCTGGTCCCACATCCGCCCGAGCACGTCGAACGCATAGGCCCGCGCCGCCGCGAGCTTCGCCTCCGCGCGCCCGAGGTCCATGTGGAAGGCCGCGTGGCTGCCCAGCGCGAGCTGCGGCCAGGCCTTCACGCGGCGCGGGGCAATCGAGGCGATCTCGTCGAGCGCGCGCCGCCCGACGCCGAGCGCGAAGCCGACGTGACCGGCCGCGAGCAGGGCAAGCAACGGCAGCGAGACCAGCGCGCCGCCGCGCCGCTGAGGCGCCGCCGGGAAGGGGCACGTCCGCGCCTCGGGCACGAGCGCGCCCTCGATCCGGTAGTGGTCGCTCCCCGTGCCGCGCAGGCCGGCCACGTCCCACGTGTCCTCGATCACCACCTGCTCGCGCGGGACAGCGAGGCTTATCATCTCGGGCGGCCCCGCCGGAGGGGCCCCGCCCTCCGGGGCCACGATGGCGCAGGTGAACACCCACGACGCGTGCCGCACGCCGCTGCCGAAGGCCCAGCGGCCCTCGAGCACGTACCCCCCGGAGACGCGCCGCGCGAGGCCGGTCGGAATCTGGAGCCCCGCGAACGTCGGGAACGGCCCTGCGAACACCTGGCGGGCCCCCTCGTCCGGCAGGGTGCCCCCGGCGAGCGCGGCGAGCAGCGCGCTGATCATCAGCGACCACCCCGCCGACGCGTCCGCGCGCGCCATCGCCTCGAAGACCTCGACCTGCGTCAGCGGGTCGCTCTCGACGCCGCCGAGCGCGCGCGGCGCGGCCATCGCGAGCAGGCCGCTCGATTGCAGGGCGTCGACGACCGCGGGCGCGAGCGTGCGCAGCCGCTCGGACGCCTCGGCGTGGGCGGTGGCGACGCCGCGGACGCGCTCCACGGCGGTGAGGAGGCGTTCGCGCTCGGGGGATCGACGGGGCTCGGACATACGGGGCTCCTTTCCTGGATCAGGTGCAGCGCGCCGGCCACCGGCCGCCCGCGCGCCCGATGATGACACTGACAACATGGGGAAAGTTTCCACTGCCTACATTTTCTTCGCGGCTGCCTGCAGCTCCTGAGCTCGCGGCCCTGCATCCGCGATCCCGGGCCCCGCGGCTCGGTGGGACCGCGGCCTTCGTGGTATCGTGCGCCTGCGCTGTGGCTTCCCCCGCAAGGCGCCGCCGTCCGAGCGCGCGCACCTCACCCGCAACCGCGTCGCGCCCTTCACCCGCGCCCGCGTCGCGCCCTTCACCCGCGCCCGCGTCGCGCCCTTCACCCGCGCCTGCGCCGCGCCCCGTCGACCGGCCCTACCACCACGGCGACCTCCGGCGCGCCGTGCTGGAGGAGGCGCTCTCGCTGATCGAGGAGCAAGGGAACGCGAGCTTCACGCTGCGCGAGGTCGCGCGGCGCATCGGCGTCTCGCACGCCGCGCCTTACCGCCACTTCGCGGACAAGCGCGCCTTGATGACCGAGCTCTCCGTCCAGGCGAGCGCGGCGCTCGGCGCGCGGATCTCGGCCGCCCTCGAGGGCGCCGGGGGCGACCTTCGGGCGCGGTTCCTGGCCGCCGGCTTCGCCTACGTCGCCTTCGCGCTGGAGCACCCCGCGCCCTTCCACGTGATGTACTCCGGCGAGGTGGACGTGGACGACCCGCGGGTCGCGGCGGCCACCTCGCAGAACCTGGGGGTGCTCCTCGGGTTCATCGAGGAGGCGCAGCGCGCCGGCGCGTTCCCGCCCGGCGATCCGTGGGCGCTCGCGGTCCCGATCTGGGCGATGCACCACGGCCTCGCGACCCTCGCTGCGTCGGGAGCCCTTTCCAAGGCCGGGCCGACGGCGCTCCGGAACCTGGTCGACGACGCCCACGCACGCCTGCTCGACGGGCTGCTCCTCGCCACGCCGGGGCCGTCGCGCGCCTGACGCCCGCGACGGATTCCCGTGCCCTTCCGCCCCGGCTACGCTTGCGCCCCTCATGCGTGCTACCGCCGCGCTCGCGCTGTCCGCCTTCCTCGTCGCCGTCTCGTCCTCGCCGGCCGTTGCCGCCGACCCGTCCCCCGAGCTCACGTACCGGCCCGAGATCGATCTGCCCATCACCGTCGTCGGCGGCGCCGCATGGATCGCGTCCGAGCTCGCGAAGAAGGGCCTCGCCCCCGAATCGTGCCGCTGGTGCACGGCCAACGCCCTCGACACGTCGATCCGCGACGCGCTGGTCTGGAGAGGCAACCCGAACACCGCTCATGATCTCAGCAACGTGACGGTCCTCGGCGTCGCGCCCGCTGCAGCGCTGGGCCTCACGGCGCTCGCCGCGTGGTACGACGGCCGCTCCGACAACATCGCCGCCGATCTCGTGATCGTCACCGAAGCGATGGTGGTGGCGATGAACATGAACCAGATCACCAAGTACATCGTCGGCCGCCAGCGGCCCTATGCCCATCATGACAACCCGGATGTGCTCCGCGCGGGCGAGGGCACATCGGGCCCGCTCCCGCACGACGACGATCTCTCGTTCTTCTCCGGCCATTCCACGGCCGTCTTCTCGCTCGCCGCCGCGAGCGGCACCGTGGCGTCGATGCGCGGCTATCGCGCGGCGCCGTGGGTATGGGCGAACGGAATGGCGATCGCCGCGCTCTCCGGCTACCTGCGCATCGCCGGCGATCGCCATTATTTCTCCGATGTGCTCACGGGCGCCGTATTCGGCGCCGCCTCCGGCGTGCTGATCCCGGCTCTGTTTCATGCCCCGCGCCCAGGCGTTGCCAGCTCTGGCACCCGGCGTTTTCGCCTCTCGCTCGCGCCGGCGGGCGGCGGCACGGGCGTGGGCGTCGCCGGCGCCTTCTGAGCCGAGTAGGGCGATTTCGGCCATCGGCAAGCGGCAGCGCTGCTTTCGGACGGCGTAAGTAAGCAGTGTTGACAAATGGGATGTTCATTTTTACAATACGCCTGTCAGCTAGGAATGCTGGTGCTCGGGCCGTCGTTGCTGGAGCGCTAGCTCACTACGTCGAATACGCCGTGCCGCCCTGGCGGCCATGGCGACGGCGAGCTGCGGTCCCGCAATGGGCACGCGCGCTTTCGCGGGCCCGTCTCGACGGGGTTCCGCCAGCTCGGCCCCATGAAGGAGTCGACGACATGCATGTCGTTCACCATTCGTCACACACCCGGTGGATCGCGGGAGGCCTCGCCGCCCCGCTCCTCGCCCTCCTCGCAGGTTGCAGCGATCAAGCGCTCGGGGCGCCCGTGCCGGCGCCCGGCGCCGAGCTGCCGCCTCGGTCCGCGCCCGGCGTGGGCCGGGAGCTGCCCCAGGGGAGCGCCGGTCAGGGCGAGCCCACGCTTCGGCCCGCCGCGACGGCGGCCGCGCTGCTGGAGCGCGACGAGCTGCTCCGGGAGGCCGGGCGGCTCGCGGAGATCAGGGCGGTGCTCGCGCGATCGCCGGAGGCGCCGCTCGCCCTGCTCGACGAGCACCGGGCCGAGTTCCCGGAGGGGCGCCTCGCGGCCGAGCGGGAGATCGTCGCGATCGACGCGCTGCTGCGCAGCGGGCGCGCCGACCAGGCGCGCGCCCGCGCCGGGGATTTCCTCTCGCATTTCCCGGCGAGCCCCCACGCGGACCGGGTTCGCCGCCTGACCGGCGCCGCGCCATGAGACGATCTCGACACCGCCGCGCGGCGCCGCCGTAGCGCCGGACGGGCATCGATGGAGGCTCGCGGCCGCAAAGGCGGCTGAGCCTGGGCCCCCGCGCCCGCGGGGGCCTCAGCCCGCGGGCGCCGGCTCGGATTCCGGGGGGGCCATCCCGTCGACCACGACCGGATCGCTCTGCTCGACCAGGTGCGGCTTGCCCCACGTGTCGATGAAATGCCCCGACCGCTTCGCCTTGGTCTCCAGGTAGAAGCGGTTGTGATCGTTCGGCGGTATCACGTGCGGGATGCGCCCGGCCACGGAGACTCCGTATTGCGTCAGCTGCTGGACCTTGTTGGGGTTGTTCGTGATGAGCTCGATCGATCTCACGTTCAGGCTGCGCAGCATGTGCGCCGCGACGGCGTAGTCGCGCTCATCGTCCCTGAAACCGAGCGCCAGGTTGGCCTCGACCGTGTCGAGCCCCTGGTCCTGCAGCGCGTAGGCCCGGATCTTGTTGATGAGCCCGATCCCTCGGCCCTCCTGGCGCAGATAGAGCAGGATGCCCCGATCCATGCTCTGGATCTTCTTCAACCCTTCGAGGAGCTGATCGCGGCAGTCGCAGCGCAGCGAGCCCATGACGTCGCCTGTCACGCACTCGGAGTGCAGCCGCGTCGGTACGTTCGAGGCGCCGATGACGTCGCCGTGCACCATCGCGATGTGCTCCTTGGCGTCTCGGTTGTTCCAGAACGCCACGATGCGGAAGTGGCCGGCGCGCGTCGGCAGCTCGGCGACGCCGACCACCCGCACGCAGACGTTCACGTGGCCAACCCCATCGCAGTCGTGCTCTCGATCGCGGGCGACGAGCTCCAGGAGCGCATTCATCGAGTCGGTCATGTCCTGCCTCCGCGAGGAGCCGCCTCGCGAGCCGATCCGTCGTGGGTAAAGGCGCGCACGTCTTACCAGAACACGACGGCCAGGCAACGCTCTGCAGCCGCGCGGGGCGGCCCCCCGCCGGAGGATGCCTGTCGACACGGCACCACGGCGCGTTCGTCCCGCCGACACGGGCCTCGCGCGGCGCGGAGCCGTCGCCGTCATCACGCGACCGGAGCGAGGCGGCGGGCTCAGCTATTCATGCGTCATTCGGGCCGCCCTCGGTGGGCCGCGCCGGCCGCGGCCACCTCCGGCAGCGACCCTGACCGCCCCGCGCGAAGCACGCGCAGGATCAAGCGAGGATCCAGGAGCGCCTCCGGCCCGTCGAGCATGTGCAACGCGCGCACGAAGCGCACGTAGACCTCGCGATCGACCTGCGCGGCCCGGTGCAGCATCCCGGTGTACCAGCGCATGATCGGCTGGAGGAACGGCCGCCGGCCCCTGGTCTCGGGGTAGGCGAGGTCTTCCCCCGTGGACATCCGCCACGGCAGGTCGACCGCCCTCGCCGCGGCCGCGTGGTAGCGGCGGGTGAGGCCCGCGATCGCGCCGCGCCCCGCGCGGCGGCGGTGCTCCTTGAGCGCGGCGTCGAGCGCCAGCGCCTGGAGGCAGGCCGACGTCATCCCCTGGCCGTAAACGGGGTTGAAGCTGGCGAGCGCGTCGCCCAGCACGGCGAGCCCCTCGGGCATCCGCGCCATGCGCTCGTAGTGCCGCCGGAGGTGCGCCGGGAACTTGGAGACGGCGACGTCCGTCACCGGCTCGGCCCCGAGCAGCGCCCGGTAGAGCGCGTCGTTGGGCAGGCCCCGGGCGAACTCCAGGAAGCCCTCGGGATCGGCGGGCGGGTGATCGCCGAACAGGCCCGCCAGCACCACGATCCAGCGCCCGCCCTCGATCGGCGCGATGCAGCCGAACCGCCGGCTGTCGGACGGCGAGCCGAGGACGTACAGCGACTTCCACGGGAGCTGCGCCGGATCCCGCGGCCGGTACTGCCGGCTGGCGTACCCCACCCGGACCTGGATGGTCGACTCGTCGGGCCGCCGGTAGCCGAGCGCCTCGAGCCACGCCGGCGCGCGCGAGCCGCGCCCGCTGGCGTCCACCACGAGCTCCGCCGGCAGCCGCTCGATCCGGCCGCCTTCGTCGCGTTGCCGGAGCACGACGCCGGTGATCCGGGAGTGATCGCGAGACGCCGAGAGCTCCACCACCTCGCGCTGGTCCAGGCGCCGCACCCTGGGCAGCGCGAACGCGCGGCGGCGCACGTGCGCCTCGAGCAGCGGACGGGTCATGCACACGGTCCGCACCCCCGTCTCGAAGCGCGGCTTCCAGGCGCCGTGGTGGTGCCACGCCAGGCCGAGCCCGAAGTCGTACGCGATGGCTCCGTCCTGGAGCAAATCCCCGGTGAAGCCGGGGAACAGGTCGTTCAGGATCCGCTCTCCCTGGGCGAGCAGCCCGTGGAGCTGGCGAGCCTGGGGCACCCCCTTGCGGGCCTCGCGGAGGTCATCCGGGATGGCGTCACGCTCGACGACGGCCACCTCGCCGAAATGGTCGGCGAGCACGCGGGCTGCGACCAGGCCCGCGATGCTCCCACCGATCACCACCGCCCTGCGGCCGGCGAACGGGCGATTGGAGCGGATGTCCTTCTGGGTGCAAGGCTTCATGGAGCCGCCTGGATTGCAATCCTCGGGCCGCCCCTGAGGACTGCAAGGCCGGCGCAATGCTCGCTTCGTGATGAGGCGCTCAACCCGCGTTGCGCGCGCTGCGCACATCGCGCGCGACCCGCCGAGGCCCGACTGAGCAGCTGCGCAACTACGCAACTCCACGCGCTCCGTCGAGATGAAAGCGACCATCACTCCTGCGCTCTTCGTCGCCATCAAAGATGGACCTCCGGCGCGACAGGCGCGGAGAGGCCGTATCGAGGCGCCGCCGCCCGCTGGCGGGTGGCCGCTCCGCGGCGGGTGTGAGAAAGAGCACCGCTCACGATCTGGTCCTCGCGTCTTCGTGAGAGACGCTCGACGTGCATTGCAATGCCGCGCGCCCGGAACCGCGCGACGTGACCCGTCGTCCCGCGATGGGCGCCGGGCTACTTCTTGCGGCAGCCGCAGTCGGACGTCGGCGCTTGCGGCGCCGCAGGCCGCTGGCACGTGGTCACGAGGGTGCTCAGGACAGCGAGGAGGATCGCGACGCGGAGCCGCATGCCGGTGATCCTCCCCCGCGCGCCGGGCGGCGTCAATCCGGGGCCGTGGGCTCAGCCGAGCGGCATCTCCAGCGACACCTCGTCGAGCCCGACGCCCAGGAAGCGGCGCGGGCGCACCGTGACCGCGATCTGCGCGCCGCCCTCGCCGCGGCCCGCCTTGACGGTGAGCTCGATGCTGGCGGGCGGCGCGTTCTCGAACAGCGCCCAGAGGGCACCCTCGACGACCGGCTGGACGTCCGCCGGATCGCTGTCCGGGGGCAGCTTCGAGCAGAGCGCGCGCAGGAACTGGACGACGCGCGCGACGAAGAGCTGATCGACGAGCGAGACGCGCTCGAGGCGCTCGTCCGGCTCGGCCGTCGGGCTGTCGTACGTGAGCTTCTCCGGCGGGACGTAGGCCGTCGGCGCGGCGAGGACGTACACCGCGTCGCTGTTCGGGGCCGACGCGAGCAGGAGCACGCCGCTCTTCGAGAGCTCGCGCTGGGTGTCCGTGGACACGAACGCCTCGGTCGGGATCGCGACGCCCTCGTCGCCCTCGTACGCGCCCTTGACCTCGTGCACCGGAAGGTCCCCGAGCGTGCCGCCGCCCTTCGCGCCCGTGACGCGGCAGGGCCACGCCGTCTCGCGGAAGCTCCCCGCGATCAGCGCGCCGACGACGTACGCCGGCGAGATCCAGACGCGGCCGCCCTCATCGCCGGGCTGCTCGGCGATCGCCGCTTCCCGGATCCGGGAGGTCGTCCGGTCGTACGGCATCCGGCCGAGCACGCGGTTCATCGCGATCGCGACCCACCGCGCGCCATGCCGCGCTGCAGCGGAGCGCCACGGCGCTCGGTGCGGCGCCCGGAACAGCGCGGCCTTGTTGTCGAGCCGCTCGACGCCGCCGAGATCGTCGACCCCGAGCAGGCGCGCGTCGCCGTTCACGACGGCGGGGAGCGCGTGCGCCTCGGCGACGCGCGCGATCTCCTCGAGCCGCGCGAGCGACGCGGCGCTGCCGTCGATCGCGACGTCCACGATGGCGACCGACGCCGGCGGCTCGGAGCTCGCCGTCTGCGCGAGCACCCGCACGAGCGCCCCGGCCGCCTCGTCCGGGCGCGCGCTGACGACGTCGAACCGGACGCCCTCCGCCGCCTTCGCGCGCTCCACGAGCAGGCTCAGCCCGCGCCACGCCTCCTCGAGGCGCCGCACCTCGGGGTGCTGCAGGATCGCGCCGAGCTGCGCGCCGATCGCGCGCTCGATCTGCGCGATCGCCTCCGCTGGCCGAGCGGGCTGGCCCGCGCGCGGGCGGGCGCTCGCCGCCACGGTCGCGATGAGCTCCGAGAACCGCCCTGCCTCCGCCGGCTTCTGATCGAGGCTGCCCGGCGTCGCGGGTGGGGGCGCCGCCTCGGCGCCCTCGCCCCCGCCGAGGTCGACCATCGAGAGCAGCGCGTCCACGTCCGAGCCGGGCGCGGGCGCCGGCGCCGCGGGCCGCTCCGCGGCGGGCGCGGAGCGGTCGGGCGAGGCGTCCCGGCGCTCCGGGAGGAGGCCCAGGATGTCGCGCACCAGCGGGGAGCCGCCCCAGAGCCGATCGAGCTCGGCGCGCGCTTGGTCGAGCGTGGCCGAGCCGTCGCGCAGCCGATCCAGGACCCGGCGGCCGTCGAGCAGCGAGCGCAGCAGCGGCACCTCGGCGCACAGCGCGTCGGGCCGGAAGCTCTTCAGCCCGGCGGGCGCGAGGTCGACGCGCACCGCCCGGCCCGCCGCGAGCACGCTCGGCACCTCGATCGCGAGCCGTGGCCGGAGCATCGTGAAGAGGTTATCGAAGCGGCTCGCGTCGACGCGGATCGCGCCCGCGGGCGGGCTCGCGCCGGCGTTGTGCGGATCGCGCGGGGTGAGATCGGCGACGACGAGCACGCGCAGCGGGAGCAGCGGCCCCCGCTCCACGGCGTCCCCGTCCTCGCCCACGTGGAACCTGAACTCGTCGCCCAGAACGCCCTTTTCCGTCATGGCCAGCGCAGCATAGGCGTCACCTATCGGCGCGAGAAGCGCTAAGCTCCGCGCGCATGAAGACGGAAGGCGGTCCGCCCTTGAACTTGAACCCTGAACCTCACGCCGCCAGCGATCGCAGGCGCCTCCGCGGGGGCGCCCCGATCCAGATCGGGCTCCTCGGCTGCGGGACGGTCGGCGGCGGCGTCCTGCGCCTCCTGGCCGAGAACTCCGGTTACCTGGCGGAGCGCGCGGGCGTCCCCCTCGTCGTGAAGCGCGTGGTCGTGCGCGACCTCGAGAAGGAGCGCGTCGCCGCCCTGGATCGCGGCGTGCTCACCACGAACCCCGAGGAGGTCGTCGACGACCCCTCGATCGACGTCGTCGTCGAGGTGATGGGCGGCGAGACGCCCGCGCGCGCGCTGATCGAGCGCGCCATCGACCGCGGCAAGGGCGTGGTCACCGCGAACAAGCTGCTGCTCGCCGCCCACGGCCCCGCGCTCCTCGCGCGGGCCTCGGCGCGCCAGGTCGACCTCGCGTTCGAGGGGGCGGTCGGCGGCGGCATCCCGATCATCCGGACGCTCCGGGACGCGTTCGCGAGCGACTGGGTCGAGCGCGTCACCGCGATCCTGAACGGCACCTGCAACTACATCCTCACGCGCATGCGCGACACGGGCGCGTCGTTCGACGCCGCGCTGCGCGAGGCGCAGGCGCTCGGCTACGCCGAGGCCGACCCGTCGCTCGACGTCGACGGCCACGACGCCGCGCACAAGCTGATCGTCCTGGCGATGCTCGCCTTCGGGGCGCAGGTCGACAGCGCCGACGTGCACACCTCCGGGATCCGGAGCATCGAGGAGGCCGATCACCGCTACGCCGATCGGTTCGGCTACACCATCAAGCACCTGGCGATCGGCCGCGACCTCGGCGATTCCATCGAGCTGCGCGTGCACCCCACGCTGATCCCGAAGCAGAGCGTGCTCGCCAACGTCTCCGGCGTGCTCAACGCCGTGCTGCTCGAGGGGCGCGCCGTCGGCCCGTCGCTCGTCTACGGCCGCGGCGCCGGCGACCTGCCGACCGCGGTCAGCGTCGTCTCCGACATCCTCGACGTCGCGCGCTCGATCGCGTCGGGCGTCGCGGGCATGCAGGGCCGCGGCATGTCGATCAAGCCCCGCGCGGTCCGCCCGCTCGGCGAGATCGTCTCCCGGTACTACCTGCGCTTCGCGGTCGAGGACCGGCCCGGCGTCATGGGGCGCCTCGCCGGCGCGCTCGGCGACGCGGGCGTCAGCATCGAGCAGATCGTGCAGCAGGGGCCGACGAACTCGGGCTCGGGCGCGGCGCCCGCGGGCGGGGCGGCCGCTCGTCAGCCCGCGGTGGACGTCGTGCTCATCACGCACGACGCGCGGGAGGGGCTCGTGCGGAACGCGCTCGACGCGATCGCGCGCGAGCAGTTCCTCCGCGAGCCGGTGCACCTGTTCCGCATCGAGGAGCCGTGACGTCCCACAGCGACGCGCCGCTCGGCGTGTTCGACTCGGGCCTCGGCGGCCTCACGGTCGTGCGCGCGCTGCGCAGGCGCTGCCCGGCGGAGGACATCGTTTACCTGGGCGACACGGCGCGGGTCCCGTACGGCACGCGGTCGCCGGAGACGGTGGTCCGCTACGCGCTCGGCTGCGCGCGTGTGCTCATCGGCCGCGGCGTCAAGGCGATCGTGGTCGCGTGCAACACGGTGAGCGCCGTCGCGATCGACATGCTCCGGGTCGAGCTGGATCTGCCCGTCCTCGGGGTCATCCTGCCCGGCGCCCGCGCCGCCGTCGCCGCGTCGCGCGGCGCGACGATCGGCGTGCTCGGGACGGCCGGGACCATCGCGTCCGGCGCCTACCCCCGCGCCGTGGCGTCGCTCAGCACCCGCACCGAGGTCGCCGGCCAGGCAGCTCCGCTGCTCGTCTCGCTGGCGGAGGAGGGATGGATCGAGGGCGAGGTCCCGCGGCTCGTCGCGCGGCGGTACCTGGAGCCGCTCATCGGCGCGGGCGCCCGCTCGATCGTGCTCGGGTGCACGCACTTCCCGCTCCTCCGCGCCGCGATCGAGGCCGAGACGGCGTCGCTCGCCGGCGGCCCCCTCCCGATCGTGGACAGCGCGTCGGCGACCGCGGAGGAGGTGGCCTCGTTCCTCGCCGAGCGGGGGCTCGTGACCTCCCGGAGTACGCCGGGCGGCCTCTCGCTCCTCGTCACGGATCTACCGAAGAGCTTCGCCACCGTGGCGGCCAGGTTCCTCGGGGAGCCGGTCGTCGCGGACGGCGCCGTCCGCTCCTCGACCCAGGCTGGCGCCGCTGTCCGCTCTCCGACCCAGGTTGGCGGAGACGCCGCTGGCCATTCTTCCCCTTTTTCCGCCCAAGGCGTCGACGTGGAGCAGATCGACCTGTAATACGCAGCAAGCTTCGCCCGGGGCTCCGGGCGCGGAGGAGGTTTTCCACACGATGACGCAGCTCAGGTGGCTTTCGGCCGGCGAGTCGCACGGGCCGGAGCTCGTGGCGACCGTCGAGGGTATTCCGGCGGGCATGCCGCTCCTCGCGGAGGACATCGACGAGGATCTGGCGCGTCGCCAGCGCGGCTACGGGCGCGGCGGGCGGATGAAGATCGAGACCGATCGCGTCCGCCTCGTCGCCGGCGTGCGCGGCGGCGAGACGCTCGGCGGCCCCATCGCCATGGTGATCGAGAACCGCGATCACGCGAGCTGGGCCGGGCGGATGGGCCCCGAGCCGTTCCCCGAGCCGCCCGAGGCGCTGACCCGCCCGCGCCCTGGCCACGCGGATCTGGCCGGCGGCCTGAAGTACGCCCGGCGGGACCTGCGCGACGTGCTCGAGCGGGCGAGCGCGCGCGAGACCGCGGCGCGGGTCGCGGTGGGCGGCGTCTGCCGCAAGCTGCTCCGGTCCGTCGGCGTCGAGGTCTTCGCCCACGTCCTGTCGATCGGCCCGGTGGCGTCGCCGACCTCCGCCGCCTCGGGCGGGGGTGAGCTCCCGCTCGCCGAGCTCCGGGAGCGCGCCCGCGCCTCGGATCTCGCGTGCGTCGACGCCGCTGCCGCGCAGGCGATGCGCGACGCCATCCGCGAGGCCGCGCACCGGGGCGACACGCTCGGCGGCGTCTTCGAGGTGATCGCCACGGGCCTGCCGCCCGGGCTCGGGAGCCACGTGCAGTGGGACCGCAAGCTCGACGGACGGCTCGCGCAGGCGCTGATGAGCGTCCAGGCGATCAAGGGCGTCGAGATCGGCATCGGCTTCGAGGCCGCGCGCATCTCGGGCTCCGAGGTGCACGACCCCATCGCCTACGATCAGGGGGCGCACGCGTTCACCCGCCCGTCGAACCGCGCCGGCGGCCTCGAGGGCGGCATCACGAACGGCATGCCGCTCATCTGCCGCGCCGCCATGAAGCCGATCGCGACGCTCAAGCGCGCGCTCCCGTCGGTCGACGTGCGCACCAAGGAGCAGTTCGACGCCGCCTTCGAGCGCAGCGACGTCTGCGCCGTCGCGGCCGCCTCGGTCGTCGGCGAGGCGATGGTGGCGATCACGCTCGCCGCCGCCCTGCTCGAGAAATTCGGCGGCGACAGCCTCACGGAGCTCTCGCGCAACGTCGACAGCTACCTCCAGCAAGTCCGCTCTTACTGAAGGCCATGGAATTCCTTTCCGACGCACCTCCGCTCCTGCTCACCGGCTTCATGGGGGCAGGCAAGTCCACCGTGGGCCGCATCGCCGCCGCGCGCACGGGGCTCCCGTTCCTCGATCTCGACGACGCCATCGTGGAGGAGGCCGGCGAGAGCGTCCCGTCGCTCTTCGCCAAGCGCGGCGAGGCTGGCTTCCGCGCGCTGGAGGCGGCGACCCTGCGCCGGCTCCTCGCGGCGCGCGGCCCGCGCATCATCGCCCTCGGCGGCGGCGCCCTGGTCGATCCCGCGCTGCGCGCCGAGGCGCTCGAGCGCGGCTGCGTCGTCGCGCTCACCGCCACCCCGCGCACGATCGCCGCGCGCACGCCGAACGGCAACCGCCCGCTCCTCGACGGCGCGCCGGATCGCGAGGCGCGCATCCGAGAGCTCCTGGCCGCGCGCGCCCCCGTCTATGCCGAGGCCCACGCGCGCGTCGTGACCGACGGCGTCTCCCCCGCGGACGTCGCGACGCGGGTCCTCCGCGCCTACGCGGATCGCCCGCTCTTCGTGCCGCTCGGCGACAAGAGCTACGCGGTGCGCATCGCCTCCGACGGGGCGGCGTCCACGGCGGACGCCATCGCTGCGCTGGCGCCGACGTCCGTCTTTGTCGTCACGGACGAGAACGTGAGCCGCCTCTGGGGCGCGCCGCTGCTCGCCGCGCTCGCGGCGCAGGGGACGCCGGCCGCGGCCGTCACGGTGCTCAAGCCCGGCGAGGAGCACAAGCGGCTCGCGGCCGTCGAGGCGGCGCTGACGGCGATGATCGACGCGGGCGCCGATCGCGGGGCGGTGGTGCTCGCGCAGGGCGGGGGTGTGGTGACCGACATCGGCGGGTTCGCTGCGTCCACGCTGCTGCGGGGCGTCCGCTGGGTCGCGGCGCCGACCACGCTCCTCGCGATGGTCGACGCCTCGGTAGGCGGCAAGACGGGGGTCGACCTCGGCCCCGCGAAGAACGCCGTCGGAACGTTCCACCAGCCGTCCGCGGTCGTCGCGAGCCCGGCGGCGCTCGCCACCGAGACCGACCGCGCCTACCGGAGCGGGCTCGCGGAGGTGGTGAAGTCGGCCTGCATCGGCGATCCGGAGCTGCTCACGCTGCTCGAGCGCGAGGCCGACCGCGTCCTCGCGCGCGACCCCGGCCTGCTCGCCGAGATCATCCGCCGCTCGATCGCCGTGAAGGCGGCCATCGTCGCCCGCGACGAGCGCGAGTCGGGCGACCGCGCCCTCCTGAACCTCGGCCACACGCTGGGGCACGCCCTCGAGGCCGAGGGGGGGTTCGTCCGGCTGGCGCACGGCGAGGCGGTGGCGCTCGGCATGGTCGCCATGTTCCGCGTCGGCTGCGCGCTGGGCGTGACCGACCGCGCGGCGGCCGACCGGGCGACCCGCTTGCTCGCGCGGCTCGGTCTGCCCACCCGGATCGAGGACGAGCCGGTCTCCGCCGCGCTGCGCTTCCTGTCGCTCGACAAGAAGCGCCGGGGCTCGTCGGTCCGGACGGTGCTGATGCGGGACATCGGCAGCACGTTCGTGGAGCCGATGCCGCTCGATCGCCTCGCCTCCCTCCTCGAGCGCGCGGCCGCCCGCGCGACCTGATCCTCGGACGCCGAGCGGTGTGCCTGAGACAGCCCTGCTCCGGGCGAAATCCGTGCGTCGGCGCCGCACGCCCTCCTCGCTGAGCGCCTCCGGCGCAGACGGCGCTTGCGCTGTCGGTGAATAAAATCGATGTGTTTCCAACGTTCTTCGGAAAAAAATCCCGGCACACCGCCCGCATCGTCCGCTCCGCGCTATCTTTCTCGGCGCCGATGGTGACCGCGACGAAGAAGAGAATCCTGGTGGTGGAGGACGAGCAGGACACGGCGGCGATGATCGCCCGGTTCCTCGGCGACGAGTTCGACACCGTGGTCGCGACGAACGGGGTCGATGGGCTCGCGCTGGCCCAGCAGGAGCCGCGGCCCGATCTGGTGATCGTGGACATCATGATGCCGAAGCTCGACGGGGTGAGCATGACGAAGCGGCTCCGCGAGCACGAGCCGACGCGCCGGGTGCCGATCATCTTCCTGACCGCCAAGTCGGATCCGATGGACGTCATCGCCGGCATCCAGGCGGGCGCACGCCATTACATCACGAAGCCCTTCGTGCTCGACGATCTCAAGAAGAAGGTCCGCAAAGCCGTCTACGGCCGCTAGAGCGGCGGTCACTCGCTTCGGATACGGGCCCACCTCGACGTTTTCGGTGCTCAGCGCACAGGAGTGCGCTTGCGCGCCGAAAACGCCGATCTGGGCCCGTCTCCTGTGCGAGAGACCGCCGCTCTGCCCCGGCGGACAGCGGGGCGGTGGGGGGAAACCGCAGCAGGGGGCGGGGGGGGAAACCGCAGCAGGGGGCGGGCCTGGCCGGCGCTTCGCGGTGGGGGCGGCGCTGGTCAATGAGTCGAACGGCGAAGAGGCTAAGAGAAGGGGAGAAGGCCGACTGGCGATCTTGGCATCTCCGAGGTTTCTCGCCTCGAGCCGGTCCGTTTCTCGCGTGCTGCGTGGTGCCGCAGGGCAGGAATCCCGGCGATTTCTACCGCCGTCACGCGCCGGCACCGCGGGGCGCTCGCCTTGTGTTCTATGAGGTTTCTTCGGAGATCTCGTATCTCCGCTGGGGCTCGGCGCCGGTCGTGCGCGGCGCTGCCAGGAGGTGCCCGCGTCAGCTGCCGCCGCGGTGCGGGACGCTGCAGGCCCTGAACGCTTTCTCGAACAGCTCGAGCGAGCGGGAGATGCTCGAATGCACCCGGCGGATCTCCTCGGCGGAGGTGGTCGCGAGCTTCACGATCTCGAGCGCCTCGCGCGGGTGGGCATCATCGTAGTTCGCATGCGCGGCGAGCCACGTCAGCGACTTGCTCCCCTCGCCATAGAGCTTCGTAAAGCTCGGCAGCACCACGCGAGAACACTCGCCGATGACCCCCTCGATCGCATAGTTCACCGCGCCGACCGCCTCCGCGAGGGAGCCGCGGTAGGACACCGACCAGAGCCACTCGAAGAGCGACGCGATCTCCGGGCTCGGGCGGTGGCTCGTGATGTCCGAGGTGCTGTGCCCGTGCCACGCCGCCCAGTCGAGGTACCAGCGCACGTGCAGCGCCTCGACCCGGATGTTGCCGATGAGCCAGTCTCGCACCAGGGAGTCGCGCGGCGACTGGCCATAGGTCGTCTTGGCGAGGCTGAGCCCCATGTACTTCGGGAACGCCTCGACCACGCAGAAGAACTCCCGGAGGAGCCCCTTCCACATCTCCTGATCGACCGGCTCCGTCATCGTCTGCGCGATCGGCGGCGTGTAGACCGCAGCCTTCCACTGGTCGGCCAGAGATTCGAGCATGTCCTCGACCCAGACCGGGTGCGGCGTCGCCTGAAGGCTGTCCTTGACTTCCTTATGCCGCTGCGAGCGAGGTGACAGCATGAAATTACCTGTAGGGTTGCTGGGTCAATCTGCCTCGTGGCTGCCCGCCGGTCTCTACCCCACCGAATCTCCGCAGGCCGACCGGTCAGCGGCCGTCAGGAGACAATCCGCAGAGCAGGCACGATGCTGACCCCGAGCACGAAGGACGAGAGGGGCAGCGCGAGGACCTCACCATGGGAGGCTTCGTATACATGTGTCCTGCCTGCATCCAGTCTGGATCAAGGTGAAGGAGCAAGTCAATAGGCAAACGAGGGCGCCGCCGCAACGACAAGAGGGCCGATCTCGCTCAGGTCGCTCACCATACGACCTCGGAGAGGCACTCCGTCGCGCCGCGGAACCGGCACCGCTGGTGGGTTACCTTGGGGGTGGATGCACCGCACAGGAGGAGCGCCTGCTCGACCCAGCCGCAGACGCCTTCTCCGCAGTTCATCGCGGAAGGCCCCTCGTCGTCCCCGGTCGGGCCTGTGATGGTCAGCACCCACTCCCGCGGCTTCACCATGCGCGGGAAGACCTTCCCGGAGTCGAAGTAGCGCGACCAGAACATTCCAGTCCGGGCGACGATCGTGTCGGGCATGGCGATCGAGAGCGCGAACTTCAACACCGTATTGAGGTCGCGATCCGCGACGTAGCGGGCAAACCGCTTGAGCTCAGCGGTTTGGTCGCTCGCAGTCCGCGCGTGCGTTCGCAAGGCGCGGTTCCAGACGCCGATCGGATACCAGCTGCTCGCGAGCAGCGGCTGAGAGAGTACGTCCCGGTCTGACTTGGGCAGCGACGTCACCAGGCGCTCCCATGCACCGGCGTCGCGGGTCGTCGTGACGAACGACCGGAGGTTGACCAGCAACGTTCCTTTGCATCTACCGGCGGGGATCGAGGTCTTGGTCTTCGTCTCGTGCGTCTTCATCGCGGCGAACCTACGGCGGGAAGGCCCCGGCGAAGCTGAGCCCGATCGAGGGCGCGGCGCACGTACCCTCGGACGGGAAACCCTGCCCGGGAGCACATCGTCGGGGCAACTCCAGGAGTCGTGGTTGTACCTTGCAGGGGAGCGTGAGTCGGGCTCGATGGCAAGAGATGATTACGTGGGAGCAGCCGTGCGACACGAGCCGACGTGGCCCTGCGCAAGATCACGCCGGTTGTCCAGCTCTCCTTTCGACCCGAGACGCCAGACCCCCGGCGACCGCCGCAGACGTCTGCGCGCGCAATGGTGTGATGCGCATTACGTGATTTCGCGCCGCGCTCGTCGGTCGTCGTGGCCGTCGACGGGCGCTCGTCGCGGCGACGGGGGCTCGCAGCGGCGACGGGCGCTCGCGGCGGGGGCTGCGCGTCGCCTGCGGAGGTGCTGCGCCTGGCAGTTGCCGTCCTCCCCGAACCTCGGTACCCCTACGCCCATGAGCGAACCCACCACGGGCCGGCCCGCCGCCGGCCACGCGGAGCCCGAGCTGCCGCACATCGACGTCGCCGAGCGGGGGGCGCCGCGCGACGGCCGGCCGCAGGTCATCGACGGCCGGCTGTTCATGCAGCTGCTCGTGTTCCGTTGCCCCGGCGACGCCGATCCGGCGGAGCTGACCCGCGCAGCCGGCCAGGCGCTCGCGTCGCAGCGCGTCGGCGCGGTCGTCTACGAGGACATCAACGATCCGCGCGGGATCGCCGTGCTCACATGGGCGGAGGACCCCGCCGTCTTCGTCCAGACCGTCCGCCCGGCGCTCAACCGCAGCGAGCTCCGAGCCCTGGAGCTTCGCCCCGATTTCACGATGCTGGGGCGCACGTACTCGACCGGCTACGAGCAGGATCTCGACTTCTGGCTGCTCCGGCGCCCGGCGGAGACCGTCTTGAACCCCGCCTGGCCGTGGGCGGTGTGGTATCCGCTCCGCCGCAGCGGCGCGTTCTCGAAGCTCGAGGGGCGCGAGCAAGGGAGCATCCTGCGCGAGCACGGCACCATCGGCAGGGCCTATGGCGCCCAGGACCTCGCCCACGACATCCGCCTCGCGTGCCACGGCCTCGACGCCCGCGACAACGAGTTCGTGATCGGGCTCGTCGGCAAGGAGCTCCACCCGCTCTCCCACATCGTGCAGACGATGCGGAAGACCCGCCAGACCTCGGAGTTCATCAGCCAGATGGGCCCGTTCTTCGTCGGCCGCGCCGCCTTCCGCAGCCCGGGCGGCTGACGGGGCCGCTCCCTCTCAGCCGATGCCGGCGAGGCCCGAGAACGCCAGGGCCAGGGCGTCGAGCCGCGCCGCCGCGCGGGCCTCGGCGTCGGCCAGCGGCTCGTCCGCGGCGACCTCCTCGCGCACGTCGAAGTAGAACTTGATCTTCGGCTCCGTCCCGCTCGGGCGGGCGATGAGCCGGCTCCCGTCGTCGAGCTCGTACACGAGCACGTTGCTCGGAGGCAGCACGAGCGGCTCGACCAGGCCGTCGCTCGTGGTGCGCGTGCGCGCCTCGAAATCGCGCCACGCCACCACGGGGACGCCCCCGATCGCGGCCGGCGGGCTCTTCCTTAGCGCGGCCATGATCGCGGCGATCTTGTCGAGGCCGTCGACGCCGCGCAGGGTGTACGAGCGCTGCCCGCTCATGTAGAGGCCGTACTTGCGGGTGATCGCCTGGAGCTCGTCCAGCAGGGTCCTGCCCTCGGCCTTGCGCACCGCCGCGAGCTCGGCGACCAGCGCCGCGGCGCTGATGCCGTCCTTGTCGCGCACGACCGGGCCGACGGTGTAGCCGAGCGCCTCCTCGAAGCCGAACACGAAGCGGGCCCCGGTCGAGCGCTCGATGTCCATCGCCCGGTTGGCGATCCACTTGAACCCGGTCAGGGTCTCCTCGTAGTGAACCCCGAGCGCCGCGGCGATGACGCCCAGCATCGGAGTCGAGACGCAGGACGCCAGCACGAGCCGGCGCTCGTCCGCGCCCTGCGCGCGCCCCTCGGTGAGCAGGTAATTGCCGAGGAGCACGCCGACCTGGTTGCCCGTGAGCTGCACGTACTCGCCGTCAGGGCGCCTCACCGCCACGGCGAGCCGGTCGACGTCGGGATCGTTGGCGAGGACGAGGTCGGCGCCCTCCCGCTTCGCGAGGGCGAACGCCAGGTCCATGGCGCCCTTCTCCTCGGGGTTCGGGAACGCGACCGTGGGGAACCCGCCATCCGGCTCGGCCTGCTCGGGCACGCTCGCCACGCGCGTGAAGCCGGCTTCGCCGAGCGCCTGGCGGACCAGGCGATTGCCGACGCCGTGAAGCGGCGTGTACACGATGCAGAGGTCGCGATCCCCGTCGCTCCGCACCGCGAGGCCGCGGATCGCGCCGAGGTAGCTCCGCTCCAGCTCCTCGGGGAAGTCGCGCACCAGCCCGAGCCTCCTCGCCTCGTCGAGAGGCATGCGGGGGACCTGATCCGCCGGCGGCGAGGCGTCGATCGCCGTCGCGATGCCGGTGTCGTGGGGTGGGATGATCTGCGCGGCGTTGTCCCAGTACACCTTGAAGCCGTTGTACTCGGGCGGGTTGTGGCTCGCCGTCACCATCACGCCCGCGGCCGCGCCGAGGTGGCCGACCGCGAACGCCGCGACGGGCGTGGGGCAGGGGACGGGCGAGAGGTGGCTCGGGATGCCCGCGGCGGCGAGGGCGCAGGCGGTGTCCTCCGCGAACTCTCGGCTCATCCGGCGGCCGTCGTAGCCGATGACGACGCCGGCGCTCCGCGCCTTGTCGCCGAGCGCTTCGAGGAGGTGACGGGCGAGCCCCGCGGTCGTGCGGAGGATGACGGCGCGGTTCATCCGGCTCTCGCCGGCCCCGAGGACGCCGCGGATGCCCGCGGTGCCGAACTCCAGCGGGCCGGCGAAGCGCTCGGCGAGCTCGGCGCGGACGCCGTCCTCGCCTGCCCTGGCCGCGTCGATGAGCCGGCGCAGCTCGCTCTGGGTCTCCGGATCGGGGTCGTGGGAAAGCCAGCGTTCGGCGGGCTCGAGGACGAAGTCGTGGCTCACGCCTGGTATTTAGTTCATGCCGGCCGTGGTTTGCACCACGAGCGCGCGATTCAGCGCGGCGGCAGCGCGGGCGGCGACCGCCGCGCGCTGGCCCGCCGGCCCGGCGCCTACGTAGCCGGCGGCTCCCGGCCAGCTTGGACCGCTCAGCCCGCTCGGCCGAGCGTCAGCCCACCTTCTTGCCGGCGGCGAGCGCCTCGGCGAAGCGCGTGTCGTACTGCCCGCCGCGGAAATCACCGTCCTGCAGGATCTGGCGGAGGAACGCGAGGTTGGTCGCGGCGGGCCC
Source organism: Sorangium sp. So ce363 (assembly GCF_051520435.1). Classification (NCBI taxonomy): domain Bacteria; kingdom Pseudomonadati; phylum Myxococcota; order Polyangiales; family Polyangiaceae; genus Sorangium; species Sorangium sp. So ce363. The sequence continues at coordinate 6,771,037 of NZ_CP150333.1, read as the reverse complement.
GGCCGGACCGGTGAGCTCGATCGTCGTCTCCGCGAGCGCCCGGTCGAGGCGAGCGATCGCCTCGTCGCGCGTCGGGCCGTGGGCGACGATCTTGGCGAGCAGCGGGTCGTAGAACGGCGTCACCTCGAGCCCCTCGGCGACGCCGGTCTCGATCCGCAGGTCGTCGCCGGCGGCCGGCCAGCGGAGCGCGGTGATGCGGCCGGGCTGGGGGGCGAACTTCTTCGCGGGATCCTCCGCGTAGAGGCGCGCCTCGATGGCGTGGCCGCGGTAGGTGTGGCTCCGGACCTCCGGCGCGAGCGGCTCGCCCGACGCGATGCGGATCTGGTGCTCGACCAGGTCGAGCCCGGTGCACATCTCCGTGACGCAGTGCTCGACCTGGAGCCGCGCGTTGACCTCCAGGAAGAAGAGCTCGCCGCTCTCCGCCGCGACGAACTCGACGGTACCCGCGCCGACGTAGCCGGCGGCCGTCACGACCCGGAGGGCGCTGTCGTGGAGCTCCTTCCGGCGGACCTCGCCCGCCGCTCCCTGGAAGAACGCGGCCGGCGACGGGGTCTCCTCGACGATCTTCTGGTGCCGGCGCTGCGCGCTGCACTCGCGCTCGCCGAGCGCGACGGCGCCGCCCTGCCCGTCGCAGAGCACCTGCACCTCGATGTGGCGCGGGCGCTCGATGTACCGCTCCATGTACACGCGCGGGTCCCCGAACGCCGCGCGGCCGCGGTCGGAGCACGCGGTGAGGGCGCGCGACAGCTTGCCTGGATCGGTGACGATCTGCATGCCGATGCCGCCGCCGCCGCCCGCGGCCTTGACGAGCAGCGGGAAGCCGATGCTCTCGGCGGCGCGCTGGGCGGCCTCGACGTCGGCGGGGTCGACCGGACCGCCCGTGCCCGGCGGCGGGAAGACGTCGGCCGCGCGCGCGTGATCCCGCGCGAGGATCTTGTCGCCGAAGGCGTGGAGCACCGCGGGCGGCGGGCCGATGAACGTGACGCCAGCCTCGACGACGGCCTCGGCGAAGGCCTGGTTCTCGCTGAGCAGCCCGTACCCGGGGTGGATGCCGTCGGCGCCCGTCGCGCGGGCCGCCTCGACGATCGCATGGATGACCAGGTAGCTGTCCCGGACCGGCGGCGGCCCGATGCGCACCGCCTCGTCGGCCATCGCGACGTGCGGCGCGCTCGCGTCCGCGTCGGAGTACACGGCGACCGTCGCGATCCCGAGCCGTTTGCAGGTCCGGAGGACGCGGCAGGCGATCTCTCCACGGTTGGCGACGAGGATCTTCTTCAACACGGCCGACAGCTACGCTCCCGCGCGGCGGCGCGTCAAGACGCCCGCTGCAGGCGGCGCTCGCTCGCGCGCTCCCGGGGGGGGGCGGCGCGCGCGAGCGTCAGCCGAGCGCCCGCCGCACCTTCGGCTTGGCCCCGAGCAGCACGAGCTGACCGCAGGCCGCCGAGACGTCATCGCCGCGCCGGCGGCGAACGAAGCAGGAGTATCCCGCCTGGGTGAGCACCTCCTGGAACGCCGCCACGCGCTCCTGGGCCGGCGGACCCAGCGAGGAGGCCTCGATCGGGTTCATCGGGATGAGGTTGATCTTCACCGGGAGCCCGCGCAGGAGCTTCGCCAGCCGCCGCGCCTCGGCGGGATCGTCGTTCTGCCCGGCGACGAGCGTGTATTCGATGGTGATGCGCCGGCGCCGCGGCAGCGGGTAAGCGCGCAGCGCCGCGAGCAGCTCGTCGAGCGGGTGCTTGCGGTTGATGGGCATCAGCGCCGAGCGCGTCTCGTCGTCCGCGGCGTGCAGCGAGATCGCCAGCGCGATCTGCCCGCCAAAATCCGCTCCGAGCCGCGCGATCTCGGGCACGAGGCCCGACGTGGACACCGTGACCCGCCGCGTCGAGAGGTTGATCCCTTCCGGGTGCGTGAGCAGGCGCAGCGAGCGAGCGGTCGCTTCGTAGTTGTGGAGCGGCTCGCCCATGCCCATGTACACGACGTTGCGGAGCTCCTCGCCCTCCTCGAGCATCGCCCGCCCGAGGAGCACCTGGCCCGCGATCTCCTCGGCCCCGAGGTGGCGCTTGAGCCCCGCCACGCCGCTCGCGCAGAAGCCGCACCCCATGGCGCAGCCGACCTGCGTCGAGATGCACTGGGTGACGCGGACGCGCGGCGCGGCGTCCGCCTCCGCGGCCGCATCGTCGTCCTCGTCATCGGCCGCCGCCGCGTCGGCGTCGAGCTGCGCGTGCGAGCCGGGGCCCGACACCGACGGGAGCAGGACCGTCTCGATGGTCGCGCCGTCGCGGAGGCGCAGGAGCAGCTTGCGCGTGCCGTCCTCGGAGCGATGAACCCGCTCGGGCGTCAGCACCTCACCCAGCCCCTCCGCGGCGAGGTGCTCGCGCAGCCGCGCCGGGAGGTTCGTCATCGCGGCCGGATCGAGGACGCCGCGGCGATGGATCCACTGGAATACCTGCTTCGCCGTGAACGACCGCTCTCCGCGGGCAGCCAGCGAGGCCGACCACTCTTCAGGCAGCCGGGCGACGGGGTGAAGCGGCGTGGAGCGCACCTGCCTGGCCTACTGCGCGCCGCCCCCAGCGGCAAGGGGAGCAGGTGGGCGGCCAGGCCAAAGCGTCAGCCGCTCTGGCTCTCGACCTGTGACGCCGTGAGCTGCCCGTCGCGCTCGCGGCGCGCGCGCGTCCGGCTGGCGGCCTCGAGCACCTCGCGGGTGTAGCGCTCGAACGCCTCGGCCCGGTGCATCGCGGTGTGCTCGGCAAAGACGCGCTGCCTCGCCCGCTGGCCCACCGTGAGGCGCTTGTCCTCCTTCATCTCCCTGAGCTTCCGGAGCACGTCCTCCGGCGAGCGCACGAGCAGGATCTCCTCGCCGGGCTGGAAGAACGTCTCGATACCCGGCCAGGCGTCGCTCAGGACAGGGGTCCCGCACGCGGCCGCCTCGAACAGGCGCGCGCTCGGCGACCACCCGGACTCGACCATCGCACGGCGGGTCAGGTTCAGCGTGAAGCGCTGGGAGTTGTAGAAGATGCGGTGCTCGTCCGGCGGGAGGTGCTCCGTCCGGGAGACGTTCTCCGGCCACGCGAGCGACGCCGGGTACTGCGCGCCCGCCACCGCGAAGCGCCCGCGGCGCATGCGCCGCGCCGGCTCGAGGAGGAGCCGCTCGACGGCCGCCTGCCGGTCGTCGCTGTAGGTCCCGAGGTAGCCGAGATCCCAGCGCATCGGCGCCGGCTGGGGATGGTACACGTCCGTGTCCGCCGAGCAGTAGAGCGCCCGCGCGCGCACCGCGCCGTGGCTGCGCTCCAGCCGCTCCAGCGTCGGGCCCCCCGTCGCCGACAGATAGAGATCATACCGCGGGATCAGCGCCGGCGTCAGGTACGCGTGATCCCCGTGCGCCAGCCGGCCCAGCGTGACGGGGGTGTCCAGATCGTAGAACGCGGCCTTTCCGCGGGCCTCTTCCGTGATCCATGCCCCGACCGTCGCCCCTTCCGGTACGAAGGAGCCGACGATCACGAGATCGGCTTCGCGCACGGCGCGTGAGAATCTATCGCGGAGCTCGGTAATGCTCGAGTACTGCTCGGTCGTGCCGTAAGGCGGGTTGGGCAGGTCGCGGTGCTGATCGTAGATGGGGAGGTTCCGCTCCAGAAAGAGCATCCGGTGGCCGCGCGACGCGAGCGCCCGGAGGAGCGCTCTGTACGTCGTGGCGTGGCCGTTGCCCCACGAAGACGTGATGGAGAGCCCCAGGAAGACATAGCGGTAGGTAGTTGTCGTCATAGCGTGGTGGCGGCAAGGGTTGAGAGATCCCAGACGGCGTGCCGGCCCGGAATGCGCCGGTCCCGAGGTACACCGCGGCGGCCCCGGAGAGGCGAAAGACGCCTCGCGGACACCTGCGCAACGTGCGCAACATGCGCAACATGCGCAAAACGAGCGGCACGCCGATCCAGTTGCCCTGGCGCCGCGCGAGAGGGCGCGGCGACGAGCGCACCCGGGATTAACATGCGTGCTCACCCTCTGCAATGCTGTGAGATGCAGTTTCTTGATCGAAGGTGCGTATTCCTCGTCAGACGCCAGGCGGTAAGGCCCGCCCTTTTCCCGTGACGACGAAGCGCGCGAAATCGCCGCTTGCTCCGGGATAACGCGGCTCGTTCGGGTAAAGCACCCGACGGCAACCGTCCTCGCATCGCAGAGGAACCGGCCTGTGCGGTAAACGCTGTTCGGAAGCGATGATGGTGAGAAAAAGAGGGACGTTGTCGCAATGGTCGGTGACGGCTGCTGGTCGAACGGAGCGTCGACGGGGGAGCCCTGCTCCGGAACGCCGGGGCAGCGCTGGTGAAGCGCCGCCCAGGCCGGCGCGCGCTGTCGGACGCATACGCCGCGGAGCGACGGGGCCTGGGGGCGCGGCCGGCGGCAGGGGATTCCGCCGTCCAGCTGAGCTCGCCGGCGGACCGGCGGCCTCGGCCGGGCAGGGGCGCCTGGCCTCGCGGAGAAATCGGGCGGGGGAGCAGGAAGGCAGGAAGCGCGCGGCGCTGTCCGGGCGCCTTCCTGTCGGTGCGGGGACGCTGCGGTGGAATCGGGAGGCCGGGTGTCCAGCCTTCAGCGGCGGTGGGGCCGCGCGAGAGCCGTCGAGACGTTCAGGTGGCGGGGCTCAGCGCCTGCCAGCCCTGGATCACCTCGGCGATGCTCGCGAAGCGGCGGTCCGGGCTGTGCGCCAGACCCCTGTTCACGAACACCTCGATCTCCCGGTCGACCGGCGGAGGCATCAGGCTGCCCAGGCGGCGCGGCGGCGTCCTCGTCTTGAGATCGGCGAGCATCATCAGATTGCGCGCGGCGTAGGGGAGCTCGCCGGTAAGCGCGTGAAAGATCACCGTCATGGCCGCATAGAGGTCGGCCCGGTGATCCACCGTCTTCCCCTTCGTGAGCTGCTCTGGCGGCGCGAACCTGAAATCGCCGAGACACCGGCTCGGTAACGTCGGCGCCGCGTCGGAGAGCCCGGGAGGGAGCTTGCACGAGCCGAGATCCAGGAGCGTCAGCCGCTCGCCGTCAGGACCCTGGTCGAGCAGCACGTTCGCGGAGCTGATGTCGCGGTGGATGATGCCAATCTCGTGCAGCTCGGCGATCGCCGACCAGAGCTGCCCGCCCAGCGGGTGAACGGCGCTGAACGGGAGTGGCCCCTGCCGGGAGATGCGCTCGCTGAGGAGCTCCCCCTCGCGCAGCTCGAACACGAGGAGAGGACCGTGCGCCGGGTCCTTGCCGCCGTCGAGCGAGGGCAGTGTGTGCGGGCCCCGCAGCCGCTCGCACGCCACCGCCTCTCGCCGGAAGCGCGCCTCGGCCTCCTGCTGGGGCATGCGCTCTGGCGTGTTGAACACGCCTCCCGGCTCCTGGCGCACCGGGGGCTCCCCGAGCACCTTGACCGCGACGCGCCGGCCGGTGCTCGCGTCCTCGGCGCTGAACACCTCACCGAGGCCTTCGCGGCGGAGATGACGTACCACGCGGTAGCGCTGGAGCAGAACGGTTCCGGGCACGATTGACAAGAGCGGCCTCCTTCGCTTGACAAAGGGGGGTCCAGCGCGTTCCGGTCGCCTCCCCCCTCTCCCCAGAGAAGCTCATTTATCACGCAGACGCGACAGAGGAAGCGCCGCGCGCAGCGTCACACGACGAAGGGCTCCCGCGCCTTGTTTTCCGGGGCGCGCCGCTTCACATCGGCCGCCCGTCGCACCCGAGGTCGCCTGGACGAAAAAGCCGCGGGGCACGGGACCGGGAAAAATGGGGCGCGGCCCGCGGGACAACGGGGCGAAGGCGGTCCGGGGCGCGGGCCGCCGGCCGAGGCGCGTCGCCGCGGCGGGAGCGGCCAGCGCCTGGGTCACCACGGCCGCGCCGGTCTCAGCGGCTGGGCCGCGCCGGTGTGCCGCATTGCCCTCGTCGCGCGCCGCCGGAGCGCCGAGCGGGTGCCTCGTCGGAGCGCGCTCCGGTGGACGGCGGTGGAGCACCGGACTGCCCTCGTGGCCGGGGGCCGCCGGCGCTTCGACGCTGCAGAGTTGCCCCTGGCCGCGCTCTCTGGTGACGATGCGCACCGGAGCGCGGCAATCGGTGATGATTGCATGACGGCGGCGGCGCCTCGCGGCGCCCGCTTCCGGGGACACGCCAGTAACCCCGAACCGCTGGCCATTCAGGTGAACTTCGCGTAGCTCCCACACAGGGCGGACTATCCGGAGCGACGGCAGGCAATGCGAGCGGGAGACGTCATCGACGGCCGGTTCGAGATCATGGAGCTCGCGGGCGCCGGCGGCATGGGCCACGTCTTCCGCTCGCGCGACCTCAAGACCGGCGAGACCATCGCCCTCAAGGTCCTCCAGAACGCCGCCTCCCAGGACTCGAACCGCCTCGCGCGCGAGGCGCAGGCGCTCGCCACGCTGCGGGTGCCGGGGGTGGTGCGGTACATCTCGCACGGCCGCACGGAGCACGGCCACCCCTACCTCGCCATGGAGTGGCTCACCGGCGAGACCCTCTCCCAGCGCCTTGCCCGGCAGGCGTTCACCCTGGAGGAGAGCCTCAAGCTCGCCCGGCGCGTCGCGACCACCCTCGGCTCCGTGCACCGGCTCGGCGTCGTCCACCGCGATCTCAAGCCGAGCAACCTGCTCCTCGTCGGCGGCACCATCGACCGCATCACGCTCATCGATTTCGGTGTCGTCCGGATGTCCGGCATCGACCAGCAGCTCACCATGCCCGGCGCCATCCTCGGCACCCCCGGCTACATGGCGCCGGAGCAGGCCCGCGGCGAGGCGCATGTCGACGCGCGCGCCGACGTCTTCGCGCTCGGCTGCCTGCTCTACAAGTGCGTCTCGGGGCGCGCCCCGTTCCGCGGCGCGCGCGGGCTCGCCGTGCTCGTCAAGGTGCTGATCGAGGAGCCGCCGTCGCTCCGGTGGCTCCGCGACGACGTGCCCGAGGCGCTCGACGCGCTGGTCCAGCGGATGCTGTCGAAGTCGCCCGAGGGGCGGCCGAGCGACGGCAACGCGGTCGCGATCGAGCTCGCCGGGCTCATGGATCCCGCGGCGATCTCCGTCCGCCCGCCCGCGATGTCCGTCCGCCCGCCGGAGCTCACGACCGGCGAGCGCAAGGTGATGTGCCTCGTCCTCGCGCGCGACGGCCTCTCCGCCGCCGATCCGTCTCCTCCCGAGGTCGACGAGCAGGCGCGCGCGCAGGCGCTCTCGACCACGGCGGCGCGCTACAAGGGTCAGCTCGAGCTCGTCGACGCGCGGCTGCCGCTCGTCGTGCTGTCCGGCGCCGGCGCGACGACCGACCTCGCGGCCCGGGCCGCCCGCTGCGCGCTCGCCGTCCAGGCGCTCCTCGGCGGCGCGCCGGTCGCGGTCGTCACGGGCAGGGCGGAGATCGCCTCGCGCATGCCGATCGGCGACCTCATCGACCGCGTGGTCCAGCTGCTCCCCGAGGGCCGAGCAACGTCCCGCGCGCCGGCGATCCGCATCGACGAGGTGACGGCGGGCCTGCTCGGCGCGCGGTTCGAGATCACGTCCGACGGGGGCGGCCCCTGGCTCCACGGCGCGCGCGAGGAGCCGGAGGCGCCGCCCCACGTGCTCGGCAAGGCGACGTCGTGCGTCGGGCGCGAGCGGGAGCTCGCGCTGATCCGGGACGAGCTCGCCCGCTGCATCGAGGAGTCGACCCCGAGCGTCGTGCTCGTCACGGGGCCGGCGGGCATCGGCAAGTCGCGGCTCCGCCACGAGCTCGTCCGCGCGATCCGGGAGGACGGCGAGCCGGTCGAGGTGTGGCTCGGCCAGGTGGATCCGATGAGCGCCGGGTCGGCCTTCGGCCTGCTCGCGCACGCGCTCCGGCGGGCGATCGGCCTCACGGACGCCGATCCCGTCGAGGAGCGGCGGCGCAAGGTGCGGGCGCGGGTCGAGCGGCACGCGGCGCTCGACGCCGCGCGGGTCGCGACGTTCCTCGGCGAGCTCGTCGGCGCGCCGTTCCCGGACGACGACGTGCAGCTCCGGGCGGCGCGGCGCAACCCGATGCTCATGGGCGATCAGCTGCGCCTCGCCTGGGAGGACTTCCTGCGCGCCGAGTGCGCGGTGCAGCCGGTCCTCCTCGTGCTCGAGGACCTGCACTGGGGCGACCTGCCCACGGTCACGATGGTCGACGCCGCGCTCCGGAACCTGAAGGACCGGCCGTTCATGGTCATGGCGCTCGGCCGGCCCGAGGTGCACGAGCTCTTCCCGAAGCTGTGGGACGAGCGGCGCGGGCACAAGCTCCGCCTCGCGGGGATCTCGCGCCGGTCGAGCGAGCGGCTCGTGCGCCAGGTGCTCGGCGAGCGCGAGAGCCCGGCGCTCGTGGCGACGCTGGTCGAGCGCGCGGACGGCAACGCCTTCTACCTCGAGGAGCAGATCCGCGCGGCGGCGGCGGGCAAGGGCGTGGACCTGCCCGAGACGGTGCTGGCGATGGTGCAGGCGGAGCTCGACGCGCTCGACGTGGGCGCGCGGCGCGCGCTGCGGGCCGGGGCGATCTTCGGCGAGACCTTCTCGCGGAGCGGGGTCGCCGCGCTGGTCGGCCGGGCGGAGGTCGAGCCGCTGCTCGCCGAGCTCGAGGTGAGGGAGCTCATCGTCCGGCGTTCTGTGGAAGGCGCGCCGGAGGCGGCCGAGTACCGGTTCCGGCACGCGCTCGTGCGCGAGGCGGCGTACGGGATGCTGACCGATCACGATCGCCGCCTCGGCCACCGGCTCGCGGGCGAGTGGCTCGAGCGGACGGGCGTGGCGGATCCGATGGCCCTGGCCGAGCATTTCGAGCGCGGCGGCGAGCCGGCGCGGGCCGCGGCGGCGACCCTGCGCGCGGCCGAGCAGGCGCTGCTCGGGAGCGACCTGGGCGCGGCGATCGAGCGCGTCGAGCGCGGCATCGCGCGCGGCGCCTCGAAGGCGACGGCCGGGGCGCTGCGGCTCTGCCAGGCGGAGGCGCACCTCTGGCGGGGCGAGTTCGCGCTTGCGGAGCGGCGGGGGACCGAGGCCCTGGAGCGGCTCGCGCCTGGGTCGGCGCCGTGGTTCTCGGCGCTCACGCAGGTGATCCTCGCGGCCTCGAAGCGCGGCAACCACGACCAGGTCGAGGGCCTGCTGCGCCTGGCGCAGGGCACCGAGGCGCGGCGCTCGGCGCGCCCTGCGCGCAGCGTGTGCCTGTGCGCGGGCGCCGGGCGGCTCGTGTTCGGAGGGCGGTACCAGCTCGCGGACGAGCTGCTCGACGGGATCGAGCAGGACGCCGAGGAGACCGAGCAGGAGGTCGAGGTGCTGGCGCGGCTCCACGAGGCGCGCGCGTACCGGGCGATGGCGGTCGGCGATCCCGGCGCGTGCCTCGCGGGCTTCGAGGCGGCGCTCGCGGCGTTCGAGCACGCGGGGGATCGCCGCAACGCCTGCTGGGCGAGGAACAACCTGGGCTCCTGCTACGCGGAGCTCGGCGATTTCGAGGGCGCCGACGCGGCGCTGCGCGCGTCGCTCGCGGACGCGGAGCGGATGGGCCTGTCGGACGTCCGGCTCGGCGCGCTCCTCAACCTCGGTCCGGTGCTCGCGCAGCAGGGCCTCGTCGAGGAAGCGCGGCGGACGGCGGAGGAGGCGATCGCGACGTCCCAGCGCCTCGGCGACGCGCGCGGGGAGGGCGCCGGGCGGGCGTGCCTCGCGAGGATCGTGCTCCAGGCGGGCGATCTCGGGGGGGCCGAGCGCGAGGCGCGCGCCGCGGTCGCGATCCTGTACGGCGCGCCGCCCTTGCGGGCCTTCGCGTACGCGGTGCTCGGGCGGGCGCTGCTCGACGCGGGGCAGGCGGTGGACGCGCTCGCGGCGACGACCGAGGCGCTCTGCCTGCTGGAGTCGATGGGGGCCGAGGTGGGCGAGTCGCTGGTGCGCCTCTCGCACGCCGAGGCGCTCTCGGCCTGCGGCCACCGGCGGGAGGCGGTGATGGCGATCGCCTCGGCGCGGGAGCGCCTGCTCGAGCGGGCGCGAAAGATCGGCGATCCGGTGTGGCGCGGGAAGTTCCTCGGCAATGTGCCGGACAACGTGGCCACGCTGGAGCTGGAGCGGCGCTGGCTCGATGCCTAGAGCGGCGGTCACCCGCTTCGGATACGGGCCCATCTCGACGTTTTCGGTGCTCAGCGCACTGGAGTGCGCTTCCGCGCCGAAAACGCCGATCTGGGCCCGTCTCCTGTGCGGGTGACCGCCGCTCTGCGACGCTTGTACCAGGGGCGGGTGGGAATCGCTCTATCTAGGTCGCCGGCGCGCTCAGAGGAACTCGCAGAAGTAGCCGGTGGGCTGCGTCGCCCTGACGTCGAAGCCGCTCTTGCCTGCCACCTCGAACGACGTCCCTGCCGGATAGGCGCGCCACTCCGTGGAGCCGTCGATGCGGATCGCGAGCTCGCCGGCGACGACCGTCATCCGCTCCGGCGCGTCGGTCGAGAAGTGGAACTCGCCGGTGTCGATGACACCCATCGTCTGCCGGCGCCCGTGGCGCTCGAAGCCGACGCTCTGGACGTTGCCGTTGAAGTAGCTGTTGTGCTTGAGCATGGCGCCGTCCTACCGCGTCCCGCCGCGAGAGACCAGCGCGCTCGCGTCGCCGTGCACGCCTTTATCCGGCGCCCCGGGCGGGGCTCCGCTCGGCTCGGTGGCGGGGATGGCCGCGTCGTCCTCCTCCTGCGAGGCCTGCTCCGGCTTGCTGTTCGCGTAGCGCTTGCCCGCGCGGATCGAGGCCCGGAGAACGGGTCCGCGGATGATCTCGATATCGCGCGCCGGAGCGCGGGAGAGCTCGAGGTTGGAGAGCACGAGCGCCACGATCTTGAACCACTGGCTGCGCGCGGCCTGGATCGTGGTCTTGCTGGCGGGGGCCGTCGTCTCGGCGGCCTCGAGCTCCGCGCGGGCGCGCTCGAGCGTCTGGAGCTCCCGGCCCTTGGCGAGCCAGCGCTTCACGACATCGAGCAGCGACGCCTTGCCGTGGGCGGGGATGGACCTGAGGAAGTTGCCGACGGCCGGCTCGTCCTCGAGGAGGCGGGCGATGCGCGTGGTGTTGCCCGCCTCGGCGAGCGTCGAGGCGTTGACGATGGACAGGCCGCCCGGGAAGAGCTGCTTCTGGACGTCGTCGCACTGCGCGGCGCGGGCGGCGTCCGAGGGCGCTTCGGCGAGGCAGAGCTCGCGGTGCGCGTCGATACCGTAGGATACGGCCCGCGCGAAGTGGTCGTGGCGCCTGTCGACCTCGCTGGTCTCGTCGAAGATGGCGCGCAGCTTCGGCGACATGCGGCCTCCGCCGCTGCTCGGCTGGACCGCGAGCACTGCCTCGTGGGCCTCCACGACCCGCGGGTGGAGCGCCGCGATCTCGGGGATCGCCAGGAACAGCCGGCGTTGCTCCGGGTCCTCGACCCACGGGGAAAGGAGCGCGACCATCTCGTCGATATTCAGATGCTTCAGCATGAGAGACACCTCCTGATGGGGTGATAAGGGCAATGCCTGAGGGCGCATTGCTGACGAACAGGCAAAGGAAGTCCTGCCGTGTCGTCCGTCAAGGGCGGTGCTGCGCCGGTATCGTGCGGTGTTCGCGCGGAAGCTGGGCTCTTGCACGCGGTGTTTGGCGTCCTGGTGCGGCCGGCCGGGTAGGGGGTGGGCCTGGAGCGGGAGTCTCGTGCGGGAGATCGCCTTGGAAGGCGGGCGGGTCGGTGCGGGACCGAGGTGGGGGGCCTCGGAAGGCGGCGCGGAGAGGTCGCGACGTGGCGGCGTCGCCTCGGGAGGGGGGCTGGCTGGTGCGGGACCGAGAGAGGCGGCCTCGGGAGGCGGCGCGGAGAGGTCGCGACGTGGCGGGGCCGGCTCGGGGGGCGGCGTAGTCGGTGCACGACCGAGGTGGGCAGCCTCGGAAGGCGGCGCGGAGAGGTAGCAACGTGGTGGGGCCGGCTCGGGAGGGGGCCCATCGATCTGGGATCGAAACGGATGGCCTCGAGAGGGGGGTCGAGTCGATCCAAGATCGCCTTGGATGGGGTGGGACCGGGATCAGGAGCGGCCAGGGCTCCTGGCGCTCGTGTCGTCCCCCTCTTGCGCGGACGGCTGCGGAGCATCCAGCTCGGCGTCGGCGTCGTCCTTCAAGGCGGCGTCCGCGAAGACAGGCACCAGGCGCGCCTCGACCTCGCTCAGGAAGGCGGCGAGGCCGTTGTCTCTGCCTCGCTGCCGCAAATGACCAAGATCCGGCTCGGTCCAGCACCGCGCCTCACGCTCGTGCTCGTCTCCGGTGAGGCACTCAAGAACGCGTTTCGGGCTCTTCTTCGCCGTCTTGCTCGATGCGTCGAGCTCGTGCGACCTGGCGGTGGGGTCGAATCCGAGCTCCTTCCGGAGGGCGGCGAGCGATGCCTCCTCTTGCTTGCCTTTCGGGACGAAGCCGGCGAGCACCCAGCACTCCCGCATGGGGTGGGCGATGCCGAGGAGCACCTCGAAGGGCCAGGGAGAGTCCTGCCGGGCCTGCTCCAGACCTTGCCGGCGCTCGGCCTCCTTGCCGTCGCTGTCTCGTACCAGAACGACGGCCTTCGGCTGCGGATCCCGCGCGACGAAACAACGGAGCGCGAGCACGGCCGTACGAGCGTCCTCCAGTGCCGGCTTTCCGCCGAAGTGCCCGTGCCTCCGCGGCACCCGCCGTTGATGCACCGTGCTCCACGTGACGGAGGTCGCGCCGGCATCGAGCCCACAAAAGGTTCGAACTCGCGCGAGCTGGCCCGTGAGCGCGGGGACCGCGTTCTCGAGGACCCGATCGACGAGAGCGGGCACCGTCCTTGCGTCATCCGGCCCTTCGACCACCATCCCGACGAGACGAGCAGCCACGCTCATTCGTGCGCCTGAGGCGCGGCGGCCCGCTGCGCGACCCAGTCCTCGCCGACGAAGCTCCAGAACTCGCCGGGGCGTGTCGTGTTCTTCCACCGGTCGAAATCGGGGTGATCGGCGAGCGGGGCGCACGCGGTGGAACCATCGGGCAAAAGCGCCGTGAGGAGCACGTCCTGGGCATCGAAGTGATCCAGCAGGTAGGGCGAGTGACTGGTGGCGATCACCTGGAGCTCGGGCGCCATCTCCAGGATCCTTCGGATCTGCGCGATCAGCTCCTCCTGTGCGCGCGGATGCAGCGCCTTGTCGATGTCGTCGAGGAGCAGCAGCCTGGGTTTAGGCTCCATCCACAGTGCGGTCAGCAGGCCGATGACGAGCAAGGTGCCCTCGCTCGCGAGCGGCGCCGGGACGTCCGGAGCGCCCTTGAAGTCGAGCACGAGCTGCTGGCCCCAGTCGAGGTGATACTCGGAGTGACGGAACGCTTTGTCGCCCTCGATGCCGAACTGTCGGCGCTCCTGCCTCTGCACCTTGGCGCGACGCGTGCGAATCCGAACGAGCGTCGGAATCACCCGCCGCGCGGCCTCTTGGATCGACTGGAACGCCTCGGGGGTGCGCGCTGCCGCGTCTGCTAGCACGGAAGCCAGGCCGCTGCCGTCCGTGCCGAGGCGCGGCGTCTCTTCCTCGCTGTACGATGGCGCCGCGAGCGTCTCGATGTCCAGCCGGAGCTTGCGCGCGGAGCCAAGCTCTCTCGCGAGCTCATTCATCTCGGGGAGACTATTCGCCCGCAACACGTTTTTTCTACCCAGCGCTCGTTGTGGCTTCGAACCCGGTTCGTTCGGCGTGATGATCCGCGATCCCTTTTCCGTCTCGGAGGTCTCCTCGACGGCATCACCCCAGCGCCGAGCGACCGTCCCACTCCAGCTGGCGTTGCCGTTCGCGTCGTCCTTGCACTCGACGACGATCCCGACCTCCGCGTTCACGTCATGGAAGCTACCCCTGGCCACGAGCTTCATCGGCGCCGAGGTGTCGCGGCTCTTCAGGTTCGGAGGCGCGAACACATCGTTCATGATTCCTGCAAGTGGCCATCGCGTCACCTGCGCGAGGTAGTACAGGCCGTCCAGGATGCTCGTCTTCCCGGAACCGTTCGGCCCGACGATGACCATGAAACGCCCGAGGTGAGCGTCGACCCTGCGCAGGGATTTGAAGTTGGTGAAGGAGACCTCTTGGATCATGGTCGTCGCCGTCTGCCGTGTGCGTCGCCGCGCAGCCGAGATTCTTGGAGCACCGGCAGGGTATATACCCAAATGTCGGCACGGGAGACGACCAAGCGGGCTGTGTCCACTGCTCCTGCCAGCCCTTCCGCTCAGCCCGCGCCGACCGGCAGCCGCAGCGCGACCTCGAGCCCGCCGCCGTCCGCGTTCCTCGCCTCGACCTCGCCGCCGTGGATCCGCACCGCCCGCTGCGTGATGGCCAGCCCGATCCCCGTGCCGCCCGCGCCGCGCGCCCTGTGGTCGTCGACCCGGTAGAACGGCTTCCAGATGTCGCCGAGCGCGCCCTCGGGGACGCCCGGGCCGCGATCGCGGACGCGCACCTCGGCCGTCCCGCCGGAGCACTCGAGATCGACGCGGACCGCGGTGCCCGGCTCGGTGAAGCGCACCGCGTTGCGCACGACGTTCTCGATGGCGCGCCGGAGGAGCTCCTCGTTCCCGTCCAGCGAGCACGCGTCGCGCGCCCCGAGCTCGACCGAGCAACCCCGCTGCTCGGCCTCGAACGCGGCGTCCTCGACCAGCTGCTCCAGGAGCGCCGCGAGATCGACCCGCTCGGTGCGCTCCATGCCCCGGCCCGACTCCAGGCGGCTCAGCGTGAGCAGCTCGCCGATCATCCCGTTGAGCCGCTCCGTCTCCCGCTCGATCCGGTCGAACGCAGGCTCCACGTCCGGCGGCGAGCGCCGGCGGACGAGCTCGAGCGCGATGTTGAGCCGCGCGAGCGGCGACCGGAGCTCGTGAGAGACGTCGCGCAGGAGCCGGCGCTGCGTCTCCAGGAGCTCGTCGATGCGCTCGGCCATCCGGTCCATGTCGCGCCCGAGCGCCAGCGTCTCGCCGTCCGCGCCCGCGAGCTTCTGCGCGACGCGCACCGAGAGATCGCCCGCGGCCATCCGCTGGGTGGCGCCGCGCAGGATGCGGATCGGACGGGACAGGTACCGCGCGAGGAGCACCGCGACGAGCCCGGTGACGGCGACGATCGCGAGGAGCCGCTGGGGCAACGTCTCCGGCACGATGAAGAACATCCACGGCGACCGGACCGGACCGGCCGCGACCGCGGCGAGGGCAGGGTCGCGGCGCAGGACGACCGCGACGAGCTCCCGCTCCTCGCCGACCTCGATGGCGATGCCGTCGGCCGAGCGCCTCGCCCTGTCCTCGGCGAGCGGCGCGCCCTCGACGGGCTCGCCCATCACGAGCGCGCCGGCCCGGTAGACCGCGACGCGCTGATCCCGCGGATCGAGCGGCGCGAGGCGCTGCTCGCAGCCGGGGAGCCCTTCCCGCGCGCAGGCGAGCGCGCCCTCCGCCCGGAGCTCGACGCTGCGCGTGTTCAGGCGGCGGCGCAGCCCGCTCGGCTCGGCGGAGAACGCCCAGCCGTGGATCACCGCGAGCAGACCGACGAGCAGCGCCATGGCGAGCCACAGCGAGACGAGGAGGCGCAAAAAGAGGCTCTTCACGGCCGCCCTCCGGGGAGGAAGCGCTTCACGCGCGCTCCCGCGCGAGGATGTAGCCAGCGTTGCGGACCGTCTTGATGCGCTCGCCGCCGCCCGGCCCGGGCCCGAGCTTGCGGCGGAGGTTCGAGACGTGCATGTCGATGCCGCGGTCGTACGCCGCGAGCCGGCGTCCGAGGACGCGCCGCGCGAGATCCTCGCGCGAGACCACCGTCCCCGCCTGCCGCGCCAGGACCTCGAGCAGGTCGAATTCGGCCGTGGTGAGCCGGACCTCCTCGCCGCGGACACGGACGCGCCGCGCGGCGGGGAGCACCTCGAGATCGTCGACCGTCAGCGCGCCCTGCGCCTCGGCGGCGGAAGGACTGGCCGCCGCGCCCGGCCCAGCCGCCGCGCCAGCGTGAGAGGCGCGCCGGTGGAGCGCCCGCACGCGGGCGACCAGCTCGCGCGGGTTGAACGGCTTCGGCAGGTAGTCGTCGGCGCCCATCTCGAGGCCGACGATGCGGTCGACGTCCTCGCCCCGCGCGGTGAGCATCAGGACAGGGACCCGCGAGCTCTGCCGCAGCCGCGTGAGGACCTCGAACCCGTTGAGCCCAGGCAGCATCACGTCGAGCACCACCAGCGTGAACGGCCTCTCCTTCTCCTCCTGCGCGCGCGCGAGGCCGGAGATCGCGTCGCGCGCGCTCTCCACGGCGTAACCCTCCTGACCGAGCAGCTCGGCCAGGAGCTCGCAGAGCTCGGCGTCGTCGTCGATGACCAGGATCTGGGGCGGATCCGCCATGTCGCGACTGTAGCGCGGCTGTCGCACCGCCGTGTAAGGCCTGGTCAAGAGGCGTCTTGACGAATCTTTACACGACCAGGACACCTCTTGAGACACTGCCCTTTAGCTTGCGGTGCATGACGTTCACTCGCTCGATTCGCTTGCCGTGGCTGGCGTCTCTCGCCCTCGCCGCCACGTGCTCGCTGAGCGTCGCGGCGCGCGCCGAGACGCTCACCGCCGAGGAGGCGGTCCGCCGCGCGGCCTCCCAGAACCCGTCCCTCCGCGCGGCGCTGCTCGAGGCCACCGCGGCGCGGCAGGCCGTCGCCGCCGAGGAGGGCGCCCGCAGGCCCACGCTCTCGGCCTCGGTGACCGGACAGTACCAGGAGAGCTATGGCAGGGTCGCCGACGCCAACGGAGGCGCGCCGGGCAATGGAGCCGGCGCGCTCCAGCGCTCTGGCGGCACGTCCGTCGCGTCGAACGCGGCGCTGCGGTACACGACCGACGTCGGGACGAGCCTCGAGGTGGGCGCGTCGGCGCGCTCGCCCGCGGACGGGACCCCGGGGCCGAACTACGGCGCTCAGGCCTACGTCTCGGCGCGGCAGCCGCTGCTGCGGGGGGCCGGGACCGACGCGGTCCTCGCGCCCTACGCGCAGGCGCAGGCGTCGGCCGTCGCCGCGGAGCAGGAGCGCGAGCTCGCCGCGAGCCAGACCGCGCTCGACGTGCTCGGGGCGTACTGGGAGCTCTGGTACGCGGAGCAGGCGATCCTCGTGCAGGAGCAGGCGCTCGCGGCCGCAGAGCGGCTGCTCGCCGACGCGAAGGCGCGCGCCGAGACCCTCGGCACCGGCACGAAGGTGGACGTCCTGCGCTTCTCGACCTCGGCCGCGTCGATCGCGGACGCGCTGTCGCAGGCGCGGGCGACGCGCGCGGCGCGGGCGATCGCGCTCGGGCGCGCGCTCGGCATGGCCCCGGCGAGCGCGGCGTCGCTCGCCCCGACCGGCGCGCCGCCGTCCCTCGGGGCCCTGCCGTCGGCCGACGCGCTCGTGCGCGCGGCGAGCGAGCGGTCGCTGGAGCTCGCGGCCCTGCGCGCCGACCTCGACGCGCAGCGCGCGCGGGTGAGCGCGGCGGAGGACGCGGACCAGATCCGCCTCGACCTGTTCGCGACGGCCTCGATGGACGGGCAGTGGGTGCGCGACGGCCTGCCGGGGCTCTCGCTGCCGGGCGGCCGGCCCGCGTTCGGGGTGCTGGGCGGGATCGAGGTCGAGCTGCCGATCGGCGGCGGGCGGGCGTCCGCGGACGCGGCCCGCGCGCGCACGCAGCTCGCGGCCGCGGAGGCGCGGTACCAGGCGCGCGCCGAGGCCATCGCGGCCGACGTCAGCTCGCTGCGCGCGAGCCTCGAGGCCGCGGCCGAGCAGGTCGCGCTGGCCACCGAGACGGCGCGCATGGCGGGCGAGCTGGCCGAGGCCGAGCGCCAGCGGCTCTCGCTCGGGACCGCGACGTCGGCGGACGTGGTGCAGGCGGAGCAGACGCGGAGAGAGGCAGAGCTCCGCAGGCTGCGGGCGGCGGTGACGGAGCTGACGTCGCGCCTCCAGCTCGATCACGAGACGGGCGCGCTGCTCGTCCGCTTCGCGTCGGTGCTGCCCAGGAGGTCGTCATGAACAGGAACAAGAAGCGCTACCTGATGTCCGGCGTGGCCGCGGTGCTCGTGGCGAGCTTCGCGATCGGCGGGTACGCCTGGTACAAGCAGCCCGAGAAGACCCCCGCCGGCCCCACCGTCGAGATCCGCCGCGGGAGCCTGACCGAGACCGCGGCCGCGTCCGGGAAGATCGAGCCCGACGTGCAGGTCGAGGTGAAATCGCGCGCCCCGGGGCAGGTCATCGAGGTCCTCGTGAAGGAGGGCGATACGGTCGAGGCGGGGCAGCTCCTCGTGCGCCTGGACCCGACGGACGCGGAGCGCGACCTCGCCGAGGCGCGCGTGGCGCGCGACCGGGTGAAGGCCGATCTCGCTGCGGCGAACGCGTCGGTCGCGGTCGCCGAGCTCGAGCGCAAGAACAGCCAGGCGAGCCAGGAGGTCGCCGAGAAGAGCGCCGAGATGGGCCTCGGGCCGACCGACGCGGCCCGCACGGCGGCGCACTCGACGAAGGTCGCGGGCGCCAACATCACGCTGCGGCGGGCGCAGCTGAGCTCGACGCAGGCGCAGCTCAAGGCGGCCGAGCTGGCGGTGCAGGACGCCGAGACGCGGCTGAAGGAGACGCAGATCTACGCGCCGATCGCCGGGACGGTGCTCGACGTGGCCGTGGAGAAGGGGACGCTCGTCTCGTCGGCGCTCACCAACGTGAGCGGCGGCAGCGCCGTGATGACGCTCGCCGATCTGTCGAACCTGCGCATCGTCGGCGCGATCGACGAGGCGCAGATCGGGCGCGTCGCGCCGGGCCAGCGGGTCGACATCCGCGTCGACGCCTACGGGGACCGGGTGTTCCAGGGCGTTGTCGACCGCGTGAGCCCGCTCGGCAAGGAGGTGTCGAGCGTCGTGACGTTCGACGTCGAGATCGTCGTCAAGGACAAGGACGCGTCGCTGCTCCGCTCGGGGATGAGCGCGGACGTGGAGATCGTGACCGCGGAGCAGAAGGACGTGCTGCTCGTGCCGCTCCTGGCCGTGCAGTCGCAGGGCAAGCGGCGGTTCGTGCGGCTCGCGAGCGGCGAGGAGCGGCCGATCCAGACCGGGGCGACGGACGGCTCGCAGATGGTCGTGACCGCGGGGCTGAGCGAGGGCGACGACGTGCTCGCGAGCGCGCCCGCCGCGAGCGCGGCGGGACCGCAGGGCCAGGGGCAGGGGCAGCGGCAGGGCGGCGGCCAGAACCCGATGCGGGGGATGGGCATGGGGATGGGCGCCGGCCGAGGGGGGCGCTGAGATGGACGTCCCGGTCCTCGTGAGCGGGCTCTCGAAGGTGTACCACGCCGATCGCGAGGACCTCGCGGTGCGGGCGGTCGACCGGATCGGCTTCGAGGTGCGCCGGGGCGAGTCGGTGGCGATCATCGGGCCCTCCGGCTGCGGGAAGTCGAGCCTGCTGAACATCCTCGGGTGCCTGGATCGGCCGACGGAGGGCACGTACCGGCTCGGGGGGCGCAACGTGGCGGAGCTCGACGACGACGAGCTCGCGGCGCTCAGGAACCGCCACATCGGGTTCGTGTTCCAGAGCTTCAACCTGCTGCCGCGGATGACGGCGGCGGAGAACGTCGAGCTGCCGCTGCTCTACGGGGCGGTGAAGAACAGCCGCGCGCTCGCGGACGGCGCGCTCGAGCGCGTGGGGCTCGCGGCGCGCGCGCGGCACCTGCCGTCGGAGCTCTCCGGCGGGCAGCGGCAGCGCGTGGCGATCGCGCGGGCGTTCGTGACGCGGCCGTCGATCCTGCTGTGCGACGAGCCGACGGGCGCGCTCGACAGCAAGACGGGGCGCGACGTGCTGGAGCTGCTCCTGTCGCTGAACGCGGACGGGACGACGCTGATCATGGTGACCCACGACCTCGGCGTGGCGCGGTCGCTCTCGCGCGCCATCCACATGAGGGACGGGCACATCGTGGCCGACGGGCCTTCGGCCGACGTGGTGTCGGCGTTCCACGCGGGCGAGATGGAGGCGGCATGCTGATCAAGGAGACGGCGAAGAGCGCGTGGCGCTCGCTCGCCTCGAACCGCCTGCGCACGCTGCTGACGATGCTCGGCATGATCATCGGGACCGCGGCGGTCGTGGCGGTGCTCGGGATCGGGGAGGGCGCGCGCAGCAGCGTCGAGGGGCGGATCCGGTCGCTCGGCGCGAACCTGCTGATGGTGCGCCCGGGGTCCGCGTCGGCGAGCGGGGTCCGGTCGGGCACGGTGAAGACGCTTACCGAGGACGACGCCGAGGCGCTCAAGGGGCTCGACGGCGTGGCGGCGGTCGCGCCGGAGCGGAGCGGCAGCGCGCAGCTGCGGTACATGGCGAGCAACCTGAACGCGTCCGTGACGGGGATCACGCCGGCGTACCTCGAGGTCCGCTCGCTCTCGGTGGCGAGCGGCGTCTCGTTCTCCGACCTGGACGAGCAGCAGCGGGCGCGCGTGGTCGTGCTCGGGGCGAACGTGGCGCGGCAGCTCTATGCGGCCAACGTGAGCGCCTCGCCGCTCGGGACGCGGCTCCAGATCAACGGGAATGCGTTCCGGGTGGTCGGGGTGCTGGCGGAGAAGGGGTCGGGCATGGGCTCGCCGGACGACGGGGTGTTCGTGCCGCTGTCGACGCACCGGTCGGTGCTGTTCGGGCAGGATCACCTGTCGACGATCTCGCTGCAGCTGGCGAGCGAGGATCGGTCCGACATGGTGATCGCGCAGCTGGAGCAGCTGCTGCGCCTGCGCCACCGGCTGCGCGCGGATCAGCCGAGCGATTTCGAGGTGCGGTCGCAGGCCGAGATGCTGGCGACGATGGGGCAGATCACGGGCACCTTCACGATGCTGCTCGGCAGCGTGGCGGCGGTGTCGCTGATCGTGGGTGGCATCGGGATCATGAACATCATGCTGGTCTCGGTGCGGGAGCGGACGCGCGAGATCGGCGTGCGGATGGCGGTGGGGGCGCGGCGCGGGGACATCCTGCGGCAGTTCCTTGTCGAGGCGGTCGTTGTGTCGCTCGCGGGCGGCGTGGCCGGGGTTGGCCTCGGGTACGGGGCGGCGGTGCTGCTGTCGCGGTTCGGGGAGTGGGCCACCATCGTGCCGACGTACGCGGTCGGGCTGGCGCTCGGGGTGTCGATCCTCATCGGGATCACGTTCGGCGTGGGGCCGGCGAGGCGCGCGTCGAGGCTCGATCCGGTGGAGGCGCTGCGGTTCGAGTGAGCGGCAATGGGGGCGGCACGGGTTGAAGGCGCGAGTCTCGGGCGTGCGGGACGATCAACCAACATGACCAAGACATAGGATCGCCGGTCGTCGTCCCGAGGACCGAACTCGCTGGCCTGAAGGAGACTCGTTCCCGCTGCCCGCGCCCATCGCGAGGAAATGCAGACTCCGCTGGTTCTGGGCCGCTCATCGCTCCACGCACACCTGAACCCACGCCGCTGCGCGGCGGTCCGTTCTGGCCGATCACGCACCATTTGCCGGCGCAGCGCTGAGCTCGCCATTGCTTTTCAGTGCCGGCGCGCCGCCGGCTCGCTATCCTGTGGTGGGATGGATGTCCTGCTGCAGAACGACCACCTGACGGTCACCCTCGATCAGGGGATGTCGATCGTCCGCAGCACGCGCTCCGAGGTCCCCTATCCGTCTCCCGACGATTTCATCCGGGTCCACTCCGAAGCGCTCAAGGTCTACGAGTCGCTCGATCGCTGGTGCCTCGGCCACCTGCTCGACCTCCGCCGGGCTCCCATGAACAACGATCCGGCGTTCGAGGCCGCGACGATGCGCACGCGCAGCATGCTCGTCAGCGAGTTCGCGTGCGTCGCCATCGTCGTGCGGACGGCGGTCGGCGCCCTCCAGGTGAACCGGCTCCTGCGTGAGGAGAACAACGACCATGTCGTCGTGCTTCAGGACGACGACGCCGCCGTGGGAGTTCTCCTCGAGGAGCTCGGAAAGCAGGTGCGCCGGTCCAGCGCGCCGCCGCACAGCCGCCCCCGGAGCTCCCATCCCCATGCCTGGATGCGCCCCGCCAGGCAGCGCTGAGCCCGATCATCAGTCCGGCGATGTGAAGGTGGCGCTGGCGCCCGGAGCGAGGGCGCCTGTCGCGGCGCTTCTCGTGAGCGCGCTGGGCGTCTAGACTCCCAGGGTGCGCGCCGATCGCAGCACGTGCCCGCGATGCGGCCTCCTGATCAACGCGGAGGGGCGCTGTTATCCCGGGTGCCAGGGACCGCTCGCCACCGTGCGCTGCGGCGGCTGCTACCAGCTGAACCTCCCCGACGCGGAGCGCTGCGACGGGTGCGGGCACGAGCTCGGCCTGGAGCCCATCCCCGAGCCCGACGCGCTCCTCTGCTCCGATTGCGGCGTGCCCTTCTCGGCGTTCCGCGCCGCGGCCGGCCTCCTGCGCGACTGCGGCCGGTGCGGCGGCCAGCTCGTCGACCACGCGCTCTTGCTGGACCTCCTGGAGCGCCGGGAGAGCTATGGGGCGAGCGCGCCGAGGCCGCCGCGGCGGCCGGAGCACGTCGACGTCCGCGTGCGCTACGTCCGGTGCCCGGCGTGCGGCCAGCGGATGAACCGCAAGAACTTCGCCGGCAAGAGCGGCATCATCGTCGACATCTGCAGGGAACACGGCACCTGGTTCGACCGGGGCGAGCTCCCGCAGCTCCTCGCCTTCGCCGCGTCGGGCGGCACCGCGAGGGCGCGGCAGCAGCAGATTGAAGAAGAGGCGCGGTCGCGCCGGGAGGCCGAGATCGCCAGGGAGGCGGCGCGTCGGGCGAGCGCCGTCGTGGCTGCCTCGTCCTGGGAATCCCGCTGGGAAGGCCGGCGGGCCGCCGTGCAGGAGCTGCTCGATCTCTTGTGGCAGATCACCCGCTGAGCGTCCGCGCGCGCCGGCCGCGCCGGTGAAGAGACGTTAAGGGGCGTGCAGGACGGACGGGGGCGTCGTATGACGTGCCGCCACGACATGACGTCCCTCGACCAGCGCCTGTCGGCTCTCGATCTGTCCGTCCTGCCGACCTGGGTCTACGACCACGGCCGGTACCGGTTCGCATGGGGCAACGCGAAGGCCGTCGAGTTCTGGCGCGCGGCGGATCGCGCCGAGCTGCTCTCCCGCGACCTCTCGGACCTGTCGCCGGCCGTCCGCGCGCGGCTCGACGGCTACCTCCGCGTCCTCGCGGAAGGGGGGACGGTGCTGGAGGACTGGACGCTCTACCCGCGCGGGACGCCCGCGACCGTGACGCTCCACGGGCAGCCGATCGACCTCGATGACGGGCGGCTCGCGATCCTGTTCCAGGCGCTCCCCGAGGCCGCCAGCGTCGGCGCCTCGATGGTGCGCGGCGTGGAGGCGGTCCGCCACTCGTCGGTGCTGGTCAGCCTCGTCGACCGGGAGGGGAAGGTGCTCTTCCACAACCCCGCGGCCCTGCGCGCCCTCGGCGACGCGCCGACGATCGACGCGGCGTTCCCGGACGAGGGCGTGAGCGCGGCGGTCCGCGGCGCGATCGACGCCGAGGCGGCGTGGGCAGGGGAAGTGCGGGTCGTCACGACCGACGGCGAGCGGTGGCACCAGGTGGAAGCGCGCCCCACGACCGATCCCGTGACCGGCGCGCGCGCGGTGCTCGTGCAGCAGCTCGACGTCACGGCGCAGCGGCGCGCCGAGGGGCAGGTCGAGGAGCAGGGCCGGCTCATCGACCAGCTGAACCGCTCGCTCGCCCTCGTGGAGGAGCAACGGCGGCAGATCCTGAACCTCTCCGCGCCGATCCTCGACGTCGGCCGGGGCACGCTCGCGGTGCCGCTCATCGGGCGCCTCGACGCGGAGCGCGGCAGCGAGCTCGGAGAGCGGCTCCTCCCCGCGATCGTGGCGCAGCGGGCGTCCCACGTGGTCCTCGACGTCACCGGCGCGGAGGCGCTCGATCCGGACGGCGCCGCGGCCCTGGAGCGGCTGGCGCACGCGATCCAGCTGCTCGGCTCCAGGCCGATCCTCACCGGCGTCCGCCCGGAGGTCGCGCGCGCGCTCGTCGACGTCGACCTCGGCGAGGAGCTGCTCGTCCTGCGCAGCCTCGGCCGCGGCCTGGAGGTCAGCCGGAGGCGCGCGCGTGGAGGCCCGCGGCGCCGGGCGTAGGCGCCGGCGCGCGCGGCGCCACCCGGAGCGGCGTCCCCGCGGCGCCTGCGACCGCCGCAGCGCTTTTCGAGCTGCCAGGCCGGACGGCCTCTGCCATAAGAGGCCGCCATGACGCTTGAAATTCGTGGAAAGTGGGCGCTGGTCACCGGCGCGAGCCGGGGTATCGGAAAGCGGATCGCGCGCGGCCTCGCGGACCTCGGCTGCAACGTCGTCCTGCACAGCCGCGACGCGGCGCACACGCGCGAGCTCGAAGGGGAGCTCGCCGGCAAGGGGATCCGGGTGAGCGCGGTCTCGGGCGAGCTGTCGGATCAGGCGGCGGTCGACCGCATGCTGGACGACGCCATCGCGGCGTCGGGCGGGATCGACCTCCTGTTCAACAACGCCGCCATCATGACGCCGTTCCGCGCCTCGCACCTGCAGACGCCGGCGGACGATTACCGGCTCAGCTTCGAGGTGAACGTCATCAGCCCGATACGGATCACGTACCGGCTGCTGCCGACGATGCTGGAGCGGCGGTTCGGGCGAATCGTGCAGGTGACCTCCGGGATCCAGGATCAGCCCGAGCTGATGGCCTACGCGGCGTCGAAGGCCGCGCTCGACAAGTTCGTGCGCGACATGGCGCCTTCGCTCCGTGGCACGGGCGTGCTGATGAACCTCCTCGACCCGGGGTGGCTGCGGACCGATCTCGGCGGGCCGAATGCGCCGAACGACGTCGAGTCGGTGCTGCCTGGGGCGCTCGTCCCGGCGCTGGTCGACGGCGAGGTCCACGGGGTGCTCTTCCGCGCGCAGGACTACGCGCGTCCCGCCGCGCGCTGACACGCGCGGGGCGTGCTTCTGACGTCCGCGCGCCCCGCGTGAATCGCGTGAATCGCGTGAATCGCGCGCCCCGCGTGAATCGCGCCGGCTCGACAAGTTGTGCCGCGCTGCCGGTGCGCGTCTTGCTAGCGTCGTGGGAGATGAACGAGAGCTCGGGACCTGGGGCGGACACGAGACCTCGCGCGAGCTGCGGCGCGGGGGAGGATCCCACGGCGCTCGCGACGGAGGCCGTCGCGCGTGCAGCGCGATGGGGGCGCTGGGGGGCGCTCTTGCCGGTGCTGGCCTGCGCGTGCTCGCTGGAGGGGTTGTCCGCCGCGTGGGACGCCTCGTCGGCGCCCACGGGAGGGGGGAGCAGCTTGTTCAGGATCAGGATCGAGGCCGAGGACTGCGAGCTCTCCGGCCGCTTCGAGCGCGTGGACGACCCGCTGGCGAGCGCCGGGACGTACGTGGCGGTCCCCGAGGAGGCGAATTGCGAGAGCGACCGGGTCGACTGCTCGTTCGAGGTCGGCGAGGCCGGCACGTACCAGATCAGGGCCAGGGTCGCCACGGGGCCCGACGAGAGCACGGACAACTCGTTCCTGGTCCGCATGGACCATCAGCCGGAGCTCGGAACCAGGTACGATTTCAACGGGACCGAGTTCCACGAGGATTACGTTCACGACTCGGAGGACGAGACAGGGCTGCTGCTCAAGTTCCCGCTCGATCCCGGGATGCACATCGTCTCGTTCGGGTGCCGCGAGGACGCGGCCAGGCTCGACTGGGTCGAGCTCGTTCGAATCGGCCCCTGATCCCCGGGAGGAGCCGCGGAGCCGAGCACGGGACCACGCAGCGGCGCTCGATATCGCGGGCCTCGTACAGCGCCGGGGCTGATGACGCGGTGTTGCACGTGTCCACCGTGTCAACCCGTGGTTGACAGCCTCGGTCGCGGCGCCTGCCCGGGAGCTCCGGGGGAGAGGCGCGGCGCGGCAGAGATCCCTGCGGGAAATGCGGTGGAACCGTGCGATCCAGACAGGGCTGGTTCGTCCTGAGCTGATGGCATGTGCGTTGCTGTGAAGCTCCAGCGAACGGCTTGTGTGCTGTCCGGCGCCTCCGCCCGCGTCGCGCGAGCTGCTTGGCCTTGGCTCATCACGGAAAGGTGACTTGCTCATGAAGTGCGAATCTCGAGTCGCTTGGGCTGCGCTGATCGCGCTCGGCATCCTCGGCGTTTCGGTGGTCGGATGCGGCTCGGAGACGTCAGAGCCGGAAGACGATGCGGGGCAGCCGACGAGCAGCGGGAGCGCAGGCTCCACGGCGAGCGTCGGCGCCGCCGGGACCGGTGGGACCGGCGCGGGCAGCGGCGCGGGCAGCTCCAGCGGCGGGACCGGGGGCTCCGGCAGCGGCGAGGGTGGCGCTGGCAGCGGTGAGGGTGGCTCGGACGAAGGCACCGGCGGCTCCAGCAGCGGCGCGGGCGGCTCGGACGAAGGCACCGGCGGCTCCAGCAGCGGCGCGGGCGGCTCAGGCAGCGGCGCCGGCGGCGGCGACACCGGCGCGGTCGACTTCAGGCTCTACGGCTATGCCACGACCGGCGACGGCACCACCGGCGGCAAGGGCGGAGAGGTCGTCTCCGTGAGCTCGCTCGACGCCCTGAGGAGGGAGGCCGCGAGGGACGGCGCCGTGATCATCCAGATCACCGGCAAGATCAGCGGCAGCGGCGACGACGTGGACGTCACCTCTGACAAGACCCTCGTGGGGGTCGGGTCGAGCGGAGAGCTGGAGGGGATCGGGCTCAATCTGAGGAGGGCCTCCAACATCATCGTCCGCAACCTGAAGATCCACCACGTGCTGGCCGGCAGCGGCAACGGCGACGGCATCCACATGGACGAGAGCCACAACGTCTGGATCGACCACTGCGAGCTCTGGGCCGAGTCTCCCGCCGTGAACTCCGACAAGGACAAGTACGATGGCCTCATCGACGCGACCCACGAGTCCTCGAACATCACGATCTCGTGGAGCTACCTGCACGACCACTGGAAGGGCATGCTGGTCGGCTCGTCGGACAAGGACAACAGCGACCGCCGCATCACCTTCCATCACAACCGCTTTCGCAACGTGAACTCCCGCGTCCCGAGCTATCGCGGCGGTAACGGGCACGTCTTCAACAACTACTTCGAGGACGTCCCCACGTCGGGGGTGAACTCGCGGGTCGGCGCCTGCCTGAGGGTGGAGGGCAATCACTTCTACAAGGTGCAGAACCCCATCACCACCCTGGACAGCCCGGCCGGCGGTACGCACCGCATCGACAACGTGTTCGAGCAGACCACGGGGACGCAGGAGTCGGGTGACGACTGCTCCTGGACCGCGCCGTACGAGTACCCGCTCGACCGCGCGGCCGCCGTCAAGGCGCTCGTCCTGGAGCACGCGGGCGTCGGCAAGACGGACCCGCTGGCGAACCTGCCCTGAGCGCCGCCGCCGGCGCGCCCCTCGTCCCGGCGGCTCCACGTGGGAGCGCGCCCGAGCTCGCGTCCGCCGGCTGAGCCGTTCCCGGCCCGTCGGGGTACATAGTGAGCATGAACCCCGAGCCGCCCCTCCGCGCCTGGGTGCGACCGCCCCTCACCCAGGGGAGCGTGGCGCGTCAGTGGCAGCGCATCGAGGAGCGGCTCGAGGCCCGGGGCGCTCGCCATGGCCGCCGGTGGCTCTGGGCCGGCTCCCTCGCCGGAGCGCTCGCCCTGGGGGCGGCCGCGCTGTGGGTAGGGGCGCGCGGCGGCTCGTCCAGCGCGCCGCCGGCCGCGGTCGCGGCGATGGGCTCGGTGCTGTCCCTGTCGGACGGCTCGACGATCTCGCTCGACCAGGGCGCGGAGCTCGAGGTGCAGCGCGACGAGCCTCGCCACGTCGCGACCGCGCTGCGCTCGGGCGCGGCCCGCTTCGAGGTCGTCCCCGACGCCGCGCGGTCGTTCACCGTCGTGGCGCGCGGCGTGGAGGTCCGCGTCGTCGGCACCGAGTTCCGCGTGGCCGTCGACGGAGCGACGGAGGAGGTCACCGTCTCGGTGACAAAGGGGATCGTCGAGGTCCGTCACCCCGCGCGGCCCGACGACGTGAAGCGGCTGCACGCGGGCGAATCGTGGTCGACGAGGCCCGAGCCCGCGAAGGCGGAGCCGCCCGCGGACGCGGTGCCCACCCAGCCCCCGCCCGCCCAGCCGCTCGCCACGGGCGCCCCTGCCGCGCCAGCGCAGGGGAGCGCAGCGGCCGCGCCCTCCGCGCCGAGCGCCGACGCCGCGCAGAGGCTCTTCGAGGCGGCCAACCAGGCGCGGCGGGCAGGGGATCTCGCGCGCGCCGCGACGCTGTACCGGCAGCTCGTTGCGAGGCACCCCGGCGACGCGCGCGCGCAGATCGCGGCGCTCGAGCTCGGCCGCATCGAGATGGAGCGAGGCCAGGGCACGAACGCCGAGGACGCGCTCAAGACCGCCGCCTCGTCGGCGGCAGGCTCGTCGGTCCACGAAGATGCGCTCGCCCGCCTCGTCCGGCTCTACGATGGCCAGGGGAAACGAGCCGCGTGCGAAGAGGCCCGACGTCGCTACCTCACGACCTACCCGAGCGGCGTCCACGTCGCCGCCGTGAAGGCCGCCTGCGCGCCGCGGTGACGGCGGCGGGGCGCGGGCTCGTGCTCCCGGCCCTCCTCGCCGCCACCGCCGGGGTCGCGCGCGCCGAAGGAGACGCCTGCGGCGGCGATGCGCCGCCCATCGCCGTGCTCGTCGAGGGCGCGACGCCGGAGCTCGAGCGCGCGATCTTCGTTGACCTGGCAGCCGAGCTCGCCCGCACCGACCTCTGCGCGCGGCTCGAGGCGGGCGCCTCGCCCGACGCGCGCGGCGCGGGGCGCGAGCGGGCGATCGCGCGCGTGACCATCCGCATCTCGCCGGAAGGCGTCGCCGCGGTCCACATCGACGACGCCATCACCCAGAAGCGCCTCGAGCGCACGGTGGACGTGGCCGGGCTGAAGGACGACGGCCGCGCGCTCGCGCTCGCGATCGCCGCCGACGAGCTCCTCCGGGCGAGCTGGGTCGAGCCCACGCTGAGGCGACGGGCCGCGATGGCGAGCGCCGCGCCGGCGCCGGCGCGGGCGCCCGCGGGTGGGGTCCGCGAGGCGCCGGGCGCGGGCGGCGGAGCGGATCGGCGCGCGACCGAGATCGGCGTGCGCGCGACCGTGGCCGCGTACGGCGGCGGCCAGGTGCAGCTCGGGGGCGCGCTCCTCCTCCGGCGGGACGTGCTGCCCTGGCTTGCTGGCTCGGTGTTCGTGTACGCGCGCGAGGCGCTGCCCGCGTCCGCCGCGCTCGGGACGGTGCTCGGGCACGCCGCGGGCGGCGGCGCCTCGCTGTCGGCGTACGTCGCGCGGACGGGGCGCGCCCGGCTCGGCTTCGAGGCGGCCGTCGAGGCGGGCTACGTGCTCTTCGAGGGGCGCGCCGAGGAGGGCGCGTCGGCGTCGCGCTTCGGGGGGCCGACCGCGTTCGCCGCGCTCGGTGTGACCGCGGACGTCGACGTGCGGCCCGTGCGCTTCGGCGCGAGCGTCGGCGCGCTCGCGCCCTTCATGATGGTGGAGGCGCTCGCGGGCGACGCGGTCGTCACGAGCATGGGCGGCCCAGGCGTGCTCGCCGCGCTGGGCGCGGGGGTGGTGTTCTGACACGGCGCTCGACGCGGCCGCAGGCGTGGCGCGCGATCGCCGTCGCCGTCGCCGTGGGGGCGTGCACCCAGACCGGCGTCGTCCTCGAGGCGGGGCCGGGCGGCGCCGGCGCGGGCGGAGCCGGCGCAGGTGGCGCCGGAACGGCCGGCGCGGGGGCGGGCGGAGCCGGTGAAGGTGGCGCCGGCGCGGGCGGCGCTGCCGAGGACACCGTCCTGCGCGTCGACGGCCTCGCCGCGGGCCCGTACCACACGTGCGTCATCCAGGGCGGGCGGCTCTCCTGCTGGGGGGCCAACGACGAGGGGCAGCTCGGCGTCGGCGACACGGAGGACCGGACCACCCCGGCTGCGGTCGAGGGCGACGGCTGGGCCGAGAGCGCCCTCGGCGAGCTCCACAGCTGCGCGAGGCGGCTCGACGGCAGCCTGTGGTGCTGGGGCGCGAACGGCGAGGGGCAGCTCGGGATCGGGTCCGCTGCTTCCGAGGTCACGCCGGCGTTGGTCAGCAGCGCGGCGCCGATGGCGCAGCTCGGGAGCACGTACCTGCACACGTGCGGGGTGGACGTCGACGCGGCGCTCTGGTGCTGGGGCGACAACGAGGAGGGCCAGCTCGGCCTCGACGATCCCTTCCCGGAGGATGGCGTCGACCGCGACCAGCCCACGCGCGTCGGGTCGGCGAACGACTGGACGCTCGTCGACGGCGGTCAGGGCCACAGCTGCGGTATCCGCGCGCCGGGCCACCTCTACTGCTGGGGGCGCAACTCCCGGGGCGAGCTCGGCCTCGGCGACGACGCCGAGCTGCAGCTGCGCGATCCGCGCCGCGTCGGCGACGCCGCGGACTGGATCGACGTCCGCACCGGCCAGAACGGGGCCTGCGGGCTGCGCGACGCAGGACGCGGAGGCCACGAGGGCGCGCTGTACTGCTGGGGCGAGAACTCGTTCGGCGAGGCGGGCGTCGGGCACGAGGAGATCCTCCGGGCGCCGGCGCGCGTCGGCGCGCTCGACGACTGGGTGAGCTTCTCGATCGACACCTTCCACACGTGCGGCGTGCGCGCGAACGGCGAGCTCTACTGCTGGGGCTACAACCTGGAGGGCCAGCTCGGTCTGGGCGACATGAGCGATCACACGACGCCTGTGCGCGTCGGCGACGCCTCCGACTGGGCGTCGGTCGCGGCCGGGCGGCACCACACGTGCGCGCGGAAGCGCGACGGCGCCGTCCTGTGCGCCGGGCTCAACGATCGCGGCCAGCTCGGCGCCGGAGACCTCGATCGGCGCCTCGTCTTCACGCCGGTCGCGAGCGCGCCGTGAGCGGTCGTCACGCGCCCGGCTTGCGCGGGCGCCCGGCCTGCTCCGAGAGGCGCTCTTCGGCGGCCGCGATGCGCCGCTTGACCGTCGCGAGCGACGCGCCCGTCGCCTCGGCGACCTCTTCCAGCGACATGCCCTCGACGCGCCGGAGCAGGAGCGCGACCCGCTCGGCGACCGGGAGCGCCTCGACCTGCACGTAGAGCTGCCGCACCTCGACGGCGACGTCCTGCGGGCAGTCCGCGCCGACGACGTCGTCGAACGACACCTCCCCGCGGCGCGCGAGCCCGAGCCGCTCGGCGATGCGCTGGCGCCGCAGCTGCTTGTGCGTGAGCCGCACCGCCATCGAGGCGATCCACGAGGCGAAGGCCTGGGGGTTCTCGAGCTTGTGGAGGGAGACGAACGCCGTGAAGAACACGTCCTGCACGACGTCGTCGAGGTCCGCGCGGTTCGGGATCAGGCGCCAGAGGATCCCCGAGACGTACGGCACGTGCCGCAGGAAGAGCGCCTCCTGCGCCCAGCGCTCCCCCGCGCGCGCGGCCAGGACGAGCTCCGCGTCGGAGGGGCCCGCCTTGGGCCCGGGCGGCGCGCCTGACGTCGTCGCGCTCCCGCGTGCGCTGGGCGGACTCTGGCTCACGACGGACGATATACAATAGGGGATCGTCGCCGGACGAACTGTGAGCTCAGGGGAGGGGCGAGGTGCGCTGCCTGACGCTTCCCGATCCGGAGGGGTTCCGGGAGGTCACGTCGGCTTTGGGGTGCGGCGCGCGCTAGCGGCTCGCCGATTTCGCCCCGGCGGAGCGCTCGTCGAGCCAGAGGATGGCGGTGACGCCGCGCGGGTAATAGCGGCTGCCGACAGGCACGCCCCGCTGCATCTGGTCGGAGAAGGCCCAGTAGCCGGAGCCCTCGATCTGCCAGCGGACGTGGGCCTCGTCGTGGCGCCCGTCGTCGGAGAGGTCGGCCTTCAGGATCGCGCGGGCGATGTGCTGGCAGAGCGCGATCTTGCTCATCCAGGAGTTGTCGCTGCTGCTCGAGAGCTTCCAGCCGCCCTCGGGGAACAGGCACAGACCGGGCTTGAGGATGGCCTGGAAATGCCGGTGGAGGGTCCGGACGAGCTCGCCGTGCTCGCCCTCCGCGGCGTTGTCGTCGAGCAGGCCCATGGCGTGGGGATAGAGGAGCCCCTCGATCGCGGGGATGATCGCGCTCGTCGAGCTCCCGTCGAGCAGGGCGGGGATGTAGCCCGACGGCTCGTGGAAGGCCGACACGATGGCGCGCGCCGACCGCTGGCTCGCTGCCCTGGACTCCGCGGCCTGGGCGGCGTTCCCGCAGCGATCGAGAAGGTGGGCGAGGATCACGTACGACGCCCACGTCTTGCCGGCCAGGTAGAGGTTGCCGCGCGCGCGACCGAGCGAGTGGTCGAGCGAGTCGTAGGTCGTGATCTCGGCGCCCGTCCCGCAGCGATTGCTGTCGAGCGACATCACGCCGGTCCGCGCGCCGGGCTCCGGGGCGTCCCGGTGGAGGAGGCTCGTGAGGAGCTCGGCGAAGAGGCCCCGGTGGCGCTCGAGGAAGCCCTCGTCGCCCGCGCGCGCGATGTAGACGCCGGCGCAGCAGATCCAGTTCGTGAGCTGCTCGTGCGTCATGTGGCTGAAGCAGGCGGCGTCGAGGTTCGGGCGCTCGTAGCTGGAGTCGCCGGCGGGCGAGAAGTGGTTGCTGACGCCCATGTCGTGGGTGAACGACACGCCGCCCGGGAGGAGCTCGGAGGGCGCGCCGGGGCGCTTCACCTCGTCGCGGAAGCTGTAGCGATCGACGTAGAGGTCGAGGACGTCGCGCACGACCCAGGGGGCGTAGCGCAGCTCGAAGAAGAGGTGATCGATCGTGAGATCGAAGGTGTTCATCATCTCGTACTCGCCCTCGTTCACGACCCACAGCGGCGCGGGGGGCGAGGCGTCGTCGAGCGCCGTGTCGAGCCACTCGGTGGACCCGAAATAGCCGTGGGTCGCCTGGGCGAGCAGCCATTTCTGGGCGGGGCTCAGCGGCGAGCTCGCGAGCTCCTCGTCCCGCTGCGCCGCCTCGCGGACGAGCGCCTCGCGGTGGTCGAGCGCGTAGGAGAGGACGTCCTCGAGCTTCCGGAAGTAGCGGGTGTACGCGTAGCGCGCCTCGATGCCGGTCGTGATGGTCCCGGCCTCGTGGAACCCCAGCGCGATCCAGACCTCGCGCCGGGCGCCCGGCGGGACGTCGATGAGCAGGCCGCCGGTCTTGCCGAGGCGGAACAGCCGATCAGCGCTGCCCTCGAGCGCGTTCTCGGGCGAGAA
This sequence comes from Sorangium sp. So ce363, assembly GCF_051520435.1. Lineage (NCBI taxonomy): Bacteria > Pseudomonadati > Myxococcota > Polyangiales > Polyangiaceae > Sorangium > Sorangium sp. So ce363. The sequence goes on along the minus strand of NZ_CP150333.1, from coordinate 6,737,951 downwards.
GGCCTGGAAGGCGCGGACGCCCGGCTCCGGGCGGCAGGCGAAGCCCCAGCGCCGGGCGTGGGCGACGCCGATTACAGGAGCCGCCTTGCGAAGCGCTCCTGCGGCCTTTCGTGCGACGCTGGCAAAAGGCGCGTCGCAGGGCGGAGCTGCCGGCGCGGGAGCCGAGTGTGGCGAGCGCCGACGATGTAGTCCGTTCAGCGCCGGAGGTCGCCTCGAAGGTGTCTCGTGGCGTCCGGTGATTCCGTCGTCTCCTGATGTATAAGGGCCTATCGGGCCCCGCCGAATTGGGCGATGCGCCGCTCGGGGAGCTCGGCTCTCTCGAACGGCCCGGAACCTGGGGGAAGATCTCGTCATGTTGACCTTCGCGGCGCTTTGTGCTCAGAGCCGGGCGATTTCACGGATGGCGTTCGATCGGAAGTACCCGCACGCCTGGCTGCTCCGGGAGCTCGGCCCCGATGACCAACCTCCTCCGTCGTTCAAGACCCTCGTCGCCGGGACCGCGCCTGGCATGAGCGGCCAGCCGACCTTGTCCCGTCACCGGATCTCGTCGGGGATGATCGCCACGTCGCACGGCTGCGAGCTCCTGCCGGTGGCGAAGCGCCCCGAGAGCCCCTGGCAGGATCGCATCCTCATCGGGCGGGCGCTGAACAGCGATATCGTGCTCCGCGACGCGTCCGTCTCCAAGGTCCACGCCCACATCTCGGTGCTGGTCGCGGACACCCCGATGCTCCACGCGAGAAAGAGCACCAACGGGACCTTCCTGAACGACCGGCTCCTGGCGCCGTCCGGGGACGGCGTGCCCCTCCGCAGCGGCGACATGCTCCAGTTCGGCAACGTCCTCTGCGAGTTCATCGTGAACGCCGATCTCTACCGGCTCGTCGCTCGCTGAGGGCGGGGCCTCCCCGCTGCTGCGCTCGCCCGTCGGATCGCCCGAGCCCTGATGACCGATTCGCCGGCGCCGCCGCCGGGATCAGCTCCGCTCCGGGTGGGGCGCGCGGAAGAGCACCTCCACCGGGCCCGCGTGCGTCTCCACGACGTAGCTCGCCTCCACCGGGGCGCCGCCGCGGAACGCCCTCGTGACCTCCTTGCGCCGCTTCATCAGCTCGACCAGGCCGAGCGCGAGCGCCTCGGAGGCCGTGAGCTCCTTCGGCGTCGGCTTGCGGCCGATGAGGTCCTCGTCGACCATCGCGAGCGTGGGGTAGGCGTCCGGGTCGGCCAGCTCCCAGCGCTGCTCGGCGACCTCGGCGCGCAGCGCGGGGTGCAGGTCGCTCGCGCGATCGAAGCTCAGCGAGAAGAAGCTCGCCGGCAGCGACGCGGGCGGCGCGTCCGGGAGCTTGGCGGTCTCGGCCAGGTAGAGCTCGAACCCGCGCGCGCTCTCGAACAGGAGGACGCCGTGGCTCTGGCCAGCCTGCCCGACGACGCACAGCGCGAGATCGCGCGCGCCGAGCGACGGGATCGACAGCGCCATGATGTCGGCGTCGCTGGGCACCGCCTTCCAGGGCGTCACGCGGTAGAGCGCGGCCGCCGCGCGGAAGAACGAGGCCATCGCCGGCGCCTCGATGCCGCCCCCGAGGAAGCTCGGCGTCAGGCGGCCGTCCCGCGAGCCGAGGTGGGCCTCCAGGTCCTCGGCCACGACGTCGATCTCCGGCGTGGGCGCGACGCGGACCTCGACCTCCGGGCCGAGCCGCGCCCGCAGGGCCTCCGCGAGCGCCGGCGAGGCCACGCGCACGCGCTCGGGCAGGCGCGGCTTGCCCTCCAGGGGACCTCTGGCGGCGGCCTCGAAGCTGTCGACCGCGCCCGTCACGACGTCGCCGGGGCGCAGGGCGGCGCAGCTCAGGACGAAGCCGCGCTCGGTCATCCAGACGACCGCCTCGGGGCGGTACGCGTCGTCGCCCTCGTGCACGAACGCGCGCAGGGAGAAGAAGCCGCCGATCCACTCCTCGTCCCTGCGAGGCAGCGAGCGCGCGCTCTTCTTGGACCGCTTCTTCTTGGGGGCTGGCACGGAGGACATCAGGGCACCTGTTCGCGAGGGCGCTCCAGCCGGTACGCTCGACGACCTGGGAGCGAGGGGCGAGACCGGAACCGAGAGGAACTGAGAGGAACCGCGAGGAACCAGAGGAACCGCGAGGAACGAGAGGAACCACGAGGAACCGAGAGCGGAACGCTAGCGCAAAGGCCGCGTGCGTCGAAGCGCGAACACGGCGCAAAGGACGCAACGGGCGCAACGGGCGTGAAGCAAGGGGCGCGCAAGGGGCGCGGCGTGGCGGCTGGCGCGGGGGTCTTTCGTCTGGCGCTCGTCGCGGTGCCCTGTTATCGGTCATCGTGGTCCAGCGCGGGGACCTGAAGCAGGTGTCGCTCGCCGACCTTCCAGGGGACTCGATGCCTGAAGCGATCAGCGGAGGCTCCCGGCGCTCCGCAAAGGGTGTGGGGCGCGCGGGGCGAAGGGGGCTCGGTCGGCCCGCGCTCGGGCTCCTCGTGACGCTGGCCGCCTGGGCGCAGGCGGGCGTGGCCCGAGCCGAGCAGACCGCCGCAGAGGTGTCCGATGAGGTGAAGGCGCTCCCGGTGGCGCTCGACGGCGTGGCCGCGAAAGGGGCCGGCGCGGCCCGCCCTGTCGAGCCGGGGAAGCACAAGGTCATCGCAACTGCGCCCGCGAGGTACGCCCTCGCGCGCGACGTCGAGGCGACGCGGACGGGAGAGGCCGTCGAGGTCCCCGTGAGGGCGCTCGCGCCCAGCGCGGCAGCGCAGGATCCCGCGCCTTCCACCGGCGACTTCGAGCCGCGCAGGCCGACGCCTTACGGCGCAAGGCCGGATCCGATCCACCGGAACCTGATGTGGGTGACGGGCGGGCTCACGCTGGCGGGCATCGCGCTCGGAAGCACCTTCGGTGGCCTGGCGATCTCCACGTGGGACAAGGTCGACGACGCGGCGAAGACGGCGTGCGCGAATCCGAGGCGTTACCGGGACTGCGCGCAGCCGGTGCCCGATCTGGCCAGCAAGGCGATGTCGTATGCGACCGTGTCCGATTTCTCCTTCATCGCCGCGAGCGTGGCGCTCGCCGGCACGGCCGTCCTCTGGCTGACGCTGCCCTCGGACGGGCCGCGCGCGACCGCCCGCGTCCAGCTCGCTCCGGGCGTCGTCGGTGGCTCCGTCGTCGGGGCGTTCTGATGACGATGAGGCTCGAAAGGCGCGCTCGCCTGTGGCTGGCGAGCTCTCTCGTCGCGGCGAGCAGCGCGGGCTGCGCGGAGATCGTGGGCATCCAGCTCATCGACGAGCAAGGCGTCGGCGGCGGCTCGTTCAGCGAGCCCGGCTATACGTGCCAGTGGGTGATGGCTTTCGGTGGCGCCGAGACCACGCTCGGCGGGATCGCGGCCGACGAGGACGGCACCCTGTGGCTGGCGGGCGGCTTCAAGGGGGACCTCACCGTTGCCGGCGGCGCCCCGCTCACGGCGGGCGGCGCCGGCAAGGACGTCTTCGTGGCGCACCTCGCGCGGGACGGGAACCACGTGTGGAGCGAGCGCTTCGGGAACGCGGAGAACGACACCGCGACCCACGTCCACCAGGCGACCGCGATCGCGCTGGACGGCGGCAGCGTCTACGTGGCGGGCGACTTCACGGGCAGCCTGTCGTTCGGCGCGGACTGCGGGCTGCCCGAGGGCGCCGGCGACGCGTTCGTGGCGCGGCTCGACAAGAGCGATCCCGACGGGGTAGCGGCGTGCGTGACGCACGGGTCCAGCGGTCTTGACGAGGCGAAGGCGGTTGCGGCGGAGGGCGACCGCGTCTTCGTCCTGACGTCGCTCCAGGGCGGGCTGGACATCGGGTTCTCCAGCTACGATGCGCAGACCCTCCTGAATCCGTGCAGCGGCGTCTTTGCGGGCCGTGAGGGAGCGCGTTTCTGGCCTCGCGATCTCCGTGTGGCCTCCGGCGACGCCTTCGTGATCGCCGATTTCGAGGGCCGGGTGAACGTGGGCTTCCCCGGCTTCGAGAGCGCGCTGCCGCCCGGCGGCGCGGCCTCGGACGGGATCGACGCTCTCCTGGCGTCGTTTCCGGCGTCGTGGATCTGCGATGGATGGAGCGCCGATGGGGCGGACGTCTGGTATCGACACTACTCCGCTCTCCGCGGCGATCAGCGCACCAGCGCCGTGGCGATGCTCGAGGCGGGCGTCGTCTTGACCGGCTCGTTCGAGGGGCAGATCGATCTCGCCGGAGAGAGCGTCTCCACCGGAGAGGACGGCTTCGCCGCGCACCTCGACCGGAGCGGCGCCGCCACGTGGGCCAAGCAGCTCGGGGGCAGCGGGGCTCAATCGGCGCGGGTCGTCGGCGTTGACGAGCTCGGAAAGATCGTCGTGGCCGGACATTTCGATCAACAGATGAAGATCGATGACGTCGAGATCGGCGGGGAGGCCGGCGAGGGGGACGCCTTCCTCGCGCGGCTCCGGGCCACGGACGGCGAGGTCGAGTGGCTGGGCGCGCTCGGCGGCCCTGCGCTCCAGCGGATCCTGGCGCTCGCCGTCTCCGGAACGGACGTGTTCCTCGCAGGCACGTCCGGCGCCGACTTCGCGCTCCTGAACTGCCCTGTCGAGGCCGAGGACGGTCAGCTGTTCGTCGCCAAGCTGTCGGTCTCCTCGCGCTGACGGCCGTCCGCCGGGCGCGGGCGGCTGCGCTCGATGCTGCCGCCGCCGCGCGAGAGCGCCCGCGCGCAGGGCGCGATGACCTGAGCGAGCGCGCGCTCCCGGATCGCGCGCCGGTGCTGCAGGGAGAGCACGCCGAAGCCGAGCAGCGGGCTGCCGTGGCTGGCCTCGCTCGGGGCGGGGAGCTCCGAGGAGGCCGCGGCGAGCTCGTCGACGATGGCGCTCGCGAGGGAAGGATCGCGGTCGAGGGCCCAGGCCGCGAACCGGAAGGCGAGCTCGGCGTGCCGCGTCTCGTCCTCGGCGATCTTCTCGAGCGCGCGCCGTACCGCGGGATCGGTCGCGTGGAGGGCGGCCTCTGCCGCCTCGATCGCGGCGACGGTCTCGCCGATGCACCCCTCGCGGAGGGTCGTCACGAGGATCTCGCGGGCGCCTTCGCCGCCGAGGGCGCCGTCGATGGCGAGCGGCCCGGGGCCGACGCCGCGGCCGGCGAACGCGCTGGCCAGCTCGAAGCACGTGCGCGCGTGGTCGGCCTCGTCGCCCATGGCCGCCTGCGCGGCACCGACGAGCTCCGGCGGCGCGCCGAGCGACAGGAGCTGCAGCGCGAAGCGCGCGAACGCGGCGATCGACGCGTGCTCGAGGAGGGCGGCGCGGGTCCAGTGCTCGGCGAGCGCCGCCCGTTGCTCGACGGACAGCTCTTCCAGGCGAGGCGGCGCGCCCGGAGCGGCGGTCCGCCAGTCGTCGCGCGCGGCGGGCTGCGCGGTGCGCACGACGCCTTCGACGAGGAACGGCCGGCCGATCGCGCAGATCTGCTCCGTGCAGGTGTGCCGCAGGGCCTCGAGCGAGCATTGCTCGTCCCCTGAGCAGTCCTGGTCGCTGGCGCACTCGTCGGCGGGCGTCTGGCACGCGAAGGCGGTCCCGCCGCATCCGGGGTGCAGGACGTAGCTGGAGCAGAGCAGCCTTCCACAGTCCTGGTCGCTGGTGCACCGCGAGGGCACGCACCGCCCGATCGGATCGCCGCACAGGCAGATTTGCCCCTCGCCGCAGTCGGAGTCGGTCGTGCACCCGTACTGGCAGAAGCACCCTGGAGCCACCTCGCCTCCGGTCATGACGTCGCAGTAACCGTGTGGCTGCTCGGTGCAGTCGGCGTCGGAGGTGCAGTTCCCCGTCGCGCCGCTCGGGTCCGCGCAGGCCTTGGCACGCGGGAGCGGGCTGGGACAGGTGACGACCTCCGCGCGGTGGATCCAGCCGTCGGCGCAGCGCACGTACCCGGTGTTCTGGTCCGCGACGACGATGGGCTCCGGATCGTCGCAGGCGAACGGAAACCCTTCCGGTGGCAGGCCTCCGGTGCTGCTGGAGGTGCCTTCACCTGTGCTGCTGGAGGCGCCTTCGCCTGTGCCGCCGCCCGAGCCTTCACCGGACGTGACGTTTCCACCGCAGCTCAGCGCAGGCGCGATCGCCAGCACCGAGAGCAGCCTCGCACCCCAAGAGTCCATCGAGACGAGCAATCGCATGGTATGTCCCTCGTTCCAGGATCTTACCCGGATTCGGCGCCGCGGTCGCGGGCGCCACGAGCGTCGTTGCCGCGTCCGGCGCGCCGTGCGAGCGTCGCGTGATGCGGGCGTTGATCGCGGGCGGGGGGATCGGCGGGCTGACGGCGGCCCTGAGCCTGCACGCGGCCGGGATCGATGCGTGTGTTGTGGAGGCCGCGCGAGAGATCAGGCCGCTCGGTGTCGGTATCAACCTCCTCCCTCACGCCGTGCGAGAGCTGACGGAGCTTGGCCTCGCCGATGCGCTGGTGGCGACAGGGATCCCGACCGCCGAGGTCGTGCACCACGATCGGTTCGGGGGTCGGATCTGGGGCCATCCGCGGGGTATCTCCGCCGGGTATCGCTGGCCACAGGTGTCGATCCACCGTGGTGAGCTCCAGTTGATGTTGCTCGCGGCGGTGCAGCGGCGCCTGGGGGCCTCCAGCGTGCGCGTCGGGCTGGCGGTGGAAGGGTTCGAGCAGACGACGTCCGATGTGCAGGTCACGGTGCGGGATCGGCGGACCGGTGAGCGCGACGTGGTCCCTGCGGACGTGCTTGTCGGGGCCGACGGCATCCACTCCGTGGTTCGCGCGCAGCTCCACCCGGCGGAGGGGCCGCCCAGGTGGAACGGCATTCACATGTGGCGCGGCGTGACCGAGGGCGAGCCGTTCCTGGGGGGGCGCAGCATGATCATGGCCGGCAGCAACCTGACCGCCAAGTTCGTCGCTTATCCCATCTCCCGCCGCGCGGAGCTCCGCGGCCGGGCCGCGATCAACTGGGTGGCGGAGGTGCGGCTGCACGAGGGGGCGGCGGTCGCGCCGGGGAGCTGGAACCGGCACGGACGCCTGGAAGACGTGCTGCCCCACTTCGCGGCGTGGCGCTTCTCCTGGCTCGACATTCCGGCGCTCATCGCCGCGGCGCCCGTCATCTTCGAGTATCCCATGATCGATCGCGATCCGCTGCCGTGGTGGGGCGCTGGCCGGGTCACCCTGCTCGGCGACGCAGCACATCCCATGTACCCTGTCGGCTCCAACGGGGCCTCCCAGGCGATCCTCGATGCTCGCGTGCTGGCCTGGCACCTCGCCCAGACGAGCGCCCCCGAAGAGGCGTTCGCCGCCTATGAAGCTGCGCGCCGTCCGCCGACGAGCTCCCTCGTCCTCGCGAACCGAGCGATGGGCGCCGACCGGGTCCTCTCGATGGTGGAGCAGCGAGCGCCGGCGGGCTTCGCCCGGATCGAGGACGTGCTGAGCAGCGACGAACTCGAGGCGATGGGTCGCAGCTACACGGAGATGATTGGAACCGACGTTGAGGAGCTCAACGCCCGGCCGTCGTGGGGCGTCGGTGGGAGACGGGAGGCGCCGGGAGAGCGGAACGGCTCCAGCTGATCGGCGCGGTTCCGGCGAGCCGGTGGCCGAAGGCCGCCACGCTCCGCTCACAGCGCTGCAAGCTACGATTCCACAACCGAAAGGTGCACGTCTGTCGCTGTAGGAAAAGCGTCTGAAATCAGGCAGGGACGTCCTTGGCTCACCTCCTGCAAGAGACGCAAGCAGAGCGCCCGTGACGGTTTCCCCCCCCACCGTCGAATGGGCGCTCTGTTTTTTTGTGCTCCTGCCATAGGCGCCGGTGCGGGGGCACGATGCGTGTCTGGCTCGGCTCATGGGGCCTGGCGACCGTCCATGGCGGATGCGCTCGCGCCTGCTGGCCGCTTCCGGCGCTTTCTCAAGGCAGGCGATGGAATCTATCCATCTTCTCGGTGACCGGCCCGACGACGGCCGGGCTTCGCTGCCATGATCGGGTCACGGCGCCTCCATCCGCGATATCCGCTGCCTTCAACCCGGGTCGAGCAGAACTCCCGAGTTGAGCAGCTTTTCGTCGCCAGGGATTCGACGAACCACCATGGACGGATCTCGGCGCGTCCGCGGCGTGTCACCGTCCGATCGAGCGCCATGAAGGCGCCGGTCTATGGCGTGCGTAGGGCGACCGCCAACTGCGTCGATTGCCGCAGATCGCCGACAACAGCGACAGCGACAGCGACAGCGACACAACCACGGTGCGGGCGACGGCGACACAACCACGGTGCGGGCGTGACGTGACGGTGCGGGCGTGACCCAAGACCAGGCGGGGGGCACCTACAGGGCCCGCACGCGAAGCCAACGTGGGAGAAGCGTCCGCAATAACCGCTCTTCCACACCTACGTCCCAGTCGAAGTCATGGCAAAGCGGCTTGATTCGCGTTTCGAGATGGAATACTAAGTTTTATGTATGCTGCCTCGTAAGAATCTATTTTCTTTCACCTCGAAAGACCCCTCGGCGTTCGGGATCCATCTCGCCGCTGCGGCGAGGGAGCACTCCGTCTATTTCGACGAGGGACTCGGCGTGCCGGTCGTACTCCGCGGGGCCGATGTGGCCGCGGTGCTGCGCGACAGCGAGACCTTCAGCACCCGGGCCTACGACACCGGGATCATGAAAGGGACGCTCGTGACGCTTGGCGGTGAGTCGCACACGCGCATGCGGCGGCTCTTCAACGCGGTCCTCTCCCCACGCGTGATCTCCCGCTACGAGGAGGCGACCGTGACCCCGGTGGCGCGCAGGGTCGTGGAACGGCTCGTGCAGAAGGAGCGGGCGGATCTTTTCGATGATTTTGCGATGTCGATGCCCATGGGCGTGACGAGCGCCCTCTTCGGGCTCCCGGAGGAGCGGATCGCCGAGAATGACGTGCTGATTCGCAAGATGATCCGCAGCGTCGTGATGCCGCAGGATCCCGTCGTCGTGGCCGAAGGGCGGAGCGCCCACGCCGCGATGGAAGCGCAGCTCCGGGAGATCGCTGAGCGCGAGGTGGCGCACCCGAGCGATACGCTGCTCGGCGAGATCGCGCGGGCGATCGTCGCGGAGGGGCTGGGCGGCGTGGAGGCGTGCGAGGGGGTCGTGCTCACGTTGATCCTCGCCAGCTACGAGACGACCAGCTGGATGCTGGCCAACCTGCTCGTGGCGCTGCTCGCCCATCCCGACGCGATGAACCAGCTGCGTCAGCAACCTTCGCTCCTGCCGCAGGCCATCGAGGAGTCGACCCGCTGGTGCAACAGCGCGGCGGGCATCGTGCGGTTCGTCGAGCGTGAGGCGACGATCGGCGGCGAGACGCTGGCTGCGGGGACGATCCTCTACCTGTCGCTGATCGCTCGCCATTACGACGAGGAGATCTACCCGCGACCGGAGACCTTCGACATCCATCGACGACCCGTGGGGATGCTGAACTTCGGCGGCGGTCCGCACTACTGTGTCGGGGCGCCGCTTGCGCGGATGGAGGCGAGGATCGGCGTGTCGCTCCTGCTCGAGCGCTTTCCGGAGCTGCGGGCCGATCCGACCGTGCAACCGACGTTCTCAACGGTGCCGCGCGGCGCTGCCGCGTTCGGACCTGACCAGATTCCGGCGCTGCTCGTGTAATTTTCGCGACCCGACCCAGGTTGGCAGCGGAAGCGGCCCGACCCTGGTTGACGCCGACCCGGGACCCGACCCGACCCGCGACCCAACCCCCCGCCGCCGCCGACCCCGGCCGGCCGCCGATCCGACCCAGGTTGGGTCCCGCGCCGCCGCGCGCGATCCGATCCGCGGCGGCGGCGGCGGCGATCGCGGCGATCCGACCCAGGTTGGGCGGCGGGGCGACCGCGACCGCGGCGGCGACCCGACCCAGGTTGTGGACTGACTGACTGACTCGGACTCGCCGACCCAGGTTGTGGACTCTACCCAGGTAGGGCGATCCGAGTGGCATGGCGGCCGCCACCCCTGGCGTAGGAGCCGCCACCTGCGGGGCGCGGCAATTCCTTGAAATGATTGACTGCGATCTCTGGCACAGCGTTTGTTGATGTGGACGGGCTATGAGCCACCCCCGCGAGATCGCGCCCGGCGCTACCTATATGATCACCCGTCGCGTCTTGCGTCGGCACCTGCTCTTTCGCCCCGACGCAGCCATCACCCAGCTCCTGGTCTACGCCCTCGCGGTCTCGGCCCCGCGCTTCGGAATCGAGGTTCACGCGTTCTGCGCGATGTCAACGCATCTGCACCTGGTCGTGACGGATGTGAATGGAGTCCTGCCGCGCTTCTTGCAGTTCTTTCATCGTATTGTGGCGCTCGGGACCAAGGTGCTTCGCGCGTGGGAAGGACCAGTATGGGACCACGAAGCCACGAGCGTCGTGCGACTCCTGACGCGCGCTGCCGTGGTGGAAAAAATAGCCTACGTACTCGCAAACCCTGTAGCCGCTGGCCTCGTCCGGCATGCGCGTGAGTGGCCGGGGGCGAAAGTCGATGTGAGAGAGCTCGGCTGCGGCGTGCTGCGAGCGGCGCGTCCCGTGGCGTATCTTGACCCGGAAAATCCACAGTGGCCCGAGGAAGTGACGTTACCTCTCGCGTTGCCGCCGGCGGTAGCGCAGGACAGCGTCGATGACTTTCGCCACGAGGTCGCCGTCGAACTCAACGTACGGGAGGCGCAGGCCCATTCTGCGCTGCAGCAGCAGGGGCGTCGTTTTCTTGGTGCTGAGCGAGTCACCAAGATCTCCCCGTACGAGCGCGTAACGAGCTTTGAGGCGCTGGGTGAACGCAATCCGACCTTTGCAGTCGGCCGCGAGCAGGGGGACGTACGACGAATTGCTGGCGCCGCTGTGCGGGCGTTTCGCGCGTCGTACCGCGCGGCGCTCGAACGGTGGCGCGCCGGCGTACGCAGTGTGGTGTTTCCGGCGGGGACATGGTGGATGTGCACGTTCCACGGCGCCAGCACGAGGGACTTCGGGCTCACGGTGTAGATATCGGGTGGCGGGCGGTGCGGAATAGGAAGGGGCGGCTCCGACGCGTCGTTGCCGTCTCATGGGAACATCCGTTTGGAGGAGCTGGCGCGGGTGGGCGAAGTGTTCATAGGGCGCTGCGCGCACGCCCACGAACGGGGGATGCGGTGTCGATCGCGGATGGATCGGCCCCGGGTGACGCTGATTGCGTTTGATCAGCGGACGTCATAGTTCACCAGTTGTTGGGACGATCTGGAGCGGCTCGCCGTGCAGAACGCGCGCTTGGCATCCGTTGAGCCGGGTCGCTGCGGACAATACCGTTGCGGTCAACCCGGGTCGCGCATCCGACTTGTTCCGACTGTGAGCCCCGAGAAGGCCGCCGCGAAGCGGCGCCGGAAAGCCGTATCCACGATCAGCTTGTCGCGCAGCGTTCGGGACATTTCAACATGGTAGAACGGTGCGCCCATCTGACGCGACCAGCGTGCTTGCACGTTCGTGGCACCCCCCAACCTATCGATCTCCGTGGGGTAGGCGAGGACCTTTCCATCGTTGATGATCGCCCGTAGAGGGGCGAGCAGCCGGTCCAGCGCGGCGCCGTGTCCCACCGCGCTGGCGATAATGGCGGCATTCGGAGCCGAACGGTCTTGAAAGCCGTGCAGCTGCACGGTGGGCGTGCCGGGGAAGCTCTGGAGCAGCGCCCGGTGCACGGACAGGAAGAACGAACGCTCGGCGTGGGCTACGTCTGCGGAGGCGAGCGACGCAATCAGCCGCTCTCGGGAAGCACGGTTATCTCCACGAGCGCTGCCGCCGGTGCCCTGAGGGCCGTCCTGCGTGGTGTTGCCGTCTTCATCACCGCCGTCCTCGCCACCAGCGCCTTCCGTGCTCTCGTCACCATCCGCGGTGTGACCCGGGTTGCGCCCGCCCCCGACAGCGGCACCCAGGTTGGGGCGCCCGCCTTCTGCGCCGTCATCGTCCGCGCTGGCGTCGCGTGGGTTGGGACCCCCGCCGTACCGGTGCGACGTATTCACGATCAGCGCGCGCGCCCGTTGCGCCTCGAAGATGGCCAGCGCGACGGGCAGCGTTCCCCGATCGAAGAACGTGTGCGGCGCCTCGACGATCAGCGGCACGGCCGCCCCTACGCGCAGCACGACCGCGGCTGCCCCGCGGCGGCGCGTGCCGTCCTCGGACAACACCCACAGGTCGCGCTCGCGGACCGCCCGCAGCGCGAACCCCGGTGGTGCGGCCGGCGGCGGCTGCCTGTTCTGCGCGGCGAGCCCTGCCGCCGCGATCCATGCGGCGTACGTCACCTCCTCCGCGTCGTCCGGCGGCTCCGCGATGAGGTGGCGCCCGCCCTTGCGCAGCGGGGTGATCTCCTCGTCCAGCACCTCCTGCTCGCCGCTGTTGACCAGGGCCGCCGTCACGGGCTCCTCCGCCGCTTCTCCCGGGTTCGGCGCCGTGCCCGGCGCGCTCCCGATGCTCCGACACACCCCCTGCGAGCAGCCGGCGATCGCGAACAGCACCACATAGCCTGCGCTCTTCATGGTCGTCCTCGTCGTCGGAGCCTCGATGCCCTCCGTACTTTTCTCATGCTACGGCCTCGGAAGCCAGGATGACGCTCTGCGATAGCGCGCCCTGCATCGTCTCCTCTTCCTCTTCCTCTGCTTCCGGAGCGGGGGCGGTTTGCGCTAGTAGCACTGCATGCCTCGTTCCTTCGAGCCCGTGATGGCACCGCCGCTCCCCGAGCAGGTCGGTCGTACGTTTCCGCGCATGGTCGAGCTGATGCAGCGGCTCCTCGCACCCGACGGATGTCCTTGGGATCGCGAGCAGAGCTTCGCGACGCTCAGGCGCTACGTGCTCGAGGAGGCGTGCGAGGTCATCGATGCCATCGACGGCGGCGACCGCAAGGAGCTGTGCGCCGAGCTCGGCGATCTCTTGCTCCAGGTCGTCTTCCAGGCCGAGCTCGCCCGGGCCGAGGGGGCGTTCGGGCCGGACGATGTGATCGCTGCGATCTGCGAGAAGCTCGTGCGGCGCCACCCCCACGTGTTCGCGGACGAGAGCGCCGAGAACGCCGACGAGGTGCTTCAGAACTGGGAGCGCATCAAGGCGGACGAACGGGCGAGGCAGGGGAAGGACCGCGGCGTGCTCGGCGGCGTTCCCCGCAGCCTGCCGGCGCTGACCCGGGCGCAGCGGGTAGGCGAGAAGGTCGCGCGCGTGGGTTTCGATTGGCCGGACGCGCGGGGCTCGCGCGCGAAGGTGGACGAGGAGCTCGGGGAGCTCGATCGGGCCCTCGATGGCGGCGATTCCGCCGCGATCGAGGAGGAACTCGGGGACGTGCTCTTCGCGCTCGGGAACCTGGCGCGCCACGCCGGCGTCGACGCAGAGGGGGCCCTGCGTCGGACGATCGACAAGTTCACCCGCCGCTTCGATCACGTCGAACGGCGGGTCATTGAGCGGCACGGGGGCTGGCCTGTCAAGGCGTCCCACGACACGCTCACGCTCGAGGAGCTCGACGGCTACTGGGACGAAGCCAAGCGCGCGGAGCGGCAGACCTGACCTGACCGCGGCGCGCGGACGGTCTTGGCGAGATGCGCGCCGGGGAGATGCCGGCAGCATCCGGCGTCACGTAGGCGGCCTCTCCAAGCGGCCAATCCAGGTCGAGCGGCGCGCCCCGACGGCATAACAAGCGGCCAATCCCGGGCGAGCGGCGCTCCGACGGCGTCGAGACCGACGCGACGCTGCCTCCGCTGGCTGGCCTTAGGAGCGGTCAAGTAGGCGCCATCGCATCAAAATACGGCCTGATCGTGACGAAATTCATGTGATCCGTTCGCATTTATCGCGACAATCTGTCGTTTTGTGCCGCTGTTCTCCGAAAGGGTCGTCGGCTCTTCCATCCCGATAGGCACGTCCTCAAGGTTCTTGCGCCTTTCGCGAGGCGGCCCACGGCTTGCTAGACGCCCGGGCAGCCATGGCAAACCGCTCCTCCGCCAGGTTGCTCCACGTCGCCGTCGTCGCGGACAATCCCGAGACGATCGACGCGCTTCATGCCTATTTCAGCCAGGCCGGGGTTGCGTCGAACGGCAAGAGGACATTGAACGAGGCGAACAGGATGGCGCCCGCGGCGACCGCCCTGGTTCTGTTTCCCGACGACTTCGATCCCGGCGACATCGTGACGTTCATCACGTCGCTGCGGAGCGCGCGACCGAAGCTCCTCATCCTCCTCGTGACGGGCACACCACAGTCCTTTCGCTCCGCGCTGGGACCAGACGGCCACTCCTTGCCACCCATGGTGCTGCCGAAGCCGGCGTTTGGCTGGACCATCCTCGACGCTCTTCGTGCGCACGCTCATTCGGAGTCCATATGACTGCTTCAATCATTCGACGGAGTTCACCTCCTGCCGGCGCGGCGCGACGCGCCAGCAGACGTCGCGGGAGGACAGCAAGGTGACGGGATCTCTGCTTCTCAGCGTGCCCGTGCTGCTCGTCGGGGCGGCGCTCTCGCTGGGCCTGCGCTCGAACGGCGCGCGAGGCGCGGCCGCGATCGCCTCGCAAGCGATGGCCGCCGCGCTCGTGCTCGCGAGGGCCGTCCCCATCCTTCGAGGCGGCGAGGCTCTGGAGATCGTGTGGCGCTGGCCGACGCCCATCGACAGCATGGCGTTTCGCGTCGACGCGCTCGGAGCGTTCTTCCTCGCGTGGTCCCTTCCGATGACGCTGCTCGGCACGATCTACGCCGTCGGATACCTTCGCCCCTACTTCGATCGAGGGAGGAACGGCGGCCCACACTTCGCCCTCTTGAACATGGTCGCCCTGTCCTTCGTGCTGATCTACTCGGTGCAGAACTCCCTCGTGTTCTTGCTGGGATGGGAGATCGCCGCCCTCGCAGCGTGGCTGCTCGTCATCTGGGATTACCGCAACCAGAAGATCCGCTTTGCCGGCTTCAACTATCTCATTTCAACCCATGTCGGGCTCTTCGTCCTCGTCGCGGCGTTCATGCTGCTCCACAGCAAGACCGACTCCATGGACTTCGCCGCGTTCGGCGAACTCCTGTCGAGCCAGGACCCGACGCGGGGGACGCTCTTCCTGCTCCTCGGGGTGTCGTTCGCGCTGAAATCCGCGTTCTTTCCGTTTCACACGTGGCTTCCCCGAGCCCACTCCGCGGCGCCGGCGCACATCTCAGCGCTCATGTCAGGCGTGATCCACAAGGCCGGCCTCTTCGCCTTTCTCCGCTTCACGCTGCTCATGGGACGACCCGACGAGTGGATGGGATGGAGCGTGCTCGGCTTCGGCGCGCTCTCCGCGTTCTTCGGCGTCCTCTCCACGTCAGCCGAACGCGATCTGAAGCGCCTGCTCGGGTACTCGTCGACCGAGAACGTCGGCATCGCAGCGATGGGCTTCGGGGTGGGATACCTGGGATGGACCTGGGGAGTCCCTGCGCTGACCCTGTGCGGCTTCGGCGGCGGCCTCCTGCACATCCTGAATCACGCGCTGTTCAAGTGCCTCCTGTTCTACGCCGCTGGAGCGATCTACCGCGCTGCGCACACCGTCGATCTCGAGCGGCTCGGCGGGCTTGCGAAGCGCCTCCCGCGGACGGCCATCCTCTTCCTCATCGGATGCCTGGCCATCTCCGCGCTCCCACCGCTCAACGGCTTCGTCAGCGAGTTCCTGATCTACGCCGGGCTCCTCGCAGGGCGCGCGCCTTCCAGTCAAGGCAGCGTGGTGACCATCGCAGCGGCGGCGGCGCTGGCCTTCGTCGGCGCGGTGAGCGCGCTGTCGATGACGCGGGCCTTCGGCCTCACATTCCTCGGCATGCCGCGGGAGCCAGGGCTCCACGTCGGCGAGGACGCGCCGGGTTCGATGCTCTGGCCCATGGTGATTCACGCCGCGTTCGTGGTCGCCATCGGCGTCGCTCCAGACCTGGGCATCGCAGCGATAGGCGCCGCGCTGAGGCTCTTTCCCATCGAGTCCAGCGCGAGCACGCTGCCAGCCCTGCTCACTCCGCTCGCATGGGCGAGCCGCGCGCTTGCCGGCGCCTTGCTCGTTGCCGGCGTGATCGGCTGGCGTCGAGGTCTAGCGGCGCGGCGGAGCGTCACATGGGGGTGCGGAACCACCGCCACCTCCTCTCGCATGCAGTACACGGGGAGCTCATTCTCCGAGCAGTTCACGCGTATCTTCGCATCATTCTTGCCGTCGCTTCGAAGGGAGCGGCTGCCCGAGGGGCCATTCCCGCAGCAGCCCGGCCATCTTTCAACACACCATGTCGACGCCGTCGAGCGACGCATGTTCGAGGTGCTCGGGCACGGAGAAAGCTTCATCGCTCAAGCGTTTGACCGCATCCCAGAACAGCCGCGCTTCGCGTTCTCCGCGGGGTTCGTCGCGCTCGTCATCATCGGAGCGATGGTGATCGGAGGGGTCGGCCGATGATGATCGCCCGCCTCGCGAACGTCGCCGCGCTCGTCGTCATGCCGTTCGTCCTCACCGGCGTGATCAACCGCGTGAAGTCGCTGTGGTCTGGACGCAAGGGACCGCCGGTCCTTCAGCTGGCCCATGACGTGAGACGACTTTTCCGGAAATCGTCTGTCTACAGCACGACGACGACACCGCTATTCCGGATCGCGCCGTACGTGTTCCTCGCAACCGCGGTGGGCTCCGCCCTCATCGCGCCTCTTCTCGGTTCGACGCCCCTCGCATCGTTCCAGCTCGATTTCGTGTGGTTCGCGTACGTGTGGGGGCTCGGCCGCGTCGCCGTCATGCTCGCCGCGCTCGACACGGGGAGTTCGTTCGAGGGGATGGGCGCAGCGCGGGAGGCCGTGTTCTCGTCGCTCCTCGAGCCTGCGCTGTTCCTCGTCACCGGCGCGCTGAGCTTCGTCGGGGGCCGACGTACCCTGCACGAGGCGCTGGCGCCGCACCTCCACGCAGGCGCACCCGCGCTCGTCTGGGGCGCCGCGGTCGTGGCCATGCTCATCGTGCTTCAGGTCGAGACGGCGCGCATGCCCGTCGACGACCCGACGACCCACCTCGAGCTCACGATGGTGCATGAGGTCATGATCCTCGACCACAGCGGCCCGGATCTCGCATGCATCCACCTCGGGTCCGCGATCAAGCTCTTCGTCGGCGCGTCCATCGTCGCGACGCTCCTCAATCCGTGGGCGGGCTCCGGCGGCGCGGCCTGCGCCACCGCGAACCTCGCCTTGACCCTCGCGGCCGGCGTCGTGATTGGCACGATCGAATCCCTGGTAGCCCGGCTGAAGCTACGCTCTGTTCCCCAGTACATCGTCGTCGCGCTCGCCGCTGGCGTCGTCGCGCTCCTCGCGACCGTGTGGCGGGTGGGGGGCCCCGAATGAGCCCTCTCTTGAATACGCTGCTCGGCGTGCTGCTCATCCCCCTGTTCGTCGCGACGTGGCGGACGAGCCTGCTCGGCCTGTCCTGTCAAGGGTTCTTGATGGCGTGGGTGGCGTACCTCCTGAATCCGGAGCTCGGCACCGTGGGTGACTGGGTCACCCTGGGCGATCTGGTCCTCCTGCGCGGGCTCGCCGCGCCGATCGCGCTCTACCGCGTGCTTCGATCGCAGAACGCGCCCAGGCGCAACGACGTCATCTCGCCGAACCTGCTCTCTTGGACGATCGCCCTCGGCATCGTCCTCCTCGCCTTCAACTTCTCCGAATCGCTCGTCCCCGAGCACGGAGAACGGCGAACACTCGTCGCGGTGGCTGCAGCCGGGGTGCTGCTCGGCTTCCTGGTGCTATCGACGCAATCCGGTCCGTTCAGCCAGATGGTGGGTGTTCTTCGCATCGAGAACGCGATCGCCCTGTTCGAGCTCAGCGGTGCGCATGAGCATGACATGCTCGCCATTCAGCTCGGTCAGGTCGCCGTCGTCGCGGTGACGATCGCACTCTATCGCTGGTATCTCAAGATGCTCGGCGCGAGCACCGTCGCGCAGCCCGAGAGCCCCGTGGAGGGGCCCACGTTATGAGCTCGATCGCCCTCGTCCTGCTTCCAGCGCTGGCATCCTTGGCGCTCATCGCGCGCGCCGCCCGCGAGCGAGCCACGCTGGTCCTGGTCGGCGCTTCTGCGATCACGACCGCCCTCGCGATCATGGGAGCCGCGATGCCCCCCGACGTCCCGGGCCTCCTCGGGGGGTTCTTTCGCGTGGACGCGACTTCACGGCTCTTCACGACCGTCGTGGACTCGATCTTCCTCGGCATCTCCCTTTACGTGATGCATCGGGTGTACACGACCCCGGCGCTCCGCCAGGACATCGCGCGGTTCGTGTGGCTGGCTCTGTTGTTCCTGGCTGCAGCGAACACGGTGCTGCTCGCGAATCACCTGGTGTTGCTCTGGATCGCCCTCGAGGCGACCACCCTCGCGGCCGCGCCCCTCATCGTGCGACCCGGCATACCCGCGTCCCATCGCGCGTCATGGCGCTACTTGCTCTTTTCGTCCGTCGGGCTCGGCGTGCTCCTCGTCGGCTTCATCTGCCTCGGGCGCGGGCTCGAGTCCGGCGGCCAGGCTCCGACGTTCTTCCTCGATCGCCTCCTCGCGCCTTCCGCGATCCCGTTGAACAGCTGGACGAAGCTCGGGGCCGCGCTGGCGCTCCTCGGGCTGGGCACCAAGCTCGGCCTCGCGCCGATGTACAGCTGGCTCCCGGAGGCCTACGACGAAGCCCCGCCGGCCGTCGCGGCGCTCCTCGGCGCCATCCAGTTCAACTGCGTCCTCGTCGCGCTCTTCCGCGTCGTTCAGGTGCTCCGACCGACCCATGCGGCGCTTCTGGCGGGCGAGCTCCTCACGATGGGCATCGTCTCGGTGATCGTGTCGACGGTCGGCATCATAGCGACTCGCAACCTGAAGCGTCTCATCGCTTATGCGTCGATCAACCACGCCGGAGTGATCGCGATCGGCCTCGGCGTCGGCAAGTCAGCGTCCTACGGACTTCTGCTCTACGTCCTGAGCAACGCTTTCATCAAGGCGATCCTCTTCCTCACGGCGGGCACGATCAAGGCTCACTATCATACCAAGGACACGCGCGCGATATCGGGCCTCATCGAGGACCTCCCGTACAGCGGTGGGTTCTTGATGGTCGGCACCTTCGCTCTGCTCGGCTTCCCCCCGTTCGGCAGCTTTCTCGGAGAGCTTCTCATCCTGTCTGCCCTTGTCGGCTCAGGGCAGATGCTCGTCTTCGCCGCCTTCTGCGTGCTGATCACGATGACGTTCGTGGCGACGGGGCGAGCGGTGTTTCCGATGATCTGGGGTGAACCCACGAGGCAGCGCAGCTGGCCTCGGCAGACGCTGCCGGTCGCCCTGCCCAAGCTCGGGTTCCTCGTCGCGCTGGTCGTGCTGGGCGTCTACATCCCGCCGCCCATCAACTCGCTGCTCGCACAGGTGGCTGTATGCCTGGAGGGGCCGTGAAGGCATCGATGACCGTCCACCAGGTCGCCGTCGGCGCGATCCCGAGGCTCGAGCCGGGACCGTGGCGCGACGAGCTCTTGAAGCAGCTCCGCGCGGACATGCGTGTGGTCACGCTGTATGGCAGGCGCGACGTCGACCGTGTCGCGGTCACGGCGGTTCTTCAGGCGTCAGACCGTTCCCTGCACGTCTCGAGGACCGAGGTGGCCGCGGAGCGCGGGTACCACGAGATGACGACAGAGCACGCCGCGCTTCACTGCTTCGAGCGCGAGCTCCACGAGCAGACCGGCGTGCGGATCGCCGGACATCCGTGGCTCAAGCCGATCCGCTACGAGGGGCAGGAGCAATCGGCGATGAGCTCGCACCCGTTCTACAAGATTGAAGGGAAGGAGGTGCACGAGGTCGCCGTCGGCCCCATCCACGCCGGGGTGATCGAGCCCGGCTCCTTTCGTTTCATGTGTCTCGGGGAGCAGGTGCATCACTTGGAGATCCATCTCGGTCATCAGCACCGTGGCGTCGAACGCCGCCTTCTCGAGCGTGACCCGCGGAGCCTGACCCCGCTCATCGAGACCATCGCGGGAGATACCAGCGTCGCTCACGCATGGGCGCACTGCTCCGCCCTCGAGAGCCTCGCGGGATGCCGGCTGGACATCGAAATCGAGCTCGCCAGGGCGGTCTCCCTCGAGCTCGAGCGGGTCGCGATGCACCTATCGACGCTCGCCGGGATGGCGGCGGACGTCGGATTTCTGCAGGGAGCGACGACGTACGGCCGACTCCGAACCACGGCGATCAACACGATGATGCGGCTATGTGGCAGCCGCTTCGGCAAAGGGGCGCTACGTCCCGGTGGAGTCCGGATGCGGCTGCCGCCGGAGACGCTGCCTGACATTCGAGCGAACCTCGACCTGCTTCAAGCAGATCTGCCGATCATCAACGATTGCTTTCTCATGGCACGAACGGTTCAGCACCGTCTGCGCTCCACGGGAACGTTGACGACCGCGCAAGCGCGGGAGCTCGGGCTCGTCGGACTGGCCGCGCGCGCCTCGGGGATCGAGCTCGACGCGCGCCACCTCATGGAGGACGGGGCGTACAGCGTCGTGCCCATCCAGCCCGCCGTCTTGCCGGACGGCGACTGCTGGGCACGTGCGTGTGTCCGCATCGCGGAGATCGAAGCGTCCCTGTCGTGGATGTCGGCCGTCATCGCGCTCTACGCGAACTGGGAGCGCCCGCGGCTATCGATCGGCGAGCTCGCGCCGAACCAGCTCGCCATTTCGCTCGTCGAGGGCTTTCGGGGAGAGGTCGTCCACTGCATCGAAACCGGCGCGCGCGGTGAGGTGGTCCATTACAAAGTCCAGGATCCATCACTCCGCAACTGGATGGGCCTCGCCCTCGCGGTGCGCGGCAACGAGATCTCGGACTTCCCGATCTGCAACAAGAGCTTCGACCTCTCCTACTGCGGGAACGATCTATGAGGATGTTTTTGTCGCTCCGCGTACGTGCCTCCCAGGGCACGCAGGTTATCGCGGATCTCCGCAAGGCAACGCCGACCGGGTTTCGCGGTCGCCCGAGGATCCGTCGCGACCCGTGCGCGGCCGATTGCAGCGCGTGCCGTGACGCGTGCCCGACCCAGGCCATCCGGCTGGCTCCGGTGACGCTCGATCTGGGCCGCTGCGTCTTCTGCAACGCCTGCGCGGAGGGCTGCCCCGAGGCGAAGATCGAGTTCACGCCGGAGCCAAGGATGGGCGGGAACGAGCCCTTTGATCTCACGGTTCGAGAGGGCGAAGAGGAGATCGCGCGGGTCCGTGCTTCCGCGGCGTTCTCGAGGTTGTTCGGGCGGTCTCTGAAGATGCGCCAGGTCTCGGCCGGCGGCTGCAACGCCTGTGAGCTCGAGCTGAACGCCGTCACCAACGTCAACTTCGATGTGCAGCGGTTCGGGATCGAGTGGGTGGCTTCTCCGCGGCACGCGGATGCGCTCGTCCTGACAGGTCCGCTCACGCGCAACATGAAGGAGGCGGTTCAACTGGCCTGGGATGCGATGCCCGAACCACGGTTCATCGTTGCCGTGGGGGCCTGCGCCATCTCCGGGGGGCTCTACGACGGCGCCGCGGGCGTCGACCGCGGCTTCCTGGAGAGCGTCGGCCCTTCACTCTACGTCCCTGGATGTCCACCGCACCCGCTCACCTTCGTGAACGCGATACTCGATCTGCTCGGGATCGCGTGATGCGCAACGGTGCGTCACGCGTCGTCGTGGTAATCAGAGCTCATCCGCACATAGACCCGGACCGGCAGCCACGAGGCGCGCCTTTCGCCACATCCGCAGGACGTTTGGGAGCTCTCGATCGATGCGGACTTCGTCATAGCTGTCCGGTACCCGCCCGCCGAATCCGTTGTACGTCAGGAGATAGGTCCCGAGTGGCGCCTCGTTGAGGAGCTCTTCGGCGGCTGCAGTGTCGCGCTGGTATCGATCGACGCCCAGCTCGACGTCTTCATCGAGGTGGTCTTCTCGTCCGAAGAGATTCTCGCCGAACGGGTTGAAGAAGTAGTAGGCGTCCGCGCGAGGAACTTCCGCTCTTCCCAGGGCGGCTTCGACGAAACAAACGCGGTCCTCGATCTCGTAGACCCGCGCGAGGCTGCGCGCCGCCATGACGAGCCGAGGTCGCTGTTCGATCCCCGTGAAGTGGCTGCGTCCCGCCAGCGCCGCCGCCACGCAGAACTTGCCGGCGCCCGACCCGACATCGACGACGGTGCGAACGTCGAGCTCGTCCAGCCACTGGGCCGCGCGAACAGCGACCTCGATCGGCGTCCAGAACTGAGCGGAGACGCGGCGTAGCTCGTCAGGAAGGAAGCGGTCGAAGTCGTGATTTCTGGGGCTGCGCCCCGCTCGCAGCGCCTGCGCGACGGCACCTGCCAGTGATCCGGCCGCGCGCCCATCTATGGAGGAATGGCTTCTGTCGCGGCAGACGTTCGCCGCCGAAGATTTGGTATGGTCTTCCACGAATCCTCCCAGCTCAGCTCAATGCAGCGAATCGTGCAGCCGCTTGACGAGCGAACGGTGCTCGGCCAGCAGCGCCGCGGGGAGCCGATCCGCGAACTTGCGAAGGAACTCGAGGACACCGTCGGCTTCCCTCAACCACGCGCCGCTGTCGACCGCGAGCAGCTGGAAGAGGTCGTCTTTCGAGAGGTCCATCCCGGTCAGATCCATTCCCCGTTCATGCGGAAGGAGGCCAATTGCGGACTCGCGCGCGGCCGCCCTGCCCTCGACACGCTCGAGAATCCACTTGAGGACGCGGATATTGTCGCCGAACCCGGGCCACAGGATGCGCCCGTCGTCCCCCGTCCGGAACCAGTTGACATGAAAGATTTTCGGCGGACGACTGAGCCCCTTCCCAACGGCCATCCAGTGCGCGAAGTAATCGCCCATATTGTACCCGCAGAAGGGGAGCATCGCCATGGGATCGTTTCTGAGGACGCCGACGGCGCCGGTCGCCGCGGCGGTCGTCTCGCTCGCCATGGTCGCGCCGACGTAGACGCCATGACGAAAGCTCCGCGCTTCGTAGACGAGAGGGGCGAGCTTCGATCGGCGCCCCCCGAAGAGGATGGCCGAGATCGGCACCCCCGTGGCGAGATCGAAGGAGCCTGCCGCGCTGGGACACTGCCGCAGCGGGACGGTGAAGCGCGAGTTTGGATGCGCGGCAGGAGACGTCGCGGCGCCGTTCGTCCACTTCGCGCCGCGCCAATCTTCGATGACCTCATGCTCGTCGAGCTGGGACATCCCCTCCCACCATACGCGACGGCCCGCGCGCAGCGCGACGTTCGTGAAGATCACATCGTGCGCGAGCGACTGCATCGCGTTCGGGTTGGTCTTGAGGCTGGTCCCTGGTGCGACGCCGAACATGCCGTTCTCCGGGTTGATGGCCCAGAGCCGTCCGTCGCTGCCAGGGTGCATCCAGCAGATATCGTCACCAACCGTCTCGACCTTCCACCCGGGGAGCGAGGGGACGAGCATCGCCAGGTTGGTCTTGCCGCACGCGCTCGGGAAGGCAGCCGTGACGTAGTGCGTGCGCCCCTCGGGGCTCGTCAAGCCGAGGATGAGCATGTGCTCGGCGAGCCAGCCTTCCGCGCGCGCTTGCGCGCTCGCAATGCGCAGCGCATGGCACTTCTTGCTGAGCAATGCGTTGCCGCCATACCCCGAGCCGATGCTCCAGATCTCGAGGGTCTCGGGAAAATGGACGATGAAGCGCCTGTCCGGCGAGAGGTCCCCAAGGCTGTGGATGCCACGAACGAAGCTCTCCGCAGCGCCGAGGTGACCGAGCGCCGCGCGGCCCATGCGCGTCATGATCCGGAGATTGAGAGCGACGTACGGGCTGTCGGTAAGCTCGACCCCGACGCGGCTGAAGGGCGACCCCGCGGGGCCCATCAGGTACGGCACCACGTACATCGTCCGGTCCTTCATCGCGCCTGCGAAGAGCGACCATATGCGCGTCTGCGCCTCCTCTCGGCTCATCCAGTGGTTCGTGGGCCCCGCGTCCTCCTGTCGTGGCGTCGAGATGAAGGTGAGGTGCTCCGTCCTCGCGACGTCCGTTGGATCCGAACGATGCAGGAATGAACGAGGGTGGGTCCGTGGATCCAGCTGGATGAACGAACCGGAGAGCGCCATGTCGCGCTCGAGGGTGGTCCGCTCCTCCTCGCTGCCGTCGCACCAACGGATGCGTGCGGGTCGCGTGTGTTCGGCGATCGCCTGGACCCAGGCGCGGAGCGCGCGGTTCGTCGTGGGAGCTTCGTTCATGGTCTTGGTCCTGGTCACAGCAGAATCCGTGCCGGAGCACGGGCTGGCCGTGAACCGCGCCAGGAGCGCTCGAAGCGGCGCGCTTTCTCGGCATTTCCAAGGCGAACAGCCGACGAATTTCGCCAGTCGAGGGGCGACGTGGATCGGCGGAGCCGATCTCGTGGTCGGGCTTGCAGATTGCGACCAGAACGCTCAGTATTTCTCGCGTGCGAGAGCGAAAACGACGACCTGACGTGGTGTTCGAGCCGATCATGCGCTCCCACGCCATGAAGAAGGCGGACCAGATCCTTCGCGCCGTCGCCGCGAAGGACGTCACCCTGACGCTGATCGGCGAGAGCGGCTCCGGCAAGGAGGTGCTGGCGAGGCGCGCGCACGAGCTTTCGGAGCGCCGGCGGGGGCCGTTCGTGCCCATCAATTGCGCGGCCATCCCCGACGCACTCTTTGAAAGCGAGCTCTTCGGTCACGAGCGCGGCGCGTTCACCGGGGCAAGCGAGCGAGCGAAGGGCAAAGTCGAAGCGGCCGAGCGGGGCACGCTCTTGCTCGATGAGATCGGTGATATGCCGATGCCGATGCAGGCGAAGCTCCTGCGATTCCTCGAAAACCGCCGGTACATGCGCGTCGGCGGCGCGACGAAGATCGAGGCGGATGTCCGGTTGATGTTCGCCACGCTACGACCCCTCGATCAGGAGGTGCGCGCGGGTCGTTTTCGCGCCGACCTGTTCTATCGAATCCAGGGCATCACGCTCAATGTCCCCGCTTTGCGTGAGCGACGCGCTGACATCGCACCCCTGCTGAATCAGTTCACCGCGCAGCACTCGGCGCGACACGGGGTTCGCCCGCCGAGGTTCAGCCGGCAGGCCAAGGCGCTGCTGCTCCGTTACGACTGGCCTGGCAACGTGCGCGAGCTCCGGAACGTCGTGGAGACGCTCTGCTTGCTCCGGGATGGGCGGCAGGTGCGCGTGGCCGATCTGCCCGAGGGCGTCCGTTCGCTGGTCGTGCCCGAAGAAGCCGCCGCGGGCGTGTCGCGCGCCAGCACCTCGCCCGCGCTCGACCTCGACGACGGATTGGAGTCGCTCATCCAGCAGATCGTCCAGGCGGCGCTGGAGCGCGACGGGGGCGACAAGGTCAAGGCGGCGGCGCGACTTCGGATCAGCCTGAGGACGGTGCAACGCTACGTCGCAGCGGGGCGCGTGCGGGTGCCAAGCGGGCCTGTCCGTGGAGAGCAGAGGGCGGCGAAGAAATGAGCCGGTTCGGCCCGGCCGACTACCCAGGTTGGGGCTGCCCGCAGGTTGCGGTAACGACCGGAGCCACCCAGGTTGCGGTAAACATGTCTCGCTGGGCTCACTCGCGTTCAGCTATCAGAACGAAGCGCTCGCGCACGCGCGCCTCGTTCGACTCGTGACGGACGCGGATCTCATACCGGCCCGGCTGAGCCACGGCCACGCCGAGCGGCGCGTCGCCGCGGTAGCGCGTCAGCCTGTGCGAGCAGCGCTCCTGCCGGCAGTGCCGCTCCAGCGATCCACCTTCGCCGTCAGGCAACCGCACGCGCACGTGCTCCGGCACCTCGAGCTGGACCACCGCCGGCTCGTCCGCGTGGCGGTGGGTCCACAGATCGAGGTGCGTCCACGCGTGCCCTTCGTCAGGCAAGGCGACGGCACGCTCCTCGGATCGCTCGATCGCCGGAGAGCACGCGCCCCTGTCGCCCGCCACGAAGACGGCGACCGCCAGCGCGGCGAGCGCCGGGGCTGCGATGAACGCCATCCGCCCCCGGCGGTCGCTCGCCCGCCGCGAGCGCGCGCCGCCGGCCGCCGCCGGGCGCTCCGGTCGCTCGGGGAGCTTGCTCAGCGCGCGCTCGACGAGCGCATCGGAGGGGCTCATCGAGCGCAGCGCCCGCATGCTCGCCGCGAGATCCGGCGGAATGGGGGGCAGATCGTCGTCGCGCTCGCTCACGTCGAACCCTCCCGCTCCGCGACGACGCGCGGCGCCGCCAGACGCTCGTAGGCGTCGCGCAGCCGCGCGCGCCCGCGGGCGTGGCGGCTCTTCACCGTTCCCTTGGGGATCCCGAGGAGCTCGGCCACGCTGTCATACCCGACTTCCTCGATGTCGCATAGCACCACCACGGTGCGGAATTCCTCCGGCAGCTCCTGGAGGCACGCAAGGAGCACTCCAGTGTCCTGGCTCAAGATCGCGGCCGCCTCCGGGCTCGAGACCTCGGCGCGAGGGAGGATGCCGAGCGCGTCGGTGCACACCTCGACGAGCCGCTCGAGCAGGCTGCGGCGCCGCGCCTCGGTCCGGTAAGCCTCCAAGTACTCGTGCCGAGCGATCCCGCAGAGCCAGACGCCGAGGTCGGAGCGTCCCTCGAAGGACGCCGCGTGCAGGTATGCCTTGAGCAACGCGTTCTGGAACAGATCGTCCGCCTGGTCTCGCGCGCCGCAGAGCGAGGCGCAGAATCGATAGAGCCGAGGGAGCACCGGGCGCACCGCCGACTCGAACTCCGCGCGCGATTCGCCGAGGGGGGGTCGCGATTCGGTCATGAGGGCCGCTCGAGCATCTAGAGCGTCGAAGACCGGAACTCTAGCGTGGAATGGACGGAGGGGTAGCGCCCGCTGCTCGCGCCACGAGGGGGCGAGCGACGTCACCCCGAAGGAGGAAGAAATGCCCATCGGCCGCCCTGGGACGGAACGGATCCGCGCCGAGGTTCCTGGGCGCCGTGCGAAATCGTCACCCCGAGCGGGAACCTCCGACCGACTGGTCCCGTCCTGGGCCGTGTTCTGACGAACAGCGGGCCCACATGGTGCCCCAACTCCAAGGCGAGCACCGCATGTCCAATCCGAACATTTCGAGGGCGTCGACGTCCTCGGCGTCCACATGGAGGAACGACCTGGTTTCAGGGTTCCTCGTTTTCTTGATCGCCCTGCCGCTCTGCCTGGGCATCGCCATGGCGAGCGGGTTCCCCCCCATCGCGGGCGTGCTCACCGCCGTCGTCGGTGGCATGGTCGCCACCTGGCTCGGCAGCGCGCCGCTGACCATCAAGGGGCCCGCCGCGGGCCTCATCGTCATTGCGCTGGGCGCCGTTCAGGAGCTCGGCGGTGGGGACAACGCCGTGGGCTACCGCCGCGCGCTCGCCTGCATCGCCGTCGCCGCGGTGACACAGATCGTCTTCGCCCTGGCGCGCGCGGGCACGCTCGGCGACTTTTTCCCCTCCTCGGTGGTCCACGGCATGCTGGCGGCCATCGGGATCATCATCTGCTCGAAACAGGTCCACACGCTCGTCGGCGTCACGCCTGCGGCGAAAGACCCGCTCCACCTGATCCTGGAGATCCCGCGCAGCCTGTTGCGCCTGAACCCCGAGATCGCCTCGATCGGCATCCTCTCGATGATCCTCCTCTTCGGCTATCCAGTGGTCGCCAAGAGAGCGCGCTGGATGCAGAAGATCCCCGCGCCGATGCTGGTGCTGGCGCTGTCCGTACCGCTCGCCTATCTCTTCGATCTCGAGCACGAGCACACGTACACGCTCGCGGCGACCCACACGACGTACGCGATCGGGCCGAGCTTCCTCGTCAACCTGCCGGGCAACCTCATCCAGGCGATCGTCTTCCCGGACTTCAGCCACGTCGGCACGCCCGCGTCCATCAAGTATATCGTCATGTTCTCGCTGGTGGGCAGCATCGAGTCGCTCCTGTCCGCGAAGGCCGTCGACGCGCTCGATCCCGCGAAGAGCCGCTCCGACCTCGACAAGGATCTGCTGGCCACGGGCGTGGGCAACCTCATCGCGGGCCTGCTCGGCGGGCTGCCGATGATCTCCGAGATCGTTCGCAGCTCCGCGAACATCGGCTACGGCGCGAAGAGCCGGCTGTCCAACTTCTTTCACGGGACCTTCCTCCTCCTCTTCGTGGCCTTCGCGCCGGGCCTCATCCACCGGATCCCCCTCGCCGCGCTCGCCGCCATGCTCACCTTCACGGGCACCCGCCTCGCGTCGCCCAAGGAGTTCGCGAAGACGCTCCGCATCGGCAGGGAGCAGCTCGTCATCTTCGCCACCACGGCTGCAATGTGCATCGTCTCCGATCTGCTCGTCGGCGTCGCGGCCGGCATCGCCGTGAAGCTGCTCATCCACCTGACGAACGGCGCGCCCCTGCGCGTCCTCTTCCGCTCCGAGGTGGACGAGCGCGTCGAGGAGGGGCGGGTCGTGCTGCGCGTCAAGCACGCCGCCATCTTCAGCAATTACCTCAGCATCCAGCGGAAGATCGAGAACCACGCGCACGTCTCGAACATCGAGATCGACTTCGCGAATGCCCGCCTGGTCGATCACACGGTCATGTCCAACCTGCATGAGCTCCAGGGCGTGATGGAACGAAATGGGCGGAAGTTGACCCTCGCCGGCCTCGGCGATCATTTCCAGATGTCATCCCACCCGCTCTCGGCGAGGAAGCGGCCTGTCATCAGCCCCGTCGCCGAGCGCTGAATCGAGTCGAGACACCATGGCGCGAAAGGGGGATGCGCGCGTGGGGCTCTCCAGGAACAACCGCCACTCGGGAACCCCATGAACAGCGAGCTCTCTCAAGATCTTCGCGCGAGCGCCGCCCGGCAGAAGCACCTGCGCGACGTGGTCGAGCACGCCGGACACCTCCTGCCGGCGCAGGGGCCGATCGGCGTATTCGTCCACCACAACACGTTGCACGCGTTCCAGCACCTGCCGTTCCATGACGCGCTCGCCGCGGCGAGCGCCATCTTCGAGGCCGAGCCGTATCTCTCCGAGGCAGACTACCGCGCGCACATCGCGTCGGGTCGGATCGGCGACGAGGACCTCGAGGCCGCGCTCGCGGGGCGGTTCGCCGCGCAGCCGGACGAGCGCCGGGGCCCGCTGTCCCGGCACGAGATCGAGCGGCTCGCGCTGCGCCATCCGATCGACGCCGAGACGGCAGCGGGCCTGCTGTGGCGTATCTCCGAGGCCGGGGAGACGCGCAGGCTCCGGGCCGACGTCCCCGACGAGCGGCGCCGGCGCATCGTCCAGAGCACGGAGCGCTGGCTCGAGGCGCGCCAGGAGATCGCGGCGCGCGTCCGCGACCGGGGGGGCCGCGATCCGGAGTCGCGCGCCGCCCTCGCGCTCTGGGACGCGTGCCGCGCCGTGCCGCTGCCGCCCGCCCCGCCCATGGATCCGCCGCTCGTCGAGCGCGTGGGCGCAGACCGGTCGCACCGCGATCTGCTGGTCGAGCTGGCTGGCGAGGATCCGGCCGAGCTCATCGATCCGCTCATGATCCGGTTCCTCGGCGCCTACCTCGACGAGGGCATTGCACACTGGACGATGCCCGATCGAGCGAAGGGGCTCTGGCGCTGCTTTCGCGACATGGCGCTCGAGGGCTCCCGGCTGGCCGCCCCGGCCTTCGTCGGGCTCGACGCGGAGCTCCGCCGGTTCGACGCGGAGGCGCTGTCGCCGCCCGCGATCGCCGCCCGCGCCCTCGAGGAGCTCTCCGTCGCCGAGGATCACTGGGACGTGTACGTGACACGCGTGCTGCTCGAGCTGCCGGGCTGGGCCGGCATGATCCACCGCCTCGAGCACACGCCGAGCGACCGGCCTCCGGGATCGCCGCCCGTGTCGTTGGTCGAGTACCTCGCCGTGCGCCTGACGCTCGCCCGGTACGCGCTGCGCGACGTCGCGCGCCGGCGGCTGGGGTACCGAGGACCGCTCGCCGGCCTCGTCGAGCATGCCCGGCGCGCCGCGCGGGCACCTGCGCCGCCGTCGAGCTCGCCCGACCATGCTCGGCCGTTCCGTCTGTTCCAGCTCGCTCAGCTCGCCGGCCTCTCGGCCGCCGAGATCGAGCCGCTATCCAAGGCGGAGCGCGTCTGGGCGCTCGAGGCGCTCGAGGCGTTCGACGAGATCGCGCGG
The DNA here is from genome assembly GCF_051520435.1 of Sorangium sp. So ce363. Lineage (NCBI taxonomy): Bacteria > Pseudomonadati > Myxococcota > Polyangiales > Polyangiaceae > Sorangium > Sorangium sp. So ce363. The sequence goes on along the minus strand of NZ_CP150333.1, from coordinate 6,707,960 downwards.
CGCCGCGTCCTGCATGAGGCCTACGAGCACCACCACCGTACCGAGGTGCTGCACGGGATCGCCGCGAACCTCCGCCGCCCGGAGGAGGAGCGCTCCGTCGAGGCGCCCCGCTTCCAGGTCGCGTTCTGCATCGACGACCGCTGCGAGGGCCTCCGGAGGCATTTCGAGGAGCTTTCGCCGCGGCACGAGACCTTCGGCGTGGCCGGGTTCTTCGGCGTGCCGATCCGCTACCGCGGGCTCGACGACGCCGGCCACGTGAGCCTCTGCCCGGTCGGCGTGGAGCCGGCGCACGAGATCGTCGAGCGGCCGCACGAGGAGGAGGCGGGCTGGCGCCGAAGGGCTCGCCGCAAGCGCTGGGCGCGGCTCCTGCACGCGCTGGGGCGCGGTACCCGCACCATGGCGCGCGGCGTGCTGCTCACACCGACCCTGGGCCTCCTGTCCACCGTCCCGCTCGTGGGGCGCACCCTCTTTCCGCGGACCGTGGCGCGGCTGCGCCGCGCCCTCGAGCGGCGCCTGCTCCCGCCGGTGCCGACGCGGCTCCACAGCCCGCATGACGAGGGCTCCGCCGCGGGCGGCGAGGGGCAGCCGTTCACCTCCGCGGCCAAGGCGGCCCGCGTGGCCGCCACGCTGGAGAACATGGGGCTCACGCGCGGCTTCGCGCCGATCGTGGTCGTGCTCGGCCACGGGGCGACCAGCGTGAACAACCCGCACCAGTCGGCGTACGACTGCGGCGCGTGCGGCGGCCGCCACGGCGGCCCGAACGCGCGGCTGTTCGCGGCCATGGCGAACGATCCCGAGGTCCGCGTGCTGCTCGCCGCGCGCGGGATCGACATCCCGGGCGGGACCTTCTTCCTCGGCGGCATGAACAACACGACGACGGACGAGATCGTCCTCTACGATCAGCACCTCGTGCCGGCGTCCCACCGCGGCGAGCTCTCGGCGCTGGTCGGAGCGCTCGACGCCGCGCGCCAGCAGCACGCGCACGAGCGCTGCCGGAGGTTCGCGTCGGCGCCGCGCGACGGCGACGCCGCGCGGGCGCTGGCGCATGTCGAGGCGCGCGCCGCGGATCTCAGCGAGGCGCGGCCCGAGCTGGGGCACGTGACCAACGCGGTCTGCGTCGTCGGCCGCCGCTCGCTCACCCGCGGGCTGTTCCTCGACCGCAGGGCGTTCCTCGTCTCGTACGACCCGACCCAGGACCAGGGCGGAGCGATCCTCGAGCGCATCCTGCTCGCGGTCGGCCCGGTCGGGGCAGGGATCAACCTCGAGTACTACTTCTCCTGCGTCGACAACCGCCGTTACGGCGCCGGCACCAAGCTCCCTCACAACCTCGCCTCGCTGCTCGGGGTCATGGAGGGATCGCTGAGCGACCTGCGCACCGGGCTGCCGAGGCAGATGATCGAGATCCACGAGCCGGTGCGCCTGCTCGTCGTCGTCGAGGCGAGCACGGACACGGCCGCCGCGCTCTACGCGCGGCAGCCGGCCCTCCGCGAGCTCATCGGCAACGGCTGGATCCAGCTCGCCTGCGTCGATCCGGCGACGCGCCGGATCGCGTGCTTCACGGGCGACGGCTTCGCGCCGTTCTCTCCACCGGATCAACCCTTGCCCGCGGTCCAGCGCTCCGCCGACTGGTACGCCGGGAGGTCCGGCTTCGTTCCGCCTGCGCTCATTCGAGCCGCGTCCACGCGGCCACGTGAGGTCGTCGACCATGCTGTCTGATGTGCTCCTCGGCAAGCTCGCCGCGCTCGCCGTGCTCTCTCCGGCGGCGGCGTTCGCCGCGCTCGGCGCCTACCTGCTGCTCCTTCGCACGCCGAGCGAGCGCGTCGTGTCGCGCGTCGTGCTCTCCACGCTCGCGCTCTCGCTCGCCGCCTCGCTGGCGATATGGCTCTCGGCCGTCGCGGCGCCCTACGCGTTCGTCCCGGTGGCGCTCGGCCACTGGTTCGAGCTCGGCGATTATGCGTTCGAGGTCGTCCTGCTCGTCGATCGGCTGTCGGCGACGATGATGCTCCTCGTCTCGCTGATCGCGCTCCTGGTCGGCAGGTTCTCGGTGGCGTACCTGCACCGCGAGCCGGGCTTCGCGCGCTTCTTCCTGCTCCTCGCGCTGTTCTCGACGGGGATGCTGGGGCTCGTGTCGGCGGGCACCGTCGACCTCCTCTTCGCCGGCTGGGAGCTCGTCGGCGCGACGAGCGTGCTGCTCGTGGCCTTCTTCCACGAGCGCGAGGCGCCGCCGCGGGCCGCGGTGCGGGTGTACATCACCTACCGGCTCTGCGACGTCGGGTTGCTCGGGGGCGCGGTGCTCATGCACGACGTCGCCCGCTCCTCGCAGTGGGGCGAGGTGTTCGGCGGCTCGCCCTGGCCCGGGACCGCCGCGTCGCTCGGGCCCGGCGCGGCGACGGCGCTCGCGCTGTGCCTGTTCCTCGCCGCGATGGGCAAGAGCGCGCAGTTTCCTCTGGGCAGCTGGCTGCCGCGGGCCATGGAGGGGCCGACGCCATCGAGCGCGCTCTTCTACGGCGCCATCTCGGTGCACGCCGGGGTGTACCTCATGCTCCGCGTGGCCCCGCTGCTCCAGCGCTCGCTCGCCGCGAGCGTGGTGATCACCTGCGTCGGGGCGGCGACGGCCGTCTACGGCACGATGGTGGGGCGCGTGCAGGCGGACGTGAAGGGCGCGCTCGCGCACGCGACGATGACGCAGGTGGGGCTCATGTTCGTGGAGATCGGGCTCGGGCTCTACTGGCTCGCGCTCGTCCACCTGTTCGCCCACGCCTGCCTGCGCTGCCTCCAGCTGCTGCGCGCCCCCTCGGCGCTCCGCGACGCGCAGGACATCCGGGCCGCGCACGCCGGTGAGCCGCTGCCGCACCTCGGGCTCGCTGGCCGGCTCCTGCCGGCGGCGCTCGTGCGGCGCGCGTACTGGCTGTCGCTCGACCGGTTCCACCTCGAGGGGCTGCAGGAGCGGCTGGTCGCCGCGCCGCTGATGCGCCTCGGGCGCCTGCTCGACCGGAGCGAGCGCCGCTGGGTGGCGGCGCTGAGCGGCTGGCCTGAGCGCGCCCCCGCGGCGCCCGGCGACGAGGGCGCGCGCGAAGAGACAGAGATCGCGGCGGCTTTCCAGCCCCGCGCGCGCGATACGAAGAGGGCTCGCACGTGAACGCCTTTCCGCTCCTCGGGACGCTCGTCCTCACGCCCGCGATCGCGGCGCTGTTCGCCGCCCGGGCGCGCAGCGACGAGCGCGCGCGCCGCGTCGCCCTCATCGGCGCGGCGCTCACCCTGCTCCTCTCGCTGCTGCCGCTCGCGCTCTCCCACGCCGGCGTCGCGCTCACCGCCGGGGGGCCCACCTTGCCGCTCCTCGGAGCGCGCCTCCGCCTCGGCCTCGACGGCTTCACCATCACGTTGCTCCCGCTGCTCGGCTTCGTCCTGCTCGCCCTGCTCGCCGCGAGCCCGCGCGCCGCGATCGATCCGCCCAGCGCCGCCGCGCTGCTCGCCACCGGCAGCGCCATCCTCGGCGTGTTCTGCGCGGTCGATCTCGCGGTGCTCGCGGCCGCGTGGGTCGCCGCCCTCGTGCCGGTGGATCGCCTGGTCGCCAGGAAGGGCGCCCAGGACCCGCTCCTCCGGCGCACTTGCCGCATCTTCCTGCTGGGGGGCACGGCGCCGCTCGTCGTGGCGATCGGCGCCATCGCCGTGCTCGCCGCGCGCCAGGGCGCCGCCCTGCCGTTCGACGTCGAGGAGATCGCCCGCGTCGGCGTCCCCGAAGCATGGCAGTCGCCGCTGTTCGCGCTCGTCGGCATCGCCGTGCTGATGCGCATGGCCGCCGTGCCGTTCCACGGCTGGCTGCCGGTGCTGCTGGAGCGGGGGCCGCTCGGCGTGACCATCCTGCTCGCCCAGATGCAGGTCGGCGTCTGCGTGCTTGTTCGCGTGGGGGTGACGCTCCTGCCCGTGGGCTCCGCCGACGGCATGCCGATCCTCGCCGTGCTCGGCCTGATCAGCGCGCTGCACGGCGCGGTGCTCGCGCTGGTCCAGACCGATCTGCGCCGGCTGCTCGGCTACCTCGTGGCGAGCCAGAAGGGGCTCGTGCTCCTGGGGGTCGCCTCGCTGAGCCCGCAGAGCGTGAGCGGCGCCCTCCTGCAGAGCGTCGCCTTGTCGATCGCGATCACGGGGCTCACGATGGTCGTCGGCGCGATCGAGGCGCGCGCCGGCACGGCGGACACGCGGGAGCTCGGCGGCCTCGTTGCCCGGACGCCCCGCATGGCCGCCTTTTTCTTCCTGCTCGCGTGCGCCATGATCGGGATGCCGGGGGCGCTCTCGTTCGTGAGCGAGGACCTGCTCCTGCATGGAATCTTGCACGCCCATCCCGTGCTCGCGGTGCTGGCGCTGACGGCGGCGGCGCTCAACGGGATCACGCTGTTCCGGGCGTTCCAGCGGACCTTCCTGGGGCCGCTCCGGCGCCACCTGAAGGGCGCCGCGCTGGAGGCGCTCGTGCTCCGGGAGCGAGCGTTCCTGCTCGCGCTGGTCGCGCTCACCCTGGTCCTTGGGGTGGCCCCGGCGCGGCTGATCGCGATCCATGAGCCGGTGGTCGAGCGGGTCCTCCACGACGTGGCGCACGGCGCGCAGGCGCGCCTCGCGGCAGCGGCGCACCGCCGCTCCATCGACGCAGAAGGCCGAGCGCCCCGTCGTGACGGACGGCCGTCGCCCTGAGCCGCGCCCGGCGGATGGCGCGCGCTGCGCTCGCCGCCTCCGGCTATCGCTCAGAGCAGGTAGCGCTCTCCCGAGTCGGGCAGCACGGTCACGATCGTCCCGCGCACCCTGCGCGCGATCTCCACGGCCGCGTGGACGTTGGCGCCGGAGCTCGGCCCGACGAGGAGCCCCTCCTCGCGGGCGAGCCGCCGCGCCATGCGCGAGGCGCCCGCTTCGGTCACCGTCAGGATCTCGTCGATGAGCGACCGCTCGAGGATCGCCGGGACGAAGCCGGGGCCGAGGCCCTGGATGCCGTGGGGGCCGGGGCCTCGCCCGGAGAGCACGGCGCTCTTCGTCGGCTCGACGGCGCAGATGCGGACCGCGCCGCCGAGCTGATCCCGGAGCACGCGCCCGCAGCCGGTCAGCGTGCCGCCGGTGCCCACGCCGACGACGAAGGCTGCGATGTCGCCGCCGGTCTGCGCGAGGATCTCGAGGCCGGTGGCGCGCGCGTGGGCGCCGGGGTTCGCCGGGTTCTGGAACTGCTGGCTCATCCACCCGCCGGGGGTCGCCTCGCAGATCTCGATCGCGCGGGCGACCGCGCCGGCCATGCCCTGGCCCTCGGGCGTGAGGACGATCTCGGCGCCGTACGCGCGGAGGACGTGCCGGCGCTCGACGCTCATGTCCTCGGGCATGACCACCACGCAGCGGTAGCCGCGCACGGCGGCGATCATCGCGAGGCTGATCCCCGTGTTGCCGCTCGTCGCCTCGACGATGGTCGACCCTCTCCTGAGGATCCCTTCGCGCTCGGCGCAGAGCACCATGCCGAGCGCCGCCCTGTCCTTGACGCTGCCGCCCGGGTTCATCGACTCGAGCTTGCCGTAGACGACGCCTCCGCCCTCGGGCGAGACCCGGGCAAGGCGGACGAGCGGCGTGCCGCCGATGAGCGACAGGGCGTCCGGCACGACCGGACCGACGCGGACCGCGCCAGCAGGCGGAGGAGCCGAGCTCTCACCAGGCGCGTCGGGCGGACTCGGCGGTCCGTCGCCCGGTGCTCGAGGGGACGACATGCCGCCAGTGTACACGTGAACAGGGCATCCCCGGGCAACGTGCCGGAGCGCACGCCCCTCCAGGGGCGCCGGCCCCGCTTTACATCGAGATCTCCGAGAGAACCCCGTAATGATCCGAAGCGGCGACGCCGTTGCGGATCTCCTCGAAGACGACCCTCGACGAGAGCGGCTTGCCTCGCCCCTGCGCGTCCGGGCCGCGGACGAAGACGTAATCGATGCGGCGCGGGTACTCGTTCGTGATGGCCGCGAACGGGTTCCGCACGGGATCGAAGGTGAATCCGGGGCCCTTGCCCGTCTGGTCGAAGGTGTCGGCGAAGTAAACGCTCTTCTGGTTCAGGGCGTGCAGCCCCTTCATGAACCGGATCTCCGTGGCCTCGGGCTGCGCGTTGAAGTCGCCGGCGACGATGGGCGGCAGGCCCTCCATGGGCGCCTCGCGCATGACGATGTCGGCCACGGCCGCGACCTGCGCCTCGCGCACGGCGCCGTGGTGGAACTTCCAGTTGAGGTGGGTGACGAAGAACGGGATCGCGCCGTGGGGCGACCCGAGCTCGGCGAGCAGGATCGAGCGCTTCTCGTCGGTCTCACCCGTGGGCAGGGGGAACGCCTGGCTCCGCGCGATCGGCCAGCGCGACAGCACGGCGTTGCCGAAGAGCACGCCGCCGCCGAGGTCGTGCGCGGCGCCGAACGCGACCTCGTAGCCGAGCCCGTCCGCAATGCCGTCGGCCAGCGATCGACCCTCGTACGACAGCACCTCCTGGAGGCCGACCACGTCGGGATCGAGCTCGCGGAGACCCTCCCGGATGAGCTCGAGGCGCGCCTCCCACGGGTCGTGGCGGTTCCAGATGTTCAGGCTGAGCACCCGGAGGGAGCTGCGAACACGGATGCCGGATCCGCCGTGCGGGGAGCCGCTGATCCCGGAGCCTTCTCGAGGACGTTCCATGCCGACGGGCTACGCCAGCTGCGCGCCCGGATCCAGCCGTGATACGAAGGGCCCGGCGCAGGCCGCTGCCCCTCCGGCGCGGAAGGGCGGCCTTGACCGGGAGAACCTGAATGATCACGTGTGCTCGTCGACGCGGGCGGCCTGGATCGGCCTCCTTCCGACCTCGGACCTCGCTCCGCATGACCGCGAGCTTCCTCCTGCTCGCGCTGGTCGCCGGTTGCGAGAGCAAGATGGATCCCAAGGAGTGCGACAAAGTCCGCGGCGACGCCTTCGAGATGGTGAACAAGGCGCAGCACTGCAACACGGACGCCGACTGCCGTCAGAGCGAGTGGCCGGGCTGTGCGAAGCCCATCAGCAACGCGACCTTCGACAAGATCAAGCCCCTCTCGGAGAGCTACAAGACGGGCAAGTGCGAGGAGCCCAAGGTGGACTGCAAGGCCCCGCCGGACTCCTACTGCAAACAGGGGCTCTGCGTGCACCGCGAGATCGGCACGCCGGAGGGGGCGGGCAACACGCCCACCGACCAGATCCAGATCCAGTGATCCCCGCCACGCCGTCCGCCAGCGAGCCCCGCGGGCCGCTGCGCGGCGGCGCTGGCCGAGCGCGGCGCGCGCCGGCCAGCGCCGCGCGCGGGAGTGCGCTGCCGGGCGCAAACGGGCGCGCCGCCTCGGTACGCGCTTGACGCGCGAACCCGCAGGGGCCACGGACGCGGCCGTGAGCGAAGGCTTCTATCGCGGCAAGCGCGTCGTGGTGACCGGCGCCGGCGGGTTCATCGGCAGCCACCTCGTCGAGGCGCTGGTCCGGGAGGGCGCGCGCGTGAGGGCGCTCGTCCGGTACACCTCGGGCTCGCGGCGCGGGCACCTCGACCGGCTCCCCGAGGACGTCCTCGCGCAGGTCGAGGTCGTCCCCGGCAACGTGGAGGACGCGGGCGCGGTCCGGTCGCTCGTGCGCGGCGCCGACGTCGTGTTCCACCTCGCGGCCCTGATCGGGATCCCGTACTCGTACGTGGCCCCGCAGCAGTACGTGGCGACCAACGTGCAGGGCACGCTGAACGTCCTCGAGGCGGCGCGCGAGCACGGCGCGCGCGTCGTCCACACGTCGACGAGCGAGACCTACGGCACCGCGCGCTACACGCCGATCGACGAGGCGCACCCCCTGACCGGCCAGTCCCCGTACTCGGCCACGAAGATCGGCGCCGACAAGCTCGCCGAGAGCTATCACCTCTCGTTCGGCCTCGAGGTGGCGACCATCCGGCCGTTCAACACCTACGGCCCGCGGCAGTCGTCGCGCGCGATCATCCCGAGCGTGATGCAGCAGCTCGCCGCCGGCAGCGCCGCGCTCCGCATCGGCAGCACCGCGCCGGTGCGGGACCTCAACTTCGTGGCCGACACCGTCGCCGGCTTCCTCCTCGTCGGATCGAGCGCGCGGGCCGTGGGGCAGACGCTCAACGTCGGGAGCGGGCGCGCCATCTCCATCGGCGATCTGGTCCGCCTCATCTTCGAGGTGACGGGCAAGCGCGCGGAGCTCGTGACGGACGAGGCCCGGGTGCGCCCCGACGCGAGCGAGGTCATGGTGCTGCTCGCCGATTTCCGTCGCGCCGCGGAGCTCGTCGGCTACGCGCCCCGCGTGCCGCTCGAGGAGGGGCTCGCGCGGACGTACGCCTATGTCGAGCGTCACCTCACCGATTACCGGCCGCGCGAGTACGCGATCTGACGCGCGCCGCCGCGCGGCCGGGGGCCGGCGCCTCGCGCGCCCTCTCCGCGAGGCGCCGGCTGGATGGATGGAAGGCCATGTGGAAGATACCTCTCAGCGATCTCTCGTTCGGGCCTGAAGAAGCCGAGGCCGCGCGGCAGGTCGTCGCGTCGGGCTGGTTGACGATGGGGGAGCGGACGGCGCAGTTCGAGCGGGAGCTCGGCGAGGCGCTCGGCACCCCGAGGGTGCTCGCCGTGACGAACTGCACCGCCGCGCTGCACCTCGCGTACACCGCGCTCTCCGTGGGCCCCGGCGACGAGGTGATCTGCCCGAGCCTCACGTTCGTGGCGACCGCCAACGCCGCGCTCCTGTGCGGGGCCAACGTGGTGCTCGCCGACATCGTCGGCGGCGACGACCTCAGCATCGATCCCGCCGACATCGTCCGCAAGATCACCCCGAGGACGCGGGCGATCGCGGTCGTCCATTACGCCGGCTACCCTTGCGACATGGACGCGATCTGCGCGATCGCGGCCGAGCGGGGGCTCGCGGTGGTCGAGGACGCGGCGCACGCGCCGCTCGCGAGCTACCGGGGCAGGGCGCTCGGGACGCTGGGGGACGTCGGCTGCCTGAGCTTCTTCTCGAACAAGAACCTCGCGGTCGGCGAGGGGGGCGCCGTGATCGCGAGGGACGACGAGCTCCACGCGCGCATGCGGCTCCTCCGCGCGCACGGGATGACGACGCTCACCCTCGATCGGCACAAGGGGCACGCGTTCACCTATGACGTCGTGGACGCGGGCATGAACTACCGCATCGACGAGATCCGCAGCGCCATCGGCCTCGTGCAGCTCGGCCGGCTCGCGGCGGGCAACGCGCGTCGGCGCGCGCTCGCGGCGCGCTACCACGAACGCCTCGCCGGGGTGCGGGGCCTCGGGCTGCCGTACCGCGACTTCTACGCGCGCGGGCTGGGGGAGAGCGCGCACCACCTCATGCCGGTGCTCCTGCCCGAGGGCACCTCGCGCGAGGCCGTGATGGAGGCCATGAAGGCGCGCGGGGTCCAGACGAGCGTGCACTACACGCCGATCCACCGCTTCTCGCACCACGGCGCCTCCGACCGGGTGCGCAAGGAGGGGCTCTCGCGGACGGACGCGATCGCGGGCCGCGAGCTCACGCTGCCGCTCCACCCGCGCATGGCCGACGCCGACGTCGACGCCGTGTGCGAGGCGCTCGCCGCGTCACTCCGGTAGGTACCGCTGCCGGTTCTTCTCGAACTCGTCCTGCGCTTCGGCGAAGTCGTCGCTCCTTCCGATGTCGAGCCAGTGGCCCCGGAAGGGGAAGGTGGCCACCGGCTCGCCGGCGCCGAGCAGCGCGTGCATCAGGTCGTCGAACCCGAACGGCCGGCCCTCGGGGATGAAGCGCAGCACGCCGCGGCTCATCGCGTAGATGCCCATGCTGACCCAGAACGTGTACGTCGGCTTCTCGCGGAAGCTGACGACGCGCCCGTCGGCGCCGAGGTCGAGCACCCCCAGGTCGATCTTCGAGGCGCGCTCGCAGACGGCGACGGTGAGCGGCGATCCGGTCGACTCGCCCGTCCGGTGGAGCGCGGTGAAGTCGAGATCGCTGAGGATGTCGCCGTTCATCACGAGGAAGCGCTCCGGCAGGTCCCGCTCGATGACCCGGAGCGGACCCACGGTCCCGAGCGGCGTGTCCTCGCGCTGGTAGGCGATGCGCAGCCCGTATCGGCTCCCCTCGCCGACGACCGCCTCGATGAGCGCGGCCTGGTGGCCGACGCACATCACGACGTCGGTGACCCCCGCTCGCGCCAGCTGCCGGAGGAGGATCTCGACGATCGTGTGATCCCCGATCGGCATGAGCGGCTTCGGGATAAGGGCGGTGTAGGGGCGGAGCCGGGAGCCTTTGCCGCCGGCAAGCACGACTGCCTTCATGCGATGACGTATACCCACGCGCTGCCCGGACGGGTGACCATTCCGCAGAATTTCACGCTTGCCCGGCCCGCGGCGTCCTCTCCGATTGACTCTCTTCGGGCTGCTCTATTACTGGTTGGAGAGCGTCCCGCGGCAGGTCAGCCCCGGCGTGGGGCGATTCACCCCTCACAGGCGACTTGGGCAGCAATCATGACGATGGTACCTCCGTCCCGTACCCCCGCCAGGAAGCGCCGGAAGCTCGGATATCGAGGCAGCGGCACGTTCGCCATGTGCAGCGCCGGCCCGCACCCGGGCGGTCCGCTCTTCCGGCAGCTGTGCACGCTCGCCGACCGCTTCAACGCGTGCGAGGGCGATCCGGCCGCGGCGCAGATCGGGAGCGTGCTCTCGCTGCTCGCCTTCTACGCGACCAGACCGAACGACCGGGATTTCCGGTTGCCGTTCGGCTCCTTCGTCATGGATCTCGCCCTCGCCGACGAGGCGCGGGCTCGGGCGCCGGGCGCCGGGCCCGTCCCATACGGGCGCCCGCTGCTCGCTCGCTGACCTGGGCTTCATGAGCACGCGAGAACTACCGACGCGCCCAGCGGGGCGCAGCAAGCGGACGGCATCGGCCTCGGTGGTGCTCATCGTGAGCGCCAGCGAGCAGCTTGCGGAGCGTTGCCGACGGCTGGTCTTCGTCGAAGGCGCCGACCTGCTCGCGTGCGATCTCGTGTCGCTGCGCGGCAGCGCGGCATGGCTGAACCCGCTGGCCATCGTGATGACGCAGGACGTGCGGGCGTTCGATCCGGAAGGGTTCATGGAGCTGTCGCGGCGCATCGGCGCCGAGCTCGTGGTGCTCCCCTCCGAGAACGTGTCGGACACACAGCTCACCGCGATGATCACGGCGGCGCTGGACATCGCCCAGCGCCGCCGGACCGACTGACGGCGAAGAGCGGCGGTCGAGGGCGCGTCAGTCGCGCGGCGGGAGGACGTCGCCGGACCGGCTCGCCCGCAGGCACCCCTCGTCGAGGCCCAGCTTGCACGCCTTCGTGAACAGCTCGACCGCCTTCCGGTCGTCGCGCTTCACGCCCTCGCCCTCCGCGTGCAGATGTCCGAGCTCGACGCAGGCGGGGGCGTTCCCGCGCTCGCAGACGCGCTGGAACAGCGCGGCCGCGCGCCCGGGATCGGCGCTCGCGCCCTGGCCGTGAAGGTAGGCCCTGCCTGCCGCGAGGCATCCGAGGTTCGCGCCCGCGTGGCATGCGCGCGCGTGCCAGTAGAGCGCCGCCTCGTCCGCCTCGCTCGCCCCGCCGGCGCCGTCTGCGCGCGCGAGCCGATCGTGGTAGGCGTCCCCGAGCCGCAAGCAGCCGCGCGCGCTCCCCTCCGCGCACGCCTTCTCGAACAGCGTCATCGCTCGCTCCACGTCGATCGAGACGATCGCTCCGCCCAGGTACATCGATCCCAGCGTCACGCAGTCCTCGATCTGGTGGTCGGCGCAGCCGTTCGTACAGCCGACGAGATCGTCCGCCTCACAGGGCAGCCGCAGCGGCGGCGGGGCCGCCTCGGCGCTCGCCGCGGCTCGCGGCGTCGCCGCGCGCCCCTCGGGGGCAGGTCGGCCCGGATCGGCAGGGCGCCGCGCCGCGGTCGCGCCGCTGCAGCCGCAGAGGAAGAGCGCGCCGAGGAGCGACTGGGCGAGTTCGCGCACGTGCATGCTCGAACTCATGACACACAGGGAGCGCTCTCCCAATGCCGCCCCTCGGGCACATTCAACCCCGCCGCGTTTGCCCCGGGCGCGCACGTTTGCCCCGGGCGCGCGGGGTAAGGGGGGCGCTCCAGGGCTGGTCCCGCGCCGGGCCTCGGTGTACACGGAGACGATGCCCCAGATGAGCCCTCCTCCGCTGCAAACGCTTGATGAGCCGAACCTCGAGGCGCTCGTCGAGCTGATGTTCCTCGCGGCGTTCGCCGACGGCGAGTTCAGCCCGGAGGAGAGGATCCATTTCGCCCGGAGCGTAGAGTCGCTCACGGATCGACGGATCCCGCAGAGCACCATGGACACGCTCCTCCAGACCGTGGTGGAGCAGCTCCACAAGGAGGGCCGGGCGGCCCGGCTCGCGTCGCTCAAGGAACGGCTGGCCAGCCCGCAGGCCCGGAAGGTCGCCTTCTTCCTGGCCGCTCAGGTCGTGGTCGCTGACGGGATCGTCAGGAGCAGCGAGCGCGAGCTCTTGCTCGACGTCGCCGCGGCGCTCGAGCTCGATCAGGCCGAGGCCGCGGAGATCGTGCGGAAGCTCGCCGCTTCATGAGCGGCCGGCCGCCCTCGGCGCGCCGCGTGCGGAGGGACAGGGGCGCCCCCTGCGCCGCGAACGCGGGCCGCGCGCGGCGGGGTGAACGGGCGTCGGCGTTTTCGGTTACGATGGGCTCGCCGTGACCTGGTCCTCCACTGGCAGTTTCCTGATCCCGTTTCCGGTGCCGGGCTCAGCGCTGACCTCCACCCGGGGGACGTACGTGATCGGGGCGCTCATCGGCGACGGGCAGTATGGCTCGGTGTACGAGTGCAGCGGGCCGTTCGATCAGGTGTACGCCCTGAAGATGCTGCGGCCGGCGAACAAGCCCTACCAGGTCGTCAAGGAAGAGTGGTCGCGCGAGATGCTCCGCCTGGAGAGCTTCCGCCACCCGAACATCGTCTACATCCACGACGCGTTCGAGGTGAATTACCTGTTCTACCTGGCGCTCGAGCGGTGCGACACGAGCCTCCGGGCGCTGCTCGGCGCCCCGTTCCAGCCGCCGCTGCTCCTGGAGCTCGCGCGCCAGCTGCTGATGACGCTGCAGTACCTGCACGACAACGGCGTCGTGCACGCCGACCTGCACGCGGGCAACGTGCTCATCTCGCAGCTCGACCACAGGCCGCTCGTCAAGCTCACCGACTTCGGCGTGGCGCACCAGCTCGACGGCGTCACCCGCTGGTTCCGCCCGCAGGTCGCGAACCCGAAGATCCTCGTGCCAGAGCTCGTGACGGCGGGCTACACGACGACGCAGAGCGACCTCTACCAGCTCGGCCTGCTCATGTACCAGATGCACACCGGGCAACCGGCCATCGACGTGAACGTCGCCTACGAGGAGATCACGCGGCAGATCGCCGAGGGCACCCCCCGGCAGAAGGCAGAGGCGCTCGGCACGCCGCTCAGCCAGGTGATCGCCAAGCTGCTGCGCCGCCGCGACGCCTACCGCTACCACTCCGCGCGCGATGTCTGGGACGATCTGCGCCAGCTCCGCTGGGCGTAGCGCAATCTCCGCTGCGTCCCGCGCGCGTTCCGGGCTAGATCTCGCGGCATGATCGCCGCCGAAACGCCACGCGTCGTCTCGCTCACGCCCGCGGTCTTCCACCTGCCGGACGCGGTGAACCAGGTCTCCCGCACCTACGGGGAGAGCCCGATCGTCCCGCGTGGCCCCCGGCTCCGGCCGCTGCTCGACCGGGCACGGCACGGCATCGTCGAGGCCCTCGGCGCGCCCAGCTACGAGGCCATCCTCCTCACGGGCTCGGGATCGACCTCCATGGCCGCCGTGCTCGGCTCCTGCTTGCGGCGCGACGAGCGGCTCCTCGTCGTCCGGAACGGCGCCTACGGCGACCGGATCTTCGAGTACGCCGCCACGCTCGGCCAGCCGGTTGTCGACATGTGCCTGCCCTACGGCGAGAGGCCGGACCTCGCGAAGATCGAGGCCACCCTGGCGGCGGACGAGGTCGACGCGGTGGCCATGGTCTACGGGGGCACGTCGACGTGCACGTTGAACCCCTTGCCCGAGGTGGGCGCGCTTGCCCGGAAGTACGGCAAGAAGCTCCTCGTCGACGGCATCAGCGCGCTCTTCGTCGAGCCGCTGGCCCTCGAGGGCTCAGGCATCGCCGCCGTCATGGGCTCGTGCAACAAGGGCCTGCACAGCCACCCGAACCTGACGGTGGCGCTGGTCCGGAAGGACCTGCTCGCCGAGATGGAGCGGATCCCCGCCCGCGTCCCGAGCCTGGAGCTCCACAAGACCTGGCGCGCCCAGCAGGGCGGCGCGCACCCCTACACGATCGATCCGATGAGCCTCTGCCAGGTGATCGCGGCGCTCGATCACCTCGCCGCCACCGGCGGCGTCGCCGGGCGTCACGCCGTGTACCAGTCGCGCTGCGCGATCCTGCGCCCCGGCTACGAGCGCCTCGGGCTGACGATCGCGCGCTGGGAGAACATGCCGCTCCAGTCGATCGGGACGGCGCTGCACATCCCGGCCGGGCGGACCTACGACGAGATGGCGAGCCGGCTCGCCAGCGAGCCGGTCGATGGGCACGTGTTCGAGATCTACGCCGCCCAGGGGAAGCTCTCGGACCGGCTGTTCCGGATCTTCCACATGGGTGAGTACCCGCTCGAGGCCTACGAGATCTTCCTCAAGGCGCTCGCGCGCGTCGTCTGAGCGCGGGGCCCGCGGCTCACTTCGCGCGGCCGCCTGCGGCTCACTTCGCCTCCTTGGGCGCCTCCTTCTTCTCGGCCGGCGCGGCGGGCTTGTCGCCCTTGGCCGCCTTGTCGCCCGCGGGCTTGGCCGCCTTGTCGGCCGTGGTCTTCCCGGCCTTGTCGTCCCCGGCCGCGTCCTTCGCCGCGTCGCCGACGCCGAGCAGCTCGATGTCGAAGACCAGCGTCGCCTTGGCCGGGATCTTCGGCGGGCTGCCCGCGTCGCCGTAGCCAAGGCGGGAGGGGATCGTGAGCTTGCGCTTGCCGCCCACCTTCATCCCGGCCACGCCCTGGTCCCAGCCCTTGATGACCTCCGACGCGCCGAGCGTGAACTCGAACGGCTCGCGGCCGACGGAGGAGTCGAACTCGGCGTTGTTCTTCAGCAGGCGCCCCGTGTAGTGGACGCGGACTTTGTCGCCGTCCTTCGCCTCCGGGCCGGTGCCCACGACGGTGTCTTCCTTGATGAGATCGGCGGGCTCCGGCTCGGCGGGCTTCACCACCGGCACGGCGCTGCCCGGCGGCAGATCCGGCTCGGGGACCTTCTCCTCGCAGCCCGCGACCGGGCCGAGGAGGACAGCGCAGGAGATGGCGATGACGATTTGGAGGGGCTTCATGGCGCCACGTCTTACGCACCTAGCGCGGGGCGATCAACGGTCACCCGACGCGCACGGGGCCTCCCGGCCGTCCGGGTTTCCGTTGCAGCGCTCCGGCCCGCGCGGTTAGGGTGCGGCCACCTTGGCTCGCGCGTTCTCCGTCGCTGCCCTGGCGATCGCCGAGGGGGGCGCCAATGCCGTTGGCGCGGTGCGCTTCACCTGCGCCGAGGCGGAGCTCGAGGTCGAGCTGGTCCGGGTCGCCGGCTACGCCGAGGGGTTCGCCTTGGGCGCCGTGGCGGCGCCGGTCCGCTTCGGGGTGCCCTACACCGCGATCCGCGGTCTCTTCCGGCGCGGCAAGGCGCTCTGCGTGGCGCTCGATCCGTCCGCGTGCTCGCCGCACAACTGCTTCGTCCTCGCGCGCTTCGAGGGCGATCTGCCCGGCGTGCCCGGCGTGACCTCGCCGGCGGCGATGGAGGCGATGGAGAGCGCCTACCGCGCGCGCCTCAACGCCCGCATGGCGAGCTGGATCGCGCCGGCGCCGCTCGGCGTGCTCGCGGCCGCCCTGTCCCCCGACTATCTCGCGAGCGGCCCGCTCGGGACCGCGTCGCTCGCGTGCCTCGTCGCGCTCGCGACCTGGCTCGCGCTGCGCTTCGTCGCGCGGCTCGCGACCTGGGGAGGGCCGCCCTCGGACCGCCTGCGCGACGCGCTCGTGGCGGAGATGTCGAGCCGCATGGGCTTTGCGTCGGAGCGGCTCGCGGCCGCCCTGTCCCCCGGCTCGCCGGCTGCGCCCGTGTTCGCGCCCCGCCCGACGCCGCTCGGCGAGCGGCCGGGGCGCGAACAAAGGCGCGGCGTCGAGGAGGGGATCGACGCGCTCCCGCTCCGGGCCCGCGTGCTCGTGCCCGCGGCGCTCGCGGTGATCGGCATCGTGGCGACGATGGCGTTCGTGCAGCGGTTCGCGGCCCCTCGCGATCAGCCGCCGGCCGAGCGGCAGGCGGCGCGCGGCGTCGGGCAGGCGACCCGGGGAGCCACGGCCGCGCTCCTCGCGAGCGAGGTCCGGGAGCGCGCCGAGCCGTCGTTCCCGCACTGCCTCTGCGATCGCGCCGACTCGCCGCTCTGGCGGGCGGGGGTGCCGATCCTCAGCCTGCTCGGATCGACCGGGCCGGACGACGGCGCCGGGGTGATCGCGCCGATTCTGCGGCGGGACCGCGCGGACGACGACGCGGAGAGCGAGGCCGGCGCGGGGCAGGGCGACGCCGCCGGGGAGCAGGGCGACGCCGGGGCAGAGCCGGGCGACGCTGGCCGGGACGGCGGCGCGACGCGGCCCGCGCGCGGCCGTTACGACTTCGAGCTCGCGGTCGTGAACAACAGCGGCGCGCCCGTCAGCGACTTCCGCGTGCTGCTCACGTTCGCGCGGCGCGATCGCCGCGGCGAGCGCGCCGGCATCACCGAGCGCGGGCTGTTCTGGGAAGGCGCGCTCGGGCCGGGGCGCGCGGTGAAGTGGCACGTCGAGGCGCCCGGGACGGAGGTGAAGATCGAGCCGGGCGTGACGGGCATGCTCGACGGCGAGACCGGCGTGGCGTCGCCCGACGCCTTCTTCCAGCTGACGCGCGCGCGCTACCGCGTGGTGCGCATCCACGCGGCGATGATGCTCGCCTGGCTCCGCGACCCGCGCGCCCGCGACGCGCTCGTGTCGCTCCTGCCCGCCGCACCCGCGGAGGAGGCGATGCTCGGCCGGATCCGGCGCGCGACGGCCGATGTCATCCCGTGCTCGGCCGCGGTCGTCGAGGGGCGGCTGCGCGCGTGCCTCTTCAACGGCGGCGTGAATCCGGCGCGCGGCGTGACGCTGCGCGAGGTCGCGGCGGGCGAGGGCAGCGCGCCGCGCTCCTGGCCCGTCGCGGCGACCCTTCCGGTGCACGAGGGGGTGGAGGTGACGCTGCCCCTCGAGGGGAGCGCGGCGCCCGAGGAGCTCGAGGTGGTCCCGCAGGACCGATGAGCCGATGATGGGGGAATGAAGAGAGGCTTCAGGGCCGCGCTCGCCCTGGTCGCCCCGCTCGCCGCCGCGCTGGCGCCGCTCGCGGGGGCCCGCGAGGCCGCCGCGTGGGCGCCGCTCGATCTCGATGTCGTCCCCCGCTGGCGCGAGCTGCCGGCCCGCTACCACATCAACGGGGGGACGATCCCGGGGCCGCTCTCCGGCTTCGCCGCCGCCAGCATCGAGGCCGGCTTCGCGGCCTGGTCGAGCCCCGGTTGCACGGCGTGGGAGGCCGAGCTCCTCGGCGACACGGGGGACGGCTACGACTTCGACGACGGCAAGAGCGTGTTCCTCTGGATCAGCGACGGCTGGCCTGGCGAGCTCGGGCAAGCCGACTCGGTCATCGCCGTCACGATGCCGGTCTGGGATGCCGACGCCGTCATCGGCGAGGCCGACATGATCTTCAACAACGTCGGCTTCTGCTGGAACGACACGGGCGATGGAGACTGCATCGATGTGCGATCGATCGCCACGCACGAAGAAGGGCACTTCCTCGGCCTGGGTCACACGAGCGTGCGCGGCGCGACGATGCTGGGGTTCTACCCGGGCGGCACGTCGGCGCGCACGCTCGAGGAAGACGACATCGAAGGGGTCTGCGCCCTCTACCCGATCGCCGGGACGAGCGCCGCGAGCTCGGGCGGCGGCGGCTCCGGCGCGGGCGCGATGGCGGCCTCGGGCGGAGCGGGCGGCGCGGCGTCGGGGAGCGGGGACAGGCCGAAGAGCGGCAATGTGGACGAGGCCGAGGGCGACGCCGGTTGCTCCTGCTCGGGCGCTGGCCAGCCGCCGATCGCTCCCGGCGCCCTGCCGATGACGGCGCTCGGCGCGCTGCTGGCCTTCTGGGGCCGGCGGCCGCGCCGGACCCTGCGCGAGCGGCAGCGATCGGGCGGGGTAGGAGAGCGCGCCCCCCGCGTTGTCGCGCGGACGGGTGCGCTTTACAACCCAGCGCAGCCGGGGCAAACGTCCCGCCATGCCCGAGCCGAGCACCGCAGCGTTCGAGGCGGAGGTCGCGCGTGCCCTCCGCTCCCTTGAGGCCGACAGCTCCGTATTCGCCCTCGATCCGCTCGGCGATCCGACCGGGGCGGCGCGTGTCCTCTCGGCGGAGGGCGGCGGCGCGCCGCTGATCCTCCGGGCGGCGCCCGAGCTTGGCGCGCCGCGGCGGGAGCAGGATACAGGCTTCGGCCCGGCGCCGCGGGACCCCGTATGGCTCCGGATCGAGCGCGGCGCGAGCGTCCTCCGGCTCGCGCCGCTGAGGCTCGCGGGCGCCCGCCACGCGCGGCCCGAGGCAGGCGGCGCCGGCGGGGCCGGGGAGGGCACGGCCGAGCCTCGCGACGCGGTGAGCGTCCAGGTGATCTCGGAGCGGCGCCCATGCTGCGGCGCCCCCACATGCGCGCGCGAGCGGACGTACGTCGCCGCCTGGCTCGCTCTCGCCGCGCCCGCGCCTGCGCGCGTCACGGCGGCGCGGCGTCTGCTCGTCGCCGAGGCGCAGGATCTCGAGGCCGCGCGGGCGGAGGCGCTCGTCGAGGCGGTGGCGGCGCCGCTCGCGGCCGCGCTGGGCGTCCCGCTGGAAACGGCGCGGGGTACCGAGCCGCCCGGCGCCATCGCGCCGCGGTCCCTCCCGGAGCCTGCCCCGACTCCACCGCCAGCGCTGCCGGCCGCCGCGCTGTCGCGGTTCGCGATCCGGAGCGAGGGCGAGCTCCTCGTCTTGCGGGACCACGCGAGCCACGGCCCGCGCGGCTCGGCGGCCCGCAACGCGCTCATCGGGGCCGCGCTGCTGCTCGGCGCGCTCGCGCTCTGGATCCAGGTCATGCGGAGCGTCTCCGCGGGCGACAGCGGTATCGCCATCGGCGTCGGCAGCGCCGCCGCGCTGCTCTCGCTCGCGGGCTACGCCTTCCTGGGCGTCGCCAGGTTCTCGTCCCGTTACGCGGCGCGCTCCGCCCCGGTCGTGTCGTTCGGCCCGGGCCGCTTCGTCGTCGCCCCCTGGGTGAGCCGCACCGGCGCGATCGACCTGCGCCCTGAGGGCCGGCTGGGGGCGGCCATCTCCGCCGGGGAGGTCCGCGACATCCGCGTGCTGCCCCGCGGCGACCGGTTCGCGGTCGAGATCGAGACCGACCACGGGCCCATCGACGCCCTCCTCACCGAGCGCGAGGACGTCGCGCGCTACTGGCAGGACGCGATGGATCGCGCCGTCGCCTCGGTGCGCCACGCCGGCGGCCCCTCCGCCAAGCAGCGCCTCCGGGCGCGCGCCCAGGCGCAGCAGGCGCCCGCGGCGGGCTGAGCCGTACCGGCGATCGCCGCCTGCGTACGACCTCGGGTGCCCTCAACCTGGGTCGCCCTCAACCTGGGTCGGACGACCTGCCCTCGACCTTGAACAGCCTCAACCTCGGTCGGTCGCCCGCAACCTCGGTCGGTCGCCCGCAACCTCGGTAGGTCCCCTCAACCTCGGTCGAAGTGTCCTCAACCTCGGTCGGTCGGGTCGCCCTCAACCTCGGTCGGGGCGCCCTCAACCCCGTGGCGGACGCCCTCAACCCCGTTGCGTGCCGGGCTCGGGCTCGATTCCCCTTGTGCACCGCTCTGTCCCATGTAATGAACTCGTTCAGTGAACGCGTTCACTCAAAGATCCGGTCGGCGCGACGCCCAGAAAGACGCGACGCGCGCCCGGATCCTCGAGGCCGCGCGCGACCACTTCGAGCGCCACGGCTTCGAGGCCGCCAACGTCCGCGCCATCGCCGCGGACGCGGGCGTGGCCGCCGGCACGGTCCTCCTCCACTTCGCCGACAAGCGCGACCTGCTCCACGCCGCGCTGTTCGACGACCTCGCCGCCACCGCGGCCGAGGCCGTCCGCGACGAGGAGCCCGGCTCCCTCGAGCAGCGGCTCCACCGGCTCGGGGCCGCCTTCTTCGCGTACTACGCCCGCCGGCCGGCCCTCTCGAAGACGCTGCTCCGCGACGCGCTGTTCGCCGACCCGCCCTGGCAGGCCCGCTTCACCGAGCAGGTCGCCGCCGTGCACGGCCGCGTCGTCGAGCTCTTCAACGCCGCCCGCGCGCAGGGGGAGGTCGCCGACGACGCCGACCCCGCGCTCTTCGGCGTCGCCTTCTTCTCCTTCTACTACTTCGCGCTGATCGCCTGGGCCCAGGGCGCGCACCCGTCGCCCATCGCCCTGCTCGATCGGCTCGTCGCTCAGCACCTCTGCGGCCTCCGCCCCGCAGCCAACGTCAGGAGGGCTCGATGACGTCATCCATCATGTTCCGCAGTCCAGAGGCGCGCGCGCGCATCGCGGCGTGGTTCGACAGGTTCCACGAGAAGCTCCCGGTCCCGACCCGATCGCGCGAGGTCTCCACCCGCTTCGGCGCCACGCACGTCCTCAGCGCCGGCCCCGAGAACGCCCCGCCGCTCGTCTGCCTGCACGGCGCGCTCGCCAGCTCCGCGCACCTCATGCCCGAGCTCGGCCCGCTCCTCGCGCACTACCGCGTCCACGTCGTCGACGTCATCGGCCAGTCCGTCAAGAGCGCCGACGTCCGCCTGCCGATCGACGGACCCGGCTACGCCGAGTGGCTCACCGACGTCCTCGACGCGCTCGGCCTCGCGCGCGTCCACCTCCTCGGCGTGAGCTGGGGCGGCTTCGCGGCCCTGCGCATGGCCCAGGTCGCGCCCGCCCGCATCGACCGGCTCGTCCTGATCGTGCCGGCCGCCCTGGTGTCGGGCTCGGCGTGGCAAGGCCTCACCCGCATCGCGATCCCGATGGCCCTCTACCGCGCCTTCCCCTCGGAAGAGCGCCTCGCGCGCCTCGTCTCCGGGCTGTTCTCCACGCACGACGACATGTGGTGCTCCTACTTCGGCGACGCCGTGCGCGGCTACCGGCTCGATTTCCGCCCGCCGCCGCTCGCCACGCCCGCGTCCCTCGCCGGGTTCACGCGGCCTGCGCTCGTGTTCGGCGCCGACGACGACGTGAGCTTCCCCGGCGCGAAGCTGCTCGCCCGCGCGAAGGAGCTCCTGCCGCGCGCCGAGACCGAGCTGCTCGAGGGGTGCCGCCACTCGCCCCCCACCGACGACGCCTTCCGCGCGCGGCTCTGCGAGCGGATCTCGCGCTTCCTCGGGAGCGACGCCGCGCGTGACGCCGCCGACGTCGCGCCGCCCCCCGCGCCGCCCGGGCTCGCCGCGCCGGTCGCGTGACCCTCCGCCGCGCTCCCGCCTGCGCGCGCCCCTCAGTGCCCCGACACGTCGTCGACCTGCGCGAACGCCTGAATGAGGCGCTCGCGCGCCCGCGCCGACAGCGGCGGCGCCTCGATCGAGCGCACGTTCTCCAAGAGGTGCTCCACGCTGCTCGTCCCCGACAGGATCACGTGCGCCCCGGGCTCGTCCCTGCAGAAGCGGTACGCCGCGTCCGGGAGCGACGAGGCCTCGTCTCCTTCCAGGAGCCGGTCCAGCCCCTCGTCGCCGAGCTCGGGCGACACCTTGCCGCGCGCCGCCAGATCCGCGAGCAGCTCCCGCAGCCGATCGGGCCGGCTCAGCGCGCGCCGGACCGCGAACATGATCAGCGTCCCGATGTCCTTCGCCCGCGTCAGCGGGAACACCCGCGCTCGCGCCGACTGGTTCAGAAGGTTGAACCCGACCATCACGACGTCCCACACATCGTCGCGGAGCGCCTGCTCGAGCGTCGCGTGCGTCGGATCGGCGGCGAACGCCTCCGTGATGCCGAGGAAGCGGATCTTGCCCTGCTCGCGCAGGCGCAGCAGCACGGGGACGATCCGCTCGCGCAGATCGGCGTACTGATCCGGCAGCACGCCATGCAGATGGTAGACGTCGATGTGATCCGTGCCGAGCCGCTCGAGGCTCGCATGCAGCGACGACACCACGTCTTCCGGCCGGAGCGGCGCCTCGAGGCGCGTCGTCTTCTTCGTCGAGAGCACCACGCGGTCGCGCGGCACTTCGCGGAGCGCTTTGCCGATGAGCCCCTCGGTCCCGTACGCCTCCGCCGTGTCGATGAAGTTCACGCCGCGCTCGATGGCCGCACGGACGAGCCGGAGCGACTCGGCCTCCGCGATGCGCCCGGACCCGAGCCGGCTGTCGCCGCCCGCACCCAGGCCGAGCACGCTGACCTCGAGGCCGGTCCGGCCCAGGATGATTCGATTCACGATGGTCCTCTCCCTCGATGAACGGTGATCGTCACGGCGCCCACGCCGGGCCTGGGCTCACTCCTTCGGGGCGACCTTCCACGACGTGAACCGCCGCTCGACGCGCATGAGCAGGTGATTGAACGTCAGCCCGAGCGCCGTGATGGTCAAGATGCCGACATACATGCTCGGGATCTGGAAATTGTATTGCGCGTAGATGATCAGGTATCCGAGCCCCGCCTTGGCCCCGATCATCTCCGCCGCGACGAGGACGAGCAGCGAGTACGCGCCCGCCAGGCGGATACCCACGAAGATCGTCGGGACCGCGGCCGGCAGGATGACCTTGCGGAACAGCTGGAGCGGCGACAGCCCCATCGTGCGCGCCGACTTGATGAGCAGCGGATCGACCCCGCGCACCCCGCTGATCGTGTTGAGCAGGATCGGCCAAGTGCACGAGTAGATGACGAGCGCGATCTTCGAGGACTCCCCGATCCCGAGCAGCAGCAGGAACACGGGCAGGAGCGCGAGCGCCGCGGTGTTGCGCAGCACCTCGAGCAGCGGATTGAGCGCGTCCGCCACGCCCTTGTACCACCCGATCGCGAGCCCGAGCGGCACGCCCACCGAGATCGCCAGCGTGAAGCCGACGAGGGAGCGCGACAGGCTCGCCTTGATGTGGCTCAGGAGCTGCCCGTTCTGGAGCAGCTGCCACCCCGTCCCCAGCACCTCGGAGAGCGGCGGGAGGAACGCCCCCTCCACGAGGCCCACCCGCGGCGCCGTCTCCCACAGGGCGGCGACCGCGAGGAGGATCCCCGAGCGCGCGATGGCGCGGCCGATCCACCGGGACGCGTCGCCCACGAGCTGCCCTTGCTGTGACTCCTCGGGCAGCGGAATCGATTGCTCCAGGCTAGCCATTGACCGCCACCACGCCCGCCACGGGGCGGCTCTCCGCCGCGCGCTTCTGCCGCTTGCTCCGCTCCTGCTCCTCGGCCTTCAGCACCTCCTCGCGCAGCAGCGTCCAGATCTCGTGCCGCAGCCTGCCGAACTCCGGAGTCGACCGCGCGTCCTCATAGCCCCGGATCTCCTCCGGGATATCGATGACCCGCTTCACCCGGCCGGGCCGGGACGTCATGATCGCGACCCGCTGCCCGAGGAACACCGCCTCGTCGATGCTGTGCGTGATGAACAGGATCGTCTTGCGCGACTTCTCCCAGATCCGGAGCAGCTCCGCCTGCAGCGACTCGCGCGTCTGCGCGTCCAGCGCCGCGAACGGCTCGTCCATCATCAGCACCTCCGGGTCGTAGGCGAGGCTCCTCGCGATGGCCACCCGCTGCTTCATGCCGCCCGACAGCTCGTGCGGATACCGATCCTCGAAGCCGGAGAGGCTGACCAGATCCAGGTAATCCTGGGCGATCTCCTTGCGCCGGCTCTCCGGGATGCCCTTGGCCTCGAGCCCGAACTCGACGTTCTCGCGCGCCGTCCGCCACGGGAACAGCGCGTACTGCTGGAACACGATGCCTCGATCGAGGGCCGGGCCCGTGATCGGCTTGCCGTCGAGCAGGAGCTTGCCGCTGCTCGGCTTCGACAGGCCGCCGAGCAGATCGATGAGCGTCGACTTGCCGCACCCGCTCGGCCCGACGAGGACCATCAGCTCGCCGGCCCTCACGTCGAGGTTGAGGTCCTCGATGGCCGTGAACCGCGCGCTCTCCTTGGCGCCGGCCGGCCCCTTGACGGCGAATGTCTTGCTCACATTGTGGAACTGGATCTTGTTGCTCATGGCTCCTCCTGCTCCCGAACCTCGACGAGGGTGGGGCCCCTTCACGGACCGCCCTTCCAGAACGGGTTGAACTCGTCGGTGTACAGCTCGCTCCGCCGCACCTGCTTGAGCTCGCCGTTCTCACCAGCCAGCCGATCCACACCTGGAGCTCGCTCTCGCCGATGAGCCCCCCTTGCCGGCCACGCCCGCGCTCCGCCAGCACTTCAGCGCTGACCAGCCGAGCGAGGCGAGCGCGAGCAGCAGCGCGGCGAGGCTCCGCCAGGCGATCTCAGCGAGGGGATGGCGGCCGTCGGGGGTGGGACGAAGAGGTCCAAACGCGTTAGGAAAGTCGAGCCCATCCAGCATAGAACGACCGCAAATCCCGCAATCCGGTGCGCACCGTCGCACCGCGATGAGGCCCATTCAGGCGCGGTCGTGGAGCGCCATCCTCGACCGTTCCGCTGGCGTTGAGCACGCCCCGTACCAAGCGTGAGCCGGCTCCCTAGACGCAAATCCGCTATAACAGATGGCGGCCTGCTGCTGGAGCAGCAGGCGCTTGCTCGCGGAGTGTTGCTACAGCAACAGTGGATCCGTCCTTACGAACCCAGGGCGGTCTGCGGATGGTCCGACGAAGACGAATGGCAGTTATTTCGACGTGCGCGAACGCCCAGGGTAAATTTCCACCCCATGACCGCCGCCACCACGTCATCGGGAGAAATCGACGCCGAGAAACTCGCGGGCAAGCGCGCACGCCTCTTCGAGCGAGCGCCGGTCGCGATCGTCCAGTACGGCAAGGAGCTCACGATCGAGGACTGGAACGGCGCGGCCGAGCGCCTGCTCGGCCACGCGCGGAAGGAGGCGCTCGGCCAGCGCGTGGACGAGCTCCTGTGGGCGCCCGGCAGCCCCGACGGGTGGCAGCAGCTCCTCGCGGAGGACGGGGCGGCCCCCCGGGTGTGGAGCCACGCCAGGAAGGACGGCGCCGTGCTGAGCGTCGAGTGGCGCCACGAGCGCATCCTCGACGAGCACGGAGAGGTCATCGGCGTCGGCGTGTTCGGGCAGGACGTGACGGAGCGGACCGAGCAGGCTCGTCGCCACCATCAGAGAGAGGTGATCCTGAAGGCCATCACGCAGTCGCTCCCGATCATCGTCTGGGCCATCGACCGCGAGGGGATCTTCACGTGCCACGAGGGCAAGGCGCTCGAGGGCATCGGGCTCCAGCAGGGCGCGCACATCGGCAAGAACGTGTTCGACCTCTACGCGAGCAACCCGCACGGGTGCGAGGTGCTGCGGCGGGCGCTCGCGGGCGAAGCGAGCCATTCGGAGTCCCTGACGCACGGGGTGTTCTGGGACAACTGGGAGGTCCCCATGCGCGACGAGCAGGGCGAGGTGTTCTCGGTCGTCGGCTTCACCCTCGATATCAGCAAGCCAAAGAACACCGAGCAGGAGCTCCGGTCCAGGCTGGAGCTCATCGAGCGGCAACAGCGGGTCATCCGCGACCTGTCGACTCCCATCATCCAGGTGTGGGACGGCGTGCTGACCCTGCCGATGATCGGCGTGCTCGACAGCGCCAGGACAGCGGAGGTGATGGACACCCTGCTCGATGCGATCGTCCGCACGGGCTCGCGCTTCGCCATCCTCGATCTCACCGGCGTCGAGCTGGTCGACACGAAGACCGCGAGCTACCTCCTCGATCTCGTCGCCGCGATCAGGCTGCTCGGCGCCGAGGGCATCGTCGCGGGCATCCGCTCGAACGTCGCCCAGACCATCGTCAGCCTCGGGCTCGATCTGGCCAACATCACCACCCTCGGGAACCTCCGGGCGGCGCTCCAGTACTGCATCCGTCAGATGAGCAAGGAGCGCGCGGCCGGCGCGGCGCACGCTTCGCTCCACGGCGCTGCTCCGCGGCCCGCGTGACAGCGCCGCGCGGACGACCGCTCCGGCGCGGCGCTCCCTCGGCTCCCCTGCGCTCCCTCACGATCGCCGCGCTGGCTCACGGCTTCCGCGCCGTCGGCTTCGCCGTCTCCGCGGCCCCCATCGCCCTGGCCAGCGCGTCGACGACGACGCGGACCGCGGCGCGCGCGGGCGCCGCATAGACCGCGAAGCTCGCGCGCTTCGAGGCGCCGTACTCCGGCAGCACGCGCCGCAGCGCGCCGCTCTCGAGCTGATCCTGGACGACGTAATCGGGGAGGTTCGCCAGGCCGACGCCGGCGACCGCGGCGTCGCGCAGCGTGATCGTGTCGCTGGAGCGGAATGTGCCGCTCACCGGGACGACGCGCTCGCCCTCGGGGCCCACGAGCGTCCACCGGGCGACAGGCTCGAGGTTGAGCGTGATGCAGTCGTGGTCGGCCAGGTCCTCGAGGCAGCGCGGCGTCCCGTGGCGCCGCAGGTACCGCGGGCTCGCGCAGAGCACGCGCAGGTCGTCGGCGAGCCGCCGCGCGACGAGGGAAGCAGGGGAGATCTCGGCGGCCAGGCGCACAGCCACGTCGATGCGCTCGGCCACCAGATCGACGATGCGGTCGGTGAGGTCGAGATCGATGCGGAGCTCCGGGTACCTCGCGCGACAGGCCAGCACCGCGGGCGCGACGCGGATCGAGCCGAGGACGGTGGGCGCCGAGATGCGCAGCGTCCCGCGCGGCGTCCCGTCGAGATCCGCGACCGCCCGCTGCGCCTCCTCGATGTCCGAGAGGATCCGGTCTGTGCGCTCTGCGTACAGATTCCCTGCCTCCGTGAGGCTCACGCGGCGCGTGGTGCGCCGGAGGAGCTGCGCGCCGAGGCGCTCCTCCAGCCGCGCGACCTGCTTGCTGACGGACGACGACGTGAGCCCGAGCGCCCTCGCCGCCGCCGAGAAGCTCTGCCGTCGCGCCACCTCGAGGAACGCCCTCATCTCACCGAGGTGACCGCCCGCCGGATCCATCCCATTCGTTCCTTCCGCGACGCAATCCTCGTCGGCGGGCCAGCATTATCACACGCGCGTCCCGGATCTAGTTTTCTGGAGCGCGAGGCGACCGCCTCGCCGCGAAGGAGGCATTCATGCTCACGCAGGCTCGCGGGCACACGGGCGTCGCGCTGCTCCTCTTCATCCTGGCCGCCACCCTGGTCGCAGATCGGCTCGCGGCGACGCCCCCGGCGCAGGGCGGGTCGACCCCGCCGAGCGCGCGGTACGACATCGCGCAGATCGACCCGCGGGGCCACGCGAACGGCGGGCCGCGCGCCGCCGGCGCCCCGGCGGCGGCTCAGGCCACCCGATCGATCGCCCCCTCCACGCCCTCCTGCTTGGAACAGTGCGCACAGCAGTAGAACGCCCCGCCGGCCTCGATGCCGTGCCCCACGATGCGGCAGGCGCAGTGGGCGCACACGGGCGCGAGCTTGTGAATCGCGCACTCGAAGCAATCGAAGGTGTAGCTCGTGCCGCCCACCATGATCTGAAATGCCTTGTCGTAGCTGTTGCCGCAGCAGTCACACGTGTTCATGGAAACCTCTCGACGGTTAGGGGATGACGTTGCGCCGCGCGCCGAGCGCGGCCGGCCCTCGCGATCACCCCGGGCTCCTTGGGGGGCTGCCCTGGCGCCGGCGGGTCTTCGATCTCCGGAGAGCGCTCTCCGGGCGCCGGTGGAGGGGGCGGGGGATCCCGACGCGCCGGCTCGCCAGGATCGGGATCGCGCCGCGGAGGCTCGCGCGGCGCCGGATCCTGCACCGGCGGACCCCGTCCGGGATCGCCGACGGGCTCGGGGTTGGGCGTTCCTCGGGAGGGGGGCGCATTCACCGGCATGGACGGTTCTTTCCTCGCGCGTCCTTGGCTGACCTCGTGTTGACGCGGTGCAAACAAGGCTGCATGAACCGCGCCACGAGCGCTTCCGAGCGGAGCGGCTCGACAGCGCGACGTGCTGCGCCCGCGCGGCCTAGTACGCGCTCGCCGCGGCCCTCCACGGCGCGCATTCCTGTCACAGTGAGGCGCCGCTGCATGGCTGGGGCCGGCGCGGCGCGCCGCCAACGCACCTCCACCTCCGCGTGCGCTCGCGTGGCGAGGCGCCGTCCCGAGCACGCCCGCGCGCCGGATCGGGCTCAGCAGGCGGCCGCGAGCGAGCCGGATGGGCCCGCCCGTCGGCCGCCAGCGCTTCACTTCGGGAGGAAATGAAGGATCTGCCTGAGCGCCTTGGTGAGGCTCTCGGCTTCCAGCACGTCGGGCAGCACGAGCACGCCGAGCACGCTGAGGCCGATGCCCATCAGCGAGCCTCCGGCGATCACGCCCGCGCAGATGGCCTCGGTGTTCTCCGCGGCGAGCGCGTACCAGGGCCGCGCGGGCGGCGCGTCCGAGCGCCCGCCCGGCGCCGTCTCGCTGAGCCGTGTCTCCTGCTCGCGCTTCTTGTGCCAGAGCGCGGCGCGCCGCTCGAGCAGCCAGAAGAGGAACGAGCCGAGGAACATCGACCAGATATCGGTGAAGTTGAGGATGAACGCGAGCCCCAGGGCGACCGCGGAGAGGGGGAATCGGTTCTTCGTGACCTGCCTCGTGATCTCGACGAGGATCCCGATGATCGCCCCGACCACCACCGCGGACTTGGCCGTCGGGTGGAGGAAATCGAGCCCCTTCATCAGCACCTCGGCGACGGCCTTCCACGTGAGCGCGCTCGGGACCGGCAGCCGCTCCGTCCCGTAGCGGCCGATGTCGCCCTGGATGAGAACGAGGTACCAGACGGGCACCGAGAGCACGAGCCCCGCGACCGTCCCGAGCACGTGCCCCATCGCCTGGTGGCGCGGCTTGCCGCCGAGCATGTAGCCCGGCTTGATATCCATCAGCAGGTTCGCTGTGTTGCTCGCGACCTCGGCGGTGATCCCGGCCGACATCAGGTTCGTCGTGATGTTCTTCGGCGCGAGCGCGCCGTAGGTGAGCTGCGTCAGCTTGCCGAGCGCCCCGGTCGGGGTGATCGCCGTGATGGCCGTCGAGTTGACCGCGATGAGCGAGAAGATGAAGACGAGCGGGATCGCGAGCGCCCCGAGCCACCAGGAGATCCCGAACCAGAGCTGCCCGAGCACCACGATCACCACGCCGACGATGGGTATGCCGATGATCGACAGCTTCACCGGGAGCTCGATGTCCGCGAGCACGTCGGTCGCTCCACCCTTCTTGGTGAGGCCCTTGAACGCGTCGATGATCACCTTGGGCTTGGAGAAGAAGGCGTAGAGAGAGGACGTCGTCATGCACGCGACGCCGCCCCACAGCGCCCAGAGGGTGATCGCGCCGAACCCGAAATGCCCGTTCTTCGGCAGGATGATCCCGCGCTCGATCAGCAGAGGGGCGAGGACCCAGTAGTTGAGGATGCCGCCGAGGAGGAGCGACACGCCGGTCCGGATGCCCATCAGGCCGCCCGTGGCGACGAAGATGATGCTCGTGTCGAACCGGATGGTGAGCTCGTTCAGGGGGGTGCCGCGGATGGCCGGCGAGAGGCCCGAGCGCTTGAGCAGATCGGCGAAGCGCCCGCCATAGAGGAACTCGTCGTAGTAATGCGGGATGTTCTTCAGCGCGAAGAGCGCGCGCATCACCTTGTCGTCGCGGAGGAGCTCGAGCGCGGCGCTCAGGAGGCCGCCGCCGAGGAGGAGCTTCGCCTTGAAGAGGCCCTCCTTCTCGTCGCTCTCGTGCAGCGCGTCCATCACGACGCCGGCGGCCATCCCCTCGGGGAAGGGCTGCTGCTCGTCGTTGATGAAGCGCTTCTTCATCGGGAAGGCGAAGAGCACGCCCAGGATGGCGAGGACGAACATCCAGATCATCGCCTGGCCCATGGGGATGATCGTCGTCGTGACCATCGAGTAGGCCGCGAGGCTCGTGAAGAGCGGCGCGTTCATGTATCCGGCCGACGTCGCGATGGACTGCATCGCGTTGTTCTCGAGCACGGTCATGTCGCTGCCGAGGCCGAGCCTGGAGAGCACCTTGAAGAGCCCGAAGGCCAGGATCACGCTCGTGATCCCGACGCCGAGCGACCAGCCGGTGCGCGCGCCGATGTACAGGTTCGTGAGCGACAGGAACGCGCCGAGGAGCATGCCCGTGATCGCCGAGCGCCACGTGAGCTGGGGCATGTCGCCGCGGTAGACGTTCTTCAGCCACCATGCGTCCTTCTCTTCGAGCGACATGGTGTGAACCTGCTCTGGCGTGAGCTGTTTGATGGCCATTGCGCGGCGACCTCCTCGCACCTTGTACCATGGTGGGCGACGCGCCGTGCATCTCTTCGGCGAGCGCCTACGGCGCAGATCTCGCCGATTCCCCGTTCGCGCCGCCGCCCCCGCGCCCGCGGCCGATCCCGGCGAATCCATGGCGCGGCGGAATTGCTGGCTCCGTGTCACGAGGCTCGCGCCCAGCGCGCCCGCCGTCGCGTTTCGCGGGCCCGGCCGGAGGCCGTCTCAACGCCGCGGAGCGTCCCTGTCGTCCTCAACGTCGCACCGGCCTCGGATACCCGCTCTGGGACCTCCCCGCGCGACGCGCTCCCTCCACGGGGGCCTGCCGTGGGCACGGAGCCCAATCGCCGGACCTGGGGAGCGCATCGGGCGTATGACCCCTCAACGCGCTTCTGGAGGGAGCAGGCGCACCATCGCCTCGGCGACGCCCGCGGCCGACGCAGGGTTTTGCCCGGTCACGAGGCGCTCCGCGACGACGACCTGCTTCTGCCACGGCGCTGCAGGCTGGAAGAGCGCGCCGCGCTCGACGAGCCGATCCTGGAGCAGGAACGGCACCACGGCGTCGAGCTTCACCGCCCGCTCCTCTTCGTTCGTGAACGCGCTCACCGCCTTGCCGGCGACGAGGTACTGCCCGGACGAGAGGCGCACGTTCACGAGCGCCGCGGGCCCGTGGCACACGGCGCCGACGACGCCGCCGCGCTCGTAAATGCTCGCGGCGACACGCGCGAACGCCTCGTTCTCGGGGAAGTCCCACATCGTGCCGTGCCCGCCGGCGAAGAAGACAGCGGCATAGCGAGACGGGTCGACGCGGTCCGCCGGCGTGCTGGCGTGGAGGCGCCCCGCGAGCGCGCCGCCGTCGAGGAACGGAGCGCTGGCCGGCTCGACTTTGTCGAGGCCGTCGAGCGGCACGCGGCCGCCGCGGGTCGAGGCGAAGTCGACGGCGATCCCCGCCTTCGTGAACTCCGCGTACGGGTGCGCGATCTCGGGCAGGTAGGCGCCCGTGCTCTCCCCGGTGGCGCCCTTCTTGTCGTGGCTGGTCATGGCGATGAGCACCCGCTGCGTCATGTTCTTCTCCTCGGTTTGCGCCTGGTTCGGGTGAGCGGTGTCGGGCGTGTTGCCGCCCGCGCACCCGGATGAGACGGCGGACAGGGCGGCGAGCAGCGTGGTCAACGCCGCGCGGCGCCCGGGGTGGCGATCTGGATTGGTCATATCCAACTCCTAGGCTCTCCGGCGCGAGCCCGGTAGACGACGACAGGGCGAAGCATTTGTACTAGGGTGTTGAGAATGGTCGCACCTTCGCTCGCCGGCACGCTCCCGAACGTCGAGGCGTTCTGCCGCACCTACGAGACGGGGAGCTTCACCCGCGCCGCGCGGCTGCTCGCGGTCACGCCGCAGGCGACGAGCCGGAGCGTCGCGCGGCTCGAGCGCAGGCTCGGCGTGACGCTCTTCCGGCGCACCACCCGGAGCCTCGCGCCGACCGACGAGGCGCGCCGCTACTACGAGCTGTGCACCCAGGCGCTCGCGCTCTTGTCCGCGGGTGAGCGCGAGCTCGCGAGCGAGCGCTCCTCCCCTGAAGGGCTCGTGCGCATCAGCGCCCCGACGACGTTCGGCCACCACCGTTTGCTCCCCGCCCTCGGCGTGTTTCGCGAGCGCTACCCCGGCATACGCGTCGACATCCACGTGTCAAACCAGAACGTCGACTTCGTTCGCGAGGGTCACCACCTCGCGATCCGCATGGGAGCGATCGCCGACAGGACGCTCGTCGCCCGCAAGCTCGGTGACTTCGCGCTCGGCGTTTACGCGAGCAGCGGCTACCTGGCCCGCCACGGCGCGCCGCGTTCGCCCTCCGATCTCGAGAAGCACACGTGCATCGCGTTCCAGATGCCGCGTTCGGGTCGGGCGCTCCCGTGGGTCTTCCACCCCGGCCCGACCACGCTCGTCCTCGACGCCCACTACCGGTGCTCGGAAGACGTGCTCGGCATCATCAGCCTCGCGCGGGCCGGCGTCGGGCTCGTGCAGACGTACGACTTCCTTGTCGAGGACGACGTCGCGCGCGGCACCCTGGTGCAAGTGCTCGCGCCGTTCCGAGGCGCGAGCCGGCCGTTCTCGCTGATTCACCCCAAAGGCACCGTCCTGTCGGCCGCCGCCCGCGCGCTCAAGGCGTTCGTCATCGAGCGCGAGGCGGCGCGCGGGAAGTGAGGGCATGAGCGCGGCCTGCTCCTTGAATCATCCGATCCGAGAGGACCTTCTCATGACCACCACGATGTACACGGTCACTGTGCCCGACCGCGGGCCTGCCGAGGTGACCGTCGCTGCCCACGGCGACGGGCAGCCGATCCTGCTCCTGCACGGCGGCGCCGGCCCTCAGTCGGTGGACCGCTTCGCCCAGGCCCTCGCCAGGCGCGAACACGCCCGGGTGATCGCGCCCACCCACCCCGGCTTCCGCGGCACCCCGCGACCGGAATGGCTGGACAGCATTCCGGTCCTCGCCCGGCTCTACCGCGCCCTGCTCGATCAGCTCGACCTCACCGACGTCACCGTCGTCGGCAACTCCATCGGCGGCTGGATCGCCGCAGAGCTTGCGCTGCTTGGCAGTCACCGCATCCGCAGCATCGTCCTCGTCGATGCTGTCGGCATCGACGTCGCCGACCAGCCCATCGCCGACGTGTTCAGCTTGCCCAAGGGCCAGCTCGCCGAGCGGAGCTACCACGACCCCGCGCGCTTCCGCATCGACGTGACCCGCCTCAGCGAGGCCCAGCGCGCCGCAATGGAGGCTTCGATCGCCAGCAACTTCGCCGCCCTGCGCATCTACGGCGGCAGCATGATGGACCCGACCCTGCGCCGCCGGCTGTCCGCCATCACCGTGCCCACCCTCATCGTGTGGGGCGACAGCGACCGTATCAGCACGCCCGACTACGGCCGCGCCTACGCCGCGGCCATCCCCGGCGCCCGCTTCGAGCTCCTCGCCGACACTGGCCACCTCCCACAGGTCGAGAACCCCGAAGCGTTGCTCACCCTGGTCTGGAACTTCGCCGTCACGAACGCCGCGAACAAGCCGGGTGGGGCCTGTGATGAAGAGAGCCCATGACAAGTATCAGTTCACCAGCTACCGCAAGATCGATGGCGCCGACTACAAGGACGAGCGCGTCTGGGCGGGCCCGTGGTTGAAGGCCGAGCAGTTCGCGGGTCACGAACAACAGGGCTTCGATCTCGTCGAGGATGCCAGCGAAAACAGCCCGCAAAGGGAGCGACCGTCATCCTCCGTATTGGCCAGCGGTTCCGATGCCAATCGCGGACGCGTGGTCGATCGGGAAGCGCTCAAGGCTGCCGGCTCGAGGAGGCGGGCGCCCCCATCGACGCCATTGGCTGCCAGGCCCACGGCACGGGTGACCTGTCCGCCGCCACCGTGAAGCGGTTCATCGACGAGATCACCTCCGAGACCAGCTGTCTGGCGACACCTGACGAAGCTCCGGGAGAGCAGCGAGGTCGAAGAATGGTCATGAGCACAATATCGATCCAACGTGAGGTCCTCATCGTGGCATCATCGCTCTGTGGTGCGACAGTGTTTCCGTCCGGCGCCATGGCCACGGGCGACGCTGGCGCCGCCCCTGCGGACAACGCCAGCGAGGACGAGGGCGGGCGCGCCTGCCGGGTCGAATCGGGGCCCAGCTCCCCGGCGGGCGCGGTCGCCGCCCTGGTCGCGCTGGGCGCGGTCGTGGCGCAGCGGCGCGCGCGAAAGGCAGGTGGGAGTTGGGTCGCCGACGCGTGCGGGGGCTGATCGTGTCCGGCTCGAGGCGAGCGGCGCGACCACCGGCGGCTGACGACCCACTCAGGGCAACGCCGGAGGACGAGGCCCGACCGGGGACGTTCACGCCGATCCGCCCCTCCGCCGCCGAGATCGAGCCCGGCCAATGGCAAGGCTCCGCCCGAGCGGCGCATCAAGAGAGGCGGGCGCCGGGGCGCGGTCGTGGTGGATGTCGATCCCATTCCCCCCGCGCGCGACTAAGCTTGGCCCCGATGGACGACAACTCTCCTCCCGAGGGGCGCATCAAGAGAGGCGGGCGCCGGGCCGCGGTCATGGTCGATGTGGCCAAGCTCGCCGGCGTCTCGTACCAGACGGTCTCGCGGGTCCTGCACGACAGCCCCCACGTGCATCGGGACACGCGGGAGCGCGTGCTCGACGCGATCCGCCAGCTCGACTACCGCCCGAGCTCCGTGGCGCAGGCGCTCGTCACCGGGCGCTCGCGGACGCTCGGCGTGGTCAGCTTCGACACGACGCACTACGGCCCGGCGTCGACGCTCCACGGGCTCGAGACGGCGGCGCACGACGCCGGGTACGGCGTCAGCGTCGTCAGCCTGAAATCGCTCAGCCGCGCGCCGGTGGTGGATGCGGTGAAGGGGCTGTGCGATCAGGGCGCCGACGGCATCATGGTCATCGCCCCGCTGCGGTCGGCGGTGGACGCGCTCCGCCACGTCACCTCCGACGTGCCGGTGGTCGCCGTCGAGGGTGGGCCGGACGATTCGGTCCCGGTGGTCGCCGTCGACCAGCACGGCGGCGCGGCTGCCGCGACGCGCCATCTCCTCGACCTGGGTCACCGGACGGTGTGGCACATCGCCGGTTCGACCGACTCGCTCGAGGCCGAGCAGCGCATCGACGGCTGGCGTTCGACGCTGGAGGCCGCGGGCGTCGAGCCGCCGCCTCTCCTGCGCGGCGACTGGAGCGCGCGCTCGGGCTACGAGCTCGCCCCGCAGCTGGCGCGCACGCCAGGCGTCACCGCCGTGTTCGTGGCCAACGACCAGATGGCGCTGGGCGTGCTCCGCTACCTCCACGAGATCGGACGCGCGGTGCCGCGGGACATCAGCATCGTCGGCTTCGACGACATCCCGGAGGCGGCCTACTTCACGACTCCGCTCACCACCGTCCGCCAGGACTTCTCCGAGCTGGGGCGCAGGTGCCTCCACTTGCTGCTCGGGCAGATCGAGAGCGGCCGCCGCTCCTGCTCGCGCGTCGTGGTCGAGGCCGAGCTGGTCTTGCGCAAGAGCACCGCCGCGGTCCCCCGGAACCGATGAGCGCTCCAGCCTGCCAGCTTCGTCTGCACGCATCCCCTCACGGATCATAAACCCGTAATAGATCCGATAAGACAGTGGAATATCCACCGCAGCCATGAGGCGCTTGTCCTCGTCGGGGTATAGGGGGCTTTGGGCCTTGTTGTTGTCCGCCTTGGGAACCCATCCACGTGGCAACGGATTGTTGGCGATGATACGCGCCGGATAGGTCGCGAGCGCGAGTATCCGGTGAATAACTTTTGCGATGCCTTATCTCGAGATGTGCCGGCAACATAGAGACCGCGCGATCCGCGTGATCGACCGTGAAGCGAGGAAGAGGGACGGGGCCGAGCACTCCCAGAGCATGATTCAGCTCATGTCGGTGCTGTTCCGGATGTCGAAGTGGTTTCACATGCAGCGGGTACTGCTCGGCAAGCTGGCCAGATAGCAGCCGCTCAGCGAACTCGGCGAAGGTGGTGTCCCCGGATGAGCGGGGACGCGCCTCGCCCTTGCACAGCTGGTCGATCGCGAGCCGGACATCGCGGAGCGCGGTCCCCTCGCGCGCGGCAGCCTGCTCCAGCAGCGGAGGGGCGAGCGAGCTCGCGCCGGTAGCGTCATGCCTACGACCGCGGGAGGTCGCCGTGCCCGATCGGCCCGCCCACGTCGCCCGCCGCGACCGAGCACCGTCACCCCACGGGGAGGTCGACGCGCGCGCCCCTCTTCGACCTGCTCTGGCTGGTGGAGCCCCGGGAGCGGAAGGTGCTCGTCCTGTCGCTGGACCCATGAGGAAAATGGGATGTATCTCATGCCAGGCATGAGCGAGATCGAACTACGGAGCATCAACCTGAACCTCCTCCCCGCCCTCGAGGCGCTGCTCGTCGAGGGCAGCGTCAGCGCCGCGGCGCGCCGCGCCCACGTCAGCCAGTCGGCGATGAGCCACTCCCTCGCGCGCCTGCGCGAGCTCTTCGGCGATCCCCTCCTCGTCCCCCTCGGCCGCGGTCTCACCCCCACGCCGCGCGCGCTCCAGCTCCGCGCGGCGCTGCCCGCCGCCTTCGAGCACCTCCGCCGCGCCCTCGCTTCCCCCGAGCCCTTCGATCCGCGCACCTCGGCGCGCACCTTCCGCGTCGCCACCGTCGACTACTTCGAGCTCACGACGCTGCCCGACGTGCTCGACCACCTGGGCGAACACGCCCCCTTCGTCCGCCTGGAGATCGAGCGCTTCTCCCCTGGCGTCACCCCCGCGCTGGTCCTCGGCGA
Source organism: Sorangium sp. So ce363 (assembly GCF_051520435.1). Taxonomy (NCBI): domain Bacteria; kingdom Pseudomonadati; phylum Myxococcota; order Polyangiales; family Polyangiaceae; genus Sorangium; species Sorangium sp. So ce363. The sequence goes on along the minus strand of NZ_CP150333.1, from coordinate 6,671,251 downwards.
CATCGATCTGGCCCTTGTCGGCGCCTCGCAGCCCGTGCCGGCCGCAGGCCTCCGCCGCGCCCCGCTCTACCAGGATCCCTTCGCCGTCGTGGCCCGTAAAGGCCACCCGGCGATCAAGCGCCGCCTCGATCTCGACACCTATGTCGCCCTCGGCCACGTCCTCGTCAGCGTCGAGGGCCACCGCGACGGCGCCGTCGACCGCGCCCTGGCCCGCCTCGGCAAGACCAGGCGCGTGGCCCTGCGCCTGCCTCATTTCATGTCCGCGCCCCTCGCCGTGCGCAGCTCCGACCTCCTCTGCACGATCCCGAGCAGCGTCGCCCAGCGCGCCCGCGAGCTCTTCGGGCTTCGGGTGTTCGCGCCCCCCTTCGAGCTGCCCTCCGCCCAGGTCGTCGCCGTGTGGTCGCAGCGCCACGACGACGACCCGGCGCAGCGCTGGTTCCGCGACCTCTTCTTCTCGGGCCGCGCCCTCTCGCCGCGCCTGCGGGCCCTGGTCCGAAGGGGCGCGGCTTGATCCGGGGATGTTCTAGATGGGATGAGGCATCATAGGCATTAGAGGGGGCATGACGGTCGGATCGCTGCGCGCTGGCGTGCCCGTACTGCTGGTGCCCTCGGGCAGTCCAGCCGAGCGGGAAGGCGTCTGCCCCGCGCGTCGAGCTTGCTGAAGTGCTCGACCCCGTCAAGGGTTCCCTCGCTGCGCTCGGCGGCTACGCCGCCCTTGACCGGGCGACAGGGAGGCTGCTCGGGTTGCCAGTGGCGCCGGAGGTGTGAGCAAGCCGCCGTGGCAGCAAGCCCGGTCGTTCGGCCGCCCGCTCTGTTCGGAAGGAGGATCGGATGACCAAGCCCGCCATCGTGCTCCTCGCGCTCGCAGAGCTCCGTTTCGTACGACATCACAGAGCAGGAACATGATGCTTGAAGGGCTCCCCGCATTTTCGGAGTACGTCATCCGCATCAGCACGGTAGCGCGGGGGCGCCCTTGTGGCTCGCTGGCGCTCGTCGTCTACCACTTGCTTGGGGATATGGCGAACGCTGCCGAGCTGGCCTTGAGCCACTACTTCCCGCTCACGTTGACCGAGCCATACCTTCAGAATTCCAGTCTCGGAAGCCCGTACCAGAAGTGGGCGACCTTCACGAATGAGGACTTCGGCACGCTGGACGAGTGCGTGCGTCGGGTCGTCGTCGCCTTCACGACCCGAAACATCTCGGACCGAACCGCAATCGCGGAGCTGTGCGAGTTCGGCCATGCGAATCTCCGGGAGCTGCGCAGACTGAACCACGAGCTTGCACTATGGCTTCGTAGCAACTGCACGATGGACGAGCTTACCGCTGCCCATGATGGCACGCTGTCGGACGCGTGCCTCGGGTGACGACGATGGCCGGGCACGCCGCCGAACACGCGGCTGCTGACTGACGGTCCGCGCAGCTTCGCTCCGCGCAGCAGCGCGGCCCGCGGCAGAGCGGCCAATCGTTGAGCCGGAAGAGAGCGGGGACGCAGGCACGATCCCGAAACAGGCGGCAGCGCATCGAAGGGCCCGGCAGCAGGGCGGAGAGCGAAGGAGAGTCCCTCCGCGCTGCGCCGCCGGGCCAGGCGCCGACCCCGATCGGTGATGCCGCGGACCTTCACCGCGGGCGATGCGGCGGAAGAGGGGGCCCCGTTGGGCCACGCCGAAGCCGCCTTCGGCGGCGAAACAGGCGGGAGGTACGAAAATCTCTACTGTTTCAGGCGACCGCTCGTCATCGACCGCCTTCTCTGGCGGGATTTCTAGCGGCGCTGCCGCTGCTCGGCGATCGCCGCCGCGGCCTCTGCCTCCGCCTCCGCCTGGACGGCGACGTCGTCCGGTAACGGCAGCGCCTGAACCGCAGGGAACCGCACGCCGAACACGCCAGCGCCCGCGTCGACCGGCTCCACGCGTTCCCTCGTGGTCCGCGCGTCGAGCTCGACGATCCGGTTCACCGTGCGCTGCATGGCGATGGCGACGAACAGCCAGGTGATCGGGCCGGCCAGGAGCTGGATGTACGGGATGACGCTCGCCACGCACGCCGCGATGACCAAACCCCGCGGTACGCCGTCGGGCATGCCCCGCAGGCGGCACTGCAGGTTCACGCGATCACAGAGCCGGAGGCCGTTCCAGAAGATCCAGTAGTAGTTGAAGTACGGGGCCAGGTGCAGGCCGATGGCCTTCCCCACGGACGGATCGTCGCGCTCGGCCCGGGGCAGCTGGGCGTGCATCGCGTTGAAGCGGATGAACGACACGATTCCAAACGTCACGATGTGCAGCAGCGCCGTGGCCCACACCGGAAACGCCTCGAGCTGATGCCGCGCGAGCGCGACCCGCTCGCCGGCACCCAGCCGGGCCACGCCGCCGCGATACGTGTTGGAGGCAACAGGCTGCCCGCCGACGCGCTGCGCCAGCAGGGCGTGACGCATGGCCTCGTTCTGCCGGCGCAGGCGCTCGTTCTCGGCCTGAACGTCGTCGAGCTTGCCCGCGAGCGCGTCTCGATCGGAACGGAACACGGGGCAAGTATAGCGCTGCGACCAGGCCCAGCAGGCCGAAGCGGAGGGCCGAGCGAGGGATCAGGCCCCCATGGCCCGCACGAGGCACGAGAGGGGGAGCCGTGGCGCTCTCGGCGCAGGGCAAATGGGGTATCAGTCGCCGTCTCGGCCGCTGCCTGTGAATCCGTCTTCCCGGCGCGCGAAGAGGACGTTGAACGTCGTGAGCGTCCCGTAACAGCCCGTGATGTACGCCTGGAGCTGGACCTTCTCCGCGTCGCTCAGCCCCTCGTGCCCGTTGATCTTCTGCTCCAGCACGCGCAGCTTGTCGCGGAGCATCACGATCTTGTGGAAGAACACGTCGAGCGGGATGCGCTTCTCGGCCGTGCCCTCCTTCCCGGGCCGGAGCACGATCTCCCCGCCTTCCCAGCGGCCGCCCATCTCCGCGCGGCCGACGCCGAGCTCCTCGGACAGCACCTCGCGCAGCACACGGCGGAACTCGTCGATATCCATGTCGATGTCGATCTCCCTTGGCAGCGGCGAACGGAAGGGCTGCGGCGCCGCGCTCGGCCGGCGCTCGGGCGACGGGGCGCGCTCGGGCGCCCGCGGCCTGACGCCGGAGCCGCGCGGCTGGCCCGCCGCCCGGGGTGGCGGTGGCGGCGGAGGCGCGCCCTTGGCACGGTAACGGGCGCACGTCGCTGTCGCCTTGATCGGCGGCGGGTACACCTCGAGGGCGCACTCGCCGACGCGGCCGCGCGCTGGATCGTCGTGCGCCCGGGTGAATGCCGCGCAGCTGCCGCACCGACCCGCGTAATCGTTCACTGCGGCGGGACTGTACCAGCTTTGCGGCTGTCGGGGAGCGCCTTGTCGACGCACGGAGGCGCCTGCCAGCGACGCCGCGATCCGGTCCCGGTGCCGCGCTCGGTCCCGGTGCCGCGCTCGCCTGTCGCAGCGAGGGCGAGCTCGCCGCGGTTCGGCTACCCTGTCTGGCCGTGCGTGCCCTGGCCCTGCTCCCCGCCCTCGTCTCCGCCGCCGCCCTCGCTGCCTGCGCCGCCGAGCCGCCGCCACGCGCGCCGGCGCCTCCGGCCGCCGCGCCGTCGCCGCCAGCCGCGGCGCCCTCGCCCGCTGCCGGGCCGGAGCCGGCGGCCGCGCAGCCGCCGCTCGAGTTCATCCACGACGACGTGCCGCGAGCGCGCGAGAAGGCCCGGACCGAGGGCAAGGCGCTGTTCGTCGATGCGTGGGCGCCGTGGTGCCACACCTGCCTGAGCATGAAGCACTACGTGCTGACCGATCCGTCGCTGCGCCCGTTCGCCGATCGGGTGGTGTTCGCGGACGTCGACACGGATCGACCGGAGAGCGCGCCGTTCCTGGAGCGGCACGAGGTGACGGTGTGGCCGACGTTCTTCGTCCTCGAGCCGGCGGGCGGCGAGGTGATCGGGCTCTGGCGGGGCGCTGCCTCGGTCGAGGAGCTGCGCGAGCTGATCCGCGAGGCGCTGCTCGCGATGGATTCGCAGGCTGCCTCGGCGCTGCCCGCGGACGATCCGCACCGCCTGCTGGTCGAGGCGAAGCGGGCCCACAGCGCGGGTGACCACGCCGCGGCGGTGTCCGCCTACCGGCGCGCCCTGGCCCGGGGCGGAGAGGCCTGGCCGCGGCGCAGCGAGGCGCTGCTCGGCCTCCTTTCGGCGCTCTACCGCAAGAAGGACGCCGCGGCGTGCGCGGAGCTCGGCAGCGCGCACGTCGGCGAGGTGAAGGGCGCGGCGCTGCCCGCCGATTTCGCGAGCGTCCTGCTCTCCTGCGCGGCGGCGCTCCCCGGCGGCAAGGCCCAGCGGGCCGCGCGCGAGGCGGCGGTCGCCCGGCTGCGGTCGATCGTCGCGAGCCCGCCCGCGGACGCGAGCGCGGACGACAGGGCCGACGCGTGGGGCCTGCTCGCCGAGGGGCTCGAGGCGCTCGGCGACGCGGGCGGGGCCCGCGCTGCGAGCGAGTCGAAGCTCGCCGTGCTGGAGCGGGCCGCGAAGGAGGCGAAGACGCCCGAGGCGGCGGCCGCATACGACTACGGGCGCGCCATGGCGTATATCGCGCTCGGCCGCGGCGAGGAGGCGGTCGCGATGCTCTCGCAGCGCGAGGCGCAGATGCCCGCCTCGTACGAGCCGCCCGCGCGGCTCGCGCAGGTGCTCCACGCGATGGGCCGCGAGGCGGAGGCGCTCGCCGCGGTGGAGCGGGCCATCGGCCGCGCCTATGGCCCGCGCCGGCTGCGCTACCTGAAGCTCCGCGCGGAGATCCAGCAGCGGCTCGGGCGGGGCGCGGAGCAGATCGCCACGCTGCGCGAGGAGGTGGCCGGCTACGAGGCGCTCCCCAAGGGCCACGCCAGCCAGGCGGCCCTGGACGACGCGCGGCGGCGGCTCGCCGAGGCGGAGAAGGCCCAGCGCGGCGAGAAGAAGCGCTGACAGCGGTGGCGTCTGGCGGCCGCTACTGGCACCCGGCGTCCACGATCAGGTCCGTCGCGCGGAGGTGGTCGGTCGCGGGGTCTTCCGGGAAGGTCACGGTGATGTCCACGTCGACGGTGCACGGGGCGGCTGTCCCCGGCAGGAGCTCCATCGTCAGGCTCCCGGTGGCGCCCGTCGCGCTCACGGCCGCGCCAGCGGAGCCCAGGCCCTCCGGCGTGCAGTCGGCCGCCCCCTTGCTCATCAGGATGCGCGACACACTCCACATCTCCGGGACCGTGACGATGTCGAAGCCCGCAGGCGACTGCCTGCTCGGCGCCTCGGCATAGAGCGTCACGCAGAGGTCCGCCTCTGGCCGGGCCTTGTAGATGGTGAGATGATCGTACCCGCCGGGCCAGTAAGAGGCGGTGTAGCGGCCGACCTCGGGCTCGATGCAGGAGGCATTCGCCGAGACATCCACCCCGGCCTGCTGCGCAGCGCACGCATTGCAGTAGAACTGGTTGTCGCACCCGCAGACGCCCGGGCAGTCCTCCGGGCACCCCCCGGGCCGGGGGGTGCACCGGCCTAGGGTGTCGAACGTTCCGCACGAGTCGTCGGGGAAGTCACAGAGCTCCTCCGCGCCGCAGGTCCCCCCGCTGCGCCCTCCGCAGGCGAGCGGTGTCGCGCCGCTCGAGGTCGAGCTGGCGGAGCCCCCAGCGCCGCCGGTGCTGCCGCCGTTGCCGGTGCTGCCGCTGTCACCGGTGCTGCCGCCGTTGCCGGTGCTGCCGCCGTCGCCGGTGCTACCGCTGTCGCCGGTGCTGCCGCTGATGGAGGGTATCTCGACCGCGCCGTCGCAGGCGGCGAGAAGAAGCCCGAAGAGAAGTGAGGATAGGCGCGCGTGGCTCATACGCGCAGTATGGCATGCGCGCCGGCCCGCCAAGAGCGGCCATGCCGTTCGGCGGAACGACGCGGGGCTCGCGAAGCTCCTGAAGGAGAAAACGGCCAAGATTCCAGAAGACGCCAAGGTGGAATTCCAACCTCGGTGTCTTCTGGCGTTCTCACGGTTTCATCAGCTCACCGCCCGGTTTACAGCGTCGGCAGCACGCCGCGATCCCGGCCGAGCGGGAAGGCCGTCTCGAGGCGGGCGATGTCCTCGCTGCTGAGGCGCAGATCGCCCGCGGCCGCGTTGTCGAGCGCGTGGGCGGCGTTCGCGGCCTTGGGGATCACGAAGGTCGGCTGGCGGCGGAGCAGGAAGCGCAGCGCGACCTGCCACGGCGTCGCGCGGTGGGCGGCGGCGACGGACGCGAGCACCCTGCCCGCCGCGCTGTCCGGCGCCGGGAACCGGCCCGAGCCGAACGGGCTGTAGGCGACGACCGCGATGCCGTGCCGCTCGCAGAGCGGCAGCACCCGGTGCTCGATCGACCGCTCGAGCAGGTGATAGAGCACCTGGTTGCAGGCGATCTCGCGCGCTCCGGCGATGGCGATCGCCTTCGAGAGCTCCGCCTGGTCGAAGTTGCTGACGCCGAAATACCGGATCTTGCCCTGGTCCCTCAGGTCCTTGAAGGCGCGGAACGTCTCCTCGAGCGGGTGCGACCCGGGCCAGTGGAGGAGGTAGAGGTCGAGCCTGTCGGTGCGGAGCTGCTCCAGGCTTCGCTCGCACGCCGCGATCGTGCCGGCGTAGCTCGCGTTGCTGGGCAGCACCTTGGAGGCGAGGAACACCTCGTCGCGGCGGCCGGCGATCGCCTTGCCGACGAGCGCCTCGACAGCGCCCGAGCCGTACATCTCTGCCGTGTCGATGTGCGTCATGCCCGCGTCGATCCCCCGTCGGATGGCGTCGATGCAGGCCGCCTCATCGTCCATCTCCATCTGCCAGGTGCCCTGTCCGACGACCGGGATCGTGACGCCAGTAGAACCGAGTGCGCGCTGCTCCATGATGATGAACCTCCGCTTTTGTCACCGGGGGCGGCACGCGCCGCCCCCGCCCCGCCGGCAGAGCCGGCGGGGCCCCACCCCCACGCGGTCCGTGCTGGCCTCCCTTCACGGAGAGCCGCATGGACACAGCGTTTCTACCTGATCGGCGTTGCAGAGGCGCCCCTCCGCCCCAGGTGGGATCGCTGAATTCACCACGAAAAGCAAGCCCGAGCGCCTTCACCGGGCTGAGTCCGGCGGTTCGCGACGTCGGTCACTGGCGCCCTGTTCGTGGAAAATTCCGTGCTTGAGGACGTCGCAGACAGACGATGAGCCGCTGTGTAGATTGCGCTGCCCGCGGGCTCCGAGGAGGTGGATCGATGCGTTGCATGCTGATGGGATCGTTCGTACTGGCCGCCGTGATGTCGTTCGCTGGCGTGAGCCGCGCGCACATCGACCTCACGTCCCCCGCGCCGAGGCACGCGGACGACCAGCAGAAGGTGGCGCCTTGCGGTGCTCGCGGCGATGCGCGGGGCGAGACCGTCACCGTGTTCGAGCCGGGCGAGACCATCACGGTGACGTGGAACGAGACGATCGATCACCCCGGGCATTTCCGGATCATGTTCGACGACGACGGCTTCGATGATTTCCCGGAGCCGGCGAACGAGAACGATCTCTGCGAGCCGGGGGTGGACAAGGGCTGCCTGCTCGACGGCATCGCCGACAAGCGCGGAGGGTCGTATTCCGCGGAGGTCACGCTCCCGGACGTGGAGTGTGACAACTGCACGCTTCAGCTCATCCAGGTCATGACGGACAGGAGGCCGGCCACCCTGTACTACCGCTGTGCGGATCTGGTGCTCAAGTCCTCCGACCCTGGCGCCGCGACGAGCGCCGCGAGCTCCGGCGCCGGCACGGGCGGCGGCGCGACGGGCGCGGGCGGGGACGCGGCGGCGAGCGCGAGCAGCAGCGCCACGGTGGGCGCAGGCGGAGACGCGACGACGGGCGCGGGCACGGGCGGGGGCGCGACGACAGGGGCGGGCGCGGGCACGGGCGGGGGCGCGACGACGGGCGCTGGCGTTGACGAGGGATCTGGCGCGGCGGAGGACGACGGCGGGTGCAGCTTCGGCGGCGCGGCGGGCGGGGCTCCGATCTCGGCGGGACTCGGCGCGCTCGCCGCCCTCGCGCTCGCGGCGCGCGGGCGGAGGCGAGGCCGGCTGGCGCCGCGGCAGGACGCTGCCGGTCGCGGGTCGCGGCGCTCGTGATCGCGAGCCGGCGCGCCGTCAGGAGCGGCGCGTCGGCCCTTCGGCGAACCTGGCGATCTCGATGATCTCCGTGGCGCGGTCGCTGGCCGGCGGGGCGAGCCAGGGGCCGTCGAACCGCGTGACCAGCGCGGTCACGTTGTCGCGGCCTCCGGCGGCGAGCGCGGCGTCGATCAGGGCGCTGGCGGCCGCCGCGGGGTCGGGGTGGGCGTCGAGCGCGGCGGCGATGTGCCGATCGTCGACGAGGTCGCTCAGCCCGTCGGTGCAGAGCAGCAGGGTGTCCTCGCGGCGGAGCTCGACGGCGGAGAGCGCGATCCTGAGGTGTTCGCGGAGCCCGAGCGCCTGGAGCATCACGCCCCTGTGCTCGAACGTGGCGGCCTCTTCGGGCCGCAGCTTGCCGCTGTCGAGCAGCGACTGGAGGAGGGTCTGGTCGCGGGTGAGCTGGGTGAGGACGCCGCTGCGGAGGAGGTAGGCGCGGCTGTCGCCGACCTGCGCGAGCAGGAGGCGCTCATCGCAGAGCGCGGCCACGGTCGCCGTGGTGCCGCTGTTCCGGTGCTGTGAGCTCCGGCGGGCGTTGTCGCGGACGGCGCGCCCGGCCTCGCCGATCGCCTCGAGGAGGCTCCGCTCGAGGGCGTCGCTCGATCGGGGCGCGGAGCGGGTGAGGATGGCGTGGACGATGCGCGCGGCGAGCCGGCTCGCCGCGTCAGGGGACGACGCGCCGCCGGAGCCGTCGTAGACGCCGAGCGACAGGGCGAGCGGCGGCTCGACGGACGCCTGGGCGGCCGCGGGCCCATGGGCGAGCCCGCGCGCGAGATCGCTGATCAGGAAGGTATCCTCGTTGTGCTCGCGGCTGAGGCCCACGTCGGTCCGGGCCGCCACGGTGACCGCCGCGGCGTGTTCGACGGCGGACGTGCGGTACACGGGCATGCGCGCATCGTACCGCGGGGGCGCTGTCCGAGGGAGGGCGCTCGACGCGCGGCGCGCCTCGTGCCTGAAATGAAGAGAGACCGCATGAGGCTGCTCCCCAACCCCGAGCGCGCGTGGGAGCGCGCCGCGCACGTCCAGACCCTCGCGCGCGCCGAGATCGAGCGGCGGGTCCGGTCGTTCACCGGCGAAGCGGAGGTGCTCTCCGGCGGGCACGCCAACGTGAACGTGCGCCTCGGCGCCGGGCGCGTGCTGCGGGTGTACCGCCGAGACGCCAGCGCGGCGCCGAAGGAGGCCAGCCTGCTCGCGCGGGGCTGGAGGTCGTTCCGCGTCCCGGCGGTCCTGTCGGCGGGTGAGGATTTCCTCGTCCTCGAGCACGTCCCCCACGGACCGCTCCAGGACACCGCGACGTGTGGCGCTGCGGTCGGGCGCGCGCTCGCGGAGATTCACGGCGTCGGCTACGACAGCGCGGGTTTCCTGGGGCCGGAGCTCGCCGTGTCCGTGCCGTTCGCCGACTGCATCGGCGCGCTGCGGGGTCATGTGGACGCGGTCCTCGACAGGCTGGCTCCTGCTCTGCGCGGCGAGCTGAGCGAGCGCGTGCGCGCGTTCCTCGACGCGAACGCGGAGGCGCTGCGCGCGCTGGCGTCGGCGCCCGTGCTCCTCCACGGGGATTTCAAGGCGTCGAACCTGCACTGGCTGTCGTCGGGTGAGCTCCTCGTGCTCGACTGGGAGTTCGCGTACGCGGGACCGAGCCTGATGGACGTCGGCCAGCTCCTGCGCTGGAGTCCGGGGCGCGAGTTCGTCGCGGCGTTCGCGGGCGCTTACCGCCAGAGCGCGCCGCTTCCCGAGGGGTTCGAGCGCTGGGCCGCGGCGTTCGACCTGTTCAACCTGGTGGGGCTCCTCGACGGGGCGGAGCCTGGCTCGCGCCGGGCGGCCGACGTCTGTGGCCGCATCCTTCAGACCGCAGGGGGAAGCGAGAGATGAGGCGGCCTGAAGACGCCGAACCCGACATGGCTCCGCAGTCGTCATTGGCGGGCACCGCAGCTTGGAGAGTCGTTTTCGTGATGAGCACAGAGCTCCACGCGTAAGCATGCTTGCCGCTCATCTTCCGCTCTATCTTGTGGGCAGTTCTCCGTGATGCGGTTAGGGTGCGACGCCGATGCACAACGGCGCTGACCAGTTCGCGAAGAACATTCTGCGCGAGGCGCTGAGCCGAGCCTCGTCTCCGGAGACGGAGGTGGAGGTGCTCGCGGCGACGCAGAAGATCGATGTCTACAGCGTGCCCGATCCGGCGCGGGACGCCGAGCGCGCCGGGATGGGCTTGCTGGGCGAGCTCTCCGCGGAGCCGAGCCTGTTCGAGCCGTTTCACCGCACGCCCGGCTTGCGGCAGGTCCGCTCGTGTCTGCGCAAGCAGCTCACCTGGTATCACGAGCTCGAACGCCGGGCCCGCGCGCAAGCGTCTCCAGTCGGCGCCTCGTCGAACGATGCGGAACCCGACGCATCGACCCAGCCGGCCGTGGCTTTCCCTGCGCTCGTTGTCATCAGCTCGGGCCGGCCGGAGAGCGTGCTTGCAGCGTACGAGTGCCGCAAGGCGAAGCCCGGCGTGTCCCACGCGGCGCCGGGGCTCGCGCTTCGCATCGTCGTGCTGTCCGAGCTGCCCCGGACGCAGGAGACGCTGCTCTTGCGCCTGCTCGGATCCGGGCGCGTGCTGCGCGAGGCGCTCGCCGATCTGGCGGCGATGCCGGAGGACGCTTGGGAGAGGAGCGTCGCCACGCCTCTCCTGGTACATTTTCGGCTCGGGCTCGATGAGCAGGCGACGAGCGAGGAGGACGACGTGAGCGCAGAGATCCGGGCGTGGTTCGAGGATTACCAGCAAAAACTGCGCAACGAGGGGCTGAAGGAAGGGGGGCGCAACCTCCTGCTGCGGCAGCTCCGGGCCCGCTTCGGCGAGCTGCCCGCGGCCGTCGTCGCTCGCATCGATGCAGCCGACGTGGCCGAGCTCGAGCGGTGGGGCGAGCGGGTGCTCGGCGCGCGGACGCTCGACGAGGTGCTCGGCGCGCCGAGCTGAAGGGCCGAGGAGCGCCCGCCGCGCCCGGCGGTCCGGCAGCGCGGCCGCGCAGGGGCGCCAGCGATGCACCGGCGTCCCCGGCGTCGCCGACCACCCCGTTGCGTTCTGAGCAGAAGACGCCCGCTCAGGGCAGGCCGGCAGGCGTCAGGACGACACCTTCACCCAGGCGGGACGCGCGCTGATGCGCTTCCACCACGCCGCGACGTTCGGCCGATCGGTGATGAGGTCCTCGACCTTCGACACCACGAGACACTGGAGGTACGGCATCCACGAGATGTCGGCCAGCGAGTAGCTCGAGCCCGCGAGGTACTCCTGGCCGGCCAGCGCCTTCTCGACCACGTCGAGCGCCTTCGAGACCTCGGCCTTGGACGCATCGACGATCGCCTCGTCGCCTGGCTTGCCCTGCATCGGCAGGAAGACCCGCTGGAAGACGATCTTGACCGCCGGGGTGGCGAAGTACGATTGCTCCACGCTGAGCCACTGATCCATGAGCGCCCTGGCCCTGAGCTCGGTCGGCGTCAGCGGAGCTCCCGGAAGCTTGTGATCGAGGTAACGCATGATCGCCCTCGACTCGTAGAGCGTGAAGTCCTCGTCCTCGAGCACCGGGATCACGCCGAAGGGGTGGCGCGCGAGGTGCTCGGGCTGCTTGTGCGCGCCCTTCATCAGGTCGACGAGCACGAACTGCGCCTCCTGGCCCTTCTCGGCGAGCACCGTCAGGACCTTGCGCGTACACGTGCTCATGGGATGTCCGTAGATCTTCATCGTGTCTCCTTATCCTGTGTTCCGTCGCGAGGCGCCGACCGGCGGCGACCTCCGCGGCGCGCTAGCCTAAACGGATTTCTCCGACCGCGAGCGCCCTGATGACGCGGGCCGATCGCGGCGCGCGATCAGCCCTCGCGCCGCCGATCCTCCTGCCACTCGGCGTCGCGGGCCGCGGCGAAGACCGGGAGGCGCGCGAGCCACCGCTCGCCGGCGTTCGGGCGATCGAGCGCGATGCGCAGGGCCGCGATCAGCTCGAGCGGCGCGGCGTCGAGGCCCTGCTCCTTCGCAGCCCATCCCAGGCCGGCGAGGACGGCGTTGGCGACCTCGTATCCCGGGCGGTGCATCGGCGCCGTGGGCACGGACGCGGGCGCGGCGAAGTGGCGCTCGCACGCGGCGGCGTCGAGGGAGCTCCAGCCCGCGCACACGATCGGGCGGACAGCGTGGATCGAGCAGGCGCCACGCTCGTCGAGCAGCGGGCAGGGGACGCCGGCCTCGGCGCGTTCCAGGCGGGAGAGCCCGCGCGTCGCCGCGTCGGCGGCCCGGACGCGCTCCTCCAGCGCGGCGAGCTCCGCCTGGCTCCGCGTGGCGCGCAGGTGGGCCGCGATGCGGAGCACCTCCGGCGCCAGCACGAGCACCTTGCTGACGCAGCAGGTCGCGCAGCCGGCCCTGCAGGCGATGGGCCGATCGGGCGGCTCGGCGGCGACCGATGCCCCCTGCAGCGCCTCGGCCCGCGCGAGCGCCGAGGCCGCGGCCGACACCGCGCCGGCCTCGGTGCGCGTGGCGAGCGACAGCGCGAGCGCGGCGCGCTCCCCGTCGGCGATCCCCTCGAGGATGGCGGGGGTGTACCGCGTCGCGGGGGCGAGCGGCAGGGAGCGATTCCGCCGCGTCATCGCGGCGCTACGCCGTCTCCGGGAGCCGCCAGTCGATCTCGTCGGCGCCGCGGGCGCGGAGGGCGCTGTTGATGGTCGAGAACGGCTTGCTGCCGAAGAAGCCGTTCCTCGCCGACAGCGGCGAGGGATGAGCCGTCTTGATGACCGTGTGGCGCTTCGCGTCGATGAGCTTCGCCTTCTTCTGCGCGTGGCCGCCCCAGAGCACGAACACCACCCCGTCGGGCCTGTCGTTGACCTTCTTGATGACCGCGTCGGTGAACGACTCCCAGCCCTGGTTCTTGTGGGAGTTCGGCGTGTGCGCCCGGACGGTGAGCACGGTGTTCAGCAGCAGCACGCCCTGCGTGGCCCACGTGGTGAGGCAGCCGTGGCTCGGGATCGTGAAGCCCGGCAGATCCGAGACCGCCTCCTTGTACATGTTGGCCAGCGACGGCGGCGGCGTGACGCCCGGGCGCACGGAGAAGCACAGCCCGTGGGCCTGCCCGTCGTCGTGGTACGGGTCCTGGCCGAGGAGCAGCACGCGGACGCTCTCGTACGGCGTGAGCTTGAACGCGGCGAAGACGTCCTCCTCCGCCGGAAACACCTGGTGCGCCTTCCGCTCGTCCTCGACGAAGCGCGCCAGCTTCTTGAAGTACGGCTGCTCGAGCTCTCCGGCGAGCACGCGCTCCCACGAGGCAGGTAGATCGATCTTCATCTCTCGTTCAGACCCCTTCCTTCGGACAGAACTCGCTCATCCGGCACTCCCCGCACTTCGGCTTCCTGGCGACGCAGGTGTAACGGCCGTGCAGCACCAGCGCAGGGCCGAAGAACGTCCATTGGTCCTTCGGCACGATCTTCATCAGATCCTCCTCGATCTGCTCGGGCTTCTCGCGCTTCGAGAGGCCGATGCGCCCGCTGAGGCGGGCGACGTGGGTGTCGACGATGATCCCCGAGGGGATGTCGAACGCCGTGTTGAGCACGACGTTCGCCGTCTTCCTGGCCACGCCCGGCAGCGTTGTGAGATCGGCCATGGTCGCGGGCACCTCGCCGCCGAAGCGCGCGACGAGCTCCCTGCACGTGGCCTGCACCGTCTTCGTCTTCTGGCGGTAGAAGCCGGTCGGCTTGAGCTCTTCCTCGAGCTCCGCCGTGGGCGCGTCGGCGTACGCCTGCGCCGTCGGGTACTTCGGGAAGAGCGCGGCGGTCACCCGGTTGACGCGCTCGTCCGTGCACTGCGCGGCCAGGATGGTCGCGACGAGCAGATCGAGCGGCGTCTTCCAGTCGAGCTCGTAACGCGCGTCGGGGTACTCCTTGCGCAGCTGCTCGAGGAGGAGGGGGATGCGGTCTCGGGCGTTCATGGGGGTCGTCGCAGCGTAACCCAGCCCCGGGCCGCCCGTCAGCGGGGCTCGGCCCCTCAGCGACGCCGGGCCACGGGCCCCGGGCGTCTCCGGCCGAAGTAGATCTCGAGCAGCTCGCGCCCCACGAGGTTCGCCTTGGTGCGCCACGCGATGTCGTTGGCCAGCATCACGGAGACCGCGATCTCGGGGCGATCCGACGGCGCGAACGAGGCGAACCACGAGAACATCCGCGACGGGCTGCCGCCGACCAGCGTGCCGGTCTTGGCGGCGACGGGCATGGTGCCGAGGGCGCGGGTGCCGTCGGGCTTGCGGAACGCCTTGGCGCAGGTGCCCCGCCGCGTCGTGACCTCGAGCATCGACCGGAGGGTGCGCGCGACGTCGGCCCGGAGGCCGCGGCCGTCGGTGCTCCGCGGCGCGAGCGCGCCCGCGTCCCCGCGTTCCTGCGCGCCCGGCGGCGCGAGCAGCGAGAGGCGCACGCGCTCGCCGTCGTTGGCGATCGTCTGCATGGCGAACAGGGCGCCGAGCGGGCTGAGCCGCCCGCTCCAGAAGCCCGCGGCGGCGCGGGCGAGGCCGAGCCCGTCGGCCGGGACGTGGGCGGCGCTCGGCGCGACGGGGATGTCGATGGGCACCTCGCCGTCGAAGCCGAGGTCGCGGGCCTTGTTGCGCAGGTCGTCGGCCGTGAGGTGCTGGCCGGCGAGGCGGGCGAAGACGCCGTTGATGCTGCGGCCGAGCGCCTCGCCGAAGACGGTGCAGGTGGCGCCGCGGCCCTGCAGATCAGCCGCGGTGATCGCGCTCATGCCGCCCGTGTAGCAGACGGGCGTGGCGATGTTCACCTTGCGGCCCTCGAGCAGCGCCGCCGCGGTGACGATCTTGAAGAGGCTCGCGCTCGGGGCGAGCGGGGTGGCGACGTAGTCCCGGTCTCCGCGGCTCGCCCACACGAGGATGCGGCCGGTGCGGACGTCGGAGGCGACGATGGCGCCCTCGGGGGCGCCGGAGCGGGCGAGGAGGCGCTCGGCGGCGCGCTGGAGCTCGGGATCGAGCGTGAGGCGCACCTGCTTGCCCGACGCGCCGACCGTGGCGTGGACCGCGCCGGCCTCGACGTGGAGCTTTCGGACGCCCGGCGGCGCCGGAGATGCCGTCGCCGGCGCGATCCCGACGGCGATCGCGGCGGCGAGCGCGAGGAAGAGACGCGATCGCACCCCGCGGAGATGCCAGGGGGCGCGCGGGAGGGCCAAGTTCCGCGCGGCGTTCGCGACGGGTACCTCGTCGCCCAAGGAGGAGGGGGGAGCGGTTCATGAGGAGCAGCGCCCGCGCCCCGGCTTTGCCCTGGAGCGGCTCAGCGTTCTTGTTCCAGGGCGATCCGATGGCCATCGGGATCGATGACCGTCACGGGCGAGCTGCCCTCGGAGCCGGTGGCGCCGACCACCGCGCCCAGCGCTCGGAGCGACTCCAGGATCCGATCGAGGTCGGAGACGACGAGCCCCAGGCGGAGGCCGGACGTCGGCCTGTCCGAGAGCGGATAGAGCTCGAGGATCATCCCACCCACGTCGCATGAGTAGTGCTTCGCTCCGTTGCCGTGCTGTTCCGGGGACAAGCGCAGGCCAAGGCCTTCGTAGAACCGCCGCGAGCGCTCGAGGTCTGCGCATCGGAGGACCACGTAGGCAACACGTTGCACGCTCATTGGAGGGGAGCCGCGCGCGCTGACCGAGGTCAGCGCTGCCCTTCCGGCGCGATGGTCTCACCGCGCGCCAGCATCTCCACCAGCGCCGCGATCTTCTTCGCGCGCCCGGCGGGCGTCTTGATGTTGTTCATGCGAAACGCCAGTGCGAAGAGGTTCTGGCGCCCCAGGGTCTGGAACGTCTTGCGCGCCCGTGGGTTCGCCTCGATGGCCGCGCGAAGGTCGTCGGGAATGGTGGCTCCGGTCGCGCTGCGGATGGGGGCGTAGGCGGCCTCCCAGCGGCCATCTGCCTTCGCGGCGTCGACCTGCCGCTGGCCGTGCGGGGTCATCCGGCCGGCCGCCGTCAGCCGCGCGATGTGATCCGTGTTGATCTGGCTCCAGACGCTCCTCGCCTTGCGAGGGGTGTACCGCTGCAGAAAAGAGAGGTCATCGAACGACTTCCGGATGCCGTCGATCCAGCCCCAGCACAGGGCCACGTCCAGCGCTTGCGCGTAGGTGACCGTCGGCACGCCCGAGTCCTTCTTGTGAATCTTCAGCCACAGCTCGGTCTCGCGGGCGTGGTTCGCGGCCATCCAGGCTTCGAACGCTGCCTCGGTGGGGAAGCTCTTGATCTTGTCTGGATTGGGAATGATCGGCGCCATGAAAAAGGTCCTGGTTGAAGCCTATCGATCAAGGATCCAAGGGAGCCGGCACGCCGGGTCCTCTGCACGTACCAGAGCTTTCCCTCGACAGTGAGAGCATCGAACGTTGCCCATGGCGGCCGAGCAGCGCCTGCGTCTACAACTCGCCTTTCTGTCTGCCCGTCTGCCCAAGAGATGCGCGGTGCAGCGCCGCGGAGCGGTGTCGGCACCGGCGAATTGTTAGATCGAGAATGCCACTATACGCATCTCGGTGCTCACAGCCGCTCTTTCCACGCGTCCGGATGGCGGTGCAGGTGAAGCACCGCTATCACGAGCACCAAGGGTTCTTCGAGCACGAAGAAGACGCCGTAAGGAAAGATTCGAACCAGTGCGCGACGAATGCCGGGCTCGATCTCAGGAAACTGGAGAGGATTCTCCATGGCACGGCGGATCGTGACATCCACTTCAGACTCGAATCGGAATCCGAGATCGCGCCGCTCCCGCTCGTAGCGAAGCGCAGCGTCGAAGACTTCGACCTCCGCTTCCTGGCGGATTTCAAGCCGTCTCATCGCTGCGCGGCGCGCAGGCGCGAGAGCAGGTCTCGGCGGGCCTCCTCCCACGAGCGGCTCGAACCCTGACCAGCTCGGTGCGCCGCCAGGCGTTCAGCGATGATCTCGCGATGCCACTCCAGGGCGGGAACTGCCTCAGGATGGAGCGCCACGCGGTCCCAGAGGGCCTGTAGGTAATCGAGCTTCTCAGCGGGAGAGAGGTCGTCGAAACCTGGAGGGGGCATCGCGGGGAGGGTCATATCCGAAATTATACCGCAAATTCCACCGGAGATCACGCCCGGCGGGCAGTGCCTCATGCCAGGATGTTCGTGGGCCATTTTCGTCCGATTATCCAATAATTCCAGCATCTTCTGCGGTACCCGCGCCTGTCCGGGGTCGTGCCGGCCGAGAGGGCTCGGCCCACACGCGCGGGCAGAGCAGAGACAACCCTGCGCTCCGCGCACGGGACGGAGAGAGCGGTCGGGAGTACGACCGACGAGACCTCCCTCTGGCTGAATTCTCCAGTCTCACGCACCGGCGTTCAGCTGCGGGCGCCACAGGAGCATCTGCGACCGGCGGCGACCGTCTGCTGCAACGCTTCGCTATGCAGCTTTCCGCTCATGGTTTCTATCTTGTGCTCTCGCGCACCGCGTTCAGGTCTCGAAGCGAACTTCGATGCCCTCGGCTGCACACGCGCGCTGCGTCGCGGAACGTCGTCCAACAGCGTCGATACAGGCACCGATGCGCTCCATCCGATGCGGGGGTCGTGGCAACTTCCGCGCCCACCAGGTCAGCATATAGAGATAGGCGTCACACGCCGAATATGCTTCGCCCAGCATGAAGGGCCCGGAGCCCCAGGCGTTCTCGATGACCTCAAAGGCCTGCATGGCTCGCGCCGCCGCCGCGGCTCGCACCTCGTCGACAGCCCCGCTGGTAGGCTGTGCGCCGTCGCTTTGGGTCAAATTTGCCGCGTATTTTTCTGGGTAGCGGTAAGCCACGTACGCGGGCTGCACCGTGTTGCTCAGGAAGAAGAGCCACTTGTAGAGATGCGCTCGTTCGCTTGACCCCAGAGGTGGGATCAGCCGTGCGCTCGGGTATTGATCCGCGATGTACAGGCAGATCGCCGCAGATTCGAAGAGCACGAGCTCGCCACAAACCAGCGTGGGGATCACGCCGTTGGGGTTGAGACGCAAGTAGTTCGCGCTCTTTTGCTCGCGCCGGTCGCGATCGACGAGCACGAGCTCAAAGTCACAGCCCGCTTCTTGCAGCAGGAGGTGTGGCGCGAGGTTCGCGTTGCCGGGATAGTAGTAAAGCTGAATCTTCATTCTGCAGATCCGCCCAGCGACTCAGGGATGATGTGGTCGATCTCCATCGGCGTGCCGATAATACGCGCCGAGATCAGGCAGTGGCCGCAGCGATGGCGCGCCTCACTGGCGACCTGCTCACGCAGCGCCCTCCCGATGTAGCTACGGCTCATGTCCTTGGTGAAGCCCCGAGATGTCATGACCTCGCTGTTTGAGCAGCGCGGCAGATCGGGAACGAACCAGCATGATGCGCGTGTACTCCTTCATGAGCGTCGCGAGCTCCTCGACGTCCGACGCGGAGAGCCCTTCGCTCTGGCGCTTGATGTGCAGATCCTCAAGGTCTGCTGCCTTCTCCGGGGCGAGGCTCTGCCTGGCGGCCCGCCAGAGATCCTCGTCACCTAGCAAGTGCAGCGCGGCGATGGCCTCCGCCATGTCGACCGGCAGCTCGTCGGGTTCGTCAGGGAGGGAGGTCGCCACCCCGTCGACGAGCTCGGACTCGACGGTTCGTTGCGTTTTCTGCGCGCGGCGAGCCAGCCGCTCGTACAGCGGCTCGGGCAAGTTCACGGTAACGGCTTGAACGGCCATATCCTAGTTTACGATGGGCCGTCGAGGCCAGCAAGCTCGGCGGTGCAAGGCGCAGCGCGACGCGCAGCCGGCCGTTCTCCTCTGCGTTGCCATGATCGGTATCATCGTCGGCTCAACGAGTAGTCGACTGGTCAACCGAAGCCAGCGGACCAGGCCGGGAGGGATGGCCTGGTCCGACGGGCCCGCGTGCGGGAGGCTCGCCGCCGCGGCGGTCGTCGCCGAGCGCCGGGTCTGGTAGGGTGCGCGCAGAGGTGCCTGTGCTCAAGCTGCCGAAAGATCTCGTCGCCGATCCGCGCCATGACGCGGTGTCCGAGCTCCTCACCAAGCACGCGGGTCTCTTGTGGGAGAGCGGCCGGAACCAGGTGGCGACGCTCCCGATGACCGACGCCCTGGCCGCGGAGCTCCGCGGCGCGCTCGCGGCCGAGCACGCCTGCCACGGCCTCGAGCTCATCGCCGACAAGCTCGCCAGGGAGCAGAAGGGGCTGGACGCCGCGGCCAGGAGGGCACCGGAGAGCCCGCAGAACGCCCGCGCGTCCCGCATCCTCTTTCTCGCGAGCGACGGCAGCACCCGCTTCTATCGCGACTGCGACGCGCTCCTCTCCCGCTACCCGCAGCGCCTCCTGGCCTGCCGGCTCGAGATCGCCGGCGAGGCGCTGGGCGAGAAGCTCACCGGGAGCGCGAAGCTGATCCGGAGCGTGCTTGTCCTCGACAAGAGGGTCGCCGCCCGAGCGCTGCTCGCCCTGCTCCCGCCGGGCTGAAGCCCGGCAGCGCCACGGCACGCTCCAGCGCAGCGCGCCCTCCATCTACGCGGCGCTCGCTTGCAGGCAGCACCGCCGGCGTGGCCTCCTGGAGAGGCACGCCTCTGCGCCTGGAGGTCCTGGCCTCCAGGCCACAGCCTCCACATCGGCGCCTGGAGCATTGTAGCAGGACGGTTGGTGTGCTCCCGCTCCGGCGCTCGCTCCACGAGCGCCCCCTCAAGATCACCGCAAATCCACGCCCGCCGAGCGGGCACGCTGCGTGCTCAGCGTGCTCAGCAGGAAGCACAGTCCGTCGATCCATCAATTCCCCGACCGGAGAGAACCCGCCATGAAATCTACCGCATTCATCCTCAGCAGCCTCGTTGTCCCCTTTGCCCTCGCCGGTTGCCTCTCGGGCTCCGAACCTCACGACGAGGGGCTCATGGACGTCGAGGAGGCCGCCGCCTTCTCCGAGGCAGCCCGCGCCCCGGCGGAGGTGCAGCCGTCCGAAGGCATCGGCGCGCAGAACACCGCGCCGGCCGCGGACGCCCTCTCCGAGCAGGCGCTGAGCCCTGTCGGGAAGTCCGGCGCAGAGCTCGCGGTCAGCTCCGGCGGCGGCGCGCAGTCCCTCGTCCTCCTTCAGCTCCCGATCGTCAACCTGCTTTATAACCCCGGCTTCGAGAACGCGCAGGCCGGCATCCCGTCGGGCTTCATCGATCATGGCAGCGCCAACGCGTCCTGGTTCGCCGGCTGGGGCACCGCGGCGGACTCCTGGCCTGCCACGAGCAATGACCTGAACTACGGCGCCATCGCGACATGGCTCAAGACCGACGTCGTGCACACCGCCAACAAGCGCAGCCTCCTCGTGTCCGCGACGACGACCAACGGCGGCATCGCCCAGCAGTACTGGACATCCGCCAGCCCGCCGCCGAACAACGCCTACCTGCGGTTCAGCGTCTGGGTCTATACCGTGACCGGGCAGGTGACGATAGGGCTCGGCAGCGGCGGGACGGGTTACACCACCAGGACCTCGACCCAGACCGGAAAGTGGGAGTACCTCCAGACCTGCGGCACGTCGTTCAACAACGAGGTCTTTATCTACACGATAGGCGGACCGGCCGTGTACTACGTGGACGACGCCAACGTGTCGGCGACGCCTTCGCCCCTCCTCGACCAGTATTGCTCGCCCGGCGCCGTCGTCTTCTGAACCACGCCGCCGCCGCTCGGCGCGTGATCCCGAGCGAGCCGGCGTCAAGCGGTCGTGGGGATCTTGCTGGAGCTCGCGGGGCTTCGCCGTGACGCGCGCCGCGGCGGCGGGAAGGATCACGTCGCTCCGTCGTCAGTCACCGTGGATGCGGTTCTGGTTGAGCTTCTCCAGCACTCGGTCGAGGTTGAACGACGCCGGCTTCTGCCGGGGAGGGAACTGCTGGAACGAATCGAGGAGCTTCGCGACGTACGCCTGGCAGGGCACGACGAGGAACACATGGTCGAGGACCCAGTCCCAGTACGTGTTCGACCCATCGTCGGCCCGCTCGAACGGGTCGCGACGCAGGTTGAAGATCTTCGGAGTCCGCAGGTGGACGAACGGCTCGACCCAGATCTGCAAGCGCGTGGCGCGCTGCTCCATGAAGACGAGCTTCCAGTCGTCATACCGGATCGCCAGGAGATCACCGTCGTCGCCGACGTAGAAGAACTCCCTCCGCGGGCTCTCCTCCACCTGCCCGGTGAAGTAGGGGAGCATGTCGTAGCCGTCGATGTGCACCTGGAACTTCTTGTTCCCGGCCTGGTGGCCGTGGAGGAGCTTGTCCTTGATATCGGGGACGCCCGCCGCCGAGAGCAGCGTCGGCAGCCAGTCCTGGTGGGAGACGATCCCGTTGAGCACCTTGCCGGCGGGGATCTTCCCGGGCCACCTCACGAACGTGGGCACCCGGAACGCGCCCTCCCAGTTCGTGTTCTTCTCGCTGCGGAAGCAGGTGATCGCGGCGTCCGGCCAGGTATTGAAGTGAGGCCCGTTGTCGGTCGTGTAGACGACGATGGTGTCGCCGGCGATCCCGAGCTCGTCGAGCTTGGCGAGCACCTTGCCGATGTACTCGTCATGCTCGACCATCACATCGTTGTAGGGGCCCTGGCCGCTCTTCCCCCGGACCTTCTCCTTGGGGTGGGTGCGGAAGTGCATGTGGGTCGTGTTGTACCAGACGAAGAACGGAGTTCCGTCGCGGTGGGCGCGCTCGATGAACTCGAGGCACCGGTCCGTGATCTCGTCGTCGATGGTCTCCATCCGCTCGCGGGTGAGCGGGCCGGTGTCCTCGATGCGCCCGTCGGCGAAGCAGTGGAGCACTCCCCGCGGCCCGAACCGCTTGCGAAACGATGGATCCTTCGGATAGTCGGGGAGCTCCGGCTCCTCTTCGGCGTTCAGGTGGTACAGGTTGCCGAAGAACTCGTCGAAGCCGTGGTTCGTGGGGAGGTGCTCGTCCCGGTCGCCGAGGTGGTTCTTGCCGAACTGCCCGGTCACGTAGCCGAGCGGCCTCAAGAGCTCGGCGATCGTGGGGTCCTCGGGCTGGAGGCCGACCGCGGCGCCGGGCATACCCACCTTGGTGAGCCCGGTGCGGAGCGGGTTCTGGCCGGTGATGAGCGCGGCTCGGCCAGCGGTGCAGCTCTGCTGACCGTAGTAATCCGTGAAGGCGAGGCCCTCCTCCGCGATACGATCGATGTTCGGGGTGCGATACCCCATCATCCCGCGGTTATGGAAGCTGATGTTCCAGATGCCGATGTCGTCTCCATTGAGGATGAGCACGTTGGGCTTGCCATCGGGCTTCTTTGTCGTCTTCGGAGTGGCCGCGGCGGGTGTAGGCATGGTGATGGAATGACACGCGAGCGACACCCGACAAGTCAGGAGAACCCGCAACCAGGCGCGCCGGACATGGCATCTGCTCTCGACGGCCGCGTGATCCCGTGGTGGACGGCGGCCTTCGCGCTGCCCTCGCTTCGCTGTCCTCACTGCAGCTGGGAGCGCGGCGATCTCCACCAGGGAGGGCCGGTCGTCAGAGACCTCTGGCCGTATCGCTCAGTCGGTGCAGCACGGCGCGCCGCCGGGGGCGTCGCAGGTCGCCGGATCGTCGCTGCACGGCAGCCCCCAGGCCACGGTGGCGCCGAGGACGACCTCCACCTGCGCCGCGTGCTTCGTCGAGCCGTCGTCGTTCCGCGCCTCCGCCGCGAGGATCACGTGGGTGCCCTCCTTGAGCACGGCGTCCGGCTCCCACTGCCTTCCGGGGAGGAACGCGATGAGCCCGAACGCGTGCGGGAACTCCCCGGGGAGGAGCTCGATCATCCCCTCCTGCGGCACGCCCGGCGGGAACAGGTCCCCGGTCGCAGGGTCCTTGACGCTGTACCGCACGCGGACCCTCTCGCCGCAATCGCTGCAGCCGACGGCGAACCAGAGGTGATATCCCCCCTGGGGCCCCGCCATCACCGGGAGCGTGGCGCCCTCCTCGATGCTCTCGAAGCAGGTCTCGCCGGTCCCGATCTCGAACACCGCGGGGTCGTCCGGCAGACGGCACCCGCCGCCACCGCCCGCCCCCGTGGAGCTTTCGCCGCCGCCTTCCCCCGTGGAGCTGCCGCCTTCTCCTGCGGAGCTTCCGCCCCCGTCCCCTGTGGAGCCGCCAGCGCCCGATCCATTCGAGCTTCCGCCGCCGCCCTCGCCGGTCGAGGTGCTGTCGACGCTCCCCTCGCTGGTGGAACTACCGCCACCGCCCTCGCCGGTGGAGCCGCCGCCCATCGCGTCCGCCTCGACGCTCGAGCTGCAATGGATACAGAGCAGCGCGAGGGTGAACACGGGAGTCGCTTGCCAGCGGGTCAATGCGCGAAGGAAAGATCTCATGGGAGCACCTGGAACACGCGAGGGCGCTGTGAAGGGGAGAGCCGGAGCGCTCCCTCCTTCAGGCGCGATGTCCCGGAGGGCCGCGGCGGGCTCGACGCGAGCGTCGGCCCTTGCAGACTTGGCAGCAACCGTTCCATCGCGCGCTCCGCGCAATCCGGGCGCTTTCCCGAGCGCGCTCGCTAGCGCGTTGCGCCACGTGTGCCAGGCGCAGACAGCTCTGGCACAGGGACCAGGCGCGCACGGCCCGGCCGGCGCGGCGTGCGCGCTGGAGAGATGGGGCGACGGCGCGCCCGGCCCCGGCGGACGTCTTCGAGACCCACGCCGTGCCTTGGCGCGCTATGGTGTCGTCTCCCGGCCGGGGGCCGGGGTTCCTTGCCGCCCATGCCGACGACCCGCCTGTTGCACAGCGCCGAGATCCCCCAGGCCGACAACCTCGCGAACGTGCGGCGCGTGCTGGAGGCGCTCTCGGGCGGGGTGACCGAGAAGGAGCGGATCTCCGAGCAGACGGGCATCTCCTTGCGGCACGTCGGCTATGCGCTCGCCGCTGCCCGCGTCCTCGGCTGGCTCGGCGACGACGGCGCCTCGATCACGCCTGCGGCACGCGAGCTTCTCGCCTCCTCGTCCGGCTCTGCCGACGAGCGGACGCTCCTGAGGCGCGCGATCTTCGCGTGCGAGGTCGTGAAGGAGGTCGCGCCGGATCTCTTCGAGCCCGCGGCGCCGACGCGGGAGGCGCTCGCGCGGCGCATCTTCCGCTTCACCGCGGGCATCGGGAAGGGGACGGCGCGCCGGCGCGCGCAGACCCTGCTCGCCTGGCGGAGCCAGGTGCTGGAGCGGCAGCTCCCGCTGTTTCCGAAGCGCCCGAGGAAGCGCGGCGCCGGGGCCGCAGCGAGCGCTGGCGAGGAGACAGCGCCGGGCGAGGGGACGGCCTCCGGCGAGGAGACAGCGCCGCGGCGCTGACCTCGCTGCTACCTCGCTGCCGGCGGCTTGCGCGCGGGGCGCGCCGCGCGCAGCTCGTCGGCGCTCACCTTGCCGTCGCGGTTCGCGTCCGCCGCCTTCACCCGCTCCCAGCGCTTGTCACCCACCTCGTCCCTGGTAAGGAAGCCGTCGCCGTTCTTGTCCTTCTTGGCGAAGCGCGCCTTCTGCTTCGCCGCCCGGTCCTTCATGCGCAGCTCGGTGTGCGCCTTGAGCTCCTCGGCCGACAGGGTGCCGTCCTTGTTCGTGTCCGCCTTGCCAAGCCGCTTCTGCGCCTTCTCGGGGAGCTCAGCGACGGTCAGCTTGCCGTCCGCGTTCTTATCGAAGCGCTTGATGACGCGGGCCGGGTCCTTCGGGCCGTGCTGGCGGTGGGCGTCCTTGCCCTGGCCCTGGTGCGGCGCCGGCTTGCCCCCCGTTCCGCCCGCGCCGTTCGCCGCGTAGGCCGCTCCGCCGCCGGCGAGGACGGCCGCGGCAAGGAAGCTGCCGAGGACGAGGCGACGGATCGCGCTGTGGGTCTTGTTGGAGAAGAGGGCGAGGGTCATGGGGGTCGTGCTCCTTGGTGCAAGGGCCAGCCTGTTCTTGCCGGCTTCTGTTCGTGAGACGTTCCCCGGGCCGCCCTCCCTACGCGCCCCTCGATCTTTTTTCAGCGGGCGCGGCCGTGGCCCACGGCACCTCGCTCGGCCCCGGCCCGCCACCACCCGCCTGTGGGCAGGGGCCGCGCGCGGCCCGCTGGTGTGAGCCTCCGCGCATCGCGTCGAGGTCGCCGTGTCGGCTCCGGCAGACGGACGCTGAGATCCACGTCCAGCGGGGGTATAAAGGAAGCAGAGACGACGATGATCTTGTACCGACCCGTGGGCCTCGCCGAGCTCCGGCTCATCGCAGAGGCCGGCTATCGAGCGTTCCCGCCGCGCCTGTCGCATCAGCCGATCTTCTATCCGGTGCTGACCGAGGAGTACGCGCGCAAGATCGCCCGCGACTGGAACACCGCCGATGAGACCTCCGGGTTCGCGGGGTGGGTGACGCGGTTCGAGGTCGAGGACGATTTTGCCCGCAGGTATCCTGTGCAGATCGCGGGCGGACGCTCCCACGAGGAGCTCTGGGTGCCCGCCGAGGAGCTGGACGAGTTCAACCGGCATCTCGTCGGGACCATCGAGGTCACCGAGGTCTATTGCGGGCCGAAGTTTCAGGGAGACATCGATCCTGCGACCCGCCTCCCCCTCGGTTGGCTCCGCAACCCGCCCACGAAGGTGAGTTGAGGCCATGGAGCTCTCCACCCCCGCAGCCAGCCCCCCTCCCGGCGAGATGGAGTTGCGCCTGGAGCAGCACCGGCAGGAGCTGACCGGCCACTGTTACCGGATGCTCGGCTCCGCGTTCGACGCGGACGACGCCGTGCAGGAGACGATGGTGCGGGCATGGCGGAGCTTCGATCAGCTCGAGGGCAGCGCGGCGCTGCGATCGTGGCTCTACCGCATCGCCACCAACGTGTGCCTCGACATGCTGCGGGGCCGGTCGAGGCGGGCTCGACCGATGGATCTCGGCCCGGCGGGCTCGGCCGAGAACCCGGTCCTCGACACGCTGGCGGAGGCGACGTGGGTGCTGCCGATCCCCGACGGCCGGGTGCTGGCGGCGTCCTGCGACCCGGCGGAGCTGGTCTCGTCGCGGCAGACGATCCGGCTCGCGTTCGTGGCCGCGCTCCAGCGGCTCCCGCCCCGGCAGCGCGCGGCGCTGCTGCTGAAGGAGGTCCTGTCCTGGGAGGCCGCGGAGATCGCGGAGCTGCTCGGGATGACCGTCGCCTCGGTCAACAGCGCGCTGCAGCGCGCCCGGGCGACGATGGGTCACGAGGACAGGGCCGATCTCCATGAGCCGATGGACGAAGCGCAGCGGTCCCTGCTCGGCCGCTACGTGGCGGCCTTCGAGCGGCAGGACGTCGACGCGCTGGTCTCGCTGCTCCGCGAGGACGCGACCTGGTCGATGCCGCCCTACCGCCTGTGGCTGCGCGGGCGTCCCTCGGTGCACGCCTGGCTCCTCAAGGTGGGCGAGGGGTGCAGAGGCTCGAGGCTCCTGCCGGTGGCGGCGAACGGATCCTGCGCGCTGGGGCAGTACCGGCCGAGCGGCCCTGGCGGCGCCTTCGTCCCGTGGGCGATCCAGGTCATCGACGTGTCCGCCGGGGAGATCGTCGGGGTGTGCTCGTTCCTCGACGCCGAGCGGCTCTTCCCGCTCTTTGGCCTGCCCTTGCGGCTCGAAACATAGCTCCGAAAAAAATCTTCCGGACGACCGATGAATCGGGCGCCGCCGCGGCGTCCTAGGGATCGAATCGGCCGCGCCGCGCCGCCATGACGCCGGGGCGGGAGGACCGATCTGTCCAGAGCGAGCCAGGAGGAGACGATGGAGACGAGCGCCTTGATGTCGGAGCAGCACGTGGAGCCGGTGGTGGTGTCGAGCAAGAAGGTCTGGGCCGGGCGGATCCTCAGCGGCCTCTCGGTGGCGTTCCTGCTCTTCGACAGCATCGGGAAGCTGATGATGGTGCCCCAGGTGCTGGAGGGGTCCGAGCAGCTCGGCTATCCCGTGAGCTCGGTCCGCGGCATCGGGCTCGTCCTGCTGGCGAGCGTCGTCACCTACATGATCCCGCGCACCTCCGTGCTCGGCGCGATCCTGCTGACGGGCTTCCTGGGCGGCGCCGTCGCCACGCACGTGCGCGTCGACAACCCGCTGTTCAGCCACGTCCTGTTCCCTGTGTACGTCGCCGCGATGATCTGGGGCGGGCTGCTCCTGCGCGACGAGCGGCTGCGCGCGCTGCTCCCGCTCCGGAAGTAGCGGGGATCGAGAAATGATCGCGCGACCGATGAGCTTGAGCGGGTCGCGCGGTCTGTGATGGAGGAGCGCCCGGGGTGCCGGGCGAGCACCCAAGGAGAGACGACGATGCGATTTTTGATGCTGTATCGGCCCGACAAAAGCCAGGAGCTCTGCGCACCCGATCCGGAGCACATGGCGCAGATGGGGAAGCTCATCGACGAGATGACGCGGGAGGGCGTGCTCCTCGGCACCGACGCGCTCCTCCCCACCGCGATGGGCGCGCGCGTCCGGAGAGCAGGCGCCGAGCTCACCGTGAGCGATGGGGCGCTCCCGGACATGAAGGATCCGATGGTCGGCTACGCGCTGATCCGGGCAGCCTCGAAGGAGGAGGCGATCGCGGGGGCGAAGCGCTTCCTCCAGGTCGCCGGGGAGGGTCACTGCGAGGTGCTACCGCTGATGGATGGGCCTCCGCCCTCCTGAGCGCGCAAGCTGCGACGATTGCACCATCATATGAATTGTACAGCGTGACGGCTGTCTGAAGCCTCCGGCCAGAGGTTCATCTCTCCCGGCAGGGTCTCGGCACCCTCCGCCCGGTGTACGAGCGTGGTCTGTCGCCCGCGAGCGCGGCGGAGCGGGTGCCGGGGCAGGTTCCGCGATCGGGGCTTGACGTTTCCGAAATGCTTGGACTCCGTTCCACGGAACGGCCGTGATTCCTGGCGCGGTGATTCCGGGCGTAGCCGTCACCCCCCCGCACGCCTGACCGCGGCCCGCCCGTTGCTCCCGGGGGAAGCGGAAGGGCAGGAGGCTCATGGCTATCGACGCGTATACCGCGCGCAAATCGGTCATGCGGGGAGAGGCGATCGGGTTTCACGTGAGCAACACCGCGGCAGATCCCGCGGTGCAGATGGCCATCGAGCGGATCGGGGCGCGCGCGTCGCTCGGCGCTCCTGTCAGGTTTTCCGCAGGCGCCCACGCGACGCCGCCGGACGCCTACGCGGTGGGCTGCGGCTGGCCCTGCGCCCATGAATGGCTCGTCCCTCCCGATTGGCCGAGCGGCGTCTATCTGGCCACCCTGAAGAACACGGATGGCGAGGAGGCGTCGCTGCGCTTCGTGGTGAGAGCCCGCGCCCCTGGCGCGAGCATCCTCGTCTGCATCCCGTTCTTCACGGACGAGGCCTACAATGGCTGGGGTGGCAACCGGCTCTATCCATGGGCCTCGCCGGACCGCTCCAGAAGGGTGTCCTTCGAGCGCCCCGGCGGCACGGAAGCGAAGAGCGCGCTGCCGCTCGTGCGCTGGCTGGAGAGGGAGCAGATCGCGGTCGATTATTGCTCCAGCATGGACCTGCACGCGGAGCCCGACCTCTTGCGAGGTGTTCAGCTCCTCGTCAGCACGGGCCACGACGAGTACTGGTCCAGAGAGATGCGCGATGCGGTCGAGGCATTCGTGCGCTCAGGCGGCAATGTGGCGTTCCTGAGCGCCAATACGTGCTACTGGCAGGTCCGCATCGAGGACCACGGCCGCACGATGGTCTGCTACCGCGACGCCGTCGAGGATCCGCTGGCGGGGATCGACAACGATCGTGTGACCGTGCAATGGGCCAACGCCCCCGTGGATCGCCCGGAGAATCACATGACGGGCGTGGGCTACCGGTTTGGCGCCGGCAACTGGCTCGACCCGGAGGCGCAGAAGGAAGCGGTCTACCGGGTGAATTTCCCCGAGCACTGGGTCTTCGACGGCACGGGGCTCGCGCTCGGAGATGCCTTCGGGAGAGGCTCGGTGGGCTACGAGACCGACGCGGCCGATATCGTCGATGTCGACGGGATCGCGCGCGCGACCGGGCTGGGCGGCACGCCGCCGACGTTCGTGGTGCTGGCCGTCGCCGATCTCCGGCAATGGCGGGCGCAGGGGCAAGGCGGGCTCTCGACCATGGGCATCTACCGCCGCGGAGGCACGGTGTTCACGGCCGCGAGCGTCGACTGGGCGGCCCCGTTCGACAGGGGGACCGCTCCGGAGATCGAGCGCATCACGCGCAACGTGCTCGAGAAGCTCTCGCGCCGGTACCCCGAGCACGGCTGGCAGCGGGTGGGCAGCGCGCCGCGCATCGTGGCGATGACGGGCGCCGAGGGTCTCCTCTTCGCGGCCACCGAGGACGGCGCGCTGCTGTGGCGGGAGCCGTCGAGCCAGAACCTCCCCTGGAGGTCCGCGGGGGTGGCCCGCGGCGTCGTCGCCATGGCGTGCCCGGTCGAGGCCGAGGCGGAGCAGCCGATCGGGATCTTCCTTGTGACCGCCGAGGGTCGCCTCTTCTTCCGCGACCCCCTGCGCGAGGAGGTCGTCTGGCGGCCGGTCGGCGTTGGGCCCGGTATCGTGGCGATGGCCACGACCCATTTCGATCTGTTCGCCGCGACGAGCGGCGGCCTCTTGCTCACGCGCCCCACGCGGGGCGGCGACGTCCCCTGGAAGCCCGTCGGGCGCGCGGAGGGCGTGGTCGCCATGGCGGCGATCAACGGGAAGGTGGTTTCGGTCACGGGGGAGGGGCGCCTCTCATGGCGTGCGCCGGTGCGCCACGAGAGCCCATGGGTCTCGATCGGAGAGGCGAAGGACGTGCGCGCGCTCGCGGGCGCGCAGGGGAGGCTCTTCGCAGCGACGGGCACGGGCGCGCTGCTGGCAAGGGACGGCTTCTAGCGCTGCTGCAGGAGGCCGCCTCTTGACGCCGGCCGCCCGCTATCTCTTACGGTGGCGTCCGCCGCCGCTCTCCGCGGCGCCAAGGAGCCCAACCATGCACACACGCAAGCTCGGAACTCTCCAGGTCTCCGCCCTCGGCCTCGGCTGCATGGGCATGAGCGATTTCTACGGCGAGCGCGATGAGGCCGAGTCGATCGCGACGATCCACCGCGCCATCGAGCTCGGCGTCACGCTGCTCGACACCGCGGACATGTATGGTCCCTTCACGAACGAGGAGCTCGTCGGCCGGGCCATCGCGGGCCGGCGCGATCGCGTCGTCCTCGCGACCAAGTGCGGCGTCGTCCGCGACCCGAACGACGTCACGGTCCGCGGCATCAACGGCGCGCCGGAGTACATCCGCTCGGCGTGCGACGCGAGCCTGCGGCGCCTGCGCGTCGATGTGATCGATCTCTACCAGCTGCACCGCGTGGATCCGAAGACGCCCATCGAGGACAGCGTCGGCGCGATGGCGGACCTCGTGAAGGCCGGCAAGGTGCGCGCGATCGGCCTCTCGGAGGCGAGCTCGTCGACGCTCCGGCGCGCCCACGCCGTGCACCCGCTCGCTTCGGTGCAGACGGAGTACTCGCTCTGGACGCGCGATCCCGAGGACGACGTGCTCGCCACGTGCCGCGAGCTCGGCGTCGGCTTCCTCGCGTACAGCCCCCTCGGCCGCGGCTTCCTCACGGGGCAGATCCGGCGCTTCGAGGATCTCGCGCCGGACGACTACCGCCGCATCTCGCCGCGATTCCAGGGCGAGAACTTCCAGCGGAACCTCGATCTCGTCGCGAAGGTCGAGGGCGTCGCCCGGGAGAAGGGCGTGAAGGCGTCGCAGCTCGCGCTCGCGTGGGTGCTCGCGCAGGGGGATTTCATCGTCCCGATCCCCGGCACGAAGCGCCGCACCTACCTCGAGGAGAACGTCGCCGCGGAGGCGATCACGCTCGGCGAGGCCGATCTGCGGCGCCTCGACGCGGTGGCGCCGAAGGGAGCGGCCGCCGGCCTCCGCTATCCGGCGCCCGGCATGCAGCTCGTGAACCAGTGAGCGAGGCGGCCTGAAGAGCGCGCCTCGGCCCGCGGCCGCGAGCGCCGAGGGAGGGCTACTGGCACGCGGTGGGCACGCTGCCCCAGTGGCTCTTGGCGACGACGAACCCCTCCGGGCCGGACGTCGAGTGTGAGCCGCACAGCCCATCGGCGTCGGAGATCACGGAGTCGATGCCGATGCCGTACTCCCAGTATTTGACCTCGAGGCTCGAGTCGTTGGTCGTGCCGCTTCGCGCCGGGATGGAGGGGACGAGGATGCCGCTCGACTCGAAGAACTCGAAGCCCTCGATCGAGATCGAGAGCGTCACGTTGCGCACCTGGCCGACGCAGGTCGTCCTGCACGTGGGGTAGCCGGCGGTGCTCTCCACCGTGAAGCCGGAAGGGCAGCTGGACGGATACGTGCAGTAGCCGGTGCATTTGACGGGCAGGGGCCCCGGCAGGTCCACGCACTCGTACTCTCCGCGGCCCTGGATCGTCTGGCGCCGGGTCTCGAACCCCCCTGACGTCACCGAGGTTCGGCTGCCGAGCTCTCGATACAACACGTAGTCGTTCTTGAACGACTCGTCATTCGTGCAGAGGCCGCCGTTGCAGTGGGCGACCGCGGCGAACAGCCCGGACTCCTGGCCTTCCAGGAGATAGCGCTCCCCCGCGATCTCGACCGCATGGTCTTCACCACCCAGCTCGCCGATCAAGCCCGCCTCCGCCGCGGCGATCTCGTCGGGCGAGCCGATCGACACGCCGGCCACCTTGATGGGCCGGCCGCCCTCGTCTCGTTCGACCATCACCGGGCCCATCTCGAGCTCTTCGGCCCGCCTGGCGACCCACCCGAGCGCGTCGTGCTCGCTCGCGAAGCGCAGCCCGCCGTCAGCCGAGGGCTGGGCGAGAGGGGCGGCGTCGTCCGCCTCGGTCGACGCGGCGGTGCAGCCCATCATGAGCGCCGCGGCGAGCAGGGGCGCGGCTCGGTACGTTCGGCGAGGATTGTTGGCGAGAAGCCCGTGAGTTCTTTCGGTCATGGAGCGATCCTTTGTGGCCTTGGGTGTCTGAGGAAATTTCAGCTCGACGCTGAGCCCGGGCGTGTCCCGGCGCGGGGCGATGTGGGTTGAAGCGATGTCGGGCACCTGGAGGTCGTCGAGAGCCGTCTCCCGCGGGTGTCCTCGTTCCCCACGGCCGGCGTCCAATCACGCTCCGTGCCACGCCCGCGTCGAGGGCCCACGACCTGGCCAGGCGCTCCGGGGACACGGCGCCGCGCGGCGTGAGCGCGGGGTGGCCTGCGCTGGTTTGCTCAAGTTGAGCAGGGACTCGCGCAATCGGGGCGGCGTTGCGCAGGAATGGCCAGGCGCGCGGGGCACAGCGGCGGAGACATCCGCGCGGCACGAAGGCGCGTTACACAGGGCGCCAGCCCGCGACTGATGATCGGGATGCGGGGCGGAGGCCCCAAGGGGCGCGCGCCGATCACACCTCTTCGGGCGCGCGGCCGGCGCGCTCCTTCGGGCGCGCGGCGAGCCGCGCCTCTTCCAGCACCCCGGGCAGCCGGAGGACGCGCAGGGGACCCTCGGACGAGACCAGACCGGCGAGCGTCGGGTCGGTCATCACCTCGTGGAGATCGCGCTCCGCTTCGTCGACCGTGCAGCGCCGCCGCACGAGGCGGACGACCTGGGAGTAGTCCACGTGATCCGGATCGTGCGCGAGCCCGAGCGGTTGCCACAAGGTGTGCTGGCCATACCTGTGGGCCGCTCCCGGGTCGAACCAGCCGTAGTTGGCGGCCCGGTCGGGGCGGTCCGCGAGGCGGTTGGTCAGTACCCAGTGCTTGCCCACGTTCTCGATGAGCCCGGTCCTCCCCGCGACCTGCTCCTCGAGGCGGCGGTGGTGCTCCAGCATGCGGGAGGTGTTCGCCATCGAGGCATCCGGGGCGCCGATGCACGGCGGGATCCGCACGGTGGCCTGCTCCCACACGAGGTCGCAGAGGCGCGTCGTCAGCATCGTGCACTCGAGCAGATCCGCGATTCGCTGGGTCGTCCGGGCCGAGACGTTGACGCGGACGGAGTCCTCCGCGTCGCCGATACGGAGCGCGTCGGCGCTCACGAGGAACGTCGCGCGGCGCTCGTCGAGCTGGCTGTACACCGGGACCCACGAGATCGGCGCCAGGTGGCCGGCCTGCACCGCTTCGAGGATGGCCTCCTCGCGCGCGGCGCACGCGTGCTCTGGAAGGCCTGCGACGAAATCGGTGCCTCTCAGGACGTCTGTCATGCTCCCCCTCCCGCGAGCGCGACCGCGGCGCTCCAGGTGGAAGCGTGAGCGGAAGCGGGCGCGGCAGGAAGAGGTTTCGCGCTCTCGTTTGCGGTGTGCCCACGGCCGCGCGCACCTGCGCCGCTTTGCGCTGTCCGTCCGCTCGCCCTAAGCTCCGCCCCATGTCGCCCTCGGCGAGCCGCCTCTCCCCGCGTCCATCCCGCGCTTCGCGCTTCCTCGTCGCCGCCTGCACCGCCGTCCTTACCGCACAGGCCGCCGGCTGCGGATCGAGCGCCGCCCGGGGGCCCGACGCGGGCGCCGAAGTCGCGTCGATCGACGCGCGCCTGCGCGGCAGCTTCCGGCTCGTCCGGTTCGAGCCCGAGGTCCCGCTCGAGCCGATGCTCGCGTCGATGCTCGAGTTCCAGTACGCGCACCTGGTCGTCCGCTTCGACGGAAAGCGCATCCTCGCCGACTCGCCCGGCCTCCACGTGGACCGCGCCTACGAGATCCGCGATCCCGCGTGGGATCGGTTCAAGCTGGTCTCCTACGACGAGGCGGGGGTCGCCTACGAGGCGCTGTGCGAGTTCTCGGACCAGGGAGAGCTCGTCGTGCACGCGCAGACGCCCCCCTGGAAGGGCGTCGCCACGCTCCGGCGGGCGCAGTAAGTCTCTTCAGCTGAGAAAATCGAACCGGCTCCGGCAATGCGCTGAATCCACTCGTCGGATGAGAAATCGTGACGCATCGGCGTAATGCTCCGGCGGCCGTTCTGCGCGCGCAGCTCGGCGTTCTTGACCTTGCGTCACCGCCCCGGCGGCTCTAATCCGTCGCGCACGGCCTGACTGTCGGCTCATGGCGAGTCGACTCCACAGGGGAGACCTCGTGTCGCAACGCGGTGAAGGCGCGTCGGGTGATCCGCTCATCCGGCGCGCCCCAGGTGACGCCCAGGCGCTTCCGGTCCCGTCGCGCGGCCGGGCAGCGGTGGACGGAGCGGCGCGAGCGCTCCCGGCAGCGAGCTCCTCGCTCGCCGAGCTCGCCCAGCTCGCGTCGTCCCAGCCTGCCTGGAAGGGCCGGCGGTCGGCTCGTCCCTGGCTCGCCGACCCCTACCTCGGTGAGCCGTTCGGCGCGCCGCTTC
This sequence comes from Sorangium sp. So ce363, assembly GCF_051520435.1. Taxonomy (NCBI): domain Bacteria; kingdom Pseudomonadati; phylum Myxococcota; order Polyangiales; family Polyangiaceae; genus Sorangium; species Sorangium sp. So ce363. The sequence goes on along the minus strand of NZ_CP150333.1, from coordinate 6,636,969 downwards.
CTGCCGTACCCGTCAACCAGGCCGACGAGCGCCCCGCGCCGGCTCGCGGGCGAGCCCGTCGACGTCGCGCCGCAGGTGCTTGATCTGCCGCGCGAGGCGGCCGACGCCCTCCTCCACCTGGATCCCGAGCTGCGCGACCTGCTGCTCCAGGCTGCGGAGGCGGTCCTCGTGCGCGGCGAGCGTCGGCGGCGTCTCCGGGCCTCCGAGCTCGTAGACCGTGGTGCGCGACACCCGCATCGTCTCCGGCTCTTTCGCGGTGGAGGGCGGCTGCGTCACCTCGCCCCCCGACCAGAGCCTCGCGGACGCGCGCGGCGAGCGCCGGCGCCCGGGCGCGGTCACGTCGCCTTGAGGAACCTGCGGGCGCCTTCCCATACCGCACCTTCCAGCTCTGCTGCCATGTCCGGGCCCAGCGTCAGCGCGTGTCGCCCCGAGGCCACGAGGACGAGCTCCGTCGCGCGGAGGAGCGCGACGGACAGCCGCGCCACCGGTCCGCTCGGCGGATCGACGGACCACGCGACGGCCGTCTGGGTCAGCCGGTGCGAGCGCGCGATCGACGGCCTCGACTTGAGCCTGAGCGCCGGGAGCGGCCTGTAGGCCCCTTCATCGATCACGAAGGTCGCCGTCACATCGACGCTCGCCGCCTCGCCCCCTGGCCAGCCTGTCGCGATGCGGTGAAGCACCTTCGGCCACCCTCCGACGGCGCGGCTGGAGCCCTTGATCCGCTGCGGGATGGACCCTTCCGGCATCATCTCCCAGCGCAGCTTGAGGTGGGCGCTCGTCTCCTCCCCGGGGACCGGACGGAGATCTCCGTAGAGGTACAGGGGATCCACCTCCGCGCTTGTCCCCGTCGGGAGCGCGTAGAAATAGGCGGAGTAGTCGACCTTCGTCCCGCTCTTCCCCGCACCCGGGATCGCCGACATGCCCGTGGCCTTGACGAACCTGCCCCACTCCCGCGGCGAGGCGCTGGCGCGGAGCACCGCCTCCAGCGAGTCGAGCGTGACACCGCGCCCGCGCTTCCCCGACCCCGGCTCCGACCCACCTCCGGCACTGCCCTTCGCTCGCGCAGCACGTGCTGACACAGGCATGTGATACACGTGACCATTGTGTCGTCGTAGAAAAAATTATCATTCGACGAAGACGTTTTGTGATTTTTGTGGTTTCGTGTATGTTTTTGTGGTTTATTTGGGGTGGGTACTTGCCCTCTGGGAGCGACTCGCGCGCCATCTACTTTCGCTCACGCGGCGGGGGCCGGGGCCCGTGGGGGCGATGTGGCCTTCCGGTGGGGTTCTCGTCGCGTCGCCGTGGAGTCGCCACGTCAGCCGAGGCGCGCTGTGCGCCTATCAGATCGGGTGTTCGGTTCGCCGAGGAGCGTTGCGCATCGAGTCATGACGCCCACGGATCTGCCCGCGCGGCCCTGGGCGCCTGTCCTGCGACGAGGCGGCGGCTCGTCCGGTCCCATGGAGTGGTCGCACCCTGAAGCGTACGCTCGCACACGAGACGAACCGCGAGATGCCCGCAGACAGCGGATCTGGTGCGTCACGGTGCGTCGACCGGATAGGAGGACGTGCGCTGTCGGAGGCGCTGCGCGTGCCTTCCTTGTGCTCGAAGTTCACCCGGCGCGCTCGTCCTTTGATAAGATAGCTAGGACGGACGTTGCTGTCCACACGGCGCGCCAAGGAATCCCCGGATCATGAACGACGGCGAAGCGGATGTTCTCGCTACGATGCGAGCGGAATTGGAGGCGCTCCGCTTCCACAACGCCGAGCTCGAGCGGGAGCTCGCCGAGAAGCAGCGCGTGGAGACCGCCCTGCGGGAGAGCGAGGCGCGCTACCGGGGCATCGTCGAGGACCAGACCGAGCTCATTTGCCGCTTTCGGATGGATGGCACGCTGACCTTCGTCAACGACATCTACTGCCGGTACTTCGAGAAGACGCGCGAGGAGCTGGTCGGCCACCGCTTCATGCCGATGGTCCCCGAAGAGGACGGGCTGCTCCTCGCCCGGCAGTTCGCGAAGCTCGGCCCCGAGAACCCGATCGTCCACACCGAGCACCGCGTCATCCTCCCGAACGGCGCGGTGCGCTGGATGCACTGGACCAACCGCGCACCGCTCGGCGAGGGGGGGCCGCTCGCCGAGTTCCAGGCGATCGGCGTCGACGTCACCGAGCGCCGGCACGCCGAGGACGAGGTGAGGCGCCTCAACGCCGAGCTCGAGCTGCGCGTGGCGGACAAGACGAAGCGGCTCGAGCAGATGGTCCGCGAGCTGTCGACCCCGCTCATGCCGGTGGCGGATCAGGTCATCGCGGTGCCGCTGATCGGCTTCCTCGACAGCGACCGCGCCGCGGCGACGCTCGAGACCGTGCTCAACGGGGTCATCACGCACAGCGCCAGGACGGTGGTCCTCGACATCACCGGCGTGGGGGTCATCGACTCGCAGGTAGCCGACTCGCTCATCCGGCTGGCCAAGGCGGTGAACCTCCTCGGCTCCCAGGTGGTGCTCACCGGCATCCAGCCGCGGATCGCGCAGACGCTGGTCGCGCAGGGCGTCGGTGTGGGTGGCGTCGTGACGCTCCGGACCCTGAAAGAGGGTATCGCGTTCGCCCTGCGGCGCGGGCTCACCGCCCCTCGACCTTCCGCCCGCCAGGGCAGCTAGCTCCGAGCCTCGGAGATCCCGCCAGGGATCACCGCACCACGGAACCAGAACAACCGCGGAGCGGACGCCGGGGCTCGGCGCGCAACATCGAGGAAACAAAGGAAACAAAGCGAGCGCCGCTCGCGCTGCGCCTGCTCGTTCGGGCTCACCGGACAGCCGGCGTGCGCCGGCGAGGTGCGTCTGTCCACTATCCAGTCTCACGTGCGATCGTGTAGCCTCATCGACGATGGCGCACACGCAAACGACTGCTCAACCCGACGTGCATTCGGCTGCTCACGGCGCGAAAGCCAGCGAGGGCTTTCAGCAGATAGGAGGGGACATCGACTCGCGCTACATCAACGAAGATATCGCGCCCGTGCGCCTGGACCAGCGCAAATGGGGGATGAAGGACATCGCTGCGCTGTGGGTCTCCATGTGCGCCTGCACCCCGACGTACATGCTCGCCTCGGGCCTGATCGCCGAGGGGATGAGCTGGGGGCAGGCCGTCCTCACGATCCTCCTCGGCAACGTCATCGTGCTCATGCCCATGATCCTCAACGCGCACGCGGGCACGAAGTACGGCATCCCGTTCCCCGTCTACTGCCGGAGCGCCTTCGGCATCCGAGGGGCGAACGTGCCGGCGGTGCTGCGCGCCCTCGTGGCCTGCGGCTGGTTCGGGATCGGGACGTGGCTCGGCGGGTGGGCCATCTACAAGATCGTGGCGGTCTTCGTCCCGTCGATAGAGCAGATGCCGCCGACGCCGCTGGGCATCAACGTCGCGCAGCTCGTCTGCTTCCTGCTCTTCTGGGGCGTCAACATCTGGATCATTCGCATGGGCATCGAGTCGATCCGGATCCTGCTGAACATCAAGGCGCCTCTCCTGATCGGCCTCGGCCTGGCGCTGCTCCTCTGGGCCTATAGCCGCGCCGGCGGGTTCGGCCCGATGCTCGAGAAGCCCTCGTCCTTCGGGGTGGGGCAGCCCAAGGAGGGCCAGTTCTGGGTCTTCTTCTTCCCGGCGCTCACGGCGATGGTCGGCTTCTGGGCCACCCTGGCCCTCAACATCCCGGACTTCACTCGCTACGCGCACTCGCAGCGCGATCAGGTCATCGGGCAGGCGATCGGCCTGCCGCCCACGATGGCGTTCTTCTCGTTCATCGGCGTCGCCGTCACCTCCGCCACGGTCGTCATCTACGGCGAGACGCTCTGGGATCCGGTCGTCGTCATCACCCGCTTCGAGAACCCGGTCGTCTTGATCATCTCGCTCGCGGCCCTCTGCATCGCCAACCTCGCGACCAACATCGCCGCGAACGTCGTGAGCCCGGCCAACGATTTCTCGAACCTCTGGCCGTCGCGGATCTCCTTCCGCACCGGCGGCCTCATCACCGGAATCATCGGGATCCTGATGCAGCCGTGGCGGCTCGTCAGCGACCCGACGGGGTATATCTTCACCTGGCTCGTCGGCTACTCCGCGCTGCTCGGGCCCCTCGGCGCGATCCTGATCGCGGAGTACTACGTCGTTCGCAGGACCAACCTCGATCTCACCCAGCTCTACAAGCGGGAAGGGATCTACTGGTACGCGGGCGGGTGGAACCCCGTCGCGATCGTCGCCCTCGTCCTCGGCGTCTTGCCCAACTTGCCTGGCTTCCTCGGCACCATCAAGGTCGCGACGGTCTCCAAGGCATGGATGGATCTCTACAACTACGCCTGGTTCACGGGCTTCGCCATCTCGTTCGTCGTCTACGTCGCCCTCTCGCTGATTCGCCGCCCGGCCAAGCTCGCCGCGGCCTGACCCTCATCGCCTCGCGCCGAGGCGCGCGACCCCACCGCCCATCCAACTCGGCATCAGCGCCGTCGGCCGCGAACGCCGCATCTCCCCCGCGGCGCGCGCCCCCGAGACGCCCTCTGCCTCGGGAGCGCCGCCGGCGCCTCGCCGGCGCGCGCCGCCCCGATGGGTCGCTCTTTTTTTTTGTATGCGGGCATTCATCTCGTGATCAACGACGAGACTCGCCGATGGCAACAACGTTGTTGTGGGTCGGGGCCCCACCGTGGGAGACCTGTGGTGTGTTGTGGAGCGCTCCCGCCGCCGAGGCACTCCGTGCTTTAAAAGTGTCTTGCCAAACAACGTGTGTTGATTCCATTCGTCTGTCTCTTGCTCCGTGGGCGCCTTTCGATGGATCATGAAATGTCGCTCTTCTCCCGCCTTCGAGGTGCCCATGAACAAGATCGTCCTCTGGTCGCTCCCGGCTCTCGCCCTGGCCGCATGCGCTGATAACGGCACGCCTGTCGACGAAACCCCGACCGTCGCGGGCGCCCCGATCACGGTCGCCCCCGCCCGGCCCTACTCCCTCTTCGAGAGCGGCCAGGTCCGCCCTCTCGCCCTCTCGCCCGACGGCTCGATGCTCTTCGCCGTCAACACGCCTGACAACCGGCTCGAGATCTTCAAGGTCCGGAGCGGCACGCTCGAGCACCGCGGCTCCGTCTCCGTGGGGCTGGAGCCGGTGGCTGTGGCGGCCCGCAGCGACGACGAGGTCTGGGTCGTCAACCACCTCTCCGACAGTGTGAGCGTGGTCGACGTCTCGAGGCCAGCGAGGCCCCGCGTCGTGCGCACCCTCCTCGTCGGCGACGAGCCTCGCGACATCGTCTTCGCCGGCGCCGACAAGAGCCGCGCCTTCATCACCACGGCGCACCGCGGCCAGAACAGCCCTGTGGATCCGGCGCTCACCACGCCGGGCGTGGGCCGCGCCGACGTCTGGGTCTTCTCGGCGGCGAGCCCGAGCCCCGCGCCACTCAACATCATCACCCTCTTCAGCGACACGCCGCGCGCGCTCGCCGCCACGCCCGACGGCTCACGCGTCTATGCGGCGGCCTTCCACTCCGGAAACCGCACCACGGTGATCGAGACCAACGTGGTCAACCTGGGCCTCGGCCTGCCCCCGCCGACCACCAACGCCGCCGGGGTCGCGCAGCCCTCGGCGCCCCTCATCGTCAAATTCGACGGGACGCACTGGGTGGACGAGCTGAATCGATCCTGGGACGACAAGGTGAACCTCTCGTTGCCCGACAAGGACGTCTTCGTCATCGACGCCCTGGCCAACCCGCCCGCGCCCGTCGAGGGGCCCGGGGGCGTGTTCCGCGGAGTCGGCACGGTCCTCTACAACATGGCCGTCAACCCGGTGAGCGGGCGCGTCTACGTGGCCAACACGGAGGCGTTCAACGAGAATCGCTTCGAGGGCCCCGGCGTCTTCGCCGGCCACACCGTGCGCGGCCGCTTCAACCACAACAACATCACGGTGATCGATCCCGCGACGGGCGGCGTCGCCCCGCGGCACCTGAACAAACACATCGACTACAGCGCGTGTTGCGCGCCGGTCCCGAACGCCGAGAACCGCAAGAGCCTCGCGCTGCCCACGGGCATGGCCGTCTCCAGCAACGGAAAGAAGCTCTACGTCGCCGCGCTCGGCTCGGACAAGATCGGCGTCTTCAACACCGCCGCGCTCGAGGCCGACACCTTCGTGCCGAGGCTCGCGCGCCAGATCCCGGTCTCCGGCGGCGGGCCGACCGGCGTGGTGCTGGACGAGGCGCGAGGGCAGCTCTACGCCCTCACGCGCTTCGACAACTCCATCTCGGTCATCGACGTCGGCGCCAGGGCCGAGATCGCGCACGTGCCCATGTACAGCCCCGAGCCGGAGAGCGTGGTCCGCGGCCGCCGCTTCCTCTACGACGCGTCGTTCACGTCGAGCCACGGCGACTCGGCGTGCGCGAGCTGCCATGTCTTCGGCGATCTCGACAGCCTCGCGTGGGACCTCGGCGACCCCGACGCGGTGAACACGCCGATGCCAGGCCCGTTCGTGCTCGATCCGGCGATCTTCGGCGCGCCCCGCGAGTTCGCCGCGCTCAAGGGGCCGATGACGACGCAGAGCCTGCGCGGGATGGCCAACCACGGGCCGATGCACTGGCGCGGAGACCGCACCGGCGGGAACGACGCGCCGAGCGCGCAGCCGGACAGCGGCACCTTCGACGAGGAGGCCGCGTTCAAGAAGTTCAGCGTCGCCTTCGTCGGCCTGCTCGGGCGGGACGCGCCCATCCCCGCGGCGGACATGCAGGCGTTCACCGACTTCACCATGCAGATGATGTATCCGCCCAACCCCATCCGTCAGCTGGACAACTCGCTCACGGCCGATCAGGCGGCGGGCAAGGCCTTCTTCACCCTGCCGCCCAGCGAGGGCGGCGCGTGCGCCTCGTGCCACGTGCTCGATCCCACGGCCAACGCCGAGCACGGGGTCGCGTTTCCCGGCTTCTTCGGGACCGACGGGCGCTACACGTTCGATTTCATCTTCCAGAGCTTCAAGGTCGCCCAGCTCCGCAACGTCTATCAGAAGGTGGGTATGTTCGGCATGGTGCAGAACCCCCGCTACAACAACCGAAATTTCGAGTTCCAGGGCGATCAGATCCGCGGGTTCGGCTTTGGCCACGACGGGACGATGGATACGATCTTCCGCTTCCACGATCAGAACGGCTTCAACGAGGCGCCGGGGATCGCCGGCTTCCCGCCGGGCGCGGCGGGCGACGTGCTGCGCGGGCAGGTGACCGACTTCCTGCACGCCTTCGACAGCAACCTGGCGCCCATCGTGGGCCAGCAAGCGACGCTCGCCGGCACGGGGGACACGGCCGCCGAGCTGAGGGTGGATCTCCTGAGCGCGCGCGCCGACGCGGGGGAGTGCGATCTGGTGGCGAAGGTCCGCATGCACGGGGAGGAGGCGGGCTTCCTCTATCAACAGGGCGCTGGCACATTCCTGCGGGACAGGGCGGCGAGCGCGGCGATCAGCGCGGCGGCGCTGCGCGCGATCGCGGCGTCGGGCAAGGCGCTGACCTTCACCTGCGCGCCGCCGGGCTCGGGGGTGCGGATGGCGCTCGACCGCGACGGCGATGGGGCGCTCGACGGCGACGAGGCGGACGCGTTGACCGATCCGGCCGATCCGGCGAGCGTGCCCTGAGCCTGGGGCCGCGGCGCGCCGCCTCGCGCGCGGTCATCTTCCCCCGATGACCGCGCCGCTCACCGCGGCTCGCCGCTCTCCGCGGGTCGAGGAGGGCAGGGGGCCCGCCCCGCGCCAGCCGGCGCTCGCCGCCCCGACGCCGGAGAGCCGGCCAGATCAGGTGATGGTGAGTCGGACGCTCCCTGCCTCATCCTCTGCTCGCTGGAGCTGATGGGCGAGCATGCGCCTCCAGGGGATCTCCCCGAGGAGGATGTCGTCGATCGCCCAGGTGAGGTGCTCCATGGCGGCTCCCAGGGCCTTCATCCCGTTCGTGAAGATGAGCTCCGTGTCGGGCGTGGTGAACGGCCGCGGCTCCAGGGCCCCCGCGGCGGCGATCGCGGGCGTCATCAGGACCGGGCCCGCGGCGATCACGTCGGGCAGGTGCTCGACGCGGGTGCCGGCCCGCCGGGCGGCGGCCACGCGCCGCTTCACCGCCTCCGCCGGGTTTCCCTCCAGGGCCTTGTCGACGCGGAGGTTCAGCGCCCAGATGGCCGCGTACCAGGGGTTGCGGATCGCCGGAAAGCCCCTGTCCCGCTGGATGGCCCCGTCCTCCAGCGAGATCCTCGGCGCGATCATCTTCAGCGGCACGGGGGCGCGCGTCAGCCGCTTCACCGCCGCTACCTGGCGACACGCCTTCACGACGGACTGCCCCTGGCTCTTCGCGGGCACCTTCGCCTGCGCATACAGCGTGTGCTTGACCTCGATGTAAGCCAGGACGGCCTCGGCTGGCACGCGCTCCCGGATCGCGAGGTCGCCGCCCAGCCCGCGCAGCGTCGGGAAGCGCGCGGCGTCGTAGATGATGATGTCCTCGCCCTGCTTGTCCCCCGTGACATCCACCACCCAGCCGCGGCAGACGCCGGCGCGCTCGGGGAGGAACTTCCGGAGCGCATGGCACATCGCGATCTCCAGCTCGGGACCGAGCTCGAGGGTCGCGAGGGCGCGGAGCTTCCGGAACTCGTCTTCCAGGTGCTCGACGATCTCCTCGGACCAGCCGTCGTAGAACCCGCCGCGCGGCGGGGCCTCCGCGAGGCCGCCCGGCGCGGCCCCGCCGCCGCGCTTCGACGCGGCGATCCCTGGCCGCGTGGTCGTCTTCGCGCGCTTGCCTGCCATCTTCACGTCACCCCCGCCGAGGCTTCCTCGCAAGCCACGCCCGGTCTCCCCACGGGCACGTGAAATCGAGCGGCTTCGTCAGGATCCAGAGCACCGGCAGCGGCGGCGGCGCCGGGGGCGTGGGCCCCGCGCCGTCCGTGAAATAGATCACGCCGGAGACCTTCCGCGCCGCCAGGAACTCCGGGGCGAACACCGGCCGCAGATCGGTCCCGCCGCGGCCGCCGACCTCGTCGAGCCGCCCGTCGAACGCGTACACGCGACCGATCTCCACGTCGCACTCGACAACGGTGATGCGCGCCGACTCGCTCATCACCTGCAGCTGCCGGGCGATCTCCGAGAGCTCCTCGCGCCGCATGCTCATCGACGTGTCGATCGCGACGAGCACCGACGGCTTCGTGATCGCGCGGGGCGCGTACGTCCTGCCCGGGACCTCGCCGACGCGGCCCGGGAAGCGCCGGTTCGGCCGCGCGTACGTGTGCACCGGCGCGCGCTCCCTCGCCACGAACATCCTGAGCGCTGTCTTCCAGTCGAGCGGGTGCGCGGGCGGACCCAGCGCGTCGGTCAGCTCCTCGATGAGCCGCCCCGGCGTCTTGCCCGCGAGCAGCAGGCCGGGCACGTCCGCCGGATCGCCGTCGTTCGCGAGCGCGTCGGCCTCCTCGGCGGCGCGCAGCAGGAGCTGCCGCGTCTGCTCCACCGCGCCCGGCTCCCGCGAGGGGCGCCGGAGCACGCGGTGATCGTCGACGGCCTCGCCGCCGCGCTGCGGGAGCTTGCCCTCCCGCGCCGCGCTCACGAGCAGCTCGTAGCGCTCGAGCGTGCTCTGGCCGCCGCGCAGGCCGATCGGGGCGTAGGGCTGCCAGCGGATCGGATCGGGCAGCGGCTCCTCGATGTACTCGTTGGCCGACATCTCCAGGGCGAGGTCCATGAGCTCCGGCTCGTCGGCGCCCGCGAACTTGGGGTGGCACAGGTGCCCGAGCGCGACGTGGTGCACCTCGTGGAGGAGCACGCCCCGCAGGAACACGGGCTCGTTCATGAACGACTCCACGTTGACGTGGAGGAAGAAGCGGCCATCGAACAGCGAGACGGCCATGCGCTTGACCGAGGGGTCCGCGACCGGCGCGAGCCGCGCGAGGATCGCCGCGTAGCAGGGGTACCGCTCCAGGAAGCCGGGATCGCGCACGAAGGCGTCGAGCCACGCGGCGAGCGCGTCCTCGGGCACCTCGCCGCGCCCCGCGGTCTCGCTCATTGCGGCCGGACCGGCGTGACGCCGTGCTTCTTCAGCGTCGCCGCGAGCCGGAGGGCCCAGCGCTCCGGCAGCTGCGCGAGCAGCTGGCCCAGGCACACGCGCGCGACGTTGCTCCGCCGCACGTCGACGAGCTTCGCCTGCTGGGCGAGGTGCGCCGACAGCGCTGTCACGACGAGCCCCACGCGGTGCTGCCGCAGCGGATCGGCGCGCCACGCCAGCACCTTCTGCTCGGCGGCGCTGCCCGCGTAGTTCTGGAGCAGCTCCTCGGGGCGGACGTCGATGAGCTGCGTGGCCGTCGCGTTGCCGCCGAGCGCGTCCTGGAGCCGCTCGCGGTGGTCGCCCGGCAGGTCGGCGAGCAGCGCCTCGAACGCCCCCAGCGACAGCTTGCGCTGCGCCGCGAGCACGCCGACCTCCGGCCCCTCGAGCAGCGGCGCGAGCCGCGTCGTCACCTCGTCGAACCGGTCGGTCTCCCCGCGCTCGCGCGCCGCGCGCAGCACCTTGCCCGCCGGCGAGCTCGGCCCGTAATCGGCGAGCAGCGCGCGCAGATCGAACGGCAGCCGCGTCGACCAGGTGTCCTTCGACGCGAGCAGGAGCTCGACCCAGCTCGGGGGCAGGTACCCGCCCAGGGCGTCGCGCAGGAGCACGCCGTCCGCGAGCTCCTCGGGGCGGAGCGCGCTCAGCACGTGCGACGCATAGGTCCACGTGCGCGGGGGCACGTCGTCCAGGACGCGCTCGTGCCCCTGCGCGAGGGCGATCACGCCCGGGTGGAGCCCGTTCACCTGCGCCCAGGCGAGCCAGGACGCGCGGTCCGCGCGGACGTTCAGGTGAAGGAACCGCGCGCGGAGCGCGCGATCGAGGGGGGTCACCTGGTAATCGGCCGACTCGGGGTTGACGGCGGCGAAGCACACCCAGCCCGCGGGCAGCTCGTACTCGTGCAGCCGCCGGGCGCTGAGCAGCTGGAGCGCCGGCTGCTGGATGTACCGCTCCGCCCGGTTGAGCTCTTCCAGCATCAGGATGCCGGCGCCGTCCTGGGGCAGCACCGACGGCGCCGCGTAGGTGGTCCGGCCGTCCCGGATGACCGGCAGGCCCACGAGGTCGGGCGGCTCGAGGAGGCTCAGATCGAGCACGACGGTGGCGATGCCGAGCCGCTCGGCGAGCTGCCGGACGAGCTCGCTCTTGCCGATCCCCGTGGGCCCCTCGAGCAGCACCGCGCGGCGCGCGCGGTAGGCGAGCTCGAGCACGGATTCGAGGCGCGGCCCGAGCGGGATGGGCGCGGAGCGTCCCTCGAGGAGGTTCGGTGAAGTCGCCGGGGTCGGCCTGCCCGGCGCGTTGCCATCGGATCTGGGCTTCGTCACGGAGGAGAGGGGGGTGCCGCGCGAGGGCGCGAAGAAAGGACCGCCGGGGCCCAGGAGGCTCGGCCCTTCCGTACCCGACGGGCTTCCGGCGCGCTTCGTCTTTCTTGCCGGGTCGCCCCGAGCTCTAGCAGCCGCTGCGCGACCTGTCATTCACCACCGCCCACGCGACGGGGCGGGCCGCGGCGCGCTCAGGCGCCAAGGAGCAGCCCGAGGGCGGCTGCGAGCGCGGCGTCGCTCCACGACGACAGCCCGCGGGGCAGGAGCACGGTCGCGTGATGAGGCTGGCCTTCGCAGCGCCGCGATCCCTCGTAGGTGCGCCCCGTCCGCGTGAGCTCGTAGCTGCAGCGCCCGATCGTGCCCGTGAGCTGCCGCTCGTCCAGCCGGTAGTCGGAGAGGGCGCCAGCCAGGAGGCCCTGCGCGCGGAGCCCTGCCTCCGCCCGGGTCACCGAGAGCTCCAGCGGCATGGCGCCGACGATGCCGGCCGCGCGCTGGCCCGTCGCGGTGACGTTCACGGTCCGGTTGAACGCCACGCCCCGGACTGTCTGCCCGTCGCGCCCTCTGTCGGCGGCGTACACGCCGAGGTTCACGTCCGGGCCGACGACGCGCCCCGGTTCGAAGTCGGCGCTGACGAGCTCGCCCCGGGCGGTCAGCAGGATGAACTCGTTCGGCCCCGCGGCGCGGAAGATGTCCTCGCGCGCCGGGGATTCGGCGCCCGGCGCCGTCCCGCACGCTGCGGTGAGCGACAGCGCGAGCGCGAGTAGCCAGTGAGCGCGCCCGGGGAGAAGGTTCATCCGCATCACAACACCTCGCTGCCCGATCGGGTGTGCCCGATCGGCCATGCGCAACGTGATGCCGGTGATGCCGGACCGGTAGACGCCTGTACGCCGGGAGCGCGCTTCACGGATCCGTTCCTGATGCCATCGGCGACGCCCCTGGCGAGTCCGTCCCGAGGGCTCCTCCCACTCCGCCCACCTCTGCACCATGCAGAGCGGCGGTCGCCCGCACAGGAGACGGGCCCAGATCGGCGTTTTCGGCGCGCAAGCGCACTCCGGTGCGCTGAGCACCGAAAACGTCGAGGTGGGCCCGTATCCGAAGCGGTCGACCGTCGCTCGCTCTAGCGGGGGAGAACGAGGGGGGCGCAGGTCGACACGCCTGCGCCGACGATGCGGAAGCCGATGTCCGTCATGTAGTCCGTGTCGATCGAGCCGTCCGACGGTCGATAGCGGCTCACGTTGGTGGTGCGCGACGGGGACCCGAGCTCGCTCGGGGCGGTGTAGAAATAGAAGTCGCCACCCCAGAACGAGAACGCCCAGGCGCTGGGGGTCTCGATGCCCGGCAGGTCCGTGGTCTCGATGATCTCGCCGGTCTCCTTGTCGATCTCGGCGAGCTGAACCGGGGTGGTCGTGAAGAAGCCGAAGAGGCGTCCATCCCCGGTGCCGGTGAGCTCCGCCGAGATGTCGCGCATCGAGCCGCTGAACTCGCCGACCGGCGTCACGGACGCGCCGTCGATCCTCCCCAGCCCGATGCCCGGCGTGCCCGTGGCGCCTGCCACGAACAGCTCCTCGGTGTCCGGGCGCGAGAGGTCGCTCGAGAAGCCCATGCCGAGCCGGGACCACCCGTCGGAGAGCGTGGCCCCGGAGGGCTCGCAGCTCGCGTCCTCGGTGCTGACCTTGAACAACGTCCCCTCGCTGTCGTCGGGCTCCACGTAGTTGACCCACGCCACCGCGTTGCGATCGATCGCCATCGAGTTCGGATCCATGCCGGTCCGGCACCCCAGGACACCAATCTTCGTGAACTCCTTACGATCGGGCCTGAAGCTGTAGAGCTCGTTGTCCTGTGAGAGCACGTACACGAGGGATGCTCGCTCGATGCACCCGTTGTCAGGGGCCCCACTCCCGTTACCCCCATTCCCGACGTCTCCGCTGTTCCCGCCGATATCGGTGCCGGAGCCAAACGGGTCGTCCTGGCCGCCCGCGCCGCTCCCTTCGCCGCTCCCTTCGCCGCTCTCTCCGGCGCCCGAGGACGGGTCGGTCTCCGTCGCGGACGTGCCGCGGTTGGACGCGCTGCAACCGGCCGCGGCGAGCGCGATCCAGAAGCACCATCGTGCGATTCGCATATCCGCTCTCCCTTTCGCGTGATTCGCTCTTATAGCCGCGAAGCGCGCTCACGGGTACACGAAGTCGCACCCTCGCTCAATGGGGCGTCCAGGTCGAACAGCCCTTGGCGGGCGGGGTCATCAGTAGATAGGGATGACCTCGTCTGACTGGCAGCAATAGTAGGCCAGGCTCTCCGGTGTCACCTGGCCCATGGCGACTCCTCCGGTCGGGGCGCACCTGCCTGGGTCGTCCCTGATCCATCGCGCCTCCATGCTGTCGAGCCGCAGATCCGGCCCCGCGACGCACTTCGGCCCGGCCATCGTCACCGTCTCTGCGCCGAGGAGCTCGCGACAGCTGCCGTCCTCGTAGACCGAGACGAGCGCGGTGCACGTGGCGTCCTCGAGCTCCTCGCACACGCAAGGCGTGCAGCTGCGCGTGTCGTCGAAGCCCTCGGCGACCGCCAGCAGATCGGGATACGGCTCAGGGCACTCCGGCGTGTGCTGGAGGCGATAGCGGATGCACATCGTGAAGCCCCCGGACCGCTGCCTGGGGGCCGCGACACACATCATCGAGGGATTTCTGCACTTGTTCTCATCGGCCGCGCCGGTGCACGCGCGCACCCGGGTGCTCGCGGGGGCGGCCAGCTCGGGCGGCGCTCCTCCCGGATCGTGCGTCGGGGCGCAGACGCTCACGGTCGGCGCTGGGATGAGGAGCGCGCCGAGCTCGCCCGAGGTCGCCGCGGCCGGCGCCGTACACGCGCCGCTCCACCCCTCGGGGGCGGCGAACGACGTGGACGCCGTCCCGTCGCACGTGGCCGAGGCGCTCCCCAGAAGGCCTGAAGGCAGCTCGCAGGAGGGCTTCGTGCAAACGCACGTCGGACACCTGTGCTCGCCGCCGAATCCGCTGTAACCGTCGAACAACAGATCCGGCGCCTCCACCGGGCACTCCGGTGGGGACGTCCCGCCGGTCGCGTCGCCCCTCCAGAGCAGGATGGGAGCGTCGAACCCGAGGGACGGCGGCGGCACGCACGCGCCGTCGCACACGGGGCACGGATCATTGCACTCGTGAGCATCCAGGCTGAAGCACGGCTCGTTGCACGAATAGATCTGGACAGCGCCGCCTTCCCAGCAGCCCGCGAAGCTGCCGGCGCCGGCGAGCGCGAGCGCGATGCCGAACGGGTCCTTCCTTCTCCTCATCGTGATGGTCCTTCTCTCGCGTGTCGTGTTTCGGCTCTTCGGCAGGGGCGCCGCGACGATCGCTCGGCGCTGCCCCAAGCCTCTCTCTTCCCGCTCCTTCACGCCGGCGAGGCGACCCGACCGGGGGCGCGCGGCGCCCTTGTCACTTCGGAGCCAAGGAGAGCTCGCACTTCTATTTCATACTTGGGCAGGCGAGGACAAGGAAGCCGAATCTGCCATGAAGGCGCGATGACTCGAGTGTATATCGAGTGTATTTCGATAGGCCCCGAGAAAATCTCAGCATTTGTTGGTCGTGCGCTTTTCGTGAGAATCTCCTCGCGGAGGGTGGAAGGCACGGTGGTGCTGCCGCGCTGCCGGCGGGAATCGGCTGCGCCGGGCGTGGCGGGCGGCGCGCGCAGGCAGGTGCGGGGCAGCGTGCGCGGCGGCGGGCGAGAGCAACCCGAGGAGCCGAGGGCCTCGCGCGGCTCCGGAGCGTCCGTGGCGGAGCGACACAGCGACGTTCCCTGCGCCGTGCGTTCAGTGAGGAGAGACGCTTGTCCAGAGCCATACCATACCGTATGGTATGGTTTGAAGGTGAGGCCACGATGGATCCACGTCTCTCGAGCGCGGCGGTCGTCGCCCCGCTCATCGTGCTGGTCGCCGGCGTGTCCCGGCTCGGAGCGCCGCGCGGCGTGTCGCCATGGAAGCTGCTTGGCCTGCTCGCGATCCTGTGCGCGGCCGGGGCGCTGGGCGTGGGGGTCCCACGGCGGGACGTGCTTGCCCTGGCGTCGGGCGGCGCCCTCGGGGTGCTCGCGGCGATCCACGTCTACTGGGGCCTGGGAGGCGCGTGGCCCGGGGATGCCCGGCACGAGAAGGTGGAGATGGTGGTCGGCTTGCCCAAGGGGAGTCCCTTTCCTTCCCTCGGCGCATGTCTCGTCGTGGCGTGTCTCCTCGCGTCGTCTGCCGCGCTGGTGCTGGCCCAGCGGTACGGCGGCGGCGGTTCGCCGACGCTGCTCCGGCTCGGCGCGTGGGCCGTCGCGCTGGTGCTCGGGGCGCGGGGCGTCGGCGGTTACCTCGAGGCTCGCCTGCGGCCCGGCACGCGCGCGCTGCCGTATCACCGGCTGAACCGCCTCGTGTACTCGCCGCTCTCGCTCACCCTCGCCGCCGCTGTCGCGGGCGCCACGCTCGACTGACCCGCATGGCGCGCACCTCGAGGAACGACTGGCTCGACCAGGGGCTCGACGCGCTCCGCGACGGCGGCGAGGGCGCGCTGACGATCGACGGGCTCTGCGCGAGGCTCGGGCGAACGAAGGGCTCGTTCTATCACCACTTCGAGGACATCGCGGCGTTCCTCGCGGCGCTCCTCGCTCGCTGGGAGGAGCGGCAGACGTCGGCGCCGATCCACCACGCCGAGGCGGGCGGGAGCCCTGAGCAGAAACGGCAGCGGCTCTCCGCGGTCGTGCGCTCGCTCGACGGCCGCCTCGAGCTCGCCGTGCGGGCGTGGGCGCTCCGAGACGAGCGCGCCGCGGCCGTGCTCCGGCGGGTCGACGCGCGCCGCGTCGAGTACCTCGCGTCCCTGTACGCCTCCGAGGGGCGCGCGCGCGGCGCCGCCTTGCTGCTCGCGCGGCTGGAGTACGCGGCCTTCGTCGGCGCGCAGATGCTCTTCTCCGACCTCTCGGTCGAGGGCGCGCGCTCGCTCGGGCTCGCGCTCGATCGCGCGCTCGAGCTTTTGGCCAAGGACGAGCGTGTCGCGCGTCCGCCGGGCGCGACACGGAGGCGGCGAGCGACCTGAGGCCTGGCGGCGCGGGCGCGCCTATCGCTGCGACCGCTCGAACGCGTCCACCGCGTCGAGCTGAGGCCGGAGCAGGGCGCGCGCCTCGTCGGAGAGCGGCGCCTCGCCGATCTCGTCGCGCAGGGCGCGGGCGCGCGCCTGTTCGCCCAGGGCGACAGCGAGCTCTAGCCGGGCGGCGAGGGCGCGGGCGCGCTCGAGCGGGTCGTCCGGCTCCTTCCGGGCGAGCGCCACGTCGAGGACCTTGGCGGCCGCGGCGTCGTCGTTCTTGAAGTCGCGCAGCCGCGCCGCCGCGCGCAGGGCCTTGCCCAGCCTCGAGTCGGAGCGCGACCCGGCGGCCCCCTCGTCGTCGTCCGGCGCGTCCCGCCGGATGAAGATCACCGAGTTGCCCGCGACGTCGACCACCGTGAAGCGGCTCTGCCCCTTCTTCATGCGCGAGATCCTGGGCAGGCCGGAGATCGGCAGCTTGCCGTACGCCCGCCGCAGCCCCTCCGCGAACGTCTCGTGGAGCCGCTCGACCTCGGGGACGATCACCAGGCACGTGCTGTACGCCTGCCTGGGATCCAGCCCCTTGAGGCCCATGAAGTGCAGGTGGACCTCCCCGCGGCGCGTCGCCGCATACACGTTCGGCGCTGTCTGCTGGTGGGTGACCTCGAAGCCCAGGGCGCCGTAGAACGCCAGGGTCTCGGGCAGCGACACGCACGGGAGCACGGGAATCGTCATCGCTCCGCTCATGGGATCACGCCTTTCGAGCGGGTCGCGCAGGCGACGCCGCGTCCTCTTCGAGCACACGTCGGGCCTGTCGCAGCGCATCGAGGGTCGCGTGCAGGCTCGACAGATCGAGCCGCTTGCCGATCCGATCTGCCCACGCGGCGTGGCGCGCCTCTACCTGCCGCAGGGCCTCGCGCCCTGCCGCCGTCATCGCGATGAGCTTGGCCGTGCGGTGGTGAGGGTTCTCCACATACTCGACGAACCCCTCGCGCTCGAGGGCGTCGGCTATCTGCTGCACGCCCTGGCGGGTCAGCCCCATCGTCCGAGCGACGTTCGAGACCGGCGCCGGGCCGTGGTCCACGACGCCGAGCACCTGCCAGCGCGCGCTCGTGAGCCCCGCCGGCCTGGCCAGGGCGTCCCCGGCCTCGAGCGCCAGACCATTCAAGCGGAACACCTCGATCACCAGCTCGCTGAGCGCGGTCGCCTCCGCGGTGAGCCTCGTCATTGGCAATAACATGTCATATTGACAGCTACTTGTCAAAATAAGCGCTGTGCCGACGTCCTCGGCCTGGCTTGCATCTCAAGGAGCTCGGGCGCGGTAGGGAGGCCCGGCGGGATGTCCAAGGCGCGGATCCCATGCCAGGTTTGAAGTCTGGGATCTCAGAATTGAAAGGTGTCGGGGGTGTCCTTAAGGGTAACCCCAGGAACAGAGAAGGGGATAGCCTTGGCCCGTGTCCTGCTAAGTACGGACGTCAGAGCGCCCGTGACGGCTTCCCCCCCCGCCGTCGAATGGGCGCTCTGTTTTTTGTCTCGCCGGATCGGGCGAGGGGACGCGAGGGGACGCGCCGCCCATCGATGTGGCTGACGGGTGCCCTGCGAGCGCGGGGATGCGCGTCCAGGGCGCGTCGGTGGCCGAGCGTGGATTGGACTCCCTGGCTTCCGCCGAGCCGATGGATTTGCTAACTCCGGGGCGCCACGGGGGAGGTTCTCCCGGCTGCCCGGCGGCGCATTGACGACATCCGCGTGAGATCCCCAGGCGCACTCTTCTCTCTCGCGCTCGCGGCCGCCGCCACCTTGCATGCGGGCGAGGCGCGCCCTCAGCCTGCAGGCCGCCCGGCCGGTGAGCCGGCAGGAACCGAGGCGGCGCAGGCGCCCGGCGCGGCCCCGGCCGAGCCGCCGGCTCCCGTGGTCACCGACGGACAGGCCGTCGCGCCCGCCGGGATCGAGGTCACCGTCGAGGGCAACCGGGCTCCGCCAGGCTCCGTCTCGCTCACGCGGCGCGACGTCCGCGAGCTGCCCGGCGCGCTCGGCGACCCCTACCGTGCCATCGAGATCCAGCCCGGCGTGACCTCCATCGCGAGCGGCATGCCGTACTACTACATCCGCGGCGCGCCGCCGGGGAACATCGGCTACTTCTTCAACGGCATCCAGGTCCCGCTCCTCTTTCACGTGGGCGCCGGCCCCAGCGTCATCCCGGCCGCGATGGTCCAGCGCGTCGAGATGCACCTCGGCCCCTATCCCTCGGACATCGGGCGGCTCGCGGGCGCGGCGATCGAGGCCGAGAGCGCGCCGCCGTCCGACGTCTGGCGCGGGGAGGGGAGCCTCCGGTTCGTCGACCTCGGCGGCGTCGTGGAGGGGCCGATGGACAGCGACACCCACGTCCTCGTGGGAGGGCGCTACGCCGCCGGCGCGGCGCTCACCTCGGCGCTCGTCCCGAGCGTCGATGTGGGCTACGCCGACTACCAGGGCCGGATGACGCATCGGCTCGGGCCGGAGGAGCGCTTCACCGTCTTCGCCTTCGGCGCGTACGACTACCTCGCCAGCATCGGCGAGGAGGACGGCGCCGAGGCGACCGACGTCCTCCTCGACAGCGACTTCCACCGCCTGGACATGCGCTACGACCGCGACGACGCCGCCTCGGGCGCGCGCGTCAGGTCGGCGCTCACCCTCGGGCTCGACCGGTCGCGCGGGGTCGGCGTGGAGAGCGCCGAGGCCTGGAAGCTCAACGCGAGGATGAGCCTCGCCCGGCCCATCCTCGCGGGGCGCGCGCTCGTGCGGGTGGGCGTCGACGCCGCGGTCGACCGCTACGTGGTGACGCCGCGCCCCAGCGCGTCGGACGGCGAGCCCGGAGGCGGCGCGTCCACCGAGGAGGACACGCCCGCCGAGGGGACGGCCCAGCTCGACGAGAGCTTCCCCGAGCTCTTCCGCAGCCGGCTCGACCTCGCGCTGGGCGCGTGGGCCGACGCGCTGCTCGTGCTCGACGAGCGGTCGACGCTCACGCCCGGCGTGCGCGTGGACCACTACACCTCGCTCGGCAAGAGCGCGCTCGCCGTCGACCCGAGGATCGTCGGCCGCTTCGGCGTCGGCGACCACGTGCGGCTCATCCCGGCGTTCGGCCTCGCCTCGCAGCTGCCCGGCCTCGCCCCGCTGCCGGCGCTGCAGATCGGCGGCATCCCGGGGGGGCTGCAGCGCAGCCTGCAGTCGAGCTTCGGCGTCGAGGTCGACGCGGGCCCGGTCAACTTCAGCGCCACGGTGTTTCGACAGGCGACCTTCGGCCTGAGCGATCCGATCGGGACGGGCCGCGGCACGACCCTCAGCACGGAGCGCTTCCTCACGCGGAGCCTCGGCGACACGTACGGTCTCGAGCTCGGGGCGCGCGGGGCGCTCCGCCGCGACATGTTCTTCCTGGCGTCGTACACGCTGTCGCGCTCCACGCGCACGCGGGGCAGGTCGACGATCCCCTCCGCCTACGACCGGACGCACGTGGCGCACGTCGCGCTGCTCTACGACCTCGGCGCGGGCTGGCGCGGCGGGATCCGCCACGTCTTCTACACCGGCTTTCCCGCCGACGAGGCCGCCCCGGGCCGCCCCCCGCGCGAGCACCCGGACCGCATCGCGCCGTTCTACCGGCTCGACATGCGCCTGTCGAAGCGCTGGGCGCTGGGCGCGCGGAGGTACCTCGGGCTCGTGCTCGACGTGCAGAACGCGACGCTGGCGAAGGAGGTGTTCGACGTGAGCTGCGATGACAGCGGGTGCACGCCGCGGAAGATCGGGCCTATCACGATGCCGGGGCTCGCGATCGAGGGCGGTTTCTGAGGGGAATCTGAGGGGAACGCGGTCAGCGACGCCGCGGCAGACTGGCTGATCCGGCGGCTGCGGGAGCTACCGGTGAAGCACCTCGAAGAGCTGCTTCAGCATGAGGTACGTCAGCCCCCAGACGACCCGCTCGTCCACGAGCAGGCACGGGAGCTGGAGGACGTTTCCCTCGTGCGTGTACGCATAACGCGAGGTGCGCTCGCCGCGCGCGAGCGGCCCGAGCGGCGTCCAGAGCGCCTCGGCCACCTCGTCGCTCAGGGTGAGCTCCGGCGTGGAGCGCAGCGCGAAGACGAACGGGGCGACGATCATCCCGGCGCGCCGCCCGCGCGCGACCGCGGGGACCTCGGGCAGGCGCGCGAGCAGGGTCCCGTGCGCCCCGAGGTCGATCCCCACCTCCTCACGCGTCTCGCGGATCGCGGTGGCGAGCAGGCTCTCGTCCGCCGGCTCGCGCCGCCCGCCCGGGAGCGCCATGTGCCCCGACCAGGGATCGGCCGGGTGATCGGCCCGGCGGATCAGGAGGAGCTCGGCCTCCCCGGGCTCCCGGCCCCCCGCAAGAGGACCGAGCGCCGTGCCCAGAGGCCCCGCCGGCGCCCGCAAGATCGCGGCGACCGCGGCCTGGCGCTCCTGCGTGAGCAGGTCGAGCGCGGCCTCGCGCGCGTCGAGGCGGGCCATGATGGCGGCGAGGTCGTAGGAGGAGAGCACCGTGGTCAGGATAGCATAATATCTATCGCTATTTAGCGCGCGGCGGCGGCGCTCGGGGATCGCGCTCGCGGCGGGCCCGGATGCGAGGCGCGCAGGCCGCTCGCCGGGCCTCGGCCATGGCGTGACGCGCCGCGGCCCTCCGTGCGAGCACCGTCAGGGAGCCGCCGTGGCGAAGGTGTCCCACGCGTCGCAGAGCTCTCCCTTCAGGCCGGCCTGCGGCGCGATGTCGCGATCGAGGGTGAGGCTCTCGTCCCCCTCCGCTTCATACCTCGGCCACGCGACGGCGCCCTCGCCGTTGGGGTCCCCGCTCGCCGCGTGGCGCGACCAGTACCCCATGATTTGCTGCGACATCTCGAGCTCACCGTCGGTCAGCGGTTCCGGCAACACCAGCGTCGGATTGCCGAACACGAACTTGATCTCGGCAAAATGGAAGGAGCCGAGATCGCCGAGCAGCGAGCTCTCGGGCGCATAGGTGAAATGATAGAGATACGTCGCTGCGCCGCCGCCCGCGATCGCGCGCGCCGCCCGCCGCGTCGGGCACACGAACATCGAATCACCCAGCGCCGCGATCGCCGCCGCCTGCGCCGAGCCGTAGGTCTCGCTCGGGTAGAGCGCCACCACCTCCTCGCCGTGGCCTGGGGCGAGCGTCTCGGCGAACGCCTCGAACGCGGCGTCGTCGGCGACCGCCGCGGACTCCCCCCAGAGCGTGACGAAGAGCGTGCCCTCATCCGCGTTGCTGCCGAGGATCGTCGGCACCTTCTCGAAACTCCCGGCCTCGAGGAGCTTGCCCGGCGTGTCGGGGAGGTTCCATCCGTCGACGACCGGGAACCAGGTCGGGCCGGCGCCCTCGAGGAAGGCCGCGCCCCGCGGCAGCGCGCTCATGATGTCCTGGGCCGACTTGCCGCGAAGGCACTCGAGGACGGAAGGCGCGTCGGTGCAGCCCAGCGCCTCGACGAACTCTTGCCCCTGCGCGCTGGCCGTCGCCTCGTCCGCGGCGGAGTCGCACGGTCCGCTCTCGATGATGGCGGTATGGAACAGGCCTTTGCTCCTGGGCGACACCAGGTGCATGCAGACGCTGATGCCGCCCGCGGACTCGCCGAACAGGGTGACCCTGCCAGGATCCCCGCCGAACGCGGCGATGTTGGCCTTGACCCATTCGAGCGCGGCGCGCTGGTCCTCCAGGCCGTACGCGCCCGTCGAGGGGTGATCGGGATCCTCCGACTTGAGCTCCGGGAGGGCGAGGAACCCGAGCGGGCCAAGGCGGTAGTTGAAGGTGACCACCACCGATCCGGTCGCCTCGGAGAGCGCCCGGCCGTCGTAATCGGCCTCCCCGCCGCTGCCGAGCTCGAAGCCGCCGCCATGAATCCAGACGAGGACGGGTACGGACGAGGACGCCGGGCGCTCGGGCGTCCAGACGTTCAGGGTGAGGCAGTCCTCTCCCGAGCTCTCATTGAAGCCCGGGGTGAGCAGGTTCAGCTGCGAGCAGGGGATGCCCACCTCGACGGCAGCCCGCGGCTCGGTCCACGGCTCGTGCGGCGCGGGCGATCTCCAGCGCAGCTCCCCGACCGGCGGCGCGGCGTACGGGATGCCCAGGAAGGTGCGCGTCGCGCCGACGAGCGCGCCCTCCACCGGACCCGCCTCCGTCTCGACGAGCGGCGCAGTCGCCTCGGCGCCGCCGGAGCCACCGGCGCCGCCCGAGCCACCGGCGCCGCCCGAGCCACCGGCGCCGCCCGAGCCACCGGCGTCGCCCGCGCCGCCGGAGCCCTCCAGAGCCGGCTCGCTCGAGCTGCAGGCGGCAGCGAGCAAGCCAAGAAGAATGGTGTGCGACAATGAAGGTCGAATGGGCATGATCGTCTCCGTCAAGAGCAAATCGTGAATGCAGGACCGTGGGAAGAGGAGAGCGCGGCGCCGAGGACGTGGGTGGCGATGAAGGCCGCCAGTCGGCGGAGCGACGTTCTGTGCACGCCGAATTCAACCATGAAGGGCGAGCGGTGGTGCTGGAATTTGACGTCGTTGTCTGAGAAGCTCCCACGGTGACGGCTTCGTGCCGTGGGGCAGGGCAACCTTGACATGGCAAAGGGCACGAACTCCTTCTGTGCCCATGGCAACTCATCGAAAAGACGGGATCGCGGGCGGCGCTGGGCGTCGAGGGGCTTCGGCACATGGGTACCAGGGCCGCGCGGCCCGCATCGGGAGATCAGGCTGGTCCGGGCTGCTGGCGTGCATGGTCATGGCCGGCGCCCTGGCCGGGAGCGCGTGCAGCTCGGATCCGGACCCCGGGGGGACCGGGGGGACCGGCGGCACGGCCGCGTCCAGCGGGAGCGCGGGCGGCGAGGGCGCAACCACGGCGACCGGCGCGGGGGGAGAGGGGGGTGGAGGCGACATCACGCCAGTCATGCCCGATATCCACCCGGAGGTGTTCGGCACGTTCGACACGTCCGAGCTGACGGTGTTCGCGTTCAGCCAGGTGGAGGTGAACGAGGCGGATCCGCAGGTGCTGGAGCTCGCCCCGGACATGGTGCCGAGAGCGTGGCAGCGCTGGCGCGACACCGGAATCCAGGCCGACGACTATGACGCCGAGTACCTGGCGAGCTGCCGCGAGCGCGGCATCCGCTTCGTCGCGGGCAGCACCGCATCCATCGTCTTCGAGGACGAGGTCGACAGCGAGGAGCAGTTTCTGGAGCAGACCACGCGCAACGCCGCGGGCGAGCTCGTCGCCCACGACCAGATCGTGCCAGGCGCGCACCGGTCGAGCATGGCGTCCCCGAGCTACCGCGCGCGGCTCGTCGAGATCGGCAAGCTCCAGATCGACCTCGGCGTAGACGGGCTGAACTTCGACGAGATCAACGGAGGCTACGGGGGCGCGGAGTACGACGGCAACGAGGGATTCGACGACCACCATGTCGCGGACTTCGGCAACTACCTCTGCCGCAGGCACGGCGGCCGTCCGGACGGCTGGCAGCAGGGGTTCGATCTCCTCCCCGAGGACGGGCTCGATTGCGGTGGGGCACCCGAGACCGCCGGGAGAGGCTTCGATTTCCGCGGTTACCTCCAGCGCGTGAACGCCACGGCGAAGCCCTTCGACAGCGGGAACGAGCTGCTCGTCGAGGAGTGGGGCCGGACCGTGGGAAACCGTCCAGACCCGCAGCTCGGGACCTTCGTCGAGGTCTATCCGGCGCTCGTCTACTGGCAGGAGGTGGTGCTCGAGCTCCGCCGCTACGCGCGCGAGCAGCACGGCCGCGAGATCTTCATCTCGTCGAACGGCATCGTGCCGTTCGTCGACATGCAGAGCGTGGGCCTGTACGACTGGAACATCGACGGCGACGGCCCGCGCGGCATGAACTGGGTGCCTGTCGTGGAGGGACACCTCGACGGGACCGTGTCGTTCCAGACAGCCCTGCGGGGGCTCAAGGCGCGCTCGAAGCGCGTTCAAGAGCTCGTCGGCGGCAAGGAAGTCCCGCTGATGCTGTTCCTGGACTGGCCGAACGACATGATGAACCGCTACTACGGGCTCCCGCTGGAGGAGCGGAAGGACTATTTCCGCGTCTTCGCCGCGGAGGTCTACGCGAACGGCCTGTACTTCGCCCTGCCGCTGCACACGACAACGGACGAGAGCACGGCGACCGCGCTCGAGATGATGGAGTTCTTCGCGCGCTTCCGCGACTTCTACAAGTCCCACGAGGACCTGGTCCATGGAGCGACCGACGTCCCAGGGCCCGTGACCCTCTCCTTCGAGGAGTGCGCGTCCGCCGAGCAGCCCGAGGCGTGCGCGGGCGAGAAGAAGATGAGCCACAACCTCGTGCGCCTCGCGGACGGCCGCACGGTGCTCCACGTGATCAACCACGAGTACAGCGCAGGTGTGGTGGAGCAGGCGGGAGTGACGGCGAGCTTCCCCGTGGACGCGAGCCCGACGCAGGTCACTGTCGCGTCGATCGACTTCGAGGAAGATCGCGTGGTGCCCTTCTCGTACGAGGACGGCGTGGTCACGGCCGTGGTCGGGGCGCTGCCGGCCTCCGTCGCGATCGTCGCCGAGTGAGCGCCGCGCGGCGCGCCGCCGTCAGCTCGTCTGACGGCGGCGCGTGGCGACGCGCGCGACGAGGCGCTTCACTTCGGCTGCGTCCGGGGGGCTTGGTCACCTCGACAGCATGTCAGCCGGGATCCCAACCCCGTTGTCCGCGACCCGCACGATCACCGCGACCTCATCCCGCTCGTCGTGCTGTTCAACCTTTGCCCAGGGGCGAGTCAGAGCCTCTCGAGAGGATCACGTTTCCGCGGACCTTCGTGGTCAGAATCCTGCGGATGTGCCAGGCCATCCACACAGTGCCTGCTGGTCCTCCCGGCTGAGCTGGAGCCCTCTGAACCGGGGCCTCGGCTGCTTTCGTTCTTCGCTCACGCTCACCCAGACGAACGAGCCGGGCGAGACAGAACGTCAAAACCGAGGGGCGGCACTAGTACTACAGCCGCGGTTAGGGAGCCCGGACGCGGGCGAGCGGCCGGGCTCCCTAACCGCGGCTGTAGTACTAGCAGGTTCGCGAGGCTTCGCATCTGCTTGGCTCATCAACTGCGATGAAATACGCCAAGCGCGCGCCGCGTTCGCGGGCCCCATTCAGGCCCGTACGAGCCGGTTCCCTCCGACGTTGGGGGCAGGACCCGACCTCAGGCCGGACCGCGAGCGCGCCTCCGGCCCGAGTGCCTTCTTCGCGACGAGGTCGAATCGCGTGATGCACAGATCGTCTGGCGCGTACGCGGCGAAGCTCGCGTCCACTTCGATCGTGGTGAGCGCTTTCCTCTGCTCGTCCGTCGGCCTTACCGTGCCGCCTTGGACGTCGAGCCCACTCTCCCTCGCGAGCTTCATGAAGTCGCTCGCCCGCAGCCGATTCTGGTAGAGGAACGCGTTGTCCCACTTCTTCCACGTGGCTGGTGAATACCGGAGATAGTTTAGCTGGCTTATAGTGCTGTCGAAATGGCTGTAATGGTCTCCACAGTTCACGTTGTGGATCGCCAACCCACCCGGGCGCAGTACCCTCCAGGTCTCCGTCATGATGTCCCTGATCGCGTCATGGGTGACGTGCTCGAGGACATTGTTGGAAAATACTACGTCCACCGATTCATCGGGCAGCCCTGTCGCCCGCGCGTCCCCCGGCGCATGGTACTCGACGATTCCACCTGTCGCCTCGTTCAGCCCCAACTGCACCAGGCTGGAAGCGATCTCATGACGCTGCCTGACCGAGCGGAGATCGATGCCCGCTGCCGTGGCGATTGTGGGCAGCTCCTTCTCATACATCTGCAGGCAGCGACGGGCCAGATCGACGTCTAGGTGCCGCTTCTGGTCATAGGTGTAGACCCGGGCGACATCGCACAGGTAGAGCCCGAACGGCAGCGCAGGATACCACCCGGTCCCGATCTCCAAAAGGTTTGCGCGATCGAGCCTCACCCCTGCGTGCTGGAGGTGCCCGAGCAGCGAACGGAAGTCGCCGATTCTCTCCTCGCACTCGACCTCGAAGTGACTGAGCCCACCCACCCGTCTCTGCAGCCAGCCGTGAATTTCGTTTCCGAACGGAATGCCCCCGAGCGCCTTCTGGACCGTTGCTTTGATTCTCCAATTCATTCGCTGTTTCCCCCCTCTCGGTACCGATCGATGCCATGGTAGGCGGTGACGTTGCGGGATCGTGGCGTCGAGAAACAACCAACAAGAAGATCCGTAGCCGGATTTACGGCGTGCGTGAGCTCATGTTCGACCGAGGCGCGCGAGCATCTCGCGGTGGTGCTCGATGGTCCGTTTCTGCCATCACACGGTTCAAATAGCGCGCCTCATACGAGCGGCGCGCCGCTCTGCCCATCTCGAGGCGGAGCGGCTCGTCGGTGACGAGCCTCGTGAGCGCGGCAGCGAGCTCCCCGGGCGATTCGCAGGCCACGAGCAGGCCCTCCTTGTCGTCCGTCACGATCTCGGGGATCCTGCCCGGCGCGTAGGTAAAAGAAGCCGGAGCGCTGTGCGAGGACGTGTGGCGCGGCGAACCGATGTGGCAGGACCGCGAACGTCGCAGCGTCTCGTCCGGGACGGTTCGAGGGCGTTCGGGCGCGGCGCCGAGCGCACAGAGCGGCGCATGGAAAGGCCCAAGGCGCACGTCGCCCTGGCAGGCGGTCCTCTTTCCCGCGGCATTGTTGCGGTATGCTATGCGACGTCTCCCAGCGCCTTGTGGCGCAGGACGATGCTCTTCCAGTACGGCGTCCGCCGGATCGGGTGAGCGATCTGGAACGTCGGTAGGCTCGCCGAGCGCGGTGAGGAAGCGGGCGATGCGCCTTGGCTCGGTGATCATCGCGACGAGTTTCATCCTGCGGTTACAGCTCGGATACTCGAGGCGACAGCCGCACCAATCCGTCGTCTTGCAGCGCGATCTGCCCGGGGACCACGAGCGGGTCTGGCCACTGATCGAGTGGCTCGACGAAGAACGTCGGCCGACGAAGTTCGCCCTCACGACGCTGCCCGCCCGGATGTCCCGGCGGGAGATCGTGCGTATCTACAAGGAGCGCTACCGTACCGAAAAGGTCTACGAGGAGTTGACGGGTGAGTTCGGGCTGGATCACTTCGAAGGCCGGCGCTTCCCCGGCTGGCACCACCATGAGACCGTCGCCCTGGGCGGCTATGTGTTCATTGTCGCCGAACGCGCGCAGCATTTTTCCCCCTCGGCCGAACGGACGCGTTGCCCCACGCCGTTCCGGCTCGCGGCCTGAGCGCCATTTTAGCGACTCCTTCGCCACCTATCGCCGCGCCACCGCCGACGTGCTGACCCGCTGGCTGCCCGGGTGCCCCCAGCTGCCACCGCCGACACGCCGAGGTGCCCAGGCTCCAGTCCCTCCGGCTGTGACACCGTGGTGCTGGGTCCGAGACATGTGCTCTTAAGTCACCTTACCGCGAATGCTGATGGTGATGTTGTTGATGCAGGTCCTGTGTCATATGAATGAGCCATCTGCCATGACAGGCGGGCGTGAGAGGACCATCGACCTCGGAGAGATGGAGATTCAAGGCCATGTCTGGGAGGATGGCGTCGACCGGATGATCTCCGGCGACGAGGCAAAGTTGCTTGAGTACCCCGGCAGCTGTTGCTTCGGATCGGCGCCGGCGCCGTACACGCGCCGGGGCTCCGGGTTGTTCCCCGTCCGGCAATCTTGATCAAGGCGTCCTCCACTCCGTAAAAGATGATGAGGCCAAGGCGCTGTCTGATGCTGCCCAGGGCGAACGTGTGTCGCCCACACTTCCTTGCAGCCGAGCCCCCCGCTCGGGCAGCCGCGCGCCTCCTACAGTGCTCGGGCGATCCGAAGGCGGCTCACCTTTGGTGACGGGCCGGATACGATTTTGCAATTGGCCGAAATCGCACTGTATCGCGGGTTTGCGTTCGCGTCGTGTTACGCGCATTCTCGACGAAGATATCGCTCGGCGAGGCGTCGAACTCCAGGTGCGCGGCCTGCTTCAGTCTGGGACGGGTCACCTGTGTTCCGGTGCTGTGGACCATGTCCTTGTTGGAGTATGCGCAGCGCCTGTGCTTCGGTTTCGTTGCTTGTTGTGTGAATCGCCTGTTGGTTCGCGGGTTTGACGTGCGGTGAGGTGGAGTCGAGCTCCTGCCGTCCGCTACACAGATTTTGGCGCGTGGTGGCCCGCATGCCAATTCGCCGGATCGGAGCTCCGTCCATCCCAGAGACGCTCAGGTGATGCCCTGGACGGTGTTCGTCGTCCGGGAGAGAGCGGCGCGACCGGGGGGCCGCCGGGCATTGCCGCTGCTGGGCGAGCAGGCGCGCCGGACGAACGGCGGTCCACCCGGTGGGGGAGCGGGGAGCGGCTCCGGCGGCGCGGGGTCGAGGTGCGCCTCGTACCGAAATTCCCCGGCTTTGACACTGCTCGTGCGGCATTCTCGGGGCGGGGAACCGGAGCTGCTCAGTCGTTTCGCTCGGGACCGGGATGAGGATCTGTGTCGTGGTGCTGTCTTTGCCCGACGCGCTCGTGCCTCCGCCCTGCTGTTCGAGGCTTCATGGCGCGGGTGACCGATTCAGCGGGATGCGCCGGCGGGGAGATGTTCCAGAGCAGGTCGCGTCGTGCCTTGGCGGGAGCTTCCAGGAAACAGCCCCGCGGGAGCGGCACACTCATGAGCCCCAGCCGGGGCGTCGTGGGGGCTCGCTACTGCCCTGCGACGTAGAACACGCCCCGCAGATCCTCGGTCGCGGAGATGGCGCCTGGCTCGCCGCCCGGGGAGCGCCAGGAGGTCACGCGGAACTGATAGTACATGCCCGGATCGAGGGGGCCGCCGTAGTCGACCGAGACGTCTTCACCGCTGCTCGAGCCCGGGATGCTCGGTCCAGCGCACGTCTCGTCGTCCGAGAGGCACCACACGAGGTCGCCATAGGCGTTGTAGACGTGCACGGTATAGAAGTCCTCGCTGGAGTCGTCTCCCCAGCGGAGCGTGGGCGCGGCCGTCACCGGTTCGGGATCCGTCGCGCCCGGGCCGACCACCGGCAGCGCCTCGGTGATCTTGAACGAGGTCGGCAGCGAGACGTCCTCGCCGGGGCTCGGCATCTCCACGGTGACGAGCTGCGTGCCGGCGATGTTCGGATCGGGATCGCGGACGAGGCTGTCGTTCTCGAACGCAGCCAGCACCACGTATTTGCCGGCAGGGACGCCGGAGATGCTGAATTCGCCGCTCACGTCGGGCGGCCCGCTGAGCGGCGTGCGCAGCCCTCGCGGCACCTCCCCTCGGACGAAGGTGTCGTTGAAGGTGGACGCGACGACGAGCACGACGCTGGTGGTCGAGCCGCCAGGAGCGTTGACGATGTTGATCGTGCCGGACAGGGTGCCGAGGGCGGCGTCCGAGCGCGCCAGATCCATGCCCGTGAGCGCCTCGTCGCCGACCTCCGCGGCCTTCGGATCGAGCGCGAGGCCCGCCGCGTAGCCGCTGACGGAGTAGCTGCCTGCCGGCACGTTGAAGATGGTGTAGGCGCCGCCGCGATCGGTCACCGCGCTGAACCCCTTGCCGCCCTCGTCCTCCGCCACGACGAGCACGCCGCCGGACTGCTCGTCCGCGAGCACCGAGCCCGAGATGCTCGGCAGCCCCCGCTGGTCCTCGGGCAGCGGGATCAGCGCGATATCCGTGAGCGCGGTCTCGATGCTCCACCCGTCGTCGCCCGACGTCGCCTCGCTGGAGGCGATCGGCAGGGCGGTGCGGAGCCCACCGGGGAAGGGCTGGTGGTCCTGCGCGCTCGCCCGCAGCGTGAAGATCACGTCCCCGATCGGCGCGCCGTTCTCCGTGCGGGGCACCGGCACCTCGAGCACGTAATTCCCTGCGGCGTCGGTGGTCGTCACGTCCGTGATCGCGGTCGCCTGATCGTCGAGCGCGAGCACGAGCGCGCCCTCGATGCCCTCGGTGCTCTCGGAGTCGAAGACGCTCCCTCTCGCCAGCACGGGCGGATAACACGCATGGCCGCCTGCGACGAGCTCGGCGCAGGTGAGCCCGCCCGCGCACAGCGGGGCCTCCGGATCGCACGCGCCGCCTTCGGCGATGCCACAGATTCCCCCGCCGTCTCGCGTCTTGCCGCAGACCGCGTCGTCGAGGCAGAGATCGGGGCCTGCTGGATCGCACGCGCCGCCGGGCGGAGTCTGGCAGGTTCCGTCCGCGCCGCACGTCGTGCCTTCTGCGCAGAAATCCTTCGCGTCCCCGGCGCAGGGGCCGCCGAGCGGAACTCGGCATGTGCCGTCGTCGCCACAGACGGCATCGCCCAGGCAATAGTCTGTGCCGCCCGCATCGCAGCCGGCGCCGGGCGGCGCATAACAGATGTGGTCCTCGCCGCCCTCGGCGCACACGAGGCCGCTCGGGCAGCCGTCATCCGGAGCACATTCATCGCCGACCTTCTCCGGGGCAGGCCCGCAGCCCAGCGTGACGAGCGGAAGAGCGACGGCGGCGGCCTGCGCAGCCAGACGAGCGTACTCGGCAATTTTCATTGAAGTGTCCTCCCTCTTGTAAGTTGAAATGCGACGCGGTCGCCAGCGCGGCTCAGCGCTCACTCGCCCGGGCAATCTGGATGACATGAGGCAATTGCCACTCTCGCCCTGGGTCAACGAGCTGGCCAGCACATGCCCCCTGCAGTGCCCGGGCGATCCGTGGACGGCTCAGCTTTTATATTGTCCGAGGAAGTGCCACTTTCCGGGCCAACGACCACGCAGGCCGACACGCGCGCTCGAGCGACGCCGGAGGTGTGTCCGGCGGCGCGCCATGCCACACAGCAGCGCTATTGCCCAAGCGGCGGCGCGTGCTCGTCCGTGCGGGTGGCACCGGAGCGCGGCTCGACCGACATCTCGCCGGTGAGCACCGTCAGCGCGACCTTGATGGCGATCGTGAGCACCATGAACCCGACGGCCCAGATGCCCGCCGTGATCTTCCACTCGGCCATCGAGGGCACGTACTCGACGAGCTCGTGCAGGGTGCTCGGCACGAAGCCCGGGATGATGAGGCCCATGCCCTTCTCGATCCAGACGCCGGCGAAGGCGGCGACGCAGGCCGCGTTGAGGTAGGCACGGCTCCCGCGGCTCGCCGGCAGGTGCAGGAGCGCCGCGGAGGTTACGTTCAGCGCGACCGCCGACCAGATCCACGGCACGAGCGCGCTCTTGCCGTGCAGGCCGAAGAACAGGTAGGTCACCGCGGTGCTGTGCGTGCCGCCGGTGTAGAGCGACGTGAAGAGCTCCGAGCCCAGCATGAACAGGTTGAGCAGGACGGTCACGCGGAGCACGGAGGTGAGCGTGCGGATCGGCCCGTCGCCCACGCGAAACCGGGTCAGCCGGGCGACGAGCTGGAGCAGCAGGATCACGAAGGCCGGGCCGGTGATGAAGGCAGAGGCGATGAAGCGGGGGGCGAGCAGCGCCGAGTTCCAGAAGGGGCGGCCGCCGAGGCCCGAGTAGAGGAACGCCGTCACCGTGTGGATCGACACCGCCCAGCCAATGGACAGGAACACGAACGGCAGATACCACTTCCTGTCCGGCTTCCTGCCCAGGTACCTCGTGTAGATGAGGTAGCCCGAGATGTGCAGGTTGATGAACAGGTAGCCGTTCAGGACGATGACGTCCCAGGTCAGCATCGAGATCGGCCAGTTGAACCGCCCGAGCCCAGGCAAGATGTGCCAGAACCTGTCCGGGCGCCCCATGTCGGCCACGATGAACAGGAGGCACACGACGATGGCGGCGATCGCGAGCAGCTCGCCGAGGATCACGACGTCGTGCATCTCGTGGTCGTCGTAGAGATACGCCGGGATCACCATCATCACGGCGCCCGCCGCGAGCCCCACGCCGAAGGTGAAGTTCGCGATGTAAAGGCCCCACGAGACGTGGTCGCTCATGGCGGTGACCCGCATGCCCTCGGCGAGCTGGTGGGCCCAGGCGTTCGCGCCGACGAGGGCGATCGCCGTGAGCAAGGTCATCCAGAGATAGAAGCGCCACGAGCCCTCGAAGCTCTGGCCGATGACCCGGAGCAGGAAGCGCGGGTAGGTGATGGCGTGCGTGTCCTTGCCCATCGTGGCTCCGCTCGCTCAGACGTCGAAGAAGTAGAAGAAGCGCGGCCGCGTGCCGAGCTCCTCCTTGAGGATGAAGATCCGCTTGTTCTCGAGCACCCAGCGGATCTCGCTCTTCGGATCCAGGAGGTTGCCGAAGACGCGCGCGCCCGTGGGGCAGGCCTCGAGGCAGGCCGGCATCCGGCCCTCGCGCGTCCGATGCAGGCAGAAGGTGCATTTCTCCACGACGCCCTGGGGCCGGATGCGGTTCGACAGGTAACCCTGGTCCGGGTTAATCTCGTCCGCGGGCACCTCGGGCTTCGTCCAGTTGAAGCGCCGCGCGTGGTAGGGGCAGGCGGCCTCGCAGTAGCGGCAGCCGATGCACCAGTTGTAATCGACGGCGACGATGCCGTCGGGCTCCTTCCAGGTCGCCTGGACGGGGCAGACCTTCACGCAAGGCGCGTTGTCGCACTGCTGGCACTGCACCGGCAGGTAGTACTTGCCCTTCGCGGGCACGGCGTGCTCGTACGTCGCGTCGCCCTTCTCCATGTCGAAGCTGCCCTGATCCATCTCGAGCACGCGAATGTAGGAGTTGTTCGTGCGCCGATCGTGGTTGTTCTCCACGTGGCACGCCTCCACGCACTTGCGGCAGCCGATGCACACGCTCAGGCTGAGCGCGTAGCCGAACTGCACCCCTTCCTGCGGGCGGACGTCGCGGATCGTGACCTCGCGGCCGTACTCCTCGCGCGTCTCTCGCTCGAGGCGGTCGATGACCTCGGCGAGCTCTTCCCTCGTGAGCTCCTTGTAATGGCGCTGCAGGAACTGATCGAGCGAGAGGTCCTTGCTCCACGCGCGGAGCGGCTCCATCGCGTGGGCGAACGCGGAGGCGCCGAGCGTGGCTCCGAGCACCTTGAGCGCGACGCGCCTGGATGTCTGGGTCATCGGTGGGCTCCTTCTCCTGCGCCGCGCGCCTCCACGAAGCGGTCGCGCGGGGGCAGGACGGGCATCGACGGCTGGAACGCCGGCACGTGCGGATCATGGCAGTCGACGCAGTGGTTGCGCACCCGCGCGCCGCCCGCGTAACTGCCGTTCATCCCGCCATGAGCCCCGTTCGCGTAGTCGCGGAGCTGGGGGCCGTGGCACTGGGCGCAGAGCTGCATGGCGTCGCGCATCGGGAGGAGCGCGCCATCGGCCTTGCGCAGCGTGTCCTGCTCGCCGATCACATGGCACGAGGCGCAGCTCAGCCCGCCGTGCTCGAACCTCAGCCCGACGTGGAACTCGTCGAGCTCCGCCGTCGAGGTCGGCAGCGCGCCGGGCCTGCGGAGCGAATGGCACGTCACGCACGCCGCGCGGATCGGCCGGCCCAGCGAGTCCCGCTTGTCCGTGGCGACACCGGAGAGCTTGTCAGGGTGGTGGATGCTCGCGGAGGCGATCGGCGTCGCGTCGAGCGCGGGGCGCAGCCCGAGCGGCTGGTCGCGACCCTGGCAGCCTGCCGCGTGCGCCACGCAAAGGAGTCCCAGCATCGCGGCGGCCCCGGGAAGATGAAGAGAGGAGTGCACGGCGCGATTCGCATCGCACGCCACGTGCCATCGCGCGCGTCCGGGGCGGCGCCGCGGCCCGCGGCTCCGCGCGGTGCAGGGTGCGCGTCCGGACGCACCGTTTGCGCTGCCCCGCGGTCCGCGCGCGCCAGGGATCTCCGGTGAGGCGCAGGGCGCAGGCCGCGATGGACGGGCCTCCCGGCGACGATCTCGTGTGGCGTGGACCTTGCGATGTGGCGCTTGACCCGCTCGAACACATCCACCCGATCAACCCCAACCAGGCGTTCCGATGCCCCTCAGTGCTCTTGTCATCACGCTTTCCGATGAGCCCAGCGCGCGAGCGCGGGCGTGTCGCTCGCTCGCCGCAGAGGCGGCGCTCTCGCTCGGTCCGCCCTGTGGTTCGAGGCTGCCCGCGATCGCCGAGACAGCGACCCTGCTCGCGGGCGAAGAGCTCGTGGAGCGGATGCTCTGCACCGACGGGGTGGACTTCGTCGACGTGGTCTCGGTCGACTTCTCGGATCTGGAGCCATGATGGATCGCCGCGATTTTCTGAGGTGCTCCGCGATGGGCGCGGCGACCGTGGCCGCCAGTCGGCTCGCGCTGGGCAAGGACGGCGTCGCCGCCGCCCAGGCGGCGCCCGGGGCGGGGACCGCCTCCGATGTGGTCTGGAACAAGGCGCCGTGCAGGTTCTGCGGCACCGGCTGCCACGTGCAGGTGGGCGTGAGAGGGGGCCGCGTGGTCGCGGTCGCGGGCGACCAGAGCGCGGACGTCAACAAGGGCCTGCTCTGCGTGAAGGGGTATCACGTCGGCCTCGCCCTCTACGGCAGAGACCGGCTCACGAAGCCGCTGCTCCGCAGGAACGGCAGGCTCGAGCCCATCGGCTGGGATGAGGCCATCGCGATCGTCGCGCGGCGCGCGATGCAGAACCCGGCGGGGTTCGCGCTCTACGGCAGCGGCCAGTGGACGATCCCCGAGGGGTACGCGGCCAACAAGCTCGTGAAGGCGGGGCTCGGGAACAACCAGATCGACCCGAACGCGCGCCTCTGCATGGCCTCTGCGGTGACAGGCTTCCTCTCCACCTACGGCGTGGACGAGCCGGCCGGCTGCTACGAGGATCTCGACAAGTGCGATGTGCTCCTCATGTGGGGGAACAACCCGGCCGAGATGCACCCCGTGCTCTTCTCGCGCGTCGTCGACCGGCGATCGAGGGGCGAGCAGGTGCTCCTCATCGATCTCACGACGCGGCGCACCCGCACCTCGGCCTTCTGCCAGCACACGCTGTATTTCAAGCCGAACACCGATCTTGCGATCGCGAACGGCATCGCGCACCTGCTCGTCGAGCGCGGGACGTTCGACCGGGCGTTCGTCGACAGGTTCTGCAACTTCCGCAAGCGGACGGAGCACCCCACCCTCGAGGGGCAGCCGATGAGCTTCGAGGAGTACAAGATGGCGCTCGCCGAATACACGCCGGAGCGCGTGGAGGCGATCTCGGGCGTCGCCGCGAAGGACATCCGGATGCTGGCGGATCTCTTCGGGCGCCGCGATCTGCGGATCACGAGCCTCTGGTGCATGGGGATGAACCAGCACACCCGCGGCACCGCGATCAACGATCTGGTGCACGGCGTGCACCTGCTCAGCGGCCATTTCGGCAAGCCCGGCGACGCCCCGACCAGCCTGACGGGTCAGCCGTCGGCCTGCGGCACGGTGCGCGAGGTCGGCACGCTCGCCCACGGGCTCCCCGGCGGCCTCGTCGTCACGAACGCAGAGCACCGGAAGGAGGCCGAGCACCTCTGGAACCTGCCCGAGGGGCGGATCAACCCGAAGCCCGGCTACCACACGGTCGAACTCTGGAAGCGCTTCTCGACCCCGAAGGAGCAGGGGGGCGACATCGACACCATCTGGGTCATGGTGACCAATCCAGGCCAGTCGTTGCCGAACACGAACGAGCTCTTCGACGCGAGCCGCAAGATCCCGGGCAAGTTCCTGATCGTGTCCGACGTCTACCCGACGGCCACGGTGCGCGCCGCGGACCTCGTCCTGCCCTCGGCCATGTGGGTCGAGAAGAACGGGATGTTCGGCAACTCCGAGCGCCGTACGCAGCAGTGGTTCAAGATGGTCGAGCCGCCCGGCGAGGCGCGGGACGATGCATGGCAGATCATCGCCGTGGCGCGCAAGCTCCAGGACATGGGATTCGCCGGGATGAAGGACAAGGACGGCCGTTTCCTGTTCGACATCCGGAAGGACGGCAAGGAGGTGCCAGTCTGGGACTACAAGCATTACCACGACGTCAACGTCGACGAGCAGCTCTTCGAGGAGTACCGCGAGTTCAGCCGGTTCAAGCACAAGGACCTGGCGCCGTACCGCGAGTACGTCAAGGCGCGGGGCCTGCGCTGGCCCGTCGTCGAGCAGCCCGACGGCTCGTGGCGGGAGACGCGGTTCCGCTTCGCGAGGTTCGATGACCCTTATGCCACGAAGGAGGAGATCCAGTTTTACCACTCGGTGACCAAGGACGACCGGGCGCTCATCTGGTTTCACCCCTACGAGCCGCCGCCCGAGTCGCCCGACGCGGAGTATCCCTTCTGGCTGTGCACGGGCCGCGTCCTCGAGCACTGGCACACGGGGTCGCTCACCATGAGGATACCCCAGCTACAGCGGGCGATGCCGCAGTCGTACCTGGAGATGAACCGCGAGGACGCGCGGAGGCTCGGTGTCGGCGACGGCGAGGTCGTGATCCTGGAGAGCCGGCGCGGCGCGCTCGAGCTGCCTGTCTGGATCGAGGGCCGGGGCGCGCCGCCGCCTGGCACGGTGTTCGTGCCGTTCTTCGATGAGACCGTGATGGTGAACCGCGCGACGCTCGAGGCGTACGATCCGCTCTCGAAGCAGCCGGACTACAAGAAGTGCGCGGTCAGGATCCGCCGCAAACCGCAGGGCAAGCGGGGAGAGGCGCGATGAAGGACGCCCGCGGCCTGCACGTCGGCCTCGCCGCGATCGTCGCCGTCGCGGCGGCGGGCTACTTCTCGGGAGTCCGCGGCACGGAGCAGCGGGTCGCTGAGCTGCACGGCGATCCCCCTCCGCCCTCGGCGAGCGTCGAGGCGCGCAGCTACGCCGACATGCGCGAGCGCGCGCACGGCCCGAACGCCGGCATGTACGAGGGCGCATTCGCCCGGCTCGAGGCGGCGGATGCCGATCTCTACGCGCCTGTCGAGCAGTCGGAGGCCGATCGAGAGGCGGCGCTCGAGCGGCGCGCTTCCCGCCGCGCCTACGACGGCGCGCCGCCCACGATCCCGCATCGCATCGAGCAGCTCGGCACCCCGGATTGCCTTTCGTGCCACGAGCGCGGGCTGCGCGTCGCGAACCTCACCGCGCCCAGGATGAGCCACCGTCGTTACGAGAGCTGCACGCAGTGCCATGTCGTCGGCGCCGACCCGAGGCCGCTCGCGGAGACGCCGCCTCCGCCCGACAACACCTTTGCTGGCATGCCGTCGCCGCGGCGAGGCGCCCGCGCCTACGAGGGCGCGCCGCCAACGATCCCGCACCCGACGCTGATGCGCTCGGAGTGCGCGAGCTGCCATGGCGTCCATGGCGCCCTGGGCATGCGCTCGACCCACCCTTACCGGCAGAGCTGCACCCAGTGCCACGCGCCTTCGGCCGAGCTGGATCAGCGCGCGCCCAGGCCCCTTTCGGCGTGGCCGCCGCCGAGCATGGGAGCGGACAGGCCATGAAGCTCCCCTCCACGGATGAGACGGATGTCGGTCCCGAGATCCCGCTGCCGCCCTTGCAGGAGGCCGTGCTCGACGACGCGACCCTCGATCAGCTCTTCTTCGACCTCGCCGAGGCCGCGGAGCTCGTCTCGGTGTCGCTCAAGGCCGGTGCGACTGCACGCGCGGGGGATCTCCAGCGGGCCGGCAGCGCGGGCGGCGAGCTCGCCCTCGCCCGCCGCGCGCTCGGCGACGGGACCGCGCTCGGGGTGCAGATCCGTTATCGCTTCGCGGGCTCGGAGTGGTGGGACACGCTGCTCCGGGTGCCCTCCGGCGTGCGCCTCGTGCGCGTCCGGATCGAGGACGCCCTGGGATAGCGCGCCGCGCACGGGTGGCGCCGTCATTCGATGACCAGAGAGCGACTCAGAGGCCGACGGTGGCCCGGAAGAGCTGGCCGTGTCCCTCGATGGCGTAGCTCCCCGACGAGAACGGGACGAAGATCGAGCCACCCTGGCGGAGCTCGCGGGCAGCGCCGCGCGCGTCGACCAGCGAGGCCTGCCCCCGGGTGCAGAGGATGATCTCGGGGCCTCGGCGGTCATCGGTCCTCCAGGGGGCCGCGGCCTCGAGGTCGATGCGGGAGAGCCGGAACTCCGGCGCTGGGGTGTCATAAAAGGATTCCACGCCCACCCGGCGCGGCACGACGGGCTCGACACGCCACGGCGCGAAATCGAGGACGCGAACGAGCTCGTCGACGTTGACGCGCTTCGGCGTGAGCCCGCCGCGCAGCACGTTGTCGGAGCTCGCCATGATCTCGATCCCGACCCCTTGCACATAGGCGTGCAGACGGCGCGGCGGCAGGTACAGCGCCTCGCCAGGCTCGAGGTGCACGTCGTTGAGCAGGAGCGCGATCACGACGCCGACGTCGCCCGGGTAGAGCTCGTCCAGGCGGAGCGCCCAGCCAGCGGCCCGCGCGAGCCATCCGCCCGCCTGGGCGCGCTCCCGGCACGCCTCGACCACCGAGGACACGAGCTCGCGCCGGGCGGCCGGTTCGAGCGCGAGCAGGCCCTGGACGAGCCGCGCGACCGCGGCCGCGTCGATCACATCGGCGCTGCGCGGGACGAGCGCGTCCCCTGGGCCTCCGGCGAGGAGCTCGAAGACCTCCGGCAGCGCGGTGGCCGGCCGGAAACCGCAGAGGGCGTCGAACGGGGTGAGCGCGCAGATGAGCTCGGGTTTGTGGTGCGGGTCGCGGTAGGTGCGCTCGGGGGCGTCGACCGGGACGCCGGCGGCGTTCTCCGCGTCGAACCCGCGCCGCGCCTGCGCTTCGTCCGGGTGTGCCTGCAGCGACAGCGGCTGGTCGGCCGCGAGCACCTTGAGCAGAAAGGGGAGCCGAGCGCCGAAGCGTTCGCGCGTCGGTCCGCCGAGGAAGGCGTCTGCGTGCTTGGAGATCGCGTCGATCAGGCGCTCTCGGCCCCCGTCGAGCTCGATGTACGAGGAGGCCGCCGGGTGGGCTCCCATCCAGAGCTCGGCCTGCGGTTTGTCGGAGGGGCGCTGTCCGAGCAGCGTCGCGATGGCGTCCCGGGAGCCCCAGGCGTACTCCTGAACACGGTTCTCGAGCGAAAACATTGGGATAGCGCGCTCCTGCAAGGCGCCACCCTACCTCATGGCACCGGAGAAATCAGCTCTTGAGCGGGCGGTGAGGAGCCGCCGTTCCGGCTTTACGAGGTCGTGCGGGCGCTCTACGCTCGCCGGATGACGATGCGCCAGGACGACGCGAAGTTCACGCCCATCCTTGCGAGGCTGCGCGACGCCGCGCTGGCCTATCCCGAGGCCGTGGAGGAGTTCCCCTGGGGCGACCGTGTCGCCAAGGTGCGCGGGAAGATCTTCGTCTTCCTCAACACCCACGAAGGGAAGCTCGTTGTCACGGCGAAGCTCCCGCAGTCGGGCGAGGCCGCGCTCATGCTGCCGTTCGCGGAAGCCACGGGGTACAACCTCGGCAAGAGCGGCTGGGTGACGGCGCGCTTCGGCCCGAAGGATCGCGTGCCCGAGGCGATGCTGCTCGAGTGGATCGAGGAGAGCTATCGCGCGGTGGCGCCGAAGCGAGCTTTGCAGTCGCTGGATGGCGCGGCGCCGACGCCCGGGAGGCCAGGGAAGCCAATCAAGACGAGCGCTCCAGCAGAGCGTGCGGCGGCGAGCCAGCGAGAGGCGCACGCGACGGCCGCTGCCGCGGGGAAGGCTGCGGCGGAGAAGGGGACTCCCGCCAAGAAGGCTGTGGCGAAGAAGGGGGCTCCCGCCAAGAAGGTGGCAGCGGCGAAGGGAACTCCGGCGAAGAAGGCTGCGGCGAAGAAGGGGTCTCCCGTCAAGAAGGTGGCAGCGGCGAAGGGAACTCCGGCGAAGAAGGCCGCGGCGAAGAAGGGGTCTCCCGCCAAGAAGGCGGCGGAGAAGGAGAGCCGGCGAAGTCCATAACGCTTGTGAACGAGGCGGCGCCAGCGGACGCGGCCAGCGCGCCCGGCCGGTGAGGCTGAGTGCGTTCGTCGCCGCCCCCGCGCGTCGAGATGGACTCTACACGCCGACGGAGGAACATCGATGCGCCACCGCGAGCCATCCAGGGATGCGTCGTCCGAGCCGCAACCGCAACCCGCCAGGCCTCCTTCGTCCCCACCACGCTGGCGCCGGCTCCGGTTCGTCGTGCTCGCCGTCGCCGTGCTCTACCTCCTCGCGGTCGCGTCGATCTGGCTCGCCCTGCCCATCGTGGGCGACCGGTGGTGGCCAGGGACGCTCTTTCTCTTCGGCCCGCGCCAGATCGTCGCCCTCCCTCTCCTCGTGATCGTGCCCGCCGCGCTCCTCGTGCAGCGCCGCGCTCTCCTCCCGGCGGCGCTGGCGTCGGCGATCGTGGCCGGGCCGATCCTCGGTTTCACGTTCTCGCTCCGAGCCCTTTCCGGAGCCGCCGACGGCGCCGATCTGCGCGTCGCCTCCTTCAACACGGGGAGCCGCGCCATGAACATCGATCGACTCAAGGGCTTCGTGGCCGAGACCCGGCCCGACGTGCTCGCGCTGCAGGAGTGCTCGGCGCCGGAGCCGGAGCTGAACGCGGCATTTCCAGGATGGTCCGTCCACGTCGATACCGGGATGTGCCTTGTGAGCCGGCACCCTCTCCTCAAGGTCGAGTCCAGGGATCGCCGCGACGTCTGGAATCAAGGCGGCCACGGCGCGATCCTCCGCTACGCGATCGCGCTGCCGGACGCGCTGCGGCCGAGCTCGGAGGAGCCGCGCGGGCCCCGTGTCTTCAGCTTCCTCAACCTGCATCTGGAGACGCCCCGCGAGGCGATCGAGGCGCTGATCCACGGCCTGTGGAAGCAGGCAGCGGAGCACGACCGCGTCATCGCATTGCGTGTCTGGGAGTCCGAGCTCGCGCGGCAGTGGGTCGACGAGGCGCCCTATCCGGTCGTCATCGCCGGCGACTTCAACATGCCGGTCGACAGCGCCATCTACCGGCGCTTCTGGGCAGGCTTCGAGAACGCGTTCTCGCGCGCCGGCCTGGGGTTCGGCGCGACGAAGCGCACGCGCTGGTTTGGCGTCCGCATCGACCACGTGCTCGCCGGGCCTGGCTGGACGACAGAGCGCGCATGGATCGGCCCGGACCTCGGCTCGGATCACCTCCCCATCGTCGCCGACCTGCGCTGGAGCGGTACCCCGCGCGAAGGGCGCGCGGAGCGCTAGCGCGGCGTCGCCGCGAGGACGAGCGGGGGAGATTCGAGCCGGCCCGTCATGCGCGCGCGGGGCGCGGGCCGCACAGCGGGCGCAGCGCCTCGCGCTCGGCCGCGGACAGCACCGTGATGGGATACTTCGGATTGCCGCTCGCGCGATCGAAGAACGGATGCGGCCACGCCTTGCCGCGGAGCTTCCAGCCGAGCAGCTTCCGGGCCACGTGCGCGAGGAAGCGCACGCTCGGCCTCAGCGACCCGGGCGGCGGCTCGCCGATGGCGAACTTGCCCAGGATCGCGCCGCGCGGCGCGCCGAAGACCTCGTCGCACGGGCGCGCGCCCGGCGCTTGCTGGAACAGCTCGGTGACGATGCCGATGAACGGCAGTCGCGGCGTCAACGTGTTGCCGAGCGGCGTCTTGCAGCAGCTCGCGTACCAGCGATAGAGGCCCTTGGGCGTCAGGCGCGCCGCGGCGACGAGCTCGCTGCCGCGGTCGAAGGAGACCGCCGAAGGAGCCACCTGCACGATGTCCGTGCCGCCCTGCTCATCGAGCAGGTCGGCGCGGCCGAGATGGTGCAGGAACGCCTGACAGTCGTCGCAGTAGCAGACGGCGCGGTTCACCGCGTCCGGCGATGCACCGCGCAGCCATCCATGGACCTTTCCGCAGCGACACTGGAGCTCGACGTCTCTGGACATTCGGCTCGCATAGCACGGCTTGACGCGCGCCGCGCGCGCTTCTGGTCGTCAGCGGTCGAGGAAGTCCATCAGCCAGGTCATGGCCGGCCGCATGGTGCCGTTCGGCTGCTGGAGGCCCGTGTTGGCCCTCCAGGTGGAGCCGACGATGTAACCCCACAGCGTGACGCCGGGGACGGAAGGGTGATTCCAGAACATCGTGAACTGTTCCTGCATCACCCGGCGCTGCTCCTCGTCGTTCGCGATGCCGATATCGTACTCGGTGATGTACACGGGCTTGCCCAGCGACGCGAGCTTGTCGATGTACCCTTTCACCGTGTTGGTGTTGAGCTTGTATGCGTCGTGGGCCTGCGCGCCGAGCGCGTCGACCGGGGCGCCTGCGTTGATCACCGCCCTCGCGATCCGCATGAAGTTCTGGTGCTCACCCTCGTACTCGATGTTGTTGTAGTCGTTGAGGATCAGCTTCGCGTTCGGGCAGAACTCGCGAGCCCACTTGAAGGAGTTGACGATCCAGTCATAGCCGCTGGCGCCGTCGCCGCCGATGCCGTTCTTGTAAGAGGGCGTCGTGTGGGGCGGCGGCTCGTTGACGACGTCGATGTACTTGGTGTCGGGGTAGCGCGTGCAGAACGACCGCATCCAGTCCCTCACGGCCGCCTGCTGCTCCGACCCGGAGAGGCCAGCGAGCCAGTCTGGCTGCTGGCTGCCCCACACGAAGGTGTGCTGCTTGAACGGGATGCCGTTGTCCTTCGCGTACTTGTAGATCGCGTCGAGCTTGCTCCAGTCTTTCTGGCCGCGCGCCCTCTCGACGGAGCCCCACTTGCCCTCGTTCTCGGGCGTGATCTGGTTCCAGTAGTTCGCGAAGCCGGCGCGCACGGCGCCATTCGTCGTGATGTTGCCCACGAACTTCGCGCCGGTCGGGGTGCCGCCGCCGGAGCCGCCGGAGCCGCCCGAACCGCCCCCGCCACCGGAGCCGCCTGCACCGCCCCCGCCGCTGCTCGCCGAGGAGCTCGAGGACGAGCTCGAGCTGCTGCTGCTCGATGAGGAGCTCGAGCTGCTGCTGCTCGATGACGAAGCGCTCGTGCTGGTGCTCGAGCCTCCATTGCCCTTGACCGAGACGATCGTGGGGCTCCCGGTGCCGTTCGCGCAGAACCCCCATGACGTCGAACGGCCTGCAGCGACCGAGCCATTGTAGCCCTCGTTGGTGACGTTCAACTGCCCGCCGGACGTCGTGTAGCGCGCGTTCCACAGGCTGGTCACCGTGGCGCCGTTGAGCCCGACGACCAGACCCCAGGACGTGGCCGGGCCGTTGCTCGTGTTCGTCACCGTCACGTTCGCGCAGTACCCGCCGGTCCATTGCGACTGGTACGCGAGCTCGGCCTTCATCGTGTTGTCCGGGCTGCTCAACCCTGACTCGAGGGCGTCGCTGTCCTCCAGGTCAGCAGGCTCCATGGCGCAGGCGACCAGGCAGCACGCGAACGAAAAGGAGACAGTGCCAAGTAAGCGATTGATACGCATAAGGTTCTCCATGATCCGGCCGGCCGAGCCGCAGGGTTGTGCTCAAAGCGAATAAGTAAAACAGAGTTGCGTCTGCGAGCCCTGCCGCCCATCGGGTCGAGTTTGTAAGATTGCGACCGGAGCGATACGAGATCGACAACGGCCGTTGCACGATCACACCGTGACTGTCGAAGCAAGGTTTACACATGCCATGCCCGGCGCGAGACGATGCCGAGCATGGCATGTGACTTAAGCATGCAACTGGGAACCGATGTCAAGCGCTTCGCGCGATCGGTCTCCTGATACAGTCACGTTGCATTCACTGGCCCGCGACGGAACGGCGTGCGTGCCGTCCGCCCTCCTGAAGCTGCAACGATGATTCGATGGTCGAGCTGTGCGCTCAGGGAGATACCGTTGCTCCCGCGCCCCGCGGGCGCGAGGTCAGAAGCCCGGGCGGATGTGTGGCCCGCGAGCCGCGCTCACCCCGCGGGGTGTGTCTCGGCGTCCGCGCAGCAGCGGAAGCCGACCTCGTAGCCGTAGTCGTCTTCCTTGTGAAAGGTCGTCATCGGGCGGCACTGGCTCCGGATCGGACCCCACCATCCGCCCTTGAGCCCGCTGCGGTAGGGGGCCTTCTGATCGGTGCGCACCACCCACTCGTTAACGTTGCCGTTCAGGTCGAAGACGCCCGCCCACGAGGCGCACTCCGCGCGCCCGCCGGCCGGCTCGCGGCCGTCCAGGCGCGCGAGCTCGGCGGCGCACCGCGCGTTCTGCTGGCACGCTTCGTAGTGGAGCAGCCGCTGCGAGTGGTCTGGAAAGCGGTAGTCTCGGTCCTGATTGCACGTCTCGGCATTCCGCTCGTAGCCGTAGACGTAAGGCTGCGATTCAGGGCCTTCGCAGGCGAAATTGAACTCGGCCTCGGTGCAGAGCCGCTTGCCCTCCGCCGCGCAGAGCCCGGCGGCTTGCTCCCACGAGGTCAGCGTGCGCGGCAGCGCGCCCGGGACATTCGGGTACTCGTACCGGTCCATGCAAAACGAGAGGTGCTCTGTCTTCTCAGCGACGCACCGCGACGGCTCGCGGAATCGCAAGCATCGGGCGGCAACCCCCGGCTCGCCGTGGCGCTTTGTCCATTCGGGATGGTACTCGAGGCATTCCTGCACCACGGCGCTGCAATACTCGCCCTCCACCCGCACCATCCCGTCGGGGCAGCCCTGGGTCGAGCCGGGCAGCGCGATCGGCACCTCGATCATCGCCGGCTGGTCCAGC
The DNA here is from genome assembly GCF_051520435.1 of Sorangium sp. So ce363. Classification (NCBI taxonomy): domain Bacteria; kingdom Pseudomonadati; phylum Myxococcota; order Polyangiales; family Polyangiaceae; genus Sorangium; species Sorangium sp. So ce363. The sequence continues at coordinate 6,592,121 of NZ_CP150333.1, read as the reverse complement.
GGCTCGTCGTTCTCTGTGGCCGGAGGCTCGACCAGCAGCGGGTCCGAGTTCTCCGCCTCCGTCGCCGGCGTCTCGACCGGCAGCGGGTCGGACATCTCCGCCGACTGCTCGGGAATCTCGACGTGCCGGGCGTCGCCTCCACCTCCGCCCCCGCTCCCGCCGCTGTCCGAGGGACCGGTGCAACTCAAGGTCGCAACGCCAAGCAGTGTCAGTACCGTGAAACCCAGGATACGCACGTTAACCTCTTCCCACGTTTGGCTACATCAGCCTACAGGCGTGGGCCAAAATTGATGCTGACCCGGGCTCGCCTCGATTTCTCGCGAGCGTCGGGAGCCATCCGGAGGCATTGCAAAATCTCGGCCTGCCTCCGCACCCCGAAAAACCGGGCTACGGGGCTGTTGGCCGCGGCTTTGTCCCGTGGCGTGGCCGCCCGGTGGTCCAGGATGGCCGGCCAGCGCGGCCACCCCGGCACATCGGCCAGCGCGCGAACTGCGCGCCCTGCGTCCTCTTGCGCTGCGGGTTGGTCGCCGGCCGCCGTGGGCGCTCCGCGGGCGTCCGCTTGAATCTGGCGGCCACGCCGACCGCCGGGTCCTCGGGCCCCAGGGCGAGGCGAGGTGGCGGATCAGCCGCTTTCAGGTGGGCCCCGCTGGGTTGGTCCGTCGGTCCCCCTGGGTGGCCTTTGCGTGAGCGCCGGCCCAGCTGCCCTGGCTAGCGGTCGCGCCGTCGGGCGATGGCGTCGCGCGCCGTCACGTCGCGTCGACCGGAGGGCTCGGGCGGGGATCTGGGCCTCTCTCTCCTGTCACGCCGGCACGCCGAGGTCGCAGGCGGGCCATCTCAGGATGGTCAAAGCGCGTCCAGTGTCCGCGGAACTGCATGGCCAATTGCAGGTCTGGAAGCCTCGGTGTGCGCCGCGGGCGCTGGCGCCGGCGCCGACGGCCGAGCGATGCGAACGGGCACCGCGGCGCCAAGGCGCTCGACGGGGATGCGTGGATGGATCGGGCTCGGAACCAGTTCGCCAGGGCCGCTTTATCGAGTTTTGCAGAGGAGCGGGCGTGAGCGCAAGAATGGATGGGGTGATGCTACGTCATGGTGAATTGCACGAGGTAATGAGTTGCCCATTGCGGGCGTCGAGGCCAGGGCCGCCGCTTCTACACGGGGTTCCCCTCGTCGTCCCACGTGGAGAAGCCGTGCGCGTCCGGATGATGGGTCTTCACCACGCAGAAGCGCTGGCCGGTCGGCGCCTCGAGCACCCACCACGTCGAGGCCTGCGTGACCCGCTTGGCGCCGAGCCGCTCGAGGCGGCGCACCTCGGCTTCGACGTCGTCGGTCTCGATGTCGAGGTGAACGCGGCTCCCGTGCTTCACGGTCTGCACTTCGACCGAAAGATCGCGCGCAGACGCGTCCAGGCGGACGTAGGCCTCGCCGTCTTGGCCGCGCGATCGCATCCCGAGCGCCGCGCTCCAGAAGCGGGCGGCGCCATCGAGATCGTCGGTTCGGCAGTCGATGATGAACCCAGCCAGGCGACTCTTGTGCATGCGATCTGTTAGCACGGCTACCACGGTGCAGCGGCGACGCGACGCGCCCAGGTGAGATTGCTGCCCACGCACCAGTCGATGTGGTGCGTCGCCGTGGTCAGAGGTCCAGCGTCGGCTCCTGGAGCATCAGGCTCACGTCCGCCACGCCGGGCAACGCCTGCAGGCTCGTCACGAGGCCGGCCCGCATGTCGGGGTGGCGAACGCGGATCTGGTAGGCGTGCTCCATGACGGTGCCCTGCGCCGCCTCGCGCAGGGTCACGAGCGAGAAGGTACCGCAGTGCTCGCGGAGGATGCCCGCGATCGGGCCGGCGATCTCCGCGCCGGCCTGGCCGGCCGGCGCCACGAACCGGAGCAGCCCGTCCGGCTGCCGGCGCGACCCGTAGCCGGTGACGTGGAGCAAGAGCGTCGCGACGCCGAACATCGCCGCCCCCGCGATCGCCGCGCCGTAGGCCCGCGCGCCGCTCGCCATGCCGATGGTGAGCGACGCGAAGACGAACACGACGTCGCGCGGGTCGCGCATCGTGGTGCGGAACCGGATCGCGGAGACGCCCCCCGCGATCCCGATGCCGGCCGCGATGTTGTTGCCGACGGCGAGCATGAGCGTGCATGTGATGATGCTGCCCAGCGCCATGCTCTGGACGACCGTCCGCGAGTACGAGAGGCCGCGGAACGTGAGCATGTAGACGCCGGCGATGCCCTGCGTGAGCCCGAAGGCGACGAGCAGGGCGAGGAGCGCGTCGCGCCACTCGACGGCCTCGCCGTGCGAGAGCGCCGCCAGCCAGTCCATCATTGCCACCCTGCGACCCGGGTCGCCCGCGCTTCCGGGAGCATCAGCTGCGCGGTGACGCTGTAGCAGTACTTGGAGAACGAGTGCCGGACGAGGTCGAGGCGCCGCACGAGCGCCACCATCCACGCAGGCGGCCTGCGCTCGAACTTGAGCTCGAGGACGCAAACGGGCTCCGGCGTCTGCGTCTGGACGGGGTGGTCGACCGGGCGCCACCCGCCCTCGGAGGCGTCGAGATCCATCATTTCCCTGCGCTGGCAGACGATCTTCCGATCAAACGTCAGGCGCGCGTAGGTGTCGAGGGTGCTCTCGTACGCCTCGCGCTCATAGTCGACAAGGAGCATCGGCCTGAGGTCGTGGCGGTGGAACGCGCCGATGAACTTCTCCGCGGCCTTCCGCGCGCCCGGCGAGAGGCGATCGAGCGAGGCGGGGCGGCCGGGCGCGAGCAGATCGCGCCACTCGCTCGCTGGCACCGCCGCGCGCGACTTGATGATCACATCCTGGACGCGCCGCTTCACCTCCAGGAAGGCCGGGCTGGTCTTCCCGGGATAGGTGCGCACCCGCAGCTTGAAGCGGTCGCGCTGCTCGCGGGCGTTGGCCCAGTAGAGGTCGAACCCGCGGGTGTCGAGGTAGAGCGACCGGATGCGGTACACGCCGTCCGGGCCGGCGTACCGGTCCAGCCGGCCGATCGCGCAGGCGGTGGCCCGGATCGCCGGGACCAGACGCTCCGGTACCAGGTATTTGAACTCGTATCGTTCGATGACGTCCAGGACTCTCGCCTCCTCGGTCGTCAAGGGCAAGCGCGCCGCGCTGCTACGCGTCGCAAAGTTGTTACGGTAACCACGCAATAATGACACAAATTTCGCCGGCGTCCGCAAGCTGAATCCATGGCCGCTCCCCGAGATCTTTGCGCTTTCCCTGCAACCTGCGCGCCTGCGGCAGCGCTGCTGGGGGAGCGCCCGGCGCGGCTCGGGGCCCGCGCGGGCACTGCTCGTTGCCGTGGGCTGACAGGGGCTCGGGGTCGGCGCCAGCGGGGCGGGCCTTCGGCTGCCGGGGTGACGCGGGCCGGCGCGCTCCCCGCGAAGCGGGCGGAGGTCGCTGCCTGTTTGTGCCACGAGCGCCCAGCTCGTGATCGCGTCGTCATGAGTCGATGTCGTGAGCGGTTCCTTGCCGGCGGCGACGCCGTCGCGACGCACCACGCTTGCGCTCATCGACGCGCGGTGTCGGCGCATGTGCCCGGCAGCCAGCGCGTCGATGTCGCTTTCGGCTCCGCTGGCGCGCTCGATCGGTTCGGCTCGGCGGTGTCGCCGTAACCGGCGCGAGCCGCGCCGCGTCTCGGCCGCGCAATCTCTTCCGACGCCCGATTGACCCGATCGATCGATCTCGCGCGAAGTTGTTGAAGGCCGCCTGGATCCAGGCGAGATCGTCGAACGATCCGCATGCGTCAGGTACCCGACCTCCTCGCCGTCCTCCAGCAGATCGTGCGGCGGGCCATGGCCGTCCTCCCGCACGCGCCGCGCGGGAGCCTGCTGCTCCGCGAGGGCGACCGCTTCGTGGCCCGAGCGCTGGTCGGGTTCGACGCGCCACCTGGGGTCTCCTCGCGCGTTCCGGTCGGCGTGGAGGTCGAGGGGGGCGCGCCCGGCACGGCGGCGCCTTCTGACGGCGCGCACGCGAGCCGCATCGTCGATGCGCGGGCGTGGTACCGGACGTACCTGCCTTTCGCGCTCGGGGCGGGCTGCGGCGTCCCCGAAGGCGCCGGGGTGCTGGTCGCGCCCATCCAGCTGTGCGGCGAGCCGGCCGGCTATCTCGCCATCGAGCAGGCCACCATGGAGTCTCCGGGCGAGGAGCGCCGCGCCACGATCGAGGTCCTCGCGGGCACGGCCGGAGATGCGCTGGAGCGGCACAGGCTCTATGACGACAAGGCGAGCGCGGCGCAGGAGATCCGCCTGTTCGAGCGGCTGCTCCACGCGGTGGGCACGACGCTCGCGCTGCACGACCTCATCGAGACCATCGCTCACGGCATCAAGAGCGTGCAGCTCGATCCGAGCTGGAACACGGTGGAGATCTGGCTGCTCGAGGAGGACCGCGTCGGGGACGGCCCCGGGCTCGCGCAGGGCGACCTCTGCGCCCGCGTCTACCGGGCCCCGGCGTCGGAGCCGACGACCTACTTCCAGAACATCCGCGCCGGCGCGGACAGCGCCGCGCGGCCCCTCGGCGTCTCCATCGACTGGCGGACCGGCCATGGCGGCGACGGCGACGGCTCTCAGCGCGCCCTGCTCGATGAGGCGATCGACCGGCGCATGTCCGGCATCATCGTCGCGCCCAGCAACCCCGAGAGCGCGGAGGAGGCGTTCAGGCGGGCGGCCGAGGTGGACATCCCGGTCGTCGTGATCGACACGCCTCCGGTCCCGGGCAGCCGGGCGCCGCTCTACATCGGGACGGACAACGTGGCGTCGGGCAGGCTGGCGGCCGAGGTGATGAAGCGGCTGCTCCCGGGCGGCGGCGTCGTCGCGTCCCTCGGCGCCGTGGGGCTCGCGCTGAACATCCGCGAGCGCGTCGAGGGCTTCCGCGTCGCGGCGCTCGGGTCGAACCTCACGGTGCTGCCGACGATCCCGTGCGACTGGGATCAGGAGGCCGGGACGAGGCTCGCCACGGCGGCGCTGGAGGGGCGGCCCGACGTCGCGGGCGCCTTCGGCGCGGCGGCGGACAACGGGCCGTCCTGGGGCCGCGCGGCGCGAGCCCTCGGCAGGGCCGGAGATCTCAAGATCGTCGGCTTCGATCTCGTCGCCCGCACGGTCGCCCTGCTCCGGCAGGGGGCGATCCACGCGACGATCGTCCAGCGCGAGGACGACATGGGCTTCCGCGCCATCGAGACGATCCACCGGATGATCACGCGCGGCGTCGGGCCGACCCTCGTCGAGCTGCCGCCTTCCCGTGTCCTCCACACCCGCGTCGATTGCGTCACCCTCGAGCAGACGCCGTGGTCCACGACGCTGAGCGATTACCTCTCTCTCGAGGCCGCCCGCCGGGCCGCGGCCGGGAACGGCGGTCGGATCGCGCCCGTCGCCCCTGCCATCGAGGTCATGATGATCGGGCTCTCGCCCCCCTCGAGCTCCGTCGTCGAGGACCAGGTCTCGATCCCGGCGCGCTCGCTCGTGCGCCGTGCGATCGCGTCGGGCCGCCCGGTCGTGATCGACCCCGCCGAGGGTGGCGCGGACGCCGCCCTGCCCGCCGCGCACGACGGCGCGCGCACGGCCATCGCGGTGCCGCTGCAAGGCCGCGGCAACGTCCTCGGCGCCCTCGTCCTGAGCAGCGCTCGCAGGGAGGCGTGCGGCACGGGCGACGTGGCGTTCCTGGTCCGCGTCGCCGGCACGGTGGCGATCGGCGTCGAGAACGCCCGCCTGCTCCGCCGCATCTCCGCGCGGAGCGAGGAGCTCGAGCGCGCCAACCTGCAGCAAGCGGCGATGCTCCAGACGATCCGCGAGCTCTCGAGCCCCGTGGTGCCCATCGCGGACGGCATCCTCGTGATGCCCGTCGTGGGCGTCATGGATGCCCAGCGCTCCGGCGACTTCATCGCGTCGATGCTCCGCGAGATCGACGCGAAGCGCGCGCACGTCGTGCTGATCGACGTCACCGGCATGGCGTTCGTCGACGCGACGGCGGCGTCCCGGCTCGTCGAGGCGGCGCAGGCGGCCGCGCTGCTCGGCGCCGAGGCGGTGCTCGTCGGCATCCGGCCGGAGGCCGCGCAGATGATGGTCCGGCAAGGCCTGGACGTCGGCTCGATGGTGACGCACGCCAACCTGGCGAGCGGCTTCCGCCATGCGCTCTCGAGGGTGCGCCGCCGCGAGGCGAAGCGCGGCTGACCGCGCGGCGGCTACTCCGCCCCGGCGGGCGGCGCCTCGATGGGGCGCGGCCCGGCGGTCTTCGCCTCGCCGGCGCGCCCGGCGCGCCGCTGCCCCTGGGCGACGTGCACCACCTGGTCGAAGACGACGGCCACGAGGATGACGGCGCCGATGATGATGAACGTCCAGTTCGGGTCGAGGCGCCAGACGCGCGGCACGCCGTCGTCGCTGTGGCGGATCTGGAACATGTTGATGCCGTTGTCGATGACCCGCATGAGGGCAGAGCCGATGAGGACCCCGAGCGCGCTGCCCTCGCCGCCGCGCAGCGAGCAGCCTCCGAGCACGGCGGCTGCGATCGCGTAGAGCTCGTAGCCAATCCCGACCTGCTGCGACATCTGGCCGATGTAGGACGCGTAGCAGACGCCCGCGATCCCGCCCGTGGCCGACGAGATGACGTACGTCGAGACCTCCACCCGGCGCACGTCGATGCCCGAGTACTCGGCGGCCTCGCGGTTGCCCCCGATCGCGTACATGTAGCGCCCGAGCACGGTGAAGTGCAGCACGTACGCGCCGGCGGCGAGCACCACGAGGAAGATGACGAGCGGGTAGGGGATGAGCGCGTCGCCTCCCACGCGCAGCAGCCCGCCGTTGGCGAGGCCGAGGAACGGCGAGTCGCCGAAGCTCAGCGTTCCGCCCTCCGCCACCGTCTGCGAGACGCCGCGCACGAGGAGCATGCCGCCGAGCGTGACGACGAACGGCTGCAGCTTGAGCCGCGTGATGAGCAGCCCCTGCGCGAGCCCCACCAGCACCGCGGCGGCGAGCGCCGCTGGGATGCCGACCCAGAGCGGGTAGCCCAGGCACCCCATCCCCGAGGACGAGATCTTGGCGAGCAGGACGCCGGTGAGGCCGATCACCGAGCCGATCGACAGGTCGATGCCGCCGGTGATGATGACGAACCCCATGCCCATCGCGAAGATGCCGAGCATCGCGATCTGCCGCGTGGTGTTGACGACGTTCGATTGCCCGAGGAAGTCGGGGTTGGAGATCCAGAGCCCCGCGCACATCAGGAAGAGCACGAGGCTCATGCCCAGCTCACGTCTCATGCGGTCACCGCGCTTTCCACGTCCCCTTCCGCGCCCCTCGCGCTCCCCGTCATCAGCGCGGCGACGCGCTGCTGCGTCAGCCCTTCGCGCGGGAGCACGCCCGTGATCCGGCGCTCGTGCATGACGACCACGCGATCGCTCATGCCGAGCACCTCCTCCATGTCCGAGCTGACCATCAAGAGCGTGATCCCTTCCGCGGCGAGCGCGGCCATGTGCCTGTAGATCTCGGCCTTGGCGCCGACGTCGATGCCGCGCGTCGGCTCGTCCAGGAGGAGGACGCGAGGGTCCATCGACAGCCATTTCCCGAGGACGACCTTCTGCTGGTTGCCGCCGGAGAGGTTCACCGATCGCTGATCGAGCGTCGGCGTCTTGATGCGGAGCCGGTCGACCTCGGCGCGCGCGGCGCGGCGCTCGGCGGCGCGGTCGAGCCAGAAGGCGCGGGCGAAGCGGGCGAGGCCCGGCAGCGACGCGTTCTCGACGACGGTCATGGGGAGCACGAGCCCGTGCCGCTTGCGATCCTCCGGCGCGAGGCACACGCCGCGGTCGATCGCGTCGCGCGTCGTCTGCGGCGCATAAGGTTCTCCTGCGAGCGTCATCGTGCCGCCGAGCGCCCGGGTCGCGCCGAAGATCGCCTGCATCAGCTCGGTGCGCCCCGAGCCGACCAGCCCCGCGAAGCCGAGGATCTCCCCGCGCAGCGCCGTGAAGCTCACGCCCGCGGGCGCGCCGGGGACGACGAGGTCGCGGACCTCGAGCGCGGGCTCCTGCCGCGGGCGCGCGCTCCTCTCCGGGAAGTAGCGGCCGCTGAGCTCCCGCCCGACCATCAGGGAGACGATCCTGTCGTGCGTCGCCTCGGCCCGCGCAAGCTCGCCGACGTGCCGCCCGTCGCGCAGCACGGCGATGCGATCGGCCAGGCTCAGCACGTCGTCCATGCGGTGAGAGATGTAGATGACGCCGATCCCGCCGGCGCGGAGCCGCTCCACGATCGCGAAGAGCTCCCTCGACTCGCCGGCGGTGAGCGACGAGGTCGGCTCGTCCATGACGAGGATGCGCGCGCTGGCCGAGAGGGCCTTGGCGATCTCGACCATCTGCCGCTGCCCCGCGGTGAGCGCCGACACGGGCGTCGTCGGCGGCAGCGGGAGGCCGACGCGCGCGAGCAGCGCCGCCGCCCTCGCGTTCAGCTCACCGCGCCGGAGCGGGGCCAGCAGGCGGGGGGTCAGCGCCTCGCACCCCTCGCGCCCCTCGCTCCCGAGGAAGACGTTCGCGGCGATGTCGAGGTTCGGCGCGAGCATCAGCTCCTGATGGATCAGCGCGACGCCGAGGCGCTTGGCCGCGCGCACCCCGCTCAGCGACACGGGCGCCCCGTCGAGGAAGATCTGCCCCTCGTCGGGCGGGCAAGCGCCTCCGAGGATCTTCATGAGCGTGCTCTTGCCGGCGCCGTTCTCTCCCACGAGCGCGAGCACCTCGCCGGCGCGGAGCGAGAGCGACACCCCTGAGAGCGCGGTGACGCCCGGGAACCGCTTGACGATCCCGCGCATCGCGAGCAGGGGTGGGAGATCGGGAGTCGACGTCATCGGTCGGGACCGCGGGGCTCGATCGAGGGGGGCGCCCCCGATCGAGCCGCCGGATAAAGGAGGCTATTTCTTCAGCTCCACGAGCTTGGCCTTGAACTCCGCCACGTTCTCCTTGCGGATCACGTCGACGCCGGTGTCGACCATCTTGTCCTTGGGGATGGCGGCCATGGCCGCGTCGCCCTTCGTCGCGAGCTCGTGCATCCACTTGCTCGACAGGTAGCCGAACTGGAACGGCTTCTGCACGACGGTGCACGCCACGGTGCCGTTCTCGATGCCGCTGAGCGTCGCGTCCTCCTCGTCGAACACGGCCGGGATGACCTTGCCCTTCTTCCCGAGCGCCTCGACGGCCGCGATGATGGCCGGCCCGTTGTACGACCAGAGGCCGGTCGCGACGTTGAGGTCCGGGTGGGCGTTGATGATGTCTTCGACGTTCGCGCGCGCCTTGGCGCGATCGGCGTTGTCCTCGCGCTTGTCGACGATCTGGATGTCGTGGGCGGTGACCACGTCCTGGATGCCCTTGAGGCGCTGGGTCGCGTTGTCGACCGCGAACATGCCGACGAAGACGGCCATCTTCCCGCCGTTCGGCAGGATCTTCACGATCTCGTTGCCGAGCGCCTTGCCGGCCTCGTAGTTGTTCGTGCCGATGTAGAGCAGCCGGTTCGACTTCGGGGCGTCGGAGTCGAACGTGATCAGCTTGACCTTCTCGGCGACCCTGTTGAGCACGGCGACCTGATCGTTCGGCGCCAGGACGGTCACGGCGACGGCGTCGTATCCCTGGCTGGCGAGGCTCTCCAGGATCTGGTTCTGCTCCTCGGGCGTGCCGTTCGGCGGCGCCTTGATGTCCACTTGAATCTTCGCCTCTTGCTCGTACTTGTGGACTCCGGCCCCCGCGATCCGCCAGAACTCGCTCGTCCCGCTCGTCACGAAGGCGAGCTTGACGACCTTGGCTGTCGTCGGGGCGCTCTTGCCGTCGCCGTCGTGGCCCTTGGCCGCCTCGTCTCCGCCCCCCTGAGCGCAGCCGGCGATCCATGTCATGGACAGCACGGCGAGCGCTGCAAACGCTAGCTTCCAGAAACGATTCTTGTCTTTCACGGCAGTTCTCCCCGCCTTGCCTGCGAAAAGCGTGTCGATCTCGATGTCGCTGAGCCGCGACACAGGAATCCCCCGAGGCGAGGTTAGCGGACGTACCCCGTCGATGTCGCGCCTCGCGTGAACGACCCAAACGGAAAAGTCGGGGCAACGTGTCCGAGTTTCGAGCACCTCAGGGTCGCGGGTCGTGTGCGAACCCACCTGCTCCAGGGAGCGGGGGCGACATGAGCTCATGATGTGGGGGTGCAGCGTGGCGTTTGATCCGCGGCGGCCCACCCTGGGGAACCGCGGCCCGGGGTGACCTGACGGAGGGCCCTGCTGGAGATGGGCTCCCGGAGGTCGAGACGCCTCAGGGACATCGCGGAGCGACGGCTATTGGGAGCAGCGCTGAGGATCCGACTGGCATTGACACTGATTTCTACGCTCGGTGTCATTCCATTCGCAATAGCCGCACAATGCGTGCCTTTGGCTCTTGCAGTACTGGTCGCACGCCGCGCCCCCGAGGAAGCCGAAGTCGCAGACGTGAGGGAAGTCAGACCAGGACACTGCAGTGGCGAGGTCCCCCTGCGGCGCGCGGCTGAGGGCGCTCTGGGCCGGGATAGCCTCTGACGGGGCTCCGTCCTGCGGTGTCTCGTTGTAAGATGAGCTGTCGACGACACAACCGGTGAGCGATCGCGCGCCAAGTGCGGTGCATGTCCACAGCGCGGCATACTTGAAGATGATCTTGCTCGTCATTTTCGGCCCTGTCCTCCCCTGGTGCTTCGCTGATTCCGTGTTTCCACACGAACGCCGTCATCGCCTGCACGAGGTGCTTGCGCGGGCGTTGGCCGTGTCCATGCGGCGCCGTGGCCGCGACAGGCAAGCGGGAGCGCCCTGATCGGCGGCAGCGCGTTCGTAGGGGGCGGCGTCTGGCCCTGACGACGGGGATGGCGGCGTCTCAGGTGAGCTCGTGTGGCCTGAGCGCTTGTACTTGGCGGACGGCGCGGTGGTGGAGGCGCCCGTGGGATCCCGAGGGACTCAGGGATCAACGACGGTCAGGGAGATCGCGAGATGGAGAGCGTGAGAGCGCCGCCGTCCGAGCGGGGATCGACCCGCAGGCCGGCGCGATGAAGCAACTCGTCGACGAGCCTGGCGGCGAGGTCCTACCGGGCAGCGCGCTCTCCTGGAAGCTCATGGTCGTCGTCGGCCTCCTGCGTGCGGCGCGATCACCCGGGGCACGCCGCGGCGCAAGCCGCGCCGCGGCAGTCGACGCCGGCCTCGTCGCCGTTCTTCACGCCGTCGGTGCAGGTGGGCGCCTCGCAGATGCCGCTCCAGCACACGCCGCTCAGGCAGTCTGCGCCGGTCTCGCAGCCCCCGCCCACCGGGCAGCGCGGGCACCATAGCTTGCCGCAGTCGACGCCGGCCTCGAGGCCGTTCTTTATCCCGTCGCTGCACGTCGGGATCATGCAGCTTCCGTTCGTGCACACGCCGCTCTCACAGTCCGTGGCGGCCTCGCAGCGCTCGCTCGATGGGCAGGGACGGCATGAACCGCCGCAGTCCAATCCTGTTTCGCGGAGCCCGTCATCTCGCGCACCGTTCACGCAGTGCTCCGGCACGCACCAGACACCATCACACGCGAGCCCGCCAGGGCACAGCAGCGTCGGGTCTGTGTCCACGCACTGCACGCACGCGCCCTCATGGCATCGTCCGGCGCCCGAGGCGGGACATGCGACGCCATCCAACAGGAGATGTCGCGGATCGTCGATGTCGCAGGCGTCGAGGGTGCACTGGTTGCCGTCGTCGTAGGGGTCGACGGCCGCTACGCTGACCACGCGGCCGTCGGCCGTGCACTCCTCGACCTTGCAGTCGCCGCGGATCTGCGAGGCGATCGGGCCTTGCTCGATCTCCACGACGCACGCGCCGTCCGCGCACCTCCCGACCCCGCACCGCGGGTCCGGCGGGCCGGGGCACTCCGCGTCGCCCTCGCAGCTCCCGGGCGGAACCGGCACCCCCGAGCACTCCTCCGTGCCCTCGGCGCACTCGTCGCAGGTCCGGCACTCCTCGAAGCAGTCCGGCGTGTCGTCACCGCGCGCGCAGCAGATGACCTTCCCCGGCTCGCCACACTCGCAGTGCTCATCGATGCAGATCGTGCCTGGCACATTCTGCTGGTCCGACTGGCAGTGGTCCGTGGTCGCGCACCTTCCACCCACGTAGGGCCCGTCGCCGCACGCAAAGAAGGTCGCCGAGGTGATGAGAAAGAGCAGAGCAGCAGCACAACGCGCGATGGGTCTACCCATGCGTCCAGTCCTCCGGCACGAGGCTGTGGCGCCGGCACCCAGGCGGCCCCAATCCGCCGGGGTGTCGTTTGCCAGGTCGTCTCGGGGCGCAGTATGCCGCGGTCAGGCGGCCGCCGTCACGCAAGTTTTCGCAAGATCGCGCAGCGTGCGAAGCGTCCTTCGATCAGAGCAGGGGCAAGGTCGAAGCGCACATCAAAACGTGCTCGTCAGCGTAAGCCCGTTGGCCGACACCGTGATCTCTGCCGGCCCGCGCGGATAGAACGTGTAACCGAGCGTGGCGGCCAGGACGGCCCCTCCCGCGATGAGGCCGGCGATGCCCACGCCCCGGTAGGCGATCGCGTCGTCGTAGGCCGACGCCGACTGCTGGCAAACCGGCTGGGTCAGCCGGAAGCAACGGTTCGGCCCCGCGGAGAGCGCGGCGGTGTCGCCCGCGTCGTCCTTCTTCTCCGCGCCGACGAGCATCACGCCGCCGATCGCCGCCAGGGTGGCGGAGAGCCCGAAGCCGCCGGCGACGAGCTCCGGCCGCGGCCCGGGCCGGGGAGGCGGGGGGGCGAGGGGGGAGGCGCGGGGGCCGGGGGGCGGCGCCGGCGCGCCTGCGGGCGCCGCCGGGAGGCCTGGGGGCGGCGCAGGGACGCCGGCGGGCCGGGCAGCGAAGGTGAGCACGACTTCCCGCGCCTCGCCGCGCGGCACGTCGATCTCGGCCGTCGCGACGTTGCCGTCCAGCACGGCGCGCACCACGTGGTGGCCGGGGGCGACGGGGATGGGCTTGTCGCCCTCGAGCTCGGCGGGCGCGCCGTCGATCGTGATCTTCGAGCCCGCGGGGGCGACCACGTGGAGCTCGCCGGCGAGCTGCCGCGCGCGGGCCAGGTCGCTGAGCCGCGACGCGACGAGCGCGCGCTCCGCGGGCGTCCTGGGCGCGCGCATGATCTCCTGGCAGAGCGACAGCCAGCGCACGGCGGCCGGCGCGTCGCCGAGCCGGAGCGACAGCGCCCCGATGTTGCACGCGGCGACCTGGGCGCGCTCCAGCCGCCAGACCGCCATCCACAGGTCGCGCGAGTCGGCGAGCCGATCCTCTCGAGCGGCCGCGTTCGCCTGCGTCATGAGCCGGGCGACCGCCTCCGAAGGGGCCTCGGCGCGACCCTCCGCCGCGCCGGCCAGCAGGGCGATGCACAGCGGGAGCGCGGCGACGCGGCGTGTGTTCCTTAGCACGGGTGCGGATCTCCTCGGCCGAGCCTCGGTCTGAAGGGCCGCTCCGGAGCCAGGGCCCCGGGCGACGGCCCCACGTACCAGAAGGAGGCTGTCGGTGGAAGCCCCGGAAGCCGCCGGGTTGTCGGGGGGGGCCAGGCGATGGAGGTCGAGCAGGCGCGATCTGGCGCGCTGTGGCGGTGCGCGCCAGATCTCCAGCCGCCATCGAGGGCTGATCACCGGCGATGCTTTACGATGTCCGTATCGATGCCTGGCGCGAGGTGGGGCGAGCGAGCAGCCCTACTTGACGAACACCAGCAGCTTCTTGACGCCTTCGACGTCGAACACCTTGACCGCGACGACATCGCTGACGTCGACGTCGTTGTTGCTGAGGACGTCGCCGACCTTGATCCCGTTGGCGACGTCGACGTCCTCCAGCACGTTCTGCAGGTTGAGGATCTGGAGGTTCACGATGAGGTTGTTCAGCGTCTTGTTCACGTTCACGAGCTGGTCGCCCGTGAGGATGTCATCGAGGTACACGATCTTGATGCTGTCGACGTCGATGACCTCGTCATTCAGATCCAGGACATCCGTGATCAGGACGGGGATGGCCACGAGCGCGCCGGTCAAGTTGCCGTAGTCCGGAAAGTCGGAGGCGGACGGGACTTCATAGCTCGCCAGCGCGGTGGTCGACACGCTGAGAGCGACGAGAGCAGCGCCAACGCCCGAGAGAACGCGAGACTTGAGAGGCTTCATCTTGTATGTCCTCGAAAATTGGGTTTCGGTTTGCTGTTATTTTTGCTCAGAGCGCAGAGCGCCGGTCTGTCATCCGCCTGTCACTGTGCTGTTCAGCCGATCGTATCGTCGGGCGGCTCGGCATTCTCCGATGCGCGCCTGTTTCGATCGAGCTCGACCTGTGGCCGCCATCCGGCGCCATCGCGCCGGTATCGAATCTGCGATGCTTCATCGAGCGGGCTCCGGTGATGGAGCCGTCCTGCACGCGCGGTGCATAAATGCATGCGCGCCCTCTAGATGATCGTATTTGTCCGGCGCTCACGCGCTCTGCTGAAGACTATTTCGTCCTCGTGTCGCTGCTTATTCACGGGTGATGCCAGGTGTAAGTTCAATGGTAGTGTCTGGAATTGTCGAGAAATGCAGCTGTGTTGTCGAATTGTGTGGCCCAGGTGACAAGCGTGCCTCACCAGGCTGTGACAGCGAGACAATCGGCTACGCGATGCCGGCGGCCTACCGCGTGAGCGCATCAGGTGTTGTTGAGCTCGATGCTTGACGAGCTCATCCTTCAGCGCTCGACAGGCTGAAAGCAGGCCGTGTGTTGATGGAGCTGCCAATCGCCTGCGCGAGCCGACCACGCTCGTGCGGTCTCAAGACGCGGCTTGCTCTCAGACAGCGGCCAGGGCGAGGATGCGCGCGTTCTCGGGCACATTCTCGAGGTAGCCCCGATGGAGCTCGGGGTCCTCGATCTTCGCCCCGCGTGAGAGCAAGAGGTCGCGGGCCTCGAGCATCATGGCCCGCGCTCGGACGCTGTCACCCATCGCGTGCAGCACCTCGGCGTGATCGCTAGCGATCGCTGCTGCGAGCACCGCCGCGCTCGTGAGCTTCCACGCCATGGCCGTGGTCCAGAGCGGGGTGCGGGCGATCAGGCGAGATCTCTCGCGGCGCGGGAGGACCTCAGGCGACGAGTCCCGCCCTTCTATCGCTCTCCCGCGCTCACCCCACCGCCGGCCCGGCCTTCCGCTGCGCGCTGTCGCAGACCCAGCGGACCACCCCAGGAACGACCCCCTGCGCGATCGCGCTCACCCGCGAGCCGACGTCGGGGTAGATCTCGAACCGCCCGCGCGCCATGCCGTCGGCCATGCTACGCGCCACGGCGTCCGGCTCGAGCGTCTTCACGTTGCCCGCGATGGCCTTCGTCTCCGCCGGCTTGTACTGGTTCTCGAACGCCAGCTGCGGTGTGTCGGTGTCGGGCGGCATGCACACGCTCACCCGCACGCCGTGAGGCCACATCTCCGCGCGTAGCGCCTGCGAGAAGCCGATCAGCGCGAACTTGCTCGCCGCGTACGGCGTGTACCCGTAGATGCCGATCACGCCCGCCAGCGACGAGACGTTGAGCACATGGCCGCTGCCGCGCGCCGCCATCGCCGGCAGCACCGCCTTGCACAGGTGCACGGCGCCAAAGAAGTTCACGTCCATCATGCCCCTGAACTGATCCATCGGCAGCTCGAGGAAGCGCCCCGGCATCACCACGCCCGCGTTGTTCACGAGGTGATCGATCGGCCGGTCGGCGAGCCGAGACTCCATCGCCCGCGCCACGTCGTCCGCCCGGCTGATGTCGAGCTCCAGGACGTCGACCCGCGCGGACGGGTGCTCGCGCCGGATGCCCACGGCGGCCTCGTCGAGGAGGGCGCGGCGGCGCGCCACCAGCGTGACCGCGGCGCCGTACCCCGCGACGAGCCTCGCGAACGACAGCCCGATGCCGCTCGAACCGCCGGTGATGAGAACGCTCTTGCCCTGGAAATAAGTTCGGGTGTCCATCGCCGGCCGAACCTACCCCAGGACCGCCCGAGGCGCGAGGCGCTCGTGCAGGCCCGCGGCGGCGCGCCTCAGCGGTCGCGCCGCCGCTTCTTCAGCGCGTCCTTCAGCAGGCTGCCCGCGGCGGAGCCGAGCGTCTCGACCGCGATCATCGCGGCCGCCGCCGACACCGCCTTGACCGCCTTCCGGAGGGCACGGCGGGTCTTCTTCTTCATCGGCTTCATGACGGCTGCGCCAGCTCGACGTCGGGGTGAGCTCTCCCCGATACGCCATTGGCCAGCTTCAAACCGCCAAGCGCGCTCGCCCACGCCCTCACCTTCCGGCTCACGGCGGTCTTCGCGCTGCTCAGATAGTTTCTCGCCTCACCGCTGTACAGGCCGGCCGTGAACACCGCTGCGAGGCTCGTCGCCGCGGCCACCGGCCGAAGGACCTTCCGGCCGAGCTTGGTGAGCTTCCTTTTCTGCTTCTTGGAGAGCTTCGTCTTCATGATCCCACCAGCTCAGCAGGGGTCGTGCCATGGCGATCGAGCGCGAAGCGCGGTGACGAGCGCAATGCGCGCCCGTGACACGCGCCCCGCAGACAGGACGTTTTGCCTCGGTGTGGAGAAAATGTCCCTCCCCACGCTGGCGCTGATGAGCGATGTTTGGCAGCTCACACTTCGATCGGGCTCGCAGCCGCCGGCGGACCGCCGCGCCCGGCCGCTGCGGGCGGAGTCGCTGGCGATCGGGGCCGAGTTCGTTTACTCCGTTGTAAGCAGGCTCATGCGAGGTCTCAGGTAAGGCGGGGACGAGATGCGCGTGGGAGACGTCATCGACCGTCGCTTCCTGATCGAGCGCCTCGCCAGCTCGGGCGGGATGGGGGACGTCTACCGCGCCTGCGATCTGGTCACGAACGAGCCGGTGGCGCTGAAGGTCTTGCAGCGGCGAGGGCTCCAGGAGGCGATCCGGTTCGCGCGCGAGGTCGAGGCGCTCGAGGCGCTCACCGCGCTGCGGCACCCGGGCATCGTGCGCTACATCGCGCACGGCGCGACCGACGCGGGGCAGCCCTACCTCGCGATGGAGTGGCTCGCCGGCGAGACGCTGACCGAGCGGCTCACCCGCAGCTCGCTCACGATCGCCGAGAGCATCGCGCTCGCGTCGCGCATCGCGTCGACGCTCGGCGTCGTGCACCGCGCCGGCATCGTGCACCGCGACCTCAAGCCGAGCAACCTGCTCCTCGTGGGCGGCGCGATCGAGGGGGTGACGCTCATCGACTTCGGCGTGGTGCGCCTCGGCGCCATGGACCGGCACCTCACCATGCCCGGCACGATGCTCGGCACCCCGGGCTACATGGCGCCGGAGCAGGCCCGCAGCGAGCCGAACATCGACCCCCGCGCCGACGTCTTCTCGCTCGGCTGCGTGCTCTTCAAGTGCCTCACCGGGCGCTCGGCGTTCCAGGGCGCCGACGGGCTCTCGGTGCTCATCAAGGTCATCCTCGAGGAGCCGCCGCGGCTCCGGGAGCTGCGCGGGGACATCCCCGAGGCGCTCGACGACCTCGTCGCGCGCATGCTCGCGAAGCCGCCGAAGGACCGGCCCCGCGACGGCGACGCGGTCGCGGCGGAGCTGCTCGCGCTCGACGACGCGGGCGTCGGCGCCGCGAGCAGCCGCCCGTCGAACACCCTGCGCGGGGGCGAGATCACCACGAACGAGCGCAAGATGATGTGCCTCGTGCTCGCGCGCGACGCGAGCGGCGACGCCGAGGCGACGCGCTCGCAGGAGGAGGACCTGGAGCGCAGCAAGGCGCTCATCGCCGTCGCCGAGCGCTACCAGGGCGAGCTCGAGATCCTGGAGTCCCGCTCGCCGCTCATCGTGCTCACCGCCGGCGGCGCCCCGACCGACCTCGCGGCGCAGTCCGCCCGCTGCGCGCTCGCGCTGAACGCGCTGCTCGGCAGCGTGCCGGTCGCGCTCGTCACGGGCCGCGCGGAGATGTCCGCGCGGCTGCCGGTCGGCGAGCTCATCGACCGCGCGGTCCACCTGCTGCCGCCCGCGCACGCGCCCGCCGGCGCGCACGCCGTCTGCATGGACGAGGTGACCGCAGGGCTGCTCGGCGCCCGGTTCGACGTGACCCGCGACGCGGGCGCCCTCCGCCTGCACGGCGAGCGCGAGGAGCTCGCCTCCACGCCGCCCCTGCTCGGCAAGCCGACGCCGTGCGTCGGGCGCGACCGCGAGCTCGCGCTGCTGGAGGCGGCGTTCTCTCACTGCGTCGAGGAGTCGACGCCGAGCGCCGTGCTCGTGACCGCGCCCGCGGGCGCAGGGAAATCCCGCCTGCGCTCCGAGCTGATCCGGCGGCTCCGCGACCGCGGCGAGGACCTGGAGGTGTGGATCGGGCGCGGCGACCCGATGAGCGCCGGCTCGGCCTTCGCGCTGCTCGCCCCGGCGCTGCGGCGCGCGATCGGCCTCTTCGAGGGCGAGCCCATCGAGGCGCGGCAGCGCAAGCTCCGCGCGCGCGTCGCGCGGTACGGCCACGCCGAATCGGCGCGCACCGCGGCGTTCCTCGGGGAGCTCGTCGGCGTGCCGTTCCCCGACGGCGACAGCGTGCAGCTGATGGCGGCGCGGCGCAGCCCCGTGCTGATGAGCGACCAGATCCGCGTCGCCTGGGAGGAGCTCCTCAGGGCCGAGTGCTCGGCGAGGCCCGTGCTGCTCGTGCTCGAGGACCTGCACTGGGGCGATCTGCCGAGCGTGCTGCTCGTCGACTCGGCGCTCCGCAACCTCGGCGATCAGCGGCTGATGGTGCTCGCGCTCGGCCGGCCAGAGGTGCGGGAGCTCTTCCCGAAGCTCTGGGCGGGGCGCGGCGTCCACGAGGTGCAGCTGTCGGGGCTGCCGCGGCGCGCGAGCGAGCGGCTGGTGCGCCAGGTGCTCGGCGAGGACGTCGCGCCGGAGCTCCTCGCGATGATCGTCGACCGCGCCGACGGGAACGCGTTCTACCTGGAGGAGCAGCTCCGCGCGGTGGCGGACGGCAAGGGCGCCGACCTGCCCGAGACGGTGGTGGCGATGGTGCAGGCGCGCATCGAGGCGCTCGACATCGAGGCGCGGCGGGCGCTGCGGGCGGCGAGCGTGTTCGGGCAGACGTTCTGGCAGGGCGGGGTGTCGGCGCTCGTGGGCGGGGCGCAGGTCGCGCCGAAGCTGGTCGAGCTGGAGCAGCGCGAGGTGATCTCCCGGCGCGGCGAGGGCAGCCTCCCCGGCGAGGTGGAGTACAGCTTCCAGCACGCGATCGTGCGGGAGGCGGCCTACGGGATGCTGACGGACGGCGACCGGCGGCTCGGGCACCGGCTCGCCGGCGAGTGGCTGTCGCGCGCGGGCGCGGGCGCGGTGGACGCGATGGCGCTCGGCGAGCACTTCGAGCGCGGCGGCGAGCTGTCGCGGGCCGCGGCCGCGTACTGCCGCGCGGCGGAGCAGGCGCTGCGGGCGCAGGACCTCGCCGCGGCGATCGAGCGCGCCGAGCGCGGCGTCGCGTGCGGCCCGAACGCGCAGGCGCTCGGCGCGCTGCGCCTCGTGGAGGCCGAGGCGCACGTCTGGCGCGGGGAGCTCGCGCTCGCGGAGCAGCGCGGGACCGAGGCGGTGGACCGGCTGCCCGCCGGCTCCGCGGCGTGGTTCTCGGCGATCAAGCACGTCGCCATGGCCGCGGGCAAGCTGGGCGGCTTCGAGCGGGTGGAGCGCTGGATGAGCGCGGCGCAGGCCGCCGAGGCGGAGGCGGAGGGCGCGCTGGTGGCGAAGCACATGTGCCTCGGCGAGGGGGCGCTGCTGCTCGTGTTCGGGGGGCGCTACGCGTTCGCGGACGCGCTGATCGAGGCGATCGAGGGCGACGGGACGGATCTCGCGGAGCGGGAGGTCGAGGTGGTGGCGCGGCTGCACGCGGCGCGGTCGGCCCGGGCGCTCGTGAGCGGCGATCCCAGCGCGTGCCTCGCGGGGCTGTCCGCGGCGCTCGCGGCGTTCGAGCGCGCGGGCGACCGCGGCAACGCGTGCGCGTTCCGCATGAACGTCGGGTACATGCACGCGGAGCTCGGGGATTTCGCGGGCGCGGAGGAGGTGCTGCGCAGCGCGCTCTCGGGCGCGGAGCGGATGGGGTTGCACGATCTCGCGGTGGCGACGCTCAGCAACCTGGGGCACGTCCTCGGCTACCGGGGGCGGATCGAGGAGGCGGAGCGGACCGAGCGCGAGGCGATCGCGCTGTCGCAGCGGCTCGGGGATCCGCGCACGGAGGGGAGCGCGCGGACGTACCTCGCGCGGATCGCGCTGCTCGCGCGGGACTTCGAGGGGGCGGAGCAGGAGGCGAGGGCGGCGGCGGAGATCCTGCAGAGCGCGCCGCCGCTGCGCGCGGCGGCGGTGGCGGCGAGGGCGAGGGCGCTGCTCGGGCTGGGGAGGTTCGACGAGGCGCTGTCCGCGGCGGGGGAGGCGTTCTCGATGTTGCAGGCGATCGGGGCGATCGAGGAGGGGGAGTCCGCGGTGAGGAACGTCTACGCGGAGGCGCTGGCGGCGAACGGGATGGAGGCGGACTGCGCGGCGGCGATCGCGGCGGCGAGGGAGAGGTTGATGGAGAGGGCGGGGAAGATCAGCGATCCGGTGTGGAGGGAGCGGTTCCTCACGATACCGGAGAACCAGCGGACGCTGGAGATGGCCGAGCGGTGGGCGGGATAGGAGGGCGAAGAAGCCCACTCCCCCTCCACCATCGGTCACCAACCTGAACGTGAACGTGGTCGTTTACGTGGTCGTGGTCGTGGTCGTTCACGGCCTATCGTTGACGACCACGACCACGACCACGACCACGTAAACGTTCGAATGTAGGAGAACGCGGCGCGAAGGTTGGTTAGCGCCTACGGGACGGGGGGATCAGCCCTCGCCGGGCTCGGCCGGCAGGCCGGCGTTCTTGCGGAGGGTGGCGATCAGGCGGTCCATCGCCTCGCGGTAGCTCTTCTGGACCGCGGCGATGCGCTCCTCCATCGTCTCGTCGATCTGCTTCGCCTGGGTCGCGGACGAGTCGAGCATCGCCTTGCTGCGCCCGAGCTCCTCGATGCGCGCCTCCGACGCCTTCTTCTCCTCGTCGGTGCGGCGGCCAGAGGACTGGAATGCTCGCTCCGCCTCGACCGCCTCGTCGATCGACTTCTTGATGGTCTCGATCTCCTCGAGCATCCGGCGGAGCCGGAGCTTGTGCTCGACCATGTCGATGTGGACGACGTAGCTCACGAAGCTCACGGCGTCGGCCTGCTTCTCGAGCGTCGCGGCGTTCTCCTTGCCGAGCGAGGCGCGGTAGCGCTCGATGCGGCGGTGCGCCTCGCTGCGCTCGCGGACGTACTTCTCGAGCTGGCGCTCGACGCCCTCCTCGAGCGCGTGCGCCGTGGCGCCCGTGACGTCGACGTCGCACCCCTTCTGCTTGACGACGTACTGCGCGGCGCCGCTCACCTTGCGGGTGAGGTCCTCCTTGTTGTCGTTGAAGAACGCCGCCGCGCCGTCGACGGCGCGCACGCGCTCCACGTAGTCGTAGCTCCGGCCCGCCGCGTCCGCCTGCTCGATGACGTCGAGGACCTGCTTCCAGTCCGGCTTCTTGAGCTGATCGGGATAGCCCGCGAACTGCGCTGTGGCGCGCTTCGCGAGGTCGTCGCGCTCGCCGAACGACGTGGCCGTCGCCTGCAGCTCGGCCGGGTAGCGCTCCGCGTAGCCGCTCTGCGAGGCCGAGGACGCGATCTCGGGCTCCGGCTTGGGGGCGCTGCAGCCGAGCGCGAAGAGCTGGCCGGCCAGGAAGAGCGCGCCGGCGATAAGGTACGGTCGGTTCATGGGCGCTGGCCTATAGCCCATCTCCGCCCTGGCCGCGCGCTCCGCGCCGACGCCACCTCGGTCAAGGGTGACGTGACCCACATCCGCGCAGCCCGGCGCAACCAGGGCGACGCACGCGCGACATCACGGCACAAGGAGCCATGCCGCGCGTCGCGCGCGCGTCGCGTTACGACGCGTAAAACGCCGGAATCGCTTCCATTTCGTGCCCGCCCTTGGCATCGTCATGGGCCCGCTCTGCGCGCTCAGCTCGCGCTCCAGACGGTCGAAGACGGTTGTTCCTTAACTCTGCATTTCACAAGCGCCGGCGCCTGTCACGGAGGCGCCGGCCACCTTCGCGAGGGATGTGAGGCATGGGAGCTCTGAAAGACAAGGTCGTCATCGTCACGGGCGCGAGCTCGGGCATCGGCAGGGCGACGGCCGTCGCGCTGGCCGCCGAGGGCGCCAAAATCGTCGCGAGCGCGCGGCGCGAGGCGCAGGGGCGCGAGCTCGTCGCGGCCGTCAAGGATCGCGGCGGGGAGATCACCTGGGTCACCGCCGACATGCGGGTCGAGGGCGACGTCGAGGCGCTCGTGAAGGCCGCGGTGTCGACCTACGGGCGCCTCGACTGCAGCTTCAACAACGCCGGATCCGGCTTCTTGATGCCGCTCGCCGACATGTCCAACGCCGACTACGACCTGGTCATGGACACGAACCTCCGCGGCGTCTTCTGGTGCATGAAGTACCAGATCAAAGCCATGCTCGCGAGCGGCGGGGGCTCGATCGTCAACTGCGCGTCGGTGGCCGCGTCGCGCTTCTTCCCCGGGCTCGCGGTCTACGCTGCCTCCAAGGCCGGCCTCGTCGCGCTCACGCGCACCGCCGCGGTCGAGTACGCGCAGAAGGGGATCCGCATCAACGCGGTGAGCCCCGGCGTCGTCGAGTCGGAGATGTCGACGGCCGGCTGGCGCCTCGACGATCCCCAGGGACGCGCCTTCGCCGCGTCGCTCCACGCCATGAACCGCGTCGGCGGGCCCGAGGAGGTGGCCGCGCTCGTCGCCTTCCTCTTCAGCGACAAGGCCTCGTTCATCACCGGCCAGGACGTCGCCGTCGACGGGGGCCTCCTCTCGGCGGCGTGGCCCGCCAACTACGCGGGCGGGGGCTGATCCGCGCGCCGCGGCGGAGCCCGGCCGGAGGCCACGCGCCTCACCCCGCCGCGCTCGGATCCTCCGAATCCCGGGTTCCCGAGCCTCCTGCGCCCCATACTTCGGCCATGGGTCAGCCTGAAGCGGAGCCGCCCCCCGCGGCGGGTCGTGGCGAGCGCCCGGCGGCCTCCGCCCCGTCGCTGTTGCGCGCGCTCCGCCACCGGAACTACCAGCTCTTCTTCGCCGGCCAGCTCGTCTCGCTGGTCGGCACCTGGATGCAGTCGGTCGCCCAGTCGTGGCTCGTCTACCGGCTGACGGGCTCGTCGCTGCTGCTCGGCACCGTCGGGTTCGCGACGCAGATCCCCGTCTTCCTGCTCGCCCCGATCGGCGGCACGGTGGCCGACCGGCGGAGCCGCCACCGCATCCTGCTCGCCACGCAGTCCGCCGCGATGGCGCTCGCCTTCGGGCTCGGCGCGCTCACCCTGAGCGGGCACGTCCAGGTCCGGCACATCCTCGGGTTCAGCGTGCTCCTCGGCGTCGTGAACGCCTTCGACATCCCGACGCGGCAGGCGTTCGTCGTCGAGATGGTGGGCAGGGAGGACCTCGCCAACGCCATCGCGCTCAACTCCTCGATGTTCAACGGCGCGCGGATCCTCGGCCCGGCGGTGGCGGGCATCCTCGTCGGCGCGATCGGCGAGGGGTGGTGCTTCGTCGCGAACGGGGTGAGCTTCCTTGCCGTGCTCGGGAGCCTCCTGGCGATGCGCGTCGCGCCCCGTCCGGTCGCCGCCGGGCGCGGCTCCGCGTTCGCCCACACGGTCGAGGGCTTCCGGTTCGTCGCGCGCACCAGGGCCATCCGCGCGCTCCTCCTCCTGCTCGGGGTCGTGAGCGTCACCGCGATGCCGTACGCGGTGCTGATGCCGATCTTCGCCGATCGGATCCTGCGCGGGGGGGCGCAGGGGCTCGGCATCCTGATGGGCGCGTCGGGCGTCGGTGCGCTGCTCGGCGCGCTCGTCCTCGCCAGCCGGAGGCGGCTCCGGGGCCTCGGCCGCTGGGTCGCCGCGGCCTGCGCGGGGTTCGGGGTGGCGCTCGGGCTGTTCGCGCTGTCGCGGTCGTTCTGGCTCTCGGCGCTCCTGCTCGTGCCCGTCGGCTTCTCGATGATGGTGCAGATGGCGGGGTCGAACACGCTCGTGCAGGCGATGGTGCCGGACGCGCTCCGCGGGCGCGTCATGGCGGTCTACGCGATGATGTTCATGGGGATGGCCCCGCTCGGCGCGCTGCTCGCCGGCTGGCTCGCGGGCAAGATCGGCGCGCCCGCGACCGTGGCCTCGGGCGGCGCGTGCTGCGTCGCCGCGGCGGCGGTGTTCGCCGCGAGGCTCCCCGGGCTGCGGCAGCAGGCGCGGGAGCTGATCATCGCCCAGCAGATGGCCGCCGGGACGCCCTCGGAGCAGCTCACCCAGCCGGTCGCGGTGGGGGCCGCCTCGGAGGAGCAGGGCGCGGCGCGGCCGGCGTGAGCGGGCGGGGCCGGCGCGGTCCGGCACCTCGCATGCACGCCGCGGGTCGAGGCGGGCGTGTGTGCGGTCGACGCACCGCGCGCCGGGCAAGGGAGGGGATCATGGGGCAAAAGGCCAAGCAGCGGTCCGAGGCGCAGGCGCAGGAGAACAGGCGGTTCGACGAGGTCGATCAATCGAAGGGGATCTTCCGGCTCGACGGGCCGCACCCCAAGGACGCCGAGCTCCGCGCGCCGGGCTCGCTCGGCGGCGGGCCGTACGAGGAGTCGGGCCGCGGCGGCCCCGCGGGCTCGCTCGAGCTGCGGGAGACCGGCGCCGAGGCCACCGCCGCGGGCGCGGCGGCCCCGTCCGAGGAGGAGCCGCCGCCGGAGAGCGGCGCGACCGAACAGGCGCAGCCGAGAGGCGCGTTGCCCCAGCACGAGGAGCCGGGCGCGAAGGACCGCAAGGCCGCCGGGCAGAGA
The DNA here is from genome assembly GCF_051520435.1 of Sorangium sp. So ce363. Taxonomy (NCBI): domain Bacteria; kingdom Pseudomonadati; phylum Myxococcota; order Polyangiales; family Polyangiaceae; genus Sorangium; species Sorangium sp. So ce363. The sequence goes on along the minus strand of NZ_CP150333.1, from coordinate 6,567,292 downwards.
TAGCGGGGCGCGGCGCCACGGCGGCGCTCGCGCCAGCGCCTCGCGCGCTCACCGCGGGGCGACGGCGCTCGCGACGCCGATGGCGACGTATTGGCCGACGATGCCGGCCACGCCCACCGTGTCTCGGAGGCTCTTCATGAGCCGGTCGGGCAAGACCAGGTCGTCGACCAGAAAGCAGCCGAGCGCCGACAGCGCGCCCGTGAGCGCGCCGCCGCGCCGCCCCGCCGCGTCGAGCGCCTTCTCGTAGCCGATGCCCCACACGAGCAGGCCCCCGGCGAGCGCCGCCATCCCTGCGGGCGTGGCGACCGGGTCGAACCGGCGCTTCGCGCGGCGACCCCCGAGGCCGACCGCCGCCGCCATGGCGTTCATGGCGGCCCAGGGCGATCCGCGCTTGAGGGTGGACGCTGCCATCATCGTGCACATCGTCGCTGCCGTCAGCACGGCGCCGGTCCGCAGCCCGCGCGTGACGATCTCGCTCATCCGGATCGCCTGCTGAGGGCGCTGCGCCGCTGCGCGAGGCGCCGCCCGGGGAGACCCGGGCGTCGCCGCGGGCGGCAGCGCCGTCGCCTCGGGCGGCAGCGCCGTCGCCTCGGGCGGCGAGGCGATCGGCGCGGCGGCCACCGAGGCGGCTTCGGGCGGCGGGGACGCCGCCTGGAGAGGTGAAGTCATCCCCTCGGAAGGCGGGACCAGCGCCTCGGGCTGATCCGGCTCCGCGCCCTCCCGGCGGCCGACATGGAGGTAATCCTCGCGGCCGTCATGGTACGTGTAAGGGACCGGCCTGGGACCCTGGTGCTCCGGCTCCGCCGTTCCTGCGGCGCGTTCCGGGTTCATTCGATTGTCCATCTGACACCTTTCAGCGATTTCTGCGGATACGTGGGTTCCTCTCCCCGACATGTGCCAACTCCGTGCCAGGCCCGAGCTGGCCAGTCCATGGAGTCGGGGCGCCGTTGGTTCATGGCCGGCGAAAGCGCCGCGGTCCGACGGCGGCGAACCGGTCGCTCCGCCGGCCCGACCGATCCGTCCTCCGCCGCCCGACGGCTGTGGTTTGCCGCTCGCATGGGGGCGCGCTCAGGAGGATTTCATGAGCACAGCCCGCCCGCTGGAGATCATCGCCGCCACGAGGACATCACGCGCCGTGAAGACGGCGGGGGTGATCTTCGGCATGGGCGCAGGTGGCCTGATCGACGGCATCCTGTTTCATCAGCTCCTGCAGTGGCATCATCTGATCTGCTTCAGCTGCCATCCAGGCGCGACCATCGACGATGTGAGGCGGAACATCTTCGCCGACGGTCTGTTCGGCGTTGTCGCATTGAGCCTCACCGTGGCAGGTGTCATCAAGCTCTGGAGCGCCCTGCGCGCGGGCGGAGCTGAGCTCCCCGGACGGATGTTCCCGGGCGCCGCCGCCATGGGCTGGGGGCTGTTCAACCTGGTCGAGGGGGTGATCGATCATCACCTCCTGCAGATCCACCATGTCCGTCCAGGTCCGGGGCAGCTCGGCTGGGACCTGGCCTTCCTCGCGTCCGGTGTCCTGCTGATGCTGGTCGGCCGGCGCCTGATGCGCGAGGCGCCCGCGTCAGCGGCCGCGCCGGCTCGGACCTGACTCGCCCCCGCGCCAGGCCAGCTGGACCAGGCGGTGCAGCAGCGACAGCGAGGGCGCCTGAGGGCCTGCCTCGAGCGACGGAAACGCGCTCGTCAGCTGGGCCGCGGCGAACGGCGTCCTCCTGGCGATGAGCAGCTCGCAGCGGCCGTTGAACACCGCGGGGTCCCGGGGCGAGGCGGGGGGGTCCAGCGAGAGCGCCTCCGGGAGCTCTGCGACGGCCCGCCTCAGGTCGTCGAGCTCCTCGATCGCGAGGCGCCGCTCGTGCGGCGCTTCTGCGCCGTCGCCGCCCGCGCGCAGCAGCGCGTGCCCGCTGGCCTGCGAGCGGAACGGGCCGTCCGAGGAGGGGGACAGCGAGAGCTCGACCTTGACCCAGCGGCGCCCTCCGCCGGCCGGCGCGACGCCCTCGAGGACGAGCAGCCAGTCGGGGGCCGCCGGCCGGCGCGCCAGCGCGCGCCTGGCCCAGCGGCGCTGCGCTGCTGGCCCGACCCACGGCGAGAGCCCCGCGTGCCACGCGCGGAACGCGAGCTCATCGCGGTACGCCGCGCCCGGGAGCCACCCGCTGGCCACGCCGATCGACTCCCAGACCGCGAGCCCGGCCGCGAGCGCCGGACCCACGCTGATGCACTGGACCAGCCCCGGAATGCAGGCGCCGGCCGCCGCGAGCACGGCGCCTCCGGCCGCCGCCGAGGCGGCCAGCTGGACCGCGCCGAGCCCGAGCTCCCACGGCTTGCAGCCCCGGCACCGCTGCCGCAGCTCGGCGGTGCTCAGCTCGCTCGGATCGCGCAGGTCGCATGCCGCTCTGGTCATATCCCTCGTCGCCGCCCGGCGCCGGACCGGAGGCGAGCTCTGCCAGCATACCGCGGATCCGGCGGTCCGCGCGTTCAATCCGCGTCGCCGCCAGGAGCCGCGATGGCGCCGACCTTCGCCCTGGTCGCGCGCAGGTACTCGCCGGGAGCGACGAGGATCTGCGTGCCGCGCACGCCGGCCGAGATGGAGACGACCTCGAAGAGCTCGATCGTCTCGTCCGCGTAGACGGGATAGGCCTTCTTCGCGCCCAGCGCCGTGACCCCGCCGCGCACGTAACCGGTGAGCGGCTGGACCTCCTTCAGCGACACCGTGTCGACCTTCCGGTCACCGGTGAGCCTGGCCATCGCCTTGAGATCGAGCTGGGCGTTGCCCGGCACCACCGCGAAGCAGACGCCGTGGCGATCGCCGCGCGCGACCAGCGTCTTCCACACCTGCTCCGGGGGCAGGCCGATCTTCCTGGCCACGGTGCCCGCGGTCAGGTCGCTCGGGTCGACCTCGTAGGTGCGCAGCTCGTAGGGGATGCCGAGGCTGTCGAGGATGCGCGCGGCGTTGGTCTTCATGGGAATGGGCCGGGCCATGCTATACCCGAACCGGCTCCTGTTCGGGTTCTACTCGGTCCTCGCGCGGCTCGACGTGGAGGCCGACTACGCCGCGGTCGAGGGCGCCTTCCTGCGGGAGGCGGGGCTGCTCGGGTAGGCGATCGGGCGCGCGGCGCCGGCTCAGCGCGGTCGCCGGTCGTGGAAGAGGAGCGTCTCGATGGTGCCGGCCTCGCGGAGCCAGGGCTGGTCGTGCGGCCCCGGCAGGACGCGGAGGGTGTGGGGGATCGAGCGCTTCGCGAGCTGCGCGGCGAGGGTGGCGTTCGCGTCGCGGAACGGGTCTCCCTCGCTGGTGAGCAGGTGGAGATCGCGCGGCCCGGCCGCGGCGATGGCCCTGGCGAGCCGGTCGGCGTAGGCGGGGGCGCGGTGGGCGCTGATGGCGGACTGCACGCCGCCCCAGGCGCCGAAGAGCTCGGGCCTGCGGAGGAACACCTCGATCCCGATGAAGCCGCCGAGGGAGCAGCCGTCGAGCGAGGTGCGGGCCGCGTCGTCGAACGCGGGCGCCTCGGCGCGGGCGCGCGGCAGGACCACCTCCGCGAGCCAGCGCGCGTAGCCGTCGAGCGCCGCGGTGGGGTTCGGGGCCTTGTGGACGTTGGGCGTGAAGGGGCACGCGATCGCGAGGCCGCGGAACGGCCGCGCCGCGAGCGCGGCGTTCACCTCGGCGAGCCGCGCGTCGGTCCAGTCCTTCCGGCGCGAGGTGCGGCCGAGCGGCGGGCGGCGCAGCCGCTCGTAGGCCGGCCCGAGGCCGTACCGCTCCAGCCACGCGAAGGCGCCGAGGCGCTCGTCGCCGGTCTCGCCGAGGCCGTGGAGGAGCACGAGCAGCGGCACGCGCTCACCCGGGGCGAGGTGCTTCGGGACGAGCAGCGTGAACCGCCGGCCGAGGGCGCGCTCGCCGGGGACCTGGAGGTCGCGGACGTCGAAGGCGGGCGGGGAAGCGGGGGGCGGCGGCGAGGGCGGCGCGGCGCCGGCGGGGTCGGCGAGGGCGGCGCTCGGGGCGAGGGCTGCGGCGCACAGGGCCAGGAAGGGGCGCCGGTGGAGGAGCATGCGCCGAGTGTCGCAGCTCCGCGGCCGTCAGCCAGCCCGCGGCGGAGGTCTGTGGCGATCCTGACCTTCGGCTGCGCTTGAATGACGCCGTTGCCATGCCTCGCTCGGACGTGAAGGGAGGTGGTCCAGCGCCGTGAGGGGCTGACAGGAAATGCCCGAGATGCGCGGGAGGGAGTGGACGCACCGGCCGCGCAGCGGGTACACCGACGCGCCCATGGACACGACGCACGATGCGACGGACGCGACGCTCGACGAGGTGGGGCAGACGCGCCCGATCCGTCCTGAAGATCAGGACCCGAAGCTGTGGAAGGGGAACGGGTGGACGGCGCGGGTCATCAAGAACGAGGACGACGATGGGTGGGCCGTCGAGATGACGTGCGACGGCCAGAGCGAGCCCTCGCTGGTGGGGCCGTGGACGATGGGGCGTGACAAGAAGAACCCGAAGCCGCTCGACGCGAGCGCCTTCGCCACCCTGGTGAAGACGGCGAACGAGATCCTTTCGCGGCACGACCAGCAACGCCGGGCGCAGCTGCACCGGAGCGTGACGACGGTGGTCGGGGGCGGCGCCCGGATGCGGGTGGACCTCGACATCGTGCCCGATGAGGACGATCCTCACGCCATCCTCACGGGGCGAGACGCGGCAGGGGAGACCGTGAGGCGGTCGAGGGTGCCCCCGGACTTCAAGCTCACCGCCGAGAGCGCGCGGGCGTGGCTCGAAGAGGGCGTTCCCGAGCCGTGACGGGCGCGCGGCCGGCGAGGGGCCCCGCCGCCGCCATGCCGCGGCGCTCAGCCCGGGTGGATAGGCGTCCAGGCCGGCGGGTCGCTCGCCGGGAACGACTCGTCCGACGCCTCGTCCACAGGCTCCCACGCCTCGCGCTGCGAGAGCGCCCCGCCGCGATCGAGCGGTGTCTGCGGGCTCCGCTCCTTGCGCGTCTTCGCCCTCGTCGCCTCGGGGCCGGCCGCGGCGCCTTCAGGCGATTCCGGCTGTCGCTCCGCTGCCTTCTTCTCGTTCATTCCCATGCGTCACCCTCCGGCGCTCCCGTGCCCGACACGACAGGTGGAGCCGGCGAGGCGCGCCGCAAGGGGGACGCCGCGCTGGATCGAGACCGCTCTCGCTCGCTCCTCCTCGCTCAGCGCGCCGGCTGATCCCCGACGAATCGCTCGAACACGGCCTTGCGCAGCAGCTCCGGCGGCAGGATCCCCTGGGCGAGCACGAAATCGTGAAATCGCTGCGCATCGAAGCGAGGGCCCATCATGGACTCGACCTCTGCCCGGAGCTCCATCAGCCGGGTGAACCCGTAGAAATACGATGTCGCCTGTCCCGGCGCGCGAAACGTGTAGCGCTCCACCTCGGACCGAGCGAACGGCGCCGACAGCACCACTTCCTGCTCCAGGAAGGCGCGCGCGGCCGCAGGCGTGATCTTGCCGGCCTGGAGCTCCGGATCCAGGAAGGCGCGCGCGGCCCGCAGCAGGCGGTATTGCAGCGAGACGAGCTGACCCTCGGGCGGCATGAACGGGAACACGAGGGCCTCGGAGTACAGCCCCCACCCCTCGGTGTTGGCGCTGTTCATCGCGAAGACCGCCCGGGCGATCGAGACGCCGCGCTCGACGAGCGAGGCGAACTGGAGCTCGTGTCCGGGGCGCGCCTCGTGGGCGGTGAGCGTCCACGACGCCGCTGCATGGGTGAAGTCGTCAACCTTCTGCAGCCCGTCCGCGGCGCCGGGGGGGCCCGGGAGGCTGAGCGGCAACACGAACTCCCCCACTTCCCCCTGGTTGCCGAGCAGCCGCGGCGGCCGCATGTGCGGCGCTGGCGTCTCGGCGCTCTCGGCGGCGGTGCCGAGCCGGATGCGCGCAGGCCGCTCGGGCAGCGTGACGAGGCGCTCTTTCCTGATGATGTCCTCTATCTGGGCCAGCCGCGCCTTGTAATGCGGCAAGATGGCCTCGCCCACCAGCTGCTCTTTCTTCAGGGCGCGGAGCACGTCGCGGTAATCCGCGCCTGGCAGCTCGCGCGCCCTGGCGACCGAGCTCGAGAGCTCCTGCATCTGCGCCGTCAGATCCTCGAAGGCGGCGTGGGCCAGGGGCGCGAGCTCGGCGGGCGGCAGATCGACGCCGTACGACTCGAGCGCGAACGCATAGAGCGGCCGCGGCAACGCGAAGTCGGTCCGCGCCCGGGGGAGCACGTCGCTGCGCAGCGCCGCGTCGTACGCCTCGAGCTGGCGATTCAGCGCCGCGAGCGGCTCGTCATGGCCGCTGATGCCGTATTTCCTGAACAGCTCACCGATGCCCTCCCGCACGCGGGCGTTCGTGGCGAGGTGCCGCTCGATCTCCATCCTGGGCGGGGCGAGCAATCCGGGCTTCTCGAGGTCCTGGAGGAGCCTGGCCATGGCCTGCTCGGCGATGGGCACGTAGCCCGCCTCCATGCCGGCATAGCGCCGGAGGCGCGTGCGGGCCGCAGCCCGCCGCGCCGGTGATACCCGGTCGTCCAGGAGGTTCGAGATGCCGTCGAACACGAGCCCCGTGACGTGCACATAGGTGACGCTGTACTTCTCCGCGAGCTCCGAGCTGCGAACGGCCCGGTCCGCGGCGTCCAGCAAGATCTGCAGATCTTCGGCGACCGCCGGGTCCTTCTGGGTTTCTCGCCGTTTCTGGAGCTCCACGATGGCCGCGCGGAAGGCCGCGCGTTTCTGCGCCTCGACCCCGGGCGATAGATCCGCGATCTCCCGGTCCGCGCGCTCGATCCCGAGAGCGCCGGCGCGCTCCGGCGAGAACCGGACGAGCACGTCGAGGAGGACCTTTGCGTGCTCGTTGCTGCGCTCGACCCAGGCCGGGAGTCGCTGGGCCGCGGCAGGTGCCGAGCGCGAGGCGGGCGCGGTGCTCGCGGCCGCCGAGGGCGCCGGCGAGGGCAGGGGAGCCGGCGCGGCGGCAGGAGGCGGGGCGCCTCGGGCGCACGCAGCGGCGAACAGGGGGACGAGGACGAAGGTGCGAAGTGCGCGCAGGGCCATGCCGCACATCTTGCGACGGCGCCGCCGCGCGCCAGCCGCAACGCGGGGCAAATGCGGCCGGCGTGAGCCCAGCTCAGCTGTGCTCGAGCGGAAGCCCCGCCTTCACCCAGCCGCTCGTGCCGCCATCCAGGTTGTAGAGCTGGTTCAACCCGAGCCGCTCGGCGAGCTTCGCCGCCGTCAGGCTGCGGGCGCCCTTTGCGCACACGAACACCACCCGATCACGCGGCAGGGCCCGCTGCGGATCCGCTCTCAGTTGATCGAGGGGCACCAGCCGCGCGTGCGGCACGTGTCCGACCGACCACTCGCGTGGCTCACGCACATCCACAACGTCCACCTCGCCGCTCTTGATCAGCTCGTCCGCGTCCCTGGGCGATATCGTCTGGATCATGCGTCCATTATAACGGACGCGTGCGACAGTGGCAACCCGGGGGACACAAGTTCGCCGTCGAGACGAAAACCTTCGAAATCCCGTGTGTTCAGCCTGTTTTGACGATCCAACCAGGGGGGTGGACGGCGAGGGCGGCTGGCAGGGAGCCCGGCGGCGTCCGCCTCAGCGGACAGCCGCCGGACGGCCAGTCAGCGCGACCTCCCGATCTGGATTCTATGCAGCGCGTCAACCAGCGCGTCGATGTCCTCGCAGGTGTTGTAGGGGGCGAGCGACGCGCGCACGGTGCTCTCCAGGCCGAAGCGGCGCAGGATGGGCTGCGCGCAGTGGTGGCCCGAGCGCACCGCGATGCCCTCCCGGTCGAGCGCCCCGCCCACGTCCTCGGTGCGCTGCCCATCGAGGACGAAGGAGAGCACGCCCGCCTTGTCGGCCGCGGTGCCGATGAGCCGCAGCCCGGGGACGGTCGCGAGGGCGTGGGTGGCGTAGTGCAGCAGCTCGTGCTCGTAGCGGCCGATGTTCTCGATCCCGATCCGCGTCACGTAGTCGAGCGCGGCCCCGAGGCCGACCGCGTCCGCGATGTTGCCGGTGCCGGCCTCGAAGCGCGCGGGGGGCGGGTGGTAGATCGTCCGCTCGAAGGTGACGTCCGCGATCATGTTGCCGCCGCCCTGCCAGGGCGGCATCGCGTCGAGCACCTCGCTCTTGCCGAAGACGGCGCCGATGCCCGTGGGACCGAACACCTTGTGGCCCGAGAACACGTAGAAGTCACAGTCGAGGAGCTGCACGTCCGCGCGCATGTGGGACACCGCTTGCGCGCCGTCCACGACGACGCGCGCGCCGTGCCGGTGCGCCATCGCCACCATCTCGCGGGCGGGCGTGATGGTGCCGAGCGCGTTCGAGACCTGCGTGATCGAGACGATGCGCGTCCGCGGGCCGAGCAGCTTCTCGTACTCCTCGAGGATCACCTGGCCCCGGTCGTCCACGGGAGCGACACGGAGCCTTGCGCCCTTCTCGGAGCAGAGCTGCTGCCACGGCACGATGTTGGCGTGGTGCTCGAGCCACGTGATGACGATCTCGTCGCCCGGGCCCACGTTCCTCCGGCCCCAGCTCTGGGCGATCAGGTTGATCCCCTCGGTGGTGCCGCGCACGAACACGATCTCGCGCGTGGACGGGGCGTTGATGAAGCGGCGCGTCGCCTCGCGCGCCGCCTCGTACGCGTCCGTTGCGCGGGCCGCGAGCGCGTGCGCCGCGCGGTGGATGTTGGAGTTCTCGTGCTCGTAGAAGTACGAGAGACGATCGATGACGGCCCGGGGCTTCTGGGTCGTCGCCGCGTTGTCGAGCCAGATGAGCCGCTTGTTGTGGACCCGCTCCTCGAGGATGGGGAAGTCGCGGCGGATCGCGTGGGGGTCCAGGATGCCGGCGGAGCCGCTCACGCCGCGGACCAGCGCCGGATCCACGGCGCGGATCTCGTGCGCTTCGACCTGGGGAGGGCCGACCGGCGACTCGATGCCCAGCGCGGGCGCGCCGGGCACGAAGTACGGGTCGGCGTCGCGGCCCGCGAGATCGCCCAGCATCGGGACGCGGAGCACATCATCGACCGCTCCCAGGCTCAGCGGATCGGAGCCCACGAGCGGGACGCGGACGAACCCAGCGCGCACCGTCGAGTCCGGCAGCGACGCCTCGCCGGGGGAGGTCGGCGCCGCGCCGGAGGAAGCGAGGACCGAGCCGGGAGCCGGCAGCGCCGCGCCGGAATAGGGGGGGACAGAGCCCGAATAGGCGGGGACAGAGCCGGAGTAGGCGGGGGCCGACCCGGGGTAGACGGGGGCCGCCGCCGCGGACGGCCCCGGTACAGGTGACGGCGCCGCGCCAGCCGCCGCCAGGTGCGGGACGGGTGACTGCGACGGCGCGGCGCCAGGAAGCGGCGCCGCCTGCGCCGCCGCCCCCTGCTTCACCGGCGCGCCGAGCATCTCGTTCGCGAGCTGCGCGATCACCGCGGCCAGGGAGGCGGGGTCGAAGCCGGGGACGCCGGGCGCCGGCGCGGGCGCGCCGCCCGGCGCCGAGAGAGGCACGTTCAAGGGCGCGATCCCAGAGCTCCCTACGGCGTGGGTCACCTGCGGCAGAGCACCCTGGAGATCCGCTGTCAGGATCTCACTTGTACTCATAGTAGGTGTCCACCTGGACGCCCTCGAGCACGCCGAGCGCGTCTTCGGTCAGAACCGCCGCCGAGCAGTACAGGGACGCGAGGTACGAGGCAGCCCCGAGCTGGTTGATGCCCATGAAGCGAATCGACAGGCTCGGGCTCACCTCGCCGGGGATCCCGGGCTGGAACAGGCCCACGACACCGCGCTTCTTCTCGCCGGTGCGGACCAGGAGGATATCGGTCTTGTTGCCCGCGAGGTGCAGCTTGTCGGTGGGGATGAGCGGGAGGCCGCGCCACGTGAGGAACTGCGAGCCGAACAGGGTCACCGTCGGCGGCGGAACGCCGCGCTTCGTGCATTCGCGACCGAACGCCGCGATGGCGCGCGGGTGCGCCAGGAAAAAGGCCGGCTCCTTCCACACGCGCGCGATGAGCTCGTCGAGATCGTCCGGCGTGGGGCCGGCGCCGCGCGGCTTGACCCGCATGCTCTCATGCACGCTGTTGAGCAGGCCGTAGTTGCCGTTGTTGATCAGCTCGTCCTCTTGCTTCTCCTTGAGCTTCTCGACGAGGACGGTGAGCTGCTCTTTCACCTGATCCATGGGGCTGCGGAACAGGTCGGAGATCCGGGTGTGCACCTGGATCGTCGTGGTCACCGTGTTGAGCACGAACTCGCGCGGCTGCTCTTCATAGTGAATGCGCGCCGTGGGCAGCTCGGCCGCGTCATCCGGGCTGCAATCGACCGCGAAATCGCTATCGGTGACCCGGTTGAGGCGGTACACGCCTGCTTCGACGGGCGTCCAGGGGAGCAGCTGCACGAGCCAACGCGGGGTGGAACCGGCCCACTGGGGCGGAGTCTTGCTCGTGTTGGCGTGTTGCCTTGCGGCGCGCTCGCCAAGCAAATGGCTTTCGTGGTTCGTCATGGCAGGGCTTTTCCTCGAGCTTTGGCGCGTGGGGGGGATGTCTCCGCCAAAGCTGAGCCAGTACTACAGCTTCTTCCTAGGTTGCCGCAATGGCGCTCGTGACGCCCTGGACGCTTTCCTCCTGTAAAGCAGATGTAATTTCCACCATGTCGGACTCCTATAAAGCGGATTTTCCTTCTGCGATGGTGGAGCGTAGCCGCACGTGCCGTGGTGGAGGGGGACATCGGCGGACGTCAGCTGAGGTCGAGGCCCAAGGGGGTTGCGGTGTCGTTGCGGCAGCGTTGCGGCGGCGTTGCGGCGGCGTTGCGGTGTCGTCCGAAATGAAAGATGAGGAGTCGGGTGATGGAGCGCCGGCCCCGAGCCACCGGCGCGCCACGAGCACTGAGCGGCGACCGGCCTCGGTGGGGCATAAAGTGCTTGGCGTGCTCTATCCGTTATGTTAGATGAACATCCGCTGGTAATCAAGCGCGGCGTTCGCTGCCCGATCGACGTCCTCCGACCTCGAGGACGCGGAGGCATGCCGTCGCACCCCAGAGGGCCCATGTCGAACGTCACACGCGGCTGGTTCGAAGACAACGCAGAATCCATCGGCCGCACGCCGCTCGTGCGCCTCCGTCGCGCCGTCGACGGCGCGGGCGCGCTCGTGCTCGCGAAGATCGAGGGACGCAATCCGGCGTACTCCGTGAAGTGCCGCCTCGGCGCGGCGCTCGTGTGGGACGCCGAGAAGCGGGGGCTCCTCGGTCCGGGGAAGGAGATCGTCGAGCCGACGAGCGGCAACACGGGCATCGCGCTGGCCTTCGTCGCGGCGGCGCGCGGCTATCCGCTCACGCTGACCATGCCCGAGACGATGAGCATCGAGCGCCGCAAGCTCCTCGTGGGTTACGGCGCGAAGCTGGTGCTCACCGAGGGGCCCCGGGGGATGAGCGGCGCCATCGCGAAGGCGGAGGAGATCGTCGCGTCGAACCCGGGCCGGTACGTGCTCCTGCAGCAGTTCAAGAACCCGGCGAACGCCGCGATCCACGAGCGGACGACGGGCCCGGAGATCTGGGAGGACACGGCCGGGAAGGTCGATATCCTCGTGTCCGGCGTCGGGACCGGCGGCACGATCACGGGCGTCTCGCGCTTCATCAAGCACCAGAAGGGCAAGGCGATCACCTCCGTCGCGGTCGAGCCCGCGCACAGCCCGGTGCTCACGCAGACGCGCGCCGGGGAGCCGCTCAGGCCGGGGCCGCACAAGATCCAGGGGATCGGCGCGGGCTTCGTGCCCGACGTGCTCGATCTGTCGATCGTCGATCAGATCGAACAGGTGACCAACGAGGAGGCGATCGCCTATGCGCGGCGGCTGACGCGCGAGGAGGGCATCCTCTCGGGGATCTCGTCCGGCGCGGCGGTGGCGGTCGCGGCACGCATCGCGAAGCGCAAGGAGAGCGAGGGCAAGACGATCGTGGTCATCCTCCCCGACTCGGGCGAGCGCTACCTGAGCACGGCCCTCTTCGAGGGGCTCTTCGACGAGAAGGGGCTCGCGACATGAGCGAGGCCGATCACGGGGTTTACCGCGCGCCCGCCGTGTCCGGCGCGTCCTGGGCGCTCGGCTCGGTGGTCGCGGAGCTGCGCGCCGCCGGCCGGGGGATCGACGGCGCGCGCCAGAAGCTCGGGCGGCAGGCGCTGCCGTCGCGCGAGGTGCTCGTCGGCATCGCGCGCGATCTGCGCGCCGTGTTCTTCCCGGCGCACTTCGGGCCCGCGGATCTCACCGAGGAGGGGACCGACTACTTCGTCGGGCACACGCTCGACGCGGCGCTGCTCGCGCTCCACGAGCAGGTCCGGAGGGGCCTTGGCTTCCCGAGGGAGCTCGACGCCCGCGAGGCCGCCCGCCGCGAGGGGCGCGCCGCCGAGATCGTGCGCGACTTCGCCGCGGGCCTCCCCGCGGTGCAGGAGCTGCTCGAGACCGACGTGCGCGCGGCGTTCGAGGGCGACCCGGCGGCGACCAGCATCGACGAGGCGGTGTTCTGCTATCCGGGCATCACGGCGATCATGCACCACCGGATCGCGCACCTGCTCTACACGCTCGGCGTACCGCTCATCCCGCGCATCCTCTCCGAGATCGCGCACGCCGACACCGGCATCGACATCCACCCCGGCGCCGAGATCGGGGCGAGCTTCTTCATCGATCACGGGACGGGCGTCGTCATCGGGGAGACGTGCCGTATCGGCGAGCGCGTGCGCCTCTACCAGGGCGTCACCCTCGGCGCGAAGAGCTTCCCGCGCGACGCGAGCGGGAACCCCATCAAGGGGATCGACCGCCACCCCATCGTCGAGGACCAGGTGGTGGTGTATGCCGGCGCGACGATCCTCGGGCGCATCACCATCGGCCGCGGATCGAGCATCGGCGGCAATGTGTGGCTCACGCGCAGCGTCCCGCCGAACAGCCGGATCAGCCAGGCCCAGGTGCGGAGCGACGTCTTCGAGGACGGCGGCGGCATCTGACGGGTCCGAGCGCGTCGTCACGGCGCGCTCGGCGCGGGCGAGATCCGGCTCGTGCCCGGCGTCGACGCGGTGTATGAGCGCCGGCCTTCCGCCGAGGTCGCCCCGCGATGATCCCCCGCCGCCGCCTGCACCGCGCCGTCTTCGCGCTGGCTGCCCTCTACAACGCCTGCTGGGGGCTCTACGCCGCCGCCGACCCGCAATGGCTCTTTCGCTTCGCGGGCATGGAACCCCTCAATCACCCGCCGATCTTCGCCTGCCTGGGGATGGTCGTCGGGGTGTACGCCATCCTCTACGCGGAGGTCGCGCGCGCGCCCGAGCGCGGGTTCCTCCTTGCGAGCGTCGGTCTGCTCGGCAAGGTGCTCGGGCCGATCGGCCTCGCTGGGCTGCTCGTCACCGGGCAATGGCCGCCTCGGTCCGCCGTGCTCTGCTTGACGAACGATCTCGTCTGGTGGATCCCCTTCGGCCTGTACCTTCACGACGCGTGGCCGTTCTTCGTGCGGCAGTGGAGGGATGCGCCGGGGAGCCCGTAGCTCTTCTGGGGGGCTGACCTCCGGACCGAGCCGGGGACGATCTCGGCCGGTGTGTGTGGTTCGCGCGGGCCAGGACGGGCTACGCTGCCGCGGTTCGCCGGCGCGAGGGCCGGCGGGAGGGCGTCCTTCATGAGCTCGAACAAGACAGCGGTCGTCGTCGGTGTCGGCCCCGGGCTCGGGGCCGCGGTGTCGAGGCGCTTCGCGCGCGAGGGGTACTCCGTCGGCCTCATGGCCCGGACGGCCGCCGCCTGCGAGGCCGTGCAGCGGGAGATCGAGGGCGCCGGAGGGCGCGCCTTGAGCGTCCCGGGGGACGCCACCGACGCTGCCGCCGTGGCGGCGGCGTTCGCGCGCGTGGAGGCGTCGCTCGGGCCGGTGGAGGTGCTGATCTACAACGCCAGCGCCTTCCGCGTGGCCGGCGCCCTTGAGCTCACGCCGCGAGAGCTCGAGGACGACTGGAAGATCAGCTGCCTCGGCGGCTTCGTGAGCGCTCAGGCGGCGCTGCCCGGCATGCTCGAGCGCGGCCGAGGGACGATCCTCTTCACGGGCGCCACCGCCTCGCTCCGCGGCGGAGCCCGCTTCGCGTCCCTCGCCGTCGGCAAGTTCGGCCTGCGCGCCGTCGCGCAGTCGCTCGCGCGCGAGTTCGGCCCGCGCGGCATCCACGTGGCGCACGTCGTCATCGACGGGCTGATCGACACCCCGCGGGTGCGCGCCATGGTACCCGGGAGGAAGGCCGACACCCTGCTATCGCCGGAGGCGCTGGCAGAGACCTACTTCCAGCTCCACGCCCAAGCGCCGAGCGTCTGGACCCTCGAGCTCGACGTGCGCCCGTCGGTGGAGAAGTTCTGATCCTGCCCAGGGAGGCGCGGTCACCGACCAGCGTGTGACGGTCGTCTCGAGCGTGAAGGGGTCGTGGCGATCGCTCGACAGGCCGCGCCATCGGTCGCGCGCGCCGCGCGCAGGCGCGCTGCCCGGCGGGCCCGAGCGCGTCGGGCGAGATCCCCGATCCATCTCGCGGAGCCCGGAGTAGAATCGTGGTGAGCTGGCCGTGGCGCCCGCCGGCGAGCGCAGCCGCGGAAGCGGGCGCGCGCCGCGTGGAGGCGCGGCCCGCTCGCGAGGAACGAAGGATGACAGAGAGAGACAGGCAATCGACCCCGGCGGTGGAGCCGTGGGGAAACGGGCGCGGTTACGGCCCGATCTCGCCGCGGCACCCGCTCGGCGGCGAGATGACGGACGTGGTGCGCGGCATCTTCACGCGCCTCAGGCTCCCGTGGCTCCTCCAGCGCTACTCCAAGATACCGGTGCTCGCGGTCTTCAGCTGCGTGAACGGGTTCGTGAGCATCGGCCTGATGGCAGCCCTCGCCGTGGTGACGAAGTCGCCCTTCGTCTTTCCGTCGCTCGGGCCAACGGCCTTCCTGTTCTTTTACACTCCCACGGCGGCGTCGGCCGCGCCGCGCACCACCATCGTTGGGCACAGCATCGGCATCGCGGTCGCGTACATGAGCCTGCTCATCACCGGGCTCACGCACGCAGGTCCGGCGACCGCGACCGGGGTGACCCTCCCGCGCGCCATCGCCGCGGCGCTCTCGCTGGGGCTCACGGCCGGCCTCATGGTGCTCGCCCGCGCGCCACACCCTCCCGCGGGCGCGACGACGCTCATCGTCTCGCTGGGCATCCTGTCCCGGCCTCCGATGCTCCTCGTGCTCCTCGGCGGGGTTGTCCTGCTCACGCTCCAGGCCATCCTCATCAATCGCCTCGCCGGCGTCGACTACCCGCTGTGGGCCCCGCGGCAGGCGCGCCCGGAGCAGGATCCACCGCCTCCGCCTCCTCCTTGATCCAAGGGTGATGCGGTTGACGGTCGCGCGCACGTCGACGCCGGCGCGCCTTGACGTCCGGCGAGCGCTCGTGTGCTCTCGTTCCGCTACGCGTCGCGCGACGCCGAGCGGCTCGACCAGGAAAGGGAGGATCATGCTCACGCACAGCTACACCTACGAGGCGACCCTGGCGGATTCGCACAAGATCACCTGGCGCGTCGAGGACATCATCGGCGGTGACAAGCAGCTCGACTTCTCGAAGCCCTTCCTGCCCGAGTCGCTCGCGGGCACGGCGTCGATCCGCTGTCTGAGCGCGCGGGAGAAGCTCCTGCTCAACCAGATCCGCGGCAACAGCTATCTTTACCTCTTTGGCTTCGTGGAGGAGTTCATCCTGCCGTTCGTGCTCGATCAGGCGCGCGCCGCGGTCCACGGCGCCGACGCGGTCGAGGTGCGCGCGCTCGTCACGTTCGCCGAGGAGGAGGCGAAGCATATCCACCTCTTCCGCCGGTTCTCTGCGGAGTTCGCGCGCGGCTTCGGCGCGGAGTGCGGGGCCATCGGCCCCGCGAAGGACGTCGCGGCGGCGATCCTGAAGCACGGCGCGCTCGGCGTCGCGATGGTGACCCTGCACCTCGAGTGGATGACGCAGCGCCACTACCTCGACAGCGTCAAGGAGGGTGACGCCGAGGGCCTCGACCCACAGTTCTCGAGCCTGCTCCGCCACCACTGGATGGAGGAGGCCCAGCACGCCAAGCTCGACACGCTGCTCGTGGCCAAGCTCGCCCGCGAGGCCGGGCCGGAGGGCATCGCCCGGGCCTTCGACGACTACGTATCCATCGGCACGATGCTCGACGGCGGCCTCGCCGCGCAGGCCAGGCTCGACATCGAGGCCCTGGAGCGCGCCGCCGGCCGCCCCCTCGCCGAGGCCGAGAAGGCCGAGATCTTCGAGGCGCAGCAGCGCTCCTACCGCTGGACGTTCCTCGGCTCGGGCATGACCCACCCGAACTTCGTCCGCGCGCTCGGCGAGCTCAGCCCCGCCGGCGCCGAGCGCATCGCCGCGATGGCGAAGGCGCTCGCCTGAGCGCCCCCCTGGGCAGGCGACGCTCCGCCGGGCGGCGCGCCCGGCGCCACTGCGTCACTCCGCGAGCGCAGCGTCGCCCAGCGTGTTCACGTATCCCGACTCGATGATCCTCTTGAGGAGCATCAGGAACACGCCCGCGTCGCGCCAGCACTCCGCCGGCAAGCTCGCCACGCCGCCGCGCACGACGTCGACGAATCGCTCGACGACGCGGCCATCCCCGGCGCTGTCGTCGGCGGCGAGGTCGCGCAGCGTCGCCGCGATGACGTCCTCGTCATCGACGCCGACGAACCGCAGGGTGGCCTCGACGAGCCTTCGGTTCGGATGGTTGAAGAGGTTGAGATCGAACCGGCCGCGGGGGCCCGAGCGCCGATCGACGTCCTGATCTCCCACGTCGTCGAAGATGCGCGAAGCCGCGTCGGCGAATCGCTCGCACACGCGCCTGACCGCCGGGGAGGCCAGCACCTGTCCCATCGTGGGGAGCTCGGGGCTCGCGCTCCGGTAGAGGCTGTAGACGACGGCGACCGTCCCGGCCGTTTGAATGCTCCCGATCGCATGCGCGACGAAATCGCCGGCGTGGTCGTCCCAGAACGCACCCTCTTCGCGCTCGAGATAACGCTGGCTGAGCTGCCGCATGGCGGAACCATGGCTCAGAAAGCCGGCGACAGGCGACTCGATGAGCGCGCCCGCGTCCTCGGGAGAGCTCAGGCGACGCAGCAGGCGCGCCACCTCCGCCAGAGGTCGAGCGCGCGCCGCGACGAGGGCAGGATCGGGGCGCGGCGCCCTGGCCGCGTCGAGCTCGCGCCGGAGGACGGCGGACGCCAGCTGTTTCGCGTCGTTCGACGCGGGAACGTGCAGGCGCGGCGCGTGAACCTCGATGAACCGGTGCGTCGCGACCACCATCGCCAGGTCCCCGTCATCCATCAGGCCATCGAACAGGAACAGGAGCCCAAATACGATGGAGACCTCGGCGAGGCGCTCGATCTCTTCGATTTCGATCGCGATCGCGGCGCAGAACGCGGTCGCCTTGGGGCCGATCTGGCGCACGACGCGCTCGATGTGCTCCGGATCGAGGTCGGGTAAGGCGCCCTGGACGATCGGGCGGAACCTCTCGAGAAAACACGCGTGCACGGCGCGCATCCTCTCGGAGAGCGCGCGACGGCCGACGGCGGCCGGGTAGGAATCGCCGAAGACGTGGCTCTGCCACGCCCTTTCCATCAGATCGTCTAGTTTTCCCATGACGGTTGCGACACGAGGAGCGCGCCGAGGACCCACGCGCGGTCCACCCGCGCCGGGCAATACAGCTCCTTGCCGATCCAGCGGAGATCTTCCTGGCCGGCGCCGATGTCATGGTTCGATATCAGCCAGTCGCACCCCCGTCGCCAGGCGCCCCGCGCCATCGATTCGAGCTCGCGGTTCCTTCGGGCGGCGCGGAGCGCGAGCACGGCGTACGCCGTCTCTGCCGCGGTGGGCGCGCCGCCGGCTCCCCAGCCGCCATCGCCGCGCTGGGCGCGCAGCAGCGCCTCCATGCCGCGCTTCACGGCGGGCAGCTGCCCCTCGTGCGAGAGGGCCAGGATGACCTGGCTGGTCGTGTAAAGCCAGGAGCTGTGCCATTTGTCGCCAACCCACCGCCCGTCCGGCTGCTGACGCTCGAGGAGGTACCGCGCCGGCTCCGACGCCTTCTCCCCGCGGGACGCGAGGGCGTGCATCGCGTGTGCATTGGTCGTGAGCGAGGGTTGCAGCTCGTTCGCGTACGTGATGAACATCCCGCCTCGCTCGAAGCGCCGCAGCGTCTCGATGGCGCGGGGCGCCGCGAGCTCTCCCAAGGTGGCGATGACCGTCGAGGTGATGTCGCCGTCCTGCGTGAACGCGTCGCTCATGCCGATGCCCTCGGGGCGAAGCGCGGCGCGGAGGTCGAGCAGCTGCGGCCGCGCCACGTCGCCCAGCCGTGGATGGTCGAGGAGATCGAAGGCCCGCAGCGCATACAGGACCCAGGCCTGCTCGAATCGGCGGATGGGCCACACCGTGGGGACGACGCCGGGGATCCCGACCTCGGTCGCGTCGCTCGCTCGAAGCAGGTACTCGCGCGCCGCCGCTCGTGCGCCCGCGAGGCCGACCTTGTCCCGGGATGCGTGAAGCCAGGCGGCCGTGGCCGCGGGGCTGTGCCCGACGCCGCCGCTCGCGTCGAGGAGGTCGGGCGAGGGGCCGCTTCCCCAGCCCTCCCACGAGTGCGACGCCGCGCTGCCGGCCGCCGGCCGGGCCTTGCCGATCAAGGCCCGGCGCCGCTCGCCGAGCGCAATGAGCGCCCTGTACGGGCCCCAATCGACGCCGAGGCCGAGCGAGGAGGCCCGGTCGAGGAGCCTGGGCATGAGCAGCTCCAGCCCGACAGGGATGTCGTCCGGCAAGGACGTCCCCCAATGCGCTGCCTGGTTGCGCAGGAACGCAAGGCCCCCCTCGCAGGCGCGGCGTACCTGCGGCATGAGCTCGCGGTAGGGATGGAGGGCCACGAGCGACGCCAGCGTCGGGAGATCGCGCGCGCGTGGGACCGACGAGAGCCCCCAGCCCCCATCCGACCGCTGCTGATCCAGGAGCCATGGGATGATGCTCGCCCTGGCATCGGGAAAGACATCGAACATCAGCACGGTCGCGGTGTCGTACACCGACGGGCTGACGAGACCCCCGCCTCGCCCGAGCTCCGCCACGAGCTCGCGAAGAACGGCCAGAGCGCGATCGGAAGGACTCGAATGCGGCGAGGTGTTCATGTGCTGATCCACCCGGTGAGGACCGGCTGCCGCCGGCGACCGTGTTGATGGTGAGCGGCGTCGTCCCGTCGGAGATCGCGGTCGATGGCTCGATGCGCTGGGGCGCTCGAGCTTTGCCCGTTCAGCACCGACGAAAGGCGACCCGTGTCGCGGCCGTCGGATGCCCGGTCGGGAAGTACACGTGCTTCGGTGAAGCGCCCTCCAAGTGTGGAACGAGCCCGGCGCGGCGCAACGCCCGGACGAGGATGAACTGAAGCTGGAGCGCCTCGATGCAAGCGACGTTGTATCCAAGACAGAAGTGCGGCCCCCCGCCGAACGCGGCCAGCTCCAGCGGACCCGGCGGGCTCGAGCGATCTCTCCAGCGGTTCAGATCGAAGCGATCGGCGTCCGGGAACAGCGATGGATCATAGCCGAATTGCGCGGGGCTGAGGGCCAGCGGCGTATTTCGAGGGACGCGTCTACCGTTCAGCGTGATCGTCTCGGTGACCGTCCGGAAGATGAACCAGACCGGCGTGTACATCCGCAGGACTTCCCGGAAGACGGCGTTGGCGACGGGGAACCGGTCCGCCTCTCTCGCGGACATGGGCACGGACGCGTCCGGCGCGGCGGTGTGTTCGTCGCAGAGCGCGCTCCACACCTCGCTCCGGCGCGACAGGACGATGACGATCCAGGCCAGGATGGAGGCGCTGGTCTCGTGCCCGGCGAGCAATATCGCGCGAAGGTTGTCGACGATGTCTTGGTCCGACAGGGGCACGCCCTCGTCGTCGCGAGCCTTCGAGAGCATTTCGACGAGGGAACCCGCGGCGCCGCCCCCGCGAGCGAGCGCGAGGAGCTTCCGCAGGCGGTCGTCTATCCAGGCGCGCGCACGATCCGAGCGGTACGCGGGCATGCCTGGCAGACGACCCGGGATCGGGTAAACACCCAGGAACAGCTCGCGATAGGCTCGGCTCCAGGCGTGCACATCCTCTGTCGGGACCCCGCAGATTCGAAAAATGATCTCGAGGGTCAGATCCCGCATGGCGGGATGGACCGCGAAGCTCTCTTGCTGGAGCCAGGCATCGATCTTCGCAGCGAACGCGGAGGCGATGGTGGCGGAGGCCTCCTTGGCGAACCCCTGAGGGGAGAACGAGGGGTTGATGGCCGAGCGCATGTGCCGGTGCGGCGGCCCGTCCTGCGCAGCCATCGAGCGGCCCACGATCCCCTTCAGGTGCTCCGGATGGTCCATGACCACCTCGGGCGCGCGCAGGAGATCGATGGCGTCAGCTCCGACATAGAAGAGCCGGCGTTGCGCGAACCCGAGGTTGACCCAGAAGAGCGGACCCAGCGCGCTCCTGCTGCGGCGCAGCAGGCCGACGGCGTCCCGGTAGAGGATGGGCAGGTGACCGATCACCGGCAGCTCTCCGGCCGCGGTGGGGAAGCTATCTTGGTCGGTTCGACTCAGGGAGAGCATGAAGAACCTCGTTCTCGCGTAGGCCGCGCCTGCGGCGCCTGTCTCGTCGTCGTCACGAACTCGAACGCGCGCGCCGCCGGCGGTGCTGGCGGTGCTTCCCGGATCGACGATGCCGGACGCCGGCGCCGCGCGAGCCGCGCGAGCAGAAGGGGAGGGGCCGCGGGTCAGCGGCCCGAGGAGCCGTTCGTCGCCGACGTCGACGCGAGCTGGCGCATCTGGTTGATGCAGAACATGATTCCAGCCCGCAGGTTCGACCGCGTCACCATGCTGTTCAGATCGAGGCCCAGCTCGACGATCGTCTGCGCGACCGATGGCCTGATGCCGCAGATGATCCCGTCCGCGCCGAGGAGCCGGATGGCGTTCACGAGCTTGATCAGGTGATTCGCGACCTGCGTGTCCACCATCTCGACGCCCGTGAGATCCAGGATGGCATACCGCGCGCTGGTGCGGACGATCTCGTCGAGCAAGTTCTGCATGACGTCGGCGGTCCTCGCGCTGTCGACGACGCCGACCATGGGCAGCGCGACCACCCCGTCCCAGACCTGGATGATGGGCGTCGAGAGCTTGCCGATGACCTCCTGCTGCTTCTGGATCTGCAACAGCCGTAGCCGGAGCTCCTCTTCCGCTCTCTTCGCCTCCGAGACATCGAGCGAGAGCCCGATCACGGACGCGACGTTTCCGAGCGGACTCTGGATCGGCACCATCCAGTTCTCCCAGAACGAATTGTTGGCGGGGACGTGGCTCATTGAATGGGAGGGAGACCCGCGGAGCGCCCTCCTCACGTTCTCCGTGCCTTCGGGAGCGTTGGCAAAGACGTCGAAGAGGTTCGTCCCGACGAGCTGCCCCCGCTTGAGGCCGAGCCCCGCCAGGCCCCTCCCGTCGTGGCGGGTGATGACGCCCGCCGCGTCGCATGACCAGACGATGACAGGGAGGTTGTCGGAGAGGGCGCGGAGCATGTCCGCGTCCTCTCCCTTCCCGGGCTCGGCGGCGGGGTGATCGTCGGCGCCGGACGTCGCGTGCAGCGAGCCGTAGACCGCCTGGCCGTGCGGCGCTCTGCGCAGCACGCAGGAGAAGGACGCATACACGTTCCCGGCCGTCATCACCCGCCCGCGGAGCTCGACGGACCCGGTCGCCTCCAGGAGCCCGGACCACTTCGCCCGGGCCGCCTCCCGATCGTCGTCGTGGAAGAGCTGGAAGAACGCCGTCCCCGGCGTGGCCGCGTGCCCGACCGTGTGGCCGAATGACTCGCTCCAGTGCGACAGCGTGCCGTCGACATCCGCTACGAACAGCGCCTCGGGGGAGTAGAGATAGGCTGCCTCCCACGTGTCGCGTGAACTCGTGTAATGCTGTGTCATGACGAATGTTGCCCTCCCCCAAGCCCGATTCAGGCCTCCTACCTGTGCTCACTTCGTTCGTAGGGGCCGTGGATCGTGCATGTATTTGACCAAGAATCGGCGCCAGCAGACTCACCCCTCTCAGGACCCGCGAGCGCGATGACGAGCGCCCGGAGATGTCCAAATGCTTCGATCCGAGCGAGGGTTCCAGCTTGCATTGCGAGATTACAAGCCGCACATCTCCGGCTGAGGCCGGGTAGATCCGGAACTCGCGCTAAGGCCATTCCCGATGTGTGATCGTGATCGGCGTCCAGGATGCTGTTCAATCCGTTCGGCCCGGAAACGCCGCGAGGCGAGGGGGGTCGGACGAGATGCGAAGACTGCGCTCCTCATGACGGTGATCGCGTGGACGCCGCCCGGAGTTCCATGGGGTCACACCTATGCTGTCATCACGCCAGGGGAAAGGACTTGACTTCCACGAACCGCTTGGATGTGCTGTCCGGCAGCGCGGCTGCGCCGCGCTGCGCTTGACATGGAAACCGAGACCGCCCCGAGCCCCTCGCCCGAGCAGATCGACCTCTCCGCGCCTTCGGTGATAGCCGATCCTTACCCCGCGTACCACGGGCTGCGCGGGCGATCTCCGGTGCTCTATGCGCGCGTGCCCTCGGGCGGCGCCGCGGGCCTCGGCGAGCCTATTTGTGCCTACGCGCTCCTGCGCCACGCGGAGGTGCTCGCCGCGCTGCGGGATCCCCAGACGTTCTCGTCGAACGTCACGGACAAGATCCGTGTCCTGCCGCGGATCACGCTGCTGCACGACGATCCGCCCCGGCACACCCACCTCCGCAGGCTCGTCAGCCGATCGTTCACGCCGCGGCGCATCGCAGAGCTCGAGCCGTGGATTGGCCGCCTCGCCGCCTCGCTGCTCGAAGCGACGGGCGACGGGCCGTCAGACCTCATGGGCGCCTACGCGATGCCCCTGCCGATGATGGTGATCGCCACCCTGCTCGGTATCCCGGCGGAGCGCTATGTGCAATTTCGGAGCTGGTCCGAGTCCGTGATGTCCTACAGCGGTATACCGGCGGAGGAGCGCGCGAGCCGCGATAAGGCGATGGTCGACTTCTTCGCGGCGGAGCTCGAGGCGCGACGGCGCGCGCCGTCAGGCGATCTCATCTCGGCGCTGGTCGAGGCCGAGATCGACGGCGCGCGCCTCGACACGCCCGAGGCGGTCGGCTTCTGCGTCGGCCTGCTCGTCGCCGGCAACGACACCACGACGAACCTCATCGGCAACATGGCGCACCTCCTGTCCGAGCGGCCCGAGCTCTACCGGCGCGCGCAGGAGGATCGGAGTCTGGTGGAGCCGATCATCGAGGAGACGCTGCGCCATTCGAGCCCCGTGCAGCGCCTCCTGCGCGTCGCCACGCGGCCGGTGGACGTGAGCGGCGTGATGATACCGGCCGGGCACCTGGTCGACGTCGTGTTCGGCGCGGCGAACCGCGATCCCGCCGTCTTCGAGGAGCCGGACGCGTTCCGGCTCGACCGGCCTCCGGTGGAGCACCTGGCGTTCGGGCAGGGGACCCATTTCTGCATCGGCGCGGCGCTGGCGCGGATGGAGGCGCGGATCGCCCTGAACGCGCTCCTCGACTGCTATGAGTCCGTCACGCCCGGCGAGGCGCCTCCGCTGCGGCAGACGCGGGCGATGATGCCGCTCGGGTTCGAGTCGCTCCCGCTCGTCCTGCGCCGGAGCCGCGCCAAACCCTGATCTCGGATCGCTAGCGCAAGGGTGCAGATTCGTGGGATACGGGCTCAGCCGTCAGGCAGGCGAGTGAGGCGCACGAAACGCCGCAGCTCGTCACGCGCGCGGGAGGAACGTCACCTTGCCGGTCTCGAGGGCGTACTCGGCGCCGACGATCAGCATGCCTTCCTCGGTGCACAGCCGCTCGAGAAGCCGGCTGCCGTGCCGGAGGTGATCGCACGAGTTGCGCACGTTGGCGCGCATCGCCTCGCGCAGGAGAAAGTTCCTGTCGGCGTGGCGGCCGGCGGCGCTCACCACCGTCTCGACGGGAGCTCGGCAGCGCTCGACGATATCGCGGATGTTGTCGGTGAGGGGGCCGCCGTGGTCCTCGTGGAGCAGCTCGCTCAGCGTGGCGTCGATGGCGCCGCAACGCGAGTGGCCCATCACCACGGCAAGGCGGGTCCCGAAGGCGGCGGCGGCGAACTCCACGCTGCCCACGAGCGAGGGCGCCACCACGTTGCCCGCGACCCGGATGACGAACAGGTCCCCGAGCCCCTGGTCGAAGATGAGCTCCGCCGGCGCCCGCGAGTCCGAGCAGCTGAGGATGATGGCGAAGGGCTGCTGCCCCTCCACGAGGGCGGCCCGCGCCCGCGGTCCCATCACGACGTGCTCGCCGCGGATGTTGTCCACGAAGCGCCGGTTGCCCTCGATCAGGCGTTCCAGGGCCTGATCGGCTGGCACGACGGGAGAGGCGGGCGGAGCGTTGCTGAGTCCCATGCTGACCGGCCACGGTGGGGGACCGGGCCGCGGGCGTCAATGGGTGAAACTTCCGCCTCACATGTCAGCTGCCGGACTCATGGCTCATCGCTCATCGCTCATCGCTCACCTGGCGCCACCGCCGCGCCGCCGCCTCGCAAACGCCGCGAGCGCCGCGGCGGCCCCGAGCGCGGCCAGCGGCCCGCGCGGCGCGCCCCCCGGGATCGCGCACCCGCAGCCTTCAGCTGCCGGCTCCTTCGCCAGATCGACCACCACGCTGACCTGGTCGGTCGCCTCCAGGATCCCGTCGCTGACCGTCACCTCGAACGCCAGGGTCGTCGTCGCGGCGACCTCGGGCGCCACGAAGGTCGCCCGCGCGCCCTCGCCGGTCAGCTCGACCGCGGGCCCCGCCGTCTGCACCCAGGAGAACGTCAGCGCGTCCTCCTCGGGGTCCGAGCTCCCCGAGGCGTCGAGCGTCACGAGCTCGCCGAGCGCGACCGCCTGGTCCGCCCCCGCGTCGGCCACGGGCCCGCCCTGGCAGGAGGCGGTGTCCTCGACCACCGTCGCGAACGGCTTGTTCTTCAGGCCCGCGAACCCGATGTCGTCGAGCTCCCAGCCGGCGTCGCCCGCGGCCGCGTCCGTGCCGACGCGGAACCGCACCTGCACCGTCTTCCCGGCGAACGCGGTCCCCAGGTCGATCGCCACGTGGTCGACCTCGGGCCACGAGGGGCTCTGGCCGACGAAGGCCCTCCGCCTGCCCAGCGGATTGCCCGACTCGACGGTGACCCTCCCGCTGTAGCCGGGCTGCGCGCGACTCCCGATGTCCCGCCATGTCGCGCCGCCGTCGGCGCTGATCTCGACCACCGCGCCGTCCCAGAACGTCTCGTCGCTCGTCTCGAACTGGTGCCGGTGCGCGAACGTCAGCACGAAGCGCTCGGACTCGCTGACCTCCAGGGCCGGCGACACCAGCGCCGTGTCGGACACGCTCCCGAGGTTGACGCCGCGCCACACGCGGTTCGGCGCGGTCCCCTCGGCGCGCGACCAGACGAGCTCGCTGGAGAGCCCCTCGACGCGCCAGGTCGTGCTCTGCGCCTCCACGTCGTCGACCGCCGAGGACCCCGGCAGCTCGTCGAAGTTCACGCGGCGCACCAGGGCCTCGACCCGCACCGGCGTGCACGCCGCGGCGCTCTTCAGCGTCAGGCTGAGCTCGAGGTCCTCGGCGGGCGCCACGGTCCGGTCGAGCTTCACCGCCACGGTCGCGGTCCCGGTCGCGAACGGCGCGATGTCGCCGAACGACGCGCGCGCGCCGTCCGGGAACGTCACCCCGGCGGAAGGCACCTCGATGGACGCCACCGCCCCGGTCAGGGGCGCCGCGCCGCGATTGACGATCTCGATCGCGATCGTGCCGGACTCCTCCGCGTCGAGCAGCCCGTCGCGGTCGCAGGAGCCGGCGCTGTCGTCGAGCTCCGCCCGGACCAGCGAGATCTCGGGCTGGACGCTGAAGCTCTCCACGACGCCGGAGAAATCGTGCGAGTCGGCGCGCGGGGACACGGCGCACGTGCCGGCGCCGCGCCGGGCGAACGCCTCCGCCAGCGCGAGGAAGTCGCCCTGATCGCTGGCGAGCGCGGCGGCGAGGAGGGCGTCGCGCTGCTCGGTGTACGTCGGGCTCACCGGCGCGAGCTGCATGCCGGCCACCACGTAATCGCTCATCCGCCGCCGGGTCTGCTCGAACGCGCGCGGCGGGGTCAGGCCGCTGCCGTGCCGGATCAGCCCGACGTAGGCCTCGAACAGCATGCTCGCCCAGACCTCTCCCGCGTTGTGCTCCTCGGAGTTGTCGGAGAACGACGAGTTGAGCGGGTGGTCGGGGAGGCGGGCGCCCTCCGAGATGTGCTTGAACGTCAGCCCGTTCCTGGTGAAGTCGACGGAGTAGGGGGCGCGGCGGATGCCGAAGTAGCTGTCGCCGAGCGCCGCGCTCCCGTAGCTCGAGAGCGGGAAGGCGCCGTCGAGGTCGTCGCCGTCGCGCAGCGCCATGTGCAGGGCGATGAAGTCGCCCCACCCCTCGCTCTGCGCGCCGCACATCTTCGTGCCGCACGCGACCTGACGGAGGTGGATGTAATGGCCCCACTCGTGCGCCACGATGCTGTTGTCGATCGTGCCGTCGCGCTCGACGCCGGGCTCGCGGGTCATGGTGACCGTGAGCGGCGCGTCCGAGGCGGCGAGCGCCGCCTTGAGCGCGCTGCCGTCCTCGTGCGAGACGCTCTGGGCGGGGGTCGTCACCTCGGGGGCCTCGCCGGACAGCCGCGGGGCCCCGTCGCTCTCGCGGTTGTTGGCGATGATCACGCCGATGGCGCCCGCCGCCTGCGCGCTCTGCGCCTTCTCGCCGAAGGTGCACCCGCCCCGGTCGACGAGGGCGATCTTGCCGGCCACGTCGCTCGTGATCGGCCCGCACGCGTCGCCGCGGGGCTCGGCGCCGTCCTGGGCGAGGGCGAGCTCGCCGGTGACCTCGTAGCGCTGGGGCCCGAACAGGGCGGTGTTCGACGCGTAGCTGGCGTTCTGCGGCGTGACGCTCAGCGAGCGCTGATCCGGCCCGGACCACAGGTACATCTGCATCCGGGGCGACGCGCCGTCGTACGTCGCGTCCATGTTCGCGTTGTCGCGGCTGCCGCCGGTCGCGTCGTCCTGCGCCTCCGCGAGGAGCGGATCGCCGCCCAGGCCGCCCCGACCGAGGTTGTCGCGCTGGGCGTTGCCCGCGGCCTCGGTGAAGCCGGAGTCGTAGTACCAGTCATGGAGCCAGTTCGTGACGTAGAAGATCTGGGTGACGGCCGCCATGGTCTGCTCGGGCGTGGCGAGCGGCTCGGCGAGCGGGTCATAGATGTGATCGAACGAGCCTGGCCCCGAGAGCGCCGCGCGCGTATCGCCGCTGGAGAACCCGTCGGGCGCGTTGTGGTCCGCGTAGGCGTCGACGTTGTTGCCGCGGGTCGAGGTCGCGTCGGCCGGCAGCCACGGATCGGCCCCGCCGTCGAGGTTCGTGTTGAAGCCATCGATGGAGATGAGGCTCGGCGCGACGAACCGAGGGACCTGGCCGTCGGGCCGCCCGGTCGGGTGCGGCGAGAGATCCGCGAGGGGGCCGTCGAGCGGCCTGTGATCACCCCCTTCCTCCGCCCAGACCCGGTAATCGAACGCGGCGTGGGAGAGGTTCTCCCGGGAGAGCATCTGCCCGTCGCTGGCCCCGAACACCCAGGCGTACGCCGCGGAGCTCGTGCCGCCGGCGTCGCCCGAGACGAGCTCGACGAAGTAGCCGGCGACGAGCCGGTCGGGCAGCGGAAAGAGCACCTTCCTGACCCGCGCCGGCTGCGTGAAGCGCAGGCTCCCGGCGCGCTGGCGCGCGTGATCGGTGTCCGCGATGTCGAAGAGCCGATACCCGCCCTTCGCCTCGCCGAGCTCGCGGAGGTCGGCCGTCTTGATGTCGATGCGGTGCGCGTCGCGCAGGGCGCGGACGACCGCCTGCGCCGGCGAGCCGGAGAACGCCCGGCCGCGGAGCGAGCCGGCCGCCGGCGAGGCGGCGCCGGGCGCCAGGGGGACGGCCGACGCGTGGAGGTTGCCCGCGAGGGCGACGAGCCCGAGGTCGCGCTTCATGAGCACCTTGAGCCCGCTCCGGAAGACCGGGATCCCGTCGACGTCCTGGCCCAGCGTCACGACGATGCCGCCGCGCCCGGTGTCGTGGACGTGGCGCACCACGGCCGTATCGAGCGCGGCCTGCGGAAGACCGTAGAGGCGCGCGTACCGCTGCACGTACCACCGGGCCGCGGCCTCGGGCGTCGCGTGGGTCGCGGCCGGCGGCCGGTGGCCCGGGGACGTCGCCCACACGAAGGTCGGCACCCCGCGCTGCGGATCGGTCGACGCCACGACGGCGCCCGGCGCGCGCGCGTCGACGTCGATGACGCGCGCGCGGCGCGCCGCGCGGACGGGCGGCGCGGGTGGGGCCTTGAAGTATGCGTCGTAGTTCGGGCGCTCCCGCGCATGGGCGATGGGGCCTGCGAGCAGCGCGAGCGATAGCGCGGTGTACCGAACTGAGACCTTCATGTTCCTCGATTCTCCGACTCCGACGGGACGACGCATGACCGGCCGCGCGCGGGTAGGCCGCGCGCTTCCTCCCCGGGCGCCTCGCGCCCACCCGTCGAATCCGCGGCGCGAGGCAACCTAGCCCCAGCGTGCGCGCAGGGAAAGCGCGACGGCTCTCGCTCTGTCCGGCGTCGTAAGGCGCCTCTCATGCGATTTCGTCCGGGCGCTCCGCAGAGCGCGAGTCACGCGGCGCCGAGACCAGAATGGAATAGAGAAGCAATCCTTGCTGGCGCATTGCATGAATCCATGAATTGCCGTGTCATGCGTCCTCGCGAGGCGAGCCGAGCGGTTCCCTCGGTCGCCGCGGGGTGGGCAGGAGGGTGGTTGTCGCGCCCGCGATCCGCTCCGGGACCTGGACGGCGTCTGGTCGGCTCGCGCGGCGCGTCGTGCAGCGCCGGCTCGTGGGGTGCGGACTCGCGCGGCGCGTCGTGCAGCGCCGGCTCGTGGGGTGCGGACTCGCGCGGCGCGTCGTGCAGCGCCGGCTCGCGGGGTGCGGACTCGCGCGGCGCGTCGTGCAGCGCCGGCTCGCGGGGTGCGAGCTCGTGATGTGCGGACTCATGCAGGGCTGGCGCCGCGAGCCAGCTCACGCGCGGGGTGCCAGTATGACGAAGCGCTGACATGGCGCCCGACCCCCGGGGATTATCTTCGCAAAACCCAACGTGATCCACGCCTTGCACGTCGAGACCAAGCTCGTCTCCGAAGAGCTCTGCGTACTGTTGCGTCAGGTCGATCCCGCCGTCTTCGTCTTCCACGACGAACCCGAGGTTCGCGCCCGGGTCGAACGGGTGGCGTCGCGGCTCCGCGAGCTCGTCGTGGCGGCCGAGCGCGACGATGCCGGGGGCAGGATCGAGCGGCTCCGCGAGCGGCTCCGCGTGCTGCTCGCGGCGGTCGAGCGGGCGACCCCGACCGGAACACCCTCGCCCAAGGCGGCGTGGATTGCGTTCCAGCGAGAGGTGCAGCCTGCCTACGAGTCGCTGTTGCTGACGCTGCGCGGCGTGGTCGCCGCGCCGCCGAGCGTCAGGCCGACGAACCATGCGCGCAGCCTGTGGCACGTGGGCTCGGGGCTCTCGGTGCTCGGGCTGATCCAGCTCCTGCCGGAGCGCGGCTGGCTCGTGGCCGCGAGCGGCGCGTTCGTTGTGGCGGTGTGGTCGATGGAGATCGCCCGCCGGGTCAGCGAGCGGGTCAACGAGCGGCTGATGGGGGTCTTCCGGCTCGTGGCGCACCCGCACGAGCGCTACCGGGTGAACTCGTCCACCTGGTACGTGACAGCGCTCTTCTTGCTGGCGCTGTTCGGGACGCGGCTGAGCCAGTCGCTCGCCGTGGTGGTGCTGGCGGTGGCCGATCCGGCGGCGGCGCTCATCGGCCGCCGCTTCGGCCGCACGCGGCTGCGCGACGGCCGCTCGCTGGAGGGCACGCTCGCCTTCTTCGCGGCGGGCGCGCTGAGCGCCCTCGCCGTGATGTGGGCGCTCGGCCCGGCGTCGCTCTCCTCGCGGCTCCTCCTGGCCGCCGTCGCGGGCCTGGCCGGGGCGGCGACCGAGCTGTTCTCCACGCGGATGGACGACAACTTCACGATCCCGGTCGCCGTGGCGGCCGCGGTGACGGTCGCCGGCGCGGGCTGACGTCAACTGACGTTATCTGGCGTCAGTTGACGTCAGTTGACGTCAGATAACGTCAGGCGCCATCTCGCCGCCGATCTCCAGCGCGAGGCGAGCGAGGTACTGTCTCATGAACTCCGCGCGTCGCGCGCCCTCGCGGCGCCCTGCGGCCGTCGTGAGGCTCTCGGCGGTCTTGAACAGCTTCACGTGGAAGTGGTCGATCGCGTTCATCCGGTCATCCCACGGCCTCCGCTCGGCGAACGGATCCCCGGGATCGTAGAACCGCACGCCGAGCAGGCCGCCCACGGCGAAGCAGCGGGCGATCCCGATCGCGCCCAGGCCGTCGAGGCGGTCGGCGTCCTGGACCACCCTGGCCTCGAGGGTCGTCGGCTCGATCCCCGCGCTGTAGCTGTGGCTCTCGATGGCGTGGGCGATGTCGGGGAGGAACGCCTCGGGGTACTCCACGCTCCGCAGGAAGCAGAGCGCCTCCTCCGCGGAGAGCCGCGACGCCTGGGAGCGCCTGGGGTCGTTCTTGGGGACGTTGACGAGATCGTGCAGCCACGCCGCGGGGACGACGATCTCGAGCCTTGCCCCTTCGTCCGCCGCGAGCGCCTTGGCCGTGGCGACCACCCTCGCGAAGTGCGCCAGATCATGGGCCGGATCCTTGCCGAGGTCGGTCTTTTCGAGCTTCTTTGCGAAGAGCGCTTCCCAGTCCTTCATCTCCCGCCTCATAGACGCGGACCCCGACCCGCGCAACGGCTCTGCGCGGCGCCCGCACTCTCATGGGCACCTGCCCCTTCGCCCTCAACGGATCACGTCACCGATAGGGATCGAGCTCCAGCTCCCTTTGCAGGGTGCGCGACACGACCCCCCAGTCGGCCTCGTCGCTCCCGGCGAGGCCGACGGAGAGATAGAACTCCGGCGCTTGCTTGGCGACAAGGATCAACGAGCCTCGCTTCGCCGCGAAGGTGTGGGCATTGGAGAACCAGTACGGCTCGAACCCGAACAGGCCGGCCAGCCAGCGGCAGCGTGCCAGCGTGTCCGGGCGCAGCTCCCGCTCGGTGTACATCGCCTGCAAAGGGAGCCGGGTGGCGAGGCGCGCGTTGAGGACGGGCAGGCAGATCAGCTCCGACAGCGAGCCCGCGACGGGCTCGGTCCGCGAGAGATCGAGCCGCCCCTCGTCGTCGAGGGGCGCGCCGTCGTGGCGCACGACCTCGGGATCGTCGCCGCCGAGCAGGAAGATGTCCTCCTCGTCGTCGCCGACGGGCACGGCGAACGGCTCCACGCCCTCCGGGATGTCCTCGAGCAGGTCCGGGCGCCGCTCGATCATCTCGCGCGGGGAGGTGGCGTAGAGACCGAGCTTCAATGCACCCGTGTCTTCCCCCATGCGCTCGAGGAAGGCGAGGTGCACCGCGCTCGGCGGCCGGCCCATCGCCCGGGTGAGCTCGGCGATCTGATCCGGGGTCGAGCCGCGGAGGGCGCGGCTGAAATCGGGATCGAGCGAGGTGCAGAACTCGATGCAACGGTCGACGAGGTTCATGAACGTTCTCCGTGCCTGCGGGTCAGGCGCCCACCTCGCAGAGGAGCCGCCCCAGGCAGCGGCGGCACTGCTCGCAGGATCCGATCTCGTGCTGGTGCTGGAAGCCCGATGTGCCCAGATCCTTTTTGACGTCGAGCCACACCTCGGCGAGCTCGAGGTCCTTGAGGCCAAGGTCGATGGCGTTCCGCAGGAGGACCTGCGCAGCGCACCGGCCGAGCTTTCCCCAGCCACCGGTCATCGCCTCGGTGTTGAACGGCACCTTGGTCTTCACGTAGGTCGTGGTGGTGCCGTCGAAGTTGCTGACGGTCCGCTGTTTTTTGATGTTGCCGCCGAGGCCGATGGGGCCGGACCAGCCGCCGTCGGCCGTCCAATCCCCGGAGAGCGCGTAGAGCCAGACGTCGCCACCCGTCCCGTCCTTGCCGACAAGGACCCCGAGCATCTTGCCCTTGTTGACCCGCTTCGTCGTACTACCCCTCTTCAGGGGCCGGACGTAGTCGAGCAGCGCGTCCGTGAGGAACCCAACGTAATCCGCGTCCTTGTCGTCCGTGTCGCGGGCGAAGCGGCGCACGGCGTCCGCGAGCGCGCGGGCCTTGGCGAGCGCGCGCGCGCTGCCGGGGACGTGGTGCCAGACATGGCGTGGCGAGGTGCTGGCGCTCTCGCTGGCGGCGCCGGAGCAGACGGGGCAGCGGCCTCCGTGCTGATGTCCTCCGGACGAGAGAATACCGATGCCCTCACCGCCGGGCGGCGCCACCCACCGATCCTCCCCGTCCCACTGGGGTGTGGCCCGGTGCTCGCAGATGGCGATCCGGTCGCTCTCATCGACGTTGGCCTTCCCCTTGCGGTGCCACTTGATCGCCGAGCACCCATGACGGTGGACCTCCACCGATAGCTTGTCCTTCGCGCCCTTGCCTGCGAGCGTGTATTTCGCGACGACCTCGTCGTCCTCGTGACCCGGGTCGGCTGGAGGGCCCGCGTTGCCGCCCTTGGGACGGGCCTTGAGGAGCACCTTGCTCTTCTTCTCGCCGTGATCCCCGTCAGGCTGCACGTCGGCGATCTTCATGTAGCCGCCGCCCTTCGGCTTCCATTCGTGCTCGCCCTCGCCCGCGGGCAGGCCGGCGACGTCGAGCCGCGCGGGCGCGCCCTCGGCCTCGGCGACCACCCAGCCGACCTTCCACACGTCCGGATCGCTGTCCAACCCGAGCAGCACCTTGGCCTTCTTCTCGTCCGCGCCGGCGTCCTCTGCCACAGCCGTCTCGGCGTCGATCTCGGCGGTGAAGCTCTTGATGCGCTCGCGCACGAACACCGCCACGCCCTTGGCCGTCAGGGCGCCGATGGCGAGCGCGTGTGTGTACGTGAGGCCGAGCTCGACCACGCCCGGCTTCTTGGCCTTGACCTTGATCTTCTTCTGCTTGCTCCCCCCATCGAAGCTGGCCTCGATGGGGTTGGAGGAGAAGTCCCACGCGTGACCGGGCTCGCCGAGCGTCTCCACGGCCTCGATCTCGGCGGTCCCGCCGTGCTCTGGATCCAGCGCGACGACGACCGGCAACGCCGAGATGTCGGTGACAGCGATCCCGACCTCCCGGGTCATGCTCTGGCCATCCAGCGTGTACGCGACGGACAGCAGCGCCGTCTCGCCCTCTCCGGTCTTCTGCGTGCCGGTGATCTCGACGACGTCGGTCTGCTGGCCGCCGACGATGGAGACCCCATCGTCCCCGGTCCAGACGAAGGTGCCTTGGGCCGTCGCCGATCGGGGGACGGCCTTGTACTGCTGCTTGAAGTGTTTGAGCGCCGAGGCCCTGGGCTGCGCTAGCCCGTCGGCGTCCTTGATGTCGAGATCGACCACGTTGAAGGTGTGCGTCGCAGGGACCTCCAGACCGTCGACGCTGTATTTCACGCTGATCGTGGCGGGCCCGTTGCGCTGCGCAGCGGCCGTGACGGTCGCGCCAGCGCGATCGGCGTCGACTTCGTAAAGGGGCGCGCCTCCCGACTTCGCCCAGGTGTACTCCCCATCTTCCCGCGGCGGGGTGAGCACGGCCCGGAATGCGCGCTGCTGCCCGGTGAGGACATGGACGTTGGCCAGGCTCTCTCCGTCGCCGTCCTTGATGGCGAGGTTGACGACGGTGACGTCGTGCGTGGCTCGCGCGGTCCTGCCGCCGAGCTTGAAGGCTACCTCGATCGTCTCGACATCGGCGGCCCCTCGCGCCGCGGTGATGGTTGCCGTCTCTTTGCTCGATTGGAGGGTGAGCTTGCTCTCCGGGGTCGCGCACTTCCACTCGAACGTCCCGCCCTTGACGTCGAGCGTCGGCACCGCCTTGTACTTCCGCTTCGAGCCGGCGAGCACGAAGTCCTTCGCCGCCGCCGCTCCGTCCTCGTGCTTGATGGCGACGCCGACGAAGACGATCTTCCCCGTGGCCGTGAGCGGCTGGATGGCGTTGTCGTGCGCGCAGGTGATCTCGATGTCGACCTCGCCGTGCTGGGTCGCGCGGATCGTGACCTTCTTCTGGTCGTCCGGGTCGATGACGGTCGCGCCGTTGCTCTGGGTCTCCCACGTGAACCGGCTCCCGTTCGGCGCGCCCCGCACCGTGAGAGAGGCCGTCGTGCCTCGCTCCGTGTCCACCGCGGCGTGCGTCATATCGGGGTCCACCCAGATGTCGGTCACGGCCATCTGGATCTGCTTGGTCGTGGTCTGCCCGTCGAGCGTGGCGGCGAGCGTGAGCGACGCCGGCGCCTCCTTTGCGGTCTTCGCCGTCCCCGCGATCTCGACGCTGGCCTCGCCGCCCGCTCCCACGACGGTGAGCGAGCCGCCCGCAGTCCAGGCGTGGCCCTCCAGCGCGACCGCCGGCTTCGGGACGGCATTGCACGTGTGCCTCATGTACCGGAGCACCGAGCCCGGCGGCGCGGCGCGCCCGTCGCCGCCCTTGATGGCCACGTCCACAACCTTGAATTGGTGGCTGACCTTGGCCTTCTGATCCCGGGGCTCGCGATCGAGCTTCGCAGTCACCTGGATCCACGTGTCGCCGTCCTCGTTCGGAACGATCGTCGTCACGTCCGCGTTCGCCGTGCCGCGCTTGAGCGTGTAGCTCCGCCGGTCTGCCACGTCCCATTGGATGTTCGTCCCCGGTCCGGCCGGCTCGAAGACGGCAGCGAACCGGCGCGGCGCGTCCACCTCGCCGAGGAGGGCGTGCTTCTTCGCGTCACCCTGCTTGTCGCCGTCCTTGATGCGGAGCTGGACGATGGTCACGTCGAGCTCCGTGTCGACGCTGCGGCCGCCGTCCGTGAAGGTCACGCCGAGCTTCACCACGCCGGCGCCGTCCCCCGCGGCCTTGACGGTGGCGGTGTCTCCGGCGCTCCCGATCGCGGCGAGCGCCGCCGGATCGTCTGGCGTCCAAACGAATTGACCGCCGCCGATCGCCGGCGTCAGCACGGCCTTGTAGGTGCGCTTGTTCTGCGCGAGCACCCAGCAAACCGGATCCGAGCCGTCCTGGGCCTTGATCTCGATCTTGAGCGGCACCACGTCCACGTCGCCGCTGACGGTGCCGGGCGCGTTGACGTAGTAGGTGCCGGTCGCCGCGAGCGAGAACGTCAGCGTGATCTTCCCCACGCCGAGCGGCTCCACGTAGAGCGGCACGTTGCCGTTCCAGTGCCTGGGATGCACGACCGCGCCGGACACGAGCTGGTTGCCGCCGGCCGGAGCGTCGTACACCTGCGCGAGGCCTGTGTTCCACGTGAGCGTCGCTTGCCCGTCGAAGCCCGCCGGATCGACCGAGAGATCGACCTGCGCGCGCGCCGGCGTCGAGCCCCCGTCCCAGTAGACGAGCTGGGGGTGCTGGACCTGAATTTGCGGCGTCGCGTGCTGGGTGCAGCGGCGGTACGCCACCTGCGCGAGCCACCAGCCGTTCTCGACCGCCTGCCAGAGTTGATCGCGCGCGCCGCCGATCAGCTGGCTCACGGAGCGCCTCCGTCGAAGCGCCGGGACGCCTCGTTGCAGAGGGCGCTGATCCGCGTGCCCGGGTGCGCGAGCGCGGGATCACGCAGGATCGCCCCCGCCCACGGGTGGAGCGGATCGACGTCGAAGTCGCGGCCGAGCACGAGCATCAAGGTCACGAACTGGCCGGCGTGCGCCGGCTGCGAGAACCCGATCCGCCGGGCCTTGGCGAGGCCCTCGCGGACGAACCCGAGCAAACCGCTGTCGCCGAGGGCGGCGCAGCGATCGGGGAAGAACCGGCGGAGGTGCTCGGCGACGCTGCGCTCGAACGTGGCCTCCGTCAGGACGTCGACTTGCGCGGCGCGGATCCGGAGCATCGGAGAGACGATGGAAGCCGAGCGATGCGAGCCGGTCAAGCGCGCGCGGCCGTCCCCTGCGCGTCCAGCGCAGGATGAGGCCCGTCGATCGTCGGGGAGGGCGCGTCAGGACGCCGTCACCGGCGCACCTCGAATTGCCCCAGCGGGTGCGCCACGCCGTTGACCATCACATCGATGCTGTGGCGACCGGGATAGTGACGGCGGGTCGTCATCTCCTCGAAGGAGACCTTGCCGGCTATCTCGGCTCGACCCGACGGCGGCAGGACGAGCTTCCGCAGCTTGAAGACCTTTGGCCGCGTCGAGCCGTTCGCCTTCACGAAGTGCACGGCGCAGTCGACGATCAGCTCCTGGTCGCGCGGGGCCGTCGACGCGAGCTCGAACGAGAACCGGAGCTCTCCGCCGAGCTTCACCGATCGCGGGGACAGCGACGCCGAAGCGATCGCGACGCTCGGCGCCGCGCCGAAGCCGAGCGCGTCGAGCGCGCCGCGATCACCCTTCTTGACGAGCGAGCGCAGCGCGTGGCGCACGATCCATTGCCGCCCGGGCGGCGCGCCCTCGAGCCAACGCCGGCAGAGGCTCGCCGCGATGTCCGGGTGGTCCTTGCCGATGTCATTGATGTTGTTGGCGACGGAGCGCTGCACGTAGCGCTCCGGATCGTCCTTCAGGAGCTCGAGCAAATCGATGACCGGGCCTGGATCCTGCTGGAAAGCACGGAGCCGCGGGGCCCACGGCAGCCGTGGGCGCGTCCCCTCGGAGACGAGCCGCCGGACATGGACGTTCGGGTCGGCGGCCCACGTGCGGAGCCGGCGGAGCGTCGCGTCGGGGTACCTCGTCAGGAACGCGCGGATGCTGAACTCGGCGGAGAACCGCTTCGTCAGCTCGACTTGCGCGGTCATCGCGTCCTCGAAGTGATCGAGACCGCGCTTCGCCACATAGAACACGTGCGGCATGTACTGCAGCGGCGCGAGGCCGAACGCGTCGCTCCGATCGAGCTCGGGCCCGAGGGAGGCGACGATCACCCGAGCTGCCTCCGGAAAGGGCTGCGGCAGGTGGTGGTGCATGACGTCCGCGATGAGGGAGGCGCGGCCGGTGAGCTCCAGATCGGAGAGGCCCGCCAGGCAGTCGCGGGCGAAGCCGCGCTCGTCGAGGCCAGGGTGCGCCGCGCGGAGGTTGCGGGCGATCGAGCGGACGCACCGCTCGTCGAAGAGGTCCTTCAGCCGGTCAGCCATGGGTACCTGCCGGTGAGGACGCCGAGGCCGATTGGCCAGGTGTTCGCCACGTTGGACATGGGCGTTGACTAGCGCGGGACCCTGACAGATTCTGTCACCATATGTCGCGCGCCGTCCGGGTCATGGAGCTCTCCGACCTGCTTCGCGCGCGGGGTGCGACGACGGTCGGCGAGCTGGCCGCGACGCTCGGGGTCAGCGCCCGCACCGTGCGCAGGGACCTCGCGACGCTGAGGGAGCGCGGCCTCCACATCGAGGGCGAGGCCGGCCCCGGCGGGGGGATCCGGCTCGACGCCGGCCGGGGCGTCACCGCCGTGCACCTCTCGGTCGCAGAGATCGTGACGCTCTGGCTCTCCGCGCGCCTCTCTCAGGCCGCGAGCGACCTTCCGTGGAGCGACGCCGCCAGCTCCGCGCTGGCCAAGCTGCTCAGCAGCCTTCCTCCTGAACGAGCGCGAGAGCTGCGCGCCCTCTGCCGCAGGGTCATCGTCGGCGATCCGGCGAGCGGGCCAGTGCGCGCCGGAGCCGGGGCGCCCCCCGCAGAGCTGGTGAGGCTCTTCGAGGAGTCGTTCTCCGCCGGCGTCGGCCTCGGGTTCGACTACCAAGACCGCGAGGGGAGGGCGTCGAGGCGACGCGTGGAGCCGCACGGCCTCCTGATCC
Organism: Sorangium sp. So ce363; assembly: GCF_051520435.1. Classification (NCBI taxonomy): domain Bacteria; kingdom Pseudomonadati; phylum Myxococcota; order Polyangiales; family Polyangiaceae; genus Sorangium; species Sorangium sp. So ce363. Next base: position 6,529,428 of record NZ_CP150333.1, on the reverse strand, counting down.
AGAGCCCTGTCTGGTACGTGCTCGCCCTGGACACGGGAAAGAACGAGCCGCGAATGTTCAGGATGGATCGCATCTCGACACCCCGCGTCCTGCGGGAGATCGCGTTTCGCCCGAACGCCGACGTCATCTGGGCGCTCTTGCCGGACGAATGCGCGTGGCGACCGCTCCTCGGCGAGCGACAGTGAATGTTGGCCAACGCGGACGGATACCGTTCAGGCTCCGATCCTGTGCCCACCACGGTTCGACTCAGCGGAGGAGATCCGTGCCCTCATGGCGGGTCTCCCCGGCCCCGGCCAGCCTCTCAGTTCATGAGCCGGGAGCGAGCGGGCGCCCACCGCTCGGGCCGCGGCGCGGAGAGCGGACCCGCGTGGTGGTGGACCATCTTCCATTGCCCGTCTTCGAGGACGAACACGTTGGTTGCGCACAGGTGTGCAGGCTCGTCGCCGTTCGCCTCGTAGCACGTGACGAAGGCGAAGTCCCCGAGGAGGTGCGCCGAGGCGCCCTGGCAGCGCATGCGCAGGGGCGAGGTCTGGCGCAAGAGCTGGCTCCAGCTCTCGAGCACGCTGGCGCGCCCCGAGAGCGCCTCCATGCCGGGATGGGCGCAGGCCACGGGCGCCCGCTCGGCCCACACGCGGCACATCGCCTGGTAATCCCCGGCGCGGAACGCCTCGTAAAAGGCCTCGTTTGCGGCCAGGACAAGCCGTTCCGCCGCGACGCGCTCCTCGACGCTCATGCAGCGACCATGCTCCCCGGCCAGCGCGGGCGCAAGGGCCTCGATGGCGTCGTCTCGGCGCCTCGCCCGCTCGACCCCACGCCCGGGCTGACTAGGACGGGCCCTTGCTCCGCTGGTGGAGGACGAGCTGTGTCCGGTTCATCAGCTTGACGCCGGCCGCGTCGAGCTCCTCGAGCGCCGCGACGCGGAGGTTGTGCATGCTCCCGTCCTCTTCCACGGCGCTGTACCAGGCCGTCAGCGTGAGGTCGAGCGAGCCGTCCTCCATGTCGGTCAGGAAAACGGTGGGGGCCGGGTCTCGCGCCACGCCGCTGGCCCGCTTGCCGGCGCGCACCAGGGCCTCCATCGCCGGCTCGAGATCGCGCAGCCGGCCCTCCACGGTGAGCGTGACGGCGCCGCGCAGCAGCCCTCGATCCGAGTAGTTCACGATCGGGCCGTTGGTCACCGCGGCGTTCGGGATCACGATCTTCTCGTTGTCCGTCGACACCAGCGTGGTGTTGAAGAGCCCGATGTCCTCGACGATGCCCTTGTGGCTCCCGATGGCGACCTTGTCCCCGAGCTGAAAGTGCTTGAAGAAGAGGATGAGGACGCCGCTCGCGAAGTTGCTCAGGCTCCCTTGCAGCGCCAGCCCCACCGCCAGCCCCGCCGAGGCGACCACGGCCACGAGGCTCGTCGTGTGGATGCCCACCGTCTCCATCGACGCGATGAACGTCGCCGCGAGCACGGTGTAGCGGAGCATCGACGCCAGGAACCGCGCGAGCGCCTGATCCAGGTGCGTCTTGGTCAGGGCCGTGACGGCGAGCCGGTACGCCCATTTGCTCGCGAGACCACCCGCGGTGAGGATGATGATGGCGGTGGCGATCGCCCTGAGCGTGGCGGCGGAAGGTACGAGTTCCTCGGGGTGCATGGTGCGGTGGCGCGCCGGCGGCGTGCGCGCCGCCCGGGCGTAGAGGATCCGCCCGCCGGCCTCAAGGGCTGCCGAGCAGCGCGCGGCCGCGCGCGGGTGCAGGGCGCGCGCGGCCGACGCGCGATCGACAGCGCGTCAGGCCGTCGGGTGAATCTCCGAGCCCGTGGAGCGGTGGGCAGGCGCCGCCGCGAGCTGGTTGATGTGCACGTGCTGGCTCGGGACCGGAAGCCCCATCTTGCCGAGCTCCTCGCGGATGATCTTGGTCGTGGCGAAGTAGACGTCCCAGTAATGATCGGTGTGGCAGAAGGGCCGGACGGCCAACACGGGCCCGGCGAGGGTGAAATCCAGGATCTCGACGCTGGGCGCAGGGGTTTTCGCGACGTTGGGGATGAGCGCGAGGTGCGTCTTGAGCCGCGTGATCGCCGCCTCGTGATCCGCGCCGTGGGCGAGCTGCGCGGTGCAGTCGACGCGGCGGACCGGGTTCGTGCTGAAGTTCTGGATCGTGTCGCTGAAGATCTTGTTGTTGCCCACGATGGTGCGGACGTTGTCGGGCGTATCGAGGGTGGTCGCGAAGAGGCCTATCGAGTGGACGGTGCCCGTCACGCCGCCGGCCGTCACGTAATCCCCGGTCTTGAAGGGGCGCAGGAGGATCATGAAGACGCCTGCCGCGAGGTTCGACAGGAGGCCGGACCACGCCATGCCGACGGCGATGCCGATCGCGGCGAGCAGGCTGGCAAAGGTGGTCGTCTCGACGCCGAAGACGCTGAGCACGGCGATGACGAGCAGGATGTTCAGCAGCACGGACGCCGCCGACTCCAGGTAATGAGCCAGCGTCGTGTCGAGCTTCTTCAGCGCGGAGCTGCGCTGCATCATCGACAGGAGCCCCCGGACGATCATGCGGCCGATGACCCAGACGAGGATCGCGCCCACGATCTTCCCGCCGACGCTCACCCCGAGCGCTACCGCCATGTCCACGTACCGCTGAATCCTCTCGTCCATCTCAAGCCTCCTGGCGACGTATGCGCCGCTCGCGGGGCCCCCGTGCAAGGCGCATGCGCGACGCGCCTTGCTGGATCTGCCCCCGGCGGCCAGCCTTATCACACCGGCGGGCCGCTCCGCGAGGGGCGTGACCGAGATTTTAGAGCCTCAGCGCTGCGGCCTGCGGACATCAGGCGGCCGCGGAGCGGATACCTCGTTGTAGCGAAGGAGCAACGGGCGGCGGGGCCGATCGCGGCGTGCGGCGGCGATCGAGCGGCCGACGTGCAAGGGCACGGGAGCAAGCGAGCGCGCCAGGCAGGCGTGTCCAGCCAAGGAGCTGGCCGAGGCGATCTTCGTCGCCGCCGAGGTGACGCTCGAGGAGCGGAAAGCGGACGCGGGCCAGCGGCATGGGCGGAGAACGGCGTGGCCGGCGTACAGGGCTGTGAACCGGCTCAATGAAGACTATGTCCAAAGGCTCTCGGGTTGATCGGGAATTTCAAGCCAATGACCAACCCGTACTCCGTGCCGTAAGAAGGTATCGTCGCGCCAGCCCCCCCGTCGAACGGAAGGGCGAGTCGAAAGCCCGCATAGGCGATGGGGATCGCGATGAAGGGGACGATCTGCGCTCCATACGTTCGGGCGTTCGACCGGCCCGCGCCCTCGGTGTACGCCGAGAGCTCGGCGCCGACCGGGCCGAACCCACCCTGGAAACCGAGCGCCAACCTCTCGTGGACCGGTCGGTCGGCGACGAGCTGCGCCTGCGCAACGGCGCCTATCCAGGCGAACGAGCGCTGTCCGTACCACGCGAGGCTACCCTCGACGCCGGCGCCCACGGCGCCATCGGCGTTCTCGCGGCCAGTATAGCTGAAGAGGCCACCCACGCTCACGACCGGGTCGCCAGGGCGCCCCACGTTGGGCCAGCCTTCCCCGGGATACACCACGGGGGGAGGGCTCCCCGCCGGGGGCACGCCTTCCGCCTGCGCCGATGCAGAGCCAGGGAGAAGGCAAGCGCCGACAAGGACCGCTGTGACCGCCGAATGGTTCATGCATCTGTGATCTAGCCCATGCGACTCGGCCCGTCACGATGCAGGCGCGGGCGAGCGGCAGACGCGCTCCGGGAGCGCCGTGCTAGGCTCCCCTGCCATGGTGCAGCTCTCGCGCGCGGAGCAGGTCGCGGCGCTCGCGCGCATGGTCGCCGCGCTCGACGCCCGGCCGGCGCCGCATTTCGACGCCTTCGCGGCCCTGTTTCACGGCAAGAGCCTGCGGAAGGGCGAGGCGTTCGTGCGGGCGGGCGAGGCGAGCGACTCAGTGGCGCTCGTCAACTCCGGCATCGCGAGGATGTTTTACACGCGGAGCGACGGGAAGGAGTTCAACAAAGGGTTCATCTCCGCGCCGGACTTCATGTCGGTGCTGGAGGCGCTGATCACCAGGGAACCCGCCCGGCTGACGATCCAGGCGCTGACCCCGATGCAGCTCTTCGTCGCGCCCTACTCGCGGCTGAGCGAGCTCTGTGAGCGCGACATCTACTGGGAGCGGGTGAGCCGGCGGATCGTCGAGCGGGTGTACCTGAAGAAGGTGCGCCGCGAGGCGTCGCTGCTGATGGATCCGGCCGCCGAGCGCTATCGCGCGTTCCTCGCAGAGCACGGGGCCGTGGCGCGCCGCGTGCCCGACTACCACATCGCCGCATATCTCGGCATCACACCCGAGGCCCTGAGCCGCCTGAAGCGCGCCGCGACCAGGACCGCTGCTTCTTGACCTAGGTCAAGGTGCGATCTCGCTCCGCTGGTCATGGTCTCCCGCATGACGACGGAACGAACGAAGCGAGACGGCGAACGCCCAGCAACGGAACCCACGCGCGGCCCGGGGCGCCGCGGAGCGCCGCGGGGCGCGGCCCGAAGGACGGCGCTGATCGCGGGCCTCGCGGTCGTGCTCGCCGGCCCGGCGCTTGTCGCGTGCGGCGCGGCGGCGCCGAGGCTCCACCCCGTGTTCCCCGAGCGCCCGGTGGCAGAGAAACCCAGAGGGAAGATCCTGTTCGTCCTCAGCGCCGCTCGAGAGCAGACGCTTGCGGACAGCTCGAAGCGCGCGACCGGCACCTTCCTCGGCGAGTTCTACGAACCGTACCTGGCCCTCACCGGCGCGGGGCACGAGGTCGTGTTCGCGACCGACGGGGGCGCCGCCCCGGCGATCGACCCGGAGAGCCTCGACGAGCGGTACTGGGGAGACGGAGCGCGGCGCGCGCAAGCGCAGCGCTTCGTCGAGCGCGCCCCGGAGGTCCGCGCGCCGCTCAGCCTGAAGGCGGCGCGCGCCGCGGCCGACTCGTTCGACGGCATCGTCGTTCCCGGCGGACAGGGCGTGATGGTCGACCTGCTCGACAACGCGGATCTGCACGCGCTGCTCGCTCACTTTGGCGCGAAACACCAGCCCGTGGGGCTCATCTGCCACGCACCGGCGGTGCTCACCCGCATGCGGCAGCCGCATCCGCTCAGCGGTCGGACGGTGACGTCGGTCTCGTCGTTCGAGGAGTTCTATATCGAGACCTTCGTGATGGGGGCCGACGCCCAGGTCCGGGGCATCGGCGAGCAGCTCGAGGATCACGGTTACGAGCACGAGGCCGCGTTCCCCGGGAGCGCGTACGCGCAGCGGGATTGCAACCTCGTGACCAGCCAGAACCCCTTCTCCACCGATCGGTTCAGCGCGCTGTACCTGGAGGCTCTGGCCGACTACCGGCGCGGCGCCCGCTGCGCCGAGGATGCCCGCGAGGGCCATCGATAGGCCTGCTCGGCGGAGCGAGGGCCATGGGATCTCCCTGGCCCGTTCGGCCCGCGGCGCTACGACGTGAGCGACAGGCCGCGCACGTGCTCGGCGAGCGCCCGCTCCGCGCTGCCCACCACCTTCCGCGCGCCCGGGAGCTTCGCCGACGCCCCCCGCGGAAGACCGCGCCTCCCCCGATGCCGCCGCATGGCCGCCTTCACGAGGACGACGGGCGCATGTTCAGTATCGACGCGCCACGCGCGCCGGGTTGCAATCGCGGCGACTTCACGGAGGGGTGACGAAGATGCTCATCGACGAGCGACCGAACCATTATCAGGGCGACCTTTCGTGGGACAGCCTCAAGCAGCTCATTGAAGGTTACGACGACAACGAATTCCAGGGTCTCGTGCAGGGGCCGGTGGGCTACGCTATCAAGGTCGTACGCGGAGCGCACAGCGGGAGTTTCTATCCGTATTACGGATCGAACTACTATTTCGATTTTACGGCCACCCACGCGCTTGGCGAGAGCGACATACATCACGCGATCCTGGACGCGAGCGGAACGAAGATCCTGGGAATCGCGCCGCCGCTGTGACGGAACGATCTCTGCCGCACACCGAGGGTGCCCGTGCAGCCCGAGCCGTCACGCGTCAACTGCGGTGACCTCAGCGTAGCAACCCCAGCTCTTTTCCAGACACCATGATGGGGGTGCTCAGGAGGGGAGCGGAGGCCGCGCAGGAGGGCGCCGGGCCTGCGCAGGAGCAGTGCCGAGGCTGCGCAGGTGTACGAGCGGAGCCCTGGTAACACTTCTGACCGGGAGGAGTCCAAAGGGCGACTTGACGCCGTAGCGCGCGGCGGTCTCCCCGCCAGGGTCGCTGAGCAGCGTCATGGGCAGGCGGTATTCAGCTCAGCGGGAGCAGCCGGCGATCGGAGTTCACCGCGGGATTGCCGCCCTGGAGCGGCGGAGCCTCCGCCGGAGAGCGGCCCCGATCACAGCGAGGTAGAAGGCGCTCGCCCCGCGGCCGGGCGCCCCTTGCCCCATGGTGCAGCCAGTGTCCGCCGGCTCGTCCGCTCCGGGGCCGCTCGAAGTGCTCGTCGGACCCGGGTTTCCATCGCCGCCAGCGGCGGCAGCGCTGCTGGATGCGGTCGCCGTCCCGGGGCCGCCATCGCCGCCAGCGCCGGCGGTGGTGCTCGTCGAGCTTCCGCTCGCCGAGCCGCCGCCCTCGCCTCCGGCGCCAGCATCGCCGCCCCTGCCGCCTGCACCAGCGACATCACCGCCGGCGCCGCCAATGCCGCCAGCACCGGACTCGCCGCCACCGGCGCCGCCGACGCCGCCAGTCTCGGATCCACCGCTGCCAGCGCCGCCCGTTGCGGACGTTCCGCCGCCAGCGCCGCCAGTTCCAGGCTCGCCCCCGCCCGCGCTGCCAGCACCGCCAGCACCGGACTCACCGCCGCCAGCGCCGCCAGTTCCTGGCTCACTCCCGCCAGCGCCGCCAGTTCCTGGCTCACTCCCGCCAGCGCCGCCCGTCGCGGACGTTCCGCCGCCAGCGCCGCCAGTTCCTGGCTCACCCCCGCCAGCGCTGCCAGCGCCGCCAGCACCGGTCTCACCGCCGCCAACGCCGCCAGTTCCAGGCTCACTCCCGCCAGCGCCGCCCGCGCCTCCAGCACCGGGAACACCGCCGCCAGCGCCGCCCTCTCCACCTGCGCCCGTGCTGCAGCCGTTGTCCTCGGGGCCGTGCCATCGAGGATCGTACAGCTCCGCGTCCCTGTTGGGGCCGACGATGAGGACATGGCCGCTCGGCAGGAGCGCGGACGTGGAAAAGCCATGCGAGAGCAAGGTCGACGGGGCAGGCGTCCAGGAGTTCGTCGCGGGGCTGTAAATCTGCGCCGTCGTCCCTGCGATGACGAGCACCTCGCCTGTCGTCAGCAGCGTGGCAACATGACTGACACCCGACAGCTGGCTCATGGACCCTGTGGGAGTCCAGACGTTCGTCACCGGGTCGTAGGTCTCTGCGGCTCCCCCGACGACGAGCACGCGACCGTCCAGGAGCCGCGTCGCCGTGGGCTTGCCCCGAGGCACCGTCATGGGCGCCACCAGAGACCAGCGCCGGGTCGCGGGATCGTAGATCTCGGCGCTGGCGAGCGGCTCCGCGGTCGAGATGTCGTAATCGTCGAAGCCCTGTATCCCGCCGACGACCAGCACCCTGCCGTCGTTCAGCAGCGTCGCCGCGTGCTCCGCCCGGCTTGCTTTCATCGGCTCGACGGTGACCCACGTGTCGTCGGCTGGACGATACAGCGCGGCCGATCCGGTCCTGCGGACGAGGAACGGCTCCATCGGGTAATCCATCACCGCGCCTCCCGCGATGAGCACGTCGCCGCTTCCGAGCAAGGTCGCCGTGTGGTTGTATCGACGCTCCTCGTCGGGGGCGGCCAGCGTCCAGGCATCCGCTGCCGGATCGTAGATTTCGTTGTACAGATCCGCCTCGGAATCATCGAAGCGGCCCCCGCTGATCAACACCCTGCCGTCGGCGAGGCGTGTCAGGTCGGGAAGAGCCCGCTCGAAGTTCAAAGGCGCCGCCAGGGAAAACGTCGCGCTCGATGGATCGTAGAGCTCGGTTGTCTTCGTACCGGCAGTGCCGCCCGCGACAAGGATCTTCCCGTCCTCCAGCTCCACGGTTTTCGCGTAATTCCGCAAGGCGTTCAGGGGGCCGAGCTGCGTCCCCGACGGCGTGACCGACGGGTCATAGATCTCGGCGCCCGGCGCGTTCGAAGTCCCGCCGACCAAGAGGACCCGTCCATCCGGGAGCAGCGTCGCCGTGGCGCTGCCGCGGCTCACTTCGCCCCTGGGCGCTATCGAGAAGGTCCGCGTGTTCGGATCGTAAAGGTCGGGCGGCTGGTTGCCAGAGACGAAGACCCGCCCGTCGCACAGCCGCGTCGCCGTGTGCCAGCCGCGCCGAAAGCTCATCCTGTTCTTCGCGAGCGTCCATGCGTTGGCTTCCGGATCGTAGGTCTCGGCCTCGGAATCCCAGTCATAGCCGGTCACCAGCACGTCACCGTCCCCCAGCAAGGTCGCCGTGAGCATCCACCTGGCGCGGAGCATGTCCGGCCCCGGGGTCCACGCGCCCGTCGCGGGATCGTAGATCTCGACGCTCGACACCACGCTGGCTCCTATGATCCTGCCTCCGGCGACCAGCACGCGGCCGTCCTGCAAGCGCGTCGCCGCGTGCTCCCTGCGCACGACAAGCGCCGCGGGCGTCGGCGTCCAGGCGTCCGACACGGGATCGTAGAGCTCGGCGGCGGCAGCAGGAGCGGCGCCAGCCGGCGCGCCCCCGGCGACGAGCACCCGCCAGTCGGCGAGCTCGGTCGCGGTGTGTCCCGAGCGCTCCGAGGTCATGGTCGCGGCGGGGATCCACGAGTCGGTCGTCGGATCGTAGAGCTCCGCGGTGGCGACCCACGCTGCGCCGCTCATGGCGCCGCCCGTGACCAGCACCCTGCCGTCGGCGAGCAAGGTCGCCGTGTGAGCCGACCGCGGCTGGCTCATCGGAGCGGCGGGCAACCACGCTTCGAGCGCGGGATCATAGATGGCCGCGCTGGCGAGGTGGTACTGGTCTGACGAGCCGAGCCATCGCCGCCCGCCCGCGATGAGCACCCTGCCGTCGGGAAGCGACGTCGCGGTGTGCTCGTGGCGGAGCGTCGCCTCGGAGGCGGCCGTGACGGTCCATGACGGGTCCACGAGGAGCGGCGAGCCCGTCTCCTCGACCCAGAGCGAGATCTCATCGCCTTCTACCTCCAGGCGCGTCGGGACGCGCTGGCGCGGCGACGCATAGGCCTCGGGAGCCGCCACGATGATCCGCGGCTCCCCTGCCGCGTCGAGCACCTCCACGTTCGCGCCACGGCGGCGGAGGCGCGCCCCCTCGACCTGCCATGACGCAACAGGTCCCGCGGCGGGCGCCCCGTCGGGGAACCAGAGCCACTCTTCCGCGCCGTGCCGCTGCGCCGTCCAGAGCGCGAAGCCGCCCGCGCGCGGGTACGCGAGGGCAGCGCCGATCTTCTGGACCTCACCGAGCGCGCCGCGCTCGCGCACCTCGATGCCGAGGCCACCCGGCAGGTCGAACCGCACGGCGCCGCTCCCGTCCGCGGGGAACGCGAGCGTCAGGCCGCCGCGCGACGGGCTCGCCGCGAGCTCGAAGCCCGCTGGGGTGGGCACGAGCGCGTCGTCGCCGCGGAGCGCCGCGCGGGCGCGCTCCTCGAACTGCGCCTCCAGCGCCTCGACGTCGAGCGCCTCGCTCGATGGCGCCGCGCAGCCGAGCGCGCATGTCAGATAGACAATCCAGAGCAGCGCCACGCATCGCGCGAAGCGGCACCCAGCCCAGGGAACCGTGCTTGAGCCCATACCCTCCTCGATTCTCGCGAGCGAGCCTCCGGCGAACACATCGGCCTGTCGCGCAGCGCGCCCGGCCCTCCGTGGGGTGCAGCTCGCATCGCAAAAATTCAGAGGTTCGCGACGGAATGTCGCAGCGTTCGCCGGAACGCTCGACTTGCCGCGCTTGCTCGAGGTGGGTGGCATTCAACCGCGCAGGAGGGCGGCGGAGGCCGCGCAGGAGAGCGCCGGGCGCGCGCGGCCTCCGTTTTTCGCTACGTCGTGAGCGACAGGCCGCGCACGTACTCGGCGAGCGCCCGCTCCGCGCTGGCCACGGCCTCCCGCGCGCCCGGGAGCTTCGCCGACACCGCCGCGATCCGGTCTTCCTGCTCGCCCAGCGTCTTGAGGTAGCGCTCGTGGAGCCCGCTCCCCGGGGGCACGACCTTGAGGTTGTCGCGCACGCGCGCCTGCTCGGCGCGCAGCGCCTCGATCTCGGACTTGAGGGCCGAGAGCGCGCGCTGCCTCTCGGCGACCGCGGCCTTGAGCTCCGCGAGCCGCGCGAGCGCCGCGCGCAGCGCCTCGGGGATCTCGCGCGACGACAGGACCACCTCGATCTGCTCGCTGGAGAGGCCCGTGAGCGCCACCGTGTGGGAGATGGGCTGCTCCAGCGCCACGGTCACGCGCGCCGTCTCCCCCGCAGCGACCTCGCGCCGGACGCGGTAGCGGTCGCGCGTCGCCTCGACGCCTTCCCTGGGCTCGGCGAGATCCCAGCCGGCGATGCGCGGGTGCTCGATGAGCAGGACGCGCGGCTCGCGCGCCGCGCCCACGATCGTGTAGACCGTCACCTTGCGGGCGGTCCTGACGATCTCGAGCATGCCGCCCTGGATCTTGGCGCGCGAGAACACCTCCTCGCCCCGCTCCTCGCGGTCGATTCGCACCTTCCGGTCCACGGCGAAGCTCACGATCCGCGATTCGCCCGGCGGCAGCGGCGAGAGGCGCGCGTCGCCGACGTAGGTGACGACCCCCCGGCTCGAGCGCTCGTAGACCGTGATCGCGCCGGCCGGGAGGGTCGTGTCGCCGTCGTTCCTCAGGCGGACCGAGGCGAGCGGGCTGCGCGCGCTCGCCTCCGGCTGATAGAGCCACAGCCGCTCTGCCGGGATCTCGCGCTGGACGATCGGGAGGAGCGCCGTCTGCCCGCTCGCGATCGTGAGCGGCGCCGGGAAGTGGAACACGACCTGCGTCGCCGCCTCCGCGGGCTCCGGCTCGACCTTCTCGGAGGGCACGGTGACCGCCGCGGCGGGCGCGCGGGCCTCGTCGGCGCCCCCGCCGGCGCGGTAGCCCATGCGCCGCGCCGCCCTGGCCGCGAGCCCCGCGGCGCCCTCGTCGAGCCGCGGTAGCACGCGCTCGGCGACGTCGACGGGCACCTCCGGCCGGGCCACGTAATAGATCTCGTAGAGCGCCTGGCGGAACGTCACCGGGTCCCCCGACACCAGGGTGAAATCCACGTTCTGCCAGTCGCTGCCGCTCTGGTTCTCGACGACGGCCCACCCGGCGAGCGCCCCGGTCTTCGTCTGCGCGTCCTCCGGCACCGTGAGCCGATACGTTGTCTTCCAGAGCGGCACCTCGATGACGTAGGCCACGCGGACCACCCGCTCGCCCTCGCCGGCCGTGCGCACGACGAGCTCGCGGCGGTTGCGCTCCCGCCGGCTCGAGAGCCCGACCAGCGCCGCGCCGACCTGCTGCCGCAGCCGCTCCTCGACGAGCTCCACGCTCTCGAGCTCCTCCAGGACGACCTGCTTCAGCGCGCCCTCCGACATCAACGAGAGCCGGTGCCGGTCCTCCGAGCCGCCGTGCGGCAGCGCCGCCTGCGCCGTGGTGACCGCGACGATCCGCCCGGCGATGGCCCCTTGCACCCCTCGCGTCCGCACCTCGGCGCCGCGGAGCGCGTTCAGCAGGGCGGCCTCGGACTCGAGCGCGCCCTCGTCGAACGGGAGCTCGCGGAACAGATCGCGCAGCGGCTCCCTCCCGGGAAGCGTGATATTCCCCGTCACGCCGCGATCGTCATAGACCACGATGCTCTTCAATACATCGTCGACCTGATCGAGCCGCACCTCGAGCCGGAGCTCGGCGTCGCCGCTCACGCGCGCCTCGTGCTCGAAATATCCGACTCCGCCCGTCGATAGCACCACCCGCCTTAGCAGCAGCGTGTCCGACGCGGCCCCCGAGCGGGCAGGATCCATCGCGGCGGCCCGCAGCGTCGCTGTGGTCCTCAATCCATGGTTCATCGTCGCCTCCCCCGGCGGAGGCGTGCGATGGCCCCGCCCTGGGGGTGTCCATAACGCCCCTCCGGGGGGCGTCAACGACGGTGGCTGGCCGGGAGATCGGGCGCGGCGCCGCGCGTCAGCCGCGCCGCGAGGCCTCGAGCTGCTTCACGACCGCGAGCGCCTCGTCGACGTGGCGGGTCGCGCGGAGCTGGGAGGAGAAGGCATGTCGAACGATGCCGTCGCGATCGATGACGAACGTCACGCGGCCCGGGAGGAGGCCAAAGAGCGACTTGACGCCGTAGCGCGCGGCGGTCTCCCCGCCAGGGTCGCTGAGCAGCGTCATGGGCAGGCGGTATTTGTCGGCGAATTGCTGGTGAGACCCCGCCGAGTCGGCGCTCACGCCGAGGACCTCGGCGCCCGCCTCCGCGAACGCATCGTAATGGTCGCGGAACGCGCACGACTCCGCCGTGCATCCAGGGGTGTCGTCCTTGGGATAGAAGAACAGGACAACGGTCTTCTTGCCCCGGAAGTCGGAGAGCTTGACCGTCTCCCGCTTCTGCGATTGCAGGCTGAAATCAGGGGCTGTCTCACCGACGGACAGGGTGGATTTTCCGAGCATGGCGTCTCCTCTACCCGATGCGCCGCGCCGCGTCCAAGGCCCCAGCGGAGCGCGGCGGCTCGCCGCTCGAGGAAAACGCGGCCGCCTGCCGTGGCGGCCGCCTGCGCCCCCGGATAAGGAAGAACTTGAGGAAGCGGTCATGAAGGCGCGCTGGGCGCGACGGACGCCGGCGCGGGCCGGAGATCGGGTTACCCTGAGCGCCCCATGGCCACCACGTTCGCTGCGTTGATCTTTCGACCCGCCGACATCCCGGACCGCGCGCTGTCCCAGGGCTTTGCCGTGGCGCTCGGTGGCTGGGACGTCGCCTCGCCGCGCCTGTTCATCGCGCCGCTCCCCGGCGTGCCCGGGCACGCGGCCGCGTTCTACTCGAGCGGCGATCCCGCCGGCGGCGGGGACGACGAGCTCGACCACCTCGCCGAGCTCTTCGAGGACGAGCTCTCTCCGCCCGTCGCCGTGCTCGACGCGGCCGCCGAGCTCGGCCACCCCGGCGCGACGGTCTTCGCGCTCGTGTTCTCGGAGGACGTCCTCCACGACGACGGCTGGCGCTTCGAGGCGAGCGGGTTCGTCCGCCATTTCGTGAGGGAAGGGGACGAGGGCGTCGAGGCCGGCGTGGAGGCGCCCGACCGGAGCGACATCGTCGAGGTCGACGTCGACCTGCCGGAGGGCGCGACCGCGGCGGAGGAGCGCGAGGCCATGGACCGGGCGATCCGGCCGCACCGCGGCTCGACGTTCCTCGCGGCCGAGCTGGGCGCCCCGGTGCTGGGCGCGCTCATGGGCGGCCTCTTCGCGCCGGAGCGCCGCGTCCAGGTGCACCTCGTCGCGCCGGGGCCGGGGTCGATCGCCGACGAGGTCACGCGGCTCAACCGGGTGCTCCGCCGCGAAGACGGCCGCGGCGCGCCCGCGTCCCCGCCGCCCGTCCGCGGCGTCGCCCCGCCGGCGACGTATGCGGCGTTCGTGCGCGCGTACGACTGGGCCGATCCGGCGGATCCGGAGGACCTCTACCGCGAGCTCGCGATCGGCGCCGTCGAGGGCACGCTGCGCTTCCTCCGCGAGGGCGAGCTCCTCGCCCACGACCGCGAGCCGGGCTGGGAGGCGGCGGCGGCGCGACAGCTCTACCCGATCGCGCGGCTCTCGGGCTCGGCGCTCGGCGGCGGCGCGGCCCAGCGGTCGGTCGTCGCGCTCGGGGCCGACGGCGAGCAGCTCTGGGTCGTCCGCGGCGGCACGAGCGCGGCGCTGGCCGGACCGACGTTCGGCGAGCTGCTGCGCTACCTCTCGCTGGGCTGGTCGCGCCGGAGCGACGCGGAGGAAGACCTCATCGGGGCGCTGATGCTGCGCGCGCGGCTCAGGTCGCTCGGGGGTTGAGCCCGCGCCCCGGCGTGGGATCCGCCTGCGGGGGTGAGGCGCTTTGCCTCGCGACGCGCGCGCCTCGGCTCAAAACGACGTGTCGTACGCGTGGTGCCGGTGGGCTTCCGTGTGGAAGGACGTCATGTGCGGGTCGTCCAGGACCAGGTGGAGCAGGCCGACGTCTCGCTCGCTGCGGGCGAATACGCTCACGAGGATCCCGCCCTGCCGGACGCCGGCCTGGTAGCGTTCCGCCCAGTGCCTCGGGACGCCCGCGGTGATGAGGATCTCGCGCAGGCCGCCCGTGATCCCGGCGCCGACCGCGCTGGCCACGACCGCGGCCAGCGGCCCGGCGACCACGAACCCGAGGTCGGGGACCACGACGCTCATCGAGACCGCGGCGCCGAACGTGCTCGACGGCGGCGCTACGTCCGGGCTCGGAAAGCACCTGTCGCGTGTCGCCTCGGTCATCAGCAGGCTGACCTCCTGTCGTGTGTAGCCGCAGTCGATGATGCGTTCCGCCGCGGCTTCCGCCTCGTCGTGCGTCTGCACCAGGCCAATTACGAGCTTCTCCATGGAAGAGACCTCCTTCGCGTTGAGCGCGTCCTCGCTCTGGGCCCCGGCGACGGATACCGCACGCTCTGTGCCAATCTGAAATTCTCACGCCTCGGTGCGTTCGCGCCGATTTCTGTGCCCCTTCCGCTGGAGGAGCGAGGCGGGATGTCGCAGTGCGCCCCGTGGGCCTCACCTTCCGATGTCGACATCGCCCGTGCCAGCGCGGTTGATTCCATATTTTGCCGTCGAGCGGCGCGAGCGCCCCAGTTCAACGGGCTCCGTCTGACCAGGTCGTCCGAAGGCCGCGTACATGGGCGCCCGGGGCGGCCGGTGCGCGACGAGGCCGGAGGCCGCGTCAGAAGCCGATCGTGTCCTCGACCGGCGCGGGCGGCTTCGTCCCCGTCGGGCGGCCCGTCGACGCCTCCCGCGGCGTGGCGCGGCCGCGCCCCTCCGAGGTGCCGCGCGGCGCCGCCGTCGGACCCGGCCTCCCTGCCGCGCCGGTGCGGACAGCGCTCGCCGGCTGCGCGGTCGCCGCCGTGGCCGCTGGCTGCGCGGTCTCGGCCGCGGGCGTCGCGCTCGCCGGCTCTGCCGGCACCGGCGCGGCGGCGCTCGCTGGCGCCGGCACCACCGGCGGCGCCGGGACGGACGCGGCCTGCCGGGCCGGCGCCTCCGACGAGGGGGTCACCTCGGCCGTGGGCGAATGCTTCGTTGCCAGGAAGACGACCGCCGCCACCAGCGCTCCGAACGCGAGCGCGGCCGCCAGGATGGCCGGCGCCCACCTCCGGGCCCCGTCCGTGCCCGAGGTCGCCATGCCGGCGAGCGTCCGCCCCGGCGTGCCGGTCGTCGAGAGCCGCGCGCCCGGCGCCGACGACGGCGGCGTGCCGGTCGTCGAGAGCCGCGCGCCCGGCGCCGGCGGCAGCGGCGTCGGCTCCCCGAACAGCACCGGCTGCGACGCGCTCCCGTGGAGGGCTCGCTCCCCCGCGGACGAGGGCTCGGTCGTGAACGCCGTGCGCGCGATCCCGAGGACCGCGCGCTCCAGCGCCTCCGCCATCTGCCGCGCCGACGAGAAGCGCGCCGCCGGATCGTGCGCCAGCGCCTTCTTCATCCAGGCGTCGATCGCCGGAGAGAGCTCCGGCCTCACCTCGCTCGGCGGCGTGAAGATCCCGGTGTGCAGCACCACCGACAGCGCGCCCAGCGTCTCGCCCCGGAACGGGACCTGCTCGGTGAGCGCGTGGTAGGCGACCACCGCGAGCCCCCAGAGATCCGCGCGGAAGTCGACGTGCTTCGCGCTGAGCAGCTGCTCGGGGCTCATGTAGAGCGGCGTGCCCAGCACGCTCCCGGTCGACGTCATGCCGAGCTCGCCCTGGACCCGCTTGGCCACCCCGAAATCGAGCACCTTCACGAACAGCTCGCCCTCGACGTCGAGCAGGAAGATGTTGTCCGGCTTGATGTCGCGGTGGACGATCCCGACCTGGTGCGCCCGGCCGAGCGCCTTGGCGGTCTGCGACACGATCGCCGTGACCTCGACGGGCGGCAGCGCGCCCAGCCGCTGCATGCGGCTCTTGAGGTCCTCGCCCTCGAGCAGCTCCATCACGATGAACGGCACCCCGTCCGGCGTGACGCCGTGATCGAAGACCTGCGCGACGTGCGGGCTCTTGATCTGCGCGGCCGCCATCGCCTCCCGCCGGAAGCGCTCCACGAAGCCGGTCTGGTCCGCGTAGGCCGGCGCCATGAACTTCACCGCCACCTGCGTCCCGAGCGCGAGGTGGTCGGCCACCCACACGCTCCCCATCGCCCCCTTCCCGAGCTCGCGCGCCAGCCTGAGCGTGCTCGTCACCTGCTGTCCGGGGTTCATCGGGGGTCCCTCTTCGATCGGCCAAGCCGACGGTCCTGAGGGGGCGTCCTGTGCGGGCGGCGCGGCCCTCTGGGTGTCGGCGCGTGTCGGCGCGCACAGCGTACAACAAACACCCTGGACCGTCACCACCGAGCGCTCGCGCCGCGCACCTGACGGGAGCTCTCGGATAAGCTGGCGCCATGCGCGAGGGCACGCTGGTCGCAGGCCGGTTCGAGGTGCACCGCCTTGCCGGCGCCGGCGGGATGGGCACGGTCTACCGGGCGATCGATCAGCTGACCGGGAGCCCCGTCGCGCTCAAGGTCGCGCCCCCGGAGCTCGCCGCCCGCTTCCGGCGCGAGGCGCGCATGCTCGAGGCCGTGCAGCACCCGCTCATCGTGCACCACATCGCGCACGGCACGGGCGACGACGGCGCCCTGTGGCTCGCGATGGAGTGGCTCGAGGGCGTCACGCTCGACGCGCGCCTCCAGGAGGGGGCGCTCCCCGTGGCCGACGCGCTGCTCGTCGCGCACCAGATCGCGGAGGCGCTCGCCGCCATCCACGCGATCGGGATCACGCACCGCGATCTCAAGCCGAGCAACGTGCTCCTGCGCGACGGCAGGGTCGACGGCGTGGTCCTGCTCGACTTCGGCGTCGCCCGGGCGGCGGCGTCGACCTCGCTCGTCACGGAGGCCAGCTCGCTGGTCGGCTCGCTCGGCTACGTCGCGCCCGAGCAGGCGCGCGGCGACGTCGAGGTCGACGCGCGCGCGGACGTCTTCGGGCTCGGCGTCCTGCTCTTCGAGTGCCTCGCCGGGCAGCGCCCCTTCGCGGCCGACGACCCGCTCGCCGAGGTGTGCCGCATCCTCCTCGAGGAGGCGCCGCGCCTCGTCGAGCGGCGCCCGGACGTGCCGCCCTTCCTCGACGAGCTCGCCGCGCGCCTCCTGGCGAAGGACCCGGCGGCGCGCCCCGCGGACGGCCGCGCGGCGGCGGCCGCGCTCGCGGACGCGCGCGCCCTGCTCGCGCGCGCGTCCAGCGCGGGCGCGGACGGCGCGCCGGCGTCGGTCACGGACGACGAGCGGCGGCTCGTCAGCGTCGTCCTCGTCGATCTGGGCGCCGCCGACCCGGAGCCGGCGAGCGATCGCGGCGTCGAGCGGATCGTCGCGGACCTCGCCGAGGCGTTCGGCGGCGAGCGCGTGCGGCTCCCGGGCGGCACGCGCATGGTGCTCCTGTCCTCGCAGACCGACGAGGTGTTCTCCGGCCGCGGCGGCGCCGGCACGATGGCCGTCTTCGACCTCGCGGCGCGCGCCGCGCAGTGCGCGCTCGCGCTGAAGGCGCGCCTGCCCGGGCGCCCGGTCGCGCTCGCCACGGGCCGCGCGCAGGTGGGCGAGCGCCTGCCCGCGGGCGACGTGATCGACCGCGCGGTCGCCCGCCTCCGCGAGGCCGAGGGCGACGTGCGCATCGACGAGGTCACCGCGGGCCTCGCGGCGCCGCGCTTCGAGGTGATCGGCGACGGCCCCTCGTTCCTGCTGAAGGGCGAGCGCGACGGCACCGAGCCCGAGCGCACGCTCTTCGGCCGCGTCACCTCGTTCGTCGGGCGCGACCGCGAGCTCGCGACGCTGCGCGGCCTCTTCGAGCAGAGCGCCGACGAGCCCGTCGCGCGCGCCGCGCTCGTCCTCGGCGAGGCCGGCATCGGCAAGACGCGCCTCCGCTGCGAGCTCATCCGCGCCGTGCGCGAGCGCGACGCGCGCGCGTCGGTCTACGTGGCGCGGGGCGACCCCCTCGGCGCGGGCGCGCCGTTCGGCATGCTGGGCGAGATCGTCCTCGCGGCCGCCGGCTGCCTGCCCGGCGAGGCGCTCGAGGCGCGCCGCGCCAAGATCCGCGAGCACGTCGCGCGGGCCCTGCCCGCGCCGGTCGACGACGCCCCGCGCGTCGCCTGGTACCTCGGCGAGATCGCGGGCACGCCGTTCGACGACCCCGAAGCCGAGCTGCGCGCCGCCCGCGGGGACGCGGTCGCCATGGGCGATCAGGCCCGCCGCGCCGTGCTCGAGTGGCTCGCCGCGCGCTCGGGCGAGGGGCCGGTCGTCGTGGTGCTCGAGGACATGCACTGGAGCGATCACGCCTCGGTCTCGGTGCTGGACGAGGCGCTCCAGGCGCTCTCGGATCGCCCGCTCCTCGTGCTCGGCTTCGCGCGCCACAGCGTGATGGAGACGTTCCCCGGCCTCTGGGGCTCGCGCGGCGTGCAGCACATCAAGCTCGGCGCGCTCAGCCAGCGCGCGGCCGAGCGGCTCGTCCGCAGCGTGTTCGGCGAGGAGCTCGCGCTGCCCGAGGTGGCGCGGCTCGTCGAGCACGCCGACGGCCACCCCTTCTTCCTCGAGGAGCTCATGCGCGCGCGCGCGGAGGGCCGGAGCGACATGCCGCCCACGGTCGTGGCCCTGATGCACGCGCGCATCGAGGCGCTGCCCGCCGAGGCGCGGCGCACGCTGCGGGCGGCGAGCCTGTTCGGCGGCAGCTTCTGGCCGGACGGCGTGCGGCAGCTGCTCGGCGCCGGCACCTCGGCCGAGTCGCTCGATCGCTGGCTCAAGAGCCTGCTCTCGGAGGAGCTCGTCGCCCGGCGCGGCGTGTCGCGCTACCCGGGGCACGACGAGCTCACGTTCCGTCACGCCCTCGTGCGCGACGCCGCCTACGGGATGCTCACGGACGGCGATCGCACCGCCGGCCACCGGGCTGCGGCGCGCTGGCTGCGCTCGGTGGGCGAGACCGACGAGCGGGTGCTGGCCGAGCACGCCGAGCGCGGCGGCGACGCCCCCACGGACGGCGAGGGCCTCGTCGCCCGCGGCCCTGCGCAGGATCGCGGCGGCGGAGGAGGGGGAGGACAGGGGCGCCCCCCGGAGCGCAAATCAGAGCGTGAACGGAACGAAGCGCAAGGGGGCCAAGGTTGATGAACAACCATTGACGTGATAACCCGCCGCCCGGAGCAGTGAGCATGGATTCTTCTGACCTGGGCGCCGTCGGTCCTTACGAGCTGCTGGTACAGCTGGCCAGGGGCGGCTCGGCCGAGGTCTTCATCGCGCGTCGCGCCTGCGCTGCAGGCGGAGGGGACGCGGGCGGCGCGGCGGGGGCGGGCGGCGCGGGTCCGGAGCGCGAGTCGCTCGTGGCGGTGAAGCGGATCCGGGCCGATCTGCGCTACGAGTCGAGCTATGCGTGCATGCTCTTCGACGAGGCGGGCATCGCGTCGCGCGTCGCGAGCCCCCATTTCGTTCCTGTCCTCGGTTACGGTCTCGACGAGGGCGCGCCGTACATCGTCATGGAGCTCGTCGTGGGGGTCACCCTCAAGCACCTCACCCGGGGTCCCGAGGCGCTCGGGGTCGGCGACGCGATCGAGCTCATCGCGCAGGCCGCCGAGGGGCTGCACGCGGCGCACGAGGCGCGCGACAGCTCGGGGGAGCTGCTCCAGGTGATCCACCGGGACATCTCGCCATCCAACATCCTTGTCGGCGTCGACGGCCGGGCGTCCATCTGCGATCTCGGGCTCGCGTATGCCCTGCGCCGCACGACGCGGACGAAGACCGGGATGGTGAAGGGGAAGCTGAGCTATTTCTCGCCGGAGCAGGCGAACGCGAGGCCGCTGGATCGGCGCTCGGACGTGTTCTCTCTCGGGGTCGTGGCGTGGGAGGTGCTGGCGGGCAGGCGGCTGTTCGCCGGCGGCAACATGGTCTCGACCCTCCATGCCGTCCTGGAGCGCGAGGTGCCGCCGCTCTCGAGCGAGCGCGAGGGCGTGGGCCAGGCCGTCACGGCCGCTGTCGCGCGGGCGATCGAGCGCGATCGCGACGCGCGCTGGCCCACGGCGGCCGATTTCGCGCAGGCGCTCCGGGCCGCGGCCGGGGAGGAGGGGCACGCGGCGTCGCGCGACGCCATCGGCGCGCGGGTCGCCGAGGTGCTCCCGCCGCCGCTGAAGCCGCTCGCGCCGTCCTACGTCTCGGGCGGGCCGTGCGTCACGGAGGAGATCATCGCTGCCTTGCAGTCGATGCGCGCGGCGGGGCCGGTGGGCGAGGGGGAGTCGGGCGGGCTCCTGGAACAGCGGCAGCCCTCGCGCGGCTGAGCCCGCTGCTGCGGTTCCGGCGTCCGCGGGGGAGCCCGGAACCTGGGTATGCGCTCAACACCATGATCTCGTTCAGCTGCACGACCGTGGTACGGCGGCTGCTCCTGTTGACGCGGCGCTCCGGAGGAGCGCCATCGGCCTTGTCCTCCCTCGGGTTGGCGGACGCGCGCGGGACGGTCGATAGGCGTTGACATCCGGGATGTGAGCGTTCACATTGCAGAGGTATCCTTTCGCTTTGCTCTGGGTGGGTCGCCATGCGCATTGCGGGCTTCGTGGTCGGGCCTCGGGTCGTTCCAGGCGCCGGTTACGTTCGGTCGTTGCGCAGATGATCGTCGAACGATGGTGATCAGCGTTTCGCCAGGAGTGAATCACCGGAAAACGCGACAGACCTCGGTTGTTCCACGATTGTCGTGAAAAATCATGAATGCTGTTCACCGGTAGCGTCGGTGCGCAGGGTGTGGTCCGCGCGAGCGTAGCTACCTCGATGGTCGTGTCACCGCAGGCCACATACATCGTGTCATCGTCGTCGATGATGTCTGCCTTGTGAGTCGTTTCCTTACCATTCCGACAGGAGGCCACATGGCTTTGATGACGAGAGGCAGAGGCGGGTGATGGAGGAGCAGTTCCCGATGTTCTGGAACCCCGAGAACGTCAAAGGCATCACGCTCCGGGGCTACGCCCATGGCACGACGTGGGTGAGGGAGTCGGGCCTCATCAGGGACGGCCAGCCGCGCCCCGCCATGGAGTGGTTGATGGATTTTCTCGGCAGGTAGTAGAAATATCTTCAGGCCGAACTGGCCACGAGCTGTCGCGACACGGGCGAGGGTAAACACCAGATCCCGCCTGCGCTCCACTTTAGCGTGCCCACAGCGGGCGAGGAGAGAGAACATGGTTAGGCCCTCAGATCATGAGAAGGCGCGTCCTCTCCTGGGCTCTCGGTCAGCTGTCTCGATCGCGTTGATCGTGGCCAGCGGCTGCACGGGAGACCTGGGCGGGTTTCGCTCCGACGATTCCGATTCCACACCGAACGACCCGCCGCCCACCTCGACGGGCACGGGCCCGACGGACCCGGCCGCTTGCGAGGACGGCGCGGTGTACCCCGGGCGAGCGCCGCTGCGGCGGTTGACGCGCTTCGAATACAACAAGACCGTCCGCGACCTCCTGGGCGACACGACAGAGCCGGCCGTTTCACTTCCGAGCGAGGATGTCGGGAACGGCTTCGGCAATGACGCGGACACGCTGTCGGTCTCGAGCCTGCTCGCCGAGCAGCTGGGCACCGTCGCGGAGGGCATCGCCAAGCGCGCGACCGCCACCCCGGAGGCGCTCGCGAAGCTCGACCCTTGCGCGCGCAGCGTGACGGCGGAGGGCGAGCAGGCGTGCGCCCGCACGATCATCGAGCGACTCGCGCCGCTCGCGTATCGAAGGCCGCTCGCCGCCGGCGAGGCGGACGAGCTCCTCGCGCTGTACAGCGCCGGCCGGACGGACGCCACGTTCGACGCCGGCATCGCGACGGTGATCGAGGGGCTGCTTCAATCGCCGGATTTTCTCTACCGCATCGAGTATGGCACACCCGACCCGGAGCGCCCCGAGCTCCGCCGGCCCACGGGCGACGAGATGGCGACGCGCCTATCGTACCTGCTCTGGGGCACGATGCCCGACGAGGACCTGCGCGTGGCGGCGCAGGCGGGCGAGCTCTCGACCAAGGAGGGCGTGCGCGCTCATGCCGAGCGCATGCTCGAGGATCCTCGGTCCCGGGTCACCGTCCGGTACTTCTTCGACAACCTGCTCCCCATCAGCAGCCTCGCGGATCTCGAGCGAAACGCGGAGTCGTTCCCGACCTTCTCGCGGACGATCGGCTCGCTCATGCACGAAGAGACGCAGCGATTGCTCGAGCACGAGATCTTCGAGCAGAACGGCACCTGGGCGTCCGTCTTGACGGCCCCGTACACGTTCATGAACGGACCTCTCGCGGCGTTCTACGGCGTCTCCGGCGTGACGGGCGACGACTTCCAGAAGGTGCAGCTCGACACGACCCAGCGCCTCGGGCTCCTCACCCAGGCCGGTATGATGGCCGGGACGACGCACTCGAACAACACGAACCCCGTGGTCCGCGGCGCGTTCGTGCTCGACAAGCTGATGTGCCAGAAGATCCCGCTCCCCACCGGCGACATCCTGGAGAGGGTGAAGCCGCCGGATCCGTACACCGGCGCGACGGCGCGGGATCGCTTCAGCCAGCACAGCAAGGATCCGGTCTGCGCGGGCTGCCACCAGTTCATGGATCCGGTCGGGTTCGCGCTCGAGAACTACGACGCGGTCGGGCTGTTCCGCACGACGGAGAACGACGTCCCGATCGACGCGAGCGGCGGGGTCCCGGGCACGGACATCAAGGTGAACGGGCCGATCGAGCTGGTGCAGGGGCTCGCCCAGACCGAGGCGGTGCAGAACTGCTTCGCGACGCACTGGGCCGAGTACGGCTATGGTCTCACGCTTCGCGCCGGGGACGCTTGCACCAAGAAGGCTGTCACGGACGCCTTCAAGGCGTCCGGATACAATGTAAAGCAGCTCCTGATCGAGCTCACGCAGACGGATGCCTTCCACTACATGGCTGCCCAGGAGGAGTGATGGTTATGTCGAACTTTCGTTTGAGCCGACGTGCCGTGCTGCGCGGCGCTGGCGCCATCGCCATCGCGCTCCCCTGGCTGGAGATCATGGGCCCCGAACGCACGGCGAGCGCGCAAGCCACCCCCGCCAAGCGTTTCCTCGGCGTCTACACGCCGGGCGGGACCGTGATCAACCGCTGGCGGCCGACCGGCACCGAGACGAACTTCACCCTGGGGCCCATCCTGTCGCCGCTCGCGCCGGTGCAGGACAAGCTGATCGTCGTCGACGGCCTCGACATGAAGAGCGCGGTCGGTGAGCAGCACCAGGCCGGGATCATCGCCTGGCTCTCGGGCACGACCCAGGCCCCGAACGGCGGCTACGCGGGCGGACCGTCCGTCGATCAGGTGATCGCCTCCCGGATCTCCGCCGGTCAGAAGGCGAAGGCGAGCATCGAGATCGCGGTGCGCTGGGCGACGGGCAAGTCCCACGGCCTGCTGTCACCGATGAACTCCGCGAATTTCGAGAGCGCCGCGCCGTTCAGGCCGATCTCGCCGCGCCTCGATCCGACGGAGATCTTCACCGATCTCTTCGGCACGCTGGATCCCAGCGCCGGCAACGACGCCGCCCGCCGACTCGCGCGAAAGAAATCGATCCTCGATTTCCTCGACGGGCGCTACTCCGCCCTGTCCAATCGGCTCGGCGCCGCCGACAAGCAGAAGATCGATCAGCACCTGACGAAGATCCGCGAGATCGAGAAGAGCCTCGACAGCGCGCCGCCGGTCGAGACGAGCGCGTGCAAGGCGCCGGCGAAGGTCGACACGTCCGACTACAACCCGCGCACGGGGCTCAGCGCGGACAACGACGGCAAGGTCAAGGACACCTCGACCGACGCGGCGATCCCGAAGGTCGGCAAGCTGATGATGGACATGATGGTGATGTCGCTCGCCTGCGACATCACCGCGGTCGGCACGCTGCAGTGGAGCGACACCGAGGCGAAGCACACCTTCCCCTGGCTCAACCTGAGCGAGCACCACCATTTCTACCAGCACGACGGCGGCTTCAGGCCAAACGAGTGCGAGCTCATCTGCAACTGGTATTCGAAGCAGCACCTCTATCTCTTGCAGGAGATGGCGAAGGTCGACATGGGTGGACACTCGCTGCTCGACGAGAGCGTCGTCTTCTTCGGGTCCGAGCTCTCGGATCCGCCGAGCCACAACAAGTCGAACATGCCGTTCTTGCTGGCCGGCGGCGGCGGAGGCCTGCGCACTGGACGCTGGGTCCGCTACCCCAACCTCCCGCACAACAACCTGCTCGTCTCGATCTTGAACCTGTTCGGCGACAGCCGGAACACGTTCGGCGACCCGAAATTCTGCACCGGGCCGCTCACGAACCTGACGTAGCCGTCGCAGGGGCGGAACGCCGGCCGGAGCGGTATCAACGACGCCGGTCGGCGCTCCTTGATGTAGGGGCTGGCGCCGTCACACGGCGCGAGCAGGCGGGTCGCACGGAGAAGGCGCGACCGAGACGCCGCTTCACCGCAAGAGGTCGCCGATCGCCCCGTACCAGACGTTCGCCATGCGCACGTAGCCGGCCTCGTTCGGGTGTATCCTGTCCGGGAGCTCCGCTGTCGGAAATCCGGTGTGCGTTCGCCTTTCGATTTCAGCGGAGGTACGGACTCAACGCCTGGAACCAAACCTCGGCCATGCGGTTATACCCTGCCTGGTTCGGGTGGAGATTGTCGCCGAGGAGGGACTGCCTGTAGTTCGTGTCGTTGGTGAACGCTGTGTACATGTCCACCAGCACGATGTGCTGCCCCTTGCTGACGCGCGTCGAAACCAGGTCGGGCATGGCCGCGTTGTAGGCCTTGATGGCGTTGTTCGTGCCGTCCGTTCTCGTCGGCACGATCTGCGCGAGCACCACGAGGATGTTCGGATCACGCATGAAAATCGAGTCGAGCAGCTTGCCCAGGCGATTCGGTGCGTCCGCAAGGTTGATGTTACCGTTGATGTCGTTCGTTCCGATCATCAACGTAATGATGTTGGGCTTGTAATTCGGAATGCTGGTGCCCACGAGCTGCGCGATGCCGTTGTTGCCCTCGATCGTCCAGCCGCCGTGACCCTCGTGGTTCCTCGGGAACGTCACTCCGTCCACCATGGGCACGCTGTAATCACTGGCGGAACCGACGAAGGTGATGTCGCGGTTCGCTTCGAGCGCGAGGTGGAACAGCGGGGCGCGGTAGCCGCCGGCGACGTTGAAACCCTGCGTGATTGAATCGCCGAAGGGCATGATCTTACAGGAGCCGCTCGCCGGGCAGGGCTGGAATGACGGGCCGCCGCCCGCGCCAGCGCTGCCCCCTGCGGCACCTCCGTCGCCCGTGGTACCTCCGACACCGTCGGATGCGCCGCCCATGCCACCCGAGCCCGCTTCGCCGGCGCCCCCGGTGCCGCCGCCGTCACTGCCGCCCGAGCCTGTCGAGCCGCTCGTGGCGACTCCCCCTCCAGCGCTCCCGCTGGTCACGCCGCCGCTCGTCACCCCCTCGCTGGTCGCGCCCGTCGTAGCGCTTGCGCCGGCTCCGGAGCTGGTCGACGTCGCTCCTTCCGGATCATCGGAACACCCGCTGAACATCGCCACCAGCGCGGCAGTCCCCACCAGCGTGGCCCACGTCGAGCGGCGCGGTCTCCGGATCTCCGCATCGTTCCGCTCGCGCGACCCACACAGCGAACCATTCTCTTGAACCATACGCATCGCATTCCTCCGTCCCACGCACGCCGAAGCGGAGAGCCGCAGGATGCGAGCTCCGCTGCGCCGTCGGGATGATCGACCGAGAGCCGCCGAAACGACACGCGACGCCCTCGCGACCTCGCCGTTGCTCGCGTCCGCGACGACCAGGCGAATGGAATCGGCGCAGAGGGCGAGCCCGAGCCCAGGGACGAAGGGCCGGCGCGAACGACGGCCTGTTCAGGGCAACGCGAAAGGAAACCCCAAGGCGCACTGTGAGCGTTCACACTGCTGGTGTCAAAGAAAATGGACCGGCGCGTTCGCGAGCGTCGGGGCGAGCTCGTAGCCGGGTCGCGCGCTCCAGTCGCCGCGCGGGGGAGGGGTCTCGGTCTCTTTAGGATGCAGCCGTGGCGCGCTTCACCGGGCGACGCGCGGGCGCTCCGTGGGCCGGAGCGCGTACGCGATGCCGCTCTGCAAGGTGCCCATCGTGACGATGCCGGTGAGGTCCGCGCCGAGCTCGATCAGGGCGCGCGCCACCTCGGGGCGGATGCCCGTGAGCACCACGCGCGCGCCGAGCATCTGGGCGGCGCGCGCGGTCCGCGTCAGCGCATCGGCGACGAGCGTGTCGACCGCGCGAACGCCGGTGATGTCCAGGATCGCGGTGTGGGCGCGCTGGCTGCCGATCCCGGTGAGCAGCGTCTCCATGATCTGCCCCGCGCGCGCGCCGTCCACCGTCCCGACGAGCGGCATGGCCAGGACGCCGTCGGCGAGCGGGATGAGCGGCGTCGACAGCTCCCGGAGCGCGTCCTGCTGCGCGGCGATGATCTGCTCCTGCAGCGCGGCCCGCTCCGCCTCCGCGCGCCTCAGGTCGGTGTCCTCTCTCACGACGCCGCCGATGCCGACCAGCTCGCCGCGCTCGTTGCGAACCGGGAACTTGACCGTGAAGAAGTAGAAATTCTGGCTGCCGTAGTCCAGGACCTCCTGGTACCGCATGGCCTGGCCGCTCGCGAACACCTCCCGTTCCTTCGTCACGATCCGGTCGGCGACGCCGGGAGGCGTGGCGCCGAACTCATGCTCGTCCTTGCCGAGGAACTCGATGGCGTGCCGCCCGAGGGCCCGCGCGTAATGGCGGTTGACGAACACGTAGCGCCCCTCCGCGTCCTTGATGAACATCACATTCGGCGAGTTGTCCACGAGCTGCAGGAGCATCCGATAGCGTTCGTGCAGCAGGCGCTCCCTCTGCCGCGGATCGTCGCCTTCATCCACGATGGCCGCGATCTCTCGGACGTCGCCTCGCTCGTCGCGCAGCACGGCGTAGGTCCACCGGCAGGTGATCTCGTTTCCCTCTCTCGTCCTGCCCGCGCTCGTGGTCGTCGCGAAGAGGCTCTCGCCAGGATCGTGGTTGAACGCCTCCGCCTCCTGGGGCGACACCGGATCCGCGGCAACGAGCTCGGAGAGCCGGCGGCCCACGGCCTCGCCCTCGCTCCAGCCGAAGAGGTACCCCGCGGCGTGGTTCCAGAGCGTCACGGTGCCATCCAGGCGCCAGCGGATCAGCGCCGGCACTTGCGTGGCGCCCAGAGCGAACGGAGCGTCGAGGTACGCCGCCGCCGCGCTGACCAACCCTCTCTCGCGCCCGAGCTCGCCGCGCCGACTGGCCAGCTCATTCTCCAGCTCCTCGACCCGCGCGCGCAGCGCCCAGCACTCTGCCTTGTAGTCAATCTCGCCATCGATGCGCGCGGACACCCCGCCCGGCGCGGGGCCCCCGTCGAGCTGGCAGGGCCCGCCCGCCGTGCTCCCTGCTGCCGAGTCGTGGTCCCCTCCGGACACCCCATCCGCGTCCGCGCCTCCGAACGGTCCGGATGTCCGCTCGCCCCTGTCGCGACCCATGCTCGCTCCTCCGCGCGCCGATCCGCGAGCGCGCCGCCCGTAGTCTAACGGTTCCGCAAGTCGATCTCGCCGGAAAGTCGACAAGGCCCGCCGCGAGGCGCGCCTGTCGTCCCCCCGCGGCGGCGATGGCCCAGTGACGAGCGCCTGCGCCACCGCGCCGGCCCTATCGTCGAGCCGCCGGATCGCGTCAAGACGCGTGCAGCCGATCGGGCTTGCACTCAAGTGTGTGAGCGCTCACGTTCTCCTGGGCCGCCGCTTCGGCTTGGCCCAGGACTGGGCTCGTCATGCGCACGGGGGGTTGCGCTCATCCGCTCGACGAAGTGCAGGAAATGGATGTGTCCGCTCGGTCGGCGCCGGGCCAGGTGAGGCCGCGTCCCCATCGGCGGCGCGCGCGGAGCGGGGGGCGGGCGGCGCGCCTTCCAGCTCCGCGTCCTCCGCGTCCGCGGGGGCTCCTGGCTCCCACTCGCGAGGAGCGCCGGTCGCGCGCCGCACGTCAGTCCATGTTCTTCGACTCGATGGTCCATGCCCGGTCGGTGCACAGGCCGCAATTCGCGCCGACGAACATGCCCTTGCCGGTCGCGCCCATGTCACCCTTCAGCTGCCAGCCCAGCCAGGCGACGCCGACCCTGCCGAAGACTCCGCCGTTGTCCTGGCCGTAGGTGCCGCCGTGGCCCACGTTGGTGCTCGCAAGGACGGCGGGCACGTCGCGGGTGTTCCGGTAGTCCCGGGTCCCGTTCGGGTAAGCGACGTCATCGGGGCCGCCGAGGATGAACGCGATCGGCGCGTGGAGCGCGTCGAGGATCTTCTGATCGGGATTGATCATCCCGCTGCTCCAGATCACTGCGGTCGTCACGCGCGGGTCGCCGGCAGCACCCTCGGCCATCAGTCCGCCGCAGGACCAACCCATGACCGCGATCTTGTCGGCAGCCAGGCGCTGGTAGTACTGGCTGCACGCTCGCCCGTTCTCCTTGATGGCCCACTCCACGGAGTCGATCAGGGGCTTTCCCATGGCCTTGTAGTCTTCGACCATGGGCCTCGAGCCGGAGCCGTTCGGTTCGCCATCGGAGATCACCAGGTACCCGTGCGACGCGAGCTCGCCCAGAAAATCTGGGTTGGTGGTGCCGTTCAAGGAACAGGCGCCCTCTCCCCAGGCAACGATCGGGTACCTCTCGGCGCCGCCCAGGTCCTTCGGCCTGTAAATCGTGCGGCCAGACAGACCAGGGTCCTTCTCGACCACGACCTCGTGTGAGCCGGTAAACGCGGCCCCCATGGCTCTCACGTTGACCGCCGTCGGATCGGGGGTCTCGTCCGCGGGGTCACACGTCGCCGCGCCACCCGCGCCCGCCCCCGCGCCACCCGTGCCCGCCCCCGCGCCACCCGTGCC
The DNA here is from genome assembly GCF_051520435.1 of Sorangium sp. So ce363. Classification (NCBI taxonomy): domain Bacteria; kingdom Pseudomonadati; phylum Myxococcota; order Polyangiales; family Polyangiaceae; genus Sorangium; species Sorangium sp. So ce363. Next base: position 6,500,403 of record NZ_CP150333.1, on the reverse strand, counting down.
CGCCCCCGCGCCACCCGCGCCACCCGCGCCACCGTTGCCCGTCGCTCCGCTGGAGCCGCCCGCCGCTCCGTCGGAGGCGCCCCCACCCGCCGTGCCACTGGTCGCGCTCACGCCGCCGCCGCCGCTGCCCGCGGACGCAGCGCCTGTGGTCGCAGCGCCGGCAGAGCCGGCAGCTCCGCTCGAGCCCGCCGGGGTGCCACCGGTCCCCGAGGGCAGCGCGTCGTCAGCACCGCAGCCGAACAGGATGACGGCGATGGCCGCTGCCGTTACTCGCGTCACTGCTTGCATCAAGATCTCCTCTCGTGCGATCGCCACGCTCACGACGTGCTTCTTCGTCTGCTCACGGGTGTCTCCCGGAGTCGAGTTGAGCGTTCGCAGTTCTGGTGCCGAATCCAGGGAGGCGCACCGCCGACGATGCCGCTCAGGCGAGCATGCCGTCGATGGGCCCGGAGCCCTTGCCCTCGCCGAAGTTCTCCGTCCACTCGGTCTTGTCCCGAACGGCGGCGGCGATGAGGCCGTTGAAGAGCCGGTTGTTCGTGGCGTCTTCGGCGTCGATGAAAGCACCCTGCTTCAGGTAGCCGCCGCCGCTCCCGGCGATGATCGTCGGAACGTCGCGGAAGCTGTGCGACGGGCCGTCCGACACGTGGTTCGTCCACAGGATGATGGACTTGTCGAACAGGCCGCGCGCCTTGAACTGATCGAGGCCGTGGAGCAGCGTCTGCATGCGGAGCACGTCGATCTCGGCGTGCGCTTGCTCGGCCGTCGGGTTGCTGCCCGAAGAGGCGTCCGACTGCACACGGTGGCTGATGTGGTGGAAGGGCCACCCGAGCTTCTCGTTCGCCGGCACCGCATACTTCGTCTGATCCGTGCCGTCGCCGTGCTGCAGCGTCGCCACGCGGTTGAAGTTGCAGGCGAACGCCAGCGCCACGAGCTCGAGATGGAGCTTCGCGACGTCTTCTATCATGCCGTCCGTCTTGAACGCGAAGCCGCCCTCGAGCGCCTCGAGCTCCGACGTCGAGAGGCCGGCCTGGCTGCAGGCCCCGGCCATCTCGCCCATCGTGACCTCGGCGTCGCGGATGGCGGCGAAATGTTGCTCGAGGCGCTGCTTGTCGGCGGAGCTCAGCGCCGACATCCGCATCAGGCTGTTCAGCTCCTCGCGCACGAAGTCGTTCGCGCTCTTGCGGCTGCGGATGAGCTCCTCGGCGACCTGCCCGCCGCTGCTACTACCGCCGCCGCTGCTCGTCAGGCCGACGAGCTTGGAATAGAGCGTGTACGGGTTGTCGTCCGCGGAACGCACCTGTCCGGAGCCGCTGCCCTTGAAAGAGATGCGCTCGGCGATGTACCCGTTCTTGCGGTTGCCGGCGTAAAGCGTGAGCGGCTCGGCGCCGCCCTCGTTCACCAGCTGGGCGACGACCACGTCCGCGGACACGCCGGTCGAGGCTGCGGTCCTGCCGCCGCCCTGCGCCGGGCGCGCGGTGAGCGCCTGACACAGGCCCTGCGCGTGGCCGCAGTTGGTGGGCCCTCCCATCGGGAAGTTGATGCCGCGGATGAACAGCAGGTCCGGGGCGTGAGGCGCGAGCACGTGCGTCGCCTTGTCCGTCATGGCGGCGAGCCCGTCGGTCGTGAGCTGACCCGTCTCGTCCGGGAAGAACCGCTTACCCACCACGCCGCACGCCGCCACGATGTAGAGGCTGAACACGGGCGTGCTGTCCGCGGCCCAGGCGGAGCGCGACGGCAGACCCTCGAGGAACGGAAGGGCGATGGCGACGCCGCCCGCGCGCAGGAACGCGCGCCGATTCATGCCGCGCCGGTGCGCTGCGTTCGGAGGAGCGAGGTTCATTGCGATCTTGGGGTTCACAGCGTACCTCCCATGCGAGTCCGGAATGCTTCCTTCTTCACGAGCTCGAGCATCATCTCTTTCACCGAGCCGCTGGCGCCGCGGCTCACCTCGGCGAGCGTCTCGACGAGCGGCAAGTCCGACGGGACGACGTCGCGCTGGAGCGCGAAGCTCGCGAGCTTCTTGGCGTAGCAGAGGTGAGCCTGCTCGCCCTCCGCCATGTGGCGCATCAGCTCGCCGGCGTCCGCGAACGACTTGGCCCCTTCGGAGAACGTGTAGACACCGCTGCTGTCGATCGGCAAGCCTCCGTTCTCCTCGTCCCGATATTGCCCCATGCCGTCGAAGTGCTCGAAGGCGAAGCCGACGGGGTTGATGAGCTGGTTGTGGCACGCGCCGCCGCAGGCGGAGGTGAGCCGCGTGATGCGTTGACGGTTCGTCTGCCCGGGCTCGAGGGGCGGGACGGGCGGAATGTCGGGGGCCGGCGCGCCGAGCGGCGCGCACAGCACGTCGAAGTTGATGTTGGCGCCGCGGTGGATCGAGTCCGACTCATCGTTCAGGGCGTTCAGCGTCAGGTAAGGGAGCTGCGAGAAGAAGCCGACGCGATCAGGACCGAGGTCTCGCTCCACGACGCGGCTCCCGCTCGGCGAAAGGCCGTAGAGGCTCGCCATCCCCGGCCCCACGAAGCCCTTGGTGGACGTGAGGATCTCCTTCACGCCGAGACCCTCGGTGAAGATCTTGTCGAAGAACAGGTACGCGCTCTCCTCGTACTCCGCGTTCAACGATTCGTCGTAGTTCGGCACGCCGAGCTTGCTGATCGTGGCGTAGCGATCGAAGTGGAGCAGCTCGCGATGGAAGTACCGCATGCCCTCGGCCGCGGTGGGCTCCTCCAGCATGGTCTCGGCGACCGCGGCGATCGCCTCCGGCGTCGTGAGCGTGGGCGCCTTGTCGAGCAGCTCGTCGCTCGGCGCGGCGTCGCGCAGCCAGAGCGAGAGCTTCGCCGCGATCTCGTAACCATCGAGCGGCTTGCGATCCTCGCCGAGCTCCGTGCGGTAGAGGAAATGCGGCGACTGGAGCATCGTCCGGATCACGAGCTGCGCGCCCTTGGCGAACGCGCTCTTCGTGCCGGACATCGCCGCTCCGGTCTCGAAGAGCTCCTCGTACCTGGCGATCTCGTCGTCCGTCAGCGGACGGCGATACGCGCGGCGCCCCACGGCTTCGATGAAGCCGGCCGCGTCCGTGCCCGGGTAGACATCGGCGAGCGCCTCCTCCGAATCCGTCACCTCCTCGGCGAGCGCCTCCGCCGCCGATTGGTAGTCGCTCCACGAGCGCTGGTTCACGCTCAGCAGGTGCTCGTTGTTCGTGAAGTCCGTCGTGCCGGCGACGGGCTTCTCGAACCCGTCGGACAGCGACGGAGGAGCGGCGAGGTTCAGGACCACCTGCACGCTGCGCGCCCACTGCGAGTTCGTGAGGCGCACGAACCGGTGGTACTGCGGCCCACCCGGCATGTCGATGCCGCGCGCCACCCCGCCGGTGGGTGGGCCGCCGCCGTCCGGAGGAGGGCCGCCGCTCCCCTCCGGATCCGGATCGCCCAAGGCGCCCGTGCATCCCGCGAGCAGGAGCGCGGTGACGCAGAGCCCCGCGCCCAGCGCCCGCCTGCCGCGTGGCAAGCCGGTCATTAAAAAAGACGGTGGGGTCATGATTGCCTCCGGACCAAGCTCGGGTGACGAATCAGCTATTCAGCGCAGTTACAATGCAACCATCATCCAGTGACTGTCTTGTTCATCTGAAATCGAGAATCCATGCATCGAACAGATCGCGTTCACTCCACGGCCTGTGGGAGGCCGCGTCCACTCCACGGTTCGCGGAGCTCACTTGAGCGACTGGAAGAAGCGCCAGGCTCGCCCGCCCGCGCCGGACGGTACGTTGTGACCGCCGGGGTGCGTGCAGTACACGACCGGCTGGCCCTCCTTGCAGCCCTGGTACTCGACGCACGCGTCGCCGAAGCTCGATCGCATCGTGGTCGCCTGGCAGCCGTTCCGGCCGCGCCAGAAGTCTCGGGTCGCCTGTCCCAGCTGGGGGGTCACGGTCCCGTCGGTGTCGCCTTGCGTTTGAATCAGCGCGTGCGAGGCGCTGGCGTCGCTGCACGTGGGCTGGGATCCGTTGGGGCCCCATCCAGCGACCGGGGCGAGGCCGCGGAACACGGAGGCGCGCTGGCAGCCGAGCGTGTTCGTCATGAAACCACCTTGGCTGAACCCGACCGCGAAGACGCGCTTCGTGTCCACGCAGTAGTTCGTCTTGGCGTGCTCCAGCATGGCATCGAAGAACGCCAGGTCGGCCGTCATGCGCGCCTGATTGGCGTTGGGCGGCGGACCGCCCCAGTTGGAGTCTGCAGTGCCCCACTGCGATTCGGTGCTCGGAGGCCTGGATTGTCCGTCTGCCGGCAAGCCCTGCGGGTAGATGAGCAGCGCCTGGTTGTTGGTCTCCTGGATGAGCTGGAATCCGCTGTTGTCGTGAGCGGCCCACACGTTGTTCATGTTCAGGCCGTGGATACCGAAGACCAGCGGCAGCGGCTTGCTCGGGTCGTAGTTCTCCGGCACGTGAATCAGGTAGTAGCGCGTCACCCCACCGACCATCAGCGTCTGCTGCGTGCGAGGGTTGGGGCGCGTCACGGCCTTGCCGCAGCCCACCGAGCCGCCGTCGCCAGGGTTCATCGTTCCGCCGTCGCCGGCGCCCGTCGAGCCGCCGTCGCCAGCGCCCGTCGAGCCGCCGTCTCCGGCGCCCGTCGAGCCGCCGTCTCCGGCGCCCGTCGAGCCGCCGTCTCCGGCGCCCGTCGAGCCGCCGGCACCGGTGCCGGACGAGTCGCCGCCCGTGCCGGCAGAGCTGCTCGTGCTCGCGACCGTGCTCGCGGCCGTGCTCGCGCTGCTGCTGGACGTTCCGCCCGACGTCGCTCCCGAGGTGGAACCGCCGCTCGTGGATGCGCCAGAGGAGCCACCAGCGCCGGGGTCGACGGGATCCGCCTCCGAGCCGCATGCGGCCAGCCCCGCCGCCACGCCTACGGTGAAGAGAACGTTCAGTCGAAACACAGATCTACTCATAAGGACACCACCTCGATAGCTTCTGCTCGCCGGGGGCTCGGGTGATCGCGGGTCGTTCGTCACGCCCCCCCGGCTGGTTGACAGGCGTCATGCACCGGGCGCCGCCGGGCCAATCATGATTCTCAATAGGTCGAGAACAGGCTCCAGAGGAACTTGGGCGCGAACGCGGGCCAACCATGATTGGTGTTTTGGTAGTTCGGGTCCCCGTGCTGGCACCAGTAGACCGGATAGTCCTCGTCGCAGCCCTGAGCCAGGACGCAGTTCGAGAGATCGTCCGTGTACCCGTCGACCGGCGTCGTGCTCGCCTGGCAGTGGTTCAGCTCGGTATAGAAGTCGCGCGTCTTCGGGCCGTTGTCCGTCCCGACCACAGAGTCGCGCTTTCCGTGGATGACGACCGCCGTGACCTGCCCGGTACACTTTCGGGTGTCGGCGTTGAGCGGGTACTGCTGTACGTTCTTGGTGGCGCACGGGCCCACCGCGCGCAGCTTGTCCGCGTGCTCGCAGCCGAGGATGCTCGAGAAGTCGCCGCCCGAGCTCTCGCCCGCCGCGAACACGCGAGCTTTGTCGATGCAGAAGTTGTCCGTGATCTGATCGTAGAACGGCTGAAAGAAGGAGACGTCGTTCGCCCCCCAGCCCGAGCTGGAGTTGGCCGGGTGAGGGTAGACGCGGATCCAGGCTTCCTTGGGGCCGGTCACCTCGAAGCCCGCGTTCTGCTCTGCCCAGCTGATCGGGTTGCCCGTCGGGTTGAACATGATCATCACCGGATACGGCTTGCCGGCGTCGTAGTTGGTCGGCAGCTTCACGTAGTACTGGTGACCCGATACGGTGAGCGGGCTCTGCGCGCTGCCCGTCTGCGGATTGGCCTTGTCGCAACCCGCGCTCGGCTGCGCGGGGACCTTGCCTCCCATCGATCCGCCCGAGCCGCCCGCTCCCGGCGAACCGCCGGTTCCGCTCGTGCCTCCCTCACCGCCCGTTCCACCCGCGGACGCGCTGCCCTCGCCGGTCGTGGTGCCGCCGCTGGTCGTGGCGCCGCCCGTCGTGGTGCTGCTGCTGCTGCCTGAGACGGCGGCCCCGCCCGTCCCGGCGTGAGGGTCGTCGCCTGACGAGCTCGCGCCGTCATCGGCGCCACCTCCGCAAGCCGAGAGAGCGCAAGAGCCGGCCAACGCCGCGAACAATGTGGCTCGAACGAGTGTAGATTGGTTCGTCATTCGAATACCCAGGCGCGATTTTTCCCTCACCGGCGGCGTTCCACGAGGAGGTGCGCCCGCAGCGTGAGGCCGTTTCCAGTTGATTGAAGGATCCGAGTCCGACGGCTGAGCTGGGATTCAGCGAGCTTGCGCGACTTTGATGTAAACAAGCCGTCTCGCTGGATTTCGCTCGCCGCGCTCGCGGCAAGTTGCTCATTGTGATCGTTCACATCATCGATGTCAACTCCTGTCGACAGGACCGGCGTGGCTCCTCCGACGAAGCGGCGCGTCAAGCGGGGCACCGGGCCGCGCGTCAGTAGAGGGCCTGTGCGACGAGGGTGCCAATGGCATCGTAACAGTCGCCCCGCAGCGCAACAGAGGCGTCGGCGGCGGACGTGCTCCGCCACGTCTTCTCCGATCAGCCTGTGGGCGCTGTGTCGAGAGAAGGCCGGTCGATTCGAACGCGGTGGTCGCCGTCGACCCGCACGGCGGTGAGGCGGCCTCGAGCCGCCATCTCCCCGATCTGGGCCATCGGACGGTGGGGCACCTCACCACGTCGCGCAACTGGCTCGAAGCCGACCAGAACACTCGGGATCGAGGAGAGCCGTGGGCTGGTCAATTTTGTTTGACGCCCTGAATGTGATCGTTCACGGTGCGCCCTCGGGGGCCTGCTGCTGACATCGTATTTGCGCAGGCACACGAGCCGCGATGCGCGAATCGGTGGTCCAGTGGAACGGCTCGAGGCATCGCGCTGGGTGCCGCCGGATCCTGCGGGCGCCAGCAGCTCGCTCGTGACGTGAGCTTAGTTGGTGTCAGTGCATTTTTCTGCGATCCGTGAACAAGCCATCGAGTCGCGCGCCACGAGGCCTCGGAGAGCCACGATCGCTCGGCAGCGCGTCCAGAACGGGCTGATCTCGTCCCCGGAGTGAGCATGACGACACGTCGATTCCTTTCGTCACTGGCCTGCATCGGTTGCGCGCTGTCGCTCGCCGCTTGCGGGAGCGATGATGCCGGCAGCGGCGCCGCCTCCACCGGCCAAGGCGGGGGCGGCGCCAGCGGGCCGGGCGCCGCCTCCAGCGGCCCGAGCGGGGGGGCTCCTGGAGGCGCCTCGGCCAGCGCGGGAGTTCAAGCGGGCGCCGGCACGGGCGGCGAAGCGCCCAGCGGCGGGACGACGGCGGCCGGCGGCGAAGGCGGCGCCGCAGGGGTGGGCGGGGCGGGCGGTTCAGACGAATTCGAGCCGGTGACCATCTCGTTCGGGACCACGCTCGATCCGCGCACCCAGGTGCTCGAGGCGCGGGCGCTCGCCGAGTCCGTCGCCGATCCCGGCTCTCCGCAGTGGCGGGCCAAAGGCGACCAGCGCAGGACGTATCGCTTTCCAGAAGCGGGCGCCGACGTTCCCTACCGCGTCTGCGTCCCGAATGGCTGGGACGGGACGTCGAAGCTGCCCCTCGTGATGTTCTTGCACGGCGCAGGGAACGACGAGAGCTCGTACCTGGATCAGAACAGCAAGCAGATGGTGAATCTGGCCGACCAGCATGGCGTTCTCCTGGTCTCGCCGCTCGGCTACCAGGGCGCCTACGGCAACTTCCTGCGGCTGCCGGCCGTGTTCGGGCAACCCGAGGAGGCGGAGAAGCTCCTGGCCATGCGTACGCCCGAGCGAGAACGCGACCAGGAGCTCAGCGAGAAGGACGTCATCAACGTCCTGGAGCTGGTGCTGCACGAGTACCCCATCGATCGGAGCGCGATGTTCCTCACCGGACACTCGATGGGGAGCGGCGGCACCTGGTACATCGGCGGCAAATACGCGGACTACTGGACGGCTCTGGCGCCCATGTCCGGCCCCTTCGTCCAGGAGTCGGGCTATCCGTGGGACCGGCTGCTCGACGTGCCCATCTTCGTGACGGAAGGGACCCGCGGCACCCCTTCCCTGACCGGCAGCCGGGCGCTGCGCGACTGGATGATGGCTGGCGGCTACACGATCACATACAAGGAAGTCGATGCGGACCATGCAGGCATGGTTCCGCTCGTGCTGCCCGACGTTTTCGACTTCTTCGACCGCTAGCAGCCTCCGCGCTCGTCGCGCGTCTTGGCGTCGCTCGGCGTACGCAACGGCGCTCTCAGCATGCGTGTCGCTGGCGGAAAGTTCCAGTCCTCACGGTCCCACGGCCATGCCAGCGTCCTCGCTCGGGCCGGAGCGACCATGCGGGTGGGTCGATTGGGTTTGACATCGATCTTGTGATCGTTCACATTGCTTCGGAGCGGTATCCTTTTGCTTCGTCTTGGGTGGGTCGTCACGCGGACCGAGACCTCCGTCCTTCGATGGATGTCGGCACCGGCCCCGTTCGCTCGGCGGTGCGCGCCGCGGGCAGCGGATCGGCGCCCCGCAGGCCGTTGGGTCGCCCTCTCGAGACCGCGCGATCTCTCGTGATCGCGTTCGTTCGCGAGCTCACGAGTTTCGATCGTGTTTGAATCGTCCAGTGTTGAACGGCTGCGGGTCCCATGCGACAGGCAAGATCGACGCCGCGCTCGATGACGGAGTGAACACCACGGCTTCTGTGGATGGTAGTCGCGTTGAGAGCCACGCTGAACTGGCCGCCCGGTCGCCAGCGCTTCACCAGGAGAGAGAGACGATGACCCCACCGTCTATTTCGATGATCCTCCTGCCACGCTGGAGACGCGCGCTGGGCGCGCCGCTCTGCGCCGCGGCGCTCCTGCTCGCGGGGTGTACGGGCTCTCTGGGCGCCCACGAGGAGGGCGACGGCCCCTTGCCGGGCGGCGCGGCGGCGCCGCAGGTCGCCGAGCGTAGCATGTTCCCGCGGCTGAGCCACGCGCAGTGGGAGAACACCGTGCGCGACCTCCTGCGCCTCGACGACCGCCCTGGCCTCTCGGCGTCCTTCACGAGCGATCCGCTCGGCGGCGTGTTCGACAACAACGAAGCTGCGCTCCTGGTGACGCCGGGCCTCTGGAGCGATTACCAGCGCGCCGCGGAGGAGCTCGCGGCGATGGTGACCGCCGACGAGGACAAGCTCGGCCGGATCGTGCCCGCCGACCTGCCGGTCGAGCCGGAGGCGCGGGCGCAGGCGTTCATCGAGCGGTTCGGCGAGCGGGCGTTCCGGCGCCCGCTCACGGCCGAGGAGCGGGACACGTATGTCGCGCTGTTCCGTCGCGGCGAGGAGCTCTTCGAGGGCGAGGAGCCGTTCGCGGCCGGCGTGCGCGCGGCGCTCGAGGCGTTCCTGCAGTCACCCCATTTCGTCTACCGGGTCGAGCGCGGCGCCGGGCCGGCGAAGGGCGGGCTCATCCCGCTGAGCGGCCACGAGATCGCGGCCAAGCTCTCGTACCTCTTCTGGAACTCGATGCCCTCCGACGAGCTCCTCGAGGCGGCGAAGGCGGGCGAGCTCTCGAGCCCCGAGGCCGTCCGCGCCTTCACGGACAGGATGCTCGAGGATCCGCGCGCCCGCGAGGTCGTCCGCGCGTTCCACCGGCAGCTCTACGATTACGAGCAGTACCACGACCTCAACAAGGACAAGGCGCTCTACCCCGAGTTCGTCCCCGAGATGGGCGACGACATGCAGCGCGAGGCGGAGCGCTTCGTGGATCATGTCGTCTTCGAAAGGGAGGGGGGCCTCACCGAGCTGCTCACCTCGCGCACGGCGTTCGTGAATGACCACCTCGCGGCGGTCTACGGCGTCGAGGGCGACTTCTCGGACGAGCTCGAGCAGGTGGAGCTCGACGAGGTCGAGCGATCGGGGCTGCTCACGCGCCTCGGCTTCCTCGCGGCGAAGGCGACGGCGCGGCAGCCGGACTCGATCCACCGCGGCGTCTTCGTGAACCTCAGGATCCTCTGCGCCGCGCTGCCGCCGCCGCCCGACGACGCGACCTCGCTGCCGCCGGGCGAGCAGGCGACCAACCGCGAGCGCGTCGAGGCGCACACGGGCAAGGGGACGTGCGGCTCGTCGTGCCATGGGCTGCTCATCAACCCCGCCGGGTTCGCCTTCGAGCACTACGACGCGATCGGCAAATACCGCACGACCGACAACGGGGTGCCGGTCAACTCCGCCGACGTCTACACGCTCGGCGGCCAGCCGCGGAAGTACGCGGATGCCATCGAGTTCAGCCAGCTGCTCGCCGAGAGCAGCGAGGCGCACGCGTGCTACGCGGAGCGCTGGCTCGAGTTCGCCCACGGCCGCGACGCGGACGTGAAGGACAAGGCGTTCGTCAAGCAGCTCGGCGAGGCGTCGCGCGGCGGCTCCTCGACCAAGGAGCTCCTCCTCGAGATCGTCTCCTCCACTCCGTTCCTCGCTCGAGTTCCCGCGGAGGCGCCATGATCACCCGACGACGTGTGCTTCGAGGCCTGTTCGGCGTCACGGTCGCGCTCCCGTTCCTGGAGACCTTCGCGCCGCGGCGCGCCTCGGCCGGCACGGGGGACGTGCCGCCCTTCGCGATCTTCATGCGCCAGGCGAACGGCGTGGCGCAGGCGGCCGGCGACGAGCCCGAGATGTTCTGGCCCAGCGAGACAGGCGCGCTGACCGCCGCGTCGATGGAGCGGGACAGCGACCGCGCGGTCAGCGAGCTCAAGGACTACGCGAGCAAGCTCATCCTGCTGCGCGGCGTGGATTTCGCGTTCAAGGCCAACGGATGCGGCCACTCCGGCGGCGGCAACCAGTGCCTCACGGCCGCGCGCGTGTCGGACCAGCCGGCGGGCAACGAGTCGCTCGCGATGGGCGAGTCGATCGACAACCGCATCGCGACCGAGCTCAACCCGGCGGGCGTCGAGCCGCTGACGCTCTACGCGGGCAGGATGTCCGGGTACATCAACGAGGTGCTCTCGTACCGCGGGCCGAAGCAGCTGCGCGCAGCCGAGCGCAACCCGGCCAACGCGTACAAGAAGCTCTTCGGGCTCGCCGACGTGGACACCGAGGTCCAGCAGTCGCTGGCCGAGCGCCGCACCAGCATCAACGACCTGGTGCGCGGGGAGATGAAGGCGCTCATGAGCCGGAAGGACATCAGCAAGAGCGATCGCGAGCGGCTACAGCTCCACTTCGACAGCATCCGCGATATCGAGGTCGCGCTCGCGTGCAAGCTCCCGGAGGTGCAGGTCGCCGAGATGGAGGCGATCTCGCCGAACGTCGGCAGATCCGAGAACGTGGAGGCCGTCACGCGGATGCAGATGGATATCATCGCGCTCGCGATGGCGTGCGGCGTCACGCGCGTGGCGACGCTCCAGGTGGGCGACGGCAACGACGGGACCGAGTACACGATCAACGGCGTGCGGCAGAAGAGCTACCACAAGATCTCCCACCGCATCGACAGCGACGGCACCTCGGGCCCGCCGATCGAGGGCGCGCAGGAGCTGCACCACCAGATCGACCGGATCCACGCGCGGCTCTTCAAGCACCTGCTCGACAGGCTCTCGTCTTACGAGCTCGGCTCGGGGACGCTCCTCGATCAGGGCGTGGCGGTGTGGCTCAATGACAACGCCGACAAGTACCACGGGTTCCGGAAGGTCCCCTACATCCTCGCCGGCGGCGCCGCGGACTACCTGAAGACCGGCCAGTTCGTCGACGTCAAGATCACCAACAACAAGCTGCTCAACACGATCGGCGCGGCGGTCGGATGCACCAACAGCCAGGGAGGCCCGCTCGACGACTTCGGCGACGAGAGCCTCGAAGGCGGGCTCGTCGACCCGATCATCGCCTGAAGAAGCAAAGAGTCCAGACGTTCCGGAGGTCGAGCCGCCGCCTGTCGGCTCGCCGCTCAAAGCACCTCGATCTTCAATCGCTCAACTTGCGGAAATTCAACATGAACAAGAACCGTTCTTCTCGATGGCTGCGCGGTACGACGTGGATCGCGCTCGGGGTCGCGACTCTCGCTGCATGCGGCGACGGGGGCGACAGCGGTGGCGAGGGCGGCTCGGGGGGAGCCGGCAGCGCCACGACGGGCGCCGGCACGACGGGCGCCGGCACGACGAGCGCCGGCACGACGGGCCCTGGCACGACGAGCGCCGGCACGACGAGCGCCGGCACGACGGGCCCTGGCACGACGAGCGCCGGCACGACGAGCGCCAGCAGCGGCGGATCGAACGAGGGCGGCGGCGGTTCGGACGCCTCGAGCAGCACGTCCACCGGAGCCGGCGGCTCGGAGCCCACGGGGAAGTTCGTCGGCAACATCACGACGCGCGGCGCCGTGCGCGACGGCTTCGCGAACTACTGGAACCAGATCACGCCCGAGAACGAGGGGAAGTGGGGCGAGGTCGAGAAGAGCCGCGGGAACAAGGACTGGAGCAAGCTCGACAGGATCTACAAGTACGCGCAGGACAACAACATCATCTTCAAGCACCACGTCTTCGTGTGGGGCTCCCAGCAGCCCAGCTGGGTCGGGAGCCTCCCCGGCAACGAGCAGCAGGCGGCCGTGCGGGACTGGATGAAGTCGTTCTGCGAGCGCTACCCCAAGACGAAGTACATCGACGTGGTCAACGAGCCGCCGCCCCACACCACGCCCTCGTACAAGAACGGCATCGGCGGTGACGGCGCCAGCGGCTGGGACTGGATCGTCAACTCCTTCAAGTGGGCCCGCGAGTTCTGCCCGAACGCGGTCCTGATCCTCAATGACTACAACAACATCGAGTACCAGAACGACCACAACAACTTCATGAAGATCGCGCGGGCGGTGATCGCAGCGGGCGCCCCGGTCGACGCCATCGGCGCGCAGGCCCACGACGCGTACAAGATCAACACCAACACCGTGAAGGGCTTCGTCGACGGGCTCGCCTCGCTGGGCAAGCCTGTGTACATCACCGAGTACGACATCGGCGAGGCGAACGACAACAGGCAGAAGCAGATCATGGAGGAGCAGTTCACGATGTACTGGAACCACCCCTCGGTCCAGGGCATCACCTTGTGGGGCTACATCGTCGGCACCACCTGGCGGGACAACACCGGCATCCAGTATGATGACAACAGGATGCGGCCGGCCATGCAGTGGCTGATGGAGTTCCTGGATCGCCAGTGATTGATGTCGCGCTGAAGGACAGCGGCTGGGCGGCGCAAGGTCCGCCCGAGCCGGGCAAGGGCAGCGGCGCGCACAGCTGCGTTTCGTACACGGGCTGCTCGAGCGGGCACCCCACGCGCTGGCGTGCGTTCGACGGGGATCACACCCCCTCGCCGAAGGACAACGGCCAGCCGACGACCCGGGATCCTCGCGAGGTCTGGGGTTTCTTCACGCAGCTCTGAGATGAGGGTTGAGCGGCGGCGCTCGGCGCGCTTCGCCGGAGAGTCGCCGGGCCGGGGAGCTCGAACGTCGTCTGCCGCCGATGCCCACCTTCCGCGCTAGGCGATGTCCGCGAGCTCGCCCAGCGGGCTGCCTTCACGGCGAAGCACCCCGGCGAGAGGCGCCGGAGCGCCATGAGCCGAGCGACCCGCGACATGGACAATGCCTGACCGAGCTTCAGGAGAGCAGCAAGGATTTAAGAATGTCGACGAGCACGAACTCCCTCCAACGTGAGCTCCTCGGGGCGGCGTTGTTGCTCTGTGGCGTGACCGCGTTCCCGTCGGTCTCCCTGGCAGACAATCCCGTCGTACAGACCATTTACACACCTGACCCTGCCCCCATGGTCCACGATGACACGGTATACCTCTATACCGGGCATGACGAGGACAGCGCCACGGACTGGTTCACGATGAACGAATGGAGGGTGTACTCCTCCAAGGATATGGTGAACTGGACGGATCACGGGTCACCGCTGAAATTCAGCGATTTCAGCTGGGCAAAGGGAGACGCGTGGGCAGGCCAGGCCATCCCCAGGAACGGGAAATTCTACTATTACGTTCCTGTCACGAGCCGCTCGCTGAACAGGATGACCATCGGCGTGGCCGTGTCGGACAGCCCCACCGGTCCCTTCAAGGACGCCCTGGGAAAGCCGTTGATCACGGCCGATTGCGGCGACATCGACCCGACGCCGTTCATCGACGACGACGGCCAGGCTTATCTGTACTGGGGAAACCCGAGCGTGTGCTACGTGAAGCTGAACCAGGACATGATCTCCTACCAGGGAGACGTCGTGCGCGTGCCCATGACGGCGGAGAGCTTCGGACAGCGCACCGGGAATGACGATGGTCGCCATAAGACCAAGTACGAAGAAGGCCCGTGGCTCTACAAGCGCGATGGGCTGTACTACCTGGTGTACGCGGGTGGCCCTATCTCCGAATACATCGCCTACTCGACGAGCAGCAAACCCACCGGCCCGTGGACTTACCGGGGGGTGATCATGCCCACGGAGGGCAGCAGCTTCACCAATCACGCGGGCGTCATCGACTTCAAGGGGAACTCCTACTTCTTCTATCACAACGGCGCCTTGCCGGGCGGCGGCGGTTATCACCGTTCGGCGGCCGTCGAGCGGTTCACGTTCAACGCCGACGGTACATTCCCGACGATCAAGATGACCAAGGAGGGCCCGCCTGGCGTCGGCAACCTGAATCCGTATGTCATGACGGAGGCCGAGACCATCGCCTGGGGATCCGGGGTCGAGACCGAGGTATGCGGCGAGGGGGGAATGAACGTCGGGTCGATCGAGAACGGGGACTACATCAAGGTGAAGGGCGTCGATTTCGGCACCGGCGCGGTGTCCTTCGACGCGAGAGTGGCCTCGGCGACCAGCGGCGGCAGCATCGAGCTGCGCCTCGACGGCCCGACGGGCACGCTGGTGGGGACCTGCATGGTTGAGGGTACCGGCGGCTGGCAGACCTGGGCCACCACGTCCTGTGCTGTCGACGGCGCGACAGGGAACCACGATCTGTACCTGAAGTTCACCGGTGGGAGCGGTTTCCTGTTCAATGTCAACTGGTGGAAGTTCACTCCGCTCGACGCCCCGGATCCGACCGGCGCTGGGGGCGCTGGCGCGGGGGGCGCTCCGGACGTGGGTGAAGGGGGAGCGGCGGGCAGCGGCGGGTCGGGCGAGGGGGCGAGCAGCAGCAGCGCAGCGACGACCGGCAGCGGAGCAACGGCGGGCAGCGGAGCGACGGCGGGGAGCGGCACGGGCGGCGCTGGCGGTACCCCCGCTGACGGCGCCAGCGGCGACGAGGGCGGGTGCGCCTTCCGGGTCCAATCGGGGCCCAGCTCCCCCGCGGGCGCGCTCGCCGCCTTGATCGCGCTGGGCGCGGTCGCCGCGCGGCGGCGTCGTGCCCGAGGAGCCGGGCGGAGCGGATCCGCCGCGAATTGACGGTTGGTGCAATCATTGGAGGTTTGATCATGTTCACGAGAGTCCGCGCAGGTCTGATGCTCGCCGCTGCCTCGCTGGCGCTCGCGGTCAGCTCGACCGCGGCAGCGAAGCCGTACAAGGGCGCAGAGCTTTACTCGGCCCAGAGCTATCTTCACGGTCGCATCGAGATGCGCATGCGCATGGTGCGCGGGAGCGGCATCCTGTCGACCTTCTTCACCTACAAGAACGGCTCGGAGATGTCCGGCGCGTTCTGGGAGGAGATCGACATCGAGGTCTTCGGGAAGGACAACGCCCGGAGCTGGCAGTCCAACATCATCACCGGGATGGGCACGAGGGTGACGTCGGAGGGGGTGCACGACGCGGGCGTCTCCCTCGCGGACGGCTATCACACCTACGCGCTGGAGTGGACGCCGGACTACGTGGCCTGGAGCATCGACGGGCGAGAGATCAAGAGGTCGACGGGGGCGCAGGTGACCGCCCTGAAGAATCCCCAGTCTTTCCGCTTCAACACGTGGTCCTCGGATGCCACCGAGTGGGTCGGGCCGTTCGACGATTCCGTCCTCCCGCAGCACCAGTTCGTCAACTGGATCAAGTATTATCGCTACAACAACGGGGGCTTCGAGCTCGCGTGGCAGGACGACTTCAACTCCCTGGACAGCGCGCGATGGAGCAAAGCGGACTGGACGTTCGACGGGAACCGCGTGGACTTCGACCCGCAGAACGTGACGGTGAAGGACGGCACGCTGGTGCTGTCGCTGACACGGGAGGGGCAGACCGGGTTCACCGGAAATGTGCCCCGCGATGAGGACACCGGGTCCGGCGCCGGCGCGGGTGGGGCGGCGACGGCGGCCAGCTCCTCCGCCAGCGGCGCGGGCGGGGCGGAGACGGCGACCTCCTCTGGCAGCGGCGAGGGCGGGGCGGCGACGGCGGCCAGCTCCTCCGGCAGCGGCGAGGGCGGGGCGGCGACGGCGGCCAGCTCCTCCGGCAACGGCGTGGGCGCGGCAGGGACGGCTGCCAGCTCCTCCGGCAGCGGCGACGCGTCGGGCGAGGGAGGTGGGGCCGGCGGACCCCTGCCGGACGAGGAGGCCTCCGACGGCGGTTGCGGGTGCGTCGTCGCCGGAGCCAGCGCCACGTCGAGCTCGTGGGCCGCGGCGCTCGCCGTGGGGCTCTCCGCCCTGGCGATGCGGCGGCGCCGGCCCCGCGGCTGACCTCATCAGGATGCTCGAAGGCGCCGCGGGCGGGGGAGGGTGCCCTCGCCGCCGCGGCCGTGACGAGGGCGGCGCCGCGGGGCGCCGCTAGATCTTCTCCCAGCGCCTGCTCTCGGCGGACCGGAACAGCGCGTCGATGACCCGCATGTTGCCGACCGCGACCTCGATCGAATTCTCGACCGGGCTGCCCGTGCGGATGGCGCGCGAGAACGCCTCGCTCTGCAGGTGGTACTGGTCGACGACGGGGAACGAGGTGACCTTGGCCGAGCTGCAGTTCAGCGTCGAGCCGTCATCGAGGAAGATCTTGCACGGCCGGTCGGCGGGCGCGTTGAACGGGATCTCGATCTCGATGCGGCCCTTGGTGCCGAGCGCGTTCACGCGCTGGTAGGCCACCGCCTGCGTGCTGCACGTGAACGTCAGGTGCGCGCCGCCGTAATCGAGCAGGCCCGAGGTCAAGCGATCGGTGCCGAACTCGGGATCGCGCTCGACGAGCACCATCGCCCGCACGGGCTCGCGTCCGAACAGCAAGCGCGACGTGTTCACCGCGTAACAGCCGATGTCGTAGAGCGCGCCGCCCCCGACCTGCTCCCTGTTGCGGATGTTGGTCGCGTCCCGGTTGAAATACGAGAATGCCGCCTGGACGCTGACCAGCTCGCCGATCCGGCCGCTTCGCACCCAGTCCCTGGCCTGCTGCCACTGCGGGTGATAGCGGACCATGAACGCTTCGGCGATCCGCTTGCCCGTCTCGTGCTCGACGTCGACCAGCGCCGCGGCGTCCTTGGCGCTGAGCGCGATCGGCTTCTCGCACAGGACGTGCTTGCCGGCGCGGGCAGCGCGCGCCGACCACTTCACGTGCAGGTGGTTGGGCAGCGGGATGTAGACGGCCTCGATCTCCGGGTCGTCGAGCAGCTCATCATAGCTTCCGTACGCCTTCGGGATCCCGAGCGCCTCCGCGGCGGCGCGCGCCTTGTCGATGTCGCGCGACGCCAGCGCGGCGACCTGGGTCAGGGGCCCCAGCCTCATGCTGGGCAGGCTGACCTTCAACGCGAAGTTGCTCGCCCCGAGGACGCCCCAGCGCACGGGGGTGATGGATTCGCTCGACTTCGGATCTTGCGCGGATGTGGACATGGACACCTTGCAGCGCGCGACGCTGGCGGCCGACGGCGCGTCTGAGAACGCTCGACGTGAATCGACCCGGCGGGTCAGGCCAGGGGCTGGAAGGAGAGCGCCCGCCCTGCGCGAGGAGCGGAGAGGGCGAGAGCAGGGCGCGGCGCCTCAGAAGGCGTCGTCACGGTGCTTCGCCTCGTACTCCACCCTGTACAGAGCCGTCTTGATCCAGCCCCTGTATCGGACAGGCACTCTGTCCTTTGTCGCCGCAGCTGAAATCCTTCCCTTCGGCAACCGATGCGGGGATGTTTGCCGTCCCGCCCGCGGCCCATGCTGCGCCCGCAAAGCCGCCTGCAAACCCGAAGGCAAAGCCAATGCCGACGCTCATCATCACGGCACCCATCAGCTTCACGCTCATCCACATCCGATGTCTCCTGATCAGGGAAGGGGCAAGCTCAGCCGCATGATCGCAGCTCGGAGACGGATTGTGATCGTTCACATGATGGGGGTCAATCAAAATTGACCGGTGCGCAGCCATCCTCGGCCTCGATCGATACGTGGCGGCGGCCGGCGATACGTGGCGGCGGCCGGCGATACGTGGCGGCGGCCGGCGATACGTGGCGGCGGCCGGCGATACGTGGCGGCGGCCGGCGATACGTGGCGGCGGCCGGCCGCGGCGCCCGCGTGAGCTGTCACACGAGCTTGGCTTGTGCGAGATCGTGGGTTCCGGGGAGCCCGGAGGGGGCTCTTGCGCTGCACCGGCTCGGCCTCGACCCGGATGCGCGCGGCTCTGGAGCACCCCGCCAGCGTCGTCCTCCCTCGGGCTCGAGGGGGGCCCGCGCGCCCGTCGATTGGCGTTGACTCCTCGGATGTGATCGTTCACATTGCGCTCAGGGGCATCTTTTGGCTTCGCCCTCGGTGGGGCATCCTGCGCGCCGAGATCTTCGTCTTCTTGATCGGTCCCGGTGCCGATTCCGTTCGCTCGGCCGTCGCTGACGCGATTGCCGATCGATGGTGCTTGGTGTCTCGCCAGAGGTGATCACCAGAGGCCACGACAAGCCTTGCTGATTCGATGGCTGTCGTGAACCCCTAGGTGCTGTTCGCTGGAATTTTCTTGGGAGTCCGGCGAAGCGGCCGGATGGCAACTTCGGGGGCGGCGTGACCTATGTTGCGGCGGGCTATGCTCAGCCCCTCCTCGGACGCAGCAGTGCCATCACACAGGCCCCGTCCTGGTTCTGGTGCTCCAGGCTCCATCACGCCGGGCGAGATGGGCTCCGTGATGCGAGCGCCTGCTCTGAGGCATGGTCACGAGATGTGGGTCCCCGCGCGTCGTCACCCCCCTTGCATTATCGGAGAGCAAGATGAAGAAGCCGTCATGGCACGAGCTCCGTTTCTCGAGAGAAGTGGCCGCAGTTTGCGCGCTCGCGTTCGCTGCCGCGTGCACGGGCGCGCTGGGTGACCCGACGGAGGGCCCTGGGGAGTCCTCTTCCTCTGCCGGGGGAGATGGAGCGTCGACGGGCTCGGACCCGCCGCCGTTCCAGCCCGCGGCCGGGATGCTGCGCCGTTTGACGAGAACGCAGTTCCGCAACGCCGTGCGCGACATGCTGGGCGTCGAGGTCGATATCCACCAGCTCGACGCCGACAGCTGGAACGGGAACTTTGCGGTCGTCGGCGCCGCGACCGTCGTGACCTCGGAGCGAGGCGTCGAGCAGTACCACGCGGCCATCGAGGGCGCCGTCGACGCGGTGTTCTCGGATCCCGCGAGGCGAGACCAGTTCATCGGCTGCGCGCCGAGCGGGGCGGAGGACGACGCTTGCGTGCGTGGTTTCCTCCAGGCGCTGGGGCTTCGCGCGTGGCGCCGCCCGCTCGAGGCCGCCGAGGTCGACCGGCTCGCGGCCGTCGCCACGAAGGCCGCGGCCGAGCTCGAGAGCGCCGTCGAGGGGGCCCGCTGGGCGACGGTGGCCCTCTTCACGTCTCCGAACTTCCTGTATCGCCCGGAGCTCGGCGCTCCGAGCGCCGACGGGTCGCTTCGCTTGACGGGCTACGAGATGGCGTCCCGGCTCGCGTTCCTTGTGTGGAACAGCCTGCCAGACCAGGAGCTGCTCGACCAGGCCGCGAGCGGGGCGCTCGGAACGGTGGAGGGGATCCGCGCGGCGGCGACGCGGCTGCTCGAGGCGCCCGCGGGGCGCGAGGCGGTCGGCGCCTTCGCCGAGGAGTACATGCGGCTCGATCGGATCAGCACGCAGGCAAAAGACACGGCGCTCTTTCCTGAGTATAGCCCCGCGCTGCGAGCGGCGATGGTCCGCGACATGCGAGGCACCTGGGAGGTCCTCGCGTTCGACGATCGAACGAGCGCGCTCGACCTGTTCTCGACCACGAAGGTCGTCGTCAACACCGAGCTCGCCCAGCTCTACGGTCTCGACACGGCCGGCCTCGGCTCGGGCGCCTTCGAGGTCCGCTCGTTGCCCGCGGACGGCCCGCGCATCGGGATCCTCAGCAAAGCCGGCTTCCTCTCGCAGTTCGCGAACCAGAAGGAGGGCTCTCCCACCTTGCGCGGCAAGTTCATGCGTGACGCCCTCATGTGCACGCCCATCCCGCCGCCCCCCGGCGACGTCGCCCTCGAGCTCCCGGAGCCGCCTGCGGACAAGCCCCTCACGAAGCGTCAGCGGCTCGAGATCCACCGGACCGAGCCGGCCTGCGCCGGCTGCCATTCGTACATGGACCCGCTGGGCCTGCCGCTCGAGACCTTCGACGCGATCGGCCGCTTCCGCACGACCGACCACGGCCTGCCGATCGACCCGAGCGGCGAGTTCGACGGGGTGCCGGTCGCCGACGCGCGCGCGCTCGGCGTGACCCTCAGCTCGGACGCCTCGGTCGCGGAGTGCCTCGTCCGCAAGTACTACACGTATGCAGCGGGTCACGAGGAGAGAGACGTGGACGAGCGCGTGCTGGACGCGCTGACCGCTTCGTTCGAAGGGTCGGGGTACAAGCTGCGCGAGCTGGTCCTCGACGTCGTGACCAACGACGCTTTCTCGTCCGTCGCCCCCCAACCCTGATCGCAGGTACCCCCAATGACGAACAAAGCTTTGAACCGACGAACTGTTCTCCGGGGCATTCTGGCGACGGGCGCCGCCGTCACCATCCCGCTCCCCTTGCTGGAGATCATGCTGAACGAGAGCGGCACGGCGCACGCTCAGACGAAGACGCCGGTGTCGCCGCTCTACGTCACGTGGTTCTTCGGGAACGGCACGCTGCCCGGTCGCTGGAAGCCGACGCGCACGGGCTCCGGTCAGGCCTGGGACCTCAGCCCCGAGCTCGAGCCCCTCGCGGATCTCAAGTCGTATCTCACGGTGATCAGCGGCCTCGAGAACAAGCTGGTGGTCTCCGGCTCAGAGCACCCCACGGGGTCGGCGGGGGCCACGACCGGCGCGCCGCTCAGCGGGAACGCCGTGCGGGCCGCGTCCATCGATCAGGTCGTCGCGAACGCCATCTCGGAGGGGGCGCCGTACCGCTCTCTCGAGGTCGGATTGACGCCGGCGACGCCGGGCGGCGCTCCGGACTCGCTGCATACGGTCTCGCACAGGGGGCCGAACGCGCGCAACAACCCGGAGTTCGATCCGAAGGCCGTGTTCAATCGATTGTTCATGAACGGCTTGCCCGAGCCCAGCGACGACGGCGCGGAGCAGGCCGCGAAGCTCGCGAACGTCCGGAAGAGCGTGCTCGACTCCGTCCTGCAGGACGGCGCGAGCCTGAAGCAGCGGCTCGGGGCGGCCGACAGGCATCGTATCGAGGAGCACCTCGAGTCGATCCGCGCCATCGAGCAGCGCCTCGAGACCATGCCGTCCGACGGCGGCGCGACGGCGGCGTGCAAGAGCCCGACGGCCCCCACCGCCGGCAAGGACTCGCAGAGCGAGGCGCCCCCTGCGGTGAACACCGCCATGGTCGAGCTCTCGGCGCTCGCGCTCGCCTGCGAGAGGACGCGCGTGCTCTCGTTCATGTTCTCGCTGCCCGCCGCGCACGTCTACTACCGGCACCTCGCGCAGGACATGAACGACGACTTTCACGACACCATCTGCCACGGAGATGCCGGGGATCAATCGAGCCAGCCTCGCGTCGACAAGGGCGTGATGTACACGATGCGCTGCCTGAACGAGTTCTTGACGAAGCTCAAGAACACGCCGCACGGCAGCTCGAACCTGCTCGACAGCTCGCTCGTGTACGTCACGTCCGACACCGCGTGGGGTAAAGTGCACACGAGGACGGAATGGCCGGTGCTCTTCGCGGGGAAAGCCGGAGGGCGGCTGCGCGGCGACGAGCACCGCAACTTCCCCGGCGACAACCTGAGCAAGGCGCTCCTGACGGTCGCCCAGATCATGGGCTTGAACGTGACGGAGATCGGCGTCGACGCGGGGCGGGTCACGTCGCCGCTCGCGGGCATCCAGGTCTGAGCGCGGCGTCGCCGCGTCTGGAAGAGGCGCTCGGCAGGCGCTCGCCGACCTGCCCGCGCCGCCCATCGTCCACGGATCGAGGACAACCCACCTCGCGATCGAGCGGCCCGCTGCGCCTCGTCTAGACCGACGAAGCGAGGCTGTCCGAAGGTCTGAGCCGCATTCACACCACGTTCGTGGCGCCGCGTTTGGCGCCGATGCGAGGACGAACGGGTCCACCCTTTCGCCCACGTGCGCGGTCCACGTCAACGTGACGGAGGGCTCGCTCGATGTGCCGTTCGTCAAAGGCGAGTGAGGCTCACCGGCACGGGAAGTCGTCGAAGCGGCCGCAAACGGATAGGTCGGTGCGGCCAGCGCCTACGGATAGATCCCACGCGATCGTCGAAGGCGTCCCGACGTATGGCTCGATCGTCAGCGTGCCAATGAGGGGATCGGGCTGCAAGCCCCTGGCGGCCAGCGCCATGCCGTGCGGCGTCTCGACACCGAGCGTGAACGTTCCCGGTTGCCCGTCCCACCTCACGATCCCGAACACGAGCACATCGTCCAAGACGTCCGCCGCGGGCAGACAGCCGGAGCCTCTCGGCGAGATCTCCACGAAGAGCGTCGAGTCGGCGGTCTCGTCGCCGCAATCGATATAGCTGTAGACCCGATCGGGCGGCACCGTCCAACCGGGTGATGAGGACGAACTGCTGGTATCGCTGCTTCCGCCGCCTGGCGCTGACGTGCCGCCGTCGCCATCGCCGTCGCCGCCGCCGTCGCCGTCGCTCGCGCGATGGCCGTCCTCGCGAACGACGACGGTGCTGTCACAGGCGCTCGCGAAGAGGAGCGCACCCAAGAGGACCACCCACACCATGAGGGCCATCTTAACACGCGCGAAGGATCCCAGCGAGGGGCGCCCCGCAGGCTGTGGCTGTGGGGTGAAGGCGGCGATTTCAATGAGTGAAGACGTAGTTGATTTGGCGTTGCTTTTCCCGGAGGTTCTGGAGCGCATAAGGAAATGTTCTCTCGGCTACAGCGTGGCTGTACGAGACGCGAGCAGCAGCGAGGGCTTCACTTCTCGGAAGCCGTTTGCTGTAGAGCACCGAACAGGTTGAAAGTTCCCTGTGTTCAATGCGTTGCGAGGCCCGACCGACCTGCCGGGAAGCAAGCTCCAAGGGAAAGGAACGCGGGAAAGAGGGGTACCGGTAGAGCAGCGGGCGGCCGGCGTTTCCGCCGGCTCCCCGCTGCTCTACCGGTTCGTCTTCCCTTCTATTGATTTTCTCGGGACTCCGACGTGAACAGTGTTCTAGCGAACCGCCTTCAACAGGCCGAGGCGGTACGGGAGCTGCGAGTATTCGCCGCCCGAGCTGGGGTTGCGTCCTTGATACAGGAACTGCAGATTGCAGGTGTCGATCGTCGCGGTTTCGTCGTTGCCATCGCGCACCAGCTCGCCATGGCTGACGTCGTCGCTCCAGTCAGCCACGCCTGGCGCGTAGGTGACGTTGTTTTGACCTGCGAACGGCGCGTTCCAGGTATGCGCGAGCGGGGTCCACGCGCCGTCGAGGCGATCCGCGGTGAATGAGCGATAGAACCTGGCGCCCGTCGGGCCGATGGCCTCGATCACGGTCAGGTACTTGTTCATGCCCTTGATCTTGTACGTGGAGCTCCCCTCGAACAGATTGTTACGATTCGAGTCCTGAAGGGCGATCGAGACCGGGCCGAATCCGTTCGGGAAGTTCTGCACTGTGGTCTGGCTGCGGTACATCCGGCCGTCGTCGCCGGTGAAGAAGAGATAACAGTTGGCGCTGTCGCAGATCACCCAGTAATCGATGGGCAGGCTGGGCATGCCAGCGGGCGTGGACGCGAAGAAGTTCTGGGGCCTGGTCCAGGTGTCCGGGCGGCTCGGGTCGCTGGTCGTGGAGAACTGCGGCGGCTGCGATTGATAGATGAGGTACCACTTGTTCTGAGGCCTGAAGAAGAACATCTGCGGCGCGCACCGATAGCCGCTGAAGCCAGGCGTGCGATCCATGTAGTAATGCGATGCGGACGCGGCCTGGGACCAGTCGGTGAAGTTCAGGTAAGTCATCTGCCAGTTGCCGGCGGTGTTCGCCGTGGTGGCGTAGATGTGCCATCGATCGTTGAAGAAGGAGACCGTCGGATCCTTGATGGACACGATGTTGTGAGTCGCGTCGGACTTCGGGCTCACCAGCGCGCTGCTCGACTGCCAGCGGAAGGTGGTCGGCAAGCCGCACCCTTCGCCGCCGCCGCTGCCGCCGCTGCCGCCGCTGCCGCCGGTGCCCCCCGTGCCGCCGGTGCCTCCCGTGCCGCCGGCGCCGCCGGTGCCGCCGGTGCCAGTGCCCGAGCTCACGGGCGTGATCCGGAATTGCTGGTTGGTCCCGCCGTTCGATGTCCATTGAATCAAGGCGGTGCCGTCCGCGGTGCCGCGGCCGTAGACGTCCAGGGACTTGCCGCTGTTGCGTGCGGTGAGGCGCACGACGCCGCTGGCGACGTCCGTGAAGGACCACTGCTGGTTCTCCCCGGTCCAGCAGGAGTATTGCTGGATGCGAGCGCCGTCGCTGGTGGAGGCGCCCGCGACGTCCATGCAACGGTTGCTGTTGACGTTGCGGATGCGATAGTAGCCGCCGCCCGCCGATTCCATGCGGAACTGTTGCCGCGTCGAGCCGTTGCAGCTGGCGATCTGCAAGGCCGCCGCGTCCGCGGTGCTGCCTCCGGCCACCTCGACGCATTTTCCACTCTGGACGCCGACGATCGTGTAGGTCGCCGCGGTATCGATGGTGACGCTCTCGGCGAGCTCGTCGAACTCGTAGCCGTCTTCATCGAGCTGCTCAGCGGAGACGCACGCGGCCGTGGCGGCGAGCGTCGTGAGCAGCGACCATCGTCTGAATCGGATTCTCATCATCATCCCCTCTGTTCAAAGGCATACGAAGCGGGAAGCAAGAACCATGGGAAGGCGCCCGGGATCGGCCGCGCAAGCGCTGGCCTTGCGGGTCGACTCCGTCGATCTGCGACCGAGCCGACGAGCCTGCGCGGCGATCTCCGGGCGCGTGGATCTCCGTGAACCGCGCGTCAGCGCGTCCGGCGTCAGCGCCCCAGGTAGCTCATCAGCCAGGACATGGCGGGCCGCATCTGGCCGCTGCTGCTCATGAGTCCTGAGTTGGCCACCCACGTCTGGCCGCTGATGTACCCCCACAGCGTGATGCCTTTCACGCTCGGATGGTCGTAGAACATGGGGAACTGGCTCTGCATCACGTTGAGCTGCTGCGTGTCGTTCGCCAGGTTGATATCGTACTCGGTGATATACACCGGTAAGCCGGTGCCGGCGAGCCGGTCGAGGAAGCCCTTGACGGTGCTGGTGTTGAGCTTGTACGCGTCGTGAGCCTGAGCTCCGATGCCGTCGATGGGAGCCCCCGCCGCCCGGATCCGATTGACGATATTCAGCGTGTTCTGATTGTCACCGCTGTACTCGATGTTGTTGTAGTCGTTGAGCAGCAGCTTGGCGTTCGGGCAGTACTGCCGCGCCCACTTGAACGCTTGCACGATCCAGTCGTAGCCGCTCGAGCCCGCGCCGCCGAGGGCGTTCATGTACGACGGGGTGGTGTGCGGGGGCGGCTCGTTCACGACGTCGATGACGGCGACGTCCGGGTAGCGCTGGCAGAACGCCTGGATCCACTCTTCTACCTCTGCGCGTTGCTCGCTCTGCGACAGATTGGCGATCCAGCCCGGCTGCTGGGCACCCCAGATCAGGGTGTGGCCCTTGTAGGGAATGCCCTTCTGGCGAGCGTAATCCCGGACTCGGTCCATGCCGGCCCAGCTCATGACGTCCCGCGTGGGTTCGACGGAGCCCCACTTGCCCTCGTTCTCCGGGCTGATCTGGTTCCAGTACCGGGACAGATCCGCTCGCACCTGCCCGCCGGTTGTGATGTTGCCGACGAACTTGCCGCCTGCCCCGCCGCCTCCGGCGCCGCCGCTGCCGCCGGTGCCGCCGGTGCCGCCCGTGCCGCCGGTGCCGCCGGCGCCGCCGCTGCCGCCGGTGCCAGTGCCCGAGCTCACGGGGGTGATCCGGAATTGCTGGTTGGTGCCGCCGTTCGATGCCCATTGAACCAAGGCGGTGCCGTCCGCGGTGCCGCGGGCGTAGACGTCCAGGGACTTGCCGCTGTTGCGTGCGGTGAGGCGCACGACGCCGCTGGCGACGTCCGTGAACGACCACTGCTGGTTCTCCCCGGTCCAGCAGGAGTATTGCTGGATGCGAGCGCCGTCGCTGGTGGAGGCGCCCGCGACGTCCATGCAACGGTTGCTGTTGACGTTGCGGATGCGATAGTAGCCGCCGCCCGCCGATTCCATGCGGAACTGTTGCCGCGTCGAGCCGTTGCAGCTGGCGATCTGCAAGGCGGCTGCGTCCGCGGTGCTGCCTCCAGCCACCTCGACGCATTTTCCACTCTGGACGCCGGTGATCGTGTAGGTCGCCGCGGTATCGATGGTGACGCTCTCGGCCAGCTCTTCGAACTCGTAGCCGTCTTCATCGAGCTGCTCGGCGGAGATGCACGCGCTGAGCGCGATCGTCGTCAGCAGGGTCCAGCGTTCAAATCGCATTCTCATAAGGTTCTCCTGTACTTAAGCGGGAATGTCGTAGTGGCGTGAAAGCGGCCCCTTCGACGCGTAGATAAGTTGTTGATATGGCGTCGCTCTCCCGTGGGGCCGGATCACATGGAAAGAATGTCTGTCAACCCAGGGCAGCTCCCGCAGTTGGGGCTTGACGTCTCCGAGGCGTTTGGACCTCCTTCTCCCCCCCGACGCGCAGGTCGAGGTGTACCTGGTCGAGCCGGTGTCGGCCGAGTCGAGCCCCCGCGCGCGGGTCGTCGTCGGACGTGCCGACCCCCCTCGGGGCGGCGTCGTCGCCGGCGCTGGGGCTCAGCGCGCCGAAGAGCTCGGTGGAGATCGAAGTCTCATGGATCAGCCCACTGGCCCGCGTGGCCCGTTCTCGTAGAGATCTCAGTGCGCATGACCACCCTTCCGATGCGAAGCAAAAGAATACCGACGAGTGCCAATGTGAACGCTCACATCTCCGATGTCAATCGCGGAAGGCTGTTGAGGGAAGACGGCTCCTTCGATTCATGGGTAAGTTGTCGATATGGTGTCACTTTTTCAGGGAGGCCGGATTGCGCGGAAAAATGTTCTGTCGATCCAGGGCAGCTTCCGCAGTTGGGACTTGACGTCTCCGGAGGGTTTGGACTTCCCTCTCCGCCTCTCCACATTGGACTTCCTTCTCCCACATCGGGTCTCTCTCGTTTCCTACATTGGAGTTCCTTCTCCCCCAACGAGCGCGAGCTGCACGGCGCGCAGACGCCGCTCGTCCCGTAGCGCCGGGCCAGCCGCTCGTTCACGAAGGCGAGCGGCGCGGTGAGCCGCGCTTCGTTTCACGGGCCTGACGCGGTGGTGCCAGGTCGTCCTTGTCACGTGGTGGGCTGTCGCCGCTGGGGGGCGGCGCGGGCTGCGCCGTATCACCCCTGTCACACCTGACACGTGCCACACCGGTCAGTGTGGCAGGCACCCGGCCGGCGCGCGTGTGCGCGCCGGCGCTCCCGGAAGAGAGGGTGTCCTCTGGGCGGTAGGGGAAAGAGCGCGAGATTCACCTGACACGGCGCGTGTCGCGCGATATCGCGGCTCGTCATCGCTGCTGGCCCCGCTCTTGCCATGTCCTGCAGTGAAGGCCGCCGCGACGCGCTGACGAGCCGACACGCCCGCGGGGTGGCCGGCGGGCGCGCGGCATTCGTCGTGATCGAGGGTGTGTCGCGCGCCGGCCGCCGCGCGGGCGCGAGCCCGCGCTCAACCGACGTAGGACCGAGGAGAATGACCATGACCTTGAATTCGATGCTCCGTGATGTCTCGATGGTTCGCACCGCCCGCCGCGCCGCGGCCCTCGCGCTGGGGCTCTGCGCCCTCGGCGGCTGCGCCGTGGGGCAGGAGCCGGCGGACGAGGCGGTCGAGGAGGGGCTCGCCCCGATCACGAGCCTGCAGCTCTCGAACGGCGCCGAGGTTCATTTCTACGAGCCGGAGGAGGGCCGCGTCCTGGCCTTCACCACCGGCGAGCTCGACGAGTCCATGGAGCGGCTGCCCCCCGTCGCGCTCTACGAAGCGCTCTCGCGACAGGCCGCGCCGCCGGCGCTGATCGCGGCGCAGGACCGCATGGACGCGGCCCGGCTCGCGGGCGGCGCGCGCCGCGCCGCGATCGCGCCCGACGTGGACGTGGTCGAGGAGGCGGCGCCGGCGCCGGCGCGGCGACCGAGCGCCGGAGAGGAGCTCGGGACCGCCGCGCAAGCCCTGACGGCGAGCGATTTCGTGGCGAGTTATTGCAGCGCGAGCAGCGTCGATTTCGATTATTGCTGGACCGACAGCAGCGTCGGCCGCACGGTCACGGTCAACGGCACCAAGTGGTATCACGCCCACGTGGACTCCACCTCGGGCACGGTCCAGATGGCGGTGTACTACAGGAACATGTGGGGCAACGATGTCCTGGTCTTCCTCCGGACCGTCACGTCGACAGGGGGCGTGTTCTCGTACGAGACAGAGAACAACGATACGTACACGGTCGTCATCTCGCAGGTGGACCCCGGCAACACCTATCATCTCTCGGTCCACGGCGATCAGTAGGCGGCGGCCCGCCGCGCCCTTCCGCGCGGCGAGCCGCCCAGACGAGATCGGCCGCCCCCGGGCCGGTCTCGCCTGGGCGCACCCTCGCGGGGACGATACCCTGGGCGAGGATGGAGCCCATCTTCGTCCTGATGATCATCGCGGGGATCGCGGGGCTCGCGCGCTTCTCCGCGTACGCGCGCAACGACGCGCGGCGGGCGGCCGAGGCCCGCTGGCGGCTCGCACGGCCCATGTGGCAGCGCGCGGCGGCCCTCGTCGGGGGGGAGTTCCGGTCGGGTCCAGACCCATCGGGAGACCCGCGGATGCAGATCTCCGTGGTGCTCGACAGCGTCGCGCTCCTCGTCGACCACGACGTCGATCGCAGCGGCGCGGCCGTCGTGCGCTACAGCACCCGCATCACGGGCACGGTGAGCAACCCGTCGGGCCTCAGGCTCCGGGTCAACGAGCAGCAGCTCGACCGGCCGAGCGGCGGGCGTTTCCGGGCGCGGCGGGTGGACGCCGGCGACCCCGCGGAGGACGGCGCCTTCGTCGTGCAGGCGAGCAGCCCGGCGCTCGCGCGCTGGTGGCTCACGCGAGAGCTGCGCGAGGCGCTCCGCGCGGCGACCGAATACCAGCTCACGCTCGAGTCGCACCGGCTGACCGCGCTCCGCGCCGGGCTGGAGGACGACGCCGAGAAGCTCGCGAGCGCCATCCGCGCCGCGGCGCTCGTCGCCGGCCGCGGCCGGGCGCTCACGAAGGAGCTGCGGGCGCTCTCGCAACAGCTCGGCGGGCGCCTCCTGTCCGGCGCCGGGACCGCCTCGTCCGGAGGAGGCATGACCATCGAGCTCGAGCACCGCGGCCGGCGCCTCACCGTGGCGTTCGGCCGGGATGGAAGGCGGGGGGCGTTCGGCACGCAGGTGCGCGTCGCCCGCGCCGCGTCCCCGTCGGAGCGGTTCATCGTGAAACGCCGGGCCAGGCGCGGGCCGGACCGGGTGAACTCCGGGCAGCCCGACGACGGCGGCCTGTCGCGGGCGTACGAGGTGCAGGCCGACGCGCCGGACCGGGTGGCGTGGCGCCTGACCGACGAGGTGAGGCGCGAGATCGCCGCGCTCCGCCCGGCGGCCGTCGTGGGCGATGAGGCCGCGGTCAAGCTGGTGTTCGGCTGCATCGAGACGGGGCGCGACCGGATCGAGCGCGCGATCGCCGTCGTCGCTGCGCTCGCGGCGCCCGCGCCGCAGGGGCCCTACCGCTGACGGCCCGGCGAGCCGCCCTGCCAGCTCGGGGCGCTGCGACAGGACGACCAGCGCGTGCGCTTCGCGCGCCTGAGCTTGCTCCACTGGCTGGCGGGGCGTGATAGATCGTGGGCCTGCGGCATGCAGCCTCGGGTCGATTCGCTGGCGCCTCCTCCGTGCGCGGCCTGCCAGGGGCGGAGAGGGGCAGGATGAGCGCGGGTCGGGACGAGCCGTCGACGCTGGTCCGCACCCGGCGGCGCGCCGGCTGCGCCGCCGAGCCGCGGCCGTTCCTCTTCCTCGTCTTGCAGTGCCAGCGGCCGATGGATCCGCCCGCGCGGCTGGCGCTCGACGGGGTCGACGAGGTGCGGTTCGGGCGAGGCCCGGTGCGCTCGATCGACCGGCGGACCGAGGCGGACCGGGCGCTGCTCGACGTGCGCCTCGAGGACGGCTGGGTGTCGTCCCGGCACGCGCGGATCACGCGCGACGGCGGCCAGCTCTGCCTGGAGGACCTCGGCTCGACGAACGGCACGTTCGTGAACGGCGTGCCACGGCGGAGCGCGACGCTCGCCGAAGGGGACCTGATCGAGCTCGGGCACACGTTCTTTCTGTTCCGCGAGGTCGCGGTGCCCGACGAGGCGGCGAGCGACGCGGCCCAGGCGACGGATCAGCCGTTCGGCCTCGCCACCTTCTCGCCCGAGCTGGCCGAGCGCTTCGCCTCCCTCCGGGCCGTCGCGCCCGCGCCCATCCCCGTCGTCCTCCAGGGCGAGAGCGGCACCGGCAAGGAGGTCGCCGCGCGCGCCGTCCACGCGCTCTCGGGGCGGCCCGGCCCGTTCGTCGCCATCAACTGCGGCGCGCTGCCCGAGAGCCTCATCGAGTCCGAGCTGTTCGGCCACAAGAAGGGCGCCTTCTCCGGCGCCGCCGAGGACCGGCCCGGCCTCATCCGCGCGTCCGACCGCGGCACGCTCTTCCTCGACGAGATCGGCGATCTGCCCGCGGCGTCGCAGACCGCGTTCCTGCGCGTGCTGCAGGAGTCGGAGGTCGTCGCGGTGGGCGCGACGCGCCCCGTGAAGGTCGACCTCCGCGTCGTCGTGGCCACGCACCGCGACCTCCCTGCGATGGTCGAGCACGGCGACTTCCGGGGCGATCTCTTCGCGCGACTCTCGGGCTTCGTGCTCGAGCTGCCGCCCCTGCGCAGGCGCCGGGAGGATCTCGGGCTGCTCATCGCCGCGCTGCTCCGCCGCGCCGCCCCGGACCGGGCCGCGTCGATCTCGCTCGGCTGCGAGGCGGCGCGCGCGCTCCTCCTGCGCGAGTGGCGGCTCAACGTCCGCGAGCTGGAGAAGTGCCTGGCGACAGCGATCGTGCTCGCCGGCGGCGGCCGGGTGGAGCTCGACCACCTGCCGCCGCCCGTCGTCGTGCCGCGGAGCAGCCACCCGCCCGAGGCCTCGAAGCCCGACGCCCAGCCCGCCGAGCGCCAGCGGCCCGCCGAGGAGGACCAGCAGCGGCGCGAGGCGCTCATCCGCCTCTTCCGCGAGCACCGCGGGAACGTCAGCGCCGTGGCGCGGGCGATGGGGAAGGGGCGAACGCAGATCCACCGGTGGATCGCGCGTTATGGCATCGAGCCAGGCGACTACAGGGACGGGTGAGCGCGCGGTGGGTCGGCCGCGCGGCCGCGCGCTGACGCGGCGGCCGCCGCTCAGGGACAGAGCGGCGGGTTGACGGACAGCGCGCCGCCGGGCAACACCGGCGCGAACGGGGAGAACGGGAAGTCCCGGACGACATCCGACGGGTGGTTGAGAAACACCGTGATCGGATGGCGCCAGGTGCCCCCGCCGCCCGCGCACTGCTGGAAGTCCCTGTCGCCCTCCACGAGCTCCCCGTCGTCGACGGAGCACTGGTCGAGCTGCGGACAGTCCGCCACGAGGTGCGATTCACCGCAGGCGCCGACCGGGGTCGCGACGCAGTCCACCTCGCCCTCGGCGCCGGCGCAGAGGCGTTCCCCCACGTACGCGGCGTGATCGCTCCAGTATTCACCCGTGCAGGCGAAGGCGTTCCGATAGATGGCCTGCCCGGACTCCTCCTCTCTGGGGGCCGGAGCACGCTCGAATTCGCCGTTCTCTGTCACTTCGTTCATTCCCGCCTGGAGCCGGGGGTGGAGGGGCTGATTGCCCCACAGGTTCCCGTAGAACGCGCCCTCGCGCCAGGCGAAGACGTCGGCCTCCGCCGCTGGATACACCGCGTCGCGGAACGTCGCCTCGGCGATGGAGACGGCGCCGGGCGGCGGCGGGGGGCTCGGCCGCGGGCGGCTCGCGACGCTGAAGCGGCGGTGCTTCTGGAGCATCGCGGCGACTCCGGCCGGCGCGGAGAGGCCGGCGCGGCCGCTCGCCCGCGGGCCGCTCATGAGGCTGAAGTAGGCGCTTTGAGGGCAGACGAAGCGGAGCGCAGGCTCGGTGCGCCCGCCGCAGCGCACCTCGCGCGGATCGATGAGATCGGGTGAGCCGGCGTCGCAGCCGCGGATACCGCTGCAGACGCGAAGCACCGTGTCGCTGACGGGCAGCCCGGCGGCGCTCGCCGGGTCGTCGGCGCAGTCGGTCAGGGGCGCTTCGCCGGTCGCGATGAACACGGTCGAGCCCGGGGTGCAGGAGCCGACGTTCTGGGCCGTCCATCCACAGTTGCGCGACGCGCCCTCGGAATCGATCGCGCACCGCCTGAAGCTCGGAATGGTGTCACCGTCCTCCGTCTTCGTCACCACGCGGACGGAGGGCGCCGGCGTGAGGAGCCCCGGCCGGTGCTCCGGGAACGCCTGGCCTCGCAGCGAGACGGTGATCGAGCGGCCCAGGGCGTTCACGAGCGAGAGCATGCACGCCGAGACGAGCTGCTGGCACTTCGCTCCCACCGGGCCCACGGCCCAGGCAGGGCAGATCCCGATCTCGCCGTCGAATGTGAATTCCTTGCCTGTCGACGTGTCGGTATACGACACGCTCTGGCCCCTCTCGAGGGCGCAGGAGACGAGATAGTCCATCACCTCGCGCGTGGGCTCGTGGCGGAGCTGGCGGCGGAGCGCGGGGTAGGGGCCTGTGTCGGCGTAGCTCTCGGTCGCGAGCGGGACGGACACCATGACGGGATTGGCACGCGGGTTCGCGATCAGCGCGTTGCGGGTGAGCGCCTCGGCGGAGAGGCCGTTGCCCCAGACGCCCTGCACCGCGTCCGCGATGGCCGCCACCAGCTCGTTGGCCGACCCGCCGCTGGCCGACCCGCCGCTGGCCGGCCCGATGGCCGACCCGCTCGATGAGCCGCTCCCCGCGGGCGCCGCGCGCGGCGGCCCGTCGAGCGGCGAGGCGTCGTCGCCGACGCCGACGCCGGCGCAGCCCGCGCCGGCGCTAGCGAGCCCGAGACAGAACACAAGCAGCCCAGGGATCCGGTTGATCATCACGCGGTGAGGTTCCTTTCTCGTGCTGGCGAGCCGGATCGTCGGTTCACGCTTCGCCGCTCTATCCCGGCGAGAGGAGCGCGCGCTCGATCTCGTCGAACCGCTGCTCCCAGAAGCCCGCCGAGATCGCCCTTGCGTCCCGCACGAGCGCCAGCGCCTCGCCGGCGGCGCCCGCCCGGAGGGCCGAGAGGGCCGCGCTGTGAAGCGCCTCGGCGTGCTCGTGAAGGATCGCGGTCTGCCGCGCCTCGTCCACGAGCGCGCGCCATGCCGCAGCGTCGAACCGACCGGCCGCCCGGTCGTCCAGAGCCTGTTGCACCAGGCGTGCCAGCGTCCGGGCGCAAGGGGTGAGGTCGGGTTCGGGGAGGCTCGCGCGGGCTTCGGCCAGGTGGCGGGCCGCCTCGTCGTGCTCGCCCCGGGCGACGTGGATGCGGGCGAGGAGGAGGACGTCGTCCGGCGAAGGGCGCTGGTTGAAATAACGCCGCTGGAGGTCGAGGCTGCGGCGCGCGAGCGGGAGGGCCTCGTCCGGCGCGCCCAGCCAGTACCGCAGCTCCGCCAGGTTCAGCGTGGCCCAGCGCTCGAGCTGGGCGTGGCCGAGCTCGCGGGCGAGGCGGACGGCCTCCCGCTGGTCCGCGACCGCGCGCCCTTCCTCCCGCCGCTTCACCCACATGAAGACGCGGTTGATGTACGCGGTGCACAGGTGGAAGACGTCGCCGGCGCGCAGGCAGGCCTCGACGACGGCCTCGGCGTGGCGCTCGGCCTCGTCGAGCCGGCGGGCCATCGAGAGCGACGCGACGAGCACCAGCCGGGCGATGACGTGCGCCTCGTGGTCGCCGACGGCGAGCGCGCCGCGGGCGGCCCGCTCCAGCTTGGGGATCCCCTCGTCGACGCGCTGGTCGCGGCAGTCCGAGCGGCCGCCCGCGAGCAGGCAGCGCGCGTCGAGGCGGGCGTCGCCGAGGCCGGCGCAGAGCTCGGCGGCGCGCGCCGCGATCGCCGCGGAGGCGGGGAAGTCCTCGAGCCAGTCGAGCGCGGTCGCCTCCTCGAGGAGGAGCTCGGCCGCGCGGGCCCGGTCGCCCGCGGCCTCGGCCAGCGCGCGGGCGGCGCGCAGATCGGCGAGCGACTCCTCGAAGCGCTGCAGGCGGTAGCGCGCGCGGCCTCGGCCCGCGAGCGCGCGGGCGCGGGCCTCGGGGTCGTCGCGCTCGAGGAGGCCGGCGAGGCGCAGGGCCGCGGTGAAGCGCTGCTCGGCCTCGACGACGTCGTGCCGGGCGAGCGCCTCGTCCGCGAGCTCGGCGTGCGCCGCCGCCGCCGCGGCCAGGTCTCCCGCGGCGGCCGCGTGGCGGGCGATCCGGGCGCGCGCCCCCGCGGCGCGCGGCGCGCCAAGGAGGCCCTGGAGGACGGCGGCGTGCAGCGCGCGGCGGCGGGCGGGCGGGATGCGCGCCTCGACGGCCTCGCGCAGGAGCGGGTGCCGGAAGGCGTAGCGCGGCGGCGACGCCGAGCGCGCGACGAGCACGCCGGCCCTGGCGAGGCGCGCGAGGCCGACGCCCGGGTCCAGCGCGCCGGCCGGCGGCGGCGCGTCGGTGGCGCGATCCAGCGCCCGCAGGGCGGCCTCGAGCTCGGCCGGGGAGAGGTCGTCGCCGAGGATCGCCGCGCGCTCGAGCAGGTCCACGAGCGGCGGCGGCAGGGCCGCGAGCGCGCGCTCGGCGAGGCGCTCGCCGAGCGGCGCGGCCGACAGGGAGAGCAGCTCGTGCGGCGCGAGCGTCCAGCCCTCGCCGCCCCGGGCGCGCTGGATCGCGCCGCCGACGCGCAGGGCGCACGCCACCTCGACGAGGTCGCGCGGGACGCCGCGCGCCAGCGCGTGGAGGCGATCGAGCACGGCGCGGGGGACGAACTCGACGGGGCGGAGGCGGTCCCGGAGCAGCGCGCCCGCGGCGTCGGCGTCGAGCGGGCCGAGGTCGAGCGCCACGCGGCGGGCGGCGCGCTCCCCGAGCGCCGGACGGAGCGACGCGATCGACGGCCTCGCGGCGAGCACGATCGCGAGGCGCGCCGCGCTGCCCTCGGCCGTGGCGAGCTCGATCGCGTCGAGCGCGGACGCGTCGGCGAGGTCGGCGTCGTCGAGCAGCAGCGCGAGCGGCGCGGCGGCCGCGAGGGCGGCCGCGAGCGCGCGGGCCTCGGCGTGGCGGCGCGCGCCTGGCGCCCCGAGCAGCGGCGCGGCGGCCGGGTCTCCCGGGGCGAGCCGCCCAAGGGCGAGCCCGACGGCCGGCCAGGCGCGCGCGGCCTCCGCCGCGCCGAGCCGCTGGACGAGCGCCTCCCGGGCGCTCGCGTCGCGCTCGCCGCTGGCCGGCAGATCCAGGGCCGCGCGCAGGAGCGCGACGAGCGTCGCGCCGTGCTCGGCCGCCTCTGGCCGGAGCGCCGCCGCGGCGTGCACGGCCGCGCCGCCGGCGTGGAGCGCCGCCGCGAGCGCCCCGAGGAACCGGCTCTTTCCGTGCCCTTCCGCGCCGAGCGCGGTGACGAGCGCCGGCCCGCCGCCGGCGAGCGCCTCCTGCGCGGCGGCGAGGGCCGTGCAGAGCGCCGCGTCGCGGCCGCGCAGGGCGGTCTCGCCGGGCTCGTCGGGGGGCGCGTGGCGCGGTGAGGGCGGGGTATCGCGCAGGCCGTCCGCGAGCGCGCGCCGCGCTTCGGCCGTGAGGATCGCCGGCGGCACGGCGTCCGCGTCGCCCGGGCCGGCCCCCCAGGTCTCCGCGTCCTCGAGCGCAGCGCCTGCGAGCGTGACGCCGTGCGTGCCCTCGCGCACCCGGAGCGGAGCCAAGTGGACGACGAGGGGTGGCTTCGCTGCGCCGGCCGCGGCGAGGCGCTGGGCCACCCGCTCCGCCGCGCGCACGCCGTCGCCTGGTGCGTCGGCGGCGGGGAAGGCGAGCACCATGCGCTCCCCGCGAAAGCGCGCCAGGATGCCGCCTTCGGCGCGGGCGATGTCGACGAGCGCGTCCGCGCGCTCCCGCGTGCGCAGGGCGAGCAGCGCCACCGCCCGGCGCGGGTCGGTGGTGGGAGCGGGCGCGCCGGAGGAAGCCGCGCGCCCTCGGGACGGGGCGACGCGCGCTTCCAGCGACGCCGCGAGCGCGCGCGCCACGTCGCTGGCGCGGGCCGGGCGGGCCTCGGGTTCCTTCGCGAGGCAGCGGAGGACCGCCTCGTCGGCGCCCTCCGGCAGCTGCGCGAGCGACGACGGCGGGTCGGGGCGGCGCGCCACGTGGGCCTGCCGCACCTCGGCCGCCTCGCCGACGAACGGCGGCCGCCCGGTGAGCAGCTCGAAGATCATCGCGCCGAGCGCGTAGATGTCGGCGCGCGCGTCGACGGCGCGCGCGCCGAGGCACTGCTCCGGCGCCATGTACGCCGCCGTCCCAAGGATCGCCCCGGTCTGCGTCAGGTCGGGGCCGAGCGCCGCGCGCGCATCGTCGCCGGCGCGCGCCTGCGCGGCCAGGCCGAAGTCGATCAGCGCGACCTCCCCGCCCGGCCGCAGCCACACGTTCTCGGGCTTGAGATCGCGGTGCACCAGCCCGGCGTCGTGCGCCGCGTCCAGCGCGACCGAGAGCGCGCGCGCGATCGCCGACGCCTGCTCGATCGGCATCGCGCCGGTGCCCGGCAGGTCCGCGAGGCAGCGCGCGAGCGAGCTGCCCTCGAGCCGCTCCAGCACGAGGAACGGGCCGAGCTCCCCCGTGCGCCCGCGGCCGAGCAGCGCGGGGACCAGCGGCGGCGCGAGGCGGGCGAGCGCCGCGGCCTCCCGCTCGATCCGGCCGTCGTCTTGCCGGCGCGCCACCTTGAGCGCCACGGCGCGGCCGTCGCCCTCGCGCGTCGCCGCGTAGACGCGCGCGAACCCACCTTGCCCGAGCAGCCGCTCGACACGGAACCCTTCGACGAGGAGCCCGGGCACCAGCGGCGGCGGATCCTGCTCGAGCGCCTCGTGCTCGCGCTCGTCGGCGCTCGTCACCGGCGATGAGGCCAGAGGGTGCGCCGGGCACGCGGCGCCGGCCCGCGCTGGGAGGCGGCGATGGCACTCGGAGCAGCGCATGGGGCGCGAGTATACTGGGGTAGGTGCCATGCGGACGCCTGCCGAGCCCAACCAGGACGAGACAGCCGTCATCTCGGGCCGACCGCTGGAGCTCGAGGCGAGCGCCGCCGGCGACGCGCTCCCCGCCGGCGCGGTGGTCGGGGGTTACGTGCTCGACGACGTGCGGCTCGGAGGCGGCTTCGGCGTCGTGCACCGCGCCGTCCCGGTCGGGGGCGGCGCGCCGGTCGCCCTGAAGGTCCTCCGCCGCGGCCTGTCGCTCCTGCCGGCGATCCTCCGGCGCTTCCAGCGGGAGGCGGAGGTGCTCGCGCGGCTCAAGCACCCGGCGATCGTCGAGGTCCGCGGCGTGGGCGCCCTGGACGACGGCCGGCCCTACATCGCGATGGAGTGGGTCGAGGGCCGGAGCCTCGCGGCGGAGCTGAGCGCGCGGGGCGCCTTCTCGCCGCCCGAGGCGGTCGCCCTGCTCGAGGAGGTCGGCGGCGCGCTCGCCGCCGCGCACGCGATCGGCGTCGTGCACCGCGATGTGAAGGCCCAGAACGTCATGGTCTGCCCTGGCGGGGGCGGGCTCGGCGCGCCGGGCGTGAAGCTGGTCGACTTCGGCATCGCCAAGCTCCTCCGCCCGCGCGACGTCGATCGCGCGCGCGGCGCCAAGAGCAGCAGCCTGATCCTCGGCACGCCGCTCACGATGGCCCCGGAGCAGATCCTCGGCGGCGCGGTGGACGCGCGCACGGACATCTACGCGGTGGGCCTGCTCGCCTACCAGCTCGTGACGGGCGAGCTGCCGTTCCAGGGCGCCGATGCGGTCGAGACCGAGGAGATGCACCTGCGCGCGCCGCCGCCCTGCCCGAGCCACCGCGCGCCCGTGTCGGCGGCGTTCGGCGCGGTGGTGCGCCGCTGCCTCGCCAAGGAGCCGGCGGACCGGTACGCGGGCGTGCCCGAGCTGCTCGCCGCCCTGCGCCGGGCGGTCGGCGCGCCGGGCCGCCAGACCGTGGCGCCCGCGGCGCGGTCGCCGGTCGACGCTCGCCTCGCGGGCGCCTGCGCGCAGGGGCACTGCGCGCCGCGGGGGCCGTGCGCCGCGCTGCTCGTCGAGGCCCGGCTCTCGGCGCCGGACGAGGCCGGCGACGAGGCGCTCGCCGACGTGGAGCGCCTGGTCCAGGCGGCGCGCGCGGCGCTCGTCGGGCTCGGGGCGACGCTCGTTGTCGAGAGCGCCGACGCGCTGCTGGCGGCGCTGCCCGCGCCGTACGATCGCGCGCCGGAGCGGGCGCTCGGCTGGGCCCTCGAGCTCTGGGCGGAGCTCGGCGCGCGGGCCGGCGCGAGCCCCGAGGTCCTCCCGCGCCTCGCGCTGCACGCGGCCGAGCCCGAGGCGCTGCGCGGCTGGGCGCCCGCCGCGACAGGGGCGGGCGTGTTCGTGACCGACGCGTTCGCCGAGGGGCTCCCCGGGGAGGCCGGGGAGGGGGACCGCGCGCCGCTCCGGGGCGAGGGCGGCGCGCTGCGCCGGGTGGTGTCGTGAGCGCCGCGGCCTGACGCGGGCGGCGCGCTGACACGGCCGCTGCCACAGGGTGTCACAGGGGCGGTGTGACAGGGGACAGCCGGCATGTGGCAGGCGGGGCGCCTGCACGGCGCGGAGCTGTCCTGCCGTGAGCGTGGCGACGGCCGCGAGGGGCGCGTCGGCTGCGCGTCGCTCCCAGGTGATCGGTGAGCATGGCCCTCGGCGGGCATCGCGAGGCCGCCGGCGCCCCGCGCTGGCAAGGCGCTTGCGATGGGGCTCCGGGGCGAGGCGCCGCCGCGGCCGCGCCGCTCTAGGCCGCTGCGCGGCTGGCCGCCTCCGCTTCGACCACAAGAGAGCTCAAGAGAGCTCAGGAGAACTCGTCATGCGCATCGTTCGCTCTGCGTTCCCTCTCGTCGCCCTGTTCGCCACCGGCTGCGCCGTCGAGGCGGCCGACCCTGAGCTCATGGAGGACGCCCCGTCCCTCTCGGAGACCTGGACCGTCAGCAACGCCGCTGTCAGCGAGCGCTGGGACTCGGGCCTGAACGCCAACCTCTCGGCCTGGCAGTACATTCACTGCCACATCGATGATGGCGCTGGGTTCATGTTGACCGACCTCAGCGCGTTCCAGGAGCCCCTCATCGAGCCTGACGAGTTCATCGCCAGGATGTCCGGCGTGTGCCGGGAGTTCGACCTCCTGCTGCCCAATCTCCCGCGGACCGGCGCGATCGACGCGGAGACCATCTTCTCGTGGCCGGGCGGCTTCCGCGCCGGCGCGCTCAGCACCGCCATCCCGGTCGCCAACTACCCCACGGGTCTGCAGCTCAAGGTGGACCTCGCCAACACCTATGTGAAGGACGTGCGCATCAACTACGCTCCCAGGAACGCGGCCAATACGGCCCTCGACCTCGCCTCGTCTTCCCGCACGAGCTATGCGATCGGGTACTCCGGGAACAACGTGACCCTGAGCTGCCCGGCCCAGCAGGTGCTGACGGGGCTGGATCTCCGCTACGACACGGTCGAGGGGAAGATCCGGGTCCTGGAGATCCACTGCAGAGCGCTGCAGCCCTGAGGGGGCCAGCGCTGCCGCGGCGAGCCGCCCCGGCGCCAAAGCTTGCCGAGCGGACGGGCAGCGCGCTTTCGTTCTGAAAAAGGGAAAAGAGAGCTTGCTGCACATGGCAGCTGCGCGCCTTTCCGCCCGCGGCGCTCCACGAGACGGAGGGAGCACACGCTGACGACGGCGTGGGGCGACCATCGCAGCCTTCATCATCAAGGTATTCCACGAGGGCCCCGGGGTTCCGTCGAAGGCGGCGCAGCCGGCGACATTCACGATCGACACCTTGATCGACGTGTCAGAGTAATCCACGATACCGCGCTTGCGGTCGACCGTATTCACGAGGATTGCCGAGCCGCGCGCCATCGAGGTGCTCGAGGTGCGTCTGGGTCTTGACCAGAGCGGGTAACTACGCGCGCGCCGATGGCCGGCGGGCCGCGAGGGCTTCAAGCCCGAAGATGTGGAGCTCGCCCGCGACGAACAGGTCGATCCGCAGGCGGAGCCAGACGCCCTTGACGTAGACCGTCCTGTTGCCGGTCTCGAGATGTCAAAGGGCTTTGGGATCACGCGGTCGATGCCCAGCTTGTACAGCTGTCCCCTCTCGAAATCGCGTTCTTTTGCGCTGGTCATCTCTGTGTCGCTGGGAGGCGACCGACGGCGCTCTGGCTTGACGCGCTCGACGTCGGGCACAAGAGCGGATCCATGTTGGGTATTCGAACGCGACAATGGCTGGGTCGAACGTGGCAATGGGTGGGTCGAACGTGGCAATGGGTGGGCGTCGGCCTCCTCGCGGTGCTCATCGTCCTCGGCACACATCTCCTCAAGCGGCGCGCAGGAGCTGGAGCCCGCTCCGTCGCCACGGTGACGTATGCCTGGATGCAGCGGCGGGGGTCTGATGGGCCGAACGTCAACGTCGATCTCTACGCGCCGCCGCGCGCGAGCAAGCGCGGCCCGCTGGTCGTCCTCTTGCAAGGGAACGAGCCCTCGCAGCCCGACGAGCGACTCGCCTTCGCTGCGAATGTCGGCGACTCCCTGCAGCGAAACGGGGTCGCCGCCGCCGCCGTCTCGTTCAACATCCACACCGGCTACACGCTGCGCGCGTGCGCGGCGGACGTCGCCCGGGTCATGCA
The DNA here is from genome assembly GCF_051520435.1 of Sorangium sp. So ce363. Taxonomy (NCBI): domain Bacteria; kingdom Pseudomonadati; phylum Myxococcota; order Polyangiales; family Polyangiaceae; genus Sorangium; species Sorangium sp. So ce363. Next base: position 6,459,300 of record NZ_CP150333.1, on the reverse strand, counting down.
AGAGGTCACCAGCGCGCGCAACCCGACGCGCGTGGTCCTCGCCGGTCGCGGCGTCGGCGCGTGGATGGCGTCCCTCCTTGCGCTCGATCGGCGGCTCCTGGAGGGGGCCGGCATGGATCCCAAGCGCGTCGATGGCGTCATCTTGTTGCGCGGCACCTACGACCTCGGCGAGGCGGCGCTCGAGGGGCACCCCGACGCGGCGTTCTTCGCGGACTCGGTCGAAGATCGCAGGGAGTCCTCGCCCATCACGTACGCGCGGTCCGATGCGCCACCGTTCTTGATGCTGTTCGGCGCGGAGGACGACGTCGGCTGGGCGCGTCTCGCTCGCCCCTTCGCGCGCGCACTCCAGAATGCGGGCGCGCGCGACATCGACTACTTCGTCGTCCCCAGGCGCGACGCGCACAGCATCATGCACTGGGGCGGAAGGGGAGACATGGTCGGCGATCTGGTGTTCCCCTTCGTCGCCTCGGGCCCGAAGGACCTCCCCATCGACAACCCCTTCGGCGTGCTCCGCCGCTGGGGTGCACAGCCGCCGCTCGACCTGTCGGAGGTCCGCAAGGATCCCCGGGCCATCACCACCTACCCGGTCGACGTCGCGCTGCAGGAGACGATAAGCGCCCTTTTCGGCAAGGGGGGGCTCGAGCGCTACCCCTTGCCCGGCAAGACCTATCAGGCCATCGATCTGCTCGCCTACCTGGCCGAGCGGCCGAAGTCCGAGGTGGGCGAAGGGGACTGGCTTGTGGTCTCGAACCTTCGGGGCGAGCAACAGTACTTCCCGCGCGAGGTGCTGAAGAAGGCGCAGGCGGTCATCGTGGTCGGACTCGACGACGAGGACAATCTCTACCGCTTCGTCGATTTCTACCGGCTGAAGCGCGCCTACTCGTGGATCGAGGGCGAGGAGCCAATGCCAATGATGATCCGGCCGCTCGGCGCGTTCCTGCACTTCCGGACGCCGCTGCCCGCGGGCCTGGGGAACAAGACCTACGCCGCATTTGGGCTCGGTGGGGCGAGCTTTCACTGGGTAGAGAGCGATCCGCTCGCGCCGTTCCGCTCGCTCTCCGGCGGGCTGCGCGAGGCGCTGATCGGCGAACAAGGGTGCGTCAAGTGCCACAGCTTCCGTGGCGTCAATGCACGGGCGCACCACGCGCTGGCGCTCGACGGCACGCCGTACGGGGCGTACGCGCTGCCGCTCGAGGAGTATCCGAGCGAGGTGCTGCGGCGCTTCTTGTTCGAGCAGGACGCGGTGGCAGCGAGCTTCGGGGTCATGCCGCTCCGGGTGGACGAGACCGTCGCGGGGCAGCTCCTCGACCTGGTGAACCACGAGAAGAACGAGGAGAAGTAGCGGCCCGAAACCTCAGGGTTCTACTTGTTCGTGGAGCGCCGCCGCCCACTCGGCGTGCGCGCGCGCCGAGGGGTGCAGGCCGTCGCTGGCGAGCATCTTCGCCTCCGCCTGCTTGTGCATGAGCGGATAGAGGTCCACGTAGCGCGCGCCGACGGCTCCTGCCTCGTCGCGCAGAATGGTGTTGAAGGCGACGATGTCCGCGCCGATCTGCCGCGGATCTCCGAACGAAGCGGCGGCCGGAGAGAGCGACCATTCGGGCTGCGGGAGCGCCACGATCCGATCCGGCGCGACGCCGGCGTCGATGATCGCTCGGAGGAGCACCCGCACGCGCGAACGGTAGACGTCCGCGCTCCAGCGACGCACGTAGTCGTTGGCGCCCACCGCGAGCGTCACCAACGTGGGGCGAAATGGCGCCACCTCCGGGATCTCCCGCTCTTGCACGTCTTCGGTGGTGTAGCCGTTGACCGCCACGTTCTTGAGGGTCACCTGGCGGCCCTGCGCGCGCCAAAGGTCAGCGAGGCGCGAGGGGAACGCGTCGGACGGCGGGTTCCCGGTCCCTGCCGTGAAGGAGTCGCCGAGCGCCAGATAGCGGATCTCCTCGAGCCCGCGCGTGGGCACGACATCCTCGCTGGCGCCGGTGGTCGCGCTCCGTGGAGAGCTGCCGCGCAGAGGCAAGGCGAGCAGGAGAATCCCGCCGAGCAGGAGCAAAACGGGCAGGAGAAGCGGGCGGATCCAGCGCATCAAGAAGGTTAGCATCACTTCATCGCCGATCTAGATATCCATCGAATCGCTCCTCGCGGGCTGACCACGGGCCCAGCCAAGGGGCATGATGACGTGGACGATTCGTCGATTCACGGCGCGCCATCCGTCCGAACCTGGCTGCGGCGCCTCCTGCGAGCTTCGAGATCGCCCGTTTGTCGAGGACATCGATAGCCTTGGAGAGGTTCGGGACATCAGTCCAGCAATGGTCGCCGGACGCCTGAAGGACGGCCACCTCTACAGAACAAAAAGGCCAGGTTCGACTTGCCCTTGAGCGGGTCCTCGAGGCATCGATTCACAGAAGAACCTGGGGCGGCGAAGTGGACGATCGATACACTCAGCCTCAGACCGTTCGACTGGACGGCGGCGCCGTTCGCCGAGCTTCAGGCGCTCCCGAGGGACGCGTCCTGGAGATCCACCGGAGAGCGCTGCAGCCCTGAGCGGACCCGGGCCGCGCGGGAGTATCTTTCCATGGCGGGATCGTGCATCATCAAACGAGGGTGCCTCGGAGATGCGCCGCGATCCCGCGGCGACATTGGAAGGAGGACATGGCTGGATGACATGAGCACATGACGACCCCCCTCCGCCCCGAGGAAGCGCTCGAGAGCCTGCGCCGCGCGGGCCTCGCGACCCAGATCGACGCCGCGGCCTTCGCGGCGGCGTGCGACCAGGAGCGAGGCGGCGCGCCGCTCGACGCCGAGATCGCGCTCTCGGCGCTGGCCTCGCTCTACGGCGTGCGCGGTCCCTCGGAGGCGAGCGCCGTGGACCGCGCGTTCGTGGTAGACGAGCACGCCGCGGCCGACCCGGCGGTCCTCGGGGCCGTGTGGCTCGCGCTCGAGCGATGGCTCGAGCACCCGATCCCCGTCTCGGTGGCGACGGACCTCGACGAGCTCGTCTCGTATGCGGGCGACGTGTGCTTTCTTCGCCGGCACGCCGACGCCGCGGGCGAGGCGCCGTATCTCTTCTCCATCGATCGGTGGCGCACGGGCGATGACACGCCCTACTCTCTTTACGTGCTGCGGAGCGACGGCGCGCCCCTGTATGCGCTCGGCGTGCCGGTCCAATTCCACGTGCACCCGGACACGGAGGCCGCGGCTGCCGGCGTCTTCCGCACGGACGGCCTCACGCCGAGCTACCGCGAGCACGCGCCGGCGTGCGCCGCGTGCCGCGATGCGCTCCGGCGCGCCGCGGATCGAGGTGTCCTGCCCGACGTGTTCCGGCCGCTCCTTGGGTAGGGTACGGACCGGTGGCCTGGTAACGGTTCAGACCGGCAGCCTGGGTAGCACCTGGATGGACCGGGAGCTTGGGTGACACATGTCGGAAGCCGTTGGCTCGTCCGTCAGGGCGCCTTCACCTCGACGGGGATCGCGGAGCTCGCCCCGGCGCCGTCGCCGAGCTGACCCAGGGTGCCTCTGCCCCAGCACAGGACCTGGCCAGGGCCCGTGGGGCCGCACGCCCCCTCGACGATCGCGCACGTGTGGAAGAAGCCGGCGCTCACCGCGACGACCTTGGCGAGCGCGGTGCCGTCGCCGAGCACGACGGGTTCCATTCGCGTGTTATCGGCCCTCGTCGGCGTGCTGCGACCGAGCTGCCCTTGCTCGTTGCTGCCACGGCAGCGGAGCTGCCTCTGGTCGTCGATCGCGCAGACGAAGACGTAGCCGGTGGACATCGGACCCCAGACACCCGGGATCGCGGCCGCCGTCCCGGCCGGGGGAGCCTCGGCGCCGTGCTGACCTGAGCTGTTGTTCGTCCCCCAGCAGAAGAGGCCTCCCACGTCGTCGCGCGCACAGCCGAAGTTCGTGCCGTAGGAGATCTCGGAGAAGGGCAGCGTCGCTCCCGCCGCGATGAGCGGCGTGTGCGCGCTGTAGTTCGCGCCGCCCTCGGAGCTGGCGGCGGTGTTCGTGAGGATATATCCGCCGCCCATCGCGCCCCAGCAACGCAGCCCGTCTTCCGCGGCCCCGGTCGAGAAGCAGCTGCCTATCGAGCCGATGCCGCGCGCGAGGATGGCCCTCGGACCGGCCGTCGCGGTGAAGTTGAACGCTTTCACCGGGACGAGGCTCTCCTCGCCGGTCGCGTCCGGCCCGAGGCTCGAGAACAGGTTGGACCCCCAGCAGTAAATGCTGCTGGTCGAGGTGAGCGCGCACGCCGAGTACCACTCCGGCGCGATCTTGCGCACGAGCAACGGGGCCGTACCGTCATTGACGATCGCCGGGGCGTCGTGGGCCATCGCGTCCTTGGAGCCGTTCGCGAGGATGCCGGTCTCGTTGTTTCCCCAGGCCCAGAGTCGGAGCTGGCTATCGACGGCGAAGGTCGCCTGCTCGGTCAGCGCGATCTGCGTGATCGTCGCCGCGCCGAGCGACGCGGGAAAATGCACTCTCACCGGCGTGCTCGAGGAGACCGCCATCGCCTGCGGGACACCCAGCTGGCCGAACGAGTTGTCCCCCCAGCAGGTGAGAGAGCCGTCATGCCGGATCGCGCACGTATGGCTGCCGCCCGCAGCCACCATGATGGCGTCGGCGAGCGTGGGGCTGTCTGGCGGGATCTGGCATCCAGGATCACCCCCGCCGCCCCCGCTCCCCCCGCCGCCCTCGCCCCCACCGCCGGACGCGTCCCCGCCGCCCTCGCCCCCACCGGACGCGCCGGCGCCGCCGCCGCCCTGCGCATCGATCGGACCGCCGCCGGTTCCGCCACCCGCGCCGCTGTCCGAGAAACGCCGCTCGGGAGCGGTGCATCCCGCCCCCGCAGCGAGGGTGGCGGCGACGACGAGACAGGAGCAGAAGTTCGGTCGCGTCTGGGTGTTTCTCTTCATCTCAAGCATCCGGCTACACTCCCATCGTCCTTCAAACAGCCTTACCGCACGGAGGGCAAGAGGGGAAGGGCCACGCTGGCGACCCGCGGCGGGCGCGGATATACACCGGGCTGATGCCCCCCGCGCCTTCGCCGGTCGATGCCGTCCACAGCCTGATCTCCGCGTTCGGCGCGAGCTTCGCGCCCGGCGACGCGGCGCCTCCGTACGAGGTGAGCCTCGACGGGCCGAGGATCCGTCTGACCACGAGCCGCGGTGTGCTCGAGGAGCACGCGTCCGAGTGGAAGCGCCTGTGCGGCCGGCTCTGGGTGCAGGCCCTGCCGGACGAGCGCGCGCGAGCGCTCGAGGTCCTGCTGCCCGCGCTCTCCGACTTCGATGGCGCCGTGTGGGCCCCGATGCAGCGCCTGCTCGAGGCGGACGCCGTGGCGTCGGCGCTGCGCACGCTCGAGGCGTCCCTGCCGGATGCGCTCGAGGCCCTCGCATGTCGATGCTCCGCCTCCTTCGCCGAGTCGATCCACGGCGAGCACCCGTTCGTCCGCGGCGCGATCCCGGCCGCGCAGCACGAGGCCTTCGCGAGGAAGAGCGCGCTCTCGACCGTGGAGCTCGTGAAGATACCTCTCGAATTCCTGGGCAGCGCCAGGCCCATCGAGCGCCTGGAGGCGCTCTACTGGCTGCGCGATGCCCTGCGCGAGAACCCGACGAGGGTGCTCGGCATTCATCGCCTGCTCGTGCAGCACGTGCTGCCCGTGTGTCGCCAGGGCGTGGGGCTCTGGCGCGAGGGCGCCATGGGCGTGATCGAGCGCTGGGTCACGCGCCTGGTCTCGCGCGCTGCCTACCCGGAGGCGCTGCCGATGCTCGACATCCTGCTGGCGTACGGCGTGGCGATCCCAGGCCTCTTGCCGCTGCGCTACGAGGCCCTGCTCGCCTCGAACGAGCCGGCCGAGGCCGAGCGCACGCTGCTGCGCCTGCGCGCCATCGCCGACGCCTCGGGGCACCTGCGCTCGCCCTGGGTGCGGGCGGACAGCCACGTGGACGACCTCTGCGCCATCGCCTCGTGGACGGTCGCCAAGGTGTTCCGCCAGGTCGCCGACGGCGCGCACCCCTTCGCGGAGCGGCGCCTGAAGAACGAGCCCGGTCCGCCGGCCGTCACCGCGTCGGAGGCGGCGGAGATCAGCCGTGGCCTCGCCGCACACGCCCTGGAGCTCTTCCAGCGCCGCGCCGCCCAGCCGCCCACGGTCGCGTATCCCCCGCGCTACGACGTCTACATCGCGTGGGCCAGGCAGCTCGCCGACTAGCCGCAAGCGCCCACCGGTCTCAGCGCTTGCTTGCCACGGCCGGGATTCCCGGGCGAAGCCGGAGTGGTCCCCGAAGGGTCCTCACGCGCCGAAGAAGCGCAAATAATAGGCGCGGTTCTCTTCTTCGGAGAGCGCCTGGACGCCGAAGTGCTCGAGATCGTCCTCCGGAAGGCGCAGCGATCGTAGCGCCCGACCGACGCGCTCACGGACACGAAGCTCGCGGCCGTCGTCGATGGTGCCACCCGCGTTCGGCGCGTCCCCGGTGCGGATTCGAACGACGCCGCCCGGGAGAGAAGCCATCTCCACGGACGGCGCGAGCGAGGCGAGCTCTTGGTTCATCCGTCTCGCGAAATCACGCCCGAGCAGCGTGATCCACCCGACGTGGAGCAGATACGGTTGATTGCCCCAGATCGAGTACACGAACGGCTCTCCCACGGTGATCCCCGGGAAATCGCGGATCCACGAAGCATAACTCGGGAGCCCTCGTTCACGCAGGGGCCCCCATTGATCCTCGAGCCATCGCTGCGCGTCTCCGTCGGGCCCGAGGTACTGTGAAACGCCGCACCAACCGGACGTGAGCTCGATGCCTCCGCAGAGCTCGTCCACGAGGGTCGCCAGCTCGGAAGGGCGCGACGCCCACGCGATCGGAAGGCACCCGCGCGCCGCGGCTCCTTCGGGCATGAGCTCCCCGACGAGCGCCGGGGGCTCTGGAAAGCGCACATTTTTCCCGGCGGCGAGCGAATGCACGCCTCCGACCCGCCGATTTTTCGCGTCGAAATGGGAGGACCACGACGCTTGGGCCTGCGCGACGCTCGATGCCCGATAAGCCTTGTGGTCTCCCCCCTTCGAGAGGAGGCCCGTGTCAGGGAATCGCGCGAGCCAGCGCGCACCGAACTCGCGGACCGCGGAGCGCACGGCCGCGTTTTCCCCGGCTGCCACCACCACGATCTCGATGCAAGGAAGCACGAGCACCTCCTGCGTGTCGGGATGGCGGAGGGCCAGCGGCTCGAAGGCGCCGAGCGCCGACGCCTCGGTTGCTCGCGTGGCACGCTCTTCCGCGGCGACGCCTCGCGGCGGCCGCTCGGCGCGCACGGGCGCGAGCTCCTGATGCAGTCGAAGCTCGACGAGCGCTTCACGCCATTGGCTCTGGAGTCGCGTCCGAAGCCACGTACTCGCCTTGGGCGGAAGAACGAGGCTCTCCACGGTGCACTCCACGTCGTGACCGCTGGACCAGAGAAACGACGCGCCGCCCGACGAGCCACCGTGCCGCGACAGCTCGTCGAGCAGGCGGAGCACGCTCGACTCGACCTCGGGTCGAGAGATCCCGTCGGCACCTGCCGCAAAACGAAGGTTCAGGAACGCGGGTTCGGTGGGCTCGACGCTCTTCGGCCAATCGATCGTGGCGGAGGAGCGGGCGGGGCGGTTCGCCATGGCGCCCGCCCCGTAGATCATGCCTCGATGTGGCGCAAGGGCCGCCGTTCGGACATCGGACGGCTCGCCTCGGCTTCAGGATCGATTGTCCTTCGTCTTCGTCGCCTTCGTCGCTGCCTTGCCCTTCGGCGTCGTCTTCGTCGTCTTTGTCGCTGCCTTCGCCTTCGTCTTCGTCGCTGCCTTCGCCTTCGCAGGCGGGGGCTGTTGGCCAGCCTCGAGCCGCCGCGCGCGCGACATGCTCTCTTGCTCGACCTCCTCGATGACGTGACTCGGCATCTTCACGTCGCCCTCGCGCACGGTCATCCGGCCCTTCGCAACCTCGACCCGCACCCCCGAGTCTCGATCGAACACATGATGCAAGAGCACCTCGCCCTTGGCCTCGAGCTCCGCGGCGACGCCGAGCACCGCCGTGACCGTGTCCGCGTCGTCGCGATGGATGAAGCCGCGGAACGTCACGACGGAGCCGTCAGCGACGGCATCGAAGAAGTACGCCGCGCGCTCGAACGAACAAGGCGGGACCAAAAGCGGACATGCTCGAACGGTAGGCGAGCCGTCTGACGCTCGCCAAGCATAGCGCTCCGACCGGGCGCCGCCTACCACGCGCCTACCACGCGCCTACCACGCGATGGGGTGGGGCACGACGCGTCGATCTTGTCGGACGAGCACGCGGTGCCCCGTGGATTCATAGGCAATTTCGTCGGGATGGTGTGCCAAAACCTGGCCGGCACGCGCCTGCACGCAGACGTCGATTGGTTCGAATATCGCGAGATCAGGTAACCTCCGAGCAGGGAGGCAGAGCCAGCATCGCGCTGCGCCAGGGCCGCTATCCCGGCTACTCCCGAACCGCTGCGTGCGCCTCGTCGGTGAGCTGGAATGTCTGCCTGATCAAATTACGATGATTGTCCAGGGCACGCTTCTTCAAACTCGAGCAGGCCCTCTCGCTCACCCTGCTCCAACTTCGCTCTCACCAGCAATAGGGACGCTCGTGGACTGTTGGCACTGGCGGTCGCCGTCGTGCCCCCGCGTCGATGAGCGCCCCGGCCGGCGCGCCGCCGGACCCCTGCTCCTCGCCGCCTTGCCGCGCCGCGCGTCCCCGGGCAGGCTTCCGCCATGGGCCAGCCCGCCGCCAAGCAGCGCCGCGCGACGTACGCCGACCTCGAAGCCGTCCCGCCGAACAAGGTGGCGGAGCTCATCGCGGGCACCTTGCACGTGTTCCCCAGGCCGGCGCCGCCTCATGCGCGCGCATCGTCTCGCCTCGGCATCGAGCTCGGCGGTCCGTTCGATGCAGGGAAGGGGGGTCCTGGCGGCTGGTGGATCCTGGACGAGCCCGAACTGCACTTCCCGGACCCAGCGCTGCCGGGCGAGGTGGACGCGGTCGTACCGGACATCGCTGGCTGGCGTCGAGAACGCATGCCCGAGCTGCCCACGACGGCTTTCTTCCCGCTCGCCCCGGATTGGGTCTGCGAGGTGCTGAGCCCTTCGACCGAGGACGTGGACCGCGACGAGAAGATGCCGATCTATGCGCGCGAGGGCATGCGGCACGCATGGCTGGTCGACCCGATCGCCCGGACGTTGGAGGTCTTCTCGCTCGCCCCGGGTCGGGGGTGGGGGCCCGCCGTCGTCCACCGCGACGCCGCTCGCGTCCGCCTTGAGCCCTTTGAGGCGATCGAGCTCGATCTCTCGGTCCTCTGGGCGAAGTAGCCGGCCACCGTCCCGAGTTCCTGGACGGCCCCGCCCGCTTCCTGACGAGACGGACGCGGCGCGAAATCCGCGCTCAGGGCGTTGTGCCCTGGCGTTCCAGCAGGCGCGCCGTCATCGCCTGCGCGGCGTCGGCGACGCGGGCGGCAGCGCGCGCCGCGTCGCTGACCACCTCGTCCACGCGGCGCGCGCCGTCGCTCCCGGCCCGCCCCCAGAGCAGCGCCGCGGGCAGCGCGATCCCGAGCGCCAGCGCCGCTCCGGCCGCCGCGACGCGCCAGCGCCGCCTCCGCGGCGCTGCCGGCGGCGCCACCGGCACCCCCGCCGCGGCCTCGAAGGAGGAGATCATCGCATGGACGCTGGGGAACCGCTCCGACGGGCTGATGGCGAAGGCGCGCGCGAACCACGCCTCCAGGGCGGGCGGCGCTCCCGGGCACAACGTGGCCAGCGGGGGGCGCCCGCTGACCAGGATGGCCGCGAGCACCGCCGCCAGGTTGCGGCCCGGAAACGGCTGCCGCCCGGTCAGCGCCTCGTGCGCGACGACGGCGAGCGACCACATGTCGAGCTGCGGGCCGCCCAGGCCATCACACGTGTGCTCCGGGCTCAGGTACGCCGGCGTGCCCAGCACCACGCCGTCCGCGGTGCGGCGGCGGAAATCGGCCGGACGATCCTGGCCGACCCACTTGGCGATCCCGAAGTCGGTGATCTTGGCGCAGAGATGGCCGTCGCTCCCCTCGACGAGCAGGATGTTCGACGGCTTGATGTCCCGGTGCACGACGCCGAGGCCGTGCGCCGCCGACAGCGCCTCTCCCAGCTGCCGGAGCAGCGACGCGAGCTCGACGGCGGGGATCGTCCCTCGCTCCTCCAAGAGCTGACGCAGCGACCTGCCGCGCACGTGCTCCATCACGATGTACGGGCCCGCCGCCAGGTCCTCGCCGGCGTCGAGCACGGCGACGACGCCGCGGGTCTTCTGTCCGAGCTGCGCCGCGACCCGCGCCTCCAGGCGGAACCGCTCGATCGCATCGACGTTCCGCCCGCCCCGCGCCACCGTGAGGAACTTCAGCGCGACATCGGCGCGCCGGACGCCGTCGTGCGCGCGCCAGACCTCGCCCATCGCGCCGCGCCCGAGCAGCTGATCGACCTGGTAACGCCCGTCGATGAGGCGGCCTCGCAGCCGTACGGAGCGGCGCGAAGAGGCTGGGCGGGAGTCTGCCGGTCGATCAGCGAGCGCGACCGCGGCGCGCGCGCTGTCTCTCCTCTGGGAGTCAGGTTGTGAATCGAACGAGGAAGGATGGAACACGATCGAGCACCTCCGTGCCGCCTCTGTGTCCCAGCCACGTCGGTGTCCCTTCCGGGCGACGCGCTGGAGCCAGGGACCGGGGCATGCCCAGAGCGTATCGCGAACATGCGACCCTGGGAATCCCGGACAGCGCACTTCCAGCAGAGTGCCAATCGCGGATACGCACTCACAAGGTCGTACGGCCGCGCTGGATGTCGGGCCGGGCGCGCAGCGTGGCGCAGAGCCGGCGCGTCGCCTCGCGCAGCTCGCCTTCGTCGAGCGACGCGAAACCGAGCCGCGCGGCGCGCGCTTCGCCCCCGCGGAAGCTGAAGCGCGCGCCGGGGTAGAACCCCACCCCGTGCCGGGGGGCGGCGCGCGCCGCGACCTCGGTGTCCACGCCCTCGGGGAACGAGACCCAGAGGCTCATCCCACCGGCGGGGACGGCGAGCTCCGCGGCGCCGCCCAGCTCGGCCCGGAGCGCCTCGGCGAGCGCGTTCCGCCGCGCCTCGTACACGCGCCGCATCTTGCGCGCGTGGCGCGAGAGGAGCCCGTCCTCGATCAGCGCGGCCACGGCCCGCTCGAGCGCCGGGCTGCCGTGTCGGTCGGCGCGCATGCGCTGCATCGCGAGCGCCTCGACGAGCGGCCGCGGCCCGGCCACCCACCCGAGGCGCAGCCCCGGCGCGAGGATCTTCGACAGCGTGCCGACGTAGATCACCGCGCCCATGTCCGTGGCCGCGAGCGGCAGGATCGGGCGGCCGTCGTAGTGGAACTCGAAATCGTAATCGTCCTCGAGGACGGCGATCCGTCGCGCGCGCGCGACGTCGAGCAGCTGGAGCCGCCGCGCCGTGGACAGCGTGACCGTGGTCGGGAACTGGTGGTGCGGCGTCAGGTACAGGAGCCGCACCGCCCGCCGCGCGGCGAGCGCCTCCAGCGCGTCGACGCGCAATCCATCGCCGTCGACGGCGACGGGCAGGAGCTCGGCGCCGGTCGACGCCAGCGCGTCCCAGGCCGGCGGATAGCCGGGGTCCTCGACCGCGACCGCGTCGCCCGGCCCGAGGAGCCGGCGCGCGACCAGATCGATCGCGCCCTGGCTGCCCGCCGTGACGAGGAGGTGGTCCTCGTCGCACGCGAGCCCGCGCGTCTCCCGCAGCAGCGCCGCGAGCGCGCGCCGGAGGTGCACGTCGCCCCGCGGATCGCTGTACCCGAGCGCCGCCCGGCCGCCTGCGCGCGCCGCCGCCCGGTAGGCTCGGGCCAGCTCGTCGGCGGGCGCCAGGCGAAGGTCGGGCAGCCCCGCCCCGAAGTGGAGCACGCCCCGGCGCGCCGGATCCGGCGCGAAGGTGCGCCACGCGGGGCGGGCGGGGACGTCGTAGCCGAGCTCGCCCCGGGGCGCTGCCACCCCGCGCGGGCGCGGCGGCAGCGCCGCGGAGACGCGCGTGCTGCGCTCGGCGGAGCTGAGCCAGCCCTCGGCCTCGAGCTCGTCGTACGCGGCCAGCACGGTGTTGCGGTGCACCCCGAGCGTCTGCGCCAGCGTGCGCGACCCGGGCAGCACCGCGCCGGGCCGGAGCCTCCCGCGGCCGATGTCCGCGGCGATCCCCCGGGCGATCTGCCGGAACAGCGGCTCCGCCGAGCCCGGGTCGAGCGAGACGGGGAAGGTCCACGGGCGCATGGTCCAGCCATCATGCCAGAAATGGACCTCCTCGCTGGACCACCCCGGATCCAGCTTCCGGGGCGAAAGAGGAGCCATGACCATCTCGCATTCCGCGCCGCGCCCCGCTGATCCAGCCGCCGCTTTCGCCGCCCGCCAGCTGCGCCTCGCCCCGCCGTGGGCCTCGCCCCGCTTCGCCTGGGCGAGCGCGCTGCTGCTCCGGCTGGGCCTCGCCGCCGCGTTCCTGTCGGCGGTCGCCGACCGCTTCGGCCTGTGGGGCCCACCCGGCACCGGCAACGTGGCCTGGGGCGAGTGGGGCCGCTTCGTGGCGTACACCGGCGCGATCAACCCGTGGGCGCCGGCCTGGATGGTCCCGGCGCTGGCCTGGTCGGCGACCGCGCTGGAGACGGCGCTCGGCGTCGGCCTGCTCGCGGGCGTGCGCACGCGGGCGCTCGCGTTCGCGAGCGGGATGCTGCTGCTCGCGTTCGCGCTGGCGATGACCTTCTCGGGGCGCGGCGTCGAGGCGGTGCTCTCGTACTCGGTCTACACGGCCGCGGGCGGGGCGCTGCTGCTTGCGGCAGCGCCCGCCGTGCCCCACAGCGCGCTCGCTCCCGGGGGCCAGCGCGCCGGAACCCCTTGAACCGGGCCCTCGCACCGACGACGTTACGCCGCCCGTCATGCCCGGCGACCCCCAGGCCGTCCCCCCCGTAGCCCCTGCGGCGCCCTTCGAGACCCGCGCGGCCCTCCTCGCCTGGCTCGCGCAGCACGGCGTCGCGCACCTGGCCCGGCTGAGCCTCGAGGCGGTGGCGCCGCGCGTCGACCCCACGCTCTGGCCCGAGCTCCAGCTCCTCGGCGCGCGGCGGCGCCTCATCGACCTCGCGAGCGCCGAGTCGCTCGCGGGCGCGCTCGCGTGGCTCGCGCCCTCGCGCCTCCGCGACGTCCTGCCGCCGCTCGTCGCTCGCTTCCTGGAGGACGAGCGCGACGATGCCGCGCTCGCGCGCGCCGCGGCGCCGTCGCTGCTGCGGCCGCCCGACGAGCCGCGGGCCCTGTCGGCGCACGAGCGGCTCTGCGAGCTGCGCGCGCGCGTGCCGGAGGCGGCGGCCCCGCGCCCCGAGCGGGCGCTCCGGGCCGCCGCGCTGCGATTCGACGCCGCGCTCCCCGGCTTTCGCCTCGACGACCCGCGGCCCTTCGAGGCGCACCGCGCGGGCGCCGGCTTCGTCAGGCCGGAGGCGCGGCTGACCCTCGCGCCCGGGGCCCTCCGCGCCGAGTGCGACTGCGGCGCGGCCGGCTGCGTGCACGTGCTCGCGGCCATCGACGCCGCGCTGCTCTGGCTCCGCCAGCCCCCGAGCGAGGCCTTCTTCCAGGCGCTCGACGAGCTCGGCCGCCCCGCCTGGGAGCGCGCCTTGCTGGCGCTCGACAGGGCCCTCGACGAGGGCCCGGGGGCGCGCGGCGGCGTCGAGCTCTCCTTCCGGCTGGACGTCGTCGAGGCGGCCGGCGTCGTGGTCGCGCCCTGGATCCACCGGCTGGGCAAGAAGGCGCAGCGCGGCGCCGGGGCGCGGCTCGGCAAGAAGCGCCTCCTGCTGGAGCACGGCGGAAAGCTCTCCCCCGAGGACGCCCGCGTCGCGTCCCTCCTGCCCGAAGGCAACGCCTTCGCCTCGCGGGCGCTGCTCGACGCGCTCATCGGCCACCCGCGCCTCTTCCTCGACGAGGCGCCCGACGTCGCCGTGCGCATCGAGCGCGCGCCGGTGGGCGTCGTGGCCGAGGAGCGCCGCGGCGCCGTGCGGGTGAGCGCCGGCGTCGAGGGCACGGCGCTGCCCCCTGCGCTGCTCGATCGCGCGCGCCGGGCCCGGCCCGAGGAGGTGCTGTTCCTCTGGGACTGGGACAAGGGCGCGCGGCGGCTCACGCTGCTCGACGTCAAGGCCGAGATCCGGGCGCTGCTCGACGTGCTCGCGCGCGAGGGCGACGTCTTCCCGCCCGAGAGCCACGGCGCGCTGCTCGCCGCGCTCTCGCGGTGGGCGCTGCGCGTGCCCGTGGCCATGCCGCGCAGCGTGATGGGCGAGTCGGTCCCGCCGGAGCTGCTCCCGGTGCTGCGGCTCACGGCCCAGCCCCGCGGCGCCGTGGAGGTCGAGCTGCGCGTGCGGCCGCTCGCGGACGCCCCGCCCCTCGTGCCGGGCGCGGGCGCGCGCGACGTCCACGTGCGGCGCGGCGACCGGGCCCTGCACGCGGTGCGCGACCTGCGCCGGGAACAGGACTTCGCCGCCGCGCTCGCCGCCGAGCTCCCGCTCGCCGGGGCCGAGCCGTTCGAGGATCGCCCGTTCCACTACCGCTTCGCCAGCGCGCAGGGCGCGCTCGATCTGCTCGCGGCCTGCGCGCGGCGCGAGCCGCCCCCGGAGCTCGAGTGGGTCGGCGAGCCCCTGCGCGTCGTGGGCGACGGGGGCCCCCGCGCGCTCAAGGTCGTCCTCGAGAAGCGGCGCGAGTGGTTCGGCGCCCTCGGCGGCCTGAGCGTCGCGGGAGAGCGCGTGGAGCTGGCCCGGCTGCTCGATTCGGCGCGCCGCCACGAGCGCTACGTGCAGGTCGAGGCCACCACCTACGTGGAGCTGGGCGAGGCCCTGCGCGCCCACCTCGAGCGCCTGGCCGATCACGTCCACGACTCCCCGCACGGCCTCTCGGTGGGCCCCTCGGCCGCCGCGGTGCTGTGGGAGCTCGAGCGGGCCGGCGCCGCGATCGAGGCGGACGGCGCGTTCCGGGGGCTCGTCGAGCGGGTCGTGGCCGCCGGCGAGCTCTGCCCCGCCGCGCCGGCGGCGCTCGCGGGTGAGCTCCGCCCTTACCAGCTCGACGGGTACCGCTGGCTCGTGCGGCTCGCGGCCTGGGGCGCGGGGGGCGTGCTCGCCGACGACATGGGCCTCGGCAAGACGGTGCAGGCGCTCGCCGTCCTGATCGAGCGCGGCGAGCGCGGGCCGGCGCTCGTCGTCGCGCCCACCTCGGTGGCCTTCAACTGGCAGGACGAGGCGCGGCGCTTCGCGCCTTCCCTCCGCCTCACGCTCTACGCGGACGAGGCCGATCGCGACGGCGCGCTCGCGCGGCTCGGCCCCGGCGACGTGCTGGTGCTCAGCTACGGCCTGCTCGTGCGCGACGCCGCGCGCCTCGCGGCGCGGCGCTTCGCCACCGTCGTCTTCGACGAGGCGCAGAGCCTGAAGAACGCGACCACCCAGCGCTTCCGCGCCGCGAGGGCGCTCCAGGCGGACTTCACGTTCGCGCTCTCGGGCACGCCGATCGAGAACCACCTCGGCGAGCTCTGGAGCCTCTTCGCGCTCGTCTTCCCCGGCCTCCTGGGCGGCTGGGACGCGTTCCGCGACCGCTACGCCATGCCGATCGAGCGGCAGATCGACCCTGCCGCGGGGCCCGCGCTCGCGCGCGTGCTCGCCCCGTTCCTCCTCCGGCGGACCAAGGCGCAGGTGGAGGCCGAGCTGCCGGCGCGCACCGAGGTGCGCGTGCCGGTCGTGCTCTCGGGCGCCGAGTGGCAGCTGTACGAGGACGCGCGCCTCGCGGCGCTGTCCGACCTCGAGACGCCCCGGGCGGTCCGGCGCGAGCAGGAGCGGCGCGTCGAGGTGCTGGCGGCGCTCACGCGCCTCAGGCTGCTCGCGTCGCACCCGCGCCTCTACGACGCGCGCTCGACGCTCGACTCGTCCAAGCTCGCGCGCTTCCTCGGGCTCGTCGAGGAGCTGTGCGCGGAGGGGCAGCGCGCGCTCGTGTTCAGCCAGTTCACGTCGCACCTCGCGCTGGTGCGCGAGGCGCTCGAGGCGCGCGGCGTCGCGTACGTCTACCTCGACGGCGAGACGCCCCGGAAGGCCCGGGCCGAGCGGGTGCGCGAGTTCCAGGAGGGGTCGGCGCCGCTCTTTCTGATCTCGCTGAAGGCGGGGGGGTTCGGCATCAACCTCACGGCGGCCACCAACGTGATCCACCTCGACCCCTGGTGGAACCCCGCGGTCGAGGATCAGGCCTCGGACCGGGCGCACCGCCTGGGCCAGCGGCGGCCGGTCACCATCTATCGCCTGGTGGCGCTCGGGACGATCGAGGAGAAGATGCTGTCGCTGCACGCGGAGAAGCGCTCGCTCGTGGCGCAGGTGCTCGGCGGCAAGGACACCGCCGGCAAGCTCTCGACGCAGGAGCTCGTCGGCCTGCTCTCGGCGCGGCTCCGGGGGCCGGACGGCGGCGAGGGCGGGGACGGCGAGCTCTCGGACTCAAGTCCTCCGAGTCGCGCTCTTTGACTCGGGATCTCTGACTCGGGATCTCTGTCTCGTGCCGTCCGACTTCCGCTCTCCGTGGACCGAAGGTGGGCGCTACGTCGCCCAGAGAACGGCGAGATCGAGCTCGATGGCCTGGAAGGGCGTGGCGCGGACGCTCGCGGTGTCGCGGTGGGTGGCGATCGGTTCCCAGCTGCGATCCGCGGCGAACGTGAAGATCTCCAGGGTCCGCTGGAGGGGCGCGATCAGCCAGACGTGCCGCACGCCCTCGCGCGCGTAGACGGGCATCTTCTCCTTGCGATCGTGCTGCTCGGTCGAGGGGCTCAGGACCTCGCAGATCCAGTCCGGAGCGAGCGAGAAGTAGGGCGTGTCGGGGAGCTCGGGCATGCGCTCCCGGCGCCACCCGGCGAGATCCGGCACGACGACATCCACGTCGCCTGGCGAGGCCGGATCGGGGAAGTGGATCTCGGGCTCGTCCAGGATCCACCAGCCGCCCGGGCCGTTCTTGCCGTGATCGAAGGGACCGCCGAGCTCGATGCCCAGGCTCGACGCGGCGCGCGCGTGCCGCGGCGCTGGCCGGGGGAAGAGGTGAAGCTCGCCGCCGAGGAGCTCTGCCACCTTGTTCGGCGGCGCCGCCTCGATGTCGGCGTACGTCGCGCGTCGGCGCTTCTCGGCGGGATGGCCCATGGGTCCAGCGTGCCCTGGGGGGGGCGGCGAAGCAAGTTGCGAGCCCCAGGCCTCCGCGCAGGGCGGCCGGTCCGCGCACGCGCTTCGCCGCCCTCACGCCTCTCCGACCTCGCTCGCAAACGCCTGCGCTGGGTCGGCCTGCCTCGCCGCGCCGCCCGGAGGCGCCTTCTGGACGAGGGCCCGCTTCCATCGCCCCGAGGCGTAGTAGGCCGTGCCGGCGATCATCGACACGACGAAGCTCGCCGCGATGGCGTACCAGACGCCCTTCACGTTGCGCAGCTCGCGCGAGAGCCAGTACGCGAGCGGGGCGCGGACGACCCAGAGGCTGAGCAGCGTCGTCGCGGTCGTGATCATGGTCGCGCCGGCGCCGTTGATGATGCCGTTGCTGACGAAGGTCAGGCCGAAGAACACGTAGCACGCGCCGACCGTGTGCAGGTACGACACGCCGAGCTCGATGACGGCCGGATCGGTGATGAACACCCTGAGGAGCGCCTCGGGGAACGCGACCGCCACCGCCGAGATGAGGAGCGTCATGCCGCCGCTGAACACGCACCCCCACGCGAAGATCTCGCGCACGCGGCCGTGGTGCCCCGCTCCCAGGTTCTGCCCGGCGAGCGTCGATATCGCCATCCCCATGTTGATCGCCGGCAGGAAGGCGATCTGGTCGATGCGCGAGGCCGCGCCGAACGCGGCGGTCGCGACCTCCCCGAACCCGTTCACGATCCCCGTGACGACGACCATGCCCAGCGCCACCACCGACTGCTGGACGGCCGCCGGCACGAGACGAGGATGTTCGTTGCCAGGGTCATCCCCATCCCGACGCCGAAGATGGTGAAGATGATCGGGAAGCTCACGGTGACGGCCGCCAGGGCCGCCGTGCCCAGGTACTGACCGACCCAGATGGCGTTGATGAAGCTGTAGGTCGTCTGAAGGAAGCCCCCGATCAGCATCGGAAGCGAGAACGTCACGATATGCCTCGGGATGCTGCCCGTCGTCAGATCGCTTCCAAACTTCGATTGCATCAGGTTCCTCGCCTGGGAGCGGGTGGAGAGCGGCCTCGTGGTGGGCTGTTCGAGCGCGGCGTAACGTAGTGAACGCGCGGCGACAGTCCACCACGAGGCCGCTGGCGCGCAGCTTGCAATCGGCCGACGCCGCTGAGCGCTCCAGCCCTGTCCACGAGCGCCAGCGAGGAGAAACGACATGCCGAAAGCGAAGTTCGCGAGCGCTTCCCGGAATCCGGGAGCGCGGCCCGCGCCGTCCGGGCCCTCCGAGGCGTCC
Organism: Sorangium sp. So ce363; assembly: GCF_051520435.1. NCBI lineage: Bacteria > Pseudomonadati > Myxococcota > Polyangiales > Polyangiaceae > Sorangium > Sorangium sp. So ce363. Next base: position 6,440,839 of record NZ_CP150333.1, on the reverse strand, counting down.
CTGCCGCTGGCGCTCACCGCGGCCGAGCAGGATCTCCTGGGTCGCGCTCTCCGGTTCCTCGTCAACGTCCAGGCCGCGCCCTTCATCGCGCGGGCGCGTCGCGAGGGCTACGCGGCGAACGAGCACCGCGAGGGGTGGCGGCTATTCAAGCTCGCCTCGGGCGAGCAGCGCCCGCTCGAGCACCTCTTCGCGGACGCCGCGGTGGAGGCCGCGAGCGGCGGAGGCGTCGAGGGCGCCGAGCGGATGCAGATGCTCCGGGAGGTCGACGTCTTCGAGAACACGTGGTTCCCGCGCACGCGCGCGATCATCCGCCGCGTGGTGGCGCGCGAGCGGCGCGACGGCTTCGAGGCCGCGTTCTTCAAGCACCTGGAGCCGCAGCCGCTCGGGTCGACGGTGACCATGTCGGTCGGGACGTACCTCCGCCGCCTGGAGGGGCTCGCCAGGAACAGCGATGGCGACGCGAAGAAGGTCCACAGGATGCTCGCGGCGCGCGGGCTGACCGAGGCGAAGGTGCAGCAGGTGCGCGATCTGCTGGCGAAGCTCGAGGCCGGCGCCGGGGCTCAGGCGCAGCCGCCCCGGGTGCCGGCGGCCGAGCTGGCGAGGGCCTGGCGGGAGCAACGGGAGGGGCTCGAGGGCCTGCGGGGCTGGTTCAACGACTGGGCGACGACGCTGCGGCAGGTCTTCCCGGTGAAGGCGCAGATCCAGCTCGGCCTCACGGCCGTGAGGCACACGGCGGCCGCCGGAGAGGTGATCGAGGAGGACGTGTCACTCGACGAGGACGAGGGCGCCGAGGGCGAGGTCACCGGCGCGGAGCCGCCGCTCGGCTGACGCTCCTCGGCCGCCGCGGTGCCGGACGGGCGCCCTCGGCGCTCACGCTGCCAGCGCAGGTCCCGCGCGCAGGCGCACAGGCCACACCGGTGGCGGGTGACGGGAGCCCGCGCGGCGCCAGGCCGCGGACGCGGCTACGCAACCGCTTGCTCTCTTCCGCAATGGTTTGCGGTATCCAGCAAAAGGTCGCGCTCGGAGGGCCCCGGCGGAACGTCCCGCACGGCACGAGCACGGCTGCGTGCAGGGGGCCGCGCTGCAAGGGAGACTCGCCCCGTCGACTGGGCTCGTCATCCGAGCCACGACTCGGTTCTTCGTCTGAACCACGATTCGGGCTCGTCGCCTGAGCCATCCCTGGGCCCGTCGCCCGAGCCACAGCCCGTCTCCTCGCCTGAGCCACAGCCCGTCTCCTCGCCTGAGCCACAGCCCGTCTCCTCGCCTGAGCCACAGCCCGTCTCCTCGCCTGAGTCTGAGCCATGACTGGGCTCGTCACCCGAGCGCTGACTGGGCTCGTCGCCTGAGCCACAGCCCGGCTCCTCGCGTGTGCCACGGCTCGGTGCCTGGGAATTGCCGCAATGCCGAGCGGCCTGAAATGGCGGAAGAAAAGGAGGAGAACGACGGGAGCCCTTGTGTGAAGGAGAGGGGCTGACGCATCCGAGGCGCCGACACCGGACGATGTGGGGGGGTATGCTATAGAACCTTCCAACAGGCAGCGACGGTTGGCTGCTTGAGCATCGGTCCGGGTACGCCATCGGGTTCTCTCGCCAGAGCGGCGCGACGAGCTCGACATTCGGGAGCGTTGCGTGTCGACAGGGGGTGGGGACGTTTCACCCGGAGCCGCCGCGCGGGCGTGGCAGCGATCGGAGGGGCCAGGATGAGCCGCGAGACCCTCGCGCCAGGGACGGTGTTCCAGGGTCGCTATGAGATCCTGTCCTGCTGCCGAGCGAGCGGCCGAACCGTCGTTTACAGGGGCCGGCGCATCGGGGGCGGTCGGCCGATCGTCCTCCAGATCCTCCATCTGCCTCGCGATGGAGACGGCGGGCACCATGCGCGGCGCTCCATCTCGCGGTTCCTGCGGGAGATGCGCTCTGGCACGCGGCTCCACCACGCTCCGATCGTCCGGCCCGTCGACTGGGGGCATGCCGGCGAGGGGCGGCTCTATACCGTCTTCGAGCTCATGCCGGGACACACCCTGCGGGAGGTGATGCCCTCGCAGGACGACCCGCAGCAGCATGCGCTCGGCGCGACCCTGCCGCAGGCGACGCTCGAGCTCGAGGAGACCCCGCGCCGCGACGCCGAGGCCCGGGAGCAGAGACAGCCGGGCCGGCCGGGATCGAGCGGAATGCGCGGCGAGCGTGGCGAACCGGCCGAGACCACGCTCGCGCTCGCCGGCCTGGCACCCACGGAGGCGTCGGCCGGCGTGACGCCCGAGGAGCGAGCGCGCGAGGCCGCAGCGCCGTCGGTACACGACGCGCACGACGCGCACGGCTCAACCACGGTGGGGGGAGCGGCGCCGACGGGGCGCGGTCCGGGCTCCGCGCTGCCGGACGTCGGCGGCACGATCAAGCACTACGAGATCATCCGCAAGCTGGGCCGGGGCGGCATGGGGATCGTGTACCTGGCCCGCGACACGAAGCTCGGGCGCCTCGTCGCGATCAAGCTGCTGCTCGAGTTCAGCGGACAAGGAAACGAGCGCTTCCTGGACGAGGCGCGGGCCACGGCGCGCTGCCGTCACGAGAACATCGTGGTGATCCACGAGGTGGACGAGATCCGCGGACACCCGTACCTGGTGCTCGAGTACATCAAGGGCCGCACGCTGAGCGAATGGCTGACCCAGCGCGAGCACCCGAGCGCGCCAGGGCCGCTCGCCGCGATAGGGCCGTCCGGCCCGATGTCGCCCGGCCAGGTGGTGGAGCTGATGATCCCTGTGGTTCGCGCGCTGGTCTGCGCGCACGAGCTCGGGATCGTGCACCGCGATCTCAAGCCGGAGAACATCCTCATCGACGACGCAGGGAGCATCAAGGTGCTCGACTTCGGGATCGCGAAGCAGCTCGACGCCAGGGTGATGTCGACGCTCACGGGCACGCAGGCGACGCTCGCGCGAGGCCACGGCGAGGGCCACCGGAGCGGGCTCATCGGCACGCCGGCGTACATGTCGCCCGAGCAATTGCTGGGCGGGGACGTGGATCCTCGCAGCGACCTCTGGGCCGTGGGCATCCTGCTGTACACGCTGCTCGTGGGGACGCACCCGCTCGACCCGTTCTCGGTCGCGCGGCTCGCGGACATCGTGAAGCTCGATCTCCCCATGCCGCGCGTGAGCGCGCGGCGCCCGGACGTGGGCGCGCTCGGCGACCTTGTCGATCGGTGCTTGAAGAAGCGCAAGCACGAGCGCATCGGCTCGGCCAAGGAGCTGCTCGCGGAGCTGGAGGCGCTGCTGCCCGGTCGAAAGGCGCTCGAGCTGGGCGACGACGAGAGCCCGTTCGCGGGGCTGTCCGCGTTCCAGGAGTCGGACGCGCCGCGCTTCTTTGGCCGCGATCGCCAGATCGCCGCCACGACGACGCGGCTGCGCTACCAGCCGCTCCTCACGGTCGTCGGGCCGTCGGGGGCGGGCAAGTCGTCGTTCGTGCGCGCGGGGGTGATCCCTGCGTTGAAGCGCTCCAGTGAGCGGTGGGAGACGTTCATCGTGCGGCCGGGGCGCCGGCCGCTGTCGGCGCTCGTCGATGTGCTCGTGCAGGTGGCCGAGTCCGAGGTGGCCAGCACGGGGTCCGGGCCGCCCGAGCTCGCGGACCACGATGGGATCGTCGCCACGCTGCGCGCGCAGCCGGGGCACCTGGGCGCTCGGCTGCGCGCGCGCTGCCGCCGCGAGGGGACGAGGCACCATGTCCTGCTCTTCGTCGATCAGTTCGAGGAGCTGTACACGCTCGGCGCCAGCCGCGAGGAGCGGGCCGCGTTCGTGGCCTGCCTGGAAGGCGTGGCCGACGACGCGTCATCACCCCTGCGTGTGCTGCTCGCCGTCCGCTCGGATTTCCTCGATCACATGGCCGATGATCACGATTTCGTGATCGACGTGACGCGCGGTCTGTCGCTGCTGCCACCGATGGGGCGCGAGGGCCTGCGCGACGCGCTGACGAGGCCGCTGGAGGCGGCCGGTCATCGCTTCGAGACGCCCGAGATGATCGAGGACATGCTGGGCACGCTGGAGCTCACGCGGAGCCCGCTGCCGCTCTTGCAGTTCACGGCCGCGAAGCTGTGGGAGGCGCGGGATCGCGAGCACCGGCTGCTGACGCGAGACAGCTACGAGCGGCTGGGCGGCGTGGCCGGCGCCCTGTCCGGGCACGCGGACGCGGTGCTCTCGGCGCTGCCGGCGCGCGAGCAGCGGCTGGCCCGCGCGGTGCTCGTGCGCCTGGTCACGCCCGAGCGCACGCGCGCGGTGGTCAGCCTGGAGGAGCTCCATGGGGTGGCGCAGAACGGCGGGGGTCCTACGGGCGAGGCGATCGACCAGGTGGTCCAGCACCTGGCCGCTGCGCGGCTGCTGCTGATCGAGACCGGGGGCGAGCGCGAGGGCACGACGGTGGAGCTGGTGCACGAGTCGCTGATCGAGCGGTGGCCCAAGCTCCGGCAGTGGCTCGCCGAGGGCGAGCAAGACGCGCAGTTCCTGGCCCGGCTGCGCGCCTCGGCGCAGCAGTGGGAGGCGAGCGGCTGGGCCGAGGGGCTGCTCTGGCGTGACCGCGCGGCCCAGGACGCGAGGGCCTGGTACGAGCGCCGGCGCGCCGCGCAGGGCGCCGATGGACGAGCGGGGTTGAGCAAGCGCGAGGAGCGCTATCTCCTGGCCGTCGTGGAGCTCGCCGAGCGCGCGCGGCGCTTGCGACGGCAGCTTGCCGTGGGCGTGATCGCGACGCTCAGCGCGTTCGCGGTCATGGTGTCGTACCTGGCGATCCGCGCGCAGGCGGACGCGCTCCTGGCGCGCAATGCCACCCGCATGGCCGCGGCGCGCGAGCTGCAATCCGATCCCACGACGGTGCTGGCGCTCTTGCGGGAGGTCGAGCCGCCCGAGGTGCCGCGCGGGTGGGCCACCCTCGCGCGCTGGGCGCTGCACAGCTGGGTCGCGCGCGTGGTGCTCACCCATCCGGATTTCGTCATTCGCGCGGCGTTCAGCCCCGACGGCAAGCACATCGCGACGATCTGCGCGGACAGGGCCGTGCGGGTGTGGAACGCGGATGGCACGGGCGAGCCGCTGGTCCTTCGTGGCCACGACGCGCCGATCAACTCGGTGGCGTTCAGCCCGGACGGCGAGCGCATCGTGACGGCGTCGGACGACAGGACCGCGCGGGTGTGGCGCACGGAGGGTGCGGGCGAGCCGCTCGTCCTCCGCGGTCACGAGGACGGGGTCTATTCGGCGGCGTTCAGCCCCGATGGCGGGCGCATCGTGACGGCGTCGTTCGACCGGACCGCGCGGGTGTGGAAGGCGGACGGCACGGGCGAGCTCCTCGTCCTTCGGGGTCATGCGGAGCCCGTCTATTTCGCGGCGTTCAGCCTCGACGGCGGGCGCATCGTGACATCGTCGTTCGACCGGACCGCGCGGGTGTGGAAGGCGGATGGCACGGGCGAGCCGGTGGTCCTGCCCGGTCACGAGGATGCCGTCTACTCGGCGGCGTTCAGCCCGGATGGCAAGCGCGTCGTCACGGCGTCGTGGGACAAGACGGCGCGGGTGTGGAACGCCGATGGGTCGGGCGAGCCCCGGATCCTGCGCGGCCACGAGGATGTCGTCTACTCGGCGGCGTTCAGCCCGGATGGCGAGCGGATCGTCACGGCGTCGTGGGACAAGACGGCGCGGGTGTGGAACGCCGATGGGTCGGGGGAGTCTCGGATCCTGCGCGGCCACCAGGATCGGGTCTACTCTGCGGTGTTCAGCGCCGACGGCAGGCGCATCGTCACGGCGTCTTATGACAAGACGGCGCGGGTGTGGAACGCCGAGAGCACGGGTGAGCCCCTCAGCCTCCGTGGTCACGAGGATTCCGTCTCCTCGGCTGCGTTCAGCCCGGATGGCAAGCGCATCGTCACGGCGTCGTGGGACAGGACGGCGCGGGTGTGGAACGCCGAGGTCGCGGGGGCGCCCGTGATCCTCCGTGGCCACGAGGGGGAGGTGTTCTCGGCGGCGTTCAGCCCTGACGGCAAGCGCATCGTCACCGCGTCCGACGACAAGACGGCGCGTGTGTGGAACGCCGACGGCTCGGCGGAACCGCTGGTGATCCGTGCCCACGCGGACAGGGTTCGCTCGGCGGCGTTCAGCCCTGACGGCGAGCGCATCGTCACGGCGTCCTTTGACAAGACGGCGCGTGTGTGGAGCGCCGACGGATCTGGAGAGCCCGTGACGCTCCGTGGTCACGCGGACAGGGTGCGTTCGGCGGCGTTCAGCCCCGACGGCGAGCGCATCGTCACCGCCTCCTATGACAACACGGCGCGTGTGTGGAACGCCGATGGCACGGGCGAGCCCGTGGTCCTGCGAGGGCACGATCGTTGGGTCGTATCGGCGGCGTTCAGCCCTGACGGCAAGCGCATCGTCACGGCGTCGTGGGACAAGACGGCGCGGGTGTGGAACGCCGACGGCACAGGCAAGCCCGTGGTCCTGCGTGGTCATGAGCACCTGGTCAATGCTGCGGTGTTCAGCCCTGATGGCAAGTATGTCGTGACCGCGTCCGACGACAAGACGACGCGGATATGGAATGCCGACGGCACGGGCGAGCCCCTGGTGCTGCGCGGGTCCGATGCGTCCGTCAACGCGGTGGCGTACAGCCCCGATGGCAAGCGCATCGTCACCGGGTCCGACGACAAGGTCGCGCGGGTGTGGACCGACCTCGAGCCGCTCCGCGGCGTCGATGACCCGAAGCTGTGGACGGCGACGACCTACTGCATGCCCGTCGAGCGGAGGATCGAGCTCCTTCGTGTGCCCGAGTCGGCCGCCCGGGCGAGCCAGGAGGCCTGTCTGCGGCAGGTCGCCGCTGTCCGCGCGGCCGCGCCGAGGGGGCAGGCGGATTCGGGGGGCCGGCTGCGCGGCACGGCCGGCCGATGAGGAGCGTCGCTGCGTCGAGCGCGTGAGCGCGCCGAGGAAGCAGCGGGCTCTGGCGCTGCTCGCAGGTCCATGCTGCGTCTGGCGAGGAAAGCGCGAGAGCGTCGGGGGGTCGGAGATTGTCGGAAAGAGACCCGTCGAGACGTCGGGAGCGTCGATGTCGGGCGATGCGTGGGGGCGATGCTATAGATCATTGAGGACAGGCAGCGAGGCTGCCTGAGCATGGGATCGGGTATGGCGTCGAGCTCTCTCGTCAGGGAGGGGCGACAAGCTCGACCGTTGGGATCGCTGCTTGTCGATGCGGGGTGAGGATGTTTCGCCTGAAGCTGGCGAGCGAGGTGGCGGCGAGCGGAGGGGCCAGGATGAGCCGGCGGATCCTCGCGCCAGGGATGGTGTTCCAGGGCCGCTACGAGATCTTGTCATGCTTCCGGGCGAGCCGCCGAGCGGCAGTCTACAAGGGGCGGCTGATCGAGAGCGGTCAGCCGATCGTCGTTCAGATCCTGCGCATGGCGCGGGACGGCGCTGGCGCGCATCTGGTGCGGCGTGGCCTGGCGCGATTCCTGCGGGAGATGCGCTGTTGCACGCGGCTCCACCACCCCCGCATCGGCTGGCCCATCGACTGGGGGCACGCTGGCGAGGGGCGGCTCTATGCCGTCTTCGAGCTCGTGCCCGGACGTGCGGCCAGCGTGGAGGGCAACGGGCGGGAGGAGCTGGAGCCGAGAGGAGAAGGGGCGAGCGGAGATTCCGAGATTCTGGTGCGGCGACGGCCGGACCACACGATCGCGAGCGGAGCTCCTGGTGAAGCGGCCGTGCGTACGCTCGCGCTCGCCGGGATGGCGCTCACGGAGGACGCGGCCGACCTGGTGCCCGAGGAGCGAGCGCAGGAGGCCGCGCTGCTGCCGGCGCAAGATGGGAAGATGCTGGCGGGAGCGACGCTAGCGGAGTGTGCTCTGGACTCCGTGCTACCGGACGCAGGCGGCACGATCAAGCATTACGAGATCATCCGCAAGCTGGGCCGGGGCGGCATGGGGAGCGTGTACCTGGCGCGGGACACCAAGCTCGGGCGCCTTGTCGCGATCAAGCTCCTGAGCGAGCACAGCGGGCAAGGGAGCGAGCTCCTTCTGGCCGAGGCGCGGGCCACGGCGCGCTGCCGGCACGAGAACATCGTGGTGATCCACGAGGTGGACGAGATCCGCGGACACCCGTACCTGGTGCTCGAGTACATCAAGGGCCGCGCGCTGAGCGAATGGATGGCGCAGCGCGAGCACCCGAGCGCGCCAGGGCTGCTCGCTGCGATAGGGCCGTCCGGCCCGATGCCGCCCAGCCAGGTGGTCGAGCTGATGATCCCTGTGGTCCGCGCGCTGGTCTGCGCGCACGAGCTCGGGATCGTGCATCGCGATCTGAAGCCGGACAACATCCTGATCGATGACGCAGGATGTATCAAGGTGCTCGACTTCGGCATTGCCAAGCAGCTCGATGTTCAGATGATGTCGACGATCACGGGGGCGCGGGCGGCGCTCGCGGGCGGCGGTGAGCTGGGCCATCGGAGCGCGATCATCGGTACGCCGGCGTACATGTCGCCCGAGCAATTGCTGGGCGGGAACATCGATCCTCGCAGCGACCTCTGGGCCGTGGGCATCCTCCTGTACACGCTGCTCGTGGGGGCGCACCCGCTCGACCCGTTCTCGGTCGCGCGGCTCACGGACATCCTGAACTTGGATGTCCCAATGCCTCGCGTCAGCGCTCGGCGCCCGGACGTGGGCGCGCTCGGCGATCTGGTCGTCCGGTGCCTCGAGAAGCGGAAGCAAGAGCGGATCGGCTCTGCCAAGGAGCTGCTCGCCGAGCTGGAGGCGCTGCTGCCCGGCCGAAAAGGGCCCGAGCTCGGCGAGGGAGAGAGCCCGTTCGCAGGGCTATCGGCGTTCCAGGAGTCGGATACCGCGCGGTTCTTCGGTCGCGATCGCGATGTCGCCGCCATGACAGCGCGGCTGCGCTACCAGCCGCTGGTCACGGTCGCCGGTCCCTCCGGGGCGGGCAAATCGTCGCTCGTGCGCGCGGGGGTGATCCCTGCGTTGAAGCGCGGCAGCGAGCGGTGGGAGACGTTCATCGTGCGACCAGGGCGCCGGCCGCTGTCGGCGCTCGTCGATGTGCTCGTGCAGGTGGCCGAGCTCGAGGTCGCCGAGCACGACGGGATCGTCGCCACCTTGCGCGCGCAGCCGGGCCACCTGGGTGTTCGGTTGCGAGCGCGCTGTCGCCGTGAGGGGACGAGGCATCATGTCCTGCTCTTCGTCGATCAATTCGAAGAGCTCTATACTCTCGGCGTAGCGCCCGAGGAGAGAGCTGCGTTCGTCGCCTGTCTGGAAGGCGTGGCCGACGACGCGTCGTCGCCCCTGCGCGTCCTGCTCGCCATTCGCTCAGATTTTCTTGATCGAATCGCCGATGAACACGATTTCATGGGCGATGTGACACGCGGCCTCAGCCTGTTGCCGCCGATGGGGCGCGACGGCCTGCGAAACGCGTTGACGAGGCCGCTGGAGGCGGCTGGTCATCGCTTCGAGACCGCGGAGATGGTCGAGGACATGCTGGGCACGCTCGAGAGCACGCACAGCCCGTTGCCACTCCTTCAGTTCACGGCCGCGAAGCTGTGGGAGGCGCGGGATCGCGAGCGCCGGCTCTTGACGCGAGACAGCTACGAGAGGCTGGGCGGCGTGGCTGGCGCCCTGTCCGGGCACGCGGACGCGGTGCTCTCGGCGCTGCCGGCACGCGAGCAGCGGCTGGCCCGTGCGGTGCTCGTGCGCCTGGTCACCCCCGAGCGCACGCGCGCGGTGGTGAGCCTGGACGAGCTTTACGGTGGCGCTGCGGGCAGTGAGGAGGGGGCGCTTCTGGCGATCCCGCAGGTGGTCCAGCACCTGGCCGGTGCGCGGCTGCTGCTGATCGAGACCAGCGGCGAGCGCGAGGGCACGACCGTGGAGCTGGTCCATGAGTCCTTGATCGAAACGTGGGCGCGGCTCAGGCAGTGGCTTGCGGAGAGCGAGCAAGACGCGCAGCTCTTGGCCCGGCTCCGAGCCGCGGCCCAGCAGTGGGAGGCGGGCGGGCGCGCCGAGGGGCTGCTCTGGCGCGATCGCGCGGCCCAGGAGGCTCGAGCATGGTATGAGCGCCGCAGCGCTGCGCAGGGCGCCGAGTGGCGCATCGGGCTCGGCAAGAGGGAGGAGCGCTATCTGCTGGCCGTCGTGACCCTCGCCGAGCGCGCGCAGCGCTTGCGGCGGCGGCTTGCGATGGGCGTGATCGCCGCGCTCGTTGTGATCGCGCTCATCGTGTCTTACCTGGCGCTCCGCGCCGAAAAGGAAGCGGAGCGTGCGCAGGCCGAAGCCCTTCAGGCGCGCAATGCCACCCGCATGGCTGCAGCGCGCGAGCTGCAAGCCGATCCTACGACCGTGCTCGCGATTTTGCGCGAGGTCGAGGCGCCCGATGTGCCGCGAGGCTGGGCAGCTCTCGCGGGTTGGGCGCTGCACAGCTGGGTCGCTCGCGTGATGCTCACCCATCCGGACGGCGTCGTATGTGCGAGCTACAGTCCTGACGGCGAGCGCATCGTGACCGCATCCTGGGATAAGACCGTGCGTGTGTGGAACGCGGATGGTGCGGGCGAGCCCCTGGTCTTCCGAGGTCACGAGAGCGTCGTTCGTTCAGCGGTGTTCAGCCCTGACGGACAGCGCATCGCGACGGCGTCGCATGACAAGACGGCGCGTGTGTGGAACGCGGATGGTACGGGCGAACCCCAGGTCTTCCGGGGTCATGAAGCCCCTGTCCATTCGGTGGCGTTCAGCCCCGACGGCAAGCGCATCGTCACCGCCTCCTGGGATAAAACCGTGCGGGTATGGAACGCGGATGGTACGGGCGAACCCCAGGTCTTCCGGGGTCATGAAGCCCCTGTCCATTCGGCGGCGTTCAGCCCCGACGGCAAGCGCATCGTCACCGCGTCCTTGGACAGGACCTCTCGCGTGTGGAATGCGGATGGCACGGGCGAGCCATTGGTCCTCCGTGGTCACGAGGAGGGGCTCTATTCGGCGGCGTTCAGCCCCGACGGCAAGCGCATCGTCACCGCGTCCTTGGACAGGACTGCGCGCGTGTGGAACGCGGATGGCACGGGCGAGCCCCTTGTCCTCCGCGGGCATGAGGAGCAAGTCTCTTGGGCGTCGTTCAGCCCCGACGGCAAGCGCATCGTCACCGCGTCGTTGGACAGGACCGCGCGCGTGTGGAACGCGGATGGAATCGGCGAGCCCTTGATCCTCCGTGGCCACGACGATGTCGTCTACTCGGCGGGGTTTAGCCCTGACGGCAAGCGCATCGTCACCGCGTCGTTGGACAGGACCGCGCGCGTGTGGAGCGCGGGTGGCGTGGGCGATCCCGTCGTGCTTCGCGGTCACAAGGATCCGGTCGTTTCGGCCGAATTCAGCCCCGACGGCGAGCGCATCGTCACCGCGTCGTTGGACAGGACTGTACGCGTGTGGAGCGCGGATGGAGTGGGCGATCCCTTGGCGCTGCGCGGTCACAAGGCCCCCGTCTTTTCGACGGCGTTCAGCCCCGACGGCAAGCGCATCGTCACGGCGTCAGGGGACAAGACCGTACGTGTGTGGAGCGCGGATGGCACGGGCGATCCCTTGGTGCTTCGCGGTCACGGGGATCCGGTCTTTTCGGCGGCGTTCAGCCCCGACGGCAAGCGCATCGTCACGGCCTCATGGGACAAGACCGTACGTGTGTGGAGCGCGGATGGCACAGGCGATCCCTTGGTGCTTCGCGGTCACGAGGATCCGGTCGTTTCGGCGGCGTTCAGCCCCGACGGCAAGCGCATCGTCACGGCCTCATGGGACAAGACCGTACGTGTGTGGAGCGCGGATGGCACAGGCGAGCTCCTGGTCCTGCGTGGTCACGAGGGTCCGGTCTTTTCGGCGACGTTCAGCCCCGACGGCAAGCGCATCGTCACGGGCTCATGGGACAAGACCGCTCGCGTGTGGAACGCCGACGGTACCGGCGAGCCCCTGGTCCTGCGTGGTCACGAGCACTGGGTCAGTTCGGCGGCGTTCAGCCCCGACGGCAAGCGCATCGTCACCGCGTCCCGGGACCACACGGCGCGGATATGGAATGCGGATGGCAGGGGCGAGCCCTTGGTCCTTCGCAGCTCCGATTCCCCGGTCAACAGCGTGGCGTTTAGCCCCGATGGCAAGCGCATCGTCACTGGGTCCGATGACAAGGTCGCGCGGGTGTGGACCGACCTCGAGCCGCTTCACGGCGTCGATGACCCGAAGCTGTGGACTGCGACGACCTACTGCATGCCCGTCGAGCGGAGGATTGAGCTCTTCCGCGTGCCCGAGGCCACCGCTCGAGCCCACCAGCAGGCCTGTCTGCGCCGGGTCGACGCAGCCCGCACGGCTGCTCCTTGAACTCGGCTGTCGGACGACGCGGCGCGCCCGACCGATGACGAGCGTTGGTCCCCCGCGTTGTACATGCTGCCAGGGCGGGTCGGCACGCAGCGCGGGGTCGCGGTCTGCCCGTCGGCCAGGTTGCTCACCCAAGGTGCGACTGCAATAACAGGGTGCCACGACCAACAAGACCATTGCGCGGAAATCGCTGGAACGTCGAGTGAACTGAGATTGTGGGGAAGGGAGCCGTCCGGGCCTCCAGAGCGGCGACGCCGGACGGGGCGTGGGGGACGATGCCATCGAGCAAGGATAGGCAGCAAGGCTGCCTGAGCGTCGAGCCGGATACGCCGTTGAGCTCTCTCGTCTCGAGCAGCGCTCCTGGTGAAGAGGCGGTGCGCACGCTCGCGCTCCCCGAGCTCGCGCGCGCGGGGGCCGCGGCTGGCTCGATGCCCGAGGAGCGAGCGCAAGAGACCGCGGTCCGGTCGTCACCGGCGTCGACGACGCTGGCGGGCGCGACGATGGCGTACCGCGCTCAGGGCTCGACGCTCGTGGATGTCGGCGGGACGATCAAGCACTACGAGATCATCCGCGAGCTAGGGCAAGGCGGCATGAGCATCGTGTACCTGGCCCGGGACACGAAGCTCGGGCGCCTCGTCGCGATCAAGCTGCTGCTCGAGTACAGCGGGCAGGGGATCGAGCGCTTCCTGGCCGAGGCGCGTGCCACGGCGAGCTGCCGGCACGAGAACATCGTGGTGATCCACGAGGTGGACGAGCTCCGTGGACACCCGTACCTCGTGCTCGAGTACATCAAGGGTCGGACGCTGAGCCAGTGGCGAGCCGAGCGCGAGCGCTCCGGCGCGCCGGGCCCGATGCCGGTCGAGCTGGTGGTCGAGCTGATGATCCCGGTGGTCCGCGCGCTGGTCTGCGCGCATGAGCTCGGGATCGTCCACCGCGATCTCAAGCCGGAGAACATCCTCATCGACGACGCAGGGTGCATCAAGGTCGTCGACTTCGGGATCGCCAAGCAACTCGATGCCAAGCTGCTATCGACGCTCACGGAAGCGCGGGGAACGCTCTCGGGAGATGATGAACAGAGCTTTCGGAGCGCGCTCGTCGGAACGCCGTCCTACATGTCGCCCGAGCAATTGCTGGGAGAGGACGTGGACGCGCGCAGCGACCTCTGGGCCGTGGGCATCCTCCTGTACACGCTGCTCACGGGGGCGCACCCGCTTGACCCATCGCCGATCGAGCGGCTCGCGGACATCGTGAACTTCGATGTTCCCATGCCGCGCGTCAGCGCGCGGCGCCCTGATGCGGGCGCGCTGGGCGCCCTCGTCGACCGGTGCCTGAAGAAGCGGAAGGACGAGCGCATCGGCTCGGCCAGGGAGCTGCTCGCCGAGCTCGAGGCGCTGCTGCCCGGTCGCAAGGCGCCCGGGCTCGGCGAGGACGACTGCCCGTTCGCGGGGCTTTCCGCGTTCCAGGAGTCGGACGCAGCGCGCTTCTTCGGCCGCGATCGGGACGTGACCGCCATGACGGCGCGGCTGCGCTACCAGCCGCTCGTCACGGTCGCCGGGCCCTCCGGGGCGGGCAAATCGTCGTTCGTGCGCGCGGGGGTGATCCCGGCGTTGAAGCGCTCCAGCGACCGCTGGGAGACGTTCACCCTGCGCCCAGGGCGCCACCCGATGGCGGCGCTCGTCGATGTGCTCGCGCAGGTGGCCGAGTCCGAGCACGCGGGCGCGCCGTCGGGCACGGTCGAGCTCACCGGGCACGGTGGGATCGTCGCCACCTTGAGCGCGCAGCCGGGCTACCTGGGCGCCCGGCTGCGAGCGCGCTGCCGCCGTCAGGGGACAAGGCACCACGTCCTGCTCTTCGTCGATCAGTTCGAGGAGCTGTACACGCTCGGCGCGAGCCGCGAGGAACGGGCGGCGTTCGTCGCCTGTCTGGAGGGCGCGGCCGACGACGCCTCGTCGCCCCTGCGGGTCCTGCTCGCCATCCGCTCGGACTTCCTCGACCGCGTCGCCGATGACTACGAGTTCATGACCCACGTGACTCGTGGTCTCTCGTTGCTGCCGCCCATGGGGCGCGAAGGCTTGCGTGAAGCTTTGATGAGGCCGCTGGTCGCGGCCGGTCTTCGCTTCGAGACCGCCGAGATGGTCGAGCACATGCTGGACACGCTGGAGAGCACGCGCAGCCCCTTGCCGCTGCTGCAATTCACGGCCGCGAAGCTGTGGGAGGCGCGGGACCGCGCGCGCCGGCTGCTGACGCGGGACAGCTATGAGCAGCTCGGCGGCGTGGCCGGGGCGCTATCCGCGCATGCGGACGCGGTGCTCTCGGCGCTGCCGGTGCGCGAGCAGCGGCTGGCTCGGGCGGTGCTGGCGCGCCTTGTCACGCCCGAGCGCACGCGCGCGGTGGTCAGCCTGGACGAGCTGTGTGAGCTCGCACAGGACAGCGAAGACCACGCCGGTGAGGCGATCGCGCAGGTGGTCCAGCACCTGGCCGGGGCGCGGCTGTTGCTCACCGAGGCCGGCGGCGAACGCGAGGGCACGACGGTGGAGCTGGTTCACGAGTCGTTGATCGAGAGGTGGGCAAAGCTCCGGCAGTGGCTCGCCGAGAGCGAGCAAGACGCGCAGTTCCTTGCCCGGCTGCGCGCTGCGGCCCAGCAGTGGGAGGCGAGCGGTCACGCCGAGGGGCTGCTCTGGCGCGATCGTGCGGCGCACGAGGCTCGAGCGTGGCGCGAGCGCCGCCGCGCCGAGCAGGGCGCCGAATGGCGCTCCGGGCTCGGCCAGCGCGAGGAGCGCTATCTCCTTGCCGTCGTGGCCCTGTCCGAGCGCGCGCGGCGACTGCGGCGGCAGATCGCCATGGGCGTGATAGCGATGCTCACCGCGATCGCGCTCATGGTGTCGACCCTCGCGATCAGCGCCGACCGGCAAGCCAGGCGCGCCGAGCAGCAAGCCGCGCGCGCCGACCAGGAAACGGCCCGTGCACAGGCCGAAGCCCTGCAAGCGCGCAACGCCACCCGCATGGCCGCGGCGCGCGAGCTGCAGGCCGACCCCACGACCGCGCTCTCGATATTGCGCGAGGTCGAGCCGCCCGATGTGCCGCGAGGGTGGGCCGTCCTGGCGCGCGGGGCGCTGCACAGCTGGGTCGCTCGGGCGGTGCTCACCCATCCAGGCGGCGTCATGGGGGCGAGCTACAGCCCCGACGGCAGATACATCGTCACCGCGTCGTTGGACAAGAACGCGCGCGTGTGGAAGGCCGACGGGACGGGTGAGCCGCTGGTCCTCCGAGGTCATGAGAACGGGGTCAGCTCGGCGGCGTTCAGCCCTGATGGAAGGTGGATTGTCACGGCGTCATGGGACGGGACCGTACGTGTGTGGAAGGCCGATGGGACGGGCGAGCCGCTGGTCCTCCGGGACCATGAGGGGCGGGTCAATTCGGCGGCGTTCAGCCCCGATGGCCAGCGCATCGCCAGCGCGTCCCACGACAGGACGGTACGTGTGTGGAAGGCCGATGGGACGGGCGAGCCGCTGATCCTTCGGGGGCATGAAGCTCCGGTCTATGCGGTGGCATTCAGCCCTGACGGCAAGCGTATCGCGACCGGATCGTACGACCACACCGCGCGCGTGTGGAGCGCGGATGGCACCGGTGAGCCAGTCGTCCTTCGCGGCCACGAGCACGAGGTTCAGGGGGTGGCGTTCAGTCCCAATGGCCAGCAACTCGTCACGGCGTCGTCGGACAAAACCGCACGTGTGTGGAAGGCCGATGGGACGGGCGAGCCGCTGGTCCTCCGGGGTCACGAGGCTCCGGTCTATTCGGCGGCGTTCAGCCCCGATGGCCGGCGCATCGTCACTGGGTCCCGGGACAAGACGGCGCGGGTGTGGAAGGCCGACGGGACGGGCGAGCCCCTGGTCATTCGTGGTCACCAGGATGCCGTCTGGGCGACGTTCAGCCCCGACGGCAAGCGCATCGCGACCGCATCGTACGACAACACCGTGCGCGTGTGGAGCGCGGATGGCACGGGCGAGCCGCTGGTCCTTCTCCGTGACCAGGAGCCGATCGCTTCGGTGGCGTTCAGCCACGACGGCGGGCGCATCGTGACGGCGCCCGAGGACAGGACCGCGCGCGTGTGGAACGCGGATGGCACCGGCGCGCCCGTGGTCCTTCGCGGTCACAGGGACGTGGTCCATTCGGTGGCGTTCAGCCCTGATGACAAGCGCATCGTCACGGCGTCGTGGGACAGGACGGCGCGTGTGTGGAACGCGGATGGCACCGGCAATCCAGTGGTCCTTCGCGGTCACGAGGCTCAGGTCTGTTCCGCAGCGTTCAGCCCCGATGGCGAGCGCATCGTCACGGCGTCGTGGGACAGGACGGCACGTGTGTGGAACGCGGATGGCACCGGCGATCCAGTGGTCCTTCGCGGTCACGAGGCTCAGCTCTATTCAGCGGCGTTCAGCCCCGATGGCAAGCGCATCGTCACCGTGTCCTTCGACAAGACGGTACGGGTGTGGAACGCGGGTGGCGAAGGTGAGCCGCTGGTCCTTCGCGGTCACGAGGATGTCGTCTACTGGGTGGCGTTCAGCCCCGACGGCGAGCGCATCGCTACGGCCTCCTGGGACAAGACGGCGCGCCTATGGAAAGCGGATGGCGCCGGCGACCCGGTGGTTCTTCGTGGTCACGAGCACTGGGCTCTGGGGGTGGCGTTCAGCCCTGATGGCAAGCGCGTCGTCACCGGGTCCCAGGACGGAACGGTACGGGTATGGAATGCCGATGGTGCTGGCGAGCCGTTGGTTCTTCGCGGCTCCGAGTCTCCGGTCAACAGCGTAGCGTTCAGCCCCGACGGCAAGCGCATCATCAGCGCGTCGGATGACAGGGCCGTCCGGGTGTGGACCGATCTGGAGCCGCTCCACGGCGTCGATGACCCGAAGCTGTGGGCTGCGACGACCTACTGCATGCCGATCGAGCGGCGGATAGAGCTTCTCCGTCTGCCAGAAGCGCTGGCCCGGACCCATCAGGAAGACTGCCTGCGCCGCGTCGCGGCGGCCCGCGTGGCCGCCCCCGGGTCCCAGCCAGGCTCGGCTGCCCGACCGAGCGACACCGCCGGTCGATGACAAGCACCCTCCAGCGAGCGCGCCCTCACGCCGCCCGCAGCCTCCACACCGCGGGCCGCAGCAGCAGGATCGGCGCGGCAAAACCCGCGATGACGAACGCCCAGACGGTCGCCTCCACGCCGAGCCGCCCCGCCAGCCAGCCGGCCGCCAGGGTGCCCGCCGGCAGGAGCGCCCCGGTGAGCACATGGAGCGTGGCATCGACCCGGCCGAGCACGTGCAGTGGCAGCATGGATTGCCGGGCGCTCACCGCGTGGATCATGAACGCCATGAGGAACGCGTCCCCGACGAGCTGGTGCACCACGAGGGCAGGGACCGCGAGCCGCCCGAGCTGCGCGGCCAGCGGGATCAGCGCGCAGCCGGCCTGACTCATGAACAGGCTGAGGATCATCGCCGGTCCGGCGCCGAGGCGTCGGCCCAGCCAGCCCGCGAGGAAACTGCCGCCCAGCGCGCCGATGCCGCCCACGCTGATGATCAGCCCGACCGTGGTCGTGTCCAGCATCAGATGCTCCAGGAGATAGAGCATGTACAGCGCGGAAAAGACCCCGCCGAGCAGGAGGGCATGGGCGCCCATCGCCAGGAACGTCGCCCCGACCACGGGGTGGCCCAGGCCGTGGCGCAGCCCGACCCGGAGATCCTCGACCAGCGAGGCGCCCCCATCGCCTCCGCCGCCCGCGGGGACGGCCGGCGCCTCCGCCGCCCGGATGCGCCCGAGGAGCGCCGCCGACACGAGGTACGACAGCGCGTCCACCACCATCGTCACCGGCGCCGTCAGCACCTGGATCAGGATGCCCGCGGCGCCGGGGCCGGCGATCTCCGCGGCGGCCTCGGTCCCCTCCAGCCTGGCGTTTGCCTTGACCAGGTGCTCCTGCCCCACCAGCGCCGGCAAGTAGGCGTTGTCGGCGATCTGGAACAGCGACGTGGCCATGCCCACCAGCGCGGCCACCACGGAGAGCTGGAGCAGGGTGAGCGTGCCGGTCCAGGCCGCGATCGGGACCGAGAGGATCAGCGCCGCGCGCACGAGATCCGCGCCGACGAGGAGCGGCCGCTTGCGCGAGCGATCGACGACCCCG
Organism: Sorangium sp. So ce363; assembly: GCF_051520435.1. NCBI lineage: Bacteria > Pseudomonadati > Myxococcota > Polyangiales > Polyangiaceae > Sorangium > Sorangium sp. So ce363. The sequence continues at coordinate 6,422,355 of NZ_CP150333.1, read as the reverse complement.
CCCGCGAAGAGCCCCACGAGGACGCCCGGCGCGGTGGACACGGCGGAGAGGACCGCCACGCCCGACGCGTCGGCCCCGAGGCTCACGATGGCGATCACGGGCAGCGCCGTGCGGCTGATGCGGCTGCCTACCGCGCTCACCGCCTGCGCCGCCCAGAGGCGCAGGAAATCGGGATGGTGTGAGAGGCCGGCGGGGGGAGGGGACATCGTCTGGGGCGTGAGCAGAGCAGAAAAGAGGAGGGAAGGAGAAGCGCGCACTATCGAACGCGGCGGATCGGCGGCCATGCGATCACCGCTCACGGTTTCGTCGGGTCCTCGGAAGACACCGCCCTCCTCCCTGAACCGTCCATCGAGAACGCAACTCGCTGGATCGCGCGGGGGCGCCCGCATCCCGCTCGCCTCTCCGGGCAGGCGCGGCTACGAAGGCAGGCCTGGAGTCCCACGCGACCATGCCCACGCTGCTGCGTTCACCGGCCACCAGGCTCGGCGCCGCGCTCGTCGCGATCGCGATGGCGCTCGTCGGCTTCCTGCCCCTCTTCGACGGCCCCGGCTACGAGAGCGCGCTCGCCGCCGGCCTGATCGTCCCGGGCGCCGCGGCGATCGTGACCGCCCTCGACGTCGCCGCGCATCGGCCGCCGCCTGTCGAGGCGTTCCGCCGCGGCGTCGCGAGCGGCGCCCTGCTCGCGGTCGTCGCGTACGCCACCACGCTGGCGCACGGCCTGCGCGCCGGCTTCTGCGATGTGCTCGGCGGCTCGGCGCACTTCGCCCTCGGGCCCGGGCTCGGCGCGGCGCTCTGCGGCGCCTGGGGCGCCGTCGCGGGCGAACTCGCCGCCGGCATCCGGCGCGACGACGCCGCGCCTCCCCGCCCGGCGTGGCGGCGCCGGCTCATCGCCGTCCTCGCGGCGCTCGCCGCCCCCCTCGGCGCGATCGGCGTGAGCGCCGTCCGCTTCTACACGAGCCCGATCGTCTTCGCCTACGACCCCTTCGCCGGCTTCTTCAGCGGCACGCTCTACGACACGGTCGTCGACGCGTCCGGGCTGCTGACGTACCGCGCGGGGACGCTGGCCACCCTGTTCGCCGCGTCGGTGCTCGCGCAGCACCTCGTGCACGACGCGGGCGGGCGGGTGTCGTTCCAGCCGCAGGGCCGGCCCGGGCTGCTCCTGCTCGGCGGCGTGAGCGCCGCGCTGAGCGCCGCGACCGTCCTGGAGGGCGCGCGCCTCGGCCACTTCCAGACCTCCGAGAGCATCGCGGCCGAGCTCGGCGCGCTCTCGAAGGGCCAGCGCTGCGAGGTCGTCCACCCGCGCGGCGTGCGCGAGGCCGACGTCCAGCGCTTCGTGCGCGAGTGCGACGCCCACATCGAGGCCGGCGAGCGCTGGCTCGGGGCGCCCGCGGTGGTCGACGGCCAGCCGCTCCGGGTCCGCGCCTACCTGTTCGAGAGCGCGGCGCAGAAGGGCGCGCTCATGGGCGCGTCGCGCACGTACGTCGCGAAGCCGTGGCGCCGCGAGGTGTACCTGCAGGCCGCCGGCTACCCGCACCCGACGCTCGGGCACGAGATCATGCACGTGCTCGCCGGCGCCTTCGCCAGCGGCCCGTTCAAGGTCGCCGGGCGGCTCGGCGGGTGGCTCCCCGACCCGGGGCTCATCGAGGGGATCGCCGTCGCCGGCTCGCCCAGGGAGGGCGAGGACCTGAGCCCGCGCGCGTGGGCCAAGGCGATGAAAGATCTCGGGATCCTGCCGCCGCTCGCGCGCCTGTTCGCGCTCGGCTTCCTCGCCGAGAACTCGTCGACCGCCTACACCGTGAGCGGCGCGTTCGTCGGCCACGTGCGCGCGACGTACGGCGCGGACGCGGTGCGCGCCTGGTACGGCGGCAAGGCGCTGCCGGAGATCACCGGCGCCTCGTGGGAGGTGATGGAGCGCGCGTGGCACGCCGATCTCGACGCGCTCACGCTCCCCGACGCGGCGAAGGCGCAGGCGAAGGCCCGCTTCGATCGGCCGGCGCTCTTCGAGCGGCGCTGCCCGCACGTGGTCGACGCGTGCACCCACGAGGCGGAGGAGCTGCGCGCGCGCGGCGACCACGAGGGCGCGATCGCCGCGTACCGGCGCGTGCTGTCGCTCGACCGGAGCCCCGCGCCGCGCATCGCCATCGCCGAGACGCGGCTCGCCAGCGACGCGCCCGGCGAGCGCAGCGAGGGGATCCGCGAGCTCGAGGGCATCGCCGGGGACGGGTCGATCCCGCGCCACCTGCGCGATCGCGCGGCCGAGCGCCTCGGCGACGTCGCGCTCGCCGCGGGCGACCGGGAGCGCGCGGCGGCGCGGTACAGCGAGGTCGCCGGCCGGCTCGTCGACGAGGATCGGCTCCGGACGCTCGACGTGAAGATCGCCGCCGCGAACGACGAGCGCGCCCGCGCGGCCATCGTCGAGCTGCTGATCGGCACGCGCGGCGGCGCGCCCGACAGGCTCCGGGCGGCGGAGCTCCTCGGCGCGTGGGCCGCGCAGTCCCCCGGCGACGGCCTGCCGAACTACCTGCTCGGCCGCCATTACCTGAGCGACGGCCGCTTCGATGAGGCCGCCGATCGTCTGGATCGCGCGCTCGCGGCCCACCTGCCCGTCCAGCGGGTCTGGATCGAGGCCGAGCGGCTGCGGCTCGTGGTCGCGTGCGGCGTCGAGGACGTCGAGACCGCCCGCAGGATGTTCGCCCAGTACGCAGCGCACGACGGGGCCGCCGGCACGGGGCCCGCCGTGAGCGAGGAGCGCCGGGACGCCGCCCTCCGCCTGCTCGAGCGCTGCGCCGGCGCGGCGGCCCGGCCTACGTCCCCGGCGACCGCGGGCGACCCGCCGGCCGGACAAAAGTGAAGAATGCCTCTCGTCCCTGCGCGCTGACGTGGTGAGATGTCGTGGAAATGCACGCTGAGCCTGCGAGCGAGAGGGTTGGCCGCCTCGTCGCGCTGAACGCCGTCCTCACCGTCGTGGCCCGCCACTCGAACCTGCTCCTGCCGAGGCCGTTCGAGGAGCTCGCCGGGGCCGTCGGCCGGTTCGCCGCGTTCCAGCTCCTCGCGGTGGTGTTCCCGGAGCCGGAGGGCGGGCTCCGCGCGTACGCGGTCTTCCGCGGCGACGCGCTCGCCGCCGCGCCGTTCGGCGCGCGCCAGCCGGCGCCCGCGGCGCTCTTCCGGCGGGTGTTCGCCGAGGGCGAGCCGTTCTCCTGCGACGACACCCGCGCGGGGGACGCGCTCGCCGAGATGGGGGCCAGTGCCGGGTGCCTCTCGTACGTCGCGCTCCCGGTGCGGGCCGCGCCTCCGGGCGCCCAGCCCGGCCACCCCGCCGCGCGCTCCGGGCCGGCCGGGGCCGGCGGCTTCGGCTGCCCGATCATCGCGGCGCTCGTCGTCGGCTACGGAGACGCCGGCGCGGCGGCCTCGGCGCCGATCCCGCTCCTCGAGGAGATCGCCGACGCGCTCGGCGCAGGCCTGGATCGCTCGCTGCGCGTCGTCGCCGGGGAGCGCGAGGCCGCCGAGCGGCTGCTCAGGATCCGCGAGCTCGAGGAGCAGCACCGGAACCTCCTCGACAACGCGCCGCTCATCATCTTCCGGCTCGATCCCGAGTCCGGCGAGCTCTCGTTCCTGAACCGGCACGCCGAGCGGCTCCTGGGCGTGCCGGTGGCCGAGGCGCTCAGGACGCCGGGCTTCCTCGGGGAGGCGCACGCCGACCCGGAGGGCGTGATGTGCTTCGAGGACGCGGTCGCGCGGGCCAAGCTCGGGGCCCCGTCGGCCTCCTACGAGGCGCGCCTGCGGCGGCGGGGCGGCGACGCGATCACCGCGCGCGGCACGGTGTACCCGCTCGTCTCGGATCGCGGCCGCGTCGTGGCGATCGAGGGCGTCCTCGCGGACGTGAGCACCGAGCACGCGGCGCGCACGCGGCTCATCCAGGTCGATCGCCTCTCGACGCTCGGCACGCTCGCGGCCGGCGTGGCGCACGAGATCAACAACCCCGCGGCGTTCATCCTGCTCGGCCTGGACATGCTCGACCGCCTCCTGCGCGGCCCGAACGTGCGCATGGAGGGCAGCGCCGCCTCCAGCGCGTCGGAGCTCGTGAAGGAGCTGCGCGACTCGATCAAGCGCATCGTCGACATCGTCCGCGATCTCAAGCTGTTCGCGAGCCCGCCGCAGCCCGAGGGCTCGCGGCGCACGCTGACGGACGCGAACCGCACGGTCGAGTCCGCGCTGAGCCTCACGCGCGGCCAGATCATCGAGCGGGCGCAGATCGTGAAGAACCTCTCCGAAGTGCCGCCGATCCTCATGGATGACGGCCGGCTCGGCCAGGTCATCGTGAACCTCCTCGTCAACGCGGCCCAGGCGATCCCGAAGCCGAGCTCGAAGCACGAGGCCCGCGACCAGACGGTGACGGTCGAGACGCGGAGCGACGGGGAGACGGTCGAGATCGTGGTGAGCGACACCGGCGCCGGCATCGCGGAGGAGAACCTGCCGCGCATCTGGGCGCCCTTCTTCACGACGAAAGGTCCGGAGGTCGGCACGGGGCTCGGGCTGTCGATCAGCCGCGAGATCATCGAGCGCGCGGGCGGGCAGATCACGGCGGAGAGCCCGGTCCCGGGGCGCGTCCCGCCCGGCGGCGCGCGCTTCATCATCTCCCTGCCCGCGGCGGGGCGGACGGACGAGGCGACGCCGAGCGTCTCGCCTGTGCCGCGGCTCGTCTCGAAGCGGGTGCGGGTGCTCGTGGTGGAGGACGAGGCGTCGCTCGCCCGCGCGCTGTCCGATCAGCTGGGCCGCGTGCACGAGGTGGCGCTCGCGCCGAGCGCCGACGCCGCGATGGGGATGCTCGCGGGCGGGCAGCGCTTCGACGTGGTGCTCTGCGATCTGCGCATGCCCGGCATGTCGGGCGACGTCTTCTACACGCGGATCCGCGAGAGCGATCCTGTGCTGGCCCAGGGGTTCATCTTCATGACCGGCGTGGGCTTCGGCGCGGACGTCGAGCGGTTCCTCGCGTCGTCGGGCCGCCCGCTCCTGGAGAAGCCGTTCTCCGCCGAGGACGCGCTCTCCGCGATCGCCGAGGTCGTCTCCGCGAACTCCGCGCCCCGCGCGGAGGCGCGCGACAGCAGCAGGTAGAGGCGCGCGCTGTCGCCCGCGGGACGCCGTCGTCCATCTGAGCGGCGCGCGCGATCAGCCGAGGATCTGCGCGCAGAGCCGCTGGAGCTCGCTCAGCGTCTCTGGGGTCGCCTGGAGCGTGATGCGGGAGCGGAGGTCGCCCTCCTGGTAGCTCAGCGTGAGCACGACGACGGGGGCGGCGATCTTCGCGCCGCGGTTCGCGGTCGCGATCGTGTCGATGCGCCAGTCGATGCCGGTGAGCAGCTTGCCGTGATCGAGCAGCGCGCCGCGGACGATCTCCCGCCGCACGAGCGCCCTGGCCTGGTCGTAGCCGGCGAGCAGGACGGCCTGGATCTCCTCGGCGTCCTGGCCGGGCGCGAGCGCGGCGATGTCGGCCGCGAGCGCGGCGCGATCGAGGTCGAGCTTGCTCGCCTCGCGGATCAGGAAGCGGCACGCCTTGAGCACCCGCGCGAGCGCGTCGGACGCGACCTCGTGCCGGCGGCAGAACGCGTCGAGGAGCCGCTCCACGGCGGCGGGCACCGGCTCGGCAAGGCTGGGCCCGAGCGCCTCCCAGAGGCGCTGCCGCGCGCCCTCGGGCAGCTCCAGGAGCCGGCGCAGGTCGACGGCGAGCTCCGGGGGCGGCGGCGCTCCGCCGAGGCAGCGGAGCTCGGCACCGCGCGGGCTCATTGGCTCAGCTGGATCGGGACGTAGAGCGCCCGCATCGTCGCCGCCGTGCCCGCGCGCGTGTACCCGGCGAGGCCGAACAGGACGTTCCACCAGTGACCTTCCGGGGTCTCGCCATACGAGAACAGGGGGACGAGGTGGAACTCCCACTCCTTGCCGTTCCGCACCCGGTGCTCCCGGTACACGGTGTTGAGCGCGACCTGCGTCACCGACGTCGGGTCCGCGAAACGGAAGAAGAACGGCAGGGCCACCGTGGTGCGCGACGTCGGCGACGCGAAGTCCCAGAGGAACGGCGCGACGACGAGGTGCGTCGCGTCGCGGTTCCTCCCCGAGTAGAAGAACGGATAGATGTCCGTCTCCCAGCCGGTGAGATCCCGCGTGTGCCGCACGAGCGGCGTGAGCCAGGTCGTGTCGCTCAACCCGTGGCGCTTGAAGCGGCCGTAGAACGGGAAGAGGACGAGATCATCGCTGCGCGGCGAGGTGTTCCGATAATAGAACGGGAGCAGGAACGTCCGCTCGAGATCGATGGACGGATCCCGGTACTGCCAGAAGAGCGGCGTGATCATGTCGAGCTCCGTCCGCCCTCGGTAGCGAGCGTAGCCCCAGGTCGCGAAGGTGCTCTCCCCCTCCTCGCCGCGCGCCTTCAGGAAGAGCGGCGTGACGAGCAGGCTCTTGTTGCCCTCGTACCCGTAGTGAAAGAACGGGAACAGCGTCGTGCGGTCGTGGTTCTTGCCCCAGCTGTGCCAGTAGAAGGGCATGATGTTGAACACGTCGCCCTTCCGGGAGTGCTGCCACATCAGCGGGCCCCACACGTTCGTGGAGCGGTCTCCGACGTCGCTGTAGTGGTAGTAGTGCAGGAGCGGCGGGATGACCTCGTACTCGCTGCTCTCGTCGTGGCCGTAGAAGTAGAGGGGGGCCAGGCCGAGATCGATCTTGTCGGCGGAGCGCGTGTCGCACGCGGGGCCGCCCTTCCAGCTGCAGTAGAGCGGGCCGATCAGGTTGAAGCCGCTCCGCGCCGTGTGGTGCGTGAAGGTCAGCAGGGGAGGGATGTGGAAGTAGCCGCTCCCATCGTCGCGCTTGCCCTCGAAGAAGAGCGGCGCGAGCCAGTTGTCGTGCCGGCCCGGCTCTGCCTTCCGCCCCGGGCTCGCGGGGCGACCCTCGGACTCGCGGTGCATGAACGGGCCGACGATCGTCGTGTACGTGTTCTCGTCGCGGAGCTTCCAGAAGAAGGGGAAGAGCACGTCGGCGTCGACGTCCTTGCTCCGGCGGTTGTAGTAGAGCGGCGTCACCATCGTGGCGCGGTCGCCGGGCATCCGGCGCTCCGCCCACAGGGGGAAGACCGTCCTGAACTGGTAGCTGCCGCTCCGCTCGCTGTAGTAGGGGCCGTACCAGTCGCGCTGGATCTCCGCGGCGCGCCCGACCTCCCACTCGCCGACGTCGTTCGTGCCGATCTGCTTCTTGACCGCGGGCGGCACCGCCAGCGGGTCCTCCGGCAGGGTCGGCTCCTGGGTCTGGATCGGGCTCTCCTCGGACGTCGGCGCCGCGTGCGTCTCCGGCGTGCCGGGCGGCGGCTTCGGCGGCGCGCTCGCGGGCGGCGGCTGCGTCATGCCGGGCTGGCCGAAGCCGAGCTGCGCCGCCGCGACGGACGGCGCGGCGAGCGCGGCCAGCGCCGCGGCGAGCGACAGCGCCGATCGCGCGCGCCGAGCGCGGCCCCGCCCCTCGCCCGCCGGCGCGCCGCGCGCCCCTCGCGAGCAGCCCTGCGCTCCCATCGCCTCGGAGGTCAACGCGCTCCCCGCTGGCCGCCGGGCGACGCCTCGAGGGCCCGATCCGCGAGCACGCGCGCCGCACCCTCCAGCGGGATCTCCTCCTGCACGTGCGCCACGAGATCCTTGATCTGGAGCACACCGCGCTCGATCTCCGCGTCGCCCAGGATCACGCAGAGCCGCGCGCCGAGGGAGTCCGCGCGCCGGAGCATCGCCTTGAGCCGCCCGCCGCGCCCGTCGAGCTCGACCGGGACGCCGAGCGCGCGCAGCTGCTTCGCCAGCACGAGCGCCTGATCCGCGCCGCTCTGGCCGAGCGGGGCGAGGAAGCAGCCAGGCCTGCGGCGGGGCGAGGCGTCGGGCATCATCGTGAGCAGCCGCTCCATCCCCATCGCGAAGCCGATCGCGGGCACGCTCGGCCCGCCGAGCCCCGCGACCATGGCGTCGTAGCGGCCGCCGCCCGCGAGCGTGCTCTGGGCGCCGAGATCGCCCGCGGTCGCCTTCACCTCGAAGAGCGTGCGCGTGTAGTAGTCGAGCCCCCGCACGAGCGACCGATCGACGACGTAGTTCACGCCGAGCACGTCGAGGCAGCGGCGCACGCCCTCCCAGTGCGCCCGGTCCGCGTCGTCGAGCAGATCGAGGATCGACGGCGCGTCGCGCGACACCTCGTGATCGCGCTGGTCCTTCGAGTCGAGGATGCGCAGGGGGTTCTTCTCGAGGCGGCGCTGCGAGTCCTCGCTGAGCTCGGCCTTGCGCGGCGTGTAGTGGGCGAGCAGCGCCTCGCGGTAGCGCTCGCGCGTGCCCGCGCTGCCGAGCGAGTTCACGTGAACCACGAACTCGCCGACCCCGATGTGCTGCAGGAAGCCGGCGACGAGGTCGATCGTCTCGGCGTCGCAGAGCGGCCCGGGATCGCCGAAGAGCTCGCAGCCGGCCTGGTAGAACTGGCGGTAGCGCCCCTTCGCCGGCCGCTCGCCGCGGAACATCGGGCCGAGGTAGTACCAGCGGGTGACCGGCTCCTTCGCGTGGACCGCGTGCTCGACGTAGGCGCGCGCGGCGCCCGCGGTGCCCTCGGGGCGGACGGTGAGCTGATCGCCGTGGCGTTCGAAGGAGTACATCTCCTTCTCGACCACGTCCGTCGTCTCCCCCATCTGGTGCCGGAAGAGCTCCGTTGGCTCGAGCAGCGGCGTGCGCACCTCGGCATAGCCGTGGAGCTCCGCGTGGAGGCGGAAGGCCCCCTCGAGCTTGTGCCAGCGCTCCACCTCTTCGGGGAGGATGTCGTTCATCCCCCGTACCGCGCGCAGTTCCATCGCGCGGCGCTTATGGTCGGTGCTGGCGAGCGGGTCAAGCCGGTCGGATGCTTCCGGGTTACGCTCGGGTCTCGCCGGCGCGTCGCCCGAGGGCTATGGGGTCTTTCCAGAGGCATGGCGAAGGCGAAGGCACGCGCTGCGGCGATCGATCTTGGGAAGGCCCGCGTGGGCGTGGCCGTGACCGACGAGCTCGGGCTCTACGCGCACCCGCGGCCGCTGCTCGACGGGCGAAACCGGAAGGCGCTCCTCACGGCCCTTGCAGCGCTCGCCCGGGACGAAGGCATCACCCGGTTCCTGGTGGGGCTGCCGCTCGAGATGAACGGGGACGAGGGGCCCGCCGCGCGGCGGGCGGTGGCCTTCGCGCAGGCGCTGGCGGACGCGGCCGGCGTCGAGGTGGAGCTCGTCGACGAACGGCTGACGACGGTCGAGGCGGCACGGCGGCTGCGCGACGGGGGCGTCTCGGGGCGGAAGAGCAAGGAGCGCGTCGACGGGGCGGCGGCGGCGCTGCTGCTCCAGGCGTGGCTCGACGGACGGCGGTAGGGCGGAGCTAGCGGCTCTCGCTGCGGAGCAAGAGGTACGCGCCGGCGGCGCCGACCGCGCCGACCGCGAACAGCACGACGTCCCACATGGGCCACGCGACGCCGGCCGCGCGCCGGAGGACGACGGCCTCCACCACCCGCACGAGCAGCGACGCGAAGCCGTACGCGCACAGGCCGACCACGATCGGCCGGCGCAGGTTGTCGGCCAGATCGACCGCCTTCATGCTGTTGTTCCAGACGGTCTTGCGCACGTGGCTCGCGCTGATCAGCGCGGGGGTGATCAGCGCGAAGCCGATCCCGGACGCGAGCAGGACGGCCTCGAGGCCCGTCAGGTTGTCGGTCACCTGGCCGCCGCGCGACAGGCGGATGATCGCGGTGACGAGCGTGATCAGGCTGCCGGCGACCCAGAAGAGGCCGAGCGCGAAGAGCAGCAGGATGAGCGGCCTCGCCATGCTCACCTGCTGCGCCTGGCGGAGCTGCATCGTCGGCGCCACGCGCGGCGCCGACGGCATCGACACGCGCGGCCCGGGCAACCCGGGGGCGTCGAGCTCCTTGGGCTCGGCCTCGCTGGTGTCGTAGAGCGCGAGCTCCGCGTCGAGCTCCTCCATCGTCTGGTACCGATGGCCGGGCTCCTTCGCCATGGCCCGCTGGATGATCATCTCGAGCGGCTCGGGGATGCTCGGCTCGAGCGAGCGCGGGCGGGGCGGGTCCTCGGTGAGGACCGCGGTGAGCGTCGCGGTCGGATCGTTGCGGTCGAACGGGCGGCTGCCGGTGAGGGCGCAGTAGAGGATCGCGCCGACGGCGTAGATGTCCGCCCGGTGATCGACGCGCTCGCCGCGGGCCTGCTCCGGCGCCATGTACGAGGGCGTGCCCATGATCATGCCGGTCTGCGTGAGCGCGGCGCCCGGCGCGTCGTCGACCTTGGAGATGCCGAAGTCGATCACCTTGGCCGTCGGCATCGCGAGGTCGCCGGTGAGGAACACGTTCTCCGGCTTCATGTCGCGGTGCACCACGCCCTTCGCGTGGGCCGCGGCGAGCGCCTTGCAGATCTGCCGGACGATGCGCACGGCGGGGCCGGTCTTCATCTTGCCGGCCTCGTTGAGGTAGTCGGCGAGCTCCTTGCCTTCGAGGAACTCGTTCACGAGGAACGGACGGCCCTCCGCGGTGCGGTGGACGTCGAAGACGGTGACGACGTACGGGCTCTGCACCGCGGCCGCGGCCTCGGCCTCGCGCTGGAAGCGCGAGATCACCTGGGGCTGCCGCGCGAACTCCGGGTGCAGCATCTTGATGGCGAACCGCTTGCTGGAGATCCGCGTGTGGCGCGCCTCGTAGACGCGCCCCATGCCGCCCTCGCCGACGACGCGCACGACCGTGTACGTCTCGTTGAGCGTCTTGCCGACGAGATCGTCGCGGAGCGCGTCGTCCTCCGACTCATCGAGCGTCGCGGCGTCGCGCGGGCAAACCCTGAACTCGGCCGGGTACCGGACCCCGCAGGTGGGGCAGACCTTGGGGGTCGAGTTGTCGCTCCCGGAGGTCGGGAGCGCCGTGGCGGAAGCGGAAGAGGAGAGGCTCGTCATCGCGTTCGCGATATGAAGGTCCGACTGCGAGCCGCGCGCGTCCGACTGCGGTCGGGAGGCTTCGTCGGGGGGCCGGATGGTGCCGGGCATCGCCGACCGAGGGTAACCAATCGGCCGTTCTGGGGGTGACAAATCGCGCGGCCGTGTCGACCGCGTTGACGGACCGAGGCACCTGCGTATACTCGCGCGCTCCTCAGCTCACTGGCCTGAACTTCGCGGGCTCCCGCCACTACGGGCGTGGGGCTCACATTCAGGCGTCACTTGGCCAGCCGCCGGTCCCGTTCTTCGGTTTTCGGAGAGGACGAGCCGGCCCGGACGCTCGGTAGCGCACCGGCAGGGCCATGGAGAGCCAGCCATGCTGCACTCGGTTCAGAAGACGGACATCATCCAGAAGTACGCGATCCACGACGGCGACACCGGGTCGCCGGAGGTCCAGATCGCCCTCCTCAGCGAGCGGATCAACCAGCTGCAGGAGCACTTCCGCACGCACCAGAAGGACCACCACTCCCGCCGCGGCCTGCTGAAGCTGGTGAGCCAGCGCCGTCGGCAGCTCGACTACCTGAAGCGCGTCGACATCGAGCGCTACCGCGGCCTCATCAGCCGCCTCAACCTCCGCAAGTAGCGCGATTCTCGGGCCGATCAGGCCTGAGGTCCCGGCGCGAGGCGTGTGCCGCACGCCCGCGCTGCGCGAAAGCAGGCGACCTCGCCTGCCGTCGGCCTGCCGGGCCTGTCTGTCCCACCTGCTGCTTCACCCCACTGCCGGCGGTTTGCCCCAGCGGCCCGTCCACGTGTGATCGGTCCTGCTCGCGGCCCGCACGCGTGCGGTCCGCCTCATCCGCGGCTCCGCGCCCGCCTTTCTGCACAAGCACCCCTGCGCGCGCGGTCGTTCCGGTCCCTTCCGTTCGGGAGGTTTTGCGGGACGCACCCCTGAACGCCTGCGTTTTGCGCTGGCGAGAGTGGAGCGGACGCTCTAAGGAGGTCACTCATTGACCACGGACCGGCGGGGCGATCGGGCCTCGCCGTTCCCGAGCGCGGGCTCCGCGCGTCTTCGTCTTCGCTTCGTGCGCAGCAGGTCGGCTCCTGCGCAGGAACCGAGGAAGAAGAGCAGCCCCTCGCGCTCGGCGTAGCGCCGCACGCAGCGGCCCTCGCGATCGTGCGAGAGAGAGCTGAAATCCCAATGTTCGTTCGTGAATCCGTCATGGTGGGTGGCCGTGCCCTCACCCTCGAGACCGGCCGCCTGGCCAAGCAGGCCCACGGGGCCGTGCTCGTCACCTACGGCGATACGATGGTGCTCGTGACCGCCGTCTCGCAGGACGAGCGGCCGGGCCTCGACTTCTTCCCCCTCACCTGCGAGTTCGTCGAGAAGACGTACGCCGCCGGCAAGATCCCCGGCGGCTTCTTCAAACGCGAGGCGCGCCAGCGCGAGGAGGAGATCCTCTCGAGCCGCCTCATGGATCGCCCGCTCCGCCCCCTCTTCCCGGAGGGCTTCAAGCGGGACACGCAGATCATCGCGACCGTCCTCTCCAGCGACAAGCAGAACAAGGCGGACGTCCTCGCGCTGACGGGGGCGAGCGCCGCGCTGCACATCTCGGACATCCCCTGGCACGGGCCGGTCGTGGGCGTGCGCGTGGGCCGGCTCGACGGCGAGTTCGTGGCGTACCCCACCGTCGCCGACATCGAGCGCTGCGACATCGACCTCGTCGTCGCCTGCTCGCGCGACGCGATCGTGATGGTCGAGGGCGGCGCCGCGGAGGCGACCGAGGCGGAGATCATCGACGCGCTGATGTTCGCGCACGAGACCGCGCAGCCGGTGATCGATCTGATCGAGAAGATGCGCGCCGCGGTGGGCAAGCCGAAGCGCGAGTTCGTCGCGCCGGCGCTGCCGGACGAGATCAAGCGGCGCGTCGCGCAGATCGTCGACGAGGACCTGAAGGCCGCGACGAAGGTGACCGACAAGAAGGCGCGCTACGACGGCTACAGCTCGCTCAAGAAGAAGCTGACCGAGACGCTCAACGCCGAGCTCGGCGCCGAGAAGCTCCTGCCCGTCCAGGGGCTCGTGAAGGCGGAGTTCGAGGAGCGCAAGGCGCACGTCGTCCGCACGTACGTGATCGAGGAGGGCAAGCGCATCGACGGCCGCGACGGCAAGAGCATCCGGCCGATCATGTGCGAGGTCGGCCTTCTGCCGCGCGTGCACGGCAGCGCCCTGTTCCAGCGCGGCGAGACGCAGGCGATCGTCACGACGACGCTCGGCACCTCGACCGATGAGCAGAAGATCGACGGGCTCATGGGGGAGACGTGGAAGCGCTTCTACCTCCACTACAACTTCCCCCCCTTCTCGACCGGCGAGACGAAGCCGCTCCGCGGCCCCGGCAGGCGCGAGATCGGCCACGGCGCGCTCGCCGAGCGCGCGCTCTCCCGGATGATCCCGGCGCCGGATCAGTTCCCGTACACGATCCGCATCGTGTCGGAGACGCTCGAGTCGAACGGCTCGTCGTCGATGGCGGCCGTCTGCGGCGGGTGCCTCTCGCTCATGGACGCGGGCGTGCCGATCAAGTCGCCCGTCGCGGGCATCGCGATGGGGCTCATCATGGAGGGCCAGCGCTACGCGGTGCTCTCGGACATCCTCGGCGACGAGGATCACCTCGGCGACATGGACTTCAAGGTCTGCGGCACGGCGCGCGGCGTGACCGCGATCCAGATGGACATCAAGATCGCGGGCCTGAGCCGGCAGATCCTGGCGCAGGCGCTGGATCAGGCGCGCGAGGGGCGGCTCCACATCCTGGGCAAGATGCTCGAGACGCTGCCGACCACGCGGCCCGAGCTCAGCCAGTACGCGCCGCGGATCACCACGGTGCGCGTGAAGCCCGACCAGATCCGGCTGATCATCGGCCCCGGCGGCAAGACCATCAAGGGCATCGTCGACCAGACCGGGGTCGCGATCGACGTCGAGGACGACGGCACGGTGAACGTCGCGTCGGCCGACTCCGACGCCGTGAAGAGGGCGCTTGACATCATCAAGGGCCTGACGGCCGAGCCCGAGGTCGGCGCGACCTACAAGGGGACGGTCAAGCGCATCACCGACTTCGGCGCCTTCGTCGAGATCCTCCCGAACACCGACGGCCTGCTGCACATCTCGGAGATGGCCCACACGCGCGTCGAGCGCGTCGAGGACGTCGTCAAGGAGGGAGATTCGCTCGACGTGAAGGTGCTGAGCGTCGATCGCGAGGGGAAGATCCGGCTGAGCCGGCGCGAGCTGCTCCCGCTCCCGGAAGGCGAGGAGGGCGATCGGGCGCGCGAGCGCATGGCGCAGGCGCGCGACGCCGGCCCGCCGCCGCGGCGCGATGGGCCGGGCGGGCGAGGCGGCGATCGCGGCGGCGATCGCGGATCGCGGCCCGGCCTGGAGCGCGATCGTGGCGGGCCGCCGCGCGAGCGCCGAGAGCGCCGCTCCTAGTCACAAGACCTCGAGGCGGGACCTCATGCCGCGCTGCGGCGCGCGCTCGAGCCGTCCCGCCGCTCACTCCCCTTCAGAGAGATCTCCGATTCGCAGCGATCCGCGGCCGTGCGCGCGGATCGCTGCTGCGCACGGCCGGACGCCGCGCTCCGCTGCTGCGTTGACGCGCGCGTGCGCCGCGCCGCGCCGCGGCTCATCCCCCAGCTGCTTTGTTGGAATCCGGTGAAGTCCGCATGGCCCGTTCACAATCAGGGTAGTGTCGCGACCCCTGCTCGTGGCATGCTCCGCCCGTGCTCGTACGCAGAGCGAAAATCGTCTGTACCATTGGCCCTTCGTGTGACTCTCAAACGACGCTGGAGCAGCTTATCCGCGCCGGTATGGATGTCGCTCGACTCAACTTCTCTCACGGCTCGCATGAGGATCATGGCAAAGCAATCGCCACGGTCCGTGCGGCTGCGGAGGCATGCGGGAAGCCTGTGGCGATCCTGCAGGACCTCTGCGGCCCGAAGATCCGAGCCGGTCGCTTCCCCGGCAACACCTTCGAGGTGGCTGACGGGGCTACCGTTTGGCTGACCGAGGCGAACAGGGACAGCCCTGTCGCGACGCCCGGCGAGATCCCGATCCTCTACGAGGGGCTCGCGTCCGATCTGCAGGCCGGCGACGTCATCCTGCTCGACGACGGCCGCGTCGTCGTCACCGTGACCAAGGTCGAAGGGGACCGCGTCCAGGCCGGCGTGACGCAGGGCGGACGCCTGCGCGATCGCGTCGGCGTCCACCTGCCCGCCAGGCGTGTGCGCATCTCCGCGCTCACCGAGAAGGACAAGGCCGACCTCAGCTTTGGCCTTGCGCAGGGGGTCGACTACGTCGCCCTCTCGTTCGTCCGCAACGCGGACGAGGTCCGGCACGTCCGCGACATCTGCGAGGCCTGGGGTCGCCCGACGCCGATCGTCTCCAAGATCGAGACGCCAGGCGCCATCGAC
Source organism: Sorangium sp. So ce363 (assembly GCF_051520435.1). Taxonomy (NCBI): domain Bacteria; kingdom Pseudomonadati; phylum Myxococcota; order Polyangiales; family Polyangiaceae; genus Sorangium; species Sorangium sp. So ce363. Next base: position 6,406,966 of record NZ_CP150333.1, on the reverse strand, counting down.
AACCTCGAGGCGATCATCCTCGCCTCGGACGGGGTGATGGTCGCGCGCGGCGATCTCGGCGTGGAGTTCAACCCGGAGCGGGTGCCGATCATCCAGCGCGAGATCCTCGGCCTCGCCCGCGTGCACCAGAAGCCGGTCATCGTCGCTACCGAGATGCTCCAGTCGATGGTGACCGCGACGCGCCCGACGCGCGCCGAGGCGAGCGACGTGGCGACGGCCGTCTTCGACGGCACCGACGCGGTCATGCTCTCGCAGGAGACCGCGACCGGGGCGCACCCCCCGCTCGTCGTGCGGATGATGGCCCGCATCGTGACGGAGGCCGAGCAGAGCTCGTTCTACCGTTATCTCTCGAGCGAGCAGCCTGGCCAGCGCGCCAACGTCCCCGAGGCGACCGCGCGCAACGCGTGCGACATCGCGCGGGACATCGGCGCGAAGCTGATCGTCGCGTTCACCGAGAGCGGCCTCACCGCGCGGTACGCGTCGAAGGCGCGCCCCGTCGTGCCGATCGTCGCCTTCTCGCCGAACGAGACGACGCGCCGGCGCCTCGCGCTGCTCTGGGGCGTCGTGCCGTTCCCGATCGACGCGCTCCGGAACTCGGACGAGATGATCGAGCGCGCCACCGGGTACCTGCTTGCGAACGGCCTCGTCTCGCCGGGCGACAAGCTCGTCACCATCTTCGGCGCTCCTGTCGGCGTCTCGGGGTCGACCAACACGATTCGGGTGAAGGTCGTTGAATGAGCCTGCCCGCCCGCGATAGGGGCTCGTCGGGCGAGCAGGATTCCCTCTCCAGAAACGCGGGCGCAGACGTCCTCCCGAAGCTCGAGAAATACGAGCTGATCGAGGAGCTAGGCCACGGCGGGATGGCCACGGTCTACCGCGCCCGCGACCCGCGGCTCCGCCGCGAGGTCGCCGTCAAGATCATCCACAAGCACCTCCGGGAGAACGCGGAGGTCGGCACCCGCTTCGTCGCCGAGGCGCGCGCGGCGGCGAAGCTGCGCCACCCCGGCATCGTCGAGGTGTACGACGTCTCCAGCGAGCAGGACCGCGAGCGCTACCTCGTCGTCGAGCTGCTCCGCGGCGCCACGCTGCGCAAGATCCTGGGCGCCCACCGCGAGATGCCGGCCGAGATCGGCGCCGCGGTGGTGCTCGAGCTCTGCGACGCGCTGGAGCACGCGCACGCGTCGGGGATCATCCACCGCGACGTGAAACCGGAGAACGTGCTCGTCGAGCTGCCGTCCGACCGCGCCGGCGAGAGCCGGGACGGCGCGAGCGTGGTGATCAAGCTCACCGATTTCGGTATCGCCAAGATCCTCGACGCTCAGGGCGTCACCTCGACGGGGCAGGTGCTCGGCTCTCCGGCGCACATGGCGCCGGAGCAGATCGAGGGCGGCGAGGTCGACGCGCGCACCGACGTGTTCGCGCTCGGGGTGCTCTTCTACGAGTGTCTCGTCGGGCACCTGCCGTTCGAGGGCAAGAACCCGGCGCAGGTGCTCCGCAAGGTGCTCGAGGGGATCTACCCGGAGGCCGAGCGTGAGCGAGCCACCGTGGGCGCGCGCTGGAGCCGGATCATCGCGGGCGCCCTCGCGCACGACATCGCCGCCCGCCCGGCGAACCCTCGCGCGCTCGCGGATCAGATCAGGGCCGAGCTCACGGCGCTCGGGATCGCGGAGCCGCGCGCCGAGCTCGCCGCCTACTTCGCCGACCCGGCAGGCTACGCCGAGCGGCACGTCGCGCGGCTCGTCCCGTGCCTCGTGGCGCGCGCGGAGGCCGGCCGCAAGCGCGGCGACGTGCCCGGCGCGGCCGCCGACTACAACCGGGCGCTGGCCCTCGCGCCGAACGACCTCACCATCCTCAAGCGGCTCGCGAAGCTGAACGCGAGCCGCAACCGGCAGAAGCTCGCGCTGCGCGCGCTGCTCGTCGCGCTCGGGTCGGTGGCGCTCGGCCTCGCCGCGTTCACGATCGCCCGCGCGCTCCGCGACCCGCCGCCGGTGGACGGGGACGCGCTCGCGGCGGCCGAGCCGCCGCCGACGCCGCCGACGCCCATCGACGCTTTCATCCCGTCGCCGAACGTGCGCGCGGTCGCGCCGAGCGCCAGGGAGGTCGCGAGCGCGCCGCGGCCCCGCGCGCGGCCACCGTTGCCGCACATCCCGCCCTCGGCCGCGCCGACGGAGGACGTTCCGGCGGTGCGCGACGTCGTCTTCCAGATCGTCCCGAGCGGCGCCAGGCTGGTGCTCGATGGCGTCGAGATCAGCTGGTTCGGCGCGAACAAGGTCACGCCCCTCAAGATCGGCACACACACCGTTCACATCAGCGTGCCCAGCTCGCGGTGCTGCAAGCCGTACGCGGGCGTCATCTCGGTCGTGGCGCCGAAGCCCGGCGTCTCCGCGCCGCAGCGGATCATCCACAAGCTGGAGATCCTGCCCAGCACGATCGTCCTGAGCGGCGCGCCGCCGAGCGCGCAGGTCGCGTGCCCGCAGATCGGCCTGATCGGCTACGCGGGCACCCCGCAGGCCGTGACCTTGAACGACGTGTCCTGGAGCGGGAGCTGCCTCTTCACGCCCGCGTCGCCGGAGGCCGCGCCGCGCGTCGGCAACGTGACGCTGGTGGCCGGCGAGCCGAACACGGTTTCCTGGCCGTCCGGCTGACGGCATTGCCGTCATTGTGGCGTCCGCTCCGGAATTCTCAGCATCTTCGTCCAAACTCCGCTACATCACGGCGCACCCCTTCCGCATGGCTGCGCGAACTCCAGGCAGGAGATCTCCCGGCGCTCGCTTCCCATCGGTCGGGGGCTGCCGCGCCCTGCGCGCGCCGCGGTGCCTCGCGGCGGCGGCCGCCGCCGCCCTCGCGCTCTGCTTCGCGGCGCCGGCGCGCGCCGACGACGTGCAGCAGTTCGAGCTCGCCAAGACGCGCTTCGACGCCGGGCATTACGAGGAGGCCGTGAGCCGCTTCGCGGCGATGCTCGATCCCGCGAACGCGCCCTGCGAGCGCGGCCCGATCGAGGCGGAGGGCAAGCCGTGCAGGATCTCCGAGCCCGGCCTGGTCGAGCGGGCGCGCGGCCTCGCCGCCGCGGCGCTCGTGGCGCTGCGGCGCACGAGCGAGGCCGACGCGTACATCGAGAAGATCCTCCTCGACAACCCGGTGTACTCGCCGAACCCGGCGGTGTTCCAGCCCGAGGTCCTCGATCGGTTCACCGCGGTCCGGGCGCGCATCCGGGCGCGCATCGAGGAGGTGACGCGGCAGAAGGCCGAGGCGCAGCACGCGGCGCGGCTGCGGGTCGAGCGGAGCCGCGCGGACGAGCGCCGCTGGGTCGCCGAGATCCATCGCCTCGCCGGGCGCGAGCGGATCGTGGCGCAGAACTCCCGCTGGACCGCGATGCTGCCCTTCGGGGTGGGGCAGTTCCAGAACGGCGACGATGGGCTCGGGTGGTTCTTCCTGGTGAGCCAGGCCGTCGCCGGCGGGACCTCGATCGTCTCGGCGATCGCGCTGGCCAGCTACGAGAACGTCGACATCTCGCCGAGGTCCTCGGGGCAGGGCGGCGGCCCGATGCAGAGCGTCGACATCGACGCGCTGAACAGCCGTATCGGGACCGCCGCGGCCGTCAACCGCGTGGCCTTCGGGGCGTTCGCGACGCTCGTCGCGGCCGGGATCGCCCACGCGCAGATCACGTTCGTCCCCGAGCGGGTCTCCTTCCGGACGCGCCCCGTGCCGCCGCCGCCGCCGAGCTTCACCGCCGCGCCGACGATCTCCGTGGTCCCCGGCGGCATGGTCGCGGGGCTCACCGGACGGTTCTGACCGGGGGCGCCGCGCGGCTCACGCCTTCCGCGCGGCGGCGATCCAGAACCCGCCGAGCTGCGCGAGCGGCGTGTCGCACAGCGCCCACTCCGCCCGGTGCAGGAGGCGCCCGAGGCCCGGCACGCGCATCGCGGCCGCGAACGGCGTCACGATGCGCACCCCGCGCGAGGCGACGACGCGCACGCCGTCCGGCATCAGGGCGGCGGCGGCGGTCGGCGCGTCGAAGCGCGTGAAGACGGCGCTCTCCCGGGTCCTGTCGCTGATGGCGCCCGCCGGGCCGAGCCGCTTCACGAGCCCGCGCAGGCTGTAGGGGTTGTAGAACTCGGCGATCACGTGCCCGCCGGGCCGCACCACGCGCGCCATCTCCGACAGCGCGCGACGGACGTCCTCCACGTGGGCGAGCACCTTGAACGAGCACGCGACGTCGAAGCTCTCGTCGGCGAACGGCAGGTCGGTCGCGCTCCCCTCCACGACGTCGAGCCCGCGCTCCCGGGCGCGCTCGAGCATGCCGGGCGAGAGATCGACCCCGCGCGCGGCGCGCGCGAACGCGCCGATCCGCGCGAGCAGGAGCCCGGTCCCACACCCCACCTCGAGCACGTCGCGGCCCTCGCCGAAGCGGCGCACGAAGTCGACCTCGAGCGCGTCGACGAGGTCGTGGTAGCCCCCGGGATCGCGCCCTCCGCGCCGGGCCTCGTAGCGCGCCGAGAACTCGTCGTAGTACGCCCGCGTCGCGCGCAGGTGCTCGTCCGTGCCGACCTCTACCGTCTGGGCTCCCATGGGCCCGCTATAGTACTCCGCGCCGCGCGCTGCCCGCGCTCCTTGCGCTCCTTGCGATTCACCGCGCCGGGCCGCATCTCTCCTGCGAGGTGACCCATGAAACCCGGCGACCATCCCGATTTCTTCCGCTTCGCGCCGCCCCCAGGGACCTCCCGCGAGAGCTCGATCCGGCTCGATCGCGAGGGCCGTTTCTGGCACGACGGCGCCCGGGTCGACCATCCGGCGCTCGAGCGCGGGCTCCGGTCCTGGATCGGGCGGCACCCGGACGACGGCCGGCCGATCCTCACGAACGGCTACGACTGGTGTTACTTCCAGGCCGAGGACGCGCCGCTCTTCGTCGACGCGCTCCGGATCGGCGAGGGCGGCGCGGTCTCGCTGCTCCTGTTCGACGGCACGGAGGAGCCGCTCGATCCGGCGACGCTCTCCCTCGGCGAGGACGGCGTCGTGTACGCGCGCGCCCGGAGCGGCGCGCTCGAGGCGCGCTTCTCGCGCCACGCGCAGACGCAGCTCGCCCCGCTGCTCGTCGAGGCCGAGCCGCCCACGCTCTGCGTGGGCGGGCGCGAGGTCACGCTGCCCCCGCGGGCCGCGCGCTAGCCCCGCGCGCCGGAGATCCAGAGGAGGATCGCCGTCGCGCCGGGCCGATGCGGCCGCGCTCGGCTCAGTACCGGTGCTGCCAGAGCAGGTCGAGCATGCCCGAGGTCGCCTGGCGCGCGTCGACGCCCACCGTGCCGCGGAGCGTCCAGTGCTCGCTGAAGCGCCAGTCGATGGTGACCTCGGTCCGCGTGCCGCGCTCGCTCGCCGTCCCGCCAGGGGTCGGCCCGCTCGATCCCGTCGCGGCGCTCTGCTGCGCGCCTTCCTGGAAGGTGGCCAGCGCCGTCAGGTTGTCGCTCAGCCGGTAGACCACGCTCGTCCGCAGCGCGCCCTCGGACGTCGTCCCGAACCGCGTCGTCAGCCCGCGCAGCGGCGCGATGCCGCTCAGCAGCGCGTTGAACTGCGCCGACGCGATCTCGCTGCCGAGCGACGCCGCGACGCCGCCGGCCGCCAGGCCCGCGGGCGTCTGGGAGCCCGCGGCCTGCGCGCCCTCCGAGAAATCGGCGCCGAACAGGAGCCGCGCGAGGATGTCCTGCTGCGAGCTCGGCGGGCTCGAGGTGAAGCGCAGCGACCTGTCGGTGATGGGCCGGAGGTTGCCGTTGAAGGCGACGTGGATGCGCGTGCCGTCGGGGGCGTCCCAGTGCGCCGTGACGTTCAGGTGCGGGTTCGACGCCTCTTCCTCGCGCAGGCGCACGCGCCCGCCCTCGATCTCGAACGCCTTGCCGTAGATCTCGAGCTCGCCCCGCGTGACCACGATGCCGCCCGACACCCGCGTGTCCTCTCCGATCACGACGCGCGGCGGCGCGTCCTCGGCGCTCTGCAGGCGCAGCCTTAGCCCCGCGCCGCTGACGAACGCGTCGCGCACGTCGAACGCCACGGAGTAGCGGAGCGCGTCCGCCGCGCGCCGCTGCTTCTCCGGCCCGAGCGGCTGCGAGACGGAGATGTCGGGGTTGTCGCCGAGCGGCTGGACGTCGCGGCTGCTCGTCGCCGGCAGCGAGACGCGGAGCGTGGGGACCGTCGCGTACAGGGCGAGCTCGCCCGGCTTCTTCTCCGCGATGAACGACAGCGCCCCGGAGGCGGTCCCGAGCGGCACCCCCTCGAGCGTGAGCGGGAGGGCCTGGTCCTCGGCGATCGTCAGCGCCCCGGCGCCGTCGCGCAGCCCCAGCCCGGCGAGCCGGAACAGGGCCCAGCCCTGCGCCATCCCGGTCGTGCCCGCCGCGCGGAAGCCCTCGATCCGGAGGACGCCGCCCTCGGCCGTGATGCGGGCGGCCACGTCGCGCAGCTCCTGCCCGAGCTCCGGGATGTGCACGACGCCGTCCGTGACCTCCAGCTGGGCGCGGAGGTTGCCGTCCGCGTCGGACGGGCCACCGAGCTCGATGCGGAGGTTGCCGTCCAGCGTCCCATCGACCTTGCTCAGCAGGCCGCCGACCAGCGGCTGGAGCGCCGCGAGCCGGAAGCGCTCCGCGGAGATGGCGAGGTCCGTGCGCTCGCCGTCGAGGACCGGGATGAACCCGCCGCGGAAGCGCACGCTGGCGAAGGCGTTCGCGCGGATCTTGCCGCCGCGCCGGCCCTCGAGGGCGAGCTCGGTGACGCGGAGGTGCCCGCGCCCGGCCTCGCGCATCGGGTCGATCCGCAGCGCGAGCACGCCGCGCTCGAAGGCGAGGTCGCTCCCGAGCGTGACGCCCGGCACCGTGAGGCGCGCCTTGAGCGACGGCGCGATGTTGAGGCCGCGCATCTCGATCTCGCCGCTCACGCGCCCGGCGATGCCGCTGTCGGCGAGCAGGGGGATCTCGCCGAGCGGGACCTCGCGCAGCGTCGCGCGGAAGGAGCCGGTCCACGCCGGGGGCGGAGGCGCGCCTTTGAGCGCGCGCGCCGGGACGTCCGCGAGCAGGCGCTCGAGCGGGGCGAGCACCTCGGCGCTCACCGTCGCGATCTCGGCCGCGCCGCGCGTGACGTGCGCGTCCAGCGTGGCCTTCTCGCTGTCGTACGTGAGCCAAGCGTCGAGATCGGTGGGGAAAAGGAGATCCGTCGCGCTCGAGGCGCCCGGCGGCGCATAGGTCAAGCCCCACCAGAGGGTGCGCGCCGTCAGGAACGGACGCTCGATCGTGCCGCTTGCGTACGCGTCGATCCGCACCTCGCCGGCGAGCGGCGGGAGCGCCTCGCGCACGAACGAGGGCAGCGTGGCGAGCTGGTCCATCCCACGCCGCGGGATGGAGGCGTGCGCGGCGATGGGCGAGCGCAGGAGCGACGACCACCGGTCCGCGGGCGGCCCCGTGAGCGCCTCGAGATCGAGCTCGATCGCGCCGGAGACGTCGGCGAGCAGCCCGCCGTCGTACAGGGTCAGCGCGGCGTCCGCCTTGCCGGTCGCGCCGCTGAACGAGCCCTTGAGCTGCGCGTCGACGAAGCGCGACTCCCAGGCCGGGCGCTCGGCGCCCAGCCGATGAGGACCGGCGAGCGCGAGGCCGTGCGTCCGCACGAGCACGTCGTGCAGCGAAGGCAACGGATCGCCGGCCGCGCGCGACACCCCGAAGCTGGTCGTGAGCTTGCCGCGCACCTCGCTCACGATGTGCCCGATCGGCATGAGCTGCGCGAGGCAGCCGAGGTCCCAGTCGTTCGCGGCGACCTCGGCCTTCCCGACCAGGGTGGTCCAGGTCTTCGCGTGCAGGAGGGGCCCTTCCAGCGTGCCCTCGGCGCCGGACACACGCACGCTCGCGAGGGTGCCGGCGCACCGCGGGAGGGCGTCGTTCCACGCGCCGTTCGGCGGCTGCCCGCCGGTCCCGTTCGGTTGCGGCGATCTCGCGTCGATGCGCACCGACCCGTCGGCCTTGACCTGGTCGCGCTCGAAGGTCGCCGTGAGCTGCGCCGAGATGCCGGACAGGAACGCGACCTCGCCCCCCGTAAGGCCGAGCCGCACGTGGCCCGAGCGCCCGGTCTCGCGGTCCCGATCGAGCGCGACGTCGACCTCCGCGCGCCCGCGCACGCGGATCGGGATCCCGAGGATCCGGGCCACGCGGCCGACGTCGATGCCGTCGCCCCGGAGGCGTCCGGTCACGTCATCGCCCCGCACCGCGAGCCGGCCCTTCAGCGAGCCGAGCTCGGCCGAGGAGAGATCGAGCCCCTCGACGGCGAGCCCGCCGGCCGAGGAGGTGATCGCCGTGATCTTCCCCGCGACCGCGGCGCCGTCGCGCTTCAGCTGGAGCTCGACGTCGCGGAGGGCGAGGGGAGTGGCGCTCAGCCGCGCGGAGGCGCTCAGGGAGTCGTCGCCGTCGGTGAGCGTCGCGCGGAGCTTCGGCGAGGCGAGCGGGCCGGAGATCTGCGCGGTGACGTCGTCGAGCGCGTGGCCGCCGGCGAGCGCCTCCTTCCCGGAGAGCGAGGCGTCGATCGAGAGCGCGTCGATCGGCCCGGAGACCCGCCCCGCGACGCGCGCGCTGGCGAGCGCGACGTCCTGGCCGACCCGGAGCCCGGCGAACGCGCCTTCGACGCGCGCGTCGAGCGCTCCCTCGTGCAGGCTCCCCTCGACGCGCACGCGGCCGGCGCCGTCGACGGGCCCGGCGAGGCGCGGCGCCGCGGCGATCGCCGGGATGTCGGCCGTCGCCGTGAAGCGGAGGCCCTGCCCGCCCGGCAGGAAGGAGACGGCGGCGTCGATCGGCGCGCCCGGCTCATGGAGGTGCGCGCGCGCGTGGAGCTCGCCGCGGTCGAGCACGAGGTGGACGTCCGCCGCCGGCACGCGCTGCCCGAGCAGCGCGGTGGGCTCGGTCCGCGCCTCGACGGAGAGCCGGAGCAGGTCGCCGAGCTCGACGCGCACCCGGCCGTCCGCAGTGATCAAGGTCGCCGGCTCGGAGCCGCGCTCCAGCGCGGGCTTCGTCGCTTCGGCGCGGAGCCGGGCGGGCGCAACGCGGGGCAGGGCGGGCGCGGCGTGGGTCAGGGTGGGTACGGCGCGGGGCCGGGCGGGCGCGGCCGGGGCGGGCGCCGCGCCGGCCGGTACGGGCGCCGCGCCGGCCGGGGCGGGCGCCGCGCCGCTCGCCGTATCGGGCGAGAGGCGCACGCCGAAGAGCCGCAGATCGACGTCGCGCGCCTGGACCTCCGCGTCGAGCCGCACGGGCCCCGCCACGTCGAGCCGCCCGGTGAGGGCGAGGCCGCCGCCCGCGGGGCCGGCAGGATCCGCCGAGGCCGAGGCCACCACGTCGAGCTGAGGGAGGTGGCCGTTCACGGCCACGCGCGCGGAGATGGGCTCGGTGAGGGGGTGATCCGGGAGGAGGCTCCGCAGCTGCTCCGGCGTGGCGCGCGGGACGCTCACCTGCGCCTCGAGGTGCTCCTCGTCGAGCACGGCCCGCGCGGTGACCTCGACGTCGGCGAGCCGACCGGCGAAGCTGCTCCACATCCGGACCTCGTCCCCGGCGCGGAGGTGGTAGTTCGCCGTGCCCGCCGTCCTGGCCGGCAGGAACGCGCGATCCACGAGGCCCGTCTGATCGACGTCGACCGCGACGCCCTCCGGGCCGACGTGCACCGACCCGAAGAGCCGGCTGACATCGGCGTCCAGCGCGCGCGGCGGAGCGACCTGCCCGTGGACCCACCCGCGCCCGATCTCGACGTGCGAGAGGGCGACGACGACGTCGCGCGGAGGCCCCTCGGGCTTGGACGAGGGCGGGCTTCGCGGCGGCAGCGGCGTGAACGTGTCGCCGAGGGTGACGCCCCCCGCGCCGTTGTCCTGGACCAGCACGTCGGCCTGCTCGACCCGGATGTACGGGACCTCGATGCGGAGCGCGCCCGCGCCGAAGAGCGCGCCGCGGAGCATCGCGAGCACGTCGGCGCGCGCCTCGAGGCCGCTCGCGCGGATCACCTTGTTCCCGCGTGGATCGAGCGCGACCGCGGATCGGATCCGCACGCCGCCCAGGCCGAGCGCGTCGATCTCGTCAGCGACGATCCGCCCCTGGAACAGCGAGCCGAGGAGCCGGTTCGTGGCGTCGCGGGCCACGCGGCGCGCGGCGGGCGTGTCGAGGTGGAGCGCGACGCCGACGGCCGCGGCGCCCGCGAACGTCAGCGTGAGCCCGAGCGCCGCCGCGACGGCGGACGCAGCGCGGCGGGCGCGTCCCGGCGCGCGCGGTGCCGAGGAGCGCCGCGCCTCGGGTGCGGGGTCGGGCGTCACGGCGGGTAGCTTAGTACGCACGGGGCGCGGCGACCGTGCTGGCGCGCGGCGCGACGGCAGGCGGCGGAGGAACGCCGCGCCGCCGGGTCGAGCTCCTCGGGGGCGCGCCCGCGCCGGATCCACGCGCGCCGCAGGGAAGTCCTCGCCGGAGCTCCACGACCTGCGACACGCCGCCACGATGTGCGCCCGAGGCGCGCCGGAGCGGAGCGGTCAGCCGGCGAGCCGCTCGAGCTCCACGAAGAGCGTGCCGAGCTCCGGCTTCGATCGGAGCGGCGCGCAGAAGCGGCTGGCCAGGTGGAGCAGCTCGGCGTCGAGCTGATCGACCCTCCGCCCGATCTCGGCGATGCGCTCCTGGGACTCCCGGCGCCGCGCCTCGAGCTGCCGGTCGAGCTCTTCGAGGCGCTCGCGCAGCTTCTTGATCTGCGCGTCCACCTCGGCCACCTCGTGCTCGCGGGCGATCGCCTCGCTCTCCGCCTCGTAGTCCGCCTTGCGCGACGCATACCAGCCCTCGACGAGCTCGGCCAGCTTGCGGTAGCTGGCGGCGAGCTCGAGGTAGGGCTCGGCGAACCCGCACCGGCCCTCCCAGCGCACGGCCTCCTTGTGCGCGATCAGCACCTCGGGGACGAACGCCTGCGTCGCCGCGCTGAGCGGCGCCACCCTGGCGCGGAACGACCGGGCCTCCTCGCGCGTGAGCGAGGCGTCGACCGTGAGCGCGTCCATCGCCCGCCCGATCTGCATCCGGCCGTCGCGCCACTCCTCGGCGACGCCCTCGAGGCGCCGCTGCTCGTCGAGGGCCCTCGAGCGGAGGTCGGCGTGCTCCCGCACGACGCCGCGCAGCGCCTCGAGCTGCCGCTGGATGTCCACCGGCGCCGACGCGCCGAACGCGCGGGCCGTCATCCGCTCGAACAGCTCGAGCCGGCTGACCCAGGGATCGCGCCCGGCGCCCCTCGAGCGCACCGCCGAGTCGCGCGGCATCGCCTCCGGCGGCGGGGGGAGCGCGATCCGGCTCGCGGCCGCGATCTCCTCGAGCTCCGCGAGCACGCGGTACGCGTCGACGGGGCGCTCGGAGGGCTCCTTCGCCAGCAGGGCGCCGACGAGGCGGTCGAGCGCGTCCGGCATCTCCGGGGCCAGCTCCTTGAGGTGCGGCGGCTGCTCGTTCATGTGCTTCAGGATCCAGCTCGCCGGATCCGGGGCGTCGAACGGCAGCCGCTGCGTGATCATCTCGAACATGATGACCCCGAGCGAGTAGAGGTCCGCCGGGGGGCCAGCGTCGATCGTCGTGCTGCGCTCTGGCGCCATGTACTGCGGTGTGCCGAAGATCTCGCCGAGGTTCGTGAGGCGCGCGTCCTGCGCGCAGCGGGCGATGCCGAAGTCGAGGAGCTTCACCCAGTCGCCCTTCATCAGGAACACGTTCTCCGGCTTGAGATCGCGGTGCACGACGTCGAAGTCGTGCGCTCGGCCGAGGGCGCGCGCCATCTGCACCCAGATGGGCAGGGCCCGCGCGAGCGGCACCCGGCTGCGCTCCACGACGTCGGCGAGGCTCGTCCCCTGGAGCAGCTCCATCACCAGGAAGGGCAGCCCGTCGTCGGTGTCGCCCTGATCGAAGATCTCGATGATGTTCGGGTGCGCGAGCCGCTGCGCGTGCCGTGCCTCGCGCCGGAAGCGCTCCCGCGTCGTCGTGTCCTGCGCGAACTCGCGGTTCAGGATCTTGATGGCGCAGGGGGTGCCGATCAGCTTGTTGTATGCCCTGTAGACCGTGGCCATCCCGCCGATCCCGAGGCCCTGCTCGATGACGTACCGACCCGCGATCGACGTCCCGATGCGGGGATCCTTCTCGGAGACGAGCGACGAGCCGTCGATGAAGCAGAAGGCGCTGTCGGCCGGGTAACGCTGATGGCACTGCGGGCAGGTCTTCATAGCGGGCACGTCGGCTGCAAGGCTACACTCTACGGGGGGCCGCTCTCGAGGGTCAACGCTCGGCGCGCGCCTCGGCGTTTTGTCGAGTCGTGGTGTGCTGCGCTGCCTTGCCCTGCGTGATTCCGCGTAGCCCGGTGTCTCCTCGCGCGGCCCCGCGTTCTCCCATGTGGCACACGCGCCTCCTCGCATCCCGCGGCCTCCCCTCGCGTGGTCTCGCGTGCTCTCGCGTCTGCCAGCGTCTGCTGGCGTCTGCTAGCGTCTGCTAGCGTGATTCCAGCGCGGTTTTCGCGTGATTGCCGGCGGCGCGGCGCGCGCCGCGCGGGCTCTCCGCGATATGTTCTCGTGACGTCATGGACGAGGCTCCCTTGCGCGCGGTGGTGATCGGCTCCGGGGTCGGCGGCGCTGCCGCGGCGCTCCTCCTTGCGCACGCCGGCATCCCGACCCTGCTCGTCGAGAAGGAGCGCCGCCTGGGCGGCTCCTCTGCCGCTTACGAGAGGGACGGCTTCCGTGTCGACACAGCCACGCACATGCTCGGCTGTGGCGAGCAAGGCCCGGTCGGCGAGGTGCTCCGCCGCGTGGGCCAGGGCGATGCGATCACCTTCCAGCAGAGCGACGAGCCGGCGGCGCTCTGCTTCACGGGCGCCCGCGCCGGGACCGCGCGCGCTCGCCGCGTCGTCCTGCGGGCAGATCTCCTCCGGCTCGCCGGGACCGCCCTGGATCTCGCGCGCGGCCTCGACCTCACGCCGCTGGAGGCCGCGGGCGCCGCGCGTCTCTTCGCGCACGCGGCGGCGATGCGCGACGTCGATCTGGCCGCGTGTGACGACGTGACGGCCGAGGCGTACGTGGCCCGCTTCATCCCACGCGCCGCGGCCGCCGCTCGGCTCGGCGGGCTGCTTGGCCTGCCGCTGCTGCTGCCAGGAGCCGAGGCGTCTGCGGGCGAGGCGCTGTTCTCCTTGCGCCGGCTCGCCCGCGCCGGCCGGCAGCGTTATCCCGAGGGAGGCGCGTCGCGGATCCCCGAGGTCTTCTGCCGCCTGGCCCGGGAGCTCGGCGCTGCCGTGTGGACGGGCGCGACCGTACGCCGCGTGCTGGTGCACGATCGTCGCGTGCAGGGCGTCGAGTTCGAGGACGGAACGGCGCTCCCCGCGCGCATCGTGGTGAGCGCGGCCGGGCTCCTGCGCACGGTGTCGGGCCTCGTTGGCGAGCCGCACTTCCCCGACGCCTACGTGGCGCGCGTCCGTGCGATCGCGCCTCAACCGAGGCTGGTCGAGGTCAAGATCGGGCTGCGCAGGCGGCTCGTCTCGGCGGGCGCGCTCGCCGGTCTCGCCGGCGGCGCCGGCGCGCCGGCGTTTCCGTTCTATTGCCTCGCGCCGACGCGCTTCGACCCGTCGCTCGCGCCGCCTGGACATGAGCTCCTCTGCGCGTGCGCCGTACCGGGTGGGAGCGGCGGCGCCTCGCGCGGCGGACCCGGCGCGACGGTCGACGAGCTCTTGCGGGCGCTGTCGGCGGCGGTGCCCGGCGTGCTCTCCCAGGCGATCTTCGTCGACGGATCATCCCCGGACGGAGGCGGAGAGGCGTGCGCTCCGGGCGGCGAGCTCGCGTCGGGGACGGCGCAGACGCCTGGCCAGGTCGGCCGCGCGCGGCCGGCGGTGTACACGCCCGTGAGGGGGCTGTACCTCGCAGGGCGCGCGGCCGGCGGGCGCGGCGCGGGGATGGATCTCGCCGCCTCGAGCGCGATGGAGTGCGTCGACCGCATCCTCGTCGATCTCGGCCGCGATCTCGGCGCGCCCGCCCCGCCCGCGCTGGTCGACATCGCGGGCGATCTGCTCGGGCGCGCCGCGGGCTCCACCGCATCGTGGCTCACGCGCCCCCGCTAGAGCGGCGGTCACCCGCTTCGGATACGGGCCCATCTCGGCGTTTTCGGTGCTCAGCGCACAGGAGTGCGCTTGCGCGCCGAAAACGCCGATCTGGGCCCGTCTCCTGTGCGGGAGACCGCCGCTCTGCTGCCGCTCTGCTGCCGCTCTGCTGCCGCTCTGCTGCCGCTCTGCTGCCGCTCTGCTCTGGATGGTGCAGAGGTGGGCAGAAACCGCTCTGGCCCGCGCTTCAGCGCGTGGTCGTGGTGCCACGGTTGCCCCGCGCGAGCGCGTCGAGCGGCAGCTTCTGATCCTCGAACACGGCATCTAGCTCCTCGCTGCCCCGCTCTCGCACGCCGGAGCGCGGCGACAGCTCGGGGCGCACCGAGGACGCCGGGGCCATCCGCGCCGACAGGGGCCCCATCGTCTTGATCGACGGCGGGGGCTCGGCGCTCGAGAGCGCGCCGGGCGGGACGGAGCGCACCGAGGGGGGCGAGCTCGCCATCGTGCGCAAGGACGGCGGGCTCGGCAGGCTGCGCCTGGAGGAGGGCGGCCCCGCTTGCGCGCTCGACGGCATCGGCGTGGGTCGACGCGCCGCAGGGCCCCCTGGCAGAGGGCGCGACGAGGGGACCGGCGGCACGCTCGGCTGCGCGCGCGTCGACGGAGGTGGACCCGACAGGAGCTGTGAGCGCATCGACGGAGGCGGGCTCGACAGGGGCTCGGGGCGCGACGACGGAGGCAGGCTCGACAGGCGGCCGCTCCCGGCGGCCTCCGCATACGCATATGCGGGGCCCGAGAGCGAGCGGGCGGAGGGCGGCGGTGCCGATGGTGACCCGCCCGGCGCGTACGCGCTCGGCTGCGTGCGCGCCAGCGGCGGCGCGGAGGGCACCGACGGTGGGGAGCGGAACGAAGGCGGCGCGCTCGACGGGGGCACCGGCGTGAGCGCGTGGCTCGCGAGGGGCGCCCGGGCCGACGGCGGGGCGGCGGAGCGCGCCGATGGCGGCGGCAGCGTGCTCTGGCTCGTCGACCTCTCGCGGACCTGCGCCGCGAGGCGAGAATCCGCGCTCGCGCCCGCCCGCTGCGGTGCGCGGGAGTCCGCGCCCGAGGCCGCCTTGTGGCCGAGGGTCTCGCTGCGCTGCGCCCCGATCATCGTGTAGCGCCCGCCTCCCTCGTCGCGCCGACCCGCGTCGCGCTGCGCGTTCATCTCGCGCGTCTCGCGCAGCGCGCCGTTCAGCATCGCCTCGAGCTCTCGCTCGCTGACCTCCTCATCGAGCCGCAGCAGCGTCGAGTGGACGTCCCGGGCGAGCGCCTCGAAATCGGCGGGATCCCTCGCGTAGACGCTGTTGGACAGGAGGATCGCGAGCGGCCGCCGCTCGGCGGCGATCGTCGCGGCGGTGGCCGCGTCGCAGCGGTGCAGGAGCACCCCGCAGCCCGGCGCCACCGCGAGGCACAGGCTGAAGAGCGCCGGCCACGCGGGATCAAGGACCACAAGAATGCTGGGCACATGAAGCGGGGTTGCGGTGATCTGCGCGCGGCGGTCCATGGCAGCCCGAGGATAAACGAAACTGCCCGAGCGATCGTAGTTCTCTTTCTCTGAATCGGTCATTTTTACTCTGCTTGTACGTTCCGCGTACGTTCTGCGTACGTTCTGCGATGAGGCCAGTGGCGTCGATCTCCTACAGCTCGATTGCGTGTGCGCCATTCATTGCGGCGTCGCGTCATCACGTCGTCGCGACGTCGCGACGTCGCGTCATCGCGTCATGGCGTCACGGCGTCGTCGTCGTGACATCGACCTTTCGGCTCCCGCGTCCGCCCGGTGCGCGTCCTGCTCCGTGCGGGGGCGCGCGCGCCGCGCGCCTCCGCACGGATGAGCGGCGGAGGGCGCGCGGCGTGGCAACGCCGGTAGCGCGGTGGGCGTCGCGGGCTCGGTGGACGCGGGGAGACGACGTGGTGTGATGTCTGCGCGGCGCCGCCTCGCCCCGCGGCGCCGCGATCACAGCCCGGTATAGATGGTGGCGAAGGAGGCCGCCTCGCCGCGGAGAAGCAGGCTGAGCCGCGGGTTCGGCACCTTGAAGGTGTGAATCTTGGCGTTCCGCACGTCGAGCACCGCGAAGGCGCCGCCCGGCGTGCTCTCCGCGAGCCCGTTCATGAGCAGGTTCAGCACGACCGAGACGCGCTTGGACGACAGGGGCTCCCCGCGGAAATACATCTTGATGACATGCGGCGTCCCATCGATGACGAGCCCGAGCTCCGGGTTGACGTTGATCTCGAGATCGCCGAGGCGGTACGTCGACGTCGGCGGCTCGAACCATGTCATCCTCGTCGAGGCGAGGAACTTGCGATATCCGTTCACCACCGACGGGTAGATGCGGCGGCGCCGCTCGTCGTGCTGCGCGGCGAGGAAGCCGTCGAGCACGCTGGTGGGCTTTCCGCTCCTGTGCATGTCGACGATCGCCTCTCGCACCTGCCTGTAAAAGTCCGTGTGGAGCTCGTCCTTCCGCTCCTTGAACTCCCTGACGCCCGTCAGCTTGGGCGTCCCGGCCTTGAGAACGAAGTCGACAAAGTACGTGAGCGAGATCTTTTCCATGAAGTCTCCTCCAAAACGAAGCATTCCGGCGCGCCATTTACACGCTCGTGCGAGAGACACGCCGTCGCGCCGCGTTCTTGATGTCTACCATGGATAGTCATCTTCGACCCGTCGGGAAAGGGATCGATCGGACGGACATTGTCCCAACCCGTCAGGGGCGGACGGCCGTGCCTGCGGTCGTAAAAATATTTGTGATTACGTGTATTTGCGTCTGTCTTCGGGCGCCGGTTCACCCTGCGGCGCGGCCTTCCGCTAGGCTGTGCGAATGGCCATGACGAGAAGAGGCGCGCGCGGCGAAGGTAATCGACAGAATCCAGCTGTTGTCCAGGGGATGTCCTGTGGAGAACGCCTGTGGAGAACTGGAGAGGAAGGGTCGTTATCGAGGCGTCGACCCGGTCGGACATGGTCTGTCATAACCGCGTCCTCCTTGGCGCTTGACGCGGCTCGCGGGCGGGGGATCGCGCCGGACGCTGCCCCTTGCGCAGGCCGATCGGCGGAGGGGCGCCGGCCCGGCGGGGTGCGTCGATGATGGACGTCAGGCCGGAGCGCGCGGGGGATGAAGCGGGGATCCGCGCCGTCCACCTCGCGGCGTTTCCCTCGGCGCTCGAGGCGGATCTCGTGGACGGGCTGCGGGACGCGGGGCGCGCGGCCGTCTCGCTGGTCGCGGAGACGGACACGGGCATCGTCGGACATGTCCTGTTCAGCCCCGTGACGATCGCCGGCGACGGCGTCCCCGGCAAGGGCCTCGGCCTCGCGCCGCTCGCGGTCTCGACTGGGCTTGCGGGCCGCGGCATCGGCTCTGCGCTGGCGCGACGGGGGATCGCGGCGTGCAGGGACGCCGGCTTCGCGTTCGCCGTCGTCCTCGGATCGCCTGAGTACTACGCTCGGTTCGGGTTCAAGAAGGCCAGCCTGTACGGCCTCGGCAACGAGTACGCGGCGGACGAGGCGTTCATGGCGATCGAGCTCGCGCAGGGGGCGCTGGAGCGCGCCCGAGGCGTGGTCATCTACAGCCCCGAGTTCGGCGTCTTCACGACCTGAGCCCGAGCCCGGCGTCTTCACGACCTTGTCTCGCGTCCTCTCCGTCAGATCGCCCTGCCCGTCCCGACGGCGACCCCACCCCGCGCGCCCGGCGCCGACCAGGTGACGATCGGGCTTGCTAACATACATTCTCGAATGTATATGAGGTGGGTGCGACGGACGAAGGAGGAAGCAGCGGCGACCCGCGAGCAGATCCTCGACGCGGCGCTGCGCGTCTTCAGCCGCAAGGGATACTCGGCGGCGACGCTGCAGGACGTCGCGGCGGAAGCCGCGCTGACGCGGGGCGCGGTCTACTGGCACTTCAAGGGCAAGGTCGAGCTCTACTCGGCGCTGATCGGCGAGCGCTTCGCCAAGGCGAACGAGGTCTTCGCCGAGGCGCTCTCGCCCCGGTACGCGCCGCTCGAGTCGATCGAGCGCCTGCTCACGCGCTCGCTCGAGTACCTCGAGGAAGATCCAGAGTACCGCGCGGTCCTCTCGATCACGCTGTTCAAGACCGAGCTCACGCCCGAGCTGGAACCGGGATTCCAGCAGAAGATCGCGAACGCGCGCCGCCTCGTCGACATGGTCGCCGACCTCGTGCGAAAGGGCATCGCGGCCGGCCAGATCGACCGCGCCACCGACCCGAGGGCCGCGGCCCTCGCGGCCGTCAGCCTCGTGCACGGAGCGACCGCGCTGCACCTCATGGACCCGACGGCGCTGGAGTCCAGGGCCGTCGTGCGCCGCATGGTCGCGACGTTCCTGCGCGGGCTCCGGCGCTGAGGGCGTTTTTTGTGTCGATTTACATACATTCATGAATGTTTGCTGGAGGTGAGGTCATGTTCCTCAGGGAGTACTGGTATGTTGCCTGTGCGTCCTCGCAGCTCGGGGATGCCCCCCGCGCGGTCCGGGTCCTCGATCGGGACATCGTTGTATTTCGCGGAGACGGCCGCCGTCCCCGCGCGCTCGCGGATCGGTGCTGCCACCGCGGCGTCAAGCTGTCTCTCGGGCGCGTGGCCCGGGGAGAGCTTTCGTGCGGATACCACGGCTGGAGGTACGGCGGCGGCGGCGAGTGCGTGCACATCCCGTCGCTCGCGGGGGACAGGCGCATCCCCGAGAGGTGCGGTGTCCCCGCGTTCCCGTGCGCGGAGCAGGACGGGTATGTGTGGGTCTGGCTCGGCGAGGGCCACGGCGGAGCGCCGCCGCCCGCGCCGAGCATCGACGGCTTTGCGGCGCACCGCTGGGATCAGGGCTCGGTGGAGCTCGGGTGCTCGTCCATCAAAGGCCTGGAGAACAACCTCGACTGGTGTCATCCAGCGTTTGCGCACCCGTGGACCCACTGGCAGTTCTACACGGCGCTCTTCCGCGGCCTGCGCGAGGAGCTCCTCGAGCTGCGGCCGACGCTCGATGGGATGACGCTGCGCGGGCCGGTCCGCGAGGACGGCGGCGCGCCCGGGCAGCGGTCGCTGCAGACGCTGCTCTCGTTCAAGCTCCCCGACCGCGTCGAGGTGCGCTCGCTGGGAGGGCCCTCGCGCCGGATCGTCCTGCACTTCGTCCCGACCGCGCCCGATCGGTGCCGCCTGGAGTGGATGAGCGCGAGGGCGCTGCCCTTCGGGGCGCGCGTGCGCTTTCGCCAGGAAGAGCCGGCGATCCTCCGGCAAGACCGGCTCCTCCTGGAGAGCGCGGAGCACACCTGCGCGGAACAGGGGCCCCTCCGCGAGCACCACGTCGAGGCAGACGCGCCAGCGCTGCTCCTGCGCCGCATCCTCGAGTCGGCGGCGCGCGGCGAATGGGCGCAGAGGCGAGCGAGCCTGCCGGAACGGCGGGTGATCCGGGTGATGGCGTGACGGCGCGTCCGCGCAGGCTCCAGGCTGGCGGCGCTGTGCGCGAGGGCTGGCGGGGTCCGGCTCAGGGGGCGCGGCCGTCTTGCGGCGCCGCGCGGCGGATGGATGGGAGGCGCCCGGCTCAGGGGGGCGCGGCGGACCTGTCCGGCGCTGTCGCCGCGCGCCACGCGGCGGTCGCATCGAGGCCGTGCTCGCCGAAGCGAGGCGCGTAGTCCCGCTCCACGGCGCGCTCCAGGATCTCGCCGTACCGCGCGGGCGGCATCAGGCCCCAGGCGCGGTCGTCGTCGGAGATCGCCGCGCGCCTCGCGCCGCCAGGGGGCATGTAGCTCCTGCGCAGCCGCGTGAACATGCCGTGGAGCTCGCGCTCGACCAGCTGCCGCACGGCCGGCGCGCACGGCTGCTCGAACAGGTAACGGAGCAGCGTCCAGCCGAAGTCGCGGTGTCGCACCTCGTCGCGCAGGATGCGGTCGAGCGCCCGGCGCGCGACCGGCACGGTGCACCCCTCGCGGAGCACCTTGAAGAGCGGGACCGCGACCGTCTCCCCCAGGCAGAACACCTCGACGCCCGCCCGGGCGACGGCCATCTCGAGCGGCTCGTCTCCGCTGCTCCTGAGCCCGAGCGTCTCGCGGCGGAGCGCCGGCAAGGCGCCGCCGCCCGCGCGGGCGTGGACGCGATGGCTGAGGCGAGCGTGCGCGAGCTCGTCCTTGACGATGCGGAGGCCGTCGTCGATGAGATCCGGCGACGCGCCCATCTGGATCAGCCAGAGCGTGAGGTGCTGCGTGATCGCCGCCGAGCGGTACTCGGCCTCGACGCGCCGCCCCCACTCGGCCCGCACCGCGTCGCTCGCCGGAGGGAGGGGGGCGCGCTGCCCGCGCGGCGCCTCCGCGTCAGCGGCGCTGTCCTGGTCTGCGTCGGGGGCGTCCGTCATGGGATCACGCTAGGCGGGGGGTTTGAGGGCGGCAAGACGGGAGGCGGGCGCTCACCGCCCCCCGAGGAGCTCACGGCGACGCGCTCGGGCGCCCGCCAGGCGGCGCGCACACCTTCACGGTCGAGCCGCAGGCGTCACAGGCCTCCTTGTAACAGGGGTTGATGACGAGCTCCTGGCAGCGCGTCCCGCTCGGACACGCCTCGTCGACCTCGCAACCCTGGCTCGGGAAGCAGCCCGCCTCGGCCAGCACGGGGGTATTCGAGGCGTCGCCGCAGCCTGGCGTGAGCCAGCGACACGTCGGCCCGAGGTTGGCGCACGCGTCCTCGGTGGCGGCCGTGAGACAGAGGTCGGGGGGCGGCGGGTTGCAGAAGATCTCGGCTACCTGCCAGCTCCAGGTGTCCTTTTGCTGAACGCACACGGCCTCGGTCGGCATCGGGCCGCAGCCGGTCATCATCTCGTAGGGGCAGGGCCCGCTCGCTGCCACGCAGGGATCCCCGTCGGTCGGCATCACCTCGGGACACACCGGCGCCGGCGGGTTGCAGGCCGGTGAGATCGGTTCGGACCACGTGGCGTCGTCACCGCACGTCACCACCGAGGGGCAACCGGTGGCGTCATAGTGGCAGGTCGTCCCGGGCTCCGCGCAGGCGCCGCCGGCCTTCGGCACCTCCACGGGGCACTCCGGCGGCGGCGGGTTGCAGGCCGGCGAGATCGGGTCGGACCACGTGGCGTCGTCACCGCACGTCACCACCGAGGGGCAACCGGTGGTGTCATAGTTGCAGGTCTTCCCGGGCTGCTCGCAGGCGCTGCCGGCCTCCGGCACCTCCGCGGGGCACTCCGGTGGCTCCGGCGGGTTGCAGGCCACCGTGGGTTCCTCATACCACTCCCCGCGCACACACGTGCTGTCGATCGGGAGGCCGCACGACTCCTCACCATAGTTGCACGAAAGGCCGTCCTCCTCGCAGCTCGATCCGACCTCCGGCGCCGACTCGGGGCAGCCGCCGCTCGTCACCGTGGGATCGCACCCCGGCAGGGCCACCGCGCCCGCGAGCGAGGCCGCCGCGGCGACGGTCACGATGAACGGCGCCTTCAGCACCTTTCGCTTCTTCTGCATGAGCATGGTTCGACGGGTCCTTTCTTTGGCACAGGTTGGCGCAAGGTCACGTCCTCGCGCGCTCCAAGGCTGGGTCGAGCAAGCGAGGTGCCAGGGCGATCCGTGGCGGACCCGGGAGCGACGTCTGTCAGCAGCAGAGGAAAATGACGCCCTGGATGTGCCTCTCCACAGCGTTCGTGGGAGCCGGCGAGCGCTCTCCCGCTCGGGCCGTGAGCCGATTCAGCGGCAGGCGCTGATCTGCACGTCGTCGATGTTCCAGCCCGACATGGGCGCGCCGCCGAAGGCGATGACGGCGCTGTAGCCGAACCGCACGCGCAGGATCGAGCTCTTGTAGGGCGTCAGATCGTAGGTGACGCGCTTCCATCCGGACTCGGTGACATCGTCGTGCGGAGATTCGTAGACGATCCGCCAGCGCGATCCGTCGAAGACCTCGACGCGGGCCTTGTTGCGGTAGGTCGTGTTCAGCCATCGCCAGAACGACAGCGTGACTCGCCCGCTCACGAGCGCGTCGACGGCGGGGCTGGTCAGGTAGCGCTGCGGGTGCGGCGCGGTGACGCTCGGGCTGCCGCCGAGGACCACGCCCGCCACGCCGTCGTCGCCGGCCTCGGTGTGATCGCTCGCCGGATCGGGGAACCCCGCGCGCTGGTCGCTCGACGCCCTCGCAGGCCCGATCTCCCAACCCGCCGCGAGGCTCCACCGGGTCGCCTTGTCCGCGAAGGCCTCCGTGAAGAGGACCCGCGCGGAGCACGGCGCGCTCGGGTCGACGTTCCCGGGGGCGCCGCGGAACGCCGTCGGAGAGGCCGCCGCCCAGTCCAGCGCCAGAGAGCCGTCCCCCTCCGCGAGCCATGGCGCGTCCGCCGGGCCGGGAGTGCACGCGGCCGCGGCGAGGCCGCACAGGACGGCGGCCTGCCCAATCCACCTGTTCATGGTCGCTCCTACGAACGTTCAATGCCGGAGGCGCAGACACCCTTCCGCAGGGCCGTCGCGCGGCATCGAGAGCACGTGTTTGTAGGCCCGAACCGGGGCGGCGGATAGCCCACGTGAGCGGCGGCGGATGCGGTGAGATCGGCGTCGCGCCCTCCGACCACAGCGCAGCTCCCGCGTCGCGCGCCGAGCGGGGCCGCGCGTCCATCGCGACGCGCGACGGCGCCGCGCGGTCATCGCGACGCGCGACGTCGGCGAGACCCCGTCGCCGCGCGACGGCGGCCCGTTACGGCCCGCGCCGGCGGGCGCGCTCGCGCGATGGACGGATCACCGGGATGCAGCCGTCATCGGGGCGCGGCCGTGGCCCTGGGCAGCGGCGATGGCGGGATCGGCCTGCGCGTGATCGTCTCGCGGCTCGTCACGTCGCTGAGCATCAGCGTGAGCAAGAGGCCGAGCAGGAGCGCCGCCACGATCATCGGGAGCGCGTTCGCGAAGCGCTGCTCGATGAGGTGCATGAAGAAGAGCAGCACGAGCACCGTCTTCACCGTGGCGATGAGCAGCGCCGCGACGACATCGGCCTGGCCGAGGTGGGCCAGCGAGAGGAGGTACGAGGCCAGCGTGAGCCCCATCAGGAGGAGCCAGACGATCACGTAGGTCCGCGAGGAGAGGTGCTTGACGGTCATGGGCGCAACGTCCCGTTAGCGGTGCATCAGGTAGAGCATCGGCCAGAGGAATATCCAGATCACGTCGACGAGGTGCCAGTAGAGCCCGCCGAGCTCGACGTGCGTCTCGTTGCCCGCGCCGTACCGGCGCCGGAAGCACCCCCACGCGAGCCAGCCGAGGACCACGAGCCCCGCGGTCACGTGGATCGCGTGGAGCCCGGTCGTCAGGTAATAGAGCGTGAAGAACATCTTCGCGCCGGCATACGGGAGCTCCTCGAAGCGGTAGCCGGCGCCGGGGAAGATCCCCTCGTGGAAGTGCGCCGTGTACTCGACGCCCTTCAGCACGAGGAAGGCGAGGCCGAGCGCGATCGCGCCGAGCAGGAGGCGGCCGGCCCTCGCCGGCCGGTCGAGGCGCACGGCGTAGACGCTCAGCGCGACGAGCAGGCTGCTCGTCAGGAGGATCCCCGTGTTGGCCGTCCCGATGACGGCGTTGTTGTGCGCCACGCCGGCGGTGAACTCGGGGCCGAAGACCGCGCGGTAGGCGGCGTACAGGCCGAAGAGCCCGCCGAAGAGCAGGACCTCGCTGGCGAGGAAGATCCACATGCCGAAGTGCGCGGCGTGGGTCTGCTTCTCGAGGTCCTCGAACTGCATGGCCAGCCGCGCCGGGGCGAGCGGCTCAGCGGGCGGGTGAGACTCGGGCATGGGCCTCCTCGTCGGTCAGGTGGTAATCGTACGGGCCGCGATCGACGACCGGCGTCACGGGGAAGTTGTGCTCCGGCGGGATGGGCGGCGTCATCCACTCGTAGCTCCGGGACCTCCATGGATTGGCGGTGGCGCGCGGCCCCCAGCGCAGGGCGACAAGGAGGTTCACCAGGGCGAGCAGGAGCGCGCCCGAGAGCAGGAAGGCCCCGCCGGTCGAGAGCACGTTGAGCCACTGGTACTGCTCCGGGTAGCTGTAATAGCGGCGCGGCATCCCGGCGTTGCCCGCCAGGAACTGGGGGAGGAACGTCAGGATGAACCCCATGAAGACCCCGAACGACGTGAGCAGCCCCATCGACTCGGAGTAGGTGCGGCCGAACATCTTGGGGAACCAGTAGTGCGCCGCCGCGAGGAACGCGGTGAGCGTGCCGCCCACCATGATGAAATGGAAGTGGGCGACGACGAAGTAGGTGTCGTGCCAGTGGACGTCGAGCGACTGCGTGGCCACGGCGACGCCCGTCATGCCGCCGAAGACGAAGAGGAACAGGAACCAGAGGAAATAGAGCATCGGGGTGTTGAACTGGATGGCCCCCTTGTGCAGCGTCGCCACCCAGGTGAACACCTTGATGGCGGAGAAGATCGCGACGAACATCGAGAGCGCGCCGAAGATCCCGGCGTCGAGCTCGCTGATCCCGGCCACGAACATGTGGTGCCCCCACCCCGTGAACCCGATGAACGCGATGCCGAGCGACGAGAGCGCGATCGCCCAGTAGGACGCCGGCTGCCGCTGCGCGAAGGTGCAGACCACCTCGCTGATGACCCCGAGCGCCGGGAGCACCATGATGTAGACGGCGGGGTGCGAGTAGAACCAGAACAGGTGCTGGAACAGCACGGGGTCTCCGCCCAGCGTCGGGTCGAAGATGCCGAAATGGTAGATGTGGTCTATCCCGACGAGCAGGATCGTCAGGCCGAGGACGGGCGTCGCGAGCAGCATGATGATGCTCGTGCTGTAGATGGCCCACACGAAGAGCGGCACTCGCCCCCAGCCGATCCCGCGGGCGCGCATCGTGTGCGTCGTGGCGATGAAGTTCACCGCCGTCATGATCGACGAGGCGCCGAGGATGAAGATGCCGATCACGACCGGCAGGACGCCCGCGGGCGTGGTCGTGCTGTACGGCGGGTAGAACGTCCAGCCCGTGTCGGCGCCCCCGGCGATCGTCGCCCCCAGCGTGATGACGGCGCCGATCGCATAGACGTAGAGGCTCGCCAGGTTGAGGCGCGGGAAGGCGAGATCCTTGGCGCCGATCATGAGCGGGAGGGCGAAGTTCCCGAAGATGTTCGGGATCGACGGGATCATGAAGAGCCACACCATGACCACGCCGTGGAGCGTGAACATGCGGTTGTAGGTCGCCGCGCTGATCACGGTGGGCCCGGGGGTCAGGAGCTCGGTCCGGAGGACCAGCGCGAAGGCGCCGCCGAGCATCAGCATCGGCACGATCAGCGCGTAGAACATGAGCCCGATGCGCTTGTGATCGGTCGTGAGCAGCCACGAGCGCACGCCCGCGCGGGCGCGGAGATAGTCGGCGTCGTGCGCGCCGTGGATGGGCGCGGTCCCCTCGATCTCGTGGGCTGTCATGGCGTCACCCCCTCCGGCGCCGCGGCGCCCGTGTCGCTGACCCCGCCGTCCCACGGCACGACGGCGCCGCGCGGCACGTCGCGGATCGATTTCATGAGCTCGATGATCGCCGCGACGTCGGGCGGCGTGATCTGTCCCCGGAAAGACGGCATGACCGGCGTGAACCCGCGGTGCACCGCGGCGAGCGGATCCATGATGGACTCCGTGAGGTAGGCCTCGTCGGCGACGCGCTCGCCGCCGCCATCGAGCGGCACGACCGAGCGGTAGAGCCCGGCCCAGGTCGGGCCGACGTGCTGTGTTCCGTCGAGGGTGTGGCAGCGGAGGCAGCCGTGCGTCGCGGCGGCGTGCTCGCCGCGGCTCGGCATCGTCGGCTCCGCCTCGGCGAGCTCGTTCTCCGCCTCGGCGGCGGCCTCCTGCGCGAACGCCGGGGCGCTCGCCACCCCGCCCGCGAGCCAGCGCTCGTAGTCGGCCGGGTCGAGCGCGATCACCTGGCCGCGCATCTCCGAGTGGCTCGTACCGCAGAACTCCGTGCAGAGGATGGGGTACGCGCCGGGCTCGGTCGCCTCGAACCAGGCCGTTGTGTACCGGCCCGGGAGGACGTCCTGCTTGATGCGGAACGCGGGCACGTAGAAGCTGTGGATGACGTCGCGCGACGTCATGATGAGCCGGACCGGCCTCCGCGCGGGGACATAGAGCACCGAGATCTCGCTGTCTCCCCCCGGATAGGCGAACTTCCACATCCACTGCTTGGCCGTGACATAGACGTCGAGCGCGTCCTCCGGCGGCGTGCGCAGGTCGACGAACTGGCGCGTGCCGATGGTCCAGAACGTGAGGAACACGAAGCCCAGGCCGAAGAGCGACACCGTCTCCAGGAAGAGGGCGGGCCGCGCGAAGACCCCGGCGTGCGGCCGAGGCGTGTCCTCCAGCCGACGGCGATAGCGGATCAGGAAATACCCGCCGATGAGCGTGATGAGGGCGGCGCCGCCCATCGTCACGGAGATGACGAAGTAGTGCAGCCCGTCGATCTCGCGGGCGAGCGAGGAGCGCTGCTCGGGCAGGAAGAGCAGCTGGCGCAGGAGCTCGTTCATCGCGCGCGCCCCTCTCCCCTGCGCCGCCGCCCTTGCCAGCCGAAGAAGGCGATCACCGCGGCGGCCCACGCCAGGATGGCGGCCCCGCCGAGCCGCAGGAAGCCGGCCACATACGGGCCGTAGCGGCGGCTCGCGGGGTCGTAGCGATAACACGTCATGAGGACGCGCTCGAGGGGGGTGCCGATCTGCCCGCGGCTCGCCTCGAGGAGCGCGAGGCGGAGATCGAGGGAGGAGAACTCGATGCCATAGAGGACCCGTGAGATGCGGCCGTCCGGCGTGAGGACGAAGATGGCGGCGGGGTGCGCGTATTGCTCCGTCTGCGGGTCGTACCCGAACCGGAAGCCGAGATCGCCCGCGAGCGCGCGGATCTCGGGCAGCGCGCCGGTCAGGAAGGGCCAGGTCTCCCGCGTCGGCGCGCCGGCCATGCCCAGGGCCGACAGCGCGGATGTCCTCTTCCGCGCCGCGGACGCCGGGGTGTCCCGCGGATCGAAGCTCACCGTGAGCGCGCGGTAGTGCTCTCCCAGCCGGTAATCGAGCTTCGCCATGCCGGTGACCAGGCCGCGCAGCACGAGGCCGCAGAGCGTCGGGCAGCGGTAATAGGCGAGGACGAGGACGACCGGCCGGCGCCCGTCGAAGTGCTCGGCGAGCGGGGCGCGCCGCCCGTCCATGTCGGTGAAGGGGAGCGTCGTGTCGATGGCGTTCCCGAGGCGCTCGTCGATGTCGGCCTCGCGCGCCGCGGGCGGGAGCAATGGCCGATCCGCGGCGGCCGTGAGCGGCACGCCCGTGAACACGAGCGCGAGGAGCGCCGTGGTGGACAGGTGTTGCATCCTCATCAGCGGCTCTCCTCCACGACGAGATTCATCGCGTCCTCGATCGGGATCTGCACGAGCCCGCGGTCGCGGTCTGCCCAGCCGAAGCGCCCGAGCTCCTCGCGCTTCCGGTGGTTCAGCGCCGTGCCAAGGCCCTCCTCGCCCGTGGCCTCGCGCCGGAAGATCCGCTGATCCACCCCGGCCACCTCGCCGCGCGGCAGGGAGATCTCCTGGGAGCGCTCGGCGCTCCTTCCCGAGGGGCGGAGCTCCGCCTCGCGCCCGTGCAGGAGCATCCAGGACCAGAGGCCCAGGACGACGAAGATCACGACGACGGCGAACGCGACGGCGAGGATCGTCTTCCAGGGGACGACATCCTCTTCCTGGCGCACGTCGGGACGGCGGTAGTGGGACGTCATATGCTCTCGTAGCGGAGGGCGGCCGGCAGCGCCGGGTCGTTGACGGGGACGAGCGGCCTGCCGCGCACCCGCAGCGCGGCGAACGCGACGCACGGGCCGATCACGGCGAGGAGCGCCGCCAGGTCGAGCCAGTGGAACGGCGCGCGAGCGCCCGGGACCTCGGGCGCGACGAGCCAGTGCATGTCGAGGTAATGCGCGATGAAGATCCAGGCGGCGACGGCCGACAGCCAGGCTGGGCGCCGCTTGATCCCGTAGTTGAGCAGGATCGCGAAGGGGATCACGAACCGCGCGAGCACGAGCACGAGGGACGCGATCGCCCACGGACCGTGGGCGCGGAGCACGTAGAACTCCGCCTCTTCGGGCTTGTCCGCGATCCATATCAGCATGAACTGGAAGAACGCGGCGTAGGCCCAGAAGATGGTGAACGCGAGGAGCAGCCGGCCGAGCGCGTAGTAGTGCGACGCGCTCAGCCCGGGCAGGAGCCCGGCGCGCTCGGCGGCGAACGCCAGCACCGTGAGCAGCGCTATCGCGGCGACGAAGCCGCCGGCGAACACATAGACGGGGAACATCGTCGACACCCACGTCGGCGCGAGGGACATGAGCCAGTCGAAGGCCGCGAACGAGAGCGTGAGCCCGACGAGCGGGAGGCCGGCGACGCTGATCACGCGGAGGCGCCGGCTGTCCGCGAGCGCCGGGGTCGCGTCGCCCTGGATCGAGCCGCGCCGGAGCAGGGCGCCGAAGACGAGCCACACCGTGAAGTAGATCCCCGTCCTCACGAGGAAGAAGGGGAGGTTCAGGTAAGGCGTCTTGTGGAGCACGATGGATCGAACGTGCTCGTCGCCGATCGACTCGGGGTGGAGCCACTCCCCGTAGAGCGCGCCGAGGCCGAACAGGAGCGGGACGAACAGCGCGCAGAGGAGCGGCAGCGCCCCGACGATCGCCTCCGCGAGGCGGCGGACGGCCACAGGCCATGTCGCGGCCATGGCGTGGCAGATCATGAGAAAGAGGAGCGCCCCGACCGCCGTGGTCACGGCGAAGGCGTACGCCGCGAGGTACGCGTAGAAGAGCCGCTCCCGGTCCACGAACGCCCCGACGACGAGGAGCAGGGCGCCGAGGAGCGCGAGGCCGAGGGACCGCGTCACGATCGCGCGGCCGCCTCGGAAGACGGGGAATCGCCGGTTCACGGGAGCTCCTTCCGGGCGCGCTCGCGGAGGGGTGGGGGGAGCGCGTCGAGCGCGGTGCCGCGGCTCTTCCCGAGTGCCTTCACATAGGCCACGATCGCCCAGCGCTCCCTGAGCGGGACGTGCGGCTCGTACGAGCGCATGAGCCCGTAGCCCTCGACGATGACCTGGTAGATGCGCCCGGGCGGGAACGCCTGGACGCGCGGGTCGACGAGCGACGGCGGGCGCCGCAGCGTCATGTTGCGCGCGACCTCCGACTCGCCATCTCCGGCGACCCCGTGGCAGGCAGCGCAGAAGATCTCGTAGCGCTCCTTTCCGCGCCGGAGCAGCTCGATCGTCACCGTGACCGGGACGCGCGCCACGTACGCTCCGCCCGCGATCCCACGGGTGAGCCCGGGATCGCCGAGCACGCGATCGGTCGGTACGGTGCCCTCGGGCGGGCGGCGCATGGCCGAGCCGTCGTCGAAGAGCTCTGTCTCCTGGTAGGCCGTGTACCGCCGCTGGCGGAGCATGCGCTCGAGATCCAGCAGGTCCGCCTCGCCGGGCTCGGCGTCGGCCGAGGTCACCGGCGTGCAGGAGAGGCACAGCGCCGCGGCCAGACAGGAGAGCGAGAGGGGCAGTCCGCGCGTCATGATCGCTCCTTCCCGGCCCAGGCGACGGTGAGGGCGCCGAGATCGGTGAGATCGCGCTCGGTGATGGGGCTGATGAGCGCCGGGTCGCGGGCGTCGATGCCGATCCAGAACCGATCGATGGAGGCGCGCTCGAACCCGGGCACGTCGAACACCGGGTGCCAGAGCTCGGGCAGCCGCGAGAGGACGAGCAGGATGACGAACCCCGAGAGGGCGGCCGAGAGCACCAGCATCTCGAAGGTGATCGGGATGAACGCAGGGGCCGCGTGCCCCGGCCGCCCACCCACGTTGAGCGGGTAGTCGAACGCGTTGCAATACCACTGGACGAGGTAGCCTCCCGCGGTGCCCGCGAGCGCGAAGGGCAGGACGATCCAGTTGAGCGGCGAGCGGCGGAACCCGAGCGCCTGCTCGAGGCCGTGGATCGGGTACGGCGTGAACGCGTCGAGGCGCCGGTATCCGCGGCTCCTGAGCTCCGCGATCGCCTGGAGCATCGCCTCGGGCGTCTCGAACTCGGCGAGCAGACCTCTCCTCATCTCAGTGCTTCTCCTTGTGGCGGAGCTCGTGGTTCAGCTCCTTGACCTCGGCCACCGGCACGAAGGGGAAGAGGCGGAGGAAGATCAGGAAGAGGAGCAGGAAGAAGCTGATCGTCCCGGCGAACATCGAGATATCGACCCACGTCGGGTGATAGGCGTGCCACGCCGACGGGAGGAACTCGCGCTGCAGCGACAGGACGATGATCACGAACCGCTCGGACCACATCCCGACGTTCACGAGGATCGAGATGATCCAGAGAAGGATCATGTTCCTCCGGACCTTCGGGAACCACAGAAGCTGGGGCACGAGCACGTTGCAGATCATCTGCGCCCAGAAGACCGCGGCGTTCGGCCCCGTGGGGCGCGCGACGAAGAACTGGTAGATCTCGTACTCCGACGCGCTGTACCAGGCGGCGAAGAGCTCGATGATGTACGAGTAGATGACGATCCAGGCGGTGACGAGCGTCATCTTGCTCAGGTTGTCGATGTGCCTCTGGGTGACGACGTTCCCGAGGTGGAAGATCCGACGCGCCGGGATGAGCAGCGTCAGCACCATCGCGAAGCCGGAGAAGATGGCCCCGGCGACGAAGAACGGGGGGAAGATCGTCGCGTGCCAGCCCGGGACGAGCGCCATGGCGAAATCGGTGCTCACGATCGAGTGCACCGAGAGCACGAGCGGCGTCGCGAGCCCGGCGAGCAGCCCGTAGAGGAGCCGGTAGTGGCGGTACGCAGACGCGGAGCCGCGCCAGCCGAGCGACAGGACACCGTAGATGATCCGGCGGCGGCGGTCGGGGGCCCGGTCGCGGAGCGACGCGAAGTCGGGGACGAGCCCGACGTACCAGAAGACGAGAGAGACCGTGAAGTACGTGAAGATGGCCGCCGCGTCCCACGGCAGCGCGCTCTTGAACTGCGGCCAGGTCCCCAGCGTCGAGGGGTAGGGGACGAGCCAGTAGGCGAACCATGGCCGGCCGAGGTGCAGGAGCGGGTAGAGGCCCGCCTGCATGACGGCGAAGAGCGTCATCGCCTCGGCGAACCGGTTGATGCTCGTGCGCCAGCGCTGCTCCAGGAGGAGCAGGATCGCGGAGATGAACGTCCCCGCGTGGCCGATGCCGACCCAGAACACGAAGTTGATGATCCCGAACGCCCAGCCCACCGGGATGTTGTTGCCCCAGACCCCGATGCCGGTGGTGACGGTGTAGAGGACGGAGATCGCGAGCAGGACCGTCCCGGCGCCGGTGAGGGTGAACGCCGCCCACCACAGCCTGGATCGCGGCTTCCAGACGACCGACAGGAGCTCTTCGGAGAGCGCCTCGTCGGTGGGTCGCCCGAGGAGGAGAGGCTCCGTCACGGCTCTTCGATCTCCGGGTTCTTGTTGTTGACGCGCGCGAGGTACATGGTCCTCGGCCGGGTGCCCTGGTCGTGGAGCACCGCGTAGCTCCGCGGCTCGCCCCGCCACGCCACCATCGCCGTCTCTTCGTGCATGAGAGAGCCGAACTGGATCGCCTGCGTCGGACAGGCCTGCTGGCAGGCGGTGACGACCTCTCCCGGGCGGATCGGGCGGTCTTCGACCCGCGCGGCGATCTCCGCGCGGCGGATCCGCTGGACGCAGTACGTGCACTTCTCCATGACGCCGCGCTCCCGCACGGTCACGTCGGGGTTGCGCTGGAGCCTCGAGAGCCCGGCGTTGAACGCGTGAAGCTCGCCGTAATCGAACCAGTTGAAGCGGCGGACCTTGTACGGGCAGTTGTTCGAGCAGAACCGCGTCCCGACGCAGCGGTTGTAGGTCATCTCGTTGAGCCCGTCGGGGCTGTGCGTCGTCGCGTTCACGGGGCACACGTACTCGCACGGCGCCTTCTCGCAGTGCTGGCACATCATGGGCTGATGGACGACGGCCGTGTCGCGCGGGTCGTTCGATACGTACGAGTCGATGCGGAGCCAGTGCATCTCACGGCTGTTCAGGACCTCCTCCTTGCCGACCACGGGGACGTTGTTCTCGGCCTGGCACGCGACGACGCACGCGCTGCAGCCGGTGCAGATCGTGAGATCGATCGTCATGGCCCATTGATCCTTCAGCGGCCCGGGGGCCACCGCGGGCATGAGGGACGGCTGTGGCCCCTTCAGCGCTCCCGTGAAGCCGGGGTGCTCGCGGTAGACGGCGAGGGGGACCGAGAGCGCGACCGGGCGCCCCTCCAGGCGAAAGTGCGTCTGCGTCAGGGCGAGCTTGTGCTTCTGGTCGGGCCGCTTCGTCACCGAGACGCCCGCCGCGAAGAACGGCGTGGCCGCGGCGCGGAGCCGGTACGCGTCGGACCCCACCCCGGCGGCGATCGACTCGGCGCCGCTCCGCCCGTAACCGAGCTTGAGCGATACCGTCCTGTCGGCGTGCCCCGGCGCGACGAGGACCGGTATCGATATCTTCCGCCCCCCGAGCTCGAGATCGACGACATCCTCGCTCTCGACGCCGAGCGCCTTCGCCGTCTCCGGGCTGAGCAGCGCGGCGTTGTCCCAGGTGAGCTTCGTGATGGGATCCGGCAGCTCGAGCAACCACGGGTTGTTGGCGAACCGGCCGTCATAGACGCTCGCGTCGACCGAGAAGGCGACCTCGATGGCCTCCGCCGGCGGCGGGGCCGCCGCCGCGAGCTGCGCGAGCGCCGCGATCACGCCGTCGAGCCGCAGCGAGGCGTCCTCGCGCGGGGCCGCGGTGCCCTCGACGAGCCCGCGCCGGAGCGCGTCCTCCCAGAACGCGTCGAAATCGGCGCCGCCGCGGCGCGCGGCCCAGGCGTCGCGCAGGAGCTCTCGCGCGCTCCTCGGCGGCTCGCCCGCGAACACCGCGAGCACCTCGGAGGCGGTCTTGCCCTGGAAGAGCGGCTCGATGAGCGGCTGGACCAGCGAGGTCGTGCCGTCGTACGCGCGCGCGTCCCCCCAGGCCTCGAGATCGTGCGCGGCGGGCACGAACCAGTCGCAGCCGGCGGCGGTCTCGTCCTCGTAGAGGCCGAGGTAGACGCGGCTCGGGACGGAGCGGAGCAGCGCCGCGAGCTCGAGATCCGCGGGCGCCGTGTACGCCACGTTGTTCTCGAGGAGCACGAGCGTATCGACGGCGCCGCGGCGGATCTCCTCGGCGAGCGCCGTGAGGTCCTGCTCGGCGGCGCCGGCCGTGATCAAGGTCCCCGCGGTGGTCCACGCCGCGCGGTCGTTGCGGAGCGCCGCGTTCATGAGGTGCGCGAGCGCGTGCACCCCGGGAGGCTGCCGCTCCCCCGCGACGACGACGCTCGCCAGGCCGCCGCGCGCGAGGTCGCGCGCGAGGGCCCGGACGAAGCGCCTCTCCGCCTCGCTGACCCGCGCCCGGAGCGGCTCGAGCGCGCCGAGCGCCTGGGGAGGGATGAACCCCGGGCGCGCGCCCTCGGTGAGGAGCAGCTCGGCCGCGATCGCCGCGGCGATCGCCGGCACGTCGCTCGGCCGCTTGCGCAGGCGGTGATCGGCGATGCTCCCCGTCGGCGTCAGCCCGGGCTCGATCACATAGAGACGGTTCATGCTGCCCGTCGGCGAGCCGAGGCGCCTTCGCTCGGAGAACTGGCGCGCATACCGCGCGTGGAAAGGCATCGACGCGAGGAAGTCGGCGTCGAGCGCGAGGAGGACGTCCGCCGTCCGGAAGTCGTACTGCGCCTGGAGCGGAGCGCCGAAGGCGAGCTCGGCCCCGCGCGCCGGGTGCGCCGACCTCGCGGGCGCGTGGAACGTGAACCGGGCGGCCGGATAGCGCGCCTGGACGCGGCCGATGAGGTCGAGGACGAGCGGAGAGCCGGTGGGCCGAAGGACGAACCGGAGCCCGGCGCCGCCGTCGCTCCGCGCGCCCCCGAACTGCTGGACGAACGCCTGCCACGTCGCCGGGTCGTGGCCGCGCCGCGCCGCGCGCGCGCGGTGCTGATCGTACAGGCCGAGCACCGACGCCTGCTCGTAGGCGCCGGTGGAGCCGAGGCTCGCCGGGTGCTCCGGGTTGCCCTCGATCTTCGTCGGCCGCCCTTCGTGGCTCTCGACGAGGATGCCCGTGGCGAACCCGTCGAGATCGAGGCTGGTGGCGTAATACCGGAGGACGCCCGGCGTCACCTCGGGCGGCGTCGTCACGTAAGGGACGATCTTGTCCGCTGCCCTCGATCTGCACCCGGACACGCCGGCGAGCGCCATGCTCGCGCCGAGGAGCTTGAGCCAGCTCCGCCGGCTCACCGCGACGGGCTCGCCGCTGCCCCCCGGGAGCTCCCGCGCCGCGGCCTCGCGGAGCTCCGGTGACTCGAGGAGCTCCGCCAGGCTGCGCCAGTACGCTTTGCCGGTCTTGCCGTCGAGCGCGGCGCTCCACGGGGTCTGTCTCTGATCAGCCATCGTCCCTCTTCAGGTCATCGGTGGATCGGCGCCGCCGCCGTGGCGGCGCTCCGCTGCTCGCCGCCTGTTGGCCTTCTGTCTCGCGTGCTCTCGCAGGCTCCCTTTGTGTCTCGCGTGGATCCCTCGTTTGCCTCCCGCGCTGCGCCTGCGCGCGCTCACCTGTGGCAGGTCGAGCAGTGGACGAGGCTCCGCGCCCCGACCTCCTGCGCGATCTGCCGGCCGATTTGCTCCGCGTCGGGGCCGGGGTCCCAGTCCATGTCCACGATCGCGGAGAGCGGGCGGAGGTGACGCTCCGGCGCCCTGTGGCAGTCGAGGCACCAGCCCATCGTCATCGGCGTCGCCTGGCGGACGTCGGGCATCTGGTCCACGCGGCCGTGGCACGTCACGCAGCCGACGCCCTTGTTCACGTGGATCGCGTGGTTGAAATAGACGAAGTCGGGCACGTCGTTGACGCGGTTCCAGACGATCGGCGTGTCCGAGAAATAGCTGTTCCGGACGAGCTCGAGCTTGGGGCTCTGATTCCAGATCTGGCTGTGACAGCCCATGCAGAGGACGGTCGATGGCATGCCCGCCGTGGCCGTCCGCTCGACCGTGTGATGGCAGAACCGGCAATCGATGGCGTCGTCCTGCACGTGGTGCCTGTGATCGAACTGCACCGGCTGCTGCACGGGCAGGTTCTGTCCGGTGTTCCAGTCCGAGCGCACGTAGATCATCGGCGCTGACACGGCCGCCGCGCCGCCGAGGAAGACGGCGGCGATGGCGAGTCGGAAAGCGGTGTTGCTCCAGCGCGGAAAAACGGATGCCATGCTCTCGTGTGCTCGGCCTCGCTCGAAGTGCGGCGATGGGGCCAGCTCCATCGATATCGATGCGTGAATCGCGGGGCTCGTTTCGCGATCTCGCCACGCCCCGAACGCCGGCGCAGGCGCGTCAGGGGGGGCCGCAGCGGCGCCGTCCGGCGTGCGCGCGCGGCGGGCGGGGTGCGCGGGCGCCTCCAACACCGGATCTTCGCCGCCCTGGGCTTCGATCTACGATATCGTCAAGCCATGAGGCCGTCGAGCTCAACCCTGTCGCCCCTTCCGATCATCGCGCTCTCTCTGGCGGCCGAGCTCGCGTTCATCGCCTGCTCGCGCGAGGCGTCGATCTCTCCGCTGCCGCCCGGCACGACCGGCGGTGTCTCGTCGGCCGCAGCCGGCGGAGCAGGCGCGAGTGGGGGTGGCGGCAGCGGGGCTGGCGCGAGCGGCGCTGGCGGCAGCGGGGTGGGCGGCAGCGCCACTGGCGGCGGGACTGGCGCGAGCGGGGCTGGCGGCGGCGGCAGCGCCGCTGGCGGCGGCGGAGCTGGCGGGAGCGGCGGTGGTGAGCCCGTGGCGGGATTCAGCTGCGCGCCGCCGAGCGAGGACGAGGGCGCGCTGAAGCTCACCACGCTCGTCTCCGGTCTCGATCACCCGCTCCTCGTGAAATCCGCGCCGGGCGACCCCACGCGGCTCTTCCTCCTGACGCAGCCTGGCCAGATCCTCGTCCTCGACGATGGAGCGGCGGAGCCCAAGGTGTTTCTCGATATCCGGGATCGCGTCCTGTTCAATGACAACGGCGAGCGCGGCCTCCTCGGGCTCGCCTTCCACCCCGATTACGAGGACACCGGTCGCTTCTTCGTCCACTACACGGACAAGGCGACGGGCGGCAACGCGCGTGTGGTCGAGTTCGCGCGGGGAGAGCGACCGGACGTGGCCAGTCCAGACCCGGTGGCCACGCACCTCGAGGTCGTGGATCTGCATCGAAACCACAACGGCGGTTCGCTCGAGTTCAGCCCGATCGACGGCTTCCTCTATCTCGGGCTCGGCGATGGCGGGGACAACAACGACGCCGGCCCCAACCATGCGGACATCGGCAATGGCCAGGCGCTCACGACGCTGCTCGGGAAGATCCTTCGCCTCGACGTCTCGACACACCCGTACAGCATCCCGGAAGGGAACATGACGGGCGAAGGCGTCCTGCCCGAGATCTGGGACTATGGCTTGCGGAACCCGTACCGCTTCAGCTTCGACGCGTGCACGGGCGATCTCTACATCGCGGACGTCGGTCAGCGCCTCTGGGAAGAGATCAACATCGAGCCGGCCGGGCAGGGACGGAAGAACTACGGCTGGCGCCGGATGGAGGGCGCGCACTGCTTCATCCCCGCGGAGAGCTGCGATCTCGAGGGGACCATCACGCTCCCTGCCGTCGAGTACGGCCACGCCGGGCGGGTCATCGAGGATTGCTCGGTCACCGGCGGCTACGTCTACCGGGGCAGCGAGATCCCGTGGCTCCGGGGGAGCTACTTCTACGGTGATTACTGCAGCGGCAGGGTCTGGACGCTCACCTATGAGGCCGGGGTGGCCTCCGCGCCCGTCGACCGAACGGACGACCTCGGATCGTTCGGCTTCAGCATCGCCAGCTTCGGGCAGGACGGCGCCGGCGAGGTCTACGTCGTCGATCTCGGCGGCACCGTGTACCGGATCGATCCCGAATGAGCGCTCACGGCCCCCTCGCCGCGCGCCGCGGCGGCGCACCGCCGCGCGCGCCGGGCCGGCGCCGCGCCGGCGCTCACATGGACCAGCGGAGCCCGGCGTAGCGCGGGCCGATGACGAGCTCGGGCGGCGGCGCCGGCGTGGAGGCTGCCTGCTTCTCGGGCTGCACCGGCACCTTGCGGCCGCCGATGATGGCGAGCGGGATGCCGACGCCGGCGAGGACGAGCCCGCCGACGACGAGCCCGACCCCGGCGCCTTCCGCGCCGTCCTCCTCGTAGACCGTGTCGTCGGCGAACGGGTCGCTGGAGGTGTCGTACTCGCAGCCGTCGCCGGAGCACGAGGGGGTGGAGGCGATCACCAGGCCCCCGCCCAGGACGGCGACGGCGCCGAGGCTCGTCAGGACGATGCCCGTGACCATCATCCCCTTGCTGCGGCGCTTGGTCAGCGGCGCGGCCGGGCGCCCCGGTGCATACGCGGCGACCGGCGCGAACGGGGCGCCGCTCGCTCGCGGCGCGCCGGGGCCGCCCGGAGGGGGCGCGGCGGCGCCCGCAGGCGCGGCGGGGCCGCTCGGCGGGAGCGCGGCGTCGCGCGCCGGCGCGCCCGCGGGCAGCGGCGGGATGGCCAGCGTCTCCGAGGCGCCCGCCCGGGTGAGCTCCATGGATCTCGCGAAAGGCGCTCGGCCGGCGGCGGAGGCCTCGACCGTGTGTTTCCCGGGATCCACGGGCACCGGCGTGCCCCACTGCGCGCGCCCCACGAGGGCGCCGTCGCGCTTCACCTGGAGGTCGGCCGGGGAGTCGGCCGGCGCCGTGATCGTCAGCCGGATGAGCCGCGGCTCGAGCGCGGCGGCGCGCTGCCGCGCGACCTTCTCGCGCTCCAGCTGGCCGGCGGCCCTCGACGCGCCGGCCACCTCGAGGAACATCGACCAGGCGCTCGCCGTCCGGCCGAGCTGCTCGTAGCAGGCCGCGAGGTTGAACTGCGTGCCGATCCCCGGATCGAGCCGCTGGCTCTCCTCGAGCTTGGGGCACGCGTCGGCGTATTTGCCCTGGGCCATCAGCTGCTTGGCCGCGTCGAACAGGGCCTGCGCGGCCGCCGTGTCGGCCCTCGCGTCGCGGCCGCCCGCAAGGAGGGCGGCAAGGAACATCGCGAGCGCCAGCAGGCGCCCGAGGTGCTGCACGGGCAGGCTCGTCATGGTGGTGTCCTCACTTGCGATCGTCGAACAGGTTGCCGCCGGGCGGCGCAGCGGCCGGGGCGGCGGGCGGCCGGGGGGCCGGAGCCTGCGTGGCGTGCGTGGCGACCGGGGGGCGCGGTGCGGCGCTCGGCCGGCGCGGCGCCGCGGGCTTGCCGCTGGCCGGCGCCGCGGGGGGCGCAGGGGGGATCTCGGCCGGGCCCGGCGCCGCCGTGCGGTCGTCCACCGGCGCGGGGGCCTCGGCGCCGCCGGGCGTGACGGTCGGCGAGAGCGACGCGGGCGCGGTCGCCGGCTGTCCCGCGGCGTCCGCCGGCGACGGCGCCGCCGAGGCGCTGGCGGCCGGCTCGGTCGCTGCGCCGTCGCCGCGCGAGCGGGACGTCAGGAGCGCGAAGACCGCCACCGCGGCGATCAGCGACACGAAGACGCCGGCCGCGACGGCGAGCCCCACCGGCCGCTTTCGCGGCACGACCGTCCCGCTCCACGTCGGCGAGGTGTTCAGCGACGTGTTCACCACGGTCGGCGAGGTCACCCCGCTCGCCGAAGGGAGCTCTGGCCGCGGGGGCCCCGAGCTCCGCGAGATCCCGCTGATCCGGTCGACGGAGAGCCGGGCCCGCCCGGTCGCGAACGGCGCGAGCGCCTCGGCCAGCTCCCCGACATGGCGGAACCGCTGCTCCGGCAGCTTCTCGAGGCACTTGCGGATCACCGCCTCGAGCGCCGGGGGCACGTCGGAGCGGAACGCGGCGAGGGGGCTCGGGATCCCCTGCATGATCGCCACGCAGAGCTGCGGCATCGTCGCGCCGTCGAACGGCGGCGCGCCGGTGAGCAGCTCGAACAGGATGACGCCGAGCGACCAGATGTCGGTGCGCGCGTCGACGTCGCGCGAGGACTTGAGCTGCTCGGGCGACATGTAGAGCGGCGACCCCATGATGGCCTTCGTGTCGGTGATCCGCGGGTCGGAGCCGCCGGTCGCCACCTTCGAGATCCCGAAGTCGAGCACCTTCACGCACGGGGAGGCGTCCGCGCGCCGCGTGAGGAACAGGTTCGCCGGCTTGAGGTCGCGGTGGATGATGCCCGCGGCGTGCGCCTCGGCGAGCGCCTCGCAGGCCTGGAGGACGTACTCGACGGCCGCCTGCGGGGTCATCGGCCCGCCCGCGCGGAGCGCGTCGGCGAGGTCGCTGCCCGACAGGTACTCCATCACCATGTACGGCGTGCCGGAGTCGAGCGTCCCGACGTCGGTCACGCGCGCCACGTGCTCGCTCTTGACCTTCACCGCGGCGCGCGCCTCGCGCACGAAGCGCTCGGCGAGCGTGCGCGACTTCGCCGCCTCGGGCAGGAGCAGCTTGATCGCGACCCGCTCCTCCAGCTGGAGGTGGGTCGCGGCGACGACGACGCCCATCCCACCGGCGCCGATCACCCGCTCGACGCGGTACTTCTCGGCGATGACCTGCCCCGGTCGCACCAGCCCTTCGGCTTCGTCGTGTGTCGGCGCGGTGCTCGTCATGGCTCGGTCCCCTCGCACGCCGGACCGCGGATCCCGTGAACAGCGCGATCTTCGCGGAAAATCCGGTGCAAAGCCACCCCACGATAGCCGCCGGGCGTACGGCGATCAATCTCGGGGCTGGGCTCCGTCGCGCCGGCGCGGGCCGCGCGCCGTCGGGTTCGTGCCATCGCCAGCGCGCCGCCGCGCCCGTGCCAGCGCGCCGCGCCCGTGCCCGCGCGCCGTGGCGTCCCCATGGTCCCTGCCGGCCGCCCGCCAGGACGCTTCCCCCGGCCGTGAATCCGGGAGAACATCGCTCACCTCATGGAGCACGGTTACCCCGGCGGCGAAAGGGAGCGGCGCCAGCGGATCCTCGAGGCGACAGAGCGGCTCCTCCGCCGGTACGGGCCTGCCAAGACCACCGTCGCCGATATCGCGCGCGAGGCCGAGATCGCGGTCGGCGCCGTGTACCTGGAGTTCGCCTCGAAGGACGCCATCGTCGAGGAGCTCTCCCAGGGCGAGCACCGCGCCGTCATGGCCGCGATGCGCGCCGCCGCGGCCAGGGACGACGTGCCCTTTTGCGACCGGCTGCGGGCCGTGTTCGACGCCCGCGCGGGCGCTTTCCTGGAGCTCGCCGGCTCGGGCGCGCACGCGTGCGATCTCGTGCATTGCCAGAGCCGCGCCGTGAAGGCCGCCCACGCCCGCTTCCTCGACGAGGAGCGCGCGCTCCTCCGCGATCTCATCGCGCGCGGCGCCGGCGCCGGCGAGCTCGACGCCGCCGACCCCGAGCTCACAGCGCGCGCCCTCCTGCGCGCCTATGCGAGCTTCGCTCCTCCGTGGCTGTTCCAGGGCTCCCGCGAAGAGGTCGAGGCGATGCTGTCCGCGGTCCACCGGATCGTCCTTTACGGCCTCGTCGGTCGCGGGCCCGCCCGCAGGCCGGGGGGCTGACGCCGCGCCGTCCCATCCCAGCTCGCCTGTCGGCGGCGGCCCTCGCGCATCGAGTGAGAGTTGCTCTCTTCTGAGGAGGCGGATCGCGCGACGCGGGCGGGCGGCTGCGGCTCAGCGTCCGGGCCTGCGCAGGCTCGCGGCCTCGGATACGATCCAGTCCCTGAAGGCGGCCACCGGCTTTCGCCGCAGGCTCGCGCGCGTGCTCACGAGGAAGTAAGCGAGGCCCGTCGGCAGCGCCGGGAGCCTGGGAAAGAGCAGCACCAGGCGGCCGAGCTCGAGCTC
The DNA here is from genome assembly GCF_051520435.1 of Sorangium sp. So ce363. Lineage (NCBI taxonomy): Bacteria > Pseudomonadati > Myxococcota > Polyangiales > Polyangiaceae > Sorangium > Sorangium sp. So ce363. The sequence continues at coordinate 6,366,067 of NZ_CP150333.1, read as the reverse complement.
TGCGGCCGCGAGCGACCAGCGCGCGAGCGCCACCCCCTGACCGCGCACCGCCGCGTCCACCAGCATCGACGAGTCGGTGAGCTGGCTCTGGCGCACCCGGGCCGGCAGGCGGCGCGAGCGCTCGCGAAACCAGCGGCCCCAGGCGTCGGGGTGGTCGTCCCCGAGCAACACCTCGTGGCTCAGGTCCTCGACGCGCCAGCGCGCGCGCTTGCTCGCGACGCTCGGCGCGGCGGCCACGATCAGGGCGTCGTCCGCCAGCTTGACGGTCAAAAGGCCCGGGTAGCTGCCGAGTCCATAACGAATGCCGATGTCCACCGGCTCTCTCGCGAGATCGACGAGGCGCTCGGTGGCGGAGATGCGCACGTCGACCTCCGGGTGGCTCACAAGGAACTGCCCGAGCCGCGGCACGAGCCAGCGCGCCCCGAACGACGGCGTGACGCTGACCGACACGGCGGGCCGCGCGTCCGCGGCGGGCCGCCGCAGGCGGGCGTTCGCCTCGCGCAGCCTGGCGAACACGACGCCCAGCTCCGCAGCCCAGCGCTCGCCGTCCTCCGTCAAGCTGATGCCGTGCGGCGAGCGCCGAAACAGCGCCGTCTCCAGGGTGTCCTCGAGGGCGCGGATCTGGTGGCTGACGGCGGCCTGGGTCACGCCCAGCTCGCGCGCCGCGCGGGTGACGCTCGAATGGCGCGCCGCGGCCTCGAACGCCTGAAGGGCGGTGAGCGACGGCAGCGGCGGAGGGTGATCCCCCGGGGCGGGGCTGGTCATGAGAAATTCTCATGTACCATGGAAAACATTCGTTCGCTCGTCCAGGCGCGCCGCGGTATCCCGGGAGTCATGAAGCTCTACCGACTCCGATATAGCCCCTTCGCCCGCAAAGTTCAGATGCTGCTCGACCTCCTGGGTCGCCCGTACGAGCTGGTCGAGGTGCCGTACGATGATCGCGACGAGCTGGCCCGCGTGACCGGTGGCTATATCTACGTGCCGGTGCTGGTCGGCGACGACGGCCGGGTGACGGTCGAGTCGCGGCGGATCTGCGAGCTCCTGCTCGAGGACCCTGCCGCCCGGCGCTTGACGCTCGACGTCCTCGAGGGCCCGGTCTGGGCCTACGCGGACTTCTGCGACGGACCGCTGGAGGACGTGCTGTTTCGAATCGCGTCGCCGCGCATCCGCGACGCCTGGGAGCGGCCGGGTCAGCGCGCCCTGTACACGCTGATCAAGGAGCGCAAGTTCGGCGCCGGCTGTATCGAGCAGTGGGAGCGCGACACCCCGGCGCTGCTCGATCGCGCGCGGACCCTGCTCTCGCCGACCGTCCGGACGCTGCAGCGAGCGCCGTTCCTGTTCGGCGAAGCCCCGAGCCTCGCGGACGCCGCGCTTTACGGCAACCTGGCGATGTTGTTCGAAGCGGACCGGGCGCTGCCCGGAGCGCTGGCGGCGGAGCTGCCGGGGTACATGTCCCGGCTCGAGCGGCTCGTCCCGTCGCGGTGACCCCGGGCTCCCCCGCCGCGCTCATTGCCTCGCTCATTCAGAAGGAAGGCGGATCGCGTAAGCACCTTTCTGTCATCTCACACGAAGGCGGGACGACGGGAAGGAGGGAAGAAAAAGCAATGATCTTCCCACCTTCATGTGAACTCTCTCAGAGAAAATGGGAGCACCACCCGGCTCGCCCGGTGGATTGACGCGCTCGCCTGCGCCACCCTACATACTCCTGGGGCGCCAGGCACACGGCCGCGCTCATGCCGATCACCGGTGCTGCTCGCAGCGCTCATCGGGGGCCGTCCGCTCTGCTGCGACCTCGTATTTCAGGGAGATGTGAAGTGAGCTATTCGGCAAATCAAGGCCCTGGCCTGGTCGCATACAACCTGACCCGGAGCGGCTACGAGTACCTCATGCGCCTCATCGATCTGGGCATCATCGAGGGGACGCTCGGCGCGATGGATCTGAGCCCTCAAATCAAGGAGATATTCAAGGCGCTCCACACCGTCGCTGCCGGCGGCGAGGTAAGGATAGTCATCGAGCATCGCGGCAACCCGGACATCGAGAACGAGCTCCAGCAGCGCATCGCGCAGGCGCGTCAGGACGCCAACGAGGTCAATGCGAAAAGCGGATACTATCTCACGATTGCGCCATAGCGCCGTGCGCGGGGGTCGCCATGAGCGGCGGAGCCATCTTTCAGCAGGCGTTGCGTGTCGTCGGCCGCAGCGCCCTCGGCCATCTCGAGCAGGCCGACGTGATCCGGGCGCTCGAGGCAGGCCGCTCCGGGCCGCTCGCGTTCGCTTATGCGGCGGGCGCGGAGGCCGGGCTGGCCCGTGACGCCCTCCTCGCGCGGGGCGCCGCGGTCTTCTTCAGCTTCTGCGCTGCAAACCTCGCGGACGACATCGCCGATGGGGAGTGCACGTACCTGGAACGGCCGACCCGCACCGGTCCGGCTGTCCAGTTCATCCTGCAGAATCTCGCGTTCGCGACGCTCGCGCGCGGCGCGGTGCCGTCCGACGCCGTGGCGCGCGCGGCCGCGGACCTCGTCGCGGCCGCCGGTGCGCAGCTCGCAGAGATGCGGACGACCGTCTGGACGGAGGCAGCGACACGCGAGGTCGCCGAGGCGATCGCAGGGCTCCAGTACGCGGCCTATCTGCGCATTCTCTGGGTCGGGACGCCCCTTGAGCCCTCTGCAGCGCGCGCCGGGCGCGGGCTCGGCATCGCGGCCCATGTGGCGCGCGATCTCGCCACGGGCGACCCGCGTATCCACGGCCTTGCTCCAGAAGAGCGCCGCGCGGTGACCCTCTGGGCGCGCGATCTCGCCATCTCTCTCGCGAAGGAGAGCCTCCGATGCATCGATGCTGCGCTGAGAACGATAGTGCCGACACTGGAAGCAGCCCTCTGAGCCTCACCGAGGAGCAGCAGGTCGTCGCGGCGTTTTATGATGAGAAGACGCGGCGCATCCTGGCCAAGTATGGCCCTGGGCCGCGCGTGCACTATCACACGGGGTTCAGCGATGGCGCCGTCGATCCACGATGGTCTCTCGATGAGCTGCGCGCGCGACTGGTCGAGTCGCAAGAGGCGCTGCTTGCCGAGGTGACGCGGCACATCGCGCCGCGCAGCGGCGGGATCGAGCTCCTCGACGTGGGCTGCGGCCTCGGCGGCGGCTCGCTGTACTGGGCGGAGTCGCTCCGAGCGCGCGTGACGGCGATCACGCTCGTCCCATCGCACGCGGCGGTCGTTCGCGCGTTGTCCAAGATGGCGGGGGTCGCGGACCGCGTGCGCGTCCTCGTGCGCGATGCGCACGCCTTGCCGGGCTCCGACCTGTTCGACGCGGCGGTCGCCATCGAGACGTCTTGCTATCTCGAGCGCCGCACCTGGTTCGAGCGGCTCGCGTCGTTGCTGAAGCCGGGCGGCTCAGCGCACATCGCCGACTGGTTCGTCGGTCGTCCCGAGGCGGCGCCCCGCGTCGACACATACTACCGCACGCGAATGGGCTCACCGGATGCATACCGCAGCGCGGCGCACGCCGCGGGGCTGCGAACTCTCCACTTCGAGACGTGGAGCGATCGGGTCGCCGGCTTCTGGTCGTTGAGCCGCGCCTGGTCGGAGGCTGCCATGATGGGGCGGCCCGTCGACGACCCGGAACGAGCGAGGCTCGAACGGTCACGCTCCGAGCACGCGCACCTCGGGGCGTCGTTCGCCAACGGCGATCTCCTGTATGGGCACATGATCGTTCAACGGGCGCCCCTGGGACGGCGGCTCGGCGCTGCGAGCTGGTCCTCGGCGACGTGAAGGACCTGCTCGCTCTGCAGGGGGCTCACCCCTCACCGTGGCGCTCGCATCGCGAAGGCGATGCCGCCCTGGAGCGAGCAGGGCTGAGACGATGAGGGGCGGGAGCGGCCCGTGAGGTCCCCCGATGAGCTCGCGCGCGGGGCGATGCGCCCCCGGGGAGCGCCGCGCGGCTCAGCTGCAGAGGCCCTCGACGCATGCGCTGCCGCTCGGGCAGTCGCAGTCCACCTCGCAGGAGAGGGCCGGCTCGGGCGGCGGCGCGCAATAGCCGGCCTCGCAGGACTCGCCCTCGGGGCACTCGCACGAGGCCGCGCACGGCGTCTTGCAGGTCCCTTCAACACACACGTCGCCGCTCGGGCAGTCGCACGACGCCTCGCAGGCCCCTGGCGAGCTCCCGTTGTCGCCGCCGCTGCTCGCGCTGTCTTCGCCGCCGCTGGTCGCCCCGCCCTCGTCCTCGCTGCCGCCGTCGTCCGAGGTGTCCTCGTCCCGATCCGGGCGCTCGACGTCGGGAGCGTCGGGAGCTCCGGGCTCGAAACAGTCGTCGTCATCCCAGTCGCAGTCTTCGCCAGTCTCGATGTAGCAACCGACTGTCGTCATCGAGAAGAAGGACAAAGAGAGACCGAGACCCCACTCGAAGGCCGTGCGCATGCTCATGTGTCATCACTCCTGATCAGCGATGGATCCAGGGCAGCGGCGCGGCTCGTCGGCGCGTCGCCCTCTGCCCACTCGGAGCTGCGTGCCCGCTGCCGCGCGCTCCGTTCAACGGGTCGCGCGCCTGCGCACGATCTCGACGGCCGCCGGTCCGGAGCTCCCGGGCGGCGGGATGGACCCCGGCGGTCGATCGCGCCCCCTGGCCGTCGATTTCGGCCGTCCGGATCCCCGGCGGTCGATTTTGCCGACCGGGGTTGAACGTTCCCGACCTCTCCGGGCACGAAACCGACGCGCCGACCATGAACGCTCTCCTCCACGCCGGGCACGACGGGGTGTGCCACATGTCGACCCGGGCTCTCGGACGCTTGTTGATGGCAAACGGGCAACGCCGCCGAGCGCGTTCGGGTGTAACGATGACGGCGCAGGGATGGACCGAGATGGGACGGAGCGAGCAGCGGGTTTTCCGGGCGCAGAGCCGTCCGGCGCCGACGAGCCCCCGCGCGCCGGGGAGAGGTGGCGCCCGATGAAGACCATGGCGCTCCTCATGCCGTTCTTCTTCTCCCGCGGCGCCGAGCGCGCGCAGGACGCGGAGGAGGAGCTCGTCGAGCGGCTGCGGCGCGGGGACGCCGCGGCGGTCGGCGAGGCGTACGACAGGCACTATGGCGCGGTGCGCGGGTTCGCTCGCCGCCTCACCGGCGACGACGCGTCCGCCGAGGACCTGGCCCACGACGTCTTCATCAGCCTGCCGCAGGCCGCGCAGCGGTTCCGCGGCGGCTCGTCGCTCAAGACGTTCCTTATCGCGATCGCGGTCAACCACGCCCGCCACCACCTCCGCGCGGCGGCGCGGCGCCGCGCGGCCATGGCGCGGCTCGCCCTGGAGCCGGACGAGGAGCACACGTCGAGCCCCGAGCGGGAAGCCGGCCGCGCCGCGCTCGCGCAGGCCCTGAACCGCGCCCTCGACGCGCTGCCGACGGCGCAGCGCGTGGCGTTCGTGCTCTGCGAGGTCGAGGAGCGCAGCGCGCGCGAGGCGTCCGAGATCATGGGCGTGCCCGAGGCCACCGTGCGCACGCGGCTGTTCCACGCCAAGCAGAAGCTCCGTACGCTGCTGGAAGAGAGGGCCCCATGAAGGACGACGTGCTCCGCGAGGCCGCGCGCGCCCTGCGCGCGGAGGCAGACGCGTCGCGCGGCCGCCGCGACGAGACGCGCGCCCGCGTGATGAGGAGCCTGAAGGCCCAGCGGGCCCGCCGCCTCGCGATGGTCCGCGTGGTGGTCCCGCTGGCCGCCGTGCTCGTCGGATCGGTCGCGTGGGCCTCGGCCGCGCGCTGGTTCCCAGGCGGCTGGGACGACCTCGCGTCGCGGCTCGGGCTGCGCGTCTCCGAGGCGCCCTACATTCCGCCCGCGCCGCCGCCGCAGCGCGCGCTGTCCGGGCCGCGGCACGCGACCGAGGCGCCCGCGCCGCCGGAGGCCGAGGCGCCCGCGCCGCCGGAGGCCGAGGCGAGCGCGGAGGCGGTCGCGCCGGAGCCGCCGCTGCTGCTTGCGCCGATCGCGGAGCCCCCGATCGCCCCTGCGCCGCCGCGCGCGCCGGTGCTGGCGGTCACGCCGGTCCGGTCGGCCTCGCGCCCGGTCGCGGCCGTCGCGCCGAGCGCCGCGCGCCTGCCGACCGCGCCGCGGCCGGCTGCGGCCGATCCGCAGGCTATCGAGCGTTCGCCGGCCGGCCCCGAAGCGGACGCGCTCTATCAGGCGGCGCACCGCGCGCACTTCGTCGAGCGCAACCCGGCGGCCGCGCTCGACGCGTGGAACGCGTACCTGGCCGCCGCCCCGCACGGCCGCTTCGCGGTGGAGGCCCAGTACAACCGCGCCCTCTGCCTCGTTCGCCTCGGCCGCAAGGACGAGGCGCGGCGGGCGCTCGATCCGTTCGCGCAGGGCGCCCTCGGCGGCTACCGCCAGGCCGAGTCGCGCTCGCTGATCGAGGCGATGCGCAGCGCGGACGAGTGAACGTCGCGGCGCGTGAACGAACGTGCTGCGAGCGGGCACAGCACGGTCGATGAACACACCCGCCCTCGCACCTCTCCCTGCGCCGCCGCGGGGCTCGCCGCGCCGTGACCGGAAGACGTCCGCGCGCGGCGCAGGCCTCCGCGCGGGCGTCCTCCTTCTGCACGCGCTCGCGGCCGCGGGCGCCCTAGCCGCCGTCACCGCGCCCCCCGCGCCTGCCCTCGCCGAGGAGCCGAGCGCCGCGGGCGTCGATCTCGTCGTCGACGGCGCGCCGTGGACGCTCGATCCCGACGCGGTGCGCGCCGCCATCGGGCGCGAGCTCGGCGCCGACGTCACGCTGGCCCGCGCGGCGACCGCCGGGCGCTCCACGCTGGTCCTCCGCGGCGAGCCCGACGGCCGCGTCACGCTGAGCCACAGCGCCGCGGACGGCCGCCGCATCGAGCGCACCATCGACGTGCCGGAGGATCCCGATCGCGCCGCCGAGGCGATCGCCCTGCTCGCGGGCAACCTCGTCCGGGACGAGGCAGCGGAGCTCGCGGCGGCGCTCGGCAAGCGCCCGCCCGAGGCGCCGCCGGCGGCGCAGCCATCGCCTGCGGCGCCCTCCGCGCCGCCCGCGGCCAGCCGGCCGACGCCGCCTCCTCGCGCCGCGCGTCCCGCGAAGGCCACGCGCCCCGCCCCAGCGCCACCGGAGCCTCCTCGGTGCGCGCTCCCCGGCGCGAAGGCCGTCCGCTTCGGCGCCGACGTCTTCCCGTATGTCGGCACCTCGACCTTCGACGGCACGAACGTCGTCCGCCGCTACTCGCTCAACCTCATCGCCGGGTACACGGCGGGCGTCGCGGGCCTCGAGCTCGGCGTCGGGGTCAACATCGCGTCGTCGTTCCTGTGCGGCGCCCAGCTCTCGTCCGGCGCCAACCTCGTGCTCGGTCCGGCGCGCGGCGCGCAGATCACGATGGGCCTCAACGTCGCCGGATCGCTCCGGGGCGCGCAGGTCGGCTCGTTCAACGTCGCCGTCGGCCCGGTCACGGGCGCACAGGGCGGCGTGTTCAACGTCGCCGTCGGGCCCGTGGACGGGGCGCAGCTCGGCATGGCCAACGTCGCGGCGGGCGCCGCGATAGACCTTCAGATCGGCGTCGCCAACGTGGCCGTGAGCGACGCGACCGACGTGCAGGTCGGCGTGGCCAACGTGGCCGCGGGCAAGTCGACCGGCACGCAGATAAGCCTGACCAACGTGGCCGCGGGCGAGTCGACCGGCACGCAGATAGGGCTCTTCAACATCGCCACCGGGAAGGTGGGGGGCGCGCAGATCGGCCTCGTCAACTACGCCGGCGACTCGCCGTTCTCGCTCGGGTTGTTCAACTTCATCCGCAACGGCCGCCTGCACGTGGACGTCTGGGGGCTCGAGTCCGGCATCGTGGTGGCTGGCGTCAAGCACGGGAGCGACCACTTCCACAACATCTACGGGATCGGCCTTCGCACGATCGGCAATCGCCCTCTCCTGGTCTCCGCGCTCGGCCTGGGCGGCCGCATCTCCATCCACCAGCGCGCCTATGTCGACCTCGACGTGCTCGGGTACACGCTCCACGAGCCCTCGACGCTCGAGTCCGCGGCCACGATCGCGCAGGCGCGCGCGCTCCTCGGCTTCCGCCTCTTCCCGGAGCTCGCGATCTTCGGGGGCCCCAGCTTCAACGTCTCGTTCAGCGGCACCCCGAAGGACGCCCAGCTGAGCCCCTACGGCAGCGCCCCCCTCGGCTCCGACGTCACCAGCACCGAGCGCGCCTGGCCCGGCCTCGTGCTCGGCGTACAGGCGTTCTGATCCGGCCGTCGCGCTCGCCGGCGGGGCGGGTTGACGGATGCGTGAACGAATTTACTTTTCGTTCATCGATTCATGGAGCTCGCCCGAGCGGTTGCTCGCGGCGGTCTACGTGAGCCCATCCGCGCGCTGCGCCGCCCTCACGGGCGGAGGAGCGGCGCGTTGTCCACGCAGTCCACCTGACCTTCGACCGATCCGGCAGGGATGGCGCGAGCCGACCGCTGCCACAGGAGTTCGCATGAGCCAGCTTCGCAGCGGCGCCAGCGCGCCTCGTTCTCCCTTTCCCCTGCTCCCGCTCCGCACCGGCGTCCTCTTTCCCGGCACCGTGCTCACGCTCCCGGTGGGGCGCCCCCGCTCGGTGGCGCTGCTCAACGCCGTCCACGCCGGCGACGTGATCGGCGTCATCGCGCAGCGCGATCCGAAGCGCGAGGATCCGCGGCGCGAGGACCTCCACGACATCGGCACGTTCGCGCGGGTCGTCGATATCTCGCGCGTCTCGAACGGCTACCGGCTGGTGATCGAGGGGCTCGATCGCTTCGCGCTCTCGGCCCTGGTCGAGACGGAGCCGACGTGGCGGGCCGAGGGCACCCTCGCGCCCGAGTTCCTCGGCGACGCCGAGGAGGCGCGCCTGCTCGCGGCGTCGCTGCGCGAGCGCGCCCGCGAGGTCGGCCCGAAGACGGGGACCAACCTCGCCGAGATCGCCGCCACGAGCCGGGCGGAGCCGGGCGTCTTCGCGGATCAGGTCGCCGGCGCGCTCGGCCTGCCCACCGAGAAGGAGATGGAGGTGCTCTCGGAGCTCCGCGTGGTGCCTCGGCTCCAGCGGGTCGCCGGCCTGCTCGCCGAGGCGTCCGCGCTGGCGGACCTGAAGAAGAAGATCGACGGCGACGTGCGGCGCGAGCTCGGCAAGGGCCAGCGCGAGGTGATCCTCCGCGAGCAGCTCCGGGCCATCCAGAAGGAGCTCGCGGGCGGCGAGGAGGGCGAGGACGAGCTGTCGGCCCTCCGGCGGCGCCTCGACGAGGCCGGGCTCCCCGAGGAGGCGCGCGCCGTCGCCGATCGGGAGCTCCGCCGGCTCGAGTCGGTCGGCCCGCAGAGCGCGGAGCACAACGTGATCCGCACGTACCTCGAGTGGATCGCGGACCTGCCGTGGAGCGCGAGGGCGGAGGTGAAGGACGACCTCGACGCGGTGAAGGCGAAGCTCGACGAGGATCACCGCGGCCTCGACGACGTGAAGCGCCGCATCCTGGAGCACATGGCGGTGCTCAAGCTGACCGGGAAGGCGCGCGCGACGATCCTGTGCTTCGCGGGCCCGCCCGGCGTGGGCAAGACCTCGCTCGGCCAGTCGATCGCCGACGCCACGGGCCGCCCGTTCGTGCGCATCTCGCTCGGCGGCGTGCACGACGAGGCGGAGCTGCGCGGCCACCGGAGGACGTACGTCGGCGCGCTGCCCGGCCGGATCGTGCACGCGCTGAAGAAGGCCAAGGTGAAGAACCCGATCGTGCTCCTCGACGAGGTCGACAAGCTCGGTGCCGGGTGGCGGGGCTCGCCCGAGGCGGCGCTGCTGGAGGTGCTCGATCCGGAGCAGAACCGGACGTTCGTCGACCACTACCTGGAGCTCCCGTTCGATCTGTCGGAGGTCGTCTTCCTCTGCACGGTGAACGACCTCGGCGCGCTCTCGGCGCCGCTGCGGGACCGGCTCGAGGTCATCGATCTGTCCGGCTACACGCCGGACGAGAAGATCGCGATCGCGCGGTCGCACCTCGTCCCGAAGCAGCTCAAGGAGCACGCGATCGACCCGGGGTCGCTGTCGATCTCGGACGAGGCGCTCGCGGCGATCGTGCGCGACTACACGCGCGAGGCCGGGGTGCGGCAGCTCGGCCGCGAGATCAAGAAGCTCTGCCGGGCGGTCGCGCTGGAGATCGCCCGCGCGGCGGACGGCAAGGCGCCGCGCGTGGTGGTCGAGGCGAGCGATCTCGGGACGTACCTTGGCAAGGTCCGGTTCTTCAGCGACGTGGCGGAGCGGACGAGCGTCGCTGGTGTTGCGACCGGGCTCGCCTGGACGCCGGTGGGCGGGGACATCCTGTTCATCGAGACGTCGCGGATGCCGGGGAAGGGGAGGGTCGAGATCACGGGTCAGCTCGGCGACGTGATGAAGGAGTCGGCGAAGGCGGCGCTCACCTACGTGCGCAGCCACGCCATCGAGCTCGGCGTCGACACGGCGAGGCTCGAGGCGGAGGACCTGCACATCCACGTCCCTGCGGGCGGCGTGCCCAAGGACGGGCCGTCCGCGGGCGTGACGATGTTCACGGCGCTGACGTCGCTCCTCTCCGCGCGGCGCGTGCGCTCGGACACGGCGATGACGGGCGAGTGCACGCTGCGCGGGCGGGTGCTGCCGGTCGGCGGGATCAAGTCCAAGGTGCTCGCGGCGCACCGCGCCGGGATCAAGCGGGTCGTCCTGCCGCAGAAGAACGCGCGCGACGCCGAGGAGATCCCGAAGGAGGTGCGGGCCGAGCTGGAGCTCATCTTCGTCGAGGACATGAGCCAGGTGATCGCGGCGGCGCTGGAAGAGGCGCCGATCGAGGCCGCGGGCACGGGCGGCGTGACCGGCGCGGCGGCGGGGGAGCCGGCGGCGGCTGCGTAGCGGAGAGGGAGAGGGGGGCTGAGCCGAGCCGCCGCGCCGGCGGGGGGCTGTGCGCGGCGGCGCGCGGGTGGGCGCTCGGCCATCCGCCAAGACTGGGGCGGGAGAGCTTGCGCATGAGCCACCGCCCGGCATGTCTCACTTCGGGCCATGCCTTCCGAGACGTTTCGTCGCGCGCCACACAAGGCGCGCCTGGGACGTGGAGCCTCCTGAGAGCTTATGGCACCTCGTTCGGTGCTCGCCGCGCCCACCCGCGCGCCGCCGCGCACAGCCCCCCGCCGTCGCTCACGTTGTCTTGTGGGCGCCGTTGGCCGAAGGGCGAGGCGTGCGTATGCGATTCATGACGTCGGCGCGAGCGCGGCGAGGGCGGCCTCGACAGCGAGCGACTTGACCTTCTCCATCGGCACGTCGGTGAACTCGATGACGCAGTCGGAGAGGCCGCCGATGGCGACGACGGCGCGGGCGCGGGCGGCGAGGGAGGGGCGCGGGCCGATGAGAAGGCGCATCAGGCGGCGGCGCCACTCGATCATGCGCATGCCGAGGTCGAGGTAGGCGAGCGTGGCGAGGTCGCGGACCACCATCGTGAGGGTGTCGCGGTGGCGGTGCAGGAGATCGAAGTAGTCGGCGAGCAGGACGCGCGGATCAGGCTGCGGGCCGCCCTCGCGCTCGGCGACGAACGCGTCCATCTCCGCGAGCAGCGGCTCGACGATGCTCGCGACCAGCGATTCGCGTGAGTCGAAGTGGTAGTAGAGCGCGGGCTTGGTGATGCCGAGGTGATCGGCGATCTCGCGCAGGCTGGTCCGCTGGACTCCCTGGCGCGCAAACAGCTCGCGCGCCACCGCCTGGATTCGCGCCTTGGTGTCGGAGGGCCGGGCTCGGGGCACCTGTGTAGTGTAGCCGCTTACTTACCGTTCGGTAAGCCTTGTGCAGGGTTGGGCCGCGTGCTTACCTATCGGTAAGTAAGGAGGGGCCCATGGAGATCCTCATTTCGGGCGCCAGCATCGCCGGTCCGGTGCTGGCCTACTGGCTCAAGCGGCACGGGTTTCGGCCCACGGTGGTGGAGCGCGCGCCGACGCTGCGCAAGACGGGCGGCCACGCGGTCGACCTGTTTCGGCCCGCGATGGACATCGTCGAGCGCATGGGCGTGCTGGCGCGGGTCGAGGCCAAGAAGACCGGCACCGAGCGCATGACGCTGCTGCGCGAGGGGGTGCAAGGGCAGGTCGACATCGACGTCGGCCGGCTGATGCACGCGGTGTCCGACCGCCACGTCGAGATCATGCGCGACGATCTCAGCGAGATCTTCCACGACGCGACCCGGGCCGACGTCGAGTACGTGTTCGGCGACTCGATCGCCTCGCTCGCCGAGGACGAGTCCGGTGTCGACGTGACGTTCGAGCGCGGCGCGCCGCGGCGCTTCGATCTGGTGATCGGCGCCGACGGGCTGCACTCGAACGTGCGACGGCTGGTGTTCGGCGAGGAGCGGCAGTTCGCCCGTTTCATCGGCGCCTACCTCGCGGTGATCTCGATCCCCAACTACTTGGGGCTGCACGACCACGCGATCGTGCTCGGCGGGGTCGGGCGGATGGCGGCGATCTACGGCTCGCACACGATCGACGACGCGCGCGCGGTGTTCCTGTTCCGCAGCCCGCGCGAGCTCGATGTCCACCACCGCGACGTCGCGCGGCAGAAGCAGTTGCTGCGCGAGGCGTTCGCCGGGGCCGGCTGGGAGGTGCCGCGGCTGATGGCCGAGCTCGATCGGACCCCGGCGTTCTACTTCGACTCGATCACGCAGCTGCGCATGGACTCGTGGTCACGCGGGCGCGTCACCCTGACCGGCGACGCCGGCTATTCGCCCGGGCCGGCGGTCGGCGGCAGCACCAGCCTCGCCGTGGTCGGCGCCTATATCCTCGCCGGCGAGCTGGCCGCGGCCGGCGGCGACCACGCGCGCGCGTTCCAGGCCTGCGAACGCAAGCTGGCCGACTACGTGCGCCGCAGCAGGGTGTTCGCGCTGAACGCCGCCAGGCGCCTGGTCCCGGGCAGCCAGCTCGAGCTGTGGGCGCTGGCGCAGATAGGCCGCCTGGTCAGCGTTGTGCCGCGCGGGGTGTCGCGCGCGCTGGCCAAGCTGAGCAGCCACGGGGTCCGGCTGCACGACTCGATTGCTCTCAAGGAATACGCGCGGGCGCCGGCGGCGGTCCGCCAGTCTGCTGTCCTTGCGGACGCGCCGTGACGCGGGCGGATCCTTGATGTGCCGCTCGGCGACGTCGATCTGCGGCGCCGAGCTCATCCGCCTTGCTCGCGGGCCAGCTCCTCCAGGGCCCGCGGCAGATCCTCGTGAGCGACGAGGCGCGCACGGCCCCCCGCGATGTCGGCGAGGTCCCGATCGAGCTCGGCGCGCTGCTCCGGCGTCTGGTCAGCCGACGTTCTCGAGGCTTCCCGCCGCCGCTGTCGACAGCGCCGCGCCCTAGAAGAGCTCCCCGATGCGCCGCAGGAAGCCGCCGCTCGAGAAGAGCGCGCGCATGCCTCGCTTGAACCAGCTGTACGACGACGCGGTGTAGGGGAACCAGGTCGGGTCCTTCGACCCCAGCGCGATGCGGTCCGCGTTGATGTGCTTGACGTCGCACATCTGCCGGAGCCCGTCCTCGCCCATCACCCGGCCGAAGCCGCTCTGCTTGACGCCGCCGAACGGCGCGTCGGGGAGGGCGCCGTTCATGAGCACGTCGTTCACCAGCACGCTGCCGGCCTGCAGGCGCTCGGCGAGCCGGCGGGCGTGATCGGTGTCCTCCGAGAAGACATAGGCGTTGAGGCCGAGGTGCGACTCGTTCGAGAGGCGGATCGCCTCCTCCTCGGTCGCGACCTGCATGAACGGCACGACCGGCCCGAAGATCTCCTCGGTCATCACCGTCATCGCATGATCGCAGCCCGCGAGGATCGTCGGCTCGAAGAACTGGCCCTGCCCCGGCGCGCGCTTGCCGCCGGCCTTCACGGTCGCCCCCTTGTCGACAGCGTCCTTGATGTGCCGCTCGGCGACGTCGATCTGCGGCGGGAAGATGATCGCCCCCACGTCGACGAACTCCTTGCCCGGATCGCCCTGGTTCAGCCCCTTCGTGATCTCGATGGTGCGCTCGAGCAGGCGATCGTGGATCTCGCGGTGCGCATAGACCCGCTCCACCGCGACGCACACCTGCCCCGCGTTCGCGAAGCCGCCGAAGACGATCGCCTGCGCCGTGCGCTCGATGTCCGCGTCCGCGCAGGCGATGAGCGGCGCCTTACCGCCGAGCTCCATCACGCACGGGATGAGGCGCTCGCCGCAGGCGGCGGCGACCTTCCTCCCGGTGCCGACGCTGCCGGTGAACAGGAGCATCTGGATGCCGCTGTCGATGAGCGCCGCGCCGGTCGGCCCGTAGCCGGTGACGACCTGGAACAGATCCTCGGGCATGCCCGCGCCGTCCCAGATCTCCTTCTGCTTGAGCGCGATGAGCGGCGTCACCTCGCTCGGCTTGAGCACGGCGGCGTTGCCGGCGACGATCGCCGCGAGCACGTCGCGCAGCGCGAGCTGGAACGGGAAGTTCCACGGCGAGATCACGCCGACCACGCCGCGAGGGACGTAGTGGACCCAGCTGCGCCGGTGCTTGAAGAGGTGGAGCTTGATCTCGTGCGGCTCGAGCGCCTTCGGGGCGACCTGCGCGAAGTACGTCGCCATGTCGGCCGCGACCAGGACCTCGTGCAGCAGCGCCTCGTGGCGCGGCTTGCCGCACTCGCGCGAGAGCAGATCGACGATCTCGTCCGTCCGATCGACGATGGCGTCGCGGAAGCGAAGGACGCGCTGGCAGCGCTCCTCCACGGGCAGCGCGCCCCACGCCTCCTGCGCGCGCCGCGCCCGGGCGACCGCGGCACGCACCTCCTCGGCGCTGGTGTTCGGGGCCTCTCCAAGGAGCTCCCCGGTCGCGGGCGCGTAGCTGCGGATCGCCGCGCCCCCGTGCCCGTTCATGCCAGGACCGCTGCCGTTGCCCCCGATCGGGCGTTCGCTCACCACCTGACCCATGTTCGATCCCTCCGCCTGTCGAGCCCGCGTCGCTTGCCGGATGGCCGCCGTGGCTCGCTGCTCGACGCCGGGACCCTACCCTTCCCGAGAAGGTACAGCAAATGAGCATTTGCGCTGTTTCCCGATGAATCCCGACGATTCTCGGCGTGCTCGCGGTCGATCCGGCCCACCGACATCCGCTGTTGCGCTGCGGACAAATGGTGAGCACACCGTGGTTGCGCCAGGGGGGACCGGCGCCGCAGGCCGCGCCGGTGTGCCCGGGTGAGCCTGGTCGGCGTCTCGGGCGGACTCTCGGCATGACGTCGGCGAGTGGAGCCGCTATAGGCGGACCCCGACATGTTGGAACAACGAGAACTCGATCTCATCGCGGCAGTCGAGCATCCGGATCCGCACCACGTGCTCGGCGCGCACGAAGACGAGGACGACCTGGTGGTCCGCGTCTTTCGGCCAGACGCCACCGAGATCGCGGTGGTCCCGGGCGACCCCAGGCTCCGGAGGCAGCCGATGGAGCGCGTCCACCCCGCGGGCCTCTTCGAGGCGCGCTTCCCCGGCGTGTCCTACCCCGCGGACGGACGCTTCCCGTACCAGATCGAGCTGCGCTTCGCGGACGGCAACTCCTCGGTGGAGCTCGACCCGTACGCGATGCCGCCGACGCTCGGGGACATCGATCGCCACCTCCTGGCCGAGGGGCGGCACTGGGAGCTCTACCGCGTCCTCGGCGCGCACGTGCGCGAGGTGGACGGGGTCTCCGGGACGTCGTTCGCGGTCTGGGCCCCGAACGCGCGGCGGGTGAGCGTCCTCGGCGACTTCAACCACTGGGACGGCCGCCGCCACGCGATGCGCCGGATGGGCGAGGGCTTCTGGGAGCTCTTCATCCCTGGCCTCGGCGAGGGCGCGCTCTACAAGTACGAGATCAAGACGCCGGAGGGGCACCTCACGGTGAAGACCGATCCCGTCGCCCAAGCGATGGAGCTCCGGCCGGCCACCGCCTCGCGGGTCTACACGAGCCGCTATGCGTTCCAGGACGGCGACTGGATGCAGGAGCGCGGCAAGATCGACTCCCGCAAGAAGCCGCTCACGATCTACGAGGTCCACGCCGGCTCCTGGCGGCGCGTGCCGGGCGAGGGCCCGCCGTACGAGGGCGGGATGCGCTGGATGACGTACCGCGAGCTCGCCGACCACCTCGTCGAGTACGTGGCCGAGCTCGGCTTCACGCACATCGAGCTCATGCCGGTCATGGAGCACCCCTTCGACGGGTCATGGGGTTACCAGGTGGCGGGCTACTTCGCCCCGACCAGCCGCTTCGGCGATCCCGACGACCTCCGCTACTTCATCGACCGCTGCCACCAGCGGGGGATCGGCGTGATCCTCGACTGGACCCCCGCGCACTTCCCCAAGGACGCGTGGGCGCTCGGGCGGTTCGACGGCACGGCGCTCTACGAGCACCTCGACCCGCGCCTCGGCGAGCACCGCGAGTGGAACACGTACATCTTCAACTACGGCCGCCACGAGGTGCGGAACTTCCTTGTGGCCAACGCGCTCTACTGGCTCGACGAGTTCCACATCGACGGCCTGCGGGTCGACGCGGTCGCCTCGATGCTCTACCTCGACTACGCCGCGCAGGGCGGCGACTGGGTGCCGAACCGGTATGGCGGCCGCGAGAACATCGAGGCCATCGACTTCATCCGGGAGCTGTCGAACCGGGTGCACGAGCGCTGTCCGGGCGCGATCCTCTGCGCGGAGGAGTCCACCGCCTGGCCGTCGGTGACCCACGCGACGTACGTCGGCGGGCTCGGCTTCGACTTCAAGTGGAACATGGGGTGGATGCACGACACGCTCGACTTCTTCAAGCACGAGCCCATCCACCGCGCCTTCCACTACCACCAGCTCACGTTCGGGCTGATCTATGCCTTCTCCGAGAAGTTCCTCCTGCCGCTGAGCCACGACGAGGTCGTGCACCTCAAGCGGGCGCTGCTCTCGAAGATGCCCGGCGACTACTGGCAGATGCTGGCGAACCTGCGCGCGCTCTACGGCTACATGTGGGCGCACCCGGGCAAGAAGCTGCTCTTCATGGGCGGTGAGATCGGCCAGTTCGCCGAGTGGAGCGAGAAGACGGAGCTCGACTGGGGCCTGCTCTCGGTGCCCGAGCACGCGGGGCTCAAGCGGCTCGTGACGGAGCTCAACGCGCTCTACAAGAAGTATCCGGCGATGTACGAGCTCGACGACGAGCACCACGGCTTCCGGTGGATCGACTGCACTGACCACATGCAGACCGTGATCTCGTTCATCCGCTACGGCGACGGCGCGGGAGATCAGATGTCGCCCTCGGGCACGCACGTCGTGTTCATCGGCAATTTCACGCCGGTCCCGCGCCATCACTACCGGATCGGCGTCCCGCGGCGCGGCGCCTACCTGGAGGTGCTCAACACCGATGCGGTCCAGTACGGCGGCAGCGGCGTGGGCAACCTGGGTCGCGTCGAGGTCGAGGACGTCCCGAGCCACGGGTTCCCGCAATCCATCGTGCTCTCGCTCCCGCCGCTGGGGGTGCTCTGGCTCGTCCCCGAGGGCTGAGGCCTCGTCCGGCGCGCTGGTAACCAGGTCCCCAGGGCGCCTTCGCTCGTCGGGGCGAGCGCGCGCCGCGCGGGGCGCGCGCGGCGGTTTACTGGGCCTGGGCCTCGTCGGCCGGCGCTGCCTCGCCTCGCCGCGAGCGCCTCGGCAGCCACATGTCCACGGTCGAGACGACCGCCATGGCGCCGAGCGACAGCAGCATCGCCACGCCGGAGATTGGCATCAGCGCCGCGGCGCCGGGCGCGCTCCGGATGAGCCATGGCGCCGCGATGTGCAGCCCGCTCGTGACGACGGCCGCCGCGACGCCCGCGGTGTGGAGCCACGACGGCAGGCGCGCGAGCAGCCAGAGGTGCGCGAGGATCAGCACGTAGACCGGCACCGAGAAGAGGTGGAAATGCGTCACCTCGAGCAGCTTCCGCTCGGAGATCTGCTCGACCAGGACGCGCGGCGCCTCCGGCGTTCCGGGGAGCTCGAGCTCCGGGCCCAGATCGAGCGCGGGCCCCTCGGCCGCCGCGGGCGCCTGGGTCGGGGCAGGCGGCGGCGCGGCGACCGCCGCGCCCGCGTAGTACGCGGCGGCCCCCGCGTCCTGCACCATCGCCCCGTAGAGGCGCCACGACACGAGCAGCCCGATGACCGACGCGAGCGCGAACGCCGAGTAGAGGAGCTTCGCGCCGAGCGAGAGCGACCTCAGCCGACCGGCTGAAGCTGTGAAATCCCTCACAGACCGCCGCGCTTCAGCGCGAGCTGGAGGACGAGCGCGTCGCGCTTGACGCCGAGGGCCACGGAGCGGGACGAGATGGATGCGCCCGACACGATGTCGATGTCCTTGCCCGCGGTGATCGGGTCGCCCGCCGTCTTGCCGCGGAACTGGGCGCGGAACCGATCGCCGCGGACCTCGTCGCCGTACGCCTCGCGGTACTCGAGGATCTCGATGCGCTCCACCGCGCCGGCCGTCGAGAACTGCACGGCGAAGTCGATCGGCTCGTGCATCCCCTTCTCTTCGTCCTTGATCGCGTAGCCGTCGATCTTGCCGTCGGACTCCGCGACGTACACCACCCACTCGCGCTTGACCGGCGCCCCCAGCTTCTTGCCGAGCTCCTGCGCCTCCGCGTCGCCGAGGACGACCTTGCGATAACCGACCTTCTTCGAGCTCGCGAAGAAGCTCTTCAGGACAGCAGGGACCGTCCAGTACGTCGCGCCGTGGGCGGGAAGCGCCGCCAGGATGAACGTGAGCGCCGCTGCTGCAGCGAAGTGGGCCGTGCGGAGGTCACGAGAAGGACGCATCAAGGCTCCGACGAAGCTGTCATTCGTGAAAGTCAAAGTCAACGGCGTTTGGGCCGCGGATTTGCGGCGCGGGCGTCAGTCGCGCACCTGCACGTCCAGGTAGCGCTCGGCGTTCAGCGCCCACGCTTCCGGGCTGCGGCCGGCCTCGACGTGCGCCACCGCGTCGGCCGCGATCGCGGCGCAGTGATCGAGGTTGCAGTGCAGGAAGAGCGCCTGCCGCCCGAAGGGGACCACGCCGAGCGCGGCGGCGCGGCGCATCGCGGCCCGCCAGTCCCGCAGCCAGCCGCGCCGGTAGAGCGGGTACACGCGGGGCACGAAGCGCTGCCGGGCCTCGAGCGGCGCCACCCCGCGCGGGGCGATGTCGGCGCGCACGAGCTGGTCGAGCAGCGCCTCGAGCGGCGGGCCCGAGGCGAAGTCGCGCCCGCTCCCCCAGGCCCCCTCGGGGATCTCGACGCACAGCACCGTCTCGCCCGGGCGGCGGAGATCGGGCGCGTAGTTCTGCAGCTCGGAGACGCGGCCGAACCAGAAGCGCGGGTCGGGGCAGTAGTAGGTCTCCGGGGCGCCGAGCCGCGCGCGCGGGTACGCCAGGTAGACCAGGTAGAGCCCGCGGTGCTCGAGCGGCGCGTCGGGCACGAGATCCGCGAGATCGCCGGCGAACAGGATCGGCGCCGCGCCGGCGCGCGCGCCCGCCCCGGCCAGACCGAGGGCGGTCCCGCACTCGGCCTCGACGCCGGCCTCCGCGAGGCGCGCCTCGAGGTACGTGATGAGCGACGAGATGCCCGCCGGCGGGTAGATGAACCGCGCGAGATCCGCCGAGGCGCGGCCGTGGGCGAGCCCCTTGAACAGCGCGAGCGGGCTCGTCGTGCTGATCCGCTTCTTCGCGACGGTCTGGGAGAGCTCGGACGGCGGGATGCCCCAGACCTTCTCGGCGTAGGGCCGGTAGAACGACGCGTAGGCCGCCGCGCCGACGCGGTCGCGCACGAACCGCTCGAAGCCGACGTCCTCGCCGGCGAGGGCGCGGTCGTGCTCCCAGCGGGCGAAGGCCGCGCGGCGGCCGCGCTGCGCCACGAACCCGAGGCCCATGGCGGCGCCGGCGCGGAGGCCGAGCGCGCGGAGCATCGAGGGCGCGCTCGGCGGGTAGGGGACGTGGCGCTCGCCGAGCACGAGCACCCCGCGGCGCGGGCGCGAGAGGAACGGGGAGCGCGCGTGCACCTCGCGGAAGAGCGGCTGATCGAGGGCGGCCGGGTGGAGCCGGTGCGAGCCGAGATCGCACGGCAGGCCGCGGAACGTCTCGGCGCCCGCGAGCCCGCCGGTCCGCGCCGCGCGCTCGAGGAGGCGAACGCGCCGGCCGGCCCGCGCGAGCAGCAGCGCGGCGTAGAGGCCGGAGATGCCGGCGCCGACCACGAGGCGCTCGGGCCCGGCGTCGTCTGGGCGGAGTGACATGGTGTGCCCGCGTCTGGCGCGCTCAGTACATGAACCCGAGGCCGAAATTGAGCTGCGTCTGGTCGAACCCGAGGGTGCGGTCGCGCAGCTGGTAGTCGGCCTTCACGACGACCCCCTGGGTCGGCCGGTACGAGGCGCCGAGCGTGAGCTCGCGGACGCCGTACGAGGCGTTGGCCTTGTAGCCCTCGGGCACCGCGGACTGCGTGTCGTACGCCTCGACGCGCGCGAACGGCAGGAGCTCGTGGCCCACGCCGAGCGGGCGGAGCACGTCGAACGCGGCCTCGACATAGCCGCCGCGGATCCGGGAGGCCACGGGGCTCGTGGGATCGATGAAGTTCGGCGCGCCGCCCTCGTTGAACGAGACCATCAGGGCGCGCGCCTCGGGGAGGTGCCACTCGGCGAACAGGACCCGCGTCTCCAGGCCGCTCCTGCGCCAGCGCGCGTCGAGCGACCAGCCGAGGACCGGGACCGACAGATCCACCGGGGTGCCATCGCGAAGGAAGAATTTGCCCTCGCCGTTCGGGCCAGCGTCGCTCGCGTACACCGACGCGCCCGCGACGACCCCGAGCAGCGGCTCGGCCTCGACGCGCGCGACGGCCGCCCATGCGTTGGCGCGGGCGAGCCCGCCGCTCTGCCGCCCGCCGGCGAGGCCGCCCGCGCGGAAGCCGAGCGGATCGAGGCCGGTCATGGCGTAGGCCTCGAAGCGCAGCCAGTCGAGCGGCTGCCCGAACGCGCCGATCCCGATCTCGCGCCACGTCGAGGGGATGACGAGGGTGTCGACCTTGGGCCTGACCACGCCGTGGAACACCGGCGGTTCGTGCCACTGGTTGATGATCCCCATCGGGACGAGCACGAGGCCCGCGCGCAGCCCGAGGGCGCGGCCTGCCGCGTTCCACTCGATGTAGGCCTGCTCCAGCTCCGCGGCGCCCGGGCAGCTCGCGCAGGAGATCGAGTGTTCGACCTCGAGCTCGACGTAGGACCGGATGTCGGCCGTGAACTCGTGCGCCACGAAGAGCACGAGGCGCGGGATGTCGGCGACCCACGCGCGCTCGCCCTCGCGGCCGGTCGTCGTGCCGCGGACATGCACCTCGCCGTAGCCGCCGACGGAGGTGCTGCTGGCGCTCGTCCCGGCGCTGCGGAACCGCTGCTCGGTCAGGCCGCGGACGAGCTCGTGCTCGGGCGCCTCTCCGGCGCCGAGACCGACGGCGGGCTTCCGGGGCTCCGGCGGCGGCGCGGCGTGCTCGGGCGGCAGGTCGAGGACCGGGCCATCCGACGCGGGCTGCGCGGCGGGGGCGGGCTGCGTGGCAGGCGCAGGCTGCGTGGCAGGCGCGGGCTGCGCGGCGGGGGCGGGCTGCGTGGCAGGCGCAGGCTGCGTGGCGGGCGCGGGCTGCGCGGCGGCGGCGAAGGGCAGCAGCGCGCCGAGGACGACGCCCGCGGAGCGAGGCCACAAGGACGTGATCGCTTTCATGACGAGGACCGGGAGCCCGGGGGGCGGGAGTCTTCGCGCCCTTGAAAACGGAGGTCAACCTCGTTTTCAGCGAGGGGGCGCGCCGTGCGGCGCGCGCGAGAGCGCGCCGCCTGCCGGAGGTCCGGCGGGCAGCGCCTCGAGCAGCGCGAGATCGCTCCAGAGCGCGTCGACGTAGCGCGAGCGCGGGCGCGCGAAGCGGATCGCGATCGTGTAGCCGCGGCCTGCGAGCGCGTCGCGCGCCTCCCGCGACAGCGCCTCGCTGGTGATGAGCGCGCCGCCCGGCCCGGCCTGCTCGACGTCGCGGACGAGCGCGGCGTCGTCGCGGACGCGCACGGGCAGCCGGCCCGGCGCGCCCTCCTGGATCATCCGGTCGAGGTCGCGCGTGAGCACCGGGCGCGGCGGCGCGCCGGCGTCGCGGAGGAAGCGCACGATCGCGGCCGCCGGCGAGGGCGCCTCGTGCTGGCGAGCGAGCGAGATCGCGTCGGCGAGCCATTGCGCCGCGAGGGCCGCGACGAGGGCGAAGGGCGCGGTGCCGCGGAGCGCGCGGTGGCGCGGAGCGCCCTCCGCCGCGGGGCGCGCCGCCGAGAGGGCCGCTGCGCCGGCGGCCATGGCGACGAGGAGGAGCGGGACGAGCGGGAGCCAGTGCCGCGGCTTGTAGGCGATGTTTTGCCCGAGGAGCGCCCAGAGGAAGTAAGCGAACGCGGAGGCCCAGAGCTCGGGCTGCTCGCGCAGCGCGCGCGCGGCCCGCTTTCGCGACGCGACGCGGAGCGCGCCCGCGGCGAGGAGCGCGATCAGGAGCGGCGCGCCGAGCCAGCGCGCCGCCGGCGCGTCGGGCCACGCTCCGCCGAGCCCGTTGGCCCAGATCCCCCAGATCACGCCGCGGAGGCGATCGAGCGGCGACGAGACGGTGATCGCCGTCCCTCCCCAGCGGGTGAAGTGCCCGAGCCCCTGGACCCACGTCGTCGCGACGAGGTCGCGCGGCGTCGCGATCAGCACGAGCGGCACGAGCCACGCGAGCGCGCCGGCCGCGAGGTCGCGGCCGCGCGCGAGCCACGCGAGGCGGCCGCCCTCGCCGCGGGCGATGACGGCGAGGCAGGCGAGCGCGAACGGGAAGTACGAGAGCCGCACGCCGAGCCCGACGCCGAGCAGCACGAGCGCCCAGGTGCGCGTGCGCGCCGCCGCGGCGGCGGTATCCAGCGGCGCGGCCGGAGCGGCCGCCCGCGCGCCGCGGGGGCGCCGCGCGCGGGCGCACAGCCAGAGCGCCGCGGTCACCGCCGCGGTGCCGGCCATGTCGCTGAGGAGCTTCTCGGACGACAGCCAGAGGAACGGCGAGGCGAGCGCGAGGACCCCGGCGAACACCGCGGCGCGCCGCCCGGCGACCTCGCGCGCGAGCAGGGCGGTGAAGGCGACGGCGGCCGCGCCGGACGCGGCGCTGACGAGGGCGAGCGCCGCGCGCGGCGTCGCGCCGAGCAGCGCGAGCCCCTTCGCCGCCGCGACGAACACGGGGTAGTACGGCGCGTGCGGGCGGAGCGCGGCCACGTCGAACCGCTCCACGCCGAGCGCGAACCGGAGCGCGTCGATGTCCTCGTCGTGATCGATGCGGAAGAGCAGGCGCGAGGCGAGCGCGGCGGCGGTGAGCGCGGCGAGCGCGAGGAGATCGCGCCGCTCTTCCCTCACGAGCCCGAGCCGGATCCCGAGCCGGGCGCGTGCGTCGGCGCGCCGCAGTCCGGCTGATCCACGCTGGCCGCCCCGGCGCTCGTGGTGGCGCCCGAGCCGGACCCCGAGCCGGGGAGCGGCGCCGCCGGCGTGTCGCACTGATCGAACAGCTCCTCGCCCGCGTAGTCGAGGCACGCGGTCGCGAGCGACGCGACGACGAACGTGGCGCCCGCCACGACGAACGCGGTGCGAAGCGATGCCCAGGAGCCCAAGCCAGCCACGCAAGCACCGTGCCGCTGACCCAAATGACTGTCAAGCGCGTGTGTCCCCCGGGTTGCGCCTGCGCGGCGGGGCGGAGCGTCGCTCGTTTTTTGCTCCTTCCGGCGCCGCGCGCGTAGGGTCGCGCGCATGGAGTGGCTCGAGTCGATGCACCGCATCCGCGCGCTCAAGCTGGAGCTCGCGCGGATGGATCCACGGCGGGGAATGCCGATCGCGCCGCCGGCCGGGGCTCCCGAGGAAGCGATCGCCGGCGTCGAGCGGCGCCTCGGGATGGCGCTGCCGCCGAGCTATCGGGAGCTGCTCTCGCGGCACGACGGCTGGCCGCAGCTGTTCGCCGGCGCCAGCCTGCTCGGGGTGCGCGCGCTCGCGCGCGGCTCGTACATGGACGTCGGGCGGATGGTGCTCGAGCACTGCGACGGCGAGGAGGTGCGCGGCGCGGGCGAGCGCGACGATGCGCCGGCGACCGTGCGCGGCCGCTATGGTGCGCGGAGCGCGCTCGTCCCGTTCGGCATCGACGCGGCGGCCGAGACGGTCTTCGCGTGGGATCCCGAGGCGAGGGCGCCAGACGGAGAGCTCGAGATCATCCTCTGGACGAACGACGTCGGGCTGCGCCTGTCGGGCTTCCCGGAGCTCCTCGACATGGTGAAGGACATGCTCGCCGCGGAGCTGGACGATCGCCGGAAGCGCGCCGTCGCGCAGGTCGCACAGATCGAGCCGGCGGCGCTCGCGCGCGGCGCGGTCGCGTCGAAGAGCCGCGTGCGCGCGGTGGCGGTGCCGCTCACACCTGCACCTCGCCCGTTCATGCGGAGCGCGCTCACGGGCTGAGCGCGCCTCGCCTCGCGAGCCTGGCCGCTGCGATGCCCGCGTAAGGCTGCGTCCAGGGGAGAGGGCGCGCGCTCGTGCGCGCTCGTGCGCGATCGTTACAGACCGCACTCTTTGCGCGCCTCGCCCGCGGGCTCCGATGAAGACGAGCCGGTTGTTTCCGCGCGCAGCGTGGGACGTGGTGTACTAGGTGGACCATGACGGATGCCCACCAGCAGCAGCGCTACCGGGTCATCGAGCGGCTAGCTTCGGGCGGCATGGCCGAGGTCTTCCTGGCGGAGAGCGCCGGGATCGAGGGGTTCAAGAAGCAGGTCGCGATCAAGCGCGTGCTCCCGCACCTCAGCGAGAAGAAGCGCTTCATCGCGATGTTCCTCGACGAAGCGCGGCTGTCTGCGCACCTCTCCCACTCCAACGTCGCGCAGGTGTTCGACATCGGCGTCGGCGACAACGCGTACTTCATCGTGATGGAGTACGTGGACGGCGCCGATCTGAAGGCGGTCCTCGAGTCGATGCGCAAGGCCGGCCGCACCCTCCCGGTCGAGTCCGCCGTGTTCATCACGGCGAAGCTCTGCGAGGGGCTCACGTACGCCCACGAGCTCAAGTCGGCCGACGGGCATCCGCTCCAGATCGTCCACCGGGACATGTCGCCTCCGAACGTGCTCATCACGAAGTACGGCGAGGTGAAGATCGTCGACTTCGGCCTCGCCAAGGCGACGAGCCAGCTCGAGAAGAGCGAGGCCGGGATCATCAAGGGCAAGTTCAGCTACCTCTCGCCCGAGGCCGCGCAGGGCCAGGAGGTCGATCACCGCACCGACATCTTCGCGCTCGGCGCGATCCTCTGGGAGATGCTCTCCGGGAAGCGGCTCTTCCTCGGCGACACCGACTACCAGACGGTCAAGCTCGTGCAGCAGGCGCAGATCCCGCCGCTCTCCGAGAGCAACAAGGCGGTCCCCCCCGAGCTCGATCGCATCATCGCCCGCTCGCTGGCCCGCGATCCCGTGGAGCGTTATGGCTCGGCGCGCGAGCTCGGCCGGGATCTCACGACCTTCCTGTACAGGTTCGGCAGGCCCGTCAGCGCCTACGACATCGCCGAGCACGTCCGCAGCGCCATGGCGCTCCGGAAGCGGGCTCCCACGTCGGACAAGGCGTCGTTCATCGACAGGCTCATCGAGGAGACGCTGCTCGAGTTCACGTCGCTCCCGGACGACAAGGCGGCGCCGAGCACCACGCGCCTGAACGAGCCGCTCAAGATCTCGGCCTTCGAGGACATCGGCAAGTGGGCCGACGAGATCAAGCTCTCGGCGCCGGGGGACAAGCTCTCGGCGTCGGGGGAGGACGTCATGCGGCGGTCCCTCGCCACCGTGTCGGTCGAGGAGGGCAACCTCGCCGCGCTCGAGGAGACGGGGTTCGGCCTTCCGCTCGCCCCTTCCTCCGGCGTCCCCTCGTCCAGGCCAGCGGGTCCGCTGCTCGCGCCGCCTGTGCCGGCGCATCCGCCGCTCGAGAGGCAAGCCGTGCCGACCCTGGCCTCCCCGCGGCCCGTACCCGAGATGCAGCGCCCTGCGCCGCCCACGCCGGCGCCTATCGCGCCGCTCGTCCCGGCCGCGCCGCTCGTCCCGGCCGCGCCGCGCGACCTGGAGCCGGATCTGGCCCCTCCAGCCAGGACCGGGGGCGGCGCGGTGAAGGCCGTGCTGCTCGTCGCCGCGCTCGCCGCCCTCGCCGCAGGCGCGTGGTTCGGCGGCCTGATCCCGCACTGACCCGGCGAAGGGAGCGTGCTCCTTGCGGCGCCCACGGCCGAGCCATGGGCGCTGCGTGCTGGGCGGCGGCGAGGTGGCCAGCGCACGAGCGCTCAGCGCATGTCAGCACGCGTCAACACGCCGCCCTTGCGAGGCGCGCCGCACCGTGATCGGCGTCGTGGCGCGCTCTCTCGCCGGATGCGTTACTCGGTCCCCTCCGCCTCGTCGTCCTCCTCGTCGTCCTGCTCCTCGAGCTCCCTCTCGAGCTTCTCGATCTCCTCGTCCTCCGTGTCGTCCTGGGCAGGAGCGGCGCGCCCTTCCTGGATCGCCTTCTGACGCGCTTTCTCCGCGGCGGCGCGGGCCTGGGCCACCTTCTGCAGGATCGCCGGCTTGGGCGCCATCATCAGCGTCATCGTGCGCTGCTCCATCATGGGGCGCACCTCGACGTTCGCGATCTCCTCGCAGTGCTGGACGATCCAGTCGAGCTGCTCCTGCGCCTTCTCCGGGTGGGTGATCTCTCGGCCGCGGAAGCGCACCGTGAACTTCACCTTGTGGCCTGCGCCGAGGAACCGGTGAGCAGCCCTGGTCTTGAACTCGAGATCGTGGTCGTCCGTCTTGGGACGGAGCTTGATCTCCTTGATCTCCACCACACTCTGCTTGCGCTTCGCCTCGCGGGCCTTCTTCTTCTCGTCGTACTTGTACTTGCCGAAGTCGAGGATCTTGCAGACCGGGGGATCCGCCTTCGGGTTGACCTCGACGAGGTCGAGCCCCTTCTCCTGTGCTCGGCGCAGCGCCTCGTGGGTCTGCATGATGCCGAGCATCTCGCCATCATCACCGATGACGCGGATCTCCGGGACGCGGATGCGCTGGTTGATGCGGATCTGCGGCCCCCGCTGGGCCTGCCGAGGGTCGAAGCGTCTCATCGCCATGTGATATTTCGCTGCCTCCTTGTGTTGTGTGCTCTTGAACGCGACGGTCCGCCGCTTCGCGACCGAGCCCGGTCGTGGCGTCCATCACCACGACAATGTCGCCTGACTCTGCGCCGCAGGCAACGGCAGCAAGCAGGGCGAGCGCCGCGGCGCATCGGCGCTCCGGGCCATGGCGCGCCGGGCTCGACGGGGGTGGGGAAGGGACTGCCGGGCGAGAGAGGCCGGCCGGAGCGGCAGGTCACGAACCCGATGCGCTCACGGCGAGCCGGGGGAGCTTCCGCGCTGCGGTTCGCCGGTCGGCGAGCTCCGCGAGCGGCATCGCCCCGAGGGCCTCGTCGAGGTCGCGCGACCGGAGGGCGGCCACGGCGTTCGCCGAAGAGCCATCCGGAGCGCTCGTCCGGACCAGCCCGATCCGGGCCGAGTCGTCGAAGTGGAAGGGGGTGTGAAGATCGGCGAGGCGCCCGTTGACGTGGGCGCCGAGGATGGGGCGGTTCTTGGCGATGTCGTCGGCGAGAGCCTTGCGCACCGTGGTGCGGGCCGCCGGGGCGGCCAGGGCTGCCTGATCGAGGGCCATGAAACCTCGCAGGCTTAGGTCTCCTGCTGATTTGTAGGCGCGGCCGGTTTCGAACCGGCGACCCCTACCGTGTCAAGGTAGTGCTCTACCACTGAGCTACGCGCCTATGTCCCGCCCGCTCGGCCCGAGGCCGACGAAACGGAGAGCGCCTCCTATCAAGGGGGGGGAAGTCCGTCAAGCGATATGTTTCCTGGGGGTCGCTTTTGTCGTGGCGGCCTGGTGCCTGGTGACCGGTTCCTGGTGTTCCTGGTGAAGGCTCGGGCGGCGGCCGTCCTCGCCCAGCCGGCTTGGTCGAGCGGCGGGTTCGCCGAACCGTCGATGCCGTCGATCGGTCGACGAGGCCCGGCGGCAGCCGCAGGCCGGGCGCGGCAGGCTTCCCCGGCGCGCTCGACGCGCCGGGCGAGCGACCGGTCGGGAGCCGAGCGCGGCGGAAGCTCATTGCGCGGTAGGAGCGTGAATTCTCGGAGTTACGTCCGGACACTGACGAACACCGACGATCGCGATCGCCGCGCTACTCCAGGCCGGCCGCTGCGCGGAGGCCGATCGCGCTCGCGCTTGACCTCGCGTGCGGCTCGGGCGACGAACGATGGGATGGCAGGGCCTGACGGTCTAGGCTCGCCGCCGGATCCGGCGGCGGTGATCGCACATGTCGAGGTGGCCGCGGGGAGCGCGCTGTTCGCCGCGCACGCGGCCGTGCCCGGCAATCTGCCGATCGAGCGCGCCGCGTGCGCCACCGAGGCGATCCGCGGCGCCGCTGCGCGCACGCGCGCCGGGCAGCGTGCGAGCGTCGTGCTGGGCGCCCACGAGCTCGTCGGGGCGCTCGCCGCGCTCGGCGAGGCGGCGGCGGTGCGGACGCCGGTCACCGTGCACGTCATCGAGCGCCGCGGCGGGCTCGCCGTCGGGCGCGACGAGCTCGCGCCTGCGCTCGACGTCGGCGCGGGGGTGCTCGTGACCTGGAGCAGCCAGGAGGCGGCCGACATGACGCTCGTGGCGCGGCGCGCCGCCGAGGACAGCGAGACGCCGTTCCTGCACCTCGTCGACGCGCTGCCGTCGGACGTGTCGGCCCTCGGCGGGGCGCGCGAGCTCGCGGCGCGCTTCCTCGGCTCCGAGCGGAGCGCGCCGACCTTCACCGACGCGGCGCCGGGCGAGAGCGACGGCGACGGGGGGCCTCGCCCGCAGGGCCGCGGCGTCGTCCGGAAGCGGGCCGAGCGGGGCTTCTGCGCGCGCGTTCCGTTCGCGCTCGCCAGCGCGATGCGGGAGCTCTGCGAGCTGACCGGCAGGCCGCTCGGCGCGATCGAGCGCGTCGACACCGCGGACGCGGAGGAGATCCTGGTCGTCGTGGGCTGCGCGTTCCCCGCGGCCCGCGAGGTCGTGCGCAGCCTGCGCGCGCAGGGCCGCCGCGTCGGCCTCGTGGGCGTGCGCGCGCTCCGCCCGTTCTTCGGCGCCGACGTGGTGAAGACGCTCGGGCGGGCCAAGGCCATCGTGGTCCTGGAGCCGCTCGACGTGCCGCTCGCGCCGTACGGGCCCGTCGCCGCCGCGGTGAAGGCGGCGTTCGCGGACGCGCTCACCTGGGCCCCGGGCTTCCCCAGCGTCGGGCGCATCCCGCCGATCCTCTCCGCGACGTTCGCGACGATCGACGGCACCATCACCGAACGCGACGTGCGCCTCTCGCTCGCGGAGATCGCGAGCGGGGAGCGCGCTCGCCGGCACATCGTGTTCGGCAGCGACGGCTGACGCCGCGCGGCAGCGGAAGAGCGGCAGGGGACGCAAGCGCGGAAAGGGCCGCCAGGCTGCATTCCCCGGACGCCCGGGTGAGCCTGCCCGCCTAGCTCCTTGCGCGACCCTTGGATCCTGGGTATGGAGGCGGGCCCCGGGGGGTTGGGAGAGGCCCGCAATTTGCGGGCGAGCCCGTCGGGGCCCGGAGACACGCGTCACCTTGGCAAGCTCAAACTGGTTCCAGCCGAACGCCGCCCCCGGGCGAGCGGGCAACGCGCCCGCGACGCCGGTCGAAGGTCAATCGCCGCCGTCCGGAGGGCAGGAGGCGCCGCCTTCTTCGCCGTTCGGCGGAGGGGCCTTCCAGTTCCTCATCCTGGCGCTGCCGCTGCTGCTCATCTTCGTGATGACGCGGAGCCAGAGCAAGAAGCAGAAGCAGCTCGAGTCGAGCCTCAAGGCGGGCGACCGGGTCGTCACGCAGTCCGGGCTCCTCGGCAGGATCATCGACATCAGCCCGAACTCCCCCAGGGTCAAGCTGGAGATCGCCCCCGGCGTGAACGTGCAGGTCCTGAAGAGCGCGATCCAGGGCCCCGATCCGGGCGAGGTCGCGGCGGCGGACGCCAAGGTCGCCGACGCGGCGAAGGAAAAGAAGTCGTAGGCCGGCGCTCGGCCCAACAGGAAGCTTTTTTGCCGCCCCCGCGGCGCCACACTCCATGCTCCTAAACATCTTCCAGTACGGGTTCGCCGGCGTCGCCGGCCTGTGCCTCCTCGGCGCTTGGCTCAGCCGATCGAAGCGCAGCGTCTTCGCCTGGGCGGCGCTCTCCGCCGGCGCCGCCGCGATCGCGGCCCACTACCACGTGTTCTGGGCCCTCGCGACCTTCGGCCTGATGGTGCCGTGGGCGCTGATCTGCGTCGGGCCGTGGATCGATTTCGGGTGGCGGGTAAAGACGGGCTTCGTCCTGTTCCTGGCGCTCGGCTCGGCGCTCGCCATCTACCCGACTTACCACGACGAGCGGTACGGCCGCCCCGTCCACACCGGCCTCTCGTCGGAGGAGGTCGCGGAGCAGGAGACCCGGGCGAGGGCCGGCGAGCTCGGGTTCAGCCGGTTCCTGACGTCGAACATCCCGTTCCGCCTGGTGCGCGGGCTCGATCTGAAGGGTGGTCTCCGCCTCGTCTACACGGTCGACGTCGACGAGGCGATCAGCGACAAGCGCGATCGGTACTACGACGACCTGCGCGCGGCGCTCGCGAAGTCGTTCGGGTTCCACGAGGGTGACAAGCCGCCGACGATCGAGGAGATGCAGAAGCTCCAGACGAAGCTCCGCATCGAGAAGTCGCGCGAGCAGGCGGACACGATCGCGATCACGTTCGACGACCCGGCGGACTCCGAGAAGATCAACGACGAGTTCCTGGCGAAGTTCCTGCACGAGCTGCAGCTCCAGCGCTCTGCGGATCGCCGCGTGGCGAAGTTCCGGATCCGCGACGAGGTCTCGAGCAGCATCCGTGAGCGGGCGGTGTCGCAGGCCAAGGAGACGGTGCTCCGCCGCGTCGACGGGCTCGGCCTCAAGGAGGCGAGCGTCTCCACGCGCGATGAGGACGTCATCATCGAGGTCCCCGGCGACGACGAGGCCGCGTTCACCACGATCCGCGAGATCATCAGCCAGACCGCGCGGCTCGAGTTCAAGATGGTCGACGACGACCAGGACTTCTTCGAGCCGATCGCGAGGAGCGCCAAGGAGGAGGACCTCCCGAAGGGGCTGACGTTCTCGATCGAGAACGCGCCGGTCGGCCCCGGGAAGACGAAGCCGGTCCACTTCGCCCGGATGGTGCGCGCGGAGCACGAGGAGATGCGCGACACGCTGAAGCGGCTGCGCGAGTGGGTCGGGACGCTCCAGGTCCCGGCGGACAACGAGGTCGGCTACGGCAAGCTGTACGAGTTCAACGAGGAGAAGGACGTCGTCGAGGAGATCGGCTGGCGGACGTATTTCCTCTTCAGCAAGGCCGAGATCACGGGCGACATGGTGCGCGACGCGCAGGCGCTCCCGGATCAGAGCGACGGCGGCCTCGGCGGCTGGTACGTGTCGATGGATTTCACCCCGACCGGCGCCGACCGGTTCGAGGACATCACCGGCAGGAACGTCAAACGGCGGTTCGCCATCATCCTCGACGAGAAGGTCGAGAGCGCGCCGGTCATCCAGACGAAGATCGGCGGCGGCCGCGCGCAGATCACGATGGGCTCGCAGAACCCCGATCAGCAGCTCCAGGACGCGCGCAAGCTCGAGCTGGTGCTCCGATCGGGCGCGCTGCCGGCCCCGATCTCCCCCTCGAACGAGCAGCGCATCGGCCCGTCGCTCGGCAAGGACGCGATCCAGCAGAGCATGAAGGGGGCCATCGCGAGCGGCCTGCTCGTCGTCGTGTTCATGGTGGTGATCTACAGCCGCGCCGGGCTGATCGCGGACATCGCCGTCATCTTCAACCTCATCCTGCAGGTCGCCGTCCTCGCGATGTTCGGGGCGTCGATGACGCTGCCCGGCATCGCCGGCCTGGTGCTCACCATGGGCATCGCGGTCGACGCCAACGTGCTGATCAACGAGCGCATCCGGGAGGAGCTGAGGAACGGCAAGAGCCCGCGCGCCGCGGTCGACATCGGTTACGACAAGGCGTTCAGCGCCATCCTCGACGGCCACGTGACCACGCTGATCTCGGGGCTCATCCTGGCGCAGTACGGCACCGGCCCCATCAAGGGCTTCGCGATCACGCTGATCGTCGGCATCGCGATCAGCCTGTTCACCGGGGTCGTCTGCACCCGCCTGATGTTCGACTGGGCGGTCCGCGGCCGAAAGATCAAGACGCTCTCGCTCGGCTGAGAACGAGGGCGCGCGAGCCGCTCTCCGACCTTATGAGGGAGAACGCGCGAGCGGCTCTCCGATTGAGACACGACGATGGAACTCATCAAACCTGGCCGTCAGTTCGACTTCATGGGCAAGCGCTGGCTCTTCATCGGGCTCAGCGGGGTGCTGCTCATCCTGTCGATCATCTCGTTCATCGTGCCGGGGCCGAAGCTCGGGACCGATTTCAAGGGAGGCACCGAGGTCGAGGTCGCCTTCCGGGCTCCGGTATCGAGCGCCGAGGTCCGCGAGGCCGTCACCAAGGCGGGCTTCGACTCCCCGGACATCGTGTCCGTCGCGGATCAGGCCAACCCGAACCGCTACCTCATCCGGGTCCACGAGGTCTCCGCCCTGTCGGAGCAGCAGAAGGCCGCGGTGCGCGATCGGCTGTGCCTGCCGCCGGAGAACGGCACCGTCCCCGAGGACCGCTGCCCGCCCGCGCTGCGCGCGACCGAGGTCAAGTTCAGCCCCGGCGGCGACAAGATCTCCACGCGCTACGACACCGCGCCCGACCTGGAGGGGATCAAGAAGCAGATCGAGGGCATCGAGGGGGTCGAGCTCAGGGCGGGCGCCAACAACCCGCTCGTCGTGAGCGAGCGCGACCACAAGGTCGAGCTCCACCTGAAGTCGAAGGGTGACCAGCTCATGGATGGCCTCCGGCAGCACCTCGGTGCGGACAAGGTGCCCGAGCAGGCGCTCCGGGTCGAGTGGATCGGCCCGAAGGCCGGCGCGCAGCTGCGCGACGCGGCCATCAAGAGCATCGCCATCACGATCTTCTTCATCATGGCGTACATCGCGTTCCGGTTCGACATCCGGTTCGCGCCCGGTGGCATCGTCGCGCTCGTGCACGACGTCGGCATCGCGCTCGGCGCGATGGTGATCACGCAGCGGGAGATCACCCTCTCCACGGTCGCGGCGCTGCTCACGATCGTCGGCTACTCGATCACGGACACGGTCGTCGTCTACGACCGGATCCGCGAGAACCTCGGGAAGCACCGGGACATGAGCTTCGCGGCCGTCATCAACTTCTCGCTCTCCGAGATGCTCGGGCGCACGATCCTCGTGTCCATGACGACGCTGCTGTCGCTCGTCATGTTCCTCTTCTACGGCACGGGCGTCATCCGGGACTTCGCGTTCACGCTCGTCGTCGGCATCGTCGTCGGCACGTACTCGTCGATCTACGTCGCGGCGCCGCTCACCGAGTGGATCGACCGCCGGTTCTTCGGCGCGAACGCGAGCAAGCGCAAGAAGGTCAGCCGCGTCCGCACGCAGAAGCGCGCCGACGCGGTCGTCTGAGCGCCTCGCCGGGGCCGCGCGGGGCCGCGCTGTCTGAACCGCCCCAGGCCATGGACACATCCCTCCCGTCGGTGTACCCGCTTCTGTGATGAGCACGGCCACGGAGGCGTGGAGGGAGCTCGCCGAGCGCGAGGCGCCGGCCTCGCCCGCGGCGGGGGGCGCCGCGCCCGTCGCGGATCCGGGCGAGGCGTCCGCCGAGGCGCTCGTGATGGCGCGCCAGCTGGGGCTGTCGATCACGGTAGCGGACATCCTGCACCGGGCCGGCTGGGCGCCTGACGAGGCGACCCGGCGCTTCCTCGACCCGCGGCTCTCGCACCTCACGTCGCCCGACGCGATGGCCGATCGCGAGGCGAGCGCGGAGCGGATCGCGCGCGCCGTGCGCGCCGGCGAGCGGATCGCCGTCTTCGGCGACTACGACTGCGACGGGATCACCGCGACCGCCATCATGACCGGCGGGCTGCGCGCCCTCTCGGGACAGGTGGTGCCGCTCCTCGCGACGCGCGCCGAAGGCAGCTACGGCCTCTCGGCGCCCGCGCTCGAGCGCGTGATGCGCGCCGGTCCCACGCTGCTCATCACGTGCGACTGCGGGTCCAGCGATCACGAGCGGCTGGCCGCGGCCCGCGCGGCCGGCATCGACTGCGTCGTCATCGATCACCACCTCGTGCCGGCCGAGCCGCTCCCCGCGATCGCCTTCCTGAACCCGCACCGCGCCGATTGCGGCTTCCCGTACAAGGGGCTCGCCTCCTGCGGGCTCGCGCTCTCGCTCCTGGCCGCCGTGCGCAAGAAGCTCGGTTCGTCGCTCGATATCCGCCCCTACCTCGACCTCGTGGCGATCGGCACGGTCGCCGACGTCGCTCCGCTGACCGGCGACAACCGCGCGCTCGTGCGGGCCGGCCTTGGCGTGCTCCAGACCGGGCCCCGTCCAGGGCTCCGCGCGCTCGCGGCGCTCGCCAACCTCGATCTCGGGCGCGGCGCGTCCGCCGAGGACGTCGCCTTCCGGATCGCGCCCCGCCTCAACGCGCCCGGTCGGCTCGGCGATCCCGACATCTCCCTGGAGCTCCTGCTCGCGCACGACGGCGTGACCGCCTCCGCGCTCGCCGCCACGGTGGAGCAGGCGCAGATGAAGCGGCGCGCGATCCAGGACGAGATGCTGACCTCCGCGCTCGCCGAGATCGAGCGCGCCGGGTTCGATCGGGATCCTGCGATCGTCATCGCGCGGCAGGGCTTCCACCCCGGCGTGGTCGGCATCGTCGCTGGCAGGATCACGGGTCGCTACGGCAAGCCGACGATCGTCATCGCGCTCGAGGGCGCGAAGGGGCGCGGCTCGGTGCGCGGTCCAGCGGGCGCGCGGCTCCACGACGCGCTCACCCGGTGCCGCGCCGAGCTCGTCGGCTTCGGCGGCCACCAGGCCGCGGCCGGCGTCGAGGTGCGCGCCGATCGCGTCGAGGCGCTCCGGGCGGCGTGGTGCGACGCCTTCCGCGAGCAGGACCTCCCGGCCGCCGCGGCGTTCGCGGCCGCCCACGTCCGGCTCGACGATCGCGACGATCCGGCGGCCGTGGCGCGCGATCTCGAGCGGCTCGAGCCGTGCGGCGAGGGCAACCGCCCGTCGTACGTCCTCGTGGCGGGCGCGGCCGTGCGCTCCGCGAGGAACCTGAAGGGCCACCTCAAGCTGGAGCTCACGTTCGCCCGCCGCGAGATCTCGTGCTTCGGGTTCGAGCTGGGCGAGCTCGCGCCGCGGTTCACCGGCAAGCGCGTCGACGTGGTGGGCCGCCTCCGGCGCGACGCCTGGCGCGGCGGGGACGCCGTCGAGATCAGGATCGAGCACGTCGCCGCGTCCGACTGAGCGTTCGCGGCGGGCCTCTGCGGCGTGCTAGCGTGAACGCGTGGCTGAGCCGCTGATCCGGTTCTCGCGTGTGCGCAAGGCCTTCGGTCCGAAGGTCATCTACCGCGATCTGAACCTCGAAGTGTACCCGGGCGAGACGATCACCATCATGGGCGGCTCGGGCGTCGGCAAGAGCGTCATGCTCAAGCTGCTCATCCGTCTGCTCGACGCCGATGGTGGATCTATCCAGTTTCACGGTGAGGAAATCACGCGCCTGAGCGAGTCGCGCATCGCTGGGGTGCGGCAGCGCATCGCGATGCTCTTCCAGGGCGGCGCCCTGTTCGACTCGATCTCGGTCGGTGAGAACGTCGCTTACGGCCTGCACGAGCACTACCGCAAGGAGATGACCGAGGCGCAGATCGCGGATCGGGTCAACTGGGCGCTGTCGCTGGTCGGCCTGCCGGGCATCGAGCAGATGCGCCCGGGGGACCTGTCCGGCGGCATGAAGAAGCGCGTCGGCCTCGCGCGCGCCATCGCGGTGCAGCCCGAGGTGCTCCTCTACGACGAGCCGACGACCGGCCTCGATCCGATCAACACCGAGCGCATCAACCACCTCATCAAGGGGCTGAAACAGGCGCTCAACGTGACGAGCATCGTGGTGACACACGACATGAAGAGCGCGTTCTCGATCTCGGATCGGATGGCGATGATCTTCCGCGGCGAGGTCATCGCGACCGGCACCCCGGACGAGTTCCGGAAGTCTACCGATCCGCATGTCGCCGATTTCATTACCGGGACCGCTCCGGTGAATGAGGACGTCCAGACGCTTCTCGGCGCGTGACGATCCCCCCGAGATCGCGCAAGATGCCCTTCTGCATGGGCAGAGCGCGCGATCTGAAGGTCGGACTCTTTGTGCTGGCGGGCCTTGTGCTCTCCGCCGTAGTCATTTTCCTGATAGGCGACGAGCGGCGGCTCTTCGACTCCTCCGTCGGCTTCACGACGAACTTCGCCGACGTCCAGGGGCTGAAGCCGGGCGCGCCCATCCGCATGGGAGGCATCGACATCGGTCACGTCGCCGAGGTCGGTTACGGCCCTGATCCGAAGGACGCCAAGATCTATGTGAAGCTCGAGATCGTCGAGAGCGAGGCGAGCCGGATCAAGACGGACAGCGTCGCCCAGATCGCGAACAAGGGCCTGCTCGGCGACAAGATGCTGGAGCTCACGAAGGGGCAGAGCCCGGACTCGGTGCCGCCTGGCGGCCACATCCCCGGCGAGGTGCCGACCGACGTGATGGGGAAGGTGACCGGCATGGCCGAGAAGGCCGAGGCGACGCTCGACAACATCCAGAAGGTCTCGGAGAACATCGCCGACGAGAAGCTGCACAGGGATCTCCGCGAGACGGTCGCCTCGGCGAACACGCTGATGAAGCAGGTGACCGAGGGGGAAGGCTACCCGCACCGCTTCCTGACCGATCCCGAGGAGGCCGAGCGCATCTCGCGCACCGTGCAGAGCCTCGATCGTCTCAGCACGGAGCTCGCGAGCGCGGTGCGCGAGGTGCGGGGGGTCGTCTCGCGGGTCAAGGAGGGGCCGGGGTTCGCGCACGACGTCATCTACGGCGACGGCCCGCAGAAGCAGATTCAGCAGTTCGGGAGCGCGGCGGACGAGGTCGCCATGACGCTGCGGGGCATCCGCGAGAGCGACAGCCTCGCGCACGACGCGCTCTATGGCGGCAAGGGCGACGGCGCCGAGGCGCTCGCCAACGTGACGGCGATGACCGGCGATCTGCGGGCGATCGTGCACGACATGAGGGCGGGCAAGGGGACCCTCGGCGCCCTGCTGGTCGATCCGTCGATCTACGAGGACATGAAGAGCCTCCTCGGAAACGTGCAGCGCAACGACGTGCTCCGCGCGCTCGTGCGCTACTCGATCAAGCAGGACGAGCAGAAGCCCGCGGTCCAGGTCGGCGGCGCCACGCCGTCGCCCTAGCGGCACATCCGAGCCGCCCGCGCAAGCGCCGGAGCGGTAGCGCCTTGCGTTATCTCAGGCCGCCCTCTATTCCTCAGTGTCTCGATGCCCAGGAAGCTCGCTGACCGTCTGTCGGCCGTCGCGCCCAGTGCAACGCTCGCCATGGCGGCGAGGGCCGCGCGCCTCCGCGCCGACGGGCACAAGGTCTTCTCCTTCGGCGTGGGCGAGCCTGACTTCGACACGCCGGAGCACATTCGTATCGCGGCGAAGGCGGCGCTGGACGCCGGCGCCACCCACTACACGGCCGTGTCCGGCATCTCCGAGCTGAAATCGGCGATCTGCGCCGCGACCGAGCAGCACCGCGGCTGGCGGCCGCTGCCGAGCCAGGTCACCGTGAGCTGCGGCGCGAAGCACGCGTTGTTCAACCTCGCGACCGCGCTCTTCGAGCCGGGAGACGAGGTCGTCATCCCCGCGCCCTACTGGGTGAGCTACCCGGAGCAGGTGCGCCTCGTCGGCGCCACGCCGGTTATCGTCAACACGACCGAGGAGATGGGGTTCCGCCTCACGGCGGACGCGCTCCAGGGCGCGCTTTCTCCGCGGGTGAAGGCGATCATCCTGTGCACGCCCTCCAATCCGACCGGCTCGGCGTATGCGGAAGAGCACCTGCTCCCGCTCTTGAGCGTGCTGCGGCGCCATGACTGCTGGATCGTCGTCGACGAGATCTATGCCGATCTCACCTACGACGGGTTCCAGCACGTGTCGCTCCCGGCGCTCGCGGAGGATCTCGCGCCGCGGGTCATCGTCGTCGACGGGGTCAGCAAGACCTTCGCCATGACGGGCTGGCGGATCGGCTGGAGCATCGCGCCGGCCGAGGTCGCGAGGGCGCTCGACGTGGTCCAGGGTCAGAGCACCACGAACGCGGCGGCCGTCTCCCAGGCGGCCGCTGTCGCCGCCCTGAACGGGCCCCGCGACGCGGTGTTCGCGATGCGCGCGGCGTTCGCCCGGCGGCGCTCGCTGATGGTCGAGGGGCTCAACGCCGTACCAGGGGTGCGCTGCAGGATGCCGGAAGGCGCGTTCTACGCGTTCGCCGACGTGCGCGGGCTCTGCGGGCGCGCTTTCCAGGGGACGACGCTCGCGAGCGACGAGGACGTGGCGACGTGGATGCTCGAGCAGGCGCACGTCGCCGCGGTCGCCGGCACCCCCTTCGGCGCGCCTGGGTACCTTCGCTTCTCGTATGCCTGCGATGAGGACCACATCGAAGCAGGCCTCGCCGCGCTCCGGCGCGCCGTCGCGACGCTCGATTGACCGCGCGCGTCGCTCTGCGCCGGTGCCCACGCGCGCGCTCGAAGAGCAGCGGCGCCCGTCCCCGATCGCTCGACCGCGACGCCACGCGGACGCGGCGGCCCGCCTGGCTCCGTGCCCCGGTCGCTCACGGGCGGCGCGCAGCCGGCGCGCGCGGGCCCCGCGGCCGGCTCGCTGGCCGCAGCCGCCAGACGCGCCTTCACAGGCGACCCACCGGTTCCGGGCCTACCCCACGGGCCGCCGGCTCCGGGTTTGACGGAGCGCCGCGAAGAAGTTCGGCATCGCCAGCGAGTTCTTCTTGTCGAACGCCGATGTTTGGGTTAAAAGCGCCACGTCTTTCCGAAACGGCCGGGTGACAACCGGCTGGCATCGGGCGCATAACTCAGCGGTAGAGTGCGTCCTTCACACGGACGAAGTCGCAGGTTCAAGTCCTGCTGCGCCCACCCCGATTCGCTCCCCTGGTGAGCTGGTTCCACGCGTCGAGCCGTCTGCGTGGCCGTGCCGCTCCCACTGGATATTGAGCGACTACTTCGGAGCATCGAGTCGCCCACGCGGCCGTGCATGGGACCTCCATGCGTGCCGGAAGCGCTGCGGATATGGCAGGGCGGAAGGCCGGTCGCCGCCGTCACGTCGAGGCGCGACAGCGGCGATGCAAGGGAACAGGCCGCTCCGGGGTTGGCGAGACGAAGGCGGTCAGCGAGCAGCGCTCGCGGCGGGCGGCGCTGCCGCCGCCTTGTCGTTCTTGCGCTTCTCGATGGCGCTGGCCGTCGCGCGAAGCTCCTTCTGGAGGGGGCCGCACCTGAGGCACCTGCGCGTCCGATGGCCCCGGCATGGCTGGGGGGTGCCCAGCGCCTTGATGTAATGGAGCGCGCGGACATCGCCCTCCTCGCGCGCCCTGGCGAGCATCGCCTTGGTGGGGCACTCCGTGAGGCGGCGCAGATCGTCGGCGACGAGCAGCGCCGGCGACGCGAGCTGCCGTACGCTGCTCTCCATCAGCCGTGTGCTCGCGTGGTCCCTGGGCCAATCGCCGAACTTCGGCGCGGTCACCACCTCGTAGAGCAGGTCGGGACCGCGGCTTCCCATGTGCTTGGCCATCAGATCGAACGCCGTGAGGGCGAGGTCCGGGGTGCCGTTCGCTGCCCTCAGGATGATCTGCTTGAGCTCGTCGTTCCCGGCCTCCTCGGGAGCGATCTCGAACAGCCGCTGCGCCGTGAGCAGCGCGGCCGCCATCGCCTTCTCGCGCCCCTGCGCGACCGCGAGCGCCCGGAGGACCGCAGCGTCTTCCGGATACCGCTGCGCGAGCGAGCCGAGCGCAGCGCTCCCTGCGGCCTGGGCGCTCTCGAGCTCCGCGGGCTGAGCGCGGGCAGGCGGCGCCTTCGCCGGGGCCTCGGGCTCCGCGGGCGCGAGCGCCGGCGCCGGCTCGGGGGCCGGCGCGCTGCTGCTCTCGCGGCCGCTGCTGCTGGGCGCGGCGGCCGGCGAAGGGCTCGGCGAGGCGCTGGCGCCCCCCTCGAGCGCCGTCACGGCCGTCGGATCGCGCAGCGCGACCGCGCCGCAGACGAGCCCGGTCGCGGCCAGCAGGCCCAGCGCGGCCAGCGTGGCGGCCGCCTTCGAGCGGCCCAGCCCTGATTCACCGACGTGACTCACCGAGCCGCTCATCGCAGCTGCCTCTCCCGCGGAGGACCCGCGGCCTGGTCATCAACCGTAGGGATCGTCGTTCTTCGGCGGCTTCGGCGCGGCCGGCCTGGGCCTGGGCGCCGCAGGCTTGGGCGCCGCGGGCGCCGCCGTCGCCGTGGGGGCCGCGGGCTCTGGCGCTGGGGTGGTCCCTGCAGGCTCCGCCGTCGCCTTGGGCGCCGCGGGCTCCGCCGTCGCCGGGGCCGCAGGCTCGGCCGTCACCTTGGGCGCCGCAGGCTCCGCGGTCGCTCCGAGGGGCGCGGTGGCGCTCGCCGTCGGCGCCGCCGGCGCTTCGGCGGTCGTCGTGGGCGCCGCCGTCGCGGCGGGCGCAGCCTTGTCCGTCGCTGCGGGCACGACCTCCGTCGGCTGAGGCTTCTCCGCCGGAGCCGCAGGTTTCTCCGCCGGAGCTGCAGGCTTCGCCGCGGGCTGCTCCGGTGCGGCCGGCGGGGTCGCGGGGGGCTTGTCGCTCTGCCCGAAGACGAGCCAGAGCGCGCCGCAGAGCGCCGCCGCGACCAGCAGGATCGTGAGCAGCCGCCCGGT
Organism: Sorangium sp. So ce363; assembly: GCF_051520435.1. Lineage (NCBI taxonomy): Bacteria > Pseudomonadati > Myxococcota > Polyangiales > Polyangiaceae > Sorangium > Sorangium sp. So ce363. Next base: position 6,325,219 of record NZ_CP150333.1, on the reverse strand, counting down.
GCCGCTGCTCTCCTCTTCCTGTGCGGGCGGAGCCTGGGCCGCGGGTGCGGCCTTGGCCGTGGCCGCCTTGTCTTCCTTGGGCTTGGCGGCCGCTGGCTTCGCCTTCGCCTGATCGTCGGCCGCCTTTACGTCCTGGCGCGCAGGCTTGCCGTGCAGATCGTCCGCCGGCGCCCGGTCCGCGACCTCGGCCGGCCTCCTGGCTGCGGCCGCCTTCGCTGGTCTCGCCTCGGCCGCGGGCGCATCGTCCCGCGCCTCCCGCTCGTTCGCCAGCTGAGCGACCGCCGGGACCGGCATCGCCGCCGGCTCGGCTAGCGGCCTGACGTGCTCCTCTTTCGGCGCCGGAGCGGGCTCGGCCTTCTTCGGCGGGGCCGCCATGAGCGGCTCCTTGGACGGGCCGATCTCGTCCAGCGAGCCGCCGGCGTCGGCGAGCGCTTGCTTCAGCAGCTCGGCCGCCTGCTTCATCATCGTCCGCTCGTCGGGCGGCGGCATCTCCTTCTCGGGGTTCGTCTGCGGGAAGAAGCTGCCGCCCTCCGCGACGTCGGCCTTCTTCGCCTCGCCCTTGCCCGCGTCGCCCTTCGCCCCGATCGAGCCGAGCCCCAGCATCGTCGACGCCCGCTTCACCTGCGCCTGCGCTGCCTTGGAGGCCGCGGGCTCGGCCTGCGGCGCGCTCGCGGTCGCCGACGGGGCCGTGATCTCCTGCACGTCGTCGCCCAGATCCGTGCGGTCGGTGATGCCGGCCTCGAACGCCGACCCGGCGCCCGCTTGCGCGTCGACGAGCCGGGTGATCACGGCCTTGGATTTCTCATCGATCTTGATGAACTTGACGCCCATGCCCGCCGGGTGCGCGTCGCTCCCCTGCGCGGGCTCGCGCTTCCACACGACGCGGCCGACGCCGGCGATCACGGCTTGCTCGTCCTGCAGACGGATCTCGAACTTGAGCAGCGTGCCAGCGGGGAAGGGCGACGGCGTCTTGATGAAGATGCCGCCACGGCTCACGTCATGCGAGTGGTGCTCGATGAACTCGTCGACCGTGGCGCTCTTGTAGCGCACGGTCATCTGCAGCACTCTCGCTCGCGGATCTTTGCGTGTGTCCTGGGCCATCAGGGTAGAACTCCCGTCTACTTCGCGACTCGCTCCAGCGGATGTGGTCCGCATGTTACCCAAGGTTCGCCGCGAAGCCCAAAGGCTAACACGTGACGGTCGCTTTACCGAACGCAGCCATGGGCGACCGGGCGAGCATGCTGTTCGCGCGGCGCACGGCGCGCGTCACCGCGCCCGCGCCCCTGCGCCGCACGGCTTGGCGAACCGAGCGTGTGCGCGCGTCTCTCGTGATATGTTCGCGTCGACTGGAGAATGCGCCAGGATGGCTGTCCGGGACCACTTTCGCGTTCACGCGAGGCGACGCGTCGATCTTGGGGCGACGCTGCGCGATCGCCAGTCGATCGAGGAGCACGGCGTTCGCATCCGCGATCTGGGGCTGGGCGGCGCCGGCATCGAGCTGTCCGAGGCCCAGCTCGCGTCGGAGCTCCTGGATCCCGAGGCGTCGGTGACGCTCGAGGTCACCGCCCCGAACCTGTGGGATCCGCTGAGCCTCCGCGGTCGTATCGCCTGGATCCGCCGCGGTGCGGCGGGGCGGCCGGCGCGCGCGGGCGTTCGCTTCGAGCACCATGACGCCGGGTCGCTCTACGGCCTCTACCAGCTGCTCGGCACCGAACACTTCGACCTCTAGCGCGGTGGGCGCCCGCTTCGGAGACGGGCCCATCTCGACGTTTTCGGTGCTCGGCGTACGTGAGTACGCCTGCGCGCCGAAAACGCCGAGATGGGCCCGTCTCCTGTGCGGGCACCCCCCGCGCTGCGGCTGGGACGGGGGAGGGAGGAGGGGGTTCGGCTGTACCGACGCGCTGCGCTGCGGCGGGGACGGCGTGCTGGAGCACGCTTGCGCGTGACAACGTCGCTCTGGGTGCGGGAGGCGGCGCTAGAAGGCGAACACGGGGCTGACGGTGGGGGCCAGGACGAGGCCGAGCGTTGGCCACATCAGCATCACCTTCATCTCGGCAGACACTCCGAAGTTCTGGGTGATGCCATAGACCACACCGGCGCCTAGCGCGGAGAAGTTCCGCCCGGTGATCTGGTAGGCATCGAGATTCTCGACGTAGCGGGTGTTCGCCGGACACCTGTTGCTGCTGCTGGTGCGCAGAGGATCCCCCTCCTCGGTGCGGCGATCGCACACATCCACAGGCACCGAGGCGTTCACCTGGGCCAGCCCGATGGGCGAGGCGAAGGCATAGGGGCGGAACCCGCCCTTCTCGACAATTCGATCCCCCAGGAGGAAATACGTGGCGCGGAGCTCCGCATGGAGCGGCAGGAAGCTGAGCGCCTGGAGATGCGGGTTCTGCAGGTCATTGCCCGCCTCGTCCGTCCACGGGTTCGGCCCGTTCTTGGAAGACGGCGAGCCGCCGAACGCGAATCCGACCCGCACGCCGAGGAGCAGCGACAGGTCCGAGAACAGCTGCCGATCGTACGACAGCATCACCCGCCACCCAGCCAGGCTCAGGCCGCCCTTGACCCCGTTCGTTCCCTCCAGATCTGCGGGCTCGCCGTAGAACTGCCGGCCGTCGCCGCCCGGATAGAAGCAGGCGTAGGCGGCGTCGCTGCCCGAGCAGACGAAATCCGTACCGCGCACCAGGAGCAGGTCGAGCTGGCCGGAGACGCCGACCACGTTGCGGTTGCCCTTGCCCTTGCCCTTCGACGCCCCGCCGCCCTCGTCGCTCCCCTGCTCGCAGGTCCCGTTCACGCAGGCGAGCCCCGACTGGCACTCCTCGGTCGCCTCGCAGGCCGAACCCCAGGTCTTGTCCCCGCGCTTGCCGCCAGCCTCGGGGCAGCCAGGCAGGCCTGGCGGGCAATCCTCCTTCGCGGCGCACCGCTTCGGCGGCCCCTGGCCAGGCAGCGACGGCTCCTGCTCGATCTCGTTCTTGATCGGCACCCGGTGAGGCGCCTGCATCGAACCGGCGGTGCCCACCGGATCGCCCGCCTCGTCCCTCAGGATGACGAAATACCGGATATCGCCGGTCGTCGTGACATCCTCGCAGGGGATCTCCACCCCGAAGCCGCTCTCGACACGCCTCATCTCGAGCGACTTCCACTTGGGCGAGCCGAACGGCTTGTAGCGGACCGTCGCCTTGGACGCGTCGATCTCCTCCGGGATCTCGACGTACACGGGCACCGGCGTGTTCACCGCCTGCTCCGCCACCGGCGTGTGGGGAACGTCGCCCGCCGCGGCCTTCGTGGCCTTGCCGCCGCCGTCGCGAGGCGCCTTCCCGGCGGCCTGCGCCTCCTTCTGGGCCTCCTTGAACGCCTGGGCCAGCTCGGTCGTCGTCAGCGCGTCGATGAGCGCCGCCTTCGGATCGGCCTGGAGCGCCAGCACGAACTCGGCCTTGGCCTGCTGGAGCTTGTTGCCGCCGCCATACACCGTGCCGAGCGCGATGTGCAGCTTGCCGACCACCGGCTTCGAGCAGGCGTTCTTGTCGCACTTCTTCAGGGCGTCTTTGAGCTTCTTCTCCGCCTTGTCGAACTCGACAGAGAGGTAGTCATCGTCCATCGCCTGGTTGTGCAGCTTCATCGCCTCCGCGTCCTTTTCGCCGGCGGCGCCGGCGACCGCCGGCGCGCCGAGGACCCACAGCGAAGTCAGTGCAGACGCGAGACGAGCGCGGCGTGAACGACGGAAAAACACGGGTTCAGACCTCCAGGGTGTGCTGGGGAGGGGCTCTTGCTTTCAGGAGGAGGGGGCCGGGTCCGGCCCCCTGGACTGCGCGGTCGAGAGCGACCGTACCCCGACACGCCAGGCGGTGCCCCCCGCGACGGGCTGGACTACTGCGCGCCCTCCGTGCGGACGAACTGCACGCGCCGGTTCAGGGCACGGTTCTGGTCGGACGTGTTCGGCACGATCGGCTGCTCCATGCCGTACCCCTTCGATGTCAGCCGGGCTTCGTCGATGCCCTTGGCTACCAGGTACTTCTTCACGGAGGCCGCACGCCGATCCGACAGCTTCTTGTTGTAGGCCGCGGCGCCCTTGTTGTCCGTATGCCCCTGGATCTCGATCTTGATCTTCGGGTTCTGCTGGAGGACCTCCACCACGGCGTCGAGGATCGGGAAGCTCTCGGGCCGGATCTTGTCCTTGTCGAACTCGAAGTGGATCTGCTGCGTGATCTTGATCTCCTTCTCGGTGACGATGACCAGGCTCGGCTTCTTCGGGCAGCCCGGCTTGTCGCCGCCGACCACGCCCGGCTCGTTCGGGCACTGGTCCTCGAGATCGACCACGGTGTCCTGGTCGTTGTCCGGCTCGGGGCAGCCGTCGGCGTCCTCGTAGCCGTCCGGATCCTCCGGGTCGTTCGCGCAGTTCTTGCCCGTGCTGTCCTTGTCGTTCGCGTCGAGGATCGTGTCGAGGTCGTTGTCGAGCTCGGGGCAGCCGTCCTCGTCGAGGTAGCCGTCCTTGTCCTCGGGCAGGAGCACGCAGCTGTCCTTGCCGTCCGTCAGGCCGTCGCCGTCCGTGTCCGGATCGTCCGGGCAGCCGTCATCGTCCTGGAAGCCGTTCCAGGTCTCGGCGTCGCACGGGCACTTCTTGTCCTGCGGGTCGAGCAGCCCGTCGCCGTCGCAGTCTCCGGGCTTGGGCGGCGGCGCCTCCTCGACGAACCCGCGCTCGGCGCACTTCTGCGGCGGCGAGAGGTCGTACGCGGCGTGCGTGTTCGCCTTCGCGATGTCGAGGTGCTCCTTGGCCCGGACGAAGAAGCCCTGATCGAGCTCGACCGAGGCGAACGACAGGTGCGACTTCGCCATCGCCAGCTCGCGCGGCGCGCAGCGGAGCGCGCCGTTGCGCTCCGCCTGCTTCGCGATGGTGGTCAACGCCTCGATGTCGCCGCGCATGACCGGCACCTGCGTGCACGAGAAGGCGGCCCCGGCGATCGCCACGACAGCGATAGCGCCTGCGCGACGGGCGCGGCGGGAACTGCGGCGCGTCATTCCAATGCTCATCGACCCGCGCCCTCGTGCGCCTGTTTCGCTAGGGTGATCGCCTTGTCCGCGTACTCCTCTGCGACGTCGGCGAAGTCGATCGCGTCGCCGTAGTCGGCGGCCGCGGCCTCCTCCCGAGCCTTCCAGAGGTGCTCGCGCGCGGTGTAGTACTCGTACGGCGCATACTTCTCTGCGCCGAGCGCCTCGGCCGTCTCGAGCTTGCTCGAGGCCGAGTTCGCGGTGAACGCGTAGAGGGTACCGCCGCAGCCGCCCGTGAGAGCCGCCGCGAGCACCATGCCCGCGCCTGAAATCCAAGTCCCGAATCGCCGCCCGTGCGTCGTCACGATCGCGTTCTTTCTGGAGCGGGCACCTAAGACCGTCTGCCCGGCCGTCGCGACGCTATCAAGGCCGCTCGGCGCGCGTCAACCGGCTCGGGGAAGGGAAGGGTAAGGTCAGAGCTTCCGGTAGACGCCGACGACCACGCCGAGGAGCATCGCGGGCTTGAAGTCGCTCGCCCGGACCAGGATCGGCGCCATCGCCGCGTTCGCCGGCTGGAAACGCACGTAGTCCTTCTCGGGGAAGAAGTATTTCACGGTCGCCTCGTCGCCGATCAGCGCCACCACGATGTCGCCGCGCTGCGCGGTGAGCTGCCGGCGCACGAAGATGTAGTCGCCGCTGAAGATGCCCGCCTCGATCATCGAGTCGCCGGTGACGCGTAGGCCGAACACCTCGCGCCCGCCGCGCACGAGCGTGCGCTCGATCCGGACCGTATCGAGGACGTGCTCCTCGGCGAGGATCGGCAGGCCCGCGGCGATCCGGCCGACGACCGCGATCTCGACGAGGTCGTCCTCCTGGTCGTTCGCAGGGGCGTCGTTCCCACCGTTCACGAGCGCGCCGCGAAGATCGGCGCCGCCGCCGGCGCCCGCGCCATCGAGATCGCGCGGGCGGAGCGCGCGCGACTTCATGTCCTCGCGCGTGAGGTAGCCCTTGCGTTCGAGCGCCCGGAGGTGATCGTTCACCCCGTTCGTCGAGCGAATCCCCATATGCGCGCCGATCTCACGCAGCGTCGGCGGGTACCCGCGCTCGCTGATCGACTGCCGGATATAGTGAAGCACCTGCTGTTGTCGCTCGGTGAGCCCCTGCATCGGGCGGAACCTACTGAACGGTTGGGTAGATGTCAAAAAAGTGTGGAGCCCCCTCTCCAAGGCCTCGATTCTACTGTGATTTTCTGGATGCCAGCGGCGCTCGCCCGTCCGCCCGCCTCCCGCCGCGCCGTGAGCCGCGAGGCGCGTCGAGCGTGCAGGGTGAACCGAAGGGCAGGGCGCCGTTGTGGTCAAGGCTGCTTCGGGCCGTTGTTCCGTGAGCTCACCGCCTGGCGGGGCTCCAGCATCGCCCGGATCTCTTCGCCGTCGGCGGCCGCCGCGAACGCCTCCTCCAGCGTGATCATCCGGCGCTGGTAGAGGGACACGAGCGACTGGGCCATCGTCTGCATGCCGCTGCCCGCCTGGCCCACCTGCATCTGCGAGTAGATCTGGTGGAGCTTGTCCTCGCGGATGAGGTTCCGGATCGCCGCGTTCGGGATCATGACCTCCATCGCCATGACGCGCCCCGGGCCGTTCGCGCGCGGCAGGAGGAGCTGCGTCATCACGGCGACGAGCGTGAACGAGAGCTGCTGGCGCACCTGCGACTGCTGGTGCGGCGGGAAGACGTCGATGATGCGGTTGATCGTCGAGATCGCCGAGTTCGTGTGGAGCGTGGCGAACACGAGATGGCCGGTCTCGGCGATCGTCAGCGCCGACTCGACGGTCTCGAGGTCACGCATCTCACCGACGAGCACGACGTCCGGATCCTGGCGCAGGGCGTACCGCAGGGCGTCCTTGAACGACGCGGTGTCGGAGCCGATCTCGCGTTGGTTCACGAGCGACAGCTTGTGCGGGTGCAGGTATTCGATCGGATCCTCGATCGTGAGGATGTGCAGCCGCTGCTCCGAGTTGATCTTGTCGATGATGCTCGCGAGCGTGGTCGTCTTGCCCGAGCCCGTCGGGCCCGTCACGAGCACGAGGCCGCGGGGCTTGGCGGTGATGTCGAGCACCACCGGCGGCAGGCCCAGCTCGTCGAAGTTCATGATCCGGAAGGGGATCTGCCGGAACGCGGCGGCGACGGCCCCGCGCTGCATGTAGATGTTGGCGCGGAAGCGGGCGAGCCCCTTCATGCCGAACGAGAGATCGAGCTCGTTGCGCTGCTCGAACGCCGCCACCTGCTCCTCGCTCAGCACCGAGTAGCAGAGCTGCTTCGTGTCGCTCGGCATGAGCGGCGGGAGCTTCAGCGGCACCACCGTGCCGTCGATGCGCAGGAGCGGTGGCGTGCCGCTCGTGATGTGCATGTCGCTCGCGCCCTTCTCCACCATCGCGCGGAGGAGCTGCTGGAGCGTGTACCGGAGGCCTTCCTGCTGTCCGACGAGCTCGGTGGTCATGCGCTCAGTCCCCCATCGTCACGCGGCCGACCTCCTCGGTCGTGGTGACGCCCGCGAGCACCTTCTCGATCCCGCTCATCCGGAGGGTCAGCATCCCGCCCTTGATCGCGGCGGCCTTGAGCTCGGCCGTGGACGCGCCCTGGAGGACCATCTCCTTCAGCGCGTCGGTGAAGCGCATGACCTCGTAGAGCGCGACGCGGCCCTTGTAGCCCGAGCCGTTGCAGGTCTTGCAGCCCGCGCCGCGGACGAGCTCCGCGCGCGCCACCTGCTGCTCGGTGAAGCCGAAGTCGAGGAGCACCCTCGCGTCGACCTTCAGCGGGACGCGGCAGTCGGGGCAGATCTTGCGCGCGAGGCGCTGGGCCAGCACGAGGTTCACGCTGGCGGTGATGAGGAACGGCTCCACGCCCATGTTGAGGAGGCGCGAGATCGTCGACGGCGCGTCGTTCGTGTGCAGCGTCGAGAGCACGAGGTGGCCGGTGAGCGCGGCCTTGACGGCGATCTCGGCCGTCTCGAAGTCGCGGATCTCGCCGACCATGATGATGTCCGGGTCCTGCCGGAGGAACGACCGCAGCGACATCGCGAAGTTCAGGCCGATGTCGTCGTGCATCTGCACCTGGTTGATGCCGTGCAGGTTGTACTCGACAGGGTCCTCGGCGGTGCTGATGTTCGAGCCGATCTGGTTGAGCTCCGACAGCGCCGAGTAGAGCGTCGTCGTCTTGCCGGAGCCGGTCGGGCCGGTGACGAGGACCATGCCCCACGGCTGGCCGATCGCCCACTTGAAGTCGGCGAGCGGCTTCGGATCGAAGCCGAGCTTCGCCATGTCGAGCTGCAGGTTCGACTTGTCGAGGAGACGGAGGACGATCTTCTCGCCCCAGAGCGTCGGGAGCACCGAGACGCGGAAGTCCATCTCCCGGCCCCTGCCCATCTTCAGCTTGATGCGGCCGTCCTGCGGGAGCCTCCGCTCGGCGATGTCGAGCGAGCTCATGATCTTGAGGCGGCTCGAGATCGCGTTCTTCAGCTTGATCGGCGGCTGCATTTCCTCCATCAGCACGCCGTCGATGCGGTAGCGCACGCGGAGCTTCTTCTCGTACGGCTCGACGTGGATGTCGCTCGCGCCCTTCTTGATGGCGTTCAGGAGGATCGCGTTGACGAGCCGGACCACGGGCGCGCCCTCGGCGGCCTTCTCCAGCTCGAGGACGTTCACGTCGTCGGCCTCGACCTGGAAGCCGACCTCCTCCTCCCCGAACTCGCTCAGCACCTCGTCGTAGGAGGGCCCGACGTTGTAGGCGCGCTCGATCGCCTCCGTGATGCCGGTCTCGGACGCGACGACGGGCTCCACGTTGAAGCCCGTGAGGAACTTGATGTCGTCGATCGCGTGGAGGTTCGTCGGATCGGCCATCGCCACGACGAGCGCCGTCCCCGACCTGGAGATGGGGATGATCTTGTGCTTCTCGCAGACGTCCCGCGAGACGAGGCGCGAGACCTCCGCGTCGATCTCGTACTCGTCGAGGGCGACGGCCGGGACGCGGTACTGCGTCGAGAGGAAGCTCGTGATCTCTCCGTCGGAGATGTACCCGAGCTTGGCGAGCGCGTACCCGAGGTTCTGACCTGTCTTGCGCTGCTCCTCTTGGGCTTGCCTGAGCTGCTGGAGGCTGATGAGCTTTTCGCGGACGAGCAGTTCGCCGAGGCGGTTCGTTGTCGACATCGAGGCCGCAAATCCTGCGGGTGACGAGGGAGGGAGTCAACGCTGGCGGTTGGGGCCGGCGCGCATCAAGGGTAGGATGTCGGATGGTGGCGAGGATGGCGCTGCGTGAGTCTCTTTGAGTGGTTCGGGCTCAGGCGGGGGGACAGCCGACGCAGGGCGGCCGAGGCCAAGGAGCTCGCCGGCGATCTCGCGGGGGCGGTCGAGCTGTACCTCGACGCCGGGATGCCGGACGACGCGGCCCGGGTCCTCCTCCTCCGGGCGGACGCCGAGCGCAGCGTCGAGAAGCGGATCGCCTTCTGCGCGTCGGCGTCCCGCATGGCGGAGAGCCCGGAGCTCAAGCGCTCGGCGCTCGGGCGCAAGGCGCTGCTCGCGTTCGATCTGGTGCGCGCGCGGGGCGCGAGCGTGATGCGGAGCGAGGCGCTGGCGGTCGCGCGCGAGCTCGAGGAGGCGGGCGAGCTCGAGCGCGCGGCCGACGCGTACGCCCTGGTGGGCGACACCGAGTCGGAGACGCGGGTGCTGGCCGCGGCGGGCGCGATCGAGCGGCTCGAGGAGCGGCTCCGCTCCTCGATGACCGTCGAGAGGGACCAGCGAGAGCTCGCCGCGGTCCTGCGGTCGATCGCGGATCTCGACCGGATGGCGGAGCGCCGCGAGGCGATCGCGGTGGCCGAGGCCTGGATCGCGGGGAACCGCGGCGGCGAGCAAGTGGCCGACGCCCTGCGCGCGATCCGCGCGCGGCTCCTCTCGGGGCCGATCCTGTCGCTCGAGCTCGGCGGCGCCCTCCTGCGGTGCGCGCTCGGCGACGAGGTCACGATCGGTCGCGGCGAGGCGACCATCGTCGTCGCGTCCCGCGCCGTCAGCAGGACGCACGTGCGGATCCGGCGCGGCCCGTCCGGCGTCGAGGTCGAGGATCTCGGGACGCGCAACGGCACGACGCTGGCGGGCGCGCGGCTCACGGGGCCGCTGCCCGTCGGCCGCGGCGTGCAGCTCCTGCTGGGCGGGGAGGTGCCGTGCGCGATCACGCCGCGGACCGGGGAGGGGTGCGTGGTGGAGATCGCGGGCGATCGCTTCACGGCGCCGCTCGGCGATCTGCCGGTCGGTCCCTGGCGGATCCGCGTCGATCGGGCGGGGGCCTCGGCGTTCGTCGCGCTGAAGACGCCGCCGGGGGCGCCGCCGCCGTTCCTCGGCGACTACCAGCTCGCGCCGTCGGTCGAGCTCTGCGCGGGCGACGCGATCGCCTCGGCGCGCGGGGGGACGGCGGTCTTCCGGCTACCCCCCGCGGGCGAGGCTCCGTCGATCCGGCGCGGCGGCGCCGAGGGCGGCGCGGCGTGAGCCTGTGGCGGCGGATCAAGGAGCGCCTCGGCGGCGCCGCGGCGGACGGCGGTGCGCCGGCGGACGCGCGCGGCGGCGCCGGGCCGGGCGGGGTGGACGTCGGGGGCAGCGCGCATCCTGCGCGAGCGGAGCGGCCCCAGGCGCATGTGCGCGCGTCGCGTGAAGGCGGAGGCGACGACATCGCGCGCCTGCGGAGCTCCGGCACGCGGGAGGGGCCCTCGACGGACGAGGTCATCGCCGTGCTCCGGCGGGCGCGCGGGACGCTCCGGGAGGCCGAGGCCGTGGCGCACCTCGTCGCGGCGATGGAGGAGCGGGTGCTGCCCGATCCGATCCGCGTGGCCTGCGCGGATCTGCTCGCGGCCCGGGGCGACGAGCAGGGCGCGCTCGCCGTGCTGGAGGGCGCCGCGTCGCGCGAGCGCGGGGGCGCGTCGCGCGCGCAGCCGGTGTCCTCGACCGAAGGCCTCGTCCTCGCGGCCGATCTCTACGCCTCGCTGGGGCAGCTCCCGCGCGCGGTCGGCACGATCGAGCGCGTGCTCGTCCGGGAGATCGGCGCGCCAGGCGCGCGCGAGCGTCACCAGCGCTGGCGGGCGGCGCTCGGCGCGGATCGGCCCGCCGCGGTCGCTCGCCTGGAGGACGCGACCGTGGTCGCGCCCTCGGCGGGCAAGAGCCCGTTCCGCCTGCTCCGGGAGGTGGCGCGCGGCGGCGCCGGCGCGGTCTACGAGGCCGAGGACGAGGTGCTCGGTCGGCGCATCGGGTTCAAGGTCTACCACGGGCGGGGCGGCGACCGGGCGCACCTCACCCGCGAGGTGCGGCTCGCCGCGGCGCTCGGGGGCCCCGGCGTCGTGCGGGTCTTCGACGCGGACCCCGAGGAGGGGTGGATCGCGCTCGAGTGGATCGCGCGGGGGTCGGTGAGAGACGTGCTCCGCGCCGGCGACGCGGCGGCGCTCGCGCCGATCGCGCGGTGGGCGCGTCCGCTCGCGCGCGCGCTCGCCCGAATCCATGAGCGCGGCTACGTCCACGCGGACGTGAAGCCGGCCAACGTGCTCCTGCGCAACCTCGGCGAGCCCGTGCTCACCGACTTCGGGCTGGCCAGGCCGCGTGGCGCGCCGTCCGCCGGCGGCAGCCCAGGGTACGTCTCACCGGAGCGGCTCGCCGGGCGGGCGAGCGATCCCCGCGATGACGTCTACGGCTTCGGTCGCATGCTGGAGGACGTCCTCGTCCACCTCGAGCCGCTCGGTGGCGAGGGGCTCGCTCCCTGGAAGGAGCTGTCCTTGCTGTGCCTCGGCCCGGACGACGACCGGCCGCCGGACGGCGCCGCGCTCGTCCGGGCCGCCCGCTGAGCGCCGCGGCGGGCTCAGCAAGCTTCGAGGCAGCGCTGGTACCGATCGAGCGCGGCCGCGTCGGTGCCATCGAACGCGCCGCAGGGAGCCTCCGCCGCGCACGCCGACGCGCACCGGACGCGGCCGTCGCACGACGCCTCGGCGGAGATGCCGCTGCCGTGGAAGCCGCACTCCTCGGTGTGCTCGGTCGCCTCGTCGCACACGCTCCCGCAGCCGGCCGCGAGGGCGGCCGCGAGCGCAATTGACGCGGCTGACGCGGCTGACGCGGCGCGAGCTGCTCGTGCGCTGCGGGGTGCTTCCGTCCACCAACGACGCCTGCCTTCGCTCATGCCTGTTCTCTGCCGGCTGATCTCTCGTGCGGGGGACCTCACGCTGCGGCGTGGTGCGGCGCAGCGTGGCAACCCGCTTCGCTTCGGGCGCGGCCCTGGGTAGATTGCTCGCCTGCATGCGCGTACGCAACGAGAAGAGGGCGCCCTGATGCGCTTGGCCATCGTCGCCACGCCCAGCTTGCACCGCGATCAGCGGCCGGCGCCCGGCTCGCTCGACGGAGATCTCATCCGGGCCCGCCTCTCGCTGGACGATGCGGGCTTCCGGGTGATCGACGTCGATCCCGCCCGGGATCTCGCGGAGCAGCTCGACGCGCTGTTCGACGAGGTCGTTGCGACGCGGAGGACCCTGGTCGACGCGGAGGACGCCGCGCGCGACGATGCATCCACCCTGTTCCTCTTCTACGCCTCCAGCGCGGTCGCGCTGTCGCCGGACGGGGAGCTCTTCCTCTGCCTCGACCCCGAGAACCCCGGCCTGGGCGACGCGCTGGGCGACATCGCCGCGGTGTTCCGCGATCGCGCGCGCGGCGAGGTGCTCTTCGTCCTGGAGTGCCATCACGGCCCCGGGGCGACCTCGCGCGCCGTCGTCGCCGCCGCGGAGCAGGCGGTGGCGTCTTCCGTGACGGGGGTCGAGCTCCTCGTCGCGGCCCACCCGATCGGCTCGCTCGACGCGGATCTGCCGTCGGTGCTCACCCGCGCCTTCGTCGAGCACCTCGACGAGGCCGAGCCGGAGCGGGGCCTCACCGCGGAGGCGATCTTCCGCCGCGTGGAGGGGAACGCCGAGCTCGCCAGCGCCATCCCGTGCTTCGCGCGGACGGGCGGGCGGGGCTCCTTGTCGGTGCTCGTCCCGCGCGGCGGCGCTCCGGGCGCGCCTCCGGCGGAGAGGCCCGAGGCAGCGCAGCTGGTCGTCGCGGACGAGCGGGACGCCGCCACCACGCCGGCGCCGGCGCCGGACGATCCGGTCGCGCAGTACCTCGCGGCTGGCGACATGCTCGCCGCCGCCGCGGACCTGGAGGGCGCGCTCACGGCGTACAAGAAGGCGCTCGCGCTCGTCGGCGTCGCGCACCGGGACGCCCGCGCGGAGGTGCATCTGCGCATCGCACAGACCAGGTGGCGCCAGGAGCGGCACCGCGAGGCGATCGAGAGCTTCGACAAGGCGCTCGCGCTCGCGCCGGAGCACCGGCCCGCGCTCGAAGCCCTGGTCGAGCTCCACCTCGCCGGGCGCGATTTCGTCCGGCTGCGCATCGCGGAGGAGCGGCTGCTCACACGCGTCGAGGGGGACGGCGATCGCTTCGGGCTCCTCGTCCAGTTCGCAGAGCGCTGGGAGAGCATCGTCGGGGAGCCGGCGCGCGCGCTGGAGCTCCTCGAGCGGGCGCGGGAGCTCCGCCCCGACGACCCCGCGGTCTTGCGCGGCCTGGGCCGGCTCTACCAGGCCGCGGGCGACGTCGAGGCGTCGATCGAGGCGCGCCGCTGCCTCATCGAGCGGATGGAGGAGCCCAGGGAGCGGGCGGTCGCGCTCCTGGAGCTCGCGCGCACCGCGATGCAGGGCGAGGCCCGCGCGACCTTGACCGAGGTCACGCGGGAGCGGGACGGGATCGAGCTGCTCGAGCGCGCGCTGGACGCAGATCCCACGTTCCTCGATCCGCTCTCTCTCATCGCGATCCTCCTCTCGGCGCGGCAGGAATGGGGCGAGCTTGAGCTCGCGTACCGGCGGATGCTCGAGCGGGCGCATCGCATCGCCGACCTGCGCGTCCGGAGCGACGTCACCTGGGAGCTCTGCCGCCGCCTCGGCATGCTCTTCCGCGATCACCTCGAGGATCCCAGCTCCGCGCTGGAGGCGTTCGAGGGCGCGGTGGACGAGCGACCGGACGACGTCCCGGGGCGGCTCAGCGCGGCGTCGCTCGCGCGGACCGCCGGCCGGCTCGAGCGCGCCGCCGCGCACCTCCAGGCCGCGGCGGTGCTCGATCCCGGCAACGTCCAGGTGTTTCACGACCTGTTCGACACGTTCCAGAAGCTGAGGTGGGTCGACCAGGCGTGGTCCGCGGCGAGCGTGGCTGTCTACCTCGGCGCGGCCGAGGCGCGGGAGCGCTTCATCTTCGAGGAGCACCGCCCGGCGGGCCTCGTCCAGCCTGCGCGCGGGCTGAGCGTCGCGACGTGGGACCTCCTGCGCGCGGGCGATCGCGATCGCGCGCTCGAGGAGGTCCTCGCGTCGGTCGCCGGCGCGGCGATCCGCGCGCGGTTCGCCCAGCGCGCGCGGGAGAAGCGGGTTCCCCAGCTCGATCCGGCCGCGCGCGCCGACGCGGAGCGGAACGCGGCGGGCGTGGTTCGCCTGTTCTCGTGGGCGAGCCGGTGTCTCGGGATCGCCGCGCCGGCGGTCTACCTCCGCAAGGACGCGCCGATCGCGGTCGCCGCGGTGCCGGTCGAGGAGCCGAGCGTCCTCGTCGGTGGCGAGGCGCTCCGCGGGAGGACGGCGGCCGAGCTCGCGTTCCTGGTGGGCAGCCACGTCGCGTACCACGTCGGCCCGCACCGGCTGCTGCTGCATTTCCCGTCGCTCGAGGAGCTCGGCGTCTGTCTGGCCGCAGCAGTGAAGGTGGCGCGGCCGTCGGAGCTCGTCCCCGCCGACCTCGAGGGCGCGGTGCTCGCGCTGGTGCCCCTCCTCGACGAGCACCTGACGGAGAGCGAGCGTGACGCCCTGGAGGCCGCGGTGTTCGAGCTCTACGAGATCCGCGCGCCGCTCGATCTCGCGCACTGGGTGGGATCGGTCGAGCGGTGCGCTGCCCGGGTCGGCTATCTGCTGACCGGCGATCTCTCGGTGGCGGCGTCGTCGCTCTCGCGGGGGGACGCGCCGGGCGTGCTGACGGCCGAGGAGAAGATCGGCGATCTCCTCTCGTTCACGGTCTCGGACGCCTACCACGCCTTGCGCGAGGAGCTCGGCGTCGCGATCGAGCCCTGAGCTTTCCCGTCAGGGGTCCGGCCAGGGATGGCTGGACCCTGCGCCGCTGCGCGGTCGAGCGCTCGGCGCACGTCTTGTCGCCTCCGAGCGCTGGCCGCGCAGCGGCCGGCCCGTTCACTCCTTGCCCCGGAGGTAAGCGAGGTACGCGTCGTGGCTCGGCGGGCGGCCGAGGAAGCGGGTGACGAGCGCTCCCGCCTCGACGCCGCCGCCCTTCGCGAGCACCTCGTCGCGGAAGGCGCGCGCGACGGCGGGGTTCAGCAGGCCTTCCTGCTTGAAGCGGGTGAGCACGTCGCGCGAGAGCGACAGCGCCCACTGGTAGCCGTAGTAGCCCGCGTCGTAGGTGATGAGGTGCCCGAAGCTCGACTGCAGGTGCGTCCCCTTCACGAAGGCGAAGGACTCGTTCGCGCGCTGCGCCTGCTCCACGACCACGGTCGCGTCGAAGCCCGGATCGCGGGTGTGGAGCTCCAGATCGATCGACGCGAGGGTGAGCTGCCGCTGCGTCGCGAGCGCTCGACCGAAGCCTCGCGCGCGGGTCATCGCCTGGAAGAGGGCGTCCGGGATCTTCTCGCCGGTCGCGTGGTGCTTCGCGAACAGATCGAGCACCTCGCGCGACCACGCCCACTCCTCGAACATCTGGCTCGGCGCCTCGACGAAGTCGCGCACCGTCGCGGTCCCTGAATAGGAGGCCAGCTCCGAGCGCGTCAGGAGGTGGTGCAGCACGTGCCCGAACTCGTGGAAGAACGTCACCACGTCCTCGTGGGACATCAGCGCCGGCTGCGCCCCAGGCTTCGGGAAGTTGCACTCGAGCGCCGCCACGGGGCTCTGCCACGACCCGTCGTCGAGCAGCTTCGCGGTCCGCACGGTGAACATCGCCGCGTGTTTGTACTTGTCGGGCCTGCTGTAGAGGTCGAGGTAGAACTTGCCGATCAGCTTGCCCTCGGAGCGCACCTCGTACGCGGTCACGTCGGGGTGCCACGCCTTCGCGGGGACCTCCTTGTACTCGAGGGCGTACATCTTCGCGGTGATGTCCATGAGCCCCTGCTTCACCGCGCCGAGCTCGAGGTAATCCGAGAGCGCCTGCGAGTCGAACTGGTACGTGGACGCGCGGACCCGGTCCTCGAGGAAGTAGCGATCGGAGGGGGGGAGCTTGTCGGTCGGCTTGCCTCCGAGCCGCACGTGCTCCTTCATCAGCGCGGAGAACTCGGCCTTGGCGGGCTCTTTCAGCGCGGTCCTGACCTGGTCAAGGAAGCCGCGCACGGCGCCGCTCGTCTTGGCCATCCGCGGCTCGATGGCGTAGTCCGCCCAGCTCTTGTAGCCGAGCATCTTCGCCTTCTCGGAGCGGAGCGCGAGGAGGCGATCGACGAGCTTCACGTTCTTCTCGCCGCCGCGGTTGGTGAACAGGACGTAGAGATCGAGCGCGGCCTTGCGGTCCTTGGCGTAGGTGACGAACGGGAAGAAGTCGGGGTAGTCGGTGGTGATCTCGACCTTGCCGTTCGCCTTGGGCGCGTGCTTCGCGACGTACTCCTTGGGCAGCCCCTGGAGGGCGGCGGGCGCGATCTCGATCGATGCGGTCGACGCGGACAGGTTCGACATGAACTCCTGCCCGATGCGGGTGATCTGCTCGTTCACATCGCGGAGGCGCTGCTGTCGGTCTACCGGCAGCGACAGCCCGTTGCGGCGGAAGTCGCGGAGGACGTCGGAGAGCAGCCGGGCGCGCTCACCGTTCAACGCCTCGCGCGCGTCGCCTTTCTCGGCGTACGCCTCGATGACGGCGGCGAGATCGGCGTCCAGCCACATCGCGGTCGTGAACCTGTCGACCTTCGGCTCGCAGAGCCTCGCGGCCTCTCGCACCGCCGCGTCCGGGTGCGCGACCCCCATCAAGTACGGGAACTCGCCCGCGCTGTTCACCTCGAGCGCGGCGTCGTCGAACCGCCCGAGCGTCGCGGCGTAGGTGAGCTTCTCCGGCGGCGCGCCCCGGAGCGCCCTGATCGCATCGAGGTGCCCCTCCGCGGCGCGCAGGTGCTCGTCGCAGAGCTGCTTCACGCCCTCCACGGTGAGCCCCTGCGCCACGGGATCGAACTCGGCGCGCGGCGGCGCCTCGGACGGCGCGGTCGTCGCCGGCGTCGACGTCGCCCCCTGCGGCGCGGCGCTGCCGGCCGTGGCCGGCGAGGAGACCCCGCCGGTCTGGGGGCCAGCGTTGCAGGCGACGAGCAGGAGAAGCGAGAGGAGCCCTGAGCGCGCGGGTGTGGTGCCGACCTTCATGTCGGTCGGGCTATACCACGGGGAGCGGGGAGGCCCGGGGAGAGCCGCCGGCGATCTGCGCGCCCGGCGTGCCGACGACGGAGCGCGCAGCGCCGGCCTTCGAGGGCGGTCCGGCGCCGCGTGCTCTGGAGCACCCGGCGGCGAGCGCCCGGGAGACGGGCGCTCACGCCATGAGGTGATTCAGACCCTCACTCGGTCTCCGGCGGCAGGTAGGCGAAGAGGCAGTTGTATCCTCGGCTCGTCACGTCGGCGGCGGGCGTTCCGGCCGACACCCTGACGAGCAGCCGGTTGTCCGCTGGGGCCTCCGGGATCGTGACCCGCTCGACGTACAGGTTTTCGTCCTCGGTCTCCGTGGCCGAGTAGGTGGCGGCGTCGATCGATGTGCCGTCTCCGTTCAGCACCTCGGCGCTGAGCTCGCGGACCCCAGACCCGTTGCGCTGCGCTTCGCAGACGACCGAGAACGTCCAGCCCTCTTCCACGTCGTCGAGGGGGACCGCATAGATGTCGACGTCGGCGGTCTCTCCGTCGGCGAGCTGGCCCTCGATCGCGTAGCTGACGCCGCCTCCCCCGTTGGCGAAGGAGACCAGGCCGCCTTCCGGCGTCTCCACGACACCGTTGGTCTCCTCCTCGGCCTCGAGGGGATCGGAGCTCATGCGGTTGTGCAGCAGGATGTAAAAGTCGTTCTTTCCTGCCTCTCCCGCAGGGCGCTTGACGAAGACGAAGTACTCTTGCCCGGCTTCCACCGGGAGGGCGATATCGCCGCCCTTCGTCGGGTCCACCTTCGCGTACGCGTTGGTCAGATCGGTCGAAGCGAACACGGCGATCTCGCTGACGTTCACCGTCGAGCCGTTGCCCTCGATCCCTGTCGGCTGGTCGGCGATCAGCTGGGCGAGGATGACGTTGTCGACCGCCGGGGTCTCCGGCGGGGTGAACGAATACACGTCGACGTCGGTCGCGTTCTCGAAGCTGCCGAACGCGAAGGTGGTGAAGTAGCCCGACTCGTCGTTGTTCAGCTCATAGTGCAGCTGCACGGCCTGCTCGGCGTCATTGTTGGGCTCGATGTCGCCGATGAGGCTGTCGGTATCGCTCTCCGCCGGATCGAGCGAGAGGAGCGCCACCCCGTAGTCGAAGCTCACGACCTCGGCGGGGTCGAAGCAGCCGTTCGGGAAGGCGAACTGCGGGAAGGCGGCGTTGCAATCCTGGACGACGATGAAGTATTCGCCGTCTGCTGGCAGGACGGTGAGCAGCTCGCTGTCATTGGTGAAGCCCAGGGCCGGGTCGTCGTTCTGCGCGAGCTGGTTCCCGTCGGCGTCGAGCAGCGTGATGACGGTATCTGGGTATGTCGGATCCCTCTCGTCATCCGAAGGCCTCGCGTCGCTCAGGATGTACACCGGCTGCCCCTTGGCTCCGGTGAAGCTGTAGTAGTCAGCGTCCTCTTCCAGCGGATCGAGCGTCCCCTCGAGCCAACCGTCCTCGGGTTGGATCGGCTCCGCTTCTTCGGGGCTGTCGTTCCCGTCGTCCACCTCGCCTGAGCCCGTGGAGGTGCTGCCGGCGGCGGGGCCGGTGGTCGCGGAGGACGTCGCGGTGCTTCCGGCTCCTCCCTCGCCGCCGCCGCCTCCGTCGCCCTCGTCGTCTCCGCCGCAGCCTGCGGCGGTCGCAGCGATCGTGCTGAGCACGAAGAAACCCAGAAAATGCATCGACTTCATGGCACCTCCAACGTTTGCTATCCCACAGCGACTCCTGGTGTAGCGGCGTGGGAAATATACACCTACGCTTCTGCTCGTCCTGCGCGCCATGGGAGCGCACGCTTTTGACGGGCGGAGATCTGGAGCATACGTAATGGCCGGGTGCTGCTCCACAGCCGAATGGCCGAGGTCGGATCGGCCTGTAGAGCTCGGTGGTTAGCGCGTCGGATGGCAATGGCTCCGGGCATGACTCCCTGAGAAGAGACCCCAACTTCGTTGGTGCGCTTGACGACTCGGGCGGAACACGGAGTTCGCGGGGGGGCTCACCAGCTCGATGCGCCTCTGGCGGCGCGCGCTTCCAGCAGGGATCCGGGGCAGGGGCGAGCCGGCGCCGCGCGGCCGCCCCCTGCTCGCCTCTCGCCGCCGGCTCGGCCGCGTGCTCCGATGGCCGCTGGAGCTTTCGCCATGCCCCGTCCCGCGCTCGTCCTGGCCCTGCTGCTCTTCGCTCCCACCCCTGGATGCTCGTCGGACATCGACGCGTGCGAGGTGGTCTGCACCAAGAACGCCGAGTGCCAGACCGACAGCCCTGGAAAGGACACGTGCGTCGCGCTGTGCCTCGAGCTGTCCGACCGCGCGTCCTATGCCACGGCCATCGAGCGCACGGCCGAGTGTTACGAGGAGGAGGACCGGTCCTGCGCCGATCTCGCGGGTGGCGTCTGCGACTACTCGCCGGAGGATTGATCGACGAGGCCCGCCCCCTCTCCGGCGCGGGGCGCGCTTCCTACTCGGCCGCCATGAACGGATAGGCGACCGCGCGCGGCGGGGCGAACGTCTCCTTCACGACCCGCGGGGAGACCCAGCGGAGCAGGTTGAACAGGCTGCCCGCCTTGTCGTTCGTGCCGGAGGCGCGCGCGCCGCCGAACGGCTGCTGCCCGACGACGGCGCCGGTCGGCTTGTCGTTGATGTAGAAATTGCCCGCGGCGAAGCGGAGCGCGTCGCTCGCCGCCTCGATGAACGCCCGATCCCGCGCGAACACGGCGCCGGTCAGGCCATACGGCGACGTCTCGTCGCAGAGCGCGAGCGCCCTGTGCTCCTCGCCGTCGGGGTAGACCCAGACCGTGAGCACCGGCCCGAACAGCTCCTCCGCCATCAGCGGGTGGCGCGGATCCGTGGTCTCGATCAGCGTCGGCTCGACGAACCAGCCGTCGCTCCCGTCGTGCGCGCGCGCGCCGCCGCCGCACACGATCGAGCACGCCGCGTCCGACTTCGCCGCGGCGATCCGCCCCGTGAGCCGGGCGTGCGCTCGTTCGTCGATCACCGCGCCCATGAAGTTGCGGAAGTCGGCGACGTCCCCCACGCGGATCGCCCGGATGTGGCCCACGAGCCGGTCCTTGAGGGCCGGCCAGAGCGAGCGGGGGATGTACGCGCGCGACGCGGCCGAGCACTTCTGCCCCTGGAATTCGTAGGCGCCCCGGACGAGCGCCACCGCGAGCGCGTCGACGTCGGCGCTCGCGTGCGCGAAGACGAAGTCCTTCCCGCCGGTCTCGCCCACGATCCGCGGGTAGCTGCGGTAGCGCCCGATGTTCTCCCCGATGCGGCGCCAGATCGACTGGAAGACCGCGGTCGAGCCGGTGAAGTGGATGCCGGCGAAGTCCGGATGATCGAGGCACGCGTTCGAGACGAGCTCGGGCGGGCCCATGACGAGGTTGATGACGCCGCGCGGGAGGCCCGCCTCGATCAACAGATCCATCACGAAGTGCGCGGAGTACAGCGCGTTCGCGGACGGCTTCCAGACCACCGTGTTGCCCATCAGCGCCGGGGCCGCGCACAGGTTGCCCGCGATCGCGGTGAAGTTGAACGGCGTCGCCGCGAAGACGAAGCCCTCCAGCGGGCGAGGCTCCGCGAGGTTCCAGATGCCGGGCGCGCTCGCCGGCTGCTCCGCCGCGATCCGGTGCGCGAAGTGGACGTTGTAGCGGAAGAAGTCGATGAGCTCGCAGGCCGAGTCGATCTCCGCCTGGTACGCCGTCTTGCTCTGCCCGAGCATCGTCGCCGCGTTGATCGTGGGGCGGTACCGGGTCGCGAGCAGCTCGGCGGCCTTGAGGAACACGGCGGCGCGCTCGGTCCACGGCGTCCTCGACCAGGCCGGGTGCGCCCGCCGGGCGGCCTCGATCGCGCGCGCGACGTGCTCGGCGCCGCCTTGATGGGCGCGGGCGAGGAGGAGGTCGCGACGGTGCGGCGCGCGGACCTCGTCGAGCGCGCCGGTCCGGATCGCCTCCCCGTCGATGACCATCGGGATCTCGATCGTCTCCCGCGCCCGGCGGTCGAGCTCCGCCTTGAGGGCCGCGCGCTCCGGGCTGCCAGGCGCGTACGTGAGGACGGGCTCGTTCAGGGGGCTCGGGGGCGTGGCGATGGCGTCGATCATGACGCGAGTCTAGCGGCGGAGCCGAGGGCGCGCAGGCTCCGGCGCCGCTGCTCTCCGCCGCGGCGTGAGCCAGATGGCCGCGGAGGAGAGCGCTCGGCGCAATCACGCGATATCGCGCGATTCGCACAACTCTAACGATGTCAGGTTTCCGGCGTCGCTCGCCTTGGGCGGCGACCACGTCGCCGCTACTCTCGTCAGATGCGCGAGCTCACCACGCCGCCCGATACGATCCTCGACCCGAGCACGGGAGCGGCGCGCGTCGGGTCCTACCGGGGCGATCTCCCGCGCGTCGACCCGGCGCTCCTCGCGCCGCGCAGGCTCGATCGGCTGCTCAAGCACAAGCGATGGGTTTACGTGGCGATCGCGTCCGATGAGGTCTTCGTCGCCGTCGCGGTCGTGCACCTCGGCTACCTGTCGATCGCGTTCAGCGTCGTCTTCGACAAGGCAGGCCGGCGATTGCTCGTGGACCGCGCGACGTTCGGGCCGCCCTTCGCGGTGAGCGTGGGCGACGCGAGCGACGAAGGCCGCTCCGCGCGGGCGTGGCTCCCCCGCGCGCGCGTCCGGATCGAGCGGCCGCGCACGGACGCGACGACCGCGGTGACCGCCGCGCTCCGCGGCGTCGAGCTCGAGGCGCGGCTCGACAGCCGCGCGGCCCCGCCGGCGCTCTCGGCGATCGCGCAGGCCTCGGATGGCTTCCTGATCACCACCGAGAAGCGCCTGCTCCTCGGCGTCGAAGGCGAGGCGTCGGTGCTCGGTCGCCGCATCTCCCTCGACGGAGCGATCGCCAGCTACGACTACACGGGCGGCCTCCTGCGGCGCCGCACGACCTGGCGCTGGGCCCTCGCGCTGGGGCGCGCGGAGAGCGGCGAGCGCGTCGGCCTGAACCTGGGCGAAGGCTTCGTCGGCGACGCCGAGTGCGCGATCTGGATCGACGGCGAGCTCATCCCGCTCGCCGAAGGCCGGTTCACCTTCGACGCGGCGCGGCCGCTCGACCCGTGGCGCGTCCGGACCGCGGACGGCGCCGTGGATCTACGCTTCGTCCCCGGCGCGGCGCACTCGAACCACACGAACCTCGGCTTGCTCGCGTCGGAGTTCATGCAGCCGATCGGCCTCTACTCGGGCACGATCCGCCTCCCGGACGGGCGGCTCCTCGAGCTCCGTGACGTCCTCGGCGTCACGGAGGACCAGGACATCACCTGGTAGGGGCCGGCGGGTCGAGGTCGCGGCTCGCCTCGGTCAGCCGCCGCGGCGCTCGGCGATGAGCTTGTCGAGATCGTCCTCGGTGATGAGCTTCGTACCGTACTTGCGCGCCTTCACCGCCTTGCTCGACGTGGACGCCACGTCGGCGATGACGAGGTAGTTGAGCTCCTTCGTGACGCTGTTCAGCACCCGGCCGCCGTTCGACTCGACGAGGTGGGTGAGCTCGCCGCGGGGACGCGCGCCCGCGCCGGTGAAGCAGAACGTCAGTCCGGCGAGCGGGCCTTCGGCCTCGGGCGCGACCGGCACGATGCCGGCGGCGAGCAGCCGCGCGATCTCGTCGCTGCGGGCGCGCAGCCCTCGAACGATGCTCGCGGCCTTGATCGCGCCGAGGCCCGGGATGCCGGCGAGCTCGTCCTCGCCGGCGGCGAGCAGCTTCTCGATCGTCGTGTACCCCGCCGACACGAGCAGCCGCGCGGTCTGGATCGCGAACCCCTCGATGCCGAGCGCCGCGAGGAACACCGGCAGCGCGAGCGGGAGGCGGCTCTTCAGCTGCTCCAGGCACTTCGTCGCGCTCTTCTCGCCGCGCCGATCGAGGTCGGCGATGCTCTTGACCGTGAGCTTGTAGAGGTCGAGCGGCTCTCGCACGAGGCCCGCGGCCACCACCTGCTCGATCAGCTTGTCGCCCCACTCCAGCGCGCCGACGGCGTCGATCCAGTTGTGGATGCGCCCCTCGATGAGCGCGCGGCACGCGGCGTTCCGGCAGAGGAGGTACTCTCCCTCGACGACGAGCGGCGCGCTGCAGACCGGACAGACCGATGGAGGAACGGCGGCGGGGCCGCGCTTCTCGACGACCTCCTCGACGTACGGGATCACGTCGTTGCGGCGCGAGACCAGCACCTCGTCGCCCACCCCGATGCCGAGGCTCCGCACGTTGGCCGAGTTGTGCAGGGAAGCGCGCCGGACGTTGGCGCCGGCGAGCTCCACCGGCTCGACGATCGCCACCGGGGTGACCCGGCCGCTCGGCCCGGTGTCCCACTGGATCGCCACGACCGTCGTCACCTTGGCGGGCGACGCGAACTTGAAGGCGACCGCACCGCGCGGCCGGCGGTTGACGTCGCCGAGCAGGCCCTGGAGGTGGAGCGAGTCCACGTAGACGACGAGCCCGTCGATCTCGTAGTCGAGGCTCGCGCGGAGCTCGCTCGAGTAGCGCCGGTAGAGCTTCACGACGTCCTCGACGCTGCCGTGCGCGGTCTGCGGCGTCGCGAAGCCGAGCTCGCGCAGCCAGGCGAAGCGCGCCCGGCACGTCGGGATCTCGAGGTGATCGGCGACATCGTAGAAGAGCACGGTGCAGTGCTCCGCCCCCTGGCCGTCGAACCGCTTGGCCGCGCCCGCGGCCATGTTGCGCGGGCTGGTGACGCCGGGGAAGTGGCGCTTCATGTCCGAGAGGCGAAGGATGATCTCTCCGCGCACGGACAGCCGGCCCTTCTCCCGGATCCGCGAGGGGATCCCCTTCATTCGCGCGACGTTCGCGGTGATCCGCTCGCCCCACTCGCCGTCGCCGCGGGTGATGGCGTCGACGAGCTTGCCGCCCTTGTAGATGACCTCGATGGAGATGCCGTCGAGCTTCTCCGCCACGAAGAGGTCAGCCGCGACGCTCGAGATGGAGCCCGGTGCCGGCGGCGCGGCGCCCGTGCCGCCGTCGCCGTGCCCGTCCTTCACGAGGATCTCGTCGCACCGGGCGACCCAGCCCAGGAGCTCGTCCTCGGAGACGACCTTGTTGAGCGAGCCCATCGGGATCTCGTGCCGCGCCTTCTCCCACTCGGTGATCAGGGAGGCCGAGCCGACCCGGGCGAGCACCGGGTGCGCCGGATCGAGGGCGCGGAGCTCGTCCTCGAGGGCATCGAACGCCGCGTCCGAGATCTCGGGGTGCCCTGCGTAGTAGCTCGCCCTGTATTTCTCGATGCGCTCGGCGAGCTCCTCGATCCTCGCCTTGTGCTTCGGATCCGTCGCGAGCCCGCCCTGCAGCGCGTTGCGCGCTCCGGCGTCGTCGTGGTGTGCCTGCGTCATCGCTTGCCTCGGCTCACTCGAGCTCTGTGTCGCCGGCGCGCCGGGCGGCGGCGAAGAGATCCCCCATGTCCATCGCGAGCTCGGACGGGAGCTCGTCTTCCCGGAACAGCCTGACCTCGCGGATCTCGAGCGGGTTTTGCGGAGGGCGCGTCGGCGCGGCGATCCGGGCGGTGACGACGACCGTCACGGCGTGGAAGCGGATATCGCGATCAGGCCGCGAGTACACGCCGACGACCCGCCCGAGCTCGACCTCGGTGACGCCGGCCTCCTCGGCGAGCTCCCGCACGATGCTGTCGCGGAGCGTCTCTCCCCATTCCAGGGTGCCTCCCGGGAGCGCCCATGTTCCGGTGTCACTGCGGCGAACGAGCAGCCACCGGCCGTCGGCGGTCTGAGCGGCGGCGGCGATCCCGACGACAGGTCGCCGGAGCAGCGCGCGCGCGACCTCCTTGGCGAGGGCGAGCACGGAGCGCGGCAACAACGACAGGGGAGCGATTTCCATGAGAATTTTTGTGACGTGCGGGGAAAGCATAGGAGCGATCGGGCGCCGCCGGGAGAGGGTTCCGTGCGGCCTCGGCGGATCCTGCGGACGTCCATGAGCCGTGCGGCTCAGGCTCGGTCGCGGGAGAGAGGCAGGCTACGCTCGTCCCCATCATGGCGATCGAGCGGAGGGCGATGCGCGCTCCTGTCGGGTTGTACGGCTGGGCTGTCCTCTGCGGCGTGATGGCCTGGGGCGCGGCGCTTGCGCTCGCGTCGCTCCCGAGCTGCACCGACGAGCGGCTCGCGACGCCGCGCCCTCAGGCGGGCGTCTCCGCCAGCGCGGGCGCCTCGGGGGGAGCGCCGCCCGATGCGGGCGCCGACGAGGGGCCGGCGAACCTATGCGAGTGCCTCGCGGCCTATGGCGGCGAAGCCGGGCGCTGCGGCGATTGCTTCAACGAGCATGCGTCCCGCGGTGGGCGCTGCGAGGCGGAGCTCGCGGCGTGCGACGGGGAGCCTGAGTGCAGGCCGATCAGCCTGTGCCTCAAGGGGTGCGGCCACAACAAAGCCTGCCAGATGGCGTGTGTGTTCCCGGACGATGCGGGCGCCGCTCACCGGATGTTCCAGCGGGTGCTCGCCTGTGTGTGCGCCGCGTGCAGCGCCAGGTGCACCTACTCCGGCGCGCCGCTCGAGTGCTCCGCGCCCGCCGAGGTGGACGGCAGCGGTGGAGCCGCGGGCGCCGGCGGGGCAGGTGGCGCTGGCGCCGGTGGGGCTGCTGGCGCCGGCGGGGCAGGTGGCGCTGGCGCCGGCGGAGCTGCTGGGGCAGGTGGCGCTGGTGCGGGTGGGGCCGCGGGCGCCGGCGGGGCAGGTGGCGTAGGTGCCGGTGGCGCTGCGGGAGCGTCCGGAGATCAAGGAATCTGACGATCCCTGCGCTCCAGTTGGCGCGTGGTCCACGCCGGGTCCCCGTGCGGTAGGCTTGCCGAATGGAGAAACCGGTGATCTGGGCGGCCCTTCAGCTCTCCAGCCAGGAGAACGTGAGCGAGAACCTGGCGCGGGTCGAGGTGCTCGTCGTCGAGGCGGCGCGCCGTGGGGCGACGACGGTCGTGCTGCCCGAGAACTTCGCGTACATGGGCAACGAGGAGGGGAAGCGTAACATCGCGGAGGACCTCGACGCTGGCGGCGGCCCGATCGCGCGGCGTCTCGCTGACGCGGCGCGCTCCGCCCGGGTGACCGTCGTGGCCGGCGGCTTTCCCGAACGCGCGCACGATCCGGCGCGGCCGTACAACACCTGCGCGGTCTTCGGGGCCGACGGCCGGCTCACCGCGCGCTACCGGAAGATTCACCTCTTCGACGTCGAGATCGCCGACGGAACGAAGTACCGCGAGTCGGCGTCGACGACCGCCGGGGAGCGCCCCGTCGTCACCGAGATCGACGGCGTGAAGCTCGGGCTGTCGATCTGCTACGATGTCCGGTTCCCGGAGCTCTACCGCGCGCTCTCGTCCGGGGGCGCAGAGGCGATCGTCGTCCCTGCGGCGTTCACCCTGCTCACCGGCAAGGACCACTGGCTGGTCCTGCTCCGCGCCCGGGCCATCGAGGCCCAGGCGTACGTCGTGGCTGCGGCGCAGTGGGGCAAGCATCCAGGCGGGCGGGCGACGTTCGGGAAATCGTGCGTCATCGATCCGTGGGGTGAGGTGATCGCTCAGGCCTCGGAAGGGGAGGGGATCGCGATGGCGATGCTCGACCCCTCCTACCTCGATCGGGTCAGGGCGAACCTACCGTCGCTCACGCACCGGAGGCTCTGATCGTCGTGTCATGGGGGTAAGCACTTTGTCCTCGCACCGGAGGCGGCGGTGCCGGCGCTCCGCAGGGTCGATCTCTGCCGTCAGCTCACTCGGCAGAGGCGTCGCTCGGCTCCGTCTCTCCGGCCGAGGGCGGCGTGCTGCCGCGCTTGGACAGGAGGGCGCGGAGCTCTGCAGGCCTGCGGAAGCCGATGCGGCGGGCGACCTCTCCCTCGGTTAGCCCCTCATGCAGGAGCGTTCGCGCGCGCTCCGCACGCACCTCATCGTAATAGACGTGGGGCGATGACCCGAAGGCGGCACGGAAGAGCCGTGCGAAGTGAAACTCGGACAGATCGAGGTCCAGCGCGACCTCGTAAGAACGGATCCTCTGGCCTGCTTCCGCGGCGCTGCGGATGCGGTCGCGGCCGAGCAGGATCCGCTCCGAGGTACTGCGCGGCAGCGGGGCTGCCGCGCGCAGTGGTGGCGTGGATCGGGAGACGCCGGTCGCTGCAGCGCGCTCGCGCGGCGGCTGCGCGCCGTGGCTGGGCGCAGCGACGCCAGGCGTGGGGAGCGACGCCGGCCGTGCGGCAGGCGCGCCGCTCGGAACCGACAGGGAACATGCGGCCGGCATGCTGTGGGACGAGGAGGGTGCGAGCGGAGTCGAGATGGGAAGCGCAGTCGTCACGAGTACCTCTCCAGCGGTGAAAGGGCGGTGTCTCGCGGTCATCGCGGCCACCGGCGCGACGTATTGCAACCAGCAGGCCGCAAGCTGACGCAGCGCTCTCGGCTCCCGTAGGTCGGCATTCAGCAGCACAAAATATCGCGATTGCCCGGCAACCTGCTCGCGATGTCCGACGGGGTGTGGCCTGCCGTTCACGTGGCACAGGCGCCAGAGATCACCCGCGGTTGGCACATTGTGTCTTCGCGACGTGCACGCCATGTCGGTCGCCTGCATCGCGACATCCTCGCGGCGAGCTCATGGGGGTCAGGGAGGATGAATGCTGGAGCGCGGCGCCGCATCCAACGACGTCCGCGCGAGGCGCGAAGTCGCCGCGACCTCTCGAACGAGGGATCGATGTCAGACGTCGATCTCGGCGTTCGGCGCGCGCTCCATGATGAAGCGGAAGCGCGCCTGGGCGTCCTTGCCCATCAGCTCGTTCAGGATGCGATCGGTCTCGATCTCTCCCTCGATCACGATGCGCAGCGCGCGCCGGCGTCGGATGTCGAGCGTGGTCGCCTTGAGGTCCTCCGCGGGCATCTCGCCGAGCCCCTTGAACCGCGAGATATCCGCCTTGGCCGTCTTGGGGAGCTTCGCGAGGACCCGGTCGCGCTCCGCGTCGTCGAGCGCCCAGTGCGTCTCCTTGCCGACGTCGATCCTGTAGAGGGGCGGCTGCGCGAGGAACACGTGCCCGCCGCGGAGCAGGCCGGGCAGGTGCCGGTAGAAGAACGTCAGCAGCAGCGTCGCGATGTGCTGGCCGTCGCTGTCGGCGTCCATGAGCAGAAAAATCCTTCCGTAGCGCAACTTGGAGGCATCGAAGTCCTTTCCAAAGCCGCAGCCCAGCGCGCTCACGATGTCCTGGAGCTCCTTGTTGCCGAGCACCTTCGAGGTCGAGGCCTGCTCCGCGTTGAGCACCTTGCCGCGAAGCGGGAGGATCGCCTGGGTCCGGCGGTCCCGGCCCTGCTTGGCTGAGCCACCTGCGCTGTCGCCCTCGACGATGAAGAGCTCGCTCTCGCTCGGATCGGTCGAGGCGCAATCGGCGAGCTTCCCCGGGAGGTTGAGCCGGTGCGACACCGGCGTCTTGCGCAGGACCTGCTGGGTCGCCTCGCGCCGCGCCTCCCTGGCGCGCGCCGCCAGGATCGCGCGGGCCACGATCGACTCGCCGGCCGTGCCGTTGTGGAGCATCCACTGCTCGAGCGCCGGCCGGACCAGGCCCTCGACCGCCGGCCCAGCCTCCGCGTTGTTGAGTCGATCCTTTGTCTGCCCCTGGAACTGCGGCTCCTGGATGTAGATGGACAGGACACCCACGATCCCCTCGCGGATGTCGTCGGCCGTCAGCGTGACCCCCTTCGGCTGGACCTTCTTCGCGTCCATGAACGCGCGGACCGCCTTCACGATCGCTCCGCTGAAGCCGGACTCGTGCGCGCCGCCCGCGTGCGTCGGGATGCCGTTGACGTACGACTTCACGTACTCGTCGGTCGACTCGGTCCACTGGAGCGCGGCCTCCAGGCGGATCTCGCCCTCGCGCGCGACGTAGAAGATGGACGGGTGCGTCACCGGCTTGCCGCGCTGGGCGACCAGCTTCGGCAAGAAGTCCGCGATGCCGTTCGGGTGGAGGAGTTCGATCGACTCTCCGGACGAGAGATCGCGGAACGCGATCTCGAGCCCTCCGTGGAGGTACGCCTTGGCCTCCAGGCGCTCGCGGATGGTCTCGGAATCGAAGCGCCGGCCCTGCCCGAAGATCTCCGGATCGGGCCGGAAATGGATGCTCGTGCCGTGCTTGCGGGTGGGCGCGCCCTTCTTGAGCTTGCTGGTCGGCGCGCCGCGCGAGAACGTCTGCTGGTGCTCGAACCCGTCGCGCAGCACCCGGACCTCGACGAGCTCGGAGAGCGCGTTGACGACGCTCGATCCGACGCCGTGGAGCCCGCCTGAGACCTTGTAGTTGTCGCTCGCGAACTTCCCGCCTGCGTGCAGCGTGCAGAAGATGAGCTCGAGCGCGGGGCGCTTGTACCTGGGATGGACGTCCACCGGGATCCCGCGCCCGTCGTCGGTCACGGTGGCGCCCTGGAGATCGGCGTCGAGCGTCACCTCGATCCGCTTCGCGTGCCCGTTGATGGCCTCGTCGACGGCGTTGTCGACGATCTCCCAGAGCAGGTGGTGGTAGCCCCTGGCGTCGGTGCCGCCGATGTACATGGCGGGGCGCTTGCGGACGGGCTCAAGCCCCTCGAGCACCTCGATGTCAGCGGCCGTGTAACGTGCGCCGGAAGCGGCGCGGACCGGGGGATTCGTGGCGGCCATGTTCAGCTCACCTCCAGCGTCGGTACGACGACGGCCGGCGGCACCACGCGGGCGAAGCGATCGCGTCGTGCGACCGGCTCGCCCTGGGTGCCGCGCTGGCCGGCGATCTTGCTCGCGGCGATCTCGAGCGTCTTGCCCTTCTCCGTTTCGACCGTGATCGCGTCGCTCGGCCCGAGGGCGATCGCGGCGCCGATCAGGCGCTCACCTTCGGCGACCCGCATGACGACCGAGCCCTTGCCCGGGCCGGAGAGCAGCGCGAGCTCCTCCACGGCCACGCTGAGCGCCCAGGCGTCGCTCGAGGCGCAGAGCACCCGGTCGGCGCCGTCCACCGCGTGGACGAAGAGCACCTCGTCGCCCTCGTTCAGCTTGGCGAAGCGGCGCCCGGAGCGCGTCGATGGATCGCGGTGCGGCCGCAGCGAGAACCTGAAGCCGAGGCCTCCTCGGGTGATCGCCAGCGCGAAGGGCGGCTCCGGCTCGGCGGAGTCCGGGGTCTGCGCCGGGACATCGAGCGCCCTCGGATCGAAGGACATCAGCGCGATCAGCCGCTCGCCGTCTGCCAGCTTGAACAGCTTCTGCACGGGATCGCCGTAGCCGGTCGACTGCGGCACGTCGTGGATGCGGCACACGTAGCACGCGCCGAGGTTCGAGAAGAACGCGACCGTCGACCGCGTCGAGCCGGCGACGACCGCGAGGACGCTGTCTCCCTCGCGGATGCGCGTCGAGGCGAGATCCTTCACCTCGCGGACCCGCTTCACCCAGCCCTGCGCCGAGAGGATCACGTTCGCGTCCTCGGCCACGATGAAGTCCTCCGCCTGGTACTCGGGCTCGTCGATCGATCCGACCACCTTCGTGCGGCGCTTCTCGCCGTAGGATCCCTTGATCTCGACGAGCTCGTCGCGGACGATCCCCCAGCGCTTCGCGTCGCTCCGGAGCAGCCCTTCGATCCGCTTCGCCTCGGCGCGCTTCTCGCCGAGATCCTTCTGCACGAGCAGGATCTCGAGCCGCGCCAGCCGGTAGAGCTTGAGCTCGAGGATCGCGTCCGTCTGCTCCTCGTTGAGGGTGAAGCGCTTCATCAGCTTCTCGGCCGCGTCGGCCTTGCCCTCGCTCTTGCGGATGATCCGGATCACCTCGTCGAGCGCGTCGAAGATCTTCTCGAACCCCTCGAGGATATTGATCCGCCGCCTCAGCTCGCCGAGCTCGAACTCGAACCGCCGCGTCACCGTCGCGTAGCGGAAGTCGAGGA
The DNA here is from genome assembly GCF_051520435.1 of Sorangium sp. So ce363. Taxonomy (NCBI): domain Bacteria; kingdom Pseudomonadati; phylum Myxococcota; order Polyangiales; family Polyangiaceae; genus Sorangium; species Sorangium sp. So ce363. The sequence goes on along the minus strand of NZ_CP150333.1, from coordinate 6,293,939 downwards.
ACTTCGTCAGGATCTCGTGCAGGCCGAGCCGTCGGGGCGCGGCGATCTCCGCGTTGTCGGTGGGCACGAGGCAGGTGAGGTTCACCTGCACGTTGATCGCGAGCGGCGTCTGTTTGTAGAGGTACGCCATCACGAGCTGCGCGTCGGCGCCGCGCTTGAGCTCCATCACGATGCGCACCTCGCCGGTCGACTCGTCGCGCACGTCCACGAGCGTCGGCAGCTTCTTGGAGAGGATCACCTCGGCGATCTTCTCGACGATCGCCTTCCGCTCGATGCCGTACGGGATCGAGGTGATCACGATCTGCGGAGCGGCGCCGCGCTTGCCGTCGCCCTCTTCCAGCTGCCACTCGCCGCGGAGCTTCAGCGAGCCCTGGCCCGCTGTGTAGATGGCCTCGAGCTCCTTCTTCGTCGCGTGCAGCTGACCTCCGGTCGGGAAATCCGGGCCCTTCACGTACGAGAGCAGCCGGTGGGTGGTGAGCTCGCGGTTCTCGATCAGCGCGACGCACGCGTCGATCACCTCGCCCAGGTTGTGCGGCGGGATGCTCGTCGCCATCCCGACCGCGATCCCCTGCGAGCCGTTCACGAGGAGGTTGGGGAAGCGCGACGGAAGGACGATCGGCTCGAAGCGGGTCCCGTCGTAGTTGGGACGAAAGTCCACGGTGCGCTGGCCGAGCTCGCTGAGAAGCTCCAGCGCGAGGGGCCGGAGCTTCGCCTCGGTGTAACGCATCGCGGCGGGCGCATCGCCGTCCACGGAGCCGAAGTTCCCGTGGCCGGCGATGAGCGGCGCCCGCATCACGAAGTCCTGCGCGAGCCGGACCATCGCGTCGTAAATCGCGACGTCGCCGTGCGGGTGGTACTTGCCCATCACGTCACCGACGACCGCGGCGCTCTTCCGGTACTTCGCGTCCGGCCCGAGGTGCAGGTCGTGCAGCATCGCGTAGAGGATGCGGCGCTGCACCGGCTTCAACCCGTCGCGGACGTCGGGCAGCGCGCGCGACGTGATGACGCTGAGCGCATAGTTCAGGTACCGGCGCTGCGCCTCGTCGGCGAGCGAGGTGTCGGGCGCCGGGGGCGGCGGCGGCTCGCTGTCACCGGGCCGGCCGCCACGGCGGCCCTTGCGGGACGCGTCACCGTCGGACGGAAGGGAGGGGGTTCGAGACACGCGATGCTCCAGGGAGTGCGCGGGCACCGGACGAACAGGTGCTCCGATGTTCAGGTGAACGCTGGCGAGCCTCGGCAATTACCCAGGGGCTCGCGCTCGGTCAAGGCTGCCTCGCGGGAATTTCTGGCAGCGAGTGCTCGCCTGGGCTCGTGCGGACCCTGGCATAGCGTCAGATGGCCGCGAGATCGACCCGAACACAGGGCAGCGCAGCGCAACCTGGCGGCGACGCCTTGATTTCGGCGTCCGCCCTTGAGACTCACGGCGCGCTGGGCTACGGGGTGGCGCCTTGTACGCGACAGGCACCCGTCCCATGCTTCGCCTTCTCGGCCGCTGGCTGCGGCTCGTCTGGCTCGGCCTCTTCCTGGTGTTCGTTGCAGTAGCGGCGATACGGCCCCGGCTCGCGGCAGCCCAGGTGCCCGGAGGTGCTCCGGGCGCGCAACCGCCCCGGGACGGCGCCACGCCTGCCGCCCCGGCCAGCGCTGCGCAGCCACCCGCGCCGGCCGACGCGACCGTAGGAGCCCAGCCTGGCGCCGGTACACCTGCGCGGGTCGCCGCCGACGCCGTCGAGCCGACGATCCATCTGGCGCCCACGGAGGCCGAGCTCGCTCGGGGGCAGCCGGTCGCTCAGGTCGCCATCGCCGGCAACCGGCGGGTCTCGACCGAGGACGTGCTCGTCTACCTCGGGCAGACGCGGGTCGGCAGGCCGTTCACCCCCGAGGGGCTGGCCCGCGACGTGCGCGAGCTCTGGGACTCCGGCCTGTTCGACGACGTCGAGGTCGACCTCACGCGCCGCGACGACGGCGTGAGCCTGAGGGTGCTGGTCCGCGAGCGCCCGAGCATCAAGGCCATCGAGTTCTCCGGCAACAAGGAGATCGATAGCGAGGACCTCACCGAAGCGCTCTCGGTCGAGATCAAGACCGGCACGATCCTGAGCTACGCGGCGATCCGGCGTGGCGTGCAGAAGCTCCGCGACAAGTACGCCGAGGAGGGCTTCTTCCTCGCCGAGGTCAGCTACGAGGTCAAGCCGGAGCGGGAGAACCAGGTCACCGTCAAGTTCACGATCAAGGAGCACTCGCCGGTCACCGTCCGGCGCATCACGTTCATCGGCAACCAGAACATCTCGGACGAGGAGCTCCGGGAGGTCATGATCACGGGGCAGGGGGGCTTCTTCGCCTTCGGCACCGGCGGTCCGTTCCGCCAGGACGCGTTCGAGCGCGACGTCCTCGTGATCAACGCGCTCTACTACGATCGTGGCTTCCTCGCGGCGCAGGTCGCGACGCCCAGGGTGATGCTCACGCCCGACCGCACGGGCATCGAGGTCACGATCACGATCAACGAGGGGCCTCGCTTCCGCATCCGCTCGCTCCGCGTCTACGAGCGCGACGCCGACGGCCGCGAGATCGAGCCGCTCGGCGGGCGCCGCGCGCTGCGCGAGATGGTGCGGGCCAAGCCGGGCGACTGGTTCAACCGCGCCGAGCTGGCGAAGGATCTCGGCGCGATCCAGACGCTCTACCGGGACGCCGGCTACGCCAACGTCGAGGCGTCGCCTGACACCCAGCTCGACCCGGACAGGCGCGAGGTCGACATCACCGTCGGCATCCGCAGAAACCAGCTCGTCTACTTCGGGCGCATCGAGATCCGCGGCAACACGAAGACGCGGGACAAGGTGATCCGCCGCGAGATGGAGGTGGAAGAGCGGCGGCTGTTCAGCGAGACGAAGCTGGAGCGATCGAAGCAGCGGATCACGGCGCTCGGCTACTTCGAGCGGGTCGACATCTCCACCGAGCAGGGCGACGACCCCCAGCACATCAACGTCAACGTCGACATCGGCGAGAAGCCGACGGGCACCTTCCAGATCGGCGCGGGCTTCTCGAGCGTCGAGAACTTCATCGCGACGGCGCAGGTCCAGCAGGCGAACCTGCTCGGGAGCGGTCAGTCGCTGTCGCTCCAGGCGCAGATCTCCGGATCGCGGCGCCTCATCGACGTCCGCTTCTTCGAGCCGTACCTGTTCGACAGCCCGTTCTCCGCGGCGGTGAGCGTCTACAACCAGCTGCGGACCTACACGGAGTTCTCGCAGACCTCCACCGGCGGCTCGCTCACGCTCGGCTACCCGCTCATCGAGCCGGAGCTGCGCGCACAGCTGACCTACACGCTGGAGAACGACGAGATCTCGTCGGCCACGAACACCGGCCTCGGCACGGCAGAGGAGCGAGCCTCGTTCCAGCGGCTCCCGCTCTACAACCTCTTCAACGCCGGGCTCACGTCGAGCATCCGCCCCGCGCTCACCTTCGACACGCGCAACAACCAGCTCTTCCCGACCTCGGGCATTTATCTGCAGGGCTCGGTGGAGCTCGCCCACAGCGTGTTCGGCAGCGAGAACGAGTTCCTGCGGTACCGCGCCACAGGGAGGTTCTACTACCCGATCACGGACAGCCTGGTCCTCAAGCTGAACACCGAGGCCGGCATGGTGACGAGCCCCAACCCGCAGGGCGTGCCGATCTTCGCCCGCTTCTTCCTGGGCGGCATCCTCGACGTGCGCGGCTTCGAGATCCGGGACATCGGCCCGCGCCTCCCGCTCCGCGAGTCGCTCGATCCGAACTCGCTGCCTATCGCGAACGGCGCGAACATCGGCGGCAACCTGATGTACTACCAGAACCTCGAGCTGGAGTTCCCGATCCTCGAGGCCGTGCAGATCAAGGGCGTCGTCTTCACGGATCTGGGCAACGCCTGGAATCTCGAGAAGCTGTACTGCAACGCCGCCCCCGCATCGCCGCACGACGTCACGAACCCGTGCTTCTCGGCCGAGCGCCTCCTCGACGTCCGCACCTCGTGGGGATTCGGGCTCCGGTGGTTCTCCCCGCTCGGACCGCTGCGCTTCGAGTGGGGCTTCCCGTTCAAGCGGCTGCCCTACGAAGAGACGTACAAGTTCGAGTTCAACATCGGCAACTTCTTCTGAGCCCCTGGCCAGCGGGCGCAGCAGGGACGTGCGCGTTCCCCGGGGGGGCTGACGGGGGGCTGGTGCGCGGCCGGGCGGACCCTGCCCCAGAGCGTCCTGGATGGCGCGCAGCGGACGTTGCGGCCGCTGGAGGGCGGGTCGGCGCCGGGCGGATCGCCGTGAAGTCCGGGGGCAGCGGTTGCTCGTCGGGGGCGCCGCTGTTAGGTGGAGATCCATGCGCCCGGAGCACAGCTCGATGGGGTTCCCCAAGCCAGGCAAGGCCCTGCTGGGGATGATGATCGCGATCGGCTGTATCTGGGTGATGTTCACCCTGGGCCTGAACTGGGGGGGCGCCGGCGAAGGCGTGCTCGAGCCGTTCCTCGGCATCAGCGAGAAGGTGCTCCACGGTCAGGTGTGGCGGCTGCTCACCGCGCCGCTCGTCCACAACCCGAGCGACCCATGGCACTTCGTCACGACGCTGCTCGGCCTGTATTTCCTCGGTGCCTCGCTCGAAGAGCGCTGGGGAGCCAGACGCACGCTGGCGTTCCTGTTCGGCTCCGCCGCCTTCGCGTTCGCGCTCCAGGTGGTGGTGGGCGCGCTCCTCCCGAAGGTGGCACGGCCGGTCTTCTACGGCGGGCTCGGGATGATCGAGGCGGTCGCCGTCGCGTGGGCGCTCGCGCACCGACATGCCACGGTCCGCCTCTTCTTCGTCCTCCCCGTGACGGGCACCATGCTGCTCGTCTTCATCTTCGGGATCTCGGTGCTCAACGTCATCGCCATGCGCGCGCCCCCCGAGGGGCTGATCACGCCGTTCGGGGGCATGCTCGCGGGGTATCTCTTCGGCGACTTCTCCCCGCTGCGTCGCTTCTATCTGCGGATCCGCTTCCGTCAGCTGCAGGCGCAGTCCGCCGCGCTCCGCCGCGTCCCTGCGGCGCGCGGCCGCTCCGGGGGCGTCCCGCTGAGGGTCATCCCTGGCGGCCAGAAGGACCCCCCGAAGGACAAGCGCTATCTCAATTGAAGGGGTCGCGCGGCGCCCCGCCCCGGCCGCGCTCCCAGGTGTTCAGGGCGTGGCGCACCGGCGGAGCTCTTCGAGCGTCTTCGCGCGGGTCAGGCAGCCGAGCTCGCCGGGGTCCACCTTGCTCCCGGCGAGCTCCCGCTTGCAGTCGGATGTCCACTCCGACGAGAGCCTCTCGCCCTCGCTGTCGATCACCACGGAGGCTTTCCCCGGGCCCCCTGGAGCGGTGGACCCCACCCGCTTTGCCTCCGCTGCCCACGCGGTGCGCATGCCCTCGCCGATCGTGCGGCAGTCTTCTTCGGACATCGTCTTGGTGCAGCCGCCGAGGACCGCGCTCGCGAGCACGAGGAGGGCCACTGCGGCGCGCTGCTCGCCAAGCGAACGGCTGCCCACGCGAGCGCGTGCTTGGCCAGCGAGAGGCCAGGAGCGCGGCCTGCGCGGGAGAGCTGTCTTCGGTTGGCGAGCAGGCCAGCCCACGGCCTAGCTGTCGATGAAGCTCTTGAGCTGCTTCGAGCGGCTGGGGTGCCGGAGCTTGCGGAGCGCCTTCGCCTCGATCTGCCGGATGCGCTCGCGCGTGACCTCGAAGTCCTGACCGACCTCTTCGAGCGTATGGTCGCTCTTCTCGCCGATGCCGAAGCGCATCCGGAGCACCTTCTCCTCGCGCGGCGTCAGCGTCTTCAGGACCTTACGGGTCTGCTCCGCGAGGTTCATGTTGATCACGGCCTCCGCGGGCGAGATCACGCTCTTGTCCTCGATGAAGTCGCCAAGGTGCGAGTCCTCTTCCTCGCCGATGGGGGTCTCGAGCGAGATCGGCTCCTTCGCGATCTTCAGGACCTTGCGCACCTTGTCGAGCGGGAGCTCCATCTTCTCGGCGATCTCCTCGGGGGTCGGCTCGCGGCCGTACTCCTGCACGAGGTAGCGCGAGGTGCGGATCAGCTTGTTGATCGTCTCGATCATGTGGACCGGGATGCGGATCGTCCGCGCCTGGTCCGCGATCGCGCGGGTGATCGCCTGCCGGATCCACCACGTCGCGTATGTCGAGAACTTGTAGCCGCGCTTGTACTCGAACTTGTCGACGGCCTTCATGAGGCCGATGTTCCCTTCCTGGATGAGGTCCAGGAACTGGAGGCCGCGGTTCGTGTACTTCTTCGCGATGGAGACCACGAGGCGGAGGTTCGCCTCGACCAGCTCCGCCTTGGCGCGCTCCGCCATCCGCTCCCCCTCGCGGATGTTCTCGTAGGTATCGCGGATCGCAGCGACGTCGATGTTGAGCTCTTCCTCGACCTTCTTCAGGCCCTTCTGGGCGTTCTTGATGGTCGATTCGAAGTCGTTGAGCTCCTCGCGGTTGACGTTGAGCTTCTTGGCGAGCCGCCCCTCGAGGGCGCGGTTGCCCTTCACCTTGATGAGCTCGCGCTTGAGCTCGCCCTTCGAGAGCCCTGTGCGCCGCTCCAGCTCCGTCGCGCCCGCCTCGGCCTTCTCGACCTTCGAGATGAGGCTCTTCAGCTTCTGGACGATCTTGTCGATCGTCCGCTTGTTGAGGCGCATCTCCTCGAGCGTCGTCACGAGCTCGGCTGTCGCCTGCGTCACCTCGACGTCGATCTGCTTGCGGCGGACCTCCGTCTTCACCTCTTTGCGCTCCTCCAGGAGCTCCGCCTTCTTCTTGTCGACGCGCTTCACCTTGTCGATGAGGCGGATGATGCGCCGGTCGGCCTCCTCCTCGTCGAACTCCTGATCGTCGTTCTCGGCGTCCTTGATGAGCTCCTTCACCCGGATCTTGTGCTTCCGGAGCTTCTCTCCGAGATCGATGATCTCGCGGACGGCGATGGGGGAGTCGAGGATGGCGGCGTTGACCTTCTGCTCGCCGATCTCGATCCGCTTCGCGATCTCGACCTCGCCCTCACGGGTGAGCAGCGAGACGCTGCCCATCTTCCGGAGGTACATCCGGACGGGGTCGTTCGACTTCGAGTAGTAGTCGACGTCCTCTTCCTCGCGGTCGGGCGTGACGACGAGCTTCTTCTCGCCCGCCTCCTCGTCCGCGATGCGCTTCGGCGCGATCTTCACCTGGGTCGCGCCGTCGACGATCTCGATGTCCTCGTCGCCGAGGGCGCCCACAACGTCGTCGAGCTGATCGGGCGCGACGTCCGCGGGGAGCGCGTCGTTCACCTCGTCATAGGTGAGAAAGCCTTTGCTCTTGCCGGTTTCGACGAGCTTTTCGAGCGTCTTCCGGTCCTTCTCTGACCGCTCGGCCCGGATGCCCGCGTCTCCTTTGTTGCTTGGGCGTGCCCCCCCCTCGGCGTGCCCGCGTGTCGATGCGTGCCGCGCGCCGTTCAGCGCGCCGCCCCCCGCAGCCCTCGCGACCCCGCCTGCCCGACCGGAAGATTGCTTGGCCTTGCTCGCCATTACCTCATGCTCCACTTACGGCGATCAGCTCGCCGCGACCGACAAGACACCCAATGACTCCGATAAACTCTAGGGATCACGCACGTCGGGTCGCCACGGCGAGGCGACCCGGAACGCATCAAGGAAGACCGAGACCCCCCGCTCTCCGCTGGAATAGCTCACGCAGCAAAGCGTTTTCAGCATCAGCGTCGACCGCGCTCTTCTGGAGCTGGCTCACGACGGCTGCTTTCTGTCGCGCCAGGGCTTGTCTGCTCAACTTTTGTGAATTCTCCAAGAGCGTCGCCTTGGCCGTTGAGGCCGCTTCGAAGACAGGCGAGACCAGCCGTCCAGCCGCGAATGAATGGATCGGAGCCGGGACTTGCGCAAGAAATTCGCTGGCGACAAGACCCATTTCAAAAGTGAAATTTTGACGCGCCGCAACAATCGCCAGGGCGACGTCGCCTTCGAGGCACTCCAGCGCCGTCTGGAGATCGTCGTCGGCCAGCAGCTCGGGAAAATCGAGGATCGCGCCCAGGATCTCCAGGCTTACCTCCTGGATTTGCGTGCGTGAGCGAGCGCGCTCCCACGTCTCGGTCGTCTGTCCGGAGGGGATCACCTCGCGGGTAGGCTGGCTCCGCGGGCGGGAGAGGGACTCCTCGACGACGCGCTCCAGCTGCCGGAGGTCGTCCGGTGAGCGGCCGCCGATCACGAGCTTCGAGGAGAGGCGATCGGCGTAGAGCTTCGCCATCATCCTGAGGTTCGGGTCGTCTTCGTCGGCGAGCAGCGTCGTCACGGCGCGCACGCGGGCGAGCTGCTCGGGCAGCGACGAGCCTCCGAAGCTGTCGCCGTCGAGCGCCTCGTCGATCAGGTGCTCGAGCAGGCCGCGCGCCGCCTTGACGATGCGCGCGATCGCCTCTGGGCCGTGCTTGCGCGCGAGGTCGTCCGGATCGACGCCGGAAGGCAGCACGGCGACGCGCGCGCTGAGCCCCGCCTCACGGCACGGGGCGCGCGCCGCGCGCGTGGCCTTCTTGCCGGCCGCGTCGCCGTCGAACAGCAGGATGACCGCGGGCGCGAAGCGCTTGATGAGCTTCGCCTGTCCGGGCGTGAAGGCGGTACCGAGCGGAGCGATCGCCTGGCCGATGCCGCGCGCGTGGAGCGCGACGACGTCGAAGTTGCCTTCCACGAGGATCGCCTCGCCGCGCTGACGGATCGCCTGGCGCGCCTGGTGCAGCCCGAAGAGGTGCTCGCCCTTCGTGTAGATCGGCGACTCGGGGCTGTTGATGTACTTCGCCGGCGCGCCGTCGGCCTGCGGCGCAGGGCCAGTGAGGCCGAGCGACGAGAGCTCGGAAGGGCTGGGATCGGGCAACGCGCGTCCGCTGAACGCGATCACCCGGCCCATCACGTCGGTCACGGCGAACATGAGCCGGTGCCGGAAGCGGTCGTAGTGTCCGCTCCCCGACGAGCGCGGTACGAGGAGCCCGACGCGCTCCGCGAGGACCGGGGAGACGCCTTGCTGTCGCAGGTACGTGGAGAGCCCGTCCCAGCCGAACGGGGCGTAGCCGATCCGGAACGCCTGGAGGGCGTCGGCGATCGGATCGGCGGCTCCATCGCCGTCGCGGAGGGGCAGGCCGCGCCGCTCGAGCTCCTCGTGAGCGTGGCGCGCGAGCGGGTGAGGAGCGCTGCCCGGCCCCCCGCGGAGGCTGTGCTCGAAGAACGTCGCGGCGAGGTGGTTGACGGCATAGAGGTCGTCCTTCGACCTGCGCGCCGCCTGCGCCTCGCGCCGCTCGACCTCGGTCAGCGACTCCGCCACCTCGATGCCGGCGCGTTCGGCGAGCGCGCGGACCGCCTCGGCGAACGTCCGGCCTTCGAGCTTCATCACGAAGTCGATGGCGCTGCCGGTCTCCTTGCAGCCGAAGCAGTGGTAGAACCCGCGGTTCGGGCTCACGTGGAAGCTGGGCGTCTTCTCCTTGTGAAAGGGGCAGAGCCCGGTGAAGGAGTGCCCTCGGCGGGTGAGGCGCACGCTTTCGCCGATGAGCGCTACGAGATCCGTGCGCTCTTTCACGAGCGCGATCGTCTCCGGAGAGATCATGGGCGGCCTTGGGGGCTCCGTGCGTGCGGGGCCCGCAGATCATCACGGGTGGACTCAGACGGCGTGGCGGCGTCCGCGCCAGCGTCTCGGCGGTACGGGCGGCTCGCGAAGCGGGAGACTTCCCAGTCCCTCGCGGCCTGTGTGGAGACAAGTGTCCTGTGCGGCGGCCGCACGTGCAAGGCGGTAGCCGCCAGAGACGTCACTTCGGATCGGGGAACGGAGAGCCGGGCTTCTTGTGGTCCGTCAGGCTCTCGTCGGGCTGGGAAGCCTCGACCATCTCGTCGACCGGCGGCGCCTCGGCGTGCTCGGCCAGGAAGCGGGTGTCTTCGCGGACCATCGGAGGGGGCGGATCGCCGATGAGCTCGAGCTCGGTGGCGAGCCACTGCTCCTCTTCGATGAGCGCCCGACGGCGCGGATCAGTCAGGTCGCCTTGCCAGTGGTCGAGCTCGGTGTCGACCTCCTTGAGCCGGCGGCGTACCCTCACGACGTCGACGTTGTCCTTCACCGCGAAGCGCTCGGTGAGGAGCAGCGCGGTGTCGCCAGCGACCTCGACGAAGCCATGATGGACGGCCAGGCGGTGCTCCTGACCGTTCTGGTGGTAGGTCACGAGGCCGGTCCGGAGCGCGGCGAGCAGCGGGAGGTGACCCGGGAGCACACCGAACTCGCCGGCGACGCTCGGCGCGGTCACGTCCGTGACCTGCTCGCGCAGCGCGAGACCGGTCGGCGTCACGATCTCGAGGAGGATTGTGTCGGCCATGGCTGCGTCAGGACGCCCTCTGCGACGCCTTGGCCTTCACGTCCTCGATGCCGCCCACCAGGTAGAAGTCCTGCTCCGCGACATGGTCGAGCTTGCCGTCGAGGATCTCCTCGAAGCCCGCGATCGTGTCCTTGAGCGGCACGAGCTTGCCCTCGAGCCCGGTGAACTGGGCAGCCACGAAGAACGGCTGCGACAGGAACTTCTGGATCTTGCGGGCGCGCGCCACGACGAGCTTGTCGTCCTCGCTGAGCTCGTCCATGCCGAGGATGGCGATGATGTCCTGGAGGTCCTTGTAGCGCTGCAGCGTCTGCTGAACGCGCCGCGCGACGGAGTAGTGCTTCTCACCGACGATCTGGGGATCGAGCATCGTCGAGTTCGAGTCGAGCGGATCGACGGCCGGGTAGATGCCGAGCTCCGAGATCGCGCGCGACAGCACGGTGGTCGCATCGAGGTGGGCGAAGGCCGTGGCCGGCGCGGGGTCGGTCAGGTCGTCCGCGGGGACGTAGATCGCCTGGACGCTGGTGACGGAGCCCTTGGTCGTCGAGGTGATGCGCTCCTGGAAGGCGCCCATCTCCGTCGAGAGGGTCGGCTGGTAACCGACGGCGCTCGGGATGCGTCCGAGGAGCGCGCTCACCTCGGAGCCGGCCTGGGTGAACCGGAAGATGTTGTCCACGAACAGGAGGACGTCCTGCCCCTCCTCGTCGCGGAAGTGCTCGGCCACGGCGAGCGCCGAGAGCGCGACGCGGGAGCGAGCGCCCGGGGGCTCGTTCATCTGGCCGTAGATCAGCGCGGCCTTCGAGATGACGGGGCTGCCGTCTGCGAGCTTCGACTCGCTCATCTCGAGGAAGAGGTCGTTGCCCTCGCGCGTCCGCTCGCCGACGCCCGCGAAGACGGACACGCCGCCGTGCGCCTTCGCGACGTTGTTGATGAGCTCCAGGATGAGCACCGTCTTGCCGACGCCGGCGCCGCCGAAGAGGCCGATCTTGCCGCCCTTGCGGTAGGGGGCGATCAGGTCGATGACCTTGATGCCCGTCTCGAAGACCTCGACCTTGGTCGACTGCTCGATGAACGGGGGCGGCTCCCGGTGGATCGGCGCCATCTTCTTGGCGTGCACGGGCCCGGCTTCATCGATCGGCACACCGACGACGTTCAGGATCCGGCCGAGGCACTCGTTGCCGACCGGCACCATGATGGGCTTGCCCGTGTCGCGGACTTCCATCCCGCGCACGAGGCCGTCGGTGGAGTCCATCGCGATCGTGCGCACCGACGACTCGCCGAGGTGCTGGGCGACCTCGAGCACGAGGTTGTCTGGCTCAGCCGAGATGCTCGGGTTGCTCAGCTTGAGCGCGTTCAGAATCTTGGGCAGCTGGCCAGCCGGGAAATCGACATCGACGACCGGTCCGATGACCTGGGTGATCTTTCCAACAACCATGGAGCGGGAGCCCTCCTCGTACGTGCTTTGACGAGTCGCGGGGCCCACTAGCACGGACCTGCGCGTCCGACTAGTGCCGTCTGCCAGAAATTCTGCGGGATTTTTGACGGCCGCGTCGCTGCGGACGCGCGGTCGTGGGCGTGTTTTCCGGGGGCTGGGCTCCACGCGGGACGTCCGGGGGCGACGTCCATCTCGCATCATTCTCCGGCTCCGGCGAGGGGGCGCCGGCGCGCGGCGGGTGCTCAGCGTCCTCTGGGGGCGGCGATCCGCGCAAACGCCTCCACGCTGAGCGTCTCGCCGCGAGCGTCGAGCGAGATGCCGGCGTCCTTCGCGTGCCGCTCGAGCTCCTGGGAGGACCAGCCATAAAGGTTCTTCCAGGCGTTCCGGAGCGTCTTGCGGCGCGCCGAGAACGCGGCGCGCACGGCCGCGCGGAAGGCGTCCGTCTCCTCGGCGCGCCGCGGGCGCCACGGCGTCAGCACGACGACCGCCGAGTCGACCTCGGGCCTCGGGTAGAACGCGCCGGCGCGCGCGATCAGGAGGCGGCGCACGTCGAACGCGGCCTGCACGAAGACTGAGAGCGCGCCGTAGTCGGCGCTGCCCGGGGCGGCGACCAGACGATCCGCGACCTCGAGCTGCACCATGAAAACCGCGCGATCGATCTGATGCGCGACGGTGGTCGCCTGCTCGAGGAGCCGGCCCGTGATGTGGTACGGGAGGTTGCCCGCCACCGCGTGCGGCCGCGCGTGGCCGGAGAGCGCGCCGACCCAGTCGACCTGCGCTGCGTCTGCCTCGAGCAGCGTCAAGCGGCCTTCCTCGAGCGGTCCAGCGAGCTGCTCGCGCAAGATCGGGACGAGGTCGCGATCGCGCTCGATGGCGACGACGTGCGTGGCGCGATCGAGGAGCGGCCGCGTGAGCGCGCCGAGCCCTGCTCCGATCTCGATCACCGCGCCGCCCTCCGTCGTTGTGGCCGCCTCGGCGATCCGGCGCGCCGCATCGACGTCGACGAGGAAGTTCTGCCCGAACCCCTTCTTCGGGGAGAGACCGCGTGTGCGCAAGAGCTCTGCGATGGCCATCGCCCGTCCTTAGATCTGCGGTGGGTGCGCCCCGTCGTGGGCTACGTCTGCGGCTCTGTTCGGCGCGGCCGTCGCGCGCAGCCGCACCACGCGCACGCCGACCTTGCGGAGCACGGCTTCGCGGCGGGTCTGAGCTACCCGCGCGCGGATGAGCACCGCCTCGGCCGCGATCGGCGCGAGCTCCTGGAACGCCTTGTTGGACGGCGTGGGGCCGCTCTGCCCCTCGTCGCCGTCGCTCTCCTGCGGTCGCGGCGCCTCCCAGGGAGGCCCGAGCCCTGGCTCGAGATCCGGGAGCGTCCACACCACGTGAACAGCCTTCCGCGAGAGCCGACGCACGGCCTCCGAGAGCTGGCCCAGCTGTGCGTCGGCCGGAGGCGACGCGAGGACATAGACCATGCTCGCGCGCGGCTTGACGCGCGCGATGTGCGTGAGCGATTCGGCGACCGCCACGGCGGGATCGCGCCGATCCGGCTCGGCGCGCGCGGGCGACTCGATGCCGTAGCTCGCGAGGTAGCGGCGCAGCGTCCGTTCGCGCTGCGAGCGCCCGAGCGGCGTCGGCGCTGAGAACGGCGCACGTGCGCGCATCGACTCCGCGCGGGCCGCCAGCCGGTCGAGGTCGCCGCGGCGCAGATCGTCGAGCCCGCGCGCGTCGAGCGGCCTGAGGTGCTCGATGACGCGCGCCGCGACGTCCGACTCGTCGAGCTCGCTCCGATCCGCGTCGTACGTGCCGCACCCGACGGTGAGCGCTTGCGCGATCTTCTGGCCATGCCCTGGGCCGTGATCGGGCGCGATCGTCACGCGCGGGCCGGGGGCCAGGACGATGAGCCCGACGCGATCGCCGCGCCCGAGGTGCCTCGTCGCGATGGCCGCGGCCTCGTCGATCATGAGATCGAGCGGAGCGCGGCCGAGCGGACCCGCCCAGAGCTCCACGGCCGCATCGACGAGGACCCAGACCACATCCCGCTCCTCGCGCTCGAACTCCCGCACGAGCAGTGTGCCCCGGCGCGCGCTGGCCTTCCACGCGATCTTCCGGAACGGGTCCCCCGGCTGGTGCTCTCGCAGCTCGCGCAGGTCATCTCCTTCGCCGCGTACGCGCCCGGGCTTGCCAGAGGCTGCGAGGAGGTGACTGCGTCCTCCGCGCGGCTGCGTCAGGTACGGCATGAAGGGCCGCGGGAGCACCTCGATGCCATACGGGTTCGCGAAGGTCAGGGGCACCTCGAAGAGGCCCGGGGCGCCGTGGACCTCGAGCGCGAGCCCGTGGAGCCCGTGCTGGCCGACGCGCGGCGTTCGTACGATGACCTTCACCTTGAGCCGACCCGAGGCGGAGACTTCGCCGCGGTTCGGCTCGATGCGCACGTCGAGCTGCGACGAGGCGATGGTGCGCAGCTTGACGTAGCGAGCCGCGAGCGTGTCGCGGTTCCGAACCTCGGCCTCGATCTCGACGGTGCCTCCGCGCGCGGAACGGAGGATCCGCCGCGAGCCGCCCCAGAGCATCTCGAACCCAGCCGCGCGGATGCGCGCCACCGACACCAGCGTCACGCCGCGGGCGAGCGCGATCGCGACCAGGATCGCCCCGCCCCAGCCGACGATCGCCGGTTCGCGCGCGATGAGCCCGGCGCCCATGACCGCGACGCCGGCGATGGCCAGGTGGGCGGCGGTGCGCGTGGGGTAGAGCTGCATGCGGATCTACGCCGGCCGCGCCGCGCGCCGGTACCCCACGCGCTGAACCGCCTCGTCGACGATCGTGTCGCGCGCCTTGGGATCCACGTCGGCCTCGGGTACCAGCACCAGGCGATGGGCCAGCGTCGCTTGTGCCATGCCGCGCACGTCGTCCGGCGTGACGAACGGGCGCCCGCCGATCACCGCCGCCGCCTTGGCCGCCTGGACCAGCGCGAGCGTGGCCCGCGGCGATGCGCCGAGCAGCACGCGAGGGTGTGTGCGCGTGAACGCGGTGAGGTTCACCGCGTACTCGTACAGATCGTCCTCGACGTGGATCCTTCGCGCGACGCCCTGCAGCATGAGGAGGTCCTGGACGGAGAGCGTCGCCCGCGCCCGCGGCGCCTCGACGTTGTGCGCGCGGAGCATCGCCACCTCGTCCTTGTGCTGCGGGTAGCCGAGGCTCACGCGGATGAGGAACCTGTCGATCTGCGCCTCGGGCAGCGGGTAGGTCCCCTCGAGATCGATCGGGTTCTGAGTCGCGAGCACCATGAAGGGCGACGGCAGCTCGAAGCGATCGCCCTCGATCGTCACCTGTCGCTCCTGCATGGCCTCCAGGAGAGCCGACTGGGTCTTCGCCGGGGCGCGGTTGATCTCGTCGGCGAGCACGAGGTTCGCGAAGATCGGACCGGGGCGCAGCGTGAAGGTCCCCTCCTTGGGCGACAGGACATAGGTCCCCGTGATGTCGGCGGGCAGGAGGTCGGGCGTGAACTGGATCCGCCGGACCGACGCGCCCAGCGCGGCCGCGAACGCCTTGACCAGCGTGGTCTTCGCGACGCCGGGGACGCCCTCCAGCAGCACGTGCCCCTGCGCGAGCAGGGCGGTGAGCATCAGATCGATCGCGCGCGACGAACCGATGTACACGCGCGTGATCTCTCGCCGGACCGCCTCGATCCGCTCCTTTGCCGCGGAGATTTCGTCGACGGCGACGGCCTGAACCTGGTTCATCGAGCGCCTTTGTCTGGGTGGGGTGGTGCGAGCTTCGCGTCTGTTGGCGACGGCGACGCCGTCGTAGGATCGGGGGGCGCGCTGGGGTGACGTCCGCGCGGCGGCTTCCGGCCGTCGGCGCCGCAAGCCGCGAGGACATGCCGCACGACGTCGGCGGCGTGCACGAGCGCGGGCCTGGACACGTTCGCCGGTTTGCCGGCGACGACGGACGCTTCGACTCGGTACATGGTGCCCAGAACATCCTTGAAGGCCGAGAGGGCTCGCTCGTCAAGAGATCCCTCTCGCGCGACGAGCCGCGCGACCGTCTCCTGCGCCGGATTCGCCTCCAGGCCGAACCGCAAGGACAGCGCCTCGAACAGGGCGCTCTTCAGCTCGAGGAACGCGAGGCCCCGCGGGGAAGAGGGGGCGGCGAGGACGGCCAAGCGCCCAGCTGCGCCTCCCTGAGCGACGAGCGGCGTCGGACGGGCGTACCGGGGGAGCGGGCTCCGGTAGGGCCGTGCGGAGGCGCGCGCGGTCCAGATGGCGAGGCCGAGGCCGGCGAGCGCCGCGAGCGCGAGGAGGGCGCCGCCCGGAAGCCCGTCGCGGCGGGCGTCCTCGACGGCGCTCGCGAGCGCCTTGACCTGCGCGTCGAAGTCCTTGCGGAGCGACGTCTCGCCGCCGAACGAGCTCTCTTCGTCGAACCGGTTCGCGACGATGTGGAGCCGCCCTCGGCGCGGCTGAGCCCCATCCTCGTCGACCAGGTAGCGCGTCAGGCCCGAGGCGAAGGCGCGGTTGCCCGGGTACCTGAGCATCATGTTCATCAGCGCGGACGGGTCGCCCATCGCGAAGAGCCGGCCCTTGCCGACCTGCCCGGCGACGGCGAGGATCACGTCCGGCTCGCTGACGGCGCGGATCCGCAGCACGGGCGAGAGGTTCGGATGCCGGAGGCCGGTCGCGTGGTTCGTGACGAGCCGCTCCACGTGGCTGACGACGGGGTGCCGGCCGACGGAGTGGCCCCCGACGGTGTCGGCGACGGGCTCCGCGATCGCGAGGGAGGGCCGGTTCCGGAGCGCGGCGAGCGGCCGGGCTGGCGTCGGGATGCGCTCGATCTGGAATCGCCGGAGCGTGTCGTCGCCGCGGCCGAAGTCGTCGATGATGGCGAGCCGCCCGCCGGCCTTCATGAAGGAGGTCGTCTCGTCAGCGTCGAGCGTTTGCAGCGGGTGGAGGACCAGGATGCCGTCCTCTGGGCCGACCTGGCTCCAGTCGAGCACAGCGACGGGGTGGACCCTCGCGGCCCCCAGCTCCGCGCGCGCGATCTCGAGGAGCTCCGAGCAACCCTCCCAGCTCGGGTCGTTCACGTCGAAGGCGGCGCCCGCTGCTCGGGCGGGCGCGAGCAGCGCCATCAGTGCGACCAGCGCCGCCAGGAAGGAGCAGGGTGTGACCTGCGAGCGCACCGGCCGACGCCGATCTTCCCGAACAAGTTCGGAAGCGGAACCGGAACTGGAACCAGAAGCAGAACCCGACCCGAGACCGGACCTTGAGCCTGAGGAGCATGCGTGCGCAAACCACGCGCCGTGCCGCGTCATGAGCGCTGCGAACATACCACTGTCGGCCCGACCGATAACCTTGACCCGCCATCCCACATTGCTAGATTCGCTTCTAAGAGCGGGGTGCTTTCTCGCAGACCTCGTTCCACCAATTCAGCCGAGCACTCTACGAGGTGGAGGGGTTAGTCGATGCTTCCTCCGTTCATCATCGAGCAAATACGGCAGCGCGAAGAAGAGAAGGATCGGTCCAGAAGAGAAGAAATTCGACCGCGCCTCGAGCTGCCGATCGAACGCTACCCCGCACCTCGTCGTCTTCCGGACTCGGAAGAGGACGATCCCAACCGGGGCGTCATCATCCTCGATCTGGGCTGACGCCACGTGTAGCACGCGCTCCCGCGTGAACCCCCTGGAAGCGCTGCTCCAGCAGCGTGTCCTGGACGACGTACCTCCGAGACATTCCCCGTTTTCCTCGCAAATTCCATGAAGTTGGCGACCGTGCATGCACGCGGATCTCGGCTCCGCGCTCGCACCGGGCTCGTCCCGCGAGGACGGTTGGCGACTGGGCGAGGGGGGCTTCGAGCAGGCAGCGGGGGCCCGAAAGTTGTCCTCCGCGGACGTGCCCTGCTCGTGCGGGGTTGACCCTCGGCAGGATCTTCGCCTAGGTTGCGCCCCCACTTCTGGCGCGGAGCACTGAACGAGCTACGCTCCGGCGCCTCCAGAGCAAGCCGTGCACAACGTGGGCACGGGCTCTTCCATATCGATCGAGGTTCTACAGATGGCCGTTCATATTCGCCTCGCCCGCGCGGGCACCAAGAAGACGCCCTTCTACCGCATCGTGGTCGCCGACCAGCGCAGCCCGCGCGGCGGCAGGTTCATCGAGCGGCTGGGCACGTACGACCCGCGCAGGACCGAGATCCGCCTCGATGTTCCCCGCGTGAGGCACTGGATCTCGAACGGCGCCCAGCCGACGCACACGGTGGCGCTGCTCCTGAAGCACCCTGGGCTGGCCCAGGCGGCCGCTCCCGCGGACGCCGCGAAGTAGCATGGCCTCGTCGACGTCTCCGCTGGTCGATCTCGTCGCGCTCGTTGCCCGCGCGCTCGTCGATCAGCCGGACCGGGTCGTCGTGCGCGAGGTCGCGGGAGACCGCTTCCCCCGGATCGAGCTGACGGTCGCGCGCGAGGATATCGGCAAGGTGATCGGCAAGGACGGGCGCACAGCGCAGTCGATCAGGACGTTGCTGAGCGCCGCCGCGAGCAAGTCGGGGCGCCGCGCGCACCTCGACATCCTCGACTGAGACGAGCCCGACGTGGAGCGACGCTACGTTCCCGTCGCGGATGTCGCCCGTCCGCACGGCGTTCAGGGGGAGCTGCGGTTGCGCCTCTACAACGAGGCGTCCGACCTGCTCCTCACGCGCCCTCCGATCAGGCTGCGCCTTCCCGACGGCTCTGCGCGGGACGCGAAGATCGTGGCGACGCGGCCCGTCGACAAGGCGTTGCTCGTGCGGATCGCCGGGATCGACGATCGGGACGCGGCCGAGGCCCTGCGCGGAGCGACGTTGTGCGTCCCTCGGGACGCGTTCGCGCCGCTCTCCGAGGGCGAGTTCTACGCCTGCGACGTGGAGGGGGCGCGCGTGATGACGCCCGACGGCGATCTGCTCGGGCACGTGAGGTCGCTCCAGTCGTACCCGACCTGCGATGTGCTCGTCGTGGAGAGGCAGGGCGCAGATTCCATTGAGATCCCGCTGACCGAGAGCTTCGTCAGCAGCGTGGACGCGGAGCGGCAGGTCGTCCAGCTGGCGACGCTGGAAGGCCTCGTCTGAGCCGCCGTTCCGCGCAAGGGAGCCCGCCTCGGCAAGTGCGATGCGCATCGACGTAGTCACCCTGTTTCCGGAGCTGTTCGAGGGGTTCCTGGCGATCGGCATGGTCGGGCGCGCGCTCGCGTCGGGTGCGCTCGCCGTGCGGACGCGCAGCCCGCGTGAGTTTGGCCTCGGCCGACACCGGAGCGTGGATGACACGCCTTACGGCGGCGGCTCCGGCATGGTGATGCGCGTCGACTGCATCGTCCGCTGCCTGGAGGCGCTCGACGAAGCCGCCGCCGGAGGCGATGCGTCGAGCGCGCCTCCCGGGGCCGACGCGACGGCGTCCTCGGGGCCTCTGCCGCGCGCGCACCGGGTGCTGCTCACGCCGCAGGGGCAGCCTTTCCGTCAGGAGAAGGCCATCGAGCTCGCGGCGCGCCCTGCCGTTGCGCTCGTTTGCGGTCGCTACGAGGGGTTCGACGAGCGGGTGCGCGCTTTCGTCGACGAGGAGATCTCGCTCGGCGACTTCGTGATGACCGGCGGCGAGGTTGCGGCGATGGCGGTGATCGATGCGTGCGTGCGCCTGCTCCCAGGGGTGCTCGGAAACGCTGTGTCGGCGGAGCACGAGTCGCACAGCCCCGCGCTGTCAGGGCTCCTGGAGTACCCGCAGTACACCCGTCCCGTGGAGTTCCGTGGGCACAAGGTGCCCGACGTGCTGCAGCAAGGAAACCACGCAGCCATCGCCCGCTGGCGACGAGCGGAGGCCGAGCTGCGCACGGCCCAGCGCAGGCCCGACCTCTGGCGCAAGGCGCGTGGGGGAGAGCCGCCCCCGGACGAGAGCGGCGAGGCGCGGCGATGAGGCTCGCGCTCGCGCTCGTTCACTACCCCGTGCTCGACCGGTCCGGGGAGACGGTGACCACGGCGATCACGAACCTCGATCTGCACGACATGGCGCGGAGCGCGCGCACGTACGGCGCCGAGCGGCTCTTCGTCGTTCATCCGGTCGCCGCTCAGCGCGCGTTGGCAGAGCGGATCAAGGAACACTGGGTGATCGGCTCCGGCAAGCGCCGGATCCCGGATCGCGCGGTCGCGCTCGATGTGCTGAGCGTGGTCCCCAGCCTGGACGACGTGTACTCCGCGCTGAGCGGCGCAGGTCGGCGCGGCGTCGAGGTCTGGACGACCGCGGCGGCCTCGCGAGGGCTCCCGGTGACGAGCTACGCAGCGACCCGCGCGCGCCTCGCGCAAGCGAGCGATCCGGTGGTGATCCTGTTCGGCACAGGCTGGGGCCTCGCGCCAGAGGTCATCGCCGATGCCGACGTCCGGGTCGAGCCGATCAGGGCGGAGGCGAGCACCGGCTACAACCACCTGAGCGTGCGCGCGGCGTGCGCGATCACGCTCGATCGGCTGCTCGGCGACCGGAACGCCGGGTGATCTCGCGCGGCGCGCGGTCGTCGAGCGTGGCGCCAGCACCGCCGCGCGCCGTTCCGGTCCATCCTCCTGCGATGAGCGAGCGCGAGGCCGATCGTCCCGCCGGGGAGGCGAGCGCGGCGCGACCGATGCCCGACCGGCTGGTGCGCGAGCAGGCGTTCGCGCTCGGCTTCGACGTCGTGGGCGTCGCGCGCGCCGACGAGCCCCTCGGGGTCGAGCACGCACGGTACGTGGAGTTCGTCGCGCGCGGCATGCACGGGGAGATGGGGTACCTCGCGGAATACGCGGAGCAGCGGCGCCGGCTGGACACCAGCGCGATCCTCGAAGGAGCACGCTCGGTCGTGTGCGTCGGCCGCAGGTATGCGCGGCCCAAGGAGAGCGAGCGGCGCGACCCGCCGCTCGCGCAGAGCGTCGCGCGGTACGCGCGCGGGCAGGACTATCACAACCACCTGAAGCGGCGGCTCCGGCGGCTCGCGGCGTTCATCCGCTCGCTCGCGCCATCCGTGCTCGCGCGGCCGCTCTGCGATGTCGAGCCGGTGATGGAGCGCGTCTGGGCGGCGCGCTCTGGCATCGGTTTCGTCGGCAAAAACGGGCTGATCATCACGCCGGGGCAGGGGAGCTACCAGCTGCTCGGCGAGGTGGTCACCACGCTGGATCTCGTCCCCGACGTGCCCATCGCGGAGCGCTGCGGATCGTGCACGCGCTGCCTCGACGCGTGCCCGACGCAGGCGTTCGACGCGCCCTTCGTGCTCGATCCGCGGCGCTGCATTGCGTACCTGACGATCGAACAGAGGAACGCGCCGGCCGAGGCGCTGCGGTCCGGCATGGGTGAGCACCTCTTCGGCTGCGACGTCTGCCAGGAGGTATGTCCCTTCAACAGGACCGCGCCCCCGCCGCTCGAGCGCACCGCGCCGTTCCATCCTCTGGCCCGATGGGAAGCGCGGGACGTCGACGACCTCGTGGCGCTCGACGAGCAAGCGTTCGACGCGCTGACCGTCGGGACGCCGGTCCGGCGCGCGCGACGCGGCGGGCTCGCCCGAAACGCGACGATCGTCGCTGCGAACCGGCTGGCGAGCGGCGCAGAGGGCGCGGCGGCAGCGAGCGCGAAGCGCGCGCTCGTCGCAGCGCTCGCTCATGACGACGCATCGGTGCGCGAGGTCGCCGCGTGGGGGGTGAGCCACGCAGGGGGCGGCGAGCCGGCGGGCCCGGGCGCGCCGAGGCCTGACGGGTCGAACGAGGATCCCGGTGCAGGTTGAGGCGCGCTGCCCGCCGCGATCGAACGCGGCGCGGGAGCGCGGCGGTGCTCGGGCGCTCTTCGCGGGGGCCCGATGATCCGCTACGGTGTGCGCCGGCAAAGCGCCGCGCGCACGAGCACCAACGTGGATCTCCCCTCCAGGCTCCGAGCGCTCCTCGACGATCTACGCCGGCACGATTCCGTCCTCTGGCGGCGGGCAGTCGACGCTGGGGTGACCTACGGCCCGGACCTTCTCGTCCGGCACAGCCCTGCGTTGTTCGGGCTCGTCGTCGGCGCTGTGTTGCCGGAGCAGCGGAGGGCCGTGCGCAGGAACCTCCGGCTGGCGCTGGGCGAGCGGGGGACGCTCGACGAGTACCGCGATGTCGCCCGGGTGTTCATCAACTTCGCCAGCTGTCTCACGGACGCGTTCATCGCGGGCAGCAGCCGGCCCGATCGGCTCACCGGCCTGTGCGTGAACGACGAGCACTTCACGAACGCGTTCCAGCGGGGCCTCGGCGTGATCGTCGTCACGGCGCATACCGGCGGCTGGCAGGCCGCCGCGCCGCTGCTGCGATCGGTGCACGCCGCCGACGTGCTCATCGTGATGCAGCGCGAGCGCGACCAGCGAGCGCAGGCCATCCAGGACGGCACGCGAGATCGGGTCGGCGTACGGATGCAGCACGTGGCCGACGATCCGCTCGCGGTGCTCCCGCTGCTCGCGCACCTCAGGCGGCAGGGCGTCGTGGCCATCCAGATCGATCGACTTCCGTCCGGGATGCGCGGGCGCGACGTCGAGCTCTTCGGGCGACCCTGGCGCGTCCCGGAGGGCCCGCTTCAGCTCGCGGCGGTCAGCGGCGCGCCGATCGTCCCCGTGTTCACGCGGCGGACCGGCTTCATGGAGTACGAGATCTGCATCGCGCCGCCCATCTCGCTCCCCCGCAAGCCAGGATCGTCCGAGCTCGACGTGGCAGCGCGGCAGATCACGGCGGAGATGGAGCGTTTCCTCCGGGACAACCCGACGCAGTGGTTCCACTTCGAATAAATCAAGGATTTTGCTCCCCAAATGAGAAATCGCGCCGCCGTCGGGCACGCGCTGCATCGGCGCGCAAGGTGGGTTAAGAGTCCGCGCTGATGGCCCGCCTCCTCGTCGGACTGCCCTCGCTCAAGGGCGATATTCAGAAGTACAAAGATCGCTTCGATCTGGTCGAGCTCCGCCCGCTCGATACGTCGCTGCCTCGCGCGACGACGCTGCGCAAGTGGCGCAAAGCGGTGCCGCCGGGCTTCGTCTTCAGCGTGGTGCTGCCGCGCGTGGTCGGCGAGCTCGCCGGCGGGCGCGACCTCGACGAGGCGCTCTCGGCCTCGCTCGAGGTGGCGGCCGTGCTGGAGGCGCGGTGCGTCCTGCTCCAGACGCCGGCGTCGCTCCGGCCGACGGCGAGCAACCGCAAGAAGCTCGCGGCGCTCTTCGAGCGCCTGCCCGCCGAAGGGGTCGTGCGCTGCTGGGAGCCCTCCGGGATCTGGGAGCGCGACGACATCGTTGCGACCGCGCGCGCCGCCAAGGTCATCCCGGTGCTCGACGTGGCGCGCGACGCGCCGCCGCCCGGGCCGATCGTCTATACACGGCTGCGCGCGCTCGGGCGGTCCTCGTCGATGGGAGCGGCCGCGCTCGAGCGGGTCGCCGAGCGCCTGCGCGGACGGCGTGAGGTGTTCCTGGTCGTCGAGGGCGACCGTGCGCCGCAGATCAAGTCGCTGCTCGCGGCGGCGCTCGCGCGCACGCCGGATCGCTCGACAGCGTCGGCTGTGGTAAGGCCGACCATGCCCATGCCCAGCACCCTCGTCGCCGAGGACGAGGAGCAGTGATCCGCGGCGCGGCAGCCACCGCGAGCGACTCCTTTGCGGCCTCGGCCGCCCGGGCC
Source organism: Sorangium sp. So ce363 (assembly GCF_051520435.1). Taxonomy (NCBI): domain Bacteria; kingdom Pseudomonadati; phylum Myxococcota; order Polyangiales; family Polyangiaceae; genus Sorangium; species Sorangium sp. So ce363. The sequence goes on along the minus strand of NZ_CP150333.1, from coordinate 6,270,536 downwards.
GCGCTCGAGTCCTCCGGCAGCGCGATCGACGCGATCGTCGCCGGCTTCTTCGCTGCAGCTGGCGCGCAGCCCGACGTGCTGCTCGCGCCCGCCGTCGCGCTGGCGGCCGGCGTCGGCGTCGGCGCGAGGGCGTTCGATGGACGGGCGATCCAGCCTGGGCGCGGCGCGCCGCGGCCGCGCGGGTTCGTCGATGGGCAGAGCGTCCCGGAGGCCGCGCACGTCGCTGTTCCGCGCTCGCTCGGCATGCTGGTCCTGCTGCACGGCTACCTCGGACGCGCGCGGCTCCGTGAGCTGGTTCGCTCCGGTGTGGTCGCGGCGGAGCGCGCGGGCGCGACCGGGCGCGCCGCGCTGCTCCGCGAGGTCGGCTCGCTCGGCGCGGTGGCGCTCCGGGCGCGCGATGTGGAGCGGGCGCTGCTGGCCGTCGGCGGGGCGGTCGCGGGGGGGACGCTGACCGCCGAAGATCTCGCTGAAGCGGTGCCCGCCGAGGTGGAAGCCGCGTCGACCACGATCGCGGAGGGGGCGACCGCGCTCCAGGCACCCTGGCCGGTAGGGGACGTGGCGCGACCCACGGACGCCATCGTCGCCTGCGACGGCTGGGGCACGGTCGCAGCGCTCGCCTACACGCGCACCGATGATGGCATCACCGTCCCCGAGCTCGAGATCGTGCTCGGCCGCGACGCCGTCCCGGTGCGCCGCGGGATCACGCGCCTCGCCCCTGGCACGCCCCTGCCCGCGGCCGCGCCGATCGGGATCCTCCAGCGCGGCGCCTTCGCGGCTGCGATCGCGCTCGCAGGCAAGCCCACGATCGAGGTGAGGGTCCTCACCGCGCTCCTCGGCGGCACCGCGCTCGAAGCTGCCCTTCATGATGTCCGCACGCAGCAGGGCGCCAGCGCCGCCATCGCCGTCCTGCGCGACGAGCGCGACGCGCGCACGGCCAACCTCGCAGCCGGCTTCATGGCGGGGGCAGGGACGCAGCCGGCAGAGGGGTGAGGCGCAGCGGGCGTCGGTCGGCCGAAGCGGAGATCGGCCGGCCATGCGGCTCCCTAGCCGACGCGGCGCGGGCCATCGAGGGCGCCGTGGAGGAGCGCTGAGGCTGCAGCGAGGTGCAGCGAGCCGCTGCGCAACGTGCGCTGCGGCCGACGCCTGCCAGCTCGCGCCGGCTGCATGCGCCGCGTGCCGTCACGCACGCGGCACTTCCAAAACTGAAGATGGATGGAGGCGAGCCCCGAGAGGGGGAGAACAGAGCGCGGCGCATCCAGCCGCGAAGCGGCGGCCGACATTCAGGCCGGCCGGCGCGCTGGCGCTGGGCCTAGAGCGCGACGCCGTAGCGCTTCGCGTAGGCGACAACGCCGATCTTGTCGATCGTGCGGATGTCGCGTGTCGTGAGGTTGAGCTTCACGAAGCGGTTGAGCTCGGGGACCCAGACGCGCCGGGTCTGAATGTTCACGAGCTGCCAGCGCTTCGTCTTGATGTTGGAGTGGGAGACATTCTGCGCCAGAAGCTTCCGCTTCCCAGTGATGTCGCTCTTCGCCATGACGTCCTCGGTTGGAAGGGGCCCTGCGTCGGTGCCCCGACCGTAAATCGAACTAGCTGGCCGGGCGCACGCCCTGCGCGGGGGAGCAGGGGGGCTCGGGAGCGCGGGAAAGTGAAGGAAGCCGGGGGACATGTCAAGCGTCGTCCGGGGGATCATTGCCGCTGTAGGCTGGAAATCTCTGTCGGAGAGGTCGATCGGTCGATCGCCGCGCTGACGCCGGCCGGACGCAGAAGGGGATGGGGAAGAGCGGGTCGCAACCCGGCCCGGACGAGCCTCTCCCCTCGGTGTCCCCGACGCCCTACGCGCCAGCTGACGCGCGGCCTAGGTCAGCCACTCGCCGCCCGAGGGCGGACGCCGATCCCGCCCGTCCTTCTCGTTCTCGGGGCGGCGTGAGTGCAGATCGATGCGCCGGGCGTCGGCAGCCAGGCGCCAGGCCAGGATCTGGAACAGGCCGAGGCTCGTGATGGCGGACGTCGCCGCGAACGCAAGGCTCGCGGAGAGCACGATGACGATGTCCCGGGGCGAGAAGGTGTCGAGATGCGCGAGCCTGCCGACGACCAGGTCGGCCGTGAAGGCGAGCACCACAGCGACGGCAAGGAACGACCCCGCGCCCGTCGTCTCCGCACCCATGAACCCGGTAAGGCTGGATAGGACCGCCAGGATCACCAGCAAGGCGCCGAGATGGCCCAGGTGCGGATCGTGCAGAGCCAGCTGTCCGATCGCATGCCCGAAGGATGGGAGCGTGACGAGGAAGGCGGCGACGAGCAGCCACCGTGCGCCGCTGTACGCCCTGTAGCGAGACCGGAAGACGAGCGCAGCCGGGAGCGCTATCGCCGCGACGGCCCGGGCGGTTCCCCAGCCGACCGCCGTCCCCGAGCTCTGGAGGCCGAGGACGGTCGCGATCGCCCCGAGCACCACCATGGCGACGGCGCGCTGCCGGTAGCTCACCGACGTGAGCGCGGTGAACAGCGCGACGATGCCCAGGACGAACGCTGGCGGCCCCGCGACAACGCCGTCCGGGCGGAGCCCAGCGATCGACAGGCCGCCGAGCAGAAGGAATCCGGCGCCCACCGCAGCACACCAGATCCGCGCCGCGTCCTGCGCTGGACGCATCGGCGCCAGGTCCTCCATGAGCGCTTCGGACGCGAGGAGCGGCTTGGTGACGTGCTCGCGCGTGCTCGGGGGCGCCACCTCGATCGGGATGGCCGGGTTCGACTCGAGGCGCCGATCGACCGGAGCGGCGCTGATCGACGCCGCAGCCGGTCCTTCCTGGGCGCGGTCGGCCGGGCTGTCGCCGGTTGTGGCGCCCTCCGGCTGGGCTGGTGCGGCCTTTTCCCGTTCAGCGATCGCGCGACGGCTCGCTGGCGGGCGGTCGCGGCTCGCCTCTCCGAAAGGCTTTTCCATTGATGGAGCTGGATCAGATCTCACGGGCGTCGAAGGGAGGGCTGCTGCGGAGCTGACCGAGCAGCTCGGCTGAGGTGAGCCGCGCGACCAGGGTACGACCGAAGTCTCGCACGGCAGGGAATCCTTGCCCATCCATGGCAAGGGATTGCTCGTCCATGTACAGCCGGCGTGCAATCTCGATTTGCACGGCGTGGACGGCACGGTGCGGTTGGCCGTAGTGCGCGGTGCTGAAACCCCCTTTATAGGGGTCATCATGGCGCACGGAGAAGCCGCAGGCGCGCGCGTGCTGATCGACCGCGTCGATCACCGCGCTCGCGGCGGTCGTCCGCCCGCGCGTGCCGGGGACGATGTCGGCCCGAGCGATCGCGCTCTCCGCGTGGCCGCGGCGGCCCTGGCTCGGCATCGAGTGCGCGCAGAGGAGGATCGCGAAGCCGAAGCGCTCGCGCTTGCGGGCGAGGAGCGCGCTGAGGGCGCCGTGATAGGGGCGGTAGAAGCGGTCGAGCCGGCGCTCCACCTCCTGCCGCGGCAGCCGAGCGGCGAGGATCGGCTCGCCGTCCGTGGTCATGCGCCAGATGAGCCCCCGCGGGTAGGGCGCCCGGCCGCCGCCCTCGACCGCGTCGCCGTCGCAGTCGGCCTCGCCCCGGTTGAGATCGACGACCAGCCGGCTCATCCTGGAGAAGAGGAGCGTCGCCCCCTCGGCCGGAGCGTCCTGAAAGAGCGCGTCGACGTACAGGTCCGCGTCGCGCCCGATGCTGCGCGCCGGCGCGATGGTCCAGGACAGCGACTCGGGATCCACGTGGACGCCCGCGTGCGGTACCTCGACGAGGACCGGGCTTTCCGCTCCGCGGGGCTCGATGACCTCGAAGGCTGACACCACGGGGCCCACTGTGACGCATTCCGCGTCCGGCTGGAACCAGGACGGGGAGGTGAAACGCCGGAAGGGAGGAAGACGTATTGCCGTTCGGGGCGTTCTGGGTCGATCCGCTCCGGCCCGGCTTTCTGGCGCGCTTCGCCGCTTTCGAAGTACCGTTGGCCGTGGACCTTGCGACCTGGGTGGACGCCTACCTGGATCACCTTCGCGTCGAGCGGGCTCTGGCGCCCCTGACGCTCGAGGCGTACGGCCATGATCTCGCCAAGCTCGTCGCCCATGCCGAGGCGAGCGGGGTCACGACCGTCGATGGGCTCGACCAGGCGCTGATCGGCACCTACCTGGTCGCGCTCGGCCAGGCGGGCATCAGCGCCAGCTCGGCGGCGCGCCACCTCTCCGCGGTCCGCGGGTTCATCCGCTTCCTGCTCCGCGAGCGCCGCATCGAGCGGGATCCATGCGCGCTGGTCGAGCGACCCAGGGTCGGGCGGCGGCTGCCCAAGGTGCTCTCGTTCGACGAGATCGCGCTCCTCATCGAGGCGCCCGAGCAAGGGACGTTCAAGGGGCTGCGCGATCGCGCGATGCTCCACGTGATGTACGCGGCCGGCTTGCGCGTCAGCGAGGTGGTGCGCCTCAAGCTCGCGGACGTCGACCGGCGCAAAGGGATCGTGATGGCGCTCGGCAAGGGGGGGAAGCGGCGGCTCGTGCCGCTCGGCGAGCCGGCGCTCGCCGCCATCGACGCCTACCTGGAGCTGCGCGCGACGCACCCGCGCAGCGCGGCGACCCAGGTGCTGTTCCTCTCGCCGCGCGGCGGGCCGCTCACCAGGCAGGCGGTGTGGAAGCTCCTCGGCGGATATGCGCGCGCCGTGGGCATCGCCAAGCCGAGCTCGCCGCACAAGCTCCGCCACTCGTTCGCGACGCACCTGCTCGAGGGGGGCGCGGATCTCCGGAGCGTCCAGGCGCTCCTCGGTCATGCGAACGTCGTGACGACTGAGATCTATACGCACCTCGCCGACGACCACGTGCGCGCCGCGTACCGTCGGGCGCACCCTCGCGCGTGAGCGCGCGCAAGATGGCTATTTGCAGCGTTTGAGGAATTTGCCGCAAGGCTTGCTCGCCGCCTGCCCCGCTGGCTGAGCCGGGGGGATCTCGGTGAGCTGGAACTCTTGCACGAGCGGCGTTCCGGCCTTGACGACCACGCCCAGGCTCCGCGGGAAGTAGCCGGTTCGCTTGACGCTCACCTTGTGAACCCCAGGGGAGAGCCCGAGCTCGACCTCCGGGGCCTGCGTCACCTTGCCGTCGATGGTGATCTCCTCGCAGGCGACGGGCTTGCAGGAGATCTTCACCGTCGCGTCGGTCGCTACGCCGGCGTCGGTCGAGGCGCCGGCATCGATCGGGGGCTCGGCGTTCGGGGTCCCGGCGTCGGCCGGCGCGCTGTGGGCTGGCTCGGGCGGAGCGGGCTCGGCCGACGGCGCGGGGGGAGCCGCCGCGGAAGCGCTGGTCGAGGCGCTGGGGCTCGGCTGCGCCTTGTCCTTGCGGTCCAGGACGTACCACGCGGCGGCCGTGCCCCCGACGAGCAGCACACCAACGATGCCCACCATCAGGGAGGCCGCCTTGCCCCACGGCGACCGGGGCGCGGTGCTGACCGCCGTCAGCGCGGGAATGCCGCTTCGACGGGATGCGGTCTGGCTCTGGGCCGAAGGTGACGGCGCCTGCCCGGCGGGCGCGTCGGCAAAAGGCTGCGGCGGCTGCGGCGAGGGCGCCAGCGGCGGCGAAGGTGAAAACGGCGCGTGCGACGGCTGTGGTGAGGGTGAAAACGGCGAGGGCACCAGCTGTGTGGCGTCGCCGGGCGGCAAGGGCGCGGGCGCGCTCGCCGCGGTGACGGCAACGGCCGGCGGCGCGGGCGCGACCGCCTCGTTCACCGAAGGAGACAGGGCGAGCGTCGAGCCCACCTCGATCGCGGCCGCCGAGAAGCCGCTGAGCATGGCCGCGAGCTCGCTCGCGGAGCGGAAGCGCTCGCGCGGATCGTGCGCCAGCGCGCGCGCGAAGGCGCCGTCGAGCACAGGGCTCAGCGGGACGCCGAGCTCCGCGGCCCGCGCGGACGCGGCGAGGCGCGGCGCCATGAGCTCGCGCTGCCAGCCCTGGATGTCCACCTGACCCTGGCAGGAACGCCAGTACGAGCGGCCCGTGAGCGCGAAGAAGGAGACCAGCGCAGCGGAGAAGATGTCGGCGGCGGGTCCCGCCTGGCCGCCCGGCTGAAGCTGCTCGGGCGCTAGCCACGGCGCGGAGAGGACATACCCCTCCTGCGTCGGCACCATGCTCCGCGCGAGGGACGGCCCGAAGTCGGTGAGCTTCACGCTGCCCGGAGCGCTCGGGTCGATGAACAGGTTCGTCGGCTTGAGGCCGTGGTGGGGGACCTCGCGGGCGTGGGCCGCGTCGAGCACCGCCGCGAGAGAGCGGAGCATCGAGCCGACCTCCTCGAAGCCCATGGGCCGGCGACGCACGAGCTCGGCGAGCGACGGAAACGGGATCATGTCCGTCACCGTGAAGGGCGCGGCCGTCGCCGGGTCGTAGCCGGCCTCGAGGATGTGTGCGGCGAGCTCTGGCGGCAGCCTGTTCGTCTCGGCCACGTACCGCTGGAGGTGCTGCATCGCGTCCCCGCGCTGACCGACGACGGGCGAGTACAGCTTGATGGCGACGTCGCGCGCTTGCGCCGTCACCGCGCGGAAGGTGGCCGTCGCGCCCCCGTAGCCGAGGAGCGAGCGGACCGAGAACCTCCCCGCGATGACGCTGCCCGGCGCGACGTTCGGTGCCGTCACGAGATCACTCCGCCGCGACCGAGATCGACTCGATCGATTGCAGGATGGTCTCGTCGGCGCCGGAGTTGTCGTCCTCGGGGACGAAGCCGAGCCCCAGCACGATCTCTCCGTCCTTCCCGGTGTCGCCGAAGATCAGCAGCGGGCCCTTCCTGGTCCCGCGGGCGGCGCCCTCCTTTTGCCACAGGCCGATCTTCCGCCCGGCGACGTCCTTGATGTCGTCGGGCTTCTTCCAGTTCACCTTCTTCTTCGGCAAGGTCACGTTGATCTCGCGCGCCAGCGCCTCGAGCGCGGCGTCGCGCTTCTCGATCGCCTGCTTGCCCTCGCCCGCGTCGATCTGCGCCGTCGCGAAGGCCGGGCCCTCGTCCGCGGCCTGCGCGATCGTGGCGCTCTCCGCCTGGGCATAGGTCCAACCCTTCGCGGGCGTGAACACGAGTGAGCTCTGGGCGATCTTCGCCCGGGTCGACGCCTCTGCCTGGCACTGCTCATCGAGCGCCTTGCAGGGCTTCGGAGCAGGGGGAGGCGGAGGCGGTGGCGCCGCGGTCACGGTCGGCGGCGGCGCTACGGGTTGCGGTGGAGGCGGCGAGCTGCACGCCGCGGCGAGCGCCGCCGCAGCGCCCAGCGCTAGGGTAGGCAATCGTCGGAAGAACATTGCGCCCGAGCGTTGCAGGACCGGACCCGGTACGGCAAGTAAAGAGCGACCGGGGGAGACAGCTTGCGCCGCAGGGCGCGGCCGGCGCCGCACGGAGGCCGACCGCGCCGGGCGGCTGCTCCGGCGCGGTCGCGAGGCGCAAGGGCTACTTGACGACGGCGCCGACGTCCTGTTCGACCTGCTCAGCGACGCCTACCGGCACCTTGCCGTAAAGGCGGGTGCGCTCCGTGACCAGGAAATAGTCGGGCTTGCCGCTCGCCCCGGGAGGCCCCTTCACGAGCTCGGCGAAGCCGATGTCGCCAGAGCGGCCGGTGTACTCGATCCGCACCACGACCTCCTTCTGCTCCGGGGCAACGGCCACGTACTCGGTGGGACGGAGACGGTCGAGCTTGCTCATCCAGTTGCCGACCGTCTCGTCGTTCTGCTCGGGGCTCGCCGGATCGGCCCAGAACTTCTTGCCCTCGTCGCCGCTGCGCACGACCTCGCGGCGCTTGTCCCCGGCGATGACGCGCGCCCTGGCGAGATCGACGTCCTTCCACTCGTGCAGATCCCGCTCCAGGAGCCGTGACTCCGCGGTGTCGAGATCGCGGTAGATGTCGCCCTTGATGGCGTACACCTCGCCCGTGGCCTCGTCGCGCGCGTACCGGTCCGCGCCGCCGGGCGTCGCGCCGCCGAGGACCAGCTTTCGCTCGGCGCCGCGCAGCTTGACGGTGAGCGTGCCCTCGGGCTCGGCCAGCCCGAACTCGGCCGCGCGGTCGTCCGCGATGCGGCCGATCGAGCGCAGCGCCTTCAGCGGCGCGATCGCCTCGGCGAGCTTGTTGCCGGCGGCCACCGAGACGAACGTCGTCGTCTTGACCGTCGGCTCAGCCTCCGCGGGCGGCTCGTCGTCCTGCGCCGCGTCGTCGGGGTTCTGGTGCGGGTCCTTCGGCTTCTCGGCAGGGGGCGTCGTCTTGCGCTCCGCCGTGCCGACGAAGTAGCGGCCCTCCTTGTCCTTCTTCGCCTCGAGGACGACCGTCTTCGATTTCCCCTCGAAGGCGATGCGCTCGACGTCGTCGGCGCGGCCGGCCCAGACGGTCACGTCCGCGACCGAGAGGGCGGCCGCCTTCTCGTCGCGCGTCCAGACGAGGACCGCGAACAACGCCGCGACCACAAGAAGGCCGAGGTGCACGAAAAAGCTGCGTTCCAACCTCATGCGCGCCTCCCGCTCGCGCGCCGCCCGCGGCGCGTGATGAAGAGCCCGAGACCCAGCACCATGGCCGGCGCCACGAGGATCGTGGCCCAGAACCACACCTGGTCCTTCTCCTTCGTGTGCTCGATCCGGACGTCCTCGCTCGTCGTGATCTCCCCGGCGTAGCTCTCCTCGCCGCCGAGCCACCGGAGCGCGTCCAGCGCGAACAGCCCGTTCGCTCCGGCCCGGATCGCCGCGTCGCTGAACATGTCGGCCTCGGCGACCACGAACGCGCGGAGCTCCTTCTTCTCCTTGCCGTCCGCGCCGGGCGCGACCTCCTTCGAGACCGCCGCGGCGAGGTTGTAGGCGCTGCGCTTCTCGTTCTCCGCGTCGAACTTGAAGTTGCCGTTCGCGTCGGCGAACGCCTCGGGCATCGAGCGGACGACGAAGTCGACCTTCAGCTCGTCGCCGCCCTGCTTATCGAGCGACGACGCGCCCGGGAAGAGCGTCGGCGCCTGCTGGGCGTTGCGGCTCAGCGTGGAGACGGACGCGTGCGAGGAGTACCGCGTCGTGATCAGGATCGTCCGATCCGAGTCGTTGTGGCGCCTCACGGCGAAGGCCCGATCCATCGCCAGGATCTCCGGCTTCCACGTGAGCCCCACGATGCCAGCGAGCGGGTTCAGATCGACCTTCGCCTCCGGATCGAGCGCGAACAGGAGGTGTCCGCCGCCTTCGGCGTACTGCTTGAGCGCCCCGATCTCCTCCGGCAGGAACTCCTTCTGCGGGCCGAGCACGAGGACCACGGAGGCGTCCTTCGGGATCTCGCTGCCGAGCCCCTGGGCGAGCCCGAGGTCCTTGACGGTGTAGTTCTGGGACTCGAACACCTTGCGCAGATCCTTGACCGTCCGCCCCGCGACCTGGCCAGCCGTCTCGTTCAGCTCGCCGTGGCCCACGGTCAGGTAGGCGATGCGCGCGGGCCGGATCACCTTGAGCAGCGCCTTCTGGAAGTCGGCGTCGATGCTCTTCAGCTTGGCGCCCGCGCTCTTCATGTCGGAGCCGACGGTGAGCGTCTCGCGCGAGCTGTCGCGCGAGAGCACGATGACGCCGTCCTGCGTGACCTTCGCCTCCTTGGCGAGCGCGGGGACGAGCAGGCGATCCTGCATCTCCACGGTGATCTGCGGCGACGCCGCCTTCACCTCGCGCAGGTAGCCCTCCACCTCGGCGCCGACCTCGTTCTGCTGCGGGAAGAAGGCCGTGATCTTGAGCGGCTCGGTCAGGCTCTCGGCGACGCGCTTCGTGGAGTCGCCCGGGCGCGCCGTGCGGTAGTACGAGAAGTCCACCTTGAGATCGAGCTGGCTCGCGGCGAACACGAAGAGCGCCGAGTAGACCGCGGCGAACCCGAGCGTCAGACCCGAGAGCGTCGCCGCGCGCACCCGCCGGCCCTCGATGCGCTCGGCGCGCCGCATCGGCGCGAGCGCCGCCTCGCCGAAGAACAGCGGCACCGTCGCCATGACGAGCAGCGCGATCCAGGCGACCGTCGTGGCCGCGTCGACGCGCGCGCGCAGCTCGGGCGCGGCGCGCGAGACGCCGAGCATGGCTTGCCCCGCGTCGGTCGTGGTGAAGTAGGCCGCCACCGCGACGACGCCGAGCGCCGACAGGATCGCGAGCGCGCGCTCGACCGCGCGGCGCTCGCCCGTCTCGCGCACCGCGGTCGCGAAGCGCAGCGCGGTGACGAGGACCAGGGTCAAGAACCCGAGCCCCGACAGGGCATAGCGGAGCCACTCGATCGTGGGCACCACGCGCTCGCCGAGGAAGAGGGCGAGGAGCGCGCCCGCGTACGCCGGGACCATCCAGCCCCCGGCGCGGAGCGCAGGCGCCTCGCGCGGCGCGGCGGGCGCCGGATCGCCGGCCGGCGGGGCCTCTCGCCCCGCGTCCGGCAGGGGCGCGGAGCCCGCTCCCTCGCCGCGGATCTCGGCCTCGTCGGCCTGAGCTTGCTTGTCCTTCACCGCCACCTCCGCGCCTTCAGGGTGTGGGTCGCGGCGAGCAGGAAGAAGTACGCGACCGCGACGTAGTACACGACGTTCTCCAGCCGGAGCACGCCGTTCAGGAACGGCTTCTGGTTGAGCGGGTAGAGGTTCAGCGCGCTCACGAAGTCGTTGAGCGGCGGCTCGGTCACGCGGGCGACGAGGAACAGGAAGCCGAGCGTCCCGAGGATCGCCGCCCCGAGGATGACCGCGATGACCTGGCTCGCCGCGAGCGTCGAGGCGAAGAGCCCGATCGCGAGCGACGCGGCGCCGAGCAGCAGCACCCCGGAGTAGCCGACCAGGATGTGCCCGACGGACACCTTGCCGTTCACGAAGATGAGCAGCGGCATGTAGATCGTGATCGCCGTCATCAACGACACCAGCGCGAGCGCGGCGAGGAACTTGCCGGCGATGATCTCGCCGTCGCGCACGGGCGCGGTCTTGAGCAGGATGAGCGTCCCGCTCTCGCGCTCGCCGGCGATGAGCCGCATCGAGAGGATGAGCGCCGCGACCATCGTGATGAACGCCGTGCCGTCGAAGAACTTGAGCAGCACCTCCGCCGACAGCCGCGCGCCCGAGCCGAGCGCCGCGACCTGGAAGTAGATGCCGTCGATGAGCAGCGCAGCGGCAGCGACGACGTACCCGAGCGGTGATCTCAGGTACGCGGACAGCTCCCGCCGCGCGACGAGCAATGTCCCTCTCATGTCTCGCCCTCGCCTTCCTCCGCCTGCTCCTCCGCAGGGGCCTTCCTTGCGTCGCCGCCGGCACTCGCCCTGCCGGCCGCGGCGGACCTGTCCTTCGCCCCGGGCGTCGCGCGCGTGGCGAGCCGCAGGAACACCGACTCGAGCTCGCGCTCGCTCCGCTTCACCTCGAGGATGCCGATGCCCGCCTGCACGAGCTCGGCGCACAGCGCCGCGCGCACGTCGCGGTCGGCCTCGACCGCGAAGCTCACGACGTCGCCCCCCGGCTCGTTGGTGGTGACCTGCTCGACGGACGTGACGCCCTCGACCTCGCGCGCGAGCTCGAGCGCCCGCGCCGCCTGGCCGCGGCCCGCGCCCTCGGCCGCGGGGCCGCGCACCGTGAGCTCGACCCGGACGCCGTGGAGCAGCTTGGCCGAGAGCTCCTGCTCGGTCCCCTGCGCGCCGATCGCGCCGTCCCGGATCACGAGGATGCGATCGCACGTCTCGCTGATCTCGGAGAGGATGTGGCTGGAGAGCAGGATGGTGTGCTTGCCGCGCAGGCTCCGGAGCAGGGCGCGCATCTCGACGATCTGCACGGGATCCAGCCCGCTGATCGGCTCGTCGAGGACGAGCAGCTGCGGCTTGTGCACGATCGCCTGCGCGATGCCGACGCGCTGCTTGAAGCCGTGGGACAGCGAGCTGATAGGGTCCGCGGCCACGTCGTCGAGCTGCGTCACCGCGAGCGCCTCGGCCACCCGCGCGTCGGCCGCGCCGGCGTCGACGCCGCGCAGGCGCGCGGCGAAGTGGAGGAAGGCGCGCACGCTCATCTCGTCGTAGAGCGGCGGCCTGTCGGGGAGGTATCCGATGCGGGACCGCACCTCGTGGGGGTGGTCGACGACATCCAGTCCGTCCACGAGCACACGGCCCGCGGACGGGAGCAGATCGCAGGCGAGGATCCTGAGCGTCGTCGTCTTGCCCGCGCCGTTCAGGCCGAGCAGGCCGACGATCTCTCCCGCCTCGATCGAGAACGACAGGGGCCCGATGGCCTTCCGGTCGCCGTAGTACTTGTATAGGTCGCTGATTTCGATCACGGCCGTGCACCCCTCCGCGAAGGGAAGAAGCTCTCCGCGCCGGCGATTCGGACGCCGCAGTGCGCGGCGGCCCAGGCGCCAGCGGCCCCTTACAACAGCGGGAGGCGGAAATCATTCCCGACGCGGCGCGCGCGGGGGCTTGCTCCGGAGGGGGCTCTCCCTCCAGACGCATCGAGCGGGACACTCGGTGAAGCGGTGAGCGAAGCGACCAGGACGTGATGGATCTCAGCCTCCAGCGCGGCGGGATCGTCGATCCGGCAGCGCTCGCCCCGCCGTCAGCAGTGCTCGGCGATGATCGCCCAGCAGGCGTCCGCGAACTCGCGGTACGTCGATCGGTCGAGCGTCGCCTGCGTCACGGGCATCACGTCCTGGTGCTCGGCGAGCATCGGGCGCAGCGCGCCCTCGATGTCCGCGCTCGTCTCTATCCACAGGAACTCTTCGATGCCGTCGGTGATCTGGCCGCGGATGAGCTTCGGCACCTCGCTCAGGCGGACCTTCTTCGGGCTCCGCCGCGCGATCGACGAGGCGATCTGCTCGGCGTGCGCCGGCCACCGCTTGAGCGCGTTGTGGAACGTGGAGCCGACGAGCCGCAGGATCTGCTGCGCGAGCATCGCCACGCGCGGGCGCTGCACGCGCTCCTCGTTCTCCGCCACCATCGCCAGGTAGTCGTCGCTCAGGAGCTTGCGCAGGTCGCTCGAGAGGATCTGCTGCGACTCCGGCGTCATCCGCAGATCCGCGACGTGCGCGAGGAAGATGTCCCGCAGCATGGTCAGCCGCGCCGTCACCGAGCCGGTCGGGGTCGTGTCGAGGATCTCGGCGAGCGGGTCGATCAGCCGGCGCCCGAAGGTGGTGAGGATGTGATCGAGGATCCGCTTCTGGTGCTGCTTGTGGCCGAGCACAGAAAGCGCGCGCGCGATGTGCGCCTTGCTCGGCGCGTCGACGAGGATCTCCAGCGGCTGGTCCTGCGGCTTCCCCTCGTACATGCGCAGCGACGCGAACATCTCGCGGAACGCGTCCGCCGCGGCCGCCCCCTCGCCCGGCTCGCCGTAGACCCGGATGACGAGCCCCGAGTCGGGACCGGCGTCGAACAGCCGCCGGAGCTCTTCCCGGATGTCCTCGTCCGTGACGAGCGGCCCCGGAGGGAGCGATTTCCCGCGTGAATCCATGAGCGTCCAGCCTACGGCAAAGCGCAGCGTACCTGAACCTCTGTGCCCCGAGAAAGCGAGCGCCGGGTGCACGCTCGCGGTCCGGTGAGGACGTGCCTGCGGCGATGTCGTACCCCGGACCCAGGTCAGGTCGGCGTGGCCTCGCTGGCCTTCGTGTCTGGAAGCGGCGAAGCCCCGCATGGCGCGAGGGGGTGGAAAGGAGGTGTCCAGATGAGCGGCCCGGATGTCCTGATGCGTGAGCCGGTGTCCAGATGATCGGATGAGGATGAATCAGATGAAGACGACGGGCTGCTCCCAGATCGCGAGGACGATGCAGCCCTCGGCGCTCGAGACGCTGTGGCGGCTGCCCGGGGCGTTCATCACGAGCGTGCCGGCGCGGTGGTGCCCGCGCTCGTCCGACTGCGATCCTGTCAGCACGAAGATGTGTTCATGGCCGCGATGGACGTGCTGCGGCACGGATGCCCCCGGCGCGTAGCGCAGGAGCGCGGCCGAGGCGCCTGCGTCGCTGCTGCCGTAAAGGCGGTGAATCTCGACGCCCTCCCGGAGGCGCCGCCAGGGGACCGACTCCGGATGAGCGGCCATCGTTGCCACATTCGCAATGATGAATGGCAACTGCACAGGCACAAAATCCCGCGTCGCTGCTGGAAGTGTAGCTGTCATCGCGAATCTCCAGTGTTGATGGAACCATGCCACAGCGCGCGGTGCGCGCTCAACGGGAATCACGCGAAGCGCGCGAAATTCACGCGTGGGAAAAGCTCCAGAAATGAGGAGTCGCGTACACATCCATGGCGTGAAGAGCACACCGAGAACTCCCGTGTTCCCCGCGGCCGGCGCGGCACGGGGACAGCGCTTCCTCGCCATCCTCCGTCCACTGCTCCTCTCGCTCTCGCTCCTGCCGGCGGCCGGCTGCAGCAAGGAGGGGTCGAGCGATCAGCCGCTCACGGTGGGCTTCATCTACGTCGGCCCCAGGGACGACTACGGCTACAACCAGGCGCACGCCGAGGGGGCCGCCGCGCTCGCCAAGCTGGCCGGCGTGAAGACCCGTGAGGAGGAGAACGTCCCCGAGACGGTCGCCGTGCAGAAGACGCTCGAGAGCATGATCAACCTCGATGGCGCGACGGTGATCTTCCCGACGTCCTTCGGCTACTTCGATCCGCACATCCTCAAGGTGGCGGAGAAGTTCCCGGACAAGACCTTCCTCCATTGTGGCGGCCTCTACGACGGGTCGAAGCACCCGAGCAATGTCGGCAGCTATTTCGGCTACATCGACGAAGCCGAGTACGTGTCCGGCATCGTCGCCGGCATGACGACGAAGAGCGGCAAGCTCGGGTTCATCGCGGCGAAGCCGATCCCGCAGGTGCTCCGCAACATCAACGCCTTCACGCTGGGCGCCCGGAGCGTGAACCCGAGCGTGACGACGGCCGTGATCTTCACCGGCGACTGGTCGATGCCCGTCAAGGAGGCGGAGGCGGCCAACAGCCTCATCGATCAGGGCGTCGACGTCCTGACCGCCCACGTGGACTCGCCCAAGGTGATCATCGAGCTCGCGGAGCGGCGCGGCGCGTTCAGCACCGGCTACCACACGAACCAGGCGACGCTCGCCCCGAAGGGCTACCTGACCGGCGCCGAGTGGAACTGGTCCAAGGTCTACACCGACTACATGACGTTCATCCGCGAGGGGAAGCCGTATCCGCACCTCCTGCGCGGCGGTTTCAAGGAGGGGTACATCAAGATCTCACCCTATGGCCCCGCCGTCTCCGAGGAGGCAAAGAAGAAGGCCGAGGAGGCGAAGGCGAAGCTCACGGAGGGCACGCTCACCATCTTCCAGGGGCCCATCATGAACAATGAGGGCAAGGTGGTGATCGCCGATTCGGTCGCGCAGCAGCAGACCGACATCGCGCTCGAGAGCATGGACTACCTCGTCGCGGGCGCTCTCGGCTCCACACATTAGAGTGGTGGCCGCCCGCTGCGGATACGGGCCCAGATGGACGTTTTCGGTGCTCAGCGCCCTTTCGTGCGCTTCCGCGCCGAAAACGCCGATCTGGGCCCGTATCCTGTGCGGGTGACCACCGCTCCGGAACGGGCATCGATCAGAGCGCTTCGAGGACGGCGGCGGCGGGGGCGGTCCAACCGATGATCGCGCCCTGGGCGCGGACCATCTCCAACGTCGCCGCCTTGAACTCCGGGAAGTAGCTCTCGGTGGCGTCCTCGATCAACAGGCACTCGTAGCCGCGATCGTTCGCCTCGCGCATCGTGGTCTGGACGCAGACCTCGGTCGTCACGCCGGCGATGAGCAGGTGGGAGACGCCGAGCGCCGCCAGCCTGGCGTCGAGCCCCGTCCGGTAGAACGCGCCTTTCCCGGGCTTCGGTACGACGAGCTCCCCGGGCGCCGGCGCGAGCTCGGGCACGAAGTCGTTGCCAGGCTCGCCCAGCACCAGGATGCGCCCCATCGGCCCGACATCGCCGATCCGCATCCCTGGAGCGCCCCGGCCCCGCTTCGCAGGGGGGCAGTCCGAGAGATCCAGCCTGTGACCCTCCTTCGTGTGAATGATGGGCAGGCCGTGGTCGCGGAACGCGTCGAGGACGCGCCGGACCGTCGGCACGATGCGCTGGAGCCGCTTGACGTCGTTGCCGAGCGCCGCGCCGAAGCCGCCGGGCTCGAGGAAGTCGCGCTGCATGTCGATGACGAGCAGCGCCACGGCGTCCCGATCGGCGACGCGGAAGGGGTACGGCCTCGCCGCGATCTCGAGGGGCCGCGCCGTCATCGGTGCCCCGCCATCGCGCGGCCGATCTCCGCGACGTCGGCCGAAGCGATCGGCGACTCGTGGACGATGCGGCCTTCGCTCATCACGAGGACACGGTCGGCCATGGCGAAGATCTCGTCGAGATCCGCGCTCACGAGGAGGACGGCGGTCCCGCGGTTGCGCGCCTTCAGGATGCGGGAGCGGATCTCGGCCACGGCCGCGAAATCGAGCCCGAAGCAGGGGTTTGCGGCGACGAGGAGCTCGATGTCCTCTTCCATGCCGAGCTCGCGCGCGAGCACGGCGCGCTGCACGTTGCCGCCGGAGAGCTTGCCTATCGGGGCGTCGACCGAGGGCGCCTTGATGGCGTACTCCGCGGCGAGGCGCTCGGCCGACCGCCTCAGCGCCGCCCGGCTCACGCCCCAGCGGAGCCTCGTGAAGGGCGGCCTGTCGAAGACGCGGAACCCGATGTTCTCAGCGACCGACATCGCGGGGACGCAGGCGTTGCGCAGCGGCTCCTCGGGCAGGCACCGCACCCGGTGCTGCTGGATCTGCGCGCGCCCGGCGCCGTACGGCTCGCCATGGACGAGCACGCTGCCACCCCGCGCGGCGCGCTGCCCGGCGAGGACCTCGACGAGCTCCTCCTGCCCGTTGCCGGAGACGCCGGCGATGCCGACGATCTCGCCGCGATGGACCGTGAGCGTCACGCCGTCGAGCGCCGGCCGCCCGCGATCGTCGCTCGCGGCGAGCCCCTCGATGCGCAGGATCGGCTCCCCGGCGGGCGCGTCGCCGCGCGCCGCGGAGACCTGCGCCGGCTGCGCGCCGACCATCATCTCGGCCATGGCCGCCGGCGTGAGGTCCTTGACCTTGCCCCGGCCGGCGACCCGGCCGCGCCGCAGCACCGTGACCTCGTCGGCGAACGCCGTCACCTCGCGGAACTTGTGCGAGATCATGAGCACGCTGATCCGCTGCTCGTCGGCCATGCACCGGAGCATCCCGAGCACCTCGTCGGCCTCCCCGGGCGTGAGGACCGAGGTCGGCTCGTCGAGGATGACGATCCTGCTGCCGAGGTAGAGCTGCTTCAGGATCTCGAGCTTCTGCTTCTCGCCCGCGGCGAGCGCGCGGACGGTCCGCTCCGGATCGAGCCGGAACGGCATGCGCTCCATGAACGCGCGGATCGCCTCGCGCTCCTTGCGCCAGTCGATCACGAGGGGGAGCGACGCGCGCGCGAGCACGAGGTTCTCGGCGACCGTCATGTTCATCACGAGGGTGAAGTGCTGGTAGACCATGCCGATCCCCAGCGCCTGCGCGTCGCGCGGGCTCCTGATGGACAGGGCCGCGTCGCCGACCCTCACCTCGCCGGCGTCGGCCTGGTGATAGCCCATGATGCACTTGACCAGCGTGCTCTTGCCGGCGCCGTTCTCGCCGAGGAGCGCGTGGAAGCTCCCGGGCGCGAGGCGCAGCGAGACGTCGTCGAGCGCGAGCAGCGGCCCGAACCGCTTCGTGATCCCCGCGGCGGAGAGCGCCGGCGGCGGCGTGGGGGGGCCGGGCTCCCGGGCGGCGGCGCGGGGCGGCCTCGCCGCGGGGCTCGAGAAGACGCGCGGGTCCATGGTCACGGGAGCGCCTCCAGCAGCGCGGCGGAGGTCGAGACCGCGCCGAACACGCCGTTTTGCATCTTGATCATCTTCAGCGCGGCGGCGTGGTTGCCAGGATCCGTGGCCGCGCAGCAGTCGGAGAGCAGCAGGCACTCGTACCCGCGGTCGTTCGCCTCGCGCATGGTGGTGTGCACGCAGACGTCCGTCGTGATCCCCGTGAGGATCAGGTTCTCGATGCGGCGCTGGCGGAGGATGAGATCGAGATCCGTCGCGCAGAACGAGCCCTTGCCGGGCTTGTCGATGATCGGCTCGCCGGGCAGGGGCGCGAGCTCCGGGATGATCTCCCACCCAGGCTCTCCGCGGACGAGCACGCGCCCGCACGGCCCGGGATCGCCGATGCCCACGCCCGTGCCGCGCCCGCCGTCGGTCCGGCGGGAGCGCCACCGCTTGTTCGCCGGGAGATCGGAGAGGTCCGGCCGGTGCCCCTCGCGCGTGTGCAGGACGTGATAGCCGCCGCGGCGCAGCTCCGCGAGCGCGCGCTGGATCGGCGCGATGCACGCCCGCGTCAGGGAGATGTCGTAGCCGAGCAGGTCGATGTACCCGCCCTTCCCGCAGAAGTCGGTCTGCATGTCGATGACGATCAGCGCTGTCGTCTCGGGGCGGAGCGCGCCGTTGTAAGGCCAGGCGTAGGGATCAGCGGCCACGTAGGGCATCGGTCGAGTCCTCCTGTCATTCAGCGTTTCGCTCGTCTCGTACGGTTCGCTCGTCTCGCGGGGCTCGCTCCTTTCGTTCGTTTCGTCCGTCTCGTCCGTTTCGTACGTTTCACACGGTTCGTCCGGTGCGCGCCGCCTCGCGCGATCAACGCGCGAGCGTCAGCTCGGCGGGCTGATCGCGCAGGGTCTGGGTCGCGGAGCTCGCGGCGACCATGATGGCCAGCGTCACGATGTACGGCGCGGCGTTGAAGAGGTGGTATCCCCAGGTGATCCCCACGGACTGGAGCGCCGGCCCGAGGGCGCTCGCGCCGCCGAAGAGCAGCGAAGCGAAGAGGCAGCGCACCGGGTTCCAGCGCGCGAAGATGACGAGGGCGACGGCCATGAGCCCCTGTCCGCTCGAGAGTCCCTCGTTCCAGCTGCCAGGGTAAAAGAGCGAGAGGAACGAGCCGCCGACGCCGGCGAGGAAGCCGCCGGCCATGGTCGCGCGCCGCCGGACCAGGTTCACGTCGACCCCCATCGCGCGGGCGCTGTCGGCGCTCTCGCCCACGGTGCGGAGCACGAGCCCGAAGCGGGTGCGGTTCAGCGCCCAGAGCAGGAGCGGGGCGAGCGCGGCCCCGATGAGGAAGAGCGCGTTCACCTGGAGCGCGGAGCGGACCTGGGGGAGATCGCTGAAGAAGCCGAGCGATATCGCGGGCAAGCGGGGCGCGGTCGGCTGGATGAGCGGTTTGCCGAGGAAGAAGGCGAGGCCGACGCCGAAGAGCATGAGCGCGATGCCGACGGCGATGTCGTTGACGCGCGGCTTCGAGCACAGCCACGCGTGCAGCGCGCCGAGCGCGGCGCCGATGGCGCCGGCGGCGAGCACGCCGAGCCAGGCAGAGCCCGTGAGGAAAGAGACGCCATAACCTCCCATCGCGCCCATGACGAGCGTGCCCTCCAGGCCGAGGTTCACGCGACCGCTCTTCTCGGTGAGGCACTCGCCGAGGCTCACGAAGAGGAATGGCGTGCTGATGCGGATGGCCCCGGCGGCGACCGCGAGGGGGATGCCCCAGAGACCGAGCGCAGCTGCGTCGTTCATCATGCCACCGAAGGCGCCGGAGCCGCCTGACGGACCTTGGGCTCGCGGGCGGCGAGGGAACGGCCGTAAAGCGTCTCGCTGGCGAGGATCGCGATGAACAGGATCCCCTGGAGCACGCTCACCGTCGCGTCGGGGAGCCGCGCCGTCCGCTGCAGCAGGCCGCCGCTCGCGCCGATGCCGCCGAGCAGGAGGGCGACCGGCATGATCGCGAGCGGGTTGTGGCGCGCGATGAACGCGACGAGGATGCCGGTGTAGCCATAGCCGCTGATCAGCGACGCGTTGGCCCGGCCGTGGACCGCCGCGACCTCCACCATGCCGGCGAGCCCAGCGCACGCTCCGGCGAGCGTGCAGGTGAGCACGACGAGGCGCTTGACCGGCAGTCCGGCGAGGAGCGCCGCGCGGACGTTGCCGCCGCTCATCGCCGCGCCGAAGCCGAACGTCGTCCGGTGCATCAGCACATAACAGAGCGCGCAGGCGAGCACCCCGTAGGCGAGGCCCCAGTGGACCTCGAGGCCGGGCAGGCTCCCGAGCGCGTTCTCGGCGCCGATGGAGGCGGTCGAGGGCTTGTTGAGGCTCGCCGGGTCGCGCAGCGCGCCCTCGACGAGGTGGTTCAGGATCGCGATCCCGATGTAGTTGAGGAGGAGGCTGCTGATCGTCTCGCTCACGCCGCGGTAGACGCGCAGCGCGCCGGCGAGGCCGATCCAGAGCGCCCCGGCGGCGAGCCCGGAGACGAGCATCGCGGCGAGCACGGCGGCGGGCGGCGCGCCCCACGCCCGTGCGGCCAGCGCCGCCGACGCGGCCGAGAGCCCGCCCATGGCGAGCGCGCCCTCGCCGCCGATGACGATCAGGCCGAGGCGCGCCGGCAGCGCCGTGCAGAGCGCGGTCAGCATGAGCGGCGCGGCCCGGAGGAGGGTGTTCTGGAGCGAGAACCACGTGCCGAAGGCGCCGCGGACCATGTCCTGATAGACGCTCAAGGGGTTCACCCCCTGGGCGGCCACGAACGCGCCGAACACGAGGAGCGAGGCCGCGAGGGCCCCGAGGGGGATGGCGATCGCTTCGGTCGTCTCACGCCCGAGCAGCCCGTGCGAGATGACTTTCACGCTGCCGAGGATAAGGCCTCCATTATTTCCACACGTTTTCGGGTAGCTTGCTTGTCGTGACAGGACGGACAGGACGGGCGCCTCGCGCCCTGACAACCCGCTCCGGCCGGCGAGCGACGCGCCGTTGTCATGACGTGCGACACCCCGGGGGGCTCACCGGGTCGAGTGACGCTGTGGTGTGGTGGCCGCGCTGCGATGTGGCGGTAACGCTGCGATGTGGTGGCCGCGGCGACCGCGAACGGTTCGCACAGCGCGGCGGTCTCCGCCTTGCACTCGCCGTCGCCTGCCGGTGAGTTTGCTTGGCGATCATTGCGTGGACGGCGAAGAAAGCGGCGAGCGCTCGCGCGCCTGAAAGTCTGGGAATGCGGAGGCCCGCGCCGTGCGGCCCCGGCGAGCCTCGTTCCTGTGCCCACGCGCACAGCGCGCCGCGCAGAGGACCGCCGATCGATCCCACCCGCAAACCCCTGACTGGAGGTAACGCTGTCATGCGGTTCGAACGATCGATTTTGTTCCTGCTCGGCGCTGGCGTCCTCATGGCGTCCCGCCCCGCGGTGTCGGCGGACCTGACCTGCTCATCGAGCGCGACCCTGGAGGCGCTCGTGACGTGCATTCGCGATCAGATGCCCGGCAGGGACTCAGGGATCTTCGTCACCCCGAGCTCGACGCAGTTGACCGCGTGGCGGAGCGTCGTTCGCACCATGATGGGCGGCAGCTGCAATATCGTGCTTCCGTCCAGCCTGTCGTCATCTACGCGGATCCGGCTCCTCCGCGACGTCAACAATGGACGAAGATACTGTGTGCTCATGGAGGTCGGCGATCGGAACAGCGACGGAACCGTCGATCTCGGGCTGGGCACGTTCCTCGTGGACGCGGCCGCGGAGCGAGAGCTCGCTCATTCGGCGCCGCATGCGACCGCGGACCTGGAGACGGAGATCCAGGCCGTCAGCATCTTCAAGGCGACGAGATCCCGCAGCTTCCTGATGGCCGGCGCTCACCGCGATGCGAGCTTCACCGACAGCGTTTGCCAGAGCTCGTACATGACGTCGGACGTGGCCCACAACGTGACGAACGCGTTTCACGCGACCTATCTGGAGCTCGCGGCCTTTTATGGATCGAGGCCCTGGTGGGGCATTCAGTGGCATGGCATGGCGAGAGACACCTGCGCGGAGGACGTGTTCGCCTCGCACGGCATGGATGTCGCCCCCGTCTCGGGTGACAAGATACTGGAGCTCAAACGCAACTTGCTGGCCAGCAAGCCCACCTGGCGGGTCGGCGTCCCCGGCAGCAGCGACTGTTCGCTGAACGCGACGACCAACGTTCAAGGGAGGCTCCTCAACTTCGTTTCGGCGAGCCAGGTCTGTGGTCGCTCCGCCACGAGTTACAGCGGACGCTTCGTGCATATCGAGCAAGATCCGGCCTTCCGCCTCGCGGACGCCTGGATCAATGCGGTCAAGGCCACCTGGCCATGAGCGCCGCTCCTCGGCCGCGCGCTGCGGAGCAAGCCTGGCAATGAAATGAGGAACGCATCGGTCTCGCTCGCGCGATCGTGTCGTGCGCGTCGTGGAAGACGCCCTGGAGATTTCGCGTCGCGCTAAAGGCCGCGCGGGTGAACAGCGACGCGCGAATTCAGGTTTGCCTCGGAAACGACGGAATGTTTCAGCGGTAACGAAGTGAATGCATTGCCATTGGTACGGTGACGTGTGCGCACGATCTGCATATGCTCGCCGTCATGACATTGCCGCTTGTCCCACTACGCTCTCTGGGTGTCGTCGCCGCCGGTGCCGTCCTCGTCGTGGCGACAGCCGCCTCGTGCGGTGGCGGTGGCTCGAGCTCGTCCTCGTCGGATGGCGGATCGGGGCCTGGCGGCGCCGGTGCCGGAGCAGGAACAGGAGCTGGCGCCGGAACAAGCCAGGGCCCTGCGAGCAGCTCGTCGTCAGGGGCGGGCACCGGCGGCGCTCCACCCGCGGTCGGCTCCGGCGGCAGCGAAGGCGGCGGCCCGCCGGCGCACGTGCCGGGCGAGCCGATCTCCATCCCGGCTCAGGCGTGGAGCAGGGGTATCACGGACGGCGTCTACGAGGACGGCGCGCCCATCGGCGGCTTCGGGGCCGGGACGATCACCTGGCGGTTCGACGGCAGGTTCTACAAGGGCCGCCTCGATATCGGGAGCAATGACCAGAACGTCGACAACAACGCGGGCTTCTTCATGTACCAGAAGGCCGAAGGGGGCGACGCGCAGACGAAGCGCCTCGACAAGGACGGCCTGGGCCAGGGGCAGGCGACGTACTCCTCGCTCTTTCCGCGCTCGTGGGTCGATTACCACGGCGCGGCATTCCCCTGCAAAGCGAAGGTCGAACAATACAGCCCCATCATCCCGGGTGACTACAAGAAATCCAGCTATCCGGTCGGCGTCTATCGGTGGGAGATCACGAATCCGACCGGAGCGCCTTGCGACGTCGCCGTGATGCTGACCTGGAAGAACGATCACGGCGGCAATGGCGCCATGGTGCAGACCTCCGGCGACGACGTCGGCCTGGTCCTCACGCGCGGCGGAGGGGCGGCGAGCTCCGAGGGGCACGGGGAGTTCACGCTCGCCAGCCGGAACGCGCCGGGCGTGGTCGTCTCGTACCAGTCCGCCGACAGCGTCGCCGCCCTGCAGAGCGAGCTCGCCAACGACGGCGCGCTCGCCAACACGACGGGAGGGCACTCGCTCGGGGCGATCGCGTTCAAGGCCACGGTGGAGCCGGGGAAGAGCGCCATTGTGCCGATCGTGCTCGCGTGGGATATCCCGGTCACGCAGGCGGGCTCGGGGGACAGGTGGTACCGCGCGTACACGCGCCACTTCGGGCGGACGGGGAACGCCTCATGGACGATCGCGGCGGAGGCGCTCGCCGAGCACGAGCCGTGGCTCTGGGCGATCCAGGACTGGCAGGCGAGCGTGCTCGACGATCCGAAGTACCCGGAGTGGCTCAAGGGCGCTCTGTTCAACGAGCTCTACTACTATGCCATCGCGGGCACGTACTGGGAGGCCGGCGCGGCGTCCGGCCAGCCGGACGACCCGGACGAGGACATGTTCACCAGCCTCGAGTCGTACATCTACCCGTTCTATGGGACGTCGGACGTGCGCTTTTACGGCTCATGGGCCCTGTTCTCGCTCTGGCCGGACATCGACAAGCAGGAGGTGCGGCAGTTCTGCGACAGCGTGACGACCACGCGCTCCGATAGGCCACGCGCGATCGGGACGACCGCGCACGATTTCGGGGATAACGAGAGCGTCTTCCGCAAGTGGAACGCGTACACGTACCGCGACTCGACCAACTGGAAGGACCTCAACTCCAAGCTGGTCCTGATGGTCTATCGCGACTGGGCGCTCACCGGGAAGACCGACAAGGAGTTCCTCGATTACTGCTGGCCCGCCGTGAAGATGGCGATGCAGAAGGTGAAGGGCCAGGACGGCGACGGCGACGGGCTGCCGGAGAGCAACGGCATCGATCAGACCTACGACGACATGGATCTGCACGGCAACACCGCGTACTGCGGGAGCCTCTTCCTCGCCGCCAGCGAGGCCGCGAAGGAGCTGGCGACCGCGGTCGGTGACACCTCGCTCGCGGGCACTTACCAGACGTGGTTCGATCAGGCCAAGGGCGGCTTCGAGTCGAAGCTCTGGACGGGGGCGTATTACAGGATCGACACGGGGAGCCGGGACACGAACCGGATCATGTCGGACCAGCTCGCTGGCCAGTGGTACGCGCGCGCCCTCGGGCTGCCGCCGATCGTCGACCCGAGCCACGCCGTGTCGGCGTTCACGAAGATCTACGAGAACAACTTCAAGCGGTTCGACGGCGGGACCCGCGGCGTCGTCAATGTCATGACCGCGAATGGCTCGGTCGACGGGACGAGCAACCAGACGCGCGAGTGCTGGGTGGGCACGTCCTGGGGCGTGGTGGCCGGCATGATCCAGGAGGGGCTCGCCGCGCAGGCCGGTGAGATCGGCGCGAGCCTGGTCGACACGATCTGGAAGACCGACGGCCTGTGGTTCCGCACGCCGGAGGCATGGGAGGGCAACGGCAGCATCCGCGCGCCCTACTACATGCGCGCCACGACGCTCTGGGCGGCGAAGCACGCATACGATATCGCGCCGTAGACTCGCGATATCGCCCTCGCGAACACGGCGTTGCCCCCCGACTCGCCGCCGCCCACAGAGCTGCGGCGGTCGCGGCCAGAGCCCGGGCGCCCGCGCGTCACCGGCGCTCGTCGGGTGTGTCTCGCCTGCCACATCACCCGCCCGCATTCCGCCGCGGACTAGCCTCTTGCGCCCGCGGCATCCCCATTGCTGAGTCGCGGCCATGTCCGTCGCTCCGCGCCTCCGATCTGCGCCCGCCGTTCTCGCGGTCATCGCCCTCAGCCTGGCGTGCGTTCAGGGCGCGCGCGCCCCCAACGTCCCGCCCCGAGGGACGCTCGCGCCCGGCGCGCTCGAACCGGGCGGAAAGGCCGCGGCAGGGCCGTTCGCGGTGGTGTTCGGCGCGCCCCGCGGGCAGACCACGAGCCCCGCGGAGATCAGCCTCGTCTTCAACCGGCCGATGCGATCGCTCGATCTCGCGGGCAGCGAGGCCGCGGCGCCCGCGGTCCTGAAGCCGTCCGCGCCTGGACGCTGGCGCTGGGTCGGCACGAGCGGCCTCACGTTCGTCCCCGAAGGCCGCCTGCCGCGCGGCACGGAGTTCACCGTCGAGGTCCCCGCGGGCACCCGCGCGCTCGACGGCAGCGCGCTCGCCGAGCCGTACTCCTTCACCTTCCGCACCGAGCTGCCCGCGGTCGCGCGCGTCGAGCCCTGGTCGGGCAAGGACGACCTCAAGCCGGAGGCGAGGTTCGAGCTGCGGTTCAATCAGCCGGTCGACACCGCCGAGATCGCGCGGCGCGCGTCCCTCACGGTGGGCGATCGAAAAGACAAGGTGGCGTTCGAGGTGCGGCGCCCCGACGCGAAGAACGAGATGCTCGCCGAGCTCGTCCCCCGCGCGCCGCTGCCGCGCGACAGCGAGATCGAGATCGCCGTGGCCGAGGGCCTCCGCGGCCGCGAAGGGCCGCTGCCGGCCGGCGAGGAGCAGCGGTTCACGTACCGCACCTACGGGCCGCTCCGGGCGCTGCGCCCCCAGTGCGATCGCGACACGCCGCAGGGGCGCTGCGCGGCCGACGGCGGGTTCACGCTCGCCTTCTCGAACCCCATCAAGTTCGCGGACGCGAAGCGGGCGATCTCGGTGGAGCCCGCCGTCAAGCTGCTGTGGCCGTCGTGGATCGAGGACGACGAGCCCACGAGCCACATCCCCCTCGGCGGCGCCTTCGCCCCGGGTCGCAGCTACCGGGTGCGCGTGGCCGCCGGGCTGCGCGACGTGCACGGGCAGGCGCTCGCCGGCGTCGTCACCGAGGAGATCGCCTTCGACGATCGCTGGCCCGAGGCGCAGATCGGCCTCGTCGGGAGCGTGTTCGAGCCGGCCCAGCGTCGCGAGATCCCGGTCGTGTCCGTAAACGTGCGCGAGCTCTCGCTCGCGGTCGGCGCGATGACCGAGGAGATGATCCTCGCGCTCCAGGGCGATCCGCACAGCCCGGGGCGCAGCCCGAAGATGGGCGAGATCGCGGCGCTGCCCTCCGGCAAGCAGACGGTCCTGCGCCCGGCCGCCGCGACCAACACGCCGGCGACGCACCTCGTGCGCGCCGCCGAGGTGCTGGGCGGCGAGGGCAAGCGCGGGCCGCTCGCGATCGGGATCAGCTACACCGCCCGGCCCGGAACGCGGCACGCGCGCACCACCTCCGAGGCGGTGATCGCGCAGGTGACCGACCTCGGGATCAGCGCGAAGGTCTCGCCGAGCGGCTCGCTCGTGTGGGTGACGCGCCTGTCGACGGGCGCGCCGGTGCCCGGGGCGCGCGTGTGGATCCGGGCCCCTGGCGCGCCCGCGCCTGCCGCGGTGTCCACCGACGCCGAGGGGTTCGCGATGGTCCCCGCGACGGCGCACGGTCCGGAGGCCACGACGACGCTCGGGCGCAGCGTGGTCTTCGCGCGCGCGGGCGACGACTGGACGTACCGGAGCGTCGCCGACTCGCTCAACGGGTGGCGCTTCGGCGCGGCGTCGGACTTCAGCGAGGCGCGCCCGTTCGGGATGATGTTCTCCGATCGCGGCATCTACCGGCCGGGCGACACGGTGCGCGTGAAGGGGATCTTCCGCGAGGAGGGCGCGCGCGGGGCGAAGACGCCGGCCGGCAAGAGCGTCGCGCTCAAGGTCGAGGGGCCCGACGGCGAGGCGCTCGTCTCGCTCTCCCCGACGCTCGGCGCCTTCGGCACGTTCTCGGCCGACGTGAAGATCCCCGAGAGCGCGCGGCTCGGCACGTACAGCCTCGCCGCCACGGTCCAGGGCGGCGGGGCGGGGTGGGTGGACGCGTGGGGCAGCGTCGAGGTCGCCGAGTACCGCCCCGCCGAGTTCAAGGTCGGCGTCGAGAGCGACAGGCCGAGCTACGTCCGCGGCGACAAGGCGCGCTGGACCGCGCGCGGCGATTACCTGTTCGGGGCGCCGATGACGAACGCGGAGGCGTCGCTCTCCGTGACGCGCGCGCCGGCGTCGTTCTCGCCGCCGGGGATCGAGGGGTTCACGGTCCGCGAGGACGAGCTCACCGACGCGCTGCGGGACCAGGCGCCGCGCGGGTTCGAGGTGCAGAGCGCGCGCGAGAAGCTCGACGCGGCCGGGCAGGCGGCGATCGGCGCGGCGCTCTCGATGCCCGGGCAGCGCGGCACGGAGCTCGTCACGTGCGAGGCGTCGGTCACCGACGTGTCGCGGCAGACGATCGCCGGGAGCTCGACGGCGCTCGTGCACCCGGCCGAGTTCTACGTCGCCCTCAAGGAGCCCGAGCGCTTCGCGAAGGCGGGCGACGTGCTGCGGCCGGAGATCCTCGCGGTCGATCCGAAGGGGGCGCGCGTCGCGCAGGTCGCGGTCCGGGTCGAGCTCGTGCACCGGACGTGGACGCTCGCGCGGGAGGAGAGCGGCAGCGCGTACCGCAGCGTGAGCGCGCCGGTCGACAAGGTCGTCGCGCGGTGCGGCGTCACGACGGCGGCGGCGCCGCGGAGCTGCGAGCTCACGGTCCCGTCGGGGGGCTATTACCTCCTGCACGCGACGGCCAGGGACCGCCGCGGCAACCCCGTCGGCGCCGCCGCCGGGGTCTACGCGCTCGGCGAGGGCGGCGGGGGCTTCGGCGACAGCGACGAGCTCAAGGTCGACCTCGTTCCCGACCGCGACAGCTACGAGATCGGCCAGACGGCGCGCATCATCGTGAAGTCGCCGTTCGCGTCCGCCGACGCGCTGGTCACGGTCGAGCGCGCCGGGATCTCCGCGCACCGGAAGGTGACGCTGTCGGGCGCCATGCCCGTGATCGACGTCCCGATCACGGAGGACCTCCGGCCGAACGCCTTCGTCTCGGTGCTGCTCCTGCGCGGGCGGACGAAGCCGCAGCCCGCGCCGGGGAAGGGCGGGGCGCCTGGGCCCGACGTCGGGGCGCCGGCGTTCCGCCTCGGCTACGCGCCGCTCCGCGTGAACCCGGAGGCGCAGCGGCTCGCGGTGCGCGTCCGCGCCGACAAGGCGGACGCGCGCCCCGGCGATCCGATCCGCGTGGACGTCGACGTCCGCGATCGCGCCGGCCAGCCCGCCCGCGCGGAGGTCACGCTCTACGCCGTGGACGAGGGCGTGCTGTCGCTGACGGGGTACACGACGCCGGATCCGATCCCCGTGTTCGGCGCGCCGCGCCCCTTGAAGGTGGCGACGATCGAGACGCGCGAGGCGCTCGCTCGCGTGCGCAACCCGTTCGCCGACCTCGGCGCCGACAAGGGGCGCGCGGGCGGCGGTGGCGCCGAGGGCGGCACGGGCGTGCGCCGCGATTTTCGCCAGAGCGCCTACTACAACCCCGCGCTCGTCACCGACGCCTCCGGGCAGGTGCACGCGAGCTTCAAGCTGCCGGACTCGCTCACGACGTACCGGGTCATGGCGGTCGTGGCCGCCGAGGACGATCGCTTCGGCTACGGCGAGTCCCGGGTGACGACGAGCCGCCCGCTCATGGCCCGGCCCGCGCTGCCGCGCTTCCTCCGCGCGGGCGACGCGATCGACGCGGGGGTGGTCGTGACCTCGAAGGGGCTCGGGAAGCCGGCGACGGTCGAGGTGGAGGTCACCGCCTCGGGGCTGACGCTCGCCGGCAGCGCCAAGCGCGCGGTCGAGCTCGCGCCGGGCCGGTCGGCCGAGGTCCGCTTCGCGCTCTCGGCGCCGCGGGCCGGCCCCGCGACGCTGCGCTTCCGCGCCACCGGCGGCGGCGCGTCGGACGTGGTCGAGGTGAACCGCGAGATCAAGGCGCCGATGGTGCCGGAGGCCGTCGCGCTCTACGGCGACACCACCACGGCGAGCGCGGAGCGGCTCGGGGACCTGTCGGCGATCCGCGACGACACGGGCGGGCTCACGGTGAGCCTCGCGCCGACCGCGCTCGTGGGCCTCGGCGGCGGCGTGGAGCAGCTCCTCGAGTACCCGTACGGCTGCACCGAGCAGCTGACGAGCCGGATGGTCCCGCTCCTGTCGCTGCGCGACCTCGCGAAGGCCTACGGGATCGCGCTGCCGAAGGACCTCACGGCCGTCATCGGCAAGACGGTCCGGGAGATCCTCTCGCACCAGCGCGGGGATGGGGGCTTCGGCTTCTTCGCCGAGTCGGACAGCGCGGACCTGTGGACCACGGCGTACGCGCTGTGGGGCCTCACCGAGGCCAGGCGCTACGGGGTCGCGGTGCCGCCCGACGCGGTGGAGCGCGCGACGTCGTACCTGCGCCAGGAGCTCAACCGGATCGGCGCCGACCCGCTCCTCCGGGCGACGGCGCCGTTCCTCGTCGACGTCCTTGCGGCGAGCGGCGCCCCCGACCCCGGGCGCGCGAGCCAGCTGTTCGACGAGCGCGACAAGCTGCCGCTCTTCTCGAAGGCGCTCCTCGCGCACGCGATGGTGATCGGCAAGAGCGACAGGGCGTCCGTGGATCAGCTCGTCCGCGAGCTCGAGGGCGCGCTGCGCCTCGACGGTCCGGTCGCGCGGGCCGTCCACAACCACGGCGACGCGTACGCGGTCCTCATGGACTCCGAGGCCCGCACCTCGGCGCTCGTGCTGCGCGCGCTGCTCGCGGCGCGGCCGGCGCACCCGCTCGCGCCGCGGCTCGCGGCGGGGCTGCTCGCGGATCGCCGCGGCGGCACGTGGCGCAGCACGCAGGAGACGGCCTGGGCGCTGCTCGCGCTCGACCAGTACCGGAAGGCGCAGGAGAAGACGGCGCCGGACTTCGACGCGCGGGTGTTCCTGGGGCAGGCGGAGCTGTTCTCCGCGCCGTTCCACGGCCCCACGACGGAGCAGGTCAAGACGTCGATCCCCGCGGCGAGGCTCGCGAGCGCCGCGGGCGCGCCGCTCGCGTTCGCGGTCGACGGGCGCGGCCGCCTGTTCTACGAGGCGCGGCTCCGCTACGCGCGCAAGCAGCTCCCGGCGGAGGCGCTCGACCGCGGCTTCTTCGTCGAGAAGTCGCTCCGCGCGCTCGCGCCCGAGGACCTCGCCGCCGTGGTCGGCGGCGCGTCCACGTCGAGCGAGCGCGCGGCCCCCCCGTCGGTCGCGTTCGCCGGCGGCGACCTCGTGCTCGGCGAGATCGTCGTGGTGACGCCGTCTCCGCGCGACTTCGTGGTCATCGACGATCCGCTGCCGGCGGGCCTCGAGGCGGTCGACGCGCGGCTCGCGACGTCCGCGCGCTCGCTCGACGTTGACGCGGCGGAGGCCCAGGCCGAGGCGGACGACGCCGACGCCGATCAGGACGACCTCCGCGCGACCGGCCGCGCCTACGACCCGAGCCGCTTCGTCCGCGAGATCCGCGACGATCGCGTCCTCTTCTTCGTCGACCACATGGCCGCCGGGATGTACCGGTACCGGTACCTCGCGCGCGCCACGACGCTCGGCTCGTTCGTGGTCCCGCCCGCGCGCGCGGAGGAGATGTACAGCCCCGAGGTCTTCGGCCGGACGGGCGCCGTCACGGTCCAGGTCTCCAGCCGAGGGCCGGACGCGGCGCCGCGTCCGCGCTGAGCCGTGCGCGCGCGCTCCCCGGAAGGGCCCGGCCGCGCAGGGCGGTGGCTTGCGCGCCCCGGCCCGCGCGCGCGGCGGATCCTGCGCCGCGCGGCGCAGATCGCGGTCGCCCTCGCCGTCGCGCCGTGGCTCCTGCTGGCCGCCCTCGCGGCGCTCACGCCGCTTCCGCCGGAGCTCGGGGCGCCCGAGGACCACGCCGTGTCCACGGTCCTGCTCGACCGCCACGGCACGGTGCTCCGCGAGCTCCGCGCTGGAGACGGGGCGCGCGCGCGCTGGCTTCCGCTCTCCGAGGCCGGCGATCGCATCCAGCGCGCGCTCCTGGCCGCGGAGGACAAGCGGTTCGCGCGCCACCCCGGCGTCGATCCGATCGCGATCGCGCGCGCCGTCGGCCAGCTCGCGGCGGAGCGGCGCGTCGTCTCGGGCGGGTCCACGATCACGCAGCAGCTCGCGCGCACGCTCGTCCCGCGCCCCCGCACCGCGCGCGGCAAGCTCGGCGAGGCGGCGCTCGCGCTGCGCATCGAGGCGTCGCTCTCGAAGCGCGAGATCCTCGAGCAGTACCTGAACCGCGTCGCGTTCGGCCCGGGCCTGCGCGGGGTCGAGGCGGCGAGCCGCTTCTACTTCGACAAGCCCACGCGCGACCTGTCGCTCGCGGAGGCCGCCGCGCTCGCCAGCATGCCGCGCGGCCCGGCGCTCTACGATCCGCGCCGCGGCACCGGGCCGCTCGAGCGCCGCAGGAACCGCGTCCTCGATCGCATGCTCGCGGCCGGCCTCGCCGGCGAGGCCGAGGTGGCCCGCGCCCGCGCGGAGCCCATCGCGCTCGCCCCGAAGGGGGGCGGCCTCGGCGCGCCGCACCTCGTCCGCGCCGTGCTCGGCGGCGCGCTGGGCCCGGGCGCGGGCCTTCCCGCCGAGGGCCCCGGCGCCGCGCCGCCCCGCGGCCGGGCGACCTCGATCACGCTGACGATCGACCGCGGCCTCCAGCGCGAGATCGAGGTCCTCGCGCACCAGACCGTCCGCGGCCTCTCGGATCGCGACGTCGGCGCGGCGGCGGTGGTGGTGATCGAGAACGCGACCGGCGAGATCCTCGCGTACGTCGGCTCGCACGACATCGACGACGCCGCCGGGCTCGGCCACAACGACGGCGTCCTCGCGCTGCGCCAGCCCGGCTCTGCGCTGAAGCCGTTCGTCTACGAGCTCGCCATGGAGCAGCTCGGGTTCACCGCCGCGACCGTCCTTCCCGACGTCGAGCTCTCGTTTCCGACGGCGGACGGCAACTATGCGCCGCGGAACTACGACGGCCGGTTCCACGGCCCCGTCCGCCTGCGGGACGCGCTCGCCAACTCGTACAACGTCCCTGCAGTCTGGGCGGCGGCCGCGCTCGGCCCCGAGCGCGTCATCGCGCGGCTCCGGGAGCTCGGCCTCCGCTCGCTCGATCGCGAGCCGTCGCGCTACGGCGTCGCCATCGCGCTCGGCGACGGCGAGGTCCGCCTTGTCGACCTCGCGAACGCTTACGCCACGCTCGCGCGGGGAGGCCTTTACCTGCCGGTGCGCGCGGTGCGCTCGTTCGCTCCCTCGTCGCCTCCGTCGGCCTCACCACAAGCGGCCTCTCCCGCGTCGTCCGCGCGCCGCGGTCGAGACGAGCCCGCCGAGCTGTCCGCGGTGCTTCCCGAGCCCGGCGCGCGCGTCCTCGACGCCGCGCGCGCCCGGGTCATCGTCGACATCCTCGCCGACGACCGGGCGCGGCTCGCGTCGTTCGGCGAGGGCAACGCGCTCGATCTCCCGTTCCCTGTGGCCGCGAAGACGGGCACGTCCAAAGGCTTCCGCGACAACATCGCGGTCGGCTTCACGCCCGACGTCACCGTCGCCGTCTGGGTCGGCAACTTCGATGGCTCGCCCATGGGCGGCGTCAGCGGCATCACCGGCGCGGGCCCGCTGTTCCGCGACGCCATGCTCGCCGCCGCGCGCGTCCGGCCGCCGCGCCCCTTCGATCCGCCCGATCCCGAGCAGCTCGCCGAGGTCGAGGTCTGCGCCCTGTCCGGCATGAGGCCGACCGCCGCGTGCCCGCACCGCCGCCACGAGCTCCTCCCGCGCGGCGACGCCCCGGCGCTCTCGCCGTGCGACATGCACGAGACCGTGCGCATCGATCGCCGCAACGGCCTGCGCGCCGGGGCCTGCCCCGATGCGACGGTCGAGGAGCGCGTCGTCGAGCGCTACGACGCGGAGCTCACCGCGTGGGCGCGCGCCGCCGGCCGCCCCCTCGCGCCCGATGCGGCGTCGCCCCTCTGCGGCGCGCTCCCCGGGCCGCCCGGCGCTCCTCCGGCCGGCGCCGGCGCGCGCGTCCGCGTCGCGTACCCGCCCGACGGCGCCCGGTTCGTCCTCGACCCCTCGATCAACTCGCTGCAGGCGATCCGGCTGCGCGCCGACGTCCCTCCGGGCGTGCCCCGCGTGCGCTTCGTGCTCGACGGGCGCCCCATCGAGGTCGGCCCGCCGTTCGCGCTCGACTGGCCGCTCGTCGCCGGCGCGCACCGGCTCCGCGTCGATGCGGACGGAGCGGCCGCCAGCGAGGAGATCGCGTTCTCGGTGGAGTGAGCGGCGGGCGAGGCGGCAATCCCGTCTCCTCGCCCGCCGGCTCCGATGATGTCACCCGCGCCGCAGTCGATGGTGTCGATGGCGGCGCGGCGCGCCGCCCGCGGGCCACATCACCCGAAGATGGGCAGGTCTTCTTCCTCGGAGAGCGGGAATCGCTCCACGAGCGGATCGTCCGCGATCCCCGCCAGCTTGCGCAGCGCCTTGTGGATGTGCCCCGGCTTGAGCCGGACGCCGCCCTCCTTGGGCGCGAGCGTGACCGGATCGACGTCGAGCGGGTTGTGCCGGTCGTCCGTCGCGCCGATCACCCGGTTCCCCGCGATGCCTGCGCCGGCCAGGATCATGCTGGTGATGTTCCAGTGGTCCTTGCCGTTGCCCTCGTTATAGCCCGGAGTCCGCCCGAAGTCCGAGCCCACGACGATGACGATCCGGTCCGCGATGCCCTGCTCCTCCGCGGCGGTCAGGATGAAGTCGATCCCGTCGCAGATCTGGTCGAGCCGCGGGATGTGGTTGTCGTCGTGGTTGCCGTGCGTGTCGAACCCGCCCACTGACAGGTTGGCGCTCACGCAGATGCCGGCGCGGTAGGCCGCGAGCGCGACCTGCGCTTGCCGCCGCAGCGAGGCGCTCTCGAACTCCGCGGGCAGGTACTGGATGAGCTGCTTGAGCTCGTTCTGCCCGACGCGCGACGTGAAGAGCGTGCTCATCGCCTGCTTGACGTGGGGCAGCCGCTGCTGCTCGAGCTTCGCCGCGTGCCGCGCCTGCCGCGCCTCAAGGATCCGCGTCATCGTGGCGTCGGTGTGGTACTGCTCGCGGTTCTCTTCGTTCCCCGGATCGATCCTGTTCGGATAGGCGAGCCGCTGCAGGAGGCCGGTGTCGGGTATGCGGGTGACGGCCACGACGTTCGCCGTCGTGTCGTAGCCGCCGTTGCTGATGAACCCCATCGGCAGCGCGCCGCCGTGGACGCCGGCCACGAGCGCCGCGAAGCCGGGTTTGCCCTCGCGGAGCGTGCCGCACCACGTGTTGCGGACGCCGGCGTCGTGGCTGTTCGTCCCGGTGTCGATGCCGTTGATGACGAGCAGCTTGCTGTAGTGCTTCTTGAAGAACGCGTCGTTGCCGCCGACCGGCGCGTACTTGAGATTGCCGGCGGTCCCGATCGCCTCGTGCAGGTAGCTGCGGTTCATCGCTTCCCGCGTCTGCTGCTCCGCGGCGCTCATCGCGCCCTTGGGATCGCAGAGGCTCGTCGGGTCCCAGCCGCCGCTCGCGTGGATGTGGACCCAGAGCGGGCCCGCGTAGGGGCCGGCCGCGGCGGCGTCCCTCGACAGCACGCCCGCTGCGACGACGCCGAGGCCCGCCATAGATGCCAGTTTGAGGAAATCTCGACGTTCCATGGCTGCTCCTACTGGTAAAGAAACCTGAAGTCCGAAAGGAGATAGGTCGTGACGCTCATCCACGCGCGGATCGTGTAGTTCTCGTCGCGCGTGAGCTTCTCTTCGTCGGGGAGCCCCTCTCGAGTCCAGTAGTCGTTGTGCACCTGGCAGGGGCCAGGCAGCGACCTCGAGAGCCGGCCCTCCTCGCCCTCCGGCTTCGCCATGCCCGCCTTGCCCTCCTCCCACGTCTCGAGGAAGACCTTGTATGTCCGCTCGATCTCGGGATCACCGAGCTCGAGCGACTCGCCGAGCACCCGCTTGTGCAGGTACTGGATGTTCTGCTTGATCCCCTCGACGGCCGGCAGCACGTCGAAATCGTTCGTGTCCCGCGGCTCGAACGTCGTCTCGATGTACGGGAAGAGGAGCCGCTCCTCCTGCGGGAGGTAGAGGTCGCGCGGCACCGCGATGCAGGCCATCTCGTTCGCCATCCGGTCGGCGATGTTGGCCATGATCCCGTTCGGCTCCGTGATCCGCTGGATCACGTCCTGCGAGTCGATGCCGCCGTACAGCATGCGGTAGGCGTCGCGCCGGAGCAGGAAGTCGTAGCGATTGCCGTCGTCCTCGAACGCCCGCGGGCGCCACGGATACCCCGTCACCGCCCAGATCTTCCGGTGCAGCTGCTCGGGCCCGAGGAACCGCGTGCCGCCGAGCTGCGTGAGCGCCTCGCCCCGAGACGCCTGCGCCACGTTGCGCGCCCGGAAATAGGGGCTCTTGACGATGGCCTTGACGACCGTCTTCAGGTTGTAGCCGCTGTCGGCGAAGTCGTGCGCCATCGTGTTGAACGCGTGGTACTGGGCGAGGTACGCCCGGAACTTGGCGTTGAACTCCGGATCGTCGTTGGTCGGCGCGGCGAGCGGCTGTTGCCCGGTGAGGCCGGTGTACATCGTATAGACCGCCGAGAGCGCGAAGCGGGGGTCGTCGGCGACGCGCTTCGCCACCCACGAGAGCGCGGTCGGGAACTCGCTGAAAGGCACCGACTCGGCGCCGAAGCCCGGCGGCCGCATGTCCTCGTACCAGGTGTCGTCCTCCTTGTACCGGCCCGCGGAGTCGAAGCTGTGGAACCCGCCTGACAGCGGGTCCAGGGCGGCGTGGCAGACGGTGCACGCCGCGTTGTTCATCGTCGGGTTGAAGTCGGTGATCTTCGTCTGATCGAGCGGCTGCTCGGCCGTCTTCAGGATGTCGGTGCCGAGGAAGAACTGATAGACCATCCTCGCGCGGTGGCGGTTCCTGTTGGTGTTCGTCGTCGGGTGCCTGGACAGGAAGACGGGGGAGGTGAGCACGCCGGCGAGCGGGATCGGATCGCGCTTCGCCGGGACGAACTCGTCCGGATCCGCGTCGTTCTTGAACTCGGCCGTCACGCCGTACGCCTTGGCGGAGAAGGGGCTCACGACCGTGTAGTCGGCGGTGAGGACCTCCTTGAAGGACCTGTCGTTCCGCACGATGTAAGCGATGAGCTCGAGCGGCTCCCTCCCGACGGCCCGGTTCGTCCAGCTCTTCAGCTTGTTGGCGACGTCCTCCAGGTCCCGCGCGCCGTATCTCGCGACCAGCGCCGGATCCTGCGGGAGGCTGTTGTACCACTTCGGATCGTACGCGTCGCTCCGGAGCAGATCGACGGCCTCCTCGCCGTTCAGGTAACGGTCGGTGAGGAAGAGATCGTTGTAGATCTCCTTCAGCCGCACATAGAACGTCTCCTCCGTGAGCATCTGGTCCAGGATCGGATCCAGCGCGGCCATGCCGCTCTGCGCGACGGCCTCCTCCTCGGCCTCGGTCGGCAGGCGCCCGGCGAGCTCGAGGCCCGCCGTGCGGAGCGTCTCCCCGGGCCCGCTCATCACCACGCCGGCGAAGGACGCGTTGACGTCCGTCTCGCAGGACGACGGCTCCTTCGTGCGCCCCACCATCGCCCGGAGCGCCTCGACCTCGGCGCTGTCCGAGGCGAGGACCTGGCCGCCGCCGTGCTCGATGGCCTTCGTCGGCTTGAGGAGGACGTACGACTCGCCGCCGAGCTCGAGCCCGGCGAGCGACTTGAACGTCGCGAGGTTCTTGTCGAGGAACCCCGCCTCGCTGCTCCCGGCGAGGATCAGCTTGGATTCCGCCGCCTGCCCCTGCGGGTTATGGCAGCCGATGCACTTCGTCGAGAGGATGGGGACCCACACCTTCTCGGCGAAGAATTGCTCGTCGGAGATGCACGGGCCGTCGGCCTCGCTGCTGCAACCGGTGGACACGGACGCGAGCGCGCTCGCGCCCGCGGAGAGCCCCAGGAGCCCCAGGGCCGTCGCGGCGCGCTTCCGGAGTAACCATCCTATTCTCGGCATAAGCATCCTCGCCGGGAGCGCTCGTGCGACTCCCACGTTGAGGGGACCGGGAGAGCGGAGCCCCGAATCGCGTTGAAAGAACACACACCGACAGCCCCTATCGCAGGGCGCATCCACCCCGCGATGGCTGGGTCCTCGTTCATCGACCATCGACACCCGATGAGGCGAGCCGGACGAACGTCCGCTTCATCGCTTGCGTAGACCACGTACTCTAACCTCTCGAGGGCCTCTCCCGCTATGCGCTCAGCACATCGCTTGATCAGAATTTCTCGTCGTTCGTGGCGACAGTGCGTCGATTCCTCTAGTAATTGTGAAGTTTTTCGACGAGAGGCTGCGGCTCCTCCGGAAGCCACGTACCCGGTGCGCCCAGGTGGGCGCTTCCCACCCGTGGGCGCGCGGGGCGTGCGTGGATGTGGTCAAGACCAGGGAAATCGAATAACCGTTGGATATGAGCTCGACGAGGGATGCGACCCGCGCTCGCGCGGTTCAGTGGTTTGTTCGCGGCGGCACGCTGCGATCGGCGGGCCGGGATCCCGTCAAGATCGGCATCGCGCCGATCGTGGTGGGGCGCGATCCGAGCTGCGGTGTGGTGGTCGACGATCCGGAGGTCAGCTCGACGCATTGCGATCTTCGCGCGGAGGGGCCGGGCGTGCTCGTCCGCGATCTCGGCAGCAAGAATGGGACGTTCGTGTCGACGGTCCGCATCCGCGAGGCGATCTTGACGGCCGCGTGCGCCATCCAGGTCGGCGGCTCGGTGCTGAGCTTCGAGCCGCTCGACAAGGAGCGCGTCGACGTCGGCTTCGACGAGAGCTTCGGCCCGCTGATCGGCGCCTCGCCGCGGATGCGCCACCTGTTCCGCCTGCTGCGCGAGGTGGCCTCGACGGAGCTCTCGCTGCTGATCACCGGGGAGACGGGCACGGGCAAGGAGCTCGCAGCGCAGGCCATCCATGACGTCTCGAGCCGGCGCGGCGGCCCGTTCGTCGTCGTCGACTGCGCCTCGCTGCCGGGCGCGCTCGCCGAGAGCTTCCTCTTCGGGCACGAGCGCGGCGCCTTCCCCGGGGCGAACGAGCGGAGGAGCGGCGCGTTTCACGAGGCGAACGGCGGGACGATCTTCCTCGACGAGCTGGGCGAGCTGCCGCCCGATCTCCAGCCGAAGCTGCTGCGCGCGCTCACCGAGCAGAAGGTGAAGCGCGTCGGGTCGCGGATCTACGAGCCCGTCGACGTGCGGATCATCGCGGCGACGCGCCGCGACCTCGGCCGCAGCATGAACACCGGGCGCTTCCGGAGCGATCTCTTCTTCCGGATCGCCCAGATGCGCATCGAGCTGCCGCCGCTCCGCGAGCGGCGGGAGGACATCCCGCTGCTCGTCGAGCGCGTCTGCGAGCGCCTGGGGTGCCCCGAGCGCGCCGTGGAGATGGTCAATCTCATCACCACGACGCTCGGCCAGCACGATTTCCCCGGCAACGTCCGCGAGCTCATGAACGTCACCAGCGTGGCCGCCAGCCTGCCGCCCGGCGCCGAGGCGATCGCCTCGATCCTGCCGCTGGAGGGCGGCGGCGACGTGGTCGTGCCGACGTCGGCGTTCGGCGAGGCGAAGCGGAGCGCCGTCGCGGCGTTCGAGCAGCGTTACTTCAGCGAGCTGATCCGCGCGACGAGCGGCAACGTCAGCGAGATGGCGCGCCGCGCGGGCATGGAGCGCCACCACGTGCGGATGTTCTTGAGGAAGCACGGGCTCACCGCGAAGCAGTGAGGGCGCGGAGCGGCGAGGGCGCGGAGCGTGTCCTAGGCGCCGCCTGCGCCGCCGCTGCCGCCCGCGCCGCCGCTGCCGGTCGGGTCGCCGCCCGCGCCGCCGCTGCCGGTCGGGTCGCCGCCCGCGCCGCCGCCGCCGGTCGGGTCGCCGCCCGCGCCGCTGCTCGTCGTGGCCGCGGCCGTGGTCGTGGCCGGGTCCCCGCCGCAGCGCTCCACGCCGCTGCAATCCGCGCAGGAGCACCCCTCGAAGTACTCCGCGCACGAGCCGTTGTCCGTGCAGTGATCCGTGCACCGCGGGGTGCTCGTGCAGTCGGGGCAGGTGCAATCCTCGTTGGCGTTGCACCCCTCGTTGTCGTTGCACCCGCGCCTCGGGCTGCAGGCCGCGACGGTGCCCGCGCAGTCCTGGCAGGTGCAATCCTCGCCGTCGGGGGCGTCTGGCCGCATGTCGCAGGCGCCGTCGTCGTTGCAGCGGCCGAGGCAGCTCGCCGTGTCGGAGCAGTCGGGGCAGCTGCAGCTCTCGGGGACCTGGGCGAGGATCGTACACCGCCCATCCGGGCTGCCGCCGAAGCAGCCGAAGCCGAGCGAGCCGCCGGCGCCGGCGACCGTGGCCGCCGTCGCCGTCGAGGTCGTGTCGGTCGCTTCATTGCTCGAGCAGCCGCCGCTCGCGGCGAGCCCGAAGACGATGGAGGAGGCGAGGAGTGCAAGAAAGGCGCGCATGTCTGGCAGCATCCCTCTCCAGCGCGCGTCACGTCAACACCGCATGTCGCGCTGCACCAGGAAGGCGCTCAGCGGAATGCCACGCTCCTGTCCGCCGTCTTCGCGCGGACGGCCGCGCGCTCGCGCACGAGGAACTCGCGCACCGCGGCGTCCAGGCGTGGATGCGCGATGTGGTGCGCGCTGTGGGTGACGCTCGGTGCGAAGCCGCGAACGAGCTTGTGCGACCCTCCTGCGCCCGGCTCGAAGCGGCGCAGTCCCCGGGCGATGCAATCCTCGACCGGGTGATAATAGCAGACGTTGAAATGCAGGAACGGGCGCTCCTCCGACGCGCCCCAGTAACGGCCGTAGAGCGTCGTGGGCCCGGCGAGGTTGAGCGCGCCCGCGATGGGGCGTTTGCCTTCCCGCGCCAGGACGATCTCGACGCCTCCCTGGGCCCCGCCGCCGCGCAGCCGGGCCGCGATCTCCTCGAAGAAGGCGCGGTTCAGGTACTGCCGGCCCCAGGCGAACTTCTCCACGGTGGAGACGTAGAAGCCGAACATGGCATCGACGATCTCCGGCGTGATCTCCGCGCCGCGCAGCGTATCGATCGACAGCCCCTGCCTCGTGGACTCGCGCATCTCGCGCCGGATCTGGTGCCGCCGCTTCGCGTTGAAGCGCGCGAGGAAGTCGTCGAGCGTCCGATACCCCTCGTTCTCGAACTGGAACTGGACGCCGCAGCGGTGCGCCATGGCGGCGTCGGAGAGGGCGGCGGCCTCGTCCTCGGTCGGGAACAGGACGTGGGCGCTCGAGATGCGGCTCCGCGCGACCAGCTTGCGGAGCGTCTCGGCGAGGACGGGCAGCAGCGCCGGGCGGTCCTCCGGCCGGCGCACGAGCAGCCGCGGCGTCGTCGCGGGGGTGAACGGCACCGCGACGACGAGCTTCGGGTAATACGGCGCGCCGATCTGGTGGGACGCAGAGGCCCAGCCGTGGTCGAAGACGAACTCTCCCTCGCTGTTGTCCTTGAGGTAGGCGGGCGCCGCGGCGAGCAGCGCCCCCTCGGCCCGGAGCGTGATGTGGTGGGGCAGCCAGCCCGCCGCCTCGCCCACGCACCCCGTCCGCTCGAGCGCGTCGAACCACGCCCAGGTGAGGAACGGCGCCTCGCTCACCCCGTGCAGCGCGTTCCACTCGCTCTCCGGGATGTCGCGGATGGTGTCGTGGACGTGCGCTTCAAGCTCCATGGCCGATCATAGCAGCGCGCGTCGCGCCGCCTGGCCGGCTCACGAGGTCCTGGATCGACCGCGCGCCGGAGCGGGCCACGAGGTCCGACAGCCCGCGCGCGATCGCGGCGGGGAGGAGGGGGCCGCCGTAGATGAAGCCGGTATAGATCTGCACGAGGTCGGCGCCCGCCTGGAGCTGGTCCATCGCGTGCTCCGCCGACTCGATGCCTCCGGCGCCGATCACCGTGACGCCGCTCCCGAGGCGCGCGCGGATGCGCCGCACCATCGCGAGCGAGCGCTGCCGGAGGGGCGGGCCGCTCAGCCCGCCCGCGCCCATCGCCTCGACGGCCGCCGGGCTCGTCGCGAGCCCGTCGCGCCGCACGGTCGTGTTGGTCGCGATGACGCCGGCGAGGCCGACCTCCTCGACCACGGCGAGCAGCGCCTCGAGCTCCTCGTCGCCGAGGTCCGGGGCGACCTTGATGAGCAGCGGCAGCGGCGCCCCGGCGGCGCGGTTCTCCCGCGCGATCGCGGAGAGCAGCGCCCGCGCGATCGCCGGGCCCTGCATCGCGCGGAGGTCCTTCGTGTTCGGCGACGACACGTTGATCACGACGAAGTCGGCCGCGCGCCGCGCCTCCCGGAAGCTCGCGAGGTAGTCGTCGATCGCCGGCTCGATGGGATCGAGCGGCGCGACCCTGGACTTGCCGATCGAGATGCCCACCGGCACGCCCACGGCCGCCGCGCCGCCGCGGCCGAGCAGGCGCTCCGTGACGCGGGCCGCGCCCTGGTTCGGGAACCCGAGCCGGTTGATGAGCGCCCGGTCGGCCGGCAGCCGGAAGAGGTTCGGCGACGGGTTCGCGGCCTGGGGCTGCGCCGTGACGGTGCCGAGCTCGACGAAGCCGAACCCGAGGGCGGCGAGCGCGCGGGCCCGGCGGGCGTCCTTGTCGAAGCCGCCCGCCACGCCGAGCGGGGAAGGGAAGTCGAGCCCCATGGTGCGCACGGCGATGCGCCCATCCCGGGGCGCGAGGCGGGCGTGCACGAGGGCGCGCAGCGGCGCTGCGTGCTCGAGCGGGGCGAGCGCGAGCATGCCGAGCTCGTGCGCGAGGCTGGGCGGCAGCGCGAAGAGGAGCGGTCGGACGAGGCGGTACATCGGGGCGCGTCTCCGTTGCGGGTTGCGGCGCGCGGCGTCGGAGGAGGTCCTGCGAGCCGCGCGGTGGTGGCGGATACCATGGCGCACCGGCCGCGTGGGCCGCCATCTCGGCATCGGCGAGCGCGCGGAGGCGCGTTCGCACGCACGGAGGCGCGCGCCGGGCGAGGCTCGGCGGCTCTGCTAGACTCCGCGCCCTCCATGACGCCCCCCGAGATCCTCGATCGCACAGGCGATCCCAGGCCACTGACCGACCTTGGCGAGCGCTTCGCGAGGAGCGCGGACGAGATGGCGGCGCTGCGCGAGCGCGGCGTCGCGGCCGCCCGCGACCTCTGCGCGTTCATCGATCGCTCGCCGACGCCGTACCACGCCGTGCGCGAGGTCGCCTCGCGGCTCGTGGCGGCCGGCTTCTCGGAGCTCGGGGAGCGCGACGCGTGGGCGGTCGCTCCGGGCGATCGCCGCTTCGTCATCCGGGGCGGGTCGACGATCGTCGCGTTCGTGGTCGGGGCCGAGCACCCGGCGCTCGGCGGCTTTCGCGTCATCGGCGCGCACACCGACTCGCCGAACTTCCGGGTGAAGCCGAGCGCCGAGCTCTCGCGGAGCGGCTACCAGCAGCTCGGGGTCGAGGTCTACGGCGGCGTCCTGTACTCGACCTGGCTCGACCGCGATCTCAGCGTGGCCGGCCGCGTCCACGTGCGCAGGGACGGGCGGATCGAGCGCCTCCTCGTCGACCTGGGCCGCCCGGTCGCCCGCGTCCCGAACCTCGCGATCCACCTGAACCGCGGGGTCAACTCCGAGGGGCTCGTGCTGAACGCGCAGAAGCACCTCGTCCCCGTGATCGGCCTGGGCAAGGAGGCCGATCTCAACGCCCTGCTCGCGCGCGCGGTCGACGCGCCGCGCGACGCCATCCTCGGCTTCGATCTCTGCCTGTACGACACGCTCAAGGCGTCGCTCGGCGGCCTCTCCGACGAGTTCATCTTCGCGTCCCGCCTGGACAACCTCGCGAGCTGTCACGCCGCGACGGCCGCGCTGATCGGCGCCGCTCCTTCCGCGGCGACGCGGGTCATCGCGCTCTACGACCACGAGGAGTGCGGCAGCCGGAGCGCCGTGGGGGCGGCGGGGAGCGTGCTCCGCGACGTGCTCGCGCGGATCGTCGACGTCTACCCGGGGCGCGAGCCGCAGGCGTTCGCCCGCGCGATGGCCGGGTCGCTGCTCGTCTCGGCGGACATGGCCCACGCGGTGCACCCGAACTATGCCGATCAGCACGAGCCGCGCCACGCCCCGCAGATCAACCGCGGGCTCGTGATCAAGTCGAACGTGAACCAGTCCTATGCGACCGACGGCGCGACGGCCGCCGCGCTCGAGGCGCTCTGTCACGACGTGGGCTACGCCCCCCAGCGCTTCGTCGTGCGCAGCGATCTCCCCTGCGGCAGCACGATCGGCCCGATCACGGCGGCCTCGCTCGGCATCGCCACGGTCGACGTCGGCGCGCCGATGCTCAGCATGCACTCCTGCCGCGAGATGGCCGGCACCCTAGACGTCCACCTCGCGCTCGAGACCTACCGCCGCGCGCTTTCGTGAGGCTTGAGGCGGGCACCCGCGGCGGATACGGGCCCACCTCGGCGTTTTCGGTGCTCAGCGTACGAGAGTACGCTTCCGCGCCGAAAACGCCGATCTGGGCCCGTCTCCTGTGCGGGTGCCCGCCGCGATCGCCTCGTTGGGGGGAGAGTGCGCGCGTGCGCGCGGAAGAGGGCGGGATGGGGCCGCCTTCTGCGGGGGGCGACGCGCTCGCTTCGTTAACGGCTGCGGGTGTCGTGGGAGAGGAGGGTGAAGCCGATGAGCTTGTAGAGGAGGCGGGCGCCGACGTTGCCGTCCCAGTCGTCGCTGTCGTCCTTGGGCGCGACCTCGTTCAGGTCGAAGCCGACGA
Source organism: Sorangium sp. So ce363 (assembly GCF_051520435.1). Taxonomy (NCBI): domain Bacteria; kingdom Pseudomonadati; phylum Myxococcota; order Polyangiales; family Polyangiaceae; genus Sorangium; species Sorangium sp. So ce363. The sequence goes on along the minus strand of NZ_CP150333.1, from coordinate 6,226,745 downwards.
TGCGCCGGCCGCTCTTCTGGATGCGGCCGATCAGGGCGACGGCTTGCTGGAACGTCAGCCCGCCGGGGACAGGCGTGCCGGTGCTCGGACACAGCGTCGGATCGAGGCCGTCGATATCGAAGCTCACATAGACGTCGTCGGGGAGATCCTCCACGATCGAGTCGGCGATCAGGTGGAACGGCTCCCCCTCGAAGAGCCGATCGGCGATCGAGGCGTCGATGTGGGCGACGATGCGCCCGTTCGACTCGCGGATGAACCGGAGCTCGTCTTCGCTCATGTCACGCAGCCCGACCTGGACGATCCGCGGGATCTTCGGGTGGTTCGTCGCGACGTTGTGCATGATCGAAGCGTGGGAGTCGGTGAATCCCTCGTACGCGTTGCGGAGATCGGCATGCGCGTCGATGTGCAGGATCCCCATTCCCGGGTAACGCGCGGCGTGCGCCGCGATCGCGCCGTAGGGGGAGGAGTGATCGCCGCCGATGACGCCGACGAGCTTGCCTCGCTCCATCCATCGCATGGCGATCTCCGTGACGCGCTCGTTCAGCCGGCGGGAGAGCGCGTTGACCGCCGCGAGGCGCGCCTCCAGGTCCCGGTCGCCAGCGACCTCCCCGTGCGCCGCGATCACCGGCTCGGCGGCGGCGCACGCCTCCGCGTTCCAGCGCACGATGTCCGGATCGACGTCGAGCATCGCGATGCCCTGCTCGTACGGTCTGCCCGTGTGCAGGTCGAAGAGGTCGACCTGCCGGCTGGCCCGCAGGATCGCCCCCGGGCCCTTGGCGGCGCCGCGGCGGTAGGACACCGTCGGCTCCCACGGCACCGGGACGAGGACCACCCGGGCGTCCTCGGCAGTGTGTGGCAGCCCGTAAATCCCGTTTCCGATGGCGGGACCGTTCGGATCGAAGCCGAGAGGGGATGAGCTCACGGGGCCACGTTGGCGGTTCGCGACCAGGTCGTCAAGCGCGAGCCGCCTCCGGCCCAGCGCACGCCGGAGCGCGCCGGAGCGCGCCGGAGTGCGCCGCCGCACGCGCCGCCGAGCACCGGCGCAGCGGCTTCCTCACCGGCACACCGGCGCAGCGGCTTCCTCACCGGCACACCGGCGCAGCGGCTTCCTCACCGGCACACCGGCGCAGCGGCTTCCTCACCGGCACACCGGCGCAGCGGCTCCCACGCCTGCACACCGGCGCGAGGTGCGTAGAGACGATCGCACCGAGCGTGAGACATCGGCGTGAAACACGGATGTCGGGTGGGGATGGCGCGGAGCGCTCGTCGGAATGCAACTTCGGGCTTCCAGCTGCGACGAAATGCGCTAGGAAGAGCGCCGAGAAGATGGGCCGCTGCGCCCGTCCGGGCCGGTCAGCGCTGCTCGGCGCTGCCGGTCGGTTCGGCGCGTGGTCCTGGTAGTAGACGCGAAGAACAGCCATGCTCCGGTACCGCGCCGATATCAAGACACTCCTCTTCGTCGCGACGTATTTCGTGCTCGTGGCGGTGCAATGGGTCTACGCGCCGCGCGCGCTATGGCTCGCGATTCCGCTCCTCGCCACGACGTGCGTGTTCTCGTTCCTCGGAGCGGTCGCGACCCACAACGCGGTCCATTGCCCCGTGTTCCGGCGGCGATGGATGAACCGCGCGTTCCAGGTCGCGCTCACGCTCACCTACGGGCATCCCGTCAGCGCCTACGTCCCGGGCCACAACCTCAGCCATCACAAGTACACGCAGTCCCGGCGTGACGTGATGCGGACGACGAAGGTGCGCTATCGGTGGAACCTGCTGAACGGCCTCTTTTTCATGAGCCGCGTGGTCCGGGACATCCTACCCGCCGACATGCGCTACTTCAAGGCGATGTACCGGCGGAACCCGCCGTGGTTCCGTCAGATGCTCCTCGAGTCGGCGGTGTTCCTCGGCGCGATGGGGGCCCTGCTCGCGCTCGACTGGCAGAAGTTCCTCCTCTACGTCCTGATCCCCCACCAGTACGCCGCGTGGGGGATCGTGACCATGAACTACCTCCAGCACGACGGCTGCGACGAGAACAGCGAGTACAACCACTCGCGCAACTTCGTCGGCCGGCTGGTCAACTGGTGGACGTACAACAACGGCTTCCACTCCATCCATCACATGGAGCCCGGCCTCCACTGGAGCCTCCTGCCGGCGGCGCACGCGAGGCGCGTGGCGCCCTTCATCCACCCGGGCCTCGACCAGCCGTCGCTCCTCGCCTACCTCTTCCGCAGCTTCGTCTGGCCTGGCAAGCGCCTGCGCTACGACGGCGCCCCGGTCGTGCTTCCGCCGGAGGAGCCCGACGAGGAATGGATCCCTGGCCCGAAGGAGACGCCCAGCGACGTCTCGCTGGGCGCGATCGCGCCCGGCTGACCCGCCGGCTCCTGCCCCGCGCTGGAGGCTCGGCGCCGCCCTCCTGGGGCGGCGCGCCGGGCGCTTGGCCGAGATGTGCGGGGGGGGGGGCCACGCCGGCGCGGCGCGCGCGGTCCTGTGGCGCCTGGAGACCTCCCGAGAGGCACCTCGCGGTGACGACTGGGAGGCCAGGGTCGTGGCCGTCGCGAGGGGGTAGGGGGCTGGCCCGGCGCCCCCGGCGCCGGGCCCTGCGCGTCCCCCGGTCAGCGCGGCTGATTCTCCCGCGGCTGGTCTCCCCGCGACTCGCCGCCGCGACGGCCGATCTCGGCCATGTGCTGGCGATCGCCGCTCACGGCCTCGCCGCCTTTGCGGCCGATCTCGGCCATGTGGGCCCGGTCCTGGCTCACGCGCTCGCCGCCACGGCGACCGATCTCGGCCATGTGCTTGCGGTTCTGGCTGACGACCTCGCCGCCCTTCTTGCCGGCGGCGCGCGCCTCGTCGCGCGTGAACTCGTGCGCCGTGCCCTTCTCGTGGGCTGCCTTCCCGCCCTTGCTGGCGATCTTGCGCTGACGGTCCTCGTCCATGGCGGCGAAGCCACGCTGCTGCCGCTCGTTGGCAGCCCGCTGCGACGCTGACGAAGGCGGGGGTTCGCTCGGCGAGGCCCCTCTCTCCTCCTGGCCCTCCTCACTCCTGGAAATCATACGATCATCCATGCTCGCCATCATCCTCTCCTTACGGTTGGCTCGCTCGATTCAGGTCTCCGAACGGGGCCTGCGAGCCGGTAAAGGACGGCGTTCCCCCCGTCCCCTCCCGGGCCGGTCGAGACCGGCGATGGCCGCTCTCTTCCGGTGCTGGTCGGGGAGCGGCCTTCGCCGTCCCCTCCCGGTGCTGGTCGGGGAGCGGCCTTCGCCGTCCCCTTCCAGTGCTGGTCGGGGAGCGGCGTTCACCGCCTCCCTCCCAGCTGCGGAAAGGCCGACAGACCCTTTCCGCGAAGGCCTGTTGTGCCGGGCGGAACAACGTCAAGCGGGCTGAAGGTTGGGACGCGACGAATTAGGGGGAGGCTCACCGAGCGTGTTTTGGAAACAGCCGCGAACCTGGAAATACCGAGAACGTCGTGCTCCCGCCGCGAGTCAAGCCCTCTTGGCGAAATCCCGCATGAACGCCGTGAGGCGCTCTACCGATGCAACGGGTACTGCGTTGTAGATCGAAACCCGGATACCCCCGGTCGACCTGTGTCCGGCGAGCCCCACCATACCCTCCTTTGCGGCCTCGGCGACGAAGCGTTTTTCCATCTCCTCGCTGGCCAGCCGGAACACCACGTTCATGAACGAGCGGCTCTCCTTCTCGACCGGCGCCCGGAAGACGTCCGGGTGCGCGTCGATGGTTTCGTACAGCAGCTCACCCTTCTTGCGATTCCGTCGCTCGACCTCCTCGAGCCCACCGATCTCAAGCGTATACGCGAGCACGTTGCGCATGAGGTAGATTGCGAATGTCGGAGGTGTGTTGTAGAGCGAGTTGTTGGCAGCGTAAGTGGCATAACGGAAAATGACGGGAATGTCTTTTCGCGCGCTGTCAACGAGATCCTTGCGGGCGAGCACGACCGTGATCCCGCTCGGTCCGATGTTCTTCTGGGCACCGGCGTAAACCAGGGCAAACCTGGAGATATCCATCTTCCGCCACAGGATGTCGGACGACATATCCGCGACGAGCGGCACGTCGCCCGTATCGGGCAGCCAGTGCCACTGCGTGCCGAACAGCGTGTTGTTCGTCGTCATGTGGACGTAGGCGGCGTTCGGATCGAGGGAGAGCTCTCCCTGGTGGGGGATGCGGGTGTACCGCTTGTCGACGGCGGTGCTCCCGGCCACGTGCACCGTCCCGACGCGCTTCGCCTCCTCCAGGGCCTTCTCCGACCAGCCGCCGGTCAGGATGTAGTCGGCGCTCCTGCCGGGCGGCAGGAGGTTCATCGGCACGACCGCGAACTGCATGGCCGCGCCGCCCTGCATGAACAGCACGTGGTAGTCGTCCGACAGGCCGAGCAGCTGCCGGAGCAGCGAGATCGCCTCGTTGTGCACCGCCTCGAACGCCTTGCCGCGGTGGCTGTGCTCCATGATCGACATGCCCGTCCCCTCGAAATCGAGGAGCTCGCGCTGCGCGCGCTCGAGGGCGGGGAGGGGGAGCCCGGCAGGGCCGGCGTTGAAGTTGTGGACACGCGCCATGGTGCTTCTCCTGAGGTTCAAGTCGGCGGTTCCTGATGCCGCCGTGTCGGCCGTATACCACGGGGGGCGCCGCCTCCGCCGGACGGGCCGAGCAGGAGCGCCGCCGCGGCGGATCGCGCCGCGCCGGGCCCTTCGCCTCGGACCTGCCCGCGGCCGCGATCTGGGCTAAATTCACCGCACCGGAGGGCGAGTGATGCTGGTGACCCGCGAAGAGATGGCGTTCGATTTCCAGGGCGCCAGGCTCGATCCCGTCAAGGACAAGGACGTGATCGTCTGGGCCGTGCAGCAGTTCCTCTACGGGGAGATCACCGGCGTCCAGATTGGGCACTGGCTCTACAACGCCCCCGACCTGGAGTCCGCGCGCTTCCTCGCGCGCCAGGCCGTCGAGGAGTTCCAGCACGTCGGCAACTTCCTCCGCATCCTCGAGATCCTGGGCGCGCCGCCGGACAAGGCCGCCTGGAGCGTGCGCTTCCTCGCGACCGGGCTGATGGGCGGGGACTGGGCCGAGCACGTCGCCCTCGAGATGGCCCTCGGCGAGGGGCTCGTACTCCAGGCCTTCTACGCGATGATCGAGACCGTGGATGAGCCGGAGATCGTCGCCATCCTGAAGCGCGGCGTGCGGCAGGAAGAGCGGCACGTCGAGTTCGGCGAGCAGCAGACGAGGAAGGCCATCGCGGGCAGGCCGGCGCTCCGGAGGCGGCTGCTCGGCCTCGCGCTGGTGTCGCTCTGGGGCGTGTCGCGGCTCGAGGCGTTCATGAAGAAGCGCCTGCCGATGGACCACCCGGCGCTCAAGCGCCTGCCCGATCTGGTGCGCCACACGGTGCGGATCGCGGAGCTCCGGCTCATGCGGATCGGCCTGACCGAGGCGCCGATCTCGTCGATGTCGTCCGGCCGCAAGCTCGCGCTGGTGGCGGAGGCGTACGGGGGCAAGCTCGCGCTCGGCCTCGCGTCGTGGGTGCTCTCGGTGCTGCTCTTCCCGCTCCGGCTGCTCGGCCTCGCGGGGCCGAAGCGGCTGACGGACACCTACCTGAGCGATCCCCTGGTCGCGCGCGGCGGCCGCCTCGGCGCTGGCGCGGAAGCTGGCGCGGAAGTTGGCACGGAAGACGACCCCGGCGGCGCCGGTGAGCAGGCGGGCCCGGGCGGCAGGCAGGCGGGGCACGGCGCGGCGGCGCGCGCCTGAACGCGAGGTGGAGCGTGGCTGACGGCGAGGACGAGGAGCGAGCCACCCGCGCCGGGGCGACCGGCGCGGCGGGGCCTCCCGGGGCGCGCCCTGCCCTCTCGCCCGCGTTGCCCGCGTCGCGGGAGCTGCCGCTCTTCGCCGAGCTGCCCGAGCTCTCGGGGCAGGTCCCGTGGCGCCCCCTCGCACACGCGCCGACGCCGGTCGTCCCGTGCGCCGCGATCGAGGGGTACCTCGGGCGCGGCGGCGTCTGGGTGAAGCGCGACGATCTGATCTCGCCGCTCTACGGCGGCAACAAGGTGCGTCGCTTCGAGTTCCTGCTCGCCGACGCGGAGCGGCGCGGCGCGAGGACGCTCGTCACCGTCGGCGGGCTGGCGTCGACGCAGGTCACCGCCACGGCCCTCTTCGGCCGCGCGCTTGGCTTCGCCGTCACCGCGGTCCTGTTCGATCAGCCGATCACCCGGTTCGGCCGCGGCGCGCTCCTCGCCGACGCGGCCAGCGGCGCCGAGCTCGTCCACGGCGGCGGCTACGCGACCACCGCGGTCCGGGCGATCCGGGCGCTGCGCCGGGCCGACCGGCCGTATTTCATCCTGCCAGGCGCCTCGTCCGCCCTCCCGTGTCTCGGCTACGTCGACGCGATGCTCGAGCTCGCGGAGCAGGTCCAGCGCGGCGAGGTCCCCCGGCCCGATCGCATCGTCGTCCCCTCGGGGACGGGCGGCACGCTGGCGGGGCTCACGCTGGGCGCCGCGGTGCTCGGCTGGCCGACCACGATCGTCGGTGTTCGCATCACCGAGCGCATCGCGTCGAACCGCGCCGTCGTCCGGTACGAGATCGGCAGCATGAAGCGCCTGCTCGCCCGGCGCGCGCCGCGCTTCACCCGGCGTCGGCTCCCGCCGGTCCGCTTCGAGATCGATCACCGCGCGATCGGCCCCGGGTACGGCATGCCGACCCCCGCGTCCATCGCCGCGATCCCCGAGGTGGAGCGGCTGATCGGCGTGCCGGGGGAGGTCACGTACAGCGCGAAGGCGCTCGCCGCGCTGCGCGGGATCGCGCAGGAGCGCCCGCGGGAGACGATCCTCCTCTGGCAGACGCTCTCGAGCGCGCGACCGCCGCTCGCGGAGGGCGGAGCGGCGGCGCTCCCGCCGGCGTTCGCGCGGTTCTTCGACGGGGAGATCGCGTACTGAGGGCGCGGCGCGTGGTCGACGCGCCGCGCCGTGGCGTCACTTCAGGCGCAGGCTGTTCACGAGCTTGTCGAAGTCGGCGCGCGCCCCGGTGACCGTCTTCTCGGGGCCGGTCATCTTGAAGAACCAGAGCCCGCCGGACGGCGTCTCGGCGATCGCGCCGAGGAGGGCATGGTTCGGCTTCGGATCCGAGGCAGGCATGCCGGGCATCCCGGAGCCGGCGAACGTCCCCTTCACCTCGACGATGGTGACCTTGAGATCGCCGGCCTTGAGGTCGGTGCGCTTGGGGGAATCGTCGCTCTTCTGGGAGAACTGGCCGGCCCAGCGCGTGATGTTCGCGTCCACGCTGCCGCCCGCCTGGCTCACGCTGAGCTCGGCGTCCTCGGTGTCACCGGCGGCGCGCTTGATCTTGTACGTGGCCTTGCGCATCGTGTTGGGGTTCGGCGCGCTCTCGAAGCTCGCCGGGGCGTCCCACGCGAGATCGCCGCCGCCCGCCTGCTGGCCGCTGGCCGGCGCCGGCTTCGGAGCGGGCGTCGCCTCGGCAGGCGCGGCGGGCTTGCTGGTCGCCGGCGCCTCGGGCGCGGATGTGGCTGTCGGCTCGGGGGTCTTCGAGCACGCCGCGGCGAGCGCGGCGACGAGCGGCAAAACCATGGCGGAGCGGAGCTTGATCATCGTGGGAGGCCTCGGCGGGGTTCGCGGCGACTGTAGTCGCCGTGCCCGCGGCCTCAAGCCGGATCGGACCGCGGCGAGCTCCCGGCGCGCTCTTGCCGGAGGCGCCCGGCGGGTCGTTCAGCCGCGCGCATTGCCGTGATACCACCAAAATACAAATACATGGACCCCACCTTCCGGCGCGCGTTCAACGCTGCCTTCGGGCCGTCGACCTACGCGGACTACCTCGGCCGGCTCGAGCGGCGGCTCGGGTGCGCGATCCCGTTCCGCGTCGCCGAGACGCCGCTGTTCCTGCCCCACAGGCTGCGCGACGACCTCGAGCGCTCCGCGACGGAGATCGTGCGACAGATCTCGAGCCCCGCGCTCATCGCGCAGATGAAGCGCGCCATCCCTGCGCACCTCGACGTCCCGGGCATGGATCCGCTCCCCAACTGCGTGCAGGTCGACTTCGCGATCGTGCGCGGCCCGGACGGCGGGCTCACGGGCAAGGTGGTCGAGCTGCAGGCGTTCCCGTCGCTCTACGCGCTCATGCTCGTCCAGGTCGAGGTCATGGCCGAGGTGCTCGCCGGGATGCCGGGCCTCGACCGGCGCTGGTCGTGCTGCTTCGGGGGCCGGAGCACCGCGGACGTCCTCGCGCAGCTTCGCCGCGCGATCCTCGCGGGAGAGCCCGAAGAGTCGGTGGTCCTGCTCGACCTCGCGCCGGAGAAACAGAAGACGTACCCCGACTTCGTGGCGACGAAGCTGCTCGTCGGTGTCGACGCCGTCTGTCCGACGGCGCTCGTCCGGGAGGGGGACCGGCTGTTCCGCCGCGTCGGCGGGCGGCTCGTCCAGGTCCGCCGGCTGTACAACCGCGTCGTGTTCGACGAGCTCGAGTCGAAGCGGGTCGAGCTCCCGTTCCGGTACGGCGATCCGCTCGACGTCACGTGGTGCTCGCACCCGAACTGGTACTGGACCTGGTCGAAGTACACGCTGCCCTACATCGATCACCCCGCGCTCCCGCGGGCGCGGACGCTGAGCGCGCTCGAGGGCGCGCCGCTGGATCTCGAGCGCTACGTGCTCAAGCCGCTGTTCTCCTTCGCGGGCTCCGGGGTGAAGGTGGATGTCACGCCCGAGGACATCGCCGCGATCCCGGCGGGGGAGCGCTCGGGCTGGCTGCTCCAGGAGAAGGTCGCGTACGAGCCGGCGCTCGCGATGCCCGACGGGAACGGGGTGAAGGCCGAGGTGCGGATGATGTTCCTGCGCGCGCCGGACGAGCCCGAGCTCTCGCTCGTCCTCAACCTGGTGCGGCTCTCGCGCGGGAGGATGCTCGGCGTCGATCAGAACCGCGACCTGACCTGGGTCGGCGGCACCGTGGGGATCTGGCCTGTCGACTGAGGTCGCGCGCAGGTGATGAGCGCGCGCCACGCGCCGGGGACGAGCGCCGCCGCGGTCGTGCGCTCAGGCGATGAGCGCGATCTGCCACGCGCCGAGGACGAGCGCCGCCGCGGTCGCGCCCAGCGCGACCTGGACGACGGGGCGCCGCGGCGCGGGCCGGTTGCGCAGCGAGAGGCCGGCGACGACCCCGATCGCGGCGCCGCTGAGCAGCCCGAAGGCGTGCGCGCCGAGATCGGAGCGTGGGCTCGCGCCGAGGGCGCCGAGGAGGGCGAGGCCTCCCACGAGCGGCGCGACGAGGTGGAGGAGGTGGCGCTTCTCGCCGCTCTCCTTGTCGTGCGCGCGGTCGAGCATCAGCTGCGTGGCGGCGAGCAGCCCGATCGCGCCGAACACCGCGGTGGAGGCGCCGATCGAGGCGTGGTGCTGGCCCATGCTCTGGTGCCAGAGCGCGTTCGCGAAGTTCCCGATCGCGCCCGAGGCGACCACGGCGAGCGCGGCGCCGCCCGGCCCGAGGCGGCGCTGCACGGCGGACGCGAAGACCGTCCCGGAGATGACGTTGCCGAGCACGTGGGCCGAGTCGGCGTGCAGCGTGAGCGCGGTGATGGCGCGCCACGGCTCCGGTCCCACGACGAGGTCGGCGACGGACGCGCCGCGCTGGAACCAGCGTCCGCCGCCGCTCGCGGGCCCGGTGACGAGGAAGAAGAAGAGGGCGAGCGCGGCGAACGCGACGCCCGCGACCATGGACGGAGGGTGCCGCAGCCGCTCGCGCGGGCGGAGCGGGGGCCAGTTGCGGTTCTCCGCTTCGTACCGATCGATCGAGCCCGCGGCGAGGGCGTAGTCCTCGTCGCGCACGAGGAGCACCCAGCCCGCCGGCGTGTACCGCACGGCGTGCCAAAGCTCGCTCGACTGGAGGACGAGGGCCCACTCGCGGATCTTGCGCTCCGGCATGACGGGGCCGATGGCCGTGAGCCCGAGGCCGTGATTTTCCGCCTCTCCGGAGGTGGGATCGCCGTTCTGGATCATCGCCGCCCTCTCGCCGCGCGCCGGCGGCAGGATCGCGATCGGGACGAACGGCTCGCCAACTGCATCTCGAACACAGACACGGTTCTGTTCGCCCACGGCGGGTCCTCCACGGTTCGTCGACCCAAGGTTCATCGAAACGTGCGGATGAGCCCGGAAGCTGTCAACGCCGGGTCTCCGGGAGCCTGACCGTCTCGTCGTCACGCCGAGCCGCGGCGCTCCTTGCCGGTTGCCGGCTCTGTGCGCGCGCTGCGCGGCCGGGCCCTTGTGCGCGCGCCGCAGCGGTGGCAGTGCGTGGTTGTGTCGACGGCCATCACGCAGGGCATCCGGGTCACCGTCTCGACGGTCTACGTCCCCACGCAGTCATCCCCGACGGAGCACCGCTACGTCTTTGCTTACACCGTGCGGATCGCGAACGAAGGCACCGAGCCCGCCCAGCTGAGGACGCGGCACTGGATCATCACGCACGGCAGCGGGAAGGTGGAGGAGGTGCGCGGCCCTGGCGTCGTCGGCCAGCAGCCCTCGCTCAAGCCTGGCGAGCACTTCGAGTACACGAGCGGTTGTGTGCTCGAGACCCCGCGCGGCACGATGCGCGGCACCTACCAGATGCACCGCCCTGACGGCCGCGTCTTCGACGCCGAGATCGCGTCGTTCACCCTGGCGATGCCGCACTCCCTGAACTGACGCCGCCCCCGTTACCCCCCAACCCCCCTTGGAAGAGCCAGCGGGGAGGGGGTGCCCGTGCGCGCGGGCGGCGGGGTAGGGCCCCACGAACCCGAGCGCCGGCCCGCATCGCAGCCTATCGCTCCCGACCCGCCTCTCCCGCACCCACGGCAATCGCCTCCCAAAAGGCGCGAGTTCGTGGGAGGGGCCCCCGCCGCCCGCGCGCACGGGCACCCCCCTCCCCGCTGGCTCCGTCGCTGCCGTCCTAGCCGACGGCCTCCGGCTCGACCGCCGCCCCGTTCGCCTTCGCCTTCTCCGGCCCCCCCCCGTTCGCCGCCGAGAACTTGAACGTGAACTCCCCGCCTTCGAAATCGACGGCGACGTTCCCCCCGTTCTCGAGGGCCCCGAAGAGCAGCTCGTCCCCGAGCCGCCGCTTGATGTCGTTCTCGATGACGCGCCCGAGCGGCCGCGCCCCGTTCGCCGGATCGTACCCTCGCGTCGCGAGCTCCGCCCGCGCCCGGTCTGTCACCTCGACCGTCACCGATCGATCCGCCAGCATCGCCGCGAGCTCGCCGACGAACTTGTCCACGATGCTGCCCATCACCGACGGATCCAGCGCCCGGAACATGATGCGCGCGTCCAGCCGGTTCCTGAACTCCGGGCTGAACGTGTTCTTGTAGGCCTTGTCGTCGTCGCCCGCCGTCCCTCGCTCGCCGAAGCCGACGCGCGCCTGCGCTAGCTCCCGCGCGCCCACGTTGCTCGTCATGATCAGCACCATGTGGCGGAAGTCGCTCTTCTTGCCGTTGTTGTCGGTCAGCGTGCCGTGGTCCATCACCTGGAGCAGGACCTGGAACACGTCCGGGTGCGCCTTCTCGATCTCGTCGAGCAGCAGCACCGCGTGCGGCGTCTTCGCCGCCGCCTCCGTGAGCAGGCCGCCGCGGTCGAAGCCGACGTAGCCGGGCGGCGCGCCGATGAGCCGGGAGACGGTGTGGCGCTCCTGGTACTCGCTCATGTCGAACCGCAGGAACCCGATGCCGAGCGCCCTGGCGAGCTGCTTCGCGAGCTCGGTCTTGCCGACGCCGGTCGGGCCCGAGAACAGGAACGAGCCGATCGGCTTCTCCGGCGCGCGCAGCCCCGCGCGCGACAGCTTGATCGCCGACGCGAGCTGCTTCACCGCCTCGTCCTGGCCGAAGATCACCGAGCGCAGCGACTGCTCGAGATCCTTGAGCTGCGCCTTGTCCGACGTCGACACCTGGCGCGGCGGAATCTGCGCCATCTTCGCGACGACGAGCTCGATGTCCGCCGCCTCGACCGTGTACCCGTCGCCGTGGCGGAGGCGCGCCGCCGCGCCCGCCTCGTCGAGCAGATCGATCGCCTTGTCGGGCAGCCTTCGATCTTGCAGGTACCGCGCCGACAGCTTGGCCGCGGCCTCGATCGCCTCGGCCGTGTACGTGATCTTGTGGAACTCCTCGTAGCGCTTCTGCAGGCCCTTCAGGATCTGCGCCGTCTCGTCGACCGAGGGCTCCGACACCTCGATGCGCTGGAACCGCCGCGCGAGCGCGCTGTCGCGCTCGAGGTGGCCGCGGTACTCCTGGAACGTCGTCGCGCCGATGCAGCGCAGGCGGCCCGAGGCCAGCGCGGGCTTGAGCAGGTTCGACGCGTCCATCGTCCCGCCGCTCGCGGCGCCGGCGCCGATGATCGTGTGGATCTCGTCGATGAAGAGGACCGAGCCCGGCTGCTTCTCGAGCGCGCGCAGCACCGCCTTGAGGCGGTTCTCGAAGTCGCCGCGGTACTTCGTGCCGGCGAGGAGCGCGCCCATGTCGAGCGCGTAGACGGTCGCGTCCTTGAGCGGCGCGGGCACGTCCTTCTTCTCGATCCGCTGCGCGAGCCCCTCCACGATCGCCGTCTTGCCGACCCCGGCGTCGCCGATGAGCAGGGGGTTGTTCTTGCGCCGCCGCGCGAGCACCTGGATCGTGCGGGCGACCTCGTTCTCACGGCCGACCAGCGGATCGATGCGGCCCTCGGCCGCCTCCTTGTTGAGGTTCGTCGTGAACGCCGCGAGCGGATCCTTGACCGGCTGCGCGGCGCCGGGTTCGCCGCCCTCCTCCGGCGGCTCCTCCCGGAGGCCGTCGTCCTGGCCCGTCTTCGAGATGCCGTGCGAGATGTAGTTCACGACGTCGAAGCGGCTGATGCCCTGCTCGCCGAGGAGCGTCACCGCCGGGCAGTCGCGCTCGGCGAACATCGCCACCAGCACGTTCGCCCCCTTGAGCTCCTTCTTGCCCGAGGACTGCACGTGCATCGCGGCGCGGCCGACCACGCGCTGGAACCCGAGCGAGAGCGTCGGGCTCGTGTCCGCGTCCTCCGGCAACACCTCGATCTCCTCGTCGAGGAAGCGCTCGAGCTTCTTCTTGAGCAGCGGGGTGTCGCCCCCCGCGTGCCGGAGGACCTCGGCCGTCTCCTCGTCGAAGAGCAGCGCGTAGAGCAGGTGCTCGATGGTCACGAACTCGTGCCGGCGGCGCGAGGCCTCCCGGGTGGCGAGCGAAAAGGCGATCTCAACTTCGGGGCTGATGCGCATGGTCATTCCGGCTCGGCGGTCAACCGAAGGGGCATCGCGTGCTCCTTGGCGAAGTCCTGGACTTGGGCGACCTTGGTCTCGGCGACATCCTTCGTGTACACGCCGGCGACCCCGTGGCCGCGATGGTGCACGCTCAGCATGATGTGCGTGGCCTCCGTCTCGGTGCGGTGGAAGAACTTCATGAGGACGAGCACGACGAACTCCATCGTCGTGTAGTCGTCGTTGTGGAACACGACCTTGTAGCGGCGGGCCTTCTCGACCTTCCGTTCGCGCTCGGTCGCGAGGTCGCCCTGCTTGTCTTCTCTTTCCTCAGGATCGTTCGGCATAAATCCGTCGGGAAGGATAGCAAGAGCCCCGCCCCGGCGAGCGGCCGACGAAGCTGGCTCATGCCCCGGAAGCATGCTCCGCCGCGGCGCCCTTCGCCACGCGCGGGCCTGGATTTTCCGTCCGCCGTGGCGCCCGGCTCATGGAACCGGGCCGAGGGTGCTGTTGGGTTCGTTCGCGGGCGCCGGCTTGGTCCGGCTGGCTCCGGCCGGCGGGGCGCCGCCGCCCCGCCGCAGGCGCGCGAGCGGCCCGCGGCGGAGGGCGCGCCGGCGCCGTCAGACGAGCGACATGGCCGCGCCGAGGTCGATCTCGACGGGCGTGAGGCCCCAGATGTCGCGCGCGTACTCGCGCACCGTGCGGTCCGAGGAGAACTCGCCCACGCGCGCGATGTTGAGCGCGGACTTGCGCAGCCAGCTCTGCCGGTCGGCGTAGGCCGCCTCCACCTCGCGCTGACAGGCGGAGTAGGCCTTGAAGTCGGCGAGCATCATGTACTCGTCCCGGCCGAGGAGCCGGTCGAGCAGGGGCTGGAAGAGCTCGCGGTACTCCGGGGAGAAGAAGCCCGACGAGATGAGCTCGACCACCTCGCGGAGCTCCGGGTCGGCGGCCACCGCGGTGCGCCCCTCGAAGTGCTCGCTGCGGCGGGCGATCACCTCGTCGGCGGTCAGCCCGAACAGGAAGAAGTTCTCCGGGCCCACCGCGTCGCGGATCTCGATGTTCGCGCCGTCGAGCGTGCCGACGGTGAGCGCGCCGTTCAGCGCGAGCTTCATGTTCCCGGTGCCCGACGCCTCCATGCCCGCGGTCGAGATCTGCTCGGAGACGTCGGCGGCGGGGATGATGCGCTCGGCCAGCGAGACGCGGTAGTTCGGCATGAACGCGACCCGGAGCCCGCTGTGGCGCCGGTCGCCGTTCACCACGTAGGCGACGGCGTGGATGAACTTGATGATGAGCTTCGCCTGCCGGTAGCCGGGCGCCGCCTTGGCGCCGAAGATGAAGGTCCGCGGCATGATCTGCTCGCCGCGCTTCTGGCGCAGGTAGAGCGCGACGATGTGGAGCGCGTTGAGCAGCTGGCGCTTGTACTCGTGGAGGCGCTTGATCTGGACGTCGAAGATCGAGGAGGGGTCGACGTTGATGTCGAGCTCCTGCGCGATGACCTTCGCGAGCGCCACCTTGTTCGCGCGCTTCACCGCGGCGATCCGCTCGATGAACTCCGGGTCGTCGAGGTGGCGCTCGAGCTCGCGCAGCCGCTCGAACTCCGTCACCCACTTCGGGCCGACCTTCTCGGTGACGAGCGCGGCGAGCGCGGGGTTGCAGGCGAGCAGCCACCGCCTGAACGTGACGCCGTTCGTCTTGTTGTTGAACCGCTCGGGCCAGAGGTCGTAGAAGTCGCGGAGCAGGTCGCGCTTGACGAGCTCGGAGTGGAGCTTGGCCACGCCGTTCACCGAGTGCGAGCCGACGACCGCGAGGTGGGCCATGCGCACGTGGCGCTCGTGGCCTTCCTCGATGAGGGACATCCGCGCCACGCGGTCCTGGTCCTGCGGGTGGGCGTCCATGACCTCGCGCAAAAACCGCCGGTTGATCTCGTAGATGATCTCGAGGTGCCGCGGCAGGAGCCGCTCGAAGAGCGCGACGGGCCAGCGCTCGAGCGCCTCGGGCAGCAGGGTGTGGTTCGTGTACCCGAAGGCCCCGACCGTCTGCTTCCACGCGTCCTCCCAGGCGAGCAGGTGGTCGTCGATGAGGACGCGCATCAGCTCGGCGATCGCGATGGCGGGGTGGGTGTCGTTCAGCTGGATCGCGTTCTTCTCGGCGAAGCGCGAGAAGTCCGGGTGGACGCGGTTGTAGCGGTTCACGATGTCGGCGATGGAGCAGGCGACGAAGAAGTACTCCTGCCGGAGGCGCAGCTCCTTGCCCTTGTCGAAGTTGTCGTTCGGGTAGAGGACCTTGGAGATGACCTCCGACTGGTTCTTCTCGTGGACGGCGTGCACGTAGTCGCCGGCGTTGAAGAGCTCGAAGTCGAACTCCTCGCCCGCGCGGGCCGACCAGAGGCGGAGGGTGTTGACGGTGTTCGACTGGTAGCCCGCGATGGGCGTGTCGAACGGGACGCCGATGACCTGCTCGGAATGGCGCCAGACCACGCGGAAGCCGCCGCGCTTGTCGGGGACGCGCTCGGTGTAGCCGCCGAACGAGACGGGGACGGCGTGCTCGGGGCGCTCGATCTCCCAGGGGTTGCCGAAGCGGAGCCACTCGTCGGCGCGCTCGACCTGGTAGCCGTCGCGGATGACCTGCTCGAAGATGCCGAACTCGTACCGGATGCCGTACCCGTAGGTGGGCAGGCCGATCGTGGCCATGGAGTCGAGGAAGCAGGCGGCGAGCCGCCCGAGGCCGCCGTTGCCGAGCCCGGCGTCGGGCTCCTGCTCGACGAGCTCATCGAGGTCGAGGCCGAGCTCGCCGAGCACGGTCTTGTAGCTGTCGTAGATGTCGAGCGCCTGCAGGTTGGCGACGAGCGCCCGGCCGAGGAGGAACTCTGCGGAGAGGTAGTAGCCGCGCTTGACGTCCTGCTCGTAGTAGGTGTGCTGCGTCTTCGTCCACCGGTCGACGAGGCGGTCGCGCGCCGAGAGGGCGAGGGCGACGTACCGGTCGAACGACGTGGCGGACATGGACTCCCGGGCGCGCGAGTAGTGCAGGTGATCGGCGAAGGCGCGGCGCAACGCGATCGGGTGCATGCCGGTGCGGGCGTCCGGCGCCGGGTTGCCGCGGAAAAATGCGGCGGGGGTGTCGCGCTGCTGGGCGTTGCCGTCTCTCTGGGCGGGGGTTTCTCTCTGACGGTTGGGATCGGCGTCGATCGGGTTGGCCATGGCGGCGCACTTTAGACGGATCTGGCCCGCGCTGGTTGGCTGCGCGACGTGCTCGGATGAGGTTCCGTGTGGGCGTCGGTTGCCGATGATCCCCGGGTCAAATTGTGGTAGTAACGGAATCCAGTCCGGCGACCTGGTACGGGGCGAGCGCTGTCAGCCGGTGCTGCGGCAGAGCGGCGGGATAGCCGACGGCTGGCGGGGCGCGGCGCGGCGGCGTGAGCGGCGGCGGGCTCACGCTCGCTGACGCGGGCGGCCAGGTGCGTCGACCCGCTCCGACAGTGACGCCGGGACGCGCTCGCGTCGTCTCAGCGCGGGCAGCCGCCGAGCAGCGGCGACCCGAGCAGATCGAGCTGCTCGACCGCGCGCTGCGGCCGGCGCGCGCGCAGGCCCGCGCCCGTCCCCGGGGCGGCGCTCCAGGAGCTCGCCCGCAGGACGAGCTCCTCGCGGAGCGCCACGAGCTCGCGCGACGGCAGGGTGCTCGTGTCCGTCACGAGCCGCGCTCCGTCACGGTAGCCGGTCCACACGGTGTAGCCGTCCCGTGTGACCTCGATCCCGAACCTGGGGCCATAATCCGTGATCTCGTAGCTGCGCCCCAGGGCCAGGAAGCTCCACTTCTTCATCGCGACCGTCTCGCCAGTGTCCGTCGAGGCAGCCGGACCGGCCAACAAACCGGGGGGCGGGCCCCGCACACCGCGGCCCACGGGCGTGATCCGCGCGGAATCCGCGAGGAGTCCGGGTCACCCGGGCCCGCGCGCCGGAGCGGCGCACCCACACGAGCCTCCTTCTCCAGCCGCTTCGCTTCGCGAGGTGCCTGACGTCGTGGGGTACCTGTCGTGATGGCGGACCCACGCCATCGTGTAAGGGAGCGCGGCCTCGTCCCGGCCGAGGGGCGTGAGATCCAGGTAGTTGTAGGTGCCGATCAGGACATCGAGCCCGCGCGCGTAGGTCGAGTAGGTGTGGAAGACCTCGTCGCCGTCGCGGGCGAAGACGCTCAGCCCAGGGGCCTCAGGGAAGGGGGAGCTCGCCTTCTTGAAGTTGTACTCCATATCTCCTCGAGCGCGCTCCTCCTCACGGAACGAGACGTGATAGTCATAGTTGAAGTCCGTCTCGTCCGAGGAGACCCACGGGAACGTCCAGCCCATTCGCGCCTTGAACGCCTCGAGCTTGGCGAGCGGCGCGCGGGAGACGGCGCAATACGCCGTGTCGCGGGCGGCCAGGTGGACGTGGCCACCCTGGATGTTGTCGGCCACGTACGAGCAGCTCTTGCAGCCCTCCTCCCAGCTCGGCGCGAACATGAAATGGTAGACGAGGAGCTGCCGGCGCTCGCCGAAGAGCTCGCGCAGCGTCAGCTTGCCTGAAGGGGCGTCGAACACATAGGCCTTGTCGACCCTCACCCACGGCAGCTCGCGGCGCGCGGCGCTCAGCGCGTCGCGCCGCCGGTCGTGCTCTTTCTCTCTCTCCAGCAGCGCGAGGCGCGCCGCCAGCCACTCTTCCCTCGAAACGACCTTGGCGAGGCTCATCGGCGCTCTCCCTTCGACGCGGGGGCGCCCGCGGCGCTCCTGCCATGGTTCCGGCTCCGGAGCTTCTTGACGGCGATCGCCGTCACGGCGCCGGCGGAGGCCGCCTGGGCGAGGACCCATCCGATGGACGCGAGGCACGCAGGGCACATGGGGATCTCCTCCTGTGGGCGGCGCGCGCGGCATCTCGCCGCGCCAGCCGCTGACCCGTGGAAATGACCACGGCGCCCCTGGCCGCGACAGCAACATCGATGTCGCGATCCGTTGGCGCGCGCCGCCGGGCGTGCGACGCTGCCGCGATGGATGCGACGGCCGAGATCCCCGCCGAGCTCGGCGCGCTGGCGGCCCGCTCGCTCGCGGCGGGCGACGCGCTCGACGCGCTGAACGTGGTCGGCCCCTTCGGAGGGCCACACGCGCTCGCGCTCCGCGGGATCGCGCTCGCGCAGATGGGCGCCTATCCGGAAGCGAAGGCCGCGCTCGGCCGCGCCGCGCGGGGGTTCGCTGCGGCGGGCGCGGAGCGCGCCCGGGCGCGATCGAGCGCGGCCCTCGCGGAGATCGCGCTCGCGCAGCGGGAGATCGGCGAGGCGTGGCAGGGGCTCGTCGAGGCGGGCGACGCCCTCGAGCGCGCCGGCGATCTCACGAACGCGGCGTGGGCTCGCCTGGGCGCGGCGCGGGCCGCGCTGCTCGAAGGCCGCGTCGCCGAGGCGGAGCGGGCGCTCGCGGCCGCCGAGGCCACGGTCACGAGCGACGCGCCGGTGTTCACCAGGGCTGCGCTGGCGCTCGTGCGCGCCGAGGTGCACGCGCGGCTCGTGCGCGCGTCCTCGGCGCGACGCGCGGCCGAGCAGGCCGCGGCGTGGGCACGGGCGAGCGGACATCCGCTGCTCATCGCCGAGGCCGAGCGCTTCCTCCGCGCGCACGACGAGCCCGTGGCGCGCCTCGTCCAGGGCGGCCGCGACGAGCCCGTGCGTCTCGCCGACGTCGAGGCCCTGGTCGCCGCGCCCGCGGGGCGGGTCGTCGTGGACGCGCTCCGCCGCCGCGTGCTCGACGTCGGCGAGGTGCGGGCCGACCTCGCGCGCCGGCCGGTCCTGTTCGCCCTGCTCGAGGCGCTCGCGCGCGCTCACCCGGCGGCGATCGCGAGCGACGACCTCGCGCGCGCGGCGTTCGGCGTTCGCGCGGTCAACGAGTCCCACCGGCGGCGGCTGCGCGTCGAGGTGGGGCGCCTGCGCGCCGAGCTCGGCGGCGTCGGGGTCGTGCGCGCGCTCGGGAACGCGTACCGCTGGGAGCTTGGCGCGGGCGTGGAGGTGGTCGTCCTCGCGCCGCTCGAGCCGGGCGACGCGGGCGCCATCCGCGCGCTCCTCTCGGACGGCGCCGCGTGGAGCGCCTCGGCCATCGGCGCCGCGCTCGGCAAGAGCGCGCGCACGGTGCAGCGCGCGCTCGCGGAGCTCTCGCTCGCGCGCGCTGTCGAGGTCACCGGCAGCGGCCCCTCGCGGCGCTACGCGAGGCCCAGAGCGGCGCTGTCGATCGCGTCACAAATGTTGCTCCTCGGGCTCGCGCTCCCTGGTTGAGTGCGCGGGGCGAGGAAGGAGTGGACCGTGAAAGCCCGACAGGCCGAGATCATCGCGGAGCGCACGTTCGAAGGGGTGGAGTCGATTCACGGGGTCGCGTTCGACGGACAGGCGGTGTGGTTCGCGCACGGCGATCGCGGAGACCTCATGTCCGCCGAGCCCGAGAGCGGCCGCGTGCTGCGTCGCCTGAAGGCGCCCGCCAGCGCGGGGGTGGCGTTCGACGGGCGCCACCTGTGGGTCGTCGGGGGCGGCAGGATCCGGAAGATCGATCCCGCGAGCGGGGCCGCGGTCGGTGAGGTGCCGGGCTTCGACGCGACGCCCGTGAGCGGGCTCGCGTGGGCCGACGGCGCGCTCTATGCGGGCATCTACCGCGAGCGGAAGATCCTCAAGATCGATCCCGAGCGCGGGGCCGTCCTCCGCACGCTCGTCTCCGATCGGCTCGTCACCGGCGTCACGTGGACCGACGGCGATCTCTGGCACGGCGTGATGTGCGAGGAGGAGGGCGCGCCGTCGGAGCTCCGCCGCGTCGATCCCCGGAGCGGCGAGGTCCTGGACCGGCTCGCGCTGCCGGAGAGCGTGCGCCTCTCCGGCGTCGAGGCGGATGCGAGCGGCCGCCTGTGGTGCGGCGACCCGGCGACAGGCAGGCTCCGCGCGGTGAAGAAGCCGCGAAAAGCGGTCTGATTCACCCTGGGTTCGACCTGCCGGGCGCAGCCGGCCAGGGTTTCGAGACAAACTTACAGCATGAGTGGCACTGCACCGACAGGGAACGGCTGGGTCGCTGCGCGCGGCGATGATCAGAACCGAACCCTTCGGGAATGTGAAGGCGCGTAAGGCGCGGATCGAGATCCATTCGAGGGGACCGTTCTGCTCGGCTCTGGATGGGTCGTCTTGCGCAGCGGGACCTTCGCCATCCACTGCAGCGTAACAATGATGCTGTAAGATGGTAGGTGGCTTCGGGCGGTTTGATTTGCGGACAGCGTTGGACTTCCAGCCTCCTCGACGGGAGCGGTCTCGATCGGCGCCGCGCACCCATGTGGAGATCCGATATGCGTTTTCGCTCTTTGGGCTGGATCTTCGTTTTGGGTTCTCTGGCGCCCGCCTGCACCGGGCAGCTCGGCGATCCGTCCTCGGGCGCGGCTGGCGGCGAGACCGGCGGCGACGTTCCCCCGCCGCAGGCCGACGGGAGCTTGCCGTACGCGGCGCCCACGCCCGCCTCCGCGGCGCTGCGCGCCCGCACATGGCTGCTCACCCCGGAGGAGTACGCTCGCTCCGTCCAGGGCTTGCTCGGCGTGTCGATCGACATTTCGGACATGGAGCCCGTGCCGGACAACGGCGTCTATCCGAACATGTCCACCAGCGGGCTCGTCCGCGTGACCCTGGCCGAGCAGTACGCCGCCAAGGCCGAGGCCGCGGTGCTCGCGCTCGGCGATCGGCAGCTCAGCGCATTGATTCCGTGCGGCAAGGTCGACGCGACGTGCAAAACGGACTTCGTGCGCGCGGCGGTCAGCAAGGCGTTCCGGCGGCCCGCGACGGCGGAGGACCTGACCAATTATGGCGAAGTGTTCGATCTCGCCGCCGAGTCCGGGGATCCGGCGCTGCCGTTCCGCTGGGTGCTGAAGGGCGTGCTGAACTCGCCTTATTTCTTGTACCGGACCGAGATCGGCGCGCCGAGCGATGAGGCGAAAGCGGCGTTCCGGCTGACTGACCACGAGATCGCGACCTTCCTTTCGTACAGCGTGCTCGGCGAGCCGCCCTCTGCGACGCTGGTCGCCGCCGCCGATCGCGGCGAGCTGGCCGATCCCGCGCTGCTTCCTGGCCACATCGACCAGCTGCTCTCGACGCCGGGCGCCGCCGACCAGCTCGGTCACTTCCTCGTCCAGTGGTTGCGGTTGCACACGTTCGAGGCCGAGGTGGAGAAGTTCGAGGACGTGTTCCCCGGCTTCGCCGATGTGAAGGGGACGATGTTCGCCGAGACGCAGCGCTTCCTCCGCGCGAACGGAGGCATGGAGGGCTCGATCGCGAGCCTGCTCACGGCGCCTGTACCCGAGGTCGATCCAGCGCTCTCCGCGTTTTACCGCAGCGACGCCTCGGGCGCGACGGACACCGCGCGGAGCGGCCTGCTCTCCCTCGGCTCCGTGCTCTCCAAGACCGCCAAGCAGTACCTCACGTCCCCGACGCTCCGCGGCCTGTTCATCCGCGATCAGCTGCTTTGCCAGCACATCACGCTGCCCGAGAACTTCACCCCGCCGCCGATCGAAGAGAGCGAGCTGCGCATGACCCCGAAGACCACGCGCGAGCTGTACGAGACGCACAACGCGCAGGCGGTCTGCGAGAGCTGCCACGCGCTGATCGACGGCGTCGGCTTCATGCTCGAGAATTTCGACGGCGCGGGCCGCTATCGGACGCTCGAGCAGTACAGGAGCCCGTCGCTCACCGCGCCCATGGCCGCGCCGCAGCCGATCAACGCGGTGGGGTGGCTGCTGAACACCGACGTCGACGGGGAGTACGACAGCGCCGCGGGGCTGGGAGAAGCGCTGTCGCGCAGCACCTGGGTCCGCGAGTGCCTGGCGCGGCAGGCCTTCCGCTTCTATTTCGGCCAGGTCGAGTCTGCGCGCGGTATTCCGCCGGTCGTGCAGGGCACGGCGGCGCTGGATCGCACCGGTCTCCTGCGCGACCTGCTCGTGGCGCTCCTGTCTTCGCCGAGCACGCTGGAGCGCGTGCGCGACTAGCTACGGCCATCGAGGTTCGAACATGCCCAGGCCCTTCGACGTATCCAGACGAGACATCCTGAAGACGGCGGCCGGCGCGATCTTCCTGGCGCCGCTGCTGCGCCACCGCGAGGTCGAGGCGCAGACCGTCGTGCCCAAGCGGCTGGTGCTGATCTTCACGCCCGACTCGCACCCGCCCGAGTGGTGGCCGACCGGCAGCGGGTCGACGTTCCAGCTCCAGGAGCCGCTCGCCGATTTCCGCGGCCTCGAGAGCGACATGTTGTTCTTGCGCCGGCTCGACCATGCCTGGACGGTCGGGAATCACCACGAGGCGGGCATGGCGCAGCTGTTCACGGGCGCGCGCTTCATCGACGAGAGCTCACACCACGCGAACGGTCCCTCGCTCGATCAGATCCTGCTCAAGAGCTCCGACCTGCGCGGCGGCACGCCGCTCGCGAGCATCCACCTGTGCGTCGCCGATCGCGGCGGCGCCGACAAGCGCCATATCATCTCGTACAGCGGCCCCGGCCAGCCCATGACCCACACGGCCGACCCCGCGCGCGCGTTCAGCACGATCTTCAGCGGCGTCACCTTCGACGGCGCCGCGCCGACGCCCACGCCCGGCGGTATGCCGGACGCCGTCGCGGCCGCGAAGCGCAAGGCCGACCAGCGGATCCTCCAGATCAACACGCGCGAGCTCAAGACCATCCAGGGCTTCCTCGGCCAGGCCGAGCGCCAGAAGCTGGAGCTCCACGTGGAAGCGTTGTTCGAGCTCGAGAAGCGCATCGCGGGCATGGGCGGCGGCACGTCGGTCCCGGCCGGCGCGGCGTGCGAGCGCGCGGACACCTCCGGCTACAACGGCAGCACCAACAACGCGACGACGATCACGCGCTGGGCGCAGATCCAGGCCGACATCATCGTGAGCGCGTTCACGTGCGATCGCACGCGGGTCGCGGACTACCACTTCAGCTTCTCCGGCGGCCACCACGAGGGCCTCCTCGGCTTCGGCCAGAGCTGGCACGACGTGGTCGCGCACGTCAGCCGCACGAACGACAGCGTCAGCGTCGGTGGTGAGTCGATGACCACGCGCCAGGCCTTCATGCTGTTCGATCGCTTCTGGGCGAGCCATATCGCGTACCTGGCGAAGAGGCTCGCGGGCATCCGCGAGGGCAGCGGCACGATGCTCGACAACACGATCCTGCTCTGGGGCGTGGAGAGCGGCACGAACCACAGCCACAACCCGCGGGACATGCAGTACCTGGTCATCGGCGGGAAGAACCTGGGCGTGAACGTGGGCCAGTACATCAACAACACCACCGCGCAGAGCTCGAACAAGCTGCTCACGTCCGTGATGAACGCGCTCGGCCACGCCGCGACCGGCATCGGCATCGAGCCGAACTGCGGACCGCTGCCGGGCTTTCTCGCCTGAAACCCGCTCGGGGGCGGCGCTGGCTCCACACCGTCCTCTCTCGAGCGAGAGACCGGGAACAAACCGCCAGGGCGCCGTGTTCCGTCGGCCATGGCGCGACGTGTGATGGGCTGGGTCCTGATTCTGTTCACGCTGGCCCTGGTGGGGTGCGATCATGCGACCAAGGCGGTCGCGCAGGCCGCGCTCGAGCAGCGAGGTCCCCTGTCGATCGTGCCGGGGGTGCTCGATCTCCGCTACGCCGAGAACCGCGACATGGCCTTCAGCCTGCTCCGGGGCATCCAGTCGCCGGCGAAGGTGGCGGTCCTCCTGGTGTGCTCGATGGTAGTCCTCGGCGTGGTGCTCCTGGGCTGGTGGAGCAGCCGCCGCGCGTCGCTCACCGAGCAGGCCGGGTACGCGCTCATCGTCGCCGGCGCGGTCGGGAACGCGATCGATCGCGGCGTCCGCGGCTACGTCGTCGACTTCATCCACCTTCACCGCTGGCCGGTGTTCAACGTCGCTGACATCGCCATCGTGGCGGGCGGGATCCTGCTCGGGATCGCGATGTTCCGGCGCGCTCGCCAAGAGCCGCGCGAGGTGTCCTGAGCTTCGCCTCGTGAGACGGTCTCGCCCGAGCACGCCGGCTCCACGAGCAGCGCGGCCAGCGGCGGCAAGACCTGGAGGAAGAGCATGCGCGCCGCATGTCTTCCGGTCCGGTGTCTGAGATATCTCGAGAAGATTGGCCGCCCGGTAGCGCCGCTGGGCTCAGTTACAGAGCAGCCTCTTCAGCTCATCCGTGGTCTTGGGCTTCGCGCCCGCCAGGGCGGCGGAGGCGATCTGCTGCGTTTTCTTGGCCCTGGAGCAATCGTCAGGCCCGTTGGGCGCCTGCTCCAGCAAGGGGCCGAGCTTCTCCGTGGGACCTTTCGCGCGCTTCTTGATGCAGAGCACGGGCTCGCCTTCGTGAACATAGTACCGGCGCTGCGTGACGCTGCTCGTCGTCGCCGGCTTGTCCGGCGTACCCCTCGTCCCGTCAAAGGCCCAGGATCCATCGTCGTGCAGCGCGAAGACCAGCTGGCCCTGGTCGTAGTAGAACTGGTACGCCGACTCGCCGTGCCCCGCGTCGGCGGCCGCGATCTCCGCCTTCTGGATCGCGCCGTCCGCCTGGTACAACCGGAGCTCGCCGCGTCCCTCGCCGCCGGCGCACTCGAAGCGGAGCTCGCTTCGCGTCAGGTCCTTGCGGGCCTGGATGTCCTGATACCGGGCCCTGATCTTCTGGATCCGCGGATCGTCGAGGCTCGCCTTGGAGCCGCCGGCGGTGTCCGTGGCGGACTGGGGTGCTGCCGCGGGCGCCGGGCTTTCTGCGGCGGAGGTGCCGGCCGGGGGCGTGGTCGCGCCGGGCGCCGGAGCTCGGCCTGGTTCTGCAGGAGCCGCGGAGACGCTCGCCGACGGGGTGGGAGAAGGCGGGCTACACCCGATGACGGCGGCGACGAGCAGGGCGATGGAGGATCGGCTCATGAGGACCCAGAACGCTTGGTGCGACCGTCCCATTCGGCGGGCCGGGTTACCCGCCCTTGCGTCGAAACTCCACGAAGAACCGCACCGGGCCGTCGGGGTCGACGTGGTGTAGCACCTCGGGGGCGACGATCCCTGGGCTCTCTGGATCGAGAGAGAGCTCTCGACCGCCGAGCCCATCGATCCGGTAGCGCAGCTGCCCCGAGATCACGTGGATCACCCCCCATACGCCGGGCTTGGTGGAATGGTTCTTTCGCAGGCCGGAAGGGATCGTGACCTCGTCGAACTCGGCCGTGCGCTTGTACGCGACCAGCCCGTCGGGCATCTCGAGCCGATCGCAGCGCACGCAGTCGAGCTCGGTGCCGAGCATCGATGCGCGGCCCTCGGACGTGACGACCCAGGGGCGCGAGAAGAACGGCGGCTTGTGCCGGACGTGCTGGCCATGTCCACAGCTCAGCTCGGCCACCCAATCGTTCACATCGTCCTGGTGGTAGCCTGTGATCGATCGACGCATCGTCTCGATCTACTGACCGTCTTCTGGATGTTTTTCCACTCGATCTGCGTGCAGCGTGTCCGGAGCGAGCTGCGCCTGCGCATCGTCCATCTTCCACCTTCCGGTACACGTCGGATCGCGTCCTCGCTAGGACCACGCGCCCAGCAGCGCGCGCATCGCAGGCGCGATGACCTCCGCGACCGCGCGGCGGTGGGAGGCGGCCAGCGCCGCGCCGTCAGGGCGCCCGTGCGCGGCGAGGGCGCCGGCCTCGGCGTCCGGCGCCGTGGCGGCCGGAGGAGGCGAGGCGAGGGCCGCCTCGAAGGCCTCGCAGACCGCCCGGCGCACCGGCTCGCCGCCCGTCTGGAGCGCCCAGGCCACGAAGCGCCACGCGAGCTCGGCGTGCCGGGCCTCGTCCTCGGCGATCGTGGCAAGGGCGCTCCGGACCGCGGCGTCGGTGGCGCGCGAGCGCTGCTCGCTGGCTTGCACGGCGGCGAGCGTCTCGCCGACGCAGCCCTCGCGGACGGCGCGCGCCGCGAGCTCGGGCAGGCCCGAGGCGACCTCGACCCGCCCGCCGAACGCGAACGGCGCCGGCGCGAGCGCCGCGCCGGCGTACGCGCTCGCCAGGCCGAAGCAGAGCGCCGCGTGGCGCACCTCGTCGCCCGCGGCCTCGTGCGCGGCCGCGAGCATGTCCGGGGGGGCCCCGACCGCCATCAGCTCCAGCGCGAACCGCGCGAAGGAGGCGACCGACGCGTGCTCGAGCAAGGCGTCGCGGAGCCATGCCTCGGCCAGCGCGGCGCGGGTCGACTGCGTCAGCGCCGCCACGTCCGGGTGCGCCGCGGCGCCCCACGCGCTCGCCGCTCGCCGCTCTGCCCGCGCGGTGCGCGCGCGCTCGCCCACGAGGAACGGGCGGCCTGTGCCGCCGCAGGTCGCGACGAACTCGTAGCAGCACTCGCTGCCTCGGAGGACGCCTTCACCGAGGCTTGTGTACCAGCACCCCGCGGGCGCACCGGGCGGCGAGCCCGGGACGGAGGAGCTGTAGGGGTCGAAGGTTGGGCACGTGCCCGCGGGTGAGCCGCCGATGCCGCCCTCGCCGGCAGTCCCCCCTTCGCCGGCAGCTCCCCCGACACCGCCCTGTCCTCCCTGTCCCGAGGGCCCCAGGGCGACACAGACCGTTCCTTCCTCGGTCCACTGGACGCCGCCTGCCTGGATTGATGTGACGGCATCGCCGCCTGGCCCGCCATTCCCGCCCATCCCTCCGCGCGCCCCCGAGCTCTCGTCGCCCGACGCGGGGCCACCGCCTCCGCCCGACGCGCGCTCCAGGGTGACGTCGCCGCCGCAGGCGGCGCCTCCAACTGCCACGTTGAGCGTCGCGGTGGCGAGGATCGCGCGTGTCAGCTGGTGAGCGAGCGCGATCCGGAATTGAGCCGGAGAAGAGGGGATACTGGCCATGGTGCCAGAGAACAGCAGCATCCATACCAGCGCAGGATCCGCGGGCGCAGCCTTTCAACGCGGGGATGACCGGCACAGCATGGCACAGCCCTGGTCTGCATCGATTGCGCCGCTGCCGCGGCGAGCCCTCGCGGGCGGCGTGACCCGCGCGCGCGTCGACGTCGCGCTGCGCTGCGCTGCGCCCGCCTGGCGTCGAGCCGGCCGCCCAGGTCCCGGCGCGACGCGGCGCCTCCGGCTGCGCTCGGCGCCGCCGTCGCGCGGAGCTCGGCTCCGCGGTCGCCGCGTCGCCGCTGCGCCGAACCGCGGTCGCCGCTGGTATAGAGGCGCTCATGACCCTCCTCCGAGACGTCCTTTCAGCGCTCGAGTCGATCGCGCCGCTCCGGTTCGCGGAGCCCTGGGACAACGTCGGCTTGCTCGCGGGCGACCCGGCGCGGCCCTCGTCGGCGGCGCTCCTCGCCATCGATTACACCCCTGAGGTCGCCCGGGAGGCGCGCGATCTCGGCTGCGATCTCGTCGTCGCCTACCATCCGCCCCTCTTCGAGGCCGTGAAGCGCGTGGTGGCGCCGAGCCCCCTCTTCGCCGCGATCCGCGACGGCATCGCGCTGTACTCGCCGCACACCGCGCTCGACGTCGCCGAGGGCGGCACCAACGACGTCCTCGCCGACGCGCTCGGGATCTCGCCGGACCGCGCGCCGCTCAGGAGGGCGCCCTCCAAGGCGTGGCAGCACAAGCTGGTCGTCTTCGTCCCGGAGGATCACGCCGACGCGGTAGCCGACGCCCTCGCCGAGGCGGGCGCGGGCCGGATCGGCCGGTATTCGCGCTGCAGCTTCCGCACGCTGGGGACGGGCACGTTCTTCGGGGAGGAGGGCGCGAACCCCACGGTCGGCGAGAAGGGCCGGCTCGAGCGCGTCGCCGAGGTGCGGCTGGAGATGGTCTTCCCCCGCGACCGGACCGCCGCGGTCGTGCAGACGATGCGCGCCGCGCACCCGTACGAGGAGGTGGCGTTCGATCTCGTCGAGCTCGCCGCCGAGCCGCTCAGGGCCGGCATCGGGCGGATCGGACCGCTCGCCGGCGCCGCGCCGGTCTCCGAGCTGCTGGGCCGCGTCAAGGAGGGCCTGGGGGTCGACGCCTTGCTCGTGGCCGGCCCCGAGCAGCGCGCCGTCTCCCGCGCGGCCACGTGCGCCGGCGCGGGCGGCGCGCTCCTCGACGACGCCATCGCGCAGGGGGCGGAGCTCTACCTGACCGGCGAGCTGCGCCACCACGACGCGCTCCGCGCGGCGAGCGCGGGCGTCACCGTGGTGTGCGCGCTGCACTCGAACAGCGAGCGCGCCGCGCTGACGCGCCTCGCCGAGCGCCTCCGCGCCGCGGTGCCGTCGCTGCGCGTCGAGCTCAGCGCGCAAGACCGGGATCCGTTCTCGATCCGCTGACGACGCGGCGCTGCGCCCGGAGGGGGCGGGGCGCGGAACACGCCAGGGCTCGGCGGCGCGCCAGGCTCATCGAGGTCCCCTGGCTCGGTCGGGACCGACCGAGGACGGCAGTGAAGTGCTACGATGCCTTGCATGCGGACCGCGAACGAAGCACTCCCTCCGCCAATCCCCCCTGCAGAGCACATTCGCAAGCTGGTGGAGGCCAACCGGGTCGAGGAGGCGCGCCGTTATGTCCAGGAGTTGCTCGCCCAGGGGGACACGAGCGTGGAAGGCTGGGCGAAGGTCCTCCGTCCGCCCCGGATCGTTGCCTCACCCGACCGTGCCCGCAGTGACTTTGCGGCAGACTACGCCTGGCTGCGAGAAAACCGGCAGGCCTACCTCGAACGCTGGGTGGCGCTCCACGATGGCAAGCTGCTCGACACCGACGTCACGCTGCGCGCGCTGGTCGAGCGGCTGACGGAGCGTGGGCAGATCGAAGGTGCGTTCGTGGTGCAGGTCGACTGATGGCCAAAGGCACGATGCGTCTCGAAGGGGTCGCGCAGCCGTGGGCCGACTCGTCAGCGCGGTATCGGGTCGCGACCGAGCACGAAGGGACGCTGCTGACAGTCGCTGTTCGCTGCCGGATCGCCGGTCTTCCGTTCGAGAGCCAGGCGCTCCTCGACACGGGCGCCGCGTGGTCGATCATCGGAGGCGACCTCGCCGACATGCTGCAAGCGCAGCTTGGCGGCACGGGACAGACGATGATCCTGTCGACGCGACTTGGTCGCATCCGCGGCGCTCTTCACGATCTCGACGTCCTGCTCGTCGCCGAGCGCGGCGAGAGCCTCACGGTGTCGGGCAGCATCCTTATCGCCCCGGGATGGATAGGACCGGTCGTGCTTGGCTACCGTGGGTTCCTCGAGCGCCTCCGCTTCGCGCTCGATCCGGGCTGTGGCCCGGACGACGCGTGGTTCTTCTTCGCGAGCGCAGGTTGAACGGTCGCAAAGGGAGAGGAGAGCTTCCCGCCCGAGGCGGGATGTGGTCGCGGAGGAAGCGTGGCGGGTCGCCGGGCGACTCGGCCCGGTGGTTGACTGCCGATCGGCGTCGATGGCGCCGCCGCCGCGCGCGCCAGGAGAGTAGCCCCTCCCATCTGTAGTAGCCCCTCCCATCTGTAGTAGCCCCTCCCATCTGTAAAGGTGTGCAACGCCGCTGGACGAAGCGACCCGCAGCGATCAGCTTGCCGGCCCTCATGCGCGACCACGGCACGCCACCCGCCCCCGACCTGCGCGCGGACGCTCTTGCACCCTCGCCGCCCTCGCCCGGCTCGCGCCGCGGCGCGGGCGTCTGGTCCACGCTCCGCGACGCGGTCCGCGGCGGCGAGCACGACTTCACCACCGGATCCATCGACCGGGCGATCGCCCTGCTCGCGATCCCGATGGTCATGGAGATGCTCATGGAGTCGCTCTTCGTCGTGGTCGACGTCTTCTGGGTCTCGCGGCTCGGGGCCGACGCCGTCGCCGCCGTCGGGCTCACGGAGTCGCTCCTCGCGCTCGTCTACGCCATTGCGATGGGCCTCGCGGTCGCCGCGTCCGCGACGGTCGCGCGGCGGGTCGGCGAGGGGCGCCACGAGGAGGCGGCCGCCATGGCGGGGCAGGCGATCGTGCTCGGCCTGCTCATCTCGCTGCCCATCTCGGCGGTCGGCGCGCTGCTCGCCCCGCGGCTGCTCGCGGCGATGGGGGCGACGCCCGGGGTGATCGCGATCGGCGCGCCGTTCGCCTCGATCATGCTGCTCGGCAACGCGACGATCCTGATGCTGTTCGTCATCAACGCGATCTTCCGCGGGGCGGGCGACGCGGCGCTGTCGATGCGGGTGCTCTGGCTCTCGAACGCGCTGAACATGGCGCTCGGCCCGTGCCTCATCTTCGGCCTCGGCCCGTTCCCGGAGCTCGGCGTGGCCGGCGCGGCGGTCGGGACGACCCTTGGCCGCGGGACCGGCGTCGCGCTGCAGGTCTTCTTCCTCACGCGCGGCAGCGGCCGGGTGAGGGTGCGCGCGCGGCACCTCGTCCCCGACCCGGGGGCGCTCGCGGCGCTGCTCCGGCTCTTCGCGAACGGCGCGCTGCAAAACGTCATCGGCATGGCGAGCTGGAGCGGCCTGGTGCGCATCATCGCGCCCTTCGGGAGCGCGGCGCTCGCCGGTTACACGATCGGGATGCGCGTCATCGTGTTCGCGATCCTGCCGGCGCTCGGGCTCTCGAACGCCGCCGCGACCCTGGTCGGGCAGAACCTTGGCGCGGGGCGCCCCGACCGGGCCGAGGCCGCCGTGTACCGCGCGGGCATCTGGACCACCGTCATGCTCGGCGCGGTAGGCGTCGTCTTCGCGGTGGGCGCCCGCGCCATCGTCGGCGCGTTCACGGACGACGCCGAGGTGCTCCGGTTCGGCACGCAGACGCTGCGGATCCTCTCGTGCGGGTTCCTGTTCTACGGCTTCGGCCTGGTGTTCACGCAGGCGTTCAACGGCGCCGGCGACACCTGGACGCCCACGCTGCTGAACTTCGCCTGCTTCTGGCTCTGGGAGATCCCGCTCGCCTGGGGCCTCTCGGGCGCCGCGGGGCTCGGCCCGGCGGGCGTGTTCGTCGCGATCGCGGTGGCGTTCTCGACGTTTGCCGTCGCGGGCGGGCTCGTGTTCCGCCGCGGCGCGTGGAAGCTGCGGCGCGTCTGAGGCGCCGCTACCGCGCCGGCCTCGCGAGCCAGGCCTCGATGAGCTTCCGGGCGATGCTGAGCGGCGGCGGCAAGAGCGGCAGCGCGTCGCGGTGGAACCAGCGCGCGTCCTCGAGCTCGCGCGTGTCGACGCGGAGCTCGCCGCCGGCGTAGCGCGCGGTGAAGCCGACCATGATCTGGTGGGGGAAGGGCCACGGCTGGCTGCCGAAATAGACGATGTCGGCGACGTCGACGCCCGTCTCCTCGTGGACCTCGCGCGCGACGCACGTCTCCAGCGTCTCGCCCGGCTCGACGAACCCGGCGACGAGGCCGTACATGCCCGCAGGGAACCGCGCCTGGCGCGTCATCAGGACGCGCGGGCCGTCCTCGACGAGCACGATCGTCGCCGGCGTGATCCGGGGGAAGTAGTTGCTCGCGCAGCGGACGCAGCGCTTCACGCGCTCGTCCTGCCCGGTCTCGAGCGCAGTGCCGCATGCAGCGCAGTACTGGTGCGCCCTGTCCCAGTGCTGCACCTGGTATGCCGTGCCCGCGATCTCGAACAGCTCCGGATCGATGCGCCCGTGGAGGCGCCGCAGCGAGACGTAGGCGTACCCCGCCGGCGCCGGCGCGCCCTGCGCGAGCTCGGCGGAGCGGCAGGCGCGCCCGTCCAGCTCGCCGAGCGGCTGCGCGCGCGTGACGGAGACGCCGAGATCGGCGAGATCGGCCGCGATCGGGAGGTCGAAGCGATCGCCGCCGTCGCTGGGCGCGCGGACGAGGAGGTCGTCGCCGTGGAACGCGAACCACGCGATCTCGGCAGGGGCCGAGCTCGGACGGCCGAGCCCGGCGCGGAAGCGGGAGGACGGCATGGCGTTACCTGGGGCAGAGCCGCGTGGGCTCCCCGTCGAGGCGTCGCTCAGGTGCGCCGATCGGCTGCATGCGGGGGAGCCTAGCGCCTCGATGGAGGGAGGGATACCGCGACGTCGCGCGAGCGTAGCGACTCGCTCCCAACGTGAGCGCAGAGCGCCCTCGCGACGAGAGACTCAGCGAAGCGGAGGCCCATGGCCTCGGGCCGAATGCCACACCGCCATGATCGTCACGGTCCGGGTCGTGTCGTTGACGACGTAATACACGTGGTAGCTCGTTCGTGGCAGCAGGACGCGGCGCATGCCGTCGATATCGCTCTCCTCGTACGATATGCCTGCGTCAGGGAACGCGCTGAGACGAGCTGTGGCGGCGGTGAGCTCGTCTCGGAACTCACGCGGGGCCGGCGAGCGTCGCGGCCCAGGCGAGCGCCACGAACGCGACCTCGACGTCGTTCTTCTTGGGGACGAGGCGCTTCGTCTCGATGCCCTCGCCGGCGCGGAGGGGGAGCTGCTCCAGCGCCGCGAGCTCGGCGGCCTGCGCGGCGTGGAGGTCGCGGAGCGCGGCGTCCGCCTCGGTCCACTCCTGCCGCGCGCGCTCGAGCTTCGCGGCGGCCTTGTCGCGCTGGGTCCCGGCGCGCCGGGCGGTGTCCCGGCCGGCGACGAGCCCGAGGAGCGCGGCGCCCACCGCGCCGGGGAGCGCGGCCACCTCGGCCTCGGCCTGGCCGTACCGCGCCTTCGCGGCGGCGATGCGCTCGCCGAGGCGCGCGATCTTGGGCGCGAACCGGCCGACGACCTGCTGCTCCTCGGCGGCGGCGAGCCGGGCCGCGGCGGCGCGGCAGCGGGCGGCGAACGCCTCGAGGGGCTCGCCGTCGTCCTGCGCGAGCCCGAGCTCCTTGTGGACGGCCACGGCGGCCTCGGTCGTGCGGTAGGCGTGCTCCCGGAGAGCGCGCGCAGCGGCCTGCGCGGTGGCGCGCTTCGCGAGCGGGGCGGGCAGCTCGGCGAAGCGGGCGCCCGCGGCGGGCGATGTGGCGAGCAGCGAAGCGTCGAGCCGGGAGACGCGCGAGAGATCCGGCTTGCCGTCGGGTAGGAGCGGGGCGGCGAGGAGCTGGCTCCGGTTGAGGGCGACGCCGAGCTTCGTGTCGCGCAGGTGGGCGATCACGGAGGCAGCAACCCAGGGGATGTAACGGAAGCCCTCCGGCGCGGCGGCGGGGGCGTGCGCGTAGAGGCTCCGCCATCCATCGGGCGCTGGCGGGGGCGCCGTCGCTGCCGGGGGCGGCGGTGCCGGCGCGCGGGCGCCGGCGTCCGCACGAGCAGCCGCGCTGCGCCGCGCGGGCTGCGGGGCGGCGGGCGTGTGGCGCGGGTCGAGGACGACCGTCCCGCCCGGGCCCACGGGCGCGCGCTGGGCGGGGCTCGCTGGATCGGGCGAAGCGCGCCTCGGATCGGGAGATGCACGCCTGGGATCGAGAGAATCGGCTCTTGAATCTGGATGTACATACCTTGAATCGAGAGAATCGGCTCTGGGATCTGGATGTACAGACCTGGAATCGAGAGAATCGGCTCTGAGATCTGGATGTGCAGACCTTGAATCGAGAGAAGCGCGTGTCGGATCGGGCGCGGGCGGGGGAGGGGAGATGCTCCGGACGAGGCGGCCGATCTCGCGCCGGGTGACCGGGCCACGCAGCCACGACAGGCTGAACCGCGTCTCGGCGAGGAACGACGGCGGCTGCATGTGGACGTCGCGCACGAAGAACGTGCGTGGGGGGAGCGCCTTCAGCGTGGCCGAGAGGGCCGCGGCCTCGACGCCGCCGGCGCCGCCGTCCGCGCCCGAGAGCCCCTCGACGACGCGCTCGCGGTCGGCGTCGGTCTGGAGCCGGCCCACGAACCACGCGCCGGCGTTCGAGAGCGCCTTGTAGTCGAGGTCCATCGGGTTCTGCGTGGCGAGGACGACGCCGACCCCGAAGGCGCGCGCCTGCTTCAGCAGCGCGAGCAGCGGCCGCTTCGTGGGCGGGTTCGCCGGGTGCGGGGGCAAGAAGCCGAAGACCTCGTCGAAGACCACGAGGGCGCGCAGGTCGCTCGTGCCCGAGAGGCCGCGCACCCACGAGAGCAGCTGATCGAACAGCAGCCCGAGGACGAGGAGCCGCTCGTCGTCGTCGAGGTGCGCGACGCTGACGATCACCGCCGGGGTCTTGGCGCCGCCGCTGCCGCTGCCAACCTGCGGCGCGAGCCACGACGCGACGTCGAGCGGCGCGCCCTTGCGCCAGGTGGCGAACGTGGGCGAGGCGAGCAGGGTGTTGAGCTCGCGGGCGAGCGCCTGGCGCTCCTTGGGGGCGAAGAACTCGTCGACGCCGAGGGCGCCCACGGCGGCGATCGGCGGATCGGCCAGGTCCGCGAGCAGCTCCTCGAGCCCCGCGGCCCGCCGCGCGCGCAGCCGCCGCTCGGCGAGGTGCGCGAGCAGCACGTGCTCGCGGCTCCGGGCCGGATCCGGGTCGCGGCCGACGAGCCGGAGCAGGAGCGACAGCGAGGCCGAGAGCGCCTCGCGGGCGGCCTCCTCGTCCTCGTCCCAGAGCGGGGAGGGGGTCTCGAGCGCCGACAGCACGTGGACCGGCTCGCCCGCCGTGGTGCCCGGCGTCAGCAGGCGCGGGGCCATGCGGGCGCGGAGCGCGGCGACGTCGCCCGACCCGAGCCCCGATGAGGCGAGGCCGTCGCGCCAGCGCGCCGCGAGCCCCTCGGCGACGTCGGCCGTGGAGCGGCCGTCGCGCGCGGCCGCCGAGGGGTCGATCCACGGCTCGAACTCGGCCGCGGAGAGCTCCGGGAACGTGAAGAGCAGGTTGGGCAGGTCGCCCTTCACGTCGACCATGAGCACCGGGACGCCCGAGCGCAGCGCCTCCTCGACGAGGACCATGACGAGCCCGGTCTTGCCGCTGCCGGTCATGCCGACGACCACGCCGTGGGTCACGAGGTGGTGCGCCGGGAGCTCGAACGGGCGCGCGCCGGCGGCGCCGGGATCGCCCGAGAGCGGGCGGGAGCGGCCCAGGGTGAAGGGGCGGGTCGGCATGAGGGCGGGCTCGTGCCATGGCGAGAGGGCTGTCGCAATGCTGCTGGGGGCGGGGGGCGCGCGGTGACGCTTGGCGAGCGTGCAGGGCAGGGGGTCTCCGGATCCATGAGGCACACGTGTCTGATGAGCCGCTCGCTGGCGGAGCTCGAGGACGCGGTACGCGCGCTCCTCGCCTGGTCGGAGGCATCCGGCGTCCCCATGCTGGTCATCGGCGGGGTCGCGGTGTCGATCCTGAGTAAGCCGCGCACGACGAGAGACGTGGATGTCGTCGCGTGGCTTCCGAACCAAAGCGAGTGGCCCCTCTTCCTGGCCGATGGGGAGCGGCATGGAATCGTTCCCCGCATCCCAGATGCGCTGGGGTTCGCCCTCAACTCCCGCGTCCTTCTGCTTCGACACGATCGATCCGGTGTTCCCATCGACCTCTCGATGGGGGCCTTGCCGTTCGAGGAGAACGCGGTTCATCGCGCAGTCCCGACGGATCTAGGCGGTTTGCGCGTTCCGCTTCCAGTGCCCGAGGATCTCCTCGTCATGAAGGCCATAGCCCATCGCTCGCGCGACATGGTGGACATCGAATCCATCCTGAGCGTGCATGCCGATGTTGACGAGAAGAAGACTCGTCCTCGCAAGCGATGATGTGTGGCGGGAACTCGATGTAGGGGTGTCCCGGAGTCCGCCGTGGCACGGGTGACGGTGCGCCCGCTCCAGCTCGACCACCCGCGCCGGCGCGCGGAGCGACGGTTGTTGGTCGCGGCAGGGCTGCTCCCAGGGCCGCGGTAGCTGTCAGGGGCGAGCGCGGGGGGCGTGAGGACGTCTGGGCCTCGCGAGCCGCGCGTGGCCGATGGCGCCCACCATGGGAGTGATGGAAGGTGCGCGGCCCGCCTACGGCGACCCTCGCGACCGCGTTCCGCTGCCCCCGCATCCGGTCGCCCCCACCCCCGACGCCCCGCATCTTCGCGTCAAAAAAAGCGGGAGCGCGGCTATAGTGTGCCCATGGAGGTCGGGCCATCGGAACCGGATGCCCCCGCGTCAACGGCGGGCATCCCAGCGATAGGCGAGGTCTTCGCGCAGAAATACCGCCTCGAGCGCAGCCTCGGCCGGGGCGCCATGGGCGTCATCTTCGCCGCCGAGCATGTCTCGCTGCGCCAGCGCGTGGCCGTCAAGTTCCTCCTTCCCCGCGCGATGACGCTGCCCGGCGCGAGCGCCCGCTTCCTGCGCGAGGCGCGCGCCGCGGCGGCGATCCGCAGCGAGCACGTCGCCCGCGTCATCGACGTCGGCACGGGCGATCTCGGCGTCCCCTACCTCGTCATGGAGTACCTGCGCGGCCGCGATCTCCAGCGGGAGATCGAGGCGCGCGGCCCCTTGCCCGTGTCCGAGGCGGTCGATTACGTGATCCAGGGCTGCGAGGCCATCGCGGAGGCGCACGCGCGCGGCATCGTCCACCGGGACCTCAAGCCGGGGAACCTCTTCCTCACGACCGGCGCGACCGGCGCGCCCATCGTCAAGGTGCTCGATTTCGGCCTCTCCAAGTCGGCCGCCGCCGAGGACGACGGCAAGCTCACGGCGTCGGAGATGATGCTCGGCTCCCCCTGCTACATGTCGCCCGAGCAGGTGCGGTGCTCGAAAGACGTCGACGCGCGCACCGACATCTGGTCGCTCGGCGTCATCCTCTACCAGCTCCTGACGGCGCGGTTTCCCTTCGAGGTGTCCAGGATCTCGGCGCTCTTCGTCGCCATCGCCACGCAGGCGCCCACGCCGCCGCGGGTGCACCGGATGGATCTGCCAGCCCGGCTCGAGGACATCATCCTGCGCTGCCTCGAGAAAGAGCCGGAGCTGCGCGTCCAGACCGTGGCGGATCTGGCGCGAGAGATCGCGCCGTTCGGCTCGGAGCACTCCGCCCGCGCCCTGGCGCAGATCGAGGCGATCGCCCGGGGCAAGGCCTTTCCGTCGTCTCGGCCCCTCGGGCCCTCGGGCGACGGCGTCGCGAGCACGCTCCCCGCCGCGGCCAACGACGGCCCGGGCGCGTCGTCGACCCTGCCTGACGCCGACAAGGGGGCGGGAGCCGGGGCAGGTCCCTGCTCGACGGCGCTCTCGCCCGGCGGCGACCACGTGACCACCCTGCCCAGCCAGGGCGCCGCGGCGGCGACCTCGGCCAGCGCCGACGCCGCCCCGTCCAGCGAGCGTCGCACGCTCCCGCTCGTGGCCGTCGCGGAGCGGCCCACGCTGGCGCTGGCGCGGAGCAGCGGCCCCACGACCCCGGCGCAGGACAGCAGGCCCACGCTGAAGATGGTGCGGAACGACCGGTCTTCGCACGGGGGGAGCTCCGAGGACGGCCCCACGCTGACGATGCCCCGGAGCGACGGCCTCGCGCTGAAGATGGCGCAAGGCAGCGGTTCCGTGCTGGCGACAGCGCAGGGCGGCGGTGCCGCGCTGAAGATGGCGCAGGACATCGGCCCCGCGCCGGCGACAGCGCAGGACAGCGGCGCCGCGCTGAAGACGGCGCAGGACAGCGGCATCGCGCTGAAGACGGCTCCCGAGGACGGCCCCACGCTGACGATGGCGCGCGAGGAGGGCCCCACGCTGACGATGGCGCGCGAGGAAGGCCCCACGCTGACGATGGCGCGCGAAGAAGGCCCCACGCTGACGATGGCGCGCGACGACTCCCCCACGCTGACGATGGCGCGCAAGCGGGGGGCGCCGCCGCATCAGCTCGGCGCGGGCAAGCGGGCGGTGCCGCTGACCCAGCCGGACGGGAAGGAGATCGCCTGGAGCCCGCGCGAAGGGACCGAACGCCGCCGCGATCGGTGGCGCTCCCGCGCGTTCCGCTGGCGCCGCAACGCGGGCGCGTGGATCGTGGCCGCCGCAACTCTCCTCGCCGCGGTAACGCTCGGCGCGGCGCGCTGGACAGCGAGCTCGAGCGCGCCGGTGGCCGCCAGGTCGCCGGCGGGCCAGGACGCGCCGATGACCCTCGCGAGCACGGCCGGCCCTGCGCCGTTCGGCACGCCCGCGCCCTCCGGCGTCGCGCCGGCCCCGGAAGCGCCCTCGCAACCCGCGGATCCGGCCGGGGCCGACTCGCCCTCCGCGGTCGACGCTGCCGCCACGACGCCCGACCCCGCAGCGGTCCCCGAACACCGCCGGCAGGGGGTCCGGCCTCCCAAGGTGCGGCGGCCCGGCACCCTCGCGCCCTCGCGCTCGAGCACCGCCTCGCCAGAGCGCGACGTGTACGGCGGAGGCGCCGAGGACGTGTACGAGGGCCTGGAGACGATCCGCGACAAGCGGTAGACCCGGCCTCGCGCTCCCCGCGCGGACGGCGTCTCCGCGCCGGCGGGCCGCAGGGACAGGCATCATGGCGAAGAAGAAGCTCTCGGCCCGCGCCGCCCGGCGCGAAGGCGATCGCACGTCGGCGAAGCTCACCCGCGACATCGAGCGGCTCGCGCTGCTCGAGCCGGGCCACACCCCCGGGCGCGCCATCCCCCTCGACGCGGCCTCGCAGGTCGAGGTGGCCGCCCGGTCGATCCCGTGCCCGCGCTGCCGCGGCGCCTTCCGCGTGGAAGACCACACGGCCGAGACGCTCGACGGCGTCCGCCTCCGCGTCGCGAAGGTCGCCTGCAGCGCGTGCGGCGCAGGCCGATCGCTCTACTTCCGGCTCGGCGCCGCCTCGCTCAACTGAGCTCGTCGATGGGGGATCAGTACCTCGGGACGCTCTCGTCGATGTGGATCGACCACGCGTCGATGCCGCCCTGGAGCGAGGCGACGCGCTCGTGGCCGAGCTTCTCGAGGAGGGCGGCGGCCGAGAGGCTCCGGACGCCGTGGTGGCAGTAGGCGACGACCAGCGCGCCCTCGCCGGGCGCGACCTCGTCGGCCCGCTCGACGAGCTCGTTCAGCGGGATCAGCGTGCTGCCCGGCAGCGCGGCGATCTCGTGCTCGCCGGGCGTGCGCACGTCGAGGAGGTACACGGGCTCGCCCGCCTTCAGCTTCAGAAAGAGGTCTTTCACGGAAATCTGTTGGACCATGGCCGTGCTCGCCATCCCGCCGTGGATGGCGCCGTAAAGGCTTCTACCTAATCCAGGGAGCTCCCCCGGAGCAACCGCCGCTCATTGGCTCGTCCGATCGGTCGGAGCCGTCGGGTTCGTCAGATTCGTCAGATTCGTCAGATTCGTCCGATCCTTGGCCAGCGCCGCGATCACCCCGACGAGCTCGGCCGGATCCAGGGGCTTGGCGACGTGCGCCTGGTACCCGGCGCCGAGCGCCCGCGCCTTGTCCTCGGCCCGCGCCAGCGCGCTGAGCGCGACGGCCGGCGTCGCCCCGCCGCGCGCCTCGCCGAGGCCCCGCACCCTGCGGATGAGCTGGAATCCGTCCTCGCCAGGCATCCCGAGGTCGCTGACGAGGACGTCGGGCCGATCCTGCGAAAGGATGGCCAGCGCCTCGGCGGCGGACCCCGCCGTCGTGACCGTCGCCTCGCACTCCTCCAGCACGCGCTGGGCGACCTCGCGCGCATCGGGCTGGTCGTCGACCACCAGCACCCGCATGCCGGCGAGCGACGCGCCCGGGTAGTCGGCCAGCGCCTCGGCGTACGCCTCGCTGGGGCGCTCCGCCGCGTCGGGCGCCTCCTGCGAGACGCCGGCGAGCGGCAGCGTCACGGTGAAGGTCGCGCCCAGATGCTCGCCCTGGCTCGCGACCTCCACGGTGCCGCCGTGCAGCTCGACCAGGTGCTTGACGATCGACAGCCCGATGCCGAGCCCGCCGTGCTTCCTCGTCGAGGACGCGTCCGCCTGCCGGAAGCGCTCGAACAGGTGGGGGAGGAACTGCGGGGCGATGCCCATCCCGGTGTCGGTCACCGACAGCGCGGCGTGCGCGCCCGCGCGCCGCAGCGCGACGTCGATCCGCCCGCCCGGGGGCGTGAACTTCACGGCGTTCGACAGGAGGTTCCAGACGACCTGGTGGATCCGCGCCGGATCCCCCCTCAGGGAGCTCGCCTCGGGGTCGATGCTCGAGGCGACCGCGATCCCCTTGGTCTCGGCCGCGAGCTGGATCGCCTCGAGCGCGCTCCGGATGACCGACGGCAGGTCGACCGGCTGCACGTCGAGCCGCAGCTTCCCCGAGACGATCCGGCTCATGTCGAGCAGCTCGGACACCATGTCGGCCTGGAGCCGCGCGTTGCGCTCGATGACCTCGAGCCCCCGCGCGAGCGTCTGCGCCTCGGGCGCCCGGCCCCGCAGGATGCGCGCCCAGCCGAGGATGGCGTTGATGGGCGAGCGCAGCTCGTGCGAGAGCGTCGCGACGAAGTCGTCCTTGACCCGGCTCACCCGCTCCGCCTCGTCGCGCGCGGCGCGCTCGCTCTCGAGCAGCTTCTGGCGCTCTTCCTCGGCCAGCCGCTCCGCGGTGACGTCCTCGGTGATCCCCATGAACGAGTCCACGGTGCCCTCGGGCCCGAGCTCGGGGATGATCCGGGCGCGGAACCGCCGCCCGCCGAGGCTGAACTCCATCCGCTGTGGTCTCGCCGTCGCGAGCGCCTCGCGGCACGCGGCCTCGCTCACCTCGATCACCTCGGTCGGGAGCCCGTTCTCGCGAGGCGTCCTGCCGATGTAATGCTCCGGCGGGAACCCCATCACCGTCCCCGAGGTGGGCGACATGAAGGTGCAGCGCAGGCCGAGGTCCAGGCGGTAGATCACGTCGGGCGAGTTCGCCATCAGCGACGCGAGCTCCCGCTCGCGCGCGCGGAGCTCGTCCTCCAGGCGCCCGCGCTCGGCGATGACCCGCTGCGCCTCGTCGAGCGCCGCAAGGAGCCGGCCCTCGCTCTCGCGCAGCGCCTCCTCCGTGCGCTTGAGCCGGCTGACGTCGAGACAGATGCCGACCCAGGCGGTGATCTCGCCTCGCTCGTCGCGGACCGGGACGCCCCGGTTGAGGACGGGGTGGACGGCGCCGTCAGGGCTGACGTAACGGAGCTCCTCCTCGAACGGCTCACCCCGTCGCACGCACTCCTCGAAGATCGCGACCTTCTGCCGGTCGTCCGGGTGCAGCGTCTCGATCCACCCGTGACCCGAGCATTGCTCCTGCTTTATCCCGGCCATCTGGAGGAACGCGTGGCTGCTGTAGATGTTCTGTCCTGTCCGGTCGCTGACCCAGAGGCCATAGTCGATGGATTCCCCGATGGCGCGGAAGACCTGCTCGCACCGCTGGACCGCCGCCTCCGTCTGCCGGAGCGCCGTCATGTCGAGCACGATCGCGAAGCCGGCCTCTTTGTACCGCTCACCGGGCAGCAGACAGCCGCTCACCAGCATCCTGAGGCGCGTGCCGTCGCGCAGCACATAGGTCCTCTCGAAGGGCGTGAACGCCCACCCGCTCGACCGCAGCTCCGCCAGGGCGCGGTCGCCGGCGGCGCGATCCTCCGGCGACATATCGGCATCCCAACGGACCAGGCCGGCCGTGACCTCTTCCCGCGTGTGGCCCACGAGCTTCAGATAGGCGTCGTTCGCCTCGACGATGCGTCCGTCATGCGTCCAGAAGGCCATCGGGGCCATGTTGCTGTAGAAGATGTTCCGCAGCTTGGCCTCGCTCTCCGCCAGCGCCTGCTCCGCGGCGAGCGCCCGCTCCTCCGCGCTCCTCGGCTCGGTGATGTCCTCGACGAACACCACCGCGCGATACGGCCTCTGCCGGACGTCACGGACGAAGACGCCGGTCACGTGGAGCCAGCGGACGCCGCCGTCCTTGCAGCGGCAGCGCATCTGGAAGGTGAGCTCCTCCTCGTCGGCTTCGAGGAGCGAGCGCCACGCGGCCAGCGAGCCCGCGCGGTCTTCCGGCAGCGCGAGATCCGACAGCTTCTTCTGGAGCAGCTCGCCCTCCGAGTAGCCCAGCAGCAGGCAAAGCGAGCTGCTGACGCGCAGGATCCTCCCGCTCGTCGCGTCGAGCCGCGCGGTCCCCCTGCTGGGCGCTCGTGTCGCCCAGGCTGGCTGTCCGGCCATTTCCCCCATCCGCCGCCCGCCCTGATCCTCCATGCACCCGCCCGCTCGGCCGTGTGTGCATGGCGTTCCCCCTGCTGTTTCGTCCGGCCACGCTATCACGATCGCGTGACGCTGCGGGCGGCATGGCGCCCCGAACGCCACCGTCCTCTCCTCGTCCGGCTTGCCTGGGCGGAGCCTGCTGCGTCCGCTCCGCCTCTTCCGTCTGCCGTGTCGGTTGCGCCAGCGCGACAGCGGTGTCGGTTGCGCCTGCCGCGCCGGTCCCGC
Organism: Sorangium sp. So ce363; assembly: GCF_051520435.1. Taxonomy (NCBI): domain Bacteria; kingdom Pseudomonadati; phylum Myxococcota; order Polyangiales; family Polyangiaceae; genus Sorangium; species Sorangium sp. So ce363. The sequence continues at coordinate 6,184,461 of NZ_CP150333.1, read as the reverse complement.
TCCGATCGCGCGTCGCAGGCGATCCGGCCTGGACATGGAGGAGTTTGCTTGCATTCTCGCTGAAACCAGGCTTCTGCATGGTGTGCGCGCGCCCATGGGCGCGCGCCCGACAGCCACCATGGATCAAGCCGCCGCTCCGCTCCTCGCTCGCCTTCCGCCGTCGCCTCACGACTTCACGGCCGACGACCTCCTGAACGGCTTCCTCGACTACGTCGCCGAGCGGGGGCTCGAGCTCTACCCGGCGCAGGAGGAGGCCATCCTCGAGATCTTCGGCGGCAAGAACGTGATCCTCAACACGCCGACCGGCTCGGGCAAGTCGCTCGTCGCGGCCGCCATGCACTTCAAGGCGCTCGCCGAGGGGATGAAGTCGTACTACACGTGCCCGATCAAGGCGCTCGTCAGCGAGAAGTTCTTCTCGCTCTGCAACGACTTCGGCCCCGATAACGTGGGCATGTTGACGGGCGACGCGGCCGTGAACCGCGACGCGCCGATCATCTGCTGCACCGCGGAGATCCTCGCGAACATCGCGCTCCGCGAGGGCGAGAAGGCGCTCTGCGACTACGTGATCATGGACGAGTTCCACTACTACTCGGATCGCGATCGCGGCGCGGCCTGGCAGATCCCGCTGCTCACGCTGCCACAGGCGAGGTTCTTGCTCATGAGCGCCACGCTCGGAGGCACCGAGTTCTTCCAGGAGGAGCTCACGCGCCTGACGGGCGAGCAGACCGCCGTGATCAAGTCGACCGTGCGCCCGGTGCCGCTCGACTTCGAGTACCGCGAGACGCCGCTCCACGAGACCGTCGCGACGCTCGTGAAGAGCGGCAAGGCGCCGATCTACATCGTGAGCTTCACGCAGCGGGGCTGCGCCGAGGAGGCGCAGAACCTGATGAGCCAGGACTACTGCACCAAGGAGGAGAAGCGGGCGATCACCGCCGCCCTCGCGGGCGCAGGGCCGGGGTCCGCGTTCGGGGGCCCCTTCAAGTTCTCGAGCCCTTACGGCCGCGAGGTGCAGCGCTTCGTCAGGCACGGGATCGGGCTCCACCACGCGGGGCTCCTGCCGAAATACCGGCTGCTCGTCGAGAAGCTGGCCCAGCAGGGGCACCTCAAGATCATCTGCGGCACGGACACGCTCGGCGTCGGCGTCAACATCCCGATCCGCACGGTGCTGTTCACGAAGCTCTGCAAGTTCGACGGCGAGAAGACGGCCATCCTGAGCGTGCGTGATTTCCAGCAGATCAGCGGCCGGGCCGGCCGGAAGGGGTTCGACAACCAGGGGAGCGTCGTCGCCCAGGCGCCGGAGCACGTCATCGAGAACATGAGGCTCGAGGCGAAGGCGGGGAACGACCCGGCCAAGCGGCGGAAGATCGTCAGGAAGAAGCCGCCGGAGAAGGGCTATGTGCACTGGGACCGGCAGACGTTCGAGAAGCTGATCCAGTCGCCGCCCGAGCCGCTCGTGTCCCGGTTCCAGGTCACGCACGGCATGCTCGTCAACGTGCTCGGGCGCGAGGAGGGCGGCTGTCTGGCGCTGAAGCGGCTCATCCGCAGCACCCACGATCGGCCGGCGGTCCGGCGCCAGCACGGCAGGACGGCGATGCTCCTCTTCCGCTCGCTCGTGGAGGCGCGCATCATCGAGTTCGTCCCCAGGGAAGACGGGCCGGGCAAGCGCATCCGCATCAACGCGGATCTCCAGGAAGACTTCTCGCTGAACCACGCCCTCTCGCTCTACGTGCTCGAGACGGTGGGCAAGCTGGATCCCGACAGCGGCACCTATCCGCTCGATCTCTTGACGCTCGTCGAGTCGATCCTCGAGAACCCCGACCTCATCCTGCAAAAGCAGCTCGATCGGCTGAAGACCGAGAAGCTCGCGGAGCTGAAGGCGGCGGGCGTGGAGTACGAGCAGCGGATGGAGGAGCTCGAGAAGCTCGATTATCCGAGGCCGAACCGCGAGTTCATCTACGGGACCTTCAACGACTTCGCGCGGCGGCACCCCTGGGTGGGGCAGGAGAACATCCGTCCGAAGGGCGTCGCGCGCGAGATGTACGAGCAATACCTGTCGTTCGGCGAGTACATCCGGGAGTACAGCCTGGAGCGGGCGGAGGGGCTGCTCCTCAGGTACGTCTCCGAGGTGTACAAGGCGCTCGTCCAGACGGTGCCCGAGTACGCGAAGGACAGCGACACCATCGACATGATCGCCTATTTCCGGGCGCTCATCCGCGGCGTGGACTCGAGCCTGCTCGACGAGTGGGAGCGGCTGCGCGACCCGTCGTTCCAGCCGCGCGCGGCGGCCCCGGGCGGCGCCGTGGAGCAGGCCGCGTTCGACGTCACGCGGAACGTCAAGGAGTTCACGGTGCTCGTGAGGAACGAGCTCTTCTTCTTCCTGCGCGCGCTGGCCCGCCGCGACTACGAGGTCGCCGCCGAGATGGTGGAGGGGGAGGAGGCGCCCTGGACGGCGGAGCGGCTGGACGAGGCGCTCCGGGGCTATTACGCGGAGCACGCAGCGATCCGCACCGATCCGGCGGCCCGGAGCCCGAGCAACACGATCATCCACCCCGCCGAGGACGGCGGCTCCTGGGTGGTCCAGCAGATCATCGCCGATCCGGAGGACCACAACGACTGGATGCTCGACTGCAAGGTGGATATCGATCGCTCGCGCGAGGCGGGGCGGCCAGTCATCGTGCTCCGGCGCATCGCGAGCTGACCGAGAGGGAGCGGCAGCGCTGACGGGGATCGACCATCGCATGGGATGCTCCAGGGCCGAGACGGAGCAACGCGCGGAGAAGGGTAGGGTTGAACGATGCTGAGGCGGGTCCGCCTGGTACGGTTCAAGAACTTCGAGGACGCGACGCTCTCGCTGGGTCCGTTCACGCTGCTCGTCGGGGCGAACGCGGCGGGGAAGAGCAACGTGCGCGAGGCGCTCCGTTTCCTGCACGGGGTCGGGCGTGGGTACACGCTGGCAGAGATCTTCGGGGGCAAGTACACGGCCGGCGAGCGGCAATGGGACGGGCTGCGCGGTGGCGTGCGGGAGGCGAGCTTCCGGGGGGGCGGGGAGCTTTGTCCTTGAGGTGGACATCGATCTGGCCGCCGAGGGGGGCGATGTCCATGATGCGGGACGATACTCCATCGAGGTGGAGATAGCTCCGTTGCCACGGGTTGCTGCGGAGTCGCTTCGCTCTGGCGGAACGAGCCCCATCCTCGTCTACGAGGCACGCCCGTCCCGCAATACGTCCGGAGGACAGCTGCCGGAACAGCTGATCATCACGGTCAATGAGCCCGACTCGATCGAGGGGCCCGACTCCTGGATACAGTCCGAGCGCTCGGATGCTCCAGTGCTGACGAGGCTCCTTGGCGAGCTCCCTGACGCCGTGATCAGCGCCGAGCGCGCGCTCGGGTCGATGCGCTTCATCGACCTCGCTCCCGCCGCCATGTGCCAGCCGAGCGTTCCGGGACAAGCCAACCTCTCCGATCGTGGGGAGAACTTGTCCTCCGTCCTGCAGACCCTTTGCTCGCGCGAGGACACCAAATCGGAGCTCCTGCACTGGCTCCGCGCGCTGACGCCGATGGACGTGGTCGATCTGAAGTTCCCAGCGGATCTTCGAGGGCAGGTGCTGCTCGTCCTCGTCGAGAAGGACGGGACCGAGCTGTCCGCGTACAGCGCCTCGGAGGGCACGCTGCGCTTCCTCGGCCTCCTCGCCGCCCTCCTTTCACCCGAGCCGACGCTCTTCTTTCTAGAGGAGATCGAGAGCGGCCTCCACCCGAGCCGGCTGCGGCTCCTGCTCGACCTCATCAGCGCACGGGCGCGCGACGGCCGCGTCCAAGTCGTCGCGACGACGCACTCGCCCGCGCTCCTCGCGCAGCTCGACGACGAGCTCCTCGCGCACGCATCGCTCGTCTACCGACTGGAGGGAGAGCCGTCCGGTCGCATCGTCCGCCTCGTCGATGTCCCCGACGCGGAGCGCGTCCTCCGCGGCCACGATCGCGGTGATCTGCTGGCGTCGGGGTGGTTCGAGGACATGATGGAGTTCGCCGCATCCCCGAGGGAGCCCACGAGAATCCTTTTTCGCGAGCTTCCTGACACAGCACCGCAAGATGGCTGCTGATGCTGCTGGCCGGGCTATCGTCGCGGAAGATGCGGCGCGCTCGATACGACGTATCCTCCAGCTCTGCCCGGAGGACCTCGGGCGCCTCGCCGCGCGGATCCGCGCGCGGATCTGACCCGGACGACGCGGCGGGCAGCACTGTTTGACATCTCGGCGGCAGCGGGAGAGATAGCGGACATGCGAAGTCCGCTGCTCCCCGCTCGCTGGTGGTCGCTCTCCGTTCTCCTGGCCGCCGCCTGCGCCCCGCCCACCGGCTCGTCCCCGCCGAGGGCCGCCCCGCCCGCCAAGGCCGCCCCGGCCGGGGCCGCCGCGGCGGTGAAGCAGGCCGCCTCGCCGGACAAGGCGCGCATCGCCGGGCCGGAGGCGAGCCGGATCACGTACGCCCACCTCGGCCGGCAACCGCCGCTCGGAGCGCGGCTGCCCAGGGCGATCGAGTACGCGCCAGGCGGCAAGCTGATCACCTACCTCCAGCGGCAGGCGGACCGGCCGGAGCAGTCTCTCTTCGCCTTTGACACGGCGTCACGCGAGACACGGCAGCTCGTCGCCTCGGGCGACCTGCTGAAGGACGCGAAGCCGCTGTCCCGCGAGGAGGAGCTCCGCCGCGAGCGACAGCGCATGTTCTCCAGGGGGATCACGGCCTATTCGTGGGCGAAGCGGGCAGAGGTCCTGCTCATCCCCTTCGGCGGCGACCTCTTCGCGCGCGACGTGCGCGACCCGAAAGGGGCGATCGCGCGGCTCACCGACACGCCCGAGCCGGAGATCGATCCGAAGGTGTGCGACGGCGGCGAGCGGGTGGTGTTCGTCCGCGGGCGCGAGCTCTTCATGATCGACGTCGCCTCGCGCCGCGAGACGGCGCTGACCCGGGGGGCGCCCGAGGGGGTCTCGCGCGGCCTGAGCGACTTCAACGGTCAGGAGGAGTTCGATGAGCCGAGCGGCTTCTGGATCTCCCCCGGCTGCGACCGGGTGGCTTACCTGGAGGTCGACGAGCGAGAGGTCGAGAAGGTGCCAGTCCTCGGCTTCCGCGACGGCAAGGAAGATCTCATGATGGCGCGTTACCCGCGCGTCGGCGGCAAGAACCCCCGCGTCAGGGCGGGCATCCTCGATCTCGCCACCAGGAAGACGACCTGGCTCACGTGGAAGGGCGGCGATGGCGAAGACGAGCGCTACCTCGGCCGGTTCGCCTGGGCGGAAGACGGCAAGGAGCTCTGGTTCCAGACCCTCTCGCGCGACCAGAAGCGCCTCTCGCTCCTCCGCGCGAGGCCGCGCTCGGGCGAGGCCGCCGAGGTCGTCGTCGAGACATCGCCGACGTGGGTGGACTTCGCCGACATGCGGCTCCTCGAGCGCTCGCCGAGGTTCCTCTGGTCGACCGCCGAGGGCGGCCACCGCCACCTCGCGCTGCGGGACGCCGGCTCGGGCGCCGAGCTCGCGAGGCTCACCGCGGGCGACTGGGACATCACCTCGCTCCTTCCGCCGGACGAGGAGCGCGGCCTCGCGCGCTTCGTGGCGACGAAGGACGGCCCGACCGAGCGCCACCTCTACACCGTGCCGCTCGCGGGCGGCGAGGTGAAGCGGCTCACGTCCGACCCGGGGATGCACCAGATCACCGTGGATCCGAGGGGGCCGGGGTACGTCGAGCTCCACGCGGCCCTGGATCGCCCGTGGAAAGGGGCGGTGAGGGGCGCGGACAACGCCGAGGTCAGCGCGCTGCCGGCGCCCGTGGACCGCGAGCTCGCGGAGCTCGAGCTGCGCGCCCCCGAGATCGTCGAGGTGCGCGCCGCGAGCGGCGACACGCTCTACGGCGCGCTGCTCGCGCCGCGGAGGATCGAGCCCGGCCGCCGCTATCCGGTCGTGGTGAGCGTGTACGGGGGGCCCGGCGTCCAGACGGTCTTCAACTCGTGGTCTCCGTGGCTCCTCTGGAATCACCTCGCGGACCGCGGGGTGGTGGTGTTTCAGCTCGACAACCGCGGCTCGGCGAACCGCGGGCGCGCGTTCGAGTCCGCCATTTACGGGCGCCTCGGCGAGGTCGAGCTCGCCGACCAGATCGCGGGCCTCGATTTCCTGAAGACGCTGCCTTACGTCGACGCGGGCCGCGTCGGGATCTACGGCCACAGCTACGGCGGCAGGATGGCGCTGGAGGCGCTCCTCATGGCGCCGGACCGCTTCCACGTGGGCGTCGCGGGATCACCGGTGAGCGACGATCGGCTCTACGACACGGGCTACACGGAGCGGTACATGGGTCTCCTCGACAAGGAGGCCGCGCGGTACGAGGCGACCGATCTCACGAAGCGCGCGGGCAACCTGCGCGGCAAGCTGCTCCTCATGCATGGGCTCATGGATGAGAACGTGCACTTTGCGCACACGGCGAAGATGATCGAGGCGCTGATGGGAGCGGACAAGCGGTTCGACACCCTCGTGTTCCCAGGCGAGCGGCACGGCTACCGGTCGCCGGCCGCGAGCCATTACGCGAACCGCGCCATCGTCGAGTACCTGACAGAGCACCTCTGATCGCTGCGCGCCGCGCCCGGCCGGCGCTCTGCCCGCCTCGCAGGCGCGGCGCGCGGCGGCCTGCGAATCGCATGCGCCCCGGTCGGAGGCATTTTATGAAGAAGCTTGCACAGATGAACAGGGACAAGGCCATCGACCTGCTCAGCGAGCGGCTGACCTTCGAGCGCGCAGGCGTCAAGCTGTACGACTCCATCGTGGAGAAGATCGGCCGCGCGGCCGATCCCCTCCTGATGACCCGGCTTGGTCAGCTCAAGGAGCACCGGGACCAGGAGAAGGAGCACGAGGAGTGGCTCGAGGCGCAGATCCGCGCGCTGGGCGGGGACGCGCACGCCGAGACGGACATGTCGCGGCTCGTCACGGTCGAGTCGCGGGGCATCGAGCAGATCGTGCTCGACGGGGACATGAACCCGACCCACCTCTTCCACGCGCTGCTCACCGCGGAGCTCGTCGACAACTCCGGCTGGCAGCTGCTGCTCGAGCTCGCCGACGAGGCGGACGACACCGAGGCGAGGCAGGCGTTCCGGCGCCGCCTGCACGAGGAAGAAGATCACCTGATCTTCACGCGCAAGGTCGTCGAGCGGCTCACCCGCAAGGAGCTGCTCGGGTCGCCAGGCGAGCTGTTCACGACGTCGCACCCGTGATCCAGTGCCGGACGGCGCGTGTGGCGGAACTAGCGGGCTAGGCTCGCTTCGCGGCGGCGGCCTTGGCGGGCTTCGCAGCGGCCTTGGCGGGCTTCGCAGCGGCCTTGGCGGGCTTCGTGGCAGCCTTGGCGGGCTTCGCAGCGGCGGCCGGCTTCGCCGGCTTTCTGGCCCAGATGTTCTCGATGTAGGCGGTCGCGTCGGGCGTCTTGCAGCTCGTCTCGCCGTGGTCGATCTCGACCTTGCCGATGCGCCGCGCCGCCGTGAGCGCCATGCCGCGCAGCGGCTCGTTCCGCGCGCCGATGCTGATGAGCGCGTTGTTCATCCCCTCGCGGACGCGGTTCCTGGCCCGGTGGATCGACGCCTCGATCGTCGATAGCCGCTCCTCGAACACGCTGTCGGGCAGCGACGGGTCCTCGGTCGCGAGCAGGCCGAGGAGCGTCCAGCCCGCGCGGCCGAGCCACTCGTCCTTCGACGCGGTCCAGCGCGCCATCGCGTCCCGGGCGAACGGGGTCTTCAGCGCGACGCGCTTCATGAGCAGGTCGATGAGCACCGGAGAGCGCAGGCCGTCGAGCCACGCCTCGAGCTTGTCCCAGGTGAAGCGCTCCGGATCGGCGATCGCCACCGCCAGCGTCCTCGCGTCGGCGTTGCCCGTCGCCCAGAGCGCCTCGGCGAGCTCGTGGTCGCGCTTGATCCGCTTCTCCAGCGCGTTCATGTGAGCGAAGCTCACGCCGAAGAGCGGATCGGTCATCCCGTGACGCCGGTACACCTTGCGGTTCTGCTCGGTGCCGAGCCGCTCCAGCTCGCTCATCACCTCGGCGAGATCCATGGGCCACACCTAGCCCTTCTGGCCATCGTGCGCCATGGCGCGCTCGCGCCGCCGCGCCCTCTGCGGCGCCGCGGTCTCGGTCCGCTCCACGAGCGGCCGCTCACCGCGTCGGCGGCAGCCGCGTCCCGGGGCGCTTCGGGCGGGCGCTCCCTGTCGGCCCGTTCCCCTCGCTGATGCCGAGCAGCGCCCGGCGCACCAGGACGCCCCGCTCCTCGGCCACCCGGACTTTTTCCTCGAAATGAGCCAGCAATTGCGGTTGGTTCCGCTCCGCCGCGCGCGCCGCCATCCTGCGCGCCAGCGCCGCGCTGTCCTCGATCGTGCGGAGCGCGATCCACAGCGCCGCGTCGAGCGCCGAAGTCTGCTCGTCCTCCAGGCCCTCCGGAGAGTAGCGATGGCCGACCTTGCACCTGAAATGGAGCATCGCGCCGTCGTCGCTCCGGATCAGGTTCCCGCCGCACCCCGGACAGGTGAAATCGCTCTCGATCGCATCCACCGTCGCTCCCCCCGCCCCCGCCGGCGCCTCCGCGGGAGCTCCGCCAACCTTCTGGTGCACCAGATCCATGAGCAGCGGCGGCAGCCGCGCCAGCGGGACACAGTGGTCCACCGGGACGTTGTCGAGCGCGCTCTGCGGCATCTCCGAGAACAGGGCGTCCTTCGGATCCTGGACCACGGCGATGCCGCCGCGGCGCTTCACGTCCAGGAGCCCGGCCGTTCCGCAGTCGCGCATGCCGGAGAGGATCACGCCGATCACGCGGTCTCCGTACACCTCCGCCGCGGTGCGGAACAAAGGACCCCCAGCCGACGCTCCGATCGTGATGATGTCGTGTTCCGGCACAATGCGCCTCATGGAGAAGAGGGGAAGAGGCGAAGAGGAGAGAAGAAAGACCCGGCCTCGCTCGCAGGCGCTGCCTACGAAGATGGGCCGATCACCCGTGCCATCGTGGAGAGGAGCACGCCCATGCTCGCCGGCTTCTGGATCACCGCCGCCGCCGAGAGCTGCTCGGCCGCTATCCGGAGATCATCGGGCGTCCGCGCCGAGAAGATCACGATGGGCGGCCGCTCCGACAGCCCCCGCAGTCGCTCGATCAGCTCCTCGGTCGTCGCGCCGGCCACCGTCAGATCGAGCAACGCGGCGTCATAGCGCCGCTCCGTCATCGCGGCGATCGCCTGGTCGGCCGTGTCGGCGGACTCGACAGCATAGTCGGCCATCCGCAGCATCTCCCGGAGCATATCGATCGAATCGCTGTCGTCTTCCACCACCAAGATCGTCCCCTTCATGAGCCTGGTCCCTCCCCGCAGCACCGCTCGCCCGGCGGTGCGCGAGCGCAGGAGCGCAGCGTCGATTCAACGCATCGATCGCGTGCCTATCGGTTCTCGATCAGGGGCAGCCTGACCGTGAAGGTCGCCCCCTTGCCTTCCGTGCTGCGCACGAAGATCTGGCCGCCGTGCGCCCTGACGATCTCCCTGCAAATAAAGAGCCCGAGGCCCATGCCTCCGCCGGAGGAGTGGCCGGCGCTCTCCACCTGGTAGAAGCTCGAGAACACGTGCGGCAGGCTGGCCGCGGGGATCCCCGGGCCGTAGTCCTCCACGTCGAGCTCGGCGCCCCCGCCGGCGCGCCGCAAGCGCACCTCGACCTGGGGGGTGCCGTTGGCGTGCTTGAAGGCGTTGACGAGCAGGTTCATGAGGACCTGCTCGAGGCGCGCGGCGTCGCCCTTCACCACGAGCGGCTCTGCGGTGTCGGGGGGCAGCGCGACGTGGACCTTCGGCGTCGCCGCGATCGACTGGGCGCTCTCGGCGGTGCTCGCGACCAGAGGGACGAGGTCCACGTCCGCGAGCTGGAAGAGCTCGCCATTCAATTGAAGAGCACGCGGGCTCATGGTCCGCTCCTCGAACGAGCGCTGTTGCGCCTGCGCGGCGTCGACCCCGCGCACCAGGTCGCGCCTCGACTCTGCGGGACAGCGATCCCCTTTATCCCGCCTGGCTCCCCCGGCTCACCCGCTTCCGCTCCGCGCCTCGCGCTCCTCCCGGAGCGCTTCCGGCAGCGCCGACGCCACGGCGGTCCTGCACGCCTCCATCGCGGCGCGGAGCTCCTCGAGCGACGGCCCCGGCGGGTCGAGCGGCGGGTGCACCACGACCCGCACGACGCCGGGCGCGGCGGCATAACGGCCCTTTGGCTGCAGCGCACCCGCGCCGTCGATGGTCACCGGCAGGACGCGCGCGCCCGCGGCCGAGGCGGTCCGGAACGCGCCCAGCCGGAAGGGCAGGAGCCGGCCCGTCGCGCTCCGCGTCCCCTCCGGGAAGAACACCGTCGACCACCGCTGCATCACGTTGCGTCGCGCCTCGCCGAGATCCGCCACGGCGCCGCGGGCGCGCCGCCGGTCGACCGGCGTGTGGCCGTACAGGCGCATGCCCCAGCCGAGCACCGGCACGTGGAACAGCGCGCGCTTCGCCAGGAACCGCATCGGCGTGCGCCCCTGCAGCACGACGAGCAATGCGAGGATGTCGAGCGTGCTCTGGTGGTTCGCCGCGATCACGTAGCGCTCGCCCTGCCGCACGTGCGCCACGCCCTCGGCCTCGACGCGCACCCCGACGAGCCAGAGCGCCCCGCGCGCCCAGACGACCGAGAGGCGGTCGTGCATCCGCTGCCTGGGATCGAAGGGAAAGCAGATCAAGCCGATGGGAAGCAGCACGACGAGGAACAGCATCGCCCAGGCGTGGGCGAGCGCCGTGCGCACGACCTCGACCGCACCGGCCGGCGCCACCGCGGCGCCCACGTCACGCCCACACCTTGCAGCCGAGGCCACCTGCGCGACGACCGGCGGCCCCTGCTCGCGCAGCCCTGCTTGCTCGGCGTCCCCGGGCGCCCGCTCGGCGCCGTCGTCCTCCGCCGTCACTTGGCGACCGGCGGGGCCTCCGGCCCGTCGAAGCGCGGGACGAAGCCCTCCACCGAGGCCAGCGTCTCCAGCAGCGTGACGTGGCGGAGGCGCGGGATCGCCACGATCGTCGGCCCGCCGAGGTCCTCCTCCGGGACCGCGATCGTCGCCGCCGCCGCGAGCTCCGCCACCGTCGCGCCCACGACCTGCGTCGTGCCGACGTTGCACGGGCCCGCGCTCCGGACCTCGCGCGGCAGATCGGCCCAGTACACCCGCGGGTGGCCCTGGAACGCCGCCTCGGCCGGTACGCGCGGCCAGAACGTCGGATCCGTCAGGCCGAGCTCCTCGACGAGCGCCGCGCGCTCGGCGCGGACGCCGCTCGCCGCCCCCTCGTCGCCCAGCGCGTCGAGCGCCTCGGCGCAACGCTCGAGCGCTGTCACCAGCAGCGTCCGGTTGCCCGACGCGCGGATGAGATCGAGCGTCTCCCGGCCGTACGCGGCGAGCTCGCCGGCATGGCCAGCGTCGCCGGCGTCGTCGGCGAGCAGCGCCCGCGCGTGCATCCGGCCGACCCGGCCGAGGCTCACGGCGTACGCGTCGCCCGTCCCCGCCGAGCCGATCTCGATCGCCCGCTCGTAGGCGGCGAGCGCCTCGCGAAGCAGGCCCTGCACGAAGTACACGTCGCCCAGGTACCCCTCCGCCCAGCCGCGCCCCATGCCGATGCCCAGCACGCCGCTCAGGTTGACCGCGTTCGCGATCAGCACGCGGGCCCGCGTGAGCTGGCCCATGTGGAACTGGTGCCGGCCCGCGTACATCGTCCCCATGTACAGGTAGAGCCCGCTCAGGCCGTGCTCCTCGGCGTACGAGAGCAGCTGCGCTGTCGACCGGACCCCGAGATCCCAGTCGAACCGGCCCTCCGCGAGCACCGCGTGGTAGAACCACGTGCCGAGCAGCCGCACCGGGTCGCGCAGGCGCTCGGCGAGGCGCGCGGCGTCCGCGGCGTTCTGCTCGGCCTCGGCGTAGAAGCCGGACTGGCTCAGCGCGACGCAGAGGATGCCGCGTGAGTGGCAGAGCTCGACGTACTCGCCCGCCGCCTCCGCGAGCTCGCACCCGCGGCGGAGCGGCTCGGTCGCCGGGCCCACCTTGCCGGCCGCGCACAGCGCGCGCCCGAGGATGTTCGCCGGCAGGCACTGGTACGGGCGCAGCTCCGGGCTCGCGCCGATCGCCTCGAGCGCCCTGCGGCTGTGCGCCACCGCGTCGGCGAACTCGCCCCGCACGTAGTGCACGCGCGACAGCGCGCTGGAGAGGGCCGCCGTGACGAGCGGCGTCTCCGGCAGCGCCCCCTGCGTGCGGCGCAGCAGATCGAGCGGCTCCGCCGTGCTGCCGAGCAGGCACGCCACGCGCGCGAGCTCGTGCGCGCAGCGGGCCCTGAGCTCGATCCGCGCCGGGTCGAGCGGCAGCCGCTCGAGCAGCGCGAGCGCCTGCTTCAGCCGGCGGCTGGCGCCGTGCGGATCCTGGAGCCGATCGGCCTCGCTCGCCGCGAGCAGGTACGTCGACGCGGCGCGGTCGAGCTCGCCGGCGCGCTCGACGTGGTGCGCGAGCGTCCCCGGATCGCCGCCGCGCAGCTCGATGCGCCGCGCGATGCGCCCGTGGTAGTCGGGGCGCTCGTCGGGCGGCACGCGGGCGGCGAGCTGCTCGCGCGCCGCGTCGTGCGAGAACGACGCGAGGCCTCCGTCCTCGCCGAGGCAGACGTAGTGCGCCGCGGCGTTGCGCAGGGCGCTGTCGACCTCCGCCGGGTCGAAGAGCCCGAGCTCGACCAGATCGTCGCGCAGGAACTGGCGGCCGATGAGCGCGGCGACGCCGAGGACCTGGACCGTCGTGGCATCGAGCGCGTCGATGCTGCGCGAGAGGACGTCCGAGACCGAGGCGGGCGCGAGGTAGTGCGCGTCGGCGCGGGAGATCTCGAGCGCGCCGCTCCGGCTGCGCTGCAGGAAGCCCTCGGTCTCCATGTTGCGGACGACCTGGATGTTGAAGAGCGGGTTGCCCGCGGCGAGCAGCGGGACGCGGCGCACGAGCTCCTGGACGAGGTCGTCCCCCGCGCCGCGGCCGAGCGCGGAGAGGAGCGCCCGGTTCGCCTCGGGCCGGAGCGGGCCGAGGTCGAGGCGCTCGACGTCCTTCCACGCGAGCCACCCCGCCGTGCGCGGCGTCATCGGCGACGAGCCCGGGCCGCGCAGCGCGGACGAGCCGGGCGGAGGCAGCGACGAGCCGGGCGGAGGCAGCGACGAGCCGCGAGCGAAGGGCGGCCGCGCCGTGCCGAGCAGCAGCACCGGCATCTCGCCGAGCTGATCCGAGAGGCGCAGCAGCACCTCCTGCGTCGCCTCGTCGGCCCAGTGCACGTCCTCGATCGCGAGGACGACCGGGATCTCCTCGGAGATCGCGCCGAGCAGCCGCAGGATCAGCTCGGCGATCCAGCGCGTTCCGCCCGGGCCGATGGCGCCGCCCTCGTCGGCGAGCCCGACCGCGCGCGTCAGCTCCGGCACGAGCCCCCGGAGGAGGGCGGCGTCGTCGGCGATCACGAGGCTCACCAGCCGGCGGATGCGCGCCGCCCGGCTGTCGCCGTGCCGCTCCAGCCAGAGCGCGATCTGCGTCAGCGCCTCGCGGATCGCGGAGTAGGGCACGAGCCCGGAGAGCTCCCTGCACCGGCCGTACGCGACGATCGCCGTGCCCGCCTGCTCGGCGCTCCGGAGCAGCTCGGCGACGAGGCGGCTCTTGCCGACGCCCGTGTCGCCGACCACCACGGCCGGCCGCGGCTCGCCGCGCACCGCGCCCTGGACGAGCTCGATGAGCCGCCCGAGCTCCTGCTCGCGGCCGACGAAGGGCGCGTCGTGCGCGTCGTCGAAGGTCTCCGGCGCGGCGGCGTCGCGCCCGTGCGCTTCGTCCTCGGCCCCGGCCGGGGGCTGCGAGGTGCCGTGGAGCGTGACGTAGTAGAGCTCCTTGAGCCGAGCGCAGAGCCGGGCCGCGCTGGAGAAGCGCCGCGCCGGGTCGCGCTCCAGGAGCTCCTCGACGAGCGCGACGACCGGCGCCGGCGTCTCGGGCGCCGCGTGGGCGAGCGGCACGAGCGTGCCGTAGACCTTCTGGTTGATGACGCTGTTGACGGTGCCGTCCGAGAACGGGAGCCGGCCGGCGAGCAGCTCGTAGAGCATGACGCCGACCGCGTAGAGGTCCATCCGGGGGCTCGGGCGCCCGAGCGCGCCCCGCTTCAGGCACTCGGGCGCCAGGTACGCGATGGTGCCCGCGTTGACGCGGGCGTGCTCGGGCTGAAAGCTCACGGTGAGCGTCGCCAGGCCGAAATCGAGGATCTTGAGCCGGGGCTCGTACGGATCGGTGAGGACGATGTTGCTCGGCTTGAGGTCGAGGTGGAGGACGTTGAGCGCGTGGCAGTGCGCGAGCGCCTCGGCCACGCGGCGCGCGATGCGCAGGGCCTCGATCGTGTCGAGCGAGCCCATCCGTGCGAGGTACCGGTCGAGCGTCTCGCCCTGCACGAGCTCCATCGCGAGGTAGAGGCCCACGCCGTCCAGGACGCCGTACGAGGAGAGCTTGACGAGCGAGGGGTGGCGCAGGCGGAGCAGCGCCTCGATCTCGTTCTGCTGTGCGAAGAGCTGCCCGGCGTTCTGGGCGCTCACGTCCTTGAAGATCTTGATGGCGGCGTCGTTGCCGGCCCCGTCGCGGCCGCGGAACACGGCGCCGAAGCCGCCCTCGCCGAGGCGATCGTCGATCGTGTACTCGCCGATCCTGGCGCCTCGCTCGATCAAGGGATCGCCGACCATCGCTCCTGCCCTTCCGAGTACCCCGTCATCGTTCGCCGACGCACCATGATACTCCGGACGAGCGCCGCGACAGCGCGCAATGGCCTGGCCGCCTCCCGGAGGCACGCCGCTTTGACGGCTTGCCGCATCGCGGCTGTCTGGCCAAGAAACCTGCCTGCAACGTTGGGCGGCGCATCCGGCGCCGATCTCGACCATCGTGCGCCGCGCGCCGCGCGACCGGAAAGGTGAGCTCGCATCCAGATCTGCGCCGCGAGCCCGGATTCGGCGCCTGAAATGACGACGGCGGCAGCCCCCGGGAGGGGACCGCCGCCGCGTCCGCGCTCAGGCCGCGCCGGGGATCAGGTCCCGCCGCTGGCCGAACCGCTCGCCGAGCCGCTGACGCTCGCGCTCGCCTTGATGTTGACGTCGATCGAGGCCGTCGCGCTGGCCGACGCGTCGACCGCGGCCGCGACGCAGGCGACCGCCTTGCCGCCGGCCTTGAGCGCCACGTCCTTCACCTCGACGCCGGCCTTGCCGACGCCGGACACGGCCGCCGCCAGCTTCTTGCCGGAGCCGAGCTGCACCTTCGCGATCGCCGGGAGCGACGTCCGGAGCGCGGCGACGAGCTTCTGCGCGTCGGCGTTCACCTTGCCGCTCGCCACGATGCGGACGTTCGGCGCATCGCACTTCGCCTCGCCCGCGGTCTTCGCCGTGCACTGCATCTGGCAGCTCGGGTCGACGCTCGGGGGCTTGAACTCGCCCGAGCACTTCGGCTCCTTGATCTCGGCGCTGCAGCCGCCCGAGCAGGAGCCCGAGCACTTCGCCGCGGCCTTGACCTCGCAGGAGCCGGAGCAGCTGCCCTCGCAGGTGCCCGAGCAGGAGCCCTCGGCCTTGGCGTCGCACTTGCCCTCGCAGGTGCCGGCGCACGCCGCGCCCTTCGAGTCCTTGCCGTCGCACTTGCCGTCGCACTTGCCGCCGCAGGTGCCCTTGAAGCCGACGTCGCACTTGCCCGAGCAGCTCGCGTTGCAGGTGCCGGTGCACGCCGCGCCGGCCTCGACGCTGCACTTGCCCTTGCACTCGGCGTCGCACTTGCCGCTGATCTCGCCGCCCTCACAGCTCGCCTCGAGCTTGCCGGGCTGCACCGGCGACCCGCAGTCGCCGAGGCACTTCTGCATGGCGGTGATGTCGGCGTAGCACTTCGGCGGATCGATCTGGACGGTGATCTTCGCCTCGGCGTTCGCCTTCACGGCGGCGTTCACCTTGGCCGAGACCGCGCCGCAGACCTTCTCGGCGCCCTTGCCGCCGCCTGCGTCGGCCTTGAGCTCCGCCTCGCTCATGCCGAGGTCCTTGCCGAGCTTGCCGCACGAGGCGATGAGGTCCGCCTCCATGGCGACGGTGAGCTTGTCGAGCGACGCAGCCGCCTCGAGGAAGCCCTTGATCTTGCCCTCGACCTCGGCGCCGCCGTCGAACTTCAGGTTCGCGATGCCGCCGTTCTTCATCTCGTCGCAGCCGCCCGCGGCCGACGCCAGGTCACCGGCGGGGCCGGGAAGGCTGTCCGCGCCAGGGATCCCCTTGCCGCCGCAGTTCACGAGGAGAGGCGAAGCCAGGCCGAGAAGGGCCACGGGCATCGCAAACAACTTCCATCGATTGACGCTCATCTCAGAATCCCTCCGGCACCTCGATCGGTACCCCATGGAGCGCGGACCCTACACCAGCAGCCGCGACCTTGAAAGCTGGGACAGCCGCGATCTTGCGCGACGGTCACTCGTAATGCCGAGCAGCCCCGCACCGCGGGCTCCAGCGACGGACGGCCCTCATTGCCCCAAGTCAGGATGGCTGTAAAGAATCAAGCTGAGCTCATCGCGCGGGGACGGCGGTCTGCATCGCAGGTGGCGCGAGGCGTTTCACATATATATATCGCCCGAGGGGCTTCCCATGGCGCGCGCGGCATCTCGCCCGCGGCGTCTCACGCGCGGCGTGCCGCGCTTCGAGCGCCCCGTCCCTTGCCCGCCGCGCCCTCTCGGGCGCCGCTCACTCGTCGTCCTCGTCGAAGGGGAGGTTCAGCTGAGCGAGCGGGCGCGCGCCGACCGTGGGCCCGCCCTGCTTCTTGAAGAGCAGCTGCTCGCGCGCGATGTCGGCCTCGATGAGGTCCTGGTTGTCGTACGCGAACGCGAGCGCGTCGAGCACGCGCGCGGGCCCGAGGTTCGGGTACCGCTTGAGCAGCGTCTCCACCGACGCGCCGCCGCGGTGCCACGCCCAGAGCCGCCGGACCGGGACGCGCGACCCGAGGACGTGGGGGCTCCCGGCGAGCACCTGGCTATCGCTTCGCACGTGGGGGTGGGGGACGCGGATTCGCGGGAGCACCGGCGCGGCCATCGCGCGGAGCAGCCTAGTACCGGTCGCGATCGGATGGAAGGGCGCCGCGAGCCGGCGGGCACGCTCGGCGCGGGCGGCGGGGCTGCGCGGGCACACTCGGCGGGCGCGCTCCGCCGGCACGCCCGCGCGAGGTCGTCGTCGCGCTCGTCGCGCTCGTCGCGCTCGTCGCGCGACCTCCGGCATCGTTCTCGCATCGTTCCGCGCCCGCGCGTGCGATCCGGACTACCCTACGCCGCGGAGGCGCGCGAGCATCGTGCCCGTCGTCGTCACCGACCGGAGCTCACCCACCATGACCCAAGCCGAGAAGAACCCGCTTCGCGAAGGGATGCCCGAGGAGCGCACCGCCTCGCCGGCCGCGCTCGTCATCTTTGGCGCCTCGGGCGACCTGACGCGGCGCAAGCTGCTGCCCGCGGTCTACAACCTGACGCTCAGCCGGCTCCTCACCGGCGGCTTCGCCGTCGTCGGCGTGGCGCGGCGCCCGAAGCCGGATTTCGCGAAGGAGATGCGCGAGGCCGTCGGGAAGTACTCGCGGCGCCCGCTCGAGGAGGCGACCTGGAGCGAGCTCGAGAAGGGCATCAGCTACGTCCAGGGGGCGTTCGACGAGGCCGAGACCTACACCCGGCTCGCCGCGGAGCTCGAGCGGCTCGACGCCGAGCGCGGCACCCGCAAGAACCGGGTCTTCTACCTGGCCGTCGCCCCCGACCAGTTCGCGCCCATCGTGCGCGGCCTGCGCGCGGCGAACCTCGTCGCGCCGCCGTCGCACGAGAAGGACGCGCCGTTCCAGCACGTCGTCGTCGAGAAGCCGTTCGGCGAGGACCTGGAGAGCGCCCGCGCCCTCAACCGCGACCTGCTCGCCCACCTCGCGGAGTCGCAGATCTACCGGATCGACCACTACCTCGGGAAGGAGACCGTCCAGAACCTCCTCGTCCTGCGGTTCGGCAACACGATCTTCGAGCCGCTCTGGTCGCGCCAGCACGTCGATCACGTGCAGATCACCGTGGCCGAGGAGATCGGCGTCGAGGGCCGCGGCAAGTTCTACGAGAAGGTCGGCATCACGCGGGACATCGTGCAGAACCACGCGCTCCAGCTGCTCACGCTGGTCGCGATGGAGCCGCCGTCGTCGTGGGACGCGGACGCGGTGCGCGACGAGAAGGTGAAGGTGCTCCGCACGCTGCGGCCGATCGCGGGCCCGGACGCGCTGTCGTCGACGGTGCGCGGGCAGTATGCGCCCGGCATGGTGCGCGGCGAGAAGGTGCCCGGCTACACGGAGGAGCCGGACGTCGCGAAGGACTCGACGACGGAGACCTACGTCGCGATGAAGCTCCACCTGGACAGCTGGCGCTGGGGCGGGGTGCCGTTCTACCTGCGCGCCGGCAAGCGGCTGGCGAAGCGGGTGGCCGAGGTGGTGCTGCACTTCAAGCCGCTCCCGCACGGCCTGTTCAAGGGC
Source organism: Sorangium sp. So ce363 (assembly GCF_051520435.1). Taxonomy (NCBI): domain Bacteria; kingdom Pseudomonadati; phylum Myxococcota; order Polyangiales; family Polyangiaceae; genus Sorangium; species Sorangium sp. So ce363. Next base: position 6,165,893 of record NZ_CP150333.1, on the reverse strand, counting down.
GCCCCCGGCGCGACCGAGGAGCCGAACGCGCTCGTGATGCGCCTCCAGCCCGACGAGGGCATCTCGCTCCGCTTCGCGGCGAAGATCCCGGGCGGCGGCATCGCGATCCGCGGCGTCACGATGGATTTCCGGTACGGCGCCGCGTTCGGCTCCAGCACGCCCGAGGCGTACGAGCGGCTCCTGCTCGACGCGTTGCGCGGCGACGCCACGCTGTTCACGCGCGCCGACGAGGTCGAGGCGCAGTGGGGCTTCGTCGATCCGATCTTCGAGGGGTGGCGGACGCAGAGCGCGCCGATCGCGCGCTACGCCGCGGGCAGCTGGGGCCCGCCGGAGGCCGACGCCCTCGTCGAGCCGTCGTCGGATGACGTGCGCGCAGTGTGCGGGGCGGGCGACGGGGGGAAGGCGCCCGAGCGGGCGTGGAGGCGGCCGTGAGCGCGGTCGCCGAGATCATCAAGCGGGTCGAGTCGGAGCTCGCCGAGTTCTGGTCGGCGCCGGACGAGTCGCGGGCGGAGCCGGCCCCGAAGACGCGCGCGTCGACGATGAACTTCGTCGCGGTGGGCAGCCGCGCCGAGGTCGAGCGCCTGAAGGAGCAGGCCGAGGACCTCGCCGAGACGCACGCGGGGCGCACCCTGCTCATCACGCTCGACGACCGGCTCGACCCGCTGAGCGTCCAGGCCGACTGGTCGGCCACGTGCCGCCGCGCCGGCGAGGTGCCGATCTGCTACGACCGCGTGGAGCTCACGTTCGGGGTGGCCGCGGCCGAGCGCGTCGCTTCGGTCGTGAGCGCGCTCACGATCTCCGACGTGGCCGTGATCGTCGAGCTCGCGCCTGGCGCGCCGAACGTGCTCGGCGACGCGCTCGCGCCGATCTGCGATCGGCTGGTGTTCGACTCGGCCGAGACGTGCATCGAGCGCATCGCGGAGGTCGCGCGCGGGACGAGGGCGCCGCTCGCGGACCGGGCGTTCGTGCGGACGTTCTCGTTCCGCGAGCTCGTGGCCCGGTTCTTCGACGACATGCCGGAGGCGTGCCGGGCGATCCGGCGGGTGGAGATCGCGCGCAGCGCGGGGGCGAAGCCGGATCCGGCGGCGCTGTTCCTCGGCTGGATGGGCTCGCGGCTAGGCTGGACGTTCGAGTCGCGGGGGCCCACGCAGCCCGGCGGCGGCGTGGTCGGCCGCGCCCGCGGCGCCGATGGCGCGCCGATCGAGATCGCGCTGATCGACGGGCCGCCGGCGCCGGCGGACGCGCAGGCGTGGCGGCGGCTCGACGGCGTGCGCCTGTGGACGTCGCTGCGCGGCGAGCCGCTGACGCTCGGCTGCGTGCGGCTCGACAAGGCGCCCGGCACGGTGCGTTGGACCATGGAGGGGGCGCGGTCGGCAGAGCACCTGCACCCGCTCGGCTACCGGGACGAGACGTGGGTGCTGGCGAAGACGATCGACTCGCTGGAGGGCGATCGGCTGCTGCGCGAGGCGGTGCTCGCCGCGGCGAAGTGGAGCGCCCTTTGACGAGGGCCGACAGGAGGACCGAGATGAACGGTGGTGAGGAGACCCTCGTCGCGGCGGACGCGGCGGAGCTCTCGCGGCTCGGGGCGGAGCTCATCGCGCGCGCCATCGCGGCGGCCGTCGACGCGCGCGGCGTCGCGCGCGTCGCGCTGTCGGGCGGGAGCACGCCCTCGGAGGCGTACCAGCGGCTCGCGGCGCTCTCGCTCCCGTGGGCGCAGACCGAGTGGTTCTGGGTGGACGAGCGCGCGGTCGCGCCCGATCACCCCCGCTCGAACTACGGCGCAGCGCGCCGGGATCTGGCGGCGGCCCCCATCCCGGAGGAGCGCTTCTTCCGCATGGAGGGCGAGTCGCCGGACCTCGCCGGGGCCGCGGCGCGGTACGGGCGGCTCCTGCGGGCGCGGTTCGGGGTCGCGTCGGCGGTCTCCTTCGACGTGATGACGCTCGGGATCGGCGACGACGCGCACACGGCCTCGCTGTTCCCCGGGACGGGGGCGGCGGGCATCGAGGACCGCCTGGTCGCCGCGATCCCGGCGCAGCCGGACAAGGGGCTGGAGCCGCGGCTCACGCTGACGGCGCCGGTGATCCAGGAGGCGCGGCTGAAGCTGCTCCTGGCCCGCGGGGCGGGCAAGCGCGGGGTCGTGGCGCAGGCGAAGCGGCCCGGCCCGGCCGACGAGGTGCCGGCGCGGGTCGTGCGCGGCGGGCCCGGGCGGCTCGTCTGGCTGCTCGACGCCGCCGCCGCGCAGGCCGGGTGAACGTCACGTCACGACGGGGATCGCGCACTGCTCGCGCAAGAACTCGGCGAGCGCCTCGGTCTTCATGAAGCCGCGGTCGCTCCCGTCACGCAGCCGGACGGTGGCGCCCTTCGCCTCGACCTCCTTGTCCCCGATGACGAGCATATGCGGGATCTTCTCGACCTGCGCTTCGCGGATCTTCGCGCCGAGCTTCTCCGAGCTCCGGACGAAGCTCGCCCGGATGCCGTGAGCGCGCAGCGCCTGGGTGACCTGCTCGGCGTGGTCGTTGTGCTTGTCCGACACCGTGACGACGCGCGCCTGCTCCGGTGAGAGCCACGCCGGCAGGGCGCCCGCGTGGTGCTCCAGGAGCACGCCGATGAACCGCTCGATCGAGCCGAGGAGCGCCCGGTGGAGCATGATCGGCTGCTCGAGCTCTCCCTTGGCGTTCACGAACCCGAGGGTGAAGCGCTCGGGGTTGTTGAAGTCGTACTGGAGCGTCGAGCACTGCCACCTGCGGTCGAGCGCATCGACCAGCTTGATATCGATCTTCGGCCCGTAGAACGCTCCGCCGCCCGGGTCCACCGTGTACTCGAGGCCGAGGGCCTGGAGGGCCCCCGCGAGGGTGCTTTCGGCCTTGGCCCAGTCCTCCAGGCCGCCGACGTACTTCTCCGGTCGTGTCGAGAGGTTGATGTCGAACTGCTCGAACCCGAACGTGCGGAGCATCTTCAGGATGAAGCGGAGCACGCGGTGGATCTCCTGCTCGACCTGGTCCGCGCGGCAGAACAGGTGCGCGTCGTCCTGGGTGAACCCCCGCACGCGCATCAGGCCGTGCATGACGCCCGCGGCCTCGTACCGGTACACGGTCCCGAGCTCCGCGAGGCGCATCGGGAACTCGCGGTAGCTCCGCGTCCGGCTCTTGACCATGAGGATGTGAAACGGGCAATTCATCGGCTTGCAGCAGTAATCGTGGCCGTCGACCGACATGGGGGAGAACATCCCCTCCCGGTAGAAGTCCCAGTGGCCCGAGGTCTTCCACAGGTCCGCCTTGGCGATGTGCGGCGAGTAGACGATGTCGTAGCCCTCCTCGAGGTGCATCTTGCGCCACTGGTCCTCGATGATGGTGCGCAGGAGCCCGCCCTTCGGGAGCCACATGACGAGGCCGGCCCCGATCTCCTCGACGAAGTGCGGCTCGAAGTGCACCTCGACGTCGGCGTCCTTCCGGGCGCTCACCGCGGCCCTGAAGGCGCTCTTCGACTCCTGCGCCGCCGCGCCGCGGAGCCGGACGTGCAGGCGCGGGCGCGCCTCGTCGCCGCCGCCCGCGCCGCCCGGAGGCGCCTTCGGCGCCTCGCCGAACTTCACCGTTCGCCGGAGGGTCCGCCCCGGGAACGCCGAGGCCGCGGCGCCGAGGGTGTGCTCCACGAGCGCGCGGTCGAGGGGCGCCTCCGCGTCCACGCCGACGTAGAGGTCGATCTCGTCCTTCTCGGAGTACGCGTGGGTGTCGTAGCGCTCGGAGACGAGGTAGAGCTCGAGATCCCGCCCGAGCGTCCTGTGGTCGCGCTTCTTCGCCTCCTCCAGGCGGCGCACGTACTTGTCGAGGTCGTCCTTGTTGGGGAAGGCCACGCCGCGCACGCGCTGGAGCGACTGCTTCGTGGCGTCGGCGCGCCAGTAGGCCGCCGAGGACGACGTGATCTTGAACCCCTTGATGAACCCCGCGTGGGGCAGGTGCGGGCCGCGGCAGATATCCACGAACTCGCCGCAGCGGTAGATCGACACGCTGTCATCGGGGATCCAGGACAGGATCTCCGTCTTGTATTCGTTCTTCTGCCCGTACCCCTCGAAGACGTCCAGCGCGTTGTTCTTGGCGACGAGCTGCCACTCGAACTTGATCTTCTCCGCGATGAGCTTCTTCACCTCGGCCTCGATCATCTCGAGGTCGGAAGGGGTGAAGGTTCGGCCGGCAATGTCGAAGTCGTAATAGAACTCGTCACCATGGCTCTTCGGGCCCATCGTGACCTTGGCGCCCGGGAACAGCCGCAGCACGGCCGTCGCCATGAGGTGCTCGGCCGAGTGGTTGATCGTGTCCCTGCCCTCGGGCGTATCGGCCTTCAGCAACTCCAGCTTCGCGCCGTCCCGGAGGGGCACGCGGAGGTCCTGGATCTCCCCGTCGACGCGCGCGACGACGACGACCTCGGCGAGCCTCGGCGAGATGGCCCGGGCGGCGTCGAACGCCGTGTTGCCATCCTCGAGCGCGAGGACCTTCCCATCAGGTAGAACGACCGAAGTTGCCATGACGTGACCTTCTTTTCTCTTTCCCCCGACTGTACGAGCGTCAGGTGTGTCGGTCTTAAAGCACCATGGCACCAACGTGTCAACGCCGCGAGGCCGCGCGCGGCCGCTCGATTCAAGCCAGAGGCCAAGCCTGGGGCCAAGCGTGAGGCCGAGCGCGAGGAGCTCGTCCGCTCCTGCTCGGAGCCTGCCTGCCACGACGCGGCGCCGCGCGATATGGCCTCTCGGCACCTCGGGGCGAACTGGCGCTCATCCGCCATGGACCGCCGGCGCCGACTCGATCGGAGGCATGGAGTCGCGCGCGCGACTCCAACCCTCCGTCGTGGGCACGAGGACACGGGGCGTCAGGACCTCCGGGCCGCCGGGCGGGCCCGGGGCTGCTCCGCGGCGGCGAGGTCTCTGGCGACGGCGAGCGCGCCCCGAACGCCGACCAGGGGATCGGTGACCACCGCGACGGGCACCTCCTCGAGGAGCGGCGTGAGGCGCCCCTTCTTCACGAAGGACTTCATGAACAGCTCGCGCCGCTGGGGGACGAGGTTCCTCGCGATGTTCCCGAGGACGAAGACCCCGCCGAGCGCGAGCTCGCGCAGGGCGAGGTTGCCGGCCTCGGCGCCGTAGATCTCGACGAACAGGTCGACCGCGCGCGCGGCGGGCCGGAACGCGCGGGCGAGCCCGAGCTCGGCGATCGCCGCGTTGCGGTCGCCCTCGGCGAGGCGGCGCTCGATCGCGCGCGGCACGCGGGCGGCGCGGGCGAAGAAGTCGAAGAGGGCGCCGAGCCCGTCGCCCGAGAGGACCCGCTCGTAGCTCACGTGGTCCGGGTGGCGCTCGGCGAGGAACTGCCACAGCTCGGCCTCGACCGCGGAGCGCGCGGCAAAGTCGGCGTGACCTCCCTCGGTCGGGAGCGTGACGTGGCGGGCGCCATTCCAGAGGAGCCGGGCCTCGCCGAGCCCCGTGCCGGCGGCGATGACGGCCACGTTGTTCCCCTTCGGCCGCGGCCTGCGCTCCGTGAGCGGCTCGATGGACGCGCGGGCGACGTGCAGGCAGCCCGTGGCGCCGACGACGAGGTCGTTCACCAGGAGCACGCGCGCGATCTTGAGCCGGCGCGACAGCTCGCGCTCCGCGAGGCGCCAGGGCAGGTTCGTGACGGTGGCGACCTGGTCCTTGATGGGGCCCGCGACGCCGAGCACGGCGACGGCGGGGTGAGGGGCGTCGCTACGCACGAGGAACGGGAGGGCGATCTCCTCGAAGCTCGCGTGGTCGCGGCTGCGGAAGACGGCCTCGGAGAGGGGGCGGCCGCCGGAGCCGGCGTAGAGCGCGAGCCGGGTGTTGGTGCCTCCGATGTCGCCGACGAGCAGCGACGGGGCCACCGATCTGTTGGTCCTTGCCACGCGGGCGCCCTGCCAGCGCCGTGCCTCGGCGGCAAGGCGATCGATCGTCGAGCGAGCGCGGGGATCGAGGATTCCGGGCGGACTCGAGCGCGCGTGATCGCCTGGAAGCGACGACGCGTGGCTCGCGGGCTGCCTGCCGAGGCCGTTTCGCGTCCTGCGCCGCTTGACCGGCGGCCTGCCTCCGGCCGAGAGTGCCTGGGTGCAGCGGCTGTTCTCCGCGCTCCTGGTCGCGCTTGCCGGCCTCCTCGCTCCCGCTGGCGCTGTTTTCGCCGGGCCGGCGCAGGCCGCGCCGTCGCAGGCCGCGTCCGCGCCGTCGCAGGCCGCGTCCGCGCCGTCGCGGGCCGCGTCGGCGCAGGCCGCGTCCGCGGCGGCGCAGGCCGCGTCTGCGCCGTCGCAGGCCGCGTCCGCGCCGTCGCAGGCCGCGCCCGTGCCCTCGCAGCTCGCGCCCCCGCCGGATTCTTCGGTCCAGCCGCCGCTCGTACAGGTCTTGCCACCGCCCGCGGAGGCCCCTCCGGCGTCTGCGCAGGTCGTGCTGGCGCCCGCCCCGGTCGCGCGGCCTCCCGCGCGGCCGCCTGCGCCGGTCGCGCCGGCGTCCGCGTCGGTCGGGCCGCCGGCCCCCGCCCCTGACCAGGGCGAGCCGGCGGCTCCCGACCCCCAGCCTTCGCCTCCCGTGGTCGAGCAGCCCGAGGCGCGTGTCGAGCTGCTCGGCAGGACGGTCTTCGCCCTCCGCGTGCACCGGGGCAGCCTCTCTCCTCCGGAGCGCGCCCGTGAGGCGGCGCGCGTGCTGGAGCGCGCCGCCCAGGAGAAGGCGGTCCCCGAGGTCCGCGTCGACGAGCAGGACGGCGTGGCGGTCGTCTACGTCGGCGACCGCCCGCTCGTCCACCTCGGCCCCGAGGACGCGGCGGCGGCAGGCCACACCACGGTCGCGGCCCACGCCGCCGCGGTCGCCGGCACGGTGCGCGACGTCCTCGCCAAGGAGCACAGCAGGAGCCGCCTCGCGACGAGCGTCTTCTCGTTCTCGCTGCTCGTCTTCTCGGGGCTGATCGCGCTGCTCCTGCTCCGCAAGGTCGGCGAGCTCGTCGAGCGAGGGCGCGCCTGGGTCGCCGAGCACCCGGAGCGGCTCCCGGCGCTGCACGTCCGCGGCATCGAGATGCTCCGGCCCGCCGCGTCCCAGGGCGCGCTCTCGGTCGCGCTCGGCGCCGCCGGCGTCCTCGTTCGGCTGGGCATCGCCTACATCTGGATCCTCTTCGCCCTCTCCTTGTTCGCCTCCACGCGCGGCACCAGCGAGAAGCTCACCGGCTTCGTGCTCGCGCCCATGTCGGAGCTCATGGGGCGCATCGCGCGGAGCGTCCCGGTGCTCGTGCTCGCGATCCTCGCGACGCTCGCGGTCATCGTCCTCATCCGCTTCGTGGGGCTGTTCTTCGGGAGCGTGGGCCGGGGTGAGACGTCGCTGGGGTGGCTCCCGTCCGATCTCGCGGTCGCCACCGGCGTCCTTGTCCGCTTCGGCATCCTCGTGGCCGCGCTGCTCCTCGCGGCCCCGCTCATCACCGGCACCGACGAGGGGGCGTTCACGCGGATCGGCTTCGTCGTGCTCGCGGCGGCCGGGCTCGCCAGCACGCCGCTCATCGCGTCGGCGGCCGTCGGCCTCTCGGTCATCTACGGGCGGCGCCTGCGCGTCGGCGATATCGCCGACGTGGGCGGCCGCGCCGGGCGGGTCCGCGAGCTGACGCTGTTCGAGGCGCGCCTCGAGGACGAGGACGGCTGCGTCGTGCGCGTGCCGCACCTGCTCAGCCTGTTCCACCCGACGCGCATCCGCGGCCGCCCTCCGGTCGTGGCCGTCGAGATCAGCGTCGACCCCGCCGCCGATCTCGATCGGGTGCGCGAGCTGCTCCTGAAGACGGGCTCGGGCCTCGGCAGCCGCGCCCGCGCCGCGCTCGTCGCGATCGACGAGGGGGGCGCTCATTTCCGGGCCACGATGGCCTGCGACGGCGACGACGTGCGCAGCCGCTGGCTCACCGCGGTGGCGCAGGCCCTCGTCGCCGCGGACATCCCGCTCGGGCGTGCGCCGGCGTCCTCCGTCGGCGCGCGGCGCGCCGCGCCCGCGCCCGCGCCCGCGCCGATCGACCGGAGCGCCGCCTCGTGAACGCCGTATGGCTCCTGATGGGGCTCCTCGTGCTGTCGTACCTCGGCAGCTCGCTCGTCAGCGGCCGCGTGCTCCGGGGCATCGGCCTCCCTTCCGGCGCCGAGTACGTCGTGCTCGGCTTCGTGCTCGGGCCCTCGGCGCTCGGGCTGCTCGAGCCCTCGTCGCTCGCCGCGTTCGAGCCCGTGGCGGGCGTCGCGCTCGGCTGGCTCGCGGTGGTCGTCGGCCTCGACTTCGGCTTCGTCGGCAGCCGCCGCGTGCGGCCGTCCCGGATGGCGCTCTGCGTGCTCATGAGCCTCCTGACCGGCGGCGCGGTGGCCGCCGCGGTCTGGTTCGCGGCGGCCCACGTCGCTCCCTCGCTCGATCGCGGCGACCGCGTGCTGCTCGCGGCGGGCGTGGGCGCCGTCTCCGCCGAGACGACGCGGCACGCGGTGCTGTGGGTCACGCAGCGATACAGCGCGAGCGGCAAGCTCTCGGACCTCATCGCCGACATCGCCGACTGCGACGATCTCGGCCCGCTGCTCATGATGGGCGGCGCGTTCGCGCTCGTCCCGCAGGCGACGGCCCAGTGGCCGATCCCGTTCTGGGGGTGGACGGTCGTGACGGCGCTCATCGGCGTGGTGCTCGGGCTCATCGCGGTCGTGCTCCTCGGGAGCGATTTCCGCCTCATCCAGAGCTGGGGCGTGCTGCTCGGGGCCTCGCTGTTGACGATGGGCACGAGCGCCCGGGTCGGCCTGTCGCCGCTGTTCGCGGCGTTCGCGATGGGCGTGACGATCGCCGCCTTGTCGCGGCACCGCGACGAGATCGTCGCCATGGTCGCGCCGACCGAGCGGCCGGTCATCCTGCCGGCGCTCCTGCTCGCGGGCGCGCACGTGAACCCGAAGGCGGCGCCGTTCCTGCCCTGGATCGTGGCGATCGCGCTCGGGGCGAGGCTCGTGGGCAAGCTCGCGACCGGGCTCGTCTTCCGCGTCGTGTCGCCCGACGCGCGCGAGACGTCGCCGTGGCTCGGCCTCGGGCTGCTCTCGTCCGGCGCGGTGGCGATGAGCGTCGGCCTCGCCTTCGCGCTGCGCTTTCCGGGCCCGGTCGGGCACACCGTCCTCTTCGCCGCGACGGCCGCGGCCGTGTTCGGCGAGCTCGTCGGGCCGCAGGCGCTTCGCGCCACGCTCCGCAAGGCCGGCGAGCTCGCCGCGCCCGAGCGGGAGTCGCTCTTCTTCGGCCGCGGCCTGGCCCGCGCCGGGCGCGGCGCCGCGCCCGGCGAGGGAGGCGGCCCGCCGTCGCCCGCGGCGCCGCGTGGGGGAGGGATGAGGAATGAAGAGGTGTCACCGTGAGCGCCGCAGCACTCCCTGACGTCGAGCCCGCCTCGCCCGCCGGATCGGCCGCGCCGGCCGATCCGGTCGCGCCCGCCGAGCAGCAGGGCGCGCCCTCCGCGCGCCACCACGGGTCGGCCCCCAAGGGGCCGCTGAACCACCTCACCCACGCCGTCGCGCTCGTGATCCTGTTCGGGCTGCTCTACGCCACGACGCGCGCGGTCCCTCACGAGCACGGGCCCGCAGGGGCGGTCGCTTCGATCGGCTTCCTCCTGCTCGCGGGCACGCTCGCGAGCGAGCTCGTCGAGCCGCTCCGCCTGCCGCACATCTCGGGCTACATCTTCGCGGGCATCGTCGCCGGCCCGCACGTCTTGAAGCTCGTCGACCACCACGCCGTGGAGGAGATCTCGCGGGTCAACGCGCTGGCGCTGGCGCTCATCGCGCTCGCGGGCGGCGCCGAGCTGCGGATCGACATCGTCAAGAAGAGCCTGAAGAGCATCCTCCTGCACAACCTCGTCCAGACGGCGCTCGTCTTCGTGGTGATGACGGGCGTCTTCTACGCGGCGCGCTCGCTGGTGCCGTTCGCGGCCGAGCTCTCGACCACGGCGGCGTTCGGCGTGGCCGTCCTGTGGGGCGTCATCGCGGTGACCCGCAGCCCCTCGGCCGTGCTCGGGATCCTCTCCCAGACGCGCGCGACCGGCCCCGTCGCGATGCACACGCTCGCGTTCGTGATGACGTCGGACATCATCGTCATCGTCGTGACGGCGGTCGCGCTCTCCACGGTGCGGCCGCTCATCGAGCCGGGCGCGACGATGTCGATGCACGAGATCGAGCTGCTCGGCCGCGAGATCCTGGGGAGCATCTCGATCGGCACGACGCTCGGCCTCGCGCTCGCGGCCTACATGCGGCTCATCGGCCGCCAGCTCATCCTCGTGTTCGTGGCGCTCGGCTTCGGCGCGACGGAGGTGCTGCGGTACCTCCGCTTCGACGCGCTGCTCGTGTTCGTGGTGGCCGGCTTCGTCGTCGCGAACCTGTCGAAGCAGGGCGAGAAGCTGGTGCACGCGGTCGAGGACGCCGCGAGCGTGGTGTTCGTGCTGTTCTTCGCGACGGCCGGCGCGCACCTCGACCTGCCCCTCTTGCGGCAGATGTGGCCTGTCGCGCTGCTCTTCGGCGTCTCGCGCGCCCTGGTGACGTGGGTCGCGAACCGCATCGGCAACCGGCTGGCGGACGATCCGCCGCTCTTGCGGAGGTGGTCGTGGTGCGGGCTGGTCTCGCAGGCCGGGCTGACGCTCGGGATCAGCCTGACCATCGAGCGCGCGTTCCCGAGCCTCGGCGCCGGCTTCCGCGCGCTCGTCGTCGGGTGCGTGGCGCTGAACGAGGTGTTCGGCCCGATCCTCTTCAAGTACGCGCTCGACCGCGCCGGCGAGACGGCGGTCGAGGCCTCGCGCGGGTCGCTGCCGAACCTCGGGCGCCACGGGTGAGCTGAGGCCCTGTCACGGGGTGAACCGGAGCGAGTAGCTCACCACGGTGGCGCCTCGCCTCGGCTTCAGGAAGTCGATCTGCTCGAAGACGCCGACCACGCACTTCGTGAACGCCTGGCCCTTGAGCGCCGTCCGCGGCTTGCGCACCTCGGCCTTGCCGCCGTCCTTCTCGATGCGGAGATCGATGCCGAAGTCGCCGCCCTTGGTCGGGTCCTCGGCGAGCGCGAAGCAGCGGCGGAGCTCGTCGAAGTGGGGCGCGACCGAGCGCTTGATCGGCTCCTTGGTGAAGTCGTCGTGCGGGCCGCCGCCGATGTGCATGCCGATGTTGGCGACCTTGACCTTCGGGAGCGGCCCGGCGTCGGCTGGCGCCGCCGCATCGGGCGCGGCGCTGGCGGCGGGCGCGGCGCTGGCGGCGGCGACCGTCGTCTCGGCGGCGGGCGCTGCGCTGGCGGCGGGCGCGGCGCTGGCGGTGGGAGCAGCGCTCGAGGCCGAGGCGGCGGGGTCGGGGGGAGCGGACGGAGCGGCGGTCGCGGAGGCGGCCTGCGTCACTTCGGCCGGGGGCGCGGTGCGGGGCGAGCAGCCGGCGGTAGCGGCCGCGAAGGCGAGGGGAGCGGAGAGCGTGAGGAGGAACGGAGCGGGACGGCGCATGATGGCGCGCGAATCTACACCGCGGCGCGCGCAGATCCAGGAAGCGGGGCGCGGCGCGACCAGGACCGAGGCGAGGAGAGGAACGACGCCCCGATCTCTCGAGGATCCGAGGGCGGGTCAGTAGGGCTGGTCGCCGACGATCCCGGCGCGCTCCATCTTGCGCACCGCAGGCCAGTAATCCTGGACCGCGTAGTGCTGGGTGCAGCGGTTGTCCCAGAGCGCGACGCTGTTTTTCCTCCAGCGGAAGCGGACCTGAAGCTCGGGGATCGCCGCCTGGCTGATCAGGTAGCTCAGCAGGTGGCTCGCCCCGGGCGCGAAGTCCTGGCCGACGCGGACGTTGTCCGGCGTGTGGAAGTTGACGAAGTGCGTCGTGAAGCTGTTGACGAACAGGACTTTTTCGCCGGTCTCCGGGTGGGTGCGCACCACCGGGTGCTCCGCGTCGGGGTAGCTGGCCTTGAGCGCGTGGCGCTTCGCCATCGGCAGGGCGGCGCCGAAGGTGGCCTCCGTGCTGTGCCTGGCGCGCAGCCCGGCGATCTGCGCTTGATGTGCTCGGGCAGTCGCCGGTACGCCTCGACCATGTTGACCCAGATGGTGTCGCCGCCGACGTCCGGTGTCTCGACGCAGCGCAGGACGCAGCCCATCGGCGGCGCTTCGCGCCATGTAGCGTCGCAATGATAGGAGTTCTCGTAGTGCTCCGGCGGGCTGTTCAGGTCCTTGTAGATGCGAACCAGCCCCGGATGATCGGGATCGCTGCCGACGACGGGGTGGTCCTCGAGCTCGCCGAAGCGCCTCGCGAACGCGACGTGGTCGGCGCGGGTGATGTCCTGGTCGCGCACGAACAGGACCCGGTGCTTCAACAGCAGCGCCTTGATCTCGGCGAAGAGCGCGTCGTCGCGCGCGGCGTCGGCCAGGCTCACGCCGCGGAGCTCGGCGCCGATGGTGCAGGTGAGCGGCTCGACCTGGATGGAGCCGCGCGTCACCGCGCGGACGGCGCCCGAGCCGGCGGTTGCTGAGCTTGTCATGTCCGGTCCTCCTGGATGCGTTGGCGTCGGCGCGGCGATCTGCGGTCGCAGCACGCGCTACACGACGAAGATCGACGAGCCCGTCGTCTTGCGCGACTCGAGATCCCGGTGCGCCTGCGCCGCGTCCTCCAGCCTGTAGCGCTGGTTGATCTCGATCCGGATCCGCCCCGCGGCGACGTGGTCGAACAGCTCGCCTGCGAGCGCTCTCTTCTCCTCGGGATCGGCGATGTAGTCGGCGAGCGCCGGGCGGGTGACGAACACCGACCCTTTGGCCCCCAGCAGCGCCACGTCGAGCGGCGGCACCGGGCCCGAGGCCGCGCCCAGGCACACGAGCAGGCCGCGCCGCTTCAGCGAGCCGAGCGAGCCGGCGAACGTGTCCTTGCCGACGCCGTCGTAGGCGACCGTCACGCCGGCCCCGCCCGTCAGATCGCGCACGCGCCTGGCCACGTCGCCGCGGCCATAAATGAGGATGTGATCGGCGCCGTGGGCGCGGGCGATCTCCCCCTTGGCCTCGGTCGACACCGCGCCGATCACCGTGAGCCCGAGGAGCTTTGCCCATTGCGAGACGATCAGGCCCACGCCGCCCGCCGCCGCGTGCAGCAGGATGCTGTCGCCGGCCTTCAGCGGCCAGATGCGGCGCATCAGGTACGCCGACGTGAGGCCCCGCATGGTCATCGCAGCGGCCGTCTCGTGGCCTATGCCCTCTGGCAGCCGGATCAGCGGCGCCGCGAGGACGATCCGCTCGGTGCAGTATGCCCCGAGCGTGTCCAGGAAGCCGGTGTACGTCACCCGGTCGCCCGGCGCGACGTTCGTGACGCCCTCGCCGACGGCCTCGACCACGCCGGAGGCCTCGACCCCGATGCCGCTGGGAAGCGGGACGGGATAGACCCCGGCGCGAAAGTAGGTATCGGCGAAGTTGAGCCCCACCGCGACGTGCCGGACCCGCGCTTGGCCGGGGCCCGGGCTGCCGACGACGGCGTCTTCGCAGCGCAGGACTTCCGGTCTGCCGGTCTCGTGGAATCGGACTGCCTGTCCCATGAAACGTCCCCCCCATTCCGCGCCGCAGCGCTCTCTCTCGTCCCCGGCGGCTCGGAACGCAAGGGCACCGCGTGGATGAGCACGTCCGAGGGCGCAGCTGCGCTATCCCTTGGACGGGCTCGTCTCGTTCGACGGCTCGCTCTGGACGGCTCCGCGTCGGTGCCCGAGGGCGCCGCCTCGCGCAGGAGAGCTGCCGTGTCGCGCCGCCCGCGCCTAGGGCGCCGTCGCGTCGCGGCGCTTTTGCACGGCGTCGTTGTGGTCGTCCAGGCTCTCGCTGAAGCGATGGCGACCGCCGCCCGCGGCCACGAAATAGAGGTACTTCGTCGCCGCGGGCGCCAGCACGGCCGCGATCGACGGCGCCCCAGGGTTGGCGATCGGCCCGGGCGGCAGCCCCGGGTGCGCGTAGGTGCTGTAGCGGTTCTTCGGATCCCGCACCACGGCGGGCGTGGGCTTGCCGCTCCACTCGGCGCACGACGGCGCCTCCTCGGGCCAGGCGACGCAGCCGTAGAGCGCCGTCGCGTCGGACTGCAGCTTGCGAGAGCGGAAGCTCGGATCGAGGAGCCGGTTCAGGAACACGCTCGCGATGAGCGGCCGCTCCTCCTCGACGACCGCCTCCTTCTCGATGATGGAGGCCAGCGTGAGCACCTCGCGGCGACCCCAGCCGAGCGTCGCCTGGAGCGCCGCGAGCCCGTCCTTGCTCTGCGCCGCGAGCGCGCTCCACCGCCGGTCGGACTCGGCGACGAGGCGCCGCGCCACGTCGCGCGCGTCGGAGTCCAGCGCGAGCTCGTACGTCGCCGGGAAGAGGTATCCCTCCGCGCTCTCCGCGCCCACGGCGCCGCCGCGCTCGATGCCGAGCGCGTCGAGGAACGCGCCGTCGGTGGTGGCCGCGAGGAACGTCTTCCGGCCGGCGATGCGCAGCTTCTCCAGCCGGGCGGCGATGTCGAAGCGGCTGAAGCCCTCGGGGATCGTGAGCTTCGCCGTGGGGCGCCCCTCCGCGCGCGAGAGCAGCTGCCGCAGCTCCCGCGGCGTCGCGCCCTCGAAGAGCAGGTGAGGGCCCGGCACGAACGCCTCGGTGCCGCCGGTCGCGCCGAGGTAGAGCGCCATGGCGCGCTCGCTCTCGACGAGCCCCTCGGCCGCGAGGAGCGCGGCGGCCTCGCCCGCGTCGAGCCCGCCCGGCCAGTTGATCTCCACGACGCGCCCCCGGTCCGGCGCCCTCGCGCGCCCGAAGCCGAACACCAGCGCGAGGAGCGCGGCGCACGCCGCCATGACCACGCCCGCGAGCCCGAGGAGCAGCGCGCGCCCGCGCCCGGCCCGGGGCTGGACAGGGCGCCGCGACGCCGGCGAGCGCTGCCCCGCGCCGCGCGAGCGCCGCGCGGGGGTCGCCTTCCGGGTCGACGGCGGCTCGCGCGGCGGCGAGCCCTGCGCGCCGTCGCCACCCGTCCGGCGGTTTCCCGGCCGGCTCGCCCTAGGTCGAACGCCCACCGCCGGGAGTCAAAACCCGAAAGCCCGACGCGTGTCAACGCCCCGCGTCGCCGCGGGGCAGGGGCCGGAGCGCGCCGTCCGCGTCGCTCGCGCCGAGCGCCGCGCGTCAGCGCGCCAGATCGAAGGCCTCCGCCTCGTTGCGGCGGACGGCGCTCTTGCCCTGGCGGGACTGCGCCGGGGCGGGCCGCGGCGCCGCTGCCGCCGGGGCCTGCGCGAAGCCGCCCGGCTCCGCGCCGGCGGCCGGCGGCGGCGTGGCGAACGCCGGCGGTGTGGCGAAGTCCGTGCCCGCCCGCTCCAGCGCGGCGAGCTGGCCCTCGAAATCGGACGCCACGTCCTTCGCGCGGTTCGCCGGGGCGCTGCGCTTCGCCTTGTCGGCCGCCTTCTTGAGCGACTGCTGCTGCGCGTCGAGCTTGCTGCGCGCCTCGTCGAGCCGCCCCTGCTCGAACAGGAAGTTGGCCTGCTTCAGCGCCGCCGCCGTCTCGCTGCGCTGCGCGCGCCCCGCGACGAGCGCGTCGAGCTCGCTCGCGTCGGCGTCGCTCTCCGCGATCGCGACGCCGAGCTTGCCCACGCACCGGGCGTCGGTCCTCGCGACGAGGTCCCGGTAGGTGAGGCCCACGTCGGCGATGGGGGAATCGCCGCGCGCGTCGCCGCCGGGGCCGCCGAGGCCGCCGAGGCGCACCTTGAGCAGGACCGTCTTCACCTCCCCCGCCGCGAACGCGCCGAGCGGCACGATGACCTGACCGCCGGCCCGCCGGAACGAGCGATCGAAGACCCGGTCGAGCTCCACGCCGGGCGCGAGGTCGATCGCGAGCTCCGCGCCGCTCGCGACCGACGTCGTGAGCTGCTCGGCCTCCGCCTCGAAGATGCGCGCGAGCGCGGCGTCGTTCTCGACGAAGTAGTGCCGGCCGTTCGAGTCGAGCGCGATTGCCGACAGGATCTTCTCGTTGTAATCGACGTCGACCCCGATCGTCGTGATGGCGACGCCGCGATCGCGCGCCCGCTGCGCCATCGCGCGGAAGCCGGGGACGTCGCGGACCCCGTGGTTGGCGTCGCCGTCGCTGAGGACGAGCATCCGGCTCACGCCGGCGCTCGTCTGACCGAGCAGCGAGAGGCCCTCCTCGATGCCGCACGAGATGCACGTGTCGCCGCCGAGCGAGATGCCGCGGACGCTCGCGAGGATGCGGCCGCGCGTCTCCGGCCCGACGGTGGTGGGCGGTACGACCACGCTGGTCCTCGTGTCGAAGGTGACCACCGACACGACGTCGCCGTCGTTCAAGCGGCTCACGGCGGTCGTCGCCGCCTGGACGGCGTTGGTGAGGCGGGTGCCCTTCATCGAGCCGGAGCGATCGATGACGAGCGAGAGGTTCGCCTGCGCCTGCGACCTCGCGGGCGACCCGTCGCCGCGGACCTCGAACATCAGGAACGTCTCCTGCGCCGAGCGAGGCAGGCGCGCGTGACCGACGCGCCCCTCCAGCATCAGCCTCGACCCGGTGGTGAAGCGGCTCGGATCGACCGCCGCCACGGCGCCGCCCGTCACCTCGGGGACCTGGCGGGGCGGCTCGGTGATCACCTCCGGGACCGCCGTGACGGAGCTCCCGCCCCCGGACGGGGCCAGGGAGTAGACGGAGAGGCTCGTGAACATCATGCCGAGGGCGGAGAACAGGGCGACGTGGGTCGGCTTCATGGCTCCTCCAGAGAACGGCCTGGGCTCCCCGAGCTTACGATGGACTCACGGCGCGGGGACCGCGGGCGTGGTCCCTTGTACGTCGCCGAGCTCGGAACGATCTGAGGGCTCCGCGGTCGGCCGGACACCAGCGGCGCGGAGGGCGCTCCACGGCGGGATGCTCCCGATCAGGACGAGCACGGCGTCGCAGGGGTGCGTCCGGGCCCCCGACGGCGACGCGAGGGTCGCCACGAGCGCGCCGCCCCGATCTGCGGCGAGGGCGGAGACGTCGGTCTCGAACAGGAGCGAGAGGCGAGACGCCGCCGCAAGCCTGCGTAACTCCTCGATGTTTCGGGTCTTCCCGCGGCGGAACCCGGCGCCCCGGTAGACGACGGTGACGTCGGTGGCCGGCTGGCGGGACAGCGCGATCGCCGCTTCCATGGCGACATCGCCGAGGCCGACGATCAGCACGCGACTTCCGGCGAGGCTCCGGGCGTCGGCGAGGTGGTAGTACACCCGACCTTCCACCTCGGCGGGTAGCTCGAACGGAAGCCGGCGCGGTGAGCCGCGCTGGCCGATGGCGAGCAGCACGCGCCGTGCATGGCGCTCGGTGCGGGGTCCGCCCTCGCGCGGCTCGGTGACGACGACGAAGCCGGCCGTGGCCTGCGCCTCGGCGGGCGCGCCTCTGCCGGCCGCCGCGCCGACGGCGGGCGCGTGGGCGCCGGCCGCGCGGGCGACCGACACCATGCGGGTGTCCTGCAGGATCGGGAGCCGCTCCTTGCGCACGACGCGGAGCCAGTGGGAGAGCAGCTCCTCCTTGGTCGACTCCTTCAGCCACAGCTTCCCGGTCATCGGCAGGTCGAGCGGCTGATCGAAGACCAGCTTGCCGCGAGGGAAGCTCTGGATGCTCTGCGCCACGCTGCCCTGCTCGATCACCTCGAACGAGAGGCCGAGCTCCTTGGCGCGCAGCGCGGCGCTGATCCCGGCGGGCCCCGCGCCCACGATGATCAGATCGAGCTCCTGACGGCTCGCGCCGCGCGGGCCGGCCTGCCGCAGGTCCTCCGCGATGCGCGTCGCGGCGTGCGCGCCCTGGTGGATGGCGTTCTTGATGAGCGGGAGCCCGGTGACGTCGCCGGCGAGGTGCAGGCCTGGCACGTCGAGGCTGCCGAGGTCGTCGCCGAGGCGCGGGCGATCGGCGATCGGCGCGCCGCCCTCGATGGTGAGCGACCCGTTGGGGCAGCGCTGCTCGCACAGGGTGAGGCCGCAGCACGCCTCGGGGCGGGCCACGACCGCGACGTACTTCTCGATGGCGAGCACGTCGTACGGGCACGCGTCGACGCACGCGTAGCAGCCGAGGCAGGTGGTCGTGTCGATCCGGGGCAGGCGCACGCGCGCCGCGGGGCGGAGCATCGCGTCCTCGCCCCCGGCGTCGCGCCCCGCTCGCCGCGCGCGGCGCGCGCGCAGCGCCTGGCCGCCGCGGGCGCCCGCGAACGCGAGGGCGGCGGCGGCGAGGCCTGCGCCCATCCAGAGCAGGGCGGGCGCGCCGGGCGTGGCGCCGGCCTTCACGACGGGCAAGGCCGCGGCGGCGTCGCGCGCCGCGTCCCAGGCGAGGGCGCGGTCCTCGGTGTGCTGGCCGCTGCAGACGCCGGCGGGGCTCGTGTCGCCGCCTGCGCGACCGGCGTTGCGGCCGGCGGGGCGTGTGCCGCCGCCTGCGCGGCCGGTCGCGGCGTCCTCGGGGAGGGCAGGGCGGTGCTCGTCGAAGCAGGTGATCGGACGGGCGTCGCCGAGCGGCGCCTGCGCCGCGACGAGGCAGCGCGCGATGGGATCCCGCGGCGCGGCGAGGTCGTGGCACGGCGCGCAGCTCCCGGCCGTGACGATCGCCACGGTGGCCGGCTGGCCCGGGCGGAAGGCCGACCTCGGGAGCTCGGTCTCGGCGCCCGGCGCGAAGCGCACCGGCGGCCTCGCTGGATCGAACACGACGCCCTGATCGCCGCGGTGGATGGGGTGGCAGGTGGCGCAGCTCAGCGCGCCGCTCGCGAGCAGCTGCCCGTGGCTCCTGCGGGTGGAGCCGTGGGCGCCGTGGCACCCGACGCAGGCCTGATCGATGCGCGCGCCTGCCGCGGCTCCGCGCGAGGGCGCGGCTTCCCGGGCCGCGGCGGCCTCCCGCGGCGCGGCGGGCGCCTGTTCGGCGTGGCACGACGCGCACGCGAGCTGCGCGCGCGCGTGGGGCAGCGAGAGCGGCCCCGGCGCCGCGTGCCCGCCCGGCGGCGGGAAGAGCAGCGCAGCCGCGCCCGTCGCGACGGCGCCCGCGAGCGTGGCCGGCAGCACGCCCCGGAAGCGGGTGACGTCGGAGGTCGCCTCGGCGCGGCGCGCGGCGCGCCCCCGCACGACCTCCCGCGGCTGGGCGGCGCGCTGGCGCGGATCGGAGAGATCGGCGCGGTAGAGCGTCCTCGAGGGATCGGGAGGGCGCGCTGCGTCGTCCGCGCCGCCGACCGGCGGCGCCGCCGGACGGCGGCCTCCGCCGGTCGGGCTAGAGGAGCGTGACATTCAATCGATAGAAGAAGGTCGCGTCGGGGACGAGGGACGCGGCGCGGAGCCTCACATAGTACGTGCCCGCGGCGAGGTCGGTGAGCGAGGCGTAGGAGCAATTGCCGACCCCTCCATCGTCGTCGGATGCGAGCACGGTGGTCCCGTCCTCCCCGAGGATCTCGATGTAGCTATCGATCTGCCCCTGCTGGCAAGCGTTGGTGCCGTTGTCGATGACGTTCGCGTGCAGCGTCGAGCGCGGCCCTGGCACGGTCACGGCGATCACGTCGACGTCGCCTGCCGGCGCGATCTCCGCGAGCCACGGGTCCGCATACGCATTGGCCTGCGCGGGGGCGTTGTTGGGCTCCGTCTCGTGGAGCTCGAAGCGGCAGGTGGCGCTGCATCCATCGAGGGGATCCGTGTTTCCGTCGTCGCACTGCTCGCCGGCGCTCATCGTGCCGTCCCCGCAGATCTCGGGGACGAGCGTCACGTCGAGGCGGTACGGGAACGTCTCCGCCACGGAGCCGAGCACGGACGTGACGCGAACATAGTAGTCGCCCGCCGCGAGCGCCGGCGCGACGGCACGGGCACAAAGGCCGTTGTCCCCGCGGTCGCGTCGCACGATCAGCCGGCCGCTTCCATCGAGGATCTCGATGACGCTGTCGAGCCGGCCGGTCAGGCAGTCGGAGCTCGTGACAGCCGCGGTCTCCGCGGTGAGGACCGTCGGCCCGCTCGGCACGGTGACGCGCACGACATCCACGTCGTCGGCCGGATCGATCGCGGCGAAGAACGGCGCGTCGTAGGTGTTGGCGGAGGCGATCTCGCCGTTGGGCTCCACCTCGGTCGGTTCGAGCTCGCAGCTATCGCTGCAGCCGTCGCCCGGCTGATCGAGGGGGTTGTCGCACTGCTCCGTCGGATCCTGGATGTTGTCCCCGCAGACGGTCTGTCGGCTTCGCACGCCGAGGTCGAACGCCCCTGTCTGGCTCGCGTCGGCTCCCGTGATGATCACATAGAATGCATCGCCCTCGCGGACGGGCACGGTCAGCCGGTTCTCGATCCCCGCGCCGGCGCTGGGCCTGCCGCACTCGCCCACCCTCGTCGAGGGGTCGGCGCAGGCGCTGCGCAGCTCGGCGACGAGCTGCGCGTCCGTTCGTGGGGTCAGCACCACGTCGAGGAACCCGGTGGTCGTCGCCGTGAACGTGTAGGCGACGCCCGGGCTCCCCGGCCAGCAGTCGCCCTCGACAGCCGCGTGGCCGAAGGTATTGCCGGTCGCGGTCCCGGGATCCGGGAGCGCCACGGGCGCGGCGCACATGTCCGCGCACGCCGCCTCACACTCCGGATCGCCGCAGTCGATGCTGTCGTCTCCGTCGTTGTCCCGCCCGTCCTGGCACACCTCGACGCCCGAGCAGCTCGACGCGTCGAGGGTGCACTCGGGGCTGCACCGGACCTCGCCGCTATCGAACCCGAGGCTCTGGCAGGTCGCGCCCCCGAGATCGGGTCCGTCGCACGCCTCGTCCTGCTCGGCGACGTCGTTCCCGCAGTCGCCCGGGGGGGCGCCCCCGCCGCCCGCGCCCCCGCCGCCGCCTCCGGCCGCGCCGGCGCCGCTCGAGGCCGACGGGGGCCGCGGCCGCGACGCATCGTCATCTCCGCTGCACGCCGCGACCACCCCCGCAGCGCAGAGCAGCGCGGCCACCATGGTGCTTCGGCTCATTCGGTATCTGGACATGAATACGTGATCTCCCAGTCCTGCACCTGAACGCCGCCCCCTCCGCTGCTCGTCGGATTGAGCCTCATCCGGACCTCCAGGTACTCTGTTCGAGCGTCCGGCAGCTCTTGCAGCACGTCGAAGAGATCGATCGCGCACGCCGGCATCGAGCCCTCATCGCAGATCCGGGTGTCGGTCGGCGTGGCGTGGGCGGTCGCGGCGAGCCTGACCGTCGCCGAGGCGAGGTCGGCGGGATCATCCGCCGCTCTCACGAAGAACTCGACGCTCGAGTCGCCAGGGGTCGTCGTCCTGTACCTGAGGTATCCCCACTGGGTCTTGGTCCCCGGCGGGCAGACGCCGTGGTACTGCTCCCACGCCGTGGTCATCGCCGTGACGCTTGTCGTCGTGCACGGCACGACGGCCCGGACCTTCCCGCCCGGGTTCTCGCGGACGGTGGAGCACGTCGCCGGACAGAGCTTCACGTTCGTGTTCCCGGAATCGAAGTACCAGCCCCCCGCGCCGCAGCTGCCGACCCCGGCCCGGGGCGTGAGCGTCGTCTCCACGCCGGCGGCGTTCTCGTAGACGACGGACACCGACGCTGGATCCGAGACGCCCGCGATGGGGACGGTGACGTCACAGGGCAGCGCCTCTCCGCGGATCGAGAGCAGCGCATTGAGGAGGGTACCTTCCAGGCTGGAGCCAGCGCTGAGGTTGAACGCCTGTCCTCCGCCTTGGTCCGCGATGAGGTTGATGATCTCCGCGTTCGAGTTGCCGAAGCCCACCGCGTGCACGCGGACGCCGTGGTTCACGAAGGCGTTTCGCGCCAGGTTTCCGATCGCGTTGGGGACGGTGTTGCAGCTCGACGGGATGCCGTCGGTGACGAACACGACCGCGACCTCCTCCTCGGGATGGGCGTCCTTGTAGTTGTTCGCCCAGGTGGTGGCGCCGTCCAGCGCCGGGTACATCGGCGTTTCGCCGTTGGGCGTCGGGAAGTTGATGAAGGCCTGCATGAGCTTGATCTCTTGCTGATCCCCCATCGCCGCGGACTCCTCGGTCAACCTGTCGGCCGCGGCGCCGTTGAACGGGACGAGCGGCAGCGCGCAGCCGCCGCCGCCGGCAGGCGGACAGGAAGGGGTCTCGTTGCACGGGCCCGGGTTGTCGAGCGGCCAGAACCGGAACGCGACACCGAGCCCGGCCGACGCCGGATCCTGGAAGAAGGACTTCAGCGCGTTCGTCGCCGGAATCCATCGATCCGCGCTCACGTCCACCCCCGACAGCGTCTGCCGCATCGAGGTGGATCGATCGAGCGCCACGAACAGGGTGACCGGCCTGACCAGCGACACGCTCGCCGTCGCGATGCAGGCGGGCGACTCGCACATGGCCGATTGATAGATGCTCCCGTTGTTCCCGCACCGGCACTCGGGGATCTGCATAGCGCCAGGGGGATTGACGATGAGCTCCATCCCGTCGGTGACGCCGGTGCAGCCGGCCACGCTGATGCACTCACCCGGGGCGATCGGCTGCGCCGTCGTGCAGGCGAGGGTGCCGCCCGTCGGGTTGCACGCGTTCAGGACCCGGCTCGGGGCGGAGGACGGCAGCTGGTTGGCGGTGGAAGCATACCGGTGGATGGCGATTCCCGCCGGGGCCGGGGTGGTGCCGCGGTTGCAGACCGGGATCGTCCCGCCGCAGGGCACGCCGATTGTGAGGTCCGGCTGCGTGCACGTGGAGTCCGTCTCGTTCGGCTGGTACGATTTGCAGAGGCCCTTTTGCGGACAGGTCTCGCCGCAGACGCTCTCCACGAGGTCGACGCAGCTCTGTGTCCAGGCGCCTCCCGGCGCGCAGCAGCTCGGCGACACATCGCAGATCTGCGTCACGCACGAGTTGCACCCTGAAATGAGCCGTTCGCCGGTGAAACACTTGTCGTGCGCGCAGCCGGGATCGGTGTCGCATGTGGAGCCGCACAACGACTCGGCCAGGGCGACGCAGCTCGCGTCCCATCGCGGGGTGGTCGCGCTGCACGTCTTGGGGGCGCACTCCGTGGCGACATAATCCACGCAGGTCGAGCTCCAGGTCCCGGTGCAGCGGCCGCCCGACAGCACGGTTCCCGTGGGACATATGCCGCCGGGCGCGGTGCAGCGGCCTGGGAAGACGCAGGTGCTGCCCGCTCCGATGATGGCAGTGCACTGCGCCGTCGTGCTGCACGTGATATCGCAGCAGCGCGGATGGTTCGCGCAGATGGTCGCGATGCACGCGTCGCCGCACGACGTGGTCATGTTGGTCGCGGCGCCGGGAGCCTCCACGCAGGCGTCGTGACCGCAGTCGCCCGGTATGGTCGTGAAGGTGCAGCAGCTCGGGTTCGCGTTGCAGACCTTCGTGGCGCAGCCGCTGCAGTTCGACAGCAGCGATAGGCCTGTCGCACACGGGTCGTGCTCGCACGCGCCCCTCGCGGGGTCGTCGCAGTACTGGTCGAACTGGCAGTCCTCGCTGGTCGTGCACGGCTGGTGCGTGCCCTCCCGCGCGACGGCCTCGGGCAGCTCGTTGATGTCGCCGACCGACCACGTGTACGTCGGGCCGGTCCCCGCGAGGTTGATGGGCCCCCCGTCCGGCGTCTCTTCGAACGACTGGCACGTCGGGTCGCACGGGTTGGTCGCGCACAGGCCGCCGTCGGAGGCATCGGAGTTGGCGAGCGGGCGCGGATACCCGCCCTCACCGCTCCCCCGCGGCGCCGAGCCGAACGGCGACCTCCGCATCGTCATCGTCCCGTCGCAGCTGCCGTAACGCCCTTCCTCGCAGCGCCTGATCCCGTCGAGGCACGTCAGCACACCTTCGTGCTCGCCGACGGTGACGTGACACTCCACCTCTTCGCCTTCGACGCACGGGTCGCCCGTTCCCGGCCCAGCGTCGGGCCAGTCCGTCCCCTGTTGCGGCGGCTCACCGGCGTTGTTGCCTCCACGGCACGATCCGGCGATGAGGGCCGACGCGGTGAGCAGCGTCACGAGCAGCAGCGCTCTCGGCGCCCATACGCTGGGGGAGCCTGATCGGGAGAGCGCTCCCATCCACTTGGTCGAAGGACCAGCCATCGGCTTCTCTACCTTCCACTAGGGTGCTGTCGGGAAAATTGTACCTGGGCGCAGAAGGCAAAGTCCAGGCCTCTCGGCTGCGCGTTGCGTGATGCGCGAAAAGCGGTCGCGGCGCACACGCGTGCGCGCCGCCGCCCGCGTCGCCGCGCCAGTGGAGACGCGCGCGGCGCACAAAGAAATGCCGTGCCTCGCAACCATTTCATAGCGAGTCCGGGATATCTCGGTGCTCCGTCGCGCGTCGCGGCGGCGTTGTGGGGCGGCGTGCGCGCGCTCCCGGTCCGGCGCGCGCTCATCGGGGCACGCTCGCCGCCGTCATCGCGTGGAGCACGAGCAGCGCCGCGGCGACGCCGAAGGTGATGATGTGGGCCGGCAGCCCTCCGCGGAGCGCGGCGAGGAGCGCGCGCTGGGCCGGGAGCGCGCGCAGCTCCACGGCGAGGCGGATGAGCTCCGCCAGGCCGGCGAGCCGCTCGGCCCCGCGCCCTTCGAGGACCGCGTCGATGCGGGCGCGCAGCGCGCGCTCCTCCTCGCGCAGGCCGCGCCCCGAGGCGAGCAGCGCGAGCGGGCCGAGGGGGCTCTGCAAGTAGGGCACGAGGATCTTCTCGACGATCTTCTTGACCAGATCGCTGCGCCCGCTCACCTCGCGGTAGAAGCGGTCGAGCAGCTCGCGCCGGGCGGCGCTGAAATCCTCGGGCAGCGCGGCGGTGCGCTCGATCCGGGCGAGGCGCCGCGGCGTGAGCCGGTACGCGATCGCCGTGAAGGCGCCGGCCGCCGCGGTGGCCCAGAACACGAGGTGCAGCGCCGCGCCCAGCGTCGGGCGGCCGGACCGCGGCCACGGCGCGTGCGCGAGCGCGAGGCCGGCCGTGACGAGGCCGATCGCGAGGTGCCCGGCCAGCTGCGGGCGGAGCTGGCTCTTCACGGGCGCGGCACCGCCGCCCTCCACGGCCGTGTCGCCGCGCCGCCTGGGCCGCATCCACGCCCA
Source organism: Sorangium sp. So ce363 (assembly GCF_051520435.1). Taxonomy (NCBI): domain Bacteria; kingdom Pseudomonadati; phylum Myxococcota; order Polyangiales; family Polyangiaceae; genus Sorangium; species Sorangium sp. So ce363. The sequence goes on along the minus strand of NZ_CP150333.1, from coordinate 6,140,918 downwards.
TCGCCCCGCGCGCTTGGGGACCGCGTAGAGCAGGAGCAGCGCCATGCCGACCGCGGCGGCGATGCCCGCTGCGAAGGCGGCGCCTTCGCCTGGGCGCGCGGCGCCGCGCGCGTGCGCCGACAGCCCCGCCGCGCCGAGCCCGGCCGCCGCGAGCGCGCTGCCTGCGACGAGCGCCGCGCCGCTCCGTTGCGCGGCGGCGCGCTCCTGCTCGCGCCGCGCCCCGCCGAGCAGGTCGCGCACGTCGGCGATCTCCTCCGCCGGGTTGACGCGGAAGATCGAGCCCGTGGGGCAGGCCTTCACGCACGCGGGGCCGTCGTAATCGCGGCAGAGATCGCACTTCACGGCGATGTCCGCGAAGCCTGCGCCTCCCGGGCGCGGCGCGGCCGCGGGGCGCGGCGCCATCGCGATGTTCTCCCACGGGCACGCCTTCGCGCAGGCGCCGCAGCCGGTGCAGAGCGCGTCCCGGATGAACACCTCTCCCCCGGTGTCCTTGCCGATGGCGCCGGTGGGGCACTCGATCATGCAGGCGGGGCTCTCGCAGTGCTGGCAGGAGTTCGGCAAGAGCAGGCTGCGCGGCGCCTCCTTCTGCGCGGCCTGCTCCGCGTCGTCCACCCGCGCGCGCACCTTGTCTCCGCGGCGCACGAGCCGTGAGACCCCGTGCACGTCGGCGCACGACCACGCGCAGTGTCCGCAGCGGGCGCACGTCTCGAGATCGATGACCAGGAGCGACCGCGCGACCTGAAGGCGATAGAGGTCCCTGAAGATGTGCGCCGTGTGATTGCGCGCATGGCCGGCGATGACCGCCTCCTGACTGGCGTGGTGCTCGCCGGTGATGCGCCGGAGTCGGGGGATCAGATCAGGGTGCTTCCGCGCGAGCGCGGCGAACGTCTTCGACGGTACGGCCAGGAGCGCCGTGGCGCCGCTGGCCATGGCGCTTGCCGCCCGGCAGCGGCCCTCGTCGAGCTCGACGTCTCCAAAGAAATCACCTCGGGTGAGGTACGCGCGCACATGAATCCGATCTCCGTCCTCGGTCTGAATTTGCACCATCCCTTCAGCGATGAGCCAGAGCTCGGCGGCCGGATCGCCTGTGCGATAGATGGCCTGACCGCGCTCGAAGTGCCGATGACTCACTGCGTCAAGCAGAATTTCGACGTCGTCCGAGTCCAGGTCACGCGTGAAGGCGAGGGTGCTGAGGAGGTCGCGTGTCGCGCTCCTCCGCAGCGCGCGCTCGAGCCTCTCGGCGATCTCGGCCTTGCCGGAGCGACCGGCGGCGCGCCGGAACAGGTGGACCGGGATCTCGGCGAGCACGCTGGGGGCGAGCGCGACTGCGGTGGTCCTGCGCGACATCCCCACGACCGCCTCCTCGCCGATGACGTCGCCCGCGGCGGCGGTGCGCACCTCGGTATCGCGATCGTCTCCGCGGCGCGTCGCGCGCAGGGCGACGCGCCCGGACGCGACCACGAAGAAGGCGTCGCCGGCGTCGCCCGCGCGATAGGCGACCTCGTCCAGCGACAGGGAGCGGAGCCGCCCCGCCCCGGCGATCTCACGCCGGGCGCGCTCGTCGAGCCCTCGCAGCAAGGGGGCGTCGAACACCGCCGGCGGCCACGCCTCGGGGCGGTCAGACCCTGCGTCGCGCGCGCCGCCGTGGGTGTGGTCCGATGAGGGCATCAGCAGGTCTCCTGGTCGAAGGACGCAGCCCGCCGCTCCTCCCGACCCGCCCTCGCCGCGCGAACACGGCCCGAGCCGCCCCCCGGAGCGAGGTCGACAGGAGCGGGGCAAGCTGGGCGAGGAGCGCAAGGAGCGCAAGGAGCACAACCGGCGCGAAGAGCGCGGACGCGGACGTGGACGTGGACGTGGACGCGAAGCAGACGAGGCCGGCGTGTCATGGCGTCGGATACCGTCGCTCCACACCGTCGCGCATCCGCTGTCTTAAGGGACGACATGGTCTTACTTCACGTTCAAGAAGGTGCAGAAAAAGGACGAGCGTCCCGAAAATGCCTTGACACCCAGGCCGATTACAGTGAATATCCATCCTGCTAGACTCGGCATCTTCGGCGCCAGGGTTCGTTTGAGGGTTCGGCATGAAATGACTAGCATCTGTTCTTGAGTGCACATGCAATGTCATTCCAAATCAACGAGGTAGAAGTATGAGTAGGCGCACGACGAGTTTGGCTGTTGCTTCCCTGGCTGCCGCGTCTTTCATCACGCTCGCTTCGGCTTCCGCGAGCGCGAAGGGCGCCGAGGACTGGGCGCTCGAGTTCATCGACAACGCCGTCAGCAACGAGTGGGGCACTGATCCCGAGTGCTTCATGAACTGGGACGACGCTGACCAGTCGGTGGCGTGGACCGGCATGACCAAGGGCGCGTGCTTCTTCACGCTGTCGCTGCAGAAGGCGATGGGGTACGCCCAGCAGGACATCTATGCGATGTGGGGCAAGAACAGCCCGTCGTCCGATTATTATTTCGACATCGTCAACGAGAGCCCGAAGGTCGGCGCGACCCCTACCGGGTTCGAGACGTACTTCCGCCGTGTCGAACGGGCGGTCGACATCCAGAAGGGTGATGTCTTCACCATCGGCGCCGTGCCCGTGGTCAACCCCGATGGCACCACCGGCACCTACCCCGGTCACACGATGATCATCATCGGCGCGGCGCAGGAGATCCTCCCGCAGATCAACCCCAGATACTCGGGGACGAAGCAGTACGCTGTGCCGATCGCGGACTCGACCAGCTCGGAACACGGGTGCGATGGCAAGTACAAGGACAGCCGGTTTAGCGGGACGTGCAACAACGGCGACATGGCCGAGGGCGCCGGGACGGGCTACGTGCGCGTGTACACCGACTCGTTCTCGGGCATCCTGCTCGGCTACACGTGGAGCGTCACGGCGTCGACTACGAGCTACTACTCCCCCTCCAAGCGCCCCTACCGGATCGGCAGGCTGGCCAAGCTGCCCGATCCGCTCCCGACCGAGCCGCCCCCGCCCCCTCCCTGATCGACGGCGACGCTCTTCATGACCACGGCGCGCTGGGCTCGTCAGCGCCTGACCAGCGAAGCCCTTACCCCGCAGGCCGGGGTAGGGGCTTGCCCCTTTTTGTCGGCCGGCGTGTCGAGGGGCCTGCCTCGTCCGTTGCGTCGTTGGCGTCCGTTGCGTCCGTTGCTCCATCGCGGCGACCTCGGTTCAGGGGATCTCGACCTCGGCCCGCGCGAGCTCGACGATCTCGAGGCGTTCGAGCATCGCGTCGGTGACCAGCGGGCCGGTCGGCCGCAGTCCGCGCCGCGCCTGCTCCCGCTCGTACGCGGCGAAGGCGCGGATCAGGAACGGGGGAAACGCCCGGAAGAGCAGCCTCGCCTCGGCCCGGAGCGGGCCGCGCCGCTGGCCGGTGCGGAGATCGTAGGTGTACCGGATCGGCACGCCGGGCGGTACGGAGCGCGTATCGATGATCGCGTCCGGCCCTTTGATGACGCCCCGGCTCGCGTCCAGGGCGCCGACCGGGAAATAGGTCTCGAGAAAGGCGTTCTGCCCCGACAGGTTCGAGCCGCAAGCGCCGGTGTCCAGGTCGTAATCGCCGTCCGTGAACCGGTCGGCGTGGTGCAGCCCCTGGCCGGGCCCGGCCTGGCAGGTGCCGTCTGCGGCCACGACGCCGATGCATCGGACACAGCGCAGAAAGCCGTTCTGAAAGTTGATGAGCCCCCGCCCCCGGAACGATGTGCCGCCGAGCCGTGGAGGTGGAGTCCAGAGCGGGACATCAGGCCCGTCACGCACATCCGCGCCGAACAGCCCGCCTGGAGCGCCCGCCGGCGCGAAGGGGCTGTTCGCCTCTGGATCGGTGGTCACCCGGGCGAACACCTTGTCTCTCAGATCCTCGTCGGCGCGGTCGATCCGGCCGACCTCGTAGACCACCCGCCCCTCTCCATCCCTCACCACGAGGTGAACCCAGAACTCGCGCTCCTGGCTGAAGCCGGCTGGCACCTTGTGCCCGGCGCCGGTGTTCTCGATCTCGACCGGGATCTCGATGCGATCCCCGGCCGCGCCGGCGCGGCGCGCGGCGCCGAGCTCGAAGCGGAACGTGTGGCGGAGCAAGAGATCGCGGCGGCGGCGCGCGCTCGCCGGAATGCCGTGCACGTCGAGCGACGGCTCATCGATGAGCGCGTCGGGGAACTCGTCCGACAGCGGCACATCCACGCCGGAGAAGTAATGGGTCGCGACGTCCGCCGGAGCGGTGGAGTGATCCGCGATCCGGCCCCGCGGGCGCGCGCCAGGCCTCCGCGGGGCGAAGCGCGTGTCGGGCGGGCACTCGGGATCTCCCGGCGACGCCTGCGCGGCGCTCGCAGGGGCGGCCTCGCAGACGCCCGGGTAGGTGCTCATGTGGCAGTCCTGGCAGGTCGCCGCCGGGCGGCCCGCGCGCTCCTCGGACCTCGCCCAGTCCGACCACTCGGTGTAGGCGTTGCGCAGCCGCTTGAAGTGCTCGCCCCGCGCCGCGGCGAGGCTGTCGCTGCCGAAGAGGCGCACGTCGTGGCAAGCCCCGCAGAACTCGCTGGAGCGCAGGTACGCCCTCGCGCTCGCCGACGGGCGACCGTGCACCACGGGCTCGACCGCGCCCGCCGATCCCGTCGGCTGGAGCCCGGCGCGCGCGGCCGCGCCCTGACCCGAGGGGAGCAGCAGCTCCTCGGGGCGGAGGTCGTAGCCGCTGTTCGCGATCCCGAACAGGCCGCGGCCGTCCTCGGGACGCGCAGGGAAGACGGCGCCTGTCACGAAGGATGTCCACGTCGGGTTGCCCTGGTACCCGGCGCGCCCGCGCGGGCCGACCGGGCCGTGCACCTGATGGCAGAAGCTGCAGGAGATCCCCTCCAGGCCGCGCCGGGTGAGCAGGTCGCGCACGGGGAGGCGCGCGCGGGGATCGCCGCCGGCGCGGCCGTCCCACGCGGGCATCGCGGCGTCGAGGTTCTCCGCCGGGCTGTGGCAGTTCACGCACCAGTGCTCGCCGCCCGAGCCGGTGACGGCGACGCCGCTCCGCCCGTCGCGGCAGGCGCGCGCGGGATCGGCCTTGCGCAGGATGCCCGCGCCGTTCGGGCAGTCGGCGGTGCGCCCGACCTGCTCCTCGATGAGGCTCTCCAGCGCGTTGAAGAGCGGGCTCTTCACCGAGTGCGCCATCACCGAGCGGCGCCACTCCGCGGCCTGGCGGCCGTGGCACGCCGCGCAGTCCTCCGCCGCCGTCCGCGCCTGCGCGAGCGGCGCGACCGGCGCGACGGCGACCGCGCGCGGCGCCGCTGGACCGGGCTCACCCCGCGAGAGCGCGAGCGCGGCCGACGCGATCAGCGCGCCGGCGCCGAGCGGCGCGATCCGCCACAGCCGCGCCGCGGCGCCGGCTGGGCCGCGCGGCGGGGGGGGGTCGCCCGCGTCGCCCGCGTCGCCCGCGTCACCCGCGCCGCTCGCGTCGCCCGGGCGCGCGCGCTCGCGCGGCGCGGGGCCGGTCCTCGCCGAGGTGGCCGCGCCAGCGCGACGGGAGGTCCGGGCGGCGTGCACCGGAAGCGCCGGCGGGCGCTCTTCGAGGAACCCGCTCAGCGCATCGGCGATCTCCTCGGCGCGCGGCGGCCGCTCCGACGGATCCGGATGGAGCAGCCGCAGCACGTAGCCCTGCAGGCCCGCGGGGAGCGAGGTCGCGACGCCCTCGATGAACGGCGGCGGCTCCGCGCGGGCGGCCTCGCCGAGCGCGTGCCGCAGGCCAGCGCCCGCGAACGGGTGCTCTCCCGCGAGCAGGCGGTAGAGCACGAGCCCGAGCGCGTACCGGTTCGCGGCGCTGTCCCAGATCGCGCCGTCGGCCTGCGCGGGCGGCGTCCAGAGCGGCGGGATCTCCGAGGACACCTGCGCGCCCTCGGCGCGGGGCGCCGTGGCGGCGCCGCGGCTCGCCGACCCGCCGACGAGGGCGGCGACGAGCGCGCTCGCGGGCAGCGTCACGCGGCCCGCGCCGTCCACGAGGACCGCGTCGGGCGAGAGCGGACCGGGGAACAGGCTGGCGCGCTCGCACGCGGCGAGCGCGCGGGCGACCTGGATGGCGAGCCCGAGCGCCTCCTGGAAGGGGACGGGCCCGCGCCGCGCGCGCATCCAGTCCGAGAGGGGCGCGCCCGCGAGCCGCCGCGCGAGCCAGACGCGCGCGCCGTCCGGGCTCGCCGCGGCGGCGCGCTCGCCCTCGGCCGGCGGGGCGACGCCGCCGTCGATGAAGCCGCCGACGCCGGCGCTCCCGAGCGACAGGAGGCGCGTCGCGACGGCCTGGGGCTCGGGCCCTGCCGGAGCGTCCTGGTCCGCCGCGCCGAGCCGCCACAGCTCTTCTCCTGCGCCCGCGCCGCAGCGCCATCGCGCGGCGCATCCCACGGCCGGGAGGGGCGCGCCTTCCGTGTAGCCTGCCTGCTCTGGCGACGCTCGCCTCACCGCGCCCCCTCCGGGGCGGCCGGCGTCGCGGTGCTGGCGGGCGGCTCCGGCGCGCCGTTCGTCGAGCGCAGCGCGCAGGTCCCGAGGCCCGCGAGCGCCGACAGCGTCGCGATGATCGCGATCGCGAGCCGGGTCGGGACGTCGCGCGGCCGGTCGATCTGCTCGACGAGCGCGATCGTGTCGGCGCGAGGCGCGTCCGCTCCGCCTGTGACGCGCGCGGCGCCCGGCGAGCTCGCGCGGTCGTGGTCGTCGGCGCGGTGCGGCACGCTGGCGCGGCCGCGATCGCCGGTGCGGTGAGGCGAGCTCGCTCGGTCTCGGTCACCGGTGCGGAGCGGCGCGCTCTCGCGGTCTCGGTCGCCAGCGCGGAGCGGCGCGCTCTCGCGGTCGTGATCGCCGGCGCGGTGCGGCGCGCTCGCGCGGACGCGGTCACCGGCGCGGAGCGGCGCGCTCACCGCGGTCTGGAACGGCTCCAGCCGATCCATGATGTCCTGAGCGAGGTACGGCCGATCCTCGGGCGCCTTCTCGAGCAGCTGGAAGAGCAGCTGCTCGACGCCGCGGGGCAGCCCGCTCCGCACGTCGTCGCTGAGCGGCGGCGGCTCCGCCGTGCATTGCAGGTTGAGCAGCTCCCGCGGCGACGCCGACTGGAACGGCGGGCTGCCGGAGAGCGCCTCGTACAGGATGAGCCCCAGGCAGTAGAGATCCGAGCGGTGATCGATGGATCGCGCGTCGATCTGCTCCGGGCTCATGTACTGCAGGGTGCCGACGCTCTGCGTGTTGGTCTGGTTCATCGCCTCCACGACCTTGGCGATGCCGAAGTCCATCACCTTCACGCCGCCATCCCGCTGCACCATGATGTTCTCGGGCTTGAGATCGCGGTGGATCACGGGCGGCTGCTGCCCGTGGGCCGCCGCGAGGGCGCTCGCCACGCTGGCCGTGATCCGCACCGCTTCCGGCCAGGGAAGGCGGCCAGCGGCGCCAAGGACGGACCGCAGCGTCTGGCCGTCCAGGTACTCGAGCACCATCACGAGCTCGCCGGAGGCCTCGATGCTGGCGAGGCTCCGGACGATGTTCGGGTGCTCGAGGTGCGCGAGGATCTGCATCTCGTTCAGGAAGAGCCGGCGTCCCTGCTCGCTCCGGGCGAGCTCGGGGCGGAGCACCTTCAGCGCGACGCGCCGGCGCGACAGGCGCTCCTCGCCCTCGTAGACCTTGCCCATCCCGCCCTCGCCGACGAGGCGTCGAACGAGGTACTCGCCGATCTGATCCATGCGCGCCGTCTCCTCTCCCTCTCCCTGACCGGGGCGTCTCTTCTACGTGCGAGCAGGGCCGATGGCTTACACCCGAGCCCGCGCCCGGATCGCTGCCGGGCCCCTCCAGCGAGCGCGACGTCCCCCGCTCGGGCGGCTCGTCGCCGGAGGAGAGGATCGCGGTTCCCTGCGGCGCGGGGTATCGAAATCCTGCGCCTCGATGGAGGGCGCGGTGGTAGAACCGCCCCCATGCTCCCACGCCGGATGTCGTTCGCTCGAGCGGCGATGATGGCGCTCGCGGTCTCGGCCTGCTCGAGGACCCCGGCGGAGCCAGAGCCGCCGCCGGCCGTCTCCAGCGCGCCATCCGCCGCGCTGCTCGCGTGGGACGTTCCGGGGAGCTGGGCTGCGCTCGACGTGCCGCGCGCCGGCCCGCGCAAGGCCCTCTACAAGGTGCCGAGGGCGGCGAACGACAAGGAGGACGCCGAGGTGCAGGTCCTCTCGTTCGGTCTGGGGAGCAAGGGAGACGTCGACGCGCGCTTCAACGAGTGGTTCGCGCAGTTCGATGGCGACGTCGGGGCGAGGGCCAGGCGCGCGTCGCTCGATGTGCGCGGCATGCCGGTCGAGCTGGTCGAGGTGGCCGGCACCTACAAGATCGCGCTCGGGCCGCAGTCCGGCGCTCGCAAGCGATCGCCGGTGGAGATGGTGAAGGACAACTACCGGCTCGTCGGCGCGGCGGTGAGGACGCCGGATCGCGGAAACTGGTTCTTCAGGATCGTCGGGCCTGACGAGACCGTGCAGTCGGCGCGGTCGGCGTTCCGGAGCATGATCGAGTCCGCGCGGTGAGCGAGCGAGAGGCCGAGCGGCTGCGAGCGCGGCGCTCGCGGCGCGCGCCGAGCACATGATACGTTGCGCGCCATGGACGACCGAAAGCGAGAGGCGCGCACGCCGGCCGAGATCTTCCGTGTCGAGGCGGAGGCCGAGGCGGAGCAGAGCCGGCTCTGCGAGGAGAGCAAGCACCAGCTCGCCAACCGCTGCCCGGAGTGCGGCAGCCTCGGTAGCATGGAACTCGTCGACGGGCTCATGCGCTGTATCGATTGCGACGAGGTGGTGGCCGCAACCCGCCAGCTGTCCGGCTTCGGCCGCCGCTGAATCCCTGTCGCGCTGCCGCGTGACCTCCCGCGGAAATCCCGATGAAATCCCAATAGATCCCAGTTGAAACGAAAACCGACGCCTGAGCCTCTGCCGGAAAGAACTCGCCGGGCGTGGCGCTTTCCAGGTGATTTTCAGTCGGATCCGTGACTATTCTGCGAACATTGGCGTTCTCGCGCCCGGTTCAGTTTTCGCCCCAGACGCGGTGCACGGAAGTCCACGCAGGTCAGCCGGCCGGGGCGTTGACAGCAGGACTGAAGTCTTGAAGGAGTTGGAGATGAAGCGGATCTCAGCGGAGAGCTCGGACCACCCGTCGCGGGAGACAAGCCAGGGATCCCGGGCGAGGACGGCACGAGGCGCGAGCGGGGGTCTGCTCATCCTGATGATCGAAGACAGCGCGATCACCAGCTTCGCTACGACGCCAGAGGGCGAGTCGACCAACGGTCCGCGCCGGTCCCGTCCGAAGCACTGACCCGGAGCGCCGCGAGGCGCCTTGCGGACGTGCGCTCCCATCGGAGCGCCGGCACATCGCGACGCGGTGCTGTCACACATCAGGGATTTCCTGATGAGAACTCGGAGCCTCGGGATGGCTGCGTTCTGGACCCCACGTCCAGCGTGCGGTGACGAGCCCTCGTGAGCCTGGCGCGGGCCGCTGGGTCGCTGGCTGTCGGGTTGCCGTTTTTTCGCCCCCTCCGCTGAATCGTGGCACCTCGTCGGTGTGGACACCCGGGGAACGACACGGAAAACCATGGTCCTGGCGCTCGTCGCCGCTGCTCTCGGCGGGGCGGGGCTCGGTTGCAGCGATCCGAGCGAGGCGATCGCGCGGATCTCCCGGGAAGAGCTTCCCGCGCTGAGCCGCGCGGCGGAGGGGAGGCCGGGCGGCGGGTCCGAGGGGCAGGCGAGCGCGGCGGCGGCGGGCGAGGCGCGATCGGACGCGGCGGTGCCGATCCGGGCCGCGGCGAGCGGCGCTGCCGCGGACGAGGGCCGCAGCGACGCCGACCGCCTCGACGCGGCGGACGCGTCGCCCGCCCGCGGCCCGGCGCGGGAGCGTCGCCGCAGGTCGGGGTCGGCTCAGGAGGCGCGCTCCGCCGCGGGCGCGGCGCAGGGCGGCGTGGGAGAGGGCGCCGCTCGGGCGCCCGAGCTCCAGGTGATGCGGCTCGTCGTCTCGAAGGGCATCGCCGGCCGCGAGCCGATCGAGCCGGCGACCTCGTTCGCGAGCGCGGAGATCGACCGCCTCTACGCGTTCGTCGAGCTCTCGAACAAGGACCAGGCCACCTCGGAGATCAGCGTCGCCTTCACGCCGCCCGATGGCAGCGCGCCGCTGCGCATCCCCCTCGCGGTCGGCGCGCAGCGGCGCTTCCGTACGTGGGCTGCCACGCGGAAGGCGCGCGCGGCGGGGCTCTGGTCGGTGACGGTCAGCGACGCGGCGGGCAAGGAGCTCGCGCGCGCCTCGTTCACGATCACGAAGTAGGAGGCGCCCGTGGCTCGCATGTTGTGCTCGCGCTCCTCCGCTCTCCAGGGCGCTCGCCGCGCCGCCGTCATCGCCCTCGCGCTCGCTGCGGGAGGCTGCGTCTCCCGGGCCGCGCCGGCGCCGGAGCCTGTCGGGACGCCACGCCCGCCGGCGACCGCCCCCGCCCCCGGCGCGCAGGTAGGGTGGTTCGGCTTCTGGGTCCCCGACGGTCCCGCCGCCAGGGTGCTCTCGCTGCACGTCCAGGAGAGCGACGAGGACGAGCCCCCCGACGCCGAGCCGCCCGCGCGCACTCCGGCGCCCGGCACGACGCCGGCGGAGGCCGACGAGGAGCGCCGCTACGTGGTCCTGCCTGGCGTCGAGCTCGCGCCCGCCGTGGAGCAGAAGGTCGCGGAGATCGCGTCCGCCTACTTCCGGCGGACCGGAAAGGAGCTCGTGGTCACGAGCGGCACGCGGGATCCCGCGCGGCAGGCCGAGGCGATGCACGAGCTCTTCCGGCACGGCGCCGATGTCCTCGGCCTCTACAAGGACAAGACGGCGGCGCGCGAGATCAAGAGCGCCTACGAGGAGGGGCGCTCGGCCGAGCACCCGCCGGAGGCCATGATCGCCGCCCTCGAGCGGGTGATCCGCGCCCAGATCGATCGCGGCGTGTTCATCTCGGCGCACCTCCGGGAGGGCGCCGTCGACATCCGGAACCGGGACATGACACCCGCGGAGAAGCGCGCCTTCCTCGAGGGGGTCGACGAGGTCGGGGGCGTGTTCGCGCTCGAGGAGTCGCGGCCGCCCCACTACCACCTGCAGATCGATTGAGCCCAGGAGGACCCAGCGGTCCGCGCAAGGCGACCGCCAGGCTGGCGGCTGCGCGTCACTCGTCGTTGAAGCGGACGATCTGTCCCGAACCGGAGTTCGTCCAGTAGACGCCCGTCCCGTCCGCGGCGATGCCCGTCGGGCCCTCTTGATTCGCCGCGATCTCTTGCGGACCGCCGGCGCCGTCCTTGCGGAGCCGGTAGACGCTCTTCGCCTCCTGGACGGTGATGTAAAGGTAGTCCCCATACGTCGCGATCCCGGCGGGAGGGCTCGGCAGCTCTTTGTCGAGGAGGAGCACTGCGGCGTCTCCGTCCGCTCCGCTCCGCGGAAACCGCATGACGTTGTTCCCGTGGAGCCAGTAGAGGTTGGCCTCATCCAGCACGAGCAGCCCCGGCGGTTCGAGCTCCGAGAAGAGCTCCTTCTTGGGGGCATCACCGCTGATATCGATGACCGAGAGCGTCTTGTTCTTGGGATCGGTCCAGTAGACGAGGGAGCCGTCGATCACGACGTAGAGCGGCTCGCCGCCCTCCGTCAGATTCGTTCGACTGCCGCCTTGCTTGGACACCGAGGTGATGCGGTTGGCGTTCGGCCGAGCGCTGTAGACGTTGTCGGCGCTCAGCGCGATCGCGCTTGCGGCGCCGCAGCTACCCCACAGCATCTCCCCGCCAGCGGCGGGAATCGGTGCTGCTTTCGGTAGCCTCAGCAGCTTGTCTCGGGTATCCCCCGCGTCGGGGTCGCAGTCGCCTTCGAAGGCGGCGTCGGTGCTCGACCAGTAGACGTGAGTCGCGTCCAGCGCGATCGCGTCGGGCACCTCGTTGGAAGGCCCGAGCAGATCGATGACCGCCCAGTCATCCTTGATCTGCCTCCGGAGCGCGCCGCCCGTGAAGCTCCCCTGACTCCCGTCACTCCCCCTGTTGATCCAGTAGATCGCTTCCTCGTCGAGCGCGATGGCGCGAGGGTCCGCCTGGTTTTCGGCGATCGTCATCAGCTGGATCACCTGGCGATCCTCGAGCCCCGCGATCTCGGCGCAGCCGTTGAGGCCCGGCGCGAGCGCGGCGAGCGCCAGCGTCACGGCAGAGCACTTCGAGCTTCGCATCACCAATGGCCTCCGAGCACCACGCGCCCCCCGTCCGAAGCGACGCTGGGCGCGACCCACACGCGCTCGACCGTGGCAGCCTGCTCCGGCGAACGAGGGGACATCAGCACCATCGCGAGGCCGGCCCCGAGGCACACAAGCCCGGCGCCGACCGCGATGTTCGAGACCATCGCGGTCGTCCGGGCGCTCTCGTTCGCCTCGACGTCCGCGTGGCTGCAGCGGAAGCTGCCGCTGCACCCCTCCTCGACATCCCCCGCTTTCTGTATCGTCAGCACCCCGAACACCGCCCCCACGCCGATCCCGGCGATCCCGACGCCGCCAGCGACGAAGCCGAGCGCGCGCATCGGGTTGCCGGTCGCCTCGGGCTTCGCGGCCTCCGGACGGGCAGGCGGCGGGGCAGGGGGAGCCGCCTTCGCCTCCTGAACGGCGACGTCCGCGAGCGGCGGGATGGTCACCCGCGTCGTGCTGGGCCCGGGGTCGAGCGTCACCCGCTGCGACCAGGGCTGCTTGCCCGGCGCCTTGGCCTCGACCGTCGCCGTGCCCGGATCCACGGGGATGCCCGAGCCCGTGGCCGCGGTGGCGCTCAGCTCCTTGCCGTTCAGCGTGATCGTCATCGCAGGAGCCGCCTGCGTCGCCTGCGCCGCGTCCAGGACGAGACGCGTCAGCCTGGCCTCCAGCTCGGACGCGCGCTTGGCCGCGAACTGGGCGCGATCCTGCTGTCCGGCGCTCGCCGCGAGCGAGGACGCCTCCGTGAACTCGGCCCATGCGCTGGCCGTCTTGCCCTCCTTCTCGTGGCAGACCGCCAGGTTCAGCAGCGTCCCGACCGTGGGATCCACGCGCTGGCTCTCTGCGAGCTTCGGGCAGGCCTCCTGGAGCTTGCCCTCGTCCATGAGCTTCTTGCCGTCCTGGAACAGCCCCTCGGCGAGCGCCTTGTCCGCCGCGGTCGGCTGCGCCAGGAGCGGTGAGGTCAGGCTGGTCCCACAGAGCAGCGCGAGCCATGCGCCCGCGTGTCGCGCTCGTAACGATCTCAATGGCGGCTCCTCAGCATCTCGTCCTCGCTGGTCGACCTCGGCGGTCTCGGCGGGTGGCCCGGCTTGAGCGGCGCTCCGGAGGCGGTCGCCTTCGGGCGCGCGTCGGCCGCAGCGCTGCCCGTGGGAGCCGCGCTCGGCGCAGGGACCGGCGGCGCTGCCGGGCTCGACGCCTCGGTCGTGGCGCTGGCGGTCGCGGCCGGAGCGCCCGGCGCTGCAGCGGGGGACTCGGGCCCGAGCGCGTCGACCGCGGCGCGCTCGGGCTGTTGTGACACGGCGGCGCTCGGCGCCTGCGACGCCACGCGCACGCTCGCGACCAGCCACACGCCCGCCCCGGCCGCGCTGGTCAGCAACGCGGCCACGCCGGCGGCGACGAGCAGCCTGCGCCGCGAGCGGCGCCGGTTGCTCGTGTGCGACCATGACGCGCCGGACAGCCTGTCGCTGTCCTCGGCCGCCCTCGAGTTGAGCAACGTCTGTCCGGCCGGCGACGCCGCGCCGATCGCGCTCTGGATGCGCGAGGTCGAGAGCTTCGCGAAGCTCGACCCGAGCGGCTCGAGGGCCTGCGCGAGCTTGCCGACGTTGGCGTACCGCTCGCTCACGTCGCGCTCCAGGCAGCGCGAGACGATCCGCTCCAGCGTGGCCGGCGCGTCGCTGCGCTTGTCGCGGAGCCGCGGCACCGGCTGGTGCAGGATGTTCGCCATCACCGCGGCGACCGTCTCGCCCTGGAATGGCGGCTCGCCCGTCACCAGCGTGTAGAGCAGCACACCGAACGACCAGACGTCGGCGCGCCCGTCGACGGTCCTCGGCGCCATCATCTGCTCGGGCGACATGTACCCGGGCGAGCCCATCACCTGCTTCGTCGACGTGAGCCCCGGCTCCGCGGGCGAGTCGAGGCCTTGCCCCTTCGAGATGCCGAAATCGAGGACCTTGATGTGCCGTGTGCCGTCCGCGTGCTCGGCGAGGAACAGATTCGAAGGCTTGATGTCCCGGTGGACGACGCCGGCCGCGTGCGCCTCGGCCACGGCCTCGAGCGCCTGCAGTACGTAATCGACAGCGTCCTGGATGGACAGCGGACCGTGGGTATCGATGACCTGCTGGAGATCGAGCCCGGTCAAGAACTCCATCACCATGAAGGGCACGCCGGTCTCGGTGGTGCCGACGTCGAACACGCGCGCGACGTGCTCGCCCGACAGGCGCGCCGCCGTCCGCGCCTCCCGCAGGAAGCGCGTGACGGCCTCCTGGTTCGCGAGGGCGTCCTGGCGCAGGATCTTGATGGCGACCTTCTGGTCGAGATCCTCGTTGCGCGCCGCCAGCACGACGCCCATTCCGCCGATGGCCACGACCCGCTCGACGCGGTACTTGGCTGCGATGAGCTCTCCCGGCTGGGCCAGCGGTGCGAGGAGCTGCGCGGTGCGGTCGGGGGTCACGGCTGGCGTTCAAGCCTACATGAACGGACTCGGTTTTCCGAGCGCCGCGCGAGGCCCAGCGCCCTTTGTCGCGCGCCCGCTGGTTTTGGAGCGCCGCGCGCCGCCCGCTCGGGCCATGGGCGCGCTCCGGACGTCACTGCACGCCACGGCGCCGCCATTCTCCTGCGGTTCGCCTGTCAACCGCGCGGCCCATCAACCACGCGGCCCATCAACCACGCGGCCCATCAACCACGCGGCCCATCAACCACGCGGCCCATCAACCACGCGGCCCATCAACCACGCGGCCCATCAACCACGCGGGAAGAGACCGTGCCTGCCCGCCGCGCGGAGCTCGTCCAGCCCGGCCTCCATGCGCTCGACGATCCGCGCGAATGCGCGCTCGACCTCGTCCGGGTCGCTCGCGGCCTCTCTCGGGAGCCCCAGGTGCAGCGGGCGGAGCACCCTCGTGTGGATCTTCACCGGCAGGGGCACATGGGGGATCGGGATGCCGGCGATGAGCCCCCACGGCAAGGCGAGGCCGAGCGGCGCGACGTTCGAGCGCGCGAGCTCGGGGAGGCGGAGCCACCTGGCCAGCCTGCTCCCATCCGTGGCGATGTAGAGGGACTGGTGCGCCCCCACGCTCACGATCGGCACGATCGGCACGCCCTCGCGGATGGCGAGCCGGACGAAGCCGCGGCGCCGGCCGAAGCGGATCGTGTACTGCGCCGAGGTGGGCTTGCACGCGTCGAGATCGCCGCCGGGGAAGACCAGGACCGCCGCGCCGCGGGCGAGCGCTCGCCGCCCGTTCTCCGGGCTCGCGGCGATGGCGCCGCAGGCGTTGAGCCAGGCGCCGGCCTTCGGGACGTTGAACGGGAGATCGTGCATCAGCCCGTAGGACAGCCGCGAGGGCCCATAAAGGCGCCAGAACGCCGTCATGTGGCAGTACATATCGGGCATTCCCGTCATCGCGTTGTGGTTGCTCACGGCGAGGAAGGGGCCGTCGGGCAGCTGCTCTTCGAGCTCTGTCTCGCAGCGGAAGTAGTCGTCGTAGAGGAAGCCGAGCAGCGGGAGCACCCGGGCGATGAACGCCGGGTCGCGCGCGTCGAGATCGTCCGGGCGGGCGCGCCCGCGGCCCTTGAGCGCGAACGCCGCGATCGCGTCCTTCACGAGGTCAAGGCTGGGGCGAGGCTCTCTCGGTAAGGTCAGCACCGTTCACGGTGCCCTAGCGTGCGGCCGAACCGAGGGGAAGCGGTTCGTTCAGGACACCTGCCGCGAGGCCTCGGCGCGGGTTCGCGTCCGTTACCCGCGACGCGCCGCCTGCGGTCGCGCCGAACGCCCGCTGCGCGCCGCGCCCTCGAGCCGCGCGCGTGTGGGCCGGAGGGCCGGATCGTCGCCGCCGGCTCGCTCACTCGACGTCACGGCAGCACCGGAAGCCGGTCTCGTAGTAGCGGAACCCGTCCCCGTGCGCCGGGTTCGTGGAGCCGCACCGCGGCTTCGCGCCGCCGAAGCAGCCGGACCAGTAACAGCCCTTGAGGACGTGAGGATACTCGTTGACGTGGTATCGGGTGCGCACCACCCACTCCTCGACGTTCCCCGTCATGTCGTGGACGCCGAACGCGCTCGCGCACCCGGATCGCGAGCCGCTCGGCTCGGCCTGGTACAGCGCCTGGACCTCGGCCAGCGCCTCGTCGGAAGGCCAGGAGCCGAGCGCGCCCTCGTCGGGCGCTCTCCACGTCTTGTTGTCGTTGCAGCGCTCCGCTTCGTGGGTGTTCCCGTACGGATAGACGAACGCCTCGGGGCCCTGGCACGCCGTGTCCCACTCGTCCTCGGTGCAGAGGCGCTTTCCGCGCTCCTCGCACCAGGCGCGCGCCGAGACGGCGCTCTCCATGACGAGCGGCAGGGCGCCTTCCACGTTCGGCGCCTCGAAGCGATCGATGCAGTATCCCTGGACCTCGGCCATGTCGGGCGGGCAGGGCGCCGGGGGCGTCGTGTCGAGAGGGAAGTCCTGCTCGTCGGTTCCGTCGCTGCCTCCCCCGCCGCCGCCTTCTCCGGGGCCCCCGCCGTCTCCCGCGCCGCTGCCTCCGCCCGATGTCACGGACGCCGACGAGGAGGACGAGGACGACGCCGCCGCGCCCCCGCCGCCCGGGGCGTCGTCCATGCCGGCGCCGAGACCGCCGTTGCAGGCAGCGCTGAAGAACGCCACGAGCCCTAGCAGCGAGGTGAGCCGAGCGGCGAGGGGGAGAGCTCCAGAGCGCATTGCGGGCTCCTCATCGGACAACGTGTCAGAGCGGCCGTCGCGCGTCGAGCGTGCGCCGCGCTTCCCGTGCTCCGCGCCGTGGTTCATCGCGTCAGATCGTCCTCGACATCGACATTCGTCCTCCGCCTTCCTCCCTCATCGATCCTCGTGGCGCTCGGACGGAGTTCACCCGCAGAGGGCGGCAACGCGCGACAGCGGTGCTCGGACGCGACAGCGCCGGGAAAAAGCAGTTCAACCGTCGAGCCGCGACCGGGGTACCTTGAACGCCAGGAAGAGAAAATTCCACGGATTGTTCGCTTCGTTGGTGCCGTACCGATCTCTCCTCCCGGGATTCGGGTTCTCGGTTCCGGGTCGCGGGACCCGGCGCGGCCGAGCGACGCGCTAGAAGCGGAGCTTACATCGGAGGATCGCGCTCGGTGTGACACGCGCGGCGGTCAGCCGGCTCGCGCGCGCGTCGACGCGGACCTGGACCGCCACCGAGCCCGCGAGCGCGCGGCCCACCAGGTCGCGCGCGAGCAGCCCTACGGCGCCGGTCAGGTGCGACATCGCGGCAGAGCCAGCCAGGAGCGAGCATGGGATGGATCCAGATAGATCCATCCCGATCGCGGCGTCCGCGCCGTTGCGCTCGACGGTGCCCGTTCCTTTGAGCTTCAGCGCGCCGGCGGCGACCTCCACGCCGCTCAGCGCGACGCGCTGGCGGTCCGCAGAGAGGCGCGCGTCCGCCTTGATGGTCGTGGTGTTGCCGAAGAGGAGCCCGTCGAGCTCCTTGGGGTGGGGCAGGGTGAAGCCCTTGACCGTGAGCGCGATCGGCCCTTCGAGCGGCGCCTTGGACAGGGCGGTCCGGTCCGCCCCATCCGCGAGCCGCAGCTCGAGCGCTCCGGCGACGACCATCGTCGAGGCGCCGACGTCGACGCCGAGGAGCGCGCCCACCGCGGAGAGCGGCGTCGGCGCGAGCTCGATCGAGGCGCTCGGCGAGGGGCGCGGCCGGAGCTCGGCCCTGAGCGGCGCTGAGACGAGGTCCTCGCCGCCGAGGCCCAGGGTGATCGACGCTGCGCCGATGGACCAGGCGATGTCGGTGCGCGCGATCTCCTTGCCGGCGACGAGCACGCGAGCCTGCTTCAGGACGCCGAGCTCCGGCCGCGGCGCGCCGGGCGGCGCGGCGGCGCCCTCGACCGGGGCGGCCGCGCGCCGCTCGAGGGCGCCGTCGGCCAGCGCGAGCACCTCCGGTCCGCCTTCGTGATCCCGGAGACCCAGGCGGACGCGGCCCGTGGTGAGCGGCAGCGCCGCCGCGCGCGGGCCGTACTGCGCGACCCACGCAGGCAGATCCTCCAGGGCGTCGGTCCCCACGAGGGTGAGCTCGACGCCTTCCGTCGCGATCCGCGCGGGCGAGAGCCCGCGCAGCTCGATTGTGGCGCGCGCGACCGTGCCCGAGATCCCGCGCACCCCGAGGAGAGAGAAGCGGCCGTCGCGCAGGCGGATCGAGCCGAGATCGACGTCGATCTTCCCGGGATCGAGCGCGACGCCGCGCGCGCGGGCCTCGGCGATGATGCGCCGGCGGAGCGCGGGAGGACCGAGCACGACGAGCGCGGCGACGGCGGCCGCGACGACGGCGACGACCACGAGCGCCGCGATCAGGGCGCGGCGGCGCCGCTTGCCGCGCGCGCCTGGCGGCGCGCCGCCGCTCTCGCCGGGGGCGCGCGGCGCACCGTTCTCGCCAGGGGCGCGCAGCGCGCCGCCGCTCTCGCCGGGGGCGCGCGGCGCGGCGAGCGGCGCCTCCGCGTCGGTGTCGGGGGAAGAGGCAGAAGCGGGGCGAGGGGAGGGCGCCACGAAGTGGGATCCCTGTAGCGTCGTTCGGGCGCCGTCGCGAGCGCTTCGCGCGGCTCGGCGCGCTTGCAGCCGAGCCCTCGCCTGCGCTACGGGTCACAGAGCCGCCTGTAGTCCGGTCCCGGAGCCCGGTATGAAGATCACCATCATCGCGAGCGGGAGCGGAGGCAACGCCACGCTGTTCGCTTCCCGCGGCACGCGGGTCCTCGTGGACGCCGGCGTCGGGCCGCGGGTGCTCGAGCAGTGCCTCTCGGCGGCGGCCGCGGGCGGCGCGGACGGCAGGCTGCTGCCCGACGCGATCGTCATCACACACGCGCACGCCGACCACGTCGGCGTGGCCGCCAGGTACAACAAGAAGCACAAGATCCCGATCTACGCCTCGGAGGCGACTGCGCGCGCGGCGGAGCTCGGCGATCCAGAGCGCGTCCGGGCCTTCTCGTCGCGCGAGCCGTTCGCGGTGGGCGCGCTCACCTTCTCGCCGAGGCCGCTGCCGCACGACGCGGCGCAGGTCGCGCTCGTCGTCGACGACGGCGCGCGGCGGGCCGCGCTCGTGACGGATCTCGGCGAGGTCCCTCCGGGGCTCCTGGAGCACGTCGCCGGCTGCGATGTGGTGATGCTCGAGTCGAACTACGACGCGGGGTTGCTCGAGGCCGGCCCGTACCCGCAGCACCTCAAGCGCAGGATCCGCTCGGCGCGGGGCCACCTGTCGAACGCGCAGGCGTGCGAGCTGCTCGCGGCGCTGCCCGGGGGCACGCACACGGTCGCGCTGATGCACCTCTCCGAGGTCAACAACCGCCCGGAGCTCGCGCTCGACGCCGCCCGTGACGCGCTCGTCGGCCGGCGCACGCGCCTCGTCGCCGCGCCGCCTCGGGGGCCGCTCGTCCTCGACGCGGCGGCGCCGCCGGCCCCTCCGTCCGGCGCGGCGCGCTCGTCGCTCGGGCCGCCGGCTCCCCCGCGCCAGCTCGGTCTGTTCACGGGGATATGAAACGACGCTCCGGCCGAGGCGCCGCCGCTCGGGCGCGCGTCAGATCCCCTCGAGCCGCACCTTCTGGCCCGCGACGACGCCGTGGCGCCGCGCCCAGCCGGCGTTCAGCTCGAGGACGTACGTCGACGGACATCCGACGTCGAAGGTCGAGTCGTTGAGCGTCGGGGTGTTCTCCTCGATACCGACGATCGTACCGTCGCTGTCGATGAACAGCATGTCGAGCGGGATGCACGTGTTGTGCATCCAGAACGAGTGATTGTTCCGCTGCTGGAAGACGAAGATCATCCCGCGGTTCTCCGCCATGCTCGTCCTGTACATGAGGCCGCGGGAGCGCTCTTGCTCTCTCCTGGCGATCTCGACGGTGACATCGGGGGCCTTGGCCTCGAGGAAGGTCACCTTGCCGGTCGCGAGCTGGAACGGGCCGGTCGGGTCCTCGGGGCACGCCGGATCCGGGCCGGTGAGCTTTGGAGACGGCCGCTCCGGCATCGACGGCGTCGGCTGGATGCAGCGGCCGGCGTCCCGCTCCCCGGTCGAGGCGGGCGGCGTCCCGGTCGAGGCGGGCGGCGCAACGTCGCCCACGTTGCTGCTGGGCGTGAGCGAGAGCGGCTCGTCGACGCGGCGCTCGCACGCGCCAAGGGCGATCCCGAGCAGCAGCGCGCCCAGGGCGGGAACGAGCGAGGCGAGCGCGGCGGGAATGGCCAGCGAGGCGGACGTGGTGGACGTGAACGGACGGGTCGCGAGGGCGCAGCGCGAGCTCATGCCGCTTCCTACCACGGCGACGCTCGTCCTTGACCGCTGGACCGCGACGCGGGAAATCGTCGCACGATGAACGCTCGAACCCTCGCCATTCAGTCCCTCGCCACCCTCGCCACGCTCTCGGCCCTCGCGGGATGTTCGAAGACCCCCGAGCCCACGGCCGAAGAAGCGCCGAAGCCGAAGACCACGCCTGCGTCGACGGGGCTGGCCGGAGGCAAGGCGGAGACGGCAGAGAAGGAGCGCCCTCAGCCGCAGAAGCGCAAGGTCACCGCGAAGCCGGTCGCCGAGGTCAAGCCCAGCGAGGACGACCCGGTCAAGGGCAAGTGGACGCTCGACGACGCCACCAAGGGGCTCCCGCCGGGCAAGACGTTGACCGCGTCGATCGAGACCGATCTCGGCACGCTGTCCTGCAAGCTGCTGGACGACAAGGCCCCGATCACCGTCGCCAATTTCGTCGGCCTGGCGCGAGGGATCAGGCCCTGGAAGACGCCGGAGGGGACGTGGGACAAGAAGCCCGCTTACGACGGCACCATCTTCCACCGCATCATCAAGGGATTCATGATCCAGGGCGGCGACGCGAAGAAGAACGGCACCGGCGAGGCCGGTTACGTCATCCCCGACGAGGTCTGGGAGGACGGCAGCCACGATCGCGCAGGGCTCCTGTGCATGGCGAACCGCGGCAAGAACACGAACTCCGCGCAGTTCTTCATCACCGACGCGGCGGCGTTCCACCTCGACAACGGCTACACCATCTTCGGTGAGTGCGGGCCCGAGGAGCTCGTCCACAAGCTGGCCGGCGTCGAGGTCAAGGGCGAACGCCCGGTCACCCCGCCGGTCATCAAGAAGGTGACGATCACCCGGCAGTGATCGGTCCGAGGCGCCCCGCGCCGAGCCCGGGCTCCCGCCGCCCCGCGGCGAGGAGCCGAGCTCGGAGCGGGCGCGCTCACGGGCAGTCGTTCTCTTCGCCGGGCGTCGGCGTGGACGCCACGGTGAAGCTGACGTCGAGCCACTCGCTCGTCTCGTCGTGCCCGCTGATGCCGTTGCCTTCGGTCAAGAGCTCGCCGGACTCGAGATCGCTACAGCGGACCATGCTCGCCCCGCTGCCGGCGGCCGCGGCCGGCCGCTGGCTGCCGCGCGCGGTGTCATCGGCATAACCGGTCTTGCCTGTCTTGTACACCATCGCCGAGTTCCCCAGCTCCTCGCCCCAGATGACGTAATCGACGTCCTTGAGCGGGCTGCGCTCCGTGCCGTCCCACTTGAAGAGAATCACCATCTCTCCGCCGTCGGTGAGCAGCGCGCCGGATTGCGCCCCGAGGGCGCCGTTCGTGGGCGCGATCATGGGCGGCACGTCCGCCCCCTCGCAGGGGATGGGCGTCTCGTCCAGGGCGAAGTCGGCGCACCGCTGGTACGCGAGCTCGAAGCCGTCATCGCTCGCCAGCACGAGGCGGGCGCCCGCCGCGATCATGGTCCCGGGGGGGAACTGGACGAGGAAGTCCGTCCCTGCGCTGCCTGTCGGCGCGAAGGCCGTACCCGTGGTGATGGCATAATAAACGCTATTGTCCGAAAGGTAGTAGTTGGTGAGGTCGATCTCGGCCTCGGTCGGGTTCCAGATCTCGATGAACTCGCCCGCTCCAGGTCTGACGGCGACCTCCGAGATCAGCAGGTGGCCGGCGGGCTCACCGGGGACCACGCCGCCGCCGCCGCCGCCGTCTCCACCGCCAGCGCCGCCAGCGCCGCCAGCGCCGCCTTCACCGCCCCCGCCGGCCTCACCGCCGCCGCCGCCTTCGCCGGAGCTGCTCGAGGTGGTGCTGGAGGAGCTCGCTCCACCTCCTCCCGTCTCGTCATCGCCGCCGCACGCCATGAGGGGGGCGAGCGCCAGAGGGGGAGCTGCGAGGAGTGCGATGGTGAGCAGGTTGCGCGTGTGCATTGTTGAGAGATACATCAGAGCGCCGGCCAACAGGCAAGTGGGATTGCAGCCTGGGGGAAACGATCCACCGCTCGTCGTGGCGTCAGGACACTGCCATCGCTGCCAAATGCATGGCGGGCGCGCGAGGAATCGATAGCATGGCGACATGCGACGGTGCTCCTCGCTCCTCCTGACACTCCTCTGCGTTCTGCTCCCTGGGCTCGGTCTCGCTGTCGGTTGCGGCCAGACAGTCATCGTGGACGATCCGTCCGCAGACGGCGGGGGCGGCGGCGAAGCCGGCGCTCCGCCGTCTGCGGACGGCGGGGGCGGCTCGGACCCGGGGAAGGATCCGCTCGAAGAGTACGAAGACCCCGGCTGTCCTGACACCGGGCCGCCGGTCACCGATTTCGCGTGCGATCCGTACGATCAGTCGAGCGACTTTTGCGCCCCGGGAGAGGGGTGCTTCATCTACGTGCAGTATCCGGACGAGCCGTGCGGGCAGGAGATTTACGGCGCTTACTGCGCGCCGGCCGGTCCAGGCGGACAGGGCGATCCGTGCAGCGGCGGCAGCCAGTGCGGCGCCGGTTTCGCCTGCGTGGTGACCGGCTCGGGCACCCAGTGCGTCGAGCTCTGCGCGCTCAGCGGCGACGACAACTGCGATCCGGGGTTCGTGTGCGAGCCGATCGACGTCGCGGGGATGGGCGGATGTCTGTGACGACGTACGCCCTGGGTCGGCGCGCGCGCCGGAAGGCGGCGCTGGCGGCGGCCCTTCTCGGGACGGTTCTTGGCGGCGGGTCGCTCTCAGGAGGGTGCGGGGCGCGGACGGGGCTGAACATCCCGCCGCCCGCGCCGGAGTGCGAGGTGGACGCCGACTGTCCTGGCATCGAGGACCTCTGCAAGCCTGTGTTCTGCCAGCTCTTCGAGGCGGGGCAGCCCGACGGCGGCGCGGCGCCCTCGTCCGAGGGCGCGGCCCCGCGGCGCGGCGGGGAGTGCGTCGCGCTGGAGCCGGTGGAGTGTGACGACAGCGATCCCTGCACCAAGGACACGTGCGAGAGCGCGACCGGAGCGTGCGTCTACGGGCCGTCGACGCTCGACATCGACGGCGACGGCTTCCGCGCGGCGCTGCCCGGCACGATCCCTGGCGAGCCGCTCGCGTGCGGCGACGACTGCGACGACGCGAGCGCCGCGGCCTTCCCTGGGGGGATCGAGATCTGCGACGGCGTCGACAACGACTGCGACGGCACGGTCGACAACGGGGCGCGCTTCGTGCCGCTCGACACCGACGCGACCCGCATCTCGGGCGACATCGCGCCGGCCGGCTCTGGCGGGCTCGCCTGGAGCGGGGCGTCGTACGCGTCGCTCTACACCGGGACCACGCAGGGCTTCAACGTGTACCGCTCGATGATCAGCGTCGACGGGCAGCCGCTCGCGCCGGGCGAGGAGATCATCACGCCGAAGAACGGCGACGCCTCCGGCGGGCCGATCGTGTGGGTCGGCGATCGGTACGGCGCCGCCTGGCAGGACCGGCGCGACGGCGACTACGAGGTGTACTTCTCCCTCCTCGACGAGGACGGCCAGAAGGTGGAGGGCGGGGATCGGCGGCTCTCGAAGGCGCCCGGCTTCTCCGTCAACGTGACGCTCACCTGGAACGACGCGGAGTTCATCCCCGTCTGGCAGGACGAGCGCAACGGCCTCTTCGATCTGTTCGCGCAGCGCATCGACATCGACGGCAACCCGATCGGCGACAACGTCCAGCTCACGGAGGCGTCGAACGGCTTCGGCAACGAGGCGCCCTCCGCGGCGGCCGGCCAGGGCGGCATCGGGGTCGCGTGGTCCACGGGCGACGCGGCCACGCACTTCATCCAGTTCCGGACGTTCACCGCCGAGCTCGATCCGCGCTCGGAGATCGTCACGCTGACGACCGGCGAGACCGACGCGGTCTATCCGACGGTGGTCTGGAACCGCGATCGCTATGTCATCGCGTGGTTCGACAAGTCGGCGAGCCTCAAGGCCATCTACGCGGCGGCGGTCTCGGAGGACGGCGAGCTCCTCACGCCGCCCACGCCCATCTCGGACCCTGGGCCCTTCCGCTCCAGGTACCCGTTCCTGCGCCCGCTCGGCGATCGGCTGCTCGCGATCTACTCGGACGACCGCGATCAGAACGACGGCTACGAGCTCTACGCGGTCACGGTCAACGCGGATCTCGCGCCGATCAGCGCGGAGCAGCGGCTCACCTTCGCGCCCCGCGACAGCATCAGCCCGGTCGCGACGTTCGGGCCGGAGGGCGACGTGGGCATCCTCTTCCGCGACGATCGCGAGGGCGGCGAGCACCACGTCTTCTTCACGCGCCTCGGGTGCATCGCGGGCGACTGACGGCGGCCTCGCGGGCCGGGCGCGGCGCGTCGGTCGACGCCGGCCCGGCGCCCCGCTGGGCCGCGCTCAGTCCCGGGTCGGCTGGCGGCGCAGCCGGAACGGGCCGGCGCGGTGGACCTTGCCCGGGAGCGGGCGGCCGATGACCTGCTCGGCGACGTTCCCCGCCTCGATCACCTTGTCGAGATCGACGCCGGTCCGGACGCCCATCCCGTGGAGCATGAACACGAGGTCCTCCGTCGCCATGTTGCCCGCCGCGCCCGGCGCGTAGGGACAGCCGCCGACGCCCGCGACCGACGCGTCGAAGTCGCGCACCCCGAGCTCCAGGCCGACCAGGATGTTCGCGAGCGCCGTGCCGCGCGTGTCGTGCAGGTGCAGCGCGAACCGCTCGGGCGGCATCGCGTCGAGGAAGCGGCGGACGATGTCGTGCGTCTGCCGCGGGGTGCCGACGCCGATCGTGTCGCCGAGGGAGACCTGGTAGCAGCCGAGGTCGATGAGCCGCTCCGCGATGCGCACGACCCGGGCAGGGTCGACGTCGCCCTCGTACGGGCAGCCCCACACGGTCGAGACGTAGGCGCGCACGGCGAGGCCCGCCTCGCGCGCCGGAGGGACGATCTCCGAGAACACCGAGAGCGTGTCGTCGATCGACTTGTTGATGTTGGCGCGGTTGTGCGCCTCGCTCGCGCTCAGGAAGACGGCGATCTCGCGCAGGCCCACCGCCAGCGCGCGCTCGAGGCCGCGCGCGTTCGGGCACAGGGCGCTGAAGGTCACGCCCTGCTCCGCCGGGAGCGTCCGCGCGAGCTCCTCGGCGTCGGCGAGCTGCGGCACCCACTTCGGCGAGACGAAGCTCGTGATCTCGATCCTGCGGAGACCGGCGCCGACGAGCGCCGCGATGAGCCGCCGCTTGCCCTCGATCGGGATCATCGCCGCCTCGTTCTGGAGCCCGTCCCGCGGGCTCACCTCGTAGATCGAGACCTCGTCGGCGACGCGGGCGAAGAGCGGCGCCGAGGCGGCGGCGCGATCCGCGCTCTCGTGATCGGCGGTCCCCTCGGTCATCGGAGGACCCTCGGCGCCGGAGCGGGGCAGCTCAACCGCTCACCATCCGTAGCTGCCGGTTCGGCGCGGCCGGCGTGAAGGCGATCGGGTAGCTCCCGGAGAAGCACGCGTGGCAGTAGCTCTCCGCCGACGGCCGCGCGCCCGAGGCGTCCCCGGCGCGCGCCTCGAGAGACCGCACGCTCTCGACCAGGCCCTCCAGCGAGAGGTACCCGACGCTGTCGGCCGTCAGGTAGCTGGAGATCTCGTCCACCGAGTGGCTCGAGGCGATGAGCTCCGACCGCGTAGGTGTGTCGATCCCGTAGTAGCAGGGCCATCGCGTGGGCGGGCTCGAGATGCGGACGTGCACCTCGCGCGCGCCGGCGTCGCGGATCATCTTGACGATCTTCCGGCTCGTCGTCCCGCGGACGATCGAGTCGTCGATGACGACCACCCGCTTGCCCTCGATCACCGCCCGGTTCGGGTTGAGCTTGAGCCGGACGCCGAAGTGCCGGATCGACTGCTGCGGCTCGATGAACGTGCGGCCGACGTAGTGGCTGCGGATGAGCCCCATCTCGAAGGGGGCGCGCGCGCGGTCGGCGAAGCCGATCGCCGCCGGCACGCCCGAGTCGGGCACGGGGATCACGACGAGATCGTCGCCGGGCTCGACCGGCTGCTCGGCAGCGAGGCGCCGGCCGAACGCCTTGCGGACCTCGTAGACGCTCACGCCCTGGATGGTCGAGTCGGGCCGGGCGAAGTAGACGTGCTCGAAGATGCAGAGCTTGCGCTGCTCCTGCGCGAAGGGGAACTCGGAGCGCACGCCGTCGGCGCTGACGATCAGCATCTCGCCCGGCGCGATGTCGCGCACCTTGCGCGCGCCGATGAGGTCGAACGCCGTCGACTCGCTCGCGACCACGTGGGCGACGCCGCTCCCGCTCGCCATCTCGCCCAGGCAGAGCGGCCGGATCGCGCGCGGATCGCGCACGGCGATGAGCTCGCGCTCGGTCAGGAAGAGCAGGGAGTACGCGCCCTCCACCTGCGTGAGCGCCTCCGCGATGCGGTCGCGCAGCTCTTCCTTCCTGCTCATCGCGATGAGGTGGACGATCGACTCGGTGTCGCTCGCGGTCTGGTAGATCGAGCCGCGCGCCTCGAGCCGATCGCGCAGGGCCTCATGGTTCGTGAGGTTGCCGTTGTGCGCGACCGCCAGCGAGCCGCGCGCGTAGTCGACCCCGAGCGGCTGCGCGTTCTTGAGGTGCGAGCCGCCCGCGGTGGAGTAGCGGACGTGGCCGATGGCGCGATCGCCCGGCAGCGTCGCGAGATCGGTCGGAGAGAAGCCGGACTGCACCCGCCCCATGGCGCGGTGACCGAAGAGGCGCTCCCCGTCGCTGCTGACGATACCCGCGGATTCCTGCCCTCGATGCTGGAGCGCGTGCAACCCGAGGTAGGCCATGTTGGCCGCCTCGGGGTGGCCAAAGATTCCGAACACACCGCACATGCCGCCTATCTAGTACGAAAACGGTGCATGACCCACCGTCATGGCGATCTGTCGTCGATGATGAGGCGGCCGAGCGCCGGCGCAGGATGGAAGTGGACGCTGGTACGAGATCGCAGCGCAGGCAGGCCTCGAGGCCGCTCCTGCTGAAAGGTAAGACGGCTAACGAACGTCCGACGGGCACGGCGAGGGGGCTTCGCCGGATTCCGTCAGGCTCCGCTGCTGGACCAGCGCCTCGCGCGGCGTCCAGGCGGCTCCCGTCATTTCGGGATGTTCCAGAGTTTCTCGATGATCTTGGTCTCCATGGCGTCGCCGTGACACGTGCCGCACTCCATGTCCTCCTTGTTCGCCCGGGAGACCTTGTTTTGGTACTCCTCCTCCATGAACGCCTGCAGGGCCTTCTTGTCCTTGCGGTTCAGGACGTGCTCGTTCCCGGCGTGGCAGCTGTCGCAGAAGAGGGTTCCGCCGCTCTCGCTGCGGAGCGGCACCACGAAGTTGCGCCACATCTCGCGGGCGATCTTCATGTCCCGCGTCTCTTTCTTGAAGTCGCCCTCGACGTGGCAGCCCTCGCAGGTGTCGTAGCCGAGCGCCTTCTGGAGCAGCGGCATCACCTTCTTCTTCTGCCCCGCCGGGAGCTTCTCGAGCTCGGGGATCTTCTTGAGGTTGATCCCGATCTTCTTCAGATCCGCCTCGAACTTGGTCGCCTGGAGCGGCGTCGACTTGGCGGGAGCCTCGTGCTCCTCCTCGTGCTCGTGCGCCTCCGCGGCCTTCTCCGGCTTCGCAGGCTTCGCGCCCTCGGCGTCGGCGGTCGCCTTGCCCTCGTCCGGGCTCGACTCGCCGTCGAAGTCGTTCTTGTCGGCCGCCGTCTCGGGCGGCGGCGTGCTGGAGCCACAGGCTCCTGCGAAGGCGCCCATCCAGAGCGCGAGGGCGAGCGCTGCGTGCTTCATTCTGGCTGCCATAGTCCTCCAAGGAACGTTGAGTTCGAGCCGAACGGCCGCCCCCCGTGCGGCAGGCCGCGCCGCGCTGGCGCGCTCCCACGGTCGCCGGGCGATCTGGCCGGCACTCTACTCGAATTTGCCTGAGACGGAGAGGAACGTGAGCTTGTTGTTCGTCTCGCGGAGCCGCTGGACGAGCATCCGGACGACGTTCCAGAGGACCTCGTACGCGAGCTCCTTGTGCAGGAAGAGCAGGTCCTCGAACGCGTCCTTCGACACGGTGAGCAACCGGCAGCGCTCGTGGACGCGCGCGTCGGCGGAGCGGGGGGCCTCGTCGAGCAGCGCCATCTCGCCGAACACGGCGCCCGGGCCGAGCACCGCGAGCGCCTCCTCGCCGATCCCGGCGATCTCTCGGCTGATCCGGACCTTGCCCTCGAGCAGGATGTAGAGCTTGTCGCCGGGATCCCCGTGCTGAAAGATCTTGGTGCCGAGGGCGTGCGTCTCTTCGCTCGCGACGCGCGAGATGAGCTCCAGCGCGGCCGGGGTGAGGCCCTTGAAGAGGGGGACCTTCGAGAGCTGCTCGATCCGTTCGGGGACGATCACAAGCCGTCGACGAGGATAACCGAGGCGAAGGGCGCGGAGCGAATTTAAAGGGAGCTCGCGGCGAGCAGCTAGCGCGTGAACGTCACCGTGATGGGCGGCGTCGTGGCGGCGATCGAAGCGCCCGAGCGATCTTTGCCGGGGTTGTAGCGACGGCCGAGCGCGCACATGCGCGCGGAGCGACCGAAGCCGTGTCCAGGATCACTGACGACCTTGACCGAGAGCGGGCTGCCGTCGGGGCGCACCGTGACCATGAGGACGACCTTCGCCTGGTCGATCTGGTCGACGTCGGCCTCCGGAGGGAAAGGACAGTTCCAGTTGCTGCTGCCGATCAGCCCGGGCGGCGCGGAGCGGTCCGGCCCGGCGGGGGGCGGGGGCGGGACGGGGTCGCCCGTGCCCTTGCCGCCGACGACGCCTCCGACCTTCGCGTTCGGGTTGAACGTGGGGGTCTTCGCCGTGCCCGCGCCGGCCACCTGGCCGTAGCCGACGCCCTGCCCCTCGCCGCTCGCGATCCCCTGATCGGTCATGTCGAGGACCTCGTCCGGATCCGGCTCTTTCGTCAGGACCTTCGCGGCCTCGGCGGCGGCCGGGGGCGGCTCGTACGGGTCGTCCTTGGGCGGCGGGGTGTTCGCCTGGGGAGGCGGCGCGACCTTGGGGACGGGCTCGGGCTCAGGCGCCGGCGGCGGCGGCTCGGGCTCCGGCGGCTTGGGCGCCTCGACCTTCGGCGGCGGGATGTCGACCTCGTAGATCGCCCAGAGGTAGTCGTGGATGCCGGTGCGCATCTCCTCGACCACGTGCCGCATGTCGCGCAGCGACCCCGAGACGATGGCCCGGGCCGAGGCCGCGCCGTGGCTCGTGACCGCCAGCGTGACCCCGAGGAAAGCGCCCACGCGCGACGCGCGGTCGCCGAGGGCGAGCACCGCGGCGAGCGGATCCGCGCCGCGCCGACGATCGCCGGCGCGGGCAGGCGCCGGCGAGGCGAGGGGGGTCGAGGGATCGAGGGCGCCCCCGGGCTCAGCGCCGCTGCGCTTGCCCCGGCGGCGCCCGTCGTGGACCGCCCCCGCGGCGCGATCGCTCGTGACCTGGCTCATAAGGTCTCGCTCGGCGCGCTCACGGCGCGGGGCTCGGGGTTGCGGGCGCGGGGGCTGCCGGGGGAGGCGCGGCG
The DNA here is from genome assembly GCF_051520435.1 of Sorangium sp. So ce363. Classification (NCBI taxonomy): domain Bacteria; kingdom Pseudomonadati; phylum Myxococcota; order Polyangiales; family Polyangiaceae; genus Sorangium; species Sorangium sp. So ce363. The sequence continues at coordinate 6,110,970 of NZ_CP150333.1, read as the reverse complement.
GGGGAGCCCGGCGCCGTACCCGGGGCCGCGCCGGCCTCGGGCGCGATCGGCGTCACGCCGAACGCGATCTTGGAGACGCCGGCCTGCTTCAGCAGATCGAGCGCGCGGATCACCCGGCCGTGCGGGACCGTCGTGTCGGCGCGGATCACGGCGCGGAGCTCCGGGTTCTTCGCCTGGGCCTCGCGCGCGATCGGCAGGATGGCGTCCTCGTTCGCGAGCCTCTTGCCGTCGGCGAGCGTGTCGCCGTTCGCGTGCAGCTCGAGCCCGAAGATGAGCTGCACCTCCTGCCCCTGCGCCGCCTTCGGCAGGTCGAGGGGGAGCGACTGCGAGACGATGATCTTCGCCGTCACCATGAAGATGATGAGGAGGACGAGGGTGATGTCGACGAGCGGCGTGACGTTGATGCCGCTGATCATCTCGTCATCGTCGTTGCGGCTCGTGGCGGCCATCAGCGCTCCTCCTCGCCCGCGCCGCCCTTCTTGTGCTCGTCCTGCCGCGACGCCCTCGCGGCCTTGCCGCGCGGCTGCTCGACGGCGGCGGCGGGCGCGGCCCCGGCGAACGCCGGATCGATCTTGAGGTGCGCGAGCAGGACGCGCGTCAGCGCCTCGGTGTTGGCGAGCGTCGACTTGATCATGCGCTGGAAGAAGTTGTTCGCGGCGACCGCCGGGATGGCGACCGCGAGGCCGACCGCGGTCGCGACGAGCGCCTCGGCGATGCTCGACATGACCGCCTGCGGCGCCATGGCCTGCGACGTGGCCTGCGCCACCGGCGTCTTCGCCGCCTGGCCGAGCGCGTCGAAGGCGCCGACGACGCCGATGACGGTGCCGAACAGCCCGATGAACGGCGCGTTGTTGCCGAGCGTGCCCAGGTAGGCGAGGCGCCGCTCGAGCTTCATGCGCTGGAGCGCCGCGGCGCCGGCCATGGCCTCCTCGGCCGCCTCGGGCCCCTGGTGCGCCACCGCGAGGCCGGCCGCGACGACCGCCGCCTCGGCCGAGGGCGAGGCGTCCATCCGCCGCCGCGCCGCCTCGATCGAGTCGTCGAGGGACGTCCTGAGATCCCGCGCGAGGACGGTGAGATCGTCGCGGAGCGACCAGAAGAACCAGGCGCGCTCCAGGATGATGGCGACCGAGACGACGCTGAGGGCGATCATCAACCACATGACCCAGGCGGCCCCGAATCCGACCATGATGCGCTGCAGCCACTCGACGAGGTTCATCTTGTTCCTTGGTGCCTTTCCGATGGGGGGTGGGGGGGAGCCGCGCTTCGAAGATCCTCTACGGGTCGACGGCGGGCTGCCCTTCCTCGACTTCGTCCTCCTCCGGAGGAGGGGCGCTGCCCGCCCCCGGCCTGCCGATGGAGGGCCGGGGGGCGGAGGCGTCGACGAGCCGGAAGACTCGCCCAAGGACGGTCGTCGCGTAGCCGCCCTTCGGTAGCACAAACGAGACGACGATTCCGTGCCGTACATCCGGATCGTCCGCTGCTCCTGGAGTCGTGGCGCTCACCGCCGCCTCCCCGGCGGCCGCCTCCAAGGTGGATACCTCGAGGCCGTCCACCTCCAGGCGCAGCGGGCGCCGCGTGCCTTCTCCGGCGTGGGCGAACGCGTCGAGCCTGCGAGGATCGCCGATCGCCGCCGCGAGCACCTCGCGCTCCAGCGCGCCCGGGGCGCCCTCGGGCCAGCGCATCTTCCGGCCGAACATCGGGCCCGTCGCCGAGATCGCGAGCGCGGCGGCGCGCGCCTCGGCGTCCGCGAGCTCCGGGCCCTCGAGCGGCACGAGGAACAGCCCGCCGCTGTCGCGCTTCTTGGCGAGATCGCCGGGGAGCACGGCGCTCCAGGTGCCGTCCGCCTCGCGGCGCGCGAGCACCTCGTTGAACCAGAGCGACTGGAGCGCCGAGAAGAGCAGCCGCTGCTCGCGCTTGTCGCGGGGCCCGCGCTCCCGGCCCGCGATCCACGCGAGCGCGCGCTCGGGGTTGTCGCCGTTCCTTCCGAACCGCTGGGGCCCGAACGCGTTCGGCACGCCGGCGCGGCCGATCTCGGCGAGGCGGCGCTCGGCGAGCGGGAGCGCCGCGAGAGCGATGCCCCGGAGCGCGATCCGGAACCGGTTGCCGAGGAGGTGCCCCGGCTTGAGCTTGTTGTCGTGCCGGGCGACCGCGAGGACCTCGATCCCGGGCAGCTCGGCCTTCTCGAGCAGGGGCGCCGGATCCTGCGCGAGGGGGAGCTGGAACGATGCGGTCTGCGTGGTGATCGCGTGCCGGTCCTTCATGCCGGCGAAGCCGGCGCCGCCCGGGTCGGCCCCGAGCGCGAGCGCGATGGCCCGGACCGCGTCGAGCGTGGTGCGCCCCGTCTTGCGGAAGGTCACGAACACGTGCTCGCCGCGGCCGCTAGGCGCGTAGGCGGGGAGCTCCTCGACGATGAAGTCGGCGGGGGAGCTCCGGAGCAGGGCCGTGGGAAGATCGCCGGGCGAGCCCGCGGGCGCGGGGAGGTCGCCGCGCGAGCCCGCGGCCGTGGCGCCGGCGGCGGGCGGGGCGGTGGCTGTCATGGGAGCGCCAGCGTGACCGAAATCGCCCGCTCGTCCAGCGCCAGCAGCGCGCGCGTCCGGGCCCGCCTCCACCAGCTGCGGCGATTTGCCCGCCGCGCCGGGGATCGGCTATGGCCAGGAGCTCGCCCCGGGCCTGGGCCTCTCCGTGATGCGACCGCCTCTCCCGCCTCACCCCCTCGCGCGCCGGCCCGTCCTGTCGCTCGCGCGCTCGCCGGCCTTCGCCGCGGGCGTCGCGGCGCTCGGCCTCGCGGTCCTCGGGCTACCGAGCCCCCGGACGGCCGCCGCCGCGCGCGCCGCGTGCCCCGCGGGAATGGCCTCGGTGCGTGGGACGTTCTGCATCGACCGCTTCGAGGCGAGCACCGTCGAGCTGCTCTCCGGCGGCGGAAAGCGCCGGCACTCGCCGTTCGAGCCGGTCGGCAAGCTGAAGGTGAAGGCGGTGAGCCGGCGCGGCGTGAAGCCGCAGGCGTACGTCAGCCGGGATCAGGCCGAGGCGGCCTGCCAGAACGCCGGCAAGCGGCTCTGCACGGACGACGAGTGGGTCACCGCGTGCAGGGGCAAGCGCGCCACGGTGTTCCCTTACGGACGCGAGCGGGAGCGCGGCGCCTGTAACGACAGCGGCGTCTCGTCGTTCAACCGCTACTTCGGCCAGGGGGGCGAGGCCCCGCAGTCGGCGTTCACGTGGGCCAACATGAACGACGCCCGCCTGAACCAGCTCCCGGGCACGCTGGCGTCCTCGGGCGCGTTCCGCCGCTGCAAGAGCAGCTTCGGCGTCCACGACATGGTGGGCAACCTGCACGAGTGGACGAGCGCGCCGCGCGGGACCTTCCGCGGCGGCTACTACCTCGACAGCGCCAAGCACGGCGACGGCTGCGAGTACAAGACCACCGCGCACTCGCGCGGGTACCACGACTACTCGACCGGCTTCCGCTGCTGCAAGTGACGCGGCGCAGGCGCGCACGCAGGCCGCGCGCTGCGCCTCCAGGCTACTTGGGGATAGGGGGGCGTCCGCCGCCGGCGCTGCCGGACATCGGCCCCTGCACCGTCGTGCACTCCTCGTCGCCGGTGTCGACCGTGGTGACGTCGTAGCAGCAGAGCTCGCCGTCGAAATCCGCCTCGCTGTCGATGGACTCGATGGCGCTCACGCAGCCTGGGTTCTCGAAGAACACGCGCGCCTCGTCGCTCGACGGGCACGCCCCTTCGAGCGCGGTCCAGTGAAAGCAGGCCCGCTTGCCGCAGCCGGCGGAGCCGGCGACGAAGAGGGCGGGGGCGACGAGCGCGACGAACAGCGGGCGGGGGCGGGCGATGCTCATGGCGATCTCCTCATGCGGCGCCCGCGCACCGGCGCGGAGGCCTCGGCGATCAGAGCTCGTGCGGCATCAGGTCGCGCGGGCTCCGGAAGTACTGCAGCGGCGAGTAGGCGAGCAGGTTCGAGACGCGGGACGTGTAGATGCAGGCGTACTCCTCGACCTGATCGCCGAAGCTGGACGTCTCGTTCGCCTCCTTGAGCAGCGAGCCCCAGTAGGGGTGGAAGCGGCGGGCGATCTCGCGCTCCAGCTTGCCGACCTCCGCGTCGACGGCCCGGAGCTGGCCGCGGATGCGCTCGACCGCGCGCTTGGTGCGGCCCCGCTCGGCCTCGTAGAACGACGTCGCGTAGTCGATCTGGACGTGCTCGCCGTTCGCCTCCGCGAGCAGCGGCGCTCCGCCCCCGTTGGTCGCGCCGTTCCTCTTCTGCTGCTCCTCTTCGATCTTGCGGGTGAGGTCCTTGTAGCGCTGCTGGTAGAAGCGCAGCTGGTCCTCGAGCTCCTCGCGGCGCCCCTCGAGCAGGGCGCTCTCCATGTGCTCGCGGCGGCACGACTCGTGGGCGGCGACCTCCGCCTCCATCTCCTGGATGATCATCGCCGTGCGCCACGCGCTCTCCTTCTTGGAGCGGAGGATGTCGCCGTAGATGTGATCGCCGACGTAGAGGACCCGGTCGCCGGAGATGTTCAGGAACTTCTCGAAGTCGTTGAGGTTGCCGCCCTCGTAGATGGCGCCGCGCTCGAGCGGGGCCGTGGCGGGGCGGGGCTCGGCGCCGTCGCGGATGAGGAGCGGGCGGCGCTCCTGGAAGAACGCCGGCTTCTGCGCGGCGACGACGATGACGTCGAAGTAGTGCCGGAAGCTCGGGTACTCCGGCATCGCGTCCCCGAGCAGGTACGTCATCATCTTCTCGGTGAACGGCCAGCGCGAGTTCGTGAGCAAGAAGAGCTTCTTGCCCGCCGAGCGGAACTTGTGGAGCGTCTGCGCCAGGTTCGGGTCGCGCTCGACGAAGCGCGGCAGGTCGGACAGGACGACGTCGAGGATGGTGCCGTCCCGGTGCGCCTCGTCGATGCACTCGCGGATGTCGGTGAACAGCCGCGCGTAGTCGAGCGCGACGCCGCGCTCCTCGAGGGCGTCGACGATGCCGGCGTAGAGCGTGGCCTCGCTCAGCGCGTAGAGCGTGTCGATCCAGTGGTAGCGGGCGGTGTTCGGCCGGATCTTGCGGTGCTGGTAGAGCGACCGGAGCTCGTCCTTCGTGAGCTCCCGGAGGCCGTGGTACCCGCGCTGGACCACCTTGAACCGGTCCATCTTGAGCACGTGGCCGAAGCGCTTGTCGATCAGCAAGCCGCGGATCGGGAAGTGGATCGGATAGCGGAGGCGCCGCAGGAGCTCCTCGGGGTAGCCTCGCGCGGCGAGCTTCGTGACGGTCCCCTGGATCGAGAGGTTGTCCATCTCGGTCTGGTTGTAGATCGCCAGGGTGTAGTCCATGTCGAAGCCGACCCAGTCGATCCCCGCCAGCTTGAGGTTGCGGTTGACGAAGACGCGCCGGGTCCGTGGGATGCGCGTGGGCTCGGTCTGGGGATAGAGCCCTCCGAGGGGGAGCTCGAGCTGCTCGAAGAACACAGTGGGTCGACTATGGTATCCCACCCGGAGGGGCGTACAAAGCGCGCCACGGCGACGAACGATGCCCCCCGGGTCGTCCGCCCGTCGCCCCCCGTCGCCCCCCGTCGGCCCGTCGATCGAGCGCGCAGGCGAGCGCGCAGGGATCCGTCGCCCCCGAGCAGCCTTCCGCCCTCGACGCGCGCTCGGGCGCGCGGCGCTCCCGGGTGCGCCGCGCCGAACAACTGCGCTATGGTGCCGCCCGTCCCGTCCCGTCGTGTGCGATCGAGGAGGCGGCTCCTCATCCGTCACCGACGGGGTCCTTGCCCGATGCTTTTTGCAGCGTCCCAGCCGATCTCCCGCAAGCCCCCCGTCCAGCGCGCCACCTCGTGGTGGCTCAGCATGCTGCGCCGCCGCGCGGAGCGGATGTACGACGAAGAGCTCGACCTCTCCCGGCCGATCCCGTGGGAGAGCGAGGGAGAGCGCCAGGCCGCGATAGCCTTCTTCAACGCCGCGTTCCGCGCCGAGGAGTCCGGCCTCATGCAGGCGCATGCGCTGGCCGACGAGGTGAGCGGCTGGGACCCCGAGCTCGGCGAGTGCCTGCGGCTCTACGGCGACGAGGAGGGGTGGCACCGCGAGCTGCTCACGAAGTTCCTCGCGCACATCGGCGGCGAGGTCCGGCCCATGGGCCGCGTCACCGGCACCTTTTATCGCCTGTACGGCCGCGCGAAGCGGGTGGAGACGATCGTGCTCACGAACCTCATGTTCGAGACCATCGGCTCGACGACCTACCGCCTCGCGCTGCGGGAAGCCCGGTACCCGGCGGTGCGCCAGATGCTGACGATCCTGACGCGCGACGAGTCGTTCCACGTCCCGCTCAACGTCCACTTCCTGCGCGAGGCCCTGAAGCGCAGCCCGGCCTCGATGCGGATCAGGCTCCGCGCCATCTACACGATCCTCTTCGCGGCGCTGCTCGGGTCGGCGGCAGCGAGCCGCCGGCGCGCGCTCGCCTTCGACAGGATCCCTTTCCAGGTGCTCGCCAGCGCCTACGCCGAGCACCTCGGGCGGCTCTTCGTCCACGAGAGCGACCTCGACTTCGCCCCGCCGGAGCTGCTCCTGCGCCTGTTCGGGCACAGCCGGCGCGCGCTCGCGTCGTCCGAGGACCCGTCGGCCGTCAGCGTGCTCTCGGCGGAAGCGGCGGTCGATCGCGAGCGCGTCGTCGTGACGGCGCTCGGGGACGCGCGTCCCCCCCCATGCGCCTCGCGAACCGTGGGAGACGCCGCCGAGCACCCCCGCCGTGGCGCGGGGCGCGGGAGCTGACGGACGCTGACATTGCGTGAATGGCGCGTAAAAGAGGCGTAAAAGAGGCATAAAAGAGGCGTAAAAGACGCGTAAAAGACGCGTAAAAGAGGCGTAAAAGAGGCGTAAAAGAGGCGTAAAAGACGCGTAAATGGCGTGTAAATCGCGCGTGCTTGGCGCGCGCACGGCGCGGAGCGGTCGTCGTGGCGCGCACGGCGAGCTTCTCTCCGGGGCATTGTAAGCAGTACACTCGAAGCTCCGGCGTCGTGGGGTCCGCGTGGGGCGGGCGACCACGGCGTGGCGGGGCGTCGATGGCAGGCAAAGAGCAGCGCCGGAGCGGTCCAGAGAGCAGCCCCGGCACGAGGAGCAGCGAGTCCGCGGAGCGCGCGCTCGCGCCGCAGGGGCCGGCCGCGCGGCCATGGGCGCTCGCCCATGAGGAGGGTGAGGCGAGCGCGGTCACGCAGATGCGGCACGAGATCCGGACGTTGCTCAGCGGGATCGTCGGATTCAGCAGCCTCTTGCTCGACAGCGAGCTCGACCCGGAGCAGCGCGCCTGGGCGCGGCGCATCCGGAGCAGCGGCGACGCGGTGCTCTCGATGGTCGACGATCTCATCTCGCTCGGCCAGCCGGACGGCAGCGGGCCGCACGTCGATCACGCCGACTTCGATCTGCGGCGGGCGATCGAGGACGCGGCAGAGCTGCTCGGCGATCGCGCGCATGACGAGGGGACCGAGCTCGTGCTCGACGTCGAGCCGGACGTGCCGGCGGCGGTGCGCGGCGACGCCGCGCGGCTGCGGCAGATCCTGCTGAACGTCGTGGCGACCGCGATCGGCGCGGCGCCCCGAGGCGAGGTGCTGGTGCGCGCCGCGCTCGACGCGGCCCGCAACGACGAGGCGAAAGGCAGGCTTGACGGTGCGCCCGAGCGATCGCGCGCGCGGGTGCGCTTCGATGTGCGCCTCGCGGGCGGCGCAGGGCGCGCGGACGGCGCGGAGGCGCCGGGGGCAGCGGGCGCGCCGGGCGACGGAGCGCGGCTTGCGTCCGGGCGGGACCTCGGCGTGGCGTCCGGCATGGCCGTCGCGAAGCGCCTGGTCGTCGCGATGGGCGGCGATCTCTGCGAGCCCGCGGACATCGACGCGCGCCGGCATGGGATCTCGTTCGCGCTGCCGTTCGAGCGGCGCGCGCGCGGCGCGGAGCGCGCGCTCATCCCGCGCATCGACCTGCCCGGGAAGCGGGTGCTCGTGGTCGACGACAGCGGCTCGGTGCGTCAGGTGGTGCGAAAGCTGAGCGAGGAGCTCGGGCTCGCTTGCCGCACCTCGGGCAGCGGCGCCGCCGCCCTGGCCGCGCTGCGCGAGGCGGCGGACGCCGGCGCCGCTTACGACATGGTGCTGATCGACCTCGAGCTGGCCGATCTCGACGGCCTGATGCTGCTCCAGCGCATCAAGGCGGACCCCGCGATCGCGCCCGTTCGCGTCGGCCTCATGACCTACGCCGGCAGGGAGGCGCCCAGCCGCGCCGAGGTCGCCTCCGTGCTCATCAAGCCGATCCGGCGCGCGCAGCTGCACTCGAGCCTGCGGCTGCTCGCAGGGCTGCCGCCGGAGCACGTGTCCGCCGGGGCGCGCGCGCACCCGCCGAGGTCGCCGCGAGCGACGGCCTCGTCGAAGCCGCCGAGGCAGGACGAGGCCGACCGCGGGCGGCGGCCTCCCGGCGCGGCGTCGCGATCCGGCGCGTACGAGGCCGCCCACCCCGACGGCGCGCCGCCGAGCGTGGAGCTCGCTCCGCCGACCCTGGTCACGCCCTCGCCCCCGCCGACGTCGAAGCGCGGCCAGCCCGCCTCCTCGCGGCCGCGGGGCGGGCTGCGCGCCGTCGAGCCCGACGTCGTCACCGAGGTGATCGAGCTCTTCCTCACGGAGGCCCCGACCCGGGTGGCCTCGATGCGCGAGGCGGCTGCGCAGGGCGCGCTCGGGGAGCTCGAGCGGCTCGCCTGGGCGCTCTACGAGAGCGCCGACGCGCTCGCGGCCTCCAGCCTGAAGGAGCTCTGCGCGCGGCTCGATCGGGAGGCGCGCGCGGGGACGCTCGAGAGCGCGACGGAGGCGGTGCGGGCCATCGGCCGGGAGGTCGAGCGCGTGCAGTCGTCGCTCGCCGCGGAGCTCAAGAAGCGGGGGTTCCGGTGAGCCGGGGGGCCCTTCCGTTCAGGTGAAGCCGACGAGTCTCGAGCTCATCTCCCAGAGCCGCGAGGCCGCCTCTGCGTCGGTCGCCATTCCCTTGAGAGGCCTCGCCGTGGTCCGCTCGAAGAAGGCTGGGCTCCCGGTGGGCGCCGTGTCGGCCAGGATCGCGAGGAGGTTCGCGGCCGCCTGCGCCGGTGTCGCGCCCACGACGTCGATCAGCGCCTTGAGGACGCGCGAGGTCCCCTCGAACAGCCCTGAGCGCACGAGGCCAGGGTAGTAGCAGAGCACCTGGGCTCCTGTGCCCGAGAGCCTCTCCGCGAGGCGGCGCGCCGCGAGCACGAGCGCGAGCTTCGACCGCGCGGAGGCGGAGAGGAACGAATAAGAGCGCTTCGACATGAGATCATCGAAGTCGAGCCGGATGCTGTCCACCGGCGCGACCATGTTGACCACGCGCGCGTCGCGCGCGGCCTTGAGCCGGTCGAGCAGCAGGTTCGACAGCAGGAAATGCGACAGGTAGTTCACCTGGAACGTCATCTCGAGGCCGTCGGCCGACTCCGCGCGTTCGCGCAGGAACACGCCCGCGTTGTTCACGAGCAGGTGAACGACCCCGCACCGATCGGCCACCTGGCGGGCCGCCGCGCGCACGGACGCGAGCCGGCCGAGGTCACACTCGACGAGGTTGACCTCGCCGAGCACCTTCAGCGCGGCGAGCTTCCTCGCGCCGTCGGAGCCGGTCCGGCGACAGAGCACGGTCACCCGGGCGCCCTGCCGCGCCAGCGCGGATGCCGTCGCGAGCCCGATCCCCGAGGTGCCCCCCGTGATCACGGCGACTTTCCCCCTCATGCTCCCCGCACTCCCCATCCCCCGTCTCCTCGTCCTCGTCCATCTCATCGCCTGCGGCGGGCCGGTCCCGACGCTCCGGGAGCTCGTCGGGACAGAAGCACGCGCGGGCGGACGTCGATGCGCCGGCGGGCGCGGTGCCTGCCGAGAACCCCAAACAGGAAGAGTCGTCGCCCCCGCCCGCGTCACAGGTACGACCGTGCGTGCATCACGTCAAGAAAGCTTTGCGCAATGCAGCACAGTGGCAGAGAAAACCATGTTCCAGGTTTTCTGGTGCAGGAAGCCGATCTGTCCGCGTCACAGCCGTGCACGTGGACGGCGCCCGGGAAGCGCCCGGCGAGGAGCGTCAGGGGGCGGGCGTCTCCTCGAAGACGCGCAGGCCGTACTTCTCGAGACACCAGAGCACGCCGATGATCAAGCTCCGCTTGTCGTCCACGAACGACGGCTTCTTCCCCTCGAAGCAGTGGCCCGCGAGCTGGAAGCCCCAGCCGGTCGCGAACATCGCGGCCGCGAGCGGGAGGCCGATGAGCGTCGCGCCCACGGGGAAGCTCGCGACGATGAGCGGTATGCCGACCTGGTGACACGCCTGGTTGCGTGGATCCTGGTGGTCTTCCTTGTACCGGCGGAGCACCTGTGTCCATTCGGCGTTGAGACGCAGCATCCAACCTCCTTACCATGCGGACGCCCCGCGCGCGCTTTCGTCGAAGACCGGGGGCGCCGCCGCTTCCCGGTTGCCGTTGGGAGGAATGAGGCGTAGTTGGGCAGTGTGAGCGGTTACAGGACCGGCCCCATGGCGACGACCGCGCCGCTGTCCATCAAGACAGGGGAACTCCTCCAGGGCGCGCGCTCGGAGAAGCGGCGTGTGCTCCTGCTCGTCTATCATCATGACGGCGTCGAGATGGCCCCGATGAGCCCCGGCGTCGGCGTCGTCGTCGGCAGGGAGGCCCCGGCCGACGTGGTGATCCGGGACAGGAGCATCTCGCGGCGGCACGCGCGCTTCACGCTCGTGGGCGGCGAGGTCGTGGTGGAGGACCTCGGCTCGCGCAACGGGACGCGCATTTCAGGGCAACGGGTCGAGAGCGGCGTGGTCAAGGCCGGGGACGAGGTGCTGCTCGGCGGCATCGTCGCGTCGGTCCATGTGCTCTCCGGGGGCGAGATGCCCCCGTTCGGCCTGGAGGGCTCCGACGCGCTCCGCTTCGCGCTCCAGGCCGAGATCGTGCGGTCCAGGTTCTTCGGCCGCAGTTTCGCGCTCGTCGTGGTCCGCTCGCTCGGCGCGCAGGCGAGCCACCTCCGTCACTGGGGGCTCCGCGTGCGCGAGGCGCTTAGGCCCGTCGATCGCGTCGCGTTCTACAGCGCCGACACCCTCGAGATCCTGCTCCCCGAGGTCACCCCCGAGCTCGCCGAGGAGCTCGCGAAGGCGATCGTCGCGCGCCGCGAGGGCGAGCCCGTGCTGGTCGCGGGGGTCGCCGTGTCCCCCGACGCCGCGACGTCCATCGACAAGCTCATCGAGGTCAGCCACGAGGCGTCGCGGAGCGCCACCCCCGCCGAGCCCGTGCGCCTCGCGCCCCCGGAGGGCGCGCTGGTCTACGTCACGCCGAAGGTCGACAGCACCCGGCCGCCCGACGAGGCGGGCCCGCCGGGCGCGCCGCCGGAGAGCCAGTGGGAGGCCGACGGCCACCTCCTCGCGACCAAGAGCCCGCTCATGCGATCGCTCGTCGAGGTGGCGCTGCGGGCCGCGCGCTCCTCGATCCCCGTGCTCCTGCGCGGCGAGACCGGGACGGGCAAGGAGGTGCTCGCGAGGTTCATCCACGACGGCAGCCCGCGCCGCGGCGAGCCGCTCATCTGCGTGAATTGCGGCGCGATCCCGGCGCTGCTCGTCGAGAGCACCCTCTTCGGCCACGAGCGCGGCGCCTTCACCGGGGCGAGCCAGCAGCACAAGGGCGTCTTCGAGGCGGCCGCCGGCGGCACGGTCCTGCTCGACGAGATCGGCGAGCTGCCCGCGGCAGCGCAGGCGGCGCTCCTGCGCGTGCTCGAGACCAAGCGGGTGACGCGCGTCGGCGCGACCAAGGAGCTGGAGGTCGACGTCCGCGTGATCGCGGCGACGCACCGCGACCTCGACGCCATGTGCGACGCGGGCACGTTCCGGCTCGATCTGCTCTACCGGCTGAACGCGATGACGCTGAACATCCCGCCGCTCCGCGCGCGCCGCGACGACATCGCGACGCTCGCGGCGGGCTTCCTGGCGCAGGCGAACTCGGCGAACATCAGCAGGGTCCAGTCGCTCGCGCCCGAGGCGCTGGCGCTCCTGAAGTGCTACTCGTGGCCCGGCAACGTGCGTGAGCTCCGGAACGCGATCGAGCGGGCGGTGGTGATCGCGGAGGGCGACGCGATCATGGCGCGCGATCTCCCGGAGCGCATCCGCCTGGCGGTGACCTCTCCCAGCTCGCCGCCCACGCCCTCTCGCGCCGTGGACGTCTCGCGCTCGTCCGAGCCCGGCGTCGCGCCGGCCCTCTCCCAGCGCGCGTCCGAGCCGCTTCCCTCGCGCGCGTCCGAGCCGCTCCCCCCGCGCGCCTCCGATCCGGGGCAGGCGGCGGCCCCCGCGGTCGGCCTCAAGACGCGCCTGGAGCAGATCGAGGCCGAGCTCCTGCTCGAGGCGCTGCGCGCGTCCGACTGGAACCAGACGGAGGCGGCGCGTCGCCTCGAGCTGCCGCTGCGGACGCTCCAGCACAAGATCAAGGTCTACGGCATCAAGAAGCTCGGGTACGGCGTCGCTCGCTAGGTCCGCCCGCCGCCCGCCCGGAACCCGGCCAGCGGGATGGCCGGACTCCGGCGCCGCTCTCGTCGTTTTGCCGAGATCACTGAGAGAACCCTTCCAGCATGTAGTGCGCCTCGATCCGCTTGAGCGCGAGCACCATCGCGGCGAGCCGCATCGGCAGGCGCTTGCCCAGGACGAGCCCGGTCGAGTCGTGATCTTCCGAGCGGCGCGGCCGGTCCTCCGCGATGTCGCAGATCAGGCGGTAGTTGCTCTTGATGGCGCGCTCCAGCCGCGCGTTCACCTCGCCCTCGGTCCAGTGCTCCATGCGCTTGTTCTGGATCCACTCGTAATAGGAGACGGTCACGCCCCCCGCGTTGCCGATGATGTCAGGGATGACGCTGATGCCGCGCTCCGCGAGCACCTTGTCGCCCTCGGTCGTGGTCGGGCGGTTGGCGCCCTCGGCCACGAGCTTCGCCTTCAGCCGCTCGGCCACCTCGCCGGTGATGGCGTCGCCGAGCGCGGCCGGGATGCAGATGTCCGCGTCCACGCTCCAGAAATCGTCTCGCGCGATCGCCTGGGCGTCGCTGTAGCCGGCGACCGACCGCCGGAGGTTCTGCGGGTTCTCGTTGACGTGCGCCATCAGCGCGCCCACGTCGATGCCGTTCGGGTCGTGGATCGCGCCGTCGGCGTCCTGCACGGCCACGCACCGCGCGCCCATCCGGCACAGGATCTCGGCGGCGGCGGAGCCGACGTTGCCGAAGCCCTGCACGATGAAGCGCGCCCCCGCGAGGGTGGCGCCGCGCTGCGCGTACCACTCCTCGATGCAGTACGCGAGCCCCTGCCCGGTCGCCTTGACGCGCCCCTCGGAGCCGCCGATGCGCACGTCCTTGCCCGTGACGACGCCGCGGTGGTTCACCCGCTCGCGCTCGCCGTCGCTGTACTGGCGCAGGAGCCACGCCATCACCTCGGCGTTCGTGCCCACGTCGGGCGCGGGGATGTCCACGTTGGGCCCGATGAGCTGCTTCAGCCGGTACATGTACCGGAGCGAGATCGCCTCGAGCTCCTCCTTGCTGTGCTCGCGCGGGTCCATGCGAATGCCCCCCTTGGCGCCGCCGAACGGGACATCGGCGATGGCCGTCTTCCAGGTCATCTCGGCGGCGAGCGCGTTGAACAGGTCGAGCGACACGGCCTTGTGGAAGCGCAGCCCGCCCTTGTAAGGCCCTCGCGCCTGGTTGTGCTGGACCCGATAGGCCTTGAAGCGCACGAACGCGCCGGGCTGGATGCGGTAAAGGCCCTGATCGGCGAGGCGGATCGTTCCGTCCTGCATGTGGATCGAGCCGCTCCGGAGCGCCTCGGGGCGGAGGATGAGCTTGCCGTTGAAGAGCGGGGTGATCGCGGCCCGGTTCGGGATCACCGACGCAGGGAGCCGCTCGTAGGCCGCGGCCGCCTCTCCGCGGAAGGGGACGAGGCGGTCCTGGAGCTGCGTGGTGATGTAGAAGATGTGCTCGTAGTCGGGCTGCTCGAGCTCCAGCCGGATGCGGGGAGCCAGGCCGATGAGGTCCGCGGCGGTGTGAAACACCACCATGGATTCGCCGAAGATGTTGGTCTCCGGTTCGCGCTCTAGGAGGGGGGCGTCTTCCATCGCCGTATGCTGCCTCGACCGCGCGGCGGGGGTCCAACGTTTCGCGGGCCCCGCGCTCGATGGAGGGCGCCCGCTCTCCAGAGGCAGGTCGACGGACGGGCCGCCCGCCTCGCGGGGAGCTCGGGTGACTCTCCCCGCAGGTTCGGGCGGACCCTCGTATCGATTCACCGCGGCTCGCGGCGGCAGCGTGGCCGTCGCGCCCAGGGAACGACGTCAGGGAAAGAGCGATCCAGGGAAACCACCTCCGCCGCAGCACCCAGCGCCGCCGAAGCCGCCGAGCGGCGCGCCGAAGCCGCCGGGGAAGCCGAAGCCGCCGTACGGATAGCCGCCCATGCCGAGCGGCCACCCGAAGCCGCCCATGCCCGGGGAGCCGCCGAGGCCGGGGATCCCGCCCATCTGCCCGACGGGGCCGCCGGGCATCTGCCCGACCTGGCCGACGGGGCCGCCGGGGCCCTGGAGCGGGCCGCCGCCCTTGATGGGGCCCTGTCCGATGTCGCCGGGGCCCTGGAGCGGGCCACCGGGGCCCTGCCCGACGCCGCCAAGGCCGCCCTTGATGGGGCCCTGTCCGACGCCGCCGGGGCCCTGGAGCGGGCCGCCGCCCTTGATGGGGCCCTGTCCGATGTCGCCGGGGCCCTGGAGCGGGCCACCGGGGCCGCCGAGGCCGCCCTTGAAGGGTCCCTGTCCGATGTCGCCGGGGCCCTGAAGCGGGCCACCGGGGCCGCCGAGGCCGCCCTTGAAGGGTCCCTGTCCGATGTCGCCGGGGCCCTGAAGCGGGCCACCGGGGCCGCCGAGGCCGCCCTTGATGGGGCCCTGTCCGATGCCGCCGGGGCCCTGGAGCGGGCCACCGGGGCCGCCGAGGCCGCCCTTGATGGGGGCCTGGCCGATATCGGTCTTGCCCGGCACCCCGGGCGCGCCGATCAGGCCGCCGCCCCGCGTCTCCTCGTCCGTCGCTTCCTCGTCCTCCAACGCCTGCTCACTCGACGCCACGTCGACGTCAGCCTGGTCCAAGTCGGCCTCTTGCGGAGCCACCGCGTCGACTGCGCACCCGGTCATCAACACAGAAAAGAGCATCGCCGCGTGCGCCATCTTCATATCGATTGAGCGAACCATCCGTCCTCCTTCCATGCCCTGCTACGGCCCTCGGGCCCGCGCCGGCATGTTGAACGGCGTGGAGAGCAGGCTGCGTGCCTGACTCTTCGTGTGCAGAGCCTGCCGCGTCGGCGACGGCGAAAGTGCATTGTCTGAATCCGCGCCGGGTGAGCGTTCTGCCCCGTTTCATCGCGCCGGGGAGCCGCCGCGTCGGCGCCGCCTCGCAGCGCCGATGTGGGCGCCTTTCGAGCGCTGGAGAAAGGCAAATGTCGACGTCCATCGCAGGGCGCCCCGCGCGCCGCGCGCGGCGGGACGGCATGAAACGGGGGGAGGACGACCCGACTTGCGGCTTTATCGCGCTCGGCAAGCCGCATTTCCGAAGACCTGGTGGATCCCTGCAATCAGGGGCTGCAGCGACTCGACATCTGCGCTCGTCGGCGGCGATGTTCTCATCGCTTGCGGCCATCTGGTCACGCCGTGCGCAGCCCACTTCGGCCGACAAGGGCCCTGCGCGGCGCTCCTCCTGCGGCGACCTCGCCGTCGTCGCGCGGGTGTGCCGCGCTCTGCGCCGCGCCGCGCGTCACCCCGTCGTCCGGAACGACGGCGCGGTCGCCGCCTTCAGCCGCGGACGGCGGGCCGGCGATGCAGCGGGAGCGGCCGCCCTCGCGGGGCGTCTCCGCGCCGCGTTCGCCCGGTTCAACGTGGTTGACAGAAGACGTCTGACCCACACGCTCGGCCGCGCGCGAGCCTCGGTGTCAGCGAGGTTCGCGCGCGCCCACGCCCGGGAGACCCGGCGCGGCGCAGCCGTCCGTGGCGCTGCAGCGAAGGGAAAGTCGGCGCGATCACGGCTCCTTTGCCTGGCAGGAGCGCATCTCCCGTTGTAGGATTCATTACGCTAAAGGAGCTCGCGCGGCGCCGCACAGGCGCACAGGCGCACAGGCGGCGTCCTCGTCACCCCTGGCGCGGGCTCCTCGACGATCTCGGGCGCTCGGGGCGCCTGTTCATGGAGGCTACGCGCGGTCTCCGCGCTGCTGCGGGAGCTCTGGAGAGCTGTTCGCCCGAGGAGCGGGAGCCCGCGGCGCGCGAGGCAGCGCTTTCCAAGGAGGGGATTGCATGCGCTTCTGCGCGACGCGCGCGGGTTCATCTTGCCTGGCCGCCTGCATCGCGGCCCTCTTGCCGCTCGTCGCGGCGTGCAGCGACGCCTCGGGGAGCTCCGGCGCCCCGCTCGCATGCGAGGGCGTCGCGCCGCGCGCGCCTAGCTGCGCGCCTGGGCACGTCCTCGGCCCCGCGGAGGCGTGCATGCCGGTGGGCATCCAGGGGTGCGCCGAGCTGTTCGTGGAGGACGACGGACTCTGCCATCCATCGATGGCGAAATGCCCCGCGGGGACGATCCCGAAGTTCGATGAGGGCTGTATTCCCGCTGGCATCCCCCGCTGCGCTCCGGAGCTCGCGGGCGACGACGGGCTCTGCAGGCCGGCCATGGCGAGGTGCCCGACAGGCACGTTCGCGACGCCGGAAGCGGGGTGTGTGCCGGTCGACGGCCCCGTCGGCTGCGGGCGCGGGCCGTGGGGGAGCGTCCCGCGCGTGTCCGGGAACGTCTATGTGGATCCGAGCTACTCCGGCGCGGACGGCGACGGATCCGAGGCGAGGCCGGTCACGACGATCGAGGCGGCGCTGGGGCTCGTCGCCGACGGCGGGACGATCGCGCTCGCGGCGGGGACCTACGACGAGCCGGTCGTCATCACGAAGCCGCTCGAGATCGCCGGCCCGTGCGCCTCGCGCGTGCGGATCCGCGGGGTCAGCTCGGCCGTGAGTCCTCCGGCGATCGTGGCCGTGCTCGACGCAGGGGAGGTGACGCTCCGGGGGATCGAGATCGGCGGAGACGGCGCCGGCGTCGTGGCGACCGGCGCGAGCGCCGTGACGCTCGAGCGCGTTCACATCAAGGACGCCATGCATGCCGGCGTCCTGTCGGGCGACGGCGCCCGCCTCTCGGTGGCGCAGAGCTGGATCGAGGGGACGCGCGACGGCAGCGCAGGAACCGGCATCGGCGCCCTTGCGGAAGCCGGCGGCGCGCTCCTCGTGAAGGAGAGCGCCGTGACGGGCAACCGCGCGGCGGGCGTGGCGGCGCTCCAGGCGGGCGCCACGGCGTCCGTGGTGGGCAGCCTCGTCGAGGGGACCTTGTCGTCGGGGCGCTACCCGGCGGACGGCCAGGGGATCGTCGTGCAGGACGGCGCCGAGGCGTCGATCGAGAGCACGGCTGTCGTTGGAAACCAGCTGTCCGGGATCCTCGTGGCGGCCAGCGCGTCGGCGACCCTCTCCGGCGTCCTCGTCGAGGGGACGAGCCCCGGGAGCTCCGACCCGCCTTACGGCGTCGGCGTGTATGCGGCGAGGCAAGCGCGCGTCGCGATCGACTCGAGCGTGGTCCTCGGCAACACCGAGATCGGCGTCGCCGTCATCGGCGAGGGCAGCGCGGCGACGATGACGCGGAGCCTGGTGCAGGGCACGGTGGCGGCCCCGACCGGGTCGTTGCTCGGCGGATTCGGCGTCGCCGTCACCCGCGGCGCGGCGATGCGCCTCCACGAGAGCGCGGTCGTCCGGAACCGCGGCACCGGGGTTCACGTCGGCGACTCTTCCGCCGAGCTGATCGCCGGCGGCAACCTCATCGAAGGCACCATCGCCGAGGGCGGCTGGGGGGACGGCGCCGGGCTGACCGTGGCGGAGGGCCGCGTGACGCTCGTGTCGAATGCCATTCGCAGCAACGAGGGCACCGGCCTGCTCGTGGGATATGACGGGTCCGAGGCGACCGTGACAGGCAACCTCGTCGAGGGGCATGTCGCGCCGGACCGCCGCGCGCCGGTGGGGCAGGGGATCGTCATCTACCGGGGCGCCACCGCGGTGCTCGCGGGCAATGTCGTGAGCGGCAACCGCTCCGTCGGCGTCTTCGCCGGCACGGAGATCCTCGGCAGCAGGGTCGAGATCATCGGGAACCTGATCGACGGCACCGCGGGCGGCGAATCAGACGACGATGGCGACGATGACGGCGACGACGGCGATGACGACAGCACGGGCATCGGCGTCGCCGCCGCGGGGTACGAGATCCGGCTCGCTTCGTCCCTCGTCCGCGGGAGCCGCACGGCCGGCGTGGTGCTGTTCGCCTCCGAGGCGGAGATCTCGCAGACGGTCGTCGACGGGGTGACGGGTGATCCCCGCGCCGCACAGGGCAGCCGGCGCGACGAGCTCGTCGCCGACGGCGTCCTCGCGCTCGCCGGCTCCACCGTCGCGCTCGATGACGTGCGGGTGGAAGGCTGTGCGCGCGCCGGCATCCTGTACGACCGGAGCACGGGTCGCCTCTCCCGGGTTCGCGCCCTGGACAACCGCTTCGGGCTGGTCGTGCAGGGCTCGCCCGAGCCTCAGCTGAAGCTGGGTAAGGAGAGCGCGTTCCTCGACAACTGCACCGCCGACGAGCTCTTCGGCGGCGAGCTCCGCGTGCCAGCGTCCGCTCCCCCGCTCCCATGAGGCGCGCTCGCGGCCGCCCGCCTGGCCCGCGCCTGCGCGCGAAACATTGATGACATCGAAGGGAGCCTTTCCTGATACGTGGTACTCACGGCCACGGCGGAGAGGACCAGCCCATCAGGCGTCGAACAGCGGCCCGCACTACAACGCTGACCGCACCCGACGCTCCGCCCGCGTCCGCCCCTGACGCGGCCTTCCCTCTCTGCCCGCCCAGGAGGTGTCCGCGCTCGCCCTGGGAGCGCGCCCCCTGTCCACCGGCGCGAAGTTGGAAATTTCTGGTCTTGTAATCGCCCGCGGACGTCTGTATAGACCTGCCCCGGACGCGCGTGGACAGCGGCGCACCTCAGGTGCCTGAACCGACGCAGTCTGTGACGGCTTACTTTCTTACTGCGGTCAAAGAAAATAACAGTGCAAGTGCTTAAGCCATCATTCCTCATGACGCGTGATGACACCATGAGCACCACATGAGACGGAGTTGCTGCTGCGAGACATGACGCACCACGATATCTCCCTTGAAAACGCGCCTGAGTAAGCGGCGCGAGAACTTGACAGCGACCTCGAATCCCCGTTGACACTGCTGTGCGAAAACGGCTACAGTGCCGACGCCTGGATGCTGGTATGGCGCACTGCGTCGCGGTGTCGAATTCCGGCGAGCCGCTCTGCCGCGTGGTGGCTTCCAGGGAGATTGAGGAGTGGGAGAGGGACGGTGGGCGCTCGGGCGTATCCACGAGGGCCCCGCGAGGAGCATTCTCATGAGGAACTGGTTGTTGCCGCGTCGGACGTTCGTGTTGTCGACGTTGCTTCTTTCGGTCGGTGTCACAGCGGGGTGCGGGAAGACCGAACCGACCAAGGAGTCCGCGGGCGGCGCGAGCACCGCGCCGGGTCCGGGCAAACCCTCTCCGGCCGCCGACACCTTCCTGACCGTCTCGATCGAGCAGCAAGCGTCATGGGTGCGGAACTTCAATCCTCTGCTCGCACCAGGCAACGTTCGCTGGCCAACCGTCGCTGGCATCTACGAGCCGCTCCTCGTTTACAACACGATGAAGGGCGAGTTCACCCCCTGGCTCGCATCGAAGTACGAGTGGGGTAACGGGAACAAGACGCTCACCGTCACGACGCGGCCCGGCGTCAAGTGGTCCGATGGCCAACCGTTCACGGCGAAGGACGTGGCCTTCACCTTCGGGCTCCTGAAGAAGCACGTCGCCCTCGACCTGCAAGGCGTCTGGAAGTGGCTGACCTCGGTCGAGGCCAAGAGCGACTCCACGGTCGAGTTCACGCTCACGCGGCCGTACGTCCCCGGGCTCGTCTTCCTCGGCCACCAGCCGATCGTGCCGGAGCACAAGTGGAAGGACGTGGCGGATCCGGTCACGTACACGAACGAGAACCCGGTCGCGACGGGGCCCTTCACCGAGGTGAAGACCTTCCAGAACCAGATCTACGAGCTCGGCCGGAACCCGAACTACTGGCAGCAGGGCAAGCCGGCGATCAAGGGGCTCCGCTTCCCGGCGTACCCGGGCAACGACCAGGCGAACCTGGCGCTCTTGAACGGCGAGGTCGACTGGGCCGGCAACTTCGTCCCGGAGATCGAGAAGGTCTACGTCGGCAAGGACCCCACGAATCACCATTACTGGTTCCCGCTCGTCGGCAGCACGGTGTTCGTCTACACGAACACGGCGAAGAAGCCCCTCGACGACGCGCGGGTGCGCAAGGCGATCAGCATGTCGCTCGACCGCGAGCAGATCGTCAAGGTCGCCATGAACAACTACACGCGGCCGGCGGACGCGACGGCGCTGAGCGACGCGCACGAGCGCTGGCGCAGCCAGAAGACGGTCGAGGCGGGCGACTGGGTCAAGTTCAACGTGGCCAAGGCGAACCAGATCCTCGACGAGGCGGGTTATGCCAAGGGGGCCGACGGCATCCGCGTGAAGGACGGGAAGCCGCTGCGCTTCGATCTCAACGTCGTCACGGGCTGGTCCGACTGGGTGCGCGCGGCGCAGATCGTCACGCAGCAGGTCAAGCAGATCGGCGTCGAGGCCACGCTGAAGACGTACGACTTCAGCGCGTTCTTCGAGGCGCTCCAGAAGGGCACGTTCGACCTGTCGATGGGCTGGTCGAACGAGGAGCCGACCCCATACAACTTCTACCGGGACCTCCTCGGCACCGCGACCGCGAAGCCGGTCGGCGAGACGTCGGCGCGCAACTGGCACCGCTTCGGCGCCAAGCAGGCCGACGGCCTCTTCGAGGCGTTCGAGGCCGCGACCGAGCCGGCGGAGCAGAAGAAGATCATCGAGCAGCTCCAGGAGATCTTCTCCGAGACGGCGCCCTCGATCCCGCTGTTCCCCGGGCCGTCCTGGGGCGAGTACAACACACGCCGCTTCACCGGGTTCCCCAGCAAGGAGAACCCGTACGCGAAGCTGTCGCCCAACAACCCGCCCGAGTACCTGCTGGTCCTCACCGAGCTCAAGCCGAAGTGAAGTTGGGCGTGACCTGATCCGGAGAGCAGGTTAAAAGAGAGAGCTTCTGTGCGTTACCTTCTGCGACAGCTGGGCTTGTACTTCATCGCGGCGTGGGCTTCGCTCACCCTGAACTTCCTCATTCCGCGCGCCATGCCGGGCGATCCAGCCTCGGCCATGTTCGTGCGCTTCCGGGGGCAGCTGCAGCCGGAGGCGATCGAGGCGCTGCGGAAGGCGTTCGGGTTCACGGGTGAGCCGCTCTACAAGCAATACATCACCTACCTGAGCCACACGCTGGCCGGCGATCTCGGCACCTCGGTGGCGCACTTCCCGGCGAAGGTGACGGAGGTCATCGCGACGGGGCTCGGCTGGACGCTGCTCCTGTCGGGCGCCGCCGTGATCGTCAGCTTCGGCCTGGGGACGGTGCTCGGGATCGTCGCGACGTGGAAGCGGGGCGGCTGGCTCGACTCGGTCATGCCGCCGGTCCTGATGTTCCTCGGCGCGTTCCCCTACTTCTGGCTCGCGATGGTGTCGCTCTACGTCCTCGGGTTCGTGCTCGGGGCCTTCCCGCTGCGCCACGCCTACAGCGACACGCTCTCGCCCGATTGGAGCCTGGAGTTCATCGGGAGCGTGCTCTCGCACATGGTCCTGCCCGCCCTGTCGATCGTCGTCGCCACCATCGGCGGCTGGATGCTCGGCATGCGCAGCGCGATGGTCACCGTGCTGTCCGAGGAGTACATCACGATGGCCCAGGCCAAGGGGCTCTCGCAGTGGCGGGTCATGTTCACCTACGCCGCGAGGAACGCGCTCCTGCCCAACGTCACGGGCTTCGGCATGGCGCTTGGCTTCGTGCTCGCCGGCTCGCTGCTCACCGAGATCGTCTTCTCGTATCCGGGGCAAGGTTATCTGCTCATCCAGGCGGTTCGAAATCAGGATTACCCGCTCATGCAGGGGATCTTCCTCACCATCACGTTCGCCGTGCTGGGGGCGAACTTCCTGGTCGACGTGATCTACGTGTTTCTTGATCCCCGCGCCCGCGGGCGCTGACGGCTGGGTCCAGGAGAAGCGATGGCTGCGCAACAAGGCAACAGCGGGGGCGGCGCCTCCCGTGCGGCGGGATGGCTCCGCCTGCTCCTCTCGAATCGCAAGGCGATGGTGGGCACGCTCATCGTGCTCTTCTTCCTGCTCCTCTCGCTGCTCGGCCCCTCGCTCGTGGGCCAGGACCCGCACGCGTTCGTGGGCATGCCGCACGAGGCTCCCTCCGCCGAGCACCTATTCGGCACGAACGGCCAGGGGCAGGACGTGCTCGCGCAGACGATCGTCGGCGCGCGGACCTCGCTGGCCGTCGGCTTCGCCACGGGCTTCGCCGTGATCGCGATCGGCGCGGCGATCGGCATGGCCGGAGGCTACTTCGGCGGCTGGATCGACAGCGTTCTCTCGCTGCTCACGAACGTGTTCCTGATCATCCCCGGCCTGCCGATGGCCGTGGTCATCGCGGCCTACCTGCCGGCCGGGCCGCTGACGATCCTGTTCGTCCTCGTCCTCACGGGCTGGGCGTGGAACGCGCGTGTGCTCCGCTCGCAGGTGCTCGCGCTGCGCGACAAGGACTTCGTGTCCGCGGCCCTCGTGAGCGGCGAGGGGAGCGCGCGCATCATCTTCGTGGAGATCCTGCCGAACATGACGTCGCTCCTCATGTCCGGCTTCATCGGCGCGACGGTCTACGCGATCGGCGCCCAGGTCGGCCTCGAGTTCCTCGGGCTGGGCGACCTGAGCGCCGTCACCTGGGGCACGAACCTCTACTGGGCGAGCAACAACGCCGCGCTCCTCACGGGCGCCTGGTGGACCATCGTGCCCACCGGCGTGTGCGTCGCGCTGGTCGGGTTCGCGCTCACGCTCATCAATTACGCGATCGACGAGATCTCGAATCCGCGGCTCCGCGCGGAGGGCGCCTGGTCGCGTCTCCTCAGGAGCCGCAAGGTCACGGCGGGTCCGTCTACGCCGGTGGTGAGGACTCATGGCGCCTAGTCCGCTTCTCTCGGTTCAGGATCTCCGGGTCGAGTTCATCACCCCGACGGGTCCGGTGTGCGCGGTCGACAACGTCTCCTTCGACATCGCCCCGGGCGAGGTGCTCGGCCTCGCGGGCGAGTCGGGGAGCGGCAAGTCGACGGTGGCGATGGCCATCATGCGGCTGCTCCGCCCGCCGGCGGTCATCACGGGCGGGCACGTGTACTTCGCCGGGCAGGACGTCCTGGCGATGAACGAGGAGCAGCTCCGCGCCTTCCGCTGGCGGAAGATGGCGCTGGTGTTCCAGAGCGCGATGACCGCGCTCAACCCGGTGCTGACGATCGGCGAGCAGATCGCCGATCCGATCATCGCGCACGACGGCGTGACGCCCGCTCAGGCGATGGAGCGCGCGGCCGCGCTGCTCAAGCTCGTGAACATCGACTCGTCGCGCCTGAACAGCTACCCGCACCAGCTGTCGGGCGGCATGCGCCAGCGCGTGGTGATCGCCATCGCGATGGCGCTCAAGCCGCCGTTCCTCATCATGGATGAGCCGACGACGGCGCTCGACGTGGTCGTGCAGCGGGAGATCCTGCAGCAGATCGCCGAGCTCAAGGAGCGCCTCGGCTTCTCGATCCTCTTCATCACGCACGACCTCTCGCTCATCGCCGAGTTCTCCACGCGCATCGCCATCCTCTACGCCGGCAAGCTCGCGGAGACCGCCCGCGCCAAGGACCTCTTCAGCGATCCGAAGCACCCGTACACGCAGGGGCTCCTCGGGTCGTTCCCCTCGGTCCGTGGGCCGCGCCGCAAGCTGCAGGGCATCCCGGGCTCGCCGCCCGACATGCGCAACCCACCCGCCGGCTGCCGCTTCCATCCCCGGTGTCCGCAGGCCTTCGCGACCTGCCAGAACGAGCTGCCCGCCCTTCGTGAAATCGCGCCCGAGCACCGCGGCGCCTGCCACCTCTACTGACGATGACGATGACGCAACCTTCTGTCTCGCCTGTCCTCGACGTGGTGCGCCTGGGGAAGTACTTCCCTGTCGGCGGCGGGCTGCGATCGCAGCAGCTCCGGGCGCTGCACGACGCATCGTTCTCGCTGGCAGAGCGTGAGGTCATCGCGCTGGTCGGCGAGTCGGGCAGCGGCAAGAGCACGATCGCACGGCTCCTCGCGCGGCTGATGCCGCCGAGCAGCGGGCAGATCGTGTTCAAGGGTCGCGACGTGCTGAAGGAGGAGCCGACCCGCGCCTCGCTCGCTTACCGCGGGCAGGTGCAGATGATCTTCCAGGATCCGTTCGGCTCGCTCAACCCGGTGCACACCATCGGCTACCACCTCGAGCGGCCGCTCCTGCTCCACAACAAGGCGCCCACCCCGGCGATCCTCCGGGAGAAGGTGCACGCGCTCCTCAAGACGGTCGATCTGAACCCGCCCGCGGAGGTCGCGCTCAAGTTCCCGTACCAGCTGTCGGGCGGTCAGCGGCAGCGCGTGGCGATCGCCCGCGCCCTCGCGGTGGATCCCAGCGTGATCCTCGCGGACGAGCCGATCTCGATGCTCGACGTCTCGATCCGCATGGGCGTCCTGAACCTGATGGAGAAGCTCAAGGAGGAGCGCGGCATCTCCTACCTCTACATCACGCACGACATCGCGAGCGCGCGCTACGTCGCGGATCGCACGATGGTGATGTACGCAGGCCACATCGTGGAGGGCGCGCCGAGCGAGGAGCTGATGCAGCAGCCAGCGCACCCGTACACGAAGCTCCTGCTCTCGGCGGTTCCGGATCCGAACGGCTCGATCCGCGGCGATCTCCCGGCGCGCTCCGGGGCGCCGAAGCTCATCAACCCGCCGCCGGGCTGCCCCTTCGCGGACCGCTGCCCGAGCGTGATGAACACGTGCCGGGAGCAGATGCCGGGGGCCGTCGACGTCGGGTCGGGGCACTGGGTCCGCTGCCACCTCTACGCGCCCGGCTCCGTCATCGCGCCCTCCGCGCTCTACGATCGCACGGTGCCCGCCTCCGTCGAGGCCGGACCTATCTAAGGAGAACCACGAACCGACATGCCGTCTCTGAGATTTCCCGACAATTTCGTCTGGGGGACCGCGACGTCCTCCTATCAGATCGAGGGGGCTACGAACGAGGACGGCCGCAGCGAGTCCATCTGGGATCGCTTCGCGAAGACGCCCGGTCAGATCGTCGACGGGACCAACGGCGACATCGCGTGCGACCACTACCACCGGTGGCCTGAGGACATCGCGCTGATGAAGAGCCTGGGCATGATGGCCTACAGGTTCTCGATCGCGTGGCCGCGCATCCTCCCGAACGGCCGGGGCGCGGTGAACCAGAAGGGGCTCGACTTCTACAGCCGGCTCGTGGACGGCCTCCTCGCGGCCGGGATCGAGCCGTACGCGACCCTCTTCCACTGGGACCTGCCGCAGGTGCTCCAGGACCAGGTCGGTGGCTGGCAGCACCGCTCGACGGCGGACGCGTTCGTGGAGTTCACCGACGTCATCTCGCGGAAGCTCGGCGATCGCGTGAAGAAGTGGATCACGCACAACGAGCCGTGGTGCACGGCGTTCCTCAGCTACGAGAAGGGGATCCACGCGCCGGGCATGCGCGATTTCAAGAAGGCGCTGGCGGTGAGCCACCACCTCTTGCTCTCCCACGGCCTCGCGGTGCCCGTGGTGCGCCAGAACTGTCCCGGCGCCGAGGTGGGCATCACGCTGAACATGAACTACGCGATGCCCGCGTCCCCCAGCGCCGCCGACTACGACGCGTGCCGCCACTACGACGGGTATTTCAACCGCTGGTTCCTCGATCCGCTGTACGGCCGGCGTTATCCGGCGGACATGATCGAGGACTACATCGCGCTGGGCTACCTCCCGCCGGAGGGGCTGACCGTGTGCAAGCCGGGCGATCTCGAGATCATCGCCACGCAGTGCGACTTCCTCGGCCTCAACTACTACTCGCGGGCGGTCCTGCGGAGCAGCAAGGTGCCCGAGGAGCAGAACCTGCCGAGGACGGTGCACGTCGCGCCCCCCTCCGAGCAGACGGAGATGAGCTGGGAGGTCTACCCGGAAGGGCTGCGGCGGCTGCTCCTCCGGCTGCACGTGGAGTACGGCGTGCCCAAGCTCTACGTGACGGAGAACGGCGCGGCCTACTCGACCGAGCCGGACAAGGACGGCCGCATCCCGGACACGCGGCGGCTTCAGTTCCTGCGCGATCATTTCGTCGCCGCGCGGCGCGCGATGGACGCGGGGGCGCCGCTCGCGGGGTACTTCGTGTGGTCGCTCATGGACAACTACGAGTGGGATCGCGGCTATTCGCAGCGGTTCGGCATCGTCTGGGTGGACTACGAGACGCAGCGGCGCATCCCGAAGGACAGCGCGCTCTGGTACAAGGGTGTCATCGCCGCCAACGCGGTCGACGACGGCTCCTCGCAGGCGACCTGACCGGCGACGCGCCGCGGATCGCACGGCGAACCGCTGCGCGCCTGGCCGACACGCTCGGCAAGACCTCCTCCAGAGCGGGGAGCGTCACGTCACGCGGAGCACCTCGTCCAGGGAGGTGAGCCCCTCCTTCACCTTGGCGAGCCCGGCCTCGCGCAGCGGCACGAGCCCTACCTTGCGCGCGGCGTCCCGGTACGCGCGCTTCCCCGCCCGCGCCTTCACGAGATCCCGCAGGTCGTCGTCGAGCTCCAGCATCTCGAACAGGCCCATGCGCCCCCGGTAGCCCGTCAAGTGGCATGTCTGGCACCCGACGCTGCGCTTCAGCTCGGCGCCCTTCTCGATGAGGACCTTGTCCTCTTCGCCCGTCACGGCGGTCTCGAGCTCGTACGTCTCCGCGCATTCCTCGCAGAGCTTGCGGACGAGCCGCTGCGCGACCACGGCGAGCAGGGCGTTCGCCACGATCCACGACTCGGCGCCGAGGTCCACGAGGCGCGCGACCGTGTCCACCGCGTCGGAGGTGTGCAGCGTCGACAGCACGAGGTGCCCCGTGAGGCTCGCCTGCAGCGCGATCTGCGCCGTCTCGGGATCGCGCATCTCGCCCACCATGATCACGTCCGGGTCCTGCCGCAGGATCGCGCGCAGGCCCGTCGCGAACGTGAAGCCCTGCCTCGGGTTGGTCTGCCCCTGCGTGATGTCGGCGAACTCGACCTCGATCGGATCTTCCAGCGTGACGATGCTCAGCTCGCTCGTCTTCATGACCTTGATCAGCGAGTAGAGCGTCGAGGTCTTGCCGGATCCGGTCGGCCCACACACGACGATCAGCCCCGAAGGCCGGTCGGCGAGCCGCTCGAGCCGCGGCAGGTCCCCCTCGGCGAGCCCGAGCTTGTCGAGGGCGATCAGCTGGTGGCTCAGCAGCACGCGCAGCACGAGCGTCTCGCCGTGGATCGCGGGGAACGTCGAGGCGCGCAGGTGGATGAGCGGGTGGCCGTGGAGCTCCAGGCTGAACTGGCCGTCCTGCGGCAGGCGCCGCTCGGTCATGTCCATCCGCGCGAGCACCTTCACGCGCGAGGTGAGCGACGGCGCGATCTCGATCGGGATCTGCCCTTGCGCCACCATCACGCCGTCGACGCGGTAGCGCACGCGGATGCCGTCGCGCTTCGGCTCGACGTGGATGTCGCTCGCGCCCATCGAGACCGCGCGGCGGACCAGGTGATCGAGCACCTTGACCGCGTCGAGGTCCTCGGACGCCGTGGGGGGGCGGCTCTGGCTCATCGCGCGCCTCCCTTTCCGACGACGTCGATCGTGCGGAGCGAGACCATCTTCAGCTCGTCCGAGGGGGGGAATGTCGCCCAGACGCTGACGCCGTAGAGCCCGGGCCGCCCGCGGTCGTCCAGCGGGACCTGGATGTCGAATCGATTGCCGGTCACCTGGAGAGGAATAGGCGTCTTGAAGCCCTTCGGGAAGAACGTCGCGTAGGGGGGCGGGATCGGGTATCCGCCCATCTTGAGCAGCTTCTCCGGCTTGATCGGCTTCCCCGGCTCGACCCGCGAGATCCCGACGCCCGCGATCTTCGCCGGCGCGGCGATCTCGCCGCTCACCCGGATCCGCTCGCCGACCGTCGTCCGCCTGGGCAGCGGCTGGTACGTCCCGTAGTCGTCGACGAACTCCTGCGCCACGCAGGCGATGTCGAACCCCTTCGCCTTGGCCAGCCCGACCCCGAGCGACGTGTGCGACGCTGTGAGCACGTTGCGCCGGTGCCCGTCGGCCGGGGGCTTCTCGTTCATGAAGGCCTGGTGCACGCGCTCGAGGCTCTCCGCGGAGAAGCGCGGATCCGGATCGAGCTCGCGGGGGATCGCGTCGGCGAAGCAGCCGGCGTTCTCCATCGGGAACCCGTCGCCGCCCGCGGCCGTGTAGCGCTCCTCCGGGACCGAGCCGTCGCTGCCCCAGTGGCCGGTGAAGCCGATCCGGACCATGTCCTCGGCGTGCCGCCGTCCTGCGCGCGCAGCGGTCTCGTCCCACCGGACGGGCGGCAGCTTGTGCGCCGCGCGATCGCGGTTCACGAGGCCGAGCACGTACCGCGCTGCCTCCGCGCGGGTCATCTGCTGACCCGGCGCGGGCGGGGCCTGAGCGCCCTGGGCCTCGCCGCCGGCCTCCACGCCGGCGGCCTTGCCCTCCGAGGGGCGCGCGCTCTCCTCCTCCGCCGCCCCGCCTCTGGCCTTGCCGCCGGACGGCTCCTCCGCCGGCTCCTTCGCGGCGCTCGCGCCGCACCCGAGCGCGTGGGCGCCCGCGGCGACGAGCCCGAGCCAGAGCGCCCAGGACCGGCGCTCCCGCTGACCATCCATCGCTCCTGTCCTGCTTCTCCTTGTGACTCCGATGATCGCGCGCATCGTTGCGACCGTAGCGCTTCGATGTCGCGCGCGCACCCGGGAGCGCCGACGCCTTCGGGCGCACGGCGGCGTGTACGGCGGCGAGGTCGAGGTGGTAATCGATGCGCTACGTGAGCACGTCGTCATCGTCGCAGGGCGCGGTCGCCGCGCACCCGCCCGGGGCCTCCGCGATCGTCCTCGCCGCGGAGCGCGAGGGGCGCGCGGCGCACCCGACCGCGGGCGTCCTGTGGATGCTCCTGGCCCAATCGCTCTTCGCCGCGATGAACGTCCTCGCGCGGCTCTCTTCGGAGCACGCCCCGTGGCCCGAGGTGGCGGCGTCGCGAACGCTGGTGGGCGCGGCCACCGCGCTCGGCGTCGCGCTCGTCCGCCGTGCGCCGCTCTCCGTGGGTCGGGGCGACCGGCGGCTCGCGTGGGCGCGCTCGCTCTGCGGCACCGGGGCGATGCTCTGCGGCTTCTACACGCTCGGCACGCCGCAGATCGCGCTCGGCGACGCGGTCACGCTCGGCGCGACGAGCCCGATCTTCGTCGCGCTCCTCGCGCCGCGGCTGCTCGGCGAGCGGACGAGCCCGCGCCTCTGGCTCGCGACCCTTCTCGCCTTCGCCGGCGTCGGGCTGGTCGCCGCGCCGAGGCTCGCGATCGCGGGCGAGATCGCGCTCATCGCCACGCTCGGCGCCGTCTTCTCGGCGTTCGCCATGATCTGGCTGCGCAGGATCGGCGCAGGCGGGGAGCGCGCGAGCCCCGAGGCGATCGCGCTGCATTTCTCGCTCGTGGCGAGCGCCGCGATGGTCGCGCTCTCGATCCCGGTCTGGCGGACGCCCGACGCCCTCGGCGCCCTCCTCCTGATCGGGACGGGGCTCGCCGGCGGCCTCGCGCAGCTCGCGATGACGCGCGCCTACGCGCTCGACAGCGCGGCGCGCGTCGGCGCGATCGGTTACGTCGGGGTCGTCCTGTCGCACGTGCTCGCCGCCGCTTGGCTCGGCGAGAGCCCGTCGGCGGATCAGCTGCTCGGGGCGGCGCTCGTGACGGCGGCCGGCCTGTGGCTCGCTGCCCAGGCGCTGCGCGACGCGCGGCGGCCAGGGCGTCGAGCGGCGCGTTGACCGGCCTCCACCCCGCGTGGGATAGCGGATCTCCGCTCAAGGAGGATCTGCATGAAAGCGTTCGCTCTCCAGGGTTCGTTCGGTCTCGACGCGCTCCGCCCGATCGATCTTCCGGATCCTGAGCCGGGGCCTGGGCAGATCGTCCTCCAGATGAGGGCGGCGTCGCTCAACTTCCGCGACCTGCTCGTGGCGAAGGGGCTCTACAACCCGAAGTTCTCGCTGCCGCTCGTCCCGCTCTCCGACGGGGTCGGGGAGGTCGTCGCCGTGGGGGACGGGGTGACGCGGGTGAAGGTCGGCGATCGCGTGAGCCCGATCTTCCACCAGCGATGGATCGACGGGGAGCTCTCCGCGGACAAGGCGCGGGGGGCCCTCGGCGGGGAGCTGCCGGGCGTGGCCGCGGAGCGGGTGCTGCTCGATGCGGAGGGGGTCGTCGCGGTCCCGCAGCACCTCACGGACGAGGAGGCCGCGTCGCTGCCGTGCGCCGCGGTGACCGCATGGAACGCGCTCTTCGTGGCGAGCCACATCAAGGCGGGCGACACGGTCCTCGTGCAGGGCACGGGCGGCGTCTCGATCTTCGCGCTGCAGTTCGCCCGGCTCGCGGGCGCCCGCGTCATCGTCACCTCGAGCAGCGACGAGAAGCTCGAGCGCGCGAGGTCGCTCGGAGCGTCGGAGACCATCAACTACCGCGCGAACCCCGACTGGGACGCGCCCGCGCGCTCGCTCACCGGCGGCGCGGGGGTGGATCACGTGATCGAGGTGGGCGGCGCGGGCACGCTCGCCCGTTCGCTCCGCGCGGTCCGGTTCGGCGGCCGCGTGAGCCTCATCGGCGTGCTCACGGGCGGCGCGCTGGGGGATGTCGGCCTGTTCCCCATCCTGATGAAGCAGATCACCGCGCAGGGCATCTTCGTCGGGTCGCGGGCGATGTTCGAGGACATGAACCGCGCGATCGCGGCGAGCGGGCTCCGGCCGGTCGTCGATCGCGTGGTCCCCTTCGCCGAGGTGCGCCAGGCGATCGAGTCCATGGCGAGCGGCGCACACTTCGGGAAGATCGCGATCCGGTTCTGAGCGGGCCGACCGCGACACGATGCGTCCCTCCGGCGCCGCGGCGTCCCCTCCGGCGCACCGGCATCCCTCGGAAGTGGCCTCGTCGGCCCAAGTCGTTTACGAGTCGTCTACGAACGGATTCCGCGGCCGGCCACTCGCCTGCGCCGCGCGAGAGGTGGTGGACGATGCGGCTCGATCTGGAGCTCGAGGTCCTGTGTGGTCAGCTCATCGTGGGCGGCTTCGACGGCGCGGAGCCGCCGGCCCGGTACCTGAAGGCCCTCGCCGAGGGGCGGCGGGGCGGCGCGATCCTGTTCCGGCGCAACGTCCCTGACGTGGCCGCCACGGCGCGGCTCTGCCAGGCGCTCGCCGCGGCGGGCGGCCCAGATCGGCCTCCCTTCATCGGCATCGATCAGGAGGGGGGCCGCGTCACCCGCTTGCCCGCGCCGTTCCTGACGCTGCCGTCGATGCGCTCGCTCGGCGAGCTCGCGGACCTCCCGTTGCTGCGCCGCGCGGCGCGCGCCGTCGCGTCCGAGCTCCGGGCCGTCGGCATCAACCTGAACTTCGCCCCGGTGCTCGACGTCGACTCGAACCCGGCGAACCCGATCATCGGCGATCGCGCGTTCGGTCGCGACCCTGGCGCGGTCGCGCGGAGCGCCGTCGCATTCCTGGAGGGGCTCCAGGAGGAGGGCGTGCTCGCCTGCGGCAAGCACTTCCCGGGGCACGGAGACACGGCGCTCGACAGCCACCTCGCGCTCCCGACCCTCTTGCACGCGCGCGGCCGCCTCGACGAGATCGAGCTGCCGCCGTTCCGCGCCGCCTGCGGCGCCGGGGTCGCGTCGCTCATGACGGCGCACATCGTCGTCGAGGCGCTCGATCCCGGCATCCCGGCGACGCTGTCGCGCGCCATCTGCACCGACCTCCTGCGCGGCGAGATCGGCTTCGAGGGGGTGCTCTTCTCGGACGATCTCGAGATGGCCGCGATCGCGGCGCACCACGCCGTCGAGGAGGCCGCCGCCGCGGCCGTCTGGGCGGGCTGCGACGCGCTGCTCGTCTGCCACCGCGAGGACCTGCAGGACCGCGTGCACGAGGCGCTCGTGCGCAAGGCCGAGCGCGAGCCCCGCTTCCGCGAGCGCTGCGTCGAGGCGGCCGCGCGGTGCATGGGCCTGCGCCGGCGGTGCCCGCCGCGGCCGGCCTCCTCGCCGGCGGCGTTCGCCGAGATCGTCGGCGGGCCCGCGTCCCGGGCGGTGATCGAGGACATCGCGCGGGCGCGCGCCGCGAGGGCACCGACGTGACGGCGCCACCGGGTGCCGCGCGAGGGGAGGCCGCGCAGCACCCCGAGCGCCCGTTCGCCATCACCGCGCGCCGGCTGGTCACCTGCGACGCGTCCCGCGCCTCGGCCGGCGATCCCCTCGGCGTCATCGAGGACGCCGCGATCGTGGTGCGAGGCGGCGCGATCGATGCGGTCGGCCCGCGGCGCGAGGTCCTGCGGTCCGGGGCCGGCGTGCCGATCGCGATCGAGGCCGCGGGGGTCGTCACGCCCGGGCTCGTCGACTGCCACACGCACGCGCCCTGGATCGGCTCGCGGGACGCCGAGTACGCGATCCGCATGGCCGGCGGCGACTACGAGGCGATCGCCGCGGCCGGCGGCGGCATCGTCGCGAGCATGCGCGCGGCGCGCGCCGCGACCGCCGGCGAGCTCGCGGACACGCTCCGCGCCCGCCTCCGCCGGATGGCCGCGCTCGGCGTGACCGCCGTCGAGGCCAAGAGCGGCTACGGCCTCGACGAGGCGACGGAGCGCAAGCAGCTCGAGGCGGTCGCCGAGGCGGGGAGGGACGCGCGCCTGCCCCGCGTCGTTCCGACGTACCTCGCGCTGCACGCGTTGCCCCCGGAGGCCGGCGGCGACCGCGCGGCCTACGCGGGGACCGTCGCGCGCTCCTGGCTGCCCGCGATCGCCGCGGCCGGCCTCGCGCGCTACGTCGACGCGTACATCGACCGGAGCGCGTTCTCGGTGGACGAGGCGCGGCCGGTGCTCGAGCGGGCGCGCGCGCTGGGGCTCGGCGTGCGGGTGCACGTCGGGCAGTTCGCGGACGTGGGCGGCGCCGAGCTCGCGGCCGCGCTCGGCGCCGCGTCGGCCGACCACCTCGAGCACGTCGCGCCGGCGGGCATCGCGGCGCTCGCCCAGGCGGGCGTCGCCGCCGCGCTGCTGCCCGTGGCGAGCTTCACGCTGCGGCAGGAGCCGCCGCCCGTCGCCGCGCTCCGGGCCGCAGGCGTCCCGCTGATCGTGGGCAGCGACGCGAACCCCGGCACGGCGCCGACCGAGAGCCTTCCGCTCGCGCTCGCGCTCGCGGTGCGGCTCTACGGGCTCACGGTCGCCGAGGCGATCCTGGGCGCGACGCGCGAGGCGGCGGCCGCGCTCGGCCTGGGCGGCGTGTGCGGCGCCGTCCGTCCGGGGCTGCGCGCCGATCTCGCCCTCTGGGACCTGCCCCACGAGAACGCGATCGTGCAGCCCTGGGGCGCGCCGCGCGCGCGGGCCGTGCTGCGCGACGGCGAGGTCATCGCGGCGGCGGGCTGAGGCAGACCTCAAGTCAAGCCTGGACGCGCGTGCACCCTGCGCGTATGCCGCGCCCATGACTGAGACGCAGAGCCCTGTCGCTGTCCCGAGCCGCGCGGACAGCTCGTTCGATCCGGTCCCACTCCTGGCCGAGGAGCTGAGCCTCCCGCGCCAGGGGGTCTCGGCGGTGGCCAAGCTGCTCGCCGAGGGGGCGACGGTCCCGTTCATCGCTCGCTACCGCAAGGAAGCGACCGGCGGGCTCGACGAGGTGCAGATCCGCGCCATCGAGGAGCGCCGCGCCTACCTCATCGAGCTCGAGGAGCGCCGCGCCACGGTGCTCACGGAGATCCAGAAGCAGGGCAAGCTCACCGACGCGCTCGCCTCGAAGATCCGCGCCTGCGGCACCAAGGCGGAGCTCGAGGATCTCTACCTCCCCTTCAAGCCGAAGCGCCGCACGCGGGCCATCATCGCGAAGGAGCGGGGCCTCGAGCCGCTCGCGGATCGCATGTGGTCGCAGCCGGGCGACGGCAGCCCCGAGGAGGAGGCCCGCGCGTTCGTCAGCGCCGAGAAGGAGGTCCCCGACGCGGCGGCCGCCCTCGCCGGCGCGCGCGACATCTGCGCCGAGCGCATCGCCGAGCACGCCGACGTGCGCAAGCTCGTCCGCGAGGCCTACGCGAAGGAAGGCGTCATCAAGGTCCAGAAGAACGAGGAGCACGCGGCCAAGCAGACGAAGTTCGACATGTACGGGAGCTTCGAGGAGCCCGTCGCGAACATCCCGTCGCACCGCTACCTCGCGATCCGCCGCGGCGAGGCCGAGGGCGTCCTCCGCGCCGCGATCGAGCTCGCGCCCGAGCCGCTCGTCCCGCCGATTCACGCCGCGGTGGGGCTGAAGCCGAAATCGCCGTGGGCCGGCGAGCTCACGAAGGCCGCCGACGACGCCGTGAAGCGGCTCCTGCTCCCCGCGGTCCAGAGCGACGTGCGTGTCGACCTCAAGATGCAGGCCGATCGCGCCGCGGTCGATGTCTTCGCCCAGAACCTCCGCGAGCTCCTCCTCGCCGCGCCCTTCGGCACGAAGGCGGTGCTCGGCATCGACCCCGGCCAGCGCACCGGCTGCAAGTGCGCCGTCGTCGACGAGACGGGCAAGCTCCTCGAGCACACGACGATCTACCTGGTCGGGAGCGGCGACTCGCTCGAGCGCGCGCGCCAGGACCTGCGCCGCATCTGCCGCAAGTACCCGCTCCGCGCGGTCGCCGTGGGCAACGGCACGCACGGCCGCGAGACCGAGGCGTTCGTGAAGGACGTGCTCGCGTCGGAGGCGTTGACGGAGCTGTTCTGCGTCCCGGTGAGCGAGGCTGGCGCGAGCGTCTACTCGGCGAGCGACGTCGCGCGCGAGGAGTTCCCCGAGCTCGATCTCACGGTGCGCGGCGCGATCAGCATCGCCCGCAGGCTGCAGGACCCGCTCGCGGAGCTCGTGAAGGTCGACCCGAAGAGCATCGGCGTCGGCCAGTACCAGCACGACGTCTACCAGGGGCTGCTCGCGCGGAAGCTCGACGAGGTGGTCGAGAGCTGCGTGAACCGGGTCGGCGTCGAGCTCAACACCGCGAGCGCCCCGCTGCTCGCCCGCGTCGCCGGCATCGGCCCGAGCCTCGCGAAGAAGATCGTCGCGCACCGCGATCTGAACGGCGCGTTCAAGAGCCGCAAGGCGCTGCTCGACGTGCCCGGCGTCGGCCCGCGGACGTTCGAGCAGGCGGCGGGCTTCGTGCGGGTCCGGGGCGGGGAGCACCCGCTCGACGCGAGCGCCGTGCACCCGGAGCGCTACGGGCTCGTCGAGCGCATCGCGGCGGATCTCGGCGTGCCGGTCGGGTCGCTCATCGGCGACACGGCGGCGATCGCGCGGATCGATCCGAAGAAGTACGAGGCCGGCGACGTCGGCTCGTTCACGCTGAACGACATCCTGAGCGAGCTGAAGAAGCCGGGCCGCGACCCGCGCGCCACGTTCGAGCCGCCGAAGTTCCGCGACGACGTGCGGACCATGGAGGATCTCAAGCCGGGCATGGAGCTCGAGGGCGTGGTGACCAACGTCACGGCGTTCGGCGCCTTCGTCGACATCGGCGTCCACCAGGACGGCCTCGTGCACGTCTCGCAGCTGGCGGACAGGTTCGTGAAGGACCCGAACGAGGTCGCGAAGGTGGGCGACAAGATCAAGGTGCGGGTGCTCGAGGTCGACCTCGTGCGCAAGCGCATCTCGCTCACCGCGAAGAAGGGCGGCGCTCCCGCTGGCGCGCGTCCCCAGGCGGGCGGCCCCTCTGCAGGCGGCGACGCGCGCGGCCGCAACGATCGCGGCGACGGCCGCCGGCCGGCCCAGGGGCAGCAAGGGAAGGGGCAGGGGAGCTCGTCGGGCGGCTTCCGCAACAACCCGTTCGCCGATCTGCTCCGGAAGTGAGCGGCGCGCCCGCCTGGCCCTGGGCCAGGCGGGCCGCGCTAGAACCCGTGGTCGGCGAAGAAGCGCTCGATCCGGAGCGACACGAGCTCGGGGAACTCGACCGCGGTGGTGTGGCTCCCGCCGCGGACCACGAGGATCTCCGCCATCGGTATGCGGCGCGCCATCGACTGCGCCAGCGCCCGCGGGGTGAACGCATCGCGGTCGCCGGTGATGAGCAGCGTCGGGACGTCGATCTGCTCGAGCACGTGCTCGGCGTCGTGGGCGTCCAGCGCGCGGAGGTTGCGGCAGAGCGCGTCCATGTCGAGCTGGCCGAACGGCTGCACGAGCTCGGCGAACGCCTCGCTGTCGAGCGTCCTGCCGAGCAGCCCCATTCGCTTCAGCCAGAGCACCGCGTCCGGCGGGCCGAAGGTGCTGCGCGTCACCCTGGCCGCCAGCGTGTGAGCGCGCGCCGCGAACGCCACGAACGGCGGAAACAGCCGCCCGAGCCCCGGCAGCGGCCCCATCGTCTCGAGCGGCCGGCGGTAGGTGCCGTTCAGCAGGACCAGGTTCGCGGCGAACCCCGGGAGCCTGCGGAACGCCTCCAGCGCCACCTGGACGCCCACGCTCCATCCCATCAGCGCGCCGTGCCGGATCCCTTCGACGGCGAGGATCGCCTCCAGGTCGCGGACATGGTTCGCGACCGCATAGGCGCCCGGAACGTCCGGTGACGGGCGCTTCGACGCGTACATCCCGCGGTAATCCCACGTGATGAACCGGTACTGGTCGGAGAGGTACTCGACCTGCGCCCGCCAGGCGAGGTACGGCCCGCCCAGCCCGTTGACCAGGACCACCGTCTTCGCCCCCTCGAACGGCGGCGGCGTCACGCGGTAGGTGATGTCGGTTCCATCGAAGCTCGTGACCCGCCGGGTCTCCATCCGGAGCGATGGCCGCCGCGAGGGCGGCCCCCGCCGGCCCCCGCTGGAAGGCGGGGGGGGCGCCTGCCGCCCGTCGCCCGAGGAGGCCGCGGGCGGCGCCTGCGGTCTGTTGCCGGTGGATGAAGCTGGCAGCGCGTGCGGTCCACTGCCGGAAGGAGAGCGGAGCCGCGGCGGCCGACCCCCGCCGAACTTGAACGAGACCATGAACCCCCTGCTTCCTACCCGGTCCCTTCGCGGAGGGCCAGGCTGCCGGCGGTCGCCCGCAGGATGGGCGGGGGACGCCGGCGCAGACCCGGCGAGGGCGCAGCTGCGGGCCGGCGGGGGCTGCCGTGGGGCCGGGTGGCCCGTGTGGCCTGGCGATCGCCTGTCGAAACACATCCTGCGCTGCGATCGCCATCGCGTTGACATTCCAGGCGGCGCGCCGCTAACGTGCCCGGCGGGTTGTCCGCTCGCCCGGCGCTCCCGTCGTGTTGCTGATCTTTCCCTCCCCGCTCCCATGTCGGTCTGTTGGAGGCCGGCCCGTGTCGTCTTCTGTTGCCGCTCGCGCAGGGGCAGCTCCGGTTCGGGCCGTGGTGGGTCGATTCCCTCGGGCGGGCTGGAGTTTTCAGCGCGAAGTGGTGCAGCGATCCCGTCCTCGAGGAGCCGATGGCTGAAGAAAAGAAGAAGAGCAAAATCGATCTGAAGGCTCGGCTTGGCAAAACGGCGATAGGCGGGGCGCCAGGAGCGGCCGTCCCCCTTCCCGTGCCTGGCTCGCAGCCCGGATCGGGGCCGCCTCCCGACATGAACGCGGGCCCGGTCGGCATGCCCTCGCCGCATCCGAGCGCGCGGCCGCCGATGCCCTCCGTGGGGGGCATCGCGCCTCCGCCCGGGATCTCGCCAGGCATCCCGCTGCCTCCGTTCGCGCCGGCGCCGCGTCCTGTGATCCAGACGCCTCCGCCCAAGCCGACGGCCGCCGCGCAGACCATCAAGGTCGAGGTCGGCGAGGAGGTCGAGCAGGAGCGGCGGAAGGCCTCCAAGAAGACGGCGCTCTACGCCGGCCTCGCGGCGGTCGTCGGCATCGGCGTGGGCTTCGCCATCGGCGGCGCGAAGGAGCGCGGCGATCGCGGCAAGCTCGCGGTCGACGGCGCCGCGGCGCTCGCAAAGGACGTGAAGGCCGCGAACGAGAAGATGGTGGAGCTGAAGGAGAAGCTCGATGCGGGCCGGACGGCGCTCGAGGGGAAGAAGTTCCCCGCGCAGCTCGTGGCCGAGCTGGGCGGCATCAACGTCCCGTTCGATGCCACCAACCTGGAGGGCAAGCAGATCGGCGGCCTCCCGGGGCGGGTGATGCGCCAGGTCCTCGCCTACACCACGGCGGTCCAGGATCTCAACAAGACCAAGGACAGCCTCAAGAACGTCCTCTCGGCCGCGCAGGCTCCCGTCGAGAAATCGTGGAAGGAGCAGGAGGAGCCGGTCGTGAACTTCTCGGTGGTCTTCCGCCGGGACGGCGACAAGACGCTGGCCGAGCTCGTTCCCAACAAGGCGCCGTTCCCGTTCGGCAAGGACTGGCCGGCGAAGTACACGGTGAGCCGCCTCGAGCGCACGCAGCAGGGCTTGAAGCCCGCCGACAAGGAGGCCACCCGCTGGACGAAGGGCGACATCGCCGGCGGCGATCTGCAGGCCCTCCCGGTCGATCCGCAGTCCGTCGCTGGCCTCACGAGCGAGCAGATGGTCTTCAGGCTCGCCAGCGCGATGGCGGACAT
Source organism: Sorangium sp. So ce363 (assembly GCF_051520435.1). Classification (NCBI taxonomy): domain Bacteria; kingdom Pseudomonadati; phylum Myxococcota; order Polyangiales; family Polyangiaceae; genus Sorangium; species Sorangium sp. So ce363. The sequence continues at coordinate 6,072,165 of NZ_CP150333.1, read as the reverse complement.
CCGCAAGCTGCTCGAGGGCAACAAGGACAACCCCGTCGAAGAGACGCCCGGCCTCATCAAGGAGGGCGACGATCTCGCGAACGAGCTCCGCAAACTCTCCCTCGCCCGCTGAGCGGCACGCGCCCGCTTCGGATACGGGCCCATCTCGACGTTTTCGGTGCTCGGCGTACGGGAGTACGCCTGCGCGCCGAAAACGCCGATCTGGGCCCGTCTCCTGTGCGGGCGCGCGCCGCTCGGCCGGCGCAGATCTGAAGGACTGCGGCGCGCGAGGCGGGGCGTACCTGGTTTCGTGGTCTAGGGGAGGGGAGGGAGCGACGATGGCCCCCTCCTGCGCGGTGGGTCGGCGCTGGGGGCTTCAGGCGGCGCCGCCGGCGCCCATGGCGCGGGGGCGGACGATCTCGACCTTTCCGATGTGACGCTCGTCGCTGTCGCGCACGATGAAGCGCAGGCCGAACTTGCTCACGGCCGTGCCGACCTCGGGCACCTTGCCCACGTGCTGCGTGAGCATCCCGCCGAGAGATTCGTACTTTCCCTCACGGTCGAGCTCGGCGCCAAGATAGGCCGAGAGATCGCTCATCGATACGGCCGCGTCGGCGACCAGGCGGCCGTCGCCCAGATCCTGGATGGCAGCGCCGTCGTCCGTCTCGTCGTGCTCGTCCCGGATGTCTCCGACGATCTCCTCGAGCACGTCCTCCAGGGTGACAATCCCCGACATCCCGCCAAACTCGTCGACCACGATGGCGAGGTGCTGTCTCCGGCTCTTCATCTCCCGGAGCAGCGAAGAGAGGGGCTGCGACTCGGCGACGAAATTTGCCGGGCTCCGCGTGATCTCCCGGAGCGTCGTGTTCTTGAGCCGGCGCTCCTCGAGGACCTTGAACAGGTCCTTCGCGTAGAGGAGACCAGCGATGTTGTCGGTCTGATCCTTGTAGACCGGATACCGCGAGTGCCCGCTCTCGGTGACGATCTCCAGCACCTTCTCCAGCGGAGTGGAGATCTCGATGGCCTCGACCTTGGATCGCGGCACCATCACGTCCCGCGCCGTGAGATCGGCGAACTCGAGCACATTCCGGATCATCTCCGCCGGCTCTCGCCCGAAGAGACCAGAACGCTCGACCTCATCGACGAGGATCTCGACCTCCGCCTCGGCAACCCTCGGATCCGACGGCTGCTCACCATCCCGCGGCCCCAGCTTGGAGCCGATCCAGCCGAGCGGTACGGCGAGCGGCAGCATCGCGATTTCGAGAGGGCGCAAGAAGCGGACCGCCATCGATGCGGCCCGATCGGCGTGTTTGCGGCCCAACGTGGAGCTGACCTCGTAAAGGGCTCCGCTGAGGACGATGGTGGTCGCCAGCCCGAGATAGAGCGCAGCGCCTGGGGCAATCCGCCGGAAGAAGAGGTCGAAGCAGGCGGCCGTCAGGCTGGTCGATACGACCCAGCCGAGCAGGTAGCGGGAACGGAGCTTGGCGTCTTCCTGACGAATCCGCTCGTAGGCGGCCTTCGTGGGGCCCGTCGCCTGCTCTATCAGCGCGCCGAGCCTCGTCGCGCTCAACGTCGTCAGTGCGGTGTCGGCGCCGACGAACAGCGAGCCAAGTACAGCGGAGAGAACTGCAGCGCCGAGCGCTGGCAATGGAACGAAATCGGGACTCAAACAGAGGCTCCTAACGGACGAATCGTAACGGAACAGGCGAGGGGAGCGCAACCGGACCGGGACGCGAAATCTCAGGAGATGACGGAACCACGCGTTCTTGCCGCTCTCGCCCGAAGGCGGACTCCCCAGCTCGACCGATTCTGCCGAGCGATGCCAGTGACATGCGCCGTAGATCTGCCGAAGTCCAGGGAATTGCCGTGTGCTGTGGGTTTCTCTTATCTAGCAGCATTCCCACGCATGTCGGGCGCTTCGGAAAAACCGCGCAGGACGGAAAACCGAGTCGGCGATGGCGCTGGAAGGCTCTCACCGGCGTTCCCATCGGCGACCTCCGACGCGCCGAGCGCCACGACAACCCCGTCCGGATCGAGCCATACAGCGGCGCCAGGGTGCGCAGGAGCCACGGAGAAGTCGGATTCGGTGAGCGCTTGTCCCATGCGCGCGCGCCGGGCGCCGTGCTCGGTCAGGCGGGCGACCGGGAGGCTCGCGGCGGCTGCGTCGGCGAGCGGGCGCAGCGATGCGCGCAGCGCCTCGGTGCCGGCGTCGAGGGACACGGCCTGCTCCACGGTGAAGCTGCCGCTCGCCGTGCGCCGGAGCGCGGACAGGTGCGCGGGGACGTCGAGGTGCGCGCCCAGGTCGCGCGCCAGCGAGCGCACGTAATAGCCCTTGCTCACCCCGAGCTCGAGATCGAGGGTGGCCGGCGCCGCGCCCGCGGCCGGCGCCGCGCCCGCGGCAGGTGCACCAAACACGCCGCGCGAGGCGCCGGTCACCTCGAGCGACCGGACCTCGACGGCCCGCGCCGACAGCTCCACCGCCTGGCCGGCGCGCGCCAGGGCGTAGCTGCGCTGCCCGGCGACCTTGATGGCCGAGTAGGCCGGCGGCGCCTGCTCCCGCCGCGCCCGCTCCGCGTCGATCGCGGCGGCGATGCGCGGCGCCGCGCGCGCGAGCGCCTCACCGCCGGGAGGCCCGCCGGCCCCGGCGAGGGCGCCGAGCTCCGCGTCGAGCCACGGCGGCAGGGGCTGCGTCGCGGTGATCTGCCCGTCCGCGTCGAGGGTGTCCGTCCCCACGCCGAGGACGACGCGCGCCGTGTAGCGCTTGTCCTGCGCGGTCAGGTACGGGGCGAGCTTGGTGGCCTCGCCGACGAGCACCACGAGGACGCCGGACGCCATCGGGTCGAGCGTCCCCGCGTGCCCGATGCGCTTCACGCCGAGGGCGCGGCGCAGGCGGGCCACGACGTCGTGGCTCGTCGGCCCGCGCGGCTTGTCGATCACCAGCACGCCCTCCGGCCGCGCGCCCCTGGTCGTCGCTCGCTCGGGCTCGGCGGGCGGATCGCCTTCGTTTGTATCTTCGGGCATGGAGTGAGGATTCGCCTCGGGAGATCGCTTCATCCGAACCAGATCGACTTCCGGGTGGCCAGGGTCTCGTCGATGAGCCCCTGGATCGTCGCGCGCACGCGCTCCGCGAGGCGCCGCACCAGGATCTGATCGTCCGCCGCCTCCGGGCCGTACGCGTCGAACCGCACCGGATCGGCCAGGCGGATCTTCCACTTGGTGGGCGCCGGAACGAGGCCCAGCGGCCCGAGCGCGGGGAAGGTCGGCGTGATGGGCAGGTACGGGATGCCGAGCGCGCGTGTGAGGTGCTCGACCCGATAGAACAGCGGGTTCGTCTCCTCGGCCCCCACGATGGCGCACGGGACGAGCGGCGTGCGCGTGCGCAGGCAGAGCCGGATGAAGCCGCCGCGACCGAACCGCTGGAGCTGGTACCGGTCCTTGTAGAGCTTCCCGCTGCCCTTGACGCCCTCCGGGAAGACCGCGATGAGCCGCTCGCCCGCGAGCAGCCGCTCCGCGTTCTCCTGGCAGGCCCGCACGGCCCCGAGCCGGTTCATGATCGTGCCGGCGAACGGCAGGTAGTACACGAAATCGTCGGCCAGCCAGCGGAGCTCCCGCCGTGCCGGGTGCTCCCGCCGCACCGCGGCCCGCAGCATGAGCCCGTCGTAGGGGATGGGCCCGCCCGAATGGTTGGACACCACGAGGCACCGCCCCTCGGCGGGGATACGCTCGATGCCTTCGATATCTATCCTGAAATAAACCCTGTGCAGGAAGTCGAAGAGCGACCTGTACCGGGCCTCGTACTTGGGATCGAAGCCGAACTCGTCGACCTCCTCCGAGCGGCGGCGCAGGCCGGCGCGGCCCCACTGCCGCAGGTAGAAGTCGGTCGACAGGACGTCGCGCGCCGTCCCGGGCTCGGACAGCGGCGGCTCGCTGGCGAAGCCGGCCGACGCGGCGGGCGCTCCGCCCAGGCGCGGGCTCCGCTCGGTCTCGGGCACGCCTCCCACCGCGCCGCTCGCGTCGGGCGATGGCCCCCCGGCGAGCATCCGCTTGAGCCGCGCCTCGAGCTCCCTGATCTGGCGCTGGAGCTCCTCGGCCGTCACCGGCACGACCGGGGCGTGCACCTCGGACGACTGCGTCTTCCGCGCGTCCGAGGGCTCCGTCGGGCCGATCGGCGCCAGGTACCGGGCCTCGTCGTCCTCGACGTCGACGCTCGGCACGACCTGCCTGGGCCCCGTCCGATCGGGGCGCCCGCGCGTCGACGGCGGCGATCCATTCCCTGCCCCTGCTTCCTCGAGCTCTCGATCGTGCTCCGTGCCCATCGCTCACCCCCCGAACCGCATCACGCGGGCGTCTCTTGCAGCAGGCGCACGTCCCGCAGCCGCTGCGCGCTCGTGTAATCGAGCAACGCCTCGCGCGTCGTGTAGACCGGCCGGAACCCCATCACCTGCGCCGCCTTCTCGCCGTCCGCCACGCAGAGATAGCGCAGGTACCGCAGGAAGCTGGGCGGGGCGATCGCCGCGTGCGCAGCCCAGAGCGCCGAGGCGAGCGGCCCGGCGGCGCTGTGCAGCACCGGGACCGCCGTCCGGCCCGCGAGGCGCACGATCGTGGAGAGCGGCAGCACGCCGTCGCCCACGATGTTGAAGGTCCCGGGGAAATCGCTGTCGATGGCCAGCTTGAAGGCGGCGATCGCGTCGACCTCGTGGATGAACTGCCACAGCGGATCGAAGCCGAGCATCGTCATGACCAGGCGCCGCGCCAGGAACCGGGTGACGTAGTTCTGGACGGTCGGGCCCAGGATCGGCGCGGTCCGCAAGATGGTGACGGTCGTGCCCTTGGTCTTCGCGCCGAAGGCGTTGAGCTCCCGCTCGGCGGCCATCTTGTCCGCGAAGAAGCGCTCGTCCGGATCCGCCCGGAGCGGGTGCTTCTCCGTGAGGAAATTGGGGTTGGTCGGGTGCGCGCCGTAGAGGATCGTCTGGCTCCAGAGGATCAGCTTGCGCAGGCTCGCCTGGCGCGCCCCGTGGAGCAGGTGCATCGTGCCGACCGACTCGAGCTCGTGGGCCCAGGCGGTCGCCGGGGTGGGCGACGACAGGAAGCAGAGGTGGACGAGCGTGTCCACCTGCTCGGCCGCAAGCACCTCGGCGACGCGCTCCTCGGACGCGGGCTCCGTCAGGTCGACCGTGTGCATGCGCAGCTTGGAGCCGCCCGTGTCCGGCCGCTTGATGTCGATGGCCACCACGCGCGCGATGCGCGGGTCCTCCTCGAGGATCCCGATCAGGTTGCGCCCGAGGAAGGACGCGGCGCCGGTGAGCGCGATGACCCGGCCCCTCGGGCCGGACGACGCGCGCCGGCTGGTCGGCGACGCCTCCGCCGCTGCGGACGCCGGGGGCTCGCTCGCGCCGGCCGTGGCCGTGCCCGCGGCGGAGCCAGGCGCGGCGTGATCTGCGCCGGCGGCGGAGCTCCGCTCGGCGGCGTCGTGGGCCGCGGCTTCAGGGTGTTCGGAGGTGGGAGCCATGCGCCGGGCGCGACACTACCTGGTCGGCCGGCGCGCGCAAGCGAAGCGCGACCCCGGCCGGGCCTCGCCGCGGCGCTGTCACAACGCCCGGCGCAGGACCGGATACGGCTCGAACGCGTGCACCTCGGCGAATCCGTTCCGCGTGAACGCGGAGACCGGGCCGGTCCACAGCTCCTCGTCGCTCACCGGCTCCTTCGGCCGGCGCGGCAGGGCCTCGAGGGCGCGCGCGCCCCAGGAGGGCGCGAGCTCCACCGCGCCCGCGACGAGCGCGGTCGCGACGCCTCGCCGCCGGTGGCCCGGGTGCACGACGGCGCAGCCGATCAGGAAGACGCCGGCGCGATCGCCCGCGAAGCACGGCAGCCCGCGGTACAGGCGTCGCTCGTACGCCTTCGCCACGGCCGCCGCGGGCGCGACCTTGAGCCACCCGACGACGTGCGGCGCCTCCGGCGCGAGCGCCACGACGCCGCGCGCCTCGTCGCTGCCCGAGGCGAGCGCCTCGGCGAACTCCCGGCGGTTCTCGCCCTGGCCGTCCGAGCACCGCGCGAGCCACTCGTTGTTGGTGCCGCCGAAGTGGTAGTACCGGCAGTAGCAGGGCGTGCCGGCGGCCTCGAAGAGCGCCTCGAGCCCCGGGAGGTGCTCGGGGCCGGCCGCCGCCACGGTGATCGCGGAGCTCATCGGCGCGCTCCGCTCGTCACGCGTTCGACACGCGCGCGCGCAGCCCGCGCACCGGCGAGATCTGCTCCCACGCGTAGGCCGCCTGGCAGAGCCGCGCCTCCTCCAGCGCAGGGCCGATGAGCTGCAGGCCGACAGGCAGCGGAGGCCCGCCGTCCTGCGCCTGCGCTGTCGCGCACGGGACGCTGATCGCGGGTAGCCCGGCCATGCTGGCGGGCAGCGTGTAGACGTCGGCCAGGTACATCGACAGCGGATCGTCCACCCGCTCCCCCAGCCGGAACGCGACCGTCGGCGAGACCGGCGCCGCGATGAGGTCCACCTCGCGGAAGGCCTCGTCGAAATCGCGCCGGATCAGCGTCCTCACCTTCTGCGCGCGCAGGTAATACGCGTCGTAGTAGCCCGCGGACAGCACGTACGTGCCGAGCAGGATCCGGCGCTTCACCTCCCGGCCGAACCCCTCGCCGCGTGTCCGGCCGTAGAGGCCCTGGAGGTCCGCCTTGCCGCCGCGGTCGCCCTCGACGCGCAGCCCGAAGCGCACGCCGTCGAAGCGCGCCAGGTTGGACGACGCCTCCGCCGTCGCGACGATGTAGTAGGCCGCCACGGCGTACCGCGTGTGCGGCAGGCGCACGGGCTTGATCTCGCAGCCGAGGCCGCGCAGTCCCTCGATGGCCTCCCGCACCTTCGCCTCGACCCGCGCGTCGATGCCCTTCGCGAAGTACTCCTCGGGCACCCCGATGCGCAGCCCCGCGACGTCGCGGCCGCACGCGGCCTCGCAGGCGCCCACCGGGGCGTCGAGGCTCGTCGCGTCGCGCGGATCGCGGCCCGAGATCACCTCGAGCAGGCGCGCCGCGCCCTTCACGTCCTGCGCGAACGGCCCGATCTGGTCGAGGCTCGAGGCGAACGCGATAAGGCCATAGCGAGAGACGCGGCCGTACGTCGGCTTGATGCCGACGACGCCGGTGAGGCTCGCCGGCTGGCGGATGGAGCCCCCCGTGTCCGACCCGAGCGAGCCGGGCGTCATCCCCGCCGCCACCGCGACCGCGCTTCCGCCGGACGATCCGCCGGGGATGCGCGACGGGTCCCACGGGTTCTTCACCGGGCCGAAGGCGCTGTTCTCGTTCGACGAGCCCATCGCGAACTCGTCCATGTTGCACTTGCCCGGCAGGATCGCGCCGGCCTCGCGCAGGCGGGCGACGACCGTCGCGTCGAACTGCGGGCGGAACCCGCGCGCCGGGTCGGGCGTCTTGGACGCGCCGTCCCCGCCCGCCGCCGCCCGTGTGAGGATCTTCGAGCCGGCGGTCGTCGGGGCGCCCTCGGTGCAGAGCGCGTCCTTGAGGCCGATCGGCACGCCGGCGAGCGGGCCGAGCGCCTCGCCCCGCGCGCGCCGCGCGTCGAGCGCGCGCGCCGCCGCGACGGCCTGCTCCCCCTGCACGGTGAGGAAGGCGCCCAGCGCGCCGTCGCGCTGCTCGATGCGCGAGAGCGCGGCCCTGGCCACCTCCTCGGCGCTCACCTCGCCGCGCTGCACGAGCGCCGCGAGCTCCGGGATGGATCGATCGAGGATCGCTGTGTCCATCGGCGTCACCCCTCGTCCACGAACGCCGGAACGGCGAACCCGTCGTCCTCGACCCGCGGCGCCTCCCGCAGGGCCACCTCGCGCGGCAGGCTCGGCGCCTCCTCGTCGGCGCGGAGCGGCAGCCGCTCGATCTGCACGTGCGCCGTCGGCGGCACCGCCGAGACGTCGAGCTCCTCGAGCTGCCGGACGTAGCTGAGGATGTTGCCGAGATCACCGGTGAGGCGCTCGATTTCCTCGGCGGAGAGGTCGAGGTGGGCGAGGCGCGCTATCGTCAGCGCCTCGTCGCGGCGGAGAGGGGGCGAGTCAGCGTTCGACATGGGCGCGCCCGATGTAGCACCGCCGGTTCGGCGGACGCTAGCGCCGCGCGCCCCCGAACCTGGCCGCGGTACAAAAACGATGATAACGGCTGCCGCGCGCGCGTCCGGTCGTCCTCGACCAATCGGGCAGGAGCCCCGCCCCTCCGCGCGTTGTCCGCGAATGCAGTCCCCGAAAACGCCCTCCCTGCGCCGCCAGCGCATCGGCATCCTCGTCCTCTGCGCGTCCGCGGCCGTAGCGATGTCGCCCGACGTCGGCGGAGGCGCTCGCGACCGCTCGACCGCGCTCGCCGCGGAGCTCGCGGAGCGGGGCATCACCGCAGCGGCCGGCGACGTGGTGTGGGTGGATCCGCCGCGCGGCGGCCTCCGCCCGTTCGGCGCTGACGCGCGCGCGGTCGCGCGCGGCGTGCGCGGCGTGCGCGCCGGCGGCGAGCGCGGGGAGCCCACCGACCTGTACCTCGTCGACGCGAGGCTCTCGCCGGAGGGCGTCCTGCTCGACGTCTCGGCGATCCACAACCTCACCGAGACGAGCGGCGCGGACGAGTCGAAGCCCGTGCTCCGCGGCGAGGCCCTCGCCTACATCTCGCGCCCGCTGATCGAGGCCGCGTCGCCCACGGTGCACGTGCTCGAGCTGGACGGGCAAGAGCTCTCGGGCGGCGCGGACTGGTCCCTCGTCGAGCGGCTCCAGCACGCCGTCACGAGCTGGCAGGCGACAGGCCGGCTGCGCGGGATCGGCCGGCGGACCTTCGCGATCGACCTCGCCCGGAGCGAGGAGAACGGCGCCGAGGAGCCGCGCCCCGAGGAGCCGGGCGCCGAAGAGCCGCGCGCGGAGGAGCCGCGGAGCCGCCGCGGCCCGGACGCGGGCGACGTCGCCGTCGCGCTGGAGGACGACAGCGCGGTCGTCGTCCGCGCGGGCGGCCGCGAGGCCCGTCTGCCGGTGCGCGGCGTGGACGACGCGGCGCTGCCCGCGTGGATCCGCGCCGAGGCGTCCGAGGTCGCGCGGCCGGGGAACCTCGTCACCTGGGCGGTCGACCGCGTGCGCCTCGTGATCGGCGACGCCGCGATGCAGACGGTCAAGGCCGTGGCGTTCACGGCGCTGGATTTCGTCCTCCGCAACAAGGAGGCGGTGACGGGCGACACCGGCGCGGAGGACATCGCCGCGGACCTCGGCCAGAGCGAGCTGGATCCGCCCGTCCGCCAGATCCCGATCGATCCCGAGATCGGCTGGCCGCCGGCGCCGCTCGAACCCTGGGTGACGCCGCCGCTGCCGGGCGAGGGGCAGTGGAACCCCCAGGGGGGCGACGCCTTCGTGCGCCAGCTCGACGGGCTCCCGCCGGCGTTCATGACCACGTTCCTCCGGACGGACCGCTCGCGCAAGGCGACGCGCGTCTACATCGCGCTCTGGGACCCGCGCCAGGTGGAGCTCCACATGATGGCGGGCACGGTGGAGCCCAAGGGCGCGACGGGCGAGGCCGGGCCGGGGCTCATCCCGCGCACGCCCGAGGTCATGAAGCGCGTGGTCGCCGCGTCGAACGCCGGCTTCCAGGCGATGCACGGCGAGTTCGGCATGATGGCCGACGGGGTGATGTACCTGCCGCCGAAGCCCTACGCCGCGACGGTGGCCGTCCGGCGCGACGGCAGCACCGTCTTCGGGAGCTGGTCGGAGGACGAGAACGTCCCCGAATGGATGCTGTCGTTCCGCCAGAACATGACGGTCATGGTCGAGGACGAGAAGTGGAATCCCTTCGGCCGGACGTGGTGGGGAGGCACGCCGCCCGGGTGGGCCGACAAGACGCACACGGTCAGGACCGGCATCTGCCTGACCCGGGAGCGCTTCGTCGCCTATTTCTATGGCGCCGACGTGAGCCCGGAGGCCCTGGCCCAGGCGATGATCCAGGCCCGCTGCTCCTACGGGATCGCGCTCGACATGAACGCGGGCCACAGCGGGCTCGAGTTCTATCGTGTGGCGCCGAGCGGCGAGCTGCCGCCGCTGGGGCGCCCGCTCCAGGGGGAATGGGAGACCGAGGGCGATGTCTCGGGGCTCTCGGGCTACCGGTTCCGCGGCCGCCGGCTCATCCGCGGCATGGGCCTGATGAACTTCCCCCGCTATATCCGGCGGGAGGCGCGCGATTTCTTCTACATGACGCTGCGGCACCTGTTGCCGGGGCCGCCCTTGGCACCCCGCGCGGCGCCGGCCGAGGCGGGGGAGGGCGCCTGGCGCACCCAGGGGCTCCCGCAGCACGGCTTCCCCTATGCGCTCGCGATCACCGAGATCCGCCCCGATCCCGCGCGGCCCGATGTCCGGCTGCGGGTGCTCAAGGTGGACCCGCGGACCGTCACGGCCGCGCCGCTGGGCGAGCCCGGGGCGTCCCCGCCGGCCGGGGCGGGAGCGACCGTGGCGGTCTTCAGCGACGGCGCCGCGACGCCCGGCGCGGGGCAGGGCGAGGGGTCGAGCATCTGGCACTCGGCCGGGTCCTTCTCCGCCTCGCCGGCCTCCCCGGTGCGCGGCGCGGTCCGGATCGCGACGGGGGCGCTCGGCAGCGCGAGGGCCGTGGCCGCGCTGGGCGTCAACGACGAGGATGGGATGCTGATCTACGTCGAGCGGGCCGCGACCGGGCCGTCCAGCGCCCCGGACGCCGCGCTGGCGCCGGACGCATCGGCGCCGCCTCCGGCGCCCGCCGACCCGCGCGACGCCAAGCTGCTCCAGGATTTCCTGGCGGGGCTCGGCTGCTCCTCGCGGCTCTACCTGCCCCGGCCGCTCTCGGTGGCCCTCGGCGGCGATACCGATCTCTCCGGCGCCGCCGTCCATCCGCCGTCAGGCCCGCGCGCCGTCCGGCTCACGCGCGCCGAGGCGCCTGGCGCTGGCCGGATGTTCGAATCCACACCGATCGTTCCGCACAGCGTCTGGTACCCGCTGCAGCAGAAGCGCGTTCGGTACTTCAAAAAGCCGAAGAAAGAGGAAACGGCAGGCGGCGATCACTGAGCGTGACGGCGCCTTGGCCCTTCCCTGACGTGCAGTAGGCGCTTGTGCGCTGGCGGCCCGACGGACTAATACACGTCGGCCGGTGCATCGATTGCGATCCTTCGGAGCTTGCGACATCTCGGCGCGGATCTGCGTGGGCTCGCCGGGCGGGGGCGCGCGCGCGATGTGCGGGTGGTGGATCGCGCGCAGCGTCGCATTGCGGAGCGCAGCGGACGTCGCGCGCGCCGCGGACGTCGCGCGCCGCATCGCCGGCGGTGGAGCGCTGGATCCGCGCGAGATCGCGGCGCGCGCGGCGCCTCGCTGCCGCCGAGATCCTCCCGATGGCGCTCGCGAAGTCACCGGACCAGCGGTACGCTGCAGCGGATCAGGGGATTCTAGCGCGCTCCGAGCTCGCCCGCGACGAGCGCTTGTACATCGAGCTCACGCTCGTCGCGCGGAGCATGCGCGATCGTTTCCGTTTTCGTTTCCGTTTCCGGGACGCCGCGGTGAACGGCGCCGCATATCCTGAGGAGTTCTCGAACATGGCGGACAACAAGGGCGGCAGCGATCTGGACGTATTCGAGGGGCTCGCGAAGAAGAAGTCGCCCGCGACGAGCACCGCCCTCGTACCTCCCTCGCCGCCTGCGCGGTCGCGCACCCTCGTCGGCGCGGCGGTGCCGCCGCCGCCGAACCATGCGGCGACGCTCCCCAGCGGCGTGCCGTCTCCGCTTCCGCCGCCCGTGACGCAGAAGGGGGCCGGCCCGTCGTCGCTCCCGCCGCCCGTGCCGTCGAAGGGGACGAGCCCGGGGTCGCTTCCGCCGCCCGTGCCGTTGAAGGGGACCGGTCCGGTGTCGCTCCCGCCGCCGTCGCTCCCGCCGCCGTCGCTCCCGCCGCCGTCGCTCCCGCCGCCGGCCGTGACGCAGAAGGGGACCGGTCTGGCGTCGCTTCCGCCGCCCCTGTCGGCGAAGGGGACGAGCCCGGGGTCGCTCCCGCCGCCGATGCCTCCTTCGGTCAAGCCGGGCTCCCTGCCGCCCGTGGTGCCGCCTCGGTCGCGCCAGCCGTCCCTGCCCGCGATCAGCGCCCCGGCCCTGCCGTCGAAGAGCCCGCTGCCGCCGGCGCCGGTCAGCGGGGCCTCGGGCTCGCTGCCTCCGGTGGTCCCTCCGCCGGTGCGCCTGCCGTCGGTGAAGCCGCCGCTGAAGGCGGGTGACGACGCGAAGCCTCGCTCGGCCAAGGGCACCGCGGTCGACATGAACTGGGACGACGACGAGGAGTCGACCCACGTCTACGACAAGCAGGGGAACGACTACAATCCAGGGCGCTCGAGCGCGCTGCCGGCGGCGGGCTCGCCGGCGATCCCGAAGGTGGCCGCGGCGCTGGTCGCGAGCTCTGGCGGCGCGGCGTCGGCCTCGCGGGTGCGCACCCCCGTCCCGGCGCCGCCGCCGATCCCGAGCGCCCCGCCCGCGCCGGCGATGCCGCCGGACCTCGGGCTCCGCGCGCTGTCGCGCAAGGACGAGCCGACGGAGATCCGCCCGCGCCACGTGGTGCAGCAGGGCGCCGGCAAGGTGGGCGTGCTCCTCGGCGGGCTCGCGCTGGTCGCCGTGCTCATCCTGGCGGTGGTCATGCTGGTGCCGAAGAAGGGCGCGCTCACGATCGACCTGAAGACCCCGGGCGGCGGCGCCGTCGACCGGGCCGAGATCTTCCTCGACGGCCAGAAGCGCTGCGACACCGTGCCTTGCGTCGTGCGCGATCTCGAGCCCGGCTCCAAGGTGGTCAAGATCCTCGCCCCCGACTTCCCGCCGCGCGACGCCGTCGAGATCGTCGAGGGCGGCAAGGACAAGGTCGTCGTGATCACGCTCGACGCGGCCGGCGCCGAGCGGTCTTCCACCAGCGCGTCGACCACGACCGGCGTGAAGGCGTCGGGCGCGCCCGGCGTGAAGGTCTTCATCGACGGCGAGGAGAAGGGCGCGCTCCCCGTCGAGGTCAGCGTGCCGCCGGGGGAGCACAAGATCCGCTTCGACGGCGGCGAGCGCTTCGAGCCTCTGGAGCAGACGGTGGACGTCGGCCAGGGCCAGATGAAGGACCTCGGCGCGGTCGCGCTCAAGGTGCTGAAGGGGCAGGTGACGCTGGAGCTCGCCACGTCGGGCGCCTCGGTCAAGCTGGTGAGCGCCAAGGGCACGGAGAAAAAGCTTCCCGATTCGGCCTGGAAGAAGCCGCCGGTCAAGGTGGATGTCACCGCGTCCGAGCGCTGGAAGATCGTGGCGACGAAGAAGGGGTACCAGGACTTCTCTCAGGCGATCTCGTTCGAGGACGGGCAGGCCGAGAAGACGATCCGGATCGCGCTCGACGAGGCGCGCAAGTCCGAGCCGGCCGCCGCCGCGCCAGCACCTGCGCCCGCGCCTGCTCCGGGGCCGGCCGCACCTAGGTCGGAGCCCGTGGCCGCCGCGCCGAAGGCGGAAGCGCCGGCGGAAGCGCCGGAGCCCGCGGCCGCTGCTGGCGGTGCGACGCTGAACATCAACTCGATCCCGGTCTCGAAGGTGGTCCTCGACGGGCGGCCGCTGGGGAGCACGCCCAAGGTGGGCGTCAGCGTCCCTGCGGGGTCGCACACGGTGATGTTCATCCATCCGGATCTCGGGAAGAAGTCGGTCACCGTCACGGTGAAGGCAGGCGAGACCAAGACCGCGGCCGTCAAGTTCGAATGAACACCTAGCCGCCAGGGATGCCTGGCGCGCGCCGCTTCAGCGCCCGAGGCAGCTCACCGCTCGCCCTCGACCCGCTCCGCCCAGGCGCGCCAGGTGGTCGCGCAGCGCGGCTCGTCCGCGTGCGCGCCGCCGGCGCAGTACGCCGGGTCGCGCGGGGGGCCCAGCACGAGGATCGCGGTGTTGCTGACGAACGGCAGATCGCGCCGCCAGAGATCGCGGAACCCGTCGAGGCGCCGGCGGTACTTCTCTGCGTCGCGTGCGTCGAGGAGCTTGTCGAGCTGCGCGCGGATCTTCTGCTTGAGCTCCTCGTCGTCGGTGACGGCGAGCGTGCGCTGGAGGAACCGGATCTGCGCCTCTCGCTCGCCGGCGCGCCCCAGGATGCCCGCGCCGCCGAGCGCCTGCCAGCTGATGTTCGCGTCGCCGCCGCCGAGCTCCGCGGCGCGCGCGAGCATCCGGGCCCCATCGAGGCGCCACTGCGCCTTCTCCTCGGGATCGGTCAGGTACGTGGCCGGCGCGATGAAGGCGACGAACTGGCCGAGCGCGAGCCAGATCTCGCCGTCGTGGGGGCGGTTCTGGACTCCGCGCTCCATGATCTCACGCGCCTTGATGATTTCGTGACGCGGCGTCTCGCTCATCTGGAACGTGATGAGCGCGTCCGCGAACAGGTAGGGGTCGCGGAAGGTCGGATCGAGCGCGTTGATGGCGTCGAGCAGCAGGGTGAGGTTCTCGAACCGGCGCCGCTCCATGGTGTGCAGGCCCTGCGAGACGAGCACGTGCGACCAGAGCAGATCGGCCAGCGCGGCGCGGTAGCCGAGCGACAGGCGGACCACCTCGTCCGTCGGCGGCAGCACGTACACGTCGGAGGTCTCGGCGACCCGCTGCTCCAGGTCCGCGGCCGGCGCGCGCACGCTCCCGATGGCGACGGCGGCGGCGGCGGAGAGCGCGACGGCGACGAGCGCCTCGCGCGCGCCTGCGAGGCGGCCGAGGAGCGAGCGGGCTGCCGGAGGAGGCTCCGCCCCGGGCGAGGGAGGGTCCCCCATCATTCCACCTCGCGGTCCACGAACATGCCCGGCAGCACGCGGGCCGGCTCCCCGGGGATCCGCTCGCCGCGCACCTCGAACGTGGACAGCACGCCGTCGCCGTCGAGGTCGCCGTGCGCGGTCGCGGTGAAGCGCATGGCCTTCGACGCGTCGAGCTCGCTCGTGAACTGGAAGGAGAACGCGTGGGGCCCCTCGAAGCGGAAATCGAGCGACCGCCAGGTGAGGTGCTCCCACGACTCCGGCGGATCGACCGCGCGCACGCCGCGCGGCACCTGCGCCGGGGTCAGCGGGGCGGCCGGCGGGAAGCTGATCTCCTGCGGGCGCGACTCGGCGTAGGCGACCGCGCTCGTCACCAGCCGGTCGAGCCCCTCGATGGGCTCGCTCAGCTTGGACGCGCTGAGGTTTCGGAAGAACGCGGGAACGGCGACGGCGAGGACGCTGCCGCCGACCGCGAAGGCCGCGCTGAGCTCCAGCGCGCTCCAGGAGCGCCAGGTCATGGGCTCCTCTCTACCTCACCCCTCCACGATCGAACAAGCGCGAGGGAGGCACGGTTCGCATCAGTCGGAGTCGATGTTCGTGTAGATCGCGGTGCTGGTCGCGATCTCGCCGTCGCGCACCTCCCCGGTGCGGGCGATCGTGTACCTCTGCCCGTCGCCCTTCAGGTCCCCGACCGCGCCCACCTCGAAGCCGTCCGGTCCGGGGATGGGAGCGCCAAGCAGGCCCTGGCTGACGTAGCTTCCGCCGACCTGGTACGAGTACTGGAAGTAGATGGGCTGGCTGATCGAGAAGCCGAGGCACTGCCAGCCCGCGAGCGTCGAGCCCGAGTTGAAGTCGACGCCCGGCGCATCGTCCGGCTGGTACTTCTTCCCCTCGACGGACGCGAAGAGGAGCGGGACCGGCGTCGCCGAGGTGCAGAGGAGGTGCGTGTTCGCCGAGGCGACGCCCGTGGCCGCCAGGATCTGCGAGACGTCGCGCTCGCGCTCGTACTGGGCGATCGCGGTGCGGGTGATGGCGCCGACGACCTGCTTCGCTTCAGCCGTCTTCGCCGTGACGAGGTAGCTGCGCACGCCGAAGATCGCCAACGCGGCGAGCACGCCGGCGATCGCGACAACGATCATGACCTCGATGAGGGTGAAGGCTCGTCCACGGACCGCTGTCGTGCTCGACATAACACGCCCTCACCGCTCGGAGACGACGCCGATGGACCGGGGCTGCCCGGCTCATGTGAGCCGAGCAGCCGGGAGGTCTCATTCGAACTCGTTGTTGACGAAGACCTGCGTGGCCAGCGCCAGCTCGCCGTTGGTGATGGTGCCGCCGCGGGCGAAGCCGCTGAACGCCGTGCCGTCGCCGTCGATGTCGCCGATGGCGCTCGCCTCGAAGCCGAGCAACCCGGCGCCCACCGCGGGCGCGCCTGTGAGGGCGGCGTGGGTGTTGTTCGCACCCCGGAGATAGTGGTACTGATAGTAGATCGGCTGCGATATCGTGAACTTGAGGCACGGCCAGCCCTGGACCGCGCTGCCCAGGTTGAAGTCAGTTCCCGCGGCCGAGTTCGGCTGGTACTTCGTGCCCGTTGGGATGGTCCCCGGGACCGCGCCCGCCGAGTCGCAGAGCTCGTGGCTTGCGGCCGTCGAGGTAGCGCCGCCGCCCAAGATGGCCGCGGCGGCGTTCTCCCGCTCGTAGGCGGCGGCGGCGCCGCGGGTGATCGCGCCCACCGTGTTCTTGGCCTCCGAGGTCTTCGCGGTCGCGAGGTACCGGCGCACGCCGTAGATCGCCAGCGCGGCGAGGACGCCGATGATGGCAACGACGATCATGAGCTCGACGAGCGTGAAGCCTCTCCTGTCATATCGCTTGATTGCACGCATGAGTGTCGATCCTCCGTGATGCTTTCTTTAATTGGATGCTTTGCCGAGACTGACCATGATGTCGCCTGGTGCGGGCTCGGCCGGCCCGCAGCGCGAAAACCTCTCCCACGGACAGGCGCTCTCCGCGCCGCGCCGAGGTGAACCTTCCTCTACTCCGCGTCGTTCTCCCAGTAGATCT
The DNA here is from genome assembly GCF_051520435.1 of Sorangium sp. So ce363. NCBI lineage: Bacteria > Pseudomonadati > Myxococcota > Polyangiales > Polyangiaceae > Sorangium > Sorangium sp. So ce363. The sequence continues at coordinate 6,055,377 of NZ_CP150333.1, read as the reverse complement.
CGGCCATCGTGGATGCCGTCAGGAGCAATGCCAGCGTTCCATCCCCGTCCCGATCGCCGGCCGCCTGGACGACATACCAGGGCCCGTTGGGCAGATAGTTCGCATTCGCCAGCGGGTTCCCGGGGATTCCCGCCCAGGTGAAGCCCGCGTTCGGCGTCACCGTGAAGGCGTTGCCGACACCGGCCTTCGTCGCGTACCCGAAGCGGACCGCGCCGTCCGTCGAAACGTTGAGCAGACGCCAGTTGGCTTGGCCGTCACCCGCGCCGCCCCACCCGCGCTTCCGATCGTTGAGAGTCCCCGCAGGATACCATGATTCGAGCGTGGTCGAGACGTCGAGATACACGAGCATCTCGGCCTTGTACGACTCCTGCGCACCGCGGATGCCTTGAATGACCGCCTTCGGCTCGGCGATGCCCGCCGCGTTCATGTACCTGCGGTAGCCCACGAGGGCGATCGCCGCGAGGACACCCACCATCGCGACGACGACGAGGAGCTCGACGAGCGTGAACGCTCGGCTCGCTGCGCTTCGCTGTCGCCGCCTGCTCCGCATGCGCCCTGACGCTCCAGCAGGTGACGTGCCAAGGAGAGCGCGGCGCGGCGTCGTCTTCGGGTTGCGCGAGAAGCTCATGAGTTGCCTCGGTTTTCCTTGAGGTGACGAGGGCAGGGGGCCGGAGGTGTGGGGTTGTGTTCTTTTGCGGCGGTGACGAAAACCGTCACTGCAGGGCGCCCGGCGGTGACGATTCTCGTCGGGATCCTCCCTCCGGGTCGTCGTCGCCCTCCCCATCGGCGGCAAGGGCGTGCTTGGCGAGGCGGTAGCGCAGCGACCGGAACGAGACGCCCAGCAGCTTCGCGGCCGCCTTGCGGACGCCGCCGGTGCGCTCGAGCGCCTGGAGGATGAGCCGGCGCTCGAGCTCGCCGATCACCTCGTCGAGCGCGCACCCCTCGGGCGGGAGCTGCGCGAGCAGCGGCGCCGGGCTCGCGCTGAGGCCGGCGACGGCGCTCGGGAGGTCGCCGAGGCCGATCGTGGGCCCTCCGGCGAGCGCCACCGCGCGCTCCATCATGTTCTCGAGCTCGCGCACGTTGCCCGGGAAGCCGTAGGCGTCGAGCGCGCGCACCGCGTCCGTCGTCAGGCCGCGGACGTCCTTGCCGAGCTCGGCGGCGAAGCGGCGCAGGAAGCGCTCGGCGAGCCGCGAGATGTCCCCGGGGCGCTCGCGCAGCGGCGGCAGCTCGATGCGGATGACGTTCAGCCGATAATAGAGATCCTGCCGGAACCGGCCCTGGCGGACCTCGGCCTCCACGTCCCGGTTGGTCGCGGCCAGGACCCGGACGTCCACCGAGATCTCCGCGGCGGCGCCGACCGGGCGGACCTTTCGCTCCTGGAGAACGCGGAGGAGCTTCACCTGAAGCGCGGCCGGCAGCTCCCCGATCTCGTCGAGGAGCAGCGTCCCGCCGTCCGCCTCCCGGAACAGGCCCATCGAGCGCGCGCCGGCGCCCGTGAACGAGCCCTTCTCGTGGCCGAACAGCTCGCTCTCCATGAGCGCCTCCGGGAGCGCCCCGCAGTTGACGACCATGAACGGCCTGGCCGCGCGATCGCTCTGGTCGTGGATCGCGCGGGCGACCCGCTCCTTGCCGGTCCCGCTCTCACCCGTGAGCAGCACGGTGGTGCGCGTCGGCGCGATCTTGGCGATCAGCTCGGCGATCCGCTGCATCGCGGCGCTCGTGCCGAGCGGCTCGCGCGACGGGAGATCGAGCCGCTCGAGCTGCGCGCGCAGGCGCTGGTTCTCCGCGACGATCGAGCTCTTCTCGAGCGCCTTCGCCGCGAGCGCGGTGAGCTCAGCGGGCGAGAACGGCTTGGTCACGAAGTCGTACGCGCCGTGGCGCATCGCGTCGAGCGCGCTCTCCACCGTGGAGTGCGCGGTCATCACGATCACCTCGGTCGCGTTGCTCCGCGCCTTCGCGGCCGTGAGCACCTCGATCCCCGAGCCGTCGGGCATCACGAGGTCGGTGAGGACGAGCGGGAACGGCTGCGGGTTCTGGCGGATGGCCTCGATGGCGGCGCGCGCTCCGGGCGCGACGACGACCTCGTAGCCCTTGCGGTGGAAGGCAATGTGGAGCACCTGGCGGAGGCCCGGCTCGTCATCGACGACCAGCACCCGGGTGGCGCTCTGCGGGATGCTCGGCGGGATCGACGCCATCACGCCAACACCCTATCACGATGCTCCGCTCACGCGTCGAGAGCGGCCATCGGGCGCGGCGCGCCGCGTCGTCGTCACGTCACCGTGTCGTCACGTCACTGCGTCGTCACTATCCCACTTCGGCGCATTGGGCTTCGTCGCGCACTCAGGGGCAGGCGTCGTTCACGACGCCGAGCGGTGTGCGCTCCTCGACGACAAACGATTGCGCCTCGCTCTCCTCGCCTCCGTTGCCCTCCAGCTCCTGCCACACGAGCAGGGTGTCGCAGAGCTGGGCCTCGATCTCGAGGAGGTAACGGCCGTTCCCGTCGGTGTCGTCCTCGATCACGCCCCGCTGCGTCCGCTCGTTGAAGAGGCTGACGCGCGCGCCAGGGCTGCAGTTGCCCGCGATCTGCCACACCCCCTCGCGATCCGCGGCGGGCCGCATCGTGTCGGCTGGCTCGGGCGGGGGGAGCGGCAGCGTCGGGCTCAGGCACGCCGCACCGGCGAGCAGCGAGATCGCGAGGGCGACGGCGAGGTGAAGCGCAGCGCGGCGGAGCATCGGCACGGCACGGCGTCATAGCACACCGTGTGCCGCGCCCCCTCCGCCGCGGAGCGCGCTGATGCAGCGGGATTTTCAGCGATTGCGCCGCGACCCGATCGCCGGACCGTCAATTCTGTTGGCGCTCGCGTCCATCGGTTTGCAGCACGCGCAGGGCGACGCGCCGCTTCGCCGTGACGGCGCCGAGATCCGCGGCCGGGGGGAGCCCGGCGCCGCGCCCGCTCTCCTCGTCGTCGAGCAGCTCGCCGACGAGATCGTAGTCGCTCGCCTGCGTGATCCGGACGCGGCACATCTCGCCGGGGCGGACCTCACCGCCGGAGAGGTAGACCTGTCCGTCGATCTCGGGCGCCTGACCGGCGTGGCGGCCCATGAGCACGTACTCGTGCTCGTCGCTCGTCCCCTCGACGAGCACCTCGAGCTCGCGGCCGATCATGGCGGCGCTCTTCTTGTGCGCGATGCGGCGCTGCAGCGTCATGAGGCGGCGGTAGCGGCTCGCGGCCGTGCGCGCGGGGACCTTGCCCTCGAGCTCGTAGCTGCGGCTCGCCTCCTCGTCGGAGTAGCGGAACACGCCGACGCGCTCGAACTCGGCCCAGCGCACGAAGTCGCAGAGCTCCTCGAACTCGGCGTCGGTCTCGCCGGGGTGGCCGACGATGAACGCGGTGCGGAACGTGAGGTCGGGGACGCGCTCGCGCAGCGTGGAGACGACCCGGCGGAGGCGATCGCCGCCGTGGCCGCGCCGCATCCGCCGCAGCATCGCGTCGGCGGCGTGCTGGAGCGGCATGTCGACGTAGGGCACGACCCGCGGGTGGCCGGCGAGCAGCTCGACGAGGTCGTCGGTCATCGTCTCGGGGTACAGGTAGAACAGCCGCACCCAGCGCACGCCGGGCACGTCGGCGACCCGCTCGACGAGCTGCGCGAGCGTCGCGCGCGCGCCGTCCTCGGCGCGGCCCGCCGCGTCGCGGCCGTAGGCGATCGTGTCCTGCGAGATGAGGTTGATCTCGCGGACGCCCGCCGCCGCGAGCTGCTCCACCTCGCGCACCACGTCCGGGATGGGCCGAGAGCGCTGCGCGCCGCGCAGATCCGGGATCACGCAGAACGAGCAGGTGCGGTTGCAGCCCTCGGCGATCTTGACGTAAGCGCTGCCGCCGGGGGTCGAGAGGGTGCGCGGATCGCCGGCCTGGATCAGCCACTCGGCGGGGTTGCCGACGAGCATCCGCTCCGCGTCGCCCGCGAGCACCCGGCCGAGCTTGAGCATGTCGCTCGACCCGAGGAAGTGATCGACCTCGGGCATCTCGCGGGCGAGCTCCTCGGGGTGGCGCTGCGACAGGCAGCCGGCCACGACCAGGCGCTTGCAGCTGCCGTGCTCCTTGTGCTGCGCCATCTCGAAGATGGCGTCGATCGACTCCTTCTTCGCGTCGCCGATGAAGCCGCATGTGTTGACGACGATCACCTCGGCCTCGGCGGCGTCGTCGACGTGCGCGTAGCCGGCCGCGCGGGCGACGCCGAGCATCACCTCGGAGTCGACGCGGTTCTTGGGGCACCCGAGGCTGACGAAATGGACCTTGCGCGAGCTCATGTCGCCGCTCCCTCGCCGTCGACGAAGACGACCCGCCCCGAGGCGAGCGTCATCTTGACGCGGCCCGTGAGCTGCCGGCCGAGGAACGGCGTGTTCTTGCTCTTGGAGCGGAGGCGCGCCGGGTCGAGCACGAAGCTCAGGTTCGGATCGACGAGGCAGAGCTCGGCGCGGGCGCCGGCCTTGATCGTGGGCGCCTCGAGCCGCGCGATGCGGGCGGGGGCGCGGGTGAGGGCGTCGACGAGCCGCCCGAGGGGGAGGGCGCCCTGCCGGACGAGGTCGAGCAGGACCGGGACGACGAGCTCGAGGCCGATGAGGCCGGGCGACGCCTCGGCGAACTCGCAGTCCTTCTCGAGCGTGGAGTGGGGCGCGTGGTCGGTCGCGACCGCGTCGATGGTGCCGTCCGCGAGCGCCTCGCGGAGCGCGTCGACGTCCGCTTGCTCACGAAGGGGCGGGTTGACCTTGCACGCCGTGTCGTAGCCGAGCACGGCGGCGTCGGTGAGCGTCAGGTGGTGCGGCGTCACCTCGGCGGTCACGGCGATGCCGCGGGCCTTCGCCTCGCGGAGGATGCGGACCGCCCCGAGCGACGAGATATGCGCGACGTGGTAGCGCGCGCCGGTGGCCTCGGCGAGCAGCACGTCGCGCGCGACGATGATGTCCTCGGCCACGCGCGGCCAGCCCCGGAGACCGAGCCGCGTCGAGATCGCCCCCTCGTGCATCTGCGCCCCGTCGGTGAGCGCGTGGTCCTCGGCGTGCTGGATGATCGTGAGATCGAAGGTCTTCGCGTACTCGAGCGCGCGGCGCATGACGGAGCTCGACGTCACGCAGCGGCCGTCGTCGGAGACCGCCACGGCGCCGGCGTCCTTGAGATCGGCCATCTCGGTGAGCTCCGTGCCCTTCTGGCCCATCGTGATCGCGCCGATGGGGTGGAGCGCGGGCCCCCCGATCGCGCGGGCTCGCGCGATCATGGCCTCGGTGATGGAGCGGGTGTCGTTGACGGGCCGCGTGTTCGGCATCGCGCACACGTGGGCGAAGCCGCCGGCCGCCGCGGCGGCCAGCCCGGAGGCGATGTCTTCCTTGTACTCCTGCCCGGGCTCGCGGAGGTGGGCGTGGAGATCGACGAACGCGGGGAGGAGCAGGAGCCCATCGCCCTGGATGATCTCGGCCCGGTCGGCGCGGCGCAGCTCGTCGGTCGCTGCGCCGCGTCCCGCCCGGGTGATGACGCCGTCTTCCACGACGACGTCGATCACGTCGTCGAGCTGTTGGGTCGGGTCGACGGCGCGCACGCCGACGAAGAGAAGGAGGGGAGGAGGTGAGCCGATGGCCGCCATGGGAGCGCGCTCCCCTAGCACAGGCGCTCCTCGCCGTGCACCGGTGCAGCGTCAGCGGGGCAACCAACCCGGCAAGGAGGCCGCGCGCCGGGGTCAGCTGGCAGCTGAAGGCAACCAGGAGACCCGGGCGAGGCGAAGGACGGGAACGCGACGGGCACAACGGAGGTGATGGAGATTACGGAGATGATGGAGGTGACGGATGCAACAGGCGTAACGGACGCAACGGACGGAACAGTCGACGGAAGAAAAACGCTCGGGGCGTGACACAGCGCTTGACGGAACGCGAGGGGGTGAGGTAGTGATGCCGTCCCCGCTCGCGAAGCTGGCGGAATTGGCAGACGCGCTGGATTCAGGTTCCAGTGGGGTAACTCCCGTGGAGGTTCAAGTCCTCTGCTTCGCACCAAGCGCTCTTCTTATCCTGCTTCTCTAGCCACGACTCTTGCCAAAGTCGTGGCTCTGTCCCTGCTCGCCGTCTCCAGCAGTTCCTGTGATCGCCGCTCCTCCCCCTCGGCGGGAGGAGCCGCGAGTGCAGCCCCTGGTCCGAGCGCCTCGGGCGCGGTCCTCGCGGCCGCCGCTGCGTCGAGCGCACCGACCGAGCCCGCCGTGGCCACTGCGCCGGCCGAGCCCGAGCTGCCGCGTGGGACCGGCGTCCAGGAGTTCGTGCCCATCGGCTCCCTCGAAGGGTGCAAGGCGAAGTCGGGTGATATCGCGACCTACATCCTGCGCGAGGGGATGGGGATCGCCGGTCGCGCCGACGGCTCGTTCGGGGCCGTGTGGCTCGTGGACCTCAAGGGAGGGGACGCGCAGATCGCGTTCGCCGGCTTCGATAGCGAGGCCCGGCAGGTCGCTCGCGCGAGGGCGATCTCGAGCACGCGAGACGCAGGGCTCCGGATCTTCTCCTCGGGAGACGAATGGGCGGTCACGTGGTTCGACGCGGAGGGGCTCGCGTACGCGCGGCCCCGCTGGGAGACGAACCCGCCGGTCGAGATCCAGCGCGTCGGCGCGATCGGGAGGGAGGTCAGCGACCATGTCGCCCTCGCGCCCGCTCCAGGTGGCGCCCTGGTAGCAGCGGCGCCCTTCGGACCGGACCGCCAGCGCCTGGGGGTGTTCCAGTTCGCGCCGGTGGACCCTGCGCAGCCGCAGCTCAAGGCGGTCGGGGTCACGCGAAGCGCCAAGAAGCCGCGCTGGCCGACGGTCGCTGCCGACGCGTCCGGTGGCTACCTCGTCGCCTGGCAGGACGAGGAGGACGGGAGCATCCGGGCCTCGCGGTTCGACGCCGCGGGCAGGGAAGGGAATGCCCACGTCGTTGCGAAGCGACAGGGCGGCGACCGACCGGCTGGCGCCGCTCAGGAGACACCGGACAGGGATCAGCGGCTCGGCCTTGTGGCCACGGGCAGCGCCGGAGCGCTGCTGGTCTGGAGCGAGGGAGCCACCTTGATCGCCCGCGCGCTGGACCCCGAGGCGCGGCCGCGCGGGGCGCCCTGGGTCGTTGGCAAGGGCAAGTGGCGCGCGCTCGCGCCGAGCGGCGACGGGGCCCTCGTGGCGTGGGTCGGCCACGATGGCAAGGTGGAGGGGCAAGCCCTCCTCGTGAAGCTGGCCGCCGACGGAGCGCCCTCTGCTCGAGGGATCCGGGTGTCGGATGGGGTGTTTCCCGTAAAGGATTCTCCCAGCGTGGCGCTCGCCGGTGAGCGGGTGGGCGTCGCATGGACGGAGCCCATGAGCACCGGTGTGAGCACGAAGCGCGCAGTCTTGCGTGTGCTCGAGCGCACCTGCATCCCCTGAGCGCTCACGCCACGAGAGGGCCCGTGCGGCGGGCGTAACACGGCCTCCGGCGCTAGGATGAAGAGCGTGAGCCACGCATTCGGCCCGACTCAGCCACCGCCGAACCGCGATGCGAACGAGCCGCCTGCAGCGCTCAGGGACGTGCAGATGGGCGCCCTGCCCTGCGAAAGCGAGCCGCCTGCCGGAGTGCCGCCCTGCGACACGGTCGCGGCCCGCGGGCGCGTCGCGCTCGCGCCGGCAGCAGCGCAGCCGAGCCGCGCGCGCGCGGCGCGGCTGATCATCCAGGATCCCTACCTCACGCCGCCGCCTCCGCCGGAGCGACGGCAGCTCTCGACGCTGGCCGTGAGCTCGCTCGTCGCGGCGCTGTTCGGGCCGCTCGGGGCGATCGCCGCGATCGCCTTCGGCTGGGCGGCTCGCCGCGAGATCGAGCAGGCCCCGGCCGTGCGCAGGGGGTACGCGCTCGCCAGCGTCGGGCTCGCGCTCGGCGTCCTGCTCACGCTCTGCTGGAGCTCCGCGATCGGCTTCGGCGTGTGGATGTGGAGCACCCATCACAGCGGAGAGACGGCCTCCGCCCTCCCGGAGGGGGAGGCCTCGCCGGAGCCGGCGAGCACGGCGTCGCCGTCGATGCCGCTGCCGGAGGCGCCTCCTCCGGCGGTGCAGCCGAGCGGCAGCGTCCCTCAGCACACGACCCACCGGCGCATCGGCGGGGTCTCCATCGTCGATATCGGCGTCGACGTGTCCGTGCTCAGCGAGGAGCTCGCCAAGCAGCGCGCGGAGGCATACGCCCAGGGCGAGAAGGTCCTCGTGATGACGACGAGCGATCCCTGCGAGCCGTGCCGCGGGGTCGACCGCTCGCTCGGCGATCCGCTGATGCAGACGGCCCTCCGGAGCGTGCGGCTCGTGCGCGTGGACATCGATCTCTTCAAGGAAGATCTCGATCAGATCAAGGTGCCGCGGCGGCTGTATCCGGGCTTCTTCCTGCTCTCGCCGGATCTTTCCCCGCAGGACGGGATCAACGGCGGCGAGTGGGACGACGACATCGCGCGCAACATCGCGCCCGTGCTGGGGGCGTTCGTGCGGGGCCAGTACACGACCCGCCGGCAGCCGTGGAACCCGCTGCCCGGCTCGGGCATGCGCCTCTGAGCCGGGTCGCGCGCGGCGACGAGCCCCTCGCGCGCCGGACAGGGTAAGCTCGGGCTGTGAAGCGCTTCGGCCAGCTCGCCCTCTTCGCCCTCTGCGTCGCGTTCAGCGTCTCGGCGGTCTACAACGTCGTCTCCGACAACGCCGACGTCGAACGGAGGGCGGCGCTCGTCGCGTGCGGCGAGGACGGCGCCGCGAGCGCGCCGGAGCCGCGCCGCGCGAGCGAGGGCTGCAGAGCCCAGATGACGCGGCTGGAACGGACGCCGTTCGGCCAGACCTTCGAGTTCACCACGGCGAAGCGCACCGTGGACGTCAGGTGCGAGCGGGCGCTCGTGTTCGCCGGCGAGTACAGCTGCAAGCTCAGGTGATCGCCGCGGCGGCGGCCTTCACCCCGCCCGCCGCAAGACGCCGTTATCCGCGCGGAAGTTACGCTATGGTGGGCGGCCGTGACGAGCCACACAGCGCGCTTGCTTCGCTCGATCGGCTTCGAGGCCGGGCGCATCGTCGTGTGCTTCGCCTCCGCGGTCGTCGCCGCCGCGGCGGTCGCCCACAGCGCGCCGTCGGCGCTGGCGGCGCAGGTGCCCCCGCCGGAGCCGCTCCGCGCGCCTGTGGTCGCGCCCGCCGCCCCGCCCGCGCAGCCGCCGCAGGGCGGCGGGCCGAGCCCTCCCGCCCCGCCGCCGCTCTCGCGAGACGAGGAGGAGAAGCGGCTCCGCATCGAGCGAGCGACGGCGCTGCACGACGAGGCGCAGCGGCGCTACCAGCACGGCGAGTACCGCGCGGCCATCGCGAAGCTGGAGGCCGCCGTTGCGCTCGATCCCGAGGGCAAAGAGCTCATCTACAACCTGGCGATGATCCACGAGCGGCTGGGCGAGATCGACGAGGCCGAGCGCTACTACCGCCGCTACCTCGACATGGAGGCGCTCCCGAAGGCGCGTGAGGAGGTGCACGCGGTCCTCAAGCGGCTCAAGGGCGCGAAGCGGGAGCTCGCCAGCGCGAAGCCGCCGCCGTCCGCGCCCGCGAAGGGCGCCTCGGCCTCCACGGCGCTGCCGTATTTGCCGCGCTCGCCGCGCCATCCCGTCGCGGTCGGCAGCGCGATGCCGCGCGCGACCTGGCTCGGCGTCAGCGGGGGCATCGCCGCGGGGTCGCTCGTGGTCGGCGGCGTCTTCGCCGCGCTCGCCTTGGCGCGGGATCCCGGCGCCGGCGAGCGCACCGGGGCCGGCGTCTCCATCGCCGACCTGCAGGCCGACGCGAGCGCCGCCCACCGGTGCGCCGTCGCCGCGGATGTCGCCTTGCTGATCGCCGGGCTCTCCGGGGCAGCGGCGCTCTACCTGTACCTGTCTCCCGGGGCCCCCGCGGCGAGCCCGGCCGCTCGCGGGGCCTCGGCCGTCGGCGCGCGTGCGCTGACGCCGGGGCAGGATCGCCGTCTCCCGCGCGACGCCGGTGCAGGGGCGCAGGGGATCCGCCTGTCGCTGGGCGCCGAGGGAGCCCGGCTCCGGGTGCAGTTCTGATGCGCCCCAGCGCCGCGCGGCGCAGGCTGCTCCGCACGCTCGCCGCGCTCGCCGCGCTCGTGTCGCTCGGCGCCGGGTGCGAGGTCCTCGTCGACGGCACGCTGGGCCCGGTGCGCTGCACGGACGAGGGCGCGCTCGGCCCGCCGGCGTGCCCCGAGGGCGCCGTTTGCAGGGACGGCGCCTGCGCCGAGCAGCAGCTGGAGCGCGCGCTGGGCGCGCGCTGCGCGCGGCACGAGGACTGCGGAGCGCTCGATTTCTGCCTCGATCCCGCGCTGTTCGACGTCGAGGGGCCGCGCGGTTGCTCGCGCGCCTGCTGCAGCTCGAGCGACTGCGATCCTGCCCGGGATGCGGTCTGCTGGATCCCCGACGGCGGAGGGAGCGGCCTCTGTCGCATCGGCCGGGAGGTCGGCCGGCCCGACGTGGGCGCGCGGCTCTCCGGCGCGCCTTGCGCCGCGCCCGGCGACTGCCGATCTGGCATCTGCAACGACGGCGCCTGCGTCGACGCCTGCTGTTCCGACACCAGCTGCGCCACGAACGGGGCGGCGTGCCGGCTCACGACGGGCCTCGTCGCGTCCGGTCCGGCCTGGGCGTGCCAGGCCGCCGCCTTGGGCGATGGAGGCTACTTCGAGCCGTGCGCTCGGGACGAGGACTGCGCGTCCGGGCTTTGCGCGCAGGTTGAAGGGAGCGGCCGCTGCACCATCCCGTGCTGTGGCTCGGAGATGTGCCCGGACACGCCCGGCGAGGTGAGGCAGCGCGTCGGCTGCGCTGAGCTCGCGATCGACGGACGCTCGACCGTCCGCGCGTGCATCACGCTGCTGTCCGGGGACAGCCTCGCGGCCACCGGCGCTCCGTGCTCCACGCCCGAGGACTGTCGGAGTGGTATGTGCATCAAGGATCCTGAACAAACGCAGCGATTCTGTAGCGACGTCTGCTGCAGCGATGCGTCCTGCGGCGACGCCGCGTTCTTCGGCTGCCACCCGCGAGCGACAGGCGAGTCGTGGGCCTTGCGATGCGAGCCCAAGTAACGGACGATCCCCCCCATCGCGGTGGTAGTTCGTGCAGCTGACGGCCAGTTCCCAGCCAGCGCCCCCGGGTCGCCCGGCGAGCCCAGCAGGGCCATGGCGCTGATTTGCCCGCGCTGTCACCACCTCGGGGCCGTCGCGCTGGAGGGGAGGAGCTCGTCAAGCCAGCTTCCGTCTCCCACAGGCGAGCGCGGTTCCCAGGACGGCCAGAGCGCGAGGCTGCCTCGTTGCCCCCACGACGGGCTGGCCCTCGTGAGCCGCGAGGTGCTCGGCGAGGCCGACGGAGATCCGTTCCTGGGGATCACGATCGCGGAGCGGTTCGTGATCGTGGGCAAGCTCGGCGCCGGCTCGATGGGCACGGTGTACCGCGCGCGCCAGGAGGCGATGGGCCGCGACGTGGCCATCAAGATACTGCGGTCGGACAGGGCCTTCGACGCGCAGGCGAAGGCGCGCTTCACCCGCGAAGCGCGCGCGATGAGCCTCCTCCGGTCGCCGCACACGGTCACCGTGTTCGATTTCGGCGAGATCGTGGACGACGCGACGGACGCGGCCTTCGGCCGCGGTCGCTCCGCAGAGCAGAGCTCGCCCGTGGAGGGGACGACGTCGAGCAGCGGCTCCCTCTACCTCGCGATGGAGCTGCTCGAGGGCGAGTCGCTCGGTCAGCGGCTCAAGCGCCTGCGGCGGCTGCGCCTGGGTGACGCCGCCCGCTTCGCGCGGCACGCGCTCCTGTCGCTGGCCGAGGCGCACGACAAGGGGATCATCCACAGGGACCTCAAGCCGGACAACCTGTTCCTTGCGAGGCCCCCCGCGGGCGAGCACGAGGAGATCGGCAAGGTGCTCGATTTCGGCATCGCGAAGGTGATGACCGGGACAGAGCGGCCGGTCGACGCCCTCGAGACCCAGGCAGGCACCGTCTTCGGGACGCCGCGGTACATGTCGCCGGAACAGGCGCAGGGCAGGCCGCTCGACGCGCGGAGCGACCTCTACTCGCTCGGCGTCCTGCTCTACCAGATGCTGGTCGGGAGGCCGCCGTTCATCGACGACGATGCGGTCGTCGTGATGGCGAGGCACATCAAGTCGTCGCCCGTGCCGGCGAGCGAGGCCGCGCCGGACGCCAGGATACCGCCGTCGCTCTCGCATCTCCTGCAGCGCGCCCTGGCCAAGCGGCCCGAGGATCGGCCGCGGAGCGCCCAGGAGTTCATCGCCGAGCTCGATCGTGCGATGGACGAGGCCAGGCCGAGCCTCGACCGCGAGCGCCTCGGCCCGGCTCAGCCCGCCGAGGTCGGCGCCACGAGCGAGCTGCTCGCGGTCGTAGGCGACGGCGAAGGCGCCGCGCAGGCGCCGAGCACGCTGCGTCCCGCGCCACGGAGGCGCACCTCGCGCGTGGCCGTCGGCGCCGGCGCCTTGACCCTGATCGTGATGGCGCTCGCCGTGCGCGAGCTCCGCCGGCCTGCGGACGGCAGCGCGCGCAGCCTTCAGAAAGGGGTAGCGCTGGAAGCGAGGGCACTCGCGAGCGCGATCTCGCGCGCCGACCCGCCGCCCGCCGCTGCGCCGACCGCGCCGGCGCTGCCGCCCGCCGCGCCGACCGCGCCGGCGCTGCCGCCCGCCGCGCCGCCCGCGGGGGCCGCCAGCGCGGCGCCCGCGCCCACGGGCGTACCCTCGGCGTCGACACCGAGGCGAAAGCCAGCGCAGCCGCGCAAGCCGTATGTGAAATTCGACTGATGACGGCACGCGCGCGGGACCGCTGCGCAAGGCCGACGTGGGCCCCCGAAGGCCCGCTCTTCCATGGAGTCCCGTCGCGCGAGAGACAGCGGCGTCCAATCGCGAATGGCGCCGAGAGTCGCTGTACGAGCCGGAGGCTAACGTGTAACTTCGCCGCGCACCGATGGATCCCCGGGAGATGGAAACGCTCGTCCAGCGGCTCGTCACGAATCCGCATGACGGGGAAGCCCTGGCGTATGCTCACCGAGCCGGGGAGCAGGACCCGCGCTCGTACGCCATGCTGCTCGAGCGCGTCGGCAGCTCCACCGCAGATCCATCGTACGCGGCGCACTGGCTGAGCGAGGCCGCGAACGTGTGGTCGACCACCATCGGCGACGCGCACCACGCCGCGCGGACGCTCATGATCGCCATCGACAAGGATCCGACGCAGCGGACCGCGGCGGAGCGGCTGGCGCAGCTCTACCGCGACAAGGGCGATCAGAAGGCGCTCGTCGCGCTCCTGGAGCGGCTCGTCAAGGCGCTCACGCCGCTGCTCTTCGAGCGGCCCGAGGTGCGCGCGCAGGTCTCGACCCTGCACGAGGAGCTCGGCCGGCTGTGGAGCGAGCCGCCGCTCTCGCGGCCGGAGCGCGCCCTCGAGAACTGGCGCCGCCTGGCGGAGCTCGATCCGCACAACGTCTACGCCATCTACGCCGCCCGCGAGATGCTGAAGGCCCAGCAGCAGTACGCCGAGGCGATCCCGTACTTCGCGATGGAGCAGGCGCTCGTCGACGACCCGGATCGGCGGCTCGCCCTGCTGCGCGACGAGGCCGACATCCGGCGCCGCGCCGGCGATCTCGCGGGCTCCACCGTGGCGCTGCGGAACGCGCGCGCGTTCGTGCCGCACGACATGGGGCTCATCCAGGCGCTCGGCGTCGCCATCGTCGACCGCATCGAGGCGGGCGAGCCGGTGCCGCAGCCAGAGCGCGACGAGGCCGCGGAGCTCTTCGTGGCGCTCGCGGAGACGTACGACGGGGAGTACGGCTACTCGTACTCGGTCTACGCCCTCCGCGCGGCGCCCGGGCACGATCGCGCGATGCAGCTCGCCGACCATTACGGGAAGCAGCTGGGCCGCATCGCGGAGCTCCGCCCGCGCTACCTCGCCTACCTCCAGGTCAACCCGAACGGGTTCATGGCCCCCGAGGCGCGCAAGCGGGCGTCCGTGCCGCCCCCCCCGCGGCTGCCGTCGGTGCCGCCGCCGCCCATGGGTGTGGCTGCCGCGCCTGCGCACCGGTCGTCGGTGCCGCCCAGCGCGGGAGCCGTCCTTGCGCATGCGTCCGTGCCACCCTCGGGCGTCCTCTCGTCGCCGGCTGCCGCTGGGCTGGTCGAGCCGGGGGTGGCCGCGTTCGCGCCGGCGTCTTCGTTCGCTCCCGCGCCGGGGTCGACGGCGCCGGACACGCTGGCTTCGCCCGCGGATGCCGCGGCGCCGGCCTCCGGGGGGGCGTACGGCCTGGCCGGCGCCGCGCCGGCGCCTGATGCCCTCGGCGGCTCGGCTCCCTCGGAGGCGCTGCAGCCGCCGAGGGAGGAGCCGGCCGAGCTCCGCAAGCCGCTGACGCTCGCCAAGCTCCGCGAGGTGCTCAAGGGCGAGCCGGCCAACCCGGACGTGCTCGCGCAGGTCGAGGAGCAGCTGCGCCAAAAGCGGATGTTCGTCGAGCTGCGGGACGTCCTGCTCGCGGCGGCGCGCGTCCCCGAGGCGCCCATCGAGCGCAGGAAGGCGCAGCTGCGCGACGTCGCCGGGCTTTGCGAGGCGCAGCTGCGCGACGTCGACTCGGCGGTCCAGGCCTGGAAGCTGCTCTCCGAGCTCGATCCCGGCGACGCGCAGGCGCAGGCCGAGCTAAGGCGGCTGCTCGAGCGGAGCTCGCGGTGGGACGACCTCGCCGCGCTGCTCGAGCACGACGCCGCGGCGACGCCCGACGTCGCGCAGAGGGTCGAGATCGAGAAGGCGCTCGTCGCGCTCCATGAGCAAAAGCGCCGCGACCCCATCGCGGCCGCGGAGGCGTGGGTGCGGATCGCGGGCCTCATGCCTGACGACGGCGCGGCGCTCCTGTCCGCCGTCAAGCTCTTCGAGCGCGGCGAGCGCTTCGATCTCGCTGCGCGGGTCCTCTCCGACGCGACCTCCTGGTTCCAGGGGAAGCTGAACCACGGGCCGCTCCTTCAGAAGCTCGGCGAGCTCCGGATGCGGCTCGATGAGCCGGGCGCCGCCGGCGACGCCTACGGCCAGGCCGCCGAGCTGCTGCGCCAACCGAGGCTGTGGGAGCTCGCGCAGAAGGCCTACGTCGCGGCGGGGCGGCTCGCCGAGGCGGCGAGGGCGCTCTGCGAGCGCGCGCTGCTCGCGGACCGCAAGGCGCGTCCGGCGCTCCTCGTCCAGGCCGCCGAGCTGCTCCTCAGCGCCGGGGACGTCGACGGCGCGCTCGACCGCGTCGAGCGCGCCATCGAGATCGATCCGGCGACCGACGCCGCCCCCGCGATCGAGGATCTCTACCGGCGCGCCCATCGGTGGCCCGAGCTCGTGCGGTTCCTCCTGAGCCGGGCCGAGGTGCTCGGCGACAGGGCGGAGCGCGTCGCGGCGCGGCGGGCCGCGGCGGCCCTGCAGCGCGAGCTCGGCGATCGCGACGGGGAGCGCGCGACGCTCACGCTCCTGCTCGCCGACGGCGATGACGCCGAGGCCATCGAGCGGCTGGCCCAGGACGCAGGCGAGCGTGGCGATCACCAGCAGGGCGCGGAGCTCCTCCGCAAGCTCGGCGATCTGACGGACAGCGAGCCCGGCAAGATCTCGCTCGCCCTGCGCGAGGCGCGCATGCTCGCGGAGGGCCCCGGCGACCTCGAGGCCGCGATCGCGCGCTACGAGGCGGTCGTGGCGACGCTCGATCCGCAGAACCGGATCGCGCTGCAGGGGATCGCCGATCTGGAGGAGCGGCGCGGCAACCCGAGGGGGGTCGCGGGCGCGCTCGAGCGTGAGCTCGTGCTCGTGTACGGCCACGACCAGGTCGACATCGCGCAGCGGCTCGCGGCGCTGTACGAGGGCCCGCTCGACGATCCGCGCGGCGCCGTCCGGGCGCTCGAGATCGTCCACGCCGTCGAGCCGGACGACCTCGACGCGGTCGCCCGGCTCCTGCGGCTCGCCGAGCGGCTGAACGACTGGCCGAAGGTCGCGCGCCTGATGGCGATCCTGATCGAGGTGGAGGGCGACGACGACGAGGCGTCGCAGATGACCCGGCGCCTCGCCGAGATCCTCGACCAGCAGCTGGGCAAGAGCGATGAGGCGCTGGCGCTCCTGGAGCGGCTCGCCGATCAGGGCGACGAGCCGTGCCGAGAGGCGTACGTCGCGCTCGGCGACCGGCACGGGTGGAAGGGGATCGTCGCGACCAAGCTGGTCGCCTGGAACGAGTCGATCGCGCGCGCGGGGCGCGAGGTCGCCCTGCGCGGGGCCTTCGAGCGTTTCGTGGAGGTCGGTCGCCAGAAGGACGCCGCGCGCGTGGCGATGGAGCTCGCGCGCTCCCGCACCGCCGACGCCGGCCTCGCGGAGAAGCTCGAGGCGATCGCGGTGGAGCTCCAGGATCGCGAGGCCCTCACCGTCGCGCACGAGCTCCTCGCGAGGGATCTCTCGGGCGCGGCCCGGGCGGCCGAGCTCGTGCGGCAGGCCGAGGTCCGGGTCTCCGTGGGCGCCGATCCGCTGGAGTCGATCCACCACGGCGAGGGCGCGCTCGCGAGCGTGTCGACCGCCGAGGTCGAGCCGCTGCTCCAGCGGCTCGCGGCGCTGGCCGAGGCCCCGGGCCTCATCATCGATCTCTTCGAGCGCCAGGTCAGCCGGTGCCGCACGCCGGCCGATCGCCTCGCGGCTCTCGTCCGCGCCGCCCAGATCGCCTGCGAGCGTGGCGCCATCGACCGGGCGAGGAGCTTCTTCGAGCTGGCCCTCGGCGGCGGCGTCCAGGAGGAGACGATCGCCACGCTCGAGCAGGTGGCGCGGGACGACGACGAGCGGTCGCGGTCGACGGCGCTGCGCACGGTCCTCGCCGAGGCGCTCGCGGCCGGCGGCCAGGGCTCGCGCGACGGCGGCCGCACCCGGGCGGCGCTCCTGCGGCGCGCGGCCACGATCGCCTACCAGGATCTCGGCGACGTCGACCGCGCCTTCGGCTGGCTGGGCGGCGCCGTGCTCACGCAGGTCGACGACGCTTCGCTCGACGCGCTCGAGGCCCTCGGGCGCGAGGTGGGCGACCTGCCCCGCGTCGGCGCGACGCTGGACCGCGCGCTGGACGAGGTCTTTGACGGCCCGCTCGTGCGCAAGCTCCTGCAGCGTCGCGCCAGGCTGCGGCGCGACGTGCTCGGCGACCGGCAGGGCGCCGCGGCGGATCTGAAGAAGCTTCACGATCTGTCGCCCTCGGATCAGGACGTGGTGAACGACCTGTCGGGTCTCCTGCTGGAGCTCGGCGATCACCGCGGCATGATCCAGCTCTACGAGGACCAGATCCTCCGCGGCCGCGATCCGGCGCAGCGGGCGGAGCTCGCGCGCAAGGTGGCGCGCCTCTGGGAGGAGGAGCTCGGCGAAGCGCGCGAGGCGGCGGACGCCTGGCGCCGCGTCCTCCGCATGAAGGCGGGCGATCCGGACGCGACCGCGGGCCTCGAGCGGGCCAAGACCGGCAAGCTCAAGCGCACCCCGCCGCCTCCTTCGCTGCCGACGCGCGCGCCGGGCCCGCCGCTGACCGAGCCGCCGCTCGCGCCCCGGGCGCCGGCGCTCGAGACGCTCGGCCTCGAGGCCGGCGCGGTGGCGGCGGTGAGCAACGGCTACGCGGGCTTCGAGGCGCACGAGGGCGTCGAGGCGCAGCCGGCCGCGGAGGCGCAGCTGGTTGCGGAGGCGCAGCCGGTTGAGGCGTACCCGGCGGCGGAGGTGTACCCGGCGGCGGAGGTGTACCCGGCGGCGGAGGCGTACCCGGCGGCGGAGGCGTACCCGGCGGCGGAGGCGTACCCGGCGGCGGAGGCGTACCCGGCGGCGGAGGCGTACCCGGCGGCGGAGGCGCTGTCGGCTCCCCAGGCGCAGCCGGCGGACGCCGCCGCCTCGCAAGCGCTGCCGGTCGAGCCGGAGCAGCAGGTCTGGGCCTACGGCGTCGCTGCGCACGCCGACGCGGCCGACGCGGGCAGCGGCGCTGCCGATGTCGATGTGGTTCTGCGCGAGGGGCAGAGGCTCCCTCTGGATAGCGCCACCCAGGTCATCCACGTTGCTCCAGCTGCGTATTCCGATGCGCCAGCCGCTCCCGCGCAGTGGTCGGAGTTCGACGCTCACGCAGGGCCGCGGACGCTCGGCGACGTCGATAACGGCGAGGCCCATCGAGCGCACGATGAGGCGCCCCTCTCGGCCCCTGCGCTGCCCGTCGCGCCCGCCGCCCCCATGGCGCCTGTCGTGCCGCCCTTACCTGGCTCCGACGCGATCGACGTCGACACGGATGCGGAAGACGTGGAGTTGATCGACGACGACCCAGGTGCTCGCTAGCTCTCCCCCGCCGATCCTGCCCCCGGCGCTACGGCCAGGCGATACCGTCGCGGTGATCGCCCCTTCCAGCCCGTTCGAGCACGTCCTCGCGCGGGTCGGCATCGGCTGGCTCGCCCAGCGCTACCGCGTCCTCTTCGACGCGGGCGAGGGGCCTCCGTTCGACGGCGACGGCCGGCGAGGCGGGCCGCCATCGCTGTCGGCGCCCTCCCATCACGGGCTGTTCGCGCGGGCCGGGTACCTGGCCGGCAGCGACGCCCGGCGCAGCGACGAGCTCGCCCGCGCGCTCTCGCACCCCGACGTCAGGGCCATCTTCGCGGCCCGCGGCGGCTACGGCGCGAACCGGTTCGTCCACCGGCTCGACTGGAGCGCCCTCGCAGCGCACCCCCGCTGGATCGTCGGCTTCTCCGACGTCACGGCCCTCCACGTCGAGGCAGCGCGCGCGGGCGTGGCGTCGCTTCATGGCGTCCATGTCACCGCGCTCGGGCGCGGCGACGCCCGCGCCCGCGCCGCGCTGATCCGCGCCCTCGAAGATCCGCTGGGTGAGCGCCGCTTCGATGGCCTCACCACGCTGCGCGCCGGCGTGGCCGAGGGGCCGCTCTTCGGCGGCAACCTGGCCCTGCTCCACGCCTGCGCCGCCGCGGGGCGGCTCCGGGTCCCGGAGGGGTGCATCCTCCTGCTCGAGGACGTCACCGAGCGGCCCTACCGCATCGATCGCATGCTCGCGACGCTGGAGGTCGGCGGCCACCTCGCCCCGGCCGCGGCGGTGGTCCTCGGCGACTTCGATCAGTGCGCGCCAGGCCCCGACGGCATCACGGTGGACGAGGTCCTCCGCGACAGGCTGCTCCCGCTGGGCATCCCCGTCGTCGCCGGGCTGCCGATTGGCCACGGCCATCGCAACGAGCCCGCCATCCTCGGCGGCCACGCGCGCGTCCTCGCTCACGGCCCCGACGCCGCGGTCACGCTGGCGGGCGCCTGAGCGGTCACGCGATCACCAGAAGACGCTCTTCCGCTCCTTCAGGCCGCGGTTCAGCATCGACTGGATCCGACCCTTCACGAGCGCCACCTTCTCCTGGATCACCGCGTCGTCGTCGTCGGGGTCGCCGTGGAACGTCATCGGCTCGCCGAAGTAGATCCGGTATCGGGTCGGCAGCGGCAGCTGGCCGCCGGGGAGCAGGAGCTGTGGGATGATCGGGAACGTCGGCATGCCGAGCGCCTTCGAGACCGACTCGAGGTTGCCGAGCGAGATGTACTGTTCCTCGCCCCCGATGACAGCGATGGGCACGATCGGCGTGTCGGTCTCGAGCGCGAGCCGCATGAACCCGAGCCCGAAGTCGAGCAGCTGATAGCGGCTGGAGAACCCCTTCGAGATCCCCTTCGTCCCCTCCGGGAACACCAGGATCGCCGCGCCCATGTCGAGCAGCCGGCGCGCGTTCTCGGGGACGCCGACCACCTGGCCCACGCGCGAGAAGAAGGTCGCCACGAACGGCAGCGTCTGCGTCCACTTCTCGACCATGCTCCGCATCACGCGCGGCGGCTCCGCGTCCAGGAACAGCGAGGCCGCGATGAGCATGCCGTCGAACGGGAGCTGGCCCGAGTGGTTCGCGATGAGGAGCACACGGCCGGCCGGGACACGCTCGATGCCGAACACCTCGGTCCGGAAATAGAAGCGATGAAAGAACGCGGCGACCCCGACCGCGTACTTCGCCCACTCCCGGTCGAGCCCGAACGGGTCGACCCCGTCCGCCGCGTGAGGCAGCGCGACCCGGCGCAGACGGTCCTCGAAATCCTGACCGAGCAGCCGGATTGTCGCGTCGTCGATCGTGCCGCGCAGGCTGTCGACCCCGACGCGCGCGAGCGGCAGCGCGCTGTGCGTGACGAAGTGGCTCAGCCTGGCGAGCGTCGTTCTGCTGGCCATGGGCGGCGGACGATAGCAAAACTCGCGTGGGCCTGCACCGGCACGAAGGGCTTGACCATCGGCCTCCTCGAAGCGACCGTCGCTCCGATGAGCGAACGAATGCTCGGTCGAGGCCGCCGTCCCGCCGCGGACACCGATCCGTCCCTCCGGTCTATCCTCATCACCGGCATCTGTGGTCGCCTCGGGCGGCGCCTGGCGCGGCGCCTCCACCGCGAGCGGCGCGTGATCGGCGTCGACCGGCGCAGCTTCGAGGGGCGCCCCAAGGACATCGAGCATCACCAGATCGACATCCGCCGCAAGAAGACCCAGGACATCTTCCGCCAGGAGCAGCTCGCCGCGGTGGTCCACCTCGGGGTCATGCACGATCCGCGGGTGAGCCAGATGGAGCACCACAGCTGGAACCTCGCTGGGTTCCAGCGGCTGCTCGAGTTCGTCGCGCAGTACGACGTGCCCAAGCTCATCGTGCTGTCGAGCGCGAACGCCTACGGGCCGCGCCCCGACAACCCGCAGTTCATCACCGAGGACGCCCCGCTGCTCGGCGGCGCGTCGTTCAGCGAGATCCGCGACCTCATCGAGGTCGACATGCTGGCGCAATCGTTCTTCTGGAAGCACCCCCAGACCGAGACGGTCATCCTCAGGCCGGTCCACATCCTCGGCTCCGTGCGGAACGCGCCGTCGAACTACCTCCGGCTCAACGTGATCCCGACCCTCCTCGGCTTCGATCCGATGGTGCAGGTCATTCACCAGGACGACGTGGTCTCCGCGATCCTCGCGGCGCTCCGCCCCGGCGTGCGCGGGATCTTCAACCTCGCCGGGCCCGCGCCGCTGCCGCTCTCGCGCGTCATCGAGATGACCGGCCGGACGCGCGCGGCGATCCCCCACTTCGTCATGCAGACGATCATCCCGCGGCTCTGGCGGTTCAGGGCGACCTCGTTCCCGGCCCCCGAGCTCGATCACATCCGCTACGTGTGCATGGTCGACGATCGGCGGGCGCGCGACATCCTCGGCTACACGCACGAGCACGACATCCAGGAGACCGTGCAGGCGGTCGACGACATCACCTGAAAGGCGTCATGAAGCGAGCGACCCGGATCGAGCGGCTCGTCGACTACTACGAGGACTTCGCGCCCGACTACGTCTCCACCTGGAAAGACATCCAGCACTACGAGAAGCCCGTGCGCGCGTTCCTGCGCGAGGTGGTCGCCGACGGCGCCCGCGTGCTCGACGCGGGCTGTGGCCCGGGCCACCTCACGCGCGATCTCCCGCCGTCCGTCGAGGTCGTGGGCTTCGACATCGCCGAGGGGATGCTCGAGATCGCGCGCGAGAAGCGGCCCCACGGCGCCTATCACCGGCACGACTACCATCTCCCGATCCCCCGCTCCTGGGGGCGGTTCGACGTCGCCCTCGCGCTCGGCACCCTCGAGTTCTGCGACGATCTCTCGCTCGTGCTCAAGAACCTGGCCGGCGCGATGCGCCCCGGCGGCCGCCTGCTGGTGAGCATCGTCGAGCGGAGGCCGAACGTCCGGCTCCACGAGCGCCACGCGCGCCCGCTCTCCGACGCCGAGCTGACCGGCGTGAAGATGTATCTTTACACCTTCGCCGAGCAGACGGATGCCATCCTGGGTTCTGGCCTGCTCCCGCGCAGCTACCGGCTCCACCCCGGCTGGCGACACACCGAGTACGACGTCGACGTGCTCTACGCGCTCTGGGACCTCGAGGTCTCACGCGGCGGCCGGTGATCACCCTGGACAGCGCGGCGAGCCTTTCCGCGCCGCGCTGTCCAGGGTATCTCGTGGAGAGTCGTGGAGAGGAGAGCCACGGTTCGATGGAAGTGAAGCTCGGCGGCACCTTCCTGACCTGCGCGATGGGGCCGCTGCACCACGCCGGCGCGTGCATGCAGGCGAGCCGGGTGCCGGAGGGGCTCCGCGAGCTGGCGCCGGAGGGGCTCCTCGGAGGCTTCCAGCGCGGCGTCGATCAAGCCGCGAAGCTCGCGGGCGTGCGCCGGGAGGACGTCGAGCGCCTCCTCCCGATGGCCGACGTGCGCGAGGCCATCGAGCGGCTCGGCGACAGCCAGTCCGAGGCGCTCCTCGCCTGGGATGTCTACGCCGGGCGCATCGGCGGGCTGCTCGAGGGCGTCGCCGAGGTGACCGATCACGGTCGGGCCCCCGACGCCGGCATGTGGCTCGAGCGGCTGGCGAACAAGGTCCGGCGCGATCGCCCCTTCGCGGAGCCGCTCCAGGTGCTCGCCGAGGACATCGCGCAATGGCAGGTGATGATCGGCCGCTGCCGCAAGCTGCTCGACGAGAGCGGCGGCGGCGCGCTCGCCAAGGCGTATCGCCGGCGGAGGCTCCGCAGGATCGCGTCGATCGTGGTGTCGGCGCTCGTGATCGTCGCGGCGCTGTCGGTGATCGTGCGGCTCCGCGCCGCCCGCGCGCGCGTCGATGCGGTCCTGGGGCGCCCGGAGGTGTGCGCGGTCCGCGACATCGCGGAGGACGATCTCGGCCGCGCGGCGAGCGAGCAGCAGCGGCGCGTGGCCGCGCGGCTCGAGCAGTGCGCCGCGGTGGAGGCCCGAGAGGCGCGCGAGCGTGAGGAGCGGCTGCGCGCCGAGGAGAGGGCCCGCGAGGAGCAACGGCTGCGCGCGGAGCGCGACGAGAAGTGCGCCGCGCTCGCCGTGCGGTTCAAGGCGGGGGCGTTCTCGGACGACGACGGCAAGATCGCCGGCGTGGAGAAGGATCTGCTCCGGCGGATCGCGGGGCGGAGGCTCCTCGCCACCGACGTCGGACCGGCCGGTCCCGCGCTGCCGTGCGAGGGCGCGCGCGGCGGCGACGAGCTGCGCGCCGCCTTCGCGGACGCCCTGGTCGCGTCGGTCTGGACGTGGGCGCCGGCCGCCGATCCCGGCCCGAAGCTCGGCGATTTGCTCGTGGCGCGGCGCGCGGAGCTGCCCCCCCGCGCCCAGACGATGCTCGCGGTCCGGACCGGATACGAGTCCAAGCGGGCCATCGTATCGGGCGATCCGGCGGCGCTCGAGCGGGCGTCGCGCCTGTGCGCGCTCACGGCGAAGCTCGAGATCGCGAGCGGGGCCGGCTGCGCGGCGCTGGCGAGGCTGGCCGTCAAACCCGCGCCGTGAGCCGGCGGTCCGAGGGATCGCGACGTGAGCTGCGCTGACCTCGGGGCCGCCGGTCGAGCGCGTCGTCGCGGACGCTCATCACCTCTCGCTCAACCATCGACCATCGCCGGCGCTGCGCGGGGAACAGGGGCTCTTCGAGCCCGCCGCCTTCGGACGACCAGGGATGCGTCTGGGCGATGACGTTTTACGGGAGGTGAGGGGAGAGGGGCCGGAGGAGCGCGGGCGGGACGATGGGCGCCCCGCCCGCCAGGTTGCCTATTTCAGGGCGGGGATGGAGTCCGCGTCGAGCACGCACAGGCCCGCGCCGGCGTCGCACTTCACCTTGAGCTCCGGGGAGATGCGAGGATTCACGCAGAGGGCATCATCGCCCTTGTCGGTGGGGATCGGAGCGCCCCCGGGCTCGGGATTCGGGGCGTAGACCCGACAATCGATGGCGGGCCAAACTCCGACGACCTTGTACGTCGCCGAGCAGCTCTCCTCCGAGTAGGTGACTTCTGCCTCGAATTGATTGCCGAGGTTGGCGGCTGTCACGTACACGCGCATGTTGCGCCACTCGAGCTTGTGCGATCCCGGCGCCACCGGCGGTGCGCCGCCTTCCCCACCGCCGCCCTCGCCCGCACCGCCGTCGCCGGCACCACCGGCTCCGCCAGCGCCGCCTTCCCCGGCGCCACCGGCACCGCCTTCCCCGGCGCCACCGGCACCGCCAGCGCCGCCTTCCCCGGCGCCACCGGCACCGCCTTCCCCGGTGCCACCGGCACCGCCAGCGCCGCCTTCCCCGGCGCCACCGGCACCGCCGGCGCCGCCCTCGCCGCCGGCGCCGCCCTTGCCGCCGGCGCCGCCTTCCCCGGCGCCGCCCTCGCCGCCGGGCAGCAACACCACCTCGGCGGGATCGAACGTCGGCACCGTGCAGATCTCGTTGTCATCCGGTTCGCGCGCCGCGAAGGCACCGATCGCGAACGGGTTCAGATCCGGATTCGGGTCGATCGCGGCGCCGCCGCGGTACCAAGTGCCGAATTCCAGGGTCTGGATCGCGACGAGCTTCTCGCTGTCGGGGAGCTTGTCGCCATTCTCGTCCGGATTGTACACCTGCATCCCGACCAGCTCGACAGTCCCGTCCTTCCGAGCACACGGGCCCTCGGCATCCCCGTCGATCCGGGTGAACTTCGTTGCGAACGCGGACCCGAGGGCGCCGCCGACCGTGCACTCGGGCTTGGGCTGCGAGCAGCCCGGAGACATCGCCGCGAGCGGTGAGAGCGCCGCGAGCCCTGCCATCCAAACAAGCCATCGCTTCTTCATCGCTTGCATCCTTTCCCGCGCGCGACGCGCCTAGAACGTCACCCGCGCGCCGAACCGGAACTGCCGCGGTGTCTGGAACTGCGTCGGCTCACCGTAGTTCGGGTTCACGGCCTTGGGATCGAGCGGCTCGCCGGTGTTGTGGTCCTTCACGCATGTCGGGCCGCTGCTCGGATTCAGATCTTCCTTCGTTCCACCGACGCAGGGGTCGACGTACGCGGTCGTGTAGCGCTGGTCCACCTGGACGGTCTCCTGGAAGTTGAAGATGTTGAAGACATCCATGGTGACGGTGAGCTCGCTGTCCTTCGCGAGCTTGACCGAATAGCCGATGTGACCGTCGATGTTGTGGATCCAGGGGAGGCGGCCGCCCTCGCCTCGAGGCAGGATGAACGTCTCGTCGGAGCCATACAGGTAGTGCGCTCCCCAGTAGTCGATGGGGGCGCCTGAGCGGGACCTGTACGTGAGGCCGAGGTCGAGGACCATGCCCTTCGGGAGCTCGATCGCCTTCGCGCCGTAGACCTTGATCTCGTGCGTGTTGTCGCCGGGCAGGGCCCCATCGCGGTTGACGAGGAGCGACGCCAGATCGAACTCCGTGTTCATGTTCGGATCGAGCTGGTCGGTCTCAGGCTTGAAGAGGCCCGGGTAGTTGCCTCGCAGGTACGACAGCGTATAGCTCACCTGGGCGAGCCACAGGTCGGAGAAGATCTTGTTGAAATACAGGGTCAGCGCGTCGTAATCGCGCCTCGCCTCCGTGAAGTCCTTGGCGATCCCCTTCCCGGGGTTGCCGATGAAGTAGGTGTTCGCCTCGTCCCGGCTCATGTCCTCGATGACGTTGTTCATCCAGCGCTTCGTGTACAGCGCGCCGACACGCCCGTTCGGGATGACCTCGTACTCGCCGCCGATCACGATCTCGTCGGACGACTGCGGCTCGAGATCCGGATCCACCGGGGCCTTGCCGCCGCCGAACGTGAACCAGTTCTTGTTCGGATCATGGTTCAAGACCCCTGGAGCGCCGAAGGCCTCGTCGATCGGGACCCGGCTGTCGTCGTTCCGGCACTGCCCTTCGCCATAACCCGTCGCGTCCTCGGGGTTCCCAGGGTTACAGCCGCTGGCGCCGCCCCGGTGGTAGGAGCGGGTGTACCGCTCGTCGCCGAACGTGCGATCCATGATGTCGAGGGGGACGCTCTCGTAATACCGCGCGTAGTTCGCGAACACCTTCGACCGACCCTCCTGCGTGATGTCGTAGACGACGCCCACGCGCGGAGACCACTGGTTCGCGAGCGCCAGCCCGAGCTTGCCGTCGCTCGCGTACAGGTACTGCGCGTCGTAGCGCACGCCGATGTTCAACGTCACCCGATCGAGGATGCTCCAGCTGTCCTGCGCGAAGGCGCCGATCGTCGCGCCGAGCGACGACACCGTGAGCTTGTCCTGGATCACATAGTCCCTGGCGCCGGGGCCGGTCGCCAGGCCGTCCGGGCCGGTCAGGAAGCCGAGCTGTCGCTCGTCGTGGGACATGTTCCCGTCCCCCTCCTCCACGTAGGTGGTGCCGCCCGCGTACGCCTTGATGTGCTTGTACGTCGTGATCTCGCCGTCGATGCCGGCCTTGACCACGTGGTGCCCGAGCCCCTCGAAGATGCTCGTCACCATCGCCTTCAGCTGGAAGCGGTTGAGCGAGGCGTCGTCGATGAAGTCGGGGCCGCCTTGCCAGTACTGGCGCACCGCGCAGGGCACCGCGGCGACCTCGCCGGTCTCCGTTTCCAGCGGCTCGCACATGGCCCGGGCTTCGGGGGAGAGCGTCTCGAAATCGTAGATCGAGTACGGGTTCGGGGAGTACCGCTGCCAGACCATGAGGGGCACGCCCGCCAGGCCCTCGTGCGTCCCGAGCTCCGAGCCGTCCGGGGGCAGCCGCGCGCTCCGCTGGCCGTGCCAGCCGAGCGTCGCGTCGAGGAGCAGGGTCTTGTTCTTGAACGCAGACGACCACTTCAACGCGACGTCGGTGGACGACGCCACGTACTCGTGCGCCATCGCGCCATACTCGCCGATGATGTTGGAGAGCTCGGTCACGCCCTGCTGCGGGTCGAACCCGAAGGTGCCGTTGCCGCCCGAGGTGGAGGGCGAGCCGTAGACGGAGAGCGCCACGCTGTGGTCCGGATCGATCTGGTAGGTCAGCTTCCCGAGGTACTGCAGCGTCTGCTCCTCGGCGCGGTAGAAGCGCTGCGTTCCCGGCAGCCGGTCGACGACGTTGAGCCCGGTCTTGGGATCCGTCACCGGCTCGAACGTGGTGGGGTCGTAGCGCGTGGCGAACAGGTTGCGCTCCATCGAGTTGCTCTTGAACGCGAGATCGGCGCCCGCGTAGAACCAGAGCTTGTCCTTCAGGATGGGGCCGCCGACCTCGAACCCGTAGTCGCGGATGGACGACAGGGCCGCGTCCGTCTGGATGGTCTCGCCCTGGCGACGGACCGCCTTGGGCGCGCCCTCGAGGATGCCGGGCGTGATGTTGAAGAAGACCGAGCCCTGGAACGCGTTGCCGCCGCTCTTCGTGACGACATCGAGGACGCCCCCGGTCGCGCGGCCGAACTCGGGCATGTACCCGCCGGCCACCACGTTGACCTCCTTGATGAACTCCATGGTGAGCGGCGTGCCGACGATCCCGTAGGCCGGGTCGTTCACCGACAGGCCGTCGATCACGTACTGGTTCTCGGGGGAGGAGGTGCCGGCGATGGACGTGCCGAACTCGTCGGCCTGCGCCCCGGGCGTGGTCGCGGCGACCGACTCGAAGGAGCGGGTCGTGGCGCCCTTCCCCGTGGGGGGCGAGACGGCGATGCGCCGGGTGAAGTCCTGGGTGATGCTCTGGCTCACGCTGCTCGAGCCGACGTCGACCGTCGGCGCGCGGCCGACGACGACGATCTCCGCCGCCTTGAGCGCCTCCGGGAGCAGCTCGACGTTGACGCGGATGGTCGTCGCGGCGCGGACCGCGATCCCGCCGCGCGCGTACGGCTTGAACGCGTCCTTTTCGAAGCGCAGTGTGTAGTCGCCCGGCGGCAGGTTCGGGATACGGTACTGGCCAGTGCCGTCCGTGACGACCAGCTGCTCCCCTTGCAGCGCTGGCGATGTCGCCGTCACGACCACATCGGCGGCCGGCGCCCTGTTCGACGCGTCGACTACCCGCCCGAGGAGCACGCCGCTGCCCGTCTGCGCGAACGCAGGGTACGCGGTCAACAAAGTCATCGCGAGCAGCAGCAACGCCGCCCACGGCCCCAACGGCGCACGTGAGCGCCCTCCGTGTTCCAGCCTCTTTTCGAGAAACTTCACGGAATTCCCTCCAGAAGTGTATGCCCCTCGAGTCCTTCCTCACCCTAGACAGGAATCGCGCCAGACAATAGACTTTTTTGTAGGACTCGCTCGCTTGTGCACTCCGGGTAGGCGCCGCACGCTTCCATACGTCGCGGCTTCTCTACCTCGATCGGCTCGAGTCCTAGGAGTTACGACCCCTCATGTTCGACTCGGTACTCGGTCGCGCTACCGCCACCCAGGGGCGGCTAGGGACGGGGACAGCGCTCTCCATTGTCGCCCACGTGGCGGTCGCGGGGGCCATCCTCTGGCAGGCCACGCGCCCTCGAACCGAGAAGCCGAAGGACGTCGAGGTCACATTTTTCGCCCCGCCGCCGCCGCCGCCTCCTCCTCCTCCGCCACCGCCGCCTCCGGGCGGCGGCGCGAAGCGCCCGCCGAAGGTGGAGCGCATCGAGCAGCCGAAGCCCGTCAAGACGCCTGGCACCATCTACGACATGCCGGAGAAGCCCAAGGCCAAGGCGCCAGAGCCAAAGCCGGAGCCGGAGCCGGTCAAGGAGGATGCGCCGGAGCAGCCGGGCGGTGTCGAGGGGGGAGTCCAGGGCGGCGTTCGGGGGGGCACCGTCGGCGGCGAGGTCGGCGGGCAGATGGGCGGTCAGCTGGGCGGCAAAGTCGGCGGCCAGGTGGGCAGCACGGCGCCGCCGCAGAACGTGGTGCTGGCGTTCGGCCCTGGAATGGAGCGTCCGAAAGAGGTCTCAGGTTGCAAGCCCAGCTTCACGCGCGAAGCGCTCGCCGCCAGGGTCGAAGGCCTCGCGCTTGTCAAGTGCGTCATCACTCCTACGGGCAAGCTCACCAGCTGCAGGATCGCCAAAGGCCTGCCGCACATGAATGAGGCGATCCTGAACACGCTGACGACGACCTGCCGGTATACGCCCGTGATCTACCAGGGACGCCCCGTCTCCGTCGACTACACCATTCCCATCAGGCTGAAGATGCCATGAAGGCGTTCAGACGGGACGGGTATTGTTGAGAGGGCGGAGCACGTAGTAGAGAAGGGTGCGTGGTAGGTCCGCGCTGTCGTACTGTCGAGTCCGCTCCAGCGTCCAGAGTCGCTGTTTCAGCATAGTCAAAACCATCACGCCACATGGGGCGCCAGGAGGCGCGAGACGATGCAATTCACGTTGATCGAGCTGTGGGGCCACATGGGGCTCTTCGCGAAGCTGATTGTCTTCGCGCTGGCCATCATGTCCGTTGCGTCGCTGATCGTCCTGGGCGAGCGCATCGTCGTGTCGTTCCTGTCGCGCGCCGCCTCCCGCGCGTTCGCGGCGCGGGTGGGACCCATGCTCGCCCGGGGCGAGCTCGAGGGCGCCTGGACCGCCGCCAGGCCGGGCGGCGAGCTCGGCTATCTCGGGCGCGTCATCGGCGCCGGGCTCGCCGCTTATGCCTCGAGCACGCCCTCGCGGCTGCCGGCGCAGGGGCACGAGCGCGACGGCGTGTTCGAGTCGGTCTCGCGGGCGCTCGAGCGGCAGGCGCAGCGCGAGGTGCTCAGCCTGAAGCGAGGTTATGGACTGCTCGCCACGGTCGGATCCACGGCGCCGTTCGTCGGGCTGCTCGGGACGGTCATGGGCATCGTGACGGCGTTCCAGCAGATGGCGGCCGCTGGCTCCGGCGGCCTCGGCACCGTCTCGGCGGGTATCGCGGAGGCGCTCATCACGACCGCCTTCGGGCTGATCGTCGCGATCCCGGCCGTCATGGGCTACAACTATCTCCAGGGCTGGATCGAAGCCCGGGCGATCGACATCTCGGAGTCGTCGAACGAGCTCCTCGACGTCGTGGCGAAGCGGCTCGACGGGCGCCTCGCGCCGGCCGCCGAAGAGGCCGCTTGACAGGGGACCCGCGCGACACCCCGCGCGCCTCTCCGCGGAGCGCGGCGCCCGGCGCCTCGCGCCCGCGGCGCGGCGAGCGGTGACGCGCCCAGCAGGAAAGCGAGCGTTCCAATGGGCATGGGTGTCGGCCCGCAGAGGGGCCCCAAGAGCGAGATCAACGTCACGCCGCTCGTCGACGTCGTCCTCGTCCTGCTCATCATCTTCATGGTGGTCACGCCGATGCTCCAGCGCGGCAAGGACGTGAAGCTGCCGCAGGCCGCGAAGGTGGACGAGGAGAAGAAGGAGGTGGACCCGCTGATCCTCTCCGTGACGCTGGAGAAGACGGTGTGGGTCGAGAACGACAGATACGATGACGCCGGGCTGGCCGAGCGGCTCTCGCGCGAGTTCGCGGCGCAGCCGGGGCGCAAGGTGCTGGTCAAGGGGGACCAGCGCCTCTCGTTCGGCGACGTCCGCAGGGTGATGGAGACGGCGCGCAAGTCGGGCGCGAAGAGCGTCTCGCTGGCGGTCGAGGAGCTCAAGGGGAGATAGCGGCGATGAGCGCGAAGAGGAAGTTCGTCATCAAGCCGGCGGTGCCCCTGAACTCCGACATCAACGTGACGCCGCTCGTCGACGTCGTGCTGGTGCTGCTCATCATCTTCATGGTCGTGACGCCGCTGCTCGAGAAGGACATCGGCGTGCGCGTGCCGGACACCGAGCAGGTCAAGCAGGACACCCCCCCGCCGCCCGACCAGCTCGTCGTCCGGGTGAGCGCGCAAGGTGAGCTGCGGGTGAACGACGAGCGGGTCGAGCGCGCCGAGCTCGTGGGCACGCTCCGGCCGCTGATCGAGCGCTACAGCAGGCCTCAGGACAGGATCGTCTTCGTCGTCGCCGACGACGGCGCCGTCTACGGCACCGTCGTGGAGGTGCTCGACGGCGCGAAGGCCGCCGGCGCCCAGACGCTCGGCATGATGACCGAGCTCCCCGAAGCGCCGCCGCCCTGACAGCGGCGCGCTCTCTCGCCGCCTTGAGGTCGGGCGGCCAGGCGCGACGCGGCGCTTGCGTCGCGCGCGGTCGCGACCTAAACCGCCCACCTCGAAAGCGAGGTCGTCGATGTTGCGGTCCGAATGGGTGAGCAAGCGCGCCGGGAGCCCGAACCAGAGCCAGATGCACTTCGCGAGGAAGGGCGTCGTCACGGAGGAGATGGAGTACGTCGCCCGCCGTGAGAAGCTCGCGCCCGAGCTCATCCGCAGCGAGGTTGCGCGCGGCCGGATGATCATCCCCGCGAACAAGAACCACCTGAACCTCGAGCCGATGTGCATCGGCATCGCGTCGCTCTGCAAGGTGAACGCGAACATCGGCAACAGCCAGACCACGAGCGACGTGAGCGGCGAGCTCGAGAAGCTGCGCTACGCCATCAAGTACGGCGCAGACACCGTGATGGACCTGTCGACCGGGGGCGACATCGACGGCATCCGCCGCGCGATCATCGCGGACTCCCCTGTGCCGATCGGGACGGTGCCGATCTATCAGGCGCTCGAGGCGTGCAAGGGCACCGCCAAGATGACGGCCGCGGACCTCATCGACATGCTCGAGCACCAGGCGAAGCAGGGGGTCGATTACTTCACGATCCACGCGGGCGTGCTGCTCGAGCACCTGCCGCTCGTGAAGGGCCGGATCACCGGCATCGTCTCGCGCGGCGGCTCGATCATGGCGCAGTGGATGATCGAGCACCACAAGCAGAACCCGTTCTACACCCACTGGGACAAGGTGCTCGAGGTCTGCGCCAAGTACGACGTCACGATCTCGGCGGGCGACGGCCTCCGCCCCGGCTGCCTCCACGACGCCAGCGACGCGGCCCAGTTCGCCGAGCTGAAGACGCTCGGCGAGCTCACGAAGCGCGCCTGGGAGAAGGACGTGCAGGTGATGATCGAGGGCCCCGGGCACGTGCCGTTCGATCAGATCGCGATGAACGTGCAGAAGGAGATGGAGCTCTGTCACGAGGCGCCGTTCTACGTGCTCGGCCCGCTCGTCACCGACTTCGCGCCTGGCTATGACCACATCACGAGCTGCATCGGCGCCACGATGGCCGGCTTCGCGGGCGCCGCGATGCTCTGCTACGTGACGCCGAAGGAGCACCTCGGCCTGCCGAACCCCGAGGACGTCAAGCAGGGCCTCATCGCCTACAAGATCGCGGCCCACGCCGCGGACGTGGCGCGGAAGCGCCCGGGCGCGCGGGATCGCGACGACGCGCTGAGCCGCGCCCGCTACGCCTTCGACTGGAAGCAGCAGTTCGCGCTCTCGCTCGATCCGGAGACGGCCCAGGCGATGCACGACGAGACGCTCCCTCAGGAGTACTTCAAGACCTCGGAGTTCTGCTCGATGTGCGGGCCGAAGTTCTGCTCGATGCACATCAACCGGGTGGTCGACGAGTACAACGCGCGGCAAGAGCCCGAGAACGCGCCCACGAAGCGGTCGCTCTCGATCCTCGATCAGCCGTGAGGCAGGGGAGGGGCCGCGAGGGCGTCCGCCGCGCGCGGCGGAGGGCGCTTGTCGCGGCGCGCCTCGCGTTCGTCGCGCTCGTCCTGCTCGCGCCCCTCGGCTGTCGCCGCGAGCAGGGGAGCGCCCCTCGCGCCGCGGTGTCGCCCGCCTCGGCCGCTGCCTCGCCCTCCCTGGCGCCGCGCCCGCCGAGCCCTCGCCTCACCGATCCGCGCTGGCGCCTCGCCGCGGGGGACGACCCGCTGGACTGCGCCCGGCTGGCCGAGGCCGAGGGCGGCTCCGGCCTCCTCGCCGCGCTCGACGACGGCGGCGACATCGCGCTCACGGCCCTGCGCGCGCTGCCGTACGCCGATGACGCCGACCTGGCGCTCGGGCCGCTCGCCGAGCGCGCCCGCGCGGCGTCCGGGCCGTCGCTCCCGCCGCTGCTCGAGGCGCTCCTCGGGATCGCCGGGCGGCCGCCGCGCCCGCGCGAGCCGCTCGACCCGGACGGGGCGCGCGGCGCGGCCGCGGCCCTGGTCGAGCTGGCGGGCCGGCGCGACCTCCCCTCGGACCAGCGCGCGCTCGCCATCTCGGCGGCGCGCGCGCTCGCCGAGCGGGGGCTCGTCGATCCTCTCCGTATTCCGGCAGATCTGGATCCCGAGGGCTCCGTCGCGGGCGCCGCGGGAGGCCCGGCGGCGCCGCGGCCCTGACGTCCCGCGCGGCGGCGCGGGCGCGCGGCCGTCCCGCGCGGCCGCGCCGTTCCAGATGGGCTTTCGGTTCGTGCAGCCGCGCTTTGGGCCGGTCGGGTTCCAATTTGGTACCTTGCCCCCCGTGACGACGCCGTACACCTCCGAGGCCTTCCTCCATCAGCTCCTCGGCAAGGCGCTTGCCGCCCACGCCAGCGACATCCACCTCAAGGTCGGTCAGCCGCCGGGCGCGCGGGTGCGCGGCGACATGGTCTACTTCCGCGTCGACAGGATCCGGCCCGAGGACAGCGAGGCCGCCGCGCGGGTGCTGCTCGCCGGGCGCCCTTCGCGCGAGCTGCTCGCCACGCTCCAGGAGCTCGACGCCGCGTACGTCGTCCCGGGCCTCGGCCGGTTTCGCGTGAACATCTATCGCCAGCGCGGCTCGCTCGCGATCATCCTGCGGAGCATCCCGCTCAAGATCCCGACGTTCGAGGAGCTGGGCGTGCCCTCGGCGGTCCGGGCGATGGTGGAGCACGATCACGGCCTCGTCCTCGTCGCGGGCACGGCCGGCAGCGGCAAGAGCACGACCCTCGCCGCGTTCGTCGGGCACATCAACGCGACCGTGCCGCGCCACATCGTGACCCTGGAGGATCCGATCGAGCACGTGCACGAGGACAACCGCTCCAGCGTGAGCCAGCGCGAGATCGGCGTCGACACGGCGGACTTCCCGACCGCGCTGCGCTCCGCGCTGCGGCAGGACCCGGACGTCGTGCTCATCAGCGCGCTCCGCGACGGCGAGTCGCTGGATCTCGCGCTCCACGCCGCGGAGACCGGGCACCTCGTGCTCGCGGCGGTCAGCTCGGCGGACGTCACGCGCGCGCTCGGGCGGCTGATCGCGCTCGGCAAGAGCCCGAGCGAGGTGCGCGACCGGCTGGCCGACTGTCTCCAGGGCATCGTCGCGCAGCGCCTGCTCCCTCGCCGCGACGGCGCGGGGGAGGTCCTCGCCGCCGAGGTGCTCGTCGGGACGGCCGCGGTGCGCGAGGCGATCCGCCGGCCGGAGGGGAGCCCGTCGCTGCGCGAGCTGATGGAGAAGGGGGTCACGCCGTACGGCATGCAGACCTTCGACGCGCACCTCAGGCAGCTCGTCGCCCAGGGGGCGATCGCCAAGGAGACGGCGAAGGCGGTGACGGCGCTCTAGAGGCGGCAATCGGGTCAAGACCGCCAGAACAGAGCAGAATTTCGAACCGTCGAGGACGCCGAGGACGCCAGGAGCTCCCTTCCCAATCGCGCCTTGCTTGCGGCGGCGCCTCAAGCCCGGCTATGAGCGAGCCCATGCTCGAAGGGATCGAACGAGAAGCGGCGGAGCACAGGAATGGATGCAGCGGCCCGGCCGGGCACGCCCCGTCGGCGGGCGCGCCCCGCCACGACTGGACCGTCCAGCAGGCGGTCGCCCTGCACGACCTCCCGCTCTTCGAGCTGATCGACCGCGCCCGCGCGGTCCACCGCGCGTTCCACGGCGAGCACGAGGTCCAGCTCTGCACCCTGCTCAGCGTCAAGACGGGCGGCTGCCCCGAGGACTGCGCCTACTGCCCGCAGTCGAGCCACTACGAGACCGAGGTCGGGCCGGAGCGCATGCTCGACGTCGGCGCGGTCCTCGCCGCCGCGGAGCGCGCCCGCGACGGCGGCTCGACGCGGTTCTGCATGGGCGCCGCGTGGCGCGAGGTGAAGGACGGCCCCGCCTTCGAGCGCGTCCTCGACATGGTGCGCGGCGTGAAAGCCCTCGGCCTCGAGGCGTGCTGCACGCTCGGCATGCTCACCGACGACCAGGCGCGCCGCCTGAAGGAGGCCGGCCTCGACGCCTACAACCACAACCTCGACACCTCGCGGAAGGCCTACAAATCCATCATCTCGACGCGCACGTACGACGAGCGGCTCGTCACCCTGCGCAACGTCCGGCGGGCGGGCATCACCGTCTGCTCGGGCGGCATCATCGGCATGGGCGAGTCGATCGCCGACCGCTGCGAGATGCTCGTCGAGCTCGCGCGCCTCGACCCCCACCCGGAGAGCGTGCCGATCAACGCCCTCGTGCGCTCGCCGGGGACGCCCCTCGAGAGCCTCCCCCCGGTCGATCCGATCGAGTTCGTCCGGATGATCGCGGTCGCGCGGGTCATGATGCCGCGCGCGATGGTGCGCCTGTCCGCGGGGCGGACGGAGCTCTCGCGCGAGACGCAGCTGCTCTGCATGTACGCGGGGGCGAACTCGATCTTCTACGGAGACAGGCTGCTCACAACGCCGAACCCCGGCCAGGACGAGGACCGCGCCCTCATCGAGAAGGCGGGGCTTCAGCCGATGGCGCCCGCCGCGGCGCGCGCTGCCCGTTAGCCGGACCTCCCGCCGCGGCCCCCTCCGGCTGCGGGAGCTCCCCTCCGCGCGGCGCGACGTGCAGCGTGTGCGTCGGGTACGCGAGCCTCGACCCGGCCATATCGATGATCTGCAGGAAGGTGATCAGCATCGCCTGCCGGACGTCCCGGAACTCCGCGAAGTCGCTCGTCTGGAACCAGGCCATCACCTCGACGTCGAGCGACGAGGGGCCGACGCCGATGAAGCGCACAACGACGTCCTCGGTCCAGATCTTCGGGTGCTCCCGCAGCGCGCGCTCGCACTCTTCCACGATGGCGCGGAGCTGCTCGGGCGACGTGTCGCGATCGAGCCCCAGCACGCAGGCGAGGCGGATCCTGTCGCGCGCCGTGAACGACTCGATCTGGAGATCGGCCAGCTTGCCGTTCGGGATCGTGACGACGGTCCGATCGAGCGTGCGGATCCGCGTCGAGCGGAGCCCGATGCTCTCGACCGTCCCGAGGAGCGCGTCCACCTTCACGAAGTCGCCGACCTGGAACGGCCGGTCGATGCCGATCGCGACCGAGCCGAAGAGGTTCTCCACCGTCTTCTGCGCGGCGAGGGCCAGCGCGACGCCGCCGATGCCGAGGCCGGCGATGAGGCTCGCCACCGGGTAGCCGAGCTCCGAGAGCACGGCGATCACGCCGATGATCACGATCGAGACCTTCGCGATCCGCCCCATGAGCGGCACGAGCGAGCGCGCCGCGGGGTTGTCGCGCGTCGCGGGGGCGGCGAGCAGGCGGCCGCCGACGGCGTCGATCGTGCGCAGGGCGAACCAGAACACGGCGACGAAGACGCCGGCGCGCAGCACCTTGTCGAGGAACTCCTCGGCCGGCAGGTAGAGCCCGAGCCACGGGAGCGCGGCCGTGATCACGAGGAGCGCCGCCGCGAACGTGAACGGACCGCGCGCCCCCCCGAGGAGCACGTCGTCGAGCGTGGACTCCGTCCGCGCGATGACGCGGCGGAGCAGGGCGCGGACGAGGTAGCTCAGCACCGCGCCGACGAGCCAGCCGGCCAGCGCGAGGACCGGCAGCGCGAGCCACTGCCACCAGAGCAGCTCGCGCGGGCCGGGGCGCAGGAGCGCCGGCGGCAGGTGATCGCGGAGCCAGCGATCTTCGAGCCGCGCGTACCACTCGTCGACGCGCTCCACCGTGGCGCGCGAGAAGATCCAGCGCACGCCGTCGGGCGTCGTGCGCCGCACGAGGCGCACCGGCTGGGATCCCGTCCGCGTCGGGATCTTGCCGAGCTGCTCCACGCCGGCCCCGAGGTTGTCCTGCGTGTCCCCCTGCGGCTGCGGCGAGAGCGTCTCCACTTCCAGCCAGAGGTGCCGATCGAGCACCGCCTTGAGCTTCTGCGCGAGCGCCGCGCCGTTCGCCCTCGGCGGCACGTCCAGGTAGCGCGCGGCCTCGGCGTAGTCGCCCGCGCGGCACAGCTCGACGAAGCTGCGCATGGAGGCTCGAGGCGAGTCGGGCGCGACCGGGGTCGCCTCCGGCTCCGGGCCGACCTCGGCGTTCGCCGCGGGCGGCGGCGACGGCGGGGGCGGCGGAGCGGACAGCTCTCCGGCGCTCGCTCCCAGAAGGGCGCACCCGAACACGAGCGCGAAGGCGAGCGGGGCGCGGAGCCACATCGCCGGCGGCCAGAGGCGGAGCCGCCTCGGCGCCTTGGGGTGATCGGTCGAGGGCATGGGCCCTGCTATTCCATCGCCCGGCGGCTCTGTCGACCGGGCGGCGCGCGCGCCACGTGCGCTCGCTCGCAGCGGGCTCCACGTGTCGGAGATCCCGCAGGGGATCGCGGACGCGCGGAACCGACATGCGGAACCGACACGCGGAACCGACACGCGGGACCAACACGCGGGACCAACACGCGGAGCCGACGCGCGGCGCTACCTCGCGGCGGCAGGCGGCTCGCCCGGCTGCGCCGCGGCCACGAGCGCCGCGAGCGCGCGGCCGTAACGCGCGAGCCGTGCCGCGCCGAGCCCCGGGATGCGCGCGATCGCGGCGGCGATCGCCTCGTCTCCGGCGTGGCCCTCCGCCAGCGCGATCTCCGCGACATCCTGCGCGCAGTGACCGGGCAGCACGACCTGCTCGTCCACCTTCCGCGCCTTCGCCTCGGCCCTGCGCCACGCCGCGATCCGGGTCTCCACCGCGCGCCGCGCGGCGAGCTCCTTCCTGGGCGGGCGGGCTTGCTGGAAGAGGGCGCGCTCGT
Source organism: Sorangium sp. So ce363 (assembly GCF_051520435.1). Taxonomy (NCBI): domain Bacteria; kingdom Pseudomonadati; phylum Myxococcota; order Polyangiales; family Polyangiaceae; genus Sorangium; species Sorangium sp. So ce363. The sequence goes on along the minus strand of NZ_CP150333.1, from coordinate 6,017,794 downwards.
CCTCGGGCACGTCGCCGTCGCTGCGCCCCTGCTCGATGGCGCGGAGCCACGCCGCGACGCACGCGGCCGCCCGGCCCGCCGCGGCCCCGCGGATGGCGCGCACGTCGTCTGCGCTGGCAGGCCTCCGCTGCGCGAGCTCGAGCAGCACGTCGCTGGCGACGATCTTGAAAGAGGGCACGTCGGTCCCCTCGGCGGCGGCCTCGCGCGCCGCCACGAGCCGCCGCAGGATCGCCCGGCCCTGCGGATCGAGCGCCTGGGCCCCCTTGATGCGCGCGTAGGCGGGCCGCGGATCGCGCGGCGGCCCGAGGGCGGTCGCGAGCTTGTAGGTGCACTCCTCCTCGATCTCCTCGTCGATCCCGAGGGCGCGGCTGCGCTCCGCGAGCCGCGCGCGGAGCGGGAGCAGGTGGCGCACGTCGTCGGCCAGGTAGCGCAGCTCGGCGTCCTCGATCGGCCTGCGCCCCCAGTCGTGCTGCTGGAGCTGCTTGTCGACCTTCACGTCGAGCTCCGACAGGAGCAGCGCGGCGAGCCCCGTCGCCGCGCACCCCAGCATGCGCGCGGCGACCGAGGTGTCGTGCGCGCCAGCGAGCGGCGCGCCCGCCTCGGCGAGCATGCGCGCGTCGAAGGTGAGGTCGTGCAGCACCTTGGGCGGGCCCGCGGCCCCGAGGAGCCGCGCGAGCGGCGCGACAGGCACGCGGAGCGCGTCGACGACCCCGACCGCGATGTCGTCCCCCTCGCGGAAGGCGAGCTGGACGGTGCAGAGCCGCGCCCGGTACGCGAACAGCCCGTTGGCCTCCACGTCGACCGCGAGCGCGTCGGCGCGGGCGGCGCGCTCGACCAGACGGGCGAGCTCGCCTTCGCGCTCGACCAGGACGGGAGGGCTCTGGCTCAGCAGGCCTCCTCCCGGCCCGCCCACGCGGCCGCGCCGCGCCGCGCCCGCGCGGCCACGCCGACCAGCGCGAGCGCGGCGAGGACGAGCCCTCCGCCGCGCCCGCGCTGGCCAGCGGTGCCGCGCGGGGCCGCGGCGCAGCCGTCCGACTCCTTCACCTCGGGCTGATCCGCGGCGCACAGGGCAGAGAAGCCGTGGCGCGGCGTGGGGTCGCAGCCCTCGATCGGCTCCCCGGGCGGGTACACCGCGCAGATCCCGTCGTGGTCGTCCGGGGAGAGGTCGCGGAGCGAAGAGGTCCCCGGCCGGTAGTCGGCGAACATGGTCGCGTCGCGCTCGATCGAGTGCGAGAGCCCGAGGAAATGGCCGGCCTCGTGGGTGGCGATGCTCAGGAGGTCGAACGAGACGCTGTCGTCTCCCTGGGAGAGCGCCACGTCGAACGAGTTGACCTCCATGTCCGCGTCGTAGATCTCGCCGGTCTTGAGGTGGTAGGTGACGGTCGTGAGCGCGAGGGTGTTCCCGCCGCCGACGTATGGCCACCCGTCGTCCCGGAACGTGATGATGTTCGCGTTCGCCTTGCGCTTGTTGTACTCGTGCGCGTCGCACGCGACCGGGCCCAGGTAGGTGACCTCCATGCGCGGGGTCTGCCCGTCGCCGCACTCGGCCTCTGTCCACGCGGCGAACGCCTGCTCGAAGATCGCCTCCGCCTCCTGGAGCGACACCTGGGCGGAGGCGTCCTCCTGGAGGGAGTAGCTCACGCACGGCGAAGGCCAGGCGAGCGGGGTGCCGCAGTCGTTGCCCTGCGGCGGCGTGCAGACCGCCGCGGTCTCCGCCTTCCCCGACGCCGTCTTCTCCGGCGGACAGACGCTCGTGCGGCAGAAGGCCAGGGCGTCCCCGGGGTAGGCGAGCGCCGCGGCGACGAGCGCGCTGCAGGCTGCGGCGATGGCGTGGGCGCGCGCGGGGCGGCGCGCGCCAGCGGGGCGCGGCGCGAGGTCACTTCTGCGCATGCTTCGCCTTCCATGCCTGGTTCACCGCGTCGATCGCCGTGTCGAGCGCCGCGCCGATGAGCTGCTCGCGGGCCGAGATCGCGGGGCCCGGCCGCGGCAGGACGGTCCCGCTGTCGGGGCTCGCGGCCAGCCGCCGCACGGCGATGCGCCTCGCGCCGGCCCCGCCTGCGACCCTCGGCTTCTCCTCGCCGTCGACGACGGGGTAGTGGCCCTGGGCCATCCCGGAGACGACCAGGGCCGAGCCCACCTTGGAGACGAAGACCATCGCCTGCGCGCCGACCGCGATCTGCGCGTCGCCCGACACGTGCTGTCCGACGTCCCCGACCACGCCCCCGAGCGTCCTGACCCAGACCTCGCCGTCGGGCTGTCCGGCCACGGTCCGGTCGATCGACAGGCGGGTATAGGTGACGATCCTCCTGGCCCCGCCGAGCTCTTCCCACTGGCTGCGCTGCTCGATCGCGGTCGCGACCACGACGTACGAGGCCGCGGCGACGAGCTCGTCCAGCGAGAGCTGAATGGCCACGGCCGCCTGCGCCGCGCGCGGACCGGACAGGATCGCGCCGGGGCTCGCCGCGGCGCGATCCTGGCTGGCCCGCGCGCGGCTGTCCGCTGTCGGGAGGGGCGTGAGCGTGAGCGCTGGGGGCAACGCGACGAGGAGGGCTATGCCAAAAGCTCGGGGAGACATTGGCGCAAAGATACCATGCTGCCGAGCGAGGCGCGCCGGAAGCGCCGGGTTTCGTCGACGCGCTGGACCCTGTGTCCCGGTCCGACTAGCAGATCGTCTGGGTCGAGACCCGAGGAGCCTGCGATGACGAGCGACGCGTTGACGATCGGCAGATACACGTTCACTTCCCGCCTCTTCGTGGGGACGGGCAAGTACAAGGACCTGGATGAGACCCGTCGCGCGCTCGAAGCGTCCGGCGCGGAGGTCGTCACGGTGGCCCTCCGCCGCGTCAATTTGAAGGAGCGGGGCGAGGGGTCGATGATGTCGCTGCTCCAGCAGGGACGCGTCACGATCCTGCCGAACACGGCCGGTTGCGCCACCGTCGAGGACGCGGTCCGCACCTGCCGGCTCGCGCGCGAGCTCGGTCTGTCCGATCTCGTGAAGCTCGAAGTCATCGGCGACGAACGGACGCTGTTCCCGGACAACGAGGCGACGCTCGAGGCGGCGCGGATCCTGGTGAAGGAGGGCTTCACGGTGCTGCCCTACTGCATGGATGATCCGATCGTCTGTCGTAAGCTGGAAGACATCGGGTGCGCGGCCGTGATGCCCCTGGCGGCACCGATCGGCAGCGGGCTCGGCATCCGCAACCCGTACAACCTGATGATCATCCGAGAGACAGCGAAGGTGCCGGTGATCGTGGACGCGGGAGTCGGGACAGCGAGCGATGCCGCGGTGGCGATGGAGCTCGGGTGTGATGGGGTATTGATGAACACGGCCATCGCGGGCGCGCGGGACCCGATCTTGATGGCGCAGGCGATGAAGGACGCGGTGAGGGCCGGTCGGATGGCGTATCTCGCGGGGCGGATGCCGAAGAAGCTCTATGCGACGGCGTCATCGCCGGAGCAGGGCAAGATCGCCGCGCTGTAGCGCGGCGCTGCGGGTGTGGCCCCGCACCTCGATCTCCGCGCGCTCGCGTTCCCGGCGTATTCCACCGATGCGGAGGCGCTCGCGGGCGCGATGAGGGATGATGAACGAGCAACTCCGACGTCCAGCACGGCGCTGCTGCGACGCCGCCAAGTCAAGCGAACAGCATCCGCATGTCATGATACGCTCACCTACCTGAGCCAAAATGACACGGAACGCTCATCGCACGGTCGACACGCTGTCGTGGCGCGTCACGGCGCTCCGACGACGACCGCGGCGACCTGACGGTCCGCTCAGGAGAATATGAGCAAGCCCAACGTCTGCATGGTCGTGAACAACCTCGAGGTCGGCGGGCTCGAGAAGGTGGTGCTGAGCCTCCTCGATCGCCTCGGCGATCACGGCTTCGACCTCTCGCTGATCTGCCTCGACGGCGAGGGACGGCTGTTCTCGGAGGTCAAGCTCCCCCGCTCGAAGTGCCTCGTGATCACGAAGGACCTCCGGCCGGTGCTGCCGGGCCTCAAGAGCGATCCAGAGGCGCTGCTCTGGATCCGGCGCTTCTTTCACCAGCGCTCGGTCGATATCGTCCACGTCCACAACCGTGCTCCGCTCATCTTCGCTGGCTTCGCGGCGCGCCTGCTCCGGAATCGGCCGCTGGTCGTCTACTCGGAGCACAACCAGATCAACCGGGCGAAGGGCTTCGATCGGCGCAAGTTCGGCTACTACGCCTACCTGGCCGACGAGATGGTCGCCGTGTCGCACGACCTCAGGCGCATCCTTGTCGACGACGTGAAGGTCCGCGCGCCGGTCCGTGTCATCCACAACGGCATCGACGGGACGCGCTTCGCCCGCGCCCGCGAGGGCGGCGCGGGCGCGCGCATCCGCGCGGAGCTCGGCATCGGCGAGCGGGAGTTCGTGTTCGGGTGCGCCGTGGTGCACATCGAGCAGAAGGGGCTCCGTTACCTCCTCGAGGCGGCGCCCGAGGTGCTGCGGCGCGCGCCGGAGGCGCGCTTCGTCATCGCCGGCGACGGCCCGCTCCGGCCGGAGCTGGAGCAGCGAGCCAGGGACGCGGGGCTCGGCGACCGGGTGATCTTCCCCGGGTATCGCTCGGACGTGCCGGAGCTCGTCTCCGCGTTCGACGCCTACGTGCTCCCGTCGCTCTGGGAGGGGCTGCCGCTCGCGCTGCTCGAGGCGCTCGCGCTCGGCAAGCCGATCGTGGCGAGCCGCGTCGGCGGCGTCCCCGAGATCGTCGAGCACGGCGTCGACGGGTTCCTCGTCCCGTCGAAGGACCCTGGCGCGCTGGTCGAGCACCTCTCGCGGGTCGCCCGCGACGGGGAGCTCCGCGAGCGAGCGCGCGCGCGCGGCCCCGCGAAGTTCACCGAGCAGTTCAGCCTGGAAGCGATGGTCGACGCGCACGTGCGCCTGTTCGACGAGCTCATCGCCAGGCGGCGCGGGGGCGACGCCCCGTCCCGGGCGCGCGCGTGGTCGACCCCCGCGGGGGCCTCCGGGCCGGCCGCTGGACGGGACGACGGCAACGGACGGGTTGGTCAGCGGGTCGGTCTGGACGTGTAACGACATACGATACCAGGTGAGACCGAATCGAACCTGACCAGGGCGAATACGATGCTGAGCGAGGCAAAATGGGACATCGAACGATGCTGAGCGAGGCAAAATGGGGCGCTGAGCTAGGCTGAGCGAGATGGGCGAGACTGAGCGTAGATTGGCGGGATTGACGAGACTGAGCGAGACTGGCTAGACCGAATACGAGACCGAGCGCGAACGACGTCCTCTTTCGAGGCGCTCGCCGACTCGGCTCGCTCGAGAGGAGGAGCCCTTGCGGCGGATGCGCGTTTTGCTGATCACGAAGATCTTTCCGAACGCGGTTCACCCGGACGAGGCGCCGTACAATCGGCGGCAGTTCGCCGCGCTGTCGCGCTACTGCGACGTCCGGGTGCTCGCGACGATCCCGTGGTTCCCCGGGATAGAGCGCCTCTCGAAGTGGCCTATCGGCGCCAGTGCGCCGCGCGAGGAGGTCATCGATGGGCTGCCGGTCAGGCACCCGCGGTACCTGTACGTGCCGAGGATCGCGCCTGCCCTGAACGGCCCGCTGTATGCGGCGTCGATGCTCCCGGAGCTCATCGGGCGCGGTCCGTTGCCCGACGTCATCGTCGGGGCTTTCGCCTACCCGGACGGCTTTGCCGCGGTCTGCCTGGGGCGATTGCTCGGGGTGCCGGCCGTGATCAAGACGCACGGCTCGGACATCGACGTGATCCCGCGCGACCGGCGGATGCGGAGGCCGCTCGGCTGGGGGCTCACGCGCGCCGCCCGGGTGGTCACGGTCAGCCGCAAGCTCGCGGACGGGGTCGCTGCGCTCGGCGTGCCGCGCGATCGCATCGACATCGTCATGAACGGCGTCGACGTGAAGACGTTCCAGCCTCGCAACCGCGCCGAGGCGCGCGCCGCGCTCGGCAAGTCGCCGAGCTCGCGGCTGATCGTCTTCGTCGGCCACCTGAGCCGCGACAAGGGCGTGCTCGATCTGATCGAGGCGTTCGAGCGGCTCGCGCCGGTCCACCCGGACATCGAGCTGGCGCTCGTGGGCAGCGGCGCCGAGGAGCAGGCGTGCAGGGCCGCCGCCGCCCGTCTGGGCGGCCGGCTGACGGTGACCGGCTACTTGCCGCACGATCAGGTGTCGCTGTGGCTCGGCGCGTGCGACGCCCTCGCGCTCCCGAGCAAGCACGAGGGGACGCCCAACGTCCTGCTCGAGGCGCTCGCCTCGGGGCGCCGCGTGGTCGCGACGAGCGTGGGGGGCATCCCCGACGTCCTGCGCAGCGCCGAGCTCGGCGAGCTCATCCCGCCGGGGAACCGGGACGTGCTGATGGAGGCGCTGCTCCGCGCCGCCCGGGCCGACTACGACCCGGCGCGGATCGCGGAGCTCGCCGGCAGGCGCGACTGGGATGACAGCGCGCGCGCCCTCCACGAGTCGCTCCTGCGCGCCCGCGGCGAGCCCCTGTCGAGCACCGGCGGTCAGGACGCGGGCGACGCGCCCTTCGGCGCCCCGGCCTCGAAGGGCGGGCTCGAGAACGGCGCCGCCCGGACGGGCGCCTCCCTGAACTAGCCCCGTCACCGGCCGCCCGGCCGAGCGGGCCCGCGCGGCTCGGCCGGAGGAGCGGCGTCGCCGGGGCCGCGGCGTCCTCTTGACGCTCGCGCTCGTTCATCGGCGAATGCCGCTCGTGTTCACCGGCTTCCGCGCGGCCTTCGGCTCGATCGCGATCTTCGCCGCCGTCGCGCAGGCGCCTTACCAGTGCGCGAGCGAGGTCGACCCGGATCGTCGTGTGTACGAGGACCCGAGCGAGGCCCTGTATGCGCTGGCCGAGCGCTTCAAGGCGAGCGGCGATCGCCGCGCCCAGGTCGACACGTTGCGTTTCCTGGTCGAGCGGTATCCTGCCAGCCGGTTCGCCCGGATGGCCTGGCAGGATCTCGAGGCGCTCGGCGAGGCGGGGGCCCCGGCGGAGCGCCCCCCGGGCGACGGAGCGCGATGACGCGCCGCCGCTGGCGCGCTGGAGGACGGCCATGCTCACCCCGAGGTTGACCCTGATCACCCAGGCGGCGGACGTCCCGGAGCCGGTCTTGCTCGCGCGGCTCTCGGCGTTCGGCGCCCTGCCCCCCGAGGCCCGCGCCCGCGTGGCGGTGCAGCTCCGCGATCCCGAGCTCTCCGGCGCGGCGCTCCACGCGCTCGGCAGGCGCCTGCGCGACGCCACCGCCGCGCTCGGCGCCTCGTTCCTCGTCAACGATCGCCTGGATCTCGCGCTCCTCCTCGGCGCGGACGGCGTCCACCTCGGCCGCCGCTCGGTCGCGGTGGCCGACGCGCGCGCCCTGCTCGGGGCGGGCGCCTTCGTCTCCGTCGCGTGCCACGGCGTCGACGACGTTCTCCGGGCGGCCGAGGCCGGCGCGGACGCCGCCGTGCTCTCGCCGATCTTCGCGACGCCCGGCAAGGGTCCGCCGCTCGGCCTCGCGGCCCTGCGCGAGGCGCGGGCCCGCCTGGCCGCGGCCTCGCGCAACGTCGCGGTCCTCGCCCTCGGCGGCATCGACGCGGCCTCGGCGCCGGCCTGCCTCGCGGCGGGCGCGGACGGGGTGGCCGCCATCCGCGCCGACTTCAGCGGCGTGCTGCCGGCGCCACGCGCGGGGTGAGCTGCGGCTCCGCGCCGCCCGGCCCGGCCGGCGATTACCGCGCCCAGAGCGCGCCGAGCGGCAGCTCGACCGCCTCGAACGGCTCGGGCCGCACGATCTCGTCGCCTTCGTAGGTGTCGAGCAAGGACCACCGCCCATCGTCGAGCCGGTAGACCTCGAGCGTCTGCGCGACCGGGTTGAGCAGCCAGGCGTGGCGGACTCCTTCGCGCCGGTAGATCCGCATCTTCTTGCCCCGGTCGACGCGCTCGGTGCGCGGGGAGATCACCTCGCAGACCCAGTCGGGCGCGACGTTGTAATGCGCGGGCGCGTCCTCGGGCCCGAGCGCGTCGGGCATGCGCTCGCGGCGCCAGCCAGCGAGATCGGGCACGACCTTGTCGGGCCGCGGTCCCAGGTGGAGCTCGGGCTCGTCGAGGATCACCCATCCGCCAGGCTCGCCCGGATCGTCATCGAACGGTCCGAGGCGACGGCCTAGCCGCGACGCTGCGCGCGTGTGCGGCCGCGCCGGCCTCGGGAACGTGTGCAGCTCCCCGTCGAGGATCTCCGCGACGACGTCTTCCGGAGCTGCCTGGAACGCGGCCTCCACCTCGGGCGCGTTGCCGGGGAGCAGCGGGTGCTGTGCGCTCATTCCCGGATCCTACACCCATCCCGCCGGCTGCGGCCCCTCCGCCGGCCCAGCGCTTCCCTCGACGCTGGCAATGGGCCTTGCTACTAGGCCGGGCCATGTCCGAAGCGTCCTCGAAGAAACCGACCGACGGCCCGCCCGAGCCCCTGTTCGACAGGGTGGCGACCGAGCTGAACTTCCCCGCCGACGAGGCGAAGATCCTCGCCTTCTGGAAGCAGCGCCGCATCTTCGAGAAGACGCTCCGCGCCGAGACCCGCGCCACCGGCCCCTCGCGGGGCACGTTCGTCTTCTACGAGGGCCCGCCGACCGCCAACGGCATGCCGCACAACGGCCACGTGCTCACGCGCGCCGTGAAGGACATCTTCCCCCGGTACAAGACCATGCGCGGCTACGACGTGCCGCGGAAGGCCGGCTGGGACACGCACGGGCTGCCGGTCGAGGTCGAGGTCGAGAAGGAGCTGCGCATCCACGGCAAGGCCGACATCGAGCGGTACGGCGTCGAGCCGTTCATCTCGCGCTGCGTCGACTCCGTCTTCCGGTACACCGAGGCGTGGGAGAACCTGACCGACAAGATCGGCTTCTGGGTCGACCTCGACAGCGCCTACGTCACCTACCACCGGAGCTACGTCGAGAGCGTCTGGTGGGCGCTCTCCCAGCTGCACCGGAAGGGGCTGCTCTACCGCGGCCACCGCGTCTGCTGGTGGTGGCCCCAGGGCGGGACGGCGCTCAGCGCGGCCGAGGTCGGCTCGAACTACAAGACGGTCGACGACCCCAGCGTGTTCGTCGCGTTCCCGCTCGTCGACGAGCCGGACACCGCGCTCTGCGCCTGGACGACGACCCCGTGGACCTTGCCCTCGAACGGCTACGCCGCGGTCCGGCCCGAGTTCGACTACGTCGTCGTGGACGCGGGCGCGCCCGCGGGGGGCGCGGCGCCCGTGGCCGGCAAGCTCATCGTGGCCGCGGCGCTGCGCGAGGAGCTCGCCAAGAAGTTCAAGCGGGACCTGCCCGTCCTCCGCGAGCTCAAGGGGAGCGAGCTCGTCGGCAAGCGCTACCGCCCGCCGTTCGACGCCTTCGCGAGGTCGCTCGAAGGCGCCTCCCTGCGCAGGAAGGACGGCGAGGCAGAGCCGCTCTACTGGGTCGTCCTCGGCGCGGATTTCGTCACGCTCGACTCCGGCACCGGCGTCGTCCACGTCGCGCCCGCCTTCGGCGAGGACGACTTCAACGCGCACCGGCGGCGGATCGCGGAGCTCGCCGAGCCGGGCGCCGACGTCCCGATGCTCTGCGCGGTGCGGCCGGACGGCACGTTCGAGCCGGGGCTCACGGCGTTCTCGGGCCTCTGGGTGAAGGACGCCGATCCGCTGATCATCAAGGATCTCGCGGCCCGCGGGCTGCTCGTCCACGAGGAAAAGTACCGCCACGACTACCCGTTCTGCTGGCGCGCGGACGACGACCCGCTGATCCAGCTCGCGCGGCCGGCCTGGTACATCAGGACCCGGGACAACATCGACAAGGCGATCGCCAACAACCGCGCGGTCCACTGGCACCCGTCGCACATCCAGGAGGGCCGCTTCGGCGACTTCCTCGCCAACAACGTGGACTGGGCGCTCTCGCGCGAGCGGTACTGGGGGACGCCGCTCAACGTCTGGGTCTGCGCGAACGACGAGGAGCACCAGCTCGCCCCGGCCTCGGTCGCCGAGATCGAGGCGCTGAACCCGCGCGCCTTCGACCACTTCCGCGACGCCAAGAGGGCCGACCCCGGCCTGAACGAGCACCTCATCGTCCACAAGCCGTGGATCGACAAGGTGACGTTCCCGTGTCCGAGCTGCGGCGGCGAGATGCGCCGCGTGACCGAGGTCATCGACGCCTGGTTCGACAGCGGGAGCATGCCGTTCGCGCAGTGGGGCTACCCGCACGCGGAGGGCTCGAAGGAGCTGTTCGATCGCGCGTTCCCGGCGGACTTCATCAGCGAGGCGATCGATCAGACGCGGGGCTGGTTCTACTCGCTGCTGATGGTCTCGACGCTGGTCTTCGACGAGGCGACGCAGGAGAAGCTCGGGCTGTCGCGGGTCCGGAGCTACCCGCACCCGTACCAGACGTGCGTCGTGCTCGGGCACGTCGGCGACCGCGAGGGCAAGAAGGAGAGCAAGTCGAAGGGCAACTACACGCCGCCCGAGGTCATCCTCGAGCGCGTCCGGATGGAGTTCGCGGCGGCCGACGGCGCCGACGCCGGGCTCGGCGCGGCGAAGGACGGCGTCGCGATCATCGCGCGCGAGGACTACGAGGGGCTCGATCTCACGGGCGACTCGGCGAAGGTGCGGGTCTACCGCGCCGATCGCGAGGGCGCGGCGGTGACGCTGGAGCTCAGGCCCACGACGGGCAACAAGCGTCTTCCGCGCCGCATCGTCGCGCTCTCCCGCGGAGACCTAGACCGCCTGGGCGTCTCGCCGGCCGACAAGGCGTTCTCGGTGATGCCCAACGACGTGCCCAGGCTACCGCAGGACCAGCGCGTCTTCATCGAGGACCCGGCGACGCCCGCGCCCGGGGCCGACGCGTTCCGCTGGTTCTTCTACGTGTCCTCCCCGCCGTGGACGAACACGCGCCACTCGCTCACGAACGTGCGCGCGTACCAGAAGGAGTTCGCGGTCAAGCTCCGGAACGTCTACTCGTTCTTCACCATCTACGCGAACATCGACGGCTTCTCGCCCGCGGAGGGGAACCCGGGCGCGACGGACACGTCGCCCGCGGCGCTCGCGGCGAGCGCCGGCTACCGGCCGGCGCGGGAGCGGTCGCTCCTCGACCGGTGGATCCTGTCGGAGCTCGCGCTCTCGACGCGGGAGGTGACGGCGCACCTCGACGAGTACCGGCTGTACGAGGCGGCGCAGCGGCTCGTCGATCTCGTGGACGCGCTCTCGAACTGGTACGTCCGCCGGAGCCGCGCGCGCTTCTGGGCCCCTTCGATCGGAGACGCCCTGGAGATCGCCCCGGGCGCGGTGCGGGCGGCCCAGGACAAGCGCGACGCGTACTTCACGCTGTACGAGGTGCTCGTCGCGCTCGCCAAGCTGAGCGCGCCGTTCACGCCGTTCCTCGCCGAGGCGATGTACCAGAACCTGGTGCGGCGGCCGTGGCCCGCGTCGCAGCCGGAGAGCGTGCACCTCGTGGCGTTCCCCGAGGCGGACGCCGCCGCGGTGGACGAGCCGCTCGCGATCGAGATGCGCGCGGTGCGCGAGCTCGTCTCGCTCGGCCTGCAGGTACGCACGGCGAACAAGCTCAAGGTGCGGCAGCCGCTCTCGCGGGCCGACGTCGTGCTGTCGCAGCAGGGGCTCGCGGCGGCGCTCGCCGAGCACGTGCCGCTCATCGCCGAGGAGCTCAACGTCCACGAGGTGCGCTTCCTGAAGCCCGGCGAGGAGGGGAGCGCGGTCCGCTACGTGCTCAAGCCGAACTTCCGCGCGCTCGGGCCGAAGCTCGGCAAGAAGGTGCAGCTCGCGAAGCAGGTCCTGGCGAAGGCCGACGCGGCGGCGCTCCGCGCGGCGCTCGCGACCGAGGGCAAGATCGCGATCGCGCTCGACGGCGAGCAGGTCGAGCTCGGCCCCGAGGAGATCGACGTCGCGGTCGAGGCGGGCGAGGGCTTCGCGGCGGCCGGGGGCCGCGCGGGGGTCGTCGTGCTGCACACGGCGCTCACGGACGCGCTCCGCGACGAGGGGCTCGGCCGGGAGATCCTCTCGCGGGTCCAGGGGCTGCGCAAGGAGCTCGACCTCGGCTTCACCGAGCGGATCCGGCTCGCGCTCGACGGCGGCGAGCGGGCCCGCAAGGTCGCCGAGGCGGCGCGCGAGATGCTCATGCAGGAGGCGCTCGCCGCCGAGCTCGTGCTGGGCGCGGCGCCCGCGGCGTGGGGGCAGGCCGAGCGGCGCGAGGTCAACGTCGACGGCGAGGCGCTCGCGATAACGCTCGCGCGGACGGCGTGAGGGCGTTGGGGGGGCGCTGCCGCGACGGAGACTCGGACGAGCGCCCCCGCCCGGGCGCTCGGCGCGTGCTCAGTACCGCTCGCTGTCGTTCTTCGGCGCCATCGGCCACGCCGGCGCGCTCTCGCCGTTGATCGTCGTGCCGCCGTTCATGAACGTGCCGGCCACGCGCAGGAAGCCGGCGGGGAAGTCGAGCGTCGGCGCCGACAGCGCGTCGAGCGCGGCCACGTGATCGGGCGCGAGCTTGACCTCCAGGGAGGCGAGGTTGTCGTCGAGCTGCGCCAGCGTGCGCGCGCCGATGATGGTGGACGTGACGCCCGGCCGGGCCACCACCCAGGCGAGCGCCACGCGCGCCGGCGTGGTGTCGAGATCCCTGGCGATCTCGACGAGCTTGTCGACGACGGCGTACGCCTTGTCGGTGAGCGCGGAGAGCACGAACGGGCCGCGATCGGCCCTGTGCTTGCCGGCGTTCTCCCGCGTGTACTTGCCGGTGAGCACGCCGCTCTTGAGCGGCGACCAGGGCGTGACGCCGAGGCCCAGCTCGCGCGCCATGGGGATGAGCTCCCCCTCCACCGTGCGCTCGAGGAGCGAGTGCTCGATCTGCAGCGCGATGAACTGCGCCCACCCGCGGAAGCCCGCCAGGACGTGCGCCTGCGCCACCTTCCACGCCGGCGTGTCGGAGACGCCGACGTAACGGACCTTGCCGGCCGCCACCAGATCGTGGAGCGCTCGCACGGTCTCCTCGATGGGCGTGTTCCTGTCCCAGACGTGCATCCAGTAGAGATCGATGTAGTCGGTCTGCAGGCGGCGCAGCGACTGCTCGCACTGCGCGAAGATGGCCTTCCTCCCGGCGCCGCCGCCGTTGGGGTCGCCGACGTGGAGGTTGGCGGTGAACTTGGTGGCGATCACCGCCCGGTCGCGCTTGCTCGGGTGGCGGCCGAGGTGGTCGCCGATGATCTTCTCGGAGTGGCCCTTGGTGTAGGCGTTGGCGGTGTCGATGAAGTTGCCGCCGCGCTCGATGAAGCGATCGAGGATCGCCTCGGACTCCTTGACGCTGGATCCGAAGCCGTGGTCTTCGCCAAAGGTCATGGCGCCGAGGCACAGGGGGCTGACGCGCAGCCCGGAGCGGCCGAGGGTGACGTAGTGGTCGAGGTTCATCGTGGTCCTCCTGGGGGTTCGGGCTGAAGAGCCCTCGCTGGACCGCACCGTGCGCCCCTGCCGGCGTTCAATCTTGGAGGAAACGGCCGGGACGGGGCCGGGTGGGTTGATGGCGGCCAGCAGCGAGCGCACGATCGCGGCGTGCTGGGATCGATCGAACAGGCCATCGCGCGGCGCGCCCCGCATCCGGAGGCCGGCGCGCCGGCGTCGCGTGTGCTCCGCAATTTCGTCGTCGCCGTCCGCGCCAGCGCGCCGCCGATCACGAACCTCGACCTGCTGCCCGACGGCACGACGTCGCTGGTCTTTCGCCTGCTCGACGCGGACCGCGCCGACCTCGTCGTCCTCGGGCCCAAGACGCGCGCCGTGTACAAGCGCGTGCCGCGCTTCCTGCTCGCGGTGCAGGTGGTCTTTCGACCCGGCGGCGCGTACCCCTTCTTCGGTATGCCGATGGACGAGCTCGCCGATCGCATCGTCCCGGTGCGCGATCTCTGGGGCCAAGGCGCCGACGCCCTGCTCGAGCAGCTGGTGGCGGTCGGGACCGGCGTCACGCGGGACCCCGCGCGAGCTCGCCTGGAGGCGATCGAACGCGCCCTCGAAGGCCGCATGCTCGGTCCCGACGTGTTCGAGCCCGCTTCGGCGGCCGTCGCGCGCGCCGCGCTCCGGAGGCTCTCGCTCGGAGGGATCACCGTGGAAGAGACGGCGAGCGCGCTCCACGTCAGCCCGCGGAACCTGCGGCGCGCCTTCGTGGCGACCGTCGGCGTCTCGCCGAAGCAGTACGCGCGCATCGCCCGCTTCCAGCGCGTCGTCTCGAACGTGCAGGTCGCCCGCGGGTCGTGGTCGGAGATCGCCCTTGCGAGCGGGTACTGCGATCAGCCGCACCTGGTCAGGGAGTTCCGCGAGCTCGCGGGGCTCTCGCCGGTGGCGTTCATGAAGCGACGCTCGACCAGCGAGAGCAGCGGCTCGGGCGGAGGCCGTGGGTGAACGGTCCAAGGGGCTCCAGGGCGCTTGGTGCGACCGCGCGGGTCGCGGGGTTCCGGCGCGATTACGTGCCGGGCCTTACGATCCTGCGGGGGTGACCGCCTCGCATCGCGGGGCAGCGCTCCTTCCGCAAGGATCTTGTTGCGGACATCGCTGGCGAGGCGTTCGATGATCTTCGTCGGGTGGGGCGCATCGGAGACTTTCAGCACGGTACCGAGATCGAGGGCCGCGTATCGCCGGCCCGTGACGGGCGATGGCCTGTCCGGACGGCAGGCTCTCTCCGTGGCGCGAAGGACGTGGCGCTCCAGGGACCTCTCCCACGCCGTCCGGGTGTCCCTGGAGCTCGGCGTGCTGTCCCGGAAGCGCGTTGCGCTGTCCCGGAAGCGCGTTGCGCTGTCCCGGAAGCTCGGCGTGCTGTCCCGGAAGCGCCGTGCGACGCACCCCAGGAGCGCGGCGGCGCGTCCCTGGAGGTCGTTCTGGCGTCCCTGGAGGTCGTTCTGGCGTCCCTGGAGGTCGTTCGAGCGTCCCGGAAGGTCTCTCCAGCGTCCCGGAAGGTCTCCCAGGCGCGCCTGGCCAGCAGTCCTCGAGCGCGGGCAGGGGGGTGGACGTCCTCGAAGCGAGGCTCCGCGCCGCGATGATCACCCACGTCTACGTCAGCAACTACGGCAGCGTCGGGGCTGGGCTCGAGCTCACGCTCGGGTCGCTGACCGCGCTCGTCGGTCCGCCGGGCTCGGGCAAGGGCTGCCTGCTCGACGCGGTGCGGTTCCTCGCCGAGTGCGCCAACGGGGCGTTCGATCTGGCGGCGGCGAACCGGCGCGGCGCCGGCGCGCTGGAGGGCGCGCGCGGCGACGGCGCGCTCACCACGCTCGGGGTCGCGGTCTCCAGGACCGAGGGCCACGGGTTCTGGCTCGTGCAGCTCGCGCCGGGAGAGCGGGAGGGCGAGGCGCGCGTCAAGAGCGAGACGGCCGCGTGGTGGCAGCGCAGCGCGCTCACGCGGCTCGTCAAGCCGGGCCTGCGCGAGGTCTTCGACGCCGGCAGCGACGCGCCCGAGGTCTCCTTCGACCGGCTGAAGGGCAGCCCGAAGGGGTTCTCGCGCAAGGACAAGGGGCGCAGCGGCACGCTCGCGTACCGCGGCGTCGCCCCCATCGCCGTGAGCGGCACGAAGCTCGTCCTGCCGCTGCTCTCCGATGGACCGCTCACCCCGATGCTCGACGAGCTGCGCCGGGCGGTCCTCTACTCCCTCGCGCCGCGCACGCTGCGCTCGCCCCAGAAGCTCAGCGCTTCCCGGCGCCTCAAGGCGAGCGGCGACAACTGGGGCTCGGTCCTCCGCGCGCTCGCGAAGGAGCGATGGCAGGACGAGTTCCTCGCCGGGCTGTCCCAGGTGATCGGCGACGTCGACGGCGCCCGCGCGTCCTCGTCCGGCGGGTTCCTCGTCCCGGAGCTGCGCCACGGCGTCGACGGCGACGGGCGCGAGCGCTGGCGGGCCGCCGCGGACGAGCCGGACGCCACGCTGCGGCTCGCCGCCATGGTCACGGCGCTCTCGCAGGAGCCCCCGCTCGTGCTCGCCGGCTTCGAGCACCCCGACGCGGGCGTCGATCGCGCCGCGCTCCCGGCGCTCCTCGAGTACCTGCGCGGCGCGTCCGCCCAGCGCCAGCTCCTGCTCACGACCGAGAGCCCCGCGCTCCTCGATCTCCTGCCGCCCGACGCCGTCTACTCGGTGGAGCGCCGCGACGGCGCGACCGCCGCGTCGTCCATCGACGAGGCGCAGCGGAGGGCGCTCCGGGAGCGGCTCGGCGCCCCGGAGAGCCAGCGCTCCCCGGCGGCGCGCGCCGTGCGCCCGCCCGGTGCCTCCTGAGCCCGCCCGAGCGCCGCTACGACGCGAGCCGCTCCCCCGGCGGCGCGAGCGGCGACGCGCCGTAGCGCGCGAGGAGATCCTCCGGATCGAGGTAGATCGCCGCGCACCCGGCCTCGAGGAGCTCCATTTCAGGGAAGCCTCCGCAGAGGAGCCCCACCGAGAGGAGGCCGAGCTTCGCCGCGGCCTCGGCGTCGGACGGCGCGTCGCCGACGAGCACGACCTCGCGAGGATCGACGCTGCCGAGCCGGTCGAGCGCCGCCTCGAGGACGTCGGGGCGCGGCTTCGACCTGTCCGCGTCGTCGGCCGATACCGTCCACGAGACCAGATCGCCCACCCGGGCGAGCTCGACGCTGGCGTCGAGCTCGCCGCGCGGCGTCGGCGAGGCGAGCACGATCCGGCGCCCGTCGCGCACGACGCGCTGGAACAGCTCGCGCACGCAGGGGAACGCCCGGGCGCCCGGGAGGAGCTCGCGCCCGTAGATCTGGTCGCGCAGCGAGGAAATCCCGGCGCCGATCCAGCCGAGCTCCTCGGGCGAGAGGAACGTCTGCAGCAGCTGGTCCGCGCCCTTGCCGACCTGGCTGCGCAGCTTCTCCCGCGGGACCTCGCGGCCGAACCGCCGGAAGGCCTGCTGCCAGGCGGCCGCGTGCAGATCGACGGTGTCGAGGATCGTGCCGTCGACACCGAAAATGACGGCGCTGACGCTGACCATGGCGCGACACGTGGCGCAGGGCGGGACGCACCGCCATCGGAGGGCTCCCGACGGCCCCTCCGCGCCGCGCCGGCTGCGCTCGGCCGGAGTCGCGATAGACTGGCCGGGGAGGGCGAGCGGGCAGGGCGATGACGACATGAACAGGCGGCTGTCTTCACTCGCGGTCCTCCTCGGCGGGCTGCTCGGCCCGGCCGGCGCCGTAGCGGCCGAGCCCGCGCTGATCGCGGTCGATCTGGACGACGACGACGCCGACGGCGTGCCGGACGGCGAGCAGCCTCGCGCGCCGCCCGCCCCGGAGCTCCTGGCGCTGCGCGCGCCGCGCGGCGCGAGCCAGGCGCCCGCGGCGATCCCCGCCGGCCTGCGGCTCCTCGTCGACGGCAGCCCGGTCAAGCCCGGCGCGGCGATCCCCGCGGGCGCCCGCCGCGTCGAGATCCAGGCGGTCCGCGCCGGGCGCAGCGAGATCGCGCTCTTCGGCGAGGCGCGGACGATCAGCGCGTTCGAGGTCCGCGCGATCGACGGCGCCGGGCGGCGCATCGACATGGCGCGCTCCCACGCCTCGCTGCAGCGCACGCCCCCGGACCGGCTCGGCGACGATCCGTTCGCGAACCTCGACGATCCCGACGCGATCCGGCTGCTCGTCATCGGCGCGCCGGAGGATCTGCCGCTCACGCTGGACATCCACTCCACGGCGCCGTCCGGCGGGGCGATCGATCGCCTCCCCGACGTGCCGCTCGGCCACGTGCGGTGCCCGGAGGACGTGCCGCCGGGCCTCGTGTGCGGATCGACGCGCCCCCTCCGGGTGGTCGCGGACGACATCGATCGCAACCACCCGATGATCGTCGATCGCTCCGTGAAGGGCGAGGTCGGCGGGGCGCTCGTCGTCGCCCTGCCCGGCGGGCCGAAGATCCAGATGATCCGCGTCGCCGGCCCGCGCGCCTCGCCGCTCGGGCCGCTCGGGCGCACGCGCGCGCACCTCCGGATCGTCATGGTGCGCCCCCGCGCCGGCGGCCCGCCGCCGATGGGCGGCGACGACGCGGGCGCGCTCGCCATCGCGCGCGCGGAGGTCGAGCGGGCGAACGCCCTCTGGGGCGCGTGCGGCGTGAGCTTCGGCCCGCCCGAGGCGCTCGACGTCACCTTCGTCGATCCGCCGCGCCCGCACCTGCTCGCGATCGGCTGCGACCACGGCCTGCCGGCCAGCGGCGGCGCGATCCGGGTGCGCGTCGACGGCCACGAGGTCACCGCGGCGATCGCGCCCCGCGCGCGCCCCGACGCGGCGGCCCGGGCCGTCGCCGCGGCGATCGGCGCGGCGGGGTTCTCGGTGCGCCTCTCCGACAACCCGGCCATCGGCGCGGGCGCCTACGGGACCACCGACGTGCTCGTGCGGCGGCCGGGCGGCGCGCTCGCGACCATCGAGCCGCCGGCGGCGGGCGCGCTGAGCACCGACGCGACGCTCACGGCGTGCATCGGCGCCGTGGACCTCGACGACGGCCTCCAGCACTTCAGCGACACGGACGCGATCGCCGGCACGGTCGAGGAGCGGGCGCTGCTCAAGGCGTTCGACGACGGCGATCCCTCGACCGTCGACGTCGTGATGGTCCCGAGCTTCGCGGGCGGCGGGCGGATCGGCGAGTCGTTCATCTTCGCCGACGGCGGGACGATCCGGAACACGATCATCGAGGATCGCGCCGGCCTGCGCGCGGATCGCGCGTCGTTCGCGCTGTCGCACGAGCTCGGCCACGTGCTGCTCGACGAGCCGGGGCACCCGGACGATTTCGGGATCGACACGCCGACCCGGCTGATGGACGCCGACGCGGCCAACGCCTCCGCGTACGGGCCGCGCCGCATCACCGTCGACGAGTGCGCGCGCGCGATCAGACAAAGCGGCGCGGCGGCGTCGCGCCCGGGCCAACAGAGCGGCGCGGCGGCGCCGCGCCTGGGCGGGCACCCGTCGCGCGGCGCGAAGGGCGCTCCGGCGGGGGCCGAGGCGGGGGCGCAGGGCGTCGCGCCCGGGTTCCGGCCGAGCGGCCCGGTGCCGCTGCTCGCGCCGTGGCCGCTCGCCCCGCTCGGTCGAGAGAGGTGAAACGCCGCTTCGCGCTGTGGTAGGAGCGGGCCCATGCGGGTCCCCCAGCGGAGCGGCCTCTTCAGCGGCGTCGCAGCCCTCGCGTGCGCCTCGGTCCTGCTCGAGATCTCGCTCGCGCGGATCTACGCGGCGCTGTTCGGCGAGATCCACGCGTTCCTCGCGCTCTCGCTGTCGCTCGTCGGCGCGGGCGTGGGCGGCGCGCTGCTCTACGTCGTGCCGTCGCTCGCCCGCCCGCCGGCGCTCTTCGCCCGCATGGCGACCCTCGCCGCGCTCGCGTCGGGCGCGACCCTCGCCGCGGTCATCCTGCTCGCGCACCGCGAGCCCCTGTCCGTCCCCGCGCCGGGGTCGCTCCCGTGGCTCGCGCTGTGTTACGCGGCCTCCACGGTCCCGTTCGCGCTCGCGGGCCTCGCGCTCGCGGCCGCGATCCGGCACGCGGCGCCGGAGATGCCCCGGCTCTACCTGCTCGATCTCGTCGGCGGCGCGCTCGGCGGGCTCGCCGCGGCCGGCGCGCTCCGCGCGGGCGCGCCCCGCGCCGCGCTCGCGGCGGCGATCTTCTTCGCGGTGGCGGGCATCTTCTTCTACCTCGGGTCGCGCTGCTGCGAGGGCGAGGAGCGGGCGCCCGGCGGCCTCGTCGCCACGTTCGTGCTCGGCTCCTTCGTGCTGCTCGCCGGCGACGTCGGCGCCCCCTGGCTCCGGCTCGCCGGCATCCGCCGGGCGTCGCCCGACCGGACCGAGCACGAGGCCTGGACCGAGCGCTCGCTGATCTCCGTCGATCGACCGAAGGCCGGCGCGGCGCTGATGCGGCTCGGCGGCGCCGCGGCGAGCCCGATCCTCGACGCGAAGGCGACGCCCCCGCCGCAGCCCGAGGACATGGCGTACGCGCTGCACAAGGACCAGGGCCCCGCGCTCGTCGTCGGCGCCGGGGGCGGGCGCGACGTGCGCGCCGCGCTCAAGGCCGGGCAGAAGGACGTTGTCGCCGTCGAGGGCGACCGCGGCGTCCTCGAGGTGATGCGCGGGAGGTACGCCGCGTTCAGCGGCAACCTGTTCGACAAGCCCGAGGTCCACCTCGTGGTGGGCGACGGGCGGAGCTTCGCCAGGCGCACGCCGCTGCTCTTCAGGAACATCGTGATCCCGTCGGCCGACACGGTCGAAGCGTCGACGACCGGCGCGCTCGCGCTCTCGGAGAGCCGGCTCCACACGCTGGAGGGCGTCGGGGACTTCCTTTCGCGCCTCCTGCCCGAAGGCACGCTCGTCCTGGCCCGCGCGGACGCGGATTTCGATCGGCTGCTCTCGCTCGTGACCGCGGCGCTGCGCCGCGCGGGCGTGGCCGCGCCGAAGGACCACCTCTTCGCGTGCAGCGCCGCGCAGAAGACCGCGCTGCTCGCCCGGCGCACGCCGCTCGCGCGCGAGGACGTCGACGCGCTCCGCCGCCACTGCCGCAAGCACAGGTTCTCGGAGGTCCTCGCCCCCGACCGCCCGGCGACCCCGGTCCGCAGCCTGCTCGTCGCGGCGGCCGCGCCCACGGCCTCCGCGGCGGCCGCGCGCGTCGCCGACGGCGCGGCCGCGGAGGCCGATCTGACGCCGCCCACCGACGACAGGCCGTTCTTCGCGTACACCGTCCCGGCGCGCCGCCTGCCCGCGGTGCTCGGCGACGTCGGGGCTCTCCGCGCCGGGCACACGGCCCTCTTCGCGCTCGCGCTGCTGCTCGCCGTCGGCGCGGTCCTCTCCGCGCTCGGCGTGCTGCTCCCGGTGCTCGCCGCGCGCCGTCGGCGCGGGCACCTCGCGCCGCAGGACGCGCCCGCGCAGACGGCGCGCGCGTCGACCGCGTCGTCGACGCCGTCCGCCCGAGCGCTCGCGTTCTTCGCCGCGATCGGCGCGGGGTTCGCGCTCGTCGAGCTCGCCGTGTTCCGGCACGGTCTCCTCCTGCTCGATCTGCCCGCGCACGAGCTCCCGGCCGTGCTCGTGATCCTCCTTGTCTCGGCCGGCGTGGGCGGCTACCTCACCGCCCGGGTGGCCCCGGGCGACGCGACGGCGGTCTCCGCGAGGGTGGCGGAGGCGCTTGCCGTGGCCGCGGCGCTCTCGGCGATGGGCCTCGTGCCGCTCGCGCGGTGGGGCCTCGGGCTCGGGGCCTTCCCGCGCGCGATCCTCGCCATCGCGATCCTCGTGCCGTTCGGCGTGCTCGCGGGCTCGCTCGTGCCGCTCGGGGTCAAGATCGTGGACTCGGTCTCGTCGGCGCTGCTGCCGTGGTGCTGGGCGCTGTGCGCCTTCGCGGGCGCGACCGCGATGGCCCTCGGCGCCCTGTGCGCGCTGAACCTCGGCTACAGCGCCCTGCTGCTCGGCGCGGGCCTCGCTTACCTCCTCGCCGCGGCGACCGTGCCGCCCGCCGCGGCCGGGGCGATCGCCGCGGGAGACGACGAGCGAGCGGCGTCGTCCGGAGGCGCCGCCGCCAGCGAACCACCGTCCCGGGACGCCGCAGGGGCGCAGCCCGAGGCCCTCGAGGCGGCGCCGATCGCCTGAGCGCCCGGCGCCGCCGGCGTCACCGCCGCGCGGCCAGCAGGAGGTGCGCGAGCAGGCCCGCGATGTTGTGGGCGTCGTCGACGCCGCGGTGGTGCGTGCCCGCGAGCGGCAGGCCGGCGCGCTCCAGGGCCTCGGCCATCCCCACCTCCCGCGACAGCGCGTGCATCACCGCGAAGAGGCTCTTCACGTTGAGGTGGCTCGGCCCGAACGGGAGCGGCACGCCGCGCGACTGGCACTGCCGCTCGAACATGCGCCGGTCGTAGTCGCCGTAGCTCGCCCAGAGGCGATCCTGCGCCTTGAGCTCGCTCCGGAGCGTCGCGCACGCCTCCCTGAACGACACGCCCGCGTCGACATCCGCCTGCGTCAGCGTCGTGAGCGCCGTACAGAACGGGCTCACGCGCGAGCGCTCAGGGCGCACCAGGATCGAGCGCCGCTCCCGGCGCCGGCACGAGGCGACCTCCAGCGGGCACACGCCGATCTCGATGATCTCGTTCTCTTCGCCCGGCGGCGGGTCGCCGTCCCAGCAGGTCGCTTCCACGTCGATCACGAGAATGAGATCAAGACGCTTCGCCACGTCGTCGCCCTCGGCATGTAGTGAGGAGTGCGCTGCGAAGGTAACGGGGATCGGGACGCAATTTCCTTCAGGATTTTCCCGACCGTCCGGAAACGCCTTGGGCGGTTCGCTTCGTCCGGGCAAAAACCGAGTAGAAACGGGACATAAGCCGGAGGTGCACCCACACGTCGTTGGTCGTTTAGGCACCCAATCCGCTTGCTTGGCGGGCCTGGTCCATGGACACTCGTCAGGTAATTTCTGACGAGGTTCTCTACGTGGATCCTGGCTCCCAACTGCGTTGCTCCTCCGGTTCGGCCAGGGAGAGGTCCGTGATCGCTGAGGCGCTGCCTGACCCTGCCGACCCGGGCCTCGGTCCAGCCGAGGAGCGACGGCTGCCGCCTCGTTCCGGGATCGTCCGCCACGCGGGCCGCGAGCGGGGGGCGCCGAAGGGGCTCCCGCCGGGGCGTGGCGCCGGGGCGGTAGGCGGGATCACCACGGGGGCCCCGGCGTGTGGGCGGCTGGCCGTCGATCCGCTCGTCGGTCGTACAGAGCACGGACTGCACATCGAGCGGCTCATCGCCGAGGGGGGGATGGGCGCGGTGTACGCGGCCCGCCGCGCCGCGACGGGAGAGCCGGTCGCCCTCAAGGTGCTCCGGCGCGTGCACGCGGGGGACTCCGGGATCGAGAGCCGGTTCGCCCGCGAGGTGCGGCTCGCCCGCCGCATCGACCACCCGAACGTCTGCCCCGTGCTCGGCGAGGGGCGCCTCGAGGACGGGCGGCCGTTCTTCGTGATGCCGCTCTTCGACGGCGTGACGCTGAGCGAGGAGGTCCGGCAGCGCGGCCCCTTGCCGATCGGCCGCGCGCTCGCCCTCGCGGACCAGATCCTCGCCGGCCTCGCGGCGATGCACGCGGCGAAGGTCGTCCACCGCGACCTCCAGCCCGGCAACATCCTGCTCGTCCCCGGGGCGCGGGGCGCCGGGGCAGGGGAGGGCGCGACGACGGTCAAGCTCATCGATCTCGGCTTCGCGCACGAGCCCGGCGTCGACACGGGCGACGGCGTGACGCCGGACAGCCCCGGGTCGCTCGTCGGCACGCTGCGCTTCATGTCGCCGGAGCAGGCGATGCGGAGCCGCGCGATCACCGAGCGGAGCGACCTGTTCGCGGCCGCGCTGCTCATCTACTACGCCCTCTCGGGTAAGCTCCCCTTCCGGGGCCGGGGCGATCTCGACGTGCTCGTCGCGATCGTGCGGTCCGCGCCCGTGCCCCTCCGGCGGGAGCGCCGTGATGTCCCGCGCGTGCTCGACGAGGTGCTCTCGCGGGCCCTGTCCAAGCACCCCGACCACCGCTTCCCCAGCGCCTCGGCGATGCGCGACGCCCTCGCCGACGTGCCGGTGTAGCCAAGGCAGCGCTCCGCGCGCCCCGGCGCCGGCCCGCTCCTTGCCACGACGGTGCCGCCTGCACCGCGCCGCCCGGCACCGCGATCCGGGGCTGTGCACGCGCTGCTCAAGCGCGGCGGCGCGGGGCGGTGAGCTTCACGCGAGGGGAACCCCATGGACGCACTCGATCTCTTGGAGCAGCAGCATCTCGAAGTCAGCGCCCTGATGGCGCGCATCGCCGCCGAGCCCAGCCCGGGCCTCCGGACGGCGATGGTCGCGCGGCTCTCCCGGATGATCGACGCGCACGTACGCATCGAGGAGACGTACCTCTACCCGGTGTGTGCCGAGCGGATGGCCGGTGACAGGAAGCCGCTCCACGACGCGTACGAGAAGCACGGCCTCGCGCGCTTCGCGGCGGACAACCTGCTGCGCACGCGCGTGACCGATGTGCGCTTCGAGGCGCGCCTCCGGCTCCTGCGGGACATTTTCGCCCACCACGCCGACGAGGAGGAGGACATCCTGTTCCCCAAGGCGAAGCGGGGCCTGACGGACGAGCAGCTCGACGTGATCGGCAGCGATCTGGAGCGCGCTTACGAGGTGCTGCTGCGCGTCGGCGTGCCCGCGGGTGCCCCGCTCGCGCGCTCGGAGCGCGGCTGGCCCCGGCGCAGCGCCCACGCCGTGCGCTCCCTGCGCCCCGTCTCACGGCGCCGGGGCGAAGCGCTCCGCGTCCGCGGCTGCTAAACCGGGACGGGGCCGCCGAACGCGCCGAGGAAGCGCGCGATCCAGACGGCGAGCATCAGGACCGCCAGCGCGATGCCGAGCCGCGTGACCCACGCGCCCTGCATCCCCTCGGCGGCCGCGATGCGGCCGTCCTTCACGTAGATCGCCGCGTTGTACGCGAGCGCGGCGATCACGAGCGGCGCCATGACCGGGGAGAGAGGGTGGAGGCGCAGCGCGTCGGCCAGGTGGCCCTGCGCGAGGGCGAGCGTCGCGCGCGTGAGCCCGCAGCCGGGGCAGGGGTGGTGGGTGACGATCGCGAACGGGCAGAGCGGGGCGCCGCACGCGACGAGGAGCCCGAGCACCGCTGCCACCGTGCCCAGGCGCGCAGCGCGGCCGCGCGCGTGCGCCGCGCTCCATCGGGACAGGGCCGACGGAGCGGGGGAACGGGCTTCGGTCGAGCTGGACGGCGACACGGCGGAGGACCGCGGCGCGGGTCAGGCCGCGTTCGGGTCCCAGACCTCGTTGAGGTCCTTCGCGAGGGCGTAGAGCGGGAGGAAGACGTAGAGCACGATGCCCTCGGCCTGCTGGTTGCGCGAGCCGGCCATCTGCTTGGCCCGGGTCACCTGCTCCGGCACCTTCACCCAGAGGAAGTAGTAGTTGAGGAACGGGATGAAGAGGTACCAGGGCTTGAACTCGGGGTCCTTCGTCGCCTGCTGGAGCTCGTTCAGCATCGCCCACATCTGCCAGAGGGCGTAGAGGAAGCAGACCATCCCGATCACGCACACCGTGACCGGATTGCGGATCTCACCCTTCGCGCCCGGGGCCATCGAGCCGCCGCCGCCGTACACGCCCAGGTTGCTGGCCGCCTGGCCGAACTGGCCGGGCGCCGACATCTGAGCGCCGCCGGGCGACCCGCCGTAGCCGGGATCGCTCACGCCCGGAGGGCTGCCGTAGCTGCCGCCGGGCGAGCCGCCGTAGCCGCCGCCCGGAGGGCTGCCATAGCCGCCGCCCGGAGGGCTGCCGTAGCCGCCGCCCGGAGGGCTGCCGTAGCTGCCGCCCGGGGGGCTGCCGTAGCCGCCGCCCATCGGGTCCTGGCCCGGAGGCGGCCCGTACCCGCTGGCGCCGTGCTGCGGAGGCTGCCCGTAGCCGGGAGGCGCGCCGCCAGGCGGCTGCCCGTAGCCGGGCGGCTGCCCGTAACCAGGCGGCTGCCCGTAACCGGGCGGCTGCCCGTAGCCGGGAGGCGCGCCGCCGAGGCCGCCCATCGGGTCCTGGCCCGGGGGCGGTCCGAAAGGATTCCCGCCCGGACCGCCCTGAGGGGGCTGGCCGTAGCCTCCCTGAGGGGGCTGGCCGTAGCCGCCGGGCGGAGGAAACGCGCCGGGCGGCGCGCCCGCGGCCCCGCCCATGCCGCCGGGCGGCTGGCCCGGGGCGCCGTACCCGGGCAGCTGGTCGATCGCCATGGTGCCGCCGAGCGGGTTCACGCCCTGGGGCTGCTGGCCGAACGGCGCATAGCCGCCCGACGGGCTCGCGGCCGCGCCGCCGAAGGCCGGGCCAGACGGCTGCTGTCCGCCGGGGGACGGCGAGCCGTAGCCCATCCCGGGAGGCGGCGGGGCAGGGGGAGGCCCCGCCGAAGCGCCGAGCCCCGCCGGCGGGACGCCGACCACCGTGCCGGCGAGGCCCTGCGGCGGGCTCGGGATCGCGGCCATGCCCGGCGGCGCTCCGGCAGGAGGCGCCGGAGGCGGAGGCGCCCCCGGCGCGCGCGGACCCGCCGCGCCCGCCCCGGAGGACGGCTGACTCATCAGCATGGTGCCCTTGAACTTCGGCGCGGCTGCGCTCTTCAGGTTGTAGCCGCACTTCGTGCACGTGGACGCCGTTTCCGAGTTTTGCGTCCCACAATTCGGACAGAACACGCACCACCTCCGGCGGGGGATTCGCTGTTACGGATGTCCGCGCCCCTGCGCGTCGTAATGGGCGCCGAGGGTAGTTGAAGCGCGTTCCGGTTCTCAAGTGAAAGACGAAGAACGCTGCGGACTTCTCGGCAGGCTACGCGGTCTTCGTCAGAAAACCCAGGGAGTACCGCGTGGCCACGTGCTCCAGGCGGGGGGCGGGTCCAGGCGGGGGGGGCCGCGTCTACGACCACGACCACGACCACGACCACGACGACGAGCACGACGACGAGCACGACGACGAGCACGAGCGCGGGCACGGCCACCTCGGGGGGGAGCCGTCCGGTTTCTGGGCAGCGGCAGGCTTTGTGTGGTCCGCTTTATGTTTCCCCCCGGCGCGCCTTGACAGTGACCACCGTCGCTCACTAGCGTGCCCGCGCCTCGGGACGGCTCCGTACGACGGACAACCGAATGCCCGGCCGCCGGTGCGCGGGGCTGTCCGCCTCCGGCACGCGCCTCCAGATGGAGGCGCACGAGGTAGCGCCCGGTCTGCCGGGCGGACCCTCGTTGAAAGGGACCCGCGTTGCGGGGTCCCGACTGCATGTGGAAGCGGGCACGCCGCGAGCGCGGCGCGCCCAGGGAGCCAGCGGACCGTGCCAACAGCCGACATGACCGAACAATTTGCTCTGACCGCCGAGCGGCGAACCGAGTTCGAGAAGATCCTCGCGCGCTACCCGAACCGCCAGGCCGCGTGCATCCCCGTGCTCCACCTCTGCCAGGAACAGGAGGGGTGGGTCTCCGAGCGGGTGCTCCGCTGGGTCGCCGAGCAGCTCGGCCTCTCGGCGGCGCACGTCCAGGGGGTCGCGACCTTCTACACGCTCTTCAACAAGGAGCCCGTCGGCAAGCATCAGGTCTGGGTCTGCCGGACGCTGAGCTGCGCGCTGAACGGCGCGGACCAGGTGCTCCACCACTGCGAGAAGCGGCTCGGGATCCACGCCGGCGAGACCACGAAGGACGGGAAGATCACGCTGCGCACCGCAGAGTGCCTCGCCTCGTGCGGCACCGCCCCGATGATGCAGGTCGATCGCGACTACCACGAGGGCCTCACGCTCGAGAAGGTGGACGCGATCCTCGATCGGTTGACGAGGTGACGAGATGCTCCGGCTGACGCGCTATCTGACCAAGAACTACGACACGCCCGACGGCCACAAGCTGTCCGTCTACGAGAAGGGCGGCGGCTACCAGCAGGCGAAGCGCGCCCTCGGGATGACGCGCGAGGCGCTCGTCGAGGAGATGAAGGCGGCGAACATCCGCGGCCGCGGCGGCGCCGGCTTCGCGATGGGCGTGAAGTGGAGCTTCATGCCGTGGCCCCCGAAGCCCGAGCGGCCGCACTACCTCGTCATCAACGCGGACGAGGGCGAGCCCGGCACCTTCAAGGACCGCACCCTGATGGAGAAGAACCCTCACGCCGTCGTCGAGGGGTGCATCATCGGGTGCTTCGGGATCGGCGCCCACGCCGCGTACATCTACGTGCGCGACGAGCTGCACCTCTCGAAGGCGCGGCTCTGGGAGGCGATCGAGGAGGCGCGCGCGAAGGGCTACCTCGGCAAGCGCCCGTTCGGGATCGACTACCCCGTCGAGGTCTACGTCCACACCGGCGCCGGCGCGTACATCTGCGGCGAGGAGACGTCGCTCCTCAACTCGCTCGAGGGCAAGCGCGGCGAGCCGCGGCTCAAGCCGCCGTTCCCCGCCCAGTTCGGCGCGTTCGGGATGCCGACGACCGTGAACAACCTGGAGACGATCGCGGCCGTGCCCACGGCGCTCGAGCTCGGGGGGGAGAACTTCTCGAAGCTCTCCTCGCTGCACCACCTGAAGGACGGCGGCTGCCGGCTCTTCGGCGTGAGCGGCCACGTGAACAACCCCGGGATCTTCGAGGCGGCCGTCGGGGTCACGCTCCGCGACCTCATCTACGAGTACGGCGGCGGCGTGAAGCACGGCAAGCTCCTCGCGGTCATCCCGGGCGGCTCGTCGTGCCCGATCCTGCGCGCCGACGAGGTCGTCAACGCGCCGAGCGACAAGTCGCCGCTCCACCCGTGGCACGGCCAGAGCGTGCTCGACGTGCCGCTCGGCGTGGACACGTTCCGCGCGCTCGGGACGATGCTCGGGACCTGCTGCGCCATCGTGCTCAGCGACAAGGCGTGCCCCGTCCTCGCGATGCACAACCTGATGCGCTTCTACCGCCACGAGTCGTGCGGCCAGTGCACGCCGTGCCGCGAGGGCAGCGCCTGGATCCACCGGATCCTCGATCGCATCGTGCACGGCGAGGGGACGATCGAGGAGCTCGATCGGCTGCACGAGATCGCCGACAACATCATGGGCAACACCATCTGCGCCTTCGGCGAGGGCACGGCGATGCCCGCGCTCGGCTTCCTCCGGAAGTTCCGCAAGGAGTTCGAGGCGTACATCCAGACCAAGGGCCGCTCGTCGACAGGGGTGCTTACGCCGTGAAAATCTTCGAGTTCGCCTTCTTCGGGCTGGCGTCGCTGCTCGTCCTGCTCGGCGGCCTGGCCACGGTCGCGGCCAGGAACCCGATCCGCGGCGCGATGGGCCTGCTCACGTCGATCGTCGGCATCGCGGGGCTCTACCTGATGCTCTCGGCGGAGTTCCTCGCCGCGATCCAGATCCTCGTGTACGCGGGCGCGGTCGTCATCCTCTTCCTCTTCGTGATCATGCTCCTCGGCCCGTCGGCGACGTCGCCGCGCGACGCCCGCACCGCGGTCCCGCGCTACGTGGGCGCCGGCGTCCTCGGGGCGAGCAGCATCGGCGCGCTCGCCCTGGTCGCGAGCGCGTCGAAGCCCGGGGTCGTGGCCGTCCCGGCCGCCCCCGAGTCGCTCGGGACGATCGAGGCGCTCGGGCACGAGCTCTTCACGAAGGGGATCGTGCCGTTCGAGCTCTCGGGCGCGCTGCTCCTCGTCGCCGTGATCGGCGCCGTCGCCGTCGCCCGCGGCAAGCAGGTCGACCCGACGCTGCTGCCTGCCGGCGAAGGCGCCGGAGCGCCGGAGCCGGGCGATCAGGGGGCCGCGCAGCCGGGCGCCCTCGCGGGCCACGCCACCCTGTCGGCGAAGGAGCCGAACTCATGATCTCCGTCCCCATCGAGTACTACCTCGTCGTCGCGGCGGTGCTGTTCGTGATCGGGTCGATCGGCTTCCTGCTGCGCAGGAACCTCATCGTCCTCCTGATGAGCATCGAGCTGATGCTCAACGCCGTGAACCTCACGCTCGTCGCGTACAACCGGGTGCACCCGCACGATCACGCCGGGCAGATCTTCACCTTCTTCGTCATCGCCATCGCGGCGGCGGAAGCCGCAGTCGGTCTCGCGATCGTGCTCGCGTTCTACCGCATCCGGAAGACGATGCGCTCGGACGACGCCGATCTC
This sequence comes from Sorangium sp. So ce363, assembly GCF_051520435.1. Taxonomy (NCBI): domain Bacteria; kingdom Pseudomonadati; phylum Myxococcota; order Polyangiales; family Polyangiaceae; genus Sorangium; species Sorangium sp. So ce363. The sequence continues at coordinate 5,988,285 of NZ_CP150333.1, read as the reverse complement.
CTGAGGAGTTAGCGTGGAAGCCCTGAGAGTCTTATTCCCCGCGTCCGAGTTCGCGCTGCTCGCGGTCATTCTCGGCCTGCCGGCGCTCGGCGCGTTCGTGAACGGCCTCTTCGGCAAGCGCCTCGGCAAGGACGCGGTCCGGCTGATGGCGCTCGCCGCGCTCGGCGGCGCCTTCCTGGCGGCCGTCACGACGTTCCTGATGCTGCCGCACGAGGGCGGCAAGCTCACCTGGACGGCCTGGCGCTGGTTCTCGATCACCGGCCGGATGGGCCAGTCGATCCCGATCGACGCCGCCTTCAGCGTCGACGGCCTGAGCGGGACGATGATCCTCGTCGTCACCGGCGTCGGCTTCCTCATCCACCTCTACTCGTCCGCGTACATGCGCGAGGACCCGGGGTACTACCGGTTCTTCGCGTACCTGAACCTGTTCATCTTCTCGATGCTCGTGCTGATCATGGGCGACAACCTCGCCGTCCTCTTCGTGGGATGGGAGGGCGTCGGCATGTGCAGCTACCTGCTGATCGGGTTCTGGTTCAAGGACGACAAGAACGCGAGCGCCGGCAAGAAGGCGTTCGTCGTGAACCGCATCGGCGACTTCGGCCTCCTCGTGGCGATGGCGATGCTCGCCTACTACACGGGCACGCTGAACTTCGACGGCATCGCGGCGAACGCGGGCAACCTGCTCTCCGCGGTGAAGATCTGGCCGATCGGCAACATGTCGGTCGACACCGTGCCCGGCTTCCTGAGCTTCCTCATCCCGTCGCAGCCGGTGCTCGTCTACGCGGGGACGCTGGCCGCGCTCGCGCTGTTCCTCGGCTGCGCCGGCAAGAGCGCGCAGATCCCGCTCTATGTCTGGCTGCCCGACGCGATGGCCGGCCCGACGCCGGTCTCCGCCCTGATCCACGCCGCGACGATGGTGACCGCGGGCGTCTACCTCGTGGCCCGGCTCTCGGCGGTGTTCGTGCTGTCGCCGTTCGCGATGGCCGTCGTCGCGGTGACCGGCGTGGCCACGGCGCTGTTCGCGGCCTCGATCGGGCTCTTCCAGAACGACCTGAAGAAGGTGCTCGCCTACTCCACGGTGAGCCAGCTCGGGTTCATGTTCATCGGCGTGGGCGTCGGCGCGTTCGCCGCCGGCTTCTTCCACGTGCTCACACACGCCTTCTTCAAGGCCTGCCTCTTCCTCGGGGCCGGCTCGGTGATCCACGCGATGCACGCTCGCATCCACGACACCGACCAGTCCCAGGACATGCGCAACATGGGCGGCCTCAAGAACTACATGCCGCTGACGCGCTGGACCTTCCTCCTCGCGTGCCTCTCGATCGCGGGCTTCCCCGGGTTCGCCGGGTTCTGGTCGAAGGACGAGATCCTGTGGCGCGCCTTCTCCGGCCGGATCGAGTCCGTCTCGACGCGCGGGCAGCCGGTGTGGCAGTGGCCCGACTGGCTCGGCCCGGCGATCTACTGGCTTGGCATCCTGGCCGCGACGATGACCGCGTTCTACATGTTCCGCGCGTACTTCCAGACGTTCCACGGCGAGTTCCGCGGCTGGACGATCGTGCGCGGCTGGAAGGACCCGCACCCGCACGGCCACCACGACGACCACCACGGGCACGCGCACGGCGAGAAGCTCGAGGGCCCGGAGCCGCACGAGTCGCCGCTGCCGATGACGATCCCGCTGATCGTGCTCGGGGCGCTGTCGGTCTTCGCCGGCTTCCTCATGGCGGAGCCGCTCGTGCACCTCACCCACAACCACGCGTTCGCGCCGCTCGCGCACCTGCTCGAGCCGGTCTTCTCGCTGACGGAGCGGGCGGTGAAGGCGCGCGAGGGGGTGGAGGGGCTGCTCTTCCCGATGATGCTGCCCGGCGTCGCGGCCTGCTTCACCGGCATCGGCCTGGCGATGCTCGTGTACTGGAACAAGCGCGGCGAGCCCGAGCGGCGCTTCGCCGAGAGCTTCCCGGGGCTCTACCGGCTCATCTACGACAAGTGGCGGATCGACGAGCTCTACAACGCCACGGTGGTGGGCATGGTCGACGCGATCGCCGACATCTTCACGATGGCCGACAAGTGGATCATCGACGGCATCATCGCGAAGCTCTCGGCCGCGCTGGTCGGGTTCTTCGGCACGGTGCTGCGCGCGCTCCAGACGGGCCGCGTGCAGGTCTACGCCGCGTCGATGGTCGTCGGCCTCGCCGGCGTCGGCTGGTTCCTTGTCAAGCCGCACGCGGACGCGAACGTCGATGACGCGGAGCTGCGCCGGTCCGGCGAGGTGAGGCTCTCGGCGGCGCCGGGGCTCGGCTACCGGTACCGCTGGGAGGCGCCCGGCCTGCCGGCGCGCGACTTCTCCGAGGCGGCCGACGTCACGGTGAAGCTCGAGCCCGGCGAGACCAAGGACGTCGTCCTCCGCGTGCGCAACGCGTTCGACCGCGAGGCGACCGAGACCTTCTCGTTCTCCAGGCCGGCGAGCCGCAAGACCCCCGCGGGCCCGACCACCATGCTGGGCTCGGACGTGCCCGCGCTGCCCCCGGGGGCGACCCCGGTGGAGCAGATCCATGACCTGATCCAGCCGAGAGGCCTGCAATGAGCGCGCTCGACCTCGTAACGCAGTACTGGCCGGCGCTCGCCGCCGGCGTCGTGGGAGCGATCCTCCCGCAGGGCGCCGACGGCGCCCACGCCGGCGACGATCACCACGGCGGCCACGGCGACGACCACCACGGCGACGAGCACGGCGAGGCCCACGCCGCCCCGGGGTACACCCCGTGGCAGCGGGCCGGCCTCGGGCTCATCGCGGCGCTCACGGTGCTCTTCGTGCAGTGGCTCTGGCCGTCCGGCGCCGCGGCGGAGGCGGCGGGAGCGACAGACGAGTGGCCGTCGCTGCTCAACGTGCTCATCGGGCTGCCCTTCGTGGGCGCCGCCGCGGTGCTGTTCGTGCCGCGGCAGCTGCTCTCGCTGCTCCGGGGCGTCACGCTGGCCGTGCTCGGCGCGGGCTTCCTCGCCTCGCTGTGGCTGCTCACCGTGCCGATGACCGTGGGCTGGCACTTCCAGTCGATCAAGGAGTGGATCCCGTCGCTGGGCATCCGGTGGCACGTCGCCATCGACGGCATCAGCCTCTGGCTCGTCCTGCTGACGACGTTCATCGCGCCCATCGCGGCGTACGCGTCGTTCGGCTCGATCAAGAGCCGGATCAAGGAGCTCTGCTTCTGCCTCCTGTTCCTGCAGGGGGCGATGCTCGGCGCGTTCGTCGCGCTCGACCTGTTCCTGTTCTTCGTCTTCTGGGAGCTGATGCTGGTGCCGATGTTCGTGATGATCGGCATCTGGGGCGGCGTCGAGAAGATCAAGGCGGCGATCAAGCTCTTCGTCTACACGATGGCGGGCTCGATGCTGATGCTCGCGGGCATCGTGTACCTCGTGTGGGCGAACCAGAAGCTCACGGGCGCCTACACGTTCGACTACCTCGCGCTGTCGCGCGTCGTGCTGCCCCGGGGCGCGCAGATGCTCTGCTTCTGGGCGTTCTCGATCGCGTTCTTCATCAAGGTGCCGATGTGGCCGGTGCACACGTGGCTGCCGGACGCCCACGTGCAGGCGCCGACCGGCGGCTCGGTGATCCTGGCCGCGGTGATGCTGAAGATCGGGACGTACGCGTACCTGCGCTTCTCGATGGGCCTCTTCCCCGGCCCGGCCTCCAGCCTCGCGGCCAACCTGGCGGGCATCGCGATCCTCGGCGGGGTGATCTACGGCGCGCTCGTCGCCTGGAAGCAGTCCGACGTGAAGCGCCTCGTGGCGTACTCGTCGGTCGCCCACCTGGGCTACGTGATGCTCGGGCTCTTCGGCGTCACGCCGAGCGGGATCCAGGGCGCGGTGATCCAGATGGTGAACCACGGCGTCTCCACCGGCGCGCTCTTCCTCCTCGTCGGCGTGATCTACGACCGCCGGCACACCCGGGAGGTCTCGGAGTTCGGCGGCCTGGCGAAGGTGATGCCGGTCTACGCGACGCTCTTCCTGATCGTGACGTTCGCCTCCGTCGGCGTGCCCGGCACGAACGGGTTCATCGGCGAGTTCATGATCATCATGGGGACGTACGCCTCCGAGCGCCTCGGGACGTTCAGCGGGATCCACACGATCGGCGCCGCGGCGGGCGTCATCCTCGCCGCCGTCTACATGCTGAGCGTGGTGCAGAAGATGTTCTTCGGGCCGCTCACGAACCCGAAGAACAAGCACCTGCCCGACGTGACGCCCCGCGAGGGCCTGGCGCTCGCGCCCCTGATCCTCATGATCTTCGTGATCGGCCTGTTCCCTGCGATCTTCCTCGATCGGATGAAGGAGTCGGTCCTGTCTACTTACAACCAGTTCAAGGTCGTCTCCGGGCAGGCGATCCTCTTCGCGGACGAACGGAACGCGAAGCTCCTGCCCGAGGACACGTTCTCCCCCGCCTTCCTGAAGGGGGCGCCCTCGCTGGGATCCGGTGCGGGCGCGGCGGGGGCGGGTGACGACGAGCAGGCTCGGCGCGATCGGGCGGCGGGCGGCGCGCTCGCGGCGCGGGCGGGGGAGGCGGCGCGATGATCCTCGGACCGTACATAGCGGTATCGCCGCTCATCGTCGTCTCCCTCGGCGGCGCGCTGCTGATGCTCGCGGAGGCGTTCTCGCACCGCCGCGAGGAGTCGCACGATCGCCGCTCCGGCCCCTCGTCCGACATGGCGCTCGGGACGGCGATCACGCTCCTCGCCGGGGCGGTGTTCTCGGGCGCGGTCGGGTTCGTCGGCCCCGAGACGCTGGAGGGGTTCGACTCGCTCGCCCCGTACCTGGTCATGGACCGGTTCACGCTGTTCTTCTCCTTCGTGCTCTGCCTGGGCGGCGCGCTGGCGGCGCTGCTCGCCGGGGGGTACCTCCCGGAGCACCGGCTCGACCGCGGGGAGTTCTATCCGCTGCTGACCTTCTCGACGGTCGGGGCGATCATCCTCGCCGGCGCGGGGGATCTGCTGACGCTCTTCCTCGGCCTGGAGACGATGTCGCTCGGCGCGTACGCGCTGACCGGCTTCCGCCGGACGTCGCCGCGGAGCACCGAGGCGGCGATCAAGTACTTCCTGCTCGGCTCGTTCGCGGCGGCGCTGCTGCTGTACGGCGGCGCGCTGATCTACGGGGCGACGGGGCACACCGACCTCGCGGGGATCGGCGAGGTCATCGCGGGCGCGAAGGGGGCGGCGGCGCCGAACCCGGCGCTGCTGCTCATCGGGGCGACGCTGGTGCTCGTCGGGCTCGCGTTCAAGGTGAGCGCGGTGCCGTTCCACATGTGGACGCCGGACGCGTACGAGGGCGCCCCGACGCCGGCCACGACGTTCATGGCGGTCGCGGTGAAGGGCGCGGCGTTCGCGACGCTCCTGCGGGTGCTGCTCGGGGCGTTCGGTAGCCCGGCGCTCTCGTCGTGGGCCGCGGGCTGGCCGCCGGCCGTGGCGGTGATGGCGCTGCTCACGATGACGGTCGCGAACCTCATCGCGGGCCGGCAGGAGTCGGTGAAGCGGATGCTCGCGTACTCGAGCATCGCGCACGCCGGGTACCTGCTCGTGGGTGTGGCGGCGACGGTGCGGGCGAGCGAGGACGCGCAGGCGAGCGTGATGTTCTACCTGCTCGCCTACACGGTCTCGACGGTCGGCGCCTTCGGGACGCTCATCCTCTGCGGCAGCCGTGGGGCCGAGGCGGTGAGCTACGAGGACCTCTCCGGCATCGGCAAGCGGCACCCGGTGGCGGCGCTCGCGTTCTCGCTCTTCCTGCTGTCGCTGGCCGGCGTGCCGCCGACCGCGGGCTTCTTCGGCAAGCTCTACATCGTCAAGGCGGCGATGGGCGCGGAGCTGTACACGCTGTCGGTGGCGCTGCTCCTCAACAGCGTGCTGTCGGCCTACTATTACCTGCGGGTGCTCGTGTACATGTACATGCGCGAGCCGGCCCCCGGCGCTCCGATCGCGCGGCCGATGCGCTCGGGCTACGTCAACGCGGCCCTGGTGGTGTCCGCGGTGCTCGTGATGGTCCTCGGCATCTGGCCGACGACCTCGCTCGGGATCGCCGTGCGCGCGGTCCTGGCGTCACGTTAGAGCGGGGGCCCACCCGCTTCGGATACGGGCCCACCTCGACGTTTTCGGTGCTCGGCGTACTGGAGTACGCCTGCGCGCCGAAAACGCCGATGTGGGCCCGTCTCCTGTGCGGGTGAACCCCCGCTCGGCAACGCGGGTGCAGGTCTGGAGGAGCGCTGCCAACTCGTATGGCAACGGAGTGCTGGCGCTCGAGGCGCTCGCGCTTCGTTCGGCCGTGAAACCGCGGTGCTGCGCGGGGCGCGCGAGTTGCTAAAGTCGGCGCCGATGCGAACCGGCGAGAAGCTGCAGAGAAGAGCGGGGGATGGATGGATGCGTGCGGCGTGCGTCGCGCTGCTCGGAGCGCTCGGGTGTCAGGGAGGGAACGCGAGCAGCGGCGCGACCGCGGGGAGCGGTACTCCGGCGGGGAGCGCGGCGCCGGTGGCCGGGAGCGCTGCGCCGGTGGCCGGGAGCGCTGCGCCGGTGGCCGCGGGGGGCGCGAGCGCCGGCGCTGCGGCGAGCGCGCAGGCCGGGGCGGGCGAGGCGCACGCGCTCTCGCTGACCTCCGAGGACGTCGCGAAGGTGATGAACCCGAAGCGACAGGCGCCGTACAGCGGGCCCACGGGGACGCTGCGAGGACGCGTCACCATCAAGGGCGACCCGCCGCCCGATACAGGGCTCAGCTTCCCGATTGGCAAGTGCGGTGAGGCCGCCGCGACCTACGGGCGGCTGTTTCGCGTCGGACAGCAGAACGGGGTCGCCGACGCGCTCGTCACCGTCGTGAACTACAGCGGCTACGTGCCGGAACGCGAAGAGGCGGAGAAGGTGACCATCCACGGGTGCGCGTTCTCGAAGCGGACCGTGGTCATGTCCTATGGCCAGCGGCTCGAGGTCGCGAACCTCGATCCGCTGGAGCCGTACATGCCGAACCTCGAGGGCGCCCCCTTCATGGCGGTCCTCGTCGCCGTGCCGCAGGGCGACCCGGTGAAGTTCTACCCGCCGCAGCCAGGCTACTACCACCTCGTGGACAAGCTGCCGAAGCCGTTCCTCAAGGCCGAGGTCTTCGTGCTCAAGTTCGCGACACACGACGTGACCGGGCTCGACGGCAAGTACGAGATCAAGGGCATCCCCGTGGGCAAGGCGCTCACCGCCGCCCTGCTGCCGGCCATCGATCAGGACGTGAAGAGGGAGATCGAGATCAAGGAGGGCGAGAACACGCTCGATTTCGAGCTCAACTTCGACCTCAAGAAGTACAACGAGAAGCCGCACACCAAGCCCTCACCTTGAGCCACAGGGCGGGGGCACGCGCCCGCGCCGCGCCGATCAAGGCGCGGCGCCCGCGAGTTCCCGGTGGACGCGCCGCTCGACCTCCTGGGACAGCGCATCCCCGGCGACGGGCGCGGGGGGCGGCGGGCCGAGCCAGGTGAGCGCGGCGTCGCGGCCGACGCGACGGAAGAGCAGCTCGGCAAAGAGGAGCCGGGCGAGCCGCGAGGGGGCCACCGTGGGGCCGCCCGCCGCCGCGGACAGGTCGAGGGCGTCGCAGGCCCGGGTCAGCGCGTCGAGATCGCCGCTCAGATCGGCCGCCACCGCGAGCGCCACGAGCGCCTCGGCGCTCGCCGGATCGGCCGCCGAGACGAGCTCGGCCTGCTCGCGGGCCTCGCCGAGGCGGCCCAGCGCGGCCGCGCGCACCGCGACCTCGGCGGGCGTCAGATCCGCGTCGCGCGCCAGGCGGCGGGCGCGGCGCAGCTGGCCCAGGACGAGCGCCTCGTCGACCTCGGCCAGCTGCCCCCCTGGCGGCATCCGCCGCCCCAGGACGGCTGCCCCCGGCGCAGCCAGCTCCCGCAGGCGCCGCGCAGCCTGCTCGGCCACCGCGCGATCGCCCGCCTCGACGGCCGCCGCGTGCAGCGCGCGCCACGCCTCCGTCGACCAGGGGCGCCGCACCACGAGCGCCCGCAAGGCGAGGCGCGCGTCGTCCGTGCGGCCCAGCCGCCGCAGGATCTCGGCCCGGAGCAGGGCGCCGTCGTCACGATCCGGATCGAGCAGGATCGCCCGATCGATCCGCCCGAGCGCCGCCTCGAGCCGCCCCGCCGAGAGATCGCAGCGCGCCTGCTCGCGGTAGGCCGGCTCGTAGTCGGGCTCGATCGCGCGGGCGCGCTCGAAGGCGGCGCCCGCCGCCTCCCCGCGCCCGAGCCGGCAGCGCACGGACCCGATACGAGTCCAGATGTCCGCGCTGTCGGGGTCTCCGTCCTCCGCCAGCTCGTACGCCTCCAGCGCCGTCGCGAGATCGCCGCGCGCCTCGGCCTCGGCGCCGATCGCATACAGCGCATAGGCGTGCGCCGCGATGTAACGACCCTCGATGATCTGGCCGTCGATCGAGCGCGCGACCCGGGGCGCGGCGCAGCCGGCAATGGACGTCAACGCCGTCAACGCCGTCAACGCCGTCAACGCCGTCAACGCCGTCAACGCCGCGGGCGCCGCGATCTCCGCGAACGTCGCGAGGAACACACGCGGCGCGCGCCGCGCGGCGGAGAGCGGCACGGCTACGCGCACGCGGCGATCTCGGCGAGGAGGTGATCGTTCTCCTCCGGGAGGCCGACGGTGATGCGGAGCCGGTGCGCGAGGCGCCCGCCCGCCGCGTGGAAGCTGCGCACGAGGACGCCGCGCGCCGCGAGCGCCTCGAAGACCTCGCCGGCAGGGCGGCGCGTGCCGATCCAGACAAAATTGGCGTGGCTCGGCGCGACCGAGAGGCCGAGCTCGGCGAGCCCGGCCGCGAGGCGCTCGCGCTCGGCCGTCACGGCGGCGGCGGCGCGGCGGAGCTCGCCGCCGAGCTCCCGCAGGGCGAAGGCGGCCGCGCGCTGCGACGGGGTGGGCAGGTTGTAGGGCTGGCGGACCTTGTCGAGCTCGGCCACGAGCTCCCGGGCGCCGATGAGCCAGCCGATCCGCAGCGACGCGAGGCCGATCTTCGAGAGCGTCCTCAGCACGGCGACGTTCGGGTGCTTGCGCAGGAGGGCGAGCTGGTCGCGCGGGGCAAAGTCGATGTACGCCTCGTCGACGATCACGAGGGCGTCCCTCGCCGCGGCGACGACCGCCTCGAGGCGGTCCTCCGACATGAGCGCGCCCGTCGGGTTGTTCGGCGAGGCGATGAAGACGACGTTGGGGCGCGCGAAATCGACGGCGCGACCGAGGCCCGCCACGTCGAGATCCCAGCCGGCGTCGAGCGGGACCTCGACGACGCGCATCCCGCGCGCGCGCGCGCTCAGCTTGTACATGACGAAGGTGGGGCTGACCGTGACGACGCTCGCCGCGTCCGCGCCCTGCCGCGGGCGGCTGAGCGCGGTGAGCACGATCGAGATCACCTCGTCGGAGCCGACGCCGGCCAGGATCTCGTCGGGCTCGGCGCCGCAGTGGGCGGCGATGGCCTCGCGGAGATCGAGGGCGCGCGCGTCGGGGTAGCGGCCCCAGTCCTCGGGCGCCGCGGCGCGCGCGAGGGCCACCCGCGCCTCGGTCGAGAGCAGCGGCGGGCTCTCGTTGGCGTCGAGGCGCACAGGGAAGTGCCCCGCGACCGGGGTGTAGGCGTGGAGCTCGGCGAGCTCCGGACGAAGCAGCGCAGGGAGGAAATCGGGCAGCGGCATGGCTCGGTCCACGGTCGTCGCGGGCGCGGCGATGAGGGTAGGCGGAAGAGAGCGCTATACTACCCGCCTCCTTCCAGGACCAGAGGACCTCATGCCCACGATGAGCCGCGCGACCGTGCTCGTGCCGTCGCTGTTGTCCCCCGTCGCTCCAGACCAGACCCTGATCTTCTCGCCGGATTTCCCTCTGGAGGAGCGAGCGGGGGAGGCGTCCGCCATGCCGCGCGCCGCTGGGTCGCCCTGGTCGGTCGCGCGCGTCGGCGCCGTAGCAGAAGCGCTCCGGGAGGTGGCGCAGGAGGGCGCGCGCAGATTCGGGCCGCTGCCTGAGGGCGCGCTGCCGGAGAGCGCGCCCGGAGACGCCCTCGGGGCGTACGCGTTCTCGTTCGTGCGCCCGTCGTTCGCAGCGCCCTTCGCCAGCCGGCGTGAAGGCGTCCTCTTCGGCGAGCGCGTCCTGCCTGCGTTCGGGCTCTGGAACGACGTCGACGACGCGACGTGGTCGCGGGCCGCGGCGCAGCTGACGGTGCATCGCCACAGCGGCCCCGACGACTTCGTGATCGAGATCGAGGCCAAGGGGGATGAGCGCGTGGTTGTCGCGCGGTGCCCGCGCCCCGAGACGCTCGGGGCCGCCGTCGCGGAGGTCGTCGCGACGGCGCGGAGGCCGAGGGGCTGGCTGGGGAGATGGTTCGGCGTGAAGCCTTTCGACCGGCGCTGTGCGCTGAAGATCCCCCCGCTCGACCTGTGCGCGGCCCGTGTGCACGAGGAGCTCGTCGGCAAGCCGCTCGCGGGCGGCGAGGGGCGCCGGATCGGAGACGCCCTCCACGCCGTCCGCTTCCGCCTGGGCTGGGACGCGCTCCCGCCGACCGAGCCCGGGCCGCTCACCCTCGGGCGCGGCGATATGTACGAGCGCTACTTCGTGTGCGACGGCCCGTTCCTCGTCGTCGTCCTGGGTGCGCCGCCGCAGGACGAGGTGCGGCTCGCCGCCTGGATCGGGTCGCCGGAGGCGCTTGAGGGCGCGACCGCCGGCGCGCCCTGAGCGGCGGGCCGCCCGTCACTGCCCGAACGTGTACCAGCGCGGTTTGATGTCCTTGATCAGGTGACCGCCGCCGTTGACGTGCAGGTTGCCCGGGGCGTTGCCAGATCCGAGGCCGGTGGGCATTCCGCTGACCAGGCCGGAGGCGCCCGCGTTGCCCATCGCCCCGGCGGAGGCCACGCCGGGGACGCCCTTCGCGGTCGCGCCGGACGTGGTCGCGCCGGTCCGGTCCGCGACCGCCTGGGCGACGCTGCGGCCCATGAAATTCGGCTTCGTCCCGCCGTTGCACGTGACGACGTCCACGCGCGCTCCGGGCATTTTCCCGTTGAACCCGGCGGCGTTCAGCTTGTCCGCGAGCTGGGCCCCCGAGATCTTCTTCCCCGCCCACTCGACGCTGCCCGGCCAGCCGTGGGTGTCGACGACGACATCCGTCTCGCCCTTGAGGCTGCCAGGCACGACCTGGTTCGGCTTGAGGATCGTCGCGCCCGGGTACTTCGCCGCGTACTGCGAGTAGTACGCGTTGTGGAGCTTGGGATCGTTCGAGGCCGTGATGATCGTGAGCAGCCCGAGCGGGTCGATGAAGAGCGTCGGGTTCGGGACGAAGCCGATCTCCTGCAGCGAGCCCGAGAGGCCGATGGGATCCGGCGAGATGAACACGCGCAGGTCGGGCGCGTAGTAGCGGTACCGGTTGTAGTGGAGGCCGGTGAGCTCGTCGGCGCGCTGCCCGGCGAAGCGGAGCGCGCCCGGCTCGCCGCGCTTGTGGGCGACCTCGCCCCAGGTGGTGAGATCGATCTCGGTGATCTCGCCGGCCGCGTCGAGGGTGAGCCACGGCGTCCCCGCGGCGTCGGTCGCCACGAGGCGGAAGCCCGCGCCGCCCTGCGACTCGAGCAGCGGCATGTGACCTGACGCGTCGAAGACACGGCGCGTGACCTGCCCGCCCGAGGAGCGCTCCTCGACGATGCTGTCGCCGTCCCAGCCGAACCACGTGCTCCCCTGGCCGACGATCTCGGCCACGCGGCGGCCGAGCGCGTCGTAGATGTACTGGATCTTCAGCCCGTCGCCGCGCACGGCCTCGGTCAGCCGATCGTTCTCGTCGAAGGCATACCGCCACGTGCGCTGTGGATCGGGCGCGTCCCGGCCCGAGAGCCGGCCAAGCCGGTCCCAGGTCAGGACCTGATCGCCCGCCGCGCGCGGCCTTCCGCCGGCGCCGACCGACGCTTCACCCCGCGCGATCGCCGTGCCGTGCGGCGAGTAGGAGAAGGCCTCGGTCGCGCTGAGCCCGCGGACGTCCACGGGCCGCCCGTGCGCGTCGAGCTCGTAGCGGCGCTCGCCGCGCTCGCTGTCGATCACGGCGGCCAGCGCCCCGACCGGGTGCCAGCGGTAGGCGCGGGAGCGGACGACGTCGCCCGACGCGCCCTCCACCTGGATCTCCACGGGGAAGCCTTCGGCGTTGCGCCGGGTCAGGATGGCGCCGACGCCACCGTCGCGCCGGCGGGCGCGCTCGCCGTCCTGCTCGTCGCGCTCGAAGACGAAGCGCTCGGCGGCGTCGGGATGGCCGACGCCCATCGCGGCGACCCGCCCGTACGCGTCGTGCTCCAGCGCCACGCGCCAGCCGGACGAGTACCGGCGCGCCACGAGCTGGCCGCCCTCGTCGTAGTCGTAGCTCGTGACGAACTTGAAGCCGCCGCACGTCTGGGTGTCCCGCAGGATCGCGCCGCGATCGTCGTACGCGAGCTCCGTCGTGCAGGCGCCGTTCGTCGCGCGCGCGACGCGCCCCAGGGCGTCGTACTCGAAGCGCTCGATGAGGCCCGACGAGTACTCCCGCGAGACGACGTTGCCCGCGCCGTCGCGCGAGAGCCGCACGATCGACTCGTCGGGGCGGAGGATCGACACGAGCCGGTCCGCGCCGTCGTACTCGTAGCGGTACTGGAGCCCCGTGAACGTCGTCTCGCGGACGAGGTTGCCGACCGCGTCGTACTCGAACGAGCGCCGCTCGCCCGCGGCGTTCTGCATCCAGCTCAGCCGGAGGAGCGCGTCGTAGCCCATGGTCCAGCGCGAGCCGTCCGGCAGCACCTGCTCGACGAGCGCGCTGGCCACGTAGCGGTAGTGCGCGCGGCCGCCGCCGGGGTACGAGGTCGCCGTGCACAGCCCGAGCCCGTCGAAGGCGTGCTCGGTGCGCTGCCCGCTCGGCCCCACGGCGCAGACGATGTTGCCCGAGGAGTCGTACTGGAGCGACGTCACCGCGCCGCCGGGCGACTCGATGCGCACCGGCATGCCGAGGAGATCGTACACGTAGGTCCACACGCGCTCCCCCTGGGCGTAGCGGACGAGGTTGCCGTGCGCGTCGTACTCGAGCGTGTCGACGAGGCCGCTCGGGTACGTGATCTTCGTGTTCTTGCCGCGCGCGTCGTACTCGGCCGTCGTCTTGCCGCGCGCGTCCTCGATCTCGACGGCGCGCCCCCGGCTGCGCCGCTCGGTGGAGCGGTGGCCGTTCGGGGCGATGGTGGTGACGCCCTGCCGCTCCTCGTCCGTCTGGTACCGGACCGTGCCGCCGCCGTCGCTGATGGAGATCAGCCGCCCGGCGAGATCGTGGCGGCGTCGCTGCGTGGCCCCGGCGCCATCGGTGACGGCGATGAGGCGCCCGACCCCGTCGTACGTGAACAGCATGGCGTAGCCGCGCGGGTCGACGTAGCGCTCGACGAGCCCGAGCGCGTTGCCCTGGTAGCGATGCACATGGCCGAGCGCGTCCGTCACCGTCGTCTGGTGAGGCTCGGGCCCGTACGCGACGCGCGTGTGGAAGATGCCGCGGGGACCGCCGGCCACGTGCGCCTCGGGGGCGCCGAGCGCGGCGAGGAGGTCGCCGCCGGGCAGCTCACCCCAGGTCTCCACGCAGCGCCGCTCGCCGCCCGCGTCCTGGTACACGAAATGGAAGACGACGCCGTCGGCCCGCGTCTCCGAGCGCAGGTAGTGCTCGTCGTCGTAGCTGAACCGGGTCTCCGCGCCGCCCACGTCGATCACCCGGACGAGGTCTCCGCGCCCGTCGAGCTCGTAGGTCACGAGGCGCCGGCGGTGCTCCTTGCCGCCCTCATCCGCGACGGCGACGGACCAGATGCGCAGGTTCCCGTCGCGGGAGACCTCCGCGCGGCGGCCGACCGAGTCGGTGATCGCAACGACCTCGTCCTGATCCCACTCGATCGTGGCCGCGTTGCCGAAGGCGTCGCGCAGCTCGGCGAGCGCGTACGCCCGCGGATCCGCGGTGGGCCGGAGGACCCGCACGAGGTCGTCGCCGAGGTCGACGACGATCGCGTCCCCGTCGAGGTGCACCTTCCGGCCGTGGGGGAGGAGCAGCGCTTCACCGGCCGCGGGCAGCCGCATCTCGGTGCGGCGCTGCTGGTCGTCGACGAGGACGAGGTGATCGCCGTTGCGCTCGGCGCGCCAGGCGAGGCTGTGCGACCAGCCCCACCCGAGGCCGCAGCGGTGGCGCACGGCCGAGGTGCTGTAAGTGCGGATCCACTGGACCCAGAGGAACCCGGTGAGCGTGAAGTCGGCCGCCGGGATCGTGAACAGCGTCCCGGTCACGACATCGATCGGATGGCCCGCGGCCGCCTGGCCCTCGGCGCCCGGCGGCGCCGGGGGGCTCGGCGGCGCGGCGCCGCTGTTGCTCCCGCCGCCGCCTCCGCCGCCGTTGCCGCCGCCTTGCGGGCTGCCCCCGGGCGGGCCCCCGGCGCCGCCGCCGCCGCCCCCTCCGCCGCCGCCGCCGCCGCCTGCGCCGCTCGCGCTGGCGCCGGCGCCGACGGTGATGCTCTTGTTCATCTGGCCCATGCTGCCGGTGATGCCGGCCATGCCGAGCTCGATGATGACGTTCGGCGCGCCGAGCCACGGGAAGCAAGGCCCGCCGGTGTTGAGGCTGACCACCTCCTTGAGCGTGCCAGGCTCGTTGCCGTGGCACGCCTTCATGCAGCCGCCGACCGTGAGGATCTTCGCGCCCTCGATCTTCGTGCGCATGCACGGGTCGATGATCCCCTCCGAGACCGTGCCCATGGTGGGGTAGGGGATCGGCAACGGGCTGGGCGCGGCCGGGGTCAGACACACGCTCACCGCCATACCGGTCATCTGGTGACCGGATTTCTCGGTGATGGTGTCCATATGGAGGGCGGTGACCTTACCCATGGTGGGTAAGGATGCTCTCACGCCCCTGAAGGCGTCCGCAACGGCGAGCACGTCCTCAGCGCGCCACGCGGCGCGACGGCGGGATCAAGGCGTCACGCGCGGGATCAACGCGCGACGAGGCGCATCGGGGGGCGGCTGTGCTGGATGTGCTCGGTCTCGAGCTCCTCGAGCTCGAACGCCCTGTCCATGTCCATGTCGAGCTCCGCGAGCTCGCGCTGCGTGCTCTCGCCGTTGTCGAGATCGTCGAGCTCGCGCATGAACCGGTCGATCTCCACGCACGTCGCGGGCGAATCCACGGGCGTCATCGACTGCTCGTGCATGAGCTGGATGAGCTCCAGGATCGTGGCGAGCTTCTGCGACACGACCTCCAGCCCGTCGCGGGTCTGGCTCCAGCACTCGGCGCGCCGGTAGGCGATCGAGAGGCGCCGCTCGGACAGCCCGCGGGTCCGCCCCGCGGACGTGCTCCGGACCGCCTCGAGCGAGCGGATCGTGTCCATGAGCTCGCCGTGGTTGGTCATCGCGAGCGACTCCTGGCCGGCCTTGTGCGCGATCGCGAGGCGGATGTAGCTCATGATGAGGCGGCTCAGGCCGAAGCCCTCGTCGAGCAGGGGCGGGATCGATCCGCCGCGGCGTCGGATGTTCTCGCGGGTGCGATCGATCAGCCGGTCGAGGCGTGCGAGCTCCTGCTGGTGCCGGATGTCCATCTGCCGGATCAACGACTCGCGCGCCCTCGACCAGGCCGCCCGATCCACCTCGTCGAGCTGCGCGTCGATGCTGCGCCGGAAGAAGCCGCGCCAGGGGACGACGCACAGGATCACGAGCTCCGCCCCGAGCCCGAGCAGCAGGAGCAGCGGGCTCCAGCCGATGAAGCTCAGGAGGAGCGCGCTCCCCACGACGAGCAGGTTGTACGGGTGGACCAGCACCCGCCCCAGGTACGTGCTCGCGGTGCGCCTCCGCAGCGGTGCGACCTGGACGCCGAACGCTGCCAGCATGGCCCTCGACTCGGCCATGCTGGCGCCAAGCACATCCTCCAATCGGCAAAGCTCTCGATCGCACGTCGTCATGGAGCCCCCCTCCTCACCTGGTCCTGTGGTCCTCGTGCCACCTCACCCCGTTCACCACCCCCCGCGGCCGGACCGCGACCGACGGTCGGCGGTCCGGCGCGCCTGCGCGCGCCCCCGCGCCGATGCGTCTCAGCGCGCTGTGAACGCAGGTCACGCCCGCCGAGCCCGCGCCGGCAGCCTCCTGCCCGCGGAGCCCGCCTTGGAGGACCGGGCGCCCACCGCGCTCATCGGCCGTCCAGGCGGTATCACCATGAAAACTCAAGCTTTCACGGCGGCGCTGCAGCATCGCCGGCTCCACGAAGTCCATGCTTTCCCTGCTGTTCGCGTCCCGAAGGCCTCATGAAGGACCGCGGTGCGTCGCCCGAGCGCAGCGCCGCGGTCGATCCGGGAGCGAGCAGAGCGGGCTCCGTGCCAAGCGCTCCGGCACCGCGCGGCGCACGATCGGCGAGGGGACGCGCTCAGGCGGGGAGCGGACGGGCTGCGTCCAGCACGTGGACGCCGGGGGCGCCGAGCGACATCGGCACGCGCTCGAGGCCGGCTTCACGCGCCGCGGCAAGCCATGCCGTCGAGGGCGGCGCGCCGCCGACGAAGAGGGAGACGTCACCTCCGCCCGCGCCGCTCGGCGTGATCGCTGCTCCCTCGGCGGCCGCGGCGGGGCGGAGGCGCCTGAGCGCGGGGGTGACGATCGGCGCGCCCGAACGGTCGCCGAGCTCGGCGAGCGCGTCGACCTGCCGATCCAGCGCGGCCACGAGCGCGCGGGCGTCCGCGGCAAAGGCCGCGGCGCGCGCCCCCTCGGCGGCCGCGCCGAGCAGCGCGCGGTGCGCCTCCGGCTCGCGGGCGGCGAGCGCGCGCACGCGCTCGAGCATGGCGCTCGTGCGCGCCGAGGCGTCGCTGGCGAAGACCTCGATGACGAGGCCGCCCGGCAGGGTGTGCGGCGCCACGTCGAGCTCGCCGCCAGGCCCGAGCCGGCAGCAGAGCACGCCGCCGTAGACGCTCGCCGCGACGTCCACGCCGCTGCCGCCGCCCTGCGCGCGCCGGTGCGCCGCGAGCGCGTCGAGGAAGAGCGCGCGGGGGTCCCACGCGGGCGCGCGCTGGCCGGCCGGCGCCGCCCGCGCTTCCGAGGCCGCCGCGGCGCGCGCGGCGAGCGTCGCGACGAGGATGGCGGCGCTCGATCCGAGGCCCAGCTTGCGGCTCGCCTCGCGGGGCGGCGCGCCCGGCGAGGCCAGAGGCGGCTCCGGCTCCGCCGAGCGGAGCGCGGACGCGTCGAACCACGCCGCCACGTCGAGCGCGCCCGCGTCGATCGCGGCCTGGACCTCCTCGGTGACGAGCGCGGCGGGTCGCGCCGGGTCGGCGAGGACGTACCGATCGACGGCGGCCACCAGCGCGGGCGCGCCCTCGAGCACGGCGTAGGCGCCCGAGAGGACCAGCTTGCCAGGCGCCCGGACGATCACGCGCCCCCGGACGAGGGCGCGAGGCGGGCTCCGCCGCCGGGGATCGCCGTGATGGTGCGGAGGACGCCAGGGACGGCGAGCAGCGCCGCGCCCACGGCGGCCTGCGCCTCGGGCGTCGTGAAGACCTTCACGTGCGGGCCGGCGTCGATGGTGAAGAACGCCGGCGTCCCCTGGGCGCGGAGCCTCCGCACCGCGGCGATCACCTCGACGGTGGCGCCGGTCCAGTAGAGCAGGCCCGGCGAGGCGGCGATGCTCGAGGCGTGCATGCACAGGGCGCTCGCCTCGGCCGCGGCGCCGAGCGCGGCGAGGTCGCGCGCGAGGACCGCGGCGCGGACCGCGTCGAAGAGCGACGGCGCCGCGTCCACCCACGCGGGGAAGTACGGGCTCGTCATCGCGGTGTGCCGCATGCCGTCGCTGGAGCCCACGTCCTTCGGGCCCTCGCGCGTCACCGCGATCACGACCGCGAGCGGCCAGTGGTCCTCGGGCGCGAGCGGCGTCGCGGCGAGCGCCTCGTCCCCGGGGCGGCCGGCGCGGAGCTCGACGAAGCCGCCGAACGCGGACCGCGCGGCCGAGACCGAGGTCTTCCTCGCGAGATCGCTCACCAGCGCGGGCGCGGTGGGCAGGCCCGCGGCGGCGCTCGCGGCGAGCGCGAGCGCGGCGAACGCCGACGCGCTCGAGGCGAGGCCCGCCGCGGTGGGGAAGTCGTTCCGGCTGACCACGCGGGCGCGCTCGCGCCGCCCCGAGGCGGCGCGGACCCGGTCGAGGAGCCCTGCGACCCGGCGCGTCGGCTCCGCGTCCGGCGGCAAGGCCGCGCCGCCGAGGTGGAGCTCGTCGCGGTCGAGCGACGCGTCGAAGGCGACCTCGGTCGTCGTCGCCATCCCGGCGAGCGTCACCGAGAGGCTCGGGACGGCGGGCAGGTTGTGGCCATCGGCCCGCTTGCCCCAGTACTTCGCGAGGGCGATGTTCGGATGGGCGATCGCGGTCGCCCGGCTCACGACGCTCATGCTTGCTCCTGTGGCTCCGTCCTCGTCACGCCCGCCTTCACCCGGGTGACGAAGCCGCTGTACCCCGCGTCGCGCCAGGCGGCGAGCACGCGGTCCGCGGCGCCGTTCGACGCCTCCGCCCCGCCGTCGCCCGGTGGAGGCGGCGGGAGCAGCGCGATGACCGAGCCGCCGCCGCCGGCGCCGGTGAGCTTGGCGCCGAGCGCGCCGGCCTCGCGCGCGAGCTTGCACAGGGCCTCGATCGCCTCGGTCGAGACGAACATGCCGGCGAGGAGCATCTGGTTCAGGTCCATCAGCCGGCCGAGCGCGACCGCGTCGCCCGCCTCGATCGCGAGGGCCGCGTTCTCGACGAGCGCGGTGATGCCCGCGATGGACGTCGCGGCCAGCGTGGGCTTGCGCTCGAAGAGCCTCGCCACGAGCTCGACCATGCTGCGCGTGGACGACGACACCCCGGTCGAGCCCACGCAGAGCCACAGGTCGTCGCGCGGGGCGACGGAGGTGGCGCCGTGCGCCCGGGTGAAGCGGAAGCAGCCGCCGCGGGCCGCGGCCGTCGTGTCGATGCCCGACGGGTTGCCGTGGAACACGCGCTCCCAGGCGGCGGCGGCGTCGGTCACGGCGGCGGCGTCGGCCGCGGTGTGCACGGCGGTTGCGCTTTCGGACGCGGTCCGCGCGGCGGCCGCGGGCGTGCGTGCGAGCGCGGCCACCGACCGGGCGATCGCGACCCCGAGCGCCGCCGAGCTGCCCAGGCCGCCGCCGGGCGGCAGATCGCTCTCGGCCTCGACGCGCACCGGGCCGACGTCGGGCAGCGCCCCGAGGAGCGCCGCGAACGCCCGCGCGACGTCCTCCTCGGCCGGCGCCGCGCGGAGCTCGCGCCCGCCCAGCCGGAGGGCGCTCGCGCCGGAGCAGCGGGTTGCCCGCGCGCGGGCGCCGCGCTCGATGCCGGCGGCGAGCGCGGGCGCCCCGTACACGACGGCGTGCTCGCCGAGCAGGATGACCTTGCCGGACGCCTCGCCGAGCGCCTCGGTCATGCGCCGGTCCACCGGAGCGCGCTCGCGGCCCCGCACAGGATCTGCCGCGCCGATGCGCTCACGGGCAGCGAGCGCGCGAGGACCTCGGCCTCGCCGCACAGGGCGGAGAGCCGCTCCTCGACCGCGCGCCGCGCGCCGCACGCCTCGAGCGCGAGCGTCGCGGCCGCCACGGCGTCGTCGCTCGCTTCCTTGCGGCCGAGCGCGCGCTCGACGGCGCTCCGGCCCGCGGCGTCGAGGCGCCCCTCGGCCGCGGCCAGCACGGCGGTGCGCTTGCCGGCGCGCAGGTCGTTGCCGACCGGCTTGCCGGTCGCGGCGGCGCTCCCGAAGGTGCCGAGGAGGTCGTCGCGCAGCTGGAAGGCGACGCCCACGGGCGCCGCGAACCGCTCGAGCGCCGCCACGGTCTCGGCCGGCGCGCCGGCCAGCGTGGCGCCGAGCGCGAGCGGGCCGCGCACCGTGTAGCTGCCGGTCTTGAGCGCGTGCATCTGCTCGACGTCCTCGGCCCGGCCGACAACGTCAAGGTGCTGCCCGATCACGACGTCCTCGTGCATCTCGCAGAACAGCCGGACGGCCGCGAGCGTCGTCGCCGGCGGCGTGTCCGCGCCCGCGAGCGTGCTCAGCGCGAAGCTCCAGGTGAGGTCGCCCGCGAGGATCGCGGATGACGCCCCGAGGTGCGGATCGCCGAGCGTCTCCGTCAGCGCGACGTGGGCGGTGCGGTCTCCGCGCCGGACGGTGTCGCCGTCGATCCAGTCGTCCTGGATGAGCAGGTACGTCTGGAGCAGCTCGAGCGCGACGCCGGCGTCGATCGCGGGGCCGAGCGGCGCGTCCGGCGCGACGCCCTGGTAGGCGGCGACGAGCAGCCCCGCGCGGAACCGCTTGCCGCCGCGCAGGGTGAGGCTCCGCGCCTCGGAGACCATGGCCTCGACCTCGCGGCCGTAGCGCTGCACGGAGGCCGCCTTGTCGCGCCAGCGCTGATCGAGCGCGGCGTCGACGCGGGGGCGGATCGAGGAGAGAAAGTCGAGGAACAGGCGCGCGCCGGGATCCGCTGTCCCTTCGAGCGTCCGATCGCCGGCGCCGGGCGCGCTCTCTCCGTCCTTCGTGTGCGCTGTCATGGAATGCGCGGCAGCCTAGGAGCCGGACGCGAGGCGGTCAATCTCGGCCGAGAGCGCGGGGAGTCGCGCCGCGGAGCGGCGCGGCCGAGGTGGCTTGGGTCGTGCAATGCGTGGTGCTCGCGTCGCGGGGCCGCGAGCGCCGCGCGGAGGCTCCCTGCGAGATCGCTCGTGCGGAGTTGCGCGCCGAGCCTCGCCGTGGCCGCAGGGAAAGGGGGACTTTGATGAAGAGATCACCGGATGGGGTGTTGGGCGTCTTTCTCCTCGTGACCCTCGGCGTCGCCGGGTGCGGCGGCCGCGACGCCCGCGAGGATCTCCCGGAGAGCGCCGATCGCGGCGTGTTCCGCGCGGCGTCGCCCGCCGCGGGGTCGCCTGTCAGGGAGACGCGATCCCTGCCCGCATACCGCGTGATCGGCGGCGGCGCCGACGTCGCGCGGGCGTCGGCGCTCGCCGGCGCGCTCGGGCTCGCGGAGGATCCCGCGCGGGGAGGCGCTGGCGTGCTCGTGGCCGACGGCGCGATTCGCTACCTCGACGGCGCGCGATTCCAGCGCTTGCCCACGAGGAAGGCCGACGCGCCGCCCGTGCCTGGGTTCCGCGACGAGCGTGGCTTCGAGACGTCGGCGGGCGACGACGCCCTGGATTTCGAGGCGCTCGCGGCGCTGCGCGTCCTGCCGGAGCCGGACGCGGCGGCGCGGGCGTGGGCCGCGCTGGACGCCGCGGGCCTGCCGGCCGGGAGCGACATCGCCGTCGGCCACTCGCTGCTCGAGGCGGTCGACGCGGAGGGGCGAACTGTGGCGCGGGCCGAGCTCGACACGCAGGTGAGCTTTCGCGACGAGCTCGAGGGGATCCGGCTGATCGGCCCCGGGGCCAAGGTCCGGGTGACGTTCGACGGCGAGGGCGCCGTGACGCACCTGATCTACGCGCGGCGCGAGCTCGCGCGAGGGGAGGACGTCGCGATCGTCCCGGCCTCCGAGGCCCCCGCGCTGTGCGCCGGCGCGCTGGGCGGCGGCGCGGTGATCGCGGCCGAGCCGGAGCTCGTTTATTACGCGCCGCCGCTCTCCCGCGAGGTACGGCGGATCCTGCCCCATTATGTGTGCAGCGCACGGCGGACGGTCGGCGGGGAGGTGGTGGACGTCCGCAAGCGGATCGTGCCGGCCGTCATAGACGCTCCGAGGGCCGAGATCTCGGTGCGTGTGGACGGCGCGACCGCGCTCGCGGAGGCGAGCGTCACCGGAGGTACTGCTCCATACACGTACAGGTGGGTATCGTCGGCGCGCTCGCTCGACGGGCTCGACGTGGTCGACGAAGGGCGCGAAGGGCGCGAAGGCGGCGCGCGGGTGAAGGTGTCTGGCGTCTCTGGCCTTCGCGGGGAGCGCGGGGAGACGGAGACGCTCTCGCTCTATGTCACGGACGCCGACGGTCTGGTCGCGACGGCGGCGCAGCGGCTCTCGTTCGGCCGCGCGTCGGCGGGGCTCGGCGCGGCGCGCCCGCCGCTCCCGCCGCCGGTCGACGATGGCCGCGCGGCGGTCGGCGCCGAGTGGGTCGGGCTCTGCGGCGGCCTGGATCACTCGGCGGCGAACGTCGATGGGCTGATGAAGAGCTTCCGGGAGGGGGGCATCGACTCTCGCTTCAACTGGGGCGATCAGCGCGCGTGGGAGGTCGATTTCAAGGATCCGGCGCTGGGCGGCCAGGACGCGTCGTTCGCGGATTCGGTGGATCTCACGTTCTACACGGGGCACGCGAACGGCGTCGGGTTCATGTTCTGCAGCGCGATGAACGACCGGGTCCTCCATTTCAGCGACGCTCGCTGGGGCAACGCCAACCTGGAGTGGATGGTGGTGGCCGCCTGCGGCCCGCTCCAGGACGACGGTGGCGCGTGGCGCTACCGGTGGGCGGGCGCGTTCGATGGGCTGCACCTCTTGCTCGGCTATGCAACGGAGTCGTTCGACGACACGACCGAAGGATCGATGTTCGCGCGCTACCTGCTCGACGACGCGAGCCCGGCGCCGGTGCGGCAGGCGTGGGTGACGACGGCGATCGAGGTCCAGCCGGACGACGAGGTGATCTACGCGGTGATGGGGGCGTACGGGCAGGGGTGGACGGTGCCCAACTACGATGATCATTTCTGGGGGAAGGGGCCGGTTGGGCCGGATCTGGCGGGGGCCGCGAGGATCGGGTTCTGGCGGATCTCCGGGCCGACGTAGCGCGCCGAACAACACCGGACCGATCCAGGCGGACGAGGGCATCGGTATTCACCAAGCTCGTTCGCTCGCGCTCAGGCCACGACGCCCGCCCCCACCATCGCTCACCAACGTGAACGTTCACGACTACGACCACGTTCACGTTGGTGACCGATGGGCGGCGGGATTCGTGCACTGATCCCTCGACTGCCTGGCGACAGGAGGTTTTGTTCGGCGCATTCAGCCGTGTGTTATCGAATTCGTCCTTCAGGCAACGTCAGACGCCCGCTCTGGGTGCACCATTCTCAGTACCCGAGCCACTTCGCATCGAGCTCGATCGAGCAGTGATCGACGAACCGAAACCCGACCCCGCCCCCGTCCGCGCCCCCGATCGTGTACACCGACTCGTTCGCCTGCGGCCGATGGTCGGTCGCGCTGAACGAGATCGGCCCCGCCGTCATCCCGTCGAGCACCACGTTCTGGAAGCCCTCGAGCGCGGCCTTCAGGTCCTCTCCGGTCGGGTGCGTGCGGCCGGCGTCGACGGCCCGCTCGACGGCCTCGCGCCACATGAGCGCCGCGGCGTGGCCCTGGACGTACGGCTGGTCCTGGTACAGCTCCAGCGGGTGGCCGTCCTTCTCCCGGTAGGCCCTGTGGATCCGCAGCATCTCCGCCATCCCGCTCGAGTGCTGGGTGTCGCCGTAGACGGGCACCGGGAACAGCCCATAGAAGATCCCCGCGCAGCCGGCGCCGCAGATCGCCAAGGTCCTCTCGCCGATGCCCCAGTTGTTCGCCATCACGCGCAGCTGCCAGCGGTTCTTCTCCGGCCCCGGGAACGCCTGCTGGATGAGCTTCTGCGCCGCGGCCGCGCCCTTCCCGACGAAGGACGAGGAGAGGACGCTGTTGCCGGCCCAGAACCAGCTCGCCGGCACATACGACGGGTCCGCTCGCTTCTTCTCGATCTCCCGCTTCACATAGCCGATCACCGCGTCGACGATGCGCCCCTCATCCTCGAGGGACGACGTCTGCGGGACGATCAGATCCTCGCCGAGCAGCATCCCGGGCAGCTCCTCCACGTACGCCTTGCCCGCGGTGAGCGGATCGACGCAGTAAAGACACTTGTCTATCGTGTCGTGCACCATCGCGATGCGCCCGGGCGCGATCTTCCAGGCGGCCTTGATGCCGATGCGGATCGCTGTCGAGTAGTCCGTGGCCGGAAAGAAGATGTAGGGATATCCAGGGCTCGTCTTGTGCTCTGTCGCGGAGGCGCTCTGGCCCAGGGCGTTGAACTCGGCATGGGACACGTCCGCCGAGATCGGCACCGGCGTGGCGAGCGAGCCGGCGTACGAGCCGGGAATGATGAGCTTCTTCTCCTCCGTGAGCCTCGGGGCCACACGGGTCGTCGGCCCGGTGCCGAACACGAACAGCGTGGAGACCTCGCTCCACCCGGGCTGCCGCCGCCACGCCTCGATGACCTCCTCCGTCTTGGCGGGGTCGTACTGCGCGTCCTTCATGTCGACGTCGATGGGACAGCCCCGGAGCCCTCCCTGACTGTCGTTGAGGTGACGCAGGTAGTCGTAGACCCCGTAGTTGTAGGGCGGCGAGATGTCGGTGGCCGTCCCCGTGTCGCCCGTCGTGATCCGGACGCGGAGCACCCCGGTGCAGCGAGCGCCGGCGTCCGGCTCGACGAGAACGGCCGCGGCGGAGCCGGCAGCGGGCGCCTGCCCACCATGGCGGCGCGTCGAGAACGCCGCCGCCGCGACCAGCACGGCCGCGCCGAGCGCCCCGATCCAGTAGCTGCGCTGCTGAGGCCCGGCGGCCGTGCGGAGGTTCGACTTCAGGCTCGTCGAGTCCGAGGCGGAGCGCCCGGGGCCCGGCGTCCCCGAGGTCCTCTGCCCGAGCTCCTCGTCGAGGGCGATCACGGGCTGAATGCGCCTTCCTTCTGCGCCCTCGAAATGGCTCACGCGAGAGAGGCGGGGCTCGACGGGCACGCTCGGGCGGTCCACGCCCTGCGCGCTCTGCTCGAGGTACGCCTGGACCTGCCGCTGCATGCTCGCCCGGCGCTCCGCGAACACCCCCAGCATGCTCGCGCCGATCTCGTCGGACCCGACGTCCTCGCCCGCCGCGCGCAGGTAGTCCTCGAGCGCCGCGCGCATCTCCTGCGCGGTCGCGAACCGCTTCGCCGGATCGCGGTCGAGCGCCCGCGCCACGATGGCGTCGAGGGCCGGGGGGACGTCCGGCCGGAGGAGCGAGGGCCGCGGGATCTCGTCCACGGCCGCCAGCTTCCAGAGCGCGCTCACGGCGTCGCCCCCGAAGAGCCGCTCCCGCGCGAGGAGCTCCCAGAGCACGATCCCCGCGACGAAGATGTCGGCCCGCCGATCGGTCGACCCGCTGCCGACGGCCTGCTCCGGCGCCATGTACGACGTCTTGCCCTTCAGCTTCCCGGTCTCGGTGAGGTCGGTGTTGATGGACGCCTTGGCGATGCCGAAATCGAGCAGCTTCACCGCGCCGTCGTACGTGACGAAGATGTTGTGCGGGGAGACGTCGCGGTGGACGATGCCGAGCGGCGCGCCGTCGTAATCGCGGAGCTCGTGCGCGTAATGGAGGCCGCTCAAGAGGTCGGCCACGATCCTGACCCAGACGCCGCGCGTGAAGCCCGCCCCGCCCGGCACCCCCTCGGCCACCGCCCTCATGATCGCGCTGAGCGGCTGGCCCTCCAGGTACTCCATCACGGTGAAGTAGCCGGCGTCGTCGTGATCGACCTCGTAGGTCTGGACGATGTTGGGATGGTTGAGGCGGGCGGACAGCTTCGCCTCGTCCAGGAACATGGCGACGACCTTCTCGCCGTCTCCGCCCGCTCCGCCCACGCCGCGATGGCGCTTGACAACGACGAGCTTGTTGAAGGACCCCGGCCCGCGCGCGATCGCCAGGAACACGTCGCCCATCCCGCCCCGGCCGAGCTTCGCGATCAGGCGGTACTTGCCCATGATCGCCGCCTGGGTCGGCTCCGCGTCCGAGGTGTCTTGACCCGTGCCCACCATGTTACCGGCCGTCCTCAGGGGCGCGCGATGCTCCGAGCGGACTGGGTATAGGAGCAAAGCCGGTTACCCTTGTCAACGTCCCCGCGGGCCGAGCCACGGCAGGCTGCCGGCGTCTTGCGTCTTTCACGTCGCTTTTCACGTCGCTCCGTCGGAAAGCGCTGGCGCAGCCAGCGGGAGCCGCGCCCGCGCGACGGCGTTCGCGCCCAGCGTGACGGCGCGTCGCCGCCGGGATATATCTCGGAGCTCCTTCAGCTCCTTCAGCTCCTTCAGCTCCTTCACCCGTTCACGAATGCGCCCGAGGTACAGCGCGCCTCGTCCATGGGACGCATGGACGAAGCGCGTGGACGGACCGCGCTCGCCGGAGCGCGGTGGAGCGAGCAGGGCCCAGAGACCCATGCAGGAAAAGCATATTTACCATCGAGACGAGCTCCCCGACTCCTTCCGGTGGCAGGCCGTGTCGTTCATGCGGGTGGCGTGGCCGTCGATATTCACCGGTCCACTCCGGCTGCTCAAGCACACGTATCCGCCCGACATGGGCACGGTCCACTTCACGATCAGCGAGGAGGAGGTGCTGCTCAGCTACGCTTCGGTGATGCGCCTCTCGCTGCCGCACGCGGGGGAGGAGCACGTCGTCTATGGCCTGGGCAACGTCTTCACATTCCCGCCCTACCGGGGCGAAGGCCACGGGAGGCAGGTCGTGGAGATGGCGACGCGCTTCCTCCAGGACAGCGACGCCGATGTCGCCGCGCTCTTCTGCAACCCCAGCCTCGAGCGCTTCTACGCCGGATGCGGCTGGGAAGCGCCGCCCGGCGCGATCACGCGCATCGGCACGCCGGAGCGCCACTCCGTGTACAAGGAGCTCAGGATGATGCTGTTCCTCTCGGAGAAGGGGCGTCGCGCCCGGGAGGCGTTCGCGCGGGAACCGCTGTACGTGGCGTGGCCATGGTGAGCACCGGCGCGCAGGCACCGGGGGCATCGGCGGGCGGCGCGGCTGCCCGCGAGGCAGCCCTCGGGGCCAACCTCTGGGCGGATTCCGGGCGGGTTTCGGGCGGATCGACGACCCAGCGCGCGGCGCAGGGCTCGCCCCCCGGGCGCACCTGATGCGCGCAGCCCTGCTGTAGCGATCGGGCTCAGGAAGAATCAGGGCAGCCTTCCGGCCGCATTTCGGCCAGAATTGGCGTCGAGGGCGGGCAGGGCCTGCGCTTTGCAGAGCGCGTTCGACCCAGAGAGCCAGGAGGGTACGCAAGTGTCCGTAGCAGCCAGCCAGAACAGCCAGAGCTCGTTCCACTCGGAGCCGCCGCCGCCGGTGTCGATCCCCGGCCTGCGGGCGAAGATCGCGAACGAGAAGCTCAGGCAATGGATCGCCGAGGTCGTCGCGTTGTGCCAGCCGGACAACGTGCACGTGTGCGACGGCTCGAAGGAGGAGTACGACGCGCTGTGCGACCAGATGGTCAAGGCGGGCACGCTCATCCGTCTGAACCCGGAGAAGCGCCCGGACAGCTACCTCGCGCGCTCGGACCCGAGCGACGTCGCGCGGGTCGAAGACCGCACGTTCATCTGTAGCCGGCGAAAGCAGGACGCCGGCCCCACCAACAACTGGGCCGAGCCGCAGGAGATGAAGGCCACGCTGCGCCGGCTCTTCGCCGGGTCGATGCGGGGCCGCACGCTCTACGTCATCCCGTTCAGCATGGGCCCGATCGGCTCGCCTTACTCGCACATCGGCGTGGAGCTCAGCGACTCGCCGTACGTCGCCGCGAGCATGCGCATCATGACGCGCATGGGGCGCAAGGTGCTCGATGCGCTCGGAGACGGCGATTTCGTCCCCTGCCTGCACTCGGTCGGCATGCCCCTCGCCCCGGGACAGGCCGACGTGCCGTGGCCGTGCAACGCCGAGCACAAGTACATCGTCCACTTCCCGGGAGAGCGGCTGATCTGGTCCTACGGGAGCGGCTATGGCGGCAATGCGCTGCTCGGCAAGAAGTGCTTCGCGCTGCGCATCGCCTCGGTCCTCGGCAGGGAGCAGGGGTGGCTCGCGGAGCACATGCTGATCCTGGGGGTCGAGTCGCCGAAGGGCGAGAAGACGTATGTGGCCGCGGCCTTCCCGAGCGCGTGCGGGAAGACGAACTTCGCCATGCTCATCCCGCCGAAGGCGTTCGCGGGCTGGAAGGTCACGACGGTGGGCGACGACATCGCCTGGATGAAGCCCGGGCGGGACGGGCAGCTCTATGCGATCAACCCCGAGGCGGGCTATTTCGGCGTCGCCCCGGGGACGTCGGACAAGTCGAACGCGAACGCGATGGCGACCATCCGGAAGGGGACGATCTTCACCAACGTGGGGCTCACGCCCGACGGCGACGTCTGGTGGGAAGGGATGACCGACGAGCCGCCGCCGGAGCTCATCGACTGGCAGGGGAAGCACTGGACCCCGGACTGCGGCCGCAAGGCGGCCCACCCGAACGCGCGCTTCACGACGCCTGCGTCGCAGTGTCCATCGATCGATCCGCGCTGGGACGACCCGAACGGGGTGCCCATCAGCGCGATCGTCTTCGGCGGGCGGCGCGCGACGACGGTGCCCCTCGTGGTCCAGTCGTTCAACTGGAGCTTCGGCGTCTACACGGCCGCGACGATCGGCTCGGAGATGACGGCGGCGGCCGCCGGCAACATCGGCCAGGTGCGCCGCGACCCGATGGCGATGCTGCCCTTCTGCGGCTACCACATGGGCGATTACTTCAATCACTGGCTGCAGATGGGGCGCCAGATCGTCAATCCGCCCCGCATCTTCTCGGTGAACTGGTTCCGCAAGGACGACCAGGGCAACTTCCTCTGGCCGGGCTTCGGGGAGAACATGCGCGTCCTCAAGTGGATCGTCGACCGCGTGCACGGCCGCGGCTTCGCGGAGGAGAGCCCGCTCGGCTGGATGCCGCGCTACGAAGACATCGAGTGGCGGGGCATGGACCGCTTCTCGAAGGAGCAGTTCTACCAGCTGATGGCGGTCGACCGCGAGGCGTGGAAGGTCGAGTTCGGCTCGCACGGGGAGCTCTTCGAGCGGCTCTACGACCGGCTGCCCAAGGAGATCCTGCTGATGCGCGAGCTGCTCCTGTCGCAGCTCTGGCGCTCGCCGGAGCGGTGGGAGCTCGCGCCCGAGCGCTACCTCGAGGAGCACGAAGACGACGACGTCGACGAGCCCGGCGCGTAGAGGCCTTCCCGGGTGAGGGCGCCCGCGCGGCGCGCCCGGCGGGCGCCACGCGCTCACGCCGCCGGTAGGGTCGGGCCGTCTCGGCGGGGCGCGCGGACTCGACCGCGCCCGAGTCGACAGCTGCCCCCATGTCCTGCTAGACCGCCAGGATCCAGCGCTCCACGGCGGGCCTTCCGCATGGGGCTCCCCATGGACGCGAGCGCTCCCTCTTACCTGGTCACCGAGACCCTTCACGAGGGCCAGCGGGTCAGCCTGATGCGCGCGGTCCGGAGCGCGGACGGCCTCCCGGTGGTCCTGAAGGTCCTCGACCCGAGGCGCAGCCGCCCGCAGGACGTCGACCGCCTGAAGCACGAGTACGCGATCGGCAAGATGCTGGGCCACGAGGCCGTCGTGGCGCCGCTCGCCCTCGAGACGCACGAGGGGCTGCCGGCGCTCGTCCTGGAGGACTTCGGCGGCGAGTCGCTCGAGCGCTTCATCGGCGCGCCCATGAACCCCGCGCGGTTCCTCGACATCGCGGTCCGCATCGCGGCTTGCGTGGCGGCGATCCATGAGCGGGACGTCATCCACAAGGACCTCAAGCCGCAGAACATCCTCGTCAACCCAGCCACTGGCCAGGTGAAGCTCGCCGACCTCGGCCTCGCGTCGCGCCTGTCCCGCGAGCAGCCGCCGGCAGGGGCCCCGCGGCTCATCGAGGGATCGTTGCCGTATCTGTCTCCGGAGCAGACGGGGCGAATGAACCGGGCGATCGACAGCCGCGCCGACCTCTACGCGCTCGGCGTGACGTTCTACGAGATGCTCACCGGGCGCCTGCCGTTCGAGGCGCGGGACCCGCTCGAGTGGGTGCATTGCCATGTCGCGCGCCTCCCGCCGGCGCCCTCGGCGCTGGTGCCTGAGCTGCCCGAGGTGCTCTCGGCGCTCGTCCTGAAGCTCCTGGCCAAGATGGCGGAGGATCGCTACCAGACCGCCCGCGGCCTCAAGCACGACCTCGAGCGGTGCGCGACGCAGTGCCGAGCGACCGGCAGGATCGAGCCGTTTCCCCTGGCCGAGCGCGATGTCTCCGGTCGCTTCCAGGTCCCTCAGAAGCTCTACGGCCGCGAGGACGATGTGGCCGCGCTGCTCTGCGCGTTCGACCGCGTGGTGGCCACGGGATCCCCCGAGCTCGTCCTGGTCT
Organism: Sorangium sp. So ce363; assembly: GCF_051520435.1. NCBI lineage: Bacteria > Pseudomonadati > Myxococcota > Polyangiales > Polyangiaceae > Sorangium > Sorangium sp. So ce363. The sequence continues at coordinate 5,958,168 of NZ_CP150333.1, read as the reverse complement.
CCGGCTATTCCGGCATCGGCAAGTCGTCGCTGGTGCACGAGCTCTACAAGCCGATCGTCCGGGAACGAGCCCTGTTTCTTTCGGGGAAGTTCGACCAGTACAAGCGCGACATCCCCTATTCCACGCTCGTCCAGGCGTTCCGGGAGCTCGTGCTCGAGATCCTCGCGGAGAGCGAGGACCGTATCGCGGCCTTCCGGCAGCGATTGCTCGGCGCGCTCGGGAGCAACGGGCAGCTCATCGTGGAGGTCATCCCCCAGGTCGAGCTCGTCATCGGCCGGCAACCGCCTGTCCCCGAGCTCCCGCCGGCCGAGGCGCAGAACCGGTTCCGGGTCGTGTTCCGGCACTTCATCGGGGTGTTCGCCCGGCAGGAGCACCCCCTCGCGCTCTTCCTCGACGATCTCCAGTGGACCGATTCGGCGAGCCTCGGGCTCCTTCGCGAGCTGTTGACGCACCCCGAGACGCGCCACCTTCTCGTGATCGGCGCGTACCGCGACAACGAGGTGAGCCCCTCGCACCCGCTCATGGCGGCGCTCGACCAGGTGCGCAAGGAGGGCGCGCGCATCTCGGACATCGCGCTCGGCCCGCTCTCCCGAGAGCACCTCGCCGCGCTCGTCAGCGACGAGCTCCACTGCAGCGGCGAGGCCGCCGCGCCGCTCTCGGACCTCGTCCACGAGAAGACAGGCGGCAACCCCTTCTTTGCGATCCAGTTCCTCTCCGCGCTGCACGAAGAGCGGCTGATCGAGTTCGACGAGGGCGCCGAGGCCTTCCGGTGGGATGTGGCGAGGATCCGCGGAAAAGGCTTCACCGACAACGTCGTCGACCTGATGGTCGGGAAGCTCGTGCGGCTCTCTCCGAGCACGCAGAGGGCGCTGCAGCAGCTCGCCTGTCTGGGGAACACCGCGGAGGTCGCCCTCCTCGCGATGGTCCGCGGCCGCACGGAGCAGGACGCGCACGCGGACCTGTGGGAGGCCGTCTCCGCGGGGCTCGTCCAGCGCCTCCCCAGCTCGTACAAATTCATCCATGATCGGGTGCAGGAGGCGGCCTATTCGCTCATCCCCGAAGGCGAGCGCGCGGAGGCGCACCTCGGGATAGGCAGGCTGCTCGCCGCGCGTACGGCGCCGGAGGAGCTCGAGGAGAAGATCTTCGAGATTGTCAATCAGCTCGACCGCGGCGCTCCGCTGATCACGTCACGGGAGGAGCGAGAGCGAGGCGCCAGGCTCAACCTCGTCGCCGGCAGGCGCGCCATGGCGTCGGCGGCCTTCGCCTCGGCGCTCACCTATCTCGTCGCCGGCGCCGCGTTCCTGGAGAATGACCGCTGGGAGCGGCAGTACGAGCTCGCCTTCGCGCTCGAGCTGCGCCGGGCCGAGTGCGAGTACCTGACCGGGGAGCTCGGGGCGGCGGAGGAGCGGCTCTCGATGCTCTCGCGCCGCGCAGGGAGCCTCGTCGACGCGGCGGCGGTCGCGTGTGTGCGCGTGGACCTCTACACGACGCTGGATCGGAGCGAGCTCGCCGTCGAGATCTGCCTCGAGGTCCTGCGGCGCGTCGGCGTCGCGTGGTCGCCGCACCCGACGGAGGAGGAGGTTCAAAAGGAGTACGAGCGGCTGTGGGGTCAGCTCGGGAGCCGGCCGATCGAGGCGCTCGTGGACTTGCCCCCGATGACCGATCCGGCGATTCGCGCGATCATGGACATCCTCAACTGGGGCCAGGCGCCGGCCTTGTTCACCGACCAGAAGCTGCACAGTCTCCTCGTCGGTCGCATGGTGAACCTGAGCCTCGAGCACGGCAACAGCGACGGATCGTGCTTCGGCTACGTCCATGTCGGCGCGGTCCTCGGCTCGCGCTTCGGCGACTACCGCGCGGGGTACCGCTTCGGGAAGCTCGGCCTCGATCTGGTGGACAAGCATGGGCTCGACCGCTTCAAGGCCCGCGTCTACTTGGACTTCGGGGTCCTGGTCAATCCCTGGACGAGGCACGTGCGCACCAGCATCGAGCTCATGCGGCGCGTCGTCGACATGGCGAGCGAGACCGGTGACCTCACCTTCGCAGCCTTTGCCCGCAATGCCTCTCTCGTGATCCTGCTCGCGAAGGCGGAGCCGCTCGGCGACGTGCAGCGCGAAGCCGAGAGCTCGCTCGCGTTCGTACGGAAGGCGAGGTTCGGTCTCATCATCGATTGCATCATCGCGCAGCTGCAGCTCGTCCGGTGCCTCCGCGGTCTGACGCCCAGCTTCTCCTCCTTCAACGACGTGAGCTTCGACGAGGCCAGGTTCGAGCAGCACCTGGAGAGCGATCCGCGCCTCTCGGTAGCCGCCTGCTGGTACTGGATCTGCAGGCTCCAGGCGCACTTTCACGCCGGCGACTACGCTTCTGCCCTCGCCGTGGCGATGAAGGTGGAGCGGCTCCTCTGGGCGGTGCAGTCGTTCCTCCACGTGACCGACTACCATTTCTATGGCGCGCTCGCGCGGGCGGCGTGCTGCGAGGTGGCACCCGCGTCGAACGACGAGCGGCGCCAGCACCTCGCGGCGCTCGCCGCCCACCACGAGCAGCTCGAGGTCTGGGCTTCGAGCTGCCCTGAGAATTTCGGCAGCCGCGCCGCGCTGGTCGGTGCAGAGATCGCGCGCGTCGAGGGCCGGACGCTCGACGCCGAGCTCCTCTACGAGGAGGCGATCCGCGCTGCGCGTGAGAACGGCTTTGTCCACAACGAGGCGCTCGCGTACGAGATCGCGTCGAGGTTCTACCGGGCGCGGGGGTTCGACGCGTTCGCCGCGACGTACCTCCGCGACGCCCGCGCCCGCTACGCACGCTGGGGGGCGGATGGTAAGGTCAAGCAGATCGATCAGCGGAATCCGCCTCTCTGGGAGGCGAGGACGCTCGCCCAGTCCGCCTCCTTCGCCGCGCGGTCCGAGGAGCTCGACCTGCTCTCGGTGCTCAAGGCATCGCAGGCCATCTCGAGCGACATCGTCCTCGACAAGCTCCTGTGTACGCTGCTCACGGTCGTCCTCGAGCAGGGCGGCGCGCAGAGAGCTTGCCTCGTCGTGGCTCAGGGCGAGCGCCTCTCCATCGAAGCCGAGGCCACCCTCGAAGAGCGCGGGGCGGCGACGACCGTCCTCTCGCGTTCGACGGAGGAGGTCTCGCGGCGCGTCCCGATGTCGCTCGTCCGCTACGTACAACGGACGAAGGAGCGCGTCATTCTGCACGACGCGGCCGCGGACGCGGGCAAGTTCTCGGGAGACGAGTACTTCGCGCGGAACAGGCCAAGATCACTCCTCTGCGCGCCTATCCTGAGGCGGTCCGAGGTGGCGGGCCTGCTCTACCTCGAGAACGACCTTCTCTCCGGCGCATTCACGCTGGAACGGCTCACCGCCCTCTCGCTCCTGGCCACGCAGGCGGCGATCTCGCTGGAGAACGCGCGGCTGCTCTCCAAGGAGCAGTCCGCGCGGACCACGGCCGAGGCAGCGGAGCGGCGCGCAGCCTTCCTGGCCGAGGCCGGGGAGATCATCTCCGCGTCGCTCGATCACGGAGAGGCGCTGTCGCGCCTCGCGCGGCTGTCGGTGCGATCGTTCTGCGACTGGTGCGTCATCGACTTTGCAGAAGGCGGGGAGGCCCGGCGAGCTTTCTGGGCCCACAAGGATCCAGCGAAGGAGCCGCTGCTCGAGGAGCTGCGACGGCGATACCCTGCTGACCGGCACTCGCCCCACCCGTCGGCCCGCGCCTGGCGGGACGGTGGGCCCCTCCTGCTCCCCGAGATCTCCGATGACATCATCCGGAGACACGCCGAGGACGACGGGCACGCGAGGCTCATCCGCGAGCTCGGGACGCGGAGCTCCGTCATCGTGCCGCTCGTGGCGCGGGGACAGCGGATCGGGATGCTGACCGTCGTCTCGTCCGCGCCGGAGCGCCGCTACGGGGACGCCGATCTCGCGCTCGTGCAGGAGGTGGCGCGCCGGGCCGCGATAGCGATCGACAACGCCCGGCTCTACAGCGCCGCGCAGGAGGCGGTGCGCACGCGGGACGAGTTCCTGACCGTGGCGACGCACGAGCTCAACACGCCGATGACGTCGCTCACGCTCACGCTCGAGGCCATGGAACGGGCCCTCCGAGCGGGCCGCTCCTGGGACCCGCAGGCCATGGGCCGGCAGGTCGACCGCGCGCTGCGGCAGGCGGCGCGCCTGACCCGCCTGAACAGCGAGCTGCTGGACGTCTCGCGGATCAACGCGGCTCGGCTGAGGCTCGATGTGGCGGAGGTCGACCTCGGGGAGGTCGTCCGCGACGTGCTCGCGCGGTTCAAGCTGGATCTGGCGCGCGCCGGGTGTTCGGTGTCGCTGCGGGAGTGCGGCCGGGTCGTGGGCCTCTGGGATGGTTCCCGCGTGGACCAGATCGTCTCGAACCTGCTCGCCAACGCGATCAAGTTCGGGGCCGGCAAGCCCGTGGAGATCTCCATCGGCGAGGAGGCGGGGACGGCGCGGCTCTCGGTGCAGGACCACGGGATCGGGATCGACCCGGCGCGCCAGGGGCAGATCTTCGAGCGGTTCGAGCGCGCGGTGTCGGACAGGCACTACGGCGGGCTGGGGCTCGGCCTGTACATCAGCCGCAGGATCGCGGAGGCGCACGGCGGCTCGATCCGCGTCGAGAGCGCGCTCGGCGCCGGGGCGACGTTCATCGTCGAGCTGCCGCGCGCCGGGCCGCCGCGCGCGGCCGAACCTACCGTCGTGCCGGGCTGAGCGGCGCCGCCAGGACCTCGCCCTTGCCGAGCGAGCGTGCACGAGAGCATGGAGATCCCTGCTCGGCGGAGCCCATGGGAGGTGCACCGCGGACTGCCGGACCTCAGCCGTGGTACCTTGTGGCATCCATCGGATACGAGGGCCCAGGATGGCACGACCGTGGGAGTCCGTGACAGCGAATGCGGTGCCCGGCCGGCGCCATGCGCGCACGCCGGTCGTGTGGTTGTGTCCTCTCGGCGAGGCGCTCGGACTCGACCGCGCCAGAGTCGACGGCAGCCCCCACGTCCTGCCAGACAGCCAGGCTCCAGCGCTTCGTGGCGCGCCTTCCGTGCGGCGCTGCCTATGGACATGAGCGCCCCCTCCTACACGGTCACCGAAGCCATTCACGAGGGCCAGCGGGTCAGCCTGCTGCGCGCGGTCCGGAGCGTCGATGGCAGCCCGGTGATCTTGAAGGTCCTCGACCCGAGGCGCAGCCGCCCGCAGGACATCGAGCGCCTCAAGCGCGAGTACGCGATCGGCAAGCTGCTGGACCACGAGGCCGTCGTGACGCCGCTCGCCCTCGAGACGCATGAGGGGCTGCCGGCGCTCGTCATGGAGGACTTCGGTGGCGAGTCGCTCGATCACCTCATCGGCGCGCCGATGAACCCCGCGCGGTTCCTCGACCTCGCGGTCCGCATCGCGGCCTGCGTGGCGGTGATCCATGAGCGGGACGTCATCCACAAGGATCTCAAGCCGCAGAACATCCTCGTCAACGCAGCCACCGACCAGGTGAAGCTCGCCGACTTCGGCCTCGCGTCCCGCCTCTCCCGCGAGCAGCCGCCGGCGGGGCCTCCGCGGCTCATCGAGGGGTCGCTGCCGTACCTGTCTCCTGAGCAGACGGGGCGAATGAACCGGGCGATCGACAGCCGCGCCGACCTCTATGCGCTCGGCGTCACGTTCTATGAGATGCTCACCGGGCGCCTGCCGTTCGAGGCGCGGGACCCGCTGGAGTGGGTGCACTGCCATGTCGCCCGCGCCCCGCCGCCGCCCTCGGCGCTCGTTCCGGACTTGCCCGAGGTGCTCTCGGCGCTCGTCCTGAAGCTCCTGGCCAAGATGGCGGAGGATCGCTACCAGACCGCCCGCGGCCTCAAGCACGACCTCGAGCGGTGTGTGGCGCAGCTGCGAGCGACCAGCAGGATCGAGCCGTTCCCCCTGGCCGAGCGCGATGTCTCCGGCCGCTTCCAGGTCCCTCAGAAGCTCTACGGTCGCGGGGACGACGTGGCCGCGCTGCTCTGCGCGTTCGAGCGCGTGGTGGCCACGGGCTCCCCCGAGCTCGTCCTGGTCTCCGGCTATTCCGGCATCGGCAAGTCGACGCTGGTCCACGAGCTCTACAGGCCCATCGTCCGGGAGCGAGCGTTCTTCCTCTCGGGGAAGTTCGATCAATACAAGCGCGATATCCCTTACGCCACGCTCGTCCAGGCGTTCCGGGAGCTCGTGCTCGAGATCCTCGCGGAGAGCGAGGACCATATCGCGGCATGGAGGCAGCGGTTGCTCGGCGCCCTCGGGAGCAACGGACAGCTGATCGTGGAGGTCATCCCTCAGGTCGAGCTCATCATCGGCCGGCAACCGCCGGTCCCTGAGCTCCCGCCGATCGAGGCGCAGAACCGGTTCCGGGTCGTGTTCCGGCACTTCATCGGGGTGTTCGCTCGGCAGGAGCACCCCCTCGCGCTCTTCCTCGACGATCTCCAGTGGGCCGATTCGGCGAGCCTCGGGCTCCTTCGCGATCTGGTGACCCACCCCGAGGCGCACCATCTCCTCGTCGTGGGCGCGTTCCGCGATAACGAGATGACCGCCTCGCACCCGCTCATGCTGGCGCTCGACAAGGTGCGGAACGAGGGCGCGCGCGTCTCGGCCATCGTGCTCGGCCCGCTCTCCCGAGAGGACCTCGCCGGGCTGGTCAGCGACGCGCTTCGCTGTCGCCGCGAGGACGCCGCGCCGCTCTCGGACCTCGTCCACGAGAAGACGGCTGGCAACCCGTTCTTTGCGATCCAGTTCCTCACCGCGATCCACGAAGAGCGGCTGATCGAGTTCGACGAGCGCGCCGAGGCCTTCCGGTGGGACGTGGCGAGGATCCGCGGAAAGGGCTTCACCGACAACGTCGTCGACCTGATGGTCGGCAAGCTCGTGCGGCTCCCTCCGAAAACCCAGGAAGCGCTGAAGCAGCTTGCATGCCTGGGAAACACCGCGGAGGTCGCCCTGCTGACGATGGTCCACGGCGGCTCCGAGGAGGATGTGCACGCAGATCTCCGGGACGCAGCTCGCGAGGGGCTCGCCTTCCGCCTGGACGGCACGTACAAGTTCCTCCATGACCGGGTGCAGGAGGCGGCCTATTCGCTCATCCCTGAAGGTGAGCGGGCGGCGGTGCACCTCGGGATAGGCAGGCTGCTCGCGTCGCGCACGGCGTCGGAAGAGCTGGAGGAGAAGATCTTCGAGATCGTCAACCAGCTCAACCGGGGGGCCGCGCTGATTACGGCGCGCGAGGAGCGTGAGCGGGCGGCTGAGCTCAATCTCATCGCGGGCAAGCGCGCGAAGGGGTCGACGGCCTATGCGTCGGCGCTCAAGTACCTCGCCGCGGGCGCGGCGTTCCTGGGAGAGGACAGCTGGGACCGGCGGTATGAGCTCACCTTCGCGCTCGCGTTCCACCGGGCCGGGTGCGAGTTTCTGACCGGCGAGCTCGGGGCGGCGGAGGAGCGGCTCTCGATGCTCTCGCGCCGCGCCGGGAGCTTCGCCGACGTCGCCGCCATCACGTGCGCGCGCGTGGATCTCTACACGACGCTGGATAGAAGCGAGATTGCCGTCGAGATCTGCCTCGAGGTCCTGCGGCGCATCGGCGTCGACTGGTCGCCGCACCCGACGGACGAGGAGGTCCGGCAGGAATACGAGCGGATGTGGCGAAGGCTCGGGAGCCGCACGATCGAGGAGATCCTCGACTTGCCCCCGATGACCGATCTGGACTGCCGCGCGACCATCGACGTCCTCACGTCGTGCGACGCGGCGGCGTTGTTCACCGACGAGAACCTGCTCTGCCTCATGAACGCTCGCGTGGCGAACCTCAGCTTCGAGTGTGGCAACAGCGATGGATCGTGCCTCGCCTACGTCCGGGTCGGGACGAGCCTTGGGCCACGCTTCGGCGACTACCGCGCGGGGTTTCGCTTCGGCAAGCTCGGCTTCGATCTGGCGGAGAAGCGCGGGCTGGTCCGCTTCAGGGCCCGCGTCGACCTGGTCTTCTGGTACGTCATCAACCCCTGGACGAGGCACATGCGCACCAGCGTCGGGCCCTTGCGACGCTCCTTCTACGCGGCGGAGGAGACCGGCGATCTCACGTATTCGTCCTGTATCCCCACGGCCCTGGTCGCGCTCCTCCTCGCCGAGGGAGATCCGCTCGGCGAGGTGCAGCGAGAAGCCGAGAGCGGGCTCGAATTCACGCGGAAGGCGAGGTTCGGCCTCGCCGTCGACACCATCACCACGCTGCTGCAGCTCACCCGGACGCTCCGGGGATTGACCCCGGTCTTCGGCTCGTTCAGCGACGACCACTTCGACGAACGCCGGTTCGAGCGGCGCCTCGAGGACGATCCGCGCCTCGCGTACGCCAAGTGCTTGTACTGGATCCGCAAGGTGCAAGCGCACTTTTGCGCAGGCGATTACGCTGCTGCCATCGAGGCCGCGGCGAGAGCGCGGCCGGTCCTCTGGATGATGCCGTCGTTCCTCGATGTCGCCGAGTACCATTTCTATGGCGCGCTCGCGCACGCGGCCTGCCACGACGCGGCGCCCGCGCCCGCTGACGAGCGACCTGCGCACCTGACGGCGCTCGTCGCCCACCGCGAGCGGCTCGGGGTCTGGGCCGAGAACTGCCCAGAAAATTTCGGCGACCGCGCCGCGCTGGTGGACGCGGAGGTCGCGCGCATCCGGGGCGAATGGGACAAGGCGGCGCAGCTGTACGAGCAGGCGATACGCTCGGCGCGCGAGAGCGGCTTCGTCCACACCGAGGCGCTGGCGTACGAGCTCGCGTCGAGGTCCTACCGGGCGCGGGGGTTCGATCTGATCGCGGACACGTACCTGCGCGAGGCCCGCGCCTGCTACACCCGCTGGGGGGCGGACGGCAAGGTCAAGCAGATCGACCAGCAGAATCCCCGCCTCTGGGACACGAGGCCGCTCGCCCAGGCCGCCACCTTCGCGGCGCGGTCCGAGGAGCTCGACCTGCTCTCGGTGATCAAGGCATCACAGACCATTTCCGGCGAAATCGTCCTCGACCAGCTCCTGCGCACGCTGCTCACGTCCGTCCTCGAGCAGGGGGGCGCGCAGCGAGCTTGCCTCATTCTGTGTCAGGACACGCGCCTCACCATCGAAGCGGAGGCGACGCTCGACGAGAACGAGAGGGGGGTGACGACGACGCTCCTCGCGCCCTCGCAGGGGGATTCTTCATGGCAGCGGGTCCCCGGCTCGCTCGTTCACTATGTGCAGCGGACGAAGGAGCGCGTCATCCTGCACGACGCGGCCGTCGACGCGGGCAAGTTCTCCGGCGACGCGCACTTCGCGCGGAATCGGCCCAGATCGCTCCTCTGCGTGCCCATCCTGAGGCAGGCCGAGGTGGCGGGCATACTCTACCTCGAGAACAACCTGCTCGCCGGCGCGTTCACGCAGGAAAGGCTCTCCGCCCTCTCGCTCCTCGCCACACAGGCGGCGATCTCGCTGGAGAACGCGCGGCTCCTCGCCAAGGAGCAATCCGCGCGGACCGCGGCCGAGGCGGCGGAGCGGCGCGCAGCCTTCCTGGCCGAGGCCGGGGAGATCATCTCCGCGTCGCTCGATCACGGACAGGTGCTGTCGCGCCTCGCGTGGCTGTCGGTGCGATCGTTCTGCGACTGGTGCGTCATCGACTTTGCAGAAGGCGGGGAGGCCCGGCGAGCTTTCTGGGCCCACAGGGACCCCGCGAAGGAGCCTTTGATCGAGGAGCTGCGACGGCGATACCCTGCTGACCGGCACTCGCCCCACCCGTCGGCCCGTGCCTGGCGGGACGGTGGGCCCCTCCTGCTCCCCGAGATCTCCGATGACATCATCCGGAGGCACGTCGAGGACGACGCGCACGCGAGGCTCATCCGCGAGCTCGGGACGCGCAGCCTCATCGTCGTGCCGCTCGTGGCGCGGGGACAGGCGATCGGGATGCTGACGGTCGTCTCGTCCGCGCCGGAGCGCCGCTACGGGGACGCCGATCTCGCGCTCGTGCAGGAGGTGGCGCGCCGGGCCGCGATAGCGATCGACAACGCCCGGCTCTACAGCGCTGCCCAGGAGGCGGTGCGCACGCGGGATGAGTTCCTGACCGTGGCGACGCACGAGCTCAACACGCCGATGACGTCGCTCACGCTCACGCTCGAGGCGATGGATCGGGCCCTCCGAGCGGGCCGCTCCTGGGACCCGCAGACCATGGGCCGGCAGGTCGACCGCGCGCTGCGGCAGGCGGCGCGCCTGACCCGCCTGAACAGCGAGCTGCTGGACGTCTCGCGGATCAACGCGGCTCGGCTGAGGCTCGATGTGGCGGAGGTCGACCTCGGGGAGATCGTCCGCGACGTGCTCGCGCGGTTCAAGCTGGATCTGGCGCGCGCCGGGTGCTCGGTGTCGCTGCGGGAGGGCGGCCGGGTCGTGGGCCTCTGGGATGCTTCCCGCGTGGACCAGATCGTCTCGAACCTGCTCGCCAACGCGATCAAGTTCGGGGCGGGCAAGCCCGTGGAGATCTCCATCGGCGAGGAGGCGGGGACGGCGCGGCTCTCGGTCCGGGATCACGGGATCGGGATCGACCCGGCGCGCCAGACGCAGATCTTCGAGCGCTTCGAGCGCGCGGTGTCGGACAGGCACTACGGCGGGCTGGGGCTCGGCCTGTACATCAGCCGCAGGATCGCGGAGGCGCACGGCGGCTCGATCTGCGTCGAGAGCGCGCTCGGCGACGGGGCGACGTTCATCGTCGAGCTGCCGCGGACCGGACCGCCGCGCGGGGCCGAGCCGCGCGCCCTGCCGGGCTGAGCGGCGCGCGCGCTGGACGGTGCCGCGTGGTATCCCCATGTCCCGCCAGGCCGCCGGGCGCCGGCGCTTCGCGGCGTGTCTTCCCCATCGGTGTCCGCATCGACATGAGCGCTGTGTCCCGCTACACGATCACCGAGACGCTTCACGAGGGCCAATGGACCCGCCTGCTGCGTGCGGTCCGGAGCGCCGATGGCCGCCCGGTGGTCTTGAAGGTCCTCGACCCGAGGCGCAGCCGCCCGCAGGACATCGAGCGGCTGAAGAACGAGTACGCGATTGGCAAGCTGCTGGACCACGACGCCATCGTGGCGCCGCTCGCCCTCGAGACGCACGAGGGGCTGCCGGCGCTCGTCATGGAGGACTTCGGCGGCGAGTCGCTCGACCACCTCCTCGGCGCGCCGATGAACCCCGCGCGGTTCCTCGACCTCGCGGTCCGCATCGCGGCCTGCGTGGCGGTGATCCATGAGCGGGACATCCTCCACAAGGATCTCAAGCCGCAGAACATCCTCGTCAACACGGCCACCGGCCAGGTGAAGCTCGCCGACTTCGGCCTCGCGTCCCGCTTCTCCCGCGAGCAGCCGCCGGCAGGGCCCCCGCGGCTCATCGAGGGGTCATTGCCGTACCTGTCTCCTGAGCAGACGGGGCGAATGAACCGGGCGATCGACGGCCGCGCCGACCTCTATGCGCTCGGCGTGACGTTCTACGAGATGCTCGCTGGGCGGCTGCCGTTCGAGGCGCAGGACCCGCTGGAGTGGGTGCATTGCCACGTCGCGCGCGCCCCTCCGGCGCCCTTGGCGCTCGTGCCCGAGCTGCCCGAGGTGCTCTCGGCGCTCGTCCTGAAGCTCCTGGCCAAGATGCCCGAGGAGCGCTACCAGACCGCCCGTGGCCTCACGCACGACCTCGATCGGTGCCTCTCGCAGCTGCGAGCCACCGGCCGGATCGAGCCGTTTTCCCTGGCCGAGCGCGACGTCTCAGGCCGCTTCCAGATCCCTCGGAAGCTCTACGGCCGCGAGGGCGAGGTGGCCGCGCTGCTCTGCGCGTTCGAGCGCGTCGTGGGCACGGGCTCCCCCGAGCTCGTGCTGATCTCCGGCTATTCCGGCATCGGCAAGTCGTCGCTGGTCCACGAGCTCTACAGGCCGATCGTCCGGGAGCGAGCACTCTTTCTTTCGGGGAAGTTCGACCAATACAAGCGCGACATCCCCTATTCCACGCTCGTCCAGGCGTTCCGGGAGCTCGTGCTCGAGATCCTCGTCGAGAGCGAGGACCGGATCGCAGCCTGCCGGCAGCGGCTGCTCGGTGCGCTCGGGAGCAACGGGCAGCTCATCGTGGACGTGATTCCCCAGATCGAGCTCATCCTCGGGCGGCAGCAGCCGGTCCCCGAGCTTCCCCCGATCGAGGCGCAGAATCGGTTCCGGGTCGTGTTCCGGTACTTCATCGGGGTGTTCTCCCGGAAAGAGCACCCCCTCGCGCTCTTCGTCGACGATCTCCAGTGGGCCGACTCGGCGAGCCTGGGCCTGCTCTGTGAGCTGGTGACGCACCCCGAGACGCGCCATCTTCTCGTCGTCGGCGCATACCGCGACAACGAGGTGAGCCCCTCGCACCCGCTGATGTTGGCGCTCGACCAGGCACGGAAGGAAGGCGCGCGCGTTTCGGACATCGTGCTCGGCTCGCTCTCCCGAGAGCACCTCGGCGCGCTCGTCAGCGACGCGCTCCACTGCAGTCGCGAGGCGGCTGCGCCGCTTTCCGACCTCGTCCACGAGAAGACGGGCGGCAACCCCTTCTTTGCGATCGAGTTTCTCATGGCGCTCCACGAGGAGCGCCTGATCGAGTTCGACGTCCACGCGGAGGCCTGGCGGTGGGACGTCACGAAGATCCGCGAGAAGGGCTTCACCGACAACGTCGTCGACCTGATGGTCGGCAAGCTCGCGCGGCTCCCTCCGAGCACCCAGAGTGCGCTGCAGCAGCTCGCCTGCCTGGGAAGCAGCGCGGAAGTCGCCCTCCTGGCGATGGTCCAGGGCGGCTCGGAGGAGGACATGCACGCGGATCTCCGGGACGCAGCGCACGAGGGGCTCGTCTTCCGCCTGGACGGTGCGTACAAGTTCCTTCACGACCGGGTCCAGGAAGCGGCCTATTCTCTGATCCCCGAAAGCGAGCGCGCGGCGGCGCACCTCGAGATAGGCAGGCTGCTCGCGAAGCGCACGGCGCCGGAGGAGCTCGAGGAGAAGATCTTCGAGATCGTCAACCAGCTCAACCGGGGAGCCGCGCTGATCATGGCGCGGGAGGAGCGCGAGCGGGCGGCTGAGCTCAACCTCATCGCGGGCAAGCGTGCCAGGGGGTCGGTGGCGTTCGCCTCGGCGCTCACCTACCTCGCGTTAGGCTCGGCGTTCCTGGAGGAAGACCGCTGGGAGCGGCGGTACGATCTCGCCTTCGCGCTCGAGCTGCACCGGGCCGAGTGCGAGTTCCTGACCGGCGAGCTCAGCGCGGCAGAGGAGCGGCTCTCGGAGCTCGCGCGCCGCGCCAGCAGCTTCGTCGACATCGCCGCCGTCACGTGCGTCCGCGTCGAGCTCTACACGATGCTGGATCGAAGCGAGCTCGCCATCGAGATCTGCCTCGAGTCCCTGCGGCGCGTCGGCATCGCGTGGTCGCCGCACCCGACGGACGAGGAGGTCCGGCAGGAGTACGAGCGGATGTGGCGAACGCTCGGGAGGCGCCCGATCGAGGCGCTCGTCGACTTGCCACCGATGACGGATCCGGACTGCCGCACGCTCATCGACGTTCTCATCTCGAGCGAGCCGCCGGCGTCTCTCACCGACGAGAATCTGTTCTGCCTCATGATCGGTCGCATGGCGAACCTCAGCCTCGAGCATGGCAACAGCGACGGAGCATGCATGGCCTACGTCTGGGTCGGGATGGCCCTTGGTATGTACTTCGGCGACTACCGCGCGGGGTTCCGCTTCGGCAAGCTCGGCCTGGAGCTGGCCGAGAAGCGCGGGCCGCTCCGCTTCAAGGCCCGCATCGACCTGGTCTTCTGGTTCATCATCAACCCCTGGATCAGGCACATGCGCACCAGCGTCGATCCGCTGCGGCGCGCCTTCCACGTGGCGCAGGAGACCGGCGATCTCATCTTTGCTTCCTATGTCCTCAACGGCTTGCTCTCGCTCCTGCTCGCCGGGGGAGCTCCGCTCGGCGAAGTGAATCGAGAAGCCGAGAGCTCGCTCGAATTCGCGCGGAAGGCGAAGTTCGGTCTCATCGTCGACCTCATCACCGGACAGCTGATGTTCATCCGGACGCTCCGGGGCTCGATGCCGGCGCTCGCCTCCGACGATGACCATCTGGACGAGGGGCGGTTCGAGCGGCACCTCGAGGGCGACAGGCGCCGCGCGGTGGCGACGTGCTGGTATTGGATAGGCAAGCTAAAAGCGCGCCTCTTTGCGGGCGATCACGCTTCTGCCATCGAGGCCGCAGCGAGAGCGCAGCGGTTCCTCTGGACGTCGCGGTCGTATCCCGTGGTCGCCGAGTACCATTTCTTTGGTGCGCTCGCGCGGGCGGCCTGCCACGACGCGGCGCCTGCCGATGAGCGGCCCCCGCACCTCGTGGAGCTCGTCGCCCACCGCGAGCAACTCGAGGTCGGGGCCGAGAACTGCCCCGAAAACTTCGGCGCCCGCGCCGCGCTGGTCGACGCCGAGATCGCGCGCATCGGCGGCGAATGGGACGAGGCGGCGCAGCTGTACGAGCAGGCGATCCGCTCCGCGCGCGAGAGCGGCTTCGTCCACATCGAGGCGCTGGCGTACGAGATCGCGTCGAGGTTCTACCGGACACGAGGGTTCGATCTGATCGCGGACACATATCTCCGCGAGGCCCGCGCCTGTTACGCTCGCTGGGGCGCGGACGGGAAGGTCAGGCAGATCGACCAGCAGAACCCGCGGCTCTCGGACCGGAGGCCGCTCGCCCCGAGCGCGTCGTTCGCGGCGCGCTCCGACGAGCTCGAGCTGCTGTCGGTGATCAAGGCGTCGCAGACCATCTCGAGCGAGATCGTCCTCAACCAGCTCCTGCGGACGCTGCTCACGGTCGTCCTCGAGCAGGGCGGCGCGCAGCGGGCTTGCCTCTTCGTGTGTCAGGACGAGCGCCTCACCATGGAGGCGGAGGCGACCCTCGAAGGGAGAGGCGCGGCGACGATCCTCCTCGCGCCCTCGCTGGACGACTCTTCGTGGCAGCGAGTCCCCGGCTCGCTCGTCCATTATGTGCAGCGGACGAAGGAGCGCGTCATCCTGCACGACGCGGCCGCGGATGCGGGCAAGTTCTCCGGAGACGACTACTTCACGCGGTATCGGTCCAGATCGGTCCTGTGCTTGCCCATCCTGAGGCAGGCCGGGGTCGCGGGCTTGCTTTATCTCGAGAACAACCTCCTTGCCGGCGCCTTCACGTCGGACCGGCTCACCGCGCTCTCGCTCCTCGCTTCGCAGGCGGCGATCTCGCTGGAGAACGCGCGGCTCCTCTCCCAGGAGCGGGCCGCGCGGACCTCGGCCGAGTCGGCGGAGCGGCGCGCGGCCTTCCTGGCCGAGGCAGGGGAGATCCTCTCTGCCTCTCTCGATTACGGAGAGACGCTGTCGCGCGTCGTGCGGCTGTCGGTGTTGACGCTCTGCGACTGGTGCATGATCGACGTCGTGGAAGGTGGAGGGATCCGGCGGCTGTCATGGGCGCACAGGGACCCGGCGAAGGAGCCGTTGATCGAGGAGCTGGAGCGGCGGTATCCCACTCGCTGGGAATCGCGTCGCCCGGCGCTCAGGGTCCTCCGGACCGGCGAGCCGCTCCTTCTCCCCGAGATCTCCGAAGAGTTCCTCCGACAGCACTGCGAGGACGGCGGTCACGAGAGGCTCCTCCGCGAGATCGGGACGCGCAGCGCCATCATCGTGCCGCTCATGGCGCGCGGACAGCCGATCGGGGTGCTGAGCGTCGTCTCGTCCGCGCCGGGGCGCCGCTACGGCGACGCCGACCTCGATTTCGTCCAGGAAGTTGCGCGCCTGGCGGCGATAGCGATCGACAATTCGCGGCTCTACAGCGCTGCGCACGAGGCGGTGCGTGTGCGGGATGAGTTCCTGACGGTCGCGACGCACGAGCTCAACACGCCGATGACGTCGCTCCTGCTCACGCTCGAGGCCATGGATCGGGGCGTCCGCTCGGATCGGCCCTGGGACCGACAGGCCGTGGGCCGGCAGGTCGACCGCGCGCTGCGGCAGGCGACGCGCGTGATCCGCCTGAACAGCGAGCTGCTGGACGTCTCGCGGATCAACGCGGCTCGGCTGAAGCTCGATGTTGCAGAGGTCGACCTCGGGGAGGTCGTCCGCGACGTGCTCGCGCGGTTCAAGCTGGATCTGGCGCGCGCCGGGTGTGCGGTCTCGCTGCGGGAGCACGGCCGGGTCGTGGGCCTCTGGGATGGTTCTCGCGTGGACCAGATCGTCTCGAACCTGCTCGCCAACGCGATCAAGTTCGGGGCGGGCAAGCCCGTGGAGATCTCCGTCGGCGAGGAGGCGGGGACGGCGCGGCTCTCGGTGCGGGACCACGGGATCGGGATCGACCCGGCGCGCCAGACGCAGATCTTCGAGCGGTTTGAGCGCGCGGTGTCCAACCGGCACTACGGCGGGCTGGGGCTCGGGCTGTACGTCAGCCGCAGCCTCGCGGAGGCGCACGGCGGCTCGATCCGCGTCGAGAGCGCGCTCGGCGCCGGGGCGACGTTCGTCGTCCAGCTGCCGCGGGCCGGTCCGCCGCCAGGGGCAGCGCCGCGCGCCCAGCCGGACTGAGCGGCGCTGCCGGGGGCCCTCACGCCGGCTCGTCGCGCTCGGGGTCGATGTGCACGAGCACCTCTGCGTCCGGCTCGATGGCGAGGATGGCGTCGCGCGCGCGGTCGCCGGTCGCGTGCGCGCGCGCGAGGGGGAGGTCGCCCGGGAGCTCGATGTGCACCTCGACGAACAGCGTGCGCCCGGCGATCCGCGTGCGCAGCCTGTGGTGGCCGAGGAGCTCGCCGCGCGCGCGCATGGCGTCGAGCGCGGCCGCGATGGCGCCGACGCGCTCCTCCGGGGCGCTCGTGTCGATGAGGTCGCGCACGCCGAGCCGGAGGAGGGTCCCCGCGGACGTGAGGATATAGACGGCGACCGCGACCGAGAGGGCGCCGTCGATGCGGGAGAAGCCCGTCGCGTACGTGAGGGCGACGCCGGCGAGGACCGCGAGGTTCGCGGCGATGTCGGTGCGGTAGTGGACGGCGTCGGCCTGGATCGCGCTCGATCCGGTGCGCGCGGCGACGCGGCCGAGGTAGGCCACGAGCGCCGCGGTGACGAGCGCGGCGGCGGCCATCGCGCCGAGCGTGACGGCGGCGAGGCGGAGCGGCTCGGGCGAGAGCAGCCGCCGGATCCCCTCGATGAGCAGGTAGACCCCCGAGCCGCCGATGAGCAGGCCCTGACCGGCGGTCGCGAGCGTCTCGATCTTCGCGTGACCGAACGGGTGCGAGCGGTCGGGTGCGGCGTGGGCCAGCTGGATGGCGAGGGCGTTCGCCGAGGAGGCGAAGAGGTCCGTGAGCGAGTCGACGGCGCTCGCGGTCACGGCCATCGACTGGCCGAGCTGGCCGGCGATGAGCTTGCCGAGGGCGAGGCCGCCGGCGGTCAGCGCCGCGATGCGCCCGGCGCGCAGCGCGGCGCGGGCGCGGTCGGCAGGGTCGAGGCGGCGCTCGGCGGAGGGAGCGGCGCCGCGGTCGACGGCGGGGGCGGCGGGCGCAACGCCGGGGGCAAGGCGGGCGGCGGGGTCGGGGCGGGCGCCGAGGCGGGCGGCAGGACGTGGTCCGCTCATGGCCGGGAGGCTACCCCGCGACGCCCTTGCCCGTCATGCGCGTGGTGGTCGGGATCACCCGAGCGGGTGCGCTGCCACGTCGCACGCGCCCCGACCGCGAGATCGTCGAACGCATGGCCCCGCAGCTCTCGGCGGCCGGCTGCTCGACAGAGATCGAGATGGACGAGCCGGTGGTGGGGTACTCGGATACGTCCCGCCTGGAGCAGGTCCTGCTCAACCGCCTGTCGAACGCGATGAAGTACGGCAGGCGTCGGCCCATTCACGTGGGCGTGCGCAAGCAGGCCGCCTCGGCATGGATCACCGTCCGAGATCAGCGAATCGGGATAGGAGAGGAAGCGTTCATCGTTGAGCTCCCTTTGCGTCCCCCCGGGCGGGCCTGAAGGCCGCGATCGCCGGCCGGCAGCGTGCCCCGGCCCGAGCGCGACGCGCAGCGAAGCCCGCCTGATCGCCGCGGCAAGCGCTCGCGAAGGCAGCGGCCAGCATGGAGGTCCCTGCTCGTCGGGGCCCGCGACGTGCACCGCGGAACTGCCGGGCCTGACCCGTGGTACCTATCGATAGAGGGGGTGCTGGGGTGACACGATCGTGGGAGGCCGTGGCAGAGAATGCGGTCCCCGGCGGGCGCCATGCGCTCACGCCGGTCGTGTGGTTACGTCGTCTCGGCAAGGCGCGCGGACTCGAGCGCTCCGGCGCTGACGGCAGCCCCCAGGGGCCGCCAGGCCGCCGGGCGCCAGCGCTCCACGGAGTGCCTTTCCCATGGGGATGAGCGCAGCCTCCCCCTACACGATCGTCGAGACCCTCCACGAGGGCCTGAGGACCCGCCTGCTCCGAGCGGTCCGGAGCGCCGATGGCCGCTCGGTGATCTTGAAGATCATCGACCCGAGGCGCAGCCGCCCGCAGGACGTCGAGCACCTGAAGAACGAGCACGCGATCGGCAAGATGCTGAACCACGAGGCCATCGTGAAGCCGCTGGCCCTCGAGACGTACGAGGGGGTGCCGGCGCTCGTCCTGGAGGATTTCGGCGGCGAGTCGCTCGATCACTTCATCGGCGCGCCGATGCAAACCGAGCGGTTCCTCGACCTCGCGGTCCGCATCGTGGCCGGCGTGGCGGCGCTCCACGAGCGGGGCATCCTTCACAAGGATCTCAAACCGCAGAACATCCTCGTCAACGCGGCCACCGGCCAGGTCAAGCTCACCGACTTCGGCCTGGCGTCCTGCCTCTCCCGCGAGCAGGCGCCGGCGGGGCCTGCGCGGCTCATCGAGGGCTCCTTGCCGTACCTGTCCCCGGAGCAGACAGGGCGAATGAACCGGGCGATCGACAGCCGCGCCGATCTCTACGCCCTTGGCGTCACCTTCTACGAGATGCTCACCGGGCGCCTGCCCTTCGAGGCGCGGGATCCACCCGAGTGGGTGCACTGCCATGTCGCCCGCGCCCCGCATCCGCCCTCCGCGCACGTCCCGGAGCTGCCCGAGATCCTCTCCGCGATCGTCCTGAAGCTCCTCGCCAAGATGGCGGAGGATCGCTACCAGACCGCCAGCAGCCTCCAGCACGACCTGGAGCGGTGCCTGGTCGAGCTCCGGGCCACCGGCAAGCTCGAGCCGTTCCCCCTGGCGGCGCACGATGTCTCGGGCCGCTTCCAGATCCCTCAGAAGCTCTATGGTCGCGAGGACGAGGTCGTCGCGCTGCTCTCCGCCTTCGAGCGCGTGGTCGGCACGGGATCCCCCGAGACCGTCCTCGTCTCGGGCTATTCCGGGATCGGCAAGTCTGCGCTGGTGAGCGAGCTGCACAAGCCGATCGTCCGCGAGCGGGGATTCTTCATCTCGGGGAAGTTCGACCAGCGCAAGCGCGATATCCCGTACTCGACGATCGTCCAGGCCTTCCGGGAGCTGGTGCTCGAGCTCCTCGCCGAGAGCGAGGAGCGGCTCGCGGCCGTCCGGGATCGGCTGCGCGCCGCCCTCGGGATCAACGGACAGCTCATCGTGGACGTGATCCCGCAGGTCGAGCTCGTCATCGGGCGGCAACCGCCGGTCGCCGCGCTGCCGCTGGCCGAGGCGCAGAGCCGGTTCCGCGTCGTGTTCCGGCGTTTCATCGGGGTGTTCACCCGGAAGGCGCGCCCCCTCGCGCTCTTTCTCGACGATCTCCAGTGGGCCGATCCGGCGAGCCTCGGGCTCCTCGAGGATCTGATGACGGATCCCGAGACGCGCTGTCTGCTCGTCATCGGCGCGTACCGCGACAACGAGGTGACCCGTTCCCACCCGCTGATGCTGGCGCTCGATCAGATGCGGAAGGGGGGCGCGAGCGTCTCGGAGATCGTGCTCGGCCCGCTCTCTCGCGAGCACCTCAGGGAGCTCGTCAGCGACACGCTCCACTGCCGCCGCGAGGACGCCGCGCCGCTCTCGGACCTCGTCCACGAGAAGACGGCTGGCAATCCCTTCTTCGCGATCCAGTTTTTCATGGCGCTCCACGAGGAGCGCCTGATCGAGTTCGACGTCTACGCAGAGGTCTGGCGGTGGGACCTCACGAAGATCCGTGCCAAGGGCTTCACCGACAACGTGGTGGCCCTGATGGTCGGGAAGCTCATGCGGCTCCCTGCCAGCACCCAGGACGCATTGAAGCAGCTCGCTTGTCTGGGAAACACCGCCGAGATCGCGCCCCTGGCGATGGTTCATGGCCGCTCGGAGGGGGCGTTGCACGCGGTCCTCTGGGAGGCCGTCCGCGCAGGGCTCGTCCTCCGCACGGATGGCACGTACAGGTTTCTCCATGACCGCATCCAGGAGGCGGCCTATTCGCTCATCCCCGAGGGCGAGCGGGCGGCGATGCACCTCGAGATCGGCCGCCTGCTCTCGTCGCGGACGCCGCCCGAGGAGCTCGAGGAAAAGATCTTCGAGATCGTGAGCCAGCTCAACCGCGGCGCCGCGCTGATCACGGCGCGAGAGGAGCGCGAGCGTGTGGCCGAGCTCAACCTCGTCGCGGGCGAGCGCGCCAGGAGAGCCACGGCCTACGCCTCGGCGCTGAGCTATCTCACGGTCGGCGCCGAGCTCCTGGGCGGGGAGAGCTGGGACACGCGGTACGAGCTCGCCTTCGCGATCGAGCTCCACCTGGCCGAGTGCGAGATCGTCACCGGCGCCCCGGCGGCGGAGGAGCGGCTCTCCTCGCTCTGGCGCCGCGCGCGGGACCTCGACGAGGCGGCCTCCGTCGCGCGCACGCGCGTCGAGCTCTTCACGACCCTCACCTGGAGCGACCGCGCCGTCGGGGCCTGCCTTGAATACCTCCGGCGCGTCGGCGTCTCGTGGTCGCCGCACCCGACGGACGAGGAGGTCCAGCGGGAATACGAGGGGGTATGGGAGCGGCTCGGGAGCCGCTCGATCGAGGAGCTCATCAACCTGCCCCCGATGACCGATCCGGTCTCGCGGGCGACCGTGGACGTCCTCACGTCGACCATAGCGCCAGCGCACTTCACCGATGCCAACCTGCTCGCCCTCATCCTGGGTCGCGCCGTGAACCTCAGCATCACGCAGGGCAACAGCGACGCCTCGTGCTGCGCCTACGCCTACCTCAGCACGTGCCTCGGCCCGCGCTTCGGCGACTACCAGGCGGCGTACCGCTTCGGCAAGCTGGGCTTCGATCTGGTGGAGAAGCACGGGCTGCTCCGCTTCAAGGCCCGCGTCTACTCGACCTTCGCGTTCATGGTCCTGCCCTGGACGAGGCACCTGCGCGCCAGCGTCGAGCTCATGCGACGCGCCCGCGACGCGGCGCAGGAGACCGGCGATCTCGCGTATGTTGCCTATGCCGGCAGCTCCCTGGTCTCGCTCCTGCTCTCGGACGGCGATGTGCTCGATGAAGTGCAGCGCGAGGCCAAGAGAGAGCTCGAGTTCGCGCGGAGGGCGAGGTTCGATCTCATCGTCGACCTCTTCACCGGAAACCGCCGGCTCATCCGGACACTCCGGGGCCTCTCGCCGGACTTCTCCACCTTCAACGACGCGGAGTTCGACGAGGGCCGGTTCGAGCAGCACGTCATGAGCGATCCCACCCTGACGGTCGCCGCCTGCTGGTACTGGATCCGCAAGCTGCAAGGGCGCTTCTTCGCGGGCGACTACGCGTCCGCCATCGAGGCGGCGTCGAAGGCAGCGCCGCTCCTCGGGTCGTCGGCGTCGTTCTTCGAGGCGGCGGAGTACCATTTCTACGGCGCGCTCGCGCGGGCAGCGCACCACGACGCGGCGACCGCCGACGAGCGGCCCCGGCACCTGGATGCCATCGTCGGCCACCGCAAGCAGCTCGAGGTATGGGCGACGAACTGTCCCGAGAACTTCGGGAACCGCGCGGCGCTGGTCGCCGCCGAGATCGCGCGCATCGAAGGCCGGTATCTCGACGCCGAGCGCCTCTACGAAGAAGCCATCCGCTCGGCCCACGATGGCGGCTTCGTCCACAACGAGGCGGTCGCTTGCGAGGTCGCGTCTCGGTTCTACCGAGCGCGGGGGCTCGACAGGTTCGCCGACACAACCCTCGGCGACGCGCGGACCTGCTACGCCCGCTGGGGCGCTGACGGCAAGGTGGCGCAGATCGACAGGCAGAATCCGCGCCTCCGCGAGCCGAGGCCCACCCCGTTCACCGCCACCTTCGCGGCTCGGCCCGAGCAGTTCGACCTGCTCTCGGTGACCAAGGCCTCGCAGGCCATCTCGGGCGAGATCATCCTCGACAGGCTCCTGCGCACGCTGCTCGAGGTCGTGCTCGAGCAGGGCGGCGCGCAGAGGGCCTGCATCCTCCTGAGTCAGGACGGCAAGCTCTCGATCGAAGCGGAGGCCGCGCTCAAGGAAGGAGGGGCGGTGGTGAGCACCCTCGAGTCGGCGCCGGTGGATTCCTCGCAGCGCCTCCCCTCGTCGCTCGTCGACTACGTGTGGCGGACCGGGGAGCGCGTCATCCTGCACGACGCGGCCGCCGATGCGGGCACGTTCTCCGGCGACGGCTACTTCGCGCGGAGTCGGCCCAAATCGCTCCTCTGCATGCCCATCCTGAGGCGGGCCGAGGTGGTGGGCATGCTCTTCCTCGAGA
Source organism: Sorangium sp. So ce363 (assembly GCF_051520435.1). Classification (NCBI taxonomy): domain Bacteria; kingdom Pseudomonadati; phylum Myxococcota; order Polyangiales; family Polyangiaceae; genus Sorangium; species Sorangium sp. So ce363. The sequence continues at coordinate 5,935,518 of NZ_CP150333.1, read as the reverse complement.
ACAACCTCCTCGCCGGCGCGTTCACGCGGGATCGGCTCACCGCGCTCTCGCTCCTCGCCTCGCAGGCGGCGATCTCCCTGGAGAACGCGCGGCTCCTCGCCAAGGAGCAGTCCGCGCGGACCGCCGCAGAGACGGCCGAGCGGCGCGCGGCCTTCCTGGCCGAGGCCGGGGCGATCCTCTCCGGATCGCTCGATTACGGGGAGACGCTGTCGCGGCTCGCGCGGCAGTCCGTGCGATCGTTCTGCGACTGGTGCATCATCGATGTCGTCGAGGGTGGAGAGACTCGGCCCGCGGCCTCGGCCCACAGAGATCCTGCGAAGCAGCCTTTGCTCGCCGAGCTACGACGGCGATACCCTCCTGGCCGGGATTCGCCCCATCCGGCGGCCCGCGTCCTCAGGGACTGTGAGCCGCTCCTGCTCCCCGAGATCTCGGACGAAGTCCTCCGGCGATACGCCGAGGACGACGGGCACGCGAGGCTCCTCCGCGAGCTCGGGACACAGAGCTCCATCACCGTGCCGCTCGTGACGCGGGGACAGCCGCTCGGGGCGCTGAACGTCGTCTCGTCCGTGCCGGGGCGCCGCTACGGGGACGCCGATCTCGAGTTCGTGCAGGAAATGGCGCGCCGGGCGGCGATGGCGATCGACAATTCGCGGCTCTACCGTGCTGCTCAGGAGGCCGTCCGGATGCGGGACGAGTTCCTGACCGTCGCGACGCACGAGCTCAACACGCCGATGACGTCGCTCACGCTCACGCTCGAGGCGATGGATCGGGCCATGCGGTCGGGTCGGATCTGGGACCCGCAGGCCATGGGCAGGCAGGTCGACCGCGCGCTGCGGCAGGGAGCGCGCCTGACCCGCCTGAACAGCGAGCTCCTCGATGTCTCGCAGATCGACGCGGCTCGGCTGAGGCTCAGCGTCGCCGAGGTCGACCTCAGGGAGGTCACCCACGACGTGGTCGCGCGATTCAGGCACGATCTGGAGCGCGCCGGGTGCTCGGTCTCGCTCAGGGACGGCGGCCGGATCGTGGGCCGCTGGGATCGCTCCCGCGTCGATCAGATCGTGACGAACCTCCTCGCCAATGCGATCAAGTTCGGCGCGGGCAAGCCCATCGAGGTCGTCCTCGGCGAGGAGGCCGGGATAGCGTGGCTCTCGGTCAGGGATCACGGGATCGGCGTCGATCCGGCGCGCCAGGAGCGGATCTTCGAGCGCTTCGAGCGCGCCGTGTCCAACCGGCACTACGGCGGGCTGGGGCTCGGCCTGTACATCAGCCGCAGGATCGCGGAGGCGCACGGCGGCTCGATCCGCGTCCAGAGCGCGCCCGGCGCCGGCGCCACGTTCATCGTCGAGCTGCCGCGCGCTGGGCCGCCGCGCACCGTCGATCCGAGCGCTCTGCCGAGCTGAGCGCCGCCTTCGGCGGGGCGCGGCGCCGCCTTGAGCAGGCGGCGCCGGGCTATGCGACGGCGCGGTCCAGGTGGGCAGGCGCCCCCGCCCGCGACGGGCGGAGCTCGACCTTCACCCACCCGGCGTCTCGCCGATCGAAGGCCTTGTAGGCGTCGATCGCCGACTCCAGGGGCGCTTTCTTGGTGAGGATCGTGGTGGGATCCACCTGGCCGGTCTGCACGAGGTCCACGAGCTTCGGGATGTACTTCCTGTGATTGCAGTTGCCCATCTGGAGGGTGAGGTTCTTGTTCATGGCCTCTCCGATGGGGAACGTGCGCGACGTCTGCGGATAGACGCCGATGACCGCGATGGTCCCCGCCTTGGCCACGCACCGGACGGCCCACTGCAGCACCTGCGACGGCCCGTCGCCGGCGCGGAAGGCGTCGCCCGTGGTCCGCGCGTTGGGGGCGATCTGCTTGACCTCGAGGTCGAACGCCTTGGCCTGCTGCTTCGCCTCCTTGTGGGCGGGGCCTTCGTGCGGGCGCTCGGCGTCGACGCCCACGGCGTCGATCGCCCGGTCCACGCCGATGCCGCCGGTGAGGCGCTGGATGGCCTCGATCGGGTCCTCGGCGGAGAAGTCGACGGTCTCGGCGCCCTGCTCGCGCGCCATCTCGAGCCGGTCGGGCACGCGATCGACGGCGAGGATGCGCCCCGCGCCCATGAGCTTGGCGCTCGCGATCGTGAACAGGCCGACGGGGCCGCAGCCGAAGATCGCGACCGTGTCGCCGGGCTTGATCTCGGCGAGCTCGGCGCCGAAGTACGCCGTCGGGAAGATGTCGGAGAGCAGGATGGCCTGGTCGTCGCTGACGCCGTTCGGCAGCTTGACGAGGCCGACGCCCGCGAAGGGGATGCGCGCGAGCTCGGCCTGCAGCCCGTCGAACGGGCCCGACATGGCGGGGCCGCCGAAGAACGCCGTGCCCGCGTGCTTGCCGTTCGGGTTCGCGTTGTCGCACTGCGCGTAGTACGCGGCGCGACAGTACGAGCAGTAGCCGCACGCGATCGTCGAGGGCACGACGACGCGATCGCCCTTCTTCAGGTTCCGCACGTCGGCGCCGAGCTCCTCGACGACGCCGACCGCCTCGTGACCGAGGACCGTGCCCGGCACCATCCCCGGCATCGTGCCGCGGACGAAGTGGAGATCGGTCCCGCAGATGGCGCTCGCCGTGATCCGGAGGATCGCGTCGGTCGGCTCCTTGATCTTCGGCTCCTTGACGTCGTCCATCCGGATGTCGCCGACGCCGTGAAACACTACCGCCTTCATGGGTTCTCGCTTTCTCCCTCGGGGGGCGGCGCGCCGGCCGGCCGAGAGGCACAGGCCGCCGCGCTCTGCAGAGATGGCCGAGGTCCTGGACGCCGCGTGTCCGTGCCGATCCCGTGCCAGCCTGCGCGTGCAACCGCGGCGCGGAGGGTGCAGCAACCGAGGTGCCAGCGGGACATCGCCGGGAGATCCGGCTCCGGCGCGCTGCTCGCATCCGCGGCGCGCTGCTCCTCGGGAGGCGGGGCGATCGTGACAATCTGCCCCGTCCGGGGCCGCCCGCCGCAGGGGAGCCCGGTTATCCGGGCTCTCCGGCCTGGATACAGGGCCTCAGCCGTAGGCGGCTCACCGGGTAGGAGGTCAAGCGAGCCGCGCCGCCGGTCGCGCCCGCGGCCCGATACGGCCGCCGGGCCGCCGTCGTGGCGTCACCGCCCTTCGCGCCGCCGATCCGCCGCGCTCCCCCGCGCAGGCGCCGCGGCGTGCCGCGCGAGCGCGCGCCGGACCGGGCCGCGATCGGCGCCGCCGGCGCGCACGGGATCGGCCTCGCCGACCAGCACCGACAGCGCGCGCGCCTGCGTCGTCGCCGTGGCCGCGAGGGCGCGATCGCCGTTCCGCGCGGCGAGCGCCGAGAGCCGCCGCGCGACGCCGAGCGCAGCCGGCAGCGCGCCCGCCGCCACGTACGCGGCCGCGAGCTCCTGGAGCAGCCTGCCGTCGTCGCCGCGGAGCGCCGCCGCCGCTTCCAGGTCGGCGATCGCCTCCTCGCGCCGCCCCTCGCGCGACCGCAGCGCCGCCCGGGCGCGGTGGCCCTCGACGAAGCCGCTCACGTGGTCCAGCCCCACGGTGTACGCGCGCTCCGCCTCGCGCGGATCGCCCGCCCGCTCGTACAGCGCGCCCAGCCCGAGGTACGCCGGGCCGTAGGTCGCGTCGAAGCGGACCGCCTCCAGGTACCGCTGCAGCGCCACGTCGGCCTCGCCGGCCGCGGCGCGGGCCTCGGCCTGGCGCGTCATCTCGGCGGCCTGCGCCGTCGCCCAGCCGACCCCGTCCGCCCGGGCCGGCGCGGCCCCGTGCACCAGCGCCGCGGCGAGCGAGGCGGCGGCGAGGGCGCGCGCTCGCCGCCGCGCGCCCCCCGCATCTACGCACCGCGCCGCGCACACCGGGCCGAGCGTACCGGCGCCCGGCCCGTGGAGCAATCGGACGGATGCTCCGGAAGGCAGCCGCCCGGCGCGAGTTCGCGTAGGATGCGCGCTCATGGGTGAGGATCTGCGCTTCCCGGACGGGTTCCTGTTCGGCACTGCCGCCTCCGCCACACAGGTCGAGGGGCACTGCGCGCAGAGCGACTGGGCCGCGTTCGCGCGCGAGCCGGGGCGCGTCCGCGGCGGCGACACGCCGGACGACGCGTGCGACCAGCTGCACCGCTTCCGCGAGGACGTCGCGCTCCAGGCGCGGCTCTGTATGGGGGCGCACCGGCTCTCCATCGAGTGGGCCCGCGTCGAGCGGGAGCCGGGCGAGTTCGATCCGGCCACGTGGGACCACTACCGGGACGTGCTCGGCGCGCACCGGGACGCCGGGATCACCCCGATGGTCACCGTCCATCACGTCACCCTGCCGCGCTGGGTCGCGCAGCGGGGCGGCCTGCTCTCGCAGGATCTGCCTTCGCTCCTCTCGCGCTTCGCCGAGCGCGCCGTCGAGGCGCTCGGCGACCTGTGCCAGCTCTGGGTCACCATCAACGAGCCCAACATGCTCGCCCTGCAGGCCCACCTGCTCGGCGTCTGGCCGCCGGCGCGGAGCTCGCCCGTCGAGGCGGTGCGCGCCCACCAGAACCTCTTCCGCGCCCACGCCGCCATGTACCGCGCCATGCACGAGGCCGCGGGCCGGCGCGGGCATTCCATCTCGGTCGGCGTCGCGCACCACCTGCGCGTCATCGAGCCGGAGCGGTTCGGGCGGCTCGCCGACCGCATGTGGGCGGCCCTCTTCGAGCGGCTGTTCAACGACGCGTTCGCGCGCGCCGTCTGCGACAGCGGCCTGCACGACTTCTTCGGCGTGAACTACTACAGCCGCGACCTGGTCCGCTTCTCGGCGGCGCACGCGCGCGCGGGGTTCCTCCGGCGGCTCGTCCCCGAGGGGGCGGAGGTCAGCGATCTCGGCTGGGAGATCTACCCGGAGGGGCTCGGCTACGTGCTCGACGCCTGGTGGCCCCGCGCCCGGGTCCCGATCTACATCACGGAGAACGGCATCGCCGACGCCGACGACGACCAGCGCCCGCGGTTCCTCGTGCGGCACCTCGCGGAGGTCGCGCGGGCCATCGAGCGCGGCGTCGACGTGCGCGGGTACATGCACTGGTCGCTGCTCGACGGCTTCGAGTGGGCCGAGGGGTACGCTCCGCGCTTCGGGCTGGTCGAGGTCGACCGCGTGACCCAGGAGCGCAGCCCGCGGCCGAGCGCCGAGCTCTACGCCCGGATCGCGCGCGCGCGCCGCATCGAGGCAGACGGCCCGGGCGGCGCGCGGAGCGAGCGCGGCGTCGCGCCCGCGTGACGGACGGCACCGGAAAGGCAGGATCGATGCGCATCGCGCTGCTCTACCCACCGCCCTGGAAGATCCCCGCGCCCGGGGAGGCGCCCGACACGAGCGGCGACGGCCCGCCGGCCGAGTACCGCGAGGGCGACCTCGACCCGGACTTCCACCAGACCCCGTACGGGCTCTTCTCGCTGGGCGCGCAGGCCCTCCGCGCGGGCCATCAGGTGAAGGTGCTGAACCTCTCGTCGTACCCGTTCTCGCAGGTCGAGCGGGTCGTGCGCGAGCTCGGCGCGGACGTGTTCGGCCTGTCGTGCTGGACCGCCAACCGGCGCGGCGTGGCGCTCACCGCCCGGTGCATCCGGCGGCTCCACCCCGGGGCGCACATCGTCGTCGGCGGGCCGCACGCGACCCCGCTCGCGGCCGAGATGCTGAGGCACCACCCCGAGATCGACACGGTGACGCTTGGCGAGAGCGAGCACTCGTTCCTCGAGCTCCTCGAGCGCCTCGAGGCCGGCCGGCCCGCGCTCGGCGTCGCCGGCACGGCGTACCGCGTCGACGGCCGGGTCGAGCTCGGCCCGCCCCGGCCCGCGATCGAGGAGCTCGACGCGCTCGCGTCGCCGCACGATCACTTCGCCACGCACATCGTGATGACCTCGCGCGGCTGCGCCTGGGCGTGCACGTTCTGCGGGGCCGAGGCGACCTGGGGCCGCGGCTTCCGGGGCCAGTCGGTGCCCTACGTGCTCGACTCCATCGAGGCCGCCGTGGCGAAGCTGCCGGTGAAGATGGTCCAGATCAAGGACGACACCTTCACGACGAACCGCAAGCGCGTCATCGAGATCTGCCGCGGCATCCGCGATCGGAAGATCTCTTTCCTGTGGAGCTGCGACACACGCGTCGACGTCCTCGGCGAGGAGCTGCTCCGCGAGATGCGCCTCGCCGGCTGCCAGCGCCTGAGCCTCGGCGTCGAGTCGGGCTCGCCGTCCATCCTGAAGAACATCGACAAGAAGATCACGGTCAAGAAGATCATCGAGTCGACAGAGCTCGCGAAGAAGTACGGGATCCAGGTCCGCTACTACATGATGCTGGGCAACCGCGGCGAGACGGCGGAGACGTTCCGGGAGACGCTCGCGTTCCTGGAGGCGGCGAGGCCGCACCAGTACATCTTCTCGTGCCTGTCCATCTACCCCGGCACGCGCGACTTCGACGACGCGGAGGCGGCCGGCTGGCTGGAGCGCGACGTCTATTTCCGCGGCGACTTCCAGGAGCTCAAGACGCCGTTCGACGCCTCGGAGGAGGACACGGCGCTGATGAGCGCCTGGTTCGAGCGGAACAAGGGGCTGCGCGAGCTCTACCGCGAGGGGGTGGGGGAGCGCCTGGCGATCCTCGAGCTTCTCGGCGATCACCACGCGGCGCACCTGGAGCTCGGCGTCGCCTACCTCGACGCCGGGCAGCTCGACCTCGCGGAGCGGCACGCCGCGCGCGCGCTGGAGCTCGGCCATCCGCTGCCGGGGCTCGCGCTCAACGCGCTCGCGTGCGTCGCGGCGGGCCGGCGCGACTGGCAGGCGATGCAGGATCACTTCACGGCGGCCGCGAAGCGCGACCCGCAGCACGCGGTGCTCATCCGCAACGTGCAGGCGGCGCGCGCGTGGTTCGCGAAGGGCGGGCCGGGCAAGGGGCTCCCGCTCGATCTCGTCGCGCGCTGCGACTTCCAGCTCCTGGAGCGGACGGCGCAGCCGGCGCTCCCGGGGCCGCTGCCGGAGGACTTCGCCGTGTGGCCGCAGGCCGTGGCACGGCCCGCGCCTGTGCGTCCGGCCGAGGCCGCCGGCCGCGACGCAGCGGCGCAGCGCGGGCGGCTCCGGGTGCTGCCGTCGTAGCGCCGGGCGGCGCGGCGCCCCGGTTCCTCCGGCCCTCCCGGCGTGCTACCCGCCCTTCCATGTCGACGAGCACAGACCACGGCCGCCCCGGCGCCGGCCCGGAGCCGGCGGCGGATCCACCTCTCCAGGGCGCGAAGGCGCCGAGCCACTCCGAGCGCTGCCGCACGCTGGCGCAGCGGGCCCGCGCCGCCACGCTGTGCACGCTCGCGCGGGATCCCGCCGGCTATCCGTACGGCTCGCTCGTCGCCGTCACCGTGGACGCGCACGGGCGCCCGCTGCTGCTGCTCTCGGCGCTCGCCGAGCACACTGGCAACCTCAAGGTCCGCGCCGAGGCGTCGCTGCTCCTCGCCGAGCCCGCCGAGGGCCTGGCCGACCCGCTCGCGCTCGGCCGGATGACCCTGATCGGCCCGTGCCGCCCCCTCGAAGGCGCGGAGGCGGCCGCCGCCCGGACGAGCTTCCTCGCGACGCACCCGCGTGCGTCGTACTACGTGGATTTCACGGACTTTTCTTTCTACCGGCTCGACCCGGTGTCGATCCGCTACGTCGGCGGCTTCGGCCGCATGTCCTGGGTCGAGGCCGACGCGTACGCGGCCGCCGAGCCCGATCCGCTCGCCGCCGACGCCGCGGGCATCCTCGAGCACATGAACACCGATCACGCCGACGCCGTCCTCGCGTACGCGAAGGTCCTCGCCGGGATCAAGGACGCCACCGGCGCCACGATGACCTCGGTCGATCGTTACGGCTTCGAGCTGGATATCATCACGCCGGCGGGGCCGAAGGCGGCACGCCTCCCGTTCGACGCGCCCGTATCGAGGGCGGACGAGGTGCGGAAGGCGATGGTGGCGCTGGTGCGCGAGGCCCGCGGCCGCACCGCCTAGCGGCGCGCCGCGCGGGCGCTGTCCTGCCGCCGCCGGCGCGAGGCCCCCGGAGAGCCGGTGCCGCCCATCGAGAGCGTCGCCGTGGTCCTCTCGGGCCGCAGGCAGCGCCTGCCCGCGACAGGGACGCGCCGCACCGCCTGGCGGGAGCGGCGGTTCAGCGGCGCGCGCTTCCGCATCGACGCGGTTTACCAGCGCACGGTCGCCGAGCTCAGGGCGCGCGGCAGCGTGTTCTGGCTCGTGTTCGCCCCGCTTGCCCGGGACGCCACCGCCGCCGCGATGCGGGAGGTCGTCGCAGAGATCCACGCGCGGGCAGCGACCGGCGAGGAGCGGGTCGAGTTATATACAGCGCTCCTCGTCATGGCGGCCATCGACCCCTGGAGACACAATCTGCGGAAGGAGATCGTCATGCTGATGGACGACAGGGAAACGGAGAAGGACCTGCTCTGGAGCGTACCGTGGATGAGAGAGGCGCTCGACGAGCGCGTGCGGGAGGCCGAGCAGCAGGCCATCGCCCAGCTGCTCGGCCGCCTCTTCGCGCGGCGGGTCGGGCGCCGGCCCACAGCCGAGGAGGAGCGCTCGATCGTCGAGCGCGCACAGGCCATCGGGCTGGGCGATTTCGACGATGCCCTGCTCGATCTCGACGGCGATGCGCTGGTCCGCTGGCTCGCCGAGCCGATCCGCCGCTGACCCGAGCGCGATCCTGACGGCGACGCCCCGCCGGGCAGGAGCTCCGCAGCCCGTCACCCGTCGCGGCGCCGCGGGCTGCTCGACCTCCTCCCGCCGCGGCGCGAGCGCCCCAGCGCGTGGTGGAGCCCGCTCTGGAGCGAGCTCAGCGTGACGATCTCCCGGAGGTCGATGCCGATACTCACCATCGTCTGCGCCACCTCGGGGCCGACGCCGGTGAGGATGACCTCCGCGCCGAGCAGCTTGACCGCCTGGGCCGCTCTGATCAGCGAGTCCGCGATCTCGGCGTCCACCACCGGCACGCCGGTGACGTCGAGGATGACCGTGGCCGCGCGCTGCGCCACCACCCCCTGGAGCAAGCGCTCCAGCAGCTGCTCGATGCGTACCCGGTCGAGCCGCCCGACGAGGGGCATCACCAGGATCCCCGCGTCGAGCGGGATGAGCGGCGTCGAGAGCTCCCGGATGGTCGCCTCCTGCGCGTCGATCATCTGCGCTTGAAGCGCCGCGCGCTCCGCCTCGGCCCGCCGGAGCTCGGTCACGTCGTAGCCCTCGGCGATCAGGAGGACGCTCTGGCCCAGCGTGTCGAGGATCGGCTTCATCTTGAGGTCGAGCGTCGCCACGCGCCCGCCGGGCCCGTGGATCTTCACCTCGCACGACGACGGCTCGCCCGCCGCCGCCCGGCGGACGCACTCCCTGATCCGCTCCCCTGCGCTCGCTCCGCCGACCCAGAACGGCGCCTGCCAGAGCGGCCCGCCGCGCGCTTCGCCCGGCCGCGCCCCGGTGAAATCGGCCATCGTCCGGTTGCACTCGATCAGGTCCCCGTGCGGGGTGAGCAGGCCGATGAACATCGAGGTCTCGTCGAAGATCGCCCGGAACTTCTGCTCGCTCTCGCGCAGCGCCTGCTCGCGCTTCAGCTGCTCCGTGAGGGGGCGCGAGAAGGCCGAGAAGAACTGCTCATCACCGCTCTGGACGAGGTGAGAGCTCACCTCGACGTCGATCAGGTGGCCGTCCTTGTGGCGGTGCCTCGCGAGGAAGCGGAGCGACCCCTTGGCCTTGATCTCCTCGATGACCATGACGACCTCGTGCGGCGGCCGCGGGTCGATCTGGCCGATGTTCATCGTCAGGAGCTCGCTCCGGTCGTAACCCACGATGCCGGCGAAGGATGGATTGCAGTCGAGGATCTCGCCGTTCATCCCGACGACGTGGAATCCCTCGCCGGCCGCCTGCAGGATCAGCCGCGTCCGTTCCTCCTGGCGCCCCAGCTGCTCATGGAGCCTGTCGATCTCCTTGCGCAATCCAGCGTTCTCCACCCGGAACCGCTCGATGCTGTCCTGATCCGTCTCCACGTTCGCTCTTCCTTCCATCCTTCTGGCCGCCCCCCTCCCACCCCGCCGAGGAGCCGCTCTCCCCTCCCGCGCGTCTCCAACGAACCAGGACGATAGCCGATCCCGGCGTCAAGCCGCGCGCTCGTCGGCTGCCCGGGCGCGTCGGGCGCGCTCGACCGGAGCGGACGAGCTCGACGCACCGCCGCGCTTGTCGCGGCGTGCCGCGACGTGTCGCCGCGGCGTTGCGCCCATGACATCAGCGCGCGACGCGCCTGCGCGATACGAGCACTCGCCCTCAACCTTAGGCCCTCGGCCGGCGCCGGAGCGCGAACGTGCGATGACCTTCCTTGCCCGTGACGCCCACGATGAGCCTCTCCCCGGGGCGCGAGCCCGCCCGGGCGCGGGCGCCGTCGCGCTGAGGTGGCTCGGGGTCGCCGTCGCGGGGGCGGCGCTCTGGAGCACGCTGCGCGGCGCGGATCTCCCGAGCGTCGCGGCGCTCATCGCCTCAGTGGGAGCGCCGATGATGGCGCTCGCCCTCGTCCCCAACCTCGTCGCGCGGCTCTTCCAGGCCGAAGCGAGCCGGCGCGTCTTCGACACGCGCACGCGCAACCCCGCGTCCGGCCGCCACGCGCCGTTCTCCCGGTATCTCGCGCTCACGCTGTCGACCGAGGCGCTCAACATGAGCGTCCCCGCCGGCGCCGCCCTCTCCGAGTCGGTCACGTTCTATCTGCTGCACCGGTGGTGCGGGATCCCGGGGCCGCAGGGCGTCGCCGGCATCGCGGCGCGCAGGGCGCTGATCGTCCTCGCGAACGCGGCGTATGTCGCGATCGCCCTCGCGCTCGGCTTTGGCCACCTGGAGCGCGCCTCGCGCCCCCTGATCGGCGGGCCGGGGCTCCCGTGGCTCGTGGTCCTCTCGGGGCTCGGCCTGCTCGCCGTGGCGCTCGCGCTCGGGGGCGCGCTCCTCTCGGGCACGGTCGCGTCGCGGGTCTTCGCGTGGCTCAAGCGCCTGCCCGGCCAGCGCGTGAAGGCCTATATCGACGCGAGGGCCGCGGCCTTCTCCGCGACCGACCGGCACGCGGCCGCGCTCGGGGAGCGTCGCGCTGCGCTCGCCGCGGCGGCGCTGCTGCTGCTCGGGATGTGGCTCGCGGAGGGGGCGGAGACGTACTTCTTCCTCCGGCTCCTCGGGGTCGACGTCTCGCTCTCCGAGGTCCTCTCGTTCGAGGTCGTCCTCGCGCTCCTCCGCGCCGCCGCCTTCATGGTGCCTGCCGGGCTCGGCGTGCAGGACGCCGGCTATGTCGCCTTCCTGACCGCGCTCGGCGTGCCCGCCGCCGCCACGGTGGGCGCCGCCTTCGTCCTCATCAAGCGCGCCAAGGAGCTCGTGTGGATAGCGCTCGGCCTGCTGGTGTTCTTCGGCGGCCGGGCGGCCTTCCGCCCGGCGCCCGCCCCCATGGCGGGAAGCAAGGCGACGAGAGGACGAGACGGTGTGGTGACGAGATGACGAGGCCGTCGCGACGCCGCAAGACCACCACATGTGGCGCGCAGCGAGGCAATTTGTCACACGTCCGACGTCCGCCCTCCGCCTGAATTCCGGGGATTTTGGCCCAGGTGAAGGCGCTCGCCAGCGGCCACAGCCTGGGCATGCTTGCTGCCGTCGAGGTCGGTCATGTCGACCGAGCGCGAGCTGCGCGATGCCACAAAGACAAGAACCCGCGCAGCCCGGCCAGCCGTGGCGCCTTACGTGGTGGGGATCGGCGCTTCGGCGGGGGGGCTCGAGGCGCTCGAGCACTTCTTCGAGAACATCCCGAAGGAGAGCGGGATGGCCTTCGTCGTGGTCCAGCACCTGTCGCCAGACTTCAAGAGCCTGATGGACGAGATCCTCGGGCGCCGCACCGAGCTGCCCATCCACCTCGTCGAGAACGGCATGCCGGTCGAGCCCGACCACATCTATCTGATCCCGCCGAAGAAGGAGATGATCATCTCCGGCGACCGCCTCCTCCTCAGCGAGAGGGACCGCGACCAGGAGCTCGCGCTGCCGATCGACGTGTTCTTTCGATCCCTCGCGCAGGACTGCGGCCCGCGGGCGATCGCCGTGATCCTCTCCGGGGGTGGGAGCGATGGCTCACGGGGGATCCGCGCGGTCCACGAGGCCGGCGGGCTGGTCGTCGTGCAGGACGTCGACAGCGCGCAGTTCGATGGAATGCCGAAGACCGCGCGTGACGCCGGCGTGGCCGACTGCGTCCTGCCTCCCCAGGACATGCCGCGCGTCCTCCTCGAGCACGTGAGGTCCCAGGGGCGCCGGCCGGAGCGGGACGCGGCCAGCGTCGATCAGGGGATGAGCGCGGTCTACAGGATGCTCGAGGAGCAGTTCGGCATCGACTTCACGCACTACAAACCGAGCACGGTCACCCGGCGCATCGAGCGACGGATCCAGCTCGCGCATACGGACGATATCGAACAGTACGTCGAGCGCTTGAAGAGCAAGTCGAGCGAGCTCGACGTGCTCTACCGTGACCTCCTCATCGGCGTGACGCGCTTCTTCCGGAACGAGGAAGCGTTCGGCATCCTCGAGCGCTCGGTGCTCCCCGAGCTCCTGCGAGCGGGACCGCGCGACGCCCCGTTCCGCGTGTGGGTCGCCGGGTGCGCGACGGGCGAAGAGGTCTATTCGCTCGCCATCCTCCTCCACGAGCTCACGCCCCGGAGTGGCCACCGCCCGTTCAAGATCTTCGCGACCGACGTGCACCACGGATCGCTCGAGGTCGCGACGCGCGGGATCTACGAGGAAGAGGCGGTGGTGAACGTCTCGCCCGAGCGTCTCGAGCGGCATTTCATCCGGCGCGGACGCAGCTACCAGATTGTCCCCGATCTCCGCCAGGCGGTCGTCTTCGCGCACCACAACGTGATCAAGGACGCGCCGTTCACGCGGGTCGACTTCATCAGCTGCCGTAACATGCTCATCTATCTCCAGCCGGCGGTGCAGCAGAAGGTCCTGAGCCTCTTTCACTTCGCGCTCAAGCGCGGGGGCGTGGTGCTCCTCGGGCCCAGCGAGACCCCGGGGCACCTCGCGCACGACTTCGAGATCGTCGACAAGCAATGGCGGATCTACCGGAAGTACAGCGACCGGCGGATGCAGGTCGAGCCCCGCTTTCAGCCGGCATCGCCGAAGGGCCAGAGCGCCCCGCGCTCGGGCATCACCGCGCCCGTCGCGCGCCACCCGGCGTCGCACTTGCTCGGGACCTACGACGCGCTGCTCGACGAGTTCATGCCTCCGAGCCTCCTCGTCAATGACGCAGGGGAGCTCGTCCACGCGTTCGGCGGCGCGAGCCGATTCCTGAAGGTCAAGGATGGCAGACAGGGGCTCGACGCCTTCGAGATGCTGGACTGCGACCTCAAGATGGTGCTGATGGGGGGCCTGCAGCGCGTCATCAAGGAGCGCACGGCGATCGTGTTCAAGGGGGTGCACGCGGAGGGCGGCGTCTACAAGATCACGATGCGCCGGGTCGAGAGCCGACGAGGCACCTTGCCCCACGTCCTCATCACCTTCGACGCGATCGAGGGGGCGCCGCGGCGGGCGGCGATGCCGGAGAAGGAGATCGACCTGGACGACGTCTCGCGCGAGCAGCTCGGCGCGCTCGAGGCGGAGCTCGGTTACACGAAGCAGACCTTGCAGGCGATGACCGAGCAGCTCGAGGCGAGCAACGAAGAGCTGCAGGCGGCGAACGAGGAGCTCCTCGCTTCCAACGAGGAGCTGCAGAGCACGAACGAGGAGCTCCAGAGCGTCAACGAGGAGCTCTACTCGGTGAACGCGGAGTACCAGCGGAAGATCGCTGATCTCACCGAGCTCGGAAACGACATGGAGAACCTCCTGTCGAGCACGGACATTGGCACTATCTTCCTCGACAGGGAGCTCAAGATCAGGAAATTCACGCCGCAGATGGCGGAGAGCTTCAACCTGCTCCTGCAGGACGTCGGCAGGCCGATCGAGACGTTCACGTATGCGGTCGATCACCCGGAGCTCACCGCGGATCTCAAGCGCGTGCTCGCGACGGGGGAGCGCGTGGAGCGCGAGCTGCGCGACCGGCACGGTCGCTCGTTCTTTCTTCGCATCCTCCCCTATCGTGCCAAGGGCACCATCGCGGGGGTCGTGCTCACGCTCATCGACGTGAGCGGCCTGAAAGCGGCGGAGGACGCGCTCTTCCACGAGCGCTATCTCCTGAATAGCCTGCTCCGCAGCGTGCCCGACGCGATCTACTTCAAGGACGCGCGCGGCCGGTTCATTCGCACGAACCACGCCATGGCGGAGCGCCTCGGCCTCTCCGATCCGCGCGAAGCGGCGGGTAAGACCGGCTTCGAGCTGCCTGGGTACGAGGCGGCGCTCGCCGTTCACCAGCAGGACGAGGTGGTGCTGCGGACCGGCGAGGCGCAGCATTACAAGCTGGAGAAGCGCGTGCGGCAGGACGGCGCCGTGGAGTGGGACCTCGTCACGCGGCTCCCGCTCATCGATGCGGCGCGCCACATCGTGGGCATCATCGGGATCTTCCGGAGCGTCACCGCGCAAAAGCGATCGGAGGAACAGATCAAGGACGCCGTACGCAGGCGCGACGAGTTCCTCGCCATGCTGTCGCACGAGCTCCGCAACCCTCTCGGCGCGATCGTCCACGCCACGGCGCTGCTCAAGGAAGACTGCTCCACGTCGGACGGCGCGTCCGGGCTCGACGAGAAGGTCGTCCAGATCCTCGAGCGTCAGTCCGCGCAGATGGCGCGCCTGCTCGACGATCTGCTGGAGGCGAGCCGCGTCACGCAGAACAAGATCGAGCTTCGAAAGCGCGTGCTCGACCTCGGCACGGTGGTGAAGGACGCCGCCGACGCGGTTACGAACCTCATGGACACGCGCGGCGTCGATTTCTCGGTCGTGGTCGATCCCGAGCCGATCTGGGTCGAGGGCGACCCTGCGCGGCTCCAGCAGGTTCACGTGAACCTGCTCAACAACGCTGCGAAGTACACGTCGCGAGGGGGGCATGTCACCCTGGAGGCCAAGCGCCTGGACGGACACGCGGTGGTCCGCGTGAAGGACGACGGCGTCGGGATCCCGAAGGAGATGCTCGACACGGTGTTCGAGCTCTTCGTGCAATCGAGCCGCACCCTGGACCGATCGGCGGGAGGGCTCGGCGTGGGGCTCACCCTCGTCCGAGGCCTCGTCGAAAAGCACGGCGGCACCGTGAGCGCGCGGAGCGAGGGAGAGGGCAAAGGGTGCGAGTTCGAGGTGCGGCTGCCGATCTCCGAGCCGTCCTCCGAGCAGGAGGCGACGCGCGGCTCGCTCCTCGCGAAATTCCCCAGGAGATCGCGGGTCGTCGTCGTGGAGGACAACGACGACGGCCGCGAGGCGCTCTGCGCGCTCCTTTCGCGCGCCGGGTTCGAGTGTCATTCGGCGTCTCACGGGATCTCGGGGATCGAGCTCATGGACGAGGTGCTCCCGCACGTGGCCATCGTGGACATCGGGCTGCCGGGGATCGACGGCCTCGAGTTCGCGCGCCGCGTCCGCGAGAAACCCCAGCACAAGAACGTCTATCTGATCGCGCTCACCGGCTACGGGCAGCAGGGCGACCGCGAGAGGGCGCGTGGAGCCGGGTTCGACGAGCACCTCGTGAAGCCCGTCGATCTCGCCACGCTCAAGCGGCTGCTCGCCGAAGGCGAGCCGGTGACGGGCGAGAGCGGCGCCGGAAGCGCTCGCACGGCGGGCCCTTCCTGAGCGCCACGCCTCCTCGCCCAGCGACCAGCTCGTTTCGCCTGCGCGCTTCGGTCTGCGCTGGGCGTCAGGCGGCGCCGGCGCGGCTCGACGACCGAGCTGGCCGGCGCCGGCGGGCCGTCAGAGGCATTCGACGAGGCCGTCGTAGAGCGAGCGGTCCGTTCCGGGGAGCTCCGCGTCGATCGCCCGACCTGCCGCCGCCGAGAGCGCCTCGACGAGGTCGGTCACGGCCGTGTCCGGGGCGATGGGCATCTCGCAGAGGAAGATCCTCGCGTCTACCTCGACATCGCCCGTGGGAGCCACGATCTCCTCGTTGCTCGCGGCGAGGACCCACACACAGCGGCCTATCGTCCCGGCGTGCTCCTCGACGGAGCAACGGAATCGAAGCGGCATGTAGTTGCTGAAATCGCCCTCGCAGAAGGTGTCGCCGCACACGACGTCGAAGTCGTCGTTCAGCTCGCGAAGCAGCCCGTACCAGGCGTCGATCTCCTCCGAGCTGGTGAAGTACGACGCGGCGTCGACGAAGCTCTTCGCGCTCGTCGAGCCGGCCGGCGCCGCTGCGTCGTCGTGCTGCGGTGGGGGGCTCTCCGGTGGCCCCGGGGTGGCGCCTTGCGCGGTGGAGCAGGCGAGTGCGAGGACAGGGAGAAACATGGACATGGCATGACGAACCGACATGGGTGCCTCCATCCGAGCGCGGTGCGTGGCGCAGGCTCGGGCCAGCACGCCGCTTCCGGGCTTCGCGCTGTCCCGCAACGGCGGGGACCAGCGCGAGGTCGGACCTCGCGGCGTTTCGGTGGGCACTTATTGCGAACGGTATGCCGCGGCCTTTTTGCGGGACCTTTGGGCCCTCTCCGCGCTCCGGGACCTGGCGGCCGCCACCCGCGCCGCCAGTTTCGCCAGCTCGGGGTCATCGCGCGCGCGGCGCTCAGATCAGGGGAAGCTCAGGATCTCCACCCAGTGCGGACCTCGGCCCACCGGGTACGACGTCGAGGAGGTGAGCCGGCCGCTCTCGCGGTCGATCGCGTGCACACGCACCGCATGCGAGAGCTGCCCGGCGGCGACGAGCCAGCGGCCGCCGGGGTCGATCTGGAAGCCGCGCGGCTGCCGTTCCGTGGCCGCGTGTGAGACCAGGCTCAGGCGGCCGGTCTGCGCATCGACGCTGAACCCGGCCAGCGTGCTGGAGGTGCGCTCCGATGTGTAGAGGAAGCGGCCGTCGGGCGTGAGGTGCAGGTCCGCCGCCCAGGGCTTGCCAGAGAAGCCCTCGGGCAGCGTGGAGAGGCTCTGCACCGGCGCCAGCGTCCCGCGCTCGGCGTCGAAGGCCAGGACGTCGACGCGCGCGTCCAGCTCGTTGAGCAGGTAGACGAAGCGCCCGTCGGGAGCGAACGCGAGGTGGCGAGGGCCGGCCTGCGGACGCACAGGCAGCGCCGGCGGATCGTTCGGTGTGAGCTGGCCAGTGGCCGCGTCGAAGCGCCACTGCACCACCACATCCGAGCCGAGGGCGCTGACGAAGACGTAGCGGTTCGACGGATCCACCAGCGTGGCATGCGCATGGCGGCCGGTGAGCAACACCGCGGCAGGCTCGCCCACCGTGCCGTCGCTGCCGATCGGGCTGATGCTGGTCTTGTGGCCGCCGTAGGAGGCGCCGAAGAGATGGCGCCCGCTGCGATCGGTGATGAGGTGCGACATCCTGTCGGGCAGCGGCGCCGCCGACAGCGGCGCGAGCCGCCCGCTCGCCGCGTCGAGCGCGAAGCTCTGCACCGCGTGGGGCTCGGTGCGCAGCGCGACGTAGAGGAAGCGTCGGTCCGGCGACACCGCCAGCGGGCCGGCCTGGCCTTCGATGCCGACGGCCTGTACCAGCGCCAGCGACCCGTCGGCGGGGTCCAGGCGCAGCACCGAGATCTCGCAGCTCTCGGCGTTGGAGACGTAGACGTAGGTGGCGGCTTGGATCATCGCGGCGAAGAGGCTGGAGGCCAGCGCCAGTATCCACCATCCGGCCGGCCTCGCGCCACAGATCCCGCGCCGGGCGGCGCGTCTCCCGGCGTCGCGGCAACGCGCGCCATCGGGCAGGCCCCCGACCTCACAGCGGAAACCCCATGGACGAATCGTGCGAGGACCGGCACGATGCCTCGCCATGGGACGAAAGAAGGCGCATGCTGTGGCGATGAGCCGCTCCCCGCGGGCGTGATGGTCTGTCTCGGTGGTTGGGCGCGGAGGTGCAAGGTCCGATGCTGAAATGGCTGCTCGTCGGGCTCGTTGTGTTCCTGATCTACCGGTTCGCGATGAAGCGGCCGCGTTACGATCGGCTGTTCTCGCCGGACCACCTGATCGAGCTCTCGCGCGGGCTCGGCCGCGCCAAGGACACCGCGCTCAAGCGCCCCGGGGGGGGCCCGCCCGCGGA
This sequence comes from Sorangium sp. So ce363, assembly GCF_051520435.1. Classification (NCBI taxonomy): domain Bacteria; kingdom Pseudomonadati; phylum Myxococcota; order Polyangiales; family Polyangiaceae; genus Sorangium; species Sorangium sp. So ce363. The sequence goes on along the minus strand of NZ_CP150333.1, from coordinate 5,917,408 downwards.
CCCCTTCGCCGAGGGCAATGCGTTCATCACGTCCGCCGACATCGCCGTGGTGTATACCGTCGCCGAGGCTGGCGAGGCCGGACGAGAGCACCACGTCTCGCTCTCGTTCCGCGGCGGCGCTCTCGCTCGCGCCGCCGCGGGATTCCTTGCCGCGGCGCTCTGTCGATTGCTCGGCCTGGGGGAGACGCAGCGCGTGCTCGCGGTCTCGAACAGCGGCGTCTACCACCTGATCTTCCAGGTCCCCGCCGCGGACGAGGCACGATTCGCAGCGCGATCCGTCCCGAAGCTCGATGACGCGTCTGCGCGGAGGCTCGTCGGCGTGGCCATGGAGGATCGGGGGCCGCTGCTCGCGCGCCTCGGCAAGCTCGACGTCAAGGTCCCGAAATGATGTTCTTGCCGGAGCTGAAGGGGAACGAGAATCCTCTATTCGCAGTCGACGAACACGACATCGTACGCGATGGTCGCCGAGATTCCGGAGACGCTCACGGAGTAGGTGTTGCCGGCTTCAGGGTCCCAGCCGTTCGGCACGATGCGGATGGCGTTCGTGGAGCCGTAGCGCCCCTGGAGCGGCTCCACGTCGACGGCCAGAGGGGCTCCGCCGCTCGTGATCGTGACCTCGGCGTTCTCGAGCTCGATGTCCTCGCTCTGAATCGACCAGCCGGTGTCGCTGAGTGAGCTCCAGCGGTCGCCGTACGCCTGCATCGGGAACACCCCGGGCGGAGGCCAGGCCGTCCACTCCTTGCCGGCGCGCCCCGTCCCTCCGATGTTCTGCATGCAGGAGGCGCCGTTCTTGCCGGTCGAGCCGAGGCCGATCGGGCCGAGATCGTTCGCAAGGATGATGCGCCGGTGGCCGAAGGTCGTCTCGTTCCCGGGGTCGATCAAATAGCCCTGAACGCTCGCGACGCCGGGGCCACTCGAGATGTTGCTCGTCCTCGCGCCGTCCGCGCCTGCTTTCGAGTAGCACTTCCAGCTCTCCGGCGGCTCGTGCGAGAGGTCATTGTTCGCGTCCATCATGAGCGCGCAGGCCTGGGCCTGCACGTCGCGGGTGGGCTCGGTCACGACCGGGGGCAAGTCCGCCAGCCAGCGGTACAGGTTGAAGAGCCGGAGCGCGTTCGCTCGACCGTCGGCAGAGATGTCTCCCGGGTCGCACTCGGGATCCAGCGAGCCGCTCCACGTGCCCTCGCTCATGTCGGCGGTGTCGGCGTTGAAGCGCGCGCAGGTGCCTTCCGGCGAGCGATCGCCCGTCTCGGGTGTCGACCCTCCCGAACCCCCGGATGCCGTGCCTGCCGATCCGCCGCCCCCTGCGCCCGTGCCGACCGCTGACGAACCTCCCGTGGAGCTGCCGCCAGATCCTCCGGAGCTCGAGGCGCCCGAGCCTGAACCCGCACCGCCGCTGCTCGCGGCTGTTCCACCCGTCCCGCCCGACCCGGAGGCCGGCGGTGAGCCGCCCGACGAACCTGACGTGCCAGGATCGGCATCTTCGCTGCTGCAGGACGCGGCGGCCGCGACGAGGAGCGCCGCCGATGCGACGAGTCGAAAGCGAGGGAAAGCCGTCTTCATGATGGAAGGAAATCCAAACGTCTCGGAAACGTCAAGTCCCGATCGCGGGACCTGCCCCGGGTTGACTGAACATTTTTACGCGAGCCGGCTTCCTCCTGAAAAGTGATGCTGGATCGACGACTCGTTCATGCATCGAAGGGGCCGCGTCGACTCCAGAGCCTGCGGGGCGGCGGTCCTCTTCACTGCTGCTCCCGCCGACCGCGGGGGAGCCCGGCAAGAGATGTCACGGTGAGGGCGTGACATGTCACGGAGCGAGCGTGACATGTCACGGAGCGAGCGCGGCATGTCACGCCCGGCGACAAGCCCCTCGACCGGCGCCGTCGCGTGAACGGGCCTGAATGCCCTTTTGCAGGTCCTGGCCCGAGGGTTGCTGTTCGATCGCCCGGGTGCCTCGCCGCCACCGGCGAGGCATCGCGGAGAGCCCTGGCGGGAAGCGCCGGAGCGCTCAGCAGAACGCCGCAGCGCGGAAATGCAGTCTCGATCGGTGTGCGGAGCCTGCTCTTGAAGCGTTTGCTTTCTTGAAACTCGAACAAAGAGCCATCGAGGACCTATGTCGACCTATGTGCCTGGAAGACGCCTGACTTCGCGAGCGCGCGAGCGGGGCGGCCAGCGGCTTGGAGCCCTGGTCGCGCTGAAGGTCATCACATTCTCTCTTCTCGGGTGCCTCGGCGAATTGCCGCGAGAGCCCGACGTGGACGGCAGCGAGCTCGACGAGGCCGCGCAGGGCCTCCGCGCCGACGACACGCGGATCCATGCGGCGTCCGAGGAGCCCATCGTGAGCACGGGCGACGAGCACGCCTGCGCCCTGAAGCCGAACGGCGCGGTCGACTGCTGGGGGAGCAACACCCACGGCCAGGCCACCGACCCCGGGATAAACGACACCTATCTCCAGGTCAGCGCGGGCGAATGGCACACGTGTGGGGTGAGGACGAACGGCACGGTCCACTGCTGGGGTTACAACGCCGATGGGCAGGCCACGGATCCGCCTGTAACCTGGCCCGAGCACCCCGGGGAGCCGCTGTCTCCCGAGGATACCTACACGCAGGTCAGCGCTGGCCGCTTTCATACCTGCGGCGTGAGGACGGACGGCTCGGTCCACTGCTGGGGGAGCAACCCGGACGGCAGGGCCACGCCTCCAGCGACCGGCCGCTACGTGCAGGTCAGCGCGGGCGGATGGCACACGTGCGGGGTAACGGTGTCCGGCACGGTCCACTGCTGGGGGAGCAACGCTCAGGGCCAGGCGGAGGATCCCCCGGTCAGCGACACCTACACCCAGGTCAGCGCGGGCAGCGCGCACACCTGTGGTGTGAGAACGGACGGCACGATCCACTGCTGGGGGCGCAACGTAGAGCTCCAGGCGGCAGATCCCCCACAGAGCGAGACCTATATCCAGGTCAGCGCGGGCGAAGTCCACACCTGCGGGACGAGGAGGGACGGCTCGGTGAACTGCTGGGGGAGCAACGACGACGGCGGCGGGACGGATCCGACCGGGAGCTTCTCCCAGATCAGCACGAACGGCAGAATCACCTGCGGTCTGAAATTGAGCGGCGCAGTGGACTGCTGGAGGGACAATGAGGCTGACCCTGCCGTCGGCTCGATCTTCGGGCGCCGCACGGTCACGGTGGGCCTCCACCATTCTTGCGCGCTGACCCCTTCCGGCGCGGTAATCTGCTGGGGGAGCGACAACTTTCTCCAGTCCACGGAGCCGTCCGGTACCTACAAGCAGCTCAGCGCAGGCAACAGCCACACGTGCGGGCTTCGGTACGACGGCACGGTGAACTGTTGGGGCAGCAACAGCCACGGCCAGAGCTCGGATCCCACGGGCACCTACAACCAGATCAGCGCAGGCAGCATTCACACCTGCGGTGTCAAGACGGACGGCACGGTCCACTGCTGGGGCGACAACGGCTCGGGCAAGGCGGACGATCCCCCGACCAGCGATACCTACACCCAGGTCAGCGCGGGTGACTTTCACACGTGCGGCGTGAGGACCGACGGCAGGGTGCACTGCTGGGGGCGCAACGACGAAGGCCAGGCCACCGACCCTACGTTCCTGGTCCGCTACACCCAGGTCAGCGCGGGCTACATGCACACCTGCGGGCTGACGACCGATGGCACCGCGCACTGCTGGGGGAGCGACACAGAGGACAAGTCCGACAGCCCCGACGGCCCCTTCACTCACGTCACCGCGGGTTTGAGCCACAGCTGCGGGCTGAGGACCGATGGCAGGGTCGAGTGCTGGGGGAGCAACACCCTAGGACAGACCTCGGCTCCCGAGGGCACCTTCGTCCAGATCGACACGAGAAGGAATCACACCTGCGGCGTGACGGAGAACGGCCTCGTCGCCTGCTGGGGCGACAAGGATGCGGAGAAAACCGCGCCGCCGTCGGAGACGTTCTCTCAGATCAGCACGGGCACCGAGCATGGTTGCGGCGTGAACGCGAGCGGCCTGGCGAGGTGCTGGGGGGACCGCTCGGAGGGCCGGGCCCCGGAGCCTACCGGCACCTTCACTCAGGCCAGCGCGGGCCAGGACCACACCTGCTGGCTGAGGTCGACCGGAGCTGTGGATTGCTTCGGGGACAACTCCTACGGGCAGGTTACCAAGCCCTCCGGCAATTACATCCAGATCGATTCGGGGTCGTTTCACAACTGCGGTGTGAAGACGGACGGCACAGTGAACTGCTGGGGGGACAACACCGCCGATAAAGCCACGGATCCGGGGAGCTCCCTCCACTTCCTCCAGGTCAGCACGGGCGGCGCACACAACTGCGGCGTGAAGACGGACCACAAGGTGCACTGCTGGGGACACAATGGACATGGTCAGTCCACGAACCCCACGGGTGACTTCGTCCAGGTCAGCGCGGGCGGCCTTCACAGCTGCGGTGTGAGGGCGGGCGGTACGGTCGACTGCTGGGGGCTCAACGACCATGGCCAGGCGACGGATCCCCCGGCCTCCGACACCTACACCCAGATCGCCGCGGGCCACCTTCACACCTGCGGCGTGCGGACGAACGGCACGGTGCACTGCTGGGGATACAACGCGGACGGGCAGACCGACAAGCCCGAAGGCACCTTCGTCAGCCTGAGCGCCGGTTACCTCCACACCTGCGGGATGAAGACCGACGGCCGGGTGCACTGCTGGGGGGAGTCCAGCGACGGCCGACTCTGGCTCCCGCTCGCGTTCTGAGCACGAGCTGCTGCGTCAATTTTTCCGAACTTGCGCAAGGGCGGCGGCCGGAGCCTCGGCTCCTGGCTCGCGCTGACGATGGTGACGAGCTCCTCGCCGGCGCTGCACGCTCACGCAGCAGAGCGGCGACGGCGGCGGACCACCGCGCCGAGCCCTGCCACGAGCAATCCGACGAGCGCGCCGCGAGGCAACTGACCCCTGGAGGCCACGTTGAAGCTGCACCCACCCGCGTCGTCCGACGTGCCGTCGCCGCCTGTCGTGGCCGGATCGCTGTCTCCGGAAGAGGTGCTTCCACCCCCGTTGCCCGTCGACCCGCCCGTGGTGGCTCCGCCGGCGCCTTCCGCCGCGCCTCCCGTGGTCGCTCCGTTACCGGCGCCGCTGGTCGCGCTGCCACCTTCGCCGCCAGCGCCGCTGGTCACGCTGCCACCTTCGCCGCCAGCGCCGCTGGTCGCGCTGCCGCCTGCGCCTGAAGCGCTGCCGTTTGCGGCGCTACCTCCGCCCGATGCGTCGCTGCCTCCGGTTCCATCACCGCCGCCCGCGCCTTCGCCGGTGGACGGAGGGTCCATATCCAGCCCGAAGAAGCGCACGGCGTCGCCCCACAAGCCTCGCCCCGAGAGATCGTGCGGGGCGCCTTGCGCGGAGTTCGTCTCCAGGACGAGCGTCCCCGCAGCATTCGTGTAAGAGGCCCGATCCCAGGTATCCTGGGAACCCTTGAAGCTGCTCGTCTTGCTGTCGGACTGACTCAGACCCAGGACGTTCGTCCACTGCGCGATCTCGGCAGGAAAGTTCGGGTCGTAGTTGAGCGTGGTGTCAGCCTTTCCGTGCCAGAGCTGAAGCCGAGGCCGTGCGCCGGTGAAGTTCGGGCTCGCCTTGCGCACGATGTCACCCCACTGGGCAGCGGTCCTGTTGGCAGGGGTCGTCCAGCCATAGGCGTTGCCTCCCGTCCAGGCGCCGGCGGGAACACCAGCCAGCACCGAACCCCCGGCGAACACGTCGGGGTAGGCAGCGAGGAGCGCATTCGTCATGCAAGCGCCGGAGGAGGCCCCCGCAGCGAAGACTCGGGTCGGATCGGCGTGGTGCTGTGTGATGGCGTACTGGACCATCTTGGTGATGGCCTCTCGCTCACCGCTGCGCGCGGGCGTCGCGTCAAAGCAGTTGCCGCCTGCTTGCGGAGTGATGATGAGGAAGCCGTGCTGATCCGCCAGACCCTGGAACCAGCCGTGAGCGTTTCCGGCGTTCCCGCTGCAGTAGTGCAGCGAGACCACGACCCCCGGCGAAGCGTCGACCTTGTCCGGGACGTAGAGGTCCATGGGCGTGTTCCCGCCGTAGTTGACCCGGGTCTGCCACGAAGCCGCCAATGACGGCGAGATCGCGAGCAACACGGTTGCGAGGGAAGCGGCGGCGGGCGCGACGAATCGAAGGGTGGTGGTCATTGGCTACCTCGCTATCGCTATATCAATAACAGTCGACGAGTAGAACAGAAATCGCGACTCGCCGACGTCCCATCGGTCGCTCCTGATCCTGATGTGAATTGCCGCGATGCGGCTTCCATGTGTGAGAGCATTTGTATCATATTTTTGCAGACAAGCCGAGGCGCGTAGTCGAGGCAAGCCCGATCGCTGGGTGAGGAGGTGTGTCGTTTCGTAACAATTCGTGGGGTGTGTCGTTTCGTAACAATCGGTGGAAGGAATGGAAGGGTCCGTCAGCGCCGCGGCCATCGCTGAAGATTAGGTCGTCGTCGCTCTGCTCCCGGCGGGTCGCGACCAGTCAGGTAGGAGCGGTCGCGACAGGACAGGATAGGCCAATCCATGGCAGCGCTGCCCGGCTGAGGTCGGCGCAGTGGAAAATTGCATGAGCCTCTGACCGTGACGTGGCATAGTGGATGCCCTTCTTCCGCCCTGGCCTGCCATGTCGAGCCCTGACGAGACCACGATTGCCCCCGGGGATGTCCTCCTCGGCAAGTATCGCGTGGAGAGCGTCCTCGGACGGGGCGCCATGGGGCTCGTCGTCGCCGCGCGCCACCTCGCCCTCGACGAGCGCGTCGCGATCAAGGTGCTGTTGCCGAAGTACGTGCGGGATCCGGAGATCCTCCAGCGCTTTCTGAGGGAGGGGCGCGCCGCCGTGCGCGTCCGCAGCCAGCACGTCGTGCGCGTCGCCGACGTCGGCACGCTCGAGAGCGGCGCGCCGTACATGGTGATGGATCACCTCGAGGGGAGGGACCTCGCCGCCGTGCTCGCGGAGAGCGGGCGCCTCGCGGTGCCCGTGGCCGTCGAGCTGGTGCTCCAGGTCTGCGAGGCGCTCGCGGAGGCGCACGCGCAAGGCATCGTCCACCGGGACGTGAAGCCGAGCAACCTGTTCGTCACGCGGAACGCGGACGGCTCGCCGTGCGTCAAGGTGCTCGACTTCGGGATCTCCAAGATGACGCACGCGGAGGACCACGCGTTGACGCGGGTGGGGGGAGTGCTCGGCTCGCCCCTCTACATGTCCCCCGAGCAGCTCCGCTCCTCGAGCGACGTCGACGGCCGCGCGGACATCTATTCGCTGGGCGTCGTCCTCTTCGAGCTGCTCACGGGGCGAACGCCGTTCTTCGCGCACGAGCTCGCGCAGCTGGTCTACCTGGTCACGCAGGGGGAGCCGCAGCGGCCGCGCGCCCTCCGCCCGGACCTCCCGGAGCCGCTGGAGCACGTGATCCTCGCGGCGATCGCGCGCGATCGCGATCGCCGGTTCCCGACCGTCGCGGATCTCGCGCTCGCGCTGGTGCCGTTCGCTCCGCCGCACGCGCGCGCGGCGGCCGAGCGCCTCTTCGGCGCGCTGCGCGGCGCGCTCCCGGCCGGGGCCCTGCCGCCCGGCGCTTCTCGCACGGCCACGGCGGTCACTGCGGCCGGGGCGACGCTCCCCGCGTCGACCGTGCCCCTCGGCGGGGGAGCGCTCACCATCGCGCCGCTCGGCACGACGAACCGCAAGCCAGCGTCGCGCGAGAAGCGCGCCGCCGCGATCGGGCTCGGCCTTGCGCTCGTGAGCGGCGGCCTGCTCCTCTGGCGCCTGTCGGACCGAGCCCCGCGCGACATCGAGCGCGAGACGTCGTCGTCGGCGGGCCCTCAGGGCGCGGTCCCGGAGCCGCGCCCCGCGCAGCCGAGCGCCGGGCCGGAGCCGCGCCCCGCGCAGCCGAGCGCCGGGCCGGAGCCGGTCCCCGCGCAGCCGAGCGCCGCGCCGGACGCGGCCGTCGAGCCGGCCGCCAGCGCCGTGCCGCCGTCCGGCGCCGCTCCCGGCGCGTCGGCCGAGGGGCCGCCGCCCGAGGCGCGCGCCGCCGCCCCCGGCGCCCCCGCCGCGCCGAGGCCCGCGAGGCCGGGCGGCTCGGCGCAGCCGGCGAAGCGCGGCGCGCCGCAGGGGAAGCGGCCCTCCAGCGCCGACCCGTTCTCGCGCGATGTCTTCTGATACCTTCGCCGACACGATGACGCCGCCGCAGATGAAAAGCCGACCGAAGCGCGGGCGCGCCGCGCGTCTCTGCGCGATCGGCATCGGCCTGGCCGCGGCGATCGCGGGCGGGCGCGCGGCGAGGGCCGAGGACAAGGCGGGCGCCGTGGCGCTGTTCCGGGAGGCGGGAGCGCTCGTCGACGCTGGCCAGGCGTCGCGCGCCTGCCCCAAGTACGAGGAGAGCCTGCGCCTCTACGACAGCGTCAACACCCGCTATTTCCTCGCCGATTGCTACGAGCGCATCGGCAAGATGGCCTCCGCGTGGGCGCACTTCCTCGAGGTCGCCGCGCGGGTGCACGCGAGCGGCGACCGGGAGAAGGAGGCGAAGGCGCGCGAGCGCGCGGCGGCCGTCCAGCCGAAGGTCTCGCGCCTCTCGGTGGTCGTCGAGGCCGCGAGCACGCCGGGCCTCGAGGTGAAGCGCGACGGCACGCCGGTCGGCCCCGGCCAGTGGGGCGTGCCCATGCCGGTCGACGCGGGGCCCCACGTGATCCAGGCGAGCGCGCCGGGCAAGCGGGCGTGGACGGCGCAGGTCGAGGTGAAGCCGGGCGGCGTGACCTCGACCCTCGTCGTGCGCGCGCTGGAGGACGACCCCGCGTCGAGCGACGCGGGCGGCGCGGGGGATGGCCGCCGCACGATCGCGCTCGTCACGGCAGGCGCGGGGGTCGTCGCCGTCGGCGTCGGGGCGGGGCTCGGCTTCGCGGCGAAGTCGAGGTTCGACGAGTCGCGCCCGTTCTGCAACGGCGACCGCTGCGATCGGCGCGGCATGGACATCCGCGGCAGCGCCGTGGCGCGCGCGAACGTCGCGACCGTGGTCTTCGGCGTCGGCCTCGCGGCCATCGCCGGCGGCGGCGTGCTGTGGCTCACCGCGAAGGGCTCGACCCAGGGCGCGTCGCTCGGGCTTTCGCCCGCGCTGGGCGGCGCGCTCGTGCAAGGCAGCTTCTGATGCGCTTCCAGGTGCTCACGGTCGCCCTCTGCGCGTCGGTGTCGCTGAGCGGATGCGGCCTCGTCCTTGGCATCTCGCCCGGCGAATACGACCCGGATCCGTTCGGCATTGATGACGGCGCCGGGGGAGCCGGCGGCTCGGACGAGGGGGCGGGCGGCGCCGGCGGATCGGGCGGCTCGGACGCGGAGCCCGAGCTCCCTGCCTGCACCGCGCTCCTCGACGACCTGGAGGACGGCGACGGCGCGATCCTCCGGTGCAAGGACCGTGTCGGCAGCTGGTACACGTACAACGATGGCACCCGGGGCGGCGCGCAGACCCCTCTGCCCGGCCGCCCGTTCGTACCGGTCTCGCCCGGGCACGACCCGAGCGAGTACGCCGCTCACGTCGCGGGGAGCGGCTTCCTCTCGAGGGGGGCCGGCATGGGGTTCGACCTGAACTTCGCCCCAGGGGGCGCGAAGCTCACCTACGACGCTTCTGCCTACTCGGGCCTGACCTTCTGGGCCAAGGCGGCGGCGCCGACGCACATCTACGTGAACTTCCCGGACCGCAACACCGATCGCGAGGGCGGCGTGTGTGAAGGCTCCGGCTGCGGCGATCACTTCGGCGAGGGGATCGACATCACGACCGAGTGGGCGCAGTACACGGTCATGTTCGATATCCTCAGCACGGACGGCTGGGGCGTGCCTGCGCCCCCGGCGTTCGACGCTGCGCACGCTTACTCGATCGAGTTCCACACGGCGAAGTCGACCGTGTTCGACATGCTCGTGGACGACATCGCGTTCGTCCCGTGACGAAGCCCGCCCCCCACCATCGGTCACGACCACGTTCGTGAGCCATGGTGGGGGCGTGGTCTGAGCGCGACCGAACGAGCTCGGTGAACCCCGATGCCCTCGAGCAGGCGGCTGCCTATTCGTCGGTGACGTGCATGACGCGGTTGCTGTTCATGTGGATGAGGATGGCGGTGTCGGTCGCGGGATGGGTGTCCAGTTGAAGGGACGGGTTATAGCCCGCGGCGGTGGGCGTGACCGTGCCGGTGGTGCTCCACCCGCTCGTCCCCCGCCTGGCCAGCCAGGGCGCTGAGCCCTTTCTGTAGGCGATCTGCGGGTTGAAGGCGTCATCGATCACCAGGGATAGATAGGAACCCTGAACCGCCGTGTCGACGGTGCTCACCGTCCAGTTCCCGGTCAAGAAGCTCCACGAGGCGGACTTCAAATCATTGTTGCTCGTGTACACGATCTCGCGACGGAGCGACCTGGCGTCCATCGACGCGTAGCCCCCGCCGTTCGCGTCGATCAGGGTGGGCGTCCAGGTGCCGAGAGAGGGCCCGACGAACCGGCTCACCTGCACCCCGACCGAGCTCTCGGTGAAGGCGACGAGCGGCGTCCCGCCATCGAGGGCGATCGCGTCGGAGGCCAGCCTGATCTGGTTCGTGTTCGCCTTGATCGTCCCGGTGAACCACGGATTCCCTCCGGTCTTCCGCGCGTGTTTCAGGCTCCGGACGCCAGCGCTCGTCTCCGTGGTGTAGACGACATAGACGATGTAATCCTGGATCCCCGAGTCGTACCTGACCTCGATCGAGGGGGTACGAACCACATCGACGGAGTCGACCGTCTCGCAGTCCCACTGGCTGAGGACGCCGCAGTTGCCGGTGTTTCCGCCGACCCGCCTTGCGACCTTCAGACGATACGTGTCGACGTCGACGTACGCGATGAACTCGGTGCCGTCCTCCTTGCCGATGGTCATCGAGAGGCCGTTGAGGAAGTTCACGGATTCATCGACCGTCTCTATCACCCAGGGCAGCCATCCGAAGGGGAAGCCGACGTTGGCCTCCCGGCGGGCGACCATGACGACGTCGCCGGTGGTATCGCTGTAGGCGACGCTGTGCCACTTGCTCCAGGCCCCCCCTCCCCAGTCCCTCCACGCATAGCCCTGCGCCGTGTGTCCGACCGCGCTGGTGCCGGGGATCGGCGACGTGGACCACGCCATCGCCTCGGAGCCCACCAGCAAGACGGCCGCCGCCATCGTGAACCGAATTCCTCTGAGCATGACCCGTCAACCTCCCATTGCATCACGGTGCAAGAAAGCCAGACGGAGCGCCGCCCCGTCGACACGGGGCATTGGCAAGCTGCATGCCAGAGAAGCGAACCTCTCTCGACATCCAAGCACGAAGGGAGCCTCCCGACGGGCCGCGAGCGCGCCGTCCTCTCGTTCGCGCTCTGGCATCCATGCGCATCGAGAGCGCCTGCCGGATCCGTGACATGTCACGTGACATGTCACATGACATGTCACGATATCGAACACTCGAGAGGGCGCCGTGGTGCCTGAGGCCCGACCGCGTGCGCGTCCGCGCCGCGCTCGGCGCTGCGCTGGCAGCGCCGGAGCTCGACGCGCCCGCCCCGCTCGCGGACGTCCAGGGGCCGTCCATCGTGCCGGCGGCTCGCCCCGGGAAACGCGCGCCGAGGAGGTGCAGGCGGGCGGCGCGACGGCGCCGGCTCACATCGCGGTGATCGCGATGTTGTCGACGAGGACCGGATCGCCGGTCGAGACGCGGATCTGCAGGTTGTTGTCGTCCGACGGCGGGGTGAACGTCGCCGAGCAGGTGGTGCTCCACGCGCTCGAGGGCGAGAAGCTCGTCCACATCACCTGGGCGCCGCCGCTCACGACGCGGAGCTCGGCCTGGGAAGACCCGCTCGCGGTGGTCCTGCGCGCGTCGAAGCAGATCTGGTACGGCCGCCCCGCGGCCAGCGCGAGCTGGCGGTTGCGCACCGGGTAGCCCGTCGCGCTCTGCGTCACGCGGACCGCCCAGTTGGGCGTGCCCGTCACCCGCCCGTCAGGGACCACCTGCGCCCGGCTCCCGTCGACGTCGTTGCGCCAGTTCGTGCGCTTGTCGAAGGTGTCGAAGTTCATGACGGCGGTGCTCTTCACGACGCTCGGCGCGGACACGAGGATGTCCGCGGTCCCGAATACGCCGAGCCCGAGCGTGAGCCCGTCGGACGGGGCGTTCACCTCGAACGTGTGCATCTGCCAGCCCGATCCCACGGTGTTCGCCACGTATTCGCCCCCGAGCCACGTCGTGCCGCTCTTCAGCCCCACCCACAGCGAGCTCGTGTACTGGCTCGCCTGCGTGTTGGTCATGAGCGTGATCCGGTAGCTGCCCGCGGCCAGGTTCAGCTTGCCGTGCGAGAGCGCGTCGGCGTAGCCCGCGCCGGTCGTGCGGTTGATGCGCGCCCACCGGTTCGTCACGTCGAGGGTCGCGAGCGCGGTGAGGTCCCAGAGCGCGTTGCGGCGCACGCTGTCGAAGCCGAGGTTGTACCAGTCGCGCCGCGCCTCGCCGCGCAGCCGCTCGAGGTCGCGCTGGATGTCGAACTCCCAGTCGAGCTCCTTGTCCGCCCAGCCGTAGTAGTTGGCCGGGGTGAGGCCGAGGCTCGTGACGAGCGAGACGTTGACCGTGGGGCCCTGGGCCGCGGGGTCGAAGCTCGGGTTGACGTAACCCCAGAAGAGCAGATCGCGCATCGAGAGGGCGTTGCGGCCCCAGCACCCGCCGGAGCACGCCGTGGACAGCGGGGCGATGATCATCTTGCCGTTCGCCGCGTTGAAATGGGGCGAGCCGCTCATGCCACCTTCCCCCCAGACGTTCATCTCGACGCCGGTGTTCGGCGCCGAGGCCGGGGTGAACCAGTGCCCCGCGCCGGTGACGCTCGTGACCTGGCCGTTCGCGTACATGCGCGTATCGAAGGGGAGGCTGCCGTTCTGCTGGTTGTTCGCCGAGATGCTGTAGATCTGCTGTCCGACGACGGGCGGCGACACGTCGAAATCGACGTAGCCGTACTTGTCGCCCGGGTTCTCGCCGGCGGCGTTCGGCCAGCAGAAGAAGAGCACGCCGTCCGTGTCGTTGAACGTCTGCTCCATCGCGTCGCACGTGAAGGCCTCCGTGTCCGACGCGGCCGTGCTGCCGTTCCGGTACGTGCGGAAGGTGATGGTCGTCGGCCCGCCCCCGCAGTGGGCCGCGCTGAAGAAGACGTTCGGGCCGATCATCACGCCGTTGCAGTAGCCGCCCAGCGACGCCTCGGCGAACTGGCTCACCGCGACGTCCGGGTTCGTGGTGTAAAGGCTGGCGGCGTTGACGATCCGCTGGTTCGGGCTGAGCGTCATCTCGGCGGCGAGCGCGCCCTCGGCCTCTCCGACCGGCTCGTCGTCGAGCTCATCGACGCCGGCGGTCGCGGCGCAGCCGGTGGTGACAAGGATTCCGAGGAACGGTGCGGTGCGGAAGAAGTGCTTCGACATGGTCGTCTCCGTGGGCTCCTGCGCGCTCGCGCGGCGCCGCGGCGCTGGCTGGCTGACACGCAGCGACGCGCCTGGATCGCTGTGCGTTCGACGCCCGGCCAAGCAACCGATATGCCGCCCGCGAACCGTGGAATCCGCGTTGCTGTCGGCGAGTTTGTCGCGCGGCCGTCGCACCGCGCCGCGCGGGTGTGGCCTGCGCGACCACAGGCCGGCGGCGCCCCGTCTCGACGTCCGTTGGCGGTCGCAGGGTCCTCGTGCCGCGTCGCCGAGGACGCGCTTGCGGTGCCGAACCGGCGCGAGCCGCCGGAGCCCAGCGACGCGGCTACCCAGGCCTGCGCTCGGGCGGCAGAGCCCGACGTTTGCAGGTTGAAGCAGATCAGTCGCAGGTGCCGCGCGCGTAGTTACCGGTCACCTCGACGGTGGGCGTGCCGGGTTCGATCTGAGCGGCGATGGCCTGGGCCTGGCAAGTCGGAAGCGATGATCGAGAGCTCTTGCACCACGGTCTCAAGGGAGCCGAGCGCAGCGATGTTCGTGAGTCTCGGGTTTTGCCTGATCAAGAGCGAGGGGACCGAGGTCAGATTGTCGAGCCCCGAAAGGGAGACGAGTCGATCGTTGTCAAGGATGGAGACGCAGCTGGTCGCGGCTTCGAGCATCTCGAGTCCGGTGAGGTCGCTCAGCCTCCGATCGGCGACGGCGGCGGACCAGCGCGCCGAGCCCTGCCACGAGCAATCCGACGAGTGCGCCGCGAGGCAGCTGACACTGGAGGCCAGGTTGGTGGGTAGGGGGTCCAAACGCGTTTGCGAAGGCAAGTGCCCACTCGCCCCAACGTTCGGTTGACATCATCGCACAACCACGACGTGGTCGTGCCATCCAGAATACCCTAGTAATTTTAGCGGGTAAGCGTGTCCCGTTGGGCTCAGCGGTTACCGCTCTACTGTACGCGCCTCCGGAGTGAGCACGCGGGCAGCGGACGCTTGATGCCCTCGGGTGTCGGCGGAGCCGACGTTGCCAGCGCCAGCGTGAGCGAGGTCGCAGCCCAGATTGAAGGTCGGACCGGGAGCGGGCCGGGAGCGGGAGCGGGAGCTCCAGCACCCTCGACGCGAGGTTATTCCCAGTTCTTGCGCTGGGGATTCTCCCAAGGCGCCTTGCACAACACGCAATCATCGCCGAAGAAATGGTCCCGCGCGCCCATGTCGTTGTAGATCCAGTAGCGCATCCATGCGACGATCGCGGGCCGCTCTTCGCCGCCGCCGTCGCTCTCGATGTATGCATGAGGCGCGCCCGTCAGCGTTGCCAGGAATGTGGGCACTTCGGACATGTCGTAGGTGTCCTGCTGGAGGGGCATGCCGACAGTATCCCGGGTGCCAGTCGTCTGCAGCATCGTGCCGTGGAGGTCGGCCGAGGCCCTGTGGCCGTGGATCGAGACGACAGTGGCCACCGCCTCGTGACCGCCGAGTTGCACGGCCGAGGTGCCGCCGACCGAGAAGCCCATCGAGACCGCGTGATCGACGTAGAGCTTGCCCTGGTATTTGCCTGGCGCGTCGTTCTGCTCCAGGATCCAATTGAGACCATCCTCCATCTTCCTGAGATTGCCTGCGTCGCCGGGGCCGCCACTGAGGACGGGGCACCCGACGACCACGAAACCGTGAGAAGCAAAGTTCGTCAGCATGGTCGTGTGCACCGCCACCTGCTGGCCGATGCCGGGGCCGAAAATGATCGGAGCGTGCAAGAAGCCGTCCACACCCAAGGGTTCGGGCCTAAACACCGTATAGGCTCCGTTCGGTCCCACGTTCCGCTCCACGGTCGTCGCGAACGGACCCTCGGCAGAGTAATCCGTGATGGGCGGGAGCGCCGAACCACCGGCTCCGCCGGCTCCTGCGCCGCCGTCACCTGCTCCGCCCGCGCCCGCGCCTGCTCCGCCCGCGCCTGCTCCGTCCATTCCACCGGCGCTGGTGTCGGCACCGCTACTGGCCGCGCCACCCGACCCAGCGGTTCCGCCGGTCGACGCCCCGCTGGTGGTGGCTGACACGCTCGAACTGCCCGCACCGGCAGCTTGTGCCGCGCCGCCGTTGTCTTCGCCGCACGCCAGCAGCGCGACGCTCGAGAGCAAGCAGAAGACATTGAAGCGCCTGACGGCTTTCTTTTTGTTGTACATGAGGCCTCTCTGGTTACGTCACGCCAGCGTCAAGCGCCTGCTTCAGGCCGACGATGACGAAGTTGGCAGACAGGTGGTTGCCAGGCGTTCCGCCTTGGAACCGTTGCAACGCTCCCCTGCATGCTGCTCATCTCGAGTGAGAGCCGACCGTCAGGGTCAACGCGCATGAAGAAGAAGGGCCCGATGCGCATGACGGTCTATCCAGGGTAAAGCGGAAGAGTATCCAGAAAGCCAATGTGAACGTTCACATTGCCGGCGTCAATCAAAAACCGCCGCGCGGCGATCCTCGATGATCCGATGGGTGCGCAGCGGCGGCCGGCCTCGTGAGATGCAGCGGCGCTCCGGGCCGTACGGCGGACGTGGCTCGGACGGAGATGCCGAAGTCCGTGATCGCGACGCCGCCGGCAGCAGCGGCCACCGCGCAGCAAGCCGCGGGCATCACGGCGGGCCCGGCAGGTGCTGCTGCGAGCGGCGGTGAGGAGAACGTTTGCGGGCCGAAGGGTGCGGCGGCGCCCCCCGGCGCGGAGGTCCGCTCCGCGCGAGGTGGCACGGGGCCAGGCGAGGCGCGCTTCGGCGTCAGCGGCTGCATCGAGGCTGGCGTTGCCGCATCGCGCTTCACAGTCCCGCTCCCGCTCGCCGGAAGGTCGTGAGCGTGCACGACGCCCGGCGGCTTGGGCACCACCGCGCTGCGCCACTTGGCGTGTGGCGCGAGCACGCCGTGGTAGATCACGAGCGGATATCTCGGCGGCGGTACCAGCGCAGCGAGCCGCGCCAGCAGCTCGACCGGCGTCATCACGCGGTGGGTGCCGCCGCGCCCTCCGTACTGGACGCGGTAGGCAACGCGGCCGTCGGGCAGCAGGCTGAGGCGATCGAGGGCGAAGCACGGCCGCGCGCAGTAGCGGACGAGGCGCTCGCGCCCTTGGTCGTCGTCAGCTTCGAGCCTCACCGCCGCCTGGACGTTGAACCCGTCGAGCTCCGCGGTGAACGTACCGTGCTTCTTCCGCTCGAAGCGGGCGTTGCCATCGTCCGCGGGTCAGAGCCCCGCCGATCGAGCGAAGCAAACGCGCCGCCCGACGCGGCTTTCGAGCGCCGAGAGCGACGCTTCTCCGCGGCGTGCGACGGGTTCGACGTGCATTGCGCGGTGCGCATCGCAGCGGATGATGATCAGGGCGCGAGAGGCTCGTGCGGTACTGCACCCGCCCGGCCTTCGTACTCGATCGAATCGAGATCCTGCCCGATGGGCGTATAGCATACTTGATGAAGACACCTGGGCGGGGACGCACTCATCGCGTCATGAGTCCACTGGAGTTCATGGCCCGGCTCGCGGCTTTGATTCCTCCGCCGAAGATCCCGCTTGTGAGATACCATGGCGTGTTCGCGCCTCGCTCGTCGTGGCGCTCTCTCGTGACACCCAAACCACCGGCCCGCGCCGCGAAGTCTGAGCCGTGCGCGGGGCACGCGCCTCTGCCCGCGTCGCCCGCGCCTGCGTCGCCCGCGCCCGCGTCGCCGTGCGCTCCCCCGGCGCTCTCAGCGAGGTCGCTCGTGCATGCCGACCCCACGGTGCGAGTTGAGCCGACCCTGATCTCGGTCTTGCACTGGGGGCGGCTGCTCGAAGGGGAGTTGTTCGCTACGTCGCGCTACGTCGAGTGGGCCGTGCTCATGAAGCGCTCGTTCGGGTTCAATGCGCTCCGATGCCCGAGATGCGAACGGAGGATGCGCGTGCTTTCCACGATCACCGACTCAGCGGTGGAGCGCCGCATCCTCGATCATCTGAACTTGCCCTCGCAGCCCCGAACGGCAGCACCCGCGCGCGATCCAACGTGGGAACCGATGGCGTCCGGGTTCGACGCGGCGTAGGTGGGCACCCGGCCCGAGCCCGTCATGGCGAACGCACGTCGCGGTCGTCGAGCCAGAGCTGCACCCAATGCACGGCGCGCGGGCCCTGCGACGGGGCGAGCGGGTGTCTGATGCGCGAAAGACGGCTCGCCCGGCGCCGTTCCCGCGGGGCTCGACACGGGCGAGAGTTCGATGGTTTCCTATCCGCCCACGATCCACCAATTCCGCAGAAAAGATCAGTGAATGCAGGTAGATAGCTCCACCCCTTCGTACTGGCTTACCAGGATGAGCGCGCCGCAGCTATAAGGGGAGCAAGCGGACCCGGCGGGCCGCGTTACATCGCCTCGCGCCTCGGTTCATGTCGTCTCACCGGCGCCTTCGCGCCCGTCGGGCGGCGCATGGTATACGGCCTTATCCATGGTCTCCCGTCGTGTCCTGCTCACCGCGGCCGGGCTGCTCTCCGTCGGCGCGCTCGCCTCGCGGCTGGCCCGCGCCGAGGGGCCCGCGGCCGCGGCCGTCCGCGCGTTTCCCCTGTCGATCGCCGTGGCGGAGGGCGACGGGGGGGAGCCCGTGCGCGACGAGGCCTGGGTCGACGCGCAGATCGCCGAGGCGGTCCGGCTGTTCGAGCCCGCCGGCGTGGCGCTGCGCAAGGCCGGCTCGCGCGCGCTCGCCCCGAGGTTTTCGCGGATCGAGACGCGCGCGGACCGCGACGCCCTCGCCTCGGCGCTCGAGGCGCGCCGGATCAACGTCATGATCGTCGCGTCGCTGCGGGACGTCGACGATCCGCGGCGCTTCCGGATGGGCGTGCACTGGCGTCACCGGGCCACGCCGGAGCGCCGGTTCGTCATCGTCGCGGCGCACGCGCCGCCCACCGTGCTGGCGCACGAGCTCGGGCACTTCTTCGGGCTCGGGCACAGCGGCACGGACGACAACGTGATGAGCTACACGCGCACCGGGGCGCCCGTCGCCTTCGACGCGGCGCAGATCCAGACGATCCGGTCCTCCGCGCGCAGGTACGCGGCGAGCAAGGCGCTCGATCCCGCGTGAGCCCGCGCGGGATGGGACCTTGTCGCGCGCGGTCGGGCGCAGTCCCATTGCTGCCGAGCCCGGCTGTATGCCAGTCTGCCGGGAGAGCAAAGAAGGAGCATTTACAATGAAGCCGATGATGAGGGGATAGGAAAAGGAAACGGGTTCCGGCAGTCAAGAAACTTCGCCCGCGTCGGCTAGAGTGGACGTAATATTACAGCCACGATCCACCAATTCCGCAGAAAAGATCAGTGAATGCAGGTAGATAGCTCCACCCCTTCGTACTGGCTTACCAGGATGGCTCAGGTGGGGCAGAAGAGGCCGCAGAGGGCCTGGGCCTGCGTGATGCATTGCGCGTCCCACTCCGTCTCGCAACAGGACGTGTCCACCGCGCAGACTTCCGCCACGCACGGAGAGCACTGCGGATCGAGGGGCGCCCCGACGACGCAGAGACCGTGAGCGCACGCCGCGGCCTCGCACTCCCCCAGGAAGTCGCCGTGGGCGAGGTGCGCGTCCACGGCCTGCGCCGCGACCTCGATCGTGTGGGCCTTCTCGGGGTTGCTCGGCGGCACGTGACAGATCGTCACCTCCCCACCGTTATTCGGATCCGGACCGTTCACCACCCGCAGCGCGCCCTCTGCGACCTGGCCGTCACGCGTCCCATCCCCTGTGTTCATGCAACCTATCGCGGCCCCCACGAAGAGGATGGAGACTGCGTACGCCGCGCTTCGACGGATGTTCATGGTTCCCCCTTTGGGCGGCAGATCCCTCACGCTCCGCGCGTCGCGCCGCCAACGGGGCTACTCTCGCAGCATCGAATCATCCCGCAATCGTCCTTCTCCGCAACCGCGTGACGTCGCCGTCCGACGGCGTTCCGGCGTCGTCCGACGTGCGCCCTCGCGGCTCACCGCGCGGACGGCGGAGGGCCGTCCAGCCCTCGATCGCGAGCGGCGACGACGCACGCGGGCGCGCCGCCGCAGACGGGGTGCAACAGGGCGTGCGCGGCCCGTCCGTTTTGTACTACCCTCGCGCCCGTGCCGCGCCCGCTCCTCGCCCGCCGCCTTCAAAGGACGATGTCGGCTTTGTGGCGCGACGCGTCCGCGAGCGTGCGCTTCTTTGGCTACGGCGCCGCGGTTACCTCGACGAGCGCACGGCCGAGGAGCGTAGCAACGAGACCGTCGTGCCCTCCGCACTCGATGCGTGTACCCAGCTCGCACTCGCAGGTGGAGCTTTCCTTGCGCGGCCTTTCGAGCACAAGGACAGTCCCGACGCGGCTTTTGAGCGCCGAGAGCGACGCTTCTCCGCGGCGTGCGACGGGTTCGACGTGCATTGCGCGGTGCGCATCGCACCGGATGATGATCAGGGGCGCGAGAGGCTCGTGCGGCACTGCACCCGCCCGGCCTTCGCACTCGATCGAATCGAGCTCCTGCCCGATGGGCGTATAGCGTACTTGATGAAGACACCTCGGCGGGGACGCACTCACCGCGTCATGCGTCCAATGGAGTTCATGGCCCGGCTCGCGGCTTTGATTCCTCCGCCGAAGATCCCGCTTGTGAGATACCATGGCGTGTTCGCGCCTCGCTCGTCGTGGCGCTCTCTCGTGACACCCAAACCACCGGCCCGCGCCGCGAAGTCTGAGCCGTGCGCGGGGCACGCGCCTGTGCCCGCGTCGCCCGCGCCTGCGCCTGCGCCCGCGTCGCCCGCGTCGCCCGCGTCGCCCGCGCCCGCGTCGCCCGCGCCCGCGTCGCCGTGCGCTCCGCCGGCGCTCTCAGCGAGGTCGCTCGCGCATGCCGAGCCCACGGTGCAAGTTGAGCCGACCCTGATCTCGGTCTTGCACTGGGGGCGGCTGCTCGAAGGGGAGTTGTTCGCAACGTCGCGCTACGTCGAGTGGGCCGTGCTCATGAAGCGTTCGTTCGGCTTCGATGCGCTCCGCTGCCCGAGATGCGAACGGAGGATGCGCGTGCTTTCCACGATCACCGACTCAGCGGTGGTGCGCCGCATCCTCGATCATCTGAACTTGCCCTCGCAGCCCCGAACGGCAGCACCCGCGCGCGATCCAACGTGGGAACCGATGGCGTTCGGGTTCGACGCGGCGTAGGTGGGCACCCGGCCCGAGCCCGTCATGGCGAACGCACGTCGCGGTCGTCGAGCCAGAGCTGCACCCAATGCACGGCGCGCGGGCCCTGCGACGGGGCGAGCGGGTGTTTGATGCGCGATAGACGGCTCGCCCGGCGCCGTTCCCGCGGGGCTTGACACGGGCGAGAGCTCTATGGTTTCCTATCCGCTCCATCGTCGAGCGCTACGTGGCCTCGCTCGGCGAGCGGAAGAGCGAGTTCGCGGGCGCCGAGGCGGCGAGCCACCACAAGAAGATCGCGGAGCTCGCGAGCGCCGAGTTCCCCGGGTACGAGCTCGCCTACATGATCGAATACGGGGTCTACGGGCTCGCGAACGCGGTCGCGAGCGAGTGAGCGCCTCCCGCGCGGTGCGGCGCGGCGCGGTCGATCAAGCGCGCCGCGCGCACCTCACCGGTACATCGACCCCGAGGGGAAGTCGACGTCCACCAGCGTGTCCATGCCGTCGATCACCTCGACGGACGGGACGCGCACGACGTCGCTCCTCGGGTCTCCGTCGAAGTCCTCGAGCCAGACATCGACGTCATGGTACCCCGCGCCGAGGCCGTCGAAGGTGACGCCGAATTCCTCGCAGTTCACGCGCGCCTTGTAGACGAAGCCCTCCTCGCTTTCGACGCGGACCGCGAGCAGATCCACGTCGTAGTCGGAGCACTGCCGCGCGTCGCTGATGCCGTTGATCGCCGTCGTTACGGTGAGCGAGCCGCTCCCGAGGTCATCGACGTGATCATGGTCGTCGTCGCCATCGACGACGACGCATCCCGCGAGCGAAGCGGCGGCGAGCGTGAGGCCAGCGAGACCGGAGAGCACCTTCGAGAGTTTCATGGGGATCGTCTTTCCTTATCCAGCGAGGTCTGGCGCTGTCGCGCCGATGCCCATGTATTCAGCAAGTGCTATACCATCAGCGCGCGCGCCCCGGCGCCGCCGGATGGCACCGCTGTTGCTGCGATGAACCTCATGGAGATGACCATGCCTGTCCTCGACCCTTCGTCGCCCGGAAACTCCGCGCATCCGCTGCGGCGCGGCAAGCTCGCCGCGCTGGCCGCGCTGACCACGCTCGCGCTCGCGCTCCTCGGTGGGACCGGGTGTGTGGCCGAGGTCCACACCAGGACCGTCACGCCTGCGCCGGCGACCGTCACGTACCAGGAGTTCGCGGTGGTCGAGGAGCCCGTCGTTCACATCGCGGCGGCGCCGGTCCACGTCGAGACCTACCCCCGCGTGTACTACCGCGGGACCTACGTCTACTACGTGGATGGCCGCTGGTACTATCCGGCCCACCACGGCTGGGTCTATTACCGCGAGGAGCCGCGCGCCCTGGTGCACTACCGCGTCGAGTTCGAGCGACGCCGCCCGCGTCACCACCACGTCCACCATCACCACCCCCACCACGTGACGACGGTCAGGCCGTCGGCCTCGGTCAGGGCGTCCGCCTCGGTGAGGCCGTCGGCCTCGATCAGGACGGCGGCGCCGGCGAGGCCGTCGGTCTATCGCAGCGGATGACGATCAGGGGCGCGAGAGGCTCGTGCGGTACTGCTCCCGCCCGGCCTTCGCACTCGATCGAATCGAGCTCCTGCCCCATGGGCGTATAGCGTACTTGCTGAAGACACCTCGGCGGGGACGCACTCACCGCGTCATGAGTCCAATGGAGTTCATGGCCCGGCTCGCGGCTTTGATTCCTCCGCCGAAGATCCCGCTTGTGAGATACCATGGCGTGTTCGCGCCTCGCTCGTCGTGGCGCTCTCTCGTGACACCCAAACCTCCGGCCCGCGCCGCGAAGTCTGAGCCGTGCGCGGGGCACGCGCCTCTGCCCGCGTCGCCCGCGCCCGCGTCGCCGTGCGCGCCGGCGCTCTCAGCGAGGTCGCTCGTGCATGCCGACCCCACGGTGCGAGTTGAGCCGACCCTGATCTCGGTCTTGCACTGGGGGCGACTGCTCGAAGGGGAGTTGTTCGCTACGTCGCGCTACGTCGAGTGGGCCGTGCTCATGAAGCGCCCGTTCGGGTTCGATGCGCTCCGATGCCCGAGATGCGAACGGAGGATGCGCGTGCTTTCCACGATCACCGACTCAGCGGTGGAGCGCCGCATCCTCGATCATCTGAACTTGCCCTCGCAGCCCCGAACGGCAGCACCCGCGCGCGATCCAACGTGGGAACCGATGGCGTCCG
This sequence comes from Sorangium sp. So ce363, assembly GCF_051520435.1. Taxonomy (NCBI): domain Bacteria; kingdom Pseudomonadati; phylum Myxococcota; order Polyangiales; family Polyangiaceae; genus Sorangium; species Sorangium sp. So ce363. The sequence goes on along the minus strand of NZ_CP150333.1, from coordinate 5,894,652 downwards.
GGTTCGACGCGGCGTAGGTGGGCACCCGGCCCGAGCCCGTCATGGCGAACGCACGTCGCGGTCGTCGAGCCAGAGCTGCACCCAATGCACGGCGCGCGGGCCCTGCGACGGGGCGAGCGGGTGTCTGATGCGCGAAAGACGGCTCGCCCGGCGCCGTTCCCGCGGGGCTCGATACGGGCGAGAGTTCGATGGTTTCCTATCCGCCATGACCTCGGTCTGATCGCGCCGGGAGCGGCACGTGGCTGACTGCGTATGCCAAAGGTGACGTGTCCGGGAACGCCGGATGCGGAAAATCCGCACGTCCGGTGTGACGAGGGCGGGGTAGCCGGCGGAAACGCCGGCCCCCGCTACTCTACCGGTTTTTTCTTCTTCTGTCATGCAGCTCGGCCTCGCTGCCTCGACCAGCAGCCCCCAATGATCTGCGGCCCAACCAGGTCTGGACCGAGGAGCGCCCCTCGAAGCTCGCGAGGCGCCGGTGGACGATCATGAAGACCTCCTGGCAGACGTCCTCCGCGTCGGCTTCATGGACGCCGAGCCGCCGCAGCGCGCGCCAGACGAACGGCGCGTGTTCGAAGAAGAGCTGCTCGAAGGACGGGACCGGGCCTCCCGGCGCGGAGATCGCGCGCGGCCGGCCTTCGGGCGCGGTGGCGAGCAGGGACATGCGCTGGGGTGAGTGGACGCGCGGCGGGCGCGTTTTGAAAGAATCGACGCGACCCTGTCACGGCAGCTCGAGGCCGAGGTCCAGGATCGCCGATACCGGCGACCCCTGGAAGGTATCGTGCCGTGCCCCTGCCGCGTCAACGCACGCCTCGGCCCCAGGCATCCGCACCCACGCGAGCGATGTGGTGCGCGGTCCCGCGTCGACCGGACGATCGAAGGTGCCCAGCGCGGCCCCGACGAGGCGCGCGAGCGCCGCGGATCTCAGGTCAGGATCTCGACATACCCGTCCGTTCCATGCACGCGGATGCGCTGCCCATCCCGGATCAGCCTTGTCGCGTTGTCCACGCCGACGACCGCCGGCAAGCCGTATTCCCGGGCGATCACCGCGCCATGGGTCATCAGGCCCCCCACCTCGGTCACAAGGCCCTTGATGGACACGAACAAGGGCGTCCAGCTGGGATCGGTGAAGGTGGTGACCAGGATGTCCCCCGCCTCCAGCTCCGCGTCGGCCATGTCCAGGAGGACGCGGGCTCGTCCCTCGACGACGCCGGAAGAGACCGCCAGGCCGACGAGGGCTCCGGCGGGGAGATCGGCTCGTCTGTGCGCGCCTGCCACGATTTCCCCGTCGGACGTGATGACGAGCGGCGGCGACAGCTTCTTGTGGAGCTCGTGCTCCGCTCTCCGCTGGCGGACGATCTGGTCGTCCAGCCGATGGGTGCGCACGACCTCGCGGAGCTCGTCGAGCGTGAGGTAGTAGATGTCTTCGGCGTCGTGGATCACGCCGGCCTGCACGAGCCGCTCGGCTTCTTGCAGCAAGGCCTGCTTGTAAATGAAGTAGCGATTGACGAGGCCGTACTTCGGATACTCGCGATAGCCGATGAAGCTCCGGAGCCGGTCGATCATCCGCTGGGCCTCGCTGGCCTTCTGCTCCCCGTCCGGCAGCTGCCTCAACCGGTCGAGCAGCGCTCGCGCTCGCTGCGAGGCCTCCTGCCGCCCCTGCTCGAACCTCCGCTCTCCGGCGCGAGGCTCGAAGTTCTTGATGTTGCTCAGGATCAAGGGGACCAGGGTCGCTGGCTTCTCGCTCCAGCGGGCCCTCGTGATGTCGATCTCCCCCGCACATCGCATACCGTATTTGTCGAGGTAAGCCCGGATGGCGTCCCGGGCTTCCTTGCCACCGTCGAGCGCGACCAGCTCATCCAGGAAGCCATCGTGCTTCACGCTCTGCAAATGAGCGACCACGTCCGGATAAGGACGGATCACGTCGGCGACGTCCAGCAGCTCCAGGCCCATCTCCGACGTGATGTTGTTCGACACGGACTGGGAGAGCGTATCCGCGACGCTCTTCTCGCCGAGCCACGCCATCATCTTCTCGTTGATCCACGACGAGGCGTTCATGCCCGCCATGATCACGCCCATGCTCCGCGGACCGAACATGGACTTGCTCAGTCCCTGGATGTCCTCCTGAATGAAGTCGAGCAACGCCGTTCCGGTCCTGGTCCGGATGTCGCGCTTCAGCTCCGCGAGCGAGGCCTGGGTGCGCTCGATCAGCTCCGCGACGATCGCCGGGTCGTCCTCGACCTGCGCGTCGAAGCGCCCGGGCGCCTGCTTGCCCTGGCCGGGGCGCGAGGCCGTCGGATCGTCGGGCAACGGCTCGATGAAGTCTCCCCGCTCGATGATCGTCGAGAGGGCGTCCTTGAAGAGCGGATGGGAGCGCCCAAGGAGTTCCAGGAGGGCGTCCCGGCTGGCCGGTGAGGCCAGCTGCTTCGTGGGATCGACGAACAACCTGCCGCCCGCCGCGAGCATGCGGCCGCCAGAGGTCAGCTGGAACAACGACAGTCCAAGGGGCTTCATCGCGTCGGTCATCATCTGTTGATGGCCGACGGAGATGTAGACGTGGTTGCCTCGATCACCGGCTTCGGGGATGGGGTACAGGGTCGTGATCGGCCGGCTCTGGACGACGTGGAGCTCCTCCCCGACCAGGCACCATTCGATGTCCTGGGGGTGGCCGAAATGCCCTTCGATCTGCCGGCCCAGGCGCTCGAGCCGCAGGATCTGCGCGTCGGTCAGCACCTGCCCGTCCTGCCGCTCGGGCTCGATCGCTCGCTCTTCGGTGCCGCCCTCCTCCAGGGCACGCGTGGCCAGCGTCTTCCTGGCGATCGCCTTCTCGATGACCTGGCCGTTCCGCACCTTGTAGCGATCGGCGCTCGCCAGGCCGGCGACAAGAGCCTCCCCCAGGCCGAAGCCAGCCTCGATCGACGACACCTTCCGGTTCGACGTGACGGGATCGGCCGTGAAGACGATCCCGGCGGCCTGCGGGAAGACCATCTTCTGCACCACCACCGCCATGTGGACCTTGCGGTGATCGAAGCCGTGCTGGATCCGGTAGGTCACCGCCCGCTCGGTGAAGAGCGATGCCCAGCACCGGCGGACGTGCTGCAGGATCGCCTGCGTCCCGAGGACGTTCAGGTACGTATCCTGCTGGCCCGCGAAGGAAGCCCCCGGCAGATCCTCCGCCGTCGCGCTGGACCGTACGGCGTAGGCGTCGCCCGCGCCAAGCCTGGAAAGAACCTGGGTGAGCGCCCCTTGTACGTCCTCGGGGATGGCCGTCCCTTCGATGATCCGGCGCAGCTCGGCGCTGAGCTCCCGGATCCCGTCCCGGTCCTCCACCGCGAGCAACGACAACCGATCGAGCAACCCGCGGATCGACGGCGCTTCTCCCATGATCCGCTGGAAGGCCTCGGTCGTGACGCAGAAGCCAGCGGGCACGCGGATCCCCTCGATCCTGGAGAGCTCCCCCAGGTTCGCGCCCTTCCCCCCGACCACGTTGGCCTTCGTTCGATCGACCTCCTGGAGCGCAAGCACATAGGTCCGCATCCGTTCACCTCCATCAGGGCGTCGGCAGCTCGTTCGCGTCGACGGATCGTCACGCCCCCTCGTCGAAGGGCGCCACTATAACGCGAACCAGGAGGGGCTCTACCGAGCGAAACCCGAGCATGGCGACCTCGTCAGGTCGACGGGAGGCATCCATGCTTCCGGTGGCTCGACGCGCGCAGTAGCATCGCCCCGGAGGCGAGCCCCGCAGATGCGCTGCACCCTCTGTCACCGCAGGATCGGTGTCGTCACGGGTTGCCCGCTGCACGGCGGCACGGCCGCGAGCGCCGCGAAGGAAGAGGCCGGGGCGGTGGAGGTCGCGCCCCGGGTCCCGGGGTTCGATGGGCTCCGCCTCCTCGACGAGGGCGGCTTCGCCCGCGTGTTCGCGGCCTCGCGGCGCGAGGACGGCCTCGCGGTGGCGCTCAAGATCGCGCGCCACCGAGGCGATCGGCGGTTCTCGCGCGAGGCGGCGGCGCTTCGCCGGATCGGTCCGCCCGCGGTGCCGCGGCTGCTCGGCGAAGGCGAGATGGAAGGACGCTTTCCTTACCTCGTCCTCGAGCTCCTCGACGGCGAGACGCTGGCGCGATGGATGGAGGCGCTCCCCGGGGCGGGCGCCGCGGCGCCGGCGGAAGCCATGCGGCTCGTCGATGCGATCGGCGCCGCGGTCGACAGGGTGCACGCGGCCGGCGTCGTGCATCGGGATCTGAAGCCGGAGAACGTGATGCTGCGGCGGATGGGGGGCCCGGCGCCGGCGGTCGCCCTCCTCGATCTCGGGCTCGCGCGGCCGGGGGAGGGGAGCGGCGTGGCGGAGGAGGGGAGCGAGGTCACGCACACGGGGCTCCGGCTCGGCAGCGCGCTGTACATGGCCCCGGAGCAGTGCCTCGACGCGCGCGACGTCGACGGCCGCGCGGACCTGTATGCGCTCGGGGTCGTCGCCTTCGAGCTGCTCACCGGGCGGCCACCCTTCGTGGGAGAGCCCTCGGCCGTCGTCCGCGCGCACGTCTCCCGGCGCCCTCCGCGGCCGTCGGAGATCGCACAGGTCCGCCGCGGCGCGGACGAGGTCCTGCTGCGCGCCCTGGCCAAGGCGCGGGAGGAGCGATTCGGATCAGCGCGCGCCTTCTCCGAGGCGCTGCGGGCGGCGCTCCAAGGCGATGAACCAGCCCACGATGTCACTGAATCACATCAATTACGCGATAGGCCATCCAGGGTAACTGGCGAACCAGCCAAGGCGGCCGGCGAACCGTCTCAGCGGGCCGGCCAGGTACCCCCGTTGGCCGGCCGGCCGACCCTGGACGCCGCGCCGGGTAGGCCCGGCCCGCCCCGGCGAAGCCTCGTGGCGCTCCTCGCGGTCCGCGGCGGCGCGCCGGTGGACCAGGTCGCCGGCATCGCGGCCTCGCTCGGCGGGCGGCTCGCCAGGGTGCAGGACGGGCTCTACGTCATCGCCTTTCCCGGCGCGGCCCGCCAGGGCGCTCGCGCGGCCCTCCAGGCGGCCCGGCGGCTCGTGCGCGCGCTGGGCCACGCCACCTCGGCGGCGGTGCACGTCGCCGAGCTCCAGGTGCGCGAGGGCGCCGCCGGGATGGCCTTCGCAGGGCCCGCGCTCGCGCAGCCCGCGAGCTTCTGGCGCCCCGGCGCGCCCGAGCCGGTCGCGATCACCCCGGAGGCGGCTGCCTTCCTCGAGGAGCCGACCGGACCGGCCGCGCTCATCGAGGAGCCGAGCGGACCGGCAGGCGATGACGGCGCGAGCGCAGGCGCCGCCCCGGCGGCGGCCCCGTCGTCCGAGCTGCCGCTCCGCGGGCGAGACGAGCTGCTCGGCGAGATCGTCGCGCAGGTGCGCGCCGCGTGGCGCGACAGCACGCCGCTCCTGCTCACGCTGCTCGGCGAGGTGGGGTACGGCAAGACGCGCCTCTGGGACGCGGTCGCAGCGGCGCTCTCGGCCGAGCCCGGCGCGCGGGTGATCGCGCTCGCGGCGAGGCCGCCCGACGTCGCAGAGCCGGCTGGGCTCGTCCGCGCGCTGCTCCGCGCCGCCCTGGCCCTCGGCGACGGCGCGCGCGCCGACGCGATCCGCGCGGCGTGCGTCGCCCGGCTCGGCCCCGAGCTCGGCCTCGCGTCGTGGCCGGCGGTCGCGTTTGCGCTCGACGCCCTGCCGGAGACCGAGCCCGCGGTCGCCGCGGTGCTCGCCGCGCCCGGCGCGCTCCGCCAGACGCTGGCCCGGGCCGCCGGAGAGGCGCTCCGGCGCGCGTGCGCGCTGGAGGGACGCCCGCTCGCGCTGGTCGTCGACGACGCGCAGTGGGGCGATCAGGCCGGCCTCGACGCGATCGAGAGCGCGACCCTCTCGGGGGCCCGCGCGCCGCTCGCCATCCTCGTGGCGGCGCACCCCACGCTGGCCGCGGTGCGCCCGCTCCACGGCGAGCGGGCGGCGCGCTCCGCCCAGCGGGCGCTCCCGCCGCTCGACCCGGGCGCCGCGCGCGCGGCGCTCCTCGATCGGCTGCGCCCGGTCGAGTTCGTGCCCGAGCCGGTCGTCGCGGGCCTGCTCGAGGCGGCGCAGGGGGTCCCGCTCTTCCTTGTCGAGCTCGCGGCCGCGCTCTGGCAGGCGGGCGCCATCCGGAAGGTCCGCGGCGGGCCAGGGTGGTACCTCGCCGCCGACGAGAGCGCGCGGGGCGAGGCGGCACAGGTCATGGACCGGCTCGCGCGCCGCGTCCTCGCCGGCCTGCCGCCGCCGCTCGCCGAGCTCGCGCAGGTGTGCGCCGTGGCGGGCGACGAGCTCGCGATCGACGACCTCGGCAGCCTGCTCGACGAGGCGGCGCGCGCGCAGGCCGTCGGCGCGTGCCGGGACCTGGATCCCGGCGTCGGCCTGTCGCGCCTCGTGCGCCGGGGCCTGCTGCGCGTCGTGGACGCCGCCGGCGCGGGCCGCCTCGCGTTCGCGCACCCGCTCCTTCGCGCGGCGATCGAGGCGGAGGCGCCGCCGGCGCTGCTGCGGCGGCTGCACGGGATCGAGCTCCGCCGCCTGCTCGCGGCGCCCGCGGAGCGGGGCGCCCACCTCGGGCGGATCGCGCGCCACGCGGCCGCGGCGGGCGCGCACGCCGAGGCGGCCGCGGCCTGCTTCGAGCTCGCGGAGGAGGCGCGGCGGCGGCACCTCTACGTCGATGCGGAGCGGCACTACTCCGCGGCGCTGGCGGCGCTGGCGGCGGCTGCGCCCGCGGCGGCGGCCCCCGCGACGGGCATCGCGGTGAGCCGCCGCGCCGTGCTGGCGGGCCGCGGCAAGGTCCGCTACCGGATCCAGCGCTTCGACGACGCCGCCGCCGACCTCCGGGCTGCGCGGGCGATCGCCGAGGCGGAGGGGGATCTCCCGGCCGTTGCGGACCTGCTCCTCGAGGAGGCCACGGTCCTCGACTGGTGCGACGACTACGCGGGCTCGCAGGCGCTCGTCGACCGGGCGGCGCCGCTCGTGGAGCGGCTCGGGGACGCCGCGCAGCGGGCGCGCTGCGAGGTCGCGGTGGGGCGCGCGCACTTCCGTTGCCAGCGGCTCGAGGACGCCATCGCGCGCCTCGGGCCCGCGGCCCGGGACGCCGGCGCGCTGGGGGATCACGAGGGCCACGTCATCGCCCTGCTCCTGCTCGCCCCCGCGCTGGTCTACGCCGGCCGCCTCGACGAGGCGGAGGCGCGGTTCCACGAGGTCGTCTCGCGCTGCGAGCGCGTGGGCGACCGGCTGCACCTCGGCATCGCCCTCATGAACCGCGTGACGCTCGGCCTGGCGCGCGAGGATCCGGAGGGCGCGCAGAGCGACCTGCGGACCGCCGTCGCCCTGGCCCGCGAGGTCGGCAACGCCTACCTGGAGCGCGGTCCGGCCCACAACCTGGCCGAGATGCTCTACTGGAGCGGCGAGCTCTCCGAGGCGCTGCCCCTCGCGGTCCGCGCCTTCGAGCTCCAGCGGCGGTTCTTCCAGGCGACCCCGGTGCCCGACTACGCGCTGCTCGTGGCGCGGATCCACGCCGCCCGCGGCGAGCTCGCGGAGGCCGCGCGCCACCTCGGCTGGGCGCGGGCGCAGTGCGATCTCGGCGCGGCGCCGCCGGTCACGCGGGTGCTGCTCCGGCTCTGCGCGCAGCTGACGCAGGGCGGGGGAGCGGAGGGCGAGGCGTGGGAGGCGCTCGTCGCGGAGGCGCGGAGCGCGGCGCTGAACAGCGAGCTCATCGAGATCCTCTGCTTCGCGGCGGCCGACGCGCTCCAGCGAGGCAGGCGCGAGGAGGCCCGCCGGTGGCTCGCCGAGGCGGCGCAGATCCCCTGGGGCAAGCGCTTCTGGAAGGGCCGCCTCGCCCACCTCTCGGCGCAGGTCGACGCCGCGCCGCCCTGAGCGCCGCGCCGTGGGCCGGGCGCCTTGAGGTCGCCGGAGCGACAGCGCCCCTCCGGCTGTCGCCGCCGAGGTGACAGCGCGCCGCGGCGGGGCCCGGGATGGCGCGCGATCGCGGCCGGATGAGGCTGGCGCGACGCGTGCAACTCACCGCCAGCAGCCAAGCACCGACGGCCAACTGCCGACCGCCAACTCCGGGACGCGTGCACCGCCCCCAGCTCCTCCTTGTGAAAGGCCCATCATGAACCGACGAACTGCTGGTCTCGCCCTCTCCGCCTTCTCCGCCCTGTCCCTCGCGGCGAGCCTCGCGAACGCGGGCTACGACGCCAGCGCCTCCGACCTCGGCCTCGCCGGTGGGTCGCTCGTGAGCAGCCCGGCGACGCGGCGGACCATCGTGATCGGCAACCACTTTCAGCTCGAGGTCCTGGGCAGCAACCTGCTCACCACGAACCGGGAGAGCCTCAGGGCGCTCACCACGAGCCCGCTGTCGACCAAGGCGTTCGCGTACGGCACGCTCCACGAGGCGCTGCTCGATCCGAACGCGCAGGAGGTGATGCAGGCCCTGGTGGAGTGCGCGCTCGCGAGCGACCAGAGCGTCTCGTGGACTCCGACGCCGGAGGAGCGCGCGGCCCTCGCCGGCGGAAGCGGCGCCTCGGTGGTGTTCAAGGACGGATTCTCGTGGACGCCGCTCGAGGGGTTGGTCAAGCCGAGCAAGGACGTCTCCGTGTGGCACGGGCGCGCGGGGCTCTGCCCCGACTGGCACACCGGCGCGCCGTCCGCGGCGTGCCAGGAGCTCGTCTCTGCCTGCCTGTTCGCGAGGAACAACGCGTTCGGCGTGACCGTCGACATCTCGATGGAATGGGGGGACCTCACGCCGGCTGAGCCCTCGGACGCCGCCGCGTTGAGCCCGGAGGCGCTGTCGGCGGCGCTGGCCGACGTCGAGCGCTTTCCGGTGCGGGAGGGGGCGTTCTTCGGCAACCTGCTGGACCCCGATGCGCTGAATGAGCTGGCGGAGGTGGTTCTCAAAAAGAGCAAGTCTGCGTTCTCGATCGTGCGGCCGTCGCTCGGCGAAGGGGAGCTGATCTACGAGAGCGCCTTTGTCTGCCACCCCGAAGAACGCTCCGTGCTGTCCGCCCTTCTGGCGAGCGACCGCGTCTGTGTCCCGCCCAAGGGCACGACCGTGAGCGGCTGCCTGGCCCAGCACGTCGGCGCGTGCCGTGGATACGCGCGGGGCGAGGAAGCCCTCATGGGGGCGTCGTACTTGTGCGGGCCTGAGACGAGCAACCCTGTGACGGGCCGGCCGGTCTACGACGACTGCTTCGCTGGCGGCCGCATGTGGGAGAACCCCATCACCGTGTTCCTGGCGGAGGAGTGCGTGCTCACCCCGGCCGCCTGTGAGTACGTGGAAGATTGGGTCCCGGGGCTGGGGGACCTGCCCTTCTCTGGCCTGTCCAGCCAGGACCAATGCGCCCTCTTTCCGGCGTCGTGCTCGATCGTGGACAAGCCGTTCTCGGAGCTCCCCCCGTTCACGCAGCCGATCACCGCCGACGTCTCGTCTGCCCCCGGTTCCTTCTAGCCGGCCTGGCCCGGCGCCTGCCCGGGGCTGAAGCGATCGAGGCGCCGGATCGCGGGGCCGCCCGCGCCATGGCGCGCTTGCATTCCGGCGCCCGCTCGGGCGATCTCACTGCATCATGGCGGCGACCACGAGGCCTCACGACCCGACTGGCACCCTGGTCGACGACGCGCTGGACGCCGCCGACGACCTCGCCCCCGGCACCCTGGCCGGGGAGTACCTGATCGAGGAGGCGCGCAGCCACGGCGGCTTCGCCGTTGTCTACCTGGCCACGCAGCTCGGGACGGGGCGCGCGGCGGCGCTCAAGGTCCTCCGGCGCCGGCTGGCTGCAAGTACGCGGATCCTCGAGAGATTCCAGCAGGAGGCCGCGGCCCTCCGGCGCCTCGCCCACCCGCACATCGTCGAGATCCTCGGCGCGGGGGACCTGCCCGACGGCCGGCCCTACCTCGTCATGGAGTGGATCGAGGGCCGGACGCTCCGGCAAGAGCTCCGCGCCCGCGGCGCGCTCTCGGCCGCGGAGGCGCTCGCCGTCGTCGAGGAGGTCGGCGGCGCGCTCTGCGCCGCGCACGCGCTCGGGATCGTCCACCGCGACGTCAAGGCGCAGAACATCATGGCGATCCCGCGCGGCGGGTGGTTCACGACGCGCCTGCTCGACTTCGGGATCGCCAAGCTGCTCGAGCCCGAGCGGCTCGGCCGCGGGCCCATCTTCACGCAGGCCAGCGTGCTCGGGACGCCGGGCAGCATGGCGCCCGAGCAGATCGCCGGCCGCCCCGTCGACGCGCGCACCGACGTGTACGCGCTCGGCCTGCTCCTGTACGAGCTGCTCACGGGGCAGCCCGCGTTCCACGCCGACAACCTCGTCGAGCTCGAGGAGCTCCAGCTCTTCGCGCCGCCGCCGCGGGCGGGCGATCTCGTGGCCGTGCCGCCGGCCTTCGACGCCGCGATCGCGCGCTGCCTCGAGAAGTCGCCGGACGCGCGCTACCCGAGCGTCTCCGAGCTGCTCGCGGATCTCCGCGCGGCGCCGCTCGCGTCGAGGGACGAGGCGCGCGTCCGCCCGGCGGCGGCGCTGCACGCCAGCGTGCAGATCGAGGGGGAGGGCGAGATCGACGAGGCGGCGTTCGACGACGCCGAGGAGGTCCTCGCGACGGTCCGGCGCGCCGCGGCGGACGCGGGGCTCGTCACGGTCGTCGACGGCGGCGGGGTGCTGGTCGGGGCGACGGCGCTCCCGGCCGATCCGGAGGGCAGCCGCGCCGCCCGGGCCCGGCTTGTCGACGTCGTGCGCGGGCTGGAGACGACGATCGCGGCGAGGCCGGGGCCGAGCCCCGCGGTCCAGGTCGTGCTGGTGCTGCACGCCGCGCCCGCGCGGGTCGAGGGCGCGCCGGGCCACGAGCGGTTCGCGGGCGGCGCGCTCCTGCGCCTCGACGAGTGGACGACGGGGCATTCCCGGGGCGGCCTCGTGATCACGCCCGCGGCGCGCGCGGGGGTCGACGAGGGCTAGCCGGCTGCCTATCCATTCATGATCTCCGCTGCCGCTCGATCTCGGCGCGCAGGCGTTCGTCCTGCTCGCGCAGCGCCGGCGTGAACGCCTCGCCGAAGTCCTCCGCCTCGAAGATCGGTCGAATCTCGAGCTCCCATTCCCCGCTGGGCATGTAGTCGGCGCAGCGCCTGGCCCACGCTACCGCGTCGTCCAGCGACTTCACCTGCCAGAGCCAGTATCCGCCGACGAGCTCCTTGGCTTCGGCGAAGGGGCCGTCGATGAGCGTCGTCTTGCCGTCCGAGATGCGCAGGCGCTTGCCTTTGCTGCTCGGGTGCAGCCCCTCTCCGCCGAGCATGACGCCGGCTTTGACGAGCTCCTCTTTGAACCTGCCCATCTCGGCGATGACCTTCTCGTCCGGCATCATCCCCGCCTCGGACTCCTTCGTGGCCTTGACGAACACCATGACTTTCACGGAGCTCTTCTCCCTGGTATCAAGCTACTTCGTCAGGACGACGTGGGTGGCGTGGTCCGTGGAGGCGTGCTCCGTGCATCGGTAGCCGAGGCTCACCGTATCGATGCCGGCGAGGAGGTGCTCGCCCCGGCCGAGGAGCACGGGGGAGATCACGAGGTGGAGCTCGTCGATGAGCCCCGCGGTGAGGTACTGCCGAACGGCGGCGACGCCGCCGCCGAGCCGGATATCCTTGCCCTGGGCCGCCTCCTTCGCGCGCTCCAGCGCGGCATGGATGCCGTCGGTCACGAAGTGGAAGGTCGTTCCGCCCTCCATGGTGAAGGACTCACGGGCATGGTGCGTGAGCACGAAGACGGGCACGTGGTAGGGCGGGTTCTTGCCCCACCATCCCTGCCAACCGTCGTCGGGCCAGGGGCCCCGCTGCGGCCCGAACATGTTGCGGCCCATGATCCAGGCGCCGAGGTTCTCGAAGCCGCGCGCGGCGAAGTCGTCGTCGACGCCCGCTCGGCCGACCGTGTCGCCGATCAGCGAGGCAGCGAAGTCGGCGGACATCTTCTGGAACGTCTTCGTGCCGAGGACCCACTGGTGCAGCGCCATCCCTCCGACGCCCATCGGATTGGCCAGATCCTGGCCGGGACCGGCGCCATGGCCGTCGATCGAGATCCCAAACGCGTTTACCCGAAGCCTCGACATGAGCGGAACTCCTTCCGGCACAGGCGTCGCCTGACCGTTCTTCTGAAGTGACGACGAACGAGCCGGGGCCGGATCGACACGCCGGCGAATTTTTTTCTCGACGGCCGGTCGTCACATGAAAGCGCTGTCAATTCAACGATTTAGGAGGTTCCGGGCGGGCGGACCGCCGCTCGCACGACCGCGAGCGTCGTGGGTCAGCGGAGGACGTGGCTCGCGCTCGGTGCGCCAACGCCGTGGCTCCGGGGCGCCTGGCCAGCGGGCAAGGCGCTCCAGCAACACGCAGGCCGCGCCCCCGGTGCGCCAGCGCGCCGCGTCCGGGATGGAGTAACCGCCCGACCAGCGCCATCGTGACCACCCCGTCGGTGCCGGTCGCCAGTCCCCATCACGACGAAGGAGGAAGCGATGGCGACGAAGACGGAGTGGGCCGAGCGGGGGGGCGATGGGAGCGCTGCGAGCTGAGCGCCGAGAAGTTTGCGGGGCGCAAGGGTTACAAGCCGAAGCAGCAGTCCTCTTGGCACTGGAAGCTGCGCGCTGACCGCGGAGAGCACGCCGCTCGATCCGTGACGGGGTGCTCCGTCGTGGTTGCCATCACGGGAACCATGGCTCACATCGACGGCGCCGAGGACGTCGCCGACCGCGCTGAAGCGGTACCGGCACGCATGATCTCGCCGCACGGCGCACGGCGCGATGATCGCGCGTGCGACGGACCACGTCGGCCTGATACAACTGGGACATGGCCGCGCTGCCCCCCGCCTGGAACCGTTCCCCTCAACCGTTCGCCGAGCTAATCTCCGCGGGGGTGATCGCCGCTCGAGTCGCCGAGCTCGGCGCCCAGATCACGGCCGAGTATCGCCCCCGTATCGAGGAGGCCGAGGTCGTCGTCGTGGGCGTGCTTAAGGGCTCCGTCATCTTCCTCGCCGACCTGGTGCGCCACATTGGGCTCCCGGTCCTGATCGACTTCATCGGCATCTCCTCCTACGGCGACGCCACCTCGTCGTCCGGCGTGGTCCAGATCACGCAGGACCTGTCGAGGCCAATCGACGGCAGGCACGTGGTCCTCGTCGAGGACATCGTCGACACCGGTCACACAGTGCACTATTTGCTCGAGAACATCGCGACCCGGAGACCCGCGAGCCTCAAGCTGGCCTCGCTGCTCCACAAGCCAGCGCGCCAGCAGCGCGCGGTCAAGATCGATTATCTCGGGTTCACCATCCCAGACCGGTTCGTGGTCGGCTACGGGCTCGACGTGGCGCAGAAATACCGGAACCTGCCCTTCATCGGCTACGAGTCCTAGACGCGGCGAACGGCGCGCCGAACGATCATGGGATGCCGAGCCCGGAATAGGGGCTCACGAGCTCGAACTCCCTCTGTCTCGCAACCGCTTGGGCCTGGTCGAGATCGAATGCAGCCATGTGAAGGAGATCGATCAACCGCGAAGGCTTGGCGGAGACAACGCGCGAGGCGATGTCCCGGGCGCTCTGTCCTGAGCCCCAGTAGCTCCTGAAATAGTCCAGGTGGGCGTCGACCGTGATGAGGGTCATCTCGTGCTCGTCGACATTGTTCATCGAGAGCCGCCGCGCCGCCGCGTGCACGCGATAGTCGTGGTATGGGCCGCGTACGAACCCGATCCGGTTCGGTAACCGGCGCCGCCACCTGCTGTCGAGCAGCGCGACGGCGAACGACCAGTCCTGCCACTTCCGAATCCGTGGGTCGTACGAGGCACCCTCAAGCGCATCCCGGCGCCGGAACACGATGGAGGTGGGCACGTGGTGCTTCAATAGGATGAGTTCCTCGCGACACGGGTAGGCGGAGATGGTGAGGCCATCGAAGGCCCCGAACATCCGGGACATCGTGTGTACGAAGGCAATCCCATCGTCCGCCCGCAGAATGGACAGCGCTTGGTCGGGGAACGACGCGTCCCCGGACGTTGGCGGGCGGAGGCGGTCGTCCGAGTCGAGTGTCATAACGAAGTCGAACCGCGCCTCTCCAACGCCGCGATTGCGGGCGTGCTGCACGCCAAGGTTCGACGTGCTGCGGAGCACCCTTACGGCGCCCAGCGTCTCGACGGTCGCGAGTGCGCGGAGCGTGGCTGCATCCGAGGACCCGTCGTCGACGACGATGACCTCAAACGGCTCGCGGGTAGGCTGATCCAGGAGAGAACGGACCGCCTCGAGCAAGAGATCCCCCGAGTCGAAACAGGGGACGACGAAGCTGATGCCTGCTTCGCGGTTCGGCGTCACGTCGGGCTCCTCTCGGGTCGGGAGGTCGATTTTCTCGCGATCAACGTCGCTCGCTTGGCGCGGAAGTAGGGTCGACCGTCACTAGCATCAATTCGGTCTCGCTCCTCGTGCTCGACCCAGCTCCACTCCACCTGCCACGCGGCGTAGATACGCGCGATCATCTCGGAGAGCTCCGCCGCGGAGTAGTCGGCCTCGCCATCGAGTTGTATCCTGGAGCCTGTGGGGGAGGTCCTCCGGATATCCGTGAACACCGTGAGGAAGTGGCAGCAATGATCTCCGGAGGCGCGCACCGTGGCGCCAAGGAGCCTCTCGATCTGGGCCCTTTCGAGGAAGTGGAGGACGTCCTTGGCGACGACGATGCCATACGGGCCGCGGGGCGCGAAGTCGACAAGATCACCCTCCACGATCGTGATGCGACGCGCCAGGTCTCCCTTGCCACGCAGGCTGCGTCGCAGGTACCTGGCCGGGATGTGATCGACCGCCTCGACGGCGAAGCCTCTCGCTGCCAAGGCGATCGAATAGTGGCCGCGGCCGTAGCCCAGATCGACCGCAGTTCGGGGGAGCTCCGGGTCGACAGCGCCGAGCAGCTCCTCGAAGGTGCTGTCGACTGGCGCGTCCAGCCCCTCATCGTTCGGGAGGTCCTCTCCGATTGCGCGCGCGTACCAGGAGCGGATGCTGTCCTTGCTCAGAAGAGTCGCCACGAGCACCTCCTTTCAGAGTAGCCGGAAAGTGACCGGCTGGCCGGGTACCCGCAGGGACACCGCGAGCGCTTGCGTAATCCGCATTGGGAGGAGGTGATCCGCGAGGCGGCTCCTGTCCTCGGAGCGGCTCAGCCATCGCTGCATCAACCGTCGATTACTGTCGCTGTGAAAGAGGCCCTCGAACGTCTCTTCCGTATTGAAGCACTCGTCGTTGAGGAGCGCCGCGTTGGTTCTGGTTGAGACGCGGGCAAAGGCGTCGATCCTGTCCACTGCGACGCCGGCCCCGCGCGGCACGTCGAAGCACTGGACGTTCACCGTGTGCAGCGTCGACAGCTGCGCCTCCATGTCGACGAACGAGGTGCGGCCGTTCTTGTTGTAGAGGTTGGGGGGGATGTCCTTCCAGTGCCTGATGGACGGGGTCGTCTGCTCGAATGAGAGCGTGCCCAGCGTGACGGTTCTGCCGGAGGCGACTTCCCTCACTCGAAATACGGAGACGATGTCGGTCTCTCCGAAGCGAGATTCGTTCTCGCCTCGCGAAGACCAGCCCGGGGCGTCGTCATCGAATGCTTGCGCGAATTTGACGGGCACCCGCGAGCATTGGTCCCGCGGAAAAGCGCCGAACGAGCTGACGCTGGCTTCGAGCTCGAGAGACGGGAACACGGTAGCGTTGAGGGAAAGGCACTGCGCGGCCAGATCGACGTAGTGGTAGGCACCGTGCATCAGCATCCCGTAACCATATTTGTACGGGTGGTCCTCTCGCTCCTCGAACTCCCGGTGCAAGTTCCAGACGCCGCCCGCCGCGCGGAGGTGGAAAGAGGTCAAAGGGGCCTCTTGCGCCAGCATCCTGTCTCGCAGCGCGTCGATGACGCGCTCGTTGTAAATCGGGTGGTAGCGGCTCAGGGTCATCACCGAGTGCTGCGCCGGCCTTGCGGCCGCGGCGCGGACGAGGCGCTGCATCGTCGGCTCGATTCGATTCGGATCGAAGCGGCCGTCGAGCATTGGCGCGACGACGGGCTTCTCGACGAGCGAGTCCACCTGGTTCTCGACGCAGTAGCGAAGGTAAGGTTCGTGTGCCTTCACCTCCGTCGCGATATAGATTCGCAGCTGGTGCTTCTGGGAACGGAGTTGCTCCAGGATGGGGACGAATGCGCCTGGATCATCCCAGCAGGTGCGCTGGCGTGGGTCGGGAAGGTAGAATACCGTCTCTGGCTTGAACGTCAGCTCGCGTAAGCGGGCGTCCACTGCTTGCCGCTCATATTCGAGATCGAGGACGGAGTACGACTCTATGTGCCCAGCATTTTTCGCGGCCTGTATGGACGGCAGGTACTTGTTCGCCACGATCTCGTCAAAGCCAACGACCACAAGATGATAGCTCTGCTCCATGGCTACACCTCGTCGACAGCGGGCGGGAGCCGCAGCATGTCCCCCACGACGTCGCTCCATTCGCGGGGCTCGAACCTTAGGTTGCCCCCGCATGGGTACAGCGTCATTTCCCCGAAGCGGATGCACTCCGACAGGCTATAGAGGTCCACGCGCACGAAGGGCAGCCCTGCGCTCAGACGGCGCGCGACGTCGAGCATGCTGTCGATGTTGGGCGGAACGTCGAGGGCCCTGTCGAGGGGCTCGAGGTTCGGGTTCCGGAAGGGCAGCGGTTTGCAGTCGAGGCCGAAGTAGCCCTGGGTCCGGGTGGATGCCCGTCCCCGGTCGATCTTGAAAAAGCCCGGCTCGCCATCGAAGCAGAAGAACTTGTAGTCCGTCAGATCGCCCGAGGGCTCCTCCATCCATGCCTCCGCGATGAGGCGCGGCTGCGCGAGCGAGTAGGCCCACTCCCCGTGGCGTAGTTCGTGACGGACGGCCAGCCATTCTCTCAACCGGCTCTTCGCCTCCGCCCAGTTGACCGACGACCGCTCGCGGCACAGGAGGTTCATGTCCCATCCGTGAGTAGCCTTCACCACGAACTTCTCGGGGAACGCCGCCACGTCGATCTCGTCCGGATCATGGTAGACGCCGAAGCACTCGTTGAGGATCTCGGTGCCTACTCGCTCAGCCACGAACTTCCGCACCGCGAACTTGTCCACCAGCTCGCCATAACGACGTCGGCGGTCGTGGATCTTCAGCCAGTGGAGCTTCGACGCGATGTCGCGCGGGTTCGCCAGGTCGAGCTCCTTTCCGTTATCGAGACGGTACTCCATCCTCATGAGCGCGACGTCGAGCTCGTCGTTCGGGTAGAGGATCTTCGCGATTTCTCGCTTGCGCGCGGTCACCGCGGCGATGCCCGATCCCCCTTCCTGGATTTGCAACCACGCACTTCGGTACCGTATGTCGAAGGTGTCGGGAGAGCCCATAGGTTCAGGGGCTGAGTGGGCCCCCTCCGATGATTTTGGTCTTGGTGGGTCGCTGCGTCAAGAAGAGCGGCGCGGGCAAGACCGTGCGCCGGAAGCTGCTCCAGTAGTGCGACGTGCACACGCTGCTTCGCCTTCCGACGGGGATCGTTTACGCGCAGGGCGTCAAGGCGAATGTCCTTATTCTTCGACAGCAAGCCCGCGAGTGAGAACGCTTTGACGAAGAGTCTCTGGGTCGTACGACATGCGGACGAACCAGCACTTCCCGCTCGAGACGAACCTGCTCAAGCGACTGGCGTTCGACGACTTCGTCCGCTGTGTCAACGTTCCTCGGGAATCGCAAGAATTTGGACAGGCCGACCACGGCGACCAGGACTGCCGTCCGGAATGCCGCTGCAGGGCGCGTCGCCGCGTCTGTCGTGACGCTGCAGTAGTGTGTGCGGGGAGCTCCAAGGGGCGCCGGGCGGCCGCCCGCGCATAGATTTGGGTGTTGACTTGGTACTAAAAGATCTGAGCCCGTTGATCATCTTGCAAAACCTCGCTGAGCTACAGAACGCTGTCGCCGACGGCAGCGATCTGTCGCCCCTCGATCAACTCGCCTGATTGGAGAAGCTGGAGCTGCGCGTGCTTGGGAATGTTGACCTGGGCTTTGCGGCGAGCATCGGTCGACTGAAGGAACTGCAAGCCTTTACCAAGGGGATCCGGGATGTGGGCGTCTTGCGGTCTTGCTCTCGGCTTAAGAAGTTGATTATGCCGGCCCAGCTGGCCGACCTGTATTAACCTCACTCACCTGTTCATACCGAACAGCGGAATCTCAGGCCTGCGCCCTTTGAGCGCTCTGAGTAGGTTACGTCGACTCGAGCTCAATCAGAATCACATTGTTGATTTTTTTTTCTTCTTCTCCTTCGGAGCAGATCATCGAGGTGAGATACGATCTGGGACGCCTGCGGCACTCTCCCCAGCGCGGCTACGACTCTGCTTGAACTCGTGGGCGAGCATGCCGCCATTCCAGTTCCACGTCTTCTTGCTGAATTTTCCTCACGTATCGTTATCGTCTCTGGGTGAAGCGCCGCTGCGGTCCATTTCTCCTTCGTCCCCCAGCGCCTTCACCTCGTGCGCACACGGATACGACTCCGAGAGTCAAGGCCGCGTACACCTATACGAGGGACCGTGCGGAGAGGGCTCGAGGCCATCTTTCCCCCTGAGCGATTGGAGTGCATGGGTGTGCTTCAGGATCTGGCTCCGATCGCGGTGACTATTCAGAATCTGGAAGCGGACGATTGCGGATTGACTTCGCCGGAGCCGCTTCGTGGATTTGCCGATTTGCGACTCTTGTTCGTTCGTGACAATCGTGCTTATGGCTTGTTGTCTTTGGTTGACAAGAAGGGACTCTCGAGGTTGATGTTGGAAAAATATGATTGTATTGATGGTTTTTCGATCGAGGGTTGCGCAGGCTTTCAGACAAGGAGAAGAGCGAGCTCTGCGCGACGCTCCCCCCAGCTCGAGGTTGGCCATCCTCCTGTCACTGGGATCTTGAGTAACTGGTATAACCGTGAGCTCTGGGGGCCTACGCTCATTGGCTCATTTAGCGCGGTGATCCTCTGCGACAAGAACTCAAGGATCGCCTGGAAGGTCGCTGGAACCAGCTCCCTCTTCATTGGGCACAGGCGGATGCCGTCGAAGAAGGGACTGAGGACGGGCAGAGGTATACGCGCGCCCAGAGTCCAATTGTGCAGGTTTAGGGGGGATTTTCCTCCTTGGTTGTGGCGTCGTATGCGCCGCCTTCGCCTTTCATGAAGGCTCCGTCATCGATGGTTCGAGCCGTTCAGGGACGGACGCACTCCGGCGGCTACGGCCACATTACGTCGGTCGGGCTGCTTCGATCCATCGTCGTCCCGTCGCCGAGCTGCCCGTTCGAGTTCGAGCCGAAGCAGCGGATCGCGCCGGTGCCGACGAGCGCGCACGTGTGCAGATCGCCGAGCGCGACCTCGACGAGGCCCTCGAGGCCCGTGATCTGGGTCGGCGCGTGCCGCTCCGTCTGTGTTCCGTCGCCGAGCTGCCCAACATCGTTGCGACCCCAGCACCAGAGGGTTCCGTCGGACTTTACCGCGCACGTGTGCTTGCGTCCCGCCGCGATCTGCACGACGTCCGTGAGGCCCTCGATCGTCGTCGGCGTCGTGTGGAAGGCGGTGCCGCCGTCGCCGAGCTGGCCGTTTCGATTGTCGCCCCAGCACGCGACGCGACGGCTCTGGAGCAGGGCACAGGAGAACTGCTGGCCGGCCGCGAGCTGCAGCGGATGGTCGATCCCGCTGACGAGCGTGGGTGTCGGCACCGGCTCGCTGCTGAACGAGCCGTTGCCGACCTCGCCCCAGCCGTTGGAGCCCCAGCAACGCACCGAGCCGTCGTCGCTCGCCGCGCAGGTATGAAAATAGCCGAACGCGAGCCGCTCGACGCCGCTCACCGAGAGCGCTGTCGGCGTCGGGTGGTCATCGGTATCGACATCGCCGAGCCCGAGCTGGCCGCTCGAGTTATCGCCCGAGCAGGAGAGCGTGCCGCCCCCATGGATCACGCAGTTGTGCCAGTGGCCGAGCGCGAAGTCGCCGAGGCGCTCGACGTCGGCGACAGCGACCGGCGCAGGCGACACCTCGATGTCCGTCTCGCCGTTGCCGAGCGCGCCGTTCGGATTCGCCCCCCAGCAGCTCGCGCCGGCCGCGTTCGTACGTACGCATGTGAACTCGTACCCGAGCCCGATCTGGACGGCGCCTGTGACGCCCGGAACGGCGAGCGCAACGCTCGAGTCTCCGGAGCGCCCCTGGCCGAGCTGGCTCGCGTTGCCCGCGCCCCAGCACCGCACCGTGGTGTCGGAGAGCACGGCGCAGGTGTGTTGCCCACCGGCGGCGATATGGATCGGCACGTCGCCCGGTGCGCCCCCGGCGCCGGTGCCGGAGCCAGCGGAGCTCGCGCTCGTGGCGGCGCCGGAGCCGGACGAGCCGGAGCCCGGGCCTGTGGGGTTGCACGAGTAATCGGTCAGAGCGAGGGAGAGGAGAACGGCGCTGTGCAGGGTGAAGGTGCCGTTCATCTGGGATCGAGAAGGGTTGGACATGGGAACGAAACCTCCGAAACGCGCAGTATACGCCGGCGGGTTTCGTCGAACATCCCTCGCATGACGTCTTGAGCGACTCGTGGATGCCTGTCGGCGTGCTGTGGATAACATGGCTCAAACGAGTGAGCCCGCTGGGCCTGTGGGTTCTTGTCGGTGCATCAAGGGTTCGTATGTTTTGAACGTTATGGTTGCTGCCGGTGATTGCTGGCAGCACCCGCAGCGTCGTGCAGAGACCTTCTACGAGAGCGCTCGACGGGCAGGCTCCTCGCCGCCGTTCAGCTGGTGGACGATGTCGAGGTCGAGGTGAAGCTCGACGCCGAACGAAAGCGCTAGATCTCTCCGGCGGGGGATGCGACGGCTTCGTGCCGCTCGATGCTTCGATCAAGCTCGTGACAAACTCCCCCTGGCGCTCGTTCTGCTAGGTTCAACGCACATGAGACGCAGGATCAAGCTCGTCGCGATCGAGGTCGTCGGTGCGGTCGCGTTCCTGGTGCCGGCGCAGGCCCTGGCGCGGTCCGAGGGGTCGTTCAACCCCGGCTTCTTGCTGTCCGTCGGCAGCGGTGAATGCGCTGTCGGCGTCGGCACGGAAATCAGCGGCATGGTTTTCCCGAAGGGAGACCCGGGCTCGATCGGTTACGGTGGTTTCTTCCAGGCGCAAACCTATGCCGGCGACTATTCGCGCCTGGCGTTCGGGTTTCAGCTCGGGAACATCGTCGGTGGAGAGCTCGGCATCGCGGGTCTGACCCGCAGCGATCTCCACACGTCGACGTTCGCTCTGCACACCGGCGTCTTCGCCTCGGCCGCCGTGCTGGGGACGGGGCTGCGCGTGACGATCCCGATGAGCGGCTCCGATCACGGGCTCCCGGCCCACGGCGTCGAAGCGTCGTGGGTCTTGACCCTCAAGGTTCCGATCTACAGCGGCAGGATCTTCAACTCGTTCGGCCGGCCGCTGCGAGACGAACAGGGCCCCATCACGGCCGCTGCGCGCGAAGCGAGCGGCTGGGCGGACATCCGCGACCCCGCGCTGGTCGCTCACCTTTCGCCCCGGGAGCGGGAAGAGCTCGCCTCCTTCTGGCTCGAGGCCGCGCTCGCCGAGCACGCCTCGATCGCGACGTTTTCCGCGCTCGCGCTGGAGCTCCTGGCGCTCGGAGCACCCGCGGACTTGCTCGCGGCTTGCCAGCAGGCGGCGCAGGACGAGATCGAACACGCACGCCTCTCGTTCGGTCTCGCGAGCACGTACGCGGGGCTCCCGCTCGGGCCGGGCAAGCTGCCGTTGCCGGCCACCGCGCTCTCGGGCGACGCCGCCGCCGTCGCGTACCTGAGCTTCACGGACGGCTGCGTCGGTGAGACGTTCGCCGCGGCGCTCGCACGACGAGCGCAGCGCCACGCGACCGATCCGGCCGTCGCGCGGGCGCTCGCGCGCATCGCGACGGACGAAGCGCGGCATGCCGCGCTCGCCTGGAGCATCGTCGCCTGGTGCCTGACGCTCGACCCCGCGCGCGTCCGCGCCGCGCTCGGCGCTGCGCTGGCGGAGCCGGAGCTCGAAGCGCCCGCCGCCCCGCTCACGGATGTTCTGGGGCTGCCGATCGTGCCGGCGGCTCGCCATGGAGCGGTGCCGGTCGACGAGCAGAAGCCCCTGCGGCGCCGCGCCGAGCGGACCGCGCGGGCGCGCCTGAAGCGCATGCTGCGGGCGCCGCGCGAAGCGCGGGTCGAGGGAGGCCTCGTGCCCTGATCGGGGCGCCCTGCGCGAGCCCTCGCGCCTGACACACAGGTGAGCCGCCGCGGAGCTGCGCCGCGCTGAGCCGCGCTCCACGCGGGCCGGCAAGGTCCGGCCGCGCGTGCAGCCCCGCGTGCCATGGCGCTTGACCGACGTATGCACCGTTGTGTATATGTATAGTCATGCAACTGGACGTCTTCGAGGTCCTGGCCGATCCCACGCGCCGCCGCATCGTCGAGGCTCTCCTTTCTGGCGAGCAACAGGTGGCCGAGGTCGTGGAGAAGGCCGGGATCCACCAGTCCGGCGTGTCGCGGCACCTGCGCATCCTCTCGGAGTCAGGTTTCGTCTCGATGCGACCCGATGGGCAGCGGCGCCTCTACTCCCTTCGTCCCGAGCCTTTCCGCGAGCTCGAGGACTGGCTCGGCCGCTACCGGCAGCTCTGGGAGGAGCGCCTCGATCGTTTCGGTGCCGCGCTCGAGAAGAAGCGTGTGCAAGCTCAGAACAACCCGGCCGTTCAAGGCGGCCCAACCACGAGGAAGCGATCATGAACACCGCAGTCAAAGCCCAGGCCCGATCCAAGGTCAGAGTCGAGCGCACCTATCGCGCCACGTTGCAGGAGGTCTGGGACCTCTGGACCACGCGAGAGGGATTCGAGTCCTGGTGGGGGCCGCGAAACTTCCGGGCCGCCGTGGCGGAGCTCGACGCGAGGCCGGGCGGCGCCCTGCGTTACGAGATGATCGCCGCCACGCCCGAGATGGTCCGCGCCATGGCGGAGATCGGCCAGCCGCCCTCGCACGCCGTCACCTCCACCTTCGCCGAGCTCACGCCCATGACACGGCTCGTGCTCCGCAATGTGATCGACTTCCTGCCCGGCGTACCGCCCTACGAGGCCGACATCGAGGTCGAGCTCACGGAGCTCGGCGACCGCGTGAAGATGGTGGTGCTGCTCGACACCATGCATAGCCCCGAGTTCACCGAGATGCAGAAGGAAGGCTTCACCAGCCAGCTCAGCAAGCTGGACGAGAAGTTCGGGGCGGGGTGAGGGGCTGCCGCGCCTGGGCGAGCGGCGTCGCGCGTCAGTAGGCGAAGGCCTGGTAGACCTCGGTCTCCTCCGTCTCCTCGCGCGCGTCGAGCGATTCGACGATGGGATTGAAGCGGAGCATGCGCTTCGCCCGCTCCGACAGGTGGGAAAGGCTCTCGCGGGGCACCCGGATCGAGACCTCCGGGCGGAACAGCCAGCGGCGGCTGTAGCCGATGACGACCATGGGCCGCGGCTCGCGCGAGCGGTTCGGGGTCCCGCGGTGGAGGCCGCGAACGTCGCGGACCATGACGTCGCCGAGCTCCATGGCGATCGGCTCGAGCGCGACCTCGCCCTGCTCGAGGCGCCGCATCCCCTCGGCCTTGGAGAGCATGTGCGTGCCGCGGGCGATCTCGATCGGGCCGTTCTCGGCGGTGACGTCGACCAGGGGGAAGTTGACGGCGAGCTGGAACGCGGGCGTCTCTCTCCCGGTCTCGGGGAAGAGCGGCGGCGTGTCGCGGTGGACGTCCTGGTAGTCGGACCCGAGGAGCGGGGTGTCGGTCGCGAGCTGGACCATGGTCATGTCGGCCCCGACGAGGCGCTCCACCACGCCCAGGATCGTCTCGTCCTCGTAGATGCGCGGCTCCGCGAAGGGGGCCTTGAACGGGAGCGTCACGTAATAACGACCCGGCCCCCGGTTCTTGAGGTGCCCCTCACGCGCGATGTGGGCGTCGAGGAGCGGCGCGAAGGCCTCACGCCACGAGCGCAGCAGGCTCTTCGGAATGAGGTTCTTTATCAGGCAGAACCCATCGCGCTGCGCTGCGCGGGCAAGCTCATCCATCTCGGCGCTGGTGTGGCGGGCGTGGCTCATAGCTCGGGCCGAGCTTGGTGGATCGAGCGGAGTCGTCAAGCTCAGCGCTCGCTCTCCGCCGGTTCATCCCCATCCCACCACTGCCGGAATCATCGTCGTCGGAGGAGAATGCGGCGCTCCAGGCGCCCGGCCCACGCGCGCGGGACGGGCAAGTGATCTCAGCCTCACGAGGCCGACGCCCGCGCGGCCCCGCTCTGCATCAGCTCAGGCTGGTCGCTCTCATGCTTGACACAGAGCGGCCTCGACGCCGCCTTCGCGGGAGCGCGCGGGTCACAGCTTCGAGGCGGCGTGGTCCCAGTTCACCAGGTTCCACCATGCCTCGACGTACTTCGCCCGGGCATTGCGGTAGTCGATGTAATACGCGTGCTCCCACACGTCGCACGTGAGCAGCGGCGTCTTGCCCTCCGTGAGCGGGCTCCCGGCGTTGCCCGTCTGCACGATTTCCAGCTTGCCTGAGCCATTCTTCACCAGCCAAGCCCAGCCCGAGCCGAACTGACCGATGGCCGCGGCGCTGAACTTCTCCTTGAACGACGACACGCTTCCGAACGCCTCGTCGATCGCCGCACGGAGCGCGGCGGGAGGCTCACCGCCGCCCTGCGGCTTCATGCTGTGCCAGTAGAACGTGTGATTCCACACCTGAGCTGCCTGGTTGAAGACCGCGCCGGACGTCGTGCGGACGAGATCCTCGAGGCTCTTGCCCGCGAGCGCCGCGTCCGCTGCCACGAGCTCGTTCAGCTTCGTGACGTAGGCGTTGTGGTGCTTGCCGTGGTGGAAGTCGAGCGTCTCGGCCGAGATGTGGGGGACCAGCGCGTCTCTGGAGTAGGGGAGCTCGGGAAGAGTGAAGGTCATGGTTCTGTTCCTCGTGTTGCGTGTCGACGGCTACGCGCTCGTCGCAGCCCGTTGTGAGTAGCTAGGCGAAGACCTTCGGGTGGCGCTCGAGCCACGGATCGAACGTCCGCGCTTCGCGGCCAGACAGCCGCTCCACGTCGCCGGGTCCGGCGGCAGCGTAGCAAACTCGGTGGGCGCGCGTGGCGCCTTGCCAATGAGTTGGCAGTTTTCCATCCATTTGGAGAGACGGCCTCCCGGCCAGCGGTTCAGAAAATCTGCCGAGCCGACGGATGGCGCCTTGTTCCATGCCTCGAACGCCGCCGTTCCAGATCGCCGTCTGGTCCCGCTCCGGGTAACGCCGCATACTCTGGACGTGATCCTTGAGCAGAAGGACGATGTGGGGACAGGATGAAGAAGAAAGAACTTGGTCATACGCTGGGTCTCGTGGTCTGCGCCGGCGCCGCGCTCGGCCTCTCCACGGCGTGCTCGGGCGCCGATGTGTCGGACGAGCCGCTCGAGGAGCTCGGGTCGGCGTCGTCCGAGATCATCATCAACGAGGTGGTGCTCTACGATAGCTCGAACTTCTCCGGCGTCTCGCAGGGGTTCGGGATCGGCCGCTACACGCTCGCGGACATGGCGACCATCGGCGACAACAGCGCGAGCGCGATCAGGGTCCCCGCCGGGCTCCGGGCGACGGCCTTCTTCGGAGACAACTTCGGGTGGGATGTGCGCGTCTTCACCTCGGACACGGACCTCGTGGCCGCGGGCTTCGACGACACCATCTCGAGCCTCGTCGTCGCGCACGCCTCGGACCCGCAGCTGGACGCGGTCACCTTCTACGAGAACGCCAGCTTCTCGGGTGACTCGTTCGCATACGGTGTCGGCGCCGCCCTCTTGTTCGCCAGCCCCTGGACCGCATGGGACTTGCGGATCAGCTCCGTCCGCGTCCCCCCCGGCTTCAAGGTGACGGTCTCCGACGGGTGGATCGGGTATCCCACGACTACGCGCGTCCTCACGGCAGACGCGAACCTCGCTCCCCTCAACTTCGACAACAAGATCCGAAGCTTCATCATCGAGCGCTTGTAGGAGCGAGCGCGGGCGGCGCGCGTCGCGCGCCGCGCGCCGAGCTCTCCCCGCGCTGGCCGCGCGAGGCGAAAACGGCGCTCTCTCGCGGTCCTTGCTCAGTAGGCCCCCTTCGGATCGAGGCCCAGCATGTGCTGGCCTACCATCGTGGACACGGCGTCCCAGTTGAGCGTGATGTGCTGGGCGATCGCATTGCCGTCTCGCCACATGCGCTGGATGGGTTGACCGAGCGCCAGGCTGCTGCCACCGACGCACGAGAACAACGACTGAATGGCGGCGTGCGACAGCTTCGCCGCGTAGGCGTGGCCTCGCCGATTGCGGATGCGCTTCTCGACGCTCACGGACCTCCCCTGGGCCGCTGTCAGCTCCACCTCGGTGATGTCGCGGTCGAGGACGAGCCTCGCCGCGTCCACGGCGGCGGCGGCGTCGGCCAGACGCGACTGGACGTGAGCGAACTGGCTTAGGAGCGCCCCCGCGCCTCCGATGCCGCCGCGAGTGACGCGGTTCTCACAGAGATCGATGAAGGCGTCGATGGCGCCTTGGGCGGTACCCAGGAGCGGGGCCACGAGGCAGACGGGGATCGCCGAGAGGAAGGAGATGCTGTAAATACGGTTGGGGTTCACCGCGGCCCCGGGAGGCGCACCGGACGCGGCCTCCGCGAAGGTGAGCTTCCGATGACCCGGGACGAAGGTCGGCTTGTCGATGACCACTGTCTTGGACCCGGTGCCAGCTTGAGCCGCGACGTACCAGTCGTCCTCGATCGACCAGTCGGAGCGGGGCGCGAGCAAGAAGCCGGCGCTGGGGGCGGCGTCGCTCTCCTTCGGGAGCTGGACGCCCAGCATGGCCCATTGTGAGTTGTCGATGTTCGAGGCGAAGCGCCACTTGCCCTGGATCAGGTACCCGCCATCCACCGCCTGCGCTGAGGTGATGGGCGAGTAGGAGCCGCACATGATCGCCCGGGGATTGGCCCTCCACACGTCGTCCTGCGCCTGCGCCGGGAACAATCCGAGCAGCCACTGGTGGATCGCCCCGAGCGAGCACGCCCAGGCGGACGAGGTGCAGCCCCGCCCGATTTCGCTGATCACGTCGAGCAGCGCGGTGAAGCCGTACTCATAGCCGCCGTAGCGAGCCGGCTGCATCAGCCGGAAGAAGCCGGCGTGATGGAAGAGCTGGTTCGTTTCCTCCGAGATGCGGCGCTCGATCTCCGTCTGCTGGGCCCGCTCGCGGAGGCGAGGGACGAGCTCGCGCGCAGTGGAGACCAGGCTCTCCAACGACGGCGCGTCGGCGGCGGGGCTCATCCGACCGGGGGCCTTCATGGCCACGGTTCTGATCGAGGAGTGTTCGAGACTCATAGGTTATGCCTCGCGGGGCGAAGATTGGCCGGCTGGCGCGACCCGATCGGCGCGGCCAGGGGCACGCGCGTCGGCGCGACGAATCGGGCCGACATCGAAGCGAACACGAAGAGCGCTGACGACCTCGCCCCTGCAGCCAGGCCAGCGGCTGCAGGGATGGCCGCACGCGCGGCTGTCGTGGCAGGGCGGAGCCGACGGCGCACGCGCTGCGCCCTCTGGGGCCTCGGGGGAACCGGCATCGCCGACGGCGGCGCCGCACATCGGCGCGGATCGCCGCGAGGCGGGACGCCGCGCCGGCGCCGCCACGCTTAGGATCACGTCCGGAGTATGCGAAGATGCCCGGGACGGCGCCAGAGGGCGCCCTGGAACGGCCGCGTTCGAGGAGTGGAACGTTGAGGGAGCCCGATGATCTGACCGGTCTGTCGATGTTCGTGCGCATCGTCGAGGAAGGCTCGCTCAGCGCGGCCGGCCGTGCGCTCGGCCTGCCCAAGGCGACCCTCAGCCGCAACCTCGCGCTGCTGGAGCAGCGGCTCGGCGCGCCGCTGCTGATCCGCTCCACGCGCGCGCTCAGCCTGACGGATACGGGCAGGCGCTTCTTCGACAAGGTCCAGCCCATCGTCCGAGAGGCGCAGCAGGCGACCGCCGAGGTCAAGAGCCTCCACGCGGCTCCCTCCGGGCTGCTGCGCATCACCGCGCCCGTCGCCTATGGCCACGCGGCGATCGCGCCCCGCTTGCTCTCGTTCATGAGGCGTTATCCGGCGGTCCGCATCGACCTGCACCTCCATGACGGGCGCGTCAACCTGGTCAACGGCGGCTACGACCTGGCCATCCGGATGGGGGCGATCGAGGACAGCGAGCTGATCAGCCACAAGCTGGCCGACGTCAGCATGGTCATCGTCGCCTCGCCGGCCTGGCTGGAGCAGCACGGTATGCCCCAAAGGCCCGCCGAGCTCGCCCAGCATGACGCCGTCGTCACGCGGCCCGATATCGTCCAGTGGAGGGTCGGCGGGGAGACCGTGCGCGTCCCCTGGCGCATGAGCACCGGCAACATGATCGTCACGCGGGACGCCGCGAGGGCCGGGCTGGGCATCGCTTTCGTGCCCGAATTCCTTGTGTTGCGTGACCTGGAACGAGGAACGCTGGTACGCCTGCTCCCCGACGTCGAGCTGCCGGTGATTCAAGCGACCGCGCTGTATACCCGCGCCGCCAGCCAATCGGTGGCGCTGCGCACCTTGCTCGACGACCTCCTCGCCAGCCGACCCATCGAGGTCGACGCCGCGCCGTCGTGACCCTGCCCGGGCGCGCGTGTAATCCCCCTCTGCTGCGACATGCGATGTCGGTACACCGGCCTTTTATCAGGCGGGGTGAAGATGAATGAGCCGGCGGCCTCAGAACCTATCTGCCAGCGTGAGCTGCGGGTGCTGCGCCGGGAAGAGCACCGGGACGAGCCGGGCGGCGTCTCCGGTAAGCCGGAGCTCCCCCGCGTCGCACACCTCCAGCGGCGCGTCCGAGCCGAGGAGGAGCCGCGCCACCGCCCAGCCGCCGCGGACCGCGCTGCGCGCCGCCGCGGCGCTCCGCCCGCGGACGACCTCGACGCGGCCGCGATCGAGGCGGAGCGTCGCCGTCTCCTCGGGGCTGGCGAGGGTGAGCGCGCCGCGGTAGCCCGCGAGCTCGGACGCGGCGAGCCGGGCCGAGAGCTCCGGCGCCATCGCCGCGAGGCATCCCGGGAGGTCGACGACCCGGACCATCGCGGCGCCATTGGCGGCATACCGCTGCTCGTAGCGGCTGTTCAGCGTCCGGAGCCGCGCGGCGAGCGCCGAGCGGTAGGGGAGCGTGTCGAAGCGGAGCTCGGGGAGCGCCTTCCGCCGGCAGAGGGCCCCGAGCGCCGAGAGCGCCGCGTCCGGTGCGCCGGTCGCCTCGGCGCACACGAGCCGGCTCCTGCCCGCCTGGACGACGACATGCCCTTCGGGGCGCTCTCGATCGGCGCCCCAGCACCAGGCCTCGACGTCCTTGCGCATGCCGCTCCACGAGCGCAGAAAGGTCGGCCGCACCGCCGTGCCGGTGAGGCCGGCGTTCCACCGGTTGTGCAGCCGCACCAGCGCCTGCGTGGGCGCCGCCGGGATCCGGCGCAGGCCGCGCAGCCGAGGCAGCGTGGCCGGGAGGTCGGCGAGCTTCACGCGCCACCGCGACTCGGGCCAGGCCGGCACATAGCCGAACCGGTGGTAGAAGTCGTCGATCCCGAACAGGATCGAGAGGTGATAGCCGCGGGCGCGCATGCGGTCGAGGCTGTGCGGAGCCGTGCGGGCCATGAGCCCTTTCCCGCGGTGGACCGCCTCGGTGGCCACCGCGCCGATGCCGCCGCAGCGCACCTCCGCCCGACCGATCCGCATCCGGTAACCCCACACGCCCCAGTGGGTGACCATCGCGTCACCGAGGAATCCGATGACCGAGGCGTCCCAGTCGTAGTGGCTGTGGTTCACGTACCAGGCGGCGCAGTCGGCGCGGAAGCTCGCGTAATTGCCAAAGGTGCGCGCCGCGATCTCGATCACCGCCGTCGCGTCGGCGACCGGAGCGGGGGAGCGGACGGTGAGGGACGGAGTCTTCAGGAGCGTACCCGCCATCGGTAGGAGCGGTTCGCCCACGGCGTGGGATCGAGCATGGTCCCTCCTATCCGGACCCCGCCAACCCTGTCCAAGTTTCTGACGCCGCGGCGCTACCCCTCCGGCTCGCGCTCCGGCCCCAGCCCGTGCCGGTGGAGCAGGCGGTACAGGTACCGACGATCCAGCCCCGCGGCGGCCGCGGCCCGCGAGACCTTGCCGTCGTGGGCGCGGAGCAGCGCCTCGAAGTAGCGGCGCTCGAAGTCCGAGAGGACCCGGTCGCGCGCCTCGGCGTACGGCACGCTCGCGTCGACCGGCGGCGGCGCGCTCACCGGCGCGAGCTCGCTCACGGGCGGCGGCGCGCGGAACACGAGGTACTGCTCCACGTAGTTCCTGAGCTCGCGCACGTTGCCCGGCCACGCGGCGCGCGTCATGCGGGCGATCACCCTCGGGTCCCGCAGCGTCGCCGCCTCGTCCGGCGTCGCGTGGAGCGAGGCGAGGAGATCGTCGAGCAGCGCCGGGATGTCCTCGGGGCGCTGCCGGAGGGGCGGCATCGGGATCCGCACGACCGCGATCCGGAAATAGAGATCGGCGCGGAAGCGGCCCGCGTTCACCTCGGCGCGCAGGTCCCGGTGCGTGGCCGCGATGACGCGCACGTCGACCGACCTCGGCGTGTTCGTCCCGAGGCGGCGGATCTCGCGCGCCTCGAGCGCCCGCAGGAGCTTCGGCTGGAGGTCGAGCGGCAGCTCGCCGATCTCGTCGAGGAAGATGGTCCCGCCCGACGCCTCCTCGAAGGCGCCGATCCGCTGCTCGCCCGCGCCGGTGAACGCGCCCTTCGCGTGGCCGAAGAGCTCGCTCTCGATGAGGTTCCCATGGATCGCGCCGCAGTCGACGACCACGAACGGCCTGTCCCGCCGCGCGCTCCGCTCGTGGATCGAGCGGGCCGCCTGGCTCTTGCCGGTGCCCGTCTCGCCCTCGAGCAGCACGGTGACGTCGCGCTCGGCGGACCGCGAGAGGAGCGCGAACACCGCCCGCATCGCCGCCGACGCGCCCGAGAGCGCGCCGAACCGCGCCTCCTCCCAGAGCGGCAGGCGGTTGTGCTCCGTGCCGAACTCGAAGCGGGCGACCGTCTTCCCGAGCCGGATGAGGCTGCCGGTGCGCAGCAAGGCCTCGATCACGTGCACCCCGTCGACGACCGTGCCGTTGTGGCTGCGGAGATCGCGGACGCGCGCCCCGGCGTCGTCGATGCGGATCTCGCAGTGAAACCGGGAGACCGTGGCGTCGGCGACCACGAGGTCGTTGCCCTCGCTCGACCCGATAGAGCACCGATCGGCGGAGGAGTCCCAGACAGCACCCTTCGCCGGGCCCTCCACGAGCTCGATGCGGAACCGGCGGACCATGCCCGCGCTGTCGTCCGGGCGGGCGCCCGGGTGGGTCAGCGTATCGCCGCCGCTCTGGGCTGCTCTCTTCGGGGGTCCGCTCGCCATGGCGCCACGATACCACGGCGGCGTCGCGCCCCGCGCGGTGGCGCTGTCGCCGCCCAGGCCACGCCGGCGCAGGGGAGTGCGACGGGCGCGCGACAAGGGCGCTCCGCCACCGGGCGATCCGCGCGGGACGCGGCTGGCACGCTCGATGCTCAACGGTGAAACGTCAGCGGCCAGCGGTCCGCGGATAACGGTCCACGGTCAACGGGCCATGGACAACAACACCTCGAACGCGCGGCGATGGGGCGCATCACCGGCAGCGCGTCCATAAGGCGCCCGAATGGAGAATCCCATGAAACCCATCCTCAAGCTCTCGATGCTCGCCGTCGCCTCCGCCCTCGCCACGGTCGGCGTGGCGCCGGACGCCTCGGCCAGGAACACCGCCGCATTCATCGGCCGCACCAGGGACGCCGCCGAGGCCAGCTGCTTCAGCGAGAGCTACGGGAGCCTCATCAACGACGGCTTCGTCGGCGGGCACCGCTGCGGCAACTCGGTCATCATCCTCCCCCTCGTGATGGATCCTGGCCCCTTCAACAACTGGGCGAGGGTCACCGTGACCGCGAAGAAGCCGACTTGGACCACCACGATGAACTGCGCCACGTTCGTCTTCGACAAGGCCACGGGGGGCGGCTGGTCCGGCGGCGGGGTCGACCTTGCGACGACGGGGTGGTTCGAGAACATCAAGCTGCCGGACACCCCTTATTATCCCGACACCTCGCCGTTTGCCGCCTGCGCGGTCGGTCCGGGCGCGCAGGTGGTCCAGCTCGTTTACTGAGAGGGGCCGCGGCCGCCGTGGGAGCGCGGCGCGCGCTCTCACGGCTCCGGCCCGGCGCGCCATTCGACGGAGGGAGTCATGAAGAGGATCTGGCAGGTTCTGATCGTGCTCGCGGCGGCCGGCGCCGTCGCGACGCTCGCCGTCGACAGGCGGCGGGACGAGGCGGAGATGGCGCGCATGCGCGAGGACATGGGCGCGCTCTCGCGCGCCATCGAGGCGACGAAGAGCGGCGCGGCCCTCGCCGGCGCCGCGCCCCGGCCCGAGCGGTGGATCGAGGCCGCCGCGCCGGCCCCCGCGGCTCCGCCGGCGGAAGCGCCCGCGGCACCCGCGCCGGAGCCCCCGGGCGACGCGAGCGAGAGCGCCCCGACGGTCGAGCAGCGCGCGGCCGCGCTGGCCGCGGTGCGCGAGCGCCTGGAGGACACGTTCACGCAGCAGGGGACCGACACCCGGTGGAGCGCCGAGGCGCGCGAGGCGGCCCGGGAAAAGCTGAGCGCGGCGCTCCCGGACACCTCGTCGCTCCGCTCGATCGAGTGCCGGAGCTCGATGTGCCGTGTCGAGACGGTGCACCAGGACTTCGAGCAATACGAGCAGTTCGTCCGGAGCGCCTTCATGAGCCCGCAGGAGACGCTCTGGAGAGGGGGATTCTTCACCCTGCCTGTCAACGACCCACGGGAAGGCGAGCTCGTGACCGTGGCCTACGTCGGTCGCGAGGGCGCGCCGCTGCCGATGGCCCTCTAGAGCGACGGGCACCCGCTTCGGATACGGGCCCACCTCGACGTTTTCGGTGCTCAGCGCACCGGAGTGCGCTTGCGCGCCGAAAACGCCGATCTGGGCCCGTCTCCTGTGCGGGTGACCGCCGCTCTGCTGCCGCTCTGCTTGGTGCAGAGGTGGGCGGGAACTGCTGTTCTTGGCGTCCTTGGCGGCCTCCGGAAGAGCTCAGAAGAACCCGATCGGCCCCGGCGACCACGGGAACTCCACCGCCTCGCCGACCGCGGGCGGCGCGACGCGGCGGAGCCTCCCGTCGCGCCACGCCAGGATGACGAGCCCCGGATCCTCGAGCGGCGCGCCCAGATCGACCTCGAGCCGCATGGGCCTCCCGTCCGCGACCTCGGCGACCCGGATCGTGGCGCCGCACTGGCCGACCTCGTAGCCCGCCGCGATCGGCGAGGACGGCGCGCGATAGAGGGTCTCGAACGCCCCGGTCAGCATCGTCCCGTCGATGCGCCCCAGGGAGAACGAGGACGGGCCTGTGCGCGTGAGGCGGTGCGTGCCCTTGTTCATCGAGAGGATCGACCAGCAGGAGAACGAATCGGGCGACTCCAGGGCGCGGATCGCCTGCGGGTACATGGCTGCCATGGGATCCGAGGCGGCCGCGATGAAGACCCGCTTGCGGGGCGGCGCGTCGATCTCCGCGGTGCGGGCGATGTCCTCGAGCTTGCGCGCGATATCGATGCTCGATGCGGTGGCGGCGAGGAAAAGGAGCGGCGCGATCCCGAGGTGCACGGCGGCGAGGAAACCGGCGCCGGCGCGGCGGGGCCATGACGCGACCCCAGGCGAGGGGGCGCGGCGCAGCCCGCGCAGCACGACGACGGCGAGGAGCGGCGCGATCCCGAGGCCCGGCATCAGCAGCAGGCGCGAGCCGGGGAAGCCCCCGAGGCTCGTGAAGAACGCGAGGAGCGCCCCGGGGACGAGCCAGCGCAAGGCGGCCCGCTCGCGCTCGGGGACCGCGGGGAGGCATGCGCGGTAGAGGAGGGCGACGCCGGCGGCCGCCGCGAGCCCGACCGCGATGAAGGGGAGCTTGGGGAGCGGGACGGAGAGATCCGCGGGCACGGCCACGAGGGCGCCGCCGATCAGGATGGGCAGCCGCTCCGCCGCGGCGGCCACGAAGGCGAGCGGGCTGTTGAGCGGGTCGATATACCCGCCGGTGTGCGCGGCGCCGCCGCCGAACGCCTTGTACGCGGCGAAGTACCCGAGGAGGCCGAGCACCGGGAGCACGCCGGCCGCCCGGGCGCGCCAGCCGTCCGCGCGGCCCGGCGGCACGGGACCGGCGAGCTGATAGGCGATCCAGTACGCCGCCCCGCCGAGCGCCGCCTCGCCGCCGAGGAGCCCGAGCCCGAGCCCGAGCGGGCCCAGGTACCGCCCGGGGCGCCACCCATCCTCGCGGTAGCGGAGGTATCCAACGAGCCCGAGCACCACCGGGAGCGCCGCGAGCAGCATGTGCTGGCACGCAATCCAGCCGACCGGGTGAACGTGGTTCCCGCTGACCGCGAAGATCAGCAGCGCGAGCGCCGCGGTCGCGCCCGGGAGAACCCGCAGGAACAGCCTGCCGGCGGCGGCGACCAGGGCGACGTAGAGCCCGATCGAGACAAGGTGGTACCCGAGCGGGGTGTCGCCGAAGACCGCGCGCTCCAGCGTGAACAGCGCGCTCGCCAGGGGGCGGACAAGGTGGATCCTGAGCTCCGGATCGGTCCACCACGGCAGCCCGGAGATGGAGACGGCAGCCCGTGTCTCCTCCGGAACGCCGGGAAAGAAGTTGTAGAGATCGTACCAGGGAGGCGAGCCAGGGATCAGCTTCGCGAGGTAGCAGAACAGGATGTAGTCATCGGCATAGAAGGCGATCGCCACCGTGGGCAGCGCCAGGGCGAGCGCGAGGAGCAAGACGGCCTGGACGAAGCGAGGGTGGTTGAGCCACTGCGCGAAGCGATCAAAAGGATCCGGTTTCATTCGTGACCACAACGTAGGGTAGCTCGCGCGCGCCGTGTAGATGGACCGGAGCGCCTCGCGCGGCGCCGCCCTACCTGCGGCTCACTCCGCCCTGGGGCAGGGGTCGCGGGAGAAATGTGAGATCGATCACATTTGTGCGATTGGCGAGGTCTCCTGGGGAGTTGCGCTGTTCGAGCCCTGTCGCCGAGGAGCGCGGGGTGACCCGGACACGTGCTCTATCCGTTACGCGCGCAAGACGTTCAGATCGCGCAGGTCGGTGACATACACGCTGCGCTCGCGGCGAGCGCGATAGATCGAGCACGCGTCTCTGCCGATGTTCCGGCTAAACTCGAACCGACCCAATGAGGCTCGGAATCATGCATCAGCCCGTCCCAACTCCTGTTCGACGGCGTCACCACCGGCGCGAGGGCGATGAGGACGGGTCGAGGGGGGCGGCGGGGGCGCGTGCCGGTCAGCACCTGCCGGTCAAGAACCGGCGCTCCGGTCCGTCCTATCCCTCTGGCCCACGTCGCGGGAGATAGCGTGTCTGCCCATGTGACCTCCTTATGAAGGTCGAAAGGATCTGCACAAGTTCGCCTGTGACACACCGCCTTTCCCGCGCTGGCGCCGGGGGCTCCGCCCGGGGCACCACGCTCGGGCTCGGGACATGTCTCCGTGTGAACCGGTGCATTTTCTTGAGCCGCGCTGGGCTTCGCGGACGACTGCTTGCTGTCCCGCCGCCCACTGACGGAGAGCTCTGCGATTCGCCAGAGGAACGATGGTCATGGGCCGGCGGCCCTCGAGACGTGCGACATCGGACTACGGACTTGGAAGAAAGACAAAATCCGGAAAGGGAGAGCAAGTGAAGAGGTTCGCGCTCTTGAACATGGTTTCTCTTATGTCGGCGAGACCTTTCCACAGGGGACCGGCTTCGGTGAGCACATTTGACATCGGCGTGTGACGCGGCAGCCGCCGGAAGATGAAGCAGCACGAGGACGACGGCTGGAGGATCCCCGACGCCATCTGGGCAGAGGTGGAACCACCGCTGGATGACTCGATTTCGGGCGAACCTCGTCCGCTGGTCGAAGCGCGCGGACACCTACCTCGCCCTTCTGCACTTCGCTTGCGGGATCATCACCTGGCGCGCGGCTGGCCTATTGGGATAGGCTCCAAGCGGATCAGCCAGCGCGACAACTTCTCTGACACGGGGGGTAGGACGGCGTCCATCGCAGATCCGGGCGGTGAACGCTTACGTTCTGTCAACCCAGGGCAGGTCCCGCAGTCGGGGCTTGACGTCTCTTAAACGCTCCGACTTCCTTCCCATGATCTTCGGATGGCGTTTGCGATTCCTACCCGCGCAGGGCGTTCTCGGCGACGAGCTGGGCTCGCGATGTACGATGCCACAAAGCCGGCGGAGCGAGTCGCGGCCAACGGGCACGTTGACGACGGTGAGCACCATCGTCAGCGCGGCTTGGAGCCGACTGTGAGACCGAGGTGTGCGGGGCATGCAGGGGTCGTCCAGCGGGAGAACACCGTCGTCAACGTCCCGCGGCGCCAACGCCATCCTCCTCTGCCGCAGGACTCCCGCGCATCGGCGCGGACGAGCCCCGTAGCCAAGAGGGGTGTTGCGAGGAAGCTCCGAGATGCTCGCTCCGGAGGCGGCTTTGCGCAGGTGCTATAACCGCCTAGGGCAGACTGGCTTCGGACAGCATGGTAGCTGAGCCCCGAGCGACGGGGACATCTGCCAGCATTGTACTCGCATCCCGATATGCATCGGATTGTAGCGGCGCCACTATCCTCTAGACTATCGCGATGCGATATCGTAGATCCGATTGTAGCGACAATCCCCCCCCGGTCGCCTTCGATAGCTGAAGCTCTTGCACCTCGAACGTCCGTTCTGTTGGAGTAACGGCGGAACCTGGGTGACATCAAAGCCAGCGGTTTTGCCGGGGGCAGCCGAAGCTCGCCAATCCCTTGAGTCCAAAGGAGAAACCCTTTCCATGGCCTGCAAGCCACACGGAAGAGGTCCAAGGTAAATGATTTTCGAATGCGTGACATGCACGTTAGGCACGCAATTCATTACCTCGTGTCTCGCTCTAAACTACAGGTGAAACATGCTCTCTTGTCGAGTCTTTGATAAGAAACAGGTGGGCGCTGCTTCGATACGGACCACGTCCTATGTGCTCGGAATGGCCTTGGTTCTGGTCTTTCAACCCAGATGCAGCACTGAGTCGGGCGAGGAAGACGAAAGATCGTCGGAGAGTCGAGAGAATGTCGGTAAATCCATTGCCGCGATTGAGGATCCTGGATCGGTTGTGGTGTCGTTGACGTTCGACGATACCATTGCGGACCAGTATGTGGCCCGCGACATTCTCAAAGAGTACGGTATGCACGGTACCTTCTACCTCAACAGCCCACGCATCGGCCGGAGTGGTTACATGACCCAGCAGCAGATCCAAGATCTGCTGAATGATGGTAATGAGATTGCCGGCCACACGCTGACC
The DNA here is from genome assembly GCF_051520435.1 of Sorangium sp. So ce363. Lineage (NCBI taxonomy): Bacteria > Pseudomonadati > Myxococcota > Polyangiales > Polyangiaceae > Sorangium > Sorangium sp. So ce363. The sequence continues at coordinate 5,857,246 of NZ_CP150333.1, read as the reverse complement.
CATCCGCACCTCACTACCCTCAGCGAAAGCGAGCAGGTGCGGCAGATGTGCGACGACCGCAGGGCGTTGATGGATCTATTTGCTCCGGAGAATCCCGGATTCTCGGTGACATCGTTCGCCTACCCATTCGGAGAGTCGAACGTCGCGCTTCAGGGTATCTCCCGCGACTGCGGCTTCACCAGCGCGCGCGGTGTCAGTGGTCTTTGTGGAAGCTGTTCGACGAATGCCGCCGAGACGATTCCTCCGCAAAACGCTCAGCTAATTCGGGGCTATGGCTCTATCCAGTCAACGACGTCGGTGGGCGCGATTACAGGCTGGATCGAAAATGCGCACCGCAACGGTGGCGGGTGGGTGCCGTTGATTTTTCATCACATCTGTACGGATTGCAATGAACAATACGGTTTCGCGGTCGCCGACTTTGACGCCGTTCTGAACTGGATTCAGCGCAATAGATCGACCATGAACATTCAAGTCAAGACGGTCGATCAAGTCATTAACGGGGGCGGTGGCGGAGACGGTGGCGGTGGCGGTGGCGGTGGCGGTGGCGGTGGCGGTGGCGCTGGCGGTGGCGGTGGCGGTGGCGCTGGCGGTGGCGCTGGCGGCGGCGGCGGCGGAGACGGTGGCGGTGGCGCTGGCGGTGGCGGCGGCGGAGACGGTGGCGGAGACGGTGGCGGCGGCGGAGACGGTGGCGGAGACGGTGGCGGTGGCGGCGGCGGCGGCGGAGACGGTGGCGGTGGCGCCGGCGGAGACGGTGGCGGTGGCGGCGGCGGAGACGGGGGCAATGGCGGAGACGGGGGCGGGAGCACGCCGCCCACGGATTCTATTCCTATCTCCAATGCCTCACTGGAGGATGATGTTAACCCTGAGAACGGCGTGGCGGACTGCTGGGAGCGCGGGCGCTATGGCGCAAACACCGCGACATGGGCGCGCACGAGCGACGCCCATACGGGGACAAGCGCCGAGAACGTAACCATCTCGCGCTACAAGAGCGGCGACCGCAAGCTGGTCACGAGGCAAGACTCGGGCCCTTGCGCTCCTCCGGCGCAACCGGGGCGCACCTACACCGTTTCAGGTTGGTACAAGGGTTCGGGTACAGCCCGCATGGTGGTGTTTTATCAGGATACGGCGGGTGCGTGGAACTACTGGACCGAGGGCTCTGCGCTCGCTGCAACCTCCACCTGGACGCAGGCTTCGTTCACGACACCGGTAGCGCCGGCAGCAGCCCGTCGCTTGAGCTTCGGTTTGGCGCTTGAGTCCATTGGCTCTCTCACGGTGGATGATTTTGCCGCCGTCGGGAACTAGAAGCTATTTCATGACAAGAACTATCGTTGTCGCGACTAATTACATCCGTCGCACGACTCCCATTGGTTGATTCGTTCTATGCCTACTCGGAATACTCGGAGGAGCGTCATGGTTCATGGTATGAGCGCGCAAAAGAAGCCCGAGCTGGACGCAGGTGCCGCTCTGGAGCCCAACGCTGGTCCATGCAAGTCGAAGTCAGGCGTCCACACGCGTATTTTTGCGTTTATCACACTGTGCGGCGTCGTGGGAGGCATTGGATCGATCGGTCACGCTGTCTACCAAGCAGCGCGCGATTCGGTTATTGCGCCGCTCATCTTGTCGCCCGATAATGACATCGTCCTCGCCAACAAGCTCAAGATGAACGAGCTGCAGGTCGAGCGCACCCGTGCGGTCGCTGAGCTCGAGAGCTGCGGCGAGGGCCTCCTGGCCGCTGAGACAGCGATCGAACGCCTGGAGCAACTCCGACCGACCGTAGCCAGCGGGCGCGATTGGATTACCAAGCTGAATTCCCGCCAAGCACAGATGGTTGAAGGCGAGATCAAGACACTGCAAAGCCAGAAGCGCTTCCTTGCCGCGATGATTGAAAAGCAAACGGCGCTTACAGGCAAGGCAAAGGCCGACATGGAAGCCGGCATCATCTCGCGGACAGACTATGCAAAAGAAATTCAGACACTCAATCAGATGAACCTCGCGCTCTTCGGGAACGAGCGCGAGAGGATACAGAGCGACGGCCTGATGTACGAGAAGCTTCTGGTGCAGAAGGCGCTCTCGGGGCACGATGGAGCGCCGGCCACGCCCGAGGCCATCCTCCGCGACGAGCAATTGGCCCGTATCGAAATGGAGCTGCTGCGGCTCGAGTCCGAGAAGCGCGCCAAGCAGGCATACGAGCGCGCCCTTGCCGAACGTGTCGCGAACATCGACCAGATCGCAGCAGATCTGCGGAACCGGCCGACATTTCGGGCAACCGAGCAGAGTCTGGACGTAGCGTTCGTGCCCTATACCCAAATCGAGGGGGTCGAGCGAGGCGCGCAAATCTACTCGTGCGTCTGGGGCCTGTTCTTCTGCGAGGCGGTGGGCACAGTCGCCGAGATCGTCCCTGGTGAGGTTACGCTCCCGGACCCGTGGGGACATCAGGCGCGTGGGCAATACGCAGTGCTCAACCTGCGCGATCGTGATTCTGCCAAGGCGAAGAGCTTGCGAGTTCGTCTTGAAGGCAACGTTGGCCGCGGCCAGCAATACAATGCGACGGACACGCAGCCGCCGGATGTTGCCTCCGAAGACGAGACGCCACCCGCCTCGCTACAAGTGGAGGCAAGCCAGGACGAGTCTGCGATGCCGGCAGCGCACCTGGAAGATCACTCCCGGTCGAACAATTGAACGATCCGGACCAAGGGGGGTTCAAGTATGGAATCACTGCTGTGGAGCCTCCACGCGTGGGACGGGCTCCTCCTATCCGCGCCGCTCGTGCACTGTCTTTTTCTGTTCTCGATATTCGCCTGGGATCACTTCTACCTTCTACCCCGCCACATGTGGACTCTGGCGTTTGGCCGGATGGATCGCTGCGAACCACAGGACACGCTTCCTTCCGCGGTCCTCGTGATCCCGTCGTTGCTCCGCAAATGGGACGAGCTCGCCAGCATGCTCTGCACCGTCGAGAGCGCGCTGATGAACAGTTATCCGTCCGAATTGTTCATCGTGATCAGCATTGATGGCTATGATGACGCCCCCGAGCTCTACTCCGAGCTTCGCAGCTGGGCAGAATCCCGAGAGCGCCGACCCGGCATCTGGTTGTATGTGACCGGAACCCCCGGGAGGCGTGGAAAGCCAATGGCGATCGAGCATGGGGTGAAGTTTTTGCGCGAAAGGGTCTCGAAGGGGTACCACCCGCGCTTTCCCGAGGTCTACATCAGCACTGATGCCGATGCTGATCTTGGCCCCGACGCTCTCCGGAAGCTGGTCCAGCGTTTGGTGAGACGGCATCCTTTGACCGGCTGGCCTGCTCGTGCTGTGGCTGGCAATTTTTATCTTCGTGGCAATCGCTTCTGGCAAGGATGGAGGCACTTTTTCACGGTCGAGGGCCAGCTCACGATTCAAATTGCGCGCGAGTACATGATCGCCAACGTGGCACGACACAACCTGCGGCCGATTCCACTCTGCGGCGTGCCGGGGGTCTTTTACTGCACATGGTATGACATTTTCGCAGCCGCTCCGAAGTTTCTGGCGTACATCCGGACGTTGCGATTGCGGCATTGGGTCCTCTGGTGGCTCGGCTTCCCGCTCCCAAGCTTCTCCGCGAGCACGGTGCCCGAGATTCCAGAGCTGATCGCCGGCGACACCGATGATACGGTGATGGCGTTCATGGCCATCCTTGCGACGTTCAAGAACGGCCGGTTTCACTTCGAGCCCCCTAGAACTCCGCTTCATGCCTTGTGGGCCATGCTTCGCGCTCTGTGGATCGACCGGGCATTGAAGTATGAGCCCGAGGCTCGCGTGTATACCTCTTCGCCGACCACGATCAAGAGCCTGTTCCGGCAGCGCCGCCGGTGGAACACCGCGCGCATCGAGGTAACGGGGCGATTCTGGCGCGCGTTGCCATTTTACTGGACCTTGGGCCTCCCCGCGATTGTGATTCTGTTCTTGCGATTCAGATATTGGTTCTTGACCGGGTTGTTCTACCTGTATCTTCCGGCATCTTTCTTCAATCCGAGTGGACTGACGATCTTCGTCATCGGACTTTGTACATGCCAGATCGTCCTCAATAGTCTGCTCATCGCCTTTGCTCTCGTCATCAATGGTGATCTTCGTTACTGGAGATTGTTGCTGGCAATTCCGTTTTCGCCATTGCATGCATTCGTCTTCGCTTTCGTTTCCTCATTCGTGGGGGCGGTCCACGATGTGTTGTTGTTCGGCAATGTCACCGGGTTTGCGCCGGAGTCGACGCTCATCCGTGGCGGCTCGTCGCGCATAGCCCTGCTGTTCCGTATCCGGCGTGCCTTGCAACTCTCGTTGCGTGCGATCCTTCGTGGAGATGTCCCGTTTGGAGCATTCTGGTTCGGGTGGCGAGAGACTCCCTGGACTCCCAACGGTTACGAGGGCTGGACCACGGGCAAGAAGCCGGGCTTTTTTTCAGTTTGGCACCAACCTCGACCCGGTTTTGACCCGTCGAGACCGTCATCAGGACGCGGAGCGGGGATAGGCTCGTGAAAGCCAGAGCCAGCGCCTCGGTGTTGATCTTGGCAGCCGCCTTCATATCGCTCGGTATGGTGACTGTGGTGGCTGCCGGTCGTAGGGGGCAAGGCAGCGCGCCGATCCATAGTGATTGGATGGACAGTGCTTCACTCGAATCGATCAGCGTGGCTCAACTGCGAGCTACGAGCGGCACGATCGAAGCTCTTGACAGCTCTCACTCAGCGCTGCGCTCACCCGCGCTGCGCGCGCTCATCGGTGGTGATTTTCGGTCCACGGTCCAGATGAACTTCGCCTATCTCGGCCCCACTCTTTACAGTGCGCCGCTCGCTTCGGGCGAAATGCGACGGCAGGTCGGCATAAAGCTCCTTGCCCAAGATACATGCAACGTGCTCTACGTGATGTGGCACATCGAGCCCGGCGATGGCATCCAGGTCTCTTTGAAAATGAATCCTGGACAGAATGCGCATGCGCAGTGCCGTGACCGAGGCTACACGAGGCTTTTTCCGACCTGGTCGCGCGCGGACATCCCTGTGATCCGCGCCGGTACGAGCCATACGTTGCTCGCTCGGCTCGATCTCGAAGCGAACACACTTCATGTGGAAGTAGACCATGCGGTCGTATGGATAGGGAAATTGCCAGACTCGGCACTGAAGCTAAGGGGGCCGGCTGGGATTCGGGCTGACAATGCGAGCCTCGAGGTCGAGCTGCGAGCGTCGCGTCCAGTCTTGCCGGATCAGAAGCCCTGATGGCAGGCGTGTCTTGAAGACCTCTCCGTGTCCGGCGGGGTTGCCGGACTGCGTGATTTGCCGTGCGCCGCGTCGCACGCGGACGGAGCGCGCGCATGCCCATGACGGCGCCTTGTCGGAGATATCGAGCCCCAGCAGAGCGCTGGGTCGGGAACACGTTTTGGTAACAACCCATGGATGGTATATGAGGCAACCTGCAATGCGACAATTGATTCGTGTCCCTGTGACCGCCGTTGCTGCCTTCCTGTTGCTTGGGCGAGCCGACGCATTGGCAGAGCAGCCGGCCTACTGCCGTAAAGTGCACGCGCTGGCTGCGAGCGATGCGGCCTTGCTGATGGCACCCCAGGTTGTTGTTCAAGGGATCCGACATCCCTCGAGCAACGCGATCGACATCGGCGCGACGGCAGGAGATGGCTACCAGGTGCGGACGGCGTTGTCGTTCTCTCCGCTCGATTTCTACAAAGGGCTACGCGTGATGCGCCTCGGCGACGCGGAGTGCGACCTGCACGAATCGTCTATGAGCATTGAGGAGGTCCTCGATCACGGGGCTGACGCCGCCCGCCTCGTCGCGCTGCGCGAGCAAGAGGCCTATCTGGACGCACACGGTCAGGAGTGGCGCGCGCTCATGAAGAAGGCCGAGGAGCGGTTCTCCGAGCGAGTCATCACGCTCATCGATCTCAATGAGGTGCGGAATCACGCTGACGCGCTCGAGCGCAAGCTGGCTCACGTGCGCGGCGAAGTGGCTCAGCTTGCCGCGCAGGGGCTCGGCAAGCCGCGCGGATCGCTCAGTGCGCAGGCGGCAGCCTACGTACGGAGCGCCAACCGAGTCGCACGGGAAGCGTCGTACGTTCGGTCGCTCGACGCGTGGCGCGTCCGCGTCGTCAGTGGAGTCATACCGTTCCCGAGGTCTGACTGGTATGGGCTCGCGGAGGTGAGCTTCAATATCGGCGGGATCGCGCAATCCATTCACGAGGACCGGCACCTCGGGTCGAGGGCCGAAGAGCTGCAGCATGCCTCCTACGAGGTCAACCAGCGACTGCGGCGGTTCCGTGATCAGACCCGTGCGGCGATCGAGCAGGCGCGCAACGAAGTTGAAGCCGTCGAGCGAGAGATTTCTTTCATCGTGAAGGTGCGGAGCGTTCTCGAAAGCTCGGACGCTCAAGGCATCGCGCACACCCGCGACACGCTCGCACTCCAGCAGCTGTCGGTGGATGCCGAGCGCGTGTTTCTACGCGCGCTGATAGAGGCGCTCTCGACTTACACCGAGGACCGCCCGCAGGGTGTGGAGTGAAGACGGCCTCTTCGATGCATGGAAGAGGTATTGTTATTGCGTCGTTTTTCAGGAGGGCCGGATCGCATTGAACAATGTTCTGTCGACCCAGGGCAGGTCCCGCAGCTGGGGGTTGGCGTCTCCGAAACGTTTGGACTTCCGTCTCTGGAACGTAGCGTCAAGACAGATCCCTCCCCTCCATCCTCTTGCCGCTCTTGCACTCCCAGTCGCCGAGCCGCTCCGGCTCGGCGCGGCAACTCCTGGAGCCCCACTCCTCGCGGCCGGCGGCGCGGCCGCGCTCCTGCCGGTGCGGGCAGCACGCTCGCCCCTGGAGAACAGCGCACCCGGGCGGGCGAGGGCGAGGCCCGCGGCTGTGTTCGGACGGTCGTCAGCGCACCTCGGCGGCGGCTCCGCGGATGAGCTGCAGGAGGTCGCGCCGCATCTCGCCGCTCACCGTGTGGCCGACGCCAGGGTAGCTCGCCAGCCTCACCTTGACGCCGCGCCCCTCGAGCGCCGCGATCGCGTCGCGCGTCGGGCCGATCGGGACGCGCCGGTCGTCCTCGCCGTGCAGCGCGACGAGCGCCGGAGCCGCCGCGCCTGCGCCGTGCAGCACCGCCGGGGGGACCCAGCCGCCCATGGGGAAGGCGGCGCCGACAACGCGCGGGTGGTGAAGAGCGAGCGCAAACGTGAGCGCGCCGCCCTGGGAAAAGCCGGTCACGATGGCCATTCCCCGCGTCGGCCGCTCGGCGGCGACCCGCTCGATCGTCGCCGCGAGCGCGGCGGCCGCGCGCAAGATGCCCTGTCCCACCTCATCGCTCGCGAGCGCCTGCTGGAGCGGAAACCACGAGTAGCCGCCCCCGTACGGCGTGAGCCCGCGCGGCACGATGAGGCGCACCTTGACGTCGGCGCCCGACAGCAGACCCGCGAACGACTCGGGCCTGTCGCCGAGCCCGTGAATCGCGACGACGAGGGGGAGCGCCTCGTTCCGGTCCGCGCCGCCCGTGATCTCTTCGAGGTACTCGACCGCGGCGGCGGGGACCGCCGCGCTCGCGGCTGGCGCGGCGGGAGGCGCCTGCTGCTCGGTGCCCGCAGCGCCGCCCCCGGGCGGGGCTGCCCGTCGCTCGCACGCGGCGAGCGAGACGAGCGACGCGAGCGCCAGCGCAGACCAGGCGTGGCAGCGGCGGAGGCGAGAGGGGCGCATCGAGCAGATGCTTGCTGAACCCGCTGCTCGGCAGCAACAGCGAACTTCCCGCGGCGGCGACACCGCACCGCCTCGTCAGGAGTGGCCAGCCATCGAGATCTCCTGCCATGGCCGGCATGCACGGGAGAGCACACACACGAGAGCGAGGGTTTGGGTGCCGTTGTATTTGTCTGCTCCAGGACGATCGCCGCGCGTCTGCCCACCGACCAAGATTTTTTGGGGTTGTTAGTAAAGTGTATTTCCTACATAACTGGATCTAGCTGCTTGGCTTAGAGCGACGAAACCTCTTGTCGCCAGGCAGCCGATGGTCGGCGCGTCGCGTCGTTGCTCCGTGTCGCCCTGCTTCCGCAGGACGCCTCGTCGCACCTGTCGCTGCGCCCACCCTCGGCTGCCTGGCGAGGTCCGGATTGGTTCGGAGCCTTGCTTCAGGAGAGCTCGGCCACCTCACTGGCTTATCGATTGACCACCTCCTCGCGGTGGCGGCGGCCAAGGTGTGTCTCCTGCATACACAGTCGATCTGCTTATCAGGAGAGCTCGATGATCTCACCGGCCTATCGATTGACTACCTCCTCGCGATGGCGGCGGCTGCTCGGCGCGCAGCTGAGCGTCGCCGCGCTCCTGATCTCGGGGTGTACGGGCACCGCGGGCGATCCGGGAGGGGGCGACGGGGATGGTGTCATTCCCGGCGGGCCGACTGGGCCAGAGGTCGCCGAGCGCAGCATGTTTCCGCGGCTGACCCACGCGCAGTGGGAGAACACGGTGCGCGACCTCCTGCGCCTCGACGACCGGCCTGGCCTCTCGGCGTCGTTCACGAGCGACCCGCTCGGCGGCGTGTTCGACAACAACGAGGCTGCGCTCCTGGTGACGCCGGGCCTCTGGGGCGATTACCAGCGCGCCGCCGAGGAGCTCGCGGCGATGGTGACCGCCGACCAGGGCAAGCTCGGTCGGATCGCGCCCGCGGACCTGCCGGACGCGCCGGAGGCGCGGGCGCAGGCGTTCGTCGAGCGGTTCGGCGAGCGGGCGTTCCGGCGCCCGCTCACGGACGAGGAGCGGGACGCATACGTCGCGCTGTTCCACCGCGGCGAGGAGCTCTTCGAGGGCGAAGACCCGTTCGCCGCGGGCGTCCGCGCGGCGCTCGAGGCGTTTCTGCAGTCCCCTCATTTCATCTACCGCGTCGAGATCGGCGCCGGGCCGGCGGAGGGCGGGCTCATCCCGCTCGGCGGACACGAGATCGCGACCAGGCTCGCCTATACCCTGTGGAACACGATGCCCTCCGACGCGCTCCTCGAGGCGGCGAAGGCGGGCGAGCTCTCGACCCGCGAGGCCGTCCGCGCCTACGCCGGGGGGATGCTCGACGACCTGCGCGCCCGCGAGGTCGTCGGCGCGTTCCACCGGCAGCTCTACGATTACGAGCAGTACCACGACCTCAACAAGGATCAGGCGCTCTACCCCGAGTTCGTCCCCGAGATGGGCGACGACATGCAGCGCGAGGCGGAGCTCTTCGTGGATCACGTCGTCTTCGACGAGGAGGGCGGGCTCACCGACCTGCTCACCGCGCGCACCGCGTTCGTGAACGATCACCTCGCCGCGGTCTACGGCGTCGAGGGTGACTTCTCGGGCGAGTTCAAGCGGGTGGAGCTCGACGAAGGGGAGCGCTCGGGGCTGCTCACGCGCCTCGGCTTCCTCGCGGCCAAGGCGACGGCGCGGCAGCCGGACTCGATCCACCGCGGCGTCTTCGTGAACCTCAGGATCCTCTGCGCCACGCTGCCGCCGCCGCCCGACGACGCGACCTCGCTGCCGCCGGGCGAGCTCGCGACCAACCGCGAGCGCGTCGAGGCGCACACGGGCAAGGGGACGTGCGGCGCGTCGTGCCACGGGCTGCTCATCAACCCCGCCGGGTTCGCCTTCGAGCACTACGACGCGATCGGCAAGTACCGCGCGACCGACAACGGCGCGCCCGTCAACTCCGCGGACGCCTACACGCTCGGCGGCCAGCCGAGGAGCTACGCGGATGCGGTCGAGTTCAGCCAGCTCCTCGCCGAGAGCAGCGAGGCGCACGGGTGCTACGCGGAGCGCTGGCTCGAGTTCGCCCACGGCCGCGGCGCGCGCGCGGAGGACCGGGCGCTCGTCGAGGAGCTCGGCGAAGCGTCGCGCGGCGGCGCCTCGACCAAGGAGCTCATCGTCCGGATCGTCTCCTCCACTCCCTTCCTCGCTCGCGTTCCCGCGGAGGCGCCATGATCACCCGACGACGTGTGCTTCGAGGTCTGTTCGGCGTCACGGTGGCGCTCCCGTTCCTGGAGACGTTCGCGCCGCGCCGCGCCGCGGCCGGCGCGGGGGACGCGCCGCCCTTCGCGATCTTCATGCGCCAGGCCAACGGCGTCGCGCAGCAGGTAGGCGATGAGCCGGAGATGTTCTGGCCCAGCGCGCCGGGCCCGCTGACCGCCGAGTCGATGGCCGCGGACGCCGATCGGGCGGTCAGCGAGCTCAAGGACTACGCGAGCCAGCTGATCCTGGTGCGCGGCGTCCGCTTCGCGTTCCCGGGCAACGGGTGCGGCCACTCCGGCGGCGGCAACCAGTGCCTGACGGCCGCGCAGGTGTCGGAGGATCCGGCGGGCAACGAGTCGCTGGCGATGGGCGAGTCGATCGACAACCGCATCGCGACCGAGCTCAACCCGGCGGGCGTCGAGCCGCTGACGCTCTACGCGGGCAGGAAGGCCGGTTACATCAACGAGGTGCTCTCGTACCGCGGGCCGAAGCAGCTGCGCGCCGCCGAGCGCGACCCGTACAAGGCGTACCAGAAGCTCTTCGGGCTCGCCGAGGTGGACGCCGCTGCCGCGAAGGCGCTGGCCGCGCGCCGCGCCAGCGTGAACGACCTGGTCCGGGAGCAGATGCAGGCGCTCATGCGCCGGAAGGACCTCAGCCAGGGCGATCGCGAGCGGCTGGAGCTCCACTTCGACAGCATCCGCGACCTCGAGGTCGGGCTCGCCTGCGCGCTCCCGCCGGAGCGGGTCGCGGAGATGGAGGCGATCTCCCCGGACGTCGGCAGCTACGACAACGTGGAGACTGTCGCCCGCATGCAGATGGACATCATCGCGCTCGCGATGGCGTGCGGCGCGACGCGCGCGGCGACCCTGCAGGTCGGCGACGGCAACGACTCGACCGAGTACACGATCCACGGCGTGCGGCAGAAGAGCTACCACAAGATCTCTCACCGCATCGACGGCGACGGCGAGGTCGGCCCGCCGATCGAGGGCGCGCAGGAGCTGCACCACCAGATCGACCGCATCCACGCGCGGATCTTCAAGCACCTGCTCGACAGGCTCGCGTCGTACGAGATCGGCTCGGGGACGCTCCTCGACCGCGGCGTGGCCGTGTGGCTCAATGACAATGCCGACAAGTACCACTCCTACTCCAGGGTCCCGTACATCCTCGCCGGTGGCGCCGCGGGTTACCTGAAGACCGGCCAGTTCATCGACCAGCGGGTCACCAACAACAAGCTGCTCAACACGATCGGCGCGGCCGTCGGCTGCACGAACGGCCAGGGCGGTCCGCTCGACGACTTCGGTGACGAGAGCCTCGAAGGCGGGCTCATCGACGCGATCGTCGCCTGAGAGAGGAGCTCGCCCGCTGCGGATACGGGCCCACCTCGACGTTTTCGGTGCTCAGCGTACATGAGTACGCTTCCGCGCCGAAAACGCCGATCTGGGCCCGTCTCCTGTGCGGGCGAGCTCCGCCAACGCTCGGGTGTGTCGGGTCGGGGGCGGAGACGGGGCGGGTCAGCCGAGGAGCTCTACCGCGACCTCGATGGTGGCCTTCTCGCCGCTCGGGCCGCGGAGCACGTCGACCTTCACCTTGTCGCCCGGCTTCTTGCCGTCGAGCGCCTGGTACAGCCCGTCGTAGTCCGCGACGGGCGTGCCGTCGATCCCGACGATCACGTCGCCCAGGACGAGCCCGCGGTCGCCCTCGGAGAGGCCGCGCATGCCCGCCTTGTCGGCGGGGCCGCCCGGGACGACGGTCATGATGATGAGGCCGCGGATGCCGTTGCGCCGCTCGAGGCGGCGGGACTGATCGAGCTGGATGCCGAGGCCGACCTGCTCGGCCTTCCCGGTCCGGATGATCTGCGGGACGATCCGCGCGATCGTCGTCGACGGCACGGCGAAGCCGATGCCGGCGGAGCTGCCGCTCTTCGAGAAGATCATCGTGTTCATCCCGATGAGGTGCCCGCTCGAGTCGAGCAGCGGGCCGCCGGAGTTGCCGGGGTTGATCGCGGCGTCCGTCTGGATCATGTCGCGGATGGTCACCTCGCCCACGCCCTGGACCTGGCGGCCGAGCGCGCTGATGATGCCGGTCGTCAGCGTGTGATCGAGGCCGAACGGGTTGCCGATCGCGATCGCCTTCTGCCCGACCTCGAGCGGCTCGCGCAGCGGCGCGACCTGGATCGGCTTCAGCATCTCCTTGGGGGCGTCGATCTTGATGACCGCGATGTCCTTGCGCGGCTCGGACCCGACGAGCTTCGCCGGGAACGTCTTCTCCCCCTGGAGCCGGACGACGAGCGACTGCGCGCCGGCCACGACGTGGTAGTTCGTGACGACGTGCCCGTCGGCGTCCCAGACGAAGCCCGAGCCCGAGCCCGCGGGCACCTCGACGGCCGTCCCCCAGAAGCGGTCCACCACGAGCCGCTGCTGCGTCACGAACACCGTCGAGGGCGCGACGTCGCGGAACACGGCGATCGAATTGCGCTCGTCCTCGATGAGCGCGCCCTTCGAGGGCGGGACGGGCGGCGGCGTCGTGTCGATCGTCGCCGACGTCGCCGGCGTCGCCGGCGTCGCCGGCGCGTCGGGGACCTTCGTCGCGTCGGGCGACGGGCCGCTGGGGCCGGACTTCCCCTTGCATCCGGCGGAGGCGGCGAGCGCGGCGACGACGAGGACGGCAGGGAGTCGAGCGTGTCTGCGGTGGCGCATGCGGCGCAATCTAGCTTGCTATCGGCAAGGCGTCTCCCCTGCGGCGCGCCGTCGGCCTGCGCGGCGGCGCGGCAGTCTGCCGCGCGCAACGAATGCGCGGAACCCATGCGCGGAACCGACGCGCGGAACCGATGCGCAGGACGGTCGCGCTCCGGCATCGGCGCACGTCGGCGTCGGATCGGATCCTGGGATGCAAAAGGGCGAAGTTGCGGTAGAGGTGGCCTTGACGGATGAAGCCCATGACGCCCTCAGCAACGAAATTTCAGACGACCCCCCCTGTCGCGAAGGAGCCCGTCAAGGTGCTCCTGCTCGAGAACATCCACCAGAGCGCGCACGAGCTGTTCCGGTCGCGATCGTTCGAGATCGAGACGCGGAGCTCCGCGCTGAAGGAAGACGAGCTCATCGCCGCGCTCGCGGGCGTGGACATGCTCGGCATCCGGAGCAAGACGCACGTCACCGCGCGCGTGCTGGAGAAGGCGGACAAGCTGCTCTCCATCGGGTGCTTCTGCATCGGCACGAACCAGGTCGACCTCGATGCGGCGAACCGGCGCGGGGTGCCGGTGTTCAACGCGCCGTTCAGCAACACGCGCAGCGTCGCCGAGATGATCATCGGCGAGTCCATCATGCTGGCCCGGCAGCTCGGGGACAGGTCGCGCGAGGTGCACGCCGGCACCTGGAAGAAGGTCTCGAAGGCCTGCTACGAGATCCGCGGCAAGACCATCGGCCTCATCGGCTACGGCCACATCGGCCAGCAGCTCGGCGTGCTCGCCGAGGCGATGGGGATGCGCGTGGTCTACTACGACATCGCCCAGAAGCTGCCGATGGGCAACAACCGCGCGCTGCCGACGCTCCAGGCGCTGCTCGCCGAGTCGGATTTCGTCTCGCTCCACGTGCCGGCCACGCCGGAGACGCACAACATGATCGGCGCCGCCGAGCTCGCGCACATGCGCAAGGGCGCGTACCTGCTCAACGCGAGCCGCGGCTCGGTCGTCGTGATCCCGGCGCTGGCCGAGGCGCTGAAGAGCGGCCACCTCGCGGGCGCGGCGATCGACGTCTACCCGGAGGAGCCGGAGTCGAACTCTGACGGCTTCCTGACCGAGCTGCAGAAGCTCCCGAACGTGATCCTGACGCCGCACATCGGCGGCTCGACCGAGGAGGCGCAGGAGGCGATCGGCCGCGAGGTGTCGCGCGCGCTGACGCAGCTCGTGACCACCGGGGCGACGACGGGCGCGGTGAACTTCCCGAACGTCGAGCTCCCGCCGCTCAAGGCCACGCACCGCATCCTCAACGTCCACCGCAACGTGCCTGGCGTGCTCCGCGACGTGAACCGCATCGTGTCGGACGTGAACGCCAACATCGACAGCCAGGTCCTGTCGACGGACGCCAACATCGGTTACCTGATCATGGACCTGTCGCAGGACGTGTCCGCCGAGGTGAGCCGGCGCATCGGGGCGCTGGAGACGAGCCTCCGCACCCGCGTGCTTTACTGAACGTGCGTCGAGCCGGGGCGCCGCCGCGCCCCGGCCCGAGTCCCCGGCCCCGAGAGGTGCCCCGCCTTGTCGCCACCGTTCACGATCCAGCCGGGGCCGCGGCCGCAGATCCGGATCGAGGAGGTCGCCAAGCGCGCTCGCGTCTCGCCCGCGACCGTCAGCCGCGTGGTGAACGGCAGGGGCAAGTACAGCGCGGAGACCCGGGAGCGCGTGCTGGCCGTGATCGACGAGCTCGGCTACGTGCCGAACACCGCCGCCAGGAGCCTCGCGCAGGGGAAGACGGGCGTCCTCGGCCTGCTCCTGCCGAACATCAGCACCGAGTTCATCTCCAGCCTCGTGCGGGCCATCGCCGCCTCGGCGGCCGAGGCCGGCTACGACGTGCTGCTCTCCGTGAGGCCGGAGGCGCCGGCGCGGCGCCTCGTCGGGCGGCACAACACGGACGGGGTGCTGATCTTCGGCCACTACGTCCACGAGGCCGATCTCCAGCAGCTGGTCCACCAGAAGTGCCCGGCGGTGCTCATGTACCAGTCGTCGCCCGCGGACGTCCCGCTGCCCAGCGTGATCATCAAGAACGCCTCCGGCGCGCGCGCCATCGTGGGGCACCTGATCGAGGCGCACGCCCGGCGCCGGATCGCCTTCCTCCACGGTGTCTCCGAGAGCGAGGACTCGACGACGCGCGCGGAGGGGTACCGGGAGGCGCTGGCCGAGCACGGCATCGCCGTGGATCCGCGCCTGATGCGCCGCGGCTTCGATGCGCGGGAGGCGCGGGCCGCGACGCTCGCGTGGGTGCGCGAGGGGGCCGACTTCGACGCGATCTTCGCGTGGTGCGACCACGCCGCGGCGGGCGCGATGGAGGCGCTGCGCGCCGCGGGCAAGCGCGTGCCCGTGGAGGTCTCCGTCGTCGGCTTCGACGACGCGCCGTCGGCGCGCCACCTCGAGCCCGCGCTCACGACGGTGCGCGCGCCGACGGACGGGGTGGGCTACCGCGCGGTGCAGGCGCTGGTGGACCTCATCCAGACGGGCAAGGCCGAGCGGAGGATCGAGCTGCCGACGGAGCTGATCGTCCGGCGGTCGTGCGGCTGCGATCTCTGAACCCGGCGAGGATCCGCGATCGGGCGCCTCGTCGTATGCCGCCGCGAGCTGGCGAGTCTGCGCGGCGAGCGGGGCTGTTTCTACGTCGATCGCCGCGCGACGGGGAGAGCGCTATTCATTCCAGACCGGGACGCTGACGCGCTCTCCGGCGCTGCGCCGCGCGGCCGGGTCGTCGCCCGCGAAGACGACGGTGAACACGACGAACGCGGCCCACAGCGCCGCGAGGTGGTAGATCATCGCGACGCCGCCCGCGGCCTGGTAAATGGCGCTCGACGCCGGAGGGCCGAGGAGCATCCCGGCGGCGTAGAAGACGTTGTAGAGCGAGTTCGCGCGGCTGTAGTCGCGCGGCGCGGTGACGACGCCCTGGAGCGCCAGGCTGAGCGGCGATATCGACGCGAGCGTCGCCCCCGCGACGAACACGGCCACGCACATCGCGTCGTAACGATCGAGGTACACGAAGCCGAGGATCATCAGCGTGCCGATCGTGCCGAGCGCGCGCATGAGCAGGAGGTGGCCGCGGCGGTCGCCGATCCGGCCAAAGACGTTGGTGAAGAGGAGCATGCCCACCGCGAAGTAGGCGGGGATCTGGATCGTCTGATCGCGCGTGACCCCCTTTTCCGCCATCAGGTAGAGCGGGAGGAACAGCACGACCGACGCCTGGAAATAGCCGTAGGCGAAGGTCGCGAAGCACGCGGTTTTGATGCGCGAGAGGATCGAGGCGGAGGACGCCGAGGGCTCCGCACCGCTCGCCGCGCCGGCCTTCCCGTGGGCCTCGGACATGCCCGGCAGGTCGCGGTCGAGGCGCGCGAGCACGAGGACGGCCGAGAGCAGCGAGATCACGCACGAGAGGAGGAACGCCGCGGGCATCGAGGAGAGCGCGACGATGTGCGGCGCGCAGAGCGGCCCGAGGACGTAGCCGAGCGCCATCGAGACGGCGTAGAGGCTCGTGACGAACGCCTTGTTGTCCTTGTCCGACCGGGCGAGCAGGATCGTCTCGCAGCTCACCCAGATGCCGACCGAGCAGGCCCCGTCGAGGAAACGCACCGCGGCGATGGCGGCGAAGCTCGGCAGGAAGGGGAAGGCGCCGACCGCCGCCGCGTACCCGACCAGCGCGAGCACCAGCGTGGCCTTCGCCGAGAACCGGCGGATGAGCGTGTCCATCGGCAGCGAGAGCAGGACGATGCCGAGCGCGAAGCACGACGCGAGCAGGCCGATGTCGGTCTTGGTGAACCCGCGCGCATCGAGGAAGACCGCCGTGAGCGAGATGGCGATGCCGTACGCGAGACCGAGGAGGAAGATCGCGCCAAAGACGAGCCAGATGTTGCGATCAGGGATGCGGCGGAGCATGAGCGCCCGCCAGGTTCGATCGGTCGCTCCGCCGTGTCAAACGGGTACGTGCGTCAGGAAACACGCCTCGCCGGCGGTCGCGCCGCGCACGCCCGAGAGCGCCGAGCGGCCGCGCTGCAGCGAGGGCGTCAGCGCAGGAACTCGAGGAGGAGCTGATTGACCTTCTCCGGCCTGTCGTAATGCACGAAGTGGCTCGCGTCGGGGATGCGGGCGACTCGGGCGTTCGGGACCAGCGCCGGATCTGGCGCGGCGAGCTCGGAGCCGAGATAGCGATCGTGCTCGCCCCAGATCACCTGCACCGGGAGGTCGATGCGGGGCGGCCTGCCGAGCTCGCCAAGGCTGCCCGGGCGGAAGAGGGCCCGGTAGTAGTTGATCATCGCCGTGAGCGCGCCGGGCTGCGACCACGCCCGGACGTAATGGGCGAGATCCTCGTCGCTCACCGCGCCCGGGCGCCGCGGGTCGTCCTTCACCGACGCGCGGAGCCACGCAAAATCGTCCTTCCGCGCGGCGAGCTCCGGGAGCTTCGGGAGCTGGAAGAAGAACATGTACCAGCTCTTGCGGAGCTGCCGCGCCGTGCGGAACCCGGCGAACAGCCGCTCGGGGTGCGGGCAGTTGAGGACGACCAGCCGCTCGAGGAGCGCCGGATACCGCGCCGCGAACCCCCAGGCGACGCCGCCGCCCCAGTCGTGGCCGACCACCGCGGCGGCGCGCTCCGCGCCAGAAGCCTGGATCAGCGCGGCCACGTCCGCGGTGAGCTCGGCGATCGCGTACGCGGCGACGCCCTCGGGCTTGTCCGAGAGGTTGTAGCCGCGCATGTCGGGCGCGATCACGCGGTAACCCGCCTCGACCAGCGCGGGTATCTGGTGGCGCCACGAGTACCAGATCTCGGGAAAGCCGTGGAGGAGCACGACGAGCGGCCCGTCGCCCGCCTCGACGTAGTGGAGGCGCACGCCGCCGTGCTCGGTGAACCGGTGCGAGAGCTTGGATTCGTCGAGGGTCATCGTCTCTCCTTGCGCTGATTCCGTCGAATGGCCGCCGGCGCTCTGCCGCGCGGTCACGGGTTGAATCGCTGGTTGCTACATGGTGGTCCGGGGGCGCGGCGAGCGAAGCGAGGGGGCGCGCGGAAGGCGCTCAAACGTCGATGATCTTGCCTGGGTTCATGAGGTTCAGCGGATCGAGCACCCGCTTGATCGACCGCATGATCGCGAGCTCCTCGGCCGAGCGCGAGTAGGGCAGGTAATCCTTCTTGAGCAGGCCGATGCCGTGCTCGGCGGAGATGCTGCCGTGGTACTTCTTCACGAGCGAGAAGATGGCGTGATCCGCCTCGTGGGTGCGCTTCAGGAACTCCTCGCGCGTGAGGTCGTCGGGCTTCATCACGTTGATGTGGAGGTTGCCGTCGCCGATGTGGCCGAAGAGCGCGATCTCCCACCCTGGATAGCGGGCCTCGAAGAGGCTCTCGAGCTCGGAGCAGAAGCCCTCGAGCTCCTGGATGGGGAGGGACACGTCGTTCTTGTGCGGCAGCCCGGTCGCCGACAGGCTCTCGCTGATCCCTTCGCGGAGCGCCCAGAGCTCGGCGGCCTGCGCGCCGTGCTGCGCGAGCGTGCCGTCGGTGACCAGCCCGCGCTCGAACAGCGAGGTGATCCACGCCTCGAGCGCCTCGGGCTCGCCGCGCTCGACCTCGATGAGCACGTAGTAGTCCGACGGCGCGGAGAGCGGCACACGCACGTTCCGGTGGCGGCGCAGGCGCGCCTGGCACTTCTCGGTGAAGAACTCGTAGGCCATCACCACGAACGGCCCCGTCCGGGCCTCGCGGAACAGCGCGAGCACGCCGGCGAGGTCGGGCACCGCGAACAGGAACACGTTGAGCGCCTCGGGCACCCGCGTGAGCTTGAGCGTCGCCTCGGTGATGATGCCGAGCGTGCCCTCGCTGCCGATGAACAGCTGGCGCAGGTCGATCCCCGTGTTGTTCTTCTCGAGCGCGCCGTTCAGCTCGAGCACGGCGCCGCTCGCGGTGACGACGGTGAGCCCGAGGACCCACTGGCGCGTCAGGCCATAGCGGATGACCTTCACGCCGCCGGCGTTCGTCGCGATGTTGCCGCCGACCTGGCTCGACCCCTTCGAGGCGAAGTCGACAGGCCAGGTGAGGCCGTGCGGCGCGACGTGCTGGTGCACCGCCTCGGTGACCGCGCCCGCCTCGACCCGCACGGTCGCGCCGAGGACGTCGACCGGGCCCATCTTGCGCATCCGATCCAGCGACACGACGAGCTCGCCCCTGGCCGCCACGGCGCCGGCGGCGAGCCCCGTGCGGCCGCCGGAGGGCACGATCGGGACGCGGTGCTCGGAGCAGAGGCGGAGCAGCCGCGAGACCTCGTCGGTCGACCGCGGCAGCGCGAGCGCCGAGGGCCTGGGCTCGTGGACCTTGGTCCAGTCGCGGCCGAACGTCGCGAGATCGGCGGCGTCCGTCGAGAGGAAATCCGCGGGGAACTCGCGCTGGATGGCCTCGAGGAAGGGGCCGGGGAGGCCGGTAAGTGGGGTCATGTTCGGCTCGGTACTGCGGAGCGGTGGCGAGGGCAAGGGCAGGCGGTCTTCGCACCCCACCCCGAGGCCGGCGCGCCGAGCGGGTCGCTTCGCCGGCGGGAGTCCTCGCGGCGCAGCGCCGCGCGAGCGTTGCGGCGCCACGACCGACAGGGCATCTTGATCGAGGAGCGCGCATGGACAGGGCGGACCGCGCGGCAATCGTGGCGAGCATGGCGGTGCTGGCGCTGGCCGCGTGCGAGCGCGCTGCCAGCGAGGCGCCGCGTGGACCCAGCGCCGCGGGCGCCGCCGAGGGCGGCGGGGGCGGCGCGGCCGAGGGCGGCGGGGGCGGCGCCGCCCCGGATCCGCTCGCGGCGAGCAGCGGCGCGTCGGGCGCGAGCGAGCAAGGGAACGCGGGCGGGCAGGGCGGCGGCGGCGGCGCGAGCGGCGCGCTGAGCTGGGAGCCGGTCGAGACGGACTGGTGCTCGGCAGGGTGGATCGGCCTGGACGACCACACCTGCTTCCATGTGCCGGAGACCGCGCTCCGCGGCGCGCCGATCCTTTATGTGCTGCACGGGGCCATGGCGCCCGACTCGCTGCCCGTGGACCTCCAGGCCACCGCCGCGGAGGCCGCCGAGGCGCTCGGCGCCGTCGCCGTGTGCCCGCGCGGGAGACCAGGACTCTGCACCTGGGATCCGTCCGTGGAGACCTACTCCTGCTGGCCGACGCGCCGCGAGACCGTCGACGCCGCGGCGCCCGCCCTGCTCGAAGAGTGGATGCGCGCAGAGGCGTTGATGGAGCGGATCCTCGGCGGGACGTTCGGCGGGCGTTATGTCATGGGCTTCTCCAACGGCGGTTATTTCGCGAGCTACGTGGCGCTCGAAGGCCTCGTCGCCGTCGACGGCGCAGCGCTCGTCGGCGCGGGGCGCATGCTCATCGAGGAGCACCTGTTCTCCGAGGAGAGGCCGCCGATCTTCATCGCCGTCGGCGAGCTCGAGCTCGCCTCCACCATCGCGAGCGCCGAGAACCTCGCCGACGTGCTGACCCAGCACGGCTGGGAGCACGAGCTCGTGGTGCACCCGGGGCGCGGCCACGAGATCCACGCCGACGACTTCTCTCGAGCCTGGGAGACCTGGATCGCCGCGCCCTGAGCGGCCCCGCGCCGCCGCCGCGCTCGCCCGGCGGAGGATGGGGCCGACTCGACAGGACCCCTGACGCTCGCAACGCGGGATGCCCGGAGCGTCCTTTTTGGGCACCCTTGCGTACACGAGCGCAGAGGAAATGGGCTGAGCGCGCCGAGCGGGGCGGCGCTGATCGCCTGAGGACGGCGAATGCATCTGCGGTGTTATCGCTCCTTGTCTCACGTTGTCGGCGCGGAGGCTCGACATCGTCGGAGACGCCTCGTCGACGCGCGCTGCGCCGAGAAATCCGCAGCGCGCGAAAGGCGGGTTATTGCCGGAGCCGCCGCGTTGCGCGAGGCGCTCCCGGCGGGCGCCGAGCGCGCCTGGAAGCGCCTTCTCTGCGCAGTGATCCGGCGCCGAGGGACGCGCAGGATCACCGCGGGGTCGTGCGCTGTTTAGGAATGTCGGTTTGTCGCTGCCTCGCGCCCGCAGCGCGCGCCCTCGGGCGGCAGGCTCTGCACACCAGCTCTCGGGCATGAGCGCTGCTCTCTCCGCAACCCGACTGGCGCGACGGTCTTGCAGACGTCGCGGGCCGGGCAAGGAGGAGAAATGGTTGAGCTGTTGAATACCAGGTTGATGTGCGTCGCGATGGCAATGGCGGCGCTGACCACCGGGTGCGCGGTGGGCGCGGGCGAGGCGGACGTCGACGAGAGCGATGCGGACGAGGCCGTGATGGTGGAGGAGGCCTCCCAGGCGCTGTGCGGCAACGCCGGCTGGCGGAGCTGCGGCGGGGTCCCCGGGGGCTTCGCGAGCCCGGGCTGGGGCGGCTTGAACTGGGGCGGCGCGAACTTCGGCGTCCCGAGCTGCGGCAACGGGGGCTTCACAGGCGGCTGGAGCCCCTGGGGCAACCAGGGCTGGAACAACTGGGGCAACTTCGGCTCTCCCGGCTGGAACAACGTCGGGAACTTCAGGCCTTGCGGCGGGAACCCTTGGGGCGGCTGGAAGCCGCCGTGCGGCGGCTCCGGCTGGGGCGGCGGCTGCGGCAGGTTCTAGCCCACTGGCCCGGAGTCCATCCGCGGCGACGACGGCGAGCGCGGGCCCTGGACCGGCGCGCGACAGGCCCTCGGAACACGAGGGACCCCCTGCGCGCCCGGCGCCCGAGCCGCGGGTCGTCTGACGGGTCGCCCGGGGAGAGTCACCGGGACCCTGGCCTCCGGAGCTCGCGGCAAGCGCGAAGCTCCTGGAGGCCAGGCGCCCGGGGGGCTCCGGATCGGCGACGGCCGTGCAGCTGACGGCCACGTTCCGGGGCCCCCCACCTGTCGCATTTTAGGACATCGCCGCCTGGCAGGCGCACCTGGGTCTGGCGGCTCAGCCGCTGCCCAGCCCGTTACACACCTCGGCGCAGATCGCGCGTCGAGGCGCGGTGCCTGCGCTTGTGCCAGGCCCGGCAGCCCTCGTCCCATGGCGGATCGCTTCTTGCTCCCTCCGGAGCGCGCCGATGCGCCGGCGTCCTCGAGGAATGCTCGCCATGATGTCTTTTGCGACACCCGTCTCGCGTTACATGACCTGTGAAGTCATCGCGGCGTCCGACATGACGCCGCTGCCAGAGGTGCACCGCACGCTGGGCGAGCGCGCGATCTCCTGCGTTCCGATCCTGGACGCGGCGTCGCGCGCGATCGGCGTGCTGTCGCGCACCGACCTGCTCCGGCTCGGCAGGTTCGAGACGAAGACGAACAGCCGAGGAATGCTGCTCACCTTGCCCGATGTCCCTGCGCGGGCCGTGCTGCGCCCGGGCATCATCACCGTCGGGCGCGCGACGCTGGTCGTGCAGGCGGCGAGCGTGCTGCTGAAGCATCGTATCCATCGCGTGTTCGTCCGCGAGGACGAAGCCTTGACCGGCGTGTTCAGCACCAAGGATCTCCTGCTCTCCCTGGTCGAGGCGCGGGACCCGACGCCGATCGCCGGGCTCATGTCGGCGCCCGCGTACACGATCCCGCTCGACGCGCCGCTCGCGCTCGCCGCCGACCGGCTGACGACGGCGCAGGTGAGCGGGCTCGTGGTGGTGGATCCCGGCGGGTGGCCGGTGGGAATGTTCACCCAGACCGAGGCGCTGCTCGCGCACGGCGTGCTGTCCGATTCACCGGTCGAGGACGTGATGAGCCCGGCCATGGTCTGCCTCGACGTCCGGACGCCGCTCCACCGCGCCGCGGCCGCCGCGCACGCAGCGCAGGCGCGGCGCGTGCTCGTGGTGCACGGGCGGCGGCTCCGCGGCGTGCTGACGGGGCTGGACTTCGCGCGCGCCGTCGCAGGCACGGGCGTGATCTCCATGGCCGCGAGGTCCAGGGCGGGATAACGCCGGCCGCGGCGAACGCGGCTTCACCGCGCGGCGGCGCGGGCCGCCATCCGCTCGACGACCCCGTCGGCGTCGGCGGTCAGGCGCGCGGCGAGCGCGCGGGCGGCGGCGGGCGAGGCGGACGCGACCCCCTCGACAGCGCCGAGCCGCGCGCGGCGCGGGAGGCGCGGGTCCGCGGCGAGGGCCTGGAGCTCCGTGATCACGCGCGCCGAGGCGGAGGAACGCGTGGCGGCGCGGCCCGCCGCGGTGAGGGCGCGCGCCCTCACGTACGCCGGCGCGCCGGGATCGCGGCCGACCGCGAGCAGCCGATCGACGTCGGCGCCGCCGGCCGCGCGGAGCAGCTCGTAGAAATCCGCGCCTCGGGCAGCGCTCTGGCCGCAGAAGTGCCCCGCGAGCAGCGCCGCGGCGTGCGGCGGAAGCGCGGCGGTGGAGGCGAGGCGGTCCGGAGCAAACGAGCGAGCCCCCTCGCCCGGAGCCGGCGGCGCGATGGGCGCGCCGCTCGCCGGCGTGTCCGCGTCGGCCGGGAGCGGGACGGCCGCCCCGCCGCCTTGCTCGACGATCCCGCGGTAGAGCGCGCTCGCCCGCACGATCGCCGTCTGTTGCGGCGTCATCGTGCCCGAGAAGTCGCCCCCCGTCGGGAACATGAGATTCCCGAAATCCGGGCAGCGCTCCATCAGCGAGTTCACGTCGCCGCACTGCGAGGTGTCGTCCAGCGGGTCGCCGAAGTCAGCGTCGAACTCGGTGGTGTGGAACAGCCCGGCCAGGTGGCCGAGCTCATGGCGCAGGATGACGGTGTCCACCGAAGGCTCCTCGTAGAGCGTGACCACGATGCCGCTCAGGTGGGTGCCGTGCTCGACCGCGACCGAGGGCACGGCGGGCGTCACGCCGGACGCATCCTCAATGCGCCCCTCGAACGCCGTCACCGCGATCACGTTGAGGGCCGGACGGCCGGGGGCGCCGGCCGTCTGCTCGAGCACGCCGGGGAGGACCTCTTCGTCGACGAACTCCCACTCCGAGCCGATGTGGTGGACATTGATGCTGCCCACGCCGAGGCCCACGTACCCCTCGTACGCAGAGAGCAGCGCGCGCCGCATGTACTGCTCGGAGACCGCGTCGCCGGCGATGAAGGCATTGATGTCGATCTTCCCGCCGTGAAAGCGCCCGTCGAGCGTCTGGCGGTGCCACACCGAGAGGCGCACCGGCTCTGCCAGGGGGCCGACTCCGCCGTTGCCGAGCTTGATCCAGTAGACGCCCGGCGCGAGCGGCGCGGATGCGTCCGCGCCAGTCTGGGGGACGGCCGCCGCGCCGATGCCCTGGTTGAAGAAGGCGGCCATCGTGCCTGGGATGGTGTAGTCGGCCGCCAGCAGCCTGCCGTCGGGGCCGAGGATGCTCTCGATCCCGATCGGATCGAAGCTCGGCGATGACGCCATGATCTCGGCGACGGCCGTGAAGCCCAGGGTGCCCGGCTGGACGGTCACCGGGATGGCCCCGTCGATGCCGACGTTGTCGTGCTCTTCCTTGACGAGGGGCGGAATCGGTGGCGCCCCCCCCTCGCCGATGCTCCCGCTTTGACCGGCCCCGGAGGAGCCTTGCGGCACGGAGCTCGTGGTGTCTCCGGAGCTCCAGGAGCCGCCGGAGCCGCCGGAGCTGTCGGGCGGCGGCTCGAACCCGTCGACGACCACCTTGCCGCCGCAGGCGCCCGCGACGAGGGCCGCGAGCGCCCCCGCGGCGAGGAGAGCGCCTCCGCGAACCTGCGTTGCCCGGCGCTCGCCGCCCGGCTTCCCGTCCACGGGAGACGGATCGATGGCGCTCGATGCCGGTGCAAGCGACGTTGACATAAGCATGCTCCTGCGTCGGTAAGGGCCCTCCCTCACCGCGCGCGCAGTATGCGCGGGCCCTCGCGCGGTGTCACGCGCTGCGCACGCTCGTGACCTCGGCGGGGTGTGCGATGGCGTGAGCGGCGCTCATTCCACTTGCTTGACGCGCATTCTCACCCGACCTGGAGATGCTTCCGTCGCGCCCTCGAAGCGCTCGATGACGATCACGAAGCGCGATACGCCGTCCGCGCCCTGGACGAGCCACGCGGCGTCGTTGGCCGGCGCGGGGGGCGTCGCGCCGGGCTCGAGCCACCGCCCCGTGAAGGCGGTCGCGATGTGGTCGCCGCGGTACGGGAGGGCGGGATCGGAGAGGGCCGCGTGGTCGGCCGCGTCGAACCGCGCCTGCTCCGACGCGGCGGTGCGCGCCTTGACCTCGGCGAGCTCCTCGGAGTCCGACGCATCTGCCTGGAGGTCGGCGGCGCGCGTGGTCCCGGGGCCGCCGAGCTCGCCGTTGACGCTGACGAGCGTCCTTCGGAAGCAGAGGTTCCAATCCGTCGACGCGCGCGCCTCTTCGGGCGTGAGCATCAGCTGCCGGTTGCCCGCGAGGTCGAGGCAAGCGCTCGGCTCGGTCTCGACCGCGTCGATGCCGCCCGCGGTCGCGTCGAGATCCTGGATGTCGACGGTCGGGCCGGAGCCGTCGGGGAGCACCTCGGCGTAGCGGAGCTGATAGAGCGCGGTGACCGGCGCCCCGTCCACCTCCCCGTAAAAGGAGAAGATCTGGAGCTTCCAGTACCTGCCCTCGTGCTCGATCGCGTGGACGTGGTAGCGGCTGAAGGCGACGTGCTCCTCGCCGTCGTAGGCGTACCAGCGCGAGAAGGCGCCGCCGGAGTCGTCCGTGAGCAGGAAGGGGGTGCTCGGCAGCTCACCCGCTCTGTAGTCCTCGAGGCCGATCGGCAGCGCCCCGCCTTCGCCGGGACCGCTGAGGCCGCTGTTGGTGAAGACGTCGTAGCCCGAGAGCGCGAGATCCCAGTCGGTGGACGCCGCGCCGTCGCCTTCCACGAGCGCGATCTCCGGCGTGGCGAGGCGGAGGAAGACGCGGCCGGTGGCCGGCACGTCGACCTCGAGGAGCGCGCCGTCGTCCGTGGTCCCGGGGTCGTCACCGCAGGCCGGGGTGAGCAGGAGAAGCGCTGCCGCAACCGATCCTCTTGTCATGAGTCCTCCCACGGTAGATCGGCGCGGACGCCGACGTAAAACGTGCACC
Source organism: Sorangium sp. So ce363 (assembly GCF_051520435.1). Classification (NCBI taxonomy): domain Bacteria; kingdom Pseudomonadati; phylum Myxococcota; order Polyangiales; family Polyangiaceae; genus Sorangium; species Sorangium sp. So ce363. The sequence goes on along the minus strand of NZ_CP150333.1, from coordinate 5,831,582 downwards.
CCTCGAGGGGCCGATGATCGCCGCGGCGATCGGGGTCCTTTTGCGCGCCAAGCAGGTTCCTGACGCCGAGATACGCTTGCGATGAAGGCCAGAGCGGCCGCGCGAGCCGCGCGTCGAGCGTCGTGAACCCGGGGGCGTACACGTCTTCCTCGGCGCGCGGGTCTCTCTCGACGAACGCGCTGCTGACGGTCCGGAGACGGGTGACGAGCTCGATCCGGAGCGGCAGATCGGCGCGGAGCGCCGCCTGCGCCGTGTGCGGCGGTTTGCCGGAGAGCGGCTGTCCGGGATCGGCCGTGTCGTCGCGTGTCCAGAGGTAGGCGTAGCCGGCCTCGATGCGGAGCCACGGTGCGGCCTGGAGCGTGGCCGAGAGATCGAGGCCAGCGGTGCGCGCCTCGGCGATGTTCGTGTAGGTGTACGTATCGACGCCGTCGGAGGAGCTGACGGGCTTCGGGTCGACGTCGATCAGGTTGTCGACCCAGTTCGAGAAGGCGCCGGCCCGCGCCGTGATGCCCTCTCGGGGGATCCACGTGACATCGCCGTTCACGCCCCAGGACGTCTCGGGGGCGAGCTCCGGGTTGCCCTCGAGGATGTAGCCTAGGCTCGAGTGGTCGAACGAGAAGCCGAGCTCCTTCGCGCTGGGGGCGCGGAATCCCCGCCCGCCGGAGACGCGCAGCGTGAGCGACGGCGCGGGCCGGTAGGCGAGGGCGAGGCGCGGAGCGACGACGCCGCCGTAGCGGACGCGGAGCTCGCCGCGAACGCCGGGCATGAGGGTGAGCTCGTCGGTGAGCTTCCACGCGAGCTGGCCGTAGAGCGCGGCGCTGCCGAGCCGGGTGCTGGGCACCTCGTCGTTCGGCGGGATCTCCTCGGTGCCGGAGGTGGTCACGTCGGTGATCTCGAGCACCTGGTCGAGCGTCTCCACCTCGGCGCGCGCTCCGGCGACCCAGGTGCGCTTCCCGTCGGCGACGGTGGCGATCGCCTCGTAGCTCTGGAGGGTGCCCGAGCGCTCGCGCAGCTCCTCGTAGGGCGAGCCGCGCTGGTCGCGGCCGCTCGACCGGAAGGCCCATTGTTGGCCTGCGGCGAGGCGCAGGCTGGAGCCGCCGCCGAGGTCGAGCGTCTCGGCGAGGTGCAGGGTGATGCGGTCGGTCACCTCGGGGAGGTCGTAGAGGTAGACCCCCAGGACGGGCCGCTCCTTCTGCTCGATGCCGTCCTGCTCGTCGTGGATCCAGCGCGCGCGGAGCCGCAGGTCGATGCCCCTGCCGAGCGCGGCGCCGGCGCGCAGGCCGAGGAGGGTCTGGGAGCGCTCGGGCAGGGCGGTAGGGGCGTCGGCGCCAGCCTCGGGATGGGCGAGGTTTTCGGCGGGCTCGACGAGGGAGAGGCTGTCCTCCCGCTGGAACGAGGCGTCGGCGCTGACCCAGGCGCGCTCGCCGCGGTAGGCGCCCGAGCCATGGAGGACGAGCCCGGCGCGGCTCCGGCCTTCGAGGCGGGCGCGGCCGCTGAAGCCCGGGTGCTCGGGGGGCGCGGAGAGCACGTTGACGACGCCGCCGATGGCGCTCGTGCCGTAGAGCGAGCTGGTCGGCCCGGTGACGAGCTCGATGCGGGAGACGTCGCCGAGCGGGAGGGACGAGAGGTCGATGGCGCCGCCGGCGTCGCCGATGACGCGCTCGCCGTCCTCGAGGACGAGGACGCGGTCGAGGTCGAAGCCCTGGATCTGGATGGCGCTCGGGTTGCCGAGCGCGCCGTAGGCGCTCGGGTTGACCTGGACGCCGAGCTCGCCGTCGAGCGCCTCACCGACGTTGGTGGCGCCGCGGCGCTCGGCCTCATCGCGGGTGACGACGCGCGTGCGCACCGTGGCGCGCTGGCTGCTCTCGGGGGTGCGGGTGCCGGTGACGACGACCTCGAGGGGAGGCGGCGCGGCGGGCGAGGGGGAAGGCGGCGCGGCGGGCGAGGGGGGAGGCGGCGAAGGGGAAGGCGGAGGAGCGGGAGAGGGAGGCGGAGGAGCGGGAAGAGGCGAAGAGGAAGGGGGCGCGGCCGAGGGCTGCTCGGAAGGGAGCTGCGCGAGCGCAGGGCGCGAGAACGCGGCTGGGACGAGCGCCGGGAGCGGGCAGAAGGCGAGCAGCGCGGCGCGCGTCAGGCGCCGACGCCGGGGCACGGTCCTCCCTGGGACATCGGAACGGCAGGCTCGAGGCGCGGGGACGGCAGCATGGGGAGAGCTCGGCCTGTGCGGCGTTCGGTGGGTCGGGTGAGGTGGGGGATGGTCGCCCGATTCAGGGCGGTCGTCCAGCGGTTCGGGGGGCGTGCGGGCGCCGTGGGCGGGGTGGATGGCGTGCAGCGGGAGCAGGGGAGGAGCTCGCGTCGGGACGGAGGCTCGTGGCGGGCGAGCGGCGAGCGGCGATGCCGAGCGACCAACGCCTCGGCGGGGGGCCTGCGGTGCTCCACGACAGGCCGCGCGGTTGGCGCGCGCCGCGGCTGCGGGGGTCGCGGGGCGGGAGCGGGCCCGACGGCGGAAACCCCAACGGGCGACGCGAGTTGGGCTTGCATTGCTCGCCGACGGACGGTAGGGTCCCGCGCCGAATCGCCGGTCCCCATCGTCTAGCCCGGCCCAGGACTCAGCCCTTTCAAGGCTGCTACGCGGGTTCGAATCCCGCTGGGGACGCTGCCTGTACTTCGCGTTTGATGCAATTGATCACGGCCTCGTCGACGGTCGCCACCGGCCGGCGGAGGCCGGTGGCGCAGCTGGCGGGGCCGCCGTCGCAGCGCCAGGCGCAAGCGTACACCCCGTTGTCGTAGCTCACCTTCGCGTCGTCGGCGCGCATCGGCCCGCCGCGCTTCGTGCACCGACCGAAGTCGGTCAGGAAGTAGCGCACGCGCTCGCGTGGTGATGACATGGATCGACGCGATGCTCGCGATCGCTGGCATCGATGCGCCCCGTGCCCTGTCTGCGGCGGCGCCATCGCACGTTGCCCGGCGGCCCGCGGCCACCGCCGCGCTGCCCCACGACACCTCATGACCCGACCCGAGTGGGCGAGCGGCACCGGCGGCGAGCCCGCATCACGCAAGCCGAAGAAACCACCGTACAAACTGAGGGGATCTGTCAGGGCCAGCGTATGTCAGCGGAGTGATGACCCAGGACACTAGATTCTCACGAACTCCTCCGCTGTCGCAGGATCGGCCTCGCCGTGTTTCGCGGCGACCTCCAAGAACCATCTCACCTTTCCGTTGGTCGGATCGTAGCCATCTCGCACGTCTGCGACGTACGACGGGAGCCCCCCGAGGCCGAGAGGACGCAGGCTGCCGTAGTGGTGAACGACGTGGTGCAGCTTCGTTTGCACGGTGTACTTCGAATACGGGTAAACGCCGGGGATGTACTGGTGGCCCACCATGTTGGCGGCGGTCATGAGCGCGTTGATGCACAACGTCCAGATCGCGCTGCCGAGAAACGTCAGGTAGGAAATGCCGCGATCGATGGACTCGACGAACCCCGATTCGCCAGCGGCCATGAGCGCAGACGGGATCGCGTCGTGGTGGTGACCATGGAGCACCGCGAAGTTGAACCTGGACTTGTGATCCGCCGTGTGCGCGCTCGTCAGCGCGTCGATCACCTCGACGCGAACGAGAGTTTGCTGCAACGCTGTCGGGAAGCCTTGACGGACTATCCTGAAGCCGAGGACGAGCACGGCGTCCAGGAGCAAGACGGCCTCACGGGCGTAGGTCGGGGCGGTCAGCCTCCAGAAGATGAGGGCCGGGATCAGGTAACAGACATGGCTGATCAACCCCGTCACGTAGGCCTGCAGGATATGATTGGTCACGCCGAGGCCGCGCATCTGGTGTTTCCACGGTGAGCTCTCCAGGACGTCGCGAACATGCGCGGCGCGCTGGAGATGCGCGATAAGGATCGCGGTGCGAAACGTCGTGATCCCCATGAACGTGACGAAGAAGACGTTCAAGTATGGAAACGGACGAAGCAGCAGCGAGTCGCTGGTGAGATATCGCTTCGCGCAGAGCTCCGCGACCATCGCGACACCGAACACACAGACCGGACGCACTGGCTTCCACGTTCGCAGGGTTCGAATCACCCTTCCAGGATACGCCAACAGCCCGTGCGCGATGACAGGCAACGTCGACCAGTCGGGTCGCGCGCCTCGCTTCAGGATGAACACGACGGTCAAGTAAAGCAGCGCGATCGTGAAGAGCGCCTGGGACCAGGCGCTCGCGAACGCGAGCCAGGCGCCGCCCCAGACAATCGCCAGCGAGAAGACGTAGAGCGCGATGTCGCGCGCATCATAGAAGAGATAGGTTCGGGAGGCGGCTTCCAACCCCCGCTCGATGGGGCGATGTTCGTCGGCCATAACTGTTTCTTCCGGCATGGCGCCCTCGTTCAGCTTTCAATGAGGCGGAGCCGCGCAGGCGGCTCGCCCCGGTCACTCGCCGGTCGGTCTTATCGCCGGCAGCACATGCCGGTGGTAGATGAGATCGCGCAGGACGTCATCGCCCCCTTCGACGATGGAGACGTAGCGCATGTCCCTCACGAGCTTGCCAATGAGCATGTCCTCGGTATAGCCGAGCCCTCCGAACATCTCCGAGCCGACGCCGGCGAGCTTCCAACCTATCTGCCCGCAGCTCATTTTGGCCACGAGCGTCGATTTCAGCGACCCCGCCGAGAACAGCGCGTCCGGATCCGAGGCTAGCCTGTCGTACTGATGCGCAGCGGCCTTGCACGCGCTGCGCATGAGGTCTATCTCCATCTCCATCTGGCCGATCTTCGCCGCAAAGACAGCGTTGTGGAGGAGCGGCCCGTCCTTCAGCGCCTTGTCGCGCGCGTAGTCCAGGCACAGATCTCGAATCCGCCGGGCAATGCCGATCGCCGACGCCGCGATCAGCGTTCGGCTGGGGTTGAGCCCGACCTCGAGCACCCGTACCCCATTGGGCTCGAGCGCCGCATCGAGCGGGACGCGGCAGTCCTGGAAGGTCACCTGGTAGCTCGCGGAGGCGCGCACCCCGATCGCCGGCCAGCGGCGCTCGATCTTCACACCGGGCAACGACTTGGGGCTCGGCAAGAGCAACGCCTTGAAACCGGCCGCGTCGTCGGGGGCCTTGGCGATGACCATCCAGTAGCTGGCGAAGCCCGCATTGGTGGAGATGAACTTCTGTCCATTGATGATGTAGCCGTTGCCGGTGCGCCTCGCGGTCGTCGCGATGCTGAGCAGATCGCTGCCCGCGGCGCGCTCGCTGCCGAGCGTGGCCGAGGTGACGCCGCCCTCGGCCATCGGGCGCAGGTAGCGCTCCTTCTGCTCCGGGGTGCCAAAGAGCGAAACGGCGGTCGAGCCGATGACCGCGATGAAGAGGGTGAAGGCCAGGCCAGCGTCGCCGTAGGCCAGCTCCTCGACGATGTCGACGCTCTGCTCGAGGGAGATGCCACGGCCGCGGTAGGCGCTCGGTATCCACCAGTTCGCGAGCCCGAGGTCCTGGAACTCGGTATAGGCACGCAACGGAGGATTGGGCAGCGAGTCGAAGAGCGTCTCGTTGCCCATGACATGCTCCCTCACGAACTGCTTTACCTTCTCGACAACGGGACTCGACATACGCCCTCCTCGACCGTGACGCGCGGCCATGCTGATCATAAACTACCGCGGCCGTCAACCCACCGTTTCCGGCGCCACGATCGCCGGCGCACGCCGCAGGATGAGCGCCACGGCGATCGCCCCGCCGGGCGGAGCGGAAGACGGCATGTTCCAGCCGTCATCGTCCATATCGCGGCTGTGGTGGAAGCCAGCCCGTCCTATCAAAGAGCACGCACATCGATAGAGAGCCTCCGTGACATCCGCGCGCGGCTGGTCCGGACCGCAACGGGCGCGAGCAGGATCGTCGGGCGCCGTCCCCTGGTGGCGGCCTCGTTTTTTTTACTTTATACCCAATGATTCCGCGATCTTGCGAGGCAAAGAAGGCCACCATCCGGCGTCGGCGCCGAAGCTTGCTGGAACGTATATTTTTGCCGCAGCTGTGGCGCGAGCGCGCATGCGTACGTTTTTGTGCCAGGGGATTGACGCGGCAGCAGGCCCTCGTTTATGAGATGTCGCTATTATGCGACGTGTCTGCGGATCTGGTTCGTCGCGTATTTATGGGAATGGTGCTGCTTGTAGGCGGAATAGCTTTTGAATGCCGTGCGTTTGGGGTCACGCAAGAGCTCGGGTGCGATGGATCGAATTTTAGACCGGCGCGGGCACCCCTGCGTGGTCGCCGGATCGTAACGAGCGAGTGACGACGGGCCCGTGAGGCAGAGTCGCCTCCGCGGCGCCATCGTGGACGGCGTCCCATGTCTGTATTTATGAGCGATACGATCGATAGTGTCGGCGCAACCCTCGTGACCACTGAAACAACGTCGTTGCCTGCGGGCAGCGGGGCGATCGCAGAATGGATCGTCTCCCGCATCGCAGAGCAGCGCAGCGTCGATCGCCTGGCGATCGACGTTCGCGAGCGATTTAGTCGTTATGGCATCGACTCGATGGCGGCGTCGGGGCTGCTCGCGGACTTGGCCGGCAGGCTCGGGCGCCCGCTCCCGCCAACGCTCGTCTGGGAGTATCCCACCATCGAGGCGCTCGCGCGCTACCTGAGCGGAGAGGCGGGCGAGCTGCGGAAGGGGGCGCTGCCGGACCGGCGGGCGGTCGACGAGCCCATTGCCATCATCGGGATGGCCTGCCGGTTCCCCGGTGGAGCGAGCTCCCCCGAGGCGTACTGGAGGCTCCTGCGGGACGGGGTCGACGCCATTTCCGAGGTCCCCCCGGACCGGTGGAATCTCGAGGCCCTCTTCGCCGAGGACCCCGCCGCTCCTGGGAAGATGAGCACCCGGTGGGGTGGCTTCCTCGATCGGATCGATGGCTTCGACGCGCCGTTCTTCGCCGTCTCTCCGCGGGAAGCCGTCCAGATGGACCCGCAGCAGCGTCTCATGCTGGAGCTGTCCTGGGAGGCGCTCGAAGACGCCGCCATCGGGCCGGCGAGCCTGAAGGACACCGCCACCGGTGTGTTCTTCGGCGCGATGTGGATGGATTACAGCCGGCTCGCGTCGCGCGATCCGAAGGAGATCGTCCAGCACACGGCCACGGGGCAGGATCTGAGCATCGTGCCGGCCCGCGTCTCGTACACGCTCGGGCTGTCCGGACCGAGCCTCGTGGTGAACACGGCGTGCTCGTCGTCGCTCATGGCGGTGCACCTCGCGCGCCAGAGCCTCTTGCAGGGCGAGTCGCGCCTCGCGCTGGCCGGCGGCGTCAACCTGCTGCTCGCGCCGGAGAGCACCATCGCAATGAGCAAGTTCGGCGCCATGGCGCCGGACGGTCGTTCGAAGGCCTTCGATGCCCGAGCCAACGGGTATGTGCGGGGCGAGGGCGGCGGGGTCGTGGTCCTGAAGCGCCTGTCGGACGCGCTGGCGGATGGAGACCGGATCTGCTGTGTGATTCGCGGCAGCGCGGTGAACAATGACGGATTCAGCAACGGGCTGACCGCGCCGAACCCCCGCGCGCAGGAGGCCGTGCTGCGCGGCGCGTGCGCCTCGGCAGGCGTGGCGCCCGACGAGGTGCATTACGTGGAGGCCCACGGCACGGGCACCCTGCTCGGCGATCCCATCGAGGCGGGCGCGCTCGGGGTCGTGCTGGGGAGAGGTCGCCCGGCGGAGCGCGCGCTGCGAATCGGCTCGGTGAAGACCAACATCGGCCACCTGGAAGCGGCGGCGGGGATCGCCGGGCTCATCAAGGTGGCGCTCTCGATGCGTCACAGAACGCTGCCGCCAAGCCTGCATTTCGAGCGGCCGAACCCGCACATCCCCTTCGAGGCGCTGCGATTGAGGGTGCAAGCGGCGCTCGAACCCTGGGAGGGCGAGGCGGGGCGGCTCCTGGCGGGCGTGAGCTCGTTCGGCTTCGGGGGCACGAACTGCCATGTCGTGCTCGAGGCGACGTCCCTGGAGGAGCCGCAGCTCTTCGTGCTTTCGGCAGACAGCGAGGGGGACCTGCGGGCGCGGGCGCGGCGGATGGCGGAGACGCTGCGCGCGGCGGACGAGCGCTCGTTCGAGGCGGTGTGCAAGGAGGCGGCAGCGACGGAGCTCGCAGCGTGGCGGCTCGCAGTGGTGGTGCGATCGCGGGAGGAGCTGTCAGGGCACCTCGCCGCGCTCGCGGACGGGCATGCCGCTCCGGGCGCCTCGGTGGGGCAGGCGGAAGCGCAGCGGCCGCGAGTGGCGTTCATCTTCGGGGGGCAGGGATCGCAATGGCAGGGGATGGGGCGGGCGCTGCTCGAGGAGGAGCCGGCAGCGCGGGCGGTGCTCGCTCAGTGTGACGAGGCCTTCCGGCCGCACGTGTCGTGGTCGCTGCTGGAGCGGCTGAGGCACGGCGATGCAGCGCTCTTCGACGAGACGGCCTTCGTGCAACCGGCCATCTTCGCGATGCAACTGGCGCTCTCGGCGGTCTGGCGTGCCCGGGGCGTCGAGCCCGACGCGGTCGTCGGCCAGAGCATGGGAGAAGTGGCCGCCGCCTGCGTGGCCGGGGCGCTGAGCCTGGACGACGCCGCGCGGATCATCTGCCAGCGCAGCCAGCTGGTCGCGAGCGCGGCGGGCAAGGGCGGGATGGCGGTGGTGGGGCTGTCGCTCGAGGCCGCGGCCGAGGCGCTGTCGCCGTACGGCGGGCGGCTGGTGGTGGCGGTGAGCAGCGGATCCGAGACCACGGTGGTCGCGGGCGATGACGCAGCGCTGCACGAGCTCCTGGGCGTGCTGCAGGAGCGGGGCGTGTTCTGCCGGCCCGTGCGCGTGGACTACGCTTCCCACAGCCCGCAGATCGACCCGTTGCTGCCGGAGCTGCGGCGGTTGCTCGCGAGCGTCGCGCCTCGGCCAGGGCGCGTTGCGTTCTACTCCACGGTGCTGGCGGCGCCGCTCGATGGAGGGGAGCTCGACGCCGCTTACTGGGCTCGCAACCTGCGCGAGCCAGTGCTGTTCGCGCCCACCGTGCGAAGGCTCGCCGCGGAGGGGGTGAAGGTCTTCATCGAGGTCGACCCGCACGCCGTGCTCGCGCAGGCCGCGGAGCAATGCTTGGCCCACGATGGGCACCGGGGAGCGGTGGTCGCCTCGGCGCGACGCGACGAGCGGGAGCGCAGGGCGCTGCTCGACGCCTCCAGCAGGCTGCTGGCGGCCGGGGTGCCGGTTCGGATGGACCTCTCGGGCACGGAGCCGACCGGAGACGCGACAGCGCAGCTGATCGTTCTCTCGGCGCAGTCGGCGGCGGCGCTCGACGCGCAGGCGGCGCAGCTCTCGGCGCACCTCGCGAGCCACTCGGAGCTCTCGCTCGGGGATGTGGCCTTCAGCCTGGCGGCGACACGCAGCCCGCTCGAGCATCGGCTCGCCATCACCGCGGCCTCGCGCGAAGCGTCGAGGGCGGCGCTCGATGTCGCGGCGCGGGGACGCATCGCGCCGGGCGCCGTGCGAGGCCGCGTGGCGAAAGGCTCGCTGCCGAAGGTGGTCTTCGTTTTTCCGGGCCAGGGCTCGCAATGGCTGGGGATGGGCCGGAAGCTCCTGACCGAGGAGCCGGTCTTCCACGCGGCGCTCACCGCCTGCGATCGCGCCATTCAAGCCGAAGCGGGCTGGTCGCTGCTTGCCGAGCTCGGCGCCGACGAGCTCGCCTCGCAGCTCGACCGCATCGATGTGGTCCAGCCGGCGCTGTTCGCGATGGGGGTGGCGCTCGCGGCCCTGTGGCGATCGTGGGGCGTCGAGCCGCACGCCGTGGTGGGCCATAGCATGGGCGAGGTCGCGGCAGCCCACGTGGCCGGCGCCCTGTCGCTCGAGGACGCGGTGGCGATCATCTGCCGGCGCAGCCGCCTGCTGCGGCGTATCAGCGGCCAGGGCGAGATGGCCGTGGTCGAGCTGTCGCTCGCCGATGCCGAGGCGGCGCTCGGGGGCTACGAGGATCGGCTGAGCGTGGCGGTGAGCAATGGACCCCGCTCGACGGTGCTCTCGGGGGAGCCGGCGGCGCTCGGGGAGGTGCTCTCCACGCTCGAGGCGAAGGGGGTGTTCTGCCGGCGGGTGAGGGTGGACGTAGCGAGCCACAGCCCGCAGGTCGACGCGCTACGCGAGGAGCTCGTCGCGGCGCTGAGCGAGCTGAAGCCTCGGACAGCGGCCATGATCATGCGCTCGACGGTGACGGGCGCGACGGTCGCGGGCCCCGAGCTCGTGGCCAGTTACTGGGCCGACAACCTGCGGCAGCCCGTGCGCTTTGCCCAGGCGGTGCACGGCCTGCTGCACGACGGGCACGGGCTGTTCGTGGAGATGAGCCCGCACCCGCTGCTGGTGCCGGCGGTGGAGGAGATCCGCCGGGCGGCGGCGCTTCCTGGGGTCTCGGTGGGATCGTTGCGGCGCGGGCAGGAGGAGCGCCCCGAGCTGCTCGAGGCCCTGGGCGCGCTGTGGGTACAGGGGCATCCCGTCGCCTGGGAGCGATTTTATCGCGCCGGCGGCCGCCGTGTGCCGCTGCCGACCTATCCCTGGCAGCGGGAGCGGTACTGGCCCGACGCGCCGACCCTCGGCGAGGCGGCCGTGCCCGGCCGCGATCACGCGGGTGGCCACCCGCTCGTCGGCCGAGCGCAGACTGTGTCGACCCAGGTGGGCATGCGCCTCTGGGATTCGTCCCTGGATCTCGGGAGGCTGCCCTGGCTCGGCGACCATCGCGTCCAGGCGGCCGTGGTGCTGCCCGGGGCGGCGTACCTGGAGATGGCGCTCTCCTGCGGGACCGAGGCGCTGGGCGATGGACCGCTCGAGCTCGCGGACGTGGCGTTCGTCCAGGCGCTGGCCTTCACCTCCGAGGCGGCGACGCCCGTGCAGGTGGTGACGACCGAGGAGCGGCCGGGGTGCCTGCGCTTGCAGATCGCGAGTCGTGCGCCGGGCGGCCGCGCCGTCTGGACCGTGCACACCCGCGGGACGGTGCAGCAGGCGGAGCACGAAGAGGCGCCGGGCACGCTCGATCTGGCCGGGCTGCGCGCCCGGCTCGGGGCGAGCGTGCCGCCGGCGACCCTGTATGCAGCGCTGGCGGCGGCGGGGCTCGAGTACGGGCCGGCCTTCCAGGGGATGACCGAGCTGTGGCTGGGCGACGACGAAGTCTTGGGGCGGGTGCGGCTGACCGAGGCAGCCGGCGGTGCGGCGGCCTACCGGCTGCACCCTGCGCTGCTCGACGCCTGCTTTCAGGTGATGGTGAGCCGCCTTGTCGACGGCCGCGAGTCGACTCCGTGGGTGCCGGTGGAGGTCGGCCGTTTGCGCTTGCTTCGGCCGCCTTCGGGGGAGCTCTGGTGCCATGCGCTCGTCGGGCATCGAGGGCAGGAGGCTCCCCAGCGGCGGCGCGCCGATCTGCGCGTCGTGAACGGTCAAGGGGAGCTGGTCGCCGAGATCGTGGGGCTCGTGGTGCAGCAGCTGGTGAGCGGCGACCGGCGCGACGAGCACGATGGGATGCTGGAGCTCGACTGGGAGCGCTCGGACGTCCCCGCGCCCAGGCTCACGTCGGGCCGCTGGCTGCTGCTCGGCGCGGGCGGAGGGCTCGGCGCCGCATTGCGCGAAGCGCTCCAGGAGGCCGGCCATGCCGTCGAGATGGCCGCCGTCGATGCCCCGAGCGTCGAAGGCGTGCGCAAGTCGCTCGCCAAGGCGTTCGGCGGCCAGCCCCCGACGGGGGTAGTACACCTCGGCAGCCTCGAGGGGAACGGAGTCAACGGGGCGATCGAGGCGGCGCTCGTGCGCGGTTATGAGAGCGTGCTGTGCACGGTGCAGGCCCTGGCCGGCATGGGCTATCGCGACGCGCCGCGGTTGTGGATCGTAACCCGCGGCGCCCAGGCGCTCGGCCAGGGCAAGGTGTCCCTGGCGCAGGCGCCGCTCGTGGGGCTGGGACGCGTCATCGCGCTGGAGCACGCCGAGCTGCGCTGCGCCCGCGTCGACCTCGATCCGGCCTGCCCGCAGGGCGAGGCGATCGCATTGCGGGCCGAGCTGCTGGCCGACGACGCGGAGGAGGAGATCGCCTTGCGGGGCGAGGAGCGGCGCGTCGCTCGACTTGGCCATCTGGCCCTCGAGCACCGTGGCCGCGACAAGATCGAGCCTGCGCAGGGTCGTTCCTTCCGGCTGGAAATCGACGAGCCCGGGGCGCCCGAGCGGCTGGTGCTGCGCGTCGCCGAGCGGCGCGCGCCGCGTCCGGGCGAGGTCGAGATCGCCGTTCAAGCCGCGGGGCTCGCCTTCCTCGATGTCACGAAGGCCATGAGGAATCACCCCGGGCTGGGGGGCGGTCCGGTCGCGCTGGGGGGCGAATGCGCCGGCCGCATCGTCGCCCTGGGCGAAGGCGTCGAGGGCTTGCAGGTGGGCCAGGAGGTGGTCGCCGTGTCGCCGTCGAGCCTCGGCGCCCACGTCACCCTCGATGCCCGGATGGTGGTGCTCCGGCCGGCCGCTTTGACCGCGGCGCAGGCGGCCGCGCTGCCGCTCGCCTGCAGCGCCGTCGATCTCGCGGGCCGCTCGGCGCAGCATCCAGCGCGCTTCGGCGCGCTCCTGCGCGAGATGGTGGATCTGCTCGCGGAGGGCGTGCTCGCGCCGCTGCCGGCGGAGACCTTGCCCATCTCGCGCGCCGGCGACGCGCTCCAGAAGATGGCGCAGGCGCAGCACATCGGAAAGCTCGTGCTCACGCTGGACGACCCGAACGTGGAGATCCGCGTGCCCGTCGCGCCGCGTGCCTCGGTCCGCCGCGACGGCACCTACCTGGTGACCGGCGGGCTCGGGGGGCTCGGGCTGAGCGTCGCAGGGTGGCTGGCCAGACAGGGAGCCGGCCATCTGGTGCTGATAGGCCGCTCCGGTGCGGCCAGCGCGGAGCAGCAGGCGGCCGTCGCGGCGCTCGAGGCGCAGGGCGCGCGCGTGACGGTGGCGAAGGTGGATGTCGCCGACCGCGCGGAGCTCGAGCGGCTCCTCGCCCGGACGACGACCCCCGAGATGCCGCTGCGCGGGGTGATTCACGCCGCGGGTCTCCTCGATGACGGGCTGATCTCGCAGCAGAGCGCGGCGCGCTTTCAAAAAGTCATGGCGCCCAAGGTCCTGGGCGCGTTGCACCTTCACGAGCTGACCCGCGAGGCGCCGCTCTCCTTCTTCGTGCTGTACGCGTCGGTGGCGGGGCTCCTCGGCTCGCCGGGGCAGGGCAACTATGCGGCAGCGAATACGTTTCTGGACGCGCTCTCGCACCACCGAAAGGCCGAAGGGCTGCCGGCGCTCAGCGTCGACTGGGGCGCGTTCGCGGAGGTGGGTCTGGCAGCCGCCCAGGGCAATCGCGGCGCGCGGCTCGCCGCCCGCGGGATGAGGAGCCTCACCCCCGACGAGGGTCTGTCGGCGCTCTCGCGCCTGCTCGAGAGCGATCGCACCCAGGTGGGCGTGGCGCCGCTCAACCTGCGCCAGTGGGTGGCGTTCAACCTCTCGGCGGCGTCCTCGCCGAGGCTGTCACGGCTCATGGCGGCGCAGCGCGCCGAGGGCGGGCGGCCCGCCGGCGACCGGCAGCTCCTCGCGCGGCTCGCCGCGGCCGAGCCCGGAGCGCGCGCGGCCCTCGCGCAGGGGGTCATCCGCGCCGAGGTCTCGCAGGTGCTGCGGATCCCCGAGGACAGGCTCGACGTGGAGGCCCCGCTCACCACCCTGGGCATGGACTCGTTGATGGGGCTCGAGCTGCGCAATCGCATCGAGGCGGTATTCGGTGTGACCCTGCCGGCCGCGCAGCTCTGGAAGTATCCAACGGTCGCCGCGCTCAGCGTGCACCTGGCCGGCGGACCTCGCGAGACGGTCCCCGTGAAGCCGCCGCAGCTCGACGTCGATTCGGTCATGCAGCTCGAAGGCATGTCGCAGGACGAGTCGGAGCGGCTGATTGACGACGCATTCGAGCAACTCACATGAGCGGCGCAGGCCCCAACGCCCAGCAGGATCGTTTGAACAAGGCCGCCGTCGTCATTCGACGGCTGCAGGAGAAGCTCCTGACCCTCGAGCCGGCGGAGCGGGCTCGGTTCGAGCCGATCGCCATCGTGGGAATCGGATGCCGCTTCCCTGGCGGAGCCGACAGCCCCGCGGCCTTCTGGGCGCTGCTCGACGAGGGCCGGGACGCGGTTCAGCCGCTCGACGCGCGCTGGGCGCTGGTCGGCGCCCGCCCCGCCGAGCACGCGCCGCGCTGGGCCGGGCTGCTCACGCAGGCGGTGGACTGCTTCGACGCTGAGTTCTTCGGCATTGCGCCGCGGGAGGCGCGCTCGCTCGACCCGCAGCACCGCCTGCTCCTGGAGATCGCCTGGGAGGCGCTCGAGGACGCACGGATCCCGGTCCGGTCGCTGGAGGGGAGCCGGACCGGGGTGTTCCTCGGCGCCTGGTCGACCGACTACCTTCATCTCGTCGAGAACCAGCCGCAAAGCGAGCTGGATGCCTACGGCACGATCGGCAACATGCTCAGCGTCGCCGCCGGCCGGCTCTCGTACACGCTCGGGCTGCAAGGGCCTTGTCTCACGGTCGACACGGCTTGCTCGGCGTCTCTCGTGGCGACTCACCTCGCCTGCCTCAGCCTGCGCGCCCAGGAATGCGACCGGGCGTTGGCAGGTGGGGTGAGCCTGCTCCTCTCTCCGGTCGCCATGGAGGCCTGGGCGCGCACCCAGGCGCTGTCGCCCGACGGGCGTTGCAAGACCTTCGACGCCTCGGCCAACGGATTCGTCCGGGGCGAGGGCTGCGGCATGCTGGTGCTCAAGCGGCTCTCGGACGCGCAGCGGGATGGAGACCGGATCTGGGCGCTGTTACGCGGCTCGGCGGTCAATCAGGACGGTCGATCGGCGGGGCTGACCGCTCCCAATGTGCTGGCGCAAGAGGCGCTGCTGCGCCAGGCGCTCGAGAGCGCCCGCGCCGACGCAGGGGCGATCGGGTATGTCGAGACCCACGGGACGGGGACGGTGCTGGGCGACCCGATCGAGGTCGAGGCGCTCCGCACGGTCCTGGGGACGCCGCGGCCCCACGGTGCGCCGTGCGTGCTGGGGGCGCTGAAGACGAACGTGGGGCACCTCGAGGGCGCCGCCGGCGTGGCGGGCGTGATCAAGGCTGCGCTGGCGCTCCGGCACGAGCGCATCCCCCGAAATCTCCACTTCCGCACGCTCAACGCGCACATCGAGCTCGAGGGGACCGCGCTCGCCCTGGCGACGGAGCCGGTGCCATGGCCGCGGGGCGAGCGCCCGCGTCTCGCGGGGGTGAGCTCGTTCGGGATGAGCGGCACGAACGCGCACGTGGTGCTCGAGGAGGCGCCGGCGGCCGAGCCGCTGCCCGCTGCAGAGGAGCGGGCGGCAGAGCTCCTGGTGCTCTCGGCGAGGAGCGATGCGGCGCTCGAAGCGCAGGCCGCGCGGCTCTCTGCGCACCTGGGAGCGCACCCGGAGCTCGGGCTCGGGGACGTGGCCTTCAGCCTCGCGACGACGCGCAGCCCGCTGGAGCATCGGCTCGCCGTGGCGGCGACCTCGCGGACGGCATTGCAGGAAGCGCTCGAGGCGGCCGCAAAGGGGCACATCCCGCCGTCCGCCGTGCGCGGCAGGGCCGGGGTCCGGCGCGGCAAGCTGGCCTTCCTGTTCACGGGGCAGGGCGCGCAGGTGCCAGGCATGGGCCGCGGGCTGTACGAGGCATGGCCCGCGTTCCGCGACGCGTTCGACGGGTGCGCCGCGCTGGTCGACCGGGAGCTCGAGCGCCCCTTGCGCGACGTGATGTGGGCCGAGCCAGGCAGCGCGGAGGCCGCGTTGCTCGATCAGACGGCGTTCACGCAGCCGGCGCTGTTCGCGATGGAGGTCGCGCTCGCGGCGCTGTGGCGCTCGTGGGGCGTCGAGCCCGAGATCGTCTTCGGCCACAGCATCGGCGAGATCGTCGCTGCGTGGGTCGCCGGCGTCTTCTCGCTGGAGGACGCAGTGCGTCTGGTATCGGCCCGCGGCCGGCTCATGCAGGCGCTGCCGCCTGGCGGGGCGATGATCTCCATTGCCGCCGCCGAGGAGGAGGTCGCCGCGGCCATGGCGCCGCAGGAGGTGGCCTTCTTTGCCTCGCAACCTCGCGGGATCGTTGGGTCGAACGTGGCAAATGAGGTCGCCGCGCCGCGTACGACGCGGGTGTCGATCGCGGCCGTCAATGGGCCCAGGCAGGTGGTGATCGCCGGTGACGCGGAGGCCGTCCAGCTCATCGCAGCGTCGTTCGCGGCGCGCGGGGTGCGCACCAAGGCCCTCACGGTCTCGCACGCCTTCCACTCGCCCCTGATGGATCCGATGCTGGCCGCGTTCCAGCAGGTGGCCGAGTCGATCGCCTACCGGGCGCCGGCGATGCCCATCATCAGCAACGTGAGCGGCGCCGTCGCCGGCAAAGAGCTGGCCACGGCTCGCTACTGGGTCGAGCACGTGCGCAAGGCGGTGCGCTTCGCCGACGGCGTGAGAGCGCTGCACGCTGCGGGCGCGGGCACCTTCATCGAGATCGGCCCGCGATCGACGCTGCTCGGCCTCGTGCCGGCCTGCTTGCCGGACGCCGAGCCGGTGCTGCTCGCCTCGCTGCGCGCCGGGCGTGACGAGCCTGCGAGCGCACTCGAAGCGCTCGGCGGGCTCTGGGTGGCCGGGGGCGCCGTGGACTGGAAGGGCGTCTTTCCCGCCGGCGGCCGCCGCGTGTCGCTGCCGACCTATGCATGGCAGCGGCAGCGGTACTGGGTCGACGCCAGACCCGATGTCCGTCGCCTGCCCTCCGGAGACCCTACGGAGGACTGGTTCTATGGTGTGGACTGGCCCGAGGTGCCCAGGACCGGCGCGGACGCGCGCGATGCGGGCTCAGGGCGCTGGCTCGTGCTGGCGGACGCGGGCGGGGTTGGCGAAGCGCTCGCGGCGGCGCTCTCGTCGCGCGGGCATTCGTGCACCCTTTTGCGCACGGCCGAGTCTTCCGTCATCGCCGAGGCCGTCGCGGATCCGCGCGATTGGCAAGGGGTGGTCTACCTGGGAGGCCTGGATGCGGTGATCGATGATGCCGCCTCGGCCGGCGAGGTGGGCGACGCGACGCACAAGGCCACGGCCGCGGTGCTGACGCTGGTGCGAACGCTCGGCACGGGGACTCGCCCGCCGCGGCTCTGGATGGTCACCCGAGGCGCCTGCGGCGTGGGCGGAGAGCCCACGGTGGCTCCGTGCCAGGCAGCGCTGTGGGGGATGGGCCGGGTGGCAGCGATCGAGCACCCAGGGGCCTGGGGGGGCCTCATTGACCTGGATCCAGAGGGCGGGGCGAACGAGATCGATGCCCTGGTGACCGAGCTGCTCTGGCCGGATGCCGAGGATCAGCTCGCGTTTCGGCAGGGGCGCCGCCACGCCGCGCGGCTGTCGAGCGCGACGCCGGAGGGGCCGTCGGCCCCGGTGGTGCTGTCGGAGCAGGGCAGCTACCTCGTGACGGGCGGTCTGGGAGCGCTCGGATTGCAGGTGGCGCAGTGGCTCGTGGAACGAGGCGCGCAGCACCTCGTGCTGACCGGCCGGCGTGGCCTGGAGACGCCCGGCGCAGCGGAAGCGATAGCGAAGCTCGAGGCGCAGGGCGCGCGGGTCACGGCGGCGGCGGTGGACGTGGCCGACGCCGCGGCGATGACGGCCCTCGTGACCTCGATCGAGCCGCCCTTGCGCGGCGTGGTGCATGCCGCTGGGCTGCTCGACGACAGGCTGCTGGCGCACCAGGACCACGCCCAGCTCGCCCGGGTGCTGCGTTCCAAGGTGGATGGCGCGTGGCTCTTGCACACGCTCACGCGCGAGCGGCCGCTCGACCTGTTCGTCCTCTTCTCCTCGCTCGCGGCCGTCGCAGGCTCCGTCGGCCAGGGGGCTTATGCAGCAGCCAACTCGTTTCTCGACGCCCTCGCGGTGGTGCGCCGGGGCCGAGGTCTGCCCGCGTTGAGCATCGGCTGGGGGCTGTGGGCGGAAGGAGGAATGGGCACGCAGGCGCAGCGCCTGGGACAGGAGGCTGCGGGCGTGCTGGCCATGGAGGGCGCACAGGCGCTGTCGGCCATGGAGCGGCTGATGAGCACGGGGGCGACGCAGCGTATCGTCGCACGGCTGGATCGGAAGGCCGTGGCAGCCGACTCGCCGGTCACGAGCCGCGGCCGCTTCCTGGAGCGGCTGCGCGGCGCTCCGGAAGCCGCACCCCCACAGGCTCCGCGGAGCTGGCGCGGTCTGTCGGTCGCAGAGGCGCGCACGGCGCTGATCGAGCTCGTCGGCTGGACCGTCTCCGGGGTGCTGGGCTTCGCGAGCCCGGCCGCGCTCGACGTGAGGCGGGGCTTTGCCGAGCAAGGGCTCGACTCGCTGATGGCCGTCCAGATCCGCAAGCGCCTGCAAGGCGAGCTGGGCGTGCCGCTGTCGGCCACGGTGGCCTTCGACCATCCGACGGTCGAGCGGCTGGTCTCGCACCTGCTCGCGGACGTGCTGGATCTGGAGGACCGGGTCGTCGAAGCGCAGGCGGCCCGGCTGGTCGCGGCGGACGAGCCGATCGCCATCATCGGCGCTGCCTGCCGCCTTCCTGGCGGGATCGACGGTCTGGACGCCTTCTGGCAGCTGCTGGCCAGCGAGGAAATCGCGACCACGGAGGTGCCGGCCGATCGGTGGGAGCCTTCAGCCTGGTACGACCCCGACCCGGACGCACCGGGCCGCACCTACGTGACCAAGGGCGGCTTCTTGCGCGAGGTGGACACGTTCGATCCGGCCTTCTTCCGCATGTCGCCCCGGGAGGCGACGAGCCTCGACCCGCAGCAGCGGCTGCTGCTGGAGGTGAGCTGGGAGGCGCTCGAGCACGCGGGCCAGGACCCGACGACGCTGCGCGAGAGCGCCACGGGTGTCTTCGTGGGCATGGGCGCCAACGAGTATGCCGAGCGGCTGCAGAATCACCTCGACGAGGCGGTGGCGCTGTACGGCGCGACGGGCAACGCCCTCAGCTTCACGGCGGGGCGACTGTCGTTCTTCCTCGGGCTCCACGGCCCGAGCTTCGCCGTGGACACCGCGTGCTCGTCGTCGCTCGTGGCGCTCCACCTCGGCTGCCAGAGCCTGCGCCTCGGCGAGTGCGATCGGGCCCTGGTCGGCGGCGTCAACGTGCTCGTTTCGCCGCAGAGCTTCGTTGCGCTCTCGCGCATGCGCGCGCTCTCGCCCGACGGGCGGTGCAAGACGTTCTCTGCCGAGGCCGACGGCTACGGGCGCGCCGAGGGGTGCGCGGTGCTGGTGCTCAAGCGGCTCTCGGACGCGCAGCGCGACGGCGATCGGATCCTGGCGGTCGTCCGGGGCACGGCGATCAACCACGATGGTCCGAGCAGCGGGCTCACCGTGCCGAACGGCCCAGCGCAGCAGGCGGTGCTGCGCAAGGCGCTGGCGCAGGCGGGGGTGGCTGCGGCCGACGTCGACTTCGTCGAATGCCACGGGACCGGGACGGCGCTCGGGGATCCCATCGAGGTGCAGGCGCTCGGAGCTGTGTACGGGCAGGGGCGCCCCGCCGAGCGGCCGCTCTTGCTGGGGGCCGTCAAGGCCAACCTCGGGCACCTGGAGCCGGCGGCAGGCCTGGCCGGGGTGCTCAAGGTGGTCCTCTCGCTGGGGCGCGAGCAGATCCCGGCCCAGCCGGGGCTGGGCGAGCTCAATCCGCACCTGCCGTGGGATGCGCTGCCGGTGGCGGTGGTGCGCGAGGCGGTGGCATGGCCGCGGAGCGCGCGCCCACGCCTCTCGGGCGTGAGCTCGTTCGGCCTGAGCGGCACGAACGCGCACGTGGTGATCGGGGAAGCGCCGGCGGCGGAACCGGCGCCCGCGGCGCCGGAGCGCTCCGCGGAGCTCTTCGTGCTGTCGGCGAGGAGCGCGGGGGCGCTCGCCGCGCAGGCGGCGCGCTTGCGCGATCACGTGGAGAGCCACCCGGAGCTCGCGCTTCGGGACGTGGCGTTCAGCCTGGCGGCGACGCGCGCCGCGATGGACCACCGGCTCTCGGTGACGGCGACGTCGCGCGAAGGGCTGCGGGCGGCGCTGGATCTGGCGGCGCAGCAGCAGACCCCGCCGGGCGCGGCGCGCGGTCGTTGCTCGACGCAAGGGGCGGCGCGGGTGGTGTTCGTCTTCCCCGGCCAGGGCTCGCAGTGGGTGGGGATGGGCCAGAGGCTGCTGGAGGAAGAGCCGGTGTTCCGCGCGGCGCTGTCGGCGTGCGACCAGGCCATCCAGGCGGAAGCGGGCTGGTCGCTGCTCGCGGAGCTCGCGGCCGGCGAGGAGGACTCCCAGCTCGGGCGCATCGACGTGGTGCAGCCGGCGCTGTTCGCGATGGAGGTGGCGCTCTCGGCGCTGTGGCGCTCGTGGGGCGTCGAGCCGGACGCGGTGGTGGGGCACAGCATGGGGGAAGTGGCGGCAGCGCACGTGGCCGGGGCGCTGTCGCTCGAGGATGCGGTGGCGATCATCTGCCGTCGCAGCCGCGTCCTGCGGCGGATCAGCGGTCAAGGCGAGATGGCCGTGGTCGAGCTGTCGTGGGCCGAGGCCGAGGCGGCGCTGCGCGGCCACGAGGACCGGCTGAGCGTGGCGGTGAGCAACAGCCTGCGCTCGACGGTGGTGGCGGGCGAGCCGTCGGCGCTCGCGGAGGTGCTGGCCGCGCTCGAAGCGAGGGGGGTGTTCTGCCGGCGGGTGAAGGTGGACGTGGCGAGCCACAGCCCGCAGGTGGACCCGCTGCGCGAGGATCTGCTGTCGGAGCTCTCCGGGATCCACCCACGGACGGCGGCGGTGCCGATGCGCTCGACGGTGACGGGCGCGGCGGTGACAGGCCCGGAGCTCGTGGCGCGCTACTGGGCGGACAACCTGCGGCAGCCGGTGCGCTTCGCCGAGGCGGTGCAAGCGCTGCTCGACGGCGGTCACGCGCTGTTCGTGGAGATGAGCCCGCATCCGATCCTGGCGCCGGCGGTCGAGGAGATCCAGCGCGCGGCGTCGCACGGCGGCGTCGCGGTGGGCTCCTTGCGGCGGGGACAGGACGAGCGTGCGGCGCTGTTCGCATCGCTGGGCGCGCTGTGGACGCAAGGCCAGCCGGTGGCCTGGGAGCGGCTGTTCGCAGGAGGTGGCCGGCGGGTGCCGCTGCCGGCGTACGCGTGGCAGCGGGGGAGGTACTGGATCGACGCGCCTGCCGGCGGCCGCCGGCGTGCTGCCGAAGGCGCCCTGGCCGACTGGTTCTACCGGTTGGACTGGCCCGAGGTGTCCCGCGCTCCCGCGAGCGTGCCGCATGCCGAGGCCGGGCGCTGGCTGGTGCTGGCCGACAGGGACGGCATCGGAGAGGCCGCCGCGGCGGCGCTCTCGTCGCGGGGGGGCTCGTGCGCCGTGCTCCATGCGCCGGCCGAGATCTCGACGATGGCCGAGCAGGTGGGCAAGGCGGTCGCGGGCCAGGACGACTGGCAGGGGGTGCTCTACCTGTGGGGCCTGGAGGCCGTCGTGGCGGCCAGCGCGACGGCAGGCGACGTCGGCGCGGCGACCCAGCATGCCACGGCGCCCGTGCTCGCGTTGATGCAGGCGCTGGGCACCGGAGCGTGCTCGGCGCGGCTGTGGGTGGTGACCCGCGGTGCGTGCACCCTGGGCGGCGAGCGGGAGGTAGCTCCCTGTCAGGCAGCGCTGTGGGGCCTCGGACGGGTGGCGGCGCTCGAGAACCCCGGGGCCTGGGGCGGGCTCGTGGACCTGGATCCCGAGGGAAGCCCGGGCGAGGTCGAAGCCCTCGTGGACGAGCTCCTCGCGCCGGACACGGAGGATCAGCTCGCCTTCCGCGGCGGGCGCCGGCACGCAGCGCGGCTCGTGGGCGCTCCGCCGGAGGGGGAAGCGGCGCCGGTGTCGCTGTCCGCAGAGGGGAGCTACCTGGTGACGGGTGGGGTGGGTGCCCTGGGCCTGGCCGTGGCGCGGTGGCTGGTCGACCAGGGAGCGCGGCACCTGGTGCTGACCAGCCGGCACGGTCTGCCCGACCGGGCGGCGTGGGGCGGGGAGCAACTCGAGGAGGTGCGGGCGCGCATCGCGGCCATCGAGGCGCTGGAGGCGCAGGGAGCGCGGGTGACCGTGGCGGCGGTGGACGTGGCCGACGCGGAGGCGATGACCGCGCTGGTGCTTTCGGCCGAGCCGTCGCTGCGCGGCGTCGTGCACGCCGCCGGGCTTGGCGCCCTACGTCCGCTGGTGGAGACCGATGAGGCGCTGCTCTCGTCAGTGCTGCGGCCCAAGGTGGATGGAAGCTGGGTGCTGCACCGGCTGCTGCAGGATCGGCCGCTGGACCTGTTCGTGCTCTTTTCGTCGGGCGCGGCGGTGTGGGGGGGCCATGGCCAGGGCGCCTATGCGGCGGCGAATGCCTTCCTCGACGGTCTGGCGCACCAGCGCCGCGCGCAGTCGTTGCCCGCGTTGAGCATCGCGTGGGGCCTGTGGGCCGAGGGGGGCATGGGGGATGCGGCGGCTCGGGCTCGCCTGGGTGACATCGGGGTCCTGCCCATGTCCACGGCGCCGGCCCTGTCGGCGCTCTCGCGCCTGCTGGGGACCGGCGCGATCCAGCGCACGGTGACGCGCATGAACTGGGAGCGCTTCGCGCCGGTGTACGCCGCGCGCGGGCGGCGCAACCTGCTCTCGGCCCTGATCGCGGAGGAGGACCGCAGCGCGTCGTCCCCTCCGGCGGCCGCGAGCCGGAACTGGCGTGGCCTGTCCGTCGCGGAGGCCCGCGCGGCGCTGCAGGAGCTCGTCCGCGGGGTCGTCGCGCGGGTGCTCGGCTTCCTGGATCCGAGCGCCCTCGACGCCGGGCAGGGGTTCAACGAGCAGGGCCTCGACTCGCTGATGGCGGTGCAGATCCGCAACCAGCTCCAGGGCGAGCTGGGCGTGAGCCTGTCGGCGACGCTGGCCTTCGACCACCCCTCGGTGGACCGGCTGGTCACGCATTTGCTCACCGACGTGCTGGATCTGCAGGAGCGGGCCGAGGTGCAGAGCGCCCGGTCGGCGGAGGTGGACGAGCCCGTCGCCATCGTGGGAGCCTCCTGTCGCTTCCCGGGTGGGGCCGAGGACCTGGCGGCGTACTGGCAGCTGCTGGCCGAGGGCGTGGTGGCTACCACCGAGGTCCCGGCCAGCCGCTGGAGGGTGGCGGACTGGTACGACCCCGACCCGGAGGCGAAAGGCCGGACCTACGTGGCCAAGGGCGGCTTCTTGCGCCAGGTGGAGTCGTTCGATGCGGGGTTCTTCCGCATCTCGCCCCGGGAGGCGATGAGCCTCGACCCGCAGCAGCGGCTGCTGCTGGAGGTGAGCTGGGAGGCGCTCGAGCACGCAGGCCAGGACCCGGCGGCGCTGCGGGAGAGCCCCACGGGCGTGTTCGTGGGCATGGGGCCCAACGAGTACGCCGCGCGGCTGCAGGACCGCGCCGACGAGCTGAGCACGTACGGCGTCACCGGCAACATGAGCAGCATCGCCGCGGGGCGGCTGTCGTTCTTCCTGGGCTTGCACGGCCCGAGCCTCGCGGTGGACACGGCGTGCTCGTCGTCGCTGGTGGCGCTGCACCTGGGCTGCCAGAGCCTGCGCCTCGGCGAGTGCGACCAGGCCCTGGTAGGCGGGGTCAACACGATGCTCTCGGCGGAGAACTTCGTGGCGCTCTCGCGCTTGCGTGCGCTCTCGCCCGAGGGGCGGTGCAAGACGTTCTCGGCGGCCGCCGACGGCTTCGCGCGCGCGGAGGGCTGCGCGGTGGTGGTGCTCAAGCGGCTCCGTGACGCGCAGCGCGACGGCGACCGCATCCTGGGCGTGATCCGCGGCTCAGCGGTCAACCACGACGGCCCGAGCAGCGGGCTCACGGTGCCCAACGGCCCTGCGCAGCAGGCCGTGCTGCGCAAGGCGCTGATGCAGGCCGGGGTGGCTCCAGGCGAGGTCGATCTCGTGGAGTGCCACGGCACGGGGACGGCGCTCGGCGACCCGATCGAGGTCCAGGCGGTGGGAGCGGTGTACGGGCAGCGCCGCGCTGCGGATCGACCGGTCTGGATCGGAGCGGCCAAGGCCAACCTCGGACACCTGGAGGCCGCGGCGGGCATGGCCGGCGTGCTCAAGGTGCTCCTTTCGCTCGGACAGGAGCAGATCCCGGCCCAGCCGGAGCTCGGGGAGCTCAACCCGCTCGTGCCCTGGGAGAGCCTCCCGGTGGCGGTGCCTCGCGAGGCGGTGCCGTGGCCGCGGAGCGAGCGGCCGCGGCGGGCCGGCGTGAGCGCGTTCGGGCTCGGCGGCACCAACGCGCACGTGGTACTGGAGGAGGCGCCGGCGGCCGAGCCCGCGCCGCCCGCGCCGGAGCGCGCGGCGGAGCTCGTGGTGCTGTCGGCGAAGAGCGCGGCGGCGCTGGATGCGCAGGCGGCGCGCCTGCGGGATCACCTGGAGAGCCACCCGCAGCTGGGGTTCGGGGACGTGGCGTTCAGCCTGGCGACGACGCGCAGCCCGATGGTGCACCGCCTCGCCGTGGCCGTGGGCTCGCGCGAGGGGCTGATGCTGGCGCTGGCAGCGGCCGCGCAGGGGCAGACGCCGCAGGGCGCGGCGCGCGGCCTGGCCGCCGCCTCGCGCGGCAAGCTGGCCTTCCTGTTCACGGGGCAGGGAGCGCAGACGCCGGGCATGGGCCGGGGGTTGCACGCGGCGTGGCCGGCGTTCCGCGAGGCGTTCGACAGGTGCGTCTCGCTGTTCGATCGGGAGCTCGATCGGCCGCTGCGCGACGTGATGTGGGCCGAGCCGGGGAGCGTCGAGGCCGCGTTGCTCGACCAGACGGCGTACACGCAGCCGGCGCTTTTCACGCTCGAGTACGCGCTGTGGGCGCTGTGGCGGTCGTGGGGCGTGGCGCCGGAGCTGGTCGCCGGCCACAGCGTCGGCGAGATCGTGGCCGCGTGCGTGGCGGGGGTGTTCTCGCTCGATGATGCGGCGCGGCTCGTGGCCGCGCGCGGGCGGCTGATGCAAGCGCTGCCGTCCGGCGGGGCGATGGTGTCGATTGCGGCGCCCGAGGCGGAGGTGGCGGCCGCGGTGGGGCCGCACGCCGCGGCGGTGTCGATCGCGGCGGTCAATGGGCCGGAGCAGGTCGTGCTCGCCGGCGCGGAGGAGGCCGTCCACGCGATCGCCGCGGCGCTCGCGGCGCGCGGGGCTCGCACCAGGCCGCTCCGCGTGTCGCACGCGTTCCACTCGCCGCTCATGGAGCCGATGCTGGAGGCGTTCGGGCGCGTGGCCGAGTCTGTGACGTATGCGCGGCCGACGCTGGCGCTCGTGAGCAACCTGAGCGGGAAGCCCGCGACCGACGAGGTGACGGCGCCGGGCTACTGGGTGCGCCACGTGCGAGAGGCGGTTCGCTTCGCGGACGGCGTGAGGGCGCTGCACGAGGCCGGGGCGGGCACGTTCGTGGAGGTGGGGCCGAAGCCGACGCTGCTGGGGCTCGTGCCGGCCTGCCTTGGAGCGACGGACGCGACCCTGGTGCCCTCGCTGCGGGTCGATCGTCCAGAGCCCGAAGCAATCCTTGCGGCGCTGGGGAGCCTGCATGTCCGGGGAGGCTCGACCGACTGGAAGGGCGTGTTCTTCCGGGGGGCGCGCCGCGTGGATCTGCCCACCTATCCCTGGCAGCGCGAGCGGCTCTGGGTGGACCCGAGCCCGCGTGGCGCGTTGCCTGCGGGCACCTCCGGCCGCTGGCCGCTGGCCGGCGTCGGCGTGCGAATGCCGGGCGCCGTGCTTCACCACGTGCTCCCGGTCGGCCCGGGGCATCAGCCGTTCCTGGGAGACCACGTCGTCTTCGGCAAGGTGGTGGTGCCCGGAGCCTTCTACATCACGGTGATCCTCAGCATCGCTGCCGAGCGCTGGCCTGATCGCGCCATCGAGGTGGGCGGCGTCGAGTTCCTGCGAGCCATCGCGCTGGAGCCAGGCCAGGAGGTGGAGCTGCACGCGGTGCTCACCCCGGAAGCGGATGGGCACGGCCATCGGTTCGAGCTGGCGACGTGGGCAGGCCCGGAGACGGAGCGTCGCTGGACGACCCACGCCCGGGGCCGCGTGCAGCCGACGGACTTCGCCCCTTCCGCGCTGCCGCGGCTCGAGGGGCTGGAGCGGGGCCCGACGCGTGCCGTCGATGGAGCGGCGGTGCTCGACAGGCTGTCGGCGTTGCAGGTTGGCTGGGGTCCGCTGTGGCGATGGATGCAGGACGCGCGCGCCGGCGCGGGGGTCTCGCTGGCCACGCTCGTGCCGACCTACCCGAGCGCCCACGACGCGGCGCCGCTGCACCCGACCCTGCTGGACAACGGCTTCGCCGTGAGCATGCTCGCGATGCTGAGCGAGCTGGCGGACAGCACGCCCTGGCTGCCTTTCGCCGTGGAGCAGCTGCGGTGGTGGCGTTCGCCGGTCGGCAACGTCCGCTGCGTCGGTGCCCCGCGGCCGCACGCGGCCGGTATCTCGGACTTCGCCCTCGTGGCCGAGGACGGCGGCGTGATCGCCGAGGTGGAGGGCTTTGTCTACCGCCGCGCGCCGCGGGAGGCGTTCCTTCGATCGGACTCGGCCGCCCTGTCCGGAGCCTTGTACCGGCTCGACTGGTCCGACGCGCCGTTGCCGGACGCCCCTGGGGCACGGTCCGAGGGGAGCTGGGTCGTGGTGGCGGCGCCTGGCTCGAAGACCGCCGGGGCGCTGGCGACGCGGCTCGGTGGTTGTGTCGTGACCGAGCCCGCCGGCCTCGAGGCGGTGCTCGCGGGGGTGTCGTCGGCTGGCGTGGTCTGCCTGTGGGAGGCCGGGGCGGCGGAAGAGGTGCCTGCGGCGGCGCAACGTGTGGCGATCGAAGGCCTCGCGGTGGTGCAGGCGCTGCAAGGGCGTGCGCCGGTGCGCCTGTGGTGGGTGACGGCCGGTGCGGTGGCCGTCGAGGCGGGTGATGCGGTGGAGGCCGCCACGGCACCGGTGTGGGGCCTGGGTCGGACCGTGATGCAGGAGCACCCGGAGCTCGGCTGCACCTTGGTCGACCTCGCGCCTGGCGCCGGAGCCATCGAGGCCCTGGAGCGTGAGCTGTACGCGCGCGACGGGGAAAATCAGGTGGCGTGGCGGGCCGGTGGCCGGCGCGTGGCGCGGCTTTCGCGAGCGACCGCGACGGCGACCGAGTCGCGGGGCTCGCTTCCCGCTGCATGCACCGTCCTGGTGACCGGCGGCCTTGGAGCGCTGGGGCTGCACGTGGCGCGGTGGCTGGCCGGCGAAGGCGTTGCGCACGTGGTGCTCACCGGCCGGCGGGGCGTGGAGACGCCCGGCGCGGTCGAGGCGGTGGCGGAGCTGGAAGCGCTGGGCGCGCGTGTGACGGTGGCAGCGGTGGACGTGGCCGACCGGGAGGGGCTGAGAGCGGTGGTCGAAGCGATCCCGTCGGAGCTGCCGCTGCGAGGGGTGGTGCACGCGGCCGGTGTGCTCGACGACGGGGTGATTGCGGAGCAGAGCGCCGAGCGGTTCGCACGGGTGCTGTCGCCGAAGGTGGCTGGCGCGTGGAACGTGCACGAGCTGACGCAGGGGCAGGAGCTGGAGTTCTTCGTGCTCTTCTCGTCGCTGTCAGGGCTGCTGGGCGCATCGGGCCAGAGCAACTACGCAGCGGCGAACAGCTTCCTGGATGCGCTCGCGGCGCACCGTCGCGCGCAGGGACTGCCGGCGCAGAGCCTTGCGTGGGGCGCGTGGTCCGAAGGGGGCATGGCGTCGGGGCTGGGTGCAGCGCAGCAGGCGCGCCTTTCGCGGCAGGGGATGAGGGCGCTGACGGCTGGAGAGGGCGTCGCGCTGTTCGGGCATGCGCTGTCGCGGCCCGAGGCGCATCTCGGGGTGGTGCAGCTCGACCTGCCGGCGGTGGGTCGCGCGCTGGGCGCGGCGGTGCCGCCGGTGTGGCGGGCGCTCGTGCGGGCGCCGGCGGCGCGCGCAGCGGCCAGCGCGCAGGGGGGGACATGGGCAGCGCGGCTTGCGGCGCTGCCCGCAGAGCGCCGCGCGGAGGAGGTGCGTGCGGCCGTGCAGGCCGAGGTGGCGCGGGTGCTGTCGCTGAGCGCGGTGCCGTACGACCGTCCGCTGCAGGAGCTCGGGCTCGATTCGCTGATGGCGGTGGAGCTGCGCAATGCGCTCGGGCGGCGGGTGGGCGCGACGCTGCCCGCGACGCTGGCGTTCGATTACCCGACGGTGGACGCGCTCACGCGCTGGCTGCTCGACGAGGTCCTTGCCGTGACCGAGCCGAGCGCGACGCCGGCCAAGGCATCGCCGCAGCCGCAGGTCGCGCTCGACGAGCCGATCGCGATCGTGGGCATGGGTTGCCGCTTCCCCGGTGGGGTGAGCGATCCGGAGTCGTTCTGGCGGCTGCTCGACGAGGGCATCGACGCCGTCACCGAGGTGCCGCGGGCGCGGTGGGACATCGACGCGCTCTACGACCCGGACCCGGACGCGCCGGGCAAGATGATGACGCGCTTGGGCGGCTTCCTCGCGGACATCGATCAATTCGACCCGGGCTTCTTCGGGATCTCGCCGCGGGAGGCGGCGGCGATGGACCCGCAGCAGCGGCTGCTGCTGGAGACGAGCTGGGAGGCGCTGGAGCGCGCGGGGCTCTCCCCCGAGCGGCTGATGGGCAGCGACACCAGCGTGTTCGTGGGGCACATGTACCAGGAATACGCCACGCTCGGCGGCGGCCTCGAGTCGCTCGACGGCCATGTCGGCACGGGCGCTGCGGCCAGCGTTGCGTCGGGCCGGATCTCGTACGTGATGGGGCTGAAGGGGCCGAGCATGACGGTGGACACGGCGTGCTCGTCGTCGCTGGTGACGGTGCACCTGGCCTGCCAGGCGTTGCGTCAGGGCGAGTGCTCGGTGGCGCTGGCCGGCGGGGTGGCGCTGATGCTCACGCCGGCTTCCTTCGTGGAGTTCAGCCGGCTGCGGGGGCTCTCTCCGGATGGGCGGTGCAAGAGCTTCGCGGCGGCGGCGGACGGGGTGGGGTGGAGCGAAGGCTGCGGCATGCTGGTGCTCAAGCGGCTGAGCGACGCGCAGCGCGACGGCGACCGGGTGCTAGCGGTGATCCGGGGCTCGGCGGTCAACCAGGACGGGCGCAGCAACGGGCTGACGGCGCCCAACGGGCCGTCGCAGCAAGAGGTGATCCGCCGAGCATTGCAGCAGGCGAGGGTGAGCCCGGCCGAGGTGGACTACGTCGAATGCCACGGCACGGGCACGACGCTGGGCGACCCGATCGAGGTGCAGGCGCTGGGCGCGGTGCTGCGAGAGGGGCGTGCGCCGGACCGCCCGGTGGTGATCGGGTCGGTGAAGTCCAACCTGGGACACACCCAGGCAGCGGCGGGCGTGGCGGGCATCGTGAAGGTGGCGCTGGCGCTGGAGCATGGGCGCATCCCGCGGAGCCTGCACTTCGAGGCGCCGAGCCCGCACATCCCGTGGTCGGAGCTGCCGGTGAAGGTGGCGTCGGAGGCGGTGGAGTGGCCGAGAAACGGAGCGCCGCGGCGGGCGGGGGTGAGCTCGTTCGGGATCAGCGGGACCAACGCGCATGTGGTGCTGGAGGAGGCGCCGGCGGTGGAACTCGCGCCGGCGGCGCCGGAGCGGTCGGCAGAGCTGTTCGTGCTGTCGGCCAGGAGCGCGGGGGCGCTGGAGGCGCAGGCGGGGCGGCTGCGGGAGCACCTGGAGAGCCATCCGGAGCAGGGGCTGGGCGACGTGGCCTTCAGCCTGGCGACGACGCGCAGCGCGATGGAGCACCGGCTGTCGGTGGTGGCGAGCTCGCGCGAGGGGCTGCTTTCGGCGCTGGAAGCGGCAGTGCAGGGGCAGACGCCGGCGGGGGCGGCGCGCGGTGTGATGTCGGCGTCGTGGGGCAAGGTGGCCTTCCTGTTCACCGGGCAGGGTGCGCAGGTAGCTGGGATGGGGCGGGGGCTGTACGAGGCGTGGCCTGCGTTCCGGGAAGCATTCGAGCGGTGCGTGGGGCTGTTCGATAAGGAGCTTTCGCGCCCGCTGCGCGAGGTGATGTGGTCGGAGAAGGGGAGCGCGGAGGCAGGCCTGCTCGACCAGACGGGGTACACGCAACCTGCGCTGTTCACGCTGGAATATGCGCTCTGTGCGCTGTGGCGCTCGTGGGGAGTGGAGCCGGAGCTTGTGGCGGGCCACAGCATCGGAGAGCTCGTGGCCGCGTGCGTGGCGGGGGTGTTGACGCTCGAGGATGCGGTGCGGCTGGTGGCAGCGCGTGGGCGGCTGATGCAGGCCTTGCCGTCGGGCGGAGCGATGGTGTCGATAGCGGCGCCGGAGGTGGAAGTTCTGGCGGCGGTGGGGCCGCACGCGGCATCGGTGTCGATAGCGGCGGTGAACGGACCGGAACAGGTGGTGATCGCGGGAGCGGAGGAGGCGGTGAGGGAGATCGCCTCTGCCTTCTCGGAGCGCGGGGTGCGCACCAAGGCGTTGACCGTCTCGCACGCGTTCCACTCGCCGCTGATGGAGCCGATGCTGGACGCGTTCAGGAGCGTCGCCGAGTCGGTGGCATACCGAGCGCCAGACCGTCCCGTGGTGTCGAACGTGACGGGCGAAGTGGCCGGGCCCGAGATAGCGAGCGCGGAGTACTGGGTGCGTCACGTGCGCGAGGCGGTGCGCTTCGCCGACGGCGTGAAGGCGCTGCACGAGGCGGGAGCCGGGATATTCGTTGAGGTCGGTCCGAAGGCGACGCTGCTGGGTCTTGTGCCAGGGATCGTGTCGGAAGCGCATCCGGTGCTTGTGGCGTCGTTGCGCGCTGGCCGCGAAGAGCGCGCGAGCGCGCTGGAGGGGCTGGGCGGGGTATGGGCCGCCGGGGGCGCTGTGCGCTGGGGCGGAGTGTTTGCGTCCGGAGGGAGGCGTGTATCGCTGCCGACCTATCCATGGCAGCGTGAGCGGTACTGGCTCGAGCAGGCCGGAGCGGTGGAGGCCCGAGCAGGAGAGGCGACGGGGCACCCACTGCTGGGGGTGAAGGTTGCGGTGGCGGGCACGCGGGCGGTGTTCGAGGCGGTGGTGGGGCTGGACAAGCATCGATGGCTCGGAGACCACCGTGTGGCCGGGCAGGTGGTGGTGCCTGGCGTGGCCGTGGCGGAGCTTGTGAGGGCAGCGGCGGCGCACGGGTCGATGGAAGCTCCTCGCGTGAGGGGGCTAGTGCTGGAGGCGCCGCTGGTGCTGCCGGACAAGGGTGCACGCCGCGTCCAGGTGGTGCTCTCGGAGACGGCAGAGGGGGCGGTGAGCGCGGCGGTGTACAGCAGCCCGGCCGAAGGGGCAGGCTGGACGCAGCACGCGACAGCGAGCGTGGATTCGACGGACGTGCCGGCGCGGCCGGCGGCGCTGGATCTCGCAGGGGTGCAGGCCCGGTGCGTCGAGGTGCTGGAGGTGGGCGCGCTTTTCTCGAGCCTCGCCGAGGCGGGCCTTGCCTGTGGCGCTGCCTTCCAGGGGCTGCGCTCCTTGTGGCGCGGCGAAGGCGAGGCGCTCGCCGAGGTGGTGTTGCCCGAGATCGCTCGGGCCGAGGGATACGGTGTGCACCCTGTGCTGCTCGACGCCGCTTCTCGGGTGGCGATGGCAGCGATGCTCGCGTCCGAAGCAGAGGCGCTCTTGCTGCCGTCCGAGGTGGGCGCCTATGCCGTCCACCAGCCCGGCGCGGAGGCGGCCTGGGTGCATGCGCGGCTCCGTGGCGGCCAGGATGGGGTGGCCGACGTGACGCTGGCGGATGCAGTCGGCGCCGTGGTGGCCGAGTTGACCGAGCTGCGATTCCAGCGCGCAGACCGGCAGACCTTGCGACGAGCGAGCACGCAGGCGCCGGCCGAGGTGTTCTATCGGCTGGAGTGGCGGGAAGCATTGCTGCCCGACGCGGCCGCGGCGCGGCGCGACGGGAGCTGGGTGGTGGTGGCCGCAGCCGGGTCGGGTACGGCGGCAGCGCTGGTGGCGCGGCTGGGAGCCAGCGTGCTGACCGAGCCTTCCGACCTGGCAACGGCGCTGGCGGAGATGTCGTCGGTCGCTGGGGTGGTCTGCTTGTGGGAGGCCGGGGCGGCGGAAGAGGTGCCTGCGGCGGCGCAACGTGTGGCGATCGAAGGCCTCGCGGTGGTGCAGGCGCTGCAAGGGCGTGCGCCGGTGCGCCTGTGGTGGGTGACGGCCGGTGCGGTGGCTGTCGAGGCGGGTGATGCGGTGGAGGCCGCCACGGCACCGGTGTGGGGCCTGGGTCGGACCGTGATGCAGGAGTATCCAGAGTTCGGCTGCGTGCTGGTGGATCTCTCGCCAGGCGCCGGGGCTCTGGATGCGCTGGTGCAGGAGCTCCTGGCGAGTGATGGCGAGGACCAGGTCGCCTGGCGCGGCGGCCGCCGGCATGCGGCTCGGCTGGTGCGGGCTGCAGCGATGGCCAGCGCGCCACGGATCCCCCTCGTCCCCCAGGGCACCATCCTGGTGACCGGCGGCCTTGGAGCGCTGGGGCTGCACGTGGCGCGGTGGCTGGCCGGCGAAGGCGTTGCGCACGTGGTGCTCACCGGCCGGAGGGGCGTGGAGACGCCCGGCGCGGTCGAGGCGGTGGCGGAGCTGGAAGCGCTGGGCGCGCGTGTGACGGTGGCAGCGGTGGACGTGGCCGACCGGGAGGGTCTGAGAGCGGTGGTCGAAGCGATCCCGCCGGCGTGGCCGCTGCGGGGCGTGGTTCACGCGGCCGGTGTGCTCGACGACGGGGTGATTGCGGAGCAGAGCGCCGAGCGGTTCGCGCGGGTGCTGTCGCCGAAGGTGGCTGGCGCGTGGAACGTGCACGAGCTGACGCAGGGGCAGGAGCTGGAGTTCTTCGTGCTCTTCTCGTCGCTGTCAGGGCTGCTGGGCGCATCGGGTCAGAGCAACTACGCAGCGGCGAACAGCTTCCTGGATGCGCTCGCGGCGCACCGTCGCGCGCAGGGACTGCCGGCGCAGAGCCTTGCGTGGGGCGCGTGGTCTGAAGGGGGCATGGCGTCGGGGCTGGGTGCAGCGCAGCAGGCGCGCCTTTCGCGGCAGGGGATGAGGGCGCTGACGGCTGGAGAGGGCGTCGCGCTGTTCGGGCATGCGCTGTCGCGGCCCGAGGCGCATCTCGGGGTGGTGCAGCTCGACCTGCCGGCGGTGGGTCGCGCGCTGGGCGCGGCGGTGCCGCCGGTGTGGCGGGCGCTCGTGCGGGCGCCGGCGGCGCGCGCAGCGGCCAGCGCGCAGGGGACGTGGGCAGCGCGGCTTGCGGCGCTGCCCGCAGAGCGCCGCGCGGAGGAGGTGCGTGCGGCGGTGCAGGCCGAGGTGGCGCGGGCGTTGTCGCTGAGCGCGGCGAGCGCGGTGCCGTACGACCGTCCGCTGCAGGAGCTCGGGCTCGACTCGCTGACGGCGGTGCAGCTGCGCAATGCGCTCGGTCGGCGGGTGGGCGCGACGTTGCCGGCGACGCTGGCGTTCGATTACCCGACGGTGGACGCGCTCACGCGCTGGCTGCTCGACGAGGTCCTTACCGTAACCGAGCCGAGCACGACGCCGGCCAAGGCATCGCCGCAGCCGCAGGTCGCGCTGGACGAGCCGATTGCGATCGTGGGCATGGGTTGCCGCTTCCCGGGCGGTGTGACGGGCGCGGAGTCGTTCTGGCGTCTGCTCGACGAGGGCATCGACGCCGTCACCGAGGTGCCGCGGGCGCGGTGGGACATCGACGCGCTCTACGACCCGGATCCGGACGCGCCAGGCAAGATGATGACGCGCTCGGGGGGCTTCGTCGCGGACATCGATCGGTTCGACCCGGGCTTCTTCGGGATCTCGCCGCGGGAGGCGGCGGCGATGGACCCGCAGCAGCGGTTGCTGCTGGAGACGAGCTGGGAGGCGCTGGAGCGCGCGGGGCTCTCCCCCGAGCGGCTGATGGGCAGCGACACCGGCGTGTTCGTGGGGCACACCTACCAGGAGTACGCCACGCTCGGCGGCGGCCTCGAGTCGCTCGATGGCTACATCGCCACCGGCACCACCGCCAGCGTTGCGTCGGGCCGGATCTCGTACGTGCTTGGGCTGAAGGGGCCGAGCATGACGGTGGACACGGCGTGCTCGTCGTCGCTGGTGACGGTGCACCTGGCCTGCCAGGCGTTGCGTCAGGGCGAGTGCTCGGTGGCGCTGGCCGGCGGGGTGGCGCTGATGCTGACGCCGAACGCGTTCGTGGAGTTCAGCCGGCTGCGGGGGCTCTCTCCGGATGGGCGGTGCAAGAGCTTCGCGGCGGCGGCGGACGGGGTGGGGTGGAGCGAAGGCTGCGGCATGCTGGTGCTCAAGCGGCTGAGCGACGCGCAGCGCGACGGCGACCGGGTGCTAGCGGTGATCCGGGGCTCGGCGGTCAACCAGGACGGGCGCAGCAACGGGCTGACGGCGCCCAACGGGCCGTCGCAGCAAGAGGTGATCCGCCGAGCGCTGCAGCAGGCGAGGGTGAGCCCGGCCGAGGTGGACTACGTCGAATGCCACGGCACGGGCACGACGCTGGGCGACCCGATCGAGGTGCAGGCGCTGGGCGCGGTGCTGCGAGAGGGGCGTGCGCCGGACCGGCCGGTGGTGATCGGGTCGGTGAAGTCCAACCTGGGACACACCCAGGCAGCGGCGGGCGTCGCGGGCATCGTGAAGGTGGCGCTGGCGCTGGAGCACGGGCGCATCCCGCGGAGCCTGCACTTCGAGGCGCCGAGCCCGCACATCCCGTGGTCGGAGCTGCCGGTGAAGGTGGCGTCGGAGGCGGTGGAGTGGCCGAGAAACGGAGCGCCGCGGCGGGCGGGGGTGAGCTCGTTCGGGATCAGCGGGGCCAACGCGCATGTGGTGCTGGAGGAGGCGCCGTTCGTGGAGCCCGCGCCGCCCATGCCGGAGCGGTCGGCAGAGCTGTTCGTGCTGTCGGCAAAGAGCGCGGCGGCGCTGGAGGCGCAGGCGGGGCGGCTGCGGGAGCACCTGGAAGCGCACCCCGAGATCGCGTTGGGCGACGTGGCCTTCAGCCTGGCGACGACGCGCAGCGCGATGGAGCACCGGCTGTCGGTGGTGGCGAGCTCGCGTGAGGCGCTCGTGGAGGCGCTCCGAGCAGCGGCAGAGGGGCAGACGCCGGCGGGGGCGGCGCGCGGTGTGATATCGGCCTCGCGGGGCAAGGTGGCATTCTTGTTCACCGGGCAGGGGGCGCAGGTAGCTGGGATGGGGCGGGGGCTGTACGAGGCGTGGCCTGCGTTCCGGGAAGCGTTCGAGCGGTGCGTGGGGCTGTTCGATAAGGAGCTCTCGCGTCCGCTGCGCGAGGTGATGTGGTCGGAGAAGGGCAGCGCGGAGGCAGGCCTGCTCGACCAGACGGGGTACACGCAACCTGCGCTGTTCACGCTGGAATATGCGCTCTGTGCGCTGTGGCGCTCGTGGGGAGTCGAGCCGGAGCTTGTGGCGGGCCACAGCATCGGAGAGCTCGTGGCCGCGTGCGTGGCGGGGGTGCTGACGCTCGAGGATGCGGTGCGGCTGGTGGCAGCGCGTGGGCGGCTGATGCAGGCCTTGCCGTCGGGCGGAGCGATGGTGTCGATAGCGGCGCCGGAGGTGGAAGTTCTGGCGGCGGTGGGGCCGCACGCCGCATCGGTGTCGATAGCGGCGGTGAACGGACCGGAACAGGTGGTGATCGCGGGAGCGGAGGAGGCGGTGAGGGAGATCGCCTCTGGGTTCTCGGAGCGCGGGGTGCGCACCAAGGCGTTGACCGTCTCGCACGCGTTCCACTCGCCGCTGATGGAGCCGATGCTGGACGCGTTCAGGAGCGTCGCCGAGTCGGTCGTCTATCATCGGCCGTCGCTGCCGCTGGTCAGCAACCTGAGCGGAGA
The DNA here is from genome assembly GCF_051520435.1 of Sorangium sp. So ce363. NCBI lineage: Bacteria > Pseudomonadati > Myxococcota > Polyangiales > Polyangiaceae > Sorangium > Sorangium sp. So ce363. The sequence continues at coordinate 5,795,823 of NZ_CP150333.1, read as the reverse complement.
GCTGAGCACGGACGTGGTGAGCACGCCGGACTACTGGGTGCGTCACGTGCGCGAGGTGGTGCGCTTCGCCGACGGCGTGAAGGCGCTGCACGAGGCTGGCGCAACCACGTTCGTCGAGGTGGGCCCCAGGCCGACGCTGCTTGGCCTTGTTCCGTTTTGCCTCCCCGGCGCAAGGCCTGCGCTGGTTGCGTCGTTGCACGCCGAGCTCGACGAGACGGCCAGCGTGATGGAGGCCCTGGGCAGCCTCTGGTCCTCGGGCGGGAGGATCGTGTGGGCAGGCATCTTCCCCTCGGGCGGCCGGCGGGTGCAGCTACCCACCTATCCGTGGCAGCGCGAGCGGTACTGGATCGGGGGGCCAGCCGAGGGCGCGGCGGGCCGCGGTCGCCGTGCTCCTGCGGGGGGACACCCGTTGCTGGGCGAAGTCCAGACGGTGTCGACGCAAGCGAGCATGCGCCTGTGGGAGACGACGCTGGACCTCCAGCGGTTGCCGTGGATCGGCGACCACCGAGTGCAGGGGACGGCGGTGTTTCCTGCCGCGGGCTACCTGGAGATGGCGCTGGCTTGCGGGGCCGAGGCGGTGGGCGAGGGCCCGCTGGAGCTGACGGGCGTGGTGCTGGCGCAGGCGCTGGCGTTCGCGGACGAGGCTGCGGTGCCGGTGCAGGTGGTGACCACCGAGGAGCGACCGGGGCGGCTGCGGTTGCAGGTGGCGAGCCGCGCGCCAGGCGCTGACACCGCCTCATGGCGGGTGCATTGCCGCGGGACGCTGCAACGGGCCGAGCGCACCGAGGTCTCGGCGCGGGTGGAGCTCGACGCCCTACGCGCCCGGCTCAAGGCCCATGCGCCCGCGGCGGCCCTCTACGCGGCTCTCCGTGGGATGGGGCATGCGGTCGGTCCGGCGTTCCAGGGCCTGGTGGAGCTGTGGCGAGGAGAGGGCGAGGCGCTGGGGCGGGTGCGGCTGCCCGAGGCCGCCGGCTCGGCGGCGGCGTACCAGGTGCACCCGGCGCTGCTGGGGGCGTGCTTGCACGTGATGGTCGGTGTGTCGCCGGGCGAGACAGCGCCGTGGGTGCCAGTGGAGGTGGGCTCGCTGCGGCTGTTGCGGCGGCCCACGGGCGAGCTGTGGTGCCATGCGCGGGTCGCGCGCGATGAGGTCCAGTCTCCCGACCGGAGGAGCGCGGATCTGCAGATCGTGGACGGCACCGGCGCAGTGGTGGCGGAGCTCTCCGGGCTGGTGGCGCAGCGCCTGGCGGAGAGCTCCGCTCGGCGGGACGAGGACGATTGGTTCCTGGAGCTCGACTGGGAGCGCGCGGTCGCCCCCGAGCCCAGGCTGACGGCTGGACGATGGCTGCTGCTGGGCGAGGGCGGCGGGCTCGGGGCCGCGCTGCGCTCGGCGCTGCAAGCCGCGGGGCACGCCGTCGAGCACGCCGCCGCCGGCGACAGCAGCGCGACCAGCCTGCGCGCGGCGCTGGGGGATGCGTTCGGCGGGCAGGCGCCGACGGCGGCCGTGCACCTCGGCAGCCTCGACGGCGGCGACGCGCTGGATGCCGGGGCGGTGGAGGCCGCGCTGGCGTGCGGCTGCGACAGCGTGCTCGCGACGGTGCAGGCGCTGACGGCGATGAAGTACCGCGACACGCCGAGGCTGTGGCTCGTGACGCGCGGCGCGCAGGCCACGGGCGCCGGCGCCGTCTCCGTGATGCAGGGGCCGCTCCTCGGGCTCGGTCGCGTGATCGCCACCGAGCACGCGGAGCTGCGCTGCTGCCGCGTCGACCTCGATCCAGCCCGGCCTGCTGGGGAGGTGGATGCGCTCCTGGCCGAGCTCTTGGCCGGTGACGCCGAGGAAGAAGTGGCGTTGCATGGCGGAGAGCGGCGCGTCGCGCGGCTCGTGCGCCGAGCGCCCGAGGCCGAGCGCCGCGAGCGGCTCGAGCCGGCGGGGCAGCGGCCTTTCCGGCTGGAGATCGACGAACCGGGCGAGCTGGATTCGCTGGTGCTCCGCGCCATGGCGCGGCGCTCTCCCGGCCCGGGCGAGGTGGAAATCGCCGTGGAGGCGGCGGGGCTGAGCTTCCTCGACGTGCTGCTGGCGAGAGGCAGGGTGGCCGAGGAGCTGCCAGGGGTGAGCGAAGCGCGGCCGGTGCTCGGAGGCGAGTGCGCCGGGCGCATCGTGGCCGTGGGTGAGGGCGTCAGCGGCTTGGCGGTGGGAGATGCGGTGATCGCGCTGGCGAGGGGAGCGCTGGCGTCCCACGTCACCACGCCGGCGGCGCTGGTGCTGCCGCGGCCGCCGGAGCTGTCGGCGAGCGAGGCGGCAGCGCTGCCGATCGCGTACCTGACGGCCTGGTACGCGCTCGACCGGGTGGCTCGCCTGCAAGCTGGGGAGCGGGTGCTCATCCACGCCGCGACCGGCGGGGTGGGCCTGGCCGCGGTGCAGTGGGCGCAGCATGTCGGGGCCGAGGTCTTCGCGACGGCAGGCACGCCCGAGAAGCGGGCCTATCTGGCGTCGCTCGGAGTGCGGCATGTGAGCGACTCGCGCTCGGAACAGTTCGTCGCCGACGTGCTGGAGTGGACGGGGGGCGAGGGCGTGGACGTGGTGCTCAACTCGCTCTCGGGCGAGATGCTCGGCAAGAGCCTCGATGTGCTGCGGGAGCACGGCCGCTTCGTGGAGCTTGGCAAGCACGACGCCCGCGCCGATGGCCCGCCTGGCCTGGGGCCGTTGTTGTGCAATCGGTCGTTGTCGCTCCTGGACCTGAACCGGATGATGCTCAAGCGGCCGGAGTCGGTCCGCTCGCTGTTCGCGCAGGTGCTTGGCCTGGTCGCAACCGGCGTGTTCACCCCTCCGCCGATCAGCGCGGTTGCGATGGGCCAGGTGGCCAGTGCATTCCAGCGGATGGCGCAGGCGCAGCATACCGGCAAGCTGGTGCTGGTGCTGGGGGACCCGGAGGTCCAGATCCACGTTCCGGCCGGAGCCCGTGCGGCCGTTCGCGCCGACGGCAGCTACCTGGTGACAGGGGGCGTGGGCGGCCTGGGCCTGCGTGTGGCCGACTGGCTGGCCGAGCAGGGGGCAGGCCATCTGGTGCTGGTGAGCCGCTCGGGGGCAGCGAGCGCGGAGCAAAAGGCCGCGGTCGCCGCGCTTGAAGCCAAGGGGGCTCGCGTCACGGTGGCGAGAGCGGACGTGACCGACCGGGCGGCGCTCGAGCGGCTGCTGAGCGAGCTCGCCGCGTCGCCGATGCCCCTTCGCGGCGTCGTGCACGCCGCGGGGCTGGCCGATCCGGGGATGCTCAAGACCCTCACGCCCGCCCGGTTCCGCAAGGTCATGGCGCCCAAGGTCGTGGGAGCGCTTCATCTGCACGAGCTGACGCGCCAGGCGCCGCTCTCCTTCTTCGTGATGTACGCTTCGGTCTCGGGGCTGCTCGGCCTCGGCGGAACGGGCAACTACGCCGCGGCCAACACGTTCCTCGACGCGCTGGCGCATCACCGCAGAGCGCAGGGGTTGCCGGCGCTGAGCGTCGATTGGGGCCTGTTCTCCGACGTGGGTATGGCCGCCGGGCTGGACAGGCACCGTGCGGAGTCGTTCGTCCGCGGCATGAGGAGCCTGACCCCCGAGGAGGGCCTGTCGGCGCTTTCGCGCCTGCTCGACGGCGACCGCGCGCAGGTCGGCGTGGTGCCGCTCGACGTGCACCAATGGGTGGAGTTTTATCCGGCGCTGGCCTCGTCGAAGTTGCTATCGCGGCTGCTGGCCGAGCGGCGCGCAGGGGCGGCGAGGTCGGCCGGGGACCACGACCTGCTCGAGCGGCTCGCAGCCGCCGACCCCGCCGAACAGGCCGCGCTGCTGGAGGCGTTCCTTCGCAGGCAGGTCGCGCAGGTGCTCCGCATCCCGGAGGGTGAGATCGACGTGGGCGCGCCGCTCATGGGCCTCGGAATGGACTCGCTCATGGGCCTGGAGCTGCGCAATCGCCTGGAGGCTCGTTTCGGCGTCGGGCTCTCGGCCAGGTTGCTTTGGCAGTATCCCACCATCGCGGCGCTGATCGATCTGCTCCTGGAGGAGCGCCTCAGAGCCGCGGTGAAGTTCGAGCCGCAATCACCGCTCTCAAGCTCGCCGAGCTCGACGATCGAGGAGCGCGAGGAAGGTACGTTGTGAACGTCAAGGAGATTCTACTCACTGCCAAGGCGCGTGGTGTGATGCTGCGCGTCGATGGCGACAACCTCGCATTCAGCGCGCCCAAGGGCGCCCTGACACCGGAGCTCCGCAAGGCCATCGTCGAGCACAAGGCCGAGCTGCTCGATTTCCTTCGGGCAGGGGACGGCGCGCGCCCCCCGATCCCCCGCCTCCCCGTGGCGGAGACGGAGCCGTGCCTGCCCTCAGGTGGCCAGGCACGGCTCTGGTTCCTCGACAGACTGGTGCCCGGGAGCACGCCGTACAACCTGCACCTCGAGTTGCGCATGAAAGGCGCTTTCGACGAAGGCGCGCTCAGGGCCAGCCTGAACGCCGTCGTCGAGCGACACGCCATGCTGCGAGCCACCTTCCCCGAGGTGGAGGGGAGGCCGAGTCTCGTGGTTGCCCCCGCTGGCGTCTGGGAGATGCCCATCGTCGATCTCCGCCACCTCGGCCCCGAGGACAAGGAAGCGGCGCTCCGTCAGCGCTCGGCCGAGCACGCCGCGGCGCCCTTCGACCTCGCGCGGGGACCGCTGCTGCGGACGACGCTGGTCTCGCTGCACGACGAGGATCACGTCCTGCTCGTCGGCCAGCACCACATCATCACCGACGGTTGGTCGAACGGCATCATCCTCCGCGATCTGGCCGAGCTCTACGCGGGCTTCCGCGCGGGGGCGCCCCCGGCCCTTCCGGAGCTGCCGATCCGATACACAGACTATGTCCGGTGGCAGGAGACACAGCTTCAGGCAGAAGACGAACGGAGGTCCGAGGCGTGGTGGAGAGAGACCCTCGCGGGGTTGCCGCGGCTCGATCTGCCGACGCCCCGCTCGCCGGCTCGAGGGCCGAGCCACGCCGGTGATGCTCATCGGTTCGCGCTCTCTGCAGAGCTCACCGCGGGCCTCAAAGATCTCGCGCGCCGCGAATCATGCACGCTGTTCGTCGCGCTCCTGACCGTCTGGGCGACGCTGCTGCACCGCTACTCCCAGCAGGTGGACTTCGGCATTGGCACGGCCACCGCGGGGCGCGGCCGGAGCGAGCTGCGCGACCTCGTCGGCTTCTTCGTGAACACGCTCGTGCTGCGCTGCGATTTGTCGGGCGACCCGGACGGCGTGACCCTGATGGGCCGGCTGCGCAGCATCGTCGAAGACGCGCTCAATCATCAGGACGTGCCGTTCGACCGGATCGTGAACGCCGCTGGGGCCTCGCGCGGCCGGCATCTCAACCCGCTGTTCCGGGCGAGCTTCGTGTTCGAGAACGTGCCGTTCCCCGACGTCGTCCTCCCGGGGCTCTCGAGCTCCATCATGATGGAGAGGGCCGATGGTGGCGTGTCGGGTACCGCCAAGTTCGAGCTCGGCCTCACGATGGTGGAGACGCGGGGAGGGCTCTCGGCGACGCTCGAGTACGCGACGGATTTCTTCGACACCGCGACGATCGAGCGAATGGCGGGGCATTTCCAGGTGCTGGCCGAGGGCCTCGTGGCCGACCCGAGCCGGCGCGTGTCGGAGCTGCCCTTGTTGACCACGGCGGAGCGGCACCAGCTCCTCGAGTCGTGGAACGAGACGGTGGCGGAGTATCCCCGGGAGCGCTGCATTCACGAGCTGTTCGAGGCGCAGGCGGAGAGGACGCCCGACGCGGTGGCGCTGATCTTCGAGGAGAAGCAGCTCACTTACCGTGAATTGAACGAGCGCGCCAACCGGCTCGCGCACCACCTCCGATCGCTCGGGGTGGAGCCGGACGCCCTGGTCGGGCTTTGCGTCGAGCGGTCGCCGGAGATGGTGGTGGGGCTCTTCGGGATCCTCAAGGCGGGAGGGGCCTATGTGCCGCTCGATCCGGCCTATCCGGCCGATCGCCTGGCGTTCATGCTCGACGACGCGCAGGCGCGCGTGCTCTTGACCGAGGCGCGCCTCGCCGAGCGCACGCCGGCGCACACCGCGCGGGTCGTGCGCTTCGACGCGGACGCCGCGGAGATCGCGTCCTGGCCGGCGACGGCCCTACCGCCGGGGGCGACCCCCGAGAACCTCGCCCACGTCCTCTACACGTCGGGATCGACGGGCCGGCCCAAAGGGGTCGAGATTGCTCACCGGTCCGTGGTCAACCTGCTCCACGACGTGGCCGCGCGGGCCGGGTTTTCGTGCGAAGACCGGGTGCTCGCGGTGACTAGCCTGTCCTTCGATATCGCGGCGCTGGAGCTGATCTTGCCCCTCCTCGTGGGCGCGCGGGTCGAGATCGCGTCGCGCATGCTCGGCATGGACGCCGCCGCGCTTCGCCGCCGCCTCGAGCAATCGGGCGCCACGGTGATGCAGGCGACGCCCTCCAGGTGGCAGATCCTGCTCGATGCCGGCTGGCAGGGCGGCCGCTCTTTCAAGATCCTCACCGCCGGGGAAGCGGTGACGCCTGAGCTTTGCAACAAGCTCGTTGCTCGCGCCGGGTCGGTGTTGAACGGTTACGGGCCCACCGAGACAACGATCTATTCGTGCGTCCATCCGCTGATCGAGACGGAGGGGCCGGTGCCGATCGGCCGGCCCGTCGCCAATACGCGGGTCTTCGTGCTCGATCGCCACCTCCAGCCCGTGCCCGTCGGCGTGCCAGGCGAACTGTACATCGGCGGCGTCGGCGTCGCGCGCGGGTACCGCGCGCGCCCCGAGCTCACGGCGGAGCGGTTCATCGAGGATCCGTTCACGCCGGGCGAAAGGCTCTACCGGACGGGGGATCTCTGCCGCTATCGGTCCGATGGTCTCCTCGATTACCTCGGGCGCATCGATCACCAGGTGAAGATCCGGGGCTATCGGATCGAGCTCGGCGAGATCGAGACCACGCTCCTCTCCTGTCCAGCGGTGCGCGCGTGTGTCGTCGTGGTGCGGGAAGACGCGCCGGGCGACAAGCGCCTCGTCGCGTACGTGGTGCCCGGCGAGGAGGCGACGTCGGAGGGCGCGCTGCGCGACCACCTGAAACGGACGTTGCCGGATCACATGGTGCCGTCGGCGTTCGTGGTGATCGAGGCGCTGCCGCTGTCGCCCAACGGCAAGGTGGACCGAAGCAAGCTGCCAGCGCCGGCCGCCGACCGAGCCGGAGCCGCGCGAGCGCCGGCCGCGCCGAAGAACGAGCTGGAGCGGACGATCCAGAAGATCTGGCAGGAAGTGCTGCGGGTGGAGTCGGTGGGCGTCACCGACAACTTCTTCGACATCGGCGGGCACTCGCTGCTCCTGTCGCGGGTCGGCGCCCTGCTGCACAAGGCGTTGGGGCGCGAGATCCCGATCGTCGAGCTGTTCGAGCACCCCACGATCGCGGCGCTGGCGCGGCATCTCGCGCCGGCGTCGGAGGCCGCCCCGCCCCTCGTTCGCACCCCGCGCCGAGCGCCGGCGTCGGGCAACGCCGTGGCGATCATCGGCATTTCCGGTCGATTCCCGGGGGCCGACGACCTCGACGAGCTCTGGCGAAACCTCGCCAACGGCGTGGAGAGCATCTCGTTCTTTACCGCGGAGGAGCTCGAGGCGGCCGGCGTGGCGCCCGAGCTCTCGAGGAGCCCGAGCTACGTCAAGGCCAAAGGCGTGCTGCGGGACGCGGACCATTTCGACGCGTCCTTCTTCAGATACAGCCCGCGCGAGGCTGCGCAGATCGACCCCCAGCATCGTGTCTTCCTGGAATGCGCCTGGGAAGCGCTCGAGAGCGCCGGCTGCGTACCTGAAGCGGCAGGACCGCGGATTGCTGTCTTCGCCGGCGCCAGCGCTCTTCATGGCCAGCCGCTGCCCCCCGTCCACGAAGGCAACGTCGGGGAGCTGCTTCAGGCGCATTACTCGACCGGCATTGACTTCCTCGCCACCCGTGTCTCGTACAAGCTCGACCTGAAGGGACCGAGCCTCACGATCCAGACCGCGTGCTCGACCTCACTGGTCGCGGTCCACCTCGCTTGCCGGAGCCTGATCGGCGGAGAGTGCGACATGGCGCTCGCCGGTGGTGTCTCGGTCACGCTCCCGCTGGTCGCCGGGTATCCTTATCAGCAAGGGCTGATCCTCTCGCCCGATGGACATTGTCGAGCGTTCGACGAGAAAGCCCAGGGAACGCTCTTCGGAAATGGCGTGGGGGTAGTCCTCCTCAAGCGTCTGGAGGACGCGCTGGCCGACGGCGACACCATTCACGCCGTGATCCGGGGCTCGGCCATCAACAACGACGGCGCTGCCAAGGTCGGATACACGGCGCCGAGCGTGGCCGGTCAGGCCGAGGTCATTGCCCAGGCGCTCGCGGCGGCGGACGTCCGTGCGGATGAAATCGGCTACGTGGAGGCCCACGGTACAGGGACCCCGCTCGGCGATCCGATCGAGGTCGCGGCCCTGACACGCGTGTTCCGGCAGAGCACGCAGCAGAAGGGCTTCTGTGCGCTGGGAACGGTGAAGTCCAACCTCGGACATCTGGACACGGCTGCGGGTATCGCTGGCCTGCTCAAGGTGGTCCTCAGCCTGAAGCACCGGCAAATTCCCCCGAGTCTCCATTTCGAGCGGCCGAACCCGAACCTCGGGCTGGCCGATAGCCCATTCCGTGTGAGCACGGAGCTCGTCGATTGGCCGTCTTCCGGGCAGTCGCCTCGACGAGCGGGGGTGAGCTCTTTTGGTATCGGGGGTACCAACGCGCATGTGGTGCTGGAGGAGGCGCCGGCGGTGGAACTCGCGCCGGCGGCGCCGGAGCGGTCGGCAGAGCTGTTCGTGCTGTCGGCCAGGAGCGCGGGGGCGCTGGAGGCGCAGGCGGGGCGGCTGCGGGAGCACCTGGAGAGCCATCCGGAGCAGGGGCTGGGCGACGTGGCCTTCAGCCTGGCGACGACGCGCAGCGCGATGGAGCAGCGGCTGTCGGTGGTGGCGACGTCGCGCGAGGGGCTGCTTTCGGCGCTGGAAGCGGCAGCGCAGGGGCAGACGCCGGCGGGAGCGGTGCGCGGTGTGATGTCGGCGTCGCGGGGCAAGGTGGCATTCCTGTTCACCGGGCAGGGTGCGCAGGTAGCTGGGATGGGGCGGGGGCTGCACGAGGCGTGGCCTGCGTTCCGGGAAGCGTTCGAGCGGTGCGTGGGGCTGTTCGATAAGGAGCTTTCGCGTCCGCTGCGCGAGGTGATGTGGTCGGAGAAGGGCAGCGCGGAGGCAGGCCTGCTCGACCAGACGGGGTACACGCAACCGGCGCTGTTCACGCTGGAATATGCGCTCTGTGCGCTGTGGCGCTCGTGGGGAGTGGAGCCGGAGCTTGTGGCGGGCCACAGCATCGGAGAGCTCGTGGCCGCGTGCGTGGCGGGGGTGCTGACGCTCGAGGATGCGGTGCGGCTGGTGGCGGCGCGTGGGCGGCTGATGCAGGCCTTGCCGTCGGGCGGAGCGATGGTGTCGATAGCGGCGCCGGAGGTGGAAGTCCTCGCGGCGGTGGGGCCGCACGCGGCATCGGTGTCGATAGCGGCGGTGAACGGACCGGAACAGGTGGTGATAGCGGGTGGGGAGGAGGCGGTGAGGGAGATCGCCTCTGCCTTCTCGGAGCGCGGGGTGCGCACCAAGGGGTTGACCGTCTCGCACGCGTTCCACTCGCCGCTGATGGAGCCGATGCTGGACGCGTTCAGGAGCGTCGCCGAGTCGGTGGCATACCGAGCGCCAGACCGTCCCGTGGTGTCGAACGTGACGGGCGAAGTGGCCGGGCCCGAGATAGCGAGCGCGGAGTACTGGGTGCGTCACGTGCGCGAGGCGGTGCGCTTCGCCGACGGCGTGAAGGCGCTGCACGAGGCGGGAGCCGGGATATTCGTCGAGGTCGGTCCGAAGGCGACGCTGCTGGGTCTTGTGCCAGGGATCGTGTCGGAAGCGCATCCGGTGCTTGTGGCGTCGTTGCGCGCTGGCCGCGAAGAGCGCGCGAGCGCGCTGGAGGGGCTGGGCGGGGTATGGGCCGCCGGGGGCGCTGTGCGCTGGGGCGGAGTGTTTGCGTCCGGAGGGAGGCGTGTATCGCTGCCGACCTATCCATGGCAGCGTGAGCGGTACTGGCTTGAGACGGCCGGCGCGGTGGAGGCTCGCGCAGGAGAGGCGACGGGGCACCCGCTGCTGGGGGTGAAGGTTGCGGTGGCGGGCACGCGGGCGGTGTTCGAGGCGGTGGTGGGGCTGGACAAGCATCGATGGCTCGGAGACCACCGTGTGGCCGGGCAGGTGGTGGTGCCTGGAGCGGCGGTGGCGGAGCTTGTGAGGGCGGCGGCGGCGCACGGGTCGACGGAAGCGCCTCGCGTGAGGGGGCTGGTGCTGGAGGCGCCGCTGGTGCTGCCGGACAAGGGTGCGCGCCGCGTCCAGGTGGTGCTCTCGGAGACGGCAGAGGGGGCGGTGAGCGCGGCGGTGTACAGCAGCCCGGCCGAAGGCGGGCCTGGGTCAGGCTGGACGCAGCACGCGACAGCGAGCGTGGATTCGACGGACGTGCCGGCGCGGCCGGCGGCGCTGGATCTCGCGGGGGTGCAGGCGCGGTGCGTCGAGGCGCTGGACGTCGGGGCGGCCTATGTGAGCTTCGCCGAGGCGGGGCTTGCCTATGGCGCTGCCTTCCAGGGGTTGCGCTCCTTGTGGCGCGGGGAAGGCGAGGCGCTGGCCGAGGTGGTGTTGCCCGAGACCGCTCGTGTCGAGGGAGCGGAGGGATACGGCGTGCATCCGGCGCTGCTCGACGCCGCCTTGCAGGCAGTGGCAGCAGCGGCGCCGGCGTCGGAGTCAGGGGAGCTCTCGCTGCCCTTCGAGCTAGGCGGCTTTGCCGTGCACGAGCCCGGGGTGGAGGCAGCGTGGGTGCATGTTCGGCGCCACAGCGGGGGCCCTGGGGTGGTGGCCGATGTCACGCTGGTCGACGCATCGGGAGCGGTGGTGGTGGAGGTGACGGAGCTGAGGTTCCGGCGCGCAGATCGGGAGGCGTTGCGGCGAGCGAGCCCGGAGGCGCCGGCCGAGGCGTTCTATCGGCTGGAGTGGCGGGAAGCGCCGCTGCCCGACGCGGCCGCGGCGCGGCGCGACGGGAGCTGGGAGGTGGCCCTCTTTGCCTCGCAACCTCCCAGAATTGTTGGGTCGAATGTAGCAAACGAGGCCACCACCGGGAGCTGGGTGGTGGTGGCGGCGGCGGGGTCCGCGGCAGCGGCGGAGCTGGCCGCGCGGCTGGGATCCAGCGTGCTGGCCGAGCCTTCCGACCTGGCAACGGCGCTGGCGGAGATGTCGTCGGTCGCGGGGGTGGTCTGCCTCTGGGAAGCCCGGGCGGCGGAAGGGGTGGCTGAGGCCGCGCAACGTGTGGCCATCGAAGGCCTCGCGGTGGTGCAGTCGCTGCAACAAGGCCGTGCGCCGGTGCGCCTGTGGTGGGTGACGGCCGGTGCGGTGGCGGTCGAGGCGGGTGATGCGGTGGAGGCCGCCACGGCACCGGTCTGGGGCTTGGGCCGGACGGTGGTGCAGGAGCACCCGGAACTCGGCTGCACGCTTGTCGACCTCGCGCCCGGGGCCGAGGGAATCGAGGCGCTGTTGCGCGAGCTTGTGGCGAGCGACGGCGAAGACCAGGTCGCCTGGCGCGCCGGCCGCCGGTACAGCGCGCGGCTGGTGCGGGCCAAGGCGCACGATGGGGTGCCTGGGACCGAGGACTACCAGCTCCAGACGCGGCGGAAAGGCACGCTGGATGCGCTGTACCTGGCGCCCGCGGAGCGGGGTGCTCCTGGACGAGGGGAGGTGCAGATCGAGGTGCGCGCCTCGGGGCTCAACTTCCGCGATGTCCTCAACGCGCTGGGCATGTACCCGGGCGAGGCCGGACCGCTGGGCAGTGAATGTGCCGGCGAGGTTGTGAGCCTGGGCGAGGGTGTCGAAGGTCTGTCCGTGGGCGATGCGGTGATGGCGTTGTGCCCAGGGACCTTCCGGCGGTTCGTCACGGTGGACGCGCGGCTGGTGGCGAAGGTGCCCGCGGGGCTGACGTACGAGCAGGCGGCGACGGTTCCGATAGCGTTTCTGACGGCCTGGTACGCGCTGCACGACCTCGGGGCGCTGAAGGCGGGCGAGCGGCTGCTGGTGCACGCGGCGGCCGGCGGTGTGGGCATGGCGGCGGTGCAGATCGGCCGGATGGTGGGTGCGGAGGTGGTCGCGACGGCCAGCGCAGCGAAGTGGGCCGTGGTCCGCGCGATGGGAGTGACGCAGATAGCGAGCTCGCGGACGCTGGAGTTTGCGACGACGCTGCGGCAGGCCGGCACGGGGCGGGGCGTGGACGTGGTGTTGAACGCGCTGGCCGGGGAGTTCGTGGACGCCAGCCTGTCGCTGCTATCGGCGGGCGGGCGTTTGCTGGAGATGGGCAAGACCGATCTGCGCGACCCGGCCGCGATCGCCGTCGCGCATCCCGGGGTGCGCTATCAGGTCTTCGACATGGCCGACGCTGGCCCGGATCGAATCCGGGAGATGCTGGCCGAGGTCAGCGCCGCATTCGCAGCGGGGCAGCTGCGCCCGCTGCCTGTGCGGACGTATCCAGTGACCGAGGCCGAGGCGGCGTTCCGATTCATGGGACAGGCGCGGCACGTGGGCAAGCTCGCGCTGGTGCCGCCCCGAACGGGCCGTGTGCCGAGGGAAAGCACGGTGCTTGTGACCGGCGGTCTGGGCGCGCTGGGGTTGCACGTGGCGCGGTGGCTGGCCTTGGAGGGCGTGGGGCACGTGGTGCTCACCGGTCGGCGGGGCGTGGAGACGCCCGGCGCGGTCGAGGCGGTGGCGGAGCTGGAAGCGCTGGGCGCGCGGGTGACGGTGGCTGCGGTGGACGTGGCCGACCGGGAGGGTCTGAGAGCGGTGGTCGAAGCGATCCCGTCGGAGCTGCCGCTGCGGGGCGTGGTTCACGCGGCCGGTGTGCTCGATGACGGGGTGATTGCGGAGCAGAGCGCCGAGCGCTTTGCGCGGGTGCTGTCGCCGAAGGTGGCTGGCGCGTGGAACGTGCACGAGCTGACGCAGGGGCAGGAGCTGGAGTTCTTCGTGCTCTTCTCGTCGCTGTCAGGGCTGCTGGGCGCATCGGGCCAGAGCAACTACGCAGCGGCAAACAGCTTCCTCGATGCGCTCGCGGCGCACCGTCGCGCGCAGGGACTGCCGGCGCAGAGCCTTGCGTGGGGCGCGTGGTCCGAAGGGGGCATGGCGTCGGGGCTGGGTGCAGCGCAGCAGGCGCGCCTTTCGCGGCAGGGGATGAGGGCGCTGACGGCTGGAGAGGGCGTCGCGCTGTTCGGGCATGCGCTGTCGCGGCCCGAGGCGCATCTCGGGGTGGTGCAGCTCGACCTGCCGGCGGTGGGTCGCGCGCTGGGCGCGGCGGTGCCGCCGGTGTGGCGGGCGCTCGTGCGGGCGCCGGCTGCGCGCGCAGCGGCCGGCGCGCACGCGCAGGGGACGTGGGCGGCGCGGCTTGCGGCGCTGCCCGCAGAGCGCCGCGCGGAGGAGGTGCGTGCGGCAGTGCAGGCCGAGGTGGCGCGGGTGCTGTCGCTGAGCGCGGTGCCGTACGACCGTCCGCTGCAGGAGCTCGGGCTCGATTCGCTGATGGCGGTGGAGCTGCGCAACGGGCTAGGCCGGCGGGTGGGCGCGACGTTGCCGGCGACGCTGGCGTTCGATTACCCGACGGTGGACGCGCTCACGCGCTGGCTGCTCGACGAAGTCCTTGCCGTGACCGAGCCGAGCGTGGCGCCGGCCAAGGCATCGCCGCAGCCGCAGGTCGCGCTCGACGAGCCGATCGCGATCGTGGGCATGGGCTGCCGCTTCCCCGGTGGGGTGAGCGATCCGGAGTCGTTCTGGCGGCTGCTCGACGAGGGCATCGACGCCGTCACCGAGGTGCCGCGGGCGCGGTGGGACATCGACGCGCTCTATGACCCGGATCCGGACGCGCCGGGCAAGATGATGACGCGCTGGGGCGGCTTCCTCGCGGACATCGATCGGTTCGACCCGTCCTTCTTCGGCATCTCGCCGCGGGAGGCGGCGGCGATGGACCCGCAGCAGCGGTTGCTGCTGGAGACGAGCTGGGAGGCGCTGGAGAGCGCCGGGCTCGTGCCGGAGCGGCTGATGGGCAGCGATACCGGCGTGTTCGTTGGGCACATGTACCAGGAGTACGCCATGCTCGGCGGCGGCGGCCTGGAGACGCTCGACGGCTACGTCGGCACGGGCACCGCGGGCAGCGTCGCGTCGGGCCGGATCTCGTACGTGCTTGGGCTGAAGGGGCCGAGCCTGACGGTGAACACGGCGTGCTCGTCGTCGCTGGTGACGGTGCACCTGGCCTGCCAGGCGTTGCGTCAGGGCGAGTGCTCGGTGGCGCTGGCGGGCGGCGTGACGCTGATGCTCACGCCGGCCCCGTTCGTGGAGTTCAGCCGGCTGCGGGGGCTCTCTCCGGACGGGCGGTGCAAGAGCTTCTCGGCGGCGGCAGACGGCGCGGCGTGGAGCGAGGGCTGCGGCATGGTCGTGCTCAAGCGGCTGAGCGACGCGCAGCGCGACGGCGACCGGGTGCTAGCGGTGATCCGGGGCTCGGCGGTCAACCAGGACGGGCGCAGCAACGGGCTGACGGCGCCCAACGGGCCGTCGCAGCAAGAGGTGATCCGCCGAGCGCTGCAGCAGGCGAGGGTGAGCCCGGCCGAGGTGGACTACGTCGAGTGCCACGGCACGGGCACGACGCTGGGCGACCCGATGGAGGTGCAGGCGCTGGGCGCGGTGATGAGCGAAGGGCGCGCCGCGGACCGGCCGGTGGTGATCGGGTCGGTGAAGTCCAACCTGGGACACACGCAGGCAGCGGCGGGCGTGGCGGGCATCGTGAAGGTGGCGCTGGCGCTGGAGCACGGGCGCATCCCGCGGAGCCTGCACTTCGAGGCGCCGAGCCCGCACATCCCGTGGTCGGAACTGCCGGTGAAGGTGGCGTCGGAGGCGGTGGAGTGGCCGAGAAACGGCGCGCCGCGGCGAGCGGGGGTGAGCTCGTTCGGGATCAGCGGAACCAACGCGCATGTGGTGCTGGAGGAGGCGCCGTTCGTGGAGCCCGCGCCGGCGGCGCCGGAGCGATCTGCAGAGCTGTTCGTGCTGTCGGCCAGGAGCGCGGGGGCGCTGGAGGCGCAGGCGGGGCGGCTGCGGGAGCACCTGGAGAGCCATCCGGAGCAGGGGCTGGGCGACGTGGCCTTCAGCCTGGCGACGACGCGCAGCGCGATGGAGCAGCGGCTGTCGGTGGTGGCGACGTCGCGCGAGGGGCTGCTTTCGGCGCTGGAAGCGGCAGCGCAGGGGCAGACGCCGGCGGGGGCGGCGCGCGGTGTGATGTCGGCGTCGCGGGGCAAGGTGGCATTCCTGTTCACCGGGCAGGGTGCGCAGGTAGCTGGGATGGGGCGGGGGCTGCACGAGGCGTGGCCTGCGTTCCGGGAAGCATTCGAGCGGTGCGTGGGGCTGTTCGATAAGGAGCTTTCGCGTCCGCTGCGCGAGGTGATGTGGTCGGAGAAGGGCAGCGCGGAGGCAGGCCTGCTCGACCAGACGGGGTACACGCAACCGGCGCTGTTCACGCTGGAATATGCGCTCTGTGCGCTGTGGCGCTCGTGGGGAGTGGAGCCGGAGCTTGTGGCGGGCCACAGCATCGGAGAGCTCGTGGCCGCGTGCGTGGCGGGGGTGCTGACGCTCGAGGATGCGGTGCGGCTGGTGGCGGCGCGTGGGCGGCTGATGCAGGCCTTGCCGTCGGGCGGAGCGATGGTGTCGATAGCGGCGCCGGAGGAAGAAGTCCTCGCGGCGGTGGGGCCGCACGCGGCATCGGTGTCGATAGCGGCGGTGAACGGACCGGAACAGGTGGTGATAGCGGGTGGGGAGGAGGCGGTGAGGGAGATCGCCTCTGCCTTCTCGGAGCGCGGGGTGCGCACCAAGGCGTTGACCGTCTCGCACGCGTTCCACTCGCCGCTGATGGAGCCGATGCTGGACGCGTTCAGGAGCGTCGCCGAGTCGGTTGTCTATCATCGGCCGTCGCTGCCGCTGGTCAGCAACCTGAGCGGAGAGCTGAGCACGGACGTGGTGAGCACGCCGGACTACTGGGTGCGTCACGTGCGCGAGGCGGTGCGGTTCGGCGACGGTGTGAAAGCGCTGCACGAGGCGGGAGCCGGGATATTCGTCGAGGTCGGTCCGAAGGCGACGCTGCTGGGTCTTGTGCCAGGGATCGTGTCGGAAGCGCATCCGGTGCTTGTGGCGTCGTTGCGCGCTGGCCGCGAAGAGCGCGCGAGCGCGCTGGAGGGGCTGGGCGGGATGTGGGCCGCCGGGTGCGCTCTGCGCTGGGGCGGAGTGTTTGCGTCCGGAGCGAGGCGTGTATCGCTGCCGACCTATCCATGGCGGCGTGAGCGGTACTGGCTCGAGGTACCGGAAGCGGCAGAGACGCGGCCGGGAGAGGCGACGGGGCACCCGCTGCTGGGGGTGAAGGTTGCGGTGGCGGGCACGCGGGCGGTGTTCGAGGCGGTGGTGGGGCTGGACAAGCATCGATGGCTCGGAGACCACCGTGTGGCCGGGCAGGTGGTGGTGCCTGGCGTGGCCGTGGCGGAGCTTGTGAGGGCAGCGGCGGCGCACGGGTCGACGGAAGCTCCTCGCGTGAGGGGGCTGGTGCTGGAGGCGCCGCTGGTGCTGCCGGACAAGGGTGCACGCCGCGTCCAGGTGGTGCTCTCGGAGACGGCAGAGGGGGCGGTGAGCGCGGCGGTGTACAGCAGCCCGGCCGAAGGGGCAGGCTGGACGCAGCACGCGACAGCGAGCGTGGATTCGACGGACGTGCCGGCGCGGCCGGCGGCGCTGGATCTCGCGGGGGTGCAGGCGCGGTGCGTCGAGGCGCTGGACGTCGGGGCGGCCTATGTGAGCTTCGCCGAGGCGGGGCTTGCCTATGGCGCTGCCTTCCAGGGGTTGCGCTCCTTGTGGCGCGGGGAAGGCGAGGCGCTGGCCGAGGTGGTGTTGCCCGAGACCGCTCGTGTCGAGGGAGCGGAGGGATACGGCGTGCATCCGGCGCTGCTCGACGCCGCCTTGCAGGCAGTGGCAGCAGCGGCGCCGGCGTCGGAGTCAGGGGAGCTCTCGCTGCCCTTCGAGCTAGGCGGCTTTGCCGTGCACGAGCCCGGGGTGGAGGCAGCGTGGGTGCATGTTCGGCGCCACAGCGGGGGCCCTGGGGTGGTGGCCGATGTCACGCTGGTCGACGCATCGGGAGCGGTGGTGGTGGAGGTGACGGAGCTGAGGTTCCGGCGCGCAGATCGGGAGGCGTTGCGGCGAGCGAGCCCGGAGGCGCCGGCCGAGGCGTTCTATCGGCTGGAGTGGCGGGAAACGCCGCTGCCCGATGCGGCCGCGGCGCGGCGCGACGGGAGCTGGGTGGTGGTGGCGGCGGCGGGGTCCGCGGTAGCGGCGGAGCTGGCCGCGCGGCTGGGATCCAGCGTGCTGGCCGAGCCTTCCGACCTGGCAACGGCGCTGGCGGAGATGTCGTCGGTCGCGGGGGTGGTCTGCCTCTGGGAAGCCGGGGCGGCGGAAGAGGCGGCGGAGGCAGCGCAGCGAGTGGCCATCGAAGGCCTCGCGGTGGTGCAGGCGCTGCAACAAGGCCGTGCGCCGGTGCGCCTGTGGTGGGTGACGGCCGGTGCGGTGGCGGTCGAGGCGGGCGAGAAGGTGGAAGTCGTCACGTCGCCGGTCTGGGGCCTGGGCCGTACGGTGGTGCAGGAGCACCCGGAGTTCGGCTGCGTGCTGGTGGATCTCCCGCCTGACGCCGGGGCTCAGGATGCGCTGGTGCAGGAGCTCCTGGCGAGTGATGGCGAGGACCAGGTGGCGTGGCGCGCCGGCCGCCGGTACAGCGCGCGGCTGGTGCGGGCCAAGGCGCACGATGGGGTGCCTGGGACCGAGGACTACCAGCTCCAGACGCGGCGGAAAGGCACGCTGGATGCGCTGTACCTGGCGCCCGCGGAGCGGGGTGCTCCTGGACGAGGGGAGGTGCAGATCGAGGTGCGCGCCTCGGGGCTCAACTTCCGCGATGTCCTCAACGCGCTGGGCATGTACCCGGGCGAGGCCGGACCGCTGGGCAGTGAATGTGCCGGCGAGGTTGTGAGCCTGGGCGAGGGTGTCGAAGGTCTGTCCGTGGGCGATGCGGTGATGGCGTTGTGCCCAGGGACCTTCCGGCGGTTCGTCACGGTGGACGCGCGGCTGGTGGCGAAGGTGCCCGCGGGGCTGACGTACGAGCAGGCGGCGACGGTTCCGATAGCGTTTCTGACGGCCTGGTACGCGCTGCACGACCTCGGGGCGCTGAAGGCGGGCGAGCGGCTGCTGGTGCACGCGGCGGCCGGCGGTGTGGGCATGGCGGCGGTGCAGATCGGCCGGATGGTGGGTGCGGAGGTGGTCGCGACGGCCAGCGCAGCGAAGTGGGCCGTGGTCCGCGCGATGGGAGTGACGCAGATAGCGAGCTCGCGGACGCTGGAGTTTGCGACGACGCTGCGGCAGGCCGGCACGGGGCGGGGCGTGGACGTGGTGTTGAACGCGCTGGCCGGGGAGTTCGTGGACGCCAGCCTGTCGCTGCTATCGGCGGGCGGGCGTTTGCTGGAGATGGGCAAGACCGATCTGCGCGACCCGGCCGCGATCGCCGTCGCGCATCCCGGGGTGCGCTATCAGGTCTTCGACATGGCCGACGCTGGCCCGGATCGAATCCGGGAGATGCTGGCCGAGGTCAGCGCCGCGTTCGCAGCAGGGCAGCTGCGCCCGCTGCCTGTGCGGACGTATCCAGTGACCGAGGCCGAGGCGGCGTTCCGATTCATGGGACAGGCGCGGCACGTGGGCAAGCTCGCGCTGGTGCCGCCCCGAACGGGCCGTGTGCCGAGGGAAAGCACGGTGCTTGTGACCGGCGGTCTGGGCGCGCTGGGGTTGCACGTGGCGCGGTGGCTGGCCCGCGAAGGCGTCGCGCACCTGGTGCTCACGGGCCGGCGGGGCGCGGAGACGCCCGGCGCGGTCGAGGCGGTGGCGGAGCTGGAAGCGCTGGGCGCCCGGGTGACGGTGGCTGCGGTGGACGTGGCCGACCGGGAAGCGCTCGCGGCCGTGCTCCAGGCCCTTCCACCGAAGTTACCGCTGCGGGGCGTGATTCACGCCGCAGGTGTGCTCGATGACGGGGTGCTCGCGGAGCAGAGCGCCGAGCGCTTTGCTCGCGTGCTGTCGCCGAAGGTGGCGGGTGCTTTCCATCTGCACGAGCTGACAGCGGAGCACGAGCTTGCATTTTTCGTGATGTTCTCCTCGGCTTCCGGCTTGCTGGGTGCATCGGGTCAGAGCAACTACGCAGCGGCAAACAGCTTCCTCGATGCGCTCGCAGCGCACCGTCACGCGCAGGGACTGCCGGCGCAGAGCCTTGCGTGGGGCGCGTGGTCTGAAGGGGGCATGGCGTCGGGGCTGGGTGCAGCGCAGCAGGCGCGCCTTTCGCGGCAGGGGATGAGGGCGCTGCGCCCCGAGGAAGGAGTGGCGCTGTTCGGGCAGGCGCTGTCGCGGCCCGAGGCGCATCTCGGGGTGGTGCAGCTCGATCTGCCGGCGGTCGGGCGTGCGCTGGGCGCGGCGGTGCCGCCGGTGTGGCGGGCGCTCGTGCGGGCGCCGGCTGCGCGCGCAGCGGCCGGCGCGCACGCGCAGGGGACGTGGGCGGCGCGGCTTGCGGCGCTGCCCGCAGAGCGCCGCGCGGAGGAGGTGCGCGCGGCGGTGCAGGCCGAGGTGGCGCGGGTGCTGTCGCTGAGCGCGGTGCCGTACGACCGTCCGCTGCAGGAGCTCGGGCTCGATTCGCTGATGGCGGTGGAGCTGCGCAACGGGCTAGGCCGGCGGGTGGGCGCGACGCTGCCCGCGACGCTGGCGTTCGACTACCCGACGGTGGACGCGCTCACGCGCTGGCTGCTCGACGAAGTCCTTGCCGTGACCGAGCCGAGCGTGGCGCCGGCCAAGGCATCGCCGCAGCCGCAGGTCGCGCTCGACGAGCCGATCGCGATCGTGGGCATGGGCTGCCGTTTCCCCGGTGGGGTGAACGATCCGGAGTCGTTCTGGCGGCTGCTCGACGAGGGCATCGACGCCATCACCGAGGTGCCGCGGGCGCGGTGGGACATCGACGCGCTCTACGACCCGGATCCGGACGCGCCGGGCAAGATGATGACGCGCTGGGGCGGCTTCCTCGCGGACATCGATCGGTTCGACCCGTCCTTCTTCGGCATCTCGCCGCGGGAGGCGGCGGCGATGGACCCGCAGCAGCGGCTGCTGCTGGAGACGAGCTGGGAGGCGCTGGAGCGCGCGGGGCTCTCCCCCGAGCGGCTGATGGGCAGCGATACCGGCGTGTTCGTTGGGCACATGTACCAGGAGTACGTCATGCTCGGCGGCGGCCTCGAGTCGCTCGACGGCTACGTCGGCACGGGCTCTGCGCCGAGCGTGGCCTCGGGTCGGATCTCGTACGTGCTTGGGCTGAAGGGGCCGAGCATGACGGTGGACACGGCGTGCTCGTCGTCGCTGGTGACGGTGCACCTGGCCTGCCAGGCATTGCGTCAGGGCGAGTGCTCGGTGGCGCTGGCGGGCGGCGTGACGTTGATGCTCACGCCGGCTTCCTTCGTGGAGTTCAGCCGGCTGCGGGGGCTCTCTCCGGACGGGCGGTGCAAGAGCTTCTCGGCGGCGGCGGACGGTGTGGCGTGGAGCGAGGGCTGCGGCATGCTGGTGCTCAAGCGGCTGAGCGACGCGCAGCGCGACGGCGACCGGGTGCTAGCGGTGATCCGGGGCTCGGCGGTCAACCAGGACGGGCGCAGCAACGGGCTGACGGCGCCCAACGGGCCGTCGCAACAAGAGGTGATCCGCCGAGCGCTGCAGCAGGCAAGGGTGAGCCCGGCCGAGGTGGACTACGTCGAATGCCACGGCACGGGCACGACGCTGGGCGACCCGATGGAGGTGCAGGCGCTGGGCGCGGTGATGAGCGAAGGGCGCGCCGCGGACCGGCCGGTGGTGATCGGGTCGGTGAAGTCCAACCTGGGACACACGCAGGCAGCGGCGGGCGTGGCGGGCATCGTGAAGGTGGCGCTGGCGCTGGAGCACGGGCGCATCCCGCGGAGCCTGCACTTCGAGGCGCCGAGCCCGCACATCCCGTGGTCGGAGCTGCCGGTGAAGGTGGCGTCGGAGGCGGTGGAGTGGCCGAGAAACGGAGCGCCGCGGCGGGCGGGGGTGAGCTCGTTCGGGATCAGCGGAACCAACGCGCATGTGGTGCTGGAGGAGGCGCCGTTCGTGGAGCCCGCGCCGGCGGCACCGGAGCGGCCGGCAGAGCTGTTCGTGCTGTCGGCAAAGAGCGCGGCGGCGCTGGAGGCGCAGGCGGGGCGGCTGCGGGAGCACCTGGAAGCGCACCCCGAGCTCGCGTTGGGCGATGTGGCCTTCAGCCTGGCGACGACGCGCAGCGCGATGGAGCAGCGGCTGTCGGTGGTGGCGAGCTCGCGTGAGGCGCTCGTGGAGGCGCTCCGAGCAGCGGCAGAGGGGCAGACGCCGGCGGGAGCGGTGCGCGGTGTGATGTCGGCGTCGCGGGGCAAGGTGGCATTCCTGTTCACCGGGCAGGGTGCGCAGGTAGCTGGGATGGGGCGCGGGCTGTACGAGGCGTGGCCTGCGTTCCGGGAAGCGTTCGAGCGGTGCGTGGGGCTGTTCGATAAGGAGCTTTCGCGTCCGCTGCGCGAGGTGATGTGGTCGGAGAAGGGCAGCGCGGAGGCAGGCCTGCTCGACCAGACGGGGTACACGCAACCGGCGCTGTTCACGCTGGAATATGCGCTCTGTGTGCTGTGGCGCTCGTGGGGAGTGGAGCCGGAGCTTGTGGCGGGCCACAGCATCGGAGAGCTCGTGGCCGCGTGCGTGGCGGGGGTGCTGACGCTCGAGGATGCGGTGCGGCTGGTGGCGGCGCGTGGGCGGCTGATGCAGGCCTTGCCGTCGGGCGGAGCGATGGTGTCGATAGCGGCGCCGGAGGTGGAAGTTCTGGCGGCGGTGGGGCCGCACGCCGCATCGGTGTCGATAGCGGCGGTGAACGGACCGGAACAGGTGGTGATCGCGGGAGCGGAGGAGGCGGTGAGGGAGATCGCCTCTGGGTTCTCGGAGCGCGGGGTGCGCACCAAGGGGTTGACCGTCTCGCACGCGTTCCACTCGCCGCTGATGGAGCCGATGCTGGACGCGTTCAGGAGCGTCGCCGAGTCGGTGGCATACCGAGCGCCAGACCGTCCCGTGGTGTCGAACGTGACGGGCGAAGTGGCCGGGCCCGAGATAGCGAGCGCGGAGTACTGGGTGCGTCACGTGCGCGAGGCGGTGCGCTTCGCCGACGGTGTGAAAGCGCTGCACGAGGCGGGAGCCGGGATATTCGTCGAGCTGGGCCCCAGGCCGACGCTGCTTGGCCTTGTTCCGTTTTGCCTCCCCGGCGCAAGGCCTGCGCTGGTTGCGTCGTTGCGCGCTGGCCGCGAAGAGCGCGCGAGCGCGCTGGAGGGGTTGGGCGGGATGTGGGCCGCCGGGTGCGCTCTGCGCTGGGGCGGTGTGTTTGCGCCCGGAGGGAGGCGTGTATCGCTGCCGACCTATCCGTGGCAGCGCGAGCGGTACTGGTTTGAGACGGCCGGCGCGGTGGAGGCTCGCGCAGGAGAGGCGACGGGGCACCCGCTGCTGGGGGTGAAGGTTGCGGTGGCGGGCACGCGGGCGGTGTTCGAGGCGGTGGTGGGGCTGGACAAGCATCGATGGCTCGGAGACCACCGTGTGGCCGGGCAGGTGGTGGTGCCTGGCGTGGCCGTGGCGGAGCTTGTGAGGGCAGCGGCGGCGCACGGGTCGACGGAAGCTCCTCGCGTGAGGGGGCTGGTGCTGGAGGCGCCGCTGGTGCTGCCGGACAAGGGTGCACGCCGCGTCCAGGTGGTGCTCTCGGAGACGGCAGAGGGGGCGGTGAGCGCGGCGGTGTACAGCAGCCCGGCCGAAGGCGGGCCTGGGTCAGGCTGGACGCAGCACGCGACAGCGAGCGTGGATTCGACGGACGTGCCGGCGCGGCCGGCGGCGCTGGATCTCGCGGGGGTGCAGGCGCGGTGCGTCGAGGCGCTGGACGTCGGGGCGGCCTATGTGAGCTTCGCCGAGGCGGGGCTTGCCTATGGCGCTGCCTTCCAGGGGTTGCGCTCCTTGTGGCGCGGGGAAGGCGAGTCGCTGGCCGAGGTGGTGTTGCCCGAGACCGCTCGTGTCGAGGGAGCGGAGGGATACGGCGTGCATCCGGCGCTGCTCGACGCCGCCTTGCAGGCAGTGGCAGCAGCGGCGCCGGCGTCGGAGTCAGGGGAGCTCTCGCTGCCCTTCGAGCTAGGCGGCTTTGCCGTGCACGAGCCCGGGGTGGAGGCAGCGTGGGTGCATGTTCGGCGCCACAGCGGGGGCCCTGGGGTGGTGGCCGATGTCACGCTGGTCGACGCATCGGGAGCGGTGGTGGCGGAGGTGACGGAGCTGAGGTTCCGGCGCGCAGATCGGGAGGCGTTGCGGCGAGCGAGCCCGGAGGCGCCGGCCGAGGCGTTCTATCGGCTGGAGTGGCGGGAAGCGCCGCTGCCCGATGCGGCCGCGGCGCGGCGCGACGGGAGCTGGGTGGTGGTGGCGGCGGCGGGGTCCGCGGTAGCGGCGGAGCTGGCCGCGCGGCTCGGATCGTGCGTGAGCACCGAGCCATCGGGGCTCAAGGAGGCGCTTGCGGCGGTATCGCCGGCTGCGGGGGTGGTCTGCCTCTGGGAAGCCGGGGCGGCGGAAGAGGCGGCGGAGGCAGCGCAGCGAGTGGCCATCGAAGGCCTCGCGGTGGTGCAGGCGCTGCAACAAGGCCGTGCGCCGGCACGGCTATGGTGGGTGACCACGGGCGCGGTGGCGGTCGAGGCGGGCGAGAAGGTGGAAGTCGTCACGTCGCCGGTCTGGGGCCTGGGCCGTACGGTGGTGCAGGAGCACCCGGAGTTCGGCTGCACGCTTGTCGACCTCGCGCCCGGCGGCGAGGGGATCGAGGCGCTGTTGCGCGAGCTTGCGGCGAGCGACGGCGAAGAACAGGTGGCGTGGCGCGCCGGCCGCCGGTACAGCGCGCGGCTGGTGCGGGCCAAGGCGCACGATGGGGTGCCTGGGACCGAGGACTACCAGCTCCAGACGCGGCGGAAAGGGACGCTGGATGCGCTGTACCTGGCGCCCGCGGAGCGGGGTGCTCCTGGACGAGGGGAGGTGCAGATCGAGGTGCGCGCCTCGGGGCTCAACTTCCGCGATGTCCTCACGGCGCTGGGCATGTACCCGGGCGAGGCCGGGCCGCTGGGCAGGGAGTGCGCTGGCGAGGTTGTGAGCCTGGGCGAGGGTGTCGAAGGCCTGTCCGTGGGCGATGCGGTGATGGCGCTGTGCGCAGGGGCCTTCCGGCGGTTCGTCACGGTGGACGCGCGGCTGGTGGCGAAGGTGCCCGCGGGGCTGACGTACGAGCAGGCGGCGACGGTTCCGATAGCGTTCCTGACGGCCTGGTACGCGCTGCACGACCTCGGGGCGCTGAAGGCGGGGGAACGGCTGCTGGTGCACGCGGCGGCCGGCGGTGTGGGCATGGCGGCGGTGCAGATCGGCCGGATGGTGGGTGCGGAAGTGGTCGCGACGGCCAGCGCAGCGAAGTGGGCCGTGGTCCGCGCGATGGGAGTGACGCAGCTGGCGAGCTCGCGGACGCTGGAGTTTGCGACGACGCTGCGGCAGGCCGGCACGGGGCGGGGCGTGGACGTGGTGTTGAACGCGCTGGCCGGGGAGTTCGTGGACGCCAGCCTGTCGCTGCTGTCGGCGGGCGGGCGTTTGCTGGAGATGGGCAAGACCGATCTGCGCGACCCGGCCGCGGTCGCCGCCGCGCATCCCGGGGTGCGCTACCGGGCCTTCGAGCTGGGAGAGACCGGTCCGGATCGAATCCGGGAGATGCTGGTCGAGGTCAGCGCCGCGTTCGCAGCGGGGCAGCTGCGCGCGCTGCCTGTGCGTACGTATCCAGTGACCGAGGCCGAGGCGGCGTTCCGATTCATGGGACAGGCGCGGCACGTGGGCAAGCTCGCGCTGGTGCCGCCCCGAACGGGCCGTGTGCCGAGGGAAAGCACGGTGCTTGTGACCGGCGGCCTTGGAGCGCTGGGGCTGCACGTGGCGCGGTGGCTGGCCCGCGAAGGCGTTGCGCACGTGGTGCTCACCGGTCGGCGAGGCCTGGAGACGCCCGGCGCGGTCGAGGCGATGGCGGAGCTGGAAGCGCTGGGCGCGCGGGTGACGGTGGCTGCGGTGGACGTGGCCGACCGGGAGGGTCTGAGAGCGGTGGTCGAAGCGATCCCGTCGGAGCTGCCGCTGCGAGGGGTTGTGCACGCGGCGGGCGTCCTCGACGACGGCATGCTCGGCGAGCAGAGCGCCGAGCGTTTCGCGCGGGTGCTGTCGCCGAAGGTGGCCGGGGCGTGGCATCTGCACGAGCTGACGGCGGAGCACGAGCTTGCCTTCTTCGTGCTCTTCTCCTCGGCCGCCGGCCTGCTGGGGTCGGCGGGCCAGAGCAACTACGCAGCGGCAAACAGCTTCCTCGATGCGCTCGCGGCGCACCGTCACGCGCAGGGACTGCCGGCGCAGAGCCTTGCGTGGGGCGCGTGGTCCGAAGGGGGCATGGCGTCGGGGCTGGGTGCAGCGCAGCAGGCGCGCCTTTCGCGGCAGGGGATGAGGGCGCTGCGCCCCGAGGAAGGAGTGGCGCTGTTCGGGCAGGCGCTGTCGCGGCCCGAGGCGCATCTCGGGGTGGTGCAGCTCGACCTGCCGGCGGTGGGTCGCGCGCTGGGCGCGGCGGTGCCGCCGGTGTGGCGGGCGCTCGTGCGGGCGCCGGCTGCGCGCGCAGCGGCCAGCGCGCAGGGGGGGACGTGGGCAGCGCAGCTCGCGGCGTTGCCCGCAGAGCGCCGCGCGGAGGAAGTGCGCGCGGCCGTGCAGGCCGAGGTGGCGCGGGTGCTGTCGCAGAGCGCGGCGAGCGCGGTGCCGTACGACCGTCCGCTGCAGGAGCTCGGGCTGGACTCGCTGATGGCGGTGGAGCTGCGCAACGCGCTCGGGCGGCGGGTGGGCGCGACGCTGCCCGCGACGCTGGCGTTCGACTACCCGACGGTGGACGCGCTCTCACGCTGGCTGCTCGGCGAGGTCCTTGCCGTGACCGAGCCGAGCGTGACGCTGGCCAAGGCGGCGGGGCCGAGCGTCCACGACGAGCCGATCGCGATCGTGGGCATGGGCTGCCGTTTCCCCGGTGGGGTGAGCGATCCGGAGTCGTTCTGGCGGCTGCTCGATGAGGGCATCGACGCCGTCACCGAGGTGCCGCGGGCGCGATGGGACATCGACGCGCTCTACGACCCGGATCCGGACGCGCCGGGCAAGATGATGACGCGCCGGGGCGGCTTCCTCGCGGACATCGATCGGTTCGACCCGTCCTTCTTCGGCATCTCGCCGCGGGAGGCGGCGGCGATGGATCCGCAGCAGCGGCTGCTGCTGGAGACGAGCTGGGAGGCGCTGGAGAGCGCCGGGCTCGTACCGGAGCGGCTGATGGGCAGCGATACCGGCGTGTTCGTGGGGCACATGTACCAGGAGTACGCCATGCTCGGCGGCGGCGGCCTGGAGACGCTCGACGGCTACGTCGGCACGGGCACCGCGGGCAGCGTCGCGTCGGGTCGGATCTCGTACGTGCTTGGGCTGAAGGGGCCGAGCCTGACGGTGGACACGGCGTGCTCGTCGTCGCTGGTGACGGTGCACCTGGCCTGCCAGGCGTTGCGTCAGCGCGAGTGCTCGGTGGCGCTGGCGGGCGGCGTGACGTTGATGCTCACGCCGGCCCCGTTCGTGGAGTTCAGCCGGCTGCGGGGGCTCTCTCCGGACGGGCGGTGCAAGAGCTTCTCGGCGGCGGCAGACGGGGTGGCGTGGAGTGAGGGCTGCGGCATGGTCGTGCTCAAGCGGCTGAGCGACGCGCAGCGCGACGGCGACCGGGTGCTAGCGGTGATCCGGGGCTCGGCGGTCAACCAGGACGGGCGCAGCAACGGGCTGACGGCGCCCAACGGGCCGTCGCAGCAAGAGGTGATCCGCCGAGCGCTGCAGCAGGCGAGGGTGAGCCCGGCCGAGGTGGACTACGTCGAGTGCCACGGCACGGGCACGACGCTGGGCGACCCGATCGAGGTGCAGGCGCTGGGCGCGGTGCTGGCCGAAGGGCGCGCCGCGGACCGGCCGGTGGTGATCGGGTCGGTGAAGTCCAACCTGGGGCATGCTCAGACGGCGGCGGGCGTGGCGGGCATTGTGAAGGTGGCGCTGGCGCTGGAGCACGGGCGCATCCCGCGGAGCCTGCACTTCGAGGCGCCGAGCCCGCACATCCCGTGGTCGGAGCTGCCGGTGAAGGTGGCGTCGGAGGCGATGGAGTGGCCGAGAAACGGCGCGCCGCGGCGAGCGGGGGTGAGCTCGTTCGGCGTGAGCGGGACCAACGCGCATGCGGTGCTGGAGGAGGCGCCGGCGGTGGAACTCGCGCCGCCAGCGCCGGAGCGGTCGGCAGAGCTATTCGTGCTGTCGGCAAAGAGCGCGGTGGCGCTGGATGGGCAAGCAGGGCGGCTGCGGGAGCACCTGGAAGCGCACCCCGAGCTCGCGTTGGGCGATGTGGCCTTCAGTCTGGCGACGACGCGCAGCGCGATGGATCAGCGGCTGTCGGTGGTGGTGAGCTCGCGCGAGGGGCTGCTTTCGGCGCTGGAAGCGGCAGCGCAGGGGCAGACGCCGGCGGGGGCGGCGCGCGGCCGGCTCAGCAGCGGCGCGGCGAAGGTGGTGTTCGTCTTCCCGGGGCAGGGCTCGCAATGGCTGGGCATGGGCCGGCAGCTGCTGGCGGAGGAGCCTGTCTTCCGCAGCGCGCTGGCAGCGTGCGACGAGGCGATCCAGGCGGAGGCTGGCTGGTCTGTGCTGGCGGAGCTCGGCGCCGACGAGGCGGCGTCGCAGCTGGGCCGCATCGACGTGGTGCAGCCTGTGCTGTTCGCGATGGCGGTGGGGCTGTCGGCGCTGTGGCGCTCGTGGGGCGTGGAGCCGGACGCGGTGGTGGGCCACAGCATGGGAGAAGTGGCTGCGGCGCACGTGGCCG
Organism: Sorangium sp. So ce363; assembly: GCF_051520435.1. Lineage (NCBI taxonomy): Bacteria > Pseudomonadati > Myxococcota > Polyangiales > Polyangiaceae > Sorangium > Sorangium sp. So ce363. The sequence continues at coordinate 5,767,664 of NZ_CP150333.1, read as the reverse complement.
GGGCGCTGTCGCTCCAGGACGCGGCGGCGGTCATCTGCCGGCGCAGCCGTCTGCTGCGTCGGATCAGCGGTCAGGGGGAGATGGCCGTGGTGGAGCTGTCGCTGCGGGAGGCGGAGGCGGCGCTGCGGGGCTACGAAGACCGGCTGAGCGTGGCGGTGAGCAACAGCCCGCGCTCGACGGTGGTGGCGGGCGAGCCCGCTGCGCTGGGGGAAGTGCTCGGTGCGCTGGAGGCGAAGAAGGTGTTCTGCCGTCGGGTGAAGGTGGACGTGGCGAGCCACAGCCCGCAGGTGGACCCGCTGCGCGAGGAGCTGGTGGCGGCGCTGAGCGGGCTGCATCCGCAGCCTTCGACGCTCGGGATGCGCTCGACGGTGACGGGCGCGCGGGTAGGGGGCGAGGAGCTCGTGGCGAGCTACTGGGCGGACAACCTTCGCCAGCCAGTGCGCTTCGCCGAGGTGATCGAGCAGTTGCTGCACGACGGTCACGGCCTGTTCGTGGAGATGAGCCCGCATCCGCTGCTGGCGACGTCGGTGGAGGAGATGCATCGGGCCACGGAGCGGGCCGGAGCGGCGGTGGGCTCGCTGCGGCGAGGGCAGCACGAGCGCAGCGCGCTGCTGGAGGCGCTGGGGGCGCTGTGGGTGCAAGGCTACCCGGTGGCCTGGGAGCGGCAGTTCGCGGCGGGAGGCCGGCGGGTGCCGCTGCCGACGTATGCGTGGCAGCGGGAGCGGTACTGGCTCGAAGCGCCCGCGGAGGGGGCGGCGGGTAGCCCTCGTGCGCATGCGGGCGGTCATCCGCTGCTGGGCAAGGCCCTGGCGGTGTCGACGCAGGCGAGCATGCGGCTGTGGGAGACGACGCTGGACGTCAAGCGGTTGAGGTGGCTGAGCGACCACCGAGTGCAGGGGACGGCGGTGTTTCCTGCCGCGGGCTACCTGGAGATGGCGCTGGCTTGCGGGGCCGAGGCGGTAGGCGAGGGTCCGCTGGAGCTGACGGGCGTGGTGCTGGCGCAGGCGCTGGCGTTCGCGGACGAGGCTGCGGTGCCGGTGCAGGTGGTGACCACCGAGGAGCGACCGGGGCGGCTGCGGTTGCAGGTGGCGAGCCGCGCGCCAGGCGCTGACACCGCCTCATGGCGGGTGCATTGCCGCGGGACGCTGCAACGGGCCGAGCGCACCGAGGTCTCGGCACAGGTGGAGCTCGACGCCTTGCGGGCGCGGCTCGGGGCCAGCGTGCCGGTTGCCGCGGCCTACGCGGCGCTGAACGCCATCGGGCTGGAGCATGGCCCGGCGTTCCAGGGCCTGGTGGAGCTGTGGCGAGGAGAGGGCGAGGCGCTGGGGCGGGTGCGGCTGCCCGAGGCCGCCGGCTCGGCGGCGGCGTACCAGGTGCACCCGGCGCTGCTGGGGGCGTGCTTGCACGTGATGGTCGGTGTGTCGCCGGGCGAGACAGCGCCGTGGGTGCCAGTGGAGGTGGGCTCGCTGCGGCTGTTGCGGCGGCCCACGGGCGAGCTGTGGTGCCATGCGCGGGTCGCGCGCGATGAGGTCCAGTCTCCCGACCGGAGGAGCGCGGATCTGCAGATCGTGGACGGCACCGGCGCAGTGGTGGCGGAGCTCTCCGGGCTGGTGGCGCAGCGCCTGGCGGAGAGCTCCGCTCGGCGGGACGAGGACGATTGGTTCCTGGAGCTCGACTGGGAGCGCGCGGTCGCCCCCGAGCCCAGGCTGACGGCTGGACGATGGCTGCTGCTGGGCGAGGGCGGCGGGCTCGGGGCCGCGCTGCGCTCGGCGCTGCAAGCCGCGGGGCACGCCGTCGAGCACGCCGCCGCCGGCGACAGCAGCGCGACCAGCCTGCGCGCGGCGCTGGGGGATGCGTTCGGCGGGCAGGCGCCGACGGCGGTCGTGCACCTCGGCAGCCTCGACGGCGGCGACGCGCTGGATGCCGGGGCGGTGGAGGCCGCGCTGGCGTGCGGCTGCGACAGCGTGCTCGCGACGGTGCAGGCGCTGACGGGGATGAAGTACCGCGACATGCCGCGGCTGTGGCTCGTGACGCGCGGCGCGCAGGCCACGGGCGCCGGCGCCGTCTCCGTGATGCAGGGGCCGCTCCTCGGGCTCGGTCGCGTGATCGCCACCGAGCACGCGGAGCTGCGCTGCTGCCGCGTCGACCTCGATCCGGCCCGGCCCGAGCCCAACCGGGAGGTCGAGGCCTTGCTGGCCGAGCTGCTGGCCGACGACGCCGAAGAGGAGCTCGCGCTCCGCAACGGCGAGCGGTTCGCGGCGCGGCTCGTCCGCCGGCTGCCCGAGGCCGGCCGGCGCGAGCGGCTCGAGCCGGCGGGGCAGCGGCCGTTCCGGCTGGAGATCGACAAGCCGGGCGAGCTGGATTCGCTGGTGCTCCGCGCCATGGCGCGGCGCTCTCCCGGCCCGGGCGAGGTGGAAATCGCCGTGGAGGCGGCGGGGCTGAGCTTCCTCGACGTGCTGCTGGCGATGGGGGTGATGCCCAACGACGTGCCAGCGACAGCCGACGGCCCGATGGTGCTTGGAGGCGAGTGCGCCGGGCGCATCGTGGCCGTGGGTGAGGGCGTCAGCGGCTTGGCGGTGGGAGATGCGGTGATCGCGCTGGCGAGGGGAGCGCTGGCGTCCCACGTCACCACGCCGGCGACGCTGGTGCTGCCGCGGCCGCCGGAGCTGTCGGCGAGCGAGGCGGCAGCGCTGCCGATCGCGTACCTGACGGCCTGGTACGCGCTCGACCGGGTGGCTCGCCTGCAAGCTGGGGAGCGGGTGCTCATCCACGCCGCGACCGGCGGGGTGGGCCTGGCCGCGGTGCAGTGGGCGCAGCATGTCGGGGCCGAGGTCTTCGCGACGGCAGGCACGCCCGAGAAGCGGGCCTATCTGGCGTCGCTCGGAGTGCGGCATGTGAGCGACTCGCGCTCGGAACAGTTCGTCGCCGACGTGCTGGAGTGGACGGGGGGCGAGGGCGTGGACGTGGTGCTCAACTCGCTCTCGGGCGAGATGCTCGGCAAGAGCCTCGATGTGCTGCGGGAGCACGGCCGCTTCGTGGAGCTTGGCAAGCACGACGCCCGCGCCGATGGCCCGCCTGGCCTGGGGCCGTTGCTGTGCAATCGGTCGTTGTCGCTCCTGGACCTGAACCGGATGATGCTCAAGCGGCCGGAGTCGGTCCGCTCGCTGTTCGCGCAGGTGCTTGGCCTGGTCGCAACCGGCGTGTTCACCCCTCCGCCGATCAGCGCGGTTGCGATGGGCCAGGTGGCCAGTGCATTCCAGCGGATGGCGCAGGCGCAGCATACCGGCAAGCTGGTGCTGGTGCTGGGGGACCCGGAGGTCCAGATCCACGTTCCGGCCGGAGCCCGTGCGGCCGTTCGCGCCGACGGCAGCTACCTGGTGACAGGGGGCGTGGGCGGCCTGGGCCTGCGTGTGGCCGACTGGCTGGCCGAGCAGGGGGCAGGCCATCTGGTGCTGGTGAGCCGCTCGGGGGCAGCGAGCGCGGAGCAAAAGGCCGCGGTCGCCGCGCTTGAAGCCAAGGGGGCTCGCGTCACGGTGGCGAGAGCGGACGTGACCGACCGGGCGGCGCTCGAGCGGCTGCTGAGCGAGCTCGCCGCGTCGCCGATGCCCCTTCGCGGCGTCGTGCACGCCGCGGGGCTGGCCGATCCGGGGATGCTCAAGACCCTCACGCCCGCCCGGTTCCGCAAGGTCATGGCGCCCAAGGTCGTGGGAGCGCTTCATCTGCACGAGCTGACGCGCCAGGCGCCGCTCTCCTTCTTCGTGATGTACGCTTCGGTCTCGGGGCTGCTCGGCCTCGGCGGAACGGGCAACTACGCCGCGGCCAACACGTTCCTCGACGCTCTGGCGCATCACCGCAGAGCGCAGGGGCTGCCGGCGCTGAGCGTCGATTGGGGCCAGTTCTCCGACGTGGGTATGGCCGCCGGGCTGGACGGCCGTCAGGCGGGGCTGTCCTTCCGCGGTCTGCGGAGCATGACCCCTGAGGAGGGCCTGTCGGCGCTTTCACGCCTGCTCGACGGCGACCGCGCGCAGGTCGGCGTGGTGCCGCTCGACGTGCGGCAATGGGTGGAGTTCTACCCGACGCTTTCGTCGTCGAGGATGCTGTCCTCGCTGCTGGCCGAGTCGGGGGCGGGAGCGGGCAGATCGGCCGGGGACCACGACCTGCTCGCGCGGCTCGCCGCCGCCGATCCCGGCACACGGACGAGGCTGCTTCACGACATCCTTCGGACGCGGGTCGCGAAGGTGCTGCGTCTGCCCGAAAACAAGATCGACGGCAGCGCCCCGCTCACCGGCCTGGGGATGGACTCGCTGATGGGCCTGGAGCTGCGCAACCTCATCGAGGCCGACCTCGGCATCCGCGTGCCGGCCACCCTCGTTTGGACCTATCCCACGGTGGCGGCGCTGAGCGAACACTTGGCGGGTCAACTCGCCTCCATGAGCGCCGGTGAGGCAGCGCCCCCGCCGGACGCTGGAAAGGCGCTTTCTGAGGACGAGGAAGTGGCCCAGCTCGATGAGGACGATTTGCTCGCGTTGCTGGACGAGGAACTCGCGCTCGCAAGAAGGAAAAGGTAGTGGCTCACATGTCGCAACGAGATGACTTGCTTTTGCAACGCCTGCGTGAAGCTACCCTGACCCTCCGCGAGATACGCGCCGAACGCGACACCCTGGAGCAGGAGCGGAGCGAGCCGATCGCCATCGTGGGCATCGGTTGCCGCTTCCCCGGCGGAGCGCACACGCCAGAGGCCTTCTGGGAGTTGCTCGATCCGGGCCGGGATGCGATCCAACCGCTCGACGCACGCTGGGAGCTGGTCGGTCTCAAGCCGAGCGATGAGATCCCGCTCTGGGCAGGGCTGCTGACCGGGCCGGTGGACGGCTTCGACGCGGCGTTCTTCGACATCTCGCCTCGCGAGGCGCGGTCGCTCGACCCGCAGCAGCGGCTGCTGCTGGAGGTCGTCTGGGAGGCGCTCGAGAACGCCGGCATCCCGCCCGCCTCCCTCCACGGGACGCGCACGGGCGTCTTCGTCGGCGCCTGCGCCACCGACTATGCGACGAGCACCGTCTCGCAGCGGGAAGAGCAGGACGCGTATAGCTTCACGGGCAACCTGCTCAGCGTCGCGTCTGGACGCCTGTCGTACGCGTTGGGGCTGCAGGGGCCCAGTCTGACGGTCGATACCGCCTGCTCGTCCTCGCTTGTCGCCATCCACCTCGCCTGCCGCAGCCTGCGCGCACGCGAGAGTGATCTCGCGCTGGCGGGCGGCGTGGGCATGATCCTCTCCCCCGTCGCGATGGAAGCCCTGACGAAGATCCAGGCGCTGTCGCCCGACGGGCGTTGCCATACCTTCGATGCCTCGGCCAATGGCTTCGTCCGCGGCGAGGGGAGCGGCCTTGTCGTGCTCAAGCGCCTCAGCGACGCGCAGCGCGACGGCGACCGGATCTGGGCGCTCATCCGGGGCTCGGTGCTCAATCAGGACGGCCGATCGACGGGGTTGACGGCGCCCAACGTGCTCGCTCAGGAGGCGCTCCTGCGTGACGCGCTCGCGCACGCCCGGGTGGAGGCTTCAGCCATCGGGTTCGTCGAGACCCACGGGACCGGGACCTCGCTGGGCGACCCGATCGAGGTCGAGGCGCTGCGCGCGGTGCTGGGGCCGACACGAGCGGACGGGAGCCGGTGCGTGCTGGGGGCGGTGAAGACCAACATCGGCCACCTGGAGGGCGCAGCTGGCGTGGCGGGTCTCATCAAGGCGGTGCTCGCCCTGTGGTACGAGCGCATCCCGAAGAACCTCAACTTCCGGACGCTCAACCCGCGGATCCGGCTGGAGGGGACGGCGCTCGCCGTGGCGGCGGAGCCTGTGCCCTGGCCGCGGACCGATCGGCCGCGCTTTGCGGGCGTGAGCGCGTTCGGTGTGAGCGGGACGAACGCCCACGTGGTGCTGGAGGAGGCGCCCGCCGCGCCGCTCGCGCCGGCGGCTCCAGAGCGCTCGGCGGAGCTGTTCGTGCTGTCGGCGAGGAGCGCGGGTGCTCTCAGCGCGCAGGCGGCGCGGCTGCGGGAGCATCTGGAGAGCCACCCGGAGCTCGGGCTGGGGGACGTGGCGTGGAGCCTGGCGACGACGCGCAGCGCGATGGAGCACCGGCTCGCGGTGTCAGCGAGCTCGCGCGAGGCGCTGGGCGCGGCGCTGGAGGCGGCGGCCAAGGGGCAGACGCCGGCCCGGGCGGCGCAAGGTCGGCTGTCGTCCCGAGGAGCGCCGAAGGTGGTGTTCGTCTTCCCGGGTCAGGGCTCGCAGTGGCTGGGCATGGGCCGGCAGCTGCTCGCCGAGGAGCCGGTGTTCCGGGCGTCGCTGGAGGCGAGCGATCGGGCGATCGCGGCGGAGGCGGGCTGGTCGCTGCTCGAGGAGCTGGGCGTCGAGGAGCCCGCCTCGAAGCTCGGGCGAATCGACGTGGTGCAGCCTGTGCTGTTCGCGATGGAGGTGGCGCTGTCGGCGCTGTGGCGCTCGTGGGGCATCGAGCCGGACGCGGTGGTGGGGCACAGCATGGGGGAGGTGGCGGCGGCGCACGTGGCCGGGGCGCTGTCGCTCCAGGACGCGGTGGCGATCATCTGCCGTCGCAGCAAGCTGCTTCGACGCATCAGCGGCGAGGGGGAGATGGCGCTGGTGGAGCTGTCGCTGCCGGAGGCGGAGGCGGCGCTCGCCGGCCACGAAGCGCGCTTGAGCGTGGCGGTGAGCAACAGCCCGCGCTCGACGGTGATCGCGGGTGAGCCTGCGGCGCTGGGCGAGGTGCTGGAGAAGCTGGAGGCGCGCGGGGTGTTCTGCCGGCGGGTGAAGGTGGACGTGGCGAGCCACAGCCCGCAGGTGGACCCGCTGCGCGAGGAGCTTGTGGCGACGCTCTGCGGGATTGGACCCCAGAAGGCCACGGTGCCGATGCGCTCGACGGTGACGGGCGCGCCCGTGGCGGGACCGGAGCTTCTGGGGGCGTACTGGGCGGACAACCTTCGCCAGCCGGTGCGCTTCGCCACGACGGTGCAGGCGCTGGTGGAAGAGGGGCACGGGCTGTTCGTGGAGATGAGCCCGCATCCGCTGCTGGTCCCGGCGGTGGAGGAGATGCTGCAGTCGAGCGGGAAACCGGGCGTCGCGGTCGGGTCGCTGCGTCGCGGGCAGGCCGAGCGCGAGACGCTGCTGGAGAGCCTCGGGGCGCTGTGGGTGCACGACCGCGCGCTGGAATGGAAGCGGCTGTTCCCAGGCGGCTACCGGCGGGTGTCGCTGCCGGCCTATGCCTGGCAGCGAGAGCGCTACTGGATCGAGCGCCAGCCCGGGCGTCCCCGCGCTGCTGCGGCTCATCTGGACGACGGGTACTACCAGGTCGCGTGGCCCGAAGTGCCTCGTCCTGCGGCCTCGTCGACCAGCGCCGGCCACTGGCTGATCCTGTCGGACGCAGGGGGGGTGGGGGCGGCCGTGGCCGCGGCGCTGCGATCGCGCGGGCATTCGTGCAGGGTGCTGCGTGCATCGGAGGAGAGCGACGCGGCCATCGAGCAGGTGACCCGACCTGCTGCAGGCGACGAGCGCTGGCGGGGGGTGATCTACCTGGGGGGCCTGGATGCCGTGGTGCACGATACGGCGTCACCCCCCGAGGTCGAGGCGACGACACGCAAGGCCCTGGTGCCCGTCATCGACATGATGCACGCCACGGCCTCGGAGCTGCACCCACCGCGGCTCTGGGTGATGACGCGCGGGGCCTGCTCCGTGGGGGGTGAATCGTCGATGGCCCCCTGCCAGGCGGCGCTGTGGGGCATGGCTCGAGTTGCAGCGCAGGAGCACCCCTCCGCCTGGGGCGGGATCATCGACCTGAATCCTGAGGGCGGCCACGCCGAAACCGAGATGATCGTGGCTGAGCTCCTGGCCCCCGACGCGGAGGATCAGCTCGCGTTCCGCGGAGGCCGGCGGCACGCAGCGCGGCTCGTGGACGCTCCGCCGGAGGGAGAGGCATCGGCGGTGACGCTGTCGGCCGAGGGGAGCTACCTGGTGACGGGTGGGCTGGGGGCGCTCGGCCTGCACGTGGCGCGGTGGCTCGTGGAGCGCGGAGCGCGGCACCTCGTGCTCACCAGCCGGCACGGGCTGCCCGAGCGAGGGACCTGGGGAGGCGATCACCCGGCGGAGGTGCGAGAGCGCATCCAGGTCATCGAGGCGCTGGAGGCGCAGGGAGCGCGGGTGAGCGCGGCCGCAGTCGACGTGGCTGATGTGGCCGCGATGACCGCTCTGATCGAGGCGCTCGAGCCGCCGCTGCGAGGGGTCATCCATGCCGCTGGCCTGGTCGGTGATGGGCTGCTGGCGCATCAGGACGCAAACCGGCTCGCCCACGTCCTGCGCCCGAAGGTCGAGGGGGCGTGGACGCTGCATACGCTCACGCGCGACAAGCCCATCGACCTGTTCGTCCTCTTCTCCTCGTCGTCGAGCGTCTTCGGAGGGATCGGCCAGGGCATCTATGCATCGAGCAATGCTTTCCTGGACGCACTCGCGAGCTATCGCCGGACGCAGGGGCTCCCAGCCCTGAGCATTGGCTGGGGCCTGTGGGCGGGGAAGGGGATGGGCTCGGAGGCCCAGCGCCGCGAGTATGAGGCGTTCGGAATGGGGGCGATGTCGACGACGCAGGCCCTGTCCGCGATGGAGCGATTGATCGACGCGCGCGCGACGCAGCGCGTGGTCGTACGCATGGATTGGGCACACATGGGCGCGGCGGCGCGCAAGGGGGGCGCGAAGCTGGCCCGTTTCTGGGACCGGCTGGTGCCTGCCGCGGAAATGGCCCCGTCTCCGGCTGTACCCGCATCGCGGAGCTGGCGCGGCCAGCCGGCCAAGGAGGCGCGCGCGGGGCTCTATGAGCTCGTTCGCGGCGTCGTCGCCAGGGTCCTGGGCTTCTTCGACCCGAACGATCTGGACGTGGAGCGGGGGTTCAAAGAGCAGGGCCTCGACTCGCTGATGGCGGTGCAGATCCGCAATCGCCTGCAGCAGGACCTGGGCGTGGTGTTGTCCTCGACGCTGGCCTTCGACTATCCGACGGTCGAGCGGCTGGTGACGTACCTGCTCACCGACGTGCTGGCCCTGGAGGACCGCGCGGAGAGCCGAGGCGTGCGGTCGGTGATGGCCGACGAGCCGATCGCGATCGTCGGAGCTGCCTGCCGTCTGCCCGGCGGGGTCGAGGATCTGGAGGCGTACTGGCGGCTGCTGGCCGATGCCGTGGTGGCCAGCACCGAGGTGCCGTCCGAGCGCTGGAATGCGGCGGACTGGTACGATCCCGATCCGGAGGCTCGAGGGCGGACCTATGTGACCAGGGGCGGCTTCGTGCGCGAGGTCTCGGGCTGGGATGCGGCCTTCTTCCGCGTCTCGCCCCGGGAGGCGATGAGCCTCGACCCGCAGCAGCGGTTGCTGCTGGAGGTGAGCTGGGAGGCGCTCGAGCACGCGGGCCAGGATCCGGCGGCGCTGCGGGAGAGCCCCACGGGCGTGTTCGTGGGCATGGGCGCCAACGAGTACGCCGCGCGGCTTCAGGAGGAGACGGACAGGGCCATCGAGCAGTATGGCGTGACCGGCAACGCGCTCAGCTTCACGGCGGGCCGGCTGTCGTTCTTTCTGGGCTTGCACGGCCCGAGCCTCTCGGTCGACACGGCGTGCTCGTCGTCGCTCGTGGCGCTCCACCTGGGCTGCCAGAGCCTGCGCCTCGGCGAGTGCGAACGAGCCCTGGTCGGCGGCGTCAACCTGCTGCTCTCGCCGGAGAGCTTCGTGGCGCTCTCGCGGCTGCGAGCGCTCTCGCCAGATGGGCGGTGCAAGACGTTCTCGGCGGACGCGGACGGCTTCGGGCGAGCCGAGGGGTGCGCGGTGCTGGTGCTCAAGCGGCTCCGTGACGCGCAGCGCGACGGCGACCGCATCCTGGGCGTGATCCGCGGCACCGCGGTCAACCACGATGGTCCGAGCAGCGGGCTCACGGTGCCCAACGGTCCTGCGCAGCAGGCCGTGCTGCGCGAGGCGCTGGCGCAGGCCGGGGTGGCTCCCTCCGACGTGGACTTCGTGGAGTGCCACGGGACGGGGACGTCGCTGGGCGACCCGATCGAGGTGCAGGCCGTGGGCACCGTGTACGGGCAAAGCCGCCCAGCGGACCGCCCGCTGTGGCTGGGAGCCGTCAAGGCGAACCTGGGTCACCTGGAGCCGGCGGCAGGCCTGGCGGGCGTGCTCAAGGTGCTCGTCACGCTGGAGCACGAGCAGATCCCGGCCCAACCCGAGCTCGGGGAGCTCAACCCGCTGGTGTCGTGGGAGGCGCTGCCGGTGGCGGTCGCCCGAGAGGCGGTGCCGTGGCGGCGCGGCGATCGGCCGCGCTTCGCGGGCGTGAGCGCGTTCGGTCTGAGCGGGACGAACGCCCACGTGGTGCTGGAGGAGGCGCCCGCCGCGCCGCTCGCGCCGGCGGCTCCAGAGCGCTCGGCGGAGCTGTTCGTGCTGTCGGCGAGGAGCGCGGGTGCTCTCAGCGCGCAGGCGGCGCGGCTGCGGGAGCATCTGGAGAGCCACCCGGAGCTCGGGCTGGGGGACGTGGCGTGGAGCCTGGCGACGACGCGCAGCGCGATGGAGCACCGGCTCGCGGTGTCAGCGAGCTCGCGCGAGGCGCTGGGCGCGGCGCTGGAGGCGGCGGCCAAGGGGCAGACGCCGGCCCGGGCGGCGCAAGGTCGGCTGTCGTCCCGAGGAGCGCCGAAGGTGGTGTTCGTCTTCCCGGGTCAGGGCTCGCAGTGGCTGGGCATGGGCCGGCAGCTGCTCGCCGAGGAGCCGGTGTTCCGGGCGTCGCTGGAGGCGAGCGATCGGGCGATCGCGGCGGAGGCGGGCTGGTCGCTGCTCGAGGAGCTGGGCGTCGAGGAGCCCGCCTCGAAGCTCGGGCGAATCGACGTGGTGCAGCCTGTGCTGTTCGCGATGGAGGTGGCGCTGTCGGCGCTGTGGCGCTCGTGGGGCATCGAGCCGGACGCGGTGGTGGGGCACAGCATGGGGGAGGTGGCGGCGGCGCACGTGGCCGGGGCGCTGTCGCTCCAGGACGCGGTGGCGATCATCTGCCGTCGCAGCAAGCTGCTTCGACGCATCAGCGGCGAGGGGGAGATGGCGCTGGTGGAGCTGTCGCTGCCGGAGGCGGAGGCGGCGCTCGCCGGCCACGAAGCGCGCTTGAGCGTGGCGGTGAGCAACAGCCCGCGCTCGACGGTGATCGCGGGTGAGCCTGCGGCGCTGGGCGAGGTGCTGGAGAAGCTGGAGGCGCGCGGGGTGTTCTGCCGGCGGGTGAAGGTGGACGTGGCGAGCCACAGCCCGCAGGTGGACCCGCTGCGCGAGGAGCTTGTGGCGACGCTCTGCGGGATTGGACCCCAGAAGGCCACGGTGCCGATGCGCTCGACGGTGACGGGCGCGCCCGTGGCGGGACCGGAGCTTCTGGGGGCGTACTGGGCGGACAACCTTCGCCAGCCGGTGCGCTTCGCCACGACGGTGCAGGCGCTGGTGGAAGAGGGGCACGGGCTGTTCGTGGAGATGAGCCCGCATCCGCTGCTGGTCCCGGCGGTGGAGGAGATGCTGCAGTCGAGCGGGAAACCGGGCGTCGCGGTCGGGTCGCTGCGTCGCGGGCAGGCCGAGCGCGAGACGCTGCTGGAGAGCCTCGGGGCGCTGTGGGTGCACGACCGCGCGCTGGAATGGAAGCGGCTGTTCCCAGGCGGCTACCGGCGGGTGTCGCTGCCGGCCTATGCCTGGCAGCGAGAGCGCTACTGGATCGAGGCGCCGGTCGCAGGGGGCCGGGCCGGTGAGGCTACGGGGCACCCCTTGCTTGGAGTGCGGGTGCCGGCGGCCGGCACCGACGCTGTGTTCGAGGCGTTGCTCAGGCTGAACAAGCATCCTTGGTTGAGCGACCACCGGGTGGCTGGCCAGGTGCTGGTGCCCGGCGCGGCGCTGGCCGAGCTGGTCCTGGCGGCAGCGACGCAGGGGATGGCGAGCGCGGCTCCGCGCGTGACCGGGCTGGTCCTGCAAGCGCCGCTGGTCCTGCCGGAAACAGGCTCACGTCGGCTCCAGGTGGTGCTGGGCGAGGCGGCGGGAGAGGCGGTCACCGCGTCGGTGTACAGCCAGGGGGTCGAGAGCCGGCCGGGCGTCGGCTGGACCCTGCACGCCACCGCGAACGTGGCCGTGGAGCAGGAGCCGGCGCGCGCCGCGCGGCTGGACCTCGCCGCCTTGCAAGCGCGGTGCGCCGAAGGGCTGGACGTGGGCGCGATCTATGCGGGCTACGCCGACGTGGGAGTTGGCTACGGCCCCGCGTTCCAGGGGCTGCAATCGCTGTGGCGTGGCCAGGGCGAGGCGCTCGCCAGGGTCGCGCTGCCCGCAGGCGTGCCGTCGGAAGGTTACGCCGTGTCTCCTGCGCTGCTCGATGCGGCCTTCCAGGTCGTGGCGGCGACGACCCCTCCGGAGGAATCTGCCGAGCTCTTTCTTCCCTTCGAGATCGGCAGCTTCGCCGTCCACCAGCACGGCGTGGAGGCGGCGTGGGTCCACGTCGAGCTGCGCGGGGAACCCGGCGGCGGACGGGTGGCCGATGTGAAGCTGGCCGACGCCACTGGCGCCGTGGTGGTGGAGGCCACCGGGATGCGGTTCCAGCGAGCCGATCGGGAGGCGCTGAGGCGCGTGAGCGCGGAGGCGCCGCCCGAGGCGTTCTATCGGCTGGAGTGGCGCGAGTCACTGCTGGCTGATGCGCCAGCGGGACGGCCCGAGGGGAGCTGGATCGTGGTGGCCGCGGCGGGGTCCGCTGCAGCGGCGGCGCTGGCAGCACGGCTTGGCCGCTGCGTCGTGACCGAGCCGGCCGGGATCGAGGCGGCCCTCGCCGGGGGGGCGCCGGCGGCGGGCGTGGTCTGCCTGTGGGAGGCCGGTGCGAAGGAAGAGCCGCCGGCGGCCGCGCAGCGGGTGGCGAGCGAAGGCCTCGCGGTGGTGCAGGCGCTCCAAGGCGGAGCGCCGCTGCGCCTGTGGTGGGTGACCACGAGCGCGGTGGCGGTCGAGGATCTCGATGCGGTGGAGGTCGCCACGTCGCCGCTCTGGGGCCTGGGTCGGACCGTGATGCAGGAGCAGCCGGAGCTCGGCTGCGCTCTGATAGACCTCGCGCCCGGCGCCGAGTCCATCGAGTGCTTGGTGCGGGAGCTCCTGGAGAGCGACGGAGAGAACCAGGTGGCGTGGCGCGCTGGGCGCCGGTACAAGGCGCGGCTGGTGCGGGCGGCCGCGCTGGCAGGCGATCCCTCGCCGCCGCTGCCGTCCGCCGGCACGGTGCTTGTCACCGGGGGGCTGGGCGCGCTGGGCTTGCAGGTGGGCCGGTGGTTGGCCGCTCAGGGGGTGGCGCACCTGGTGCTCACCGGCCGGCGAGGCCTGGAGACGCCCGGCGCGGTCGAGGCAGTGGCGGAGCTGGAAGCGCTGGGCGCCCGGGTGACGGTGGCTGCGGCGGACGTGGCCGACCGGGAGGGTCTGAGAGCGGTGGTCGAAGCGATCCCGTCGGAGCTGCCGTTGCGAGGGGTGGTGCACGCGGCTGTCGTTCTCGACGACGGCACGCTCGGCGAGCAGAGCGCCGAGCGTTTCGCGCGGGTGCTGTCGCCGAAGGTGGCCGGGGCGTGGCATCTGCACGAGCTGACGGCGGAGCACGAGCTTGCCTTCTTCGTGCTCTTCTCCTCGGCCGCCGGCCTGCTGGGGTCGGCGGGCCAGAGCAACTACGCAGCGGCGAACAGCTTCCTCGATGCGCTCGCGGCGCACCGTCGCGCGAAGGGGCTGCCGGCGCAGAGCCTTGCGTGGGGCGCGTGGTCCGAGGTGGGCCTGGCGGCAGGGCTGGGCGCAGCGCAGCAGGCGCGCCTTTCGCAACGGGGGATCCTGTCGCTGACGCCAGCGCAAGGGGTGGCGCTGTTCGGGCAGGCGCTGTCGCGGACCGAGGCGCATCTCGGGGTGGTGCAGCTCGACCTGCCGGCGGTGGGTCGCGCGCTGGGCGCGGCGGTGCCGCCGGTGTGGCGGGCGCTCGTGCGGGCGCCGGCTGCGCGCGCAGCGGCCAGCGCGCAGGGAGGGACGTGGGCAGCGCAGCTCGCGGCGCTGCCCGCAGAGCGCCGCGCGGAGGAGGTGCGCGCGGCGGTGCAGGCTGACGTGGCGCGGGTGCTGTCGCAGAGCGCGGCGAGCGCGGTGCCGTACGACCGTCCGCTGCAGGAGCTCGGGCTGGACTCGCTGATGGCGGTGGAGCTGCGCAACGCGCTCAGCCGGCGGGTGGGCGCGACGTTGCGGGCGACGCTGGCCTTCGACTACCCGACGGTGGACGCGCTCTCACGCTGGCTGCTCGGCGAGGTCCTTGCCGTGACCGAGCCGAGCGTGACGCCGGCCAAGGCGGCGGGGCCGAGCGTCCACGACGAGCCCATCGCCATTCTCGGCATCGGCTGCCGCTTCCCCGGTGGGGTGAGCGATCCGGAGTCGTTCTGGCGGCTGCTCGACGAGGGCATCGACGTCATCGCCGAGGTGCCGCGGGCGCGATGGGACATCGACGCGCTCTACGACCCGGACCCGGACGCGCCGGGCAAGATGATGACGCGCCGGGGCGGCTTCCTCGCGGACATCGATCGGTTCGACCCGGGCTTCTTCGGGATCTCGCCGCGGGAGGCGGCGGCGATGGACCCGCAGCAGCGGTTGCTGCTGGAGACGAGCTGGGAGGCGCTGGAGAGCGCCGGGCTCGTGCCGGAGCGGCTGATGGGCAGCGATACCGGCGTGTTCGTGGGGCACATGTACCAGGAGTACGCCACGCTCGGCGGCGGCCTCGAGTCGCTCGACGGCTACGTCGGTACGGGCTCCACGGCCAGCGTTGCCTCGGGCCGGATCTCGTACGTGCTGGGGTTGAAGGGGCCGAGCCTGACGGTGGACACGGCGTGCTCGTCGTCGCTGGTGGCGGTTCACCTGGCCTGCCAGTCGTTGCGTCAGGGCGAGACTTCGGTGGCGCTGGCCGGCGGCGTGACGCTGACGCTCACGCCGGCGGCGTTCGTGGAGTTCAGCAGGCTGCGGGGGCTCTCTCCGGACGGGCGGTGCAAGAGCTTCTCGGCGGCGGCGGACGGGGTGGGGTGGAGCGAAGGCTGCGCCATGATCGTGCTCAAGCGGCTGAGCGACGCGCAGCGCGACGGCGACCGGGTGCTAGCGGTGATCCGGGGCTCGGCGGTCAACCAGGATGGGCGCAGCAACGGGCTGACGGCGCCCAACGGGCCGTCGCAGCAGGCGGTGATCCGCCGAGCGCTGCAGCAGGCGAGGGTGAGCCCGGCCGAGGTGGACTACGTCGAATGCCACGGCACGGGCACCCCGTTGGGCGACCCGATCGAGGTGCAGGCGCTGGGCGCGGTGCTGGCCGAAGGGCGCGCCGCGGACCGGCCGGTGATGATCGGTTCGGTGAAGTCCAACCTCGGACATACCCAAGCGGCGGCAGGGGCTGGCGGGATCATGAAGGTGCTGCTGTCTATGCAGCACGGGCGCATCCCGCGGAGCCTGCACTTCGAGGCGCCGAGCCCGCACATCCCGTGGTCGGAGCTGCCGGTGAAGGTGGCGTCGGAGGCGATGGAGTGGCCGAGAAACGGCGCGCCGCGGCGGGCGGGGGTGAGCTCGTTCGGCGTGAGCGGGACCAACGCGCATGCGGTGCTGGAGGAGGCGCCGGCGGTGGAACTCGCGCCGCCAGCGCCGGAGCGGTCGGCAGAGCTATTCGTGCTGTCGGCAAAGAGCGCGGCGGCGCTGGATGGGCAAGCAGGGCGGCTGCGGGAGCACCTGGAGAGCCATCCGGAGCAGGGGCTGGGCGACGTGGCCTTCAGCCTGGCGACGACGCGCAGCGCGATGGAGCACCGGCTGTCGGTGGTGGTGAGCTCGCGCGAGGCGCTCGTGGAGGCGCTCCGAGCAGCGGCAGAGGGGCAGACGCCGGCGGGGGCGGCGCGCGGCCGGCTCAGCAGCGGCGCGGCGAAGGTGGTGTTCGTCTTCCCGGGGCAGGGCTCGCAATGGCTGGGCATGGGCCGGCAGCTGCTGGCGGAGGAGCCTGTCTTCCGCAGCGCGCTGGCAGCGTGCGACGAGGCGATCCAGGCGGAGGCTGGCTGGTCTGTGCTGGCGGAGCTCGGCGCCGACGAGGCGGCGTCGCAGCTGGGCCGCATCGACGTGGTGCAGCCTGTGCTGTTCGCGATGGCGGTGGGGCTGTCGGCGCTGTGGCGCTCGTGGGGCGTGGAGCCGGACGCGGTGGTGGGCCACAGCATGGGAGAAGTGGCTGCGGCGCACGTGGCCGGGGCGCTGTCGCTCCAGGACGCGGCGGCGGTCATCTGCCGGCGCAGCCGTCTGCTGCGTCGGATCAGCGGTCAGGGGGAGATGGCCGTGGTGGAGCTGTCGCTGCGGGAGGCGGAGGCGGCGCTGCGGGGCTACGAAGACCGGCTGAGCGTGGCGGTGAGCAACAGCCCGCGCTCGACGGTGGTGGCGGGCGAGCCCGCTGCGCTGGGGGAAGTGCTCGGTGCGCTGGAGGCGAAGAAGGTGTTCTGCCGTCGGGTGAAGGTGGACGTGGCGAGCCACAGCCCGCAGGTGGACCCGCTGCGCGAGGAGCTGGTGGCGGCGCTGAGCGGGCTGCATCCGCAGCCTTCGACGCTCGGGATGCGCTCGACGGTGACGGGCGCGCGGGTAGGGGGCGAGGAGCTCGTGGCGAGCTACTGGGCGGACAACCTTCGCCAGCCAGTGCGCTTCGCCGAGGTGATCGAGCAGTTGCTGCACGACGGTCACGGCCTGTTCGTGGAGATGAGCCCGCATCCGCTGCTGGCGACGTCGGTGGAGGAGATGCATCGGGCCACGGAGCGGGCCGGAGCGGCGGTGGGCTCGCTGCGGCGAGGGCAGCACGAGCGCAGCGCGCTGCTGGAGGCGCTGGGGGCGCTGTGGGTGCAAGGCTACCCGGTGGCCTGGGAGCGGCAGTTCGCGGCGGGAGGCCGGCGGGTGCCGCTGCCGACGTATGCGTGGCAGCGGGAGCGGTACTGGCTCGAAGCGCCCGCGGAGGGGGCGGCGGGTAGCCCTCGTGCGCATGCGGGCGGTCATCCGCTGCTGGGCAAGGCCCTGGCGGTGTCGACGCAGGCGAGCATGCGGCTGTGGGAGACGGCGCTGGACGTCAAGCGGTTGAGGTGGCTGAGCGACCACCGAGTGCAGGGGACGGCGGTGTTTCCTGCCGCGGGCTACCTGGAGATGGCGCTGGCTTGCGGGGCCGAGGCGCTGGGCGAGGGTCCGCTGGAGCTGACGGGCGTGGTGCTGGCGCAGGCGCTGGCGTTCGCGGACGAGGCTGCGGTGCCGGTGCAGGTGGTGACCACCGAGGAGCGGCCGGGGCGGCTGCGGTTGCAGGTGGCGAGCCTGGCGCCCGGCGCAGGCGAGCCCTCGTGGCGGGTGCATTGCCGCGGGACGCTGCAACGGGCCGAGCGCACCGAGGTCTCGGCACAGGTGGAGCTCGACGCCTTGCGGGCGCGGCTCGGGGCCAGCGTGCCGGTTGCCGCGGCCTACGCGGCGCTGAACGCCATCGGGCTGGAGCATGGCCCGGCGTTCCAGGGCCTGGTCGAGCTGTGGCAAGGAGAGGGCGAGGCGCTGGGGCGGGTGCGGCTGCCCGAGGCCGCCGGCTCGGCGGCGGCGTACCAGGTGCATCCGGCGCTGCTGGATGCGTGCTTGCAGGTGATGGTGATGGTCGGCGTGTCGCCGGGCGGCAGCGAGACAGCGCCGTGGGTGCCAGTGGAGGTGGGCTCGCTGCGGCTGTTGCGGCGGCCCACGGGCGAGCTGTGGTGCCATGCGCAGCGCGCGAGCGACGGCGCGCAAGCGCCCGATCGGCGCAGCAGCGACTTCCGGGTGATGGACGGCACCGGCGCGGTGGTGGCGGAGCTCTCCGGGCTGGTGGCGCAGCGCCTCGCGCAGAGCTCGGCTCGGCGCGACGAGGACGATTGGTTCCTGGAGCTCGACTGGGAGCGCGCGGCCGCCCCCGAGCCCAGGCTGACGGCTGGGCGATGGCTGCTGCTGGGCGAGGGCGGCGGGCTCGGGGCCGCGCTGCGCTCGGCGCTGGAGGCCGCGGGGCACGCCGTCGAGCACGCCGCCGCCGGCGACAGCAGCGCGACCAGCCTGCGCGCGGCGCTGGGGGATGCGTTCGGCGGGCAGGCGCCGACGGCGGTCGTGCACCTCGGCAGCCTCGACGGCGGCGACGCGCTGGACGCCGGGGCGGTGGAGGCCGCGCTGGCGTGCGGCTGCGACAGCGTGCTCGCGACGGTGCAGGCGCTGACGGGGATGAAGTACCGCGACATGCCGCGGCTGTGGCTCGTGACGCGCGGCGCGCAGGCCACGGGCGCCGGCGCCGTCTCCGTGATGCAGGCACCCGTACTGGGCCTGGGCCGCACCATCGCGATGGAGCACGCGGAGCTGCGCTGCTGCCGCGTCGACCTCGATCCAGCCCGGCCTGCAGGGGAGATTCATGCGCTCCTGGCCGAGCTCTTGGCCGGTGACGCCGAGGAAGAGGTGGCGTTGCATGGCGGAGAGCGGCGCGTCGCGCGGCTCGTGCGCCGAGCGCCCGAGGCCGGCCGGCGCGAGCGGCTCGAGCCGGCGGGGCAGCGCCCGTTCCGGCTGGAGATCGACAAGCCCGGCGTGCTCGACGACCTCACGCTGCGGGCGGCCGAGCGGCGCGCTCCGGGCCCGGGGGAGGTCGAGATCGCCGTCGAGGCAGCGGGCCTGAACTTCCTCGACGTGCTGCTGGCGATGGGGGTGATGCCCGACGACGTGCCAGGGACAGCCGACGGCCCGATGGTGCTTGGAGGCGAGTGCGCTGGACGCATCGTGGCCGTGGGCGAGGGCGTGAGCGGCTTCGCGGTGGGAGATCCGGTGATCGCGCTGGCGCGTGGGGCGTTCGCTTCCCACGTCACCACGCCGGCCGTGCTGGTGCTGCCGCGGCCTGTCGCGCTCTCCGCGGCCGAGGCGGCCGCGCTGCCGGTCGCATACCTCACCGCCTGGTATGCCCTGTCCAAGGTGGCCCGCTTGCAACGGGGCGAGCGGGTGCTCATTCACGCCGCGACCGGCGGGGTGGGCCTGGCCGCGCTGCAGTGGGCGCAGTACGTCGGCGCCGAGGTCTATGCGACGGCGGGCACGCCCGAGAAGCGGGCCTATCTGGCGTCGCTCGGGGTGCGGCATGTGAGCGACTCGCGCTCGGATCAGTTCGTCGCCGACGTGCTCGAGTGGACGGGGGGCGAGGGCGTGGACGTGGTGCTCAACTCGCTCTCGGGCGAGCTGATTGCCAAGAGCTTCGCGCTGCTTCGCTCCCATGGGCGGTTCGTGGAGCTGGGTAAGCGTGATTACTACGCCGATCACCAGATCGGGCTGCGCCCATTCCTGCGCAACCTGTCGTTCTCGCTGGTGGATCTGCGAGGCATGACGATCGAGCGGCCGGCGTGGGTGCGCGCGCTCCTGGAGGAGCTGCTCGGGCTCTTCGCCCAGGGCGCGCTCAAGCCGCTGCCGGTGGAGAGCGTCCCCATCTCCCGGGCGGTCGACGCGTTCCGGAAGATGGCGCAGGCGCATCACATCGGGAAGCTCGCGCTGACGCCGGACGATCCGGAGACCCGGATCCTCGTGCACGTGGAGTCGGGCGTCTCCATCCGCCGCGACGGCAGCTACCTGGTGACCGGCGGGCTGGGCGGGCTGGGCCTGAGCGTCGCCGGCTGGCTGGCGAAGAAGGGCGCCGGGCACCTGGTGCTGATGGGTCGCTCCGGGGCAGCGAGCCCGGAGCAGCAGGCGGCGGTGATCGCGCTGCAGGCTCAGGGCGCGCGCGTGACCGTGGCGAAGGCGGACGTCGCCGACAGGACGCAGCTCGAGCGGGTGCTGTGCGAGATCACCGCGTCCGGGATGCCGTTGCGCGGCGTGATCCACGCCGCCGGACTGCTGGAGGACGGTCTGCTGCTCAACCAGAGCCCCGCGCGCTTTCGCAAGGTGATGGCGCCCAAGGTCCAGGGCAGCTTGAACCTGCACACCTTGACGCGCGAGGCGCCGCTGGATCTCTTCGTGTTGTACGCCTCCGGCTCGGGCTTGATGGGCTCGCCGGGTCAGGGCAACTACGCGGCGGCCAACACCTTCCTGGACGCGCTGGCGCACCATCGCCGGCGCGAGGGCCTGCCCGCGTTGAGCATCGACTGGGGCGCCTTCTCCGAGGTGGGCCTGGCTGCCGCGCAGGAGAACCGCGGCGCGAGGTTGGCCGCGGGGGGACTGCGCATCCTCACACCCGACGAGGGCCTCGGGGTGCTCGAGCGTCTGCTCGACGCCGATCGCGTGCAGACCGGGGTGGTGCCCATCGACGTGCGGAAGTGGGTGGAGCTCTACCCGGCGGTGGCGTCCTCGCGCGTGTTGTCGCGGCTGCTGGCGGCGCAGCGCGTGGGCACCGGGCGACCGGCAGGAGACCGGGCCCTGCTCGAGCGGCTCGCCGCGGCCGAGCCGGAAGCGCGGGTGAGCTTGCTGCAAGAGGCCCTCCGGGCGCTGGTCGGGCAGGTGCTGCGCCTGCCCGCAGGCAAAGTCGACGTGGATGCCCAGCTCACGCGCCTCGGCATGGACTCGCTGATGGGGCTGGAGCTGCGCAATCGCATCGAGGCCGCGCTGGGCGTCGCCACGCCGGCGGCCCTCGGGTGGAGCTACCCGACCGTGAAGGCGATCACGCGCTGGCTGCTCGACGAAGCCCGCGTCGTGCACGTCGGCGAAAGCGGCGGGCCTGATACGGGTGCGTCGATGGGCGAGCCCAGACCGTTCGTCCACGCCCTCCGCGTCCGCCCTGTCGCCCGGCCGAGAGCTCGGCTGTTCTGCTTTCACGGCGCCGGCGGCTCGCCGGAGGCCTTCTGTTCCTGGGCAGAGAGACCGGAGTGGAGCGATGTGGAGATCATCGCCATGTGGCACAATCGCAGCCTCGCCTCCGAAGACGCACCTGGCAGCAGGTACGTCCGAGAGGCGGCCTCGCTGATTCAGCACTACGCGAGCGCACCCTTCGCGCTCGTCGGGGCGAGCCTGGGTGTCCAGCTCGCCATGGGGACCGCCGTCGAGCTGGCCAGTCGTTCAGGCGCGCCGCTCCCGCTGGCCCTCTTCTTGGTCGGAGGCAGCTTGACCATTTCGTCGAACGCCAAAGAACGCGCCCTCGAGGCGAAGGCGCAGGAGATATGGGCCAAGCTCCTGTTCGGAAACGTCGAGGGGTACACGCGGCCCTTTCAGCAAGTTCAGGCCGATGGTCGCGCGGATATCGACATCGCCGACGCCATGGGGTTGGTCCCCGCCGACTCGACGGTCCCACCGCCGGCAATCGCAGCCCCGATCATGGCCATCGCCGGCGCCGACGATACGCTCATAAGCCTCCGTGACGTTCAGGATCTGGAGCTGTGCACCACGGGAGGCTTCACCATGCATCTCCTCCCCGGAGATCACGATTTCATCGCGGAGCGCAACTCCGAGATCATACACCTCATCGACGAGCATCTCGATGAGCTGCTGCCCACGAAGGTGACACCGGCGGTCCCTGCGTCCGAGTCGAACGCCGCGGCGGAGTAAGAATGAAGAAGCGTTATTACATCGGTTTGGCTGCGTCCTTCCATGATCCGTCGCTGGCGATCGTGGGGCCCGACGGCGAAGTGCTCTTCGCGGAAGGCACGGAGAGGTATCTTCAGAACAAGAGGGCCTTGCACTGCCCTCCGGATCTCCTGCTCCGCGTCCCCGAGCTGATCAAGGAGTATTGCGAGCCGGACGCCGAGCTGGTCGGCGCGGTCACCTGGAGCGACAAGTATCTCAAGATGACCCAGGTCGGCGTCCTGAACGAGCTGAGCCCATTCCGCAAGGTGGGCGCGCGCGCGATCAAGGCCCTCGACGACCTCTTCGAGATGTGGCCATTCCCGCGGCAGAAGGTCGTGCGCGCATGGCTGCGAAACAGCTTGTCGCACGCCGGCACCCAGCTGGAAGGCAATCCGTTGATCCCGAATCCGGTGCAGATCAAGCGGTACGAACATCACCTGACGCACGCGGTGTACGGCTGCTACTCGAGCCCGTTCGATGAAGCGGTTTGCGCGGTCGTCGACGGCATGGGCGAAGGGGCCGCCATTTCCTTCTTCAAGTACCGGGATGGAATCGTCGAGCAGATCCACGACGTCCCGTTCTACATGAAGCTCACCAGCCTGGGAGTGTTCTACGGGTTCATCTGCAACCTCTGCGGCTTCGAGTGGCTCAAGGGGGAGGAGTGGAAGGTCATGGGGCTAGCCCCCTACGGGCGCGTGGACGAGGAGCTCTACAAGCAGCTCAAGGCGATGGTGAAGCTGCGCCAGGGGAGGATCGAGTTCGGCGTCTTCATGAACAAGCGCACAAAGATAGCTGAAGAGGTCAGGCGGCTCAGGAGCCTTTCGCCCGACAGCCCGCCGATCGCGGCGGCCGACATCGCCTGCACTGGCCAGCAGGTGTTCGCCGAGACCATGCGGGAAGTGCTGGGCGAGCTCTACGACCGCGGCATCTCGCGGAACCTCGTGCTCACGGGGGGATGTGCGCTCAACTCCTCGTGGAACGGCCGAGTCCTCCGCGAGACCTCGTTCGAGAAGCTGCACGTCCCGTCGGCGCCCGCCGACGATGGTAACAGCATCGGAGCTGCGCTCCTCGCGTACTACGAGGATCATCCCGAGCGCAGGCGCCCGCGCAAGCTCATGTCGCCGTACCTCGGGACGGACATCCACCCGGAGACCCGCGACTTCTTGCTACGGTTCAACACCTCCGGGCGCGTCCGGCACCTGCCCTCCACGGTGGCGAAGGAGGCGGCGAAGCTGCTCACACAAGGGAAGATCATCGGCTGGATGCAGGGGAGGGCCGAGTTCGGTCCGCGCGCGCTCGGCCACAGGTCGATCCTGGCAGATCCCCGCTCACCCGACATGAAGGACAGGATCAACGCGCGCGTGAAGTTCCGGGAGGAGTACCGACCGTTCGCCCCGGCGATCCTTCACGAGTTTGGGCCCGAGTACTTCGAGGACTACCAGATGACGCCTTATATGGATCGCGCGCTGGTGTTCCGCGAAGAGGTCCGTCACAAGGTCCCCGCCGTGGTGCACGTGGACAATACCGGGCGCCTGCAGTCGGTCACACCGGAGCTGTCGGAGAGGTACTACCAGCTCATCCGCGAGTTCCATGAGCTGACTGGCATCCCGCTCATTCTGAACACGAGCTTCAACATCATGGGCAAACCGATCATCCACACCATCCAGGATGCCCTGGGGATGTTCTACACCTGCGGTCTCGACGCGCTCGTCATCGACGATATCATCGTGGAGAAGGAAGACACCATCGCGGCCCAGCACTAGAACACCCACCAGTTTGATTCTGTGATAATTTCGGGCGCTCCGATGGAAGGCTCGACGGTTTCGCCGGGCCATGATCTCGTCCGCGTCCGGAGGTGCACGGATGGAACGATGGTCGCTCGGCGCATCGGATGCGGAGGCGGTGGAGCTGTCCGTCGTCGACCTGCGCTGGCAGATGGTGCTCCGCTAAGCGGCACGGCCGTACCGGTCCTTGCCACGGCCATCGCCGGGATCGTCGCGGCCGTACTGAAGCTGCTGGTCAGACACGCAGGAGGCTGACCGTTCGGCACGTAATGATGGGCGCGCCGGTGCGATCCAGCAATGGGCGCACCGGCGTCTCGCCGGGTTAGGCAGACGGCGACGCTCAGGCGTACTTGGGGGTCCACGGCAGCCTCGAGCTAGCCGAGCCGCTCCGGCCGGCGGAAGCCCACGCGGGCGTCATGCTCTCCTCGCCGATCCCCATGGCGTCGATGCCGATCGCGTTGGCCACCGCCCGCAGGCTCAGGCCGGCGGCGAGTGCTTCGGTGGAATCTTCTACTCCGCGAGCTCGGCGTCGGCGGTCCGTTCCATCTCCGCAGAGCTGGTGGGCCTCGCAGCTTTCACGCGCTTGAACGGCCGGATCCCGCCGGACGAGACGAGGCTGTACTCGGCGCCCCTCGCTGTCCCGGC
Source organism: Sorangium sp. So ce363 (assembly GCF_051520435.1). Classification (NCBI taxonomy): domain Bacteria; kingdom Pseudomonadati; phylum Myxococcota; order Polyangiales; family Polyangiaceae; genus Sorangium; species Sorangium sp. So ce363. The sequence goes on along the minus strand of NZ_CP150333.1, from coordinate 5,743,646 downwards.
TCGCGCCACGCGGCCGCGAGCCACGAGCGCGCGAAGCGCGACGTACACGCTCCCGTTCGGTAGCCCGCTGCGCGTGGCGATCTCCGTCGCCGTCCCTCGCACGAGGGATCGAACGGTTTCGAGCACCACAGCCTCCCGATCGCTCGTGGAGGCTCCCGTCGCGGTCATCGTGCCAGCCGTGGCTCGGTCCGCGCCGGATGCCGGTGCCGAGGTCCTCCTCGTGGACGGTGCGGTCCTCGTGGACGGTGCGGTCCTCGTGGACGGTGCGGTCCTCGTGGACGGTGCGGTCCTCGTGGACGGTGCGGTCCTCGTGGACGGTGCGGTCCTCGTGGACGGTGCGGTCCTCGTGGACGGTGCGGTCCTCGTGGACGGTGCCGTCCTCGTGGAGCTTGACGCTCCCGAGAGCGCGCCCTGCTTCCCGCTCCTCGTAGGCCTCGCCACGCTCCTTTTGGCGTGCGCGGGCCCTTTCCGGGGCTTCGGACGGCGCTCCGAGGAGGCGTTCGCCGCTGGCCGTCCCAGATCGGCCAGCATCGTCGTCACAGTCCGGTGCGCTGCGGCGCGGTGCTCGTCCTGAACTCGTTCGACCAGGCTCAGGATGTCCTTTACAAAGCGGTCCACCCGCTCCTTGATCGCGTCCGAGGCGTTCATGGGGAGCGCCGTAGTAGCACGAACGCTCCGACAGTCGAGAGCTTGCAAGCAAGCTGGGCCGGTCTGGGCAACCGGGTGGCGCCGACTACATGCGCGAGGAGCCGGATCCCGAAGACCATCCGCGCACGCCGCGCCGGCATGTCTTCGGCAACGTCGAGCGCGCTCTCGGGTCAGGCCCCGCCGAGCGGACTCGCCAGGCGCGCGGGAACAAGCGTCCGGTCGAATGCCGCTGCCGTGCGCCTCCCGGCGCCCGCTCACGCCATGCAGGCGAAGGGAGCGGGGAGTGCCTTCCGGGCATCCTCGGGGTGGCGGTCAGCATCGAGCGCAGGCCACCGATGCGCCTCTTCGCCTCGGCCGCCGTTCAGCGGACCTGGTGTCTTCTCCCCCGGAGGCTCGCTCCCCGCTGCGGCGATCCAGCGAGGCGACGTCACTGACACGCGTTCGGCGCGGCGGTGCAGTTGCCGAGTGCCCCGCATACGAAGGAGCGCGCGCACGTCTTGGCGTCATCCTGAGAGTACGCCACGACGTGCTGGGTCGACCTCCCGAAGGGGCTGGAGACGCGTATCGCGTACGTTCGCGCCGCCCCCGCCGCGGCGAGCTGAACCCCCTGGAGCACGGCCCTCGCGGCGGCGCATCCCAGCGCCTCACTTCCGGGTCCGCGAAGATCACGAGCCCCGGGCCCGCGCAGCGCGTGTCCGGCAATGATGTGTTGAACGTATAGGCAATTGCCCCACGGCAATCGGTGAAGCTCGGTTCGCGCGTCCGGGTAGCCTGCAGGACGCCGCAGGCGATCGACCTCTACCGTTGACACCGCATGCGCAGTGCGGGAGGATGAGCTGAAGCAGCGAGCATGAGGGCATCACACAAGCCCAGTCGCTGCCTCACCATCTCGCCCTGTTCGATCGTTGATGGTGGATAAATCGGACGAAGACAGACGCCGTGACGTGAGGGGTGCGGGCGGCACGACATGGTGGAGGACCACCAAGGGGCAGCACACAGATGGTGCCCGTCGGTGAGCGTGGCATTCGGCTCTTCCCTTGACAGCGATCGTAACGCTCTCTCCTGTGCGAGCGTTGGAGTCACCATCCCATGCAAAATACATCTCGATCGCAGGTGGATAGCAGCGCTCCCCAGCCGCTCACCGGCCGCACGCGGCGGAAGATCGTGCGGGCGCTCGTCCGTGCCGAGTCCCGGTCCAACGGGGCGGGGCCGCCGCGGCTTGGGGCGATCGTGCCCGGCATCGGTACGGCGATCGCGCTGCTGGCCGACCCGACCGAGCTCCAGCGCGCAGGCCACGAGGCGCTTGGTGATGTATTTACCCTATCGCTGTTCGGGCTGCCGCTCACGTTCGTCGGCGGCAAGGACGCCACACAGCGCTTCATCGACGCGGGTGAAGAGCTGAACCTCGTGGACGCGTACCGGCGGCTCGCCGGCAGGATCCTCGGCGAAGACCTCTTCGTCGAGGTCCAGCCCCACGTGCTCCGCGCGCTCTCCGGCGCGTCCGTGCGTCGCCAGAGCGGCCCTCTCGCGGATTTCACGGCGCGGTTCCTGCGCGCGCGGCTCGCCGGCGGCGAGATCGACGCGCTCGCGCTCGCCAACGATCTCGTGCTGCACATGGCTTGCCGGTTCGTGTGCGGCGACACCATCTCCGAGCCGCTGTGCGACGAGCTCGCGCGCCAGTTTCACATCCTCGAGAGCGAGCTGAACCTCACGGGCTTCTTCCTGCCCATCGAGACGCCCTCGGCGAAGCGCCGCAAGCAGGCGCGGGAGCGCATCATCTCGATCTTCATGAGCGAGGTGCGGCGCGTGGCGGCCGAGGGCAGCGCCGACCCGGAAGGTTATCTCCATGCGGTGATCAAGAGTTCCCTCGGGGACGAGCCCACGGCCGCGACGCCCGAGCAGCTCCGCAATGCTGCGCTCGCCGTGATGGGTGCGGTCCTCGGCGCGCACACGAACACGGCCATGAGCCTCGCCGCGAGCCTGTCGGAGCTGCTGGAGCACCCGCGGGCGCTCGCCGCGGTGCTCGAGGAGCAATCTCGCGTCCTCCAGGATGGGCAAGCCCTCGATCTCGGCGCGCTCTGCCGCATGCCGGTGTTGCTCCGCTCGATCAACGAGTCGCTGCGCCTCCATGGCAACGGTGGCCTCTGGCGGGTCTCGCGGAGGCCGGTGGAGCTGGGCGGCCACCTGATCCCGGCCGGCAGCCTCATCGGGATGTCGATGGGGCTCGTCAACGGCGATTCGTCGTTCTACCACGATCCGTCTCGCTACGAGCCCGATCGGTATTGCGACATGAAGACGGACGCCTTCCAGAGCCCCGCAGTCAAGGAGCGGCGGTTTGGCGCGTTCGGGCTCGGCCATCACCTCTGCCCTGGCCGGACGCTCGCCTACACGATGTTGGGAATTGCGCTCACCGTGCTCCTGCGCGACTTCCGGATCGAGGTGCTTCGCCGGCCGCGCGCGTGGCTCGACCTCATGATGGGCGGCATGGCACGCCCGGTCGGTCAGCTCCGTCTCCGTGTGACGCCTGCGCGCCGCGCGCCCGCAGGCGTGATCTCACGCGCGAGCTCGGTGAACGGCGAGGTCGGCTTACCATGACCCATCAAGTAGACGACCCCCTGGACGTTGGCTTCATGCAGCTCGCCGTGGACGCCTCGAGCGACGCCCTGCGCGCCGGCAACATGCCGTTCGGCGCCGTGCTCGTGCAAGGCGGCCAGGTGCTCCAGGTGAGCTTCAACCAGCGGCGCACGGCCAACGCAGGGCAGGGCGACTGCACCGCTCACGCCGAGGTGGTGTTGATCCGCGCAGCGACGGCGGCGCACGGCCCGGAAGCGCTCGCGGGCGGCACCGTGTACGCCAGCGGGGAGCCTTGCGCCATGTGCTCGGGGGCGTTGTTCTGGGCGGGGGTGAGCCGCATCGTCTACGCTGCCAGCACGCCGGACATCATCGCGGTGCTCGGCGGGCGAGCTCTGCCGGTGCGCTGCCACGAGGTGCTGGCGAACGCCTCGCCCGCCGTGCGCGTGGACGGGCCGATCCTGCGAGAGGCCGCCGTGGCGCTGCTGCGGAGCGCCGTGGAGCGGTCGTAGCCCGCTCCGCGCCCGACAGGCCATCATCCTGCCCGCGCGGCGCCCTTGCCGATCTCCACGATCCGCGCCGCCAGCCGTTCGGCCGCCGGAGGCAGCTCGGCGCCGCGGCGGGTGACGAGCCGGTAACACACGGTGCCCAGCTCGGGCACGGGCCGCAGGATCACCCCGCGCGGGGGCGCGCAGATGCCGTTCACCACGGCGACGCCGAGGCCGAGCGGGTGCGCCGGCTCGGCGACGAGCTCGGGGCGCCGCTCGAAGAGCGCCGGCTGCGAGAGCCCCACGCGCCGCGCGGCGTGCGTGAAATTGAGGGGGTCGGCGAAGGCCACGAAGGCGCGGAGGAGGTCGCCGTCGAGTATCGGTCCGGCCGATGGCATATCCGATCATTCTAGTCGACGCCGATGGTCCGGTCCCCAAGATCGAACGTCGAAGGAGGCCGCCATGAACGCTTCGAATCCCGTCGTTCTCCGAGACAGCCACGCCTGGTGGGAGGCACGCGCGCGCCTTCGCGGAGCTCGCGGGCGCCGAGGCGCTGGCGGCGACGCAGGGCGCGCACGATCTCGGCCGCCGCGCGCTCGGCCTCGCGCCATGATCCGCGCCGCGGCTCGTTCACGGCGGCCCCCGCCGGCTCGGCCGTCACGCGGCGCGCGGGGCCTCGCGGGGTGAGCGCGACGTATCCGCTCAGAATACGATCGTGGAGTACGGGCAGCGCTTCTTGATCTCGTCCACATCGCACGCCTGAGGTGGCATGCAGTTGAACGAGGGCGAGCAGCTCGGGTCCTGCTCGCAGCCGCAGCCGCACTCGTTGGAGACGTAGGTCAGGCCTCCGGTGCAGGCGAAGTCGATGAGCGCGCACTCCTCCGGGCTGGTGCTCACGTACTGGCGCCACCACTCGCTCGACGCGTCGCATCCGCAGTAACGCTCGGTGCAGGCCACGCCGCCGCCGGCGGTGCAGGTGCAGGTGTTGCAGCCGTCGAGGGAGGGGAAGCTGTCGCCCTGCCCGTATCCCACTCCTCCGTAGGTGCAGGCCTCCAGACAGCCCTTCTCCGTGCATGCGACGCTGCCATCCTCGCCGCACGAGCAGGTGTTGCAGCCGTCGAGGGCAGGGAAGCTGTCGCCCGGCCTGTACTCCACGCCTCCATACGTGCAGCCCTCCGGGCAAGCCACGTCCGTGCACACGATTTCGCCGTCCGCGTCGCACGTGCAGCTGTTGCAGCCGTCGCCCGGTGGGACCGGCGCCCCCGCCGCGTAACCGATGCCGTCTCGCTCACAGCCGTGACACGCGATCTTGGTACAGCCGACGCTCCCGGAGCCCGAGGGATCGCAGGTGCAGGTGTTGCACCCGTCGGACGCCGGGAACGACTCACCGGGCAGGTAGGCGAGCCCGTCGTAAATGCAGCCGCCGGTGCACTCGATCAGCGTGCAGGCGACGTCCCCGTCCTCCATGCAGAAGCAGCTGTTGCACCCGTCCCCGGCAGGGAACGACTCGCCGGGCGCGTGCGTGACCCCTCCCCACGTGCAGTCGGAGGTGCACGCCATATCGGTGCAGGCGACGTTCCCGTCCTCCGTGCAGGAGCAGCTGTTGCACTCGTCACGAAATTCGTCGCCGGGGCTGTACTCGACACCGTCGTACTCACAGGTCGTCGAGCCGAGCGGTCCGCAGCCCGCGAGCGCGCCGGAAAGGGCGAGCGCGAGCGAGAACACGGGGCCGAAATGAAGCCAGGTAGGTCGAAGGTCTGTCATTGGATTCGCTCCTGTGCCAAAGAGTGCCAGGGCCGCGCGTGGAAAAATCCCGAGAAAGACGCGCGGTTTGATGCAAGACAGCGTTCAAGAAAAACCTGTGCCAGGCACGTCGAGGGCCACGCGTTCTGACGCATGCGCGAGTTCTTCGGCAAGATGGAGAGGCTTGTACTTTAGCGGATGGTCGTCTAATATAACGGATATGACTGCTCCGCGTCCCATCCCTGCTCACCTGCTCCGCGCCGCGCTGCGTGCCGTCCTCCTTTTCGCCCTGCTGGTGTCGTGCGGCGCGGCGGGCTGCTCGCGCGACGACGCTTCGCGTGCCTCCGCCGCCGGAGCGGAGGGCGAGTTCGAGACGCTCGAGCTCCGCTATCAGGGCAACAACGGCACGGTGTCGCCGATCGAGCTCGCGGAAGATCTCGGTTACCTCGCGCCGATCCGCCTGCACTTCGTGGGCAGCACGGTGAGCGGCCCCCAGAGCGTACAGGCCGTGGTCACCGGCGACACCGACTTCGGCGGCGCCTTCAACGGCGCCATCGTCAAGCTGATCGCGGCCAAGGCGCCCATCATCGCCGTCGCGGGCTACTACGGTGTCGACGAGCAACGCCAGAGCGGCTTCTACGTGCTGAACGACAGCCCGCTGCGCACCGCGCGCGATCTGCTGGACAAGACGATCTCCATGAACACGCTCGGCGCCCACAGCGAGTTCATGGTCAAGGAGTTTCTGTCGCGAGGCCAGCTCGCGCCGGAGGAGGCCCGGCGCGTCACGCTGCTCGTCGTTCCCCCGGTGAACGGCGAGCAGCTGCTCCGCGAGAAGCAGGTCGACGTGGCGACGCTCGGCGACATCTACCGCGAGCGCGCGCTCGAGCGCGGCGGCATTCGTTCGCTGTTCTCGGACTATGAGCTCTACGGCAAGTTCACCGCCGGCAGCTACGTGATGAAGACGAGCTTCATCAAGCAAAACCCCAGGACCGCGCGGCGCTTCGTCGAGGCGACGGCCAAGGCCATCGAGTGGGCCCGGGACACGCCGCGCGAGACGGTGGTGGCGCGCTGCATCGCGCTGATGAAGAAGCGCGGCCGGAACGAGGAGGACTCGGCCATCAAGTTCTGGCGCAGCTACGGCGTCGCCGGCAAGGGCGGCCTGATCGCGGAGCGCGATTTCCAGGTCTGGATCGACTGGATGGTCAAGAGCGGGGAGCTCAAGCTGGGCGAGATCGCCCTGAGCCGCGTCTACACGAACGAGCTCAACCCCTACGCGAACGAGCAGGCCGCGAAGTAGTCGGGGTCGGTCGCCCCCTGGATGCGTCAGGGCAGCGTGCGGGGCTTCCAGAAACCTTCAAGCTTCTCCTCTCTCAGGACTTGATCGAGGAAGCTGCGATCGACCCAGGGCTCGAAGTCGAACGTCGTGCGGATCAGGCCCAGGCGCTTGGCGTCGGCGATGCTCGTCTTGTAACGAGCGACCACGTACGCGTCCACGAGCGGGCTGTCCCTGTCTCGCACCGATTCGCCAGCCCAGTCCTCCTTGAAGGCCGCGAACGGGACGCCGGAGCGCGACCAGACGCGGTATGCCGCGCTCAGGTCCTTCTCCTGATCCGCGAGCCACTTCGCTGCCAGGACGTACTGCCGCACCACGCGCTTCGTGATCTCGGGGTACTTTCGGATGAAATCGTCCGAACCGATGATGGTGCTGTTGCAGGTGTAGCGGGGGTCGCCCTTCGTCGAATAGATGATGCGCACGATGCCTTGATCGCGCTGGGCGAGCAGGTCAGGGCCGCCGATGGCGGCGTCGACGTCCTTGGTGGCCAGGGCCGCCTTGGTGGTCGCGTTGTCCATGTTGATGGCGCGGGTGTCGCGCTCGCTGAGCCCGTGGGCCTCCAGGATGCGCGCCGCCGAGAGCTGCAAGCAGGTGCCCTTGAACACGGCGAAGCGCTTGCCCTTGAGATCCTTGATGCTCTGGATCGGCGAGTCCGCGGGCACGGCGATGTACAGGTTGCTCTTCGGCCCGCTCGCGAGGATGCGCGTCTTCAGGCCGCCGGCGCGGCCGATGATCGACGGCAGATCGCCGAGCAGCGAGAAATCGGTCAGCCCGTTGGCGTACGTCTCGTTCACAGCCGGCCCGGCGCCGCGCAGGAAGTTCCAGCGCACCGGCACGCCATCGCTCTTGAATTCACTCTCGAGCGCGCTGTTCAGGTTGAGCAGCGACCAGGCCGAGCCCCCCACCACCGGGCGATTGCCGACGCCCACGCCCGGGTTGGCGACGCGGATCTCGCTCGGTTTTTCTGCAGCCTGGGCGCTCAGCGCGATGGCGAGCGGCGCGAGCACCAGGGCGAGCAGCTTGAACAGCTGTTTCATGCAAAGCTCCCTTCCGTTGGGCGTCCGTCGCGAACTATCGAACGGACGATGTGTCCACTATAACGGATGTTCTGGTCGAGCGAAAGTGGGCATCGCGCGACGACGCTCTGATCTGGGGAGAGTGATGGCCGGCGGCGACGAGCTTGCTGATCAAGCTGCGGAGGAGCTGCTGCTGGAGCAGCAGGGGTGGTGAGGAGCTGCTCGAATCCGTGCAGCGGCGCAACAAAAGAAGGCAGCTCCAGCGGCCCCAGGAGCACGCTCCACGGCGGATGACAGGCGATCCGCGCGCGGCACCTGGATTGCTCTCACGGCCATGCCCGGACAAGCCGCCTCCTGTCCTGTCGATCCAGGAACTCCCGCCACAACCTCCCTCTTTGCCGCGCGAGCACGTCATGCGAGCCGCTCCAGGTTGAGCCCGACACGCGGCTCTCCGCTTCATGGCGCTCTTCCTTCCTTCCCGCGCGCGATAGCGGCAACTTCCCGCGCGCGATAGCGGCAACCGGCCTGGCTCGCGGCGGCGCGCGCGGGCGGGATGGCGGAACGTGCACAGGCCGCCTAGCGAGGCACCTCGCCGCGGATCACCTGCCGCACGGTCAGGACGACGACGCGGCCCGCGTCGCGCTCCTCCGCGAGCCAGTCCAGGAGGGTGGAGAAGTCCTGTCTGGAGATGCTGTACTTGCCGCAGGTGTCACAGACGTGGTGGAAGATGAGCTGTATCCATCCGCCGTCCTGCTGCGCGCTGCGGATGAGAGCCTTGATCGTGGGGACGCCCTGGCTGCGGGTGAGGGAGCCGGGCGCGCGGGTGGCGGCTGGGTCGGGGGGAGGGATGGACTCCGTCCGTGGGCACGAGATGCATGAGGCGAACGCGAGCCCGCCCGCGCGCCTTCCGCTGTCGTAACCGCAGGCGCGCACCAGCGCGGTGCTGACGCTGTCGTGAGCGCCCCAGGGGTAGGCGAAGTCGCTCACGGCGAAGCCCAGCGCGAGGAGGGCGCGGCGATCATCGCAGATCTGCCGGCGCTGCTCGCTGGCGCTGAGCCCGGGCAGCCGCACGTGATTGACGGTGTGGCCGCCGATCTCATGGCCGTCGGACGCGAGCGCGCGGAGCTCTGCGACTGTCAGGTAGCCGGGGCGGTCGAGTACACCGCTGTTCACGAAGAACGTGGCATGCATCCTGTGCTCGGCGAGGATGGAGCGCACGGAGAGCTGATCCGCCAGCGTGTCGTCGAATTCGATGGACACGACAAGGGCGCCCGGGTGACGCCGCGTCACGTGGACCGGGGAGAGGAGGACGGCGGCGAGGCACGCCACGACGAACGCCAGCACCGCCTGCTGTCGGCGCGTCGCGAGGCGCCGCGCACAGCCGCTCTCCGTGGGCACGATCTCCACGGAACACGTCGCCGTATCATCGACCGTGCCCGGGCCTCCGGCGCCCTTCCGGGGAGACCAGCGCGCTCTGCGCCTCCCAGGAACGCCTGGAGATGCTCCCGGGACCGCGAGCGGCGGCGAGCGGCTGCGGCGTCGAGGCATAGGCCAGTATGCCCATGCCTCGAGCCAGCGACCTCGGATATGACAGCCACGTGCATCGGGTGATGTGACGACGGACGGCGAGCCGGGAAGACGAGGGGCGGCGCTGTCTCGCGCTTCCGAGGACGTGGCCCGAGCACCGGATGGCGGTCTTGAACCCACCGGACAGAGGTGCTGACCAATGACGTACGGACGAACGAGTTTACCGAAGCTGATTCTGGTGCTGGGAGCGCTCGGCATCTCCCTCTGGGGCTGCGGTGGTGACAGCGATGGGACCACCAGCGCCGGCGGCGACGGCGGCGGCCCCGCCGCCGGCGCCAGCACGAGCAGCACCTCGGGCAGCGGCAGCGGGAGCGTGTCGGCGAGCACGACGGGCTCGGCCAGCGGCAGCAGCACCGGCAGCGATGGCGCCAGCACGAGCGGCGCGGGTGGCGACGCCAGCGCGAGCGGCGCGGGTGGCGGCGCCAGCACGAGCGGCGCTGGGGGCGGCGCCAGCACGAGCGGCGCTGGTGGCGGCGCCAGCACGAGCGGCGCTGGGGGCGGCGAGCCCATCACCTGCCCGTCGCCCGCGCTGAGGGCCGGCGACACGAACAAGACGATCACGATCGGCTCCTCGAACCGCAGCTATGTCTTGCATGTCCCCGCGGCGTACGACGGCAGCAAGCCGGTGCCTCTCGTGGTGGACCTCCACCCCCTCGGCGGCTCTGGCCCGTCGGAGCGATCGGGCTCGCCGTATCCGGCGCAGACCGACCCGGAGGGGGTGATCATGGCCTTCCCGTCAGGGCTGGCCGGCCCGTCGGGCGGCGCCTGGAACGTGGGGCCCTGCTGCGTGAAGAACACCGACGACGTGGCGTTCGTCAAGGCGATGGTGGCCGAGATCCAGGAGACCGCCTGCATCGACCCGAAGCGCATCTACGCGGTCGGCTTCTCGATGGGAGGCGGCATGTCCCACTACCTCGCTTGCCACGCGGCCGACGTGTTCGCCGCCGTCGCGCCCGCCGCCTTCGATCTCCTGCAGGAGAACATCGCCGATTGCAAGCCGTCGCGCCCCATCACCGTGATCTCGTTCCGCGGCACCTCGGATCCGATCGTGCCTTACGCCGGTGGACACTCCGCGGTGGTGAGCGGCATGCCCATCACGTTCCTCGGGGCGAAATCGACCCTCGAGAAGTGGGGCCAGATCAACGGGTGCACGGGCTCGCCATCGGCCGAAGACAGCAAGGGCTGCTCGACCTTCTCGAACTGCGAGGGCGGCGTCGAAGTGGCCCTTTGCACGAAGCAGGGAGGGGGTCACGAGCCCGGCAACGCCTCGGTCGGCTGGCCCGTCCTGAAGCGGCACACCATGCCGTAGCGTCTTCCTGACGCGCGCTCTGCGTGCTCGACGCGGCGCGTCCCCCCATTCCCGTGCACGGCGTCCCTCGATCGTCGCCGTCCTGCCCACACCCGCCTCCACGTTCGAGCGACTCCGCTGACATCGAGATACGACCCGCCGTGGGATGCAATGACGCTACGCATCCACAGCGCGGTCTGTCGGCCTGCAGCGCCATCAGAAGAATCTGCTGCTGGTGTGCGAATACCGCGTGATCGTAGCTGCGGCGTGACACGCGAACTCGCGCGTTGGTGGCCGACGCCTTGATCGTTCGACGTGGCGAGTGATACTTTGGGAGCCTGCCTCCCGAGCGGCTTCGTCGTCCAGCGGGAGGCTTCAACGAGCTTCCCATGAAGGTCAGCGGAACCACAATTCTGACGCGGAAAACCTTGGTGAGCCGGAGATTCGGCTCGGAAGCGTGGCGCGGCCTCTTTCGAGACATGGCGCTGAGCCACCCGTGGTTCAGGCAGCCGATCACGGCCAGCAGCCTGGTTCCGCTGCCCGAGTTCCTCACGTTCCACGACGAGCTCGTTCGGCGCTTCTATCCGGACCGCAAGGACGCCCTCTTCGAGCTCGGGGCCGAGTCGGCGCGCTGGGCGCTCGTCGATGGCCCGCTGAAGCGCTTCGTCCGAGATCCGGGGATGTCCTCGCTGGTCACGGCCATTCCCACCCTCTGGCATCGTTATTTTTCCGAGACCGACAGCCGCTCCGAAGCGGCGCTGCGGGACGCCGGCGTCGAATTTCGAGTTCACGACCTCCCGGCCTGGCACCCGTATTTCGAGCACTTCGTGATCGGGTACACGAAGGAGATGCTGGAGCTCTATTGCGCCAACCCGATCTGGACCCATCGCCTCGCCGGGGGGCGCGGGACGACGTACAACTATCTGCTCGCCACCGATCCCGTTCCGAGCGCTCCTCCGAGCGGAGAGCGCGGAAGCGGCGGGTGCGCTCGGCTCGTCCGGTCACGAAGGGCGCTCACGGCGCGCGAGCTGGAGGTGCTGCGGCTCGTCGGGGTCGGCAAGACCAACCGCGAGATCGCGGTCGTCCTTCACATCTCCCAGAAGACCGTGCAGCATCACATCGCCCACGCCTACGACAAGCTCGGCATCTATAGCCGCGCCGGCGCGACGCTGTGGCTGGGCGAGCGGGGGCTCCTGGGCTGAGGGGCGACGCGAGCGCGCGCCGCTGGCCGGCCCGCAGAGCGACGAGCGCTCGCCGGGAGAGCGCGAGCCTCACGGTCGCCTGGCATACGGCGGCGCGACGGTCACATCGGCGATGGACGCGCTCTCCGTCAGCACTGGATTGGCTCGTGGCTCGCCTCGCCGTCGGTGATCGTGAGAGGGCCGCGCAGGCCACGCTGCGGGGGCCGGTTGCGCAGGCCCTCGCTCACGTTGCGCAGCTTTCGCCCGATCCGGGCGGTTCTGACGCCGCAGCCGGGCGCGCACGCCGTGGAAACCGCGCCGCGCGACGCGTGGCCTGACTCCTGCCAAGGAGACCGTGCCCCCGCGGCGCTGCGACCGTCGGATCGAGGTCTCATCGCACGTAGGTCGCGTCGAGTTGACTCTCATGCTCGCCGACCGAACGGCAGGGGGATGACAGGGATCACGCGCCGCGCTCGCGCCCGGCGCAAGGTGCCCTTTCTCGCCAGGAGAGGGGCTCACGCACGGTCATCGCTTTGCCGGGAGCGGCGAGGCGACATTGGAGGAAACATCATGAATGTTCAGGCTTGGTTCAAGGGCAGTCGCATGGCATCCGTCGTCTGGCTCGCGCTCGCCATGGCCCCGCTCGCCGCGGGCTGTCAGGTGGAGGTGGCCGACGATGCGCCCGAATCGATCGTCTCCGAGTCGAGTGAGGTGAGGGGAGGCGGCGGGCACGAGGGCCGCGTCTGCGGCGGCCTCGCCGGGATCGCGTGCGAGCGCGGCTTCTTCTGTGACTACGACATCAAGGCGCAGTGCGGCGCGGCCGATCAGACGGGTGTCTGCGCGCCCATCCCGCAGGCGTGCACCCAGCAGTACGATCCGGTCTGCGGCTGCGACGGCAAGACGTACAGCAATGCATGCGCCGCGAACGCGGCGGGCGTGTCGGTCGCGTCGCCCGGCGCGTGCGGCGCGCCCTCGTGAGCGCGCGCCGCGGGGGGCCTGATGTGCCGCGTCCCCCCGCGGCGTCGACTCGATAGCTCTCGCCGCCCTCCCGCGTCGATGTCGACCTGCCTTGCTCTCCTCGGGGAGCGGAGAGGCATGCGCGGTCGTCGCGGGAGGGCGCGGCGCGCCTGCGCGGCCCTCCTCACCATGTGGAGATCTCCACTGCCTCATGAATGAAAAATTCTTCTGTGATTGATGTGGAAAATTCCACCGCACCCCAGCCCTGCGCCTCGGGCCGATCTGGCCGATGACGGCACGCCGCACGCTTCTGGCGCGTGGTTTCGTCACACAATCGATGCATAATTGACATAAGATTGCCCCGAAACGCGAGCTGAGGAGCGATCGATGAACTTAAGAATTCTGCGTTGCCTGTTGCCTTTCGCCACGCTGGCGGCCGCGCCTCTCGTGGGCTGCGGCTCGTCCGACGACCCCGGCGCGACCGGGGCGGGCCCCGGCGCGAGCAGCAGCACCGGAGGGCAGGGCGCGGGCGGCGACGGCGCAGGCGGCGACGGCGCAGGCGGCGACGGCGCAGGCGGCGACGGCGAGGCGGGCGGCGTCCCCACGGAGCCACCGGATTACTCCGCCGCGTTCCCGCAGGACCGGGTTCCCCGCATCGACATCACCATCACGCCCGAGCAGTGGCAGCAGATGGTCGACGACATGACGGACATGGCCGGCGAGTTCGGCTCGCAGGGCGGTCCATTCGCGCCGCCTCCGGAGTGGGTCACGGCCTGCGATGGTCTCGTGGCCGGCGACGCCTGCACGATAGACCTCTTCGGGGCCGCCACCGAGGGAGCGTGCACGGAGCTCCCCGGCGGCCTGACCTGCCAGCCGACCCCGCAGGAGCCCGGGGAATTCGTGCCGCCGCCGGACTGGATCGCCGCCTGCGAGGGGCTGGCGGCGGACGCCGCCTGCACGATCGACATCTTCGGGACCGCCACCGAGGGGGCGTGCACCGACGTCGAGGGCGAGCTGGCCTGCATGCCGCCCGGCCCTGGGGGGGGCGGCGATCCGGGGCTCATCAGCAGCGTCGAGCTGCTCCCGCGCACGCCTGTCTACGTCGAGTGCGACGTCGCCACCGAGGATCGGCAGTGGAAGCACGTCGGCATCCGCTTCAAGGGCAACTCGAGCCTGCTCCTGCCCTGGAACGCGGGCAACTGGAAGCTGCCGCTGCGCCTCAACTTCGACCGATACGAGGACGAGTATCCCGAGACCAAGAACCAGCGCTTCTACGGGTTCGACTCGATGTCGTTCGCGAGCGGGTACCTGGATCCCTCGCTCCTGCGCGAGAAGATCGGCACCGACATCTTCGCCAAGGCGGGGATCCCTGCGCCGGCGACCGCGTTCTACCGGGTCTTCATCGATCACGGGGAAGGGCCCGTCTATTTCGGGCTGTACACCGGCATCGAGCTCCCGTCGGACGAGTCGTTCCTCGACACCCATTTCGGCGGCCACAAGGGCAACCTCTACAAGCCCGATGGCACGGGCGCGCGGTGGGAGACGTGGGACCCCGACACCATCGTCAAGGAGAACAACGAGGACGACACCGATCTCTCGGACGCGCGGGCGCTGTTCGACGCGCTGCACGCCGATCGGACCGACGCCGCCGCCTGGCGCGCGGGGCTCGAGGCGCGCCTCGACGTCGACGGCTTCCTGCACTGGTTCGCGCTGAACGCGGTGGTCGAGGACTGGGACGTGTACGGCCGCCTGCCGCACAACTACTATCTCTACGCGGACCCGAACAAGGGCGGGCAGTTCACGTGGATCCCCTGGGATCACACCTTCGCGTTCTCGGACGCCGACGCGGGCGTGAACATCGGGCTGACGGCGCTGCCCCTCTCGATGGCCGACGTGACCGAGCAATGGCCGCTCGTCCGGTTCCTGCTCGACGATCCGGTCTATCTCGAGGTCTACCGCGGCTACGTGGCGCAGGCCGCCGCCAAGGAGTACGAGGCGGCCGCTTCCGAGGCGTGGTTCAAGGCGGCGCACGACCTGATCGCGCCGTACGTCGTCGGGCCGGAGGGCGAGATCGAGGGGCACACGCACCTCACGACGCCCGAGGACTTCGACAACGGACTCGCCACGCTGATCGCCCACGCCAAGGGACGGACAGCAGAGGTGGCCCTCTACCTCGAGCAGTGAGGGTTGTGTCGTCTCCGCACAGGACGAAAGCGTCCTGTGCCACAGTGGGCCAACCCTGTCCCTGCGATCGCGGGCGCTGCGCCGGTGGGGGTCACCTCCGCGAGAGCGGCCATCTCCGCGGGGGTCGATGAGGCGGGGGCCCTTGGCACAAGCGCTGCTGTGCCGGGGCCCATGCGCTATCACCAAATTTCTTCAATCCTCATCCCTCTGTCCGTGCTCCTCGCGGGCTGCTCCTCGGACCCGGGGCCGGAGCCGTTTCCGTCTGGGTGCAGCGATCCGGATACGCCGGGGTGCGTCGTCTCCTCCGAGAAGCAGCGGATCCTCGCCCCCTCGGTGCCCGACGCAGATCACGAGGAGCTCGCCGACGGCAACACGGCGTTCGCGCTCGATCTCTACGCGAGGCTCGGCAGCGGGCCGGGGCGCAACGTCTTCTACTCGCCGTACAGCGTGTCGAGCGCGCTGGCGATGACGTACGCGGGCGCGCGCACGGAGACGGCGGCGGAGATGGCGAGCGCGCTGCATTTCACGCTGCCCCAGGAGCGGCTGCACCCGGCGTTCAACGCGCTGGATCTGGCGCTCGAGAGCCGCGGCGAGGTCGCCGACGGGCAGGACGGCGAGGGCTTCCGGCTCAACATCGCCAACGCGCTCTGGGGGCAAGCCGGCCATCCGTTCCTGCCCTCGTTCCTCGACGTGCTTGCGGCGAACTACGGGGCCGGGATCAACCTCGTCGACTTCGCCCGGTCGAACGAGGCCCGGGAGATGATCAACGGATGGGTGGCCGAGCGCACCTGGGGCCGGATCAAGGACCTCGTGCCGGAAGGCGCCGTCAGCGCCTCGACCCAGCTCGTGCTGACGAACACCATCTATTTCAACGCGGCGTGGAAGTTCCCCTTCAAGGAGGGCGCGACGGACATCGCCGACTTCACGCTGGTGGACGGCTCCCCGATCTCCGTGTCGATGATGACCGGCACGGCCGAGGTCCGTTATGGCGAGGGCGACGGCTACGCGGCGGTTGAGATGCCCTATGACGGCGACGAGCTGTCGATGGTGCTCGTGCTGCCGTCCGACATCGAGGCATTCGATGAGGGTCTCGACAGCGCGCGCCTCGATGGCGTCCTGGGCTCGCTGGAGCCCAGGAATGTGACGATCGAGCTGCCGATATTCAGGGTGGAGTCGACGTTCGACTTGATCCCGCCCCTCAAGGACATGGGGATGACCGCCGCCTTCGGCGACGCGGACTTCTCGGGGATCGACGGGCAGGGGGGCCTGTTCATCTCCGGCGTTGTCCACAAGGCGTTCGTCTCCGTGGACGAGGTGGGCACGGAGGCCGCCGCGGCGACGGCGGTGATCCTCGACGAGAGCGGGCCGCCCGAGCCCGCGGCCATCCGCTTCGATCGCCCGTTCTTCTTCTTCATCCGGGACAACGCGACGAGCGCGATCCTGTTCGTGGGCCGCGTGGCCGACCCGTCGGCGTAGCGCCGCGAGGCCGTGCGTCCGGCGCGCGGGCGCGGCTCAGCCGGCGGTCGCCTCGCGCAGCGGGGCGCCCGCCTCCGCGCCGCGCCCATCGAGCCTCCGGAACTCCCGGCCGACCAGGGGGATCACGAGCACGAAGATCGCGATGTCGATCGCGGCGTTCGCCCAGAACACCCCGCTCACCCCGGCGATCTTGGGCAAGAGCCACATCAGGGGGAGATAGAACACCAGCTGCCTCAGCAGGGCGAGCGCGCTCGCGAGCCTCGCCCGCTCCACGGAGGGGAAGAACGCCAGCGCCATGAAGACCCACGGCATGACGGGCAGGGCGAGGACGGAGATCCGGAAGTCGAGCAGCTGCTGCGCGGCGAAGTCGAACCCCGGCAGCATGGAGCCGAGGACGGCCTCCGGGGCGAGCATCATCGAGAACCAGAACGGCAGGAGCAGCACGAGCCCGGCGATCGAGAACTGGCTGAAGGCCTGCTTCACCCTGCCGTAGCGCCCCGCCCCGTAGCTGATCCCCTCCACGGGCTGCAAGGCCCGCATCAGGCCGAACAGCGGCGTCATCAGGAACAGGGAGATGCGGTTGCAGGCGGCGAAGAAGGCGACGTCGTGCTCCGTGCCATGGGTCGACACCGCCCCGTAGACCACGAGGTTCTGGACGACGCCCATGATGCACACGATCATCGCCGGCATGCCCAGAGAGACGATCTGCCGCCGGATCGACGGGTCGATGCGGATCGTGCGCCAGGCGGTGTCGAACGAGGCGCGGCCCCTCGCGTAGTACAGGAGCCCGATGGCCGAGTAGACGAGCATGGCCGCGTTGGTGGCCCAGGCCGCGCCCTGCACGCCCCAGCCGAACGTGTGGATGAACAGCGGCTTCAAGGCGACGTCCACCAGGAGGCCGAGGGAGATCATCCAGGCCGCCGTCTTCATCTTGCCTTCGCCGCGAACGGTCATGTTCACCGCGAGGCCGTGCACCCAGAACAGGGAGCCGAGGGCCGTCGCCTGGAAGTACGCGGTGCCGTGCGCGAGGATCTCCCCGCTGCCGCCCATCGCGCGAACGAGCGGCTCTGCAAACCAATAAGCGAGCACGGCGTACGGCAAGCTGACGAGGAGCGACAGCCCGTTCACGCTCCCCAGGAGGCCGTGGAGCTTGCCCTGGTCGTCCGCGCCCAGGTAGATGCTCAGCGCCGTGCCGGCGCCGGTCCCGATGAGGCTGCCCAGCCCCAGCGTGATCTGCGACAGGGGATAGGCGATCCCCACGCCGGCCAGGGCGCTCTCGTTCATCAGCTGGCCCACGAACACGGCGTCCAGGAACGAGTTGAGCCCGTACAGGACCATGGCCAGCACGGCCGGCCACGAGAGCCGCCACATCACGGCCTTCAGGTCGCCTTCGAGGATGAACTGCTTGTGGGCGTCTCTATCGCTCATGGCACAGGTCTCCGTTGATCCGGCCGCATCGACCCCACGCAGCCAGGGCGGCGCGCGCACGGTACCTCGGCGGTCCTGGAGCCGGGAAGCGAGCTGATCGCATGACGTCTCCACATCGAGGGCGCAGGCCCGAGCTCCGGAGGCGGCATGAACCGTCAGCAGAATGGGCTCGCTCGGCGCCCGGTCGGAAAGAACGAACCACGTCTCGGCCGCCGCCGATTCCGGCTTCGAGGCGTCATCTCGAAGGGCTGCGCGGCTTTCGCCGACGCGCCGGCCGCCGCCGCGAGGCCGCCCCGAGGCGCTTTTGGATCGCCGCTTGCGTCTCGCGAGGCAGCGTCGCGATGTACTCCGCGGACAACGCGCGGAGCATCGCGTCCGGCAGGGCGAGCACCGCCTGCGCCTCGGTGAGCCCAGCGAGCCGCTGCTCGGGCGCGAGACCCGCGAGCAGCTGCTCGGGCGTGAGCCCGGCGAGCCGCTGCTCGGGGGCGAGCCCGGCGAGCCGCTGCTCGGGGGCGAGCCCGGCGAGCCGCTGCTCGGGGGCGAGCCCGGCGAGCCGCTGCTTGGGCGGCACCCGCGCGACGAGGCGCGTGAGCACCTTCTCGAAGCTCTCGACCACCCGCTTTTCGTCCTTCATGTGCCGCTTCCTCTGCCCCGGGAGCGGACGTCGAAGCTGCTCGACATGCTCCAGGAGCGCCCAGAACACCGCGATCTCCGCCGGGGAGAGCGCCGGGATCCCGCCGGGGTCGGCGACCATCCCAGGCGTCACAGTGTACAGCAGATGGTCGCCCTCGCGAGCGTTCGCCGGCACCGTCTCCACCACCCGCAGCGGGAAGACGCAGAGCCGACCCTCGTGCGTGCCCGGTCCCGTCGGCGTGAGCGCGCAGCCGAGCGACCTCAGCGCCTCGACGAAGCGCGGGGTCAGGCGGGGCGCGAGCACGCGGAGGGCGACGGAGGCGGGATCCTCAATCTCTGCGACGACGAGGTACTGTAGCGCGTAAGCGAGGAGCATGCGGGCGTCGTCGCGTTCGAGCTCGTCGGTCGGCCCCTTGAAGTGCACGAGGGTGTGCTCGGCCAGCCCGCCCACGACGCTGGTGAGAAGGCTCGGCCTGGGCGGGGCGCCGCGCCGCCGGCGCCGAAGGATGACGAGGTCGACGCGGAGCGGCTCGCGCGCGAGCTGAAACTCCGAGATGCACTGATACCAGCCCGCGGGCAGCACGTGCTCGAGGAGCGCGACGAGCACCGGGTGCCACGCCGTGTAGACGCGGACGCGACGGCGCCCCTGCGGGGAGCGCGTCCCGCTCTTCGTCGTCGTGCGCGCGGCCTTCGCCATGCGGAGCAGCGCTACCACGACCGCCGCCGACAGGCGAGCTCGTGGCGTGAAGCGGTGACGCTGGCGGCGCAGCGCGGTGCCCGCCGTTCATGGCCGTCCACACGATTACGTGACGCCCGGAGTCGTCGTTCCGGTGAAGGCATCCCAGGCTCGAATGTAAGCGCGCGCATCGGGTCCCAGATGAGAGACGACGCGCGCAACGGCGGCAGGGGCATCGACGCTGCGGGCGCAGATGGCCTCCAGGAGCCCCGTCGCGACCGCATCTGCCTCTGGGCCACTTCCTGACAGCGAACGCTCCACGAGCCGCGAGACCTCATCAAGCGTGGTGTCATCGAGGTCGGACTCAAGCTGGACAAGCGCACGACCGATGTGGCCGAAGACGACCGTCACAGGCGCCGAATCGGGCTCCCAGTCGGCGACGACCTCAGACGCCACTTCCCGCAACTTCGGGTGGCAGGCGGCAAAATCCTGGTACGGGTTGAGCGAGTCTGCCATCGACGTTCTCCTGCTCGGAGAGAGCTCCCCTCGGCGTTCAGGCGGTACGGGGCCGGGATCGCCCGGCTTTAGCTCTCTGGACCTACAAAGCGAACACCTGCCTAGTCGCGAGCGCCTCTCGGCCGCCGCGAAGGCGCTATTCCGTTCGCCAGGGGCGGGTTCTGCGACCAAATTGGGCCATCATTTCCCTGGCGCGTGGAGATGAGCTCAGCTGGTTTGCCACCACCGGATGATCGGCCTTTCCTGCGTGTTTGATCGCAATCACGGCCTCGGCTGCCGTGTCCACGTCTCGATCGAGCGCTCCGGCGAGCACGGATAGCGTCTCGTCGTCGTTCCAGCCGATGCATCGGAGGGCCTGGATCGCTTCCGCCCAGCAAATTCCGGTTGAATCGCGAGCGGCGTCGCGCAGGAGAGGCTCTAGACTGATGGCCTGCGCTCCCATGAGTCTGGCGGAGATCAGAGCGCATCGGTAGACCTCGCCGTAACTCTTGTACGAATGCCCGAAAGGATTGACTGCCGAGCCATCCAAGACCGAGCGGATGGCAACAAGCGCCGGCGCGCCCATCTCTGCCATCCGGTGCGTCGCGAAGACCCGAGCTGCAGGATCGGAAAACAGCGTGATGAGCTCTTCCGGAGTCTTGGCGCTGAGATCCGGCTTCTTCATGATCCCTTCGTCCTCGCCAGGCAACGAGCGCTGGATAGCCCAGTCTATTCCATCGGGCCTGGTTCCGCATGGCACGCGAAGCCCGTCGCCGCCGAACCCGTTCGTTCGAGCCCTGCCAGAGCTCCCCAGGGGGCCCCGCCCAGCTCCGTCGCCGCTGGGCTGGCTCCCCAGGGGGCCCCGCCCAGCTCCGTCGCCGCTGGGCTGTCGAGGGCGCCGCCCGCCGCGAGCACGCCCCGTGAACTGCCCCGCCGGTTTGCAGCTCGCGGTGGGGGGATCGCCGCCGGTTTGCCGCTCGCCGGGGAAGGAGCCCGTATCCCTATCGCATCGTCGCCACGGTCGAGGAGGCGCAGCGCCAGGCGCAGGCGTGGCTCGGGCTCGACGGCGAGGCGTCGAGCGCCGGCATGGCGAGCCGCGTCTGCTGAGCGAGGCTGCACACGACCCCCTGATCGCCGCTGGCGCGTACGAGCAAAACATTGGCTTGCGGGAGGAAGCGCGCCAGCGCCGACCTCCGCATCTTCTCTCCCGTCTCCGGGGCAGGACGCCCCGCGATGCCATCGAGAGAGGAACCCCCCATGTCGAAGCTCATCCGCGCCGCCGCTGTCGCCTCGTTCACCGCCCTCGCCGCCTGCGCCTCGGAGGCCGCGGGCCCGGGCGTGCCGGCCGAGGGCCCCACCGGCGCGCCGGCCGCGCGGCTCGCCGCGTTCTCGTCGGACGCCGCCGGCTTTGATACGCGCTCGTATTACTACGACACCGGGCGCGAGGTCGTCGTGTTCGACGCCCAGTTCACGGGAGCGTACGCCCGGAGCGCCATCGAGCAGATCCGCCGGGAGACGCAGAGCCCGATCACGTACGTCGTGGTGACGCACCCGAATCCGGACAAGTTCAACGGCGCCTCCGAGTTCCAGAAGATCGGCGCGAAGGTCGTCGCGAGCCGCGCCACCGCGGGCGCGATCGACGAGGTCCACGCCTACAAGAAGGCGTACTTCATCGGCGCAGGCATGTTCACCGAGGAGACGTACCCGCCGAAGGCCGTCGTCGACGTGACGTTCGAGGGCACAACCTCGCTCCCGCTGGAGGCCGGCGCGGTCGATCTGCGCGAGCTCGAGCACGCCGGCATCTCGACGACGCAGACCGTCGCGATCGTCCCCTCGGCCAGGGCGCTGGTCGTCGGCGATCTCGTGCACCACAAGGCGCACGCGTGGCTCGAGGGCGGCATCCGCAACGGCAAGCCGTCGCCGGACCTCGCCTCGTGGCGCGCGGCGCTCGACGAGCTGCTGGAGTTCGACGGGCTCACCGTTCACGGCGGCCGGGGGCAGACCGCGCCGGTGCGGGCCGCGGTGGACGAGCAGAAGGCGTACCTCACCGGGATGGAGTCCCTCGTCGAGCGCTACGTCGCCTCGCTCGGCGCGACGAAGAGCGAGCTCTCGGGGGCCGAGGCGTCGAGTCACCACAAGAAGCTCGCGGCCCTCGCGAGCGCCGAGTTCCCTGACTACGATCTCGCCTACATGATCGAGTACGGCGTCTACGGGCTCGTGAACGCGATCGCGAGCAAGTGAGGGCCTCGGCGTGGCCGCCCGGGCGCGCTGTTCGCTCGCGCGCCGCGCCGCTTCATCCCGTGGGCGCTTCGTTCGCTTGTGCGCGAGCCCGGTAGTCCTTCGGTCGCTCGCCCGTGAAGGCGGCGAACGCGCGGGTGAACGCCCCCAGGCTGTCGAACCCGATCGCGACCGCAACGTCGGTGACGCGGGCGCCGCTCACGGCCAGCAGATCCATCGCGCGCAGCATCCGGGCGGTGCTCAGGTACTCGGTCCACGTCGTCCGCGCCTCCTCGACGAACCGCCGCGACAGCGTGCGCGTCGAGGTGCGCGCCGCGCGCGCCGCGTCGTCGAGGGTCGGATGCTCGCCGAGGTGCTCGCGCGCGAACCGCATCGCGCGGGCGAGCTCGGGCGAGCGCGCGACCGGCAGCTTGAACGGGAGCGGCTCGGCGACCCACTCCCGGCACAGCGCCCCGAGCGTCTTGAAGAAGAGCGACGCTGTCGCGTCGCGTCCGCCGTGGTCTGGCCCCCAGCGCATCGCGTGGAGGACCATCTCTCGCGCGAGCGGCGTCACCGCGAAGACGCGGCAATCGACGCGCTCCTCGCCTTGCGCGTCGCCGGAGGGCAGCGGCTCCTGGGTGAGCCGCGGCGACAGGTACACCGTCCGCAGCGCGACGGGCCCCGCGGCGTGCGCGCGGTGCATGACGTGGGCCGCGATGAACGCCGCGCGCTGCGGCGGCAGGATCCAGTGGGCGCTGCCGACCTCGAGGTGCAGGACGCCCGCGCTCGCATAGAGCAGCTGGTGCTTGCGGTGCGCGTGCACGTCGCCGCTGAACGGCAGCACATCGTCGGCGAGGCCGAACGCGGGCAGGTCGACCGCATCGACGTCGACCTGCGCGCGCGGCGCCGAGCGCGACGCCGCCGGCGTAGGCGAGCCGGCGAGGAGCGGGGCGGACGCCTTCAGGACGCTCCCGGCCGGAGGGGGCGTCGTGCTCACCCCGCGCGCGGCCTGCCCATCGGCACGGCGGGTTGCACTTCTCGATCCCATGCTCGTTGAGATGATAGGGCGGAATTCGCCGCGAGGACGCTCGGCGAGGCGGTCGTCCCACAGAGCAGGATGCTTCGGCGGGCGGGTGCTGCGCCGGGAGGGCCAGGCGGGGGTGTGTACCTCCTGATGTTCCCGCTCCGCGCGCTTCGAGGGTAGGATGGCGGAATGACGCGTGTGATCGTCGCCGGCGCTGTGGCGTGGACCGACGTGGACGCGATCCGGCGCGAGCTGGCGAAGCTTCCGGTGGGGGCGGCCGTGATCCACGGCGACTCGCCGGGCGCGGACGCCCTCGCCGGGCGCGTCGCAGCCGAGCTAGGGCTCGCCGTGGAGCCGATGGCGAAGAACAAGGCGGACTATGCGAAGTACAAGCGTGGTGCCTGGAAGGGGCTCAACGAGCGGATGCTGGCGAGCGGGGTAGCGCGGGTGCTGGTGTTTCATCCGGCGTTCGAAAAGAGCCGCGGGTCGGGGCACCTCGCCGGGCTGGCGAAGGCCGCTGGTGTCGAGGTGAGCGTGTTCGCGGAGTGAGGGGCACGGAGGGCGCGGCTGGCAGGAGTGCAACTGTTGAGAGGTTCTGGGACATGACGGCAGCTTGGCGACAGCACCCGAGGCTCGACGGCCGTTTCCACGTCGACCACCCAGATGACCTGCAAGTCCTGGTTCACGATGGTGGGCCGCGGCTCACCGATCGCCGTCCGGAGCTTGTCTGGGTGCGCGTTACCGCATGCGACGGCGATGTCTTCACCGCTCGGGTCCTGAACCAACCGCACCAGCTGAAGACCGTCAACGACGGCGCAGAGGTTCGGTTCATTGCGCCGATCGGCGGCGAGAACCTGCTGCAGGTCCGCGAGCAGTACCT
The DNA here is from genome assembly GCF_051520435.1 of Sorangium sp. So ce363. NCBI lineage: Bacteria > Pseudomonadati > Myxococcota > Polyangiales > Polyangiaceae > Sorangium > Sorangium sp. So ce363. The sequence continues at coordinate 5,719,821 of NZ_CP150333.1, read as the reverse complement.
GCGAGAGCGCGCAGACTGGACCATTGGCCCGTGTAGCAAGTGTGGCCTGGACGAGCTGTTCGACGCGCCTTCCGAGCTGATCGCGAAGGTCTTCCCGAAACTTCCCGCTGGCGCAACAATGGACGCGTTCAGCGCCTTCTGCGGTGCCTGCGGCGGTGTCCAGATGGTCCAGCACAAGGACGTCAGAGAGGACGACGGTGAGGGGCCGGACAAGCAAGCGGAACAGCAGTCTCCCGGCAAAAAGTGGTGGCAATTCTGGAAGTGAACCATTGGATGAATGGCCATCACGAGAAGTCATCCAGACGCGTGAAGGGCAAGATGTCTCATGTTTCCTGCCTCCCGCGATGACGCCAGATCGCTGCTCGCTACCCTGGGCGCTCCGCCTCACTTGCTGCGGCACGTCGAGCTCGTCGGGGAAGCGGCCGATCTGCTCATCGTCCTCTTCCGCGAGCAGGGCATTCCGATCGACGAGGACTTTGTCCGGGTTGGCGTGGTGCTCCATGACGCCGGCAAGATCGAGCACCCTCGAGAGCTCACGGGGCCTGGCAACGAGCACGAACCCGCAGGCGAGCGAATGCTCCTCGCGGCTTCCGTCACGCCGGCGCTCGCGAGAGTGTGTCTGTCGCACGCGCGCTGGCAGCAGATGGCACCTACACTGGAGGAGCTCATCATCGCCTTGGCCGACAAGCTCTGGAAGGGAGTGCGCGCGCCGGACCTGGAGGAACGAGTGCTTCTGGAAGCCGCGGCGCGCGGCCGCCGTGATCGCTGGGGCCTGTTCATCCCCTTCGACTCTTGCTTCGAGAGGATCGCTGAACGAGGGCCCCTGCGACTGGAACGTAGCCGACACACGCGCTGACTCCTCGATGGGTCCGCCGGCGCTTCGGGCCGCGGCTCATCCGAGCGTTGGGTAGACTGGAGCAGACTCATGGGCATCTACCTGTTCCGCGTAACCTACACAGCGTGCGCGTTCGAGGGAATGCTGCGCGAGGGCCCCTCTGGAGCCTACTACCAGCTTCCTGACGGTGACAGCGCCGTCGTGAAGACGGCGCCCGCGTGGTGCACGGAATGCGCCACGGTCGTGGACGCGGAGGTTTTGCCGTCGCTCGACGAAGCCAGGCGCGAGCTGGCTGAATTCGAACGCCAAGGTCCCGCCATGCAAGCGTTTCTCGACGATGCCGCCGGCTTGCGTCATCCCATGCTGCTGCTGGAACACCACATCGCAGGTCTGCAGTCGACGCTGAAATGGCGAGCGCTCCGGCAGTCGCCGCCGCGCTGCCTCACGTGTACATCGCATCAGTTTGCGTATCTCCCATGGAGGATTGGGAGCGAGAATCAAGCCATGCAGCATCCGTCGTGTCCCGGAATGCTGAAGTTTGCGACGCACGCTCATGCCGTCCCGCGCGCTCGCGAATACTCGGTGGAGGGGTACCCGCTTGCGTTGTGACGTGGGCAGAGGAGCTTGCGATGAGGCCCGGACGCGATCGGCAGGATGGCGCGGAGCGCGCCGCTGGCCGTGCACTCGTCAGCGGATCCGGTGCGTCGGAGAGGCGCTCGCGTCAGCGCGCAGCCATGCCGGGAAAGCCCGCCGAATGCACGGTGCGGGTCCCCTCGATCCCCTTCAGGTCGACGTGCGAGGCGCGGGGCGGCGTCCAGCCCTCGGCGGTGAGCAGGCCGACGAGCTCGGCGTCGGCGGCGAGCGGCGCAGAGACGGTGAGCTCGCCGCCTGCAGAGACGCCGAGCAGGCGCGCCGCCGTGTTCACGGTGCGGCCGAAGTAGTCGAGGCGCTGGTTCAGGTTGACGAGCAACGCCGGGCCGCGGTGCATGCCCGCCCGGAGCACGAGGCGCTCGCCCTCGGGCCGGCCGGCGTTGCGGCCGAGCATGCCGTGCATGGCTGCGCTCAGCGCCGTCACCGCGGACCGCTCGTCCAGGAAAGTGGCCATGACCGCGTCGCCGATGGTCTTGACCACCGCGCCGCCCTGAGCTTCGACGGCGCCAATCACGATGTCGAAGTGATCGCGCACCAGGTTGTACGCGGGGGCGTCGCCGATCCGCTCGTACAGCCGCGTGGAGCCGCACAGATCCGTGAAGACGATGAGGACCGATCGGACCGTCAGCCGCTCCCGCGCCGACAGCACCATGCCGCCGAAGTAGCGCCGGTACTCCGGCACGTGGAGCAGCTCGAGCCCGCTGAGCCGCCGCGGCAGGCTGGCCGGATCGAGCTCGTCCTTCAGGACATCGTGATGAACGATGAAGCCGCACTGCGGCCAGCCGACGTTGGTGAGCGCTATCTTGAGCGGGCCGGGCCGCACCGCGAGCTCCGTCACGTCATAGTGGGGTCCCGCGAGCTGCGAGATCGCGACGGCCTGCACCTCGTCCGTGGGCTCACCCTCGACGCGAAGGATGCCCTTGGCGCGGGTCAAGGGGCAGAAGTAGCGGTAGCGGCCCGGGGTGAGCACCTCGGTCGCCGCTGCGGTCTCGCCGAGCGCGGCGGTGATGCCATAGCGGGGGTGGAGCGCCGACGGCGGCTGGCAAACGGGGGGGAAGCCGAGGTCCTCGATGGACCGGCCGAGCGAGAACGTCACCTCGACGCGCGCCGAGATGTCGACGTCGAAGGAGTACTCGCACATCGGGCAGAACGAGACGGCGGCGGCCGTGGCGAGGTCGTCGATCGCCTCGGCCAGCATGTTGCAATGGCCGCAGTGGACGTCCCAGTGCATGTCGAAGAGGCCAGTCTGGGTGCCGTGCAGCAGGACGCGGATGACCGCGTGCGCGTCGAGCGCGGTGTCCGCCGCGACCACGTGGGGGTTGATACGGTAGCGACGGATGAGCGGCGCGTCGTGGAGCCATCGCTCGACCGCATCGATCTCGCCTGCGTTCACGGGGTGCTGCTGCCTGAGCCGCTCGAACAGGCTCTTCAGACGGTGGGTATCCATGGCTACTCCCCGAGCATGCGCATGTCTCGCACGCGGCGGGAAGCGCCACGTGCGTGCCCGGCCGCGCCGCCCCCCCACGTTCCCACGTGGTGCTCCCTGCCGGTCCGGGGTCAATCAAAGGCAGGCCGTGCTGGCTGCCAGCCCGTCCCCCGCCGAGCGGCGGTGTCCCGGCTGGCGTTCACCACCGGACCCAGCGGGATATCCTCCTCACGCGCGTATACCCGCTCTCGTCGGCGTAGAGACCCAGGCGCCGCGCGGCCGCTGATTGCAAATGGGGCCCCCAGCCGCTGTCGTCCAGCGGGGTGTCCGCGTCGGAGCCGAGGTTGTATACCCAGCAGGCGCTGTAATGCTGGGTCACGTGCGAATACTGCTCCGAGCAGTTCGACGTCGAGGTGTCTCCGTCGAAGTCCGAAGAGGACCAGCCAGCCGCGAACTGCGCCGCATAGATCTCGGAATCGCCGGACACGAGCTCCGGGGACTTGAAGCGCAGGGTTTCTGGCTCGATCCCGGTCGTCCGTGCGTGGAATAGCTGGACGACCTTCCCCTCCAGGTCTTCCGCCTCATCGCGGTACTCGGTTCCATGGAGATAGAGCCACCCCGCATAGACGTTGGCGCCGAGCGACGGCTCGCCCTTGCCGCCGAATCGCTGGAGCAGCGGAATGTCCCAGAAAGGCATCGTGGTACCCGTCTCCGAGCCGACGCTGTTGTAGAGGAGCGTCCAACCGCCGCCGTCGGTCTCCATGTCGCAGTAGACCGCTGGCGGCTGGATCGCCCCGGCGGCGCCGGGATCGGAGAGGTACACGCCGCTCGGCGAGCCGGCAGGGACGCTGGCGCAGCCCGGGTAGACGCACGCTTCGTTGACCTTGCCGTCGCAGTTCTCGTCGGCGGGCGTGTCGCACAGCTCGTCCGTGGGCTGGACCTGCCCCTCACAAGGCCCATAGTCCATCCCGTCGTCATCGCAGGTCTTGATACCGGTCTTGCAGGCGCCCACGGCGGCCGTGGACGGCGGGCCGCTGTAGCAGAGCTCCTGCGTTCCGGGCACGCAGATGGGCTCGAACTTCCGCGGCGAGGAGGAGCACGCCGCTGCGGCCAGCAGCGCGGCTGCCGCACAGGACATACGCGCTTTCGATGCGACGCCGATGAGCATCCGTCTTCTCCCCTCGGTTCCCGCGCGGCCAGAGCTACACGGCGCAGCGCCCGTGGACGTTCGCCCCTGCGCCCGGCAAGAGCGCGAACAACTCAGGCGAGCACGTCCTCTTGATGCCGCAGGAGAAGATGCGTTTCTCGGAGGACGAGGCGGATCAGGCGTCCGCGGCGCGCTGTACCACGATGATGGCTGCTGGGCGAGCTCCTGTGGCTCTAGAGGGCATTGCCGTCCCGAACGAGCTTGACCACGACGTCGGCGCCTCAGAAGGAATGAGCCGGCGGTCCGCGACGTATACCGCGAGCGGCTTGCGGCGGAATATCACGATTTCGTGTCGCGCTCGCCGCTCCAGCAGCGTCTGTTCAAGGTGCTGAAGGACGCGGTGCCCCGCGGTCGAGCTTGACGCCGAAGCGCATGCAGGTGCAGCCAGGACGTGAGGTGCGGGCATGGATGTGATCTCGGATTGTGCCCTCCTTGTGTCGAAGATCGGGTGGCAGCCGCGGCATGGCAGCTTTGCGCTCACCGTGGTGTGCAAGGCGACGTTCGAGCTGCGGCCCGAGCTGTCGCCGCTCGCCGCCACGCAGGAGCCCGTGGTCGAGGCCGACGTGTACACCGGCGAGGGCGGTGCCCTCGCGCTGGCGTCGGAGCTGGTGCCGTTCAAGCAGCGGCCCGAGGTGCTCGTCTCCGGGCATGCGTACGCGCCGGAGGGGCGGCCCGTACCGTCGCTTGTCGCGCGGCTCTCGGTCGGTGACATCGACAAAGCGATTCAGGTGGTGGGCGATCGGTTCTGCGGCCACGATGGGCGGCTCGGCGAGCCGGTGCGTTTCACCCGCATGCCGCTCGCATGGGAGCGCGCGGTCGGCGGCCCGGACACCAGCAATCCAGCCGGCAGGCCATTCGGCGCCGCGGCGCGAGCTGACCGCTCGGGCCGCGAGCCGGTGCCCAACCTGTGGCCTGTCGGGCGCCGGCTCGCGTCGCAGGGCGACATCGTCCCGCCGGTGGGCTTCGGCCCGATCGCACCGGCGTGGCCATCGCGCGCGGCCTGCCTGCACCGGCATGCCGCCTTCTGGAACCCGAGGCGGTGGCATGAATGGCCGCTTCCTGAGGACATCGACGGCGGGTACTTCAACGCCGCGCCGCCCGACCAGCAATGCACTGAGCCATTCGGCGCGGAGGTGATCTACCTCGAGAACCTGCACCCCCGCTTCGCGCACCTGTCGACGCGGCTCGCGCCTGTCACGCCGGCCGCGGTGGTCGATCATGGATCCGGACGGCAACGTCTTCAGCTGCGCTGCGACACGCTGCACATCGACACGGATCGCGGGCTCGCGATGCTCGTGTGGCGAGCGCATGTGCTGCTCGAGCGCGCAGACTGCCCTGGCCGCGTGGTCGTGACAGGACCCGGCGCGCCGGAGGCGCTGCCCTCGAGGCTGGCCCGCGACGCGCTCCGCGTGGACGGCACGCTCGCGGTGGGTGCCGCGATGCCCTCGTCGACCGCGCTGCCGTTCTCAGGCGTCGCGGCGCGGGCCCCGAGCTCCGTCCCGCCGCTGTCGTCGGTCCGCGCTGTATTGGCGTCTCTGGCGCCCGCCAGAGAGCACACGACCCAGCCGAGCTCGGGCGCAGTCACACCGTCGCTCATCGAGCATCCGCTCGCGAGGACCGAGGCGCCGAGGCTCGCCGAGCACCCGCTCGCGGGGAGGACCGAGACGCCGGGGCTCGCCGAGCACCCGCTCGCGGGGAGGACCGAGACGCCGGGGCTCGCCGAGCACCCGCTCGCGAGGACCGAGACGCCGGGGCTCGTCGCGTCGTCGGCCGCGCTGCCCTTCGCCTCTACGCAAGGGCAGAGCGTGCCTCGGAGCGACGCCCCGCCCCGAGCGAGCACGTCGGGGCTCCCGTTTGTGCCGCCGTCGGAGCCGCCTCGCCCCTCCGCGCCGCCGCCGCTGCTCGGCGCGATCGCGGCGTTCTCCGCAGGGCCCTCCGAGGCGCCCGCGCCCGTTACCGAGCGGCCTCCCGCCGTGGAAGCCGATGCGACGGACGCGCCGGGGCCGGTCGTCGAGCCCGCGTTGGAGGTCGCATTCGAATCGTATCCGCCCGAGCGATGCGGAGCGATCGCAGCGCGCCTCGCGTGCGACGTGGGCTCGACCGGCGACGTGCTCCGCGCCGAGGAGCTCAACGAGGCGCGATGGCAGCGCGTCCACGCGCACTGGCTCGACCGGATCCGCGATGAGGCCGCGCGCAGCAGGAAGGCGTTGCTCTCGATCTACGACAATGCCTACGTGAGCGCGCTCGAAGCGGAGCGCGGCCCCATTGCGCCAGACGACTACGCGCGCCTCGCCGAGGCCGCCGAGCGCAGCGAGATCGCGGGAGCGCTCGCCGAGCGCGGCCTCCCGGCGGGCGCGTGGCCGCACATTCACCGCGTATGGATACAGCGCCTGGTGAAGGATGTGCGCCTTGGCAAGCAGGTGCGGAGGGTCATCGATGCGCTGCGCGCGGCGAGTTGAGCCCGGCGTCCGTTGATCTCGACCGGGCCGCCCTGAATCCGGCTCACACCGATCGTGATCGCCGTCGCGCGTGATCGCACACGGACTGGACACGGAGCGTCGAGCGAGCGTGCCAAGTGCGTGACACCGCTCGACAGCGACCCGCGCTGCGCCAACAATGCCGCGCGCGTTGCGCGGTGGGCGCGACCGGTAGCCGAGCGCGCGGGCGATGAACAGGGTCCTGGTTCAGATCGTTGAGAGGCACGCAGATGAGGCCTCCTTCCTGTGGGAGCGACGGGAGCGGGCGTGCCGCTCGCCGCTGTTCGATCTGGACGCGCTCGCGGAAATCGACCGGAGGCTCCAGGCGAACCTGGAGGGCCTCGTCATCGCCGGTGATGTGGGCCTCGAGAAGAGCCTGGATGCAGCGTCGCGCGGCGGCGTCCCCGAGCTCTTCGTCGCCGTGCACGTCGCCGCAGAGCGGGGCAACGCGATGGCGCTGGCCCGGCTCCTCCTCGGCGCCGAGAGGCGACCGGGAGCTGAGCGCGCCGTGGTGTCGGCGCTCGCGTGGCTTTCGGCCCTGCGCGCGAGCAACGTCCTCGGCGAGCTGCTCGCCAACGAGTGTCCGCCCGCGTTCCAGGGCTTCGCCATCGCGGCGCACGCTGCCCGCCGACAGGATCCCGGCGCAGCGCTTCGTAGGAGCATGGGCGCTCCGGATGCCGGGCTCCGCGCGCGAGCCTTTCGCGCTGCAGGTCGGCTCGGGCGGCGCGACCTCCTCCCGGAGCTGTGCGCGGCGGCGCGGCCCGGCGAGGACGAGGCGTGGCCGTGGGCCGCGTGGGCCGCGGTGCTCCTCGGCGACACTGGCGCTTTGCCTTCGCTGTGGGAAGCCGCCGCTGCCCGGCGCGAGCCCGCGGCCTCCGCCGCGTGTGAGCTCGCCGCGCGTTGTGTCGGCGCGGCGGAAGCGGCCGCCCGCCTCGCCGAGCTCGCCGCGTCTCCGGAAAGCTTGCCGACGGCGCTCTCGGGTGCGGCAGCTCGGGGCGATGCGGCGTGCATTCCGTGGATACTCGAGGTGATCGAGCGCGAGCCCGCGCTGGCGCGCCGCGCCTCATGGGTGTACGCGACCATCACCGGCGCCAGGCTGGAGCCGCCGCTCGCCGTGCGTGCGCCCGACATCGATCCTCCCGATGAGGTGGTGGCCCGAACCGTCGCGAGCCCCTGGGAGGACTTGCCCGAGCCCGATTGCGCCGCGATCCGCGCGCACTGGGAGCAGGCGCGGCCCGGACATGCGCCAGGAGAGCGGCGCCTCGGCGGGCGCGCGCTCACGGCCGCGTGGGTCAAGGTGTGTCTCCGCACAGGCGCTCAGCCGTGGCGGGCCTCCGCTGCGGTGGAGCTCCTGCGGGCGTCGAGGACAGGCGGGCTGTTCCCGGTGCACGCGCCCGGGTACGCGCAGGCCGCCCTGCTGAAATAAGACAGCGGCCCTGGCGTGGACGCCGGAGCGCGCCACACCGCTCGATGTGATCGATAGGGTGGCCGGCTCCGCGCTTCAGGCAAACTCGTGGGAGCTGAAGAGGAGCTCCCAGCGCGCTCCATCGAACAGCGCGGCGCCCTGCGCGCCGGCAGTGAGCAGATGGCCGCCGTCCGGGGAGACGTCGATACGGCCCGACACCAGGAAGACCTCCGCTGGGATATCCGCCTTCGCGAGCTCGTCTCCCTCGACCGTCCACAGACCGTAATCTGAGCCGCACCACAGCTTGCCTGCGAACCAGGCGCTGTCCCGGAACGGCACGCTGCGCTCGACGTCGACCAGGAGCTTCCAGGCGTCGCCGCGGCCGACCCAGACGCTGCCCGTCTGGGTGGTCACATAGACCTTGCCATCGGCGCCGCAGGCGACGGTGCACAGCCGCTGGTTCGTGGGGAACGCGCACCGGCCCCACCGCGCGCCGTCGAAGCGCCACACCTCACCGGCGTCGCCCACCACGTACATGTCCGTCTCCGAGAAGCCGGCCAGATCGTTGAACGTGTAGTTGGTCTGCGCCTCGATCCGATCGTCCTCGTGGCTGCTGCTCAGCTTCTTCGGCAGAGGCATCCCGTTGTCCAGCGGCGCCCAGGACGAGAGGCCCGCGCGAAGGTACACGCGGCGCGGCCAGCCCACCGCGTAAACGGATCGCCCGACACGCGCGATCTTGCTCGTGGCGGCCAGGAGCGTCGTGGAAGGGAGCTCGCCCGGGATGTCGGCCTCCTGACCTGCGCGGGATCGGTCGTAAGAGAAGACCTGTCTGCCCGTGTCGACGGCCACGAACTCGACCGCCGACGGGCCATACGCGATCTCGGTGAAGCCGAAGTTGCCGAGCTCGCTGCGGACGAACCGCTTCTGATCCAGGGGTCTGTCGGCGCGCGCGAACAGGAAGCGCGTCCGCGGCAGGGGATCCCTGTGGGGGCTGTCCGTGCTCTCGACCATCACGTAGAAGGTGCGCGCGGCGTCCATGATCGCGCAGTCATACACGGTATAACCTGCGCAGTGCCTCTCCCAGTGCTCTCGGTCCAGGATCATCCGCCTCTCCACTACATCCCGTCGTGTTCGACGCTGGGTCCGCCGCCGGCCATCCCGGAGTGGGGCACGACCTTCGCGCCCGCCAGCGGGCCGCAGTTATGGGCGCCCTGGTAATACGCGTCAAGCTGCGCCTTGAGGCAGCCGGGGTCGCACCCATAGAGGCGGGCGACCTCGTTCACCATCAGATCGCGCGCTTCCCTGTAGCTCATCGTGCGGCTATTCAGGTGCGGCTTCATTTTCAATTCCGTGTATTTGTGAAACAGCCCGTGACTGCCCTGCGTGTTGTTGGTGCCCTCCATGCAGATCGTCGGGGCGCCCTTCTCCGTGTAGCCCTGCCAGCACTCTTCTTTCGGCAGGTTGTCGCGCGGGATGGTCTTGCCCTTCGTCGCGGGGTCCTTGTTCCACGCATCGCGGTACGCCGCCGTCTTCTCGGGGTTGCGGAACATCGCGTCCGGCAGCAGGTGGTGCCCTGTCTGCCCGGGGCAACATCCCTTTCCGGCCCAGGTGTCCGCCTGGCTGTCGGTCTCCTTGTAGGGGACCAGCAAGCACTTGCGCGCCCGGAGGCACGGGCTCGCCGCCGCGTAGGCGCTCTGCACGTCGGCCATGACCTCGCTGGCGACCTTCTTCTGCTCCTCCGGTGACAGCTTGTCGAAGTTCTTTATCTTGTCCTTGAACCTGTCGAAGGCGCTGGTGATCTTCCTGGCGCCCTCGTCCAGCGACGAAGCCATCTTCTTCAGCTCGTCGAGCTCTTCCCTCATCTGAGGGATCTTCTCCGCCAGCTCGATGCCCGTGCTGACCACGTCCACCGCGGTGATGACCCATCCGACGATGGGGATCCAGCCGGTGAGCGCGCGGCGCGCGGCGAACGCGCCCGCCTTCTTCACGGCGAACTCGGCGATCTCTTTCTCCAGCTTGGCGATGACCTCGCTCTGCAGGGTGGCGGTCGCCTGGTTGATGACCGCGTTGATGTCGCCGAAGTCCTTCAGCCAGCTGTCGAAGTCGACGCCGGGCTTGACGAAGAGCGGCCCGCAGTGGTCGAGCACCCACGAGCCGTGGTTGCCGCCTTGTCTGTCCGCCGGGATGCCCTTGCGCTTCTTCCGCTTGTCCTCGTCCGGCTTGCAGCGCTTCTCCATGCGCTCGACGTCCTTCTTGCAGGCGCCGGGCGGCGCGGCGCGGGAGATGTAATAGACCGGCGGCGTGTTGGCGGGGTTGGAATGGTTGTGCGTCACCATGTCCATGTGCCGGGTCACGGCGAGCCCCTCGACGAACACGTTGGGGGACCAGGAGACGAAGTAGCACCTGCCCTGCACGGCGCCGGAGACCGTGCCTTTCTTCATGGCCTGCGTGGCCGGCTCATCGCCGTAGCTCGTCGCGAAGTAGCTCTTGTCCTCGAGGCAGATCTCTTCCCCCTTGATGAACACCGTCTTCGAGCCGTTGGTGATATCCGGGGCCTTGCACATGTTCATGTAAGGCACCGGCACGCCGGGGAACGGCGCGCCGGGGGAGAAGCAGACGTCGGTGGCCATCACCGATGTTCCGTCGGCGCTCCTGGAGCAGATCTCGTTGCCGTTTGCGTAGACGTGGTGGGCCATCGGATTCACCCGTTCTCATGAAGCGACGAGCAGCAGCGCTCCGCGCGGCGCGGCGCTGCAGGAGAGGTGCACGAGCGTGTTCGGGCCGGCCGCCCGGCCGTTGCGAGCGTCGTCGAGCGCGATCGCGAGGAGGAGCGGCGCCATGGCCGCGCCGATGTGCCCCACCCGCGTGACGGGTGTGAAGAGCTTGTGTCCGGGCGGCGATGGGCCGCGCAGCACGCGCGTCCACGCATAGCTGGCCTCCTCGAAGAAATAGGGTTCCCCGGAGATGTCGGCGTAGCGGGCGTGAACCGCGTCGGCAGGGACGCCGGCTTCCTCCAGGGCCTGCCGGATCGCCCTGGACAGGCCGACGCCGCGGCTGCGCTGCCTCGCTCGCAGCGTCTGCGGCTCGTTTGCCATGCCGAGGCCTGCGATCGAGAGCGCCGGCGCGCGTTGGACGTCCCGCGCGTCCCCCTCGGCGCTGCGCGTGACGAGCACGCAGGCCGCGGCTTCCCCGGGAATGAAGCCCCCGGCGCTCCCGCCGGTGAGCAGCCGTTCGTCGCTCAGCGCCTCGCTGATCTCCTCGGGGTCGAGCAAGCTGTCCGCGCCTGCGACGAGGACTCCGTGGATCGACGGGGAGGCCAGCAACTCTCGAGCGTGAGTGAGCGCCTCGATCAGGCCGGGGCTGCCGCCCTGGATCGCGCGGGCTTCGGCGTGGAGCTTCCTGCCGCAGGCGCTCTCGACGGTGGCGACGCGACGTCGCAGCATGTCCTCTGGCATCGCGGGACGGCCCTCTTCAGGGCCCAGGATCAGGAGGCACGTCCGCGCGACGTCGAGACCGCCGACCTGCTCGAGACACTCGGAGGCGGCCAGCGCGAACATGCGCGCGAGCCTCCCGTCCCCGCCCAGCGTGGCGCCGTCGGCCTCGTCCGGCAGCTCCAGCGCTCCGGGTGGTATCGGCGCGCCGAGGATCGGCTCGCCGAGACGGTCGATGAACTGCGTCTCCGCGAAGCTGTCGATCGAGGCGCGGATCGCGGCGCAGGCCGCGGCCGTCGAGAGGCCGACGCTGCATACGACGCCCGAGGAGACCACGGAGATGGGCGGTTTTGCGGCCATCTCAGTCCAGCGCCTTCGTGACCGGGGCCAGGTCTTCGTCGCTGGTCTCGACACCGCCGCAGCCGCAATCCTCCGTGCCGTAGACCCGGCTCTTCCACCAGCGCTTGCAGACGCTGCCGGCCGCGACCGTGTGGATCTCGTCGATGCTCCGCGCGAGGGGCAGGCGGGCGCGCCAGACGAGGTCGAACGTGGCGCTGTCCGCGTCGATGACGAGGGTGTCGACGACCGGTGCGAGCACGGCGCGGCCGTGGCGCCTCGACAGCGCGACCATGGGCAGATCGAGCTCCGGGAGCCGGAAGCGCGCGACGCCGCTGGCGGAGAGCAGGTTCAGCAGGGTGACCTCCTCACCGCCCTTTGGATAAGGCATCTGCTGATCGGCGGGCGCGCACTGGTGATAACGCTCGTCGAAATCGGGCGGGGGCAGGGGGAAGATCTCGTCCCGCCACGCCTGGTCGTACGTGCCGGCCAGCGCCAGCCTGGGCGCCCAGTTGCGCGCGATCGGCCCGAGCGACATCGGCGCATAGAGCTTCTCGGGATCCGAGATGGGGATGCCGGGGGCCTCGAGGTTGGGGGCGGGCCGACCCTCAAGGAGCTTCAGGAACTTGCCGCGCGCGTAGCCGCACCCGATCAGGTTCGCTGGATGTGCGAGGAAATCGGCGGGGTCGTCGGAGCCGATCGCCCGATGGTCGAACGCGCCGCCGAAGGCGCGGCTGTACGTGATCGGCACCGCGGCGAAGGGCGCTGGCTTGCTCGGCTCGTACCCGCTCAAGCGCTTGACCCAGGTCCTGTTCCCGAGCACGCGGACGGCCTTCTGGATGGGGCCGACCTTGATGCCAGCGATCGTCTCGGTGACCGGCTCGCCTTGCGGCGCGTGCGCGGAGCCCTTGACGATGACGTCGCATGCGGGCTTGAACGGAACTAGGTCGTTCTCGAACAGGGGTGTGGACAGGCCCTCTTCTCCCTCGAACACGTCCTTGTACAGGAGGCCACGCGGCCTGTCGGAGAGCTCGGGCGTCGCCGCGGGGTGGGTGGGGATGCGGTAGGTGGCCTTCGCGACGACCACGAGCCACGGCCGCCCGCTCTTGTCGATCGACTCCGTGGCGTTCATGTCGAGGTTGGTGGCGTTGATGACTTCCATCGGTCGAGCACCCGGACGGGTCAGTTCATGTGGATCTTCGATCCCTTGACGTTCACGTTGGCGGCGCTCTCGACGTTCACGTCGCCCTTGGCGTTCACGTTCACGACGCCCGTCGCGCTGACCGTGATGTCCTTGCCCGAGATGTTGATCAGCCCCTCCTTGTCCATCGTGATGACGCTGGCGCCGCAGGTGATCGTGATCTTGTCGCCCACGGTCACCGTCTTGCTCAGCCCGACGCTCTCGGTCTGCACGAGCGCCACGTTCGTCGCCATCGCCCCGCCCACCGTGATCGCGTAGGCCGCGCCCACGGTCAGCGCCTTCGCTGCGCCCACGGTCTCGGCCGAGGCGAGCGCCACCGTCTCCGCCTTCGCCAAGCCGACGCTCACGCTCATGTTCGCGCCGATCGTCTCGCGGTGGTTCGCCCCGACGGCCACGGTGCGGTTCGCGCCGATCTGCTCGCTCTGGTTGACGCCCACGAACAGCGACTCGTTGACGCCCACCGACTTCGTTCGGCTGTTCCCGATGGTGACGCTCTCGTTGTTCCCGACCAGCCGGGTCCGGTCGTTTCCGATGCTCACCGACTCGTCATGCGCGACCGTCCGCGCGCGATCGTGGCCCACGACGAGCATGTCGTCGTGCCCCACCTGCTTCGTGCGATCGTGACCGATGCGCACGGCCTCGTCGTGCTTCACGAGCTTGTCGAGGTCCTTCTCCGCTTGCATGCGCAAGAGCTCCTGGCCCTTCTTGTCCTCGAACATGATCTCGTTGTAGTTGTCACCGCCGCCGCCCGGGGACGATCGACTCTGCCAGCCGCTCTGGGTCTTGTTGTCGGGGAGCTTGTACGGCGTCGTCTGGAGTCCGGTGTACACGCGGCCGACGATGATGGGCCGATCGGGATCGCCTCCGAGGAAGTCGACGATCACCTCCTGGCCGATGCGTGGGAGGTTCGTGCCGCCGAAGCCCGTGCCGGACCACGGCTGGCTCACGTGGATCCAGCAGGAGGAGGTCTCGTCCATCCTCGACTCGCGGTCCCAGTGGAAGTGGACGCGCACGCGGCCGAACTCGTCGGTGTGGATCTCCTCGCCGGGAGGGCCGACCACCGTCGCGCTCTCCACGCCGGCCGTCTTCGGCTTCGGGGTGACGAGCGGCGGCCGGTAGGTCAGGCTGGCGCTCACGGCCTCGCAGGCGCAAGACCATTCGCCGTGCCGCTCGCCGCTGAGCGTGGCGTGCGTCACGAGGAAGGCGCTGCTCGGGGACAGCTCGCTCTTCGGATGATCGAGGAAGGAGACGACGGCGCCTGGCGCGAGATCGAGCGTGTTCGTGTCGAAGGCGACGGTCCGCGCCCCCACGCGCTGCGCGTCGAGCCTGCGCTGCGCCAGAGCGCCGGCTTCTCTCTCGTCGGTCCGGTAACGCCCCCTGTCGTCGGCGACGGGCGTGGGCTGTCCCTTGTCGCTCTCGTACAGGAAGGCGCCGGGCACGTAATGGAACCGCTCGAGCGGCTCCTCCAGCGGCTCCGCGGCCTTCGCCGTGCTGAGGAGAGCGTAGCCCGGCGGCCGTCGGTGGTCGTGATCGCGCACCGAATATTTGCCAGGCCGGATCTGGCGACCGACGCGCATCTTGGTGACGTGCTCGAGGTCGGCGTCCGTCGGGTTGTCGCGGAATGCGATCGATGGCTCTCTCGGGGCGTTCCGGTGCGGGGCCTCGTCAAGGACGAGCCTCGTCTCGCCGTCCTCTGTCGTCTGGAAGTAGAAGCTGATCCCCGCGTCTTCGAGCATCCTGCAGATGAACGCGAAGTCCGTCTCGCCGTACTGGACGCGATACTTGCGCTTCCCGTACGTGGCGGAGATGCGCTCCGACGTCGGGATGTTCCACTCCGCGAGGAGCGTCCGCACGATGTCGAGCTCCGATTGGAGCTGGAACATGCGGTGATTCCGGCGCTGGGTCAGCAGCCACAGCGCTGGTACGAGGACGATCTTGTACGTGGAGACGCCGATGTCCTCGGCCGCCGATTGCTCGATGTGGCTGCAGATGCCCGTCCACGTGCGCGCGCCCCGCCCGACGGCGCTCTGCCGCAGCGTGAATCTCATCGCCTGGCCAGCGATGGCCTCGAAGTCGATGTCTGCGTTGTCCGATACGACGACGAGGGAGATCTCGAACAGCGCGCTCATTCGCTCCGTGACGTGGAAGTGCCGGACATCCAGCCGATCCCCGGAAGCGACGGTGACGTCGATATAGCGGAGCACGTCGGACGGAGAGAAAGTAACCATGCAAACATGATTCAGGAAGCTGTCCCGCCGCGCCAGAGGAAATCGTGCGGGACGGCGCGCTGATCCGACACGTGGATCGCTGCCATTTGCCTGACTGCCATAATCGTAACCAACAGGTCACCTGGAGGACACGAAAGGCACGAATGCGAGGCGTATCGGTTTCAATGATGTTGGCCGCGGACAGGATGCCTGGACGTGGGCGAACCGGGGCCGTCGCGACAGCCGTTCCGTACCCGACAGGTCATTGGGTGGGCACGAGACCCCGTCGGCGCGCCTACAGCGTCAGCTCCGCTCTCGCGGTCGAATCCCCGATCTCGCGCGTCACCCGGAAGCCGAGCTTCTGCGCCACGCGTTGCATCTCCACGTTCTCGGCCAGGATGTCCGCGCTGATGCGGGAGAGCCCCTCGTCGCGGCCGATCTGGACGAGGAGGCCCAGCAGCCTGGAACCGAGCCCCTGCCGCTGGTGCTCGTCGCTGATCAGCAGGGCGAACTCCGCGTCGCGCGTGCCTGGCAGCTTGCTCAGCCGGCCGACGCCGATGATCTTCCTCTGCGCGCCGCCCGCGGGCGGCTTCTCGACGACGAGCGCCATCTCGCGGTCGTAGTCCGCGAAGCAGACGCGCGTCAGCCGCTCGTGCGCGGTGCGCAGATCGAGCTGCATCGGGTAGAAATACCGGAGCCGCACGGTCCGCTCGGACAGCTTCTGGTGAAACTCGACCATCTGCGGCTCGTCCTCGGGGCGGATGGGCCGGATCGTGAACGCCTGCCCGTCCTTGCTCTCGAGCTCCGTCACGTACTGCGTGGGATACTCGCGGATCGCCGACCTGGGGAGCGCGGACTCCGGCGTGTCCGGCGCGTGCAGGACGACGCGGGCGTCGAGGGCGATGGCCCCCTCCGCGCTCACGGAGAGCGGGTTGATGTCGATCTCGCTTATCCATCGCTGCTCGATCACGAGCTGCGAGAACCTCACGAGCAGGTGCTCGAGCATCGTGAGGTCCACCGGCTTGCGGCCGCGCACGCCCTTGAGCGCGCGGTAGATCCTCGTCTGCTCCATCATGCGCCGCGCCAGCGTCGCGTTGAGCGGCGGCAGGCCGAGCGAGCGGTCCTTGAAGATCTCGACGAGCTGCCCGCCGGCCCCGAACAGGAGCACCGGGCCGAACTGCGGATCGATCGAGCTGCCGAGGATGATCTCGTACGCGTCCTTCAGCGAGATCATCGGCTGGACCGTCACGCCCTGGAAGTGCTCCGCGCCGGCCCGCCGAGAGACGCTCTCCTGGATCTCCTCGAACGCCCTGCGCACGGCGTCGTCGTCGCGCAGGTCGAGCTTCACGCCGCCCACGTCGGTCTTGTGGGTGATCGTCGCGCTGTACAGCTTGAGGACGGCCGGATATCCCATCTCCCCGGCCGTGGCCACGGCCTCGTCCGCGCTCCTCGCGACGGCGGTCGGCACCGTCGGGATGCCGTACGCCGCCATGAGCTGCTTCGACTCCACCTCATCCAGGAGCGTCCGCCCCGACGCGCGGACGCCGGCGATGAGCTCCCTGGCCCTCTCGCGATCGACGTTCAACGCCCGCTCGTCCGTGCTGGGCGTCTCGTACAGGGCGCGGAGGGCGTACGCGTAACGGAACATCGAGCAGAACGCGCGAGCGGCGGTGTCGGGGTACTCGAACGTCGGGACCCCGGCGCGGTTCAAGATGGCTTTGCCCGCCTCCACCTCCACGCCGCCCATCCAGCTGGCGAGGACCGGCTTGCCCTCGACGTGCGCGTGCTTGCGCAGCGCCTCGGCGGTCTGGGTCGGCTCGGTCATGTCCTGCGGCGTGAGGATGACGAGCACGCCGTCGTTGTTCGGGTCCTTCGCGCAGATCTCCAGGGCCTTCGCGTAGCGGCCTTCGCCGGCGTCGCCGAGCACGTCGACCGGGTTGTTGCGGCTCCACGCGGCGGGGAGGAAGCCGCTCAGCTCGCCAAGGATCTCCGGCGAGAGCGGCGCCAGCTCGCCGCCGTTCGCGACGAGCGCGTCCGCCGCCAGCACGCCCGGGCCGCCGGCGTTGGTGACGATGCACAGCCGGTTGCCGCGGGGCCGGGGCTGCTTGGCCAGCGTCTCGGCCATGGAGAACAGGTCCGCGATGTCGTTCACGCGCAGCACGCCCACGCGCCGGAACGCCGCGTCGAGCACCTCGTCCGAGCCGGTGAGCGAGCCGGTGTGCGAGGCGGCCGCCTTCGCCGCCGCCTCGCTGCGGCCTGGCTTGATCACGATGATCGGCTTGGTGAGCGCCACCTCGCGGGCGGCCGACAGGAACGATCGCGCGTCGCGCGGGTCGCCGATCGACTCCATGTAGATGAGGATGCTGCTCGTCTTGGGGTCGTTGCCGAGGTGGTCGATCAGGTCGCCCCAGCCGACGTCGAGCATCGAGCCGACGCTGACGAACGCGCTGAAGCCGACCTGCTCCTTGAGGCTCCAGTCGAGCACCGCCGTGCAGAGCGCGCCGGACTGGCTGATGAACGCGACCTTGCCCGGCCGCGCCTGCCCCTTCGCGAACGTCGCGTTGAGCCCGCCGATCGGGTTCATGACGCCCAGGCAGTTCGGGCCGATGATGCGCATCTTCCCGCGGGCGCGCTCCATGATCTGCCGCTCGAGCTGGGCGCCCGGGGGGCCCATCTCCTTGAATCCCGCCGAGATGATGATCGCGCCGGGGACGCCGGCGTCCACGCACTCGCCGATGAGGCCCGGCACGCTCGCGGCGGGCGTGACGAGGACCGCGAGATCCACCTTCGCCGGCACGGCCGCGATGCTCGGATAGGCCTTGATGCCGAGGACGCTCTGCCGCTTCGGGTTCACCGGAAAGACGGTGCCGCCGAACGGGTTGCTGATCAGGTTCCAGAGGAGCGTGCGGCCGACGGCGCCGCTGTTCTCGGTCGCGCCGATGACCGCCACGTTCCGCGGCCTGAAGATGGGGTCGAGGCTCTGAGGCTCCTGACGAAGGACGTCGTGGGCACGGTCGGTCATGGGTACGGAGTCAGCCATGAAGCTCCTCGAGGGGGATGGGGCGGACGCACTGGGGGCCATTGCGCGGGAACGACGATGGCCTTCGTGCCACGCGAACGGGCCGGGAGCATGGGGCGTCTCTGGAATCAGAGCACAAGCACGTTCCGTGCCCTGAGCGCAGATTGCCAGGCCGCGCAGCGCCTTGATACCCTGCGCCGGCGCCATGATCCGCTCTCGACTTTTTCTCTTCGGGCTCCTCGGTCTGTGTTCGATCGCCTGCGAGGGCGCCGGGACAGCGGACGACACGAGCGCCGAGGCGTCCAGCGGCGCCTCGACCGCCGGCGCCTCGACGGCCGGCGCTTCGACCAGCGGCGGATCGACCGGCGGCGGGTCGACCAGCAGCGCGGCGTCGGGCGGCGGCGGGTCGACCAGCAGCGCCGCATCGGGCGGCGCGGGAGCAGGCGGTGCAGGCGCGGCCGGCGGCGGTGAGGGCACGGGCGCGAGCCAAGGCGACGGCGGCGCGGATCCGGTCGACCTCCCTGCCGGCGTGAGCGCGCTGTTCCCCGCGCCGGGCGCCCGGGGGCTGTGCCCGGATCCGCCGCTCCGCATCACGTTCCCCGGCGCTCCGACGCTGGGCAGCGCGGGCGCCGTTCGCGTGTTCAACGCCGCCCGGCCTGGCGCGGCGGTCGCGACGGTCGACATGGCCTTGATGACCGTGAGCGCCACGATCGGCGGCCGGACGTTCAACGTACCTCGCCCGGTGTACGTGGACGGCAACGATGCTGTCGTGTCCTTGCCGTCGCGCGCGCTCGACTACGGCCAGTCCTATTACGTCACGGTCGACCCCGGCGCCATCGTCCCCCCGGGGGGCGGCTCGTTCGCGATCGCGGACGCGACGGCGTGGCGCTTCGACACGGCGGGCGCAGGCCCATCGAGCGTCTCGTCGCTCGATGTGGCGCTCGACGGCACCGGCGACTTCTGCTCCGTGCAAGGCGCGCTCGACGCGGTCCCGGCGAACAACAGGGACAGCGTGCTCATCACCGTTCAGCGCGGGACTCATCACGGGGTCGTCTACTTCGAGGGCAAACACAAGATCACGCTGCGCGGGGCCGATCGCAAAGGCACGGTCCTCTCGGGTACGAACAACAACAACCTGAACCCGAGCACCAGGGGGCGCGCGCTCGTCGGCGCCGACAAGGTGAGCGACCTGATCATCGAGAACCTCACCATCCACAACCTCACGCCGCAGGGCGGCTCCCAGGCGGAGGCGCTGCGGCTCCAGGACTGCGACAGGTGCGTCGTGCGCGACGCCGACATCCTGAGCCTCCAGGACACGCTGCTCTGGTCCGGGCGCCTCTACGCGGACAACTGCACGATCGCGGGGAACGTGGACTTCGTCTGGGGCACGGGCGCGGCGTATTTCAACCGGTGCGAGATCAAGACGGTCGGTCGATCCGGCTACATCGTGCAGGCGCGAAACGGCGACTCTGGCTACGGCTATGTCTTCGTCGACTCGCGCATCACCAGCGACGCCGGCATCACGGGGAACACGCTGGCGAGGATCGACGTGAGCCAGTATCCGGCGAGCCACGTCGCGTACGTCAACTGCACGCTCGGCAGCCACATCTCGCGGGCGGGGTGGACGATCACGGGCGGGTCTCCTCCGCGCTCCCTCCGCTTCTGGGAGTACCAGAGCCGGGACGCGGATGGACGCCTCATCGACACCAGCGGGCGTGCCGCCGGATCGACGCAGATCTCCGCCGAGCAAGCGGCGATGATGCGCGATCCAGCGATCGTGCTCGGCGGCTGGGCCCCTCCGCGCTGAGGCGGCCGCGCGGCGCCTCGAACCCTGAGCTCTGCACGGGATGACCCGTGACGCTGGAAGGACCGAAACGATGAAGATGACCTTTCGCTGGTACGGCGAGAACGACCCTGTGAAGCTCGAGTACATCCGTCAGATCCCGGGCATCTACGGCATCGTCTCGGCTATTTACGATGTGCCGGTGGGCGAGGTGTGGCCGGTCGAGCGGCTGCAGGCGCTCAGGGCGCGCATCGAGGGCGCCGGGCTCCGGTTCGAGGTGGTGGAGAGCGTGCCGGTGCACGAGGACATCAAGCTCGGCAAGCCGGCCCGCGAGCGGCTGATCGACAATTTCTGCCAGAACATCCGCAACTGCGCGGCCGCCGGCGTGAAGGTGATCTGCTACAATTTCATGCCGGTCTTCGACTGGACCCGCACCGAGATGGCAAGGGAGCTGCCCGACGGCTCGCTGACCCTGGCCTTCGACGCCGCGGCGGTGGCCGAGATCGACCCGGAACAAGGCATCTCGCTGCCCGGCTGGGACTCGAGCTACAAGCCGGAGCAGCTCCGCGCCGTCCTCGACGAGTACAGGAACGTCGGCGAAGACGCGCTGTGGGAGCACCTCACGCACTTCCTCCGGCGCATCATCCCGGTCGCCGAGGAGGTCGGCGTCCGCATGGCCATGCACCCGGACGACCCGCCCCGGCCGATCTTCGGCCTGCCGCGCATCGTCAAGAACCGCGACGACCTGATGCGCCTCGTGAAGACAGTCGACTCTCCGGCCAACGGCATCACGCTGTGCTCCGGCTCGCTGGGCGCCGATCTGTGCAACAACATCGTATCGCTGGTGCGCGAGTTCGGCGGCATGGGCCGCATTCCCTTCGGGCACCTGCGCAACGTGGCGGTCCAGGAGGACGGCACCTTCTTCGAATCCGCCCACCTGTCCTGTGAGGGCTCGCTCGACATGGCCGCCATCGTGAAGGCGTACCATGACGTCGGCTTCGACGGCTATGTGCGCCCCGACCACGGCCGCATGATCTGGGGCGAGACCGGCAAGCCGGGATATGGCCTTTATGACCGCGCGCTGGGCCTCGTGTACCTCAATGGGCTGTGGGAGGCCACGTGCAAGCTCTCGTCCGGACCCGCTGCCAAGGCGCCGACTCCTGGATGAGCGGGCGAGCGGGTAGGGGAGCAGGACGCCTGCTATATCAGCGGAACGCGCCTGACAGATCCCCTCATTCGATTGGCATTTTTAACGGGGAAGATTCACGGGAAAATGGTGGGATTTTACTCCCCGTCTCCCTGCCTCCCTGTGAATCTCCCCGAAAAATTCGAGGGGATGCTTCAGGAACGCGCCCTCACGCGGGCACCGGCGCTCCGTATCCGCCGCCCCCCGGCGTCTCGATCACGAACACATCGCCGCTCCCCATCTCGACCGATCCGATGTGCCCCAGCACCTCGACGGCACCGTCCGCGCGCACCACCAGGTTGCGCCCAGGTGCGCCCGCCTGCCCGCCGGCCAGGCCGAACGCGGCCGTCGAGCGCCCGTTCGACAGGATCGACGCCGTCATCGGCTCCAGGAAGCGCACGGCGCGCGTGCCGCCGTTCCCGCCCGGAAAGCGCCCGGCCCCGCCGGAGCCCTCGCGGATCTCGTAGCGATCCAGCCGCACCGGGAAGCGGTGCTCCAGCACCTCCGGATCCGTCAGGCGCGAGTTCGTCATGTGCGTCTGCACGACGCTCGTGCCTGCGAAGCCGCGCTCGGCGCGCGTGCCACCCGCGCCGCCCGCGCCGCTCGCCCCGATCTCGATGCCCGCCCCCGAGCCGCCCGAGATCGTCTCGTAGTACTGGAGCCGCTCGTTGCCGAACGTGAAGTTGTTCATCGTCGGCTGGCTGCTCGCGAGCACGCCGAGCGCCCCGTACAGCGCGTTCGTGACGCAGGTCGACACCTCGACGTTGCCCGCCACCACCGCGGCCGGCGGGCGCGGGCTCAGCATCGAGCCCTCGGGGATGACGACCTCGATGGGCTTCAGGCAGCCCGCGTTGAGCGGGATGTCGTCGTCCACGAGCGTGCGGAAGACGTAGAGCACCGCGGCCATCGTCACAGCGCGGGGCGCGTTGAAGTTGTTCCCCATCTGCCCGGACGTGCCGGTGAAGTCCACGACCGCGGCGCGGCGCTCCCGGTCGATCCGGATGGCCACCTCGATCGTCGCGCCGTTGTCGAGCGGCAGCGAGAAGCGCCCGTCGTGGAGGAGCGCCGGGTCGAGCCGCGCGATCGCGAGGCGCACGCTCTCCTCGGCGTTGTCCTGCACGTGCTTCATGTAGGCCTGCACCGTCGGGAGGCCGAACTGCGCCACCATCGCGGCGAGCTCCTGCGCGCCCTTCTCGTTCGCCGCGATCTGCGCGCGCAGGTCGGCCAGGTTCTGCTGCACGTTGCGCGCCGGGTACGGCCCTAGGCCGAGCAACGCCAGGATCTCCGCCTCGCGGAGCCGCCCGGCCTCGACCAGCTTCACGTTGTCGAGGAGGACGCCCTCCTCCTCGATCGTCCTGGAGAACGGCGGCATCGAGCCCGGCGTGATGCCGCCGATGTCCGCGTGATGTCCGCGCGACGCCACGTAGAACAGCACGCGAGCGCCCGCCTCGTCCCACACCGGCGTGACCACCGTCACGTCCGGCAGGTGGGTGCCGCCGCGGTACGGATCGTTGAGCGCGTAGACGTCCCCCGGCTTCATCCCCGGGTTCCGCGCGATCACGGTCTTGATCGACTCACCCATCGAGCCGAGGTGCACCGGCATGTGCGGCGCGTTCGCGATCAGGCTGCCCTCCGCGTCGAACAGCGCGCACGAGAAGTCGAGCCGCTCCTTGATGTTGACCGAGTGGGCGGTGTTCTGGAGCCGCAGGCCCATCTGCTCGGCGATGTTCATGAACAGGTTGTTGAACACCTCGAGCATCACCGGGTCGACCTCGGTGCCCACCGCGCGCCGCTCCGGGCGCGGCGCCACCCGGGTGAGCACCATGTGGCCGAGCGCGGTGATCTCGGCACGCCAGCCCGGCTCGACCACGGTCGTCGCGTTGGCCTCGGCCACGATGGCCGGCCCGTCGATCCCCGCGCCGCGCCCGAGCCGCTCGCGCCGGTACAGCGCCGCGTCGTGGAACGCCCCCTCGGCGTACATCCGCGCCCGGGCGTCGGCCTCGGGGCGGTGCGGGCGCGCCTCCGCGGGCCGCTCCTCGGCGGCCTCGCCCGGCCCGATCGCCTCCACGGAGACGCTCTCCAGGACGAGCGCCTTGTCCGGCATCAGGAAGGCGAACCGCCTGCGGTAGGCCGCGTCGAAGGCGGCGCGGATCGCCTCCGCGCTGCCGTCGGGCACGACGAGGGCGGTGTCGGTGCCCTCGTAGCGCACGTGGACGCGCCGGACGAGCCGCACCCGCTCCGGCGAGAACCCTTGCGCCACGAGCTCGGCCTCCGCGTCGCTGCCGATGCGCGCGAGCGCCTCGCGCGCCGCGGAGAGCCCTGCCTCGTCGAGCCGCCGCTCCACGGCCGCCTCGCGGATCGCGCTCTGGTCCGAGAGGCCCATGCCGTAGGCCGACAGGACCCCCGCGAGCGGGTGGACGAAGACGCGGCGCATGCCGAGCGCGTCGGCCACGGCGCACGCGTGCTGGCCGCCGGCGCCGCCGAAGCATTGCAGGGTGTACTGGGTGACGTCGTGCCCGCGCGCCACCGAGATCTTCTTCACCGCGTTGGCCATGTTCGCGACGGCGATCTGCAGGAAGCCCTCGGCCAGCTGCTCGGGCGTGATCGGGCGCGACGTGTCGCGCTGCACGTCGGCCGCCATGGCCCGGAAGCGCTGCTCGACGACCTCGCGGTCGAGGGGCGCGTCGGCGCCCGGGCCGAACACGTGCGGGAAGAACTCCGGCTGGATCTTCCCGAGCATCACGTTCGCGTCGGTGACGGCCAGCCGCCCGCCGCGGCGGTAGCACGCCGGCCCCGGGTTCGCGCCGGCCGACTCCGGCCCCACGCGCAGCCGCGCGCCGTCGAAGCCGAGGAGCGAGCCGCCCCCCGCGGCCACGGTGTGGATGCTCATCATCGGCGCGCGCATCCGGACGCCGGCCACCTGCGTCTCGAAGGCGCGCTCGAGCTCGCCGGCGTAGTGCGACACGTCGGTCGAGGTGCCGCCCATGTCGAAGCCGATCACCTTCTCGTGCCCGCCAGCGAGCGCGGTGCGCACCATGCCGACGATGCCGCCTGCCGGGCCGCTCAGGATCGCGTCCTTGCCCTGGAAGCGGCCGGCCAGCGTCAGCCCGCCGCTCGACTGCATGAAGTAGAGCGGCACGCCGGGCATCTGGCTGGCCACCTGCTCGACGTAGCGGCGCAGGATGGGCGACAGGTACGCGTCGACCACCGTGGTGTCGCCGCGCGAGACGAGCTTCATCAGCGGGCTCACCTCGTGTGACGCGGAGACCTGGGTGAACCCGACCTCGCGCGCGATCTCGGCCGCCCGCCGCTCGTGCGCGGTGAACCGGTAGCCGTGCATGAAGACGATGGCGCAGGCGCGGATCCCGGCCTCGAACGCCTCCGAGAGCGGGCCGCGCAGCGCCTCGCCGTCGAGCGGCTCGGCCACCTCGCCGCGCGCGCCGACGCGCTCGCGGGCCTCGACCACGCGCTCGTAGAGCAGATCGTGCAGCGCGATATGGCGATCGAACAGGCGAGGGCGGTTCTGGTAGCCGATGCGCAGCGCGTCGCGGAAGCCGCGCGTGGTGACCAGCACGGTGCGGTCCCCCTTGCGCTCGAGCAACGCGTTCGTGGCGACCGTGGTGCCCATCTTCACGCACTCGACCTCGGCGGCAGAGATGACCTGACCGGGCGCGAGGCCGAGCAGGCGGCGGATCCCCTCGACCGCCGCGTCGGCGTACTGCTCGGGGTTCTCCGACAGGAGCTTGGCGGTGGTGAGCGAGCCGTCGGGCCGCCGGGCCACGACGTCCGTGAACGTGCCTCCGCGATCGATCCAGAACTGCCACTTGTGCGAGGTCGAGGTCATGGAACCCACTCCTTGCCGGCCGCCTCCTCCGCCGCGCTCCGGGTGGTGGGCCTAAGTGGAACATGAAGGCGGGAAGGCTGGAAGAAAAGCTCAATGATCTTAACGTCTTCTCGCCTTCATGGGATTCACTCCGGTGCAAATCAGGCCACCACCCATGGCCCCGTGCGCCCGTCCGGAACCGGCGTTCAGCGCTGTACAACCGTTCGTGCGGCGTGATAAGCGCTCGACCAGCCCTCGAACGAGACAATCTGCTCGAATGTCCAGCAAGCAACCTCCTCCGCACGTCACCGCCGCCCACGCGGCGGGGCTGGCCGCGCTGCTCGGCGCGACGGACGCTGCCGCGGAGAACGAGCGCGCGGGGAGGGCGGAGCGGCACTTCGAGCGGGCACGGCGGGGGCGCTCGGCGCAGCCCGGGCCGCGCGCGAAGCCTGCCGTTGGCCCGCTCCCGTCGCCGCCGGGCGGGAGGTCGAACGCGGGCGGCGCGCGGGAGTACGTGAACGCCGCGCCGACGCGCTCGCCGGTGCTGAACGCGTTCCTGAGCGAGCTCGGCACGGAAGGCCAAGCGCTCGTGCCGGCGAACGTCCACGTCTTCGACGAGCACACCCTCGCGCCGAGGCTCGTCGAGCTCGCGCGCCAGCGGGTGGTCTCCATGCTGCTCGCCGTGGGCAGGACCGAGGTGGCCCTGACCCTGGCGCAGATGCCGTCGATCACCAACGAGCGCGCGGCGCGGCTCTTCATGCGGCAGGCGGTCCACGTAGGCGGCGATCTCGGGGCGATCACGGGCGACTACGCGCGGCACTACCGGCGCTCGGGGGCCCCGGAGCGCGACGACCAGCGCGCGGGCTGCATCATGGCCGCGTTCGCGGGGCGCCTGAGCGCCATGGCGGAGAAGCTCCTCGGCCCGCACGTGCGCGGCGAGCTGCGCGCCGCCCTGGAGGCGCTGACGTCGCAGGGCAGCCCTCCCGCGCGGCGGGCGCGCGCGAGCGATCTGCGCGCGCCGCAGGCCGCCGGGCGAGGCGCCCCCGCGGCGGCGGCGCGCGACGCCGCGAGCTCGGCGGCACGGCCGAGGCGCAAGTAGGCGGCGCGCGCCGCCGCGAGCGCGGCGATCCGGTCGAGGCGCGAGGACGCGGCGCGCGGTCCGGGTCGGATCCTGTTGCGGTGGGCTCGTTCGTTTGCTTCGTTGGGCGCGAGGCGCCCCGGCTGCTCGACCCTGAGCCCCTCGGGTGCGCGTTCCCAGCGAGAGGCCGAGGCTCATGAATTCGCTCGCAGAAGGCAGCGTCGTCGCCGGAAGATACCGCCTCGAGCGCATGCTCGCGCGGGGCGGGATGGGGTCGATCTGGGTGGCCCGGCACCTCCAGCTCGACGCCACGGTCGCGGTCAAGCTCATGGCGCCCGAGTACGCTGCCTCGTCCACCGCGCGGGCGCGCTTCGAGCGCGAGGCGAGGGCCGCGGCGCAGCTCAAGCTACCGAACGTCGTGCACGTGCACGATTACGGGCTCGAGGGCGACACGCCTTTCCTCGTGATGGAGCTCCTCGACGGGGAGGATCTCGAGACGCGGCTCGCGCGGGAGGGGCGCCTCTCCACGGCGGCCACGCTCGGCATCGTCACGCAGGTGTGCAAGGCCCTGCGCCGCGCGCACGAGATGGGGATCGTCCACCGCGACCTCAAGCCCGCGAACCTCTTTCTCTCGCGGCAGGACGAGGACGAGCTCGTGAAGGTCCTCGACTTCGGGATCGCCAAGGCCCAGGGCACGCTGCTGGCCGGCAACGAGACGAAGACAGGCACGCTCGTCGGCTCGCCCTACTACATGAGCCCCGAGCAGGTGCGCCGCAGCAAGACGCTCGACTGGCGCAGCGATCTCTGGTCCGTCGGCGTGATCGCCTATCGCTGCCTCACCGGCCGTCTCCCGTTCCCGGGTGAGGAGATCGGCGAGGTGTTCGTGGCGATCTGCACGGAGGACGTCCCCCTCGCATCCAGCGTCGTGCCGGAGCTCGGGCCCGCAGTGGATGGGTTCTTCTCGCGGGCGCTCGCGCGCGACCCGGCGCATCGGTTCCAGGGCGCGAGCGAGCTCGCCGAGGCGTTCGGCGCGGCGGCCTCCGCGGCGGGCTCGGAGCCCCGACCTCTCCAGCCGTCGGTTCCCGCGGAGGGGGCGTCTCCGCTGCTCGTCGTCCGCGGCGGCACGATGGCCGCGAGCCCAGATGCGATAGGGGGGCGTCCAGATGCGATAGGGGGGCGTCCAGATGCGATAGGGGGGCGTCCAGATGCGATAGGGGGGCGTCCAGATGCGATAGGGGCGCGTCCAGATGCGGCGAGCCCTGGAATGATGGGACCGAGCCCCGGCACGATGGGCGCCGTCTCCAGCGCGTCCTTGCCCACGCTGCGAAACGAAGCAGGGCCCCCCTTCCACGGCTCTCCGAGCGCTGGCGCCTCGGAGGGCGCTGCGCCGGCGTTCCAGGGGTCCATCAGCACGTTGACGTCGGCCGGAAATACCCTCGCCCCGACGAAAGCTGACGGCCGCCGCGTCTGGATCCCGGTGGCCCTGGGCGCGAGCGCGCTCGCCCTGGGGCTCATCACCTATGCGGTCCTTCGCGCCCCCGCGCCGGACGGCGAACCGACGTCGCGGCCCGAAGCGGCGGCCTCGCCTGCCGCCGCGTCCGCGCTGTCCGCAGCCGCGCCGTCTACCGCGTCACCGGAGCCTTCGCCGCCGCCCTCTCACAGCGCCCCCGCCGCCCCGAGCGCGCCTTCAGCCCCCGCCGCCGCGACAAGCGCATCCGCGGCCCCGCCGCCTTCGCCTTCCGTCAGAAAAGGGCCGCCGCAGCCCGTCAGGCCCAGGACCGCTCCTGACGATCCCACCGATCATATGTGACCGACTTCTCGAAGCTGGCGTCATCTACTGCGAAGGTGCCCCCTGGTTCAGCAACTCCAGATG
The DNA here is from genome assembly GCF_051520435.1 of Sorangium sp. So ce363. NCBI lineage: Bacteria > Pseudomonadati > Myxococcota > Polyangiales > Polyangiaceae > Sorangium > Sorangium sp. So ce363. Next base: position 5,691,883 of record NZ_CP150333.1, on the reverse strand, counting down.
CCTGGCCACGAACTCCTCCTCCAGCCGGTTCAGATCGGCTTCGCGCTGCGCGACGAACGCCTCGAGGTTGTCCGAATCGAGAGAGGCGCACGCGGCGTCGCTCACCACGTGGCTTCGCAGCCAGTCACGCCGGCGCTCCCGCTCCGCGGGCGCCAGCGCTGTCGGGAGGGCAAGCAATCTCGACCGGAACGCAGCTGCGTCTTCGGGGGGGACCAGGAAGCGATTGCCGGCACAGGCGAAGCGGCTTGCCGAGAGGCGCTGGCGGGGTGCGCCCTGGAGCAGGCTATCGCCCAGGCGCTCGGCGCTCGTCCGCCCGGGCCATGGCACCTTCTCTCCGCCGGATTGCTGTGGGCTCACCTCTGCCAGGCGCACGGCCAGCGCTTTCCCTCGCGCAGAGCGGAAATCGAAGCGCGCTGGCAGCGGCCGGCGGCTGAAAGGTTTCCAGCCTGGCCAAACGAGGATGCCGGTGCGCGCCGTCTCCTGAAGCGCCTCATGCACGCGCTGCAGCCGACCGCCGCTGATACCTGCGAAGAGCTCCGCGTACGTTGTGAGCCACAGCCAGGCCGCAAGCAGCTGGTCGATATCCCGGTGCCAGTGGTGCAGAGGGTTCAAGGACGCCGCGAGGAGGACGATCTGACGGCCATAGGGGACCAGGGCTGGTGAAGATAGCCCTTGTGTATGCAAGAACTCCGCGGCCATCTCGAGCGATCGAACCGCCACTTTCAACGTATCTGGCTGCGACCGAAGCTTGCTCGCGATCGCCCTCGCCATGTTCTTCTCGTACAAGTCGACGCCCAGCGTCAGCGCGCAGGTGTCGAGGAGGATATCGTCCTCGATCTCGCCCCAGCCGATCGGTGCGAGGATCTCTTCTTTCAGCGTGTGCACCCGCTCCAGGAGATCGAAATCTGGCGACCAGCTCAGCGCGTGCGCGACGTGGAGCCTGCCGACCGGCACACCCTGCGTATTGATGCGCTCGAACGCCTGCGCCGCGACAGCCAGATCCTCGGTTACCAGTGGAATCACAGGGATCTTGCACCGGTCAAACGCGTTGAACACTGCTTCGGCATTCTCGATCCAGCGCTCCTCGGGGAGCTCGCGTTCCCACCTCATCAGATCCATACGCTGGAGCAGGATACCCATGGGCAGCCATCTCTTCGCGGGCGTGCCTTCCTGCGGTTCCGTACAGAAGTCCATCGTGTCCAGATCGAGGTAGAATCCCGCTTCTGCATCTTCATCGTCGGCAGGCGCATCCTCCTGATGAAGCGCGCTGTAGAGCGTCGACAGGCGCTGGAACCCGTCGAGCACATACTGTCGCGTCGAACCAGGACCGAGCTTGGGCCGTTCGATCCGATGGCGCCCGATGTGCTCGTAGGAAGGGAGCTCTTGGGTCCGGGTGCGCCAGACCATGATCGAGCCTATCGGGAGGCCGTCGCGGATGCTGCGAAGCAGCTCGATCTGCCGGTCGACGTGCCACAGGAAAGGCCGCTGGAACCGCGGCACAAGCAGGAAGCCTTGCCGGATGTCCTCCAGGAGTTGGGTCAGCGAGGTGACGTACGGATCGGCGACGTAAGAAGGGTTACCCATGACGCTACCTCATCCATGCGAGCAGCTCGGTGATCGCGCCGTTCACCTCGGCGAAGGTACCATCGGCGATGAGGTCCGCAGTCCGGACGCGCCCATCTCCGAAGACGTCGCGCAGCCTGGGACCGAAGCCTAGATCGAGCCGACGTCGCAGCTCAACGTCGAGCGCCTCCGCGCCGTAGAGATCCTCGGCTATGCCGTCGGCGCTGCGCGCGTCTTTCCGGAGACCGTGCTTCATGTTGAAGAACGACCGATGGTCTTGCGTTGGCATGGCGTAGAAGGCCTCGACCCGCTCCTGCATGTCCTTCGCCTCGCCCCACTCCTCGAGCGCATTCCGCGTCACGTAATTCTCGATTGCGCGGCGCTTCAGCATATGATGCGGAACGCGCCGGCCGCAGGCCGCGCTGAGCTTTCGGGCCTGAGCACTGGGCTGACCCGCGCGGCGTGCGTCGCTATCGAACAGCACCCACAACGTGAGCCGCTTGATGGGATCGCGCTTCCACTCCTGTACGGAGCCCTCCATCTCCGTAATGCCGCCGCCATGCTCTATGGCCAGCCACTCCTGCTTCTGCCGTTCCTCCAGCTCGGCGCGCTGTGCATCGTTCGCCATCGTCAGGAGGAACCGGAAATCGTTCCCGCGGTTCTCCACGAGCACCCGAAACGGGCGACGAAGCAGGCGCGTCGCCTCGGCCAGCGTCACCGTCGGTGGAGCGCCGTCCCAGTCCGTTCCGCTGCAGACCACCCGGATCTCACGCCGCGCGGGCTCGCGCGCCTCGGCCTCGGCGCTCTCCTCGAGCGCCAAACGACACTCTTCCTGCGCGTCACGTCCAAGCCCAGCGAGCCATGTGGTGTAACCTGTCCCCGCCTCGTCGACAATGATCCGGTGCCTCCGCTCAAGTGCGAGTTGGAAGAGCAGCAGCATGTCCATGACGAAGCTCGGACCGGTAAACACGGCGTCGTCGATGACCACCTTCACGAAGCACCGGCCCGCTTGCGACGTTCGGCCAGGATCTGCCGCGCGAGCAACGTGTCCTCGGAGAAGACGCCAGGCGGCCACTTGTCGCCGATGAAACGCGCGTCCGCGTCGAGCTCGATGGACTCCACGGACGACCCCGCCTCGTGTTGCCACACCCAGTGTACGATCACGTGCTTCGGGTCGATCTCTCCACGGAGCACGGAGAGCTGCACGCGAGAGAGGAAATTCTCGGAGTGGGTCTCCACGATGAACCGCGCATTGCTCGACGCGACAACTTGCGTCAAGAACCACGCTACCTCCTCGTGGGCTCGCGGATGGAGGTGCAACTCCGGGTGTTCGACCACGACGGTCGGGCTTCCGTCGAGCCGACCGTGCTTCGCGAGGGCGCCGAGGACGGCGACCGGCAGCACCTGCGCCATCCCCTCTCCCGTGTCGATCAGGTTCACCCTGAAATCCGGCCCTTCCAGCGACGAGAGGGTCAAGGTGAAGCCGGGCACCGCCCCGATCGCGACCTCCTCGACGTTGAGATCGTGGCTCGTGGCCTTCCGGTAAAAGGCCCGCACCTCATCGACCACAGCTCGATCTCGGGAATTTGCATACGCGAGTTGCTCTGCCGCTCCCGAGCCGTCCTCGCGGATCCTTGGAGGTTTGCCGCGGAACTCGCTCCGGCGCGGCGGTACCGTTCGTACTGCGGAGAGCCAGTGGATGCTGCCGGTCAGACTTAGGAGCCGCTCGCGCACGCCACGCAGGGCAGCGGCGGCCTGCTCTGGAAGCAGCTGCGCACCCTCGGCGAGCGCTGGCACGAGCCCTTGGAACGCGAACGGAGCTTCCAGTTCGCCCCACGCGGCGCCAGTCACCTCGTACAGGGAGTTGACCTCATCCTTAAGGAGGAGCTGCAGCAAGCGTGCTCCGTTGCGGCTGTACGCTTCGAGGCGCTCGACCCACTCGATCGCCTGGAATCCGCCGCCCAAGATGCGCACCTCGAGCCGCGCCACCTCGCTCGCGTCATCGTCCCAGGACAGGCCGAAGCCTACGGTTGCAGAGCGGCCGTACGCGCTCTTGAGCTCGACGAACGTTGCTCCCCGAACGGCCTCGCTCCGTGTATCGAGCGGACCGGCGGCGTCGCGCCGGGTGGAGTCAGCGAGGAGCGGCAGCGCGCGGACGAGGGAGCTCTTGCCGCGGCTGTTGTAGCCGAAGACGAGGGTCAACGGCCGGATGTCCAGGGTGGTAGGACGAGCGAAGGCGCGGAAATTATCGACGCTCACGGCGGAGAGTGCCATGGCGCGACCCTACCACGGCCTAGCGCCTTGGTCGTCGCGACGGGGCATCCCATGCGCAGACGACGCATCAAGCGCCGGGTCGGCGGCCGTTCTGAGCGCGTTTGTGATTTTCAGGCGAGCCGTCGTCCATCTGCGCCTCGTTCGCCCGTATCTCCCTCCCCCGGTCGCGCAGCGCGGAGCTCATGCGCTCACGCACGAGGTCGAGGAACACCTTGACCTTCGGCGACAGGTGTCGCGTGCCGGGATAGACGGCGTGGAGCGGCACGTCGGCCGGGCTCCACCCGTCGAGCACGCGCGAGAGGCGCCCCTCGCGCACGTCCAACTCGCAGCGCATGGCGGGCAGCATCCCGACGCTCACGCCCGCGAGCACGATCCGGTGGAGCACCTCGAGGTCGTTCGCCGTCGCCCGCGGCGTCACGCGCACCTCCGCGCGCCGCGCGCCACGGTGGAGCACCCACCGCGCGCCGGGCGGCCCCACCGCGCGCGCCCCAGTGGACACCAGGACGTCGTGCCCCGCGAGATCCGACGGCGCGCGCGGGGCGCCGCGGCTCGCGATGTATGCGGGGGCCGCCACGAGGTAGCGCGGGAGGGCCCCGAGGTGGCGTGCGACCAGCGAGGTGTCGCTGGGCGCGCCGAGCCGCAGCGCGGCATCGAACCCCTCCGCGACGAGGTCGACGATGCGATCCGTGCAGACCACCCCCACGCTCGCCTCGGGGTGGCCGCGCAGGTGCTCCGCGACCACGCCGCCGATCCACCCGAAGTGCAGCGGCGCCGTGATCCGCAGGAGCCCGCGCGGCCCGTCCTGCATCTGCGTCACGGCCCGGTCCGCGTCGACGTCGGCGGCGAGCTCATCGAGCGCATCCGCGCGGGCAATGGCGCCGTGCAGACCGACACCGTCGAACGCGTGACGGGGCGGAGACCGATCCCCTTCGAGGCCTGGACGCGCGAGCACGCGCGGGCCTGGACCGGAGGCTGACGCCGGCGAGAACAGGCGATGTCGGCGCCGCGCGTCCGCGCGCGTCAATGCCCCGCGCGAGCCGAGCTCACCCGCCCGGGTGGGTGTTCTTGTAGAGCCGCAGGCTGTTTCGGATCGCCATCGTCACCGTCATGGGGCCGACGCGGGGCACGAACACGCTCGCCTTGCTCTGGATATCGTCGCTGAAGTTCTTGAAGGTGGAGAAGTTGATGCAGAGGGCGCCCGCGCGGATCTCGGCGCCCTGCACGACCGGGAAGCTCCGCGAAGGCACGCCGGTGACCACGATGTCGGCCTGCCGCAGCGCGGTCGCCCGGTCCACGGTCGTCTCGCGCACCTCGTGCATGTCGCCCGAGGAGCTGGGCACGAAGAGCAACGGACCATCGATGTCGAACGAGGTCACGTGGGCTCCGTCGTGCGCCATCATGCTCGCGAGCGGCCTCCCGACGACCTCGCTCCGGTTGAAGATGCACACGCGCCGGCCCTCGAGCGGCCGCTCCCCCTCGCCGAAGAAGCCGGCCGCCTCGACCAGCTTGAGGATGGCCAGCGGCGTGCACGGCAGGATCGCCTTCCTGGTCTTCGCCTCGTCCAGGAAGCGCTGGTTCTGGTACAGGCAACGTGCCCAGAACGTGTGGAGCCCCTCGATGTCCTTCGCGGGATCGACGCTGTCCCGCAAGTACACGTCCTGCTCCGTGCCGAAGATCGGGTAATACACCATCATCCCATGCACGCGCGCGTCCTCGTTCGCCGCGCGGATGGCATCCTCGGCGTCGAGCCGCGTCGCGTGGCGGATCTCGAAGCGGACCCCCACGTCCTCGCACGCCTTGCGCGTGTACTCCGCGTACGTGTACGACGGCCCGTGATCCGCCGCGAGCACACCGACCAGGACCAGCGGCTCGGGCAGCGCCGCGAGCTCCGCCCGGATCTCGCTGCGGAACGTCTCCGCCACCGCGGTCGGATCGAGGACGCTGGCCGTGCGCGTGCCCGGGCTCGGCGGAATGTGGTGAGGGTCCATCCTGGGGGCGGAGACGAGCACGCGCGAGCATCGGTGTCAAGTTTCCGTCGGGGCAACACGCTCGACTCTGCCTGCTCCTACTCCCACTCTGATTCCTTCTGATTCCTTCTGATTCCTTCTGTTCCCTTCTGGTTCCTTCTGCTTCCCGCTTCCCGCCGGCGCGATGCGCGATCGGTGACTCGGGCGCTTCGTGGTATGGAGTTCCCGGTAGGGCGGTATCGCGCCGCGCTGGACGCGCGGCGTGCCCCATCCTAACCATGGTTCCTGCCGGGCCTGAGGAAGAGAGCGGGCAGGGGGCCGAGACTCCAGCCCTCCGGAGAGCGGCCGTGCCTGGCTCACGAGCTCATCGCGAGGAGGACCGCCGCTCCGGGCCCGCCTCCACCACGGGCGCCGCCACGCGGTTGCTCTCGGCCTCGGCGGGGCTGCCGGCGCCGGGCACGCGGAGGAGCATACCGCCCTTGCCGCGCAGCTCGTCGACGAAATTCGCTCCGAACACCTCCTCGGGCGTGTCGCCGTCGCGTCCGCCCATGCCCGAGAGCCCCTCGAGGCTCGCGAGGTTTCCGTCCCGGCGTCTGGGCGCCGGACGAGAGCGCAAGATATCGTCCCGGGTCACCTTCAGCGCCACCACGTCCTCGCGCATCACGTCGATCCAGGATGCGGGGAAGTCGGCCTCGGCGCCCGCGGGGCCGCGCACGCGGATCCGCGAGATGTCGTTTCCGGGATCGTTCGCGCCGATGCCCACGAGCTGCGCCTCGGCCTCGTCGGCGGTCATCACCCGCGTGTCGGGGCCGAGCTCGACCGTATCGTCCGTGACCCCGAGCGCCTCCTCCAGCTCCTGCCTCCGCTCGGGCGGCTGCGGCACGAGCGAGGTGTCGACGCGCCCCGGCGGCTGCGCCGTCGTCCGCCCGTCGTAGTACCGAGGCAGCGCCAGGAGCTCGTCCCGGCCGGGCCGTAAGCGGAGGTGCCCGTCCGCCGTGCCCTGCACGAGATCCATCGAGATCAGCAGCTCCTCGCTCGCCAGCGGAGAACGGAGCACCACGTGGGTCAGCACGCCCCGCTCCCGGTCGACCAAGACGCGGTCGAGCACGCCCGCATCGAGGCCGCCGTCGGCCATCACGGGCATCTCGAAGTCGATCTGCATGATCCCCTCCTCGGCGGCGAAACGCCTTGCGCTCGGGCGAGAACCTGAGACGGTCGGATCCCGATGTCCAGGGGAGCGCGGCGCGGACCCTCGTGACCGGTCGACCCCATCCCATGGGCCGGGCACGCCGCGCGGCCTCGCCATCGCGGGGGGGTCGGCGGTCCTCGGCTCATCGAGTCATCGAGTCATCGAGTCATCGAGTCACAGAGGCGTCGCGATTCCCCCATGGGAACGGATACCCGCACGCGGTGGAGGCGCGGATCGGCCAGAACCTTGGCACAAGGTGGCGCACATTCCGCGCGCGGTCCGCGTCTATTCCCGCGGATTTGCTGCTCGATGGCGGTGGTTCATCTTGGTACGGCGGATGCAGCCTACGCGCCGGCCGCTGGGGATGTGCCAGCGCCGCTCGGGAGGATTTGGACTTATGCGTGTACGCTTCGATGCTCTCCGCCGACGCTGGAGCTCTCCCCACCTGCTCGCCGCGCTGGCGCTGGCGAGCGCGTTCGCGGCGGGGTGCTCCTCCGATGAGGCCCCGCCAACGACGCTTGGTCGCCCGGATCAACCGCGGAACGGCACGCTCGAGGTCGACGAAGCGAGGCTGCTGGGCGTGATCGACGGGAGCGATCTGCGCCTCCAGATCCCGGTGCGCAACCTGACCGCCGGCGCGACGAGCGGCCACCTGCGCGTCACGCTCGTCGATCTCGACGCGGACAGGGAACAAGGCACGACCGAGGTCGACCTGGAGATCGCGGGCGGGACGGCGACGACCGCGGAGGCGCGCCTTCCGGCGCCGGCCGTGAGCGCGCAGCCGGGCCTCGCGCGGTACCTCGTCCGCGTCGACGACGGGTCGGAGGAGGGGCTGCTCGTCACGCGGAGCCTCCTGCGCGTCATCCCGCCCTACGACGTGCAGCTCGAGGGGCCGGCGCGCGTGGTGCGCGGGCGCACCGCGAGCTACCGCGTGCGCGCGACCGACGCTTTCTCCCATCAGCCGGTGCCCAACGTGGACGTCGAGCTGGCGGTGGGCGAGGGGGCGCGGCCGCTCCGCGGGACGACCGACGCGCTCGGCGCCGCGGTGTTCGAGGTGGAGCCCGGCGCGCTCGGCGCGCACCCCGTCTCCGCGCAGGCGCTCGGCTTCGGCGTCAACGCGGCCCTCACCGCGAACATCACCGTCGAGGGCCCCGGCCCGAAGCTGCTCCTCACCACCGACAAGCCGCTCTACAAGCCCGGCCAGACGATCCACCTGCGCGCGCTCGCGCTCGAGCGGGGGAACAACGCGCCGCTCGTCCGCGAGGCGATCACGTTCGAGGTGGAGGACGGCAAGGGCAACAAGATCTTCAAGAAGCCCATCCAGACCGACGCCTACGGCGTCGCCGCGACGACGTTCCGGATCGGCTCCATCGTGAACACCGGCGAGTTCAAGGTGCGCCTCGTGAGCGGGGAGACCACGACGGAGAAGGTCGTGACCGTGGGGCAGTACGCGCTGCCCAAGTTCGAGGTCGCCGTGAGGACCGACAGGCCGTGGTACACCGCGGGCGACACGCTGACCGGCACCATCGACGCGCGCTATTTCTTCGGCAAGAACGTCGCCGGCGGCAGCGTGACCATCGAGGCGGCGTCGCTGGACGTCGGTCAGACGACGTTCCAGCGCATCGTCGGCGAGCTCGACGCCGAGGGCCATTACGGGTTCAGCCTGACGCTTCCGCCGAGCCTCGCGGGCCTGCCGCTGGAGCAGGGCGACGCGGCCGTGACGCTCACCGTCACCGTCGCGGACACGGCGGGGCAGGAGGTCACGAAGGCGATCCCGGTCAAGGTCGCCGCCGACGCGGCCTCGATCGTGCTCGTGCCCGAGGCGCGCGAGCTCGTCCCGGGGATCCCCAACACCCTTCTTCTCTTCGTCACCGACCCGCTCGGGGCGCCGCTCCCCGACACGGAGGCGGTCATCACAGCGCCGGACCGCACGCAGCTCACCGCGCGCACCGACGCCTTCGGCCAGGCCGTGGTGAGCTTCACCCCGCCGGTCGCCACGGCGGACGGCGCGTTCGAGGTGCGGGCGACGGTGGGGGAGCGGGCGGTCACGCGGAAGTTCTCGTTCGGCACGCAGACGGGCGGCGAGCACCTGCTCGTGCGCACCGATCGGGCCGTCTACGAGACCGGCGAGACGGTCGAGGTCACCATCGAGTCCAGCGAGGAGGCCGGCAGCGTCTACGTCGACTGGCTGAACGACGGTCAGGCCGTGGACATGCGCTCTCTCGAGCTCGAGGGCGGGCGCGCCCATTTCAGCATGCCCGTCGACGCCGGCCTGCTCGGCAGCAACCGGGTCGAGGCCTACCTGGTCGACGACGATGGCAACCTGGTCCGCTCCGGCCGCACCGTGTTCGCGCGGGGCGACTCCGCGCTGAGCGTCGAGGTCGAGGCCGACAAGCCCCTGTATGCGCCGGGGGAGACGGCGACGCTGCGGCTGTCGGTCAAGGACGACGCGGGCAACCCGAAGGTCGCCGCGCTCGGCGTCCAGGTGGTCGATCAGGCCGTCTTCGCGCTGGTCGACGCCCAGCCCGGGCTGCTCCGCACCTACTTCGAGCTGGAGGACGAGTTCGCGAAGCCGAGCTACGAGATCCACGGCCCCGCGGCGAACCTCCAGGACCTGCTGTTCAACGCGACCGCGAGCGAGGACCCCGAGCAGGCCGAGGCCGCGCAGGTGAAGACCCAGGCCTCGCTCGCCGCGCTCGCGGGCACGTCGCTCACCGGCCTCCAGGCGCGCACGTGGCCCGCCGTGCTGGCGAAGGTGCCGGAGGAGCTCGCTCAGTTCAACGAGCGCCAGAAGGGCGTGATGAAGCCCTGGCTCGCAGAGGCCACCGCGGCCGCCGCGCAGGAGCTGAAGGCGCTCGGCTGCGACAGCACCCAGTTCAGCTGCAACGGGCAGGGCGTGTACGTCGAGCTGCTCGGGAGCCGGGTCGCCGAGCGCCTGCGCGCCTTCGACGTGTGGGGCAACGCGTACCGGGTGGCCTCCAGCTGGAGCGGGTTCACGCTGCAATCGTCGGGGCCCGACGAGGTGGAGCAGAGCCAGGACGACGCGACGTTCGCGTTCACGTTCAGCGATCTCGGGGTCCAGGTGCCCCCGCAAGGGTGGGATGAAGGGGGCATCCCCGACGCGGACGGCGGCTGGGCCAATGGCGCCGCGAGCGGAACCGGGGCCGGGACCGGAGCGGGCGGCGGCTCGGCCGGGGATCCCACCGCGGAGCCCGGCGGCGACAACGGCGGCGGGCCGCGCGTCCGGCGCGAGTTCCCGGAGACCCTCTACGTCAACCCGAGCGTGATCACGAGCCCCGACGGCACGGCCACCCTGAGCATCCCGCTCGCGGACAGCATCACCGAGTGGCGGCTCTCGGCGCTGGCGAACTCCACGGACGGCAAGCTCGGCGGCATCCAGAGCGGCTTCAAGGTGTTCCAGGACTTCTTCGTCGACGTGAGCTTCCCGGCGACGCTCACGCGCGGCGATGAGGTCGAGTTCCCGATCGCCGTCTACAACTACCTGGAGACGCCGCAGACGGTCGATCTCAGCCTGGAGCCGGGGAGCTGGTATACGCCGCTCGGCGCGACGTCGACGACGGTGTCCCTCGCGGCGGGCGAGGTGCGCGGCGTCCGGTTCCCGGTGAAGGTGAACACGGTGGGCGTCAACTCGCTCACGGTCACCGCGCGGGGCAGCGCGGGCGCCGACGCGGTGGCCCGCACCGTGCGCGTGGTCCCGGACGGGAAGCCCTTCGCGGAGAGCGCGTCTGGCATGCTCGCGTCGGGCAGCGCCGATCACGCGCTGTCGTTCCCCGCGGACGCTGTCCCCGGCTCGAACCAGCTCTATCTCGAGATCTACCCCGCGTTCCTGTCGCAGGTCGTGAGCGGCATGGACAGCATGCTCCAGGTCCCGAATGGCTGCTTCGAGCAGACCACCTCGACGACCTGGCCCAACGTGCTCGTCACGCAGTACATGAAGCAGACAGGCCAGATCACCCCGGAGATCCAGATGAAGGCCGAGTCGCTGATCTCGGCCGGGTACCAGCGATTGCTCACGTTCGAGCACTCGGGCGGCGGCTTCTCGTGGTTCGGCGAGCAGGATGGGCATCCGTACCTGTCGGTCACCGCGTTCGGCGTCATGGAGTTCGCCGACATGATCAAGGTCCACACCGTGGACGAGGCGATGCTCGCCCGGACCGTCAACTGGCTCGCCGGGCAGCAGAAGGCGGACGGCACGTGGGAAGGCGACCAGACCGAGTTCTTCAGCTTCCACACGGGCACGCTCCGCAACAGCGCCTTCGTGCTCTGGGCGCTCGCGAGCGCGGGGTACACGGGGCCCGAGATCGGGACGGGGCTCGCCTACCTGGGCCGCTCGCTGAAGCCGGCGACCGACGACCTGTACACGCTGGCGATCGCGGCCAACGCGCTCGCCGTGGCCGACCCTTCCGGCGCGCTGACCGACAGCGTGCTCGACGCGCTGGACCAGCGCAAAACCGCGGAAGGAGACGCATTTTACTGGGATGACGGCGGCACGCAGACGTCGTTCTACGAGTCCGGGAACGACGCCAGGGTCACGACCACCGCGCTCGCGGCCCACGCGCTGCTCTCCGCGGGCGCCCACCGGCCGAGCGCCGACGGCGGCGTGAAGTTCCTGACCCAGTCGAAGGACCCGAACGGCAACTTCGGCTCCACCCAGGCGACGATCTGGAGCCTGCGCACCCTGCTCCTCGCCGCGAGCAAGGGGACGGAGGGCGCCACGGGGACGGTGACCGTCGCCGTCGACGGCGCGGCGGCGGGCACGGTCCCCCTGCGCGCGGACCAGGCCGACGTCATGACGACGGTCGATCTCACGCACCTCGCGACCGCGGGCGCGCACGACGTCACGCTCTCGTTCTCGGGGGAGGGGAAGCTCAGCTACAACCTGGTGAGCCGCCACAACCTGCCGTGGAGCGCGGTCCCGAACGACGCGGGAGGCCCGCTCGCGGTCAGCGTGACGTACGACAAGACCCAGCTGTACGTGGACGACATCGTGACGGCGTCGCTGAGCGTCCAGAACAAGACGGACTCGGTGCAGAGCATGGTCCTCGTGACCGTGGGGCTGCCGCCCGGCTTCCAGCTCCTGACCGAGGATCTCCAGGAGTACATCTTGGCGGGCCAGCTCTCGAAGTTCGAGATGACGGGCAAGCAGCTGATCCTCTATGTGAAGGAGATCCCTGCGGGCCGCGCGGCCACCTTCGCTTACCGGCTGCAAGCGACCATGCCTGTCAGGGCGGAGGACGGCGGCGCCGAGGCGCACCCGTACTACCAGCCGGAACAGCAGAGCTTCTCCGGAGCGCAGACCTTCGAGGTGGCGGGGGAGTGAAGGGCTGAGCGGGCGAGGGCGCTGACCGCGGATGCGCGGCCAGCGCCCCTGCGCCGGCGGGGCGCGTGGATCAGGGGCAGGCGACGCGCCAGGCGTCGAGGTCGAGCTTCTTGATCAAGGTCGAGAGCCCGAGCGGCTTCGTGGCGGCGCAGACGGCGTTCGCCTTCGAGGCGTCGACGTACTCCGCGTGGAACACCGCCTTGCCGGCGCGGATGAACGGGGTGAGCATGTCGCACTCGTCGTATTCGTGGCACTCCTCGTTCAGGGCCCAGTCGAAGCTCCCCACCAGGTCTTTCACCTGATCGAGATCGTTCTTCAGCCCGATGGACAGCCCACGCGCGTGCGCCTCGGCGGCGAGGAAGCGGTTGTAATCGAGCTGCGTCGCCGCCGTCAGCGGGAAGCCGGGGCTGTTGGTGTAGCCGTCGACGTTGTCGGGCTCCACGCCGTCGCAGCGCCTCTGCACCGCCAGATCCAGCCGAGCCTTCATGACGTCGCGCACGCCGGCGTTGCGGGTGTCGAGCCACCGCTCGCCCGGCCAGCCGTCGAGCGGGTTGCCGAGCGCCGCGGCGGGGAACTTCGACGCGTCGTCGCGCCAGTCCTCGCTGCTCCCTGCGCTGAAGTAGCAGATCACCTTCTTCCCGGCCGCGCGCAGCGTGTCGATCTTCGCCTGCGGGGCGTCGAAGAGATCGATATCGTACATGGCGACATCGAGGCTGGTGTCGATGGTGCCCGTGAGCTGCCATTGCCACGTCGTCCCCGGCGCGGGGACCCAGATGCCAGTGCCGGTGGAGCCGCCGGTACCGGTGGAGCCGCCGGTGCCGGTGGAGCCTCCGGCGCCTGAGCCGCCGGTGCCGGTGGAGCCGCCGGTGCCGGAGCCGCTGCCGCCGCTGCCGCCGGTGCCGCCGGTGCCGCCGGTGCCGCCAGCGCCGCCGGTGCCGCCGGTGCCGCCGCTGCCGCCGCTGTCGCCAGCGCCGCCGGTGCCGCCGCTGCCGCCGCTGTCGCCAGCGCCGCCAGCGCCGCCGGCGCCATTGGAGCCGTCGCTGGTCGTGCCCGTGAGGACGAGCCTGTCGAGCATCGAGCTGTCGGCGGAGCTGCTCGTCGCGTACCGGATCTTGAGGGTACCGCCCGCCACGAACCGCCCGAGCGGTCCCGGCAGGCTCAGGCTCGCGCTCGTCCAGGACCAGTTGCGCGCGAACGTGTTGTCGCCGACCGGGACCCAGGCGCGGGCGGCCGCGTCCCACGCTTCGAAGGTCCAGCGCATGGCCGATCTCGCGGGGCCGCGGTAATTCACGCCCAGCGCGAGGGACGCGAGCCGCGCCGCCGAGGTGCCCGAGGGGAGCGCGTACTCGCACGTCGCGCTCGTGCCGGGCGCGAACTCGACGTACTTCTTCCACACGTCCTGCTCGCCCGTGAGATCCGCCGTCGCGAGCGCGGCGGCCGTCTGTCCGGCGCCGATGCTGCCCCGGCTCACCGTCAGCCTGGAGCAGGTCATCGTGAGGGCGCCGGTGACCGCGTCGCCGCTCGCCGCCGAGGCGATCTCCGCGTCGGAGCCCGGATCTGCGCCGCACCCGACGGCGGCGAGCGTCGCGGCCAGGCTCACGAGGGCATGGCGCAGGGCGCCGCAGATCGCGAGAGAGGACGCCGGTCGAATGGGATAAGTCATGCTCGTCTCCTGTCGTGTTGGTCGTTCGTGAAGCCAGGCGCACGTCGGCGCGACGCGCCTCCAGACGCTCCGGTCCCCGCGATGGCTCCCGGCGATCGCGGCTCCCGCAGCGTCTCCGCGCGCCAGAGAGGCGCTGGTCCGTGCGCGCCGCAGAGGCACTGCAAGGCGGGGACCAGTGCGCGATCCGCGTCTTCCGCGCGGCGGCGCGCGCTGCCGTTGCCGAGGGTTGCGCAAGCGTCGTACACTTGCGCAACCCTCGAACGGCATGGCGGAGCGAGACCCTCGTCGACAGGCAGCCTCTCCGCCGAGCGCGGAGCCGTCGCCTACCGCGGCCGAGGTCGCGACCGAGCTCGACGCCGCGGAGAGCGCGCCCAGCGAGCGGACGCCTCAGGGGCAGGCCTCCCTGATCGTCCGCGCCGGTGATGGCGCGGCGCGGGTGATCGATCTCACCGACGGCGATGTGGTCGCGGTCGGCCGCGCGCCGGAGTCCATGGTCTGCGTCGACGACGCCCGCGTCTCGCGCAACCATGCGCGCGTCGCGCGGCGGGGCCAGACCGTCGCGCTCGTCGACCTCGGGAGCCGCAATGGCACGTCGGTGAACGGCGCCGTCGTGCGCGGGGCGGAGCGGGCCCTCGCCGGCGGCGACGTGATCCGCATCGGCCCGGCCGAGATCGTCGTCGCGATCGCGGCGCCGGCGCCCGTCGAGGCGGCGCCGCCGGGGGCCGCGCCGGAGGCGCTGGAGGGCCCGCCCTCCGGCGCCGGCGCCGGGTTCGTCGTCGCGGACGAGGCCATGGTGAAGGTCTTCCAGGTGGTGCAGCGCCTCGCGCGCGCGCAGACGACGGTGCTCGTGCTCGGCGAGACGGGTTCGGGGAAAGAGGTCGTCTCCGAGCAGCTCCACCGCGCCAGCCCGCGCGCCGGGGGCCCGTTCGTGAGGCTCAGCTGCGCGGCGCTGCCCGAGGCGCTGCTCGAGAGCGAGCTCTTCGGGCACGAGAAGGCCGCCTTCACCGGGGCGGATCGCCGCAAGATCGGCTACTTCGAGGCGGCGCAGGGCGGGACGCTGCTGCTCGACGAGATCGGCGAGCTGCCCCTCGCCATGCAGGCCAAGCTGCTGCGCGTGCTCGAGAGCCGGCGCGTGGCCCGGATCGGCGGCACGCAGGAGATCGAGCTCGACGTGCGCGTCGTGTGCGCGACGCACCGGGACCTCCAGGCCGAGGTGGCGGCCGGGAGGTTCCGGCAGGATCTCTACTATCGCATCAGCACGTTCGTCCTCCGCGTCCCGCCGCTGCGCGAGCGGCGCGCCGAGATCGCGCTGCTCGCGCACCGCTTCGCGCAGCAGGTCGCCGGGCGCATGGGGGAGCGGGCGCCGCGCTTCTCGCCCGCGGCGATGCAGGCGCTCGAGGCGCACGCGTGGCCCGGCAACCTGCGCGAGCTGCGCAACGCGGTGGAGCACGCCGTCGTGCTGGCCGAGGGCGGCGTCATCGAGGTCGAGCACCTTCCGGCCTCCGTGGCGGAGGGCGCCGAGGGCGCCGCGCCCCCCGCGAGCGCGGGCGCGCCCCCGGCGAGCACGGGGGCGCCCCCGCCGTCCGCCGACGGGACGATGCCGGCGCGCCTCGCCGAGCTGGAGAAGCGGAGCATCGAAGACGCCCTCGCCGCCGAGGGGAACAACCAGACGCGCGCGGCGAAGCGACTCGGCATCTCGCGGCGCGCGCTGCTCTACAAGCTGGACAAGTACGACATCAGGCGCTGACCGCCGGCGTCACCGCCGCGCTACCCGCTGCAGCAGCGGAACCCGATCGTATGATCGGTGTCGGCGCGCTCGCGCTCGTCGCGCGCGTCGCACCGGAGCTCTTCGAGCGTGCCCTCGCTGTCGAACGCCCCGCCCCGGGTCCTGCAGAGGTCGCCCGAGCCGACGTCGTCGGAGCACGCGTCTTCCCACTCGCGGACGTTTCCGCTCATGTGCTGCAGGCCGAGATAGCCGCCCTCGCACGCCAGGCTGGTGTCGTCGCCGACCGGCGCCGTCTCGGTGCTGTCGCCGTTGCACTGGAGAGCGTCGAACTCGCCGGTGGAGTGAGCGAGCGCGCCGTGCTTGCTGCACGCGTCGAACCACTCGCCCTGCGCCATGTCACCGCGGAACGGCAGCGGGCCGCCGTGGCGCTCGCCGCAGAGGCGCTTGCCCTGGCTCTTGCAGAAGGCGAGCGCGTCGCACCAGTCGACGCAGGTGGCGGGGTGCTCGTCCTCCTTGCGGCGCGCCGTGCACACGAGGGGCGCGTCGGGCCCGGTGTCGTCGAAATCGAAGGTGCTGTTGAACGAGCAGAACGGCTCCTGCGCCGCGACGTCCGGCTGCGTGGCGAGGAAGGCGCGGTAGGCGGCGTTCGACACCTCGGTCTGATCGATGCAGAACGAGCTCTCGATCGTCACCATGCCGGCGGGGCACTGGCAGACGCCCTCGGTGCACGCGGCCGTCGTGCAGTCGGCGCTGGCGTCGCAGGGCTGGCCGTACAGGCACGAGGCGTTGCCGGCCCCGGGCTCGCAGGTGAGGCCGTGCAGCGGGCGCACGAGCGAGCACGCCGAGAGGAGGGCCGCCGCCAGGGCGGCGGCGCCGCCGCGGGCGCGGGCCGACGGGCGCATCAGAAGGCCCCCGCGACGCCCGCGGCGTTGCCGGCGATGAACGGCCAGAGCGCCGTCGCGCCGGCCTTCGGGGGCTGCGCCGCGGCCGGCCGGGTCATGTAGAGCCACCCCGCGGCGCCCAGCGCGACGACGCCCACGCCGAGGCCGACGTCGGCGATTGCGTGCTGGACCCGGATGGCGCGCACCTCGCCCTCCGCGCAGCGCGGGGCGCACGTGGCGCGCAGGTCGGCCTCGGCGCTCAGCGAGAGGGCGCCGGCGACGGCGAACACCGCGAGCCCAGCGACGCCGACGGCGCCGGAGGCCCACACGAGCCCCGGGACCGAGGGCTCCGCGGGCGGCGCGGCGCGCGGGGCGAGCGGGCGAGGCGAGGCTGGCGCGCCGGCCGAAGGTGCGCCGAGGGTCACGGTGAGCAGGCGGTTCTTCTCGCCCTCGCGGATCAGCACGCGCTCCTCGACGGCGGGGCCCGTCGCGGGCTCGAAGCGGAAGGTGTGCGGACCCGGGTCGACCGGCAGCGCCTTGCCGTCGAGCGCCGCGGCGAGGGGGCGCCCGTCCACGAGCACGCGCACGTCGAGGCGCTCTCGCCCGTGCGCGTCCCTCGCGGCGACGACCACGGAGGGCAGGCTCTGCTCGACCTCGGCGAGCCACGGCCCGCAGTCGGCCACGGCGGCCGCCGGGCACGTCGGCTGCGAGCAGACGACCAGCGCGGCGCGCGCCTCGATCAGCCGGCCGTCGTGGCGGAGGCCCTGCGCGCGCTCGTAGGCGTCGGCGCACGCCTGCTTGTGCGGCGCGGCGTCGGCGCGCGCGCCGGTGAGCGAGAGCGCCGCGGCGGCGGCGAGGGAGAGCGCGAGCCGGGCGCGGGCGGGACACGGAGGGTTCATCGGTTCACAGGCACTCAGGCTTGAGCCGGCGTATGCCGGCCTTGTCCACGGTATACGGCGGGGAACAGCGCTGGGCGTCGGCGCGGGTCGTGCGTGCCGCGGGGGCCGGCGCGCGCGCGCCGGCTGCAGGGCGCGCCGGGCGCTGTGCGGGCGCTGGCGCGACGGCGTTCGCCGGATCAGCCGCGGCGGCGCTCGCCGGGCCGGCCGCGACGGTGCTCGTCGGGTCAGCCGCGACGGTGCTCGTCGGGCTCGCCACGTTGGCGCTCGCCGGGTCAGCCGCGGCGGTGCTCGATGGGCTCGCCGCGACGGCGCTCGCCGCGCTCGCCGCCGAGGCGCTGGCCGGCTGCGCCGCGGGCGCGTGGACCGCGCGCGCGGCGTCCTCCGGGCCGGGCGGGGCGCGGCGCCACGACTGCGCCGCGAGCGCGGCCGCGCCGCCGAGGAGCAGCGCGCCGAGCAGCGCGAGCAGCGGGCGCGCGCGCTTCCTCGCCGTGGGGGGCGGACCATCGCGCCGCGCGCCGTCGGTCGCAGGCAGTCCCAGCGAGATCCCGCTGGACGTCACCGATCCGGGCGGGGGCTCAGCCGCCGGCGTCCCCTGATCGAGGGCCCTCGACGGGATCGAGGGCGCTGTCTCTGCCAGCCCCCGCGCCGGGCCGCCCGGCGGCGTGGGCTCGCCCTCGTCTTCTGCCCCGTCGCTGGGCGCGCCCGACCGACCCCGCGCGGCCGCGCCCGAGCTGGCCGTCGCCGGGCCGCTCGGGATCCCCGCCGATGCGCTCTCGATGGCGGCGACGCGCGCCGCCCGCCGCGCGAGCGCGTCGCCGGCGAGCGCCTCCACCCACTCGCCCACGGCGCGCGGCGACGCGAGCGGGACGGCGTCCTCGATGGCGATCGCGAGCTCGCGGGCGGTCGGGTAGCGGCCCTCCGGGTTCCGCTCGAGGGCACGGAGGACGATGGCGTCGAGCGCAGGCGGCACGTGCGCCGCGAGCGAGCTCGGGGGCAGGATCGGCTCTTCAAGCACGGCCCGGATGAGGGCGCCCTCGTCGCCGCCGTCGAAGAGCCGGCGGCCTGCGAGCGCCTCCCAGAGGACCGCGCCCGCCGCGAACACGTCGGTCCGCCGGGTCACGTCGGCGCAGAGGAGCTGCTCGGGCGCCATGTACGCGAGCTTGCCCTTGATCTGCCCGCCGCGGGTGGTGCTGAGCCGCCCGCGCGCCTTGGCGATGCCGAAGTCGAGCAGCCGCGCCGTCCCGTCGACGCCGACGAGCACGTTCTCGGGCGAGACGTCCCGGTGCACGATGCCGAGCGGCTCGCCCGACTCGCTGCGCGCCTCGTGGGCCGCGTGCAGGCCGTGGAGCGCGCCGCACGCGATGCTCGCGACGATGGGCACCGGCGCCGGCGCGCCGCCCGCGCGCGCCGCCCGGAGCAGCCGCGCCAGCGACTCGCCCCGCACGTACTCCATGACCAGGAACGCCTCGTCCTCGGCGAGGAGGAGGTCGACCATGGCGACGACGTTGGGGTGCTGGATGCGCGCGACGATGCGGGCCTCGTCGCGCAGGCTCTCGGCGATCTCGGGCGCCTCGGCGAGCGCGGGGTGCAGCCGCTTGATGGCCACGGTGCGCGAGAAGCCCGCGTCGCCGACGAGCCGGCCGAGGTGCACGGACGCCATCCCGCCGGATGCGATCGAGCCGTACAGCAGATACCGCCCGATGGGCCTGGGCTGCGACGGCTCCGGCGACATGCCGGTGGGATGATACACGAGCGCGCCCGGCGCCGCCTGGGAGGCGCCGGCGCGGGCAGTGGGCCTCAGCTCGGGAGGGGCGTGCTCGGCTCGACGAAGCAGAGGCGGTAGCCGTCGGGGTCGGTGACGACGACCTCCCGTGTGTGCCACGGCTGGTCGCGCGGCCCGTCGACGGCGGCGCCGGCCGCCGCGGCGCGCGCGGCGATGGTCTCGATGCCGCGGTCGCCGGCGGCGCTGAAGCAGACGATGACGCCGAGGCCGTGCTGCCCGGCGAGCGAGACCCCCGGCGGCGTCGCGACGAGGAAGAGATCGGCATAACGTGCCCAGCGCAGGTGGACGAACACCGGATCCTGGTGGACGCGGGTGAAGCCGAGGAGCTCGTAGAACGAGGCGGAGCGCTCCGCGTCGGCGACGAGGAGCTTGACGTAGGAGGGCATCACGTAGGGATCGTCGCCGGGCATGGTCACTGGGCGCGAAGGTGCGCTGCGCCGGGCCAGAAGGCAAGGCGCGAGCGCCGGGCGGCGCAGCGGCCGCCCGCGAGCCCGGCGGTCCGCCGGCTGCGCGCGAGGGATCGAGAGAGCGGAACGGGCTCTGGTGTGGATAGGCAATGCCGCTCTCCGGGCAGATTTTGCGCTGGCTCCTCGACGCACAATGAGATTGCGCAGTTGGGCGGAACCCCTCAGCATCAAGCATCATGCTCGATGCGATGGGCTGCGATATCGATGAGATTGCGCAGCAACACCAGGTCACTGAGGCTCCTCGCGAGGCCCGGCAAGAACGCCGCGGGCTCTGCGGTCGCAAGCTTGCCGTATTGCTCCACTGCCTCTTGCGTGCTGGCCAGCGCCGCCTCTCGTTGCCCGAGCGCGCTTTGCCTATTGCCCAAGTTGCTGAGGCTCCTCGCGAGGTCCGGCAGGAAGGCAGCGGGCTGTGCGGCTGCAAGCTTGCGGCAGATATCGACCGCCTCTTGCGTGCTGGCCAGCGCTGCCTCTGGTTGCCCGAGCGCGCTTTGATGAACGCCCAGGTTGGTGAGGCTGCCCGCGAGGTAGGGCAGGAAGGCAGCGGGCTGCGCGGCCGCGAGCTTGCGGAGGATGTCGACCGCCTCTTGCGCGCTGGCCAGCGTCGCCTCTGGTTGCCCGAGCTCGCTTTGCATTGCGCCCAGGTTGTTGAGGCTGCTCGCGAGTTTCGGCAGGAACGCAGCAGGATGCGCGGCCGCGAGCTTGCGATGGATATCGACCGCCTCTTGCGTGCTGGCCAGCGCCGCCTCTGAATGCCCGAGCTCGTATTGCGCTGCGCCCAGGTTGGTGAGGCTGCTCGCGAGGTCCGGCAGAAAGGCAGCGGGCTGCGCGGCCGCAAGCTTGCGGTACTGCTCCACCGCCTCTTGCGTGCTGGCCAGCGCCGCCTCTGAATGCCCGAGCTCGTATTGCGCTGCGCCCAGGTTGGTGAGGCTGCTCGCGAGGTCCGGCAGGAACGCAGCGGGCTGCGCGGTCGCAAGCTTGCGGTACTGCTCCACCGCCTCCTGCGTGCTGGCCAGCGCTGCAGCTCGTTGCCCGAACTCGCTTTGCACTGTGCCCAGGTTGGTGAGGCTGCCCGCGAGGTCCGGCAGGAACGCAGCGGGCTGTGCGGTCGCAAGCTTGCGGTACTGCTCCACCGCCTCTTGCGTGCTGGCCAGCGCCGCCTCTCGTTGCCCGAGCGCGCTTTGCTGAATGCCCAGGTTGTTGAGGCGACCCGCGAGGTCCGGCAGGAACGCAGCGGGCTGCGCGGCCGCAAGCTTGCGGCACTGCTCCACCGCCTCCTGCGTGCTGGTCAGCGCCGCATCTGGTTGCCCGAGCTCGCGTTGCATGACGCCCAGGTTGTTGAGGCTGACCGCGAGGTATGGCAGGAACGCAGCGGGCTGTGCGGCCGCAAGCTTGTGGTACTGCTCCACCGCCTCTTGCGTGCTGGCCAGCGCCGCATCTGGTTGCCCGAGCGCGAGTTGCCTAATGCCCAGGTTGTTGAGGCTGCCCGCGAGGTACGGCAGGAACGCAGCGGGCTGCGCGGCCGCAAGCTTGCGGAGGATGTCGACCGCCTCCTGCGTGCTGGCCAGCGCCGCCTCTCGTTGCCCGAGCGCGCTTTGCGTCTCGCCCAGGTTGTTCAGCAGCCGTGCTCGCTCGGCTTGCGGCTCTGGTATCTCCCTCGCTGGCAGGTGCTTCAGCTGCGTCTCCATCACCCACGCGGCCACTGCGCGCAACGACAGTTCGGAGCCCACCCACCGCGACGTTGCATCGTACGCACGCCCCGAGCCTGTGGTCTCCCAGAGCTCCATCTCGATCCGCTCCGCCAGTTCGACCGTCCCTTTCCGCGCGAGCGCCTCCGCGAGCTGAGGTCCAAGGGTTCCGTATGCGGTCCGCTTGCCGACCGCTTCTGTGGCTTCGAGCGCCGCTACGGCTCGCCCCGGGACATCGCGATCCAGCATGTGCGCGATCCAGCCCTGCGCCTCCTCCGGGTTCTCTTCGGACAGGTGCCCCAGCACCGTGAAGCCCGTGCGGAGAGCCTCCTCGCTGGCGCCTTGGAACACACAATCCAGGAGCCGTCCCGCGGATGCTCGCTCCGCCTTCAAGGTCCGCAGCACCATCCCTTCGCCGAGGAGATCCGGCTCCAGCCGACCGACGTATCCAGCCGCGTTCGCTCCGGTCAGGCCTCCAGGGTAGAGATGGTGCAGGAGCCTCAACATCGCCTTGTCCGGCGGCGGATCGAGGCGCTCCAGCAGCTCCTCTGCGTCGCTTCGCATGGTCGCGCCGCCGGTAAGCGTGAACGCCGTCACGGCGCGGCGGCACTTCTCAATGAAGAGGTCTTGTTCCGGCTCCCCAGGCACCACGGACACCTGCGACCACCAGAAGCGCTCCTCGTGCTCCAGCGTGTCCTGAAGGAGCTGGTTCGCCTTGACCGCCCGCCCGTTCACGGCGGCCAGCGCTGCCATGTGCACGTACAGCACCCGATCGAACCGCGGATCGTCGAGCGACGGCACGGCGCCTGGGATGTCCTTACCAAGCACGGTCGCGAAGCGCGCGGCCGCCTCGCGGAACACCTCGTCGCGCGTGGCTCCCACGGTCGCGAGGGGCGCGAGCTCGCGCAGCGGAGCATCGAGCAGCAGATCACTCAGATCTGCATCGCGCCGGATCAGCGCCTCCCACCAGTCCCCGACGGCCCTCGAGAGCAGCACGATGCGCAGCGGGCCTGCGCCCTGCCCACTACGCCGCCGCGCGACGATCCGCAGCAGCGCGCGAAGATTCGTCCGGCTCTCGGCATAGTCGATGACCACCAGCGTTGGTCGCCACGTGTGGATCAGTGACTCGAACCGTACTGTCTCGGCCTCCTTGATCAGGAATCCAGCCGTCCAGCCCTCGGCGCGCAGGAGCTTACAGAAATGCATGAAGAGCCGTGTCTTGCCCATCCCCCCGGTACCATAGAGGAGTAGGATGCCGACCTCCGTGGGCTCGGAGCACCATGTGCGGAGATCCTCGAGGAGAGCCGCGCGGCCGGACACGAAGAAAGGGACAACCTCATGGCGGGCGTTCAGCAATCCGGCTGGGCTCGGCTTGGGTCGCTCCTTGGGCGTGCCGGGGACGAGAATGTCGCCAACGTCAGGCGGCACGGGCCGCAGGTTCGCCCGCAGGAAGGCGATCAGGCACTCGGCGGAGGCGCGGGCCGCGAACGCCTTGAAGTTGTCGTTCTTCGCCGGATCGGCGTGATCCATGACGCCCTTCATCACGATCATGCGCTCGATGCCGTGGAGATGGGCGATCGCGCCGATGGCCGCCGCTTCCATCTCCAAGCCGAGCACCTTGCGCATCCGCTCCGAGAGCTTGTCGAAGATGTGCGGGTCGCGAATCACCTGGGTCCCAGTTCCGATAGGACCGACGCGGACTGCGAAAGGCTCGCGTTCGGGCAGCCCATCGGGATGCAGCAGCAGCTTGTCATCGATGTATGCGCGGCCGGCATCGGCAAGACCGAGACCGCTCGACGTCAGCCACCCTCGCGTCCGGAGCGCTTGCACGACCTTGGCAAAGTCGGCGCAGCGCGACGTCCGGTCAGGATGGCTGCGCGGGTCCTCGCCGGCGAGGAGGCGCGCGAGCAGCCAATCGCCCTGCTCGTCATACGAGCGCGGTCGATCCTTGAGCCATGCTTCGGCGTCGTCCGGCCGGAAGCTTTCGGCGGCCTGCTTCCAGATCGCGTCGAGGTTGTAGGTGGATGGGTCGGCCTTGAAGCGCGTCGTCTCGCGCCCCTGGTCATCTCTCTCCGCCATGCTCGCGCCGGTAACGTAGGTCCAGAGCCGGTCGGCTACGATCACGTCCCCGAGCTGAACGTCTCCCCTGCGCCCGGCACAGACACCGCACATGGCCACGCAGCGCGGCTGGTACGCGCTCAGCAGGGGCACGGTCGCATTCGTCGTGGCGACGCCGCCCATCTCGAGCGCGCGCGTGAGCGCGACGCGCACAGGGCTACCGTCGCGTGCGCGAAAAGTTCGGAACGCGACCTCGAGCCTCGTCGGCCCGGGTCGCTTCTCCCAGAGGCTCCCCGGCCAGGCGCCGGTGTCCACCAAGAGCGCGGCGTCATACTCCTCCTTGACCGCGGTGACGATCAGCACATCCACCGCTTCTGCCCCGCCATCTCGGCTCTCGGCTTCTCTCACGCCCTTCCTCCGATGTGGTGATTCTAACACGGTCGCCGCTGATGCGAAGGATCGGCGGGCGCGCCATTCTGAGCGGCACGTCGCCGATTCATTCATTACGATCCGCCTCGCCATGGCGCGCATTCTCGTTCGATGGCTACCCCGCTGCCCTTGCTTTTATCGGCCCGATCGACACCGTCGTCACCGGAGAAGCTCAAGCTCTGGCGTCTCGGAGAGAAATCTGCGGCAGTAGTGCTAGCCCCCTGAGCGGTGAGCACGGCGAGCTACCGGCCCCACCGGACCCCCTGCGGTCCGCGCTGAGGGGGCGCCCGCGCGCGCGGCGCCGTTGTCTTTCTCCGCAACGTCGGAGACGATGGGCCCATGAACGCAGTCGGACGGCGGCTTGCCGGGGTCCTCGGGTCGCTGGCGGCCGCGCTGATTGCCGCCGCCGGTTGCGGCGCAGGCGGGGAGGCCTCGGGCACGGGCGGCGCGGCGGGATCGGGCGCGACGGGAGGCGCGTCCGCCACCGGCGGCGGTTCCGCGACCGCAGGCGCGCCGGGGACGGGTGGCGGATCTGAAACCGGAGGCAGCACGGCTGCGATGGGCGGCATAGGCGAGGCAGCCGGAGGGGCGGGGGCGGGGAACGGCGGCGCGGGCGGCGCAGCGGGAGCTGGCGGCGCCGGTACGGCGGGCGCGGCGCCGACCGGTGGCACGGACGGCGCGTTCCCGGCCGGCGACGAGTTCGAAGGCAGCGCGCTCTCGCCGGACTGGACCGTGCTGCGGCCCGACCTCGCGGACGTGGTGGTGAGCGGCGGCGCGCTCTCGCTCACGCCGCACGGCGGCGCGCTGTGGTACCAGGCGAGCCAGGGCGTGCTTGTCTACAAGCTCGTGACCGGCGACTTCAAGGTCACCGCCACCGTCCACGCCCGGCGGGCGTCGAACCGCGACCAGACGCCGAACCAGTTCGCCGACGTCGGCGGCCTCATGGGCCGGAATCCGAGCGGGAGCTCCGAGAACTACGTGCTGGGCGTGGTCGGCTACGCCGAGATGAACCAGCTCGCCGTCGAGCACAAGAGCACCACCAACAGCAAGAGCACGTACGGCGAGACGGCTTTCACCGCCGACGCCGAGCTGCGGCTCTGCCGGACGGGCGCGACCTTCACGATCTACTACCGCCACCCTGGCGACACGGGGTGGCCGACGTCGGTCGCGCCCATCACCCGCGCCGATCTGCCGGCGACGCTTCAGGTCGGCATGATCGCCTACACGGGCGTGCCGTCCCCCGACTACGTCTCCATCTTCGATCGCATCACCTTCGAGCCGGTCGGCGCAGGTTGCGATCGCTGACATGACGTGGCCGGCGCGCCTCCACAGTCGTTCGGCCAGCGAACCTTCCCGTGACCGAGGCAGCTTTTCCTCCTCCAGCGCCGCGTATCTGTCGCCAGGGATCGTCGTGAGGCGCTCCATAAGAGCTTGTCCGTTGGTCTCCACGATGTACGGCCCCAGCCGCTTGCCGTTTGCCCCTCTCGCTGCGCACGGCAAACGTCGTGCTGGTCCTCGGCGCTCTTCTCGAAAACGCCGCCCCGCGCGAGCCGTAAGCCCCGTGTCCGTCGTCACCGGGTCGGGTCAGCGTAGCATTGTCGTCGCAGCGCGCCGCCTCGGCCCGCTGCGTTCGAAAAGGGGAACATCCTATGCACACGCAACTAGCTCGCGCTTGTCTTCGCGTGCTGTCGGTCGCTTCGGTCATCGCCCTCCTGGGGTGCAACGTCGAGGTCGAGAGCCCGGATCAGGGCAACGACGACGTCGACGGGGGCGAGGACAAGGCGATCGGCACCGCCGAGCAGGCGTTTGCCGCGTTCGGGTACAGCAGCGCCACCGCGACGTCGGGCAACGCCTTCCAGAACCTCGGCACCTGGAGCGGGAACGCCGCCTACATCATGGGCGTGACCGGAAACCTCCGGGACGGTGGCAACGTCGCGATGTACAGCTGGCTCGGCACGGCGCGCGTGTTCGCGCACGCCGACTCGGGTGTGTCGGTTCGTGCCTACGGTGGGCTCGCCAACCCCGGCACCATGATCACGCAAGTCGGTTACTCCAACAACAGTTATACCACGACCAGCCCCAGGGTGTACCTCGCGTCCACCAGCAACAACCGACGCTGCTTCCTGACGCAGGTCATCAACTACGAGGGCGGCGACAACTTCGCCAGCGCGTCGGACTACATCGGCGTGGAGAAAGACGGCGGCTCTTGGTACCTCCACGGGCAGGGGAAGGTCGCCGGCTACGCGAGCTGCGTACAGGTGACGGACTACCTCGGCGAGGCTTACCACGGCATCCAGGCAGGGTCGGTGGACCTCGGCCCCGCGGTGGACGGCAAGACGTGCTGGCTCAAGGGGATTGGCGGCATTCTCCGCGGCGGCGTCTCCACCGGCGTGGTCGTCCAGTACGACGCCACCCAGTCCAGGTGGGAGATGAACGTCTCCACGAACACGCAGGGCTTCGTGGAGTGCAGCATTTGATCGGCCGAGGTCCGGCGCCGGCGATCCTCTCGAGGACCGTCGCGCGCTCGGCGTCGTTGGCCGCTCGCGCTCAGGCGGTCGCGTTCTTGCGCTTCCGCGCCGGGAGCGCGCGGCCGCTACGAGGAGCCTGAATTTCAGATAGCGTTTGGACTTCTCGCTCCTGGACTGCGGCCTGCGGTCACGACCCGACGCCTCGCGCGTTGGGGCGAATGGACAGGAGGTACCGATGGACGAGCCCTGTGGACGCGATCTGGCGAACAACGCGGTGGTTCCCGAGCGGCTGGCGGAGCTGTTCCGACACGTGGCCGACAACCTGGAAGCCCACGCGCGCTGGGTGGGCAGCGCCACGCCCGAGGCCCGCCTCGAACACGACGCGATGCGCCGGGTGGCCGCCGGCTACCGCGAGATCGGCGAGGCGGCGGGCCGCGCCGCGGAGACCATGCGGGCTGCGGGCGATTTGCCCGCCGCCCCCCACGACCTCGCGCGCTTCGACCACGGCGCCTTCGAGGCGTGGATGCGCCGCAAGATCGAGCTTCAGCGCGGTTTTGCGGCGCTGCTGCTCGAGCACGCCGAAGCCTCCGAGCGCGTCCTGCGCTCCATGGCGGCCGACGATCGCGGGTGACGGCCGCGCGCTGCGTCAGACCCTCAGCGCATCGAGCTGCCAGCAGCGCTCGCGTGGGGCGCGCTGGCAGCAGAATTCGAGGCATTTGAATGCGGATCGTCGATCGAGCCACAGCTCGCTCCTGCGGATGCGACGAGGCGCTCAGACGCAAGCGGAACGACGCCCGACCAGGGCGAAGGGAGACGTCCATGCCGAGACGACCTGCACTGACGACGCCGAGCGCCGCCGCTGCCGAGCTGAAGCCGACCAGCTGCGCAAAGAGAGCGCTCAAGCCCTTGATCTCAGGGCTGCCTCATCGTCGATGTAGGGATGATTCTTTCTGATACGGCGCCACTTTTTCAGGAGGAAGGTCGATCGTGTAAGGGGTTTCTAGATTAACCAACGTGTGTAACGTGGCTGTACGGTGGACGGCCGCTACGACGAACTTGACTCCCGGATCGCTCTTGTATTCTCTAGATCCCACCATGCGCCCATCTTTTCGCTGCCTTGGGATCCTCGCGTCCAGCCTTTGCGTCGGCTGCTTCATCGAACGTGGGCATCCTGGGACCGAGGCCACCGACCTCGTGGGCGGGCATTACGAGTCCGGCGGAGATGCGGCTCCAGAGGAAGAGACGACTCCCACCCCTCCACAGAAGGGTGAGACAGATACGAGCGAGTCGAACGATGGGGCTGACTCGCCTCCGACAGAGACGGAAGGTCAGGCGGGCGGTCCGACAGAGGCGGAGGGTGAGGCGGATGGTCCGATAGAGGATGGTCCGATAGAGACGGAGGGTGAGGCGGATGGTCCGATAGCGCCGTTGCAACCCGACCCGTCGACAGTCGTGCACGACCCGGGGACGTGTTCACCCTCCACGGTGCAGGAGGGTGAAGATTTTTGTTCGGCGCGCCAGGTGTGCACCGGTAGCACGATCACGGCGAGCTGCAGGACTATCGGTGGGGTTGCCAGCTGTGTTTGTCAAGACAGCTTTGGCGGGCTTGCCTTCTCGCTTCCGAGCTTGTCTGCCGGGGTATGTGGCTCGATCCTCGAGGCGTGCAAGGTGGGGGATATTGTATACGGCGAGCCCGTGTGCGCCGAGCCGCTCACGCAGGTATTTGACAGCGTTTGCCAGACCGACCGCAGGTGTGAGATCCCGCTGATGGTGGGAGCGATCGACGCTTTTGCCTACGACGACCAGCAATCTTTCTGCACCATCAGCAGCGCTGGTGGGATGAACTGCACCGCTTCCACCGCGACCCGCTATACGTCGTACCACCTCGCGGAGAACGACCTGCAAGCGGGCTGCGAGCAAGCCCTCGCGGTATGTGCCTCTGGAGACGACCCGTCGCCCTTCACCGAATCTCCGAGTTGTGCGTCGAGTGACCAGGGGCGAACCGAGGATTCCTGCGTCGTCGATACGTCCTGCATCTACTCGGCGGACCTCGGGGGCGGTGTCACGCAAACTGCGGCGGCTGGTTATATCATCAACTGCGGCGCAGGCACCGGGGACAGCGCGTGGGGATGCAGGTGTTGGGACAACTGGAGCGACGTGTATTTCGACATTCCCAGCAATGCGTCCGGCTCGGAGATCTGCACGAACCTGGCAGAGCCATGCAAGTCGCTTCATCCCGAGACGGTGCTTCGCGATGCCACCTGCAGCCGGGTTCACCGAACTGCGAGCCGTGGCGTCTGCT
Source organism: Sorangium sp. So ce363 (assembly GCF_051520435.1). Taxonomy (NCBI): domain Bacteria; kingdom Pseudomonadati; phylum Myxococcota; order Polyangiales; family Polyangiaceae; genus Sorangium; species Sorangium sp. So ce363. The sequence continues at coordinate 5,663,188 of NZ_CP150333.1, read as the reverse complement.
ATTCCGAGCTCGATTGCCAACAGCCGTCCAGCTTGGGTGGGCTGGATGTCGTGTTGCACACGTCGTTGAACATCAGCTGTAAGCAGGAAGACCCGGCATTGGGGTGGCAGTGCGGGTGCAGCGCAGCGGACCATCAAGTCATCACCGTCGACGCCGAAGACGCGCTGGGCGCCTGTGACGCCGCCGCCGCGCCGTGCCAGGAACTGGCAAAACGGGGCGCGACCGCTGCAACCTCTGCAACCGCTGAGTGACGCGTCCGGTGTCAGGGATGGCATTCCCAGCCGATTGCCGTCTGGCGCTCGGCTGACGCGGCGCCGCCTACTTCGTCGCCTGGGCCGCGGGCTCGACGACGCAGCGGATCCCGAGGAACCCGCAGCGGTACGTCGCCTCGAAGCCGCCCGGCCGCGCGGTCCTGACGAGCGGCGCGATGCCGTCGCGCCAGCTGCCGCCGCGGGCGATGCGCATCTTGCCCTTGCCGTCGTTGGCGCTGGTCGTCCACTCGAAGACGTTGCCCGCCAGGTCCTGGATGCCCTGCGGGGTCGCGCCGGCCGGGAAGCTCCCCACGTCGCACGCGGTCTTGCGCGCGGCGCCGCCGCCGGACCAGCAGAGCTGATCCTTCGGGGCCTCCTCGCCCCACGGATACGGCCGCGCCTCCTCGCCGCCGCGGGCCGCCCACTCCCACTCGTCGTCGCGCGGCAACCGCTTGCCCTGCGCCGCGCAGTAGGCCTGGGCCTGCGAGAAGTCGACGCAGACCATCGGCTGCTTCTCCTTGCCAGCCACGCCGTAGGTCGACGCCTCCTTGGCGCAATCCGCGAATGTATCCGTGCACTTGCCAGCCTTGACACACGCCGCGAAGGCCTCGGCGGTGACCTCGGTCCTGTCGACGCAGAGGTCACCCACCGTGGCCTTCACCTTGAGCGGGCCCATCACGAAGCTGCCGCCCGGGACCCGGGCCATGCCGTCGGGACAGCCGTCCGATGGCTTCGCCGCCTCGGCGGGCGCGGCGGTCGGCTCGGCGCCGGCCTGCCCGGCGCTCGCGGGCGCCGAGGCCACCGCCGGGTCGGGCTGGGGCGGCGCCGGGGCGAGCGCCGCCCCGGCAGTCGAGGCGGGGCTCGTGGCCGTGGGCTGCGCGGCGGGCGCCTGATCGGCAGGCAGGCCGCCGGGAGCCGCGGGGGCGGCGCCGCACGCGACGACGAGGACGCCGCTCGCAGCGGCAAGGAGGAACAGCGAGGAGATGGCGCGAGGCGTGGTGGGGGATCGCATGGTCTCTCAGGAGGCGGTCACGGTCGGCGCCGGCTCGTCTTCCAGCCATTGCTCCTGGATGACGATCGCGGGCAACAAGGTGAACGGCCCGTCGTAGCCCGGGCCGAACGTCAGGATCTGGATCACCCGCCGATCGCCGCGGCGGATCGGGAACATCACCTCGCCCCCGCGCGGGAGCTCGCTGCCGCCGCGGGGCGGATCGATCCAGAAGGCCACGCCCTCGGACTTCCCGCCGAGCAGCGAGATGGCCGAGACGGTGAGCTCCGGGCAGCGGATGCGCAGCCACTCCCTCGCCCTGTACGCGCGGCAGCCCGCGGCCGCGGGGCCGGCGCGGGAGAGGCGGACGCGGGGCGCCGCCTTCCACTCGGCGGCCGTGGGCTGCTTGGACGGCTCGGGCGGGAAGGGCGCGGCGTCGAGGGGCAGCTCGTCGCCGGCATCGGTCGCGGCGGCGTCGGTCGCGGCGGCGTTCCTCGCGCTGGCGTCGGCCGTGGCGCCCGCCGCGGCCTTCGCGGCGCTGGCGTCGGTCGCGGCGCTGGCCGCGGCCTTGGGCGCGCCGCCTGGCTGCGCGCCGGGCGCGCCGGACGCCGCGGCCAGGACGGAGGCCACGCCAGCGACCATCAAGGCGAGCAGCACGGAGCGCGGCCTCATAACGTCTCCAGGAACGCCACGAGCGCCGCCCTGTCCTCGGGCGACAGGTGGCTGGTCTTGCCCATCCAGTCGGCGTTCTGCTCGATGAGCTCTTCCAGCGTGCCGGCGCGCCCGTCGTGAAGGTAGGGCGGCCGGCCTCCGACGAAGCGCAGCGACGGCGTCTTGTACTCGGGGCGCGGATCCTCGTCGTAGCCCGGCGGCGGCGGTCGCTTCGGCATCGGGTACGCCGTGCGATCGGTGTAATCGCTCGTGGGGACGTGGCAGCGGGAGCACTTCGCCTCGTCGCTGTGGAAGATCTCCCGGCCGCGCTTCACGCGCTCGTCCGGCGCCCTTTCGGCGCTTGGCGGCGTGACGAGGCCCCGGCGGAGGAACATCGCGAGATAGGTCGCCCGCGCCGCGAGGCTGGCCGGCGTATGGTCGATCGGCAGCCCTCCCCAGCGGTGCAGCCCCATGCCCGTCCGGAGCCTGCTGACGAGGTCCTCGCTCTCGCCGTGCCAGCCGTACGGCCCGGCCGCGCCCACGTTGCCGGCGAGCATCGGGGTGCGCCGCGGAACCCCTCGCTTCTTGGCGACCTCGGGGATGTTCTCCGGCCGCCCGACGAAGTTCGCGTGCTCGCCGTCGGCCGTGCTGAAGGTGGCCTCGCGCCAGACGTACCCGTCGTCGCGCCCGTCGGGGTGGCATCCCGCGCAGCCGAGGTTGCCGCTCACCGTGGCGTCGAGCGCGTTGTAGAAGAGCCGGCGGCCCTTCGCGACCTCCGGCCCGAGCGGATCATCGGCGAGGTGCACGAGCGCCGACGGCCCTTCCGCCGCGCCCGCGGCGGCTGGCGCCGGCGCGGGGCTGGCCGAGCCCGCCGGGCCCGCCGCTCCCACGGGCGCGACGGTCGAGCCCGGCGCCGCATCGTGCAGCCGGAGCGCCGCCACGTCGCTGGTCGATCGGCAGAAGACCCACGCCGTCGCCTCGTCCGCGGAGAGCGCGAGGCCGGTCGGCGCGCCGCACGTGCCGGCCACGTGGATGTGCGGATCGTAGCGGCCGCCGACCGGGTAGCTCCTTACGATCGCGAGCGTCGGATCCACCGCGGTCGCGTCGACCTCGAGCACGAGATCGTCGCCCTCGCCCGCGACGAGCAGCGTGCGCGCGCGCTTGCGGTACGCCATGGCGCGCGGCTGGGTGACGGGCGTGACGCCCGCGCCGGGCAGGGTGATCACGCTCTCCGGGGTGATCACCTGCTCCGCGAACGCCGACCGGAGCACCGGCAGGTTGCCGTGGTGCGGCGGGGCGAGCGGCTCGTCCCGGCCGGTGATCAGCACGTCCACCGTCGCGGCGCCGAACCACGCGGCGTGGCCCATGGCGCCGAGCGCGTGCCGCGCCGCGAACAGGCGCCGCCCGTCCTCGGAGAGCGAGAGCGCATAACCCAGCGACGCGGCGAGCCGCTCGCCCGACGGCGCGCGCAGCGGCGAGGCGGGCAGGGCGACGCGCCGGACCTTCGGCGCCCCGCCGAGATCGTCGATCCTCGTGAGATCGGCGCCGACGAGGTGGCTCACGTACGCGGCGCTGCCGTCGGGCAGCACCGCCACGCCCCGCGGCTCGCGCGCCACGTCGACGGTCCACCGCGTCTGCCTGGCCTCGAGGTCGACGGCCGAGACCTTGTGGGTCCACGCCGAGGTCACGATCGCGGTCTTCTCGTCGGGCGTGACCGCGATGCCCCACGCGTCGGCGGGCAGCGGCACGCGGCCCACCTCGACGAGGCCGGCCGCAGGATCCGGCCGGAAGATCAGCAGCAGCCCCGGGTCGCGGACGGTGGCGAGCACGCGTGCGTCGTGCTCGCCGCGCCCGCCGAGCGCGAGCACCTGCGCGGGCCTGCCTGGCGCGGGGACGCCTGCGCCGGGCCGGGCGGGGTCGAGCGGCAGCGGCACGACGCGCACGACGCCGTGGTCCTCGTCGGCCACATAGAGCGCGTCCCCGCGCGCGGCGCGGGACAGGGCGCCGCCCTCCCGGACCGGCGCGCGCAGCGGCGCGGCCGTGGACGGAGGCAGCGGAGCGGCCGGAGCGCCCGCGCCGCTGGCCGAGGAGCTCGCGCTGCCGGCCGGGCCAGGCCCCGCGTCCGCGCCGGGCGCAGGGCCGCGGGAGCAGGCGCTCGCGGCGAGCGCGAGGAGCGCGGCGAGGTGGCGTGTCGCGGGGAGGGTCGGCAAGGGGTCGCCGGATGTTCGCGCGCCCTCGCGCCCCGGGTCAACGGCGGCGCTGCGGGAGGGCGCGACGGCGCTGCTCCCTCATGCTCCTCCTCCGGTTCCGGTCATGGAGTCATGCGGTCATGCGGTCGTCCGGGTGAGCCCGCCGCGCCGAGATCATGTCGCGGCTCGGGCATCGGCGCGCGGCTCGGCGTCGCGCCACACGAGCGCGCGCCACGCGCCCCGCTCGAAGATCTCCGGTCGACGGTCGGCCAGGAGCGGCGCATAACGCGCCACGATCTCCGGAACGTCGGTGGACACGAGCCCCGAGAGGATCAACGTCCCGCGGGGAGCCAGGCGCGCCACGATCCGAGGGGCGAGCGCCGTGAGGACGTCCCGAAGGATGTTGGCCACGACGATGTCGAACATCCCGTCCGGCCACGTCGCCGAGAAGCTCACGCGCGCTTCCACCGCGCTCCGCCGCGCGTTGTCCGCCGCGATCGCGTTCGCGGCGGCGTCGATGTCGACCCCGATCGCCTCGCCGCCGAGCTTCGCGGCGCCGATCGAGAGGATCCCCGTCCCGCTCCCCACGTCGAAGAGGCGAAAGCCGCTGCGTGGCGCGAACGACGCGAGCGCCTGGAGGCACATCCGCGTGCTCTCGTGCCGGCCGTCGCCGAACGCGTGGCTCGGGCCGAGGACGATGGTGCGGTCGTCGACCTCCTCGCCCCGCGGATCGGTGATCACGCGAAAGCGAGGCGGCACGTCAACGGGGGTCGAACGGTCGCTCATGCGTCGTCGAAGTCTGCCACCGCGGCAGCCCGGGTGTCAGCCGCGCGATGGCCCTCGGGGGCGCCGAGCGGCGGGGGTTGGCGACGCCCCGGCCCGGCCCAGCGGCGAGCGATCTGGTCCGGGCGGGGCGCGATCACCAGCGGGTCCAGCGGGAGATCCGCTGCAAGCGCGTATAACCGCTCCCGTCGTCGGAGAGCCCGTACGACGTCGCGTCCGGAGTGCTCATGTGCGGGCCCCAGCCCTCGTCCTCGATCGGCTCATCGTCGTCCGCGCCGAGGTTGTAGACGAAGCAGTGCCCGTAGTGCTGTGTGACGCCCGCATAGGCGCCCGCGCAATTGCCGTCGTCCTTGGTGTCTGCGTCGAAATCCGGCGACGACCACCCCGTGGCGAATTGCCACGAAAAGAGGTGCTCATCGCCGCCGACCCGTATCGGCGTGAGGAGGTGCATGTCCCCGGTGTCGATGCCCTCGGCGGTCGCCCGCATCACCTCGGCGACGGTCCCTGCGATGTCCTCGATCTCGTCGCGGTATTCCCGGCCGGCGATGTACAGCGACGGCTGGTAAAGGTTGTCGCCGAGCGACGGCGTCCCCTTGGTGGCGAGCCGATCGGCATACAGGATCTTCCAGAACGGGAGCGTCGCGCCGTCCGCTGACCCGACGCTGTTGTAGACGAGCGCCCAGCGATCGCCGTCCACAGGCTCACCGCAGTAGACCTCGGCCTGCTCCTCTGGGCCGGGCCCGTCGGGATCGAGCGCGTAGACGCCGCTCGGGGCGCTCTCGGGGACGGCGCCGCACCGGTCATAGACGCACCCTTCGCTCGCCTCCTCGGCGCAGTCTTGCCCGCCGGCGCCCCCGCCACCCCCACCGCCGGCGCCCCCGCCCGCCTCCAGGTGATAGGGCCCATCGAGCCCGGCGAGGGACGTACACCGGCACGCCAGGAGGCACGCCGCCGCCCCCACCCACGTCGCGGACCCGCTCGTCATCGTCGCTCCCATGACCTGCTGCCTGCCGCATCACACCCGCCGGATCGGCGTGGCGCTCCTCCTGCGCCGCGCGGACGCTACAGCCTCACCCCAGGCCTGGCAAGCAACCGGTCCGTTCGCGACGCTCCCCGACCGCTCGCTCGGGCGCGCCGCTGCCCCGCAGTCATTGAAATTGAAGACGAAGGCGGCGTGGCGAACGCAACGAACATGACGAACGCAACGAACGTGAAGTGAATGAAGAAAAAATATCCTACAGAAACTTCATAGAAACAGGCGCCCATGCATCGTCCTTGGCAAATCCTGGGCCCGTGTATGGCTGAGGCCATCCAGGGCGCACACCCGCGGCGAGAGGGAGCTCACCCTGCCGATCTCGCCGCGGAGCTGGCCTAGCTCATCCTCGAACGAACAGGCGATTTCACGGACGGCGCCCCGGAGCGCAGCCCGTCCAGTCTGCCCCGACCGGCGGGCGTGTCCATCTCCATGCGCCCGAGGCTCCACGGTCATCCCAGCAAAGGATCTTTGGAATGAAGAGACGAGAACCTGCGAGTGAGGCCCCGAGCGCCACGCCCCTCCACCGCCGGCGTTTCCTCGGCGGTGCGCTCGCGCTCGGGGGAGCCGCGCTCCTCCCCGCTTGCGAATCGCGGTCCGAAGCGTCGGCGAAGCCCGCGGCGAACGCCGCGCCCCTCATCCCGGACGCCGCCAGGCCCGAGGTGTCCGATCTGCGCTTCGGCATCATCGCGCTGACCGACTGCTCTCCTCTCGTGATCGCCCACGAGAAGGGGTTCTTCAAGAAGTACGGCATCAACGCGACCATCGTGAAGGGCGCGAGCTGGGCCGCGATCCGCGACTCGCTCACGAACGGGGATCTCCAGGCGACGCACATGCTCTTCGGCATGCCCCTCGCCTCGACGATGGGGCTCCTCGGATCGCCGAAGATGCCCATGGTCATCCCGTGGCTGCTCAACCGCAACGGCCAGGCGATCACGATGAAGAGCGACCTCCGGGGCAAGGTGGCCGGAGATCCCAAGGCGCTCAAGCCGTTCATCGAGGAGGCGAAGGAGAAGGGGGCGCCCATGACCTTCGCGATGACGTTCCCGCCCGGAACGCACGCCATGTGGACCCGTTATTACCTGGGCGCGGGCGGCGTCCACCCGGACAAGGACGTCGCGCTCGTGACCATCCCGCCCGCCCAGATGGTCGCCAACATGAAGGTGGGCAAGATGGACGGCTTCTGCGTCGGCGAGCCGTGGAACGCCAGGGCGATCGCCGACCAGATCGGCTACACGGCCGTCACCACGCAGGAGCTCTGGAGGGACCACCCCGAGAAGGTGTGCGCGTTCACCGCCGAGTTCGCCGACAAGAACCCGAAGACGGTGAAGGCGGTGATCAAGGCGCTCCACGAGGCGAGCGTCTGGCTGGACAAGCTCGACAACCGCCCCGAGCAGGCGGACGTCGTGTCGAGGCCCACGTACATCAACTGTCCGCCGGAGCTCATCCTCGGCCGGCTGCAGGGGCGCTACGACTACGGCGACGGGCGCACGAAAGAGGACAAGGACTACATGATCTTCAGCGAGCGGGGCTGCAACTACCCGCAGCCCAAGTACGCGCTCTGGTGGCTCAGCCAGTTCCGCCGGTGGGGCATGGTGGAGGGGAAGCCGGACTACGAGGGCGTCGTCAAGCAGGTCATGCGCCCCGATCTCTACGAGGAGGCGATGAAGGAGCTCGGGGTCGCGCACGGCGGCCGGAGCGACGCGCCCGAGACGCTGTTCGACGGCGTGACGTTCGATCCGAAGGACCCGGAGAAGTACGCGACGTCGTTCCCGGTCCACGCCCTGAAGGGATGAACCCACATCGCCATCGCCGCGCCGGCGGGAGGCGCGGCGGCGGAAGCGGAATCGGAAGTGGAAGAGGAGTGCTGCATGAGCGAGGCGAAGGCGATCTCTCCGAGGATTCGAGTCGACCACATGATCCTGCCCCTCTTCGGGGTGGCGTGCGTGATCGGGCTGTGGGCCGCCGCGAGCAGCCTGTGGACCCAGGCGCTGCCCTCTCCGCTCAAGACATGGGAGGTGAGCAGGCCTTACATCTTCGAGCCGTTCGAGAAGCGGGGAGAGCTCGACCAGGGCATCCTCCGCTTCACCTGGTACTCGCTCCAGCGGGTCGCCAAGGGCTACACGCTGGCGATCCTCCTCGGGACACCTATCGGCTTCTTCCTGGGCGCGTCGAGGCTGTTCAAGTCGAGCTTCGATCCCATCATCCAGATCCTCCGCCCGGTCTCGCCGCTCGCGTGGCTCCCGCTCGGCCTCGTGCTCTTCCAGAAGCCCGACCCCGCCGGCGTCTTCACCATCGCGATGTGCTCGATGTGGCCGACGGTCCTGAACACCGCGCTCGGGGTGCGATCGATCCCGCAGGACTACATGAACGTCGCCCGGGTGCTCCGGCTGTCGCGCATGAAGACGCTGTTCAAGGTGCAGCTCCCCGCGGCGCTCCCCTACATGTTCACGGGCTTCCGGCTCAGCCTGGGCATCGCCTGGCTGGTCATCGTCGCCGTGGAGATGCTGACCGGCTCGCCCGGGGTCGGCGGCTTCCTCTGGCAGGAGTACAACAGCCTCATCTACGAGCACATCATCCTGTGCATCATCACCATCGGGGTCGTCGGCTTCCTCCTGGACGCCCTGATGAGCCTCGTCGAGCGCCGGCTCAAGCTGGCGGGAGCGTGACGTCCATGCCGCTGGTCGAGCTCTGCAACGTCGGGAAGAGCTATGGTGGCGGGGCCACCCGCACCGAGGTGCTCAGGGACATCCACCTGGAGATCGAGAAGGGCGAGTTCGTCGCCGTCGTCGGCTATTCGGGCGCCGGCAAGACGACGCTCATGTCCCTCATCGCCGGGCTCCTCAGGCCGGACACCGGGGAGGTGAAGCTGAACGGGAAGGTCGCCCTGGGGCCGGGCCCCGACCGCGGCGTCATCTTCCAGAACTATTCTCTCCTGCCCTGGCTCACGGTCTACGAGAACGTCTACCTGGCCGTGGACCAGATCTTCGGCTCCTGGCCCACAGAGAAGAAGCGGGAGCACACCGAGCGCTACATCGCCATGGTGAAGCTCACCGAGGCCCGCGAGAAGAAGCCGGCGCAGCTCTCCGGCGGCATGCGCCAGCGGGTCTCGGTGGCGCGGGCGCTCGCCATGGATCCGGAGGTCCTCTTGATGGACGAGCCGTTCGGCGCGCTGGACGCGCTCACGCGCGCGACGCTCCAGGACGAGATCGCGCGGATCTGGCGCGCCACCCGGAAGACCGTGCTCCTCATCACGAACGACGTCGACGAGGGCATCCTCCTCGCCGACCGGATCCTCCCGCTCAGCAAGGGCCCTCGGGCCACGCTGGGGCCAGGGATCACCGTCGATCTCGAGCGCCCTCGGGATCGCAAGGCCCTCAACCACGACCCGCGCTTCAAGGAGATCCGCGGCGCGGTGATCAGCTACCTGCTCGGCCCGGGCGCCGGGCCCAAGGCGGGCGAGAGCGCGCCCGATGCAGCGCGGAGCGCGGAGGCGGTCGCATGAAGAAGTACCTCGAGATCTGGAATGTCACGAAGACCTTTCCCACGCCGAAGGGCCCCTCGGTCGTCGTCCGGAACTTCGATCTGAACCTGAGGAAGGGAGAGTTCCTGTCCCTCATCGGCCACTCCGGGTGCGGGAAGTCCACCGTGCTGTCGATGGTCGCGGGCCTCTCCGAGATCACGAGCGGCGGTATCGTCCTCGCGGGCAGGCAGATCCAGGGCCCTGGCCCGGACCGCGGGGTCGTGTTCCAGTCGCCCTGCCTCCTGCACTGGATGACGGCGCTCGAGAACGTCCTGCTCGGGGTCGAGCAGGTCCACCGGCAGAAGAGCAGGAAGGACTGCATCGAGATCGCGACGCACTACCTCGAGCTCGTGGGGCTCGAGGAGTCCATGCACAAGAAGCCGCGCGAGCTGTCGTCGGGGATGCAGCAGCGGGTCGGGCTGGCGCGCGCCTTCGCCCTGTCGCCCAAGATGCTCCTTCTGGACGAGCCCTTCGGCATGCTCGACTCGCTCACCCGGTTCGAGCTCCAGGAGGTGCTCATGAACCTATGGGCAGAGGACCAGAAGACGGCGCTGATGGTCACGCACGACGTCGACGAGGCCCTGTTCCTGTCGGACCGCATCGCGATGATGACGAACGGCCCGGGGGCGCGGGTCGGCGAGATCCTGGAGGTCCCGTTCCCGCACCCGCGGGACCGTCAGGAGGTGCTGGAGGACCCGATGTACTATCCTCTCCGAGAGCGGCTCATCACCTTCCTCGAGGGCCAGGCCCACAAGGAGAAGCCCGCCGAGGAGAGCGCCCGAGAGTCCGTCCCGGAAGGCGCCGTGAAGACGGGGCGGTTCTGGAGCGCGCTCTGGAAGGGGACGAGGACATCCGCGTAGAGCGGGGGAGAAGGGAGCGGACGGCCGTCGCCGGGCTGCCCCCATGAACGTGCCTCTCCAAACAGCCTGCATGTCCTCTCCTCTCGAGGACCGTACAGCGTACAACGTCGCTTCCTCCGTCGAGGGCTCTTTGCGACGAACCTCACCAAAGCGCGGATTGCGGTCTCGCTGACCGTTCTGGGCAGAGCTCATCACGGCCAGGCGAACGCGAGCTCTGCGCTGCGCGCACAGGTGCGCGCAGCGCTTACGAGGCTCACCACCTCCGACAAAAATGGAGGGAGAGGGGCATGCCCTGAAACAAAAGCCATACGGACAAGCTGGAGTTGCGCGAATGTATCCTTTCTCTGACTGCGTCGGTTGCGGCAAGCGATCAAGCGAGGAAAGTGCATGCGCGTATCTCGAATTTTCGCGGCTGTCGGTATCGTATGGCTCTCTGGTGCCTGCGGCTCGTCCGAGGGCACCGGCTCGGGAGGCGAAGGTGGCGTCGCCACCACGTCAGGGCCCTCCAGCGGCGCGGCCGGGGGCAGCTCCTCCGCCGGTGGCTCCGGAGGGGCCAACGCTGGCGGCGGCGGGACGACTGGAACGGGCGGCGGCGGCGAGACGACCGGAACGGGCGGCGCTGGCGCGACGGCCGGCTCTGGAGAAGGCGGTGCGGGCACAGGCGTTGGCGGTGCGGGCGCCGGCGGTGCCGGTGCCGCCGGCGGCGCGGGCGGTACGGGCGGTAGGGACGGCGTCGGCGGCTCGGGCGGCCCTGACACGGGGGTCGAGGTGCCGACCTGCGAGCCTTATGGGTCCACGTGCGCGCGCTCCGGAGATTGCTGTTCCGGCATCTGCGACAGCGCGACGAGCACCTGCGCGTCGCCGCTCAGCGTCTGCCTCGGGACAGGCGCCGCTTGCGAGGAATCCTCGGAGTGCTGTACCCTCAACTGCGCTTCAGGCCGGTGCAGCGCGACCGCCTGCCTCCCCGACGGATCCGACTGCACGGCAGGCGGCGCCGCGTGCTGCAGCGGCATGTGCGTCGGCGGGACGTGCAGCGACGTCAACGGCGCCACCGCATGCCAGACGGGCGGCAACCCGTGCACCGAGGACAGCCAGTGTTGCTCCCAGCTCTGCGGGCGAGACAACCGCTGCGTCCTCTACTCCTCGTTCTGTGTGCAGCGCAACGACGTCTGCACGGGCGACAGCGACTGCTGTACCGGCGTGTGCGTGAAGCGGAGCGCATCCGACCCCGCGGGCTACTGCGGCGCGGAGCCGTCGACGTCGAGCCGCTGCAACAGCGGCGGCATCGACGGCGCGGTCTGCGACAGCTGCGGCTTCTGCTGCAGTCGCGTCTGCGCGCCGTACGGCCCCACCGGGATCGCCGTCTGCCAGCCGCCGAGCGGCTGCCGCGTGAACGGCGCCCTGTGCCAGCGCAACGAGGACTGCTGCGGCGGCGATCCCACCGCCGATCTGCCGGGCGCGGGCAACGTCGTCTGTGACAAGTCGGGGGATCCGGACGGGGAGATCGGCCGCTGCCGCAACCCGAACGGCTGCACGCCCCAGGGCGGCGTCTGTCACTTCAAGGACAGCTATTGCGCGGATACGTCCACCAGCGCCCCCAACAACTGCTGCAGCTACCTGGGGAACGCCAGCAACTGCCGCCTCGACGCCCTCGGCGTGCCTCGGTGCAATGCGCTCACGGCCTGCCGCCAGGCAGGCGAGGACTGCGCCTCCGCCGACGACTGCTGCGACGGCGCTCCCTGCGTGCGGAATAGCGAAACCGGTAAGCTCCAGTGTTATGACACGCCAGGAGGGACGACGCCCCAGTGTGTCACGGCGGGCGGACCCTGCACGAACAACGGCGACTGCTGCGTCGGAACGACGTGCGAGTACGAGCCGGGCTCCGTTTCGGGCACGTGCACGACGCCGGACTCCCCGACAGGCGCGACCGGGAGCTCGAGCGCGACCGGGAGCTCGAGCGCGACCGGCGGAACGGGCGGCGCAGGCGGCGCAGGCGGCGGCGGTGGCTCGGACGGGGCGGGCGGCACCCCGCCGCGATGCGCCGAGTACGGGCAGCTCTGCGGCGCGACGTCCGACTGCTGCAACGCCGGAACCGTGCAGTGTTACAACGGCATCTGCCGCATTCCTCCGGGCTGACGCCGCGCGCTGGCGCGTTGACTCGTGTCGATTCACTCGTGTCGAGGAGAATGGCTATGATCGGCAAGAACCGCGGGAACTACGCCCGCTCCTTGTTCCTGACATCGCTCTGGTGCCTGGGCTGGGCGCTCGCGTCGGGATGTTCGGTATCGGATGGCGGAACGGGCGCGGGCAGCGGCGGCTCCGGAAACGGCGGCGCCGGTGGAACGGACTCCGGTGGAACGGGCGGGGAGCCCTCCCTCGGAGGCGGCCTCATCGCGTCCGGGTCGGGCGCCAGCTCGGGCGGGGGGGAGGGCGGCGGCGACTGCGGCGGCCAGCAGGTCGAAGCTCAGCCGCGGCAGGTTCACCTCGTGATCGTGCTCGATCGCTCCGACAGCATGACCAAAGCGTGGGAAGCGAGCGACCGCTGGACGATGATGAAGGGCGCCCTCGGCACCGCGCTCGACGTGGTCCAGGACAGGATGTCCGTCGGGCTTCAGCTCTTTCCCTCCGACGAGCACTGCGGCATGCCGGCGGGGGAGGACCTGAGCGTGGCCGTGGGGCCGGGCGCGACCGCCGTCCCCGCCATCAAGACCCTCCTGGATGGCACTGACCCCGGCGGCGCGACGCCGACCGCGGACGCCCTCGCGCGCGCCCTCGGGTACCTCACCGTGGGAGCCGGCGGCACCCTCGAAGGCGACAAGTACGTCCTCCTGGCGACCGACGGCGGTCCCAACTGCAACCAGGATCCGGCCATGACCTGCGAGGCCGCGACGTGCACCACGAACATGGATGGGGACTGCCCTTCGGGCGTGCCGAACTGCTGCGCCGCCGGCTTGACGGACGTGTGCCTGGACGACGTGCGCACGGTGCAGCGGGTGAAGGACCTGCGCGCGGCCGGTATCAAGACCTTCGTCGTCGGCATCCCCGGCGCGACGGTCTATGCCAATGTGCTGGACCAGCTCGCCGTCGAGGGCGACACGGCCACGTCGGAGACCTCGCCCCGTTATTTCGAGGTGGTGGACGCGGCGAGCCTCGGCGATACGCTGACCAGCATCACGAGGGATCTCGTGAGGACCTGCGAGCTCTCGCTGGAGACCGAGCCGCCGGACCGCGCGAAGGTGAACGTCTTCATCGACGATGAGGTGCTGCCGAAGCCGGGCGACGACGGCTGGGACTACGACGATTCGACGACCCCGCCCACCATCGTGATCAAGGGCGCCACGTGTGAGCACGTGAAGTCCATGGGGGCGGAGAGCGTCCGGGTCGAGTTCGGTTGTCCCACCGTCGAGGTGCCGCAATGACCTGCGCCTGTGACGCGCCCTCCCGGCGCGCCGCGTGATCGACCTCCTCCAGCCCTCCGAGAGCCAGCCCACATCGCATGAAGCGCCGCGCTAGCGCGCCGCACTGCCGCGCTCGGTGACGGGCGCGAACGCCAGACTCCGTCCGAGTTGGATGTATGGCGCACAAACACTGAAAAATATCACCCTGGACGAATCAATGTTCCGATTTCGGTGGTGACTCGGGGGCAGCGATCTAGACATAATCCGCCCATGGTGCGCTTGTGCGAGAACACCGTCCGTCCTGCCTGCTCGACGCGAGCAGCAGCGGCGGCGGGCCGGCCCAGCGCCCCGGCGAGGTGAGATGCTCTCCGCGACCTGTTCCGTGAGCCAGCCGATCTACGTCGACTCGAGCATCGAGGTGTTCGAAGGAACCTGGGGTGACGAGCGCAAGCCTGCTGTCTTCAAGGTCCTGAAGAGCGAGTTCCCGAGCGCGCGCGAGCTCGCGGCGCTCCGGCACGAGTACAACGTGCTCTGCGCGCTCGACGTCGAGGGCGTCGTCAAGGCCTACGGGCTCGAGAAGCACAGGAACGGCCTCGCGCTCGTGCTCGAGCGGCCGAGCAGGACGACGCTGCACGACATCCTGCGCGCCGGCCGGCTGGAGCTCAAGGCGGCGTTGACGATCGCCCGCTCGGCGGCCCGGGTCCTCGACGAGTTCCACCGCCGCAAGGTGATTCACAAGGACATCAAGCCGCACAACCTCCTCGTCGACCCGGACACGCTCGAGGTCCATTTCGTCGGCTTCGGCATCGCGACGCTCCTCCCGCAGGAGACGCAGCAGGCGATAAGCCCCGAGGCGCTCGAGGGGACGCTCGCGTACATGTCGCCGGAGCAGACCGGCCGGATGAACCGCGTGATCGACCGCCGCACCGACCTCTACTCGTTCGGCGTGACCCTCTATCAGATGCTCACCGGCGTCCTGCCGTTCACCGGCAGCGATCCGCTCGATCTCATCCATGGCCACATCGCGCGGACGCCGGTGCCGCCGCCCGAGCAAGTCCCGGGCGTGCCCGACGCGGTGTCCCGGATCGTGATGAAGCTCCTCGAGAAGAACGCGGAGGACCGGTACCAGAGCGCCTTCGGGCTCTTCGCCGACCTCGACGCGTGCCTCCGCCAGCTCTCGACCTCCGGCGCCGTGGCGCCCTTCGCGCTCGGCCTGCGCGACATCCCCGATACGCTGCGCATCCCGCAGAAGCTCTACGGCCGCGCCGAGGAGGAGCGCGCGCTGCTCGCCGCCTTCGAGCGCGCCGCCGGCGGGGAGGGCGAGCTCCTGCTCGTGTCGGGGTACTCGGGCATGGGCAAGTCGGCCCTCGTGAACGAGATGCACAGGGCCATCACCCAGCGAGGCGGCTACTTCACCGCAGGCAAGTTCGAGCAGCTGAACCGCGGTGCGCCGTACGCCTCGCTCGCGCGCGCCTTCCGGGAGCTCCTCCGGCACATCCTCACCGAGCGACCGGAGCAGCTCGCGCGCTGGAGCGCGGCGCTCGGCCGGGCCGTCGGGAGCACCGGCCAGCTCCTCGTCGACCTCATCCCGGAGCTCGAGTGGATCATCGGCCAGCAGCCCCCGGTCCAGCAGCTGCCGCCGGCGGAGGCGCAGGGCCGCTTTCACGCGATCTTCAAGGCGTTCGTCCGCGTCTTCGCGACCGCCGAGCACCCCCTCGTCCTCTTCCTGGACGACCTGCAGTGGGCCGACCAGGCCTCGCTCAAGCTGCTCCAGGTCCTGGCCGCCGATCCAGAGCGCGGCCACCTGCTCCTCCTCGGCGCCTTCCGCGACAACGAGGTGTACGCGGCCCACCCGCTCCGCGTCGCGCTCGACGAGATCGAGAAGGCGGGCGCGCCGCTCCGCGAGCTCAAGCTGAGGCCGCTCGCCCTCGCCGACGTGATCGCGCTGCTCTCGGACGCGCTCTCCGCCGCCCGCGCAGACGTCGAGCCGCTCGCCCGCGTGGTGTTCGACCGGACCCAGAGCAACCCGTTCTTCGTGCGGCAGTTCCTGGGCTCGCTCCACGCGGAGGGCCTGCTCCGCTTCGAGAAGGGCGCCTGGACATGGGATCTCGACGGCATCCGGCGGCGCACGGTCACCGACAACGTCGTCGACTTCATGGCGCGCAAGATCGAGGAGCTCGAGCCCGAGCTCGTCCGCGTCCTCCGCCTCGCGGCCTGCATCGGGCACGAGTTCGACCTGCGCACCCTCGCGGTCATCAGCGAGCGGCCGGCGCACGAGACCGTGGCCGCGCTGTGGAAGATCCTGCAAGAGGGCCTGATCGCGCCCGTGGACGCCGACTACCGCCTCGCGCACGCGACCGACGACGAGGCGCAGACCGGCGTCGACTGGCGCGTCACCTACCGCTTCCTGCACGATCGCGTCCAGCAGGCGGCGTACTCGCTCATCAGCGAGGATCGCAAGCGCGAGGTCCACCTCAGGATCGCGCGGCTCATGCTCGCCAGCTGCGAGGGCGCCGCGCGGGACGAGGCGCTCTTCGACATCGTCAACCACGTCAACATCGCGGCGCCCATCGTGACCTCGGCCGCGGAGCAGGCCACGGCCGCGGAGCTGAACCTCGCCGCCGGCAGGAGGGCCAAGGCCGCCACCGCCTACGAGGCGGCGGCCGGCTATTTCCGCGCGGGGCTCGGGTTTCTGCCCCACGGCGGCTTCGACGATCACTACGAGCTCGCCCTCGCGCTCCACAGGGAGCGCGCCGAGGTCGAGTCGCTGTGCGGCGCCTTCGAGGAGGCCGAGCGGCTCTGTACCGCGGCGCTCGCGCGCGCCCGGACGGCCATGGACAAGGTCTCTGTCCTCCTCGTCCAGGCGAACCAGTACCTGCTCCAGTGGCGCAATCACGAGGCGACCCTGGTCCAGAAGGCCGGCCTCCGGCTCCTCGGCTGTCCGATCCCCGAGGCCCGGGAGGAGGTCGCCGCGCTGCTCGAGCAGGAGCTCCAGGCGGTGCCCGTCCTCCTCGGCGCGCGCAGCATCGAGGAGCTCGCCCGCGCCCCGAGGACGACGAGCCCCGAGCACCCCGTGACGCTGGAGCTGCTCGTGAACCTGTTCTTCGGGGCCTACAACTCGAGCGACCAGACGCTCGCGAACCTCGCCATCGTGAAGATGGTGACGCTCTCGCTGCAGCACGGAAACAGCGATATGTCCGCGTTCGGATACGTCGCGTACGGCATGGTGGTCGGGCCGTTGCTCGGCGAGTACGAGACGGCGTATCGGTTCGGCAAGATGGCCGTCGAGCTCGCAGACCAGCTCGACAACCTCGTGCTCCGGGCCAAGACCTACCACATCTTCTCCGCGGACGTGCACAGCTGGACGCAGCCCCTGCGGAAGGCGGATCCCTATTACGACCGGGTCTACGACCTCGGGCTCCAGGCCGGCGACTGGACGGCCATGGGGTACATGATCAGCCAGAGCGGCTCGGACCGGCTCACCTACGGGATGAACCTCGCGGAGCTCTCGCAGCTCACCGAGACGCACCTCGCGTTCCTGCGGCGCGCCCGCAGCCATGACATCATCGATATCCTCCTCGCGGGTGTGATCCAGCCCCTCAGGTGCCTGCAAGGGCTGACGAGGGGCCGGCTCAGCTTCGACGACGACGGGTTCGACGAGGCGTCCTACGTGGCGAAGCACGGCGGCTCGCCCTACCACATGGGGTGGTTGTATTACGCCAAGATCCGGAATGCCTACCTGTTCGGCGACAGGGCGAGCTTTGCCGATCTGATGCCGAAGCTCGCCGTGATCGAGGGCGCCTTGCCGACGCACGCCAAGGTGCCCGAGGCGACGTTCTACGCGGGCCTCATGCGGATCGCCGCGTGGGAGAGCGCCGAGGGCGCGGGGCGGCGGGAGCACGAAGCGCACCTGCTGCGGCTCCTCGGGCGGATGAAGCGCTGGGCCGACGCCGGGCCGGACAACGTGCTTCACAAGCACCTGCTCCTGCTCGCCGAGCAGGCCCGCGTCGAGGGGCGGAGGGCCGAGGCGATGGACCTCTACGAGCGGGGCATCGAGGCCGCGCGGCAGGCCGACTACATCAACAACCAGGCGCTCGGCAACGAGCTCTACGGCAGGTTCTGGCTCGCGCAGGGCAGGGTCGAGTTCGCGCACATCTTCCTGCGCAGGGCGGTTTACCTGTACGAGCGCTGGGGGGCGACCGAGAAGGCCAAGGCGCTGCGCGAGGAGCTCGCGCCGGCCGACCCCTCGGCCCTGGGCCAGCCTCTTCCGCTCTCGCCGACCGGCACCGCGCTCCAGGGCCTCGTCGCGGGGGAGAGCTTCGATCTCGCCACGGTCCTCAGCACCGCCCAGGCCATCTCGAGCGCGATCGTGCTCGACAAGGTGATCGAGCAGGTCTTGCGCAGCGTGATCAAGAGCGCCGGGGCGAGCCGGGGGTTCCTCATCCTCGCGCGCGGCGAGGTGCTGACGATCGAGGCGATGATCGCGGTCGGCCCCGACACGGTGAGCCTGGGCCTCTCGATGCCCCTGGAGGCGCGCCTCGATCTGGCCCGCTCGGTCGTGCATTACGTGGCGCGCTCGCGCGAGGCGCTCGTGATCGGGCGCGCGGACGACGACCCGCGCCTCGCCGGCGATCCGCACGTGATCGCGCGCCGGCCGAAATCGATCCTGGGCTTGCCGCTCCTGCACCAGGGCCGGCTGAGCGGGGTGCTGTACCTGGAGAACCACCTCGCGGAGCACGCGTTCACCGCCGATCGCATCGAGCTCTTGCGGCTCCTGTCCTCGCAGGCGGCGGTGGCGGTCGAGAACGCGCTGCTCTACGCGGACCTCACGGCCGTGAGCGCCGAGCTCCGTGAGGCCAACGAGCGGCTGGAGCAGGAGGTGAAGGAGCGGACGGAGGAGCTCTCTCTGGCCAACGTGCGCCTCTCCGCCCAGAGCGCCGAGCTCCGGGACGCCAACGTGCGCCTGTTGCACGAGCTCGGCGAGCGCGAGCGCGCCGAGGCGGCCCGGGCCGAGCTGCAAGAGGAGGTGATCCGGTTCCAGCGGGCGAAGATCTCCGAGCTGTCGACCCCGCTCGTGCCCATCACGAGCGACGTGATGGTCATGCCGCTCATCGGCACGCTGGACGAGGAGCGCGCGCACGACGTGCTCGAGACCCTGCTCGACGGCGCGACGAGGAGCGGCACCCGCACCGTCATCATCGATGTCACGGGGATCAAGGGGGTCGATCAGCGCGTGGCGAACGCCCTGCTCAAGGCGGCGAACGCCCTCCGGCTGCTCGGGGTCCAGGCGGTGCTGACGGGCATCCGCGGCGAGGTCGCGCAGGCGCTCCTCCGGCTCGACATCGACATGTCCCGCATCGTGATCCGCGGGACGCTGCAGGGCGGGATCGCCTACGCCGTCGGCCGATCGGGCGGCATGAGCGCGCTGGGCACGCGGCGCTAGGGGGGCGAGAGGCGCGTGGCGATCTGCGCGTCGAATCGTGTAGACACGTCTGGAGCGGATCGCGCATCATGAGCTGGCCAGTTGACCGGGGGTTCCTGCTCTGTCGTGGCCCGTGCGGCGGCACGAGGCGTATGGGCCCGTCGCGCGAGGCGGCTCTTGCCGGGTGGACGGGTGGAGGGGAGAGCGCATGTTGAAGAGCATCGGTCGGTTCATCGTCGGGGTCTGCGTGGCGGCGGGGCTCGCGACCCTGGGCTGCGACAACGGCGGCGCGCCGGCGGCGGGGGGCAAGCCGAAGCTCGCCTACATCACGAACGGCGTCGCCCCGTTCTGGACCATCGCCGAGAAGGGCGTCATCGACGGCGCGAAGGAGCACAACGTCGACGTGAGCGTCGTGATGCCGAGCGACGTGAACGACCAGCTGCACCGGGTCGAGGATCTCCTGATCCGCGGCGTCGACGGCATCGCGATCAGCCCGATCGACGCGGAGAACCAGGTCCCGCTGCTCAACAAGGCGGCCGCGAAGACGAAGCTCATCACGCAGGACTCGGACGCTCCGAAGAGCGATCGCATCGTGTACATCGGCATCGACAACTACGTCGCTGGCCGGATGGCGGGGCAGCTCGTGAAGGAGGCGATCCCCGGCGGCGGCAAGGTGGCCATCCTGGTCGGCCGGCTCGAGGGCGACAACGCCCGCAAGCGCCGTCAAGGCGTGCTCGACGAGCTGCTCGATCGCCAGGACAATAGCGCTGGGAACGACCCGCTCAACCAGGAGCTGAAGGGGGCGAAATACACCATCGTCGCGACCCTGACCGATCAGATCGACGCCGCCAAGGCGAAGAGCAACGCCGAAGACATGATGTCGGCGCACCCGGACCTCGTGGGCCTGATCGGCCTGAACGCGTACCACACGCCCGCCCTGCTCGAGGCGGTGAAGCAGGCGGGGAAGATGAGCTCGATCCAGGTCGTCGGCTTCGACGAGCAGGACGCGACGCTGCGCGCGATCCAGGACGGCGAGGTGGTCGGCACGGTGGTGCAGAATCCGTACATGTACGGCAAGGAGTCGGTGCGCGTGCTCGCGGCGCTCGTGCGGGGGGATAACTCCGTCGTGCCTCAGGACAAGTTCATCTCCCTGCCGGCCCGGCAGATCCGCAAGGGCAACCTGGACGAGTTCTGGGCCGATCTGAAGCAGAAGGCGGGCAAACAACAGTGAGCCCGGCGTCGGGCAGCGCTGCGCCCCCGCGGCGCGCGCCCCGGGCCGGCGACGCTCGACGCGCTGACGCGAATGACAGCCTCCTCGCCTGAACCGGACGCGACGCCGCTGCTCGAGGCGCGCGGCCTGACCAAGCGCTTCCCCGGCGTGCTCGCGCTCAGCGGCGTGCACCTCGCGCTCGGCCGAGGCGAGGTGCTCGGCATCGTCGGCGAGAACGGCGCTGGCAAGAGCACCCTCATGAAGATCCTCGCCGGCGTCGAGGCGCCCGACGCCGGCGAGATGCTCTTCGACGGGCGGCCTGTCGCGCTCGGCTCGGTCAGGGAGGCGCTCTCCCGCGGGATCGCGCTCATCCACCAGGAGCTCAACCTGGCGGACAACCTCGATGTCGCGGCCAACATCTATCTCGGCCGGGAGCCGCGGCGTGGCGGCTTCATCGACGAGGGCAGGATGGAGCGGGAGGCGCGGGCGATCATGGCGCGGGTCGGCCTCGCGTGCTCGCCGCGCGCGCTCGTCGGCGGCCTGTCGCTCGGGCAGCGGCACCTGGTCGAGATCGCGAAGGCGCTCTCCGCGAACGCGCGGGTGCTCATCATGGACGAGCCCACGTCGTGCCTGTGCCCGCACGAGGCCGAGGCGCTCTTCCAGGTGGTGAGGGAGCTCCGCGCGGGCGGGATCAGCGTCGTGTACATCTCTCACCGCCTCGGCGAGGTGAGGGCGCTCTGCGATCGCGTGCTCGTGCTGCGCGACGGCGAGAACGCGGGCGAGCTCGCGCGCGGGGAGGAAATGAGCCACGAGCGCATCGTGAGGCTGATGGTGGGCCGCGATCTCTCGCAGTTCTATCCGCACGTCCCGAACCCGCCCGGCGAGCCGGTGCTCGAGGTCTCCGGCCTCCGGACGCCGAGGCACCCCGAGCGAGCGCTCTCCTTCACGGTGCGCGGCGGGGAGATCGTCGGCGTGGCCGGGCTCCTCGGCGCGGGGCGCACGTCGCTGCTCCGGACGCTGTTCGGCGTCACGCCGGCGGCCGGAGGCGCCGTCCGCGTGGCCGGGCGGGCGATCACGCCGCGCGCCCCGCGAGACGCCATCGCCGCCGGGATAGGCCTGGTCCCGGAGGACCGCCAGCAACAGGGCATCATCCTGGAGATGGCGATCCGGGCGAACGTGAGCCTCCCGAGCCTCGGCGCGGCGCAGCGCTACGGCGTCCTCGACCGCGCGGGCGAGCGCCGGATGTCGGCGCAGACGATCCGGGAGCTCGGCGTGCGGACGCCGAGCGACGTGCAGCCGGCGCAGCACCTGTCCGGCGGCAACCAGCAGAAGGTCGTCATCGGAAAGTGGCTATCGATGTCGCCGCGCGTGCTGCTCCTGGACGAGCCGACCCGCGGCATTGACGTCGGCGCCAAGCACGAGATATACCAGCTGATGGAGCGATTGGCAGCGAGCGGCATGGCCACCCTGTTCGTCTCCAGCGACATGGAAGAGGTGATAGGCATGTCCGACCGTGCGCTGGTGATGCACGAGGGGCGCATCGCCGGCGAGCTCGGCCGCGCCGAGCTGAGCGAGGAGGCGATCATGCAGCTCGCGACCGGCAGCGACGCCGCGGCGTGACAGGAGCCATCGAGGCCAGAGAGCATGTCTGTGACGACGACACATGACCTCGGGGCGCGCGGCGCCGCGCCGGCTGCGCTGCTCGTGCCCACCACGCGGCGGAAGGTGCTCGGCGTCTTCTGGCTCCTCCTCGCGGTGTCGCTCGGCACCGCGCTCCTGAACGGGAGGTTCCTCCTCGCGGAGAACCTCGAGAACCTGATCCGGAGGACGGCGCTGTTCGGCATCCTCAGCATCGGGGCGGGCTTCGTGATCATCACGGGCGGTATCGACCTGTCGATCGGCTCGGTCGTGGCGCTCGCCGGCTGCATGCTGCCGTGGCTCCTCTCGGTGCAGCACTGGCCGGCCTCGCTGGCGGTGCCCGTGCTGCTCGGCATCTCCCTCTGCATCGGGCTCGCGCACGGGCTGCTCATCACGAAGCTCCGGCTCCAGCCGTTCGTGGTGACGCTCTGCGGGCTCCTGCTCTACCGGGGCACCGCGCGCGGGATCTCCGGCGATCAGACGCAGGGGTTCGGCGTCGGGTTCGAGTCGCTGCGCTACCTGTCGGTCGGCAGCCCGCTCTCGGTCCCCGTGCCGTTCCTCTCGTGGATCTCCGAGGGGCGCTTCAGCCCCTACGCGGTGCACCCGTTCACCGGCGTGAAGACGCGGCTCGCGCCGATCACGTGGATCGACATCCCGATGCCGTTCCTCTTGTTCCTCGCGATCGCGGTGGCGGCGTCGATCTTCCTGAACCGCACCGTCTACGGCCGCTATTTGATGGCGCTGGGCCGCAACGAGCAGGCGGCCCGCTACAGCGGGGTCGATACCGACAGGATGACGATCCTCGCGTATGTCCTCTGCTCGGTGCTCGCCTGCTTCGGGGGCATGCTGTTCGCGCTGGAGGTCAACTCGGCCCAGCCGGTCGATTTCGGCAATTTCTACGAGCTGTACGCGATCGCCGCGGCCGTGCTGGGCGGCTTCAGCTTGCGCGGCGGCGAGGGCGCGGTCCTGGGCGTCATCCTGGGCACCGCCCTCATGCAGGTGCTGCGCAACGCCATCAACATGCTGGGCGTCCCGACCCAGATCGAGTTCGCGGTCATCGGCGCCGTCATCCTGATCGGCGTCATCGCGGACGAGGTGGTCAGGCGCTACGCGGCGGCGAGGCGCAAGGCGGTTTTCGCGTGAGCTGATGAGCTCGCGGCGGCGAGGTCGACGCCGCGCTCCGTCGAGCCCGCGACGCGAGCTGCGCTGTTCGCGTCGATCGCCCCACCGCGTGATGGTTTCGGTGCTGGTGGATCCGCGTCGACACGGCGCATAGAGCGCAGCGTCGCTGTCCTTGCCAGGAGCTCGGCATGGCGGCGCGCAGGTGCGCGCAAGCGCGCGAAGATCGCGTGCTACGCTACAGCATTGCTGGCGTCCCACGCGGAGCCGGAGCGAAGTGAGCGCAGGGGGCCCGGGCCGCGATCCGCCAGTTCCACGTAAAAACATCAACCAAGTCGCTGGCTTACGGTAGCCGTGGAGCGGTCTTCACGCGACGGCCACCCGATGGAAGGGGAATGGCGTGATGCTGAAGCGCATTTCTTGTGGCACTGCAATTGTTTGCCTGACACTCGGGCTCGCGGGCTGCGCGCTCGACACGGATGCAGAGGAGCCGATGGCCGGGGAGTCCGCGGTCCCGTTCCCGTTCGGCACCGCCGGCAGGGCCCCGTCGAAGGCAGAGGCCCTGAAGGCGCTCGGCGCCGGCATTGCCGCCAAGGGGGTCGGGGTACCCTCTGTGTGGGGACCTGCGGAGAAGTCCTTCCTCGGCACCTCGACGACCGCGGCCTCGAGGGTCTACTTCACCGGTCATCGCGGCATCGTGTCCGAGGTGTTCTATCCGGTGCTCGACACCGTGAACACCGTCGATCTGCAGTTCCTGGTGGGGGACACGGCGAAGACCTTCGTCGACGAGGAGAAGCAGCAGAGCTTCACCGTGACCCAGCCGGACAAGCGGTCCATGCGCTGGCAGGCGACGACGACGAACAGCGCCCACAACTGGCGGATCACCAAGACCGTCTTCACCGATCCGGGGCGCCACGCGTTGATCCAGCGCGTCCGGTTCGACGCCCTGGGCGGCAGGAACGTCACCCAGTTCAACCTCTACCTGCTTCACAACCCGGCGATGGACAACTCCGGGGCCGGCGACACGTCGAGGACCGTCGAGGCAGGGGGGCGCACGCTGCTCGTCGCCTCGGAGAACAGCCGCGCCTCGGCGCTCGCCGCGTCGCGCCCATGGAAGGTGGTGAGCGGCGCGCCGATGGTGTCGAGCGGCTTCGTCGGCGAGTCGGACGGCTGGACCGACCTCCTCGGCGGGAACGTCGACAGGACCATGACCTGGCGAAACGACCTGGCGAGCGGCGGCAATGTGGCGCAGATGGGCTGGATCGACCTCGGCGCGAGCGCCGTCACCAGCGTCTCGTTCGACGTCGTGCTCGGCTTCGGCGCGACCGAGACCGAGGCGGCCTCCACCGCGAACGCGACGCTCGGCAGCAGCCTGAGCACGCTGCAAACCACCTACGACAACGGGTGGAAGACCTACGCGGCCGGGCTCAGCAGCCAGAGCGCCACCGCCGACGACCAGTATTACCTCGCGGCGATGTCGCTCAAGGCGATCCAGGACAAATCGAACGGCGCCATGATCGCGGGGATGGGCACGCCCTGGGGCGAGACCAACGGCGACGGCAACAACGGCGGCTACCACCTGGTCTGGGCGCGCGATCTGTTCAAGTTCGCCAGCGCGCTGGTGACGGCCGGCGACACCGCGACCGGGACCTCGGTTGTCAACTACCTGTTCAACACCCTGCAGCAGTCGAGCGACTGCGGCGCCGCCGAGTACGACGCGCCGGGCTGCCCGCAGGGCTACAGCCGCGTCGGCCGCTTCCCGCAGAACGCCTGGGTCAGCGGCTGGCAGTACTGGCAAGGCACGCAGATGGATGAGCAGGCGATGCCGATCATCCTCGCGTGGCGGCTCGGACCTTCCGTCTACAACCCGCTGTGGAAGAAGATCAAGAGGACCGCCGACTACATCGTCAACACCGGCCCATGGACCCAGCAGGAGCGCTGGGAGGAGAACGCCGGGTACTCGCCGTCGACCATCGCGGCGGAGATCGCCGGCCTCGTCTGCGCCGCGACGATCGCCCGCGCGAACGGCGACACCACCAGCGCGGCGCGCTACATGGCCGCCGCCGACTATTGGCAGCAGGGCGTCGACCGCTGGACGTTCACGACCACGGGGTACCACGGCGACGGCCGGTATTACATCCGCATCAACCCCTCTGCGCGGGGCAACACGGGCAGCGGGCCGCAGGTGTACAACCCGGTGTCCGGGCCGGACGCGGCGGTCAGCTTCACGATCGGCAACGGCGGCGGCACGCACGACCAGCGGTACATCGTCGACGGCGGGTTCCTCGAGCTCGTGCGGATGGGGGTGAAGCGGGCCGACGATCCCTCGATCGTCGCGACGCTGCCCGAGTACGACGCCATCCTGAAGCGGACCATCGCCGGCAAGGGGGACGCGTGGTTCCGCTACAACTACGATGGATACGGCGAGAAGAACGACGGCGGCAACTTCGACGGAAACGGCGGCCGGGGCCGGCTGTGGCCCATCTTCACGGCCGAGCGCGGCATGTTCAAGATCGCCAGCACGGGTGTCGGCGCCGACGGCAACCCCTACCTGACCGCGGTGAAGGCGTTCTCGACGCCCCAGGGCTTCATCCCAGAGCAGGTATGGAGCGAGACGACGGACGTCACCGGCTGGTCCGTCCAGAAGCCGGCGAACGTCGCGGCGGGCACCCCGACGCGGTCGATGAGCCCCCTGAACTGGGCGATGGGCGAGTACATCAGCCTGGTGGCGTCGATCCGGGCGGGCAGGGTCGTCGATATCCCCTCGGTGGTCTGCGGCCGCTACAACGCGTGTGTGGTGCCGCCCGGCTCCGGCGAGGCAGGCGTCACGGTCAACGTCACCGCGACCACCGTGGTTGGCCAGCACATGTACGTCACTGGCAACACCGCGGCGCTCGGCAGCTGGAACACCGATCTCGGCGTTCCGGTCGATCCGCGCAGTTACCCCGTGTGGACGAACCGCGTCAACCTGCCGGCCAGCAGCGCGCTCCAGTACAAGTACTATCGCAAGAACGCCGACGGCACCGTGACCTGGGAGAACCTCCCGGGCGGCGGCAATCGCGCGATGAGCACGCCCGCGTCCGGCGGGACGCTCACGCTCAACGACTCCGTGAGCTGGTGAGCCAGGCGCGGCGCGCGGGCGAGCCTACGCCGCGGGGCGCTCGGGCTCGCAGGCGCGCCCAGCCTTCATCGGGAGCGTGAAGAACACCCGCGTTCCCCGGCCGAGCTCGCTCTCCACGCGGATCGCGCCGCCGTGGCGCTCGACGAGGTTCTTGCAGATCGACAGGCCGAGCCCCGTGCTCTTCTCGCCGCCGGTCGACCGGGTGCTCGTCCTCCGGAACTTGCAGAACAGGCCGCTGATCTCGTCCGGGCGAATTCCCAGGCCCTGATCCTCGATCATCACCTCGACCGCTTCACCGAGCCTCCGCGCGCGCACCGTCACCGTCGTGCCCGGATGAGAGAACTTGAACGCGTTGCTGAGCAGGTTGCTCAGGACCTGCTCGATCCGCGCGACGTCACAGCAGACGAACGGGAGATCCGCGGGCACGTCGACGTGCACCGCGATCCCCTTCCGGCCGGCGCCGTGCTCGTTCAGGGAGACCGCCGCCAGGAGGATGCCTCGCAGGTCGGCCTCCTGCAGGCGAAGCGCGGCATTCCCGTGCTCCAGCGTCGTGATGTCGAGCAGGTTCTCGAGCAGCTGCAGCGCGAACTCGGCGTTGTCCTGGATCTTCAGGGCGTAGCGCCGCGTGTCCTCGGGCCCCACGCCGGCGCCGGCCAGCTGCATCTTCGAGAACCACTGGATCGCCGCGATCGGATTGCGCAGATCGTGCGCGGCGACGCCCATGAGCTCATGGGTCCTCTCGGTCACCTCGGCGAGCTGCTGGTTCTCGAGGTGGAGCGCGTCGGCGCTCGTCTTGAGGCTCGAGAGGAGCCGCTGGCAGCGGCTGATGCGCTCGTGCTGCGCGAACGCGTCGCTCACGACGCCGGCGAGCTCCGGCGGATCCCATGGCTTGGAGATGAACCGGTACACGCCGCCCTCGTTGATGGCCTGGATGGCGGCGCTCGTGTCCGCATAGGCGGTCATGAGGAGGCGGACGGTCTCCGGGAATTCGGCCTTGACGCTCGCGTAGAACTCCGTGCCCGTCGTGCCCGGCATCCGCTGGTCGCTGAGGACGACAGGGATGGGCCGCTCGCGCAAGATCGCGTGGCCCTGCTCGGCGCTCTCCGCGATGAGGACATCGTAATCGCGCCGGAGCTCGCGGCGGAGCGCCTTCAAGGTCTCGCGCTCGTCGTCGACGATGAGCAGCGCGGGCCGCTCGCCGGAGGCGCGCGTCATCGGTCGACCTCCTTCGGCAGCGTGATCGTGAAGGTGCTGCCCACCCCGGGGGTCGATCGGACGGTGATCGTGCCGCCGTGCTGATCGACGATGATCTTGTGCGAGATGGTGAGGCCGAGCCCCGTGCCCTGCCCGACAGGCTTGGTCGTGAAGAACGGATCGAAGATCCGGCCGAGGACGTCAGGGGGTATCCCGGCGCCGTTGTCCTCGAACTGCAGGACGACCCGGCGCGCTTCGTCGCGCCCGCGGATCACGATGCGACCGTTCCCCCGGCCCCGGCACTCGACCGCCTGGGCCGCGTTGATGAGGAGGTTCAGGAACACCTGGCTGAGCTCCGCCGGCTTGCAGCGCAGCATCGGCAGGTCGGCCCACTCGACCGTCACCTGGACGCCGCCGTTCTTCAGCGTCGGGCCCGCGATCGCGAGGGTGCTCTCCAGGCACTCCTTCAGGTCGCAGCGCTCCTCCTCCGCCCGGTCGATCCGCGTGAAGGTCTTGAGATCCTCGACGATCTTCTGCACGCGCGCGAGGCCGCCCAGCGTACCTTTCACGAGATCCCCCGTATCCTCGCGCAGAAAGTCGGGCTCGACCTCCGCGCGGAGCGCCTCGGCGAGGCCCTTCACGTCGCCCGAGCCTGCGCCGACGGCTGCCCGATCGAGCGTCTCATAAGCGGCGAACAGCCGATCGAGCGACTCTGCCAGGGTGTGCACGTTGCTGCGGACGAAGGCGAGCGGGTTGTTGATCTCGTGGGCCACGCCGGCGGCGAGCTTGCCGAGCGCGTTCATCTTCTCGGAGTGGACGAGCATCGATTGCGTGGCGCGCAGCTGCTCGAGCGACCGCTCGAGCTCCTTCTGCTCGGAGACGAGCCGCCGCTGGAGGCTCGTGATCCGCGAGTTGAGCGCGGACACCTCGGCGACCACGCGCTCGAGCTCGATGACGTCGAACTCGGCGAGGAGCAGCAGGTCGTGGCCGAGCCGCCAGACCTCTCCCCGGAGGCTGTGCGCGATGGACCGGAGATCCCCGAAGTGCAGCATGCCGCGGTAGATCGGCTCCTCGGCGCCGCGCCCGGCCGCGGCGAGCTCCGCGAAGCTCGGGCTGACGAGGCGAGCCTCGGCGCGACCCGGCTCGCCCGCCCCCCCGAGCAGCCGGCGCATGCCGTGGTTGGTGAGCCTCGGCGCGCCGTCCGGCGCGAACACGCCAATCGCGAGCGCGGTCGAGGCCATGAGGAAAGCGGCGGCGAGCTCTGCGACCGGACCGCTGAGCTCGTGTCCCGGCGGCGGGGCCACGAGCGGCGCTCCCTCGATTTCTCCTGCGCTTTGCGTCCTGCGCGGTTCCATCGGAATCATCGGAATCCGAGCCTCTCCCTCGCTCGCGGCGGAGGCGATCTGTCTTTGGCAGGCCGTCGCGGAGCTCGCTATGCGAAACGCACCCCGCGGGGCCGGCGTTTGAAGGCGCGGAGCGGGGTCATGCGCTCCGCGCCGCGAGGAGCTGCTCCGCCGTGCGGACGGCCCGCTCTGCGCTCGGCGCCGAGCCGTCGGCCCCGAGCTGCTTCCAGAGGTCGTCGACGACGCGGAACGGCTGGCCGCCGACCAGGACGACGACGCCCCTGCACCGATCGTCGCCGCGCGCCGCGGTGATCACCTGGCGGACGCTCGAGAGCTGATCGCTGAGCGCGGCCGAGATCGCGAGGACGTCGGCCTTCCGGTCGACGACCTCCTGGATGACGTGCTCGGCCGGCGTGCTGGCCCCGAGATAGAAGGTGTCCCACCCCGCCATCTCGAAGTAATCGGCGATGAAGCGCGCGCCGATCTCGTGGAGGTTCCCGTCCACGGCGGTGGCCACGAGGCGACGGCCGGCGCGATCGGCGCTGACGACGAGCGGATAGAGCTGGCTCAGGATCATCTGCGTGACCGCCGTGCAGTAGTGCTCCCCGGCGATGCTGAGCTGACGGAGCTGCCAGCGCCGGCCCACCTCGTACTGGCACGGCTCCAGCACGTGAGCATAGATGTCCTTGATCGGCGCGCCAGCGTCGAGCGCCTCCCGGATGGCCCGCACCGCTCGCCTCCGGTCCCGCGCGATCAGCGCGTCGAGGTAGCTGCACGCGACGGCGCCGAGCGGAGCCTCCGGGCGGACGAAGCTGGGATTCTCGGCGTGCGTCGAGGTGAGCCGCTCGATCGCCGCCGCCAGGTACCGCCGCGGCGCCTCGGCGAGGCGCTCCGGCAGCGTGAGCGCGAGGACGTCGCCGAGCGCGCGGAGGTAGCCCACGAGCTCGGCGGGGTCGAGGCCGTGCTGCACCAGCAGCGTCTGTGCCCACTCCGCATAGGCGCTGAAGAGCTCCGGCGACCCGTTGTCGACCGCCGCGGCGAGCTGCGCGACGTGGCGCCTGGCGTCGTCGAGGCAGAGGGCGCGCTTCGCGCCGGCGGCGAGCGCGTCCGCCGGGCGCCGCATGAAGCTGAGCGCGACGCTCATCGGCGCGATGCGCGCCGCCGAGCGCTCGATGGCCTCCGCCGCCGAGCCGGCCTCGCTGGCGGCGCACGGGGCCTCGGGGATGGCCGCCAGCGCGGCCGGCGTCACGAGGGGCGAGGCGCAGAGGCGCTCCCGGCCCGCCGCCAGCGCGTCCTGCGCCAGCGAAGAGAGCGCCGGATCGAGCTGCTCGCCGATGCTCTCGCTCAGCGCGTCGAGCGCGGCGCCGAGCGCGCGCCGGGGCACCCCGAGCGCCTCGAGGAACACCGCCGTGAACGCGCAGTACTCGCAGAGCTGCCGGGCGTCCGCCGCGCGGAGCGCCGCCGCGAGGGCGTCGATGTGCGCCGCGAGGTCCACGTGGCAGCGCGAGAGCGCCTCGCGCTCGCCGCGCGCTCCGAACGCGCGCGGCGCGACGGACGCGGCCTCGAGGCGGGCGAGCGCGGCGTCCCTCAACGATTCATGGCGAGCGACGAGCTCATCGGCCGCCCTGTCACGCTCTGTGGTCACCATGCCCGCGTATGTGGTGACGTGCCCTCGTCGCCGCACGCGCCATATCGCACGGGCCCGCCCGACGACGCTCCGGCGGGCGGCCGCCGCCGGAGCGTCGTCGCGGGTCGAGGGCGAGGGGACCCGCCAGGCTTGAGCCGGCGTCGCGCTTCAAGCTACCGTCTCTCCCGCGTCTCAAAAGAGCGTCGTCGCCCGGCGCGGGAGCTGAAGAACGATGTCAATCTCGTTGGTGCGGAACGCCTACGGCAAATCGAGGGTGCGGCTCGTGAAGGTCCGCCGCGCGGGCGCGCGGCACGAGCTCACCGACGTCCAGGTCGATGTCCAGCTGGAGGGCGAGTTCGACGACGCTTACACGAAGGGTGACAACAGCAAGGTGCTGCCCACGGACACGATGAAGAACACCGTGTACGCGCTCGCCAAGGGCCACCCGGTCGAGCCGATCGAGGACTTCGGCGTCCTGCTCGCCGAACACTTCCTCGGCAAGCCGCACACCCGGCGGGCGAGGGTCGCTATCGCGGAGAACGTCTGGTCTCGCGTCGACGCGGGCGGCGCGCCGCACCCTCACGCCTTCCTCCGCGCGGCTGGGGAGCGGCGGACCGCGGAGATCTCCGCGGCTCCCGGCGCGGTCGAGATCACGTCCGGCATCGCGGACCTCCTCGTCCTCAAGACCGCCGGCTCGGCGTTCTCGGGCTTCCCGCGCGACGAGTACACGACGCTCAAGGAGACCGGGGACCGCATCCTCTCGACGCTCATGGTGGCCCGCTGGCGCACGGCCGGCCGCGACCCGGCGCCGACGGCGACGTGGGAGCGCGCCCGCCGCGCCCTGATCGAGACGTTCGCAGCGCGACACAGCCTCTCGGTGCAGCACACCATTCATGACCTGGGGGAGGCGGTGCTCGCCGCCTGTCCTGCCATCGACGAGGTGAGCCTCTCGCTCCCCAACAAGCACTGCCTGCTCGTCGATCTCGCACCCTTCGGGCTCACCAACGACAACGAGATCTTCGTGCCGGTCGACGAGCCGCACGGGCTCATCGATGCCACGATGAAGCGAGGGAGCTGACCGTCGGGCGCGGCCGTTTTTCTCGACATGCCGAGGACGTGCCCGGTACAGTGCGGCGCATGGACCAGGTGGCCGGCCCGGACGAGCTCGAGATCGCGACGAGCTACATGAAGGCGGTCCTCACCGGACCGTTCATCGCCGTGGAGTGCACGGGCGACGTCGGGTCTCTCGAGATCGCCGCGTGGAGCGCCGGGGCGGAGCGGCTGCTGGGTTATACCGCGGAAGAGGTGATTGGCCGCCGCCTCGCGGACACGGCGCTCCGCAGCGCCGACGCCGACCTCTGGCGACGCCTCTGCGACGGGCAGGGCGGCGCGCCGCTCTCCGCCGAGCACCGGCGGAAGGACGGGCGCGTCGTCGCGTGTGCGTGGGTGCACGAGCCGATGCGCGGCGCCGACGGCCAGGTGGTGCGCAGGCTCTTCATCGGGCAGGACGTGACCGACCGCGGCCGCCTGGCGGACGCGTCGCGGGACGACTCGATCATCCTGCGCTCCATCCTCGATCACGTCCCGATCGCCGCGTGCAAGTATGATCGCGATGGGGTCTTCACCCATCATGACGGCAAGGGGCTCGAGAACTCGGGCGTGAAGCCTGGGGCGCTCATCGGCAAGAACGTCTTCGACCTCTACGGGTCCAGCCCGGAGGCCGCGGACGGGATGCGGCGCGTGCTGGCGGGAGAGGTGGTGGAGAACCAGGTCGAGACCCACGGCGTCACCTGGCGGTCCTGGCTGCTCCCCGTCCTCGACGAGCGCGGCGCGCCGAACGGCGCGGTCTCCGTGACGTTCGACATCACGGACATGAAGCGCAAGGAGGTCGAGCTCCAGGCGAGGCTCGACATGATCCAGGCCCAGCAGCAGGTGATTCGCGCGCTGTCGACGCCCATCATCGAGGTCTGGGATCGCGTGCTGACGCTCCCGATGGTCGGCGTCGTCGACAGCGTGAGGACCTCCGAGGTGATGGACAGCCTCCTCGACGCGATCTCGACCAAGGGGGCGCGCTTCGCGATACTCGATCTGACCGGGGTCGACGCCGTCGACACGAAGACGGCGAGCTACCTCATCGAGATGGTCCGCGCGATACGGCTCCTCGGCGCGGAGGGCGTGATCACGGGTATCCGCTCGAACGTGGCGCAGACGATGATCGCGCTCGGGGTCGATCTCTCGGGGATCATCACGATGGGCAACCTCCGCGCCGGCCTCAAGCTCTGCATCCAGCGGATGAACCGCGCCGACGCCGCCGCGGCCGACGGCGCGCGGCGGGCCGAGCCACGTTGATCGGAGCTTCGAGGGCACGATCGACATCGGCGCCTGACCGGTCACGAGCCCCGAAGCGGAGGGGGCGATGCGGGCATGGCGTCGCGCTCGGATCGGGCTATGGCGCCGTCGTCCGCGGCGGCGAGACGTCGAGATCCGCCATCTTTCCCTCTCGCTCCAGCCGCCAGATGTCCTCGTCGGTGACGAACTCCTGCGCGAGGAGCTCTCGCGCCCGCTTGATCTTCGCGAGGAGGACGGGCTCCATGACCGGTGTGCTCGACTCCTTGGTCGGCGCGGGCGGCGGCTTCATCAGCGAGAACGTCCCGCGCGCAGCGTTCCCTTCGGCCGTCTCCCCCTCGATAAAGTACGTGATGGTGAAGACATCCGGTTCACGCACCGTGTCGAGCCTCACCTCCACATCGACCCCTTGCCCCGGTGGGATCTCGACCAGGCCGAGCGACGCCTTCTCGCGCGGTGAGGCGTCCGAGGCTCCCGCGTAGTACCGCACCGCCGTGACGGTATCGATCCGGACCGGCGCGTCGCGGTGATGCCACAAGCGGAAGGCCTGCCGGACCACGCCGTCGCCGTCCTGCTTGGGAAATCGGGGCGTCGGCGTCGCCGCGATGGTCACGATGCCTCGCTCGGCGAGGTCCTGAAACATCATGTTCGGGATCTGGAGCAGGGTACGGCCGGCGAGCTTCTCGCCCGCTTCGCTCTGGACCTCCACCCGGATCAAAAACTCGGAGACGAGCGCGGTTTGCGGCCGGCGCTCGTAGCTGTGGGTCACGAACGGCGCCTTCGTCTTCTCCGAGCCGCCGTCGTCGAACACCCAGGCATAACTCGCGGGCTTGAACGGCCTCGCGTCGGGGTTGTCCTTGACCCCGACGTCGACGATCCGCGCCGTGAGCTCGTAGTCACCGGGGGTGCTCGGCAGGAGCCTGTGGGTGATGACGACGATCCGCTCCGGCTTGCAGGCCTTGACCTTGTATCTCGGGACCTCGCTCTGACTCACCACGTTGTTCCGCCCGAACACGGCGATGGTCGGCATCTCGTACGAACCGTCCGTGTCGGGCCAGATGCGGAGCGGCACCCGCGATCCGGTTCGCGTGCCAATGACGCTGTGGAGGTATTCATCTGTACCGTTCGAGGTATGGGCGCGCACGGTGATGAGGTTCTCCTCGCCGGCGCACACCTCCGGCTTCTCGACCTCGATCTCGTCGATGCGGGGCGCCGGGTCTTCCGCGGGCGCCCTCGTGCTCGCCGCGGCGACGCTCGCCGCGCGTCTCGCGCTCGGCGGGGCCTCCGGCGCGCTCGCCTTCGGCGCTGCCCGGGCGGGCTCGGGCGCCTCGGGAGGGCGGACCGACCAGACCCAGAGCCAGAGCGCGGCGGCGAGCGCCGCCACGCCGACCCACTGCGCCTTCGACCGACGCGCACCGATCCTGGTCCTCATGGCCTGAGCTCCTCATGTCAGCGTGCTCGAGCGATCGTCAGTACCAGCACCCGTACACATTGCCTCCGGAGTTCCACTGGACGTTGTGGTTCGTATCGGCGGACCAGACGGTCGCGCCGGCCTGGGTCCCCCAGGGGTGCCCGCTCCAGCCGCCGATGCGGTCGGGGCTGATGGACACGGCGACGGCCTTCGGGTCGTCTCGGACTCCTCTCCACAAGCTGCCGCTGCTGGTGTCGCATGCGTGCGAGGCCATGCAGTTCGCGACCTGATTGGCGGCCTTCTCGCAGACGTCCGAGAGGCAGACGATCGATGTGCCGATCGAGCCCCAGAACCCCAGGCTGTTCTCGCAGCTGTCCATCACCCCGCCGTGAAGGGCGTTGGCCGCGCTGGCGAGCTTGGCGTGGCTGTACGTGTACGGGGGGATGGCGCCCTGGCCGTCGAGATGGTGCGCGTAGGCCAGGAATGAGGAGCAGACCATACCGTTGTTCCACGCCGGCCCGCCGGTGGGCGTGCCCTCGGTGTTGCGGTACTGGAAGAACGAGTAGTGCACCCGGTCGCCGCGGACGCTCAGCCGAGGGATCTCGACCCCTCCGTCGATGATCGAGCGCTCGGCGTAGTAGGGCACCTCCCACCAGATGGTTTCGCCGATCGACGCGGCCCGCTTGGGATCGCCGACCTGATACGTCAGCGCGGCCGGGCCGATCCCGCCGCTCCCGTAGAGGAAGCGGTAGATCCCACCCTGGTTGACCTGCGCGAGCCCGGGATAACCATCGAGCAGATCGTTCGATACGATGGGCGTGCTGCACACCTCGGGCCAGGAGTTCTCGCGCGGCTGCTTCATGGTGGCATGCGTCACCCACCGTCCGGGGCCATGCGACAGCATCGAGTGCGTCCGGAACTCGCCGACGGCGTTAAGGACGTCTCCGATCGGCCCCGAGCCGGCGCTGAACACGGCCGCGCCGTTCGGCGCGTTCCAGCCGGCGCTGGAGTAACCGCACGCCTGCTCGGCGGCGGCAGCGGCGGAGGCGAGGCACGACGATACGATGACGAGCGGTAGGACGATCGCTGGTTTCAAGGGCGCACCTCCGATCGAGAGCTTGGCCGTCGGGACACGGGGCAGTGAAGCGGGCGCGTGGAGCGTCCTGGGCTCTGACGGACGAACGCCGCGAGCGGCCCGAGCCGGAGGGGGCGCTCGCTCGAGATACGAAAGGATGACGCTCCGAGGGGCGGCGCGTGCGGGTGCCCCACCCCCGGCAGATAGTGTGGTCCGAGGAAACCGTGGGCAAGCAGAAAATGGAGGCGCGATTGCCTTCTACCGCCGTGATCGAGCCCGTCAGGCGGTCGGGCCTGGCTGATGCACAGGATGATGCGCAGGATGATGCACAGGACGGACCGGCGGGACCCGGGGACGCCTCATCGGTCGACAGGAGGCGGCGATCCCCCTCCCGGGGCTCCGAGCACCTCGACCGCCCCCTCCGACGACAGCAAGATCTGCGGATTGGCCTGCGCCGGCGAGATCACGTTGAGCACGCCCCTCGCGCGCACGCGCAGGCCTGGTTTGATGAACTTGTTGCGCGCGTCCACCGGGGCGCCGGGGTGCGCCGCCCAGCCCCGCGCGAGCTTGTCGCGGATCGCCTTGAAGAGCTCCGGATCGCTGAAATTGACGAGCGTATACTCGCGCTCCACCCGATCCCTGTCGACGACGCGCAGCGCCCAGATGTCGAATTTTATCTGCGGGCTCCTCGGGAAGAGCACGAGATCGCCCTCCAGCTCGACC
This sequence comes from Sorangium sp. So ce363, assembly GCF_051520435.1. Taxonomy (NCBI): domain Bacteria; kingdom Pseudomonadati; phylum Myxococcota; order Polyangiales; family Polyangiaceae; genus Sorangium; species Sorangium sp. So ce363. The sequence continues at coordinate 5,627,283 of NZ_CP150333.1, read as the reverse complement.
GGCCGGCCATGACCGGCCTGCATGCGCTCCAGCACCTCGATTGGCCTCGAGACGGCCGGATCGAGCCGCAGGTGGATCGGGCGATCGGGGCGCTCGGCGATCACGTAATGCAACCGGATCTTGTCATTGCGCCACAGGTCTCGGACGTGCTCCGGGCGGGTCACGAAGACCGGGACCACCTTGTCTGCGAGCTCGACCACGAGGATCTTGCCCTCGGCGTCGACGCCGTGCACACGACCCACGAGCTCGCGCCCCCCGAGCAGCGCCGCGCGCGTGGTCGTGTCGTGTGCATACGGCGGCGCGTCCACGCCGGAGGAGAACCGCGTGATCACCTCGATGCGGCGCACGCGGACATGGCGCTGAGGGCCCTTCTTCTCGAGGCTGCCGAACACGCGCAGCCGGTCATGCCGCTGGAGCCCGGCGAGCTCCCGCGCGACCTCCGGCGACCCCGGGATCATCGGAAAGTCAGCGTAACGGAAGAAATCGTGCGGGAGCCGGTAGGTGAATACGAAGAGACCGGACGCAGGCGCCGCGCCGTGCATCCATCCATCGAGCCCGTGGCCGGCGAGCGCCGCGGCGATACCGGCATCATCGTCCGGGTCAATCACGGCCGACGGATCGCGCGGGGTCGGAGTCGCGTGATGGCTCGGAGTCGCGCGCGCGGGCAGCGCGGCCGGAGCCCGTGTTGGCGGGGGATGGCAGCCGGACGGAACGACCAGGAGGGCGAGAAACCAGCCGAACACCGCGACCACGCGTTGACCCATGCGCCAGCATAGCAGGTGCGGAGTCGAACCTGCACGGAGGCCGTGGAGTGCCTGAGCGGCGCTATCGCGCGCTCCGGTCGAATCGCGCCCGCAACGCGATCCACACGAACGTTGGAGGCTCATGGGGACGCCCTGGAGCGGCCTCTCGCGGTGGAGCTGGAGATCAGGCTCTCCCGGATGCTGCGATGGCGCGGGTCGGTCGTCCAGCGTGGATGAAACACGATGTGGAGCGTGAAGGGCTCGACCTCGAAGGGGACCGGTCGGGTCGTGAGTGGCAGCCCCGAGGCGCGGACGATGCGCGCGGGCAGGGTAGCGACGAGATCGGTCTCCGCTGCCAGCGAGAGCGCGAGCAGCAGCGACGGCACGCGCGCCTGCACGTCCCGCGATCGTTCGAGCCGCGCGATCGCCCGCTGCACCGGCGAGAGCCCCGGCAGCGAGGTGCCCACGACGACGTGCCCGCACGCGAGGTACCGCTCGAACGTCGCGCGCCCGCGGGTGAGCGGGTGCCCACGCCGCGTCACGACCACGTGTTCGTCATCGACGATGGGGCGGAACACGAACTGCTCCAGCCCGTCGATGTCCACCCGCGGGACGAGCGCCAGGTCGACCTCCCCGCGCTCGAGAGCGCCGATCGTCTCCAGCGAGGGCTGGACGACGCGCAGCGTCGTCATCCGCCGCGCCTTGGCCTGCTGCGCGAGCCACGGCCTCAGCACGACCAGGGTGCCGTAGTCCGACGTCGCCACGCGCAGCGGAAACGGCTCGTCCTCGCGCTTCTGGCGGACCATGGGATCGAAGACCGTGCGCAGCGCCGACAGGGCGCGCTCCACGTCGGGCTGGAGCGCGAGCGCCATGGGCGTCGGCTCGAGGGCGCGGCCGGTGGACACGAACAAGGGATCGCCGAAGACCTCTCGGAGCCGCGCGAGCGAGCGGCTCATGTTGGGCTGCGTCGTGCCGAGGCGCCGCGCCGCCTGCGTCACGCTCCGCGTCTCGAGCAGGTGGTGGAGCGCGCGCAGCCCGTTGAAGTCGACGTCCTCGATCCGCATCGCCGGATCATATCCTTCACGACATACCAGGCATCACGCCGAAGCATGACCCGCGTGCGACCGCGCGCCGTACAACCGAGGCATGCGTGATGTCCCGCTCGATGAAGCTCCTTCTCTGACGCCGCCCGAGCCGCCGATCGTGCCTCGCCGGCTCTCCACGTCCATCCGCCCGTGGCTTCGCCGGATCGGCGCCGGGCTCGGCGCCGTCGTTGCGCTCGGAGCGGCGCTCGTGATCTGGGCCGGCCTTGGCAGCCCATCGAAGCTCCCACGCGTGGAGCTCGCCGTGCCCCCGCAGCGCGCCTCCGCGTGGGAGGACGTGTTCGCGCGCGGCCAGCGCGTGCGCCTGTGTACCCTGGAGACGGGCGAGGTCGGCGGCGCCCGCTCGATGTTGCTCCGCAGCGACCACGTCGCGTTCGATCGCGCCCGCGAGCACGAACCGCTGCCGATCTACGCGCACCTCGTCCGCCATCCCGCGCGCGGCGACGTGCTGATCGACGCCGGCCTCTCCGCCCCGTTCGAGCGCGAGCCGTTCGGCGACATCCGCGCGCCGGTGAGCTGGCTGCACCGGGCGATGGGCACGCGGTTCACGCTCCCTGCGGGGCGCTCGCTCGGTGCTCAGCTCGCGCGCTTCGGCTCGCGCCCGCGCCAGGTCTACCTGACCCACGTTCATGGCGATCACACCGCCGGCCTCGGCGAGCTCCCCCGCGACGTCGAGATCGTGACCGGCGAGGGCGAGGCCGACGATCTCGCGGGGCACCTGGGCTACGGGCACTTCGCCGAGGGAGCGACGCTCTCGGAGCTCTCGTTCGCGCGCGGCGTCCCCATGCCGCCGTTCGACCGGGCCATCGACGTGTGGGGCGACGGCGCGCTCTGGGCGCTCCCGACGCCTGGCCACTCGCGCGGTCACGTCTCGTTCGTGGTCAACGCCGAGTCCGGCCCGGTGCTGCTCATCGGCGATGCGTCGCATTACGCCTGGGCGTTCGAGCGCGGCATCGGCCCGCGCGGCCCCTCGGCGAGCGACGAGGCCGTGGGACAGCGGAGCCTGGAGCGCCTGCGCGAGCTCGTCCGCGCCCACCCGAGCCTGCGCGTCGTCTACGGGCACGAGGCGCCCCAGGTGATCTGCGATATCTCCCCCGCGCCGTGACGCCTCTAGGCGCGGCGCGCGCGACGTCGCTGGTCGAAATCGGAGAGCTTTCGGCGGTTCGTGATCAATACGCGCCGGAGCGGGAATTCTTCCAATGACTACTCGTGTGCGCGGCGTGGGTGGCCTGGAGAGGTGCGACGGAGTCGCGCTCTCGCCTCGCTGCCCAGGCCGTAGTGCGCCCGGTTCTGCTGGGCTGACGCGGCGCGTGCCGCGTCAAGTGACGGCCAGTCGATCCATAATATGACGGGAGTGGAGTCTTCGGGCAGTATCAGACTTCGCCAGCCGATGGTCCGTTGTTGACCGCTGTCCGGCCATTGAACGTGGGCGTCTTGCGCTGTGGATTGGTGGGAGCAGCGCTTGACGTCTGCCGAGGCTTCACCGTAGGTTGTGACCGACGGTAGGAGGTCACGGTATGGCTGACTTAGGATATCGTCGCTGGCGAGCCGGTCACGCGCTCATAGCGACGCTCGCGCTGACGGCCGTAGCCGGGTGCGGTAACGGGCAGATCGGAGCGGCGGGCTCCGGCTCTGGCTCCGGCTCCAGCTCCGGGGAGGACGGCTCGACGTCCGGACAAGGAGATCCCCCGGTGTGCGGCGCCGAGCGGATCCTCGCTCCGCAGCGGCGTTTGACGCGATTCGAATACAACAACACGGTCCGAGATCTCCTCGGAACGTCCCTCACCCCTGCCGATCAATTCCCCCCGGATGAGATCGCCGGCGGTTTCAACAACAACGCGACGGTGCTGACCGTGTCTGCGCTGCACGCGGAGAAGTACCTCCTGGCTGCCGAGGCGCTCGCGACCGAGGCCGTTGCGGGCGATCTGTCGAAGCTCGTGCCGTGTGATCCGGCCGCGGTCGAGGGGCAAGTCACCCAGGAGGAGGCGTGCGCGCGGCAATTCGTCCAGGACTTCGGCCGTCGCGCGTACCGTCGGCCGCTCGCGACGTCGGACGTCGACCGGCTGATGCGCGCCTACGCCGCGGGACGCACGGACGGGTCGTTCCGTGAGGGCATCGAGGTCGTCATCCGGGCCGCGCTGCAATCGCCGAAATTCCTGTTCCGCCTGGAGCTGCGTCACGATCTCGATGCCTCCTCGTCGCGGGTGCGCCTCGACCCGTACGAGATGGCGTCGCGCCTGTCGTACCTCGTCTGGGCGTCCGGCCCCGACGACGAGCTGCTCGATGCCGCCGAGGCGGGCCTGCTCGATACCCGCGAGCAGCTCGCCGAGCGAACCCGCCAGATGCTGGAGCACCCGCGGGCGCGCCGGGCCATCACGGAGTTCTACAAGCAATGGCTCAACCTCGGGAAGCTCGAGACCATCGTCAAGGAGGAGAGCCAGTTCCCCGGGTACGACGACGAGCTCGTCGCGGGGATTCGCGCCGAGACTCCCGCGTTCGTCGAGCACGTGCTGTGGTCCGGGGACCACAAGCTCTCGAGCCTGCTCACGCTGCCCGTCGGCTTTGCCACCGAGTCCGTCGCCGAGCTCTACGGCGTGACGGTCCCGCCCGGCTCGACCACACCCCAGCTCGTGGAGCTCCCGCCGGACCAGCGCGCGGGGGTGCTCACGCAGCCCGCGTTCCTGGCCGTCCACGCGCACCCCGATCAGACCTCTCCGGTGCTGCGCGGCAAGGCCATCCGCGCGAAGTTCATGTGCCAGGATCCGCCGCCTCCTCCTGACGACGTCGACCTCACGCCGCCCACCGGCGAGGAGGGCGTTACAGCGCGTGAACGGTTCAACCAGCACGCCTCCAATGCCAGGTGCGCCGGCTGCCATCAGCTGATGGATCCGATCGGCTTCGCGTTCGAGAACTTCGACGCCGTGGGCGCGTACCGCACCGAGGAGGGCGGGCAGGTCATCGACGTCTCCGGGGAGATGGTCCTGTCCGATGACATGGACGGCCCGTTCGTCGGCGTTCGCCAGCTGGCGGAGAAGCTCGCCGGGAGCGTGCAGGTCCGCGAGTGCCTCGCGACGCAATGGTTCCGCTACACGGCGGGCCGCTTCGAGAACATCGACGACGAGTGCTCGCTCGACGGGCTGCGCGCAGGGTTCCACGGTTCGGAGGGCGACCTCGTGGAGCTCATCGTGGCGACGACGCAGACCGACGCGTTCCTGTACCGCAGCGCGATCGCAGAGGAGGAGTGACATGAGACCGCGAATGATCTCTCGACGGCGGATGCTCCAGGGCGCGCTGGCGGCGACGGCGACGATTCCGCTGCTGAACTCCGAGCTGGCCCGCGGGCAAGAGGCCACCGCGCCCAAGCGCTTCGTGGTGTTCTATACGCCGAACGGCACCATGGAGTCGAAATGGATGCCCACGGGGACCGAGACCAACTTCACGCTGAGCCCGCTGCTCCAGCCGCTCTCGCCGTTCAAGTCGAAGATTATCCCGCTGCGCGGGGTCAACATGAACGTCGTGGTCAACTCGAACATCGGCTCCGAGCACGCTCGGGGCATCGGGGGCCTCTTGACGGGGCGGGCGCTGCTCAAGGGCAACTTCAAGAGCTTCATGTCCACCAACGCAGGCTGGTCGTCGGGGATCTCGCTCGATCAGCACATCGCGAACAAGCTGCAGCCGAGCACGCTGTTCCGGACCCTGGAGCTCGGCGTCCAGGTCCGTGACGCGGAGGTGCGCGGTCGGCTCAGCTACGCCGGGCCGGACCAGCCCATCCCCCCCCGCGAGGACCCTTACGACACGTTCCAGCAGCTCTTCGGGGCCACGGTGCCTGGCCAGGGCCAGGACCCTGGCGGGTCCACCGCGCTGGATCGGCTCCGCGCGCAGCGGCGGACCGTGTTCGATCTCCTCCGCGAGGACATCGCCGACGTGCGGCCTCGCATCGGCAAGGAAGATCGCCTCAAGCTCGACTCGCACCTGCAGTCGATCCGGGACATCGAGGCGCGCCTGGCCGGCGGCGGCTCCTCGACCGGCGGCGGCGGCACCCCGACGACGAGCTGCCAGGCCCCAGCGCTCGGCGACCGCATCGACCTCTCGAAGGACGACAACATGCCGGCCATCGGCAAGCTCCAGATGGATATGATGGCCGCGGCGCTCGCGTGCGACCTCACGCGGGTCGCCACGATCCAGTGGTCGTACGCCGAGAGCGAGCACCTCTACCCGTTCCTCGGTCTCACGCAGAATCACCATGCCATCTCCCACGAGTGGAACGCGGCGGGCGACGAGAAGTACATGAAGATCCACACGTGGTTCGCGGAGCAGCTCGCCTACCTGCTCGGTAAGCTCGACTCGTACGCGGAAGGGGATCGCACGCTCCTCGACAACACCGTCGTCCTGTGGGTCACCGAGATCGGCGAGTCGAGGCAGCACGCGCTCACGAACATCCCGTTCTTGCTCGCCGGCAGCGCGGGCGGGGTCTTCCGCACCGGCCGCTTCGTGGACTATCTGGCGAACGGCGGCTCTGCCCGCCAGCACAACGATCTTCTCGTCACGATCGCGAACGCGATGGGGACCGACGACAAGACCTTCGGCGACCCGCAGTACAGCACCGGCGCGCTTCCCAGCCTGACGTAGCCAGCTCGGCTCGGCACACACGGGCTCCCTGAGGACCCTCCTCCAGGGAGCCCACAGGCGTTAACCAGGCTCGTTCGTCACGCTCGGGGCACGAAGCCCGCCCCCCTCCACCCCACCATCGGTCACCAACGTGAACGTTCGGATGTAGGAGAACGCGGCGCGAAGCAACGCGGCGCGAAGCGTTGGTTAACGCCTCCGCCCCAGGGAGCCCCGGGTCGCGCACAACGCGCGGCCCGCGTCCCGGATAGGTCTTGCATTTTTGCCGTGAAGTGTTGTGTTTCTGGGCGTTGTCTTGCGTGATTGCAAGGGCCATCTTGGCCCCCATGAACAACCCATCGCTCGCCCCCAGCCCCTCGTCTCGCCTCCACGTCGTGCTCGGCGCCGGCCAGATCGGCCCGCGGGTCGCGGCTCTCTTGCTGGCGCAGGGCCATCGCGTGCGCCTGGTGCAGCGCACCCGCCGGGCCCCGGAGCGGCCGGGGCTCACGTCGGTGTGCGGCGACATCACCGATCTCGCCTTTGCCGAGGAGGCCACGCGCGGCGCGAGCGTGGTCTACGATTGCATGAACCCGCCCTACCACCTCTGGGCCACGCAGCTCCTGCCCATCGCGCGCGGCGCGGTGCACGGCGCGAGCAAGGCGGGCGCGAAGCTCGTGGCCCTCGACTGCCTGTACATGTACGGCGTGCCCGACGGGGCCATGCGAGAGGACTCGCCGCGCCGCCCTTGCAGCAGGAAGGGCGCGCTGCGCGTCGAGCTCGAGGAGATGCGCCTCGCGGCCCAGCGCCGCGGCGACGTGCGCGTGGCCATCGGGCGCGCCAGCGACTTCTTCGGCGCCGACGTGCCGCTGTCCGCGTGGGGCGACCGTTTCTACGCGCGCGCGCTCGCCGGAAAAGCCGTGGAGTGCATGGGTGATCCCGAGATGCCTCACTCGTATACCTACGTGGAGGACGTGGCGCGGGGCCTCGTGACGCTGGGCGAGCGGGAGGAGGCCATGGGCCATGTCTGGCACCTGCCGACGGCGCCTGCCGAGAGCACGCGGGCGCTCGCGCAGCGCCTCGGGCGCGCCCTTGGCGTCGAGGTCGAGGTGGCGCGACTCCCGCGCGTCCTGCTGCGCGCGGTCGGCCTGTTCTCGCCCTTCATGCGGGAGGTGGCCGAGATGGCGTACCAGTGGGACGTGCCCTATGTCATCGACGACGCGCGCTTCCGCGAGGCCTTCGGCTGGTCGGCGACCCCCGTCGAGCGGCAGGTCGCCGAGATCGCCGCCTGGGCCCGCGACAGGTACAAGATCGCCGCCCCGCGCGGAGCGGCGGCGATCCCCGCGGCGCGGGCCTGATCGGGCCACGAGCGCGCTGCCGAGATCTCCCCGGCGCGCAGGCTGGCAGATCGCACGGGAGCGGATCAAATCACCCAGGCCGCTGCGCGCGAGAAGGACTTGACTCGTCCGGTTGAAGGCACCGAGATCTCGCTCTTTCTGGAGGGCGTCATGCGTCTCGGTTCCTTGTCTCCGGTGATGGGCCTGCTGGTCGTGGGGCTCGGCGTCGCGTCTTGCGCTTCCGGCTCGGAAGAGCTCCCTGGGGGCTCATCGGAGGGCGGCGGCGGCGCTTCCGGGGTCGGCGCGTCGGTGGGCTCGTCGTCCGGCGGCGGCGGGGCGCCCGGCACGTCCGTGGGTTCGTCGTCCGGCGGCGGCGGGGCGCCCGGCACCTCCAGCGCTTCGGGGGGCGGGGCGCCGGGCACCTCCGGCGTGTCTGTCGGCTCGGCGTCCGGCGGCGGCGGGGCGCCTGGCGAGGGTGGGGGACCGGAGCTGCCGCCGGCGGTCGGCCCCCTGGTCAATGGGATCCAGTGGGCCGACACCTCGGGCAAACCCATCCAGGCGCACGGGGGAGGGGTGATCCGGGTGGGCGACCATTATTACTGGTTCGGAGAGAACCGGAACCCGGACGGGACGTTCTATGCCGTCTCCTGCTATCGCTCGACCGATCTGCGGCGCTGGGAGTTCAGGAACCATGTCTTGACGATGGACTCGGACAAGGACCTCGATCCGGCCAACATCGAGCGCCCGAAGGTGGTCTACAACGCGTCCACGAACAGATTCGTGATGTGGATGCACTGGGAGAACGGGGTGAACTACGGCGAGGCCCGCGCCGCGGTCGCGAGCTCGAGCACCGTGGACGGCGACTACACGTATCACGGCAGCTTCCGGCCGCTCGCCGGCAGCGGGGTGACCGATCACGGCAAGCCCGGGTACATGTCCCGCGACTGCGGGCTCTTCGTCGATGACGACGCCAAGGCCTATTTCATCTCCGCCACGAACGAGAACTACGATCTCAACCTCTACGAGCTGGCCCCCGACTACCTGTCCATCGCCCGCCTCTCCGCCACGCTCTTCCCCGGCGGGCACCGGGAGGCGCCGGCGCTGTTCAAGCGGAACGGCACCTATTTCCTGCTGACCTCAGGCGCCACGGGCTGGTCGCCCAACCAGGCGAAATACGCGACGTCCCGCTCTCTCGACAGGGGCTGGTCGGCGATGACCAACGTCGGTGACGGCACGACCTACCACTCCCAGTCGACCTACGTGCTGCCGGTCCAGGGCAGCTCCGGGACGGCCTACCTGTACATGGGAGACCGGTGGGCAGGGGCCTGGAGCGGACCGGTCAACAACTCGACGTACGTCTGGCAGCCGATCTCCTTCCCGTCGGACACCACCATGAGCATGCGCTGGAACAACACGCTGACCATCGACACGTCGGCCGGCGCCGTCGCCGGAGCGACGAACAATTTCAAGCTCGTCAACAAGAAGAGCGGCAAGGTGATGGATGTCGTCGGCGCGTCGGGCGAGGACGGGGCGGACGTCGTCCAGAACGCGGATAGGGGCGGAGACAGCCAGAAGTGGAGCTTCAACTACAATGGCTCGGGCTACTTCCGGCTGACCAACGTCAAGAGCGGCAAGGTGCTCGATGTCCCTGACGAGTCGACGAGCGACGGGGTCGCGCTGGTGCAATGGGAGAACCATGACGGCGACAACCAGGCGTGGCTGTTCATCGATCTGGGCGGCGGTGATTTCCAGATCAGGAACAAGAAGAGCGGCAAGCTGATCGGGGTCTACCAGGGCTCCACCGAGGACGCCGCCGCGATCGAGCAGCGGGGGGGCGGCGGCGAGGAGCAGCGATGGCAGATCGTCGTCGCCGAGTGATGGGCCGATGACGGGCGGAGCGGCCTCGAGGATGGGGCCGCGACGAGGCCGGCCCGAGAGGAGCGCGGCGCCCCGGCCCGATCGAGGTCGACCGGGCCGGGTGGAGGAGCGCGGCGCCGCTACGACCGCGCGCGCCGCCGTCGCCCGAGCACGAGGCCCGCGACCGCCGCCGCGAGCGCGGCGGCGCTGCCCGCGGAGCCCGCCGGGCCAGAGGCGCTGCACCCGGCCGCGGCCGGCGCGAAGCCGCCGTCCGTGTCCGCGTCGGCCGACGCCGGCAGCGCGTCCGGCTCGTGCAGATCCCGAGCCCACATGGGCTCATCGAGCACCTCGTCCACGGCGGACGAGGTGGACAGCACCTCGCGCTCGCCGCCCAGGCCCTCTTCCGGCGCGAACTCCGCGTTCCCCGGCGCGGCGAGGCGCGCGACGGCGCCTTGTGCGCTCGAGACCTGGAGGATCGTGTTCCCGATGGTCACATACCAGCTCCCGTCGAGCCAGCGACCGTGCCCGAGGGACGAGCCGATGCTCTCGGGCGCGCCCCCCGCCCGGCCGAGATAGCGCTTGCCGCCGTTCAGGAAGAGGACCTCGCCCGTGTCGCTGATGCCGTCGTGGCCGACCCGGAGCTTCACCTGATCGAACTGGCTCGACGTCGTGAAATCGCTGATCTGATGCTGCTCGCCGTCGGGGGTCCGCAGCCAGACCTGGTTGACGGCGCCGTCGCTCTTCAGGAAGGCGGCGTGGCCCGCGTGAACCAGCAGCCCGGCCGAGGTGCCGGTGATCGAGTCGCCAAGGAACACCTCCTCTCCCTCCGCCGTGTACAGGTAGCTCGAGCTCGTCATGCCGTCCCACCACCGGCCGGCGACGTTCGTCCCGTCGGTGATCGGCCGCTGCAGGTTGCCCGCATGATCGCCGAGGCGCACCCTGCTCGGCCCGACGATGGCGGCATCCTCGTAGGTGCCGAAATAGACGCCGCCGGAAGGCGTGATGTCGGCCTGGAACGGCGATCTGCTCCCGTCGACGCGCCAGAGGGTCCTGTTCGTCCCCGCCGACAGCGAGTTAGCGACGGCCCAGTCGTCGCTGTTCGTCGTCCACACGATGTTGTCGCCGTTCACCGCGTCGAGGCGCGCCGCGCTGGTGATGGTGCGCCGGGCGCCGTTGACCCAGGCGAGGATGTGGCCCGTCGTCGACTGGTGTACGGACCCGGACGGCGTGAGCGCCCCGTAGACCTCGCTGATCGGCAGATCTCCTTGCGGGATGGTCGCGACCCACGTCACCTGCTGCGTGGCGCGGTCGAAGATCCCGAGGCGCTGGTACGGGTCCCGGAAGAGGATCCGCGCGGCGTCGAAATCGAGGATGGTGCCTGGCGCGCGCTGGACGGCGGTGAGCCTCGGGCTCCGCTCGACGTAGATGGGGCCGATGGTCTTCGTGACGGTGGGGCCCACGCCGTCGCTGGCCTCGAGGGTCAGCGTGTACGCTCTGCCCGACGGGATCTGGTAGCCATACCAGGCCTGCTCTTCCTTGAGGTAGAGGTGCCCCGGCACGGGCTGCGGGTTGTGCGCCGAAAGGGTGACCTGTTGTCCTTCGGCGCTGCGGAACGTCGCCTGGAGGCTCTGGCACACGTACGGCGGCGTCGGGACGCACTTCGCGGCGAAGCGCCAGCCGTCCGTGAGGGTGTCGTGCGCGAGCGCGTTCCATCCGAGCGTCAGAGGCGCGTACCGGTGCACGGTGCCCTGCGCGCTCGCCACCTCGCCAAGCGTGCTGTACGCGTGGACCGTCACGACGTGGGGCCCATAGGCGAGCTCGCCCGCGAGCTCGCCGAGGTCGAACGCTCCCTGGAAATGACCCCCTTCCGTCGGCGTGAGCTCGATGGTGAGCCCTTCGAGCTCCGCCTCGACATAGTAGATGTCCTCGGGGGACGACGCCGTTGCGTGCACCGGGATCGTGCTGCCCGCGATGATCGCATTGGTCGGCTCGATGAGCCCGACGGTGACCGCGGCATCGGCCGCGTGGGCCGAGAGGGACAGGGCAAAAGCAATGGCTGTGCCAATGTGATGGCGGTAAGCTCGCATGGATCCTCCGTATTTTTGAATGCTTCGGTGCATCCGTGGCTCCGATCATTCACTCGCCGGGCGCCGGGTAGCCGCTCTGCGAGCGGCCGTGACGTGGAGCGATGCACCGGGGCCGAGCGCCTCGCTGGGGCGAAGAGCCGGCTGCTCGGGATATCAGCGCGATGAGCGCGCTGCTCGTCGGCTTCTTGCTTACCGCGTTGGGCTGCAAAGGTGACAGAGACGCGCCGCTCCTGCTTGTGCCCGCCAGCGCCCGCGCGTGCCGGTCTACGGCCGGCCGAACGCGCGTAGCCGGAGGGAGTTGGCGAGCACCGAAACGCTCGACAGCGACATCGCCGCGCTCGCGAGGACGGGCGACAGGAGCCATCCGGTGAGCGGGTAGAGCAGGCCCGCCGCGATCGGAACGCCGATCACGTTGTAGATGAACGCCCAGAACAGGTTTTGCCGGATCGTCCGCAGCGTGGCGCGGGCGAGCCCGAGCGCCACGGGCAGGCCCGCGATCCCGCCGCGGATCAGCGCCACGTCCGCGGACGCGACGGCGATGTCCGTGCCGCTGCCCAGGGCGATCCCCACGTCCGCGCCGGCGAGCGCGGGCGCGTCGTTGATGCCGTCGCCGACCATGGCCACCCTGCGGCCGGCGGCCCGCTGCTCGCGGACGATCCTCGCCTTGTCCTCGGGTCTCACCTCCGCAAACACGGCGCGGATGCCGAGCTCCTCGGCGACGGCGCGCGCGGCGCCCGCCCGATCGCCGGTCACCATCGCCACCTCGACGCCGAGCTCGGCCATGGCCGCGACGGCGCGGCGCGCCTCCTCGGTGGGCCGATCGGCGACCGCGACGAGGCCCGCGAGCCGCCCGTCGACGGCCACGAACGACGGCGTGCGGCCCAGCGCGGCCAGGCGATCGGCATCGGTCTCCAGCGCGACCGTGTCGACGCCCGCCCGCTGGAGCCACGCCGCGGTCCCGATGCGGACGAGGCGCCCCGAGACGCGCGCCTCGATGCCGTGGCCGATCTCCGCGCGGAACGCCGAGGCCGGCGCCATGCCGACCCCGCGGCCGCGGGCGCCCTCGACGATCGCCCGCGCGACCGGGTGCTCGCTCTCGCGCTCGGCGGCCGCCACGAGGCCGAGGAGCGCCGCCTCGCCGTGACCCGCGAGGTCCACGACGTCCGTGAGCTCGGGCCGACCCGAGGTCAGGGTCCCGGTCTTGTCGAGCAGCACCGTGTCGACGCGGCTCGCGGCCTCGAGCGCCGCGCCGCCCTTGACGAGGACGCCGAGCTCCGCGCCGCGCCCTGTCCCGACGGCCACGGCGGCCGGCGTGGCCAGCCCGAGCGCGCACGGGCAGGCGATCACGAGCACGGCGACGAACCGCTCGACCGCCGTGGCGAGCCCCGCGGCGGTGGGATCGATCGCGAGCCACGCGGCGAAGGCGAGCGACGCGACGCCGAGGACGACGGGCACGAAGACGCCGCTCACCACGTCGGCGAGGCGCGCGATCGGCGCGCGCGACCCCTGCGCCTGCTCGACGGCCTCGACGATGCGCGCGAGCGCGGTGTCCGCGCCGGTCTTCGTGACGCGGAAGACGAGGGCGCCGCTCTGGTTGAGCGTCCCGCCGAGCACGGCCGAGCCCGCCGTCTTGTCGATGGGCATGCTCTCGCCGGTGAGCATCGCCTCGTCGACAGCGGACGCGCCGTCGACCACCTCGCCGTCGGTCGCGATGCGCTCGCCGGGCCGCACCCGCACGAGGTCGCCCGGGGCGAGCGACGAGGCGGGCACCTCGTCCTCGGCGTCGCCGCGGACGCGCCGCGCGGTCTTCGGCTGGAGCGCCACGAGCCCGCGCACCGCGTCGGCGAGCCGCTTCCGTGCGCGCGTCTCGAGGAGCTTGCCGAGCAGCACGAAGGTGACGATCGCGGCCGCGGCCTCGAAGTAGACGGGCGGCGCGTGGCCGTGCTCGGCGTGCGGGAAGAGGCCGGGGGCCGCGACCGCGGCGGTCGAGTAGAGCCAGGCGGCGCCGGTCCCGAGGCTCACGAGGGTGTTCATGTCCGCGGCGCGGTGCCGGAGCGCGCTCCAGGCAAGGCGAAAGAACCGGCGCCCCGGCCCGAAGACCACGATCGTCGCGAGCGCGAGCGAGAGCCAGCGCGCGGAGGCGCCTTCGAGCGCCGGGATCGCGCCGTGGGACATGGCCACGGCGAGCAGCGGCGCGGTGAGCAGCGCGGCGATCGCGACGTCGCGCCGGAGCGTCCGCTGCTCCTTCTGCTCGGCCGCGTCCATGGCGGCGGCGCGCTCGGCCGCGCTCGACTGCGGGCGCTGCGGTGGGGCGTCCGCCGTCGCCGCCGGGCGCTCCGGCGCCGTGAAGGCCGCGTGGACGCCGGCGCTCGTCGGGCTTGCGGGGACGCCGTCCGCCTGCGGGGCTGCGGCGAGGCCGGTGATCGGCGCGGCTTCATGCACGCTGGCCGCCGGGGGGACCTCGGGCACCTCGTACCCCGCCTCCACGATGGCGCTGGCGAGCGCGGCCGGCGTTGTCGCCTGCGCGTCGTAGGTGATCGTCGCGCGCCGGGTCACCAGGTTCACGGCCGCATCCTGGACGCCGGGCGCGGCGCGCAGCGCCTTCTCGACGCGGCGCACGCACGCCGCGCAGGTCATGCCCTGCACCGGAAGCTCCGTCCGGGCGCCCTGCGCGGCGGGCGTGGCCTTCGCGCTGGTCGGCTGCACGGGCTGGGGAATCGTCGCCATGGCTTCTCCTTACACGAGCTCGTGGCTCGTCTCCTGTCGCCTGCGCAGACGCGCCGTCGCTCCGGTGATTACGGTCTACCCCGGCAGGCCCGGGTGGGCTCCGGCGTCGGCCGGTTCGGAGCGGCGCCCGCGGCGCCTGCGCCCCCCCCGAGCGGACGCGAGCCGCGGGAGGTGGTAGGTCCGCGGGCGCGCCATGGAGCAGATCCTTCCGATTCTCGGGGTGAGCGTGGTCGTGTTCGTGTCCACGAACATCGATGACATCCTCCTTCTCTCGGCCTTCTTCGCGGATCCAGGCTTTACCCCCGCTCAGGTGGTGGCCGGCCAGTTCCTCGGCAACGCGGCGCTCGTGATCGCGAGCGTCGCGTGTGCGCTGCTCGCGGTCCGCGTGCCGGACGGATGGATCGGCCTGCTCGGCCTGGCCCCCCTCGCGCTCGGCCTGAGAGGCCTCTGGGCGCTTCGGCGGGGCTCCAGGGCCAGGGAAGCAGGCGTGGCGGACAGAGCGGACTTAGCAGACAGCGCGCGCGAGCCCCATGGCAGCGCGTCGCGCTTCAAGGTGATCGCCGTGGCGAGCGTGACCCTCGCGAACGGCGGGGACAACCTCGGCGTTTATATCCCGCTGTTCTCCAGATCCCCTGCGCACATCCCGCTTCATGCGGCCGTGTTCGCGGTCATGACCGGCGCCTTTTGCGCGCTCGGGCACCGCCTTGTCAACCACCCGATCCTGGGCACGCGCATCCGGCGTTCCGGCCGTGCGGCGCTGCCGTTCGTCTTGATCGGCCTCGGGCTCTGGATCCTGTCCGACGCCCTCGTGCTTGTCCGTGCGGGGTAGCGCCCTCGAGCGCCATGTCGCCGTCCGCCTTCAGCTGGTCGACGGCAACATCGAAGTTGACCGCGCCGCGCAGCTCGACGGTGCACCCGGACTTATGACAATCGCAAACGAGCCTTGTACACAGCTCCACGCAGCGATCACCCAGTATCCCGGGCGTGGCGTGCTGGGCGGCTCATGGGCTCGCGGCGGCGCGCGCGAGCCGCGTCACCAGCGGCTACGCACCACGACGCCGCCACCGGCCTGGCCCGCCGTCAGCTCCCAGCTCACCTCGGACGCCGGCTGGCGGCGCGGGGACGGCTCCAGCAGGAAGACCAGCGCCGACGCGCCGGCGAGCGCCACGCCGGCGCCGAAGCCGACCGTGCTCACCAGCCCAAGCTGCTTCGCGCGGTTGCCAGCCTCGATCCCGTCGGGCTTGCATCGCGCCCGGTCGGGGCTCACGTCCCTGCAGTTCTCGGCCGCGACGCCGCTCGCGTCGAGCGCCATCCACCCGGTCACCGATCCGACGATCAGCCCGGCCACGCCGAGCCCGCCCGCCACATAGGTGACCACCCGCAGGCCGCTGGGCCCCTGATCCGGCGCCGGTGCTGGCGCCGGCGGTTCGGCGCGCGGCGGCTTGGCGCCCGCCGGGGGCTTCACCTCGAGCACGATCGCCCTCGACTCCGACCGGTCGATCGTGAATCGCGTCTCGGTCACGGCCCCTCCCGGCGCCTGCGTCGTCACGACGTGCTCTCCGGGATCGACGGGGAGCGCGACGCCGAGCGAGGGTTGCTCCAGCGCCATGCCGTCGCACTGCACGCGCGTCCCCGCCGGCGCGCCCGGCGGCAGCGACAGCGTGAGCTGCGGCACGAGCGGCGCGAGCGCGCTGCGCTGCCCGAGCGCGATCTTGTGTCGCACCGACTGCTTGACCCGCTCGGCCTCACTCATGCGATCAACCATCGCGAGATAGTCGTTGTAGCGCGCGACCGCGGTCGCGATACGCCCCCATTTGGCCTCGCACTCGGCGAGCGTGAATAGCCGCCCCGGGCGAGGATCGAGGCGCTGGCTTTCGGCGAGGGCAGGGCAGCCGGTCTCGTACCGGCCTGCCAGCATGTCGGCGAGCCCGCGGTCGAAGTGCGACTCCGCGACGGCGAGCGCCTGCGCGCTGGCCGGCGCCGCGACGGCGACGCCCAGCACGCCGAGGCAGATGGACCGGAACCAGGAGAAGCGCATGCGTGAGCCGCCAAATACCATCGTTCCCGCTCGCTCCTGGCAAAGAAGTGTCCGCCCTGCCATCGTGCTCAGTCCGGCTTGTACAGCAGCTCAGGGCTCGGCTCTGCGGCCGACGGGGCTGGCGCGAGCCTGCGCCGTGAGCCGAGCGCTGGCGGCGGCGACGCGATCACCGCCCCCGTCGCGGGGGCGAGCGCGCGGCTGCCCTTGCCCGGCGGCACGGAGGCCGCGGGAGCGGGCGTCGCGACGCCCGGCGCTGTGGCTGTCGCCGAGGCGTCGGGGAGAGGCGGCGTCGGATGGACTTCAGGGGGCGCGGAGGCGGGCGAGCGCGCGTCCCCCGCGGTCTGCGCGGGCTCCGCGCTCCCGCCGGCGGGGAGCGCGCCGCGGCTCAGTGAGGCGAAGGCGCCAACGCCGCCGCCGAGGAGGACGAGCACCGCGACGGTGATCGCGGCTCGGCTCCGTTGCTTCGTGGGGGGCAGCGCGGTCACCACGGCCGCGGTCGGGAGCTGGACATCGCTCTGCAGCGACAAGGAGCGGGAGCTCAGGGGTCCATGTCCACTCGGCGCCTCCGGGGGGAGCAGGCGCGACGATCGCACCGGCGCGGCGGGCAGGTCGAAGACCTCGGCGAGCGCCTCGACCGCGGCCGAAGCGGCGGCGAAGCGCGCCTCGGGGGCGCGGGCCGTCACCTTGGCGAACCAGGCGTCGAAGCCCGGAGGCAGCTTCACCCCCTCGGTGTCCGCGCGCGCGGACGCGGGCTCCTGCGGACCGTTCACGGCGAGCGCCGCGAAAGCGAGCGCACTGTCGTACTTCCGCCTGTCGTTCAGCCAGTACGCCTTGCCGACGAGGAGCGTGTACGCGATCATGCCGAGGGCGAAGATGTCGGCAGCCCGCGAGACCGACTCGCCGCTGAATTGCTCGGGCGCCATGTAGAGCGGCGTGCCGAGGATCGCGGTCGCCGCCGAGTCCGTCGCCGTTTCGACGACGAGCTTGGCAATGCCGAAATCGAGCACCTTGATCCGGGGCGCGCCGTCGTCGGTCTCGGCCAGGAAGAGGTTGGCGGGCTTGAGGTCGCGGTGGACGACCCCGGCGGCGTGTGTCTTGTCGAGGGCGATGGCGGTCTGGCGCAGGAAGGCGACGGCCTCTTCCGGCGGCAGGCGCCCGGCGTGGCGGAGGCGCTCGTCGAGCAGCGTGCCGCGGAGCAGCTCCATCACGAGGAACGGCTTGCCGGTCTCGGCGTCGATCCCGGCGTCGAACACCTCCACGATGTGGTCGCTCTCGATGCGCGCGGCGACCCGCGCCTCCAGCTTGAACCGGGCCTGGAAATCGGGGTTGCCGGCGAGGTGCGAGTGCATCACTTTGAGCGCCCGCCGGCGCTCCGTCTCGATGTGCAGAACCTCGTAGACCGCGCCCATCGCGCCGCTGGCGATTCCGCGCACCACGCGGTACCTGCCAGCAAACAGCATCCCGTCGTCCAGACTCAGCGACATGGGTTCCACCAGCAGGCGAACTTATACACCAGCGTACGCGACGCCTGCACTCAGGAACTGACGGATCGAAGCGCGATTTACAGTGTTCCAGTAAAGATCCAGGGCGCGCTCCGTCGGTCTGCGCCATCGCACGGCGGAATGGCCGGTGGTCGCGCGCTGACTGATCGGTGACAGCCGTGTGACTTGATGGGGGCATCATTCCATTTCGGCGGCCAACCTCGTATCCTCCGCGACCAAAACCTCTCGAAATTTCACATGAAAATGAAGACGATGCTGGCTTTCGTTCGGTGCGCCGGCGGATGTGCCATGGCGCTGCTCGGGCTCGGATGTGCGCAGCTCTTCGGCTTCGACAAGGTCTACGAGCCCGAGGACCAGATCTCCGGAGGCGGTGGCGCAGCGGGCTCAGCGGCCGAGAGCGGTGGCGGCGGTGCGGGGGATCCATGCGAGATCCTCGCGGTGCTGCCCGGGGAGACCCTCGCCCTGTCGATGATCGACGACATGGAAGACGGAGATACCCGGATCTCCGGAGGGAACGGGGCGAACCCTTGGGCAGGGTTTTGGTTCGAGGACAACGACGAATCACCGGAAGGGAGGCAGGAGCCTGCGAACCCCGCGGACCTCGTGAGCACCCTTGACCCTCCGCGCGGCGCCAGCATCAAGGCCGTGCACACGAGCGCCGATGACGGCTTCCTCCTCTGGGGAGCCGGCGTTGGCTTCCATCTGGACGACGAGGCCTACTACGACGCATCCGAGTACCGTGGCCTCACGTTCTGGGCCCGCGCCGAGGAGGGCTCCACCAGGAGAATGAAAGTGATGTTCATCGATCAGCAGACCTATCACCTGGGGGGCATCTGCAACGAAGCCGAGGGGGGATGCAACAATCACTTCCACAAGCCCGTTGTGCTGGAGAGCGACTGGAAGCACTTCAAGATTCCGGTGGAGTGCCTCAAGCAGGAGCCCTACGGTAACCAGCTGTTGGCGCCCGCCCTGGAGCGGCTCTGGGCCATCGAGTTCTTCTTCGACAAGGAGCAGGCGTTCGATATCTGGATCGACGACGTCGCCTTCTACCGATAGGCGCAGACCTCCTTCGAACAAGGGGAGCGCGCGCTGTCCGCGATCGGCGGGCGGAGTCGCCGCGCGCTCCGCCCGATCCCGCTTCAGTCCGTGACGAGAGGTCCCACGCCGTCGGCGAACTGCCACCCGAGGCTCTCGTCGATGTGGATCTGCCAGTCGAACACCCCGCGGAGCGTCGGGTGGTTGCTCTCGACTTGATTCCACGTGGGGATCGCCTCGTCGATCGACATGTAGTGTGGCTGGTCCCAGATCCCGAACCCCACGACGACGTGCGTCGGACCGAGCAGCGAGACCCACTCGTTCACGCTGTTCACGATGTACGACTGCTGGTCCAAGTCGCGGCCATCGTAGTACTGCGGGGCCGCGTAGTCCATGGCGCCGGCGTCCACCATCTCTTTGCAAAACGTCTTGTCGCGGTCGTTCCAGGGGGCCGGAGGCGCGGTGATGATGAAGCCGGGGAAGCGCTGCTTCAGCTCCTTGCTGATCCAGATCATCTCGGAGGTGTCGGGGGCCTGGTCGGCCTCGAAGGTGTTCCAGTCGATGCCGTCGAACCCACCCAGGCTGTCGTAGATCCCGACCACGCTCTCGACGAACGTCTGCGACTTCGCGCGCGTCGGGAAGCTCATGCCATTGTGGGCGCCGCCGACGGAGAGGATGATCTTGCGACCTTGGTTCGTCCGTGCGTACTGGATGTCGGCGTTCAGGTTCGTCGCCGCTCCCCTGCCATTACCCGGCTGCTTCCACTCGACGGCGCCCGTCGTGCCGGGCGATCCTCCCACGGGCTGCGCGGCGAAGAGATAGATCACGTTGTAATTGCTGTTGATGTCCCGGATGCGGATGGGCGCTTCCGTCCAGTTGGGGTAATAGCCAGCGACGACCTTCGCGGGGAGCCCACCGCCCGCGCTGGGGCTGCCGCCCTCGCTGGGGCTGCCGCCCTCGCCGGGGCTGCCGCCCTCGCCGGGGTTGCCGCCCTCGCCGGGGTTGCCGCCCTCGCCGGTGCTGCCGCTGCAGCCGGAGTACGGCTCCCAGTAGTACGTGCTGACCGTCGGGATGTAGCCGGGATTGCCGTACTCGGCGATGTAGGCCGACCCCTGGTAATTCACGATGGCCCCCGCGTCATACCACTGACCCTCCTGCCATTGCGGATAGCCGCACGAGCCCTCGGTGGGCTCGGTGGGCTCGGTGGGCTCGGTGGGCTCGGTGGGCTCGGTGCTGCCGCTGCAGTCGGAGTACGGCTCCCAGTAGTACGTGCTGACCGTCGGGATGTAGCCGGGATTGTCGTACTCGGCGATGTAGGCCGACCCCTGGTAATTCACGATGGCCCCCGCGTCATACCACTGACCCTCCTGCCACTCCGGAATGTCTGCGCACACGGAAGATTCGTTCTGAGCCGCGTCGATCTCGCCCTCCGGCGATACGGAAGCAAGGCATCCGAGCCCGCTCATGGTGATGGCGACGAGGAGAAGCGACAGCTCAGGAGCAATGGAAGTAAGATGAAGAGACATGGTAACCTTCCTTTGACTAGAGACGAACGATCGCCGACGGTTGCCTCGCCCGATGCAAGTTTCGCCATGCTGCACTCCGGCGCCGCGGGGCCGTGACTCACCGCTGGGGCTCGACCGCGATCACCCTCCGTGGATGAGGCCCATCGTGGTTCCGAGCGAGGCCAGGTCGTCGTAGCTCGCTGCTGCAGGCCGGAAGAGCAAACGACGTACCAGTCGTGGCGATGGCCCCGACGATCGGCGCACGGAGCCGCGGCAGCCCATCCTGAGCTCTTCCTGGAGCGAACCCAGGGTCGACGCGCCGTGATCGCGCCCGGCGATCCGGGCGCGCGGGGGGTGATCGGAGCGATCGCGGCGCGATCGCCGCGATCGCATGCTAAGGGAATTCTCGGATCGCCCCCGGCGATCCGGAGCTCTCGGGCCGCCCGGAGCTCATCCGCGACCTGCCGCGTGCCTGTCGCCAGCTGGACGCCGGCGCGGCAGGACGTCAGGTGGATCGCCGGGCGCGCAGGATCTGGAAGTACCGCCGCGCGATGCCCGACGCGGCCGCCGCGCTCCGGACATTGCCCCCGTGCTGGGCGAGGACGCGCTGCACGTAGCGCCGCTCGAAGTGCTCGACGATCCGCTCCCGCGCGCGCGGGAGGGGCAGGTTGAGCGCGAGGATCTCCTCGATGACGTCGCCGGACGTC
Source organism: Sorangium sp. So ce363 (assembly GCF_051520435.1). NCBI lineage: Bacteria > Pseudomonadati > Myxococcota > Polyangiales > Polyangiaceae > Sorangium > Sorangium sp. So ce363. The sequence goes on along the minus strand of NZ_CP150333.1, from coordinate 5,606,040 downwards.
CCGGGCTCTGTGCCTCCGCTCGCGCCTGCAGGTGTGGAGGCCGGGGCCGGCGCGCCCGGGGAGGCCAGTCCGGCCCGGGTGATCTCGATCGGCGCGGCCTCTCCGAGCGCCACGCGCCGCGCCACGGCGTTGTAGAGCTCGCGCACGTTGCCCGGCCAGTCGTAGTCTTCCAGCCGCTCGCCGAACCCCTGTGGGAAGAGCGCGCCGCGGCCCGCGAGCTGCCGAAAGAAGTGGTGCGCGAGCACCGTGACGTCGCCCCGCCGCTTGCGCAGCGGCGGCAGCTCGATCCGGGCCACCGCGAGCCGGAAAAACAGATCGTCCCGGAACCGACCCGCCTGGATCTCACGCTCGAGATCGCGCCGCGTCGCCGCGAGCACCCGGATGTCCACGCGGATCCAGCGGTTCGAGCCGACGCGCTGCACCTCCGATCGCTGGATCGCGCGCAGCAGCTTGGCCTGCAGGCTGAGGTCGAGATCGCCGATCTCGTCGAGCAGCAGCGTGCCGCCGTGCGCCTCCTCGAAGACGCCGCGGCGTGCCTCGCTCGCGCCGGTGAAGGCGCCGCGCTCGTGCCCGAAGAGCGCCGACTCCACGAGCGTCGGCGGCACCGCGGTGCAGTCGAAGACCACGAACGGCCCGGCCGCCCGCGGCCCCTGCTCGTGGAGCGCCTCCGCGAGCACCTCCTTGCCGGTCCCCGTCTCGCCCTCGATGACGACGGGGACGCTCGAGGCCGCGAGGCGCTCGCACAGCGGATAGAGCCGTCGCATCTCCTCGCTGGCGCCGAGGAGTCCGCCGAACTGCACGGCGGGCGACAGCTCGGCCGCCTGCGTGACGCCGAGCGCCTCGACGCGGAGCACTGTCTCGCCGATCCGGACGAGCTCGCTGCCCTGGAGGTACGCGTCGCCGACGCGGATCCCCTGGACGAAGGTGCCGTTCGTCGATCCGAGGTCGGTGACGCGGAGCCGGGCGCCGGCGAGCTCGAAGGCGGCGTGGCGGCGCGAAACGAGCCGGTCCGTGAGGGGGATGTCGCAGGCGGGGCTCGTGCCGGCGAGCACGCGCGAGGGCAGCCCCGGCGCCACGGTGAACCGGCGGCCCTCGTCCGGGCCCGCCATGATGGAGAGGGCGAAGCTCTCGGCCGCGGCCGCAGCGGGGCGCACCGGCCCGGGCAGGAGTTCGGTGGAGGCGGCATCATCGTCGCTCAACGGAGGCATGCCTGCCATCTCAGCAGGCCTCCGCGCCGACGTCACGTGAGGCCGATCGCACCCAAAGGATCGCCGGGATCGCCCTCGTACGCACTCCCGGCAATGATCCGTTGAGCCTGTCGCTTCGAAGCCCAATTCGGCGCTGCTCAGCGCTGGCACGCGCCGTGCTCGAAGGCGGCTCGGCGATGTCGCGCGGTGTGGGCGTAAAAGGAGCACGATTGACAATCATGAACTCGAACTATCTACATGCTGTCGAGCGGGTGAGATGGACTGGCCGGCGCACACGTGTGACGCTCCTCGAAAGGATGGCCGAACTCTTGCGGGCTCGTGCCCTCCGCCTTGCGTGCTTGAGCATCTTCGTCGCGCTCTCGACTTGCGGTCACTCGAGCGGTAGTTTCGCCGGGACGACCGACTTTGCCGTCCAGTACAGCAACTATGACGCCGCCGCGCCGAACGACACCATCGTCGAGGCCGGGATAAAAATCCGCAACAACACCGCTGCCCCGATACCGCTGAGCAGCATCGTCATACGCTACTGGTTCACGAAGAACGGCGCGACGACGGTGGCCCCGGCGTGTTGGTGGTGGAGCTCGGGCTGCAGCCGAATCACGCTGACAACCGGGACAGTGTCCTCTACGGGCGCCGATCGTTACGTGCAGATCGGCTTCACCAGCGTCGCCGGAAGCTTGGCTGCGGGGGCGACGACCCAGCCGATCGACCTCGGGATCGAGTTCAATACGAACGTCGTCGAGACCGACGATTACTCGTATGGAAACCAGACAACCTTCTCCGACTCTAGCCGTATCACCGTGCACGACGCCGGCTCCGCGCCCACGGGCGGCCTGCGCAGCGGTACGCCGCCGAGCGGCAGTGTGTCGCCGCCTCCGGCGCCGATCTCCCTGACGGCTACGGCGTCGAGCGCAAGCGCGATCTCCCTGAGCTGGGCGGCGAGCAGCGGTGCGACAAGCTATGACGTCTACCGATCGACCACGTCGGGTTTCACGCCTGGCGCGGGAAACCAGATCGCCAGCGGCGTGACCTCTACCGGCTATGACAGCACCGGCCTGGCCGCGTCGACCACCTACTATTACAAAGTCACGGCCCTGAATGCGGGCGGCGCGTCTGCCGCCTCCAATCAGGCGAGCGCGACGACCCAGGCCGGCAGCGCGGTCATGGCCGAGTTCTTCGACGATTTCAGCTACAACGGGACCAGCGACGCCAACTTCACGAGCTGGTGGTCGCTGCGGAGCTGGTCGGGGGCGCCGGGGGTGAGCGACGCGGCGTGGCTGGAGTCCAACGTTTCGCTGGTCGCTGACCCGCAGAGCTCCACGAACAAGCTGATGCGTCTCGAGGCGAGCACGAGCGGCACCGGGGCGACCACCTCGCAGGCCGAGGTGATCACCAATGCCCAGAAGTTCCGCTTCGGCACCTACGCTGCCAGGGTCAAGTTCAACGACACCCCGCTGTCCGGCACGCGTTTTTACGCCGACAAGCCCGTCGAGACCTTCTTCACCTTGACCGAATGGGCCGTCGGCGACCCGGACTACTCGGAGCAGGATTTCGAGTACATGCCCAACGGCGGTTGGGGCCAGGACAACACGAGCACGATGTGGCTGACTTCGTGGGAGACGTCGGACGTGAACCTCTCGAGCTTGGTCTCCGCGAACTTCAACGGCTTTCACACGCTCGTTCTCCACGTTGCCAGCACGTCCATCAGCTATTACATCGATGGGGTGCATCGCGCGACGCACGGTTCCATGTACGTTCCAGAGGTGGATCAATTCATCTTCTTCAACCTCTGGTACGATGAGCTCGATGCCGCGAAGGGCAGCTCGCGGACATACCACGAGGATGTCGACTGGGTCTACTTCGCCGAGGACGCGATCCTGTCGTCCGCCGAGGTCGACGCGAAGATAGCTAACTTCCGCTCTTCGTCGGTTTTCCGTCGAGACACGGTGCCTTAGACCGGAGAACACGTTCTTCGGACACAGGCCCACCTCGGCGTTTTCGGTGCTCGGCGTACAGGAGTCTCAGGACCCTGGTTGTCTCACTCGGATGGCCGAACGGGTGCTGCAGATCGCGAGAGGGCCTGTCGAACCGGCGCTCGACGCCGCGCCGGTGAACCTGTCGAGCGGCGCATGGAACGGGATGTTTGCGCGGGTCTGGAAACTTCTGCCCGATGCGGCGAGCCGACGGTGAGCTCTCCTTCCAGCGGTTCGCCTCCCTTGATCACCCTGTGCGTACCCTGGCATGCTCCAACCATGAAGGTTCTCGCTCCGTCCCGTTGGTCGATGGGTACCCTCGCCGCTTGCCTCGCCGCCGCGGCTTTCACGGGCTGTTCCGGCTCCGGGGAGGTGAAGGACGACGCCGGGAGCGGCGGATCGATCGCAGGATCCACCGGCGGGAGCGGAGGCGGTGGTCAACCGGGCGCCGGGGGCGCGGACGTCACCTCCGCTACCGGAGGCGTCACGGGGAGCGGCGGCGCGAGCAGCAGCAGCGGGCTCCCTGGCGCGGGCGGAGCGACGGGTGGAGGAGGCTCCCCCGGCGACGGCGGCGGGTCCACCGGCGAAGGCGGGTCCACGGGCAGCGGCGCGACCACCTGCCCGCCAGCGACACCGCTGACCGGAGGCAGGGAGTATTGCTCGAACAGCCGAGGCAATGCGGGCAATGGTTACGGTTATGAGCTCTGGGCGGAGGGAGGCGGGACGGGCTGCATGACCGTGCACGGCGTCGACGCCGCCTTCAGCGCGGAATGGAACGGCGTCGAGGATTTCCTGGCGCGCGTCGGGCTCGACTTCAACCAGACCCAGAAGCACACCCAGATCGGCACCTTCTCGGCGGAGTTCGCGCATACCAAGACGGAGGAGGACGGCGGCTTGACGTACATCGGCATCTACGGCTGGACCGTCAACCCGCTGCGCGAGTTCTATATCCTCGACGACTGGGGGAGCGTAAAGCCGGCAGGGTTTTCTTCCGACGGGACGCCGCGGGACGAGGTCGGCACGCTCACTGCCGACGGCGAGACCTACGACGTGTGGAAGAAGACCCGCGTGAACAAGCCGGCCATCACGGGGCCGAGCGAGACGTTCGATCAATATTTCAGCATCCGGCGGACGGCTCGCACGTGCGGCACCATCTCCGTTTCCGAACACTTCACCAAGTGGGAAGCGCTCGGCCTTCCCCTCGGGAATCTGCACGAGGTCAAGCTGCTGGTCGAGGCCCAGAACAACAGCGGGACAGTCAAGTTCACGAAGGCGAAGGTCGTCGTGGAATGAGCGAAGGCGTCCAGGCACCTCGAGCTCGGCATGGCCAGCGCGAGCCTGCGCCTCCTGGAAGTCGTGGCAGGCTCTCTGACCCGCTGGTTCAGGCCGGCTCCGCCTCGAGGTCCTGCGTGACGGTGACGCCCGCGGCCCGGTAGGGCGCGAGCGCCTCCTTCGACACGCCGCGCTCGGTGAAGAGCCACGTGAGCTCGCTCAGCGGCGCGACCACGTACGGCGACACGGTGCCCAGCTTGTCCGCGGTCACCAGCGCGACGACCTCGGCCGAGGCCTCCACCATCGCCCGCTTCACGTACGACTCATCCAGATCCAGCGTGGTGACGCCGAACGTGGGATCGAGCGTGCACACCCCCAGGTAGCAGAGGTCCGCCCGGATCTGGCGCACCCCCGCGATGGTCACCCCGTCGGCGGCGGCCAGCGGATCCTTGCGCATGCGCCCGCCCAGCAGGACCACCTCCACCCGCGGGTGCTCCGAGAGCGCGATGGCGACAGGAGGGCTGTTGGTCACGACCGTCGCCTCGAGATCGCGCGGGAGGTGGCGCGCCACAGCCACGTTGGTCGTCCCGCTGTCGATGAACACGACCTGACCCCGCTTGATCAAGGTCGCCGCGGCCCGCGCGAGCTCTTCCTTGGCCTTCGGCCGCTGCCGCTCGCGCGCAGGGAAGCTCGGGTTCACCCGCGAGACGGGCAGGCCGCCGCCGTGAACCCGCTGCAAGAGCCCCTCGTTCGCCATCTCGCGCAGATCGCGCCGGATCGTGTCCTCCGAGACGCCGAAGGCACGGCTCAGCTCTGCCGCCACCACCTTCCCATCACGTTCCAGTACCGCGAGAATATGCTGGCGCCGCTCGGCCACCATCAGGCCGGAGGTGTCTGCGTTGTTTTGCACGATTGTTCCTGTTTGTGCACGAAGTTGCTTGCTCCGGTCCCTTCCGGCCCCATGATCTTTCCCTGATGTTCACGAAAATGCACGAACCTTCCGGGGAGCCTCCAACTCTCACCGCCGTCCTCCGGACGGCCTTCCCCTGGCCGCGGCTGTGCGCCAGCGGCTCGCCTGGTCCTGCGCGGGGGGTGCCGTGATGGACGTCCCCCTCTCACCCATTGACGACGTCGCGCGCGCTCGGCGCGCCGTCTCGGTCATGTTCGTGGCGAACGGCATCGCCTTCGCGTCCTGGGCCGCGCGGGTCCCTGCGGTCCGCGAGCGGCTCGGGCTGCGCGACGGCCTGCTCGGCCTCGCCCTGCTCGGCCTCGCCTGCGGGGCGATGCTCGCCTTCCGCGCCGCCGGGCCGCTCGTCGCCCGCTTCGGGAGCCGGCGCGTCACCCGGGTCTCGGCCTTGCTCCTGTGCGCGGCGCTGCCCCTGCCCGCGTTCGCCCCTTCCTTTGCCGCGCTCGTCGCGGCCCTCCTGCTGCTCGGCGTGTGCAACGGCCTCATGGACGTCGCGATGAACGCGCAGGCCGTCGAGGTCGAGCGGCGCTCCGGTCGGCCCATCCTCGCCTCGGTCCACGGCATGTTCAGCCTCGGCGGGCTGATCGGGGCGGCCCTTGGCGCGCTCGCGGCCGACCGGGCGCTGTCGCCCGCGGCGCACCTCGTCGCCGTCGCCGCCGTCCTCGCCGCGGCCGTCGCGCGCGAGGGCAGGGCGCTCTCGGCCGACGCGCGCCCCGAGCCCTCGACCGAGTCCGGCCCCGGGACCGCCCGCTCGACAGCGCTCCTCCTGCTCGGCCTCGTCGCGTTCTGCTCGTCCGTGGGTGAGGGCGCGATGGCCAACTGGTCGGCCGTCTACCTCCGCGACGAGCTCCACACCACCGCGGCCTTCGCGGCGACCGGCTACGCCGCGTTCTCGCTGGCGATGCTCCTCGGGCGGTTCTCCGGGGACGGGCTGACGCAGCGGTTCGGCGCCGATCGGGTCGTGCGCGCGGCCGGTGTCGTGGTCGCGGGCGGGCTCGGCGCGGCGCTGCTCGCCAACGCCCCCGTCGCCATGCTGCTCGGGTTCGGGTGCGTGGGCGCCGGCCTGTCCGTCGTGGTGCCGCTGGTCTTCCGCGCCGGGGCGAGCGCCCCCGGCGTCGCGCCCGGCAAGGCGCTGGCGACGCTCGCCACCCTGTCGTACGGCGGCTTTCTCGTCGGCCCTCCGGCCATCGGCCTGGTCTCCGATCATCTCACCTTGCGCGGCGGCCTCGCCCTCGTCGTGGCGCTGGCCCTCGTGATCGTCGCGCTGGGCCCGGCGGTCATCCGCGGGCCCGCGTCCCGCGCCCCCGCCGCCCGCACGCCCGCGCGCCCGCAGGTGATCAGGGCGCACTGACCGACGGCGTCGTCGCCGCGGGCCCGCGGGCGGGACGCGAGGGCAGTTGAGGCGAGAAGTGACTGGACGGTTCCGCGCCGGTCGATGCGTCGACCCGGGTCGGGGTGCAATGCGTCGACCCGGGTCGGGCAGCAGGCGGGACCGCAGAGGCTCACGGAGGGCGCCCAGGCGACCTGTTGAGGGAGGGATTCGTCGACCGTCGTGCGGAGTCTACTGGATGCACATGATGTGGGCCGTCTTGCCGTTGCTCACGGTCACCCTCCACCAGGTGGAGCCGGGGTCATAGGTGACGAAGACGCCGTCGGTCCAGGAGCTGGTCTGGAAGCGCCCACCGACGCCCGTGAGGAAGCATTGCGTGCCGAGGGGGCTCGTGCCGTCGTGGATTGCCTGGATCAGGTTGTGCGTGGCCGTACCGGAGCTCGGCGCAATATATGTCCAGCCCCAGGTGCCGCTGCCGCTGGTGGCGTCCACGCACCTGCCGCGGCCGTGGGCGTTCCCGGTGCCGCCGATGTACCAGTTGGTGCCGTCGTTCCAGACCATCACGCTATCGCCGGCGGCCTGCCAATTGTTGTCATTATAATGAGTCTCCGAGTTCTTCACGATGTCCAGGCCACACCGCCGGTTGGCGGTGACCGGCGCCAGGACCTTCGCCGCCTCTCCGCCCTTCCACTCGACGGGCGTCGTCCTGTTCGCGACGCTGGGAACGCAGAGGGTGGTCGCCTTGACCTTGGTGGTCACGTGGTTGCCTTGCGTATAAAAATACCAACGGCCGCCGCTGTCATAGACCCCCGCGAAGGCGGAGCTGAGGGGGGGATTAGCCGGCGATCCGCTGTTGGACTTGAGGTCACCGGCGACCCCGGAGAGGAAGCAGGTCCTATCGAAGTCCGGTGCGAGGTCCGCTCTCGGCGTATCGTAACCTTCCGTCTCCCGCCACCAGCCCCAGTAGCCGCTGAATGCCTGCTCGGCCGAGCCGACCGCCTCGTCATCCACCAGGTCGTTGCTCGCCTGATCATCCGTGGCCGCGACGCAGCCGACTCCCATGAGCAGGGCAGGGAGCATGCACGAGAGCTTCCAGAGTTTGTTTGACACGTTCTTCACTCGTTTCCTGGATAGGGTTCTTACTGCGTTGACAACGCTTCAACGCTGATCCACGCGAGCGATGCTCGCTGTCCGCGCCCGAGCGCGCAGCGACGTTCAGGCGATGCGTAGGTCACGGTTCGGCGACGCGCATGGCTCAGCTGAAGCACATCTCTGACGGGACAAAGCAACCGGCGCGCCAACTCAGGTGTCCCGGGCGCTCGCATACGCAGCTGCGCCAAATTCGGGTCGCTGCAGCGCCAGAGCGCCGCAACGACAGCGGGTGAAGGGCGAGAGGGGCTGCTACGCCACATGTTGTCAGGATGGATTTTGCTGTTGGTGGTGTATGTCACGGTGTACCCGTGACATGTCACAGTGCACCCGTGACATGTCACGGCGAAGCCGGCGGCGATCCAATCCAAGTCGGACGAGCGGCAGTCGTTCCTGGGGAGCCGACCGAGCTACTCACGAACGATCCGGACGCTGGCGTCGGCGGTCCGTGCGTCGCTGGACCGCGGCTGCTGCTGCGGCGGCGAGCGCGACATGTGCTGCCACCTGCACCTGCCGGTCAGCTCGGTGAATTGTCCGGGCGATCTGGCGGAGTTCGCGACGACCGAGGGCCGCATTCAGGTGCGCTGTTGCGAATCAAGCGGCTCGGGAGGGGGTTGTGGCCTGCTGCGTCGCTGGGCCGCGCCCGAGGCTCAGCGCTTGCGCCACACCGTCGCCAGCCACGGCTGCTGCTCGCGCGGCCGGCCCGCCGGTCGATAGTAGTGCTCGATCTCCTCGAACCCGGCGGCGGTCACGTGCTCCCGCCACCGCTCGAGCGACCAGGTACAACCGTACCGGTCGCCCGACCACCCCTCCCGATCGTCGCCGCGCGGGTTCGAGCTGAAGAGGACGCCGCGCGGGCGGAGCGCGGCGTGGAGCTCGCGGAGCACGCGCGGCAGCTCCTTGCTCGGCACGTGGAACAGCGACGCGTTGGCGAATATCCCGTCGAAGCGCCCGGCCTCGAGGTCGAGGCGCAGGAAGTCCTGGTGGAGCACCTCGCAGCCCGCGTGCCGCCGCGCCATCTCGACGAACCGCGCGGACCCGTCGAGGCCGACCGGGTTGTGCCCCGCGGCCCGGAACGCCGCGAGATCGCGCCCGGGGCCACAGCCGAGATCGAGGATCGTGAACGGGCCTGCCCCCTCCAGGGCCGCGAGCAGCGCGGCGCGGTTCTGCGAGACGTCGTGATCGCGCGTGCCCTCCCAGAACGACAGGGCATGATCGTCGTAGTGAGCCAGGGTCCTCTCGGTGAGCGCGGAGTGCCGGGGGGCGCTGTCGTCGTGCATGGCGGCAGTGTGGGCCGGGAGCGCCCCGCCGAAAAGGACGGCGAGGCGCTCGTGGTGCGGCCGCCGCCCGGCCCGCGTGCGCCCGTTCGGCGCTACCCCTCCGTGCGGCGCGCGCCTACCCTGAGGCCGGCGCATGCACGGACCCACGAGATCGACCTCCCATCCGTACCGCGTGTCGATGCCGTTTCGCGCGCTCAACGCGGTCGGGGCGCGGATGGGGCGCTCGGCCCTGCGTGCGCTCGCCCCCCTGGACGTCGACGTCCTGTCCGAGCGCGCCCGGCGGCGCACGGGGCTGACCGATCCCGGCGAGGGCTGGTTCTGGGAGGGGCTGCGGGTCCTCTCCGCCTCGCTCGAGGACGAGGCCGATCTGGCCCTGCTCGGGAGGCTCGGCTTCGGCGACGAGATCGAGCGGCAGATCGCGAATCGCCTGCTGCTGCGCGAGGACGTGCGGCGCGAGCCGCGGATCGCCGAGCAGCGCACGCCGCGCCCGGTCTTCATCGTCGGCTATCCGCGGACCGGCACGACGCTGCTGCACAACCTGATGATCCTGCACCCGGACGCGCACGCGCCGCGCCTCTGGCGGATCCACGCGCCGTCGCCGCCGGTCCGCCCCGAGGACGAAGCCCGCGACCCCCGGCGCGCGGCGGCGAGGCGCCGCGTCCGCTTCGCGCACGCCGTCTGTCCGATCTTTGCCACCATCCACGAGCTTTCCGCGGACGGCCCGGAAGAGTGCGTGTTCCTGATGCAGAACACCCTTCTTCCCTGTGTCCGCGCCGAGACGCCGTCGTACCGGAGGTGGGCGCTCGCGCAGGACCTCGTCCCGGACTACCAGCATCACCGCCGCCAGCTGCAGGTCTTGCAATGGGGGCGCCCCGAGGGGCGCTGGGTGCTCAAGTCTCCCTTCCACCTGCCGGGGATCGCCGCGCTCCTGCAGGTGTATCCGGACGCGTGCGTCGTGATGACGCACCGCGATCCGCTCCGGGTCGTCCCGTCGTTCTGCAGCCTCGTCGCGGCCGCGCGCGCGATGCACCAGCGGCGGGTCGAGCCGCGCGCCGTCGGCCCGAGGGGCCTCGAGCTGCTCGGCGCCATGATGGACCGCTTCCTCGAGGCCCGCGCGCGGCTCGACCCGGCGCGGTTCCTCGACGCGAGCTACGAGGAGCTGACCGCGGATCCCGCCGGGCTGGTGCGGCGCATCCACGAGCGCTTCGGCCTCGGGTTCGACGGCGCTGTCGCCGCGCGGATCGAGGGGTGGATGCGCGAGCACCCGCAGCACCGCTGCGGTGTCCATCGTTATGCCCTCGACGAGTTCGGGCTCACCGAGCGGGAGGTGCTGGACCGGTTCGGGGGCTACCTGGAGCGGTTCGGCGAGCTCGCCGCGGGGAAGCGAGGGCGGAGCTGAGCCGGAGAGCGGGAGCGCCGTAGTCCGGGCTCAGGCGGCGTCCAGCCATGCCTCGAGCTCGGCGGCGAACGCTGCCGGCGCGTCGAGCATCAGCCAGTGGCTGGTCTCCGGCAGCACGACCGCCGTGAGCGCGGGCCTCAGCGCGTGCAGGCTTTGCGGCCATGCGTTCGAGGGGGCGACGATGGCGTGGGCGCGGGCGCCCGGGGTGGCGAGGTAGCGGTCCAGCGCGTTCACCGCCTCGAACTCCAGCAAACGCCGGGACATGCCGAGCATGCGGTCGTGCGGCGTGGCGGCGACGCGCGCCAGCACCGTCTCCCGGGTCGCGGGCGTGCTGCCCGCGAGCGCCTCGTTGAAGGTGGCAAAGGCGGTGTCACGCCAGCCGTCCGCCGCGAGGGCGGCGAGGTAGGGCGGGAAGTGCTGCGCCTGGATCTCCGCCGGGATCTGCGTGAAATCCCGGGGCGGGTCTGCGAGCAGGAGGCGCGCGACCCGCTCCGGGTGGTCGGCCGCGGCGGCGAGCGCCACGAGCGCGCCGTAGCTGTGGCCGACGAGCGCCACGCGGGGGAGCGCCAGGGCGTCGAGGACCGCGAGCACGTCGGCCGCGCACGCGGACGGAGCGTAGTCCGCGTCGGGCGGGGGCTCCGACGCGCCGTGCCCCCGGAGGTCGATGGCGACCGCGCGCCGCCGGCCGGAGGCGTGCGCGAGCGGCGCCTCCCAGAAGCCGGCGTGGCCGACCATGCCGTGCACGAGCACGACCGGCGGCGCCTCGCTCGAGGGACCCGCGCCCGCGGCGGTAGGAGCGCCCGTGGCCGGATGATCGACGATGTGGAGCGCGCCCGCAGGGCCCGCGACGGTCAGGGAACGCATGTGCGTCTGCTACCTCGGAGTGTGGGGCCGCGTGAAGGGGCCGTGTTGCGCTGCGAGGGCGGAGCGTAGGCGAGGCGCCTGTTCGAAGCAAAGGTGCTCTCCCAGGAGCGCGTCGCCCTGGGTTACACGCAGGTCGATGTCCTCGGAGCCGAGGAGAACCGGTCGCCGAGCCGATACGGCTCCTTCAGGAGCACGGGTTCGAGGTGAACATGCCTGTTGACGACCAGGCTCCCGCAGAGCGCCCCGGAGAGCGTCGTCTCGCTCTTTTCCACGAGACCCTGAGTTGGCCCGTCGTCCGCTCCCCGGCACCAGGGGAGGGCTCGAGTTCGTCCCAGGTTCCCACGCGACGTACACCCTCCCCGGGGGCCGGGCGGCTCGGCAGCATCTCCCGCACACCCAGACGCGAGCCTGCCTTTACGGCGGCGAGCCGCTACGCCTCGGCGCGGTGCAGCTTCTGGACGAACGCCGCGAGCCCCGGCGGCGACGACGTGAAGTGGATGCGCACGACGTCGTCGGCGCGCGCGTCGAGCTCGATCACCTTCGCGTGCAGCTCGCCGCCGAGCTGCTCGGCGAGCGCGCCGGACGGGTGGATCTGGAGGTTCGTGAAGGGCGCGGGCCGGGGATGGATCCGCAGCACGGCGCCGAAGGGCGAGAGCCCGAGGATGAAGGCGGACTGCGGCTCGCCCTCCACCCGCTTGCCCGCGAGGCGCGCGCACACGACCGGCAGCGGCGACGAGAGCGAGAGGATCTCGACCCGCCGCTCGGGCAGGTAGAGACGCTCGGGGTTGTCGAGACCCAGGACCTCGTGGACCAGCACGCGGTTCGAGAACCCCTTGACGGCCAGCGCGTGGCTCTGGCCGAGCAGGAGCCCCGCGCCGGCGGCGCGGCGCGTGGCGTCCGCGATCAGGATCTGGCGGCCCACCGTGCACGACTCGATGCGGGACGTCAGGTTCACCTGGGCGCCGACAACGCCGTATTTCGTGCGCGCCTCGGAGCCGATGTTGCCGACGACGACCGGTCCGGTGTTGAGCGCGATGCCCATCTGAAGCGTCGGCAGGCCCTCGGCGCTGTTCTTCTCGTTCACCGCGTCCATCGCGATCTGCATCTCCAGCGCGCAGGCGACCGCGCGGCGGGTGTCGTCGCCCGCCGGGAACGGGGCGCCGAAGAGCGCGAGGATCGCGTCGCCGATGAACTCGATGATCGTGCCGCCGCGCGCGACGATGATGCGCGCCATCTCGCCGAGGTAGCCGTTCAGGAGCCGCATGACGACGTCGGGCGGCATGTTCTCGGTCATCGTCGTGAAGCTGCGGAGGTCCGTCATCATGATGGTCACCTCGCGCTCCTCGCCGCCGAGGAGCTGGGCCTCGGGCGAGGAGAGCAGGCGGTTCACCACGTCGTCGCTCAGGTAGCGGCCGAACGTCTTGCGGATGAACTCGCTCTTGACCGACAGCTCCGCCGCGAGCTGCGAGAGCTGCTCGCGCGAGCGCTTCAGCGTGAGCTGCGTGTCGAGCCGCCCGAGCAGGATGTCAAAGTCGATCGGCTTCGTCACATGGTCGTTGGCGCCGAGCTTGAGCGACTCGACGACGTCCTCGCTCGCGCCGCGCGTCGTCACCATGATCACGGGGAGCTCGGCCTGCGACCGGCTCTGGCGCAGGGCGGAGAGCACGCCGAGGCCGCTGATGCCGGGCATGTTCACGTCGAGCAGCACGGCGTCGAAGCGCTCGCGCGCGGCGAGCCCGAGCGCGCGGGGTCCGTCCTCGGCGGAAGCGGTGCGGTAGCCGTTGTTCTGCAGCACCCGGCAGAGGACGTCGCGGTTGCCTCGGCTGTCGTCGACCACGAGGATGGTGCCGCGCCCGCTGCCCTCGATCTCGGCGTGGACCGCGGGCTCCTCGTGCGGGGAGGGGATGCTGACCTTCACGCTCGAGGGCGCGTCCTCGTCGCCGTTCTCCATCGCCTGCACGATGGTGAGCAGCTTGCGCGACGCGAGCTCGATGTTGCGGATGTCCTCGATGTGCTGCGGCGCGACCTTGCCCTGCAGCGACGCCACGAGCAGGCGCGTGTAGCCGAGGATCTGGTTGATGGGCGTGTACGGGTCGTGGCCCCCGCCGTGCGGCTCGTGGAGCCGTTGCGGCTCGCGCCCCGCGGTCGGCCGGGCCGACGGCGCGGGCTGATGCGCGGCGGGCAGCCCGCCGGTCGCCGTGCGCCTGGCCGGCGACGACGCCGGCGCGTGGCCACGGCCGGCGTCGTCGTGGCGCGACCCCTCCGGGACGCGCGAGCTCGGTGGCTCGGGCGGCTGGGTCGCGGGCGCCGCGGGGGCGCCCTCGGGCGGGTCCCACCGGTCGAACGGATCCTGCAAGGTGTAGCCGCTGCGCGCCGCGGCCGCGGCGGCGGCGGTCGGCCGCTCTCGCCAGCCGCGCGCCTCCTGCGACGCATAGGCGCCGTGCGGAGAGAGCGGGACGCTCGGCCGATCTCGCCGCACGCGCGCGTCGGCCGGAAAATGGCTGCCGCGCGCCGGGGGCGGCGCGTGCTGCTGAGGCGGCGGGAGGGTGCTGCCCCCGCGGTTCGATGCGGGCGCCGGTGGCAGGGCGCTGCCGTTGCCGCCGCTGTTGCGTGTCGGGGGCGGCGCTGCCGGCAGGGCGCTGCTGCTGCTGGCGCTGGCGCGCGACGGGATCGTCTCCGGCGGGGTCCCTCGCGACGGCACGGGGCTGACCGTTGCCTTTTTGTGCGCGTCCTTGTCGGAGGGGGATCGGCTCATGGTTCCGGCGATTCTACGCCTGCGCGCGTAGACGCAACCATGGATGACACCCGCGCTTCATTTTTTATCGCACCCCTACGCCTCAGCTTCAGCCTCGGCGCGGGTGGATTTCCTCCGCCGGCGTACGCGCGAGCTCCGCGGGTGTCCAGGCCGTCCTCGGCTGGGTGAACTCTTTCAGTGAGCCGGCATCCAGAAGACGAGAGGCTTCAATCCTCCTCCAGAAGACAACCCGCCTGTCGCGGCGCGTGATCCGGGGAAGCGCGAGCGCGCCGCGCGGGTGGAGCTCTGGACAGGCCCGCCCTCCGATGTCGGACGATGCCGACACCCCAATGGATCTCGCCCCGTCCTCGTGATTCCCGCGCTGGATGAAGACACGAGCGCCGTCCTCCATGCTGCCCGGACGGTGGTTGTGGAGGTAAAATGAAAGACTTTTTTCGAAGTCAAGAGGCGATGAGCCCTCGCGCGCCCCGGGGGGCTCATCTGGCGCCGCGAGGTGAGCCCATGGATGAAGCCGCAGCGGATCGCGAGCCATGGCCGCACGACAGGCACGCTTGTTCCCGGGCTCCCCACCTGATCATCAGGTGGCCTACCTTCAACTCCGTTGTTCAGCGTCACCGCTCGCGACGACGGGTGCTTTCGACCGGCCGGATGAACCTGGCGCTCGGCATGCGCTCATGCGCCGACACCGGCGCACGGTGGATGTCCGTCCACGTGGCCGTATCGCACATGAGTGCTCCGTGGCCCCTGCGCTCCTGGGGGATGTAAGAGACGGGTTGGCTTCAATGTGCGCGGATACGCGACACACGCTCTGACGTGACTGACGTGACTGACGTGACTGACGTGACTGACGTGACTGACGTGACTGACGTGACCGACGTGGCGGAGAGCACTTTGTTTCTCTTGCAGAGGTAATGAAGGCGTCGTAGTGATCTATTTACGCCATTCGGGCGAGTTTTCGGCTGGAGCTGACGGAACCACCGGCTCGGGCCTGTGCGAGAAGGAGTAGCAGAGGTATGCCCCTGCACACCGGACAGATGGTGACGCCTTCGCTGAGGCTCGTGCGCATCCTCCGGCGCGGCGGGATGGGGAGCATCTGGGTTGCCGATCGGCTTCCGCTGAAGGCTCAGGTCGCCGTGAAGTTCATGTCGCCCGAGTACGCGGATGATCCGGGCTACGTCGAGCGGTTCCGGCGAGAGGCGGTCGCTGCGGCGCAGATCACGAGCCCGCACGTCGCGCAGGTCCTCGATCACGGCTTGACGGCGGAGGGCATGCCGTACATCGCGATGGAGCTCCTCCGTGGCGACGACCTGAGGACCCGCATCAGCCGCCAGGGGCGGCTGCCGCTCGGCGAGGTGGCGCGTATCGTGGCGCAGACGGCCAAGGCGCTCGGGCAGGCGCACCGCCTCGGCATCGTCCACCGCGACATCAAGCCGGACAACCTGTTCCTGACCCAGGTGGACGGGGAGACCTTCGTCAAGGTGCTTGACTTCGGTATCGCCAGGCGGGTCCGGGACCTGCGGGTCACCTCGACGGGGAACGTGGTTGGGACGCCGCTGTACATGAGCCCGGAGCAGCTCGTCAGCCCGAGGGATCTCGATTTCCGTGCGGATCTCTGGTCGCTCGGCGTCGTCGCCTACCATGCGATGACGGGGCGGACCCCGTTCTCCGGAGAGACGCTCGCGGCGCTCACGCTCGCCGTGCACAGGGGGCGGTTCACGCCCCCCAGCGCGCACCGGATCGACGTGCCGGCCGCTGTCGACGAGTGGATGGCGAAGGCCCTGCAGCAGGATCCGAGCGCGCGCTTCGGGTCGGCGAAGGAGATGGCAGAGGCGCTGGAGCGTGCGCTGTCGTCACGCAAGTGGGGCACCGAGACGCCGGCTCCGGCGGTCGGGGACGCGGCTGTGGAGAGCGTTGTCGAGGCGCCGCCCGTGAGCTCGCAGGACGGCGTGGTTACCCGGCGCAACCCTGTCATGACGTCCCCGTCGATACCGGTCGTGGAGGCGGATCTCTGCGAGGACGACGGCGGCGATGGCACGACGGCGGTCCTGGGCGCGGCGTCGAGCCGCAAGAAGCGCAAGAGGCCATCCGCGCGGCTCGCGGCGGCCGCCGCGATCGGCGCCGTGCTGGCCGGCGCCAGCCTGTTCTTCGGCGTCCGGCTCGCCGCGCCCGCTGCCGACAGCGCCGCGCTCGCCGCGGTCGCCCCCCGCGCCGGGCTGGCGAGCTCGACCGAGTCGACGCTCCTCGCCAGCGTCGTGGAGGCACCCCGGCCGCTGCTCGCGCCGGAGCTCCAGGAGCCCGTCCAGGCCGCTGCGGCGCAGCCCGAGAGCGCGCCCACCAGCGAGGCCTCACGGTTGACAACGAAGAAGAAGCCCTCCGTGCGCCCCGCGCGATCCCCCGGGCGGACCAAGACCATCCCGTCCGCTGGGCGGCACACCCGACGCATCAAGCCTTTTCCCCGCAACGACATCGCGATGCACCGGTAGCGCTCCCGGCGCTGCTCATCGCGATGCACGGGCAGCGCTCTCGGCGCTGCTCAGGGGAGGGCGGGCCGTGCACGGCTCGTCGACGCGTGCGCGGCGCGCGCTCAGAGCGGGATTCGCGGGGATTCCTCGGCGGAGGGCCCTTGTCCTCGGCGTCGCGCCGTCGCGCGCAGCGCCTCCGCGGTCGCCTGGTCTGCGGGGAAGAACGACTCGACCGCGAGCTCGGACAGGGTGACGTCGATCGGCGTGCCGAAGACCATCGTCGTGCTGAGGAAGCTCAGGATACCGTCCTCCGTCCTGAGCCTGAGCGGCACCGCGATGGCGACCGGGTCGGGCTCGCGGGCGGGCTCAGGGCGCCTCGATCCTTCCGGCGATGGATAGCGGATGAGCTCCTCGAAGAGCGTCGCGAGGGCGGGATCGGAGCTCACGTCGATCTGACGGCGCAGGCGGGCGAGGAGGTGCGCGCGCCACTCGGGCGCGTTCTCGATGCGCGGCGCGAGGCCGCCTGGGTGCAGGCTCAGGCGCAGCACGTTGATCGGGGGCTGGAGGAGGGCGGCGTCGGCGCCAGCCAGGAATGGGCCGATCGCGCCGTTCGCGGCGACGAGGGTCCAGTGCCGATCGATGGCGACCGCCGGATAGGGCTCGTGGCCGGCGAGCACCAGATCGACCGCCCTGCGCGCCGCCGCGAGCGCCGGATCGCCGAGGCTGCGCTCCGGATAGAGCGGCGCGTACCCCGCCGCCACGAGGAGCTGGTTGCGGTCGCGCAAGGGCACATCGAGGCGCTCGGCCAGGTGGATCACCATCTCGCGGCTCGGCTGCGCGCGGCCGGTCTCGAGGAAGCTCAGGTGGCGTGTCGAGATGTCGGCCTCGCAGGCGAGGTCGAGCTGGCTCATTCGACGGCGCTGGCGCCACTCGCGCAGGAGACCCCCGATCGGCGGGTGTGAGCTCGTCATCGCGAGTCGACCCTAGCACGCCGGAAAATGACGCCCATTACCTGGGAGGTAATCGATCCCGTGCCGAGGGCGCCCCAAGGTGAGCGGTGTCAGGGGCGCTGCGGACACCCGGCGCGCCACGCGCGTCCGATGTCGAGCGGTCCCGCCCATCGAGGGGCGATGAGCCCCGACCGCAACGAAAGGAGCCCACCATGTCGTTCGTGATCTCTCCTCGCTTCCTGCGCCGCGTCCTCCTCGCCGACGCGGCCCTCAGCGGCGCTACAGGCCTCCTCATGCTCGCGGCCGCGGCGCCCCTCGCCGGCCTGACCGGCCTCCCCGAGGCGCTGTTCCGATGGGCTGGCGCGAGCCTGCTCCCGTTCGCGGCGCTCGTCGCGTGGCTCGGCACGCGCGAGCGTCCGGCGCGGGGGGCCGTCGTCGCCGTGGTCGTCGCGAACGCGCTCTGGGTCGTCGACAGCGTGCTCCTCCTCGCGCTCGGCTGGTTCGAGCCGACGGCGCTCGGCCATGCGTTCGTCGCGGCGCAGGCGCTCGCCGTCGCGCTCTTCGCGGAGGCGCAGGTCATCGGGCTGCGCCGCGCGCAGGCGGCCGCCTGAGAGCCCTCATCTCGCCGGCAGGAGCCGGCCAGCGCCCGCGCCGATCCACGCGAGCGCGCGGCGCGTCCGGTCCTTCGCCTCGCCTTCGATGACGTCTCCGTGGGCGACGACGACGCGCTCGAACTCCCACGCGAGGACGTCGGCGACGCTGCGCGCCGCCGCGGCGCGGTCCCTCATGAGCACGCGCCACACGTGGTCCTGGGCGGTCTTCCTCCACACGCCGCCCACCCAGAGGAAGACCTTCATGGCGAAGCTGCGCGCCTCATGCACGTTGAACAGGAGATCCGTCACGATGAGCGTCCGCGACCGCGCGTGCAGGAACACGTGCTCCGCGATGTACGGCACGCCCTCGACGAGGCGTACGCCGAGATCGTCACCGATCTCCGGCGCCACGCCGGATCGGGGCAGCGGGGTGAAGTGGAGGCCGGAGAGCTTCTTCTCGAGCCCGGGCGCCCCGAGCACGCTCGCGCGCGGCCAGCGCTCGGTCGCGGCCCTCAAGAAGACGTGGTGGAGGCAGCTCGGGGCGACGAGGGCGCGCACCTCGCCGAGCGCGTCGATCTCCCGGGCGGTGTCGTCATCGAACGCCAGCGGCGAGTGGATGACGATCCCGCCGTCGGCCCGCCTCACGACGGTCGCGCGCGCCGGCAGATCACCGAACGGCAGCCGGAAGTCCCTCTCGTACGCCCACACCTCCTCGGCGATCGCCCGCAGCATGCCGTCATGCAAAGTCGCGCGCGATCGAGGCGTCAAGGCGTGTACCCCCAGGGACTCGAAGGAGGCCTACCGCCTCCGCTCGGCCTCGATGGCGGCCTGCACCGCAGGGCGGGCGCCGACGCGCTCCCTGTAGCGGCCGAGGACGGGCCATCCGCCGAGATCGACGCCCGCGAACCTCGTCCACGTCGTCACGGTATAGAGGTACGCGTCCGCCACCGTGAACCGCTCGCCGAGGAGGTACGTCGTGCCCGCGAGGCGGTGCGCCACGTAGGCGAAGCGCCGGCCGAGGAGCGTCCTCGCCGCGTTCTTCTGCTCGTCCGGCGCCCGCGGCTTGAAGAGCGGCGAGAACTGCTTGTGCAGCTCGGTGCTGATGAAGCTCAGCCACTCCTGCAGCCGGTAGCGGTCCAGGGTGCCGGCCGGGGGCGCGAGCCCGGACTCGGGCCTCCGATCGGCGATGTACTGGACGATCACCGGCCCCTCGGTGAGCACCTCGCCGCCCTCGATCTCGAGCGCGGGCACGTAGCCCTTGGGGTTGATCAAGGTGAAGTCGGCGCCCGACCGGGTCTTCTTCGTGCCGAGGTGGACCTGCTCGAGCTCGAACTGGAGGCCGGCCTCGCGCAGCGCGATGTGCGGAGAGAGCGAGCAGGCGCCAGGGCTGAAATAGAGCTTCATCATGCGCTTCACAGGAGGAGCGAGAGGAGCGCGGGCGCCGATCGCTACTTCAGCGTGTCGGGATCGACGCCGAGCTCCCGGAGCCTCGCTGCCAGCCGCATTGCCTGCTGCTCGGCGGACTCGGCGCGCTGCTCGGCGGACTCGGCGCGCTGCTCGGCGGACTCGGCGCGCTGCTCAGCGGACTCGGCCCGTTTCGCGAGCTCCTTTCCAGCGGGCACGAGCTCTCCCTCGGGGGTGAAGAAGCGGAGCTGTCCCTCCTGGACGCCAAGGAAGAGATCGAGCTGAGCGCTCCAGAGGCGTCCGGAAGCATCGGGGGAGAGCGGCTCGTACTGCCCGTCGACGAGGTGGAAGCCCGAGAGCTCGAGCGTCTCCGGATGGAACCAGAAGTAGTCCGGCGTCCGGAAGACGTCCTGGTAAATCTGCTTCTTGAGGCCGCGATCGGCGCCTTCGGTGCTCTCCGAGAGCACCTCCACGATCACGTTCGGGTACCGGCCGTCTTCTTCCCAGACGACCCAGCTCTTGCGCGCCCTCCGATCGGTGCCGAGCACGACGAAGAAATCCGGACCCCGGAAGTGCTCGGTCTTGAGCTGCCTGGGGCTGAAGTAGATGGTCAGGTTCCCCGCGGCGAAGAAGTCGGCCCGGTCCTTCCAGAAGAGCTCCAGGCTCTCGAGCAGCACGATCATCTGGACGAGGTGCTGGTAGGTCTCCATCGGAGGCTCGTTGCTGTACAGATCGCCCGGCGGAGCGACGACGCTCGGGTCGACGATCTCCGCCGGCATCGCGAAGGCGAGGGACGTCATGTCGGAAGCCTGCCGGAGGATCCACCTTGCAGCAAGGTCCGCGGCGAACCTCGCCGTGTCCGCGTAGCCGCTCGACAGCTTGCGGATCCCGGGTGCGCTCATTTCGAAATCCACCCTTCTGTGGCGTCCCCGCCACAGGGGGCCTCGTGTTCGTCCTGCCCGGCCAGCGCAGCGTCCGTCGCTGCCGCACGTCGGCCCGTGGTGGCACCGCGCGCTCGAGCTCAGCTCGCGCGCGTCCGGTCGCGCGAGGGCCGCCCTCGGCGACGGCTCGGCGCTACGGCGTGCGCGCGCAGCGCACGCCGACGCCGTAGTCGCCGCGATAGTTCGCCGGATCGTAGGAGACCGCCGAGCGATTCGACGACAGGAGGTACGGCATCAACCCCGTGTGGAAGCCGCCGCCAGGCAGCACCCGGTTCGTGGCGCCGGTGAGGTTTGCGCAGTCCTCGCAGGGGCTCACGTAGTTCGCGTAGACGTCGAGGTTCCACTCCCACACGCTTCCCGAAAGATCCCACTGTCCAAAGCGCCCGACGCCGAGCGGCGTGCTCCCGACGTCCGGCACATTCACGACGCCCGTACAAGCGCCTCGCCTGCCGCTCGGATAGTAGCAATCATAGATCGCGTACTGGTTGCCAGAGCCGGGATCCATCGAGCCCCAGGGGTACATGCGCTGCTCGTCTCCACCGGCGGTCGCGTATTTCCATTCGGCCTCGGTCGGCAGAAAGCCGCCGTCCCAGATGCAGAAGGCGTGGGCCTCGTACCAGTTCATGAACGTGAGCGGCAGCATCTCGTTGTCGCCGGCGTTCGCCGTCCAGGTGCCGTAGTCCGGGCGGCGGCGCTCCGGGCGAGGAAGGCAGGACAGCGGCGGTAGCGAGGGCGGGAGCAGGGCGCGGGAGGGGCTGCATCGCGTCCGGTGAGGGAGGACGCTCGCAAGCCTCGGCCGTCGGGCTAGCGAGCTGGCCAGGAGAGCTGAAAGTCGAACCGGCGGGTGCCGAGACCCGCCGGAGGAACCTTCGGCTCGCGCGCTGACGTCGGCGCCGAGCAGACACCGGACGTCCGGCAAAGCGCAGTCGATCGAGCAGGTGGTTGAGCCCGAGCTGCGGCTGATCGGCGGCTCGCTCCTGCCGCATGACAGGCTGTTGCTCGACCGCGCAATGTGTTGCCTATCTCCCGCGGCGCGCCTCGAGGCGCGCCCTGAACCCCTGGTTGGCCGAGGTGCGCTTCTGGCCCTCGTGACGGGCTTTCTCGCCGGAACCGGACGAGGATCGCCGCTGGTCCGACGCTTGCCCCACAGCCTCGGCACAGCGCGCGTCGCGTCGCTGCGGCCCCGGACGGCTGGGCGCCGGAAACGCGGAGTTATCACCCACCCACCAGCACAGCAGGAGGCTCGATGCTGCTGCATAGCAGGTTTGACCACGTCGCCAGGAACACCATCGACTACTGGATGAAGCCCGATAGCGCCAACCTGTCGGCGGCCGAGCTCCTCGACGCATGGACCCTGGCGCCCTGGCTCGACCGCGCCACCGTGCAGCTCTATCTGCACGTCCCGTACTGCGCCCAGAAATGCAGCTTCTGCGCGTTCTCCGGCGGAAATTCCCTGAGCTTCAAGATGGCCGACCGCTACGCGGATCTGCTGATCTGGCAGATGCGCGACCTGCTCGGCCGCAGCCAGGCCAAGGGCAAGCCGATCGCCTCGGTGAACATCGGCGGTGGCAGCCCGGATCTCTTGCGCGCTCACATCGGCAAGGTGCTCCGAGCCGTCCGCGACCTGCCGGGATGCACGAACAGCACGGAGATCTCGGTCGAGTTCACCCTCTCCACGGTGACCGACGAGTTCATCGACGCGTTGATCGAGCACCAGGTCACGAAGGCCAGCTTCGGCGTGCAGGTCCTCGATCCCGCCATCCGGCGCCACCTGCACATGCCATCGGCGCTCCGGAACATGGATGAGACATGCGAGAAGCTCGCGCGCGGCGTGCCGATCATCAACGCCGACTTGATGACGGGCTTCCCGGGTCAGACCGTCGAGTCGGTGCTGTCCGATCTGGAGTGCATCGTCGGCCATCCGCACATCAACGCCGTCAGCAGCTATCTCCTCACGCCCGGCGCGGCGCCGAAGCTCGTCGGGGACATCCAGGCGGGCAAGGTCCCGGCGCAGCCCCGCCACGAGCACCAGGCGCTGTTCAGGCTGCATACCTACGCGACATTGCTGCGTCGGGGATGGATACGGAAGGGGACCAACACGTACATGAACCCGGACGAGATCCCGGAGCGCGCCCTCTCCATCGTGGCAGGCAACGAGTGCATCGGCGCCCGGCGATACGAGGATTTCCTGATCGGCGCAGGGGCCCAGGCGATCTCGTCGATCCCTGGCGCGCGTGCCGAGAACATCGTCGACATCGACGCGTGGAGCGCATTCGCCGAGCGGGGCGAGCACGGGTTCTCCCTCGACAAGTCGTCCCTGTCGCACCAGCGCGACATGGCGCTGTGGGTCTTTCCGCTCATGGGAAACGGGCTCGCCGTCAGCGAGTACGAGGCGCTGCGAGAGTCCGGCGCGCTCGACGAGGCGCAGATGAGCAACTTTCGTTCGTTCATCGAGGAGGGGCTGATCTTCCGGTCGGGGGACCGCTACCAGCTCACCATCACGGGCGAGGTGTTCATGGGGCACCTCGTGCGCAACCTCAAGAAGGAGGCGGATCGAGGCGTCCTCGATGACTACATCGATGAGGGATACACCCTCGGGCAGCTCGTGGCGACGGACAAGATCGTGCCGAAGAACGCCACCAACAACCGACAGCTGTTCCGCCAGATCGTCCGAGGAGCCGACAGTGAGCACTGAGGTGCTGCTGGCCTACTGCATGGCCATCTTCGTCGCGTCCATCATCCCGGGCCCATCGATGCTGCTCGCGCTCGCCAAGGGCGCCAACCACGGCTGGGGGGCAGGGGCGCTCTCCGGGGCGGGAAACATCGCGGCGACGATCGTGCAGGCGGTCGCCTCCTACCTCGTCATCCTGAAGGTCGGCAGCCTGTCGAGCACCCTCCTGCTCGGCATGAAGCTCGTGGGGGCGCTGTACATCTTTTACATCGGTTGGACGCTGATGGGCGTCGCCAATTTCGGGAGCGACCGTGAGGTCGCGGCGCGGGCCGGGTCGTCGTGGCAGCACGTCCGCGACGGCTTCATGTTCGCCATCGTCAACCCCAAGGCGATCGTGTTCTTCGCCGCCCTCTTTCCCCAGTTCGTGGGGCGGAGCGTGGCGGGCAGCGTGATCGCGATAGGCGTCCCGATCGTCACCATCGGCTTCGCCTGCTTCATGATCTATGTCGTGGCGGGCCGCGTGATGGTGGAGATCCTCGGGCACGGGCGGCACGTCGGGAAGATCTTCGGCATCTGCATCATGCTGTGCGCGCTCGCGCTACTCTTCGCCTGATTCGCCTGATTCGCCTGATTCGCCTGATGAACACCTCAGGGGCGCGCGGTCCTCCTCGACCCTTGTGCGCCGCCCCGGCGCCGCTGCAAGGAGGCTGCAGCCTCCAGCAGGTGGGGGCGCGCGCCTCGCGCCCCGAAGCGCGGGCGCGCGCCGCCGTCCGCGAGCCGTTCGTTCATCCGACGCCCTCGCCATCGCCGCCGCGGCCTACACTCCCTTCGCATGTCCCCCGGATCGCCCACGCCGCCGGCCACGGCCGGCTCCGCCGCGCTGATCGAGCGCGCCCGCCGGCTCGCGACGCTCGTGCTCGCCCCCTCGGCGAACGCCACGGATCAGGCCGCGGCGGTTCCCCGAGAGCACATCCGCGCCCTCGCGGACGCAGGTCTCCTCGGGATCGCGACGCCTGCGTGCTACGGCGGCCATGGCGCCCCGCCGCAGGTCGCGCGCGAGGTCCTGGAGATCCTCGCCGGCGCCTGCGGCGTGAGTGCGTTCGTCCACATGCAGCACGCCGCCGCGTGCCCGCTCATCGCGCGCGGCGACAACGAGGCGCTCAAGGAGCGCGTCCTGCCTCGTTTCGCCTCGGGAGAGCGCTTTTGCACCGTGGGCTTCTCGCACGTCCGCCGCCCGGGCCCGCCGATGGTCAGGGTCGAGCCCGACGGCGACCGGTTTCGCTTCGAGGGCACCGTGCCCTGGTTGACCGGCCATGGGATCGCCGACGATGCGGTCATCGCCGGCGCGCTCCCCGATGGCCGCCTGGTGTACGTCCTGACGTCGCTGGAGGCGGGGGATTCCATCGAGGCATCGCCGCCGCTCCGCCTGAGCGCGATGAACGCCTCGGCCACGGTGTCGCTGACGTTGCGCGATCTGCGCGTCGGGCCCGAGCAGGTGATCGCCATCCTGACGCGCGAGCAGCAGGCTGCCCGCGACGTGGCGGGCCTGCTCACGCCGTCGGCGCTCTCCCTGGGCGCGGCCTGCGCCGCCGCGGCCCTGCTCGCGGAGCTTTCGGAGCGCCGCGGCAGTGCGCGCCTGGCGGACGCCGCGCGGGCGTTCGAGGACGAGAGGGAGGCCGCCCGCGCCGAGGTCGATGCATGGGCGGACCGGCCGGAGGCGGAGGGCCATGCAGAGCACGCGGTCCGCGTTCGTGCCTGGTGCATCGATCTGGGCGTCAGGGCCGCGCACGCGGCGGTCGCTGCGACCGGCGGTAGCGCCAACCTCGTCGACCACGCCGCGCAGCGCCTCTTCCGCGAGGCGATGCTCTATTCGCTCACGGCCCAGACACGCGACCTGCAGACAGCGACGGTGGAGCGGCTGCTCGAACGGGCGACCCGCCCCAGATCGGGGTAACGACCGCGACCCGGCGGCTCTCTCCCGCCATCCCTGGCATCGTCCCCCCGACCTGGGCCACTCGCTACATCGATTCCTGCGGATCCGCGCGGCCGTCGGCGCCGTCCGCGCCGCCTGGGTCGTACACGCCGACAAAGTCCCGCAGCTTCCGGGTCTGGTAGCTGCGTGCCAGCGTAGTGAGCTGCTCGATCCAAGGTCTGAGCCGCGGATCGTGCTGCGCCATCCGCTCCGCCTCCTCCAGGATCTTGTGGACGAGCCCCTTCTTCGCGAGCGCCGACAGGATCGCCAGCTCTTCGGCCGGAGGCGGCGCGAGGTGTCCGCCGCCTTCGGGCTCCTTCGCCGGCGCGTCCCGAGCGGGGGCTCCATCGCGGCGAAGCCACTCGATGCTCAGCAAGCGCGATATCTTGTCGAGGAGCGCGCTCGCCACGATCGGCTTGGGCAAGAAGTCATCGCAGCCGGCGCTGGCGCACTGCTGCCGCTCGGCCTCGGATACGCTCGCCGACGAGGCCAGGATGACGACGTGCCGGAGCTCGGGCATCAGCCTGAGGCGACGCGCGGTCTCGTAGCCGTCCATGTCCTTCATGTACAGGTCCAGCAGGATGAGCGCCGGCGCGCGCAGCGCCGCCATGCGCAGCGCCTCCTTACCGCCGTCCGCCTCGCACAGATCGAAGCCGAGCGGGCCGAGGAGCCCGCGTACCACCGCGCGATTGTCGGAACTGTCGTCCACGATGAGTATCGTGCGGCGCTCCCCCGGATAGCCGACGATCGTGTCCCACCCCCTGGCTTCGCCTGGGCTCGTCGCGAGCTGCGCCTCGGCGAGCGGGAGCGTCACGGTAAAGACACTGCCCTCG
The DNA here is from genome assembly GCF_051520435.1 of Sorangium sp. So ce363. Taxonomy (NCBI): domain Bacteria; kingdom Pseudomonadati; phylum Myxococcota; order Polyangiales; family Polyangiaceae; genus Sorangium; species Sorangium sp. So ce363. The sequence continues at coordinate 5,580,017 of NZ_CP150333.1, read as the reverse complement.
CCGACCTCGCTTTGCACCTCGATCGCACCACCCATCTGTTGCACGAGCTTCTTCGTGATGGCGAGGCCAAGCCCTGTGCCCTCGCTCTTCGCGCTCTGCTCCCCCACCTGCTCGAAGGGCTCGAAGATGCGTGTCAGGTGCTCCGGGGCGATCCCAGGACCCGTATCCTCGACCCGGAACCGCACCATCCGCCCTGCAGGGACGGTCTCCTCCAGCACCTCGATCTGGAGGGACACGCGTCCCCGCTCGGTGAACTTGATGGCATTGCCGAGGAGGTTCAAGAGCACCTGCATCAGCCGCTTCTCGTCGGCACAGACGGCCTGAAGCGCAGGGCCGCCCAGCTCATGGGAGAACGTGATTTCCTTCGCTTCGGCGCGCACCCGGCACAGGTCGACCACCGTCCTCACGAGCGCAGGCAACCGGAACTCCGTCAGGACGGAGTCCATCTTGCCCGCCTCGATCTTGGCCAGGTGCAGCAGGTCATTGATGAGCGAGAGCAGGTGCTCGCTCGACTTCTGGATGACCCGCAGGCCCTCCCGCCACGCCGGCGGGACGTCGGGCGTTCGCTCCAGGATCTGGGCATAACCCATGATCCCGTTGAGCGGCGTTCGCAGCTCGTGGCTCATGCTGGAGAGAAAGTCGCTCTTGGCCTGGCTGGCGCGCTCCGCGGCCTCCTTGGCGATGCGGAGCTCGACGGTGCGCTCCTTGATCTTGGCCTCCAGGTCCCGGTACAGGAGGGCGTTCTCCACGGCGATCGCGGCCTGCGCGGCGAGCACCGACAGGAGCTCCACCCGCCGCTCGGGGAACGCCGCAGGCACCTCGCGATGCTCGAGGTAGAGCACGCCCACGAGGCGCCCTCGATGCGACAAGGGAAGCGAGAGGAGCGAGAGCACGGAGCGCGAGGCCAGGTGCGGATCGGCCGCGAAGCGCGCGTCCGACCTGGCGTCGTCCACCACGACCGGCTCGTTCGTGCGCGCCACGTAGTGCGCCACCGTCCTCGCCACCTCGCTGCTCTGCGAGAGCGGCTCGGACAGGCCCGTCTCGATGTGGCCTCCCTCCACCGAGAGCCGCGCCACGACCGAGAGCTCTTCGCCTTCGCCCAGCAGCAGGACGCCGCGCTGCGCCCCGGCGCTCTCCAGCACGAGCTCCATCAGACGCCCGACGACCCGCTCCGGGTCGAGCTCGCTCGACAGCGCCCGCGCCGCGCGCACCGCGGTGTTCACATCGAGCTGCGCGCCGCCGGTGACTCCCGTGGTGGTCAGCGTGGCGACGCCCGTCGTGCGGCGGCGCTCCGCCGTCGCGGGCTGGGCAGGCGCACGGAGCAGGGCCGGCCATCTCGCCTCCAGGTGGGCCACCACGGCGTGCGCTTCCCAGCGAACATAAGCGTCCCTGGCCTCGCGCAGGTACAGCGCGGCGACACGGCTCCTGCCCGCCTCGAGGTGAAACTCGGCGCAGAGCTGAGCCGCCAGGGCTTCGATGTGAAAGAATCGCTGCTCGCGCGCGAGCTCGATGGCCTCGTCGTACCTGGCCATGGCTTCGTCGGTCTTGCCCTGCACGCGGGCGTGCTCGGCCTCGAGGAGGCGCAGCTTGTGGAGGAAATTGTCCGCGCTCCCCTCGGCGAAGTACCTCAGCCGCGCGAGGCCTTGCTCGATGTCGTCGCGGAGCCCGGCCCGCTCCGCCGCGTCCGCGGCCGCCGGCCAGCACCTCGCGGCCGCGAGCGCGAGCCAGAGCGGTATGTCCGTGACCGGGGGAAAGCCGAAGATGGACACGCGGAACTGCTCGGCCTCCCGTGCCCGCGAGAGGGCCATCGGGTACGCGCCGGCGACGAGGAACAGGTGCGCCTCGAGGATGCGAGCCAGCTCGGCTGCCATCCCGTCTCCGTCAGCCAGGAGGGAGCGCGATCCTCGTGAGAGCGGCTCGCCCGACAGGAGCCTCCCCGCGCCGTCGGCGGTCGTCAAGAGGTCGCACCACGACGCGATCGCCTCGAAATAGTGCGTCCCGAGCGCGGTCCCCGCGCGCTGCATCAACCCCCAGCGCGCCGCCCGGTGCGCCTCGAGCTGCCCGAGCGGCTGGCCGCGCCACACTCGGTAGTAGAACAGGTCGCCTTCCAGCCCCCAGCTCGTCCCCTGGAACGAGCCGACCTTCAGGCCGGTCGCGCAGGTTCGCTCGAAGATGGGCGCCATTTCATCCGCGGGGCGGGCGTAGGCCGTGTACTGCCCCTGGAAGGACAGACACTCTGCCAGAAAGGGCGACGCGACGCGCTCGGCTGCGCGCACTCCAGGGCCGACCCAGCACGCAGCGCGACGATACATGCCTGTGGTGAGCGACCAGACGTTCGCGAAGCAAACGATGATGAAGGGAGAGACCGGCGTGAGCGCGCGCCGCTCTCGCACCCTCAGCACGGCGCGGGCGATCACGAGCCCGGACAGCACCGGCTGACCGCCGATCGCCGCACACACCATGAGGTGCATCGTCAGCGCATCGATGAGCACCTGCTCCGGGGAGGGATCGAGGGGCATCCGTTCGAACGCGTCCGGGTCGCGCTCGAACCATCGATCCAGCTCGGCGGACTCCTCGAGGAGCGCGGCGCGGCGCGCCTCGTCCGCGCCCGGAAATGCGATGTCCTGCTCGGTGAGCGCGGCGAGCCCGAGCTCGACCCCTCGCGCGAACTGGCCCGCCGCCTGGGCGCAGCGGACGCGGATCTCCTGCGCCGAGAGCCTGGTGAGCGCCGGCAGCGGCCTGGCGAGCAGCCGCGCGCACCGCGCCTCGACGTCGTCGAACTCCCGCAGCAGAAAGGCCCCCTCGATCTGCTCTAGCGCGAGCTCCGCGCACAGCGGCGCGTCCTTGCGCCAGGCGTCATCGCCCAGCAAGTCCTGCGCGGTCTCGGCGAGGCTCAGGAGGAGCCGGTACGAGCTCGCCGCCTTCGCGGCGCGCGCGGCCTCGAGGTTCAGCCGCGCCAGCGCCTCGCGCTCGCCTGCGGAGTCCATCCGCGCCGAGCCCAGGTTGAGGTGCCGCACCAGCTCCAGGAGCTCTTGCGGTGTGCCCCCCTGCGTCCGATGCCGCGCCCACAGCCGCCGGCCGATCTCCAGGTGCGCCAGGACGCGCTGCGCCGGCGGGGCCCGCTCGTAGCTCGCCTGCTGCACGCGGTCGTGCAAGAAGCGGTATTCAGCGTCGAGCGCTCCTTCTCCGGTTCCGGTTCCGGTTCCGGCCTCTCCCAGCGCCTGCGCGGTCCGGTAGGCTCCATCGGCCGGCACCACCAGCTCCTCCCGCAGGGCGGGCCAGAGCGCGCCGGTCACCCGGGCGCGCTCCCATCCGCTGAGCCGCTCCAGGTCGTGGAGGTGGAAGGCGTGCCCCGCGCACGCCGCGAGCCCCAGGAGCTGCTGTGTCGCTTCAGGCATCTCGAGCAGCTTGTCCGTCAGGAGGGCGACGACGTTGTCGGTCACCTGCGCCTGCTCGATCTCCTTCTGGCCCCAGCGCCACGCGCCGCTCTCCGGGTCCCGCGCCACCTTGCTCTGCCGGTGCAGGGACAGCAGCAGTTGCTCCATGAAGAACGGGTTTCCTCGCGTCTTTTGCCACAGGATGCGCGAGAGCGGCTCCACCCGCGCCGCCTCGCTGTTCAGCGCCCGCGCTGTCCATGCCTGCACGTGCTCCGCTGACAGGGGGTGCACCGACATCCTCGACACCCTCGCCCCGCTCTCCTCGACCGACGCCACGAGCCTCCACAGCGGGTGCTCGGGGGGCGCCTCGTTGTCGCGGTACGCCGCGAGCACGAGGAGCTCTCTTCGCTCTGCGTCGGTCAGCAGCGTCCTCAGGATCTCCAGCGTGGCGCTGTCGGCCCACTGCATGTCGTCGAGGAACATCACGAGCGGCGCGTTCGGCGTCGTGACCGCCCGCACGAAGTTCAGCCAGGTCAGCCTCTGGCGGGCGAGCACCTGCTCGCCGTGCACCGGCGGCACCGGCGCGAGCTTGCCCATGATCAGGTCGAGCTCCGGCACCACGTCGGCGATGAGCCGGGCGTTGTCCCCCACGTCGGCCCTGATTCGCTCCTGCCACGCCGTGAGCGTCGGCTTCGGGCTCGCCAGCCACTGCTGCATCAGCGCCCCGAACGCCTGCGCCATGGCCGCGTAGGGCGTCGACCGCGCGAGCTGGTCGTGCTTGCCCGAGATCAGGAGCCCGCGCCCCGCACGCGCGATGTCCTGGTAGACGGTGCGCACGAGCGCCGTCTTGCCGATGCCGGACGGGCCGCCGATGAGCACGAGCTCCGCCGCGCCCTCGGCGGCGCGGGCGAAGGCTGCGCCCAGGAGATCGCGCTCGTGCTCCCGCCCGACGAGGACGTCTGGCAGCCGCAGCCTCTGCGAGAAATCCTTGTCCCCGAGCGTGAAGCGCTCCACCGCGCCGCGCTCGCGCCACATGCGCCGCGCTCGCTCCAGGTCTTCCGCTGCCCCCTTGGCCGTCTGATACCGCCGGTCAGGGTTCTTCGCGAGGAGCCTGGACACGATCGCCGCGAGGCCCGGAGGCACGTCGGGGGCGACCTCGTCGAGGGACGGCGGCTCCTTGGCCAGGTGCGCGTGCACCAGCGAGAGCGGGTCGCGCTCGGTGAACGGCAGCCGCCCCGAGAGCGCCTCGAAGAGCGTCACTCCGAGCGAGTACAGGTCGGTGCGGGGATCGAGCGCTCGCGCCGTACGGCCCGTCTGCTCGGGCGACATGTACGCCAGTGTCCCCTCGAGCCCTTCGGGGATGCTCGCCGCCGTCGCCTCCAGCGGCAGCGACGAGGCGATGCCGAAGTCGAGCAGCTTGACCTGCGCGTACGCCGCGTCGACCAGCACGTTCTGGGGTTTGATATCCTTGTGCGTTATGCCGGCCGCGTGCACGGCCTCGAGGGCTCGAGCGAGGAGCGCTCCCAGCCTCAGCCCCGCTTCCACCGGCAGGCGCCCGCGCTCGGCGAGCTGTAGATCCAGCGACCGGAAGCCGGGGTCCTCGATCACCAGCGCGACCGTGCCGCCCCGCGGCAGGAGCTCCCGCGCCCGTGCCACCCCTGACACCTCTCTCAGCTGTGTCAGGATGTGATGCTCATGCAGGATGCGCCCTGTCACGCGCGAGCTCGGCGCGGCCGCCACGGGGAGCTTGAGCACCACCCTGTCGCCGGAGGGACGATGGACCGCGCGGCACACGCGGGTCTCGGCCCCTTCGTGCATCACCTCCCCCACAACGTAGTCTCTCAGATCCATCCCGGTTCAGCTCCTCTTCGGGTCCGGCGGAGACGCCGGGTGAACAACGGAATTCTCCGGTACTTCAGCGCTCGGGCTTGTGCTGGCGGCGGTCGCGTGTCCGCAGCGCGTGCTCCACGCCCGACTGCAGGGTGGCCTTCGTCACGAGCTGATCGAGGTGCAGGTCGAGCGCCACGAACGTTTGCGCTACCTCTGCGCGGATGCCCGTGACGACCGTCCGCGTGCCGAGCAGCGAGAGCCCCATCGCGGCTTGCACGAGCATGCGCGCAACCGTCTCATCTACTGCTTTTACGCCGGTGATGTCAATGATGAGATAGTCCGCCCTGCGCTCGCTCGCTCCGCGCAGCGCTGTCTCGACCGCTTGTCCGGCACGCTCGACGTCCACCGTGCCGATGAGGGGCATCACGAGGACGCCATCGATCATCGGAATGAGCGGAGCGGACAGCTCGAGGAGCCGCTCCCGCTGGGCCGCGATGATCTGCTCTTGCAGCGCCGCCCTGGCCGCCTCGGCGCGCTCGCTCTGCATCAGCTGCTGCGAGAGCCGCTCGTTCGTGTCGCGCAGCATTTGCACGGCCTGCGCCAGCGCCTCCTCCGCCTTGGCGCGCTCCCGGATCTCCTCCGAGAGCCTCGTATTGCGCTCCTCGAGAGCCCGCGTTGCGCGCCGGAGCGAGATCTGGGTGTGCACCCGCGCCAGGAGCTCGGTCTTCTCGAACGGCTTTGTCACGTAGTCGACGGCGCCCACGCGGAAGCCCTGGAGCCTGAACCTCGCTTCAGCGAGCGCCGTCATGAAGATGACGGGGATGCCCTGCGTCGCCGGATCGGCCTTGAGCTGCCGGCACGTCTCGAACCCGCTGAGGCCGGGCATCAGAGCGTCGAGCAAGACGAGGTCCGGCTGGGCCCGGCTGACCAGCTCGATCGCCTCCTCACCGTCGCGCGCGACAGCGACCTCCAGGCCATCCGACATGAGCGCGTGCGACAGCACGGTCAGGTTGTCCGCGCTATCGTCCACGATGAGGACGAGGCCAGAGAGCGGAGTTTCTTGTTCTTGCATGGGTCTCTGCCGGCTCAGCACGATCGAGCGAGCCTCGTGCGCCCGGTCGGCGTGCCCCAACGCACGGCGGGCGAGCAAATGCGTACACTGTGAGCCGGCGGCCCCATCACAGGAAACATTCCGTCTTCTCTTTTCCCGTTCGTACCACGGGCTGTTCAGCCTTAACATACCTTTTGTAGGCGGAAACGGAGAGGGGTGTAGGGTGCGGTGGAGAGGGTAGGCTGAGCCACACAGGTCATCCATTCCATCTACGTACGCATGAGTACGCATGAGATGGGCGCTTTCCGCCTCGTTCCGAGGTCCCATGTCGGCTCGCCTCACTTGCTTTCCTTCGCGACGAGGCCTCCGCTTTTTCCGGCTCTCACGCTCCATCCCCATCTCCAGCCGTTGGAGCTCCTCACGCTCGGGCGTCGTGAGCGCTCCCGGCCGCTGGCCGGAGCTCCGGTCGTCCGCCTTCGCCAGACGTACCGCCTTCGCCTTGAGCTCGGGCGCGAACAGGGCCTCTTTCTCCCGTCCCATCCCTGCCTCCCCGGTGCCTTCTGGGGGTCCACGGAGGTGCGAAGGATCACGGCGTGGCCTGGGCGAGGACAGCCATGTTGAGAGCGACCTGGCGTCGGGCGCCGCGACGCCGCGTGCGACCGATCGACCGGCGGCTGCCCGCCCGGGGCTTCTCGCGAGATGAATGTGCGCGCGCGTCGGCGCATCTAGCGCCTCGTGGCCTGCGCTCCTCCCGCGTCCAGAACCAGGGAAGCGCTCGGGGAACCCGTCGTCAATACCCGGAACGGAAGGGTGGAGCGCGTGAGACACGGAGGTACTTGGGTGTGGCAGGGGCTAACACTACGGCGGGAAGTTGCCCCGGAGCGGCAGAAAACCCGCCAAGCCGCCAAGGACGGCAAGGGGAGAGGGGGAAGGGGGCCGTTCGGGCATCCCCCCCATTCCCCGGTTTTCTTGGCGCCCCTGGCGGCTTGGCGGTTCGCTTCCCCGGCCGACTTCCCGCAGTAGAGCTAAGAGGGGCTGCGATGCTCGGGATGGCGCTGACCCTCGGCTGCAATTTCCATGTGCGACCCCGACGACGGGCCCAGGTGGGGGTGAAAGCGCGACCAGCGGTCTGGGGCTCCGTGAGCACCAGCTGGCCGCGCGGAGGCGTTGCGCCTGCGGGTCGACGGCGAGCCGCGGGGGCTGCATCCCGCGTCGACGCGGTCTACCAGCGGGCGGGACAGGCGCCGTGGCGCCCCCCGCGAGGGAGGTCTCGTGGTCCCGCCGAGGGAGGAGCGACGTTCGCCGAGGGGGGGGTGATGACCGGCTCGGCCCGATCTCCGCTCCGCGGCCCCGCGCGTCCCACGAAAGCCTGGGCAGTCACGCGAGCGTCGAGGCGCGCTCGGAGCGGTCCAGGCGCCGGGCGGCGGGGTGAGGGGGCCTCGCGAAGGGGCGCGCTTCGCGACGAAGTAGGTTAGAGTGCGCGCCATGCCTGATTTCGCCAAGCTCGCCGCCGCGGCCTCGATCGCCCGCGGCCTCGCCATGGATGCCGTCCACGCCTGCTCATCCGGTCACCTCGGCCTACCGCTAGGGGCCGCCGAGATCGGTGCCGCGCTCTACGGGGACATCCTCCGCCACGATCCGAGCGAACCGCACTGGTTGAACCGCGATCGCTTCGTCCTGTCCGCCGGTCACGGCAGCATGTTCCTCTACGCCTGGCTGCACCTCTCGGGCTATCCGGTGTCCCTCGACGACGTCCGCCGCTTCCGGCAGTGGGAGTCGAAGACGCCCGGCCACCCGGAGTACCATTACACCGAGGGCGTCGAGGCGACGACTGGCCCGCTTGGCCAGGGCGTGGGCAACGCGGTCGGGCACGCGGTGGCCGCCAAGATGCTCGCCGCGCGTTACAACACGCCGGAGCACACGATCTTCGATCTCAATGTCTACTGCCTCGCCGGCGACGGCTGCCTCCAGGAGGGCGTGGCCGCCGAGGCGGCCTCCTTCGCCGGGCACTTCAAGCTCGACAACCTGATCCTCATCTACGACGCCAACGACGTCACCCTCGACGCGATGGCCATCAAGACCCAGAGCGAGGACACGGCCAAGCGCTTCGAGGCCTACGGCTTCGAGGTGCTCCACATCGAGCAGGGCAACGATCTGGAGGCCGTCCACCGGGTGCTCGGCCAGGCGCGGGCGTCGAAGAGCGGAAAGCCGAAGTTCGTCGTCGCCCACACCCTCATCGGCAAGGGGATCCCGGAGGTCGCCGGCACGCAGAAGGCGCACGGCGAGGGCGGCGCCAAGTTCGTGGATCAGGCCCGCAAGAACCTGGGGCTGCCCGCCGAGCACTTCTACGTCAGCGAGGAGGTGAAGCAGTTCTTCGCGACGCGCAAGGAAGAGCTCGCCAAGGTGCGCGGGGCGTGGGAGGCGACCTTCCAGGCCTGGCGCGCGAAGAACCCCGAGCTCGCCCGCCAGCTCGACGACGGCCTCGCGAAGAAGCTCCCGGCGGACCTCGACGCGCGCGTCCCCGCCTTCGCCGCCGGCACCAAGGTCGCCACGCGCAAGGCCGGCGAGACCGTGCTGCAGGCCGTCGCCGAGGCGGTGCCTGCGCTCATCGGGTCGAGCGCCGACCTCTACGGCTCGACGTTCAACTACATCGCGTCGAGCACCGACTTCGATCCGGAGCACCCCGGCGGCCGGAACATCCGCGCCGGCATCCGCGAGCACGGCATGGGCGCGATCATGAATGGCATCGCGTACCACGGCGGCCTGCGCCCGAGCGGCGCGACGTTCCTCGTGTTCGCGGACTACCTGCGGCCGAGCATCCGCCTGGCCGCGCTGTCGCACCTGCCGGTCATCTACATCTTCACGCACGACTCGGTGGGCGTGGGCGAGGACGGGCCGACGCACCAGCCCGTGGAGACCGTCGCCGGGCTGCGCGTCATCGTCGATCTGGACGTGATCCGGCCGGCGGACGCCGAGGAGACGGCCGGCGCCTGGATCTCCGCGCTGGAGCACAACGACGGCCCGACGGTCCTCGCGCTCACGCGCCAGGCCGTCCCGCTGCTTCCGGGGGACGCCGCCACCAAGCGCGAGGGCGTCCGGCGTGGCGCCTATGTCCTGGTCAAGGAGACGGCGGCGCTCGAGACCATCCTGATCGCGACGGGCAGCGAGGTGCAGCACGCGGTCGAGGCCGCGAAGCGGATCGGGCCCGGCGTCCGCGTCGTCTCGATGCCCTGCGTGGAGCGGTTCGCGCGCCAGGATCACGCCTACCGCGAGGCCGTGCTGCCCGCCGCGTGCACGCGGCGCGTGTCCATCGAGGCGGGCGTCACCTTCGGCTGGCACCGGTGGGTCGGCTTCAAGGGGATCGCCCTCGGGATTGATCGCTTCGGCACGAGCGCCCCTGGCGACATCGTGATGGATCGGCTGGGCATGAATGCCCAGGCGGTGGTGCAGGCCGTGCAGGACCTCGTGCCCTGACCCCCTGAAGAAGCGAGAGACCGCCGGGAGTGCCGGGAAGCAACATTCCTCGGCGCTCCTGGCGCGCTCTCTCGATCTCCCGTTCCGCTGCCGGCCGGCCGGCGTTACAGTTTGCCGCGGTGCGCTGCCCGATCTGCACTTCGCCGCTCGCCTACATCCATGGCCACGCTGCCTGCGTGAACGGCCGCTGCCCGATGTTCGGCGCCAACCAGGCCGAGTGCTGCACCGGCGAGACCGCGGAGAGCTGCCCTGCCGCGGCCGACGGCGGCGCGGCGCCGCGGCCAGCCGCCGGGACGCGGACGAGACGCGCGGAGTGACGCCGGCCGCATGACCGGCGACAGCGCTGGACGCCGCCCGCTGCCGAGCTAAAAGCGGGCCCGTGCCGTCGGGCGACCTGATCTCGCAGCTGTTGGCTCTCTTCGCGGTGCTCGGGGTCGGCGTGCTGCTGCGCGCGCTGGGCCGCGCCGGTCAGGCGGACGCCGCCGTGCTGCACCGGCTGGTCATCGACGTCACCACGCCCGCGCTGATCGTCAGCGTGCTCCGCCGCTCAGGCATCGGTCACGGCGCGTGGGGCGCGGTCGCCGCGTCGACCGTCGCGCTCTTCGCGTGCGCCCTCGCGGGGGTCGCCGTGGCGCGGGCGCTCGGGCTCCCGCGCGCCGCGCAGGGCGCCGCCGGCCTCGTCGGCAGCTTCTCCAACACCGGCTTCCTCGGCGTGCCCGTCGTGCTGGCCCTCTACGGCGACGCGGGCGGCGCGGCGGGGACGGCGATCCTCGTCGACAGCATCGTCACGGCGTTCCTCCTGTGGACCTTCGGCGTCGCGCTCGCCGCGCGCATGGGCGGGGGCGGCGGCGGGGACGGGCGGGGCCTGCTCGCGGTGCTCCTGCACCCCAACGTGCTGTCGATCGCCGTCGGGCTCACGCTCCACGCGGCGCCGATCCCGCTGCCGGTGTGGTTGGAGCACGCGCTCGGCGCGCTCGGGAGCGCGACCCCGACGCTCGTGTTCCTCGCGCTGGGCCTCAGCCTCGACCTTGGCTCGCTCCGCGGCCGCGTGCGCCCGCTCGCGGCGGTCGCCGCCGTGAAGCTGCTCCTGTCGCCCGCGATCGCGCTCGGCGCCGCGGTTGCGCTCGGCCTGAAGCGGCCCTCCTCCGAGGTGGCGGTGCTTCAGTCCGCCATGCCGACGTCGATGGTGTCCGTGATCGTCGCCGCGCGGTACGGCTGCGACGGTCAATTCGCGGCGGCCACGGCGGTCGTGACGACGCTCGGGGCGCTGGCGAGCCTGCCGATCGTCATCGAGGTGCTGCGCCGGCTCCTCCCGTGACTCCCGTGACGTCGAGCGGCCGCGGACACGGCCGCTCCGCCCCTCACGCCCCGACCTGGTAGACGCGCCGGTACCCTGCCTCCACGTCCGTGATCGTCACCTCGACGATCCCGTGCGAGGTGATCGCGTACTGCTCCTCGATCAGCGGCCCCTCGCTGCCCATGCGCTCGACGGTCACCCCGCCGAGCTCGGCGGCGCGGTCGCGGAGCCGCCGGTCGAAGGGGAACACGACCTCGTTGAACGCCGTGATGTCGCCGTGGGGCACGCCGAGCCGGTCGAGCGCGGCGCACTCGACGAACCGGTAGCGGCCGACGTTGTGCGCCGCCCGGTACACGCGCCGCGAGACCACCGGCGCCTCGTGGCTCGACGGGATGCGCGCCTCCCGGTCGAAGATCGGGTCGAAGACCACCTCGTCCCCGCCGCTGCCCTCCCGGAACACCCCGAAATGGCGCGAGAGCCGGTCGGAGAGCTCGAAGCCCGCGTCCTCGTCGACGGCGATGGCCAGGCCGATCGCGATGGCCGCCGAGGGGTAGGGGGAGCGATGGACGCGGCGCCCGAAGCGCTCGCGCAGCGTCCGCGCGACGATGGGCAGCGAGCTGGCGCCGCCGACGACGTAGATCCCCGCGATGTCGGCGAGCGCCTCGCCCGCGCCGGCGTCGAGGCGCGCGATCACCGGCTGCATCGCCGTGATGGTCGACTCCACGAGGGGCACGCACCGGTCGTAGTAGTCGGAGGTCGCGATCGTCACCTCGCGGGCGGTCGAGAGGTCGCCCAGGCAGGCCTCCAGGTCGATCACGATGCGCCGGGAGTTCGGGTTGAGCCGCTCCTTCGCCTCGCGGCACTGGTCCGCGAGCGCCGCGAGCGCGCGCGCCGGCAGGCCCTCGCGCTCGATCTTGCCGGCGTCGAGCGCCATCGAGGCCAGCGCGGCGTCGAAGTCGTCGCCGCCGAGGTGGTTCAGGCCCGCGGTCGTCACGGCGTCGTGGCTGCGCCCGGTCATGTGGACCAGCGACGCGTCGAACGTCCCGCCGCCGAGGTCGTAGACGACGATGTGCTCGCGCTTCGACGTGATGGTGCTGCGGTGGCGGTGCGTGTACTCGAAGCCGGCGGCCGACGGCTCGTTCAGGAGTGCGATGACCTCGAAGCCGGCGCGGCGGAAGGCGTCGAGCGTCACGAACCGCTGCGACCCGTGCGCGTTGGCCGGGGTCGCCACGACCGAGATGAGGCGCCCGTCGTCGTCCTTCTTGGGCCGGTTCGACCGGTTCAGCACGGCGTCGCGGAGCGACCGCAGGAACAGGGTCAGGAGATCGAGCACCCGGAGCTTCGTCCCGCCGATCTCGACCTCGACGTCGGGCGACGCGCGCGGGCCGGAGAGCACCCGCTTGAACGACCGGAGCACGGTCCACTCGGGATCCGAGGCGACCGCGAGGGCGTCGAAGCCGAACCGGAGCTCCCCCCGCCGCTCGGCGGCCACGGAGGGGTAGAAATCGACGGTGTCCCCCGCCGCGTCCTGGAAGCTGATGACAGGGTAGTTCCCGCGATCGCAGCACGCGACCACGGTCCGCGTGGTTCCGAAATCGATCCCGAGGCGCAAGGTGGGGTCTCCTCCGGCCCCATGCTGCCACATCCGGCCACCCGCGGTGAAACTCTGCGACGTCAGTCGGCTTCTAGCGCGAAGGCACCGTCGTAGATGGCATCGACGGAGATCTGGGCGCCGTTCGCCAGGGCGATCGTATCGCCCCGCTCGAGCACGCGATACCGCCAGGAGCCGTCCCCCTCGCGTCGATGGTGCTCGATACGCACGTGCCATGGTGAGACGAGCAGGTAGTGCGTCAGGCAGGGGAGGCGCTGGTACCCCTCCCACTTCTCGCCCCGATCGAAGGCCTCGGTGCTGCGCGAGAGCACTTTCACGATGGCAGTTGGGTTCGAGAGGACGTCGCCGGCGCCTGGCTCGGTCTGCACGCCGCCGCACACGACGACCGCATCTGCGTAAACGTAGCGCTGTCCCTGTTTGGCCGAGTCTCGCGCTCCTCGCGCCCGAGCAGGCGTTCGCTCTTCTGACGCTACTTCTTCTCGCCCTGCTTGTCGCCCGTCGCGCCGCCGCTCGCCTCCACGAGGGAGGGCGGCGGGTCCGACTGGACCGTCTTCGCGTCGCCGGGCTCGAGCGTCACCATCATGGTCCGGTTGCCGCGCTCCGGGTCCACGAACGTCACCTCGTGCGACCCAGGCGCGACCTTTCGCCCCGAGATCGGCGTCGTCCCGATGGGCTTGCCGTCCAGCAGGATCTCGGTCGGCTGCGCCGCGACCACGTCGAGCATCGGCGCGTCGTCGAGCGGCGGCTCGGGCTCGGGCTCGGGCTCGGGCTCAGCCGCGATCGGTGCGGGTTGCGGGGGCTCCTGCGGCGGCTTCGGCGCGCCGCCGCAGCCGGCGATGGCGAGGGTGACGAGGAAGGTGGAGGTGCGAACCATGGCCCCGAAGCTAGACAGGAAACGTGCGGGAGGAAATGGCGAGGACGACGTCACGCGCGCCGGCAGCCCGCGGCCAGGCGCCGCGCAACCCGGGGATCCTTCCCCGGCCGAGCGATCGCTCCGTCATCCGCCGCCGCTGCCGTAAGGGCGGGTGATGATCTCGAGGAAGTGCCCGGCGGGATCGGGGAAGTAGACGCCGCGCCCGCCGTCATGGTGGTTGATCTCCCCGGGGTGCTGCGCTCTTGGATCGGCCCAGTAGGGGATCTGGCGTTCGCGGATTCGACCGAAGATCTCGTCGAACTCGGCCTCGCTGACCAGGAAGGCGAGGTGCTGGGAGCGGATCTCACCAGGGGTGTCGATGAAGTCGAGCGTGACGTCGTTGTCGAGCCGTACCGTCAAGAAGTGCCCGAACGGCACCGGCGCCGAGAGGCCCAGGATCTCGGTCAAAAAGGTAGCGGACGTCGTCTTGTCCCGCGCCGGGACGATGGTGTGATTGAGCTGGACGGCCATGCTCGCTTCCTCCCTTTCGTGGGTGGTTGCCCATCTCCGGCGGATCTTGAGCGATCTCGCGGCGAGGGGCCACCTCCAGGCTGGCGCGATGACCTGGATCGAGCGGACTTTGCCGCCTCTCGGCCCTCGCCGCGGCGCGCCCGAGAGGATTGCTGGAGCCGGCGAGCGGCCTTAGGAGCCCCACCAGGATCGCGGCGCCGAAGCGCACCCCACGCCCTCTGCGCGTCCGGGGTGGAGGGACGGTTTTACGCCGGAGCTGTCCGCGATCGAGGAGCGGCGAGAAATGGTGCGCATTCCGATGTTCGTCGTCGCGTTGCCCTGCAGCATGCTCGCGCTCACGGCGGCCTGCTCCGATCCCGCCCCGCCCACGCCGCCGCGGCCCGCCACCGACCCGGCGGCGGAGGAGGCCGCGCGGTTCATCGATGCGGCCGAGGCGGAGCTGCACGAGCTCAGCACCTACAGCAACCGCGCGGCGTGGGTGGCGGCGACGTACATCACCGTCGACACCGAGATCCTCGCGGCCGCGGCGAGCGCGAAGCTGCTCGGGGTGCAGGCCGATTACGCGAAGCGGGCCGCCCGCTTCCTCGACCTCGATCTGCCCTATGACGTCCGCCGCCGGCTCGAGCTCCTGCGAACGTCCCTCACGCTCTACGCACCCGCCGATCCCGCGAAAACGAAGGAGGTCGCGACCATCGCGTCGAGGCTGGAGGCCATGTACGGAGCGGGCAAGTACTGCCCCGCGAGCGGCGAGTGCCTCAATCTCGAGGACCTGAGCAGGATCCTCGCGAAGAGCCGCGACCCCGAGGAGCTGAAGCGGGCGTGGGTCGGCTGGCACACAGTCTCTGTTCCCATGCGGGGCGATTTCACGCGGCTCGTCCAGCTGGCGAACGAGGGCGCCCGCGAGCTCGGGTTCAAGGACACAGGCGACGCGTGGCGCTCGAAATTCGAGATGCGGCCCGGCGTGCTGTCGCGGGAGGTCGATCGCCTCTGGGGGCAGGTCAAGCCGCTCTACGACGCGCTCCACTGCTACGCGCGGGGCCGGCTCGCCTCGAAGTACGGCGAGGACGTCGTGCCCGGCAAGGCCCCGATCCGGGCGGATCTGCTCGGCAACATGTGGGCGCAAGACTGGAGCAACATCTACGATCTCGTGGAGCCCGAGGGAGCGGCGCCGATCTACGATCTCGACACCGCGCTGCAGGCGAAGGGGTACACGCCGATCGAGATGGTGAAGACGGGAGAGCGCTTCTTCGTCTCGCTCGGGTTCGAGCCGCTCCCGGCCACCTTCTGGGAGCGGTCGCTCTTCGTCAAGCCGGCGGATCGCGACGTCGTCTGCCACGCGAGCGCGTGGAACATCGACGACGAAGAGGATCTGCGCATCAAGATGTGCATCGAGATCACCGCCGGCGACTTCCAGACGATCCACCACGAGCTCGGCCACACCTTTTACCAGCGGGCGTACAATGAGCTGCCGCTCCTGTACCGCGACAGCCCCAACCCCGCGTTTCACGAGGCCATCGGCGACACGATCGGGCTCTCGGTCAGTCCGGAGTACCTCCAGCGGATCGGGCTCGTGGACCAGCTGCCCCCCGCCTCCAGCGACCTCTCGCTCCTCCTCCGCGAGGCCCTCGGCAAGATCGCCTTCCTGCCGTTCGCCGTCTCGGTCGACCGGTGGCGCTGGGGGGTGTTCTCGGGGGACATCCAGCCGGCGGGATACAACAAGGCCTATTGGGAGATCCGGAGGAGGTACCAGGGTGTCGTGCCGCCGGTGCCTCGCTCCGAGTCGGACTTCGATCCTGGCGCGAAGTACCATGTGGCGGCGAGCGTCCCGTATATCCGGTACTTCTTCGCCCATATCCTCCAGTTCCAGTTCCACCGCGCGCTCTGCGACGCAGCGGGGTACAAGGGGCCGCTCCACCGCTGCACGATCTACGGCAGCGAGAAGGCCGGCGAGCGCCTCCGGCGGATGCTGGAGATGGGGCGGAGCCGCCCGTGGCCGGAGGCGCTCGAGGTGGTGACGGGATCGCGGCGGATGGATGCGGCGGCGATGCTCGACTACTTCGGGCCGCTCAAGGACTGGCTCGACCAGCAGAACCGCGGCAAGACGTGCGGGTGGTAGGCGGGGGCGCGCGGGATCAGGCCTGCGGCGGCGGCAGGTAGTCCGGCGGCGGCGTGTAGAAGGCGAAGCGCGTGACCGCGTGGTAGCCCATCACCTCGTACACGGGCCGCCCCAGGTCCGTCGCGTGGAGGACGGTCTTCTGGGCGCCGGTGGCGCTCAGCGCATCGTCGAGACAGCAGCGCATCACCGCCTCGGCGTAGCCTTTGCGCCGGTGTTCGGCCGCGGTGGCCACGAAGCCCACGTACCGGATCCCCGCCACCATGAACGTCGCCGCGCAGCATACCGGCTGGTCGCCCGCGTAGCCGACCCGCCCGAACGCCCGGTCGTCCCACAACGCCTCGTGGGCCAGGGCGGCGCGCCCGGTGGGGAGCGGGAGGCCGTAGGCGACGGAGTTGAGATCGGCGACGGCGGCGCGCGTCTCGGCGTCGCCCACGCGCCTGAGCTCCAAGCCGGCGATCTCCCGCCGCGGGGTGGGGAGCGCGTCGGCCACCATGCCCATGATCGACACCGCAGGTTGGAAGCCGAGCCCGGCCAGGAGCTCGGCGGTCGCTTGCGCGTCGCCGCCGGGCGCCCAGCTGTCGGACAGCGCGAAGAACCAGGGAACGCCGCCGGTCCGGGCGAGCTCGGCGCCGATGCGCGCGCGCCGCTCCAGATCCGTGAGGTTACCGGCCGGCGAGGAGAGCGTGGCGATGTTGAGCAGGGCCATGTCCGTGCCCGAGAGGATGACGGAGACACCGTCCGTGTGCTCGATCCGGTGGCCGGGGAGGCAGCGGCTGAAGTGGATCCAGGCGGCCAGGAACTGCGCGTTGCACTCTGCGATCTCGGTCGGGTCGGACATGGGAGACCTCCTCTGGATCGAGATATACCGGGCCAGGCGCCCGGCGATCGAGCTTTCGCCGTCGAGCGCGCGGGCCCCGCGCCGCTGCCGTGGCCGTCGGCTCGGCAGCAGCGGGGCGCGCTGGCCGGGCAGGATATGATCCGATCGAACCTGACGGATCAGGGCGCCGGATGTGACGAAATCAAGGCGAAGGCGCCAATCCCAAAAGGACGCGGACGGGAGAGCGGAGGTGCGCCGACGGGCGCGAGAGGGCCGAGGTCAGCGCCGCTCGTCCCCCCCTCGGGCGGCCTCACGGCTCGACCGACCCCAGCGTGTGGCAGTTGTTGCACGAGAAGTCGCCATTGCCGGTCGTGGGGTCGTACTGGACGCGCTGGAGCAGGCTGGCCATCTCGGGCACGACCTTCTCGAACATGAAGGTGCTCCACTCCGCGCGCTCGGGGTGCTCCGGGTCTTGCACGTACTCGAGGAACCCCTCCTCGGTGTCGGGTAGCACGGCGATCTCCGGGCTCGGCATGGCGTAGGCGCGCGTGGCCCCGTCGGCGCCGTGGCACGTCGCGCAGTCCATGGTCTCGAACGCCGGGTCGTACGCCACGAACACCTCCTTCATCCGCGGCAGGACGTCGCTGTTCATGTACGCGACGCGCTGCTCGAAGTTCATGTCCTTCCACGCGGTCGGCTCCGGATCGCTGGAGTCCTCCGCGCCGCCGCACGCGGCGACGAACAGGCACGCTGCCATCGAGACGCGCCTCACGACCGCGCTCCTCGTCCGGCGATCGGAACGCGGCGGCGCGTGATCCGGCCGCTCCCGCGCTGCCTTCGCGTCGTTGGTGGCCGGTTCCGCGGTGATCATGGATCGCATGTCGTATCTCCTCTCCTGGGTCGTGCTGGTTCGAAGCGGGTCGTCCGGACGGCACTGACCGGATGCGCCCTGGTTCTACCGTCACGACGAACGGGCGGGCCCGAGATCGACACGCTCAGCGATGTTTTTTTGCTGCCGCCATCTGTCGACAACTGCTTGAAACTGCTGGGTCATGAGCGCGCCATTGCGGCGAGGCTCAACGTCGACTTCAGTCGACTGACGTCGACTGAAGTCGCACGACGCCGACCGATGTCCACTGACGCCGGCTGATATCGGCTGATCTCGACCGACGCGGACCGGGGCGGGGGTATGGATGCTTTCTTGGAGCCTCTCACGAGGGCGACGCCGCGGCGCCGGGGCTGGCGTCGGGCGAGGGAGCGGAGAGGGGCGCGGACAACAGCGCCTCTGCGCACGGCGCGATCACGTCGCGCACGGCGTCCAGGTGGCAGCGCGCCCGCTCCGCCTCGGTGAGCCGGCCGTGGTCGCGCCATGCGGCGGCGTCGATCCCGGCGCGCTCGACGAGGTCCGCGCCGCGCACCTGGGCGAGCGCCTCGTCGAACGCGCGCGCCACGGCCGCGCGCACCGGCTCGCCGCCGCGCGCCACGGCCCAGCGCACGAACGCCCACGCGAGCTCGGCGTGAGCGGCCTCGTCGGCCGCGATCCTGTCGAGGCTACGGCGCGCCTCGGGGTCGCGCGCGCGGTCCCGCTGCGCGCTGGCCAGGAGCGCGGCGAGCGTCTCGCCCACGCAGCCCTCGCGCACCGCGCTGGCCGCGGCGCCGGCGAGCGTGGGCGCGCCGAGCGCGCCGTCCATGGCCATCGGCCCCGGGCCGAGCGGCCGGCCGGCGTAGCGGCTCGCGAGCGTGAAGCACGCCCTCGCGTGCTGCAGCTCGTCCGACAGGGCGCGGTGCGCGGCGTCGATCAGGGCGGGCGGCGCGCCGAGGGCGAGCAGATCGAGCGTGAAGCGCGCGAAGGACGCGATCGAGGCGTGCTCCAGGCGCGCGTCGGCGAGCCACGCCTCCGCGAGGGCGGCGCGCGTCGCGGGATCGAGCGCTGTCACGTCGTCCGCCGCAGGATCGAGCACCCAGTCGGCGCGCGCCTCGACGCCGGCCAGGCGCGGCTCGCCGCCCACGAGGAACGGGCGGCCGCAGGCGCCGATGCCCGGGTCGTCGACGTCGTAGCAGCACTGGCCGTCCTCCAGCCGGCCATTCTCGTAGCTCACGCAGGACACGGGGTTCGGATGGTAGTCGCTCGGGCAGGCCTCGGCGCTCCCTCCCGCGCCGCCGGCCCCGCCGCCCCCGTCGCCGGCGTTTGCCTGGATCTCTTCCAGAGAGAAGCACCTCGTCTGGACGCTGCTCTGACCGCCGGCGCCGCCCTGACCGCCGGCGCCGCCCTGACCGCCGGAGCCCGCACCTGTCTCGGTGCCCTCCACGGCGCCATCGACGCAGCCGACAGCCAGCGACAGGCCGGTGAACATGCCGGCTCCCACGATGTGCATGATGCGCGCGCGAAGATCCCTGCTCATGGTGCTTTGCCTCCTGCGATGTGCCGTCCCTCGGCACGGGATCAGGATGTTTCCTGATCCCCGGGACGCGGTCACGCCGCGCCGAGCGTCACCGGCACGGCCGTGGGCTTGCGGAAGAACAGGCTGGGCGCGTAGCTCGGTCGCGCCGCGGCGGCGAGGCGCAGCCCGGGGAACGCCGCGCGCAGCGCCTGCACGGCGCACCTCACCTCGATGCGCGCGAGGGGAGCGCCGATGCACGTGTGGACCCCCCAGCCGAAGCCGAGGTGCCGCCCGCGCGGGGTGGCGACGGGGCGGGTCACGTCGAACCGCTCCGGGCTCGGGAAGACCGTGGGGTCGTGGTTGGCGGCCCCGAAGAAGGCGAACGCCGTGGCGCCCGCGGGGATCTCGACGCCGCCGACGACCGCGGGCGCCGTCGCGCGCCGCGGCTCCATCTGCACGGGCGCGTCGATCCGGAGCGTCTCCTCGATCGCCGCCTGGAGCAGCGCCGCGTCGCCGCCGATGGCGTCCCAGAGCGCGGGTGCCTCCAGCAGGCGGAGCACGAGCGAGCCGATCAGGCTCGCGACGGTCTCGTAGCCGGCGAAGAACAGGACGATGATATGCGAGATCATCTCGTCGACCGACAGCGGCGCCTCGCCGTCGACGCGGGCGCCGATCAGGGCGGTGATGAGGTCGTCGGCGGGCTCGGCGCGGCGCCGCTCGATGAGGGCGGCCAGGTAGCGCTCGTAGGAGACGAACCGCCGCGCCGCCTCCACCTTTCGCGCCGTGTCGGCCGTCGGATCGTAGAGAATGAACCGCTCGTCCTGGCAGGCCCTGAGCAGGGGCGCGTCCTCGAGCGGTATCCCGACGAGGGCGGCGCTCATCTGCAAGGGGAGCGGGAAGGCGAGCGCCTGCATCAGATCCACAGGGCCGCTGCCGGGGTCCATGGCGCACACCAGCGCGTCCGCGGCCCGGGCGATCGCCGGCTCGAGGGAGGCGACCCTCGCTGGCGTGAACCCCTTGGAGAACAGCGCCCGCGCGCGCGTGTGCCCGGGAGGGTCGTTGTTGAAGAGCGCCGGCGGCAGCTCGTACACGCCCTGCTTGAGCTCGGCGATCACCTCCGGCGGCAGATCCGGCGGCAGGTCGAGGATGTGCGCGGAAGAGAAGGCGACCGGCTCGCGGAGCACCTGCGTGAGCTCGGCGTGGCCCGTGACGAGGTAGGCGGAGAACGCCTCGCTGTAAGCGACCGGCGCCTCTCGGTGAGCCGCCTGATAGAACGCGCGCGCGGGGTCGTCTGCATAACCCGGCGAGAAGGGCTGGAACAGCGCGCCGATCCGGCGCGCGCTCGCGCCGGCCGGCGGGCGCTGAGGGGTGTTCTCTTCAAGCATCGGCCCCGAGACTACCGGGTCCGGCGAGCGAGTGAAACAGCCCGGGAGATCAGTAGAACGCCCACCCGAGGACGGCGCTCGCGCGAAGCGCGTCGGGGCCTGCAAGCCACGCGTCGCCGCGGAGGATGAGTGTCGCGTTGCCCGACGCGTCGGAGCAGCACGGGCCGAGGTGCAGCCCGATCTCCGGCGAGAGCGAGGGGCGCACCACGGGCCAGAACTCCACTGTCGTGCCCAGGCCTGCCAGGAAGCCGAACGCCCCGCCGCTCGGGTGGTAGACGCCGCGGTAGCCGGCGCGCGCGCGAAACGTCACGTCGGCCTGCTCGCCCGCGGTCGCGCCGCGCTGCTCGCCGAACGCGAGACCGGGCGCGAGCACGACGCGGTGGTTCGTGAGCACTGCCGTCTTCGGCTCGGAGCCGTCCAGAACCACGGGGATCTGAAACGACCATGCGGCGAGGAAGCGACCGCCGCCCTTCGAGCCGAGCGCCAGATCACCGCCGAGCTCGGATGGGAGGAGCGAGAGCCCGACGCCCACGGCGATCGCGCGCTCGAGGCCGTCCAGCGGCACCGAATCCGCGCGGGCGGCGCGCGGCGCGCAGGCGCAGACGAGGACCGCCGCGATGGTCATGCTCGCGGCGCGGTGTGCGGAGGGGCCAGCGTGCACCACGCGAGTATATCGCGGCGTCGAGGGGGCCACTACCGCCCTCGGCGCCGCCTCGATCTCGATCAGGCGGCCATGCTCGGCCGGGCCGTCGCGCGGCGCACCGCCGGCTGGGCTCTACAGGTCGGTGATGAAATCACATCCGATGCTCCTGCCGAGAGAGTGGCAGTGGATGGCGGTCTCCGGCGCCAGGTCCGTGCGATGGATGTTGGGGGTCCGGTAACAGGTGGACTGGTCATTGCCGACGATGATGTACGCCCACCGCCTCCCCGTCGGGGTGGGGCCCGACATCGTGCAATCGAGCCTGCTCCCTGCCACGAAGCCGGTCACGATCGCTTGCTCGGTCTCGCCGGCTTCTTCGCTGTCGACCGACGGATCCATGGAACCCACGCACGCCGAGCCGGTGACGCAGACGAGCCCTGTCACGAGCGCCATGCCGAGCCAGTTCTGGAGATTGCGACGATTGCTCATACTTCCCCTCTTTCTACGACGGAGGCTCGTTACGGTGGAGCCCCGGTGGTCACCGTTCGCGAGCCTCGTCGGATTCACGAGCAAGAGCTATGCTCGGGGCGTCTGTCACCCGACGCTACAGCGTCACTCGCCTGACTTCAGATATCGAGACATCTCCGCTCCCGGGGCAAAATCTTGCGACAGGGACACGGAGAACGTCACGAGAGACAGGGAAACGAGCGACATCGAAGATGGATAAGGTCGCCAGCGACACGCCGCCTGGCGACAGGACATGGAGAACGCCGCCAGGGACACGGAATCGAGCGACTTGGATATGGAGATCTTGGCCAGGGACAACGGCCGGGGCCGATGGCGACCTGCGGTATTGTCGCCAGAGACACGGAGACCGCCGTCAGGGCCGGGGTATGGCGGGACAGGGACGGGGTACGGCGCGCTAGGGACAAGACGCGACGTACCAGGGACACCCGGGAGCGCCTTCGCCTGTCCCTGGAGCGACAAGCGGGTGGAAAACGCCTGAAAAGAGCAAAATTTCGAGCCGCCAAGGCGCCAAGGACGCCAAGGACGCCAAGATAATGTTCTGTTCTTGGCGCCTTGGCGGCTTATTTCTCGCTTGAACGACGTGAGACGTGCTTCCGCGCTGCCGTCGCGCCAGATCCTGCGCGCTCACGGGCGCCGCGGGGAAGCGCGCAGGACGAGGCCGCGCGCGCCATCGCGCGGCCCGCGCTTCACAGCACGTGCGGGAGCGGCAAGGCGATCCCGTTGAGCGGCGGCATCTGACCAACGCGCGCCAGCGCATCACCGTACGCGGCGTCTCCGCTGCGGAGGTCGCCGAGCCGGCGCCGCGCGAAGCGGATGTCGTCGAAGACCGCGGTGCAGCCGTCGCCCGCGGGCGACTGGGCCGAGAAGCCGACGGCGAGCTCCGCCGTGCTGCCCAGCGAGAAGCTGCGGACGAGGTGCCATGTCGTCCCGTCGGTGGAGGCGTGGAACGCGCACACCCGCCCGAGCCGCGAGACGCGCAGCCAGACGTGATCCGCATCGACCTCGAAGGATCGGCGGTCGTCCGACAGGCCGCGGGTCACCACGGAGACGACCGTCGGGGCGCCCTCCGGCGAGAGCTCGAAGCAGAGCTTCGCCCACGAGCGCTCGTGCGCCCAGAGGAGCAGCACGCCGGCGTCGCGCACGGCCGAGAAGCCCACGGTCACCCGCGCGCTGGCGAGGAAGTCCCCGTGCGGCGTCCCGAGCAAGCGCGGCGCGTTCAGCGCGCCCCTGGTGCGCTCCGGATCGAGGAACAGGTCGGTCTTGTCGCCCGCCGTGACGGTCAGGCTCGACGCTTTCCCGGCGCTCCAGCTCCTGGGTGGCACCTCCCAGCGGAGTGGTGTGGGCCACGGCGTTAGGTGCACAGGTTCACTCACCTCGTCTCCCTCCCCTGCATCGCGTCGATGGTACCGGAGTGTGCTCCTGCGTTGTCGTGGAATCGTTTCGGTGTGTATGGAGGATCTCGGTTCTATGCGAATTACCGTCCTTCTGATCTCCTGCTGCTCGGTTGGAATCCTGGCAGGGTGCTTCACCTCGCGGAAGGGACCGCCGGAGTTCCTTCTCGGTGCGAGGGCGGTGCGGACATCACCTGGTGGCGATGGTGACCGGGACGAGAACGCAGGCACCGGGGTCACCGGCACCGGGTATGCGGACGCCGCGGCCGCCCTCGCTGGTGCGGCCGGGTCGACCGTCGCAAACCGCGCGGTGTACGACACCTGCTACGCGGCGTGTCCAACCGGGACGGCGTGCGACGCGGCCACGGGGATGTGTGTGCGGCAGCCGTGCGGGGGGAAATGCCCGGCCGACTACCGCTGCAAGGTCGTCGAGGGGAAGGAGGCCTGCGTCCTCGGCGAGCCCGACCGCGGCGCGGTGTCGCCGCCGGCCGCGCCCGGGGCAGGGGAGCTCGGGCCGGGAGCGGCGCCCGGGGATGCGCCGGGGCCGCGCGTCAACTGAGGAGCGGCGCCCCGCTCGCTCACCGCCCCTCGATCCGCCTCATCACCTCTGCATAGACCTCGCGCCGGTCCGGCCGAGCGCGGCCCAGCGCGTCCTTGAGCGCGGGGATCGCCGGCGCGCCCACGTGCCCGAGCCCCTCCGCGGCCGCGCGGCGGACGACCGCGTGCGGGTGCAGGAGCAGGCCCACGATCGCGGGGAGCGCCGGCGGCCACGGCGCAAAGCAGAGGATCCGGATCGCCGAGCGGACCACGTCCGGCAGCGGATCCGAGAGGAGCGCGCACGTCGCGCGCAGGTAGGCGGCGCGATCGACCGCGTCGCGGAGCAGTCGGTGCGCGTGGAGCCGCACCCGGGGGCGCCGATCGCCGAGCAGCTCCACGAGCAGCGCCGCGAGCTCCCCGTCGGGCGCCCCGGCCAGCGCCGAGAGCGCCCGGCGCGCCTGCTCCGCGTCCCCTTCGCGCGCGAGCCGCACGAGCTCCTGCCGCGCCGGACCTCGGTCGCTCGCCTCGGGCGCCCGTGGCTCCGGGCGCGCGCGCAGCGCCTCCAGCGCCCTCGTGTCCTCGGCCGCGCGTCCCCCTCCGGGCGGCCGGAGCGGGCCGTCGTCGAGCGAGAGCCGCCCGGCCAGATCGGCGCGCCCCTCGGCGCGGAGGCGCTCCACCACGGCCTCGAGCTCCGGCGTCCGGAGCAGCCGCTCCCCCGCGACCAGATCGAGGTAGCCCCACGCCCCCTGCCGGAGGCGATCGACCAGCCGAGCCGCCCGCGCGTCGGGCGCGACGCGGCGGATCGCCTGGGCCGCCGCCGCGCGCGTCGCCGGCGCGCCCGACTCCCACCACGAGAGCAGCTGCGGGAACAGGCGCTCCGCTTCCGGCGGTATCAGCAGGTCCGCGAGGCGCGCTGCGCGCTCCCGGCGCGCCTCGTCGGCCGGGTCGCCCCGGAGCTCTTCCTCGGAGAGATCGAGCAGCGAGGGCGCCAGGGAGGGCAGCCCCGGGCGGTCCACGCCGTCCATGTCGCCGCGCAGGTAGGCCTGCAGCGCGGCGGCGCGGGCGTCGGGCTCCGGCCACGAGAGGAGCGCGACGGCGGCCTTGCTCCGGAGCTCGGGCGCGGGCGCGGCCAGCATCGACAGCAGGCGCTCGCGGAGCGCGGCCGAGCGCGGCTGGTCGAGATCGGACGGCCGGGGCACCCGAGCGTCGCCACTCGGCGCGGCCGCCTGCTCGGCGAGGATCCAGGGCGGCGCGCCGATCGGCTGGAGCGACTCCATCCAATCGAGCAGCGCCGGCCGCGCCGCCTCGGCCGCGGCCGGGAACACCTCGATGAGCGCGGCGAGCTGCGCGCGCGAGCCGAGGCCGCGGCGCGGCCCCGCCCGGAGCGCCGCGAGCGCCGCCGGCTCCAGCGCCGCGGCCCGGAGCGCCGCCCGCCACGCGGCCGCGCCCTCGGGACCCTCGCCATCGCCCGCCTCGGCCGTCGCCCCGAACGCCTCGCGCAGGATCGCCGGCTCGGCCGTCCACGGATCGGCGGCGGCGCGCGCCATCGCGAGCGCCTGAACGACGTCGGCGCGCCCGAGGATCGCCCCGCACCGCCGCAGCAGCCCGAGCGGCGATCGGCGTGCCCCCGGCGCCGGCGCGAGCCCGCGCACGCGCGCCGCGACGCCGAGCGCCTCGGCGCGCGCGAGCTCGGGCGCCGCCTCCTCGAGCAGCGGGAGCAGCCCGTCGCGCAGATCGGCCGCCGCCGCGGCGAGCCCGTCGAGCAGCACCGCGGCGTGCCGGGCGTACAGGCGCGCCTCGGCGGGCGACCACGGGGCGGTGGACGCGCGGACGATCAGCCGGAGCGCCGCGTCGCGCAACGCCGGCTCGTCCGCTGCCAGGCGGAGCCACTCCGGCGCGAGCTTCCTCAGGGCGGCGAGCCACCGCTGCGTCAGCGCCGCCTGCCGCTCGAGCAGGCGCCGCGCCGTCGCGTCGTCCCAGCCGTCGCGGGCGAGCGCGGCAGCGAGCGCGTCCGCGGCGCCTGAGGGAGGCGCGGCGCCCGGCCGCCCTCGCTCGCGGGCGGGGAGGCCGTGCGCCTCGATCTCCACGGCGAGCTCGTCGGCGGTCCCGGAGGCGAGGGCGATCTCGCCGTCGAGCACCCGCTCGAGCAGCCGCGCCGCAGCGGCCGATCCCTGGCGGAGCCCGCTCCGGATCGCCTGGGCCGACAGCTTGCCGCTCAGGGCGTCGAGCAGCCGGTCGCGGGCGCGCTCGTCCTCCACGGCCCCCGCGGCGGCGAGGATCGTCGCCTCGCAGGCCGGCCCGACGATCGCCCGCAGCGCGGCCTCGAGCGCCGCGCGCAGCCCCGGGTTGTCGTGGCGGCCGAGCCAGAAGACGAGCTTCGGCGCGGCCTCGGGCCCGCCCGCCCGCGCCAGGGCCTCGGCCGCCGTCTTCTTGATGCTCATGTTCGGGTGATCGAGGCACGCGGCGATGGCGGGGCAGGCCCAGCGCGCCCCCATGCCCCCGAGCGCGCGCAGCGCCTGCCTCGCCGTCTGCACGTCGCCCGCGCCCGTGAGGAGCGTCAGGCTGGCCGAGAGCGCCTCGGCGCCGTCCTCGGCGAGCAGCGCGATCACGCGCTTGCGCACGCGGGGATCGCGGTGGCGGAGCAAGCGCGGGACGCGCGAGCGCGCGGCCTGACCGCGCGCCGAGCGCAGCAGGTCGACGAGGAGCGCGCGCTCGCCCGCGGACACGCCGGGTCGGTCGAGGAGATCGAGGGCGAGGCTCGCGAGCAGCGCGTCGCCGGCAGCGTTCTCGCTCGCGGCGTCGAGGAGGCAGACAGGCCGGATCTTCCGGCGCTGATGGAGCCGCCGCCCGAGGCCGCGGATCGCCTCCGCGACATCGTCCGGGATCGCCGGCTCCGCGGGCCGCGCCGGGCCCCAGTCGAGGTCGCGATCGGGCGGCTCGGCTGGCCCGCCGGGGGCCCACGCCGCGGCGTGATCCGCCGCGATCCGGAGCAGCAGATCGGCGATCGCCGGCAGGGCGCTCGCGTCGCCCGCGCGCGCGAGCGCCCTGAGCGCGTCCGCTGGCGTGCACCGCTTCACCGCGCGCTGGAGCACCGCGAGCTCCGCCGCCTCGGCCCCGGCGAGGTCGGCGGCGATCTCGGCCGGCAGGTCCCGGGGGTTCAGGCGGGCGACGAGCGCGCGCCGGTCCGCCGGATCCTCCGTCAGGTGCCAGAGCAGCGCCGCGGCGCGGTGACGCTCGCCTCGGAGGTGCGGGGCGATGGCCTCGCCTGCGCCGCCCTGGCCGAGCGCGACCCGGAGCGCCTCCGCCGTGCGCGGGCCGCCGATCGCGGCGAGCGCCTCCAGGGCCGCGGCGGGCGCGCGCGGCAGGGCGGCGAGCACGTCGTCCTCCGCGGCCGCGTGGCGCAGGGCGCCCAGCGCGCGCAGGAGGGGGGCGGGCGAGGGCGCGTCGCGGAGCTTCTCGGCGAGCGCGTCGCCGAGCGGGAGATCCGCCGCGCCCTGCCGCGCCATGGCGACGATGATCTCGGCGCGGCGCGGCCAGCTCGCGTCGCCGCCCGGCGCCGCGGCGAGCGCCGACAGGAGCGCGCGCCGGCAGGTGAAGGCGATCGCCGCGACGTCCTCCGCGGCGATCGTGGGATCGGCGAGGGCGAGATCGAGCAGGGCCGCCGCGTGCTCCGGGGCGGGGAAGTGCCCGCGCCGGTGCAGCGCGCGCAGGCAGGCGATCGCGCTCGGGCCGAGCAGCAGCGGATCGCCCCCCGCGACGCTCAGGATGGCGCCGACGTCCTCGCGGGTCGCGTGCTCGCCGAGGAGCGTGAGCGCCCGCTGCCGGAGCCGCGGCGGCGCGTCCTCGCGGGAGACGAACGCGCGGAGCGCGGCGCCCTCGCCGTGGCGCGCCGCCGTCTCCAGCGCGGCGGCGGCCACCTCGGGGGCGCCGCCGAGGAGCTCCCCCAGGCGCGCGCCCGGGAGCGGCGCGCCGGCGAGGACGGCCCAGGGCGCGGCGAGCTCCCGCAGCGCGCCTGCGACGATCGCGGGCGCCGCCGCGTCGAGCAGCGCGGCGAGCACCGCGCGCGCCTGATCGGGCGCGAGCAGCGCCGCGTGCAGGCAGCGCCGGGTGAGGTCGAGCGCCGCGGCCGCGAGGACCGGATCGCGGCGCGCCGCGAGCTCGGGGAGGAGCGCCTCGGGCGCGAGGATCTCGGCCGGATCGAGCGCGTGGAGCGCCTGGTAGAGGAGCTCGCCGGCGGGCTCGCCGCGGACGGCCTCCGGCCGCGTGAGGATCTCGGTCCGGAGCCACGCGACGCGGACGGCGGCGGGGAGCGAGGCTTCGCGCCACGCCGGGAGGCGCTGATCCGGGAGGGAGGGCCACAGCTCGCGGTAGAGCCCGGCGAGGAGCAGCGCGACCTCCGGCGTCCTGTCCAGCGTGCGCGGGAGCAGCGCCGCGAGCTCTCGCCGCCCTGCGCTGCCCTCACGCCGGGCGGCCTGGGCCATCCGCGTG
The DNA here is from genome assembly GCF_051520435.1 of Sorangium sp. So ce363. Taxonomy (NCBI): domain Bacteria; kingdom Pseudomonadati; phylum Myxococcota; order Polyangiales; family Polyangiaceae; genus Sorangium; species Sorangium sp. So ce363. Next base: position 5,551,709 of record NZ_CP150333.1, on the reverse strand, counting down.
AGCCCGAGGTACCGCACGCGCTCGTCCTCGTGCTTGACGAGCTGGCGGAGCATCTCCTTGCTGCAGCGCGCCTCGTCGACGTGCTCGGCGAGCCACCGCACGTCCGCGCGGCGGAGCGCCGCGGCGAACGTCTCGTCCAGGTGCACCATGGCGGCGCCATCGTAGACCGGCGCGCGGCGGCGCGGCGCCGGCAAAGCGATGGCCAGCGCCTGGTCACCGAGGCCGTCGGCGCGCGCTCACCGGGATGCCCGGCGCCTTGTCACCGAGGCCGTCGGCGCGCGGTCACTCCGAGTCACTCCGACGGCCTGCTCCCCGTCACGGCAGCGCGCGACAGATTCAGCAGCGCCTTCGCGCGCGAGTATGCGATGTACGGGTTGTCCGTGGAGCCGCCAAGATCGTCGGCGTCTTCCCCTGGCCCCTGCGCCCTCACCGGGAGCCAGAGGTAGTCGGGGTGCATCAACTTGCCGTTGATGCCGTTGACCAGGGCGGGGTTCCTGATCCACTCGCCGCCGATCACCGCCAGCCGATCGTCGAGCTCGAGCACGTAGTGGAGCTCCACGTTCATGACCGGGATGTTGCGCTGCGCGGGGGGCTGGAGGAGCTGCTCGGCGCTCACCTCGTCCGAGACCATCCCGTAGCGCCCGCTGACGCGGACGAAGCGCCTCGCGTACGGGTTGAACCGGTAATTGTAGCAATCCGCCCCCTGGAACCCGCCGTTACACACGAGCCGCGCTGCCTCCTGCGCGCTCACCTCCGCCATCGTGTCGATGGCGAACGACGTGACCGGGTAGCTCCACACCTCGCGGTGCCAGGTGTAGTCGACGACGAACGCGCGCCGCGCCCGAGCGCTGGATGTCGAGCTGATGGAGCTTGCGCCCAGCCCGAGGAGGCCGGTCATGGCGATGTGCATCGTCGCGGGGTTCAGGTCGCGGCACGCCGGATCGACGGGCCTGCCGTACTGATCGCGCTGGACGAGGTCCTCCCGCGCCTCGCAGCGCCGCCCGGACACCGTGGCCGAGTCGCTGTGGTACAGCTCGGTCATGAGCGCCTCGATATCGGCGGTGCGGAACAGGATGCACCCCGTCTCCACCGAAGCGCAGGTGGTCACCTTGCCGCCCGAGAGCTTCACGCGGATGTCGCGCTGCGGCGGCCCGCCGTCCTCGGCGACGACGTAGGCCGCCCAGCCGTTGCAGTGTCCCCACCAGTACTCCGGGGTCACTCCTTGATACAGGCCGTGGTTCTTCAGCTCCCAGTACGTCGTCGGCCCTGCCACGCGCGTCGCCCGCGGAGCGCGCAGCCCGTCAGCCCGGCCCACCCCCAAGGTGATTGTGCCCGCGGGCGCATCGAGGGACCGGCCCTGTCCCGCGTAGAACAGGAGATCGTACTTCTCGGCCGGCGAGAGATTGTCTGGATCGGAGGTCAGATCGCCGTAGTCCTTGACCGCGGAGTTCCACCGGTCCGCGATGCCGTTCCTGTTTTGCGGCCACCACTGCGAGGCGAAGGGGCCCGTGGACTGGCCTTGCAGCAGGCTCGAGTTCAGGGCCACGTACGACCCCCTGAGCTCCGGATGCAGGCTCGTGGGCAGGTTCGCGCCGTCGATGGCCTCTCGCGTCCCGGTCAGCGGGATGAGGAGCGTGTGCGAGCCGCCGAGGATCTGCCCGGTCTCGGGCGAGAAGCCGAGCACGTACGGAATCGATCCACCCTCGATG
>NZ_CP150333.1:3492500-5542500 GCF_051520435.1 Sorangium sp. So ce363 | reverse complement strand
CGATGGCAAAGAGACGCCCCCCCGCATCCGATCCGCTCGACCGCTTCCACCCCGCTACCCAGGCGTGGTTCCGCGCGGCTTTCGCCGCGCCCACCCCCGCCCAGGTGCAGGGCTTCCCGCCCATCCTCGACGGCGCCTCCACCCTGCTGCTCGCGCCGACCGGCTCGGGCAAGACGCTCGCCGCCTTCCTTGCGGCCATCGACCGGCTCATGGCGTCACCCGAGCCCGAGGCCGCCGAGCGCTGCCGCGTTGTCTACGTATCGCCCCTCAAGGCGCTCGCGATCGACGTCGAGCGCAACCTGCGCGCGCCGCTCGCCGGCATCGCCGCCGCCGCCGAGCGCCTCGGCCTGCCCTACCGCGTCCCCCAGGTCGGCGTGCGCTCCGGCGATACCGCGCCCGAGGACCGCGCCCGGCTCGCCAAGAGGCCGCCGGACATCCTCATCACCACCCCGGAGTCGCTCTACCTCCTGCTCACCGCGGCCGCGCGCGATCGGCTGCGCGCCGTCGAGACCGTCATCATCGACGAGATCCACGCGCTCGTCGCGACGAAGCGCGGAGCGCACCTGGCCCTGTCCCTCGAGCGGCTCGAGGCGCTGCGATCCGCGCCGCGGCCGATGCAGCGCATCGGCCTGTCCGCCACGCAGCGGCCGCTCGACGAGGTCGCGCGGCTGCTCGGCGGCGGCGAGACCGACGGCGCCGGCAGGCGCTTCGCGCCGCGGCCGGTGACCCTCGTCGACGCGAGCGCCCCGAAGGCCCTGGAGCTCCGCATCGAGGTGCCCGTCGAGGACATGACCAAGCTCGGGGAGGCCGCCCGCGCGGGCGAGGGCCCGAGGGGGGCGCCCGCCGAGCCGGCGCAGCGCTCGATCTGGCCGAGCATCCACCCGCGCCTCGTCGAGCTCGTCCGCGCCCACCGCACCACGATGATCTTCGTGAACAGCCGGCGCCTCGCCGAGCGCCTCGCCGCGGCGCTCAACGACACCGCCGGCGCCGAGATCGCGCTCGCGCACCACGGATCGATCGCCCGCGAGCAGCGGCAGCAGATCGAGGAGCGGCTCAAGGCGGGCCTCCTGCCGTGCATCGTCGCGACCTCGTCGCTGGAGCTCGGCCTCGACCTCGGCTCCGTCGACCTCGTGATCCAGCTCGAGGCGCCGCCCTCTGTCGCGGCCGGGCTCCAGCGCGTCGGGCGCGCGGGGCACGAGGTCTCCGGTACGTCGCGCGGCGTCGTCTTCCCGAAGCACCGCGGCGATCTGCTCGCGTGCGCCGCCGCCGCGTCCCGCATGCGCGAAGGCAAGGTCGAGGCGACCCTGTACCCGAGGAACCCGCTCGACGTCCTCGCCCAGCAGATCGTCGCCATCGCCTCGATGGACACCCTCCACGTCGACGCGCTCTTCTCGCTCGTTCGCCGGGCGGCGCCCTTCGCCGAGCTGCCCCGCGCGAGCTTCGAGGGCGTGCTCGACATGCTCTCCGGCCGCTACCCGTCCGACGAGTTCGCCGAGCTCCGGCCCCGCATCGTCTGGGACCGGGTGGGCGGCGCCGTGCGCGCCAGGAAGGGCGCGAAGCGCCTCGCCGTCGTCAACGCCGGCACCATCCCCGACCGCGGCCTCTACGGGGTCTTCCTGGACACCGGCGGCGACGCCGCGCGCCCGGGCCGGCGCGTCGGGGAGCTCGACGAGGAGATGGTCTTCGAGGCCCGCGAGGGCGAGGTCTTCCTCCTCGGCGCCTCGTCGTGGCGGATCACCGACATCACCCACGACCGCGTCCTCGTCGTCCCCGCCCCGGGCGAGCCGGGCAAGATGCCGTTCTGGCGCGGCGACCAGGCCGGGCGCAACGCCGAGCTGGGCGCCTCCATCGGCGCCCTCGCGCGGCGCCTCGCCGCGCTGCCCGACGGCGAGGCCGAGCGCACGCTCGCGGACGAGCACGGCCTCGACGAGCGCGCGGCCTCGAACCTCGTCCGGTACGTGCGCGACCAGGCCGCGGCCACGGGCGACGTCCCGAGCGACCGCACCCTCGTGATCGAGCGGTTCATCGACGAGGTCGGCGACCACCGCATCTGCCTCCTCTCGCCGTTCGGCGGCCGCGTCCACGCGCCGCTCGCGACCTGCATCGCCGAGCGGTGCCGCCTCGAGCTCGGCCTCGCGGTCGACACCGTGTGGACCGACGACGGCATCGTCCTGCGGCTGCCCGAGTCGGAGTCGCCCCCCGACGCGAAGCAGCTCCTGCCGCAGGCCGACCAGGTGGAGGATCTGCTCGTCCGCGGCCTCGGAGACACCGCCCTCTTCGCCTCGCGTTTCCGCGAGTGCGCGGGCCGGGCGCTGCTCCTGCCGCGCAAGTTCCCCGGCAAGCGCTCGCCGCTCTGGGCCCAGCGCAAGCGCGCCGCCGACCTGCTCGCCGTCGCGTCGCGCTACGGCTCGTTCCCCATCCTGCTCGAGACCTACCGCGAGTGCCTGCGCGACGTCTTCGACCTCACGGCGCTCGAGGATCTCCTCCGGCAGATCGCCGCCCGAAAGGTCCGCGTGGTCACGGTCGACGTCCGCGCGCCCTCGCCGTTCGCGGCCACGCTGCTCTTCACCTACGCCGGCAACTTCATCTACGAGGGCGATCTGCCGCTCGCCGAGCGAAGGGCGCAGGTGCTCACCATCGATCACAGCCGCCTGCGCGAGCTGCTCGGCGAGGCCGAGCTGCGCGAGCTGTTCGACGCGGACGCCGTGCTGGCCCTCGAGGCGTCGCTCCAGCGCCTCGACGGCCGAGCGCCGCTCAAGCACGAGGACCAGGCGCACGATCTCCTGCTCTCGCTCGGTGATCTCACGCGCGAAGAGATCGCCCGGCGCGCGGCCGGTCACGACGCGCCGCCCGAAGCGGCCCGCGAGCGCGCCGCCGCGTGGATCGACGAGCTCCTCCGGGATCGGCGCGCCATCGAGGTCCAGATCGGCGGCGAGCGCCGCGTCGCCGCCGCCGAGGACGCGGGCCGGCTGCGCGACGCCCTCGGCGTGGTGCCGCCGCTCGGCCTGCCGATCGCGTTCCTCGAGCCCGTCGCGGACCCGCTCGGCGAGCTGGTTGCGCGCTACGCGCGCACGCACGGGCCCTTCCGCGCGGACGACGTGGCCCGGCGCTTCGGCCTCGGCCCTGCGCCGGTGCTGGCCGCGCTCGCGCGCCTCGCCGAGCGAGGCCGCGTGGTCGAGGGCGAGTTCCTCCCGGGCGGCCGCGGCCAGGAGTTCTGCGACGCCGAGGTGCTGCGCTCGCTGAAGCGCCGCTCGCTGGCCCGGCTGCGCGCCGAGGTCGAGCCGGTCCCGCCGGAAGCCTACGCCCGCTTCCTCGCAGACTGGCACGGCCTGCACCGCCGCCGACGCGGCCTCGACGGCTTGCTCGCGGCGCTCGAGCAGCTCCAGGGCGCGCCCCTCTCGGCCTCCGCCCTGGAGTCCGAGATCCTGCCCGCCCGCGTCGAGGGCTACCGGCCCGGCGATCTCGACGCGCTCTGCGCGGCCGGCGAGGTCCTCTGGCGCGGCGTCGAGCCGGTCGGCGACGACGACGGCCGCGTCGCGCTCTACCTTGCCGAGGCCTTTCCGTACCTCGCCCCGCCGCCTGGCCGCGCCGAGGGGGCGCTCGCCGAGGGCATCCGCGCCGCGCTCGCGCGCCGCGGCGCGCTCTTCTTCTCCGACCTGTCGCGCGAGACGGGCGCCTTCGGCGCGGACCTGCTCGCCGCGCTCTGGGATCTCGTGTGGGCCGGCGAGGTCACGAACGACACGCTCGCCCCGCTGCGCGCGCTCGGCCGCGCGTCCGGCTCGAGCGGCCGGCGGCGCGACCGCGACCGCGCTGCGTCCAGCCGCGGCCTCGCGGCGCTGCGGGCGCGCCGGATCGGCCCGCCGGGGAGCGAAGGGCGCTGGTCGCTGCTGTCGTCTTCCGGCGCGTCCGGCGCTGCTGGCGGCGCGTCCTCCGGCGCGCCTGGCGAGACCGAGCGACGCGCGGCGCTCGCCCGCGCGCTGCTCGAGCGCCACGGGGTGCTCACGCGGGAGGCGGCGGCGGTCGAGGGGCTCGCTGGCGGCTTCTCCGCCGTCTACGACGTGCTCCGCGCCATGGAGGAGGCCGGTCAGGCGCGGCGCGGCTATTTCGTCGCCGGGCTGGGCGCCGCGCAGTTCGCGGTGCCGGGCGCCGACGATCGCCTCCGGGCCTGCCGCGAGCCGTCCGACGATCCGCGGACGCTCGTCCTCGCGGCCACGGATCCGGCGAGCCCCTGGGGCGCCGCCGTCCGCTGGCCCGAGCTCCCCGCGCCTGTGGACGGCGGCACCGAAGGCGCCGTCCGCGGCCCGGTCCGGCCGCAACGGGCCGCGGGCGCCCTGGTGATCCTGCACGACGGCCGGCTGCTCGCCTGGATGGGCCGCACCGAGCGGAGCCTCACCACGTTCCTGCCGGAGGCCGAGCCGGAGCGCGGCGACGCGATCCGGGCCATTGCGTCGGCGCTCGGGGCGCTCGTCGACGAGGGGCGGCGGCGCGCCGTGCTCGTGGCCACGATCGACGGCGAGCCTGCGCACAGCTCCCCCCTCGCGCGCGCGCTTTCCGACGCGGGCTTCACCTCCGGAGCGCACGGCTACCTCAAGCGGGCCATCACGCCCGAGGGGGGCGGGTGGCGGCCGCGGCACGTGCCGCCCGCGAACGCGCCCGACTGGGCTCGCCGCGCGGCGGCGGCGGGCCTCGATGCGCCGGAGGACGAGGCAGATGGCTTCAGACCGCCGCCCGGGCTCCGCGCGTGGCCCTCCGGGCCTCCGACCGGTGGATGGAGGATGTCGCCCGCCGGCGCGACCGAGGGCGGCGCGCAGGCGGCGGACGGCGGCGCGCCGGACGAGAGCGACCTCGACGACGACGACCCGGCGATGTTCGAGGACGGCGCGGGGATCGACGACGGCTCGGAGTAGCCATCGGTCGGGGGCTGGAGTGGCCCTCTCCGAACCGGTGATTCCGGGTCCTGGCGTCTGCGTTCCAGCCGTCACTCACCGTCGCCCGCGCGGCGGGCGCGGCGGAGGGAGCGCTGCGGCGTCGCGTGTCGACAGCGCCAAGAAGGACCGCCGAGCAACCGTGAAAGGGCGATACCTTTCGTGGTTCCTCGGCGGCTCTTCGTGGTCCTCGCGCCCTCGGGGGATCCCCGAGCGGCGCGCCGGGACGGTTCAGCTCTGCTGGGTGTGCTCGTCCGCCTTCACATGTTGCGCATGGCTTCCGCCGCGGCCCTTCCGGATCCGGCCCTCGCCGTTCGTCGCCAGACTCCGCGCCTCGGCGCCCTTGCGCCCGATCTCGGCCATGTGCTCGCGGTTCTGACTGACAGCCTCGCCGCCCTTGCGGCCCGCTGCGCGCGCCTCCTCGGACGTGAACTCATGCGCCGTGCCCTTCTCATGAGCTGCCTTGCCGCCCTGACTCGCGATCTGGCGCTGCTGCTCCGCGTTCATCGCTGCGAAGCCTCGCTTGCTCTCGCTGGTCTGTCCCATGAATCACTCCTCGGATGGATTGCCTCGTGAACGCCACTCGACGACCGTGGCTACCTGCTGCTGCTTGGCCACATCAGGCCGGCGGTGCCGGCGACGCCGGGGCCATGCTGCAACGCGGGTGCCAGGCCAGGGAGCTCGGACGAATCTGCCGATGCGTCGAGGCCGGACAATCAAGGACCATCGGGTCGCCAGGCGTGTCGTCTCGAGGGATCGCTGTGGCAAATTGCCTCACTGTGCGCTCCGCCGTGTCTGGTCGCCCCAGTCTGCGGGCTCCGTCGTGACAGGCTCACTGGACGCGGCCGGTCGTCCGGACCGTCTTCTGTCTCTTCCTCTGATCGAACGAACCTGCGAGATGACTGTCATCATTGCGCAACACAAGAGCTCACTGTGGTCCTTTCAGGATTCGCCTGCGCGGCCGCCGCTGCTCAGGATCGAGCGTCCGGCATCTCCGATGGCTCGCTTGCGCTCTGTCCACTCAAGCGGACCCGGCTGATTCTCGTGTAATTGTTATTTTGCGGTGACATGGCTGAGCCTCGACGGCGGGGGGCCACCTTGACGCTCTTGTGACGGCAGCCTTCAGGCGGGCCGCCGAAGGCCTGCGGCGCTGGCGCGTCGCGTCTTGACAACACGATGCCGCTGCCGCTCTCGTTGCACTGCATCATCACCTTCGGCGCCCGGCCCGACGACGGGGCTTCCGGGCGGCCGGGGTGACGACATTGCAGGAGACTCACATGGCGCTTGCGATCCAGGGGGCCCGTCTCGATGGGGGCCAGCTCTGCTCACCGAACATGACATCATGGCCGCGCCGCGCGTGCGGCCGCGCTCCGGGCTACGCGCGTGGCGCGGGCTTGGTCGCGCTCTCGCTGGCGCTCCTCGCGGGCTGCGGCGGCACCAGCGGCGCGGCGCCCGCGGAGAGCCCTGCGCCCGCGCCCGCGCCCGCGGCGAAGGAGCCTTTCGACATCGAGGAGGCGCTCGCCCGCGAGACAGGCGAGCTGCCCGCCCGGGAGCTCCGCGCCGCGGACTGGTCGGCGCGCGCGTTCGGGGCGGGGGAGGCGAAGATCGAGCCGAAGGAGAAGCTCGTCGCGATCTCCATCCCCCTCGGCACGGACACCCATGTCGAGTGCTTCGTCTACAACACGATGCTCGACTCGGGCGAGGTGATAAGGAACTTCATCGAGCTGCTCGACCCTGCGAAGGTGGAGGTCGCTCGCGTCGTTCCCTGGGAGGTGAGCGTGCACCGGGAGAGCCCCGCGGTGTTCGTGCAGGCCCTCTACCTCGTCCCGACCGCCGGCGGGAAGGCGGCCGGCCTGCTCAAGATCGCGCTGCACGCGGACAGGGCGCGCCCCATCGCCTGTCTGCATGACGAGGTCGGGTATGTTCGCACGTTCGAGCGGCTCGCCAAGGCGCTCTTCGACTCGTTCGAGTCGAAGAGCGCCGCGCCGAAGCCCGAGTACACGGACACCGTCATCCTGCGCCTCGACAAGCTCCCTGTCGGCTTCGAGACGAGCGATCTGCTCAAGGACGAGGGCGGCCAGCGGCGATGGTTCTCCCGCTCGGCCACCTTCGTGCCGCGTGACCCCAAATCGCTGCACATCGAGGATGAGGCGTCGAACGTGCTCATCGATCCTCAGGGGCAGATCAAGGAAGGCGTCTGGATCGAGACGTCGGGAGGCAAGGCGAACCACCGTATCGAGCTGTCCCAGAAGAAGAACTTCGAGTACGAGTACTCGGGAGAGGTCGAGGGCAAGAAGGTCCAAGGGACGTTCACGCCGGCGGCCAAGGCGTGGCTCGCCTCGCCCGTCGCCACCGCCTCGGCGCTCGCCCGGCTCCTCAAGAAGAAAGGCTCCTTCGACCTGAAGCAGCAGGAGTACATGCCCAGCGTCGATCCGACGAAGCCCGTCGACGTCCAGTACCTCCGCGACGCCTCGGGCGCCGTCACGGTCTCTCTGAAGACGATGCGCCTCGTGGGCAGCCTCGCTCCGGACGGCCGTCCGGAAGCGTTCGAGATCTCCGCCGGTCCTCCCAAGCTGACGATCCAGCGAGCCTACGTCAGGGGCAAGCTGTAAAACCGCCCGCGGATGCGCTTCCGGGCCTGTCCGGGAGCGCCAAGGCGCTCGCCGACGGCCATGCGCGGTGGGGCCTTGCTGGTCGGACACCATCGAGCGCAATCGCCAGCCGGCACCGTCGAGGGGGTCTTTCCTGTGAAATTGGAAAATTTCCGCGCCGACGAAACGTCGTCGGGTGTGCTGGATGGCTGCAGCGCTTGAGTATCGTCGTCATTTTTATTGATTCATGACGATTTGGTGATCCTGCCCCGCTCAGATCAGGTTATATATCCTTCCGGTCGGCCGAACGACTCTTCGCTGGAACAAAGAATCATTTTTTCGAGCGGAAGGAGCTCTCAATGCGCTCTGTGAGATCGCGTAGATCGCGTGTCTGCGGCTCGGTCAGCTTCAAGCTTGGCGTAATGACCGCTGGTGTATTCGCGCTTACGGCCTGCGTGTCGGATCTCGAGGACGAGCCGGTCGAGGACGTCGGCGGTGGCCAGGAAAGCTTCGAGGCGTTCGAGAGGGCCGCGTTCCGCGAGCCTGACTCTGGTGTCTACATTGTCGATGGGGACACGCCCGTCGCGGACATCAAGCATCTCCGGGAGTTCTGGGAGACGTACGTACGGGATGGCGCCCTCATCGTGCAACGCAGCGGCAGCAGCGATGTCGTCTGGTCGGCGGCCCAGAAGAAGAGCATCACCTACTGCGTGAGCACGACCTTCGGCGCGCGCCATGCCGCCGTCGTGGCGGCCATGGCTGCCGCCACGGCTTCCTGGGAGAGCGCCTCGGACATCGATTACATCTACCAGAGCGCTCAGGACGCGACCTGCACTGCTGGCAACAGCAACGTCGTCTTCGACGTGAGGCCGACGAACTCCGGCGGCCAGTACATCGCGCGGGCGTTCTTCCCCAACGATGCGCGATCGGTGCGGAACGTGCTGATCGACTTCAACGAGCTCGAGGTATCCGGCGTCGCGCTCGAGGCAGCCCTGCGGCACGAGCTCGGCCACACGCTCGGCTTTCGGCACGAGCACACGCGCCCCGAGGCGGGCGTCTGCTTCGAGGACAACGCGTGGCGCGCGCTGACCACCTATGACTCGGATTCCGTCATGCACTATCCCCAGTGCAACGGCACCGGCGACTGGGACTTCGTGCTGACCGCAAGAGACATCCAGGGCGCCCAGGCGCTCTACGGCCCGCCTGGTGGCGCCGGCGGTAGCGGCGGTAACGGCGGCGCTGGTGGCAGCGGCGGCGCTGGTGGCGGCAGCGGCGGCAGCGGCGGCGCTGGTGGCGGCAGCGGCGGCAGCGGTGGCAGCACGACGGTGACCGAGAACTTCAGCAGCAGCGTCAACGCAGGTGCGTTCGTGGACATCGGACCGAGCGCCGGTTTCGCCATCACGCCGGGGACGGGCCTCACGGTGGTGATGACCGGCACTGGCGATCCCGACCTCTACGTGAAGTTCGGATCGGCGCCGACGACGGCCTCGTACAGCTGCCGCCCGTACCTCTCCGGGGCATCCGAGACTTGCACGTTGACCGTGCCGACAGGGCAAACCAAGGCGTACGTCAAGGTCAGAGGGTACTCCGCGGCCACCTGCAACGTGGCGGTGACCTATACCCGACCGAGCGGCACCAGCAGCGGCGGCGGCACGGCCACGTCGGCCACCTTCAGCGGCAGCCTCGCGGCGGGCGCATCGGCGCCGCACGGGCCCCTCCCGGTGGTTCCTGGCACGAGCCTCCGGCTTGTGATGACCGGCAGCGGCGACCCTGATCTCTACGTGAGGTTCGGCGCCGCGCCGACCCTGACCTCGTACGACTGCCGTCCGTATCTGGACGGCGCCGCGGAGACCTGCAATCTGACGGTCCCGGCGGGGCAGACGCAGGCCTTCCTCTCGGTGAACGGCTTCGCGGCCAGCACATATCAGCTCAGCGCGACCTACACGGCTCCTTAGAGCGGGGCCCCGCTGACGCGCCGAGCCATCCGAGGGAATGGATTGGTCGAATGGTCGCCCAACCGGGTGTGCTCGCACCCATCGAGGGCGTCATTTCGACGTGACGCGACGCGCCTCTGCTGGCGGCAGCCTGGACACCACCGCTGACGAACCCTCGATACGGGGAGGTGGGTATCAGGCGCAGGATGAGCAGAGTACGGAGCGCCCGTCGTCCAAGCTGCGAGCGACATCTCGCACAAAAATCGTCGCCGAAAACTGGGCACCTCTAGCGAACCCTTCTTAGGGTGCTCTCATGGACAAGAAAATTTTAGCCGCAACTCTCCTGCAGGCTCTGGCCATGGCTCAACGCGAAGGACGCTCCGAGACACTCGATTCGCTGGTCGAGAGGCTGCGCGTTCGCCGCCGGGATATTCGCGGCACGCTGACCCTGCTCCACCGCCAAGGCATGCTGGACGTGCTCCACATGCGACTCACGCTCTCCGGGTTCGCCATCGGCTCGGCGCTCATCGGAAAGACGCTGCCGGCGCTCCGGGCGGCTCCGCGGGCTTCCACCGCGGCGGCGTGAGCCAGCGCCGCGCTGCACGCCGCGCGCGGTGAGGGCGGTGAGCGAGCTTCCAGCGCTCGCCAGGCGCTCCCGCGCGACGGCGCCGCCTAGGCCTCGACGAGGCCCGCTCGCACCGCGAGGCGGGTCAGGTCGGCCACGCTGTGCGTCGCCACCTTCGCGCAGAGGCGCGCCCGGTGCGTCTCGACCGTCTTCACGCTGATCGAGAGCTGGACGGCGACCTCCTTGGCCGAGAGGCCCATCGCGAGCAGCCGGAGCACCTGCCGCTCCCGGTCGCTCAGCGCGGCCACCATGTCGCCCCTGGCGGCGGCGTCGCGCCGCTGGAGCGCGCGCACCATCGCGGCGCTCACGTCCGGCGATACGGCCGTGCGCCCCCGGACGACGGTGCGCAGCGCCTCCACGAGATCGGCGAGCCGGCTCTGCTTCGACAGATATCCATCGGCGCCAGCCCGCATCGCCTCGGCCACCCGGAACTCGTCGCGGTGCATCGAGAGCACGATGACGCGGAGCTCCGCGATGCCCTTGAGATTCCGGATGAGGTCGACCCCGCTGCGATCAGCGAGGCCGAGCTCGATCACCGCCACCTGACAGCGGTGGATCTCCTGCGCTCGGAGCGCCTCCTGCCCGCTTCCAGCCTGAACGACCTCGCTCACCCCCGGCTGCGACGTCAGCGCGTACGCCAGCGCTTCCCGGACGACGTTCTGGTCATCGACGAGCAGGATATTCATGTCGAAGGCCCCCCTTATCCAAGGGCCTTGTAACAGACTACTTTGAGCTCCATGAACCTGTTTTCTCGGTAAGGATTCGCCTGGCGACGGTGATTCGGTTCCTGTGATGCTGGACTGGGCTCCTCGCAGAGCGCCTTGGACGAGCGCAGGAGAGACATCGACGTCGGGACGATGGCGCTGGAACGTCGTTTCATCCGAGCGGGGCGTTGTGCCTCGGTTGGGGCGCATGCGCTCCAGGAGCCCGCAGCCCGCGCGTCTCGTGACGAGCCCTCGGCGGGCTTCGCCAGGGCGGCGCGGGGCCCGCGCTCGAGGGCTCTCCCTTGGCCGTTATGTTTGCGGTAGATAGGCTGCCGCATGCCTCGCCCGCGCGGAGCGCTCTTCTCCGGTCTACGCCATGACTCGGCCTTCTGGCGCCGCGCCCTCGCTGCGGGCGTCAAGCGCGGGCCGGAGCCCTGGGTGCGCCATAGCCCTCCGGTCTTCGGCGTGCTCTTCGCGGCCGCGCTCCCCGAGCTGCGCCGGCGCGTCGAGCAGAACCTCCGCCGCGTCCGCGGGCCGCGGTCGCGCCTCGTCGACCTGCTCGACAGCAGCGCGGTGTTCGCCGCCTACGGAAGCTGCATCGCCGAGGCGCTGCTGCTCGCGAGCGATCGCGGGTACACGGTGGCGCGGCGTTCCCGGGGCGTCGAGCACTACCACGCGTGCGCTGCAGCAGGCCGGGGGGTCATCATCGTCACCGCGCACACCGGGGGCTGGGACATCGCCGGCCAGATCCTCGGCGCGGTGCATCCGGCGGGCGTCATGCTGGCGATGCAGCGGGAACGGGACGCCGAGGCGCGCGCGATCCAGGATGCGGCGCGGCAGCGCGCTGGTGTCCAGGTGGTGCACATCGGCGATGGGCCGCTGGACGCCCTGCCGCTCCTCAAGCACCTGCAGCGAGGCGGCGTGGTCGCGATGCAGATCGATCGCGCGCCGCCCGGGATGCGCAGCCGGGAGGTCACCTTCCTCGGCGGCCGCTGGCGAGCGCCCGAGGGGCCGATCGCGCTCGCCGCGATGAGCGGCGCGCCGATCTTGCCCGTGTTCACGCACCGCCTGGGCTTCCTCGACTACGAGGCGGTCGTGGCGCCGCCGATTCGGCTCGCCCGCCGGGCGACCGAGGAGGAGCGGGACGCGGCCGCGGCCGAGATGATGGGCGCCCTGGAGCGCTTCGTCCGGGCTCACCCGACTCAGTGGTTCCACTTCACCGGCGACGGCCCGGTCGCGCCGGCGGAGGACGGGACGGGTTGAGCTGAACAGCGGAGAAGACCGCAAGTGGGCCGATCAGCGCAAATGCGGAGAGGCGGAGGCGAGCCGAAAGAACGCCGGAGACATCGAGAGCAGAGATTTCTCTCGTGTCCTCTTGGCGTCTTTGTTTCTTGTTCCAGGGCGCCTTGCGCGGCGCGGCGCCGCTCTACAGCGGCCCTTCGGTCAGCCCGTGGACGAATTGCCTCACGCGCGGGTCGTCGCTCGCCTTCGCTTCTGCGGTGGTGCCGTCGAAGATGAGCCGTCCGCGGTAGAGCATCCCCACCCGGTCGGTGACCGTGAGCAGCCGGTCGAGATCGCTCGAGACCATCACCACGGTCGCGTTCATCGCCCTCTGCTCGGCGCGGAGCAGGTCGAAGATGCGCTGCGACGTGACCGGGTCGAGGCCGGCCGCGGGCTCGTCGTAGAGGACGATCTCGCCGCGAGCGATCGTGGCGCGGGCGACGCCCACGCGCTTCTTCTGGCCGCCGGACAGCCCCGCCGGCGTCCGTCCCTCGAAGCCCGCGAGAGACACCGCGCGGAGCCGCTCCGCGACCCGCTCCTCGATCTCGTCCTCGCTGAGATCGTAGAGCCGGCGCAGAGGGAACGCGATGTTCTCCCCGACGGTCATGTAGTCGAACAGCGCGTTGTTCTGGAACAGCATCCCGAACTTGAGACGGAACGTCTGGAGCTCGAGCTCGCTGAGCGCGTGGACGTCCTTCCCATCGACGAGCACGCGCCCGCGATCCGGCCGCAGGAGCCCGGTGATCATCTTGAGCAGCACGCTCTTGCCCGAGGCGCCCGGCCCGATGAGCCCGTAGAGGCAGCCTGCAGGCACGTCGAGGTCGACGCCCCGGAGCACCGGCATGCCCCCGAAGCTCTTCGTCAGCTGCTCGATCTGGATCATCGGTCGCGTGGACACGGGCGGCGGGGAGGGGCGCGCCGGCCTTGTGGCTCGGCGGGGAGGGGCGCGCCGGCCTCCTTTACTTGAACGTCGTCCGGGCGACGTCGAGCCGCGGGTGGGACGGGAACGACATCCCGCGGATTTGCCCGGAGATGCACGAAGCGACGCTCGGGTTCGACGGGCTCGTCGTGACGGTGACCCCCACGGCGCGGCCGTTCTGCACCGCGGCGCAGACGTTCACCTCCATGCTCGAGGGCACGTTGCACGCATTCAGGTACGTGCCGCGGTTCAGCACGTTGCCGTAGGCGCCCGCCGTGAGGTCGGCCGGGCCGTTGTTGCCCATCTTGTACTCCTCGACATAGCGCGCCTGCGCCGCCTCACAGCTCAGGCCAGTGCCGAGCGTCGGGTAGCTGCCGCCGCCGCTCGGCCGCGCCCCGCTCCCGGCGCGCCCGGTCTTGCCGCTGCCGAGGCCGGCGTCGACCTCGATCGCGACGCGGTCGGTGGCGCCCTGCACCGCGAGCTCCTGCTCCTTGTGGCTGCGCTCGCGGTACCACCAGCCCGCGCCCGCGGCGAGGATGACGCCCATCAGGGCGAGACCGAGGAGCGCCTTGTACTGCGTGCCCTGCTTCTCGGCCGACACGACGGCGTCGAGCGCGCGCTTCTCCTGCACGATGTCCCGGTTCAGCTTCGCCTGCTCGGCGAACGGGGCGAACTCCTCCCAGTCCTGGATCGCGCGCTCCTCCGCGGAGAACGTGTCGCGCAGCACCTGATCCCCTGTGAAGGAGCCGGACGCGATCTGCTGGAGCAGCTCCACGGACGAGAACGGCCCATGGTCCATGCCGTCCTTGATGACGACGTACCGCGGCCGCGGATCGGACTCGAGCGCGGCCTTGAGATCCGCGAGCTTGCGGGTCGGATCGTTGCCGTGCAGGCGCTGCGGCTGGTTGACCGGGATGGCGACCGCGAACGGTCCGTCCCCGGAGACCGCGTGGATCCTCGGCACGGACGGCGCCGACGGGACGCGCGCTTCCTCGTGGTGCCCGGTCGGCGGCATCATCGAGAGGTTGACGTCGACCTCGAACTCGCCGTCGGCATCGAGGTGCGACGTGTCGGCGCTCGGGGGCTGCTCCGAGGCGCTGGGGACGATCTGATAGAGCGCCTGCGCGAGGGCGGCGAGATCCGCCGGGCGGTGCTTCGGATCGGCCACGAGCGACTTGCCGAGCACCGTTTCCAGCGCGGGCGGCAGGTCCGGGATCACGTCCGCCGGACGCCGCATCCCGGGGCCGACGCTGCTGTTCGTGAGCATCTCGTAGAGGATGGCCCCCACCGCGAAGACGCTCGCGCGCGCGTCGCCTTCGTTGCCCTTGCGCTCCTCGGGCGCCAGGCAAGCGCGGTCGCGCGGTAGCAGAGGAGGGGTGTGGGCGAGCTCCTCGATCAGCTGGATCGTGCCGTTCGCGCCGTGACCGAGGCACGAGGGGTGCACGAACATGGTCCGCCCCTGCGCGTGCAGCTCGTGCAGCTGGGTGCAGAGCGGCACGGCGAGGCCGATGGCCTCACGGATGTCGAAGCGGCGACCGGTCGCGCGGCGCGACTCCATCTCGGCGCGGAGCGTGCCGGCGGGGATGGACATGCCGGCCGGCAAGGGGGTGAGCAGGGGCTGGACCTGAGCGGACATCGGGGACGAACACTACGACAACACGCCGGGTCCGCTCAACGCCGCACCGCAACGTTGCAGTGTCGACGTGCGGCGAAGCCAGGTGCACACGTGGGACGAGCAGTGCGGGCGTGCGCTTGCGGCGTCAGCGTTCGTCAGCGCGCCTTCAGCGTTCGTCAGCGCGCCTTCAGCGCGTTTGCGCTGGTCTGCGCCCCCTGGTGTCGGTCTGCGTCCGTGCGCGTCCGCCAGCGCGCGTTCGCGCTGGTCTGCGTCCGGGTGCGTCGGCCGGCGTCCGTCAGCGCGTGTTGGTGCCGGTCTGCGTCCGCGGGCGCTCGGCGGTCTCGGCCGCGGCGGCGTCCGCGCCGAGCGCCAGGACGTGCCCTGCGAAGAAGCGGAGCAGGTCGGTCTCGCGCGACTTCGGCCAGCGGGCGTGGTTGATGGCGCCCTTCTTGGCGGAGCAGCGGTTCCGGAGCGCGCAGTGGGGCTCGTCCCTGCCGGCCTCGTCGAGGCGCAGGAACGAGGTGTGCGCGGAGAGCGCGTCGCGCGCGCGCAGCCATCGCTCGACCGATTCACACGGGAACGTGTCGTCGCACGCGCGGTAGACCGCCATCGCGGGCGGGGGAGGGCCGGGGCACGCCCACTCGGCGGGCGGCGCGTTGCTGCCGAACGTGGCGAACGCCGCGACGCGGTCCGCGCGCATCATGGCGTACGTCGCCGCCATGTGGCCGCCGTAGGAGCCGCCGAGCGCGTAGATGCGCCGCCGGTCGACGAGCTTCTTCTCGAGCAGCTGGTCGACGAAGGCGTCGACGGTCGCGACGTCGACGTTGCCCTCGCCGGTGAACTCGACGTCGAACGGCGCGGTCGGCGTGTACATCTTCGTGCCGCGCTCGCGCTCGGCCTGGCTCGGCGTCTTGAAGGCGCGGCCCTGGGGCGCGAGGACGATGAAGCCCGCGTGGGCGGGGTCGCCGGTCAGGTTCCACGTGGCGCCGAGCTTGCGCAGGCCCGTCTCCTTGTCGACGCTCGTCGGGTTGTCGCCGTCGGCGTGGAAGAAGACGATGAGCGGCAGCGGCGCGCGCGTCTCCACGCCGCTCGGCGCGATCACGCAGGCGTAGCGGGGCGACCCCTCGGCGTCGCGTGTCTCCAGAACCTGGGCGCCGCGGCACGGCGGCCTGCCGAGCGTCTTGCGGAGCTCCCGCCCGGGGCGTCCCTGCTCGGCAACGCAGCTCCCTTCGCTGGGAAGCCTGGCCTCGGGCGGCTTCGTCGGCGGCGCGGCCGCGCTGGCCGGACCGGCCGCGCGGGCGCCCGCGTCCTGCCGGGCCGCCGACGGCCGCGGCTGCCCGCCGTCGGCCGCGGCTGCGCCGGCGTCCTGCTCGAAGACGCCGAGCAGGTCACCGCCGTCGACCCCCGACGACGGCGTGGAGCACGCGGCCGCGAGCCACGCTGCGGCGCCGGCGAGCGCGGCCGCGAGCAGGGCGCGGCCGCGCCGGAGGCCGGGAAGGTCCAGCGTCGAGGTTCGGTGCGGGCGGCGCCGGGGCTGGGGTCGAGGCACGCGCGCACTGTAGTACGTACAGCTGTCGCGCTGAACCAGCCCGGCATGGCTCGACGGGTCGAACCGGGCGCGAGCCGAGGTACACCGGACACCTCATGGCGCATCCCGCGGCTCACAGCTGGGTTCGGTAGAGCCGCTTCCATCCCGAAGACCGGTGTCGCGGGCATCGAGCGCCTCATCGAGCTGGCCTCGCGCCTGCAAAACAATCGATATCGTGGTTCCCTGGCACCACGAAGAACCGCTCTTTCGGCGCGTGGAGCCGTCCGCGTGTCGCTTCCACGAACTCCGTCGCTGGCCCGTACTCCTCCGGGGTCCCGTGGTCGGCGACATCACTCGTGGAGCAGACGAGATCGATCGGTATCCCATCCTTCGCGAGAGCATCGAGGTTCCTGGCCCGTTGTCTGGATACGCTCAGAAGGAGCGGGCCGCGGGTCGCAGCGGAGGCAGGATGTGCCACTGGAGGCGATCGGAGCGAGCTGGAACACGGCGCGGTGCCCCGCGGCGGCGAGCGAAGTAAGGCATCTTACTATCGAGCGCCACCGGGGGGCGATCGGAGCGAGCTGGAATGCGGCAAGTCGCCCCCGTCCGCCGGTGCGTCGGCTCCGTGCCCGCCGGGGACGAAAACGCTACGGCGGACGCCGCTGCCTTGCGGGGAGGCCCTTCATGGCTAGGCTGTCCGCGGCCCACCCATGACGCTCTTCGATATCCTCGTCGGCGCCGCGCTCGCGGCGGTCCTTGCTTTCCAGGTCTACGTCACCGTGCGCGTCTTCCGGAGCCGCGTCTACGAGCCCAAGCAGAAGGTCTGGCAAGCGCAGCTCGTCTGGCTCTTGCCGATCATCGGCGCCGGGCTTGTGTTCTCGATCCTCCAGGAGGAGGACCGGGCCCACCGCGACGCCTCCTCGCACCTCCGGAGCTGAGCCGTCGCCTCCCGCGCGGCCGCCTTGCGGCCACGTGCGGTCACGTTGAACGGTCGACCTCGCTCCCTTCTCCGTCCTCTACGCCCATCTGGTCACCCCGGCGCCTCTGATAACCCGGTGGACCTGGGACGATCGAACAGGAAAATTCGGTTTCACCCTTCGGTCCAGCGGCGCCGTGCGCTATGGCTCAGGGAGCATGGCGGACGACGTCTTCGGCATCGTCGGGACCACGCAGGCGGGTAATTTCCACGTCGAGCAGGTGGTCGCGGAGGGAGGGTTCGGCGTGGTGTACCGCGCGCTCCACGCCGGCTTCCGCGCGCCTGTCGCCTTGAAATGCCTGAAGGTGTCCGAGGCGAAGACCCCGCGCGAGCGGCAGCTCTTCCTCGAGAAGTTCCGCGAGGAGGCCCAGCTGCTCTTCCGGCTCTCGGCCTCGATCCCGGAGGTCGTCCGCCCGCTCCACGTCGACGTGCTGCACCTGAAGCGAGGGGAGTTCGTCCCCTTCCTGGCCCTCGAGTGGCTGGAGGGCGAGTCGCTCGACAAGGTCATCGATCGACGGAGGCTCAAGGGAGAGCCGCCGATCCCGCTCCACAGGCTGATGAAGATGATGCGCCCCATCGCGCAGGCGATCGCGCGTGCGCACCGCTTCCCGAGCCCGAACGGCACGGTGTCGATCATCCACCGCGACCTCAAACCCGAGAACATCTTCATCACGACGCAGGAGGGGACGGAGCGGCTCAAGATCCTCGACTACGGCATCGCGCAGGCGAAGACGCTGGCCGAGCAGGCCGTCGGACGGGTGACGAACGGCGACCCGCTGAACGCGTTCTCCCCGGCGTACGGCGCCCCGGAGCAGTGGGCGCCGAAGCGGTTCGGGCAGGCGGGAACTTGGACCGACGTCTGGGGTCTCGCGCTCACCATGGTCGAGGCGCTCGTAGGGCGGCAGGTGATCGATGGCGAGGCGCAGGCGATGATGGGGACGGCGCTCGACGTGACGCGCCGGCCCACGCCCCGGGCCGAGGGCGCCAACATCCCGCCGGAGGTCGACGCGGTGTTCGAGCGCGCGCTCGCGGTGAGCCCGCGCGACCGCACGCGCGACATCGAGGCCTTCTGGACGGAGCTGGAGGCGGCGATGGGGCTCCCGGCCACCTTCGGGCGGACCTCCGCGCAGGACGACGCGTACTCCGTTCCGCCGCCTCCGTCGTCGTCGATGCGTGCAGCTCCGCAGGTCAAGCGCGCCGCGCACGTGTGGCTCGACACGCCCAGCGACGCCGGGTCGCTCGAGCTCGATCTCGACGTGGCTCCGGCCTCGATGCGCTCGCCGAGGGGAGGGCGCCGGGACGGCCCTGCGAGCAGCGTGCGCCCGCCGCCGCCCTCGGATTCGGCCGGTCTCGAGATGGACCTCCCCGAGGCGCCGCAGAGCGCGCGGGGCAGAGGCATGGGCGCGCTCGTCCCGGAGAGCGTGCCGACGAGCGCGCGAGGCCGCGGCGGCTTCGCGGAGGCGACGCCCGTGGGCGCGCTCCCGCGCGGCGGCGGGATGGAGAGCGCCCCGCCGAGCATGCTCGCGCGCGGGGGCGGGATGATCGAGAGCACGCCGCCGCTGGAGATGGCGCTCAGCGTGGCGCCGCGCACGACGTCGGTCGTGCCGGCCGCGGTGCGCGCGCTGTCGGACATGCCGTCGAGCAGGTACCGGCCGACGGCGCGTCCGCCGGCGGACGTGCGGCCGCGCCCGCCGGACCCGAAGCCGCTCGGCGGGCCGACGCTCCTCCAGCAGCTCGGGCTGCCCGTGGCCTGCATCGTGTTCGCGTGCGTGGTCACGGTGGCCGACCTCATCATGAAGCAATCGGGCGAGGCGCTGAGCTTCGGCCCGGTGCGCTCGTTCTGGGTCGCCGGCGTGCTGCTCCTGTTCGGCGTCGGGCTGTTCTTCTGGCGCATGCTCGGAGATGCTGGAGATGCCTGATCTGACGCACGGGAGCGCCGCCGCGGGCGAGCGCGCCGATCAGAGCGTGTCGGCCCGCTTCACGCGGCTGATGAACGCGTCGACCTCGCGGTGGGGCGTGCTCACCGATCCCCCGCTCGTGGCGCTCGCCTCCGGCGTCTTCCTGCTCGTCTTCCTCGGGGCGCTCGGCCGCGACGCGGGCCCCGAGGTCGCGCGCGCGCTCGGGGTCCTCGTGTTCGCGCCGATCTCGGTCGCGCTCGCCGTCAGCGTGGCGCTGCGCGGCGCGCGTCGCGCCGTCGTCGCGTGGCTCGCGCGCCAGCCGTTCCCGGTGGAGAACCTGAACGCCGTGCTGAACGGCCTGGGCGAGGCGCTGGAGGTCACCTTCGTCGGCGCGGCACCGGAGGCGACGGAGCTCAACGTCGAGCTCGACAAGGTGCACCCGGATGCGTTCGTGACGGGGGGCGTCGAGGACGCGCGCACGCTGGACATCCGCATCGGCGTCGTCGACTCGAAGCGCAATCCGGCCGCGACGAACCACCAGCGCTACGCGCGCGTCCGCGAGCTCGTCGAGCGCGTGCTCGTGCCGCTCGCGGAGCGCTATCCGATCCAGGTCGTCCGCGTGAAGTGAGCGCGCGCCGGACGCGCGCATCCAGACGGCGGGGCGTCGTCCGAGGGCTCGCGCGGGCGCTTGCCATGTCGCCCCGTTCCCCTGCTATCGTCGCGGCCCATGACCGCCTCGACCTCCGAGAAGCTCCTCTCCGATCTGGAAGCGCGGGGCATCACCCGCGCCAAGATCGGCGGCTTTGACATCGACGGCATCCTCCGCGGGAAGTACGTCTCCATCGAGAAGCTGAAGAGCGCGCTCAAGAGCGGCTTCGGCTTCTGCGACGTCATCTTCGGCTGGGACATCGCCGACGTCCTCTACGACAACGCGAAGGTGACCGGCTGGCACACCGGCTACCCGGACGCGCACGCCGTCCTGGATCCGAGCACGCTGCGCGACATCCCGTGGGAGCCGGGGACCGTCGCGATGCTCGCCGACTTCCGCGACGAGCGCGGCGGCCCGCACCCCGCGTGCCCGCGCTCGCTCCTCCGGAGCGTCATCGCGAAGGGCGAGCGGATGGGGTTCTCGGCGAAGTTCTCGTGCGAGTTCGAGTTCTTCCTCTTCGAGGAGACGCCGCGCTCGCTGCACGAGAAGCGGTTCGCCGGCCTGACGCCGCTCAGCCCCGGCATGTTCGGCTACTCGTGGGTCCGGGAGGGGCAGAACAAGAAGCTCATGGCCGCCATCCTCGATCAGATGCAGGCCTTCGACGTCGAGATCGAGGGCCTTCACACCGAGACCGGCCCGGGCGTGTACGAGGCGGCGATCCGCTACGACGACGTGCTCCGGGCCGCGGACAAGGCCGCGCTCTTCAAGGTCGCCATGAAGCAGATCGCCCACGAGCACGGCCTGTCGGTCACGTTCATGGCGAAGTGGAACGCCGATCTCCCCGGCTCGAGCGGCCACCTGCACCAGAGCCTCTGGAAGGACGGCCGGAACGTCTTCGAGGACGGGTCGTCGCCCGACCGGATCCCTCCGGCGCTGCGCCACTACGTCGGCGGTCAGATCGCTCTGATGCCCGAGCTCACGGCGCTCTACTCGCCGACGATCAACGCCTACAAGCGGTACGTGCCCGGCGTCTGGGCCCCGCTCACCGCCAGCTGGGGCGTCGAGAACCGCACGGCCGCGATCCGCCTCATCGGCCTCGGCACGCCCGGCGCGCGCGTCGAGTACCGGCAGACGGCGGCGGACATCAACCCGTACACCGCCATGGCCGCGTGCCTCGGCGCGGGGCTCTACGGCATCGAGAACGGCGTCGAGCCGCCGACGCAGGCCGCCGGGGACGCGTCGTCCGCCGAGTCCTCGCGCCTGTCGCTGCCCCGTACGCTCTCCGACGCGACCCGGATGCTCGCGGGTAGCAAGATGGCCCGCGAGATCCTCGGCGAGAGATTCGTCGAACACTATGTCCTGACGCGCGACTGGGAGGTGCGGCAGTACGAGCGCGCGGTCACGGATTGGGAGCTGAAGCGTTACTTCGAGGCGGTGTGATCATGAGCCAGTTCACGGTTTGGAGCTTTCCCACACGCATTCTCTTCGGCGCCGGCGTCGTCGAGCAGACAGGCGCCGAGGCGCGCCGGCTCGGCGCGGCGAGGGCGCTCGTCGTCACGGACAAGGGCGTCGTCCGCTCGGGGCTGCTCGAGCCCGTCGCCGCTTCGCTGCGGAAGGAGGGCCTCGAGGTGGCCGTCTTCGACGACGTGCTCGGCAACCCCATCGAGAAGAACGTGCACGACGGCGTCGCCGCGTTCCGCGCGGCCCGCGCCGATCTCGTCGTCGCCCTCGGGGGCGGCTCGCCGCTCGACGTCGGCAAGCTCGTGCGCCTCGGCGTGAACCACGATCGGCCGCTCGTCGACTACGACGACGCCACGGGCGGCGATCGCTTCATCACGCCCGACGTCCCGCCGATGCTCGCGATCCCCACGACGGCCGGGACCGGCAGCGAGGTCGGCCGCTCGGGCGTCGTGACGCTCGACGTGAACCACCGGAAGACGGTGATCTTCTCGCCGCACCTGCTCGCGAACGCCGCGCTGCTCGATCCGGTGATGACGCGGTCGATGCCGGCGTTCCTCACGGCGGCGACGGGCTTCGACGCGCTCACCCACTGTATCGAGGCGTACGTCGCGAAGGGCGATCACCCAATGGCCGACGGCATCGCGCTCGAGGGGATCCGCCTCGCCGCCGTGCACCTCTCGCGGGCGGTCACGCACGGCGACGATCTAGAGGCGCGGGGCGGCATGATGAAGGCGGCGATGATGGGCGCGGTCGCGTTCCAGAAGGGGCTCGGCGCGTGCCACTCGCTCGCGCACCCGCTCTCGAGCGAGTGCGGCCTGCACCACGGCCTCGCGAACGCCCTCTGCCTCCCGCCGGTCGTCGAGTTCAACGTCGTCGCGGCCGCGCCGCGCCTGGCGCGCGTCGCGGCCCTGCTCGGCGCTCCCGAGGACGCCGCCGCGTGCGCCGACGCCATCCGCGCCCTGCGCGCCCGGATCGGGCTCGCGGCCGGCCTCGAGAAGGCAGGCGTCCCCCGCGACAAGCTCGACGCGCTGGCCGACCTCGCCGCCCAAGACGCGTGCCACACGAGCAACCCGCGCCCCTGCTCGCGCGACGATCTCCGCCATCTCTACGAGGCGTCCTTCGCGAGCTGATCGCGCGCGCCTGCCCCGGGCCGGGCGCGCCGCGGGGCTCGCGGCGGACGCCGGGCCGACGCGAACGCGTCGCCGCCACGGAAGGATCGCGCCGGCGAGCGCCTGCCGTGACGGGATCATGGTCATTTCCCGGTGTCCAGCGGGCCGTTGGGCGCCGGCCTACCGCTGGCCGACAATGGATAAATGCGGTACCAGGGGTGCACGATGACCGTCACCTCCACCGAGCGCACCGCGCGTCCAGCGACATGCCAAATGTTCGAGACGCCGCTCATCGAGCGGTTTTCGCGGATCCATCCGATCACGCCGTTCGTCTTCTGGCTGCCGGTCTACGGCTATCTGGGCGTGCGCGCCGCCCGGCATGGTGTCGGCCTCCTGACCGGGCTCGGGCTCGTGCTGGTCGGCCTGTTTCTATGGACGCTCGCCGAGTATGTCCTGCACCGATACGTGTTTCACTACGTCGGGCCGCGCCTATGGCAGCGCCGGATGCATTTCGTTCTCCACGGGGTGCACCATGATTTCCCGCAAGATGCCGACCGGCTGGTGATGCCGCTCGGCGCGAGCATCCCCCTCGGCATCGTGTTCTACACGCTGTTTCGCGTCGTCTTTGGCCCTGTTCCGGCGGATCCGCTGTTCATCGGCTTCGGCCTCGGATACCTGGCGTACGACGGTACGCACTATGCCATTCATCACTTCCGGATGAGCTCGCGCTGGGGGAAGTGGATCAAGCGCCATCACATGGTCCATCACCACACGGGAGAAAATGCCCGGTGGGGCGTGTCGTCGCCGCTCTGGGACTGGGTCTTCGGCACAATGGGCACGTCGCAGGCGGGAAAAGGCAGCTGAGCGGGACAGCGGCGCGCTCCGGAGCGCGCCGGCGCTGATCGTCGACAGGGTTGGAATGGGCCCGGAGCGCGGCGGGTTGAGGGGCCATGAAGCGGTCGCGCCCGGACGCTCGTGCTTGCGCGGGAGATGCTGCGCAGCAGCGCCGCGCGGGGCGGTGCGGCCGCGACCGCACGGCGCCTGCCCAGGCTCAGGCGCGCGGCGGATGGATCTGCTCGACGCGCGGACCGAGGAGGTCGCGGCGCATCGGGGGCCTCACGGCGAGGAGGTGGTGCCGGGAGGAACGAGCCCTGCCGCAGGCGGTGGTGCGCTCGCCGCAGGCAGCCGCCTCATGGCGCCCGCATCGAAGGTGCGGAGCGTGTTGCGCCCGCAGTAGGGGCACAACCACGCCACGTCGAACCGGTCGAGGTGAGCGTTGATGCTGTGCGCCGGCGCGAGCTCCTTGTCGGCTTCACCGGCGGCCGACCGGCCGCGGGGACTCCGGGTGGCCCACCCGGCGGTGACGTGCCGGTGCTCGTCCAGGGTGGCTGACAGGCTTGCCTGGCACTCGCAAGGAGTGGAGATGAGAAACCGACTCATGCGTGACCGTCCTTCGTAGATGTTTCCGTAGACCTTGCTGGCATGCCGCGTCGCGGCGTGCTTGCGGGCGCCGCGGCTGCGAACCGAGAACCGAGACGAACGAGAACCGACGAACGAGAACCGAGACGAACGAGAACGAACGAGAACCGAGAACCGGCGACGAGGAAAGAAGCGCGCCCTCATATAAAGGTTGGTCAGTTTGAGCTCAAGGGGTGTTAGCCTGGGACACGGTTGCCTTGGTGTAGCTGAGGAAGGGGAGTCCATGACCGTTCGACGTGCACCTCGTGAGCGCGAGACGCCGCCCTCGGGCAGGTTGCAGGTCGTCGAGGCCCGCCGGCCTGGGCCGCGCTCTGTGCGCGGCTTCAGGATCCTGCTTGCGCACGACGCCCGCGCCGCGACCTGCGACGCACTCGCCCGCGCGATCGAGGGGGCGCTGACGAACGTCGAGATCGTGGACGCCTCGTCGATCGACGACGCCCTGCTCGCGTCGGCGACCGAACGGTTCGACGCGTGCCTCGTCTGCCTGGATCTTCCGCCGGCCCCGCTCGGCGGCGCGCGCCTCGCGAGCGAGCTCGTGGACAGCAACCACCCGGTCGTGCTCGTCACGCGGAGCCTGCGCTGGCTGCCGCCGGACAGGCCCATCCTGCACCAGCTGCCCTGGATCCCGCCGGACGCGGGCACGAACGAGATCTCCAGCGCGATCGCGGCGGCGACCAGCGACTGCGACAGCGCCATCCGCGCGCGCTCGCCGCTGCCGGGCGAGACGCTCGGCGCGCCGGCGCTCCGCGCGCGCCGGTAGCGGCGCGGCTGGGCCGGTGGCGGCGCGGCTGGGCCGGTAGCGGCGCGGCTTGGAGAGGGCGCCGAGTCCCGCCTCCGGTCGAACCGGTCGAACCGGGCGGAGACGTGAAGACGCGAAGACGTGAAGACGTCGGGATCGAAAACGAAATGAAGGGGTTGCGAAGCGGCCCCGGATTCGGTAGAAGCTTCCTCCACCTCGCGCGGGACTAGCTCAGTTGGTAGAGCATCAGCTTCCCAAGCTGAGGGTCGCGGGTTCGAATCCCGTGTCCCGCTCCGAGGATCGCCGACCCCCTTTTTGCGCTGGCGATCCTCCTGCACCTCGGGTGCTTCGAGGTTGAGGGACGTCTCGCGTTGGAGCGCCTTTTCAAATGGCGCTTCGTGCTCGAGCGGCATCTCGGACGGCACGTCGCGCTGAGCTCGGGCTACGGCGCTCGCTGAGCGAGCGCCTGCGCTCGCGCCACCGGGCAGCGTTCGCTGCGCGAGACGGACGCGCTCTGGGGGCGCACGACGCTCGAATCGGGGCCGGTCCCGCTGCGCGGACGGCGGTGCCCGACAGCATGGGGACACCGGGAGGTGTTCATGAAGGATGGCCGGCGCATCGCGCTGAACGCGGCGCTGATGCTCCTGAAGCAGGCGATCATGGCCGTCCTTGGCGTCGTGTTCGTCGGCTATCTCGCGCGGAAGGTGGGGGTCGCCGCCTGGGGGGAGTTCCAGGCGTCGCTCGCGATCGCGGGGATCGTCACGATCGCCGCCGGCGTCGGGGTGAGGGGATACCTGGCCCGGGAGGTCGCCGTGAAGCCCGAGCTCGGGCCGCGTCACCTCGGCGCAGCGCTCGCCATCCGGGGCGTGACCGGGACGGTGGTGCTCGGCGCGACCGTGGCCGTCGTGCTGGCGACGCGCTCGGGGCTCGGCGCGCAGCTCATCGTGCTCGCCGCGGCTTCCCAGCTGGCGACGCTGCTCTACTCGACCATGTGGCTCTCGTTCGAGGCCCACGAGCGGTTCCAGTACATCCTGTACGCGGAGCTCGGCGCGCGGCTGTTCGTCATCGCGCTCTCGGCGGCCTTGCTCGCGCTCGGCTTCGGCGTCGTCGCCGCGGCCGTGGCGTTCCTGCTCGGCAACGTGCTGGAGCTCGCCATCACCTCGCACTATCTCCGCGCCCGCCTCTACCGGCCCGAGCTCACGACGCCGCCCGCCGAGCTCTGGCAGATCGCGAAGCGCAGCCTGCCGATCGGCGCGCTCGGGGCGCTCTCGAGCGCGCTGCTCCAGATCGACCGCGTCATGCTCCGCGCCCTCTGCGACGAGGAAGCCGTCGGGGTCTACAGCGCCGCCTTGGTGCTGAGCGAGAACTTCAGGATGCTCCCCGACGTCCTGCTCGGCGTCGCCTTCGCGGCGGGCATGCGCCTCTACGCCCAGGATCGCGACGCGTTCGGGCGCCTCTACGGCGGTTGCATGCTCGTCGCTGCGCTCTTCGGGCTGCCCGTCGCCGCCGGCATCTTCCTGCTCGCGCCGGACGTCATCCAGCTCGTCTACGGAGGGGCGGGCGACTACGCCCCGGCGGCCGACGTCCTCCGGATCCTCGCGTGCGGCGTCCCCGTGATGTTCGCGTTCCAGGTCGTGACGCTGCCGCTGCTCGCGGCGAAGCGCGAGGTCGCGATGGTGAAGCTGCTCGCGCTGGCGCTCGTCGCCGACGTCGCGCTGAACCTGCTCCTCTTGCCGCGCTACCGCGCCATGGGCGCCGCGTACGCGACGCTGGCCGTGAGCGCCGGCGCGCTGATCGCGTCGTGGGGCATCTCCGCGCGCTGGGCCCACGTCGTGGAGCTCGGCCGCATCCTCGCGGTCCTTGCCGCGACGGCGGTCATGGTCACCGCGGCCTACGTCGCCCGCGTCCTCGCCGGCATGTGGGCGTCGATCGCGGTCGGCGTCGCCGTCTACGCCGTCCTCCTCCTCGCGTTGCGCGTCGTCTCCTTCCGCGAGCTGCGCGCGCTGCTCGCGCGCCGCGTCCGCGCCTCACCCGCCACCGTGGCTTGACCTGCGTTCCATCGCGGGCGGGCCCGGCGCTGCGCGCTCTTATGCGCCGCTGTGTGGAACACGGGGCCATCGAGTTTTCCGCATTTTCCGCCGGGAGCAGCGCTCGCCGTGGGTCTCTGCGGCTGCCGACATGCGCTCTCATCCGGCGGGATCCACGCAGAACCGCGCGATGCCCATGGCTCGGAGGTGACGCTGCCGCGGCACTTTCCGTGGCATGCAGCGTGAATAGCGAAGGCGCGATGTGGCGGCGCGGGCAAGTCCGGGGGCTGGCCGGGGTGGGGCGACTCCGGCAGTGGATGGCGCGGCGGCCGTCCTCTCTTCGCGCGTTCGGGATGCCGGCGCGAAGCGAGGGGGGCGCGGCAGGGCTGCCGTGGAGCTATCGAGAGATGGACCTGCCCATGGGCGACGGCGGCTATGCGTTGCTCGCGCGCCTGTCGGCAGGCGGCATGGCGGAGCTGTTCCTCGCGTGCCGGCGCGGGCCGGCAGGTATCGCCCACCCCGTCGTCGTGAAGCGTCTTCGCCCCGAGGCGAGGCGAGATCCGTCGATCGTGCGGATGTTCCTCTGGGAGGCCTGGATCAGCGCCCGGCTCCAGCACCCCAACGTGATCCGGTTCCACGACTTCGTCGTTCACGAAGGACGCCATCACCTCGTGATCGAGTACGTCCCGGGCTGCGATCTGGCCGCCGCCGCGCGCTCTCTCTTCGCGGAGGGGCGGCCGTTCCCGCTCGAGGCGGCCATCGAGATCGGCCTGGGCGTGCTGCGGGCGCTCGGGCACGCGCACGGGCTCCGCGACGACGGCGGGAAGCTCGTCGGCCTCGTGCACCGCGACGTGAGCCCGCAGAACGTGCTCCTCTCGCTCGAGGGGGAGATCAAGCTCATCGACTTCGGCGTCGCGCAGATGACGGGGATGAGCGGCATGGAGGAGGCCGGCCCCTTCGGCTCCCCGTGCTCGTCCGACGACGCGGCCCCGTCGAGCGACGGCGGCACGGTGAAGGGAAAGCTCGGCTATGTGGCGCCCGAGCAGCTGCGCGGGCAGAGGGTCGACGCGCGGGCCGATCTCTTCGCGGTCGGCGTGATCCTCTTCGAGCTGCTGACGGCGCGTCGCCTCTTCCACCGCAAGGACGACGGCGCGACGATGGGCGCGGTGCTCTCCGGCGAGGTGCCGGCGATCGCGCCGCTCCGCCCCGCGTGCCCGGCGCTGCTCGAGGAGGCGATCCGGCGCGCGCTCGCGCGCGATCCCGAGGGCCGCTTCGAGACCGCGGCGCAGATGGAAGAGGCGCTCGCCGAGGTGCTCGCCTCGTTGCGCCGAGCGCCGAGCGGCGGCGACGAGCCGAGCTCGAGCGAACGCGGGCTGCTCGCGGGTCAGGAGATCGCCGCGCTCGTGCGCGAGGTCGCGAGCGGGCGCGATCGGCACCGGTCGCTGCTCGTGCGGGGCTGTCGGAGATCCGCCGGGTCTCGCGGGCGCACGGGCGCGCGGCGGATCGCCGCGGGCCGCTCCGGGGACGATCGCGGCGAGGTGACGCCAACGCTGCGCGGGACAGACGCACGCCCCTCTGCGCAGGAAGAAGGGAGCGAGCGCAGCGAGGCCAGGAGCGCCGTCACGCCGGACTGGAGGGACGCGCGCCCGCTGAGGCGCGTTCGCCTCCTGCCCTGGCTCGTGATCGCGGCGGTGACCTTCGCCGCAGGGGCGCTCGCCGGCAGGGCGATCGGCGCGTTCGACGGCGGCGTTGCGCCGGCGAGCCGCGGCGCGCCCCGCGACTGACGAGCGCTCCAGCGCCGGCGCCGCGGCGCGGAGAGCCGCGAGACCTGGGAGATCTCCATTCGGCGCCGCGGTCGTGAGGCGTCGAACGCGAACGGCCGTTGGTGTTGGCGCGGATAGCGACGGGCTCGCTAGCCTTGTCCGGCCTGATGCCCGTCCGGAATCTCCTGAGCCGTTCCCTCCCGATCGCTGCGCTGGCTGTCCCCCTCCTCGCGAGCTTCACAAGCAGGAGCGCGCTGCCGTGCCCGGTCGCCGGTGCGCCGGCGGAGCCGACGGAGCTCGGCGCGGCCATCGAGCGGCAGCCGATCTGTGTCGGATCGACGGTCGCGAGCGCGGGCGAGCTCGGCGACGTCCTGTACTACCGCAGCTCGGTGGGAGAGCACGGCGAGGTCTCCGTCGGTTATTACGCGTTCTTCTCGGAGGAACGGCCGTGGGGCAACAACTGGCTGACCTGGACCGTGCTGCCCGCGCTCGCGGTGGACCTCGTCTACACGCACGCGCTGCTCTTCGCTCCGGGAGTCCAGCGCGCCGTCTACGGCAAGGGCGATGTCGAGGGGTTCAGGATCGTCTACAGCGTTGGCGAGGGGGGGCGGCTCACCGCCAAGCACGGCGCAGCGGACCGCGATGATCACGGCGAGGTGCAGCTCGAGCGCCCGGATCTGCTCTCGATCGATCCCGAACGCCCTACCGTCTACTCGCGGTGGTGGAGCCACCAGCTCGGCGGGCGGGGCGCGGGGCCGGGCGATCTCGTCTATCACCGCTGCTTTGGCGCGGGCGCCATCCGGCCGCTGCCGCCGGACGTCGCGCTCGATTTCCGCCTGGATCGGCGCGCCGCGCCGGCCCGCGTGGTGCCTGCCGCCGCGCTGCTCGGGCAGCTCTCTGCCTCGCGGCGGGGCGAGCCCGTCGATGGCGGGAGCGCTCAGGGCCTCGTCGCTCGCCGGCCGATCGTCGCGTTGTAGATGGCGAGGATGACGATGGCGCCCAGGATCGACGTGAAGAAGCCGCCGCTCGACTGATACGACGGATAGAGCCCCAGCGCCCGGCCGACGAAGCCGCCGAGCAAGGAGCCGGCCACGCCCAGCAGCGCTGTGACCACGAAGCCAGCCGGGTCGCGGCCAGGGGTCAGCAGCTTGGCGATGACGCCGACGATGAGGCCAAACAGGATCCACAACAGCACGGACATGGTTCGCTCCTCTCGACACCGCGTGACGCCGAGGCCCGTCCTCCCGCGTCGACGTGGAGGCCAGCGTCCAGCGTTTCGTCCGGCTCAGCGTCTGCAGACGACGTGCCGCGCGCGGTGAGCTCCGTTCGCACCGCCATGAAGCGGAGACCCGGTGGCCAGCGTGAACTGCGTCGCCATCGGGCGCGCTGCGCTGGGCATCGGCTGTACATCGGCGCGCAGCGGCGCGCGCGAGATCGAGGATCGTGGCGCGCTCGGCGCGCTCGGGGCGCGGGGTGCGCGCTTCGTTCGCACCGCGCGCGCCTCAGCCCTCGCCGTCGGTCTGCTTGTTGTCGTTCCTCGATCGCTCCGAGCTCGATCCGGGCGTCGCGTGGGCAGGCGCTGGCGCGTCGCCCGGGCCCGTTGGCCCGCCGTGTCCCGCTGCGTACCCGCGCCCGCACCGCGCGCACACGAGCAGCGCCGCGGATCCGGCGTGCGGCCCGGCTGGGGCGTTCACCGTGGCGGTCTCGCAGGGCACGTGGGGTCCGGCTCCGGGGCGCGCGCCGGCCATGCGCGCCCCTCGGCGGTCGGGGGCGCCTCGCCGTCGCGCTCTGGCGATGGCGAGGTGAGCGTGGCGAGCGCGGCGCTTGCAGCGTTGAAGAGCAGGCACAGCGATCCGCCGAGCACCGTGGCAGCGACGGTGCCGATCACGACCGGAGCGAGACGCCCGCGCCGGCGTCGGCGCAGCGCGACCAGGCTCCGCGATCCGCTGGATCGGTGCGCTCGAAGCAAGAAGAGCGGCTCGAGCGCCGGAGTGCGCTGGGCGCTGGCCGGAGCGTGCGCGGGAGGCGACGCCTCGGCGGGCGGGGGTGCCGCGTCCGCCGGCGGCGCGCCATCCGGCGCCGGGGGTGAGGCCGCCTCGACGAGCGCAGCCGGGGGGCAAGGCGTGGAGCGATGGCCGACCCACGTCGGAGCGGACGAGTCGTCTCGCCGCGTGGTCGGCGGAGAGCAGGGCCGATCGAGGTGCGCGCTCTCCGGCAGAGACGGCGAGCGATAGCCCACCCATGTCGAGGCTCCCGCGGAGCGCGCCGTGGCGGCGTCCTCCGCGGAGGACCTCCTGCGCGACGAGGACGCCGTCGCTGGGCGCGCGCTCTCCGAGGGGCGCGGAGAGCGGCTGAGCGCGGCGTGCTCGTCGGCGGCGGAGCGCGCCCGGCGAAGCGCGATGTGCCCGAGCGCCTCGCGCAGCGCGCGCGCGCTCTGCGGGCGATCCTCTGGATTTTTGCGCAGGCACTGGAGGATCAGCGCCTCCAGATCCGGATCGAACGCCGGATGGAGCGCGCTCGGTCGGGGCGGCGGGGACTCGACGTGCGCGGCGGCGAGCGCGACGGGCGTCGGGCGCTCGAAGGGGAGCCGCCCCGTTGCCATCTCGAAGAGCAGCACGCCGCACGCGTAGACGTCGCTCCGCGCGTCGACACGCTGCCCTGCGGCTTGCTCCGGGCTCATGTAGGCGGGGGTTCCGATGACGAGCCTGCCGCCGTCCTCGTCGGGCGCGGGGAGCAGGGGCGAGCCGCCGAACGCGCCGGAGCGGTCGTCGTGGAGCAGCTTTGCCGTCCCGAAGTCGAGGAGCTTCACCTGCTCGAACGGCGCCCCGTCGTCGTCGATGCGGGGCACCAGGCGGATGTTCTCGGGCTTGACGTCCCGGTGGATGACGCCCGCGTCGTGCGCGTGCTGCAGCGCGGAGCACAGCTGGCGCATGATCGAGACGATGCGCTCCGGGGGCAGGATCGGCGCGGCGTTCAGGAGGTCGATGAGGTCCTCGCCGTCGAGGTGCTCGGTGACCAGGTACCACAGGCTGGGCGGGGTCGCCTCGTGTCCGTCAGCGCTCGCGCCGAGCGCGCCGTGTAGACTCACCGGCTCGCAGCCGAAGTCGAGGACGCGCACGATGTTCGGGTGATCGAGCCGGCTCGCCGCCAGCGCTTCGACATGGAACCTCAGCACCGCGTCTCCGGCGCGGACGCCGCCGGAGCGCGACCGCTCGTCGGAGCGCGACCTCTCGCTCACGCCGCTCGAGCCTCGGTGGACGGCGCCATCTCCGCGCGGTGACGCGGCGACGCGCGTCGTGCAGACGCGGTGGCTCGCTCTTCCGCCCACGCGCGGCGCGGCGACGCGCTCGTGGATGACCTTCACCGCGCACGCGCGCCCGAGCCCGAGGTGCCGCGCGCGGTAGACGCGCCCCATCGCGCCGGCGCCGATCATCTGCTCGACGAGGTACCGCCCCCCGAGAAGGCGTCCCCTGAGGAATCGCTCCGAGGACGGGAGTCCCGCGTCGAGGGGCGCGGAGGCGCGGAGGCAATCCATGGCGCGTTCCACGCAGCAGAATGGGTGCCATCGCGCTGTGCGGACGGTTCACAGCAGCCGCGACACGGAGCGTCGGGCGCGGCCGCGCCGCGGGCGCCCAGCGCCGGCGCTCGCGGCGCGGCTCCGAGCGGCCCGCACGCCGCGCGCATTTCGCCCGGGAAAACCCCGCCTCCGCCCGGGCAGCGGCGCCGCGAGGGCTGATTTGTTCCGTTGTCGACGGCGTGTGATAGCGTGGCGCGCGAGGAGGCCTGAGTGCTCTTGAGACGATGCGTTCCGTTCGCTGCGGCGCTGTTCCTGCTGCTCCCGACAGGCGAGGCACTTGCGCAGTCGGACCAGGACAGAGCAGCGGCCCGGTCGCTGGCCACGCAGGGCGCCGAAGCGTTCACGTCCGGCCGCTTCGAGGAGGCGATCGATCTGTTGGGTCGCGCCGAGGCGCTCGTGCACGCTCCGACGCACCTCCTGCTGATGGCGCGCGCACAGGTGCGCCTCGGTCGGCTCGTCGCTGCGAAGGAGACCTACCTGAGGATCGTCCGTGAGGAGCTCCCGCCCACCGCGCCGTCTCCCTTCAAGAGGGCGCAGCAGGACGCGAGGGAGGAGCTCGCCGCGATCGAGCCCAGGATCGCGTCGCTGCGCATCGCGCTGGAGGGCTCCGCCGGCCGGAAGATCGGCGTGAAGCTGGACGGCCAGCCGGTCGCGGACGCGCTGCTCGGCGTGCATCGCCCGATCGATCCGGGGAATCACGTGGTCGTCGTGGTTCCGCCGGGCCTCGCGCCGATCGAGCAGGGGGTGACCATCGGCGACGGCGAGCGGAAGGAGCTGAAGATCCCGGTCCCGGAAGGCCCGGCCGTGGTCCCCCCGCCGGGAGGCTCGGTCGAAGGGCAGGGCACCTGGGGCGGTGGGCAGACCGAGGTCCCCCCTGTCGCCCCGCCTGGCACCCCGGAGCGAAAGATGAACGCGGTGATGCTGGGCGGAGGCATCGCGGCCACGGCGCTCGGGCTCGGCGGTGTCGTGGTGGGCTCGGTGTTCCTGGCCAAGAGCAGCGGGACGCAGAAAGAAGCGAACGATCTCAGCGCCGCGCGTGGGTGCGAATCGCAGAGCATTGCCGGCGCGGAGTGCGGCCCGGCGATCCAGGCCCAGATCAAATCGCTCGACGCCGATGCTGCGTCACAGCAGACGATCGGTGTGGCCGGTCTCGTCGGGGGCGGCGTGCTGCTCGCCGGCGGCGTGACGCTGCTCGTACTGGAGCTGACGTCCAAGCCGGAGCCCTCGAGCTCCGCCTGGATCGCCCCCTACGTAACGCCGACCGGGCTCGGGGTGCGCGGCGCGTTCTGATCCGAGCGCTCTGCGTGGCGCCGGTGTCAGTAGCCGAAGTCGCCCGGCACCCCCGGCTTTTGCGGCTTCTGGGGCGACGTGCTCGGCTTCGTCGACGGCGTCGTCTGCGGCGGCTTCGTGACGGGCAACGGCTTCGTCTGAGGAGGCTGTGGGCGCGGCGGGAGCGGCTTCACCTGGGCCGAGGAGGCCGTCGGCGCCGCGACGGGCTCGGCGGTGACGGGCGGAGCGGGCCCTGCGGCCGTGGCGCTCGCGGTGACGATCGGCTCGGACGGCGGGGCGGTCGGCGGCGCGGGCGGAGGGGGCGAGGGCGCCGGGATGGCGGTCGCGCTGACCGCGCTCGGATCCGCGGTCGCCGCGCCCGTCGTCCCGCTGTGTCCGAAGGCGAGCCAGACGGCGACGCCCGCGCCGAACAAGCTGGCCGCCCCGGCGATCGCGGCGAGGAGCGGCATCCTGGACGGCGGGCGCGTCGAGCGGCCCGTGACCCCTGACGAGGCGCCCCACGAGTTCGCGGTCAGCTGCGGCGTCTGGCCCATGCCGGGCACGGCCGGCGCATTCTGGCCACCCCACGGCGGCTCGGTGCGGGTGGGCGGAGGGGTGGCCGTCTCGGGCTGGGACGGCAGCGACAGCCGGGGGAAGGACGTCCGTCCCGTGGTCAGCAAGGCCAGGCTGGGCCGCGCTGCGGCCCAGGCGAGGAGCGCGTTCTTGAACTCCGCGCAGCTCTGGAAGCGGCCCCCCGGCTCGCGCGCCATCGCCTTCTGGATGATGCCGGAGAACTCGGCGTCGAGGTCGGGCACGAGCTGCTGGGGCAGGGGGGCCGGCTCGAGCACGATCTTGAAGAGCAGCTCGTTGAAGGTCGCCGCATCGAACGGCACCTGACCGGTCGTCGCCTGAAAGAGCAGAACGCCCATGGCGTAGATGTCGGTCCGCTGATCCACGGGGCTGGAGCCGCGCGCCTGCTCGGGCGACATGTAGTACGGCGTCCCGACCACCGCGCCCGTGCGCGTCATGCTCATCTCCGCGCCGGCGAGCGGCGAGAACTTCGAGACGCCGAAATCGAGCACCTTCACGAAGTTGCTGAGGCCGGCCTTCGACGGGATGACGAAGATGTTGTCGGGCTTGAGATCGCGGTGGATGATCCCCGCGGCGTGCGCGGCGCCGAGCGCCTCGAGCACCTGCACCATGATCGGCACGGTGACCTCGGGCCCGAGCCGCCCCATCCGCTCGATCTTGGCCCCGAGGGTCTCTCCCTCGAGGTACTCCATGACCATGTACCGCGTGCCGTCCGGCAGCACGCCGAGGTCGAGCACCTCGCAGATGTGATCGGAGCCGATGCGCGCCGCGGCCTGGGCTTCGCGCTCGAAGCGCGCGACGGACTCGGCCTGGCTCGAGATGTTCGCGTGCAGCAGCTTGATGGCGACGCGGCGCCGGATGCGCACGTTCTCGCCCTCGAAGACCGCGCCCATGCCCCCCTGGCCGAGCAGCCGGACGATCCGGTACTTGCCGTCGATGATCTCGCCGACCAACGGATTCATGACAGCGTTCCCGGTCCGGAGAAGCAAATCACGCCGCCAGGCTAGCACGGTCGCCCGAGGCCGGCCTACGCCCTCGCAGGGCGACGACGGGCGTCGCCTTCACCGGCCGCCGTGCGGCGTGGACGCCCCACACGAGGATCGATGGCGTGGGCGCGCGGCCGCCCGAGCGCCTGAGCGCCTGAGCGCCTGAGCGCCTGAGCGCCTGAGCGCCGGACAACGAACGCCCCGCTCCCGCGATCCCCGGGCCGGCGCAGGGGATCTTCGTGATAACGTCGCCCACGTATGCCGGTTTACGAGCTGTCCGTCGATGGTGCGCTGGTTCGCGAGGCGGAGAAGATCGTCTCCCTCGAGGGCCGCGCGTTCCCGACGCTCGTCATGCGCTGGGAATCGCGCCTCTTCGACCAACCTTGGCTCACGACGCTGGTGCTCGATTACGTGATCGCGTTACCGCCGCTCATCGTCGGGCAGGCGACGTTCAACGAGGTCAGGATTGCCGCCTTCACCGGGGGCGCCGGCACGAAGTTCATGTACTTCGGCACCGAGATGAGCGCGAGCGTGCCTCGCATCGCGCCCGAGATGGAGAACACGGTCGCCCCGACCGCGCTCTACCAGGAGTTCCGCCTGGACGAGCAGGCTTGCCCGATCCCCTATCTGAAGCTGATCCAGGTCAGTCCGCGCATCTACGGTGAAGGGCTCCAGAACTACTACTCGCCGCCGATCAAGGTCGAGCGCTACGACGGAGTGGCCTCGTCGGAGCACATCGCGGACTTCTTCCCGAAGGTCGTGGCGAACCTCGATCCGGTGAAGGGGACGACGCTGGTCGATCCCGCGCAGGGCTTCTGGACCGGCGCGCGCTTCCTCGGCGCGACGTCCATCGCCATCCTCCGACAGGGCCGCGTGGTCGGGCTGCACCGCCGCACTGGAAAGACCGACAAGGACCCGATCCCGCCCGAGGTGAAGCGGCGCGATCCGCGGCTCGACGTGCGCGCCGACTGGGTCGCCGTGGACGTCGGCGCGGCGTCGACGGTCGTCGCCGTCCGGGGCGAGCGCGGGGGCGCCGAGTTCGTCCGGATCGGCGCCGACGCGCCGCTCCGGGTGTCTGCCGACAACGAGAACCCGAGCGAGGTGGCGTTCGAGGCGCTGGCCCGGACGACGAAGGCCTGGCGCGATCGGGTGATCCTGCCCATGACGCGCTGGGGCGACGTGCTCGTCGGGCACGCAGCGCGCGACATGCGCCTCCGGCCGGGCGCCGACGTCCACGAGCGCGCCGCGGCCTCCCTGCCGGCCCTCCCGCTCCTGCGCGAGCGGACCGAGCGCGGCGAGCCGTTCCGCCTCCGGGGCAGGAGCGACCCCGACACGACGGAGGCGCTGAAGAAGCCGGCGCCGCCCATCATCGACGAGGAAGGGATCGGCGCGCACGACCCGTTCGATCCGCTAGAGCTCTACGCGTACTACGTCGGCCTGCACCTGAACCAGCGCTCGCGGGGGCTCTCCACGCGCTACGCGATCACGATGCCGACGGGCTGGTCGCCCGAGCGCCGCGAGAGCGTGCTCGTCGCCTTCCGCCGCGGCATGTTCCGGAGCCTGCCCGCGGGCCTCTGCGAGTACCACGACCTCGACGGCCTGCAGGTCGTCGACGGGGGGCCGTCCGCGATCGCCTATGCGGTCCAGGCGTTCCGCATGTTCGGGATCCAGCCGCGGGACGGCGGCGTCCCGTTCTGCGTCATCGACGCCGGGGCCAGCGAGGCGGGGCTCGCCTTCGGCATCCTGCGGAGCGCGAAGGCGCACGAGGCCGCCCAGGGGCTGGAGCGGATGGTCGAGTACCTCGAGCCCACGGCGATCCCCTGGCTCGGGGGCGAGCGGCTCCTCCACCGGATCGCCTACAGGGTGTACTCGTCCAGCCAGGCCGCGATGCGCGATCGCCGGATCCCCTTCGAGCGCCCGCCCGAGGAGGAGCCGATCGACGGCGCGGAAGATCTGCTCGCTCCGTCCCCCGATGGGCGCGCCAATGCGTGGGCGCTCAAGGAGCTGCTGCGGCCTCTCCTCGAGGGGGGGCCGAGCGCGCCGGTCGCGGATCGGCTCTCGCTGGTCGGGCTCGACGGGGCGCCGGTCGTCGTGCCGCTCTCGATCGATCGCGGCGAGCTGGGCGGCGCGATCGACGCGTGGTTCCGGGACGGGGTCGAGGTGGTCCGCCGGCACCTCGAGGGCGCGGTGGCGAAGATCGGGCGCGAGCCGGATCCTTACCAGGGGCTCAGGATCCTGCTCGGCGGGCGCCTCGGGATGAACCAGCGCTTCGCGGAGCTGCTCGCCGGCGTGTTGCCGGCGGGCGTGCAGGTGCACCGCTTCAAGGAGCCGGACAAGGCCAACCTGGGCGCGCCCACCGTGAAGATGGCGGCCGCGCTCGGCGCGCTGTCGCTCCGGTTCGATCGGATCGGGGCCACGCTCCGCGCGGAGAAGCGCGACGCGTTCCGCTACCGCGTCGGGCGCGCCCGCCACGGGCAGCTCGCCGACGTCCTGGATCCGTCCGTCGACTACGACGTCTGGCGGGAGGTCGGCGCTTGCTTGAAGCCCGAGGTCGAGCTCCTGTTCATGGCCGCCGACGACGAGGGGGAGGTCGCGGCGGACGATCCGCGCGTGCGCCGCGCGGTCTGCGCGCTCGGGCGCGGCGCCGTCGGACAGCGGCTCTATGTCCGGGCCGTCGGGCCGGCCCGCGCGGAGATCAGCGTGGGGCCGCCCGGCGGTGAGCCGGCCTCCGGCGCCGTCTGCTGGACGGTCCACCTCGAGAGCGGCGCCGCAGAGAAGACCGGCGGCTGAGCGCATGGGGGCTCCGCGGCTTCACGTGCCACACGACGATCTCGATCCCGAGGGACAGGTCCACGCCGGTGCAGCGCCAGGCGGCCTGGCCGAGGTCCATCAGGCCGAGGCCCGGCTGGCCGCGCACCTCGCGACGACGAGCGCGCTGTGCGAGGCGGCCTCGCTCGCGGAGGCTGCTCCGCGCGTGCTCGCCGCGCTGATCGACCACCTCGGCTGGGACGTCGCCGCGCTCTGGCTCGCGGAGCCGGAGCCGAGCGCCGCGGGCGACGCGCCGCGGTCCGCGGCGAGAGCGAGCGCGCTCCGCTGCGTCGAGGCCCGGTCGGCGGCGCACGGCGATCGCGAGGCGCTCGCGGAGGTGCTCCGCCAGGGGCCGACCCTCGCCGCCGAGTCCGATCTCGTCGGCGAGGCCTTCCGGCGCGGCGCGCCGGTGTTCCGCGCCAGCGTGGGCGGCGTCGTCGACGAGCATGCCGCGCGCGCGCCGGGCTGGGAGCGCGCGGCGTGCGCCGTCCCGATCCCGTGCGGCCCCCGCGTCGCCGGGGTGATCGAGCTGAGGAGCCGCGCCCCGCACCGCGGCGACGAGCAGCTGCTCCGCGTTCTTGCGTCCGTGGGCAGCCAGATCGGGCAGAGCATCGAGCGGTGGCGCGCCGAGCGGGAGGGCGCGCGCGCCGCGGGCGAGCTCCGCGCGCTATTTCACGCCATCCCCGATCTCTGCTTCCGCCTCGACGCCGAGCTGCAGATCGTCGACTACAACCAGCCGCGGCTCTCCGAGCTCCACGTCGCGGCAGAGGCGCTGTCGGGCAAGCGCATGACCGAGGTGCTCCCCCTGGAGCTCGGGGAGCGGCTCGATCGCGCGAGCCAGGAGGCTCACGAGGCGGGCGCCGTGGTCGCGCTCGAGCACGCCGTCGCGAGCGCCGGCGGAGAGCGGCACGTCGAGGCGCGGGTGATGCCGTTCCTCGAGGGGCACGTCCTCGTCCTCGTCCGCGACATCACCGAGCGGCGGCGCACCGAGGAGGCGCTCCGGCAGCGCGAGGAGCGCTCGCGCGAGTCGCAGAAGATGGAGGCGCTCGGCCGGCTGGCCGGCGGCATCGCGCATGACTTCAACAACATGCTCATGGTGATGCTCGGCTACGGCGAGCTCCTCATCCGCCGCCTCGGGCCCGACAGCGCGCTGCGGCGCGACGCCCTCCAGGTCACGAAGGCCGGGGAGCGCGCCGCGGCGCTCACGCGGCAGCTCCTCGCGATGAGCCGCCGCAAGGCGCTGCAGCGCGAGGTGCTCGACATCAACGCGGTGGTGCTCGACATGCAGACGATGCTGCAGCGCCTCATCGGCGAGGACATCGACCTGCAGACGAACGTCGGCCGGGATCTCGGCTCGATCAAGGTCGACAAGAGCCAGCTGGAGCAGGTCGTCCTGAACCTCGTCGTGAACGCGCGCGACGCGATGCCGAGGGGCGGCAAGCTCGTCGTCGAGACCTCCCTGGGCGAGCCTGGCGAGAGCCCAGCGGCGAGGTCCTTCGCGCCAGCGGAGCGGGACGACGACGACGCGCCCGCCGCTGGAGGCCCCCCCTACGTCGTGCTCTCGGTGACCGACAGCGGCAACGGGATGGATCACGACACGCTCTCGCACCTGTTCGAGCCGTTCTTCACGACGAAGGCGCGAGGCAAGGGCACGGGGCTGGGCCTCGCCACGGTGTACGGGATCGTGAGCCAGAGCGGCGGGCTCATCGAGGTCGAGAGCGAGCTCGGGCGCGGCACGACGTTCCGCGTCTACCTCCCGCGCGTCGAGGAGCGCGCCGAGGTGGCGCCCGCCCGCGCGCGGCCGTCGCCCGCAGGCGGCGACGAGACGGTGCTCGTCGTCGAGGACGACGACGCCGTCCGCAAGCTCATCGTCGATGTGCTCG
The DNA here is from genome assembly GCF_051520435.1 of Sorangium sp. So ce363. Classification (NCBI taxonomy): domain Bacteria; kingdom Pseudomonadati; phylum Myxococcota; order Polyangiales; family Polyangiaceae; genus Sorangium; species Sorangium sp. So ce363. Next base: position 5,503,163 of record NZ_CP150333.1, on the reverse strand, counting down.
AGCGGCGCGGCTACGGCGTGCTCTCGGCCGCGAGCGGTGAGGAGGCGCTGGCGATGCTCGCGCGGGAGGGGGAAGACGCGGTGGATCTCCTGCTCACCGATCTCGTGATGCCGGGCATGAACGGCCGCGAGCTCGCCGAGCGCGCCGTCGCGATCCACCCGCGCGCCCGCGTGCTGTACATCTCCGGCTACGCCGAGGACGTCCTCGCGGGCGCCGAGCCCGATCGCGAGCTCGCGCTGCTGCAGAAGCCGTTCACCCCCGAGACCCTCGCGCAGCGCCTGCGCGACCTGCTCGATCGCCGTTAGCGACGCGCGCTCTTCCGGGCGCGGCGAGGGCCGGTGGTCACCGCCCGCCGCGCTCGAGGACGTCGCTTTCGGGCGCCGGATCGGCGATCCCGAGCGGCGCCGACGGCCGACGGCGTCGCAGGTAGAAGAAGTCGCGCTGCGCCGGCTCCGCGACGTACTCCTCGGGCTTGAACTGCACGTCCGGGATCAGCGCCGAGCTGGCGCGCGGACCCGCGCCGTCCGCGCCGCGAGCGTAGAGGAGGAAGCGCGGGTAGGCGTGGTTGACGTCGAGCTCCGCCACGTCGTGCGCGCCCGCGGCCTTCATCCCGCGGGCGAGGCTGCGGGCCGTGACGGCCTCGCCGAGCCCGTAGAAGAGCAGCTTGCCCGTCGCGTCGACGCCGAGCGCCGAGCGCCGGATCACCGTCTCGCCGCTCACCGTCGCGCCCCAGTCCCGGTTCGAGTCGTACAGCGCATGGTGGAGCTCGCCCTGCTCGACCAGGCAAGGCGGCGTCTGCCGGTACGCGGCCATGCGGGCCTCGCCGTCGCGCAGCTCGGGCCAGGTTCGGATCCGCACCGCGCCGCTGCGGTAGAGCGCGATCGTGCACGCCCTGTCGCGCGGCGGCAGGAACGTGTCGCCGTCGAGCATCATCCCGTAGTGGCCATGCATCGCCTTGAAGCCCCCGTTGAAGGCGGCGACGAGCTCCGCGGCGTGGCCTCCTGGCACGAGGCCAGGGCGCCGCTCTGCCGGGATGTCCGGCGAGAACGGCTCCTTCGTGCCCGCGACCAGCCGGAGGTCGACGCGCCCGAGATCGATCGCCACCACGGCGATGGCCGCGAACACGCGCTTCGGGTCGGGGTGCACGACGCTCTTCCAGAGCACCTGCGCCTCGCCGGGCCGGGCGGCGCTGTCGGCGATCGGCGTCCAGACGCCGTCACCCGTGGCCGCGACCTCGGGGAAGGGCGGCTGGAAAGAGGCGGGCGACGTGACCGTCTCCGCCTCCGGGCCCTCGGCGCTCTTCACGGCCTCCGCGGCGGCGGGCGGGGGCTCCCAGAAGGTCTTCGGGGCCGCGTGGCGGTAGATGGTCCGGTTCAGCCGATCGGCGACGCCGTAGGCCACGTCCTCGGCCCACGCGACAGGCGCAGGGCCGACCACGGCGCGTACGCCGTCGGCGAGGGCCGGGCCGAAGCCGCGGACCTCGTGGATGCCGTACCAGAGCGCCTCGACGGCGATCGCGCAGATCGCCACGCAACGCAGCGCGCGCTCGGGCAAGCGAGCGCGGGATCGCCGCCTGCGCAGGGACCCGCTCGCAGAAGGGGGCGAAGGGTTGTCCAAGGCGATACCGAGGCTACCCGATCGCGCGGGCAGCCCCAAGTTTCGGGCTTCGAGCGAGCGCGGCGGCGCTCGTTACGGCTGCCCGTGCGCCATCGTCCGAGGGCCATCCTTGAACAGGATCTCGATCTTGCCCCGATCGATGACCTTCGCGACCACGCCGTCGCCGAACTTGCTGTGGTGGATCAGCTCGCCCTCGCCGAAGGTCAGCGTGACGCGGTACGGCTTGAACGCCCCGGACGGCTTCCCCGCGATGGCGCGCTCCCACGCGAGCGTCTGATCGCGCTCGGCGCGCTGGGCGGCCGTGAGGCGCTCCGCGCCGCCGCGCGGCGAGCTCGACGCCGCCCGCGGCTCGCTGCTGCTCCGAGCGGAGGCGCGCGCCGCCGCGCGGTTTTCCCGTTCGCTCTTCGGCTGGCGGTAGAGGTGGTGCGACATGCATGTCTTGCACTCGACCTTCTTCACCACGTCGCCGACCATCGCGATGATCCGATGGGTAAGATCGAGGCGGCACTTGGTGCACCAGGCGTCGACTTCTCCGCCCGTCCTAAGCTTTTTCGTCGTCACTTCTCCTCACGGCGCCGGTCTCGCCCGGTCTCTTTGCTTCGGTCTTTGACGTTCACCTGAGCGGTGACCTCCGGCTTCGGCAACCCGGTCCTCGGCTCGTCCTGGCTGTCGTCTCTCTTGGCCGCTTCGTTGGGAATGAAGCGGATCTCGGTCTTGATCTCGAAGGAGAGCTTCGTCAGCACCTTCGTGATTTCGTCCGCGAACTGGGTGTGCTCGAGCACATCCCGGATCTCCTTCGCGACGACCCGGTAGAGACCGTTCTTGGTCTCGTCGATCTGGGTATAGAGGTAGTGGAGGACCTCTTTGGGCAGCTTGAGGTCGCCCACGAAGTGTCGGAGGTTCTCGGGCCCCTCGCTGAGCTTGTCGATGCCGCTCTCGACGGCCCGCTCGACCACGCGCTTGAAGATCTCCGGGATAGCGCGCTCGAAGAGGCGTTTCTTCTCGCCTTCGCCTTCCACCTTGTCCCCTTCGTCCTCGCGGAGCGGCTCGGTGTCGTCGGCCATGGCTCGGGCTCCCCTAGCGGGACGGGGCGGCCACGTCAATGCAGGGGTGCGTGCAGGGTGCCGGCGTCGCGCCATGGTCCATGGATCTGCCGGATTTTGATGACGATGGGGAGCCTTTCGCGCGCGTCCGGCAGACGAGAGAGCTCTGCCTTCGATCTCTCGGCAGCGGACACTGCAGTGACCCGGACGGAAACCGTGGCGCCCGCGATGTCCGTGGATCGGGCGATGGTCGAGGCGGTGCCAGCTCAGAGCTCCTCGTAGGCGTCCGTCTCGTTGTTCATTTCGTACGTCTCGTCCTCTCCCGCTTCTGCTTCCGCTTCCGTGCCGGCGTCGCCTTGGCGCGCTCGTTTGTAGGATTTCAGCATCCAGACCTCCGCTGCGAACCGGCCACTGCCGCGGCGGGCGCTGATCTCCACGGTGGCGTTGTCGTCCTCGAGCGGGCAGAAGGGCCGATCCGGCTGGACGATCGGCCATGCGTCCTCGGTGCCGTCGCTGGCGATCATCGCCCCGCGGCTGCTCCGCACGGCGACGTCCAGGTTGAGGACCCCCGGTCCGCCGACGGCGAACACCCGGTAACATGCGCCCCGGACCGCCTGCAGCTTCTCCGTGACGATCGCGCCGCCTTCGGCCACCTGCCCTTCGATAGGCTTCGGCGAGATCCGGCGCATGCCGTTCTCCGGGCCGCAGAGCAGCGACAGGCGCGTCACGTCCTTCAGCGGATCACCGCTGATCCTGAAGTTCCCATAGCAGCGTACCCAGGGACCGCCGACGCGCACCGGGAGGACCGGCAGATCGAGATCCGTGCGCCCTCCGGCGTCGCCATCGCCCTGTCCCGCGTCGACGTCCGCGAGCCCGCCGGTCCCGATCGTCGCGGCTGGGTGCGGCGGCGCTGCCGAGAGCACGACCGCGGGGCCTGGCTTGCCCTCCCAGGGGCGCGGCTCGTCGCGGCACCCAGGCGCGACGAGCCCGAGGAGCAGCGCGGCGCAGAGGCGCGCTGCCCGAGGGAGCAGCTGGGGTGGGCAGGGGCGCCGGGACGACACCGCGGTCGGCTCTTGCGCTAGAGTCCCGCGCGATGGAAGCGTTTTCTGAGCACCGCGAGCGGCAGCCGCGCAACCTCAGCGATCCGTGCGACCTCGGTGATCCGCGTGGACAGCGCAGAGGCAGGGCCTTTCGCGCGTGAGCACGACGTCCCGGCCGCCCGCGCGCAGCCGTGCGAGCGCAGACCAGCAACCCGCGCGCAGCCGTGCGAGCGCAGACCAGCAACCCGCGCGCAGCCGTGCGAGCGCGGGCGAGGATGATCAGGCGCGGCAGCGCTCCCCGCGCCGCCGCGCCTCGTCCGGTGAGCAGGGCGCTGGCGCCCCTCCGCCCGCAGCGCCGGACCCAGGCGAGCGCGACCGGGAGATCGCGGCCGCCCTCGAGGCCTGGTTCGGCCGCGTTGCGCGCGACCTGCCGTGGCGGCGGACGCGCGACCCCTACGCGATCTGGCTGAGCGAGGTGATGCTCCAGCAGACCCGCGTCGAGACGGTGATCCCGTACTACGAGCGCTTCCTCGCCCGCTACCCGACGGTCTTCGCCCTGGCCTCCGCCGAGATCGATGACGTGCTCTCGCTCTGGAGCGGCCTCGGTTACTACCGCCGCGCCCGCGTGCTTCACCTCGCCGCGCGCGAGGTGACCGCGCGCCACGACGGCGCGCTCCCTCGCGACGTCTCCGCGCTGCTCGCCCTGCCCGGCGTCGGCGCGTACACCGCGGGCGCGATCGCGAGCATCGCGTACGATCAGCCGGTGCCGCTCGTCGACGGCAACGTCGCCCGGGTGCTCTCCCGCATCGAGGGCATCGACGACGACATCCGCAGCGCCTCGGGCACGCGCAAGCTCTGGTCCACGGCCGAACGCCTCGTGCGGGGCTCGGCGGACAGCGTCCATCCCGGACGCTTCAACCAGGCCTTGATGGAGCTCGGCGCCACCGTGTGCACGCCCCGGAATCCCCGCTGCGATGCCTGCCCCGTCGACGGCTCGTGCGTCGCGCGCGCCACGGGGCGGCAGGCGGAGCTGCCGGTGATCGCCCCGAAACGCGACGTCCCGGCGGTCGCGATGGTCGCCGCCGTGGTGCGGTCAGGCGATCGCGTGCTCTTCGTCCGGCGCGCCGAGGGAGGTCTCTTCGGCGGGCTCTGGGAGCCGCCCATGGTCGAGGCGCGCTCGCTCGCGGACGCCCGCGCGCTCCTGGAGCTCGTGGGCGTTGCGCGTGACGCGGCGCTCCGCGAGGTCGGCCGCGTGCGCCACATCCTCACGCACCGGCGCCTCGACGTGACGGTGGCGCGCGCCGAGGTGGCGGCCCCCTGGCGCTTCCGGGCAAAGCTTGCCTCCCCCTACGAGAAGGCGGCGTGGCTCGATCCGGGCGCGCTGGATATCGGCGTTTCCAAGCTCGCGCGAAAGGTCCTGTCCGCGGCATCGGCGCCGGACGCCGGAACGGCGCGAAGACCGCGATGACCGCGCGCGGGCGGGCTGAACGCCTGCGTGCCTCGGCCGTCGGCGAGGCCGGAGACGGCTCGAAATCGCGGTGTTGCGGTGCTCCGGGCGCGCCGCGCTCCGCTGCGGGCGGGGAGCGGCGCCGCTTGCGGCTGAGCCGCAGCGACGCAGCGGCGCGGGCCAGGGCGAAAGCCATATGTCGCCGTGGAACGCCGCGGGCTCCGGCGCTGCTGCGCCAACGTCGTGGCATGGAAGGCGCTTGGTGAGATGACGGGCAGGCCCTCTAGCCTCGCGGCGCCGGCGGTGGCCGGAGCTCGATTCAAGCCTGGGAGCTCAAGCGACATGGATGCGCGACGACGGACCACAGAGACGCTGCCCACGGCGAGCGCACCTGTGCGATCCATGACGGTGATGGCGGACGACGGAGCGCTGTACGTGCTGCCGCTGTGCGAGCGGATCGTGCTCGATGTGCTGGCCTACGAGGACGAAGGCCTGCTGGCCTTCATCCGCATCGACGGAGAGGTGGTGGCGGAGCTGCCCGTGCTCGGTCAGGCGTGACCGGGCCAGACCTCGTCGCGCGCCGTGCGTGACGGCGCACCGCGACCTCGCGCCGTCACGCACGGCGCGCGCTGCCTGTCAGCCCGCGTGCCGCCGCATCCGCTGGGTCACCGGTTGCTCGTCCTCTGCTTCGGCGTCCGGCTCTACGGACTCGACGTCCTCGTCTTCCAGGAGATAGGGCAGATCGCCGTCGTCGTCGTCGTGCGACATCACGACGTCGCTGACGTCCTGGCCCCTCGTCGCGCCTTCCAGGAACTCCGCTCCGAGGTCGCTCGCCAGATCGGCGGCGGCGTCGGCGGCGTCGGGGTTCACCTCGAACTCGGTGCTGCCGGCGTCGTTCGGGTGGTGGTGGTAGCCGCGGACCTCGTCGTCGAGCGTCGGGATCACGTCGCTGATCTCGCTGCGCGGGTTCACCTTGCCCCGCAGCGGCGGCGCCGCTGCGGCGTCGAGCATGTCGACGAACGGCTCGTCCAGCTCGCCCGCGCCGGCCCACATCGCGGCTTCATGGGCCGGCTTGAGCGGCCTTCCCGGTTCGCTGGGATCTTCTCGTTCTCGACGCCGCGTCGTGCTGGCGCGCGGCGCGCGCAGCGCCGACGGCTGTGCGGCGGTGCCTTGCCTGCCTCGGGTGCTTGAATTGCTCACGGTGGTCTCACCATGCAGGGTCCGGTCCGCAGGTGAAGCGGGCGGATACGCAGCGGAGGCGAGCGCCGTGCCGGAGGCGCGCGGCGCCGTCGCCGCCGTCGCCGGGCGGCGATGCCGCGGAGAGGCTCGCGCGGCGCGCGGCCGGGACGCAATTGAGCGTGCCAGCGGGCGCTGCCTCGGGGTAGAAGGCTCGTGGCCATGCTGGAACTCCGGACCGGGCTCGCGCTGGTGGCGGTTCTGCTCGGGGCATCCTCGGGGCGCGCCGCCGCGGCCCAGCCCGCCGCAGACCGCGGCGCCGAGGGGGCTGCGGCGCCGCTGCCCGGCGAGGATCGCGGCGGCGCCGAGCTCGATGCGTACCGCGCGCTCGCGCGGCCACCGGGGACGGCGGGGCGGGTCGTGTCGACCGTCGCGATGGGGAAGGGGATCCGGTTCAACAACCCCTACCGCCTGCAGACGCAGCTCGGCGAGACGGCGGAGTCGCTCTCGCTCACCGCGGGGTACCTCGATCTCGGGGTCGCGCTCGCGCTGGGGCCGGCCGACGGCGTTCAGCACGGCGGGGCGCTGCGCTTCTCGGTCGCCGTCGGCGGCGTCCCGCAGGAGTCGCTCACGCCGAGCTACTTCGTCGCTTACCGCGGCCTCTCGCGTGTGCTCGGGTACGGGCGGCTCGGGGCGGCGATCCTGATCGAGCCCGACGTGAACGTCGGAGGCGAGCTCGCCCTGGGGCTAGGGTATTCCCTGCTCGCGGGCGTCGCGCTCTCGGGCGAGATCGTCGGGGATCTCTTCTATGGCGCCGCGACGTACGACGCGGCGTACACCGTCTACCCCGTCGTCTCGGCGCAGCTCGGGCTCATGATCGATCACGAGCTCCTGCCATGAGCTTGCCGGAGCGCGAGCGTCGAGGCGGGCGCCCCCGGGCGAAGGAGATCGCCGGCGTGGCGGCGCTGCTGCTCTTCGTGGGCATCGCGCCGGTGGTCGGCGACATCGGCAGCTGCGGGCAGGCGCCGGAGGAGCTCGACCCCTACAAGTTCTTCGCCCTGAAGGCGCAGATCGACTGCGCCCGGTGCGACGAGTGCGGCCTGCGCACGCGCGCCTGCGACGCCGCCTGCGCCTTCGAGGCTGCGCCGGAGCTCCCGGCCGGCTGCTATCCGCTGGTCCACGACGGCGAGGTGTGCCTGCACAAGCTCAAGTTCACGAGCTGCGACGAGTACCGCGGCCACATGGCCGACGAAGGCGCGTCGACCCCGACCGAGTGCAATTTTTGCCCACTGGAAGAGGCGCCATGAGCGGGCGTGGCGCAGTCGCTTCCCGCCGACGCCTTGCGACTTCCGCTCGGAACTTCTCGTTCGCGGCGCTCGTCGCGGTCCTGTCCGGGTGCGCCTCGAAGCCGGCGCTCCTGGCGAGCTACGACGACTACGCGGCGTACCGGGCGACGCGCGTGTCGAGGACCCTCGAGGGGCGGCTCTCGGCGGCGTCGGCCTACCTGGAGCGCCATCCGCGCGGGGCCTTCGCCGGCGAGGTGCGCGCGTACCTCACGCGGGCCGAGCCGATCTATTACGCAGCGAAGCGCAGGACGGCCGCGGGCCTCACCGCGTACCTCGCGACGTTGCCCAGGGGCGCGTTCCGCGATGAGGCGACCCACCGGCTGCGCGAGCTCGTCCGCGAGCGCAGCGCCGGCGACGTCCTCTCGCGCGCCGCTCAGGAGACGGAGGCGCAGCTCGCGACGCAGCGCGCGGATCGCGCGCGGGTCGGCGAGGAGGTCACCGCGTGGCTGCGCCGGTTCCTGGACAGGCGGGCCTGGGGGCGGCCCCTCGCAGAGGCGCCGGCGGAGGTGATCGTCCCGTTCAGCCTGGCGCTGCCGCCTCCCCGCTGCGCGCCCGCCGACGAGCGCGCCGGCCCGGGCGCAGCGGTCTGCGCGAAGCGGATCCCGCTCTGGTTCGTCGTGACGGCCGAGGGCGAGAGCGCGCCCCGGCAGGCGGAGATCGAGGTCGCCGTCCTCGAGGACGCGTCGGGCCGCCCGATCGAGGTCGCGATCCGCGGGCCTGCGCTCTTCACGCGCCTCGAGGAGGCGCGCTCGGCGCGCGAGGTCGCCCCGGACGACGCGATGGGCCGCATCGGAGGCATCGCCCTGGCGGTCGAGCTCGCGCGCAGCGCCTTTGCGGCGCGCGTCTCGGGCGATCCGTCGTGCGGCCGCCAGGCGGTGGCGCCCGTCGTGCTCCACCTCGAGTGCGAAGGCGCCCGCCTCGTGGCGCGCGCCGGGATCGAGGCGGGCGAGGACGACGTCCTGACGCTCACCGTCGCCCCGACGGCGCGCTAGCGCTGGCCCTCGGCGGTGCCAGCGCGCGGCGCTCCGCTCCGCGCGCTAGCACCGCTTGTTGCTCTTCTTCCCCTTGAGCTTCGCCGTGTTCTTCGGGCACACGTCCTTGATGGCCGCGGAGCGCTCCTTGTAGAGCGCCTTCATCTCCTCGAAGACCGGCGCCTGCGTTCGCTTGAGATCCTTCGTCTCCCCCGGATCCGCGACGAGGTCGAAGAGGTCGAACGCGTCGTCGTCGCCGTACGCGATGAGCTTGTACTGCCCGTGGATGAGCGCCCTGCGCCGGTCGTTGTCGCTCGTGCGCGGAAGATCGACGATGACGTCGCGCGGCTCCGGCGTCGCGCCGTGGAGCTCGGGCACCAGGCTCTTGCCCGGGAAGGACGGCTCTGCCGGCGCGCCGGTCAGCTCCAGGATCGTCGGCGCCAGGTCGATCGAGCTGCGAGGCACGTCGATCCGGCGCGGGGTGATCCCGGGCGCCTGGATCATCAGCGGCACGTGGGTGAGCACGTCCCACACCTCGAAGCCGTGGCGGAACATCTTGTGCTCGCCGAACGCCTCGCCGTGGTCCGCGGTCACGATGATCGCCGTGTCCTTGGCCCACGGCTGCTGCGCGACGAAGTCCAGCAGCTTGCCGACGTGCATGTCGGTGAACCTGACCTCCCCGTCGTACTTGTCGCGGGCGCGCTTGCCGAACGTCGGGATCCCCTCGTGCGTCATGTACACGTCGTGCGGATCGAGGAAATGGAAGTACGCGAAGAAGGTGCCCGAGGTGTTCGCCTTGTCGGAGAGCATCTTCATCGCGAGCTCGAGGTGCCCCGGGCTCGTGACGTTCCGGTCGGTCGTGTTGTCGGCCGAGAGCCCCGGCACGATCTCGTACACGTCGAAGCCCTGACGGAAGCCCGCCTTCTGGTCGAAGTAGAAGTGCGCGTGCGCGCTCATCGTCCGCACCCCGGCCCTCTGCAGGAGCTCCGGGAACATGAGGACGCTGTCGGGGTAGTTGCCGAAGAAGTAGCCGCTGCGATCGACCTCGCTCGGGTACCGGCCGGCGAGGAAGCCGCCGACGCTCATCGAGGTGTACGACGAGATCGCGTAGTGGCGCGTGTAGCTGACGGACTTCTTCTCGAACGCGGTGAGCACGGGCGCGATGTCGCGTTCGTAACCGTTCCACGGCATGTCCGCGCGCAGGCTGTCGATCGAGACCACGAGGACGTTCAACCTCTCGCGCTGCCCTGTCGGCGCCCCGGCGGTGCCGTCCTTCCTGTCCGTCGCGGCGGTCGTCCCGGCGCTCTCTGCCGTGGCGGCCGGCGCCACCGCCGCGGGCTCCTGCCGTGCCGCGGGCTCCGGCGTGCGCGCGGGCGGTGGCTGGCCGTCGCCGTCGCGAGAGCAGCCCGCCCCGGCGCTGGCGAGCGTGAGCGCGAGCGCCGCCGCGAGGCGACGGCGGGCCAGGCGCGGGGGCGCCATGGACGAGAGGGCCGGCGAGGACGGCGCCCGTGGGCCTTCCGGTCCCCAGGCGCGCATGGGTGAAGCGAGCGTGTGCATGGCCGCGTGCATGGCCGCCGTCTTACTCCGACTCGCGCCGCTCCGCCAAAACCGCACACCACGGGCGAGTTCCGCTATGCTGTCGGGTCATGGCCCCGGTCCCTCGGAACCCTCCGCCGCTGCCGCCCTCGGGCCGATCGCAACCGGGGGGGAGGCCGGCGCACGAGCCGCCGAGGCCGCTCCCGCCCGACGCGCCGCGGCGCGTCGGCGAGCACGTCAGCCAGGCGCTGAAGGACCACATCACCGAGATGGCGCTCGGCCTGCTCGAGGAGCAGATGCAGGCCCGCATCGTCCACTACCGCGCCGATCTCGAGACCAACCCCGAGCTCGACGCGGTCACCGCGCAGGTCGTCGCCCAGCTGAAGGTGATCCAGGCGTCGGCGGGCGCCGGGGATCGCGGGGCGAAGAACCGCGACGCGATCCGTGACGCGCACGAGAAGACGCTCTGCGCCCTGCTCGAGCGGGTCATCCGCGAGGACGGCATCTCGCTGCTCGTCGAGCGGCGGCTCAAGAAGATCCACAGGAACCTCGCCCGCCTGTTCTTCCAGTCCGAGCTCCACGAGAAGACGCGCGGCCGCGACGGCGCGCCGAAGGTGATCCACCACGGCGAGCAGGCGCTCTTCTACGTGCTGACCCGCTACAAGAACCGGATCGAGGCCGAGCTCGACGGCTTCGAGTTCGCGTCGGAGGACGCGCGGGAGCAGTCGTTCGAGCTGCTCGCGAAGCTGACGAAGGACATGCAGGACGCCTTCCTCGCGCGCCGATCCAGCGAGCTCAGGCGCATCGTCTCGGTGGTCCACGCCGTGCTCGTCGACTTCTTCAGCGTGCAGCTCGCCCAGAGCCTCGGCGAGATCTCCGCGCGGGTCGTGCAGGACGCGCGTACGTTCGAGGGCAGGGCGTACGCGTACAAGCTGACGAGCGAGGCGTTCCCTCGCTTCCGCGCCGCGTTCGAGCGCCACCTCATGGTGATGCTCGTCGGCTACGCCGAGGACGAGCTGGTCGCCCAGCTCGCCGACACCGCGGGCGCCGAGCGCGACGAGACGATCCTCTTCATCACCGATCCCCACCTCTTCAGCATGATCTGCGGCGAGGTCTGTGAGGGGCTCTACGAGTTCCTCTGCAACGAGGGCTTTCTCGACCTGCCGCCCGACTGGCGTCGCGCCTCGACGGCGCCCTCCGACAGCTGACGCAAGCGAAACCCAGGGACATTCATGAGACGGTACGACGTCGCGCGAGCGGGCTCCGGCCTGCTCCTCGCTCTCACGCTGCTCGCCGGTTGCGCGCGTGGCCCCGATATAGACGCCTCGGGGCTCGCGCTGCGGCGCGTGGTCATCTACAGGAACGGCGTCGCGTATTTCGAGCGCCGAGGGCTCATCGACGCCGATCAGGTGACCTTCCGGATCCGCAAGGAGAAGGTCGGCGACTTCCTCGCGACGCTCGCGGTCATCGAGGCCGGCGGCAGCAGCGTCCGGAGCGCGTCGTTCCCTGTCGAGGTCGACGACGGATCTGGCGAGGACGAGGCCCCGCCGGAGCCTGGGCCCGAGGTGACGACCGTGCCGCCGCCGAAGGACAAGGGCGCGGCGGCGGCGAAGGAGCGCGACGACGACCACGAGACGGTCAAGCTCACCCTCGACGGGCGGGAGCACGATCTCGTGATCGGCTACGTGGCGGAGACGCCGGTGTGGAGGCCGTCGTACCGGCTCGTGATGGGGGCGGGCGGGGCGCAGGGCGCAGCGCCGCGCGCGGACTCGAAGCAGGCGCACCTCCAGGCGTGGGGCATCGTGCAGAACCTCTCGGGCGAGGACTGGAAGGGGGTGAAGCTGTCGCTCGTGGCGGGCGCGCCGCTCGCGTTCCAGGCGACGCTCGACCAGGCGGCGATCCCGCCGCGCCCTGTCGTCAGCGATCAGGGCGAGGTGATCGCGTCCGTGCCGACGAGCGAAACGACGCTGGCCACCGAGGCCGCGCCGCCGCCACCGCCGCCCGTCGCGCCGGCGCCCATGGCGCCGGGCGACGCCGCCGAGGAGTACGCGTCCGCAGACGAGGCCGAGCCCGAAATGGAGAAGGGCGGCGGCGGCAGGCTGCGGTCCGCGAGGCGGGCAGCGGTTGCCACGGTCCCCGCCGCGAAGCCGAGCGTGAGGCTGAACAATCGCGAAGACACGCGCGCCGGCGGGCAACACGCGGGGCCCCAGTGGAAGCAGTCAGCGCCGGCGGCGGCGCCGGCGCCGCCGCGCATGGCGATGAACCCCTCTCCGCCGCGCAACATGAGCGCCCTCGCCGCGGTCGCGATGGAGGCGGGCACGACCCGCTACGATATCCCGTTCCCGGTCGACATCCCCGACAAGAGCGCGACGATGGTCCTGCTCCTGGCCAGGCAGGTGCCCGGCGAGTCGATCTTCCTGTTCGCGCCCGACGGCGGCGTGCCCGCGTCGAGCTCACACCCGTTCCGGGTGGCGCGCTTCACGAACGACACGAAGGGGCTGCTGGAGCGCGGCCCCATCGCCGTCTTCGAGAACGGCGCGTTCCTGGGCCAGGGCATGGTCGAGCCGCTGCCGCCGGGGGCCACGACGACGGTGCCGTTCGCGCTGGAGCGGGGCCTCGCCGTCGACACGACGCGCGAGGAGAGCGCGGAGGGCGCGCGCATCGCGAAGATCGAGGGCGGCGCGCTCGAGATCGAGCGCGACTGGGTCACGCACACGAAGTACGCCGTCCGCAACGGCGCCGACCTCGCGGCGAGGACGCTCGTGAAGCACCCCCGCTTGCACGGGACGCGCCTGCACGCGCCCCCGAAGGGCACGGAGGACAACGTCGGCACGGGCAGCGCGCTCGTGCCGATCGACGTGCCGCGCCGGGGGACGGCGGTGCTCGACGTCGACGAGCGGCGGCTCTTCCGGCAGCAGATCGACTGGCTCGACCAGCTCGCCGACGACGCGGTGCAAGGCTACCTGAAGGACCCGCGCGCCGACGCGGCCGTGGCCAAGCAGCTCGGTCAGGCCTGGGACATCCGGGGCAAGCTCCGCCCGGCGATCGACGAGCGCGACAGGATCCTCGCCGAGCAGCAGCGCCTCGAGCAGCAGAGCCACGAGCTCCGCCAGAACCTCAGGGCCATCGAGAAGAACAAGACCGCCGACGAGCTCCGCCGCGACCTCACGGATCGGCTCGCGAAGGCGTCGGCGCGCCTCGACGAGATCACGAAGCGCGTCATCGTCCTCGAGATGCAGATCAACGAGCAGCAGATCCGCTTCCGCGATCTCACGAACGAGATCAAGCTCCTCGCTCCGCTGGCCCCCGTGCGCGCGGCTCCCTGAGCGCTGCTGTCCGGCTCCCCGGTTCCCGGTGGAAGGCGGCTCCCCGCTCCTGTGGGAGGCGGCCTCGCCACCGGGATCTCGGCCCGGCTACCTCGCTGGTTTGCCCGCGCTGGGCGGCTGCCGCACGGTGCCTGCGTGGGTCCAGCTCCGCTCCATGCCGGTCGCGAGCCAGGCCACCTCGACGCGCTCGCTCCCGAAGATCGCCGCGACGCGATCGCCCCACTGCGCGGGGGCGGGGAGCTCCACGCTCTTCTGGTCCTTGATGCTGCCGAGGGCCTCCGTGCCGACGAGGAACGTGGCGATCCCCTCGCTCGCGAACGCCGACACCGCGGTGCTCGGGACGAAGGGCGCGACCACCGCGCGCACCGTCGAGAGATCGGTTGCGCGCTCCGCGACCGCCCGCACCTCGTCGAGCGTCGACAGGACGAGCGCCACGCCGCCGGCCGGCTTGGCCTCCGCGGGCGCGGCCTGCCCCTGCTGGTCCGCGGCGGCCGCCGCGGGCGCCTCGACCGGCGCAGGGGCGGCGCGCCCGCGCGCCCCGACCGCCGCGTGCCCGTTCACCTCCGGCACGCCGGCGAGCACGTCGAGCGTCAGCGGCCCCTTCCACGGCACTGCCGCGGGCGCTGGCGGCGGCTTCTTCGTGCTCACCTGCTCCCCCTTCTTGTCGCGGAGGATCAGCACGTCGTCGGTCGGCAGCGCCCGCGGCACCGTCACCCGCACCGGACGTTTGAACGACCGCGGATCGCCGACCGCGCCCGTGGCCACCGCGTAGGCCAGGGTCTCCGCCGAGGCCACGACGAACGACGGCGCCCCGGCGATGCGCGGCTCCGGATCCGCGGTGCGCAGCGAGAGGCTGCCGGGCGGCGGCGGGTAAATCTCCGACGTGACGACGCGCCTGTCCGGCTCGACGATGCGTGCGCCCGTCGCGACGAGATCGACGAGCGCGCCCGACTGCGCGAGCACCTCGAGCACCTGCCGCGACGGCGGCGCGACGAGCAGGTCGAGCCGCGACGGGACGCGCTTCGACTTGAGCAGCAGCGCCGCCGCGAGCATGTCGCGCAACGTCACGCCGGAGTCGCCCCCGAGGACGACCTGCGCCACGGGCTTGCCGGCGAGATCGCGGACGGGCCGGACCACGCCCTCCTCGTCCATGAGGAGCGGATCGACCGTGCCGAGATCGATCGAGACGACCTCCTCGCAAGGCGCGCCCGGGTCCGGCACGAGCGCGCGGTGGGCCTTCGACCTGCGCTGATCGCGGAGGAAGACCTCCGTCTTCTCGTCGCTCACGAACAGCGCCGCCGCCGCGCCGACCTGCGGCGCGATGCCGCAGAGCACCGCGCGGTCGCCCACGGAGAGGAGCCGCGCGCTCGGCCCGGCGAACTCGAGGATCACCGGCGCGTGGTGCTCGCCTTCGATGCGGCGCACCACCTCGTCGAGGTTCCTGCGGAGCAGCTCGAGGGCGACGTCCCGCGCGCAGACGAAGGGCCGCACCCTGCCCGAGAGGTGGATCTGCACGCTGCGGGGCGGCCGGAGCCAGACCGAGCCCGTGGCGAGCGCCTGCCCGAGCTGGCTCGGCGAGACGACGAGCGACAGCATGCCGATGCCGCCGACGGTCGTGAGGCGCGGGTCGTCCGTGAGGGCGAGCCGCGCCGGCGCCGCGAAGCGCTCCAGGTGAACGGGCGCAGGGAAGCCGATGCCGGGCCGCGCGATCGGGATGTTGTAGGTCGGGAACTCGGGCGACACCGAGTGCGGGCTGCCCTCGTCGATATCCGCGAGCGAGCTCGCGTCGGCCACGCAGGTGCCGTCGTAGGCGACGGCGACCTCGACCGGCGTCTTCTTCATGCCCGTGGCGATGGCCTCGGCCAGCGCGCGCGACGGCGCCCTGGAGAGGATCACCTGGTCGACCTTGACCTGGACGAGATCACCGCGCAGCTGAGGATCCGTCGCCCGCCCGGCGAGGATCTTCTGGGGCATCGTGCGGGGGGGATCCCCGGCTCGAGCACGCATAGATGTTGGGCCGTCCTTGTTTTTCTTGATGAGATGGCGGGTACGGCGCACGCCGCTCCCGACCACGTTTGACGTCGGCCCCCCGGCGAGACGCGCCGGTGGGATCCGCCTCCGGGCCTTGCCGCGAGGCGAAAGAACGGCCGCACGTTAGCCGCTCGCCTGGACGAGGGTCAAGGCGTGCTTTGGAGCGGGCCCCCAGGGGCGGGAATCGCCCGGCTGGGACCAGGATGCAAGAGGCAAAGCGCCCGCCCGGTCCAACGTTCCGCCGCGCTTCGCCTGTCGCGTCGTGTTGCGTCTGTTGCGTCTGTTGCGCCTGTTGCGCCTGTTGCGCCTGTTGCGCCTGTCGCGCTGGTTCACGATGGCAGGCGGCCGGTACGAGCTTTCGCGGCGCTGCCGCGCAGTGCCATCTGTCGTCAACGCCGTGCGCGCCCGTCTGCCATCGGCCTGGCCGCGCGCGCCCGGTCGCCATCGGCCTGGCCGCGCGCGGCCAGGCCGAGCGGGTCGGGCGACGATGAGGAGCGCCGGCTCTCCCGGGCTGCGGCGCGAGATGCCGGGCCAGGTTCGTTTGTTTTCCCGATCGTGCCGCGCTTGGGTAATCTCGGCGCATGTTCCAGGCCGTGCTGAAGGAAGTCGTAGAGAACACCGAGGGCGGCATCGCGACCCTTCTCATGGATTTCGAGGGGATCCCGGTCGACAGCTACTCCAAGCCGGGGGCCGCGTTCGACATCACCACCATCGGCGCGGAGTTCAGCGTCGTGTTGAAGTCGATCCAGCGCGCCGCCGAGATGCTCGACGCGGGCAACGCCGCCGAGATCGCGATCCAGGCGGAGAAGGTCACGACCCTGATCCGCGTCGTGAACAACTCGTACTTCGTGGCCTTCTCGATGACGCCCGACGCGAACATCGGCAAGGCCCGGTACCTCCTGCGCACCAAGGTGCCGGTGCTGCTGAAGGAGCTCGCCTGAGCGGCTTCAGCATCTCGGTCATCTCCGGGCCGAACCTCGATCGACTGGGCAAGCGCGAGCCAGCGATCTACGGCACGGCCACGCTGGATGACGTTCACCGCGCCGTCGAGGAGGCCGCGAAGGCCCGCGGCGCCTCGGTGTCGTGCATGCAATCGAACTGCGAGGGAGAGCTCGTGACCGCGATCAGCCACGCTGGCGATCGCGGCTTCCACGGCATCCTCCTCAACGCCGGTGCGTACACGCACACCTCCATCGCGCTCTATGACGCGATCCGCGCGAGCGCGCTTCCTACCGTCGAGGTGCACATCTCCAACCCGGACGGCCGTGAGCCGTTCCGCCGTCGCTCCCGCATCGCGCCTGCGTGCATGGCGCGCGTCGCGGGTTTCGGTCCGAGCTCGTACGTCCTTGGGCTGATCGGGCTGCTCGGGCATCTGGAGAAGCTGCGATCCGACGAAAGAGGTTGAACATGCGCCGTCACTCTGGTTGAAAGGCGGCAAACATCGATGGCCGAACGTCCTTCCATGAACATCAACCTCAAGCAGTTGCGGGCGCTGGTACGCATCTTAGAGAAGCGCAACGTGAGCGACTTCGAGTTCGAGGACGAACACGTTCGCATTCGCCTCACGCGCGGAGGCGTTGTCCCGCAGGGCGCGGCGCCGCATCTCGCGCCCGCCGCCTTCCAGATCCACAGCGCGCCGGTCGCGCCGCCCGCGGCGGCGCCGGCCGCCGCGCCCGCGCCCGCGCCCGCGCCAGCGGCCCCTGCCGCGCCGGCGGCGGCGAGCGACGAGGGGATCTCCTATGTGACGTCGCCGTTCGTCGGCACGTTCTACCGATCGCCGTCGCCCGATGCGCCCCCGTTCGTCGATGTGGGCAGCGCGATCCGCGTGGGTCAGGCGCTCTGCATCATCGAGGCGATGAAGCTGATGAACGAGATCGAGGCGGACTCTCCGGGCACGATCGTCGAGATCCTTGTCGACAACGGCAAGCCGGTCGAGTTTGGGCAGCGTCTCTTCAAGGTGCGGGGCAGCTAGCGCTGCCCGGGCGAGGGTGCCGTGTTCCAGAAGATCCTGATCGCCAATCGCGGCGAGATCGCGATGCGTGTCATCCGCGCCTGCCGCCTGCTCGGCATCCGCACGGTAGCCATCCACTCCGAGGCGGACGCCGCGGCGCTGCACGTCCGGTTCGCGGACGAGGCCGTGTGTGTCGGTCCGGCCGAGGCGTCGAAGAGCTACCTCAACATCCCGCAGATCATCGCGGCGGCGGAGGTCACGGGCGCCGACGCGATCCATCCAGGCTA
This sequence comes from Sorangium sp. So ce363, assembly GCF_051520435.1. Lineage (NCBI taxonomy): Bacteria > Pseudomonadati > Myxococcota > Polyangiales > Polyangiaceae > Sorangium > Sorangium sp. So ce363. The sequence continues at coordinate 5,485,392 of NZ_CP150333.1, read as the reverse complement.
CGGGTTCCTCTCGGAGAACGCGAAGTTCGCCGAGCTTTGCAAGAAGTGCCGCCTCACCTTCATCGGGCCGACCGCGGAGGCGATGCGGACCTGGGGCGACAAGGTGTCCGCGCGCGAGGTCGCCAAGCGCTTCGGCATCCCCATGCTCAGCGGCACGGGCGTGCTCAAGAGCGCGGCGGACGCGGCCGAGCAGGCCGAGCGCGTCGGCTATCCGGTGATCCTGAAGGCCTCCGGCGGCGGCGGGGGCAGGGGCATGCGCATCGTCCGCGAGGCCAGCGAGGTGCAGCGCTCGTTCGAGATCGCGACGCAGGAGGCCCTGAGCGGCTTCAAGAACCCGGACGTCTACCTCGAGCGCTACGTCGAGGCGCCGCGCCACATCGAGTTCCAGGTGCTCGCGGATCAGCACGGGGGCGTGTGGACGCTCGGCGAGCGCGAGTGCTCGCTCCAGCGCCGGCACCAGAAGGTGATGGAGGAGTCGCCCAGCCCGGCGATGGACAACGAGAAGCGCTCCCGGATGGGCGACATCCTCCGGGGTGCGATCCTCGAGACCGGCTACACCGGCCTGGGCACGCTCGAGTTCCTGATGGATGAGCGAGGCGAGCTCTTCTTCATGGAGATGAACACCCGGGTCCAGGTCGAGCACCCCGTCACCGAGATGGTGACCGGCGTCGATCTGGTCGCGCAGCAGATCCTCGCCGCTGCAGGCGAGCGCCTCTCGCTGCCCGACACGCGGCCCTGGAGCTTCCGGGGCCATGCCATCGAGTGCCGGATCAACGCCGAGGATGCGCGCTCGTTCGTGCCGTGGCCGGGCCTCATCACGGAGTATCACTCGCCCGGCGGCGTCGGGATCCGCGTCGATTCCGGCGTGTACGGCGGTTTTCGCGTTCCCAGCTCCTACGATTCACTGGTGGCCAAGGTGATCGCGCACGGCGCGAACCGGGCCGAGGCGATCGCCAGGCTCCGGTGCGCGCTCGACGAGTTCATCATCGGCGGCATCCGCACGAACATCCCGCTGCACCAGGCGCTGCTGCGAGATCCGGAGGTCGTCGCGGGCAACATCTCGACGCACACGATCGAGCGCGTCGTCTCGCAGGGGTTCTGACGCGATGCGCTGCCGGCTGCTCCGTCGAGGCCAGCGTCTCGGGGAGCCCGAGCGGGCCGGCGTCGTGCGGATGGCCGCTGCGGGGTGACTCCACGGCGGTCGCTCGTGGAAGCGAGCGGTGCTCGATGGAGATCGCCGTGGAGCACGCAGCCGTTGCGCGTTCGCCGCGCTGGCAAACGCAATCCGATTGCGATGATTGTTGCCCGAGCGACAGGTCGAAGGTGCGGCCTGATGCTACTTTACGTCGCTCTCACGGCCGCGTGGGCAGGCCATCGTCGGGCGAGCGACCCCCTTGAAATAGAAAGCATTTGCCGCGGGTATGGAAGCGAACGCTGGAGTGCAGGCTGACTTCTCTTCGTGGGTGCAGGCGACCTCCGATGCCTCCGAGCTCGAGCTCGGGCTCCCTGGTTTCGGCTACGCCGATCTCTTCGACCCCGCGAAGCTCGCCGAGCTGACGGAGCGCTTCGAGGAGTATTTTCACGCAGCGGACGAGGGCGCCTACGCGCGCTTCGACGCGTACCGGGCCTCGCTGCGCGCGGCGCAGGCGGAGGCCTCCGGCGCCGAGGGCGGCGGCGCGGGCCGCCCCGCGCTCACGCCGGAGCAGGTCTCCGAGGCGCTCCTCGCGGCGGCGCCCCACGTCGGCCGCTTCGTGGCGATGCTCTTCCGGGTCGAGCGGGAAACGCAGGCGCAGATCGACGCGACCCTCGAGCGGAGCGCGCTCTGGGACTTCAAGCGCGAGTTCTCGAAGAAGCGCCTGTTCAAGCCGAACCCCGGGAAGGCGTGGCGGGGCACGCACGTCGAGGCGGCGCACGCGGCGCGGCGGTCGCTCGCGGCGATGGGCGCGCCTGCGAGCGCGCTTGACGGCGGCTCCGCCGCGGAGGAGCTCGCGATCGCGCGCGCGACGCTCGCCCTGATCGAGGTCGACGAGATCGCGCGCAAGGCCGCGAAGGCCGGCGGCGCGAAGTGGACGGACGAGCTCCGCGAGCGGGCGGCGAAGGTGCGCGCGGCGCTGCGGGAGGACCCGGCGCTCGCCGAGGGTGTGGCGCCGGCGGCGGCGGTCGTTGGCGCGGAGCCGACGGAGGCCGAGGACGGGGCGGTCGTGGCGCTCGCGCTCGACGCCGTCGAGGCGTGGCTCGCGGCGCGCCGCGCGGACGAGCACGATCCGGCGCGGCGGTGGCCGACGCTGAAGGCGCCGCGCACGCTCGACTACCAGGAGCTCGTCCAGCTGCAGAGGAAGGGCGCGAACGGCAGCCCGGGCTCCGCCGAGCTCCTCGTCGGCCCCGAGCACGAGCGGAGGGATCGCGACGGCTTCGCGCTGACGGACCGCCGCGCGCCGCCCCGCGAGGTCGAGAGCCAGGTCGACTACTGCCTCTTCTGCCACGATCGCGACAAGGACTCGTGCTCGAAGGGCCTGCGCGACAACAAGACCGGGGCGATCAAGGCGAACCCGCTCGGCGTCGAGCTGAACGGCTGCCCGCTCGACGAGAAGATCAGCGAGATGCACAGCATGCGGGGGCGGGGCGAGTCGATCGCCGCGCTCGCGCTCGTCTGCGTCGACAACCCGATGTGCCCCGGCACCGGTCACCGCATCTGCAACGACTGCATGAAGGCGTGCGTCTTCCAGAAGCAGGAGCCGGTGGACATCCCGCAGATCGAGACCGCGGCGCTCACGGACGTGCTGTCGCTCCCGTGGGGCCTCGAGATCTACGGGTTCCTCACGCGCTGGAACCCGCTCGACGCGCTGCGGCCGCACGCGCTCCCGTACAACGGCAAGAACGTGCTCGTCGTCGGCCTCGGCCCGGCCGGCTACACGCTGTCGCACCACCTCACGCGGCAGGGCTTCGCGTGCGTGGCGATCGACGGGCTGAAGATCGAGCCGCTGCCGGTCGAGCTCACGGGCGACGAGTCGCGCCCGCCGCGTCCGGTCAAGGATTTCAAGCGGCTCTACACAGAGCTCGACGAGCGCGTCCTCCTCGGCTTCGGCGGGGTGAGCGAGTACGGGATCACGGTGCGATGGGACAAGAACTTCCTCACCGTCCTGTACGTCACGCTGGCCCGGCAGCGGCTGCTCCGGATCTACGGCGGCGTGCGGTTCGGCGGGACGATCGATCTCGACGACGCCTTCCGGCTCGGGTTCCACCACGTCGCGATCGCGGCGGGCGCGGGGCGCCCGACGATCATCCCGCTCAAGAACAACCTCGCGCGCGGCATCCGCAAGGCGTCGGACTTCCTGATGGCGCTGCAGCTGGCCGGGGCCTACAAGCGCTCGGCGCTCGCGAACCTCCAGGTGCGCCTGCCGGCGGTGGTGATCGGCGGCGGCCTGACGGCGATCGACACCGCGACGGAGCTCGCCGCGTACTACGTCGTGCAGGCCGAGAAGACGGCCGACCGGCTCGACGCGCTGGTCGCGGAGCGCGGAGAGGCCGCCGTCCTCGCGATGTTTGACGAGGAGGAGCGGGAGTTCCTTGTCGAGCAGCGGCGCCACGCGGAGGAGATCCGCGACGAGCGCGCGCGCGCCGCGCGCGAGGGGCGCCCGCCGCGCTTCCAGGGCCTGATCGACGCGTGGGGAGGCGTCTCGCTGGTCTACCGGAAGCGGCTCATCGACTCGCCGGCGTACCGGCTGAACCACGAGGAGGTCGCCAAGTCGCTCGAGGAAGGGATCCGCTACGTCGAGAACCTCGCCCCGGTCGAGGCGGTGCTCGACGAGCGCGGGTGCGTCTCCTCGCTCGTCTTCGATCGGCAGGAGATCGTGGACGGCAAGTGGCGGAGCGCGGGGCAGGCGGTCTCGATCCCCGCCCGCACCGTGTGCGTCGCGGCCGGGACGAGCCCCAACGTCACGTACGAGAAGGAGCGCCCGGGCTCGTTCGTGTTCGACAAGTGGCGGCAGTTCTTCCAGCCGCACCGCGCCTACGTCGATGAGGGCGGAGCGCTCCAGGTGGAGCCGGCCAAGGCGAGGGAGGGCTTCTTCACGAGCTACAACGACGGCGAGCACGCGGTGAGCTTCTACGGCGACAACCACCCCCACTACGCGGGGAGCGTCGTGAAGGCGATGGCGAGCGCCAAGGACGCGTACCCGTCCGTCGTCGCGCTGTTCCGCCACGACATCGCCCGGCTCGGCGAGGAGCCGCAGGCCGCGCGCGACGCGCGGCGGCGCGACCTCTTCGCCCGCCTCGATCACGACCTCGGCGCGGTCGTCGAGCGGGTCCAGCGGCTCACGCCGACGATCGTCGAGGTGGTCGTGCGCGCGCCCGCGGCGGCGCGGAAGTTCGAGCCCGGGCAGTTCTACCGCCTGCAGAACTACGAGGTGCGCTCGCCCGTGATCCGCGGCACGCGGCTCGCGATGGAGGGCCTCGCGCTCACGGGCGCGTGGGTCGACAAGGAGAAGGGGCTGCTGTCGCTCATCGCGCTCGAGATGGGCGCGTCCTCCCGCCTGCTCGCCGCGCTGCGCCCGGGCGAGGAGGTCGTCGTGATGGGGCCGACCGGGACGCCCACGGACATCCCCGAGGGGGAGACCGTGCTGCTCGCCGGCGGCGGGCTCGGCAACGCCGTCCTGTTCTCGATCGCGAAGGCCCTGAAGGCGCGCGGCGACCGCGTGATCTACTTCGCCGGCTACCGGCGAGGCGAGGATCTCTTCAAGCAGGACGAGATAGAGGTCGCGACCGACCAGGTCGTCTGGTGCACCGACGGCGGCGCCGAGATCCCCCCGCGGCGCGCGACCGACCACCACTTCCGCGGCAACATCGTCCAGGCGATGAGGGCCTACGCCGAGCGCCAGCTCGGCGGCGAGCTGGCGGCCCTCTCGGAGGTCCGTCGCATCATCGCGATCGGCTCGGACAAGATGATGAACGCCGTGCGCGAGGCGCGGCACGGCGTGCTGGCGCCGCACCTGGATCCGAAGCACGTGGGCATCGCGAGCATCAACTCGCCGATGCAGTGCATGATGAAGGAGGTCTGCGCGCAGTGCCTCCAGCGGCACGTGGACCCGGAGACGGGCAAGGAGACGCTGGTCTTCTCGTGCTTCAACCAGGACCAGCTCATCGATCACGTCGACTTCAAGAACCTCGCCGCGAGGCTCCGGGCCAACACGGTGCAGGAGAAGCTGTCGAACGCCTGGCTCGATCACCTGCTGGCCGAGCGCCCCACGCTCCGGCACGTGTGACGCTGGCTCGGGCCTCGGCGATCCGAGGCCTCGCCGCCGCGGAACGTGGGAAGGCGGCCTCGGCAGCGCCTCGTCGGCTCGAGGCGCCCGAGGCCGCGCATGGTGGGATGCGCGGCCGCGCGCGCGTTCGCGATCAGCTGCCCGCGGGCAGTTTGATCTTCGGCTCCTTGGGGTGGCGCCGGTACAGCAGGATCGTCCGCCCCAGCGTCTGCGCGACGGCGGCTCGGAGCCGCTCGGAGAGGGTGTCGGCGACGTCGTCCAGCTCGTCCGGGCACTCGGTGCCCAGGCGTACCTTCACGAGCTCGTGCCGCTCCAGGGCGACGTCGACGGCCGCGACGACGCCGTCGGTCAGGCCGGCCTTGCCGAGCTGCACGACCGGGTCGAGGTGATGCCCCAGCGCGCGGAGGTGGCGGCGCTGCTTTCCTGTCAGATCCAAAGCGTTCGGCCTTTCTTGAGGCGGTCGCGCGATTCAGGCGCTCGATGGTCGAGGGGACGTCCCTGTCGCGGTCGCGCGCGCGGTCATACTGGCCTCCGGGCCAAGCGAAAAGGGCGCGCCGCTCGATCTCTTCGCACAACGCGTGAATCGCTCAAGCTCCAGCGCCGGCAAACCGGAGCATGTGGCATGTGTGGGGTGCACGTGGGTTTTCATGGGTAGATGTGCGATTGGGTGTGCGATAAGGCCCAGCGCGGCGCAAGCGGGCGGAGCTCACCAGGGGGCCCGGGCGCTCTGGGTTTTGCTTGACGTGGCCGTGCAACAGGCATCCCCTTGATCTAGCGGCCGGCAGCTCGACGGGGGGCTCGAGCGCTCGGATCGACACCGACATGGGCTCATCGAGCGAGCGAGATGCGGTAGCGGGGCAGGATGCCGAGCTCCCTCGGCTGGATGAGGGAGCGGACCCGATCGAGCTCACGGTCCATGACGAGGTGAGCCCCTGTCCGTACCTGCCTGAAGCCGAGGCGCGGATGCCGCTGCGCGTGCCCATCCGTCCGCTCACGCGTCCGGAGTTCGACCAGCGGCTCGTCGCGGGCAATCGCCGCCATGGCAAGCTGCTCTACCGCACCCAGTGCCCCTCCTGCCGCGCGTGCGAGCCGATCCGGATCGTCGTTCGTGACTTCGTCCCCGGCCGCACGCAACGCCGGGTGCTCCGCCGCGGCGAGCGGGTGGTGGACGTCGAGATCGGCCCGCCCGTGACCACCCGAGAGAAGATCATCCTGTACAACCGGCACAAGCACGGCCGGGGGTTGATGCGCGATGACGGTCCGCTCGGCGCCGAGGGGTACGAGGCGTTCCTCGTGGACAGCTGCTGCGAGACGTTCGAGATGCGCTATCGCGTCGGCGGCCGTCTCGTCGGGGTCGCCGTCGTGGATCGGGGGCAGGATTCGCTGTCCGCGGTCTACTCCTTCTATGAGCCCGAGCTGGAGCCGCTGAGCCCCGGTGTCTTCTCGATCCTGAAGCAGCTCGAGCTGTGCCGTTCCTGGGGCCTCCGGTACCTGTACCTCGGCCTTTACGTCGAGCGCTGCTCGCGGCTGGTCTACAAGGCCCAGTACCTGCCGCACGAGCGGCTCATCGATGGCCGCTGGCGGCGCTTCGAGCGGCAGCCGACTGCGGCGCCATGACAGGAGCACGCCGCTGGATTTCGCGAGCGCGCCGCTCGGCTTCTCGTGGCAAGGACGTACCCATGTGGAATCGCGCTCTCGCTTTCACCTCGTGCGCTGTGCTCTGGGCTCTGCTCGTCGTCGCGTGCGGCGACACGAGGCCGATCTTCGACACCGCCGCCGGCGGCGCCGGCTCGTCGGCAGGCGGGGAGGGCGGAGCAGGCGGCGGTGAGGCCGGCGGCGGCGCGGCCGGCGGCGACGGTGAGGCCGGCGGCGACGGCACGGCCGGCGGCGACGGTGAGGCCGGCGGCGGCGCGGCCGGCGGCGACGGTGAGGCCGGCGGCGATGGCACGGCCGGCGGCGACGGTGAGGCCGGCGGCGACGGTACGGCCGGCGGTGGCGGCACGGCGGGCGGCGGGGCGGGGTAGGCAGGCCGGCGCCGCGTTGCCCGCGGGCCGGTTGTGTTCCGGCATCGCCGGGCCTAAGCCGCTCGCGTGCATCCGCTCGCAGACAAGGTCCTCGCCCGCGACATGCGCGCGACGGCGCGGGCCTGCCGGCTCGTCGACGACCGCGTCGGCGACTATGCCGCGATCCTGAAGGATCTCTTCCCCCATACCGGCCGCGCCTGGGTCCTCGGCGTGACGGGGAACCCGGGGGCAGGCAAGAGCACGCTCACCGATCGGCTGATCAGCGTGTTCCGGGGGCAGGGGCGCCGGGTCGCCGTGGTGGCGGTCGATCCCACGAGCCCGTTCACCGGCGGCGCGATCCTCGGCGACCGCATCCGCATGCAGGCCCATTTCGGCGATCCCGACGTGTTCATCCGGTCGCTGGCGACCCGGGGCGCGCTCGGCGGGCTGTCGCGCTCGGTGGTGGACGTCGTGCGGGTGCTCGACGCCTGGGGCGCGGACGTCGTGGTGGTCGAGACCGTCGGCGTCGGGCAGGACGAGCTCGAGATCACCCGGATGGCGCACACCACCCTGGTCGTCGCCGCGCCGGGGATGGGCGACGAGGTGCAGGCGATCAAGGCGGGCATCCTGGAGTGCGCCGACGTCTTCGCCGTGAACAAGGCCGACCGGGACGGGGCCGACGTGGCGGTGCGCGATCTGGAGCTCATGATCGCGCTCGGCGGCGAGGTGGCTGCGGCCTCTGGACGGGCGCGCGGGCACAGCGCCGCGGCGCTCCACGCCCGCGCGCAGAGGGCGCCCTCTCCAGGTGGCGAGCCCGTCGAAGGTCCGTGGGAGCCCGTGATCGCGCGGACCGTGGCCACACGTAACGAGGGCGTGGCGGCGCTCGTGGACAAGCTGGAGGGGCACCGGGCGTGGCTGTTCGGGACCGAGGCCGGCGCAGCGCGCCGAGAGGAGCGCCTGCGCGAGGCGATGCACGTGCAGCTCCGCGACGCGCTCACCGACGCCGCCGTCGCCGCGCTCGGTCCCGCGCTCGAGGCCGCGGTGCATGCCGTCGCGCGGCGCGAGGTCGACCCCTACACGGCGTCGGAGCGGCTCGTCGCGGTCTTCCGCAGCGCAGGCGCCGTCACGGCTGGCGCCGCCGTCGCGCCCGGCGGCGGGACCTGAGCGGCGGCCAGGAGGCCGGGCGGCCGGCTCAGGTCGACCGCGCGGCAGCGCTAGTCGATGCAGCGATCCAGCGCGTCTTTCTCGTATTTACAGGACGTACTCCACTTATCGTCGCGGTTGCAGATCCCGGTGTCGTCCTCGCACTCCAGGAGAGCGTCGTACTGGTCGACGCAGCCGCGGCGGTCGGCGTCTACGTACCTGTCATCGTAGCGATCGAGGCAGTCGCCGTACTCGCGGTCGCTGCACCCCTCGCAGTCGCACTTGTAGTCGCAGAGATCGTCCTCCAGAGGGCTGCACGCCGCGGTGAAGAGGCAGGCAAGGGTGAGGATCATGTGCGAAGCCTTCATTGGCCCAAGGTTATCCCGCGTCCTCGGCTCCAGCGCGATAAACAGCTCGCTGGGCGCCGAGCGACGATGAGCCGCGCTCGCCTGCTTCCCACCTTCCGCCGGTGCGCTCGACACCCACTTTGCGCGCAGCGCGGCGGGCGCTCACGGCGCGGCGCCGCGGCGCCGTGGCGGCTTGCGCCCCACGTTCTCTGCGCGGAACGCGCTCGGGCACGCGTCGCTGAGCCCGCAGCCTCCGCACGCTGGCTTCCTCGCGAAGCAGATCCGGCGGCCGTGGAAGATCAGCGTGTGGGACAGCATATCCCAGTCGCGCCGCGGGAAGAGCGCGACGAGGTCGCGCTCGATCTGCTCTGGCTTGTCGCTGGTCGTCCACCCGAGCCGCTGCGACAGGCGCTGCACGTGGGTATCGACCACGACGCCCTCCGGCGCTCCGAAGGCGACGCCGAGCACCACATTCGCCGTCTTGCGCCCGACGCCAGGCAGCTTCACGAGCTCGGCGAGCGTCCTCGGCACCTCGCCGCCGTGCCGCTCGATGAGGCCTCGCGCGAGCCCCACGATGTTCTTCCCCTTCTGGTTGAACATGCCCATCCCGAGCCGCTTGAGGAGCGCGCCCACCTCGGCGGCATCGGCGCTGGCGAGGGCGCGGGCGTCGGGATACGCGCCGAACAGGTGGGGTGTCACCTTGTTGACCAGCACGTCCGTCGTCTGGGCGCTGAGCACCGTCGCGACGAGGAGCTCGAACGAGGATCGATGATCCAGCTCGCAGTGGGCGTCCGGGTGCAACGCGCGCAGCCGCGCGAAGGTGGCCGGAGGCGTGCTCGGCGCTGCGCGTGCCGGCGTCGGACGAGCCGCGTCGGCGGCCGCTGCCGCCTTCCTGGGCCTCGGCTCGCGCGTCTTCGCCGCCATGGAAGCTCCCTTGCGAGCCGCCTTGTCCGGCCGCTTCACCGGCGGTGCGACGCCCTCGTCTCGATGTTGGTCTGCGGGATCGACAGCGACGGACGCGGGCGGTCGGCGCGCGCCTCGCCCAGTCGGGACGAGGTCTCGCGCGCGACCGCCCTCTGCCGTTTCAGCTGACGAAGGCGCGCTTCCGCGTCTCATGCTCATCGAGGAGCTTCTCGACGCTCGCGAGCGCGTTTTCCACCGACTCTTGCACCATCTGCAGCACCGTCGTCGCCGAGCCCTTCAGCGCCTCGTAGTAGCGCTGCCGCTCGGTCGAGTGGATGATCGACGGAGGCAGGCCCGTGCGGAGCAGCAGCATGTTCATGAACAGCCTCGCGACCTTGCCGCTGTCGTTCGGGAACGGGTAGACCCGCAGCAGATCGTAGTGCGCGCGCGCAGCGATCCGGATGCCGTTCCGCGTCTTCCGCGTCTCGGGGTCGTTCAGCCAGTCGATGATCTGACGCACCTTGTAGGCGATCTTGTCCGGCGGAGCGTACTCGTGGAAGTAGAGCCGGTGCTGGGGGATGTCCTTGCGGTATTTCACCGTCTTGAGATCCCCCTCCTCCGGATGGAGGATCAGGTACAGCTTCTTCATGCAGTCGAGCGTGAGCGGGGCCCGCTTGTTCTCGCCCTGCTCGCGCACGTACGCGATGGCCTCCTTGTGCCGCCGGATGTCATCGTACGTCGGCTGAAGGCTGGAGTCCGTCACGAGCGGCGCCGGGCCGGCGAGGGCCGCGCGCAGCTCGTCGAACGTGTAGACCACCCCTTCGAGCGCGCTGTCGTGGTAAATCCACGACATATCGAGGCTGTCGATGTAGCGCCGCCGGAAGTCCTCCGACTGCGCGCTCAACCGCTGCTCGATGATCGCGCTGCGCTCCTCGATGGTGGCGCGCCGAGGCGGCGGCAGCATCGGCAGCGGCAGGGTGACCACCCGCGGCGCCTCCCGGAGCGGGACGCGACCCGGACGGCGCTCGATCGACGCCCCCGCGCTCTTCCCCTTCGCCACGCCCGGCCGCGCGCTCTTCTTGTCGACGACCGGCTTGTCGCTCGTGCGTGACGGCCTGTCGCTCGTGCGCGACGGCCTGTCGCTCGCCCGGCGCGGTCGCTCGGCCTCGCCCGGCGCGGCCTGCTCCCTGACGTCCTTGAGCTTCAGCTTCTCCTTGAGCTTCAGCTTCTCCTTGGGCTTCGGCTGGTCGTCGAGCCTCAGCTTCAGCTTCTTGCGGAGCTTCGTCGGCTCCGCCGCCGGCGCCGCGATCGTCCGCTCGGAGCGCGCCGCGATCTTTCTCCTGATGAGCCTCGGCTTGGCGGCCTTGACCCGCACGAGCCTCGGCTTGGTGGCCTTGACCCGCGCGACCTTCGTCTTCGCGGCCTTCGCCTTCCGCGCCCGCCCGGCGACCGCCCTGGACTTCGCGGTCCTGGCCTTCGCGGCCCTCGGCTTTGCGGCCCTGGCGCGGGTCACCTTGGCCTTCGTGGCCTTGGCCCTCGCCGTCTTCGCCCGCGTCGCCTTGGCCTTCGCCGCCCTCGCCTTGACCTTCGTCGCCCTGGCCTTCGCCCTGGCCTTGGTGGTCCTGAGCTTGGCGGCGGCGCGCGTCGACCTGGCCTTCGTCCTGGCCGCGGCCTTCTTCGCCTTGGAAGCGTTCGTTCGCTTCGCGGCCGCGCGGGTGGCCTTCTTCGCCCTCCCGACCGCCGCTTTCTTCCTCGCGCCCGTACGGGTTGCCCGCGCCGGTGCGCGCGCCGCCTTGCGCCGCGCCGGGGCCGCCGACTTGCGGGCGGTCGCCCGTTTTGTCGTGGTTTTCCGGCGCTTTGCCGCCTTCACGGCAGCGGTGCGTCGCGCAGCAGGACGAGAGGACGCGGCCTTCCGCTTCGGCTTGCGCGCGGCTGAGCGGGCGGCAGGCTTTGCCTTCCGCGTCCGCGCTGTCGAGGCTGCTCGCCTCGAGCTTGCCGCGCTGGCCTTGGTCGCTCTCTTCCGGTCTTTTTTCGAAGTTTTTCGGGTCTTCTTTGCCGCCATGGGCGTGCTTTCACACAATCGCTCAGGCTGCCCGCTGCCACGCTGCGGCGAGCTAACATACGATCGAAAAGGCCTAATGCCGGCCAGCAGCCTAGCAATTTGGGGATTTATCCGTCAACCAGTCCGGTGCGGAAGTGGGCAGGAAGCGACATCCCGCAGCTGGATCGTCGATGATCCAGTTGACCCGCCCTGCCAGATTGCGCCCGCGATCCTGGCAGGCGTAGCTCGAGGCCGGGCGCGAGCGCTCCGCGACCGAGGGGCCGGCCCTCAGCTGTCGATGTTGATGCCGAGCCGCTGCCGGATGGCGAAATACTCCTCGCTTGCCGCGTAGAGCGTGAGCTCCTTGAGCCTCTCCTTGTGGGGGAGGGCGGCGCTCGCCTCGTCGGTCGCCTTGATCATCTCCTGCGCCAGCTCGAGGTCGTTGGCGAGGAGGAAGCCCGCGCGGTCGGCCGTCAGGTCGACGCCGGACACCCAGCGCTTCAGGTCGATGGCGCCGGCCTGGAGCAGCTTCGTCACGGCGCTCGCGAGCTGATCGCGCGCCGGCCCGACGAGGATGGGCTCCAGGACCGCCAGGTCGTCCATCACCGGCCCCTCCAGCTCCTTCGTGATCGGGAACGTGGGCGAGATCAGCTTGATCGCCGCGAACAGCCAGGCGCGCAGGCCGGTGCCCGTCGGCACCAGGTGCCGGAGGTACATGCCCGGCCGGTAGTAGGTGAGGTGGCGGGCCGCGATGAACGCGGCGGCCTGCGTGGGCAGGTCCATCTGGAGCGCCGCGGCGCCGAGCACGATCGCCGGGACGTGCGCGTGGAGGAACGAGACGCCGCCGCCGTCGTTCGGATCCTGGAACGTGAGCGGCGGCGCGAGGCCCAGGACACCCGCCGCGTAGTAGAGCGTCTGCGACATCGGGTAGGGGTGGCGCGAGAGATCGAGCTGGTAGGCGAGCTGGTAACCGAGCTCCTCCAGCGGCTGCCCGTTCTTCCTGAGCACGGCCGGCTCGATGACGCCGAAGACCGCGGTCAGGAGCGGATCCGCGTCGGGGTGGACGAGCGCGGTCGCCCACGCGTGGTCGTCGAGCGGCTGCTGCGCCGCCGCGGCCGTGTCGGGGCGCAGGCGCCGGAAGAAGCGCTCCTCGTCCGGCTCGGCGGCGCTGAGGCAGCAGAGCACCTGGCACAGGCAGAAGGCCGCGTCGGCGCGCTTCGCCTCGGTGTACATCTTCCGGAGCAGCCGGTACGCGTCCGGCTTGTACGGGTTGCGCCGCAGGATCGGGGCCTGCGCGGCCACCGCCTTGTCCAGGTACTCCGCCGGGTTGCTCGCGTAGAGGTTCGCCAGGAGCTCGTTCCGCGCCTCGCTGTCCGGATCGAGCGTCTGCGCCGCCTCGTAGGCGTCGATCGCCTCGCTCATCCAGCCGAGCTTGTCCTTGTAGAGGGCGCCCAGCCGGTCGAACGTCTCGAGCATCTTCGCCGTGTCGTTCCCATCGGTCGCCCGGTCGAGCTCGACCTTGAGCAGGCGCTCCACCTCCTCGTGGTCACCCTTCTCGCCGCGGAGGTCGATCGCCTCCGCGAGCGCGCGGGTGAGTGACGGGTCGAGCGCCAGCACCTCGTCGTAGAACGTGGCGGCCCGGTCGAGATCGCCGAGCTGCCGCGCGCTCACGATCGCCGCCGTGTGCAGGTACTTCGCCTTCTGCCGGCTGTCGTCGATCTTGGCGGCGAGCTTGAGGACGATGTCGACGAGCTTCGACCAGTCCTTCTCCTCGCTGTAGAGCTGCATCAGCTTGGTGAGGATCTTCCGGTCGTCCGGGCGCTCGTCCAGCGCCGCCACGTAGCTCTTCGCCGCCCGCGCCCGGTCGTGGAGGTGCGCCGCGAACAGGTCGCCGATCTCGAGAAGGAGCGCGCTCCGCTCCTCGCCGGTCACCACGTCGAGCCGCCGGTGCTTGACGCGCACGACCTCCTCCCAGTCCCCCTTGGCCTCGAAGACCCTGGAGAGCAGGGCGAGCGGGGCAGGGGACTCCGGGAGGAGATCGGCGGCGCCGTTCAGCGCGGCCACCGCGCCGTCCGGGTCGCCGGCCGCGAGCCTCGCCTCGCCGAGCCCGAGGAGCGCCTCCGCCCGATCGCGCTCGGGCAGGCCGGCGCCGAAGCGGTCCACGAGGCGGCCGTAGAGCTCCGCGGCCTCCTTCGCCCTGCTCGCGTCGAGGTTGACCCTGGCGGCCCGCGAGAGCGCCGCCGGATCGTCCGGCGCGAGCGCGAGCAGCGCCTTCACCGTGCCGATCGCCTTGCCGCTCGAGCCGCTCTTGCCGAGCGCGTCGACATAGCGGAGCAGGAGCTTGAGCCCCTGCTCCTTCGGCAGGACGTCGACCCGGCTTGCCAGGAGCTCGTAGTGCCGCGCCGCCTCGAGGAAGCGGCCCGCCTCGAACGCGAGATCGCCCGAGATCATGAGCCCGAGCACGCCCGTCGGATCGAGGTCGACCGCCCTCGTCGCCGCCTCCGCGGCGCGCTCGTCGTCCTTGAGGCGCTCCCGGAGGAGCAGCGCCATCTCGCCGTACAGGCGGCCCTTGGCGAGGTTGCCCTCCGCGACCTCGGCCTCGCGCGCGATGAGCTCGACGGCGCTCGTCGCGTCGCCCCGGGCGAGGTAGGCCGCGCGAAGCGCCGAGGACGCGCCCGCGTTTTGCGGCTGCGCGTCGAGGGCCATCTTGTAGCGCTCGATCGCCCCGTCCCGATCGCCCTTCTCCTCGAGCAGCTTCGCCGCGCGGATCCAGAGATCGGCCCTGCTCTCCGCGGTCTTCGCCGTCGCCGCGAGCGACTCGATCGCGCTCAGCGCCGCCGCGGCGTCGCCCGTCGCGGCCCGCACGTGCGCGAGCGACTCCAGGGCCCCGGCGTGGTGGGGATCGATCGCGAGCACCCGCTCGTAAGCCTTGCGGGCGCGCTCGGGCGAGCCGACCTGATCGAGGAGCACGCGCCCCATCGCGAGCAGCAGCTCCTCCCGGCGCTTGTCGTCGGGCACGATGCCGAGCTGCCGCTCGTAGAGCGACACCACGTCCTCCCAGCGCTCGAGGGCGCGGTAGTGCCGCCCGAGCGCGGCGAGCGAGCCCTCGTGCGCGCTGTCGATCCTGAGGATCGCCTCGAGGGCCTCGGCCGCCTTCGCGTGATCGAGGAACTCCTCGTCGTGGATGCCGGCGATCCGCTCGTAGAGGTTGATCTTCTGGCGCGGCGTCGCGCTGACGTCGATCTGTCGCGCCAGGTTCTGGAGGAGCGCCGCGTAGCTGCCGGCGCGGCTGTGGATGCGATCGAGCCCGCGCAGGGCGGTCAGGCTGGCCGGATCGAGCTCGAGCGCCGCCTCGTAGCGGCGCGTCGCCTCGCCCAGGTCGCCGAGCCGGTCCTCGTAGAGCTCGGCGAGCTTGCACATCGTGTCGACGCGCTCCTCGCCCCGCAGCGCCTCCGCGCGCCGCTCGAGGATCCTGGCGTAGCCCGCGTGATCCTCGGCGCGCCGGTAAATCCTGAGCAGCGCCTCGCACGTCCTCGTGTGCCCGGGGTCCTCGGTGAAGATCTGCTCGTAGAGGTCGCGCGCGCGGCCCGCGTCGCTCAGCTTCGTCTCGAGGAGCTCGGCCGCCGCGGCGCGGAGGTCGCGCGCCTCCCCCGGGGTCGCGGCGCGATCGGCCCGCGAGAGCAGCACCTGGACGAGCTCCTGCCACTGCTGGGCGCGGCGGTAGACCTGCGAGAGCCCCTCCAGCGCCTCCTCGTTCGCGGGGTCGAGCCCGAGCACGAACTGGAAGCACGGGATCCCGAGGTCCGCCCGCGCGACCTTCTCCGCATACCAGGGCCCGAGCCGGTTGAAGAGCGCGAGCTTCGCCTCGGCGGGCATCGCCTCGTCGGTGCTCGCCTGGCTCAGGATCTGGAGCGCCTCGGACCAGACCTTCATGTCGCTGCCGGCCGCGCGCTCCAGGTCGACGGCGTACGCGTCCTGCTCCGGATCCTGGGCGAGCGCCTGGGCGAAGGCGAACACCCCCTGGTCCTTGTCGTCGAGCTCCCGCACGTAGAGGTGCCCGATCTCGTTGAGCGCCCGGGCGCGCTCGCCGGCGGTCTCGGCGCGCTCGCTCCGCTGGAGGAGCATCTCCACGAGCTCCTCGTGCTTGCCCAGCGCCTTGCGGAGCTCCTCGAGCGCGGTGAAGGCGATGTCGTCGCCCGGGGCGAGCTCGAGGAGGCGCAGGTAGACCGCCTCCGCCTTGTCGTGCAGCCTCCCCTTCTCGTAGATCCTGGCCGCCCGGAAGTGCAGGAGCTTCTTCGCCGCGACCGCCTGGTCGTCGCCCTGGCCGGGCGCCGAGCCCGCGTCGATCTGCTCCGAGGCCATCACGAGCGCCTCGGCCACGCGCCCCGGGTCAGCTCCCCGATCGACGGCCGCCTCGACGGCGAGCGCGAGCTCCGTGTCCGTGGGGCTGGCGACGAGCCGATCGATGAGGTCGTTCAGCTGCGCGCCCTCGATCGTCGCCTCGTGCTGCTGCGGCTTGCCGAGCGGCTCGATCGCGTCGAGCACCGCGCGCGTCCCCCTCGGCCGGGCGTCCTGCGCTTTCGCGAGCAGGCGCCCCGAGAGCTCGTCGATGTCCTTGCCCACCCAGCCGCGCGGCGCGACCGCGCTCGGCGGCGGCGGCGGCTCGATGAGGTGGGCGACGGCGATGTCGACCGCGGCGGCGCCCGAGAACACGGGCTTGCCCGTGAGGAGCTCGAAGAGCAGCGCGCCGAAGGCGTAGAGATCGCTCGCGGGGCCGACGCTCTCGCCGCGCAGCTGCTCGGGGCTGGCCGCCTCGACGAGCTCCAGGCTGGACCACCCGGCGCCGAGCCGATCGCCGCCGACGTCGACGAGGATCGGGAGCGGCTCCCCGTCCTCGCCGCGGGCCACGACGACGTTCTCGAGCTTGAGCGCGCCGTGGACCAGGCGCTGCTCGTGGAGCGCGGCGAGGCCGCTGAGGATCCCGCGGAGCAGCGGCTTCGCCTCGTTGATGTGGAGCGGCCCCGAGCGCGCGAGGCGCGCCGAGAGCGGCAGCCCGTCGACGTGCGTGTACGCCACGAACGCCCGGCCGCCCACGATCCCCGCGTCGATGCCGCTCGCCAGGTTCTCGTGGTGCACCTGCGCGGCCAGGCGGACGTGGGTGAGGTACCTGCGCACCGCCCGGCTGTCCCGGGTCGCCTCGCGCCGGAGCACCTTGAGCGTCCGCGGCTCGGTCCCCCGGGTCGCCGCGTAGACCAGGCCCCGGGGGCCCTCGCCGATTTTTCTCGTGATGATGTAGTCGCCGAACGCCTCGCCGGGCCCGATCTCCTCGACCAGGCCGAGCCCATGCGCGCCGAGGGCGCGGACGCGCGCGTCTACCTCTGCGCGCGAGGCGATGACGGCATCGATCAACGCGTCGATGGCGTCGAGCTCCACGCAATGATCCGTGAGGGCGCGCGCGAAGGAGGCCTTGGAGGCGCTGCCCCCGATCTCGGCCGGGCTGAAGCCGAGGAGGTCGGACGACAGGGCCATCATTTCATCGAGCGAAAAGAGGCGCTCGAGCTCGCCTCGGACGATATCAATGGACATGGGACTCCTCGGGCCGAGCCCTCGTGCCGGCGTTGCGCGCGCAGCGGACCTGCCGGACGGCGGGGGACGTGGGGCATGCTAGCGAAGCTTGGGGCTCCATGCGACATCCGACGAACGCCTGTTTTGCAGGGCGATTCCGCGGCGCGCGGCGCGACGGCGGCGCTCGACGTGGGCACAATCGACGTAGATCGACGTGGCGCGCGGGGTCGTGCTCACCGCGCCTGCCCCGCCGAGAGGCCGGGTAGCCGGGTAAAAGGTAGCCGGGTAAAAGATAACGCGGAGTTGCAGGAACCCTGGAGGAAAGTTGACAGGAACGCGGAGGACGTGCGAGCGGATGTCTGTGCGTCGAATAGCGCAGTTCCTGGAGCGGACCCTCCCCATCGCGGTGCTCATCGTCGCCGTCGTGGGCGCACCGATCATGATCTTCTCGCCGCAGGGGCTGCCTCGCCTGCGGGAGCTCGAGAGAGAGCTCGCCGACGTCGAGGAGGAGAATGCCGAGCTCGGGCGGCAAATCGAGGCGCTCCGCGGCAAGGTGGCGCGCCTGCGCGATGACCCGACCGCCGTGGAGAGGATCGCGCGCGACAACCTGGGTCTCGTGCGGCAGAGCGAGGTGGTCTTTCAGTTCTCCCGCTGAGGACTCCGGGTCTCTCGGCCCTCCCCAGGCCTGTTGTCCTATCGGCCACAGGGCTCCGCCGCGGAAGCGCTGGACGTGAGGACGTGCGCCGCGCTCGGCGCCAGGACGTGAGCCAGCGCTCGGCGCGAGCGCATGAGCTCGCCTGGCTCGCTCCCTCGCCCAGCGCGCGCCACCCCGCCGCCTGGGGCGGCGAGGGAGCGGGCCCGCTGCCCGCTCGCCGCCCGTCCAGAAAGAGCAGCATCCGTCGTGACCGGATGCGGGGCGCTGCACGCTGGCAGCGTCCTTTCTGGTATTGTGCAGCCAGTGTCGCTAGACCTGGGCCGCCTCCTCATCGCCGCCGGCGCCGTCTCCAAGGCTGAGGTCGAAGCCGCCCTCTTCGTGGCGGTCCTGCGGGGCATCCCGTTCCCTCGCGCCCTCATCGACCGCGCCGCCCTCAGCGAGCGCGCCCTGGAGGAGGAGCTCGATCGCCACGGCGGCCTCGCGCTCCGGCAGGTCGTCGGCGCCCGCGATCTCGTCGCGCGCTTGCCGCGCGCCATGTGCCGCCGCCTCGGCGCCGTCCCGATCCGCATCGATCCCGGCGTCGGCACCATCGACGTCGCGGCGGCCGATCCGCTCGATCGCCACATCGCCGACGAGTTCAGCTTCCACCTCGGCGCGCCGGTGCGCATCTTCCGCGCGCCGATCACGGCGATCGAGGAGGCCATCCGCGCCCTCGATCTCGACGAGCGGGAGCAGGTCCCCTCCCGCGCGCGGCGCGCGACCCCGGCGTTTCCGCACGGCGCGCCCCAGTCGACCATCCCGCCGCCGCCGTCGTCCGAGGTGCCCATCCCGCTGATCCGTCGCGCCTCGGTACCCTCGTTCGACGAGGTGAGCCTGGTCGAGGCGCCGAGCGGCAAGCATGGCCACCGCGGAGCGGCGCACAACGGTCACGCTCAGCGCGCGGACACGCCGGCGGGGCACGAGGACGCGATCCTGCCGCTCCGCCACGCCAAGGCGGCCCCCGGCGCGCGCGGCTCTCCCTCGAGCGCTCGCCGCTCAGCGGACGCCGAACGTGGCGCCGGCGGGAGGGCGACCGGGCGTCAGGCGGCCCTGCGCGCGTCGGCGGTCGAGCCGCCGGCCGTCTCCTTTCCGCCGCCTCCGCCCGTGGAGATCTCGCCGCCCTTCAAGCTGCTCGCCTCGATACTGCCCCAGGCCTCGCCTGGCCCCGACCGCGCGCCGGACAGCGCCGGGCGGGAGCCGGCCCCCTCGACGCGGCGCCTCGGCCGGCTGCCGCTCGACGCGCCCTCCGGCCTCGCGCCGCGCTCGCGCCGCCGCTCCGTCGATGCGGAGGCCCCGCCGCCTGGAAGCGGCAGGGCTCGCCCGGAGAGCGCCGCGCCGCCGTCGAGCAGGCGCTCCGGGCGGCTCCCGGCGCTGCCCCCCGCGCCCGAGCCGGAGCTCGGCGATCCCCTCGACGACGATCCGCCGCCGCAGCCCTTCGTCGATCTGAGCGACGTCATCGACGCGCTTTACCTCGCGCGCACGCGCGACGACGTCATCCGGCTCGCGCTCCGGGGGCTGCGGCTGTTCGCCGGGCGTGTCGCCATCTTCGCCGCGCACCGCGGGGTCTTTCGTGGGTTCGCGTGCAACGCGGAGTTCGGCGACCAGGAGGCGCTGCGCAAGCTCTCCCTCCCGATGGATCAGCCGAGCGTGCTCGCCACGGCCGTGGCGACCCACCTCTACGTCGGCCCGATCCCCGGCACTCCCACCCACGCGCCGCTGCTCGACGTCATGGTCAACCCGAGCCTCGACGTCGCCGCCGTCGCCGTGCAGGTCGTCGGCCGGCCCGCGATGATCCTGGTCGCCGATCGGATCCTCGACACCTCGAGCGGCTCGCGCCGGATGGTCGAGCTCGCGCGCGCCGTCGGCGAGGCCTTCAGCCGGATCCTGTCGGCGCGCGGGTGAGCGCCCGCCGTCGTCCCGCGCGACGGGCGCTGCGCGCCGTCCCGACGCTGCCCTGAAGCATCGCGCCGCGCTCGGCGCCCGCGGAGATGCCCGCGCGCTGGCGGCTGCCGCGGCGCTCGCAGCTGCGCCCGCACGCGCCGCGTTGCAGCCGTCGCGTTGCATGCGTGCGTTCCGCGCCTTTCATCGGCGCAACGGAGGCAGGAGGATCCCGATGCCTGTCCTGGTGCAAGTACGCGTCGCTCGATCTCAAGATGTGTTGTTTTCCAGTGTGTCTGTCCGACCCGATCTGTTCGCTTCGCGTGTTACAGGAATTTTCCTGTGACAGGGGAACCGTGTCCGCTCTCTTCGAAATTTTTTACAATCCTGAACCCTTTTTATGAACGGCGGTCAGATTTGGCTATCCGACTGAGGGTCAAATCGGGTTAAGGCATTTGGGTCTCATCGAGTTCGCGTGGACAGCGTGATTCGCCTCCCCCGAAAGGAGCTCCAAATGCATCCTGCAAAGCCGCACGAGAGCAATGTGATCGCCCGTAAGCTCGTTCTGGTGATCGCTGGTTTGACCGCTGCCGCGGCCGGTTGTTCGGCAGACGTCGGCGGCGCCGACACCGAGGAAGTCGGCACGAATCAGCTGGGATTTGAGCGATTCGAGCGGACGGTGTTCCGGGAGCCTGACACCGGCATCTACATTGTTAACGGGGACACGCCGGTCGTAGATATCAAGCATCTGCGCGAGTTCTGGGAGGCGCATGTGCGCGATGGTGCGCTGATCGTCAACCAGGAAGGCGGGGAAGACGTCATCTGGACGGCGGAGCAGCGGCACAACCTCTCGTACTGCGTGAGCACGAGATTCGGGGACAAGTACGAGGAGGTCGTGACGGCGATGGCGGATGCCGTCAAGGCATGGGAGGACGTCGCGGACGTCGACTTCATCCATGTCGAGTCTTCCGACTCGCGCTGCACCTCGAGCACCAGCGAGGTCCTGTTCGACGTGAACCCCGTCAGCGCCGGCGGCCAGTACCTGGCGCGCGCCTTCTTCCCCGGCCAGTCGAGGTACTCGCGGAACGTGCTGATCGACAGGACCGCTTTCGACAGCACGCGGCCCACGATCACGGGCATTCTCCGCCACGAGCTAGGCCACACCCTTGGCTTCCGTCACGAGCACACCCGTCCTGAGTCGGGCACCTGCTTCGAGGACGACAACTGGCGCGCCCTCACCGAGTACGACGGCGCGTCCGTCATGCACTATCCCCAGTGCAACGGCACAGGCGACAGCACGCTCGTCCTCACGGAGAAGGACATCGCGGGCGTCCAGTCGCTCTATGGCACGCCGAGCGGAGATGGCGGAGGCGGCGGAGGCGGTGGAGGCGGCGGAGGCGGCGGAGGCGGCGGGGAGCCGCCGACCGGGGAGCCGCCGGCCGGGGAGCCGACCACCGAGAACTTCAGCGGCCGCCTCGCCCGGGGAGCCTTCGATGCGGTCGGGCCCGCCGAGGGGTTCGAGGTCGTGGCCGGGACGACCCTCACCGTCGTCATGACCGGGACCGGAGACCCCGATCTCTTCGTGAAGTTCGGTGATGCGCCGACGGCGAGATCGTTCGATTGCCGGCCCTACCTCAGCGACGCCAACGAGACCTGCACGCTCGATGTGCCCGAGGGCCAGACGAGGGCCTTCGTCAAGGTGCACGGCTTCACGGCCTCGACCTACGACATCGAGGTGCGCTACTCCGCGCCGAAGGCGCCCGGAGGCGAGCCCGGAGGTGAGCCCGGAGGCGGCGGCACCGAGACGTCGACGAGCTTCGACGGCAGCGTCTCGCGGCGCGAGACGGCGTCCCACGGGCCGATCTCGGTGGTCCCGGGCACGACCTTCCGGGCCGTGATGAGCGGCACCGGGGATCCCGATCTCTACGTGCGGTTCGGCGAGCAGCCCACCCTGAGCGCCTTCGACTGCCGGCCTTACCTCGACGGCGCGGACGAGACGTGCGAGCTGACGGTCCCGGAAGGGCAGTCGGAGGCCTTCCTCCTCGTGCAGGGGTACGCGGAGAGCACGTACACGGTAAAGGTCGACTACACGACGCCGTGACGCGGCGGACCCTCGGCCCGCAAAGGCGGAGAGGGCACCAGACGCAACCTGCGTAGAAGAAGTCGACGCGGCGGAGAGGCACCGAGGTGCACGGGCTCAACCCCACTCTCCGCCGCGCGTCGTTCTTCCATCATGCTCGCTTCGCCTCTCATGGGCCGACCCGCCCGCGCGGGCGGCGCGAACGCCGCCGACGCGGGCGCGGGCGCGGTTGCCCGCGCGCGCGGGCAACCGCGCCCGCGGGGGGAACTGAAGCGGGCGGCGGGCGGCGGGCGGCAGCGATGCGAGCCTGCGGCGCGAGGCGCTGCGAGGAAGTCGACCCCCGCGCCCCGGTGAATGATAGGCTGCTGGCCCGGATCCTCTCCTGGCGCCGCCGCTTGCCCATGCCGAACGAGACCCCTCACGCCCTTCGCTTCACCTGGCTGTTGGCCGCGCTGCTCGTGGAGTCCGTCACGCTCGCCGGATGCATCGGAGAGCCCTTTCAGCTCGGCAGCAGCGGCGGCGGCGAGCCGATCGGCGGTGGCGGCAGCGAGCCGATCGGCGGCGGCGGCAGCGAGCCGATCGGCGGCGGGGGCGGCGGGGGAGGGACCGGCGGCGGAGGGCCGCCGCCCGTGCCGGTGACATGGCCGGACTCGCCGACCACGCGCTGCTCGAACGGGACCACCGTGCTGGAGGCGTGCCCAGGGCCCTCGGCGCCCTTCTTCGGACAGGACGGGAACTACGAGATCGCCGTCCCCTCCTACACAGAAACCGACGGCGCGGTAGAAGACTCGGTGACCGGGCTCACCTGGGAAAAGGTGGCGGAGAACGGGATGTTCACGCTGGTCGGCGCGCAGGAGCACTGCGCGGCGCTCAGCGCCCAGGGGATCGGCGGCCTCTCGGACTGGCGCCTGCCGACGCGGATCGAGCTCGTCTCCATCCTGGATTTCGGCCATCCCACGGCGTTTCCCGATATCTTCTTCACGTCCACCCAGGACAGCTTCTACTGGTCCGCGACCGACGTCGCCGCAGACAGCTCGTTCGCCTGGGGGGTGCTGGCCAGCGATGCGTCCCTCGGCTTCTTCGCGAAGGACGACACGGCCGGCGCGCGGGCGCTGTGCGTCGGAGGTGTGAAGGGGATCGCGCCGGCCGATCTCTCGCCCGGCGAGGACTGGGTGCTCGATCGCTCGACGGGGCTCGTCTGGCAGCGCCACGCCTCCCAGACCCGGTTCATCTGGAGCGACGCGCTCGCGCACTGCGAAGACATCGACCTCGCCGCGAAGGGCGACTGGCGGCTGCCGAGCGCGAAGGAGCTGCTCTCGATCGTCGATGATCGGCGGTCCGGGCCGGCGATCGACCTGGAGGCCTTCCCGGGGACGCCGTCCGACGTCTTCTGGTCGTCGACGCCCGCCATCGGCAGCGCGGAGAAGGCCGTCCTCGTCAACTTCACGAACGGCGCATCGCAGGACCACACGGTCCGCGATCGGCGGCTCGTGCGCTGCGTTCGCTCCGACGGGTGAGCGCCGCCCATGCGCCGAGGGGCGGCTCCGATGGCGGATGGCATGCGCCGCCGCCGCTCACCCCCTGCTCGCGATGAGCCCGGGCCGCCGCGGCGGCTCAGCCCCCGGGCTTGACGAACTTCAGGACGAAGCGGTCGCTCGTGCCCCGCTTGTCGCCCGCCACCATCGGCGAGGCGTTCCAGTCGCGCGTGTCCGCGGGGCTCCGGAGGAAGGTCGCCTCGGCCGCGAGCCGGAAGCCGGCCCGCTCGATCTCCTCGCGCACGATCTTCTCCTCGATGCGGTGGAGCGTCTTCACCTCGGTGACGCCCGTCCCGGCGCGCCCGGCATGATCGACGATCGCGAACACGCCGCCGGGCTTGAGCGCGCGGAAGACCGCGCGGTTCATCGCGGCCCGGTCCGCCTCCATCCACACCGTGTCGTGGTAGAAGAGCACGAGGAACACGGCGTCGAGATCCCGCGCCTCGGGCGGCAACGGGTCGTCGAGCTCGCGATCGACCCGGACCACCGGCTTCATCACGGGCTTCTTGAGCCGCTCGCTCCACGGCTTCTCGGCGAAGCGCTCGAGGACGAAGCGGTTGTTCTGCGCATAGACGACCCCTCCCGGCCCGACCGCCCGCGCCAGGAGCTCGGCCGAGTAGCCGCCCCCCGCCGCGAGCTCCGCGACCTTCATCCCCGGCTGAATGCCGAAGAATGCGAGCGTCTCCGCAGGCTTACGGCCGGCGTCGAGCGCCCGGTCGGCGTCCGCGCGATCGGCGGCGTCGACGACGGCACGCAGGGCAGCAGGCACCTCGACCGAGGCGACCGATAACGGCGCCGGGGCGACCACGTCGCCCGGGGCGGGGGCCGCCGCAGCGGGCGGCGCGTCGGGCTGAGCCGGGGGCGCAGCCGTCGGAGGCGGCGGAGCTGCGGGCGGCGAGGCGCTACAGCCGGCGAGCGCGGTCAGGGCGAGGGCGAGGAGGACGTGAGGGCGTCGCATGCCGCGCTGCTAACCGAGCGGACCGAGCGCCGCAAGCGATGCGACTCACGGGGTGTCCGCGGCCGGCGCGGCACCTGCGGTAGAGCCCGCGGCCGGCGCAGCGCCCTCGGCGGGGCTCGCAGGGGAAGGAGCTCTTCGCAGGGGCAACAGCGCGGCCTGCACGGCGGCGGTGATCTGCGGCTGCACTGCCCGAACGGCGCGCTGCACGGCCGCGGGGGAGGCTGCGCTCGGTCCGCCGCGGCCGACGCGCACGCTGGCGACCGCGATCCCCGCCAGCGCGGCGCAGGCGATCGCCCCCGCGAGCAGGCGCTGCCGCGTCGCCCCGGCCGGCGGAAGGACCGCGCCCGGCGCCGAGGACGGCGGCCGCGCCTCGTCGCGCGGCCTCGGCGTCAAGGAGACCGCCCCCCTCGGGCTCGACGCCTGGAGCGGATCGATCGAGCTCTCCTCGCCGGACGCCGGCGCCACGACGTGGAACCCGCCGCTCACCGGGGCGCTCGACGGCGCCGGGAGCGCCGCGTCGATGCCATCGAGCGCATCGAGCGCCTCGGCCTCGCCGCCGAGCACCTGCGACGATGGGCCGGGGCGCCGCGTCGCGCGCAGGGTGAAGGGGCTGTCCGCGTCGGCGCGCGTCAGCTCGCCCCCCTCCAGGTCGTCTTCGTCCTCGGGGAGCTCGGGCGTGTGGGGGCCCGGCGGACGCGACTCCGGCGACTCCTTCAGCGCCGCGCTCACGAGCGCCCCGAGGTCCTCCGGCGCGCCGATCTCGTGGCCTGCCTCGCGCAGCGCCTCGATCGCCTCCAGCATCGCGCGCGCGTCGGGGAAGCGGTCGTCCCGGCGCGGCGCGAGCGCGCGCGAGAGGATCGCCTCCAGCGCGGGGCTCACCTCGGGGCGCAGCTCGCTCGCCCGCAACATCTGCCCCTCGCGCGCCGCCGCCATCCGCGAGGCGGCGCTGCTCCCGGGGAAGGGCCGCGTCCCGGTGAGCATCTGGAACAGGACCACCCCGAGGGCAAACACGTCGGCGCGCGCGTCGACGCGCTCGCCGTCGAACTGCTCGGGCGGCATGTAGCTCGGCTTCCCCACCAGGTCGCGCCTGGCGGCGTCCCCCACGTCGCCCCGCGTGGCGATCGCCACGCCGAAGTCCGCGATCTTCACGGCGCCGCTCAGCGAGATGAGCACGTTTCCAGGGCTCACGTCGCGGTGCACCATCAGCCGCCCCTCGGCGGCCGAGCGCTCGTGCGCGTAGCCCAGCCCCTCGAGCACCTGGGCGGCGACGAAGAGCGCGATCGGCACCGGGACGGACTCCCCGCGCGCCCAGAGCCCCTTGCAGAGTCGCCCGAGATCCGTCCCGGACACGAGCTCGAGCACGAGGTAGAAGTCGCCCGCTTCGTCGACGCCGAAGTCGAGCACCTCATCGATGTTGGGGTGCTTGAGGCGGGTCATCATGCTCGCCTCGGCGATGAAGAGCTGCCTGAGATCGTCGCTGCCGGCGTGCATCGGGACGATTCGCTTGATGGCGACCGGGACCTCCTCGCCGTCCGGCCCGAGCGCGACCGCGCGAAACACCTCGCCCATCCCGCCGCGCGCCATCCGCGGTCCAATGGCGTAACGCCCCAGAACAACCCCCCTCGATGGCGCGCTCTCCACGGTGCCCCGACTCTAGATTGCACCGAGGGGCGGGGTAAAGGGGCGACAGCGCTCGATCTCCAGAGACGCTGCGGTCGATTGCACAAATCGACTCGTGGTGTTCCCCTCCGCGCCGAAACATGGCTGTCACGATCGCCAGCGCGGGCGGCGGCGACACGTCCACGACGAGCGCCCATCGCGAGTGTGGTAGGGGCTCAGGGGCGCAGAGCGAGGTGGATGTCGCTGGATCTGCGTGGGTCTGGTCCCCGTCCGCTCGGGACATGATGCGCGGCGCGCCGCGGCGAGCGCCCGGAGGCGCTCGCCGCCGGGCTCACGCCTGGTGGAGCAAGATCGCGAGGAGCCCGAGCGACGCGCGCTTGCGCTTCGCGTCGATGGTCTCCGTGGCGCCGACGCAGAGCGGACAGCCGGCCTCGTCGCAGCGGCAGCCGGCGATGAGCTGCCGCGTGCGCGCGAGGAGCTCGTCGCGCTGCTCGTAGATGCGCTCGGAGAGCCCGACGCCGCCTGGCACGTTGTCGAACAGGAACAGCGTCGGATCGAAGACCCCGGCCGCCTCTCCGCCGGCCGGGACCTCCCGCGCCTCGCTCCCGTCCTCGAGCGTCTGGCCGATGTCGCGCGGATCGCACATGAGCGAGAGCGTCGCGACCGTCTCCAGCGCCCGCGCGATCCCGCGCAGGCCGTCGATGGCGGTCGCGCGGCCGAGGCCGAGCTCCTCGCAGAGCGGCTCGGGCACGGTGAGCCAGAACGAGGTCGTGTGCATCTGGATGTCGGGCAAGCGCACGTCGCCGTATCCCGTGTTCTCGTGCGTGTAGAACTTGATCTTCTTGTACCCGACCACCTTCTCCACGATGCTCACCTCGCCGAAGGCGGCGGTCGCCCGGCCGAGCGGGGCGGCCGCGCTCTCGTCGAGGATGCTCACCTTCCGGTGGGTGAGCGCGGTCGTAAAATAGTCGGGGACGACCTTCGTCACGAAGGCTTTGTGGTTCTCGTAATCGAGCCGCTCGACCTGGTACTGCTCGCCGTCGTGCTGGTAGATGGCCTGTTCGTGGAGCATCGTCGGCGCCGCGCGCCAGTCGAGCTCCGCGAGCGTCTTGCCAAGGGCCTTGTCGATGATGACGAAGTTGTCCCAGCCCACCGAGCGCAGGCTCACGTGGTTCGCCGGATACGCGTCGGACGACCAGTGGAAGCGATCGTTCGACTCGTGCACGACCCCGTTGTCCTGCAGGAAGCGCAGCGCCGCCACGGTGTCGTCCGGCGGCATCGCCGCGTAGGGCTCCCCCTTGAGGAACGGCAGCTCGAACGCCGCGCACTTGAGGTGCTGCACGAGGATCTCGGTGTTCTGCGGATCGATCCGGGCCGACTCGGCCCCGCGCTCCAGCAGGTAACCCGGGTTCCTCGCGAGGTACTGGTCGAGCGCCGCGCTGGTGGCGCACAGGACCGCGATGCTCGTCTTGCCGCGCCGGCCCGCCCGGCCGAAGCGCTGCCACGTCTCGGCGACCGACCCGGGGTAGCCGGCGCAGATCACCGCGTCGAGCTCGCCGATGTCGATGCCGAGCTCGAGGGCGTTCGTGGCCACGACGCACAGGATCTCGCCCTCGCGCAGCCCCCGCTCGACCCGCCGGCGCGTCTCCGGGAGGTAGCCGCCGCGGTACGCCATGATCGCGTCCTCCGCCCCGATCTCCTTGCCGACGCCCTCGCGCAGGTACTTCAGCATGATCTCGACCGAGTTGCGCGACTGGCCGAACACCAGCGTCGGCACGCGGGCGCGGGCGAGATCCCCGGCGAGGCGCACCGCGCTCTTCAGGGTGCTGGCGCGCACCCCGAGCTCCGCGTTCACCACCGGCGGGTTGTACAGGAAGAAGCGCCGCGGCCCCCGCGGGGCGCCTGACTCGTCGATGAGCTCGAGCTCGTCCTCGGCGACGCCCAGCAGGCGCGCGGCGTGCGCCCGCGGGTTGCCGATCGTCGCCGTCGCGCAGAGGAAGGTCGGGCTCGATCCGTGGAACGCGGCGACACGGCGCAGCCGGGCGAGGACGTGGGCGACGTGCGACCCGAACACGCCGCGGTAGGTGTGGAGCTCGTCCAGCACGACGTAGCGCAGGCGCTGGAACGTCCGCGCCCAGTGCGCGTGGTGCGGCAGGATCCCCGCGTGGAGCATGTCGGGGTTGGTCATCACGATGGGGCTGCGCTCGCGCGCCGCCCGCCGGGCGTCGCCCGGCGTGTCCCCGTCGTACACGATCGCCGGGATCGTGAGCCCCGCCTCGCGGATGAGCGCGTGCAGGCCGGCCTCCTGGTCCCGGGCGAGCGCCTTGGTGGGGTACAGGTAGATCGCGCTGCCGCCCTGGCCCGACGCGGCGCCCTCGGCGAGCGCGTCGAGCACCGGGAGATGGAAGCAGAGGCTCTTGCCGCTGGCGGTGGGCGTCGCGACGACCACGTGCCGCCCCGCCCGCGCCGGCTCCGCCGCGGCGCTCGGGCCCGCCGGCGTCGCGCGGGCCGCCGCGAAGGCCCGCGCCTGGTGGTCGTAGAGCCGATCGATGCCGCGCCGCTCCAGGGCGCCGCGGAGCGCCGGCGAGAGCGCGTCGGGCATCGGTGCGGTGCGCGCGTCGGCCGGCGGAAGCTCGCGATCCGCGGTGAAACAAGGGCGGACGTAGCCGGAGGCAAGCCACGACGAGATGACGGTCTCGACGCCGGTCTCGATCTTCCAAGGGGGCGACGGCATGGCGCAGGTATACTAAACAGATGCGCCGTGTCACTCAACCGGATCGGGCGCGACGCACACGTCGGCCGCCGTGACGCTGCGCTGGCCTGCGCGGCCGGGATCTCGGAGGGCGGCGCGCGGGTGAGGGGAGGGCGGCGCGCGGGTGAGGGTAGGACGGCGCGCGGGTGAAGGGCCGGCGCGGCAGGCGCGGCGGATCGGCGCGGCAGGCGGGCGCGGCGGGCCGGCGCGGAACGCGGTCGCGGCGGGCTGCCGCGGCAGGCGGGCGTACAGCGGAGAGGGGGCCTCTCCCGTCCTCGAAAGAGATCCGGTGTCTGGGGCTCTCCTGTGGTCCAGTCGCCGCAAGCGACGCACACGGGGGCTCCGGCGAATGGCTCGTTTGCGCGCAACCGATGGGAAGCGCGGATACGGCGCGTGAGGCGATGTCTCAGCGTCGTCGTGATTCCTTCTGCACCGACGGACGCAGGGCGGCGCTTCTCGCGTGCGCGCTCAGGCGCCGCCCCGAGGCCGTCGGCCCTGGTGTGCTGGTTGCCTGAGGACGAGCCGATCGACGACGGAGATCCGGAGTCGATGATCCCATCCGCTCTCTCACCCGCCTTCTCCGGGCGAGCTCTCGTCCGGGGCTGGCAACGAGGTGTCGCAGATGAAAAACGCAGTGTTCTTGACGCTCTTCGGCGCGTCGATGGCGGGGTGCGCCGCGTACGCTCCAAGCTTCAGCGAGCGGCTCGGCGCGTCGGAGGCGATGATTCGAGCCGCCGAGGAGGTCGGAGCCGACGAGGACCCGCGGGCGGAAGCCCACCTCCGCCTCGCCCGGGAGCAGGTGCAGCGGGCGACGAGGCTGTCGGCCGACGGCGTGCCCGATCGGGCGCAGCGCATGCTCCTGCGCGCGCAGGCGGACGCGGAGCTCGCGCTCGCCCTCACGCGCGAGGCGCAGGCCCAGGCCCGCACACACGAGGCGCTCGAGGAGGTCGGATCCATCCAGCGGCAGCTCCGCTAGGGCTGGCGGACAGGAGGCGCGGAATCATGCGAACCAATCACGGGACAGTGGCCATTCTGCTCGTCGGCGGTCTCCTGGGGTGCGCGAGCGCCCCGCTCCCGCCGAAGGAGCTCATCGAGGCGAGGAAGAGCTACGAACGCGCCCGGGCGGGCGCGGCGGCAGAGCTCGCGCCCGCGGACCTGCGCGGCGCCACCGAGGCGATGGAGCGCGCTGAGCAGGCGTTCGCCGGGGGGAGCGAGCTCGCCGAGGCGAGGGATCTCGCGTACCTCGCGGGGCGCCGGGCGCAGCTGGCCGAGTCGCTGGGGCGCGCGGCGGCCACGGAGCGGCAGCGCGGCGCGGCCCTCCAGGCGTACGGCGAGGTGCACCTCGCGCTGCGAAGGAGGGAGGCGCCGGCGGTCGACCCGGCCGGTCCGACCGATCCTCCCGGACGGGAAAAGGCGCCGGTGCGATCGCGCGCCCCGGAGCGTCCGGTGGTGATCCTGAACCAGCGGTGAACCGGCGCGGCGATCGGCGGAGGAGGCGCGGGCGAGAGCGGAAGACGGAACCGGAAGGCGCGAGGGGGGCAAACGGACGAACGGACGAACGGACGAACGGAAGAGCAGAAGACGACCGCCGCCGGGCATCGCTCTGCTCGAGGCTGTTTGCTCCGTGCCACGCCATCGCGTAGAAGCGAGGACGATGTCCTCGGACGCACCGCAAGCGTCGCCCGTCGCGCACCTTCCCGACGACCTCCCCAGCGAGGAGCGCGCCTCGCTCCGCTTCTTGGCCGTCGTGGCGCTCGTCTCGTGCGCCGCCGACCTGGTGACGAAGGGGTGGGCGCACGCGCGCCTCACCGGGTTCGACCCGAAGCGGTCGGGCGCGAAGGTCCTCACGATCATCCCGGACCACCTCGATTTCATCTTCGCGCAGAACCCCGGCGGCGCCTGGAGCTTCCTGCGCGGCCTCCCGGACGGCCTGCGGCGGCCGTTCTTCCTGTTCGTCTCCGCCGCGGCGATGGTCTTCATCTTCTCGATCTACCGGCGCGTCCACAGGGACCAGACGGGGATGAAGTGGGGGCTCGCGCTGGCGCTCGGCGGCGCGATGGGCAACCTGGTCGACCGGATCCGCTACGGCTGGGTCATCGACTTCATCGACATGTACGTGATCCGCGGCGGTCGGGAGTATCACTGGCCGACGTTCAACGTGGCGGACATCGCGATCGTCGCGGGGGTCATCCTGATGTCCAAGGACATGATCGTCGCGACCCGCAGCGCGAGCGCGCCGTCTCCAGACGCGCGCGGCGCCTCGGAGGGCTCGGCGGGCGGCGACCCCACTCCTCCGCTATCGACGGAAGCGCCTCCGCCTGTGCCGCCGGCCAGCTGAAGGATGCGAGCGGGCGGCTCGGCCGGAGCAGACGGCGCGTGGGGCGGCGCGGCGCGGTGCGGCGCGCGCAAGTCACGCACGTCACGTGACACGCGCGAGGCGTGAAAGACGCGCGCGGCGGCGCCTGCGGAGGGAAGCCTTTGCCGGAGCGCTCGGTTTGTCGTAGAGGAACGCGCTCCGCATGACTGAAGACGCGACGCCGCGAGACGCTCCCGTTGAGACCGAAGGTGCCCATGCGGAGCCGCATCGCTCCGCGTCCGTGAACACGCCGGCCGGCGAGCCGCCGGCCTCCGCCGGCGAACGCGACCACGAGGGGCGCGGCTCCTCGCAGGAGGGGGACGCCGACGACGTGGTCGCACCGACGAAGCCCGCCTACCGGCCGTCGTACGTGTTCCTGATCGCCGTCGCGGCCGTCACCCTGGCCGCCGATCTCGGCACGAAGTGGTGGGCCAAGGACCGGCTGGAGCCGCAGGCGCTCACGGACCTCACCGCCGCGCCGCGGCCGCTCTCGTTCCGGAAGATCGAGGTGATCAAGGATCACCTGAACATGATCTTCGCGAAGAACCACGGCGGGGCGTGGGGCATCCTGGGCGACGAGAGCGAGGCGATCCGCCGCCCGTTCTTCCTGCTGGTCTCGCTCGCGGCGATCGTCTTCATCGTCTCGCTGTACCGCAAGCTCCACCCCTCCCAGACCGCGCTCAGGTGGGGGCTGCCGCTCGTGCTCGGCGGTGCGCTCGGGAACCTGGTCGACCGCATCCGTTACGGGTACGTCATCGACTTCATCCAGGTCCGGCTCACCTCGACGTTCGTGTGGCCGACGTTCAACGTGGCCGACATCGCGATCGTCGCGGGCGTCGGGCTGATGGCGATCGACATGTTCTCCCCCCACCGCCCCGAGCTCGCAGGGAAGGCGTCCGGCGCGAAGGCGTCCGCGGGCTGATCATGCGGCCCGAGCTGTTCCGCCTGCTCGACGTCGCTTTCCCTGCCTACTTCCTGCTGCTGCTGACCGGCTTCCTCTTCGCGACGGCCATCGGCGCGCTGTGGGCGCGGCGGATCGGCGAGAACCCGGACGTGATCGTCGACCTGGGGCTCGCCTGCCTGCTCGCGGGCGTCGTCGGCGGCAGGCTCCTCCACGTCGTCGCCGACGGATACTTCTGGGATTACGTGCACCTGTGCACCGACCCGTCGCTTGTCGACTGGAAGGTCGAGCAGGCGCTCTGCGCGTCGCGGTACCACGGCGTGTGGGACGCGGCGAAGGGGGTCTGCCACCCGGTCGAGCGCGATTGCCTGGCGTGGGCGAAGTTCTGGGCGGGCGGCCTGACGTACTACGGCGGCTTCGTGGGCGCGTCGGCGATGGCGTACTGGCTGCTCAAGCGCGATCGGTTCCCGTTCTGGAAGGCGGCGGACATGGCGGGCTTCGCCGTGCCGCTGGGCCTCGGGTTCGGCCGGATGGGCTGCCTGCTCGCCGGCTGCTGCTTCGGCCTGCGCACCGACGGGGCGTTCGGGCTCTCGTTCCCGCCGAACAGCCCCGCGAGCGACGCGCAGTTCAAGCTGCTCGAGCTCACGAGCCCGCGCCTGCCGTCGCACCCGGTGCACCCGACGCAGATCTACGAGTCGGCGATGTCGTTCGCCATCGCGGCGATCTGCCTGCTCTACGTGCACGGGCGGAAGCGGTACGACGGGCAGGTCTTCGCGACGTTCCTCGGCCTCTACGCGCTCGGGCGCTTCGTGCTCGAGTTCGTGCGCGCCGACGACCGCGGGGGCTTCGTTGGCCTGTCCACGTCGCAGCTCATCGGGCTCGCGATGGCCGGCGCCGCGGTCGCGATCCACGTGGCGCGGAGCCGGAAGGCAGCGCCCGCGGCGGCCGCGCCCGCCGCCTGACTGCGCCGCCGCGGAGGACGGCGCGCGGAAGGAGCAGCGCAGCGGTCTGCCGTGCGCCACGCCGCGCGGAGGACGGCGCGCGGAAGGAGCAGCGCAGCGGTCCGCGATGCGCCGCGCCGCCGCGGAGGACGGCGCGCGGACAACGCAGCGCAGGCGGCCCGGCCGGCGCCGCGCCGCCCGTCAGCCCTTGGTGACTTCCTTCTCCTTGCGCGCCTTGTACGCCGCGCGCTGGGCGTCGGTCGGCGGCTTGCCGAAGACGTACGCGAGGCCGATCGAGACCACGTAGAGGAGGCACATCGGCACGGCCATGACGAGCTGGCTCGTGATGTCCGGCGGCGTCAGGACGGCCGCCAGGATGAAGGCGCCGAACACGAACCAGCGGCCGAACAGGATGAGCTGGATGTAGTTGATGACGCCGGCGATGGAGAGGAAGAGCACGATGAGCGGGATCTCGAAGATGATCCCGAAGCCGAGCAGGAGCTGGGCGACGAAGTCGAGGTAGTCGCCCATCATCACGGTCGGCGTGATCGTCACCCCGTCGCCGCCGACCGTGCCGGCCAGGCTGAGGAAGTAACCGAACGAGATCGGGAAGGCCGCTCGCCAGCCGAACCAGCCGCCGCCGACGAACAGGATCGTCGAGAACAGGACGAACGGGATGACGTAGCGCTTCTCTTTGGCGTAGAGGCCGGGCGCGACGAACGCCCACAGCTGGTAGAAGATGAACGGCGAGGCCATCGCCGCGCCGCCGATCATCGACAGCTTGAAGTAAGCGACGAACGCGGCCGCGGGCGCGCCGAAGTGGAGCGAGGGGTTGCCCGCCAGGCTCTGCTCCCGCCACGCCTGCACGAACGGGACGGTCAGGAAGTGCAAGAGCTCCTCGCGTACCTCCCACCCCACGACGCAGGCCGCGAAGAAGACAAGGATGCTCCGGACGAGCCGCTTTCTCAGCTCGTCGAGGTGCTCCCAGAACGACATCGGCTTGTCTTCGCCCGGATCCTCCGCGGCGTCGCTCGGCGCGCCCTCCGCCCCCGGGGAGCCGCTCTTCACCGCCGCCGCCTGCTCCTGGCTCATCACGTCGCTCCGTTTCCGGTCGCCACGCCCTGCGTCGCCGCGGCGGTCTCTGCGGTCGCGGTCGCTGTCGCCGCGGTGGTCTCTGCGGCCACGGGCGCTGTCGCCGCGGCGGTCTCTGCGGCCACGGGCACTGTCGCCGCGGCGATCTCTGCGGTCGCGGTCGCGGTCGCTGTCGCCGCGGCGGACTCGACGCCGATCGTGGCGTCCGCCGCACTCGCGGTCTCCGTGGGGGCCGCGCTTTCCGGTGCGACCGGCAGGCCGGCGGCGCCGTCCGGGGCCGCGTCCAGCGTCACTCCGTAGGCGTCGCAGCCGAGGACGGGGTACTCGCGCTCGCGGGGCGGCTGCACGACGGGCGGCGGCGGCGGCTCGGGATCCGGCGGCCTCACGCGCGGCGTGGACGAGGCGATCGTACCGGCGGTCACGGCGCCGACGACGGGGTTCACCAGCGTCTCGATCACGTTGACCCGCGACAGGGCGCGGAGCTCGCGGAGCTCGCGCTCGAGCCCCTCCTGGCGGATCAGATCGTCGATGCCGCTCTGCGTCCGGAGCTCCGTGCTCAAGCGGCGGAGCTTGGCGATCCAGCTCCCCGCCGACCGCATCATCGCAGGCAACCGCCGGGGACCGACCACGATGATGCCCACGATGGCGAGCACCATGATTTCGCCGAAGCTGAAGCCGAACACGCGCGCAAGCTAGCGCGCGTGGGAGCAGGGATCCATAGCGACGCTCACGCTGGCCTGGGCGGCGCGCTCGGCCCGACGTCGGCTGCGCCCGCGGTCGCCCCGGCGCGGGGCGGCGCCCGGCGGCCGCCCGGCCGCGGCGCCTCCGCCGAAGGCCGCGCTAGCTGCCCGCACGCCGCGCCGACGTCGCCCCCGCCCGAGTAGCGCACGATCGAGCCGACGCCGGCGGCGGAGAGGACCGCGCGGAAGGCGTCGAGCCGCGCCGAGCGCACGAACGGATCGGCCGACGCGCCGCGTTCATCGCCGCCGTCCGGCGAGGGCAGGGGATCGCCGGGCGCGCCGATCGCGTTGTAGGGGATGAGGCTGAGCCGGGGAGAGATGCCGTGCTGCGCCGCGAAGCCGCGGGCGAGCGCGGCCAGGCACGCGGCGTCCTCGTTCGTGTCGTTCTGGTCCGCGAGGAGCGTGTACGCCCACATCGGCGCGTGCCCGCTCGCGCGCGCGTGCTCGCCCACGGCCGCGAGGACCTCCTCGAGCGGGTGCGCGCCGTCGATCGGCATGAGCAGGCGCCGCTTGCCGGGGCGCACCGAGCCGAGCGACAGGCCGAGCCGGACCGCGGGGACCTCGGCCGCGAGCCGCCGGATGCCGGACGGGAGCCCCGCCGTACAGACGGTGATGTTGCGCATGTCGATGGCCTGCGCGCTCGGCTCGGAGAGCACCCGGATCGCCTGGATGACCCGGTCGGCGTTGGCGAGCGGCTCGCCCATGCCCTGGAACAGCACTCCATGGACGCGCGCGCCGCCGCCTACGGTGGCGTCGAGATCGCGGCGGATGAGCCGCACCTGCTCGACGATCTCCCAGGCCTCCAGGTTGCGCGTGAGGCCCATGCGTCCGGTGGCGCAGAACGCGCACGCGAGCGCGCAGCCGACCTGCGAGCTCACGCACGCCGAGTACCGGCCCGGCCGCTCGAGCGGGATGCGCACCGACTCGACCGTCGCGCCGTCCTCGAGGCGGAAGGCGTACTTCACGAACGGATCCTCGGCGCTCGCGCGCCGCTCGACGAGCGCGAGCGTCCTGATCTCGCCCGCCGAGCGCGCCGCGTCGAGCGCGGCGCGCCGGACGGTCGCGGGCGCGCGGGCGGGCAGCTCGCCGAGGCGGTGCGCCAGGGAGACGATGCGGCGCGCGTCGGTGAGGTCGATGCCGCACGCGCCGGCGAGCTCCTCCGGCAGCACGGCCTGGAGCGCGAGGCGGGGGCGGCGTTCGTCCGGGCTGCTTCGAGGGCTGGGATCCACGGCGGATACCGACTAGCGCGCCAGGGCGGCCCAGTCTACGGCCGCGCGCGCATGTTTCGCGGGATCCGCCGGAGGGGGCGCGGGGTCGCGCCGTTCCTTTCGGCGGGGCTCGCCCTCGTGCAGGGCGGGCGCGGCGCAGGCGTCGCCGGAGGACGTGCTCGGCTTCCGGCGGGGGGCCTGCGCAAGGTGGCCGGGCAGGGCGAGCGCCGCGCGGTCGAGATCCCGCTCGGCGCGGGCTACGTCTACGAGAGGTCCCCGGTGCCGCTGCAGGAGGGCGTGACCTGGGGGCGACGGTGACGGCGGCGTGCTGACCTCGTCACGATGACTCGAGCGAGAGAAGCCTGCGATGGAGGTAGTCCATCGGGGTCTCGTCCAGCGTGTCCATTTCGTCCAGTATCCAATCGTGCCGAAGGAGAGCGCCCGCGGGATTCATGTAGAGTGTTGCTTCGATGTCGCTGCCGACCGGCACGAGCTGCGCGCCGTTGAAGCGTACGCGCGGCCATTCGGTGCCGTCCTCGAGCGTGGCGCTGTCCTTTGCCCATAGCGCATGGTCCTGGGCCTCTCTCTCGAATGCCAGCACCTGGAACGCACCGAAGGACAGCGATGCGGCCCCCTCGCGCAGGGGACATCGGAGCCCTCCGAGCCGGAGCTCGAGCGCACGCACCGTCGGAGTCGACGGCAGCCCATGGCGCTCGAGGAGCGCGTCGAGCTCCTCGACATGGCACGTGCGCCGCAGATCGCGCCGAAACCCAAGCCGGAGGAGCCGTGCCTCATCCTCATCAGGCAGACCTTCGACCCAGGGCGCTACGTGCTCGACGGCGCGCCCGCTCGGCCATTCCATCTCGCTTATCCGATATCCATCGATGATGCAGACTTCTTCGACGGCGGCATGATCGCTGCCATCGACCCAGGCCACCCAGCCGTCGCCACGACCGAAGCGGGGCCGGTAGCGAAACCAGCTGGAATTAGGGCATCCGTCCGGTTCGCGCACGAGAGGGGCGATTGTCGGCGCCTGCGGGCCATGTACGAGGGCGCCCGAGAGGCCGAGCGCGCAGCACGCATCGATGACGCGCTTGGCATCGGATAGGCGTGCGAGAGCGTGTACGGCGGAGGCAGCGGGGGCATCGAGATCACCCTCGTAAAGGAGGATCGCGCCCGATTGCCAGAAGCGTTGAAGCCCATCGCTCGCCGCGGCGATCCCGAGGACGCCGAGTCGCTCCGCCAGCAGCTCGATTTTCTCGCGTTCCAGGAGGACGACGTGCAATCGCTGGTCTTCCTCAGCCATACCAGCGAGCGCGAGCCTCGCCAGGTAGGTGGCCGGGTGCTCGGCTAGAGGAATCCACATGTCTCCGCGGATGCTGAAGAGTCTCCCGCGCTCGTCCATCCCGAGCGCGCCGCCCCCGACGAAGCGGCCTATGATCACGACCGTCCGGCCGTCTCCGGGAAGCGTCGCCTGCGCGGCGCCCGTGGCCACGGTCCCGAAGCACGTGTCTGCCAGCTCGAGCAGATAAGGGGAGCTCAGAGATCCTCCCCCGCCGAGTGCATGAAGAGCGCGCTCCCAAGTAACGAGGATCTCGGAGCAAGGCACGCCGCGTTCTTCAAGGAACCTGCGCAGCAGGAGCTCGTCCCACGAGCGGCTGAATTTGGCATGGCGCTGGATCCAGGAGAGGAGCGAAGGGGTGAATTCTTCTAGGTCGCCGATTGTCATCGTGGTTCCCGTGGCGATCAGCGGATCCGCGTCCACTGGCCATTCCGATGCTCCCAGGTGCCCAACGCGCTCGGGCCTCCGGGCGGAGGGGCCGCGTTGTTGAAATACGCTGCGTTTGCCGGGTTGTTGGTGAAGGATGTGGGAGGATTGAACACCGGCCCTGTATGGCCGCCCGCTGTTCCCGTTGCGACCACATTGTTCGGCGGAGTCATCCCGGCGAGCGTATAAAGCCGCGGGATCATCTGACTGCAATTCTCGCAGGCGGGCCACCGCTTCTCACCGCCTGGATTGGATTGGTCTATCCTACGTCCGCTCACGATCCCGTCATTCGTGTCGATTCCGCTTAACGCGCTGCCCAGGTTCTGCTGCCATCCCGGATCCCCCGGACGACATGACCTCGGTGGAGTTCCGGACCGTTGGGATGGCGGAGTCCCGTTCCACTCCCACTCGTTCAGGTAGTTGCTCAGCGCGTGCGGCTCAGCGCATCGCCCGCGCGAATCGTTCTGCCTTGCGGTATTCGCATCGTTCGGAGGCAACGCAGCGCGTACGGCAGGATGCAGGTCGTCCAGGCTGGCACCGCTCTCCCCTCGACCGAGGACCGGGCGACTGCCCGCCGGGCCCGGGCCGTAGAGCACCGACTGCGCTGCGAGGCCATCCAAATCGAAGGCCTCCGTCGGCCTTCCCTCCGCGTACGCATAGGTTCGCAGGCTCCCCTCCAGCCGGATCGGCTCCGGGCTCAGGTACTGCCCCGTCTCCGGATCGTAGTAGCGGTGCCTGTTGTAGTGGAGCCCCGTCTCTTCGTCCGCGTACTGCCCCGGGAACCTGACCGGCGTCAGTCCCGCCCGCTCGTCTTCGACCCTCCCGAACAGCGACGCTTCCAGCGTGCCGACGAGCCGGCCATCCTCCGCCACGAGCGCCTCCGGCATCCCGCTCGGCGCGTCGACATAGTACCGGACCTCGTCATGATCGCCCCGCCGCACGAGGTCGGCCAGCGGCAGCGAGGCCCCTGGCAGCACCGCGTACACGCGCTCCTCCACGACCGGAGCCCCGCTCGCCGGCGCGCGCTCGCGGACCTCGTGCACCATCGCGTCTCCGCTCCAGGCGTACCGCGTGATGCTCTCCACGGCGCCAGCCCTCTCCACCCGCTTCTCGAGCCGCCGCGCGAACGGGTCGTACACGAAGCGGACCACCCGCCCGTCCGGCAGCCGCACCGCCTGGAGCAGGTTGTCGTCGCCCCAGTCGAAGCGCCACGAGCGGCCGTCAGCGGCGGCCTTGCTCGTCATGCGCCCTCGCTCGTCATACGCGAACGTCACCTCTCCGCGCGCCACGAGCCGCCCGCCGGGCGCGTACTGCCGCTGCGCTGCGCCCTCGTACAGCTCTCCGCCCGGTCCGTGGCTGAAGCGCTCCATCTCCTCCCGTCGTGCCCCCTCGGTCCGCTGGCGCGCCACGGTCATCCCGTTCGCGTCGCGCGGGATCTCCACATGGCTCCCTCGCGTCGCCTCGCCCACCGCCTGGAGCAGCCCCGCCGGCGACCACCCGTAGCTCTGCGCGAAGGTCACCCCGAGGGGCAGCGGCCCCACCCACGCAGGCTCGCCCGTCCGCACCACCGGCCCTGCCTGCGGGCTCATCACACTTACCCCCGCGATGAGCCCATCCGGTGTCACGTCCTTGGCGATGCGTCCGCCTGCCGGCAGCGTTCGCTCCACCAGGTTGCCCGCCGGATCGTAGGCCAGGCGCAGCACCCCCGCCGCGCCCAGCACGACCTCGACCGCCCGCCCCGCCGCGTCGCGCGCGATGTCCATGGTCCCGAACGGACCCGCCGTCCGCACCGCGTTACCGAGGGCGTCGTACGCCGTCTCCGTCATCGTCCGCTGGTTGCCGCGCGCGACCGTCTCGCGCACCACGCGCCCGCGCGCGTCACGCGTGTACTCGCAGCTGACCTCTCCGCTCGTCACGTACTCCATCCGGCCGAGCGGGTCATAAGCGATCTTGTCCCTTCGCCCGTCCGAGAAGCTGCGCTCGATGAGCCGCCCGCACGCGTCGTAGACGAGCTCCACGTGACCCGCGCCGTCCCGGATCTCGGTGATCCGACCCATCGCGTCATGGCGGTAGATGATCCGGCGTCCATCGAACGTCTGCTCCTCGACGATGCGCCCCTCTCCCCGACGCACGTACCGGTGCTCATCGCCGGCCTCGTTCACCACGCGCACGAGATCCTGCTCGCGATCGTGGAAGTACCGCACCGAGCTGCCATCGGGCCGGACCACCTCGGTCACGACGCCGATCCCTCCCCAGCGCAGCGTGGTCACGCGCCCGTCGGCGTCGACGATGCGCGAGAGGCGACCGTCGGCGTCGTGATCGTAGCGCTCGGTCGCTCCGCTCGGCCGCCGCACGGACACGAGCCGCCCGCTCGCGTCGTAGGCGTAGATGGTCTCGAGCCCCCGCTCGTCCACGAAGCCCGTCACCCGACCCAGGAAATCATACCGAATCCGCCGCGTTGACCCGTCGGGCTCGATCACGGTCACGCGGTTGCCGAGCGCGTCGTACACCATCCGGGTCACGCCGCCGTTCGGGAGGGTCGCCTCGACGAGCAGGCCGCGTTTGTCGTAGCGGAACGCCGCCACGAGCCCGAGCTCGTCGGACACCTCAGCGACATCCCCTTGCGCGTTCCGCTCGTAGCGGGCGACCCCTCCGAGCGCGTCCCGCACCTCGGCGATGCCGCCCAGCTCGTCGTAGGCGTAGTCCGTCTTCGCGCCCATCGGATCCACCACTGCGCGCAGCCGCCCGATCGCGTCGCGCTCGCAGCGCCACGCATGCCCGAGGGCGTCGCGGTACTCGAGCACGTTGCCCGCGGCGTCGAACCGGTACGAGTGCAGCCCCCCTGCCACACGACCTTGTCCGCCTTGTCCAGGGGATTGCCCTCGATGCGCCGCTTCGACCGCGAGGTGATCACCTCGGTGAAGACGCCGTGATCCTCGATCTTGACATGGCAGAACCCCTTCGCCCTGGTCTCGCCGTCATCCAAGGTGTCAGGCAGCTCGCGGTCGAGCGCGTCGTTGCCGGGTCGCTCGCACCACGTCTCGACGCAGCGGCCCCGGTCGTCGTAACGAAATTGCGCGACGAGCCCCCCGGGCTCCCGGCGCCGGATCAGCCGGTGCTCCTCGTCGTACTCGTACCGATGCTCGTGGCCGGCCGCGTCGATCGCGGCCACGAGATCACCCCGCTCGCCGTACCGGTACGTGCGAAACGAGGTCCATCGCCCCTGCGCCGACGCGTTCTTCACCTCGAAGGCAGCGACCCTGCCGTCCGCGTGCCGGCGGACGCGGACGACCCGCCCTGCGCTGTCGAACACGTGCGATAGGCGCTTCCCCTCGTACGCCAGGCGCACCTCGTTGCCGTAGCGATCGACGATGCGCGACAGGAGCCAGGAGCTCTCCTGCTGCTCGCCGAGCACGTACAAGAGCCCTCCCGCCTCGAGCGTGTAGCCCGCCTCGTGCCGCGTCAGCCGGCCGCAGGGGAGGGCGACGGGGCGTCCCGGCTCGGGCACCGCAGCCGTCGTCGGCGCGGCGTTCGGCTCGAGCACCCGGAGCGTCCTCCTCCGCTCCTCGATGGTCCAGGCCAGCGAATGGCTCCAGCCGAACCCGAGGCCCAGATCGACGTCGCGCGTCTCCGACGAGTAGCTCCGTTCGATGAACAGCGGGATGGGCCCCGGCAGCGCTAGATCGACGACCTTGGCCGTGTAGACGCGCCCGGTCACGGGGTCGATGGGATCCCCCGCCGACGTGCCCCCACCGCGCCCGTGCGAGGGGTTCGGACAGCCCCCGCCGCTGCCCGGACCGCAGGAGCCGGCGTTCTTGCCGCCGCCCTGCGCCCCCTCGCCGTCACCGCTCCCGTTCGCGCCTTGCCCGCCTCCGCGCCCCCGGCCTCCGCGCCCGCTGCCGCCACCCCCGCCGCCGTCTCCGCCGAGGATCCACGTGCCGGGGTTCATGCCAGGTATCGCAGGGATGTTCGGAACCGGAGCCGTGCGTGCCATGGCGCCATCGTTTCCAGCTGTCCCGTGCAGTCAACCTCTCGGCGAGCGGGGGAGGTGGCAGCCCCCCGGGCGCAGGATGCCGTGGTGATAGATTCGGCACACATGTAGTGTCATTTGGCATGCAGATCTGTAAACATCGGTACACACGTAGTGTCATTTGGCATGCAGATCTGTAAACGTCGGGGCACACGTAGTGTCATCTGGCATGCAGATCTGGTGACCGCGCCGAGCGCTGACGGCGACGGCGGGGAGCGCGGCGCGATCCCGAGGGGCCCCGGCGTGGTCCGCCTGCCCGACGGCTCGCTGCGCCTGTTCTACGAGGTCGGCGGCGGGCCAGGGCTACCCCGTGGTCGCCGCCGGCGTCGCGCCCGCCGACGCCGCGCTGCCGCCCCCCACGCCGTGAGCACGAGCGGAGAGCGCCTCTGGCCCGACGCCTCGCCCCTCTCGCGAGCGCCTCGAGCGAGCCGAAAAACTTGCGTCCGGCCGCCCGCGACGAAACATAGGGGAGAGTGCCCGCCAGGACCACGGCGCCTCTTCCCTCAGCCTGACGAGCTCTCGCCAGAGAGGCGGACCATGGCGTTCAAAAGCGCAGTCATCGGACACACGACGCAGACAACCAGCAGGATCTTGGCCGTCTTCGAGAGGCCCAAGGGGAGGGCGAGGCTGGCGTTCGCGGACGACAACGGCGTTCGCACGCTCGACGTGCCGATCAGCAGCGCGCCGCCCTTCGGGCTCGCCACGTTCGAGCTGAGCGGGCTGAGCGGCGAGAGGGTTCGTTATGGCATCGTGGAGCACGACGCAGGAGACCCGCTCCCCACACCCGCGGACAACCTGAGCATCAACGGCTCCGCCTTCCGCACCGTCACGAACGGGCCGATTCGAATCGGCCTCGTGAGCTGCAACGACATCGATAACCACGAGTTTCCCAAGGAGAGGCGCGGGGCGATGTGGCGGGCGCTCAAGGCCCTCGTGGACGAAGGCAAGGTGAACCTTTTGGTTCACGCCGGTGACCAGATCTACGGCGACGGTGATCCCACGGGCTGGTCGGCCTCGGAGGGGCGCACCGCCGCGTACCGCAGGCACTACGTGCACACGTGGTCGCACCCTGACGTGGCGGCGGTCCTCGGGAGCTGTCCGAACGTCATGATGTGGGACGACCACGAGATCTACGATGGGTGGGGGTCGAACAACAACGACGGCTCCCCGCCGGCCGTGGAGCGCTACAGGGCCGCGGAGCAGGCGTTCAAGGAGTTTCAGGCGGCGCTGAGCCCGAGGGACCGCTTGAGCAGCTCGGGGTTCGGCTGGATCGCGAAGCACGGCGACGTCGCCATCCTCGCGGTCGATGGGCGGTCGCAGCGCTCGTGGAAGAACGGGACGATCCTCGGCAAGCAACAGCTCGACGACCTCGAGCTCAGGCTCAACGAGCTCGCGGCGCTCGATCTCAGGCACCTCTTCGTCGTGGTCGGCACGCCCGTCGTCTACCTGCCGCTCGCGGCCGCGGAGGCGCTCACGAACACGTTCAACATGGCCTCCGTCGATGACATCCGGGACGGCTGGGCTGCCTCCAACAACCAGAACGAATGCAGGCGTTTCCTGATGTCTCTCATGAATTTCGCCGGCTTCAGCCCTCGCACCCAGGTGACGCTCATGGGCGGCGACATCCACGTGGGCACGATGGCGCACATCGACACGGTCCTCGGATTCGGGCAGCCGCGCTCGCGACCGCGCCTCTATCAGGTGACCGCGTCCGGCATCGCGCGCCCTGCCCCCAAGGGGATGTCCCGCATCATCCTCTCGCTGCTGACGAACGGCGGCAGTCAGAACCTGTTCAACGGCGACATCAAGGGGTTCCTCCGGGAGATCTCGGGGTCCGAACACAGGTACTGCGTCACGCATCGCAACTTTGCGATCCTCGATCCGAGCGACGGAGCAGACGACTGGGACAAGAACAACAACCTGGTGGTCCGCTTCCACGTGGAGAAGGACAACGGCGCCGTCGGCGTCCTCGAGCAAGTCCTCCCGAGAGTGCACACGTAAGAGCCGAGCGGCCATGCGCCGGCCTTTCGCCGGCGCCGGTACCCTGCTTCCGCAGGCCGGCGCCGGTACCTTGCTCCTGGCGCAGAAGGGTGAGTCGCCGCTTCAGAGGCTCAGGACCATGACGTCGATCCGGCGGTTCTGCGCGCGTCCGCCGGCGGTGTCGTTCGACGCCACCGGTTGCTCGGCGCCCATCCCGGCCACCTCGATGCGATGGGGAGCGATCTGTCGCGCGGTGAGCTCGTTGCGCACCGCCTGGGCTCGCGCCAGCGACAGCGATCTGTTCCCCTCGGCGCCGCCCACGGCGTCGGTGTGCCCTTCGATGCGCACCCGCGCGGAGGGATAGGCGTCGAGGATGACGGCCAGCGCTTCGAGCTTCGGCCGCGAAGCTTCGGTCAACTCCGTGGTCCCGAAGCGGAAGCTCACGCCTTCCATCGAGAAGCGCTTGGGGCCATCCGCGGCTCCGGCGTCGAGGTACCGCGCGATCTCCGCCTCGGAGCCGTGCTCGTCGACGGAGAGGACCTTGCCGCCCGGGAGCGTCATCTCGCCGGCCGTGATCCTGAGCTGCTCGACGATCTCCGGCGCGCTGGGGGGCGCCTCGCCGGGCGCGGCGGCCGTGGGCGCCTCGGCGCGCGGCGCCTCGACCTGCGGCGGCGGCGCGGCGGGCTGAGCGAGATCGTCCCTCGGAGCCGCCGCGATCGGGGCTTCGTGCGTGGGCTCGGCGGCGGTGCGCTCCGGCCTGCGTTCGCGGACGAACGCCCAGAGGCCTCCGAGCACCGCCGCGGCCAGCAAGGTCGGGAGCAGCCATTCTCGCGTCTGACGTTGACGGGCAGGCCCTTCACGCGAGGGAAGCGGGGTTGACGACTCCGTCGTTCGGGACGGGACGGGTGATACCGCATCATGCGGCCGTTCGCGCGCCGCCGCCGCGACGAAAGGAGCGCTCGCCGCCATGGAGGGAGCGAGGAATCCAGCGAGGCCCGCCGGGGCGCGCGGATCGTCCTTGAAGGCTTGCTTGTGATGAGAGAGCAGATCGGCGAGCCCTCGCGCGGTCAGCCCTCTCGACCTCACCTCGCGGCCGAGCACGCACGCGACGATCGGAGCGACCAGGCCGAGCATCGCGGTCGAGCACCGCTGCTCTGCGCC
The DNA here is from genome assembly GCF_051520435.1 of Sorangium sp. So ce363. Lineage (NCBI taxonomy): Bacteria > Pseudomonadati > Myxococcota > Polyangiales > Polyangiaceae > Sorangium > Sorangium sp. So ce363. The sequence continues at coordinate 5,440,435 of NZ_CP150333.1, read as the reverse complement.
GGAGGAGCGGGAGATGAGATCGATCATCCCGCTCGCGCGGTCGCCGAACAGGCGGGCGATCATCGACTGCCCATGGCGCGAGAGCTCCTCGGCCTGCTCGGCGCGGAGGGGCCCTGCTCTCCCGAGCAGACCTTCGTAGTCCCGCTCGGTGATCATCCTGAACAGCTGCGCTGCGCCGCTCTCCGAAGAGGCGACCTGAGCCATTCCGGCGAGCAGCGTCGGCACCGAGCTCTCCGCGGCGCCGCGCACGTTCGTCGGCGATTCATCGCTCAGGCCCAGCCCCTTCGTTGCGGCCGAGATGAGCTCGGGCGTCAAGAAGCCCCTGGTGGTGTCCAGCAACGACATGGTTCCGATCCCTCCGGGAAGTGATCATCGGCGCGGGCGAAGCAGCGTCGTCGCGCACGCGACCCTGCCCGCATGAGCGTCGATCCCGTGTCTGTCTTCCGTTGACTCCGCGCGATGCGAGCGACGTGCCGGCACGCCCGCGCGTCGCGCGCTGTGCCGCGGCTGCACACGGCCTGCTCCTGCCGCGTCCTGCCCCTCGCGCTCGGCGAGGCGAGCCGGCGCGATGGCGCGCGGCGCTCAGCGTCGTGCGAGCGCGGCCGTGCGGGCCTCGGCCGTCAGCGCGGCGAAGGCGTCCGTGCGCGTATAAACGTGGTTGCCAGCCGCGGTGCACCCCGCGCCTCGCGACGTGATGCCCACCACGTCGCCGCGGTCGGCGTCGATCACCGGACCTCCCGAGTCGCCGGCGCAGGTCGCCCCCTCGATCTCGAACTCGCGCGGACCGAGGACCTTGCCGGTCGCCGGATCGGCGCGGGGCCCGACGGCGGCGACGAGGCGCGGACCGCGCGCGGCGCGGACGCCGAGCCGGTTGGACGCTCCGCCGCCGTACCCGACGGCGACCACGCTGTCGCCTGGATCGAGCGCCCCGACCTCGCGCATCCGCAGGAGCGCCACGTCGGTGAGGGGCCGATCGAGCACCAGATAGGCGATGTCCGCGTCGCAGAGGACGCGCTCTTTCCCGTGCAGCGTGGCCACGGCGCGCGCCCGCGCGGCGTCGCGGGAGACATCGATATGGTCCCCGGTGTAAATGGCGATCTCGGAAGGATCGATGTCTCCGCCGACGTGATCGCCGTTGTGCGACCGGCCCGAGCGATCGCAGCGAGGGGCCGCGGTCAGGTTGCGCGAGATGCAGTGACGCGCGGTCAAGACGAGGTTCGGCTCGACGAGCGCGCCGCTGCACAGGCTCACGCGTCGCTCGCCGCCCCGGGGATCGCGATGCGACACGGCCACGGCGACGACGGAGCGCGCGGCGCCGTCGATGAGGGGCTCAGGCGCGCCCTTCGCGCGGGGCGAGACCTCGGTGATCGGCGCGACGGCCGCGACCGGAGGAGGCGAGGCTTCGGCCGGGATGACGGCGACGACGATGCGTGGGACGAGGGCCGCGACGAGGCAGCCAAGGCATCCCGCGAGGCGCGGGACGAGAGACGGGGACACCATTGATGAGGTCACCGACAAAGAGCATGTGAAGAGCGGCCGTGCAAGCCGACCCCCTGGAGCTTTTCTCCAGCATCAGAAGGGGAGGTGCCCCCGGTGGGTTGTTGTTCCCACCGAGGGGAATCGGAGATGGAAACCAGGTCAGTCAGGTGAGGGGCGCCCGGCTGGATGCGCGCTCTCTGGACTCCCGCGCTCGTCGACTAGCCCCGGCCCTCCAGCGCGCGCTCAGCGCCGGCGCTGCTCGACGCGCCGAGGGCGACGTGTCGCTCGATCAGGAAGATCAAGCACGACGACGCGAGCGTGAAGGCGATCGCCAGCGCGGCCACCGCGCCCATGCCGTCGAGGCGCTGGTCGGGGAGCTCGTGCAGCATCCTGGCCGCGAGGAACGCGGCGAGCGCCGACGAGAGGTGATCCACGGCCGACTGGATGGATCCGAAGCGCGCCCGCTCGGAGGGGAGCGGGACCTTCGAGGCGAGCGTGCTGTGGGAGATGTTGCGGATCGCCGTCCCGGTCATGAAGGCGACGAAGACGACGAGCACGGGCAGCCCCGGCACGTACGAGTGGAACCCGGCATAGAGGACGGCCACGAGCATCGCCGCCCCGACCAGGCTCGTGCGGAACGCGCCGATGCGATCGATCAGCGCGCCCGCGGTGCGCATCACGACGAAGGTGAGCGCGCCGCCCGCGAGGTAGAGCAGGCCGAGCCGCTCGCGCGGATAGCCGAGGTTGTGCTGCACGTAGGCCGAGATGTTCGGGATGACGAGGAACGACGCCATCGTCATGACCGCTGTCGCCGCGTACGAGAGCAGCACGAGCGGGCGGCCGACGAGCGCGCGGAGCTCGCGCAGGGCGTCCTCCTCGGCGCGCGCCCGCGCCCCGGCGAGGTGGCCGCGCATCGAGGGGAGCAGCCGCAGCGCGAGCCCCGCGACGGTGAGCCCGAGCGCCGCGACGGCGAAGAACGGCGCCTGGAAGCCGCCGCGCCGCGCGAGCTCGAGGCCGGCCGGCACCCCGAGCACCGCGGCCAGGGAGTAGGCGCCCATCACGACGCCCATCGCCTTGCCGCGCCGCTCCGGCGGGATCGCGTCCGCGACGATGGAGAACGCGATCGAGGTCGCGGGCCCCCCGAAGGCCCCGGCGAGCACGCGCGCCGCGAGGAGGCTCGGCAGGCCGGTGGCGAGGCCGCCAGCGGCCGTGCCGAGGACGAGGCCGAGCATCGCGACGGCGAGCGCGCTGCGCCGGTCGAAGCGGTCCAGGAAGAACGCGCCGGCGACCCCCGAGACCGCCGCCGCCGCGGTGTAGCTGCCGCCGATCAGGCCGATGTCGGACATCGGGATGCCGAGCGCGACCGCGAAGTCCGGCCCGAGCGGCATGACGACCATGAAGTCGAGCAGGTTGACGAACTGGACCGCGGCGATGAGGAACAGGAGGGTCCGTTCGGAGCGAGCGTTCTGCACGACCGTGGGCTCAGCTCTGGGCCTTCGCGCCCGCGCCGCGCTCGATCACGCCGCGGCTCGCCAGCTCGAGCAGCGCGTCGTGCGCCGCGTCGATCGTGTGATCGATCTGCGCCTCGGTGTGCGCGCCGCAGAGGAAGTTGACGTCGCGCCGCAGCAGGACGCCGCGCCTCGCCATCGCGCCGACGAACGGCTCCATGCGCTTCGTGTGGACGGCCAGATCCTCGGCCATGAGGAAGAAGGGGATCGCGTCGTACCCCACGACGCGCAGCGGGAAGCCGCCTTGCTCCGCGCGCCGGTTGATGCCCTCGCGGAGCCGCTTCCCGAGCGCGGCGACCTTCGCGATGGTGTCGGTCTCGCGGTACTCGCGCAGCGCCGCCCTGCAGACCTCGAGCGAGAGCATCTCGCCGCCGAACGTCGTCGACACCTGGAGCTCCGAGAGCCGGCTCATCACCTGGCGCGGCCCGGCGATCGCCGACAGCGGCATGCCCGCGGCGATGCCCTTCGAGAAGCAGACGAAATCGGCCTCGATCTGGTAGTACTCCTGCGCGCCGCCGCGCGCGAGCCGGAACCCGGTGACGACCTCGTCGAGGACGAACAGCACGCCCTGGGCGCGGCACGCCTCGCGCACCTCGCGCAGGTACTCCGCCGAGACGCACCGCTTGTAGGGCAGCGAGAGCAGCACGAGCGCGAGCTCCGGGCCCTTGCTCGCGATGAGATCGAGCAGCGGCTGCTCGTCGGCCTCGGCCATGAGCGGCATGCGGTGGGTGTACTCGCGCAGCACCGCCGGGACGCCCGGGGTGTCGAACATGAAGTGATCGTGCCAGCCGTTGTAGCCGATGGTGACGACCTTCTCCCTGCCGGTCACGTGGCGGGCGAGCCGGATGGCCGCCGACGTCGCGTCCGCGCCGGTCTTGAAGAAGCGGGCCATCTCGGCGCCCGGGGTCATCGCGACGAGGTCCTGCGTGGCGGTGACCTCGACCTCCGTCGGCAGCGAGTGAAGGATGCCCCTGTCGAGCCGACGCCGGATGGCGTCGACGACCGCCGGGTGGTTGTGCCCCAGCGTGTTCGCCCCGAGCCCGCAGATGTAGTCGATGTACTGGTTGCCATCGACGTCGCGCACCAGCGCGCCCTCGCCGCCCTCGAGGTACACGGGGAACGAGCCGAGCGCGAACATCTCCGGCCGCTTCATGAGCGACTGCGTGACGCCGGGGATGAGCCGGCGCGCCTCGGCGAGCAGCGCGTTCGAGCGGTCGAGCCGGAGCCCCTCCGCGGCGCCTTGCGGCGCGCCGCCTCCCTGCTTCCTGTCCCGTGGGTCGATCGTCTGTGTGGTCATCGTGGTCGTTCTCTCTGGCTAGAGGTTCTCGTCCGTGAGCCGGTGTCATGAGGGGCGCGGCGCTCGCCGCGCCGCGCTGGAAGGGGGCGGCAGGAGGCCTTCCTCGACGCAGCGATCGAGGTAGCGGTAGAGGAGCGCGCGATCGATCGACGGGCACGTGATGCCGGTGCCGGCCAGGCCGCGCTCCAGGTTGTCGCAGCGCACGCGCCCGATGCCGAAGGTCGCCTCTCCGTCGGCCGGGGCCGACTGCAGATCGAAGAACGCGAGCGTGGCGCTGTCCGCGGCGTCGGCGCCGTCCTTCAGCCGCGCGCGCCACGCCGCGACCGGGCGCCGCTCGACCGGATAGCCGTAGTCGCGCGCCCAGTCGAAGAGCTCCGTCAGCCGGACCTCGGGCGCAGGGGCGACGTTGACCACGGCGCCCGTGGTCTGCGCGGTAAGCGTGGTAAGCGAGAGCCGCACGATCGCGCGCCCGACGTAGTCGACGGGCGTCCACACCTCCCTCACGTCGAGATCGGGCAGGACGCCGGCGGGGATGCCGGCCCGCAGCAGCCGGAAGACCAGATCCTGCTCGTTGACGACGCCGGTGTCGGGCGCGCCGACGACGCGGCCCAGGCGGTACACGGCGACCGGCAGCCCGCGCTCCGCGGCCTGCTGCACCAGGCGCTCGGCCGCCCACTTGCTCTGCTGGTAGCCGTCGCGCAGGCCGGGGTGCGGCGGCACGAACGCCTCCGCGACCTCGGGGCTCGCCGCGATGCCCGGGGCCACGGCGAGCGTCGACACGTGGTGCAGCGGCTTGGGGCGCACCGCCGCGGCCAGGCGGAGCGCCTCGCGCGTGCCGATCACGTTGGCGGCGCGCAGGCTGCGGTAGTCGCGCACGAGGCTCACCACCGCGGCGTTGTGGTAGATGGCGTCGCACTCCGCGGCGAGCTGGACGAACCGCGCGGCGCTCAGGCCGAGGCGGGGCTGCGTCAGGTCGGCGGGCACGGCGAGCACCCGCGCGTCGATGCCGTCCACCGGCAGGCGCTGCTTCGAGAGCGCCTGCCGGATGCGCTCCGCTGCGTGCGCCTCGCTCGCGGCGCGCACCAGGCAGACCACGGTCGCGTCCGTCTGCGTCAGGAGCTCGTGGAGCAGGTGCGCGCCGACGAAGCCGCTCGCGCCGGTGAGCACGACCTGCCGCGGGCGACCGCCGCCGCCGGACCACGCGAGCGATCGGGGGACGACGTCCTCGGGGAGCTCGGCGTCGGCCAGCATGGCGCCGGGGGGCTCGCCGCTCGTCTGCGCCGCCGCCGCGCCCTGCGCCTCGTCGAGGGCGCGCGCGAGCGCCGCGACGGTCGGGTGGCGGAAGATCATCGCGACGGGGATCTCCCGTCCGAGATCGACGCTGAGCCGGTTGGCGACCTGGATCGTCTGCAGCGACTGGCCGCCGCGCTCGAAGAAATCGTCGTGCGCCGACAGGCCGCTCACGCCGAGCACCTGCTCCCAGACCTGCAGCAGCTGCCGCTCGAGCGCCGTCGCGGCGGCAGGCGGCTCCGCCGCCGCGGCGATCGGCGCCTCCCGCAGCGCCTTACGGTCGATCTTGCCGGAGCTCGTCCTCGGCAGCCGATCGGTGAGCACGAAGGCCGAGGGGATGGCGGCCGCGGGGAGCAGCGAGCGCGCGTGCCGGCGGAGCTCGGCCGGCGACGGGGCGGGGTCCCCGGCGACGAGGAACGCGGACAGGCGCTTGCCGCCGCCGGCCGAGGCGTGCCCGATGACGGCCGCCTCCCGCACGGAAGGATGGCGCAGGAGCGCCGCCTCGATCTCGAGCGGATCGACGCGGTGGCCGCTGATCTTGAGCTCGTCGTCGACGCGCCCGACGAAGACCATCTGCCCGTCGGCCCGCTGGAGGACGAGGTCGCCGGTGCGGTACGCGCGCGGGCGGTCCTCCAGCTGGTCGAGCACGACGAAGCGCGCGGCGTCGAGGTCCGGCCGCCCGAGGTATCCCCTCGCCAGCCCGGGCCCGATGAGGTGGAGCTCGCCCACGGCGCCCTGCGGGACCAGCCGGCCGTGCGCTTGCGTGTGCGTGTCGACGATGGCCGCGCGGACGCCGGGCAGCGGCGTACCGATCGGCGCCTCGTGTCTGTCGTCCGGCGCCCCGTCCGGCGCGTCGCCGCCGCTCAGCGTGGCGGCCGAGGCGACGACGGTCGCCTCGGTGGGGCCGTAGGTGTTGAGCAGCCGCGCGCGCCGACCGACGGCGCGGCGGAAGCGCTCGACGCGCTCGGGCAGCGCCGCCTCGCCGCCGATGATGACGGTGCGGACGCCCTCGGGGAGCGACGCCGCGCCGGTCGAGAGGCCGTAGGCGAGCTCGTGCCAGAACGCGGTCGGCAGATCCAGGACGGTGATCCGGTGCCTTTCGCAGGCGTCGAGCAGCCGCGGCACGGATTGCAGCATCTCGTCCGTGCGCAGCACCAGCGCGGCGCCCGCGCACAGGGTCAGGAAGATCTCCTCGACGCTGGCGTCGAAGTGCAGCGGCGCGAACTGCAGCACCCGGTCGTCGCGGCGCAGATCGTAGCGGTGGGTCGCGGCCGCCACGAAGTGGGCCAGCGCGCCGCGCTCGATCATGACGCCGTTCGGGCGGCCGGTGGAGCCGGACGTGTAGATGACGTACGCCAGGTGCTCCTCCGCGCCCTGGACCAGCGCCCGCGCCGGCGCGCCGTGGATCGCCTCGTCCAGGAGCACGAGGTGCGCCGCGCGATCGCTCCCCACCTTCGCGGCGTGCTGCGACGTCGTGACGACGATCGCCGGTCTGGCGTCGTCGAGGATCGCCGTCGTCCTCGGCTGCGGCCCGTCCGGATCGAGGGGGAGGTAGCCTGCGCCAGCGTAGAGCGCGCCGAGGATCGCGGTGATGGCGCCGATGCTGCGCGGCAGGAGCACCGCGACCAGCGTGTCCGGCCCGGCGCCGAGCGCGGCGAGCCGGGCGGCGAGCCGCCGGGCGGCGAGGTCGAGCTCGCCGTAGGTCACGCGCTCGAGGCCGTGGTGGACGGCGGTCGCGTCCGGCTGCTCGCGCGCGCGCAGGGCGATCTGCTCGACGACGGGGCGCGCCGGCGCGGGCAGCGGGCCCCCGTCGAGCAGCGCGCCGGGCTGCCCGGCCGCCTGCGCGCCGGGCGCGCGCGCCGCGGCCCGGGGGAGGTCGATCTCGGCGCGATCGAGGGCCTGCTCGGGGGCGGCGGCGACCGCCTCCAGGAACGCGAGGAAGCGCCGCTGGTGCGCCGAGAGATCCTCGTCGCCGTAGCAGGCCGGGTTGGCGTCGAGGTCGAGCCGCGGCCCGCGCCCGTCCGATCTCGCGTAGATGCCGAACGACAGATCCTCGACCGGGCCGGCGGAGATGTTGTGCGCGACGCCGCGATGCCCCGCGAAGCGCAGGTCGTAATCGAACGGCATGATGTTGACCACCGGGCCGAACAGCCGGCGGCCGCCGCCGATCAGCTTGAGATCCCGGCGGAGCTGCTCGTAGCGATACCGCAGGTGCGGCCGGACGGCCGCGAGCTCGGCCGCGACCTGCCGGGCGACATCGACCAGGCTCGCGCCCTCGGCGACCGGCACCCGGAGCGGGACGATGTTCATGACCATGCCCGGGATGCGCAGCGACACCGAGCCGAGGCGCCCCATCACGGGCAGCCCCAGGACGATCTCGGGCGCGCCGGTGAGCCGGTGCGCGTACGCCGCGGTCGCGGCGACCACGACGTCAGGCCAGGTCGCCTTCGCCTGGCGCGCCACGTCCTTCAGCCGGTCGACGGTGGACGGCGCGAGCGACGCCGTCCGGCGCAGGCAGGCGCGCGACGCGGGCGCCGGCTCGTCGCCGAGGCTCACCGGCTCGGGCCGGTCGGCGAAGCGCTGCGTCCAGAAGGCGCGATCGCGCTCCAGATCGGGGGAGGCGCGGTAGGCCAGATCCTCGTCGACGACCCGGCGCAGCGACCCGAAGGCGCCGCCTTCGCTCGATCGGCCCTCGACGCGCGCGGTGTAGATCTCGGCCACCCGCCGCGCGATCAGCGAGAAGCCGTAGCCGTCCAGCGCGATGTGGTGCGCGCGCTGGTACCAGAAGAGCCGATCGGGCCCCGCCGTGAACAGCGCCTCCGTGAAGAGGGGCCCGCGCGCGAGATCCACCGGCCTCGCGAGATCCTCGCGCATCCACGCCTCGGCCGCGGCGAACGCGTCCGGCGCCGCGCTGACGTCGACGCGGTGTACAGGGAAGTCAGGGGACAGGTCGAGGCGCTGGCGCGGCCCATCCGCCTCGCTCGTGAAGCGCACGTGCAGCGTCTCTGCCTCCGAGACGGCCTGGCGTATCGCGGCCTCGAGGGTCGCGAGATCGATGGACCCGCAGATCTCGACGCACTCGCCCGCGTTGTACACCGGGCTCGCGGGGTCGAGCTGCTGGCCTAGCCAGATACCGTGCTGCGCGGCCGACAGCGGCCAGCGCGCGTCCTGAGGAGCGACCATGACGACAACCCTCCTGGTTCAACCGGCGCTCGACGGGACAGCCGCCAGAGGCACGCTCGCGGCAGGCGATCCGCGGCCCGCGACGACGGCGCAGAGGCGGCCGTGACGCCCGAGCCAGCGCCGTTGGAACGAAAGCGGAGCCCGCCGGCGCAGCGGGGCCCGAGCCCCGAGAGCACGCAGGGCAGGGGCGCCGGACGTCGTCCCGATAGCGGACCCAGCTCGATGACGCCGCGATGGGCGCGGCCACCTCGGCATCGACGAGTGAATGAAAATGAAAACTACTTTCAAGTTCGTTTATGGTGAGGTAGGGTGGGCATTGTCAAGCGAATTCGTTGGGACCCCCGCCACGGGCCACCGTCCCGTGGGGGGCCTGTCCGCGCCAGCGAGGCACGGCGCCGGCGGCCCGAGCGAGCGCGCAGATCGCGCCGGTTTCGGCCGCGATCTCGCGCTGCTCGGACCTGCGGACGTCGCGACGCTTCGCGGACGCTCTCCGACCGCTTTCGCTTGACAACGCTGTCGGTAGCATGGCAGGTTCCGGATTGAAAGTGAAAGTGACTTTCATTATTGAAAGTGGGGTTCCACGATGGACAACCTGATGTCGAAGGCGACTGCTCCGCCCGACAGCCGGTGTGATCACTGCGGCGTTGCTGGACGTGCCGAGCCCAATTCCGTGCGCTGCGGCTGCGGCAGCCTTCTCGCCCGGTATGTGCCCGGCGGCGTCGAGCTGAAGTGCCGGCGGTGCAAGCGCGTCGTCGTCGTCCCGGTCCCGGCGGCGGCGGAGGACGTGAGCGGTTGAATCTCCCAGAGCGCTGACATGACAGCTCGCGGCGGCGGCCCCTGGCCAGCGCGGTCTGCGCCATCCGAAGAGGCCTGAAGAGCCGGCGAGCGAGACGCCACGACAACCAGCTTGCGCAGAGCCGGCCAGAGCGCCGCTTCGTCACGCTCCGGTGAGCATGCCCGGTGATCTCATGATTCGATTACAGCGCTTGCGTTGCGCCGCGCTGGCCGGGACTCTGGTCCTCGCCCCCTGCGGTGCCCTGTTGGCCTTTGCAGCGGACGCGCGGGCGAGCGAAGAGGCCCCTGCCGGGGAGGACGGCGAGGGAGCGGCACCCGGGGCCGAGACAGCGCCGGCGGCGCGCGCCCCGGGCGATGGCGCCGCGCTCGCGGTGCGCCCGCCCGAGCTCACGGGCGCGGTCGAGGCGGCGTATCCCCAAGCGGCGCGCGAGGCGGGGTTGGAGGGGAGCGTCGTGCTGCGGCTGACGATCGACGCGGAAGGGCGTGTCACCAGCGCAGAGATCGCCGAGCCCGCGGGCCACGGGTTCGACGAGGCCGCGCAGCAAGCGGCGCTGCGCTTCCGCTTCACGCCGGCCTGGCGAGGCGACCGAAGCGTCGCGTCGCGCATCCTCTACCGCCACGACTTCCGGCTGCCTGCGCCGCCCCCCGCGGCCGCGCCCATCGCGGGCGTCGCCGGTGCCGCGCCCGTCACAGGACCCGTCGGTGCCGCGCCGGTCGCTGGCGCCTCAGGGCCAGCTCTGCCCGCGATCGAGGTGAGCGTGCGGGGGGCCTCCGAGGCCGAGCGGCTCCGGACCTCCGCGCAGGCGGTCCAGGTGATCGAGACCGTCGAGGCCAAGCGGCAGGCCGCGGATCTCGGCCAGGTGCTGGCGCGCGCCGAGGGCGTGAGCGTGCGCCGCCTCGGCGGGCTCGGCTCCGACGCGCGCTTCTCGCTGAACGGCCTCACCGACGACCGGATCCGCTTCTTCCTCGACGGCGTGCCGCTCGACCTCGCCGGGCACTCCTTCGGGGTCGCCAACGTGCCGGTCAACCTCGTCGAGCGCGCCGAGATCTACCGCGGCGTCGTCCCGCTGCGCTTCGGCACGGACGCGCTCGGCGGCGCGGTGAACCTGGTGACCGATCAAGACACGCGCGGTACGGGCGCGTCGGCGTCCTATCAGGTCGGCTCCTTCGGCACGTACCGGATGACCCTCGGCGCGCGCCACGCGCACGCGCCGAGCGGCCTCTTCGCCCGCGCGAGCGGGTTCGTCGATCGCGCGCGGAACGACACCCCGATCGACGTCATGGCGTTCGACGAGAGCGGGCGCCTGTCGCCCGCGCGCGCCCGGCGGTTCCACGATGGCTACGTCGCGGCCGGCGGCGCGGCCGAGGTGGGGGTCGCCCGGCGGCCGTGGGCCGACCGCCTGCTCCTCCGCGCCTTCTTCACCTCGCACGACAAGGAGGTGCAGCACGGCCTGCTCGTCGACATGCTCGACGGCAGGGTCAAGTCGCCGCCCTTCGGAGAGGTCACCTTCGGCAGGCAGACCGGCGGCGCGCTGCTGCGGTATGCGCAGCCGTTCTTCGGGAGGGCGCGGCTCGACGCCCTCGCGGGGTACTCGTACGCGCGCACGACCTTCCTCGACGTGGCCACGTGCACCTACGACTGGTCGGGCGGCTGCGTGGAGCGCCCGTATCGGGGGGAGGTCGGGGACGACGCGAACGACCAGCAAGTCCGCCAGCACACCGCCTTCGCTCGCGTCAACCTGGCCTGGCACCCCGCGACCGAGCACCTCCTGCGCTTCGGGCTCTCGCCGAGCCACGTGACGCGCACCGGGAGGAACCTTGTCGTGGCCGAGCCCGAGAAGGACCCGCTGACCGCGGAGCGGGAGCTGTGGAGCGGCGTGGCAGGCGTCGAGTACGAGGCCAGGCCCCTCGAAGGCCGGCTCGCGAACATCGCCTTCGCCAAGCTCTACCTGCACGGCGTCCGCACCCGGGAGCACCTGCCGAGCGGCCGGATCGGCGACGTCGATCGAGCGACCCACCGGGTGGGGGCAGGGGACAGCCTGCGCTTCCGCTTCACCGACGCCCTCTACGCCAAGGCCTCGTACGAGTACGCCACCCGCCTGCCGACGCCGGAGGAGCTGTTCGGCGACGGAGGGCTCATCGTCTGGAATGTCCACCTGGAGCCGGAGGCGAGCCACAACGTCAACCTGGGCGTGACCCTGGAGCGCGCGGAGACCGGCGCGGGACAGCTCCGGTTCAGCGCCAACGGCTTCGGTCGCTTCACCGAGGATCTGATCACGCTGCGAAGGCACCTGGGCTACTCGGAGTACGGCAACACGCTGTCGGCGCGATCCGTCGGTATCGAGTCGACGGCCGGGTGGACCGCTCCGGGCGACTGGCTGTCGGTCGACGGTCACGTCACCTGGCAGGACTTCCGGGACGGCTCGACCGGCGTTCGCATCCAGAACCAGCCGTACCTGTTCGGCGGGGTCGTCGCGCGCGCGCAGTGGCCCGAGCTCGCGGCGCGGCGTGATGTCCTGTCCATGACCTGGCACGCCGATTATGTACACGCCTTCTTCGTCGGCCCGGAAGGCCGCGGCGTAGCCGATTCCAAGGCGGAGATCCCGTCGCAGCTCGTGCACACGCTCGCGCTCACGTACCTGGTCGAGCGCGGCGGATGGACGGTGAGCTCGACCGTCGAGGTGCAGAACCTCACCGACGAGAAGGCCTTCAGCTTCTACGGCGTCCAGCGCCCCGGGCGAGCGGCGTACGCCAAGCTCGCCTTGAGCCTGTGAGCCGATGTTCGTGCGACAGCAGTTGAAACCCGACACAAGGAGATCCTTCATGTTATTTCGTGCGCGCTACGCGAATGCCCTCCTCTTGACCCTGCTCCTCCCGTGCTTCGTCGCCTGCGGCGACGACACGAGCGATGGCACGAGCAGCGGCGCGACGAGCGGCGGCGCCGGCGGCGCGGGGGGCGCCGGCGGCGAAGGCACCGGCGCCGGCGGAGCCACCAGCGGCACGGGGGGGACGCCCAACGCAGGGCCGGCGTACGCCCTCACGGTCCAGGTGTTCGGGCCGGACGGCGGCGACACGCAGAGCTACGTCATCGTGACGGACGACATCGACTCCGATGAGATGCTGTCGCTGGACGACGCCATCGAGGTGCAGGGGCGCGCCCTCGGCGTCGGGCTGGACGGCGGAGGCGCGGTGTTCGTGGCGAGCGACGCCGCGGCGACCGTGACCCGCTACGACCTGCAGGAGGACGGCAGCCTCGAGGAAGGGGACACCATCAGCTTCCAGGGCAAGGGCCTCGCGAAGCTCGGCGAGTACGGCACCCAGTTCCACTTCGTCTCGGAGACCAAGGCGTACTTCTTCGATGGTCCCACCGCCCAGGTGGTCGTCTGGAACCCTCAGGAAATGACGGTCACCGGCGACATCCCGCTCGAGGATCTCGTGATCCAGGACGCCACCCTCACGTACTCCTCCTCGTCGCCGCTGGTCCAGGGCGACGACGTGATCACCTTCGGCGGCTGGCGGATCGGCGCGGAGGTCCCGAGCGTGGCCGCGGTCGTCGTCGTGGACAGCGCGACGGACGAGGCGACCGTCGTCACCGACGATCGCTGCGGTTACGTGCGCGATGGGGTCGAGGGGCCCGACGGCATGATCTACGTGGCCACCGAGGCGTACGGCGCGGCGGTGCACCGGCTCAACCCCGACAACGCGGCCGCCCCGTGCATGCTGCGCTTCGACCCCGAGACGAGGCAGTTCGACCCCGAGTTCCACGTCGAGCTGAGCACGCTGTTCGACGGCGACGCCGCCGGCTCGCTCTTCGGCGGTCCGGACGGGAAGGCGTTCCTGCGGGTGCTCGACGAGAGCCTCTTCGCGATCGCGGACGACACCCACCCGCGCGTGCTGGCGAGCGCCGCGGCGTGGCGGTGGGCCAGCGTGGCGCTCGGCGATACGCCGACCGCCACGGTGCTCGACGCCGCGCCCGGCGGCGGCAGCGTCCTGAGCGTCGCGCTCGGCGACCGCACCTTCCTGCTGGAGTTCCAGGGCCAGGAGTCGACGACGCTCCGCGAGATCGGCGAGGACGGGCCGGGCGAGGCGAGCGTGAGCGCGCCTGGGCTCACCTTCTCCGTCGCGAAGATCCGATGACGCTCGCGCCCGATCACGAAGGAGCGATGAGGGACAACGCCGCGCGAGGGCCCCGTTCGCCACGGGGCCCCCGCGGGCGGCCGCGTTACGGCGCGATCATGAAGGTCGTGCGGCGCGTGCACATGTACCTGGGCTTGCTGCTGTTCCCCTGGATACTGCTGTTCGGGATCAGCGGCACGCTCTTCAATCACCCGCAGATCGGGCGAGACATCGACAGCCGGTCGCTCTCGGGAGAGCGGCTGTCGGCGCTCACCGGGTTCCAGCCCTGGGATCCCGGCGAGCTCGCGCGCCAGGTCGTCGAGCAGCTCAACGCCGGCTCGCCCTCGCGCTACACGCTCGATCCGGGGACCCCGGGCGCGTTCTCCGGGTGGCCCCTGCTCGCGGCGCCGCGCGCCGACGGGGGACGCCAGGTGGTGATCCTGCGCCTCGACGACGGCAGCGCGACGGTCTCCAGCCACCCTCCCGAGCCGGAGGCCCCCGCGCCCCCGTTCGCCGGCGTCGCGATCGACCTGCCTGGACACAGGATGGCGGCGGTGCAGGAGCAGATAAAGGATCTCCTGCCCAAGATCGGCGTCGACGCCGCGGCGCCGCTGCGCGCCCACCCGAAGATCAGCCCGGAGCTGCGCTTCGGCATGCGCGACGCGGACGGCCGCGCCTGGAACGTCACGTACAACCTGGGCACGGGGCGGCTCGACGGGCGGCCGGCCGGCGCGCGGGGGTGGCCTCGCTTCGTCGAGGTGCTCGAGACGCTCCACAAGACGCATCACTTCCCCGCGCACGGCGGCGTGGCGTGGCTCTGGGCGCTCTTCGCGGACATCACCGGGATCACGCTGGTCGTGTGGGCGCTCAGCGGCCTCGCCATGTGGTGGCAGATGAAGCCCTCGCGGGTCCTCGGCGCCCTCGCGATCGCCGCCGCCGTGGCGCTCGCCGCGGTGGTGATGGTCGGCACGGCGTCGGACGCGCTGTTCGGAAACGTGGGCAAGGAAGGCCCGTGAGCCCGGCGCGCCGGTGTCCGCGCCCGCGGACATCGACGCTTCGGGCGGGCCGGGATCAAGCGCCCAGCGTGGCGCCTCCGTCGACGCAGAGGTCGTGCATCGTGATGTGCCGCGCCTCGTCCGAGAGCAGGAACAGCACCGCGCTGGCGACGTCGTCCGTCGTGGCGATCCGGCGCAGCGGGATGCCCAGCCGGAACGCCTCGGGGGCGCCGGCGATGACCTCCTGAGCGCCGCGATCATCCGCCCAGAGCGCGCGCTGCATCGGCGTGTCCGTCGAGCCAGGGGACACCACGTTGCACCGGATGTCGTGCTGCGCGAGCTCCACGCCGAGGCACTTCGTCCACTGGGCCGCGGCGGCCTTCGAGGCCGCGTAAGCGCCCATGTTCATCCGCGGCGTGCGCGCGGCGTTGGACCCGACCGTCACGATCGACCCCGATCGGCGCGGCACCATGCGGCGGGCCACGGCCCGGCTCACGTTGAACACCCCCCGGGTGTTGACCGCGAAGGTGCGCTCCCAGTCGTCGCTCGTCAGCGAGAGGGCGCCGCCCACGCGCAGCACGCCGGCCACGTTGACCAGCATCTCGAGGGGGCCGAGCTCGCGCTCGATCCGCTCCACCGCGCCGTCGACCGCCTCGCCGTCGGCCACGTCCACCGCGAACGCCGCGGCGCGATGGCCGCTCGCCTGGAGATCGGCGACGACGGCGCCCAGGCGCTCCCGGTTCGCGTCCACCGCCGCCACCGCGGCGCCCCGCGCGGCGAGCCTCCGGGCGACGGCCTCGCCGATCCCCTGGGCCGCGCCGGTGACGAGCGCCGCCTTGTGCTTGAACTCCATCGATCGCTCCCGTCAGGCCCTGTCGAGCCCGTCCATGATCCGGTGCCGCTCCGCGTGGTACGCCTCCTCGGACTGGCTGGCCTTCCAGTAGGGGATCGCGTACAGCGCCTCGCGCCCGAGCCCGCGCTCGTCGAGCAGGTGATCGCGGATCGCGACGACGGACGACGACTCGCCCGCGACCCAGGCGAAGACGCGGCCCGCTGGCCACCCCAGGGCGCGGACGGCCGCCTCGAGCCGGGGGCCCGGGGCGTGCTCGCCCTGCAGGTAGATCCAGGTCAGCGCGACGTGCGGCGGGCGATCGATCTCCTGCACGTCCGCCGCGTCGGGGACCGCGACGATGGCGTGGCCGCGCGCCGTCTTCGGCAGGGCCTCGAGCAGCGCGCCGATGGCCGGCAGCGCGGAGAGGTCGCCGGCCAGGAGGTACCAGTCCGCGGGGCCGAGCATCGGATCGGGGCCCCCCGGCCCGGCGATGCCGATGCGGTCGCCCGGCCTGGCGTGGTGGGCCCACCGCGACGCGGGGCCGTCGTCCCCGTGCAGGACGAAGTCCACGTCCAGCTCGCCGGCCTGCGCGTCGTACCTGCGCACCGAGTACGTGCGCGTGATCGGCCGCCGCGGCATCGGAGGCCAGGCGGGGCCGTCCGGGCCCAGCGTGGGCAGCTCCGGCGCCGCCTGGTCGCCGCGCGGGAAGAAGACCTTGATGTGCGCGCCGCCGCAGCGCGCGGGGAACCCCGCGATCGCCTCGCCGCCCAGCGTGATCCGCCGCATGCGGGGAGAGATCGCGGTCGTGCGCAGCACCTCGAGGAGGCGCGGCGGGGTGCGCGCCACCGTCCTGGGCGGGGATGTCGCGACGTGATTCATGGTGACCTGTGCCATGGGGAAGCCGTCGTGGGGCAAGCTCGGCCGGTCAGCGGGCGGCTTCCTGGAGGGGCGCCTCCGCGCGGTGCCGGGGCGCTGGCCTCGCCTCGCGCGGCAGCCGGGCCGACAGGAGCTCCCACCAGTGCCCGAGCGTCGGCAGCTCGGCGAGGTCCACGAACGCGACGTCGATCCCCGCGGCGCGCCACTGCTCGACGAGCGTCATGAGCCGAATCGAGTCGAGCCCCAGATCGAGGATGCCATCGCGATCGGAGATCGCCGAGGGGAGCTGGTCGAGGACCTCGGCCACGTCGCCGCGCAGGCGCTCGACCCATGGCGCCCGGTCCTGCGTCCCCCCGAGCGGCGCCAACGCCGGTGCGTCGCGCTGCGGGGTGCTCGTCCGCTCGCGGGGCGCGAGCGCGGCCAGGACGTCGCTCGTCGGCAGCGCGACGCCGCACCGCTGCGCGACGTAGGCGATGGCCATGTCGTGCTGCTGCCGGGAGAAATCGGCGGTCCCGTCGGTCACGAGGAACGGCTGGACGTCGTTCATGAACGCCTCGCACGCGGTCAACAGGCACCCGATGTGCGCGTACACGCCGCACACGATCAGCTGATCTCGGCCCCACCGGCGCAAGAGATCCAGCAGCTCCGTGCGCTGGAAGGCGCTGTACCGCCACTTGGTGAGCACGGTGTCGGCGCTTCCAGGCGCGAGCTCGCGCACGATCTCGTGTTTGTCGGGCTGCTGCGTCAGCCCGGGCCCCCAGAGATCCGTCAGCAAGCCGCGCTGGGCCCTCGTCTGCTCGGCGGGCTGCTTCGTGTAGACGACCGGGATCCCGCTCGCCGCGCACCGCTCCCGGAGCAGGCGGGCACTTTCGATCAGCTCGACCATCGGCGACGCGCTCGCGTCGTAGAAGCCCAGGAAATACTCCTGCATATCGTGGATCAAGAGGACGGAGCGCCCCGGGTCCGGCCGCCATGACACCCGGCTCTCCGGGAGCTCATCGGCTCGTGGCATGCGATAGGTCTGGATGCGGGGGATGGCCATGGTCGTTCCTCTTTCTCTCTCTCGTGATCGCAGCGCTCCTGTCGATGGAACGGGCCGCGGGCGTCGCTGCGCCGCCTGGGCCCGCGCTGTCCTCTCAGGCGCGCGCGCCCTGCGCGAGCCTGTCGGCGATCCACCGGCGGAGCGCCTTCTTGTCCACCTTGCCGACGCTCGTCGTCGGGAGGGCGTCGAGCCACTCGATGCGATCGGGCACCTTGAACTGGGCGACGCCGCGCTCGCGCAGGAAGGCGTTGATCTCCCTCGCTGGCGGCGGCTGCCCGCGGGCCACGAGGAACGCGCACGATCGCTCGCCGAGGTGCGAGTCCGGCATGGCGACGAGCGCCGCGTCGCGCACCGCCGGGTGGGCGAGGACGTGGTTCTCGACCTCCTCGGCCGCGATCTTCTCGCCGCCGCGGTTGATCTGATCCTTGGCGCGGCCCTCCACGACGAGGTAGCCCTCGCGGGTCCGCCGCACGAGATCGCCCGTGCGGTAGAAGCCGTCGCGCGTGAACGCCTTCTCGTTGTGCGCGTCGGCCCTGTAATAGCCGCGGATCGTGTAGGGCCCTCGCGTGAGCAGGTGACCGACCTGCCCGGGCTCGACGTCGCGGTCGTCGTCGTCCACGACGCGGACCTCGTCGTGGGGCGAGATGGGCCGGCCCTGCGTCTCGAGCGCGATGGCGTCGGGGTCGTCGAGGCGGGTGTAGTTGACGAGCCCCTCCGCCATCCCGAACACCTGCTGCACCTTGCAGCCCAGCGTCGGCCCCACGCGGCGCGCGACCTCCGCGGGGAGCCTGGCGCCGCCCACCTGGAGCACCTTCAAGCTCGACAGGTCGTGCCGCGCCGTCCGGGCCGACTCCAGCCAGACCGAGGCCAGCGGCGGCACGAGCGCGGTCAGCGTGACCCGCTCCCGCTCGATCCACGGGAACGCCTCGTCCGGGCTGGGGCGGCGGCAGAGCACCACGCGGCCGCCGGCGTGGAGCACGCCCAGGCTCCCGGGTGAGCTGAGCGTGAAGTTGTGCGCGACGGGGAGGACGGCGAGGTAAACGCTGCCCTCGTCGAGCCCGCAGATCTCCGCGCTGGCCCGCACGCTGTAGAGGTAGTCGTCGTGCGTCCGCGGGATGAGCTTCGGTACGCCGGTGCTCCCGCCGGACAGCTGGAAGAAGGCGACGTCCCCCGCGGCGGGCTCCGGGAGCTCGACGGGCTCCCGGTCCAGGCCGGAGAGCGCGGTGTGCTCGCCCGGATCGCCGGCCACGAGCACGTGCCGCAAGGTCCTGACGTCGCGCCGGATCTGGCTCGCCAGCGCGCGGTAATCGAACCCGCCGTCCCGGTCGGCGATGACGTACGCGACCGCCTCGGTGTGCTCGCAGAAAACCGCGATCTCGGCGCGCCGGTGCGCTGGCAGGGCCAGCACGGGGAGCGCCCCGAGCCGGAACAGCGCGAAGCACACCTCGAAGAACTCCGCGATGTTCGGGAGCTGGACGACGACGCGATCCCCCGGCCGGAGCCCGAGGTGCAGCAGGCCCGCGGCGAGGCGATCGGCGCGCCGATCGAGCTCACCGTAGCTCAGCCGGCGATCGCCGCTGACGAGCGCGATCCGATCCGGGTGCCGCGCGGCCCGCTCGCGGAGCAGGCGCCCGAAGGTCTCGCCGCGCCAGTAGCCGGCGCGCCGGTAGAGATCGGCCATCTCGGCCGGCCACGGAGTCCAGCCGTCGAGCGCCTGCGTTCGCGCCTGCGCGGGCGCCTGCCGGCTCTCCTCCGGAGCGCTCATGCCATCTCCGGCGCCTGGTTGAGGCCGAGCGCGTTCAGCATGGTCCCGAGCTTGGCGGTGGTCTCGGCGAGCTCGTGCTCGCCGTTCGAACCGATGACGATCCCGGCCCCGGCATAGAGGCGGAGCGCCCGGCCGGCGACGTCGGCGCAGCGGATGACGACCGCCCACTCGCCGTCGCCGCTCGCGTCGGACCAGCCCACGAGCCCCGTGAAGAACCCGCGATCGAACCGCTCGATCGCCTCGATGGCGTCGCGGGCGCGGTCCGTGGGGTATCCGCACACCGCGGGGGTCGGGTGCAGCGCGGTGGCCAGCTTCATCGAGGAGATCGAGAGATCGCGCAGCTCCCCGGTGAGCCGGCTCGACAGGTGCCACAGCGTCGGGGTCTGCGTGAGCGAAGGCTCGTCGGGGACGCTCAGGCGCCGGCAGAACGGCCGGAGCGCGGCGGCGACGGCGTCGACGACGATCGCGTGCTCGTGCCGGTCTTTCTCGGACGCGAGCAGGGCGATCGCCCGCCGGCGGTCCTCGTCGGGGTCCGGGCTGCGGACCGCGGAGCCGGCGAGCGGATTGGCGATCACCCGGAGCCCGGAGCGGGACAGGAGCAGCTCCGGGCTCGCGCCGATGAGCGTCCGCGCGCGCGAGGTCGGGACGCCGCGCTCCGCGCTGGAGAGCCCCGCGGTCGGATCCGAGAGGTTGGCGGCGAAGGTGTAGCCGTTCCGGTTCTGGTGCGAGAGGCGCTGGAGGACGAGGCGGAGATCGACCGGCTCTCGCAGGACCATCTCCAGCATCCTGGAGAGGACCACCTTGCTCAGCGCCTCGGACCGCATCAGGCCCACTGCCGTCTCGACGCCGCGCACGTAGTCGCGGGGCTCGGGGACCTGGCGCAGCTCCTGGATGGTGATCGGCAGGTGCGACCGCGGCGATTCCGACGTGTGGTTGAGCGGGCCCGCGCTCTGGATCGCCCTCGGCACGATGAGGTGCGCCGGCGACGTGCTGTTGAACGGCACCGCGCCGACCACCATGGGGAGGCCCTGGCCGGCCCTCGACGCCGCCGCGAGCACCCTCGTGACGCGGTCCGCGAGGCGGTCGCCCTGATCCGCGCCGTTCGGCTCGAGGATCATGTCGTGTACGCCCTGCGCGAGGAGGGTGCGTGTCGGCGACGCGAAGAAGAACGCCGACTCAGGGGTGTATTGCTTCAACAGCTGCCCTGCGTTCACCGCGGGCAGCGCGACAGAGGCCGGTATCGAGATGGAACTCGTCACATTCAGCTCCGATGGGCGTCGAGAGCCACGTGGGCTCGGATCATCGGGCGCTGGACGTCAGGTCTCGGGCCGCTCGTTTCTGGTAACTGATAAAGAAAATCAGTTTCAAGTAACTCTTGGCACGCGCGTGCAAGACTGTCAAGGGACTCCCGGTTCTGTCTCGGGTGTGCATCGCCGGTGGGCCCGTGGACGGGGCGCTCCGGGCCTTCGCTTCTGCGTTGACATCCTGCGTGACGGGTGCGACGAGTCGCCCCGCCATCGGTGCTCGTCCGGCCATCCCCTGGCGAGCTGAAAAGGGAACCCGGTGAGAATCCGGGACTGCCCCCGCAGCGGTGAACGGGAACGACCATCACCAAGAAGCACTGGGCATGCACCAGAGCAGCCTGGGAAGCGGTGATGTGTAGGAGAGCGACCGGCGACGGCCGCAGCGCCCGTGAGTCCGAAGACCTGCCGAAGGTGCGCGCGCCGGTGCTCTGGCGCGCGTTGACCTGAGCCTTCGAGGGGAAGGCGCGCAGGCTCTCGACCACCTCGCTCGCGCGCGGTGCCGTGGCCCGTCACGCAGCCTCCTCGCTTCGGCTCTCAGCTCACCCGGAGCAGCGCTGGGTCGACGCGGGCAGGCGGCGCGTGAATGGTTGATTCCTCTGATCGTCGGTCGCGTCGGCGCCGGAGCGCCGGCGTGGCGTGCTGGCTCTCGCTCGCCGCCTGCAGCGCCGTGGCGGCCCTGCCGGCCGCCCGCGCCGACGATCCGCGCAGGCCGGAGGCCGAGCAGGAGGCCGGTCGCGCTGCCGCTCCACCGGGGGCAGACCCGCTGGAGGTGCGCGTCGAGGGGGATCGCATGCGCGCGCCCGCGCCGCCCAAGGACAGGTCCGTCGCGGGGTCGGTGCTGGGCCGCGAGCGCCTCACCGGCGCGGGGCTCGGAGCGGCGGACGTGCTCCGCACGCAGCCGGGCGTCCTCATCATCGAGTCGGGCGGCTTCGGCGGGCCGGCGACCGCGGCCCTCCGGGGAGCGACCGCCACGCAGACGCCGGTGTACCTCGCCGGCGTCCGCCTGAACGACGACGTCGTGGGGACGGCGGATCTCTCCCTCGTGCCCCTCTGGCTCATCGAGCGCATCGAGATCTACCGCGGCCACGCGCCCATCGAGGCCGACCGCCTCGGCCCCGGCGGAGCGATCTTCTTCGAGCCGCGGCGGCCTTCCCGGACGACGGCCGGCGCGGGCGCCATGGCGGGCTCGCTCGGCGCGCGGCGCGGGTGGGCGTTCGCCGGCGCCAGCGCGGGCCCGGTGAGCGCGATCGTCGGGGTGAGCGCGGAGGCCGCGGAGAACCGCTACGCGTTCGTCAACGATGGCGGGACGCTCTTCGACGAGAGCGACGACACCCTGGAACGCCGGCAGAACGCCGACGTGCGCACGATCGACGCCTGGGCGCTCGCGCGCGTCGAGCTCGGGGGCGGCGCGATCGTCGACGTGATCGCGAACGGCACCGGCCGCGAGCAGGGCGTGCCGAGGCTCGCGCTCCTGCCGTCCCGCGAGGCGCGGGGGGAGTCGCGGCGCGCGCTGACGTCCGTCGCGGCGCGGGTGCCGTTCGGCGGAGAGGCGCAGCACACGCTCGAGGCGCGCACCTCGTTCATCGAGGCGCGGTCGGAGGTCCATGATCCCCTCTTCGAGCTCGCGCTGCTCACGCCGGAGCTCCGCCTCGCCGGCCGCCGCCTGGAGCAGACGCTCGGGGCGACGCTCTCCTTCGCCGACCGGCTCCGGGTGCGGCCCGTGCTCTCGGTCGCGCGCGAGGGCATCTCGCGCGCGCCGGACGACGTACCGCTCGCGCGGGCGCGGCGCTCGTTCGCGCGCGGCGCCGTCAGCGCGGAGGCGCGCCTCGGCGAGGGGCTCGCGCTGCACGCCCTCGCGAGCGGGGAGTGCCACGCCACCGGGGCGGACCGCGAGCGCCCTTGCGACGTGCTCGTCCCGACCGGGCGGGTCGGCGTGGAGGCGGGGAGCGACCGGCTCCGGCTCCTCGCGACCGTGGGCCGCTACGTCCGCGTCCCGACGCTCGGCGAGGTGTACGGCGTCTCCGGCGTCGTCCACGGCAACGCGGAGCTCGAGCCGGAGTCGGGCGCCACGATCGAGGCCGGGATCCGGGCGCAGACGGGGCGCGGCGCCGTGCTGCGCGGCGCCTTCCTCGACGTGTTCGCGTTCGGGAGCGCGGTCTCCGGGCTCGTCGCGTACGAGCGCTCCGGCCAGGGCTACGTGAACCCGTACAACGTCGGCCGCGCCCGCGTCGTGGGCGCGGAGCTCTTGGCCGGGGTCGAGGTGACCTGGTTCCTCCGCGCCGAGATCGCGGCGACGCTGCTCGATCCGCGGGACACGACGCCGGGGCGGACGACGAGGAACGACCTCCTCCCGTTCCGCTCGCGCCTCGTCGTCGCGCCGCGCCTGCACGCCGAGTGGAAGCGCCCGGGCGGCGCCGTGTTCTCGGGCGCGTCGGGCGAGATCCGGGCCGTGTACCAGTCGAGCCGGTACGCCGATCCCGCCGGGCTCGGCGTGATCGCGGAGCAAGCGACCCTCGACCTCGACGCGGAGGCGAGGTGGCTCGGCGGGCACCTCGCGGTGAGAGGTCGCGTCGCGGATCTCCTGGACGCGCGGCGTACGGATGTCGTCGGGTTTCCGCTCCCGGGACGGAGCGTGTTTTTCACACTGGAGTCAACATGGTGAAGATCAGACTGTTTGCGATCGCGATCTCGATTCCGATCCTCGGGTGCAACGTGGATTCGCCGCCGCCGTCGACGGGCGGGGTCCACGGCGGCGGCGACGGCGACGCGTGTGAGAGCGGCGTCGTCATCGTGACGAGCGACTACCAGTCGACGAACATCGCTGTGTCGGCGCTCGACGGGACCACCCTGTCGCCCTCCTTCGTGTCGAGCGGCGCGGCGAAGCCTGGGCTCAGCCTCGCGCTGTCCGGCGACGTCGATGTCCCGGGGGCGGCGCCGCCGTCCGGCCGCGTGGTCCTGCTCGATCGGTTCGGCACGAACGTGATCACCTGGATGGATCTCGAGACCGCCGAGGTCCTCGCGCAGCTCCCGGTCGGGCAGGGGTTCGAGTCGAACCCTCAGGACTACATCGAGGTGGGCGCGGACCGCGCGCTCGTGTCGCGCTACGGGAGCAACCCGAGCCCGGGCGTGGAGCCGTTCGACGAGGGCGGCGATCTCCTGATCGTCGACACGAAGGAGTACTCCATCGTCGGGCGCATCGCCCTGCCGGAGGAGGAAGAGGGGCTCCTGCCGCGCCCGTCGGGGATGGCGCGCGTCGGTGACGACGTGGTCGTGGCCCTCGGCCGGCTCGCCGCGGACCTCTCGACCGCGGGCGAAGGGCGCTTCGTGGGCGTCTCGCCGGAGCAGGGCGCCGTCACATGGACGGTCGACGTGCAGGGGCTCTACGGCTGCGGGCGTCTCGCCGTGTCGCCCTCGGGAGAGCGGCTGGCGGTCGCCTGCTCGAGCCGCTTCGACGCCGAGGCGATGGAGTACGACCCGGCGACGAGCGACATCGTGATCTACGACGCTCGCACCTCGCCCCCGGAGGAGATCGAGCGGCTCGGCGTGGCCAGGGCGCTCGGCGCCGCCGTCCAGCCGACGCTCGCCTTCGCCTCCGAGGACGTCCTCCTCGGGACGGCCTACGCGGGCGGTGCGTTCGCCGGGGACCGCGCCTTCTCCGTGAGCATCGCCACGGGCGAGGTCACGACGCTCGCCGAGGCGACCCAGTCCTACGCCTTCGGCGGCGTCCACTGCTCGCCCGGCTGCGGCGATGTCTGCCTGCTGAGCGACGCGGAGAGGAGCAAGCTCCGGCGCTGGAAGGTGGCGGCGAACGGCGCGCTCGAGCCGCTGGAGGACGCGACCGTCGACACGGAGATCGGGCTCCCGCCGCGAGGGATCGGCGGGCTCTGATCGGCCCCGCGGGCGGTACGTCGGTTGACAGGCGTCAGAACGCGGCGTCGAGGACGACCTCCCCGGAGACGCCGACCTGATACGCGGAGACGCGGCGCTCGAAGAAGTTCGTGACCTCCTGGACGTCTTGCAGATCCATGAACGAGAACGGGTTCTTCGCCCCGTAGCGCTTCGGCATGCCGAGCGTGGCGAGCCGCTGGTCGGCGCAGAACTCGAGGTAGCTGCGCACGTCGCGCGCCGACATGCCCGCGACGCCGGCGCCGAGGAGATCCTCGGCGAACCGGGCCTCGCAGGCGATCGCCTCATCCATCATGTCGAGGATCGACCGCGAGAGGCCGGCGTCGAAGAGCTCGGGCTCCTCGCGCCGCGCCGTGCCCACGACCTCGAAGGCGAAGCGCATGTGCGCGCTCTCGTCGCGGAAGACCCAGCTCGTCCCCGCGGCGAGCCCGTGGAGCAGGCCGCGTGAGCGCAGGAAGTACACGTACGCGAACGCGCCAAAGAAGAAGAGCCCCTCGACGCACGCGGCGAAGCAGATGAGGTTCAGGAGGAACCGCTGCCGCTCGGCGCGCGACTCGAGCCCCCCGAGCGACTCGACGGAATCGAGCCACCGCATGCAGAAATCGGCCTTCTGGCGGATCGAGGGGATGTTCTCGACCGCCGCGAAGGCGCGGTGACGGTCCTCGGGATCGGGGATGTACGTGTCGAGGAGCGTCAGATAGAACTGGACGTGAAGCGCCTCTTCGTAGAGCTGCCGCGACAGGTACATCCGCGCCTCCGGGGCGTTGATGTGCCTGTACAGGTTGAGGACGAGGTTGTTCGCCACGATCGAGTCCCCCGTGGCGAAGAACGCGACGAGGCGCTGCACGAGGTGCCGCTCCGCGTCGGTCATCTTCCGCAGGTCGCCCACGTCCGTGGAGAAGTCGACCTCCTCCACGGTCCACGTGTTCTTGATGGCGGAGCGGTACATCTCGAAGAAGGCCGGATAGGCCATCGGGCGCAGGGTGAGGCACTGGCCCGGATCCAGGAGGCGCGCGGGGCGGCTGACGCGGCTCACTGGCAGGCCTCGCACGCCTCGGGGTTCTCGAGCGCACACGCCACGTCCGCGGCCGCCTTCGCCGGCGGCGCCTGCCCCCAGCCGCCCTCGCGGCGCGGCGCGGCGCCGCCCTCGGGCGTGCGGTCCGGCGCCGCCTCCACGGTCGCCTTGGCGATGCGCGTCGCGGGGCGCGATCGCAGGTAGTACGTCGTCTTGAGCCCCTTCTTCCATGCGTGGAAGTACATGCTCGAGAGCTGACCGATGGTGGGGTTCTCGATGAAGAGGTTCAGCGACTGGCTCTGATCGATGAAGGCCCCGCGATCCGCGGCCATGTCGATGAGCGAGCGCATCGGGATCTCCCACGCCGTCCGGTACACGGCGCGGAGCTCCTCGGGCAGCTCGTCCATGCCCTGGACCGAGCCCTCCGCGAGCTTGAGCCGGGCGCGCACCGCGTCGTTCCAGGCGCCGAGCCGCTTGAGCTCCGCGACCAGGTAGCGGTTCATCTGCAGGAAGTCCCCGGAGAGCGTCTCGCGCTTGAAGAGGTTGGACACCTGCGGCTCGATGCACTCGTAGCAGCCCGCGATCGACGCGATGGTGGCCGTCGGCGCGATGGCGACGAGCAGCGAGTTCCTGAGCCCCTCGGCGCGGACGCGCGCGCGGAGCGCCTCCCAGCGCGCCGTGTCCTCCGGGACGACGTCCCACGCGTCGAACTGGAGCTCTCCGCGCGCGGCGCGCGTCTCGTCGAACGCCGGGTGTCGCCCCTTCTCCGCCGCGAGGTCCGCGGACGTCGAGAGCGCGTGGTAATACACATCCTCCGAGATCCGCCTCGAGAGCTCACGCGCGGCCGGGGCGTCGAAGGGCAGGCGCATCTGGAAGAACACGTCCTGCAGGCCCATGAGCCCGAGCCCGACGGGACGCCAGCGGAGGTTCGATCGCCTCGTCGAGGGGATGGGGTAGTAGTTGAGGTCGATGACGCGGTCGAGCTGGCGGACCGCGGTCCGCACCGTGCGCGCGAGCTTCTCGAAGTCGACCGCGACCGCGCCGTCCGCCAGCGTGACCGTGTGGCGAGCGAGGTTGATCGAGCCCAGGTTGCAGACGGCCGACTCCTCGTTCGAGGTCACCTCCAGGATCTCGGTGCAGAGGTTCGAGAGGTGGACGATCCGGCCCGGCAGCGCCGTCTGGTTGCAGGCGCGGTTCGACTTGTCCTTGAACGTCATCCAGCCGTTGCCCGTCTGCGCGAGCGTGCGCATCATCCGCGCGTAGAGCTCGCGGGCCTTCATCGTCTTCTTGGCGAGGCCCGCCCGCTCGGCCTCGACGTAGCGACGATCGAACTCCTCACCGTAGAGATCGGGGAGATCGCGCACGTCCTTCGGGTCGAACAGGCTCCATTCACCGTCGGCCTCGACCCGCTTCATGAAGAGGTCCGGGACCCAGCTCGCGAGGTTCAGGTTGTGCGTGCGCGCCGCCTCGTCGCCCGTGTTGTCGCGCAGTGAGAGGAACTCCTCGACGTCGGCGTGCCACGGCTCGAGGTAGACGCAGCAGGCGCCCTTGCGCTTGCCGCCCTGGTTCACGGCCGCGACGGACGCGTCGAGCGTCTTGAGCCAAGGCACGATCCCGCTGGAGTGCCCGTTGGTGCTCTCGATGAGCGAGCCGCGCGACCGCACCCGGTGGTAGGCGAGCCCGATGCCGCCCGAGAACTTCGAGAGCATCGCGACGTCGGTGTAGCGCTGGTAGATGGTCTCGAGGTGATCGTCCGGCGAGTCGAGCAGAAAGCAGCTCGAGAGCTGCTCGTGGCTCGTCCCGGAGTTGAACATCGTCGGTGAGCTCGGCAGGTAATCGAGCGACGAGAAGAGCCGGTAGAGCTCGATGGCCTGCGCCGCCGTCTCGGACAGCGCGCACGCGATGCGCAGGAAGAACTGCTGCGGCGTCTCGATGACGAGGCGCGTCTCGGGGTGCTTCAGCAGGTAGCGGTCGTAGAGGGTCCGCAGGCCGAAGTACTCCAGCTCGTTGTCCCGCCCCGGCTCGATGGCGTCGTTCAGCTTGCGGGCGTTCTGCGCCACGAAGCCGTGGAGCCGATCGTTGATGAGGCCCAGCCGCCGCCCCACGGCGATGGACTGCGAGAACGCGTGGATCTCCTGATTGCGGACTTCCTTGTCGATGTACGTGGCGAGCAGGCGCGCCGCGAGCTTCGCGTACTGGGGCTCATCGGCGATGAGCGACGCCGCCGTCTGGATGGAGAGCTGATCGAGCTCGCGCGTCGTCGCGCCGTCGTAGAGGCCGCTGATGGTCTTTGTCGCGACGCGGAGCGCGTCCACGTCGGACAGGGCCGCGCAAGAGCGGCTCACCGCCCGGACGATCTTGTTGACGTCCACGGGCTCGCTCGACCCGTTCCTCTTCTTCACCCGCATCGTCGTGTGCGGGAGCGTCTCCTCCGCGCCGGCGCTCGTCATGGCGGGCGCGTGGGGTGCGTGGAGCGCGCGCAACGGCGCCGCGCCGTTGCTCTTCACCAACGGTTCGTTCAGCATGGCATCCTCCTCGTCGTGCTCGTTCCGAGCGGTCCCGGACCGCTCGCGTCGATGCCGCGAGAGCGAAGAAGCCAGCCGATGCGCGCGGGTGCGCCAGGCTCTCTGGAGGAGCCATCGGACCGACCGCTCGCCCCCGCGGGCGAAAGGAAGACAGCGCGGGAGGGGGTCGGAACCGGGACAAGCGCGAGAGTCTGCGCCAGCTCGGACCTACCCGCCTCCCTCGAGGCTTCCAGGTCAAACCGGCGCTGGATGTCTCTCCTGCGCAGGATGTTGGCAGGTCTTCGGGCTCACGAGCGCTCCGGCTCTCGCCGGATTCCTACGGTCCACCGCTTCCCAGCCCGAGGGCCAGTGCGCGTCGTGGAGATCGTTCTCGCTTACCGCTGCGGGGCAGCCCCGGATTCACACCGGGTTCCCTTTTGAGCCCCGGGCCGAAGCCCGAGGCACCAACATGGGCACTACATATGGTGGTGCAGTGAGTCGGTCAAGCGAGATGTTGTGGGGGAGCTCCTTTGCTCGGTTGCACGCTCGATTGCATGTTCAGTTGCATGGTTGCGTGGTCGACGCTGGCGGCGCGCGCCGTCGCGGGCCACAACCCGGGCATATGCCGCTCAGCGAAGCGCGTCCGGCCGATCCGCTCGACGACCTCGTCGCGCTCCTGCGCGGCAAGCGGATCGTGGCGCTCACGGGCGCGGGGTGCAGCACCGAATCCGGCATCCCGGATTATCGAGGGCCCGAGACGCGGCGCCGCGCGCGGAACCCGATCCAGGGGCGGGAGTTCTCCCGCTCGGCCGAGATCCGGCAGCGCTACTGGGCGCGCGCCGTGATCGGCTGGGAGCGGTTCTCCAGGGCCGAGCCGAACCCCGCCCACCGCGCCCTCGCGCGGCTCGAGCAGGCGGGGCAGCTCGATGGCCTCATCACGCAGAACGTCGACGGCCTCCACCAGGCCGCGGGCAGCCGTCGCGTCATCGAGCTGCACGGGACGCTCTCCGAGGTCGCCTGCCTCGCGTGCGGCGCGATGGAGCGGCGCGCCGCCCTCCAGGAGCGGCTCCTCGCGCAGAACCCCGGCTGGCTGCGCCTCGCGGCCGACGTCGCCCCCGACGGCGACGCCGACCTGCCCGCCGAGCATGTGGCGGGCTTCCGGGCGCCGCCGTGCCTCCGCTGCGATGGGCCGCTCAAGCCGCGCGTCGTCTTCTTCGGCGAGAACGTGGCCCGGCCGATCGTCGACGCGGCGTTCGCGCTCGTGGACGCGGCGGACGCGCTCCTCGTCGTCGGCTCGTCGCTGGCGGTCTTCTCGGGCTACCGCTTCGTGCTGCGCGCCGCGCAGCGAGGCACCCCGATCGCCATGATCAACCTCGGCTCCGCGCGCGGCGAGGAGCTCGGCGCGCTGAAGATCGAGGCCCGGGCCGGCGAGGTGCTGCCGCGCCTCGCCGAGGCGCTCGGCGCCGGCGCCACCGCGGCGCCCCGCTGAGGCGCCGAGCGCCGGCGCACGCGCGGCGCTGGCATCACCCGCGCCGGTACATCACGTCGCTGCGGAGGACGTACTTGCTCCCCCGTGTCACGGCGGCGCCGCGGTGGAGCCGGCGGTGCTCGAACAGGAGCGCCATCCCGCGCCGCGGGGCGATGCTCCGGCCGCCCCAGAAATCGGTCGTGCCGCCCTCGAAGTCGTCGTTCAGGTAGATCATCGCGGTGAACAGGCTCCGCTCGCCGCCGGATCGCACGAACGACCCGTCGCCGTGCCAGTTGAAATATTCGCCCTCGGTGTAGCGATAGTAGCGGAATCGCTCGTTCAGCCCGACGGCGCGGTGGAGGCCGAAGCTCGGCGGCGTCCAGGGCGCGAGCCGCTCCCAGAGGCTCGCGGCGAGGTCCGGATCGTCGATCATGACGCGGCCGTTCTTGCGCACCTCGAGGTTGATCACCTCGCTGCCCCCGATCGGCGCCTGCTCGAAGCCTCGCGCCTCGGCGAGCGCGATGAAGCCCTCGCACTCCTCGGGCGACAGGACGTTCGTCACCGTGAAGATGCGGAGATCGTCGGTGTAGTCGGTGCACTGGGCGGTCCGTTCGGCGTGCAAGGTGCTCATGCGTGAAGCGTGGGTCCAGGCGGACCGGATCCGGAAGGGCGGGATCCGGGCAGGACCGGGCAGGACCGGGCAGCGCGGTGGACAGGAGAGCGCCGCATCGCCGATGATCGCGCGCTCGCACCGATGGCACGGGTCTCCAGGGCGGGCCGCGGCGCGGAGCCCGCGGTCCGCTTCAACCACACGCTCCTCCAGCGGGCGCGGCTCGATCTCGACCTGACGCAGGAGCAGGTCGCCGCGTCGATCGGCGTCGACGTGCGGACCTACCGCCGCTACGAGTCGGGCGCCGTCAACGATCCGCGGCTCGGCTTCTCGGTCCGGAGCCCGTCCCGGCGGCGCATCATCGAGCGGCTCGGCGCCGAGCTCGGCCTCGCCGAGGCGGAGCTGCTCGTCGTCGAGGCCGAGGCCGAAGCCGCGCCGGCGGCGGATCCCGCCGCAGAGGAAGCGGGTGCGGCGAGCCAGGCCGCGGAGGCGCCCGCCGGGGCGAGGAGGGCGCTCGCGGGGGCGGGGGAGGCGCCCGACGAGGAGGCAGCGGAGAAGGCGCCGGCCGGCGCGCCCGCGCCGTCGCAGGGAGCCGCCCCGGCATGGCGCCCGCTGCACGCGCACACGCTCCAGCGAGCGCGGCACTTCGTCGGGCGCGCGGAGATCCTCGATCGGCTCGCCGCGTGGGCCGACGGCTCGCCGCCGCGCCCCCGGGTGATCGCGCTCCTCGGCGTCGGCGGGGCGGGCAAGACCGCGATCGCCGAGCGCTTCCTCCAGGGGCTCGGCGACGCCCCGCGGCCCGGCGGAGTGCTCGTCTGGAGCTTCTACGACGACCCCAGGACCGAGGCGTTCCTCGATCAGGCGGCGGCCTACTTCGCGCCGGGCGCGGGCGCCTCGGGCCCGGCGGCGCCGCGGCCTCAGGCGGCGCCCGGAGAGCAGCTCGCGCGGCTGAAGGAGGCGCTGGGGCAGGGACCGCCGCACCTGCTCGTGCTCGACGGGCTCGAGACCGTGCAGGCCGAGGGGGGCGCAGGGCGCGCGCACGGCGAGCTCCACGACGCGCTCCTCCGGCGGCTGCTCTGCGCGATCGCGTCCGGGCTCGGCGGCGCGCGGGCGCTCGTCACGTCGCGCTTCGAGCTCGCGGATCTGTCCGCCTGGGCCGAGGGCGGGCTCGCGACGATCCGGCCCGAGCCGCTCTGCGAGGGCGACGCTGCGTCGCTCCTGCGCCGCTGGGGCATCCGCGGCGACGACGGCGCCCTCGGCGCGCTGCTCGAGACGACGGGCGGCCACGCGCTGTCGGTCGCCGTCGTCGGCTCCTACGTGGGCGCGTTCCTCGGCGGCGACGCGGGGCGGCTCTCCGCGGCGCAGGCGGCGCACCTCGCCGAGGCCGAGCAGGACGACGTCCTCGCCCGCCGCCTGAGCTCGGTGCTGTCGGCCTACGCGCGCGCGCTGCCGCCGGGTGAGCGGGATCTGCTCGCGCGCCTCTCGGTGTTCCCCGGCGGCGCGGGCGAGGAGGCGCTGCTCCAGCTGGTCCGGGCCGGCGGCGAGATCGCGGGCGCCATGGTGGGGTGGGGCGCCGCGGAGCTCGCGCGCGGGCTCGCCCGGCTGGAGCGGCTGGGGCTCGTGTTCGCGGCGCGCCCGGGCGAGCGCTGCTACTCGACGCACCCCTTCGTGCGGCAGCACTTCAAGTCGCTGCTCGGCGTGCCGCCGGAGCGCGTCCACGCCGCGGGGAGCGCCGCGCCGCCGCCGCGCCTCGACGAGGCGCCGCGCCGGGCGCCGCGGGAACGCGAGGCGGTCGACGCGTACGAGGCCATCCTCACCGAGCTGCTCGGCGCCGGGCGGGCGGGCGAGGCGTACGACATCTACGCGCTCGCCCTCGGCGGCTTCGCGCACCTCGGGCTCAAGCTCGGCGACATGGCCCGCGGCGCCCGTATCCTGCGCGCGTTCGCCGGCGGCGACGACCCCCGCGGCATGCCGGCCTCGCTGCCCGCGCGGGTGCGCGCGTCGCTCGCGTACGACGCGGGGCTCTATGCGGGCGCGCTCGGGGATCTCGCGTTCGCCTGCGCCTGCTACGAGGCACACAACGAGATCGCCGGGGCGCTCGCCGACCCGGCGCCGATCGCGACCGGCCTGCGCACGCTGGCGTATACGGAGCGGCTGCGGGGCGACCTGACCGGCGCGCGCCGCCTGCTCGAGCGGTCGGCGGAGATCGCCGGCGGCGCCGCGGGGAGCGCACGCCGCGCCGCGGACCAGGGCCACGCCGTGCGCGCGCTGGCGCTGCTCGCCGCGGTGCTGCACGACCTCGGCGAGGTCGACGCGGCGGGCGAGCGCTTCGCGCGCCTGCGGGAGCTGGGCGACGCGCCGGTGGCGCGCCGCGCGCTCTGGGAGGCGGAGCACGCGCTAGCGCTCGGGCGCCGCGACGAGGCGCGCGAGGCCACGGAGCGGAACATCGCCGAGTGCAGGCGGAGGGGATGGGAGGGGCACGTCGCTCACGGCCACACGCTGCTCGGCCTCGCGCTGCTGGACGGAGGCGAGGGCGGCGACGTCGCGTCGGCCGAGGCGCACCTCGTCGAGGCGCGCCGCTGGGCTGCCGCGACGGGCGAGGTGGAGGTCGCGCTGCGGTGCCACGAGCTCGCGGCGCGGATCGCGCTCGCCGCTGGCCGGCTCGACGACGGCGCGCGGCAGGCGCTGGAGGGGCTGCATGTCGCGGAGGCGTGCGGGTTCGGCCCGTTCCGCGCCCGGCTCGCGCTCGTCGCCGCGCGGTGCGCGCTCGCGCGCGGCGCGGGGGCGGCGGCGTCCGCGACGGCGCTCGCCGACTCGTCGGTGGCGTGGGCGGGTGAGGACGCGTGGGCGAGGGCGGACGCGCTGCACTGGGCGGGCGTGGCGCGCGCGGCGGCGGCGCGCGGCGAGGAGCGCGCGCGAGGGCGGGAGCTGCTCGCCGAGGCGGCGGCGCTGCGGGCGCGCCTGCGCCACCCCGGGGCCGGAGCGTCGCGGGAGGCGCTCGCGCGGCTAGGCGGATGAGGGCGCGCCCCGCGCGCGCGCCGGCGACGAACGGAGCGCCGCGGGCGGACACTCCGCTGCTCGCTGTCGGGATCGTGCCCGCGAAGGGGATTTCTGGGCTCCGCGTTACGAGCGCGGGATAACGTGACGTGCCGTGAATCGCGGGTCGCATGCGAGCGGCCGCGTAGTTGCGCTGTTTTCCTTGCCAGGAGCGACCATGTTCCACCGACGTCCCAAGCTGACGATCTCTTTCGTGCTCGCCCTCTCCACGGCGCTGGGAGCACCGGGCGCCGCGAACGCCGAGCCAGTGATCATCGAAGGAGGTCCTGTAGCTCCGCTCCCCGCCGAGGCAGGTACGGGCCTGTGCGGCGCGCAAAGGCCATCGTCCGCGCCAGATGTCGACTTCTGGGTTCCGACGAGCGACAGGGCGGGCTTCATCGAGAAGATGAACACGTTCTTCGACGCGGGGCAGGAAGAACTCGTGAGCTCCGTGGTGCGCACACCGCTCGATCTCTCGAACAAGTACGACGCCGGGAGCGAGGCGAGCTTCGGCGATTTTCTGGACGCTGTCTCCGACTGCCCGGCAGGAGGGTGCGACTTCGTCGCGAACGAGCCCGACGTGGCGTTCGGCATGCGCCTGCGCGGGTACCTGGCCGTGCTGCCCGACCACATCGAGCAGCCTGTCCACTTTGGCATTTACGCCGACGACGCCGTGGCCCTCGTGATCTACGACTCGGCGCAGGCCGCCTATCCGGTGCTGGTGCAGCCACCCGCGCTCGGCGCACCCAGCTGGCGAATGACGAATACCGTCACGTTCGCCGAGGAGGGCCTGTACCCCGTCGAGATCCTCTATGCCGCGATCGCCGAGCATTCAGAGCTCGAGGTGTCGCTCCTGGTAGGCGAGTTCGAGGATTTTCAGCTCAAGGCCGGCGAGGCCGGCAGCACGAACCTCGCCGAGTCCGGCTTCACGCTCCTTGAGCCGGCGGCGTTCCATCGGAGCGTGGCGGGCGACGCCTCCGCGTCGGACGAGGACGCCTGTGCGCAGTGCGGCCGCGAGTTCATCGGCCAGAGCGGAAACACCGGCTGCGAGCCGGGCTCCTACTGCAACGACGCCGCGCTGTGTGCGCCGTGCGTCGTCGACGCCTTCTGCGGGCCTTCGTGCAACCCGTGCAGCGCGGCGGCGCCGCGCTGCGCCCTCGTGGAGGGGACGCCGGCGTGCGTCGCGTGCGTGGGCGACGCGGACTGCGATGACGGCGAGGTCTGCGACCTCGAGGCGCACGCCTGCGTGGTGCCGCCCGGCCCCGACGCGGGCGCCGGCGGGACCGGCGCGGGTGGGGGCGGCGGGGGCGGCGCGGGTGGGGGCAGCGGCGGCGCGGCGTCCGAGCCAGACGCGGAGGACGACGAGGGCGGCTGCGGGTGCCGGGTCGGCGGCGAGGGGCGGCAGGGCGGCGGGCTCGCCTTCGCGCTCGCTGGGCTCGGGCTCGCGCTCGCGGGCGCTCGTCGCCGGACGCGCGCGGCCTCGCGGTGAGCGGGTCCACGGAGCGCGGATCGCGCTGAGCTCCCGCGGCGCGGCCTTGCCGCGCGTCAGACGGCTGCCGGGCCGCGCCTCGGCAGCCGCTGAAGGATGTCCGTCGTCTCGGCGCTCTGCTTGAGCCCGGCGAGGCGCTGCTCGATGTCGCGCCTCAGCACGGCCGCCATCACCGGCTCCAGCACCGGGGCGAGGGCCTGCGGGCGCGCGGTGAAGTTGTAGCGGAACGTGACGCGGGTCTGCTGCGGCGATAGCGCCTTGAAGAGCCATGCGCCCGAGAACTGGCGGAAGATCCGCGGCCCCTCGACCATGGTGATGGCCACCTGCTCCGGCGGGTTCAGGGTGATGTAACGGGCCTCCATGGACAGCCCGTTCTTCGCCCGCACCCACACCCGCACGCCGACGGCGGGCTCGGTCGCGCCGTCGCGGTAGCGCATCTCGCGGAGGAACGGGTCCCACTCGAGCCGGAGAGCGTAGTCCTGGGACAGCGCGAAGAGCTCGTCGGAGGCGGCGTCGATCTCGGCGGTGCTCTGGATCGTGGGCATGGCGCCGAGGATAGGGTCGTGACGCGCTGGCGTGGCATACTGCCGGACCATGAACGAGCCGGCGCGCAAGATCGTCTGGACATACGCCGAGTATCTCGAGCAGGAGCGGGCGAGCCCGACGAAGCACGAGTTCTTGAACGGCGAGATCTTCGCGATGGCCGGCGGGACGCCGGAGCACGCGCGCCTGTGCCTGAGCGTCGGTGCCGAGCTTCGGGCGCAGCTCCGCGGGCGGCCCTGCGCGGTCTACTCCGCCGATCTGCGCGTCCGCGTGCAGGCGACCGGGCTCGCCACGTACCCTGACGTCAGCGTCGTCTGCGGGAGGCTCGAGCGCGATCTCGCGGACAACGACGCGGCGCTCAACCCGATCGCCCTGGTCGAGGTCCTCTCCGAGAGCTCGGAGGCCTACGACCGTGGGCAGAAGTTCGCGCACTACCGGCGGATCCCCTCGCTCCGGGAGTACGTGCTCGTCTCGCAGCACGAGCAGCGCATCGAGGTGTTTCACCGCAACGAGG
This sequence comes from Sorangium sp. So ce363, assembly GCF_051520435.1. Classification (NCBI taxonomy): domain Bacteria; kingdom Pseudomonadati; phylum Myxococcota; order Polyangiales; family Polyangiaceae; genus Sorangium; species Sorangium sp. So ce363. The sequence goes on along the minus strand of NZ_CP150333.1, from coordinate 5,404,868 downwards.
ACGACTCGTGGACGCTCCGGGAGGCCCGCGCTGGAGGGGGCGCGCATCTCGAGGCGATCGGGTGCGCTCTGTCGGTCGACGAGGTTTACCGAGACCCGTTCGCCCAGGTCGCGACGGAGGCAGAGGGGTGACTCCAGTATTCGTGATGAGCCTCGCCACATCGGCTGGATGAGCGGCTTGAGCGAGTGATTGCTCGACACCCCTACCGCGCCGCGTGCGGCCGAAAGCGCCCGTGCGACGCGGCACGGAACACCAACCCGGTCCTGACAGCCCCCCTCACGAACGGGAGTTGAGCGCGCCGAGGTGAGGGTGACGCAAGACGACCACCCGTCCTGCAGCTCGTCGGCGAGGGCGAGGTCGATCTACGCGCCGATCGAGACCCACCAGCCGGACCTCGTGCGCGCCGACGGCATCGACGGCCGCGAGATCACCGTGCGTCAGCTGCTGTACGGCGAAGCGGGCGCCGAGCAGGCGTACATGGACGTCCTCGATCTCGTCGATACCGCCCTGTGCGAGTGACGGCCCGGGGGCGCTCGCGCACGCCGAGCGGCGGCGAGCCGGCGGGCGAGTCGATGCCGGCCGAGCCGTCCGCTCGCCCGGCGCTCGCCCTCCTGCGAATCGTCGCGGCACGCGGCTTGCGACGCGCGCGGGGTGGGGGACGCGGCCGTCGCTCATGGCGAGATCGCTCCACCCTGGAGCAGGGCAATGGATGGCGCAGCCAGGGATATCTTCGTCATCAGCGATCTGCACATCGGTGACGGCGGCGCGCGCGACAACTTCGAGGCAGGCAAGAAGACGTCGCAGCTGCGTGCATTCCTCGACCACGTGGGCAGCGAGGGGGGCGAGCTCTTCATCCTCGGCGACCTCTTCGAGCTCTGGCAGATGAACCTCAGCCTCCTGTTCGTGAAGCGGCGGGCGCTCCTCGACCAGCTCGCCGCGCTGAGGCTCGTCTACGTGCCCGGCAACCATGACGTCGATCTCGTGCACTTCATCGAGACGGACCTCCTCAATCACCCCTTCTTCGCGTGCATGCGCGCGCCGTTCACCCGGGAGCTCGGCGGCAAGCGGTTCCACTTCTGCCACGGGCACGAGACCGATCCGTTCAACGCCGGGGACGAGCCCGGCTTCGGCCGCATGTTCTCCATCCTCGCCGGCGTCGCCGAGGACGAGAACGGCTCTCCTCTCCTCAAGGGCGGCGAGAGCGTGGAGGACGTCCTCGAGCGATTCGGCGACTCGATACTGACGATCTGGAAACGCACCCTGGCGACGATGAGCCAGCGCGTGACCGAGGGGGACCCGTCCCCCCGCGGGGCATTGACGCCGGCGCAGAACCCGGACCGGCTCGGCGAGCACGTGGTCGGGGTCCGCGCGGAGCTCGACACGGGCGCATACGACGTGGCTGTCCTCGGGCACACCCACAAGGCAGGCTCTATCGGTGACTGGTATTTCAACAGCGGTTCATGGGCCGGGCCTCTCAACTCGTTCCTTCGCATCTCTCCGGACGGACATGTCCGCTATCTGGAGTGGAAAGACGGTCGCGCCGTCGAGCGCGGGATGCCCCTCGTGCTCCCGGATGCGAAGCCCGATCGCGCACGTTCGGCGACGAAGAGCCCGGTCGCCGCGGCCCTCTCCGCCGCGAGGACGATCTTCCCGAAGCCGACGCGCCCGGAGCGCTCCCGATGGATCCTCATCGCGCAAGGCGCCCTCGCGCTCTCCGTGGGCGCCGGCGCACTGACGATCTCCGTCGGTCAGGGGTCCTCCGCGGGGTGGCGCCTGCTCGTCCTGGCCTTCGCTGCCTACGCGCTCGTCGATGGCGCCCTGTCGCTCGTCGGTGCGTTGCGGGAGCCGCCCATCCGACGCCTCCTCTCCCGCGTGCGCGGCGTGGCGAGCCTCCTTCTGGGCCTCGTCGTGCTTCGTCGCGGTCACGTGGTCGAGATGTTCGTGGTCCTCGTGGGGTTCTTTGCGTTCATCTCCGGCGCGCTGCGCGTCGCGGCGTCGATCGTGCTCAAGGGAATGGTGGAGTCGAGGTGGCTCTTCGTCGTGGGCGCTGGCTCGACGCTCGCCGGCCTCGTCCTGCTGCTCTTGCCCGCGTCGGCGGTGCCTCTCAAGTTCGTGCTGGCCGGCTATCTCTGTTACTACGGGGCAGGGGAGCTCCTGGCAGGCGTCTTCGGGCAGCGGCTGCCCAGGGCGGCGGGCGTCCGTCCCTCCGCATGAGGCCGCTCCCGCGCCGCCGGACAACGCTCCTTCCTACCTGCGCGTAGAAACACCCCCTCTCCGGGCGTCCTTGATCTACGCTCCTGCGCGTCTGGCAGTCCGGCGGCCGATCGCGCGGGGAGGCGTTCTCGCGGCGCGACCACGGCGCCGGGCGCTCTCGCGGCGCGCCTCCTCGCTCTCGCTGGCCTCCCGGCCGCCCCGCGCGCCTCGCAGGTCAAAGGCCCCTCGGAGCTGCAGCCATGAAGATCTCCCTCCCGATCCCGCCGTCCCGCCGCGCCCCGCTCGGCGCCCTCGCCGGGCTCGCCGCCCTCGCCGCGGGCGCCGCCTGCTCGGCTCCGCACCCCCCTCTGCCGGCCGAGCCGCCGCCGGCCGCGCCACCAGCGCCCACGCCCACCCAGGCCGCGCCCCAGGCCCCGCGCTTCGATCAGATCCCCCGGCTCGAGCTCAACCGCATCGCCGTCGAGCTCGATCTCCCGCTGTTCTGGATCGCCGACCGCAACGGCTCGGGCGCCGTCGACCCCGACGAGGTCTCCGCCCTCTGGCGCCACACCCCGGCGCCGACCTGGGTCGCCTCCGGGGCCTTCACCCCGGCGTTCACGTCGGCTTATGCCGCGATGACCCAGGTCAAGGCCGAGGGCCACCTGCGCGCTGGCCTCGACGAGGCCGAGGTGCGCCGCCGCGATGCCGTCCTCGCGGAGCTCGCGGCCGGCCGCCCCTCGCTCCTCCGGTCCGACTTCCGCGGCGCGCCCGCCGAGGATCGCGCCATCGTCGGCCACCTGCTCAAGGTGGCCGAGCTCATCGAGCAGATCCACGCGAAGCAGCTCGGCTCCGCCGGCATGGCCGACAAGATCCCGGCCGACGACCCCGCCAGCCGGGCGTTGTTCTGGCGCAACCAGGGGCCCTGGTGCCAGCAACCCAGGACGCGCGACGATCCGAGCTGCAGCGCGCTGCCGAGCAGGCCGCCCCGCGTCACCGGCGTCTATCCGGCGCGCCTCCAGCAGGACAAGAAGTTCTGCGCTGCGCTCGAGGCGCGCCCGGATCAGAAGGCGCTCCTCTCTCCCTTCACCGTGGTGGTCGAGGAGCGCGGCGCCCTCAAGGCCGTGCCTTACAGCGAGGCCTACAAGCCCGAGATGGAGGCGGTGAGCCGGGAGCTCAAGGCGGCGGCCGAGGCGATCCAGAGCCCGAGCGAGGCCGCCTTCAAGGCCTACCTGCTCGCGGCGTCGCAGGCGTTCCTCGACAACCGCTGGGAGGTCGCGGACGAGCCCTGGGCGAAGATGAACGCCGAGAACTCGGCGTGGTACCTGCGCGTGGGGCCGGACGAGACCTACTGGGAGCCGTGCAGCCGCAAGGCGGGCTTCCACGTGAGCTTCGCGCGGATCAACCAGGAGTCGCTGACCTGGCAGAAGAAGCTCGATCCGGTGAAGTCCGACATGGAGACGGCCTTCGCGAGCCTCGCGGGCGCGCCGTACAGGGCGCGCAGGGTCGCTTTCCACCTGCCCGACTTCATCGACGTCCTCATGAACGCCGGCGAGTCGCGCGCCGCGACCGGCGGGACGTCAGGGCAGAGCCTGCCGAACTGGGGGCCGGTCGCGACCGAAGGCCGCGGCCGCACCGTGGTCATGGTGAACCTCCTGCAGGACGACGACAGCCGCGCCGCGCTCCGGGAGGCCGCCGCCTCGCTCCTCTGCAAGACCACGATGGAGAGCGTCTCCCTCGAGCGCCCCGTGGCCGCGCTCGGGACGGTGCTGCACGAGGCGGCCCACAACCTGGGCCCGGCGCAGGGCTACAAGGTGCAGGGCAAGACCGACGACGAGCTCTTCGGCGGGCCGCTCGCCGTGATGCTCGAGGAGCTCAAGGCCCAGACGGGCGCGCTCTTCTTCACCAGCTGGCTCGCGCAGAAGGGCGTCCTCGACCCGGCGCTCGCCCGCATGTCCGAGGTGAGGGACGTGATCTGGGCGCTCGGGCAGGCGGGGCAGGGCATGTACACAGCGGGCGGCGAGCCGCGGCCGTATGGTCACCTCGCCGCGATCCAGCTCGGCAGCCTGCTCGACGCAGGAGCGATCGGTTTCCACCGCGGCGAGACCGCGGCGAACGGCGCGGACAAGGGGTGCTTCTCGATCCAGTCGGACAAGCTGCCCGCCGCGGCGGAGGCGCTCGCGAGGACGGTGCTCGGGATCAAGGCGCGCGGCGACAAGGCCGGCGCGCTGCGCCTCCGCGAGACGTACGTCGAGAAGGCCGGCGCCTGGAAGGCGCTCCGCGGCGTGATCGAGGAGCGCATGCAGCGCATGCCGCTCGGCAGCGTCGTCTACGCGATCGAGCTGTAGCGGGTCGTCCCCCTGGGCTCCGCGCTGGCATCCATGCCGCGCCGCGCGCTGCTTGCCGCGCGCGCTCAGCGGACCGCAGCCCTGACCAGCCGCAGCAGATCGTCGAGATCGACGGGCTTGCGGACGATCCAGAGCGCTCCCTCCTTCATGCAGCGCGCGGCGGCCGCGTCGGAAGCGTGCGCCGTCACCACGATGACCGGCAGGTTCGGGTGGAGCCGCTTCAGGGCGGCCAGGGTCTCATCGCCGCCCATGCCTGGCATCCGAAGGTCGGTGATCACCAGATCGAACGGCTCGCCCTTGACCTGCTCGACCGCCGCCTCGCCTGTCGCCGCGGTAGCGACGTCGTACCCCTCGAAGGACAGGACGGTATCCAGCGTCTCTCGGATCGCTGGCTCATCGTCGATCACCAGGACCCGCGGCCTGCTGCCCGGGCGCTCGCTCGGCTGGTCGTTCACGTCGTGTCCCCGTCGCGGCCTTGCGCGTGAGATGCGGGCAGCCACATGCGGATCGTCGTCCCCGCGCCGAGCTCGCTCTCGACGCGGATGTCGCCGCCGTTTTCCTGGATGAACCGATGCGTCAGCGAGAGCCCGAGGCCGGTCCCCTTTCCCGGCGGCTTGGTGGTGAAGAAGGGCTCGAACAGGCGGTCCAGGTGTTCGGGGCGGATACCACAGCCGGTGTCGTGCACCTCGATCTGCACGCCCTCGATGTCCCTGCAGGGGAGGGGGTGAGCCTCGACCTCGACGGTGCCGCCGCGCGGGGTCGCATCGATCGCATTGCCGATCACGTTGAGCAAGGCGGAGTCCAGCTGCGCCGGATTCACGAGCACGGTGGGCAGCGGCGCCGCGGTGGAGCTGTTCACCTTGAGGTGGACGGCGCGCTCGCGCGCCCGCGGCGTGGAGAGCTCGTACGCGCGGCGGAGCGCGGTGGACATGTCGCACGTCTCCCGGCCGATCGTCTTGCCGCGCGAGTAATCGAGCAGCGCTCGCGTGAGGTCTGAACAGCGGTGGGCCTGCTGCTCGATGGTGCGCAGGACCTTGAGCAGCAGGCGCTCATCGGGCATCCCGTGGCCGTCGCGCTGCCGCTTGAGGACGAGCTGGGCGTTCATCAGGATGATGGCGACCGGGTTGTTCAGCTCGTGCGACAGCCCCGCGACCAGGGTTCCGATCGCCGCCATCTTGCCGGCCTGGACGAGCTCTTCCTGCGTCTCCGAGAGCCTCTTCAGGGCCGTCGCGAGCTCGCTGTTCTTCGCCTCGAGCTCCTGGTAGGCGCGGTGCAGGCGCTCGGCCGCGCGGACCCGCGCCTTGAGCTCCAGCGGATCGAACGGCTTGACCAGGTAGTCATCGGCGCCGACCTCCAGCCCCCCCACCGTCTCGGCGCGGCTCGCCCTGGCCGTCAGGAGGATGATCGGGATAGAGCGGAGGTCGGGCTCCTGCTTGAGCTGCCGGACCAGCTCGAAGCCGTCCATTTCCGGCATCATCACGTCCGATACGATGACGTCGGGCCGGCTCGCGTTGACCGCTTCGAGCGCCTCGCGGCCGTTGGTCGCCAGCGCGATCTCGTACTCGGCCAGCAAGATGTCCTCGATGTAGGACCGCATGTCCGGGTTGTCTTCCACCACGAGCAGGCGCGGCGCGGGCTCGGTCCGCCGCACCCCGGCGCCGCTCGCGCCCGTGGCGCGCAGCTCGGGCTGGGCGAAATCGCCCGCGCCGGCGCGTGTTTCATTCGCGCTCGTCCGCACCGGCGGGCCAGGGGGCGGCGGCGCGATCCGAGGGGCCGCAGCGCGCGGCAGCCGCACGAAGAAGCGAGAGCCAGCGCCGCGCTCGCTCTCCACGCCGAGGGTGCCGCCCATCAGCTCCGTGAGCTCTTTGACCAGCGACAGCCCGATCCCGGTCCCTTCGTGCTTGCGCGTCATCGACGCGTCGATCTGCTGAAACCTCTGGAACAAGAGGTGCATCTTGTCCGACGGGATGCCCGGACCGGTGTCCTCGACGCAGAGCTCGAATACGCCGTCGCGCGGCCGCAACCCGACCGCGATCCGACCCCCCGGCGGGGTGAACTTGAGCGCGTTGCCCAGCAGGTTGAGCGCGATCTTCTCGAATTTGCGCCGATCGAGGGGGACCGTGTCCAGCGCGGGGTCGACCTGGAGCGCGAGCTGCAGGCGGCCCCGCTCCGCCGCTGGCCGAGCTTCTTCCACCAGGTCGGCGACGAGCGTCGTCACGTCGACCGCCTCCCAATCGAGCACCATCTTGCCGGCCTCGATCTTCTGGTAGTCGAGCACGTCGTCGACAAGCCGGTGCAGCCGCCGCCCGCTGCGCTGAATGCGCTCCAGGTGCGTCCGCACCTTCGGCGACAGCGGCTCGTCCGGGCTCGACAGCAGCGACTCGAGCGGCCCGAGGATCAGCGACAGCGGCGTCCGCAGCTCGTGGCTCATCATCGTGAGGAACTCTCCCTTGGCGCGGGCAGCGGCGTCCGCGGCCTCCTTGGCCTTGTGCAGGTCGAGCTCCATCTGCTTGCGCTCGGTGATGTCGGCGTAGATCCCGAGCAGCCCCGTCACCTCGCCGCTCTCGTCGCGGATGGGCACCTTGCTGGTGAGCAGGACCCGCCGCTGGCCGTCCGGGCGGAGCAGGGGCTCCTCGATGTCGAGCATCGGGACGCCTCGCTCCATGACCTCGCGGTCGATCTTCACGAAAGCGGCCGCGTCCTCCCCCATGCCCCAGACGTCGAAATCGGTCTTGCCCACCAGGTTCTCCAGGACCCTTGTGTGGGTGTCGTTGAGGAAGTTCTGGTTTCCTCCGAGAAACCGGCCCTGGCGATCTTTCCAGAAGATGGCGTGTGGGACATTGGCGATGACGTATTTCAGCACCGCTTGCTGCTGGTCGAGCGCGTCCAGCGCCCGCTGTCGTGCGGTGATATCGATGCACGTGGCGAGGGCGCCAGTGACCTTGCCGGCCGGGTCCCGCAGCGGGATGTAGCGAGCCTCCAACCAGCCTTCCGGCATCTGCCCGACGGTCGTCACCGCTCGTCCCTCGAGGGCATGGCGCGCGTTCTCGGTGACGCACGGGTAGGCGGCGAACACGTGGAACACGGAGCGGCCCACGCGCTCGCCAGGCTTCAGCCCCAGGGCTTCGAGCCCGCGCCCCTCGAAGAGGGTGATGATCCCGCGCTCGTCGAAGGAGAAGAGCGCGAGCGGCGCATGGGTGAGCACAGTGCGCAGTCGCGCCTGGACATCCACCGGCGTCGGGGCTCGGGAGTTCGATCCACGGGCGGCGCGCGTGCGGGGGAGGTCGACATGGCCGACCTCGGCGGGCTGGCGGGAACGGTACGACATGGTTTTGTGGGGTAACCAACATAATGCCGGCGCCAGGAACGTTTAAGCTCCACACCGCCAGAAAACCGGCCGCGGGGCAGGAGCCATCCGTCGCATTTCCTCCACGATTTCCATCGTGTAGGGCTACCGACGTGATGGACCTCATCCGCCGCGCCGCGCTCGCACCGTCGTGCTACAGGCCCGAGCCGGTGATCGCCGTCTCCGCGCTGCTCTTGCCGGCGGCACGCGCCGATCGGCTCGCCCGGAGGACGGCGTGACCTCGGCGCAGCTCCATGAGACGGCCTCGCCCGCGGGCGAAGCGGCGAGCGCGCGCGGCCGGCGCCGCGCCCTCGGCCTGCTCGCCCTCCTCGGCCTGCCGGCGCTCGGCCTCGGAGAGCTCGTGGCGCACGTGTACTTCAGCGAAAGCGCTCCAGATTTCGACGCCTGGCGCGAGGTGGGGGCGCCCCTCGCGGCGATGAAGCAGCCGGGGGACCTCGTGGTCGTCGCGCCTGGATGGGCCGATCCGGCCGCGCGCCGCGCGCTCGGGGACGAGCTGATGCCCTTGCGCGACGCCGCCCGGCCCGACGAGAGCCGCTACGCGGCCGCGGTCGAGATCAGCGTCCTCGGCCAGCGCGCCGAGGAGCTCGCGGGCTTTCGCGAGGAGGCGCGGCAGGAGCGCGGCCCCTTCGTGCTCCGGCGCCTCGTGAACCCGTCGCCCGCGCGCGTCGTCTACGACTTCGTCGACAACGTCGCGCCGGCGTCGGCCGACGTGCGCGTCACGGATCCTCCGGCCGCGTGCCGCTGGAACCCGCGCGCGCGGATCGCCGCCGGCGGGCTCGGCGGGAACCCGACGTTCCCCGCCGAGCGCTTCGAGTGCCCCGGCGGCCCGTTCTTCAACGTGGGCGTCACGGTGATCGCGGACGAGGAGTTCCGCCCTCGCCGGTGCATCTGGTCCCACCCGCCGAGGGACGGCGAGATCGTCACGCGCTTCCGCGGCGTCCCGCTCGGCTCGGTGATCCGAGGGCACGCGGGCATGTACTGGATCATCGAGCGGGAGCGGCGGGGCGCGCCGGTCACGCTGTCCGTGCGCGTGAACGGCGAGACCGTGGGCGAGGCGACGCACGCCGACGGCGACGGGTGGGCGGCGTTCGAGTTCCCGCTCGCCGCCCACGCGGGCGCGGCCGAGGCGGAGGTGGAGTTCGCCGTGAGATCCGCCGACTATACGCACCGCCACTACTGCTTCGAGGCGGACACCCGATGAAGCGCTCGGCGCCACTCGCGCCCGCCGACGGCCTGATCGCGCTCGCGTTCGCGGCGGCGTACGTCGCCCTGCTGCTCGCGACCGCGGGTGATCTCGGCTACGCGCGCGACGAGGGCTTCTACTTCTTCGCCGCGAACCGCTACGGCGCGTGGTTCCAGGCGCTCCTCGAGGCGCCGCGCGCGGCGCTCGATCCGCGGAGCGTCGACGCCGCCTGGTCGGTGAACCACGAGCACCCCGGCCTCATCAAGTCGCTCTTCGCGCTCTCCAACCTCGTCCTGCAGAAGCGGCTCGGGCTCTTCGCCATGGAGGGCACGAGCTACAGGTTCCCCGCGATGGTCCTGTCGGGCCTGGGGGTGGCGCTCGTGTACCTCTGGGGCACACAGGCGCGCGATCGGCTCGCCGGCGCGGCCGCGGCCGCGCTCTTCGCGATGCTGCCGCGGTACTTCTACCAGGCGCACCTCGCGTGCTTCGACGCGCCGATCGTGACCGTGTGGGCCCTGTGCGCCTACGCCTACTGGCGCTCGCTGCGGGACGGCGGGGCGCTGTGGCCCGTGCTCACCGGGGTCGCCTTCGGCCTCGCGCTCGACACGAAGCACAACTCCTGGTTCTTGCCGATCGTCTGCGTCTCGCACGCCGTCGGCATGGAGCTCAGGGACCGGATCGTCGCGCGCGCGATCGCGGCGAGGGCGGCGCCCGCGGCCGCCGCCGCGGCGTCGCCTGCGCGGCCCGGAGGCGCCCGGCGACCTCTGGCCGCGCTCGCCGCGATGGCGACGATCGGCCCTCTCGTCTTCTACGCGCTCTGGCCGTGGATCTGGCGCGACACGCTCCCGCGCCTCCGCGAGTACGCGTCGTTTCACCTGAACCACGAGTACTACAACATGGAGTTCCTCGGCCGGAACTACTGGACGCCTCCGATGCCGAGGGCCTACGCGCCCGTGATGACGGCGGCGACGGTCCCCGTCGTGACGCTGGGCCTCTTCGCCGCGGGGCTCTGCGCGGCAGCGCGCGAGCGCCTCCTCTATCCGCTCGCGTGCGCGGCGGCGCGGCTCGCCCCGGAAGGCGGGAGGCTCGCGCTCGCCGCGGAGCGGGCGCTCGCCGCGCGGCTCCGCCCGCCCGCGGACGATCCTGGCGGCACGGCGCTCCTCTGGTTCCTCGCCATCGCCGCGGTGTACGGCGCCTGGCTCTCCCCGAGCACGCCGATCTTCGGCGGCACGAAGCACTGGATGACGGCCTACCCGTTCATCGCCCTGTTCGCCGGCGCCGCGTTCTCCGCCGCCGTGCGGCGCGCGCGCGTCGGTCTACGCGCGCTGCTGCTTTCCCGGCGCGCGCGCGGATCCCGCGCGCGGACCAGCTTCGCCGCGCGCGGCCCGCTGGTCCCGGCGCTGCTCGGGGCGGCGGTGGTCGCGGCGCCCATCGCCGAGACGCTGCACGCGCACCCGTGGGCGCTCTCGAGCTACACGCCGCTGGTCGGCGGCGCGCCCGGCGCGGCGAACCTCGGGCTGAACCGCACGTTCTGGGGGTACACCACGGGCGCGGTCGTCGCGTACCTCAACGAGCACGTCCCACCCCGAGGGACGGTGTACATCCACGACACCGCTGGCCCGGCGTGGGAGATGTTGCTGCGCGACGGGCGCCTGCGAGAGGACATCCGTGGCGTGGGGGCGGTCGCGGGCGCGGACTTCGCCCTCTACCACCACGAGAAGCACATGCTGGGGCAGGCGTACCAGGCGTGGGTCGCGTTCGGGACCACGAGCCCGGATCACATCGCCGGACCCGATGGCGTGCCCGTGATCCTGGTCTACCGCAACCGCGCCCGCTGAGCGCGATCAGCGCTTCTTCGCCGCCGCCTTCTTGGCGGGTGCCTTCGCCGCCTTCTTGGCGGGCGCCTTCGCCGCCTTCTTGGCGGGCGCCTTCGCCGCCTTCTTCACGGAGGCCGGCGCCGCGGCCTTCCCGGTCGCCGCCTTCTCCGCCGGCGCGCTCGCCTTCTTGGTCGCGGCCGCCGGCTTCTTCGCCGGCTCCTTCTTCGCGCCTCGGACCGCCACGGCCCTGGGCTTGCTCGCCGCGGGCTGCTCCGTCGCCGGCTCGGCCGGCTTGCGGGGCTTCTCCCGCGGAGCGGCCTTCTTGGAGGGCGCCTCCTCCTCGTCGAGGTCCTCGTCCTCGTCGTCGAGGTCTTCTTCCTCCTCGTCGTCGAGGTCTTCTTCCTCCTCGTCGTCGAGGTCTTCTCCCTCCTCGTCGAGCGCCTCGCTCTCGTCCTCGTCGTCGAGGTCTTCGTCCTCGCTCTCGTCGTCGAGGTCTTCGCTCTCTTCCTCCACCGCCACCGGAGCAGGCTCGCGGCGTCGCGACGGCGGGGCGTCGTTGCGCAGGGGAGCGGCGGCCGGCTTCCGGGCAACGTCGAGCTCGTCGAGCGGGTCGCCGAGCACCACCGCTATCTCACGCTTGAAGTCGGTCATGTGACTGTCGACCTCGAGCGCATCCTGCTCGGACAGCGGCGTGAGCTTGAGCTTGAGGACCCGATCGCCCGCGAGCTCCCACGACGCGGCACAGCCGCCCTCGCGCAGCATCCTCGAGGCGATGGAGTCGATCCGCTGGCGCAGACCGCCGCGCGCCCCGGCCTCGATCTTGCGCTGCAGCTCGAAGCGGCGCTCCATCACCGGGAGCGTCACCACCTTCGCCTCGACGAGATCGGAGAGCTCGTCGGCCACCGCCTCCTCGATCTCGAGCCGCGCGTCGGGGTCGCTGCTCTCGAGCGAGAATGTCGCCTCGCGGAGCTCGGGATCGTAGCCCGTCAGCTTGCCGCCGGCGCTCTGGGCCGCGCGCGTCAGCGACTCGCGCAGCACCTGCGCCGGCGCGCGCTTGCCGACCGTCGAGGCGACGTACCCGAGCGTGTCCAGGCGCACGTGCACAGGGCCGTCGTCCTCGAGGCCGAGCTCGGGACGCGGCCCGAGCAGCGCGTCGCGCATCACGCGGAAGACATCCCGCTTGATCACGTTGTCCTCGGTGAAGATGTCCTCGACGTGCTCGGACTCCATCAACGTGCTCGTGAGGCTCGCCACGAGCTCCTCGACCTGGTCGTCGATCTCGTCGGTGCCGAACGTGGTCGTGGGCTCTCCGTCGACGAGGGCCCACGGCTCGAGCCGGGGCGTGATGGCCGCGATGTCCGCAGCCATCTTGTCCTCCAGCTCGCGCGCGAGCGCCGTCGCGCCGCCCCTGGCCACGAGGATGTGCCCGTGCGCCTTCAACGCGTCAACGATGCTCGTGGAAAGTCGGCGGGAGAGATTGCGCTCGTTCACGAGGCGCGCAGCTTACACGGTTTGCGCGGCCTGGCGATATTTGAAGACCGCGGATCGGCCGTGCTCAGGGGTCGTTCTCGATCACCTTGATCAGCACGCCGCCGATGCGCTCCGGGATGACCGCGCGCGCCGCGTCGGCTCCTCCGGACCGGATGCTGACGCGGACGATGAAGCCCACCCCGTCCTCCCGCTCGACCCCGATGCCGACACACCACGGCTCGCCGCTGATCTTGGCCTTGAGCTCGTCCTTGGCCCGCCGGGCCGATCCCACGTCGCTCATCTCGTTCACCTCTCCTGAATTGGAGCGCGTTGCAGCAACCTCTCGCGCTCACTCGCTGGTTCCGACCGCCAAGACCTGCCACGTCGCGGGCGCGTCGGCGACGCCCGCGGCGCCCGCCTCAGAGGTGCCTGCGCGCGATCTCGGCCCACGTGCCGGTCGGCTCGATCTCGAGGTACCTGCGCCAGCACGGGCGCGCCTTCGTCGGATCGCCGATCTGCTCGTAGGCCATCGCGAGGTTGTAATAGGCGTCCGCGAAGCGCGGATCGCTCCCGATCGCACCCTGGAAATAGCGGATGGCATCGGCCGCCTGGCCGCGCTCGAGCATCACGTAGCCGAGGTTGTACTGCGCCTCCGGCTGGGCCGCGTCGAGATCGAGCGCCTTCATGTAGAGCGCCTCCGCCTGCTCCTCGGCGTTGCGCCGGAAGCAGATGTTGCCGAGGTTCGTGTAGGCGATGGCCAGCCACGGGTCGATCTCGAGCGCGCGACGGTAGAGCGCCTCGGCCTCGTCCATCGTCGCCGGATCCTCATCGAGCTGGCTGGCCTGCATGTAGAGCTCGTAGGCCGTGCGCGCGCGCTCCCGCCCCACCTTCGGGCGGAGCACCCGCACGACGTCGTCGCGCAGCTCCTTCACCTCGAAGTCGAGCACCATCTGCCCCGTGAGCGGCTCGAACGCGCCCGACGCGCCCCGGACCACGACCGCCTTGCCGTCGAAGGCGACGCGGAGCTCGGCGAGGGGGCGCGTCACCTTGGGGAGCGCGGTTCGGATGTTGTCGATCGCCCGCGCGACGTCGCGCAGGCGCACCTTGCGGGCGATCAGGTCGCGCGCGGCGCGCAGCGCGATCAGGTCCGAGAAGGTGTACGCGCGCCGCCCCCGCCGCCGGCCGCTCGGCGCCGCGATGCCGGCGCGATCGAGCGAGCGCAGTCGCCCGGGCGAGATGCCGAGCAGCCGCGCGACCTCGGTGCCGGTGAACATGTCGGTGACCGGCTCGCGGGCGCCCGGCGCAGGGAGCGGCGCCTCTGTCGCGTCCGCCCGCGGCGCAGGCGGGGGCTGCGACACCCGCCCGCCACCAGGGCCGAACACGACGTGGATCACCTTGTCGGAATTTCCGGAGGCGGAACGGTCCTTCTTGCTCATCGCAGCGTCACCGGCTCCGCGCCGAGGATCGGCGGAGGCAGAGCGCGTCGTGGGGAGCGTACCCCGCCTCGCGCCGGAGTGCTCCCGTTCTCCACGTGGACACGCGCGTCAAGGGGGCACGGCCGGCGGTCGCGGTCTCGTCGGGAAGGTCCTTGCATCGCCGTCACGCGCGCGCCGTCCTGTCCGTCGTTATCAGCACGCGCGCCGTGACGTCCACGGTCAGCGCGAACGAGACCGCCGCGGCGTGCGGCGCGAAGCCGCAGCGGATCTCGGCCTGCATCGGCCCGAGCGGCCCCCCCGCGCGCGCGGCGGCTTCTCGGTGGGCCACGCGGAGCGCCCGCAGCCTGAGGTGAGGGTCGAGCGCGAGCGCCCGATCGAGCCGCGCCGCCAGCGGCGCGTCCGGCGGCAGCGCGACGTGCAGGCTGGTCGACCCGTAGTAGACGAGCGCGCCCCCCTCGTCGCGGGTGCTGCCCTCGCTCAGCACGTCGGCGCTGTCGAACAGCGCGTGGAGGCGCCCCGTCGAGCAGGTCACGAGCTCGATGTGCCTCCGCTGGAGGAGCGGTGGACGCTGGACCTTCGCCAGACCGGGACCGGGTAGACGCTCGCTGCGCGACATGGCGATCGCGATCGTGGCACCGCTGCGCGCTGCGTCCCAAAAGCGCGCGGAGATTCGCACAAAGTTGCTGCGGCACCTGATTTCGTGCGGGACGCCGGGGGCCGCGCGGCCGCGACGAATTTGGCCACGCGCGGCGCGCCTTGCCACGATGCGTGCCGCGCCGAAGGGCGCGAAGGAGCGAGCATGGACTACACCGGCACGGATCGCCGCAAGCACCGGGTCTTCATCACCCGCAACACGGAGTATCACGTCCGCGACGACATCTGCGTCGCGGTCCGCGATCGGGCCGCGCGCAAGTTCAGGCCAGCCCACCTCGCGCTGCACCTGAAGCTCCAGGGCGCGGTTCGGATCAACCCGAACGGCGTCGTGATCCCGGAGCCGCAGAACGCGCGCGTCGGCAGCCCCATCTATTTCACCCAGATGGATCACGACGGGATGGAGCGGCAGATCGTGACGAGCCGCGTGGAGGCGATCGAGCGGCCCGAGAAGGCCACGGTGCTCCAGTACCCCTCGTGACACAGCGGAGCGCCCGGCCGCGCGGCGCGGGCGCTCGTCGTCGTGGACGTGGTCCTGGTCGTCGTCGTGCACGCCCCGCCGCGCGGGCGCTCGTCGTCGAGCGCGCCGCGCGTGGCGTGTCCGCTCAGCCGAGCGCGCAGAAGCCTTCGTAGTCGATGTAGCTCGTGATGGTCGGCGACTCGCCGCAGACGGGGCAGTTCTTGTCGCGGCGCAGCTTGAGCTCGCCGAACTTCATCCGCAGCGAGTCGTAGGTGAGGAGCCGGCCGATGAGGGGCGCCCCCTTGCCGAGGATCAGCTTGACCGCCTCGGTCGCCTGGATGATGCCGATGATCCCCGGCAGGATCCCGAGCACGCCCGCTTCCTGGCAGCTCGGCGCGAGGTGGGCGGGCGGCGGCTCGGGGTAGAGGCACCGGTAGCAGGGGCCGACGCCCGGCATGAACGTCGTCACCTGGCCCTCGAAGCGGAAGATCGAGCCGTGCACGACCGGCTTGTTCTTGAAGACCGAGGCGTCGTTCACGAGGTAGCGCGTCGGGAAATTGTCGCACCCGTCGACGATGATGTCGAACTGCTCGAAGATGCGGTCGACGTTGCCGCTGTCGACGCGCTCCTGGAACTTCACGACCTTCACGTCGGGGTTCAGGTCGCGGATCGCGGTCTCGGCGCTGTCGACCTTGGGCTGGCCCACGCGCGAGGTCGCGTGGAGGATCTGCCGCTGGAGGTTCGAGTTGTCGACGACGTCGGCGTCGACGAGGCCGAGCGTCCCCACGCCGGCGGCGGCCAGGTAGAGGGCCGCCGGGCTGCCGAGGCCGCCGGCGCCCAGCAGGAGCACCTTGGAGGCGAGCAGCTTGGCCTGCCCCGCCTCGCCGACCTCGGGCAGGAGCAGGTGCCGGGAGTACCGATCCCGCTGCGCGTCCGTGAGGTTGGGCGGCATCTCGACCGGGTAGGCCATGTCCTTCCAGCGGGAGAAGCCCGGGTTGGCGCTCTCCACGTTGGTGTAGCCGAGCTCCTGGAGCGTCTTCGCGGCGAGCGCCGAGCGCGTGCCGCCGGCGCAATAGGCCACGATGTGGGCCGACTTGTCCGGCAGCTTCTGCTCGACTTGGATCTCCAGAAAGCCTCGCGGGATCGAGATCGCGCCCGGGATGAAGCCGGCGCGGTACTCCTCCTTCTCACGCACATCCAGGAGCACCATCGGGACCTTGTCGTCGAGGCGGCGCTTGAGCTCAGTCAGCGAGAGCTCGCGGATGGACTTGCGGACGTCGGAGATGAGGTCGCTATAGGTCGTAGGCATCGTGGCTCCTCAGGGATGGAGAGACTTAGGTGCCCGGCGCTACGAGTCAACGACGGACGGCCGGCGGTCGAGAATTGTGGCCACGCGGGCAGAGCGAGCGCCGCGCCTGTCGGCAGGGGCGAGGCGCGTCGGCTCGGCCTGCCGGCGCGGCGCAGCCAGCCGCTCGGCGGCGGCCGGAGGGCTGGGCTCCGCCAGGGCGGAGCTAGCGGCTGCGAGGCAAGAGATCGGGCCGCGATCGGAGCGAGGCGAGGGGCTCCTCCTTCTGCATGCCCCCCTCGCACTCGATGCGCGCGACGCGACCTGCGGGCGGCACGTCGATGATCGTCGCCGGCTCGTTCTCCGACTTGCAGAGCGCGAGCACCTTGGTGCCCGGGGCGAGGCGCCCGCTGCGGAGCTGCTTGCGCGGCAGCTTGATCTCGGCGTCGTCGGCGAGCCGCCGGACGGTGATGTCGGCTCCCTGGACGTCGCTCACCACGCCGAGCTCGAGCGTCGGCTGCTTCTCGCGGAGCGGGCCCCACACGCGCTCGCCCTTCAGCTGGTCGTTCGGCGGCAGCCAGTCGACGGTCGGCTCCTGGGCGAGGCGCGGCAGCGGCACCCACCCGATCGCGACGTCGAACGCCGCCGTGACCACGGCCGTGCCGGGGTCGACCTCGGTCACCAGCGCGCGATCCTTGGTCTGGCCGATGACCCACACGGGCGTCGAGGGCAGGAGGCTGCGCGTCGGCTCGCCGTCGCTGTCCGACGCGGGCGAGACCGCGACGGTGCCGTGAGACCAGCGCTTTTCCGGCTTCTTCATGGGCTTCATCCGGACCTTCCGCGCCTCGACCCACGCCGCGAGGGCGGCGCGCTTCCGCGCGAGCAGCTCGGGCAGCGCGCCGCTCCCTGGCAGCTCGGCCGCGTCGGGCGCGGGCGCCTCCCAGCGCAGGAGCGCGATGGTGGCGTCGAGCTGTTCGAGCGTGGCTGCCGCGTCCTGGGTGCCGAGCGCCCTGCCTGCGAGCTCGGCCAGCCGTGGCGCCGCGGCCGCGCGGACCCGCCCGAGGATCGCGCGCCCTTGCTCTTCGGAGGTGTCTCCACGCTTCACGGCGGCGTCGATCTTCTCGACCACGCTCGCCCAGCGTCCGGCCGAGACGTCCGCCTCGACCTGGCCATAGAGGACCTCGGCGATGGTGGCGTCGAGCTCCGCGGTGAGCCGGTCCGTGGCGGCGTCGCCGAGGACCGCCCTCGTCGGCGGGGCCGCGAGGAACGCGCGCGCCTCCGCGAGCTTGCCGGCGATGGTCGCGTCGTCGACCTTCCTGCTCGCGCACGCCGCGGCCTGCGACGCCACGAGCCGCCGGACCTCGTGGGTGAACGCCTCGCTCTTCAGCTCGTCGATCCGCGCCGACAGCTCGTGGAACGCGGCCTCGCACTCCTTCTGGTCGAGCAGCTCGGCGGCGTCGTTGGCCCAGACCTTCGCCTCGCGCCTGTCGACCTTCTCGCGCAGCTCGCCGATCTGGTACCGGTGCGAGTCGACGCCGAGCCCGCTCGCCTTGTCGAGCAGCCCGCGGGCGTCGGCGTACCGCTTGTCGGACAGCGCGCGGCTCGCCTCGTCGACGCGGCGCTGGCTCTCCGCGATGCGCGCCATCTCCGCCGTGACGGCGGGCTTCGGCGCCGGTCGCGCGGCCGGCTCGGCGGCGCAGCCGGCCGCGACGGGGATCGCGGCGAGGACGAGGGCGATGGAGACGGGATGACGGAGCAGCGGCCCTGCTGAGCGCATAGGGACAGGACTGTTCCACTTCCCCCGGAGGATCGTCAACATCGCCTCCGGCGGCGTTTCTTGACCCTCGTGCGCTGAGGCCTTACGTGAGCTCCCCGTGAGCGACGACGATACGCGCGGGACGGGTGCCCAGACGCCGGACGCCGGGGAGAGCGGCGGCGCGCGCGTCTTCAAGGCGCCGAAGATCACGATCAACCGCGTCTACACGCGGCAGGGGGACGGCGGGCTGACCCGGCTCGTCGGCGGGCAGCTCGTCCCGAAGGACGACGCGCGGATCGAGACCTACGGCACCGTCGACGAGCTCAACGCGCTCGTCGGCGCCGCGCGGCAGACGTTGATCGAGCTGCTCCCGGGGGCGCCGAGCGAGGGCGCCCAGCGCCTCGTGGAGCTCGGGCGCACGCTGCTCCGCGTCCAGCACGAGCTCTTCAACCTCGGGTCGATCCTCGCGACGCTCCCGGAGGACGTCCACCCGAAGCAGCCGCGCGTGACGCAGGCCGAGATCGATCTCCTCGAGGCCGAGATGGACCGCTGCCAGGTCGAGCTGCCGCCGCTGCGCTCGTTCGTCCTCCCCGGCGGCTCGCGGCTCAACACGGACCTCCACGTGGCGCGGACGGTGTGCCGCCGGGCGGAGCGCTGCTGCGTGCGCCTCGCCCAGGCCGGCCACGCCGATCCGCACGCGGTCCGCTACCTGAACCGCCTGAGCGACGCGCTCTTCGTCTGGAGCCGCTGGGCGGCCGCGCTCCTCGGCACGCCGGAGCTCCTCTGGGAGCCCGATGCCTCGGCGAGCGGCGGCAAGGCGCCGCCCGCCTGAGCCGCGCCGGCCTGGCCGGCATCACAGCGGCGCGCTCGTGGCCTTTCCGCCGCGGAGCAGGCGCGGGTGCTCTCCACCGGAGCGCGCGGTCGTCCTCGGCTCGCGCGGCGCCGCCGCGTCGGCCGCCGCGAGGGCGGCGCGCGTGCGCTGCACGAGCCGCAGGCCCGCGGCGAGGCCGACGCCTGCCACGAGGGCGATGCAGGCGAGCGTGATCGGGAAGGGGAGGGCGCCGGTCAGCCGCGCGGTCGGCACGGCCGGACCGAAGACGAGCGCCGCGACGAGGTAGGCGAGCCGCTCGTGCCGGCGCATCAGCCCGTCGGGCAGCGAGATCTGGTAAGCGTCGGCCTTGGCCCGCGCGTAGCTCACGAGCGACGAGGCGACCATCGCGACGAGCGGGATCGCGAGCGCCGCGGGGTGCTCTCGGTAGAAGACGGCGAGGCCGATGAGCGGCGCGGCGTCGGACAGGCGGTCGAGGCACGAGTCGAGCACCGCGCCGGCGCGCGACGCCCTGCCGCCTTCGCGCGCCACCATGCCGTCGAGCGCGTCGAGGACGGCGCCGGCGATGAGCAGCGCGGCGCCGGACCGGAAGCGGCCGGCCGCGAGCAGCGGCGCGCAGGCGAGCGACAGGCCGAGCGAGAGGTAGGTGAGCGCGTCCGGCGAGACGCCGAGGCGCACGAGCGCGCGTGCCGGGGCGTGGAACGACCAGTAGAAGGCCTCGACCACCGGCCTGGGGAGCAGCGCGCTCCCAGGAGAGGCGCCGAGCCGCGGCATCGCGGGTCGGCCGCGGCGCGCGACGCGCACGGCGTAGGCGCCGAGCACGGCTGTGCAGATTAGGATCGCAAAGGCGCAGGGGAGGACGGCCACGCCGAGGGCGGTTGCAGGGTTCGATCCGGGGCCGCGTCAGGCGACGCGGGCGCATCGCCGCGGGCGATCGGGCTGCGCTGCTGCGAGCGACGACCTCGCGCCGTCGCGGGCGGCCTGGCCGCGTCCCCGCGCGCCGCCCGTGCGGGCGGGATGCGGTGAACGGTCGCGGAGGATCGCGCCGCGTGGGCGGGCGGGCGGAGCTAGGGGCAACTGGCGCGCGAGAGCCGGATGCCCTGGTCTTGCTCCGTGTAGGCGATACCGAGCTCCTGGCCTGTCCAGGCCAGCGCCGGGTACCGGGCGGTCGCGCCGCCGCTCGCCTCGATCTCGTCGCCCATGGGCTCGAGGTCCCCGCTCAGCAGCGTGACGAAGACCCCCGGGGGACCGTCGCGGAACTGGTAGTACGCGACGGCAAGGCCGTGCCCTGTCCACGCGAGCGCCGGCCAGTTGGCGCTGTCTTCGCCGTGCGAGACGATGGCCTCGGGCGACACCTCGTCCTGCGCGGAGATCCGGAGCGCGCGGATCTGCTCCGCGCCGCTGCGGGTGTCCTCCCAGACGAGGAAGGCGTCGTCTCCGCCGAGCACGACGCGCGGCACCTTGGCGGTGACGCCCTGGTGCGCGATCGGATCGAGCGGAGCGCTCTCCTGGCCCGGCCTGGCGAAGCCGAGCGCGTCGCCCTGGCTCCAGACCAGCGCGGTCCTCTCACCGTCCGAAGCGACGGCCGGAAATTGCGCCTGATCCAGCGGCATCGAGCTGCTCAGCGCGCCGCTGTCGAGGTGGCCGAGCTGCGACCCGCCCGCATCCATCCACGCGATGAGCGTCCCGTCCTGGCTCGCCGCCGCGGTGGGCCAGGACTCGGCCGCTCCGCTCCTGGCCAGATCGAAGGCCGCGCCTTCGGCGACGCCTTCCAGCGTTGCGCGGCGGCCGCGCACGACGCTGCCCGCGCCGTCCTGATCCTGCCAGAGGACGAGCAGGCCCTGCCCGTCGCGGTGAACGCTCGGGTGGCTGGAGACGCCCGGCCCGTCGTCGATCACCTCTTCCCGCAGCTTGTTGCCCTCCGCGTCGACCGTGGTGAGGAGGATGTCGCCCTCGTCGGCCGCGCGCTCGTGCCACGCGATGGCGAAGCCCGCCCCCGTCCACGCGATCGAGGGCGTGATCCCGCGGCCGCTGCTCACCTTCAGGCCCTCGGCCGCGATCGTGCAGGCTGCGGCATGGCTCCCGGTCCCTCCGCCTCCCGCCGCGTGCCCTCCGCCTCCCGTCTCTGCTTGCCCGCCTCGTTCTCCGGAGCCGCAGCCCCATGACGCCGCGATGATCGCCGCGCTGATCGAGCCAAGAACCCAGTGCCTCATTGTTCCCCCGTCGTGGTGATGGGAGGCGCTCGGCGCGGCGCGCGCCGCGCGGAGATCGCACCGAATGCCTCGATTCACGGGTCCGGCGCGGCGACGTCCTCCGTCTCGGAGACGGCGAGGCGCAGATCGCCGTGCGGGACGACCGCCGTTTCTCTGTTCGATGTCCGGAGGGGCTGCGGGTCGCGGCCCAGCCCTGCGCTTCACGCAGATCACGCAGCGTGCGCCGAGCTTCAGGCCGCGAAGCGCCGTTCGCTCAGCGCGTCGCGGCTCCAGCGCCGTGCGCGCCTGCAGGCATTCTCCGATCGGCGCTGCCCTGACTGGATCGCGCGCCGCGCGCGCGGATCCGACCGGCGGCTCTACTCGTCGCCCTGCTGCGGTTGCAGCGCCTCAGCGACGGCCGCGAGCACGTCCTGCGCGGCGTCGAGCTTGCGTCGCGGCACCGACTTCAGCGCCTGTCGCACGGCCGCCTCCACCGTGCCGGTGCGGAGGCTGTCGAGCTCGCGTCCGCGCGCGGTGAGGCCCAGGAGCGCGCGGCGCCCGTCCTTCGGGTCGACCCGGCGCTCGATGATCCCGCGCTCTTGCAGCCGCTTCAGCACCCCCGTGAGGGTGCTCGGGTGCAGCTGCATGATCTCGGCGAGCTGACCGGCGGAGATCCCCGGGTAGCGCCCGACGATGCGAATGACGAGCCGCTGCGGGCCCGTCACGCCCATCTTCGCCTCCATGCGCTTCGACGTCGACTGCAGGCCGTGATCGACGGCCCACAGGAGCTTCATGAAGTCGAGCACCTCGCCCAGCCGAGAGCTCTTCTCTGAAGGGGGTCCGGCTGGAGACGAGCGCATCGCCGGTGCTTGCTAGCTCGCCCGGACGCGGGCGGCTAGTGCTGGTCGCAGCGAGGGCCGTCGGCCCCGGGCAGGCGCGGGGCGCGGCGCCGGTGCAGAACGCCGAGGAATTCGGGCCGGAACATCGCGGGAAGCCGCGGGCGCACCGGGACGCACCGGGAAGCGCGGCGATGTCGAGCAACCCACGGCGCCGCCGTTGTCTCCGCGCTTTGCCGTAGCGCTGGCGGGCGGTTTCGGAGCAAGATCCACGTCGATGAGCTGGGCACGGCGAGCCGCTCTGTGGACCGGGCTCGGCGCGCTGCTCTGCATCTCGGGCGCGGCCGTCGGCCAGGCGCCATCGGTGCGCGCGTCCTTCTCGGCGGCGTACCGCGCCTTCCGTGATCCCGGCCTGCTCGATCGCGCGCCCGCCCTCGCGGCGACGGCCGACGCCTGCCCTCCGCCCGCTGGCGACGCGCCGCCCGCCCTCACGGCGCTCCTCGTGCACGAGTTCCAGCCCGCGGCGGACGACGATCTCGAGGACCCCGACGGGGCGGTGCTGGCCACGCTGGCGATGCCGGACCTCGACGTGCCCCTCACGCGCCGCACGATGCGGTTCGTCCGCTTCTTCGCCCAGTCCGACGAGGGGCGCGCCCTCTTCCAGCGGCGCTTCCGGCGCGCCGGCGCGTACCGCGAGATCATCGAGCGCTCGCTCCGCGAGGCGGGCCTCCCGGAGGATCTGCTCTGGGTCGCGGCGATCGAGAGCGGCTTCGACCCGCGCGCGGTCTCGCCGGCCGGCGCGGCGGGGCTCTGGCAGTTCATGCCGAGGACAGGCGAGGCCTACGGCCTGGAGCAGTCCGAGTGGATCGACGCCCGCATGGGCATCACGCGGGCCACGGACGCCGCGACCGCGCACCTGCGCGACCTGTACGAGCGATTCGGCCGCTGGGACCTCGCGCTGGCGGCGTACAACCTCGGCCACGAGGGCGTCCTCCGCGCGCTGTCGAAGGTCGCGGCGGCGCGCGATCCCGAGGCCCGCGGGCCCGTCGGGCTCGCTGAGCTCTCGCAGGCCGGCGCCATCCCCAAGGAGACCGCGGACTACGTGCCGCAGATCATCGCCTTCGCGATCGTCGCGGCGAACCGCGGGCGCTTCGGGCTGGACCTGCCCGACGTCGCGCCTCTCCCGCCGCTCGACCTCGGCGAGGTCGCGGTGCCGCCGGGGACGCGGCTCCGCACGATCGCGCGCGCCGCGGGCATCTCGACGGCCGTGCTGCGCGAGCACAACCCCGAGCTCCTGCGCGACCGTGTCCCGCCCGGCCGTGTCGACCACCTGATCTCGCTGCCCGCCGATCGCGTCGCGCGCGCCATGGCCCTCTTCCCCGCCTACCTCGACCACGAGGAGCTCGACGAGGACGAGGGCGACGGCGCGAGCGCTGGGCTGCCGCAGCGCGCCGCGATCGGCGAGCTCGCGCTGGACAGCGCGTCGCTGCCGCCCCGCCCCGTGTCGCTCGGTCGGAACCGGCTCCCCCTCTTCACCCCGCCCGGCCAGGCGCCGGCGCCCATGCCGCTCCTCGGCAACCCGGAGGCGCTCGATGCGAGGCTCCCGATCGTGATGGTCGGCGGCGGCGTCGGCTTTCGCCCTGCCTTCGAGGACGACCCGCTCGGCGTCCGGAGCGGGCGCCTCGTCCCGGTGTCGCCTTTCGACGACGTCGGAGGCCCGAGCGCGCGCCGCGCCCTCAAGGGGCGCGAGGCGGCGATCGAGAAGCAGATCGGGCTCCTCGCGGGGCTCGGCCAGGAGCAGGTGCAGCGCTTCCGCCTCCCGAACGGCATCGCGGTCGACTTCCGGGAAGATCCCGCGGCGCCGCTCGTCTCGATCAGCGCTGCCGTCGCCGTGCCGGCGCGGTCCGCGGGCGACGCCGGCGCGACGGGGCCCGCGCTCGCCAGCGAGGCGCGCGTCGCGATCACCGTGCCTCCGCGGGATCTCGACGTCGGCATCGACCTGGTCGCCGCGCGGCTCAGGATGCTGCTCGGCGAGGCGAGCGACGCGCGCGTGGCCGAGCTCAGGCGGCAGGCCAGCGCGGCCTCGCGGCGCGCGCTCGAGCGGGCGCCGTACGGCCCCTCGTGGCTGGCGCTCGGGGACGCGCTGTTCCCCGCCGGCCACCCGCTGGAGGGCACCTTGATAGGGGCGCGCGGCGACGCAGGCGCGGCGAGCGATCTCCTGCTCACCGAGTCGCTCCGGCGCGAGCGCGCCGCGGCCCAGGCGACGATCGCGCTCTCGGGCGACGTCTCCCGCGCGGCGGTCGAGCAGGCGCTCGCGCGCTCGCTCCAGCGCGCCGTCGAGGAGCCGGAGCGGCCCATCGGGCCGCATCCGCGCGAGGAGCGGATCGTCATCGAGGACGCGGTGCCGGCGCCGCGGCTGCTCTATGGCTGGATCGCGCCGCCGGAGGGAGGCACGGACGAGGCGCCGCTCCGGGTGGCGATGGAGATCCTCGTCAGCCCGCGCGTCGCGCGGCTCGCGAAGGCCCTCGTGGCCGAGGGGCAGCTCGCGTCGGAGGTGACGGGGCGCCTGTCGCTCGGCGCGCAGGCGAGCGTCGCGGCGGTGGAGCTCACGCCCGCGCCGTCGCGCAGCGCCGCCGAGCTGGAGCAGCGCCTCGACGCCGAGCTCGCGTCGCTCGCGACGTCCGGGCCTACCTGGCGGGAGCTGGCCCTCGCGAAGGCCTTGCTCAAGCTGGATCTCGAGAGAGAGCTCACCCGGCGCGCGACGGTCGCGCCGCCGCCCGCGTCTCCTCGGCCGATCACCGATCTGCGGCTGCGCGCTGCGCTCGACCCGGGCAGCCTGCCGAGGCTGCTCCGCGCGCTCGAGGAGGTCGAGCCGGCCGATGTGCGCGCCGTGGTCGCGCGGACCTTCGGCCGAGAGCGTCGGGTGAGCGTCACGACCTGGCCGCGCGGCGGAAGCGGCGGAAGCGCCGTGGCGACCGCGGCACCCTCGACGCTCCCGCCGCTCGCTCCACCGCAGCAGCCGTGAGGCCGCTGGCGCTTGTTCAATCGGACGAACGCGGCCGAGCGTGCCCAAACGTGCCCGAACGCCCCTGAACAGGTCGGCGTGTAACCGGCGTCACATGTTCAGCACCTCGCGCGCCAGCCGGCTTTTTTCACCATGAACTTATGGACAGGTATGGACAGCTGGTAGCGATTGGAGATAGCACGGGAGAATGACGACCCCTGTGAAGCCGCTGATGGCTGCGGCACCGGCGAGCGAGCACTCCGGCCATTTCCAGGACGGTGTCTATCGGCCCTCTCTCTCGTCGCCCGCGGAGGCGCAGGCGCTGCGGGTGACGCGAAGCGGCGTCGTGGAGCGCGCGGCGCGGACCACCGCGAGGACGCACTCCGGCGTGCGGTTCTCGGAGGTGTCCGAGCTGCCTTCGCTGCTCGACCACGTGCCCGCGGTCATCGCGCTGGAGCGGCAGCCGGTGCTGCGCAACCTGCTCATCACCCAGTGCTACTACGAGATCTCCGCGGAGCTCGTGAAGCTGCTCGGCGGACGCAACGCCCACTGGTGCACCTTCGCCACGTGGGCCTCGAAGACCGCGGGGCGGTTCATCCGCAACGAGGAGGTGCCGGCGGTGCTCCGGCAGCTGATCCTCTCGGACGAGGACGAGCGGGAGGTGATCTCGCAGCGCGCCGGCATCGCGACGGGGCGCGGCAAGGGCGAGCCCGAGCGCTCGCCGCTCGCCAGCGGCGTCAACCTGCTCACGCCCTGGTGGGGTCATGGACTCGATCTGATGGAGATCCCAGAGCGGATCTTGCGCGAGCTGAGCTCGGACATCGCCCTCGGCAATCTCAAGGTCTTCGAGGAGCTCGGACCCCTGTTCGTCCGCATGATCCACCTCTATCGAGAGTGCCCGCGGCCCGGCGACGCGCAGCTCGCCGCGCTGCTCGACGGGCTGCAGACAGGGCAGTCTCGTGAGGGCGGACAGGGGCTGCTCCGCAGCGCCATGGCGCGCTACCACGAGGCGATGCTCACGGAGGAGAAGGACAGGAAAGCGGAGCTGGTCCTCCTCGCCAACGCGCTCGTCGGGCTGCACGAGCAGGTGCGGCTCCAGCCGTACATCGCGAGGGCGCTCAACGCGCCCGTCCGCTGCCTGCGCGACTCGATCGGCGTTCCCGGACGGCACCTGCCCGACGCGCTCAGGTCCGTGATCCGCGAGCAGGCCGAGAAGGTGCAGGCGGTCTGGCGTCTGCTGGCCACGAAGGAAATGATGACCATGCGCCTGCCGGACGAGCTCCTCGATCTCGGCTACGACCTGCCCGCGCCGCCCGGGTTGCCGCTCCACTGCGCGGAGCTCGCGACCATCGAGGATCGCGAGCTCTTCGACCTCCTGAGCGAGTACAACGCGCACGACCAGACGACGCACGGCTGCGGCGCAGAGGACTGGGCGTCGCTGCCCGAGCGCATGGGCTACATCCTCGAGCTGTTCCGCTCACGGCAGTCCTGCACGCGGCTCCTCGAGCGGCCCTTCAGCCGCGAGCAGCACGCCGAGATCGTCGCCTGGCGGGTGCCGATGCCCATCCACGGCGAGCTCTAGCGCCGCGCTCCGGAGCTCCTGCGGCGTCTCCCGCGGTCGCCTCGCGGCGGGACGCGCCTCGCGCGCCGCCGAGGCGCGCTGCTCCTTCTCTTCCAGCGCGCCGCCCTCCGCTCAGGGGCGGGCCGCGCGGCGCTCGGAGAGCTGCGCCAGAAGGCCGAGCGCGCCCTGACCCTCCGCGATCTCGCGCCCGCGCCGGAAGGCCGCCTCGGCCCGATCCCGCGCCTCCGCGGCCGTCGGCGCGCCGCGCACGAGGGCGATCTCGCCCTCGAGACGGTAGAGCTCTGGCTCGAAGTAGCGTTCGTCGCTCTTCTCGACGAAGGCCAGCGTGTCGGCGAGCAGCGCGCTCGCCTCGTCGACGTTGCCCGCGCCGAGCTCCGCCTCGATGAGCGCTGACCGCCAGTAGGTGAGCGACACGCGGCTGCCGACGCCCGTCAGCATCGCCAGGCCTCCGCGGATGCGCGCGGCGCCCTCGGCATACCGCGCGCGCGCCGCCTCGCCGGCCGGCCCCTCGGCCGCGCGCGCCGCCGTCGCCCAGCCGAGGTCGATCTGGCTGAGCGCCGCCCAGTGGGGCATGCCCACCTCCTCGGAGAGCTTGCTGAGCGCGTGCGCGTGCGCCTCCGCGCCCGCGAGATCGCCGAGCAGGCAGCACAGCACGGCCGCGAAGTGCTCGACGAAGCCGCGGCTCACGGGCTGGTTCAGCTCCTCGCACAGCGCGATCGCCTCGTCGACCGAGGCCCTGGCGCGCTCCGGCTCGCCGAGATGGAACGCGATCCAGGCGAGGTGAGACAGGGAGAACGCCGCGGCGTCCTGGCCGAAGAGGAAGGCGAGCGGGAGGTGACGCGCGGGATCGTAGAGCGCGAGCACCTTGTTGAAGTGCTCGCGGGCCTCGCGGAGGTGCCCTCGGAGGAAGCGCGTCGCGCCGAGCGCCTGGTGGGCGCCCAGCGTGATGCCGGCGTCGCCCGTGCTCTCGGCGAGCGCGAGCAGCTGCTCGCCGTGCTGCTCCGCCAGCGCGTAGTCGCCGCGGACGTGGAAGAAGATCCAGAGCCCCCACAGCGCGGGGAAGAGCTGCGGCGAGGAGCCCGCCTCGCGGCAGAGCGCGTGCGCGCGCGCGTACGTCGCCTCGACCTCCGGGGCGGCGTAGCCGCGCGTGATCATCAGCGGGACGCCGAGCGTGGTCTGCAGCGTGATCTCGTCGCGCGTCCGCTCCTTGGTCTCCGGGAGCTGCTTGAGGAGCTCTAGCCCGCGGCTGAGCTGGCTGATCGCCTCGGCGTGCGCGGACGAGAACAGCGAGGCCTCACCCGCGCGCTGCCACGCCGCGATCGCGGGGCCGAGCAGCGCTGCCTCGGTGTAATGCCGCGCGAGCAGCTCGGGCGGCGTATCCGTGGAGCGCTCGGCGAGGACGGCGGCGATGCGCGCGTGGTACACCTGCCGGGTGCTGCGGAGCAGCGACTGGTAGGCGGCGTCCTGCACCAGCGCGTGCTTGAACGTGTACGTCGAGCGCGGGGGGCGCCCCCGCTGGAAGAGCAGCTCGGCGTCGACGAGCTGCGCGAGCGCCTCGCGCAGCAGCTCGGGGCTCGACGCCATGAGCAGCGGCTCCGCGCCCGCGCTGCCCGCCGCGCACAGCTCGAGCGCCTCGTAGCCGAACGATCGGCCGAACACCGCGGCGAGCTGCGCGACCTCCTTGGCAGGGCCCAGGCGATCGAGGCGCGACATCAGCGAGTGCTGGAGGGTGGTCGGGATCTCGGGCGCACCCACCCCCTGGCGCGCGGCGCTCGGCGCGCCGGTCGACTCCTCTGCGGCGGCTTGCGCGGCGGCTGACTCGACCACCATGCGCGTGAGCTCCTCGGCGAACAGCGGGACGCCATCGCTGCGCTCCGCGAGCGTCCGGATCATCTCGTCTGGCAGCGACGCCTTCATGCCCGGCGCGCCGCTCGTCGCGTATTTGCCGGCCAGCTGCTGGACGAGCGCCCGCATTCGCTCGGCGCTGAGCGGGGCGAGGTAGATCTGGGTGAAGTGCGAACGCACCGGCCACGGCGGCGCGAACGTCGGGCGCGCGGTCAGGAGCAGCAGCAGCGGAGACGGCCGCCCCTCGTCGATGAGCCGGCCGAGCAGCTCCAGGGTCGACGGGTCGGCCCAGTGCAGGTCCTCGGCCGTGAGCACGAGCGGCTGCCGATCGGCGAGCCCGAGGAAGAGCTGCAGGAGCGAGGAGATGGTCTCCTGCCGCTGGCGCTGCGGGGTGAGCGCCGGCACGGGGTGACGTCCCTCCGTCGGGATCGACAGCAGCGCGGCGAGCAGCGGCACGGCGAGCGGCCCCGCCTCCGCCTCGGCGAGCAGCTTCTCCAGCCGCGCGAGCCGGTCTTCGCGCGGCTCGAGCCCTGCGCCGCGCTCCGTCGGCGGTGCGGCGCCGCTCAGCGTGCTCGCGCGCTCGCGATCGCCCGCGAGCAGCGCGTTGAGCAGCTCGATCACCGGATAGAAGGCGCTGTTCTGGAGCTGCGGCGAGCAGCGCGCCTCGAGCCACAGGTGGGGCGTCCCGGCCAGCCGATCGCGGAACGCGCGCACGCTCCGCGACTTGCCGATCCCCGCCTCGCCCGTCATCAGCACGACCTGGCCCGCGCCCCCCGCGGCCCGCGTCCACCGGGCCGCGATCTCGTCGAGCTCGCTG
Source organism: Sorangium sp. So ce363 (assembly GCF_051520435.1). NCBI lineage: Bacteria > Pseudomonadati > Myxococcota > Polyangiales > Polyangiaceae > Sorangium > Sorangium sp. So ce363. Next base: position 5,375,800 of record NZ_CP150333.1, on the reverse strand, counting down.
TCTCTCCCGACGAGCGGCGTGAGCCCGTGCTGCATCCTCGCGTCCAGCCGGTCCCGCGCGGTCGTGCGCCCGTGCACCGCGAAGACCTCGATCGGCTGGCGCGCCTCCTTCGGGCTGATCTCGCCGAGCGCGTCCACGTGGTAATAGCCCTCGACGAGCTTCAGCGTCGCGCGGCTCACGAGCACCGTGCCCGGCTCCGCGTGGGCCTTCAGCTGCGTCGCGGCGTTCAAGGTCGGGCCTGCGAGCGATGGCGCGGCGTCGCTGTCCGCCACGACGACCATCCCGGTGTGCACGCCGACCTGCACGGACAGCGGCATGGACACGAGCTCGCGCGCGTTCAGGCGGGACATGTGCTCGACCAGATCGAGCGCCGCCTGCACGGCGCGGAGGGCGTCGTCCTCCCTCGCGACGGGGTGGCCGAAATACGCGATCGTCTCCTCGCCTGGGGAGCGGAGGAAGACCCCCTCTTGCGCCCCGATCACCTGGGCGCACACCGCCTGATACATCTGGACGAGCTCGTGGAACGCCTCGCTGTCGACCGTGTCCGCGATGCGCTCGGCGCCGGCGAGCCCGCAGACCAGCACGGTGAGCTGGCGGCGCTCGCCGCGGCCGGTGGTGGACATCGGCCGCGTCCCGGGCGCGACGCTGGGGCGGGACGTGAAGTTCGTCGCCGGCGCCGTCTGCGGGCTCCCCGAGGCGCCGAGGTGGATCGACGCGTTGCGGATCGGCCTCGCCGGCGCCGCGGCGGGCGCGACATTGCGGCCTGGGATCGCGAGCGTCGGCGCGGCGCCGAGCCGCTCGTCCTGCCGCTGCTGCTCGGGGGATTTGCGCACCGTGCCCGGCGGCGGCTCGGGTTGCTCGGACGGCACGAGCTGGGTCTCCTGCTCGGCCTCGACCTGCCGCGCCGGTCGCGTCGCGATCGCCCGCTGCTCCAGGGCGCCGCCGCGCTCCTTCAGCGAGGCGGAGTGTCCAGGATCGGGCGGAAGCGGCCACGGGATCCCCGACACGTCGCACTCCTCCAGCAGCTCGTAGGCGTCGCGGGCGGACCGGAAGCGGTGCGCCGGCGACTTGGCGGTCGCTTGCTCGAGCAGCACGCCGAGGGGGTGGCCGCGGAGGGCGCGGGGGATCGGCACCGGCTCGGGGCTCAGCTGGCGGAAGATGACCTCGGCGATCGTCGCCTCGTGCATCACGGGCGCGCCGATCAGGCACTCGAGAAAGGTGAGCCCCCATGCATAGATGTCCGCCGCTGTGGTCGGGGTGGACTGCACGAGCTGCTCCGGGGCCATGTAGGCCGGGGTCCCGTTGAACTCCCCGGTGGGGGTGAGCGCGCGGTAGTCGGCGGAGCGGGCCTCGCCGATGAGCGCGGCGATGCCGAAATCGAGCACCTTGGCGTGCGTCCGCTTGCCCGACCCGGCGACCATGATGTTGTGCGGCTTGAGGTCGCGGTGCACGACGCCGCGCTCGTGGGCGAAGCCGATGGCGTCGAGCACCTGCAGCATCAGCCGCTTCGCCTCGTTCGGCTCGACCCCCCTCGTGCGCTGGCAGCGCGCGGTCAGCGTCTCGCCGTCGACGTACTCGAGCGCCAGGTAGAGCTCGCCTTCGGGCAGGCGCCCGGCGTCGAGCAGGCGAACGATGTTCGGGTGGCTCAGCTGGGCGATGACCTGCATCTCCCGCTCGAAGCGCGCTTCCTGGGAGCTCGACTCGCGCGAGCGCCGCAGCACCTCGGGCCGAAGCAGCTTGAGCGCCACGCGCTGGGTGGTCACGATCTGGCGCGCATCGTAGACGACGCTATGGCCGCCGCTCCCGAGGTGGCCGAGCACCTGATACCGGCCGTCCACGAGCGCGCCGACCTCGAGCAATCCATCGCGAGCGGGCATCCCCTGATCTCTTACCGCCGAACGCCGCCGGAGTGGATCGTGAACGCCGCTGCCGGTCCAGGTTGATCGCTCGCGGCGCATCGCGAGGCCCGCTGAAGCGACGCGAGACAGGGCGCCGGGGCGAAGCGGCGCCCACCTCTGCCGGCCTTCCCGCTGTGTCGCGTGCCTGGCTGTCCTTCGCTGGGCGTGATGCAGGCAACCAGATCGCCTCGGCTTGAGCGCGTGGTGCAGGAGAACGAGGTCTGATACCCTCGCGCTTGATGGGCAATGCCCCGCACTCCGGCAGCATGCCGCCACCTTCGAGTGGTCGGGGCCAAGGAGCCCTCCTCTACGCCGTCGACGATGAGGAGCTCAACCTGGACCTCATGGATCGGGCGCTCCGCTCCGGCTACCAGGTCCGCACCTTCGGAGACCCTCGCCGCGCGCTGGCGGCCGCGGTGAAGGAGCCGCCCGCCGTGGTCGTCGCCGACTACCGGATGCCTCATTTCAGCGGGCTCGCGCTGCTGCGCGAGCTGCGCCGGCAGGGGCTGAGCTACGTCCCGGTGCTGGTCTGCGCCCCGACCGACGTCGAGCAGATCCAGAAGATCTCCCGGGAGAGCGCGGCCTTCCGGATCATCACGAAGCCCTGGATCGCCTCGGATCTTCGCCGCCAGGTCGACCTGGCGGTGAGCCTCCACCAGCTCCAGGTCGCGCGGAACCACCGCTGAGCCGAAGGCGCCCCGTGGCTTCGCCGTGCGCTGTCCGGGGCGATGCGACCGGATCGCCGGCGGGCGGCGCGGGAGCGTGCTCGCGGTGCCGGGGCGTCCGGTGGTGTCCTTGAGCGATCGCTCCCTCGACGTGGTCGCGCTCGAGCTGCCGCAGCGCTTCGGCGACCGAGGGGGCGCGCTTGCCGAGATCGACGGTCTCCTCGGCTCGCCAGCGCTTGCGGGGGCAGACCTGGTGCTGCTGTCCGAGCTCATCCTCACGGGCTATGTCTCGCCGCGGGGCGACAGCGATCTGCGCCGCTTCGCGGAGCCGATCGACGGGGAGTCGGCGGAGCGGCTCGCCGAGTTCGCGCGAAGGCATGGGATCGCGCTGGCCGGCCCCCTCGTCGAGGCGAGCGGGGGCCGCTTTTACAACAGCTTGCTCGTCTTCGACGCCGACGGACGGCGCGTGGGCCATTACCGCAAGCGTCATCCGTGGTTCCCGGAGCGCTGGGCGGCGCCGGGGGATCTCGGGACGCCGGTCCTCGAGCTGCGCGGCGTCAAGCTCACCGTCGCGATCTGCTTCGATGTTCACTTCGTCTCCGAAGACGCGGGCGACGCGCTCGATGAGGCCGATCTGCTGCTCTTTCCTACGGCGTGGGTCGACTCGCCCGGGGAAGGGGACATGCGCGCCGATCTCCTGCCCGTGCTCGCCCGGCGCCATCGCATCTCGATCGTGAACGCCAACTGGGGGCCCTCCCGCCCTGCGCTCGACGGCCAGGGCGGCTCGCGCATCCTCGACGCGCAAGGGCGGTCGGTCGCAGCGGCGCCGCCCGGCCCAGGGCCGAGCGCTGTACGCGCCGCCTTGCGCTTCGCGCGAGAGCGGCGCGGCACGTGAGCGTGGGCGCGGGGAGCGCCAGCGCGCCCTCGCGCGTAGGCTCGAACGCCTGAGCGCGCTCAGGTGAAGGTCGAGCTTCCCCGCGCGGGCGCGGCGAAGCTGGGAGCCGGCGTGGCTCCCGCGATCGCGCTCAGGTGAACGGGAGCCGGGTCAAATCGACGTTGCCTCCGCTCACGATGACGCCGATCCGCGCCCCTTGGACCAAGCGCCGCAGGACCGCCGCCACCGGGACGGCCGCGCTCGGCTCGATGACGAGCTTCATCCGCTCCCAGACGACGCGCATCGCCTTGACGATGTCCTCTTCGCTCACGGTGACGATCTCGACCCCGCGCTCGCGCAGGACCGCGAAGGTGAGCTCGCCGAGCGAAGTGCGGAGGCCGTCGGCGATCGTGACCGGGTCGTTCGAGGGGATGATCCTCCCCTCGCGCATCGATCGCGCCGCGTCGTCCGCGGCCTCAGGCTCGGCGCCGATCGTGCGCGCGCGCGACAGCGAGCCGGTGGCGATGGCGGTCCCGGAGAGCAGCCCGCCGCCGCCCACGGGCGCGACCACGGCGTCGAGATCGTCCACCTGGGCCGCGAGCTCCAGCGCGGCCGTGCCCTGGCCGGCGATGATGCGCGGGTCGTTGTAAGGATGGACGAAGATCGCGCCCGTCTCGGAGATCACGCGGGCGATCGTCTCCTCGCGCGACCGGAGCGTGGGGGCGCAGCTCACGACCCGGGCGCCGTAGCCCTCCACGGCGGCGCGCTTCACCGCGGGCGCGTTCTCGGGCATGACGATGTACGCGGCGACGCCGCGGATTCGGGCCGCGAGCGCGAGCGCGGCGGCGTGGTTGCCCGAGGAGTGGGTCGCGACGCCGCGCCGCGCCTCCTCGTCCGAGAGGGACAGGACCGCGTTGCACGCGCCGCGGAATTTGAACGCCCCGACCCGCTGCAGGTTCTCGCACTTGAAGAAGACGCGCGCCCCCGCGATGCCGTCGATCGTGCGGCTGGTCATGACGGGCGTCACGTGGGCGTGGGGCGCGATGCGCACGGCGGCGCCGCGGATGTCCTCGACGGTAGGCAAACGGCTCATGGGACGCTCATCGGAGCGCGGTCCCGGCCCGGCGTCCACCGCGAGCCCACGTGACGCCCTCGCGGCGCTGCTTCAGAACAGGTCGGCCGCGATGCCGTCGGCGAAGACCCAGGCTGCTCGCGGGACGCGGACCCGCCCGCCGGCCACCTCCAGGCGGCCGGCGCGCTCGAGCCGCTCCGCGGCCCGCCTCCGCGAGGGCGGCCACGCCGGCACCCCGAGCGCCGCCGCGGCGGCCTCGAGATCGAGCCCCTCGCGCAGCCGCAGCCCGAGCATGATCCGCTCGGACAGCCGCGTCTCCGGGTCGAGCCGCTCCTCGCTCTCCACGGCGATCGCCTCGCCGCCCTCGGCCATCGCAGCCATGTACCGTTCTGGACTCACGATGTTCCGGTACCGGACCGCGAACGCTTCTCCATGCCCCTCCGCGCCGGCCGAGCGAAGGCCCCAGCGCGGGTCCGGGCGAGACACCGTCCCGTAGGCGGCGCACCCGAGACCGACGTAGTCGATGCCTTGCCAGTAACCCAGGTTGTGGCGCGCCTCGTGACCCGGCCTCGCGTAGTTCGACACCTCGTAATGGGCGAGCCCCTCGGCCTCGAGGGCCTCGTCGATGGCGAAGAACGTGTCCGCAACGCCATCGTCTCCGGCGAGCGGCAGGCGACCGCGCCGCGCGAGCTCTCCGAACGAGGTGCCGGGCTCGACCGTCAGGCTGTACGCCGAGATATGGGTCACCCCCGTCGAGGCCACGGCGCGCGCCTCGGCGGCGGCGTGCTCGGGGCGTTGCTCCCGCGCCGCCTCGACCGTTCCGACCGCGACACCGTAGATGAGATCGCCGCTCACGCGCGGCATCCCGGACCGGAGCGCCGCCGAGAGCGCGCCGAGCCCGCCGTCTGGGTCGTGCAGGCGCCCGAGGAACCGGAGGCGATCGACGTCGAGGCCCTGAACTCCGATGCTGAGCCGGTTCACTCCGATCGCTCGGAACGCTCGGGCCCGCTGCTCATCGAGCGAGGTGGGGTTGCACTCCACGGTCACCTCGAGGTCCGGCGAGAGCCGGCCGGCGGCCGCGGTGATGGCCGACAGCACCCTGCCCATCTCGTCCGGCTCCCACAGGGACGGCGTCCCGCCGCCGAAGAAGATGCTCCGGAGCTCGCGCTCGCCCAGCACATCCTCCCGCTTCCGGAGCTCGGCCAGCACGGCGTCGGCATAGCCGCGGTGGTCGATCGCCTCCCGCGCCTTCGCGAAAGACACGAAGTCGCAGTAGGGACACTTCTTGAGGCACCAGGGGAAGTGGACGTAGACGGTGATCGGCTCCATGGTTTTCATGAATCCGCGACAACATTCGACCCGACGCAAGCGGGCGAAGCGGAAACTCCGAGATGAACCGAGATGAGGACGAGGACGACGTGGATGGCGACGAGGACGCGCGGCGGAGCGCGCGTGCCCTGCGCCGGGCAACGCGCCTGGGCACCTTACTCTGCGCGCGCGCGTCGCGCATGGTGACACAATTGCGGGGTCTAGATCGCGGTGTTAGCGTGCGAAAGGGAGGGGGCGCATTGCGCCCACCGAACTCTTCATGCTGACGTTGACGGAGCTTGTCGATCGCGTCCGGACCTATCAGCCGGCTGCAGACGTCGATCTCATCGCCCGGGCCTACGCCTACAGCTCTGATGCTCACAAGGGGCAGACCCGCAAGAGCGGCGACCCTTACTTTTCCCACCCGGCGAGCGTCGCCGCGATCATCACCGAGCTCAAGCTGGACACGGCGAGCGTCTGCGCCGGTCTCTTGCACGATGTCGTCGAGGACACGCTCGCGACGACCACCGACATCGAGAACAGCTTCGGCCAGGAGGTGGCGTTCCTCGTCGACGGCGTGACGAAGCTCTCGAAGATCAACTTCGCTTCCAAGGAAGATCGGCAAGCCGAGAACTTCCGCAAGATGCTGGTGGCGATGGCGCGGGACATCCGCGTGCTCCTCGTGAAGCTGTGCGACCGCCTCGACAACATGCGGACGCTCGAGTTCATGAAGCCCGAGGCGCAGGACCGGATCGCCCGGGAGACGATGGAGATCTACGCGCCGCTCGCGAACCGCCTCGGCATCGCGCGCTTCAAGAGCGAGCTCGAGGACCTGTCGTTCAGGTACATCGAGCCGGAAGCCTGGTCGGACCTTTCGCAGAAGGTCAAGACGACCGCGAAGGAGCGGGACAAGTACATCCACGAGGTCTCGAAGGTGCTCGCGGGCAAGCTCGCGGAGCAGGGCTTCGCGGTCGACGTCACCGGCCGAGCGAAGCACCTCTACTCGATCTGGCGCAAGATGCAGGCGCAGCAGTGCGATTTCGATCAGGTCTATGACGTCATCGCGTTCCGGGTCCTCGTCGAGTCGGTGGCTGACTGCTACGCGACGCTCGGCGTGATCCACTCGCAGTGGACCCCGGTCCCCGGCCGCTTCAAGGACTACGTCGCGCTGCCCAAGCCGAACATGTACCAGTCGCTGCACACGACGGTCATCGGACCCGGGCGCGAGCGGATCGAGATCCAGATCCGCACCCACGAGATGCACCGCGTCGCGGAGCAGGGCATCGCGGCGCACTGGAAGTACAAGGAGAACAACTCCGGCGGCATCGACCCGAAGGACGCCGCGCGGTTCGGCTGGCTCCGCCAGCTGATGGAGTTCCAGAAGGAGCTCAAGGATCCGGCCGAGTTCCTGGAGAGCGTCAAGGTCGACCTGTTCCAGGACGAAGTGTACGTCTTCACGCCGAAGGGCGACGTGCGCGTCTTCCCCCGCGGCTCGACGCCCATCGACTTCGCGTACGCGATCCACACGCAGGTCGGCGAGCACTGCTCGGGGGCACGGGTCAACGGCGCCATCGTCCCGCTCCGATCGAAGCTCCGGAACGGCGACGTGGTCGAGGTGATGACCAACCCGAGCCAGCACCCTTCGAAGGACTGGCTCGATTACGTCTCGACCAGCCGCGCGCGCTCGAAGATCCGCAACTTCCTGCGCACGGAGCAAAGGGAGAAGTCGCTCAAGCTCGGTCGTGAGCTCCTCGAGAAGGAGATGCACCAGCGCAGCATGAGCCTGAGTCGCCTCACGAAGCACGAGGGCGAGCTGCGCAAGGTCATGGAGCGCTTCGGGGTCACCTCGGCCGACGAGCTCTTCATCTCGGTCGGGTATGGCAAGGTGAGCGTCCGCGCGGTGTGCGAGTTTCTCGCGCCCACGCCCAAGGAGAACGAGAAGGGCACGCCGACCCCGCCGCCCGAGTCGATCAAGGAGGGGCGCATCGAGTCGCTCGTCCGCAAGGTCACCGGGCGCGACAGCCACGGCATCCGGCTGAACGGCATCGACGACGTCCTCGTCCGCTACACGAAGTGCTGTAACCCGCTCCCAGGCGACGAGATCGTCGGCTTCATCACGCGCGGCCGCGGCATCACCGTCCACCGCCGCAACTGCGCCAAGGCGTTCGACACGGACCCGGAGCGCCGCGTGGAGATCTCCTGGGACTCGCGCGCGAAGATTAACCGCCCCGTGCAGATCAAGGTGATGACGGCGAACCGGCCGGGCATCCTCGCGACGGTCGGCCACACGTTCCACGAGCAGGGCATCAACATCAGCGAGGCGACCTGTCGCGCGGGCGACGACGGTCGGGCGATGAACACGTTCACGTTCCTGTGCTCCGACCTCGCGCAGCTGAAGAGCGTGATCCGGCGGCTGCAGCGGATCCCCGGCGTGATGGCCGTCGAGCGGACCTGAGCGGCGGGCCTCAGCGGCCACGGCGAGCGCGCGCCGAGCTGCTCGTCCTGGGCGGCGCGCCCGCGGCGCTCGGTCCAGCCTCCGCCAGGGCGCGGGTGAGCGGACGGCCGAGGTCGCCGCCCGGCTCGTGTAGCGCGGCGATCTCCTGCACCTTGCGGACGAGCCGGGTCACGTCGTGGTGGCGGACCGGGGATCCAGCGGAGGCGCGATCACAAAAGAACGTGCGGCACCCGAGGGGCCTCGCGGCATAGATCGCGCAGCGGCCGGCGTCGGTGAGCATCGGGCACCGCCGCTCCGACGCCTGCGGCAGCGCGCGTCGCCGGCTCGGGCCGCCGGCGGACGCCCCCGGCTCGGGCGCTCCCGCCCCGTCCGCTCGCACGATCCCCTCGAGCGCTCGGCGGCCCCCGCGAGCCGCGATCGCGCGCCGGACGGCAGCGAGCTCGACGGACGTCACGTACGGTTCGCGGCCTGTGATCCCGAACCGACAGCACTCGGTCGAGGCCTCGCACGTCCAGCCACTGAAGACCTCTTCCGCCTCGCGGTACACGGCCGACAGCTCGGTGAACAGATCGGCTTCACGGACGGGTGGATCGAGGGTCGTGGTTCGACGCATTCGTTCGGAGGCGCTCTCGTGGTGATCGGACGTACTGCCAGCCCGAAGCGGCCGCGATGCAAGGGGTGGGGAGGGGTGCGGAGCCGGGCGGAGCTTCAAGCAGCGACCCTAGTGCCACGCAGCGCCGCTGCGAAGTAGCAATCCGCCATCCTGACGGGGGCTCTGACGCAGGGCACCAGCGCTGTCCGTTCTGGAGCGAGCTGCCGCTGCGACCGCGGGGGCGTCGGCGCTGTTCCCGGATGCGCGAGGCCGCGCGCTGGGCGGCGAGCGCGCACGCGCTATTCTCGCGCTGGATGCCGGTGCTGCGCCCGAAGCTTCGAGCCCTTGAGATCGTCGTCATCCAGGATGAGCGCCATGGCCGCGCGTTGATGCTGCGCGACACCGAGGGCATCGCGCCGTCTCCGGTCGTCGTTCCCGCCGCGAGCGCCGCCGTGCTCGCGCGCTTCGACGGGAGGCGACCGATCGACGAGATCGCGCGTGACGTCGCCCGGTCGACGGGCCAGCACGTGGACGCCGCCCACGTGTCGCAGCTGGCCGACGAGCTGGAACGCGCGTGGATGCTCGACAGCCCGCGATTCCAAGCGCGCCGGCGGAGCGTCGTGCAATCGTTCGACGCGGCGCCGATCCGGATGGCCGCGCACGCGGGCGGCGCGTACCACGGCGATCGGCGGAAGCTCGCCGACTTCATCGAGCGAAGGTGCCTCCAGGTCGCGCGGCCGCAGGGCGGAGCGACGCGCGCTGTAGCGCCGCAAAGCGCGCCAACGCGCATGGTCGGGCTCTGCGCGCCGCACATGGATCTCTGGCGCGCCGCGGCGGGCTACGGGCATGCCTATGCTGCGTTGGAGCAGGCGCTGGCGGGTCCAGGGCTCGAGCAGGTCGACACGTTCGTTCTGCTCGGGACGTCGCACGCCGCGATGCGCCGTCCGTACGCCGTCTGCGAGAAGACGTTCGCGACGCCGCTCGGTCCTCTCGAGCCGGATCGAGAGATGATCGCGGAGCTCGCGGCGGCGAGCCGCTTCGACGTGCGCGAGGACCAGTACCTGCACAAGAACGAGCATTCGATCGAGTTTCAGGCCGTGTTTGTGCGGCACCTCCTTGGCGGCCACGCGGCGTCGATCGTACCCATCCTCTGCGGCCTCTCGGAGTGTCAGGCGCGGCGTCGCGACCCCGCGCAAGACGATGGCGCCGAGTCGTTTCTGAGGGCGCTCCGCGACGCCCTGGCGAAGCGCCCCGGTCGCGTCCTCGTCATCGCAGGAGCGGACCTCGCCCACGTCGGCCCGCGCTTCGGTGATCCCGCGCCCCTGGACGAGCGGCAGCGGACGGCGCTGCGCGACCGCGATCTCGCATCGATCGAGCGCGCGACGTCGATCGATGCGCCGGGCTTCTTCGTCGACGTCGCACGTGACCTCGCCAGCCGTCGCGTCTGCGGCCTCGGCCCCATCTACACGCTGCTCCGCGCGCTCCCGCCGTCGTCCCGCGGCGAGATGCTGCACTACGAGCAGTGCGTCGACCCCGAGGAGGGATCGATCGTCAGCCATACGTCTCTCGGATTTTACGGTTGAAGATCCGCGCCTGGGCGTCCGCCTTGCGCGCGCTGGCGCTTCGTCATCGAGCTCGCCGAGAGCCCCCCGCGCTGGCGCGACGCGAGGCTCCCGCAGATGAAACGGGCGTCACTCAGCCGCGCGGGACCCTGCGGCGCGCGATGTCGAGGCCGAGCCGGTCGGCCTCGCGGTAGATGGCCTGCCGCGACATGCCCAGGGCACGCGCAGCCGACGCGACGGAGCCGTTGGCCCGGGCGAGGGCGTCCTCGAGGCGGGCGCGCGCGAGCGAAGGATCCGTCGCGGGCGGGAGGTTCGGCTTCACCCGCGGGCCGCGCGCGAGCGATCCCGCGATCGGCGTGACGGAGAGCGGACCGTCCGGCGCAGCCTGGGCTGCGGTCACGATCGCGGACTCGAGCTGCGGGACGCCGCCCGGCCAGCCGGCGCGGACGAGCGCCTCCAGGAGCTGCGGAGTGAAGCGGTCGAGGCCGATCGCGTTGCGCTCCGCGATGTCGCGCACGATGAGCGGCACGTCCTCGCGCCGCATCTCGAGCGTCGGGATCGTGATCCGCTTGCCGGAGAAGAGCGAAGCGAACCACGGCGCCACGCGCCCGTCGCCGGCGGCACGGTCGAGCGGCTGTCCGGTCGTCGCGATGATGCTGACGCCGTTCGAGCGACCGACCGAGTGCGCGATCTCCAGCTGCTGCGGGCGCGGCAGGCGATCGGCGTCGAGGACGAGCCATGTCATCGGTCGTGCGCCCGGCGGAATGGCCGGCTTCGTCTCGGCGCTGCCATCGACGACCAGCGTCTCACCCAGGCCCTCGCGCACCGCTGCGGCGAGGCGAGCCAGCGTCCGCTTCCCGACCCCGGGCGCACCCTCGATGCAGACGCTGGAGCCCGACTGCACGAGCTTCATCACCGGGTCGATCCAGTCCTTGCGCTGCTTCGAGCCGAACACCAGCGGCCCGAGCCGAGACGGCGCGCCGTCATACAGCGCGAGGTGCCGCTCGACGAAGACCCCGAGCTGATGCCCGAGGCGCACCACGTCGCCGTGCATCACGCCGATGCGCCGGGCGCGGACGCCGTTCACCCACGTGCCGTCGTGGGTGTCCATGTCCTCGATGTAGCAACCGTCCGAACGGACGCTGATCTTCGCGTGCTCCGGCGCGATCCCGTGGCCCTCAATGCGCCCGTCGCGCGCGGCGCTGCCGATCACGGCGCCGTCCATGAGGCTCACGATCCGCGGCGGAGCGTCGAGCCCGATCAGGACGAGCCCCCACCCGCCGTCGTCATCCTGTCGTTTGGCGTGGACTCCGGACCGGTACTCTTTCTGAAGGACCGGCGCCGTTGTCTCCGCAACGTCCACTCGCAAAGCAGTCTGTTCGTTCATGCTCCCCCCAAGTCCAAAGGACCTGCCTGGTCGACCCAGGCCAACCAAGAGCGCGCCGAGTGGCGGGCACCCCTTATGATGTAAGAGCCCCCCACACGGTGCCGCTGTCGCGAACGCGAAGGCTTTTGTGAGCGGCACCGTTCGTGGTGCTGCTTGGCGAGCCCCCTCGCTCGCAATGGCCACACAATACTCGACCAGAGCGGCCGTGCAACCTGCCGGCGACGGAAGTTTTGAGGTTTTGTTGTTGAGAGCTTGACTCCCACCACGCCGATTGGTACTCATCCGCCACGCATCGACGGAGCGAACCTCCGGTGATGACCCGGCGCGAATCAGGATTTTTCTGACAAACGCCTTTAGAAGTGGTTTCCTGAATTAAGTGATTGACATCTGCGGGAGTAACTCAGTGGTAGAGTGCAACCTTGCCAAGGTTGACGTCGCGGGTTCAAATCCCGTCTCCCGCTCCACGACATAGGCTCTGCGGCAGCGAGCAGACCCTGCGAGGCCGGTGTGACCCACCGGCCTCTGTGTTTTGTTCAACGTTTTGCTCAACGTTTTGCTCAACCGCTCGGCGCGCTGGCGTCGTGGGAACGCACGGGGCGATGCGCCGAACGGTGCGCCAGGCGGCGGGCCTGTGATACGAGGATTCGCCTCATGTCCGCTCCGCTCCACGAGCGCCTGCGCCTGCTTGCCCATAGCCTCGAGCGGCAGTTCCTAGGCAAGGACGAGATCATCCGCCTGCTCATGATCGCGGTCGTCGCGGGCGAGCACTGCGTGCTCCTCGGCCCGCCGGGGACCGCGAAGAGCGCGCTCATCCGCACGCTCGCCGAGCTGATGCAGGCGCGGTACTTCGAGTACCTGCTCACGCGCTTCACCGAGCCGAACGAGATCTTCGGCCCGGTCGACATCGGTGCTTTTCGCGAGGGCGTCTACCGCCGGAACACCTCGGGGATGCTCCCCGAGGCGGAGATCGTCTTCCTCGACGAGGTCTTCAAGTCGAACAGCGCCATCCTGAACGCGCTGCTCACGCTGCTGAACGAGCGCAAGTTCGCGAGCGGCGGCCAGGTGCTCCGCTGCCCGCTCATCAGCGTCTTCGCTGCCTCGAACGAGGTGCCCGGCGACGAGACGCTGACCGCGATCTTCGACCGCTTCCTCCTGCGGGTGCAGTCCGACAACCTCGACGCCTACCACTTCAGCGAGCTGCTCCAGCGCGGCATCCAGCAGGAGATCCGGCATATGGCCGGCGAGCCGCTTCGCCCGCTCGTCGCGGCGCGCGAGCTCGCCGAGCTCGGCCGAGGGTTCGGCGCGCGGATGAACTTCGGCGATGCGTTCCTGTCGGCCTACAAGGGGCTGGTGTTCCAGATCCGCGCCGAAGGGATATCGCTCTCGGATCGTCGTGTCGTGAAGATGCTCAAGCTCTTCGCAGCGAGCGCTTACCTCGATGGCCGCCAGACGACCGACGCGAGCGACTTCTTCGTGCTCAAGCACATCTGGAACAACCAGGATCAGGCGGCGATCCTCGAGGGCATCGTGCAGCCGGTGCTCGAGGCCTTCTTTCGCGAGCACCCGGATCGCCGCCGCGTCGGCGCGCTCGGCGTCGGCGTGGAGGCGCTCGCCGCGGAGATCGATCGGATCCGGCAGATCCTCACGGGCGGCGCCTCGCTCGGCGACGTCCAGCTGTTCAGTCAGCTGAAGGCGCTCGGCGAGATCAAACAGGCGCTCGCCGGCATCAACGACGCTCGCGCCCGCGAGCTCGAGGCGCGCGTGTCTCAGCTGCTCGAGGCTTCGTTTCGGAGCGGACGCTTCGCGCAGATCTAGCGGCGCCCGGTCCGGGCGTCGCCGGCGCGGCGGCGTCGGTCCTGGAGCGAGCCGTCCTCCCTGCCGGGCTCCGGGCGGGCGTGCTCGGGGCGGCGTCGGTCCTGGAGCGAGCCATCCGCCCGGCCGGGCTCCGGGCGGGGGCGGGCGTGCTCGGGGTGGTGTCGGTCCTGGAGCGAGCCATCCGCCCGGCCGGGCCCTGACCAGGTGCGCTCGGGGCGTCGGCGTTGGTTCTGGAGCGAACTCTCGGCTGTGCCGGTCCCCGGCCGCGCGCGGCAGCACCAGCGGCTTCCTGTGTAGGCCGAGGTGACGCCTTCGCGCCTGACCGGGCCGAGCTGGCCGTGCGGCGGTGGTCGACCGGACCCGACGACGCGCCCATCACCGCGCCGCGGATCCGCTTGGGCACGCCGAACGCCTCGCGGATGTGGAGGAGCTCATCCACCGTCAAGGCGCGCCACTCTCCCGGCCGGAGGCCTTCCGAGCTCACGCCGGCGAACGTCGTCCGGGCCAGGCGCATCACGGGCCAGCCGGTCGCCTCGCCCATGCGACGGATCTGCTGGTTGCGGCCCTCGCGGAGGGTCACCTCGATCCACGTCTTGTCGCCCTCGTGGCGGAGCAGCCGCGCCTCGGCCGGCAGCGTGACGCCATCCTCGAGGCGGATCCCCTCGCGCCACGGCGTGAGATCGTCCTCGCTCATGACGCCCTGAACCTTCAGGACGTAGGTCTTCGGCACGCCGCCGCGCGGATGGAGCAGCGCGTTGGCGAAGTCGCCGTCGTTTGTCATGAGGAGGATGCCGCTCGTCGCGAAGTCGAGCCGACCCACGGGGTAGAGCCGCGCGCCCGTGCCGCGCACGTGGTCGGCGACCGTCGGGCGCCCCTCGGGATCGCGCAGTGTCGAGACGACGTTCCGCGGCTTGTGCAGCGCGACATAGACCGGCGCCTCGGAGACGAGGCGCTTGCCGTCGACCTCGATGCGGTCCTTTTGCCGGTCGGCCTTCAAGCCGAGCTCGGTCACGACGCGCCGGTTCACGCGCACCCGCCCGGCGAGGATGAGCTCCTCCGATGCGCGACGCGAGGCGACGCCGGCGCGCGCGATGATCTTCTGCAGACGTTCTTCCATGGTGTGCTCGGGACCTACGCCGACGCGATGGTGTCGGCCGACGGCACTGATAAGCACGCTCCGCGCGCCGCGTCGACCGACCTGGGCGGTACGCTGCTGGGATCCGAGGCCGACGGCCGGCACGCCTGCCCTGGCGAACGCCTGCGGCGGCAGGAGCACCTGTGCGCGCTTGCGCCGTCCGGGCAGGGGGCGAAGTTGACCCGACCTCGGCTCGAAGGAGGCGCGCTCTATTTCTTCTTGTCGCTGGAGGGCGCCGCGCTCCCGCTGTCGCCCACGGCCTCGTTTGCCTTGTCCGCGGCCGCTTGATCTTCCGCAGCCTTCTTCGCGGCTGCAGCGGTGGCCTCCTCTTCTTTCTTTCGCTCGTCGTCCTCGAGGCGGCGCTTCAGCTCGTTGTCGTGATCCCACCGATCGACCCGCTCGTCGGCATCGACGTCCACGCCCATCCGCTCGAGCCGACCCATGCGGTAGATCTCCCAGACGTCCGGCTTGCCGTCGCGGTTCGTGTCGCGCTTGATGCGCGCGAGCTTGCCGCCGCTGTAGTACTTCCACTCGTCGGGGTTGCCGTCGCGATCGGAGTCGACCTTCACCTCGGCCAGCCTTCCACCGGCGAACGTGAGCCATGTGTCGATCCGGCCGTCGTAGTTCGAGTCGGACTCCTCGTGAAGGCTCTCGCCCTTGTCGTTGTACTTTCGGACGACGTCCTTCACCCCGTCGAAGTTGGTGTCGATCTCGCGGCAGACGAGCGCCCTCTGGCGGTCTTCGCCGGTGCCCACGATCTGCCAGACGCGCCTCACGTTGGGCTGGATCGCGCCTGGCCCGGCGGTCTCGCTCGTCTCGCGATCTTCTTTGCCCTTCCAGTCGCACATCGAGCGATCGTCGATGCTGCCGTCGGCGTTGCGAGCCGCCTCGACCCTCGGCGCCTTCGCGCCTTCGAACCCTGGATCCGAGCCGCACGCCGCGCCGAGCAGGCTGAGCGTGGCCAGCGCGATGAGCGCTTGTCTCCTCATGTCACGGTCCCTTCTTGGCGGCCGGCTGGCCGGGCGCGGAGCCCGCGGGCGCGGTGCTCGCCGATGCAGCCGCGCCAGCGGGGGCAGCGGTGGGCGCGGCGGTCGTCGATGCAGCCGCGCCCGCGGCGGGGGCAGCTGTGGGCGCGGCGCCCGGCGCCCCGGCAGCCGCAGGCTGCCCTGCGCCCGCCCCTCCCTCCACGGGCGCGGCGCCGCCGGGCGGGGGCACGGGCGCTTTCGGCGCGCCGTACGACTCGGCGCAGAGATCCACCACGCTTCCGGGATCGGCCTTGCCGTCGGCGTTCTGATCGCTCGCCACGACCGCGCACTTCGCGTCGTTCGGGTTGTTGAATTGCCACCACTGGTCGACGATCCCATCGCCGTCGGAGTCGCGCTCGCGGCGCGCGAGGCGCGGACCCTCGTAGTAGTCCCAGGTGTCGAGCTTGTCGTCGAAGTTGGTCTCGCGCTCCTTCAACACGACCGCGCCGCGCTCGTAGTGAGCGATCTCGTCGGCCCGCCCGTCGCGGTCGAAGTCCGATTCGCGCCGCCGTTCCACCCCCTTGCCGTCGTAGTAGATGAAGGCGTCGATCGCGCCGTCCAGGTTCAGGTCGACGACCCGACAGACCTCCCGGCCGTCTTGCTTCACGTGGATGATGTCGGGTATCCGGTCGCCGTTCACATCGACCTTCTCCGCAGAGGCGGAGTCCTTGTCGCAGGGCTCGTGGACGACCGCCGTGTCCCGTTCGCTGGTGGAGCCCTTCGCGCTCGAGGGTTCCGGCGTCGAGGACGCGCAGGAGGCGACCGAAATGGTGATCAGGGCCACAAGCGAGCACCTGGACGACCGCCAGGTGAGCGGGAATCGCGTCATCAAGAGATTCCTCCGGCCAGCCCGGAACCCTCGGGACAGAAGCTCGACGCGCCGGGCGAGCCGTCCCGACGCGGACCAGCTTCAAGCCGCAGTCTAGACCGCGGCCCGCGCGCACATCAAGAAGCCCACTAAACGCGACGGACGCGACGGACGCGACGGACGCGACCCGCGGCCCAGCCCGGCCGATCCCCGAACCCCGGCGAGCACGGTGGCGCCATTCCGATTGACATCATACGTACCGGCATCTAGGGTAACGTCTTGTCAGTCGTACCCTTCGAGACTGGCGGGTTACCCTCCCGGGCGTGACATGTCGCGGAAGAAAGTCTCGACGACCATCTACATCACGCCCGAGCAGGCCGAGCGGCTGAAGATCCTGCACGAACGCACCAAGGTCCCGATCGCGGTCTACATCCGCGAAGGGATAGATATGGTCCTCAAGCACTACGAGCACGTGCTGCCAGGGCAGATGTCCCTGGAGAGCCCGCCGGTCGCCGCGCCGCCGATCCCGAAGAAATGACCGGCGCCGGGGGCCGCAAGGCTCTGGGCCCGGGGTGCTGGGCGCCGGTCGCTCGGGGTGGATAGCTTCGCGGCGCGGGTCGCGCTAGGAGCAGGCACGCCGCGGTCCTCCATTTTCCGCGGCGCTCGTAGAGCCGCGCGCCGCGGCTCGCTCCCCCTGAGGGGCCCGGACGTTCCAGTCCGCTCCCTCGCATCTCGGTCGAGGCCGCGCGCTGCGGCCGCTAACGCTGGTCAGGTCGCCGCGCCCTGAAGCTCGCTATGCCCGTTGATTCCAAGCTCATCCGCAACTTCTCGATCATCGCCCACATCGACCACGGCAAGTCCACGCTCGCCGACCGCATCCTCGACGCGACCGGGGCGCTCACCGCCCGCGAGCAGAAGGAGCAGTTCCTCGACAAGATGGACATCGAGCGCGAGCGGGGGATCACGATCAAGGCCCAGACCGTTCGCCTGGATTACACCGCGAAGGACGGCCAGACGTACCGGCTGCACCTCATCGATACGCCCGGGCACGTCGACTTCAACTACGAGGTCTCGCGCAGCCTCCAGGCGTGCGAGGGCGCGCTCCTCGTCGTCGATGCCACCCAGGGCGTCGAGGCGCAGACCCTCGCGAACGTCTTCCTCGCCCTGGACAACAACCTCGCGATCCTCCCGGTCCTCAACAAGATCGACCTCCCCTCGGCCGACGTCGAGCGGACGACCCGCGAGATCGAGGACGTCATCGGCCTCGACTGCTCCGGCGCCATACCCGCCAGCGCCAAGACGGGGATCGGCATCGCGGAGATCCTCGAGGCGGTGGTCGCGCGCATCCCGGCGCCGAAGGGCGACCTGAACGCGGCGCCCCGCGCCCTCATCTTCGACAGCTGGTACGACAGCTACCGTGGCGCGGTCGTCATGGTGCGCGTCGTCGACGGCATCATCAGGAAGGGCCAGAAGGTCCGCTTCATGGCGACCGGCCGCGACTACGAGGTCACGGAGATGGGCGTGTTCACGCCCCACGCGACCGCCATCACCGAGCTCGGGCCAGGGGAGGTCGGCTTCCTCGTCGGCAACATCAAGAGCGTCGTCGACACGAAGATCGGCGACACGGTGACCGACGCCGTCCACCCGGCGACGACGCCGCTTCCCGGCTTCAAGGAGGTCAAGCCGATGGTCTTCGCCGGGATCTTCCCGACGGACTCGGCCCAGTACGAGGACCTCCGCGACGCCCTGTCGAAGCTCCACATGAACGACGCCGCGTTCGTCTTCGAGCCCGACACCTCCGAGGCGCTCGGGTTCGGCTTCCGGTGCGGCTTCCTGGGCCTGCTCCACATGGAGATCATCCAGGAGCGGCTGGAGCGCGAGTACAACCTCGACCTCATCACGACCGCGCCGAGCGTCGTCTACCACTGCTACCTGAACGACGGCTCGATGAAGTCGATCGAGAACCCCGCGAAGCTCCCGCCGCCGAACCTCACCGATCGCATCGAGGAGCCGATCTTCCGGATGACCGTCCACGTGCCGTCGACGTACGTCGGCGCGGTCCTCGCCCTGTGCCAGGAGCGGCGCGGGGAGCAGAAGTCGATCCAGTACGCCTCGTCCGACCGCGTGATCATCACCTACGACATGCCCCTCAGCGAGGTGCTCTTCGACTTCCACGACAAGCTGAAGAGCGTGTCGCGCGGCTACGCGTCGATGGACTACGAGCTCGTCGGGTACCGCGCCGACGACCTCATCAAGCTGGACATGCTGGTGAACGGCGACCCGCTCGACGCCCTCAGCGTCATCGTGCACCGGGACAAGGCGTACGCCCGGGGCCGGGACCTCGCGGTGAAGCTCAAGGACATCGTGCCGCGCCAGCAGTACGAGGTCGCGATCCAAGCGGCGATCGGGTCGAAGGTCATCGCGCGGACGACCGTGAAGGCGATGCGCAAGGACGTGACCGCCAAGTGCTATGGCGGCGACATCAGCCGCAAGCGCAAGCTCCTCGAGAAGCAGAAGGAGGGCAAGAAGCGGATGAAGATGGTCGGGAGCGTCGAGATCCCGCAGGAGGCGTTCCTCGCCATCCTGAAGATCGACTGACGCGCGGGGAGGCTGGTCACCGCGCGCCGCGCGGCCACGCGAGCGTGGCGGCGCGCGGCGCACGCTCGTATAAGCCGCCCATGCAGCCCGCCCCCGTCCGGCCGCGCGAGCTCCGCGCGGCGTTCTCTGCCCTCGCCCTCGCCCTCGCCGTCCTCGCGTGCGACGAGCCGCCCGCTCCGGCGCCTCGAGCGTCCACCTCAGCCTCCGCGCCGCCGGGCGCGGACAGCGCGGCGCCGGCCCCGAGCGCCGCGGCGACCCTCGCGGCCATGGAGGCCGCGAAGCGAGAGTTGCCGCCGCGGCCGATCCCGATCGGGTCGAGCGGGCCGATCCAGCCGAGCGCGCCGGCGGAGCAGCAGATGATGGCGATCCAGTACACGCTCGCCATGGTGTCGCCGCGGTCGACCGACCCGCTCGTCGACAAGCCCTACCTCGAGGGCATCCTGCCGAAGCTCGCCGCGGCGGTGCGCACCGCCGACAAGGGCAAGACCCCGCCGAACCCTGTCAAGGCGACCAAGGGGAACAGGAAGATCGAGGTCGACATGGGCAAAGGGTGCACCGAGCGCACCCCGTCCAACCTGCTCGCGCAGCGGGCAGGCTCCTCTCTGAAGGAGGCGTACGACGCGGGGATCCTCGTCGTCTCCTGCCACGACGACCGATGGGAGTGCCACCAGTCGACGCGGGATCCGAGCGACGTCCTGTGCCACGCAGCGCCGCGGCGCTGAGCGTGGTATGGGCTGCGCCTGCCATGCAGGAGACGCTTGCCTACTCGGTCCCCGGCGCCAACGCCCTCCCTCGAACGGGTCCGCTCGCCGAGATGCTCGTCGAGCTGAACCGCGAACGCCCGCCGCTCGCCCGGCTGCGCCACGACGCCACCGTCGCGTTCGGTCCGACGATGCGCGTCGAGCGCTTCGCCCTCGGGAACGGGCTCAAGGTGCTCGTGCTCGTCGACCCCTCGGCGCCCGTGGTCTGCCTGCAGACCTGGTTCGGCGTCGGCTCGCGCCATGAGCGCGTGGGCAAGACCGGCATCGCCCACCTCTTCGAGCACCTCATGTTCGGCGAGACGGAGAGCGTCGCTCACGGCGCGTTCGACCGGATGCTCGAGGAGGCCGGCGCCGAGACGAACGCGGCGACGTTCCTCGACTGGACCTACTACCACACGAACCTGCCGAAGGACGCGCTCGAGCTCACCCTCCGCCTCGAGGCGCAGCGCATGGCGCGGCTCGTCCTCCGCGATCCGCAGGTGTCGAGCGAGAAGGAGGTCGTCGCCAACGAGCGGAGGCAGCGGGTCGACGACGACGTCGACGGGGCGGTGAGCGAGCTGCTCTACAAGGAGGCGTTCACCAAGCACGCCTACGGGTGGCCGACCATCGGCTGGATGGAGGACATCAAGGGCTTCACGACCGAGGACTGCGTCGAGTTCTACCGGACGTACTACGCCCCCAACAACGCGGCGCTGGTCATCGTCGGCGACGTCGCGCTAGACGAGGCGCTGCGCGGGGTGCAGGACCACTACGGCGCGCAGGAGCCCTCGAAGATCCCGGTCGAAGAGGTGTGCCCCGAGCCGCCGCAGATCGCGGAGCGCCGCGCCGAGGTGGTGAAGCCGACCGCCACGCACAAGGTCGCGATCGGCTATCGCGCGCCGGCGCTCGGGGATTTCGACCACGCGCCCCTCGCCCTGCTGAACGAGATCCTCTTCTCCGGGCGGTCGTCGCGCGTGCATCGCGCGCTCGTTCAGGAGCAGGAGATCGCGAGCGAGGTCCGGGGTTGGGTGGGCTCGTTCCGCGATCCTTCGCTCTATGACATCTATCTCTCGGCTCGCGGCGAGCACACGGGCGAGGCGCTGCTCGCGGCCCTCGAGCCGCTCCTGGAGGCGGTGCGCCGCGCCCCCGTTACCGAGGCGGAGCTCGATCGGGCGAAGGCGCGCATCGAGCTCTCGGTCCTGCAAGGGCTCGAGACCGTCGCCGGCAAAGCAGAGCAGATCGGCTTCTACGAGACGGTGCTCGGCGATCCTGCGGCCCTGTTCGAGCGGCTCGCCGCCTACCGGCGGGCGACCGTGGGGGATCTGCTGCGTGTGGCGCGGCGCTACCTGGTGAGCTCGGCGCGGACCGTGATCCACGTGATCCCGGACGGGACGAGCGACGAGGACGACGAGGACGGGACGGACGCGGAGAGCGAGGAGGCATCGTGAGCCAGAGCGTGAAGAGCGGCCTCGCCTGGGGCGCCGAGGGGCAGGGCAGGGGAGCGACGGGGGGTCGCGTGGCGCCCCGCGACGGCGCGGTGCTCGTGGAGACGAGCCACGCGCTCCCCATCGTCAGCATCGTGGTCGCGTTCCCCTCTGGCTCGGCGCACGATCCGGCCGGGCGCGAGGGGCTCGCGCGCGTCACGGCGCGCATGCTCCGCCGCGGCGCGGAGGGCTACAGCGCGAACGAGATCGAGGAGACGATCGACGCGCTCGGCGGGGAGTTCGGCACCGACGTGGCGACGAGCGCGACGACGGTGCATTTCGAGGTGATCAAGCGCTCGCTCGACCGGTTCGTCGAGCTCGGGGCCACGCTCCTCGCGCGCCCGACGTTCTCGCCGCCGGAGCTCGCGCGGCTCCTGCGCGAGGCCGAGGCCGAGCTCATCGAGGCGCGCGACAGCGATCGCTCGCTCTGCAGCCGCGCCTTCCGGCGGACACTTTTCGCCGGGCACCCGTACGGCCGCCGCACCGCGGGCACCATCCCGACGTTGCGGGAGATCACGCGCGACGACGTCGCCGCGTTCTATGCGCGGCACTACAGCCGGCGCAACGCGATCGTCGCCATCTCGGGCGACATCGAGCCCGGCGAGGCGCACGGGGTCGCCGAGCGCCTCCTGTCCGGCCTGCCCGAGGGCGAGGCGATCCCCGATCCGGTGACGGATCCCGGTGCGAGGCCGGGGCGTTGCCTCGTGTTCGTCGACAAACCCGAGCGGACGCAGACGCAGATGGTCATCGGCGGGCTCGGCACCGACGCCCACGACCCCGATCACATGGCGCTCCTGGTCGCGAACACCGCCTTCGGAGGCACCTTCTCGTCGCGGCTGATGCAGGAGGTACGCGCGAAGCGTGGCTGGTCCTACGGCGCCTCGTCGCGCGCGGGCTTCGATCGGCACCGCGACGCGTTCACCATGTGGACCGCGCCCGCGGCGCAGGACGCCGCCGCCTGTCTCTCCCTGCAGCTCGGGCTGCTCGAGGCGCTGCGGCGCGATGGGATCACCGAGGACGAGCTCACGTTCGTGAAGCGCTACCTCGTCCGCTCGCACGCATTCGAGATCGACACCGCGAGGAAGCGCGTGCACCAGAAGCTCGACGAGCTCCTGTACGATCTGCCGGAGGGGTACCACGAGACCTACCTGAAGCGGATCGAGGACGTCACGCTCGAGGAGGCGAACGCCGCCGTGCGGCGCCGGATCTCCGAGGACGATCTCGTTATTGGCGTCGTCGGCACGCACGAGGAGATCGGCGAGGCGATCGCCGCGGCCGTCCCGAAGCTGGCCGAGGTGAAGATCGAGCCGTACGATCTCGAGTAGCCGGCGCCGCGCCGAGGGCGATCACGTCGCGGCGCGCAGGCCGCGAGACCCGGGCGCGCGCCGTCTCGGGCGCTCTCGCCCCGCGGCGGCGAGGCCTCGCGCTGGCGACGCCGGCGGCCTGTCCGAGCGGCGTCGGACGCCCGGGAGCGCGATCGGAACCGCCCGTCGGCCGCTGGCATCCAAGGCGCTGCTCCTTCGCGAGATCGTGGCAGGGCTCGCGGCCCGCTCCAGGATCATCGGCACCTCCGGCCGCGATCGCTCAGCGCGCGCCGCGCGATGCCTGCCACGGCGCACCTGGCGCCGGCTCGCGAGGGCGAACGAGGGGAGCTCGCGATGAAGGCACGAACCATCCACGCGCCGGTCCTTGCGGCGGTGACCGCGCTGTCCGGGCCCGCTGCCGCGGCGGTCCCCGTCACGATCACCCACCAGGGACGCCTCTTCGATTCGGTGGGCCAGCCCATCGACGACACGCTCGACGTGGTGTTCGCGTTCTACGACGCGCCCGACGCGCCCGTGCCCGTCTGGAGCGAGCTCCACACCATCACGTTCGACCAAGGTTATTTCTCGGTCGACCTCGGCGAGCTCGCGCCCGTCGACAAGCCGGTCTTCGACGGCGCGGCGCGCTACCTGGGGATCACCGTCGGGGACGACCCCGAGATGGTGCCCCGCGCCAAGATCGCGAGCGTTCCGTATGCGCTCCAGGCCAGCAACGTCGCGGGGGACATCACGCCGAACTCGATCTCCATCGGCGGTCGCGTCGTCATCGACAGCAGCGGCGTGTGGGTCGGCGATCCGATCGGCCTGCAGGGCGCGCCGGGGCCCGCGGGCCCTCCCGGCGCGGCCGGTCCGGCCGGTCCGGCCGGTCCGGCTGGGCCGCCTGGCGCTGCCGGGCCCCCGGGTGCGCCGGGGGCGGAGGGGCCGCAGGGACCTCCTGGTGTCATCTCGAGCACCTACGTTTCCGCCGCGGGTGCCGCCCCTCAGAAACCGCTGCAGTTCCTGGCTGCGCCCGCGACCGTGAGCGTGACCGCCTCGGGGCAGCGCGTCATCGTCGTCTCCAACAAGGCGCTCGGCGCCGCGTCGACCCCGGCGGACCAGCTCCACCTCTGGATCTGCTCTCAGCAGCTCTCGCCTCTCGGGGAGCTCAGCCCAGAAGGGACGGGCGTCTATGCGGTCCAGGTCCCGGCGCACACCCGCATCACCATGGGGCTGAGCGCAGTGCTGTCGCCTCCCCCAGGCCAGTACAACGTCGGCCTCTGCGGGAAGTCCGATAGCCCCTTCTGGACCAACAACGACTATTCGTACACCTCCGCTGTCGTCTCGATGCAGTAAGGTCGGGCTGGGCGGCCAACCTCGCGCGCCGCGAGGCGCGCGGCGCCTGCCCTCCGATCGCCACCATGCAGAAGGAGCTGATGACCCCCGCGGCGATCCTGCTCGGCAGCGTCTTCATCGCAGCAGGGCTCTACCTCGGGCTGCAGCGTCCGCCGCCACCTGCGCCTCCGTCGGCCAGCGTGGAGGCCTCGACAGCACGCGCGGGCGCGCTGCCTGCGACTGCGGGCGCGCGCGCCCCTTCGCTGCCTGTGCATCACCCTGCGTCGGCAGGGGCCTCGCCGCTGACGAGCGAGCTATACAAGCGTGTCGAGGGGGATGCCGCCAAGGAGCTCGAAGCGCGCCGGTCGCTCTTCGTGAAGCAGTGCTGGGAGCCTTCGCTCAGGAAGAATCCCGCTCCAGCGCGCGCCAGGTACATCTTCAACATGACCTTCGATGCGTCCGGGGACGAGATCGCCCGCGGCATCAGCGAAGTGCGAGGGATGGATCGTCCCGACGCGGCGCAATGCCTCCGGATGATGCCGCTGGGGCTCGTCGTGTCGCCGCCCGGAACGCGCGTCTCCGTCGAGGTCGAGATGACCCTGCCGTGAGCGCGCCGTGGCTGTGAGCGCGCCCTCACCGCGGCGGCCGCGCTGCAGCGATGCCTCTCTGCCGTTTGGTCCGCGATGGACGGTGGGCTAAGGTCACGCCGTGCCTTGGCTTGCCGAGCTCGCCCTGCACCTCTGCCGCGTGCTGCACCTGGTGGTCCTGGCGATCGCGCCCACGTCGCTCTCGCCTGAGCCGCTCCCGGCCGGCGCGCTCGCCCTCTCGGGATCGCTCTCGGCGGCCGCGCTCGCCGCGGCGCTCGGCCTGTCGGCGTGGTTCGCCGCGCGGCTCGATACACGGCTCGCCAGGAACGGCGCGGCGCTGCTGTGGATCGCGATCGCCGCGGCGCTCGCGGCCACGCTCTACTACCGCGGGCCTCGCGCGCCGCTCGCGCAGGGGGTCGTGTTCGTCGCGGTTCCCCTGTGGGCGGCGCTCGCGACCCTCGCCGCCGCCGCCGCGGAGCGCTGGCTCGGATCGAGCTTCAAGCACCGGCGCATGGGGGCCGCGATCGTCGTGATCGGCCTCGGTGTCGTCCAGCTGAACGGGGCAGCGCCCCTGCTCGGGTCGCGCGAGAGGATGTGGTGGGCAGCGCTGCGCCGCGACGGCGCACACCTGCGCGCGATCGACGAGCTCACGAGGCCGCTCCGCGAGCGGCGCAAGGTGGACGAGCTTGACGGCGTCGCGGCGCGCTGCCTGAGGATGCACCCCGCCGCCGCGCCCGCCGCGCCGGCCACGTGCGCCTGCCTCGCGCTGCGCGCCGAGGCGAGGCTGCACGCCCGCAACGCTGGCGCCGCCCTCCGCGATGCGGAGTCCGCGCGCGAGCGGTGCCCGGAGCAGAGCAGCACGCGCGCGGTCCTGGCCGAGGCGCTCGCCGTCGCCGGCCGCCCCGAGCGTGCCGAGGCCGAGGCGCGGGCCGCGCTGGAGGAGGGCGGCGACCCGTCGCGGCTCCGCTATGCGCTCGCGCTCGCGCTCGAGCGCGCGGGTCGCCTGGCCGAGGCCAGGGCCGAGGCGGATCGCGCGATCGACGCCGGTGCCGGCCGGAAGGCGCAGCTCCTTGCGGGAGCGCTCGCGATCCTGGCCGGAGATCTCGACGGGGGGAAGGCGCGCCTCACGCCGCTCGCCGAGCAGGATTCCTCGGACGCCGAGGTGCTCTACAACCTCGCGCTCATCGCCGACAAGCGCGGCGACTACAACGGCGCACGTCAAGGCTACCTCGCCGCCCTGAAGGCCGAGCCCAGGAGCGCCGATGCGCGCTACAACCTCGCGCTCCTGACGTTCCGTGCGGGCATCGCCGAGGAGTCGCGCCACCACGTCCGCAAGTTCCTCGATGCGTTCCCGGACGATCCGCGGGGCAGCCAGCTCGCGCAGACGACGGGCACGCCGCTCGACAAGACGTACACGACCGACAAGACGGACAAGGCCGACGGCGGCGGCGTGCTTCCGGGCCGGCCCGCCGAGCGGCGGTCTCTGCAGGAGCCCGCCGCCGCGAGCTCGGGTTCTCGCTAGCTTCCGCCGCGAAGCGTCGTAACCGACGCAAACGACGCAAACGACGCAAACGTCGCAAACGTCGCAAATGCAGGGCGCGGGGGATGGCGGGGCTTCTACGCCATTTCATGCTGTCGGCCCCAGTTCACTTTTGCATGGCGCGAACGTGACCCTGGACGACGACCTGTGTTATTCCAGAAGGTCTGGGAGGCTGCGTGACACCCGCCGCGGGGAACACCGTTGCCGATCGCTTTCGCCTGGTGCGTCCGCTCAGGCAAGGCGGGATGGGCTCGGTGTGGCTCGCCCAGCACCTCGGCCTCGACATCCCGTGCGCGATCAAGTTCATGAACGCGCAGGGCGTCTCCAAGGAGGTGCGGCTCCGGTTCGAGCGCGAGGCGAAGGTCGCCGCGCAGATCCGCAGCCCGCACGTCGTGCAGATCCTCGACCACGGCGTCTGGCAGGGGACGCCGTACATCGCGATGGAGTACCTCGAGGGGGAGGACCTCGACACCCGCATCCAGCGCGTGGGGCGGCTCGACCCGCACGACACCATGGCGATCACGGCGCAGGTGGCGCGCGCCCTCACCAAGGCTCACGCGAGCGGCCTGGTCCATCGCGATCTCAAGCCGGCCAACATCTTCCTCGTCCGGGACGACGACAGGGAGATCGCCAAGGTGCTCGATTTCGGCATCGCGAAGGACAGCACGCCGCAGGTCACCTCCACGACGAAGACCGGCTCGCTGCTCGGGACGCCCGCGTACATGAGCCCGGAGCAGGCGCAGGGCACCAAGAGCATCGATCACCGCTCGGATCTCTGGTCGCTCGCCGTCGTCGTGTTCGAGTGCCTCACCGGCAAGCTCCCGTTCAACAGCGAGGCGTTCGGCGATCTGCTCCTCAAGATCATGGTCAAGCCGCTGCCCGTGCCGTCGCAATTCGCCCCCGTGCCGCCTGGCTTCGACGCCTGGTGGGCCCGCGCGGCGTCGCGCGAGCCGGACGCGCGGTTCCAGAGCGCGAAGGAGTTCTGCGACGCGCTCGCGATCGCGCTCGACATCGCGAGCGAGAGCTTCGAGCCCAGGACGAGCATCGTCGGCCCGTTCCGCGTGTCCGGCGAGCGCATCTCGGTGGAGCTCGGGTTCGCGCCACGATCGAGGGAGAGCGCGGCGCTCCCCGACGCGGGGCCCGACAGCGCGGCGCCTTCGTTCGGGGACGCGGTCACGCTGATCGCCTCGGCGGACGGCGAGGCTGCGCGGACCTCGGCTGGGCCCGGCGCGACGGTGGCCTCGCCAGGCGCAGCGGTGGGCGCGTCCGCGATGTCCGGCCGCCAGATGCGGCCGCAGACCACCAGCGCGCTGGTTTCGGTGGTATCTCCTCCAGTCCGGCGGCCTGTCGTCGGACGCGCGCTCGCCGCCGCGGCGGCCGGCGCGGTCGTCCTCGTGGCCGTCGCGTTCTTCGTCCTGCGCGGCGGGAGCCCTGACGCGACGGGGCAGCCGCTCGCGCAGCCGGCTCCCACGGCTTCAGTGTCCGATGCGCCGCGGGGGCCCGACGTCGTGGCGCCGGCCACCGCCTCCGCGCAGGCGCCGGAGCCGCCCCCCTCTGTGGCCTCGACGGCTGCGGCCTCGGCGACGGCGCCCGCGGCGTCTGCGACGCCGTCCTCGGTCTCGGCGACGCCGTCCTCGGTCTCGGCGACGCCGGCGAGCGGCCCGCGTGTGCCATCGGCTCAGCCCGCTCAGGCGAAGCCGCGTTCCCCCGCGCCGCCGGGGAGCGTCCGCCGCAAGCCGAAGCCGACGGATTTCGGCATCTGACGTTCACCTGCAGCACTTCGCACGGACCTCCTTCGTATGGCTCGTCGACTAGGGATCGCTTCCTTGCTGCTCGCCCTGACCTTCACGCCCGCCGCGCTGGCTCAGGTCTCGGACGCCGATCGCGCGACCGCGCGCTCGCTCGCCGTGGAAGGGCAGGAGGCCCTCGAACGAAAGGACTTCGCGGCCGCGCTCGATCGGTTCAGCCGCGCCGACGCCATCATCCACGCGCCGACCCTGCTGCTCGGCGTAGCCCGAGCCCAGGTCGGCGTGGGCCAGTGGATCGCGGCCCAGGAGTCGTACAGCCGCATCCTCCGCGAGGGGGTGCCGGAGAAGTCGCCCGAGCAGTTCTTCGAGGCGATCGCGGCCGCTCAACGCGAGCTCGACGCGCTCGCGCCCCGGATCCCGCAGGTGCTCATCTCGGTGAGCGGGCCGGACACCGCCGCCGTCACGATCGACGATGCGCCGGTGCCGCGCGCCGCGCTCGGGGTCCGGAGGCCGGTCGATCCAGGCGACCATGTCGTCCGGGCGTCGGCCGCGGGGTTCGCTCCGATCGAGGTGAAGGTGACGCTCGCCGAGGGCGCCAGCGAGACCGTCGCGCTCCAGCTCAAGCCGGTCGCGCCGCCGCCTCCGGTCAAGCCGCGTCCACCGGTGGCGCCGCTGCCAGACCAGGGCGCTCCTGCTTCCGGTTCCGGCGGCAGCAGCCGCACGGTGCTGGCGATCGCCGCGTTCGGGCTCGGCGGCGCCGGGCTCGCGGCCGGCGCCGTCGGCGGCGTGCTCGCGTTCGGCAAGCACGGCGATCTCTCGGAGCGCTGCCCCGGCGGCCGGTGCGCCCCGTCGCTCAAGGGCGAGATCGACAGCTACCACGCGATGGGCACCCTCTCGACGATCGGGTTTGCGATCGGCGCGGTGGGCGTCGGCGCGGGGGCGTTCCTGCTGCTCACAGCGCCGAGATCGCCGCAGCGCGCCGGGATATCGATCACGCCCGTGATCGGGCTCGGCTCCGCGGGAGCGAAGGGGAGTTTCTGATGCGCCAGGCGTTCGGAATCGGCTCGATGGTCTGCGTTGCCATCATGACCGCCGCGGCATGCACCAGCGTGCTCGGGGACTTCACGGTGAGCGAAGCCAGCGCGAGCTCGGCCGGTGGATCCGATGCGTGCGCGACCGGCACGGCGGACTGCGACGGCAACCCCGACGACTGCGAGGTGAACCTGCTCGACAACCCCCAGAACTGCGGCGCTTGCGGCGCGGTGTGCCTGGACGGCGGGACGTGCAGCGCGACCGGCTGCAGCGGGGCCACGGAGATCGCGCGCGGGTTTCCCACCATCGAGGCTCCGAACGCGAACCTCCTCACCGTCTACCAGGGCGAGGTCTACTGGACCGCCGGCGAAGGCACGGACGGCAGCGTGCAAAAAGTGTCGATCCTCGGCGGAGCCGTCACGACGCTCGCCGTCGGCCAGAACGCTCCGTACGGGATCGCCGTCAACCAGCACGGCGTCTTCTGGTCCAACCTCAACGACAAGGACGTCTTGATGGTGGACCGCAACGGAGCACGCGCGCCAGAGGTTCTCTTCGACTCGGACTTCGCGACCCTCGGCGTGGCTGCGGACGACAACGCGGTGTTCTGGGCGCAGCGCGCAGCTGGCATCGGCACGCCGGGTGACGGGAGCCTCATCGGCCAGATCCTGATGCCCGGCGAATGGGCGGACGACGAGTTCCTCGAGGTCAGCAATGCTTCGCCGCACCTCATCGCGCTCGACCAAGAGCACGTGTACTGGGTCGACAGGAGCCTGCGCGGCACGGTGAACCAGACGCATCGGCAGACCCGCGACACGAAGCGGCTGGCCGACGAGCAGCCGTTTCCGTACGCCATCGCCGTGGACGACGACCACGTCTACTGGACCAACAGCCCGCGCGGGGATCACGCCAGCGAGCTGTCTGCCGTCATGAGGGCGCCGAAGGACGGCTCGGAGGACGCGGTGGTTGTCTGGACGGCCGCCGAGGATGATGACGTGGCGCATGCGTCCCCCGACTGCATCGCCGTCGATGGGCTCGATGAGTTCGTCTACTGGACCGATCAGGGGTCGCCCCGCGTGATGCGGAAGCTCAAGGACGGCACCGGCAGGGCTCGGCCGCTGTACGAGGGCGGCACCCCGCGCGGGATCGCGCTCGCAGGGGGGGTCGTGTACTGGGCGGACGAGAGCAGCGGCACGATACGCAAGCTCCCCCGCTGAGGGGCGGCGCACATGCGCCCCGCGGCGTCACGCCGCCGCTCAGCGCGGGGCCGAGCGCGGCCGGTCAGCCTGCAGCGTCGCGCACCCGATCGACGTCGACGCCCAGCCGGCCTGACGTGTCGTCGGCGGCCGAGACGACGCGCGCGCCCTGGAGGATGTCGCGCGCCATGAGCTGCGTGGAGAGGATCGCGCAGAACGCCATGTCGTCGGTGTTGCTCATCGATTTGCCGCCGGTCTTGCGGCACTTCGCGACGAGCGCCGCGACGGGCTGCGCCTGCCAGATGCCGGCGTCCTTGATGGCATCCGGCGACAGGCACGCCTCGACATAGTCCGGCGTCCCGCTCCCGAAGAAAGGCTGCACCACGGGCGCGCGGTACGGCTGCTTCTTCCGATCGAGGACGCCGGGCGGCAGGAGATCGCCCATCGCGCGCTTCAGCACGTGCTTCTCGTCGAGGGTGCGGAGCTTGAGCGCGTCCGGCAGCGCGTCCGCCACGTCCATCACGTTGGGATCGAGGAACGGGAAGCGCCCCTCGACCGAGTTCGCCATCATCATGCGCTCGCCCTGGGAGGAGAGCAGGTAGCCGGAGAGCAGCGTCGTGATCTCCAGGTACTGCGCGCGCGCGAGCGGCGTCCAGCGCATGAAGTCGCGCGGCAGCTGCTCCCTCAGGCGATCGGCCGCGGCGGTGTCGCCGATGCCCTCGCGCATCGCTGGATCGAGCATCAGCTTGATGCGGCTCGTGGCGTCCCAGCGCGGGCGGTGGGAGTAGAACGGGTCGTCCGTCTGCGCGAGGTTCCGCCCGAAGAAGGCCTTGGCCATCTCGACCTGCGCGACCGGCGACCGCTGCAGGTAGGGGTAGAGCCGGAGGAGGAGCTGCGGCCTGAGCTTGCTGTCCGGGTGGCGCGCCCAGAAGCGGCGTACCCGGTCCTCGCGGAAGATGTCGTAGCCGGCGAAGAACTCGTCGGCGCCCTCGCCCGTCAGCACCACGCGGTAGCCGCTCTGCCGGACGAGGCGCGCCAGGATGAACAGCGGCGCCGGGGCGGTGCGCAGGAGCGGGGCCTCGGCGTGGTAGACGACCTCCGGGAAGACGCCGGCGATGTCGGCGTCACCGCACTGGATCGACGCGTGCGACGTGCCGAGGTGCGCTACGGCGGCGCGCTGGTACTCGGCCTCGTCGAACTCGCGCTCGGCGAACTCGACCGAGAACGTGCGCAGCGGCACCTCGCGGTTCGAGGCGATGAGCGCCGCGACGATCGTGGAGTCGAGCCCGCCGCTCAGGTAGCTGCCGACGGGGACGTCGGCGCGCAGGCGGATCGTCGAGCCGCCGCGGACCGCCTCGCGCACGCTGGACACGAGCCCCGCCTCGTCGCCGCCGGGCGCGCGCCCGACGGGGAACTCGGGGCGGAAGCGGACCGAGACGCGCGGCGCCACGTCGCGATCGAGGTCGAGCGTCGCCACCGCGCCCGGCGGGATCTGCTGGATGCCCTCGTACGGCGTGAGCGGGGCGGTCGGCGCCCAGAACGTCAGCGCCTCGTCGAGGCCCTCGCGGGAGATCGCGCGGGGGATGGTGGGGTCCTGGAAGAGCGACTTCACCTCGCTGGCGAACCGGAGGACGCCGCGGTGGACCGTCCAGAAGAGCGGGTTGATGCCGACGCGGTCGCGCGAGAAGAACGCGCGCCTCCGCTGGACGTCCCAGATGACGAACGCCCACTGGCCGTTCAGCCGATCGACCATGGCCTCGCCGTACTCGGCGTAGGCGTGGATCAGCGCCTCGGTGTCGCTCTTGGTCCGGAAGTGATGGCCGTTCGCCGTGAGCTCCTCGCGGAGCTCGATGTAGTTGAAGATCTCGCCGTTGAAGCAGACCCAGAGCGTCTCCTCGGCGTTGGCCATCGGCTGCCAGCCGCCGTCGAGGTCGATGATCGACAGGCGCGAGTGGGCCAGCGCGACGTGGCGATCGCGGTAGATGCCGAAGCCGTCAGGGCCGCGGTGGCGGAGCGCCCGCGCCATCTTGAGGGCCAGCTCGCGGTCGGGGTTCGGCGCGTCGGTGCGTAGGTTGATGAGGCCGGCGATACCGCACATATCAGATGAGCTCGCTCTTCTTGACTTTGCCGCTCGCCGTCTTGGGGAGCGAATCCATGAACTCGACGAACTTGGGCACGGCGACCTCGTCGAGCTCGGACCGCACCTTCTTGCGGACGTCGTCGGCGGTCACCGCGGCGTCAGGGGCCTTCACCACGGCGGCCTTCACCGCGACCCCGAGCACCTGATCCGGCACGCCGACGACCGCCGCCTCGACGACGCCCGGGACCTTGCAGATCACCGACTCGACCTCGAGGGGGCTCACCTTCTCGCCGCGGGTCTTGATGATGTCGTCCTTGCGCGCGACGAAGTAGAGGTACCGGTCCTCGTCCATCTTGAAGAGGTCGCCGGTGTGGAGCACGACCTCGCCCGGGAGGGGCCCCGGCCGGAGCGCGCGTGCGGTCGCGTCGGGGTTCCTCCAGTAGCCGCGCATCACGTTCGGCCCGCGCACGACGAGCTCGCCCACCTCGCCCGGCTCCGCGTGCGTGCCGTCCTCTCGCTCGATCCAGAGCTCCTCGTTCGGCATCGCGATGCCCACGGAGGACGGCCGCTCGAGCGCCAGGGAGGGCGGCAGGTAGCAGACGCGCGTGCACTCGGTCTGGCCGTACATCGCGAAGAACGAGACGTTGGGCAAGAGCTCGCGGAGGCGAAGGAGCTGCGGCGCCGGGAGCCCGTACGCGGCGTTCGTCATGTACCGGAGCGCCGAGAGATCGGCCTTCGCGAAGTTCTTGAGCGAGAGCATCGACGCGAAGATCGTCGGCACGCCCGCGAAGCCGGTCGCCCGCTCCTCGGCCATCCGCTGGACGATGGGCCACGGCATGGAGAAGCCCTTCTCGAGCACGACGGTCCCGCCGAACGCGTGGGTCACGAGCAGCTGGAAGAGCCCGTAGGTGTGCGACAGGGGCAGCACGCAGAGGATCACGTCGTCCGCCGTGTGCTCGAGGTACGCGCCGATGGCCGCGGTGCTGTTGCGGAGGTTCTGGTGCGTCAGCATGACCCCCTTCGACTCGCCCGTGCTGCCGCTCGTCCAGCAGAGCGTCGCCAGATCGAGCTCGATCGCGCGGCGCGCAGGGGGCTCGCCGGGCGCGCCGGCCAGGGCCTCCTGGAAGTCGCGCCCGTCGGGCGGGGGCCCGGCCGCGGCCGGGGGAGCCGCGCCGCTCAGGAACGTCGCCGCCGGCCTCGCGCCGGGCGGGAGCTCGGCCACGGCGGCGAGGCTCTCGCGCATGCCGCGCGCCGCCACGAGCACGCGGGGGCCCGCGAGCTCCATCACCTGGCCGAGGCGCCGCGGTCGCATCGCGGTGCCGAGCAGCGACGGCACGCCGTCGGCCCGGAGCGCTCCGTAGTACGCGACGACCGCGTCCACGCCGTTGTCGAGCGCGACCATGACGCGATCGCCGCGCTGCACGCCCGCCTCGCGGAACAGGGCGGCGCAGCGATCGGCCAGCGCGTCCAGCTCCCGGTACGTGATCCGCCGTCCCTCGCAGACCAGCGCGACGTGGTCGGGGCGAGAGGCGGCGAACGATCGCAGCGCGGAGTCGATGAGGAAGCGATCCGAGCGCGGATCGCGACGAGCGGTGTGCTGCGTGCTCATGCGCCCCCCGGGGTTCGGGCTAGTTGCTGCTCTTCTTCCCGCTCACGTAGGTGACGAGCCTGGCGATCGAGCCGAAATTCTCCGGCACCATCTCCTCGTCGGCGACCTGGATACCGAGATCCTGCTCGAGGAACTGAACGATCTCGAGGACGGCCGTCGAGTCCAGGATCCCTTGATCGAGCAAAGCGACCTCGGACCCGAGATCGGCGGTAGCGCCCCGGTATCCGAACGAGGTGACCAGGAAGTTGCGAATCGTCGATTCGATGCTGGAAGTGCTCATGGAGGTAGTCTCCACGTCTATCACCCCCCCGGCTTTCCTGTCGAGAACACTCCGCGGAGCGACGGCCAGCGCGCAGATCGCGGCAGGACGCGGTTGCGGTCGCGGTTCATCGTTCACGTTCACGTTCACGTTCACGCACGCACGCGTCCGCGCTCGTTCGTGTGCGGTGTTCCCCGTGCCGTCCGTGTTCGAAAGCCGCCGCCAGGGCGCGCCGCGGAGGTGAGATTGGCGACTGACGATCTCGCTGTGAGCCCGTCCGCCACCGTCGTCAACGTGAGTGAATGTCAACGAGGTTTCGCGCTGTTTCCGGCGGGTTTCACGACCGGGGAACGGCGTCCCAAGCTGAGAATGCCGTTGACAGCGGCGAACGCGGTCTGACGGCGCGGCTCGTCAGGCGTGGCCCTGATCGCGGACGAGCAGCGGCTGCGCGTGGAGGTACTGCGCTACCCGACGCTTCGCTTCGATGTCCTTGAACACGCGCTCGACCTGCTGCGGCGTGATGCCGACGGCAGACGCCGCGTCCGCGGCCGGAACGTTGTTGTTGTAGGCGTACAGGCAGAGGTCCATCTTGTCGTAGGGGAGCGCGAAGTAGAACTCGTCCTGCCCCTGCGGCATCGAGAACGTGTCCGTCGTCGGCGCGCGCCTGCGGATGTCGGCAGGGACGCCGATGTACTCGGCGAGCGCGTAGACCTGGCTCTTGTACAGGTGCGCGATCGGCTTGAAGTCC
This sequence comes from Sorangium sp. So ce363, assembly GCF_051520435.1. Classification (NCBI taxonomy): domain Bacteria; kingdom Pseudomonadati; phylum Myxococcota; order Polyangiales; family Polyangiaceae; genus Sorangium; species Sorangium sp. So ce363. The sequence goes on along the minus strand of NZ_CP150333.1, from coordinate 5,340,953 downwards.
GCGGCGCCGTCGCCTTGCTTGACGAAGAAGCCCTGATCGTACTCGAGCAGGTTCGGCGTGCCGGCGACGGCGTAATTGAGCCTGTCCGCGTGGTAGTACTCCATCATCTTGCGGATGCGCTGCTTGAAGTTCGTCGCGGCGACGAGCTGCAGGTACGCGTTCAGGGGCATCCGCTTCACGCGCGGCTCCTCGCCGGGCGGCTGCGCCGTCAGCTGCGAGACGTTCAGCCTGTCGCTCTCGAGGATCGAGGGGAGCGTGATCTTGAACTTCCAGCTCTCGTTGTAGTCCGGGTAGACCATCCGGATCGCCTCGTCCTGCCGCTCGTAGCAGCGGAGGCCGGTCAACGCGGGCTTGATGTTCTCGATGACCGCCTCGATGCCGAGCCCCTCGGCGAGCAACTTGCCGAGGCGGAGCGCGTCATCGGAGGTGTCGCGCTCGGGCATGAAGATGCCCAGCACCTTGTCCTTGCCGAGCGCGCGGACGCACAGCGTCGAGACGACGGAGCTGTCGATCCCGCCCGAGATCCCGACCACGGCCCCGCGCCGCCGCAGCGTACCGAACACCTGATCCCGGATGGCCTGCTCGATCTCTTGCGCTACCGCCGGGGCATCGATCCTGAGGACGTCTCGCGAAAACATGGTTGGCTCCACCCTTTCAAAAAGATGGACCAGCCTATTAAAACGAGGCGCAACAGGGAACCCTGTTCGCTGCCAGCGGGCGTATGCCAGGGGGGAGCCGCGCGCGTTGGCCGCGTCTTTCATGGTTCCGTGGGTTTCATGGGCCAGGGCGTCCGTCTACCCCGGCTGCGCCGCCGCGCCCGGAGGGCCGGGGCGATCGTCAGGGCGCGGGCCGTGGCTCGCCGGTCGCGGAGAACTCGTTGGCCTCCGCGGCCAGGATCCAGAGCACGGCCATCCTGACCGCGACGCCGGCCTCGACCTGGTCGAGGATCACGCTCTGTGCGCCGTCCGCGACGCGCGGATCGATCTCCACGCCGCGGTTCATCGGCCCCGGGTGCATCACGATCGCGTCTGGCTTGGCGAGCGCGAGCCGGGCTGGGTTCAGCCCGAACGTGCGGCTGTACTCGCGCGTGCTGGGCAGGAAGCTGCCGCTCAGCCGCTCGCGCTGCACGCGCAGCATCATCACCACGTCGGCCCCTTCGAGGGCGGGCTCGATCCGATCGTAGACCGTCGCGCCGAGCGACTCACCCGCGATCGGCAGGAGCGTGCGCGGGCCGGCGAAGCGGACCCGCGCGCCCATCGTCGTGAGCAGGTGCGCGTTCGAGCGGGCCACGCGGCTGTGGACGATGTCGCCGCAGATGGCGACCTCCAGCCCTTCGAGTCGTCCCTTGGCGCGCCGGATCGTGAACGCGTCGAGCAGCGCCTGCGTCGGGTGCTCGTGCGTGCCGTCCCCCGCGTTGACGACCGCGGCGCGCGTGTGCGCGGCGACGTGGTGCGGCGCGCCCGACGCGGCGTGCCGGATGACCAGCACGTCCGGCTGCATCGCCTGGAGGTTCTGCACCGTGTCGAGCAGCGATTCCCCCTTGACCGCGCTCGAGGTGGAGACGCTGATGTTGATGACGTCGGCGCTGAGCCGCTTGCCCGCGAGCTCGAACGACGTCCGCGTGCGCGTCGACGGCTCGTAGAAGAGGTTCACGACCGTCTTGCCGCGGAGCGTGGGCACCTTGCGCACGCTCCGCCGGGAGACGTCGAAGAGCGACTCGGCGGCGTCCAGGAGGGCCACGATCTCGGTACGCGAGAGACCCTCGATGCCGAGCAGGTGTCGGTGCGGGTAGATCCTCCTCATGCGCTGGCTTACGTTCCTTCCGGTGGCGGGGGGGGCTCCGAGAGCTTTGTGCCGGCGGCGGTGACGAGAGCCCAGAGCTCGCCCGCGCGCTCCACGACGTCGATGCGCTGCCCGGGGGCGAGCTCGACCGCGCGGACGATGTAGTCGGGGTGAATCGGCAACTCCCTGCCGCCGCGATCGACGAGCGCGACGAGCTCGATCCGCTGCGGTCGCCCGTAGTCGAGCACCGCGTCGAGCGCCGCGCGGATGGTGCGACCGGTGTAGATGACGTCGTCGATCAGCACGATGCGCCGGCCGTCGACGGGGAAGGAGATGTGGCTTGGGCCGATGCGCGGGTTCGGCAGGGCGGTCGCGGCGTCGTCGCGGTAGAGCGTGATGTCGACGGCGCCGACCGGCGGCGCGTGCCCCTCGATCTCGAGGAGCAGCGCGGCCAGCCGCTTGGCCAGCGGCTCACCGCCCCGCCGGATCCCGATGAGCGCCAGATCTTCCACGCCGCGGCCGCGCTCGGCGATCTGGAGCGCGATGCGCCGCAGGCCGCGCCCGATGGCGGCCGGGTCGAGCAGAGCTTCCATGGCGCGGCGAGGGCTAGCACGGCGAGCGCCCTGCACCCAAGGCCCGCGTGCGCTGTCCGCCGGATCGCCCGCGCGCCCGAGGGCGCGCGGGCGATCCGGCCGTGCTGAGGAGGAGGAGCGCCGTCGGCGCGGCGTCGCGGCAGCGGCGCGGAGGCGCGGGCGGCCTCAGTCGGGCTGGTGCAGGACCCGCTGGGTGCGCTCGACGAAGTAGAACCGCTCGAAGCCCGCGCGCTGGAACGTGAGCGCGCCGAACCCGTTGACGGCGATCGCGGCCGCGCCGAGGGCGTAGAACGGCGCGCCGAAGCGGCGGCCGGAGACGGCGATCATCGCGAAGAGAAACGGGGCGAAATCGTTGGAGAAGCGGTAGCCGAACTGGAGCCAGCCGGTGTTCTGGTAGAGGAGGCTCGGCAGCGCGACCGCGGACACCGTGGCGGCGAGCGCCCAGAACGGGGGCGGCGTGCGTCGGGGCCAGAGGGCCCACGCGTAGATCGGCGTGGTCACCCAGAGCGCGAGCCCGTGGGCGTTGATCTGGAAGGGGGCGCCCTGCACGTGGGTGTACGGCAGGCCGGTGAGCACCACCGCGAGGTTGCGCGGCAGGTAGTGGTACGAGAAGAGCCCCCACTTCTCGATCCGCGCGCGCCACGCGATGTGGAGGTACCGGTGGCCGAACTCGGCCGCGTCGCCGAAGCGCGCGTGGTTGTGCCAGAGCAGCGCCGAGAGCACGAGCGCCGCCGGCGCGGCGAACAGGGCGAGCCGGCGCAGGAGGGCGCGCGGGTCCGAGCGGTCCACGCGGAGCGCCTCGAACAAGAACAGCGGCAGGGCGAAGCCGAGCGGCGTGCGGGTCGCGAAGCCGAGGCCCAGGGCGAGGCCCGCCGCGAGCGGATGGGCGGCTTCGAGCGCGCAGTAGAGATAGACGCACGCCAGCGCGACGCCGACGACGTGCGCCGCGAACCACACCGTCCCTTGCACCGCGCTGAACCAGTAGACGCTCCCGAGCGCGAAGAGCAGCGAGAGCGCGACGTTCTCGGCCTGCGTGCGGTGGCTGCGGCGCGAGGCCGAGAGCTTCTCCAGCGCGAGGAAGAGGACAGCGGGCCCGACGCCGGCGAAGGCCAGGAAGAACTGCCCGTCGCGCACGCGCTCCGCGCTGCCGGCGAGCTTGACGAGCGGCGCGATGAGGACCGCGGGGAAGGGGGGGAAGCTGACGTAGTAGCGGTCGCCGAACACGGCGAAGTCGTTGCCGCCCGCGTGCGCCGGCGGCGGTCCGCCGAGATCGAGGCGGCCGTGGAGCCACGCCTCCGCGAGCAGCGCGTAGTGGTTGTAGGGCGTGTGAGCCGCGAAGATCTCGCGGGAGGAGCTCGCGGCGTACACGAGCGTCACGAGCGCGTAGAGGGCGATCGCGACCGCTGCGCGGCGGCCTGCGCGCCGTGCTTCCCCTGAAGGTTCCGGCCGCCGATCGGCGGCGCCCGCGGCGCGGGCCTCGGGCGTGGCGCTACGGTCCATGCGCGGGCGACGCTACCATGCAGCCTGATGTGACGGCGGCCGCCGGTCGTTCTTGCGAGCCAACGCACCCCGCGCTAAACGCTCCGCTTTCACTGGCCCGGAACCCCATGTCCCAGTTTGCCGTCTCTGCCAATGACATCGACATCTCCGGTATTTCGCTGGACATGCCGCTGCCGCTCGACTGGATGAACGCGGCGCTCGCTGACGCCGACGTCACCGGGCGCGCGCCAGGCCACCTCTCGGCCCGCCTCTCGCGGACGGGGAACGAGATCGTCGTGCGCGGCCGCGTCAAGGCGCCCGTCGCCACGCCCTGCGCGCGGTGCCTTGCCCCTGCCTCGCTGGACGTTGACGCCGAGCTCTCGCTCCTCTTGCGTCCTGCCCCGAAGGCGGACGGCCACGGTCACGGCCACCGGCGGGACGACGCTGCCCGCAACGGCGCGGCGAAGCCTGGGGCGAGCAAGGTCAAGGAGGCCGAGTACGAGTTCACGGCGGACGAGGCCGACGTCGACACGTACGACGGCGAGACGGTCGAGCTCGATCCGTTCATCCGCGAGGCCATTCTCCTCGAGATGCCGAACTTCCCCTTGTGCTCGGAAGCTTGCCCGGGTATCGGTCCTGCCGCGTCCCGAGAGGACCGCGAAGGCGGCTCCTCGGCCCTCGTCCGCGGGGCGGCGGAGGAGGATGAGGCCGCTCCAGGCCTCGACCCGCGGCTCGCGCCGCTCAGCGCGCTCCGAGAGAAGCTTGGACAGAAGCCCAGCGGCTCTGACAGGCGCGCGCAACCTGCATCGCCCCCCCCGGCCAAGGCCGGGACACCGAAGAAGAAGACCAAGAAGGAGTAGTTCCGTGGCCGTCCCCAAGAGGAAAACCACCCCCAGCAAGCGCGACATGCGGCGCGCCAACCACGACAAGGTGACCCCCGTCCAGCTCGTCTCTTGCGAGAACTGCGGGGAAGCCCGGCTCCCGCACCGCGCCTGTGGCGCCTGCGGGCACTACAACGGGCGCAAGGCGAAGGCGACCAAGGCGACCGCGGCCTCATGACGGGCGCGGGTGCGCCGGCGCGCGCGAACGCTGCGCCCGCGCACCTGGGCGCGGCGCCGGCTCGCGCGGATGCGCGAGGGGCCGTCGCATGAGCTCCCCGCAGCCGAGGAGCCGCATCCTCGGGACGGGCAGCTACGCGCCCGCCCGAGTCGTGCACAACACCGATCTCGAGAAGATCGTCGACACCTCCGACAGCTGGATCAGCGAGCGAACGGGGATTCGTCGACGTCATATCGCTGCCGAGGGAGAGCTCACGAGCGACATGGCCGCTGCGGCCGGCCGCTCTGCGCTGGACGCCGCCGGGCTCTCGGCGGCTGACCTCGACATGATCATCGTCGGGACGATCAGCGGCGACACCCCGATGCCCTCCTGCGCCGTGTACGTGCAGCAGAAGCTCGGCGCTCAGGAGATCCCCGCGTTCGACATCTCGGCGGCCTGCGCCGGCTTCGTCTACGGCCTCACGATCGCCGATCAGTTCATCGCGAACGGTGTGGCCCGGCACGTCCTCGTGATCGGCGTCGAGCTGCTCTCGCGCATCCTGAACTGGAAGGATCGCACGACGTGCGTCCTGTTCGGCGACGGCGCTGGCGCGGTCGTGCTCGGGCCTGCGTCGGGCGACGGCAGAGGCATCATCTCGACGCGGATCTTCAGCGACGGCACGCTCGCGAACTCGCTGGTCATCCCGGGCGGCGGCACGGCCGAGCCGCTGACGCCCGAGGGCATCGAGCAGAGCCGCAACAAGGTCCACATGGTGGGGCAGGACATCTTCAAGGTCGCCGTGAAGAACCTCTCCAGCGCCTCGCTGATCGCGCTCGACACGGCGGGCATGGCGGCGGGCGACCTGGACTGGGTCGTCGCCCATCAGGCGAACCTGCGGATCATCAGCCAGGTCGCCGCGCGGCTCAGCCTCCCTCTGGAGAGGTTCGTGCTCAACATCGAGGAGTACGGCAACACGTCGAGCGCATCGATCCCCATCGCCCTCGACGAGGCGGTGCGCGACGGGCGCATCAAACCGGGGCAAAACGTCCTGTTCTGCGCGCTCGGCGCTGGCATCTCCTGGGGCGCGTCCGTCATCCGGATGTGAGCGGGCCATGCGCGTCTGCCTGCGTCGGGGTCGAGGTCTGCGCGTCCGCTTGAGCTCGCCGGGCGATCCGGCCTGAGGTAGTCTCGCGCGCGCCGGCCGCATGACGTGGTTCGGGGGACGGACGACGTCCGCCTCCCTGGCTTGGAATTGAGGGCAAACGTGAAAATCGCTTGGCTGTTTCCAGGGCAAGGGGCGCAAGAGGTGGGGATGGGCAAGGCCCTCGCGGAGGTCTCGGCGGCCGCGCGCGGCGCGTTCGCGCGGGCGGACGCGGCGCTCGGCGACCCGATCTCGCGGCTTTGCTTCGAGGGGCCGATGGAGGCGCTGACGCAGACGAGCAACACCCAGCCCGCCATCGTCGCGACGAGCTGCGCCGTGGCCGCGGCCCTCATCGAGCACCTGCCCAACCTCGATCCGCCGCTGTACGCGGCCGGCCACTCGCTCGGCGAGTACAGCGCGCTGGTCGCTGCCGGCGCGCTCGAGATCGAGGATGCGGTAAGGCTCTGCCGGATCCGGGGCAGCGCCATGCAGGAGGCCGTACCGGCGGGCGAGGGGGCCATGGCGGCGCTCATCGCGCTCGACCAGGAGGTGGTGCTCGCGATCTGCGCCGAGGCGGCGCAAGGCGAGGTCGTCGCTCCGGCGAACTACAACGGGCCGGGGCAGATCGTGATCGCCGGGCACGCCGGCGCGGTCGCGCGCGCGGGCGAGCTCGCCGTCGCCCGCGGCGGCAAGGCCATCCCGCTCAAGGTGAGCGCTCCCTTCCACTGCGCGCTGATGCGGCCTGCGGCCGAACGCTTGCGTCCCGAGCTAGAGCGCACGCAGCTGATGCCGCTCGCCTTCCCCGTGATCGCGAACGTCGACGCCGCGCCGAACGCCGATCCGGAGCGGGTGCGGTCGCTCCTCCTGCGCCAGATCGATGGCACCGTGCAGTGGATGCGGACGATCGAGCGCATGGCAGAGGATGGCGTGACGCACGCCCTCGAGATCGGCCCTGGCAAGGTGCTGGCCGGGCTGGTGAAGCGGATTACGAAGCAGATCAAGGTGCTCAGCGTGAGCGACATGGCGGGGATTGAGCGCGTGAGCGCGTTCCTTTCGGAGGCATAGGCATCGATGTTCGACCTTACGGGCAAAGTTGCGATCGTCACGGGTGGATCGCGAGGGATCGGGCGTGCTGCGTCGGAGGCGCTCGCGGCGCAGGGCGCGCACGTGATCGTCAACTACGTGCGCGGAGAGGCCGAGGCGCGCGCGGTCGTCGACGCGATCACCGCGCGCGGCGGGAAGGCCGAGGCGCTCGGGTTCGACGTCGCGGACATGCCGGCGACCGAGGCCGCCATCGCCGAGGCGGCGAAGCGCCTTGGCCGGCTGGACATCCTCGTCGCGAACGCGGGGATTGCGATCGACGGCCTGCTCCTGCGGATCAAGGAGGAAGACCTCGATCGCCTCTTCGCCGTGAACGTGAAGGGCTCGATCGCGTCCGCGCGCGCGGCGACCAAGGTCATGATGCGCGCGCGCACAGGCCGCATCGTCTTCCTCTCCAGCGTTGTGGCGGAGATGGGCAACGTCGGCCAGGCGGCGTATGCCGCGACGAAGGCGGCCCTGCTCGGCGTGACGAAGTCGCTCGCCCGCGAGTACGCGGGGCGCGGCATCACGGTCAACGCCGTGGCGCCCGGGTTCATCGACACCGACATGACGACGACGATCAGCGCGGAGATGAAAGAGGGGCTGACGAGGATGGTCCCGCTCGGGCGCACGGGCCGAGCAGAGGAGGTCGCCGCGGCGATCGCATTCCTATGCTCCGACGAGGCGAGCTACGTGACGGGCGAGACGCTGCGCGTCAACGGCGGGATGTACGTGTGAGAGCGCTGGCTTGAGGACCCCGGCTGCCAGGCGTCACGCACAGCGGCAAACCAGGCGCACACGAAAAAAGCGGTCGCAGGTAATTCGATGGTGCAACGCTGATGGCGATGGGCTACTAGGGGTTCCGTTTTCCCGGGAGGAATACCATGGCTGAAGGTCGCGACATCACGGCCGAAGTAAAGCGGATCATCAAGGAACAGCTCGACGTCGACGAGAAGGACATCAAGCCTGAGGCGAGTTTCATCGACGATCTGGGCGCCGATTCGCTGGGCCTGGTGGAGCTTGTCCTCGCGTTTGAGGAGGCGTTCGAGATCGACATTCCGGACGAGGACACGGAGAAGATCCGGACTGTCCAGGACGCGATTGACTACATCGAAAGGAATGCCAAGAAGTAGCGTCCCCACCGCCCTACCGGACGCGGCGTCACCATGGAGGTGGGTTGGCGCGTGAGCCAGCGAAGGATCTGCTCTTCGCCACTGCACGCGCTCTCACCTCTGTGGTGGCGCTAGGGCAAGAAGAGCCATGGAACGCGTTGTCATCACCGGCATCGGGCTCGTCACGCCCAATGGCCTCGGGACGCAGGCCACCTGGCAATCTTTGCTGGCTGGTCAGTCGGGTATTGGACCCATCACCCTCTTCGACGCGAGCTCGTTTCCGACTCGCTTTGCTGGCGAGGTGAAGGGCTTCGTTCCGGAGGAGTACATCCCCAAGAAAAAGGTGAAGGAGATGGGCCGCTTCGCCCACCTCTCCATCGCCGCCTCGCAGATGTGCATGCAGGACGCGGGGATCGAGCTCACCGACGAGGACCGCGATCAGTGCGGCACGTTCATCGGTGTCGGTCTCGGGGGCCTCGAATACCTGTTCCAGCACTCGATCACGCTGCACGAGAAGGGCCCCCACAAGGTGAGCCCGTACTTCATCCCGACGGTCATCGCCAACCTCGCTGCAGGGCAGGTGGCGCTGGCGCTCGATCTGCGGGGCGCGAGCTACTGCAACACGAGCGCATGCTCGTCGAGCGCGCACTCGCTCGGCGAGGCGTTCGAGTGGATCCGCCGGGGTCGCTCGCACATCATGCTCACGGGCGGCGCGGAGGCGACGATCACCGGCCTCGGCATCGGCGGCTTCTGCGCGATGTTCGCCCTCTCGAGGCGCAACGACGAGCCGCAGCGGGCGAGTCGCCCCTGGGACAAGGGTCGCGACGGCTTCGTCTGCTCCGAGGGCGCCGGGTCGCTGCTGCTCGAGTCGCTCTCCCACGCGAAGAAGCGCGGCGCGAAGATCTACGCAGAGGTCGTCGGGTACGGCGCCTCGTGCGACGCGTACCACATCACGAAGCCGGCGCCCGACGGCGCCGGGGCGCAGCGAGCGATGAAGATGGCACTCGAAGACGCCAAGCTCGCGCCGGACGCGATCGACTACATCAACGCTCACGGCACCTCGACTCCGCAAGGGGACATCGAGGAGACCCGGGCGATCCTCAAGACCTTCGGCGATCACGCGGCGTCGAAGCGCCTCTGGGTGAGCTCGACGAAGTCCGCGATGGGCCACCTGCTCGGGGGCGCAGGTGGGGTCGAGGCGGCGGTCTGCGCCCTCGCGCTGCGCCACGGCGCGGTGCCGCCGACGCTCAACCTGGACGATCCCGATCCTGAGTGCACCCTCGACTACGTCCCGTTCACCTCTCGCGAGCGCCGCCTGAAGCACGTGATGTCGAACTCCTTCGGCTTCGGTGGCACCAACGTGTCGCTCGTCTTCTCCCAGTTCGACGGCTGATCGCGCGCCGCGCTGGATGGCTCGATGAAGTGCCCATTTTGCGGCCATCTCGAGGACCGGGTCATCGACTCCCGCGCTGGCGGCGCGGGTGAGGTGATCCGGCGTCGGCGCGAGTGCGCCTCGTGCGAGCGCCGCTTCACGACGTACGAGCGCGTCGAGGACATCCTGCCGACGGTCGTCAAGAAGGACGGTAGGCGCGAGTCGTTCGACCGACAGAAGCTCGTGCGAGGGCTCCGGATCGCATGCAACAAGCGGCCCGTGTCCACCGACCAGATCGAGGCCATCGCCGACGCGATCGAGCGCGAGGCGCAGGAGTCCGAGCGGCGGGAGATCTTATCGACCGAGCTGGGCGAGCGGGTGATGAACCACCTGCGTACCCTCGATGAGGTCGCCTATGTCCGGTTCGCAAGCGTTTATCGTTCCTTTCGGGACATTGACCAGTTCATGGTCGAGCTTGGCAAGCTTGTGAAGGCCAAGGCGCCCTAGTAGATCCGGCACTTCGATGTCTGCGAAGCCCCCCAGCCCCGATCCCGAGCTCGACGCCGCGATGATGCGCCTCGCCATCGAGGAGGCGCACAAGGCGATGCCGTCGCCGAACCCCCCGGTCGGCGCGGTGGTGCTGAACGCCGCGGGGGAGGTCGTCGCCGTCGCGCACCACGCGCGCGCTGGTGAGGAGCACGCCGAGGGGCTGGCGCTCGCGGCCGCCGGCGACGCGGCGCGCGGAGGGACGCTCTACGTGACGCTGGAGCCCTGCAACCACGAGGGGCGCACGCCGCCCTGCGTGGACGCGGTTCTGAGCGCCGGCATCAAGCGCGTCGTCGTCGGCGCGCCCGATCCGAACCCCGCGGTGGTCGGCGGCGGGGCGCAGCGGCTCAGCGACGCCGGGCTCGCCGTGGAGCTCGGCGTCGCCGGCGCCGAGGCTCGCGCGCTGATCGCGCCCTGGACCAAGTTCATCACGACAGGCATCCCCCACATCGCGCTCAAGCTCGCCCTGTCGCTGGACGGTCGCATCGCGACCCGCACAGGCGCCTCGAAGTGGGTCACCGGCCCCGAGGCGCGCGCCAAGGTCCAGGAGCTCCGCTCGCGGCACGACGCGGTGGCGATCGGGATCGGCACGGCGCTCGCCGACGACCCTCGGCTCACCCTGCGCGAGCCTGCGCTCGCGCCCGGGGGGCGGAGCCCCATCCGGCTCGTCTTCGACACGCGGCTCAGGCTGCCGCTCCACACGCGCCTCGCCCAGACGGCGCGGGAGGTGCCGACCTGGGTGCTCACGGGCGCCGACGCGCCCGAGGAGGCGGAGCAGGTGCTCGTCGACGCTGGCTGCGTCGTCCTGCGCGCGCCAACCTCGGCCGAGGGCCGGGTCGACGTGACCGCCGCGATGCGCCTCTGCGCCTCGCAGGGGATCGTCTCCATCCTGGTCGAAGGTGGCGCCGAGCTCGCCGGCAGCCTGCTCGCGTCGCGCCTGCCCGACGAGCTGCACGCCTTCGTCGCTCCGATCCTGCTCGGCCCCCGCGGCCGGCCGGGCGCGGTCGACTGGGCGGGTCCGGACACGCCAGGCGACGCGCCCCGGATCGTCGATCCACGCTGGGAGCTCTGCGGTCGCGACGCGTACGTCAGCGGCCCGCTCGCCTTCCCGGCGCGCAGCTGATCGGCGCGCCCGGGCAGGTCAGCTCGCGGCTTCCGCGCCGCGCTTCTGCATCTTCCGCTGGACGATGCGCTTCTTGAGCGTGCCCATCCGGTCGATCATCAGCACGCCGTCGAGGTGATCGAGCTCATGCTGGACGGCCACGGCGAGCAGGCCGTCGGCCGCGATCTCGAACGTCGCGCCGTCGCGCCCGCGGGCGCGGACGGTGACGCGCTCGGCCCGCTTGATGTCCTCGCTGATGCCAGGGAACGAGAGGCACCCTTCGGGGCCGGTCAGCTGCCCCTCTTGCCGCACGATCTCCGGGTTGATGAACACGAGGAGGTTGCTCGGCTCGTTGTCCGCGGCGATGTCAACGAGGAAGACGCGGTGTGGCTCCCCGATCTGCGTGGCCGCAAGGCCGACGCCGGGCGCCGCGTACATGGTCTCGGCCATGTCGTCGATAAGCTTCGTGATTTCGGGCGTGATGTCCCCGACCGGCTGTGCCTTCTGACGCAGGCGCGGGTCGGGATAGTGGAGGATGGTGCGGATGGCCATGGCTACTGAGCATCATAACCTCCGTTCCTAGCTGGCGCCCGTCAAGACGCTCTCATCTCGCGTGTTGCGTGGGCTCCGCGTGCCTCGCGCTGGCCACGCTGGCCAGCCTTCGCGCGGACAGCCGCTAGCGATTTCGCCGGAACGAGGTCGACGTATCGACGCTGACCCCGCGGGACTGAAGATCTTCCACGATGTCCGGCACCAGCCCGGAGGGGTGAAACGTCCCCTCGAGCGCGCCGCCGGCGGCCGTCCGCTCGACCACGAACGTGAAGACGTCGCGAATGGCGATCTGCCCGCCCTCCACCGCGAGCTCCGCGATGCGGAGCACCCGGTGGCGACCGTCGCGGAGCAGCGCGATCTCGATCGCGAGGTCGAAGGACGAGGCGAGCCACTCGCGCGCCGTCTCCGGCGTGATCCCGGGGCGGGTCGCGGCGATGTCGGCGGGGAGCCTCGTCACTGCTTGCCGCAACGTCGGCGCGCGGGAGGCCGCGAGCACGCCGTCCATGCCGCCGCCGATGGCGTCCACGATTTCGGCCGCGACGTGGCCCGAGAACGAGCTCACCACGACCCGCTCCGGCCGGATGCGTACGGCCGCCCGCACGGCCCGGGTGCGTTCGTCCGTCGTGGCCCCGAGCGCGATGGACAGCGTGTTCGGCTGATCGAGGGCGAGCTCGTCCTCCTCCTGGAGCACCACGAACCGGTCGTCGGGCTGCGCCGCGGCAGCGAGCGCGCCGAGCAGCCAGCCCGTCCCGGCGTCCCGCGTCCCGGTGACGAGGAGGTTGCCGCGACCGAGCACGCACTGGGCGAGCAACCCGGCCATCGCGCGCGAGATCGTCCCGTTGCGCACCAGGTCGTCCAGCGTGACGTCGGGGCGCTGCGGCTTCCGGATCACCAGGGTGGAGGTCGCGGCCGGCGGCAGCACCGCGAACAGGCGGCGCCCCTTCGGCAGGGTCCGCTCGACGAAGCTCGCGCCCGCCTCGATCGGCTGGCCGGCCGCCATGCAGAGCCGGCGGATGGCCCGGCCGACCGCGCGCTCGCTGCTGAACCCGACCTCCGCGATGACGCGCCTGCGCCCGTGCATCGCGATCACGTGGTCGTAGCGGAACACCTGGATCTCGCTCACCTCGGCGTCTTCGAGCAAGCGGTCGAGCGGGCCGAGCGAGAGGAGCTCCCGCTGCGCGTCGGCCACGAGCGCCTCGACGTCGACCTCGGGGGGGAGCTCGCCCGCCGCGCGCAGCGCCTCCGCGCCCGCGGCGCTCGCCTGCGCGATGCGCTGAGCGAGCGCGCTGTCCGGCGGCGCGCCGCTGTCGAGCGGCGTGAGGTCGACCAGGTCGGCGAGCCGCTCCATGAGGCGCCCGAGCGCCCGGCGGTGCGCCACGGCATGCGCCGAGTCGCCCTGTCCCCGGTCGACCCGATCCGAGACGGGCGGGATGGCGCGCCGGCTCGGGATGGGGACCACGCTCGGATGGACGGCGACGTTCGAGGCGCCCTGCGGCGACACCGCGGCGGTGCTCGTTGTGCTCTGTGCAGGCAGCGGGGTCGCGGTCGCGTACGGGCGCGGCGCCTGTGGGGGCGGTGTGGCGGCGTTGACGGCGCGGCCGTCGCGCGCCGGCGGTGCGGTGGTCATCGCCGGGTGCGCAGGCAGCGGCGGGACGGACGCACCGCCCTGCGAGCCCGGCGTGAGCGGCGGACGAGGCGAGGGGATGCGAGGCGGACCGGGGACGGGGATGGCCGCGGCCGCGTCGACCGACTCGTCCGGATCGTTCTCGAGGGGGAAGTGGCTGATCACGCCCTGGCTGGTGCGCGACGGCTCGCCCCTCTCGTTGATCAGCGGCAACGGCGCCGACCGGTGCAGCCCTTTCTCGGCGGACGGCGGCGGCCCGCGATCGGGCAGAGGTCCCGGCTCGCCGGACATCTCTTCCGGCGCGCGCGGAGGCGCCGTGCTGTCCGGAGGGGCCGTCCCGGCCGCCGCCGTCTCGATCCGCAGCACGAAGTCGCCGATGTAGATCTTGTCGCCTTCGCGAACGATCGTCGCCTGAGCGATCTTCCGGCCGTTGACGTACGTGCCGTTCGTGCTCTTGAGATCGGTGACGATGAAGCGCCCGTCGCGGAAGAGCAGCCGAGCGTGTCGCTTCGACACGTTGCCCTTCGGCAGCATCAGGTCGTTGCCCTGCACGCGGCCGACGTTGATCTCTGTCCGGTCGAAGGTTTCGCGGCGCTCCGCGCCCCCTTTCTCGCTGATGATCACCGAGAACATCTCGTCGCCTCGCGGGGCCAGGGCGGAGGTGAGACCCGATGCCCTCGCCACGCCATACGAGCAAGCTCGAACAGACATGTCAACGAGATGCCTTCGATTCCTGCTCCCGGGCGGCGAGCGGGCTCGAGCCCGGGACTGCGCCGCCTACGCCCCCTGAGCGCACGCACCGGGCGCGGTGCAGGTCGAGCGCGCGATGCCGGTCCGGGGATCGATCCGCCGAGCTGTCGCGCCAGCGCGCAGGGGGAACGTCGGCGAACAGGCTGAGCCGGCGCCGCCAGGTGCGTGATGTCCTCCGAGCAGGTCGCCTGCTCCGCTGCAACGCTCGATCGATGTTCTCGGCAAAAGCTCCGCAAGCGCCTGGCCTGCGCTCGGAGAGCGCCCGGAGCGCGCTGCGTCGCTCGCTCCCACGACGCGCGCAGCACGAGGAGCGCGCCCGAGTCGCCGCGCCATTGCGGCGGAGGCCAGGAGATCGCTGCCCGACGTGCGAAGCTCGCTGCGTGACATGGCGAAGCCCTCACGGACCACGACGCCCTGCGCGGGCCGAAGGACAAAGTTCTTCGATAAAAGCGCAAATCTTGACGGTTGCGCGAATTCTGCTTCGCACCCTACGGCGCGCCGTCACCGCGCGTGATCGTGTACTCGCCGTCAGGATCCGCTGTACGACGCGAAATTCTCATCGGAGGCTGCTGCAACCGGAGACTGCCGGTGAAGCGGTACTGCCTCGCGCAAGCGCCCGCCGAACCATCATCGCTGCTTGACCTTGGCGCATCGAGCCGTTTACGTTGGCGCCCGCTCGGACCGGGGAGAATCGTCGAAGTCGCCGCGCACGCACATCAACCAGCGGCTGGGCAGCCGCCCTGCGCAAGCTGGATCTGTCTACGAGGGGGGGTTGCTGCATGCAGCCAAGCCCGCATCGGAATCAGGGACCGCAGCCGTGGTCACCTCCCGACTGCCAGCCTGCGCGCCTCGGGTATCGACGAGCTCTGAAGTGGAGGAAATATGGCAGTTGGCAAGGTTAAGTGGTTCAACGACGAGAAGGGTTGGGGCTTCATCAAGCAAGAGACTGGCCCCGACGTCTTCGTTCACTATTCGCAGATCAACGGGGAGGGGCGCCGTCGTCTGTTCGAGGACGAGACCGTTGAATTTGAGATCAAAGAAGGTCCCAAAGGTCTGCAGGCGGTCAACGTGATCCGCGCCACCGCCTGACTTTCCTCCTGACCAGAGCCCCACCGGACTGCCCGCGCAGCGCCCCCGCTGCGCTCGAGTCACGGCACTGCCGAGCCCCGAACATCGCGCGCCCGCCTGGACGGTCCTGCGTGCGGCGGATGGATTGCGCGCGGCTCCGGTGGGGCGCTCGGCGGAGCGCCGAGCGCGCGGCGGGCTCATCGCTCGGGGACCGGGACCTCGCGGAACGCGTCTTGACCCGGGACGAAGCGGTGCGACGTGATGCCCCCGATCGTCCCCGCGTCGTCGATCTCGTAGACATTGAACCCGGCCATCCGTTCGTCGCTGTCGTGAAGGAGCGAAGCGCTGGTGGCGCCCACGGCGTCGATGTGACCCCGCTCGGTGTGCAGCTTGCGGTGAATGCGCCGGTGCAGGTGCCCATGCAGCAGCAAGCCGCGGCGCACCTGCCGCAGCAGCCGCCCCTCTGCCGCGGCATCACCCAGGCCTTCCAGCAAGGCCTTCGCCCGGCTCGCCGGGTTATGGAAGGGGTGGTGCTGAAGCACGACCGGCGTTCGCCGCCGCACCTCCGGGTGTTCTAGCGCTCGCTCGAGCGCGCGCAGCTGGACCGGGCCGAGCCGCCCCGATGCCACCAGCGGGGGACGCGGCCAGGCGGTCGAGAGGCCGATGATCGCGACGGGCCCGCGCAGGTGCACGAAGGGGAACGCCGAGCCTCCGCCATCGCGGGGGGCCCCACCGTCGTCGCTCTTCCCAGGCGCGTCGAGGACGATGTCGGAGCGCAGGTACGGCGCGAAGTACTGAGAGAAGCGCTGCGAGCGGTGCGCGCCCTTCGTGTACGCGTCGTGGTTCCCCGGGACGATGCTCACCCGCTCGGGCGGAAGAGCGAGATCGCTCTGCAAGAAGTTGCGGACCAGGACGAACTCTCGTTCGAGCGCGAGGTTCGAGACATCGCCGGTGATGACGACGTGGTCCACGCCGAGCCGCCGTATCTCCCGCGCCGCTGCGTGCACCGCGTGCGGCTTGTGGATGGCGTGGCGCCGGAAGCGGAGGTTGAGGTAGCCCGTGAGACGCTTGTTCAGGAGCCGGAACGGGAAGGCCCCCTCGAGGGAGAGGAGGTGCAGGTCAGAGAGGTGCGCGATCCTCACGGGCGCAGTATGGGCTCTTCCGGCGCGGCGGCCAACCGCCGCGCGCCTCAGCCCGCGCAGCGGCCAACCGCCGCGCTCCTCGAGCGCTCGTCGCGCGCGCCTCGGCTCGAGCGTCGCCCGCCGCGGCTCAGGCGTCTCGCGCGCAGCGGAAGCCGCGCCACGCGCGGCGGCTAGTCGGCGAGTCGTGCCCCCGCGCGGCGCCACGCAGCCAGGGCCGACCCAGGATGTAGCTGCCGCCGCGCAGCACGCGCTCCTCCCCCATGTCGGGCCCCCGCGGGTTCTTCGCGCTGCCGCTTGGATACTCGGGATGGTAGTAGTCAGCGACCCACTCCTCGACGTTACCGGCGAGGTCGTCGATGCCATCGGGGGTGCGGCCGGCCACGAGCGAGCCGACGGGCGCGAGCTCGAGGAAGCCGTCGCCGTCGTCGAGCTCGTCGAACGACAGCCTCCCGTGGTTCGCGTGGAATGGGTTGTAGACATGACCCCAGGGGTAGCGGCGCCCGGCCACGCCCCGCGCGGCCCGCTCCCATTCGGCCTCGGTCGGCAGGCGACCGCCGGCCCAGACGCAGTAGCGCTGCGCGTCGCTCCACGAGACGAGAACCACCGGAACCTCGGGCCGATCGAAGCGCTGCCCGCCGGAGGCATACGGAGGTTCGGCACAGACGCCGGCCGAGACGCACCGGCGGTAGCTCGCGACGGTCACCTCGGTTCGGTCGATCCAGAAATCCGACAGGTACACCTCGTGGGGCACGAGCTCGTTCGCGAAGCTCGCCTCGGTCTCGTCGACGCACAGCTCACCGGCCGGCTCGAGCTTGCAGAGCGTCACCGCGTGCGCGATCTCGACCTCGCTCGATCCCATCGTGAAGCTCCCCGCGCGCACGAGGACGGCAGGCGGACCGGGCGCGCGCAGCGCGACGACGCTCGCGGGCGAGCGCGCGCGCTGGCCCGCGGCGGCCGCCGGGAGCGCGGCCTCCGCGCGCGCCGGGAGGCGCGGGGCGCGCCGCGCGCGGGGTGGTGGAGCGGCCACGCCGGCCAGGGAGAACGCGACGAGCGTGGCCACCGTCGCCAGCGTGAAGAGGGCCGCCGGACGCATGTCGGAGACGTAGCATGCTCCAGCCTCGCGGACTGTTTCCGCCTCTTCCGACTTCGCTCGATGCGGCGGTCAGTCGTCTCGGACGTCATGACCGCAGCGGGCCGCCTGGTCGAGCGTTCGACCCTGCGCCGCGCGGCGCACTTTTGCGGCGCGTCGCGCGACGCGCGGCGAAGGCGCACCACGCGACGCGCCGCAAAAGTGCGCTGCGCGCCGAGGAGCGATAGACTCGAGGGGCTCGATGTCAACCCTTATGGACAACGCGAACACGGTGAGCGCGGAGGTCGACGCCGCGGTGATCGAAGCGCTGCATGAGGCGCTCGAGAGCGGAGAGCTCGTGCTCTTCGTGGGGGGAGGCATCTCGGCCGCGGCCGGGCTGCCGACGTGGCGTCAGCTCGTCGACCTGCTCGTCGAGAGGGTGCGCGAGCAGACCAGCGACGAGGTCGCGATCGCCGAGGTCGCGGCCCTCGCGCGATCGCAGCGCTACAGCGAGGCGCTGGGCGCGGCGGAGCAGGCGCTCGGCCCAGCGGAGTTCAACGCGTTCGTCGAGGATGCGCTCGACGACGAGGGGCTCGAGCCGCCGCGGATCGCGATCGCGATCGCCGCGCTGCGAGACAAGCTGCGCGCCGTGCTCACCACGAACCTGAACCACCTGCTCGAGCGCGCCTTCGGCTTCGAGTGGGACACCATGTGGCGCGTCACCGACGAGGTCGCGTGGCGGCGGCGGTTCATCCTCAAGCTGCACGGCACGCTGAAGGAGCCGCACAGCTGGGTGTTCGCGCGCGAGCGCTTCCTCGCGTCGATCGCGCCGCCCGACGTGCGCAAGTCGCTCACGACCGTGCTCTCGCGGTGCCCCGTGCTCTTCATCGGCTTCGGACGCGCCGACGGGAACTTCGACGAGATGCTGACGGACATCCACGCGCTCTCGGGGGCCTCGCCGCCGCCCCGCTTCGTCATCGCCCCGGGCTCGAGCCTGACGCCGCTCCGCCGCAAGACGCTCGCGGACATGGGGTTCCTGCTCCTGCCTTACGACACCCCCGACGGCAGCCACGACCGGGTGCTCGCGATCCTCGAGCGCACGTGCGCTCCCCGGCCGCGCGCGATCACGTCGCGCGGTCGCTCGATCCTTCCGCCCCCGATCCCCGATCTCGAGCTCCCGCCCTCGTCGTCGCCGCTCGGCGCGCTGTACGACCTCCCGCCGGACTCGGCCGCGTACGACGACACGGTCACGATGACGGGGGCGCTCGAAGCGTCGCGGCGCGAGCGCGTCTCCGCGCCTCCGGCGAGCCCGATCGAGGTGTTCTTCTCGTACTCGGAGAGCAACCGCGAGCTGCGCGACAAGCTCGAGACGCACCTCACCATCCTCAAGCGGAAGGGCGTCATCCGCGGCTGGCACGACGGCGAGATCGGCGCTGGCGAGGAGCGCGACACGGCGCTGGCCGAGCACCTCGAGACCGCGAAGGTCATCCTCCTGCTCATCAGCGCGGACTTCCTCGCGTCGGACTTCTGCTACGACGTCGAGATGCAGAAGGCGATCGAGCGCCACGAACGGGGTGAGGCGCGCGTCATCCCCGTCATCCTCGACGCCTGCGACTGGGAGGGCGCGCCCTTCGGCAGGCTGGCCAGCTTGCCGCGGGGCGGGCGCCCGGTGACGAGCTGGGTCAACCAGAGCGAGGCGTTCACCGACATCGCAAAGGGCATCCGAAAGCAGGTCGAGCAGCTCACCCAAAACCCCTCCTGAGCTCACCGAGCGCCGGCGCCCAGCCGGTGAGCCATTCAGAGGTGCCACCGCCGCCCGGGATCTGGAGCGTCCCCGCGTCGACCAGCCGGAACCTGGCCGCGCGAGACGATCTGCTCGCCGAGATCGGCGCCGCGCTCGCCAGGCGCGGCGTGGCGCCGCTCTGCGGGCTCGGCGGCACCGGCAAGACCAAGCTCGCGATCGAGTACGCGTACCGCAACGCCGGCGCCTACGACACCGTCTTCCTGATCGACGGTCAGTGCCAGGCGACGATGGACGCCTCTTTCGTCACGCTCGCCGCGGAGCTGAGGCTGCCCGAGCACGAGCAACTGGATCCCGCTCGCGCAGTCGGCGTGGTGCGCAGCAAGCTCGGGCGCCGCGGTCGCTGGCTCCTCCTCTTCGATGGCGTGCGCGACCCGAGCGAGGTCGAGCCCTACATCCCGAGCGTCTCCCACGGCGGCCACATCCTCACGACGTCGCAGAACCCTATCTGGCGCGGTCTCACGACGGTGAACGTCCGCGGCATCGAGCGCGCCGAGTCGGTGCGCTTCCTGCTCCAGCGCACGGGCGAGACCGACGCGGAGTCGGCCGACGCGCTCGCAGAGGAGCTCGGCGATTTGCCGCTCGCCCTGGCGCAGGCCGGCGCTTACATCGAGGAGACCGGACGCCCGCTCGCGGAGTACCTCGCCCTGTTCCGGCAGCGGCCGGCCGCGCTCCTGGAGCGCCCCGTCAGCTTCCCGGTGACGGTCGCGACCGCCTGGGAGAGCTCGCTCGCGGCCGTGTTCAGCCACCAGGCAGCGGCGGAGCTCCTCAGCTTGTGCTCGTTCCTGCCGATGGACGCGATCCCTCGGCGGTCGCTCAGCGAATACGATCCGCTCGCGCTCGACGACGCCATCGCGATGCTGCGGCTGCACTCGCTGATCGAGGTGCGGCCGCACGCGCTCAGCGTCCACCGCCTCGTGAAGATCGTCGTCCGCAACCAGCTGCGGCGGGACGATCGGCGGCGATGGATGGATGCGGCGCGCCGCATCGTTCAGGCTTCCGGCCGGATTTCCCCGAGCACGGAAGAGGAGCGCGAAGGTAGGACGGAGCCGGAGTCGGGGTAAGGCAAGCCCCCCACGAGACGATGGAGGTTCGACCCGCATGTATCCGAGAGCGTCAACTACCGTCTCTTCCTGGGTCTTTTCCGACCGCGTATTCTCGTTGCGCGTCAGGTCGGTCGTGAGACTTTAAGGCCCGCGAGAGGAACTATGGTTGCCTTGGCGACGAGCCCCGCCGATGTGTTCTTCTCCTACTCTCCGAGGGACGAGGACCTGCGGCCCAAGATCGAGACCCACCTCGACGCGCTGAAACGGCAGGGGGTCATCCGGAATTACCAGGGCTTCGCGCTCGGCGGAGGGAGGGAGCGGCGAGAGGCGACCGCGGCGAGGCTGCGCGAGGCGCGGGTCGTGCTGCTGCTCGTGAGCGCGGATTTCCTCGCCACCGACGCGTGGCTCTCTCCGGAGATGCGAGAGGCGATCGCTCGCCACGAGGCCGGCGAGTGCCGGGTCATCCCCGTGATCCTGCGGCCCTGCGCCTGGGAGAAGACGCTGCTCGGCGAGCTGCAGCCGCTGCCGAGCCGCGCGCGGCCCGTGACGAGCTACCCCAACCAGAGCGAGGCGTTCACGGAGATCGCGAAGGGGATCCGGAGCGCCGTCCGCGAGACGGAGCCGCCGACGCAACGGCCGGCCGCTCGAAGGCCGTCGAGCTCGCCCGACGCGGAGCCTCACATCAAGAAGCTGCCGCCGCGGAACCCGGGCTTCACCGGGCGCGACCAGCTCCTGAGCGAGCTGCGGAGCACACTCACCACGGGGGGGCCCGCTGCGCTCACGCAGTCCATCAGCGGCCTCGGCGGCGTCGGCAAGACGCAGCTCGTCGCCGAGTACGCGCACCGGTACGCGAGCCAGTACAACGTCGTCTGGTGGATCCGCGCCGAGGAGCCGGCCACGGCGGCCGAGGACTTCGCGCGCCTCGCCGCGGCCCTCGACCTGCCAGAGCAGAACGAGGCCGACCAGCGGATCGCGATCGAGGCGGCCCGGTCGTGGCTGTCGCGCAACGACAGGTGGCTCCTCATCTTCGACAACGTGAACGACCCGCAGGACGTCGCCCCGTACCTCCCGCACCCGCGCACCGGGCACATCGTTATCACCTCCCGTAACCCGAGCTTCCGCGGCATCGCCACCCCGCTCACCGTGCCGGCGCTGGATCGCGCCGACTCGGTGAAGTTCCTGCTCGATCGGACCGGGCAGAGCGACGCGCGCGCCGCGGAGAAGCTCGCCGAGACGCTCGGGGATCTCCCCCTCGCGCTGGTGCAGGCGGCGGCGACCATCAAGGAGACGGGATCGTCCATCGCGACCTACCACGCCGCCTTCGGTGATCACCAGCGCGGGCTCCTGCTCCGCGGCATGCCGATGGACTACCCGACGCCGATCGCCACGACCTGGGGCCTCGCGTTCCAGGAGGCGCAGCGCCTCTCGCCCGTCGCGGTCGACCTCTTGAGCCTGTGCGCGTACCTGGCGCCCGATGACATCCCGCGCGAGGGCCTCGCCGACGCCGCGCCGCACCTGCCGGCGGCGCTCGCCGAGGCGCTGAGCGATCCGCTGATGCTCGACGAGGCGGTCGCCGCGCTCCGCCGCTACTCGTTCATCGACGTGCACGAAGGCGCGCTCTCCGTGCACCGGCTCGTCCAGGCGGTGGTCCGCGATCGCCTCTCGCCCGAGGACCGGAAGGTGTGGGCCGAGGCGGCGGTACGGCTCGTCGACCACGCGTTCCCCGAGAGCAGCGACGAGGTGGAGACGTGGCCCTTCTGCGCCCGATGGCTGCCGCACGCGCTCGCCGCGGCGAGCCAGGCCGAAGCGCACGACGTCGCGAGGGAGGTGCGCGGGCGGCTCCTCGCCCGGTTCGCCGTCTACCTGCAGGGGCGCGCCGCGTTCGCGGAGGCGAAGGGGTACCTGGAGCGGGCGCTCGCGCTCCACGAGGCGGTGTTCGGCCACGACGATCCGAAGGTCGCGGCCGTGCTGCGCAGCCTCGGCAGCGTCCTCCACGACCTCGGCGATCTCGGCGGCGCGCGGGCGCACCTGGAGCGCGCGCTGGCGATCGACATCGCGAGCTTCGGCCCCGATCACCCGGACGTCGCGCGCGACGTGAACGACCTCGGCAGCGTGCTCATGGATCAGGGCGATCTGCCGGGCGCCCGCAAGCACCTGGAGCGCGCCCTCGCCATCGACGAGGCGACGTACGGCCCCGACGATCCGAGCGTCGCGATACGGCTCAACAACCTGGGCGCCCTCTTCCGCGACCTCGGCGACTTCGCGGGCGCGCGCGTGCACCTCGAGCGGGCGCTCGCGATCGACATCCGCGCCTACGGTCCGGACCACCCGACGGTCGCGATCGGGCGCACGAACCTCGGACGGCTGCTCCACGATCTCGGCGACCTCAAGGGAGCGCGCGAGCAGTTCGAGGAGGCGCTCAAGATCGATGAGCACAGCTACGGCCTCTACCACCCGCGCTTCGCGCTCGCGCTGAACAACCGCGGGCGCGTGCTGCGCGATCTCGGAGACCTGGCCGGGGCGCGCGCCGACTTCGAGCGGGCGCTCGCGATCGTCGAGGACACCTACGGGCCGGATCACCCGGACGTGGCGCGGGACATCAACAACCTCGGCAGCGTGCTGCGGGACCTCGGCGATCTCGAGGGCGCGCGCGCAAACTTCGCGCGCGTGCTGAAGATCGCCGAGGCGACCTACGGCCCGGACCACCCGGCGGTGGCGATCGGCTGCAACAACCTTGGCAGCGTGCTGCAAGCGCTCGGCGAGCTGCCCGGGGCGCGCGAGCAGCTGGAGCGCGCGCTCGGCATCGCGCAAACCACGTACGGTCCGGATCACCCGGTCGTGGCGAGCATCGTGAACAACCTCGGCCGCGTCTTGCAGGCGCTCGGCGATCTGTCGGGCGCGTGGCAGCAGATCGAGCGCGCCGTGGCGATCGCCACGAAGGCGCTCGGGCCGTCGCACCCGTCCGTGCAGATCTTCTCGCGGAACCTGGCGCGCCTCGGCGACGCCCTGGGGAGCAGCGCCGAGGCGACCTGAGCTAGCCGATCAGGATCTGCGTCGGGTGCTCCAGGAGCTGGCGCAGGACCTTGAGGAAGGTCGCGCCGACCGCGCCATCGACGACGCGATGATCGCAGGAGAGCGTCATGCTCAGGCGGCGGCCCGGTACGATCTGCTCGCCGCGCACGACGGGCTCGCGACGGACCTGGCCCACGGCGAGGATCGCTCCCTCGGGCGGGTTGATGACGGCGCCGAAGTTGTCGATCCCGTACATGCCGAGGTTCGAGATCGAGAACGTGCCGTTCGCCATCTCCTCGGGCCGCAGCTTCTTCGCCTTGGCTCGCCCGGCGAGCTCGCGCACCTCGGCCGCGATGTCGAGCACCTGCTTGCGATCGACGTCGCGCACCACCGGCGTGACGAGGCCCTCGGGGACGGCGACCGCGACCGAGATGTCGACGCGCTGGTGAATGAGGATGGCGTCCGGGGTGAACTGCGCGTTGCACTCCGGGACGCGCACGAGCGCGATGGCGCACGCCTTGACGAGGAGATCGTTGAAGCTGACCTTGGCCGGCTTCTCCCCCTCGGCGGCGGTCGCCGCGAGATCCGCGTTGATCTGCTCGCGAAGCGCGTTCAGCGGATCGGCGTCGACGTCGATCGAGAGGTAGAAGTGCGGGACCGTCTGCTTGGACTCGGTGAGGCGCCGGGCGATCGCCTTGCGCATCATGCTGAGCGGCCTCACCTCCGGCGCAGCGAGCTCGCCGGCGGCGGTCGCCTTGGCCGCCCCGGCGGCCGGCGCCGGCTTCAACCCCTCGAGGTCGCGCGCGACGATGCGCCCGCGCGGACCGCTGCCGGCGACGCTGCTGAGGTCGAGCCCGCGCTCTCGGCCGAGCTTCCGCACGTAGGGCGACGCCTTCACGCGTCCGTTCGACGACGGCTGCGGCGCGGCTGGCTGCGTGGGCGGCGAGACCGCCTCGCCGCGCGCCGCGGGCGGCGGGCTCGTCACGGGCGCGTCGCCGCCGGCCGGCGGCGCGGCGCGCTCTCCCTTGGGCTGAGCCTCCGCCGCGCTCGGCTTCGCCGCGGCAGCGCCGCCGCTCCCGCCGGCGAGGGCGCTTACGTCCTCGCCCGGGGTGCCGATGATCGCGACAGGCTGGCCGAGCTGAACCACGCTGCCCGCAGGCACGAGGATCTTGAGCAACGTCCCTCGATCGAAGGACTTGTACTCCATGGTCGCCTTGTCGGTCTCGACCTCTGCGAGCAGATCGTCGATGTCGATCGCGTCGCCTTCCTTCTTGTGCCAGGCACTGATCTGCCCCTCCTCCATGGTCGGGGACAGCTTCGGAAGTTCCAGAACCTTCGCCATGGGTCTATCAACCTTGATCGGGGATGTGGGTCCGCTCAGTCAGCTTTTGTAGAGAACGCGGTGAACATTTTCGATGATCCGCGACGCCTGCGGGATCACGTACTGCTCCAGCCGCGCGTTGTAGGGCATCGGGACGTCGAGCGTCGTCGCGCGCAGCACGGGCGCGTCCAGCTCGTCGAACGCGAGCCGCTGGATGCGATCGGCGATCTCCGCGCCGACGCCGCCGTACGGCCAGCCTTCGTGCGCCACGACCGCGCGGTGCGTCTTCGTGACGCTCTGCACGATCGTCTCCTCGTCGAGCGGGCGCAGCGATCGCAGGTCCACGATCTCCGCGCTGATGCCCTCCTTCTCCAGCTCCGCCGCCGCCTCGAGCGCGACGTGCACCATCCGGCTCCACGCGATGATCGAGACGTCGGTCCCCTCGCGCACGATCGAGGCGACCCCGAGCGGCACAATGAAATCCGGGTCGTCGGGCACCTCGCCCTTCACGCCGTAGAGCGTCTCGCTCTCCATGAAGAGCACCGGGTTGTCGTCCCGGATCGCCGACTTGAGGAGACCCTTGGCGTCCGCCGGCATCGCGGGCGCGAGGACCTTGAGGCCGGGGACGTGCGCGTAGAAGTGCTCCATCGAGTGTGAGTGCTGCGAGCCGACCTGCTTCGCCGAGCCGTTCGGCGCCCGCAGCACGAGCGGGATGGTGAGCTGCCCGCCGGACATCTGCCGGAGCTTCGCCGCGTTGTTGAGGATCTGGTCGAACGCCACGGCGGAGAAGTTCCACGTCATGTACTCGACGATCGGCCGGAGCCCGACCATCGCCGCGCCGATCGAGATGCCCGTGAACCCGCTCTCGGTGATGGGCGCGTCGATCACGCGCTTGCTCCCGAACTTGTCGAGCATCCCCTCGGTCACCTTGTAGGCGCCCTGGTAGTGCCCGACCTCCTCGCCGACGAGGTACACCCGCTCGTCGCGCTCCATTTCCTCGATCATGGCGGCGCGAACCGCCTCACGGAATCTTAGGACGGTCATCGCGCAAAAGGTCCTGCATAGGTTGTGGGCTCGAGCACCTCGGGCCCGGGTTCGGGGCTCTCCTCGGCGAAGCGGATCGCGTCGGTGATCTCGTCTTCCACCTCTTTCTCGATCGCCTCGAGGGCGGCCTTGTGGCCCTTCTCCTCGAGCTCGACGCGAGAGCGAAGGAGCACGTCCTTCTTCTTGCGCTCCTCGAGCTCCTCCTTCGTCCGGTACTTGCCGGGATCGCTCATCGAGTGGCCCCGGAAGCGGTACGTCCTGATCTCGACCAGCGTCGGCTCCGACTGCGTGCGCGCCCGCGTGACGGCCTCGGCGAGGCGATCACGCACCTGGAGGACGTGCTCGGAGTTGAAGCGATCGCGCTCCATCCCGTAGGCGAGCGCCTTCAGCGAGACGTCCTCGACCGAGAGCGTCCGGGAGAGCGGCGTCCCCATCGCGTACTCGTTGTTCTCGCAGACGAACACGATCGGCAGCTTCCACAGCGCCGCGAGCGACATCCCTTCGTGGAAGTCGCCGATGCTCACCGCGCCCTCGCCGAAGAACACCATCGAGACCCGGTCCTCGCCGCGGTACTTCGACGCGAACGCGGTCCCGACGGCGATGGGGATGTGCCCGCCGACGATGCCGTAGCCGCCGAGCATGTTGTGCTCTTTGTCGAAGAAGTGCATCGAGCCGCCGAGCCCCTTCGAGCACCCGGTGACCTTGCCGTAGAGCTCGGCCATCGCGGCGCGCGAGCTCATCCCGCGGGCGAGCGCGAGGCCGTGATCGCGGTAGGTGGTCATCACGTAGTCGTCGGGGCGGAGCGCCGCGGAAGCACCGACGGCGATGGGCTCCTGACCGATGTACAGGTGAAGGAACCCGCCGATCTTGCTCTGCGCGTACGCGCGGGCCGCTTCTTCCTCGAAGCGGCGTATCTGAAACATCTTTCGGTAGAGCGACAGATGGAGATCGTCGCCGTTTGTCAGGGTAGTCATCGCGGAGATCTCAAGGGGCAGAACAGCAATTCAGACAGTCGCTAGCGCAGCGATCGGCGTGATTCCAGGGCGCCCTCTCCGGGGCTTGCGATGGACCCAGCGAGGCGCTTGACGTCGGCCGTGCAGGACAGCGACGGTGCTTACTCGGGCTCCTTTACGGGAGTTTTTTCCGCGTGACAACGCATCCGCGATGTCACCCGTTCAACGCGCGGCAGCATCGGCACCACCGGCGTCCTGCGTGCCGGGCTCTGTGGTCTCTGGCACGCCGAGGTCGTCGGTCTCCGGTGTTCCGGCGTCCGCGCCTTGCTCGTCCTCGGGAAGCGCGGTCGGCACGGGCGAGGTCGTGGCGCTGCCCGGCGCGCTGGCGCTGGGCTCCGCGGCGCTGGGCTCCGCGCTGACCGTCGCGCGCGCCGTGGTGTCGGCGGGGTCGTGCTTCGGGCGCGCAGGCCGCGTCGACGGGACGGCGCGCGGTCGCGGCGCCGTGGTGGCCGACGAGGCGATCGGCGCTGCTCCGACGGCGGGCTCCTCGGCGGGCGCGTCTGCAGATCGCAGCGCGGTGTGGAGGAGCAGCGCGGCCGTGGCCACGACCACGGCCGCACCCACGGCGATCTGCCCCGCCTTCCGCTCGCGGGGAGGGAAGTCGGCGTCGAGCGGATCTGCGCGCACCGCGGCTGGCTCGGCGGGCAGCGCCGGCGTCGCCGTGACGGCGCTGTCCAGCATCCGCCTCGGCATCTGGCTGGAGGCGGCCCACTCGAGGCTGTTCGCGAACGCGGCGCCGAACTCGTCGCAGCTCGGGTATCTGTCCTCGGGTCGCTTCGACAGCCCGCGCGCGAGCACCTGATCGAGCGACGGGGGGAGGCCGAGCTCCTTCGCGATCGGCGGCGGCTCGTCGCTCGCGATCTTCGAGGCGACCGAGACCGCGTCGTCGCCCGGGAACGCGCGGCTCCCGGAGATCGCCTCGTACATGACGGCGGCGAGCGAGAACTGATCGCTCTCGGGCGAGAACTTGCCGACGCGGAACGTCTCCGGCGCGCTGTACGCGGGCGTCCCCATGAGCCCTCCCTGGTGCGTCAGCGTCGAGTCCGGGATCCGCGCGATGCCGAAGTCGGCGATCTTGCCGCCGTTCGCGGAGAGGATGATGTTCTCCGGCTTGATGTCGCGGTGGACGATGCCTGCCCGGTGCGCGATCGTGAGGGCCTCGCCGAGCTCGCACGCGAGGCGCGCCGCCTGCGACGCCGAGAGCGGCCGCCCGAGGAGGTGCTGCTTGAGCGTCGGCCCCTCGACGTACTCGAAGACGAGGTAGAGCCCGAAGTCCGGGTCCTCGCCGACGTCGTGGAGCGTGACGAGGTTCGGGTGGGTCACCCGGGCGGCGGCGCGCGCTTCGTGGCGCATCCTCACGATGAGCTGCTCGCGGACGTCGCGCGGGATGCGCAGGTCGTCGCGCAGGTGCTTCAGCGCGACGTCGCGATCGAGCAGCGGATCGTGCGCGAGCAGCACGCGCCCCATCGCGCCCTCGCCGAGGAGGCGCTGCACGTGGTAGCGGCCGAGGGCGGCGGGCAGCACGGAGCTATCGCTCGGCTGTGCGAGCGCGCCGCCGCCATCGGAGGACGAGGATCGAGGCACGTCGCGTCGGTTCTATCCGGCCGGCGGCCCCGGCGGAAGGCCTGGCCGGCGTCTCGCTTCCGGTTATGCTCTGCCGCAGCGCGCCCCGGGTCCACGAGCGGCGCTTGCGGTTCTGCGGAGGCGGTTCCCGCAGGGGCCTGGCGGCGTGCGGCATCCCAGAGAGGGCGCAGCGAGCACAGATGAGCACCGAGAGCGCGTCGAAGCCGGTCCAGGTCGCCGGAGCTACGAAGAAGCGAGGCAAGGCCAAGTACATCGTGCTCGTCGGCTTCGTGCTCATCATCGTCCTCGCCCAGCAGACGGGGCTCCTCGGCTTCGGCGTGGCGCACCTCCGCGCCGCAACCTTCCCGAGAGACGAGTCGCTGCTCGAATATGTCCAAGGCAACGTCCCCGGCGTGGTGATCGTCGACCCTCACCAGATCGATCTGCAGGCGCTCGGCGCGGAGGGGAGCGCGGTGCGGCTGCACATCGAGCGCACCCGTGACGACATCAAGAAGGCGACGGGCATCGATCTCGGGTTCGACGTCGACAAGCTGGTCGTCGCCCCGTCGCTCGTGGTCGCGCGCGGGCGTTTCAACGAGCAGAAGCTCGCGGAGCGCCTGGCGACGCACAGCTACGTCCAGGCGGAGTACAAAAGCGTGAAGTACCTGCTCCGCGCCGGCGAGGACGCGATCGCCGTGCGCGACGGGTCGATCCTGCTGTATGGCGCCGAGCCAGAGATCCGCGCGAGCATCGACGCCGAGGAGGCCGGGACGTCGCTGGCGAGCAGGGACGAGGCGACGTCGCGCCTCGCGCACATCGGGTGGGATCGTCCCCTCCTGGGCGTCGCCCTCCTTTCCGAGAGCAAGCCGAGCCTCCGCGCGATCCTCACCGGCTCCACGGGCCCGCGCGCCGTCACCGTCGGCGTCTCGACGAAGGGCGGGCTCTCGGCGACCGTCGCGATCGACGCCGCGTCGGCCGACGCGGCCGAAGAGCTCCGGAAGCTCCTCGAGGAGAAGCGCGCGAACGTCGATGCGCTGAAGGCGCTCGTTGGCCCGGAGCCCGGGGCGGCGCTCGCCGAGATCGCGAAGCGCGCGACCCTCGCCGTGGAGCCGGGCGCCGGCCGGCTGACGGTGCAGGTGGAGGTGCGCCCCGAGGAGATCGAGCTGCTCGCGAAGGCCGGCCATGCGGCGGCAGGCTCGCTCGGGGATATGTACAAAAATGTGCGGCTGCTTCAGCTCCTCGCGCCGGGCCCGTGAGGTCACCGTCTGAGCGGAAGGCGCGCTCGGCCCGTATCGAGGTGGGCACAGCTGTGCGCGACGGCAGCACCGCTCATGTCGAGCTGGAGCGGCCGGCGGGGCGTCCCTGGTCGAGGCTCAGAGCTCGGCGCAGCGCGGGCACCGCGCCTCGACCCGGTCTGTCGCGCTCTTGACCCGAGCGCGTGCGGAGTCGCACCGCTGGTCCGCATCGCCGGCGAGCCCGCAGAGGTGCTGCGCGGCGCGGCTCATGGACGCGAGCGCGCGGCACGCGGTCTCGCACGGCGACGCGGACGTCGGCTCGGCCTCGATCTTCTTGGACGGGGGCTCGCCGCCGGCGGCCGTCGCCCGCGGTGACGGCGCGGCGCGGCTGTCGGGTACGCTCGGACTTGGCGGCGAAGCCGCCGGCGGCGCCGCTCCCGGCTGCGCCGCTTCCGCCACGGTCCGGCCCTCGTCGCGCTGTGCGGGCGCGCCGATCGCCTGATCGAGCTCGTCCTCCGCGCGCTCGAGCTCCGCGAGCGCATCATCGGCCGTCTCGACGGCGCTTCCCTTGTGCGGCGACATCGAGGTCGCAGCGGCGGGCTCCGGCGCCACCGGGGCTTGCGCGACGGAGGCGCCGCCGCAGCCAGAGAGCGCGGCGGCGCTGATCCACAGGGTGGCGGCGGCGGCAGACCAGGCACGGTGTCTGTTCATCGGTCCTCCTGCGCCTGACGCCCGGCGCCCGGCTTTCGGCTCATCGCGGCGCCGCGGCGTCGCGGACAGCGCGCCGAGATCTTGCGTGCGGCGCGGCGAGGTTGACCCCCTCGCCGTGCGCTATGCTCGCGGCGATGAATCTGCTTCGACCGATCGGCGCCCTCGTTCTGGCTCTCGGACTGGTCGCAGGCTGTCAGCGAGGCAGCTCGCGCCGGCCTGCGTCTCAGCCGTCGTACGGCCAGGCCTATCCTCCGTACGGCGCGCCCCAGCAGGGTGCTCCTCCACAGCAGCCTGGGTACCCGCAGCAGCCCGGGTACCCGCAGCAACCCGGGTACCCGCCGGCGCAGACCGGGCCTGTGCCGGCGCCTACCTTCAACGTGCCCACGATGCCGGGGCTGCCGGTGCTCGGCGATCCCATCAACGACATCAACGTCAGCTGGCTCCAGTCCGAGGCCGGCGTCGTCATGGGCGCGTTGATCGGCGCGCTGCCGGCGGCCTCGCAGCAGAAGGTGAGGGGCATCCCGTTCATCGCCGATCCGACGGTGGGCGAGGTGAACGCGTTCGCCGGCTGTGACGACCAGCGGATGCCGTTCATGGCGATCACCGACGGGCTGCTCGAGGTCGAGGCGCAGATCGCGCAGTTCAAGGCGACCGACGAGGTCTTCGGGACGAGGAAGCTCGACGAGTTCCTGCGGATGCTCGCGCAGCGACAGCGGCCTGGGCAGCCGATCGTCCGGCCGCCGGTGGGCTTCGTCGATCCGGTGCAGCACACCGACGCGCGCAAGGTCGAGCGGCAGCGCCAGCTCTACCACGAGCAGCTCGCGTTCGTTCTCGGCCACGAGCTCGGCCACCATCACCTCGGGCACACGGGCTGCGCGAACGGGCAGGGGGGGAGCCGGGGCGTCACGCCCGCGGATCTCGGGCGGATGCTGTCGCGCACGCTCCCCATCTTCAACCAGCCGAACGAGATCGCGGCGGACGTGGCGGGCGTGAACAACCTGCTCGCCGCTGGCGCGCGGCAGCAGGGGTACCGCTGGACCGAGGGCGGCGCGATGCTCACGCTCGGCTTCTTCGCGTCGCTCGATCAGCTCACGCCGGCCACGATCCTGTTTGCCTTCGAGCAGACGCACCCGCACCCGCTGCTGCGGCAGCCCGTCGTCCAGCAGACCGCCAACACCTGGCGGATGACCGGAGGCGCGCCCGTGTTCACGTTCCCTGGTTTCGGCGGCTGAGCCACGATTACCCGAGCGTCTTTGCGCTCGCGGGCGCTCGTCCGGAGGGCTCATCTGCTGCTTCGGCTTGACGCGACCGTGCAGCGCTCCTCCCATCGCGCCGAAAGGAGTCGACCATGCAAGCAGAGCTCGGGATCGAGGACCTCAAGGAAGGCACAGGCGCGGAGGCGAAGCACGGCCAGCTCGTGACGGTGCACTACGTCGGCACGCTGACCAACGGCGACAAGTTCGACAGCTCGCGCGACCGCGGCCAGGGATTCTCGTTCAAGCTGGGGGCCGGGCAGGTGATCAAGGGATGGGATCAGGGGGTCGCCGGCATGAAGATCGGCGGCCTCCGCAAGCTGACGATCCCGCCGGAGCTCGGCTACGGCGCTCGCGGCTTCCCGCCCGTGATCCCGCCGAACTCGACCCTCGTCTTCGAGGTCGAGCTGCTCGCGGTCAAGTGATCTGCCGCGTCGGCCCCGCGGCGTCGGTCGCTGCTCGCGACCGACGCTCGGGGCGGCGCGCAGGTCGACGCCGACGCGGCCGCCCCGAGCGCGCCCGCGGCGCGGCTCACGGCTTGATGGGGGCGCCACACTCGACGCAGAACCGGTTGCCGATGAAGAGCTCGTGCTTGCAGTGCGCGCACCGCGCGACCCGCACCTCGGTCGCGCGCTTCGCGGGCTTCGATGGCGGGGCTTCCTTCACGGGAGGCCTCGCCGCCGTCGTCACCGCGGTGTAGCGACCGGAGCCAGCGGCGGCCCGCGAGCGCCGATCCGTGAACGGCGCGGCGGCCATGCGCGCCACCGTGCCTGGCGCGCTGTGGGCCTGGCTCCGCAGGCCGCTGTCCGCGATGGAGTGGACCTGCTGCGCCGCGATGTCGAGATCGACCTCGTCGACCGGGAGCTGTCCGTCGTGGACCGCCGCGGGCG
The DNA here is from genome assembly GCF_051520435.1 of Sorangium sp. So ce363. Classification (NCBI taxonomy): domain Bacteria; kingdom Pseudomonadati; phylum Myxococcota; order Polyangiales; family Polyangiaceae; genus Sorangium; species Sorangium sp. So ce363. The sequence goes on along the minus strand of NZ_CP150333.1, from coordinate 5,308,614 downwards.
GAACCGTCTCGCCGAACTCATCGACGTGGAGGGGCCGGGTGTCGTCGAGCTCGGCGCTGTTCGGTTGCCGCTCGTCCTGCGCGTCGAGCTGGATGCGGACGATCAACGCCGAGATGTTGTCGGTCCCGCCCGCCTCGTTGGCCATCTCGATGAGGAGCTCGCAGGCCTCGTGCGGATCCTGGGTGATGTCGAACACATCGAGCATCTGCTGCTCCGAGATCATCCCGCTCAACCCGTCCGAGCAGAGCAGGAAGACGTCGCCGGGCTGGGTGTGCTCCGAGCGGATGTCGACCTTCACGGCGTCCTTCATGCCGAGCGCGCGCGTGATGATGTTCTTCGGGAGCCTCGCCAGCTCGTCCTGGCTCAGGTCGGGCTTGAGCGCGAGGGCGTCGTTGATGAGCGAGTGGTCCTTCGTGAGCTGCTCGATCTCGCCGTGTCGGATCCGGTAGCAACGGCTGTCGCCGACGTGCCCGACATGGATCTGCTCCGTTTCGCACGACACGTAGGCGGCGACCACCGTCGAGCCCATGCCCTGGTGCTGGGTGTACGTGTTCGAGATGACGAACACATCGTGGTTCGCCTTGCGGATCGCCGCGACGACGCGCCGCGCTTCCGGATCGAGCTCCTGTTCGTCGGCCGGGACGGGGCCTGGCAAGCTGCCGGCGCGGGTCGCCTCGAAGAAGTTGTCGAGCGATTTGGTCGCGAGCGCGCTGGCGACGTTGCCCGCGTTGTGCCCGCCCATGCCGTCCGCCACGACGAAGAGGCCGAGATCGGACTTCACGAGGACGTTGTCCTCGTTGTGCTTTCGCTGGCGACCTACGTCGGTCACGGCAGCCGCGACGGGTCGGGTGCGGCTGCTCGTCCTGAACTCGCCCATTCGCGGCAGATTATACCTGCCCCTCGCTCTGGACCGCCCACATTCCGGCTGCTTTAGCGGCGGGCTGCTCCCTGGAAGCCGGTCGCTTGAGCGGCGATCCTCGGTGACGTACCGGCCGAGGCTGCCGGTGGTCGCGTGCCCCGGGGTAGGGGATCCAGCGCGAGGCGCACACCGATCTGGAAGAATCCGTAGGCCGTGGGGTCGGAACCCTCGTCAGGGCGCGAGAGGTAGGTGCCGGCGTCGAGCTCTGCGAACACACCGACGCCAAGGATCGGCGCCGGGTAGAAGTCGGCGCCCAGCGCGATGCGGGCGACATCGAGACCGTGAAACACGTGATCGGTCCCGGTTGGACCGGCCGCCGAGGCCTCCGGCCATGTGAAGACCGCCCGCCGGTACCCCACGCCGTAGCTGATCCAGGGGTCGACCGCGATCCCCTGGGCGACGTGGTAGACGAACCCCAGACCCAGATCGAGGCTTCGGCCGGAGCAGTCGCTGCAGCCTGCCGCTGCCGGGAGCAGGGTGTAGGAGCCGCTTGCTTCCAGGACGGTCACGCGGCTCAAGCCGATGCCGAGGTTGGCGCCGAAGGCGAACCCGCCAGAGACCGTGTCGGCGACCGGTTGGCCGGCGGCCATGCCGCCGAAGGGCTGGCTGTACCCGGCCCGTCCCTGGAGCAGGAGGTGTCCGCTTCGATCGTCGGGCCCGGCGGGGCGCTTCACCCCGGCTTCCGGCCCGGCCTCCTCTTCTTCTTCGGCCGCGGCCGTCTCCTCGGCTGCGGCCGTCGCCTGATCTGCGGGCTGGGCGAGGGCCTGGTTGGCCGAGAGCACCCAGCCCGCTGCCGCCACGCCGAGCAGCGGCGCGGTCCACCTTGTCGAGCGCGATCTCACGAACGGCCTCTAGAACAGCGCGGTCCAGAGCGCAAAGGGGGCGCGTGCCGACGAGCAGGAATGTCGCCCGGGCGACGCAACTGCGCCTCGCGTGCCGACGACAAACCTCCTGGACATGGACGACGCACAGATCCGCAGCGACCACGACAGCCCTTCCAGACCCCTCACCTCGGCTCACGGCGGTATGGCGGCGTCCGCGCCGCCTGCGGCGCCAGCCGCGCCCCTCGTGGCGCTGCCGGGAGCGCTCGTCGGAGCGCCCGGCGGTCGATCGGACCCCGGCGCGCGCGGCGGTGAGCCCCTCTCGACCCGGGACGTCACCGTGGAGATCGTGGACGATAGCGACGCGCTCGCCACGGTGTGGCTCCGCTGCGAGCATCCCAGCGGAGGCGCTCCAGTGCGCATCGCCGTCGCGCCGGGCGCCGAGCTCATCCTGGGAAGCGCCCCGGCTGCAGACGTGAGGCTTGACGATGCCGCGGTGAGCGCCCGGCACTGCCGCGTCGCGCACCGCGGCGCATCGATCGAGGTGACGGACCTCGGCTCTCGCAACGGCGTTCGCGTCGGTGGCGTCCGCGTGCGGCAGGCGATGCTCGTTCCTGGCGGCTGCTTCGAGATCGGTCGCACGGCGATGTGCGTCGAGGCGGCCCGAAAAGTTCCGGTGATCGAGGAGGATGGGCCGCCGCTCCCCGGGCTCATCGGCCGCTCGCGGCCCATGCGGCAGCTCGCCGCGGCGGTGCGGCGGGTGGCGCCGCTCCAGCTCCCCGTGCTGCTGCGCGGCGAGTCGGGCACGGGCAAGGACCTCGTGGCCCGGGCGATCCACGCGGAGAGCCCCCGGGCCGACCGGCCGTTCGTGGTCCTGAACGCCGCCACGATCCTGCGGGAGCTCGCCGAGTCCGAGCTGTTCGGCCATCGTCGGGGTGCGTTCACCGGCGCGGTTCGGGAGCGTCAGGGGGCGTTCGTCGAGGCCAGCCATGGGACGCTCTTCCTCGACGAGATCGCGGCGCTCTCGCTGGAGGTCCAGGCGAAGCTGCTGCGCGTCGTCGAGGAGGGGATGGTCCGCCCGCTGGGCGCGGAGAGGGCGACGCAGGTCAACGTGCGGCTCGTCGTCGCCACCTGCGAGCCCCTGGAGACCCTCGTCAGTGAGCGTCGCTTCCGCGCGGATCTCTACGAGCGCCTGGCGGTGTGCCGTCTTCAGCTCCCCGCGCTGCGCGATCGGCCCGACGACATCCCGCTCCTGGCCGAGCACCTCCTGGCGAGCTCCGAGATTGGCCGGCGCCAGCTGTCCCCTGGGGCGCTCGCCGCGCTGAGGGCGCACCGCTGGCAAGGCAACGTCCGGGAGCTGCGGAACGTGCTCATTCAAGCCGCGCTGCGCGCGCATGGCCGTGTGCTGCCCGAGCACATCACGGCGGTCATCGCCGATCGCGAGCCCCCGGTCCGCCGGAAGATCACGCCCGCCGATGCGCTCCGCGCCTTCGAGGAGGTGGGCGGCAACGTCAGCGCCGCTGCCCGCCTCGCGGATGTCCCGCGGTCGACGATGCGGGATCTGCTCCGTGTCGCGAGGGATACGTGAGCTCGATCCGCGGCGCCCGCGCACCGGACTGCAGCGCTAAAAGGCGCCTGCGACGCTGAGCGTGGCCTGACCTGGCGCCACGAACGGCGCGATCGCGGTGATGCGCGGCCCGTCGGCCGCGGTCTGCTGCTTCTGCGGGTACCAATCGATCATGGCGTAGGTCGCGGTGCCGACGACCCCGACGCCGAAGAGGACCCACCCTGTGATCGCCCAAGGGACCGCGCCGTCAAAGCGGTCGAGCTTCTCGCGGAGCTTTCCGCATGCGTTCCTGAAGTCGGGGAGGTCGCCCGACGGATCTTCGCGCGCGCCACAGGGCTGAGACCTGCGGTTCGCAGGGATCGCGCTCTGGTGACCCGCGACGTACGTCTCGATCTGCTGCCCGATGTCGTCGGCGCTGCTGCGCGCGTCCACCGTGATGGCCGAGCCGACGATCCCCATGACCAGGCCGACCCCGGCGACGCCGGTCCCTGCCCAGGCGAGCGGCTTGCGAGCGTACCAGTGGAAGAACGGCTCGCGTCCGCCGGAGGCCTGCGCCGGGCTCATCGAGCCCATCGTGCTGCTCGTCGAGACGCTGACGGCGCCCGAGCTCGTCGGCGCTGCGGGTGACGGTGAGGGGCTCGGCGCGGCTGCGCCCGGAGCCATCGCGCCGGGAGCGGTCGCGCCCGGCGCTGGCGGCGCGATGTTCGTCGCCGGAGGCTGTGCCGGCGGTGGCGGCACGGCGCCCGGGGGGGCTGAGGTGGGCGCAGCGGTCGGCGTCGCCGGGGGGGGCGCGCCGACAGGCGGCGTCGCGGGCGTCGCACCGCTCGTGCCCAGGGTGAGCGTCGCGGGCGTGGCTGTGCCGATCTTCGCGTCCACCTGCGTGGTCGCTGATCGGTCCAGGTAGGTCGCGAACAAGGTGTGCTTGCCGGGCGTCACGAACACCGGATCGAGCAGCGGCGCCTTGCCGATGAGGACGCCGTCAACGCTGATGTCCGCGCCATTCGCGTCGGCGGTCACGACGAGGAAGCCGGTCTTCCGTTTCACATCGGCGATCGCCTTCTCCGCTGCCGCGCGCTGCTCCGGCGTCGCCGCGGCGTGCTCGCGCAGGAACTGCTGCAGGTGCTTGCCGGCGTCCTGGAGGTGATTGGAGCGAAGCTCGCTCTGTCCGAGGTTGAGCAGCACTGCCGGGTGTCGCTTGAGCGCGTAGACCTGAAGGAACGCGGTGCGTGCCTCCTCGAACCGACCGGCGTCGTACGCCTTGACCCCTTCCTCGTAGCGCTGGCGCGCGACCTCGGTCACGGGGTCGGACGGTTGCGCGAAGCTCAGCGGTTCGCTGAAGAGAGAAGGGGGGAGCCCGGCCTCCGTGAGCACGGCGGGAGCGATCAGCGAGAGCAGGAGGACTGGGGCGCAGGCGCGTGTTTTCATGGCTCCTCAGATCGGGCTTCGCCTCGTCGGCGTCCGCGAAAGGATACGATTGCAGCAGGCCTCGCTGCCGAGGCGAGAAAGAGGTGCGCTTCAGAACGGCGCATCGCGGATGATGCCGCCGCCCTTGCTGCCTCCGGTCGAGCTCGTGCCACGCTGCGCCGGTGCTGGAGGCGCGGGCCTCTGTGCAGGGGGGGCTGCCTTCGGCCTGGTCGCTGGCACCGCGGGCGTCGCTGCGCTCCCGGCGGAAGCGGGCGCCGTGGCAGATGCAGGCGCCGTGGCCGCAGGAGGCGTCGTGACAGAGGTAGGCGCCGCCGCGGCGGCAGATGTTGTCGCCGTGGGAGCCGGAGGCGACGCTGAGGCGCTCGACGCCGGCGAGGCGCCGTCGTCCGTAGCGGTGGCGGCGGTCGAGGCAGCGGGGGCCGCCTGCGAGGCGGCGGGGGGCGTGGTCGCTGCGGCGGGTGTCTCCGCCGTCGACGATGCCGCCGGGGGCCCGGGATCCTCTCCGGCGTCGTCTTGACGCAAGGTGCGAACGACGACGAGCAGCAAGGCCACGCCCGCGAGGGCGAGCACGACCCGCAGCGCCGTCTTGTTCGGCGTGGACACGGGGATCTCGATCGGATCGTGGTCTTCCGTGCGGATGCCGGACGCGGCCACGGAATCAACGTTCTCCCTCGCCGGATGCGCCGCGCGGGAGCCTCTGCGCGCCGGCCGTGCCGACGGCGGTTCGTTCTCCGGGGGCGGGGAGGGGGACCGGTCCACCCGCGGCTGCGGCTCAGCGGCGTGCGTGCCGGCCGCGGCGCCTGGCGCGCCGGCCGCAGCCGCCGGCTCACCCATTCCTACCTGTGTTTTCCCTGCCGGCGCGGGGGGCTGGTCCCGCGCCACCGCGCCGCCCTCCAGCGCGATCGGGGCGCTCGCGTCCGAGGCGCCTCCGGCCGTCCGGGCGTCGATGACCGGCTGAGGCGAGGGGCTGGCCTGCTCACCGGCCCCCGCCATTCCCGCGTCGCGGGACGTGGCCCCCGCCGCGGGCGGTCCCGGCGGGTCCTCGCCGATCGCGATGGTCGGGACCCCCTCGATCACGGTGTCGGACACGCCGGACGCGCCGGCTGGTGGGGCCTCGATGACGCGCGTCGTGGGCGCCGCAGGTGCAGCAGGAGAAGGCGCCACCGCGGGTCCAGGCTTCACCGCCGGCGCTTCGGCGGGGGAGGCCGCCTGGGCTTCCGACGATTTCGCAGCGGATGCGCCGGGCTCCTGAGCAACGGCGCCGCCGCGCGCGTCGCCTCGGGCGCCCGACAGCTCGTCGAACCCCTCCCAGGATGGCCGGATCGACGACGCGATCCGTTCCGCCTCCTCAGCAGAGAGGGAGCGCTCACCAGGTTCCGCGGTCGTCGGTTGCTCCCCCGCAGTCATCGCGGTGAGGAACTTACCACCCGCGTCTGCTGCACCGCAATCTCGCGACGGATCGGCGCATCACGGGCTGCCGCGCACGGCGGGAGCGCGCGCCCCCCGGCGCCCCCGGAAACCACCGCGAACGGCTCACCCGCCGCGCACATCGCGCAGCAGCGCGTCATCCCAGGTGTCGGCGACCTGGCTCACCGTCGTGACGATATCCTCGAACTCTTCGTACTCGAGCGCGCTGAGGCGCCGCAGGCAGCGCACCACCACCTCGTTGCGCGACTTGTCGATCGCGAAGGCCGCGTCGGAGGTGGTGATGAAGCTGAGCTCCAGGAGACGTCTATAGAAGGCCTCGCGCCCGCTCAGGGGGACGGCCATGATGGGAGAGAAGACCATCAGGACGCCTTGAGCCTCCAGCACGTTGACGCCGATCGTCGCGCTCCCGTGCTGAAGCTGCGCGTACCCCGTCTCGTCGAGCGTGCTGGCGCCAGCGCCGCTCGGCGATCTGGCCCCGACTTGAGAGCTCGCGTTGTACCGGGCGAGATACGCGTTGACCATGCTCGTCGCGTCGGCAAACCTCTCCCCCGACGCGCGGTCCGCGTAGAGGGGTCCTGTGGATGAAGTGGGCGTGAGGTCGGGCACGTGAAACCTCCTGGACGCATCGCCAGTCGCTCGGCGCGCGGGGCTGAACTGGCGAACCGACAGCACACCAGCCCGGCGTGGTTGCATCGTAGCGCTCCGGCGTTCGCGGCGATCGCGCTTTTTGCAGTGGTGGCGCACGCCACCCTCGGGTGCAGCGCGGAGGGCGGCGCGCCGGCTGCGCCCGCCGGCATCTCCGACGAGGAGCGCGCCGCCGCGCTGCTCGATCCGGCTGCGCTCCTCCCACCCCGCGCCGAGACGGTCGCCCTCGCCGATGCCGTCGCCATCGCGTCATCGCGCGCCGGGGCGCCGGCGCAGGCGGCCTCGCTCGCGGAGCTGGCCGGCGACCTTCGCGTGCGGCTCTTCCGCCTCGATCAGGCGGTCACCGACGCGCGCGAGGCGATGGAGCTCTACAGCGCGGCGGCGACGGCCTTCCGCGCCTCGGCCGATCCGGCCCACGTCGAGCGCGCGTGCCAGGCCGAGCGCCGCCGCGCGCTGCTCGCCGGCGAGCTCGCTCACGACGCGGCCGTCGCGTACCGCGAGCTCTACCTGGTCTCGCGGCGCTACGCGGCCCTCGCCCCGCCCGCGCCGTCCGGCGGCGCGCCGCGCTCGCAGTGCCTGGGCGCGCTCGCGCTCGCGCTCGCGCAAGCCGCTGCCTACCGGCCGAGCGGGGATGCGCTGCGCGCGCTGGAGCAGGAAGGACACCGGGTCGAGGGCGTCGCGCTCGCGCTCGCATCGGGGCCGGCGCCGGGCTCCTCCGCCGCGCCCGCGAGCTCCGCGGGCGCGGCGCCGGTGCAGGTGACGACCGCCGAAGCCACCGGCGACGTCATCGTCGCCCCCCGGGCGCCGGCCGCGCCCACCGGCCCGGTGAAGATCACCTCGATCGAGCGGCACGGCTCGGACAAAGGGGCGCGCGTCGTGGTCGAGCTCTCCGCGCCGACGACGTTCGACGTCGGCACGCTCGCGGCGGACGAGAGCGCCGGCAAGGACGCGCGCGTGTTCGTCGACATCGCGAGGGCGACGTCGCGCGGCATCGCGAGGGAGATCGAGGTCGGCGGCGTCCTGCGGCGCGTGCGCGTCGGCGTCCAGCCGGATGGAACGCGCGTCGTCCTCGATCTCGCCGCCAACCTGCACCGCCGGATCTTCTACCTCCCCGATCCGTTCCGGATCGTCGTCGACGTGAGCACCCGCCCTCCGTTGCGCGATGACAAGGACAACCCCGGCGGCGCGCGAGAGGTCCGGCGCGTCGCGATCGACCCGGGGCACGGCGGCAACGACACCGGCGCCGTCGGCCCGACCGGGTTGAAGGAGAAGGACGTGACGCTCGACGTCGCCCACCGCGTCGCCCCGCTCCTCGCGCGCGAGCTCAAGATCGAGACGCTCCTCACGCGGGACAGCGACACCTACGTCCCGCTGGAGCTCCGCACCGCGCGCGCGAACGCGTTCCACGCCGACCTGTTCGTCTCGATCCACTGCAACGCGAGCGAGAACGGCCGCGCTCGTGGGGTCCAGACGTTCTCGCTCGCGGCCCCTCACGACGGCGAGGCGACGTCGGCGCAGCTCGCGGCGCGCGAGAACGCCGCCCGCGCCGGGCGGGCAGGGCAGGGCGTGGACCCAGGTGATCTCGGCGCCCGCCTCGAGGTGGCGGCGATCCTGTCGAACCTCAACGTCGGCGACATGGCGGCCCGCTCGCGCCACTTCGCCGAGCTCCTCCAGCGGTCGTCGCTCGCCTCGCTCTCGCCCCGCTACCCCGACACGAAGGATCAGGGCGTCAGGGGCGCGGGCTTCTTCGTCCTCGCGGGCGCCGACATGCCGGCCGCGCTGTTCGAGACCGCGTTCATCTCGAACCCCGAGGACGAGGCTCGCCTCGCGACCGCCGACTTCCGGCAGAAGATGGCGGACGCCATCGTGAACGCGATCCGCGCCTACCGCGAGGGCAAGTGAGGGGTGCCGCTGGCCTGCGCGGGCGTCGCCCGCGCAGGCGTCACCCTCGCTCGAGGCCCATGAGCCGCTCGAGCGAGTCGCGCAGCTCGCCGGCCTCGCCCTTCTTGATGAAGTCGTAGGCGCCGGCCTCGGTCGCGTTCTTCTTCATGTCCTCGTGGTTCGAGTACACGATGCAGCGGATGTGCGAGGTCGCGTCGATGGAGCGGAGCCGCTCCAGGCAGCGCACGCCGTCGAGGCCCGGCATCATGATGTCCAGGATGAGCGCGTCGGGCTGGAGGTTGCCCACCGCGACGAGCGCGTCGAACGGATCCTGGAACGTCGTCAGGTCGAACCTCCGCGACAGCGTCTTGCGGAGCGCGGCGAGGACGGAGGGGTCGTCGTCGACCACGACGACCTTCGGCTTGCCCATCCGGAGGATCTCCGGGATCGGGTAGCCGTACTTTCGGAGGAAATCGAGCACGTCCAGCCGCCGGAAACGGAGGTGCCGTCCGGGCGTGCGGAAGTGGCGGATCTCCCCCTTGTCCGCCCAATTGTGGATGGTCTTGAGGTCCACCTGACAGAAGCGCGCGACGTCGCTCGCGGTGAACAGCTCGGGCTGCGTCGTGTTCTCTTTCGGGTTCGTTTCCATGGCTCACTCCTCGAGATCAGGCGTCGCCGGCACGGAGGGGGCATTCGTCTGGGGGGTGTCGAAGCTGGTCGGCACGGGTGGATCTGGCTCTCGTTCCTGTTTGATGTGGATCAGGGATCCATGTGCGCAGCATTCTTCGGCGACGAAGCGCCCGTTGCGCAGGACATAACGGGTCGGACCCTCGGTGGGCCGATCGCGGGCCTCGTGCGAAGGGTCGCCTGGCAGCGCCAGGTAGGGCGGCTCGGCCCCATCGCCCGGGACGAAGCGCGGACAGATCGGCAAGAGCGACTGGCGTTCCGCGAGCGCCACGGCGCTGCGCACGTCTGCGACCGCGGCGAGGAGCTCGAGCGTGCGTGAAGTCGGCGGAGCGAGAAGGATCTCCCCACGCGCGGCGCGCTCCAGGACCTCGGACGGCGCTGCCCAGAAGCTCATCGTCGTCTCGTGCCCGTCGTGTCGCCCGATCTGGCCTGGCGGTAGCGGTAGCAGGAAGAAGCGCGCGTCGAAGCGCCGCGCCTCGGCGAGGGGCGTGATCCACCGCGCCCACGGGACGAGCGCCGCGAGCGCGAGCTTCAGGCCGCGCCGCGCGAGGACCGCATCGAGCGGCGCCCCGGCGGCGAGCTCCCGCCCCACCGCGTCGACCTCGTCGCCGGACAGCGGAAGATCGGTCGGCAGGATGCCCCCTTCCTCCAGCGTCTCGCGGCACGCGGCCACGCACAGCGTTCGCGCCGGCGTCTCGCCCGTCGCGAACGCAGCGGCGCGCGCCGGTGGCTCGGTCGCCCGATCCGTCCAGACTTCCGCGCCGTCCTGCGCGTCCACTTTCCCACCAGGGAACACCACGGCGCCCCCCATGAAGCTCGAGCTCGCGTGGCGGCGAACGCAGAACACCTCGATTCCAGCGCGACCGTCACGGAGGACGATCACCGTGGAGGCATCGCGGGGACGGACCGGGGTTCGGTTCTGATCGAAATCCAGCAATATGGGATAAATTTGTTCCACGTGAGCTGCCTTTCGTCAAACCGTCCGCTGCGTCTCATTTCCGGCGTGCTCTGGGGTGAGCATGCGGGTTTGAGGCCAAGTCCGCCGCCTTTTCCGGTGGCTCGGGGACTTCCCGCAGATGCTTTCCACGCTGTCCCGACAACCGATGCCAACCGATGCCGCAGCGCGCGGTCGGTCGCGGGCGTGATGGTGCTTGATGGCGACCGATGGCGAATCGAGAGGCGTCGGCCGCAGTGAGCTCGGGCGATCTCTGCCGACGACGGAGGCGTCGTTGACGGGCTCGGCCCCCACGCCTAGAATCCCGCGCCTCGCAATTTCGGGGGGTTGTCTGCCTCTTCGGACATGTCGCGGAGCCGTAAGTCCCGGCAGCCGGGGTCAGCGCCCCGCGGCTTGCATGCGCCAGGGAGCTCAGACGGCAGCGCCGAACGGCGCATTCGACGCGAGAGGACCTATGAACAAGGCCCAGCTGAAAAAGTTCAAGACCCTGCTTGAGACGAAGCGCGACGAGATCGTCAAGAAGGCCAAGCAAACGCTGACCGAGGACATGATGCTCGACGCGAACGATCTCCCTGACGAGATGGACCTCGCGTCGAGCGAGTACCTGCAGTCGTTCACCTTCCGGCTCCGTGGCCGCGAGAAGTCGTTCCTCGACAAGATCCACAAGGCGCTCGTGAAGATCGAGGACGGCTCGTTCGGCAAGTGCGAGGAGTGTGAGGAGGAGATCTCGGCGAAGCGCCTTGAGGCGCGCCCCGAGACGACCCTGTGCATCCGCTGCAAAGAGGATCAGGAGAGGGTCGAGAAGGACTACGGCTGACGCTGCGCCACGCGAGGAGGCCGGCCGTCGGTCGCCTCCTTGCGCGAGGGTGCCTCGGCGCCGTCGGGCGTGCGCTCCTGCTCCCGGTCCACGTCGCGCGGACCGGGCGGGGCCACGCCCGTTCTGCTATTTACGGGCGGCTGCGCGGCTGCGCGGCTGCTGTGGGGTGCGACGCTTCGACGCTGCGAGCACCTCGCGCAGGTACGCGCCGGTGAATGACGCCTCCTCCTGCGCGATGTCCTCCGGGGTGCCAGCAGCGACGATCGTCCCGCCGCGCTCGCCGCCCTCGGGGCCCAGGTCGATCACCCAGTCGCTGCATGCGATCACGTCGAGGTTGTGCTCGATCACGAGGACGGTGTTCCCGGCGTCGCGCAGGCTCATCAGGCTCGCGGTGAGCACCTCGATGTCGGAGAAGTGCAGGCCCGTCGTCGGCTCGTCGAGCACGTAGAGCGTGCGGCCGGTGGCCTTGCGCGCGAGCTCGCGCGCGAGCTTCACGCGCTGCGCCTCGCCGCCCGAGAGCGTCGTCGCGGGCTGCCCCAAGGTGATGTAGCCGAGGCCGACCCGCGCGAGCGCGGCGAGCCGCTCCCGGACGCGGGGGAGCGCCTCGAACTGGTCGATCGCCTGCTCGACCGTCAGGTCGAGCGCGTCGGCGATCGACATCCCGCGGTAGAGCACCTCGAGCGTCTCGCGGTTGTACCGGCGGCCGCCGCACGTCTCGCACGTCACGAAGATGTCGGGCAGGAAGTGCATTTCGATCCGGAGCACGCCGTCGCCCTGGCAGGCCTCGCACCGTCCGCCCTTCACGTTGAACGAGAAGCGGCCCGCCTTGTACCCGCGCGTCCTCGCCTCCGGGAGGCCCGCGTAGAGCTCGCGGAGGAGCCCGAAGACCCCCGTGTACGTCGCCGGGTTCGAGCGCGGCGTGCGGCCGATCGGGGCTTGATCGATCGAGATGACCTTGTCGATGTGCGAGAGGCCCTCGATGCCGTCGCACGCGCCGATCGGGGCGGAGCTCCTGTACAGCTCGTTCTTCGCGGCCGGCAGCAGCGTGTCGACGATGAGGCTCGACTTGCCCGAGCCCGACACGCCGGTGACCGTGCAGAAGAGGCCGACCGGGATCTCGGCCGTGACGTTGAGGAGGTTGTGGGCCCGCGCGCCGCTGACGCGGATGAAGCGCCCGTCGGGGCGCTGGCGCTTCGTGGGGATCGCCAGCTGCTTCTTGCCGCTGAGGTACGGGCCGGTGATCGACGCCGGATCGGCGCTCAGCTCCTCCGGCGTGCCCTGCGCCACCACGTTGCCGCCGTGCACGCCGGCGCCCGGGCCCATGTCCACGATGTGGTCGGCCGCGAGGATGGCGTCGCGGTCGTGCTCGACGACGACCACGGTGTTGCCGAGGTCCACGAGCCGCCTGAGCGCCTCGAGCAGGCGCGTGTTGTCGCGCGCGTGCAGGCCCACCGAGGGCTCGTCGAGCACGTAGAGCACGCCGACGAGCGCGGCCCCGATCTGCGTCGCGAGGCGGATGCGCTGGCCCTCGCCGCCGGAGAGGGTCTGCGCGGAGCGGTCGAGCGTGAGGTAGTCGAGCCCGACGTCGATGAGGAACCCGAGGCGGGCGATCACCGCCCGGAGCAGCGGCTCGGCGATCGCGCGCTCGCGCGGCGCGAGCGCGCCGTCGACGTGGGCCTCGCCCGCGGCCTGCCCATCGGCGGAGGCCCGCGGCGCCCCTTCCTTCGGCGGCATGAGGCCCTCGAGGAAGACGCGCAGCGTGCGCAGCGGCAGGGTGCCGACGTCCGCGATGTTGCGATCCCCGAGGCGCACGGCGAGCGCCTCCGGGCGCAGGCGCCTGCCGTCGCAGGCGTCGCACACGCGCGTGATGACGAAGCGGCCGATCTCGTCGGAGAGCGCGGCGCTGTCCTCGTCGGGATCGGCCTCCTCCTCGTCGGCGAGGGCGGGCTCGCCGCTGCTCAGCAGGCGCTCGAGCCGCGGGATGATCCCCTCATAGGCGGCCCTCTTCTTCCCCCGGCCGCCGGCGCCCTGGGCGTCGCTCCCCTCGAGGATTGCCTGCCGCACCGCCGCCGAAAGCTTCGCCCACGGGACGTCCGGATCGCAGCCGAGCGCGCTGACCGCCCGCTCCGTCTCCGTGGCGAGCGAGAGCGACCCGCGGCGCCCCCAGGCCACCACCGCGCCCTCGCGGAGCGTGCGCCGAGGATCGGGGACGACGCGGTCCGGATCGATGCGGGTCCTCGCGCCGATGCCGTCGCAGGCCGGGCACGCGCCGTGCGGGCCGTTGAAGGAGAACATCCGCGGCTCGATGGGCGGCAGCGAGATGCCGCAGTCGATGCACGCGAAGCGCTCGCTCATCCAGAGCGGCTCGATCTTCATGCCGTCGCTGGAGATGTCGACGAGCAGCCTGCCCTCGCCCAGCTTGAGCGCGAGCTCGACGGAGTCGGTGAGCCGGCCCTTGATGCCGTCCTTGACCACGATCCGGTCCACGACCACATCGAGGTCGTGCGCGCGCGTTCGGTCGAGGACGATCTCGTCGCCGAGATCGACGATCTCGCCGTCGATGCGCGCTCGCACGAAGCCCTCCCGGCGCAGCCGCTCGATGTCGAGCTTCAGCTCTCCGCGGCGGCCTCGCGCGATGGGCGCCATGATCGTGACCCGCGTCTTGTCCCCGAAATCGAGGATGCGGTCGACGATCTGCTGCACGGTCTGGGCTTCGATCCGCTTGCCGCACGCGGGGCAGTGCGGGGTGCCGACCCGCGCGAAGAGCAGGCGGAGGTAGTCCGAGATCTCGGTCACCGTGCCGACGGTCGAGCGCGGGCTCTTCGCCAGCGCGCGCTGCTCGATCGCGATGGCGGGCGAGAGGCCCTCGATCGACTCGACGTCTGGCTTGGACAGCTGCTCGAGGAACTGCCGCGCGTAGGCGGAGAGCGACTCGACGTAGCGGCGCTGCCCTTCCGCGTAGATGGTGTCGAACGCCAGGGACGACTTGCCCGAGCCGCTCGGGCCGGTGATCACCACCAGGCGGTCGCGCGGAAGCGACACGCTGACGTTCTTGAGGTTGTGCTGCCGGGCGCCTCGAACGACCAGTCGATCCATAGGGGGAACCGGAGAGCTATCACACACGGAAGCGGGCGTGGCGCCGCTCCTGCTCGCCGCTCGCTGCTCAGTTGGCTCTGTTGCCCCTGTTTCCCCTGTGGTCCCGCCCCGTCGCGCGCCGCGCCCGCGACGCCCCGCACCGCACCGCGCGCGCCAGGTCTTCCGGTTGTCTTGCAATTCTTCTCACGTCGCTGGGCTGCGAGCTGGACTATGAGAGGGCGCGCAGGTGGAAGCGCGTGCAAGGAGTGTCCTGATGGCGGTCGGCGCCGGCGCTGCGCTCGGCGTGGTCGCGCTCCTTGCGCGGTACGCCCCTGAGCTCGACGCGCTGCTGCTCGCGCCGCCCTCTCCGTCCGGGCGCTCCGAGCCCGGCCCCGCTGCGGCGCGTTCTGCCGGGCCCGCGGCACCAGCATCGTCCACGCCTGCACCCGCCACGGCCGCTGGTCAGGAGGAGGTAGCAGCGCCCGCTCCGGGCTCGCCTCCCGATGCGGCCCCGGTTCCGCGAAGCGCGAGCCTGCAGGCCGCCGCGGCGGCCCCGCTGGTCGATCCCTTCGCGGCGGATCCGGTGGCGCGCGCTGCGTGCCCCGCCGACATGAGCCTCGTGGAGGGCGATTTCTGTCCATCCCTCCCGTATGTCTGCACCCGCAGCGGCGATGGAGCCGGCCATGGCTGCCCCGAGTACGGGCGCGGCGCCCGCTGTCGGGCTCCGGTGGATCACCGGCGCTTCTGCGTCGACCGCCACGAGTGGCCGAACCGGGTGGGCGAGCTCCCGCGCGTCTACGTCGACTGGTACGAAGCGAAGTCGCTCTGCGCCTCGATCGGCAGGCGGCTGTGCCGGCGCTCCGAGTGGATGCTCGCTTGCGAAGGACCGAAGCGCCTGCCGTATCCTTGGGGCTTCGTGCGCACGCCCAGCCCTTGCAACATCGACCGCGCCGCGATCGAGTTCGACATCGACGCCATGGTGGACGAGGCGACCCGCGAGGGCGAGATCGCCCGGCTGTGGCAGGCCGATCCCATCGGATCGCACCCGAACTGCATCAGCGCCTACGGGGCGTACGACCTCTCCGGCAACGTCGACGAGTGGACCGATAACCTCGCCGACGATCCGGGCACGTCGCGCCCGGCCACGCTCAACGGCGGCTACTGGGGTCCTGTTCGGAACACCTGCCGCCTCACGACCGGAGGGCACGGGCCGACGTTCAAGTTCTACCAGGTCGGCTTCCGCTGCTGCGCGGACACGGTCGACGGCGTCGTCACGCCGCCGCCGCGGCCCTTCATCGAGCGCGACCGCGAGAAGGACGGCGTGTACGACTGACATGCGCGAGCGCATCGCCTTCATCGCCGCCCTCGTCGTCGCCGCCCTGGTGAGCGCGCTCCTCTTTGCTCCCCGCTTCCAGAGGCCGCCTGGGCCGCCCGACGCGGCGAGCGCAGCCCCGGCTGCGAGCATCGCCCCGCCAGAGCCGGCCCCGCCCGCGCCCGCGGTGGCGCCTCCGGCGCCACCGCCGCTGCCTGCGTACGTGCGCGTCGACCCGGAGAGCCGCGCGGCGTGCCTCGGCGGGATGGTGCTCGTCGACGGCATTTATTGCCCGTACGTCGGGCACCACTGCGCCGCTTACATCGACGAGGAGAAGGACATCTGCGCGCGGTTCGAGCCGGAGGTCCTCTGCGAGGGGCGCCTCCAGCACCGGCGCTTCTGCATCGACGTCTTCGAGTACCCGAACATCGAGGGCGTCCGCCCGGTGGTGATGGTCAACTGGCTGGAGGCGAAGCGCGCCTGCGAGATCGAGGGCAAGCGGCTCTGCTCCGGCGAGGAGTGGGAGTTCGCGTGCGAGGGGCCGCAGATGTGGCCCTATCCTTACGGGATCGCTCGCGATCCCGAAGCCTGCAACATCGACAAGAAGATCTCGATGCCGGTGCTCGAGACGTTCGCTGACCCATGGAAGATCTCGGCGGAGGTCGAGCGGCTCGATCGCCGGGTTGCGTCCGGGGAGATGCACCGGTGCGTCAGCCCCTTCGGCGTGCGCGATATGACCGGCAACGTCGACGAGTGGGTGAACAATGAGCTCGGCACGCTGGACGAGAAGCCGTTTCGATCGACGCTGAAAGGCGGCTACTGGGGGCCGATCCGCTCGCGATGCCGCCCGGTCACGTCGACGCACAACCGGTGGTTCCGCTTCTATCAGGTCGGGTTCCGGTGCTGCTCCGACGCCCTCGACGGGGGCAAGGCCGTGACCCCGGCGGCCAAGACAGCGCGCATCCCACGCCGCAGCCCGATGGTCGATCCGGGCGGGCGGCAGGGGCCGTGAGGGGCCGCAGCCCGGGCCTCTGGCGTGGCCTCTGGCTTGGACTGACCGCGCGCGCCGGCGCAATGTCCCTGCGCCATGCCCGGCGAGGCCCCCCTCGCGCTGCGCCCGGTCCGCGAACGGGCTTCCCTCACGGCCGAGCCACCCCTGACCGCCGTGGCGCCATCGTCGAACCCGGTCCGGCCGAACCGCTCCCCTTCCAACTGCGCGCCGCTTGGACTACGTTGTCCGCCGGTGCGAAAGTGGGCGGCCCCGATCGGGGGTTCGCCCTTGTACCAGGGCCTATAGCTCAATCGGTCAGAGCCCCCGGCTCATAACCGGGCTGTTCCTGGTTCGAGTCCAGGTGGGCCCACGAAAGCCACGAAACAGAAGGAGACAAGGAAGCACGTGAGCATCCGCGAGCAGATCGCATTCCTCGAAGAGCTGTCGGCCATCGACAGCGAGATCCGCCGCATCGATGAGCAGCTCGACAAACAGCGCGGCAGCCTGGAAGGGATGCGGTCCGACCTGAAGCGGCTAGAGGAGCGGCTGAAGGGCGATCGGGAGACCCTGGCGGCGATGGAGAAGACGCGCTCCGAGCTCGTCGTCGAGCTCCGACAGATGTCGAGCCAGATCGAGCGCTCGCGGGAGAAGCTGCAGCGCTCCCGGAACGAGCGCGAGTCCAACGCGGCGCAGCGCGAGATCGAGGAGCTGCGCAAGCTGCACCGCGATCGCGAGGAAGAGATCGAGCGGCTGAACTCGGCCTCCGAGGGGGCGCGCTCGGCGATCGATGTGGCGGAGGCGAAGCGCGTCGATCTGGCGGGGGCGATCGACGGCAGCGCGCCGGGGACGCAGGCGTCGCTGGCCGCGCTCGAGGCCGAGCGCGCCCAGCGCGCCGAGGCGCGCGAGCAGGTGGTCGGCAAGCTGCCGGTCGTCCTGTACCGCCGCTACGAGTCGATCCGGACGCGCAGGCCCGTCGCGATCGCCCGCACCTACGACGGCACATGCCTCGGCTGCCACCTGTCCGTGCCGCCGATGATGTTCCAGAAGATGCGCCGCCAGGAGGAGTTCGAGCGGTGCCCGAACTGCAACCGGATCCTCTACTACATGCCGCCGGAGCCCGCGACGGGCAGCACGCCGGCCGCGGACCCCTCCCGCGCCTGATCCCGGGTGCGGCTTGAAGACGTGCTCCGCCTGTTTCAGGCTCTTCTCGCACGACAGCGGCTTCTGTCCCGTCGACGGGCAGCGCCTCATCCCGGTCGCTGAGGTAGCGCCGCCGGTCCACCCGGAGGACAGGCGCGTCGGCGCGACCCTTTGCGGCGGGCGCTACCAGATCTGGCGGATCGTCGCCGACGGGGGCATGGGGCGCGTCTACCAGGCGCTCGATCTTCGGACCGGCCGCAGCGTCGCCCTGAAGATCCTCCACCCCGAGGTCGCGCTCGACGAGGTGAGCGTCGAGCGCTTTCACCGCGAGTTCGAGGTCAGCGCGTCGCTGCCCCACGAACAGATCGTCGACGTGCTCGCCTTCGAGAAGACCGAGGACCACAGCTTCGCGCTGGTCATGGAGTACCTCGAGGGCGAGGAGCTCCGGACGGTCCTCAAGCGCGACAAGGTGCTGCCCCCCGAGCGCCTGGTGCGGATGCTGTCGCAGATCGCGCTCGGCCTCGAGGAGGCGCACAAGCGCAAGGTCGTGCACCGCGATCTCAAGCCGGACAACATCTTCCTGGTCGGCACGCACGACGGCGACATGGTGAAGATCCTCGACTTCGGCAGCGTGCGCGACAACAGCGAGGGCGCGAAGAAGCTGACCGTCGTCGGCACGACGATCGGGTCGCCCTTCTACATGTCCCCCGAGCAGGCGCAGGGGCTGCTCGCGCTCGACCATCGCGCCGACGTCTGGTCGGTCGCGGCGATCGTGTTCGAGTGCGTCACGGGGCAGGTCCCGTTCCACGCGCCGACCGGTCCGATGATCCTCGTGGCCATCATGGGCAATAATCCGCTGCCTCCGAGCGTGGCGGGCAAGGCGTACGGGGCGCCGGCCTCGCTCGATCCGGTGATGGAGGAGGCCTTCATGAAGAGCCCGGAGGCGCGCCTGCCCTCCGTCGGCCTGCTCGCCGATCGCGTGGGTCAGGCGTACGGCCTCGCGGGGTCGCACCGCGACTGGGCGTACCTACCGCAGAAGGAGCTCGCGGCCCGGATCCGCGCCGCGCTGCCGTCGGTCCTGGCCCGCCAGCCGCATGCCTCGGCGAGCGTGGGCGCGGTCCCCGCCGGCGCGAGCGGCGGGTCGATCGCCGCCGCGGCCATCGCGCCCTCGCCGGACGCTTCCGAGGCGTTCGCCGAGGACATCGTGATGGGCGTGCCACAGCGCTTGCCGCGGTGGGTCATCCCCGCGGTGGCCGGCGCGGCAGTGCTGCTCTGTGCGCTCGTCGCGCTGCTGATTTCGCGCTGACGGCGGCGCCGGGCCGTGCGCTCGTGCGACGTTGCGCCTTACGCGCGGCGGCGGCGGCGGCGGCGTAAGGCGTGCGCGCGCTCCGGTTCAGTGCGCCATCGTCCTGGGCGCCGGGGCCCGGCGTTCGCGCTGGCGCCGCCGCTGTGTTATTTGTGTTGACCATGAGCACTCATCCTTCAACTCGGACCGGCAAGCCCCTCTCCGCCGCGATGTGCCTGATCGCGCTCTCCGGGCTCCCCGTCCTCGGCTGTAGCCAGAGCGAAGCGGCGACCTCTCGCGGCGCCACCGAGGCAGCACCTGCAGCCCCACCCCAGGGCGGAAAATCGAAGGTCGAGGATGCGGTCTACACCCTCGAAATGAAGCCGACAGGGACGTACAAGGCCGGCCAGGAGGGGCTCGTGGAGGTGTCGCTCCTGTCTAAGGGCGACTACCACATCAACGACAAATACCCCATCAAGTTCAAGGTCACCGAGGCGGCCGCCGAGGGCGTTTCGTACCCGAAGCCCTTGCTCAAGCGCGAGGACGGCGCGTTCGAGGAGACCAAGGGCGTCCTCAAGGTCCCGTTCGTGGCGGCCAAGAAGGGCAAGACCAAGGTGGCGGGCGTGCTCTCCTTCAGCATCTGCAGCGCCGCGAATTGCCTGATGCAGAAGCAGGAGCTCGAGGCGGTCGTCGACGTGCAGTAGGCGGAACGGTAAACTCAGCCTCACGTGAACAACGACACCTCCGGTTACCGGGGGGGCCAGCCCAGCGAGGTCGGCCCCAGCCAGACGGTCCAAGGCAGTGCGGCTGAGCGGGCTCGAAAGGCCCTCTCCGAGCTCGACGCCATCGCCTCCTCGATGGCCAGGCGGTTCAACGAAGAGCAGCGGGTCCTCTCCTTCCAGCAGTACCTGGAGCTCTTCGCTTCCAATCCGGTCCGCTTCGGACGCGACGCGGCTCGCTACGTCCGCGACATGTTCGACCATTTCGGCACGCGGACGATCAAGAAGCCCTGGGGGGAGCTGACCCGGTTCCAGCTCTTCGATCTGCCGTGGGAGCTGCCCGCAACCGAGCCCGCGCAGCAGGGCGCGCCGGCCGCGGCTTCGTACCACGGGCGGGACTTCGCGCTGATCGGCCACGAAGAGCTGCAGGCCGAGGTCTACCGGGTGCTCTGCAACTTCGTGCGCGAGGGCAGGGCCAACAGGCTCGTCCTGATGCACGGGCCGAACGGCTCGGCGAAGAGCACGCTCGCCGCCTGCATCCTGCGCGCCCTGGAGCACTACTCGACCCTCGATGAGGGGGCCGTGTACCGCTTCCACTGGGTGTTCCCGAGCCGCAAGACGATGCGCGGCTCGATCGGCTTCGGCGGCGACGTGAAGGCGAGCGCCGCGGACGGCACGAGCTACGCCCACCTCGAGGACGATCAGATCGACGCCCGGCTCGTGATCGAGCTCAGGGATCACCCGCTGTTCCTGCTCCCGGTGCGCGAGCGGCGGGCGCTCATCCTGAAGCTTTACGAGGACGCCGGCGCGACGGAGCCGCCGCCCGAGTGGCTGATGAGCGGCAAGCTGTCCCACAAGAACCAGCAGGTCTTCGAGGCGCTCCTCGTGGCGAGCGGCGGCTCGCTCGTCGAGACGTTGCGGCACGTCCAGGTCGAGCGGTACTTCATCTCCCGCCGCTACCGCGTCGGCGCCGTCACGATCGGCCCGGAGCTCTCGGTCGACGCCGGCGAGCGGCAGATCACGGCAGATCGCTCGCTCGCCTCGCTCCCGACCTCGCTCCAGGCGACGACGCTCTTCGAGGCGCACGGTGAGCTCATCGAGGCCGCCGGGGGCGTGCTCGAGTTCAGCGATCTCCTCAAGCGACCGCTCGACGCTTTCCGGTACCTCCAGCTCACGCTGGAGACGGGGGAGGTCAGCCTGCCGCAGCAGACGGTGCAGACGAACGTCGTGATGATCGGAAGCGCCAACGACGTGCACCTCAACGCCTTCCGGGAGCACCCGGAGTTCCCGAGCTTCCGCGGGCGCTTCGAGCTCCTGCGTGCGCCCTACCTCCGGAGCTACCCCGACGAGCAGGCGATCTACGACACGCAGATCGTCCCGTTCGTGACCCGCCACGTCGCCCCGCACGCGACGCGCGTCGCCGCGCAGTTCGCCGTGCTCACCCGCATGCGGCAGCCGGAGGCGAAGCGGTACCCCGACGCGCTCGCGCCGCTCGTCTCGAGCCTCACGGCCGTCGAGAAGATGGAGCTGTTCGCGACGGGCACGGCGCCGGAGCGGTTCGACGCGGAGGCGCAGAAGGTCCTGCGCGCGGGCATCGAGGCGATCTACCACGAGAGCGACGCGTCCGTGGACTTCGAGGGGCGCCTCGGCGTCTCGCCGCGGGAGGTGCGGACGCTCCTGCTCGACGCGGCGCAGAGCGAGGACCACGCGTGCCTCTCCCCGTTCGCGGTGCTCTCGGAGCTCGACGCGCTCTGCAAGCGGCAGGCGGAGTACGACTGGCTCAAGGAGAAGCAGCTCGCGGGCGGCTACCACGATCACCGGCTCTTCCGTGAGGTCGTGCGCACGCGCCTGCTCGACACGACCGAGGAGGAGATGCGGACGGCCAGCGGCCTCGTCGACGAGACGCGCTACGCCGAGCTGTTCGATCGGTACGTCTCCCACGTCGGCGTCTGGGTGAAGGGGGAGAAGATCAGGAACCCGCACACCGGCGACTTCGAGAACCCTGACGAGCGCATGATGCGCGAGGTGGAGGCGCTCCTCGGGGTCCGCACGAAGCACGACGATCACCGGCGCGGCCTGATCTCGGCCATCGCGGCATGGGCCATCGACCACCCTGGGCAGAAGATCGTCAACGCGGTCGTGTTCCCGCAGCAGATCCGCAAGCTGCGGGAGGCGGTGTTCACGGAGCGGCGCAAGGGCGTGGCGCTCCTGGTTCGCGATCTCGTCGCGCTCCTGCGCGACGCGCAGAGCGACGGCAAGTCCGAGAAGGGCTGGGGCGAGCTGCGCGAGGAGGAGCGCAGGAACGCGACGCGCGCGCTCGAGCGGCTGCGCGGGATGGGCTACTGCGACCGCTGCGCGCTCGACGCCGCGAGCGCGCTGCTCCGCGCGCGCTTCGCTGAGCTCGTCACCTGAAGCGAAGCATGATCATCGACTCCCACTGCCACGTCGATCCGCGTCATTTTCGCGAAGGAGCGGACGCCGTCCTGGACCGCGCGCGGGCCGCCGGCGTGGACGCGTTCGTGGTCGTCGGCGTCGACGCGGATCTCTCCGCGGCGCGCTTCGCCGCGGCGCTCGCGGCGCGGCGCGCCGACGTGCACGCCGCGGTCGGCGTCCATCCGCACGATGCCTCTGCCTTGGACGACCGGATGCTCGCGGAGCTCGAGGTCCTCGCGCGCCTGCCCGAGGTCGTGGCCGTCGGCGAGATCGGCCTCGACTACCACTACATGCACTCGCCGAAGGACACACAGCAGCGCGTCTTCGCCGACCTCGTCGCCCTCGCTCGGAGGGTGGAAAAGCCCATTGTCATCCACACGCGCGAGGCGCCAGAAGACACGCTCGCGATCCTGGAGCGCGCCCAGGCGAGCGACGTCGGCGGCATCATCCATTGCTTTTCCGAGGATCGCGCGTTCGCCGAGCGGGCGCTCGCGCTCGATTTCGACCTCTCGTTCTCGGGCATCGTGACCTTCAAGACTGCGCGCGCGATCCAGGAGGTCGCCGCCTGGGCTCCGGCGGATCGGATCCTGGTCGAGACGGACAGCCCTTACCTCGCGCCGGTGCCGTTCCGGGGGAAACGGTGCGAGCCAGGGCACGTGCTGCACACGGCGCGCTTCGTCGCGGAGCTCCGGGGCGAGCCCTTCGAGGCGCTTGCCGCGCGCACGGCGGAGAACACCCGCAGGCGGCTGCGGCTTCCGCAGGACGGCGCGCTCACCGGCTGAGACGAGCGCGCGCGGGTCCGCGCCTGCGGGCTCGCCCCAGGCACGTTTCGAGGCATAGTGACAGCACGATGGCGCAGAGGTCTCGCGACGGTCGCCGGATCGCCTCCGCGTGGGCGCTCTCCGTCGCGGCCCACGCAGGGCTGGTGGGCGCAGGCGCGCTGGTCGTCGCTGGCTCGTTCTCGGCACGGGACGTAGCGCGCGCGCGGACGGTCGGGTCGCCAGCCCCGATGAGCGCGCCGATCGAGATCGAGCTGCCTGTCGTCACGGACGGCACGCTCGACCGCGCGGCGGCGACCGCGTCCGAGCTGGCCGTCCGACTTTCGCGCGGCGGAGGGGAAGACGCACCGCGGCCGGACACGGGGACGAGCGGGCGTGGCGGTACCGACGCGGCGGAGCTGCCTGCGTTGAACCTCGCCGACAGGGACGACGCGACCTTTCTGTCTCCAGAGATCCGTTCGCGCCTCGACAGGAGCCAGATCCAGCGCATCCGCTCGTCGTCCCAGCGCGCATCGCGCGAGGACTGGCGCGCCAGCCGGGAGCCCATGGAGCTCACGTTCCTCGCGGGGGGGCGGGTAGGCCGTCGGGCCGAGCGACGCACGTCGGCCGAGCGCGATCCGTCGCTCGGGGCGCGCGATGGAGGCGCGCCCCAGCGTCGCGGCGGTAAGCTCGGCGCTGCGGCCCAGCCTGCAGGCATCGACGGCGCGACCGACGCGTCCGCTGCGCGCGACGCGACGCTTTCCCTGGGGGCGAGCCCGCGCGCCACAGGCGGTGCCGTCGAGGGAGGCGAGCGCGCGTCCGCGGGGCTGGGCGTTCGCGACGGGCGGCCCGGCGAGGATCACCGCGAGAGCGCGGCGGTTCCGCTGGCGCGGCCGATGGTCGCGGTGGGCACGCCATCCGTCCCCGCCGACGCCGTGGGGCACCCGAACGACACGGTGGACAGCGAGCAGGAGGTGGCGACGGCGATCCAGTCGCTCGTTCACGCCAGCTCGGCCGGAGGGGCGCGTGGGTTCGGGCCAGGCGGACAGGCAGGACCGGGCGCGACCGGCGCGGGTAGCGTGGCGGGCCGCGGTGCGCGTTCCAGCGCGCTCGGCTCAGGGCGCGGGCGGCTGCTCGACAACGATCCGCTCGATCGCAGGCGCAGCCATTACATGAGGCAGGTCATGGCCAAGCTGCACCCGCTGTGGGCCGACGCGTTTCCCAAGTGGGCCGCAGGCGAGGGGCTTCAGGGGACCGTGATCGTGACCTTCGTGATCCGCGCGGATGGGACCGTGGGGAGCGCGTCGGTGACGCGGCCGAGCGGCATCCCCGAGTTCGATGAGAACTGCCGGCGCGCGGTGCTGCGCGGTTCGCCGTACCCCCCGGTGCCGCCCGAGCTCGGCGAGAGCTTCCGGTGGTCGATGCCGTTCGAGGCGAGGAACCCCGCGGTCCTGCCGAAGCACCGAGAGCGCGAACGGTGACCCCGAGCCATCTTTGGGGATGACTGTGATGACCGAGATGACCGAGAAGTCGGAGATGACCGCGACGATCACGCGTCGCAACGCGCACGACCTTGCTTGACAGAGCAGAGACGGGGCGGTACTAGTCCGCCCTCACTTTTGCCGAAGTAGCTCAGCTGGCTAGAGCAGGCGTTTCATACGCGCCGGGTCGGGGGTTCGATTCCCTCCTTCGGCACCAGCAATGGTGACAGTCGGCCGCTGGCCTCCCTCGGAGGGCCAGCGGTGGCTGCGTGAACATCAAGGCCGCACGTGAACGAGGGTTCCTTCCTCGTCGTTGCTGTACACAGCGTGCCAGCCTTCGGGGAGCTCCGGTTCGGCCCACAGGAAGATGCGCCGCGCATCGATGGGCGTCAGCGCGATGTCGTGGAAGCCTTGTGCTTCGCCGACCCCGGCGCCCCAGTACATGCCGGTGATCGCCTGGCTCGGCGCGATGTCCATCACCCACGGGGCGTCGGTGACGTCGAAGCTGTCGGCGACCTCGCGCGGATCGATGTTGCGCGTGACGTGCTTGCTCCGCACGCGGAAGGTGCCGCGCGCGGTGGACGCGGTCGATTCAGGGTCGCGCAGCTGATCGCGTCCGGACGAGATCAGCGTGGCGTAGATGGGCTTCTGCCCCTCGTAGGCCGTCAGGGTCTGGTTCACCACGCTGACGTCGAGCCAGCGCTGCGTGCCTTTGGCGAAGTCGGGGAGCTTGGTGCGACGCACGATGACGACAAGGTCCTGCGCGCGCATCCAGAAGCCGTCGCGCGCCTCCTCGAAGCGGACGCCGTCCACCGTCCTGAACCTGCCCGTGAGCGGCACGCCCGTGTGGCGCTCGAGCTCCTCGTCGTTCGCGTTTGCCTTGCCGCGGCTGAGCGACCACGTGTGAACGTCGTGGCGATGGACGAACGCCACAGGCAGCCCGAGCTTCTCGACGTCGAGGCCGTGCCACGGTGATCCGAGCGCGGCCTGGAGCCGGTCGGTCGGGACGAGCCGTCCTTCCGGCGTCACGCCGAACCTGCGTCCGTCGTTCGCTCCCGCCGTGAACGTGCGGGTGATCGCGACCCCGCTGCCTTTGCGCAGCGCCACCGTCTTCAGCGCGGCGCGCAGATCGACGCGGGCGCCGCCCGTTCCGTCGATGTCGATGCCGAGCGCGACGACAGGCGGGAGCGGCGCGATCGCGTCGGCGATGGGGAAGAGGAAGTATCCGGCCTCGGTCCTGCGCCCGTCCTCGCCGATGCCGTCGCCTCGCGGCAGCAGCACCGGGGGCCCGGAGGAGACGCCGCGCGCGTCCAGCGGGACGTCGTTGGCTGACGCGCCGAGCTGCGCGTCGCTGCGCTGCACACGCTCGAGATGGCGATCGAGATCCGGCTCGGCGTGCTGCAGCTCCTCGCGGCTGGGCACCCCGAAATACACCGGAGCGCCCTGGGTTCGCGCGCGGCCATAGCGGTAGGGGAGGGGCCGCGACGTGTCGGGCAGAGCCGGCAGGAGCGCGAGCACGTCGGTGTTCAGCGTCGCGCCGTCGCCTACGCAGACGAACCCGCGAGGGCGGATCGCATACCAACCGCCGCTGCACCCCGCGCGTCCGTACGGCTCCGAGGACCTCACGACGGCGGCGCCAGGATAGAGCTCGCCGAGCTTGCGTGCGCCCGCCTGCGGACGCGCGAGCACGGGCGTCCCTGCGCGAAGCGCGACCAGCTTGGGGCCGTCCGCTGGCAGCGCGGCGACCTCGAGCGCATCGTCGCTCGCCCCCTCCTTCGACAGCTCCACCGCCGCGCCTGCCGGCTTGCATCCGCACACGGTCAGCGCGACGAGCAAGCTTGCGAGCCGCCCATCGACGCGTCGCGAGCGGGGGCCGCCGTCGAGGCGCCGTGGCGCGCAGGGCAGCGGCGTCCGGAGGCGCGGAGGCGAGACCGAGCGGGAGAGATCCGTCGGCAAGGAAGCGAGCGGCATCTGCCGATGCATGCCCGGTTCGCGCGCGCTGGGCCAAGTTCCGTGGCGTCGCCTGCGCATCGTCGGTGCGCTCGGCGCGCGTGTCGTGGGCGTGCGTCATCGGCGCGCGTGCCGCCAGGCCGCTGGCGCGAAGCGAGCGTCGACGCCATGAGGTGCGCGTGCGCTTTCGCCCTGCGGTGGTGTTCCTCCTGCTCGCGCCGTATGCCCTCGTTTTCTATGCATTCCTGGCGTTGCGCCGCGCCTCCGCGTCGCTCCGGCCGCGGCACCCGTGGCGCACGTGGGTGAGCCCGAACCTCCTGATCGGGGGGTTCCTTCTTCCAGGCGACGTCGTCGAGCTTCGTCGCCTCGGCGTCCGCGCCGTGATCAACGTGTCGCGCGAGCTGTACGATCCGGTGCTCGCGCTGCGCGCGGCGGGGGTCGAGTACCTGCGCATCCCCTGCTGGGACATGTGCGCTCCCACGCTCGAGGAGGCCGCGCGCGGCGTGGCGTTCCTCGAGCGGCATATCGTCGCTGGCCACCGTGTCCACGTCCATTGCGCGAGCGGCGTGGGCAGGAGCGTCACGCTCGCGCTCTGCTACCTCGCCACCCGCGGCGGCGTCGAGGTGGGCGAGGCGCTCGCCCTGATCGAGCGACGGCGTCCGCGCGTCGCGCTGCGCCCCGTGCAGCGCGCGTTCGTCGAGCGCTACGTCGCGTGGCACCGTGCGCACGCGGAGCGCCGTGCGCGCGCGGCGCCGCCCGTGATCACCTCCGGCGCAGGAGGGACTTCAGGCTGAAGAGCCCGAGCGCAGGCGCTGCGACGGCGAAGGCGCCGCCGGACGCAGCGAGGATGAGCGCGGCACCCCAGGGCGCCGAGGCCACCGCCTCGGGCAGCGCCGCCTTCAACGCGGCGCCGCAGCCGACCGATATCGCCGCGAGCAAGGCCACGCGGCCGATCCGGATCTGATCCAGCCCGAGCCCGCCGATCTCGCGCCGCACGCGGCGCCCGAGGGCGATCGCCTCGACCCATCCTGCGATGACGGCGCCGAGCACCACGCCGAGCACGTCGAGCCACTGCATCAGGAGGAGCGCGACGGCGGTGCTGACGACCACGCGATAGAGCGCGTAGCGGGCCGGGGTCCTCGTGTCCCCCAGCGCGAACGACGCGGTGATCAGCACGCGCCCGGCGGCGTTCCCGAGCAGCGCTAGGCCGTAGGCGCACACGAGCGGCTCGACCCTCGCCGTCGATTCCTGGTCGAACGTCCCGGTCTGCAGCAGCAACGTGATGAGCTCCCGCCCGAGCACCATGAACACGGCCGTGGTCGGCACGGTCAGCACCGTGATCCGCGCGAGCGACGCCCCGAGTCGGCGCGACAGCGCCTCGTTGCGCCGCGCGACGTCGGCTTCGGCCGTGTCGCGCGCCATCTCGGGCAACGCGACCGCGGCCTCGCCGGCGCCGAGGATGCTCATCGGCAGGAGGTAGACCGTCTGCGCGTAGCTGAAGGCCGCGTTCGCGCCGGCGCCGAGGAAGCTCACGAGGAGCGTGTCGACGAGCCCGGACACCTGGATGATCCCGCGGCCGAGCAGCGCGGCGGGCAGCTTGCTGCCGGCCTCTCGGACGCTCGGGTCGCGCGCGTCGAGGCGCGGCCTGAGCCCGCCGAGCAGCGAGCGCGCCGATGGGAGCAACAGCGAGAGCTGCAGCGCCGCGCCCGCGAGCGCGCTCCACGCGAGCGCCTCGGCGAGCGGCTCCCCGCGCATGCCGAGCCACGCGCCGCACGCGAGCAGCCCCGCGATCTGGGCGGCGCTCCACGCGACGGGCGCGGCGTACGGGAGGAAGAACCGCCGGTGCGCGTTGAGCACGCCGAGCCCCCACGCGGACAGCACGAGCAGGCCGGTCATCGGGAAGATGATCCGGACGATCCGGGTCGTGCTGGCGAGCTTGTCGTCGTCGAAGCCCGCCGCGACCAGGAAGGACAGCCACGGCGCCGCGAGCACGCCGGCGAGCGACGCGGCCGCGGCGGCGACGAGCAGGATCCCGAGGGCGGAGAGCGCGAAGTGCGCCGCGCGTCGCGCGTCGCCGGCCGCGCGGAGGCGCGCGTAGACGGGGATGAAGGTCGCGGAGAGCGTCCCCTCGCCAAGCAGGTTCTGGGTGATGTTCCCCGCGCGGAACGCCGCGGCGAGCACGTCGGCGAGCTCGGATGTCCCGAAGAAGTGCGCCGTCACCCGCTGGCGGAGCAGCCCGACGAGCCGCGAGAGGATGATCCCAGCGGTGACCATCGCCGACGAGCGCGCCGCGCTGGTCGCCTTCTCCTGCCCGGCCGCCGGCGGGCCTGCGCTGGTCGCCGGGGGCGCGCCCGGGGCTGCGCTCGCCGGCGTGGTCCCTGCCTGTATGGCGGCGGGCGGATTGAGATCGGGCGGCACGGCGGCGCTTCTATCAGACCTCCTGCCCCCGGGCGACCTCGGCGCCGGCTGGCCGGCGCCTCAGTCCCTGAGCCTCGCCGTGCCGAGCCGCTCGGCGTGCGCCAGCACCCGCCGGGCGATGGCCGGCCCCTCGTCCCGGCGATCGAGGTGCCGCGGGATGAGCCCGCGCTCCGCGGCCTCCCACAGCTCCGGCTGAGAGATCCCGGACTCGGTGCGCGAGCGCAGCCGCGACAGGGAGATGTCCATCTCGGGCAGCAGGATCGGCGCCTGAGGAGCGCGGAGGAGCGCCGGATCGATGCAGCATGAGAGATCGTTCGTGCCGGCGGAGCGCGCGTTCAGCGAGGGGAGATCGAAGCGCGCTTCCAGCGTGCGGATCACCGACGCGTGGTCGAGCACGGTGCTCACCGCGCAGCCCCTCCGGACGAACGGGCCCGCCACGATCGACGGCACCCGGAACCCGAGCTGGGTGAACAGGGGATCGTCGTCCGTCGTCGACGGCGGCGCGACGTGGTCGAAGAAGCCCCCGTGCTCGTCGTAGGTGATCACGAGGAGGCACTGGCCCCACTGGGGGCTCTTCGCCAGCGCGTTGTAGATGCTGGCGATGAGCACCTGCCCGAGCTGCACGTCGTGGTCCGGGTGATCGTCGTTCGCGGTGGCGCCGAAGAACTGGGGATCGATGACGGAGAACGAGGGGAGGATCCCCGCGGCCGCGTCCTCGAAGAAGCGCTCGATCCCGGAGACGCCCTTGAATTTGAAGTACGCACCCGAGCACCACGGGACGTCGTGGAAGTAGTTCCTGCTGGAGATCCCTGCGTCGCTCAGCAGCTCGAACACGCTCGTGAAGCCGGTGACCGGCACGTTCCTCGAGACGCCCCTCGACGTGGCGCCGTGCAGGTAGAACCGGTTTGGCCAGGTCGGGCCGAGCACCGAGGAGAACCAGCGCTCGCAGATCGTCGACGCGTCTGCGAGCGCGTAGAGGACCGGCAGATGCTCCCGCACGTGATAGCCCATGACGTCGCGCTGGTCCGGCCCTGCGTGCGCGATGACGAACCCGTCGTTCATCCCTTGATTCCACTGCGTGTGGGCAGCGTCCCAGCTGTGCGGCGGGTCGGCGGGCGTGAAGTTGTCGAGCTGGAAGGGCGAGATCCGCGTCCCATCGAGCGCTCGGTTCGACTCTGTGCCTGTCAGACCGTCGATCTGCCGGCCCTCTTTCAGCAGCAACGAGCCGAGATAGTGGTCGAAGGAGCGGTTCTCCATACAGAGAACGACGATGGTGTTGATGGGCGCCAGCAGCTCCGCCGGGCTCAGACCTCCCGTCTCTGCGCACCGATCCGGAGCGCCGCCGGCCTCCCCACCTTCCGGCTGTCCTGAGCCGAGCGCACCTCCTGAGCCACCCGCACCGCCGGCTCCGTCGCTCTCGTCCGCGCTGCCCGCGCTCGGCGGGGCGTCGCCGAGCAACATCGCGCCCTCTGGGGTGCTGCATCCGAAGGCCGAGGCGCCGAGCGCAGCGCCGAGCCCGGTCAGCACATGGCGGCGGGTCAGAGGATCACAGGTCGAACCATTCCGTTTGTTCATCACGCACAGGATTCCCATGAACGCGGGTCCGAGGAAGGAGTTTTGGTCTCATCCAGAAGGTGACGAATCGTCCGCTGCGTAATCGATGTAGCGGACGTAGCGGACGTAACTGAAGCGGATGTAACCGCTGTAATGGACATAACTGGTGTGATGGGCATGACACACGCAACGGATGTGACGGACATGACGGATGTGACGGAGGTGGTCGACGTAAACGTAAAGGGATCAGCCGATGAAGCCGAAGTAGCGGGAACAGTCGACGTAACCGGCGCAACGGGTGTAACGGGTGTACCGGAGAAAACCATTCTTTTCGCGAGGTCAGCGGGGTGGTATGGGTAAAAAACGCAGGGGTCTACGTCTGCGAACTGTCACCTTCCGATGAGCTCGAATCCACTTCCACCTACTCCCGGCCGGCAAGCTACCGTCGCGAACGGCCGGCCGCTGCGGTTGTGCATCGTGGACATGAACAATGGCCACGTGAACCAGGCGATGCGCTGTCTACGCGGGCTCGCCGCGGGGTTCTTCGAACGCGTTCAGGCGGGCAATCCGGGCCTATCCTGCGAGGTCGTCGAGGTGTCTCCCAGAGACACCAACGCACCCATCCCTACGGACTGCGATCTGTACCTCGCGTCAGGGGGGCCCGGCTCTCCCTTTGATGGGGAGGGCGAGCCCTGGACGCGGGATTTTGCGCGCTTCGTGGACGGCGTGGTCGAGTCGGCGATCCAGGGGGGCGCGCACCGGCGTGCTCTCTTCGCGATCTGCTACTCGTTCGAGCTCGTCGTCCATCACTACAAGCTGGCCGACGTCGTGCCCCGCGCCGATCGCAAGTTCGGCGTCATGCCGATCTACACGACCCCCGTCGGCCAGCAACACCCGCTGCTGGCGCCGTTTGGGGACCGTCTCTTCGCGTTCGAGCACCGCAACTGGGAGGCGGTGAACCTCGACGAGCGCCAGCTGAGCTCCCTCGGCGGCCAGCTCCTCGCTCGTGAGAGCCGTGACGGCATCTCCAAGGGGCGGGCGATCCTCGGGTTGCAGGTCGCGCCCGGCGTCGAGGCGGTCCAGTTCCACCCAGAGGCGGATCGCGCCGGCGTCATGAGCTGGTTGGCGCGCCCTGAGCAGGCGGCTGCCTTCAAGGCGACCTATGGAGAAGTGACCTACCTTGCGATGCTGCGCACACTGGACGATCCTCGACGGCTTGCGCGCACCTATGCGCTCGTCATTCCGGGCTGGCTCGGGCGCTGCTTCAACGAGATCGCCGGTCCCCGCGGCTATGCGGAGCTCCCATCGCTCGAGGACCTCCCGTGCTCTCGCTTCAGCGCACACTGCAGCGCCGAGGAGCCATCCGCGCGATCGCTCGCCTCTGGCGAGCGCGTTGTGCGCCAGATCTGAGCGGAGCGCCGAGGTGGCCTGCAGAGGATGCGTCCGAGGGCTACACTGCAGAAACGAAAGAGAAAGAACTGGGATGTAGAGGCAGCAGAGGCAAAGGCAGCGAGGCTGCGAGGGAGAGGAGGAAGCAGAAGCAGAGGAAGCAGAGGAAGCAGAGGAAGCAGAGAAACCAAAGCTTACCGCCGCAGCGCCGACGAAGTGCTGCTCGCGCCTTGCGCGCCGGGCAACCTCTGGCTTATGGTCATAGGATAACGGGACGAGCGCGAGCAGGGCTCGCGGGCCAACATTTGGAGCCGGAGGCTCCTCGGGCACGCATGAGAGAGAACGCATGAATCACTCGCGTCCGGCCGCTCCGACGACTCCATCTTCGCCGGACGTCCGCGAGCCGGGCGCGTCTGAGGAAGGCCACGCTGGCGTCGACTTGCCTGTGGAGCCCAAGATCGCACGGCCATCCATGCTGCACGACGACCTCGGAGCACAGGAGGTCCAGGTTGAGTCGCAGCTGGGCGTGACGGACCCGATCGCCATGTCGCAGGTCCGTGATGCGTTGACGCAGCTGAGCCGCGAGCGCGGGACGCAGCCGCACGTGCTGCTCATCATCTACCACCGGCAAGGCGCCGAGACGGTGCGGCTGATCGAGGGGGTCGGCGTCGTCATCGGCCGCGATCCGAGCGCCGACGTCGCGATCCCCGAGCGCAGCCTGTCGCGACGCCACGCGCGCTTCACGTTCCAGCGCGGCGACGTGCTCATCCAGGATCTCGGCTCCACGAACGGCACCTTCCTGAGCGGGCAGCGCGTCGAGCACGGTGTCTTGAAGCCCGGCGACGAGGTGATGCTCGGGGAGATCACGGCGTCGCTGCGCGTGATCGCGAGCGCCGAGCTGCCGGTGCTGAACCTCGACGCGCTCGACGGGCGTCGTGGCGCCTCGGAGCGGAGAAAGATGCCGAGCATCGAGAACCTGGTGGGAGGATCCACGCCGGTGGGTGGGCTGCGCACGGTCGGCGACGAGGGGCTCGTGATGCGCAGCCCCGCGATGCGCCCGGTGCTCGAGACCGCGATGCGCCTCGCGCGCTCGTCCGCGCCCGTGCTGCTCCAGGGCGAGACGGGGACCGGCAAGGACGTGCTCGCGCGGCTGATCCACGAGGCTGGCCCCCGCCACAAGATGCAGATGATCCGCGTCGGATGCAGCGGCGTGCCCGCCCAGCTCCTCGAGAGCACGCTCTTCGGTCACGAGGCCGACGCCTTCCCCGGCGCGGTCCACGCGCAAGAGGGCGTCTTCGAGACGTGTGCGGGCGGCACCCTGGTGCTCGATGAGATCGGCGATCTCCCGCCCTCCTGCCAGGCCGCGCTGCTGCACGTCCTCGACACCGGTCGCATGGTCCGTCTCGGCTCGACCAAGGAGATCGAGGTGGACGTGCGGATCGTCGCGACCACGTACCGCGATCTCGAGGCGATGTGCGAGGCGGGCACGTTCCGTTCGGATCTGCTCTACCGGCTCAACGCGGCGCCGCTGCGCATCCCGCCGCTCTGCGAGCGGCGGGAGGACATCGGACCGCTGGCGCAGCGCTTCCTCCGGCAGGCGAGCGAGGTGCACCGCAGGAACGTGCGCTCGCTCGATCCGGAGACGCTCGCGCTCCTGGAGCAGTACCCCTGGCCGGGCAACGTACGCGAGCTGCGCAGCGCCATCGAGCGCGCCGTCGTCATCGCGCGGGGGCATGTCATCACCCCGCTCGACCTGCCGGAGAGCATCCACTCCCTCTCGGCGCCCAAACGTTCCACGCCGCCGCCTGATCGGACTCCCGTCGAGCTCGCAGGGCCGCCCAGCTCCGCGCCGACGATCGGGCTCAAGGCGCAGATGGACCGTCTGGAGACGGAGATCATCCTCGATGCCCTCCGCGGCACCAACGGCAACCTGGCGATGGCCGCTCGGCGGCTCAGGATGCCGCTGCGCACGCTCCAGGAGAAGATCGCGAGCCACGGCCTGAAGCGCTCCGACTACCGGGACGGCCCGTCGTCGCGGTCGAAGTAGCGAAGCGCGGCGCCTCTGGAGCGGGGTGCAGGTCCGTGGGATGCGGGCTCGGCCGCCAGACGGGCGAGTGAGGCATACGAAAGTACGCCGCAGCGAGCCGAACGACGCGGCTGAGCCCGTGGCGCACGAAGATGCGCCGCGCGCTAGCCTTCGTCCTCCAGCACCGCCAGGGCCGCATTGCGCCCGCACGCGCCGTGGACGCCGGCGCCGGGGTGCGCATAGGACGAGCCTAGATACAGGCCGCGGAGCGGCGTGCGGTAGCGGAAATAGGGGAACACCGGCCGGAAGATGAGCTGGTGCCGGATGTCGGCCGAGCCTCCGCCGAGATCGCCGCCGATGAGGTTTGCATCCATCGCCTCGAGATCGTCCGGCGCCCAGATCTTCCGGGCGATGATCCTCTGCCGGAAGCCAGGGGCGAGCTCCTCGATCCGCGCCTCGATGCGATCGGCGAAGCGCTCGCGCGAGTCCGCCCAGCCGCCCTCGATGGAGGAGGGGACGCGGGAGTAGGCCCACAGGGTGTGGCGGCCGGCCGGCGCGCGCGTCGGATCGACCAGCGACTGCTGCCCGATCACGAGATAGGGGTGCTCGGGGAGCGCCCCGGCGCGCACCTGCCGCGTGAAGGTCGAGAGGTCGTCGAGGCTGTCGCCCGCGTGCACGACCGCCGCGCGCGCGGGGTCCTCGTGGGACCACGGCGTCGGGCCGTCGAGCGCCCAGTCCATCTTGAAGGTGCCGAACCCTTGGCGGAACCGGCGCATGGCGCGCTGCACCCGCTCGGGAACCAGCTCTGACGCGAGCAGGCGGAGGTAGAGCGTCGGCGCGGCGAGGTCGGCGACGATCGCGCGGCGGGCGCGGAGCTCCTGGCCGTCCTCGAGCCGGACCGCGACCGCTCGTCCCTCCCTGGCGATGATCTGGTCGACACGCGCGCCGCAGCGGAGGGCGCCCCCGCGCTCCTCGACGCGCCTGAGCAAGGCGCTCGTGATCGCGCCGGCGCCGCCCTCGGGCACCGCGAAGCCGCCGCTCGAGGCGAGCACGGTGAGCATGAAGCCGACGATCGCTCCGCAGGGATCGTCCGGGCCCACGTCGGTGTGGAGCGCGAGCCCGGGGACAACGCGCCGGGCCGCCTCTGTCCGGAAGGTGCGCGTCGCGAAGCCACGTCCGCTCGAGAGGGCCACCTGCGCGAGGCGGAGCAGGTTGAGGGGCCCGAGCCGGAGCAGCGGCCCGAGGGCGGGCGGCGTGGACAGGAGCGCGTTCAGCAGCCGCTCGCGGGTGGCCGCGTGCCAGCTGGCGATCCGGCGCCACGCGGGGCCATCTTCGCCGAGCGACCGCGCCGTCGCCTCGACGTCCCGCGCGATCGAGGCGCACGTCCCGTCGGGCGCCGGGTGAGCGCTGTCGATCGGCGCGTGCCGCCACACGAGGCCGGCCCCCGGCAAATCGAGCGGCACCAGCGCGGGGCTCGTCTGCCCGAAGGGGAAGAACGCCGCGCCGAGATCGTGGCGGAACCCGGGGAGGGTCACCTCGCGCGTGCGGACCGCGCCGCCCGGCTCTCGCTCGGCTTCCAGCACGAGCACCGAGAAGCCCGCGCGGGCGAGGTACGCCGCCGCCGTGAGGCCGTTCGGTCCCGCGCCCACCACGATCGCATCAGGGTCTCCACTTTGCATCGTCGTCTGCGGCTCCTCAGCCCACGAGCTGCGCGCTTGCCATGGTGCGGTTCGAGGCGATCGCCTGGCCGCTCCGCCCCACCACGAGCACGCCGACGGCGAGCACGTCGGGGAACATCGCGACGCCGCGCTGCGCGGCGCGCGCGGGCGCGACGCCATCGGCGAGCCAGTCATAGACGGTCCGCGCGAGGAAGCGGCGCGCAATCTCCTCGCCGACGCCGGTCGCCGCCACGGCGCCGTGGGGGCCAGCGTAGATCCCTGCGCCCAGGAGCGGCACGTCCCCGATGCGGCCGCGGAGCGAGTAGGTCGACCCGCCCGTCGACGCCGCGGCGGCGAACCGGCCGTGCGTGTCGCGCACGACAGCCCCGACGGTGTCGCACTCGATTGGCTCGGCGTCGAAGTTCCAGAACCGCGTCGCCGTGAGCGCACGGAAGCGCGCCGCGTCGTTCGTGGTTTCGTCGTCTCCGCCCTCGCCGCGCAGCGCGGCGAGGGCGCGGGCGTGCTTCCGGCGCGCCTCCTCGGTGACCGGATCATGGTCGGCGAACCCCAGCCGGCGAGCGAACGCCGTCGCGCCTGCGCCGGCGAGGAGCAGGTGCGGCGTCTCCATCACCTTCGCGGCGACCAGGACGGGGTTCTTCACCCGCTCGATGCACGCCACTGCGCCGAACCGTCCATCGCTGGCCATCACGGCCGCATCCATCTCGATCGTCTGCCCGTCGAGGCGGAGGTTCGCGCCCGTCCCGGCGTTGAAGCGTGGGTCGTCCTCGAGGCGCACAGTCGCCCCGATCGCCGCCGCGAGCGCCTCTCCGCCCCCGTCCAGCGCGCGGCGCGCCTCGTCGGCGGCCCTGGCGCAGCTCTCCGAGCCGCTCTGCGGCGCGGTCACCCCGCCGTGCGTGAGGATGACGTAGTCCACGTCGTTCTCCTGCGCGTACCACGACGGCGCGCCGCCGCGAAGGCAGCCTGGCGCGCGGCGGCCGGTGGGGCGAGCGGCATCGCTCCAGCCTGCGGGAGGGCGGCGCGGCTCCGGCGCTGGGACCGCTGCGCTCGACACCCTGCCGCGCTCCTGATACGTCGCGCGCTCAGCCCGGAGCGGGGCCGGCGCCAGCCGACCGTCCGCAGCGGGACGAAGGCGGCCCGGTCGAAGGCCGCCGGCCAAGCCGCCCATCGAGGAGAGCAGAGACCGTGGCCAAGAACGAAGCGCCGAAGACCGCCATTACGCCCACCCGCAACGAGGACTACCCGGAGTGGTACCAGCAGGTCGTGCGCGCGGCCGACCTCGCGGAGAGCTCCCCGGTCCGCGGCTGCATGGTCATCAAGCCGTGGGGCTACGCGATCTGGGAGAACATCCAGCGCGAGCTCGACAGCATGTTCAAGGCGACCGGCCACAAGAACGCCTACTTCCCGCTGTTCATCCCGAAGTCGTTCCTTGAAAAGGAAGCGGAGCACGTCGAGGGGTTCGCGAAGGAGTGCGCCGTGGTCACCCACCACCGGCTCGTCCCCGGCCCTGGCGGCGGGCTCATTCCCGACCCTCAGGCCCGGCTGGAGGAGCCGCTCATCGTGCGCCCCACGTCCGAGACGATCATCGGCGCAGCGTTCGCGAGCTGGGTGCAGAGCTACCGGGATCTCCCCTTGTTGATCAACCAGTGGGCGAACGTCGTGCGCTGGGAGCTCCGGACGCGCCTGTTCCTGCGGACGGCGGAGTTCCTGTGGCAGGAGGGGCACACGGCGCACGCGAGCGAGGCCGAGGCGCGCGAGGAGACGCTGCGCATGCTCGGCGTCTACGCGACGTTTGCCCGCGACTTCATGGCGATGCCCGTCCTCGAGGGGCCGAAGACGGCGAGCGAGCGCTTCCCCGGGGCGGTCGACACCTATGCGATCGAGGCGATGATGCAGGACCGGAAGGCCCTGCAGGCCGGGACGAGCCACTTCCTCGGGCAGAACTTCGCGAAGGCGAGCGGCATCAAGTTCCAGACCAAGGAGGAGACCGAAGAGCACGCCTGGACGACGTCCTGGGGCGTATCGACGCGCCTCGTCGGCGGGCTGATCATGACCCACAGCGACGACGACGGCCTGGTGCTCCCGCCGCGCCTCGCGCCCGCGCACGTCGTGATCCTGCCCGTTTACCGGGGCGACGACACGCGCGCCAAGATCGACGAGTACATCGACGGGCTCGCGAAGGAGCTCCGGGCGCAGCGCTTCGGCGAGCGCCGCGTCGAGGTCGAGATCGATCGGCGGGACATCCGCGGCGGCGACAAGCAGTGGGAGTGGGTGAAGAAGGGCGTCCCCCTGCGCATCGAGATCGGGCCGCGCGACGTCGACGCCGGCGTGGCCATGGTGATGCGCAGGGACCGCTCGCCGAAGGACAAGTCGAGCATGGCGCGCGGGGAGCTCGTGGGCCGCATCACGGAGATCCTTGGCGACATTCAGGCGACCCTCTACGCGCGCGCGCTCGCCGTGCGCGACGGCAACACGCACGTGATCAACAGCCGCGCAGATTTCGACGCGTTCTTCGCGTCGACCGGGGGCAAGGAGGCGCAAGGCGGGTTCGCGCTGGCGCACTGGTCCGGCGATCCGGAGATCGAGACGGCGGTGAAGGATGCGCACAAGGTGACCATTCGCTGCATCCCGACCGGGGGGTTCGAAGGGGCGCCGTGGGCCGACGCGCTGACGGGTGAAGGGCAGTGCATCTTCACCGGCAAGCCCAGCCCGCGGCGCGTGGTGTTCGCGAAGTCGTACTGAGCCGCGGCGGTTCGCAGGGCGCGCGCCGACGCGTCGGCGCGTTCCCTCACCGAAAAGACGCCGCGCGCTTCCTCGCAGCAGCGGCGCCTCAACGGCGAAGGGCCGGGAGCACGTGCTCCGCCAAGATGGCGGGGAGCAGCCGCAGCTGCGCGCAGTGCTCCCCGGGGCCCGCTCCCGCGTAGCCGCGCACGTAGAGGCTGCCGCCGTCGTACATCCGGGTGAGCCGCAGCGCGTCTCCTGCCTCCGCTGCGCGGTCGCCCGGCGCGCCGGGCGCGGCGGAGGGGGCCTCGTCCCCGCTCGAGGTCACCGCGATGGGGGTGGCTCCGAGCTCGCGAAGAAGGAACGTGGCCGCCTCTTTCGTGGACGCGTAGCCGCTGGTCGGGATCTCGGTGTGCGTCAGGTAGAAGACCGGCGCGCCGCGCGCGGCGGCGTTGGCCAGCGCAACGTAAGGGGCGAGCTGCCCCTGCGCGAGCGACGTATGCCCCGGCATGTAGGAGCCATAGAGGGAGTCGAGCAGGATCAGCGCATCCACGTGGCTGCTCCCGCGCTCGATGATCCTGCCGATCGCGCCGGACCCAGCGCTCCAGGACGACAGCACCAGGCGGCGCATGTGCGCGCCCGCGCTCCCGGATGCGCTCTCGACCTCGCGGTCGATCGTCTGGAGCAGCGCGTCCCAGCCGCCGCCCTCGAGCGCGCGCGCGTATTCGCTCGATCGGGTCCCCACGTCGATCCCGGCGATGACCAGATCCATGTCCCTGGGAGCCAGCAACTTCCGGACAGGCTCGGCGCCGTGGAAGTGGATCAGAAGATCGTAGCCGCCATCCGAGCGAACCGCGTGCGCAGGCGGGACGAGGAGCCTTCCGAGCGGAAGCGGGCGCCATCGCTCATAGGCGCCGAACCCTTGGTCGGCAAAGCCGCACCCCGCTTGCGCTTCGTGCTGCGTTTCGTGCTGCGTTTCGTGCTGATCGAGCGCCGCGCGCTCGGGCTCACCGCCCCTGGGCAGGGGCGACGGTTCCGCGGACGCGCTCGCCTGCGCCGGGGTTGGCGAGGCGCTGGACGCTCGGCTCCGCCGCAACAACAGGGCGCCGCCTACGACGCCCAGGCTTGCTGCCAGGAGGAGCGCGTCGCGGAGCTGCCGCGCCCTGCGGCCGCTCAGAACCCGGGGTTGGTCACGGTCGGTACCCACTTCGTCGAGGGACGCTTGCCCGGGGTTGTTCTGCGCGCGCTGGTGGCGCTCGATCCAGCAGCCGTCGCGCTCGGCGTCGCGGCGGTCGTTGCGCCTTTGGCCGTCGGGTCCGGAGCGCTCGCCCCGCGCCCCTCCGGGTCGCTCGCCTCGGGGGCGGGCCGAGCACCCACGCCGCCGTGGTCGGCCAGGAGCGTGGGCGCGCCGTCCGGCCTTGGCGTTGCGCCCGTCGTGGCTTCGGTCGCCGCCGGGCCAGCGCCGTGGGCGTGCACCGTGAGCTCCTCGGACATGCTCTGCTGCGGCGCGGGCCGCCGGAGCCACATCACCCCGGCGCCCAGCAACGTGATGAGCGCGAGCGCAGCGGCTGCCACCCGCGTCCCCGAGCGGCGGCGCGCCGCCGGGACCTCGATCGGGCCCAGCTGAGTGTCCTGGCCAGGCGAGCTCGGGATCAGCGACTCGGATGGCAGCGATGGCAGCGCCGGTCGCGAGGGCGCGGGGGTGCTCCGGCGAGACGCGGGGAGCTTTGCGCTCGGGTGACCAGGAGGGAGCTGCGTGAAGAAGAGCTCGCTGATGCTGTCGCGAACGAGCATCACCTCGGGCGGGTGGGAGGCGCGCTCGTCGAGCATGCGGACCGTGTCGCGCAGCGCTGCGCGCCGGCGCTGGTTGCGCTCTCCCAGGAGCCCGCGCACGAACGCCCCGACGTCGTGGTCCGTCACCGTCGGCTCCTTGGCCAGCACGGTCTCCAGGGCGCTCTCCAGCTCGAGCATCGTCTGGTATCGCCGCTCCGGCTCCTTCTGCAGGCACTTCATCAGGACCTGGTCCAGCTCGGGCGGGAAATCCGGGTTCTTCAGGCGAGGCGAGAGCGCCGGTCGCGAGGTGATGTACTTGAGCGTGAGGAGGTCGTTCTCTGCGGCGAAGGGGTGCTCTCCCGTCGTCAACTTGTAGAGCACGATCCCCATCGCGAAGACGTCGGTGCGCCGATCGACCCGCTCGCCTCGCGCCTGCTCCGGGGACATGTACGGCACCTTGCCCTTGATCTGTCCCGCGGTCGTGTCGTTGTGCGTGCGATTGGTTGCCTTGGCGACCCCGAAGTCCACGAGCTTCACGTGGCCGTCGTACGTCACGAGGATGTTCTGGGGTGACACGTCGCGGTGCACGAGCCCGAGCAGCTGGTCGTCGTTCTGCGGGTCCCGGAGCTCGTGCGCGGCGTGCAAACCGAGGCAAGCGCGGCCGAGGACGCGGAGCGCGATGCGCAGCGGGATGGCCACGCCGCTCTTGTTCGCCGCCTTCGCGATGACCGACAGCGCCTCGCCGTCGACCCACTCCATCACGATGTAGAGGACGTCGTCCTGCTCGCCGAGGTCGAGGATCTCGGCGACGTTCGGGTGATGGATCCCCGAGGCGAGCCTCGCCTCCTCGAGGAACATCTTCTCGAACTGGGGATCATCCGAGAGCGACGGCAGCATCGTCTTGATGGCGACCGTCTTCTGGAAGCCACGACGACCCTTGTGGCGCGCGGCCCACACCGTGGCCATTCCCCCCTGCGCGATGGGCAGGAGGAGCTCGTAGTGCCCGAGCTCCTTTCCCGGCAACAGCTGGGGTTGGGGGATCATGACGTCGTGCGGCGCGCTCCTGACCGATACACGGGGACCTCGGAAGCTCGATCAAGTCTAGCCATCCGGACCCTGCGGTCACGATATGTGGTTCTGATTACAAATTAGGCCAGCGGAGCTCCTCGCCGCGGCAGGGGATCACGCGCCGGGCGGGACCGCCTGTCCCCAGAGCTGCTGGTAGATCTCGCTCAGCTTCTGGTGGGTCTCGGCCGAGAAGCCGTTGGTCGCGTAAGGCCAGCGGAAGCCGTCTCCCATGGCCTGGTTGCACGAGAAGGAGACGAGCAGGTCGACAGGCGTGGGGTTGTTCGGCCGCACCATCGAGATGCCCAGGCCGGGATAGAAGCAGTTGCCGCGGTCCGCGGTGAAGCTGTCCTCGTCGCCGAAGACGTCGAGGATCTGGTCCTTGAGCTCCGCGTCGGCGTCGCTGGTCGTGAGCTGACGCTGCTGGAGGATGACGAAGTTCTTGAAGCGCGGCTGCGCGGGCAGGACCGGCGTGCTGGCGGTCTGTCCCGGGATGAGGTTGGGCGGGATGAGCCCGGGCAGCGCCTGCTGCAGCCCCTGAAGGGCTGCCTGCCCCATCTGCTGGAGCTCGGGCGGGATGCCCGGGATGAGGGTAGGGGCCCCGGTCGTCGCTACGGGCGTCGGGGCCAGCTCCTGCCCCTGGAGGCGGAGGACCGTGATCTGCGCCTTGTCCATCTCGTCGAACGGCGCCGTACGGGCCGCGCAGCCGAAGACGAGGGGGGCCAGCAAGGCGATGCCTGCGAATGTACGGGTGGTGAGGTTCATGTTCACTTTGACGGTCGTCTAGCACGGCTATGCGCCGGAAGGTGAACAGCGACCGCACACGGCAGGCGCTCGCGCCAGCGCCGCCCCCAGGCGGGCTTCACATGGTGCTTGCGCCGAACTCGTACAGCGCCCGGATCTCGGTCAGTCGCGCCGCGATGTCGGCTCGAGTCACCGTCGCGATCCGCCGCGTGCCAACCGCTTCGACGCAGAACGACGCCGTCGCCGTCGCATGGAGCATGCCGCGCCGGAGCGCGAGCGGCGTGATCTCCGGCTGGCACGCCAGGTAACCGATGAGCCCGCCGGCGAAGGCGTCGCCGGCGCCCGTGGGGTCGATGACGTCCTCGAGCGGGAAGCCGGGCGCGGCGAACACGCCCTCCTCGTCGAAGAGCAGCGCGCCGTGCTCTCCGCGCTTGATGATCAGCCGGCGCGGACCACGGGACAGGATCTCCTTCGCCGCGCGGCGGATGTTGTACTTGCCCGAGAGCTGGCGCGCCTCCTCGTCGTTGACCACGAGCGTGTCGATGCGGCGCAGCATCGCCGCGACCGCCTTCGGCTCCCCCTCGATCCAGAAATTCATCGTGTCGGCGAGGACGAAGCGCGGCGCGCGGACCTGCTCGAGGACGTCGAGCTGGAGCGCGGGATGGATGTTGCCGAGCAGGAGGAAGGGCGTGTCGCGGTAGGTCTCCGGCAGCTTCGGCGCGAACGACGCGAACACGTTGAGCTGCGTGTCCAGCGTCGTGCGATGGATGAGATCCACGTCGTAGCGCCCGGCCCAGCGGAACGTCTTCCCGGGAGCGCGCTCGACGCCCTCGATCGAGATCCCTCGAGATCGCATCGCCGCGAGGGTCTCTTCGGGGAAATCATCGCCCACCACGGCCACGGTGCGCACCGGAGCGAAGCACGAGGCAGCGAACGCCGAGTAGGTGGCCGAGCCACCGACGACGTCTCTTTCGTTGCCGGCAGGGAGCTCGAGGTCGTCGAACGCCATCGAGCCGATGATGAGGATCGCGGATGAGGTCGTCACAGGACGCCTCTTAGCCAGGTTTGTGCGTAGCCGCTAGCCGCGCGTTTCGTTTCTGCGACGGCGCCGCTGGGCCGCGGGCCGCACCCGACCCCAGCAGAGCCCGCCTTGCCCCTCGCGCGCGCTGCGCCCCCTCCCGCCCGTTGCGCGGAGGAGCGGGCGCGAGGGGCCCTGAGGTCAGCTCAGTCGGCCTTGCGCCGAGGGCCGATGAGCCACTCGAGCCGCGCCTCTGCGTCGGGCGATGACGCGCCGGCCGTGGTCATGATGCACTTCTCCAGCGCGTGACGGGCCGGGCTCTGCGACACATCGGGGAGATTGCGGGCGAGCGACTTCGCGACGTCCCGCGCATACCCGATATTGCGGTTGAGTACGGTGATGACCGTCTCGACGCTCACCGCCTCCTCGCTGACGTGCCAGCAATCGAAGTCCGTGGTGAGCGCGAGCGTGGCGTAGGGGAGCTCCGCCTCGCGGGCGAGCTTCGCCTCGGGCAAGTTGGTCATCCCGATGACATGTGCGCCGAACGTCCGGAACATGCGGCTTTCGGCCCGCGTCGAGAACTGAGGGCCCTCGATGCAGACATAGGTGCCGCCGCGGTGGACGCGCGCGCCGGTGGCGAGCGCCGCGTCGTGGACCGCGCTCGCCAGGATCGGGCACACCGGATCGGCGAACGGCACATGGGCGACGAGGCCTTCGTCGAAGAACGTCGAGATCCGCCGCTTCGTGAAATCGATGAACTGGTCGACGACGACGAGGTCGCCAGGCACGATGTCCTCGCGCAGGGATCCGACGGCGCTCACGCTGAGCACGTGCGTGGCGCCGAGCATCTTCAGCGCGCAGATGTTCGCGCGGTAGTTGATCGTCGACGGCGAGAA
This sequence comes from Sorangium sp. So ce363, assembly GCF_051520435.1. Taxonomy (NCBI): domain Bacteria; kingdom Pseudomonadati; phylum Myxococcota; order Polyangiales; family Polyangiaceae; genus Sorangium; species Sorangium sp. So ce363. Next base: position 5,265,045 of record NZ_CP150333.1, on the reverse strand, counting down.
GCGGTGCCCGCGGCCGTGGCGCGGCAGGAAGAGCACCGTCGCGTCGCCGTCCTTGACCTGCCCGCGCAGCACCACGTCGCTCGGCAGCCCGAAGGGGGTGGAGACCGAGACCTCCTCGACGTCCTCCAGCCATCCCATCTCGTAGACGCCGCTGCCGCCGATGATGGCGAGTACGTCGCGCGTCGCGCCGGCGCTCATCGCTCGAACCTCCGCTCCGAGAGCAGCCGCTCGCAGAGGGCCGCGCGCCGCTGGCGGCGGCACCGCTCGGCGAAGACGAGCGACCGCAGCTGCTCGTAGGCGCGGTTGATCTCGTCGTTCACGATCACGTAGTCGAAGAAGCCGTAATGCTCGATCTCGCCCTTCGCGTTGCGGAGGCGGCGGAGCGTCGTGGGCTCGTCCTCGGTGCCGCGCCCGCGCAGGCGCCGCTCGAGCTCGGCGAGCGACGGGGGAAGGATGAACACGGCGACCGCCTCGGGCAGGCTCGCCTTGATCTGCCGCGCACCTTGGTGGTCGATGTCGAAGAGCACGCCGCGCGCGGTGGCGCGGGCGATCTCGATCTCCTTCAGGCTCGTGCCGTAGAGGTGATCGTGCACCCTGGCCCACTCGGCGAACGCGCCGATGCGGATCATCTGCTCGAACGTGTTCGGGTCGACGAAGTGGTACTCTCGGCCGTCGACCTCGTTCGGGCGCGGGCGCCGGGTCGTGTGGGAGACCGAGAAGCGCAGGTCGGGGAACTCGCTGCGCAGCCTCCCGCAGAGCGTCGTCTTCCCCGCGCCGGACGGGGACGACACGATGAGGAGGAGGAAGTCGTCACTGAGTGCTTCGGTCGACATGCTCTCCTGTCACTCGATGTTCTGGACCTGCTCCCGCAGGCGTTCGAGCTCCACCTTCATCGCCACGACGTGATGGGAGATGGCGGCGTCCTGCGCCTTGGAGCCCAGCGTGTTCGCCTCGCGTACCATCTCCTGAAGCAGAAAGTCGAGCCTCCTTCCGCAAGGGTCGCCGCTCGGGGCCGCGAGCGCGCCGCCGAACTGGTCGAGGTGGCTCCGGAGGCGGGTGACCTCCTCGGTGATGTCGCTGCGCTCGGCGAGCAGCATCACCTCCGCCTCGATCCGCGTCGCCTCGAAGCCGGCCTCGACCCCTTGGAGCAGGCGCTCGACCCGCTCGCGCAGGCGGCGCCTGAGCGCCTCGCGCGCCTCGTCCGCGCGCGCCACGACCTCGGACGACAGCGCGCGCAACGTGGCCACCCGCCCGCGCATGTCGCTGGCGAGCGCCTCGCCTTCGCGCAGGCACATGCCCTCCATCGCATCGATCGCGCGCTCGATGGCCAGCTTGAGCGCGGCGCGGACGGCCGCGATCTCGTGGCCGCCAGCGGGCGCGAAGAGGTCGGGCACGGCGCAGAGCAGCGAGAGCGGCACGTCGGCGCCCGGCGCGAGCTCGTCGCGGAGCTCCGCCAAGGCGCGGAACGCCGCGCGCGCCTTCGATTTGTCGAGCGTGCTCGGGGCCAGCACCGCGCCCTCGGTGCGCACGATGATCTCGATGCGTCCCCGCCGCAGGCGCTCGCGCGCCACCTGCTCGGCGAACATCGTCAGATCGACGAGCTCGCGCGGGAGCCGCGCGCGCACGTCGAGGAAGCGCTGGTTCACCGAGCGGATCTCGGCGACGACGCGCCCATCGGTGAGCGAAGCGTCACCGAGCCCGAAGCCGGTCATGCTCCGCACGAGCCGCCCCGCTCTACCTAGCTCGCCTTTTGTCCGCTGTCCGAGGCCCCTTGGGCCTTGGGCAGCGGAACCTTGCCACAGGTCACCGTGGCCGACGCGGCCGCGGGGCCCTTCTCACGGAGCGTCCGCAGGTACGTGACCGTGGGGACGATGCCGTCCTCCCAGCGTACGCGGGGCTCGTACCCGATGAGCTCGGCCGCGCGCGAGATGTCGGCGAGCGAGTGACGGATGTCCCCGGCGCGGGCGGGGAGGTGCTCGACCGCGACGTCCCGCCCGAGGGCCCGCGAGATCTCCTTGCAGAGCTCATTCAGCCCGATCCTGCGTCCCCCGGCGATGTTGATGACCTCACCCTTGAACTTCTTCGACGACGTCGCGCCGAGGAGGTTCGCGAGGACGGTGTTCTCGATGAAGCAGAAGTCGCGCGTCTGCTCGCCGTCGCCGAAGATCGGGATCGGCCGGTTCTGCAGGGCGGCGTCGACGAACCGCGGGATCGCCGCGGCGTAGGCGCCGTCCGGCGTCTGGTTCGGCCCGAAGACGTTGAAGTAACGCAGGCTCAGGGTCTCGATGCCGTAGATGCCTGCGAAGACCTTCATGTAATGCTCGCAGGCGAGCTTCGTGACCGCGTACGGCGACAGCGGCATCGGCTCCATGCCCTCGTGCTTCGGGAGGACGGGCGTCTCGCCGTACGCGCTGGACGACGCGGCGAAGAGCACCCGGCGCACGCCCTGGCGGCGCGCCACGTCGAGCACCGTGACCGTGCCGCCGACGTTGACGGAGTTCGACTCGACGGGCGACTCGACGCTGCGCGGGACCGAGCCGAGCGCGGCCTGGTGGAGAATGACCTCGACCCCCTTGGCCGCCGTCGCGACCGCCGCCGCGTCCCGGATGTCCCCCGTGATGCGCTCGATCAGCGACTGGTGGGGGAGCCCGTCGAGGTTCTCCCATCGGCCAGTCGCGAGGTTATCGAGGACGCGGACCCGCTCGCCGGCGGCGGTCAGCGCCGCGACGAGGTTGCTTCCGATGAACCCGGCACCGCCGGTGATCAAGTAGCGAGGCGTGGACATGTGCGTGCTCCCCCGGCGGGCGCCTACTTCTTCTTGAAAAGGTTGTCGAGCTTGGAGCGAGAAGCCGCGATGCGCTTCGAGTTGTCTTCCGGTACGCCGTTCTTGAACGTGAAGAAAGTACAATAATTCGCTCTCTCCCGATCCGGGATGTACTCGGCGATGTGCTCCTTGCACTGGTTGTGCGCGGCCGGGTCCCAGTTCTCGCAGTTCCTGCAGCAGTGGAGGTCGACACCGCAGTGGGGACAGGTGTCCGCGCGCTGGAGCTTCACCTCGAAGATGAGCTCGTTCTTGCATTTATGACAGAAGTGGCGCTTCGCCTCGACCTTCGGAATCCAGCTCATGATGTCCTCCGGTACCACGACGAAGCCCGATCCGGCAGAAGGAACGCTCCGCCGCGGGCATGGTCGCAGATGGTACGCGTTTATCCCACAGGCGATATCCCTGCGGATCGGGCACCGGGGCCATGGGGCGGACGGCGTCTCGCTGGACCGGCAAACGCCGCAGACGGTTCGCTTGCTCGGCTGAGAGTCCGCCTGCCTGGCGGCGGCGATTACAGCAGCCCCTTGCGTCGCTGGATCTCGCCCATGACCCGCTGGTATTCGATTTCCCAGGTGCGGGAGCCCTCCTGCACGTGGCGGAGCTTGCCGCGCACCTCGGTGTCGAGCGCCTCGTCCATCTCGAGGTACTTCCGAAGGATGGGCCTTATCCGGCGGCGCAGGTCGTGGTCCTCGACGAACACCTCCTCGACGTTGTTCGAGTGCATCAGCATCTCGAGCAGCTGGTCGAGGAGATAATCCATTGTTTCCTCGCCGGTCTTGATCCCTTTCTGCTCCGCGGCCAGGCGCTTGACCCGGTTGAACTCGCCCTGAGGCAGTCCGCGTGCCTGGAGGATCTCTTTCGCCCGCTCGGTCGCTTCCCGCTCTGCGTGCAGGTAGCTCGTGAAGACCGACTCGACGTCGAGCGCGACCTCTTTCTTCGATTCGCACTCGATATCGCGGTTGTCCACGAGCGCGCGGACGAGTTCTTCTGTGAGGGGAGTAATTTTGCCGCTAAAGAGGCGCATCCAACGTCCGTAGCTGGAGGAGCGGTCGAACTGGCTCCCCCGTGCAGGGGTTCATTCACGGGGCGTGCCCGGCTCGAACCGAAAGGTACGGGCCGGGTATCCAGGATGTCAACGCAAGTGGGAGGTTCCGGCACAAGTCGGGCCCCCCCCAGCCGGTGGGGGCCCCCCGGAACAGTAGGACCGCGACACCGCAAACCGCAGGAGCAGCCGCGATGATGATGGGTAAGGATGCGATGGCACGGAGCGTCAGGGTCCAGCCTGGCGCGCTCGGGAACGACGGTGGACTCGACCTGGACTCCCGCAAACGGCGGGTTGTCCGGCGCGGCGCGATCGGCAACGCGGCCTCTCCGGCCACGCAGTCGGCGCTGGCGGACGGAGGGACGATCCAACGCGTTGCGAAAGGGCGTCACCTGGTGACGCAGGGCGACGCCGCGACCGCGCTTGCCATGCTCAGCCTCGGCCGAGTCCGGCTGGTGCGTGGGATGAGCGACGGGCGCAGCCTGTCGCTCGGCTACAGAGGGGCCGGCGACGTGCTAGGCGAGGCTGCGCTCGGGGGCGTCACGGCCCACCGGGAGAGCGCGATCGCCACGGAGGACGTCGAGGCGCTCCTCATCCCCCTCGCGACGGTGCGCAACCTGATGGCGAGCGACGCCAACTTCGCCGCCGCCATCGTGACCACGCTGGTCGAGCGGCACACGGACACCGAGGAGCGCCTGGCGTCCATGCTCTTCCGCAATGTGGAGGCCCGCCTCTGTGAGTTCCTGCTCAAGGCCGCGACGCGCTGGGGCATCCCCGATCCGCGCGGGGTGCTCATCTCCGCGCCGTTCACCCATCAGGAGATGGCGAGCATGATCGGCTCCACGCGCGAGACCGTCACGCTCACCCTGGGCGATCTCCGTCGCAAGGGGGTGATCGAGATCGATCGCCGCCGGATCGTCGTCCTCGATCGCGACGCGCTGAAGGGCCGCATCTGAGCCCGCTCGTCCGGCGGTGTCATTGAGGGGCCGGCAGGCCTCCTCGATCGAGCGCCGTCGGTCACCGTCCAGGCTGTTCGCTCGGCGGCCTCTGCTCCGATAGCCCGACTGCTCCCGGCGTCGCAGCTGCGTTCGCCGCCCTGCTCACGCGTGCCGCTCTCCGGGGACCCACCCCGGATGTCTCGCGGATCTCCCCGGTCTGCCCGCTCGATTCGTCGCGGTGTTGCCCCACGCATCCGCCGCAGCCGTGGCCGTTCTGTCCGTGCGCTGCGCGGTCGGGTGTGCTGCGCGGTCTGGCCTCGCCACCGCGGTCCAGCGTGCTGCGCGGTCCAGCGTGCTGCGCGCCAGCGCCCTCGTCGTTACGGCGACTGGACGGCGACTCGCGCCGACCGCGGCGCTAGCGATCTCGCTTGGGTCCGCCGCTCGCCGGATCACGGGTGGAGCGGACCCCGAGCTTGAGCCTGCGCATGACGGCCTGCTTCTGCCGTTCCTTGTACCTGGCGTGGCTCGCCTCGCCGACCTCGTTCGCCGCCTCGGTCTCGCGGTCGATCAGCTGGAACTCGCACAGGACGAAGATGATCGGCCCGAGCGCCCAGGCCGCGGGCGGCGCCATGTCGAGGATCTCGGCGGGGAGCCGCACCGGCAGATCGACGACGAAGTGGATCACGCGGTAGCTCCGATCGCTGAAGCTGTTGTCGCCTGCCGTGAGCCCGTCGTCGACGTCGGTCTGCAACGCGTCGAGCATCGGCTGAAGGAAGGGCCGCGTCTCGCAGTAGCTCCGGAACCGCAGGATCGTGTTGGTGCTCTCGCCTGGCACGACGTAATTGAACGGAAACAGCCGCTCGGACAGGTACAGGAGCACCGGCAGCAGATCGTCCACGGTGCGGCAGACGATGCGGAAGCGGAGCTTGTCGTAGATGGCCGCCGCGGTCGTGTCGGTCTTCGACAGGAGCTTCGTGTAGAGCGAGTCCTTGTTCTTCCGCCCGCCGATGAACTCGGTGATCGGGAAGCCCGCCGCGAGCATGCCGCCGATCACCCGGTACACCTTCTCCTCGACGAGGTGGAAGACGTCCTGGTCCGACATGGGGATCGAGAAGAGGAGCTCGCGCCCGGCCAGGTGATGGATGATGTGCATCGCCTTGAGGATCGTGCAGGCGCAGAGCTGGCGGTGGCCCTTGCCCGAGGCGAGCAGCAGGATCTCCTCGACCGAGGCGCGTGCGACCGGGCTCGGGATCGGGAACTCGAAATGGCGGCGCAGGTACGCGATCGCTTCGTTCTTGACGCTCTCGAGGTGGGCGCGATCCCCCGGCTCGTCCGGACGGAACTCCTGCGCCAGCAAGAGATCCCGCGCCGCCTGCTCGCCCTGCAGGTTGAGCCTCCTCCAGTCGATGACCGAGTCGCCGCGCAGGATGAGGTGCACGGACTCCAGGTCCATGAGCGTGAACTCTTCGAGCCGCTTGAGCCGGCCGACCGAGGCGTCTTGCGTCATGACCTCACGCTCCCCGAGCGTAAGCGCCAGCGCTGTCGCGCGCTCGGGAAACCCTCGCGTCGAGGTGCAGCAGGCGGCAGCTGGGCGAGAAAGTCAGGAGACAGGGGCGTTCGGCGGGGCGGGGCTCGAGCTCGGGGTGCGGCCGAGCGAAAGGGTCCCGAGGAAGATGCCGATCGTCAATGCGACGACAGCGGCGTGGCCGAGGTACGCGCCACTGCAACCAATGGCGGCGAACGGGGCGAGCGCAGCCAGATACCACGGGGTGATCCTCATCGGTTCTCCTTCTCCGCCTCCAGCGGCACTGTACAGGCCGCATGGTCGCTCCCTCCGGGGGGGCACCAAGATGCACCACGATCGTCCCAGTCAGAGCGTGTAAGTGGTTGTAGGATAAGGTGCCACGCCCTGCTTCCGCGGGCCAAGAAGTAGCGGTTTCGGGGGGAACGCATCAAGGGAATTCGTTCTCACATTCCATTCCCACCCGAAACGCTGCCACTGGAAGCAAAAAAATATAAACAATAACAATTACTTATAACTAAGGACGAAGGTCTTTCATCAAGGGCTGCGTGCGGCTTGCTGGACGCGAGGTGGTACCTCAGAGACACGCGTCCAACTCACGGCGCTGCCTTGCTTGTCGGTTTCCGGGCGTCAACGGTCTCGTGCGCCGGGCGGCCGCAATGAGCGGCGGCAGGTCTCCGGCGCATCCGGCTGCTGTTGGGCTCGCTTTAGGAGCGCCGGCCGAAGCGTGCTCCGCGAGGCCGGCGGGATGCGCGGGGCGCCGTTCAGTGCACGAACAGCGTGATCCGGGACTCGTCCGCGAGCGTGATGGCCCGGCTCGTCACGTCGTGCCCGCCCTTCCTGCCGACCGTGATCTCCACCTGGTAGAGGCCGTCCGGGAGCGACACCTTCGTGAGGACAGCCCGTGGGGCCGTGCCCTCGGCGAAGCGCCATGAGCTGTCGATGACCGTCGCCGTGTCGTCCGCGCGGTCGCCCGACGAAGAATCCGTCCACGTCACGTCGAGCTGCACGACCGTCGCTGCGTCGTCGAGACGCAGCTCGACCTCCCGCTCTTCGGGCAGGCGCTTGAAGAGGATGCTCCCCGCATACAGCGCACCCAGCAGGAGGATCGCTGGCGCGAGACGCCGGAGCCACGGCGGCCGGCCCTCCGGCTCCGCAGGCCTCTCCTCCGGCGCCTCATCGAGATCGTGCTGCGGGGTCGAGCTCATCGAGCTTCAGCGCGCTCGGTTGGTGCGGACGCGCTTCACGAGGCCCTCGATCACCGGCTGCGGCAGGTCGAACGCGGGCATCTTGTTCTTGCCCTTCCTGATCGTGTCGGCCATCTGGGCGTCGGTCACCCGATCCTGCCACGCCGCGTCGGTGAGGTCCGGGGCGCGGACCATCGGGCCTTGCGGGCCGTCGCCTCGCCCGGCCCTGCCGTGGCAGGTGGAGCAGTTTCGCTGCCAGGCGAGCTCGATCAGCCCTGGATCGGTCTCATCGGACGCGACCGGCCGAGCGGCCACCTTGCCGCCCTGCCCCTCGCCGGGGTTCGGCGGATCGTGGTCGTCCCGCGTCCACGGGCGGACGTCGCCCGCCCCGGAGTTGCAGCCGAAGAGGCCGACCGAGAGGAGGGCGATGGAAAGGAAGCGACCCAGGGACCTGTCGTGACGTCTCCGCATGTCGTGGAGACGTACGGATAGTGAAGCTGGTGGGGGAGGCAAGAAAAGAAGGATCTCAGGGCGGCGTCGGCCGCCGGCGCGTGGAGAACGCAGCGGCGCCGGTGGCCGGCGCGCGCCGGCCGCTGGGCTCCGCCGTCAGCAGAAAGGGAGTGCCCCGACGTGCTCGGGCCCGCGGTGAGCGCGGCGTGCGGCACGAAGCGCGCCCGGGCGCAGCGGTGTCATTTGCAGGCGTCGCCGGCGACCTTGCCGCCGCCGTCCACGGGCTGCTTGTCGACCGCCTTGCCCTTGATGGCCGCGATGAAGAACCCGGTGCGGCGGTTCTGGGCCTTGCCCTCGGGCGTGTTGTTGTCGGCGACCGGCTTGGTCTCGCCGAACCCGACGGCGATGAAGCGCTTGCAGTCGTTCCCCTTCGCGACGAGCCAGCGAGCGACCGCCATCGCGCGCTTCTCGGACAGCGTCTGGTTCGCGGCGTCCTCGCCATCCGAGTCGGTATGGCCCTCGACGCGGAGCAGGCTGACATCCTCCCGCTGCTTCAGGAAGTCGTCGACGAGGTTGAGGACCTCGTCGCTCTCGGGCAGGAGCTTGTCGCTGTTCGTCTCGAAGACCACCGGGCCGGGGAGAGAGACCTCGTTGCCCTTGAGCTTGAACGTCAGCTTGAAGCGCGGGCGGGGCTTCTTCTCCTCCTTCGGCTCGGGCTTCGGCTCCGGCGGGGGCGGGGGCGGGGGCTCGGCCACCGGCTCCTTGCCGGCGTTGAACGAGGCGCTGGCCGTGCAACCCGCCGTCGCGGCGGCAGCGCCAATCATCATCACGGCGCACAGAACGGAAGCGACGTATCTACGCATGGACCTTGTTCTCCTCTGAGGGGCACGAGCCAGAGCTCGCATCGGCGACCCGCCGGGCTGACGCCCTTGGACGGCAGCTCGCCATGAATCTTCACCGCCATCGGGTACTTGCGTGGTGGACGCTCGAAGCGATGCCGACTTCTAGCGAAAAGTCAGGACGAACGAAACCAGGAAGAGGGCGCCTCGCGGCCCGCCCACCAGCGGGCGGACCGAGAGAGCGCGCTGGCAAGACCTCCCTTGCCTCAGCGCGTACCCTGGACGGGTGGGGTCGCTCCTTGAGACGCTCGCGGGGGGCGCGACGGCTCAAGCGCGAGCACGATCTTCGCGGGTGGTCGGAGCCAGCGGAGCAGGTTGCACGTCGCAGGCTGTGGGGATTCCGGCGGGCGCGGGCACCCGGGAGGTGCCCGCGGAGCCCAGGAGGCGTGCGCGACGCAGCGGCCGCCTGTGGATGGGAGTCGCGCGGCGATCAGCCTTCGTCAGCGGGCGCCGGCTGGCACGGCACGCCGGTCGTCTCGGCAGGCGGCGCGATCTCGCCCAGCTGGACCGCCTTCGCGGTGAACCCGATGCCGATGGAGATGGCGTCGCACTCCTTGCTCGGGTCCTGGCTGCCATCCTTCATGATGTCCGAGGCGCGGCGGACCTGGTCGAGGATCGTCTCCAGCGCGGGGCTTTCGCAGAAATTCGGCTGTACGGCGCCGATGACGCCGCGGAGCTCCTCGACGAGGACAGCCGTCTCGAGCACGCCCGCGATGGTCCCTTTGACCACCGATTTGTGATCGGGCGCGAGATCCATCGCGATCCTGACGTTGCGGATCGTGAGACCGATGATGGTGTCCGAGACCGTCAGGTTCAGCTGGAATGTGACCTGTGAATCCGGGCCCGAAACCCATGTGTCGTCGACGACGTAGCTGGCCGGGAACACCACCTTGGAGCTCTCGACGTCCTGAGCGTCGTCGAGGAGCTCCGGTACGACAGGCCACCGGTCGGCGCCATCCCAGGTGGGCGCCTCGCCCAGCGTGGCGCCGCCGTAGAGCTTCGCGGTGAGGGGGTTGTAGGACGACCGCTCGCCGAGCCCGTCGACCTTGAAGATCACCGTGAAATCGCCCTTGCTGATGGCGTCGCTGACCCGGGTCGACGGGTCGGTCAGGAGGTTGGAGATGAGGCCGACGAGCTTGCTGCCAAAGGCGTTGTCGATCCCATCGGCGCCGTCCGGATAGACCTCCGAAGGGGCGGTGTCATCCACCGGCTTGCACAGGTCCTGTGATACGGTGCTGGACACCTTGCCGTCGAGGTTGAATCCGTACTGCTTCCAGCTGCCGGCCGCCTTCTTCCCGTCGCGATCCGTATCGCCGAGGAAGAGCCGGTCGATCGCGAACGCGACGCCCTCGCCATCCCCTGCCTGCTCCGGCCCCGGCGCGGGCGGCTGGCCGAGGTCGACGTCTTGAACGACAGGCGCCGTGGCCTCGGAGCCACAACCGGCAGCGGACACGAGCGCGGTCGCCAAATACACCGCGACGGCGATACGGGATTGACGCATCATCGACCTCACTTTCTGGAAACCCCACCCCGGATCAGGCAAGTGCTCTCAGACGGGCGCACATGCTAGCGCCGGCCTGCGCGGCTCATCAAGGGCGATCCCCGCTGCGCAATGCGCTATATGTGAGCCCGCCGGCGAGCGTTGGTGGATTGTCCCAGCGCCTCCCGATCTCGCGCTCCGCACCCTCTCCCGGATTACCGGTCTTTCCCGACTACCACCACGATGAGAAGCCCCCTGGAAGCCTGCTGTGACCGCTGAGTTCATCCACCTCCACGTGCATTCGCAGTACTCGCTCCTCGACGGCTCGCTGCGCGTCAAGGATCTGGCCGCGCGCGCCAAATCGCTGGGAATGCGCGCCGTCGCCCTGACCGACCACGGGAACATGTTCGGGGCGATTCAGCACTACAAGGCCTGCAAGGACCAGGGCATCGGCGCGATCATCGGCTGCGAGGTCAACGTCGCCCGCAGCTGGGGCGCGGCCGCGGGGCAGGTGTCGCGCTCGGGCGTGGACGAGACGCCCGTCGATCACCTCGTGCTGCTCGCCGCGTCCGAGGAGGGCTACAAGAACCTCGTCCGCATCGTCTCCCAGGGGCACGTCGATCCCGTGAGCGGGCTCGCGCCGAGCGTGCGGCTCGACACGGTGGCGCAGCACAGCGCGGGGCTCATCGGCTTGACCGGCTGCATGGGCGGCGTGGTCGCCCAGCGGATCCTCGAGCAGGGCGAGGGGGAGGGGCGCGAGGCGCTCAGCCGGCTCAGGGACTGCTTCCAGCCGGGGAGCCTCTACGTCGAGCTGCAGGACCACGGGCTGGTCGAGCAGTCGGTGCTCAACGGCATCCTGGCGCGGGCTGCGGGCGACCTGGGGCTTCCGCTCGTCGCGACCAACGACGCGCACTTCGGCGCGCGCGAGGACGGCGAGGGGCAGCTCTACCTGTCGTGCATCGCGGCCAACCGCACGTTCGCGGAGGCGAGCGCCGCGCACCACGGCAGCTTCGAGATGTTCCTCAAGCCCGCCGACGAGATGATGCACCTGTTCCGCGACCACCCGCAGGCGGTGCGGTCGACGCTCGAGATCGCCGAGCGGTGCTCGACGCTGAAGCTCAAGCTCGGCAAGCCGATGCTCCCGACGTTCCCGCTGCCGAGCGGGTTCTCGGACTCGGCGTCGTACTTCCGGCACGTGGCGCACGACGGCCTCACGAAGCGGCTCGCCCAGATCGCGCAGACGGGCAGGAGAGTGGACGAGGCGACCTACCGCGCGCGGCTCGACGTCGAGCTCAACGTCATCGTCCAGATGGACTTCCCGGGCTACTTCCTCATCGTCTGGGACTTCATCAAGTACGCCAAGGACCACGGCATCCCGGTCGGGCCGGGCCGCGGATCGGGCGCGGGCTCGCTCGTCGCCTATGCCATGGAGATCACCGATCTCGATCCGCTCCCGTACAACCTGCTGTTCGAGCGCTTCCTGAACCCGGAGCGCGTGAGCATGCCCGACTTCGACGTCGACTTCTGCATGGACCGGCGCGACGAGGTCATCTCCTACGTCACCAAGAAGTACAGCAAGGAGGCCGACAAACCCTCCGTCGGGCAGATCGCGACGTTCCACGAGCTCAAGGCGCGGAGCGTGATCAAGGACGTCGCGCGGGCGATGGCGTTCCCCGCGAACGAGGCGCAGAAGATCGCGAGCCTCATCCCGCAGAAGAGCCCGGGGATCATGTACACGATCCCCGAGGCGCTCGAGATCGAGCCGAAGCTCAAGGCACTCAAGGAGAGCGACCCCACGGTCGCGGAGCTCCTGAAGCAGGCGCAGAAGCTCGAGGGGCTGACGCGGCACGCGGGCATGCACGCCGCCGGCGTCGTGATCAGCGAGGGGCCGCTCTGGGATCACGTCCCCTGCTTCAAGAACGGCGAGCAGCTCGTCACGCAGTACTACAAGGACGACGCCGAGCTGGCCGGGCTCGTGAAGTTCGACTTCCTCGGGCTGAAGACGCTCACCGTCATCGACATCGCGGTGCGGCTCGTGAACGCGCGGCCCGACCTAGCGGGCAACGAGGGCAAGCGCTTCGACGTGAACACGGTGCCGCTCGACGACACCGCCACCTACGCGCTCCTCCAGTCGGGCGAGACCACCGGGGTGTTCCAGCTCGAGTCGAGCGGCATGCAGCAGCTCTTCAAGGACCTCAAGCCGGACGCCTTCGAGGACATCGTCGCCGCCGTGGCGCTCTACCGGCCCGGGCCGCTCGGCACCGGCATGGTGAAGGACTTCGTCGACTGCAAGCACGGCCGCAAGCCGATCGAGAAGATGCACCCGCTCGTCGACGAGCTCCTCCAGCCGACGTACGGCGTCATCGTCTACCAGGAGCAGGTCATGCAGATCGCGCAGAAGCTCGCGGGCTACACGCTCGGCGGCGCCGATCTGCTCCGGCGCGCCATGGGCAAGAAGAAGCCCGAGGAGATGGCGAAGCAGAAGGCGACGTTCGTCGACGGCTCGCTCAACAACGGGGTGAAGGCCGAGGACGCCGAGCGCATCTTCGGGCTCCTCGAGTACTTCGCGGGCTATGGCTTCAACAAGAGCCACTCGGCGGCATACGCGCTGCTGACCTACCAGACGGCCTACCTCAAGGCGCACTACCCGGTCGAGTTCCTCTGCGCGCTGATGACGGCCGACCGCGACAAGATCGAGAAGGTCGTGCGGATCATCGCGGAGGGGCGCGCGTGGGGGGTCGAGATCCTCCCGCCCGAGATCAACGAGTCCAAGACCGACTTCACCGTCGTCTACAGCGCAAAGCCGGCGATGAACGGCAAGCGCGTGGCCGGCACCCGGCGCGGAGGCTCGCGGGTAAGGGACCCGTACGATCCGAAGATCCGCTTCGGAATGGGCGCGATCCGGGGCATCGGCGAGTCGGCGCTCGAGGCGATCCTCGAGGCGCGGGACGCGGGCGGCGCGTTCGCGGATCTGTTCGACTTCGCCGAGCGGGTCGATCCGCGGCGGGTCAACAAGGGCGTGTTCGAGGCGCTCGTGCAGTGCGGCGCGTTCGACGCGAGCCTCCACGCGCGGGGCATCTCGCGGGCGCGGGCGTTCGCCGGCATCGACAGGGCGCTCGATCGCTCGCGCTCCGCGAGCAAGGAGCGGAACAGCGCGCAGATCGGCCTGTTCGCGGCGGTGGCGTCCAAGAGCGAGGTGAGGCTGGACGATTACCCGATGGTCGAGGACTGGGATCTGCGCGAGACGCTCTCGCGGGAGAAGCAGTCGCTCGGGTTCTACGTCTCGGGTCACCCGCTCGATCGGTACGGCGTGGATCTCAACCGCTTCGACGTGACCGCGGTGAGCGCGCTGGCCGGCATGGATGCCTGGGCCAGGGTGCGCGTCGGCGGGATGGTCGAGGGCTACCGAGAGCGCATCTTCAAGGGGGGCGGCGGCAAGATCGCGTTCTTCGTGCTCGAGGACACGACGGGCCGGGTCGAGGTCAAGGTGCGCGAGAAGCAGATCGAGAGCTATGCGGATCTCTTGAACCGGGGGGAGCCGGTCCTGATCTCGGGGAAGATCAGCTTCCCGATGGTGGAGGAGGGGGCCGAGGAGGCCGAGGCCGCGCCGCGCGAGCCGACCCTGCTGCTCGACGAGGTGCAGCCGCTCGCCGACGCCATCCTCGCGCAGACCCGGAGCGTGGCGATCACGCTGAAGTCGCGCAGCGCCAGGCGCGAGCACATCGATCGGCTCGGGGCGCTCCTGCGGGCGAGCCCCGGGGTGTGCCCGGTGCAGCTCGTGATCCAGCTCGACGATGGTGCAGAGGCGGTGCTGTCGCTGGGGCGTGATCTGCGCGTCGAGCCGAACGACGCCATGCTCGGGCGGCTCGAGAAGCTGTTCGGCGAGAAGGTGGCCGAGCTCAGGTAACCGGCTCGTCCGCGCCCGCGTGCTCGGCGGCACGCACGAGGGCGCCGAGCTTCGCCTCCGCGTCGCCGCGGTCGCTCTGGTGCTTGAGCAGGACGCCGAGCGTGTCGCGCGCGAGCTCCGGTGTCACCGCGCGCTTGCCGAGCAGGAGCAGCGCGCGGGCCCAGTCGATCGTCTCGCTGATCGCGGGCGATTTCCGCAGATCCATGGCCCGCAGGGCGCCGACGAACGCCACGATCTGCGCCGCGAGGCGGGGCTCGATCCCCGGGAGGGCGACCTTCAGGATGGCGACCTCGCGCGACGGAGGCGGGTAGTCCAGGAACGCGTGCAGGCACCGGCGGCGCAGCGCCTCGGTCATCTCGCGCGTCGCGTTCGTCGTCAGCAGGACGAGCGGCGGGTGCGCGGCGCGGATCGTGCCGAGCTCGGGGATCGTGACCTGCATGTCGGAGAGCACCTCGAGCAGGAACGCCTCGAACTCAGGGTCCGCGCGATCGACCTCGTCGATGAGCAAGACGACCGGCGCGGCGCTCCGCAGCGCCGCGAGGAGCGGGCGCGCGATCAGGAAGTGCTCGCTGAAGAACGACGCCTCGCTCCCCGCGATCGCGCGCGCGGCTGCGGCGAGGCTCGCCGCGCCGGCGATCTCCTTCGCGACGGCGTCGCGGAGCAGCTGCGTGTAGAGCATCTGCTTCGCGTAGTCCCACTCGTACAGCGCCTTCGCCTCGTCGAGGCCCTCGTAGCACTGGAGCCGGATGAGCCCTCGGCCGAGCCCCTCGGCGGCGGCGCGGGCGAGATCGGTCTTGCCGACGCCGGCCGGCCCCTCGATCAGCAGCGGCCGCCCCATCCGGAGGGCGAGCCAGAGCGCGAGTGAGGTCGCCGGATCGGAGATGTAGCGGGCCGCCGAGAGGCGGGCGTCGAGCTCGGCCGCGGTGGCCGGGGTGTCGTCGCGGGCGCCCCGATCGTCGAGCGCGCCGCCGTCGTGATCCGGAGGAAGCGTCACGGCGGGACGGTAGCACGCCGCGCGCGGGCCATCGGGCGGCGCGGCACGGCGTGGCGCGCCAGAGTCCGCTAGCCGCGCGGCTCGGCGAGGATCTCGGCGGCGAGGAGATCGAGGCGCGGCGCCGCGCGATCGGGGCAGGGGAGATCGGCCTCGCCGCGGAGCGGGCACAGCTCGCAGCGGCGTCCATCCATGACGAGGCCCGCCCGCATGCCCGCCGCGCGCGCGGCCGCCACGTCGCTCGGCGCGTCGCCGATCATCCAGCTCGCCGCGACGTCGAGATCGAGGTCGCGCGCGAGCGCCGTGAGCATGCCCGGCTGCGGCTTCCTGCAGTCGCACGGGCCGATGAGCGCCGGATCGCCGCCCGGCCCGCCCTCGGGGTGGTGCGGGCACACCGCGAGCGCCGCGATCGCGACGCCGGCCTCGCGGAGCCGATCGACGAGCGCGCGGTTCGTGCGCTCGATCGCCCCCCACGGGACCTGGCCCTTCGCCGCGCCCGGCTGGTTGGTCGCGATCGCCAGCAGGAACCCGGCGTCCGCGAGGCGCCGCAGGCCCTCGATCGCGCCGGGGAGGAGGCGGATCTGATCCGGATGAAACGCGGTCACGACGACGCCGAGCTCGTGATCGCGCACCACGTCGATGAGCGTGCCGTCGCGGTCGAGCAGGATCCCGCGCTTCGCCACGCAGGGCTCAGCTCTCGGCCACGAGCTGGAGGAGCCGCTCGCAGATGAGGTGGTGGTAGACCTCGTGGAAGCCCTCCACGTGCGGCGTCGACGTGTAGCCCGCCCGCGTCCTCGGCACGATCACGCTGGCGTCGGCCATCTGGCGCAGGGCGCCGCCGTCGTAGCCGACGAGCGCGACCACCTTGGCCCCCGTCTTCTTCGCGAAATCCGCGGCGGCGACGAGGTTCTGCGACCATGGGCCGGCGCGATCGGCGCCCGAGCCGCCGTGCACGCTCAGGCACACGAGCACGTCGCCCGCGATCATGCGGCCGTCGAGCTGCTCGAGGAAGATCCGGTTGAAGCCGACGTCGTTGGTGAGGGCGCTGAGGAGCGCTGCGTTGTCGCAGAGCGAGGTGCACTTGAAGCGCCGCTTGCCATCGACCCACGTGAACTTGGCGATGTCGCAGGCGAGGTGGCTCGCGTTGGCCGCCGAGCCGCCGTTGCCGCACGTGTAGATGGTGCGATCGCTCCGGTACGCATCGAAGAGGATCTCGATGACGCGAGCCATGTCGTCGGGGCTCGTCGCGAGGGCGATCTCGGACGTCTCGCGGAGGTACTTTTCGACGAAGTCGTGCGTGCTCTGAGGCATGGCCGATCTATAGCCAGAGTCCCGTTGAAATGCCCAGCAGGAGGGGTGCGCCGGCGCGCCCGCTCACGATCGGTGCAGGTTCGCGACGATGCGTGCGCCGTCGAGATCGAAGCGGAAGCGCAGGACGCGCAGGCCCTTCGCGGCGAGCGCCTCCAGCACCCGGCGCCGCTCCGCCGGCCGGACGTAGAACATGAAGAAGCCTCCGCCGCCGGCCCCCATCAGCTTGCCGCCGAGCGCCCCCGCGCCTCGAGCGATCTCGTAGATCTCGTCGAGGACCTCGTCGGTCATCTTGGACGCGAGCTTACGCTTCTGGGTCCAATGGGCGTGGAGGAGCTCGCCATAATCGTCGAGCCTGCCCGTGACGAGGATGCGGTGCACGTCGCGGCCGATCTCCTTGATGCGGTGCATCCGCTCGACCACCGCGGGCTCCAGGTCTTGCAGCCGCCGGCCCTGCTCCGAGAGCACGATCCTGGCCGCTCTTTCGACGCCGCTCCACACGATGAGCAGGTTGCTCTCGAGCTCGTCCAGCACCTCGTCGCGGACCGGGACGGGCTCGACGTGCACCGAGCCGTCCGGAGAGAACGTGAACGCCGTGACGTTGCCGTAAGCGGCGATGTACTGGTCCTGCTTGCCGATCGGCTCTCCGAGGCGCTCGATCTCGATGGAGCAGGCCTCGCGAGCGAGCTGCTCGGACGATACGAAGTCGCGCTTGTACGTGTGCAGGGCGTTGAGGAGGGCGACCGTGAACGAGCTCGACGAGCCGAGGCCCGAGTTCGCGGGGAGATCCGCGACGCTCGTGAGCTCGATCGAGTGCTCGATTCCCAGCATCCGGAGCGCTTCCCGGAAGATCGGGTGCTCGATCGCGTCGACCGAGGGGACGATCTCGGTCTTGGAGTACGCGAGGCGGATGTCCCGGTGGAAGCGCTTGTTGGCCGTCACGTAGATGTACTTGTCGATGGCGGCCGACACGAGGTAGCCGCCGAAGCGGCCGGAGTACGCGGGCAGATCGGTCCCGCCGCCGCCGAGGGAGAAGCGGACCGGGGCGCGAGAGACGATCATCCCCGCTCCTCCGTCGCGGCCGCGGTCGTGAGGGCGGCCTCGAGATCGCGGAGGCCCTGCTCCGAGCCGATCTCGTGGAAGCGCGCCGCGACCGCGAAGGCCCGGAGGAGGCCGCGCGCCGCGAGGTCGCGCTGCACCACCTCGAAGCCGAGCGGCGCGTCGGCTGGCAGCGCCTCGACGACCTCGCGGCGGAGCGCGGTGGCGCCGTAATCGATGTGGTCGAGCGCGGGGTCGGGCGGCGCGCCCGCGCGCCGCTTCTCGTAACGCACCACCAGGTCGCCCGAGACCGCGGCGTTCGACGCATCGAACCGACCCTCGTTCCGGTACACGGCCATCGTTCCGAGCGCGCCGGGGTGTGTGCAGAGGTCCTGGAGCGGGGCCAGGTAGTCGAACGGGAGGTAGGAGTCGCCGTAGGTCATGAGAAACACAGGAGCCAGCTGGGGCAGCGCGCGGCGCAGCGCGCCGGCCGTGCCCAGGAGATCGGAGCCGTCGTCGGCATAATGGAGCGGCAGGCCCGCGAACCGGTCGCCCATCGCCCGTCGAACGGCGTCGCCGAGGTGGCCCACGCAGAGGACCACCTCACCAAAGCCCGCTGCGGCGAGCCGATCGAGGAGCCACGCCCCGAACGGCCGTCCGGCCACGGGCAGCAGGAATTTCGGGGTGCGCTCCGTCCGGGGGCGCATCCGGGTGCCGAGTCCGCCGGCGAGGATCACGGCTTGAGGAGGTGAGGCGTCGGAGCGCACGGGGAGGACCTACCATAGACGACGGTCGCCTTCGGGGCGTCTCCAGCGCTCCCCGCAGGCGACTCGGAGAAAAACGCCGCTACAAACTGTACGGCCGTTCAGGGGGCGGTTACGGTGCGCTCCATGACCAACAAGGACCTCGCTCCGCATCTTCTCCGGACGCTGGTTGCCCTCCAGAGCGAGGGCAAGACGGTGACCCTCGACACATTGACCACGGCCCTTCAGGTGCGTCGGACCGACGTTCGCCGGGCGATCACCGCCCTGCACCGCGAGGGGTATCTCGACGTCCTCCGCATGCGGCTGACGCTCCGCGGGCTCGCCCTCGGCGCGGCCTTTGGGGCGTCGCAGCTCCGCCCGTTGCGCCGCGCGTCGCTCCGCGCCGTCAAGGCTGCTTGAGCACACCCACAGGGCCGCCACCCTGGCGCGGCCGTGAGCGGCGAGTCGATCTCTGCCCGAGCGCGAGGCCCATGCGTGCGGACGGAGGGTCCCGACATGATCTCTCGATGCGTTTCAGATCTTGCCAGTATTTCATTTGATAAAACGGCAAATTCACACCGAACGCGCGCGGCCCCAGCCAGGGATCCGGCGCCCGGTCGCGAGCCCCGACCGGCGCAGGAACACCTGGTTTCTCCGGCCTGTGCGGGCCACTGTGCGTGGAAGACGTTGACATTCCGAGGGATTCATGAGACGGCGGCTGCGTGATATCCGATGTCGAGATCGAGAATGAGATTCGCGCTTCCGTGGCCGAGTTCTTGGAGGGCATGAGAGCGCTGGTCCGTAAGGACGTTCTCCGGACCGCCGCGCGGTACCTGCAAGTCGACATCAGCGCCGCTGGGATATCGACCGGGCCGGCCGCGACTCCCGCCAAGCCGATCCGGAAGGGCGAGCGCGCTCCGGCGCCGAGCCGCCCCGCCGCGCCTCCCCGCAGCGCCCCGTCGCCCAAGACGCCGACGCGCGCTGCGCCGCGCAAGAAGGCGGCCGCGCCGCGGACGAGCGGAGGTGGCGCGCGTCCGGCCGTCGCTGCGCCGAAGTCGCGCGCCGCGCGCACCCCGGCGCCCGCCGTAGCGGCCCCCGTGAAAATCGCCGAACAGGCCGCTCCGGCGAGCCCGGTGAACCCCGCGAGCCTGTCGTCCGGGAGCTCCGGGGACGAGATCGCCGAGGCGCTGCTCGCCCATGTGGAGATCGAGCCTGGGCAAGGGATCGACGACCTTGCGTTGGCGATGGGGACCCCTGCGGCGGAGCTCCAGGAGCCGCTCAAGAAGCTCCTTGCGGAGAACAAGATCACCGAGGAGCTGCGTCAAGGCCAGGCGTCGTACTACCCGGCCTGAGCGACCTCGGTGGGCCGGTCAGCCAGGCACGGGCGTTGCTTGGAGCCGGCCGTGGGCCGTCCGGTCGGCGCGGGCACGGGCCGGGCGACGCCCTGCGCGATGCGGACGATGGACCGAGCGAGCCCTGCTGGCGCTGTCCGGCCGGAGCTCGGCGGTTTCCGCCTCACAGCTGGCGAACCCGGCGATGCCGTCGCCGCGCACTCGACGCGGACGCGGGGCCCCGGTACCCTGCCGGTCCAGGCGCTTTCCGGATGACTCCCGCGCACGAACAGATTCTCAACGTCCTGCTCGGCTATCTCTCGGCGATGAACGCAGAGGGAGTCTTGCTCCGGGCCATGCGGGAGGCGGAGATCCAGCCCGAGGCGTTCTCGCTCGACGACCTCCCTGACATCCTTCCGAGCATCGAGCGCCGAGCCCGCCTCTATGTGGATCCGACGCGGCTCGGTCGGCTCAGGTCGGAAATTTCGGCGATTGGCGGCGAACGACCTTCGCGGCGCTCGAAGGTCATGGTCATCAACGTGGAGGCCGACATCAGCGAGGCGCGCCTGAGCGCGAAGGCCGTTTGCGATGCGGCCGGCGCAAAGAGCTTCACGTCGCACAAGGTCGCGACCATCGTCAGCGAGCTCGCGCGAAATATCGTCCATTATACCCCTGGCGGGACGATCGAGCTCGCGGTGCAGCGCGACAGCCCGGTCCGCTTCCTCATCGTCGCCGTGGATGAGGGCGCAGGCATCCAGAACCTGCAGGAGATCCTCGCCGGGCGCTACAAGAGCAAGACCGGTATGGGGCGCGGCATCATCGGGGTCAAGCGGCTGGCCGATCGCTTTCATATCGACTCGGGGCCGAAGGGCACGCGGGTGGAGATCGAGGTCCACCTGTGAAGCTCTCCGTGGAGTACGCGATCCTCCCCAAGGACGGAGAGCTCGTGAGCGGCGACGCCGCGTTCGTGCGGGCCGGGGAAGACGGCGTCCTCTTCGCGGTCATCGACGCCCTCGGCCACGGCGAGCACGCGGCGGCCGCGGCGAACGTCGCGCTCAAGGCGCTCGCCGACGCGCCGAGCGGCGAGGATGTCCGCGCCCTCATCGATCGCCTCCACGTGCGGCTCCGCGGCACCCGCGGCGCCGCCGGCATGATCTGTCGCTTCCGGGAGGGGCGGCTCCAGGGCTGCGGCATCGGCAACGTCGAGCTGATGTCGCACGGCACGCGCGTGCAGTGGCTCCAGAGCCCGGGCATCCTCGGCGCATCGCTCAGCAAGGTCCGGATCTTCGATGCGCAGCTCGCGCGGGGCGACCGGCTCGTCGTGTTCACCGACGGGGTCTCCCCTCGCTTCGATCTATCGCTGTTTCGTGGAATGAAGGCCGCGGATGCTTGCCGCGCCCTCATGAGCCGACACCGGCGCTCGCACGATGACTCAACGGTCTTGATCGCCGACATCGAACCTTAGGATGACCATGGAGCTCAAGCGCCTTCCCATCATCAACCTGTGGGACCGGATCCTGGTGCCCATCCAGGGGGACGTGACCGATGACCTCGCGGAGCAGCTGAACACCGAGGTGCTGCGGGCCATCCACGAGAGCGGCGCGAAGGGGCTGGTCATCGATCTCACGGCCGTCTGGATCATGGATAGCCACCTGTGCGCGGTGCTCTCGAACCTGGCGTCCGCCGCGCGGCTCATGGGCACACCGACGATCCTGTCCGGGCTGAGCCCCGAGATAGCGATGACGCTTCAGGCCATGGGGGTCGAGCTCGAGGCCGTGAAGACGGCGCTGACGCTCGAGCAGGCGCTCACGATGCTCGGGCTCGAGGTGCGCCGGGCCGAGGCGCGCGACGAGGACGACGACGAGGACGACGACGACCTGTTCGACGACGAGGACGAGGAAGACGAGGAAGACGGGTGGGAGGCGGACGACCGCGGCGACCCCCGTCGAGCGCCGACGAACGGGCGGTCCGCTCGGCCCGCGACGAGCATCGATCGGCGGCAGAGCGCGAAGAGCCGGCTCAGGCGTCGCTGAGGCCGCACGTGCGCGTGCGCGTCGACGACGACAGAGGCCGCGCGTGCGCGTCCACGACGACGACATCGACACGCCGAACGCGCCCTCCTGACGGCGGGGTGACGGTGATTGTCCGGGTGGGCAACGCCGTGGGTCCCTGGTATGCCTCACGACCGCTCTCCGGGCGATCACCATGGACAAGCTGGATTGCCTCGCCGCCCCGCCGCCCAAGCAGCGGGGGATCTTCTGCAACCGGACGCTGAATCTCCGTTCGATCAAGGCGATCGGATACGACATGGATTACACGCTGATCCACTACCGGGTGGAGGCGTGGGAGCGTCGGGCCTATGAGCACCTCCGGCATCTTCTGGAGAGCGAGGGTTGGCCGGTCGGGGACCTGACGTTCGAGCCGGACCTCGTGATCCGAGGGCTCATCCTGGACACCGAGCTCGGCAATCTGCTCAAGGT
Organism: Sorangium sp. So ce363; assembly: GCF_051520435.1. Lineage (NCBI taxonomy): Bacteria > Pseudomonadati > Myxococcota > Polyangiales > Polyangiaceae > Sorangium > Sorangium sp. So ce363. The sequence goes on along the minus strand of NZ_CP150333.1, from coordinate 5,242,905 downwards.
GAATCGGTTCGGCTACGTGAAGCGGGCCTTCCACGGCACGAAGCCGATCGACTTCGAGACCCAGCGCGCGACCTACGCGCGGACGATCGTCGACCTCGCCGACGGGCGCTACGTCTTCCTGAACACGCTCTTCTCTCTGTCAGAGGGGTGCATGTACGCGAAGCTGGTCGATCTGCTCGATCAGCGCCGGCTTCCCGAGGTGCTCGGCTACAGCGACCTCTATCGCCGCGTGAAGGATCGCCTCGACGCGACGCACATGGAGGGGCAGCTGAAGGCCGAGATCATCGGGGATCCGGACCGGTTCGTGCTGCTCGATCCGGAGATCCCGCTCACGCTGCTCGACCAGCGGGAGGCGGGCAAGAAGCTCGTCCTGATCACGAACTCGGAGTGGGTCTACACGCGCGCGATGATGAGCTACGCGTTCGACCGCTTCCTGCCGGGCGGCATGACGTGGCGCGACCTGTTCGACGTGGTCATCGTCTCCGCGCGGAAGCCGGAGTTCTTCTCGAGCCGCAGCCCGCTCTTCGAGGTGGTCACGGAGGACGGCCTCCTGCGCCCGGCCGGCCGGTTGCGCGTGGGCGGGCACTACCTGGGCGGCAACGCGGGGCTCGTCGAGCACCACCTGGGGCTGTCCGGCGACGAGATCCTCTACATCGGCGATCACATCTATGGGGATGTGCATGTGTCGAAGAGCGCCTTGCGTTGGCGGACGGCGCTCATCATCCGGGAGCTCGAGGACGAGATCCTCGCGATCGAGGAGGCGCGCGGGGCCGAGGCGCGCCTCGATCTCTGGATGCGGGAGAAGGAGGACGCGGAGCGCGTCTATGCCAGGCTGCGCCTGGAGCTCCAGCGGATGCGCGCCGGCTACGGGCCGGTCGCCGGGGCGACGGAGGGCGAGATCCAGGCGAAGATGAACGAGCTCAAGGCGAGCCTCGCGGCGCTCGACGCGCGGATCGCGCCGCTCGCGAAGGCCTCGGCCGAGACGTTGAACCCGAGGTGGGGGCTGCTCCTCCGCACGGGCAACGACAAGAGCCACCTGGCCCGGCAGATCGAGCGCTCGGCGGACATCTACACGTCCCGCGTCTCCAATTTTCTCCTGGCGACGCCTCACGTGCTGCTCCGCTCGCACCGCGGGAGCCTGCCGCACGATCCCATGGGCGCGCCGCCGGGCGCCGAGCGGCAGAACGGCGAGCCCGCCCCGGTCGACGATGCGACGCCCGTGGGCATGTAGGCGGCGCGGCCGCCGGCCTGCCGCGCCTCAGGCTGCCGCGCCTCAGGCCGCGAGCCGCTGCGCGGCGCTGTCGAGGATGTCGAGGCACCCCGACAGGCTGTCGCAGAAGAGCAGCTCGCGCCGGAGGGCCGACGCGCCGGGGAGGCCGCGGAGATAGCCGGTCAGGTGGCGCCGGGTCACGCGCACGCCGTGCGGCTCGCCGCGCGCCTCGGTGTTCGCGATGAGGTGCGCGCGGCACAGGGCGAGCCGCTCCTCGGCCGTCGGCGGCGGGAGGTGCACGCCATCGTCGAGGAGGGCCCGGGCCTCGCGGAAGATCCAGGGGTGGTCGATGGCGGCGCGGCCGACCATCACGCCGGCGCAGCCCGTCTCGCGGAGGGCGCGGTCCGCGTCGTCGGCGGTCTTGATGTCGCCGTTCACCACGACAGGGATGGACACGACCTCGCGCGCCCGGGCGGCCCAGCTCCAGTCGGCCGCGCCGCTGTGCCCCATCTGGGCCGTGCGGCAGTGGATCGTGAGCGCGGCGACGCCGGTGTCCTCGAGGCGGCGCGCGAGGTCGACGATCGGCATATGGGACTCCGGTCCCCAGCCGATGCGCGTCTTCACGGTGACCGGGAGCGCGACCGAGCGCGTCACGAGGCGGGCCATCGCCACCATCGCCTCCGGATCGCGGAGCCAGCCCGCGCCCGCGCCTCGTCCGGCGATCTTCGGCACCCAGCAGCCGCAGTTGATATCCAGGAACGCCGGTCCGGCCTGCTCGGCGACGCGCGCGGCCTCGGCGAGGCGCTCCGGGTTGGCGCCGTAGATCTGGATCGCCGTCGGCTGATCGCCGTCGGCCAGGGCGAGCTTGCGCCGCGCGGTCTTGCACCCGCGCAGCAGCCCCTCGACGTTGACGAACTCCGTCACGCACAGCTCGGCGCCGAGCTCCCGGCCGATGCGGCGGAACACGGCGTCCGTCACGTCCTCCATGGGCGCGAGGACGACGGGGCGGCTTGCGAACAGCCGGCGAAAGCTTTCGGGCGAGAGCGGCACAGTGGCGAGCTTTCAAGCATGGATCCGGCCGGTTGACCAGGGCGACCGCCGCGGCCCGGGGCGTGACGGCCCGCTGAGCTCGAGCCCGCGGCGCCGAGGCGCGAGCGGCGCCTGGCGCCTGACCCGCGCCGCGGGCCGGCGGCCAAGGCGACGAGCGAGACCCCAGCCCCCAGGCGCCCCGGTCACCTCGCCGCGCCTCGGCGTCCCGCCGCGCCGCTCCCCCGAGGCGCTGACAGGATTCATGACCTCACGGGCATGTGTGTGCACGGCGGACGAACACGGCATGTGGGGCGGCGAACGGTCATGTTGGTACGACATCCGGGGTGGGAGACGGCGGGCAGCGCAGCCCGGCATCGTGGCCGAGGAAACCTGCCGCACGAGAAGCCAACAACGCTCGCTTGACGTTCGGCGTGGCTCTGGCGACCCTCGAGATTGCCATGAAGCGTGCGCTGCTCCGAGAGGCTCTCCGCGCTGAGCGATCGGCCGCGGCGCGCATGCTCAGAGAGCGCGAGACTCGCCCGCTCGGCACGCGGCGCAGCGCGCCGGGCGCCCACGATGCGGAGAGCGTTCGTCGCGCGGTCCGCCGCGCTTTCCGGGTCGCGCTCTGGATATGGCCGGCGTTCACGCTTGTCGACGTGTTCATGGCGACCGTGCTGTACCCCGCGGCGCCGGTGTGGCGCTGCATCGTCCTGCGCGTACTCGAGCAGGCGCTCTCCCTCGCCGTGTACCGGCTCTCGGGGCGCCCGACGCTCTCGGGGCGCGTCGTGCTCCTCGGGTACGAGGCCGCGTTCCTCACCGCCGCGATCTTCATCTCGCTGATGGCGCTCGATTTCGGCGGTCTGACGAGCGCGTACATGCACGGGCTCTCCATCGTCGTGCTGCTCCGTACGGCGCTCGTGCCCGCGCCGTTCAGCAAGGCGCTCCTCGCCTCCGCGCCGATGTTCCTCGCCTTCCCGGCGACGATGGGCATCGCCGCGATCTTCTCCCCGTCCATCCAGGCGGCGTGGCTCGATCCGACGACGCTGCTCACGGCCGCGAGCCATTACATCTTCGTCCCTGCCTCGGGGGTGATCGGGGCGCTGTCGAGCCACGTCGTGTGGGCCGCGCAGCAGCAGGTGTATCAGGCGCGCAAGCTGGGCAGGTACCGGCTCGAGGCGCCGATCGGCAAAGGGGGGATGAGCGAGGTCTGGCTCGCGTGGGACGAGACGCTCCACCGCGACGTCGCCCTCAAGCTCCTGAGGACACGGGACGCGCCGGACCCGGCGGTGCCGAAGCGCTTCGAGCAGGAGGCGCACGCGGCGAGCAAGCTCAGCGATCCGCACACCATCCGGATCTTCGACTTCGGAGCGAGCGACGACGGCATCTACTACATCGCCATGGAGCACCTGCGCGGGGCCGATCTCGCCGCGATCGTGCGCAGCTACGGCCCCATGCCCGTGGCGCGCGCCCTGCGCTTCGCCCTGCAGGCCTGCCGCTCGCTCATCGAGGCGCACGAGGCCGGGATCATCCACCGGGACATCAAGCCGCAGAACCTCTTCGTCACCCGCGTTGGCGACGATCACGACTTCCTCAAGCTGCTCGACTTCGGCGTCGCGCGGATGGTCGAGGGCGGCCGGGACGCCGAGCTCACGAACAGCGGAATGCTCTGCGGGACGCCCGCCTATATGGCGCCGGAGGTGTGTCGTGGTGATCGGGCGGATGCGCGCAGCGACATCTACTCGCTCGGCGGCACGCTCTACTTCCTGCTCACCGGGGAGCTGCCGTTCGAGGGCTCGTCGTCGGGGCAGCTCTTCGTCGCGCACATGACGAAGGCGCCCCTCGCGCCGTCGGTGCGGCGCGGCCCCACCGTCCCTCGCGCGGTCGACCGCCTCGTCCTGCGGTGCCTCGCCAAGGACCCGCGCCACCGTTTCCAGAGCGCGCGGGCGCTGTTCGATGCGCTCCTTCCGCTGCTCGATGAGTCTGCCTGGACCGCGGCCGACGCGGAGCGCTTCTGGGTGACCGAGCGCGCGGAGAAGCTCGGCCGCCCGGAAGCGCCGCTCGAGCGCCCCACCGCGGCGCGCGGGGGCTCGACGCGGACCGCCTCCGCTCGATAGAGCCAGCGCACCGTCGCGCCGCGCGCGTGACTTTTATCTCACCTGCATGGGGGTCACGTGGTGGTGCTACACGAGGACCCGCTTCCCCGTAAGCCGCGTCCCGAGCCTCGCCGAGGCCGACGCTCGATCCCGGGTACCCCGGACCGCTCGCAAACCCGTGCGGGCGATCCGGGGGCACAGCGGTGGCGGTCGAGGCCCCCTCCGCGGCCGCGTGAGGGAGCCTCGACCCGTCAGGGGGCCCGTCGCTTCATCGTCCGCTCATGACCCCTTGCCGGCGTCTTACCGTGGCGAGGACCGAGCCGCGGCGGCGCCGCATCAGGGGCGCGGAGCGGGCGTCAGCAGGGCCTTCTCAAGCGAACCGTGTCAGCGCGGCGTCCTACCAGCCGCAGCCGCCGCCCCAGCCGCCCCAGCCGCAGCCGCCGCCCCAGCCCCAGGGCCGGAAGCCCCAGCCGCCCCAGCCCCAGGGCCGGAAGCCCCAGCCCCAGGGCCGGAAGCCCCAGCCGCCCCAGCCCCAGGGCCGGCCCCAGCCGCCCCAGCCGCCGCCCCAGCCCCAGAAGCGCGCCGCATCGGGCTTCTCGCCGACGCCCTCCTCGCCAGTCGGGCTCGGCGAGCCGGGGTCCGCGGCGCCGAAATCGGGCGCGCCGGGGGCCGGCGCGCTGGCGCTTGCTGCGCTGGGATCCGTCGCTCTCTCGTCCATCGCCGGATTCGCGCTCGACTCCTGATCAGCGGAATCCATCTCTTCGGCCTGGAACGCCTGCTTCGCCTCGTCGGTCTCGCTCATCACGTCGTCGGTGGGCGCGTCCGACGTCGTCGCCTCGGCCATGCAACCGGCCGCGGAGAGGGCCGTCGAGAGGGCGATGAGCGATGCGAACTTCGTCAATTGGCTCATGTTCCCGTTCTCCTGTGCACATCAATCCATGTCGAATGGAGTCATCGCCCGTCATGGCGACGAGCTTTGACACGCGGGGACCTGAGATCCCCCGCCGCACGATCATGTGTGGTGTTCGGGAGGTGATGTCGATTACCGCATAAAGGACACCTGAGACACCATGGACGCTTTCTGCGAGGCCGTGCGCGCCGCGAGGGAGGCGTCACGCGCTCCTTCCGGGGAGAGCGAGCCGCGGCTGCCTGGGAGGGCGCGAGCCGCGGCTGCGTGGCGCTCGCCGGCCTCCCACGTGCTCCGGCGGCTGCGCGCGCTCCTCGCAGATCCCGGGCGCCGGACGCCGCGTCATCGTTCTGGCTGGCCAGCGCAGAGGAGCGCAGGCGCGCCGGACTGCGATGCTACGAGGACCGGGCGCGGGAAGGCCTGTCCTTATGAGGCTTCGGCAGTGGTGCCTAGAACGCGAACAGCTCGATCAACGGAGATGGATCGGATGGCGCGGAGCACCCGGGCGTCGACCGCGAGCGACCGCCGCGCGGCGAAGGATGCTTCATGAAGGCTCGCGCGATCGTGTCGTCCGCCAGGATCTCCAGCGTGAAGGCTGATGGGGGAGATCCGCGCGACTGCGTCTCCGGAGCACATGCTCCCGCGGTTCACACAGGAGATCGTCAGGGCCACCATCGGACCCGTCCACGACACATACCGTCCCGTCCTGGTCGATGGTCGGGTGCGAAGAGCGATGGATTCGAGCGAGGAGAGCGGTGGACTGGACAGCCTGGGAGCAACGCGTAGGAGCGGCCCGCGAAGGGGCCTTGTGTCCACGCGTCGATGGCCGTGCAGGGAAGGGGGCGAGAAGAGAGCGATCGCGCCGTCGATGCGCGCGGCGAGCCCCGGTGAGGGGCTCGCCCGAGGCCGCCTGGAGGGAGCGCTCAGCCCGCGAGCTTCGCGCGGACCGCCTCGCCCATCCCCTGGGTCGACAGCTTGCCGCCGAGGTCCGCCGTCCGTGCGCCGCCGGCGATGGCCTGCGCCACCGCGCGCTCGAGCATGGCCGCCTCCTTGTCGAGCCGCAGCGAGTGCCGGAGCAGCATCGCGGCGCTCAGGATCGTCCCGATCGGGTTGGCGAGCCCCTTGCCGGCGATGTCGGGCGCCGAGCCATGGATCGGCTCGTAGACCCCGCGCGTCCCATCGCCCAGCGACGCGCTCGGGCAGAGCCCCAGCGAGCCGGCGAGCACGGCGGCCTCGTCGGTCAGGATGTCGCCGAACATGTTCTCGGTGACGATGACGTCGAACGCCGCGGCCGAGGTGATGAGCCGCATCGCGCACGAGTCGACGAGCTGGTGCTCGATGCGGATCTCCGGGTGGCGGGCGGCGACCTCGGTCGCCACCGTGCGCCAGAGCCGCGACGACTCGAGGACGTTCGCCTTGTCGACGGACGTGACGAGGCGCCTGCGCGAGGCCGCGAGGCGGAACGCGAGCTCGACGACGCGCTGGATCTCCTCGTCCGTGTACTCGAGCGTGTCGACCGCGCGCCGGCGCCCGTTCACCTCCTCGCGGAGGCGGGGCTTGCCGAAGTAGAGCCCGCCCGTCAGCTCACGGACGACCAGGATGTCGACGTCCGCGAGCCGCTCCGCCTTGAGGGGAGAGGCCTGGATGAGCTCCGGGAACAGGCGGATCGGCCGCAGGTTGGCGTACAGGCCGAGCCCCTGGCGCAGCGCGAGCAGCCCCTGCTCGGGGCGAACGCTCGCGCTCGGGTTGTCCCACTTGGGGCCGCCGACGGCGCCGAGCAGGACGGCATCCGCCGCGCGGCACGCGTCGAGCGTCTCCTGCGTCAGCGCCGTGCCGGTCGCGTCGATGGCGCACCCGCCGATGAGGTGCTCCGAGTAGCTGAAGCTGTGGCCGAACTGGGCGGCGACAGCGTCGAGGGTGGCGCGGGTTTCGGCGACCACTTCGACGCCGATGCCGTCGCCGGGCAAAAGAACGATATTGGCCTTCATGCGACCTCGCTGGCAGGCAACGTGGATGTGTACTGCTGTGGCTCTCTCGCTGCGAGCGTGAGCCCATACTCGATCCCGTCCGCGAGCGCATGCCAGGACGCATCGATGATGTTCGTCGACGCGCCGACGGTGCTCCACTGGCGATGCGCGTCGCGGCTGTTGATGAGCACGCGCGTCGTCGCCGAGGTGCCGTCGCGCCCGTCGAGGATACGCACCTTGTAGTCGACGAGCTGGATGTCACGCACGGCCGGGAACACGGGCGCGAGCGCCTTGCGGAGCGCGCCGTCGAGCGCGTTGACGGGGCCGGACCCCTCGGCCGCCGTGATCACCACCTCGTCGTCGACCGCGATCTTGATCATCGCCTCGGCGAAGGTGCCGACGCCCTCGCGCTGGCCCGCGATGACCTTGAAGTCGAGCAGCCGGAACGGCGGCTTGTAGCCCGGCGAGCTCCGGCGGAGCAGCAGCGCGACGGACGCCTCGGCCGCCTCGAACGACGAGCCGCGCGCCTCGCGCTCCTTGATCTGCTCCAGCACCTCGACCTCGGCGCCCGTCGGCACCTCGAGCCCGAACTCCTCGGCCTTGCTGAGGAGGTTGCCGCGGCCCGACAGCTCGCTGACCACGGTCCGCATCGCGTTGCCGACGAGCGCGGGATCGATGTGCTGGTAGGACGCAGGCTCGCGCCGCATCGCCGCGACGTGCACGCCGCCCTTGTGCGCGAAGGCGCTCCGCCCGACGTAGGCCATGTGATCGTCGGGGGAGAGGTTCGCCACGTCGGCGACGTAGTGCGAGAGCTCGGTGATCCCGCGGAGCGCCCCGTCCGGGAGCGCCTGGAGGCCGAGCTTCAGCTCCAGGTTCGGGATGATCGCACAGAGGTTCGCGTTCCCGCAGCGCTCGCCGTAGCCGTTGATCGTGCCCTGGACGTGCCGGGCGCCTCCGCGCACGGCGGCGATCGAGTTGGCGACCGCGCACTCACCGTCGTTGTGGGCGTGGATGCCGAGCGGGTGGCCCAGCGCCGCCTTCATCTCGGCCACCACCGCCTCGATCTGCCAGGGCATCGACCCGCCGTTCGTGTCGCAGAGCGTGACCACCTCCGCACCGCCGCGCACGGCGGCGCGCAGCGTCTCGGTCGCGTACGACCGGTCGAGCGCGAACCCGTCGAAGAAGTGCTCGGCGTCGTAGATCACGCGGCGGCCGTGCGCGCGCAGGAAGGCGATGGTCTCCTCGATCATCCGGAGGTTCTCGTCGAGCGTCGTGCGCAGCACCGCCGTCACGTGCTGGACCGAGCTCTTGCCGAAGATCGTGCAGACGCTCGTCCCCGCGGCGAGGAGCGCGCGCAGCCCGGGGTCGTCCTCGGGGGCCAGCGAGGCCCGGCGCGTCGAGCCGAACGCGGCGATCTTCGCGTGCTTCCACTCGATGTCCTTCGCCCGCTCGAAGAACTGCGCGTCTTTCGGGTTCGAGCCGGGCCACCCGCCCTCGATGAAGGTCAGGCCGAACGCGTCGAGGTGGCGCGCGATGCTCAGCTTGTCCTCGCACGCGAGCGAGATGCCCTCGCGCTGCGTGCCGTCCCGTAGCGTTGTGTCGTAGACGTCGACGCGGTCCGAGGGGCGGGCGCCCTGCTCCGCGCCGTTATGAGGCGGATTCATAAGGTTCGACTTCCTTGTGCAGCGAGATCGGGTCGCCGAGCTCATCGCCCCGCTGGGGGGCCTCCTGCGCTCGGCGCACGGCCCTACCTCGCGGTCTCGACGGCGGCGCCGTGGCCGCTCTGGTTGCTCTCTGACGCCGCCGCGTCGTCCTTGGGCTCGACGCCGTAGGTCGCGAGGAGCCGGTTCAGGGCGGTGAGGTACGCCTTCGCGCTGGCCACCAGGATGTCGGTGTCAGCGCCGTGGCCGTGGAAGACGCGCGCCGCGGCGTCGTGCTGCGGGTGCCGCTTGCTCGACGTCGCGTCCGCCCGGACGCGGACGCTCACCTCGCCGAGCGCGTCGATGCCCTCGGTCACCGCGTGCACCGAGAACTCGAGGAGGCTGCTCGGCACGCGGACGATCTCGTCGATCGCCCGGTAGGCGGCGTCCACCGGTCCGGTGCCGATCGCGGCGCGGACGTGCAGCGCCCCGTCCGGCCCGCGGAGGCGGACGGTGGCGGTGGGCATGCCGGTGGTCCCGCAGGCGACCTGGAGCGCGTCGAGCGTGTAGAGATCGTCGGCCTGCGCCCGCGTGGTCGAGACGATCGCCTCGATGTCGGGATCGGTGACGTGCTTCTTCTTGTCGGCGAGCGCCTTGAAGCTGGCGAACGCCGCCGCGAGCTGGGCCTCGTCGAGGTGGTAGCCGAGCTCCTCCAGCCGGTTGCGGAGCGCGTGCCTGCCCGAGTGCTTGCCGAGGACGAGCCGGGTCTGCGTCACCCCGACCATCTCCGGCCGCATGATCTCGTACGTCTCCTGGTGCTTCAGCATCCCGTCCTGGTGGATGCCGGACTCGTGCGCGAAGGCGTTGGCGCCGACGATCGCCTTGTTCGGCTGGACGTTGAAGCCCGTGGCCGCGCTGACGAGGCGGCTCACGGTGGCGATCTGGGTCGTGTCGATCCCGGTGCGCAGCCCGAAGACGGCCCGGCGCGTGGCGAGCGCCATGACGATCTCCTCGAGCGCGGTGTTGCCGGCGCGCTCGCCGATGCCGTTGATGGTCACCTCGGCCTGGCGCGCGCCCGCGCGGATGCCCTCCAGCGCGTTGGCCGTCGCGAGCCCGAGGTCGTTGTGGCAGTGGACCGAGACGATGGCGCGGTCGATCCCCGGGACGTTCTGGCGGATCCCGGCGATGAGCGCGCCGAACTCGCTCGGAATGGTGTACCCGACGGTGTCCGGGATGTTGAGCGTGGTGGCCCCGGCGGCGATCGCAGCCTCGAGCACCTGGTAGAGGAACTCCGGCTCGCTCCGGCCGGCGTCCTCGGGGCTGAACTCCACGTCGGCGCACATGTCGCGCGCGTACGCGACCATGGCTCGCACGCGGTCGAGCACCTCCGCCCGGGTCATCCGGAGCTTGTGCTTGAGGTGGATGTCGCTCGTGGCGAGGAAGGTGTGGATCCGGGGGTGCGCGGCCCGGGCGACGCCCTCCCACGCCTTGTCGATGTCGACCTTGGTGGCGCGGGCGAGGGCGCAGATGATCGGCGGGGTCGCGGCGGGGCGGCCGGGGACCGCGGCCGCGCCCACGCGCTCGGCGATCGTCTGGACGGCGAGCAGATCGTCGGGGGAAGCGGCGGGGAAGCCCGTCTCGATGACGTCGACGCCGAGCTTCGCCAGCGCGAGCGCGATCTCGAGCTTCTCCGACGATGTCATCGTCGCGCCCGGCGACTGCTCGCCGTCGCGCAGCGTCGTGTCGAAGATGCGGACGTAATCGGACGGGGGCATCGCTTGATTCGCAATCATCTCAGGCATGGTGTTCTCCGCCGCCTCCCACGAGTGGAGAGGCTCAGTCGCCGGGCTTGATGGTGACGGGATCGATGAACGGCATCATCTTGCGCAGGTTGGCGCCCACGATCTCGAGCCGCTGCTCCCGCTCCTTCGCCCGCGTCGCCTCGAACTTCGGCCGGCCCGCCTCGTTCTCCGCGATCCACTTGCGCGCGAACTCGCCGCTCTGGATCTCGGCGAGGATGCGCTTCATCTCCTCGCGCGTCTTGTCGGTGATGACCCGCGGGCCCGACACGTAGTCGCCGTGCTCGGCGGTGTCGCTGATCGAGTACCGCATGTAGTTGAGGCCGCCGCGGTACATGAGGTCGACGATGAGCTTGAGCTCGTGCAGACACTCGAAGTACGCGATCTCCGGCTGGTAGCCGGCGTTGACGAGCGTCTCGAAGCCGGCCTTCACGAGCTCGCTCGCGCCGCCGCAGAGCACCGCCTGCTCGCCGAAGAGGTCGGTCTCGGTCTCCTCCGCGAACGTCGTCAGGAGCACCCCGGCGCGCGTCGCGCCGATGCCCTTCGCGTAGGCGAGCGCCTGGGCCTCCGCCTTGCCGCTCGCGTCCTGGTGGACGGCGAGGAGGGCCGGGACGCCGCCGCCGGCCTCGAACGTCTCGCGCACCCGGTGGCCGGGGCCCTTCGGGGCGATCATCGACACGTCGACCGACGGGGGGGGCGTGATCGTGTTGAAGCGGATGTTGAACCCGTGCGCGAACATGAGCGTCTTGCCCGGGCCGAGGTGCGGCGCGATCTGCTCGTTGTAGATGCGCGCCTGCGACGTGTCGGGGGCGAGGATCATGATGACGTCGGCGGCCTTCGCGGCCTCGGACACCGTGGCCACCTGCAGCCCCGCGGCCTGCGCCTTGGGCCGGCTCTTGCTGCCCTCGGGCAGGGCGACGATCACCGTGACGCCGCTGTCGCGCAGGTTCAGCGCGTGCGCGTGCCCCTGGGAGCCATAGCCCACGATCGCGACCTTCTTGCTCTGGATGAGCGAAAGATCCGCGTCGTTATCGTAAAAAATCTTAGCCATCTCTCTCTCCTTACAACCGGGACCCGCACCTCGCGGGCTCCCGTCCTTCACGTCGTTCACGTGTCGCGCGCGCTCTTTACACCGTCGCTACACCGTCGTCATACCGTCAGGAGGCGCCGTTCTCGGCGGTGCGCACGGGGATCGAGTCGAACCTGGCCTCGGCCTCCTCGGCGCCGCGGGTCATCACGATCATCCCGGTCCGCACCATCTCGATGATCCCGAACGGGCGGAGCACCTCGAGCAGGCCCTCGATCTTGTCGCCGGTCCCGGTGATCTCGATGGTCAGCGCCTCGGGGGCGACATCGACGGTGCGCGCGCGGAACACCTCGCAGAGCTGGAGCACCTGCGCCCGGCTCGTCGCGTCCGCCTTCACCTTGATGAGCGCGAGGTCGCGCGCGACCGAGGCGGTGTGGGTGACGTCCCGGACCCAGAGGGTGTTGACCAGCTTGTAGAGGTTCGCCTCCAGGCGCCGCGCCCCGTCCTCGTCCGCCTCGAGGACCAGGGTCAGGCGCGAGATCCCGGCGATGTGGGTGCGCCCGACGCTCAGCGACTCGATGTTGTAGGCGCGCCGCCGGAAGAGGGACGCGACGCGGTTGAGCACGCCGGGGCGGTCTTCGACGTAGGCGATGAACGTGCGCAGGATGGGTCGATCCATGGATGCCTCTTGAAAGTCCCTCTTGTCTATGGTGCGCCCGGCTCCGGCCGCGGCGCGCTCGGGCGCGCCCCGCCCGTCCGACGGGCGCACGCTCACGCTGGAGCGCGCGCCCAGGGCGCGTGGGTCTGCTGGCGCGTTCACGGGTCCTCCCCGGTCTCCACGATGGGGCTCGGGCGCCGGATCATGTCGTTCAGGTCGGCGCCGGCGGGGACCATCGGATAGACGCTATCCTCCTGCTCCACACGGAAGTCGACGACCACGGTGCCCGGCGTGGCGCGGGCGCGCTCCACGGCCCCGGCGATCTCCTCGCGCTTCGTGACGCGGATGCCGGTCAGCCCGTGGGCCTCGGCGAGCTTCACGAAATCCGGGCTGCGCATCGGGGTCGCCGAGTAGCGCCGGTTGTAGAAGAACTCCTGCCACTGCCGCACCATGCCGAGGTAGCCGTTGTTGATGACGGCCACGTGGACCTTGAGCCCCTCCTGCGCGCAGGTCGAGAGCTCGCACGCGGTCATCTGGAAGCCGCCATCGCCCACGACCACCCAGATCTCATCCTCCGGCTTCGCGAAGCGCGCGCCGATCGCCGCCGGCAGGGAGAAGCCCATCGTGCCGAGCCCGCCGGAGGTGATGAGCTTCCGCGGGTAATCGTGCTTGTAGTACTGCGCTTCCCACATCTGGTGCTGGCCGACGTCGGTTACCACAAGCGCCTTGCCGTCGGTGAGCCGCCAGAGGTCGTGCATCACGTGCGCGGCGTACAATTTGTCGTTGTACGGCAATTGTTGAATGTCACGGACCGCCGAGTCGCCCTTCAACAGGTTGATGCGGTCGACCCACGGGCCGCGGTTGCGCTGCTTGCACCCGGGGATGAGCGACAGCAGCGTGTCCCGGACGTCGCCGATGAGGCCGACATCGACCTTGACATTCTTGTTGATCTCGGACCGGTCGATCTCGACGTGGATCTTCTTCGCCTTGACGGCGTAGGTCTTGAGGTTGCCGGTCACGCGGTCGTCGAAGCGCATCCCGAGCGCGATGAGGAGGTCGGCCTCCTGGATAGCGTTGTTCACCCACGCCTCGCCGTGCATCCCCATCATGCCGAGGCTGAGGGGGTGCTTCGCCGGGAAGCCGCCGAGGCCGAGCAGCGTGGAGGCGACGGGGATCCCCGTCTTCTCCACGAAGGCGAGGAGCTCGCGCGTCGCCTCGGCCCTGACGATGCCCTGACCGGCCAGGATGAGCGGCCGCTCGGCCTCGTCGATGAGGTCGATCGCCTTCTCGATGTCCGTCTGGACGGCGTGCTGCGAGGGGCGGTAGCCGGGCAAGCGGACCTCGCCCTTCGGCGGCTCGAATTCGATCGACGCCTGCTGGGCGTCCTTGGTGATGTCCACGAGCACGGGGCCCGGGCGGCCCGAGCGCGCGATGTAGAACGCCTCGCGGAGGGCGGGGGCGATGTCCTCCACGTCGGTCACGAGGTAGTTGTGCTTGGTGATGGGCAGGGTGACGCCCGTGATGTCCGTCTCCTGGAACGCGTCGGTCCCGAGCAGCTTGGAGGACACCTGCCCGGTGATACAGACGATCGGCGAGGAGTCGAGCATCGCCGTCGCGATCCCGGTGACGAGGTTCGTCGCGCCCGGCCCCGAGGTGGCGACGCACACGCCGACCTTGCCAGAGGCGCGGGCGTACCCGTCCGCCATGTGCGCCGCGCCCTGCTCGTGCCGGACGAGCACATGGCGGATCGGGTAACCGAGGATCGTGTCGTAGGCGGGCATGATCGCGCCGCCCGGATAGCCAAAGACCACGTCCACGCCTTCGCGGACGAGGACTTCCCAGATAATCTGTGCACCGGTTCGTTTCATAATTCCCGACTCCATCGAGTCACGCGGGTGAAGGTGGGGCGCATGGGGGCGCCTTGGCCGCGGGGTTCCGCCGTTTCTCAGAGGCTCAGCAACTTAGGCGATCGCGCGCTGCAGATCCTCCCGAGGGCCGTCGCCGCTGCTCTCCTCGCGGCGGAGCGCGTCGAGCACCCTGCGCGCGTCGTCGAGCGACACGACGCGCGAGCTGCCCGGTGCGCTCGCCGGCTTGGCGCGCAGATCCGCGCGCTGGTCCACGTTGGAGCGCGCGGAGGGCGGGTCAGCATGGAACTCGAACGATGCCTCCGCGGCGTCGCCGTGCGGGCGCGCGCCCTTGAGGTGCGTCGAGGAGCGCTGGGGCGCGCGGACGGCGCCCCCGCTGGCTCGGGCGCGGATCTCGTCGACGAGCGCCTCGAACTCCTCTCGCACGGCGCTCGACGCGACGGGCACCCCACATCCCGCGGCGACGAGCTCGGCGAGCTCCGCGATGCGCTGGCCGACGGCCTCGATTGAGGCGTCCTCCCGATTTTTCCTCGAATGTTCCTTGCTCACCTGATCCTCCTTCGACGACGGCTGCTCTCCGTGAACCCTCAGGCCGAAAAAAACGAAAGCCCCCGGACCATCTCGGTGCGGGGGCCTATCTCCATGCTGTTTCAGCTCAGAGCGGCGGCCCGCACCCGTTCCCGACGCGAATCAGCCCGACGACGTCAACTAGGCTGATGAGCGCAGGAATGGCTAGGCCCGCTAGGAGCCCGACGGACACGCCGCCTTCGACGACGACGAACGAACGCGCCGCCGAGGACGCCAACGAAGCACGGTGCACAACCTTCTCAGCGAGGGTCCCATCGCCGGAGGCGTGGGCGCTGGCGGTGCACATCGGCTTCTGCATGGCGTAGATGCTTCTACCCTACAGAGCTGCTGCGTCGCGTCAAGTTGTTTCTTTACAGATCGCTTGTTTCTGCGGCATTTCGTGGAGTTTTTTGTTCGAGCGCGCGCACGTGAACCGCGTGATGTTCAGCACGAACCGGCGCTGTCCGGGAGCTCGGTCTGCGGTGGGTCGAACGGCGATGCACTGCGCTCGATGTGCACGGATGCGTCGCTCGAGCGCGACGCCGGGCGAGTCGAGCGAGGCGCGCCGAGCGCGTCGCGTGGAGCGCGCGCAAGCGAGGGCGCGGCCAGGATGCTGGGGCGCCGGGGGAGAGGTGCGCAAACACCGGACGTCGGCTCATGCGCCCCCGAAGTGCAGACTGCTGTCTTGAACTGACTGCCGCCAGATCGCGCGACACACCCATGAACCCGACATGCAAGCGCATCGCGTCGCGCAGGCGCGCCCTGCCGATCGAACGGTCTCGCCCTGGGGTCTGCAACGCCGCCGCGTGGCCTCGCTCGGCACGGTCGGGCTCCTCGCGCTGAGCGGCGCCGCCGCGGCCCGCGCCGATCCTGCGCAGCCAGGGGATCCCACGGCGCTCGCCGGTGCACAGCCCGCGCGGCCGTCGCTTCCACCCGCGCCGCCTGCGCAGCCACCTGCTGCGCCGGAGCGCCCCGCCGCTGCGGCGCCCCGGACGCAACCGAGGGCGGCCGCCAACTTCAGCACGTTCCTCGAGCTCCGGAACGATTACTCGAGCGGCAAGAACGGCTTCTTCAACGCAGCAGTGCTCCGGGGGGATTACGCCTTCACCAGGACCTTCTCGCTGCGCGCAGACCTGCCGCTCGCGTACGTGGGCGACATCGAGGGCCAGCGCGACGTGGGGCTCGGCGACATCCTGATCCGGCCGCTCGTCCGCGTGGTCGGCACGCCGCGGTTCGCGCTGGTCCTGGGCACGGATCTCATCCTCGACTCGGCGTCGAAGCGCGCGCTCGGCGCGGGAAAAAACCAGGTGGCGCCCCTCGTCCAGGCGTACGTCCGTGTGGCGCGGCCCGCGCGGCTGGGGGCCCAGCTGCAGCACGCGGTGTCGTTCGGCGGCGATCCGGGGCGGAACGCCATCCAGAAGTCGACGATCAGGGAATTCGCGATCATCGAGCTGCCGCACGGGTTCTGGGTGAGCCCGGACCAGGCGTTCTCGATCGACCACCGCGGTGCGCACCGCGTCGTGTCGACGAGCGTGCTGGAGGTCGGCGCAGAGCTCAGCGAACGGGTGCAGGTGTACGTCGATCCCGGCATCCAGGTCGATGACCGGGGGGCGGTCGACTGGCTGGTCACCGGGGCGGTGAGGTGGGCCTTCCCGCAGCGAGCGCGGGCGCGCGCGGTCGCCGCCGCGCCGGTGCAGCGCGCGGGTACGGGGCAGGCCGCGGGCGCGGGGCAGGCCGCGGAGGAGTAGGCGGCTCGCGCCTCCGGCGTCCAAGAGGACGCCCGGCGAGGGCCGCGCGCGTCTCGCGCCCGGGATGGGGCGGGGGCGATCGACGGACCCGGGGTGGCGGACCCTTGACCTGGGTCGTCGTCCCGAGCCTGATCTTCGGTCGCACGCATGCTGTCACGAGATCCGCTGCTCCTGCTCTCCGCGACCCGGCTCGCCGCGCTGATCCGCGAACGCGCCGTGACGTCGGCCGAGGTCGTGGAGGCCCATATCCGGCACATCGAGCGCGTGAACCCGACGCTCAACGCGATGGTGGCGGACCGGTTCGAGGCCGCCCGCGCCGAGGCGCGCGCGGCCGATGCCCTCCTCGAACAACGCGGGGCCGCGGGCGCGCCGCCGTTCCTCGGCGTCCCGTGCTCCATCAAGGAGAGCTTCGCCGTCGCCGGCATGCCGAACTCCGCGGGGCTCGTCGCACGCGCCGGCGTGCGCGCGGAGGAGGACGCCGTGACGGTCACGCGCCTGCGCGCGGCCGGCTTCATCCCGCTCGGCGTCACCAACGTGTCGGAGCTCTGCATGTGGATGGAGACGAACAACCGGCTCTACGGCCGGACGAACAACCCCTACGACCCGGCGCGCACCGCGGGCGGCAGCTCGGGCGGGGAGGCCGCGGTGGTCGGCGCGGGCGGCGCGCCGGTCGGGCTCGGCTCGGACATCGGCGGATCCATCCGCATGCCCGCGTTCTTCAACGGCGTCTTCGGCCACAAGCCGACCGGCGGGCTCGTGCCGACCTCGGGCCAGTTCCCGCTGCCGGGCGAGCGAGGGCTCCGCTTCATGACGACGGGGCCGATCGCTCGGCGCGCCGAGGATCTCATGCCGGTGCTCCGCATCCTCGCCGGCCCCGACGCGCGCGATCCCGGCTGCGCGCCGCTGCCGCTCGGTGATCCGGCCTCGGTCGATCTCGGCACGTTGACGGTGCTCTCCGTCGAGCACGACGGGGTGCGCCGGGTGAGCGCCGATCTCGTGGCCGCGCAGCGGAGGGCGGCGGAGGCGCTCGCCGCCTGCGGGGCGACGGTGATCGAGGCCAAGGTCGACCTCCTAGCGCGGGCGCTCGACATCTGGACCGCGATGGTGGGCACGTCCGGGGGCGTCACGTTCCGGGCGTTGCTCGGTGATGGCCGCCCGGTCAGCCTGCCGCGCGAGCTCGCCCGCTGGTCGGTCCGCCGCTCGCCGCACACGCTGCCGGCGCTGGGGCTCGCGTTGCTGGAGGACGTCGGCGGGCTGCTGCCGGCGCGCGTCGAGCGGGCCCTGGAGCTCGGCAAGGCGCTGCGCGCCGAGCTCGTGTCGCGCATCGGCGAGCAGGGCGTGATGCTCTACCCGTCCTATCCGAGCCCCGCGCCGCGGCACTACGCGCCGCTCCTGCCGCCCTTCCAGTGGACATACACCGCGGTGCTCAACGTCATGGAGATGCCGGCGACGCAGGTGCCGCTGGGCCTCAACGGCGAGGGGCTGCCGCTCGGCGTCCAGGTGGCGGCGATCCACGGCAACGATCATGTGACGATCGCCGTGGCGGAGCACCTGGAGCGCTCGTTCGGCGGCTGGGTGCCGCCGTCGCTCTCGTGGTGCCGGCGATGACGTTCCCGCCCGCGGTCGTGGTATCAAGGCTGCCCCCATGACCAGCGACCGCGCGTACGACGTGATCGTCTTCGGAGCGACCGGCTTCACCGGTCGCCTCGTCGCCGAGTATCTCGCCACCAAGGGCAAGGACGCCTCTGCCCGCGGCGCAGAAGAGCGGCCCATCCGCTGGGCGATCGCTGGCCGGAACGCGGGGCGCCTCGCCGAGGTGAAGGCGGCGATGGAGGCGATCGATCCGGCGTGCTCCTCGCTGGGCGTCATCGAGGCGGCGTCGGACGACGCGGCGTCGCTCGAGCGCATGGCCCAGAAGGCGCGCGTCGTCATCACGACGGTCGGTCCTTACACGGCGCTCGGCGAGCCGCTCGTCGAGGCGTGCATCCGCGCGGGCACCGACTACGCGGATCTCACCGGCGAGCCCGGGTTCGTCGACCGCCTCATCGAGCGCCACCACGAGGCTGCCCGCGCGCGGGGCGTGCGGATCGTCAACTGCTGCGGCTTCGACAGCATCCCGCACGACCTCGGGGTGCTCTTCACGGTGACGAAGCTCCCCGCGGGCGAGCCGATCGTGGTGGAGGGCATCGTGCGCGTGCACGGCAGCTTCTCCGGCGGCACCTGGCAGTCGCTGCTCGAGATCATGGCGCGCCCCGGCCCAAGGAAGGGCGCCGCGCGCGGCGAGGACGCGCACGGGGCGCGCAGGGTGCGGGGGCTCAAGACGCGCATCCACTACGAGAAGGGGCTGCGCGCATGGCTCTGCCCGATGCCCAGCATCGATCCGCTCGTCGTGCTGCGGAGCGCGCGGGAGCTCGACGCCTACGGTCCCGACTTCCAGTACAGCCACAACGTGCAGGTCAAGTCCGGGCTGCAGCTCGTGATGGGGATCGCCGGCTTCGGCGCGGTCACGGCGCTGGCCAAGGTGGGACCGACGCGGGAGCTGCTCCGCAAGGTGCGGAGTCCGGGGGAGGGGCCGAGTGCGGAGGAGCGGGCGCGCAGCTGGTTCCAGGTGACCTTCCAGGGGAAGAGCGCGTCCCGCAAGGTGGTGACGCGGGTGAGCGGCGGCGATCCTGGTTACTCGGAGACGGCCAAGATGGTGGCAGAGTCGGCGCTCTGCATGGCGTTCGACCGCGAGCGGCTGCCGGCGCGCGCCGGGGTCATCACGCCGGTCGTCGCGATGGGGGAGCGGCTCATCGAGCGGCTTCAGGCGGCGGGGATCCGGTTCGAGCTGCTCGAGGGGTGAGCTGCGGCGGCTGACGGCCGGCGCGGTTTGGTACAATCGCCCCGTGCACCGCGAGACGTGGATCTTCGGTTACGGCTCGTTGATCTGGCGTCCTGCCTTCCGCTTCGAGCAGATGGTGCCCGGGTACATCACGGGGTGGACCCGCCGCTTCTGGCAGGGGTCTACCGATCATCGGGGCGTCCCTGGGGCGCCTGGGCGGGTGGTTACGCTCATCGCGGCCCCTGGCGCGCGCTGCTGGGGGATGGCCTATCGCGTTGCCGTGGCCGAGCTCGACGAGGTGCTTCGCGCGCTGGACCACCGCGAGAAGGGCGGCTATGCGCGCCACGACGTGCCGCTTCACCTTGAGGACGGGGCGGCGGTGCGCGCGGAGATCACGGCCCGGTCGGCCATCGTGTACCTGGCCACGCCGGATAATCCCGACTACCTGGGCGCTGCGCCGCTCCCCGAGATTGCCGCTCAGGTGCTTGCGTCGCACGGCCCGAGCGGCTCGAACGTCGAGTATGTCCTGCAGCTCGCCGACGCGCTCGCGGCGATGGGCGCCCACGACGAGCACGTGACCGAGTTAGCGGCCCTCGTCGGCCATCGAGCTCCGCGCGCGGTCGACGTCTAGTTGACCTCGCTGCTCCCGTTCCCGCCCGCGTGATCCGCGACCCCGTTGGTCCCGTCCACGCCCGCACCCGGCGGCGTCGAGCCGCCCTCCTCGGCCTCGGCCGCGTCCGCCGCGAAGGCCTCGACGGCGACGACCCGCTCGTCCTGGCCGACGTGCATGATCCGCACGCCCTGCGCGTTGCGCCCCGTCTCGCGGATCTCGCTCGTCTTGGTGCGGATCATCTGCCCGCGATCGGTCACGATCAGCACCTCGTCGCTCGGGCTCACCATGGCGACGCCCACGACCGGCCCGTTCCGCTCGCTCGCGTCGATGAGGATGACGCCCTTGCCGCCGCGGCTCTGGAGCCGGAACTCCTCGAGCGGCGTCTGCTTGCCGTACCCGCGCTCGCACACCGCGAGCACCCGGTCGCGCCCGTCGCCGCTCACGCCGAGGCCCACCACCACGTCGCCCTCGTCGAGCTCGATGCCCTTCACGCCCATCGTCGCGCGGCCCGTCGGGCGCACCTGGTCCTCGGGGAAGCGGATGCTCATCCCGCTCCGCGTCGCGATCACGAGCTCGCGCTTGCCGTCGGTGAGCGCCGCCGTGAAGAGCTGATCACCCTCCTCGATCCGCACGCCGATGATCCCCTTGTCCCGGTAGTTCTCGTACTCGTTGAGCGCCGTCTTCTTGATCTGCCCGCGGCGGGTCAGCGTCACCACGAACGTCTCGCCGTCGAAGCTCGGCACCGGCGTGATCGCCGCGACCTTCTCCCCCGGCTCCATCCCGACGAAGTTCACGATCGCCCGGCCCTTCGCGTTCCGAGGCGCCTGCGGGATCTCGTAGACCTTCTTGACGAAGACCTTGCCCTTGTCGCTGAAGAAGAAGACGTACGAGTGCGTCGACGCCACGAAGAGCTGGCTCACCCAGTCCTCCTCGCGCGCCTCCATCCCCACCATCCCCTTGCCGCCGCGGCGCTGCGCCCGGTACGTCGAGGTCGGCGTCCGCTTCAGGTAGCCGGCGTGCGAGATGGTCACGACCATGTCCTCTTCCTGGATCAGGTCCTCCATCTGGATCTCGGCCTCGGCCGGGACGATCTCGGTGCGCCGCTTGTCGCCGAAGCGCTCCTTGATCTCCTCGAGCTCCATCACGATCACATTCATGAGCAGCCCCATGTCGGCCAGGATCGCCCGGAGCCGCTCGATGGTCTGCGACAGCTCGCCGTACTCCTTCGCGAGCTTCTCCCGCTCGAGGCCGGTCAGGCGCGACAGCCGCATCTCGAGGATCGCCTTGGCCTGCCGCTCCGACAGGAAGTAGTCGCCGCGGCCGTCGGCCTCGGCGCACTCGGGCTCCGGGCGGCCGGCGCGCCGGAGGAACTCGCCGAGCCCCCGGAGGGGCAGCTTCTGCAGGTTCTCCCGCGCGTCGTCCGGATCGCTCGAGGCCCGGATCGTCGCGACGATGCGATCGATGTCGCTCGTCGCCATCCCGAGCCCCTCGACGAGCTCGCGCTGCGCCTCGGCCTGCCGGAGCTCGAACCGACAGCGCCGCGTCACGACCTCACGCCGGTGCTCGATGAAGTGCGAGAGCGTGTCCTTCAGGCTCAGCACCGCGGGGCGCCCGTTCGCGATCGACAGGTTGATGACCCCGAACGTCGCCTGGAGGTCCGTCAGCCGGTAGAGCTGGTTGACGACCACCTGCGGGAAGATGTCCTTCTTCAGCTCGATGACGATCCGCATCCCCTCGCGGTCGCTCTCGTCGCGCACCTCGCTGATCCCCTCGATGCGTTTCTCCTTCATGCACTCGGCGATCTTCGCGACCAGCCGGGCCTTGTTCACCTGGTAGGGGATCTCGGTGAAGACGATCTGCTCGCGGTCGCCCTTCATCGTCTTCTCGACCTGGTGGCGCCCGCGCATCGTGATCGAGCCGCGGCCGGTCGTGTACGCCTGCACGATCCCGCTCTTGCCGTAGATGAGGCCGCCGGTCGGGAAATCGGGGCCCGGGACGAGGTGGAGCAGCTCCTCCAGGGTGATGTCGGGGTTGCGGATGATGGCGATCGTCGCGTCGATGATCTCGCCGAGGTTGTGCGGCGGGATGTTCGTCGCCATGCCGACGGCGATGCCGCCGGATCCGTTCACCAGGAGCTGCGGGAACTTCGCCGGCAGGACGCTCGGCTCGAGCTCCGAGTCGTCGTAGTTCGGGACGAAGTCGACCGTGTCCTTGTCGAGATCGGCGAGCAGCTCGACGGCCATCCGCGACAGGCGCGACTCCGTGTACCGCATGGCCGCGGGCGAGTCGCCGTCGACCGAGCCGTAGTTGCCCTGCCCGTCGATGAGCGGGTAGCGCAGGCTGAAGGTCTGCCCCATCCGGACGAGCGCGTCGTAGACCGCGAGATCGCCGTGCGGGTGGTACTTGCCGAGGACGTCTCCGACGACGCGCGCGCACTTCTTGTGCGAGCCGGTGGGGCCGATCTTCTGCTCGTTCATCGAGTAGAGGATCCGGCGGTGCACCGGCTTCAGGCCGTCGCGCACGTCCGGGATCGCGCGGCCGATGATCACGCTCATCGCGTAGTCGAGGTAGCTCGTCCGGAGCTCGTCCTGGATGCTGACCGGAACCTTCTGCTGGATGTTCGACGTCTCTTCCATGGGGGACCTGCACCCGAGGCGCGGGGGGCGGGCGCGGCGCGCGCTCGGCCCCCGTCGTAGAGGCCCATCCCAGCGCGGCTCGAGCGTCGAGCGGAGCAGCAGAAGCGGCCCTGGCCTCGAACGACGAGCGACGAGGTGGAGTCCGGCCTTCGCCGCCCGCCCTATGACCCACGCTGTTCAGGGGATGCGACGGATGCGTTCAGGTACTCCAAGGGGCAGGCCGGCGCAAAGGGTTTGCCGGCCTCAGAGGGCGTTCCTGCCCGCGCGCGCGGGCGCGGGATCGCGGCCTGCCGCCGGCTCCTCGCCGGACGCCGCGAGGCGCCGGCGAGGGCGCATCAGGGGGGCCGGACAGCGCAGCGAGAGCGCGGGAGCGTCCTGGGCGGGGGCGCTGGACGGCGCGGCGGGAGCGTGAGGCGGCACACCGGGGGCGCCGGAAGGGTCAGGGCTCGACGCGGGTGGGCTGGGCGCACGTCCGGACGACGATTTCTACGTCCTTCTCCGCCACGATCGAGCCGGCGCCGTCCGGGGCGTCGGGGTCGGGGCCGGGGCACTCCCACGTCCAGATCGGGTCGGCCTTGTCACCGTTGGGGAGCAGCATTTCGGGGTTTCCGGAGGTCTCGCCACCTTTGGGCGTGAGCTCATCGGCGAACTCCCCCCCGTAGCCGTCGATCCTGACCGTGTACTCGTGCCCCTCGACGACGGAGGTGAACGACACGCTCCACGCACAGGAGATTGGCGGCGACGAGGCGAGGGGGGACGGCCCGCCCTCCGCGCTGTTGTCGGTGAGCGTGGCGACGTAGCTGCGGATGGCTTCCAGCTCGTCCGAACCCGAGCACTGGACGTCTCCCAGGAAGGCGAGCGGGTCGATGGTCATCGACGTCCCGAGCTGCAGGTCGTCGTCGCTGTTGGACCCGTCGGCGCAGGCCGTGAGCGCGAGGACGGCGAGCGCCAGGGCGCACCGGCCGGCCCGGGGTCGCGGGGAGCGCCCGCGCGCGTGATCCGCAGCGAACAACGTTCCGAAACCAGCTCGAGCTCGGCCCATCGGCAGGGGGCACTAGTCCAAGCCGGGGAACGGCGCCACATGAAACGCGGCCCAGCTGCGCGGGCGCGGCGCCGGGCACGGCGCGCGGCCGAGCGAAGCCCGCGAGAGGAGGCGCCGGCGGAGGCGGCGCTCGCGGGCGAGCTGCCGGATGCGCCGCTCGCGCTCGCGAGGCGGTGATGAGCTCGCGGAAGCTGCGGGCGCCCGCTCTCTACGGGAACCGACCCCGCAACGCCTCTTCACGTCGATGGAGCGCCGCGGGCACGCTGTCGCCGCTCATCGCGTCAGCGCAGGCTCCTTCCGCGATGCGCGGAGGCGCAGCAAGCTGAGCAGCTCGGCGAGATCGACGAGCCCCTCGGCTTCGATGGCCTCATCCGCCGATAGCTTCTCCCCGCGATCCTGCTTGTCCAGGAGCGCCTGCAGCCTTCGATCGACCCCCGCCGGGAGGCGGAGCTGTGCGAGATCGGAAGGGAGCCCCACATCAACGTGGACTGTTGCCGGCGTAGCCATCGTCGAAGTCCTCTCTGAACCTAGCAGGTTGGTGCGACGTCGGCGATCGGTCAGTCCGAGGGAGCTTCCCGCAGCTGTATTAGGGCCCGCCGGAGCCGCCGTTCCCGCCGCCGGAGCCACCGCTGCCCGCGCTGCCGCCGCCGGAGCCGCCGCCGCTGCCGCCGCCGGAGCCGGCGCTGCCGCTGCCGCCGCTGCCGCCGCCGGAGACATCGCTGCCGCCGGAGCCGCCGCTGCCCGCGTTGCCAGAGCTGCCGCTGCCGGCGCCGCCGCTGTTCGGGGCGGCGACGAACGCGCAGGCCTCGAGCGCCTCCGCCTGCGCGGTGATCACCTTGCAGGGGGTGATCGCGCGGTCCACGCCCGCGGCGAGCGGCGCCGCAGAGCACTCCGCCATGGACGCGACCTTGGCGCTGGCGCAGGCGCGCGCCTCGCCGACGGCGGCAACGCAGGCATCGACCTGGAGGGTCGTCGGCTCTGCCACGGTCTGGCCGCCGCCGGCGCCGCTCTCGAAGCCGTGCAGGCACTGGTCCCAGTAGAACTCGACGCAGGTGTTCACCCGCTCTTCGGCGTCCCCGGAGCCGATCCACTCCGGGCACACGGCGGCCGCCTCGCACCGGGCCTGCTCGATCCGCCGGCAGGCGTCGACGCCCACAGCGTCGTTGCCGCAGCTCGGCGCTGTGATGAGGGTCACGGCGCCGAGGCCGAGCAACGCGGCCGCGGCCCAGGGCGCGGAGCTCCGCCTCGCGGCGGAGAGGACGGCGAGCGCAGAGAAACCCACCCGGCGGAGCTACCACGCGGCCGCCGGAGGCGTCGAGTTTTCCGGCACACACCAGCTGCCCACCCCACCTCGGGGGGCGCGAACGGCGACCGGACAAGGCCCGGTCCGATCTATGCTCCCAGGGCCGCGATCACCCTATGGATCCGCCGAGCCTCGCGCAGCTCCGACCCGACACGCCTTTCCATGGGCGGTACCGCGTCGTGCGCCCCATCAAGACGGGCGGGATGGGGGCGGTGTACGAGGTCGTGGACGTGGTCACGGACCGCCGCCGAGCGCTCAAGGTGATGCTCCCCGGCTCCATCCAGGACCCGGCCCAGCGCGCCCGGTTCGCCCAGGAAGCCAAGATCACGGGCGGGATCGAGAGCGACCACATCGTTCACATCTCCGATGCCGGCATCGACGCCGACTCGGGGATGCCGTTCCTCGTCATGGACCTGCTCCAGGGCGAGGAGCTCGCGAGCCTGTCGGCGCGCCGCGGCCCGCTGCCGCCGGCCGAGGTGGTGCTCTACCTGGGCCAGGTCGCGCGCGCGCTCGACAAGATGCACGCGGCCGCCATCGTCCACCGGGACCTCAAGCCGGCAAACCTCTTCCTGACGAGGCGGGACGACGGCTCCCCTTGCGTGAAGGTCCTTGATTTTGGGCTGGCGAAGGTCGTGGCGCACCGCAGCATGGCGGACCGCACGGCAATGGTCGGGACGCCCCTCTACATGGCGCCCGAGCAGATCCGCGGCGACGTCGCCGTCGGGCCGAAGACCGACATCCATGCGCTCGCGCATGTCGCCTTCGCGCTGCTCGTGGGCAGCCCGTACTGGCTGACCGAGGCCAACGTCCTGCCGTCGGTCTACGCGCTCCTCCAGCGGATGGTGGCGGGGTTGCCCGAGCCTCCGAGCGCCCGCGCCGCGCGGCGCCGCAGCAGCATCCGGCTGCCGCCCGCCTTCGACGCGTGGTTCCAGCAGGCGACCGCGATCGACCCGAAGGACCGCTTCGAGCGCGCCACGGCGGCCGTCACGCTGATGGCGGAGGCGCTCGGCGCGCCCGCCCCGTCGACGCCGCCCCCGCCCGAGCGGCCCACGAACCCGCCGCCGTCGTCCCGCCGCGGGGTCGAGACCCGCGGGGTCGACGCGGACGACCGGCGCGCCAGCTCGCCGTCGGACCCCGGGCCAAAGCCTCCGGAGCCAGGGCCCAAGGCCGGCGAGTCACGCCAGCGCGACGAGGACCTCGCCGCGGTCGTCCACGAGGAGCGGCTCCGGGCCTTCCTGAAGAAGGAGGTGCAGCGCGCCAGGGAGCAGCGGACGAGGAGGCTCTCGCTGCTGCTGCTCAGCGTGGAGGGGCTCCAGGGCGTCGAGGAGACGCAGGGCCGAGCCGGGGTCGATCGCATCCTCGGCGATCTCGCGCGCATCGTCAGGATCTACGTGCCGGAAGGCGGGCTGCTCGGGCGCTACCGCCGCGACACCCTCGCGATCGTCTGCCCCGGGATCGGCCGGACGCGGGCGTCCGCGTTCGCGAAGGTGCTCGGCGAGAAGGTGCGCCAGCACCGCTTCCGGCGAGCGGCCACGACGCCCTTCCGGATGACCCTCCGCATCGGTGTCGCGCACATCGAGGAGGGGGACGCGACGGGGCACGAGCTGCTCGAGCGCGCGGCGCGGGGGCTGCCCGAGCGGGGGGAGTGAGCTGAACGAGGGATCGGGCCGATGGCCGCGATCTCCGCTGGCGCCGTCGCGCGGCTGCGCGGTCGCGCCGTGGCGACCTCGATTTCTTGAACGTTCCCCGTGAAGGGGCGATCCTCGCGGCCATGGCCTCTGCCATGATCCTCGCGGCGGGGCTCGGGACCCGGCTCCGCCCGCTCACGGACGAGATGCCGAAGCCGCTCCTGTGGCTCGGCGATCGGCCGCTCATCGCGCACATCGCCGAGCGGCTCGCCGCGGGCGGCGTCGTTCGCGTCGCGGTGAACAAGTCCCACCTCGCGGAGCGATTCTCGCGCGATCTGCTCGCGGCGTTCCCGGTGCCCGTCGAGGTCCTGCACGAGCCGGAGCCCCTCGGCACCGCCGGGGGCCTCGCGAACGCGGCGGGCGCGCTCGGCGAGGGCGACGTGGTCCTCTGGAACGGCGACATCCTGATCGATCTCGACGTGGCGGCGCTCTCGGCGGCGCACGGCCATCACGGCGCGGGCGCGACGCTCGCGGTCGCGCCGCGGCCGGCCGGGGAGGGGACGGTCGGCGTCGGCGCGCGGGGCGAGGTGGTGCGGCTCCGCGGCGAGCGCTTCGGCGACGAGGTCGCGGGCGGCGATTTCGTGGGCGTGCACGTGGTCGGCGGGGCGCTCCGGCGAAGGCTGCCGCCGCGCGGGTGCATGGTGGGGGACGTGTACCTGCCGTGGCTGCGCGAGGGGCGCTCGCTCGCGACGTTCGCGGCGCCCGCCGTGTGGCACGACATCGGAACGCTGGCCGCGTACCTGGCGGCGAGCGCGCGCTGGCTCTCGCAGCGCGGCTTGCGGAGCTACGTCGGCCCGGGGGCGTCCGTCGCCGAAGGCGTGGACGTGGCGGGCAGCGTCGTCGGGGCGGGGGCGCGGGTCGAGGGGGCGGGCGCGGCGCGCGGGTGTGTGGTCTGGCCGGGCGCGCAGGTGGTCCTCGGCGCCGGCGCCCCGCTCGAGCGCGCGGTGGTGACGGCGAAGGGGACGGTCGCGCGCGCGTCCGGGTGAGCACGTGGGTGGAGAAGTCCCTGCGACCAGGGAGGGGCGAGCTTCACCGCGCTGGTGCGTCGGCGCGATTCACGTACTCGGTCGCAAACCTGCGGATCTCATCCGCCTTCCGGTGCTCGGACAGCTCCGGGTAGACACCCCAGAGGACGTCCTTGATGAAGACGCCATACTCCGGAGTGCCAGGCCGGATGGATGGATGATGTCGCTCCGGGTGCTCGCGCAGGATCACCTCCGCCTCGCTGATCGCCGGCGCGCCCGGCGGGCCGTCTGGAGACGGCGGCTCCCTGCTGCATCCGGCCACCACGGCGAGCGCTCCCATCGCCATGAGGTGCCACTTCATCTCCCGAGGTCGGCGAGCGCGGCCTTCGCTGCGTTGTGCCCAGCCGCGCCGATGACCGACCCGGCCGGGTGCGTCCCCGCGCTGCACGAGTAGAGCCCGGCGAGCCCGAACCGGTAGGGTACGCGATCGGCGAAGCCGAAGCTGTTGTCGATGTGGTGGATGTGCCCCTTCGTGATCCCGAAGTGCCGCTCGATGTCCGGCGGCGCCAGCGTGAACGTCTCCAGCACGAGGTCGCTCATCCCAGGCGCGAAGCGATCGCAGATCGAGAGGAGGTGCTTCACGTAGCGCGGCGCGGCCTCGTCCCACGTCTCGCCGCCCGCGAGCGCGTAGGGCACCCACTGCACGAAGAGCGCCGCGTTGTGGTGGCCCTCCGCGTCGCGCAGGCTCGGGTCGATCGGCGTGTGGAAGTACCACTCGATCGCGGGGAACTCCGGGAGGCGCCCGCTCATCGCGTCGCGGTGGGCCTGCCGCAGCGTGTCCATCACGACGTCCTCGTCCGGCAGGAGGTGGATGGTCGGCCCGAACTGCCCGCGATCCTCCGGGAGGCACGTGAACGTGGGCAGGCCGGTCAGCGCCATGTTGACCTTGAGCGTCGAGCCGTCCTTCGCGAGCGCGTCGAGCCGCGCCGAGAGCGAGGCCCCGATCGCCGCCTCGCCGGCGAGCGCGCGGGTGCGGTACGGATCGGCGTTCGAGACGACCACCTTCGCGGCGATGCGCGTGCCGTCCTCGAGGAGCACGCCGGAGACGGCGCCCCCGGACGCCTCGATCCGCGCGACGCGCGCGCCGGTGACGATCGTCGCGCCCTCGGCCCTCGCCTTCTCGGCGAAGAGGCGGGAGATCGTGCCCATCCCGCCCTCGACGATCATCCAGGTCCCGTCGGCGCCGGGGAGGCGGCACATGTTGTGGATGAGGAAGTTCATGCCGGTGCCGGGCGACTCGAAGCCGCCCGCGAGCCCCGAGAAGGCGTCGGTCACGGCGTACATCGCCTTGAGGAGATCGCTCTTCCAGCCGAACCGCGCGAGGTAGTCGGAGATCGTGCCCCGGCAGAGCGCCACGAACGTCTGCCGGAGGGCGGGCCGCACGTAACGCTCCGCCGTCTCCTCGATGGAGAGCGGCTCCGCGAGCCACGTCGGGGCGATGTCGTCCCGGAGCGCGGCGAGCTCGGCCTGGAGCGCGCTGTTCGCGTCCCAGTCGTCCTGGGAGAAGAACTCAAGGAACTGCCGCTTCATCGCGGCCTGGTCCGAGCCGAAGAGCAGGTAGCGCCGGTCCGTGGTCGGGAGGAAATAGTGCGGATCGCGCCGCCGGAGGGGGAGGGCGACGCCGACCTCGCGGAGCAGCTCGGGGGGGGCGAGCCCGAGCAGGTAGGCGCCGCTCGAGACGCCGAGGCCCGGCGCCTTCCGGAAGGGGTGCTCGGTCTTCACCGCGCCGCCGACCGCGTCCTTCTCCTCGAGCACCACCACGTCGAGCCCGCGGCGGGCGAGGAGGACGGCGGCGACGAGACCGTTGTGGCCGGCGCCGACGATGACCACATCGGCGCGGGCCGGAGCTTCACTGCGTTTCACTGGGCACCTCCAAGCGCTGTGCGCGTCCTCTGCCGCGGCCGGCGCGCCGGCGCTCGGGCCATGGCGCACGAGGTGTTGCACGAATGGTACGGCGAGGAGAGCCCTTTTCGCGCGCGGTAGCGGGGAGGGGCGCGCCGCGCCGGCCCCGAGGCTGCCCGCACGGCGACCCTTTCCAGCCTGTCCTCTCCTCCGCGGCGCTGGCGCGCGCGTCGCGCCGGCCCGCTCCGTCCTGCCCTGGTCGGGCTCACCCGCCGGCGGTCGTCGTGGGCGCCGTGGGCTCGCGCCACGCCGCGGCGACCTCCTCGGCGATGGCGCGCACGGTCAGGGGCGCCGAGCCTTCGGCCTTGTTGTTCACGAGCGTGAAGCTCTCGATGCGCAGCGCCGCGGCCTCGCAGAGGATCCGCGCGACCTCCGCGCGCATCTCGGGATCCGGCTCGACCACCCGGTTGAACGGGTGGAACCGGCGCTTCTCCGCCTCGTAGCGGCGACCGGGCTTGAGCGAGAGCCGGACGACCGCGAACGGGGCGTTCGAGACGGGCACCACATCGGCCTGGGCCCCGGGAGACGGCATGTTGCGCCAGTAGCTGTAGGCGTGGGCGACGCCGCGCGCGCCAAGGATCTCCCGGTACTCGCCGGTGAAATAGGCGCGCTCCCTGAGCTCGACCGCGCAGGAGAGCTCGCGCGGCAGCGCGCCGAGGAACGCGTCGAGCCGCTCGAAGAACGCGCGCGGCGGGAGCCGGTGGGGCGGGCCGACCGGGGGCAGCTCGAGCAGCACCGGCCCCGCGTGCGCCCGGAACACCGTGAGCAGCGGCGCGGCGACGCGCGAGAGGAAGAGCGGCACCGAGAGGAAATCCGGGTTCGGCTCGAGGCGAGCGGGGCCCGCGCTGCGCCCCTCGTCCTCGTTCGGCGGGGTCTGCGATCGCTCCAGCGTCTGGGACACGACGGCGTGCAGCGCCTTCGATACGCAGCGGAAGCCGTCCGGCAGCTGCGCTCCGTAACGGCGGAAGTCGCTGTCGGGGACGGGGGCGTAGAAGCTGCGGTCGATTCCGACCGTCGTGAGCAGCGGGTGCCGGGCGTACTCGGCGAGGCCATCGCGCGCGAGCTCCTCCGTGCTCTGCCGCGCGGCGTAGACGAGGCCCTGCCAGCCGGGGAAGCTCCACGAGCTCGTGCCGAGGTGGAGCCCCGGCGGCAGCCGCGCCGCCAGGCGGGCGGCATCGTCGTAGACCGCCGCCATCGCGTCGCGCTCGCGCGCCGCCTCGGCAGCGGCGGGCTCCGGCGCTGCACCGAACAGCGAGAGCTGCGATGGGTTGGGGCCACGGCGCCCAGGGGAGCGGCTCACCCGGTCGAGTCTACTGCTTCCGGCGCGCTCCGCGACAACGGCCACGCGGGCGGGGACGACCGCCGCGCTGGCCAGCGCGGTAGGGGGGCGGCGCGGCCGCCGCTTCCGGTCCGGATCCATCGCAACAGGACACCGTCGCGGCGAGGGGCTCAGCTCCCTCGCCGCGATCGGCTCGTGGAGCGGCCCCGTCATGCGCTTCCGATGGGGAGCATCCGGCCCGCCGTGGGGTACAAGCACGTGACGTGCTGCGCCGCTTCGCCCTCGTCGTGCGCGTCCTGGTCTCGACGGCCGGGAAGGACGCCTTCGCGCGCGCCATGCCGCTGTACATGGGCATGGGCCTCGTCGCGGCGGTCGTGTTCGGCGGCAACGGGATGCACCCCTCGCAGCTCACGGGCCTCGCGGGTGAGTCGCCCCTGTTCCGGGTCGCGCTGTGGGGGGCGTGGTTGCTCGTCGGGACGCCGGCGGCGCGCGCGCTGCTCCGCGCTCCGGCGACGTTCTTTCTCCGCGCGCTGCCGGTCCCGCGCCGCGAGCTGCTCTCGGCTCACGCGCTGCTCCTCGCCGTCGCCGAGCTCCCGTGGGTGGCGCTCTGGGCGGTCGGCGCCGGCGCGCTCGCCGGCTGCGCCGCCGGCGCCGCGGCGCTCGCGGCGCGCTGCATGCTCCTCGCCCGTCCGCGCGGCGCGCGCGAGCTCTCGGCCCTCGCGCTGCTCGTGGGCGCCATCGCGCTCGGGGCCCCGGCGTCGGTGCTGCTCGCGTGCGCCGCGCCCGCGCTGGCCGTCGGGCTGCGCGCGGCCGTCGCCCGCGCGCCAGAGATCCCCGCCGGCCGCGAGCGCTCGATGATTCCATCGGCGGCGCCTGCGCTCGTCGCGCTCGCGCTCGCCTACCTGGCGGCGCTCGTCCGTGGCCACCGCGCGGTGCTCGTGCGGGGCCTCGCGCTCGCGGCGATCGGCGCGCTCGCCGCGGCGGCCTGGGCCCGGAACAGCGGGCGGTTCGGCGGCGGGTCGCTCGCCGCGGCGTCGCTCGTCGCGCTCGCGCCGGTCGTGCTCTGCGCGGGCGCTGGCCTCTCCGGTCCGGTCCTGCGCGAGGAGCGGCGGCTCGCGTGGCTCCTCGACGCGTGCGGCGCGGCGGCCGGGCTCCGCGCGGGCGCCGTCGCCGCGGCGGTGGCCGCGCCGCTCGTCGCGCTCGCGCTCGGGCACGGCGCGGTGGTCGGCGCGCTCACCGGCGCGGCCCCCTCGGTGACGTTGCGCCTGGTCGGTGGCGCGGGGCTCGCGGGGCTGCTCCTCGCCGCGATCGCGCTCGGCTGCGTCCGGTGGTCCGTGCGGCAGGACGGCCGCGACAGCAGCCGGGTGCTGCTCTCGGTGCTCGCGGCGATCGCGGCGTCGATCGCGGCCGCGTGGACGCTGGGTGATCTCGCGCTCGCGGCCTTCGCTCCGGCGGCCGCGCTGCTCGCGAGGCCCGCAGGCGCGCGCTGGCTCTCGCCGGGTCGCGGGCGCGGCGCGGCGGCAGGAGAGGGGAGGGCGCTGTGACGCTGGAGGCGACGGGGATCCACAAGCGGCTCTCGGGCAGGGACGTGCTCTCGGGCGTCGAACTCCGCTGCGGACCTTCGGAGGTGGCGGTCGTGATGGGCGAAAACGGCGCCGGCAAATCGACCTTGCTGCGGGTCGTCGTCGGGTTGCTGGAGCCCGATCGCGGCGCCGTGACGCTCTCGGGGGAGGCCGTCCACGGCGCCGCGGCCTCCGCGCGGCGCCGGCTCGGCTACGCGCCCGATGCGACCGAGGCGCTGCCCGATCTCCAGGTCGCGGAGCTCTGCGCCCTCGTGCGCGCGCTCAAGCAGGCGCCGCCGCTCGACGGTGCGTGGCGCGCGTGGATCGAGCGGCTCGGCGCGGCCGCCTTCTACCGACAGCGGCTCTCCGGCCTGTCGTTCGGTCAGCGCAAGCGCGCGCTCGTTCTCGCGGCGCTGGTGGGCGATCCTTGGCTGCTCGTGATCGACGAGCCGACCAACGGGCTGGACGCCGAGGGGGCGCGTACGGTGCTGGAGCTCATCGAGCAGCGCCGCGCGGAGGGGAAGGCGACGCTCCTCACGACGAACGACGCGGCCTTCGCGGCGGCGATCGGGGGGCACGTGCGCCGGCTGAACGGAGGACGGCTCGGCGCGGAGTAGGCGGCGCCTCGGCCCGTGAGGCGCCGCGCCTCCGGACGCCGCCTACCGGCCGGGCTGCCTCCCCTCGCGGCCCGAACGGTGCGGCAGCAGCCGCAGCACCCGCGTCTCGCGCTGCTCGCGGCCTTCGAGGTCGAGCGACGTGGGGACCTGGTACCGCGCGAGCTCCTCGACCGCCTCCGAGGGGCAATAGGCGCGCCCGGGATCGCCGACGATCACCGCGGTGGCGCGCGCGGCCTCTCGGCGCAGCCACGGGAGCACGCGGTCGACCATCGCGCGCTCGTAGCAGACGTCGCCCGCCACGATGACGTCCCACGCGGCCGTCGCGGCGCTCGCCGTGAGGTCCTCGGTGATCACGTCGACGGTGACGCCGTTCAGGGCCGCGTTCAGCCGGAGCGCCGCCGCGGCGAAGGGATCGATGTCGGCGGCGCTCACGCGCGCGGCGCCGGCGAGCACCGCGGCGATCGCGACGACTCCGCCGCCGGAGGCGAGGTCGAGGACGCGCTTGCCCGAGACCGTCGCGGGATGATCGAGGAGGTACCGCGCGAGCGCCTGCCCGCCCGCCCACGCGAACGCCCAGTACGGCGGCGGCACGCCCGCGCGCGTGAGCGCCGCCTCGGTCGCGTGCCAGAGCGGCGTGACCTCGGTCGCCAGGTGGAGCTTGACCTCGGGGACGAACGGCGGGCAGGCGACGGCCGTCTCGCGCGCGACGAACGCGGCGGCGCGCTCGGCGGCGGAGGCGTCCTCCGCGTCGGCGTCGGGGTGCGGCGCGGGCGCGAGCCCCCTCGTCACGGCCATCGTTACCGCTTCGCGACGCGCGCTTCCGCGGCGCGCAGCGTCGTCTCGAGCAGCGAGGCGATCGTCATGGGGCCGACGCCGCCGGGCACCGGCGTGATCCAGGCGGCCCGCTCCCTGACGGCGTCGAAATCGACGTCGCCCACCAGCTTGCCCGCGTCATCGCGATTCATGCCGACGTCGATCACCGTGGCCCCTTCCTTGATCCAGTCGCCGCCGATGAGCTTCGCCTTGCCCGCCGCCGCCACGAGGACGTCGGCCTCGCGGCAGAGCGCCTTCAGATCGCGCGTGCGCGTGTGGGCGATCGCGACCGTCGCGTGCCGCGCGAGCAGCAGCTGCGCCATCGGCCTGCCGACGAGGTTGCTCCGCCCCACCACCACCGCGCGGGCGCCGGCGAGCTCGACGCCCGCCTCGGCGAGCAGGCGCATGCAGCCGACCGGCGTGCACGGCGCGATGCCACCCGGGCGGCCCATCGCGAGCAGCCCTGCGTTCACCGGGTGGAGGCCGTCGACGTCCTTCGCGGGATCGATGGCGTCGAGCACGGCGTGCGCGCGGATGTGCGCCGGCAGCGGCAGCTGGACGAGGATCCCGTCGACGGTGTCGTCCGCGTCGAGCTCCGCGACGCAGGCGAGCAGCTCGGCCTCGGTCGTCGCGGCCGGGAGCGTGCGGAGCCGTCCTCGAATGCCGACCTCGTTCGACATCCGCTCCTTGCTCCGCGTGTGCGTCACGCTGGCCGGGTCCTCACCGACGAGCACCACCTCGAGGCCGGGGGGCCGACCGTGGGCGACCACGAAGCGCGCCACCCCCTCCCGCACCTCGTCGCGGACCTTCTGCGCGATCGCCTTGCCGTCCAGGATCTTCGCCGCCATGGCCGCGGAGCTTAGTCCAGCCGCGGCCGTCGCGGGGGGCTGCCCGCGGCGGCCCGGGGAGCGATCGTGAGGATGGCCGGCACACCGCCTCACGCCACGCGATCTTCCGGTTGACCCGTACGTCCAGCGTCTCTAGCCATGATCTGTGGACGCGCTGCACACCGATCTCTACCAGCTGACCATGGCGGCGGGCTATTTCCACCGCGGCATGGCCTCGCGCGTCGCGACGTGCGAGCTCTTCGTGCGGCGGCTGCCCCGGCACCGGCGCTTCCTTGTCGCGATGGGCCTCGCGCGGGTCGTGCGCTACCTCGAGGAGCTCCGCTTCACCGAGGAGCAGATCGCCTACCTGAGCGCGCTGCCCGCCCTCGCGGACGCGATGACGCCGGCGTTCTGCGGCTACCTGCGGGACTTCCGCTTCCACGGCGACGTCTGGGCCATCCCCGAGGGGACCGCGTTCTTCGCGAACGAGCCGGTCCTGCGCGTCACGGCGCCGCTCATCGAGGCGCAGCTCATCGAGACGTTCGCCCTGTCCGCCATCAACCACGCCACCGCGATCGCGTCGAAGGCCGCGCGCGTCGTCCTGGCCGCCGGCGACGCGGGGGTCATCGAGTTCGGCAGCCGCAGGGCACACCCGGAGGCGGCGATCGACGCTGCGCGAGCCGCGTACGCGGTCGGCTGTGTCGGCACCTCCAACGTCGAGGCCGGGATGCGCTTCGGCATCCCTGTGCTCGGGACGGCCGCGCACATGTGGACCATGGCTCACCCGACGGAGCAGGCCGCGTTCGAGGCCTACGTCGCCGTCTTCCCGAGCGCGGCGATCTTGCTCGTCGACACCTACGACACGCTCGTCGGCGCGGCGCGCGCCGCGGCGATCGCGCGCGACAAGCTGAAGGGGGTCCGGCTCGACTCCGGCGACCTCGCCGCGCTCAGCGTGGCCGTGCGCAGGATCCTCGACGACGCAGGCTGCACGTCGGCGAAGATCGTCGCCTCGGGCGATCTGAACGAGCACCGCATCGCCGAGCTCCGGCGCGCCGGGGCGCCGATCGATCTCTACGGCGTCGGGACGGACCTCGTGACGTCGATCGACGCCCCGGCGCTGGGCGGCGTCTACAAGCTCGTGGAGATCGGCGACGTCGAGCGGGGCGCGGGCGGAGAGCGCACGCCCATCGCGAAGTTCTCGGAAGGGAAGGCGACCCTGCCCGGCGCGCACCAGGTGCACCGCTTCCGCGATCGATCGGGGAAGCTCGCCCGTGACGTCATCTCGCTCGAGGCCGAGCCGATGAGCCCCGACGCCGAGCCGCTGCTCGTGCCCGTGATGGCGCGCGGCGCCCGGGTCGCGCCGCCCGAGGGGCTCGACGCCGTCCGGCTGCGCGCGCGCGCGCAGCTCGCCGGGCTCCCGGACGCGCTCCTCTCCATCGACGACGAGCCCGAGCAGGGCGCGCCCTTCGCGGCCGACGTGTCGCCGCGGCTCGGCGCGCTCGTGGAGGCGGTGCGCGCCCGCGTCGTCTCCGGCGCAGGACGGCGGTAGCGAGCGAGCCCCCTGGCGTGCGCGGCCGCGAGAGGCCGCGCGCCCCCCACGACAGGAGACGACGACATGGCGAGCGGTAAATGGCCCCGACAATCTTCGCCCCCGAGGGTGTTCGTCGACGTCGACGTGCAGCGGGACTTCTGTGAGGAGACCGGCGCGCTGTACGTGAAGGGCTCGCCGAACGCGCTGTTTCGGAGGCTCACCGAGCACGCCGTCGCGCACGGGATCCCCATCGTCGGCTCGGTCGACTCGCACGCGTGGGACGCGTGGGAGTTCGCGTCGAACGACACGCCGGCCCCCGAGGGCGGCAAGCCGGGCTTCCCCGACCACTGCGTGAAGGGGACGCCGGGCTGGCTGAAAGTCGAGGGGACGCTGCCGCCGCGCTACCGCTTCCTCCCCAACGTGGAGCGCGCGCCGATCGACGCGGCGGTGCGCGAGCTCGCGGCGCGCAGGAGCCACGCCGTCTACTTCGAGAAGGAGGTCTACAGCCTCTTCGCGAACCCGCTCGCCGAGGCGTTCCTGCGCGAGCTCGCCGCGGCGCTCGGCGACGCGCCGGAGCTCGTGGTCTACGGCGTGGCGACCGACTACTGCGTCCGCGCCGCAGCCCTCGGCCTCGCCCAGCGCGGCTACAGCACGGTGCTCCTGACCGACGCCGTCGCCGGCATCACCGAGGCCGGGGTCGCCGCCGCGCTCGCCGAGATGCAGGCCGCCGGCGTCACGCTCACGACGTCGTCAGCGCTTCTTGTCTAGGGAGGATCCAGCGGATCGCGCGGCGAGCCCGACCGGGCTCCCGCCGCGATCGCGTCAGCGGCCTTCCGGCGAGCCGGTCGCGTCCGGGATGCTCGGCTGGCCCTGGGCGCGCAGCGACCCGCAGAGGTCCACGAGCGGCTGCGGCTTGTCGAAGTGCCACCCCTGCGCGTAGTGGATGCCCATCGACGTGAGCAGATCGGCGATCTCCTGGTTCTCCACCTGCTCGGCGACGGTCTTGATGCCGAGCGTGTCGCCGATGCGGTGCACCGACTCCACGATCGCGCGGTGGAGCGAGTTGTCCTTCAGATCGCGCACGAACATGCCGTCGATCTTGACGTAGTCGACCGGCAGGCTCTCCAGGTAGCCGTACGACGCGTGCCCGCTGCCGAAGTCGTCGATCGCGAACCGGCACCCCATGGCGCCGAGCTCCTGCATGAACCACAGCACCTCGCCGAGGTTGGCGAGCGCCGCCGTCTCGGTGATCTCGAAGCAGATCTTGCTCGGCGGCACCTGCGCCCGGTGCAGCTGTTCGACGAGGAAGTCGAGCAGGCCCTCGCGCAGCAGCGACACGCCCGACAGGTTGATCGAGCACGTGTCGAGGCGCCTCAGCGCGTGCTGCGGCAGCGCGCCGATGAGCCGGAACGCCTGGCGCGCGACGTAGCGATCGATCACGTGGATCAGGCCGCTCTGCTCCGCCGCCTGGATGATGCCGACCGGCGAGTAGAACCGGCCGTCCTCGCCGAGCTGCCGCACGAGCACCTCGAAGTGCGCGCCGCGGGGCGTGTGCGCCGCGCCCGGCTTGATGAGCGGGTGGATGCCCTGCGAGTAGAGCCGGAGCCGCCCCTCGGCGAGGTGGCGCTGCAGGCTCGCGACCCACTGCATCGAGCGCCGGCTCGTCGTCATCTGCTGGTCGTCGAGGTAGACCTGAAGCCTCCCGCGCCCGTTCTCCTTCGCGATGCGGCACGCGTGATCGGCGGCGCCGAGCACGTCGACGGCCCGCTCGAAGTGCGGGGTCAGCACGACGAGCCCGATGCTCGCGCCGATCGAGAACGTCTTCTCCGCCCACCCGAACCGGAACTCGAGCAGGCAGATCTGCAGGTCGCGCGCGATCCGCTCCGCTTCCCGCTCGTTCTTGTCCGCGAGCAAGAGGACGAACTCGTCGCCGCCGATCCGCCCGGCCGCGTCCTTCGGGCCGACGATCTCGTGCACGCGCGTCGCGACCCACTGGAGCAGATCGTCGCCCGCCTCGTGCCCGCACGTGGCGTTCACGAGCCGGAAGCGATCCAGGTCGATGTAGCAGAGCGCGTACGGCGTGTTGTTCGCCCTGCAGTCGTTCAGCGCCTCCTCGATGCGATCGATGATCGCGTACCGATCGAGGAGCCGCGTCAGCGCGTCGTAGCGGGGCTTGGCCGGGTGGATCGGCAAGGGCCCCGGCGCGCCGAGCTCGCGGAAGAGGATGAGCTGCCCGGGGGCGGGCGGCGGCCTCGAGTCGCGCTGGCTCTCGCGCGTGGGCCGCCCCGTGAGCGTGCCGATCGTGTGGACGACGGGGATGACCGAGCCGTCGCGGCGCTCGAGCAGCGCGGTGTACCGCGCGGACGTCGGTCTACTCGCCGCAGCTGCCTCGGGCGCGGCGAGCGGCGCGCCCGGCGTGCGCAGCGCGCCCTCGTCGATGATCACCGGCGCGAGCGGCGCCACCGGCTCGCGCCGCGGCGTGAGCGCGGGCGGCGCGGCGACCTTCGCCGGCGCGCCCTCGTCGAACAGCTCCGTCATCTCTCCGACGTCGATGTCCGGATCTCCGCTCGTCGTCCCCGCCGCCGGGATCAGCCGGAGCACGCGATCGAGCAGCGCGCCGCGCGCCTCGACGATCGACCAGCCGGTCAGCCGCTCCGCTGCCCCGTTGACGCGCACCACGCGCTGCTCGGCGTCGACTTCGATCACGCCGACGTCGAGCTCGGACAGCCACGACGCGAGCTGCTTGTCCGGCGAGCCGCGGTGCGCGTCCGAGCGATCGAACGCGGCGTGCAGGCTCGACTCCGGCCGGTCATCGATCTTTGCCACCACCCCGTTATGGTAGTTGCATTCCCGGAGAAGCGGACTTCTTAAGCGCCGACGGCGAGGAAACTCGACGGTCGCAGACCCCCCTTCGAGGTAGGCTCGGGTCGTGGTGGTCACGAGGCGGGCAGGCGCTCCGGGCAGACGTGGGCGCCGGCGCAGGTCGCACCTTCTTCCGACGCCGGCCGCGCTCGACCGCAGGGACGACAAAGGTAGGTTTTGACGCGATGCGTTGTGATGCTGGGTCGAGATCAGGCAGCGGAGAGGCGTGCCGGTCGCTCCAGGGAGGGGGCTGAGGCGGCCATGGGGATCGTCCTGTTCGGGCTCACCGGCGGCCTGGGATCCGGCAAGAGCACGGTGGCGGCTCATTTTCGCGCGCGGGGGCTTCCGGTCATCGACGCCGACGCGCTCGCCCGCGAGGTGGTGGCGAAGGGTACCGAGGGGCTCGACGAGGTGGTGCGCGCCTTGGGCCCGGAGGTGGTCTCGCCGGACGGCTCGCTCGATCGCGCGCGTGTCGCAGCGGTGGTGTTCGCCGATCCGGACAAGCGCCGCCAGCTGAACGCGATCGTGCACCCGCGCATCACGGCGCTCACGCTGGAGCGCGCCGCCGAGCTCCAGGCGCAGGGTGAGCCGCTGGCCTGCTACGAGGCGGCGCTCCTCGTCGAGAACGGGGTCGCCGATGCGTTCCGCCCGCTCGTCGTGGTCGCTGTGCCCGAGGCGGTCCAGATCGCCCGCGCGATGGCGCGGGACGGCGCGACCGAACACCACGTGCGCGCCCGGCTCGCCGCGCAGCTCCCGCTCGCCAGCAAGGTCGCGATGGCCGACTACGTCATCGAGAACTCCGGCGATCGCGCCGCGATCGAGCGGCAAGCCGACGAGGTGCTCGCCTCGATCCGGGCGAAGCTCGGCGTCGGTCCCAGCGCCGCGCGCCAGAAATCGGGCCAGGATCCCTGACGCGGCATCCGCTGGATCACTGACTTGATGCGCAGTGCCCGGCGTGGAAACCTCGCGACCGGCCGATGACGTCGTTCAAGTCGAAGCTCGCGCGGCTCGGACCGCTCCCGGCGGAGCGGCGCGGCGCTGCGCCGCTCGCCGTCGCGCAGGCGTCGCTCGATCGCGGTCCCGCCGTGGACGGCGTCGGCTCCTCCGAAGCTCCTCCCGCACTGGCGGCCGCGGCGCCGGCTCCGACCGACGCGGCGCCGGCCGCAGCGTCTGCATCGCCCTCGACGGGCGTTGCTCGACCGTCGCTCGATGATCTGCGCGAGCGCATCTCCCGCATCGTCGCCCGGGGCGCGCCGCCGACCCCCAGGGCCGATCCCGCGCGCGGCGAGCTCCCCTTCCATGTCGAGCAGACGCCCGGGGGGCCGCTCTATGCGAGCCGCACCCGCTCGCTCGCGGCGGCCCGCGTCGGCCGCGCGCCGCTCGTCGCCGCGCGCGACGCCGACCCGGCCATGCTCGCGCTCCTCTCGCTCGATCCGGCGCTCGCCGGCTGCGACGTGCGGCGGGCGCTGTTCCTCGATACGGAGACCACGGGCCTCGCAGGTGGCACGGGCACCGTGCCGTTCCTGATCGGCCTCGCCTGGTTCGACCCCGGGGCGGACAGCGCGGGGCCGCTCGGCGAGCCTCCGTCCGACGGCTTCGTCATGGAGCAGCTCCTCCTGCGCCGCCTCGGCGAGGAGGAGCCCATCCTGCGCCGCCTCGCCGAGCGCCTCGCCGACGCCTCGATGATCGTCACGTACAACGGCAAGGCGTTCGACATGCCGCTCCTGCGCACGCGCTACGTGATGAACCGCCTGCCGCCGCCGCCGGAGCTGCCGCACCTCGATCTCGTCCACGTCGCGCGCCGCATCCACAAGGCCCGCCTGAAGAGCCGCACCCTCATCGCCCTCGAGCACGACGTGCTCGGCCGGGTGCGCGTCGGCGACGTGCCCGGCGGCGAGATCGTCGCGTGCTACGCCCACTTCCTGCGCACCGGCGACGAGGAGGCGCTGCTCGGCGTCGTCGAGCACAACGCCGCCGACGTCCTCGCGATGGTCGCGCTGGTCGGCCTCTACGGCGAGCCGCTCGGCAGCCTCGCCGCCGGCGATCTCGCCGGGGCGGCCGCGACGCTGCGGCGGGCGGGCGCGCTCGAGCGCGCGGCCGAGCTCGCGGACGCGGCCGTCGAGCGCGGCGGCGGCGCGGTCGCGCGGCGGGCGCGCGGCGACATCGCCAAGGCGCGCGGGGACAAGGCGCGGGCGCTCGCGGACTACGAGGCCCTCGCGGCCGAGATCGACGATCCCTCGGTGCGCCTCGAGCTCGCGAAGCTCTACGAGCACCATGTGCGCTCCTTCGCCCGCGCCCTCGAGCTGGCCGACCAGGGCACCGCGGAGCCCGAGCCCGCGCAGGCCCGCCGCCGGGCCCGCCTGCAGCGCAAGGTCGATCGCAGCGCCGCAGCGCTCGCGCTGCCGTTCGGGCAAGCCGCTGGCGCGGGTGCGGTCGACGGCGCTCCTGCGCGCCCGTGCTCCGAGCCAGCGGCGCCGCAGCGCGAGGGGGACGCGAGGGGGAGGGAGGAGTGAGCGGGCATCCACTACGTCCTCGCGCCCCCGCGTCATCGTTTGGGCGCCCAGGCGAGCCGATCGAGAAATCCATCGGTCTGGCTTCTCGCCAGCGCGGGCGTGGGCTAGGGTGGGGACGATGATTACCGTCGGCTGCGCCGGTTTTCCCGTCCCAGCGACGCGCTATTTCCGCGAGTTCATGTTCGTGGAGGTGCAGGAGACCCATGTGTCCCTCCCGGGACCTGGAACGATCCGGCGCTGGCGGCGCGAAGCTCCAGGCGGCTTTCGCTTCGCCCTGCTCGGCCCGCGCGAGATAGGGCAGGAGGGTTTTCGGGACGGCAAGGTCATCGAGACGGCGCTCAAGAGCATCGAGGCGGTCGCGGATGAGCTCGAGGCGAAGCTCGCCGTCTTCGTCGGCCCCCCGGAGTTCACGCCGACGCGCGCGAACAAGGCCATCCTGCGCGACTTCCTCGTCAACGTGAAGAAGCGCTTCGAGCGCGTCGTCTTCGAGCCTCCGCCCGGGTGGGATCCGGACGAGTGCGACGAGCTCACCCAGGAGGTCGGCGCGCTCGCCGCGCGCGATCCGCTGAACGCGGGGCTCTCGCGGCTGAAGGTGGCCTACTACCGCCTGCACGGTCCCGCGGGGCACAAGTCGCGCTACGAGGATCCGGCGATCGAGCGGCTCGCGGAGATCGCGCGCGGCGCGAAGCACGACGACGCGACGTACGTGTTCACGAACGTCGACATGTTCGCCGACGCGAAGCGCTTCAAAAAGGCGATGAAGCTCTAGAGCGGCGGTCGCCCGCTTCGGATACGGGCCCATCTCGACGTTTTCGGTGCTCAGCGTACGTGAGTACGCTTCCGCGCCGAAAACGCCGATCTGGGCCCGTCTCCTGTGCGGGTGACCGCCGCTCTTGGGTCGCTCGAGCGTCCGCCGCGCCGCGGGCGGCGTCGGCGTGTGCCACGCGAATGCGGGGGCGGCTCAGCCTTCGCCGCGCCCGAGCCGCCGGCGCTTCGGCCGCGTGAACAGCGCCATGGCGACGCTCGCGACCGCGGCGACGTACCAGGGGATGTCCTTCACGGTCCCGTAGACGGTCTGCGCGCGCATGAACCGGGCCTCGCCGAGGAGCGACTGCTCCTTGAACGTGTCGCTGTGCGCGACGACCCGCCCGACCGGGTCGACGATCGCGGAGACGCCGCTGTTCGTCGCGCGCACGAGGTAGCGGCGGTGCTCGATCGAGCGCATCTTCGCGAGCGCGAGGTGGATCCACGGCTCCGTCGAGTCGCCGAACCAGGCGTCGTTCGTGAGGTTGACGAGGAGGTCGGGGTCGCCCTGGGCGACCAGCTTGTTCACGAAGTGCGGCAGGATGTCCTCGTAGCAGATCATCGTCGCGAGCCTGTGGCCGTCCCACTCGAGCGGAGCGAGCGACGTGCCGGGGCTGAAGCGGCCCGAGTTCGGCGACAGCTTGTAGAGGTACGGGACCAGCTCGCCGAACGGGAGGTACTCGCCGAACGCGAGCAGGTACTGCTTGTCGTATCGACCG
This sequence comes from Sorangium sp. So ce363, assembly GCF_051520435.1. Lineage (NCBI taxonomy): Bacteria > Pseudomonadati > Myxococcota > Polyangiales > Polyangiaceae > Sorangium > Sorangium sp. So ce363. The sequence goes on along the minus strand of NZ_CP150333.1, from coordinate 5,199,838 downwards.
AGGATCTCGCCGTCCTTGCCGGCCATGAGCGCGGTGTTGAAGCTCACGCCGCGCTCGTTCCGGTCGGCCGGCAGCCGGTGGATGACCGTGCCGACCACCGTGGGGACGCCGAGGCGGCCCGTGAGCGACCGCTGGACCTCGCGCTGGTAGGCCGACTCGCGGAACGCTTGCGGCACGCCCGCCTCGCTCCACACGACGAGCTCCGCGCCCTGCTGCGCGAGCTCCCTGGTCCGGCTCACGTGGATCTTGAGCGCGTTCCGCCGGTCGAAGAGCGCGAGGTTCGGCTGGACGATCCCGATCTTGATCGGCTCGGCCGCGGCGACGGCCGCGTCCACGGCGCGGATCCGGAGGACGCCATACACGGCGGCGAGGGCGGGGGCGGCGATCCCCACCGCGACGACCGCGCGGTTCAGCGGGCGACCGCGTCGCGGCGGGCCGGCGTCGCGGCCGGCTTCGCCCGGCGCGGGGCTCGCGCGATCCAGCCGGAGCATCACGAGCTCGGCGATCGCGAGGTTCGCGGCGACCAGCACCAGGCCGACGAGGTAGGGGCCGCCGAGATCCGCGACCTGGCCCATCACCGGCGCGTTGTGGACCGAGGCGCCGTAGTACCAGGGGAAGAGCAGCGGAAAGACGAGCTCGCTCGTCACGAACGCGAGCGCGAAGGCCACCGAGCCTGGCCATCCGCGCGCCTCGGCCCGCCCGTAGAGCCAGCCGCACAGGGCGATCCTCCCGGCCTGGTAGCCGCAGAGGATGGCCATGAAGAGCGCGCAGAGGATCGTGGGGAATCCGCTGAACACGCGCAGCATCTCGAGCAGCCAGTAGAAGCCGGTCATCGTCATGACGAAGCCGGCGATCCAGCCGAGCAGCGCCGCGCGCCTGGGCGTCTGTCCGCGCAGCGCGACGATCAGGGGGACGAGGCCGAAGAACGAGATCGGCCAGAGATCCATCCCAGGAAACCCGAGGAAGTAGAAGAGCCCGCTGAGGGCCGCGAGCGCATAGGCGAGGCGCGCGGGCAGCGCGCGCGCTGCTCTTCCCGCGCTCGCCGGGGGGTCGCCCGCGCTGCGCGGCGCGTCCGGCAGCGGGAGGCTGGCGGTCTCTCCACCCCCGGCGTCTGCGACGGCAGCCTCGCTCTCTTGCTGGTGCGCGGTCGTCATCGGGAGCGCCCGGGGAAGGGAAGGCAGCGCGCCGTCGTGACGGCGGCGCGGTGGAACCTGGAAGGGCCGAGCATGGCGGCCCCCGTATTGAAGGGACGCTGTCGCTCCGTCAACCCGCTCGGCGCGAGCCTGGCAACCCGCTCGGCGCGAGCCTGGCAACCCGCTCGGCGCGAGCCTGGCAACCCGCTCGGCGCGAGCCTGGCAACCCGCTCGGCGCGAGCCTGGCAACCCGCTCGGCGCGAGCCTGGCAACCCGCTCGGCGCGAGCCTGGCAACCCGCTCGGCGCGAGCCTGGCAACCCGCTCGGCGCGAGCCTGGCAACCCGCTCGGCGCGAGCCTGGCAACCCGCACCGCAAACGAGCGCTCCGAGCGGACGACCCCGGCGCTGCGCGCGCCCGCGCAGCCTGGCCAGGCGGTGGAAGTTCGCGCAGAACGTGCCTGAACCCCCACGATCGCGACTACTATGCGCACGCAGAGCCCATGTCGAAGATCCTTCACATCGAGGACGATCCCGCGAACCGCCTGCTCGTCCGCAAGCTGCTCCAGAACGCGGGCTACGAGGTCCTAGAGGCCGCCGACGGGCTCGAAGGGGTACGTCTCGCCTGTACGCAGCACCCCGACCTCGTCCTCGTCGACCTGAACATCCCGGGCCTCGATGGATTCGAGGTCACCCTGCGCCTGCGCGGCGAGGCGTCGCTCGCCGGCGTCCCCATCGTGGCGATCACCGCGGAGGGCGACCGGGACACGAGCCTCGCCGTCGGCTGTGACGGCTTCCTCCAGAAGCCGATCGACGCGCGCTCCTTCCCGTCGATCATCGCCCGCTACCTCAGCGGCGCGCGCGAGGAGCTCCCCGCGTCCCAGGGGCCGCTCCGGCTGCGCGAGCAGAGCCAGCGCATCGTCGCCCACCTGGAGCAGAAGGTGGCCGAGCTCTCGCGCGCCAACGCCCGGCTCCGCGAGCTCGACGCCGCGCGCACCGAGTTCTACCGCAACATCTCCCACGAGCTCGCGACCCCGATGACCCCGATCGTCGGGTACGTGAAGCTGCTCGCCGACGAGGAGCTCGGCCCGCTCAACAAGGCGCAGAAGAAGGCGCTCCTCGCGATGGAGGACTGCGTCCGCAGGCTCCGCTCGCTCATCGACAACCTCCTCGACGTCACCGGCATCGAGACGGGCCGGATGCGCTTCATGCACTCCGAGTACGACTTCCTCGACACCACGCGGCGCGCCCTCGCCCAGGTCGCCGACCGCTTCGCCGAGGGGAAGGTCCAGCTCGTCGAGGAGCTGCCGCGCGGCCCGCTCCCCGCGTGGGGCGACGCAGGCCGCCTGCAGCGGGCGATGATCCAGCTGTTCGAGAACGCGGCGAAGTTCACGCCGGCCGGCGGCACCGCGGGCGTGCGGGTCACCGTGCTCCAGTCGGGGCACTACGAGCTCTGCGTCGCCGACACCGGGCCTGGGGTCAAGGCGGACCGCCAGTCGCGCATCTTCGAGCCGTTCTATCAGGTCGACGGCTCGGCCACGCGCGCCTACGGCGGCGTCGGCGTCGGGCTCGCGATCGCGCGGCGCACCGCCCGGGGGCTCGGCGGCGACGTGCGCGTCGCGTCTCCCAGCAACGAGATCATCGAGGGGGAGACGCTGACCGGGGCCGCGTTCTACCTGACGGTCGCCCGGCGAGCGCCCTTCCAGGACGATGGCAGCTCCCCCGGTCGGCTCGGCCCGCCCTCGTCGCCTCCCACCGATCCCTCATCGTCCATCTGATGCACCCGGCCGCTCGCGCCATCTACCTCGACTGGAACGCCACGACGCCGCCGCACCCCGAGGTCCTGGCGGCGATGCAGTCCGCGGCGGAGGTGGCCTGGGCCAACCCTGCGAGCGTCCACGGACCCGGGCGTCGGGCGCGCGCGTTCATCGAGCAGGCGCGGGAGGCGGTCGCCCGGCTGACGGGCTTCGACGCGCGCGACGTGATCCTCACCTCGGGCGGCACCGAGGCCAACAACCTCGCGCTCTGCCACGCGTTCGACGAGCGATCCGGGGCGCTCGTCGTCTCGCGGATCGAGCACCCGTCGGTGACCCGCGCCGCCGAGGCGCTCGCCGGCCGCGGCGTGCACGTCGCGTGGATCGATCCCGAGCCGTCCGGCCGCGTCGCGCCGGAGGCGATCGCGGGCGCCGTGGATCGAGCGGCGGCCGTCGCGCCGGTGCGGCTCGTGAGCCTCCAGGCGGTGAACCACGAGACGGGGGTCGTCCAGCCGATCGCCGAGGCGGCGGCGATCGTCCACGCCCGCGGGGCGCGCCTCCATGTGGACGCCGTCCAGGCGGTGGGACGCCTCCCGCCGGAGGCGTGGGCCGGGGCGGATCTCGCGTCGATCGCGGCCCACAAGATCCGCGGGCCAAAGGGGATCGGCGCCCTCGCCGTCCGGCCGGGCATCCGGCTCCGGCCTGTCCTGCTCGGAGGCGCCCAGGAGCGCGGGTTGCGGCCCGGGACGCAGGACCCGCTCGCCGCGGCCGGCTTCGCCGTGGCCGCCCGGCGCGCGATCGGCGGTCCTGCCCGCTACGCAGCGCTCGCCCCGCTCCGCGATCGCCTCGAGGCCGAGCTCGTCGAGATCGGGCGCGCGGCCGGCGCCGCGCCGATCCGCAACGGGGACGGCGACCGCGCCCCCCACATCACGAACCTCTCCTGGCCCGGCTGGCGCGGCGACGAGCTCTGCGCCGCGCTCGACCTGGAGGGCGTCGCCGTGTCCAGCGGATCGGCCTGCAGCGCCGGGACCGCCGAGCCTTCCCCGGTCCTCACGGCGATGCTCGGGCCAGAGCGCGCGGCGTCCGCCGTGCGCTTCTCGATCGGCGAGGACACGGCCGAGGCCGACCTCATCGAGGCCACGCGCCGCGTGGCCCGCGTGCTCTCCCGCCTGCGATCGCTTCGAGCCGGAAGCTGAGCCGATCCCGTCGCTTACCGGGAACCCGTCGATTCTTGAACCATCCCTCGAGCCATTCCGGATAAGCGCGCAGAGAAGGGTGAGTCCACAGGGGTATCTCTTCGTAGCGATTGAGCTTTTCGAGGGGGCTGTGGATTCTTTAGGTCGATCCATTGAATGGATCGAATCGGTCGTCTTGCTGTGAGCCTGTTCAGCGTTCGACGAGGTGCTCGACTTCGCTTCAGGTTCTGTTTGTATCCATTCGAATTTATTGTCAATTTTGTTGATGTAAGGAGTCGGTCCGCGGCGCCGCCCGGCGACCTCGCGGCGCGCGATCACGCCGGCTCCGGACGCATCGATCGAGGGCCGTCCAGGCCAGCTCTCGGATGAGCTCGCGCTCGACGCGCGGTGGTGCTGCCAGGCCACGTCGCGGCGCGCGAGCGCGCTGGTGACCGGGACATGGAGGCGCGCCGCGAGAGGTCGAGCGCGCTGTCCGGCTACGCGCTCGATGCGCGGCGCTGCCGGACGACTTCGTAGAGCGCGATCGCCCCTGCGACCGAGGCGTTCAGCGAGGCGATGGGGCCGGTCATGGGGAGCCGAGCGACGTGCTGGCAGACGCGGCGGACCGAGCGGCGCGTGCCCTTGTCCTCGGCGCCGATGACGATCGCGACAGGGCCGGTCAGGGGCAGCTCGCCGAGCTCCACCGGACCCTGGGCGTCGAGCGCTATCGCGGCGACGCCTCGGGCGGCGAGCGCCTCCAGGGCGTCGGGCAAGGAGGGGACGCGGCACAGCCTCGCGTGCTCGATCGCGCCCGCGGACGCACGGAAGGTCGCCGGGGTGAGCGGCGCCGAGCTGTGCTCGGGCCACAGGATGGCCCGGGCGCCCAGGGCGACGGCGCTGCGGATCACCGCGCCGAAGTTCTGCGGGTCCATGACGCCGTCGAGCGCCACCGTGATCGTGCCGGCGCCGGGCTGGCCCTCCTCGACGACCGGGATCTCGTCGACACCGACGATCTGGAGCTCGGGCGCCGAGGCCACGGCCCCCTGGTGGCGCCCGCCGGCGCTGCGGCGATCGAGCTCGTTGCGGGGCGCGCGCTCGGTCGGGATGCCCTGGCCCTCCGCGAGGCGCGCGAGCGCGTCGAGCTTCGGGCCGCCGTCGCGCTGGACGAGGACCCATCCGACGCGCGCTCCGTGCGCGCGGATCGCCTCACGAACCGGCTGGAGACCGTAGACGAGGCGGCTCACGGGCGCGGAGGGTGGAGCGTGTGCGCGATCTCCTGGACGATCGAGCGCGCCGTGGCGAGCGGATCGGCCGCGTCGCGGATCGGCCGGCCGACCACGAGGAGATCTGCGCCGGCCGAGATCGCGGCCGAGGGCGTGGCGATGCGCTTCTGATCATCGCCTTGTGTGCTGCCTGCGCCTGGAGCGAGGCGGATGCCCGGCGTCACGATGAGCTCGCCCCGCCCGAGCGCCTCCCGCAGCGCGGGGACCTCGTGCGGCGAGGCGACGAACCCGTGGACGCCGGCGCCGCGCGCGAGCTGCGCCAGCCGGACCACGTGCTCGGACGCGCTCCCCTGCACGCCCTGCGCGGCGAGATCGCCGTCGTCGAGCGACGTGAGCACGGTGACGGCGAGCAGGATCATGTCCTGAGAGCGCGCCGCCTCGTGGGCCGCGCGCCTCAGCATCTCGGCGCCGCCGGCGGCGTGCACCGTCAGGTACCGGACCCCGAGCGCGGCGGCGCTCGCCACGGCCCGCGCCACCGTCTCGGGGATGTCGTGCAGCTTCAGATCGAGGAAGACATCGAGCCCGAGCGACTTGCCGATCTCGACCGCCCTCGGCCCCTCGCGAACGAACAGCTCCAGGCCGACCTTGAGCACGCCGATCGAGGGGGCGATGCGGGTCGCCGCCGCCCTGGCCTCGTCGAGGTTCGCATAGTCGAGCGGGAAGACGAGCCTGCGGCGCGCCTCGTCGAGCGAGCCGCCGCCGAGGCTCGTTCTCTGCCTGACGGAGCTGTGGTTAGCCATTCAGGGGACCCCGTTCCGCGTCAGAGGCAGCTGCAGAGCGGATCGCCAGGGGCACAGTTGCAGGGCGCCTTGGCGCCGCCGCCGCTCGCCGGCGCGCCGCCCGCGGCCGGGCGTCCGCCGCCGCCGCGGCGCAGCTGCTCCTGCTTCTGCTGCTCGGCCTCGAGCTGCTTCTGCAGGGCAAGGCGCGTCGCCTCGTCCTTGGCGGTCGCGAGCTGATCGCGCAGCCCGGCCATCTTGCCCTCGGACTCCTTGAACTGCGCCTCGAGGCGCTTGTTCGCCTCCTCGAGCTCGCGGGCCCTCGCGGCCTCGGCCTGGATGCGCGCCTCGTTCTTCTGTGCCGAGTCGACGGCGACGACCGTGACGATGCCGATCACCAGCACGCTCGCGATGGCGCCGCCGATGAGGAGCTTGCGCAGCTTCTTCTTCGACTCGTCCTGCTGCAGCGCCGCGAGCGAGCGCTCGTGGTGCTGCTGCGCGGCCATCGCCTCGAGCCGCGCCTTCTGCTCGGCCTCGACGCGCGCCTTCTCGATCTCGGCCTGCCGGATCGCCTCGAGCCGCGCCGCCTCCTCGCGGGACCGGCGCTCCTCGTTGCGACGGCGCTCCTCCTCGGTGCGGATGCGCTGCTCCTCGGCATCGCGCGCGGCGCGCTCGGCCTCGACGCGCGCCTTCTCGGCGGCGGCGGCGGCGGCGGCCTTCTGGGCCTCTTCGCTCTTGATGCGATCCTCCTCGAGGTTCATCAGCTCCTTGAGCGAGAACAGGACCGAGCTTTCCTTCTGTTCCGACATGACCTCGTGGCTCCTTCGATCGAGCGCGTGCGGTTGGGCTACCAAGGGGCGGTGCGGGGACCTGCAGGTCGCCCTCGGAGGGCCACCGAGCAGGACGATTCTGACCCGCAGAGCGGCTTTGACGCAATTATTCGCGAACGCCACGACCCTCGTGATGTCGAGGCGCCGCGGAGCCGCCAGCCAGAGTATCGCCGTGGTGCACCGCAGGTACCAGCGGAAATCGTTGCGCTCCGTCCCTTCCACCTCACCTCCACGTGTTCACCTCGGTCACCGAGGTCACCTCGGTCAGCTCGCGTGCCCTCGGTTCCCCTTGGTCCTCCTTGGTTCACCTCCGTTCCCCCCGGTTGTCAGCGCGCGCCTGCGCCGTCGCCGGACGAACTGGTCCGTCGCGGAGGGCGCCCAGGGCATGATGGAAGAAGGGGCCGCCCGATGGCGGGCATCGTCGCTCACCACGGCCCCGTTGGATTCTCGGTGGCTCTCCGGTAGCGTCGCGCGCCCATGGCGAACGTCATCAAGGCGCACATCACCGGTACGGTCTGGAAGATCGAGGTCAAGCCGGGCGACGAGGTCGAAGAGGGGACCGTCGTCGTCATCCTCGAGTCCATGAAGATGGAGATGCCCGTCGAGGCTGAGGAAGCGGGGACGGTCGAGGAGATCCTCGTCACCGAGGGGGCCGCCGTCACGGAAGGCGCCCCGCTGGTCAAGCTGGCCTGAGCGGCCGTCAGGGCCGACGGGGACCCGACGGCCCACGGACGTACATCGCGCTCACGCCCGGGTCATCGGCCCGGCGCGCGGAGCGCGGTCGCGCGGCGGCGCGCCCTGCAGGACGCGCGCGGCGCCGCTCACTCGCGCCAGAAGAACTTCCAGGGGTTGTGCTTGAGGTCTCGCGCGAGCTCCTGCAGGTCGTCGAACAGCTGCTCATCCATCACGAGCGCGCCGACCGTCCCCTTGCCGCGCTTCACGTGGGCGAGGACCTCCTGGGCGTCGGCCGTCGCAGCCCTCGCCCTGCCCGCGATCTCGGCGATGTCGTCGAGCGTCTTCCTGATCTTGACCTGCTCGGTCTCGCCGCCCACGGTCGTCGAGAGGCGGCGCGCGTTCGCCAGCGTCTCGCGCGCGTCCGCCATGAGCGGCGGCAGATCGCGCGCGGCCGTCCCGGTCAGCTGATCGGTGTTCGCGAGGATGCGGTCGATCTGCGGGTTGTTCACGTACCGCTGCCGGGCGTCCTTCACGAGATCGGTGCCGTCGACGCTCATCTGCTCGACGTTCTCGGCGATGCGATCGAGCCGATCCTGGTTTCGGTGCATGAAGTCGCCGGTGCCCTTCAGCGTCTTCCGGAGCCCGTCGAACGCCTCCCCGACCTCTTCGCGGTGCTCGCGCATCGCCGAGACCGTCGCGTGCAGGAGCTCGTATCCCTCGGCGAGCAGCATGTCGAGGCGCGGCGGATCGAGCCCCCGGACGACGGCGTTCGGCGGGATCACCGGCCGATCGGTCGAGCCGGGCTCGATCGCGAGGAACTGCTCGCCGAGCACGCCCTGCGTGGTGACGTAGAACGTGGCGTTGTCGTGGATGCTCTGCTGGTAGCGTTCCTCGAGGCGCAGCTGGATCCGCACGAGCGGCTCGCGCTTGCCGTCCTTGCCGAGCTTGCCGCCGCTGAAGTGGATCTCGCTCAGCTTGCCGATCTCCACGCCGGCGATCTTCACCGGCGCCCCGGTCTGGAGGCCGCCCGGGTTGTCGAACTCGACGTAGATCGAGTACTTCGGCTGGAAGTTGACCCCGCCCATCACGAGGATGAACGTGGCGAGGAGCCCGAGCGCCGTCAGGATGAGGATCCCGACCTTGACCTCGATCGATCGCGGGCTTGCCATGAGTTCGTTATCTTCTCCGATCTGGCGGCGGCCGGGGGAGGGAAATAGGCCAGGATCCACCTGCCGCAGCGCGATATTCCAGCGGGCGGCGTGACGCTTCGCGCAGCCATTGCTTTGACGCAACCGCGCTTCTCTTCGTTTTGCTCGTTTCTTCGCTTCTCCTCCTCTCGCCTTCTCTCGCCTCGCCTCGCTTTTCTCCGCTTCTCTCCTCTATCCACTATCCCCAGACCGCGATGATTTCGTTCCGAAATGTCCGAAAATCCTTTGGCCCCAAAGATGTCCTCAAGGATGTCTCGTTCGACGTCGAGGACGGCGAGGTGTTCTTCATCATCGGGCAGTCGGGGGTCGGGAAGAGCGTGCTCATCAAGCACCTCGTGGGGTTGCTCTATCCGGACGGCGGGGAGATCTGGCTGGACGGAGAGGAGGTGAGCCGCTTCGACGAGGCCCGGATGTACCCGGTGAGGATGAAGTGCGCGATGGTGTTCCAGCACTCGACGCTGTTCGACTCGATGACGTGCGCCGAGAACGTCGCGCTCCCGCTCCGCAAGCACAAGGGGCTCAGGCCGAAGGAGGCGCTCGCGGAGGCGCGGAAGCGGCTCGAGCAGGTGCATATGCGCGAGTTCGGGGACCGCTTCCCGCCGGAGCTCGGCGACGGGATGCGCAAGCGCGTCGCCATCGCCCGCGCGCTCACGCTCGACCCGCGCTACGTGCTCTTCGACGAGCCGACCACGAGCCTCGACCCGGTGAGCGCGCGGCGCGTCGACAAGCTGATCCGCGAGCTCAGCGATACGCTCGGCGTGACGAGCATCGTCGTGAGCCACGACCTCGTGAGCATCTTCACGATCGCCGACCGCGTCGTCATGCTCTATCAAGGTCTGGTGCGCCTGCTCGGGGATCGCGCGGCGTTCCAGGGCTCGCCGGATCCGGTCGTGCAGCAGTTCATCACCGGCAGCGCCGAGGGGCCGATCGAGTGAGGCGCCGGCGCGGCGCGGCGGGGCCGCCCGCCTAGCGGAAGATCAGGAAAGCGGCCGCCGAGATCAGCATGTTGAGCACGATGACCGCGAGCGAGGAGTTCACGACCGCGCGCGTCGTCGCCCAGCCCACGCCCTCGCTGCCGCCGAACGTCGACAGCCCGGAGTGGCCGGAGACCACCGGGATCGCGGCGCCGTAGGCCACGCACTTCGCGAGGCCGGTCGCGAGATCACCGGCGTCGACGAGGCTGACGTTCATGAACGTCTCGGGGCTGACATCGAACATGCTGTACGCGGTGACCATCCCGGTGGTGAAGGAGACCGCGGCGCTCCAGACGATGAGGCACGTCGTCATGAGGAGGCTCGCGATGAACCGCGGCTTGATGAGGTAGTCGATCGGATCGGCCGCGCACATGCGGAGCGCGTCGACCTGCTCGGTCACCACCATCGAGCCGATCTCGGCGGCGATGCCCGCGCCGACCCGCGTGGCGAGCATCAGCGCGGCGATCGACGCGGCGAGATCGCGGACGAGCAGCTCGAGGTACGTCGCGCCGAGCATGGTCAGATCCGGGATGACCCGCTTCGCCTGCTGGCCGGCCTGGAAGACCATGATCATCCCGATGAAGCCCATCACGACCGTCAGGAAGAACAGCGATTTGTTGCCGATCTCGTACATCTGTTGGAGCACCGCGCCCGGCTCGCGGCGCCCCTTCGCGCAGTAGTAAAGCGTCCTTACAAATACCGAGTAGAGCTCGCGCGCCGACTGGAAGAGGGACAGCGCGGCGGCGCCGATCGCGGCGACGCCGGACGCCTCCGGCGCGAGATCCCTGAGCTCGCTCGAGGGCGGGCCGGCGCTCGGGCGGTCGGAGGAGCTCTTGTCCGGGGAGGGCATGCGCGGCGCCGCCGATCAGTCGAGCGTGAAGGAGACGAAGTAGTCGAGGATGAAGATGCCGGCGGCCGAGGCGACGACGGTCGCGTTGACGGCGCGGCCGACGCCGGGCGCGCCGCCGGTCACGCCGAGGCCGTACTGGCAGCTCGAGAGCGCGAGCACGACGCCGAAGACGACGCTCTTGACGAGGCCGCTCATGACGTCGCCGATGTCGAGCAGCCCGCTCGTGAGGCCGTTGTAGAAGACGGCCGGGGCGACGCCGAGGAGGAGGTCGCCGGTCAGCGCGGCGCCGAGCAGGGCGAGCGCGTCGGCGAAGATCACCGAGAGGAGCAGCGTCAGCACCATCGCGAGGAAGCGCGGGGCGATGAGGAAGCTCACCGGGTCGATCGCGAGGACGCGGAGGGCGTCGATCTGCTCGGTGACGACCATGGTGCCGAGCTCGGCGGTGTTGTTGGCGCCGACGCGGCCGTTGATCATGAGCGCCGTGAGCAGCGGGGCGATCTCGCGGAGCGTGCCGAAGCCGGCGCCCCAGCCGAGCAGGCCGTGCGCGCCGAAGCGCTCGACCAGCGGCGCCGCCTGGATGACCATGATCGCGCCGGTGAAGAGGGCGGTCACGACGACGATGGGCATCGACTTGACGCCCATCCGGTAGAGGTTGCGCATGAACTCGGCGCCGTCGACGCGGAGCGTGGCCACGCGCGCCGCGATCTTGCCCGCGAGCACGGCCATGCCGCCCACCGTGGCGGCGATCTGGAGGAACGAGCCGCCGAGCTGGTGGACGCCGGAGGGCTCCTGCGCGATCGGCGCGCGCGGCCGCTTCACGGGTGGCGCGGGCGGCGCGCCGGACGAGGCGAGCGCGCCGCCGCCGTGAGCGCGCGCGGCGGTGCCTGGGCCAGCAGGAGACGTCATGGGAGACGGGAGCTTAGCCCAAGGCTCCCGGGGAGCGCGGCGCGATCTGGCGTCCCGAGAGGCCGGCGCCCGAGAGGTCGAGACCGCTACCCAAGCAGGAGATCGTCCTCTACGTGGAATGTGCCCGCCTCACCCCGAGGCAGTCTCGTGCGGTGGCAAACGCGCGCTCCTGCGCGCAATGCCGGCGCGCCTCCCGCGGAGGAGCGCGCCGGCCCGGAGGCGGGCTGTCGGCGACGATGTCCGGTCCCCTGGCGGAGCGAGCCTGGTGAAGAGCAGAGAAGCAGATGTGATGTCCCCTCATGAGAGCGTGGGCGCGTTGACGGGCGAGATCCGGACCGGCCTCCTCGACGACGGCCGGACGTTCGCCGTCCTCTCGGCGGCGACGTTCGCGCTCAAGGCGATCTTCGTGAAGCTCGCCTACGCCGCGCACCCCGTCGACGCGGTGACGCTGCTCGCGCTGCGGATGGGCATCGCGCTGCCGTTCTTCCTGTGGCTCGCCCGCAGGGAGCGCGGCGCGGCCGAAGGGCCCCTGACGCCTCGCCTCTGGGGAGGTGTGCTGATCGTCGGGTTCCTAGGATATTACCTCTCCAGCCTGTTCGACTTCATCGGGCTCACGTACATCAGCACCGGCCTCGAGCGGCTGATCCTGTTCGTGTATCCGACGCTCGTCCTCCTGATCGGCGCGGTGTGGCTGAAGCAGCCAGTGCACGGCAAGGCCTGGGGAGCGCTCGCCGTGTGTTATCTCGGGCTTGGGGCGGCCGTCTGGCACGATCTCGAGCAATCCGGGGACGTGCGGGCCGTCGCCATCGGCGGAGCGTGGGTGTTCGCGAGCTCGGTGACCTACGCGCTCTACTACATCGGCGTCGGCAAGCTCGCCTCAAGGGTCGGCTCGACGCGCCTCGCCGCGTACTGCGGGGCGGCCTCGTGCCTGATGGTGCTCGCGCACTACGCGGCGACGGGGAGCCCGGTCAGGCTGGGCGAGCTCCCGGCGTCGGTGTGGGGGTACGCGGCAGCGATGGCGACGATCAGCACGGTGCTCCCCATCGTGCTGCTCGCCGCCGCCATCCGGCGTCTCGGCGCGGGTCGCGCGGCGACGTTCTCGACGCTGGGCCCGGTGCTCACGATCGCTTTCTCGTGGGTCATCCTGGGCGAGCCGGCCACGTGGCAGCAGGTCGTCGGGCTCACGCTGGTCGTGGGCGGGGTGAGCTGGCTCGGCAAGTCGAAGTGAATCTGCGTCCCGCTCGGGAGCGCCGGGGCCGCGGGGCGCGGCGAATGCCCGCCGCGGGGTCAGGCGTCGTGCACCGCGGGGCGAGGCCCTGGTGAGCCGCTGCCGAAGAGCTCGCTCCGGACGCGATCGCGCTCGCGTTCGAGCTGCTCGGACGTCGCGCCCAGCCGCACGAGGAGGCGCTCGGTCATCGAGAACGCGACCTCCGCCTCGCCGGTCACCACGACGTCCGCGCCCGCCTTCTTCAGCGCGGTCACCTCGCGCAGGTAGAAGGCGCGGGCGAGGACGAACAGCCGCGGGTTCACGCCCTTCGCCTGCTCGATCACCCCGTCCCCGGGCGCGCCGGCCGCCGTGAACAGCAGGCTGTCCGCCGTCCCGACCCCGGCCCGCTCGAGGATTTCCCGCTGCGTGGCGTCGCCGTAGATCGCGCGGATGCCCTGGTCCTGCAGCTGCTTCACCGTGTCGAGGTTCAGCTCGACGACGGTCGGCGCGATGCCGTTCTCACGGAGCAGCCGCGTCAGCGTCTTCCCGACAGGGCCGTAGCCCACCACGACGGTGCGGTGGGCGTGCTCGTCCAGCGAAGCGGCCTCGGCCTCCGCGAGGGCGGCGTCGCGCCGCTGGAAGAGCGCGGACGTCCATCGCGCGAGGCGATCGCGGACGCCGAAGAGCACCGGGTTCAGCGTGATCGACACGATGGCGGCGACGACGAGCGCCTGCTCGGCCTCGACCGGCAGGACGCCGAGCTTCTTGCCGAGCGCCGCGAGGATGAACGAGAACTCCCCGATCTGCGCGAGGGAGAGGGCCACGGCAAAGGCGGTCTGGAGGGGGCGGCGGAGCAGCACCGTCACCGCGAGCGCGGCGAGCGGCTTGCCGATCAGCACCACCGCGAGCGTCCCCGCGGCCAGCTGCCAGCCCACGGCGAGCTGCGCCGGGTCGAGGTGCATCCCCACCGAGACGAAGAACAGCACGGCGAACGCGTCGCGCATCGGGAGCGCCTCCGACGCGGCGCGCGAGCTGAAGTCGGACTGGCCGACGACGAGGCCGCCGAGGAAGGCGCCGAGCGCCATCGACGATCCGAAGAGCATGGCCGAGCCCACGGCGACGCCGAGCGCGACGACGAGCACCGTCAGCGTGAAGAGCTCCCGCGAGCCGGTCTTCGCCACGTACCCCAGCAGCGCGGGGATGAAGCGCCGTCCGACGATGAAGACGAACGCCACGAGCCCGGAGAGCTTCAGGACCGCGATCCCCACGGACATGGCGACGCCCGCCGCGCCCGCGCCCGCGGCTTCGCCCATCACGGCGGGGAGCAGCACGAGCACCAGCACGGTGAAGACGTCCTCGAGCACGAGCCAGCCGATGGCGAGGTGGCCAGCGGGGGTGTGCAGGACGTCGTTGTCGCTGAGGACCCGCGTGAGCACGACGGTGCTCGCCACCGAGATGGCGACGCCGAAGACGACCGCCGCGCCCCACGTCCAGCCCGCGGCGCGGCCGATCAGGGCGCCGAGCGCCGTGGCGACCGCGATCTGGATGAGGGCGCCGGGCACGGCCACCTTGCGCACGGCCAGCAGCTCGCGGACGTGGAACTGCATGCCGACGCCGAACATCAGCAGGATGACCCCGATCTCCGCGAGCTGGTCCGCGAGCCGCTTGTCCGCCACGAACCCCGGGGTGAAGGGGCCGACGAGGATGCCGGCCAGCAGGTAGCCCACGATGGGGGACAGCCTCAGGCGCTGGGTGACGAAGCCGAGCGCCAGGGCTCCGGTCAGCCCGCCCGTGATCGTGAGGATAAGATCGAGTTCGTGCGGCATGTCCGGGTCTAGCGCCTTCCGTCGCCGGCCGCCGCTTCGTGGTGCGGCGCCGCCGGTGATCTCGAGCGAGGCGTGGGCCGCGCTCGCCTCTACTTACTTGTTGACGTGTTACATGCCCACGACGCCGATGGCCTCGTACTCCTCGATGATGTGCGGCTCCTCCTTGGCCTTCGCGATCCACGCCTGCATCGCGGGCAGCGCGAGGATCGACGCCACGTAGCGCCGGGAGACCGCGTCGAGCTCGACGCCGTACGTGTCGAACCGCGTCGCGACCGGCGCGTACATGGCGTCCGCCACGCTGAAGCGCCCGAACAGGAACTCGCCTCCCTGGCCAAAGCGCGATCGGCAGTCGTTCCATATCGCCTGGACGCGCGCGATGTCCTGCGACGCCGCGTCGGTGATCGCCACGCCCTGGATCTTCCGCCGCACGTTCATCGGCAGCGCGGTGCGGAGCGCGGCGAAGCTGCTCGCCATCTCGGCGCTCACCGATCGCGCGACGGCGCGCGCGTCGCGCGCCTCCGGCCAGAGCTTCGCCGCGGGGAAGAGCTCCGCCGCGTACTCGGCGATCGCGAGCGACTCCCAGATCGTGAGCGCCCCGTGCTGCAGGGCCGGCACCTTGCCCGACGGAGAGTAACGCTGGATCTCCAGGGTGCGTGTGCCGGGCGCCCGGAGAGGGATCACCACCTCTTCGAAATCGGCGCCAGCCTGCTTCAGGACGAGCCAGGCCCGGAGCGACCACGATGAATAGGTCCTGTTCCCGAGATAGAGGGTGAGCTCAGCCATGCGTGGAGTCTACCACCGCGGCCGACCCGCGCGGCGGCGGCGCGCTCACTGCGCTCGTCGCGCCAGCTCGCCCCCGAACACCTCGCTCGCCAGCGCCTCCACCGCCATCCGGACCGCCTCGTCGCTCGTGTGGCGCACCCGGAAGCCCAGCGCCGCCAGCTTGCCAGGATCCATCCGCGATCGCGGCACGTCGCCAGGCCAGCCGCGCTCGCCTCCCTGATACCGGATCACCGCTTCCGGATAGGGCGACGCCGCCACGCACAGCTCCGCGATGCGCGAGACGCTCGTCGCGTCCTCGGGCGCGAGGTTGTAGAGGTTGAGCCGCTCCCTGGCCTGGTCGAAGCCGAACAGGATCCCCTCCGCGCAGTCCCGGACATCGAGGTACGGCTTCGACTGGCGCCCGTCGCCGAGCACCTCGAGCTCCGTCCGCCGATCGCGCAGCTTCTTCAGGAAATCGAGCGCCGCGCCGTGCGTCCCGCGCGGCCCGACGACGTTGCCGAAGCGGTAGATCCACGCCGTGAGGCCGAAGCACTCGACGTAGGCGCTGATGAGCGCCTCGCCCGCGAGCTTGCTCGCGCCGTAGAGCGAGATGGGCAAGGCGCCGAGATCGCCCTCCGCGCACCGACGCGCGGTGTCGCCGTAGACCGTCCCGGAGGACGAGAAGATCAGCCGGCTGACGGCCGTCCGTCGCATCGCCTCGAGCACGTTGTACGTCGCGATGGTGCCCTGATCGAGGTCGAGCCGCGTCCGCGCGAGCCCCCAGCGCGCCTCGGGGTTCGCCGCGAGGTGCACGACGAGGTCGTGGCCCGCCATGGACTCGGTGAGCCGCTCCAGATCGAGGGCGTCGGCCTCGACGAGCGTCGCGCGACCGGAGGCGAGGTGCGACGCCACGAACGCGCGGCGCCCGACAGAGAGGTTATCGTAGATCGTCACGGGGCCGCGCTCGACCAGGCGATCGGTGAGGTGGCTCCCGATGAACCCGGCGCCGCCGACGACGAACGACCTGAGCTCCGTCATCGCGCGTCTCCCGCGGTTCCCGCGATTCCCGCGGCCAGGCGCTCGATCCGCGCCGCGAACTGGAGGCGATCCTGGGTCACGAGGCGGAACGGCAGATCGTGGATCCGGAGCGGCCACTCGAGGCCGGTGATGCGGCCACCCGCGCCGCGCACGAGCGCGACGAGCTCGCCCGGCGTGAAGTACGTGCCCCGCACCTCGACGCCGGGCGCGGCGTTGCCGGCGAGATCCATCCAGAGCAGCACGCGCTCCGAGACCGGGCCGAACCGGAAGTGATCCTTGAGCGCGACGACGCGCGACGCGACCCGGAGCGCCTCGGCGAGCAGCGCGCCGGGGCGCGCGGCGTGGTGCAGCACGTCGGAGAGGAGCACCGCCTCGAACGCCGCGTCGGGGAAGGGGAGGCGCTCGCCGTCATAGCCGATGACCGCCAGCGCCGCCCCGGGACGCGCCTTCACGTCCACGCCGACGACGCGGAGCGCCCCGACCAGGCGCGCGACCTCCAGCGCGACCGTGCCGTCGCCCGCGCCCACGTCGAGCAGCGACGCCGCAGGGCCCACCTGCGCGGCGAGCGCCCGCGCGACGCGGCCCACGCGCGGCACGTGGACCAGGCGATGGTGCAAGGAGAACAGGGCGCGCTCGAGGACCGTCATCGTGCATCCGAGCCCCGGCGCCGCCCGCGCCGGAGAGTCGCGCCACGCTAGTCGAGCGCTCGAGGACCGGCAACGTCCGGGGCCGTCCCCGCGCCGCCGGAGGCCGAGGCGGCCTCCGGAGCGCGACGAGCTCGTACGCCGCGGCATGGCAGGACAGCGACGACATCGCGAGATAACGACCTCTCGAGGGCGCCTCTCATGGCGCCCTGGGCTCCGTGACCACCGCGCCACCGCGCCACCGCGCCACCGCGCCACCGCGCTCCGTCGCGCGTGGCAGGGCCGCACAGCGCAACTCTCGTTACGCCCGACCCGAAAGGGCGGCTGCTCTGAAACAACCACTCTTCCATGGTCTGCGACAATGACGGTCAGTGGCGCGCGCCGCCCTCCGTTCTCGCACCGCTCGCGCTTGACCGATTCGCGTCATCGAACATAGCTGAATCGATGATCGGAGCGCGCGGGAAGGGGCGTGTGAGGTGCGGTGGTTGTCGGCTCGTTCTGGCATCTCTCTGGTTCGCCATTTCAGGGTGCAGCGGAGAGACTGGAGACAAGGAGGCGGGCCGGGACACTGTCCCTCCGGACGACTCGGAGCCAGGCGAAGCGACGTTCGCGCCGGAGGAGGCCACGGAGCTCTGGTTCGTGGAGTTCGAGCGAGCGCCGGCCGCGAGGGGCAGCGGGGGCGCCCGCGTCAAGGGCCTTGTCGAGGAGGAGCGGGAGCTCTTCCGGCGAGCTGCTGCGGCCCGCGGGCTCCGGTACAAACAACGATTCTCGTTCGACGAGCTCTGGAACGGCCTCTCCGTCTGGGTCGCGCAGGAGAGCTCGGCTGCGCTCGTGGACATGCCCGGGGTCAAGGCCGTCTACCCGGTGATGCCGGTGGAGCTCGACACCACGCGCGCCGCGCCGACAGTCGACCCGGACCTCGCCGTCGCAGGCGAGATGTCGGGCGCGGACGTCGTGCGCCGAGAGCTCGGCGTGACCGGCGAGGACATCCGCGTCGGCGTGATCGACAGCGGGATCGACTACCATCATCCCGATCTCGGAGGCTGCTTCGGCCCGGGCTGCCGCGTGGCGTTTGGCTACGATTTCGTCGGCGACGATTTCGTCGCCGGTGACGCGACCAAGCCGCCCGTGCCCGACGGAGAGCCGGACGATTGCCTGGGCCATGGCACGCACGTCGCCGGCATCATCGGGGCGAACGGGGTCGTGCACGGCGTGGCCCCGGACGTGACCTTCGGCGCTTACCGCGTGTTCGGCTGCCGCGGCGGCTCGCGCGCCGACATCATCCTCAAGGCGATGGAGCGGGCTGCCAGCGACGGCATGCACGTCATCAACATCAGCATCGGAACGCCGTTCCAGTGGCCTGACTATCCGACGGCGACGGCGGCGAGCGCGCTCGTCGGGCGCGGCGTCGTGGTCGTCGCGTC
The DNA here is from genome assembly GCF_051520435.1 of Sorangium sp. So ce363. NCBI lineage: Bacteria > Pseudomonadati > Myxococcota > Polyangiales > Polyangiaceae > Sorangium > Sorangium sp. So ce363. Next base: position 5,181,436 of record NZ_CP150333.1, on the reverse strand, counting down.
GATCGGCAACAGCGGTGAGAAGGGGCTCTGGGCCGCGGGCGCGCCCGGCGTGGGTGAGGCGGTCATCGGCACCGCGTCCGTCGACAGCACGCGCGTCACCACCCTGTCGTTCACCGTCGCGCCGGGCAACGCCGTGATCGGCTACACCCGCGGCGCCGGGAGCCCGCCCGCGCCGCTCTCGGGGAGCGCCGCCCTCGCGCGCACGGGGACGACCACCAGCGCCCGCGACGCGTGCGCCGAGCTCCCCGCCGGCAGCCTCGCGCGCCAGATAGCGCTCGTCCGGCGCGGCGGCTGCTCGTTCCACCAGAAGGCCGCGCACGCGCAGGCCGCGGGCGCCGTCGGCGTCCTGTTCTACAACGACCGGTCCGGGGCGATGAGCCCGTCCGTGGAGGGCGACCCTCCGATCACCCTCCCGGTCGTGGGGATCGCGCAGGCCGACGGCGAGCTGCTCAACGCGCGCCTCGACGCCGGGCCCGTGACCCACAGCTGGACCCACCGGGCCGTGGCCGCGCGGAACAGCACCGCGGGCCTCGTCTCCCGCTTCAGCTCGCACGGCCTGAGCGCGGCGCTGTCCTTCAAGCCCGATCTCGCCGCGCCCGGCGGCACGATCTACTCGACGGTGCCGATCGAGCAAGGTTCGTACGACACGCTCAGCGGGACGTCGATGGCGGCGCCGCACGTGGCCGGGGCCGTCGCGCTCCTGCTCGCCGCGCGCCCGGAGCTGTCCGCGGCGCGCGTGCGCGACGTCCTCCAGAACACCGCGGTCCCCGCGCCGTGGAGCGGCGATCTGGGCGCCGGCGTGCCGGAGAGCGCGCACCGGCAGGGCGCAGGGGTGATCCGCGTCGACCGGGCGATCCGCGCGACCACCGTGATCAGCCCCGGAAAGCTCTCGCTGGGAGAGAGCGAGGCCGGCCCCGCCGCGCGCACGCTGACGCTCGAGAACTCGAGCGGGCACGACGTCACCTACGACCTGTCGCACGCGCCCGCGGCGTGCGCGACAGGGGGCGACCACTGGGCGCCGGCGAGCGCCACGACCGGCGCGGCGCGCGTCGATTTCAGCGCCGCGAGCGTGACGGTGCCCGCCGCCGGGAGCGCGACCGTCTCCGTCACCGTCACGGCGAGCGACGCGCTCGCGGAAGGCGGCCTGTTCGGCGGCTACCTCGTGTTCACGCCGCGGGGCGGCGCGGCCGACGGCCTGCTGCGGGTGCCGTATGCGGGCTTCAAGGGCGATTACCAGAGCCTGCCCCTCCTCAAGCCGTCGGGGTCCGGGGCTCCGTGGCTCGGCAAGCTGAGCGGGACGCGCCTGACCCAGCAGCCGCGCGGCGCGGCCTACACGCTGGCGTCGGACGACATGCCGTATGTGGTCGTCCACCTCGATCACGGCGCGGAGCTCCTGGCGCTGGACATCGTCGACGCCACCACGGCGAAGCCGTGGGGGCGCGCGCTGATGCTGTCCCACGTCGGTCAGAGCGCGTCCGCGACGGCGGTCACGCGGTATGGATGGAAGGGCACGACGAAGCTCGACGGGAGGGTCACCGTCGTCCCGGACGGGGATTACCTGATCAAGCTCCGCGCGCTCCGGGCGCTCGGCGATCCGGACAACGAGGCGCACTGGGAGACGTGGACGTCGCCCGTCGTCACCCTCGACCGGCCGTGACGGGTCCGCTCATGGCGCCTTGTAGACGAGCACCGGCCAGAGCCGGCGGACGACGCGCACGAGGTCGCGTTGCGCCCGCATGACCGCGCCGATGTCCTTGTAGGCCGAGGGCGCCTCCTCGCGCAGCCGGTCCGCGAGGCGGTGATCGAACCACACGCCCTCGGCCTCGCGCAGCAGCTGCCGCGCGCCGATGCGGCGGCGCGCCTCGCCCCGCGGCAGCGCGCGCCCGGCGCCGTGCGCTGACGAGCCGAGCGCCTCGGGGTGGCCGCGCCCCTCGACGTGGAAGCTCGGGCTCCCCATCGACCCGGGCACGACGCCGGGCTCCCCCTCGCGGAGCCCCATGGCGCCCTTGCGGTGCACCCACAGCGCGCGTCCGCCGTGCTCCTCGCGCCGGACGTGGTTGTGATCGATCTCGATGCGCGACGACGCGTCGGCGTCGACGCCGAACAGCTCGGCGAAGAGCGAGAGGGCCTCGGTGACCATCCGCGCGCGGCTCGCCCGCGCGTACCTCGCTGCCCAGGCTGCATCATCGAGGTACGCGCGCCCGGCCTCGCTCTCGGCGTCGAGGAAGCGGACGCCCGACGGGTCGCGCGCCGCGAGCGCCTCGTGGTGCTGCCGGATCGCCGGGCCCATGGCGCGCGAGCCGCTGTGGAGGAGCAGCCACAGCGCGCCCTCCTCGTCGCGTTGCACCTCCAGGAAATGGTTGCCCCGGCCGAGCGTACCCAGCTCCATCCGGCCCTCGCGGTGCTTCATCGCCTCGAGGCGAGGCGCGCCGAGCCGCGCCTCGGCGAGATCGCCGGGCAGCGGCGGGGCGCCGGCGGCCGGGCGCAACAGGTGCGGGACGCGGCGGCACAGCGCGGAGAGGAGCTGCGCCGCGCGATCGCGATCCGCGAGCAGATCGGCGTCCGCGCGGAGCCGCAGCGCGACCATGCCGCAGCCGATGTCGCCGCCGACCGCCGCCGGCAAGAGGCGACGGGTCGTGGCGGTCACCGTGCCGACGCACACGTCGTCGGCCACGTGCGCGTCGGGCATGACCGCGATGTGCGCGACGTCGTCGGTGCGCGCGAGCCGCGAGAGCGACGCGCTGAGCGCCGCGCTCGCGCCGTCCGGGAGCCACGCGGAGATGCGCGCGCTCACGGCTCTCCCTCCGGCGGCAGCACCTGAAACGCGAGCGTCGGCGCGCGCTTGCGGGTGATCGCCCCCGCGACCTCCGCGCGCACGTAGCCCGCCACCTTCTCCAGCCGCGCCGCCGCCACCTCCGGCGGCGTGCCAGGCCTGACCTGCACGACCACCGCGAGCCGGCTGGCGTCGGGCGCCGGCTCCACACCCATCACCCAGACGTCCTGGAGGACGTCGTCGCGGAGCGCGGCGAGCGCGTCGCTCACCGCCTCCTGCACCTGACGGCAGAGCTGGCGCTCCTTGCGCTGCGCGCTCCGCGCCGCCGTCCCACCGAACAACGAACCTGCATCCACGACGGAGCGCGCGCGTTCGCGGCTCCGCGATCGATCTTTGCCCATGCCATGCTCCCGAGGGCGCGGTGACGCACCTACGCGTCGGCCGCGCGGTTCCAGCGACACGCGAGATGAGCTCGGGGATGTGAGCCTCGCCGGCGCGCTCAGCGGCGCGTCAGGCCGAGGCTCGTCGATGCAATGGGGTGCATGGCGGGCCTCCTTCGCCGCGTAGGGTGCACGAGCGAGGGCCGCGGCGCAAGGCGCGCCCCGGCAGCGCTCCCGGCGGGGGCGCGAGCCGCGCGCGCCCGCTCGTGGCCGGCGCGCGGCCGGCGGCCCGCGCCCGGCACACCGAGGGGACTACGTGGCCTGGCGGTACGTCGGCTCGGCGCACTGGCGCTCGGCGACCCTCGCGATATAGCGGAGCATCTGACGCGAGAAGCGCCTCATGAGCGGCGCTGTCAGGGCGTCCAGGAGGAACAGCCGCCGCCTCGTCCGCGTGTCGGTCGCGCGGATCCGTACCTCGTACGAGAGCATCGTCCGACGCTGGCCGTAGGCCGTCACCACGTAGCCCCCGACCGCCTTGATGTGCCCGGGGCAATCGAACGCGATGAACTCGGCGGGAGTCCGCCTCGTGAACAGGCTCTCTGTGTTCAGCAGGCGCTCGATTGTGCCGATGGCGATCTCGGAGCCCTCCCGCTCTGCCAGCTTGATCTCGCCGTAGTCCTCGACGTTCTGGAGCGTCATCCGCGCGCGCGCGGGCAGCGGCGCGAGGCGGAGCCTGCTCCGGGCGCGGCGCAGCTTGGCCAGGTGGAGCGCGATGACCGCGCGCATCAGGAGAGAGCGGCTCTTCGCGAGATCCGCCCTCTTCAGCGCGGCGTACGTCACCTCCGGCGTCGCCATCACCACGATCTTGTGGGTCACGACGATGTCGGCCTCCGGCAGGAAATATTCAAGCAGCGTGGGGCAAGCCCCGGAGCGCTGCTGGCCCTGGGGCGAGGCACCCGTCATGGCCTGTCCCTCTCCCTGCCGGAACTCACCCTGTTCTCTCGATATGGTCTGCATGGCGAACTACCCCCTGCGGTGATTCATTGGGGTAGTCTCGACGGATCGCCAGTGATCGCGCTACGTGGCCTGCTGGCGATGATGATGCGCCGGCGCCGCGCACTGGTACTTGGCGACCCTGGCGACGACGCGGAGCATCCGGCGCATGACGAGCCTCCCGAGCGGCGCCGTCAGCGCGTCCAGGAGGAACAGCCGCCGCCTCGTCCGCGTGTCGGTCGCGCGGATGCGCGCCTCGTAGGCGAGCAGCGTCCGGCGCTGTCCGTAGGGCATCACGACGAAGCTCGCCGCCGCCTTGAAGTGACCCGGGCAGTCGAATGACTTGAACTCGGCGGCGGTCCGCCTCGTGAACAGGCTCTCCACGCTGAACAGGCGCGCGATCGAGCCGATGACGATCTCGGATCCCTCCTTTTCGGCAAGCTTGGACTGGCCGTAATCCTCGATGTTCTGGAGCGACATCCGCACGCGCGCCGGGAGCGGCGCGAGGCGGAGCCTGCGCCGGGCGCGCCGCACGGCGGCCAGGCGGAGCGCGAAGACCGCGCGCAGGAGGAGAGAGCGGCTCCTCGCGAAATCCACCCTCTTCAGCGTGGCGTACGTCACCTCCGGTGGCGCCATCACCACGATCGCGTGGTTCACGACGATATCGGCCTCAGGCAGGAAATGTTCGAGCAGCGTGGGGCTGGCGCCGGAGCGCTGCGGGCACTCGTGCGAGGCATCCGTCGCGGCTTGCTCTCCGCCCTGTCGGCTCTCACCCTGTTCCGTCGAGATGGTCTGCATGGCGAACTACCCCCTGCGGGTGTTCATTGGGCAGTCTCGACGGAACGCCAGCAGGAGACTCCTGCCCTCGACTCAGCCCTTCGCGCGTCGGGAGGCCTCCGCCATGCGGTGGGCGATGCGGAACGCCATCTCGAGCGACTGGCGGTAATTCAGCCTCGGGTCGCACAGGCTGGCGTAGCGCTGGTCGAGATCGGACTCCGTGAGCCCCGCCCCGACGCACTCGGTGACATCGTCGCCCGTGAGCTCGAAGTGGACGCCGCCGAGGTGGGATCCCATGGATTCGTGCACCTCGAAGCTCGCCTCGATCTCGGTGAGGATATCCTCGAAATTCCGTGTCTTGATCCCGCTGGACGTCGTCTGGGTATTGCCGTGCATCGGATCGGACATCCAGAGCACCTTGCGCCCCGCGGACCGCACCGCCTCGATGAGCGGCGGGAGCCCGTCGCGCACGCGGCCCGCGCCCATGCGCACGATGAGCACGATCTTGCCCGGCTCGTCCGCCGGGTTGAGCCGGTCGAGGAGGCGGATCACGTCGTCGCGGAGCGTCTTCGGGCCGAGCTTGATGCCCAGCGGGTTCTCCACGCCGCTGAAGAACTCGACGTGGGCGCCGTCCGGCTGCCGCGTGCGCTCGCCGATCCAGGGCAGGTGGGTCGTCAGATCGTAGAAGCCAGGCCGGCGCGCGACCTTCCGCGTCTGCGCGGACTCGTAGTGCAGGTGGAGCCCTTCATGGCTCGTGAAGAACTCGACCCGCGAGAGCTCCCCGACCGGCACCTCCGCGAGCGCCTCCATGAACCGAAGGGCCTCCCCGACCTGCTCTGTCATCCGCTGGTATCGCTCGCGCAGCTCCCCGGGCAGGTCCGCCCGCTCGAGGAAGCTCAGGTCCCAGTACTCCGGGTGGTGCAGATCGGCGAAGCCGCCCTCCGACAGGGAACGGATGAAATTCAGGGTGATCGCCGCGTGCTGGTATCCCGCGATCATCAGGTTTGGATCGGGGCGCCGGGCGGTGGCGTCGAAGGGAGCGCGATTGATGAGATCCCCGAAATAGCTGGGCAAGCTCACGCCATCGCGCGTCTCGACCGGGCTGGAGCGCGGCTTGGCGTACTGCCCGGCAAAGCGCCCGAGGCGCACCACCGGCCGGCGGGCGCCGTGCACCAGCACGAGCGACATCTGGAGCAGGATCTTGAGCTTGTTCGTGACGATGTTCGGGCGGCAGTCGTCGAGCGTCTCCGCGCAGTCTCCCCCCTGGAGCACGAACCGGCGGCCGAGCTGCGCTTCGGCCAGATAGCCTTTGAGTCGCTCGACCTCCCACGAGGTCACGAGCGGCGGCAGCGCCCGGAGCTTTTCGACGGCCACCTGGACGGCATCGGGATCGTCATAGGGGAGCGGCGCAGCGTTGAACCGTTCACGCCATGAGTCCGGCGACCAGGGTTGAGCAGGAACGTACATGAGTTGAGCCCTACTATGGCAAGGCTCCCACCTGCGCAACCCTCGGTCAACGTCATCGATTCGAGCGTGAGACGATGGGCTCGCAGGCGCGGTCATCGGCTCGCAGGCGCGGTCATCGGCTCGCAGGCGCGGTCATCGGCTCGCAGGCGCGGTCATCGGCACGCAGGCGCGGTCATCGGCTCGCAGGCGCGTCGGCCGCCCGGGGCGATGGCCCGGTGCGCGCCTCGATCGCCTGGATCGCCGCCTTGATCTCTCCCGCGATCGAGGCGCACGCCGCCGCGCACCGGCTCATGCCCAGAAAGCCGCACCCCTTGCCCTTGCTGGTGACGAGCGGCGCGAGGACATCGACGGCGCGCCGATCGCCATCGGTCGTCGCGCGCGCCAGCAAGGCCTGCCTCGCCTTGCAGGAGGGCGCGATCCGGAGCTCGTGGGCGATGCGCAGCGCGGGCGTCGCCCGCCCCAGGACCGCGGCCTCCGCGAGCCGCTTCGCGGCGCGCTCCTTCAGCGCGGAGCTGCCCACCGCGAGCTCGTAGAGCAGATCCGCCCCGTGGCTCCCCATGCCGGTCGCCATCAGGTCGAGCGCAGCCGAGGCCGCCTCGGGCGGTCCGCCGGCGGCGCTCGAGACGATGCGCTTCACGTCGTCGTCGGCCGCCGCCCCCGGATCGAGCTCCAGCAGCCGCTTCGCCGCGGCGAGCGCGGCGGCGTGGTAAGGCGGCGGGAGCGCGTGGCGCAGCATCAGCGCGCGGAAGATCACCGGATCCTTCGGGTAGCGCGAGGCGAGCGCCTCCAGCGCGAGCACGCCGCCCGCGGTCGCTGTGGCGAGCTCGTCGGCGGGGACAGCATCGGAAGGTCGCGGCGCGACCGGACGCCGGAGGCCGGAGCTCGACGGTGGCGCGCGCTCTGCGAGCGAGGCCGCCTCGAGCCGGGAGAGCGAGACGCCGTCGCGCAGCAGCGCCGCGGTGAACACGACGGCGACGAGCGCAGCCGCGCCCGTGACGAGCCAGAGCGCCGCGGGCGGCGTCCGCGCCAGCAGGGAGGCGCGCGAGCCCGAGGCGTTGCCGCCTGCGCCGAGCACGGTGGTTGTTCCCGCCTGTGTGCCCGGTCTGCCGGGGGTGCTGGCCTGGCGGGCGCTCGTCCCAGATGCCTGCGCTGGCATGGCCTGCTCCCCTAACACACGCCCGGACAGCGGCCCATGGCCCGCGTCCGGCGGCCCGGCCGCGGGCTCATCGCCGCTGTCCTCGCCACTGGAACAGGGCGGCAGCGCCCGCGGCGAGCACGCTGATGAGGAAGAGCAGCGCGTCCCAGACCGGCCATGCGATGCCGATGGCGCGCTGCAGGAGCACGGCCTCCACGAGCCGCACGAGCAGCGACGCGGCCCCGTAGGCCACGAGGGCGAGCACGACGGGCGTCGTGAGCCGCGGCGCGAGCGCGCTCATCCGGGCGTCGTCCCGCCAGACACGCCGAAAGACATAGAAGCCGCCGAGAAGCCCGACGCCGAACAGGGCGCACAGGATCCCGAGCGTGAGCAGGGTGGCGCCCTGGCCCGACAGCGCGGCGGCGTCGCCGCGCGCCGCGCGCGCGAAGCCGGCGAGGCAGCTGACGAGGCCCGCGCCGAGCCACCCAAGGCCGAGGCTCACCGCGAGGAAGACCATCTGCCGCGTCAGGTACGCCTCGGACGACGCCGAGCCGGGCAGGCCGAAGGCGTGCGAGAGCGCGTAAGGCCGCCCGAGCACCACGGACGCGCGCGCGAGCGACGCGCGAGCGCTGGGCGGCCCGGGCGCGGCCGCTTCCTCGTAGGGCGCGAGCTCGCTTGCGAGCTCGCCCATCGAGGCGTGGCGGTCCTCTCTCTGCTTCGCCATGGCGCGCTGGACGACGGCCTCCAGGCCCGGCGGGATGTCCGGGTTGAGCGATCGCGGCGGCGGCGGCTCCTCCGTCATGACGGCGAGGAGCACTGCCGTCGGGTCGCTGCGCTCGAAGGGGCGCTGCCCGGTGAGCGCGTGGTAGAGGACCGCCCCCACCGCGTAGATGTCGGCCCGAGGGTCGATCTCGTCCCCCTTCGCCTGCTCCGGCGCCATGTACGCCGGCGTTCCGAGCACCATACCGGTCCTCGTGAGCGTGGACGGCGCGGAGGTCTTCGAGATGCCGAAATCGAGGATCTTCACGGTCGGACACGCGGGGTCGCCCGTGAGGAAGATGTTCTCCGGCTTGATGTCCCGGTGCACGATGCCCGCGGCGTGCGCGGCCGCGATGCCGTCGCACACCTCGCGCGCGATCCGCACCGCGGCGCCGGCCGGCAGCCGCCCTCCCGACCCTGCGAGGAGCTCGTCGAGGCCCTTGCCATCCAGGTACTCGGCGATGATGCACGGCCGGCCGTCGCTCAGCCGGTTCACGTCGAAGATCTCGACGATGTGCGGGCTCCGGATCGACGCTGCGGCTTCGGCCTCGCGCTGGAACCGCGCGAGGACGGTGGGCTGCTGGGCGAGCTCGGGGTGGAGCGTCTTCAGCGCGAACCGCTTGCCCGGGATGCGGGTGTGGTGCGTCTCGTAGACGCGGCCCATGCCGCCTTCGCCGAGCAGGCGGATGACGTGGTACGCGCCCGCCACCGTGGTGCCGACGAGCGGGTCCGCCTCCGCCGGCTGCCCGTCCGCCGCGCTCTCCGCAGGGCTCGCCGCGCTCCCCGTGGGAGGAGCGGGTGGACGGACCGTGTCGGCGGTCGCGTCGTGCGCGGCCGCCGCTGCGAGCCCCTTGGGGAGCGCAGCGGGGCGGACCGTCTCGGCGGCCAGCTCGTGCGCCGCCGCGCCCGACGCGGAGGGAGGGGGCGGCGGAGGGCGAACCGTCTCCGCGGTCGTAGAGGTGACCGCAGCGGCGGCGGCCGCGGCCTGCGCTCCGCGCACGGCGGCAAGCGCGGCCTGCCGCTCCGTGTCGCTCATGACGCGGGTGGGTCCGTCGCCTTCCTCGCCCCCTGCAGAGCGAGACGAAGGCACGGCAGGAGTGCCCGAGCGACCGGGCGAAAAGCTCGAATCCGACACGCTCAGGGCCTCGCTCCCATGGATCCGGGTCGAACCTCACCAGAGGTGAGGATCGACGAGTCGTCGCCAACGCGCGGGCGAACACCGCGAGGCGACGCTACCACGGATCGCGCCGCGCGAGGGCGCCGACCTGCGGAACCGCGATCGGCACGTGATGTCGAGGTGTTCGCGCGGCCGGGCTGGCAAGTGTCGCGCGGTGCGTAACGGTGGTCAGCCGGTCAGCTCGCGGGCTGCTCGACCTGGACGGGCTTCTGCTTGGCAGCCTTGCGCTGCTCCGCATCGAGCAGGCCGATCCGCGCCTTCTGGCAGCGCTTCAAGCGCTTCTTCTTGAGCGGGGTGGCGAGCCATTCGTGACGCAGACGGACATTCCACTTCGGAGTATTGGCCATGATCGTAGGACTTTCTCTGCGAGGGCGGCGGAGACTACACAAACGTGCGGGGGCGTCAAGCTGTCAGTGGGGTCGCCCGCTTCGTATTCTTCGCTCTCGTCTTACCGTCTCGTCTGCCGTCGCTTGGTCGCGTGGGTGTGTGCGGCGCCGTGCGTGTTGCGTTCTGTCCCTATCGTTCGTGCATTGGTGGCGCTGGCTCGCTGGTCCTTACCACGGCGCCGGCGGGGCGGTCCTGGCAATGGCAGCGCGCTCGTCGAGCCGCTGCTGGAGGCGGCGCCAGAGCGCGCGTGCAGCGGGCGCGGGGACGGGAGGGAACGCGCGCACGGTGTGGAGCATGGTTGCGGCGCTCGTGTGGAGGGGGCGCTCCGACGCGGTGAGGGCGCACAGGGCGCTGCGGCGCTCGGCCGACTGACGCGCGACGGCGGCGCGGAAGTCCTCGCGGGCGAGGCGCAGGCGGGAGCGGACCGTGTTCTCGTTGAGCGAGAGCTCGCCGGCGATGTCGGCCACCGCGACGCCGAGGAGATCGTACATGACGAGGATCACGCGCCGCTCGGGCGCGATCTTCAGCAGCAGCGCCGTCACGATCTCGGCGCGGTCCGCGCCCGCCAGTGACTGCTCGGGCGTCGGTGCCGGGGCGCACCCGTCGAACGGCCAGGACACGCCGGCCCCGGAGGGGATCTCGCGACGCCGGTGAGCGCGCGCGTGGTAGTGGCTCGTCTTTCTCCATGCGATGCCGAACAGCCATCGATGCAGCGCCGCCTCGGGCGTGATGCGAAGGGGCGGCGGTCCTGCCGCGGCGAGCCCGCCCGCAGGGGCCGCGTGGAAACGCCATGGCTCGTAGCTCGCCAGGCCCCGATAGGCCGCGAGGAAGACCTCCTGGAGCATGTCGTCCAGATCGTTCACCGAGACACCCAGCCAGCGGAGCGCGTGATGAAGGAACGGCAAGCCCACGGCATAGACCGTCTCGAACGACGGGCGCGCCGGCGCGGACGGCGGCGCGGACGGCGAGGAGCGCGGCGGCGTCATCCGGAGCCTCGTGGCGCCGGGAGCTCCGCGCCGGCGCAGGCGGGGTAGGGGCGCGGCGCAGGTCGTCCGGATGGCACATCGAACGCCGGTGGCGGCCGGAGCCAGCGCTCGACCGGCTCGAGCTCGACGAGCATGTCCAGGGAGGTCCGGAGAGAGAGGCGAAAGTCGTCGTCCTCGGCGGCTCGAGCGCTGTGGAATGCGACATAAAACAGCACGGTGCCCAGCTGCATCGCCCGCGGATCTCCCCGGCGTTGCAGGAAGCGATCGGCGAGATCGCACAGGGCGTGAAACAGGCGGCCTCCCGGACGACAGCTCTCGGGGCCGCACACCTCGAGGGTGGCGCACCGGCGGGCGCGCCGAGCTGATTTGTTCATGGAAGGCGCGCGCGTCTTCGTCACGCGCGCCTTCGGACTGCTCCGATTCGGCATGATTCGGTCCCCCGTAAAGTGGAGATCGGGATGGATGCCGCGTGCATCCACCACATGGATTACGGAGACCGCGTGGAGATGATTTCGTCCTGTGCTCTCGCGCGTGCGCCCCGGTGAGGGTGCGGCTGCGCCAGGGCCGGCCGGTGCCGGCCCCGCGAGGTCGTCAATCCGGCACGGGCGTGAGCTGCACCTGGAGGTGGATCGGCGGGGCGCCGCTCCTGGCCTCGACCAGGCGGTCCCAGGCGAAGTAGCCGGCCTTCTCCACGGTGATCCGGTGCGCGCCGGGCGGCAGCGCGACGCCGTGGGCGGCGACGTAAGCGAGCGCGCCGATGTACTGGTCGTCGATGGTGACCGACGCGTCGGGCACGTTCCCCTTCACCCGCAGCGAGACCGTCGCCGGAGCCCGCGCGACGCACGCCGACAGCCCGAGCATCAGGAGCGCCGCCGTGGCGCGCGTCCGCTTCGCGCTCGCGCTGGCCATCGTCACTCCCACTCGATCGTCGAGGGCGGCTTCGAGGACACGTCGAGCACCACGCGGTTCACGCCGCGCACCTCGTTGATGATGCGCGAGCTCACCCGGGCGATGAGGTCGTAGGGCAGCCGCGCCCAGTCGGCCGTCATCCCGTCGGTCGAGTGCACCGCGCGGAGCGCGATCGCCTCGTCGTAGGTGCGCTCATCGCCCATCACGCCCACGGAGCGCACAGGGAGGAGCACGCAGAAGCTCTGCCAGAGCGACTCGTAGAGCCCGGCGGCGCGGATCTCCTGGTCGAAGATGGCGTCGGCCTCCCTGAGCACGCGGAGCTTCTCCGGCGTCACCTCGCCGAGGCACCGCACCGCGAGCCCCGGGCCGGGGAACGGCTGGCGGTACAGGATGTCCCGCGGCATGCCGAGCGCCTCGCCGGCGGCCCGCACCTCGTCCTTGAAGAGCTCCCGCAGGGGCTCGATCAGGCCGAGGTTCATCCGCTCGGGCAGGCCGCCGACGTTGTGGTGGCTCTTGATGACGGCGCTCGGCCCCTTGAACGAGACGCTCTCGATCACGTCGGGGTAGAGCGTGCCCTGGACGAGCCACTTCGCGCCATGGACCCGCTTCGCCTCCTCCTCGAACACCTCGATGAAGAGGCGGCCGATCACCTTGCGCTTCTGCTCGGGATCCACGACGCCGCGCAGCCCCTCGAGGAACCGCGCCGACGCGTCGACGGCGTCGAGGTTCATGTGGAAGTGGCCGCGGAAGGTCCGCTCGACGCTCTCCGCCTCCCCCTCACGAAGCAGGCCGTTGTCGACGAAGATGCACGTCAGCCGGTCGCCGAGGGCGCGCTGGCAGAGCACGGCGGCGACCGACGAGTCGACCCCGCCCGAGAGGCCCAGGATGACGCGGTCGCTCGGCCCGGCCTTCTCGCGGACCGCGGCGATCGCCTCCTCCACGAACGACGCGGGCGTCCAGGTCGGTGACAGGCCGGCGACGTCGAACAGGAAGGACTGGAGGATCTCCTTGCCGCGCGGCGTGTGGACGACCTCGGGGTGGAACTGGAGGCCGTAGAGCTTGTCGCGCTCGCGGGCGACGGCGCAGAGCGGGCTGCCGGTCGTGGTGCCGAGCGACACGAACCCCTCCGGCATCGCGGTGAGCCGATCGCCGTGGCTCATCCAGACGTCGATGGCGTCGCCCTCGGCGAAGCGCGAGAAGATGCCCGTCGGGCGCTCGACGCGCACCGCCGCGGGGCCGTACTCGCCCCCCGTGTGCGCGCGCTCGACCTTGCCGCCGAGGTGATACGCCATGAGCTGGAGCCCGTAGCAGATGCCCAGCGTCGGGACGCCGAGCTCCAGCACCTCCCGGGAACAGCGAGGCGCGTTGTCTCCGTACACGCTGGCGGGGCCGCCCGAGAGGATGAGCGCCCGCGGGGCGAGCCGGCGCAGCTCGGCGATGGGCACGTCGAAGCGGTGGATCTCGCAGTAGACGCCAGACTCGCGCACGCGCCGGGCGATGAGCTGCGTGTACTGAGAGCCGAAATCGAGGATGACGACGAAGTCCCGCCGGGGTGAGAGCATGGCTGCCGCTAGCATGGCGGGGCTGGATCCGCCAGAGTCGCGCGGCCGAGGCGCTCGCCGCACGCCCGCTCGCGGCGCACGGCGCTACGGCTGCGTGGGCGGCGGCGGCGGCGTGGTGGGCGGCGGCTGCGTGGACGCGGGCGGCGCGCCCGGCGACGGGGCGAGCAGCGGCGCGCCCGGCGTCGCGTCGGTCGCATCCGGCTCGTCCGGCGGCGCGGACGGCGCGTCGCCGACGCCGCCGTCGTACACGCGCGGGCGCTCGTACTCGGGCGGCGGACCGGGCGGGAGCGGCTTCGGCGCGGCGGAGGAGCACGCCGCGGCGAGGTGCGCGGCGAGGATCGCGGCGAGCGCGGCGATCGGCGAGGCGTGGCGGGCGCGTGTCATAGCTCCACTCCGCTCCCCCCGGTGTTCCCGGGAGGAGCACGATACGGCGGTATTTCGGGAGGGCCGGCCGGATCGGGCGGGACCTGGAGCCCCTCCGGATCGGCGAACGGCAAGGAGGGGACGGAGGGGGCCGCCGGCGGCGCCTCGAGCGGCGCCCCCAGCGCGCCCGGCGCCGCGAGGGGGATGCCGGTGCTCGCCGTGGCGGGCGCGTCCGCGCCTGCGTCCGAGCCGCGGCACGCCGGCGCGATCACGGCGAGGAGCGCCCCCGCGAGGAGCGCCGCGCCGCGCCGCGGGCGGGCAGCGGCGCTCCTCGTGGGGGCGCGGCGGGCGTCTCGGGAGCGGGGTGCGAACGACGCCTGGCTCGAGCTTCGGAGATCGCCGGACACGGCGGGTACGCTAGCATGGACGCGCAGGAGAACGGTTGGCCCGCGCAGGGAGGCGAGCTAGGTTCCCGCTGTGGAACAGAGCAACATCGATCTAGAGGGCACGCTTCGCGCGCTCTGCCAGCGCGCCCGGACGGCTGCCCGCGCCCTCGCCCCGCTGGACAGGGCCCAGAAGGACCGCGCGCTGCGCGCCATCGCCGAGCGGCTGCGCGCCGAGGCCGGCGAGGGCAAGCGCTCCGCGGTGCTGGCCGCGAACGCCGAGGACGTGGCCGCGGCGCGCGCCGCCGGCGTGTCCGAGGCGCTCGTCGACCGGCTCGTGCTCGACGAGGCGCGGCTCGTGGCGATCGCCGGCGCGGTGCTCGAGGTCGCCGCCGCCAGCGACCCGGTCGGGCAAGTCGTCGGGATGGAGCGGCGGCCGAACGGGCTCCTCGTCGGGCAGGTGCGCGTCCCGCTCGGCGTGATCGCGATGATCTACGAGTCGCGCCCCAACGTGACGGTCGACGCCGCGGTGCTCTGCCTGAAGAGCGGCAACGCCGCGATCCTCCGGGGCGGCAAGGAGGCGGCGCGCTCGAACGCGGCCCTCGGCGAGCTGATCTCGGACGCGCTGCGCTCGGTCGGGCTGCCGGCCGACGCCGTGCAGATGGTCCCCTCGCTCGACCGCGAGGCCACGCGGATCCTGCTCGGCCTGACCGGCATGATCGATCTGGCCATCCCGCGCGGCGGCGAGGGGCTCATCCGGTTCGTGGCCGAGAACGCGCGTGTCCCGGTGATCCAGCACTACAAGGGCGTGAACCACCTCTACGCCGACGCCGGCTGCGACGTCGAGATGACCTACCGCCTCGTCGAGAACGGCAAGCTCCAGCGCCCCGGCGTCTGCAACGCGCTGGAGTGCCTGCTCGTCCACGAGAGCGTCGCGGCGCCGCTGCTCGGGCGCGTGGCCGCCCTCTCGGAGCGCGGGCTCGAGCTGCGCGGCGACGCCGCCACCTGCGCGCTCGTGCCGTCGGCGCGCAAGGCCGCGGAGGACGACTACGGGCGGGAGTTCCTCGCGCCCGTCCTCGCGGTCCGGGTCGTGAGGTCGCTCGACGAGGCGATCGAGCACATCGGCCGCTACGGCTCGATGCACACCGAGGTGATCTGCACGCCCCGCTACGACCACGCGCAGCGGTTTCTGCGCGAGGTCGACGCGAGCTGCGTGCTCGTGAACGCGTCGTCCCGGTTCAACGATGGCGGCGAGCTCGGCCTCGGCGCGGAGATCGGCATCTCCACGACGAAGCTCCACGCCTACGGCCCGATGGGGCTCGCGAGCCTGACGACGCTCAAGTGGATCGCGTACGGCGAGGGCCAGACCCGCTGACGCGGGCGAGACGAGTGGCGCCCGTCATCGACGGGCGCAAGAAAGCGAGAGAACGTTGGCGAGCAAGAAGGACGCAGGCGAGGGGAGCGGCAAGCCGCGGGCGAAGTCGGGGTCGAAGGCGAGCGAGGGCGCGGAGCCGCGCGCGCCGGCGCGGAACGCGCCGGCGCGGAAGAAGGCGACCACGGCCAAGGCGGGCGCGGCCGGTCGAGCGTCGTCCGCGGCGAAGCCGAAGCGGCCGGCGTCGCCCCGGATCCGCGCCTCCCACGCGGGCGTCGGCGAGCCCGGCGCGAAGAAGGTGGTCCGCGCGCGCCGCGCGGGCGGCGAGGCGGAGCCGCTGGAGCGCGCGGCGCGGCCGATCCCGGCGGATCGGCCGGCTCCGAGGGCGCGGCGTCCGGCGCGCGACGACGGCGACGCGCCGGCCCCGCGGGTCGCGCGGGGCGGCGGCGAGGGCGGCGCGAAGGCGGTGCTGCCGCTCGCGGGGCGGTCGCCCGCGCGGAGCAAGTCGCCGCTCGCGGGCCCGAAGCGCGCCGGCTCGCGCCGGAGCACGCCGCCGCCCGTCCCCGAGCCTTCGGCCCCCGCGCGCGAGCTCGCGCTGACGCTCGCCGCGGCGGGGCTCGACAAGAAGGCGATCGGCGTCGAGATCCTGGAGGTCGTGGGGCGCGTCGACTACGCGGACTACCTCGTGATCATGACCGGCCGCTCGGACAGGCACGTCCACGCGATCGCGACGGGGCTGGAGGAGGCGGTGCGCAAGCAGAAGCTCGCGCCGCTCTCGATGGAGGGCCTCGCCGCGGCGACCTGGGTGCTCATCGATTTCGGCGACGTGGTGGTGCACGTGTTCCAGGAGGATACGCGCCGCCTCTACGACATCGAGGGGCTCTGGATCGACGCGGGGCGCGTCCCGGTCCCGGAGGAGACCCTGCCGCCGGGGGCGCAGCCCGCCCCGCGGTTCGATCCGAGCTGAGCGCGCCGTGCGACTCGTCGTCGCCGCCGTCGGGCGCGTGAAGGACAAGCCGCTGCGCGCGGCGATGGACGAGTACCTCGGCCGCATCCGCCGCTACGTGGCGTGCGACGAGATCGAGATCCAGGACGGCCCGCCGGCGAAGGTCGGGCCGCTCCTTGCGCGCGCGTCGGCGGGGGCGAGCGTCATCGCCATGGAGGTGGGCGGCAAGGCGCTCGGCAGCGAGGCGTTCGCGGCCGGCGTCGAGCGCTGGGGCTCGCGCGGCAAGGGGGTGGTCGCGTTCCTGATCGGGGGTGCGGACGGGCTGCCGCCCGACGTGTCCGCCGCGGCGGACGACCGGTGGAGCCTGTCGCCGCTCACGTTCCCGCACCGCCTCGCGCGGCTCGTGCTGATCGAGCAGCTCTACCGCGCGATGACCCTGCTTCGCGGCGAGCCCTACGCCCACTGAGACGGCCGCGCCGGCCCCTGCGGCCGCCGCCCGACGCGGCGGCCGCTGCTCGAGGCGGCGGCCGCCGCGCCGTTCACTCCTTGGGCCAGTCGGGGCACGCGAGCTCCATCGGGCCGTTGAACCAGCTGGCATAGGCGGCCTCGCCGGCCCTGTTGTACCGGCCGAGGTGCCGCTCGAAGTACTCGCCCCAGTGGGGCCTCCGGCCGTCGACGTCGGTGAGCCCGTACTCCCTCGCGAGATCCCACGAGCTGAACACGCGGCCGGACTTCGTCGCGACGTGCGGATCGGCGGCGAGCGCCGCGACCGCGCGGCCGACGTAGAACGGCGTCTCCGATTCGATGAAGTGCGGGTCCTTCTCGGCGGCGTCTCGCCAGTTCGCCTCCGTGACGCCGAAGTGGTCGAGCATGGCCTCCGAGCGCAGGAAGCCGGGCGTCACCGCGAGCGCCGTCATGGCGGGGTGGCGGCGCAGCTCCCAGGCCATGGCGAAGGCCAGGCGGATGACCGACATCTTTGCCAGGTCGTAGAAGAGGTTGCCGCGGTAGCCGAAGTGGTCGCCGTCGGTGATCTCGACGATGAGGCCGCGATCGCGCTCGAGCATGAGCGGCACCGCGTGGCGGCTCGTGATGATGTGCGAGGTGACGGCCCGCTCGAGCAGGAGCTTCCCGCTGGGCAGGGAGAGCTTCCAGAACGGCTGGCCGAACTCGGTGAGCTCATCGCCGCCCCACACATCGTTGACCAGGACGTCGAGCCTCCCTTGCTCCTGCCGGATCCGGGCGCAGAGCGCCTCGACCTGCTCCTCGACGGTGTGGTCGACCTGCGCGGCGACGCCGCGCCCTCCTCCCGCGGCCACGAGCTCGGCGGTCTCCTCGATGGTCTCGGGGCGCTGGCCCGTGGCGGGCCGACCCCGGACGCTGCGTCCTGTGCAATAGACCGTGGCGCCGGCCTCGCCGAGCGAGCACGCGATGGCGCGCCCCGCGCCGCGCGTGGCTCCGGCGACGAGGGCGATCTGTCCTTCGAGCGGTCTCATACGGTGTCTCCTCCTTGGGGACCGGCGGCTCGGCGGGCGCGCGGGCTCCTGCGGCGCGCGCCCTTGCATTCCGGCCTGCTCCGGTCGTCCTGCGACGCTACGGGCGAATTCCTGACATCTCCTGTCATGAATTGCGCGTAGCCTCTCGGGCGGGTCATTTCGGGGTCGGGAGCCACGGACGGTCATGCGTGCGGATCGGCTGCTCAGCTTGATGTTGCTCTTGCAGCGGGCGAAGAGCCGGCAGCTGACGGCCGAGGACCTGGCGCGCCGCCTGGAGGTCTCCGCGCGGACGATCTACCGGGACCTCGACGCGCTGTCGTCCGCGGGCGTGCCCGTCTATGCGCAGCGCGGCCCGAGCGGCGGGATCGCGCTGGCGGAGGGGTGGCAGACGAGCCTGACCGGGCTGACGCAGCCCGAGGTGCAGGCGCTCGCGGCGGTCGCTGCGCCCGGGGCGCTGGCCGACATCGGGCTCTCGGCGGCGCTGGAGAGCGGGCTGATCAAGCTGTCGGCGGCGCTGCCGGCCGTGCACCGGTCGCTGGCCGAGCACGCGCGGCAGCGGCTCCACGTGGACGCGTCGGGGTGGTTCCAGGGCAGGGAGGTGGTGCCGCACCTCGACGTCCTGCGGGAGGGGGTCTGGCAGGATCGCAAGGTGTGGCTCGCGTACCGGGACTTCGACGGGGAAGCGAGCGAGCGGGTGGTGGAGCCGTATGGCCTCGTGATCAAGGCCGACCGCTGGTACCTCGTCGCCGGGACGGAGCGGGGGCCGAGCATCTTCCGGGGAGCGCGGGTGGCGGGCGCGCGGCTCCTCGAAGCGACGTTTGCGCGGCCGGAGGGGTTCGACCTGGCGGCGTGCTGGAAGGCCCTGAGCCGGCGTTTCGCGGAGCAGAGGGCGAGCTACGTGGTGACGTTGCGCGTGACCGGGGAGGGGGAAGAGGCGCTCCGGCGGGTCCGGCCCGGCGGCGAGCACGAGCGGTGGGGGCGGGAAAAGCGCGGGCGCGAGGGGACGAGCGTCGTGACGGTCGACTTCGAGCGGGAGTCGATCGCGGTCTCGCAGATCGTCGGGCTGGGCAGGGGCGTCGAGGTGGTCGAGCCGGCGGCGCTGCGGGCGCGGCTCCGGGAGATCGCGAAGGATCTACGAGCGGTCTACGGGCCGCGCCGCGCGGCCGCGCCTCAGCGTGGGGGCAGGAAGAGGTGAGCCGACACCGGAGGGATCGCGAACGTGTCCGGGATCATTCCACGTCAGGACACGAATACCCGATCTCCCAGTCCTGCACCTGGACTCCGCCCGCGCCGTCGCTCGTCGGATTCAGCGTCACCTGGAGCTCGAGGTAATCCGCTCGCGCTCCCGGCAGCGCGCCGAGATCGACGGCGCACGACGGCGTCGAGGTGCCGTCGCACACCTGGGTATCGGCCGGCGTGACGTGGGCGGTCGCGGCGAGCGTCACGGCCGCTGCGCCGAGATCGGCGGTGTCGTCGGCCGATCGCACGAAGAACTCGACGCTCGAGTCGCCCGGAGTGGTCGTCCTGTACGTGAGGTATTCCCACCGGGCCTTGGTCCCCGGCGGGCAGACGCCGTGGTAGCGCTCCCAGCTCGTGGTGATGGGCGAGAGGGCCTCGGCAGCGCACGGGACGGTCGCCTGGACCTTGCCGCCCGGGTTCTCGCGGACGATGGAGCAGGTCTCCGGGCAGAGCTTCACGCGCGTGTTTCCGGAATCGAAGTACCAGCCCCCCGCGCCGCAGCTGCCGACCCCGGCCCGGGGCGTGAGCGTCGTCTCCACGCCGGCGGCGTTCTCGTAGACGACGGACACCGACGCGGGATCCGAGACGCCCGCGAGGGGGACGGCGACGTCGCAGGGCAGCGCCTCTCCGCGGATCGAGACCAGCGCATTGAGGAGGTTACCTTGCAGCGTCGAGCCGGCGCTGAGGTTGTGCGCCTGCCCTCCGCCTTGAGCCGCGATGAGGTTGATGAGCTCCGCGTTCGAGTTGCCGAAGCCCACCGCGTGCACGCGAACGCCGTGGTTCACGAAGGCGTTTCGCGCCAGGTTTCCGATCGCGTTGGGGACGGTGTTGCAGCTCGACGGGATGCCGTCGGTGATGAACACGACGGCGACCTCCTCCTCGGGGTGGGTGTTCTTGTAGTTGATCGCCCAGGTCGTGGCGCCGTCCAGCGCCGGGTACATCGGCGTTTCGCCGTTGGGCGTCGGGAAGTTGATGAAGGCCTGCATGAGCTTTATCTCTTGCTGGTCCCCCATCGCCGCAGACTCCTCGGTCAACCTGTCGGCCGCGGCGCCGTTGAACGGGACGAGCGGCAGCGCACAGCCGCCGCCGCCGGCAGGCGGACAGGAAGGGGTCTCGTTGCACGGGCCCGGGTTGTCGTGCGGCCAGAACCGGAACGCGACACCGAGCCCCGCCGACGCCGGATCCTGGAAGAAGGACTTCAGCGCGTTCGTCGCCGGAATCCATCGATCCGCGCTCACGTCCACCCCCGACAGCGTCTGCCGCATCGAGGTGGATCGATCGAGCGCCACGAACAGGGTGACCGGCCTGACCTGCGTGGCGCTGGCCGTGGCGGTGCAGGCGGGCGACCCGCACTCGCCCGATTGATAGACGCTCCCGTTGTTGCCGCACTGGCATTCGGCGATCTGCCCCGCGCCAGGGGGATTGACGATGAGCTCCATCCCGTCGGTGACGCCGGTGCAGCCTGCCACGCTGATGCACTCACCCGGGGCGATCGGCTGCGCCGTTGTGCAGGCGAGGGTGCCGCCCGTCGGGTTGCACGCGTTCAGGACCCGGCTCGGGGCGGAGGATGGCAGCTGGTTGGCGGTGGAAGCATACCGGTGGATGGCGATTCCCGCCGGGGCCGGGATGGTGCCGCGGTTGCAGACGGGGATCGTCCCGCCGCAGGGCACGCCGATCGTGAGGTCCGGGAGAGAGCATTCGGGGTTCGTCTCGCCCGGCAGGTAGGCATTGCAGAGCCCCTGCTGCGGGCAGGTCTCTCCGCAGACGCTCTCCACGAGGTCGACGCAGCTCTGTGTCCACGCACCGCCCGGCGCGCAGCAGCTCGGCGACACATCGCAGACCTGCGACACGCACGAGTCGCACCCTGCGTTCAGACGCTCCCCGGTGTAACACTTGTCGTGCGCGCAGCCCGGATCGGTCTCGCAGCTGGAGCCGCACAACGATCCGGCCAGGGCGACGCAACTCGCGTCCCATTGCGGGGTGACCGAGCTGCACGTCTTGGGGGCGCACTCCGTGGCGACATAACCCGCGCAGGTCGCGCTCCAGATCCCCGTGCACCTGCCGCCTGACAGGATGGTTCCCGGGGGACATACGCCGCTGGGTGCTGTGCAGCGGCCTGGGAAGACGCAGGTGCTGCCCGTGCCGATGATCGCAGTGCACTGCGCCGTCGTGCTGCACGTGATCTCGCAGCAGCGCGGATGGTTCGCGCAGATGGTCGCGATGCACGCGTCGCCGCAGGTCGTGTTCATGTTGGTCGCGGCGCCGGGAGCCGCCACGCAGGCGTCGTGCCCGCAATCCCCCGGTACGGCCGTCGGCGTGCAGCAGTTCGGGTTGGCGTCGCAGACCTTCGTCACGCAGCCGCTGCACGTCGACAGCAGCGAGTCACCCGTCGCGCACGGATCGTGGGCGCACGCGCCCTGCGCGGGGTTGTCGCAGTGCTGGTCGAACTGGCAGTCCTCGCCGGTCGTGCACGGCTCGTTCGTGCCCTGCCGCGCGATGGACTCCGGCAGCTCGTCGAGATCACCGACCGACCAGCCATAGGCCGCGCCGGTGCCCTCGAGGTCGACGGGGCTCCCGCCCGGCGGCCCCTCGAACGACTCGCCGCCGCAGGGCGCGCACGGGCCGCCGCAATCGACGCCGTTCTCGCTGCCGTTCTGGATCCCGTCGTCGCACGTGACGTAGCAGACGTCGAGCTTCGGCCGGCTCGCGATCTCCGGCCGCTCGCTGCTCTTGAACTCGCTCCTCACGACCGGGTCTTCCTCGATGAGGACGCCGTGGTTCTCGGCCTCGCCGCTCACCCACGCGCGCGCGAGCGCGGTGAGGTCGGAGGAGCGGACGCCCGCCGCCCCGCCGCCGGTGAACGACGCGACGATCGCTGGATCGAAGGACTCTCCGAAGCTCCCCCAGGTCGCGGTGGACTCCGCCCAGGCGCTCGTGACGCGGTGGACGCGGACCGTGCTGGTGTCCGCCTTGTAGATCTGCGAGAGCGACAGGTTCGCCGACACGACCTCGGCGTTCGATGGGAGGCCGGAGAGGTCGAACCGGAGCAAGCTGCGCCGGATCCCGCCGCTCGCGCTCGTCCCCGAGCTGAGCGCCACGTTCGCGCCGTCGTTCCACGTCGGCGCGTTCTGCCAGAGCACGACGTCATCCACGCCCGCTGGTCCGGCGCCGCGCTGGACGGTGGTGCACACCTGTCCTTCGGTCGATAGTTCCTGCGCGGCGCGCGCCACGCTCTCGTCGCCGTCGTCGCCCGCGCCGCCGGGATCGGCGCCGCACGAGGCCGCGAGGGCGCTCGCCAGACCAGCGCACAGGGCGCTGAGTATTTTCATTTTATCTCTCATACAAAGATTCTCCGTGACAGACGTTGTGGTCCGCCGCGCAAGGCTTCGCCGCGCGCAAGGCCAGTGTCGTGTAGCCCCACGGTCATGAGCGCTGGGTACGAGGCGAGGTGCGGCGTGAGTCGCTGCAAAAGCCCAAGACAAATATCCATCCATGGTCCGCCGCTCACGCATGCATGTCAAGTCGTGAAGACGACGATTCCGTGGTTCGGACATGGGATGCCGGCTCCCGGCAGCTCGTTCATCGTTGACGTTCTTTGCAATTGTTTGCGTGGTCTGCAACAACTGCGTCACGCCCGCATTGGCCGCAAGATTTTGCGAATTGCATTGTTTGCGCGGTCTGCATCGACTGCGTCGCATCTACATCGCTCGCAACATTTTGCGAAGCTGTCATCACGGCGGCGGTGGATGAGCCGCGGGCGAGTCTGACCGGCCGATCAATGGCCGATCGATGGCCGACCGGACGGTCGGTTGTCCTTTGATCAGGCAGGTTCACGGCGTGGCCGCCCGCCAGGAACTGCATGGAACCTGGAGGGCAACACGCGGCGACACGAGCTGTGGGGGGCGCTGCCGCTCGGTGCGCGAGAAGGCAGCTCGGAGAGAGTGCCGTCGGCCAGGCCAGGGCGGTTACGTTGAGAGTCAATTCCAGGGACTCGGGTCGGGGCGAGCCGTACGATCCCGCGAGGACTGTGCGAGACGTGGGAACCGTGCGAGCCGTGCGAACCGTGCGAACCGGTGCGAGACAACCGCGCGGGCGCGACGATGGGCTTGACTTCCAAGAGGTCGTTTGCTCTTCCTAGTAGATTCCCCTGGTCGACTCGTCGCACCACGCGCCTTCCCGGCTGGCACCTCGGACGACCGTGCAGAAGCCCATCGACGTATTCATCTCCTATGCGCGCAGGGATGAAGCCGCTCTCCGGGAGCTCGTTTCGCACCTGGCGCCCATGCAGCGACAGGGAATCCTGCGGGCGTGGCACGACCGGGAGCTCGAGGCCGGCGCCCGATGGGAGGAAGAGGTGCGCGAGCGCCTCGAGGCGGCGCAGCTCATCTTGCTGCTCGTCAGCGCGGATTTCATCGCCTCGCCGTCCTGCTGGGACGTCGAGATGGAGCGCGCAATGGCTCGCCACGCGGCCGGCTCGGCGCGCGTCATCCCGATCCTGCTCAGGGCGTGCGACTGGAAGGGCGCGCCGTTCGGTCACCTCGCGGCGTTGCCCGACAACGAGCGCCCCATCCAGGGCCGGGCCGATCGCGACGAGGCCTGGACCGACGTCGCGCTCGGCATCCGCGCCGCGCTCGAGAAGAACGAGAAGAGCGACAAGAAGCGCCCGCGCGCGCAGAGCCACAGGCCGATCTACCCGGACGCCGAGACCCGCAGGCTCGCCCAGGAGCTGGAGCGCGCGCGCGTGCGGCTCGGGGCGCTGCAGCTCGCAGGCGGCGACACCGCCGAGGCGCAACGCGAGGTCCTGGAGCTCCGGCGGCAGCTGCGCGAGGGAGGCCAGCTCCGCGCCGGCGACAGGCTGGGGCAGCGCGGCAGGTACCTGCTCCTCGATCGTGTCGGGCGAGGCGGCTTCGCGAACGTGTGGCGCGCGCGCGACGACGAGCAGGGCCACGTCGTCGCCATCAAGGTGCTGCACTCGAGCCTCGCGGAGGACGCGATCCGGCGCGAGCGCTTCTTCCGGGGGGCCCAGCGCATGGCGGGGCTCGATCACCCCGGCGTCGTGCGCGTGATCGAGCCGCACGGCGAGGACGGCGGCTTCCACTTCTTCGTCATGGAGTTCGTCAGCGGCGGCGACCTGCACCAGGCGGTCCTCCAGCAGCGCCTCCCGGCAGCGCAGGTGATCCCCCTCGTCCTGCGCGTCGGCGAGGCGCTGCGCGCGGCGCACGCGAAGGGCCTCGTGCACCGCGACGTGAAGCCGGCGAACATCCTGCTCGAGCCGTCGGGCGAGCCGCGGCTCACGGACTTCGACCTGGTCGCGGCGGCGGACACGACCGGCGGGACGCGGACGGGGGCGCTCGGCACGTACGTGTACAGCGCGCCCGAGTCGATGGACCGGCCCCAGGACGCCGACGCGCGGGCCGACGTGTACGGCCTCGGGATGACCGCGCTCTTCTGCTTTCACGGCGCCCAGCTGCCGGCCGAGGCGGTGCACGACCGGGCGGCGTTCCTGCGGGAGCTCTCGTGCGACGGCACGGTCAAGGCCGTCCTGGAGCAGGCCGTCGCGTGGAAGCGCGAGAAGCGGTACGCCAGCGTCGACGACCTCTGCGCGGCGCTGAGCATCGCGAGCCGGCCGCGGGGCGCGCTGCAGCCGCGGCGCGGCCCGTCCGATTCCCCTCCGGCCGCGCCGCCCGTGGCGGTGGTGCCCTCCGCCACGGCGACGCCGGCGACCGGGATCCCTGCCGTCGGATCCGCGGCCTTCACCGCGCCGGCGGGGAGCCCGGGGGCGATCGTGGCCCGCGCCGTGGACGCCGAGGATGACGCCGGCCGCGCCGGGAGCGCGCCCAAGATCGAGATGGCCGTGATCGTGGGCGGGCGTTTCTGGATGGGCAGCGCGGACGACGACGTGTCGGCGAAGCCCGATGAGCGCCCGCGGCGGCAGGTGCTGGTCGCGGCGTTCAGGATGGGCGTCTATCCGACGACGCAGCGGCTCTACCGCGAGGTGATGGGCACGAACCCGGGGCTTCCCGCGAGCGACGAGCTCCCGGTGAACAACGTCAACTGGTGGGACGCGATCGAGTTCTGCAACCGTCTGTCCGCGCTACGAGGGTTCGGGCCCGCGTACCAGCTCGAAGGAGAGGGCGTGATCTGGAATCGCGAGGCGAACGGCTATCGGCTCCCCACCGAGGCAGAGTGGGAGTACGCGGCGCGGGGGACCCGCGGACGCATGTATCCGTGGGGTGATGAGCCGCCATCGGACCAGCTCGCCTGGAGCGACACGCGCATCAAGAGCCCGGTGCTCGCCATGCGGGCCGGACCCAGCCCCGTGGGGTACTACCCGAAGGGGGCGTCGCCGTTCGGGATCCTCGATATGGCGGGCAACGTCTGGGAGTGGTGCTGGGACTGGTACGGCGATTACCAGGCCGTCGAGGGTCCGGTGAGCAATCCGGTCGGGCCTTCCATCGGCTACGGGCGCGTGCTCCGCGGCGGTTCGTGGCGGGTGGTCGCGAAGAACCGGCTGCGGGCCGCGGCGCGCCACTTCATGTTCGCCAGCGCGAAGAACGCCGACGTCGGCTTCCGCTGCGTCCGCGGCTGGATGCAAGCCCACAGCGCGAAGCCGCCGGCCGGGCAGCCCGCCCGCTGACGGCGGCGCCGCCCGCGAGGGCCCCTCGCGCCGGTTGCTGTCCGCGCCGACGGGCCGCGCCGGGAAGAGCTGCGCGAGGGCGATCGAGCGAGCCCTGCGCAGCGCCCGCGAGATCGTCCTGAAAGCGCCGCACCCTCCGGCGGACCGCTCACTCCGGGAAGAACGTCTCGATCGTCAGCGCCGGCGTCCCATCCGCGTGGACCCCGCCGAGCAGCGCGAGCGTCCCGTTCGGCGCGGGCACCACGGCCGCGCCCCGCCGCGGCTCCCGAAGCGGCAGCTCCTCGACCTGCGCCGCCGCGACGTCGACGATGAAGCTCCGCGTCAGCCCGTCCTCGCCCGCCTCGGAGCCCACCGCGAGGATGCGCCCGCCGGGCAGCGCGAACGCGGCGACGCCCCCGATGGCCGCGGTCAGCGCGGCGCCCTCGACCTCCACCGCCGCGCAGGTCGCGGCGCACCCCGGCGCGAGCCGCCGCGTGGGCGCCGCGGCGCCGCCCTGGACCCCGCCGACGAGCGCGATCTCCCCGGGACCGGTCACCGCGGCGCCCGCCCCCTCGGAGGCGTCCGGCGGAAACGGCCTCGGCGAGAACTCGGTCGCGCCGTCGCCGAGCACCTCCAGCCCCGCGCCGTCCGCGCTCCCGCCCGCGACGACCAGGCCCAGACCTTCCACCCACACGGCCGCGGCGCCGGCCCGCGCAAGGCGGAGCTTCGCCACCGAGA
This sequence comes from Sorangium sp. So ce363, assembly GCF_051520435.1. NCBI lineage: Bacteria > Pseudomonadati > Myxococcota > Polyangiales > Polyangiaceae > Sorangium > Sorangium sp. So ce363. The sequence continues at coordinate 5,154,981 of NZ_CP150333.1, read as the reverse complement.
GCGCCCCGTCCGCGCCGACGACGAGCACCTTGTCCGAAGGCGCGCCCGGCGCTCCCGCGGCCGCGCCCGCGCGCGTCGCGCCGACCACGAACGAGCGCCCGTCCGAGGCCTCGACCGTCCGGCCGCCCGCCACCTCCGCGAACGAGCCGAGCCCCTCGGGCAGCGACGCCTCGGCGCTCTGCCCCGCCGCGACGTCGGTCCAGCTTGCGCCCTCGTCGTCCAGGGTGAGCAGCAGGTCTCCCCGCACCACGAGCGACCGCGCCGCCCGCGGGAGCGCGCCGCTGGAGGCGCTCCCGCCCCACGCGGCGAGGTCGTACGCGTCGAGCCGCGCCGGGTCGACGCTGCCCGCCGCGGCGCCCCCGGCCGCGGCCCCGCCGGTGAGGATCAGGTAGCGCTCCGCGAGCGCCGCCCCGGGCGCGCCGATGCGCGACGCCGCGAGCTCGCCCGGCGGCCGCGCCCACCGGCCGGTCCGCTGGGCGAAGAGCGGCAGCACGTCGCCCGTCACCGCGGCGAGGTAGATGCCCGCCGCGGAGCGCCCCCGCACCACGGTCGCGCCGCCCGCGTCGAGGCCGCGCACATCGAACGTGTACGCCCGCTCGGCCGGGATCTCGCCGAAATCGAGCTCGCCGCCCGGCGCCGCCGCCGCCGACACGGTGACGTCTCCCTCGGCCGCCGTCGCGGTCACCTCGATCCGGGCGACAGGCGGGTCGTCCTGGAACGCGGTCGCCTCGTGCCCCGGCACGACCTCGACCGTGAGCGTCCGCGGCCCTTCCGCGCAGCCGAGGAGCGACAGGCCGAGCGCGGGAAGGACACGGCCCAGGAGCGGGATCTTCATGAGGGCCGAGTCATAGCGCCTCGAGCGCGCGAAAGCCCAGCGGAGGTGGGCCGATCGCGCCGCGCGCCGATCTCCACCGCCCGCTACAGGTCGACCTGCACGCCGATCTCCACCACCCGCTCCGGCGGCAGCCTGAAGTAGTCGGGCACGGCGCCGGCGTTCCGCGCCATCACCGCGAAGATCGTCTCCGTGATCCTGCCCATCCGGCCCCTGTCGGTGGCGAGGATCGTCTCGCGGCCGAGGTAATACGCCACGTCCGCGAAATCGATGGGCAGCGCGTGCGCCGCCGCGGCCCGCCGCAAGAGGGCCGGCACGTCGGTCGACTGCATGAAGCCCGATCGGATGACGACCTGGTGAACCCCCTTGTCGAGGCTCGTCACGTCGAGACGATCCCTGTCGGCGACCCGCGGGACGTGCTCCGTCACGACGGTCAAGATCACCACCGTCTCGTGGAGCACCTTGTTGTGCTTGAGGTGGTGCGTCAGCGCGTAAGGCGTCTTGCCCGCGCGCGCGCTCAGGAAGACCGCCGTGCCGGGGACCCGCGCGCGGCACTTCGCGTCGAGATCGCGCACGAAGGCAGAGGCCGAGGGGGCCGCCCGCGTGAAGCGCTCGGCGAGGATCGCGCGGCCTCGCTTCCAGATCACCATCATGGCGAACAGGACCGCGGCGATGACCGCCGGCACGTACCCGCCGTCGAGGAACTTGATCAGGTTGGCCCCGAAGAACGGCAGATCGAACGAGAGGAACAGGATCAGCAGCGGCAGCGCCTTCGCGAGCGGGGCTCGCCACGTGTGCCGCATCACGACGAAGAAGACGATCGACGTGATCCCCATCGTGCCGGTCACCGCGATGCCGTACGCCGCGGCCAGCCGGCTCGACTGCTGGAAGATCAGCACGAGCGCGAGGCACCCGGCCGCGAGGGCCCAGTTCGTCAGGGGGATGTAGATCTGCCCCGCGGCCTCGCTCGAGGTGTGGCGCACCTGGGTCCGCGGCAGGTACCCGAGCTGGATCGCCTGGTGCGTGAGCGAGTAGGCGCCCGAGATCAGCGCCTGCGACGCGATCACGGTGGCCATGGCGGCGAGCGCGACCAGCGCGTAGGTGAGGGGGCCCTTCGGCACCATCGCGAAGAACGGGTTCGCGGCGGCCTCGGGCTCCTGCAGCAGGAGGGCCCCCTGGCCGAAGTAGTTGAGCACGAGCGCCGGGAGCGCGGCGGCGTACCAGGCGAGCCGGATCGGGCCGCGCCCGAAGTGCCCCATGTCCGCGTAGAGCGCCTCGCCCCCCGTGATGACGAGGACGACCGACCCGAGGATCGCGACCCCATGGAAACCGTGGGCGGCGAAGAAGCGCGCCGCGTACACGGGGTTCAGCGCGGCGAGCACCGCCGGGTTCCTGGCGATGAACACGAGCCCGAGCACGGCGAGCGCGGTGAACCAGAGGACCATGACGGGGCCGAAGACCTTGCCGACGCGCGCCGTCCCCCAGCGCTGCACGCTGAAGAGCCCGACGAGGATCGCGCAGGTGAGCGGCACGACGAACGGCTTGAGCCCGCTCGTCGCCACCTCGAGCCCCTCCATGGCGCTCAGCACCGAGATGGCGGGCGTGATGACCCCGTCGCCGTAGAGGAGCGCGGCGCCGAGCACCACGAGCCCGGCGAGCCACCCGACGCCCCGCGTCCCGCTGGCGCGCAGCCGCTCCGGCACCAGCGCGAGCAGGGCGAGGATGCCGCCCTCACCGTCGTTGTCGGCCCGCGTGATGAAGGTGACGTACTTGACCGTGACCACCATCATCAGCGACCAGAAGAGGAGCGAGAGCAGCCCGAGGACGTTGTCGGGCGTCGGCGGGACGCCGTGCGTCGCGCTCACGCACTCCTTGAGCGCGTAGAGCGGGCTCGTGCCGATATCGCCGAAGACGACCCCGAGCGCGGCCAGGGCGAGCGCGGCCTTGCCGCCGTGGTGGCCGCGCGCCGCGTCCGCGTCACGCGGAGCCGCGCCGGCCTGCGACGAGCCGTCTCGGGGCGCCGCGGGATCCGTCGCTGCGCGGAGGGCAGGCCGAGCGCCGGGAGGGCGCGCCGTGGTGTCGGGGTGGTCCATGGGGCCGAGTCATAGCGCGTCGGTGGCGCTCCGATGGATCGAATCCTCCGCGGCGGCTCGCGGGAGCCGGCGCATGATGAATGATGCGTTGAGGGGAAGCTCTCGTCGCGAGACCGAAACCGTCATCGCGGTTGCGTGTCGCCGCGCGGGTCCGCGGGCAGACCGAGATGGATTGGCCAGGTTCGTCGACCTCGACCTTCAGTCACATTCGTACTTCCACATGCAGAAGCCCTGTTCGTCCCGGAGGCCAGGCCCGTGGAACATGTGCCAGCACTCCATGCCGCTCGGGCACGTGGTGTTCTCGTCGCAGGGCAACTCGCAGACCGAGTTGCACACCGGCGTGGCGGTGCCGCTCGGCGGCCGCGGGCAGTCCTCCGCCGTTTCGCACTCGTAGTTGCATTGCGCCGCCACATCGCACCACGTCGATCCATCGTCTTGTCGCTCGGCGATGTACGCCACCCTGCACCTGCGCTCTTCACCGCTCGGTTCGGGATCCGGACAAAGGTGGGGGAGGGCGAAGTTGCCCTCGTCCCCGGAGGAAACGCAGGCAGCCCACGGCCCTTCGGTGGTCCCCTCGACGGTGGTCGCCAGGTGGACTTCCACGATCGGATCGACATGGCGGTCGCCGCACGCGGCCTGTGCGGACGCGAAGGCCGTCGACAAGCCCAGAGCTTCGTAGCCGTGATCTTCATCGGGTCCTCCACGCCGCGCGCCGACGCGCCCGGCGTCAAGATGGTCTGCGCTGAGGTCACGGCGGCTGCCACGACCACCACGGTGAATCCGAGCGTGGCGAGCTCGGCATAGACCCGGGCCATGATCGGGCCCGACCGGCGATCGGCGATCAGGACGACCTTCATGCGTGGAGGCTCCGGCGGTGGCTCCGTGATCGTGGGGCTCCGCTGGGAATGACCGAACGCCTCCTGCCGCCTCGTGACCCGATCGGCCCCCTTGAGTCACGGCAGCGCCGCGAGACGGCTCACCGCGGACGAAGCCCGCGGGGATCGGTCGGCCAGCGCGCGCCCGGCGCCAGCCGAGAACTTTCTCCGCGCGCGCCGCGCATGCGAGGCTGCCCAGCCCCGCCGAAGCGCGCGCTCGCCCGAGAGCGCTCGTCCAGCCACCGGACCTATCCGGAAGATGTAGGATAAAGTAGCACACGAAAGTTGTGGGTCGCCGTCCGGGCAGGGTAGACGGGGCGAGGAGGACGCATGAGGCGCAGCAAGGGCGAGAGCATGGACACCGGGGCGGTGCGGAACCTCGAGGAGATCCAGGAAGAGGATCCCGGGGCTCGCCCGTCGCGCGCGGGCGCGCTGGTGCTGGCCTCGCTCGGCGGGGCGTGCATCGTCTTCGCGGCGGTGGCGCTCCTGCGCGCCCCGCACCGCGAGCGGCCGGTCACCGCCGATCCGCTCGGCGATCTGGTCGCGCGCGCCCACCCGGCCGGCGTGAAGCCGGCCCCGCGCCCTGCCACGATCGGGGAGGACGTGACCTTCCCCGCGGTCCTCTCGGACGCGGAGCACCCGACGACCGCGCTCGAGGCCGTGCGCGATCCGCGGGCGGCCAAGGCGGCCACCTCCGCCGAGGCGCCCGCCGCGGAGCCCGTCCCGCCGCCTGCCGCGGACCGGCTGCCCGTGGTCCCGCTGCCGGCGCAGCACGTGCTCGGGCGTCCCGGAGGCGAGGTCGCCCCGAACGACACGCTCACCGCGATGGCCCGTCACGTGTCGCGCGAGGAGGGGCCCGAGACCGAGCGGGGGGGGCCTGGCAGCTACCAGCTCCAGGTGAGCTCGTTCAAGGACCCCACCGACGCCGAGAACTTCGCGGCGGCCCTGCGCCGGCGCGGGCACAAGGCGTACGTCGAGCCGGCGTACGTCAAGGGCCGCGGCCTCTGGCACCGGGTGCGCGTGGGCCCCTTCAAGTACAAGCGCTCGGCCGTGATCTACCGGCAGGAGTTCGAGGCCAAGGAGCGCCTCGTGACGTTCATCGTCGACCCGCCCAAGACCACGGTCAAAGTGGCCGACAGCCCCGGCGACGACGCGTAGATCAGGAGCTCTGGAGAGCCCTCCTCCATCAGCGCGCCGCCCCTCGCTACCGGCGCGGCGCCCCCGGGAGCGCCGCGGCCGGCGTGAGCGCGCAGGACAGGACCCCCTTGGCCCCGGCGAGCTGCCCGGCGAGCTCGGACAGCTCCTGCCCGCGGCCCTTCAGCACCATCACCTGGAGCAGCCGGGCCGCGTCGAGGCGGACCAGCAGGCTGGAGACCAGAGACCCCGCGCGCCGCTCCTCCAGCTCGGAGATCCGCAGCACGAGCTCCCGCACCTCGGGCTCGTAGACGAGCGTCAGCGTGGCCGCCACCTCGGCCCCCTCGTCCAGCGCGGCGCGCGTCAGGTCCGCGCGGACCAGATCCCGCAGCGCCTCCGAGCGGTTCTCGTAGCCCTGCGCGGTGATGCGCCGATCGAACTCGGCCAGCAGCGCGCGATCCATCGCCACGCCGAAGCGGACCAGGTCGCTCATCGCTCGTCCCCCGTTCAGCTCTTGCGCCGCTCGAGGTGCCGCCTCGCGGCGTCCTTCACCGGCGACGTCACGTTCTTGCTCTTCGCGATGCCCCGGAGATCGGACTCGCGCAGGTGCTGGACCAGCCGCGTCGCGACGAGCACCGGCGTCCTCGGGTTCTCGACGAGGTTCCGCTTCACCGTGTAGCTCTTCAGCCACTCGGGCGTCGTCGAGATGATCCGCAGCACCTCGTCCGAGATGTTCCGGTTGCGGCTGATGAGGACGACCTCCTCCTCCTGCATCTGCGGGCTGCGCACGGCGGCGCTGGCCACGAGGCGGTTCGAGTCGCGCACGAGCAGCATGCGCTCCTCGCGCGAGCCGAGCATCGCCCGCCGGATCCGCTGCGACATGGTCATGTCGGCGAGCCGCTTGTAGAGCGGGACGTACTGCTCCTTGATCGCCTCCTTGCCCTCCTCGTCCTCGACGTGCGTGTCGACCGGCTCGTCCGCGGCGAGCGCCTCCGCGAGCGCCTGCGTCTCGCTGAACAGCACGTCGTCCGGCGTGGGCTCGGGCGACGGCTCCGCGATGAGCTCGTCCTTGATCGCGGCGCTGACCTCGCGCCACGCCGGGATGCCCGTGAGCTCGACCCCGTTGCGGGACGCGAGATCGACGAGGCGGTCGGCGGTCGACATCCGCGTGTTCTTGTTGAGGTAGAGCTTCTCGATGACGCGCGGGTTCTTGAGCAGCCGCTCCTCGTTGACGGCGATGAGCTCCGTCACCGCCTCGCCCCCGGTCCGCGCGAGCTCCTCGAGCGTCTCCGCGGCGACGCCCGGCATCGCGCAGAGCCTCTCGACGACCGGGAGGCGGTCCGCGTACGCGCGGGCCAGCCGATCGATGACTGGCGGCTGCAGATCCGCGCCGAGCGCCCCCTGGAGCAGCGGCTCGGGGAGCGCCGCCAGCGTCTTCTCCGCGGCCTCGCGGGTCGGCTCCTCGTCGCGCGACGCGAGCAGCACGAGCACCGTCACGACGTCGCCCGGCTTGAGCCCGGGGGCGATGCCGCGCGCCGCCATTTCCCTGAGCTTCTGCGGCGCGCCCGGCTGCGCCAGCTTCTGCGCGGGCGCCGAGAGGGCGCTGATGTCGATTGGCGCGGTCATCGAGGCGCCCTCGCCAGCGCGGCCCCATGCCAGGAGGACGAGCGCTTCAGCTGCCGCACGGCGGAGCTCGGGATCCCGAAGGACGCGGGTGACACGGCCGACGCGGGTGACTCGGATGACTCGGATGACTCGGATGACTCGGATGGCGCCAGCGGCTCGAGCAGAGCTAGCAGAGCGAGCGGAGCAACGGGCATACGGTCCTCCCGGCGGGCATTGCTGCCCTGCGATCTGCGGACTATCCTGAGGCCGCTGTGTGCCTGAAAGGCGCGGCGACCGTCAACGGAGAACGAACGGCGCGGACCCTGCGCGCCGTCTGCCGGAATGAAACCCGAGGTCCCGGGGGGCAGGGGACCGGCAGATCCGTCACACCCAGCACACCGAAGAGGAGCGCGACATGGGGATTTTCGATTTCGTGAAGAGCGGCGTCCGCGAGATGATGATCGCGCGCCCGGACGCGGCGAAGCATCTCATCGTTTACAAGCACCCGGACCAGAACATCCCCTTCTGGTCGCAGCTGACGGTCGACAGCGATGAGTGCGCCCTCTTCTTCAAGGACGGCAGGTACATGGGTTACCTGCCCACAGGGCGCCACACCCTCCAGACCCAGAACATCCCGTTCCTGAACAACCTCGTCAACAAGTTCACGGGCGGGGACGTCTTCATCGCCGAGATCTTCTTCGTCAAGACGCAGCCGGTCCGCGGCGTGCCGTTCGGCGGGCCGCTGGAGTCGATGGAGGATCCCACCCTTTACGAGTTCGTGACGCCGCGCATCTTCGGTGAGTTCTCGCTGGTCGTTGTCGATCCGGTGCGGTTCGTCGTCGGGTACCACGGGCAGTGCGGCGGCAGCGGCGACAACGACGTCGTCCTGAGCTGGATCAAGGGCAAGTTCTTCATGAGCGTGAAGACCGTGATCGGCCAGGTCTGCGCGCAGCAGCAGAAGAGCCTGCTCAACCTCGGCGGCATGAGCATGGAGCTCGGCGCCCGCATCGTGCAATCCGCGCCGAACCTCGAGGAGATCGGCTGCAAGATCCTCGAGATCGGCAACTTCAACATCAACTTCTCGGCCGAGGACCAGAAGCTCCTCCGCGAGGCGAACAAGGCGCGCGGCGAGGCGCGCCGCGGCATCGGGGTCGCGCAGGACACCGCCCGCGCGAAGCAGTTCGAGCTCGATCAGCGGTTCCAGCAGGACGCGCGGTACGTGCAGCAGCTGGCGGGCAACTGGCAGAACTACGCCGCCGGCCAGGCGATGATGGGCGCCGGCCAGGGCATGGCGCAGGGCGGCGACGGCAGCGGCGTCGCGGGGCTGGGCGCCCAGGTGGCGATCGGCGCCGGCCTGGCGCAGGCGATGAACCCCGCGCTCGCGGCGCAGGGCCAGCCCCAGTTCGTGCCGCCGCACATGCAGCAGCCGGGGGCGCCGCAGGGCTACCCGGGCGCGCCGCAGGGCTACCCGGGGGCGCCGCAGGGCTACCCGGGCGCGGCGCAGGCTGCCCCCGGCGCAGCGCCGTCGATCGAGCAGCGCCTGGAGCGCCTCGGGGAGCTCAAGAGCAAGGGCCTCATCACCGACGAGGAGTTCCAGGCCCGCAAGGCGAAGATTCTCGAAGAGATCTGAGTCCTTACAAGGCGGCGCTGGCCGCCGCGCGCGGCGACCCGCGGGGAGGCGCTCCACCGCGGTCGCCAAACTGGCGCCATCTGATCCGAACCACCGAGCGCGCTTTCGGCTAGACTCGATGGGGTGCCAGTGACGCTCCGCATGGCCGGGGATGCTCAGCCCGAGATGACCGCCGGCGAGTCCGAGGCTGCCGAGCTGTTCCATCGGGAAGACATCCCGCGGCTGCACGGAGACGAATCATTTGCTCAGCCTGCGGCGCGCAGCGATGTGCCGCCAGCGCGCAGCGACCTGCCACCGGCGCGCAGCGACGTGCCGCTGCGCAGCGACGCGCCGCCGCGCAGCGAGTTGCCGTTCCGCAGCGACGTGCCGCCGCGCGGGGGGGACACACTGCCAGCGCACGTCGACGCGCGTCCGGCGCTCCCGCCGCTGCCGGCGCTCCCACCCCTGCCGGCGCGCTTCGACGGGCCGGCGCGCCGGGGGAAGGCGAAGCAGACCCCGCGCGCGCGGCGCTGCCCGACCTGCAAGCAGACCTTCTCCGGCGACTCCCGCTTCTGCCCGTTCGACGGCGATCCGCTCGCCGACGCGCCCGACTGGAATCCATCGGCCGATCCGATGCTCGGGCGCACCATCGACGGCCGCTACGAGGTGCAGGCGGTCGTGGGTGAAGGGGGGATGGGGACGGTGTACGAGGTGCGCCACAAGTCGCTCGGCCGCCTCTTCGCCCTGAAGGTGCTCCGGCGCGACATCGCGCAGGACGCCGAGCTCGTCGCCCGCTTCATCCAGGAGGCCAAGGCGGCCGCGGCGATCGGCCACCCCAACATCGTCGCGGTGAGCGACTTCGGCGCGATCGAGGTCGAGACGGGGCAGGCAGAGCTGCCGTTCTTCGTCATGGAGTTCCTCTCCGGGACCTCCCTCGCGTCGCTGCTGCGCACCGAGAAGACGCTGCCGGCCGACAGGGTCGGGCAGATCATGCTCCAGTGCGCCGCCGCGCTCGGGGCCGCGCACTCCGCGGGCGTCATCCACCGCGACCTGAAGCCCGACAACGTGTACCTCGTCCGGAACGGCGATCAGGAGTTCGTCAAGCTGCTCGATTTCGGCGTGGCGAAGGTGACCGGCGGCAAGCGGCTCACGCGCATCGGCATGGTGTTCGGGACGCCGCATTACATGAGCCCGGAGCAGGCGGAGGGGAAGCGCATCGACGCCCGCGCCGACATCTATGCGCTCGGCGTCCTCATGTACGAGTGCTTCGCGGGGCGCGTCCCCTTCGAGGCGGACACGTACATGGGCGTGCTGACCAAGCACATGTACATGTCGCCCGAGCCGCTCGAGCAGGTGATGCCCGACGCCACCGCGCTCGGCGCGTTCGGCCCGATCGTCATGCGCTGCCTCGCGAAGAACCCCGAGGAGCGCTTCTCCTCGATGGCCGACCTCGTCGAGGCCATCGAGCTCGCCCTCGATCCGCCGGGCCGCGGGGTCTCCGTCGCGCCCCCGGGCGAGCTGCCTCGCCACGAGTCGATACGGCCGCGCGCGCACGAGTCGATGCGGCCGCGCGCGCACGAGTCGATACGGCCGCGCGCGCACGAGGAGGTGCTCGCCCCGGTCCAGGCGCCCGCGGAGCCGTCCGAGCCGCTCTCGATGGCCGCGCGCGTGGCGATCGCGCTCGCGGCGGTCCTCGTGCCCATCGTCATCGCCCTCGGCGTCCGCGCCTTGCGCGCCTCGGCGCCCGAGGAGCAGCCCCAGGCCGCCGCCGACGACGCTCCCGGCGGCGCCCTCCCGGCGGAGACGGCGCCCGCCAGGGCGATCGACGAGCCGCCCGCCGCGCCCGCGGCCGCGACGGCGGCGCCCGCGCCGACCGCGCAGGAGCCGCCCCGCACCCAGGGCACAGCCGCCCCGATCCCGGCGAAGCCGACCGCGGCGACGGCCCGTCCGTCGGCGACCGCGGCGCCCACGGCCTCCATGGTAAGGCCGCAAGCAACCGGCGATATCGTCGATCCCTGGAAGCGCTGATCGCCCGATCGGCGCGCGACGAAACCTGGCCTTCCCAGCCGTCCTGTGTGCACGATGGACGACGTCGAGCACCGGGCCCGCGGCCGCGGGACAAGCGATCGACGGCAGCGGCGACGCTCAGGGCGGAGCGCTTGACAGCGTCCGTTCGGGCTCGCCATCCTTCGCGAGGCGGAAACCTCTAGTGGCCAAGCAACAGCTCCTCCTGGTCGACGCGGATCCGCGCAGCGTTCGGGTCCTCGAGGTCAGCCTGAAAAAGGCCGGTTACAGCGTGACCACCGCGAAGGACGGAGCGGACGCTCTCGCGAAGCTCGAGGTCTCCACGCCGGACCTCGTCCTCAGCGACACGCGCCTCCCCAACGTGGACGGATATGCCCTCGTCCGCAAGATGAAGGAGCACGCCGACTGGGCCTCGATCCCGGTCGTCTTCCTCACGAGCCAGCGGTCCATCGAGGACAAGATCCGCGGGCTGGAGCTCGGCGTCGAGGACTACCTGACCAAGCCGATCTTCGTGCGCGAGCTCATCGCGCGCGTGACGCTGCTCCTCGCGCGGCGGACGCGCGAGGGGATCACGACGCGCCACTTCTCGACGACGGGGCGGACCAGGTTCTCCGGGTCGATCCTCGACATGAACGTCGTGGATCTGCTGCAGACGTTCGAGGTGAGCCGGAAGAGCGGGATCGTCCACCTGTCGCACGCGGACAACGAGGCGCAGGTCTACTTCCGCGAGGGCAAGGTCGTCGACGCGACGCTCGGCCGGCTCTGCGGCGAGGAGGCCGTCTACCGCGCGCTCCTGTGGAACGAGGGGACGTTCGAGGTCGAGTTCTGCAAGGTCGACAACCCCGACGGGATCGAGACGTCGACGCAGGGCCTCCTCATGGAGGGCATGCGCCGCGTCGACGAGTGGGGCCGGCTCCTCGAGGCGCTGCCGTCGCTCGCGACCGTCTTCGAGGTCGACAGCGAAGAGCTCCTGGAGCGGCTGAACGAGATCCCCGACGAGCTGAACGGGATCCTGCGCCTGTTCGACGGCAAGCGCACGCTGATGCAGGTGGTCGACGCGTCCCCGTTCGAGGATCTCTCGACGCTCTCGACCATCTCGAAGCTCTACTTCGAGGGGCTGCTGGTGCCCGCCGCCGCGCTCCCGCCCGACGACGTGGTGCCGAGCGAGCCGGAGGCGGCGTTCCACGACGAGTTCTCGCCGCTCTCGTCGCCGTCGAGCGCGCGGCGCTCCAACTACCCCGAGGGGAGCCCGGGGAACGCCGGCTCCGACGACCTCGAGGACGCCGCCGTGGTCCCGGCGCCGCTCTCGAACCGGGTCTCTCCGGCGGTGCTCCCGCGCTCCCGGCCCGGTCACGAGCTGCACGCGCCGGCGGGGGACCCCGACGCGGAGTCCCCCGGCCGCCCCGTGACGACCCGCAGCGCGGTGCACGGGCCAGGGGCGGTCGGCCGAGCGGCCAGCGCGAGCGCCGCCGTGGCGCGATCCGCGCCGGAGGGGGCGCGCGCGCCGTCGGAGCCGCCGCGGAGCGCCGTGTCGGCCGCGACGGCGCGCTCCGGCGCGGCGGGTGGCCGCGCGCCGTCGGAGCCGCCGCGGAGCACCGTGTCGGCCGCGGCGGCGCGCGCCGGCGCGACAGGGGGCCGCGCGCCGTCGGATCCACCGAGGAACGCCGTGGCGCGCCCTGTCGCGGCGGGTGGCCGCGCGCCGTCGGATCCACCGAGGAACGCCGTGGCGCGCCCTGTCGCGGCGGGTGGCCGCGCGCCGTCGGAGCCGCCGAGGAACGCCGCATCGCCTGCCGAGGCCGCCCGGGTTACGCGGCCGCGCGCCGAGGTCGATCTCGACAAGGACACCACGCTCGCGAGCAGCGATGAGGCCCCGCTCACGCGACCGCTCGTGACGCCGCGCAGCTTCGCACAGAAGCAGCGCTCCACGAGGAGCGACAGGCCCGTGGCCGCGGCCGCTCCCGCCGAGCAGCGCGTTCGCTCCACGCCCCCCGAGGCGCCCGCAGCGGCGCTGCCCGAGCCCGCGGCGCCGCCCGCGCCTGCGGCGGCGCCGCCTGTGCTTGCGGCGGCAGCGGGCGTCGCGTCGCCCGCTGGCGAGGAGCGCACCCCGGCGGCGTCGACGAGCCCCACGCTGCGCCCCCGCCCGCCGAGCGACGCGCCGCCGCCCGTCGCCGTCCCGCGCGCGGCGGAGCGTGCGCTGGCGCCGCAGCCCGTCGAAGCGAAGGCCGGGGAGGCGCGCCCGATCGAGGCCTCCCCGCCGCCGCTGCCGGTGCCGGACGCCGCCCCGGCGGCGAGCCTCGCGGCGGCGCCGGACGACGCGCCTCCTGGCGACCGCGGGCCGATCAGCGAGAGCGAGCGCTTCTTCCTCGGTGGCGGGGTGGACGCGCCGGAGGGGATGGCGGCGCGGGAGCATCCCTCGGCCGAGGACGCCGACACGACCGCCGGCGCAGTCGAGGCCACGCTCTTCGGGCCCCGCCACGAGGAGCGCCGGGCCCGCATCGCGCGGATCGTCGCCGGCCTGGTCACGGCGCTCGCGCTCGGGGCCGCCGGCGTGTGGCTGGTCGGCCAGACGGGGCGCCCCGTGCCAGCGGCGCCGGTCCATGCGCCATTGCCGGAGGAGGGGCCGGCGGGGCAGCACTCCGCGGCGGTGCCCGCGGCGGCTCTGGCCGCGTCGGAGCCGGAAGGAGAGCCGGCGGCCGCTGCCGCGGCGGGGCTCTCCGCAGCGACCCCCGCCGACGCCCCGGCGGGCCAGCCGGCCGCGCCAGCCTCGGCGAGCGCGCGGGCGAAGCCTGCCGCGGCGAGCCCCGCGCCGGCCGGAGCGCCTTCCGAGCACGCTTCGCACGCGCCGACCACCCACGCCGCGCCGCCGAGCGCGGCGGCGACCGCGGGCCAGGCCGCCGCACCGACGCGGGAGCCGGAGCCCTCGGCTGCCCCGCCCGCGTCGGCGCCTGCCGCGCCCGCGCCTGCCGCGCCGGACGAGGAGGGCGGGCCCCTCTCGACGCGCGTGATGCGCGCCCTGGAGTCGGGGCAGACCGGCAAGGCGGTGCAGCTCGCGCAGCAGCTCACCGCCGCTTCCCCGGGGAGCGCCGCGGCGTGGCACCTGCGCGGCGCCGCAGAGCAGGCGGCAGGGCGCGGCGGGCGGGCCTCGTTCCGCAAGTGCGCCGAGCTCTCCTCGCCCGAGTCCTCGCTCGGCGCCGAGTGCCGCGCGCTCGCCGGCATGCCGTGAGCGTGCGGTCCGCGCTCAGCGCGATCGCGACCTGAGCCGGGGATCGAGGGCCAGCGCCGCCACATCGAGCGCCACGGTGGCGAGCACGATGGCGGCCGCGGAGAAGAGCACCGTCCCGACGATGACCGGGCCGTCCCGGTTCTGGAGCGCCTCGACCGCCATGCTGCCGACGCCGGGCCAGCGGAAGAGCTTCTCCGTGACGATCGCGCCGCCCGCCAGCGCCCCGAGGTCGAGCGCGGCGAGCGTGGCGAGCGGCAAGAGCGCGTTGCGCAGCGCATGGACGACGAGCGCGCGCAGGCGAGAGGCGCCCTTGGCCCGCGCGGTGCGGATGAAGTCCTGGCGGAGCAGCGTCCGGAGCTCCTCGCGGACGATGCGCGCGTAGAGGGCGCTGCCGAACACGCCGAGCGTCAGCGCCGGCAGGACGAGGGAGCGCAGGTGATCGGCCGCCGTGGCGCCGTACCCGTCGTACGGCAAGAGCCGGAGCTTGTAGGCGAGCACGTACTGGAGCGCGGGGCCGATCACGAAGGTCGGCGCGCTGGCGCCGAGCAGGGTGGCGCCGAGCGCCGCGTCCTCCCAGGCCGTCCCGCGGCGGACCGCGGCGACGATCCCGAGCGAGAGGCCGAGCAGGAGCTGCACCAGCAGGGCGGCCAGCGCGAGCTCGACGGATCGCGGCACCTTCGCCTCGAGCAGATCCACGACCGGCTTGCGGTAATGGAAGCTGTAGCCGAGGTCGACGTGCAGGCCGAGCGGCCCCGCCGCGCAGCTGCGGTGCTCCGGATCGGCGCGCGCGCCCGCGTGGGCGCCAGGGGCTCCGCCGTCGCCGCCCCCCGCGGGGCCGAGGTGGACGAGCCGCCGGACGAACCGCGCGAACTGCACGGGGACCGGGCGATCGAGCCCGTGGATGGCCCGCGCGCGCTCGAGGTCCGCCGCCGAGGCCTGCGGTCCGACGAGCATCCGCGCGGCGTCTCCCGGGAGGAGGTACGCTATCCCGAACGAGACGGCGGTGACCCCCGCGATGACGATCGCGGCCCAGCCGAGGCGCCGGAGCAGGCGCGCGAGCGCGGAGCCCACCGCGGAGGCGCGGCCCGATCGGGGCGTGAGGGCACGGCGCGCGCGCGGGGTGCTCATCGGGGAAGGGCCGCGCGCGCGAGCAGCGCGCGGAGCGGCGTCGCGGTTCGTGGCGCGGCCGCGCGCGGCCCTCCGCCGGCCCCGGGCCGCGCGGACGGGTCGAGCCAGACCTCGTGCAAGCGGGACGTGAGCGCGGCGGCGCCCTCGTGGCCGCGCACGTAGGGGTGCCAGAGCTCGAGCTGCCGCGCCGTGTACGTGGGCACCCAGGGCGCGCGATCGCGGACGATGCGCTCGGCGCGGTCGTACAGCGCGAGGCGCCGCGCGCGATCCTGCTCGGCGTGGGCGGCGTCGAGCGTGCGATCGAGCTCCTCGTCGCTGAAGAAGGCGTAGTTCTGCGAGCCCTCGTCGCGGATGGCGCGCGTCGAGAGCGTCGGCTCGAAGACGCTCGCCGGGTCGGGGAAATCGGCCTGCCATCCGACCCAGCCCATGGGGACGGCGCGGCGCCGCGAGGCCTCGGCGAGGTAGGTCGCCCAGCTGACGAGCCGCAGGCGGACGCGGAGGCCGATCCTGGCGAGCTGCTGCTGGACGATCTCGCCGATCGCCTGCTCCAGCGTGTCCGGGACCGCGATGTAGTCGATGACGCCCGGGTAGCCGCCCCTCCCGGTCGCCGGGTCGTACGGGTAGCCGGCCGCGGCCATCTGCTCGAGCGCGCGCGGGAGGTCGTGCTGCCGCATCGGCGCGTCGCGCGGGGGGCCCGGGATCGACGGCGGCAGCACCCGGTCGAGCGCGAGCAGATCGGGGCGCACCTTCTCCAGCACGGCGGGGTCGAGGGCGAACGCGACAGCGCGCCGGACGGCGAGCTGGTCGAACGGCGCGAGCTCGGTGTTGAGGAAGACGGCGTTGGTCCTGTCCCGCGTCACCCAGCGCCTCTGCCCCTCCCACCCGGGCGCGGCGCGGTAGGCCGCCGCGTCGATCGCGGTCAGCTCGCGCAGGACGTCGAGCTCGCCCTCCTCGAACTTGTAGCGCTGGGTCGTCGCGCGCACGCCGGTCTGCCACGCGATGGCGTCGAGGTACGGCAGGCCCGGGCGGAAGTACCCCTCGTGGCGGGCGAGCCCGATGCCGCCGTCCTGGTCCCACCGCGCGACGCGGAACGGGCCGGCGCCGCACGGCGGCGGCGGGCTCGCCGCGTCGACCGCGGCCCCGGACGAGGGGCACACCGGCGCCATGAACGCGAGCGTCATGAGGGGCAGGAACGTCGCGTCCGGCGCGCGCAGATCGATCGCGACGGCGTGATCGCCGAGCACCCGCACGCCGGCGAGGTGCGGCGCCGCGCCCGCGTGGTACTCGGCGAAGCCCTCGATCATGTCGTACTGGCTCGCGCCCGGGCTCGGCGTCCTCGGGTGGAGCGTCCGCTCGATCGAGCGCTTCACGTCGGCGGCGCGGAGCTCCGCGCCGTCGTGGAACCGCACGCCCTCGCGCAGCGTGAAGACGTACGTCCGCCCGCCGCGCTCCACCTCGATCGCGCGCGCGAGATCGGGCGTGATGCGGCCGCCCTGGTCCCACGTGACGAGGCGGGCGAAGACGAGCTCTGCGACGGCGCTCGAGAGCTCGTCGTAGGCGAGCGCCGGATCGAGCGCGCGCGCGTTGACCGTGGTCGCGAGGCGCAGCGTCCCGCCGCGCACGGGCGCGCCGGGCGCCGGCTCGCCGCCGAGGGGCGCGCGGACGCCGCCCGCCGAGCCGCCCGAGAGCAGGAGCAGCGCCGCGCCCGCGACGAGCAGATCGACCGGCAGACGACGGCCGCGCGGGAGCGCCGCGCCGGCTGGATCGAGCGCGTCGCGGAGCCCCTCGCTCGCGCGGTGGAAGCCGAGCACGGCGAGCACGATGGCGAAGCCCGGCGCGGCCACAAGGAGCGGCCTTACCCCGAGGTACGGCTCGGCCTCGTGCAGCATGCGGCCCCAGGTCGCGGTCGGCGGCTGCGCGCCGACGCCCAGGTAGCCGAGGGCGGCCTCCGCGAGGATCATCTGCCCGGCGCTGATGGTCGCGAGCGCGAGCAGCGTCCCGCCCACGTTCGGCAGGACGTGCCGCCGGACGATGTGCAGCGGCCCCGCGCCGAGCGCGCGCGCCGAGGCCACGAAATCGCGCTGCGCGAGCTCTGCGGTCTTGGCCCGGACGACCCGCGCCGCCCCGGTCCACCCCGTGAGGCCGAGCACGAGCAGGATCGTCCCCACGTCCGCGCGCCCCACGGCGACGCCGATCGCGGTCACGAACAGGAGGTACGGCAGGGCGAGGATCACGTCGACGAGCCGCATGAGCGCGCCGTCGAGCGCGTCCGCCCGCGTGCCGGCGGCCATGCCGGCCGTGACGCCGACGAGCGCGCCGAGCCCCGTGGCGAGGGCCGTGGACGAGAGCGCGACGGCGAGCGAGAGCCGCGCGCCGTGCGCGAGGCGCGCGAGCAGGTCGCGGAAGAGCGGGTCCGTCCCGAGCCAGTGGGCGGCCGACGGCCCGGGCGGCGCTCCGGAGGCGTCGCGGGCCAGGGTGAAGTCGCTCGCGTTCGGGTCGTGGGGGATGACGGCCGGCCCCACCGCGGCGAACAGCGAGAGCAGCGCGACGATCCCGAGGCCGAGCAGCGCCGAGCGGTCCCCGAGGAACCGCCGCGCCGCGTCCTCGCCGAGGACGGCGCGCCCAGCGCGCCCGGCCGCTCGCGCCGCGCCGCGCGAGAGCCGAGCCCAGCGCGCCGTCGCCGTCACCGCTTCCCTTCGAGGAACTGCGTCACGAGCGCGACGAACTCCCCCGGCCGCTCCTCGTGGGGCGAGTGCCCGGCGTCCATGATCTCGAGCATCGCGCCGGAGATCTCGCGGGCGAGCCGCTGCGCGCTCGCCGCCGGGAAGATGCGATCGTCGCGCCCCCACACGACGAGGGTCGGCGCCGTGATCCGGGTGAGGCGCGCGACGACGGGGCGCGCGTCGAGCACCGCGCGCATCACCGCGTGGGCGCTCTCGCGCGCCGAGGGGGCGTTGAAGAGATCGTAGTGCCGGTCGACGCGCGAGAGCGGCACGGCCGCGTCCGCCCGGAACACGTCGTCGCGGAAGTACGACCGGAACGTGCCGCGGCCGTGGAGCTGCTTGAAGACGATGCCGCCCACGACCGGCAGGAGCGGGAGCTTCATCTTGAAGCTCATCGGGAACGGGTAACAGAGCGCGTCCTCAAGGACGAGCCGCTGCACGAGCTCCGGGTGGTTGGCGGCCAGCGTGATCGCGACGGCGGCGCCCATCGCGTGGCCGACGAGGTGCGCGCGGCCGACGCCGAAGGCGGCGATGAGGTCGGCCACGGCCTCGGAGAACGTCTCGATGCCGTAGGCGTACCGCGCCGGGCTCGGCTTCTCGCTCTCGCCGAAGCCCGGCAGGTCCGGGGCGATGACGTGGAACCGCTGGGCCAGCGTGTCGATCACGTCATCGAACTCCAGGTGGCTGACGAGGAAGCTGTGGATCAGCAGCAGCGCCGGGCCGTTGCCCGCGCCGGCGACCAGGACCCGCATCCTGACACCCCGGGCGGTGACATCCCTGATGACGCGTTCGACGGGTCGGGGGGCGGCGGGAGAGGCCGAGCCCCGACCCTCGCTGGCGAGGGCTTTGGCCATGGTGGCGGCGAGACTATCAGCCCTTTTGTCTGAAAGGACCGATGTGTGTCAGGGTACGGGGCATGCCGCTCCACGAGCCCCGCTGGGTGTCGGGCGCCCCCCTGCTCGCACCCATTGCACCGAGCGTCGCTTTTTTCCCCTCACGGCCCCCGACCCGCGTCGTGCCGGGCGGGCCGACGCGTCGCTCCTACGGACGAAAAATGTCCGAGGTATGTCAAGAACCCCGGCAAAGCACCGCGTCTCGCGACAGCCACACAATAATCGTAGTCGCGTCAATTGACTGTATTCCATTCAGTGGAATAGAGTCGCCCGCGTCGGTTGGGTAGGGCCTCCGGCAATCGATGGGAGGACCGGTGCAGAGGATCCCTGAGGAGGTGCTTGAGCGCATCGAGCGGGAGCACGCCCAGGGGATCACATCGAGCGATATCCTCGAGCTGTTCGCGGCTCATGGCATCAAGTTCAGCGAGGCGACGCTCCGGAAGTATGTGCAGCTCGGCTTGCTCCCGCGCAGCGTGCGGGTGGGGCGCAAGGGCAAGCACCAGGGCTCGCAGGGGATGTATCCGGCCACGGTAGTCCGCCAGGTTCAGCGCATCAAAGAGATGATGGCCCAGGACTACACCATCGAAGAGATCCAGCGTGAATTCCTGTTCGTGAGAGGTGATATCGAGGAGCTCGAGCGCACGATGGCCAAGGTCTTCAATGCGCTCAGGGATGCCGCCAAGGAGAGGCGGAGCGAGACGAGCGGCAGGGCGATAGCCCAGGACCTCGCGAGCGCAGAGTCGCTCGCGCGGGAGCTCGTCGCCAAGCTGGCGTTGATAGAAGAGCGCTTGATGGCGCAAGCGCGGCTCACGAAACAGGCGGCTTCCTCTTGAGGGGCCGAGTCGCGGGGCTTTCGTCGTCGTGAAGTACATGGGGCCGCGGGCGCGGCCCCGCCTGGGTTTGATGCGATCGACGGGACGAGCATCGGCTCGTTTCGTCGCAATTTTTTAGGGACGGCATCCGGCTTTACGTCGGGCTTAAGGAGCGGATCCCTCTGCGTTCGAGCTGGGACTCGGACGTACGGGGAGAGACGCGCGCGCTTGAGAGCGGAGACGCTACCAAACGGAGGCAGCGCATGGCGACGGTGTCTGACAGCGAGCTCGAGATCTTCGGCCTGGACGGTGCGGATGCGGCGGAGGGCGATCGCGACCCAGCGGGCTCAACGGAGCCCGTCGTGGAGGGCGCGCTCGCGCTCCAGGCCGACCCCGCGGAGTCGGGGAACGCCATCACGCGCGAGCAGCGCAGGTCGCGGCGGAAGCGCGAGATCCGGGCGCGGACGATCAGCGTCAAGCGCATGACCAAGCGCGAGCTCGAGATCGGCCGGATGCTCTACCCCGAGACCGACTACTACAAGCCGCGGGCCCGCGCCGAGTGCGTCGACGGTCCGAGGCCGTGCCCGTACGTCTCGTGCCAGCACCACCTCTATCTCGACGTCTCCGCCAGGACGGGCGCCATCAAGCTGAACTTCCCCGATCTCGAGGTCTGGGACATGAACGAGACGTGCGCGCTCGACGTCGCGGATCGCGGCGGCACGACGCTCGAGGACGTCGGGGCGATCATGAACCTGACCCGCGAGCGGATCCGCCAGGTCGAGGTCAAGGCGCTCGCGAAGCTAGAGGCGCTGAAGGACATGATGGCGCTGCGCGATTTCGTCGACGAGGGTCCGGTCGGCAAGCGCCGGCTCCCCGTGCTGACCCAGCCGGACGAGGACGAGGACGAGGACGAGGTCGACGAGGACGAGGCCACGGGCGCGGACGGCGACGCCGAGGACGATGGCCCCGAGCCGACCCGCGCTGGGCGGCCGGCCGAGATCGAGGACGCCGGCGACTTCGACGGCGGGGAGTGATCAGTCGGGCCGGGCCTCGACGGTCACGATCGCGTCCGCGCCGAGCGCGCCCGCCAGGAAGGCGCGCCACGCGGCCAGCGTGATTTTCGCGGCGGCCGCGCGGGAGGGGCGGCCGTTGAACAGGTGGATGAGCCGGCGCCGGGGCTCCGCGAGCGCGTCGCGCTCCCGCCGGGCGAGGTGGGCCTGGGCGCGGCCGAGATCGGCGTCGGTCACCCGCTGCGCCAGGCCGGCGAGGAGCTCCTTCGCGCGGGCCGAGGCCTCGCTCAGCTCGCCGGCCTCTGCCCTGATCTCGACGGCGAGCGCCGCGGCGCGTGTCCCGCCGAGGACGCGCGCGCTCGCGCGGGCCGCGAGCGGCCGCTTCGTCGGCGCTGCGCTGGCTGGAGCCGGGGACGCCGTGCTCGCCGCGGGAGAGAGCGCGGCCGCGAGCAGTCCGCCTTCGCCGTTGAGGGCGAAGGCCGTGAGCTCGGCGAGCTCGCGCGCCGTGGGAGAGGCCTCGCGCGCCGCAGGGAGCCGCGCGCCGACGACGGCCTGCGACAGGGCCGCCCCGGCCGGCAGGCGGGCGTCGTGGTGACCGAGCCGGGGCACCACCGCGCCGTCCGGTGAGCCGCACCCGCGCGGGGTGAGCCGCGGCGCGAGCCAGCGCTCGGCGGCCTCCGCCGCGGCGGCCGCCTGGGAAGCGTCGGCGTTCGCGAGGACGGCGAGCCGGAGCGGGCCGGTCGCGAGGGCCTGCCAGCGGAGCTGCACGGTCTCGAGCGCGCCGCTCGCCACCCGGTCCCAGACGCCGAACGGCTCGATCCAGGACGGGTGGTCGGGCGCGATCGCGGAGGCGAAGGCCTCGAGCGCCGCGGCCCGCCCTCCGGAGAGGTGCTCCAGGTGCTGGAGCGCCGCGGCGCGCGCCAGCGTGAGCGCCTCGGGGCCCAGCGTGGTCGCCGCGACCGCGCGCGCGGCGGCGTTCGCCACGCGGCGCCCGAGCTCGGCCGGGGTCTCGCGCTCGTCGCGGAACGGCGCGTGCGCGATCACGCCGACGGCATCCGCCGTGACCCACGGCTCGATCGTGACGTCGAGCTCGCGCCGCCGGGTCTGCACGGCGGCGAGCGCGGCGAGCGCCGTCGCGCCGGCGTCGTACAGCCCCTCCTCGGCGACGCCGCACGGGCTCCCGAGCAGGACCCAGACCTCGCCTTGCCCGCGCTCGACCAGCGCCCGCCGCTCCAGGGAGGGCTGGGCTCCCGGCGCGAGCGCGCGCGAGAGCTCGGCCTCGAAGCGCCGAGCGCCGGCCTCGCCCGGCGCCGCGGGCTTCGGCGGGTCGGCGCTCGGAGGGAGGCCGAGCGCCGTCGCCCACCGCTCCGGCGGCGCGCCCGGGGCGCTCCCCGAGAGCGCCCACCACGCGGCGCGCGCGCCGGCGTCGCGAGGGTCCTGCGCGGTGAGGACCTGACGCGTGGCGACGTCGGGGTTCGGCGGCGCCGAGAAGCCGCGGCGGATCTCCTGCCGCGCCACCGCGGCCGCGAGCGCCGCCGAGGCCTCGACGGGCGGGGCCGTGGGCAGATCGGCGGCCTCGATGGTCACGCTCACGCAGCCGCCGCGCGGGCGGGCGACCCCGAGCACCTCGACGGCGCGAAATGGGGAGGGGAGCGCCGAGAGGCGCGCGCGGAGCGGGGACCCAGGCGCGCCGAGCCGCTCCGCCGCGGCGACGGCCGCCTGGGGGCTCGCGACGCGCGCGGCCACGGTCACGCGGGCGGCGCGGCGTCCGAGCTGGTTCGTCGTGTACACGCCGACCGTGTCCGCCGCCGGCCAGGGGTCCGTGGGCGGGCCGCCCGCCGGCCAGGCGTCGATGCCCTCCGCCGCGCGCGCCGCCTCCTCGCAGAACGCGGCGGGGCCGACGGCGGCGATCGAGGTGCGCCCGGCGTGCAGCGCCGCGGCGCGCCACCCCTCGAGCTCGCGCGCGCCCGCGGGCGTCGCCAGATCGACCACGGGCTCGGCGCCCGCGAGGCCCAGCTGGCCGGTGCAGGCCGCGATCGGCGAGAGCTCCGGCGCGTCGAGCGGGCTCGATCGGAGCGCCTGCGTCCGCTCCGCGGCCCGGGCGACCTCCGGGCTGCCCGCCGCGATGGGCTGCGCGAACGCCGCCGACAGCGCGCGCAGGAACGGCGTGACGCGCGCCGCGTCCCTGACGAGCAGGCGCACGCGGAAGGCGCTGCGGTCGATGCGCGCGTCCACGTCGAAGCCGGCGGCGAGCAGGCGCGCCTCGACCACGCTGGCGAGCGCCGTCGTCGCGACCGAGCCGAGATCGGTCGCGACCGAGACGACGAGCGCGGGCGCGGGATCGCCGTCGCGCGAGACGAGCGCGAGCCGCGGCCGGGCGTCGAGGTGGCGCACCTCGATGCGCCCGACGCTGCCCTCGGGCGTCGAGGCGAGGGCGTGCCCCGGCGCCGGCGGGCCGCCGGGCGCCGCGCCGCGGCAGGCTGCGAGCAGGACGAGCGGCGAGAGGAGCGCGGGCCTCAGGGAGCGCATGCGTCGTCGGAGGGCAGCGGCGCGCCTTCCAGCTGGAAATCGGCCGGGCAACGCGGGGCGATCTTGAAGCCGTAGAAGTAGGTGAGCACGCCGGTGACGGACCGGAAGGAGGCGCCGTCCGCGAGCGGCGGCCCCTCGCGCTCGAGATCGTAGAGCTCGTTCGAGAGGCGCGGGACGTCGGCGGGGCGCACGCCGGTCCCGACGTCGATCGACGCGGCGTAGCGGCCGTCGCGGTTCGAGGGGTCGCCGGCGATCCTGACGCCCTCGACCCGCACGAGCATGCCGATGTACGGGCGCGCCGACGCGTAGCCCCTCAGGTCGTCGAGGGGCACGCGGATCGGGACGGCGGGGCGGTCCTCGAAGCGGAAGCTCATGGTCCCGCCGAGCTCGGGCAAGGTGCGGCAGCCGCCGAAGCGGCCGGCGGAGGGGCCGAGGAACTCGGTGAGCTCGCCGAGCACGTCGACGACGTCGCCGGGGATGAGCCGCAGATCCGGGGGGTCGAACGCGGGCTGGAAGACCGTCATCCCCGAGTAGGGGACCGGCTTGTCGGCGCTGTCTTGCACGTAGTGGTTGCCGCGCGCGCCCTCGCCGGTCTCGTCGAAGCTGTCGATGGCGACGAGGGTGGCGCCGGTGACGTGGGCGCGGCGAGCGGGCGGCGCGGCGCAGCGCCGGCTCTCTTCGTCCTCCGGGTCGAGCCACCCGGCGTCACCGACGATCTCGGCGACGCGCGCGCCGCCGCCGCGCTCGTCGGCGAGGGGGATCGCGGGGGCATCTCCGTCGCCGCCGCCGCACGCGCCGAGCAGCGGGGCGGCGGCCGCGATGAGCGGGAGCGCGGAGGAGGTGCGGGGCGGGCGAGCCATCCTCTTCGGCTCATACCACAGGGCCGACGGCCGCCGAGCCCCCTTCGGGGGAGGGAAACGTCACGCCGCGAGGCTGACGCTGGACAGCATCGCCTCCAGGCGGCTCTGGATCTTGTGGCGCTTCGAGTACACCGTCTTCACGCTGATCCCCATCCGCGCCGCGATCTGCTCCGGGGGCAGGCCCTCGGCGAAGTAGAGCGCGACGAACTCGCGGTCCTTGTTGGAGAACGCGTGGAGCACCCGCCCCACGAGCGCGGCGCGCTCGCGGCGCTCGGCCTGCTCCTGCGGCGAGGGGCGCTCGCAGGGGAGCTCGACCGCCGCGTCGTCGAGCGGGGCACAGCGCGGCGCGCGCCGCCTCGAGCGCAGATGGTCGTACGCGCAGTGGACGGCGAGCGTGCCGATCCAGGAGCTCAGCCGCGCGCCGCGGCCTGCGTCGAAGGTCCTCAGCTTGCGCATGTCGTTCGAGAGCAGCTGCACGAGCAGCGTGGCGTGGATGTCGCGGATGTCGTCCTGCGCGACCACAGCGGAGAAGCGGGCGATCACGCCGCTGATGCAGCGGTGGACGAGCCGATCGTAGCGGGCGTGGAAGGCGCGCCAGGCGCGCTCGTCCCCCGCGATCATCGCCTCCACCAGCGCACCTTCGGCGAGCTCGCCGAGGTCTTCGCGTCCGTTGTCGCCGAGAAGCAAGTCGTTGGGCATGCCTGGCTCCTGTGCACCCGACGTGCCAGCGAGGACCGATGCGCGGGGCGTCGCGTCGCTGCGCGGCGTCCTCGCCCGGCGGCGGCCGTCGTCGCGCGATCTTCCGCGGAGCGCCGACGCGGCACGCGATCTCCGGAGCCGCGGAGCTCGGGCGACGAGCGCGCGTCGCAGGGGTCATCGCAGCGGCGGCGGGTCGTCGCGGACCTGCGCGTGCCCGAGGCGCTGTTAACGCGGGTTCACGCGCCCGGCGCCGTTCTGGAGACCCCGCGCGCATCGGCTCGGCGCGCGGGCCTGTTTCGGGTTATGGACGGATCGTGCTCTCCGGTCGTGCCCTGGCCCTCGCGGTCCTCGCGTGGTCGCTCCTCAAGGTCGCGGTGCGCCGTCTCTTCGACGACGGTCCGAGCGGGCTCGCGCTCTTCCGCGAGAACTACGATGCCGATGGCCTGCCGCCGCTCTCGCCCGCCGAGCGCGCGGCCCTGCCCCGCTTCTCCCGCTGCATCGCGTGCGGGCGCTGCGACCTCGGGGAGGCCGAGCGCATCGCGGCCTCCAGGGGGGCTTACCGCGGCCTCATGACCGTGGTGCTCGCGTCGTCGCGGAGCATGCCGGACTTCGACGCGGCGGCGCTCGCGCTCGCGCACGTGCCGGAGGAGGTGCTCGCCGAGAAGGAGAGGATCTGCCCGACCGGCGTGCCGTTCCGCGAGCTGGCCGGGTTCGTTCGGGCCAAGGCCAGGCCCCAGGCGGCGCCGTCCGCGGACGGGGCGGGGAGCGGCGAGCCCTCGGCCCTGGCCCTGGTCGCCGCGGTGACCTCGCCCGCGGCCGACCTCGACCCCTCGTCGGCCGATCGCGCCGCGCCCGAGGCGACGTGATGACGCCCGGTGGACGCCGCGGCGTGGCGAGGACGCTCGCCTTCCTCCTCCTCTTTTGCACCCCCGCCTGCTCCGCTCACCAGCCTGCAGCGCCCCGCACGGGAGCCGACGCGCCGATCGCGCTCGGCGTCGCGCCGAGCACCCCGCCGGCGCCCCCGCGGCACCAGGCCGAGGACGACGATCCGGACGACATCGACAGCGTCTCCACGCCGATCGCGCCCGCGAGCGCGCGGAGCGCGGCGAAGGGGACGCCGATCCAGGGCGGGCGCGCCACCTACTACGCCGACAAGTTCAACGGCCGCCGCACCGCGAGCGGCGAGCGCTACAACCCGCGCGCGCTCACGGCCGCGCACCGGACGCTGCCCTTCGGCGCCGTGGTCGACGTGGTCCGCCGGGACGGCCGCCGCGTGCGCGTGCGGATCAACGACCGCGGCCCGTTCAAGCGCGGCAGGATCATCGATCTGTCGCGCAGGGCCGCCGAGCGGATCGGGCTCATCGAGGACGGCGTCACCCAGGTGACGCTCGAGCTCATCTGGAAGCCGGCGCGACGGCCGCGCTGACGCGCGCCGCCGCGGCTACTGGACGAGGCTGAGCCGCGGGGCCGCGGCGAAGGCCGCGAGGTGGCCGCTCTCCTCGGCCACGTAGACGTCGCACCGCTCGTCCACCCGCAGGAGATCCGGGATGAGGTCCGTCGGCACCTTGCCGAGCAGCGCGCCGTCGCGCGGCCGGACGACGTGCACCTCGCTCTGCGGCACGAACAGCGCGCCCGAGCGGAGCACCGGCTCGAGGCGCCGCGGCCTGTCGCCCTCGACGCCGCCCGCGATGACGTGCCGGTACCGGACCGCGCCGTCGTGCGCGCCGACCCCGACGATCTCGCCTGCCTCGCTGTTCACGACGACCACATCGTCCACCATGAGGCACGAGGCCGTCGACGCGCACGCGGTCAGGTCGAAGCGCGTCGCCCCGGTGCGGCGATCGATCCCCACGAGCCCCGTGCCGCGCCGCCCGTGGGTCACCACGCACACCGTCTCGGGCCCGAGCAGCGGCGCGCCGACCGGCGCCACGTGCTTCGGCAGATCGACCGTCCACCGCGCCTCGCCGGACCACGGGTCGAGGTGGTGCAGCCGCGCCCCGCCGCGGCCGACGAAGGCGCCGTCGCCCGCCAGCGCGAAGAGCGCGTCGTGATCGACCGCCACCGGCGACGCGAACGGGAGCCGGTCGCAGAAGCGCCACACGACCTCGCCGCTCA
Source organism: Sorangium sp. So ce363 (assembly GCF_051520435.1). Lineage (NCBI taxonomy): Bacteria > Pseudomonadati > Myxococcota > Polyangiales > Polyangiaceae > Sorangium > Sorangium sp. So ce363. The sequence continues at coordinate 5,128,816 of NZ_CP150333.1, read as the reverse complement.
GCACGTCGAGCGCCGCGAGGGCCGGCTCGCCGCTGCCCACGAGGACGAGCTTGCCCGCGCGGCGGAGCCGGAAGTTCTCGCCGCGCCGCGCGGCGTAGCGCCAGCGCACCTCGCCGGAGTAGAGGTCCACGGCCGCGAGGTGGCGCGTCCCCTCGCTCACGATGAGCATCCGCGGCAGCCCGGGGGCGCTCACCACCGCGCCCGAGGCGTTCGCGCCCACGCGCGGCGAGAGCCGCGTCGACCAGGCGACCTCGCCGCTCGACAGATCGTGCAGCTGCAGCGTGCCGTCGGGCAGGAGCCGCCCGAGGCCGACCGGCGTCATCACCGAGACCGCGCGCGGCGCAGGCTTGCGCCACAGGCACTCGCCGGTGCGCCGATCGATGCACGTCAGCTCGCGCGTCGAGCCCACCACCAGCACGTCGCCGCAGAGGAACGTGGCGCGGAGATCGAGCGACGGGATCGCCGCGATCCACCGGGCCGTGAAGCGCAGGCGCGTCCGCCCGAACGTGTCCTCGGCGGCGGCCTGCGGGCGCGCCGCCGCCGCGAAGGCGCGGTACGTCTCCGGGGCCACGTTGATCTTCGCTTCGTTGCGCGTGAGCTCGCGGAGCCGCTCGGCGAGCTCGCGGACGCGCGCCCGGAACTCGAACAGGCGCAGGTTCGACGTCTGCCCGCGATCGCGGCGCACCAGGCTGCGCGCGAGCGCACGCCCGAACGCGACCACGCCCTGGGCGAGCGCCGCCACGTCGACGGCCGGGAAGGTCCAGGTCTGCGCCCGCTCCTCGGCGGCCGCGAACGAGGGTACGCGGCCAGCGCCGGGCGCGCGGGGATCCGCGGAGGGGACGCGGCCCACGCGGGGCACGCCGAGCGTGAGCGACAGCGCCCCCTCGCTGTGCAGCCGGACGCCGAGGATCGCGCCGCCGACGGTCAGCCGCCGGTGGTAGGGCTGGCGCCGCGCCCACGCGTCGAGCGACTCGAGCGACAGCGACGCGAGCTGCTCGGCGAACGGGAAGACGAAGACGTCGGGCAGCTCCCGCGCCTCCTCGCCCACGAGCACGCGGATCTTGCCCCGGAAGAGGAGCGAGAAGAGGTCGGCCCGGAGCACGGCCGGCTGCGTGAGCGCCGCGCCCTGCGACGTGCGCAGGAGCGCCTCGGCCGCGATGGCGATCGGGATCTCGCCGGTCGGCTCGACGCCCACGATCGCGGGCTCGCCTCCCGCCTCGTCGGGCGAGAACGGCAGGGAGGCCGCGAGGCACCGCCGCGCGGCCGGGAGCCGCTGCTCGCCGATCCCGCCGAGATCCGCGTCGTTCTCGGCGAAGGCGGCGTCGCGGCGCGCGCCCGGGCCCCTGCGCGAGGCGAACCGGTCGATGGCCGCGAGGAGGCGCGCGCAGAGCGCTTCGCCGTCGAAGCGCCGCTCGTGCAGGGCGACCTCGGGCACGTCCCCGCCCTGGAAGACGGTGACGAGGAGGTCGCGGCCCACGCGCTCCAGCCCGAGCTCCCAGGGGTCGGGCTCGAGGCACAGGCGCACGACCGCGCGCGCGCGGCGTCCGGAGGCGAGCTCCGCCGCGGCCTCGGCGAGCTCGCAGAGCAGCGGCAGCGCCTCGGCCTCGGCGCGTAGCGGCAGCGCCGCTCCATCGAGCGGAGGAGACGCGTTGCGCGCCCCCTCCAGGACGAAGTCGAGCACATCGTGCAGCGACGTGCGCTCGGGCTCCGGTGAGCAACGGGTGTTGTCGGCGACAAGTGACAGTCCGGGCATCCGCCGACGGATGCTAGGCAGCGCGCGGCCCGGTCCTAAGTTTTGTGCGCGGATCGCCGCGGAGTGGACAAGCACGTGCCACCTGGCTAGACGGCGCCGGCGCCGGGCGCGCCGCGGCCCGAGGCGCCCTGCGACGCGAGGACGCCCCGAGAACGGCGACGCGCGCCGCGCAGAATGGTTGGCAATCGAACCGGACGTGCGACACTGCGCACCCCGAGCGCCATGCCTGCCGAGAGACCGCCCCATTTCTCGATGCTCCGGTCGTTCGCGCTCGCCGACTTCGTCACGCTGGCGAACGCGGCGAGCGGCACGCTGAGCATCCTGCTTTGCCTGAACTACGTGGCCGAGCGCGAGCGCATCTATATCTGGGTGGCGTTCGGGCTCCTGCCGTTCGCGCTGGCGTGCGACGTCCTCGACGGCACGATCGCGCGCTGGCGTCGCAAGCACTCGCCGCTCGGGGCCGATCTCGACTCCCTCGCCGACGTGGTCTCGTTCGGCGTCGCGCCCGCGGTGCTCGGCTACGCGCTCGGCCTGCGCGGGCCGTGGGACGCCGCCGCCCTCGTCTACTTCGTCGCCTGCGGGATCAGCCGCCTCGCGCGGTACAACGTGACGGCGGCCGAGCTGTCGGACGAGCGAGGAAAGGTGCGCTACTACGAGGGGACGCCGATCCCCACGAGCCTGCTCATCGTGCTGCTCTTCGGGGTGCTGTTTGCCAAGGAGCGCGTGCACGAGCAGCTCTGGCTCGGGTCCATCGCGCTCGGCCCCTGGGCGTTCCACCCGCTCAGCCTGGTCTATGTCGTGAGCGGCAGCGCCATGGTCAGCGGCACGTTGAGGATACCGAAGCCGTAGCGGGGAGGGGCAGGCGCGCGCCGACGCGCGCCGGGGAGGGGCAGGCGCGCGCCGACGCGCGAGCGTTCAGGTTCGGCGCGCCACACACCCTTGCCTCTCCCTGGGCGTCCAGGCAGGCTCCGGTCATGGGTCAGCCCGCCGGGAAGCAGCCCCGCGCCACGTACGCCGACCTCGAAGCCGTCCCGTCGAACAAGGTGGCGGAGCTCGTCCGCGGCACCCTGCACGTGTTCCCCCGCCCGGCGCCGCGGCATGCGCGAGCCGCGTCCCGGCTCGGGGGGAAGCTGTCCGGCCCCTTCGACCTGGGCGAAGGCGGGCCCGGCGGCTGGACCATCCTGGTCGAGCCTGAGCTGCACCTCCCCGACCCGCGCACGCCTGGTGAGTTCGACGTGCTCGTGCCCGACCTCGCCGGCTGGCGGATCGAGCGCATGCCCGAGCTGCCCGAGACGGCCTTCTTCCCGCTCGCTCCGGACTGGATCTGCGAGGTCCTGAGCCCGTCGACCGAGGACGTCGATCGCACGGAGAAGATGCCCCTCTATGCGCGCGAAGGCGTGCTCCACGCGTGGCTCGTCGATCCAATCCGGCGCACCCTCGAGGTCTTCTCGCTCGCCGCGGACAGGGGCTGGGAGCCCGGCCCCGTCCACCGCGACGCGGCGCGGGTCCGGGTCGTGCCCTTCGAGGCCATCGAGATCGATCTCTCGGTGCTCTGGGCGAAGTAGCGGAGGCGAGTCCCCGGTCCGGCGGGCCGCGCACGGTCGCTCTCGATCACGGGCACCCGGCGGCGATAGACTGTCCGGATGCGGCCCTGCTGGAGCTGTGGTGCCTCGCTGGAGGCAAGTCGTGATGGGATCGCATGCCCGCGCTGCGGCGCAGATGCCCCCGGCGTCGCAGGCGCGGCTGCGCCGCGGGGCGCGCCCGCGCCCGCGCCGGGGCCATCGCGGGCGACGAAGGTGCTCCTCGCCGCGGCGATGGCCGCGGTCGGGATCGGCTTCGCGGTGATGTTCTTCGCGCGCGTCGACCCGCCGCAGGAGCCCGCGCCGCGCGCGCGCCCGCTCTCCACGCAGCTCGACGCCCTCTGCTTCGTGGACGCGAACGGCGACGACGCGCCCGACCCGGTGCTGTGGCAGGACGGCAAGACCCGCGGGCGCGTGGTGGCCGTCGACGGGCGCAGCGGGCAGGGGATCTGGGCCTCGCAGGAGATCGAGGAGCCGGACGCGCTCGCCTGCGCGGACCCGAACATGGTGCTCGCGGGCGGGGGCGACGCCGCGCTGCGCGCGCTCGACGCCCGCACCGGCAAGGAGCGCTGGGTGGCGAACCTCCCCGGGGTCCCCGACGAGATCGCGGGGGGCGACGGCTGCGCGACCGTGGTGATGAAGGACGGCACGGCGACCGGGATCAAGCTCGAAGGGGGCGGGGCGGCCGACTGCCCGACGGCGCCGCAGCCGTCGGCGATCACGGGGCACTTCTGGGAGCGCAAGAAGAACCCCCAGGTGGTCCAGGCCGGCGGCGTGGAGGTCGTGCTCACCGCGCCGGCCGGGGGCCCGCCGCGGCTCACCGCCGAGGGGCGGCGGGGCAGCGAGCCGCTCTGGAAGAAGGAGCTCGCCGCGCGCGCGCCGCTCTCCGGCGGGCGGCCCGACCTGTTCCTCGTCGCGAGCGGCGGCGCCGCCGTCGTCGTCGGCGTCGACGTGGTGAACGGCACCGAGCCGCGGATCATCTCCCTCGATCCGGTGTCCGGGGCCGCGCGGTACGAGCGCGCCGCGGCCTACCTCGGCGACCGGCTCACGGCGGCGAAGGCGTCCGGCCCCTACGTCTACGTCATCAGCGGCGCCGCGGTGAGCGGCGCCGCGCTGCGCGCGATCGATCCGGCGACCGGAGAGACCGCGTGGCGCGCGACCACGCCGCCGTCGCCGTGAGCCGGTCGCCGGCGTGGCCCGCGGCGCGCCCTCAGCAGAGGCAGCCCACGAACGTGCCCGAGAACAGCGGTCGCTCCATCACGGCGGCGCCGCACGTCGGGCACGTATCGCCGAGCTTGAGCTCGCGGGGCTGCGGCGCCGGCTTCGCCGGCTGCGCGGAAGGGGACGTCCCCGCGACGGCGAGCGGCTGGAACTCCACGATCGACACGCGCGAGAACCCCTGCCTCGGCGTGGCGCTGCGCTGCGGCGACGTCAGGAGATCGTGCTTGCTGCGGACCGGCAGGATGGGCCGCGACATGTTGATGTACGCGAGCTCGATCGTGTAGAGCGCCGGATCGAGCATGCGCGGGTCCTCCGGCTGGACGATCCCGTGCTGGAAGGCCTCGATCAGCATGTCGACGTCCGTCCTCGCGTTGCGGTTGCGCGCGGCGTCGACCAGGAAGAGGCCATTGCCGTAGTAGGCGGCGTTGAGCCAGAAGCCGGTGCCCGCGGTGTGGTAGCCGCCGGTCGCCCACTTGTACCCGCGCAGCGAGCGCACGTGTGTCGTCAGCGCGTTCGCGAGCGCGTACGACGTCATGCCGAGGGGCAAGAGGCTCACGAGCGCCGCCGGGTGGAAGTTCAGGCAATCGCTGCAACAGACAGGCACCGTCGGCACGAGCGCCTGCGCCGGATCGATGCAGACCTGGACTTCCGATTCGCTGCGATAGCAGCCGGTAAAACACGAATGCCGCTCGACGGCGGCCAGGAGCGCGGCGGGAAGTGCCATGCGGGGAACTATACCGTCCACGAGGGCGCATGGCTGCCACGAGGCGCAGCGGCGCCGCCGTTGTCCGAGGCGTGCGCGCCGCGGCGAGCCCAGGTGTTCGCGACGTTCGCGCGCACGTGCCCGCGTGGTCGCGTCTCGCATCTCGCCTGCTCGCACGATTGCGAGCAGACGAGCGCAATTGCGTCCTTCGTGCGCCTGTCACAGGATCGCTGCGTGCTGATCGCCGTACACCCTGAGCGCTTGCTCTGCTGCCGGTGCGTCCTCGATGGAGAACGCGCGGAGCGGCGCGGGCTCCGGTGCAGCGCGGGCGTCAGCGCCTCGTGTCCATCGGAGTGCCGCGCGGACGCACGGACGGCGTGACGGGGCGGGAGCGTTCGCTGCTCGTTGCGCTCGCCGGCGCGCTCTCGGCGCTGCTCCCGGCGCTCGCGCTCTCGGGGTTCACGGTCGACGACGCCCTGATCACGGCGCGTTATGCGCACCACCTCGCCCGGGGGCTGGGCTACCGCTTCAACGCGGCCGGGCCGGTGACCGACGGCGTGACGCCGCTCGGGTGGGCGTTCGTGCTGGCGCCGTTCGCGGCCGGCGGGCCGCTCGCCGCGCTCGCGGCCGCGAAGGCGCTCGGCGCCCTCGCGTGGACGCTCGCCGCCGGCGTCCTGGCGCTCGCGATCGATCGCGCGTCCGCTCGTCCCATCCGGTTCGCGGCGCTCGCGCTCGTGCCGGCGTCGGCGCCGCTCGCCGCCTGGAGCGTGGCGGGCATGGAGACGGGCGTCGTCGCGGCGCTCGGGGCGCTCGCCGTCGCGCTGCCGGCGCTCGGCCGCGCGCTCGCCGGCGCGGCCTGCGCGGGGGCCGCGGCGGCGCTCCGGCCGGAGCTCCTGCCGTTCGCGCTCGTCGTCGCGCTCTCGGCCCAGGCGGCTCCGCGCCGCGACGCCGCGGGGGGCGCGCCGCCGCGCCCCGCGTGGGCGCGAGCGCTCGCCGCGCTCGCGCTCGCGGGCCTCCCCTTCGTCGCCGTGGCCCTGGCGCGCCTCTCGATCTTCGGGCGGGCCGCGCCGCTCGCCGCGCTGGCGAAGGCGCCGGACGCGGCGCTCGGGGCCCGGTACGCGCTCGCGTGTTTCCTCCTGACCGGGCCTGCGGCGCTGATCGCGCCGGCCGCGTGGCGCGCGCTCCCCGCGTGGCCGCGCGGGCTGCTCGCGGCGGTCGCGGTGCACTTCCTCGCGATCGCGGCGGCGGGCGGCGACTGGATGCCGCTGTCGCGGCTCGTCGTCCCGGCGCTGCCCGCCGTGGTGCTCGCGGCGGCCCACGTCGCCTCGGTGGCCCACGCGCGCGCCACGGCGCTCCGGCTCGCGCTCGCGCTCGCGGGGGAGCTCTTCGTGATGGTCCGGGTCGGGCCGACCGCCGCGCGGGTGGGCAGCGACCGGCTGCGCGTCGTCGAGGAGCTCCGCGGCGCGCTCGCCGGGGCGGAGGTCGTCGCGGCGCTCGACATCGGCTGGCTCGGGGCGGCGACGGGCGCGACCCTCGTCGATCTCGCGGGCGTCACGGATCCGGCGATCGCGGCGCTGCCCGGCGGGCACACAACGAAGCGGATCCCCGGGGCGCTGCTCGACGCGCGCCGGGTGGACGCGCTGGTGCTGCTGCTCGCCGAGGGCGAGGCGCCCGCGTCGCCGTGGCCCGCGTCGCGGTTCGCGCGCGGGGTGGAGCAGCGCGTCGCGCGCCTGCCCGGCGCTGGCGACGCGTTCGCTCCCGTGGCGGTGAGCGGCCTCCCGCACCTCCGCTACGTCGTGCTGCGGCGGCGCGCAGACGACGCGGACGCAGGCAAAGCGCCCCGTGACGCGGGCGCGCAGCGCGACAGGTAGGTGAGCCGGCGAGGCGCGCCGGTGCGCCAGCGTGTGCGCCGCGCCGATGCGAGCGCCTGCGCCGCGACATGCGTCCCTGGGAGGTGGCTCGGCCAGGGGATCGGCCGCGGTGAGCCGGCGCGCACGCCGCGCGGCGTCGAGCGAAGTGACAGTGGACGGACGGCGCGCGCCGCTGGCACGCTGTGCGATAGCGGCAGAGCGCCCGCCAGGAGCGCGTCAGCTCGATGCAGGCAGGAGAGGTCGTCGACGACCGGTTCGAGATCGAGGAGCACGCCGCCTCGGGCGCGACGGCGCGCGTGTACCGCGCGCGCGACCTCCGGTCCGGCGAGCTCGTCGCCCTCAAGCTCCTCCAGACAGCCGCGACCGCGTCGCTGAGCGCCCTCGCGCGCGAGCATCTCGCCCTCGCGACGCTCGCGATCCCCGGCGTCGCCCGTTACGTCGCGCACGGAGCGACGGGCGGGGGCCGGCTCTACCTCGCGATGGAGTGGCTCGATGGCGAGACCCTCTCGGAGCGGCTCGATCGCGGCCCGCTCACGCTCGCCGAGGGCCTCACGCTCGCCGCGCGCATCGCCGAGACGCTCGCCGCCGTCCACCAGCTGGGGTTCGTGCACTGCGACGTGAAGCCGGGCAACCTCATCCTCGAGGGCGGCGACCTCCAGCGCGTCCGGCTCATCGACTTCGGCGTCGCGCGCTTCTCCGGGGATGATGAGGAGGAGTTCCCGACGCTCGGCGACATCCGCGGCACGCCCCAGTACATGGCCCCGGAGCAGGCCCGCGGCGAGCCGCAGATCGACGCGCGCGCCGACGTGTTCGCGCTCGGCAGCGTGCTCTTCGAGTGCCTCACCGGGCGCGCCGCGTTCGGCGGCAGCGACCCGCTCTCGGTCCTCATGAAGGTCCTCCTCGAGGAGCCGCCGCGGCTCAGGGAGCTCCGCGACGACGTCCCGGCCTGGCTCGATCGGCTCGTCGCGCGGATGCTGTCGAAGGCGCGGGAGTCCCGGCCGCGCGACGCGGGCGTCGTCGCGGCGGCGCTCGCCTCGGAGGCGCTGGATTCACGCCTCGACGCGGGTCCGCCGTCGCTTCAACCCCCGTCGTCCCACCCGCCGGCGCAGCGCGGCCGCGAGATCACGACCAGCGAACGGAAGGTCATGTGCCTCCTGCTCGCCCGGGAGGGCCAGGCCGACGCGGAGGCGACGCTCTCCGACGTCGAGGACGAGGCGAGGGCGCGGGCGATCCGCGAGATCGTCGAGCGCCACCGCGGCCGGATCGAGCTCCTGGAGGCGCGGTGGCTGCTCGTGACGCTCTCGGGATCGGCCGCGCCCACCGACCTCGCGGCGCAGGCGGCCCGCTGCGCCCTCTCGCTCAGGGAGCTGCTCGGCGGCGCCCGCCTCTCGCTCGTCATCGGCCGGGCCGAGGTCGCCGCGCGGCTGCCGGTCGGCGCGGTGATCGATCGCCTCGTGCAGCTCGTGCAGGGCAGCCGCGAGCCCCTCCATCCGGCGGCGATCCGCATCGACGACACGACCGCAGGCCTGCTCGGCGCGCGGTTCGACGCCACCCGGGACGCGTCGGGGTGCTGGCTCCACGGCGCGCGCGAGGAGCCCGAGACGCAGCCCTCGCTCCTCGGCCGGCCGGCGCCCTACGTCGGGCGCGAGCGCGAGCTCGGGCTGATCGAGGCCGAGATCGACGCCTGCTTCCGCGGGGCGGCCCCGGGCGCGGTGCTGGTGACGGGCGCGGTGGGGTCGGGCAAATCGCGCCTCTGCTACGAGCTCGTCCGCGCGCTCCGGTCGCGCAGCGAGCCCCTCGCGGTGTGGCTCGGCCAGGCGGACCCGATGAGCGCCGGCTCCGCCTTCGGCCTGCTCCAGCGCGCGCTCCGCCGCGGGCTCGGCCTGCGCGACGGCGAGCCGATCGAGTCGAAGCGGCGCAAGATCCGCGCGCGCGTCGAGCGCCGCTGCGGCGCCGCGGCGGCCGCGCGCGTCGCGCCGTTCCTCGGCGAGCTCGCGGGCGCGCCGTTCCCGGACGACGACGACGTGCAGCTCAGGGCGGCGCGGCGGCACCCGCTCCTGATGAGCGACCAGCTGCGCCTCGCGTGGGAGGATTTCCTCGACGCCGAGTGCGCCGCGCAGCCGGTGCTCCTCGTCCTCGACGACCTGCACTGGGGCGACCTGCCGACCGTGACGCTGGTCGAGGCCGCGCTGCGCAACCTGAAGGGCAGGCGGTTCGCGGTGCTCGCGCTGGCGCGGCCCGGCGTGCACGAGCTCTTCCCGGGGCTCTGGGGGCCTCACCTCGTCCGGGAGGTCCGCCTCTCTCCGCTCGCGCCGTCGGGCGGAGAGCGGCTCGTGCGGGAGGCGCTCGGCGCCCGGGCGAGCGCGGAGCTCGTGAGGACGCTCGTGGAGCGCGCCGACGGCAACGTGTTCTACCTGGAGGAGCAGATCCGCGCCGCCGCCCGCGGCCGGACCGCGGCGCCGCCGGAGACGGTGCTCGCGATGGTGCAGGCCGGGCTCGACGCGCTCGACCCGGAGGTGCGCCGCGTGCTGCGCGCCGCGAGCGTCTTCGGCGAGGCGTTCTCCGAGGCGGGGGTCGCCGCGCTCGTGGGCCGATCGGAGGTCGCGCGCGAGGTCGACGAGCTCGTGCGGCACGAGGCGATCGTGCGGATCGGGCCGCGGAGCGCGGCCGGCGACGCCGCGCTCCGGTTCCGCCACGCGCTCATCCGCGAGGCCGCCTACGGCATGCTGACCGAGGGCGATCGGCGGCTCGGCCACGCGCTCGCGGGCGGCTTCCTCGCGCAGCGCGGCGAGGCCGATCCCATGGCGCTCGCCGAGCACTTCGAGCGCGGCGGCGAGCCCGCGCGCGCGGCCACGGCGTACCTCGCGGCGGCGCGGCAGGCGCTGCGGGGCAACGACCTCGGCGCGGTGCTGGCGCGCGCGGCGCGCGGCGTCGCGTGTGATCCGGCGCCCGTCACCGTGGGCGAGCTCCGCCTGCTCGAGAGCCAGGCGCACTTCTGGCGCGGCGATCTCGCGCTCGCCGAGGAGCGCGCCGCGGCCTCCGCGGAGCACCTCGCGGAGGGATCCGCCGCCTGGTTCGCCGCGCTGACCCGGATCATCATCGCCGCGGGCGCCACGGGCGGCCTCGAGCGCGTCGAGCGCTGGGCCGCCGTCGCGCGCGACACGCCTGCGCCCCTCGAGGACGGGAGCTCCGCCAAGAGCGCCTGCCTGAGCTCCGCCGCGCTCATGCTGATCTTCGGGGGCCGCTATGCGCTGGCCGACGCGCTGCTCGAGGGCGCGGAGCGCGCGATCGAGGGCGCCCCGGCGCCGGATCTCGAGGCCGTGGCGAACCTCCACGAGGCGCGCGCGATCCGCGCGCACGCGGGCGGCGACCCCGGCGCGAGCCTCGCGGGCATCGCGGCGGCGCTCGCGGCGTTCGAGCAGGCCGGCGACGTGCGGCGGGCGTGCATGGCGCGCATGAACCTCGGCTACTCGTACGGCCAGGTGGGTCAGCTCGAGGAGGCCGAGGCGGCGCTGCGCCAGGCGCTCGCCGAGTCGGAGCGCATGGAGCTGCGCGGCACCACGGCGTACGTCCTCCAGAACCTCGGCCTGGTGCTCTCCTACCGCGGCCGGCTCGACGAGGCGAGGTCGGTCGAGGAGACCGCGTGCGCGATGCTGGAGCGCCACGGCGACGTGCGGATGGAGGGCTGCGCGCGCGTCTACCTCGCGAGCATCCTGCTCCTCGCGGGCGATCCCGAGGCGGCGGCGCGCGAGGCGCGGGCCGCGGACGCGATCCTCGAGCGGGCCCCGCCGATGCGCGCCTACGCCGTCGCGGTGCTCGGGCGCGCGCTGCTCCACCTCGGCAGCCCTGGCGACGCGCTCGCCGCCGCCGAGCGTGCGCGCGCGCTGCTCGAGGAGGTGGGCGTGGAGGAGGGCGAGTCGGTGGTGCGCCTGGTCTACGCCGAGGCGCTGTCGGTCTGCGGGCGTCGCGCCGACGCCGCGCAGGCGATCGCCGAGGCGCGCGATCGCCTGCTCGCGCGCGCCGAGAAGATCAGCGACGGCGCGTTCCGGGCGCACTTCCTGGAGCGGGCCGTGGACAACGCGCGCACGCTCGAGCTCGCGCGGGCGTGGCTGGGCGAGGCGGCGGAGTAGCCGAGCGCGCTCGTCGCTCCTGGCGAGGCGCGCTGCGCGGTCCGCGCGCCGGCCGCTGCGCCGCCGGGGTGGCCTGCGCCGTCGTCCTCCGGTCGATCCTACCGCTAGCGAGCGGGCGGCGCGACCTCCTGACCGCGAGCGAGCGGGCGGTGCTACGCCCCGTCGGAGGGCGGTCGGCCAGGTCGTTTACACTGGGAGGCGGCGATGAGGAGCCGCCCTTTCATCACGCTGCGCCTCCCCAGGGTCGTTCATCCGGGCGAGACGTTCGACGTCGGGCTCTCGCTCGAGAGCGCCGCGAAGACGCCCATCAACTTCGTGCGCGTGGCCCTGCGGCACACGCACGAGCGGCTGGTTCCGGTCGAGGGGACCTTCGAGGTTCGCGATCTGCTCCTCCTCAGCGAGGAGGTGGCCGGGGAGGGGCGGCTCGGCGAGGGGATTCACCGCTACCGGGTCTCGTTCGCGCTGCCTGGTGATCTCCCGCCGACGTTCGCCGGCGCCTTCCAGGCGTGCCGGTGCGAGGTCCGCGCGCACGTCTCCATTCCGTGGTGGCTCGACGCGCGGGAGAGCCAGGAGGTCCTCGTCCGGCCCAGGTCCGCTCGGCGGCCGGAGGACGAGCCGTTCATCGACGCGAGCCACCGGGGGCGCGGCGCGTTCGTCGAGGTGTCGCTGCCGGGCCGGACCCTCACCCCGGGCGCGATCGTGACCGGGGCCGTCGCCTTCGGGGGTCTCCCGGGGCGCTACCCCTTCGGGCTCCGCGTCGCGCTGGTCGGCAATGGGGTGGAGCAGGTGAACGCGCGCAGCGGTTCGTACGAGAGCTGCCCGAACGTGTTCTTCCAGGATGTCACAGGGATCGCCGAGGGAACGGAGGTGCCTTTCCGCATCTCTCTGCCGGGCGATCTCGCGCCGTCCTTCCGCCTCCGCGAGGTTGCCCTGGAGTACGCGCTGGAGGTGACGATCGAGCACCTGGCGGGCGGGGAGCTGGTGCGGCACCGCGTGCCGGTGATCGTCGGCCTGTTCGAGCCGCGGACCGGGCGCGACGGAAAGCGGCCCCGGATCGGCGCGGATCGCTGGCGCGCGGTCTGGGCGCGCGCGGGGCGGCGGGCGGGGCTCTCGCTGGAACGGGGGCTGCGGCTCCGCGGCGTGCGCGCGGGGTGCACCGTCGAGGTGGCCTCTGCCGTGAAGGGGTTGAGGGCCGGCCTGGGCGCGACGGTGCGGTTCGCGGAGCCCTGGGGGTTGCGCCTCGACGTGCAGTGGCGGCGCGTGCTGGAGCTCGATGGGCTGGAGACGGGGGACGAGGGATTCGATCGGCGCTTCCGGGCGGCGGGACGGGAGGAGGCGCAGGTGCTGGCCGTGCTCGGGCCTGCGCTCCGGCGTGCGCTGCGTGCTTTCCATCGGGCCGACGTGGACGACAGGGAGGCGTGGGTGTGGAGCGCCGCGGAGGCGTCGGACGAGCACGCGCTCGACGCGTTCCTGGCGCAGGTCAACGCGCTCGCGCAGGCGCTCGCGGAGGCCGGCGCGGCGCTGCCGCCGCCGGCGGCGATGGCGGCGTGGCTGCCCGCGTGGCGCCGCTTCGCGGAGGAGAGCGACGGGGCGCTCCGGGTCGGTTCGATGCGGCTCTCGGGGACGCTCGAAGGGGCGCGGTTCGAGCTGGAGACGCTGTTCAAGGGGGCCGTTCCTGCGAGGACGCGGGTCTCGTTGCGGCTGGATCCGCCGATCGAGGGCGCGGCCCGGCCGAGGAACGCGGCGGAGCAGGGGATCGCAGCGGCGATCCTGGAGCAGGCGGCGCGCCTCGGTGGGGTTGCGGATGCGGAGGAGGGGGTCGCGGTGGCGCCGGGCGCGATCGCGGTGGTGATCGGGGCGCCGCTCGCGGATCCGGCGGCGGCGCGGGAGGTGTTGCGGCCCATGCTGGCGCTCGCGCGGCAGATGCGGGGGGAGGGGCGGGGCGGGCCGTACCGGTGAGGGGGAGCGAGGGCGGTGACGAGCCATGGCCGGGGGCTGGTCGGCAGGGCAGGCGAGGATGTCGGATATGGCCTGGGGCCTGGTCGGCGGGGCAGGTCGGTATGTCGGAGATGGCCCGGCGGCTGGTCGGCGGGGCAGGTCGGCATGTCGGAGATGGCCCGGCGGCTGGTCGGCAGGGCAGGCGGGCATATCGCGATATGGGCGGGGGACTGGTCGGCAGGGCAGGCGAGGATGTCGAGACATGGCCGGGGGCTGGTCGGCAGGGCACGCAGCATGTCGCGACAAGGCCAGGGGTGCACCCGGGGACCTGGCCTTGGGAGCTACCCGGATTTCCCTCGGAGCGCTTCAACCGCGCGCCGGATGCCCCTCGCCACGTCGGTCCAGGCTTCATGGCGATCCGGCCAGCTGGTGACCGGTCTGGCATCCCTGGGTAGCACCTGGAATCTGGCAAATGACGCGCTTTGCCAGTCGGTCGGCCGAAGGATGACCGGGATGACGCTGGCCTTCCCGGCGTCGTGGCGTGCGAGGGCGCGCTTCATCTCGTTGTTGAAGCAGTAATCCGAGTCGAGGAAGTTCGCGCTGACGAGGAGAAGGATCACGTCGGCCTCGTCGAGGTGCTCGTCGATCTGGCCAGCCCACGCCTCGCCGCCGATGATGCGGCGATCATGCCAGCTCTCGAGGAGACCCTCGCGTTTGAGAAGGGCGAGGTGGTTCTCCAGCTCGTCGCGAAGAGGCTCGTCCTCGTGGGAATAGCTGAAGAAGAGGCGGATGGCCTTCTTCACGGGGTCAGCTGGTGCCGGAGTTGTGAAATAGAGATGCCAGAGGTTGCCGTTTGCGTCTCCCGCACAGAGAAGCTCATGCGAAACAGCCATGCTGACGAATGAGCAGGATCCGCGCACTGTCTCCAGGCATTCCCCTGTAGAAGCTCTCCATATTTTGAGTGTCCTGTCGTTGGAGGCCGACACGATACGCTGGCCATCGGGGCTGAACGCGCATACATTGACCCCATCGGAGTGGCCTTCGAGGGTGGCGAGCAGCTGCCCGGTCGCGAGGTACCACACCCTGAGCGTCCTATCACTGGAGGCCGAGACGATGCGCTGGCCATCGGGGCTGAATGCGCAGGCATTGACCCCATCGGAGTGACCTTCGAGGGTGGAGAGGTGCTGCCCCCACACCTTGAGCGTCCTATCGTAGGAAGCCGAGACGATGTGCTGGCCATCGGGGCTGATGACACAGGCATTGACCGATTTGGAGTGGCCTTCGAGGGTCAAGAGGAGCTGTCCGGTTGCAACGTCCCAGACCTTGAGCGTCCTGTCCCGTGAGGCCGAGACGATGCGCTGGCCATCGGGGCTGAATGCGCAGGCATTGACAGAATTGGAGTGGCCTTCGAGGGTGGAGCGGAGCTGCCCGGTCGCGAGGTCCCATACCTTGAGCGTGCTGTCGTCGGCGGCCGAGACGATGCGCTGGCCATCCGGACTGATCGCGCAGGCATTGATCCAATGGGAGTGGCCTTCGAGGGTGGAGAGGAGCTGCCCGGTCGCGAGGCCCCATACCTTGAGCGTCTTGTCGTAGGAGGCCGAGACGATGTGCTGGCCATCCGGGCTAATCGCGCAGACATTGACAGAATCGGAATGGCCTTCGAGGGTGTAGAGGCTCTGCCCGGTCGCGAGGTCCCACACCTTGAGTGTTTTGTCGTTGGAGGCTGAGACGATGCGCTGGCCATCTGGGCTGATCGCGCAGGACTTGACCACATAGGCGTGGCCTACGAGGGTGGAGAGGCTCTGCCCGGTCGCGAGGTCCCATGCCTTGAGTGTTTTGTCGTTGGACGCGGAGGCGATGCGCTGGCCATCTGGGCTGATCACGCACGATTTGACAGAATCGGAATGGCCTTCGAGGGTGGAGAGGAGCTTCCCGGTCCCGAGGTCCCATACCTTGAGCGTTTTGTCGTTGGAGGCCGAGACGATACGCTGGCCATCTGGGCTGATCGCGCATGCATTGACCGACCAAACATGGCCTTCGAGGGTGGAGAGGAGCTTCCCGGTCCCGAGGTCCCATACCTTGAGCGTCCTGTCGTCGGAGGCGGAGACGATGCGCTGGCCATCGGGGCTGATCGCGCATGCATTGACCGACCAGACGTGGCCTTCGAGGGTGGAGAGGAGCTTCCCGGTCGCCAGGTCCCATACCTTGAGCGTTTTGTCGTCGGAGGCGGAGACGATGCGCTGGCCATCGGGGCTGATCGCGCACGCCTTGACCCGACCGGAGTGGCCTTCGAGGGTGGAGAGGAGCTTCCCGGTCGCGAGGTCCCATACCTTGAGCGTCCTGTCGTTGGAGGCCGAGACGATGCGCTGGCCATCCGGGCCGATCGCGCATGCATTGACCGACCAGAAGTGGCCTACGAGGGTGGAGAGGAGCTTCCCGGTCGCGAGGTCCCATACCTTGAGCGTTCTGTCGTTGGAGGCCGAGACGATGCGCTCGCCATCCGGGCTGATCGCGCATGCGTTGACCGACCAGACGTGGCCTTCGAGGGTGGAGAGGAGCTTCCCGGTCGCAAGGTCCCATGCCTTGAGCGTGCTGTCGTCGGAGGCCGAGACGATGCGCTGGCCGTCGGGGCTGATCGCGCAGGCATTGACCCGACCGGAGTGGCCGTGCAGTGTGCGCTCCTCTCCAGTCCACATCCGTACCGGATGCCGCAGCCGGATCTTCGGCAGGCTACGCGGGAACTGCACTGTCCGCGCAATTTGTTCCGCCTCCCACCCGGCCGAGCGCAGCCGGTTGTAGACCAGCTCCGGCAGCGCCTCCTGTGCTTCGCGGAGCCAGTGCGACTCGGCCCGCACCGCCCGATAGAGCAGGTCGATCTCGCCATCTCCGAGCTCCTTCGCGCTCAGGCGCAGCGCATCCTCGAGCGCCGAAGGCCCATCTTCGCGACAGAGCGCCTCCAGCAGCCCGAGATCCCGACACAGGCCCCGCATCTTCTCCCGCTCGCCCGCCGCGAGCGCGTGTGCGAGCGCATGGCGCGCAGCATACCGCTTCCGGAAATCGCTCTCCCTCGTTCCCGTCGGCCACCGCGCCGTCGTCTCCAGCAGCCGCCGGTGCAGTTCGGCCATGCGCTTCGGCCCGAGCTTCTCCGCGACGAAGGCGCGAAACGCCTCGTGGTACGGCCGGTACGCCCGCGCGCCGCGCCACGACGCCGGCTCTTCCAGGAGCAGCGTCCGCGCGGCGCGAAGGAAGTCCTCCCCGGTCTCCACGTTCTTCCAGCCCCCCGCCGCATCGATCTCCTCGATCGGCACCGCCTCGCGCGCTGCGCACACCAGCCCGAGCCCGCTCGCGACCAGCCCGAACTGCTCGCCCGGCAGGCTCCGAAGCTGTTGCCAGATCTGCTCTAGGAACCCGCTCAGTCCGCGAGGCAGGCGCTCCACGCGCCGCAGCTCGACCGGCTGTTCTTCGAGCCATTCCCTGAGCTTCACCGCATAGAGGAGGTTCCCCTCCGCCCGCGCGACCGCTTCCTCGACGAGCCTCGGGTCGAGCGGAGGCGTGAACCGCGGCGCCTGATCGCCCCAGAACGCGCGGCAGGCCTGCTCGTTCGATCCCGCCCACGCGGGCGCGTCGAGATCGAGGCGCCGGACGTTCCCGCGGCTCTCCAGCCACGCGAGGTGCGGGTACTGCGGGCGCGAGGCGCAGAGCGCGTGCACGCGCGGCGGCAGCGCATACGGCAGGAAGCTCGGCAGCGGGTTCTGTCCGGCACCGTCGCTCCGCGCCTCGTCGAGGCCATCCACGACGAGCACCAGGCGCTCGCCTCGGGGGGCGAGTTCGTGCTTGGAGACCTTCGCCAGGAGCTCGATCAGCCGGCTCTCCGGCCGCGCCTCAGGGTCCCTCTGCGCCGGGAAGAGCGCCTCGATCTGCGCCGAGAGGGAGCGCGCGACCGCCTCGGGGCGATCCCAGTCCATGACGTCGCGCCGGAGGAAGTGGTGCGGCGCCCTGTGGCCGCGCTGCTCCTGCACGTCGAGCCATCGCGAGAGGATCGCGCTCTTGCCCATGCCGGGCCCGCCCGTGACGAGCACCCAGCGGCCCGAGACGCCCGCGCCGTCGAGGTGGCGATCGATGGCCGAGAGGACGTCCTCACGACCGAAGAAGTGCTCGTGGCGGCTGCGCTCGATGCCGAAGTCGATGAGGTCTCTCGCCACGGCGCCAGTCTAACAGCGCGCATGCCCCGCCCGGCGAGCGCCGCGCGATGCGGACCAGGGCTTCGAGCGGCGTGTCCGCGCTCCCGGCACCCGTCCGCGGATGGCGCGGCGCCCGCAGGATCCCCGATCTGCGGCCCCTACCGTCCGATGCGCGCGCGGACGGTGGCGCGCGCCTTCGCCGAGAGCGTCTCGAGGGAGGGATTCGCGCGGATGTCCCGGTCCCCGAGCCTCAGTCCCAGCGGTCGAGCTTGTAGGTAACCCGCCCGTTCTTCGTGGTGACGCGGAAGAGGTAATCCCACTTGCCGGCGCTCTTCTGGAGCTTGATGCCGCAGGCTGACGCCTCCTTGGCTCCCGCGATGGTCGCGTTCTTCGCGTACGCCTCCATGGTGGCGCGGATGCCGTGGTACTCGCTTCGCAGGTCTTCCGGAAAGAAGCCGCCGCTGCGCTCGTGGTTCACGTCTCGCGCGCCGTCGAGGAGGAAGAAGACCGACTGGCCCTGGTGCGGGTACTTGTCCGGGCCGTCCCACATCGTCGGCTGCAGCGCGATCGCCGTGACGTCCTGGAACTGCCCCGCCTTCAGGTTCCACGCGCTCGCCGGCGAGCCCTTGACGTACATGTACCAGCTCACCTGGTTCCGCTTCTCTTCGCGATCCCACTGGAGGATGGGCGGCGAATCAGGGTTCGCGGCCGTCACCAGCGCTGCGTACGACGCGTTCTGCTCGGGCACGAAGAACTCGATGCGCTCCGCGTCCGCGAGCACGGTCCGCTGGAACTTCTCCCAGGTCATGATGACCGGCGGCTGCTCCACGGACGCTGCGGCCGTGGTGATCTTGGCCTTCAGGTGGCCGAAGACGCCGCCGCCCCGCTCCTGGGGCGCACCCGCCTTCGGCTTCCACAGCGCCTGGATGTCTTCCAGCCTGGCGAACCGGCGTTCCAGCGCGCCGGCCGAGCCGAGCTTTTGCACGATGGCCTCGGCCTGCGCGATGTTGCCGGCGCTCGGCGCCGCCTGGGGGCGCTGGTAGAGGAGCGGGTGCATCTTGGCGTCGAACTTCGCCTTGATGTCGGCGAAGCCGAGCCCGGCCTGGATATCCTCCAGGAGGGTGCCGATCATGCCGCTGCGCACGTGGCAGAACCCGGCCGGCGCGGTCGCCGCGGCGAGCCATGTGAGGTTGTCGCGGGCGACGGGGTTCTTCGTCGCCGCGCGCGCCTCATGCAGGTCGAGCAGCCACTTGGCCACGCCGATGCACTTCTCCGAGCGGTAGAGGTTCCCGGTGGTCAGGAGGGTGTGCGCCTGCCTCACGACCTCGAGCGGGAACTCGGCGAGCCCTCGGCAGAGGGTGCCGTAGTCCTGGAGCTTCTCGGCCACGACCTGCGAGGTGGTCTGCACGGCGGACGGCTTGAAGACGAGCTCCCGCCCGGGCGCGACGGCCATGTGCTTCCAGGAGAAGGGCGGCTTCTGGCTCTTGTTGCTCGGCATCCCCCACGTGCGCTCGTCGGAGAGGAAGACGCCGGTCACCTTCGCGCGCGCGACGAGGAGCGCCATGGCCTCGACGGACGTCCGGAAGAACGGCGGCGCTGCATCGGGGGCCCACGCGATTGACGTTGCGGTCCCATCGGGCGCGACCTTCACCAGCCCGCCGAAGCGCTCGACGAAGCGGCGGCACGCGCTGCATGTGTAGTGCTGGCGCCGATCCGCGCGAAGCCCGTCGAGGAACGCGTCGAAGAGGCCGGCGGCGTCCGTGGTGAAGAGGCGCGCGCCGCCGGCGGTCACCTCGCCGAAGCGGGCGCGGATGGCTTCGAGGAAGGCCGGGTACCGTTCGTCGTCGATCGGCTCAGCCTGCGTCGTCGTGATCGCGTCGGACATCGCGTGCTCCTTGAAGGGCGTCGGTGCGCCCATCGTATCTCGGTCCGCCTCGTTTCGAGCGTCGTTCACGGCGTCGCTGCATCGAGCGGCCGCGCGGTGTGCACCAGACGAACGTCCCGGGAAGCTACTCGGCGCGTCGTCGAAGCGCCTCGATCGCGTGCTGGATGCCTTTCACCACGTCGGTCCAGGCCTCGTCGCGGTTCTGCCAGCTGGTGACCGGTCTACCATCCCTGGGCAGCGCCTGGAGCCTGGTGAAGGGCGCGCCATGCCAGTCGGTCTCCCGAAGGATGACCGAGATGACGCGGGCCTGGCCGGCGTCGTGCCGCTCGAGGGCGCGCTTCATCTCCTTGTCGAAGCAGTAGTCGGAGGCGAGGAAGTCGGCGCTGACGAGGAGGAGGAACACCTCGGCTTCGTCAAGGTTCCTGTCGATCTGGCCAGACCACTCGTCACCGGCGCCGATGCGGCGGTCGTGCCAGGTCTGGAGGAGGTCCTCGCGCTTGAGGAGCGCGAGATGGTTCTCCAGCTCGTCGCGGAGGGCCTCATCCCTGTGGGAGTAACTGAAGAAGAGGCGGATGGGCTTCGTCGTTGGCAGACCTTTCTCGCGAGGTGCCGAGGCCATGAAGTAGAGATGCCAGATATTGCCGTTTGCGTCGCCGGCGCAGAGGAGCTGTTGCGATACAGCCACGCTGATGAATGGACTGCCTCCGCGCACTGTATCCAGGCGCTGGCCATCGGGGCTGAGTGCGCAGGCATTGACCCGACCGGAGTGGCCGTACAGCGTGCGCTCCCCTCCGGTCCACATCCGTACCGGATGCCGCAGCCGGATCTTCGGCAGGCCGCGCGGGAACCGCAGCGTGCGCGCGATTCGCTCCGCCTCCCATCCGGCCGAGCGCAGCCGGTTGTAGACCAGCTCCGGCAGCGCCTCCGGCGCCTCGCGGAGCCAGTGCGACTCGGCCCGCACCGCCCGGTGCAGCAGGTCGACCTCGCCGTCCCCGAGCTCCTTCGCGCCGAGGCTCAGCGTATCCTCGAGCGCAGCCGACCCATCCTCGCGGCAGAGCGCCTCCAGCAACCCGAGGTCCCGGCAGAGCCCCCGCACCTTCGCCCGCTCGCTCGCCGCAAGCGCATGTGCGATCGCGTGGCGTGCAGCATAGCGCCTCCGGAGTTCGCTCTCCCCCTCGGCCACCGGCCACCGCGCCGTCGTCTCCAGGAGCCGCCGATGCAGCTCGGCCATGCGCTTCGCCCCGAGCTTCTCCGCGACAAAGGCGCGAAACGCCTCGTGATACGGCCGGTACGCCCGCGCGCCACGCCACGACGCCGGCTCCTCCAGGAGCAGCGCCCGCGCTGTGCGCAGGAAGTCCTCCCAGGCCTCCACGTCGCTCCACCCCCACGCTGCCTCGATCTCCTCGAGCGGCAGCGCCTCCCGCGCCGCGCAGATCAGCCCGAGCCCGTTCGCGACGAGCCCGAATTGCTCACGCGGCAGACTCCGGAGCTGCTGCCAGATCTGCTCCAGGAAGCCGCTCAGCCCGCGGGGCAGGCGCTCCACGCGTCGTTGCTCGACAGGCTGCTCCTCGAGCCATTCCCTGAGCTTCACCGCATAGAGCAGGTTCCCCTCCGCCCGCGCGATCGCCTCCTCGACGAGCCTCGGGTCGAGCCGCGGCGTGAACCGCGGCGCCTGGTCGGCCCAGAACGCGCGGCAGGCCCGTTCGTTCGAGCCCGCCCACGCGGGCGCGTCGAGTTCGAGCCCGCCCACGCGGGCGCGTCGAGATCGATGCGCCGCACGTTGCCGCGGCTCTCCAGCCACCCGAGGTGCGGGTACTGCGGGCGGGAGGCGCAGAGCGCGTGCACGCGCGGCGGCAGCGCGTACGGTAGGAAGCCCGGCAGCGGGTTCTGCCCGGCGCCGTCGCTCCGCGCCTCGTCGAGGCCGTCGACGACGAGCACCAGGCGCTCGCCTCGGGGGACGAGCTCGTGCTTGGAGACCTTCGCCAGGAGCTCGATGAGCCGGCTCTCGGGCTGCGCGTCGGGGTCCCTCTGCGCCGGGTAGAACGCCTCGATCTGCGCCGAGAGGGAGCGCGCGACCGCCTCGGGGCGATCCCAGTCCATGACGTCGCGCCGCAGGAAGTGGTGCGGCGCCCTGTGGCCGCGCTGCTCCTCTGCGTCTAGCCATCGCGACAGGATCGCGCTCTTGCCCATGCCGGGCGTGCCCGTGACGAGCACCCAGCGGCCCGCCGCGCCCGCGCCGTCGAGGTGGCGATCGATGGCCGAGAGGACGTCCTCACGACCGAAGAAGTGCTCGTGGCGGCTGCGCTCGATGCCGAAGTCGATGAGGTCTCTCGCCACGGCGGAAGTCTAACAGACGACCTCCTCGTTGACGCGAGCGGCAGAGCGTCTCCGCGTCCCCCTTCGATCCGCGGCAGCGCCGGTCCCAGCGATCC
Organism: Sorangium sp. So ce363; assembly: GCF_051520435.1. NCBI lineage: Bacteria > Pseudomonadati > Myxococcota > Polyangiales > Polyangiaceae > Sorangium > Sorangium sp. So ce363. The sequence goes on along the minus strand of NZ_CP150333.1, from coordinate 5,107,122 downwards.
GAACGTCAAACCCGGCGCGAGGAGAAGCGACGGTAGCGGCCGCGTTGAGCCTGCTGCCTCATCGCCGGCTCCACGTGCTAGAAAGATCACCCTATCCGCTCGTTCCGGAGGAGCACCCTGGATGAACACGGTTCGCAAGCTGTACGAGAGCGACGAGCAAGGCACAGTGCGCGTTGACCTGGAGGTCGGCGCCCCTCACCGTCGAGTCGAGGTCGTGCTCGTCTGGCAGGAGATCGATGCCCCCCAAATCGCGCCGGAGGCGCTGGAGAAGAAGCGGGCCGAGCTCGAGGCGCTGGCCGGCGCCTTGTCCGATGATCCCATCGCGCGTCCCGTACAGCCGCTCCTCGAGACCCGGCTGCCGATCGAATGAAGTACCTCCTCGACAGCAACACCTGCATCCGATTCCTCAACCAACGGTCGCAGGCGCTCATCGATCGCCTGACCGACACACCCGATGAAGACATCTGCGTGTGCAGCGTCGTCAAGGCGGAGATGTTCTACGGGTCGGAGCGAAGCGCGCGGCGCGAACGGAACCTCGCCGTTCAGCGAACCTTCTTCGCTCGCTACAGATCGCTCTCGTTCGACGACGTAGCCGCAGAGAGGTACGCCGTGATTCGAGCTGATCTCGAGGGACGCGGACAGGCCATCGGAGCCAACGACCTGCTCATCGCCGCGATCGCGCTCGCACACGATCTCACGTTGGTGACGCACAACATCTCCGAGTTCTCCCGCGTTACGAAGCTCCGCCTGGAGGACTGGGAGACGACCTGAGCTAACCCATCACCCCGCTGGTGCGGTCGCCTCGATTGGCAGCGCCTGGCGCGCCGCGCAGCGCACCCCGAGATCGTTCACGCTTCGTCCGCTCCCCGCCACGAGCGCCGATCGCCACGGCGACCGTCGCGCCGACGAACACGATCTGCATCACCGTTCGCGGCCCGAGCGGCGTCACCGGGCTGCCGCCCAGGCTGAGCCCCGCGCGCGCCGCATACACGTTCGCAGGGAACATCGCCACGAGCAGCACCGTCAGCCCCGCAGCCGCCCACGGCGCGAGCCGCGGAACCAGGAGCGCCGCCGCGCCTGCGATCTCCAGGACCCCCGTCGCGGCCACGAGGAGCTCGGGGTAGGGCAGCGCCGGCGGCACCATTGCCGCGAGCTCGGCGCGCCGGCTCCCGAAGTGGGCCGATCCGGTCAGCAGGAACATGGCCGCGAGGGCGTACCGCAAGCACGTCACCCAGCTCCCGAGGTGCCTGACGCCGAGGCGCCCGAGGACAACGAACAGCGCGAACGAGATCGAGAGAACGAGGAGAGGTGCCATGCCCTCAAGGTGGCGACCCGCTCCTCACCCGTCTTGAACGAGCTGGCTACGGCGTCTCAGATCGGAGGGGCTCACCCCGAACATCCGGCGGAAGGTCCGGGTCATGTGCGCCGCGTCCGCGAAGCCGGCCGCGCTGGCGGCCTCCGAGAGCGCCGCGCCGCCGGCGATCGCCTCCCCGGCGCGCTCCAGCTTGAGCCACAGGAGGTATGGGCGCAGCGGCACGCCGACGCTCTCCGTGAAGGCGTGCATGAACCGCCCCGGCGAGAGCCGCGCGATGCCGGCCAGGGCTTCGAGCGACGTGTCCGCGTCTCCGGCGCTCGCCCGCAGGTGGCGCAGCACCCGCTGGACCCCGGGGTGCCTCGGCCTCGGCGAGGAGGGCGGGACCGCGATCCCCAGCGCCTCGAACACGCCGGGCAGCGCCGCCGAGAGCCCGGCCTCTCCGCGATCGGCGATGCGCGACCGCAGCCGATCCGCCATCTCGCTGCCCATGACCTCGATGGGCGACGCCCCGAGCGCCTGGGTGAGCCCATCGCCGACGTCGCTCTCCGGCTCGATGAACACGATGAGCACACGGGCGCCCGACGCGTCGATCGCGTGCGCGGTGTGCGGGGCCGTGAGGACGGCGCCTCCCGGCTGAAACGCGCCCCTGTCGGCCGTCTGGATCTGGAGCTCCCCGTCGAGCGCCAGCACGAGGTGCCAGCAATGGTGGGCGTGCAGCGTGCTCCGCTCTCCAGGGCCCCACGTCGCCAGCACGGAGGGCCACGGGCGCAGGGTGCCCACGGGCGCGGCGAGGCCTGTCGTTCTCGGCGGGAGGAGCATCGGTCCGGAGTCTACCCGGACGCAGCGAATGCCCGGCGAGGGCTCACCGCGCGAGAGCCGAGACTCTCCCAGTGTGCGCCTGCGCGCGCGGTCAGCCGAGCTGCCGCCCTACCGTCCGATGCGCGCGCGGATGGCGGCGCGCGTCTCCGCCGAGAGCGTGTCGAGGTAGGAGTCGGACAGGGCGTGGAGCACTTCGTCCGGCAACGCCAGCAACACCTGCTCGGGCGGCAGCCCCGCCACGCGCTGCTCGGGCGGCAGCCCGGCCATGCGCTGCTCGGGCGGCAGCCCGGCCATGCGCTGCTCGGGCGGCAGCCCGGCCATGCGCTGCTCCGGGGCGTACGCCGACAGCACCCGCTCGGGAGGGAGGGTGGCCAGGAGCTTGCGGACAACCTCGTCGAAGCCCTCCAATTCATGAATTTCCATGGCGATCTCCTCGGCTCCAAGCTGCTGCGAGAGCCACCTTCGGGCCTCGACGGTCCGGGCCTCGCCGTGCCGAACAAGCGTAGCAGATCGTCGTCCTCTGCCTCCGCCGCTGCGTCGATCTCGACGATGAGCAGCGCGAACGCCCCGCCCTCGACCCGCCAGTAGCCGCCGCCGAGGTCGCCCCATTCCATGCCGAGCTCGGCCACATCCGCGTCGAGCGACCTGGTGCGCGACGGGACGAGCAGCACGCCGCACAGGTCGCTCCGCCGCTCGATCCGTTCCGGCTCGTCGGCGCAGTACAGGTGCAGGTAGCTGCACAGCCGGTCGAGGTTGCGCCTTCGGTAAGGCCGGCCGATGCTCTTGAACTCGACGATGGTGTCCCTGGGCAAGAGGTCCCAGAGCTTCTTCAGCGTGCCCGCGGGCTCGCTCGGCCCCGCGCTCCGGCGCAGCAACAGGTAATCGGCGCGGAGCGGCTCGTTCGAGAGCGGCACCTCGCTGCGCACCTCGAACCGGCGCGAGCCCCGTTGGTTGAGCAATGCGACGAGCAGCACGTGCCAGGCCGTCCGGGTCGAGCCCATCGTGCGCCGTCTACAGGCCTGTCCAGATCGGGGCCAACAATCCGTGCTGCCAGCGCGGCGAATCTCTGCCACTGCCGCGCGCCGATCGGGGGCGAGCTATCCGCGACCACGGCCGGCTGGACGCTGGACAACCGTCGCCGTCCAGGATTCTCTCATCCCGGATGACAGCTCGCCGGTTCAAGCGCGGCAGCCCCGGGCTCGCCGTCGCCTACGTCCGCATCTCCACGGACGCCACGTGCGCCTCCGCCGCGGAGCAGCGCGCAGCGATCGATGCCTGGTCCAGCCGGGAACGCGTCGAGATCGCGTCCTGGCACGAGGATCGCGGGGAGGACATCGGCGACCGGCCCGGCTTCGCGGCGGCGATCGAAGCGCTCACCCTCGCCGGCGCCGGCCTGTTCGCGGTCGCGAGCGAGGACCGCGCCAGCATCGCGGGGATCAGCGGCCCGTACCGGTCCGCCGCGGGCGAGCGCGGCGCGCGCCTCGTGACCGCCGACGGGAGCGGGATGCCGGATGGGACGCACGGCTGCCCGATCTGCGGCGATCCCTTGGACCTGTGGCCACGCCACCCGCGCGCGGTGTGCGGGCTTTGCAAGCATGAGGCCACGGACGAGGCCGGGCGGCCTCTCGAGTTCTTCAACACGTCGTTCGGCGGCGGCTTCGGGGCGCGCTACGCGGATACCGGCGAGCCTCGGGACAGCCACGCATGCGTCATCCGGGGCGTGAGGTGCCGCGCCGACGAGGGCCGGTTCGGCGGGATCGTGATCGAGGCGATCGACAAGGTGCCGTAGTCGTTCGGGCTGCCAGCCCGGCAATCCGCGCTCAGCCCCGGCCGAGCGCAGGCGTCGCGGGGAGCAACGGCTCGTCGTCCGGGATGCGGAGGCCGGGGACGAGCGCATCGAGCTCGCCCGGCTCGAAGCGGCAGAGGTTGACGATGTGCCAGAAGCCGCCCGCGATGTTGCCGCCGAGCTTGTAGCGGCCGTCGGGGCGGAAGGCGACCCAGCCCTCGGGGAGCTTGAGGAGCATGGCGAGGCAAGCGCCGGTACGCAGGTCCCAGAAGCGGACAGCGCCGTCGGTGGAGCAGGAGAGCAGCGTGTCGCCATCCGGCATGAAGGCCACGCTCACGACCTCGCCGGTGTGCCCCAGGAGAACGAGCGCCCTGTCGTTGCTGGACATGCGCCAGAGGCGAACGCTCCAGTCATCGGAGCCCGATGCGAGCCATGCACCGTCGGGGCTGAAGGTCACGCACTTCACCCTGCCGGCATGGCCGTGCAGCTCGCGTGGCTGGCCGCCCTGGGCGAGCGGCCAGAGCCGCACGGTGGTGTCGTCGGATCCCGAGGCCAGCGTCGCGCCATCAGGGCTGAACGCCACGCTCTGCACGCCATATCGATGACCTTCCAGCACGCGCGCTGCGCCTTCGCCGTCCACCCTCCGGAGTCGGATGGTCCGATCGATCGAGCCCGAGGCCAGCGTCACGCCATCGGGGCTGAACGCCACGCTGCTGATCCCATCGTCGTGACCGTCCATCACGCGAAGCAGCCCCGCCGTCTCGGTGCGCCAGAGTCGCACTGTCCCGTCGCGCGACCCTGATGCGATCATGTCCCCGTCATGGCTGAAGGCGATATCCGTGATGCTAGGACAGTGCCCCTTCAACACGCGCGCCGGGCCGACTACGCCGAGCCTCCGGAGCCGGACCGTGTGGTCTCGCGATGCGAACGCCAGCGTCGTGCCGTCAGGGCTGAAGGCCAGCTTCGCCGAGGAGATGCCGCGATCCATGAACGGCGGAAGCGCACTCCATGTCGACATCCGCCAGAGATGAACGCCAAAGTCCTCGGAGCCGAGCGCGAGCGTCGCGCCATCGCCGCTCAAGCCCATGACCATGGGCATGCTCGGCTGTCCTTCCAGCACGCGCGAGACGCCGCCCGTCGACACGTGCCACAGCCGCACCGTGCTGTCTTTCGAACCAGAGGCGAGCGTCGAGCCATCGGGGCTGAAGGCGACGCTCGTCACGCCGGCGGAGTGGCCCTCGAGCGCGTGGTACGCGACGCCTGAACGATTCCACAGCTGCACGGCTCCGTCTCCTGAGCCAGAGGCGAGCGTCGCGCCGTCGGGGCTGAACGCGACGCTTCTCACGTGTCGCGCGTGGCCGTGCAGCATCTGCAGCGTCTCGCCGCTCAACATGTGCCAGAGGCCAATGTCGTAGTCCACGGAACCGGAGGCCAGCATCTCGCCGTCGGGGCTGAAGGCGACGCTGAGCACGCCAGCCCGATGGCCGCTCAGCGCGCCAAGCATGTCGCCTGTCGAGACCTGCCAGAGCCGAATGATGGTGTCGTACGCGCCGGAGGCCAGCGTCTCGCCGTCGGGGCGGAACTTCACGGCCATCACTCCATCCCGGTGGCCGTGGAGCACGGCGATCTGTCTGAATGTGGCTAGCTGCCAGAGCCGAACGGTGAGGTCCGACGAGCCGGAAGCCAGTGTCTCGCCGTCTGGGCTGAACGTCACGCTCTTCACGGAGAGACTGTGCCCCTGGAATACGCAGAGCACGTTGCCAGTCGACACGTCCCAGAGCCGGACGGTGCAATCGTCCGAGCCGGACGCGAGCGTGTCCCCGTCAGGGCTGAAGGCGACGCTCGTGACCCAGTCGGTGTGGCCGTTCAGCGTGCGCAGCGCGCTCCCGGTCGCCATGTCCCACAGCACGATCCCGTGGGAGTGACCCGATGCGAGCAGGGTTCCATCGGGGCTGATCGCCACGGCATTGCACCGGCTCCCTTGCACCCAGGCCGGCTCGAACCTCGCCGCCTCCGGCATCGCCGCGCCGAACGTATCGCACCCGTCGAACCGCGCCCCCCGCGCCCCCACGAGCTTCGCCCCGCGCAGCCTTGTCGAGGCGAGCGTCGCCCCCGTCAGATCCGCGCCTACAAGGCGCCCCCGGATTGCCGTCGCCCCCGTCAGATCCGCCCCGGTGAGGTTTGCCCCGGTGAGGTCCGCCCCGTCGAGCAGCGCCCTCGCCATCAGCGCGCCGCTCAGGTTCGCCCTCACGAGCTTGGCTTCCCGTAGATCCGCCCCCCGGAGGTCGCAGCCGCTCAGGTCCTTCCCCGAGAGGTCCTGCCCTCGCAGGTCCGCCCCCGCGAGGTTCATCCGCTCGCTCACCCCGAGCCCCATCCGCCCGTCGATCCGCAGCGCGTTCGCCGCCGCCACCGTCCCCCACGCCCCGCCGAGCGCCTTCCGCGCCCACCGCTCCGCCGCCTCCCTTCCCGCGAGCGCTCCGAAGAAGTCGGCCATCAGATCGCTCACCTCCCGCTGCGCGAGCGCCGAAACCTCGCCGGCGCGCTGCACCTCCTCGGCCGCCTCTCGCGCCACGAGCCACTCGAGCACCGACTGGTGGATGAACCGGAAGTTCTCCTGGTCGTCCCACACGAGCAGCGTCCCCGATCCGATCTGGTGCGCCGTCACCCCGACATCGAGCTCGTGCCTGCCGAGCGCCTGCAGCGCTGCGATGAGCTCCGCCGGCAGCTCGCGCACGTTCACGCTCTGCTCCGTCCGCTGCCACAGCCGGGTCGCGAGCTCCGTCACCGCCCGCCACCGCTGTGCCACTGACAGCCCCGGCTGCGCGCCCTTCGGGTGCGCGCGCTCGTACTCCCAGACGAGCCACCGATCCAGGAGCAGCTTGTACAGCCCCGCCGAGGTGATCTCCCCGTCGCCCGACTTCGCCTGCCGCAGCTGCGTCTCCTCGATCTCGGCGATGAACCCCAGCATCCGAGGGTTCGCCGACAGGCCGAGCAGATCCTTCACGTCCGCGAGCAGCCGCATGCGCGCGTCGGCCGCCTCCTCGCCGCCGAGCCGGTTGAGGAGGAACCTGCGGATCTGCGCCTCGGTGAACGGCAAGAGCCGCGCGAGCCGGTAGCCGGGCAAGAGCGCGGCCTTCTCCGCGAGCGCCGACCTCACCTGCTGCTCCGAGATGAAGTGCTGGCTCCGGCTCGTGACCACGACCTTCGCCGCCTTGCCCTGCGCCGCCTGGATCAGCGTGTCGAAGTGCTCGACCGCGCGGTCGTACGTCACGCGGAAGGCGAGCTCGTCGAAGCCGTCGAACAGGAGCACGATCCGCCCCTCGGCCAGCATGTGCCGGAACGCGGGCAGATCGATCTTGCCGAGCCCCGCGAGCGCCAGGTGCTGCGCGATGAGCGCGTTCAGGTCGCGCGCCTTCTCCAGCGCGCGCATCTCGATGAGCACCGGCGTCAGCGGGCCGCCCGCCTTGCCCATTCGCCGCGCGAGCTCGTGCAGGAGGAACGTCTTGCCCGTACCGAAGTCGCCGAGCACCAGCACGAACCGGCTGTGCTCCGAGTCGAGCAGCTCTGCGATGGCGTCGAGCGCGCGCTCGCGCACCGCCTCCTCCTGGCCCGTCGTGAGCGCGACGCGCTGGTCGACGTAGAGATCCGGCGGATACGTGAGGTCCCGCTCGAGGCTCGCGTTCTGCCACGCCAGGTAGCCGCGGAAATCGATGAGCCCCTGGTACTCGAGGAACCGCACGAGGCGCACGCGCCGCGCGCTCGCGTAACGCACGAGCTCCTCCGGCGCGGGCTCGCCGCCGTAGACCAGCGTGGACACGAGGCCGGGATCCTCGCGCCGGTACGAGGCGTCGATGCTCTCGATGAACGCGGAGACCGCCTCGGTCGAGATGCCGCTCTCGAGCGCCGCCAGCGGCGCGATCCGGACGATGCCGCCCTCGTTGACCGAGACGCGAAGGTAGACGCCGAAGGGGAGGGGCGCGTCGAACCACTCGATCTTCACCCCCTCGGGCTCGCGGAGCCTGCACACGCGCTCGACCCGCGAGAGGAAGTCGTCGCTGCGCCCTTCCCCTGGCAGGAGGATGTCGTCGCCGTGCGGACTCGCGTGGCCGCCCCGCGCGCTCGCCGGGAGGCGGCGCAGCCTCGGGCCCCGCCCGGCGTGCTCGGCGCGCGCAGGCGGAAGAAAGCGCCTCAGAAACGCGACGAGGAACTCCGCCGAGGCGCGGCACGCGAACGCGCGGAAGCTGTCGTCCTTGTCGTGATCGGCGTGATCCGAGACGGCCTTCGCGATGATCGACCGCCGCCCGAGGCGCTCCGCGACGTAGCCGATCGCCGCGGCCTCCATCTCGACGCCGAGCACCTTCCGCCCGATCGGCTTCAGCCCCTCGAACAGCCCCGCGTCCTCCTGCACCGCCTTCCCCGTGGCGATCGGGCCGATGTGCACGCGGAACGGCCGGGCCGGCGGCGGGCCGTCCGGGTGGAGCAGGCGATCCCGGCGGACCTGCGCCACGCCCGCCTCCGTGAGCTCGAGGCCGCCGTCGCCGATGCGGAGCACGCCCGCCGCCTCCAGCTCGCCGATGCGCTCGGTCCAGCCCGGGCACCGCGCCGCGCGCTCCGGCCGCGAGACGGGCGGCGGTCCCCCCTCCACCTGGCTCTCGTAGAGCGCGTGCCGGAGCCACCACGCTTGCGACGGCTTCGACGGCGGGCGCTCGGCCGCGAACGCCGCCTGCCGCTCGAACTCGCGCGCGAAGAGCGCGGCATCCATGTTCCACGTGCGCTCGAGGTTGTACGTCTCGATATCGTGGAAGAACGCGCCCTCGCCGCCGGGGTGGGCGACGCGCTTGCCCTCGTCGTAGCTGTAGACCCGGTCGGCGACGATGACGTCGCCGAGCGACACCTCGCCGCGTTTGCCGGCGCAGATGCCGCACATCGCGAGGCACCCCGGATCGAGCTCCTCGATGAGCCCCTGCGCCCTCGCCGCCGCAGCGCTCTCGCCCATCCGGCCCGACCACGCAGCGGCGACGCGGAGCGGCTCGCCGCGGTCGTTCGGGACGTCGCGGACGTAGTACGGGAACCCGCCCGGATCCCGCGCCTCCCGCCAGCCGTCTCGACCGCCCTCGCCGAGCGCGAGGACCGCCTCGAGCTCGTCCTGCAGCGCGGTGACGATCAGCGCGTCGACGCGCCCTGTAACGATGTCTGCCGGCACAGGTCCACTCTAACAACAGGCGCTCACGTTCCGGGCTCGGTCCGGTCGAGACCTGGCCGAGCGCTGGTGGTCAGATCCTGAATGGGCCCAGACCTGGCGGTCCCCCTCGTTTTCAAGGTCTGGTCCAGGTCGAGACCTGGCAAAGCGCCCGTCACCAGATCCTGAGCAGGGCCCAGACCTGGCGGCTCCCTCGTTTTCAAGGTCTGGTCCAGGTCGAGACCTGGCAAAGCGCTTGTCGCCAGATCCTGAGCTGGGTCCGGACCTGGCGGTCCCCTCGTTTTCGAGGCCTCGCCCAGGTCGAGATCTGTCCGAGCGCTCGTCGCCAGACGGCTGACCTGGGCCCAGACCTGGCGGTCCGCTCGTTTTTGAGGCCCCGCCCAGGTCGAGACCTCCACCGAGGCTCCCCGGGGGAGCCTCGGGCCAGATCGGAGCCTGGCCGCCCGCCGCTCCGGCCTTCGCTTCTTCCTGGACGACCGCCCTCCCGGAAGGCTTTCATCCCGCCCATGGCGAGGCTCGTCGAGGCGCTGAACCGGTTCTTCGGGCGGGTCGAGATCCTCGCCCTCGGCCTCGAGAACGAGCGCAGCGCCGCCGAGGCCGCGCTCGCGAAGGGCATGCCCCTCGAGGCCCGCGAGCACGCCCGCACCATCCTCTCCGTGCTGCCCGACTCGGCGGTCGGGCTGGCGCTCTGGGCCGACGCCGCGGAGGACGCGTGGCTCGACCAGGAGGTCGTCGCCTCGCTCACGGATCTCGCGAAGCGCGTCCCGTGGCGCGCCGACGTGTGGCTCCGCCTCGGCCGCGCGGGGCAGCGCATCGGCTGGGACGGCGCGCGCGACGCGCTCGAGCGGGCCACGTCGGCGCCGGAGGAGCGCGACGCGGCGCGCCTCGCGCTGCTCGATCTCTCGGACCTCGACCTCGCCGCGGGCGACCCGGCCCGCGCGCAGCGCTGGCTCGACCGCATCCCGGCGCCGCTCACCACCGTGCCCGACCGCGACGTGGCCCTCCGCCGCGCCGAGTGCGCGCTCGCGTACGGCGATCTCGACGGCGCGCGCGCCGCCGCGGAGATCCTCGGCGAGCCCACCGCGATCGAGGGGCGCGCCGCCCTCGTGCTCGCCCGGCTCGCGCTGGCCGAGGCGAGCGCCGCGGCGGGGTTCCCCGCGGCGGGCTCCTCCGCGGCGGCCCTGCCGCCCGCCGTGGTGGGGCGGGCGCTCGACCTCGGGCTGCGGGCGCTCGTGCTCGACGTCCCCGGCGCGGCCGAGCTCTGCGCCGCCCTGGTCGCCGCCTCCCGCGACGTGCTCGTCGTCGACCGCGTGCGCCGCGTCGTCCGCGCCGCGGGCGCGCTCGACGAGCCGACCTGGGCCGCCGCGTTCGCCTTCGCCGAGGGGCGGCGCGACGACGCGCGGCAGGCGCTCGCGCGCGGGCTCTCCGCGGGCGACCGCGCCGCCGCGGCGGCGCTGCTCCGCATGGCCGTCGAGACCCGCGACCTCGGCGCGCTCGACGCGCTCGCCGCGCGTGGCAACGCCAAGGACGACGACAAGGAGCAGCGCGGCGCGGCCGCGCCCCCGCTCCCCCCCGACCTCGTCCGGCTGCGCGACGCCGCGGCGATGGCGTCCGCGGGGCAGGGGAGCGGCGCGCTCGACGCGCTCGACGCGGTGACCGGTGAGGGCGCCGCGTGGGCCGACGACATGCGCCGCGCGATCGCGCTGGCGTGGGTGCCCCCTGCGGGCGGCCCCGCCGGGGCCCGCGCCGCCGCCGCGTGGGGCGACGTGCTGCGCGAGCTCGCGCGCACGGCCAAGCTCCTCGACCGGCTCGACCTGCTCGCGGCGATCGAGGCCCTCGCGGTGGAGCGGGAGCGGCCGCTCCGCGCGGCCGTGGTGGGCGAATTCAACGCGGGCAAGAGCACCTTCCTGAACGCGCTGCTCGGCGAGGACGTGGCGCCGACCGGCGTCCTGCCCACGACCGCGACGCTCCACTGGGTCGCCTGGGCGCCCGATCCGTTCGCGCGCATCGTCGTGCGCGGCGGCCAGGACCGCGTCGTGCCGCACGCGGCGCTGAAGGACACGCTGCGCGCGCTCGCGGCGGCCGGGGACAAGGTCGCGCGGGTGTTCATCTACGCGCCCATCGAGCGGCTCAAGCGCGTCGAGATCCTCGACACGCCCGGCTTCAACGCGCCCGACCCCGATCACATCGCCGAGGCGCGGCGGGCGTTCGACGAGGCCCACGTCGCCATCTGGCTGCTCGACGCGCCCCAGGCGATGAAGGAGTCGGAGCGGCGGGTGCTCTCCGAGATCAGCGCGCTCGGCGTGCCCGTGCAGATCCTCGCGAACAAGGCCGATCGGCTCAAGCCCGACGCCCTGGAGACGGTGCTCGCGCACGTGCGCGACAGCCTCGCGGCGAGCTCCATCGCCTCGCTCACGCCGCCGATCGCGTTCTCGGCGCGGCTCTCGCTGAAGGGGCGCCTCGGCGACGAGGCGGCGCTCGCGGCGTCGGGGTGGGCCGAGGTCGAGGCGCTCTTCGCCGAGCAGATCGTCGACGCGAGCGACGCGCTCCGCGAGCGCGCGCTCCGCCGCAAGGCGGGCCGCATCGCGGCCGAGCTGGCCCATGCGGCGTCGGCGCGCGCGGCCGAGGACCGCGAGGCCGGGCGGAGGGCGCGCGCCGAGGCGGATCGGCTCCGCGCGAGCGCGGCGTACCTGCGCCGCGACCGGCGCGCGCTCGCCGCGGCGATCGACAAGGCGCTCGAGCCGGCGCGCCGGGAGCTCGCGTCCGACCTGCGCCCGATCGCGGCGCTGCCCGAGGAGCGCAAGCGCACCGACGCGAGCGTCCGCGCCTACGTGCAGGAGCGGCTCGTGGCGCGGCTGAGCTGGCCGCTCTCCGCCGAGATCGCGAGGGCGGCGCGGGCCGGCGCGGAGCCGGGGGCGCGCGGCGCGCGCGGCGCGAGCGGCGCCGAAGAAGGGGGCGCCGCGCCGTCGCCGCGGGCGGCGGCCCACGTGCGCGCCGTCCTGATGGGCATGGTGGCGGTCCACGACGCCCCCGACGAGCTCGCGGCGCGCCCGATCGAGGGCGTCGTCGAGGCCGCGATCGACGCGTTCGCGATGGCGCTGTCGGCCGAGGCGGAGGCGCCGGTCCCGCCGCCCGCGTCGGCGGCGGTCGAGCTGCGCGCGCAGGCGCTCCGGGCCGCCTTCGAGGCGCCCGTCACGCCGGCCAGCGCCTGAGGCGCGAGGCGTCGGCGCCCGTCACGCCGGCCAGCGCCTGAGGCGCGAGGCGTCAGCGGCTCAGGAAGAAGGCGAGCACCCCGAGCGCCAGCCCGATCAAAAGCGCCAGCGGCACCACGAGCTTGACCATCCACAGGTCCGTCGGGCGCGCGGGCGGGCGGCGGTCGCGCCGGACCGGCGCAGGCGCGATCTCGATGACGTTCTCGGCCGAGGACCGCGAGGGCGGCCGCGGCGGCGCGGCGGCGGCGGGCGCGCCGGCGCCTCGCCGCGCCTCCGGCCTCGGGGACGGCGCGCGGGCGCCCGCGGCGGGGAGGAGCGGCCCGAAGTCCTTGCGATCGTGGATCACCACGTCGCTCGCCGGCGGATCGCTCGTCGGCGCGACGAGCCGCCGCACCGCCGGGAGCGTGCGCGAGAAGTCGTCCGACGTCGGTCCGGCCGGCGCCTCGCGCGGGAGGGCGATGCCAGGGAGCGTCGCGGCGAGCGACAGGATCGCGCTCGACGGCGGCCCGTCCGTCAGCGACGCCTCGCGGAACACGGACTTCGCCAGCACCTCGCCCCGCTGCGCCGGCGGCGGCAGATCGCCCTCGCGCAGCGGCGGCGCGGCCGTCATGGAGCTCCGGAGCGACGGCGGCATCGCCACTTCGAGGGTCGGCGCGTCCTCGGGCGCGCTCGTCCGGGCGGCAGGGAGCAGCGCGTCCGACAGGTGGGGGAGGAGCCGCTCGAGCTCGTCGCGCAGCTCGGCCGCGCTCTGCTGGCGCTGGTTCGGCCACTTCGCGAGCGCGGTGAGGATGATCGCCTCGAGGGCAGGGTGGATCTGCGGCAGGAACTGGCTCGGCGCGGGCGGCGGCTTCCGGAGGTGATCCATCGCCACCTCCCACGCGACGGCCGTGGGCGGGAAGGGGAGCCGGCCCGTGACGAGCAGGAACAGGAGCACCCCGCACGCGTACACGTCGCTGCGCCCGTCGATGACGTCGCCGCGGCACTGCTCCGGGGACATGTACGCGGGCGTGCCGACGACCACGCCGACCGTGGTGACCGAGCCCCAGACGCTGATGGGCGCGCTGTTCGGCCCGTCGTCGTCGCCGCGGGTGTTCCTCTCGACCATCTTCGCGATCCCGAAGTCGAGCACCTTCACGCGCTCGACCGCCGGATCCGCCGGATCCCGCATGACCATCACGTTCTCGGGCTTGAGATCGCGGTGCACGATGCCCCGCGCGTGGGCGGCGGCGAGGGCGTCGGTGATGCCGATCAGGAACCGCGCGGCGCGGGCCTCGGAGAAGCGGCGCTCGGCGAGCAGGACCTCGAACAGGTCCTGCCCGGCGACGAGCTCCATCACGATGTACGGCAGGTGCCCTTCCACGCCGGAGTCGAGGATCTGCACCGTGTTCGGGTGGTGGAGGCGCGACGCCGCCTTCGCCTCCCGGTAGAAGCGGGTGACGAACGTCTCGTCGCCGAGCAGCTGCGGGTGCATGATCTTGATGGCGACGTCGCGCGGCTCCGCGTCCTGCTCGCCGCGGTAGACCGCCGCCATCGCGCCTTCGCCGATGAACCCGGTGACGCGGAAGCGCCCTGCGATCGTCTTGCCGATGAGTTGCGGGCCCGCGCTCATGAGCGAGACTTCACCATAAAGTCCACGGAAAGAGCTACCCCGGCCTTCGCGATCTACGGCTTCGCCGGCGCGGGGCGGGGCTCGCCCTTCGCCCCGAGGATCGCCTCCAGGATCGGCCGCGACCCCTGCACTGCGGTGCGCTGCGAGTAGAAATGGAGCCCGCGCAGGCCGCCGAGCTCCTCGCCGCCGCCGGCGCGGCCCGGGCCGCCGTGGATCGTCTGAGGGAGGACGGTGCCCGGGCCGGGCGCCTGATCGGCGATCTTCTCGCTGCCGAGCAGGACGCGGCCGTGGTACGGCGCGACGCCGATCAGCACCTCCGCCGCGAAGGCGCGGTCGTCGCTGTAGACGGAGCAAACGAGGCTCCCGCGGCCCCGTCGCAGCAGCGCCACGGCGTGCGCCGCGCCGCCGTCGTACGGGAAGAGCGTGGCGACGGGGCCGAAGACCTCGTGCTCGTGCGCGGCGGGCGCGCCGTCGGGGCCGCTCGCGACGAGCAGCGTCGGCGGCACGAAGTACCCCTTGCCCGATGGCACCCCGATCGCCTCGAAGGGCCCGGCGCCGCCGAGCGCCACCGCAGCACCTGCCGCGAGGCGCTCGATGCCCGCGCGCACGCCGCGGAGCTGATCGGACGTGGTCAGCGGACCCACCGTGACGCCGTCCTGCGCGGGATCGCCGACGCGCGCGTCGCGGAGGCGGTCGACGAGGTCGTCGCGCACGGCGTCGACGACGGCCGCGGGCGCGAAGACGCGGCGGATCGCCGTGCACTTCTGGCCGGCCTTCTGGGTGATGTCGCGCACGACGTCGCGCAGGAACATCGCGTACGTCTCGGAGCCGGGGACGGCGTCTGGGCCGAGGACGGCGCCGTTCAGGCTGTCGGCCTCGACGTTCACGCGGACGCCGTCGCGCACGAGGCCGGGCGAGAGCCGGAGCGCGGCGCCGGTGGCGCTCGATCCGGTGAAGGCGAGGACGTCCTCGCCGCCGAGGTGCGCGAGGAGATCGCCCGGCGGGCCGGCGACGAAGGAGAGCGCGCCGCGCGGCAGCGGGGCGCGCTCGGTGAAGATCTTCATCAGCCGGAGCGCGACGAGCGCGGTGCTGGTCGCGGGCTTCGTGATGACGGGCATGCCCGCGAGGAGCGCGCAGGCGGCCTTCTCCGCGAGCCCCCACGCGGGGAAGTTGAAGGCGTTGATGTGCACCGCGACGCCGGGGCGCGGGACGAGGATGTGCTGGCCGAAGAAGCGCGGCGAGCGCCCGAGCTGCACGCCGTCGCCGTCCGTGAGCAGCCGCGCGTCGCCGAGCTGGGCGCCGAGGTCGGCGTAGTAGGCGAGCGTGCCGATCGCGCCGTCGATGTCGAACTTGGCGTCGCCGCGGGTGTTGCCGCCATTCCGGATGGCGACGTCGATGAGCGCGTCGCGCTCGGCGTGCGCGGCGCGCGACATGGCGCGGAGCAGCTCGCCGCGCTCGGCGAACGTGAGCGCGCGCAGCGCGGGCCCGCCCTCGGCCCGCGCGAACGCCACCGCGGCCGCGAGGTCGAGGCCGTCCGTGCTCGTCTCGGCGAGCGGCTCCTCGGTCGCGGGGTTGACGAGCACGTGCGGCGCGCCCTGGCCGGCGCGCCACTGCCCTTCGACGTAGCTCTCGAGCCGCTCCATCGGGCGCGTAGCCTACTCGCGCGGTCGCTCGGCACAACCCCCGCGCGAGGTCGTTGCCGCGCTCGGCGCGCGCCGGGCCGCGGCCGCGCTCGGCGGGCGCACGTCCTGCGCGCACCTCATTTGCACGAGGCGGACGCGAGCAGCGCGGTGATCTTCGCCTTCACCACCTCGAACTCCCGCACCGCGAGATCGAGCTCGGCCTCGCGCTGCCTGCGGCCGGACTCGACAAGATCGAAGCTCGTCGTGGTGCCGGCCTCGAACGCGACCTGCGTGAGGCGCGCGGTCTCGCGCGCGAGGTCGCGCGACTGCTCGGCGACCGCGCGCGACTGCTCGGCGACGGCGACGCCCCGGACCGCCTGCGTCGTCTCGAGCCCGGCGGTGCGCTCCACCGCCCCGAGGCGCGCGCGCTGCTGCTCGACCGCGGCCCTGCTGATCTGGAGATCGCCGTAGCGCGCCCCGCCGTCCCAGATGGGGACGGTGAGCACGGCGCTGATGGACCACCCCCAGGACCGCGCCCTTCGGGTGGACTCGTCCCCGATCGAGGTGCGGGCGCTCAGCGTGCTCGACAGATCGACGTACGGGGCGAACGCGAGCTTCGCGTCGGTGAGGTTGCGCTCCGCGATCTCGAGCTCGGCCCGGGCGGCGCGGACGTCCGCGCGCTGATCCGAGCGCGCCTCGGCGCACTCCGACTGCACCTCCGCCGCGATCGCGTTCAGCGAGAAGCCCTGCGGGACGCCGACCTCGCCGCGCTCGCCCAGCACGGCCCCGAGCGTCTCCCGCGCCTTGCGCAGCGCCTCGTCGCCGGACACGAGCGTCGCGCGGGCGAGGGCGACGTCCTGCTCCGCGCGGACGACATCGAGCTTCGTGCCGGTGCCGAGGCGCTCGCGCCGCCGGGTCAGCTCGAGCCGCTCGAGCGCGCTGCGCAGCCCGACCCGGTTGATCTCGCTGACCCGCTCGGCCGTGACGATCGAGACGACGGCGTCCGCCACCGCGCCGACGGTGACCCGGCGGCGATCCTCGAGGCTCAGCTTGGCGACGTCCACCGAGCGCCTCGCGGTGCCGATGCCGTACCAGGCGCGCGGGGCGAGGATGGGCTGGCGGAGCGTGAGCGACGCCGACGCGGTCGTCGGCGCATCCTCGATCGCCCCCGCGCCCGGCTCCCCTGGCGCGGGGAGCGAGGGGCTCACGCTGCTGCCGCCCGCCAGCTCGTGCGTCAGGTCGCCGCGCGCGTCGAGGCTCGGGAGCGCCGCGGCGAGCGCCCGCCGCGCGACCCCCTCGGCGCGGGCGACCTCCTGCACGGCGATGGCGAAGTCGACCGACCGCTGTTCGATCATCACGCGCGCGTCGTTCCAGCTCGCCAGCGTGCGCGCCGGCGGGGGGACCGGCGCGAGCGCCGGGTCGTTCACCTCGATGCGCTGCGGCATCGCCGCCGGCGCGGCGGCCGCCGTCGTCGGGGCCGCCGCGGGCGCCTGCTGGCCCGGCCGCGGCTGAGCCTGCTGGCCCGGTCGACCCTGGGGAGGCGCCGGCTGCGCGAGGGCGACGCCTTGGCACAGGGCGAGGACGGCGAGGTGGCTGACAGCGACCATGCGGAGCCGGCGATGGGGCATGCGCGACTCGATGCGCCGAACAGGGCGCGACGACAAGCCCGAAGCGGGCAGGGGCGCGCTCCCGCCCTGTGCGCGTGTGCGAAACCGTGCGCGCGGCGAGCCCGCGCCGTGGGTCACGGTCGTGGCGACGAACCGAGGATGCGCCACTATTCTGGACCACCGATGCCAAGCCGGTTGCCCCCGATCGACATCTGCCTCGGCTGCGGGACGCGGCGGCGATGTGGCCCCGCGGACCCCTGTGCTCGCTGCGGCGAGCCGCCCCACCGCGCCGTGTGGCGGCGGTCCGAGCCGCGCGGCGCGTCGCCGAAGATCGAGCTGTTCCTGAGCGCGATCACGAGCGGGTTGCTGCTCGCGTACACGGCGCTCTACGGCCTGCTCCTCTCGGGCCTGGCCGGGGCCGCGGACGACTCCCTCGCGGCCGCCGCGCTGTTCGCGGCGAGCGTTCTGCTCGGCGCGAGGCTCGCGCGGTGGATCGTGCGGTCGCTGTTCGATCTCTGGGGCACGACGTGGGCTTACTGCTCGGCCGACGGCGCCCGCCGGGGGACCGTGCGCACGCTCCTCGGGTGGTACGGCGCCGGCGAGGGCGTGAGCCTGACGGGGTTCCACCCGACGAGCGCGGGCTCGACGCTCTTCTGCTCCTCGGACGCGATCGAGGCGGGGCTCCCCGTCGTCGCCGCGAACCTCTCGCGCATCGCGGGGGCGAAGGGCGGCGACGCGTTCTCGCCGTTCGAGGTGCTGATGCTCAGCGCCTTCACGGGCCTCGTCGCGCGCGGCGAGGCGACCATCAGCAGGGCCACGGCGGTGCGCTGGCGGAAGGGCTGGCTCGGCGCCGCGCGGCGCGGCGCGCCGAAGCCGATCTTCACGATCGAGCGCTCCGGCGATCGCGAGGAGGGCAGCGCGATCGAGCGCGAGATCCTCTCGGCGCTGCAGGCCAAGGCGGACGGCCTCGCGCTCCTCGCGGAGCCCTCGCCGCCGGGGGGCTACCGCGACGCCGCGTGGCGGCCGCCGCCCGCGCGGCTCTGCATCGAGGAGGTGCTGTGCCCCCGCGCGCTCGCGCTGGCGGCGAGGGCGCTCCGGAAGGAGCCCCGCGGCGGCGCGCCGGTCGCGGTCGCCGCGGCGCTCGACGAGTTCGGCAAGCGCGACCCCGCCCGGATGAGCCACCTCCGCGTGCTGCTCGCGGAGCAACACCGCCGCGCGTCGTCGGCGTGAGCGGCGCGTGAGCGGCGCCGCGGCGCTCAGTGCCAGACGCCGATGCCGGCGCTCACGCTGTCATAGCGAGGCGCGAAATCCATCGACGCCTGCAGCGTCAAGGCGGTGTCTGGGATCAGGCCCCAGAAGGTCGTCGAGAGCACGCGGACGTCCGCGCCGAACGTGAAGTGCTGCCGGCCGACACGCCCGCTCCCCAGGCGGCTGAAGCGGTTCGGCTCGTAGTAGCTGCCGAACCGCGTGTGCACGCGGCCCGGGATCGGCTCCGTCTCGATCCCGAACCGCGGCGAGAAGCTCACGTGCGCGCCCGAGGTGCCCACCGCCGACGGGCCGTGCTCGCTCCCGGGCTGCTTCTGCGCCAGGAAGCGCTCCAGGCTCACCCCGTTCGACACCGGGCCCGTGACGAGGAGCTCCGCCGTGATGAGCAGGTGCTCGCGCGGCCAGTTCCAGTAGCGCGCGCGCCGCTCCGCCTCGAGGATGGCCGGCCCCGCGGCGAGCTCGCGCTCGTCGTCGGCGCGCTCGCGCGCCCTCTCTGTCGCGAAGACGCGCTCGCGCCGCGCGCGCTCCTCCGGGTCGTCGATGGCGCCGAGCTCGCGCTCCCTCCGCTCTTCCCGCGCGGCCTGCCTGCGCGCGACCGCCTCGCGGAGCTCCCGCTCCTGGACGTGCGGGTCGATCCACGCCGGGTTGAGCGGGCGCGGTCCGACCTGCACGGCGAGGCCGACCTCGAGCTCCCAGGGGAGGACGACCTCGTTCGGCAGGATCAGCCCGCCGGCGCGGCGGACCTGCCCGTCCATCACCACGCCCTCGCCGAGCAAGCCGCCGCCGTTCACCGGGAAGCGGAACGTGGCGCCGAGCCGGTAGGACGCCCAGTCGGGGCGCACGAGCACCCCGAGCTCCGGGGAGATGCCCGCGATGGTCAGGTCGGTCTGCTCGGCGCCGAGGTTGAGCGTCACCGCGCGCGCGCCGGCGCCCAGCACGAGCGCGTCGCCGAGCAGGCGGACGCCGCCGAGGAAATGGTACTTGCCGATCACGACCGTGGTCTCGGCGCCGGCCTCGTCCGTCAGGGAGTACCGTTGCAGCTCGGCATTGACCCCGACGCCGAAGTCGCCCGCCTGGAGCTGGCCGCCGAGGGTCAGGTACACGAAATTCGAGTAATCGAGATCGATGTCGCCGCTGTTGTCGAAGTCGTTGTTCTCGAAGAGCTCGATGGGCAGCGAGATCGATGCGGCCACGTCCCACTCGAGCCAGCGCATGCTGAACGGCTCGCGGAGCGCGGGCGCCGCGGCGTTGGCGACCATGCCGGCGATCCCCTCGGCGTAGCCGGCGTAGGCGCCAGCGATCCCGGTCACGCGCAGCGGCGCCAGGATGGGCCCCTGGAAGAGGTCGATGGTGTAGGCGTTGTCCTGGAGCGGCTGAGCCAGCGCGGCCCCGGGCGGGCCCAGGACGAGGGCCAGCGCGGAGAGCGCCGCAGCGGATCGGCGGGCGATGATGCGGAGCGCCGCGGTCCTGTCGGTCACCTCGCGCTGCTCCCGTCCAACAGCATCTCGTCGCGCCCGCGGCGAGGTGATAGCACTGGCCCGCACGGAAGGGACCGTGGAAGCGGAGCCCGACCGTCGGCGGCCGCGCACCCCTGCCCGCCCTAGGAATCGCAGCTCCCATGCCCGCTCAAGCTCCCGCGCCCATCGCTCCCGCCCCGGCCGTGCCGGGGACCGAGGCGCGAGCGCGCCCTCTTGGAGCGCGGCGCCGCCCTGGCGGGCCTCGCGCCCGTGGCCGGCGCATCGCCCTGGTCGCGTACTACAGCTTCGCCGCGCTCATCATCGCCTCGTGCACCCTCCAGCTGATCCGGCAGGTCTTCTTTCTGCCGGCCGCGCCGTCGCCCTACGCGAGCTGCGAGGAGGGCCTCCTGGCGCTCGTCCGGGCCGTCGAGCACGCCAGGGAGGCCGCCCCCGGGACCGACGGGGAGGACGCCGCCCTCGCCCGCTTCAGGAGCACGCTCGCTCCGGCGTGGACCTACCGGGACGGAGTGGCCGCCTCGTGCCGGGGCTCGGAGGACAACGAGCGCGCTCTCGACGCCATCGAGCGGCTCCGCTATGCGGAGGAGCACGCAGCGCGGCGCGAGGCAGGCGATCTGGCTCCGCTGCGGCGGCGGGTCCGGGCGATCGTCGATGGCCAGCTTGGGCCCGCGTCCCCGAGATAATACCCCGACGCGGCGATCACGCAGGACGATATGACCGACATGACCGTTCCTTCTCCCCCTGCCGCAGTGGCGGGTGAAGCGCAGACCGGCGACAAGCCCCAGCCGCCGCCTACCTTCGATGTGCTCCCTCTGTCGTCCGAGCTGCGCGAGACCCTCGCGGAGATTGGCTACGTCCACCCGACGCCGGTGCAGCTCGCCGTCTGGGAGCCGGTGACGCGCGGGCGCGACGCGGTCGTGCAGGCGCGCACCGGCACCGGCAAGACGGCGGCATTCGGGCTCCCGATCGTCGATCATGCCGTGAAGCGCTCGCTCGCGCAGGCGCAGGTGCTCGCGCTGTGCCCGACGCGGGAGCTCGCGCTCCAGGTCTCGGCGGAGGTCGAGCGCCTCGGCAAGCGCAAGGGCATCAAGGTGGTCGCCGTGTATGGCGGCGCGCCGATGCAGCGGCAGATCGACGCGCTCGCCGCGGGCGCGCAGGTCATCGTCGGCACGCCGGGCCGCGTGCTCGACCACCTGCGCCGCGGGACCATCGTCGCCAAGCACATCCGGCTGCTCGTGCTCGACGAGTGCGACGAGATGCTCTCGATGGGCTTCGAGCGCGAGCTCACCGCGATCCTCGCCGAGCTGCCGCCGGAGCGGCAGACGCTGCTGTTCTCGGCGACGCTCCCGCCCGACATCGAGCGCATCGCGCGCAGCAAGCTGCGCTCGCCCGAGTTCATCACCCTCTCGGGCGACGCCGTCGGCGCGCTCCAGATCCAGCACTACGTCTACCTGATCACGGGCGACAAGCTGACCTCCCTCGTCCGCATCATCGAGGTCGAGAACCCCGAGAACGCGGTCGTCTTCTGCAATACGAAGGACGAGACCGAGGCGGTCGCCGGGGCGCTGAAGCGCCAGGGCTACGACGCCGACTGGCTGAACGGCGATCTGCCGCAGTCCGATCGCGAGAAGGTGATGAGCGCGACGCGCGAGGGGCGCCTGCGCTTCCTCGTCGCCACCGACGTGGCCGCGCGCGGCATCGACATCTCGCACCTCACGCACGTCATCAACTACGATTTCCCGCAGGACGCCGAGGCGTATGTGCACCGCACCGGCCGCACCGGCCGCGCGGGCCGCACCGGCACGGCGATCGCGCTGATCACGCCGCAGGACGTCGGGCCGCTCTACATCCTCCGGCTGACGTACAAGATCCGCCCGCTCGAGAAGCAGCTCCCCACGGAGGGGGAGCTCAAGACGCGCGCCGAGGCCGATCTCGTCGCGATGCTCGCCGAGGCGTTCCTGTCGAAGGGCACGCACCGCGACGATCTCTCGCTCGCGCGCCGGCTGCTCACGCACGACCAGGCCGAGGCGATCGTCGCGGGCCTCCTGCGCGATCACCTCGGCGCGCGGCCGACGGCGCAGGAGGAGGCGAGCGCCGCGCGGCGCGCCCAGCAGCCGCAGCGCGCGGCGGCGCGCGAGAGCGAGGGGCGCGGCACGGATCCGTCGACGAAGCCCGAGCCCGCGGCGCGCGGGCGGGCGGCGCGGGAGGCGATCCCCCGCGCGGCCGACTCGGCCGAGCCGCGCTCGCCCGAGACGGAGCGCAGCGAGCGCGAACGCGAGCTGGCGCGTGAGGGCGATCGGGACCGCGGGCGGGAGCGCGATCGGCGATCGCTGCGCCTCCGCCGGGACGAGGGGCGGCGAGGCCCTCGCGGCGCGGACGCGCCCGGGGGGGAAGAGCCGCGCCGGCCCGAGGGGGCGCGGGCGCGCGACGACGGCCCCGTCTCGGTCGAGCCGCTCACGCGGCCGGAGCCGCTGATGCGGATCGAGCCGCCGCGAGCCGAGGGCGGGTCGGGCCGCGGCCCGGCGGAGCGCCTGCGCGATCGACCCGCTGCGACGCTGCTATCGGCGCGCCGCGGCGCTGGCGCCGCTGGCGCCGCTGGCGCCGCGCCGGGCAGGCCTCAGGGCGGCGCGTCAGGACAGCCGTTCTCGCGCCACGCCGACTTCACCATGTGGCAGCCGCCCGAGGAGGAGGGCGACGACGAGCCGATCCTCGGCGAGCCTCCGTCTCCGGCGCCCGGCTCGCCGGTGTCGCGCGGCGGCGAGCGCGAGCGCGAGCGCACGAGCGGCGCCCTGCCGTCGGCCACCGGCGAGGCCGCGGTCGAGATCGAGAGCGGCGAGGCCGGCGAAGCGCCGCGCGCCGAGCCCTCGCGCGACGAGGCGGACGGAGAGTTCGTCGAGGTCTTCATCAACCTCGGCCGCCGCGACGGCGCGCGCGCGGCGGATTTCCAGCGCGCGCTCATCGAGCGGGGCGGGATGGCCAAGGGGGACATCCGGCGCATCCGGGTGCGCGAGCGCAACGCGTTCGTCAGCGTCCCGAAGGCCGAGCTCGCGCGGGTCGTGGCGACGCTGAACGGCGCGACGATCGCGGGCAAGGAGGCGCGCGCGGAGCAGGCTCGGGAGCGCACGTCAAGCGCCGAAGAGGTGGCGGAGGACGCCTGAGCGCGGGTCGCGCGGATCGACGCAAGAGCGTCTGTCCGCTGCCACATGGCGGCGGAGCGGGCTCCACGCGGGCGTTTCAAGCGGTTCCGCGCGGCGCACGACACCGCCTGGCGGCGCAGGTCGATGGTACGTCGGTGGGGGCTTGCGTGCGACGTCGTCCAGGCGTCGCCGCTCGGCGCGCAACGCGCTAGCCAAGCTCGCCCACTGGTCGTATCACGGAAGGGATGGGGCGCAGTGGAGCGGAGGACATCGACCGGCTTCGACGGGACATCGATCGAGCGCTTGCTGACAAGCTCGATGCGGACAGGGTGCTCCCGCTGCTCGCGCGCCTGGCCCGCGCGACGGCGCCCGGGAGCGAGCCGTGGCTCTACGCGCACCGCCACCTCGCGGAGATGGGTGTGGAGCACGATCCGTGGCGCGCCGCGCTCTTCGCGCGCCGCGTGCTGCAGTTCCACGAGGAGGACGACGGCGCCTGGGCGGTGCTGGGCCTGGCGCAGTCGCTGCTCGGCAACTACCGCTACGCCGCGCGCGCCTACGAGCGCGCGCTGGCCATCGCGCCCGAGAATCCGTGGTACGCGCACAACCTGGGGCACCTCTACGACGTCGCGCTGAACCGCCCGCACGACGCCTTGCCGCTCCTGGCGCAGGCCACTGAGGCGCAGACAGGCGAGGCCGACATCGCCGCGAGCTACGCGCACGCGCTCGCCCGATGCGGCAAGCTGGTGCTCGCCAAGAAGATCTTGAAGCGCGCCATCCGTCACGGGGCGACCGCGGACCAGATGGCGCTGTGGCGCTGGCTCGACGCGGGTGCCCCGACCACGGGCGAGAGCGGCCCGGACCCTCGGCGCCCGGCCGACTCGAAGCGCAAGGCCAAGCGACGGCGCGCTCGCGAGCGTCAGAGCCTCGGCGATTGAGGTTGAGCGACCCGCGCGCGGCTGTGATCACGCAATCCGCGCTGGTGACCGGCGCGCGTCGCATGGGGGGAACCTCACGTGAGCTCCGGCCCTCTCCATCCGCACATTCGAGGAGCGGAAGCAGGAGGTGCGCGCCAACCGAGCTCGGCTGCGCTGCGGCGCGGCATAAGCTGCTGCTGGCGTGCTCGATCGTGACGCGGGGCACGGGAGCGGTTGTGCGGGCACGGGCTACCTCGGCTGGGCGACGGTGGATGCCGTCGCCACAAGCGACACGCATGGCTGACGCGAAGCTTGACGGTGGGTTGCCCGGTTGGCGATAAGCTGTGTTTCTCGACTGGTGCTGGACACGGTCCCCGCTTGGGACAGGGCACCCTGCGAGGAGAAGAAATGAGCGTCACGAGCGTGCAAAGGACGGACAGGACGGCGAAGAGCCACGCGCTCTCCGCGGCCGTCTCGTTTCGCCCGCGCGGCTCATCCTCCCGGCGCGCGCATCTGGAGCAATCCTGCAAGGGGATTCTCCGCGCCGCGCACCGGAGGGACGCGCTGCCTGGCGCCACGCACGGCGCGCGCGGGCTTACGACGGGGAGTTCGCGATGAGCGAAGAAGCTCTGCGGCAAGAGATTGCGAGGCTCACGGAGCGCGTCGCGACGCTCGAGCAGCAGATCGAGGGGCACGAGCGCGCGGCGAAGGAGCAGGCCGCGCAGCTCGACCGGGCGACGCGCGAGGCGCGCGAGCGCGGCGAGCAGCTGGCCCGAGCGGACGAGGAGCTGCGGCGACAGGCTGGCATCTTCAAGCTCGTGCTCGACAGCATGGCGGACGGCGTCGCCGTCGTTGACGACAGGGGCGAGCTCCTGATGCGCAACCCGGCCGCGGAGCACATGCTCGGCCGCGCGCCGCTCGACCTCACCTCGGGGGACGACGCGGGGCCCGGCGACGCCACGCTGTTCTTCCCCGATCGCGCGACCCCCTGGCCGATGTCCGAGCACCCGCTGTCGCGCGCGCTGCGCGGCGAGACGGTCGATCAGATCGAGCTCTTCGCGAGGAAGTCCGCCGACCAGGACGGGCGGGTCGCCCGCCGATCCAACGGCATGGCGGGCGGCGCGATGCCGACGCTCGCGCCCACCGCGGGGCCGCAGGGGGACGACGTCGAGCCGCGGTCGGTCCGCGTGCCGTCGGTGTTCTCCGAGCCGCGCATCGAGACCGGCCCGGTGTCCGGCCTGTTCCTGACGGTCAGCGCCAGCCCGATGCGGGGCAAGGACGGGGCGATCTCCGGCGCCGTCGCCGTGTTCCGCGACGCGACCGAGAAGAAGCGCCTCATCGAGGATCTCGAGGCGAAGAACCGCGACCTCGTGGAGAGCGAGAGCGCCAAGAGCGAGCTCGTCGAGCGGCTCCGTTACGCGATCGACGAGATCTCGACGCCCATCCTCGAGCTGTGGGACGACGTCCTCGCGCTGCCGATCATCGGCGTCGTCGACTCGCGCAGGAGCGCCCAGATCATGGAGCGGCTGCTCGACGAGATCGTTCGCCGCCAGTCGCGCTACGTCATCATCGATGTGACGGGCGTCGAGGTGATCGACACGCGGACGGCCGACCATTTCATGAAGCTGATGAAGGCGGTCGAGCTGCTCGGCGCGCGGTGTCGGATCACCGGGGTCAGGCCCGCCGTCGCGCAGACGATGGTGGAGCTCGGCATCAACCTCGGCACCGTGCGCGCCGCGCGCAACCTCAAGCATGCGCTGCGCGAGAGCATGGCGCTCGCCGGCCAGAAGCCGACGCCCGCGTCCCTCATGGGGACCCGCCGCGGCGCGGCCAAAGATAACGAGAAGCAGACAGGACAACCGTTCACACCTGGCGGCCCGCGGGCCGCCTTCGATCCGTCGGGCAGCGGTGCAATGACCACGACACAGCTGCAGCTCAGCGCGAGGAAGGAGACGTCCACTTGATGCAAGCGGGTAGGGTCCCCATCGTGGGCCTCTTCGGGAACTTAATCGTCTCGGTGCAGGGCGGGCTCACCGACGGCCAGGTGGAGCAGCTGCGCGACGACGTGACCGGGTCGATCGAAGCGCGATCGCCCCGCGGCCTCATCGTCGACCTCTCCGGTGTCGAGATTCTCGATAGCTATCTCACCCGCGCCATCCGTGACATCGCGCTCACGGCCCGGCTGATGGGCGTCCGGACGGCGGTGTGCGGCTTGCGCCCCGCGGTCGCGATCGCGCTCGTGGAGATGGATCTCGAGATCCCTGGCGTGGTGACGGCGCTCAACCTGGAGCGCGCCGTCGAGATGCTCGCGCCGTCCGCGGAGGACGACATGATGCCGCCGGAGCTCACGAACGAGGTGTCGCATGAAGATCCCTCCTCGTGACGGACCGCCCTCCAGCGGCGGCGCCACGGGGCCGCCGTCGAGCCGGTCCAGCGGACCGGTGTCGACGCGCTTGCCGGGTACGCCGCAGTCGGCGCGCGGCCCCGTGCCGTCGTCTCCGCAGATCGTCGGCCGCTCGATCACCGATCAGATCGAGACGGTGCTGGCGCAGTTCCTCTCGCCTGCGGTGAGGAAGAGCGTCATCGACTGCGGGATCCGGCAGGCGAAGGTCGATCCGCTGGTCGCGCGCGAGGGTGATCTCCGGCGCCTCCTCGTCGAGGTCAAGCGCGGGGTGAAGCTGTTCGTCCGCGACCAGGCGCAGCTCGATCGGTGCATCTCCGAGCTCGGTGAGCTCGACCACGCTGCCCCTGCGCCGCGCGAGATCACCATCGATGTGCGCAACGAGGAGGACGTGCTGCGCGCGCGGTCAGCCGGCCGCGAGCTCTGCATCGAGCACCTCGTCAGCGACGTCCTGCAGACGAAGATCGTCACGGCGATCTCCGAGCTCGGGCGCAACATCGTCAGGTACGCGGGCAGCGGACAGGTCGTCGTCCGCTCGCTCACCTCGCCGATGCGCGCGATCGAGATCGTCGCGCAGGACAACGGGCCTGGGATCACGAACCTGCCGGAGATCCTGAGCGGCAAGTACCGCTCGCGTCACGGTATGGGCGCGGGCCTCCGCGGCACGAAGGCGCTCATGGATGCGTTCGACGTCAAGACGGCGCCAGGCGCGGGGACGACCGTGACGGTCAGGAAGTACCTCGGATGACGGTCGCCATCGGGACCGCGTGCTGCGTCGCCGCCGGCGAGGAGATCGCCGGCGACGAGGTGGTGGTGGTCCGACATTCCCCGTGGGTGCTGATCGGCCTCGCCGACGGGCTCGGTCACGGTCCCCACGCCGCGCAAGCGGCTTCCGCGTTCTGCCGCTACGTGGAGGACCACGCGTCGATGCCGATCGAGGATCTCTTGACCGGGGCAGGGGAGCAGCTCGCGTCGACGCGCGGGGCCGCGGCTGCGCTCCTGCGCATCGACGAGAGCGTGGGCGAGCTCGAGTTCTCGGGCGTCGGCAACATCGCGATGAAGGCGATCACGCGGACGGCCATGCCGAGCTTCTGCTCGGCGGGGATCCTCGGGCGGCGCGTGCGGCGGCTCCGCAGCTTTCGCTTCCCCATATCGCCTGGCGATGTCGTCCTGCTCCACTCCGACGGGATCTCCAGCGGCTTCGATCTCGGCGCGTTCCGCGACTTCGATCCCGAGGAGATGGCGCGCCGGATCGTCGACGCCCACAAGAAGTCGTTCGATGACGCCACGTGCGTCGTCGCCGTGGTCCGCGACAGGGGCGCGGCGTGACGCAGCGGTCCCCGCCCGCGTTCAGCATCCCCGTCACGCGCGAGGAGGATCGCTTCGCCTGCGCGGCCGAGGGCGCGCACATCGCGCGCTGGGCAGGGCTCTCGGAGCGCGCCCAGCACGAGCTCGCGATCGCGATCGCCGAGCTCGTGTCGAACGCGGTGCGCCACGGCGGCGGCGGGAGCATCAGCATCCGCGCGATCCGCGACGACACGCAGGCGGGCGGCGGTCGGTGGGGCGTCGAGGTGATCGTGCGCGACTCCGGCCCAGGCCTGGACCCGAAGCTGGCGCTGCTCGAGGACGTCGGGCCGAAGAGTGATCGCGGCCCGTCCTCGTCGAGCTCTGCGCGGCTGACGCCGAGGATGCCCGGTCAGGGGCTCGGCGTCGGGCTCGGCGCCGTGCATCGGCTGATGAGCTCCGTCATCATCCGTTCGTCACCCGGCATCAGCACAGAGATCATCGCCGTCAAGTGGAAGTAAGCGGCGCCCCGCGCGCGCACGCGGCGCGGCGGTCGTGGCGAGGAGCGCCCTCGCTCGATCAGTTGAGCTCTTTCTCGGTCCGCTCGTTCTGCTCGGCTTCGAGGAACGTCGCGGTGATCTCGCGCTCGAGCGCCAGGTTGATCTCGCGCTCCAGCGCCTCGATGCTGCCCGCGAGGCGGGCGACGTTGAGGGCGTAGACGAAGACCCGCGCGCACGGGTGGACCTCGGCGCTGCCGCGGAGGCCCCGCTCGCGCTCGTCGGCGTTGAGGCCGTCCAGGAGGACCAGCGCGCGGGGATCGACGCCTTCGGCCACGAGCTCCATCCCGGGCACGTCGGAGATGTAGAGCTCCGCGCCCTCGACGTAGCGCCGGAGCACGGGGTTGAGCGCGGCGACCGTCTTCTGGGCCAGCGTCACGAAGCCGTCGCGGCTCGGCGCCCAGGGGGGCATGCCGAGCTCGACGTCGAGCTCACGGGAGCGCAGGAAGGCCTGCGTCGCCCCGCGGACATCGCCCCGCTCGTCGCGGATGAGGCCGAGGTAGTAGTGGGCCTCGGCGTGCCGCGGGTCCTTGAGCGCTGCCTCCTCGATGAGGGCGGCGGCCTTGTCGGCCTGGCCGATCTCGTAGAACGCGCGGCCCACGAGGAAGGTGTGGTTCGGGTTGTCGTAGGGGCCCTCGGGGATCCTCGCCGCGACCTGGGCCGCCTCGTCGAGATCACCCTTGCCGAGGAGCGCGTCGAACTTCAGGAGGAGCGCGTCGATGATCTCCTCGTCGACCTCGGCCAGATCGAGCGCCTGGTCGCACATCTCGATCGCCTGGTCGAAATCGCCGAGCGGGTGGATGTAGACCTCGGCGGCGTTGAGCATCGCCTCCAGGTAGGTGTCATCGAGGGCGATCGCCTGGCGGTACGCCTCGATGGCCTCCTCGCCCTCGCCCTCGAGGGCCGCGACGAAGCCGAGCAGGTTGTGAGCCTCCGGCGAGTTCGGATCTAGCTCGAGCGCCCGCCGGGCCGACGCCTCTGCTCCGCGCGTGTCCCCGCGCTGGACGAGATCCCACCCGCGGTCGAGGTGCGCCGAGAACTGGTCCATGGCGGCTCCACAAGTGTGCGAAGGGGAGCCCCGAGTCAAGAGGGAGCCCTGTCAAAGCGACCGTTCAAGCTGTTCCGAGCACGGCCCGCCCGGATTTCCAGCAACCGGCGGAGGCAGGGTGGCGGGCGGCAGGCCCGCTGGCGAGTCCAGGCGAGGCGAGGCGCGGCTCCGGCGCGCTCTCGTACCACGCGTCGCGACGAGCCCGGTCCGGCCGCTCCCGCGCGGCCCGCTCGATGGGGAGCGCACGGTGTTGCTGCGTCCTCGTCGCGCGGCCGCGCGCGCCGAGCGGCCCGCTCACTCGTGGATGGACACGAGCGTGCCGCGGTTCTCCGGCGTGGCCCAGACCCCGTGCCAGCCGCGCGGGAGCCTGGGCTCGCTCCAGAAGAAGACCTTCTTCGCGTCGAGCGGCGAGAGGTTCACGCAGCCGTGGCTCATCTCCCGGCCGAAGTTTCCGTGCCAGAAGGCGCCGTGGAGGGCGTACGAGCCGTCGTAATACGCGACGAACGGCACGTCCTCGATGCTGTACGGCAGATCGCCCGCGACCGTGCCGTCGCCGTCCATCGTGGTCGCGACGTGCTTCTCGCGGATGCGGAACACCCCCGTGTGCGTGGGGTGGTCCTTCTTCTTGTCCTTCGAGCGCCTCCCCGGCGAGATGAGCGCCGCGAAGACGGGCTTGTCGCCCTCGATCGCGACCAGCGTCTTGCGCGACAGGTTCACGTCGATCCACTTCTCGCCCGGCGCGAGATCCGGCGGCGGGGCGCCGAGATCGGTGTACGTCCCGTCGGCGCCCTTCATCCACCAGCCCTCGGTGGTCTTCCGGTACACCGTCGACTTGTGGGTGTGGCTCTCGCCCGTGAGGCCGAACGCCGCGAAGCGATCGAGCGAGCCGGCCACGGAGACGGACTTCTTCTCGGCGTCGAACTGGTACTTGCTCGCCGACTTCGCGAGGATGAAGCCGACCGACTTCGCGCCCTCGGGGAAGTCGATGCCCTGCGAGGCCGGCGGCTTGATGATGTACATGCGGTCGCTCGGCGCGACGAGGCCCGCGGTCGTCTTGTACCAGCTGCGGCCGTTCCAGCCGAAGGTCTTGTCGACCGCGACGAAGAAGCCCTTGACCATCCGCTTCGCGACCGTCGAGTCGGCGTCCTTGTCGAGATCGGCGAGCGTGACGTTGAGCGGCCTGCCCTTCTCGTCGACGTTCTCCCACCAGGGCTTCTCGGGCTCCTCCTCGACCGGCGCCGGCGCGATGCCGAGCGACGCGGCCGCGGCGACGGCCGCCGCCTTGTCCTCGACTGCAGCCGGATCCGCGGCGACGGCGGCCACCGGCGCGGGGCTCGCGGCGGCCTCGGCGCTCGCCGCGGCGCGAGCGGCGGCCGCCGCGGCGACCTCCTTCTCGGTCTCCTCGTACAGCGCCTCGGCGCGCTGCTTCTCCTCTTCCTTCCGCTTGCGCTTCGAGGACTCGAGGTACGGCTCGTAGCGCGTCATCTCGTCCTTCGAGGGGACGGAGCGGTAGAGCGGCGTGCCGTGGGTCGTGTTGAAGGCGTACTTGTACGGGAGGACGTCGTCGAGGTTCGGCGGCGTGATGCCGAGGCGGACCTGCGGGTTCGAGAGGTCCGTCGTGGCCGACCTCCCGCAGACGTAGCCGCCGTCGAGGAGGCGGTACCAGCCCTTGGCGCAGCTCCCGCCCTTGATCGGCTTCGGATCGACCGGCACCTTGCCGCCGAGCCGGATGTAGCCGAGCCGCTGCTTGGAGAACTCCATCGTCGGATAGACCGCCGCTTGCGGCACGATCGAGCCGAGCAGCGGCCCCGTGTACGGCTTGTCGGGCGCGGGCGGCTCCGGGGCCTCCGAGGGCGCGGCGGTCGGGGCCTCCTTGGGCGCCTCGGCGGACGCGGCGGCGCGCGCCGAGGGCGCGGGGCGGGGGAGGGACGATGTCCGCTCGGGCGGCGAGGCGCCTTCGGTGGAGGGGCCGGGAGGGGCCTCGCCCTGGCAGCCGCTCGCCCACGCCGCGGTGCCGGCGAAGGCCGCCGCGGCGATGAACCCGAGCGCGCTGGACACGAGCGAGGTGCGCGCGACGCCGCCCCCGGGGCGTCCGGTGTCCGGCGCCGGTTGCGGGTTCCGCAGGTCGTCGGTGCGGACGTTGCCGCTGCCGTGCGATCGTGCGGGGTCCTTCTGCCCGCGAGGGCGGGGCGCCTGAGAGCGGTTCATCGCATCCACAGCGTTGGGCGAGGACTGGCCTTCCCGATCCTCGCGGTCTGATGATCGACCCGTAGGGTCGGGTCGGCTCGGCGGTCTTAGTACCTGGTCACTCACGTGTCGATCCACTTCTCTGCGGAGCGCGCGCCCCTCGAGCTGACGACGGCGGACGCCGGGGCAGGCGGCATCGCATGACCATCGCTTGAGCGAACGACGTGCCACGAAGCCGCGACGCGCGGCGCGGGCGCGCTCCGGGGCATGGATGCCGTTCGGACGGCTGCTGCTAGGGTACCGCCGTGGCGGAACGGACCCCGGGGCGTGGCTTGAACAACACGACGGAGGTCCAGCGCGTGGGCCGTGGCACCGCGGTCGTCCCGCTCGTTCGCGCCGCATCCAGGCGGGCGCTCGTCACCGCGGCCGTCGTCGCGGCGCTCCTGCACCTGCCCCTGCTCCCGACCCCGCTGTTCGCGTGGCTCGACGCGATGTTCGCGCTCCGGGGCGAGCTGGCCGACTACGACGCCGGCGAGACGATCGTGCCGATCGATCTCGATCTCCTCGCGGACGACCCCAGCGCGGTCGCGGCGGCGCCCTCCGCGAGCGGCGGCGAGGGGGCGCCTTCCGGGGCGGGCGCCGCAGCGCCGGCGACGCCGTCGCCCGCGACGCCGCCCGCCGCGTCGGCGAGCGCCTCGCCGGAGGCGCCGGACGCGGGCGCGCCCGAACGGCCGCGCCGGAAGCCGCCGGGCGACGCAGGCCCGGACGCGTCTGGCGATGGGGGCACGGAGAACGACGGCGACCACCCGAACCTGCGGACCCCGCTGAGCGCGGCGGGCGCGCCGGGCAAGCTCGCGTCGAAGGACCCGAACGTCCAGGTGCTCATCGCCGGCGACCGGCTCCGCAACCACGAGCTCGGCGCGTGGTTCGGCCGGATCCTGACGACCATCCCCCAGTGGCAGTCCTTCTTCAGCGACACCGCCGTCGACCCGATCCGGGACATCGACCACCTCCTCATCGCCGGGCCGCAGCTCCGCGACTCCAGCAAGGTCGTCGCCGTCATGGACTACCGGGCGCCCGAGGAGACCATGCGCGCGGCCGTCGATGTCATCGTGCAGCGGTCGAACGGCTCGTGGATCGAAGACGCCCCCGTCCCCGCCGCCCGGGCCACCGCCGACCGCAGCAAGCGCATCTTCGCGATGGTCCCGGACCGGCGGCTGCTCGTGGTCCTTCCCGCTGCTGAAGAAGATCAGCTGTCCAAGTTGAAGTCTATGAAAGGATTCAACAAATCTTCAGCAGCGGGCATCGTCATCTCGATGCTCACGCCCGCGAACGCGTTCCGCGGGGTCCAGGCGGTCCCGCGCAGCCTCGCCTGGATGCGCCTCACCGTCACGCCGACCAAGGACGGGGGCGCGGACCTCGCCCTCACGGCAGGCGATGAATCCGCTGAAGATGCGCTGGTTCACGCGCAGGAGCTCACGAAGACCTTGAACGCGATCCGGACCATCGACCTGGGGATCACGAGGATCGATGTGGTGGATGAGATCGCCTTCAACACCGACGGGAAGGTCATCTGGTCGAAGCTCCACGTCACGAACCGGCAGCTCAAGCTGATCATGGGCTTCGTGGAGAAGGCGCTCTTGGAGCAGGGCGGCGCGCGGAAGCCGTAGCGCGCGGGGCGAGAGCGGCCGCGCCGGGGCGAAGGCGGTCGCGCCGGGGCCAGGGGGGCCGTGCCGGGGCGGAGCGCGGCCCGGGCCGCGCGGAACACTAGCCAAAGCGGCGGCGTTCAGTTAATCCGACCAGCCCGCGCCGATGACGCCCGAACACTCTCCGTACGCCGTGCTCGATGAGCTTGCCGGACACCCCCGCGGCGACGACCTCGCGCGGGTCGTCCACACCGCGGCCTTTGCCGCCGCGGACGAGCGGCGGACGACCCTGGAGGGCGGCCTCGCGGAGCTCGTCGACCGGGCGGGCCTGTCGGTCGCCGACGCGGAGACCCGGTTCGGCAACGTGGTCCGGGCGCTCGAGCGCGGCACGAGCGAGGGCGCGGGGAGCGCGACCCGTGTGCTCCTGGCCACGCTGCTCGCGCGCGGGGTCGCGCTCTCGCCGCCCGACGGGCCGGAGGCGGAGGGCCGCGTCGCCGAGGCGCTCGTCTGGCTGGCGACGTACACCTCCGTCGACGCGCTGACCGCGCTGGACGCCGCGCTGGGCGACCGCGCCGCGGGCCTCTGGCGGTCGATCGCCGCGCTGGTCCGGCGCGCTGACCAGGGCGCGCTGCCGCAGCTCGGCCGGGCGGGCGCGATCATCGCCGCGGCGGCGCTGCGGGGGAGCGCCTCGCCCGACGCGCGCGCCGAGGCCGCGGCGCTGGTGGACGACGTGCGCGATCCGATCGTGCGCTCGCTGCTGCGCGACGCGCTGTCGCCCGGCAGGCGGCCGAGCCGCGCGCCGAGCGCCAGCGGGGCCGCGCAGGAGGGCGCCGGAGCGATCGGGGACGAGAGATGGGCGCCGGAGCGCGACGGCGGGGTGACGGCGCGGCTCGCGGGCGAGCTGTCACCGCCGCCGCGCGGGCCGGTGGCGCTCGTGCTGCTGGCGGCGACGGGGATCCTGCTCGTGATGCACGTCCTCCGGCTCGCCGGGCGGTTCCTTCTGCGGTACCGCCGGCCCGCCGCGCTGGAGGTCGGCCCGAAGGGCGTGACCGTCCGGAGCCGGACCGAGCTGTTCGGCCGGACGCTGAAGGAGCGGGAGACGTACATCCCGGTCGAGGCGCTCCTCCGGGCGACGCGCGAGGTGCGCTACCCGCGGCTCGCCCTCTACGCGGGGCTCGTCGCGCTGGGGCTGGGGACGTACCTGGGCGTGTCGCTGCTCGTCGACGGCGCGCGCGCGGGCTCCCCGGAGCTGCTCGGCATGGGCGCGCTCGTCTTCGCCTTCGGCGCGGCGCTCGACTTCGGGCTGTCGCACCTGGAGACGGCGACGCGCGGCCGCTGCCGCGTGGTGCTCGTCCCACGGAAGGGCCCTGGGGTCGCGCTCGCGGGGATCGAGCGCGACGCTGCGGACCTCGCGCTGGGCAAGCTGCCGCGCGCCTGAAACTTGGCCGGGTCGCGCCGCCTCCGCTAGGCCGATCGGGCGAGGTGATGGCGATGCGCTCGAAGACCGAAGCGATGGCGGGGCTCAGGCGGATGCTGCACGACATGCTGACCGCGCGGGAGGGCGGGGAGAGCGCTCCCCGCCTGGCGCGGGTGAAGGGCTGCGTCGACGGCGCGATGCGCGCGCTGCTCGACAGCGGGCAGGCGACCCGGCAAGAGCTCCTCGATCTCGTGGCCGCGGAGCGCGCGCGCGTGAGCGGCCCGGCGACGGCGGAGATCGGCGCGATGTCGCTGAGCGCCTGACGGCGCGGCGGCGCCGATCACGGCTGCGGGCAGCTCTGGTTCGTGGCGAAATCCCAGCAGGCGCCGCTCACCCCGGCCGCGCCGTCGCTTCCGGGGGAGCCGCCGAGACCGGCGGAACCGCCGTTGCCAGCCGTGCCTCCAGTGAACGGCACCTCGGTGGCCGTGGGGCTCGGCGTGACCTGGTAGGCGATGCCCACCGCGTGGCCGCCTCGGCCGCCGCCGCCAGGGCCGCCATCGCCGCCCGCACCGCCCTTGCCACCCATGCAACCCGCGAGCGAGCCAGCGCCGGAGACGCGACTCCCCCCTTTGCCCCCCATGCCGCCCTCGCCGCCGGGGCTTCCACCTCCGCCCTCACCTCCATGGCCCGCCTTGCCGACGGCGATGGTCACATCGGTCAGCGCCAGCTTGGTCCCCAGGCTGAGGATCCCGATGCTCGACCCGCCGGCCTTGCCACCGCCGCCTCCCGTTCCACCGCAGCCGCCGGCCCCGCCGCCGCCGCCGCTGGCGCCCGCGCCGTCGATGTAGCTACCCCCGCTGGACATGCAGAAACGTCCTGCTTTCGCGCCTCCTCCTCCTCCTCCGCCTTGACCGCGCGTCCCGCCGACGCCTGCGCCGCCGTCACCTCCGGTGATGCTGGCCAGCGTCAGCGTGGTGCCGTTGCCAGCTGTGCCAGCGCCGCCAGAGGCGCCCCTCGCGCCGCTCGCGCCGTCCCTGCACTCCACCGTCTCTCCCGTCTCTCCCGTCTGCCCGTGTCCGATGCCGCCGATGCCGGATGCGGGCGGGGAGGCCGCACCAGGCGTGCCGTCGCTGCCGGTCTGCCCGCGCCCTTCATCTACAGCGGGCTGTCCACCCAGGCCGCCGGCGCCGCCGCTCGTCTCGCCATCGGCGCACGTCGTTACGCCGGGCTGGCCGCTGTAGACCGCCACGAGGCACGCGCTCGAGACGTCCTCCAGCGCGTCCGCGCCATCCTGCACGACCTCCGGCGTCTCGCCGCTCGCGCCGTTCACCCCGTTCCCTGCGATCACGTCGACCTGCTCGAGCTGCGCGTCGATGTCCGCGACCGCCACGCCGATCGACGATCCGCCCGGAGCCGTCGCGTTGGCCGCGCTGATCGTGAAGCTCCGCACCCGTGTCCCGCCCGCGTCCTCCGTCAGCGTGAGCGCCACCTTGTTCCCGGGCCCGCCGATGGCGCTCCGCGCCGCCGGGCTCCACGTCCAGCCCGCGCCGCAGTCGAAGCCGCCGATCACCTCGACGGCCGCCCTGACCGTGACGCTCTCCTCGAATACTCCGCTCGAGCACGCCAGCACCCGCTTGCCGTTCGCGTTCGCGAGCGCCTCCGAGAGCGACGCGTACGGCCTGGCCTTCGTCCCATCTCCTCCGGACGCCGCGCCCGCGCTCGCGAACACCGCGCACCGGTCCACCACCGTGCTCGCATCCTGGGTCGGGTCCGGCTCGCACGTGGGGCCAGGGCCTTCGCCGCCGCCCGTCGTTTCGGGGGGGCAGTACCTCGAGTCTTCCTTGCAATCCTCGGCGTAGGACAGCGGCCAGCACCCGGCGAGGTGCAGCGCCGCGACGGCCGACGCGGCGGGAAACAGCCACAGCGAGAACGGGACGCCGATCCGCCGCCGCGCGGCGCGCCGCGCGGGCGCGCCGGCCTGGTCCTGCGCTCCACCGGACGGCGCAGGGGATGCGTTGCTCACCGCGTTGCTGCTCGTTCGTTCCGTCGCTCTCATCGTCCCAAGCCTTTCCTGTGACGCTTCGCTCTGCCTGCAGATCCTCGCAGAAGACGCACCCGCGCCCTGGCCGCGCCGACCCAGGAGCATACCCAGTCGGCGGATCGCCTGCTCAACGGCGATCCGTCGGCCGAGTGCTCCAGGGGGACGCCGCACGCGGTGATCCCGTCGTCTCGCGGCCCAGGCGCTCGCGCTCCAGCGCGCGCTTCAGGGGGTGACGAGCGCCACGTCTCCCTTCGTGGTCTGTCCGCCGACGCGCCACCAGTTCGCGATGAGCAGCCGCCCGTCCACCTCCACGATGCGCGAGAAGGCGCCCGCGAACCCCTCCTGCTCGATCTCCTGGATGAGCCAGCTGTGGCCGTCGCCGCTCTTCGTCCCGATCGCGAGCCGCAGGGTCCCGCTCGTCGCGTCCTGGTAGCTGATGCGCACCTCCCCGGCCGCCGTCACGAACACGTTCGCGTCGTCGCCGATGAGGTGCTGCCCGTCCTCGAAGGGGACGCCCTCGATCCCGAGCCCGTCGTCCGCCACCTCGGAGGGCTCGACCTCCGTGCCTCCCTTCACCCGAGCGTACCGCAGCCCCTCCGAGCGGCCGTCCGCGTAGGCGAGGTGCCAGTCGCCGGCGTGATCGATGAACAGCGACGTCCCCATGCCCACGTCGCCCGTGTCCGTCCCGTCCGGCGCCGCGCCGTCCACGATGCGGGTCTCCCACGCGCCCATCGATCTCGACGCGATCACCACGTCGCCGTGGATGCGATCGTAGAACGCCAGGCCGAACCCGCCGGCATTGTCGGGCGCCATCGCGATGTAGTCGCCGATCGCCTCGGGGTACGTCTCGATCCGGTTGCCGTCGGAGGTCGCTGCGCACGCCGGCGAGCCGCCGTCGTCGATGCACGCCTGCCCGGAGGCGCACCCCGGCTCGCAGTCGCCGGCCGCGAGCGGCGTCGCGCAGCGCCCCGTGCTCCGGATGCACTTCGCCCCGGCGCCGCAGAGGAAGGCGCGGCACGGCGTCGCCTCGTCCTTCGCCACGTCCTCGAACCGCCACGCGCCCTCCCCGGGCGTGGCGCTCTCGCCGGTCGCGATCCGGACGCTCGACGTGACCGCGCCGCCCTCGCCCGGCTCCATCGCGAGGTAGGCGATGACGGGCGACCCCTTCACGAAGAGCAGCTTCGCGTAACGGCCGATGTCGCTGCTCGGCGCCTGCTGCACGAAGCTCACCGCCCACGTGTCGCCCTGCCGCTGCGCGAACTTGAGCGCGCGGTTCGTGCGGTCGTAGTAGGCCACCGCCGGCTCGCCGTCCGGCCCCACCGCGATCGACGTCCAGAGGCCGACGTCGTCGCCAGGGTCGGTCTGGCCCCCGCGGAACCCGCTCACGTCGAACCGGGCCGGGTCGACCGGGGGCTCCGCGGGCACGCCGTCGATCGCCTCCCACGCGACCGCCTCGCCGTCCCACGTGCCGACCACGAGGTCGCCCCACGCGAACGCGTTCCGCCAGTCGGCCTCCGCGTAGCCGGCGACCCAGACCGTGCGCTTGTCGGCGGCGACCGCGACCGAGGTGTACGCGCCGATGAGCCCGTGCTCCAGCGTCATGCAGTCGGGCGCGACGCACCCCGGCTCCACCTCCTCCGGCTCTTCGCTGCACGAACATCCGGCGTGCGAGCCGAGGAGCGCCATGACGGCGACCCCGGCCAGCGCGCCCTTCACGCCCCGCGCACCGCGCTGCGCGGGGCGCCGAGCCGACGGGCCCCGGTCGCCGCGCCGCGCGAGCCGCAAGGCCGCCGCCGCGACGGCGAGGCCGAGCCAGAGGACGCCCGACGGCGTCTCGCCGGCGCCGCCAGCCATGACGCAGCCGCATCCCGCCGACGGGTCGACGGGGACCCGGCCGCGGAGGATCGCCTGCCGCGCCGTGCCGAGGTTCCCCTCCTCGTCCACGGCCTCGACCTCGATGTCGACGGCGTCACCGACGTCCACCGACGTCGTCTCCGCCGCCGTCGACCACGGGGACCACGCGCCGTCGTCGAGCCGCACGCGCACCTTAGCGCGCGCGGCGTCCGAGACCCGATCGCGCACCTCGAGCGGCGCCCGGCCGTCCACCGCGGCGCCGACGGCGATGACCGGCGGATCGACGTCGACCACCATCTCGACGGTCGCCGGCGTGGGATCCAGCGACAGGGGAGCGCCCGCGATCCGCGATCGCACCGAGATCACGTGACGCCCCGGGAGCCGCAGCCACTCGTCGCGCAGCTCGACGATGCGCTCATGCGTGAACGGGCGCCACACGCCGCTGTCGATGCGGTACGAGTACTCGACGGCCCGCGTGCCGTCGTCGAGCGGCGAGCTCATGACGAGCCGCGCCGTCGGCCCGTTGTCGCGGGTCATCGTGGGCAGGCGGAGCCCCTCGGCGCGCACCTCCTTGCGGCTCAGCTCGGCCTGGGTGTCGCTGCTCGGCGAGCGCTGCTGCGCCGTCGTTCCGAACGCCGCGAAGATGCCGAGGTAGTTGTCCTGCCCCTTCGTGAGCTTCCGCAGGCCGGGGGAGCCCGCGCCCTCGGCCGACTCCGGGATCACCAGCGAGAGCCCGAGCGCGGAGAGCGGCCCGTCGAGATCGATCGCCGGGATGCCGCCGCCGATCAGCTGCCCGAGCTGACCGCTGAGGAGGCCGCCCAGCGCCTCCGCGATGTTGTCGGGGTTCTCCCGGAGCAGTCCGTTGTTCGTCACCTCGCCGTTCTCGACCCTGAGCGCCTCGATCACCGGCGTGAGCCCCTCGGGGGTGACCGAGAGGTTCATGGGCACATCCACGTCGAACGTCGCCGTCATGAACCGGATGAACCTGTCGAGCGACCAGACGTAGAAATCGAAGCTCGCCCGGTCCAGCTGGACGCGGATGAGCGGGTCGTCGCTTCCGTTCGTGCCATTGCCAAAGGTGAGCCGAGGCGGCGCCTGCGGGCGGATGACGACCGCGACTTGCTGCGACTCTCGCTGCAGCGCGAGATCCTTTGCGGAGGGGGCCAGCAGCCCCAGCGTGCCAGAGTTGAGAAGAGGCACGGTCTCCGTGGAGATCCCGAGACAGAGCAGGCCGCTGTTGTAGAGACCGTTCATGGCATAATTCGCGAAGCGCTCGGAGATCGCGAGACCGACGTGGGGGCCTGGAAGGTCCGCTGGCCAGTCGGAGACGGTGTTGGCGACGAGCTCATCGGGAATCGGGATGCCCGCCGGGAGCGCCATGTTCGACAGCGGCACACATTTCGATGTCGGCACCGGCTCGGCGCCGCCGTAGAGGCCAAGGGTGAGCCCGTTGCCGACCGGGTTGAGGTCGCCCCACGCGAGATCGGAGCCGTCGTCCCGCTCGCTCGTGCCGCCGCCGGCGAGCAGGAGGTCGAACCCGCCCTGCGTGCCCGGGGAGATGCTCGCGAGCAGCCGGCCGAGATCGATGTGGCCCTCGACGCCGAGCAGGATCGAGGCGCACTCGTCGTTCGCGTGCGTGCCGTAGCGGCAGACGCCGCCGATGTCGTTCGTGCCGTCGGGGCAGGCCGGGTCCTGCGTCGGATCCGCCTTCAGACAGAGCTGCTGGTCGAGCTGGGCCTTCAGCGTGTCAGCGAGCGAGCCGGTCAGGAGGGGGAGGACGATTGGGCTCAAGAAATCGAGGATGTCGCCGGCGACGGAGTCGCCGCAGTCGAGCTGCAGCCTCGACTCGAGCTGATCCTCGTCGATGCCGAGCCGGACGATCTTGACGCGGGAGTAGCCCTGCCGCGAGTGCTGCGGATTCACGTCGATCTCGACCGAGAGCTCGACGTCGAGGTTGATGTTCGTGAAGGTCTGGTCGTCGGGCGGGCACGCGTCGTTGCCGTTGAGGGTGGCGATGACCGTGCTGTCCGTGACGAGGAAGTCGATCAGGATCGGGAGGTTCTGCAGGCGCACCGGCAGAGACCCCCGGATTCGCAGGTTGTGCGGGGTCCGCGGTTCGAGATGAAGCGCCGCGCTCCCCACGTCGATCTCCGCTGCGCACCTCGGCGGGCTCGCGTTCGGGTCGGCTCCACCAGGACAGACCGTGTAGTCGACCAGCGCGGACCCGGAGGACCGGGGGATCGGGAAGGTGATGATTCCACCGTCCCCACCCCCGAGGAGCGCGCGCCCGAGGACACCCAGGTTCTGCTCGAGGAACTCGACGCCCGACTGCGTGAGCCGCGCCGCGCCGGCGTTCTCGATGCGGTCCGCGGGCTTGAAGCCGGCGGGGAGGGGGGTCATTCCACAGCCGGCGCACCCGCCTCCCGAAGCGGCACATCCGGCGATGACGAGGAGAACAAGGATGGCGGAGAAATGCTTGATGACGCGGGGCATAAGGAACCCTCCGGGGGAGCACGACCCGCAGCGCCGCGCCCGCTGGGCGCGGGCTTCAGGACGCCACGACAGATCGTACGCTCCCCGGAGAGCCGCCCGCAAGCGCTACTGGGGACAGAGACCGGTAATCTTGACGGCGCTCGCGGCATACTCGCCGCCGAGCGCATAGGCGTCGGCGCACTCGTCCGTCGCGGCCGAGTTCGTCGCGCTGCACCAGTCGCCCTTCAGCACGATCTCGCCGTTCTCGTCGCGCTTGCACGTATTGGGCGTCTCACCGGTGCCGTACTCTCCAATATCGCCCGAGAGCACGACACAGAGGCTCTGCTCGATCCCGGGGATGATCACCCGGTCGACCTCCTCCAGCGTGATGAACGCGGTGAGCTTGCCGCCGTTGATGAACGCAGGGGGATCGCCGTCCGGGCCGGGGAGGCAGGCCTCGATCGGGTTGAGCCCCTCGCGGTTGTACCGTCCGATGCAGTTGTTGTCCGCCGACACCTTCGCGTCGGTGAGCTGCACCTGGTGCATGGGCAGGACGATCGGCTCGGCGGCCGCGTCTCCCGCGCCCGTGTCCAGGAAGATCGGGACGTTCAGGATGTCGGACGCGCCGCTCCACGCGCCGTCGGTCAGGGGGGCGTCGAGCTCCTTCGGCGCGATCTCGAACTCGCCTGCAGACATGTTGGCGAAGCAGTAGCCCGCGAGCGGGTCGCTGGTGGGCATCGCGCCGCCGGTGCGCAGCTTGCCGGTCGCCGTGTCGAACTCGAGCAACCAGGAAAAGGTCCCGGTGCCATTCAAGTTGCACACGGGCAGATTCATCGTCAGGCCCTCGGCGACGAGGCGGGCGATATAGCCGACCGCGAGTACGTCGGGCTTCGTGATCGTCAGCTGCGCCATCCGCAGACCGAACTTCGTCGCGCCCTGATTGTCGTGGACGGCAATGCACTCGGAAGCGACAGCCGTGCAGACCGGGTTCGTCGGCGAGCAGTCGCCTGGAGCCCCGCCGCCGGTCCCTCCCGCTGAGCTCGAGCTCGAGCTCGTCTCGCCGGCGTCGTCGCCCCCGCACCCCGCTCCCGCCGCCGCGCCCATCAGCGCGGACACACCTAATACGCAAAAACCCTTCAGAAACCGCATCTCTTGCCTCCTCTGGTGTCGCAAGGTGCGGAGTATAAGCGGCGGCAATGCGATGACCACGCGGTCGAGGTGACGCCGCGCCGCGTCGCTAACGCCACATTCACGTCACACGCCGATGAGCCCGGCGCGCTTCGTTCGCGTCGCCGCGCGGCGTGACGCCTAGCGGCGCTCGTAGCGGTCGCCGAGCCGGGCGCCGACGGGGAGCGCGCGCAGCAGGCGAATCATGGTCCACACCGTGCCGGCCAGCTTGCGCAGCTTCGAGGTGCCGACGCGCTCGTTGTACTCGATGGGCAGCTCCACCACGCGATAGCCGCACTTCGCAGGGAATAGCAGCGTGTCGATGGGCAACGCGTCGCCCTCACCGTCGAAATCGAACGCGCGAATCACCGAGCAGCGGTAGGCGCGCATTCCGCTGTGGACGTCAGATGTCGGGATGCCATGCATCGCGTGTGTCATGGCGGCAAAGGCGCGGTTGGCGATGTAGTTCGGGACCGGCATGGCCGCCGGCCTCGTGCGGGTGCGCGCGCAGTTCACCACGTCGGCGCCCTCCTCCTCGATGAGGCGCCTGAGCACGGGGATGTTCTCGGCCGGATAGGTGAAGTCGCAATCGAGGTAGATGAGCAGATCGCTCCGGGCGGCGGCGCTGTACATGAGGAGCTCCATGGCCGGCCCGTGGCCGCGGGGCGGCACCTGCCGGAGCACGCGCGCCCCGAGGCCGGCCGCGATCTCGGGGGTCCTGTCCCGCGTGGAGCTGTCGACGCAGAGGATCTCCGCGTCGGGCGCCGCCTTCCTGATCTCGCCGATCATGGCGCCGACGCTCTCCTCTTCATCCATGGTCAGCATGCCGACGGTGAGCCGCATCCGGCGCGGGCGCGGCGGCTTCCTGGCGACGATCACGTGCTGGAACGCGAGGAGGCCGGGCGCGCGGTCGGCGACCACGTCCTCCAGCGGGCGGACGAGCGCGTGATACGCCTTGTAGGGGAGCGAGCTGGCGAGATCGCCGGGGTCGTCTCCTGCGCCGAGGCCGCGGAGGATGAGCCCCTTGGCGGCCCGGACGAGCATCGGGTTCTGCTCGACGCGGAGCACCTCGAGCCCGGCGCGCTCGATGAGCCGGACCGCCGACGCGCGGGTGAAGAAGCGAAGGTGCGTGTCGTCCAGGATGCCGCTCGGCTCGTAGTCGAACCGGCCGGCGAGCAGGCCGAGGCGCACCGGCCAGGCCGCGACGTTGGGGAGCGAGATGATGACGTGGCCGTCCTCCTCGAGGTGGTGCAGGAAGCGGCAGAGCACGGCGAGCGGGTCGGTCGTGTGCTCGAGGACGTCGGCGAACAGGAGCAGGTCGAAGCGCCGGTCGCCGAGCGCCTCGCGCACGGCGGCGTCGCTCGTGATGTCGGCGGCGAGGACCTCGTCGAGCGCCGCGCCGGCGCGCGCGAGCGAGCCGGGCGCGATATCGATCCCGGTCACGCGCGCGCCCGTGCGCTTGACGGCGGCGCCGTTGAGCCCGATCCCGCAGCCGACGTCGAGCACCGTCCGCGGCCGGCCGGCGACGGCGACGAGGGCCCGGTTCACCTCTTCGACCGCGTACTTGCGCCCGGCGAAGGCCTCCGGCGCGGCGCGGGGCGGCGAGCGTCGACCCGGGGCGTCCCCGTTACCGAGAGGGCGCGGCCCGCGGTCTTCGCGGCCCTCCCCGTCTTCCCCGTCTCCTCGCGCGTGGCCGGGCTCGGCGTTCACGCGCGGCTACTTAGCACGCTTCTCCCAGGCGGCGTTGAATTCGCGGATCGTCTCCTCGGTCTTCGGGTTGTGGAGCATCTTCCGCAAGATGGCGGGAGGCACGGTCACGATGTGCGCGCCGGCGTCGAGCGCCTCGTTCACGTCCATGAGGTGGCGGATCGAGCCGACGATGATCTCGGCGCCCAGCCGCTCGCGCTCGA
Organism: Sorangium sp. So ce363; assembly: GCF_051520435.1. NCBI lineage: Bacteria > Pseudomonadati > Myxococcota > Polyangiales > Polyangiaceae > Sorangium > Sorangium sp. So ce363. The sequence continues at coordinate 5,063,176 of NZ_CP150333.1, read as the reverse complement.
GCCTCGCGCGCGTGCGCTCGATGACCGGGGTCGCGGCGTAGCCCATGTCGCGGATTCGCCCGCTGAAGATCGAGACGTACGCGCCGCCGGCGAGCGCCGCGAGGTACGCCTGGTTGAAGCTCATCACGCACGTGACGTTGGTGCGCACGCCGCGCTTCGCGAGGGCGTGCGTCACCTTGAGGCCGACGTCGCTGAACGGCACCTTGACGCAGATCCGCTCGGGCGCCCACGCGTGATAGCCGCGGGCCTCGTCGAGCATCGCCGCCTCGTCCTCGCTCGTCAGCTCGACCGACACGGGCCCCGCCGACGCCGCGAGCACCTCGCGGATGCGCCGCTCGAGATCGACGCAGCCCGCGTCGCGCGCGAGGATGAGCGGGTTCGTGGTCACGCCGGCGAGCACGCCCCAGGAGAAGAGCTCCTTGATCTCGGCCGGGTTCGAGCTGTCGAGGAAGAACATGGAGCGCTCCAGCGGGCTCGCTCGAGCCCCGGCGCGGTCTAGGCCAGTTCGATGCAATAGAGAAGGGGGATAGCGAAGGGGAGAAGGGGAGAAGTGGAGAAGTGGAGAACGAGACACCGTCCACGCTGCGCGGCTCGCCGCGCCGCCCTGCAGTGACGTTCGCGGTGCGGCCGGTGTGAACGACGTTGCAAAGACGGAGAGTCCGCGCTTCAGTTCTGGTTGTCGGAGATGTCCCTCCGACGGAACGTTTCTCCACGGCCATGCGTCGATGAGCAGCGGACGATCGTCGAGGGATCCGGTGGCGCACAGCCCGCTGCTCGCGGCTTGCTCGCCGGCGGGGCTCTACGTCGCCGCGCCCGACGGCCGCCTCGTCGACTGCAACGAGGTGCTCGCCCGGCTGCTCGGCTATGGCTCGCGGGAGGAGGCGCTCGCGGCGGGCGATCTCCACCTCGGCGGGGGCGCGGCGGGCGCGACGCCGCCGCCGGCCGGCGCGGTCGAGGGCTTCCTCACCCGCCGCGATGGATCGGCGGTCCGGGTGATGAGGACCGAGACCATCGCGGAAGCGCGCGGCGAGCGGCTCGTGGTCGGGGCCATCGTCGATCTCTCCTCCGCGCGCTGCACCGACGATCGCCGGCGCGAGCTCTCGGAAGGGCTCGGCCAGGCGCAGAAAATGGAAGCGGTGGGGCGGCTCGCGGGCGGGATCGCCCACGACTACAACAACCTGCTCGCGATCATCCTGAACTACACGAGCCTGGTGATAGAGGAGCTCGACGAGCAGAGCCCGGTGCAGAAGGATCTCGCCGAGATCAAGCGCGCCGCGCAGCGGGCCGCGTCGCTGACGCGGCAACTGCTCACGGTGAGCCGGCGGGGGCTCGCGCAGCCGGTCGTGCTGGATCTGCGGGACGTCGTGCGCGGCATGGACGGCGCGCTCCGCGCCGCCGTCGGCGACAGCATCGATCTCGCGATCGCGCTCGGTCCGTCGGCCTGCCGGGTGCTGGCGGACGCGGGGCAGCTCGAGCAGGTGGTGATGAACCTCGCGCTGAACGCGCGCGACGCGATGCAAGGCGGCGGCCGGCTGTCGATCGAGGCGCGCGCGGTCCGCGTCGGCGCTGCGGGGAGCCTGCGCGACGCGCACCCGGCGGTCCCGCCCGGCCGGTACGCGCGCCTCGTCGTGAGCGACACCGGCAGCGGGATGTGCGACGACGTGCGGACGCGCGCCTTCGAGCCGTTCTTCACGACGAAGCCGAGGGGGAAGGGGACCGGCCTCGGGCTCGCCACCGTGTACGGGATCGTCAAGCAGTGGCACGGCCACATCGAGCTCGCCTCCCGGCCCGGGCAGGGCACGCGCGTCGAGATCTACCTGCCGCTCTCCGCGCGCGGGGCGTCCTCGCGGCGAGCGCGCGCGGGACATCCGCGCCGCGCCGCGCCGCGCCCGGGCGAGGGCGGGACGGTGCTCGTCACCGACGACGAGGACGCGGTGGTCACGCTCGCGAGCCGGATCCTGGGGCAGAACGGCTACACGACGCTGACGGCGCGCGGGCCGCGCGAGGCGCTGCGCGTCTGCGAGGCGCAGCGCGGGCGCGTCGACCTCCTGCTCACCGACGTGCTGATGCCCGAGATGTCCGGCGGCGAGCTCGCCGCTCGCCTCGTGAAGCTCAGGCCGGACATGAAGGTGCTCTTCATGTCCGGCTACACGGGCGACGCCCTCGACGGCCCGTTTGCCGTCCGGCCAGGCGCCGCGGTGCTGGGGAAGCCCTTCACGGCCGAGTCGCTCCTCCGCGCCGTCCGCAGGGCGATCGAGGGGGCCGCGTAGGCGGGACGTGCCGGCTTTGCTTACGGCGCCTCACCTCGCTTGATGCCGTACGTGCGGATCTTCTTGTGGAGGTTCGTGCGCTCGACGCCGAGCAGAACGGCCGCGCGCGAGATGTTCCAGTCGAGGCTGGCCAGCACCTCGACGATGTAGCGGCGCTCGGCCCGATCGCGGAACTCGCGGAGCGTGAGGCGAGGGCGCTCCGGCTCGTGGCGGGCCGCGCCCGCGGGCGGCTCGGCCGCGACGGGGGCGGGGGGCGCCGCCGCGCCGTCACCGGCGGCCCCCTGCGCGTCGTCCTCGAACGGGTTCTCGTGCGGATCCTCCGGGAGATCGGCGATCGTGACGACATCGCCCGAGAGGATCGCGGCGCGCTCGATCACGTTCTTGAGCTCGCGGACGTTGCCCGGCCAGCTCCGGCGCTCGAGCGCGGCGTAGACCACCGGATCGATGGCCTTCTGCTTGAGGCCGTTCTCGTTGCAGAACGCCGCCATGAACGCGTCGGCGAGCGCGCGCAGGTCCTCCATGCGGTCGCGCAGCGCCGGGCTCTTGATGGGGAACACGGCGAGGCGGAAGAAGAGGTCCTCGCGGAAGCGCAGCGCGGCGACCTCGCGAGAGAGGTCCTTGTTCGTCGCGGCGAGCACGCGGACGTCGACGTACCGGCTGTGCTCGCTGCCGACGCGGCAGATCTCGCCCGACTGCAGCGCGCGCAGCACCTTGGCCTGGGCGGCGAGGTCCATGTCGCCGATCTCGTCGAGGAACAGCGTGCCGCCGTGGGCCTGCTCGAAGAAGCCCCGCTTCGGTCCGCTCGCCCCGGTGAACGCGCCGCGCTCGTGGCCGAAGAGCTCGCTCTCGATGAGCTCGCGCGGGATCGCGGCGCAGTTGACCCGGACGAAGGGGCCCCGCGCCCGCGGCGACAGCCGGTGGATGGCGCGGCTCACGAGCTCCTTGCCCGTGCCGCTCTCGCCCGTGATGAGCACGCTCGCCTTCGTGGGCGCGACGCGGTCGATCTCCTTGAACAGCCGCTGCATCGCCGCGCTCTGGCCGATCATCTCGTAGCGCGCCTGCACCTGCGCCTTGAGATCCTCGACCTCTCGAGCGAGCCGTGAGTTCTGCAGCGCGTTCTTCACGCCCACGAGGACGCGCTCGCGGTTCAGCGGCTTCTCGAAGAAGTCGCTGGCGCCGAGCTTGATCGCCTTCACCGCGTCGTTGACGGTCGCGTGGCCGCTGATCACGATCACCGGGAGCTCGCGGGTGGCGTCGTCCTGGCGCACGCGCTGGAGGAGGTCGAGGCCGTTCATGCCGGGCAGGAGCAGGTCGACAAGGGCGAGGTCGACGGGGCTGTCGCCGTGCGCGAGCAGCTCCAGCGCCGCCTCGGCGCTCGGGGCCTCCGCGACCTGGTAGCCCTCGCCCTGCAGCACCAGCGCGAGGGTGCGGCGGATGTTGCGCTCGTCGTCCACCACGAGCACGGTGGGCGCGGCGGCGCCTCCGGGCGGGGCGGTGGCCGCTGGGGCGGGCGGCGGAGAGGAAGCGGGCATGGGTCGACCATACCCCAGCTCAGCCGTGCGCCACGATGCGGGGAGCGAAGGAGCACAGGCCCGGCCCCACAGCGGAAGCCCTGGCGCGCCGGCGCCGGATTGGGTACGAGGCCTGCTCGATGAGACCCTCCGCCGCTGTCCTCGCCCTCGCCGGGTGCCTCGCTGCCCTCGGCGCGCTCGCGGGCTGCGATTTCGAGCTCAACGACGGCCGCACCGCGACCCTCACGTACACCGAGGACGCGCGCGCCGCGTACAACGAGGCGATGGCCGCCTTCCAGGCCAAGGACTGGGAGGACGCTCGCGCCCTCTTCGGCGAGGTGAAGCGGCTCTTCCCTTACAGCCGCTACGCCCGGCTCGCCGATCTCAGGATCGCGGACCTCGATTTCGAGCAGGGAAAGTACCCGGAGGCGATCTCGGAGTACCGCGCGTTCATCCAGGAGCACCGGACGGACCGGAATGTCGAGTACGCGAAGTACCGGATGGCGAAGGCGCTCTACCTGGACATCGACGACACGGTGTTCCTGCCACCGGCCGAGGAGCGCGATCAGGCGACCACGCTCGAGGCCTACAAGGAGATCCGGACGTTCCTCCGGCAGTACCCGCGCAGCCGGTACCGCGAGGACGCGGCTTACATGCTCGAGGTCGTGACGGGGCGGCTCGTGCGCCACGAGCTCTACGTCGCGCGCTACTACCTCAAGGAAGACGCGTTCGACGCGGCCCTCGCCCGGATCGACTACGCGCTGCGGACCTTCCCGGGCTCCGGGCTCGATCCGGAGGCGCTCGTCCTCAAGGGCGAGACGCTCCTCAAGATGAAGAAGCCCGACGAGGCGCGCGCCGTGTTCGAGTCGGTCATCCGGGACTGGGGCGGCCCGTTCGCCGTGACCGCGCGCCGGTTCCTCGACGAGATGGGCGGGCCGCGCGGCACGCCTGCCAAGAAGGCGGCGTCGGGCCGCGCCCCCGCGAGGCCGCAGCTGTGACGCAGGCCGTCGGACGGCCGTCCTCCGGCGCTCGCTACGTGCTGGAGCAGGCCGACGCCGGAGATGCGCCAGGGGAGTTCGTGTACCGGGGCCTCGTGCGGCTCCCGGACGCGGACGTCCCGGTCGAGGTGCGGGTCGCCGAGGCGACCGGCGCGGCCACGGCGACGGTGGACGCCGCGGCCGTCCCGCACGGCGGACCGCATCCCGAGGAGCTCTCCAGGACGGCGGCGGCCCTCGTCCGGAGCGCGACCAAGTCAGCGGACGCCCATGCGCGGCGGCCGCCGCGGAAGATCGTTCGCTGGCGCGGCTAGGCGAAGGCGGCGGGGCACGCGCTGCGGTCCGGGCGCCTGGCGCCTCGGGCGATTGGCGCGCCTAGGGCCGTCGTCTCCCGGCCGGGAGCCATGCTAAAAGCGTCCCACCATGTCCGAGAAAGTACCGATGACGCCCGAGGGACAAGCGCGGCTCCGCGAAGAGATGCGACGGCTGAAAGAGATCGACCTGCCGCAGGTCGTCAAGGACATCGGGACGGCCCGGGAGCACGGCGATCTCTCCGAGAACGCCGAGTACCACGCCGCCAAGGAGCGCCAGGGCATGATCGTCGCCCGCATCAGCTACCTCGAGCAGACGCTCTCGCGCGCCGAGGTGATCGATCCGTCGAAGCTGAGCGGCAGCAAGGTCCAGTTCGGCGCCAAGGTCAAGCTCGCGAACGTGGACACGGACGAGGAGCAGAGCTTCCAGATCGTCGGGCCCGAGGAGGCCGATCTCAAGGTCGGGCGCATCTCGATCGCCTCGCCGCTCGCGCGCGCGCTGCTCGGCCATGAGGTCGGCGAGGAGGTCCGCGTGAACATGCCCGCCGGGCCGCGCACGTACGAGATCCTCGAAGTCTCCTACGCATGACCGAGCGCAACGGGGCCGCTCCGATGCGCCCGCGGGGCCATGGGGGCGCCAGCCGGCCTCCTGGGGGGCCCGCGCCCTCCGGGCGGCCCCTCCTGGGAAGCCGGCCTGACACGACGGCCGCCGGGGAGGGGATCGCCGGCGTCATGCCGGGGCCGGCCGGCCACCGGGCCCCGGCGGCGCCGCGCCCGCAGGCCGGGCCGGCGCGCCCGTCCACGCCGGCGCCCGCGCCGAGCCGCGCCACGTTCCCGAGCGGGAACTCCGACGCGCCTCCGAGGAAGCTGGAGACGGAGATCGGGTGGCGCATGGCGGACGCCTACCTTGCGCTCGCGGCGCTCGCGCTCGCCGAGCTCCTGGTCGTCGGCGTGTGGCGGTGGCGAGAGCTCCTCGGGCCCTACGAGCTCGGCCGCGCCCTGCGCGACCTCCTGCCGCTCGCGCTCTCGGCCGCGGCGCCGTGCGCCGCCGTCCTCGGCGCGGTGCTCGAGATCGTCATGCGCGCCGAGCGCAAGGCGTTCCGCGCCGCGGCAGCGCTGATCGCGGGCGCGTTCGGCGGCGCGGTGGCCTTCGGGGTCTCGACGGGGCGCATGCTCGAGGGTGGCCGGCGCGCGCCCTTCATCGCGGCGCTCGCGCTCGTCGCGGCCGCCGCGACGTTCGCTGCGGCGCCGCGCGCCGCGCGCGCCCTGAAGCGAGCGCGCGCCGCGGCCTCCGGCAGGTGGCTCCTCCTCGCGGCGATCTGCGCGATCGTCCTGCTCGAGGTCGCGAACGTGCGCGTCTTGCCGCGCCTCTACGCCGCCTTTCACCTGGGGCTCGCGGCGCTCACCCTCGCGGCGGCGACCTTCGCGACGCCGGCGCTGCCTGCGCGCGCGGCTCGCCTGGAGGACCTGCACGGGCGGCGCTCGCCCAGGCTGGTGCGCGCGGCGCTCGCGCTCGTCCTCTTCGCGTTCGGCGCGGCGCTCGCGCCCGGCGCCGCGGACAGGCTCGCGCTGGCGGACAACATCCGGCTGATCTACGCGACGCACAGCCCGCTGCTCGGCCACGTGGTCGAGCTCGCCGCCGTGCTGTCGCCGCCCGAGCCGCTCGACGCCGCGCCGCTCGACGAGCGCGCGAGCGGGCACGCCATCGATCTGCGGGGGCGCGACATCGTGCTGATCAGCGTCGACGCCCTGCGCGCCGACCACGTGGGGGCGTACGGCTACGACAGGAAGATCACCCCGAACCTCGATCGCCTCGCGGCCGAGGGCGTGCGCTTCGACGCGGCGTACACGCCGACGCCGCACACGTCGTACGCGGTGTCGTCGCTCATGACGGGCAAGTACATCCGCCCGCTCGTGCTGCAAGGGCTCGGGGACGACTCCGAGACCTTCGCGCAACACCTCCGCCGCTACGGCTACAAGACGGCGGGCTTCTATCCGCCGGCGGTGTTCTTCATCGACGGCGAGCGCTTCGGCGCGCTGCGCGATCGGGCGCTCGACTTCGAGTACCGGAAGGTCGAGTTCGCGAGCGCAGAGCTCCGGCTGGAGCAGGTGCGGAGCTACCTCGCCGGGCTCGGGCCGGAGCAGCGCGCGTTCATGTGGGTGCACCTCTTCGAGCCGCACGAGCCGTACGAGGCGCACCCGGAGCACCCGCTCGGCGACCGCGACATCGACCGCTACGACGCGGAGATCGCCGTGGCGGACGCGGGGGTGGGCGCGATCGTGGACGAGGTCCGCAAGGGGCGCCCGGACGCCGTCGTGATCGTCACGGCCGATCACGGCGAGGAGTTCGGCGAGCACGGCGGTCGCTACCACGGCACGACCGTGTACGAGGAGCAGGCGCGCGTGCCGCTCCTCGTGAGCGCGCCCGGCCTGCTCTCGCCGCGCGTGGTCCGGGCGCCGGTGCAGCTCGTCGATCTTCTGCCGACGGTGCTCGCGGGGCTCGGCATCCCGAGGCCGGCGCGCGTGCGCGGCGCCGACCTCGGGCCGCTGCTCGCCTCCGGCGACGAGGCGGCGGAGCAGGGCAAGGCGGCGCCGGGCGGGCCGCCCTCGCTCCCGGGCTTCGCGTTCGCCGAGACGGACACGCAGACGCTGCTCGCCAAGGGCACGCTGCGGCTCGTCTGCGCGCGCAAGATCGGCGCGTGCGCGCTCTACGACGTGGCGACCGATCCGCGCCAGCAGGAAGACATCTCCGCGCTGCGCCCGGCGGAGCTCGCCGCGATGCGGTCGGAGCTGCGCGCGATCGAGGCGTCGCACGGGCGTTACGAGGTCCGCGGCCTCCGGCAGGAGGGCAAGGGCTGGCCCGACGCGCTCCGCCGCGGCATCGCGGGCGACGCCGACGCGGTCGTCGAGGTCGCGGCGCTGCTCGACGACGCGGACGTGGCCATCCGGCGCAAGGCGGGCGAGGTGCTGTTCGATCTGCGCCGCTCCGAGGCGGCGCCCTCGCTGCGCCTCGCGCTCGTGCGCGACGAGGACGACGAGGTGCGGCGCTGGGCGGCGCTCTCGCTCACGCGGCTCGGCGAGGGCGCGCCGCTCACCCGCGATCTCGTCGTCGATCGCGATCGCAAGTGGCGGCGCCTCGCGGCGCTCGCGCTGGCGGAGTCGGGCGATCGCCGCGGCGACGACGTGCTCGTGGCGTGGCTGCGGCAGGTGGTCCGCGGCCCCGAGCAGGACGGCGGCGCCGACGCGGGCGAGGTGACCTCGTTCGAGCGGGCGCGCGAGATCGTGGACGCGCTCGCCAAGATCCGGGTGAAGGCGGCGCTGCCGCCGCTCATCGCGGCGCTCGGCGACGTGCGGCTCCGTCCGTACGCCGCGGCCGCGCTCGCGGCGATCGGCGAGGACGCCGCGCGGCCGGCGCTCGCGGAGCGGCTGAGCCAGGAGCCGTACCAGACCGCGCGGGTCGCGATCGCGGAGGCCCTCGTGAAGCTCGGCGCCGGCCCCGAGCTCCGGGCGCCGCTCCTGCGCATGCTCGGCACGCCCGATCCGCTGCCGGGGGGGCTCGGGCTCGCGCTCCGGGCCGACATCCTCGACCTCCTCGGCGGGCCGCGCGAGCGCGATCTCGGCCGCCTGCGCCGCTTCGCGAAGAGCGGGGTGGGCCTCGGCGTCGTGATCCCGAAGGCCGGCAACGGCAAGGGCGTGCGCGTCCTCTGCCGCGCGCGGACCGACGACGGCCGCCCCGGCGAGGTGCGGTTCGGCAGGCCCACGCGTGGCTGGCGCCCGCCGAAGCGGGACGGCGCGTCGCTCGTCCCGGCCAGCGCGCCGGAGCTCGATCCGGAGCGCGCGGTCACGCTCGCGATCCCGCCGGGGAGCGAGCCGACCGAGGCGTTCGCGACGCTGCCGCCCGCGGCGGGCGCGCAGGCCGGCAATTACGGCGATTTCGTGGTGTACGCGACCCAGAACGTCGAGGTGTCCGCGTGCGCGGTCGTCCCGCTGAGCGACGAGATCCCGCCCCCGCCGCCTGCGCCCTGGTCGCCCGGGGAGGCCGGGGCGCCGCCGCGCTCGGACGACGAAGCGCCCGCCGCTCACCGGCCAGATTGACGCCGCAGGCCGCGAGACTAGAGTCCGCCGCGTGTCGGACAAGGACCGAGAGCAGGCCGAAGAGAAATCCGCGCGGAGCGACGGCGATGTCGCCACGCGGAGCGATGGCGACGAGGACGGGGCCGCGGAGGCGGCCCCGGCGAGGCCGCCGCGCGGCGCTCCGGTGAAGGACGCCGGCGGCGGCGACGGCGACGGCGACGACGAGGCCGCGCAGCGCGTGGCCGACGCGCTCGGCGTCGGCGAGGCGGAGGAGGCTCCCGCGCCGGAGGCGGCGGGCGAAGAGGCGGCCGAGGCGGCGCCGAACCGCGCGGCCCGCCGCCGCGACGAGGCCACGGCGCGCCGTCGCAAGAAGAAGGCGATCGGCGAGGAGCTGCCCAAGGACAAGAACGCCCGCGCGAAGGAGCTGCTCGCTCGCCGCAGGGAGCAGGCCGAGGGGCGCCGCCCGGTCCAGCTGCTGCCGGGCGAGATGGTCGAGGACGCGCTCAGCCGGATGAGCAGCGGCGCTGGCCGGTGGATCAAGGCGAACTTCCACATCCTCCAGTGGGGCGTGCTGGCGGCGCTCGTCGCGACCGGCGGCGTGCTGTTCTACCTGTCGCGGGTCGAGAAGAAGGACGCCGTCTCTTCGTCGGCGCTCGTCTCGGCCGTCGCCGCGGATCGGGGCAGGGTGCTCGCCGAGGACACGCGCACCGAGGAGGAGAAGGAGCTCGACGTCACGAGGACCTTCAAGACCGCGGACGAGCGGTCGGCCACCGCGCTCGCCGAGTACAACAAGGTCATCGACGAGCACGCCGGCACCGGGGCGGCGACGCTGGCGAAGCTGGGGCAGGCCGGGGTGCTGCTCGACAAGAAGGACTACGCGCACGCGCTGGACGCGTACAGCGTCGTGGTCTCGTCGCCGCTGGCCGGGGCCGATCCCGACGTGAAGGGGCGCGCCATCGAGGGCATCGCCTTCGCCCGCGAGGGCAAGGGTGATCTCGACGGCGCGCTCGCGTCGTTCAAGGAGCTCGAGGCAATCGACATGAAGGGCTACAAGGAGCTCGCGCTGTACCACCAGGCGCGGCTCCACCTGGCCAAGGGCGACACGGACAAGGCGAAGGAGCTGCTCAAGAGCGCGCACGAGAAGCTCCAGGCGCCGTCGACGGAGGGCCGCCCGTTCCAGTTTCTCGAGGCGGTCGTCGAGGAGATGCTGCGCAAGATCGATCCGGCCGCCGTGCCGCCGCGCGCCGCGTTCGGAGGTCCGAAGGGCCAGTCGATGACGCCGGAGGAGATCGAGCAGCTGCTCCGCCGGGCGCGTGAGAACGCGGAGAAGAAGGCGGGCGATGCGCCGCACTAGCCGCGCAGCGGGCGTCGCGCTCGTCTGGCTGGGGCTCGCGCCGCTGAGCGGCTGCGGCAACCTGGGCGTCGCTGCGGCGCCCGATGCGCCGCTCTGGCTGCACCACCCGGGCGGCGCACTCGGCATCACCATGCGCCGCGAGCTCACCGCCGAGACGCGCAAGGTCGGCGAGGCCTACGAGCGCGGCCGCCCCGAGATCGACGTGGCGCACCGGCGCGTCTTCGTCGGATCGAGCGATCACGGGCTGTATGCGCTGCGCGCGGACACGAGCGACGTCCTCTGGCGCTTCGAGACGCTCGGCCCGGTGCAGTGCGAGCCGCTCTACGACGCCGCGTCGGACACGGTCTATTTCGGCTCGGACGATGGCGCGCTCTACAAGGTGCGCGCGTCCGACGGCGCGCTGCTCTACCGCTTCATGACCAACGCGAGGGTCGCGCGGCGGCCGGTGTTGCGCGACGGCGTGCTCTACGTGACGAACTCGAACGACACGCTGATCGCGCTCGACGCGGCGACGGGGGCGATGCGCTGGCACCAGCACAGGACGCCGGCGGGCGGGATGGAGATCTCCGGGCACGCGGGGCCGGCGCTCGGCCGGGACAAGGTCTACACCGCGTTCTCGGACGGGGTCGTGATGGCCTACGACCTCAAGGACGGGTCCGAGCAGTGGGCGCTCGTCGACCTGGCTGCCGAGGCCGAGCAGAGCGCGGGCGGCCAGACGCCGAAGTACCTCGACACGGACACCACGCCGGTCCTCGGGAAGATCGCCTCGGGCGATGTGGTCTTCGTGGCGGGTTACGCGGGCGGGGTCTTCGCGCTCGACGCAGAGAACGGGACCCGGGCCTGGATGAACGAGACGGCGGTCGGCGTGACCGAGCTTCTCCTGTGGGAGCAGCCTGCGCACCAGCCCCGGAGCGGAGGCGGTCCGATCGTGCCCGCGCGGAAGGTGCTGCTTGCGTCCTCCGGCATGACCGGCCTGTGGGCGCTCGATCCAGAGGATGGCCGCACGATCTGGCGCCGGGACCTGCCTGACGGCGGCATCTCGGCCCCCGTGCCGTTCTCGGGGGCGCTGCTGGTGACGACCACGCGCTACGGGATCTTCCTGTTCTCTCCGCTGGACGGGGCCGTGATCGACGGCATCGAGACCGGCGGCGGCATCGCGATGACGCCGGCGGCGTACGGCCGGCGTGCGTTCGTCCTGACGAACGGCGGCTCGCTGCTGAGCCTCGACGTCGAGACGCCCCCGGTTCCGAAGGGCTGAACACACGTACAGACTGAGGCGCGGCGGCTCGATGCTGGCGGGCCGAAGGGCGCGCGGGGCGTTGCGGACGACGCCTTGAGGCGTGTTGCGGGGCTCCGGAGTGGTGCCTCCGGCCAGGTCTCGTGGCGGGCAGAGCCAGGGGTGGCGGCGACCGCGGGCGAGGCCGACCGACCCAGGTTGCGGCGACGGCGGCAGGCCGACCGACCCAGGTTGCCGCGGGCGAAGCCGACTGACCCAGGTTGTGGCGATGGCGGCGACCGCCGCGGGCCGATCGGCCCTCAGATGCATGAATTTGCTCGCGAAATCGAGCCGATCTCCCCTGCCCGCAGCACCGGCCTTGGATCGCATAAGAAACATTATGTCAACTCGCGCCCCCGGTCGGTTTTCCGGGCCCCACGGCTGGCGCGAGCGCAGCCAGGCGAACCCCGGCCGAGCCGTCGCGCGCTTCTGCAACCGCGCCCCTTCGCCCGGGCGCCCGCCGGCCCACGACGGCCCCGAGCGAACGGTCCGCCCGGCCGGGTTCAGCTCTCGCTGCGCTCGTCGCCCTCGTCCAGCGCTTCAGGGCGTTGCGGCGGAATGGCCGCCCACAGGATGACCTCGCCGGCTCGGGCCGGCGGGCTCCCGGAGGCCTCCTGCTCGCTCCACCACGCGCGGACCTTCGCGGGCGCGCCCTCGCCGAGCGGCTCGAAGCCCTTCTTCTCGTAGAAAGCCTGGGCCCAGCCCGCCTTCTCCCTGGAGCGTACGACGACCTGATCCATGCCGAGCTCGCGCGCTCGATCCTGGAGGTCCGCGAGCAGCCGCGTCCCGATGCCGCATCGCTGGTGGTCCGGGTGCACCGAGAGCTCCTCCAGGACTGCGACCCCAGGCGCCTCGTCACGCCACGCCAGGTAGCCGGCTACCTCGTCGTCCGCTTCTGCCACGCGCACGTCGTGCCGCCGCGTCAGCGCGGCGAGATCGGCGAGCGTCCGCGCCTCGATCTCCGAGACCCCAACCCCAGCGCCAGCCTCGCGGTGCGTCGCCGTACAGGCCTGCTCCAGCGCTACGAGCGCCGGCAGCTGGGCCTCCTGCAGTCCTGTCACGCGGATCCGCTTCGGGGCTGTCCGTTCGTCATGCATCCCCCGAGGCTACCGTCGATGCGCGGGATGCCCCACTTCTTGCCGAACGTGTCCCGCGGCGCCGTGGCAGCTCAGCTGCGCAGCTGGAGCAGCCGCGCGATCGTCTCGCCGTCCCCGGGGCTCAGCGGGACGAGGATCCCGAGCGCCGCGCCCCGTGGCGGAGCGTTCCTTCCGTCCATCGGGACGAGCCGGAGCTCCCCGGCGCTCGAGATGCCGATCACCGCGATCCGCAGCGCCGGCAGCGGCTCGATCTGCGACGCGGGAAGCCGCGGCGGAGGCGCCTGCCATTCCCCTTCGTACGGCGGATCGTTCCACGACGAGTCCTCCGACGAGCCCCCACGATCGTCCGTGAGGGCTCCCTGCGACCAGGACGCCGCCTCCTCCGCGCCCTGGCCCTGCATCGCGTCCGAGGGCTCCCCCGCCAACGTCGGATCCCCCTGGTGATCCGCAGAGGCGATGCCAGCGTCGGCTTCATCCGGCTCGGCCTCGGTCCAGTCGGCGCGGTCGTCGGACGCGTCGCCCGCCTCCGGTGCGGCAGCGGGCGGCTTGCCGTCGCCCGCCAGCTGCTCCAGGGCGAGCATCGGCGTCTCCTCGTCCAGATCCTCGATCCGGAGCTCCATCAGCACCCGCTGCTCCTGCGGGGTCAGGGGGCGGCGCGCGGTGCCCTCATCGTCCGTGCTCGGCCAGAGCCCCGGGCGCCGCTCTGTCGCCTCCTGCGAAGAGCCCGCGCCGAGCGGGACCGCCGGCCGCCGCGCCAACGCCGCGGCCATGGCCGTCGGCGTCGGCACCGTCGCGCGCTGATCGGCCGGAGGATCTGCGTCGGCCAGCTGCTGCTCCCCGCTGGCACTCTCGCGCGCGGCGTCCGACGCGCCCTGCCCCGGCTCCTGGCCAGCGAGCGCACCCGCCGCCGGGAGCTTGACCGCTGGGACCTCCTCGGTCACCGCGGTGGTCGACGACACCCTCCCGTGGGGCGACGCCGCGAAGCCGGTGATCGCACGCGCGTTCGCCGGGACAGCGCGGCCAGGCGATCCGGCCGTCGAGGCGGGCGCGCCCGGCGGGGCGCCGGTCTTCGTCGCCGCGGCAGGGCGCGCCGGGAGCCCTGGCGCGTGGCTTGGCGTGCGCGCCGCCGGCGACAGCTGGGTCGGGGTCACCTCGCGCAGGGCCGCTGCGCTCACCGGCCCAGGGGCGCGCCGCGGCACCACCGACGCCGGCCGGCCCAGCCCCGTCGCGGGCCTGGGCACGGCGCCGTCGCGGAACGTCGCCGCCGCGGACGTGATCGGCCCTGTCGGCGCATCGCCGGCAGGCGCGCGGACCGAAGGCGCCCGCATCGCGGCGGGCGGCGCGCTCGTGCCCGCGCCGCCGCGCTCGGCTCGTCCTGCCTCCACGCCCGGCGGATGCGACGGTCGCGCCAATGCCCCCGGCGCGCTAGGCCTGGGCGGCGCCGCGCTCGCTGTCGCGGGAGGCGCGCCGGACGCTTGGGGAGGCGCGCTCGCGGCCGCATTCGGCGGCGCGCTCGCGGTCGTGGGCTGCGAGGCCGTGGCCGTATCCGCCTCGAGCGCCGCGATCTTCTGCGCCACCTCCGCGGCGGCCTTGAAGAGCTCGAGGGCGCGCAGGTCGGCGTTGGCATCCGAGGCCTGCTCCGCGGCGCGGCGCAGCCATTTCAGGGCCTCGTCGCGCTCCCCGCGCCCCCACAGCGCGGTCGCGGTCGACAGCGCCCAGTGCACGTCTTCGTTGTCTTCGTCGTGAGGCGGCGGGATCGGGCGCAAATTGGCTTCCATGAGGCCTCGTCGAGCAGGTCGCTCACCGTGTATCACGACTCCAGCGCCCGCGTCTTCAACGCGAGCTGGCGCACTTTTCGCACCTTTACGCGCACTTTTACACGCGTCTTTACACGCAACGAATCATTCCCTTTCGCCGCACTCGTTTCCCATCCCCATCGTTTCCCATCGGTTCGCATCCGTTCCGATCTCCTCGCGCGCCACATCGATCGCCCCGGCCGCGCTCGCCGCGCCCTCTCTTCGGGCCGCGCTCGCCTACCCTCCGCAGCGATGCGTCCCTCCGAAGCGCCTTCGCCCCCGAGCTTGAGGTCCGTATACGCTTCGTGGCACCCTGGCTTTGCGGGACCTCCTTCGTGACGTGCAGGCGCGATGGCGCTGCGTCGCTCCGGCAGACGTCGAGGCTACGGGCCTCCACGAACGTAACGGTGGCACTCGAGCCCTACCCCTCCAAACTCCGCCTCCCCATCTAGTAGGACCACCGCGTGCAGATCCTGTCGGACCTCAAGCCTGGAGACACGCTGGGCCGCTACGAGCTCCTCATGCCGGTCGCCCGTGGAGGGATGGCGGCCGTCTGGGCGGCGCGCCTCGTGGGATCCCGCGGCTTCCAGAAGATCGTCGCCATCAAGACGATGCTGCCGGAGTTCGGCGACGACCCGGCCTTCGAGGCGATGTTCCTCGACGAGGCGCGCCTCGCGTCCCGCATCCGGCACCCCCACGCGGTCGAGATCGTCGAGCTCGGCGACGAGAACGGCGTGCTCTACATCGTGATGGAGTGGGTCGACGGCGACACGATCGCCTCGCTGAACAAGCAGGTGAAATCGACCGGCGGCGTCCCCCTGCCGATCCTCCTGCGCATCGCCTCGAGCATCTGCGCCGGCCTGCACGCCGCGCACGAGCTGCGCGACGACGAGGGCAGGCTCGTCGACCTCGTGCACCGCGACATCTCCCCGCAGAACGTGATGGTGTCGTTCGACGGCATCGTGAAGATCGTCGACTTCGGCGTCGCCAAGGCCACGGGCCGCCTGCACGAGACGCACGTCGCCGGCCAGCTCAAGGGCAAGATCCCGTACCTCTCGCCGGAGCAGCTCACGTCGGGCAAGGTCGATCGGCGCGCCGACATCTTCTCGCTCGGGGTCCTCCTCTACACGACCCTCAGCGGATACCACCCGTTCCGCGGCAAGACGGACGCGAAGACGATGGAGAACATCATTCGCTTCGCCCCCGTCCCCATCCGCGAGCTCGTGCCGGACGTCCCCTTCGATCTCGCGCTGGCGATCGAGCGCGCGCTGGCCAAGGATCCGGCGGACCGCTGGAGCGACTGCGCGTCGTTCCAGCGAACGCTCGACCAGATCGCGATCTCTCTCGGCGCCTCGGTCACGGACGGCGACGTCGGTCGCTTCGTCCGCGAGACGCTCGGGGACGCCGTGACCGAGCGCCGGAAGAAGCTCGCTACGGCGATCCAGCTCGCGGACAGCCGCTTGTCGTCGCGGGGGGAGCTCCGCTCCACGTCCGGGCGGCGAGGCGAGCCGCGCAGCAGCAAGCGGCCGCCCGCCGGGAACACGCCGCTGCCGGCCACGTTCGCCGGCATCCTCCCCGTCTCTCTCGACGAGCCGCCGCCCAAGTCCTCCTTCCCGCCGCCCTCCAGCCGCAAGCTGCCGGTCAAGTCCGCGCCTCCGGCCCTGATGACGCCGGCGCCCCGCCGACGGCGGCGGTGGCCCCGCCGCATCTTCCTGGCCTTGGTCGTGGTCCTGCTGCTCGTCTCGGGGGCGGCGCTCGCCGCCCGCGCGGGCCTCCTGCCCGTGCCCGGCGAGGTCCATGACGCCCTTCGCGACGTGCGCGCGCTCCTTCGCGGCGCGCGCGAGCTGCTCCGCGGCGTCCTCGAGCGGCTGAGCGCGCTTCTCGCGGACTAGCGCGGACTAGCTCCGCGCGGCCGTCACTTGATGCCGGCGGACGGCTCCGGCAGGCAGACGCCGAGCGCGCAGAGCAGCAGGTTGACGTCGCCTGCGGCGCAGTACACCTGCCGCGCGCAGTAGTCGTCGTAACCGCAGAGCTGATGGCAGGACGCCTCGTTCCCGAGCGCCCCGGTGAACGTCATGCAGGACCAGCCGCTCGACAGCCAGAGCCCCTCGGGCCGTTTCGTGTCGAAGAGGCACGCGTCGGCGCGCGTCTCCGGGTCGAACACCTCCGCGGTGCAGGCGTCGCCTCCGGACAGCTTGCCCCGCGCGGCGGACATCGTGTTGAGCAGGTAGGTCACGTCGCACGCCTGATCCGAGGCCGAGTCCCGCGCGATCCGGGCGCGCAGCTCGTCCTTCCTCGCCGCGTAGGAGCGGACCGCGCGGATCGCGCCCGTGACCTGGTTGTTCCCGCCGTCGGGCTTCGTCCCTTCGGCGAGCGCCGCCAGCACCTTCTCGACCAGCTGCTCCGTCTCCGGATCGGCGCCCGCGGAGCCGTCCTTCGCGTAGCCGAGCCGGATGGTCGAGGGCGGCGTGCGCGACGTGCACGGCTTCGCGTGCGCCCAGAGCTCCTCGCTCACGATGGGCGGCCGCTTCGTGAGCGGCTGCTTGCAGACGCCCACCGATCCGGGAGGCAGCGAGCCGGAGGCCCGCGGCGTCGGCTGCCCGGGACCTTCGTTGACGTACTCGGTCGACGCGCAACCCGCGGCGCCCGCGGTGACGGACAGCGCGAGCAGCCAGCCCACCGAGAGAGCTGCGACGCAGCGATGCGGAGCGTTTCCCACGGCCGCACGGTAGCAGAGCCGGAGCGCGAGCAGAAATTCTCGCACGGAGGCGCGCCTCGGCCGGCGGCCGCCTCTCGATGCACCCCGCCGCCCCTGCCCCGCCGAGCGCCTCCGCGGGAGCCGCCCGCGGCCGGGAGGAGGGCTCCTCCCGGCGCGCGGCCTCCCCACGGCGGCCTCCGCCGCCGGGCAGCTCGGCGGGGCCTCACAGGCCGAGGCTCGACTGCTCGATCAGGTCGTCGACCACGGCGTGGAAGCTCTTCGTCCGGGCGTAGACCGCGAGCTGGCGATCCGCGCTCGTCCCTTCGTGGAGGATCCTCCGGACCCGCTCGAGCTCGCCCTGCGATCCGAAGATCTCCGCCGACTCCTGCACGAACTCGAGGAGCTCGTCGACGAGGTGGCGGACGGGGACCTGCTCCTGCTTCCCGAAGTCGATGAGCTGCCCGTCGAGGCCGTAGCGCACGGCGCGCCACTTGTTCTCCTCGATGAGCTCCTGCCGGTACTCGCGGAACCCGAGGTTGCGCCGGTAGAGGAGGTAGAGCTTGCCCATGACGGCCTGGACGAGCGCGGCCAGCGCCACGGTGTCGTCGAGGCGCGTGGTCATGTCGCAGATCCTCACCTCGACCGTGTCGAAGAACGGGTGCGGGCGGACGTCCCACCAGATCTTCTTCGCGTTGTCGATGCAGCCCGTTTTCACGAGCAGATCGACGAAGCGCTGGAAGTGGTCGTACGACTCGAAGAGCCCCGGGATCCCGGTGCGCGGGAAGCGCTTGAAGATCTCGCTGCGCGTGCTCTTCAGCCCCGAGGGGCGGCCGAGCCAGAACGGCGAGCTCGTGGAGAGCGCGAGGATGTGCGGCAGGAAGTAGCGGACCTGGTTCGCGAGGGCCATCGCCACCTCGCGGTCCTTGACGCCGACGTGGACGTGCAGCCCGAAGATGAGGTTGGCGCGGGCGACGTCCTGCAGGTCCTCCACGATGCACCGGTAGCGCTCGCCGTCGGTGATGTCCTGCTTCTTCCAGTCGCTGAACGGGTGCGTCCCGGCCGCGACGATCCGCATCCCCCCTCGCCGCGCGAGCGCGTTCAGGCTGCCGCGCAGCTCGGAGAGCTCTCCCCTCGCCTGCCGGATGTCCCGGCAGACGCCGGTGCCCGTCTCCACGACCGACTGATGCATCTCCGGGCGGGCCCGGCCGCGCAGCAGCTCGTGGCCCTGCCCCCCCTCGAGCAGCTGGCTCACGTACGACCGCAGCTCGCGCGTCTCCGCGTCGACGATCTGGAACTCCTCCTCGATGCCCAGCGTGAACTGGCCGTCGAGGAGCCCCTCGACGGCGGTCACGACGAGGCCCCGAGCCGAACCTTGCCCACGGAGGGCCGGACGAGCCTCGACCACGCGTAGCCGTCCCTCGTCCGCCGGTCGCCTCTCGAGCACTCCACGGCGAACGCGACCATCCAGTCGACGGCGATGTTGAAGTACCGCTCCCGCAGGTGCTCGATGTGCATGTCCGGCGCCGGGTTCGTGAAATCGATCGCGTACGGGACGCCGTCGCGGATCGCGAACTCGATCGAGTTCATGTCGTAGCCGAGCGCCTTGTTGATCTTGATCGCGTCCTCGATGACGCGGTCGTGCAGCGCCTTCGGGAGCCACCGCTCGTTCTCATGCTGCACGTAGCAGCCGCGGAGCCCCGTGGGGCCGATCGCCCTGGGGTCGTACTGGATCGGGAGGATGCGATCCTTCCCGACGCAGATGCAGCGGACGTAGTCGTCGAAGTCGATGAACTCCTGCAGGGTCATGACGTTCTGCCCCGAGGCGTTGTAGGCGGCGAGCAGCTCCTCCTGGCTCCGCACCACCGACACGTCCTTCCACCCGCCGCCGTCCGCGGGCTTGAGGATGGCCGGGAAGCGCACATAGTCGATGATCGCCTCCCAGTTGAGCGGATACTCGAGGTTGCGGAGGCTGCGCTCCTTGACGATCGCCGGGATGTAGTCGCGCTGGGGCAGCATGACGGTGCGCGGCGTCGCGATGCCGATCTGCGACGCCAGCGAGTAGCCGAAGAACTTGTCGTCCGCGCTCCACCAGAACGGGTCGTTGATCACGAACGCCCCGCCGAGCGCGGCGGCCTTCAAGTAGAAGCGGTAGTGCTTCACCTCCTGGCTGATCCGGTCGATGAGCACCCGGTACGGGCTCTCGAACCGCTCGGGCGTCCCGCCGAGCTTCGCGATCTCCGCCCGGATGCCCGGCACCTTGTTGCACCTCTCGAGGAAGGCCTGAGGGAACGACTGTTCCCAGCCGACGAGGATGCCGATCTTCTCCGCCATACGTTGCTTGCTCCTCCACTACGCGTACACGCGGCTGGCGCCGCTGACGCACAGCGTAGCGCGGACACATGGGAAATTTACGCTGGAAGTGTGTCGATGAGTCAGGTTGTCACACGGTCCACAGCTCTGTTCGCACGTCCGCCCGGCGCGTTCGTGACAGCGCTTGCAATCGCAGCAAACGAGCGACGCGAGGCGCGGACGCGGATCGCGAGGGTGGCGGCGGGACCGGTGCGGGCGCGTGTGGCGGCGTGCGGCGCGCGGCACGCGGCGAAAGCCACGGAGATCGAAGGGCAGGCGCGGGCTCGATCAGGCAGGGACGGAGGCCGCGAGAAATAAATCTTGACGGACTCCGTTCGGCGAGTACAGTCGCGCACCTCTCCGACGGGGCGGGTAGCTCAGCGGCAGAGCGTCGGCCTTACAAGCCGATGGTCGCAGGTTCGACCCCTGTCCCGCCCACTTCCTGGGTCTAGGGGCCTGGGTGATCTGTAGTGATGTCAGTCTGGGGTGGTAGTTAAGTTGGTTATAACGCCGGCCTGTCACGCCGGAGGCCGCGGGTTCGAGTCCCGTCCACCCCGCCAGCTTTCTTCCCTGTCATCTGAGTCGATGCTCGCCTGAGCCTCCCTCGGTTGGCTTGCATCGCTTGGTGCAGGCCAGGCGAGGAGGTCTGGCTCATGGCGAGCTTGCTCATGGGAAGCAAAGCCGAGCTGGCTCGGCGCTCGCCGAGCGGTCGTATCCCTGACGTCTGGGGTGGTAGTTAAGTTGGTTATAACGCCGGCCTGTCACGCCGGAGGCCGCGGGTTCGAGTCCCGTCCACCCCGCCAACGCTTCTTGAATCGCCGCCGCGCCGCCGTTCGCCGTCGCACTTCTGACAGGCCGGGCGCTTCGGGCGTGGCGCGCGCGGCGCGCACGGCATTGCGCCTCAGTCGTCGCGCTGCGAGAGCGTGAGCAGCGCCTTGACCTTCGCGTACGAGATGTAGGGGTTGTCCTCGGCGCCCCCGAGATCGTCGGCGTCCTCGCCCGCGCCCTGGGCCCGCACCGGGATCCAGAGATAATCCGGGTGGAGCTCCTTGCCGTTGACCCCGTTCACGATCGAGGGGTTCTTGATCCACTCGCCGCCCAGGATGGTGAGGTTCTCGTCGAGCTCGAGCACGTAGTGCAGCTCCGACACGGAGAGCGGCACGGTGCGCTGCTCGGGCGGCGTGAGCAGCGTCTCGCCGGTGACCGAATCGGAGATCATCCAGAAGCGCGCGGCGACGCGGACGAAGCGCGTCGCGCCCGGGTTGAACCTGTAATTGTAGCAGTCGGCGCCCGCATACGCGCCGCCGCACAGGAGCCGCGCGGCCTGCCGGACGTCCACCTCCTCGATGACATCGATCGAGAACTGCTTGACGGGGAAGCTCCACACCTCGACGTCCCAGGTGTGGTCGACGACGAACATGAGCTTCTGTCGCTGGGTCGAGTCGCCGTGGAGCGGCTTTGCTCCGACCCCGAGCAGCCCGGTCATGGCCACGTGCATCGTGGCCGGGTTCAGGTCGCGGCAGGCGGGGTCGATGGGCCTGCCGTAGACGTCGCGCATCGTCCGATCCGCCCGCGTCTCGCAGCGACGTCCCGAGAAGGTCACCGAGTCGCTGAAGTAGAGCTCGCTCATCAGCGCCTCGATGTCCGCCATGCGGAACAGGACGCAGCCGGTCTCCGCCGCGGCGCACTCGGTCACCTTCGCGCCGGAGAGCTTCACCCGGACGTCGCGGCGCGGCCCGGCCCCCTCGGCGGCGACGTAGGCCGACCACCCGTTGCAGTGCCCCCACCAGTACTCCGGGTAGACACCCTGGTAGAGCCCGTGATGCTGTAGCTCCCAGCGCGTGGCCGGGCCGGCCACGACCACCGTCGGCTGGATATACGGAGGATTGCGCAGGTAGGGAGGCCTCCTGAGGTCGTCCATGCTCCACGAGGCGATGGCCCCGAGCGTCTCCATCTGCCCCGAGTGGAACAGGACGTCGTATTTCTCGACGGGAGAGATGTTGTCCGGGTCGGAGATACGGTCGGAATAGTTCTTGTTGGTCGAGTTCCAGCGATCGGCGATGCCGTTCTGCCGCTGAGGCCACCAGTTCGAGGCGAACGCGGTCGACTGCGCCTCGCCTTCCCGGAGCGTCGAGTTGAGCTGGAGCAGGGAGCCCCGGAGCTCGGGGTGCAGGTGCGAGGGCAGGTTGGCGCCGTCGAGCGCCTCGCGGCCGCCGGTTCGCGGGATGAGGAGCTGGTGCGCGCCGCCGAGGATCTGGCCGGTCTCGGGCGAGAAGCCGAGCACATACGGCAGCTCTCCGCCTTCCATGAAGCGGAAGGTCGAGACGTTCAGGCTGCTCGCCGCGACGGCGACGCTCTCTCCCGGCGCCGGGTCGAGCTCCGCGCAGCCCTGGACCAGAAGCACCGAGCTCACGACGCTCGCCCTCATCCACGTCTTCATCGCCGAACCCCCCGGAGACCGACGACCGCCGATCTCTCGCGCGTGCTCTGCAGAGGGCGCGCCACCGAGCCCGGCGGTAAAGAGCGCAGCCATTGCACGGAGCGGCGGCCGGACGATTCACCGTGCGCCGATGCGCCAGAGCACGACCTTCACGGTGTCGATGAGGATGGAGATATCGAACCAGAGCGAGAAGCTCTTCATATAATAGAGATCATACTGGAGCTTCTCCAGCGCGTCCTCGGCGGACGCGCCGTAACGGCAGCGCACCTGTGCGTGCCCCGTCACTCCCGGCTTCACGAAGAGCCGCTGCCGGAAGAAGGGGATTTGCTTCTCCAGAGCGTCGATGAACTCGGGGCGCTCGGGCCGCGGCCCCACCATGCTCATCTCGCCGACGAGCACATTCCAGAGCTGCGGCAGCTCGTCGAGCCGCGTCTTCCGGATGAAGCGCCCGACGCGGGTCACGCGCGGATCGTTCTCGGTCGCCCACGCCGCCCCGTCCTTCTCGGCGTCGGTCCTCATCGAGCGGAACTTGTGGATCCTGAACGGCTTCCCGAGAGCGCCTGTCCGGATCTGCGAATAGAGCGCCGGCCCCCTGGAGTCGAGCTTCACCAGGGCGGCCGTGAGCGCCATCAGCGGCAGCGCGAGGACGAGCCCGACGGTCGCGCACGCGACGTCGAAGATCCGCTTCGCGATCAGCGTCCGCCGCCGCACGCTGAACCCGTGAGAGAAGATGATCTGGCTCGGCCTCAGCTCGCGCACGCAGATCTTGCCGGTCACCCGCTCGTAGAAATCCATGCCCTCCTCGATCTCGACGCCGCGGAGCTTCAGATCGAGCAACTCTTCCAGCGGGAAGGCGGCGCGGCGATCGGAAGTCGCCACGATCACCGCCGCGACACCGCGCTGCTCGACGAGGCGGCGGAGGTCACGGTACCTCCCCGCGATCTCGGCCTCGTCGATCGGCTCCTCGTCTCTGACGAGCCGGCCGGCGAGGCGCAGCCCGAGGACCTGTCCATCCTTCCGGATGAGGGCCGCGCACGAGCGGGCGAGCTCGCCTGAGCCCAGCACGACCGCGCGCTTGGAGAAGCTCTCGCTCCTCATCACCCGATCACACGCCGCGCGCCACGCGGGGAGCACGAGCGCCGCCGCCCCGAGCGACGTCAGGAGCACCCGGTCGCTGATCTGCGCGTCCGGCACGAGCCAGAACGCGAGCCACAGCACAGCCGCCGCCAGGCCGAGCGCCCGGAACGTCGTCAGGACCAGCGCCCGTGCCCTGGGAGGCTCGGGCCCGTACAGGCCGTGATAGTAGAGCGACGTCAGCGCCACCAACGAGATGCTCGCTGTCCGTCCGAAGCGCTCCCCATCGAGCGTATGCTCCCAGCCCACGATCACGCCCGGCGCGCAGCACACCAGGAGCGAGAGCAGGCTGGCCTCGACAAACCACACCATGGCCCGGCGCGGCGACCGGAACAGCTCCAGCATCTTCCCTCCACTCGTCGGCCCCGGGCGGTCGCACATCACGGCGCGTCGCCTCTGACGGGGCACCTACGGTTGTAGTTGAACCTACACTAGAGCAGACCGGGGCAGACTGCCAGATGCCTCCGACGAATCTCATTTCATGACGGCGGACTGAGCCGCCGTGCGCGAGGTCGGGCGCGGCGAAATTGGCGCTTTCGCGGCCGGGTCGCGCCGATGACGTGCGGGCTGTCGTGGGGAGTCGCGGCGCGAGAACGCCGTCGACGGATTGCCTACGTCGAGTCCTTAGCGTCCCGTGGACCGAGGCTGAGCCGCCGCGCGCCACGCGCCACGCGCCACGCCAGGCGTGCGCCGCCCGGTGCACGGTCGTCTCGCCGGCTCTCCTGCGGCTGAGCCGTCGCGCGGGTGGGCGCGCCGCTCCCTGCGGGGGGAGAAATTGGCGTGTCGAGGGGGCTTATCGCGCGTCGCGCGTCGCGCGCGGGCCGGCTTGCGCGGCGCGCGCGGGTGGGGCCTCGCCGGAGGTGTCGCCGCCGTCGTCGGGCTCGCGGCCTGGCTCGGGCGCCTGCCAGCGGCCGGAGGGCATCCCCTGGATCATCGCGCCGCGGCGCTCGTCGTCCCACGCGCCGTCGGGATCGCGGCGGAGCGTCCGGTGTCGATCCGTCGATAGCGTCCCCGAGATGCCGGCGCTGACGATGCTCCTCAGCGAGCCGCCGGCCTCGCCTGCGTTCGGCGCTGGATCGAGCGCGGCGCGCGTGTACTCCAGATCGACGCCGCCGCTCAGCGCGAGCCCGCGCCAGAGGGGATAGGAGATCTCCGCGCCCGCGAGCGCCGTGGTCGTGGACACCGACCCTTCCCTGGAGGGCGCCGCCGCGCCGGGGGTGAGGTGGAGCGGGGGATTGGCGGCGACGGGGGCGCTGCCGGTCGAGAAGCGGGCGACCCCGGTCACGATGAGGTCGCGGGTCGCGCCGCCCCGGGCGGGCCGAAAGCTCGCTTCGAGGGACGCCTCGTGCTCGTGTCCGAATCCGATCCTCGGCCCGAGCGACGTGTAGGCATAGGCATAACCCGCCGTCAGCCGATAGCGCTCCTCCACGTAGGTGAGCCCGATCCGCGCCGCCGGCGAGAGCACCGCGTCGCGCGACGACAGCACGGGCGGCGGGCTCGCGACGGTCACGCCGCCGGCGACGCGCGTCGAGAGGTTCCGCGTGAGCTCGTGAGACTCGGAGAGGAGCGCGGCGCCGGCGTGGACGCGGGCCGCGCCGCGCGTGAGATCGGTGTCGAGCAGCGCGTGATGGTACTGGGTGACCTCGTACCGGAGCTCGGGTGTCAGCGTGTCCAGCGCGCCGAGGTCGAACGAGGTGCTCACCTCGGCGCGCCCCGTGTGCGCGTCGATCCCGACCGCGGCAGGGTCGTCGGCCGAGAGCGCGCCCGCCTGCTCGTAGCCGACGCCGACGCGCACCGAGGAGCGCCGCGACGCCGTGATGGAGAGGGCCGGCGCGGCGGAGAGGGTGTATTGCAGGCGATCGCCGGACAGGAAGGGATCGCGCGCGGCGAGCGCGTCGTCGGCGCGCACGCCGAGGCGGGTCGCGAGGTAGCCGGCCGCGGCCATGGAGAGATCCGCGAGCGGCGAGAGCGCCCAGCCCGCTCCCCCGCCGAGCCGCGCCGAGGCGCTGTCGGAGGGCGTGAGTCGAGCCGGGTCGAGCGAGACCTGAAATACCCGCTCGTAGCTTCCATCGACGCTCAGTCCATAACGAGACACCTCGCCCCGGAGAGACCCCTCGAGCGAGCCCACGACGCCAGCCATCAGCGCTCCCGAGCCCACGTCCCCGACGTTCGACGCCACGCTCTGCTCCAGCGCCGCCCGCGCCGTCACGTCGGAGTCCCACATCGGCAAGACGAACGAGAACACGCGCCCCCTCGCTGTCGAGCGGCAAGCCCCGCGGCACGGAGCGACCCGAATCGGCCGCCCTCCCCTCCCCGGCAGCACGCCCGGCGCCCGGAGCGTCCCACGTTCGATGATGTTTGCAACATTACAAATCTGGCCTCGGCGTGCGCGTGCTACGGCGTGCCGCGCGAGGGGCTGCGCAGCGCCGCCGGGGACGCTCCGGAGAGCGGGCCAGGCCGTGCAAGGCGTGCGCTCGCGGTGTGGACGTGCGCCGACAGGGCAGGACGTACCCCGGAGTCCATCGCTGCCCCGCTGAGGGCGGACCCATCGAATGTAACAAATATTACATCATGAAGTCGGCTGTGAACGTGGGCATGAAGGAGGCGGGCTGGCCGAGGCCGCTGCGCGTCCTCTGGGTGACGCGCATCTTTCCGAACCGGGTTGAGCCGCTGTCGTGCGCGTTCCAGCGGCAGCAGCTCGCGGCGCTGTCGCGCCTGTGCGCGGTGGAGGTGCTCGCGGCGATCCCGTACCACCCGGGCGTATCGCTCCTGGGCGATCGCACACGCCCGGGCCGGCTGGTGGCGGTGCCCGCGCGCGACGAGATCGACGGCGTCCCCGTGGTCCACGCGCGCGCGCCGTACCTCCCCGGGGCGGGCCGGGTGCTGGCGCCCGTGAACGCGCCGCTCTACCTGGCGGGGCTCCTGCCGTACGTCCCGCGGCTGCGGGGGCGGTTCGACGTCGTGCTGGGGGCGTGGCTCTACCCCGACGCCTGCGCCGCGGCGCTGCTCGCCCGGATGCTCGGCCTCCCTTACGCGGTGAAGGCCCACGGCACGGACGTGAACGTCGTGGCGCGCTGGCGCTCGGTGCGGCCGCTCGTCGGCAGCGCGCTCCGGTCCGCCGCATGCGCCATCGGCGTGAGCCGGCCGATGGTCGAGGCGCTCGTGGCCCTCGGCGCGCCGAAGGAACGCGCGGTCCTCGTCCGCAACGGGGTCGACCGCGCGCTCTTCCGTCCTGCCGACCGGCGCGCTGCCCGGCGCGAGCTCGGGCTCCCGGCGCGCGGGCGCATCGTCACCTTCGTCGGGCACGTCAGCCGGGAGAAAGGGATCCACGAGCTGCTGCGCGCGTTCGAGGCGCTCGGCAGGGACGGCCACGACGGAAGCGAGCCTGTCCATCTCGTGATCGTCGGCGACGGTCCGGAGCGGGCTGCGGTCGAGCAGGCCGCCGCGCGGCGTGATCGCGAGCCCGCCGATCTGGGCGAGGGGCGCGGGCGGATCATCGCGGTCGGGGCGAGGCCGCTCTCCGCGGTTGCCCGCCACCTCGCCGCGACGGATCTTCTGGCGCTTCCGAGCTGGGCGGAAGGAACGCCGAACGTGGTGCTCGAGGCGCTCGCGGCTGCGCGGCCTGTGGTGGCCACGCGCGTCGGGGGCATCCCGGATGTGGTGACGCCGGGGCGCACCGGGCTTCTCGTCCCGTCGCGCGATGCCGGGGCGCTCGGCCGGGCGCTCCGCGAGGCGCTCGCGCGAGCCTGGGACGAGGACGCGTTCGCCGAGGCAGCGCCCCCGTCGTGGGAGGAGAGCGCCGAGGCGCTGCAGCGGCTGCTCGCGCGGGCGGCGTTCGGGGACGACGGGCGGGCCGCCGCCTAGTTCCATGTCAGCAATCCCGCCGGGGATTGCTGACATGGAACTGGCGCGGCCGCGAAGCGGACGCTGGGGTTCGGGGCGAAGCCCCGAGGAACCAGCGGCGGCTCACCAGTAGATCGACCAGGTGCACCGCGGCGCCCCGCGGTGCCTGCAGGCCGTATGCTCGACCGAGCTGCGCTTGCTGCCCAGGAGCGCGAGGCCCGCCTCGACCCAGCCCGAGATGCCATGGCCGCACATGTAGAGCGGCAGGCCGCCGCCCGAGAGCGTGGCCCTCCCCGCGGCGTCGCTGGTGGCCGTCACGCTGAAGTCGCCGTACTTGAAGTAGGTCTTGTACATGAGGCCGAAGCGCTTGAAGAGCACCGACGGCGAGCCCACCACCGCCATCGTCTTGTAGGTCGTCGTCAGGTCCTTCCGGGCGATCTCCGCGCCGAAGAAGCGCATCTTCTCCATCCTGCCGCCGAAGAGCCCGTGCAGGAGCGCGCAGTCGATCTCGAGGAGCGGCGCCATGTCGTGCCAGGCCAGAGGCATCGGCGGATCGTCGAGGTAGCGGGCCGCCTGCGGCGAGAGCTGACGGCTCAGATCCGCCACGGCCCGCTCGCCATAGCTCTGCCGCAGGGCCTCGGCGCGGGAGCCGATCAGGGTGCCCTTCACGAGATTCCCCTCGCGCAGGACCCGAGGATCGCCAAGGAACTGGGAGGAGTCTGGCGTCGGCATGCTGCAGAGCGCTCCTATCTTCGCCGAGTATAGCGACAGATCCGCGCGGAGGTGCGGCGGATTCGCGTCATGTGTCCTCGAGCCTCGAGGCGCGTGTCCTCCGACGTTCCGACGTTCCGAGGTGTCCGAGTCTTCCGGGGCCGCGGAGGGGCGCGGAGGCGAGGGCTCACTCCGCTCGGCATTTCGATTGCGCTCGCTATTTCTACGTCGCCGCCGTCCTGTCCCGCGAAGCGCGAGCGCCAGCTCGGCCGCGATGGCGTCGCCTTACCAGGTGAATGGTACGCAGTATTACCACCCACGCGACGTGCATGGCGCCGTCCTCCGACGGTCGAGCACAGGGATGAAGCGCGCGTCTCCGCCCGAGGGTTGATGAGGTCGCCACGCGCGAGCCGCTCGGCGGCGCCGTCGATGTTGGCCATGTGACACGGACGCACACTGCTCATTCCTCATGACGCGCGACGCGCACGCAAATACTCGGCACGACGCGTGCTGTTCAGCGTGGGTCAACGCTGGCCGGCGCGGCTGTTCGCGCCCAGCGATACCGAGAACCAGCATGCGACCGATTCACCACATCCTCACCGCCGCGGTGCTCTCCCTGGGCCTTATCGGGGCGCCGGGGCGCGCCGCCGCGCAGCCTGTCACCGGTCACCCGCGACTCTGGCTCACGAACGAACACCTCCCAAGGCTGCGCGGGTGGGCCGCGGACAGCCGAAACCGCATGTACAGGGAAGCCATGTTGCCCGCGCTCCGGGGTGCGATCGCAGCTTACGAAGGCCGGTTCTACCCGAATGGGCGGCCGAACCCGACGTGGCCGGACGGCGGCACCAACGCCTACGAGCAGTATCCGACCGAGGCGTATGCCGAGTTTTTCGCATTCATGTCGCTCATCGATGCCGACGTCGCGGCCCGCCCCACCCACGCCGTCAGGGCGCGCAATCTCTTGATGGTCGCCATCGAGGAGGCGAGCAAGGGGAGAGCCGACGGCCAGCCCTTCCGCCGCCCGGGGTTCGCGACCGGCGATCGCTCGCGCTGGTGGGGTGAAGGGTTCCCGCTGACGGTCGATTGGATCTACAACGCGACCGACAGCGGCGGCCGCCCGGTGCTCTCCGCCGGCGACAAGGCCAAGATACGGCAGGTCTTTCTCAGGTGGATTGACGACAACCTCCACGCCTCGACGGCGGGCAACGAGCACCCCCACCCCGTCGGCGTCATGAACGATCCGGCGCTGCTCCGCGATCCGCTCCAGCTCAGGTGGGCTGCGAACAACTACTATCTCGGCCATCTGCGCCAGGTCACGCTGATGTCGCTCTCGATGGACGACGCGGACGACCCTCCGCTCGATCCGAGCGCGCCGGCGGGGACGCTCGGCAACACGCTGCGCAGCTATCGCGCGGACGCGACGGGCGCGTGGCTCTACCAGGCCTTTGCCATCTTCGAGGCCTCCGAGACCGCGGCCAAGCAGCTCGGGGTCCCGTCCGACGGGCTCGGCGTGGCCAGCGGCGGCCTGCCCGTGGAGGGCTTTCTCTACGGCGGCGGCGTCGCGACCCTCCACCACGCGCTGCTCGGGCTCTATACGGCCGGCTACGGCACCCAGGCCCAGTCAGGACCTCAGATCGGGCTGCTGCGCAGCGGATACTGGGACCGCTTCACGGACGGGTTCCTGCACTCGATCGCGCCGGGCCCGGTCACGTACCCGTCGAGGCGCGACCTCGGGCCGGTCTACGAGATGGCGAACTACGGCGATACGCTGCAGGTCTGGGTCGAGCCGCGCTTCGCGGAGCTGTTCGGCTCGCTGGGCGTCTACGACCAGCTCACGGGCAACACCGCGCGCTTGCAGAGGTCGCGCTGGATCGTGGCCAACACGATCGCGGGCGGCGCGCCCGAGCTCTACGCGCGCACGTCCAAGATCTGGGGCTCACCCGCCCCGAGCCGGGCGATCCTGAGCTTCATGCTCTTCGACCCGGCCGCGCCGCTCCCGGCGGATCCTCGCCCGGCGATGCCCACAACCTTCTTCGAGCGGGCGCAGGGACGCGGCTCCCTCCGCGCGCGCTCGGACTGGACGGCGGGCGCGACGTGGTTCACCTGGCGGTGCGGCTGGGTCACCATCAACCACCAGATCGGCGATTGCAATCAGATCGAGCTCTACCGGAAGGGAGAGTGGCTGACGAAGGAGCACACGAGTTACTCGAACAACCTGATCGGGGCCACGACCGACTACCACAACACCCTCTCCCTGCAGAACGACAAGCCGTCGAATATCCGCTGGTACGAGAAGGAGATCGTCGCGCGAGGCGGCCAGTGGCGCGAGGGGCGCGCCGCCGGCGATCCGATCACGCGCATGACCCGCGGCGCCGGCTACGTGTTCGCCGAGGGGATAGCGACGGATCTGTACAACACCCGCGAGAACGTCTGGGTGCCCGCGGACGCCGCCCGCGACATGGTCCATGCGAGCCGGTCGGTCGTCTGGCTGCAGCCGGATCACGTGGTCGTCTACGACCGCGCGACGTCCCGCACCGCCGGTCGGTTCAAGCGGTTCAACCTGATGACCACCTCGGCGCCGCGGATCTCCGGCCGGACGGCCAGCGCCGTGACCCCGCGGGGGCAGACGCTGTTCATCCAGAGCCTCTTGCCGCGGAGCGCCCGCGTGGCGGCCGTGCCGATCGAGAACGTCGACAAGCCGGCGGCGATGGAGCCGACGACCCACCGCCTCGTCGTGGAGGATCAGACCGCTCCGACGGACGTCCGCTTCCTGCACGTGCTGCAAGGCGCGGACGCGGGCGCGGCGATGGATGCGGCGACGCGGATCGACAGCGCGCAGGGCGCCGGCTTCGACGGCGCGCTCGTGGCGGGCACGGTCGTCCTCTTCCGCTCGGATCTGCGCTCGGAACCGCGACCGAGCTCGGGGCCGCTGTCCTATCAGGTGCCTCGCGCGACGCGCAGGCACGTGATCACCGGTCTCCTGCCGAAGGGCGGCTACGACGTGGCCGTCGTCTCCCGGGAGCCGGAGCTCGCGATGCGCATCACGCCGGGCGGGCGCTACACGACGGACGACTCGGGCGTGCTCTCGTTCGACACGCCGTAGCGCGCGGCGCGGTCGGCGGCGCGGACGGCGCCGGTGCGATGAACGGCGCGGCGCTCCCGTCAGGGCTTCGGGGCGAACACCCTGTCGAGCTCCTCCTTTCCGAACACCGGCGCCCAGGGCAGGAGCTCGTACTGCGCCAGCCCCTTCGCCGTGAAGGGATCGCCGTCCCGGATCCGATCCAGCGTCGCCGCGGCCGCCTCGTCGGGCACCCGGAGCAGGAGCGCCCCGCCGTAGCGGGGATCGAGCGGCCCTGACACGAGCAGCAGTCCCTGCTCGATGAGCCCCTTCAGGTAGGCGCGGTGGGCGTCGACGGCCGGGAGCACCTCGTCGAGCGGTCGCCTGTAACGAATGATCGCAATCGCGTACATGATGTCGTGAGTCCTCGCGCCGCAATCTACCAGAGCACAGCGCGCCCGGCCGGAGAGTCTGTTCGCGCCAGGGCGCCCTCCGGCCGAGCCTCCGGCGGCAATCGCGCGGTCCCCCTTTCCCTTCGCGCTTCTGTCTGGCAGTGTGCGCGCCCTCCGCTGGAGACACCTGTATGGCGAGACCCCCGAAAGCAGCACCTGCTCCCGTTCTCCCGTCCTCGCCGGCCGCCGCGCTCGCTGCGTACGGCCGCGTTGAGCCGAAGCTCCTCGAGCTCGGCCCCGACGATCTCGTGACCGTCTACGTCGAGGTCCCCAGGGCCGTGAGCTCCGTGCTCTCCGCCCTGCCCCACCTGCGCGAGCTCCGCGACGAGATCGTCCGGGATCTCCCGAACCATCCGATCGCGATGCTGGACGAGCTCGAGGACTTCGCCCTCGCGGCCTGGTACGCCGATCTTCTCTACAGCACGCCCGCGAGCGAGCTCGACGCGAAGAAGCTCACCGAAGAGGCCGGCACGCTGCGCGAGGCGCTCCTCGTCGCCGCCGAGGCGCTCGGTCACAGGAACCTCCTCGACAAGCAGCGCGTCGCCGACATCCGCAAGGGCAAGGGGCACGCGGATCTCGCGAGCGATCTCATCGCCCTGGCCGAGCTCTTCCGCGGCTCCTGGGACAAGGTCCGCGCGAAGACGGCGGTCGAGGACGAGGAGCTCGAGCGCGCCGCGGATCTCGGCGTGCGCCTCCTCGCCGCGCTCGCCGCGAAGCCCGGCAAGGGCTCGTCCGCGGCGCCGAAGATCACCGACGCCGGCGATCGCCGCGCCCGCGCGATCTCGCTGGTCGCGAAGGCGTACGAGGAGTGCCGCCGCGCCGTCGCGTACCTGCGCTGGCACGAGGGCGGCGACGGCGACCTCGCCCCGTCGCTGCTGCAGAAGCCGCGCGGCCGGCGCCCGAACGCCGAGAAGGCCGCCGCGGCCGCGAGCAGCGCCTCGTCCGAGGCGCCGGCCAAGGCGCCCGACGAGGAGGCGTCCGCGGCAGAGGGCGGCGAGCTCTCGTCCCCCGAGCCGGCGAACGACGCCGCGCCGGTCGTGGGCGCCTGATCAGCCGCGCCTCGCGGGCTTGAAGCGAGCGCGTAGGCGAGCGCGTAGCAGAGACGAGGCGCGGGCAGCGCGGAGGCTCCTCTGGGCCTCCGGCCGCTCCGCGCCCTCACCTGCCTCGACGCGCCTCGCCGGCCTCGAGTCGGGGCTCCGGCTACCGGCTCCGGCTCGACTCCTCAATGAGCTCGACCTTGTAGCCGTCCGGATCCTCGACGAACGCGATCACGGTCTTGCCGTGCTTCATCGGGCCCGGCTCGCGCGTGATCTTCCCGCCCGCCGCCCGGATGCGGTCGCAGGCCCCGCGGATGTCGTCGACCCCGAGCGCGATGTGCCCGTACGCCGTGCCGAGCTCGTATTTGTCCACGCCCCAGTTGTGCGTGAGCTCGAGCTCGGCGTGCTCGGGGTTCTTCCCGTAGCCGAGGAAGCAGAGCGTGAACTTGCCCTCCGGGTAGTCCTGCCGCGACAGGAGCTGCATCCCGAGCACGTCCCTGTAGAAGCCGATCGAGCGCTCGAGATCGCCGACCCGGAGCATCGTGTGCAAGATCCTCATGCCGATTCCCGTCTCCTTCTCTGGCCCTGGCGCCTGCGCGGCGCTCAGCCGTAACGCACCGAGATGAGCTCCATCTCCGCCTCGCCCGCCGGGCGGCGCACCGTGATCACATCCCCCGCCCGCTTGCCGAGGAGCGACCGGCCGACCGGAGAGCGCCAGCTGATGCGTCCTGCCGCGCTGTCGATCTCGTCCTCGCCCACGATCTGGTACGTGTGGCGCGCGCCGTCCTCGCCCTCGATCTCGACCGTCGCGCCGAAGAAGACCTTGTCGCCGCGCTGCTCGGACGGATCGACCACGACGGCCTTCTCCAGCCGCTTGGTCAGGTAGTGCATCCGCCGGTCGATCTCGCGCAGCTTCTTCTTGCCGTAGATGTACTCGGCGTTCTCGGAGCGGTCGCCCTGCGCCGCCGCGTCGGCGACCTCCTGGACGACGCGAGGCCGCTCCACGGAGCGGAGCCGCGCGAGCTCTTCGGACAGCCTCCTGGCCCCGCTGGGCGTGATGTAAGCCGGGTCGGACATGGTCGATCGCGAGCGAGCCTACGCCGCGCCGCTCGCCAGTTCAACGCCGTGGATCCCGGCGCGGGAGCCCCGCCGAGGACCCGCCTCGGATGCCCCGATCTTCACGGATCTCCACGAGATTCTTCACATGTTGCGGACGGTTGTTGACGCGCCGCGGCGACATGCTAGGCGAATGCAGAACTATGCCGCAGCTGCGCGGAAGACCGGGAAGGGAACCGGCTGCCAGCGCCTCCCTGCCGCGGCAACGAGGAGGTCTCCCATGTCGAACGCTCAAACCCACCAGAACCGCTACAAGGCCGACCTCCGCGAGATCCGCTTCCTCCTCTTCGAGCAATTCCGCCTGGACGAGCTGCTCGGCAGCGCGCCCTACGACGCGTGGGGGCGCGACGAGGTCGGGATGGTCGTCGACGAGGCGTACAAGTTCGCGTGCGATGTCTTCGGCCCGCTCAACGCGGTCGGCGATCGGGTCGGCTGTCGCATCGAGGAGGGGCAGGTCAAGACCCCGCCGGGGTTCAAGGACGCCTGGGACAAGCTGTATGAGGCCGGGTGGAAGTCGGTCTCGGTCTCGCCCACCTACGACGGTCAGGGCGGTCCCTTCACGCTCTACACGGTGGTGGAGGAGTTCCTTTGCGGCGCGAACGCGGCGCTCAACATGTACCCCGGGCTGACGTACGGCGCGGCCGAGGTGATCGAGCACTTCGGGACGCCGAGGCAGCGCGACCTCTTCTTGAAGCGGATGTACGGCGGGCAGTGGAGCGGGACGATGTGCCTGACCGAGCCCCAGGCCGGGTCGGACGTCGGCTCGTCGCGGACGAGCGCGGTGAAGCAGAAGGACGGCAAGTACCTCATCCGCGGCACGAAGATCTTCATCTCCGGCGGCGATCAGGACCTCACCGAGAACGTGGTGCACCTCGTGCTCGCCCGCGTCGAGGGCGCGCCCCCCGGCACGAAGGGGCTCAGCCTCTTCGTCGTGCCCAAGGTCCGGGTGAACGACGACGGCTCGCTCGGCGCGCCGAACGACGTCGTCGTCGGCAACATCGAGCACAAGATGGGCATCAACGGGTCGTCGACGTGCGTGCTCAACTTCGGCGAGAGCGACGCCTGCCTCGGGGAGCTCGTCGGCACCGTCGAGCACCAGGGCATGCCGCAGATGTTCCGGATGATGAACGGCGCGCGCATCTCCGTGGGCCTGCAGGGCGTGTCGGTCGCGTCCTCGGCGTACCTGAACGCGCTCGAGTACGCGAAGGATCGCAAGCAGGGCTCGTCGATCCTCCAGTGGAAGGACGCGACGGCGCCGCGCGTGCCGGTCATCGATCACCCGGACGTGCGGCGGATGCTGCTCGACATGAAGAGCCGCGTGGAGGGCATCCGCGCGCTCATCATCAAGCTCGCGCGCCACCAGGACGCGGTCGCCGTCTACCAGGGCAAGGACGACCGCGCGGCCGCCTACAACCAGGGCCAGGTCGACCTGCTCGTGCCGCTCGTGAAGGCCTACTCGTCCGACCAGGCGTTCCGCGTCTGCGAGACGGCGATCCAGACCTTCGGCGGCGCCGGGTACACGAAGGATTACCCGGTCGAGCAGTACTGCCGCGACGCGAAGGTCTTCTCGATCTACGAGGGCACGAACCACATCCAGGCGATGGACCTCGTCGGGCGGAAGCTCGGCCAGGGCGGCGGGGTCAACCTGCAGGCCTTCCTGAACGACGTGGCCGAGTTCGTGAAGGCCAACGAGAAGCACCCCGTCCTCGCCGCGAGCATCAAGGAGCTCCGCGAGGCGCACGAGGCCGTCGCCGGCACCGCGATGCGGCTGCTCTCGTGGTTCCAGATGGGCAAGATGCCGATGGTGCCGCTCGCGGCGAACCGCTTCCTCGAGATGATGAGCGAGCTCGCGATCGGCTGGCTCCTGCTCGACGGCGCGGTCATCGCGCTCAAGGCGATGGAGGGCCTCCCGGCCGGCGACGCCGGCGCGAAGGACCGCGCCTTCTACGAGGGCAAGAAGCACGCTGCCCTCTACTTCGCGGCCAACGTGCTGCCGCACGCGAAGTTCTCGGCCGAGATCCTCGGGCGCGAGGACTCGTCCGCGCTCGACATCCCGGCCGACGCGTTCGCGACCGTCTGACCTCCCTCCCCGCGCCGGCCCCGCCTCCGGGCGGGGGCGCGGCGCGGGCTCACGCGGGGACCGTGAGCCGCTCCGCCAGGTCCCGGACGGGCACGGGCATCGTCGGGTCGCGCGAGACGGCCATGATCTCGGCGCGGAGCGCGCGGACCTCCGTCAACCGGAGCCACGAGAGCGCGAGCCGCGTCATGCTCGGCAAGCCTCTCGCGAGCACCGCGCGGACGACGTCGGCCGCGGGGAACGAGAAGGCCACCTCCTCGGGGGGCAGGCCCGCGGCCTTCGCCGCCGCCTCGATGCTCGCGTCGAAGTCGTCCCGCTTCGTTTCCAGCACCTCGAAGAAGGCCCGCCCGCGCTCCGGCGCGATGGCCTGAGCCGCCCCGCCGCCTTCGGGCGCGAAGACCCAGGCGCCCGAGCCGTCCAGTCCCACCCGGGCGCCGGACTCCAGCGTGACGAGCGGCAGGAAGCGACCGCCTTCGATCGGCTCGCCGCCGCCGGCCTCGATCAGCTCGCGCACGAGATCCCCCAGCTTCGCGCTCATGGGCCGATGTTCGCACGGAATACCCGGCGATGGGCAACTGGGGGCAACGGGAGGCAACTGAGCCGACACGCCGCGCGCCTGCCGGCGCGCGGCGGCCGCGCGCTCACGCACGCCGCGGCCCTCGTCTCCTCCCCGTCCGGGTGACCCCTCCCCCACCCGGGCGACGCCCGCGCCCGCCAACGAGCGCGCGCGTGACGGGGCAGGCGTGGCGATCGCGCCGGGCGGCACGCGCAGGTCGCTTTGCTTGGAAAACGCGCAGGGCTGACCGGAATAGGAATAGTATGAGGATTCGATTCAAGGTTGATGCACGGGTAGTGGGGTTCATTCCGGTCGCGATGGCGTTGAGCGGCTGCTTCGAGCAGCCGGATGATATCATCGGGATAGGGAACCTCGAAGACGAGCTGTCCGACGAGGCCTGCACTCCGAGCAAGCACGAGACGGTCCCCTCGAAGTGCGGGGTGTGGGTCTCGAGCTCCCTGGGGGACGACGCCAACGCGGGGATCCAGAGGGCGCCCCTGAGGACGATCTCGGAGGCGCTCCAGCTCTCCCCGGACAACGGAAGGCGCATCTATCTCTGCGCCCAGACGTTCGATGAGGCGGTGATCGTGCCGGGGGGACACAGGCTCTTCGGCGGGCTCGACTGCGACGACCGCTGGCGCTGGATAGGCGACAAGAAGAAGACCACGCTCACCGCTCCCGAAGGCGAGACGCCGCTCTCGTTCGACAACGGCGAAGGCGCGGCGGTGATCGAGGATCTCCACGTGATCGCGCGCTCGATCCCGGTGACCCACACCGAGCTGGCAGGCCGATCGGCGATCGCCGCGAACAGCTCCGGGGTCCCTGTCGATTTCACGCGGTGCATCCTCGAGGCGGGCGACGGGGCGCCGGGGGCCAGCGGCGGGGCGTTCGTGGACGGCGCTGCCGAGAAAGGGATGACCGGCAACTTCGGCAACGCCGCGTGCTCGGCCACGACGGTCACCGGCGGGCTCCCCGTGAACAACACCTGCGGTACGCCCGACGATCGATCCGACGACTCGCGCGGCGGCACGGGAGGGACGGGTGGCCTGGAGTCCGGGGGGGATGGAAGCAGCGGGGTTCCGAGCGACGTGATGAACGGCGGCAAGGGCGAGACCAGCACCCTGCGCTGCACCGCGGGGCAGGAGGGCGCGGACGGGGTGGACGGGAGTCCGGGCGCCGGTGCGACGGGCTTCGGCGATCTGTTCCTGGATGGGTATACCGGCCCGCTCGCTGGCGACGGGACGCCGGGCAGGCGGGGCCAGGGCGGCGGAGGAGGCGGCGGCGCGAAGGGCGGCACCGGCGCGCAGATGTGCCCTTTCGAGGCCTCTGCGGCCGGCGCTGGCGGAGGCGCCGGGGGCGCGGGCGGGTGCGGGGGGCTCGGCGGCCGCGGCGGAGGCGCCGGCGGGGTGAGCATCGCCCTCTTCGTGGGGAGCGCGTCCATCGACTTGAACGACGTGGTCCTGAAGACCGGCCGCGGCGGCAATGGCGGCGCTGGGGGCGAGGGCCAGCCGGGCGGCGAGGGCGGCGACCACGGGGCAGCCGGGACCCGAGGCGAGGCCACGGGGCTGAACGCCGCCTGCCCTGGCGGTCGCGGTGGCCGGGGCGGCCAGGGCGGCCAGGGCGGCGGCGGGCTCGGCGGCCACTCGATCGCCATCGCGTACGCGGGCATCGAGCCTTCGCTCATGAACACGACCATCGAGCTGGGTGAGGCCGGGATCGGAGGGCGCGGGGCCAGCCGAACCCATGACGGAGCCGACGGCGTGGCGGCAGAGATCTACGATATCGAGCAGCGTTTCCGGCAGTAGCGCGGCGTGAGGTCCGCGCCGCGACAGCGCCCGGCTCTACGCCGGCGCCGCCGGCGCGGGCCAACTCCGATCCTCCTGCATGCAGCGGAGCTGCGTCACGCGCCGTCCCTCGGCGGTGGTCACCACGATCTCCCGAACGGGCGTGTCGCGCCGCGCACGTCGGCTCAGCTTCTCGACCACCAGGAAGCCCTCCCGCGCGCCCGCGAGGTGGAGGAACTCGTCGAACAGCGCGATGTGCGCGTGCGCGCCCTCGTCGGCCGTCGCGATGCGCCGCTGGGTGGTGACGCCGATCGCCAGCGCGCCGCCCCGGGCCCGCACGACCATCGCAGGATCGAGCCCACGCTGGCTCTCGTCAGGCACCGTCCAGATGTCCGCGACCCCCGCCTCGGTGAGGCGTCGCTTCATGTAGTAGAAGGAAGACTCGAGCGTGTTGTTCCGGTACGGGATCGCCTTCGACTCGATCGGATCGACGTGATTCCGCCAGAACGCGATCAGCGCGCGCGCCCAGCGCCCGCCGTCGAGCCGGCGATCCTGGAACGGCCAGTCCTCCGCCATCGCCTGCGCGCACACGCCGCGCAGCGCCTGCTCGTCGATCCCGCGCGTCGCCAGGCAGGGCGCGCAGTGCATGTAGGCCGTTCCCCTGTCGAGGAGCGCGCCGCACATCGAGCAGATGTCGTTGCCGTAGCCGGGGCCCATGTACCGGAGCCAGCCGGCGCTGAGCTCCTCGTGAGCCGCGCGGCGCTCCTCGTTCCGCTCGATCTCCCGCAGTCCGTCCCGGAGGGCCTTCGAGGCCGCGCGCCGCTCGTCATCTCGCTGCTTCATCCGCTGTCCTCCAGCGTGAGCCCGTCCGCGCCGGCTCGGGCAGTGTAACGCCCGAGCCTCCGCCACGCTTCGCAAGGAGGTGGGATCCGCCCATGCGCGATCCTGCACACCAGCCCGGCGAGCGCGCCGCCGTGGGTTATTGACGCTGACTTTCATTTACGGCTACGGTTCCGGTCGACGACATGTCACGATTTGCCCTGTTTCTTGCGCTCCCGCTGGTCTTCAATGTGGGTTGCGGCTCGGAGTCCGCTCCCGACGATCCTCTGGCTGGCATCACGCTGATCGGCGATGACCTCACCGACATCCCGCTGCACGACGCTTCTGCGGAGCAGGTAGCTCGGTTCAAGGACGGCGACGCGCTCTTCGATTTCGTCTTTCGCGAGCGCGATGGCCTCGGGCCGCTCTACATCCGCGCGGCGTGCGCCGGCTGTCACGACGGCGCCGCGCGCGGCCCGGGCGCGGTCCAGAAGATGGCGCTCGTCGAGGACGACGGCGTGACGCCGGCGGCGGATCAGGGGGGGCTCCCCTACGGACACACGTTGCGGCCCTACGCCGTCGGGGGGGCGACGACGCTCTCGCAGCCCGAGACCGAGGCGACGATCAAGGTCTCGAAGCGCCTCGGCCCGCCGGTGTTCGGGCGCGGCTACATGGAGGCGGTCGACGACGCCGAGATCGAGCGGGTCGCGGCCGAGCAGGCCGCGCGCGGCGACGCCATCCGCGGGCGCATCAACCGCGTGGTGTTCCACTCGAAGAAGAGCGGGGACGAGTCGTTCAACGCCTTCGTCGAGGGCGACGAGAACCTCATCGGCCGCTTCGGGTTCAAGGCGCGGGTCGCCACGCTCGACGACTTCACGGCCGACGCCTACCAGGGCGACATGGGCATCACCTCGCCGCTCCGGCCGGACGAGCTGCCGAACCCCGACGGGCTCACGGACGACGCCAAGCCGGGCGAGGACGTGGTCCTCGACACGGTGAACGCCGTCGCCGACTACATGCGCTTGCTCGAGATCCCGAGGCGCGCGCCCGCCGACGCGCGCGGCCAGGCGCTCTTCGCCGAGGCCGACTGCGCCGCCTGCCATGTCCCCTCGCTGAGGACGCGCGCCGACTACCCGATCGCGCAGCTCGCGGACATCGACGCTCCGGTCTACACGGATTTCCTCCTGCACGACCTCGGCCCTGATCTCGCCGACGGGCTGGCCGACGAGTCGGCCAGCTCCGTCGCCTGGCGGACGGCGCCGCTCATCGGCGTGCGCCACAGCACCTCGTACCTCCACGACGGCCGCGCCAGGACCATCGAGCAGGCCATCTTGCTCCACGACGGCCCCGGCTCGGAGGCCGCCGCTTCGGTCGCCGCGTTCCGCGCGCTCTCCTACGAGGATCGGGGGGCCCTGATTGACTTCGTGCGCTCGCTCTGATCGACGTCCACCGAGACGCACACGCACCAATCCACATCGCGCGCTCGTCCAACGCGAGCGGTGACAAGGAGCTCAACATCATGCACATCCCCGCCCGCTTGCGGTCCGGTCTGGCCATCGCCGCCGCCGCCCTCTCGCTTCCTGCGTGTGGAAGCGACAACGAGACGCTGCTCACCGACGCGGAGTACGAGCAGCAGGCCGTGTCCGACGTGAAGACCTTCATCCAGGGCAACATCGACCAGTTCGCCGCCGCCACGGCCGCGCTCCAGGCGGCCGCGCCCGCGCCGGACGCCGACGGGTGGAGCGCGGCGAGCGACAAGGAGGCCGTCGATGCCATGAAGGCCGAGTGGAAGAAGGCACGGCAAGCCTACGAGAGCATCGAAGGAGCCATCGCGGTCGTCTTTCCGGATCTCGACTACTCGACGGATGCCCGCTACGACGCGTTCATCGAGGTCGAGGCCGACGACAACCTCTTCGACGGTGAGGGGGTGACCGGCGTGCACGCCATCGAGCGCATCCTCTGGGCCGACGCGATCCCGGAGCCCGTCCTCGCCTTCGAGTCTGAGCTCGATAACTACAGCGAGGCTGCCTTCCCTGCCACCGAGGCCGAGGCCGCTTCGTTCAAGGACGCGCTCTGCGCGCGCCTCGCGGCCGACGCGGCGAAGATGCAATCGGATTTCGGCTCGCTCGCGCTCGACGCGCCGTCCGCCTACCGCGGGGTCATCGCCTCCATCGCGGAGCAGGTGGAGAAGACCAGCAAGGCGGCGACCGGAGAGGAGGAGTCGCGCTACGCCCAGTACACGCTCGCCGACATGCGCGCGAACGTCGCGGCCGGCGTGGCGACCTACGAGGCCTTCCAGCCGTGGATCCTGACCAAGGGCGCCGAAGGCGCGGAGGTCGACAAGGCGGTGCGCGACGGCTTCGAGCGGCTGTCGAGCGCGTACGACGCGATCGAAGGCGACGCGCTGCCGCCGCTTCCGGAGGGGTGGAGCGAGGCGGAGCCGACCGACGAGCAGCTCGCAACGCCGTTCGGGAAGCTGTTCTCGCTCGTGGAGCACGAGAGCGACGACGCGACCCCGGGCACGCTCGCCAGCGACATGACAAGGTCCGCCGATCTGCTCCGGATCAAGACGCTCCCGTAGAGCGGGGCGCATCTTCGTGCGCTACTGGCTCATCCGCGTCGTTCGGCAGCCCGTATCCCACGAAGCAGCACCCCGCTCCGGCGCGGCGCGCTCGGCCGCGTCAGCCGCCGGCGTTCCACCGCACGAGCACGCACGTGACGTTGTCGGGGCCGCCGTGCTGGTTGGCGCGGTCGATGAGGGACCGCGCCGTCGCGGCGAGGTCGCTCTCCTGCGCGAGCAGCTCGGCGATCTCCAGCTCAGGGACCGGGCCCGAGAGCCCGTCCGAGCAGATCAGCAGGAGATCTCCGGCCTCGGGCCGCTCGACGCGCGTGGCCACGTCGACCGTCTTGCCCATCCCGAGCGCGCGCGTCACGACGTTGCGGGCGAGCAGCGGATCCACATCGTCAGGCAGCTGCTCGCCGCTGTTCAGGTGCTCGTTCCAGAGCGAGTGATCCTCGGTGAGCCGCTCGAGCCGGCGCCTTCGGTAACGGTAGACGCGGCTGTCGCCGACGTGCGCGATGCACGCCGAGCTCCCGTCGACGTAGACGCCCGCGAACGTCGTCCCCATGCCGTAGCAGAGCGGGTCGCGCTGCCCGACCTCGAAGATGCGCTCGTTGGCGCGCCAGATGGACGAGACCAGGCGCAGCTCGAGGGGCGTCACCTCCTCGTCGTACCCCGTCGGCTGGGTGATCTCGCCCTCGCCGTCCTTGCAGAACGAGCGCACGATGTCGACCGCCATCCGTGACGCGACCTCCCCACCGGCGGCGCCGCCGATGCCGTCCGCGACGACGAAGAGGCCGAGATCCAGATCGACCGCGAAGCTGTCCTCGTTGTGCTCGCGCTGGTGGCCAACGTGGCTGTCACCGGCGGCTTCGATGTGGAGCGGGGGGTTCACAGAGCTTCCTCGTCAGCGGGACGCGTGTCGTGCCGGGAGCATCCAGCGGCGGGACGCCTCGCGCAAGTCAGGAAGGAGCTCAATTCGAGTGAAGAGCGCCGGCCTGCTCGGGCACGTGCGTGACGTGCGTGACGCGCGTCACGTGCGCAGCGCGGCGGTCGCTGGCGACTGGAGAGGCGGATGGGCGCCGTGCGGCTCGCTGCGCTGCCCGGCAGGGGGCGGGACGCTGGCCGTGAGGGCCTCGAAGCGGCCGTTCTTCCAGGTCACGAGGCCTCCCGAGAGGCGCGCGGCGCTGCCCGCCCCCGGCTCGGACCTCAGCCAGACCAGGGGGCGCGCGGCGAAGACCGGCTTGGTGCAGGCCACGTCCTCGAAGGCGGCGGACCACGAGCCGGTATTGCCGAAGAACAGCCCGCCCTCCCAGGTGCCCTCGGGCGTGTGCGTGTGGCCGAAGACGACCGCTCTGGCGCGATGGGCGCGGGCGACGTGGCGCGCGGCGCGACTGACGCGCTGCCACGTCGCGTCGAGCGGGAGCTTCGGCACGAGGCGCTCGT
This sequence comes from Sorangium sp. So ce363, assembly GCF_051520435.1. Classification (NCBI taxonomy): domain Bacteria; kingdom Pseudomonadati; phylum Myxococcota; order Polyangiales; family Polyangiaceae; genus Sorangium; species Sorangium sp. So ce363. The sequence goes on along the minus strand of NZ_CP150333.1, from coordinate 5,020,412 downwards.
AGACGATGAGCGCCGCCGGCGCGACGAGCGCCCCCGGCGCGAGCCAGAGCGGAGCGAGCACCAGCCACACGAGCGCCACCGCGACCGCGAGCAGCGCCAGCGCGGCCCGGTCGAGCCACAGCTCGCGCGCGACGAGCCCCAGCCGATCCTCCGCCGGGGGTGCGAACAGGCGGGCGTGACGGGCCACGGCGCGGAGCGGGGCGCCCGTCTCCTGCGCCGCGGCGGCGAGGCACTCGCGCAGGCGAGCGCGCCTCTCCGGCTCGCGCCGGCGCACGAGCTCGACGAGCGTGCGGAGCGCGCCGAGCGCCCACGCGCCCGCGAGCGAGCGGCTGGAGAACATGTAGTAACGCGCCCAGTGCGCGAGGTACCCGAACGCGGACAGCATGAACGAGGCGTCCACGTGCGGGTTGAAGTAGCCCATCCGCGACACGAGCAGCCGGCACACGAGCGAGCCCATGGTGGGCTGGATCTCGCCGGGTTTACGCCCGAACGGGACCATCGGGTAGCGGTAGCTGCAATACGCGTCGTACTGGTTGCCGTGCTCCACGATGATGCCGTCGGGCGTCTTGTGGAACCACGCGCGAAACACGACGCGCGCGCCGAGCGCCGCGCGCGCGGCGCTGGAGAGCGGCGCGTCGGCCAGCGCGGCGAGCGCCGCATCGACGACGCGGGCCCGGACCAGGTCGCGCACCTCGGGCAACGTGAGCTGGACGTCGTGGTTGCCGGAGATGAACACGACGGTGTGCCCGTCCGCGACGACGCGACCGAGCGCCTCGATGAACACCGGGTGGTCCGCGAGGATCGCCTTCATCGCAGGGACCGCGTGCTCGGCGCTGCGGGGGAGATCGTGAAAGACGCTCTGCTGGTCGATCACGCGCGGCGCATCGAAGTCGAACACATCGCCGTTGAGCACGAGCGTGAGCTCATCACGCTCGGCGCCGCGCGCCGCGCCCTGCCTCATCTCGTCCCGGAGCGCGTCCAGCATCGCCGCGACCTCGCTGTCGGGGGAGTAAGGAGCCTGACGGTAGCGCATCCACAGGCCGTCACCCGGCTCGAGCTCGCAAAGATGGATATCTGAGATCGCCACCGTATGGAGCATTCGATAAGGTGACACACTCGCCCGTCCACGGCCGTCAGGGAACGGTCACGGCCAGGGGTCGGGCGGTGGCGGAGGCGCATGCGGGCGCGGCGCAGCATGACGTGCCGCGGCGCTGCGATCGCCCTGGACTGCGAGGTATCGGCGTCTGCGCGTCCGGGCGGCTGTCGGGATTTGTGGTGTCTTGGGCGTTATGTCGCTCGTGGTCGAGCGTGTTGCGCCACGACGCCGGCGCTTGCTCGCTAGGGCTTTCCCTTGCGCTTGACGATCACGAACTGCACGCGGCGGTTCTTCTGGCGCCCTGTCTTGACGCGGTTGTCCCCGACCGGCTGCTCGAAGCCGTAGCCCTTGGCGACGAGCTTCTCCCTCGGAACCCCGGCGGCCACGAGCCACGAGAGGACCGCGTCCGCGCGCTGCTGCGACAGGCGGAGGTTGTATTCCTCGGTCCCGTTGTCGTCGGTGTGGCCTTGCACCTCGACGAGCTCGATGTCCGGGTTCTGCTGGATGGCGTCGCGCACCTCGTACAGGATCTCGTCGGAGATGGGATCGACCGTCTCGGCGCGCGACTTGCCGTAGACGACGAACTGCACCGGCTTGGACGTCTTGATCTCGTCGGCGTTGACACGAACGAACCTGGGGCAGCCGTTCTGTCGTGGATCAGGATCGGAGGGCCCCCGCTCGTTCGGGCAGGCGTCCGCGGTGCCGCGCACGCCGTCTCCATCCGGATCGTCCGGGCAGCCGTTCTGCTTCGGGTCACGGTTCGCCGGCCCCTTGACCTTGGGGCAGGCGTCCGAAGCGTCGGCGATGCCGTCGCCGTCCGCGTCGCCAGGGCAGCCGACCTTCTTCGGGTCGTCGCTCGCCCCGCCGCGCACGCTGGGGCAGGCGTCGATGCCGTCGTGGAAGCCGTCGTCGTCCGAGTCCTCGGGGCAGCCGTTCTCCGTGGCGTCGGCGCTGCGGGCGCCCGGGGTGCTCGGGCACGCGTCGTCGATGTCGAGCACCGCGTCCCCGTCGCGATCCGCCGGAGGACATCCGTCCTTCGCGCGATCGGGTGAAGGATCGCCCTTCACGTCGGGGCACGCGTCGATGTCGTCGTTGATGCCGTCGTCGTCCTTGTCGCCCGCGACGGCGGCGGCCTGGGCGCGATCCGGGGCCGGCTTCGGGAGCGGCGTCCAGCCGACCATGCCGACCGCGCGGACCGGCGGTGTGCCGATGGCGCTCGTGAGGCCCGGGCCGACCGCGGCGCCGAACGTGAGGCCGTCGAGGACGCGCAGCTTGGCGCCGAAGAGCAGCTCGGCGTTGACGCTCGCCTCGTCGCGCTGCACCGGCGTGCTCGAGAGCAGGAGCTCCTCGCCGAGCGGCGCCCCGCCGTACGCCTCGGCGCCGAGCTGGAGGAGATCGCCGGCGATCAGGAGCCCGGCTGCGCCGCCGAACGTGAACAGCTGCGGCCGGTTGGGGCCGCCCCCGAGCTCGACGCCGCCGCTCGCGCTCCACAGGAACCCGAGCGACGAGCCCGCCGAGCCGACGCGCCCGCCGAGGCTCGCGTGGACGGCGCCGCGAGCCTCGGCGTCGCCGGTGTACTGCGCCGGCGAGCCGGTGGGCGCGAACAGGTAGCCGCCGATCCCGAGCTGGAGCGGGCCTGCGTCTTCCCCGAGCAGGCGGACGCGCGCGCCGAAGCGCAGGTCGCCGAGCTCGGGCGCCGTCAGCTCGGTGAACTCGACGCCGGGGATGCCCGGGTCGTCGCCCCCTTGCGCGACGGCGAGGGGTGCGTCGATCGAGAGCAGGAGGCGATCCCAGAGCGCGAGCGAGGCGTCGAGGCGGAGGAACGTCTGCGAGGAGACGAGGTCGACGGGGGTCTCACCGCTGGTGTGGATGGGGCGGTGGGCGTAATCGAGCATCACGTAGGCGCGCGGCGCGAGGTGGCCGGGAGCGGCCGGAGAAGGCACGCCGAAGAAGGCGTCTCCAGCGGGCGCCGGCTCGAACCGATCCAGGGAGAAGCCGCCGGTGGATTGACCTCGCGAGGCGCCGGCGAGCGTCATGAGGACGGCCGTGGACGCGACCGCTGCGACGGAGGAATGCCTCATCGGCCGGGCACGATAGCGGGGGCGCGTGGCGGGGGGCAACATCCGCATTTTTTCCCTGGCCGCGGCGATCCTGGGCGAGGTCCAGGAGACGGTCTGCGACCCGCTCGCGCCGCGTTCGACGTGGCCACGATTCTGGCCACAGGACGACGGCGCGCGGAGGGCGCGCCGCGCCAGGGACGATCAACGGCTATGGAATGGCCGAGCGCGGCGCGTCACGGACAGTCGCCGAAGGCGCTGTTGGGAACGACGCTGCGCGTGATATCCGCCGTGACGGTGGGGATGTCCTGTGTCCAGACGTGATCCGTGGGAGCCGCGTCGCAAGTCCCATTCTGTGAAAGGTCCACGTACCAGTGCATCTTGTACGCTTTGTCGCCGGGTATCTGCCCCGTCACGCTGAACGTGCCGTCGGCCTCGATCGCGTCCGACGCGCTCAGGGCCGGCGCGGCGTCGCCGGCAGCGACGACGGCCACGTAGACCATGTCACCAGCGGTGTAGGCGGGAACGTAACCGGTGCCGCGGAGGGTGAAATTGAAGCTCTCGCCCGACGTGCCGCCTGCTCCCGCGCCGCCGGAGCCGCCCGCTCCCGCGCCGCCCGTTCCCGTCCCGCCGGCGCCGCCCGTTCCCGCACCGCCGGAGCCGCCTGTTCCCGCACCGCCGGAGCCGCCTGTTCCCGCGCCGCCGGAGCCGCCCGCGCCCTCGCCGCCAGCGCCGCCCGTCCCAACGCTGCTCGTGCTGCCCTCACCCGTGGTGGTGGTCGTCGTCGAGCTCGAGGTCGTCGCGTCCCCCGTGGCGTCGTCACCTCCGCATCCCGCGCCCGTACCGGCGATGACGAGCGCGCCCATCGCCATCCACACCGCGATCCACCGAGATGCCTGCATGAGGGTCCTCCTTGAAGCTCCGTTATGGCGGGGCGCATCTCCGTGCGCCGCGGGCTCATCCGCGTCGTTCGGCTCGCTGAGGCGTACTTTCGTACGCCTCACTCGCCTGCCTGGCGGCTGAGGCCCGTATCACACGAATCTGCGCCTCGCTATCCAAGATTGACGATATCGGACGGCTGCGTCGACGAGGAGCCACCGCGCTCGCCGGGCGTAGCTCTCAGGTGGTCGCCAGAGCCCAGTTTCCGCGGCGTGGATTCATGCCGCCCGTCGCGGTTGCAGCCGGCCTCGCCGCCGGAGCACGGCGGCGAGGATCAGCAGCATCCCCCACGCCTCCCGGGACATCGGTGCACGTCCCATGCGGCAGTCGCAGCCGCCTTGGAAATCTGGCGACGTCGCGCCGCCGCTGGTCGCAGTCGTCGTCGCGGCCTCACCGCCAGCGCCGCCCATGCCGCCAGCGCCGCCCGCTCCGCCGGCCCCTCCGCCGCCGCCGCTGCCGGTCGGATCCGGCGGCTCGCAGGCGTCACCCTGGCCGTCCTCGTCGGTGTCGGTCTGTTCGGGGTTCGCCACGCTCGGGCAGTTGTCGGTGTCGGTCACCACCCCGTCGCCGTCGGGATCGCAGGCATCGCCGAGATCATCCCCGTTCGCGTCTTCCTGCCCGGCGTTCGCCAAGCTCGGGCAGTTGTCGCAGACGTCGCCGTGGCGGTCGTCGTCGGCGTCTGCCTGATCGGCATTCACGATCTGCGGGCAATTGTCGTCCGCGTCAGGGATCGAGTCGCCGTCGGCGTCATCATCGCAGGGATCGCCGAGGCCGTCGCCGTCGATGTCGGCCTGCGGCTCGCCCGGCGCAGGCGGCGGGTTCGCCGCGAAATCGCAGTTGTCGTCCTCGTTGATCACCCCGTCAGCGTCCGGATCGCCGTCAGGATCGCACGCGTCGCCGTCGCCGTCGCCGTCGGCGTCTTGCTGGCCGGCGTTCGCCAGGCTCGGGCAGTTGTCGTCGACGTCGAGCGTGCCGTCGTTGTCCGAGTCGCCGTCGCACACGTCACCCTTGCCGTCGCCATCGGTGTCGACCTGTGGCTCGCCCGGCGCGGGCGGCGGGTTCGCCATGAGGCGGCAGTTGTCGTCGCCGTCGAGCACCTCATCTTCGTCCGCGTCGGTGTCCCGGTAATCCGGGGTCCCATCGCCGTCTGTGTCGGTCGCCGGCGTGTTCAGCAGAGCATCCCCGGCCTCTTCGGAATCGAGCACCTCGTCGCCGTCGCTGTCGGGGTCCACGGCGTCGATGAACGCGTCATCGTCGGTGTTGTTGGTCGGATCGGCAGGATTGTCGCGGTTCAACACCTCCTCGAAGTCGCCGATGGTGTCCCCGTCGGAGTCGACGCTCGTCGGGTCGGTCCGGAGCGCCGCCTCCTCTGCATCCGTGAGGAGGTCGTTGTCGTCGTCGTCGTCGCAGACGTCCCCGTCGCTATCGCCGTCGGTATCGAGCTGGTTGGTGTTGATGTCGTATCCGCAGTTGTCATCTGCGTCGAGGACGCGGTCGTTGTCGTCGTCATCGTCGCACTCGTCACCGAGCGCGTCGTCGGGCCCGTTCTTCGGGTTGTTCTCCTGCCCCGGGTTCGGCGTGGTGCGGCAGTTGTCGCCGCCGTCCGGCACCCCGTCCGCGTCGTCGTCGTTGTCGCACGCGTCGCCCTGCGCGTCACCGCCCGCGAGGCTCAGGTCGGTGTTGATCTGGGTGCTGTTCGGCGCGAACTGGCAGTTGTCGGCGGCGTCGAGCACGCCGTCGGCGTCGTCGTCGTTGTCGCACGCGTCGCCCAGCGCATCGCCGCTCGCAAGGTTCAGATCCGTGTTGGCCTGGGCGCTGTTCGGCGTCGTGATGCAGTTGTCGTTCACGTCGGGCACGCCGTCGGCGTCGTCGTCGTCGTCGCAGGCGTCGCCGAACCCGTCGCCGTCGGTCAGGTCCTCGTCCGTGTTCGTCTGATCCACGTTGCGCTGGAGCGGACAGTTGTCGGTGGCGTCGGGCACGCCGTCGGCGTCGTCGTCGTTGTCGCACGCGTCGCCCAGCGTGTCGCCGCCGGGCAGGTTCCGGTCCGTGTTGCGCTGGCTCGTGTTCGGCTCGGTCGGGCAGTTGTCGGTGGTGTCGAGCACGCCGTCGGCGTCGTCGTCGTCATCGCACGCGTCGCCCCGCGTGTCGCCGGTGGCAGCGTCGGTGTTCGTCTGGTTCGCGTTCGCCGTGGTCGGGCAGTTGTCGCATGCGTCGCCTATCTGGTCCCCATCGCTGTCGTCCTGCTCGCTCGTCCCGCTGGGCCTGTTCGGCGTCGCAGGGCAATTGTCGCAGACGTTGCCGACTCCATCGTGGTCATCGTCGAGCTGGCCGGCGTTGGCGATGCTGGCGCAGTTGTCGCAGGCGTTGCCGAAGCCGTCGCCGTCGCTGTCGACCTGGGTCGTGTTGGCGACCTCGGGGCAGTTGTCGCAAGCATTGCCGACGTTGTCATTGTCGCCGTCGGCCTGGTTCGCGGTGATGAGGCGCGGGCAGTTGTCGCAATCGTCGCCGAAGCCGTCGCCGTCGGTGTCGACCTGGGTCAGGGTCGCGACGTACGGGCAGAGGTCGCACGCGTTTCCGAAGGCGTCGCCGTCCTCGTTCTGCTGGTCGTTCGCGCGCTCCATGCAGTTGTCGCACGCATCGCCGACCCCATCGAGGTCGCTGTCCGACTGGCTCGGGTTCGACGTGGCAGGGCAGTTGTCGCACGCGTTGCCGAACGCGTCGCTGTCCCCGTTCGCCTGGTTCGCGTTCGCGCGGCTCAGGCAGTTGTCGCACGCGTCGCCGACCCCATCGCCATCCGTGTCCTCCTGGAGGCCGTTGGGCGTGCCAGGGCAGTTGTCGCACGTGTCGCCGACCCCGTCGTCATCGCCGTCCGCCTGGTTCTCGTTCGCGCGGTTCTGGCAGTTGTCGCAGGCGTTGCCGATCGTATCGCCGTCGGTGTCCGCCTGGTTGTTGTTGGCCATGTCAGGACAGTTGTCGCAGACGTCGCCGAAGAGGTCGCCGTCAGGGTTGTGCTGATCGGTGTTCGGGGCGTTTGCGCAGTTGTCGCAGTCGTCTCCGACGCCATCGTTGTCCCTGTCCCGCTGATCGTTGTTGTGTGCGGTGGGGCAGTTGTCGCAGGCGTCGCCGTAGTTGTCGCTATCGGCATTGGCCTGGCTGGCGTTCGAGACGTTGAGACAGTTGTCGTTGAAGTCGGTGTCGCCATCCGCGTCGTTGTCGGTCTCGCAGATGTTCCCCCGCCCGTCGCTATCGCTGTCGAGCTGGTCCTCGTTGCTGGACGTGTCGCAGTTGTCGCAGACATCCGGCACGCCATCGCGGTCGTCGTCGAAGTCCGGATCCGCTGCCATGGGCGTGGGAATCGTCGGACACCTGTCGGCAGTGTCCGCTATCCCATCGCCATCGTCGTCGAGATCGGCGTCATCCGGGGTGCCGTCGTTGTCATCGTCATTGTCGCAAGCGTCGCCCTGAGCGTCGCCATCGCCATTGTACTGGCTCGGGTTGCTGACCCCAGGGCAGTTGTCGACGCCGTTCGCGACCTCGTCGTTGTCCGTGTCCCACGGCGTCGCGCTCGCCGGCCGGGGCACGAGCGCCACGAGCGTGAGCAGGCCCGCGATCAGCGGCAAGAGCCCGCGTCGCGCGGCGCCGGCGTGCGCGAGGTGGCGGGACATCCAGGGCAAGGCGGGGAAAGTCATCGCGGCTCCTCCAGACAGATCGCGCCGTACGCGACAGCGCCCCCGTAAGCCTACCCAGTTTCGCCCTCCTCCTGGGGAGGTTTTCCTCGGCCGCGCGCTCGATCGAGCGGCGATCGCCCGCCGCCGCGTCCCCGTGTCGGAGGCCACGTCGGAGGAGCCCCCGCCGCTCTCGACGCGCCGCCTCACTGTTCGGCGGCGGGCCGCCTTCTGTTAGGATGGCCCAGATCCGCCCTCTCACGTCGCGCGCGCCGCGCCGACCACGGAACGACCCTTGCGAAACCACCGCGTGCTGCGACTCGGCTTCAGGCTGCGAACGGCTGCGCTGCTCTCTGCGTGCGCCATTCTCCCCCAGGTCCTTGGCTGCTCCGACGAGGGCGCCTCGCGCCGCTCGCCTCCGTCCGGCCCCGGGTCGCCTCAGGCGGTGCCGCCCGGAGCGCGCGCCCGCATCGCCGCGATCCGCGCGCGCTTCGCCGACGCCATCGCCTTTAGCCCCGTCAAGATCGTCGCGGCGACTCCGGCCGGCGCCCTGCGCGTGGCAGCCCCGGAGGCCGCCGCGGCGTCCGTCGAGCTCCCGGCGCGCGCCGCCGGTCCGGTGCGCCTCGCCGACGGCGCGTCTCGCGTCTCGATCGCCTTCTCCCTCGTCGACGCCGCCGACGTGCCTGCGGCGGTCGACAGCGGCCTCGTCCTCTACGCAGGCGCGCTGCGCGCCGAAGGCGGCGGCGCCCGCGACGTCCTGCACCGCGTCCTCCCGAACGGCACCGAGGACTTCGTCGTCTTCGAGCAGGAGCCGGCGCGCAAGGAGCTCCGCTACCGGGTCGACGTCACCGCCGTCTCGGGCCTCCGCCTCGTGGAGCGCACGCTCGAGTTCCTCGACGCCGGTGGCTCGCCCCGCCTGCGCGTCGCGCCCCCCTACCTCGTCGACGCGACCGGCGCGCGCGTTCCGGCCTCGCTCTCCGTCGAGGGCTGCTCCGTCGACACGAGCCCTCGCGCCCCGTGGGGCCGGCCGGTCACCCCGCCGGGCGCGCCGGCGTGCACGGTGATCGTCGGATGGCAGCCCGCCGGCGTTCGGTACCCGGCGCTCGTCGACCCGCAGTGGATCGCCACGACAAACCAGATGATCACGCCGCGCGCCCGTCACACAGCCACCGTGATCGACCCGGCGAACCCTGCGAGCCCCGTGCTCTTCGCGGGCGGGTTCGACGCGTCCGGGGGCGCTCTCGTGACGGCGGAGCTGTACTTCCCGCTCGACCGCACGTTCGCGAGCACCGACGCGATGGACGTCGCGCGCGGCGCCCACACCGCCACGGCGGTCACGAAGCTCGCCCCGGCGGCGCCGTCGGATCCTGCGCCTCCGCCGCCGGCGGTCGTCGTCGTGGGCGGCAGCAGCCAGCGCACCAGCGGCACGCCGGTCGCTGCCGTCGAGGTCTACAACCCGGCCACCGGCCAGTTCGTCAGGGACGCGGGGGCCTCTCTGGGCCGGTTCAATCACTCGGCCACCCTCCTCGATCCAGGCGAGGTCCTGGTCGCAGGCGGCCTCGCGGATCCGCTCAACCAGCCCACGAGCACCGCTTCCCTCTACACCTTCAGCGCCTTCGGACCGAACGGCGGCGCGCCCGTCACGAGCACGCTCGCCTCCGTGGGCAGCATGGCGACCTCGCGCCACGCCCACACGGCGGTCCGCCTGAAGACGGGGAATGTGCTCGTCGCAGGCGGCTTCGTCCTCTCGGGCGCGGCGCTCACCTCGGCCGAGATCTTCCACGAGGACGAGGGCGTCTTCCGGCCGATCGCCGTCCTCTCGCCCTCAGCGACCCCGATGACGGCGCAGATGAGCGCCCTCCGTGGCTTCCACACGGCGACGCTCATCGACCGTGCGGAGGCGCTGGGCGGTCAGGCGGCGACGACGCTCGATTCAGGCGAGGTGATCCTCGTCGGAGGCACCACCCGGGTCTCCGGTGGCGCCTACGTCCGCACCATCGACATCTACCACGACGGCGTGGCCGATCCGACGAAGCGGGGCTTCGAGCTCCAGCCGACGCCGATCTCCATGGCGAACGCGCGCGCCAACCACACGGCGAGCCTGCTGCCCACCGGCGACGTCCTCATCGCCGGCGGGTTCGACGGCACGACCTCGCTCTCGAGCGCCGCCATCTACGATCCGCTGACCAGGAAGTTCAGCGCCCTCAGCCTGCCGGCCGGTTCGCTTGCACAGGAGGCTCGTCGGGAGCACGCCGCCGTCGTCGTCAACGCCGGCACCGACCGCGTCGCAGGCCGGGCGGTGCTCGTCGCGGGCGGCATCGGGGCCACGAGCGCGCAGCCGCTCGCCAGCGCGCAGCTGCTCATCAAGGCGAACGGCGAGGCGTGTGCGCACGATCAGGAGTGTGCATCAGGGCATTGCTCCGATACGGAGAACGTCTGCTGCAACGAGGCGTGCGACCAGGAGTGCTTCTCGTGCACGGCGTCGGGCAAGGGGACGGGCAGCGATGGCGCCTGTGGTCCTGCGAAGCTCGACACGGAGCTCCCCGTCGTTTGCGTCAACCAGATCGAAGTGCACAACCGCTGCGATGGCCACGGGCGCGCGCTGGCTCATGAATCCACGAAGGACTGCAAGCCCGGCCGCTGCGGCAGCAACAACAGGTGCATCCTCTATTGCCTGGACGACTGCGGTTGCGACGAGAGCGGCTGGTGCGACGTCGGCGTCGGCGATCCGGACGCCTGCGGTGAGGCCGGCGGCGCCGGCGGTGCATCGTCCGGAACGGGTGGTGGTGGTGCGGGCGGCGCGTCCACCGGCGCGGGTGCAGGCGGCGCAGGCGGCGCGTCCGCTGGAGCAGGTGGCGCGGGCGCAGGCGGCGCAGCCGCTGGGTCGGGTGGCGCGGGCGGTGCGTCCGCTGGATCGGGTGGCGCGGGCGCAGGCGGCGCAGCCGCTGGATCGGGTGGCGCTGGTGCCGGCGGTGTAGGCGGCGCGTCCGCTGGATCGGGTGGCGCGGGTGCCGGCGGCGCGTCCGCTGGATCGGGTGGCGCGGGTGCCGGCGGCGCGTCCGCTGGATCGGGTGGCGCGGGTGCCGGCGGCGCAGCCGCTGGAGGCAGCGGAGGTGCAGGTGGCGCAGGCGGAGCATCTGCCGGATCGGGTGGTGCACCGCCCGGGTCGGGTCTGTGTCTCGATCGACTCGCCAACGGCGCCGAGTGCACGCGTGATCGCCAGTGCGTCTCGGGCCATTGCGTCGACGGTTTCTGCTGCGATTTCCGGTGCGATGGCCAGTGTCAGGCATGCGACGTGGTGAACAACGTCGGCAGGTGCACGAACGTCGGGACGCCTGTCGACCACGAGTCGCCGCACCCCAACGAGGGCGGCACCTTCCTGCGTGAGGCCTGCCCCGGTGAGGGCGCGTGTGCCGGTTACTGCGGCGGCGCCACCGACGCCAAGTGCATGTTCCCCGTGGAAGGGGCGGTCGCGAAGACCTTCACGTGCTCCTGCCCGGACGAGGGCTGCATCGTGGGTCCCGCGACGCTCACGCGCTTCTTCTGCGCAGGAGACGGCCGCGAGAACGAGCCGGTGGTCGAGCGCTGCGGCGGGTTCAAGTGCGCGGACGAGACCGCCTGCAAGACCTCCTGCGCCTCCGACGACGACTGCATCCAGGACTTCGTCTGCCTCGACGGCGTCTGCGCCGACCTCGAGGAGATCGGACCGCGCTGCGACGGCGAGCACACGCTCCGATCCCCGGGCGTCGACACGGACTGCACCCCGTACAGCTGCCCGCTGGGCGGCAGCGCCTGCGCCTCACCGTGCAGCTCGGTGGCCGACTGCGTCGATGGCATGGTGTGCAACCTCGCGAACCAGTGCGTCCCGCAGATCGATCCGTCGGAGGTCCCGTCCTGCTCCTGCGGCGTCGTCGGCGCCCCCGCCGAGCGCAATACCGCAGGCCTCTCCGTCCTCGTCGGCGTCGCCGCGGCGCTGGCCGGGCTTCGCCGCCGGCGGCGCTAGAGCGGCGGTCACCCGCTTCGGATACGGGCCCACCTCGGCGTTTTCGGTGCTCAGCGCACCGGAGTGCGCTTGCGCGCCGAAAACGCCGATCTGGGCCCGTCTCCTGTGCGGGAGACCGCCGCTCTGCTGCGGCTCTGGATGGCGCAGAGGGGGGCGGAAACCGCTGTAGACGATCAAGACGCATGCAACGGCGCGCGGCGCGTCGCGGCCGCGCACCGACGCGTCAGCGCGGGTCTCGTCAGAACTGGTAACGCAGGCTCGCCCCAGGCGAGAACATCAAGACGAAATCCCCCATGAGCGACTCTGGCTCGTAGGTGCCGATCCCGTCCGTCGAGGCCGACAGCTCGATCGTCCTGTCCCACTTCGGCTTGCTGAGGCCGATCAGCAGCAGCAGCTTCAGGCTGCCGGACACCTCCCACCGCTCTCCGAGCCGCAGGCCGAGCCGCACCTCAGGATCCGCGTAGAAGTAGGTCGCCGAGGCGAAGTCGACCACCGGGAACGTGTTGAACCACTCCCCGCCGGTCGTCCTGAACCTGCCGGTCCGCTCATCGCGGACCTCGCCGACGAGCACCCCCGCGCCCAGCCGGAGCAGCGCCGGGAAGCGCTCGCCGAAGTGGTATCCGAACGTCGCGCCGGCAAGGAAGCCGCCCAGGCGGAGCGTGTCGCTCGCCGTGCCGTCGAGCGGATCCCGGTAGCCGACCGGCCTGAGCGTCGCCGAGCGCTCGTCGAGCTGCTGCGCCGCGAACAGGCCGCCGAGCTCGATCCCGACGCCGATCCCCGAGCCGAGCTCGTAACCTCCGTGGATCATGCCGAGCCCGCCAAGGCCGAGCGAGCTGGAGCAACCCGAGTCGCAGCCGTCCGTGATCTCGCCGCCCAGCGTCGGCGCCAGCAAGAACGACGCGCTCACGTCGAGCGTGATCTTCGGCGGTTTGCGCCAGATATCCGCGTCCTCGTCGCGCTCGAGCCCCATGTCGAGGCTCTGGCGCTGGCCCTTCTGCAGCGTCACCGTGCGCGTCCCGGTGACGAACCCGTCGGCCTTCACCTCGACCCGGTGCGTGCCGGCCTTGAGCCGGCCGAGCCAGACGCCGTTGCCCACGTTGACCGAGTTGATCCACACGCTCGCGCCGGGCGGCGTGGGGTCGACCCGCAGCGACGCGTCGAGATCCTCGGCGAGCAGCGACAGCGTCGTGAGCTCCTGCGGCTTCACGGGCGCCGCCGTCGGCTGCGTCCCGAGCTTCCCCGCGCCGCGCAGCGCCACCATGTGATCGCCGACCGACAGCGCGCCGATCCACGGGGTCTGCCCCACGACGACGTTGTCGACGAGCACGTCGACCGTCTTGCCGGCGCGCTCCACCACGCGCAGCCGGCCGGAGCGGGTCAGCCTGCGGAGCTTCGCGTTCACCGTGGCGGTCTGCCCCCCGGCGACGTCGACGCGCGTCTCCACCGGCTCGTAGCCTTCCTTGAAGACGCGGATGACGTGCGCGCCCGCCGCCACGCGGATCGGCTTGACGGGCGGGTACTGCCCGCGCTCCTCGCCGCTCACCACGATGGACGCCCCGGGCTCCGCGTTCGTGATGTCGAGCGTCCCCACGAGCGCCCGCAGCTCGGCGATCTCCCGCTGCGCGGCCGCGCGCTCGGCGGCCGACATCGTGAAATCGCGGAGGAAGGTCTCGAACATCTCGAGCGCCTCGTCGTAGCGCTGGAGCTTGCGCAGCGCGATCGCGGCGTTGTTCGTGGCCACGCGCGTCGGGAAGAGCTTGCGCGAGAGGAGGAACTCCGCGAGCGCAGGGCCCCACGCCTCCTCGCGCAGCAGCGTGAGCCCCTTCTCGAAGTGGAGCCGCGCCACCTGCCGGTCCGTCTCGGAGACGGGCGCCTCCTCGGCCGGCACCGCAGCCCCGGTGGCCGGCGCTGCGCCTTCCCTGGCCGGCGCGCCGGCTTCCGCGGCGGGCGCGGCGCCCTCCTTGACCGGGGCGGCGGCGTCCGTGGCCGGCGGCGCCGGCTGCGCGAGCGCCGGTCCGGCGGCGACCGCGACCGCGACCGCGGCCGAGAGCGCGCGCAGCCGCGGCGCTGCGCGGGGACGCCGCGCGAGGGAGAGAGGAAGAGAGCCGCCGCGCCGCGTACGCAGATCCATTCGATCGAGCACCGTACTCAGCCTGTCGTTCCGCTGCTACTTTCCGAACTCGTCGGTGTTGTCGATGATCCCCTTGGGGGTCGTGGGCGCGGGCGGAGGCGCCGGCGGCGCGGTCGAGGCGCTCTTCGCCGACGTCGCAGGACCGCCCTTCCCCGACGTCGGCGTGAGCTCGACCTTCGGCGGCAACGCGCCGGTGTCGGTCACCACGACGTCGGCCATCGCCTCGCCTCCCCCCTTCTTGAAGACGCGCACCCTGTGCACGCTCCCGGGCGGCCCGGTGATATCGAGGATCCCGTTGCGTGTCGTCACGCGCTTGCCCTCGACCTCGACCGAGGCGTCGGCGGGCAGGATGACGACCTGAACGCGCTTCGGCTGCGGCTCGACCGCCGCGACCACCTCCGGCGTCGCGGCCGGCGGCGGCGTCGGGGCCGGGCCGGTCGACGTCGGCGTGGCCGCCGCAGGCGGGAGCGTCTCGACGGTCGCCTTCGCCTCCGGCTGCACGACCGGCTCCGGCGACGGCCGGCTGATGAAGTACACGCCGGCCGCGATGACCGCGGCGGCGAGCGCGGCGCCGGCCACCACCGGCACCCGCGGAACGCCGGGCTGCGTGCCGCGGTGCGACTGCGTGAGCGCCCCCGTCGTCGCAGCGCCAGCGTGGTGGGTGGCCGGAATGATCGCCGCCGCCGGCCCGCTCTGGAGCGGGGGCGGCGCGAACGACGAGTAGCCTCCGCGGTGCTCCTGCGGGACCGCGGGATACCCGCCGCTCTGGTTCGCCTGCGCGGTCGCGGCGTACGCGCCGCTCTGGTTCGCCGGCGAGATCGCGGGGTACCCGCCGCTCTGGTTCGCCGGCGAGGCCGCGGCGTACGCGCCGCCCTGGTTCGCGGGCGGCGCGTTCATCGCGAGCCGCGGCGCGGACTGCCGGTGCACGGCCTCCGGCAGCGGCACGAGCATGCCCTCGTGGATGCCCCAGCCGTACGGAAGGAGCGGCCGGATGGCGCCGAACATCTCCTGCGCGCTCTGGTAGCGCTGCCCGGGGGCTTGCAGGAGGCATCGGTGCACGATCGCCGCGATCTCGGGCGCCACCCACGGGGCGAAATCCTGCACCTGCGGCGGAGGATCCGAGCAGATCGCGATGATCAGCTCACCGAGCGCGGTGATGTGATGGTACGGCGTCCGCCCGGTCAGCAGCTGGTAGAGCACGGCGCCGAGCGACCAGATGTCGGTGCGGTGGTCGATCTCCTTCTGGCCGCGCGCCTGCTCGGGCGACATGTAGAGCGGCGAGCCGATCAGGTTCCCGGTGCGCGTCAGATCGGCGCTCTCGGTCTCGTTCGCCCGGTCCATCTTCACCTTGGCGATCCCGAAATCGAGCAGCTTGACGAGGATCTCGCCGGCGTCGCGGCGCGCGAGGAACAGGTTGTGCGGCTTGATGTCGCGGTGGACGACGCTCGCCTCGTGCGCCTTCTGGAGCCCGATGCACGACTGCGCGACGATGCGCAGCGCGAGGTCGGGCGCGAGCGGTCCGACGCGCTTGATGAGCTCGTGGACGTCCTCGCCCGCGAGGAACTCCATCGCGAGGAACGGCAGGTTCGAGCCGCGATCGACGCCGGCGTCGAGCACCTGGGTGATGTGCTGTGTGTCGATCGCGCCTGCCGCGCGCGCCTCGCGCTGGAAGCGGCTCACGACCTTCGGGTCGCGGGTGAGATCCGCCGAGCTGATCACCTTCACGGCGCAACGCCGGCCGGTCCCCGTGTGCTCGGCCTCGTAGACCGAGCCCATGGCGCCCTCGCCGAGGAGCTTGCGAATCTGATATTTGCCGTCGATGATCGTGCCGATCACAGCGTTAGCGCCACTCTAAGGGATCGCTCACGGCGTAGCAACGCCCGTGAAGGCGGCACATGCCGCCGGCGCGGACTCGCTGGACTCGGGTGTAATTTCGCGGGCCGCGTCGCGCTCCCGCGGCGCAACGCGTCTCACCTCACCATCATCGCCGGCCATCCACCATCCCGCGCGAGCCGCGGGGGCACGGCCGCGTGGCGCCGTCCCCCCTGCGTCCGCGACCCGCGCTGGCGGCGACGACCTCACCTCACATGGGTCGCCCCCGCCGGCGCGGGCCCAGCCTCTGCCGTTGCAGCCGTTCGAGCGCTGCCGTCACGTCCCCGCCGTCCGCTGGCCGCCGGGGTGGTGAGCCCGAGGCGGCGCTGGCGGAGCTCGCGCGGGAGGGCGGCGACGATGGGCCGACCCGAGATCGGCCATCGAGCGCGAGCGACTCACGCTCTCCCGTGGCGGCCTGCGCGCGGCGCCGGGCTTGTTTCCTCCGAGCCCCGCGCCCTCTCAGCGGCCGGCGCTAGCGGCCGAGGCCCGAGGCCCCGTAGTTACCAGCCGAGCCCGCTGTTGTTGCCGCCGCAGCTCCCCCCGCCACCGCAGCAGCCCCCCGAGAACCCGCCACCGCCACCGCAGGGGCTGCCCGCAAACCCGCTACCGCCACCGCAGGGGCTGCCCGCAAACCCGCCACCGAAGGAGCCCGGCGCGAACCCGCCACCGCAGGGGCCGGCCGAGAACCCGCCGTTGAACGGGCCGCCGATGCCCGGATTGCAGGGGTTGTGGGGCGGCCGGTTGCAGCAGCAGGGGGGAGCGAAGTTGTTGCAGGGGTTGCACGGGAAGCAGTCGGGAACGAACGTGGTGCAACTCGACGAGATGATCGCGGCGGGCACGCCGAAGCCGCCGAAGCCGCCGAAGCCGCCGAAGCCGCCGAACGGCATCCCGCCCACACCCGGCACGCCACCGACGCCCGGCACGCCCGCGGGTCCCTGGCCGACAGGCCCCTGGCCGACAGGCCCCTGCCCCATCTGGCCGATCGGCGCCTGCAGGCCGGGGCTCGCCGGTCCCTGCACGCCGACCGGCGCCTGGCCGAGGTCCATGGGGCCCTGCGCGCCGATGGGCCCGCCCTTGCCACCGTACGGCTCCTGATACCCGCCCCTCGCAGACGCGCCGGCCTCGAGCGCCTCGGCGGTCGAATCGACCAGCTCGACCTCGTCGACGCCGGCCTCGTCGAGATCCGCGTCGTCCGCTGCATCGATGGCGCACCCCGTGCCCAGCGCCGCCATCACCATCGCGAGCCCCAGCACCTTGCCATGAATCGAGAGCATGTGTTGTCCTCCTCAATATCCCGTGATGGCCGGAAGGTCCGAGCCACCTTGGGCTCATCGAAGAGCAGGGTGTGTGCCTCAGCCCTCGTGTGCAGACACTGCCGCTGCGAGCTCGTGTCACCGGCCTTGGCGCGTCCGCAAAAAGGCATTCTCTGGATCGACGCCGGCCTTGGTTTTCCGGGTTCTCAACGCGGAGACCGGCGGGACGGCCCCCGATCGGAGGGCGTATCGCGCGCGGGCCGCGCGCCCCATGCTGGAGATGACGAACTCAACGCCTCGGCGCCGGGCGCCGCGCGCAGCGCGCAGCGCCTCTCTCGCGGGCTTTCGAGCAGGTCACCTGCGCTCCCGCCCGCACCGCGGCCGTCGTGAACGAGAGCCGTCGAGCCCCGCTCGAGGCCCGCTGGCGACGGCGCGCGGCGCCTCCCCGCCGCTCGTCTGACCGGGCCGCAACCCGCTCGCGACGTCGGACCCTCTGCGCCTGACGTGCTCAGGCTGCGCCGTTTGTGCCCCAACGGAGGCACGACACGAATCGATCACCTCGGGCCGTAATCGTCTGCCTCCGCCACCGCAACTTTGCGGCGGGCGCTCGAAACGAGCCGCGTCGGCGATATCCTGCGCCCATGGACCACCCGCTGCGCGCACGTGGGCTCATGTGGTCAAACCTATGTGCGTGGATCCAGCCGCTCGTTGTACGCACGTCGCGTGCGCACCCGGCGGCCCGACCGCGGCCGGCGAACTGGAGGACTTTTCTCCGGAGGGCGCGTGCGCGGATCGAGCGAGACGGAAGGGCCCCGCGCGCGCCGCGGGCCGCGCCCCGCTCGCCACGATGGGTTCCAGGCCTGATCGCCGCTCTTCTTGATGTCCTTATCGCTGCGCGCCCCTGGCGCCCTGGTGGTCGACGCCCTCGTCTCG
This sequence comes from Sorangium sp. So ce363, assembly GCF_051520435.1. Lineage (NCBI taxonomy): Bacteria > Pseudomonadati > Myxococcota > Polyangiales > Polyangiaceae > Sorangium > Sorangium sp. So ce363. The sequence continues at coordinate 5,002,463 of NZ_CP150333.1, read as the reverse complement.
CTCGGCGCCGTCCGGCGGCGTGATGTCCTTGCAGCAGCGGAATCCAAGGTGGTAGTTCGCGTGGCTGCCCCTGCTCATGAGGCGCGTCGCGTGCCAGTCGGGGGCGCGAAAGCGGCAGTCGTCGGCGTGGACCTCCATCGACGAGAACGCGAACCAGCTCCCCTTCATCTCGGTGAAGCCCCGATCGCCGTGCCGCGCGAGCTCCTCGGGCAGGATGGGCAGGCTCATGTGCTCGGCCACGTTGCCGTGCAGATCGAAGACACCGAGGCTGCTCCGGCATGCGGGGAACGCGCCGGCCGGATACGTGTTGGAGCCGCAGCGGTCCCACCCGCCGCCTGGACAGCCCGGCGTGCGGGAGCTCCCCGTCCCGCAGAGCGCGTGGTTCTTCGCGGGGCCGTAGCTCCACACCTTCTCGCGCAGGAGGTTGTGGTGCCAGCTCGCCTCGTTCCGGGGGCGCGCCCACTCGTACTCGACGTCCGGATCCCGGAGGGCGCCGGCGCACGCCCCCTCCCACTCGTGCGCGTCGCAGATCCGTTTCCCGACCGCCCTGCACAGGAGCGCCGCCTCGCGGGCCCGGACGTGCACCACGGGGTACTCGCAGGGCACGTTCGGGAACTCGAGCTGATCGACGCACGCGGGGGCGTCCGCCGCGGTCTGACCGCGCGTGGGATCGAAGAGCGGCACCATCCCCGGCGCGCCGCAGGCCGGCTCGCGCGCCGGCTCGACGCCCGAGAGCGCTCGAATGCGACGGCACTCGGATCGCGACATCGGGTGCCGCGTCAGCGAGGGGTTGCCCTGGCCGAGCACTGTCGACGCCGCGAAGATCGCCTCGACCTGCCGCATCGCCTCGTCGGGGAGCGCGAGCTCGCGCCGCATCCGCGCGAACAGCCGGAGGCGCTGCTCTTCCAGCGTGCCGGGCTCGGCGTCCTCGTCATCCGCCGTGAGCGTCACGCGCTCTGGTGGCGCCGTCGGCGCGCGCTCCGGCAGCGCGCTCGCCACGAGCGGCGCCGCGCTGCGCGCCGCCGTCGCGGGCGCCCCGGTCCACACGGCCACGGCCGCGCTGGTCCACACGGCCGCCCCCGCGCCGGCAGCGCCCGCGGCGACGAGGGCCGCGGCCCTGCCACGCCGGCGCGCAGGCGCCGCGCGCGCGCCGGTCGAGAGCGCCGGCGGCGGGCCGCTCGACGCGGGTGATCGCAGGGCGCAGGCCGGCTCTATCGGCGTCTCGGTGCAGGACATCAGCGCGCGAGCTCGCGCTTACTGCTACGAGCATCCATCGATTCCGGCAACTTTCGGGGCGCGCGCGGCCCGAGCGGCTCCTTGACGGTACTGCCCGGGGCACGTCAAATGAGGCATGGCGCGAAGGGCGGCCCTCCGAGTCCTCTACCTGGCGCTCTTGCCGGTGCTCGTCCTGCTCGCGCTGGTCATCACCCCGGCCCTCGTCGTCTCCAGCGTTGCGAGCCAAGGCCGCGTGTGGCGGCCGGAGACATGGAAGAAGATCTCCTACGGGAGCCGCTACTTCCGCTCGTCGTTCCGGGGGAGGCTCGGCGAGGTCGTCGACGTCATCGACGTCGTCCGCGATCGCCTGATCCTGCTGCTCGTCCTCCTCGCCGCGGCCTGCGGCGCCGGCGGGCTCGCCGTGCACGCCCTCGAGATCGGCGTCCCCGCCTGGCTCTCCGCGTGGCTGGACGGGTCGTTCCTCTCCTTCCTCGCGTCCTGGTTCCCCGCGGGCGGCAGGCTCTCCTTCGGCGGCGGGGCCGCGCTCGTCCTGGCCGTGTGCACGGCGCTCGCCGCGCTCGCGCTCGGGCTCTCGCTCTATGCCTGGCTCGCGTCCGCCCTGGGCGAGGCGACCCGCGTGATCCTGCGGTATGGCGGCGCGGCGACGCTCTTCCCCGATCCTGGCGACGCGATCCCCGGCGGGCGGCTCGTCCTCTGCCAGATCTCCGATCTCCACATCACGGCGGGCGGCCGCGAGCCCTACGAGATCGAGGAGGGCTCCGCCGCGTGGCCGGAAGGGGCCCCTCGCCCCGACACCGCCGAGCTGACAGGCCGCCTCCAGCGGCTCGTGGCGGAGATCGCCGCCATGAAGCCGCCGCTCGTCGCGCTGACGGGCGACATGACCGATCTCGGGGAAGAGGCGCAGTGGGACGAGCTCGAGGCGGCGCTCTCCGGCATCCCGGCCTCCTCGCAGGTGCTCATGGTGCCCGGCAACCACGATGTCGCCATCAACCTCGGCACGTCGCCTGACCCGTACCTCACGAAGCGGGCGGAGCGCGAGCAGCGCTTCATCGAGGTGCTCACCCGCGTGGAGCGCGGCCCCTTCCAGCCTCCCCTTCACGTCCCGGCCCGCAAGCGCGCGCGACGGCGGCTGCGCGCGATCGCCGGCCTGTATCCGAGGCGGCTCGATCTCGGGGGCGGTATCCGGATCTTCGGACTCAACTCCAACCGTTACAGGTCGCGGTTCGTGGGGTCGAACGCGATCGGGCAGATCGGCGGCGCTCAGCTGCGTCGCCTCGCCCGCGCGCTCCGGCGGGGGTCCGGCCCGGTCGTCGTGCTGCTCCACCACCACGTGGCGCGCCTCGCGGGGCCAATCTCTCTCAACGACACGTTCATGATCGCCATGGATGGCCCGCGCCTCCTCGAGATGCTCGCGGCGTATCAGCAGAAGAACCCGAAGAAGAACAGCGCGCTCGTGCTCCACGGGCACAAGCACCTCGCGTTCTTCGGCCACTACCGCTCGAAGAGCGGCGGCCGCGTCAGCGTGTACGCGCACCCCTCGTCGACGCTCGGCCACGAGACCGACGGTTACCTCGACGGCGTCGCCAGGTTCGCGGCGATCCGCCTGACGGACGACGGTATCTGGCGCGTCGAGACGCACCCGCTCCGCCCCGCGCGCTCTGCCGCGCCTGCGCCGCCCGCCGCAACCGAGGCGGAGCCGGCCGCCACCGAGGCGGCGGTGTCCTGAGGCGTGCCCTTCTGCACGGACGGGTGACCCGCCCGATCGCTTCGCGAGCAGACGGCGACGCCGGCGGGGAGCATCCGCGGGCCTCCTCGACGATGCGGAGCATGGAGCGGAGCACGTCCTCGTCGAAGCCCCTCTGACACGAACGACGCGGCTGCCCGTGCTCTCGATGACGTGATCGGCGTCGCGACAGCGGGCGACGGCGCCTCCGTCGAGCGCTGAACGCGCGCCAACGCGATCGTCTTTGCCGTACCCGTCAGCTCCGCGCGGAAGCGGCCAGCGTCGCGCGAGAGCGTCGGAGTGTAATGGGCGAAGGTGAAGCCACTTTGTCGCTGCGCGCTTCCCTGCTCTCCATCTGCTCCATGACACCTGGCGAACCTGCAAGTTCGAAGGGCCGTGCGCGGCACTTCGGCACGTCCAGAACCGCATCGTCCCAGGGCGGGCAAGCGCCCCGGACTACCGAGTTTGATTTTCACTGGTTCAACATATCTGGCATTTCAGGAGTCTCGCCATCCGCTCGCGAGAGGGCGCTCAGGGTTCGTGACGGTCGCACGCCCCTGGTCGTTGTGTGTCTGGAATGCCCGAGCGTACGTTGTAAACGACCCCTGCTGTTCCTTTGTTGTGAATATTCGATTACTCAACGCACCTAAGGAGCCGAGGCGTTGTCGCAGCGTTCGATGCAAACGTCGCGCGGTGCCCAACCTGGACGCGCCCGTCGACAATCCAAGACATGATCCATGTTGGGAGGACAGCGAAATCCGACGACGCGAGCATGCTGGGCGCCCCCGCCCGCGCTCAACCATCGCAGCAGACTCGAGGCGCTGCGACATCCGTCGTCGCAGCGCCGCTGCGGCGCATGACCTCATGAACGTCGCGACCATTCATTCGACTGTCCGAGTCGGCATCCGCCAAAATCCTGTCCACAGCCCAAGGTCGGCGATTGCCACGAAGAGCGTTATTGTTTCTTGACCATCCCACAGGTGGCGACAATAGTGACTCACGATACAGCGCTGCGTTGGTGGCAAGGCTGGAGCGTCCGCAACGCGTCCGATATCACGCTGTACAACTACCATCCAGAAGTCCTCTCGCTATCGAGAAGGAACCATCTGTTTGGCTTGTTCAAAAGCAGAAAGGGTACGCACCATGACGAGCATGAACACTGTCTTTGGAAGAGTTGGCTCGATGTTTCGAACCGCGGTTGTTCCTGTCGCTACCATGTTGAGCCTGGCATTTGCCACCCCGGCGAACGCCCAAAAGCCTGGGGCACACATCGTTGGAGATCTCACCATTGCCAAGTCGCTCGCGACTGGTCTCACCGTGGAGGGAACGGGAGCCGGTTTCGGCAACTTCGTGACCGATGCCTTCCTCACGGCCGATAGGGTTGTAGCCACATGGCAATGCAGGAATCCCGGCGGCAACATTGCGCCCGGCCAGGGAACCGAGTTGACGGATGTGGTAGGGGAGCCTCAGACAATCGAGCCTCGCGCAGGTCGCATCGAGTTCAACGTAACGCTGCCTGTTCCACCTCGGCCGGACCCGGATATCGCCTGCCCGAACGGGAACTGGACCATCGATCCTACACCGCTGTCGCTCACCTACTTCGGTGTGGTGCTGCATTTTCAGCAGGTAATCGACAATGTCGTCACGGAGGTCCTCATGGTCCCGCTGGGCGACCAGGACCCGTGAGGCCGAAGCGCGGGGACATCGCTCGCTGAACGCCCCCGCTCCCGCAGTGGAGCAATACGGACAGCCTCCTCGGAGGCTCTCCCTCTCCGCCTGCCCGCCAGCAGAGACCAAAGGGGCCGGCTCCGCGAGCTGAGGCGGCGACCGGCCTGATCTCGGCCACCGGCTGGTTCGACTCGATGACGACCAGGATCTCCCCCGCCACGACGCGGCGCAGGTACCGCGCAGGTCCTGTCGGCTCTCGCGGCGACCCGACCCAGGTTGGGGTAGCGGGTCCGGCTGCTTCCATGTCGAGATCGCCCCGACGTGTCCCCTGACCCAGGCCACCGACGCCCCACCTCGCCCTCGATCCTCACCACCTCGGCAAGCTCGCCCTCCGGGTGAGTTGAGCCGGCAGGGCCGCACGCCGGAATGCGTGGCGCGCGGCGCTCTGGGCCCCCTCGCGCCGGCGCCGCCGGCCACAGCCGAGGCCGCGGTGCGACAGGAATCCACATCGCACGATATGCAGGATGGCAGCGTCCGCCCGGCTGCGGCGCATCATTTCGGCGCCATGCGTCGTCCGGCACCCACCTCCGTCAGCTATGCTTCCCGGGTGACGGGGCATCGGGAGCGAGCTTCACGGCCGTGTCTGCTTCGGTGCCCACGCAGCATCGACGGCTTCGGCGCCGGCGACACGCGCCGGGCCGCGCTTCATGGAGGGTTCGACTTATGAGATTGCCCACGATGGCCATTGTGTTGCTGACAGTGGGTGCGATCGGCGTTGGATGTGGGGGCAATGGCGCCAGCGACGGCGACGGGAGCTCGCAGAGCGGCGGCCCGGGGAGCGGGGGCTCTGGCCAAGGGAGCTCCCAGAGCACGAGCGGCGATTTCGGATCGGGCGGTCCGGGCGCAAGCGGCTCCTCGGGGCAAGGCGGCTCCTCGAGCAACGGCAGCTCCTCGGGCCAAGGTGGGGCGTGCGCCACCCAGTCGGCCAGCGCCGACCTCCAGCCCGTGTACCTCGCCTTCGCGTTCGACGTGTCCGGCAGCATGGGCATGGGCGACGAGCCCTGGTACGACAAGGAGCTCAAGTGGGATCCCGTCGTGGCGGCGACGAAGCAGTTCTTCAGTGATCCCCTGTCCGAGGGCATCAACGCGTCGCTCAGGTTCTTTCCGAGCGACGACGAGGACCGCGATGAGAAGTGCTCGGCCGAGACCTACGAGACACCCGAGGTCCCGATGACGCCGCTGCCCTCTCCGCGCTTCGAGGAGGCGATCACCGCCGTCACCCCGGCCACCAGCGCCGACTGGCGCGGCGGCACGCCGACGCTGTTCGTCATGCAGGGGACGATCTCGTACGTCGAAGACCAGCGGCAGGCCACGCCCGGCAGGTACGCCATCGTCCTCGTCACGGACGGCTATCCTGCGGGCTGCGGCACGGACGCCAACAGGATCGAGGGCGTGTCGGACGCCGCGGCCGGCGCGCTCGAGGACGGCGTCCCGACGTACGTCATCGGCGTCGACAACCCGCCGATCGAGGGCGCGCCGCACGACCTCGACAACCTGCACCAGATCGCCGACGCGGGCGGGACGGAGCAAGCCTACCTGATCGACACGGGCAATCCCGGGGCGACCTCGGCTGCCTTCAAGGCGGCGATCGACGCGATCCGCGGCGCCTCGGTCTCCTGCACGGTCGAGATCCCGCCCGCTCCCGACGGGCGGAGCTTCGACGCGCAGCGGGTCCGCGTGACGTACCAGAGCGGCGGAGGTAACCCGACGGCGCTCTCCTACGACCAGGAGTGCGCGAGCGAGAACGCCTGGCGTTACGACAGCGCCGCGAACCCGACCCAGATCGTGCTCTGCGACAGCACGTGCGCCACGATCCAGGCGGACCCCGAAGCGGCCCTGGGGGTCGACTTCACCTGCGAAGACGTGATCGTGATACCGCAGTGAAACGCGGACGACGCCCAGCACACCTGCGCTCGGCGTCGTCTGTCTCGGCGGTTCTTGACACCCTGCGACATTCCCGCCCACGATGCCTCGGTGACACCTCACCCGCCGAAGTCGCCCGCGGCCCTCGCTGTCCCGCGCCCCGCTGCCCGCCCGCCCGCCGTTCTCACCATCGCGCTGTCGCTGCTGGCCGGCGCGTGCCAGGGCTCGTCGACGAGCACGAGCCCGCCCTCGGAGAAGACCGCCGGTCCCAGCGTCGCGGCGCCGGCGAGCGCGGCGCCGGCCGCCGCCTACAAGGTCGGCATGGTGCTTGTCGGCCCCTACAACGACAAAGGGTGGAACCAGGCCCATCACGACGGCATCCGGTCGGTGCTCGCCAAGATGCCGGACGTCGGCTTCGAGTATGTCGACAAGGTGAACCCGTCCGACCGCCCGAACGTGAAGGGTTCCCAGGTCGCGGACGATCTCATCTCCCGGGGCGCGCGGTTCGTCGTCTACAACTCCGACGATTACAAGGACGACGCCCTCGAGACCGCGCGCAAGCACCCGGAGGTCACGGTCATCCACATCTCCGGCGATTACGCCTGGAAGGAGGGCAAGAACCACAAGCCCCAGCCGAACCTGGGCAACCTCATGGGGCGTATCGAGACGGCCCAGCACATCGCCGGGTGCGCCGCGGCGCTCGGCACCGAGACGGGCAAGATCGGATATGTCGGCCCGCTCGTGAACGACGAGACCCGCCGGCTGGTCACCGCGGCGTACCTCGGCGCGCGGTACTGCTGGGAGAAGTACCAGAAGAAGAAGCCGGAGGACCTCACGTTCAAGGTCACGTGGATCGGCTTCTGGTTCAACATCCCGGGCGTCACCCTCGACCCCACCAAGGTGTCCGACGACTTCATCGGCGGCGGCTTCGACGTGCTGATGACCGGGCTGGACACGCCCGAGGCCGCGCTGCAGGCCAAGAAGGCGAGCGGCGCGGGCAAGAAGGTCAAGTACGTCCATTACGACCACAGGGCCGGCTGCGACCTGGCGCCGGAGATCTGCCTCGGCGTCGCGTACTACAACTGGGCGCCGCTCTACCGCGACGCGATCGAGAAGGCGCGCGCGGGCAAGTACGCGAGCGATTTCGTCTGGCAAGGGCCGGACTTCCGCGACCTGAACGGCGAGTCGTCGGTCGTCGGCTTCGGGCCTGGCGCCGCGCTGGGAGAGGCGCAGGCGCCGCTCGGCGCGTTCGTCATCGAGCTGGCCAACGGGCTCGACCTCTTCAAGGGGCCGCTCAAGTTCCAGGACGGCACCGAGTTCCTGAAGGACGGCGAGGCCGCGACGCCCCAGCAGATCTGGTATCTGCCGCAGCTGGTCCGGGGGATCACCGGGCCGAGCAAGTAGCCGTCTCCGGGCGGTGATCCATGCGGATCGAGATCGAGCGCGTCGCGAAGCGGTTCGGCCCGGTCAAGGCCAACGACGGCGTGTCGCTGACGATCCAGGCTGGCGCCGTCCACGGGCTGCTCGGCGAGAACGGCGCCGGCAAGAGCACGCTCCTCCGCATCCTGGGCGGGCTCCTCCGCCCGGACGGGGGTCGATTGCTCTTCGACGGCCGCCCGGTGGCGCTCGCGAGCCCTGCGGACGCGCTCGCCGCCGGCGTCGGCGTGCTCCACCAGGAGCCGCTCGATTTCCCGCCGCTCACCGTCCTGGAGAGCTACCTGGTCGCCCGGCCCCGCGCGGCCGGCGTTGAAGGCGGCGCGCGCTCGCCGCTGGCGACGCGCGGCCGCGCCGGCGGCGTCTTCCTCCCCCGGCGCGCGGCGCGCGAGGAGCTGCTCGCGCTCGCGGCGCGCTTCGGCTTCTCCGTCGACCCGGACGAGCACGTCGCCCGGCTCACCCTCGGGGAGCGCCAGCAGATCGAGCTCTTGCGGCTCCTCTCGCTGGGCGTCCGAGCGCTGCTCCTGGACGAGCCCACGACGGGGATCTCCGGGGCGCAGCAGGAGGCCCTGTTCTCCGCGCTGCGGCGGCTCAAAGCGGACGGCAAGGCGATCGTCCTCGTGTCGCACAAGCTCTCCGACGTCGAGGCGCTCTGCGATCGCGTGACGGTGCTGCGGCACGGCAAGGTGGCGGGAGAGGCGGAGATGCCGACCGGTGCCGATCGTCTCGTCGCGCTGATGTTCGGCGAGGCGCTTGCGCCTCAGGAGCGGTCCCCCGAGGAGGGCGGCGGCGCGGCGCTCGCGCCCCTGGAGCGCCTGCCCGAGCCGAGCGGCGGCGCGGAGCCGAGCGGCGGCGAGGCGCTCGCCCTCGAGGGCGTGGCGTTCGGCGACCACCGGCTCGACGTGCGCATCGCTCACCTGGCCGTCCGCCGCGGCGAGGTGATCGGGCTCGCGGGCCTCGAGGGGAGCGGCCAGCGCCTCCTGCTGCGCGCCTGCGCGGGGCTGCTCCGGGCGCGGCGGGGACGCGTCGTCGTGGGCGGGGCCGACCTGACCGGCCGCCCCTACCCGGCCTTCCTGCGCGCCGGCGTGGGCTACCTGCCCGCCGATCGCCGTCGCGAGGGCCTCATCGCGGGTCTCTCCATCGAGGAGCACGTCGCGCTGCGCGCGCCGCGGCCCGGCCTCTTCCTGCGCCCGCGGGAGATCCGGCGCGCCGCCGAGCGGGCGATCGAGGCGCTCCGGATCCGGGGCCGGCCCGACACGCCCGTCGAGCGGCTCTCCGGCGGCAACCAGCAGCGCACCCAGCTCGCGCTCCTCCCCGCGGGCCTCGCGCTGCTCCTCCTGGAGCAGCCGACCCGGGGGCTCGACATCGCGTCGGCGCGCTGGGTCTGGGAGCAGCTCCTCGCGCGGTGCCGTGCCGGCGCGGCGCTCCTGTTCGCGTCGTCCGACCTCGACGAGCTGATGCGCTACAGCGATCGCATCCTCGTGTTCAGCGGCGGGCGCGTCTCGCCGCCCGTCGGCGTCGCCGACCTCACGCTGGACCGGCTCGGGCGGATGATCGGAGGCGAGCTCGACGGCGCCGCCCTGCCCTCGGCGCCTGGTGCACCTGCGCCGCCCCCGGCGCCTGCGGGGTCCGAGCGATGAGCTCCGAGCCGAGCGCCCCTGCCGAGCCCGCGGCGCGCCGCGCGCCGCGCCGCGGGGCCTTATCCCTCCTCCTTCGCCTCGTACCGCTCGCCCTGGCGTTCGCGCTCGTGGCGGGCCTCTGCGCGCTCCTCGGCGCCTCGCCGGCGGCGGTGGCCGCGGGCCTGTGGCAGGGCGCGTTCGGCTCCACGGATCGCGCCGCGCGGGTGCTCGTCACGCTGGCGCCGCTGCTCCTCTGTGGGAGCGGCCTGCTCTTCACGTTTCGCGCTGGCCTGTACCACCTCGGCGTCGAAGGGCAGCTCGTCCTGGGCGCCGTCTGCGCCACGGGCGCGGCGCGCGCCCTGTGGCCGCACCTCCCGGCGGGTGCCGTGGTCGCGCTCTGCGTCGGCGCGGGCGCGATCGGCGGGGTGCTCTGGGGCGCCCTCACGGGCGCGCTGCACACGCGGGTCCGGGTGAGCGAGATCTTCGCGGGCCTCGGCATGAACTTCGTGGCCCAGGGGCTGGTCCTGTACCTCGTCTTCGGCCCGTGGAAGCGCCCTGGCGTCGCGTCCATGGCCGGCACCGAGCCGCTCGACGGCGCGCTCTGGCTCTCCACGCTGGGCGGCACCGATCTCAGCCCCGTCGCGCTCCTGCTCGGGGTCCTCTCGCTCCTCGGGACCGCCGTCGTGCTCGGGCGGACCCACCTCGGGCTCCGGCTGCGGGCGGTGGGCCTGAGCCCGCCGGCCGCGGAGGTGCTCGGCGTGCTCGCGGCGCGGCAGGTGCTCCTCGCGTTCGCGGTCTCCGGCGCGCTCGCCGGCGTCGCCGGCGCGCTGCAGGTGCTCGGCACGTTCCACCGGCTCATCCCGAGCATCTCGAGCAACCTCGGCTTCCTCTCGCTGCTCGTGGTGATGCTCGCCGGGCGGCGCGCCGCGCTCGTCGCGCCGATCGCCCTGTTCTTCAGCGCGCTCAACGTCGGGAGCCTGGAGCTCCCGATGACCCTCGGGCTGGAGTCCTCGCTGTCGGGCGTGCTCCAGGGCGCGCTCGTCCTGTTCGCGCTCCTGTCCCCCCGGGCGGCGCGCGGCGGCGGGCGGCCGGAGGTGGCCTGATGGCACGAGGCCCGAAGGGACGAGGCCGATGGAGGCAGGCCTGATGGAAGGACGCCTCCGATGGAAGGAGCAGCCCTCATGAGCGACGGCGGCGCCGAGCTCCTCTCGCTGCTCGCGACCGCGCTCGCGGCGTCGACGCCGCTCGTCTACGCGGCGGTCGGCGAGACGCTGACCGAGCGGGCCGGGGTCATCAACCTCTCGGCCGAGGGCGCGATGATGCTCTCGGCGATGGTCGGCTTCGCGGCCGCCCTGTCGACCGGGAGCGTCCTCGCCGGCTTCGCCGCCGCGGCCGCGACCGGGGCGCTCGTCGCGCTCGTCGTGGCGATCGGCGGGATCTACCTCGGCCGCTCCCAGATCGCGGTCGGCTTCGTCCTGGCGATGCTCTGCGCGGATCTCTCGTCGGTGCTCGGCGGCCCGTACGTGCGCGTCCCCGGGCCGACGGTGCCGGCGGCGTCGATCCCGGTGCTGCGGGACGTGCCGCTCGTGGGGCCGCTGCTGTTCCAGAGCGATCCCCTGGTGTATGGCAGCTACGTCCTCGTCGCCTGCGCGTGGCTCTTCCTTTATCGCACGCGCGCGGGGCTCCTCCTCCGCGCGGTGGGCGAGCAGCCGGCGGCGGCGCACGCGCGCGGCGCGCATGTGACGCAGGTGCGCACGGCGGCGACGCTCGTGGGCGGGGCGCTCGTGGGCATCGCCGGCGCGGCGTACTCGCTCGATTTCAAGGCGGGATGGAGCCACCGCCACACGGCGGGTTACGGCTGGATCGCGCTGGCGATCGTGATCTTCGGCGGCTTCCATCCGGTGCGAGCGGCGCTCGGCGCGTACCTCTTCGGCGTGCTCTCGTCGGCGGCGAGCCTCGGCCAGAGCGCTCTGCCATCGGTTCCGACGCAGGTCTTCAGCGTGGCGCCGTTCGCGCTGATGATCGCGGTCCTCGGGCTCACCTCGAGCGGGCTCCTGGAGCGCGCCTCCGCGCTGCTGCCGAGCGCCGCGCGCCGCCCGCTCCTGCGCGCGTTCGACGCGACGCCTCCCGCGGCGCTCGGGCAGCCCTACCCGGCGGACGACGGTGGAGGAGCGGCCGCGCGGCGTGGATCAGAGCGCCGAGGAGCGGTTGTGTGATGTGGGTGATGGGGCGGAGGGGCGGCCGCGCGGAATGGATCAGCGGGCGAGATAACAGACCTCGAGCCAGGGGCGGTCGCTCTGGAGGGGGTGATCGCTCGAGCGGTACGACGTGCGCCCGTCCGGCCCTTCCTCGACGAGGAAGCCGTAGTTCGGGGTCGTGCCGTCGACCCACGCCTGGACGAGCCCGGTCAGATCGGCGCTCATGGCATAGGGGCCGACATAGGTGAGCTCCGCCGCGGTGGCCTTGTCGTAGCTCGCGGCGAAGCTCTGCCAGGTCACTTTGTCTTCGCTCCACGGCACGGTGATCCGGTGAGCACGGACGGTCTCGTCGCTCGATCCGAAGGCGACGACGCCGAACTCTGCCGACGTGACGGTGGCCCCGGCGGGGATGCCGTCGAGCCCGAACCGGTAGAGCGCCTGCTTGCGCGCGCCGTTGGAGTCGCCCGAGTAGTTGTAAGGGATGTGGCCGTCGCTGTAGCGGGGGAAGGCTTCCCAGATATCGGCGTCCTCGACCGCGCCGAAGGCGCCTCGCTGCAGGGTGACGCACACGTCTTTGCATGCGTCCCCGAGGCCGTCAGCATCGCTGTCGAGCTGGTCTGGATTCGCGGCAGCGGGGCAGTTGTCGCAGGCGTCGCCGATCCCGTCGAGGTCGCTGTCGGTCTGGTCCCAGTTGGCGACGCTGGCGCAGTTGTCGGTCGCATCGCAGAACGTATCGCCGTCGGTATCGCCGAGCGGACACGGATCGCAGGCGTCGCCGATCCCGTCTCCGTCCGCGTCGGCCTGGTCCGGGTTGCCGTGGTTGGCGCAGTTGTCGCAACCCGCGCCCAGGCCCGGCGCGATGTGGTCGCCGTCGTCGCTCGAGAGCGACGACAGCCCGATCTCGTAGCCGTCGCAGACGTCGCGATCCGCGCAGGGGATCGGGCCGGAGACCGCATCGTACAGGCAGAGGAGCGACGCGCCTTCGGTCGCCTCGACGTACACGCGGGCGAAGCCGACGGCCGTCGACCCGCCGTCGACGACATCGACCTGGAGATCATTGCACGCCGCGGGATTGTAGAGGGCGAGGACGTCGGGCTCGGTGAACGTCCTCTGGAGCGTCTCCGAATTGCAATCGCAGCCGTTGGTGCTCGCGACCGTGTCGAGGTGGACCCCATTCAGGTACAGCGAGAACGCGCCGGCGCCGCAATCGGCGTGGTTGATGGTGTACGTGATCGCGGTCGGTGCCCCGAACGCCGTCCCGGGGATCCCTGCGAGCACGAGGAGCGAGAGGCAAGCGCTAGCAGCGCTCGTATGGAAGTATCGCATGATTCTTCTTATATTCTTAGTTTAGACAACATACAACAGCCCTGAGAGGTTTTTGGTTCGCTGGTGTGCGCGTGCATGTGTCGCGTATCGCGTGTCGCGTGTCGCGCAGTGAACAGCGGGGTACACGGTGCGCAGTGAACAGCGGGATACTCGCCATGGGGTGAACGGCGGGATACGCGCCGTGGGGTGAACAGCGAGGTACACGACGCGCAGTGAACAGCGGGATACACGGTGCGCAGTGAACAGCGGGATACTCGCCGTGAACAGCGGGATACGCGCCGTGGGGTGAACGGCGGGGTACGCGACGCGGGTTACGCATCCGGCGGTCAACTCGTCGGGGGCGGGCGGCCGGGCAGCGCCTCGACACCATCGCCGTCCGCATTCGTGGTGACGCCGGTCGTGGTGGTGCCGGTGTCGATGGGACGTTGCGGGCGTTCAGGCGGCTTGCCGCATTGACGATTTCTTACGGCGCTCCGCCGCGAGCGGCGGGCGCGCGGGTACGGCCGGGACGCTGGCGCGCAACCGGCGGCTGGGATATAGCGTTACGACCGGGCCAACATCGGCGTTTGCCCAGATTTGGCCAGGATGAGAGGCAGGCGGGAGAAGGACCTTCTCCGCCGTTGATCGGGGTCGACCGCGGATGGTCCGGACCAGGCGGGCGCGACCTGCGGATCGGTCGAGCCCGCGTCCGCGCGCTGCAGCAGGTAGGCGGCGCGCAGCGGCTCGGTCGACAGCGGCACCTCGCGCCGCACTTCGAACCGGCGTGGGCCCCGCTGGACGAGCGGCGCCGCGAACAGCGCGTGCCAGGCCGTCCGGGTCGAGCTCATGGGGCGTCTCTAACGGACGGGACAGGCGGGGCAAGTATCCGCGCCGCAGCGCACTCCCAGGGTCTCCAAGCGACGGTTCACCTGCTGGTGTGCCCGAGGTTGGACCGTGCGGCGTCGCGAGAGCTCAGGAGGGGAAGTCCTGGTCCAGCTGGGCGACCAGATCGTTCCGATCGATGCTACGCCATGCGCTGCACGCGGCCTCGATGTGCCGCCGCCGAGCGGCCGAGTCGGGCGCGAGAACGGCGAGGCGGTGATGTGTCCAGCCGATGGAGTAAGGCGCCGGGATGCGCTCGTAGAGAGCCAGGGCCTCCTCGTAGCGAGCACGGGCAGCGCTGGTTTCGCTGTGGGCTTGCGCGATGTCTCCAAGGCTCTCGATGCAGTCGGCCTCGCCATGCACAGCCCCCACCTGCCGGTAGAGCGGCAGCGCTTCTTGATAGCGCGTCCTCGCCTCGTCGTGCTGTGAACGCTCCAGCGCAATATCTCCAAGGCTCTTGATGCAATTGGCCTCGCCGCGCAATGACCCTACCTGCCGGTAGAGCGGCAGCGCTTCCTGGTAGCGCGCCCTCGCCTCATCGTGATGCGAGCGCTCCAGCGCAATATCTCCAAGGCTCTTGATGCAGCCGGCCTCACCGCGCAAAGACCCCACCTGCCGATAGAGCGGCAGCGCTTCCTGGTAGCGCGCTGTGGCCTCGTCGTGATGCGAGCGCTCCAGCGCGATGTCTCCAAGGCTCTTGATGCAATTGGCCTCGCCGCGCACATCCCCCACCTGTCGGTAGAGCGGCAGCGCTTCCTGGTAGCGCGCTGTGGCCTCGTCGTGATGCGAGCGCTCCAGCGCGATGTGTCCCAGGCGCAGGATGCACTTGAGCTCGCCGAGCACATCGCCCACGTGCCAGTAAAGCGCCAGCGCTTCCTGGTAGCGCGCTGTGGCCTCGTCGTGATGCGAGCGCTCCAGCGCGACGTGTCCAAGGCTCCGGATGCAGGTCGCCTCGCCGACCACATCCCCTACGTGCCGGTACAGCGCCAGCGCTTCCTGATAGCGCGCTGTGGCCTCATCGTGCCGCGAGCGCGGCAGCGCGATGTCGCCAAGGCTCTGGGCGCACAGCGCCTCTCGCCGCCGGTCTCCGGCGCGCTGCGCCACCTCCAGCGCGCGACCAAAGGGCAATGGAGCCGCATGCCCGGAAAAACGCGCGAAGTTGGTCAAGGCCACGGCCGCGTCGATCCATCGACCCGCGTCGGCATCCGTCAGCCCGCGCCGGATCATGGCGTCCAGGTTCGCGCCCTCCGCTGCGAGCCGCGCCGCCGCCTCCGTGCCGCCGCGTCGCCCCGGCACCGGTCCGTGCGTGCACGCGAGCTCCCGATAATGCTCCATCGCCCTCGCGAGGTCCTCCACGACCGGCGGGTACTCCGCCGCCACGTACTCGCGCACCGGCGAGAGCATCTTCAGCCGGCCGCCCTCGAAGTAAGCCAGCCCTACCTGCGCCAGCGCCCGCGCCGCCGCCGGCCCTGTTCCCGGCAAGAGCACCGCAAAATCCCGCTGCGCGATGCCGTCCGGCAGCACCGCCAGCACCGAGAGCAGCCGGCGCGCGCCGGCCGCCATTCGCGGCGATCCGAGCGACAACTCGAGCGAGGTCTTCCAGCTCCGGAGCCGATCGCGGGCTCCACCGTCGCGCTCCAGCACCGCAGTCCGGCGCGCCTCCCACTCCTCCTTCAGGTTGACCAGATCGTTGCCGTGGGCCGCTTGTGCCAGCAGCGTGATCGCCAGCGGGATGCCCTCCATGAGGGGAAGGAGCGCCGAGAGCGCCGGCTTGCCCCGGTGCTCCTCGCCCGCAATCGCGCAGAACACCGCCTCCGCCTCGGCCCGCCCCAGCGGCCGGAGCTCGACGGGCGAGCTCCAGGTCACGTGACCCGGCCGGCCCGCGCCGCGCACCGACGCCACAAGCGACAGGCCCGGCACGGCCGCAAGCTCCGCGAGCAACGCCTCGGTTCCGGACTGGTCGTCGCCATCCCAGGGCGTCTCCAGGTTGTCCAGCACGAGCACGGCCGGGCCCGCTGCGAGGACCGACAGCGCCCGCTGCCACCGATCCGGCCCGGAGGTGACGCGCAGCGCGCCGGCCAGCGCGACGGCTGCAGACTCGGCATCCGGCGCAGCGTCGAGCCGCGCGAAGAAGCGCCGCTCCCCGAAGCGGGCCACGACCTCCGGGCGGTGCAGGACCGCCAGGCTGACCGTGCTCTTGCCGACGCCCGCCGCACCAAGGAGCAGCACGCGTCCCGGCGGCTCGCGCACCAGCGCCGCGACGATGGCGTCCACCACCGGGCCCCGGCCGATGCACAGCTCCGCCGGCGGCAGCCCCGCGGCCAAGGCGCTCCGTCCTCCCGGAGCCGCCCGCCGGCTCATCACGCCCTCGACCACCGCGCGTAGGCCACGCACCACCTCGGTCCACGCCTCGCCCCGAACCGGCCAGCCCTCGACAGGCCGCCCGCCCTCGGGGAGCGGAGCGAGCTTGCCGAATTCGGTCCAGCCCCAGTCGCAAGGTCGCACAGGCACGGGCACGACCACCACCTCGCCCGCGGCACGCCGGGCGAGAGCGCGCGCTGCCTCCTCGTCGAAGTGACGATCGGAGGCGAGGAAAGCGGGGCTCACCAGCAGGACAACGACCTCGGCCGCCTCGATCTGCGCGCGCGCTTCCGCCGCCGGTGCTCCCCCCGCAGCGACGCGGTCGTCGTGCCAGACCGCGATCGACCCGCTGCGCTCGATCGGCCTCAGGTGGACCATGAGCTCGGCGCGTAGCGCGGCGTCTTCCGGGACAGATGAGATGAAGAGACGAACCGGCTTCGCCATGCGCGCCCAGGACTGCGGTCTGTTCCGCCGAGCTTAGCGACGTCACGGTGGGCTGGATAGCCCACGGTGCCCGCCGCATCCCACATCCCATGGGCGGTCGCGTGTCAGCGGGCAGCAAGTCAGCGCCCGCGGACTACGACTATCCCGCGACCCGCGACGCGCTCTCGGGGTGGGCCGACGGCTCGAAATACCGCTTCATCGAGTACAGCCATCGCGGCCAGCGCATGCTGGGCGCGAGCGCTCCGGACGCGGCCCGCGCCGAGGCGCTCGCGGCGCGCCTGCGGGAGCGCGTCAAGGGGGCGTCGCCCGCGGTCGCCTGCTTCACCCCGGCAGAGGTCCTCCGTGAGGTGAGGCTCGCGGGCGCGCCGTGACGGCTCAGCTGATCCCCATGGGCGCGCCGCCCTCGGCGACGAACCGATCGGCGATGTCCACGAGGAGCGCGTCGGTGGCAGGCTTGCTCTTCACCGTGACCTGCGTCTCGTCCGGCAGGAGCACGAACGAGCCGACCACCTTGCCGTCGAGCCGCACCTCGTGGCTCCCGCCGGGCGGAGCAGGGGCAACCTCGTAGACCTTGCCGTCGCGTGCCTTGATCTTCATGACCTAGCGGTAGCACGCAGGAGCACCGAGCGCGTTCCCCCGGGCGGCGGCCCCACGGCAGCCCGCCTCGGGCAAGAGCCCCTCCACCGCGGGCGGATTGCGCGGTAGGATGCGGCTGCGCGCTGAGCGCGAGGAGTGTTCACCGTGCCGAGATTCGATCTGGTCCCGAGCCCGTTGCTCGCGTCGACGACGGCGCGGAAGCGACCCGGGGAGAGCGTCATGACAGCGGCCTCCGCGCGCGCCATCGAGCCACGGACCTACGCCGCGGGCCGCCCGCTCGACGCCGATCGCTGATGCTGACGCCAGAGCCTGGCCAGCCCCCCGAAGCCGGCGGCGGATGGATCGTCCTCGGCGTCCTGAACGAGATCCTCCTCAAGCTCGCCAACCAGCCGGACCTGCGGTCGCTGTGGGAAGAGGTCTGCGCGAGCGCGCGCTGGATCGTCCCGTCCCAGCGGCTCTGCGTCATCCTCGCCAAGGACGGCGGCGGCGCAAGGATCGCGGCGAGGTACGAGCGCGGCACCTTCGAGTACGGGGCGCCCGAGGGCGGCGGCGTCGTCGTGGACGCCTGGATGGTCGCGGCGCTGGAGGCGCAGCGCCCCGCCTGGTTCAGGGGGCCGTGGGACGAGGCGCGCGAGTCGGATCGCGCGCGCGCGTGGCTCCTCGCGGAGGACCCCGACGTCGTCTTCCATGTGCCGATCCAGGTCTACAAGAAGACCATCGGCACGATGCTCTTCGCCCTGGAAGACCAGCGCCAGATCGACCGGAAGGCGCTGGCGAGCGCGACCACGTACGCGCTGTACGTCGGGGCCACGTACACGACGCTCAAGAACTCGCTCGACCTCGCCGCCGCGAGCGCGCGGCTGCGCGAGCAGAACGACGAGCTCGAGCGGGTCCAGATCGAGCTGCGCCTGCAGCTCGACCGGGTCCGCGCGGCGCACGAGGCGATGCTCGAGATGTCGACGCCGATCATCCAGGTGTGGGACGGCGTGCTCACGCTGCCCGTGATCGGCACGATCGACAGCGCGAGGGCGGCCCGCATGATGGAAGAGGTGCTCGACGCGGTCGTCCGGCACGGCGCCCGCTTCATGATCGTGGACCTCACCGGCGCGCAGGCGGCGGACACCTCGACCATCGATCACCTGCTGCGGATCTTCGCGGCGACGAGGCTGCTCGGCAGCCGGTGCATCGTCTCCGGCGTCCCGACGGCGATGGTCGGGCGCATCCTGGAGTCCGGCGGCAGCCTCGACGGGATCCCGGTGTTCAGCACGCTGAAGAGCGCGCTCGAGCACGCGGTGGGCGCGATCCGGCAGCAGGCACAGCCGGCGCGCCGGTAGCCGCCGCAGCCGGAGGAGCGCCCGGACCGGAGCGGTGAAGGCCGCGCGCCGCGCGCCGCGCGCTGTGATACGCCCGCGATCCCACACAGGAGCATGACGGATGAAGCTCGCGATGATCGGACTCGGCAGGATGGGCGCCAACATGGCGCGCCGGCTCATGCGCGGCGGCCACGAGGTCGTCGCGTTCGATCTGAACCAGGACAGCGTGAAGCGGCTCGGCGAGGAGGGCGCGGCGACGGCCTCCTCCCTGGGCGACGCGGTGGCGCAGCTCGCGTCGCCGCGGGTGGTCTGGGTCATGCTGCCCGCGGGCGCGCCGACCGAGCGCGTCGTGGAGGAGCTCGGCGAGCAGCTCGGCGCCGGCGACGTGATCATCGACGGGGGCAACACCTACTTCAAGGACGACGTCCGCCGCGCCAGGGCGCTCGCCCCGAAGGGCATCCGCTACGTCGACGTGGGCACGAGCGGCGGCGTGTGGGGGATCGACCGCGGCTACTGCCTCATGGTGGGCGGCGCCCCCGAGGCGTTCGCCCTGGTGCAGCCGATCCTGCGCACGCTCGCGCCGGGGCCGGGGGACATCCCGCGCACGCCGGGCAGGCAGGAGGCCCAGGGCGGCACGCACAGCACGTCGGAGGAGGGCTACCTGCACTGCGGCCCGGTCGGCGCCGGGCACTTCGTGAAGATGGTCCACAACGGCATCGAGTACGGCCTCATGCAGGCCTACGCGGAGGGGTTCGACATCCTCAAGAACGCGGCGACGGAGCGCCTGCCCGAGGAGCACCGGTACGCGCTCGACCTCGGCGAGATCGCCGAGGTGTGGCGTCGAGGCAGCGTGGTGGGGTCGTGGCTGCTCGACCTCACCGCGATCGCCCTCGCCGAGAGCCCGGAGCTCGCCGGGTACAGCGGCTTCGTGCAGGACTCCGGCGAGGGCCGCTGGACCGTGATGGCGGCGATCGAGGAGGCCGTCCCCGCAGAGGTGCTGTCCTCGGCGCTCTACGCGCGCTTCCGCTCACGCCACGATCACACCTTCGCCGAAAAGGTCCTCTCCGCGATGCGGCACAAGTTCGGCGGGCACCTGGAGCGCCCGACGGGGGGCTGAGGCGAGGTTGACGGTCAGAACCGACCTCTGGCAGCGTTGCCGTCATGGCCCGCACCGCCCCTGTCCCGAACATTCCGGCGATTCCTGGCATGAACCCGGGGGTGTTTATCATGGGAGGAGGCGCCGTCGTCGGTGGGCGCGGCGGAGCCTCAGGCCGTGGAAAGGCGCGAGGACAGGGGGCCAGCGGCAAGAACGGCGGCGACAAGGCGAAGGGCGGTGGAAAAACCGCCTGCGGCGCAGGTAAAGATGGCGGCGGTTGCCCGAACCACCATGGCGGCCGCGGAAGCGGAAAGATCGCCCAGGGCGATCCGGTCGATGTGGTCACTGGCCGCGTGTTTACCGTCCCCGAGACGGACGTCGACATCCCGGGTCCTCTGCCTCTCCAGATCGTTCGGTCGTACGGCAGCCAAGCGCGTGGGCGGGACGTCGGGCTCGGCTTCGGATGGACCCACAGCCTCGCATGGGCGATCGAGCTTCGCCGGCGGACCACCATCGTCGTCACGGCCGACGGCAACGAGGAGGAATTCGGACTCGTTCCGCAGGACGCTGGCGTCCTCGGCCCGCATGGCTGGGTCCTCCACAAGGAGGGCGACGGCTTCTCCCTCGATTTTCCGGACGGGGATCGCCTGCTGTTCGAGCCGGATCCGGGCGACCGCACGCCGCATCGCTTCCGCCTCGCCGCGCAGGTAGATGCATTCAACAACAGAATCGCCCTCACCTATATTGAAGGTCGCCTGGCCCAGGTCACCGACAGCGTGGGGCGCGTACTACGGATTCGACCGGCGTCCGCGGGACGTATCGGCCAGATCGAGTTCGTGAGCCGCGCGTCCAGGGGGCGTTCGCTCGTCTTCGCGCGCTACCAGCATGACCAAGCAGGCGATCTCGTTGCAGTGACCGACGCGGATGGAAACACCACGAAGTACGGCTACGACGACGAGCACCGGCTCGTCTGGCAGCAGAGGCCGACCGGGCTGACGTTCCACTACCGATACGATGCCGCAGGACGGTGCGTCGAGACATGGGCAGACTACCCCGGCGCGGTCGACCCGTGCCTCGCCGCCTCTGTCCCGGCGCTTCTGTCGGATGGCAAGACGCCCGCGAAGGGCATGCACCACGTTCGACTCGACTTTTATCCCGATGGCTACTCGGAGGCCACCGACTCGGTCACATTTCACCGTTACTTCGGCAATGAGCACGGTAAGGTCGACAAGGCCATCACAGCCGGAAGCGTGTATACGCGCACGTATGACGAGCGGGGCCACCTGCGCTCGTTCACCGATCCACTCGGAGCGACGACCTGCTGGACGCGCGATGTCTTCGGGAACGAGACGCGAATCGTGGACCCGCTCGGGACGTGACGGTGATCGAGCGGCTACGGAACGGCGATATCCGCAAGATCATCGATCCGGAAGGCAGCGTGACGGAGGTGGCGTACGCCGAGCGAGCGATCTTCTGGACCGATCCGATCGGCGCGACCTTCGAGATCCGCTTCGACGCTCGCGGCCTCATGGAAGCGACCGTGGCTCCGACGGGGCATCAGACGCGTTACCGTCACGATGAACACGGCAATCTCGTCGAGGTGCTCCGCGCGTCCGGCACGCGCTGGACGGCCGCGTACGACGAGCTCGGGAGGCGGACGGCGGAGCGCGACGAGAGCGGACGCGTGACCGAGTTCTCCTACAGCAACAAGGGGCTGCTCCTCGCGGTGCGCGAACCGAACGGCGCTGTCACGCGTTACGATTACGATGGCGACGAGAACCTCCTCTGTGTGACCGATGCCGACGGCCGGGCGACCCGCCTCGTGCGCGGAGGCACCGGCTCGCTGGCGGACGCCATCCTGCCGGACGGGAGCGTCATTCAGCTCCGGTACGACCGCGAGGAACGCCTCGTCGAGATCCGCAATGCGAACAGGGAGGTGTACTCGATCGAGGTCGGCGCTCTCGGCCTCCCGATCGCGGAGAGGACGTTCGATGGCCGGGAGATTCGCTATCAACGCGACGCGCTCGGGCGCGTCCTCCTGATCCGCCGTGGAAGCGAAACGACAGAGCTCCAGCGCGACCTCGCCGGACGCGTGGTGAAGAAAATCTACGACGACGGAGCCGAGGAGCACTTCTCATACAACGGCCGTGGCGAGGTGATCCTGGCGGAGGGGAGCGGCTGTACGGTCGAGCTGCGACGCAACGCGGTCGGATGGGTGATCGGGGAGAAGCAGGTCGTGGACGGCGAGGCGTTTCAGCGGAATGCTCTCGAAGATCGAGGGGCCAGACGGAACGACGGTTGAGTTCATGTACGACGCGTTTGCGCGGAGGATGAAGAAGACCGTGTGGCAGAAGGGAGAGAGCGGTGAGGCGTGCCTCCTGCGCACGACGCGCTTCTGCTGGGACGCGATGACCCTCGCCCACGAGATCGCGGGGATCCCCGAAGGGGAGATCGAGGAGCGCACCTACTGCTTCGATGAGAGCGGGGCTCCGTGGGCTCACCGCGACACGAGGCACACCGGGGAGGGGTCGGTAGCGGGGCCATGGCTCTTCTATTTGAACGAAGCCATGACGGGCTTTCCGGAGCGCCTCGTCGATGGGAAAGGTGAGGTCGTGGGCGAGCTGTTCCGCACGGCATGGGGGAAGGTGACGTCCGAAGCCGGAGGCAGCGCGCCGACACAGGTGCGCTTCCTGGGGCAGTATGAGGACGTGGAGACAGGGCTCTTCTACAACAGGCACCGTTACTACGACCCCGATCTCGGGAGGTACATCTCGCCCGATCCCGCAGAGATCGACGGCGAGCTGAACGCCTACTGGTACGCGCGCAACCAGCCGTGGACCATCGTCGATCCCGATGGGCTCATCTATTCCCGCATCCTCGACAAGGACGGCAACGTCCTTACGTACGTGGATGAAGATACCAGTACGAAGCCGTATGTGGGGAGGAACCCCAGCGAGGGAGGCAAGGTGACGCCCGCCGGCCACATCAGCGACAAGCCGTGCGCGGAGGCGCAGGTCTTGACGGTCATGGGGGAGAACATCCGAAGAGACGTGATGAAAGAGCAGAAGAAGGTGCGCGTTCAGGATCGCATGACCCCCGAACAGGTCGACGCCGAGGTGAACCGGCGCATCAAAAAGAAGTTCCAGGACGAAGGGCTCTCGATCGAGACGTACGACAGCGCGAAGATGCGGAAGCGGGTCGACCCGTGCGAGAGATGCGGAGCGATGTTCGAAAGGCTCGGCATTCAAGAGCACGTCGTCGGGATGAAGGGCAAGAAAGGCCAATACGGCGTCTACAGGGCCTAGAACAGGCGGCGAGCGTCCCCCACCGAGGTGCGAATGCATCATAAGGAAAAGGAAGGATCTCCCGCAGCCGTCTCTTGGACCGAGGAGGAAGAGCGCGCCCGCGAGGCCATCGAGCGATGGCGCGCTTCTCCAGGCCCCGCGTGCCTGCTGCACGGCCCTCCTGGAGCCGGCAAGACAGCGCTGTGTATCCGGCTAGTCGCCGAGACGGGCGAGCGTGCCGGGATATGCTGCGCCGCGGTGCAGGTAGGGAGAGCGAACCGCGTCATCTCCGAGCAGGAGATCCTCGCGTCGCTCCTCGGGCAGCTCGGCGAAGACGTGCTGCACCCTCCGCGGGATGCCTTGAAGCTGCGCTCGGATCTCCGGAACAGGCTGGCCAATGGCCAGGATCAGGACGAGCCCGAAGTGCTCCTCGTGCTCGATGGTCTCGACGAGTGCGTCGACTGGCCTCGTGCCGCGGGGATATCGACGCTTCGAGAGCTCGGAAAGCGCGTTCGATGTCTGGTCTCCATCTCCGGCGGCGAGGGTGACGCGCACGCCTGGAGGGAGCGGCTCGGATGGAATGCCGGTGATGCGCTTTTCATCGAGGTTGCGCCGCCTTCCCCCGCGGCAGCGGAGCGCCGAGGCATTCCGAGCTGGGCAGCTGCAGGGGGCAACGGCGGACCGGAGGCGCTCGCCGCGCAAGTCGAGCGTGAGCTCCGACTCCTCCGGGGAGGAGAGATCGCGCTGGAGATGCTCTCCGTGCTGGCCCGCGCGCTCGCGCCGCTCGATGCAGAGGATGTCGCGGAGCTCCTGGAGATCGAGGACCGTGCCGTGCGCGGTCGCCTGCGCGTGTACGGATCGTTCCTCGATCGGATCTTGCGCCGGGATGGGCCGGTGCGCGCGGTGCGATTCCAGCACGAGGCGCTGCGGGTCGCGTGGGAGCAGAGGAGCGCCGGTCGGGAGGAGGCGATCGAGGCGCGTTACCGCCGCGCGATCGCGCGATGGACGGCGGAGCCCGCCGGCCGCCGGCCGGCCTACTTCCGCCGCTATGCGAGCGCACACCTCGCGCTCGGCGGCGCTCCCATCGCTTCGATGCTCGCGTTTGCCGAGCCGGGTTGGGTAGCGGGTAACTCTGCCGAGGCGCTCGCGTATGCCCTCACAGATCTCCGCCGCCTGCGCGATCGAATAGGAGAGGAGGTGGAGCGTTGCAGGTCCCTGCCTCCCCCCCTCGCCGCGGCGCTCGTCCGCTGCGCGGCAGCGCAGGGCGCGGCGGCGACGCTGGGAAATGCGGAGCCGTGGGAGAGCGCCGATGCAGATTTCGCGACTCCACTGCTCGATGCGGACGCGGCGCGCGCGCTTTCATTGCTTGCCCTCGCTGCGGAGGTCTCACTGTCCGCCCAAGCCGGGGTCCGCGAGCGAGCGCTCGAGATCGCCGATCGCACGGGCGCGCGGTGGTCGAGCGCCTCGGCGCTGATCGCCATGGCCGAGGCGGCGGAGGGCGAGAGGCGCACCCGGTATGCGCGCGCCGCTCTGGAAGCTGCGCGCCAGTCGGACGGGGAAGATGCGCCCCGGGCGCTCGTCGTGGCGGCGGGCCTGCTCCCCGAAGAGGAAGCCCAGGAGGTCGCCGCAGAAGCCATCGCGCGCGCGGGAGGGGCGCCGCCCGCGATCGTGCCTGAGCCTGGAGTCAGCGAGGCTTCCGCCGTCGCGCTGGAGCGAGCTTCGCGTTCCCTGCCAGCGCCCCAGCGAATTCGCGTCCTCGCCCGGTTGCTCGCGGACCTGCCGAAAGAGGCGAAAGTTCACGCTGTCCAGGAGATTGAACGGCTCTGGACGCCTTGGTGCTTCGAGAGCAAGAAGGAGGCCGAGGCGGTGGCGCCTTATCTGTCCGACGCTCTCCTGGAGAGGGCGCTCGAGGAGGTCCCGGTCTGGCCGGTGCACGCTCTCGGGGCGAGGCTGGTCTCGCTCGGGCGAGAGGCCGACGCCCGCGCGCTCGTGCTGCGATGGGCGGCGAGCAGCGCAGGGTACCGGGCGGACGCGCTGCTTCGCCTCGGCGAGAGGCTCCCTGCGGGGCGGCGGCCGGTGGAGGAGGTCCAGGCCCTCTTCGAGGAGCTCGCCCCGGAGGAGCGATGCAATTTGATCAAAGAGCACCCTTCCGCTTCGGTCGCGCTCCTGGGGGCGGAAGCGGCTTTACGCATCGCAGGGGACTGCGTCGAGCCCTCCGGGAGCTACGTTCGGGCCGTCGCGCTGGCACGGCTTGTAAAGGCGCTTCCTGAAGCGATGCGCGCCGATGCGGCCCGACGTGCGGTGCTCGCCTTCGAGGCAGCAGGCGCAGACGCCGATGTGCTCGGCGATCTCTGCGAGGCTGCGCCGTGGATGAGCCCTGCCGAGGCGGCACGGCTGGTCTCGACGAGCCTGTTCGACGCCTCAGGGATTCCGTCGCTGGCAGGCGTCTTCCAGGGATGGGCAAGTGTGGCACAGCTCGCGCGCGTCTTTCGCCAGGCCGGAGGGGAGGAGGCCGTGCTTGCGGCCGCCGATGAGGTGGCGTTCGCGGGGCGGTGGCTGCGCAGCGTGGAGTGACCCGTCCTCCCCCGCTCATGCTCATGCAGGACGCTTGGTCAGGAGTGCCACACGCCGCGCCGAAGAACGATGAAGCGTCGGTGAGGTCGAGTCGCGATCCTAACGCCCCGATGCGAGGAGCGCCTCGGCGAGGAGCATCGCGTCGACCGGCCAGAGCTCGGGTGGACGCCGGTGCTTCGCCCCTGCCTCGGGGAGCGGGCGGCAGCTGAGCACGAGGCGGCGGAAGCGGTCCGGGACGGCGTCCCGGCCGTGCGCCGCGCCGAGCAGCGCGCCGGCGATCGCGGCGTTCGTGTCGGTGTCGCCGCCGGCCATCACCGTGTCGACGAGGCCCCGCTCGAGCGAGGGCGCGTGGAGGAGCTGGTAGAAGGCGTTCTGCAGGGCGATGAGGACCCAGCCGGCCTGGTGCGAGAAGCTCCGGGGCGGGGCGCTGCGCGCGGCCGTGAGCGCGGCGACGACCGCGCGCTCGCCGCTGCGCTCCGCCTCGTCGAGGGCGGCGGCGCAGGCGCCCTCGATGCCGGCGCCGCCCACCGCCGCGGCGATGGCCGCGACGAACGCGGCGGAGGCGGCGCAGCAGACCGGGTGGGGGTGCGTGAGCGCGCTGTCGTCGCGCGCCCAGGCCGCGGCCTCCCGCGGGCGCCCCGCGCCGAGGACGCCGAGCGGCGCCGCGCGCATCACCGAGCCGTTCGCCTCGCTGGTCAGGCTCGCGGCGGCGCGGGCGCGCTCGCGGCGCGCGCCGGGCAGCGGCGCGCCCGCGGCGGCCCTGAGCGCGGCCGCCGTGGTGTTGCCGATGTCGAACGGGCCGGAGCCGTACCAGTGCACGTAGGCGTCGAGCGCGGCCTCCGCGACGAAGCCGCGCTTGCGGACGATCGAGCGCGCGAGCATGAGCGCCATCTCGGAGTCGTCCGTCGGCTGCCCGGCCAGCGTGCCCCACGTCCCGCCGTCGGCGAGGTCGCGGACGCCGTCCGGGTAGAGCGGCGCGATCGCCTCCGCGGTGCGGAACTCGACGAGCGCGCCGAGCGCGTCGCCCGCGAGCTGGCCGAGCAGGCAGCCCTGCGCGCGCGCGAGCGTGCCAGCGCCCTCGACGAGCAGGCTGCGCGAGGGGCGCAGGAGCCCGTACGTTCCCTGCGGCGGCGGGATGCGGCCGTGGATGACGGCGTTCCACGGGCGGCGCGCGAGCTCGCGCACGACGGCGGGGGCGCCGCCGAAGAGGCGGCAGACCTCGCCGTCGCCCTGCGCGGTGTACGCGACGGGCGCGCCGTCGTCGTCGACGAGCTCGCCGCCCGCCGCGCGCACGAGCGCGTGCCCGGCGGCGTAGTCCCAGCTGCGGGGCCGGCTGAGCGAGACCGCGGCGACGCCCTCGCCGGCCGCGGCCAGGGCGAGCCTGTAGGCGAGGCTCGGGAGGGCGAGGAACCGCGCGGGGGCGACGCAGCGGGCGTTACGGGCGGGGAGGTAATCCGCCGACTGCGACAGCAGCACGACGGCGTAGCGATCGAGCGCGCCGCCGGCGAGCGACGTCGAGACGGCGGCGCCGTTGCGCCGGATCGGCCCGGCGCCCTCGGCCCAGGCGATGAGATCGCCGTCGTCGTCGGGGTAGGCGTACGCGAAGACGACGCCGAGCACCGGGGTGCCCTCGCGGAGGAGGCCGATGGAGACCGAGGCGCCGCGGTAGCCGTGCAGGAAGGACGCGGTGCCGTCGTGCGGATCGACGACCCAGCGGTGCGACGGGTCCACGCCGTCCAGGGCGCCGGTCTCCTCCCCGAGGAACGCGTACGGGGTGGCCCGGGTGAGCGCGTCGCGCAGCAGGAGCTCGACCTCCACGTCGACGTCGGCGCTCGTCCCGGCGCCGCGTGGGCCGCCCGGGCGGTGGAACTCCGCGCGGAGGAGCGCGCCCGCGCGGCGCGCCGCGTCGACGGCCAGCGCGAGCTCAGCGTCGTAGCCCATGCCGTTCCCCTGGTTCCACGCGAGGCACCCTACCCCAGGTCGGCGCGCTGGCGGTGGCCGGCGTCGAGATCGCCCGGGGGAGGCGCGGCGCCGTAGCCGCGCACATCGGCGACGGCCGCGTCGACCTGCGCGACGATGGTCCGGGCGTGGTCGAGGAACGCCGCGCCGGCCGGCAGGAGCCGCATGCCGCGCGCGGTGCGCTCGAACAGCTGCGCGCCGAGCTCGTCCTCCAGGCCGCGGATCTGCCGGCTGAGGGGCGGCTGCGCGATGTGGAGCCGGCGCGCGGCGCGGCCGACGTGGCCCTCCTCGGCGACGGCGATGAAGTAACGGATCTGCGAGAGGCTCACGCGGCCGATTCTAGCCCGAACCCCGCGCGCGGGGAGCCGCGCGCGAGGGCCCGATATCAAAACGGTATTGGATGGCCGCTCGCTGCGCGCGCATACGCCTCGCATGAACGTGGACATCCTCAGGCCTCACGCGTGGGAGGCGATGCGGCGCGCAGGGCGCGCGGCGGCGGCGACGCTCTCGGCCGTCGGGGCGCGGCTCCAGCCCTTTGTGACGACGGCGGACATCGATGAGTGGGTGCGCGAGGACACGGCGCGGCGCGGGGGCCGCCCGAGTCAGCTCGGCTACAAGGGCTTCCCTGCGGCGGTGTGCACGAGCCGGAACCACGTCGTGTGCCACGGGATCCCTCGGCGCGACGAGGTGCTCCTGCCGGGCGACATCGTCAACGTCGACGTGACCACGGAGCTCGACGGCTACCACGGCGATACCTCCGCGACGTTCTTCATCGGGGAGCCGAGCCCCGAGGCGCTGCACGTGGTGGACGTCGCCAGGCGCTGCCGGGACGCGGGCATCGCGGTCGTGCGCGACGGGGCGCGGCTCGGCGACATCGGCGCGGCGATCGAGGAGATCGCGCGCGCGGAGGGGTGCGGCGTGGTCCGCGAGGTCGGCGGGCACGGCATCGGACGGAGGATGCACCTGCCGCCGCACGTCGCGCACACGGGGGTGCGCGGGGCGGGCATGCGGCTCCGCGCCGGGATGGCCATCACGATCGAGCCGATGGTCAACCTGGGCTCGCACCGCATCCGCACGCTCGACGACGGGTGGACCATGGTCACGGAGGACGGCAGCCTCTCGGCGCAGTTCGAGCACACCGTGCTCGTCACGCGGGACGGCTGCGAGATCCTGACGCTCTGAGGGCCGCGCAGCGGCCTGCGCCCGCGCGCTCGCAGGCCGAGGGAGGGCAAGGGGCTCGATCTGGTCCTGGAGGTGGCCTACGCGGGCAACCTGACGAAGGATTTCGAGACCAACGTCGAGCGTTATGCCCGGCTCGGCATCTCCGAGTACTTCATCTTCGACCGGCGCCGGCTGAGCCTCCGCGGGTACCGGCTCCCGCCGGCCGACACGGCGCGCAGGGCGCGGAGCTACCAGCCCGTCATGCCCCAGGCAGGCCGGTTCGCGTCGCAGGTGCTCGGGCTGGAGCTCGCGGTGGAAGGCTCGAAGCTGCGCTTCTTCAGCGGGACGGCGAAGCTGGAAGAGGCGGATGAGCTGATCGCGCGGCTCGGCGTGATGCTGGACGACGTGCTCGCCCGCAAGGACGATGCGGAGCTGCGGGCCGCGGACGAGGCCAGCCGCGCCGAGGAGGCGGAGCTTCGCGCCGAGGCGGAGGCCAGGCGCGCGTCGGACCTGGAGCGCCAGCTCGCCGAGGCGCTGGCCGAAATCGAGCGCCTCCGCCGCAACTGACCGCGCCCGCGCCGCGCGCGAACGCGGCGGCGTCACACCCCCTTGGTCACCCAGGCCCAGACGAACTCGCACTCCATCGGCGATGCGCCG
The DNA here is from genome assembly GCF_051520435.1 of Sorangium sp. So ce363. NCBI lineage: Bacteria > Pseudomonadati > Myxococcota > Polyangiales > Polyangiaceae > Sorangium > Sorangium sp. So ce363. Next base: position 4,973,029 of record NZ_CP150333.1, on the reverse strand, counting down.
CTCTCGTCGGTCACCGTGACGGCGACCGCCACGTCCCCTTTCGGCTGGTCCAGGAAGGACTGGCGCTGCTCGGGCGTGAGGGTCGCGACCGCGCGGAGGCCGCCTTGGGCGCGGCGTTTGTAGTCGATCTTCATGCTGCGCAGGAGCGGCAGCTTGTCGTCCGGCAGGTTGACGGCGACGACGAAGCCGGTCGCCGTCTCGGCCAGGAGCCCCGCCGCGGCGGCGTGCACCCCGCCGATGTGGTTCCGCACCCTGCGCCCGTTGGCGAGCCGCAGCGCTACCCGATCCGAGCTCACCTCGTCGAACTGGATCCCGGCGGTCCCGGTGAACGGCACCATGCGCTGGAACAGCACGGTCTGCGCGCGCGTGCGCAGGAAGGACGGGAGCGCCTGGAGCGGCGCGAGCGAGCGGGAGATGAAGTTCAGCTGGGACATGGATCCTCCGAAGGACCGCGAGCTTAGCGCATGCCGGCCCGGCGCCTTGTCAGGCCGTGGGCGGCGCGGCTCCGACGTCAGCGCCGCCGCCGCTGGGGCTTGTTCACCGCGACCGCGGCCTCTTCTTCCGCCCGTTCCGCCCGTTCCGCCGTGGAGCGCGCGGTGTCCGTCTCGACGCGCAGCTTGCCCTGACGGTCCCCCTCCTCCGCCGCGCCGATGCGCTGGCGCGGGGCCGCCGCAGGGCGCCAGTCCTTGCCGATCGCCCTCGCCATGGCCACCTCGTGCCTGCGGCGATGCTGCTCGTGCCACCACCGCATCTGCTCGGCCTCCTCCGCCCAGTCGTCCTCGTGCGCGGTGAACGCGACCAGCCCGTGGATGGCGACGCCGATCGCCCAGCCCAGCGGGATGATCGCCGCCCAGAGCACGACGCCGAGCGGAAAGGCGAGCGTGAGGAGCGCCGCGTTGACGATGAGGTAGACGCCGAAGTGCCGGTAGAAATCGCGGCGCTTGCGCCGGAGCCACGTGGCGCGCTCGGCGGCGGTCGCCGCGCTCGACCTCCGCTCCACGTCGTCGCGCTCGCCGCGCTCGCGCGCGCGAAGCGCGCGGCTCGCCTCGCGCAGCGCCTCGGGGCCCACGCCCACCTCCTCCGCCGCGGCGAGCAGGTCGTCGAAGCCGAGGCGCGCGTCGCCCCGCAGGGCGCGCGCCGCGCCTCCGTCGGCGGAGGCCTGGCGCTCGATCGCCTGCGCCAGGACGTCGCGGACTTCCTCGGTCGAGAACCGCTGCGCCGCGGTCTCGCCGCCGCGAGGCGCCTCGCTCCGCTGCGCGCCGGGCGCCTGCGCGGGCGGCGCGGACGTCGCGGCGGCAGGCGCGGCGGGCGCCTCGCCCCTCCCGGCCGCCTCGAGCGCGCGCAGGAGATCGTCCATGGACGCGAACCGATCGTCGGGGCGCTTCGACAGCGCGCGCAGGACGACCGCGCTCACCGCGGGCGGAACGGCGGCGGCGTCGAGCAGGGCGCGGTCGGCCTCGTCGGTGAGGATCGACGCGACGACAGCGAGCATGTCGCCGGCGCCGCGCCAGGGTAGCCTGCCGGTGAGGAGCTCGAAGGCGAGCACGCCCCACGCGAACTGGTCCGCGCGCCCGTCGAGCTCGGCGCCGCGGATCTGCTCCGGGGCCATGTAGACCGGCGTCCCGAGCTTGACGCCGAGCGCGGTCAGCGTCGGCAGCGCAGGGGCCTCGGTGGACGCGTTCGGATCGGCGTCGCCGGCGGCGCGGCGCGCGATGCCGAAGTCGAGCACCTTGATCACCCCGTCGTCCCGGACCATCACGTTCTCCGGCTTGATGTCCCGGTGGACGAGCCCCCGCCGGTGCGCCGCCGCAAGCGCGCGGGCGACGTCGGAGAGCCAGGCGACCCGCGTCGAGGCCGGCGCGTCGGCGCCGCTGATGGCGCTGCGCAGGGTGCGGCCCGGGACGAGCTCCATCACGATGAACGGCGTCCCCTCGAGCTCGCCGACGTCGAAGATCGAGACGGCGTTCGGGTGATCGAGCGCTGCGGCGGCGCGCGCCTCGCGGAGCAGGCGCGCGCCGGCGTCCTCGTCCACGGCGCCGCCCGCGATCACCTTGACCGCGACGCGCCGCCCGAGCCGCGCGTCGTGCGCCCGGTAGACGCAGCCCATCCCCCCCTGCCCGATGGCGGCCTCGATCGTGTACCGCTCGAACGAATCGCCCGGCTTCAGCATTGCCGGCCGGGAGCCTAATGGATCCGCGTGGGCTTGGACAGGCGGCCCTTGGCCCGCGAACGGCGCGTGCGGAGGTCGATCTGTGGCCGCAGGACGCCCCGTTGGCCGTGGAGGGCCCGGGGGCGTGGCGTCAACTCCGCGGATCGCGGCGCCGCGGCTTGTGTAAGGTGGCGCCATGTCATCGCATCGAACGATGCTGCTCGGCGTCGCGGTCGGGGCAGCGGGCGGTCTCACGGCGAACGCTGTCGCGGCAGGGCACCCGGCGCTCACCTGGATCGTCGATCACATCACCTACCCGGTGGGCCAGATTTTCCTGCGCCTGCTGTTCATGCTCGTGCTCCCGATCCTGTTCTCGGCGCTCGTGATGGGCGTCTGCGAGCTCGATCTGAAGCACGTCGGTCGGCTCGGCCTGCGGACGCTGGGCTACACGGCCGTCGTCTCGAGCATCGCGGTGCTGATCGGCCTCGTCCTGGTGAACCTGATCCGCCCGGGCGACGGCCTGCCCGAGGCGGTCCGGAGCCTCGCGCACGGCGGGGGGATCAAGGCGGCGACCGCGCCGGCCGACACCTCGCCGGTGGGGATGATCATCGCGATGGTGCCGGACAACATCTTCAAGGCGGCGGCAGGGGGCGACGTGCTCGCGGTGATCACGTTCTCGCTGCTCTTCGGCATCGCCCTGTCGCTCACGCAGACCGATGGGGCGGCGCGGCTCCGCGAGTGCATCCAGGGGCTGCTCGACGTCTCGATGCGGCTCATCGAGGGGGTGCTCCGGTTCGCGGCGATCGGCGTGGGCGCGCTGCTCTTCACGATCACGTCCCGGATGGGCATCGGCATCATGCAGCAGCTGGCGGCGTACGTGCTCACGGTGCTGCTCGGCCTCGGCCTGCACATGTTCGTTGTCTATTCGCTCTCGGTCCGTTTCCTTGGCGGGATGTCGCCGGTCGCGTTCTTTCGCGGGAGCCGGACGGCGATCGTGACGGCGTTCTCGACCGCCTCGTCGAACGCGACGCTGCCGACCGCGCTGAAGGTCGCCGAGGAGGAGCTGAAGCTGCCGCCGTCCGTGGCGCGCTTCGTGCTGACCGCCGGCGCCGCGATGAACCAGAACGGGACGGCGCTGTTCGAGGGGGTGACCGTGCTCTTCCTGGCCCAGGTCTACGGCGTCTCGCTGAGCTTCGGGCAGCAGGCGACCGTGATGCTCATCTCGGTGCTCGGGGGGATCGGCACGGCGGGGATTCCAGCCGGCTCGCTGCCCGTCATCGCGATGATCCTTGGGATGCTCGGCATCCCGCCCGAGGGGCTCGGTCTGGTCCTCGGGGTGGATCGGTTCCTCGACATGTGCCGGACGGTGATCAACGTGGTGGGGGACCTGGCAGCGGCGGTGTTCGTATCGCGGGATCAGCACCCGAAGCCGCAGGGAGCAGCCGGCGCGTGACTGGACGGGGCGAGCGCCCACGCGCGACGCCTCGCAGCGGAGGCGTCGCGCCCCGCAGGTCTGGAGCGCCCGCTCCCGACCGTCGGGGCTGAGCCGCTCGCCGACGTTCCTGGGTTCAGGCCGCCATCTTCATGCCGGGCATCATCATGCCCATCATGTTCGGCATCATCATCGCGGGCATCATCATGCCCATCATGTTCGGCATCATGCCGCCCATCATCGGCATCATGCCCATCATGTTCGGCATCATGCCGCCCATCATCGGCATCATGCCCATCATGTTCGGCATCATGCCGCCCATCATGCTCGGCATCATGCCCATCATGCTCGGCATCATGCCCATCATGTTCGGCATCATGCCGCCCATCATGCTCGGCATCATGCCGCCCATCATCGGCATCATGCTCATCATGTTCGGCATCATGCCGCCCATCATCGGCATCATCGGCATCGGGCTCATGGGCATGTTCATCATGGCTCTCCCCTGGGTCAGTCGTTGCGGAAAATGGAGTAACTCCCTGACCGGATCGGAGCAATGTTGAAGACTTGGAGCGCCGTGTTTTCCTCCACGGGAGCGGACAGGGCTTCGGACCGAGCGGATGGACGGCCAAGCCAAGCAGAGGAACATCCACGATAACGGCAGCCGTCGCTGCCGCCCTGGCCGAAACAGGGCCCGTGAGGCGGGCGCGCTCAGGATGGGAGTCTCGGAGAACAGGCGCCGGAAGGCTGTTCCGTCGCGGTCGAGGTGTGCGCGGAAACGGGGAGCCGGTGGACGGTGCCGCCCTCCGTCACTCGAGCGTGAACGTCGCTCCCGTCACCGGATCGCACAGCGAGATCGGCACGTCCTCACCGGCGCTCTTCAAGCGCGCTCGCGCCTCCTCGATCGCCTCGTCCACGGCTGCCTCCGCTGCCTCCTGCGCGGCCTCCCCTGCCCGCTCGCCGCTCGCGCCGAGCTGGGCCGCCCGCTGGTCCTCCTCGGCCCGCTGCGCTCGCTCGCGGTTCGCCTCGGTATCGAGGGCGTCGCTCGTCTCACCGACGGGCACCATCTTCACGAGGAAGTCACCCACCCGCAGGCTCATCGGATCCGGCTTCTTCAGGTCGCTCACGGCGTCTGTCCTCCCGCCACGCATGAGCTTGCCGCAAATCCGCGCGATCCACCACCCCGACCGCCGCGCCGATCGCGAGGCGCACGCGCACGCCCCTCAGGAGAACGACCGGTGCTCCGGCCGGTAACGAGCGCTGGCTGTCGTCGTGGCGTAGGAAGAACGGTAGTCCGTCGCGAGCCAGACCAGGCCGACGGCCACGCCCGACACGAGATAGAAGCTCCTCGCCGCGGGCTCCTCATCGAAGCCGAACAGCCACGGCGCCGCGACGAGGAGCACGGCGACCGTGGCCTCGATCGCTCCGTGGACAGGGAACGGGATGAGCTTCGCGGCGCCCAGCGGGAACGCGGTGAGCAGCGTCATCGCGAGATGTGCGGCGCCCAGGATGTAGCAGAGCGTCTCGGGGAGCCCGCCGAAGCCGAACAGCGAAGGGGCCAGCAGGAACAGGGCCGCAACCGCATAGTCCACAAAGCCATGAGCTCGAGGCGACAGCATCTTCATGACCGACTCCTTGCAAAATCGATGTTCGGATTGATTGCCTTCGTCGGTCCGGAAATTTGCAAGGGGTATGCCGCCCAGAGGCTCGCGGGAGAGAGCTTGTCCTCCCGGCGACCTCGGCGGCCATTCGATCATCCATCATCCATCGGCCAGGAAAGGAAGATCAGCGGGCGTGCGCCTGGAGGCGCCGGGCGCTTCGACGGCCGAACCCGAGCCACATTTCCGCCCGGGGGAGCTCAACCACGAACGCTCTTCGTGTGGCACATTGCCCCGCCGTGCGTCACTTCGCGGCGGAGACCAGGAGCTCTGGATCGACGCGTGTCTCGAAGAGATTCATGCGCCAGTCGAGGTGCGGTCCGTTCGTGCGGCCGGTCATCCCGACGGTCGCGATGACCTGCCCCTGCTTGACCTCGTCGTTCACCTTCACGGCGAAGCCGTGCAGATGGATGAACGTGGAGGTCAGTCCCTGCCCGTGATCGATGATCACGGTGTGACCGCTCAGCGGGAGGTCCTTCTCGACGAGCACGACCTTGCCGCAGGCAGGCGCGCGCACCGGCGTACCGACGGGCACCGCGATGTCCACGCCCCAGTGGATCCCGCCGTCCGTGCCGTTGAGCAGGCGCGGCTGGCCGTACCGCGAGGTGATGGGGCCCTTGGACGGCCAGATGAAGCCGTTCTTGTAGCAGTTCCTCTTCGTGTACTTGTTCCGGAGCGCGTCGAGCTTCTTCTCGGCCTGCGTGAGCTTCACGCGCGTCGCCATGTCGAGCTTGACCATGTTCTCCGGCAGGTGGTCGACCTTGTCGACCTCGAACTTGCGAGGCTCCACGTCGAAGATCTTCTCGAGCACCTGCCCGTCGTCGAACGTGATGGTCAGCTTCTCCTGCGCTGGCGCGTTGCGCGAGAAGGCGATCAGGAACTCCCCTTCGTCGCTGACGGTCACGCGATGGCCGGGGAACGCCATGCGGCGCAGCTTGCCGTTCAGCTTGGCGCGCAGGAGCCCTCCCTGGACGGCGCGCCCTTCCACCGAGAGGCGGCTGTCGTCGGCCGCGGGCGGCCCGGCGTCGGCCGCCGCGCTCGGCGCGGGCGCCGCGGCATCGGCGGTGTCGGCCGCCGCGGGAGCGGCGCTGGCGTCGGGCGCCTCGGCCGGCGCGCTGCTCGCGGAGGCGACCGGGGCGGCGGAGGCAATCGGCGCCGGATCGGCGGAGGCTTGAGCGCCCGTGGTGGACGAGCTCGAAGAAGGAGCACCGCGATCGCAGGCAGCGATCGTGAGCAGGCTTACAACGATGACGGGAACGCGCATAGCGGCGATCGTGCCAGAGTTTCCGCACATCGACGAGATAATGTCGAAGCGCGTCATTCAGGCATGGTCCGGTCGCAAACGACCTGTGCGCCTCGCAGACGACCTGTGCGCCTCGGCGCGGCGCCCTCCCCCCTCGTTGGCGCGCGACGAGCGCCAACGAGCACCGGGCTCGCGACGCCGCGCGCATCAGGCGATGCGCGGCGTGACGGATCGGGCGTGGCGGGCAGCGCGGTGAGGATCAGTTATCGACGCGAGGGGTGTCGTGCCGCGGCTGCGGCCGCGCCGGGGGCTGCGCCTGCGCGGGGGGCTGCGCCTGCGGCCGAGCGTGCCCCTGGGGGTGTGGGCGGCCCTGTCCCTGCGGGCGAGCTTGCCCCTGCGGCCGGCCCTGCGCCTGCGGGCGAGCTTGCCCCTGGGGGTGTGGACGGCCCTGTCCCTGCGGCCGGCCCTGTCCCTGCGGGCGAGCTTGCCCCTGGGGGTGTGGACGGCCCTGTCCCTGCGGCCGGCCCTGTCCCTGCGGGCGAGCTTGCCCCTGCGCCGGCGGTGCGGGCCTGGGATCGATCTGGAAGGCGGGAACCCCGGGGTCGGCGAGGAGGGGGAGGCGCTTCTGGATGAGGCGCTCGATGTCGGCGAGATAAGCGCGCTCCTCGCTGTCGCAGAACGAGAGCGCCACCCCGGACGCCCCGGCGCGCGCCGTGCGGCCGATGCGGTGCACGTAGCTCTCCGGGATGTTCGGGAGGTCGTAGTTGATCACGTGCGAGATGTCGTCGATGTCGATGCCGCGCGCCGCGATGTCGGTCGCGACGAGCACGCTCGTCGTCCCCTGCTTGAAGCTCGCGAGCGCACGCTCGCGCGCGCCCTGGGACTTGTTCCCGTGGATGGCGACCGCCTCGATGCGCGCACGGCTGAGCTGCTGGACCACGCGGTTGGCGCCGTGCTTGGTGCGGGTGAACACGATCGCCCGGCGGAGCGCGGGATCCTTGAGCACGTGCTCCAGCATCGCGCGCTTGTCGGACCGCTCGACGAAGACCACCCGCTGGTCGATGTTCTCGGCCGTCGTGGCGATCCGCGCGACCTCGACGCGCACCGGGCTGCGCAGGATGCTGTTCGCGAGCTTCAGGATGTCCGGCGGCATCGTCGCCGAGAACAGGAGCGTCTGCCGGCGCTCGGGCAGCATCGCGAGCACGCGCCGGATGTCGTGGATGAACCCCATGTCCAGCATCCGATCGGCCTCGTCGAGGACGAGCGTGTCGAGCCGACCGAACGGGGCGAGGCCCTGCGAGCAGAGATCGAGCAGCCGGCCCGGCGTCGCCACGAGGACGTCGACGCCGCGGCGCAGCGCCTCCATCTGGGGGCGCTGCCCCACCCCGCCGAAGACGACCGCGGTCCGCAGGCCGAGGTTCTTGCCGTACGTGGAGAAGCTCTCGGCGACCTGCGCCGCGAGCTCGCGCGTCGGGGTGAGCACGAGCACGCGGAGCCCGCCCTGCCTGGGCCCGCCGCTCTGCGCGAGGCGCTGCAGGATCGGCAGCGCGAACGCGGCGGTCTTGCCCGTGCCGGTCTGCGCGCAACCGAGGAGGTCGTTGCCCTCTAGGATGGGCGGGATGGCCTGCTGCTGGATGGGCGTCGGGGCGCTGTACCCCTCGGCCTCGATGGCGCGGAGAAGCGGTTCGATGAGCTTGAGATCGGCAAATTGCATGGACATCGGGCTGGAATCGGGCTGGAGTACAGCCCCTCCTGAGCAAGGGCGGAAAGTACGCCGCGGCACCGCGCCCTCCTTGTGGAGAGGGTTCGATCACGGAGAGCTGCCGCCTCGCGCCCCCTTGAGCGGAGGCTTGCGAGGACCAATGACAGCGACCGAGCACCGCGACCCGTGCCAGGTCAGTCCGAGGCGGCGACTCTAGTACGGCGTGGTGAGGAAGTCGAGCCGCGACCGCGAGCCAGCAGCGAGCCGTCACGCTTTGCTCACCTTGCTTTGCTTCCGGTTCCGGTTCCGGTTCCGGTTCCGGTTCCGGTTCCGGGGTTGCCTTGGCCCGATCTCGCTTGTCAACGCCCGTTGCGCTGCCGCCGGAGCCGCGATCGCGTCGCTTCGCTCGCGGTGCGCGGAGCGGCCTCCGCGCGCGCGGCGCACCATGCTAGACCGTCGCCCGAGCGGAGGGCCCGCTTCTCGTGCGCTCGCGCTCGCAGGTCGCCCCGCGTCGCCCGCGACCTCCAGCGTCTTCCCGCCCCTTCGAAGCAGTGCACCACGCCATGGCCGAAACCGCCGAAGCCTCGAAAACGCCGGCTCAGGTAGGGCACTCCGCTCCGGAGCGCCCTGTCCTTCGGTTGCCCCGATCCCGGCTTCGGCGCTGGGTTCTCGGTGCCGTCGCGGTCCCGATGCTCTCCGGGGCCGGGTTATGGATCGCGGTGCACCGCATTCCATGGATGGGCCCGCTCGTCGCGAACGGGCTGCGTTCGGTGATCGGGGCCGAGAACGTGACGGCGCTCGAGGAGACCGCCTACGCCCTGGAGGATCGCGTCCACCAGCTCTGGCGCAAGGACGAGCCGCCGAAGACGTACTGGGAGGTGCCCGAGCAGCCGGGCCCTGCCGCGACCGCCTCGCCGCCTTCGGCCGGGACGCCGGGCTCGGCCGCGGGCGGCACCGGCGCGGCGGCGTTCCGGCCGACGGACGTCGGCCCCTCGCACGCGGCCTGGTCGGCTCCCGGCGACGGGCGGTGGGTGCCCATCGCGGATCACGCCCATCCGAGCGACGCGCCGCGCCTCCACAAGACGCTGCTCCACCCGGATCCGAACCGCTCCTGGGCGGAGCTGTTCATCGTGGCGGTGGATCTCGCGCGGGTCGATGTGCACCTCATGGCCGGCTCCCGCGAGCCGGCGGCGACGACCGAGGAGGGCAAGCCCTACGAGCGGCCCGCGAAGATCCCGGAGGCGGACCACGGGCGGCTGCTCGCGGCGTTCAACGGCGGCTTCATGACCGAGCACGGCCAGTGGGGGATGCGGGTCGACGGCGTGACGCTGGTGCGCCCCCGGGACCAGGGCTGCACGCTCGCGCGGCGCCGCGACGGGCGGCTGCAGATCGCGCCATGGACCAGGCTTTCGGCGGGAGAGAGCGACATGCAGTGGTGGCGGCAGACGCCGAGCTGCATGGTCGACGAGGGCGAGCTGCACCCGCTGCTCCGCGCGCCGCAGGTCCGCAACTGGGGCGCCACGCTGGACGGCAACACGGTGATCCGCCGCTCCGCGGTGGGGCTCGACCGCGACGGCAAGGTCCTCTACGTCGGGATCAGCAATCACACGACGGCGCCCGCCATCGCGCTCGGGATGCAGCACGCCGGCGCCTCGGCGGTGGCGCAGCTCGACGTGAACTGGTCGTACCCGAAGTTCCTCCTCTACGAGCCGGGTGAGGGCGGCGCCCTCGCGCCGGTCGCGCTGGCGAGCGGCTTCGAGTTCTCGGAAGACGAGTACATCCGCAAGCGCTCCCTGCGCGATTTCTTCTACCTGACCCGCAAGACCCCGGCGCCCTCGACCGCGATCCCGTGACCTCGTGATGCCTCGCAGCGGCCGGCGGTCCCCTCCGGACCGGGGCTCGCGCCCGCGCGTGTAGGCCCGGGTCGAGCCGCTGTCGAAGGCTCGCGAACGCCTGCCAGCCCGGCCGCTGCGCCCGGCGCGGCGGATGCCGGCGCCGGGGTGCGCGCCGGCCGGTCCTCGCCTCGCCTCGCCGTGCGGCCTCGTGCGGCGCGGTCGGCCCTCACGGCATGAACGTGTCGTCCAGGTGAGCCCGTCAAACCGCATTGCATCGAGCGAGCACCTTTTGCCACACGGGCGAGCCCGTCGAACCGCATTGCATCGAGCGAGCATCTTTTGCCACAGGACAAGGACTCTCACGCATCGCGACGCATTGCGGTCAGCGCTCCTCAATTTCCAACCAGATTTCATCAAGGCTGCTGGTATCCGCGATTGACAGCGCGAGGGAGCTCGATAGGTAACTCGATAGGTAAAACGACACCTCACGGCGGAACACCATGCGTTTCTATGCAGACCTCCATGTGCACTCGAAGTACTCCCGCGCGACGAGCAGCGATTGCGATCTCGCGCATCTGAGCTACTGGGCTCAGCGCAAGGGCATCGCGGTGCTGGGCACGGGGGACTTCACCCATCCAGCGTGGATGGCCGAGCTCCGCGAGCACCTCGTGCCCGCCGAGCCCGGGCTCTTCCGCCTGCGGGACGATCTCGGCCGCGCGGTGTCGGAGCGGCTCCCCGGGGCCTGCCGCGGAGCGACGCGCTTCGTCCTCTCCGTGGAGATCTCGACGATCTACAAGAAGGGAGATCGGACGCGGAAGATCCATCACCTCCTCTACGCGCCCAGCTTCGACGCGGCGGAGCGCATCGTCCGCGCGCTCGCCAAGATCGGCAACCTGACCTCCGACGGGCGGCCCATCCTCGGGCTCGATTCGCGCCACCTGCTCGAGATCGTGCTGGAGGCCGGCGAGGGCTCCTACCTCGTGCCAGCGCACATCTGGACTCCCTGGTTCTCGGTGCTGGGCTCCAAGGCGGGCTTCGACGCGGTCGAGGAGTGTTACGGCGATCTCGCGCCGCACATCTTCGCGCTCGAGACCGGGCTCTCGTCCGATCCTGCGATGAACTGGCGGATCTCTGGGCTCGATCGGTACCGGCTCGTCTCGAGCTCGGACGCGCACTCGCCCGCGAAGCTCGGGCGCGAGGCCACGGCCTTCGACGCCCCGCTCGACTACTTCGCGATCCGGCGCGCCCTGGAGACCGGTCAGGGCTTCGGGGGCACGGTGGAGTTCTTCCCGGAAGAGGGCAAATACCACCTCGACGGCCACCGCAAGTGCAATGTCGTGCTCTCGCCGGCGGAGACACGGGCGCTCGCCCTCGCCTGCCCCGTGTGCGGGCACCCGGTCACGGTGGGCGTGCTGCACCGGGTCGAGGAGCTCGCCGATCGCGACGAGGGCGTGCGCCCCGAGGGGGCGAGCGAGTTCCGCAACCTGGTGCCGCTGCCCGAGGTGCTGGCCGAGCTCCACGGCGTGGGCGCCTCCAGCAAGGCGGTGCAGCGGAGCTACGACGGGGTGCTGTCGCGCATCGGCCCCGAGCTGTTCCTCCTCGGCGACGCGCCGCTCGACGAGATCGAGCGCGCCGGCACGCCCCTGCTCGCCGAGGCGATCGCGCGGATGCGCGAAGGGCGCGTGATCCGCGACGCAGGCTACGATGGCGAGTACGGCGCGATCCGGGTCTTCCAGCCGGAGGAGCTCGCGCAGCGCCGCGGGGGCGGGCTCCTCTTCCAGCCGGAGGCCGCGGCGCCGCAGCCGCCTCCCTCGGGGGCGCGCGCTCCCGCGGCGTCGCGCCCCCCTCCGCGCCGCGGCCGGGCCGACGCGGCGCCTCGCCCGGCGCCGGCCGGCGAGGTGTCCCGCGGCGCGCCGCCTGCGCCGGGCGGCGCAGCGCCGCTCGACGCGCTCGACCCGGAGCAGCGGGCCGCGGCGGAGATCACGGACGGCGCGCTGCTCCTCCTCGCGGGGCCAGGCACAGGCAAGACCCGCACGCTCACGCACCGGATCGCGCACCTCGTCCTCGATCTCGGGGTGCCGCCGGAGCAGTGCCTCGCGATCACCTTCACCCGCCGCGCCGCCGACGAGCTGCGGGAGCGGCTCGGCGCGCTGCTCGGCGAGGCCGGCGGCCGCGTGCCCGCCATGACCTTCCACGCGCTCGGCCTCTCCCTGCTCCGCGAGCACGCGCAGGGCGCGGGGGCCGCGCCGCCCGCGATCGCCGGCGAGCGCGAGCGGACGGCGCTGCTCGCCGCGGCGCTCGGCGTCCCGGACCGCCGGGCGGCCAGGTTGCTCGCCGACATCGCCGCGCTGAAGCGGCGCTGCCCGCGCCACGCCGACGCGCACGGGCCGCCGGCCGCGGGCGGCGAGATCGACCGCCACGTCGATCGCGCGTGGAAGGTGTACGAGGACGAGCTCGCCGCGCGCGGGCTCCTCGACCTCGACGACCTGATCGGGCACGCCGTCCTGCTCCTGGAGCAGCAGAGCGGAGCGCTCGCCGCGGCGCGCGAGCGGGCCCGGTATCTCTCCATCGACGAGTACCAGGACATCGATGAGCGCCAGTACCGGCTGATACGCGCGCTCGTCGCTCCCGGCGGGAACGTCTGCGCCATCGGCGATCCCGATCAGGCGATCTACGGATTCCGCGGCGCGGACGTGGGCTTCTTCTTCCGTTTCCAGCAAGATTTCCCGGCGGCGCGCGTGGTGCGCTTGAAGCGGAACTACCGCTCGTCGCGCCCCATCGTCGAGGCGGCGCTCCAGGTGATCGCGCCCTCACCGACGCTCGGCGCGCGGGAGCTCCTGCCGAGCGCGGGCGGCGTGGAGCTCGTGGCGGTCCACGAGTCGCCGACGGAAGCCGCCGAAGCCGAGCGCGTGGTCCATACGATCGAGCGGATGCTCGGCGGGTCCACGTTCTTCTCGATGGATAGCGGGCGGGTGGGCGATCCTGCCGGGAGCGGCGACTACTCCTTCTCGGACTTCGCGGTGCTCTACCGGACCGAGGCGCAGTCCGAGCGGCTCCGGGAGGCGTTCGCCCGCTCGGGGATGCCGTTCCAGCGGCGCTCGGATCGCCGCCTCGCCGAGCGCGCGGGCTCGGAGGCGCTCGCGCGGGCGCTCGCCGGCACACCGCCGGGGCCGCTCGCGGCGCGCCTCAAGGCGGCCGCGGCGCGCCTCCGCGAGGAGGTGGCGCAGCCCGGGCTCGCCGGCGCTCCGCCCGCGGCGGGCGCGGCCGAGGAGGGCGCGGCCTGCGCGGCGGTCCTCGGCGAGGCCGACGTGGACGCGGCGCTGGAGCTGCACCTCGCGCTCGCGGAGCGCTGCGGCGGCGACGTCGATCGCTTCTTGATCGAGCTCGCGGTGTGCTCCGAGATCGACGCGTGGGATCCGCGGGCCGACCGCATCTCGCTGCTGACGCTCCACGCGGCCAAGGGCCTCGAGTTCCGGGTGGTCTTCCTCGTGGGGTGCGAGGACGGCCTGCTCCCGCTCCGGTTCTCCGGCAGGGACGAGACGGACGTCGCCGAGGAGCGCCGGCTCTTTTATGTGGGCATGACGCGGGCGCGAGAGCGGTTGTTCCTGACCCGGTCCATGCAGCGCGCGCGGCACGGCAAGGTGGTTGAGACCGAGGTGTCGCCGTTCATACGCGAGGTGGAGGAGCGGCTGCTCCTTCGGACCGGCCCGTCGCCCGAGGCGCAGAGGGGCTCACGCGCCGGGGCCGATCGTCAGATGAAGCTATTTTAGCGCGGCGCGCCGCCGAGCCGCTTCTGGGCCGCGCACGCCGCCTTGTCCTGCGTCCGCATGCACTGGTCTGCGTAGAAGGTCCGAGCCCGCTCCTTGTCCTTGCGCTCCAGGAGCGGCCCGAACGCGTCACACGCCTTCTTCTCGCCCCACTGCGTGCAGGCCCTCTCGTAGAGCGAGTAGGCCCGCTCCGGATCGGCGGTCACGCCGTCGCCGCGCTGCCAGATCTCGGCGGCCCGCACGCAGCCGCCGGTGCCGCACACCTTCTCGTAGAGCGCCGCGGCGCGCGGCATGTCCTTCGGAATGCCGTTCCCCTTCTCGTACATCCCGGCGAGGCTCAAGCACGCCTCGGCCCCGAACCCCTTCTCCGGACAGCCCTTCTCGAAGAACGAATACGCCTTCGCGACGTCCTTCGGAACGCCGTCGCCCTGCGCGTAGACCGAGCCGGCGGCGTTGCAGGCGCGCATGTCCCCCAGGCTGCAACCGTGGCTGTACGCCGCGATCGCCTTCACCCCGTCCTTCGGCGCGCCCTGCCCCTTGCGCAGGATGTCGCCGAGATCGACGCAGTCCTCGGACTGGCCGCCCTGGCACGCGCGCTGGAGCACGCCCACGGCGACCCCCACGTCCTTCGCCGCGAGCTTCCCCTCGACCAGCATCTTGCCCAGCGCGCTGCAGCTCGGCCCGTGCCCGAGATCGCAGCCGCGCCGGAGGAACGCGACCGCGCGCGTCGGGTCCTTCGGGAGGACCGCCTGCGGGCCTTCGCTGAGGTACCACTCGGCCACGCTGAAGCACGCCCAGCCGTCGCCCATCTCGCACGCCTTGTCGGCGAACTCTCGCACCTTGGCCCGCCCCGCGGCGTCCGGGGGGACCTTGGCGCTCTTCATGTCGCGCAGGACTTGCTTCGCCCTCGCGTAGCAGGCCTGCGTGACGCCGGCGCCGCACGCCTTCTCGAACAGCTCCGCCGCCCTCGCGTCATCGCGCGGGAAATCCTTGCCGCCCAGGTACTGAATCCCGAGGTGATAGCAGCTGCCGACATCGCCCTTCCCGCACTCCGCCGCGCAGGATCGGGCGTCGGTGGGCTCGCACAGGTGCGCGGGCGCGAGCGCAGGCGGGGAGCACTTCGCCCCGCTCGGCACCGTCCCGAGCGGGCACAGGCTCGACAGCTTCGGGAACTCGTCTTCCGCCTGCTTCACCGGAGCGTCGGCCGCCGCCGCCCTCTTCGCGAGCAGCGGGACGAGCTCCAGGCGCAGCGGCGCATGGCAGCGCTCCGTCGGCGCCTGCGCGTCGGGCTTCGCGGCCCGGCAGGCGTCGATCTCCCCTTCCTTGCTCGTGGTGCCGCCCTGGCCCGCCGTCGCGGCCGCCCCGAAGACCTGATCCACCGTCCGCGCCGTGCCCCGGCTGCCTGGCACCATCGCGAAGGCCCCGAGGAGCGCGGCGCGCACGAAGTGCGTCGCGCCCTCGCAGCTGCCCGAGAGATCCTGCGCGGAGGAGGAGGCCACCGTGGTCGCCATCTTCCCCGTAGGCACGAGCGCCACGTCGATCGCGGCCGAGCCGCCGCCCTCGATCGCGGTGCTCAGCGCCGGGGCCCCGAAGGGGACGTTCGCCTGCATCTCCGCAGGGTTTGTTAATTGTATTACTTTTTCTGCCCGGGTCACGCCAGCGAAGGAGTAGCTCCCTGGGAGCTTGCACTGCGTGAGGAGCTTCAGCGTCGTGCAGTCGTAGGAGACGACGGCGATGCCGTCTTTCATCGCGAGCCCGAGATCGGAGCGGCGTGTCGTGAGCCAGTCGACGATGAGCGGCTCCGCGTGGCCGATGGCCGGACACCCGCCGCCGGTCGTGCTGGCGGTGCTCTCCGGCGAGACGGTGGGCCGGGGAGGATGCACGACCACCTCGGGTTCCAGGCCCGGTCCACAGGCCATCGCTCCGAGCGAGAGCCCAACCACGCACAAATCGAACGCGCGCTTCATCGGGCCGACAGAACCATGAGCCATGGGGTCCGGTCAATACGGCGAGCGCGACCGCACGCGGCATACGACCGGCCGCGCGGACCCGGGCTATGCTCGGCGCGCCCCCGCGCCCGGAGCCGCCATGAGCACGCCCAGGTCCCAGGAGAAACTGCAAGAGAGCCTGAGCCTGGTGACTACCCTGCTCCAAAAGCAACGCGTCATCGAGACGCTGACCCACAAGCAGGAGAGCAGGAACAAAGAGCTCGTCGAGGCGCTGGTCCACCGGCAAAATCTCGCCCTGCTGCAGAGGAAGCTCAGGGATCTGCACCCGGCGGACCTCGCCCACATCATCGAGGTGCTCCCGCAGGCGGATCGCCTCGTGGTGTGGGCTGAGCTCGAGCCCTACCGCGCCGCACAGGTGCTGCTCGAGTCCTCGCGGTCGGTCCGCGACTGGCTCGTCGCGGAGACGGAGCGCCCTCGCCTCGTCGCGCTGCTCGGCCAGCTCGATCCGGACGATCTGGCGTACATCAGCGAGTCGGTCGATCCGGAGATCGTGGCGGAGGTGTACCAGTCGCTCGACGCGCGCGAGCAGTCGCTCTTCCAGTCGACGATCGCGTACCCGGACGGCTCTGTGGGCCACCTGATGAGCCCGGAGCTCGTCTCGGTGCGCGACGGCCGGGACCTCGGCGGCGCGCTGGAGGACGTGCGCCGGCGGGGCGAGCTGCCGCCGCACACCGAGGCGCTGTTCGTGGTCGACGCGCGCAACGTGCTCCGCGGCGCGCTGTCGCTCAAGGACCTGCTGCTCCGCGAGCCGCGCGCGCAGGTGAGCGCGGTCATGTCCACGGACGTGGTGAGCTTCACGCCCCAGGAGCGCGCGAGCGACGCGGCCAGGGCCTTCGAGCGTTACGACCTCATCGCCGCGCCGGTGGTGGACGAGCGCGGCAAGCTCGTCGGCCGGCTGACGGTGGATGTGATGATGGACTTCCTGCGGCGGCAAGCCCAGAGCGAGGCGCTCTTGCGCGCAGGCCTCGCGGGAGAGGAGGACTATTTCGCGCCCGCGTGGACGAGCGCGAAGAACCGCTGGCTCTGGCTCTTCGTCAACCTGCTCACGGCATTCCTGGCCTCGCGGGTCATCGGTATCTTCGAGAGCACCATTCAGGATCTCGTGGCGCTGGCAGCGCTGATGCCCATCGTGGCGAGCGTCGGCGGCAACACGGGCAATCAGACGGTGGCGCTCGTGATCCGCGGCCTCGCGCTCGACCGGCTGACGCGGGCCAACACGGGGCACCTCCTGAAGAAAGAGCTCTTCGTCGGCCTGATGAACGGCGCCGTCTGGGGCACGCTCGTGGGGCTCGCGGCCGCCGCCCTCTACGGCAGCGTCCCGCTCGGTCTGGTGATGGCCGCGGCCATCCTGCTGAACCTCGTGGTTGCGGCGATGGTCGGGTGCGCGGTGCCGCTCGTGCTCCAGCGCCTGGGCCGCGATCCGGCCCAGGGGTCGAGCGTCCTGCTCACGTTCACCACGGACAGCATGGGCTTCTTCATCTTCCTCGGGCTCGCCAGGGCGTTCCTCGTCTGAGCCTGCCCGCGCGCCGCGCGCTCGCGCTACGATCCTGGCATGGACGCCGCCCCCGCCCCGCAACGGCCGCTCGTCGCGATCCGGTATTGCCCCAAGTGCCGCTGGCTCACGCGCGCGGCCTGGCTCGCTCAGGAGCTGCTGATCACCTTCCCTGACGAGATCGACGTGCTCCTGTCGCCGGGCGAGAGCGGCATCTTCGACATCACGCTCGACGGCGCGCCGCTCTTCTCACGCGCCGTCGAAGGGCGCTTCCCCGAGCCCAAGGAGCTCAAGCAGGCGATCCGCGACCGCGTCGCCCCGGAGCGCCCTCTCGGCCACTCCGATCGATGAGACGCCCGTTCTGATGAGGAGAGCGCCGCTCTAGATGTCGAAGTCGAGGATGCTGTCCAGATCGGAGGCGCCGACGGCGGGCGTGCCATGGGGCGGCGACGCGACGCGCAGCCTCGGGGCCTCGAGCGCGACGCGCTGGCCGCCGGCGACGCTCTTCGTGAGGAACACCGAGCCGCCCACCACGCTCCCCTGCCCCAGCACCGTCTTGCCGCCGAGGACCGTGGCGTTCGCGTAGATGGTGACGTTGTCCTCCACGGTGGGGTGGCGCTTCAGGCCGCGCGCGCCCCGCGAGTGCTGCGGCAAGGAGAGGGCGCCGAGCGTCACGCCCTGGTAGAGCTTGACGTGCTCGCCGATGTCGGTCGTCTCGCCGATCACGACGCCGGTGGCATGATCGATGAAGAAGCTGTCACCGATGTTGGCGCCTGGGTGGATGTCGGCGCCCGTCCTCGTGTGCGCCCACTCGCTCATGATCCGGGGCATGAGCGGCACGCCGAGGAGGTACAGCTCGTGCGCGACCCGGTGCACCGTCACGGCGAGGAGGCCTGGATAGGCCAGGATGATCTCGTCCATCGAGGCCGCCGCCGGATCGCCGTCGTAGGCCGCCTGCACGTCGAGCAGGAGGCGCCGCCGGACCTCCGGCAGCCGGGCGATGAACAGCCGCGCCACGTCGCGCCCCCGCTGCCGGCACCTCGGGACGTCGAGGCGGCCCGCGTCGACGGTCTCGTCCTGGAAGCACAGACAGCGCTCGATCTGTCGCTCCAGCTTGTCGCGCAGCGTCGAGACCAGGGTGCCCACGTGGTAGAGCAGGTCCTCGTCCGACAGGTCCTGCCGCCCGTGATAGCCCGGGTAGAAGATCTGGAGCAGGAGATCGATGATCTCGGTGATCTCCTGGCGCGACGGGGTGAAGCGCTTGTTGATGTGATGCCCGCGCGCATCCTCCCGGTAGCTCGCGATCAGCGCGTCGACGATGCCATGCAGGTCGGCCGGCGCCTCGGAGGGGGCAGCATCACACTTCTTGCTCACGTCGACCTCACGAGGCCTTCATGGCCTCGACCTCGGAGAACATTCCTTCGAAGAGGGGCCCAGAGAGGTACCGCTCGCCGGTGTCCGGGAGGATGACCACGATGGTCTTTCCTTCCCACTTCGGATCCTTCGCGAGCCGGCCCGCCGCGACCATGGCCGCGCCGCAGGAGACGCCGCAGAGGATGCCCTCCTCGGACGCGAGGCGCCGCGCCATGGCGATGGACTCGTCGTTCGAGACCGTCTCGACCTGGTCCACGAAGGAGAGGTCGAGGTTCTTCGGGACGAAGCCGGCGCCGATGCCCTGGATCTTGTGCGGGGACGGGGTGAGCGGCTGGCCGGCGAGCGTCTGCGAGATGACCGGCGAGTGGACCGGCTCCACCGCGACGGAGTGGAGGGCGCGGCCGCGGCCGCGCTCGAAGTAGCGGCTGACGCCGGTGATCGTGCCGCCGGTGCCCACGCCCGAGACGAGGACGTCGACGTTGCCGCCGGTGTCGTCCCAGATCTCGGGGCCGGTGGTGGTCTCGTGGATCGCGGGGTTCGCCGGGTTCTCGAACTGCCGCATCAGCACGTACCGGCCGGGGTCGGAGGCGGCCAGCTCCTCGGCCTTGGCGATGGCGCCGTTCATCCCCTTGGGGCCCGGCGTCAGGAGCAGCTTGGCCCCGAGGGCGATGAGCACCTTGCGCCGCTCCATGCTCATCGTCTCGGGCATGCTGAGCACGCACTCGATCCCCCTCGAGGCGGCGGCGAAGGCCAGCGCGATGCCGGTGTTGCCGCTGGTCGCCTCGACGATCGCCTTGCCAGGGCCGAGCACGCCCCGCTGCTCGGCGTCCCAGACCATGGCCGCGCCGATGCGGCACTTGACCGAGTACGCCGGGTTGCGCCCCTCGATCTTCGCCAGCACCGTCGCGCGCGCGCCTTCGATCACGCGGCGGATGCGCACGAGCGGCGTGCGGCCGATGCTCTGGGTGTTGTCGTCGTACACGCGGGGGAAGCTGGTCATGGGGGGCCCGTGCGGGTGAGTGGGGAGGAAAGAGGAGATCCAGAGGCGCCCCGCGCTGTCAAGGTCCACGTGCGCCCCGCCTCGGTCGCGCCGTATTTCCAGAGGCAGCGCGGCGTCGTCCGTCGCTGACGTCGGGGCGGCGCCTGCCGCGCCAGCTCGCCCGGCGGGCGCGCGCCGCGCTCAGCGCGCCCCCTCGTCAGTGAGCCGTTGGACGTGCAACGGTTCACCGAGGGGGCCGGCGAGACACCCCGGCGCATGGAGGTCAGTCGGGCCATGAGCGGTCGTGCGGTGGATGGCGCGAAGTCGATTACGCGCTCCACGCGAAGCGCATGAGCCAACGAGATCATCCTCGGAGGGCGGACTGGCCTGCTCCGGCAGGGCCTCGACCGCACCGCGCCGGCGCTCGGGTGTCCCGAGTTCCGATGAGGCACAGGGGATGACGCAGCGCGACCAAGGTGGCGGTGATAGCGGCCAATTCATGAGAGATTTTGCCGGAGTGCGTCATTTCCTGATCTGCTGGCGCTTGAACATTCACGTCGTACCACGCCGTGCCACGTCGGAGCACCGACGGCTCAGAGGTGCTCACGAGCGCTCAGGAATACCGGAACCACGGTGACTACGTGCGCGAGCAAGGTGCTTCCCTGGGCAATCGATGAACCACCATGGGACTACGTCGGACCAGGTCCACTTCCTTGACGCATGCGCATGCGAACCTATCATGTAGAATTTTAGCTCTTGCCATGAGTGGCATAGGCCTCGCATCATCGCTGACATGTTCCCCGCTGAGCCCCCTTGCGCGGAGGTCCAACTGCCCCACGACGAGGATGAGCCCACTTTAATTTTCCGTCGTCCGCCGGCGTCGATTGGGGGCATGGCGATGCCGTTCGAATCGCCGGCTCCGGTCATGGCATCTCCGACCCGGCGTTCCACGTCGCGCTTGATCGCGTTGAGCGCGGGTGCCGGCCTGGGCTTCGCGGCGGTGGTGGGCGGGCTCGTCTCGATGCAGCTCGGCGCGGCGGGCTTCGATCTCCGCGCGGGCTCGGCGCTCCAGCCTGCCGCGGCCGCCGCGGCCATCCTGCGGTCGACGGGGGTGGCGGCGCGGGTCGAGGTGAAGGCCGGAGCGGCCGCGCCGCTCCAGGCAACGCCAGCAACGGCGGCGCCGGCCCTCGCTGCCGCGGATCGCGCCGACGCGACGCTCGATCGAACGGCGGTGATCCCCATCCCCGACGGGATCATCACCATCCCCGCGTCCTTCGCCTCGGCAGATGGAGCGTACGATCTGGTGATCCACTTCCATGGGGTCAACGACGTTGTGCAGGCGGGGTTCGATCGCGCCCGGCTCAACGCGGTTGTGATGATCATCAATCTGGGCATCAGCTCTGGCGCGTATGAGACCCAGTTCTCGATCCGCTCCTATCTCCCGGCGTTGATGGCGAAGGCGCAGGTGGCGCTCGAGGCCCGTGGGCTGCGCGACGCCCGGCTCCGGCGCGTCGCGCTCTCGGCGTTCAGCGCCGGGTATGGCGCGGTTCGCGGGCTCCTGAACCAGCCGGGGTTCACCGACAAGGTGGACGCCGTGCTGCTCCTGGACGGCATCCACACCGGCTACATGCCGCTCGACCGCAGCCTGGACATGGAGCGCCTCAAGCCGTTCAGCCGCTTCGCCGAGCTGGCGGCCGCCGGCAAGAAGCTGATGTCGATCACCCATTCGGAGATCACCCCGAACGGCGATTACGCCGGTACTCACGAGAGCACGGACGCTCTCCTCAAGCTCACGGGCGCACAGCGCTCCCCGGGCGCGGGCGCAGACGAGCAGGCGATCTACGACCTGACCGGGGAGGCGAGCGAGGCGAAGCTCCGGTTCGTCCCCCTGTCCGAGGCGCACAGGGGCGCGTTCCACGTCCGCGGCTATCCTGGCACCCAGAAGCCAGATCACGTGAGGCACCTCACCCGCATGGCGGAGACCGCGCTGCCTGATCTGGTGCGCTACTGGAGCGAGCCGCCCGCGCAATGACGGGTCGCGTCTCGGGGGCGCGCGAGCCGTCGGTACGGAGAAGCGTATTACGGAGACCGGGGCGTCTTCATTTGAGAATTCGTCGCGGTGCGGCCTTGGGTGGATAATGTGCGAGTGCTGGTGAGAAAGGCGGCCAGCGGATCCCGCTGATCTGCGATGGGCCCAGGCTCCTGCGATCGTCCTCTGCTACCGCGTTGAGCCGCTCGGGCGCCGCGTGCTGTGGGTCGCAGCGAACGAGCTCCTTCTGCTTGACGAGCTGATAGTTTTCCTGGTCGCCCGTTCCGGGCGAGCCCGCGACGAGCTCGGCCGGTGGGTCGCTGGACGCCGGACCCTCGAGTGGCGTGCGTGGCAGATCGCCGCATTCTGGGGCGCGCATGTCGAGCTCAGCCGGCCGCGCCACGTCCGGGAAACGGGAAACCACCGGCAGGCGACGATGCCATTGCGGTATCGGAATTGCTTTTTCCACCAAAAGCGACGGTGGCATGATGATGGCCGGACAAAGACAGGCACAAGGCGCGGCGCGGCGGACTCAAGCGGTGCGACAAGCAACCCTGACCGCCCGTCGCAAACGCGGGGCAACGGCGGCCGATGTGGACAGCCAGCGCTCGTCCGCGGCGACGGGAGAGGCGGACACCACCGCAGCGGTCCCGCGCCCGACGCTGACCTACGCGGATGCGCTCGAGGGCGCCCGGAAAGGGCCGTTCCCGGGCGAGATCGAGCCCCAGCTCGCGACGCTCGTCACCGAGCCGCCCCCGGGCGAGGGGTGGCTCTACGAGGTCAAGCTCGATGGCTATCGCATGCTCGCGAAGCTCCGCGGGGGGCGCGTGACGCTCCTGACCCGCCGCGGCCAGGACTGGACCGAGCGGTTCGCGGGCGTGCGCGACGACCTCGCCCAGCTGCCTGCGCGGGAGGCCGTGCTGGACGGCGAGATCGTCGTCGTGAGGCCGGACGGCGTGACCGACTTCCAGGCCCTCCAGAACGCGCTCAGCGACGGGAATGGCAGGCGCGAGGGGCGCCTGATGTACTTCGTCTTCGACCTGCTCTACCTCGACGGCCGCGATCTCCGCGGGTGCACACAGGTCACCCGCAAGCGGGCGCTCGAGGCGCTGCTCGCAGAAGCGCCCGAGGAAGGGCACCTGCGTTACACGGAGCACGTCGCGGAGGACGGCTCCGCCGTCGTCCAGCACGCGTGCGAGCTCGGGATCGAGGGCGTCATCGCGAAGCGCCCGGAGGCTCCCTACCGGAGCGGGCGCGGCGACAGCTGGCTCAAGGTGAAGTGCGGCCGGCGCCAGGAGTTCGTGATCGTCGGCTTCACCGAGCCGTCCGGCGCCCGGAAAGGGCTGGGGGCGATCCTCGTCGGCGTGAACAGATCAGGCAAGCTCGCCTACGCCGGCAAGGTCGGCACGGGCTTCACGAGCAAGACGCTGACGACCTTGCGCAGCCGCCTCGATCCGATCGCGCGCGCCACGCCGGCCTGTTCAGGGGCGCCGCGCATGCGGGGCGGGCGCTGGGTCGAGCCCAGGCTCGTCGCGGAGGTCCGCTTTTCCGAGTGGACGCGCGACGGACGGCTGCGACACCCCTCCTTCGAAGGGCTCCGCGAGGACCGCACCCCGGAGTCGGTCACCGTCGAGCGCGAACAGCCGCCGCCGCAATCGCCGCCCGGCGAGGCAGCGGGCGCGGCGCCGAGGAGAATCGCGAGCACGACGGCGGGCAAGACCCCGCGCGGGGGCCGGAGCAGCGGCGCGGAGCGGGTCGATGTCGCCGGGGTGCCGCTGACGAACCCCGACAAGGTGCTCTATCCCGCGCAGGGGATCACGAAGCTCGCTCTGGCCCGGTATTACGAGCAGATCGCCGAGCACATGCTGACCCACGCCGAGAAGCGGCTGCTCACGCTGGTCCGCTGCCCCGCAGGCCAGGGCAAGCCATGCTTCTTTCAAAGGCACGAGGCCGAGGGGCTGTCCGAGGCGATCCAGCGGATGGCCGTCCAGGAGGACGACGGCGAGCGCACCTATCTCTATATCAAGACCACCGAAGGGCTCGTGTCGCTCGTCCAGATGGGGGCGCTCGAGGTGCACCTCTGGGGGAGCCGCGTGGACCGGATCGAGCAGCCCGACAGGATGGTGTTCGACCTCGATCCAGCGCCGGATCTCCCGTGGGAGCGCGTGGCGGACGCCGCGAGGACGGCGCGGCGCCTCCTTTCGTCGCTGGGGCTACAGAGCTTCGTCAAGACGACCGGCGGCAAAGGCCTGCACGTCGTGGTCCCGATAGCGCCACGCAGGGGCTGGGACGAGGTGAAGGCGTTCACGAAGGCCGTGGCCGACGCGCTCGTGCGCCTCGATCCAGCGGGGTACACCGCGACGATGTCGAAGGCGAAGCGCGCCGGCAAGGTCTTCGTCGACTACCTGCGGAACGGGCGCGGCGCCACCGCGGTGGCGCCCTACTCGACGCGGGCGCGCCCCGGCGCGGCCGTCGCGACCCCGCTCTCGTGGGACGAGCTCGACGCGCCGCTCGATCCCGCCTCGTTCACCATCGAGTCCGTCCCGCAGCGCCTCGCCGCGATCCGGGACCCATGGGCAGAGCTCACGAGCGTGCGCCAGTCCATCACCAGCGCGATGCTGAAACAGGTCGGCCTCTGACCTTCTTTCCCACGTCCCCGACAAACCCAGGAGCCGGTGAGCTCACCGAAGAAGAACGACACCAACGACACCAACGACACAGCGAATGGCTTTCACTGACGTTCCGTTCAGCGTGGTCGTAATGACGCAGAAAGGTGCCGGGCGCTTGGTTGACGGCGCTGCGCGCGCGCTGCATCGTCCCCTGGGTCGGCCATGGCCAAGGATCGGGACTCCAGCGCCCTTTCGGAAATTGCAGAGCGACTCCAGCAGTTCGATGGTGAACCGCTGCGCGTCGCGTTCCTGGCGCGCGGCATCGACGCGCTCACCCAGGTCGCCGAGCGGCTCGATCAGAGCGAGCTTGGTGAGGTGGACGCGTCGCCCAGCAACGCGGACGCCCTGGTGACTGCCCTCACGCAGCCGAGCGCCATCGGCCTCTTTTCCGCTGCAGATCCGCTCATGCCGGCCCGCCTCCGCGGCCTTCAGGCGAGGGACGCGCTCCTCGCGGCCGAAGGGGGCGCGCTCACCGCCGAGGAGGTCGGCGAGGGGCTCCACCTCCCGCCCCAGGCGGTCGAAGCGCGGCGCGCCGCCGGAAGGCTGCTGGCCGTCAGCATCGGCGGTCGTGGCCACCTCTACCCCGCATGGCAGTTCGCGGACGAGGGCTTGCTGCCGGGGATGGAAGAGATCCTGGCCCTCCTCGAAGAGCACCCCCCGCTGGCGAAGGTCCGCTTCTTCCTCTCCGGCAACCTCCGCCTTGATGGCGAGCGGCCGCTCGACTGGCTCCGCCGCGGCGAGCTGGACCCCGTGCGGCTCGCCGCGCGCACCTTCGGTGAGCAAGGCGCGGCCTGAGAACGCGCCGCGATGACGACGCCGCCGCGCTCGCCACAGGTCCGGGCGAATGCGCTCCGCGCAGCGAACCCCGGACACGCGGGCCCGGAGCACGTGCGGGACGTCGAGCGCGTCGACCGTCCTGGCGCTCGTCCGCGTGGAACAGGGTCGCCATGACGACAACGCTCGGGGCCCATCCGGACCCGCCCCTCGACCTCGCGACGTCGCCGCTCCCCATCGCGATCTACCGGCGGAGCTGGTTCCGGATCCACTGGCTCACGCGCGATCCGATGCACTTCGGTCGCTCGGGCGACAACCGCTTCGACGCGCCGGACGGCGAGTTCGGCGTGCTGTACGCCGGGAAGGACGCGCGCTGCGCCTTCATCGAGGTGTTCGGCCACGCGACCGGCGTGCGCTTCGTGGAGCAGAGCGAGCTCGCCGCGCGGGGGCTCGCGCGCATCGCGCCGCTGCGGCCGCTGCGGCTCGTGAACCTCACGGGAGAGGGGCTCGCGCGCCTCGGGGCCGACGCCCGCCTGACCTCGGGGGAGTCCTATCGGGCCGCCCACCGCTGGGCGCGCGCGATCCACGACCACCCGAGGCGACCCGACGGCATCGCGTACGCCGCGCGCCACGATCCGACCCGCGTCTGCGCCGCCCTCTTCGAGCGCGTCAGCGCGGAGCTCGAGGTGACCCGGCTCGGCTCCCTCGCGGATCCGGCGCATGCGGCGCTCCTCGCCAGGCTCCTTGATACCTACAAGTTCGGGCTCGTCTGAGCCTGGACGAGCGGACGGCGGCGCCGCGCCTGTGGCGCTCCGCCGAGCGCGATGGCGGCGCAGGGCGCGCGTGCGGGCTCCGCGCGCGCGCGCCGGCACAACCGGTGCTTCTCCCTAGAAGCAGGCGCGCCGCCGCGGCGCCGCGATGGGCGGAGATCGCGGGACGCACGGCCTAGAGGCGGGGGTCCGATGAAAATCAAGAATCTGCGGCTGGAAACAGGCTATCTCGTGGAGCCCATCCCGCTCCAGAAGGGGATTTCGGCTCATCAGATCCAGATCACCACGGTGGGCGAACAGGCGTCGTCTCGGGTCCGGATCTCGCTCGATCCCAACCGCTGCACGGTGGACAGCTTCGGCGAGGCCAAGGCGTGCACGCGGGTGGCGCCGGTCCAGATCGAGGCGGACGTGGAGCTCCTCGAGGAGTGCGACGACAAGCAGCTGCTCGCCCTCAAGTTCGAGGGGGGCAACGGGCCAGCGGTCCGGCTCGCGCTCCTGCCCCTGTGCGGCACGGGCAAGGAGGCCATCGTCGCGCGGCTCCTGATCTTCGGGGAGACCGGGGAGATCATGGCCATCGTGCCGATGCAAGGGTCGTCGGCCGGCTGCCTGATGGCGTGAGCGAGCCTGGCGCGGCACCGCCGCGCCAGGCTCGCCGGGCGCCCTGCCGACCTCAGGGACCGGGACAGGGGCGGTACACGAGGCCGTACTCGAGCCGGACCTGGAGGTCGGTCGTGTCGTTGGTCAACACCCCGGAGCTCGACGGCGCAAGCCGGTTCGTGACATAGAGGCTCGTCTTGATGTTGAGCGGCCGCACGGTGCCGCACTCGGACCAGACCGTGGTCGTGAAGGTGTCCGTGCGGGAGAAGTCGCTCGTGAACGGCCCGATCATGCTCCACATGAGCGGCCCCGAGGTGAGCGGCGACCCCGAGAAATAATACGATGTCTCGTGGAGCCCCTGGACGCCGCCCTCCAGGTCGGCGAACCCCCGGTACGTGGCGTCGAAGACCGCGACTTGCCACCCCGGATCGAACCGCAGATCCACGGCCAGCTGGCAGAACGCGCGGTTCGCGGCGCGGCCGATGCCCGGGCCGGCGTGCGCCTCGAACTGGTCGAAGATGACGGTCAGCGCCTTCTGATCAGGCGAGATCACCCCCGCAGCGGAGCCGACAGGGCAGCCGCTGCCAGCATAGGTGAAGTTCGCGATCCGCGTATTCTGCGCCAGCGCAGGAAAGGCGAAGAAAAACGCCGAACAAAAGCCGAACGCCCATCGCAGGAACATCGTCCCCCCCTTTCGCCGTCAGGCGACATCACGTCGCCGTGCGTCGTCGTAGGCGCGCGCGTCACCGCTGTCGCACGCCGGCCGACATGTCGTGACGAGCATGCGATCGCGGCGCGCTCCGCGCAACCCGCGCGGGGCCCCCTCGCCCGGCGCGGCGCCGCAGACTGGCCGGAATCCATCGAATGATGTGAGGCCTGTGGGGCTCACGGACATTCGGCCAGAGCCGGAGCGCAGGCGAAGCAGACGAAACGAAGGAGAGGCCTGTCACGGCGGCGCGGCGACGCGGAATACCGGGACGAGATTCACGCGCTCGTCCCAGGACGGATGGCGCTTGTAGAAGAAATCGAGCCGGGCCTTCGCGTCCTTCGCAAACGCAGGATCGCGCAGGCGCGCATTGAACTCGTTGCGCAGCGCCGGATCCGCGGCGAGCATGCTGCGCGCCTCCTCCTCGGCGACGTAGGCTTCCATGTACTCCTTGCGCTCGAAGGAGGCGTTGAAGAAGCCCCAGGCGACGAGGGAGTCGGGCGCGAGCGGCTCGAGGAGGTGCAGGACGAGGGGCGCCCGCGGCTGCGCGGTGGGAACGAACAGCGAGCCGGCCCGAAGATCCTGCCGCTCCGGCCGGAAGGCGCCCTGGAGCTTCACGCGCGTCCGACCCTCGAAGGGCCGCTCGAACGTCACCGCGTCGGCCCGGAACGCCTCGACGGCGAAGCCGGGGCGAGCCTCGGGGAGGATCTGGTAACGCACGCCGTGCAGGCGCAGCTTGTCGGCCACCCAGGCCGCGTGCGCCGCCGGGATGACGTAGCCGGCCTCGGGCGCGGTGACCGTCAGGTCCGGCTGGATGCGGTCGAACAGCGGCACGCGCCAGATCTGCGGGCGGGACTCGTCGTAATGGGTCCACGTGCCGCCCGAGATCTCCGAGGCGCGCTTCTCGTAAGCGAAGCCGCGGAACGGGAAGATGCGCGAGACCGGCCCCGCGCGGTGCGTGAGGGCGAAGGGGACGCCGGCGAGGCGCGCGCTCGCGGCGTCCGCGCGCTCGGCCGCGGCGCGGAGGGCACCCGCGCCGGAACCGGAGGAGACGCGCTCGAAGAGCGCCGCGAGGAGGTCATGCACCGCGCGCACGCGCTCGGCGTGGGTGGCCCAGCTGTGCGTCTCGACGAGCACGCCGATGCGGTTGCGGGCAGCGGCGTAGGACTGCGAGAAGCGCGGCGGCCCCGGCTCGGTGGAGATGCCCGACGAGGGGTCGTCGTCCTCGCGGAAGGCCGGGTAGAACGGGAGCGGCAGGTGACCGAGCGCCGAGAGGCGCGCCTGGAGCTCCCCCGAGAGGGCGCGCGCCACGGCGTCGAGTCCGCCGGGGTGAGGCACCGAGGGCTCCACGACCACCGCGATGTCGTGCTGGAACTTCGCGCCGTCGGTCGTGTGCAGGTCGACCTGGACCACCGGATCCCAGGCGTCGAGCAGCGCCAGCATCGCCCGCATCTCGGGCGTCTCGGCCTTCATGGTATCGCGGTTCAGGTTGAGGTTCTGCGCGGTGGCGCGGAAGCCCATCTCCTCGGGGCCGCGCTGGTTGGGCCGCTGGTTTCGACGGAACCGCTCGTGGCCGTCGACGTTGAACACCGGCACGAACACCGCCGTGGCCGCCGCGAGGGCGCCGGGCGCCATCGCCCCGTCGAGCAGCTCGCGGAGCGCCCAGAAGCCGCCGTCCTTGCCGTCGATCTCGCCGGCGTGGATGCCGCCCTGGAACAGGATCACCGGGCGCCGCTTCGCCCGCGCCGCCGCGGGGTCGAGCGTGCCGTCGTCGGAGGCGGCGATCGCGAGCATGGGCCTGCCCTCGGGCGTCGTGCCGAAACGGACGCAGCGGGCGCGGCCCGGATAGGCCTGCTCGAAGCCGCGGCATAGCCGCTCGACCTCGGCATAACGACCGGTGCGCCGGAAGCCGGTCCGCTCGGCCTCGGTGACGAGCGAGGGCGCCTCGGGGCGCGCGGACAGCGCTGGCCCGCCGCCGACCGGCGCGCCCCGCGCCGGGGCCTGGCGGGGCGCGAGCAGCGCGGCCAGCGCGATCCCGAGGGCGGCGGTGTGATAAAGGAGCGCGACGCGGGGGTGCGACATCGCGGGAGTCGAGCAAATTCCGCGGAGAGCGGCAAGGCGCGATTGTCCTGGCCGGCATCGGGCGAAGCGTGATGACGGCCGAGCTCAGGAGTGCTCTCTCAGCGGGGCGCGAATCGGCCGTGCTTCAGCGGACGCGCGATGTCGGCGCCGGCGGTTGGCCAGGCAGCCATTGTTCTTGGCAGGCGCTCGCCGCGGGCGGCAAGCTCTACCCGGTGGGCGCCGTGCCGCTCGGCGCAGCGCCGGGCACCGCGTGTGCCGTCGTGCCGTTCAGCACAGCGGGGGCCGCCGCGCCATTCGGCGCAGCGGGAACTGCGGCGCCGGGCGAAGCCGGCGCCGTCGGCCCAGCCGGGGCCTCGTCCGCCGGTGCGGCGGCGGTGTCGCTGGACGACGCCGCGCGGCCAGTGCGGCCCTTGTAGAGGGACGGCGCGATCGAATCGGCGTCCCCTTCATTCCAGCGCAGGTACGCGACGGCGCGGCGGGTCTGGTCGTAGGCGTGGACGAGCAGCGAGAACGCCCGCGCCCTCCTGTCCGCGGCCTCGGTCGGCCCGGGACCTTTGCCATGCTCCCTCACGCCGAGGGCCGCGAGGATCTGCGGCCCGATCTCCCCTGCGCGCCTCACTTCTTCCTCTGTCGCTGCCGTCTTGCCGGTGACCTCCGACCAGCTCGCGGTGAAGAGCGCCGAGAGCGCGACGAGGTCATTGGCCGTGTCGATGTACCCCTGTCCGGCCCGGATCTCCGCGACAGTGTCCGCGTCGAGCAGGCCGCGGCGGGCCAGCGCCTCGGCGTCGCTCAGCAGGTTCTCGCGCAGCGGGGCCGCCTCTGCGAGCAGCGGCTTCAGCGCGTTCTCGGCGCCTCCGCTCGACAGCCACGCGAGGTGCGCGTACCAGGCGGCGAGCGCATACGTCTCGAGCCGGTCGAGCAACGCGACATCGTGCTGCGGCAGGAGCTCCGCGATGGCGGGGCGCAGCGCGAGGATGCCTGGCAATACGCCCAGCACCTGCGAGACCACCCGGGGGATATCGAGGTTGATAGCGATCAGCCGATCCGTGCTGAGCGCCTCGATCTCGGACAGGGTCTTGTCGAATGCCGCGGCTGCCTGAGGCGGCGCCGCGGGCTTCTTGGGGGCAGGCTTCTTCTTGAGCGGAGAAGGCTTCGTCATGAGGGGATGACCTCTCGTGTTCGTCGTCGCGGAGCCGCGGAGAACAGGGACAACGCGCTCCTCACCCCGCGCGCTGGACTCGGTGTGAGCGCCAGGCGTACGCCGGACGTTCCGGGCAGGGATAATCACCCCTACCGAGCCGTCAATCGATCTCCCGGCTGATCTTCTGACGGCGTGCCGCCGAACGTCGTAATCTTGCGCCATGGCACTCGAGCCCGCGCAGGGCTGGGCAGCGACGTCGCCCTGGCAGAAGGGAGCCTGGCCTCCCGGGGCCCGAGCCATCGGTTCAGGCGCTCCAGCGCAGTGACAGGCGCGCTGGGTGTGCCGATGATTGGACAGCACGTGCTGTGCCATGAACCAGGGAGCACCGCTATGGACCACCGTCTCCGGTGCCAGGAAGGCTGCCGGCAGCCTCTCCCGGACCGTGTCCGGTGCTGCCAGGGCTGCCGGCAGCCTCTCCTGGACCGTGTCCGGTGCCAAGAAGGCTGCGGGGAGGTGATGTCCGGAACCACATCGGCGCCATCCGCATTCCGGACACCCGCGCGGCGCATCCCGGACACCCGAATCCACTGAAGCGATTCTGAAGCGGTCGACGCGCCCCAAGTGGTCGCCGTCGCGATGCCATGACGACGACAGCGTTGCCGCACATCGTCACCAATAGACGCACATCGTGACACTGAGCACGCGTCGAGTTTCCGTCGCGCCTCCGCTTCGTGTAGCCATGCCAACAGGGAGGCCGAAATGCCGATCATGTTAGTGACATATGACGTGCACAAGTCCGACGAAAAGCGGGCCAACGTCCTGGCATTCGTCAAGCAGCACGAGCACGCTCAAGTCTCTGAGTCATGCTACCTCATAGACACAGATCGCACGATAGAGGACATCCACGACGGTCTGCTGTTTGCCGGTGGCGGTGACCATGAATATGCGGTCATAGGGCCAATTGACAACCCTTTGACGATCATGATCTACAGTCGCGCGCCTGGAAGCTACGATTGGTTGCGCTCAAGGCTTCCGATCGGCAGCTGACAGGCTTCGACGACTACTTCGCGAATCCAGTGTTCGCCGGTTCTGAAGTCCACTTTTGACACGTAGGCCACCTGCCGCATCTGTGGAACTTTGCTCGTGCCCGACTGCATGCAACCTGGCCCGTGTTCGCGGCTGTCAGAGGGATTTTCGTTGTCGTTCATTGAGCACCTAGGCATGTCGACGGTTCATTGCGAACCACGATGATGTCGTATCGGCCTGCTCTGGTTGAGCGGCTCGTCCTCGTCCTGCCGGCCGATGGGTAGTGGTCAAATTGACCGACCGACCGTCGCTCACTTGACGGTCACCCGCCCCGCCCGTTAGCCACATCACGGCTTGAATCTAATAATTGCCGCCTTTACCATGGATTGCATCACAGCGATCCAGCAGTGGTCACATGTCGGCTCTCGTCGCTCTGCCGGCCCTTGTGTGGGAATGAGGTTGCGTGAGCAGGCGATCGCCACAACGGGAGCGCCGACGCTGCGCATCTCTCCGTGCGCAATGCCCAGGTGCAAGAGTCCATTTGTGGCGTGCCACACTCCATCGTGAGCTTGCACACAGAAAGGAAGTGGGTCGAATGTGGACGGCGTCGGCAACTCGGGGTCGAGGGGGTCGCGGAGGACCTCGACCCAGGCGTTGGGCATGCCCGATCCTACACCGGCACCGCGCTGCCCGTCAGTGCTCGCGACCGACGACGCGAAAACGCCGTCAAACAGGCTGTAAACGCGCACACTGGCTAGGACACTCGCTGTCCTAGCTGTTCCGAAACCCCGAGAAAACAAGGCATTCCGTTGCTATGTTACAGGGCACTTAGCAAAGCGCCCCGCCCTCGGCTGCAACCGGGAGCGGGGCTGCGAAACACCCTGTGGAGGCCCACAGAGCGCGCGTCGCAGCCGCATCATGGGCCGGCCCGGGGAGAGAGGCAAGGCCCGTCATGCCCGCACCGCTCCCGCTGGAGACGCGCGTCCGCATCGCGTCCGCTCTCGTGGAAGGCAACTCGATCCGCGCCGTCGCGCGCATGGTCGACGTCGACAAGGGGACCGTAATGGCCCTGGCCCTTCGCCTCGGCGAGGGTTGCATCAGGTTCCACAACCGTATGGTGCGCGCCCTGGCGGTGCACGTGATCCAGATGGACGAGATGTGGAGCTTCGTCCAGAAAAAGCAGGCCCGCGTGACCGAGAAGGACGCCGCCGAGCACGGCGACGCGTACCTCTACGTCGCGCTGGACGCCAACACCAAGCTCGCCATCTCGTTCCACTGCGGCAAGCGCGACGGCGAGAACACCGAGGCGTTCATCAAGGACCTTCGCTCGCGTCTCACGGTCGTGCCGCACATCACGAGCGACGGCTGGCAGCCGTACATCGAGGCGATGGCCGCGAGCTTCCGCGGGTCGGCCGACTACGCACAATGCGTCAAAAACTACCGCGGCGGTCCGCAGCGCTCGCCTGACCACAGGTACGAGCCGCCTCGCAACCCGTTCGTCACCAAGACGCCGATCTTCGGTGCGCCCAAGGACGAGCTCATGAGCACGAGCTACGTCGAGCGCTTCAACCTTCAGACCCGGCACACGGTCGGCAGGACGCGCCGCTTGTGCCTGGCCTTCAGCAAGACGCTTCGCGGGCACCGTGCCGCCGTCGGACTGGGAATCGCCGCCTACAACTGGGTCCGCGTGCACGGCACGCTCGGCACCACCCCGGCCGTCGCAGCGGGCCTCGCGGAGCGCCCCTGGACCCTCGCCGAGCTCGTCACGGCCGCCATTGTCGAGGAGGAGACGGCGCCGCCGGTCGCGCAGCCGCTCAAGTTGCAGCCTCGCCCCGGCGAGACGGCTGCGCCCGCTCGCGAGTTGCCCAACGGCCGCGGGTTCCTCCGGCTGGTCGGCTCCGCTCCGGCTGCGCCCGTGGCGCCTACGCCCGCTCCGGAGCCGCCACCGTCAGAACCCCCGCCTGCGCCGGAGCCGAGGCGGATGGTGCAGTTGAATTTGTTTGGGGACCAGGGATGACCGCGCTGCATGCCTCACGGCTGCTGCGACGCCTTCGTCGCACATTTATGGCATCGACGAGACTGTGGCGAGCGTGTTCGACTAGTCGTCTTGCCGGACAGATCGTGCCTGTAAGAATCACAGCGCAGGAGATGCCCGCACTCCAGTTCGTCCCAATACCCGTCGCTGAGCTGGGAGTGGCTAAGTACACGTCGAAGCGGCGGAAGGCACTGATCGGCCATTGCTACTCGGAGTCTTCTTCAGGGTCAGGAGTGTAGCCAGGGCCGTCGCCCAACGATTCTTCGTCGACCAGATCGCGCTCTTCAACGACCTTAAATAGAAGCTCGTCGCGCTCTTTCGTGGCGTTGAGTTTCTTCAACTCCTTACGGGCCGTCTTCAGCTTCTTCTTGGCCACATCGATGTGCTCGGCTATCGGCAACTGCTCCGGCGCCGTGTTGTTGAGGTCGATCATGGCCTTACGTACCACCGCGCCAACTTCACTCGCTGCATTTTCAAGCGCCGCCTGACCGTGCACGTTCTCGTTTTCTATTTTCCTGTCGGTCTGAGTAATCCTAAACAGGTTTGCGGCGAGCTCAGTGCGATCCATGCGATCGAGCAATTGTTCGCCTGGTCGAATTCCCTTCAGGCGCTCAAGTTCGGCCAGGCTTCTGTTGTACATCCCTCTGTAGCCAGCGTCCATGAACCGTGCATAGTCCACGACCCCATGGTTCTGTGCCGTCGCAGAGAGCGACTTCATCCCGTCTGTAACCTCTTCGCGAATGATTACACGATCGACGCGCGCGGCCTGTATGCGCGGGTCGGGGATCACGTCGGCCAGGGCGGCGAATTGAAACTGCACCTGTGCAACACGCGGCTTTCTCGTGTCGCAACTCATGACGACCAGATAGCAGGCGAACCGGGTAAACCTGAAGCCGTCTCCGTCTTTGATGAAGTCATCGAGCGGCGACACGTTCATCGTGAGACACGCCTGCATGGCCTTGTGCACCGCCTTACGAAAGGCGGTGCGTGTCTCATATCCTAGAGTCGACATGAGTTCGTCTTCGGACCATGTGTACACACCATCTTTGGTGGCCGTCATCTCAAAGGCGTACATGCTGAATCTCTTGGTGATGTCCATGGTCCCAGCTCGTGCTGGGAGTGGAGTTTAGCATTTACGAAGCCCGAGCGCGTCGAATTTCTTGACGCTCATGCGCCGCCCGTGCATCGGGCGCGGCGATGGGTCGAGCGGCGGCGTTCAGCCGACGATGACGGCCAGGTCGTTCTCGGTCAGGACTGGCCTGCCTATCTCTGCCCCACCCGGAGTTTCCGAGCGAGGCGAGCTCGCGCGAGCCGCAGGCGACTGCCCGCCGTGCCGAGCGGGATGCGGAGGATGCTGGCGATCTCCGTGCCGCCGTGCCCGAGCGCAGCGAGGACCAGCACCTCGCGAGCCCAGAGCGGCATCCCGGCGATGACCATGAGCGCCTTGGCCGCGTCGATGCGCTCGCCAACGTGCCCGGGGTCGACGCGCTCCTCACCCGTGGCGGCCCAGGGGTCGAAGACGGGCACCTCGCGGCGTCTGAAGGCGCGCTCGTGGTAGTGCGTGCAGTGGAAGCGGCACACGCCGAAGAGCCAGCGCTTCAGCGCGTCCAGGGGCTCGCGCGTGCGGTCGGGCCTGTAGCGCCCCGCTTGGGAGCTCATCCACGCCCCGAGCACGACGTCCTGGGCCACGTCGTCGAGATCGACGGCGCGCACGCCGAGACCACGCAGGGCGCTGCGGATGAGCGGCTCCTGCGCGGCGATCTCGGTGATGGTCAGGACGCGAGCGGGGCCAGCGTTCGGGCCCCACGGGCTCATGGGGCACCCCGGCCGCAGTGCGGGCAGCGGTCAGCCGCCGCAGGGCGGCCCAAGAGCCGCTCGACCGTGGTCCCTGCGGCGCGCGCAGCCTTCGCGGCGAGCCCGTGCGTCGTGCTCGGGTGCGAGCCGTACACGAAGTTGGTGATGGTCGTCTTCGGGACGGCCATGGCGGCGGCCAGGCATGCCCAGCTGCCGAAGAGCCCGCGCAGGTTGCGCAGAGCAGCGCGCAGGCGCATCGCCTCCGCATCGGTCAAGGACGTGGAACGGGGACGGCGGCGCGCAGGCGCACCTCCGCCTTCTTGCTCGCCCGAAGGCGAACGGACTACGGTCAGCATGTCGGACCTCGGTTCTGTCGGGGTTCGGCCACGCGGCCCGGGGTGCTACCAACACCCGCGGGCCGCACTACTTCGGGTCGAAGCCTACGGACCGATCACGAGGTCACAACAGATATCAGCATTCCGGACACTGCATTTTCAGGTTCCGGACACTTGATCTGGGAGAGGGCCTATCCCGGACACTACCTGCGGGGAGCCTCCCCCCGGACCGTGTCCGGTGCTGCCAGGGCTGCCGGCAGCCTCACCCGGACCGTGTCCGGTGCCAGGAAGGCTGCGGGGAGCCTCCCCCCGGACCGTGTCCGGTGCTGCCAGGGCTGCCGGCAGCCTCACCCGGACCGTGTCCGGTGCCAAGAAGGCTGCGGGGAGCCTCCCCCGGACCGTTTTCGGTGCCACGAAAGCTGCCAGACTGCCCCGTCTCCCTTAAGCTCGGCCAGAGATGAGCGCGCTCCATTCCCGCCGTGCGCTGTCCCTTGGAGCGGCCCTGATCGGCGGCGCGGCGCTCCTCGCGCCGCTCGGCATCGCCTCGCTGCGCCGCGCCCCAGCCGAGGGGGTCGATGCCCCGGCGGCGGCACCCGGATCCCCCACTGCGGCGACGGCGCCTGTGGACGGCGGCGCCGGCCTTCTCGACGGCGACGTCGGCGCGCCTGCAGACGGCGGCGCCGGTCTCCTGGACGGCGGCTGGGACGCGGGCGGCGCGCCGTTCGAGCTGCCCGCGTGGTCCGCCTCGTCGCGCGCGGCCGCCTACGGTGGGCTCTCGGCCGACGGTTGCGACAGGGAGATGAAGCGCCGGGGGATCCCGCACGCCCCGGCGCGCGGCGCCCCGCTGGTCGACCGGCCGATCAGGATCACCGGCGCGTTGCACGGGGTCACGTTCCGCGGCGACGGCGTGGCGAAGCCCAGGTCGGCCTCCCCGTTCGACATCGCCGATTGCCGGCTGGTCCTCGCGCTCGACGATCTCGCCGCCTTCCTCGCGACGCGCGGGGTCGTCGAGGTCGTGCACTTCAGCATGCACCGGCCCGGTCCAGCCGGCGCTGTGGCGCCGACGAAGGCGCCCGCGAAGCCGCCGGCAGGCAAGAAGACCCCGAACGGCGCCGGCAAAGGGGCGAAGCCGGGCGAGCGCGCCCCGAAGAAGCCGGCGGCGGCGCCCGGGCGCCCCAACCAGCACGCCCTCGGGCTCGCCATCGACGTGGCCGCCTTCGTGAAGGCCGACGGTGCCCGGCTCGACGTGAAGGCCGACTGGCTCGGCGCCATCGGCGCGCCGCCGTGCGGCCCCGGGTCGGAGCCGACGGCGCCCAGCCCCCACGCCCTGGAGCTCCGGGAAATCATCTGCGCGATTTCCACGAGCGGGCTGTTCAACGTCGTTCTCACGCCCAACGCGAACGAGGCGCACGCGGACCACTTCCACTTCGATATCAAGCGAGACGCGCGCTACTTCCTGCTGGAGTGAGCCCGTGTCACGGCGCGGTGTCGCTCCGCTGCACTGGACGGATCGAGCGCCCGCCGGAAGCGAATGGCCCGCATATACCGCTGACCAGCGGGTCGCATTGCGTTATCGAGGGACATTTTCCACGGGCAAATGCTCCTTGATGCGGCTCCTGCTGGTTGACGCTGCGCGGCTGGCGCAACTACCGTGCACGCGGAATATGGGGATCCAGGGCAAAGCCACCTGGCGAGCGTCCGTTGTCGCTGTTGCGCTCTGCGCATGGACCGCGAGCACATCGACCGCGTGCACGTACTCCGATGCCTGCTGGGAGACGCGCACGTGCGCTCCGGATCCGGAGCCGCCGCCCGGACCGTGCGAGGGAGAGCCCGGCACGGCGCCGGCACTCGACGAGTGCGGGGTGTTCGTCAGCGAGCACGGCGACGATGACCACCCCGGCACGAAGGACGCGCCGGTGAAGACGCTCCAGCGCGCGGTCGGGCTGGCCGCGACCAGGCGAGGCGGCGGCGAGGCGCCGACCCGGCGCGTGTACGCTTGCGGCGAGGTGTTCGAGGAGGCCGTGCGACGCTCCGTCCGCCTGTCCGGGCGATGCCGTCCCGGAGTCGGCGTGCCTCGAGGAGCTCGCCGCGGATCGCGCGATGGACGGCTGCGGGGTGTTCGTCAACAGCGAGATCCTCGACGGAAACGACGCGAACCCCGGCACGAAGGACCGGCCGGTTCGCTCGATCCAGCGGGCGATCGAGCTCGCTCGCACCGGGCGCGGTCGCGTGTTCGTGCCCACCGATACCTTCGTGGGGGCGATCAGGCTTCCTTCCGGCGTGGACATCCATGCCGGCTTCGACTTCCTCGAATGGCGGCGCCGGAGCAGCGACAGCCACGGCCACATCAATTCCGAGACCGATGAGCGGATCGCGGTGATCGTCGAGCCGGCACGCCCCGGCGACACGGGGGCCGCGGACGGGGTCTCGACGCTCGATCACGTGTGGGTCCAGAGCGGGGTCCAAATCGGGGTGCTCGTTCAGTCCAACACCGCGGTGGAGATCGTCCATAGCGAGATCAGGGCGCTCTACGTCGGCAGGGCGGGTCACGACGGGGAAGAGTGGCGGCCGAGCCGAGCAGCGGCCGGCCCCGATGGCCTGTTCGGTGAGGACGGGTGTTCCGCCGCGACGATCCCCGGGGGCGCGGCGGTGACGAACCCGTGTGACGACGGAACGTCGAGCACCGGTGGCAAAGGCGGTGATGGGCTTCCCGCGCGGGCCGAGGACGGGGACACCGGTGACCCGGTGCCGGCGTCCGACCCGACCTCGGGCCTCGGCGGCGACGCGGAGCGCGAGGACAGCGTCTGCGAGAACGGCCGGTCCGGGCTCTCCGGGTCCCCGGGAACGGTGGGGGCGGCCGGCCAGGGCATCGGGCGCCTCACCGAGACGGGATGGGAGGGCGACAAGGGGACGGACGGCGGCAGGGGCATGCCGGGCCAGGGCGGAGGCGGGGGCGGCGGCCGGCGCGGTGGGCTCGCCGTGTGCGCGGCGGCGGACAAGGGAGGGGCTAGCGGCGGCTCTGGAGGCGCGGGCGGCTGTGGCGGCCGAGGGGGTCGAGGCGGCGGGAACGGCTCGCCGTCGATCGGCCTCGCTGTGCTGCACGCCAGGGTGACGGTCCGGGACAGCGTCATCAAGGCGCCCGCCGGCGGGCGGGGAGGCCACGGAGGGCCGCCCCAGCAAGGTGGCAAACCTGGGCGAGGCGCGCCGGGCGGCGACGGCCGCGACGGAGCGCGGGCCTGCGAGGGGGGCCGCGGCGGCGACGGCGCCGACGGCGGCTACGGCGGCCCCGGGCGCGGCGGCGACGTGATCGGGATCGCCCACCTGGACGAGGACCAGCTCACGCTGGAGGGGGTCACCTTCGAGCTGGGCCTGCCGGGCCCAGGCGGCACGAGCTGGAGCCATGACGGCACCATGACGACCGGAGAGGATGGCGTCGCCGTGGAGACGCTGCGCTTTCCTGAGTAGGCAGTGTCGCGAGCGAGCTCTTACGCTGGCGGGCGCCTCGTCACTTCTGCGTATCAGGAGCAGATTCGGTGCCGCGACGATCGAAGATCTTCAAAATAGACTCGATCATCGTCCGCAGCTCTTGTGGAGGCTGGCGCGTAGTCGTCCACTCCAGCACCAAGCCGACCAACCTTCGGACGAAGTCACAGTCAGCCTGCCGCACGACTAGCGTCGTCGTCACCTCTCTAGATAGAATCGCATCGAAGGCGTCTCCCATCGCGCACAGAGTATTTAACCATTCATTCGTCGGGAGCTCGGACACCGGCGCATCGACGTCGAGCGACTCCACGATCGCAGAGAGACAGTTAAGCCCCTCAGAGAGCGCCTGCGCCGCTTGCCGCTCACGCATCATTCGCCCGTCCTCTACTTGTCAAACTGATATCGACAAAGCCAAGTTCCAATTGGATTGATGATAGTGCAGTTGTCTTCATTTGGGTACTGATAAGAGCATGTCCACGTGGGTTTTCCACCCTTGCACCAGTATAGATCGCCAACTCCGCTGCTCGGACTATACGGATGCGAAGCGTGATGAACGCAGTAGGCGCCGATCGCCTCGCACTGGTCTACGCACGTATTGCTGCCGGGGGATGCGCAATTCACCTGGGCTGCTGCCTCAACGGCTTCACTGCACTCGGAACGCTCCAGCTCGTCTTGCGGATCCGGTGGCGCATCTCCGAAGCCTCCGGCCCCACCCGGGGTGATGATGCCTGCGCCGACGCCCTCACCACGACCATCCCGAAGGTAGCACTCACCCATGTCGTAGTTGCACGCAGCAACGAAGCCACAGATCAGAACTACACTAGCCTTCATGTCGCCTCCAGTCGCAAAACTGGTCCGACGGTTGAGCTGACCGCCATATCGTCAGGGAGCATCTGCCCGCATGGATACGACGCTATCATAGGGAGCCTCTGCATGGTGCAATGCCCACCTTAACACTATTGCTGGAGGTTGCCCCAGATCAGCAGGCAGGCCGCCATGACGCCAAGGCCGCCAAGAGGAGATAGCAAGGGCCGTCCCGGCATTTTCGCCTCCTATTTCCCTGGTTTCTTGGCGCCCTTGGCGTCATGGCGGTTTGCCTCCCAGCCCGACTTCCCGCAGTAGAGTTAAGCTCACGCCCCGCGGCTCGCCGCAGGTTCGCTGACGAGCCGCACCACTCGAGACTCTTCTCAGTCGAGCGCGGCGTCAATGGGTGACCAGGAGTACAAATTCTGTCCGTGCGCCAGTGGGGGCGGCAGGGCATCGGGCGCGCCATCGAGGCTGGATGGCAGGTGACGCCGCGCCGCGCGCCCCCGCCGACGCCGCGCCACCTCGGGATGCTCTTCTGGGGGTGGCTCTTGGGGCCGTCGCGGCCGAGCGGCGCGGGGGCGCGAGAGCCGGGGAGAGCGGGCCGAGCTGCCACCTCGCGCGGCCCGGGTCGCGGGACGACGTTCTCTAGAGCGGTTTTCAGCTGAGCCTGGTACGAGCGTCGCAGAGCGGCGGTCAGCCGCACAGGAGACGGGTCCAGATCGGCGTTTTCGGCGCGGAAGCGCACTCCAGTGCGCTGAGCACCGAAAACGTCGAGATGGGCCCGTATCCGAAGCGGGTGACCGCCGCTCTAGCGGCTCCCTCCGGCGGCGGCTCCCTCCGGCCGGGCGAGGGGGAGCGTGAAGAACAACGTGGCGCCAGCGCCGAGCTGACTCTCCGCCCAGATCCTCCCGCCGAGGGCTTCCACGAAGCCCTTCGCGATGGTGAGCCCCAGCCCGGTCCCCAGACGCGCGGTCTCCGCCACCTGCCAGAAACGATCGAAGATGTGAGGGAGCTCGTCGGCGTGGATCCCCGCCCCCGTGTCCGTCACGGCGAAGAGCGCCTCGTCGCCACGTGGCTCCGCTCGGACCGTGATGGCCCCTCCCTCCGCGGTGAACTTGATCGCGTTGCCGATCAGGTTCGCGAAGACCTGGAGGACCCTCTCGCGATCGCAGAGCACCTCGAAGTCGCCCCCGCCGCGGATCTCGCCCTCGAGCACCAGGTGCTTCTGCGTCGCCAGCGCCCGCTCCATCTCGATCGCGTCGTGGACGAGCGCGCCCGCCGCGTGCCTCCGCTTCTCCACCGACAGCCGACCCGCCTCGATGGCGGCGACGTCGAGCAGATCACCGATGATCCGGAGCATCCGCTGCGCAGCGAGGAGAATGACCTCGGCCTTCCTCCTGTCGTGCGCTCCTTCCTCGTCGGCCGGCAATGTCCGCATGAGGAGAGCCGCGGCCGTCAAGATGGCGCTCAACGGATTCTTGAGATCGTGAGAGACGATGGCGAGGAAATCGTCCCGCGTGCGAATGGCGCGCTGCGCGTGCTGGTACAGGCGCGCATTCTCCACGGCCGTGGCGGCCCGGCGCGCCACCTCCTCGGCCACCACCAGATCGGCGGCGGAGTAGCGGCGGCTCGGCTCCGCCGTCACGAACGTGAGCGTGCCGATCGTCCGCCCGCGGGCCACGAGCGGCACCACCATCACCGCTCCCGAGCCTCCTGCGCGGAGGGACCCTCGATGGCCCGGATCGTGGGCGGCGGCCCCCACGGCAGACTCGGTGATTTCAGGGATGAGGAGCGGCTCGCCGGTCCGCATCACCTTCGCCTGCGGGGTCTCCCTGCCCGGTCGTTGGGCGAAATCCTCCATCCGCTCGGTCAGCCGTTGCTTCGCGGGATCGGCAGACGTCGGCGCGAGGCGCTCGACACGGCCGTTCTCGTCGACCAGGTCGACGAAGTAGAGATCGGCCAGGGCGTGCACCGACAGGCGCGCCACCGAGGAGACCGTCTCCGCGTAGTCGAGCGAGGAGGCGAGGACCGCGCTGACCTCCGCGAACAATCGCTGCACCTGCTCGGCTCGCTTCACCTCCATGATATCCCGGAAGACGAGCACCGCCCCCGAGATCTGCCCTGCTCGCTGCAGAGGGGCGAACGTGCAGCTGACGTGCAAGGCCGCTCGGTCCCGGCGTGAAACCACGTCCTCGTCGCTCCGGACCGGCTCGCCCGTGTGGATCGCCCGCAGCGCGGGGTGATCCTCGTCAGGTACGGACGTCCCATCCGCGCGTCGAAACCGGACGACCTCCTGGACGCGCCGCCTCACGACCTCCTCCGTCGTCCAGCCGAGCAAGCGCTCGGCCGCGGGGTTGAAGAAGGTGATCCGCCCTTCGCGATCCATCGCGATCACGCCCTCGCCGATGCTGCCGGTCACCGCCCGCGTGAACTCGAGCTGCTCACGGACCCTCGCCTCGACCTCCTTCGCGGGGGTGACGTCCATCGAGACACCTTGAAGCCGAGGCGCGCCGGCGCTGTCCTTCACCAGGTGCATGCCGGTGTGGAGCCAGAGCACGCGGCCGTCCGCCGTCCGACAGCGGTGGTCGCAGCGCTGGTCCCGCTCGGCGGCCAGCGTCCTCCGGAGCGCCTGCTCGAGCTCGCCGCGATCGTCCGGCTCGGCGCAACG
The DNA here is from genome assembly GCF_051520435.1 of Sorangium sp. So ce363. NCBI lineage: Bacteria > Pseudomonadati > Myxococcota > Polyangiales > Polyangiaceae > Sorangium > Sorangium sp. So ce363. The sequence continues at coordinate 4,930,473 of NZ_CP150333.1, read as the reverse complement.
GCTCCAGAAGTCGGGCTCCGCGAGCCACCGCGCGCGCGGATAGCCGAGGAGCTCCTCGGCCCGCGCGCTCACGTAGAGGACCTGGAGCGTGCGCGCGTCGGCCTCCCAGACGAACGCTCGATCGAGGTTGTCCACCAGCGCCTCGTAGCGCTGCCGCAGCGCCTCGGCGAGGGCCCGCTGCTCGTCGGCTTCGGCCTGCCTCCGCTGGGCCGCTGCTCGCGCCGCCTCCGCGGCCGCCTGCTTGGCGTCGATGATCGCCTGGCGATCGAGCGCGATCGCGAGCTGGTTGACCACCGCGTTCATGAACACGAGATCCGGCTCCTCCAGACGGGCGGCGCCCTCGATCTGGAGAACGCCGAAGATCGGCCCGCGGTCGATGACGAGAGGGAGGACGAGGAAGCTCCCGCGCTCCTCTGCCTCGGCCCGCGGAGCCCCGGCAGGCTGTCCGGAGGGCGCGTTCGTCGCGGCCGGCTCGCCGTCCAGATCGGCCGGCCGCGCGGCCTCCGAGCCGGTGAGGTAAGCGTACGAGGTCGCGGCATGGGACCTGGCTGCCTGGAGTCGATCGGCGCCGACACCTTCGGCGCTCCAGACGATGGTCTTGACCCCGGGGCGACCCGGGACCTCCAGGAGGACGAGCGCGGTGCGGAGGGGGAGCGCCCGCGCGAGGGTCGCGAGGACCGACGGCACGGTCCGCTCGGCGCCCTCGAAGCGCGTGAGCTGCTTGCTGATCTCGTAGAGGTACAGGACGCGAGGGTACGCGCGCTCGAGGCCTCCGGCGGCCGGAGCCTCGCCGCCGCGCCGCGCCGGCTCCTGCTCCCCGCGCGCGTCGTCGCTCCTCGCCTCTTCCCGGTGTGCTCTCGGCGGCTCCTTCGTCCGGCGGCCAGCGCTCATCCCCGCCCCCTATTTCTTCGCTCGCCTCCGGCGCTCGATGTTGTTCGCCGCCAGAGGGGCACCCAGGTCAGCGCGCCGCCCGATCCGGGCGCCACCCTTCCCCACGGTGAAGTGGTAGGCGCCGAAATCGTGCTCGCTGCCGCGCGTCTTCACGACCATGAGGGTCGGCCTGATCTCGCCCGGCAGGAGCGTGTACCGGAGCACGACGAGGTTGTCGGCCACCGGAGAGAACCTGCGGTCGGTGACGGTCTCGCTGGAGTACATCGCGCTCGATTCGAGCGTGAGCAGGGTGGTCACGCCGAGCGCCTTGAACCGCGTGATCAGCGCGTAGAGGAGCTGCCGCAGCTCGTCCTCCGCGATGCCCTCGGCCGCGAGGTGGCTCACGCTGTCGAGGACGAATCGACGCGTCTTCTGCGTGCGGATCTTGTCGGTCAGGAGCGAGAGGAGCTGGCTCGGGCGGACGCGCTCCCGCGAGAGATAGATGACCTCGGCGAGCCCCTTCTCGATCGCCTCTTGGAGCGGCAGCCCCAGCGCCTCCGCGGTCCTGATGATCTGCGCGGGCCCCTCCTCGAGGGCGACGTAGAGCCCCGGCTCTTCGCGGCGGCAGCCTTCGAGGAGGAACTGCATCGACAGGGTGCTCTTCCCGATGCCCGCGCTCCCGGAGAGGAGCGTGACGCTGCGCTCGAGCAGCCCTCCGCCGAGCAGCCCGTCGAGCCCGGGCACGCCGGAGGGCAGGCGCCGCGCCGTGTCCAGGGGGGGCGGCGGCTCGCCGAACGCCGCCTCCGCGTTGTAACGGGGATAGACGATGAGCCCGCCCGGGCCGATGTGGACGCTGTGCCGGCCCCTGAGGTGGGCGGTGTTCCTGAGCTTGTAGATCTCGATGTAGCGCTGGCGCTCGAGCCCTTCCTCCGTCGAGGAGAGGAGGATGACCCCGTCGACCACGGTCTCCTCGACGCCGAAGCGGCTGATCTGGTTGGTGCCGTAGGGGATGTCGGTGGCGAGGAAGCCGACCGCCTGCGCGTTGTGGATGACGCTGGCGAGCTGGAAGACCTTCTCTCGGTCTACCTGCGGGTCCCTGACCTTGTGCAGGAAGACCGAGACCGAATCGACGACCACGCGCCGCGCCTTCATGCCGAGGATCCGCTCGCTGAGCATGAGCAGGTGCCCCTCCACCAGGATGTCGGGCTGCGGGATGAAGACGATCTCGACCATCCCGCGCTCGATCTCGGCGTCGAGGTCCCAGCCGAGGCCACGGGCGGTGGCGCGCAGCCGCGCCTCGCTCTCCTCGAAGGAGAAGAAGATCCCCTTCTCGCCGGCCTTCGCGCCGCGGTAGATGAACTCGAGCGAGAGCACCGTCTTGCCGGTCCCCGCCACGCCGGCGATGAGGAGGGTGGAGCCACGCGGGATCCCGTCTCCGAGGAGCTCGTCGAGCCTCGAGATGCCCGTCCTCAGGCGCGGCTCCTTGCCCTCGACGGCCGCCCGGTGGATGGTGAGGCGGGGCGCGAACACGTCGATGCCGGCCCGCGTGATGGCGAACGAGTGCTCCTCGCGGCTGTGGTCGGTGCCGCGCATCTTGACGATCTGGATGACCCGCCGCTGCTCGCCGGACTCCTGGCGCTGGTTGATCATGATCAGCCCGTCGACGATCGAGAACAGGGGGTTGGTCTCGATGTCGCTCTGCCCGAACTCTCCGAGGAAGAAGGTGGTGGTCTCCCACGCCATGAGGTGGATCGCGAGCTCGTAGCCGAACTTCCGGAGCTCTTCCTTGGACTTGGCGAGGTCGTCGAAGACCTTGAAGCTGTCGATGACGACCACGGATGGCTTGACCTTCTTGACGTGATCCATGACGAGCCTGGAGGCGCCGTCGAGGCCCTTCGTCCGGAGGATGGCGCCGAGGTCGACGAACTGGATTCCCCCGTCGATCTTCCCGGCGTCGAAGAAGTCGAACTGATTCAGGTAGCGCAGCGTCTTCGCGGTCGGCTCCGAGAGCGTGCTGAAGTAGAGGACCCGGGTCCTGGCCGAGGCGTTGTGGAAGCAGATCTGCTGGGTGAGGATCGTCTTGCCCGCGCCCGGCGGGCCGGCGACGACGACGATCGAGCCCTTCGGCAGCCCCCCCCCGAACAGCGCATCCAGGTTTCGCACCCCCGTCTCGATGCGCGCGATGGCCGTCTTCTTCGTCATGGCTCCACTTCCTCGCCGTCCTCGCCCTCGGAGATCCCGGGCGCGCTCTCCGACGCTCTCTCGATCCCGCCCGCCTCCTCCTGCGCGACCTTCGAGAGCTCCGCGTGGAGCGCCGGCGTGAGGATCTCCGCCGTCAGGTTTCCGAGGACCGTGAGGAACTCCACCAGGATGAACCGGAGCCCCTCCTCGATCTGGTCGCGACGCACGCCCCCGGCGCGCTCCTGGAGCTCCACGCAGCAGATCCCGGCCGACTCCATCCTGAGCGACGAGAGGACCGGGGATCGCTCGGAGGCATAGTAGAGAACGCGATCCACGATGGCGCCGAGCGTGACCTCCCCGAGGGTGACGTGGGCGCGCCACCACAGGGCGTTGAACGCTCGTTCGAAGAGCTGGATGAGGCGGTCGAGCGGCGCGCCCCGAGCTGCCCGCTCCATCCAGGCGTCCACGCAGGCGCTGTGCTCGTTCGCGTCACGCATGGGCGCTACGTCGCCTCGACGGTCGCCGGGCGCCGGAGGGGTACGCTCATGCCGGGGCCGCATCGCGCGCTCGAGGAGGTCGTCGCGCGCGGGCAGCGTCGCCATGGCGCTCGCGCTTCAGGTCGGACGGTCGCGGCGTCCGCGCTCGGGACGCTCGCCCGATCCGTCGATGGTGCGAGTTGTGCCGACCCTTCAGCTCGGCGCGGTCGCGGGCTCGAGTCCGCGCTCGATCGCCGGGCGACTCCCCGCCGAGCGCGTGGAGCGCGTCGTCCGCGGTGCGCTGCGCCGCACACAACGAGATGCCCGCCGACCTCCGCGCGGCGCGGAGATCGTCGACCAGCTCCCGCACGCGATGGATGTCCTGCGCGCTTCCGGCGGAGGCGCGGAGCGCGATGATGGATTCGAGCCCCTCGAGGACGTGACGGACGACGCGGCGCGCGGAGGTCGCCGCGTCAGCCGCCTCGCGCAGCATCGCCCGCGCATCCTGTGCAATTCTCTCGAGGTCTCGCATCTCGGTCATCTCGTGCGGTTCGCGGGGGTGAGGGCCGCTCGGTCCATCGCGATGCCGCTGCGGGAGGGCTCGGGGAGCGCCTGTTCGCGCTCCACGCCCGCTCGCGGCTCGACCTTGCGCGGCCTGACACCACGGGGTTCAGGCTGGCACAGCGGCCGCCCCACGTCTCTCGTTATCGCCCGGTGGCGGCGCCTCGTCCCGATTCGGGCACGGGAGACGGTCGAGCGCTGCATGGAACTCCTCTTCTTCTTGCCCCGTCCTCTGGGACGAGGGGCGCTGCCGCGGCGGTCGAGCGCGAGGTTGGCCCCCGAGGAGCGCGGCGGGCTGGCCTTGCTGACCGTTCGACGGCGGCGTTGATGAGCAGCCGCACCTGGGCGGCCGCCTGTGCGCTTGGCGCGTCGCGCGGAGCGGCACGTCCAATGAAGGCGCCAGCGACACCGGCAATGAGCGCGAACACAATGCAGCCACGAATTGCAATCGCGCCTCTCGCCACGATGCGCACAGCCTGGGGGCGCAGGCTGGCAAATCGCATCATGTCGATTCGGCCACTCCTGGGGAATGATGCCCATATCGACGGAGTCACCCAGCGCGTCGGATCTGGCGCAGGGCATACCTGTATTCCCTCAGCCTCCAGATCCGCCCCCCGCGGCGCGCGTGGAAACAGCGTTCGCTCTCACAACAGAGCAAGCCCGCCAGCGTATGTCTTCCGATGCGGCGAGACTCGTCTCAAGTAGAGCGCGATGTCAACAAGTAACCATGAAGTTTAATTCTGTCCGTGCGCCAGCAGGGCGGCCCGGCCAGGGCATCGAACGCAGCACCGAGGTGGGATGACAAAGCGGCCGACTGCGGCAAGGACACGCCGAGCCAGGGAGGAGGCAGGGCGGCCGCCCTCCCGGGATCACTCGAATGCGCCCAGCATGGCGTACGCCAGCGCTGCAAAACCCACACCGGACGCGAAGCTCGCTTCGCGGCGTCCCCCCGAGCTCCCCATCTCATCCGTGCAATCTGGACAGACGCGGCACTTCGTGCGAACTCTTGATGAAGAACATGTCGGTCACGTGTCGCAGCCATGTTCGCGTCCTTTCTGCTGGCGAGGTCCACTGGCAAGAGTGGACCCCCTCCCGGAACGGCGGCGCGGACCAGCGCCCCGTGGTCCTGGTACACGGCCTGTCCGACAGCTGTCGGACCTGGAACCGCCTCGCCCCCGCGCTCGCGGCGGCAGGGCGCCGGGTCGTCGCGCTCGACCTGCCCGGCCATGGCGACTCGGCTCGGCCCGACGCGCCCTATACGGTCGCGTGGTATGCGGGCGTGGTCGCTGAATGGATCCGTGCCCTCCGGCTCGGCGATTTCGATCTGGTGGGGCACTCGTTCGGCGGCAGCATTGCAATGTGCGTGGCCACCGAGCGGCCAGGGCGCATCCACCGCGTCGGGCTGGTCGCCGCGGGCGGCATCGGGACGGAGGTCGCGCTGCCGCTGCGCCTCGCCGCCGTGACCGGGCTGATCGAGCTGGCCGCGCCGGTGCTCATGGGCGTCGGCACGCACGCGGGGGTGCTGGTGCTCGGCGGCGATTTCAACGCGGAAGAGCGCAGGCACCTCGCCCGGATGAACGCGCGGCCCGGCACGGCGCGCGCCCTGTCGCGCACGCTCCGCCACGCGATCGATCTGCGCGGCCAGCGCCATCACCTCATGGACATCGCTCATCGGCTCCCCGAGATACCGCCGCTCGCCGTCTACTGGGGCGAGCGCGATCAGGTGATCCCGGCGCGCCACGCGGCGGACATCGACCGCTACATCGAAGGCGCGGCCGTGCGGCGCTTCGCCAGGGCGGGGCACTACCCGCACCGGGAAGCGGTGAGCGATCTCGCCCCCGATCTCCTCCGGTTCCTCGACGAGCCGCGGCCCGCGCCGCGCCTGCGCACCGGGGCGCGCGCCCCGCGCGCATCCGCCGCGGCGGCTCGCGCGCCGCAGGCCAGCCCCCGGTGGCAGCCCTGGCCGGACGCCGCGGTCAGGCGCTGGGCGCGGAGCTCGCTGTCTCCGCTGATGCGGCAGACACCGCAGCGGGACACCGGCGACTCGGCATCTCCCGCCGACCTCGGGAGCCGGCCGCCGCCCGTTCCCTGTTAACCAAGACTCGCTCCGCGTTATCCGACATCCGAACGTGGTCGTGGTCGTGAACGTGGTCGTGGTCGTTCACGGCTTACCGTTGACGACCACGACCACGACCACGTTCACGACCACGACCACGTTCACGTTGGTGACCGATGGTGGCGCGCGCTTCGTGCCCTGGGCGCGATTGTCGGCCGCGCGCCCCCTTCCCTGTTGACGCCGCGTCCCCCGGTGCGGTTCTCTCGGGCGCCGGTGCAACTCGAATGTGAGACCTGCGGCGCCTCGCTGCGCGTCGAAGCGGACCAGCGTACCGCGGTGTGCCCCTACTGCGCCTCGCCGTCGGTGGTGGAGCGGCCGCCCTCCCATGATCGGCCGTCGCCGCACTTCGTCGTGGGGTTCACCACGACCCGGGAGAGCGCGCAGGGCGCGGTCAAGGCGTGGCTGGGAAAGCGGAGCTTCTTCGTGCAGTCCAGCGTCAAGACGGCGACGATCGACGCGATCCGCGGCGTCTACACGCCCGCCTACCTGTACTCGGCGATGGCGCAGACGCGCTACGCGGCGCAGATCGGCGAGGACTACCAGGAAACCGAGACGTACACGACGACCGACGACAAGGGGAACAGCGTCACCCGGACGCGCGTCGTCACGAGAACCGAGCACCGGCACCTCGAAGGCCAGCACGCGACCTACGTCATGGACGTGCTCGTCGTGGCGTCTCGCGCCGTCCCGAACGCCGAGCTCGAGGCGATCGAGCCGTTCGACCTCCGCACGATGCGGCGCTACACGCCCGCGGTGCTCAGCGGCTGGATCGCCGAGGAGCCGACGATGACCCAGGCCGAGTGCTACGGCCTCGCGCGGCGGGAGGCGCTGGAGAAGATCGGCCGCGACCTCTCGGGCTTCATGCCCGGAGACAGCCACCACGGCCTGACGCACGAGACGCGCCTCGACCGCGAGACGCTCGAGCTGCTCTATGTGCCGCTCTGGGTGCTCGCCCTGCGGCACGACCCGCAGAAGCCGCCCTTCCGCGTCCTCATCAACGGCCAGACCGGCGCGATCCACGGCAAGGCCCCCCTCTCCTGGATCAAGATCGCCCTCGCCGTCGTGCTCGTGATCGCGCTGATCGCGGCGCCGTTCCTCCTCGCCGCGGCGCGCGACCGGGGCCGCGATCCGGCCGAACGGCGCGGCGCCGCGCGGCCGCCCGCCCCCGCCGCCGCCCCCGCGCCGACCGAGCGCGTCCGCCCCGGGAGCAGCCCCACACCGACCGGAGGGACGCGATGAGCGCGAGCATGGACGTCGCCTCGGCCACCACGAGCGCCACGGGGCCGTGCTGCGCGCGCTGCCAGGGGCCGCTGGAGCCGGGGGACCTGCGCTGCGCCGTCTGCGGCCTCGCCGCGCCGCAGGGCCGCGCCCCGGCCCCGCAGGCGGTGCAGGTGCTGCGGTGCACCGAGTGCGGCGCCGCGGTCTCGTACTCGGCCGAGGCGCAGGCGCCGAAGTGCCGCTTCTGCGGCGCCGTCACGCGGATCGAGCAGCCGGTCGACCCGATCGATCAGGCCGACTGGCTGCTCCCGTTCGGGGTGCCCCCCGATCAGGCCGATCAGGCGCTGCGGCGGTGGATGTCGACGCTCGGCTTCTTCCGGCCGTCGGATCTCTCGCGCGCGGCGACCGTGGAGGGGCTGCGCCCGATCTGGTGGGCGGGCTGGCTCGTCAGCGCGGACGCCGTGGTGAGCTGGACGGCGGACTCGAACGCCGGCGCCCGGCTGAGCAGCTGGGCCCCGCACGCCGGACAGACGCAGCTGCCGTTCCGCAACCTGCTCCTGTCCGCCTCCCGCGGGCTCTCGCTCGACGAGGCCCGGGAGCTCGCGCCGTACTTCCGGCTCGACCGGGCGGTGCCTGCCGCGCACCGGACAGAGCAGCAGCTCGGCCCGCCCGACGCGGTGCTGGAGCAGTTCGACGCGCAGCGCTCGGCGGCGCGCAAGATCGTCAGCGAGCGGATCGCCGCCAGCGCGGAGGACGCCCTGACGCGAGGCGTGATCCCGGGGTCCACGTTCCGCAACGTGCACGTGGCGGTGCTCCTGCACGCGCTCGAGACGCGCCGGCTGGCGCTGCCGTCGTACGTGCTCGCCTACCGCTACAAGGGGCGCAGCTACCGCGCCGTCGTTCACGGTCAGGACGCGAGCCACGTCACAGGCACGGCGCCCATCGCGTGGGGCAAGGTGGCGCTGGTGGTCGCCGGCGCGCTCGCGCTCCTCGTGCTCGTGATCGGGGCGCTCGTGCTCGCCCGCGCAGCGTAGCTTCGCCCGCCCTCGGTCCTCTCCCCTCCCCGCTCCCCCAGCTCCAGCGCTGCGCGGGCGCAGCGGGCCGCGCCAGCCGCTGTGGCGGAATGCCTCGAACGCACGCTCGGTGCGGCACGGCAGAGCCATGATCCGCGCCCTCCACCCCGCGCCCGGCCATGGTCCGGATCTCGCACTGAGGCCCGAGCTCGATGGAGGAAACCATGGAAACTGGATCGCGGGAGAAGCTGCTGGAGATCCTCAAGAAGTTCCGGACTGCCATGCTCGTCACGCACGCCAGCCAGGGGGCGCTGCGGGCGCGTCCGATGGCGCTCATGAAGGTCGACAGCGACACCGGGGACGTCTGGTTCATGACGAGCATCGACTCGGGCAAGGTCGATGAGATCGAGTCGCAGCCGGAGGTGAATGTGACCCTCCAGGAGGGGCGCCGCTTCCTGTCGCTGTCGGGCCGCGCCTCGATCGTGCGGAGTCGGACGAAGATCGAGGCGCTGTGGTCGGAGGAGGCGAAGGTGTTCTTCCCGCAGGGCAAGGACGATCCCTCCCTCGCGCTCATCCACGTGAGCCCGCGCGAGGGCGAGTACTGGGACAACGAAGGCGCGGCCGGGCTCAGGTTCCTCGTCGAGGCGGTCAAGGCGTACGTCACCGGGACGACGCCGAAGACCGACGCCGCCCAGCACGGCTCGGTGCCGCTGAACGGCGGGCAAGTCGGCGATGCCCGGGTGTCGGCGCGATAGCGATCCACGCCGTCGCGCCGCGGCTCGGGGCGGGACGGAGCGTGGCGCATCCCTTGCTCTTACTCGAGGAGGCTGCGCCGCGCTCCGCTCCACCGGAGCGGAGGTGACGCGAGAGCCCGTCAGCAGCGAGGTTGGGCATGGGGATCTTCACGATGTCTCGTCGAGCTCAGATGATCGTGGTCGCGGCGGCGGCGGTCGTCGTCATCGTGGGGCTGCGCTACGCGGAGCCGTTCCTCGTGCCGGTGCTGTTCGGCGTCGCGCTCGCGGCGATCTCGTCGCCCATCGCGACCTGGGTGACCCGCCGCGGGCTGCCCGCGGCCCTAGGGGCGCTGGCCGCGCTCGTGGTCGATCTGGCGATCCTGGTCTTCGTCGGGGCGGTGGTCACCATCGCCGGGGTGGAGCTGGAGGAGAAGGTGCCGGTCTACCTGGTCCGGATGTCCTCGATGACCGAAGCGCTCGCCGTGACGCTCACGGAGCGCGGCTTCCCGGTGAACCCGGAGTTCCTCTCGCGCACGCTGCACACGGCGTCCCTGGTCCCCCTCCTCGGCGGGGCCGCGGTCACGGTCGCCAGCGCGGCGTCGAGCCTCGGGGTGGTGCTCCTCGTCGTGTTCTTCGCGCTCTGCGAGGGCGCCGGCGCGGGCGCGAAGGTGCGGCGGCTGCTCTCGACCCCTGCGCGCGGCCTCGAGCACGTCGATCGCATCGTGCGGGAGGTGAAGAAATATCTCGTGGTGAAGACGCTGACGAGCCTGCTCGTCGCCGTCCTCGCCTATGTGCTCCTGGTCCTCCTGGGCGTGGACCTGGCGCTCCTCCTGGCGTCGAGCCTGTTCGTCCTGCACTTCATCCCCAACATCGGCGCGGCGGTCGCGACGATCCCGGCCGTGCTCGCCGCGCTGGCCAGCCAGGGCCCCGGCACCGCGGCCCTCGTGGCCATCGGGTACCTGCTGATCAACCTGCTGGTGGGCAACGTGCTCGAGCCGCGCGTGCTGGGGCGGACCCTGGGCCTGTCGCCGCTCGCCGTCCTGATCGGCATGCTCTTCTGGGGCTGGCTCTGGGGGCCGGCGGGTGCGCTGCTGTCGGTGCCCATCATGATGGTCGCGAAGATCACGCTGGAGAACGTGGAGGGGCTGTCTTGGATCGCGCGCATCATGGAGCCCGCGCCCGAGGAGCCCGAAGCGGCGCCCGTCAGCGGCGAGCCGGCGCCGAGCTCACTGCTGCGACCGAGCGTCGCGGGAGCGCGGAGATCCGGGTAGCGATAGGCGATCTCGTGCACCAGGTCTTCTCCCGAAGATCTGCCCATGTCCACGAGCCTCATCTCGAGCACGAAGCCGCATCAGCGATCGGAGAGCGAGCAGGCGCTGCCCGCGAGCGCCGATTTCCGCGCCATTTTCGAGGGGATCCCGGGAAATTACGTCGTGTTCCGTCCGGATTTCACGGTCGTTGCCGTGAGCGATGCCTATCTCCGGGCTGCGAACATCCGGCGCGAGGAGTTCCTGGGTCGCCACATCTTCGATGTCTTCCCGGACAATCCGGACGATCCGCACGCGACCGGCACGAGGAACCTGCGCGCCTCGATCGAGCGAGTGATCCAGATGCGCGCTCCGGACAGCATGGCCGTGCAGAAATACGACATCCCGCGCCCTGAAGAGGAGGGAGGCGGCTTCGAGGAACGGTACTGGAGCGCCTTGAACTCGCCCCTCCTGGGGCCGGATGGCACGGTCGCGTACATCATCCACCGCGTCGAGGACGTGACCGAGTTCGTCCAGCTGAAGCAGCGCGGGCTCGAGCAGTCCCGGCGCACGGAGGAGCTGAAGACGCGGGCGGAGCGGGTCGAGGCCGAGGTCTTCCTCCGGGCGCAGGAGATCCAGCGCGCGAACGAGCAGCTCCGCATGGCGAACGAGCAGCTCAGCCGGCTCGACGAGCTCAAGACCAGGTTCTTCTCGAACGTGAGCCACGAGTTCCGGACGCCGCTCACGCTCATGCTCTGCCCGATCGACGAGCTCCTGACCAGCGCGCCCGGCGGCCTCACGGACAGGCAGCGCGAGCTCGTCGAGCTCGCGCGCCGCAATGCGCGGCGGCTCCTCAAGCTCGTGAACACCCTGCTCGACTTCGCCCGGATCGAGGCCGCCCGGATGCAGGTCTCCTACGAGGCGCTCGACCTCTCGGCGCTGACCGCCGAGGTGGCGAGCGCGTTCCGCGCGGCCGCGGAGCGGGCGGGGCTCCGGCTCGTCGTGGACTGCCCGCCGCTCCCGGAGCGCGTCTACGTCGATCGCGAGATGTGGGAGAAGATCGTCCTCAACCTGGTCTCGAACGCGTTCAAGTTCACGTTCGAGGGCGAGATCGCGATCGCGCTCCGGTGGGGCGGCGACCACGTGCTCCTCGAGGTCCGCGATACGGGGACGGGGATCCCCGCCGACGAGCTCCCCCGGATCTTCGAGCGCTTCCACCGGATCCAGGGGGCGCGCGGGCGGAGCCACGAGGGCTCCGGCATCGGCCTCGCGCTCGTGCGGGAGCTTGTCCGGTTCCACATGGGCGACGTCCAGGCGACGAGCGAGGTCGGTCGTGGCAGCACGTTCACCGTCCGCATCCCCGCCGGATCCGCGCACGTGCCTGCGGAGCGCATCGGCGCCGAGCGGGAGCTCGGCATGACGGCCGTGACGGTCCAGGCGTTCGTGGAGGAAGCGTCGCAGTGGGTCTCCGGGCCCGCGCCGTCGGCGGAGCTGCCGCTCGGGTCACCGGCAAGCGCGGGAGACGAGCGCCCGGCGGAGGGCCCGGCCGGCCACGTCCTGCTCGTCGAGGACAACCCGGACATGCGGAGCTACCTCCGGGACGTCCTTGCGACGCGGTGGACCGTCGAGGCCGTCGAGAACGGCGAGGCGGCGCTCTGCGCCGCGCGCGCGCGCGCGCCCGATCTCGTGCTCACCGACGTCATGATGCCCGGGCTCGACGGGTTCGGCCTCCTCCAGGCGCTGCGCGCCGATCCGACGACACGGCTCGTCCCCGTGGTGCTCCTCTCGGCCCGATCCGGGGAAGCGTCGCGCGTGCACGGCGCCGAGGCGGGCGCGGACGATTACCTCGTGAAGCCGTTCTCGGTCCGCGAGCTGCTCGCGCGGGTCGGCGGTCGCATCGAGATCGCCAGGCTGCGCCGCCAGGTCGCCGAGGACGTCGAGCGCCTCCGCGAGAGCGAGCAGCGCTTCCGCTCCCTCGCCGACTGCGCCCCCATGATGATCTGGATGTGCGGGCCCTCCGGAGGGTGCGAGTACGTCAACACGACGTGGCTGCGCTTCACGGGGCGCTCCCTCGACGAGGAGCTGGGGGACGGCTGGCTCGACGCGGTCCACGCGGAAGAGCGCCCGCTCGTCGCGAGCGCGTGCGCCGAATCGATCGAGACGCGCGAGCCGTTCACGCTGGAGTGCCAGATGCTCCGCCGGGACGGCGAGAGCCGGTGGGTCGTGACGCAGGGCGCCCCGCGCTTCGGCGCCGCCGGAGCGTTCCTCGGGTTCGTCGGCTCGTCCCTGGACATCACCGAGCGCAAGCGCAGCGAGGACGCGCTGGCCGACGCGGATCGCCGGAAGGACGAGTTCCTGGCCATGCTCGGGCACGAGCTGCGCAACCCCATGGCGCCGATCTGCGTGGCCGTGGAGCTCCTCCGGCGGCGGAGCCGCGGCGGGCCGCCGGACCAGCACGTCGAGGTGATCGCGCGGCAAACGAGGACCTTGATGCGCCTCGTGGACGATCTGCTCGACGTGTCACGCATCACCCGGAGGAAGATCGAGCTCCGCAAGGAGCGGGTCGACGTCAAGGCCGCCGTGACGCGCGCCGTGGAGTCGACACGCGAGCAGATCGAGGCGCGGCGGCACCAGATCCGGCTCACGCTGCCGACGGCCGCCGTCCACGTCCTCGGGGACGCCGTCCGCCTCGAGCAGATCCTCGTCAATCTGCTCACCAACGCGTGCAAGTACACCGACCTCGGGGGCCACATCGCGGTGACGGTCGAGCAGCGCGGCGATCAGGTGGAGCTGCGCGTCCGCGACGACGGGATCGGTATCGCCAGGGAGATGCTGCCCCATGTCTTCGACCTGTTCCATCAGGCGGAGCGCAGCCTCGATCGGGCGCCCGGCGGCCTCGGTATCGGGCTGACCATCGTCCGCGATCTGGTCGCCCTCCACGGCGGGAGCATCGAAGCGACGAGCCCGGGGCTCGGGCAAGGCAGCGAGTTCATCGTGCGCCTGCCCGTCGCGGCGGACGAGCGCGAGCCCGCGGCGGCGGACGAGCGTGTGCCCGCGGCGGCGGGCGAGCGCCTACCTGCCGCGGCCGTCGGGGCGACGTCCGCGCCCTCGAAGAACGCAGAGCAGCCGTCTCCGGCGGCGAGGAAGCTCCGCGTCCTCATCGTCGAAGACAACGTGGACGCGGCGAGCACCCTCGCCGACGCCTTGCTGGCCCTCGGGCAAGAGGTGTGGATTGCCGGCGACGGCCCGAGCGCGTTGAAGGCCGCGGCGGAGCATCGGCCCGATCTCGTGCTCCTCGACATCGGGCTTCCAGGAATGGACGGCTACGAGGTGGCGCGGCGCCTGAGGGAGGCTGAGCTGTGCTCGGGCGCGCTCATCGCGCTCACGGGGTACGGGCAGGCGTCGGACCGCCGCCGCGCCGAGGCGGCAGGGTTCGACGCCCACTTCGTCAAGCCGATGTCGCTGGATGCGCTCGCCGGGGTCGTCGACGCTGCCGCGGCGTCCGGAGCCCGTCAGGGCGCCGCGGACGGCGCCGGCGCGAGCCCCAAGACGCGCTCGTGACGGGCGCTCACGTGACAACCCATGCACGAGGCGACCCGGCCGGCGGAGCGATGATCACGATGCCCTTGGGCGGGTGCTTACGCGCGGGGCCCCAGGCCCACCCCGCGGGGCAAACACCCACCACCGTGACCTGCCGAGATCTCCATGGAGAAGGGGCCTCGCGCAGCAGGGCCTGTGGCCGGAGGCGGGCCTCCTGCGCGCGCTGTCGCTAACCGTTGGACAAGTCCGCTGACGAAATGGTCTCCAGCCCGTGCAGAGCCTCCTTCAGCTTGGCAGCCGCCGTGGCATTGATCTCTTCAAGGACGCCAATCCCCTCGCGCACGAGCGCCAAGCCGTGCTCGGCTTGCCCTTGTACGGCTTCCACTATGCCAAGCATCATAAGTGATATCGCTCGGGTATTCTTGACTCCGAGCTCTTCACTGATCTTCAGAGACTCGCGCCATAGTTCTCGCGCTTCTACAAAGTTGCCCTCAAGGCACAAGATGTTGCCGAGCTCGCGAAGCACCGCCAATCGGCACGTCGCGCTTCCCATTTTCTCGCTGAGCTTCAGCGATTCATCCAGCAGCTCCCGCGCCTCGGAATGGTTGCCCTGTCGAATCGCGAGCGTCGCGAGCCGATGCAACGAGGCGAATCGAACGATCAGATCCCCGAATTTGTCGCCGAGCGCGAGCGACTCGCGAGCCAGCTCTTGCGCTTTCGCGTGGTTACCCATGCGGTCCTCGATGAACGACAGCTCGAGCAGCGAGACGGCCCGTCCCACCTGATCTCCGAGCTCCTCGATGAGCTGCAACGATTCTCTTGCCAGCTCTTGCGCTTTCGCGTTGTCGCCAAGGCCCCCCTCGATACTTGATAGCTGTTGCAAGGATGCCGCACGGCCACCCTGGTTTCCAAGCTTCTCGAAGAGCCCCAGTGCGCCTTGCACGAAGCGACGCGCGGTGGCCAGATCGCCTTGGAGGATATAGACCTGCGCGACTTCGTTGAGGAGTACAGCGCCCATGGTGGCATCGTTGGTCGCTTCGCAGAGCTTCAGCGCCGCGTCGAAACGCGCGAGCGCTTGGGTGAGCTCTCCGCGTACCACCAGCAGCACCCCATCCACGTGCACGCGTCGGGCATCGTGGACTCGGGCGTCTGGGTGCTTCATGTCATATTGTGCGAGCAAGTCGGCCGCTTGGTCGACATGGCCGGAGACAGCGGCCTCGTGCGCGAGCGACAGCAGATCCTTCGGTATCCTCGTCGTATCTGCGCCGAGATGGTGCGGTGCGACGAACGACGCAGTCGGTGAGAGGATCGCTTGATCCAAGATCGGATTCATCGCCTCCCCTGGCTCCTCGGGGAGCCAGAGCCCGGCGAAGTCGCAGAAGTCGGGCGCATCCCGCTGCAGCGCCAGCGCCGCCGCGGGGTGGACCACGACGACCCAGGGCAGCGCGAACCGTCGCGCGAGCTCGTCCCGGTGCACGTTGAGCGCGGCGCAGATCCTGGCGGCATCGTCCGACTCCTCGAGATGCGTGAGCATGAGCACCGAGGTCTCCTCAGGAGATGGGCACGCCTCCTCGAGAAAGGTGCGGATCGGCCGAGCACCGACGGAAGTGAGCCTCGCGACGCACAGCTTCGGCACCGCCGCGCTCGTCGCTGCGGCGAGCGCCTCGCGCTGCACAGGCCGCCTGACCTCCACGACGGTGAGCATGAAACCTCCTCCGACAGACCAGTCGAGAAAGCGCCGGTAGGCGGCCCCGCGCTCCGGTCCGAGGATGCGCTCCAAGTCGCCGGACTCTTCGGGCGCCGCTTCACCGCTCGGCGCGGCGGGCCGCTCTGCTGCGCTAGCGGCGGAGGATGTCGTCCCGCGCATTCACGAACTCCGGGATCTCGGCCACGAGCGGGTGGACGTCGTACCAGCCATCGCCGTTGTACTTGAACGCGAGCCGGTGGAAGAGCACGTCCATGCACGCTTTGTCAGGGAAAATCTGCTTGTCTCGGGCGAGCTTTACAAGCGCGTCGAGCCAGCCATTCGCGTTGATGAGATCGCGCATCCGCTGCCTCCGCAGCGCCACTGCCCGCTCGACGTCCGCCCTGGCGATGACCGCGCCGTTCGCCATGTACGCAGACTGGCTGACGAGATCGAGCAGCTCCCGCACCGCCCCACCGCTGGCTGCGATCAGGCGGTCGCGAGCCTCCTGCTCCGGGATCACCGTGTCGAGATCCATCCGGAGCGAGAGAGCCTGTTCCATCAGATCCCGGCCGGGACCTTCGAAGGCGTCGTACTCCTGGTCCTGCCGTCGCAAGCGCACCGTGTAGAGCACGTGGCAGCTGTACAGCGTGTCGAGCTGGGCCGACTTCGGCTGGAGCAGGAGGCTGATCGGCGGCGTCAGCAGGAGGTTCGTGCGGAGCTCACGCATCCTGTCCGCGCCCTGCACGAGGAGCCGATCGATGACCTCGGGCTCATAGCGGTCCAGATTGTCAATGATCACCAGGAGATCGCGCTCACCGAGGAGCCCGCGCGCTGCGTCGAGCAGCTCGTTCACACTCTGCAGCAGGGTGCCGGGATACTTGCGCAGCACCTGCTTGACCTCCGTACGATATTCGCTTTCCTGCTTGAACAGCGCCTTCAGGGAGCCGAAGAGGCTGCCGATGAACGGCAGCTCCGCCTTGAGCTCCACCCCAGCCGCAGCTTCGGCGTTGTAGTTCTGCGCCCACTTGGTCGTGCGGACGACCTCATCGAACCATCCCGTCACGCGCTTAAGCAGGTCCGCCGGCAGCGGTGTCCCCCGCTCGCGCATTCTCTGCTCGACCGCCAGCGCCATGTTGAGCAGCAGATCCTCCGCCTCGATACGAAACGGATCCATCTCGACGGTCGCCTCGATGTACACCGGCTCGTACTCGTTGCTCAACCGTTCGGTCAGCCGGAGGATCTCGGTGCTCTTGCCCGCTCCACGGTGACTCACGAAGGTGGCGTGAACAAACTGGCCTTCGGGTCGCCATGTGAGCTCTTTTTCCAGCGCCACCATGGACTGATCGCCGCGCGCCAACGAGAAGTCCTGCCAGCGTGGATCGTCGTTCGGAAGCGGCACGTCCGGGTCGCTGTTGCGCACGAGATCCCGGAGCGTCTTCGCTGGAGAAAGAAGGGAGACAGCACCGCGGGCGAAGGGAGCAAGAAGGGAGGCAGGACTGCGGACGAGGTTCGACATAGGTGCCAGGGCTCCGGGCGCCAGCGTAGTCCAAGATGCCGGCGGAGGCACAAGAGCGGCAGAGCGCCGCCCCCGAGCCCGTCAGGGCGCCGCGGACGGCGCCGGCGCGAGCCCGAAGACGCGCTCGTGACGGGCGCTCACGTGGCAACCCATGCACGAGGCGACCCGGCCGGCGGAGGTCACCTGGCCCGCGGTCGTGACCGTGCCGTAGACCCAGCCCGCGTCGGTGCCGGGGGTGTCCGGCGCGACCTTGAGCACCACGTAGGCGCCGGCGAGGCGCGACGCGCGGTAGACGCGATCGCCGTCGCGCAGGATCGGATCGAAGTGATCCGCGGCGTCCGGCGGGGTGGCGCCGGCGCCCGGGAGGGCGGCCGCCGCGCCGTCGTCCACCAGCTCTGGGACAAAGCTCTCCTTGACCAGGACCTGCCCGACCGGCTGGGCGACGGGCGCCTGTCCGTCGACGAGCGGATAGCGATCGCGGTGCTTGGCGAACACCGAGTAGAGCTTGCGGGCGTGGCCGCCGTCCTCGGCGGCGCTCATGCGGACGCGGCCGGGCAGCGGCATCCGGCACAGCCAGGGCGCCCAGCGGAGCTCGTCGTCGACGCGCCCCCAGGGCTTGTAGTCGCGAAAGGCGGCGGCGATGAGCGGGGCGAGGCGGGGGTCGATCTCGGCCTCGGCGGTGCCCGTCTCGGGCGGCGAGCCCGGCGCATTCGCCGAGGAGGAGGAGACGGGGGCCGGCGGGGGCGTTGCGCTCCCGGCGTCGTCCGGGGTGATGGGCTCGTCCAGGGCGTGGCTGCACCCGGGCGCGAGCGCGAGGAGCAGGAGCAGGGTGAGGCGCATGGAGCGGATCGTACGATCGGAGCGCCGGAAAGGTCTGCCAGGCAGCACGGTTGCGCGCGCCGCGCGATCGCCGGGGGTGCTGGCGTTCGCGCACGCGCCGCAGCGCGGCCCGCCGGCGGCCGAGGTCACGGCACGGACGGAGCAGGCCCGGCCGGCGGCGGCGCGGCGCGGGTCGGCTGGCAACGGGGACAGAAGTAGGTCGACCGCATCATCGTCCCCTGCCGGCGCATCTCGATCGCGGCGCCGCAGTCGTAGCAGGCGTACCCCTCGCGGCCGTACACGCTGACTGGCCTCCTGCGGTCTCCGCCGGCGCGCGTCGTGCGAGTGGTCATGTAATGTGCGGTCGGCCCACGGTACGCGCTGGCTGCGTTTCGCGGCTCGACGTTGGCTTGAAGGAGGCGGCGGCCGACGTCGAGCATCGCGGAGAGCTCCTCGTCGGAGTACACCCGGACCGGGGCGAAGGGGTCGAGCCGCGTCCGGAAGAGGAGCTCGCTCTTGTAGATGTTGCCGATGCCGGCGACGACGCGCTGGTCCATGACGGCGACGCCGAGCGGCACCTCGTCGAGGGCGCGCAGGCGGCGGAGCGCCTCGGTGGCGTCGAAGGCGTCGCCGAGCAGATCCGGACCGAGGCCGCCGAGGAGGCGATCGCCGCGCAAGGCGCTCGCGCGGAGCAGGCGCGCGACGGGCGCGCGGAAGCAGACGGCGACGTAGCCCGGGACCGCGAGGATGGCCGACGCCGTCGCCTCGGACCGCCTCCAGCGCTCGCCCTCGCGGTAGAGGTGCCAGGCCCCGCTCATGCGCAGGTGTGTGTGGAGCACGGTCCCCTCGTCGAAGAAGATCAGCAGATTCTTGCCGCGCGCCTCCACGCGCTCGACGCGGCGGCCGACGAGCCGACGGCACGGCTGGTCGCTCCGGGGCAGCTCCAGCGCGACGACGGGCGCGCCCGTGAGCGCGGGGCCGAGGGCGGCGGCGATGCGGAAGAGGGTGTCGCCTTCAGGCATGAGCGGTGTCCGGAGGCTCTGGTGCGGACCGGCCGGATCGCAAGGGGCACGAGCGGAAGAGTCAGGCCCTCACCGCATCGCCAGCCTCGTTTCGCGCTCGCCTGAACATGGTTGCTCCCCTCCTCGGTTCGCGGCAGTCGAGCGTCGCGACCATGGAGAACCCCTCGATGTCTCACCCGACCTGGTGCCCCGTCGTCCTGCTGGCAGCGTCGCTCTGCGCGTGCGCCGCGCCTGCGCCCCCGCGCGCGCGCGCGTCGACCGAGCGTCCGATCGCCGTGACCGTGGCGCCCGCGGCGCCGCCCGTCGCTCCGGACGAGCCGCCCGACGCAGCCTCGCCGCCGGAGGTCGAGATCCGAGGCCACCAGATCCTCCTGGACGGCCGGCTCGTCGGCGACGCGAAGAGCATCGCCGAGCTCGGCCGGTTGACCAAGGTCGATGAGCTGTTCGTGCAGCTGGAGGCGCGCCGCGCCCGCGAGAGCGACCGCGGCGCGCCCGCGCAGGGCGAGATCGCCGTCGTGGCGGACGAAGCGGTCGCCTGGATCGTCATCGAGAGCGTCTCCCGCACGGCGGCCTTCGCGGGCTACCCCGTGGCGCTGCTGCGCACCGGCGTGGGCGGGCTCCGTTTCCGCGCGCCCGTGCCCGGATCTCCCGGTGAAGACGCCTCGGAGCCGCCGTGGCTCGAGATCGCCGTCGATGTCCGCGAACGTGACGTGGAGGTGAGCCTCTTCGAGCTGACCGTCGCTCCGCCGAGCGCCTCGGAGGGCGGCGGCTTCGTCCGGACGCTCGTGAAGCGCGAGGTCGTGGGCCCGCAGCGGGAGCGCGCCTCCGCCGCGCTCGCGGAGCTCGCCGAAGCCGCGTGCGCGAAGGCGCCGCGGACCTGCCTCGACCGCATCGGTCTGCGCGCCGTGCCAGGAGCGAGCCTCGCGGACGTCAAGGAGGTCGTGTCGACCACCCTCGCCCGCGCGCGGCAATGGAAGGAGCGACCGCCCGGCTCGAAGCCGGAGATCCTCATGCTCGGAGCCCTCCCCCGCGAAGGCCGGTTCACCGGCCCGAAAGGAGCGCCGCCCTCGTTTCGCGCGCTATCGATGGAAGTCTCGGGCCGGCTGCCACCCACGGAGATCCAGCAGGCCGTGCGCGCGCGGTTCGGTGGGCTGCGCAAATGCTACGAAGACGGGCTGCGCCGCGATCCCAACCTCGCTGGCCGGATCGCTGTGCGCTTCGTCATCGGCAGGGACGGCAAGGTGGCCGCCGTCACCGAGGGCGCTCTGCCGCCGGCCAGCTCCCCGCCGTCGGCCGCGAGCGCGCCCATGCCGGATCGCGCGGTCGTGAGCTGTGTCCTGCGCGAGTTCGAGAAGTTCACGTTTCCGGCGCCCGCGGGCGGCGTCGTCACGGTGGTGTATCCCCTCATGTTCTCGCCAGGCTCGTGACGCCGGCGCGATAGCGCAAGCGGCCGTCTCGCGCGGCGCGCGGACGGCTCCGCCGCGCTCAGGCCTTTCGATCCGCGCGCGCGCTGATCACATACCCCTTCCGCGCCAGCGCGTGCCGGAACCCGGCTTGCAAGTCCCGGTGCGTCGCGAGCTTGCCGAACTCGATGCCGAGCTCGATCACGGTGCGGGCGATGCTGGGCGAGGCGCCGACGACGCTGCACTCGGCCCCGAGGAGCCCCGCGGCGCGCGTGGCCTGGAGCAGGTGGTGGGCCACCGCGCTGTCGACCGACGTGACGCCGGTGATATCGATGATGACGAACTCGGCGTGGTGCCGCTCGACCGCGGCGACGAGCGACTCCACGAGCTGGGCGCCGCGCGAGCTGTCCATCTGGCCCACGAGCGGGACGACGAGGATGCCCGGGTGGATGGGGATGCTCGGCGTCGAGAGCTCCTGGATGAGCTCGATCAGCCGCCGCTGGGTCTCCAGGAGGATCGACTCCTGGCGCTGCGCGTCCTCGATCCTCTTGCGCTCGGTGACGTCCTCGATGAGCCCGAGGAGATAACGGCCCTTGCCCTTGGCGTCCTCCATGGGGATGAACCGGGCGCGGCCGATGCGGTCCCCAAAGCGCTTCGAGGGGACGCGGAGCTCCGGGACCTCGACCGGCACGCCCCCCGCGAGGACGCCGCGGCTCTCGGCGTCGATCTTCGCGGCCAGCGCCTGCGGCAACAAGTCGCTGGCGCGCAAGCCGATCAGCTCTCCTGGCGCGTGGCCATGGAACTCCTCGAAATTCCTGTTCACCCGCACATAGCGGAGCTCCGCCGCATCCTTGACGAAGAGCATGAGCGGGAGGTGCTCGACGATGCCGTCGAGGAGGAGGCGCGCGCTCTCGAGCGACGCCTCCGTCGCCCTGCGCTCGGTGACGTCGTCGTAGACCACGGCGACGCACTGATCTCCCACGGGGAAGGACCACGTCGTCATGACGCGCGTGCCCACTTCCTGGGGGAGGACCACCTCGCTCTCGTCGGTCTCGCCGGTGCGGATCAGCTCCGCCAGGCGCTGAGGAATGCCGATCTGCCGGAGGCTGGGGACGCTCTCGTCCATCGTCCGGCCGAGCATCGCCGCGGTGGGCCTGCTGGCGATCCGCTCGGCGGCGCGGTTCATGTAGACGTACCGGAGCGACCGGTCATCCTCCGGGGCATCGAGGGCGAGAAAGGTGCAGCCGAGGTGCATGGACTCGACCACCTGCGCGCACCGGCGCTGGTGCTCCCGGACCCAGCGCTCCCCCCCATCGACGAGGCGGAGCAACGCGCCGCGGCCGCCGCCGATCGTGCAGGCGAGCCCGCGAAGCATCCACCGCGGCGCGCCGCGGCCCTCGTCCGGGAGGTCGATCTCGGCTCGATCGACCTCGCCCGAGAGGATCGCCTGGATCCGGGCGACGTCGGCGGCCGCGGGCGCCAGCGACAGGAGCACGCGATCGCCCTCCGGCGACAGCGGCAGGCTCGGCGCCCCGAGCCCCCCGAGGAGACGATCGAGCTGCTCGTTCTTGCACAGGACGGCGCCCCGCGCGTCGATGACGAGCGCTGGGTCGTCCAGGGCCTCGATCAGGAGACGTGGATCGATGTGAAGCGTCTCTGCGCGATCTTCGGCTGTCGTGTGCACGCACCCACCCCGTGAGCCCGATGCGAGGGCCGATCGCGGCCCCGCTGCTGAACCGTCACAACCGGGCGCATCATCGCTCCGTTCTCGGGCTTCTGCACCCTCCGGGTGAGCACATCCGCCGAAAGAGGGGGACGGCGTCGCGCCGGAGGCGCTCTCCGGCGCCGGAGCGAGCCCGAGCGGCGCCGGGGCCGCGCGCGGGAACCGTCAGCTCGCCGTCACACTGGCGCGGTTCTCCTGATGCGGCTGCGGCGCCATCCGCCGGATACAGTAGCTCAGGGCAGCCCGCAGATCGCGTTGCGTCGAGATCGTCGAGAGATCGAGCCCCAGCGCGACCATCGTCTGCGCGACGTTCGGCTTGATGCCGGCGACGATGCCTTCGGCGCCGAGCAGGCGGATCGCCGCCACGAGCTCGATGAGATGGCTCGCCACCTTCGTGTCCACCATGTCGACCCCGGTCAGATCGAGGATCGCGAAATGGGCTTGTTTCTCCATGATGCGCGCGAGCAGCGTATCCATCACCTCGGCCGTCCGCACGCTGTCGACCACGCCGATCATGGGGAGCGTCAGCACCCCGTTCCATACCTCGATGATCGGCGTGGAGAGGTTGCGAATCACCTCCTGCTGCTTCTCGATCTGAGAGAGCCTGGCCCGCAGCTCGTCCTGCGTGCGCTTCACCGCGGTGACGTCGAGCGAGAACCCGAGCACCGCGTCGACCTCGTCGCGCCTGTTGCGCACGGGGACGGCCCAGCTCTCCCAGTGGACGCCGTGCGCTGTGGTGTGATCATGGGCCATCGTGCCGGCGATCGCCGCCCGCAAGGTGGCGCGCTCTCTCTCGGGATAGAGATCGAGCAGGTTCTTCCCGAGGAGCTCGCCCCTCGCGAGCCCGGCGGCATCGAGCCCCTTGCCGTCGTGGTAGATGATGGTCCCCTCGGTGTCGATCGCCCAGATGACGACCTGGAGGTTGTCTGCCAGCCCGTCGAGGAGCCGCTCCTTGAGGCTCGGCTCTGCCCGGCTGCTCTCGCGGTTGGCGTCGACCTGCCGCAGCGACCCGTGGATCGTGCCCCCTTCGGGCGCCCGGCGCGCGTTGCACGTCAGGCGCCGGTACGCCCCCTGGGCGTCCATCAGGCGCACATCGACCTGCACCTGCTTTGTCTGCTCCTTCAACCGGATCCACGCAGCGGCGAAGTCGGCGCGATCCTCCGCATGGACGAGCGCCGTGAGCGAATTGCCATGCGCTATCCCGGCCCCCAGCGCCTGACGGAGCGCGCCGCTCGAGTGCAGCACATCCCCATCGATTCCCGCGATGAAGAGCATCTCTGGACAGGATGCAAGAAATGTATGCAGCAGCCCCGAAGCGGCGTCCATTTCGTTCGCCATCGTCTCCCTCCCATATGTCCCCCCTCAACAAGATGGCTTGTATCAGAAGCGCATCGCGGTTGGGAAGCCGAGCTCGCAACGTGATGATGTTGGTGCGATGGACAACGGATCGCGTCCAGCGTTGAGGCCGGCGCCTGCGGGTCGGTCATGCGCCCCAGCAATTGAGATCCATCTCGGAGCGCTGCGTCTCCAGGGTGGACCGGGGCATCCGATCACGAGACGCCGTGCGGCCGGGAGCACCGGAGTCGCATCTCCGGGGCTGCGGATGAGCTCTCGTGGATTGCTGCGGTCAGCGGCGCGGCCGCACCTTGAACCAGAGCTCGAGGTCCACGCGGCCGTCCTTCGGCTCGTCCGTGACGTAGTGCTCGTGGGAGGTGAAGTCGTCGGGCGCGAGGCTGCTCTCCCTGAACCAGCACGAATAGATGCTGCGATACGCCTCTGGGATCCCGGACACCTCGCCGGCATAGCGGAAGACGGCGTAGCGGCCCTCGCTCATCCGGCCGCGGAAGAGCGGGGGCGGCAGCGGGACGGCCTCAGGACAGGGCACGCAGGCGTGGTATCGGCACAGCTCGGGGGCCGTGATCTGCGGGCTGTCGTGCGGTATACCCCAGGCATCCACGGCGTCTTCGCAGAGCCCGAGCTGCCGGGCGGCAGCGATGAGGTCCGACCAGAGGCGCTCGAGGGCCGAGACGTCGTACCCGCCCGGGCTGGCGAGGCATGCGAAGTCGAGCCCGCTCGTGGTCTCGAAGCGGACCCGCGCGCTCCACGCCGCCGCCTCGAGGCGCCGCTCGTCGACCCCGCGCTCGGGCGGGAGCGTATAGAGCTCTTCCGGCCGAAAGTCCTTTCCGTAGAGCGACGTCAGCTTCCCGATCGCGACGGGGAGGCCGCGCTCCGGGCTCCGCACCTGCGACGGGCTGCAGCCGAAGTGCGCCGCAAACGCCTTCGAGA
The DNA here is from genome assembly GCF_051520435.1 of Sorangium sp. So ce363. Lineage (NCBI taxonomy): Bacteria > Pseudomonadati > Myxococcota > Polyangiales > Polyangiaceae > Sorangium > Sorangium sp. So ce363. The sequence continues at coordinate 4,906,061 of NZ_CP150333.1, read as the reverse complement.
AGTTCGAGGCGGACGAGTACCCGGACGAGAGCGCCACATCCATGATGCTGCGGTCCGGCTCGTACGCGAGCCGCAGCGCCGACTGCTCGAGCCGCCTCCGGGTGATGAACCGCCCGATCGGCTCGCCGACCGCCGCGTGGAAGACCCGGTGGAAATGGAACTCGCTGAGGCGCGCCGCGCGCGCGACGTCCGCGACCGTGATGGGCCTCTCGAGGTTCGCGGCGATGAAGCGGAGCGCGCGCTCGATCTCGGGCCGGTGGGCGGACTCCGTCACGACGACCTCCGCGAGGCGGCCTCAGCGAGGGCGAGCGGCGTGCCCGGAGCGCGCGGGCCTTCGAATCGCATGTCCGCATTCTAGAGCGGCTCCGGCCGGAGAGGCGCTCTCCGGCGCGCCGAGATCGGGGCGACCTACCGGTTCACCCCCGGCGCGGCTACGCTGGCCGCTCCAGACAAGCCCGGGCTGCGCTGCCGATGAACCCCACCCTCGATCTCCTCGACCTCGATGCATCCTACGCTTACACGAGCGCTGTCCGGCTCCTCAGCCTGGACAGGGCAGCGCCTTTCTGGCCCGATCTAGGGCTCCGCATCGATGACGTCGAGGCGGTGAAGACGGCCGCGCGCCGCTGCGTCCGGGCGGAGATCGCGATCGAGGCGCTGGACGACGAGGAGCGGGACTACGAGGGCATGATCGCGGTGCACATCGCGGCGTTCCTCGCCGACGTCGAGCGCTCCCAGGGCACGGCGGCTGCGGCGCAGATCCGCGCGTGGATCGAGGAGCGCTACTTCGTCCTCGACCGGCTGCCGGACTGGCGGACCATGTGGCAGGTGCTCGTCGTGTGGCTATCGCGCCGCAAGGAGCACCGCGTCGCGCGGTTCGGCCTGCCGCTCGACAAGATCGCCAAGCTCTTCCAGATCGCCCGAGCGTGGGCGGAGACCGAGGACACGCTGGATCGGCGCATCGCCGAGGCGGAGGCGCTCCCGCTGGAAGGATGGGACGCCGAGGCCTACGCGGCGTACCGAGGCGACGACTCCGACCTGAGCCCCCTCACCGCGCTATCGCAGCACCTGTCCGCGCTCGAGTTCGAGCGCACCTGGGGCGCGATCCGGCGGCTGCTCGGCCCGGCGGAGATGGACGCGCTCGAGCGCTGGGGTCAGGCCGAGGTGCTGGCCCACATGGAAACGATCTCGCCCCACTCGGCGTGGATCCCGCCAGAGGGCCGCAGCCTGTCGTGAGCGCGACGCTCGCCGCGGGAGCGCCTCCGTCCCGTGCGCCGGGCGGTGCGTTTCCCGAACAGACCCGAAGAGCTCCCCGCAATTCTGGGTATGAGCACCCACGTTTCTTCCGCCGACGCCTCCCGCGCCGCTACCTGGAATTCCGTTCACACCGCAGCGCTTGAGACGCTCCCGCGCTCGCTCCGGCTCCTGGGAGTCGCCGCGTCCGACATCGACGATCTGGTCCAGGACGTCCTGCTTGCGGCGTACGAGAGCCTGGATCGGTTCGATCCCGACTACCCCGCCTCCGCCTCGCCGCCGCCTCCGCGCGAGGCCGACTCGGCCGGCGATCCACCGCAGCGGGATGGCCGGCGCCCGCGCGGCAGCGCGGAAGCCCGATGGCTCTTCGGGATCGCGTGGCGGAAGGTCAGCCATCACCTGGAACGCGCCTACCGCCGCCGCGAGGTGCCGGACGGCTTGCACCCCGCGCCGCGCGGCCAGGCCGTCGATCCCGCGCCGAGCAGCGAGCAGCGCGTCGTGGAGCGAGAGCGGCTGGAGCTCGCGATCGACGTGCTGAGCGCGATCGCCCCCGAGCGGCGGGTCCTGCTCGTCCTGCACGAGGCCTGCGAGGTGCCGATCGTCGAGATCGCGCGCGAGCTCGGCATCAACTACAACACGGCCGCGAACCGGCTGCGCCTGGCCCGTGAGGACTACCGCGCCGCCGTCGCGCGGCTCCGCCCGGACCAGAGAGAGGCGCTGCGCGCGTGCTGGCTCCCGTTCCCGCTGGCGTCGGAGTTCCTGGCGCGCGACGGCGGCGCGAGCACCACGGCGCTGGCCGCACCGCTGCCGGCGCCTGCTCCGCCTGCGACACCCGGACCGCTGGCACCCCCGCCGACAGCGCCTGCGCCGCCGGCTCCGCCGGCATCCCCGCCGCGTTTGCCTGCCACCTCGACGCTGCCACGTAGGCCAGGACGGATTGCCGTCGCCCTCGGGTCGGCTGCGGCGGGCGTCGCCGGAACGGTCGCCGTGCTGCTCGCCCTCGCGCCGCCGCCGGCCCTCTGGGCTCGCCGCTTCGGGCCGGTGCTGCCCGAGCTGCTGCCCGCGGGCGGCGCCTGCCTCGCAGCGACCCCGCCGCAGCAGGCGCCCGAGCCGGGGCCCGTCGCCCCCGCGCCCGAGGCGCCGCACCGCCCGTGCCCTGCTGCTCCGCGGGCGGCGCCGCGGGCCAGCGAGGCCAGCGAGCGCGATGACACGTTCGTGGAGGAGCTGCGGCTGCTCACCGCGGCGCGAGAGCGCCTCACCGCCGGTGATGCGGCCGGGGCGCTCCGGCAGATCGCCGTGCACGAGCAGCGGTTCCCCGGGGGCCAGCTGAAGAACGTGCGGGAGCGGCTTCGCACGGTCGCCCTGGCGCGCGTCGCCGCCCCGGAGCAGGGCGCGCCGGGGAGCGAGCCGTCGCGATGAGCGGGCCCTGCGGCAGACCGAGGTTCGGCGCGCGTCTGGCCCGGTGCGCCATCGGTCCGCGCGGGGGCGCGGGGTGGCTGGCGCGCGCCGCCGGCGCGGCGGCCACGGCGGCGATGGTCCTGCTCTGTGTCGCGGAGGGGCACGCCGCGCCGGATCTGGATCAGGCTGCGATGCGGCTGGAGGTCGTACGAGGCCCCGGCGCCGAGGGCTGCGCCGACGGGGCGCTCCTGCGCGCGGAGGTGGCGCGAGGGCTCGGCGGCGATCCGTTCGAGGACGACGCGCCGCGGGTGCTCACGGTCAGCATCGCGCGGGAGGGGCCGGAGCTCACGGCCTCGATGGCCCTGCGCGAGAGCGAGGGCGCGGGCGAGACAGCCTGGGCCGAGGGCTTCAGCACCCGGCGCGGCTGCGCGGAGCTGCTCTCCGGCGTGGCCCTCGCGATCGTGGCGCAGATCCTGACCGCGCCGGAGCGGGCGTCACCGCCCTCCGAGCCCTCGCCGCCGCCTGCACCGCCGCTTCCGCAGGTGCGCCGAACCGCGTCGAAGCCACCGCTGCATGAGGCGATGCCAGCGCCGACAGGACGCTGGCGGCTGGAGGCGGGGCTCGGGGCGACCCTCGGCCTGGGGATCACGCCGGGGGCTGCGGCGGGCATGACCCTATCCATCGGCGTTCGCCGGCCCGACTGGTCGGTCGCCGTGGAAGGGCGAGGGCTCGTGTCCCTGGCGCAGGAGGTGAAAGACATGAGCATCAGCACCAGGGCCTTCACGGCGGCTGGTGTGGGCTGCCTGCACGGCCACCACCTCTTCGGCTGCGGGGTCGCGACCCTTGGCTTCATCCGGTTCGTCCCCCGGCATCCGTGGGACATGACGGTACGCGACGACCATCTGTTCAGCGTTGGAGCGCGGCTTGGCAGCGCCTGGGCCCTCTCGGACAGGTGGAGCGCGCATGGATACGCGGAGGCCAGCGCGATCGTGGACGACGCGGTGCTCCGACGCGGGGGCCAGCGGCGCGAGACCGCTGGATTCACCACGTGGTCCTCACCTCCGGTCGGCGTGGCGCTCGGACTCGGTGTCACGGCGACGTACTGAGGGACCTCGCGGAGGCCGGCTCTTCTCGCCAACGACGTGAGAATCTTCAAAAGGGAACCATAATGCTCAGTGCAATCGAATCTCTCGTGACAGCTGCCCGTTGTGAGCGCGGGCCATCTCTATGTATCTTGTCCGGCATGCGAACCCGCTTCCTCCTGCTCGTAGGATCCCTCTTCTTTCCTGGCTGTTCTGGAGAAGATCCGACCGTCTACGGTCCCTGTCAGCCTCAGGAGTACGGCAACCCAGGTTGCCCATGGCCCGAGGAAGGCGGCGGCGGGGCTGGTGGCGATGGTGGGGGCGGCGGCGGAACCGGTGGAGCCGGCGGGACGGGCGGCGGCGACGAGACAGCCTGCGCCGGCGATTGCGTCCCACCGGCGCCGCTCGGCTGGTTCGGCCCGGCGCTCCTCTGGTTCGGCCCGCGGGACCAGGTGCCGGACTGCCCAGCCGCCGCGCCGAACATCGGCTACGAGGGGTTCGCCGATCTCGCGCCCGCACCGCTCGCCTGCGCGGCCTGCTTGTGCGATCCGCCTGACGCGGCCACCGCCTCGTGTCAGCTCCCGCTGGGCTGGTCGGCGCACACGGCGACGACGTGCGCTGGCGACCCCGGCACCGTCGAGACCGCCTTCGCCGCGCCTGACGGCTGGGACGGCGCCTGCACCGCCGCGAACGCGATCCCCGCGGGCCAGGACTGCGGCGGGAATCCGTGCGTGAAGTCGGTCTCCATCAAGGCGCCGGTAGTGACGGTGACCGGCGCATGCACACCCAGGGTGGACGAGCCGCCGCCGCCGGCGCTCCTCGATCCGTGGCAGACCCGGGCGCTCGCCTGCGTGCCCGGCGCCTACACGGAGTGCCTGGGCGACCGGAGCACCTGCATGCCCTCGCCGGACCAGCCCGGGGTCCCGCCGCCCGGCGGCTTCCTGACGTGCATCTTCCACGAGGGCGACGTGACGTGCGAGGAGCCCTATCTGGACAGGCACGTCTTCTACGGCGGCGCCGAGGACACGCGCGCCTGCTCCGAGTGCGGCTGCGGGGAGCCGGAGGGCGCGTCGTGCAACATCAAGACCTCCGTCTACAGCGACGGCGCGTGCGGGGAGCTGCTTGCGTCCAACGTCGTGAGCTCGACGACGCCGTTCTGCGGGGTCACACCGCCCGGCGTCGCCCTCGGCAGCAAGTCGGCGGAGGTCGTGGCCGTGGACCCCGGCGGCTGCGCCCCGAGCGGCGGCGAGCCGATCGGCGAGTTGCTGCCGGCCGAGCCGTCGACCTTCTGCTGCCAGGCATAAGCCCGCAAGAAGAACAGGCGATCATCGCCTCGCGCTCGGCAACAGTTCCACCCGATCCGCGAGCTCTCCGCGCTCCTCGTTGCGGAGGGCCGCGACCAGGGCGCCATGATCGACCCCGCGAGCATGCCGCGTCCATTGGCCCGAAGCCGCTACCTGGCGGCGTAGGCCCGGACGTCCGAAAGGCGGCTGCGCGCCAGGGAATGGGCGCGCTGCCAGCGAGCGTTCGCGGCATGGACCGCGCGAACCGATTGGCCCCCGTCGATCCCCTGAAAGCGAAGCGATATTGTACGCGACCGGCCGCGCGAGTCATCGCTTGCTCCCGACGTCCTGGACATCGCGTGCGTATCTTGGCGAGCTCGGCGCGCTCGCTCGCGACGCCCGGCCGCGGCCATGTCCACGGATTCATCGAAGAACGATAGCCTTTCCTGTATCCTCCTGCCTGCTTCTTGAGACAAACGCGAGCCACCACCAGATACCCCTGAGAGCAAGAGCCTATGACCGCAGCACGTCGTTCAAGGACAATCCGTCCCAGCCTCGCCCAGATCATTTCCGCCACCGTACTATCCCAACCCGGATGCACGATCTTCGACGAAACACCAAAGCCGACGTGCATGGATCCATCCCCCGAGTGCCAAGCACTGTGTGCACCAGAAGACCAATCCCCTCAGCTAATTTACTGCTTTAGGACAACACCGCTACAGAACCAATTCGTAAACACGGTAAATTCGAAGAATTGCAACCAATGGCGCGAATTACTACAACCCGTCAGCGGCATCAGCCTAATCATTACCCCTGAAAAAGTTGGGATAACGCCAACCAAGAAGGACCCCTGCTACTACTAGCCTGTACCACACTGGAGACCCATTCGCCCTACCAGCTGACCTTCAAACAACGATCGCTATCGCCACCCCGCAACATTCGACACATGGGAACATTACCGAAGCCGACAACATGGATTGGATTAGGCATTATTGCGGTCGCCGCCTTGGCGGCGGCATACAATCTGGGAAGGACCTCGGCAGAGAGCGGCAGCCGCCCTCAACGGCACCAGCATGCCGCCAGCGAGGACGATCCCGATCTTCGATCAGCTCTGAGCGTCGCCCAGAAGAGGTTGGCCAGCTGCGAAAAGACCCTCCAGCGTCACGACCAGCTTCTTCAGAAGAGAGAGGAAACGCTCCACACCGACGAGGACAACCCCACACCTTCACCTGAGCCAGCGCTACCGGAGCGATGCATCGTCGCGTCGCAGGTGAAGCACCTGCATCTCCTGGCCGCGAACTGCGGGAGCATTCGGAGACATTTTGACGCATACAAGACAATACTGGGCAGCAGCACGATCGACTGTGAAATCGTCTTGGACATTCTATCCATGGCCCAAGGACAGTCCGCCCTCTGTGACGCCATCATAAGAATCAGCGAGGGCGCCACCTACCAAGATGCCATGAGCGACCCGCTCGCCATTGCCGCGGCGGAAGACGCCTATGCGACCAGGAGCGAACACGGCGACCTCGGCTACATTGAAAAGCTGGTAAAGAACCCAGATTGCATAGCCCGCATGCGGCCCCAATGAATCGAGCCCATGTCACGCCGTCGCTCATCTCGCGGGAGCCATCGCCCCGCTGGTCGGACAGGCCAGGGTCGCCATTCTCACGCACGCACCAGGACTTTAACCCGTAACGATCGATACATGGGAACGTCACCGAAACCTACAACATGGATTGGATTTGGGGCCATCGCGGTCGCGGCGCTGGCGGCGGCATACAATGTAGGAAAAATCTCTGCTGAGAGCAACGAACAGCCTCAAGCACGCCAGCACGCCGCCGGCGAGAGCAACCCCGATCTTCGGTCGACCCTGAGCGTCACCCGGAAGCGGTTGGCCAGCTGTGAGACGGCCCTCCAGCGTCGCGATCACCATGCTCAGAAGAGAGAGGGACATCTCCACGTCAACGAAGGCAAACGCGCACCCTCACCCGTGCCAGAGCTCTCGGAGCAATGCAGAATCGAATCGCAAGCGAGCGAGCTAGAGGTGCTAGCCATGGACTGCAGGATCTTCAGTGGACTGTTCGGTGCGTACAAAGCCATACTCGGCAGCGACACGATCGACTGCGAAACCATATTGAGCATTCGAGATCTGGCTCGAGACCAGTATTCAACTTGCTCCGACGTAATAAGATCTTTCGAGGACGCGTCACGGCCGGATGTTACGAGCGATCGTCGCGGCATCCACGTAATGGAAAGCGCTTACATGTTCAAGAGCTACTACGGCGACATCGACATCGATGAACTGGTGAAGAACCCAGCGTGCGTAGACCGCATGCAGGCCGAATGACGCGAACACATTTCACGCCGCCGTTCGTGTCGCGGGCGCCGTCGACTAGCCGTTCGAGCAGGCAAGGGCAGCCCTTGTTTCGCGCTCTGTTAGGGTTTGGAGTGTTCACCCTCGCCGCTCTGGCATCGGCGAAAGAGCCACGGCCCCCAGAGAAATTCCATTGGGACGGCCTCCATGTCAACGGTGTCGTTCATACAAAGCTCCCCCATCTCGTGAGACTCGGAGTCACTTACGGCGGCGGAACAGCTCCGGGGGCTGTCCATACCGTCATGGTGAGCTTCGGGCAGACCGCGAGCCCCACCCAGGAGCTCAACATCGGGTACTTCATCGGCGTTGGAGTGGGCAAGGAGAACATGTCGACGATAGAAGACAAGAAGCTGGGGATCCACGCCACGTACGAGGCCGGACCGTTCAGGGCGAGCGCGGCCACGAGCTTTCAACTCTACCAATTGATCGGAGCCGTTCTTCCCATGTTCACCACGACCATGAGGCCGCAGGCGACCCTCGTCCGGACCACGCACGTCGACCTGTTCCTCGGCGGAGACGTCTATTCCCGCAACCTGAACGTCCAGCTCGGCCTCACGTGCGGATTACGGTTCCGAGACATAAGAATCTTCGAACGAAGCATCGCTGGGCTCTTGTCGATATCGGAGATGAACGCTTGGACCAGCGTTCCACCGCATGGAACCCTCTGGATGGCCTACGTCGAATCGCGCCTCGGGATCGTCGTCGATCTGGAGCCCGACAAGGGAGACAAGGGAGAAGAGCGCGACCGGATCCGTGAGTATGGGCAGCTCTGATCGGTCGCGCCCGGGACGCCGCCCGCCTTGTCGCTCGCGCTCAGGCGGGTTGCGGTGCGGTGCTCAGGGCGCCTCGCCCTCACCCTCTCCATCTCCGATCGCGTCGTCCGCGATCGCCTCCGGCTCCTCCTCCAGCGCCTCCTCGACGGCTTGCGCCGGGGAGGCCCGCGAGAGCAGGCGCGGCGTGACCGACTCGAAATCGTCGCCGTGGAAGTAATAACCCACCTTCCGGAGCGCCGGGTGCCGCCGCAGGAGCAGCGTCCACAGCCGATCTCTCGTGTCCTCGGCCGCGCTCTTGTCCTTCTTCTTGACCTCTACCCGGGCTCCCGCCGGGGTCAGGTTCTCGAGCAGCCACTCGCTCGTCCGCCGGAGGTTCTCGATCTCCTCCCTCGTGAACGGGTGGAGCCCCTTGAGCGCGCCCGCGTGCTGCGTGAACAGCGCCGCGAGCTCCATGCCATCCTGCGCTATATCGTATTTCCCCGAGCCCGCCCGGATCTGCGCGACACGCTCCTTGTCGAGGAGGCCGCGGCGGGCGAAGAGCTCCGCCTGGGTCAGGAGATCCTCGCGCGGCCCGCCGATCTCCTTCAGCGCCTTCTCGATCTCCTTCGGGCCCACCGCCCGGGGCAGCGCCTCGCGCGCGGCGAACAGGAGCGCCCGCGCGAGGTCCGGCAGCTCCAGGAGCTCGTCGACCGCGATCCTGGGCAGGTGCTCGCGCACGGCCTTCACCTGCTCCTTCGTGCCGAGCGCCGCCGCGACGCCGCGCTTCACGTTGACCAGCGCGAGGCGCGGATCGGCGCGCTCACTCCCGGGTGCGGCCCGGCAGGCCCTGGTGCATGGCCGTCCCTGTCGTGTGGCTCTCGGCTCACCGTCGTGCGTACGGCGACCTACCCGCTCACCCCCGGCGTCGCTAGGCTGGCCGCTCCAGACCACCCCGAGCTGCGCTGCCGATGAACCCCACCCTCGATCTCGCTAACCTCGATGTATTCTACGCTTACAGGACCGCTATCCGGCTCCTCAGCCTGGACAGGGTAACGCCCTTCTGGCCCGATCTCGGGCTCCGGCTCGACGGCGTCGAGGAGGTGAAGACGGCCGCACGTCGCTGCTTCCGGGCGGAGATCGAGCTCGAGGCGCTGGAGGACGATGAGCGGGACTTTGACGGCATGATGGCGGTGCACATCGCGGCGTTCCTCACCGACGTGGATCGCACCCAGGGCACGGCGGCCGCGGCGCAGCTTCGCGCGTGGATCGAGGAGCGCGTGTTCTTCCTCGGACTGGAGCCGGAGTGGCAGATGATGTGGCACGTGCTCGTCGCGTGGCTACCGCGCCGCAAGGAGGACCGCGTCGCGAGCTTCGGCCTGCCGCTCGGCAAGGTCGCCAAGCTCTTCGAGATCGCCCGAGCGTGGGCGGAGACCGCGGACGCGCTGGATCGGCGCATCGCCGAGGCGGACGCGCTCCCGCTCGAAGGATGGGACGCCGAGGCCTACGCGGCGTACCGCCGCGACGACCCCGACCTGAGCGCCCTCGCCGGGCTGTCGCAGCGCCTGGCCGCGCCCGCGTTCGAGCGCACCTGGGGTGCGATTCGGCGGCTGCTCGGCCCGGCGGAGATGGACGCGCTCGAGCGCTGGGGTCAGGCGGAGGTCCTGGCCCACATGGAAACGATCTCGCACCACTCGGCGCGGATCCCGCCAGAGAGCCGTAGCCTGTCATGAGCACGACGCTCACCACGCCGCGAGGGACGATCTAGGCGCCCCCCTCGGCAGGTGGTCCGGGCGCGGAGGTCACGGAGCGCGGCTGCGGTGTCTAGCTAGGCCGGCGCGACGCCGCGCTCGTCCGCCTCCGGCGGGCTCAGCGGGAGCTCCACCACGAACGTCGCGCCGGCGCCCGGCTTGCTCTGCACCCGGATGGATCCGCCGTGCGACGCCACGATCGAGCGCGCGATGTAGAGCCCGAGCCCGATGCCGCCGAAGTTGCGCACCGACACCGCGCGCTCGAAGCGCTCGAAGATCCTGCCCTGATCGGCCTCGGCGATCCCGATCCCCTCATCCCGGATCACGAGCAACGCGCGATCCGCCTGCCGCCGCACGCCGATGAAAATAGGCCCGCCTGCGCCGTACTTCATCGCGTTCGACAGGAGGTTGATGACGACCTGCTCCAGGCGATCCGGATCCCAGTCCCCGACCACGGGCGCTCCCAGATCCAGCTGCGTCGGGCAGCGGGCGTCCGCGAGCTGGGAGCGCATCCGCTCGACGACCTCACCCACCAGCGCCGCCAGATCGACCGGCGCCCGCGTGAGCGTCAGCCGCCCGGCGTTCATCCTCGTGACGTCGAGCAGCTCGTCGACCAGGCGCCCGAGCCGCGACGTCTGGCGGCCGAGGATACGGAACATCGCCTCGATCCGCGCCGGGGGAACGCCTGCGAGCGAGCCGCGGCGCAGCAGGCGCTCGGCCGCCTGCACCTGCATCTGCATCGAAGTCAGCGGGGTCTTGAGCTCGTGAGACGCGACGACGAGGAACTCGTCCCGCCGCTCGATCGCCTCCTGGGCCTCGGTGTACAGGCGGGTATTGTCGAGCACGAGCGCCGCGCGGCGCCCCAGCTCCTCGGCCAGCCGCAGGTCGGCGGGGCCGTAGCGGCGCTCGGGCGCGGTCGCCAGCAGGGTCATGACGCCGAAGTAACGGTCACGCGCGAGCAGCGGAACCCGCAGCAACGCGTGGACGCCGAGCCGCTCCCAGGGTGGCCTGACCCGCGGGTCGAGCGAACGCACCTGCTGCACCAGCGGCGCGGCGCGGCCATCGACCCCCTCGGATCCGGCCGGCGGCGCTTCTGCAAGAGCGCGCAACGCGTCCTTCAGCGCTTCCAGCTGCTCGCCGGGCACCCCTGCGACAACCGTCGGGCCCGGTGTCCTGTCCGCCGAGAGCACCTCGACGACACACTGATCCGAGAGCTCGGGCACCGGGAGCTGCGCCACGCTCTCGAAGGTCGCGCTGTACCCCAGCGTCATCAGCTTGCGGCTCGCCTCGGCCAGGAAGCGCTCGGCCTGCTCCGCCCGCTTGCGCTCGGTGATGTCGGTGGAGATGCCGCAGAGCACGCCGGGCATGACCCCCTCGCCGAGAGGGAATTTGATCGACAGGAACGTGTGCAGCCCGTCCTCCAGCGGCACCATCTCCTCCCACTCCATCGGCGCCCCCGCCTCGAGCACCTTCCGCTCGTGCTCGCGGACCACCTCGGCGAAGGGAGCAGGGAAGAGGTCGGCGTCGGTCCTCCCGAGGAGCTGCGCGCTCGGCATGCCCAGGAGGGCGCCCACCTGCCGGTTGGCGAGCAGGAATCGGCCCTCTCGATCCTTGACGTAGACGCTCGCCGCCGAGTTGTCGACGATGGCCTGGAGCATCTCCTGATTGGCCTTGAGCGCCTGCTCCGCCCGACGCCGCTCGGCGTTCTCCTGCTCCACCTCGGCATAGAGCGTCGCGTTCTCCAGCGAGAACGCCGACTGCGAGGCGAGCAGCTCGACGACGCTGAGCCGCCCGGGGGTGAACGCCCCGGTGGCGAGGTTGTTTTCCAGGTAGAGCAGGCCGATGAGCCGGCCCTGGCGCACGATCGGCAGGCACAGCACCGATCTCGGGCGCTTGCGCCGGAAATACTCATCCTCCATGAAGGGGTGCCGGCCGGCGGCGTCGTCGAGCAGCACGCGCTCGTGGCTCCGGCGAACATAGTTGAGGACCGACTGCGGCAACGCCGCCGAAGGCGCCTCGCCCGCATCCAGCAGCCGTACCTCGCCCCCTGGCGTCTCGATCGCCGCGAGCCACAGCTGCTCCTCCCGGACCAGGAGGACACAGCCCTCCTCGGCGCCCGCGTGCTCGACCACGATGCGAAGCAGCATCTCGAGCAGCCGCGAGAGCTTGAGCTCGCCAGAGATGCTCTGCGCGGCCTTCACCACCGACAGGACGTCGAACTGCTCGGCCCGTACGGCGAAGGTGACGGTGGGGGCGATCGGCTTGCGCTCGACGAGGTGAGGGTAGCGCTGATCGAGCTGCTCCACCTTGGCGCGGGCGCCCCAGCGGAAGTAGCCGGCGCGGGCGCTTCGCAGGTAGCTGTCGGCGGGCGTCGAGAGGCCGCGCGCGCGGTAGAACTCCGCGGCGAGCTCGCAGGCGATGGCCTCATGCTGGACGAAGCCGCCCTCGCGCGCCGCCGCGATGGCCTGCTCGTAGAGCCGGCTGGCCTCCGGCTCGCGCCCCAGGAGCCGGGCGATCTCGGCGCGGACCAGGGCGTGCTTGTGGAGGAAGTTGTCGGGGCCGCTCCTGGCCCACGCGCCGAGCTGCCGCTCGCACTCGAGGAGCCCCTCGGGGAGCACCCACAGCGGGGATGGCTGCGCCTCGTGCGCGCCGTGCGGCGCGTTGAAGAGGGCCGCGAGCGCGAGCGCGCGATAATAGAAGCTCTCGGCGATGAGCGCGTGCGGCCGGACCCCGGGGGGGTGCTCGGCAATCGCGCGGGTCGCCGCCGCGAGCGCCTCTCGGGGAGAGCCGAGCACGAAGAGCGCCTGCGCCTTCAAGCCGTAATAGAAGTCGCGAGCGGCCTCCAGATGCCCAGCCTCCTCCAGCTGCGCCTCGAAGCCCGGCGGATCCAGCTCGGACCCGTCCCGCATCAAGGAGCGGACCGGCCTCCCGCGCAGCGTCTGGATCATGGCGTGGCCGCCGAGGAGGGCGTTGTGCGGGAACGCGTAACCGACCCTGCGCACGAAGTCGAGGCGCTCTTTGACCTCGTGGAGCACGTCCTCCAGCGGCTCGCCAGAGAGCAGCGGGAACAGCGCGGCCCAGATGCAGATGAGGCACGCGTTGTTCAGATTACCGGACTCGACCGCGGCGCTGAAGCCGTCGCGCGTGTATGGATACGTCTCTCTGTAGTGGCGTGTCCAGAAGACGACATAGTGTCCGAAGAGGATGACCACCACCGATTTCGTGGTGAGGAGGCCGCTCCGGTCCGCCAGGTCGTGGCCGAGCCGGCCGAACAGGTAAGCCTCCTGATATCGCCCGAACCTCGAGCTGATCACCATCGCGAAGGCGGCGTACGCGAAAGCGGAGTGCTCGGTGTTGCCGTGGCGCAGGCAGAGCTTGACCATGCGCATGACGACGAGGTTGTACAGGTTCGGGTCCACGAAGAACGCAGGGAGGGACACGCTCTGCAGCACGCCCATCGTGATCTTGATCTCCGGGTGCGTCATGGGGGGCAGATGGATCAGGTCCTCGATGGCCCGATCGCCCAGGGCCTGCCAGACGCGCTCGGTCTCCTTCTCGATCTGTGCGTCGGTGGGGTGGAGCGGCAGATCAACGTCGCACGCGCGGAGGCACGAGAGCCCGATCTCCACCGCGCGGCAGTATTGCCCGCGGGTGACATTCAGCGCGGAGACGAGCTCGACGACGGCGGCCGTCTCGTGCCGGGTCCTCGCGCGATCCATGAGCTCTTCCAGGCGCCGCTCGGCTTCCTCGAAGCTGCCGGTGATGTACGCGATGTGCGCGCGCTCGAAGGTCAGGCCGTAGGTCAGCTCGTGACCTGTCTCCCACGAGGCCGGCGCGAGCAGGGAAAGGCCAGCCGCGAAGAGCGCGGCGGCGGATTGGAAGGCCGCGGCCGCCTTGGCCTTCCTGCCGGCGCGGAGGTTCAGCGCGGCGACCTCATCCCGCTCCGCCTGGGAACGCAGAAGCGCGGCGCCGCGGTTGAGGTGGCCGACGACGTCGAAGAGCGCGTCGTCGCGCTCCTCGGCGCGTTGTGCCGAGAGGAGCAGCTGCCCGATCCGGAGGTGCATCTCGGCGAGCTGTCCCGCCGGGATGAGCGAGTAGGCGGCTTGCTGCACCCGGTCATGGAGGAATCGATAGGCGCCGTCCCGGCGGAGGAGCAGCCCCTCCCGCACGGCCTCCTCGAGCGCGTCGCGGAGCTCCGCCGCCGGACGGCCCGCGATCACCGCGAGCGTGTCGAGCTCCAGGCTGCTGCCGAGGCACGCGGCGAGCATGAGCGCGTCCCGCGTCGGGCCGGAGAGCCGCTTCAGCTTGCCCGCCATCAGCTCGACGACGTTGTCGGTGAACTCCTTGTCCCGGATCGCGGCGATGTCCCACCGCCACCTGCCCTCCTCCGCGTCGAAGGTGATGAGCCCCTCCTGATGCAGGGCGATCAGGAACTGGAGCACGAAGAACGGGTTGCCGCCGGTCTTCTCGTACACCAGCCGCGAGAGCGGCTCGGCCTGCTCCGCGGGCGCGTGCGGCGCGTGGACCGTCTCGGCGACGAGCGCCCCGACATGGGTGGCCGAGAGCGGCTCGAGGACGAGCTCGGAGACAGCGGCGCCGCGCTTCCGCGCCTCGGCCAGCGTGAGCCGCAGCGGGTGCGCGGGGCCGACCTCGTTGTCGCGGTACGCGCCGATCAGCAGGAGGTGCTCGGACCCGGCGTAGGTGGCGAGCTGCTCGAGCAACTGGAGGCTTCCCGCGTCGGCCCACTGGAGATCGTCGACGAAGAGCGCCACGGGGTGGTCCTTCTGCGCGCATGCCGAGACGAAGCGCTGGAGCGTCGCGTGGAGCCGGCTCTGGGCCTCGGCGGGCGGCAGCTCGGGCACGGGCGGCTGAGGGCCGAGGAGCAGCCCGAGCTCGGGGAGCACGTCAGCGAGCAGCCCGCCGCTTTCACCGAGGGCCTCCCGGAAACGCTGTCTCCAGCCCTCGACCTGCTCCTCGCTCGCGCAGAGGATCTCCTGAAAAAGCGCCCGGAACGCCTGATGGAAGGCGCTGTAGGGGACGTCCCGCGCGGCTTGCTCGAACTTGCCGGACAGGAAGAAGCCGCGCTCCCTCACCACCGGCCGGTGCAGCTCGGCGACGAGCGACGATTTGCCGATGCCCGAGTAGCCCGACACGAGCACGAGCTCTGGCCGGCCGCTCGCGACCACGCGCTCGAACACGGCGAGCAGCGCCGTAACCTCGCGCTCTCGCCCGTACAGCCGCTGCGGGACCTGGAACCGGTCGGAGAGATCGCGCCCCCCGAGCGCGAAGGGGGGAACGGAGCCGCTCGTCCGCCATCTGGCGAAGCACTCGTCCAGGTCGTGCCGCAGGCCCGCCGCGCTCTGATAACGCTCCTCGGCGGCCTTGGAGAGCAGCTTGAGCACCACCGCGGAGAGCTGCGGGGGAATCGAGGGGACGAGCGCGTGCGGCGGCTGCGGCGCCTGGGCGATGTGGCAATAGACCCACGCGACGGGATCGTCGGCCTGGAACGGTAGAGTGCCCGTCAGCATCTCGTAGAAGACGACGCCCAGGGAGTAGAGATCGGTCCGCTGGTCGATCCAGCGGTTCATTCGGCCTGTCTGTTCCGGGGCCATGTAGGCCAGGGTCCCCTCGATGAGCCCGATGTGCTCGAGGTGCTGGAGCTCGCGGGGTATCCGGGACGCAATCCCCAGGTCGGTGATCTTCACCTCGCCTGTGGCGGGGTTGAGGAGCAGGTTCTGAGGCTTGATGTCCTTGTGGACGACGCCGTGCCGATGCAGCCCGGCGAGCGCCTCGACCAGGCGGATGGCGAGGGGGAAGAAGCGCTCGAGCGGCGTCGGCCCATCCTGGAGCCGATCGAGCGACACGCCGCCGAAATCCTCCAGGACCAGCGCCGGCTGTTCGCCGAGCATCGCGAGCCCATAGGGCTTGACGATGGCCGTGGTGTCGAGCGCCCGAGCGATCTCGTATTCGTGGCGAAGCCGCTCGGGGGCGCGAGGGCTCGCGTGATCGCGCCGGAGGACCTTGAGCACCACGGGATGGCCATCGTCCTCGCGTACACCCCGGTAGAGAACGGTGTCTGAGCCCTCGTAGATGGCCTCGATGATGGCGTAACGGGACGAAGACCCGTGATCGGACGAGTCGGGATTGGTGCCCACTTGAGCCCTGATGCGGGTGATGTGCGACACATGCTGCCATGGTCGGCGCGCGTCGCCAGCGCTTTGAGCGGGCGACGCGCCGGACATCCTCCGTCCTAAGCGAACGCCGCTACGGCTCGAAGCGGGGCTCGGGGCGCCCCTGGGCCTGGGATCACACCGGGAACCGTGGCCGGGATGACGCTGGCCGTGGCCGTTCGCCGGTCCGGACGGTCGATCGCGGTGGAGGGGCGCGGGCTCGTCTCCTGGCGCAGGAGGTGGAGGGCACGCTCGTCGGCGCCACGTCGTTCACGGCGGCTACGGTGGCCTGCCATCACCACCACCTCCTGTTCGGCTGCGGAGTCGCCACGATCGGTGCTGTCCGATTCACGCCCCGCAATCCGTGGACCAGGTCGCATCGATCCTCGTCAGCTCCATGGCGCCGTTCTGCGGGTCACGCCGCCCGGCGTCGCGCTCGGCAGCAAGTCCGCAGAGGTCGTGGCCGTGGATCCCGGCAGCTGCGCCCCGAGCGGCGGCGAGCCGCTCGGCGAGCTGCTGCCGGCCCGGACGTCCGAGGGGTGGCTGCACGCCAGTGTCTGGGTGCGCTGCCAACGAGCATTCGCGACGTGAACCGCACGCATCGATCGGCCCCGCGTCTATCCCCCTTCACGCCCGGATTACGATTCATGGACATAGGAGTATTTGATCGAAGCATGGATGGACTCTTGTCGATAACGGAGACAAGTACTTGGACCAGCGTCCCCGCACGCTCCTTGCGGCGCACGTCCGGGATCGCGTCCTCTGGCGACGCGGGGGTGGACGAACGGCGCGCGGCGGTCGACGCTCCAGCGAACGAAGGCGGCGGAGGGCGCTTCAGGGTCGCTCGGAGATGCGCCTGGCTGGTAGGGTTGCTTCGGCCTGCCGCTCGGCAAGATCGCCAAGCTCTTCGAGATCGCCGAGCGTGGGCGGAGACCGCGGACGCGCCGGATCGGCGCATCGCCGAGACGGACGCGCTCCCGCTGGAAGGATGGGACGCCGAGGCCTACGCGGCGTAGCGCGGCGACGACCCCGACCGGAGCCCCCTCGCCGGGCTGTCGCTGCGCCTGGCCGCGCTCGCGTTCGAGCGCACCTGGGGTGCGATTCAGCGGCTGCTCAGCCCGGCGGAGATGGACGCGCTCGAGCGCTGGGGTCAGGCGGAGGTCCTGACCCACATGGATTCGATCTCGCACCACTCGGCACGGATCCCGCCAGAGAGCCGCAGCCTGTCATGAGCACGACGCTCACCACGCCGCGAGGGACGATCTAGGCGCCCCCCTCGGCAGGTGGTCCGGGCGCGGAGGTCAAGGAGCGCGGCTGCGGTGTCCAGCTAGGCCGGCGCGACGCCGCGCTCGTCCGACTCCGGTGGGCTCAGCGGGAGCTCCACCACGAACGTCGCGCCGGCGCCCAGCTTGCTCTGCACCCGGATGGAGCCGCCGTGCGACGCCACGATCGCGCGTGCGATGTAGAGCCCGAGGCCGAGGCCGCCGAAGTTGCGCACCGACACCGCGCGCTCGAAGCGCTCGAAGATCCTGCCCTGATCGGCCTCCGCGATCCCGATCCCCTCATCCCGGACCACGAGCAGCGCGCGCTCGGCCTGCCGTCGCACGCCGACAAAGATAGGCCTGCCTGCGCCGTACTTCATCGCGTTCGACAGGAGGTTGATGACGACCTGCTCCAGGCGATCCGGATCCCAGTGCCCGACCACGGGCGCTCCCAGATCCAGCTGCGTCCGGCAGCGGGACGCCGCGAGCTGCGGGCGCATCCGCTCGACGACCTCGCCCGCCAACGCCGCCAGATCGACCGGCGCCCGCGCGAGCGAAAGCCGCCCGGCGTGCAGCCTCGTGACGTCGAGCAACTCGTCCACGAGGCGCCCGAGCCGCGACGTCTGGCGGTCGAGGATCCGAAGCATCGCCTCGATCCGCTCCGGGGGGACGTCCGCGAGCGAACGGCGGCGCAGAAGTCGCTCGATGGCCTGCGCCTGCATCTGCAGCGAGGTCAGCGGGGTCTTGAGCTCGTGAGACGCGACGACGAGGAACTCGTCCCGCCGCTCGATCGCCTCCTGGGCCTCGGTGTACAGGCGGGCATTGTCGAGCACGAGCGCCGCGCGGCGCCCCAGCTCCTCGGCCAGCCGCAGGTCGGCGGGGCCGTAGCGGCGCTCGGGCGCGGTCGCCAGCAGGGTCATGACGCCGAAGTACCGGTCGCGCGCGAGCAGCGGAACCCGCAGGAACGCGTGGACGCCGAGCCGCTCCCAGGGTGGCCTGACCCGCGGGTCGAGCGAATGCACCTGCTGCACCAGCGGCGTGGCGCGGCCATCGACCCCCTCGGATCCGGCCGGCGGCGCTTCTGCCAGAGCGCGCAGCGCGTCCTTCAGCGCTTCCAGCTGCTCGCCGGGTACCCCCACGACGGCCGTCGGGCCCGGCGTCCTGTCCTCCGAAAGCACCTCGACGACGCACTGGTCCGAGAGCTCGGGCACCGGGAGCTGCGCCACGCTCTCGCAGGTCGCGCCGTAGCCCAGCGTCATCAGCTTGCGGCTCGCCTCGGCCAGGAAGCGCTCGGCCTGCTCGGCGCGCTTGCGCTCGGTGATGTCGGTGGAGATGCCGCAGAGCACGCCGGGCATGACCCCCTCGCCGAGAGGGAATTTGACCGACAGGAAGGTGTGCGGTCCGTCGTCCAGCAGTATCTCCTCTTCGCATTCCATCGGCCCGCCCGAAGCGAGCACCTTCCGGTCGTTGTCCTGGAGCGTCTCGGCGACCGCAGGAGGGAAGAGCTCGGCGTCGGTCTTTCCGAGAAGCTCATGGCTCGACAGGCCCACGGCGCTGCCCGTATGCCGGTTGGCGAGCAGATACCGGCCCTCGCGATTCTTGAGGTAGATGGAGGCCGCAGAGTTGTCGACGATGGCGTGCAGCGTCGCCTGGCTCTCCCGGAGCTCCCGCTCCGCCCGCCGCCGCTCGGCGTTCTCCTGCTCCACCTCGGCATAGAGCATCGCGTTCTCCAGCGAGATCGCCGACTGCGAGGCGAGCAGCTCGATGACGCTGAGCCGGCCGGGGGTGAAGGCGCCGGAGACGAGGTTGTTCTCCAGGTAGAGCAGGCCGAGCAGCCGGGCCTCGCGCAGGATCGGGAGGCACAGCACCGATCTCGGGCGCTTGCGCCGGAAATACTCGTCCTCCATGAAGGGGTGCCGGGCGGCGGCGTCGTCGAGCAGCACGCGCTCGCGGCTCCGGCGAACGTAGTTGAGGATGGACCGCGGCAGCGCGGCCGCCGCGGCCTCGCCTGCATCGAGCAGCCGCGCCTCACCCCCCGGCGTTTCGATCGCCGCGGTCCACAGGCATTCATTCCGGACCAGGACGACGCATCCCTCCTCGGCGCCCGCGTGCTCGACCACGATGCGCAGCAGCGTCTCGAGCAGGCGCGGGAGCTTGAGCTCGCCGGAGATGCTCTGCGAGGCCTTGACCACCGGCAGGACGTCGAACTGCTCGGCCCGCACAGCGAAGGTGACGGTAGGGGCGATCGGCTTGCGCGGGGCGAGGTTGGGGTAGCGCTGGTCGAGCTGCTCGACCTTGGCGTGGGCGCCCCACGTGAAGTAGGCAGCGCGGGCCCTTTGCAAGTAGCTATCGGCGGGCGTCGCGAGGCCGCGCGCGCGGTAGAACCCCGCGGCGAGCTCGCAGGCGATGGCCTCGTGCTGGACGAAGCCGCCCTCCCGCGCCGACGAAATGGCCTGCTCGTAGAGCCGGCTGGCCTCCGGCTCGTGCCCCTGGAGCCGGGCGATCTCGGCGCGGACCAGGGCGTGCTTGTGGAGGAAGTTGTCGGGGCCGCTCCTGGCCCACTCGCCGAGCCGCCGCTCGCACTCGAGGAGCTCCTCGGGGAGCGCCCGCGGCGGGGATGCCTGCGCCTCGTGCGGCGTGTTGAAGAGGGCCGCGAGCGCGAGCGCGAGATAATAGAAGTTCTCGGCGATGAGCACGTACGGCTCGCTGCTGAAGGGGTGCTCGACCATCGCGCGGGTCACCGCCGCGAACGCCTCTCGCGGAGAGCCGAGCACGAAGAGCGCCTGGGCCGTCAAGCTGTAATGGAGGCTGCGAACGCTCTGCAGATCCCCCTCGTCCAGCTGCGCCTCGAAGGCCGGCGGATCCAGATCGGATCCATCGAGCATCGAGAAGCGGACCGACCTCCCTCGCAGTGTCTGGATCATGGCGTGGCCGCCGAGGAGGATGCAGTACGCGTACGCGTAACCGGTCCTGCGCACGAAGCCGAGGCGCTCTTCGACCTCGTGAAGCAGGTCCTCCAGCGGCTCGCCAGAGAGCAGCGGGAACAGCGCGGCATAGATGCAGTGGAAGCACGCCGTGTTCAGCTCACCGGACTCGACCGCGGCGCTGAAGCCGGCGCGCACGTACGGATACGTCTCTCTGTAGTGGCGTGTCCAGAAGATGACCTGGCCGAAGGTGCTGAACACCATCGATTTCGTGGTGAGAAGACTGCTCCTGTCCGCCAGGTCGCAGCCGAGCTTGCCAAACAAGTACGCCTCCTGGTATCGCCCGAACCTCGGGCCGATCAACATCGCGAAGGCGGAGTACGCGAGAGCGGAGTGCTCGGCGTTGCCGTGGCGCAAGCTGAGCTCGACCATGTGCAGGACGACGAGATACTGCAGGTCCAGGTCCACGAAGAACGCAGGGAAGGCCACGCCCCGCAGCACGCCCATCGTGAGCTTGATGTCCGGGTCGGTCATGGTGGGCAGATGGATCAGGTCCTCGATCGCCCGATCGCCCAGGGCCTGCCAGGCGCTCTCGGTCTCCTCGTCAATCTGTGCGCCAGAGGGGTGGGGCGGCAGATCGATGTCGCAGGCGCGGAGCCACGAGAGCCCGATCTCCACCGCGCGTGCACATTGCCCGCGGGTGACGTTCAGCGCGACGACGAGCTCGACGACGGCGGCCGTCTCGCTCCGGGTCCTCGCGCGCTCCATGAGCTCTTGCAGGAGCCGCTCGGCTTCCTCGAAGCCGCCGGTGATGTACGCGACGTGCGCGCGCTCGAAGGTCAGTCGGTAGGTCAGCTCGTGCCGCGCCTCCCACGAGGCCGGCGCGAGCAGCGAAAGGCCCGCGGCGAAGAGCGCGGCGGCGGCCTCGTAGGCCGCGGCGGCCTTGGCCTTCCTGCCGGCGCGGAGGTTCAGCGCGGCGAGCTCGTCCCGCTGCGCCTGGGAATGCAGGAGTGTGGCGCCGCGGTTGAGGTGACCGACGACGTCGAAGATCGCCTCGTCGCGCTCCTCCGCGCGCTGCGCCCTGAGGAGCAGCCGCCCGATCCCCAGGTGCATCTCGGCGAGCCGTCCCTCCGGGATGAGCGAATAGGCGGCTTGCTGCACCCGGTCATGGAGGAAGCGATAGGCGCCGTCCCGGCGGAGCAGCAGCCCCTCCCGCACGGCCTCCTCGAGCGCGTCGCGGAGCTCCGCCGCCGGACGGTCCGCGACGATCGCGAGGGTGTCGAGCTCCACGCTGCTGCCGAGGCACGCAGCGAGCGTGAGCGCTTCCCGCTCCGGGGCCGAGAGCCGCTTCAGCTTGCCCGCCATCAGCTCGACGACGTTGTCGGTGAACCCCTTGTCCCGGATCGCGGCGATGTCCCACCGCCACCTGCCCTGCTCCGCGTCGAAGGTGATGAGCCCCTCCTGGTGCAGCGCGATCAGAAACTGCAGCACGAAGAACGGGTTGCCGCCGGTCTTCTCGCAGACCAGCCGCGAGAGCGGCTCGATCTGCCCTTCGGGCGCGTGCACTGCCTCGGCGACGAGCGCCGCGACGTGGGCGGCGGACAGCGGATCGAGGGCGAGATCGGAGACGGCGGCGCCGCGCTTCCGCGCCTCGGCCAGCGTGAGCCGCAGCGGGTGCGCGGGGCCGACCTCGTTGTCGCGGTACGCGCCGATCAGCAGGAGGTGCTCGGACCCGGTGTAGGTGGCGAGCTGCTCGAGCAGGAGGAGGCTTCCCGCGTCGGCCCACTGCAGATCATCGAGGAAGAGCGCCACGGGGTGCTCCTTCTGGGCGCACGCGGAGACGAAGCGCTGGAGCGTCGCGAGCAGCCGGCTCTGGGCCTCGGCGGGCGGAAGCTCGGGCACGGGCGGCTGCGGGCCGAGGAGCAGATCGAGCTCGGGGAGCATGTTGGCGAGCAGCCTGCCGTTCTGGTCGAGGGCCTCCCGCAGGCGCCGTCTCCAGCGCTCGACCTGCTCCTCGCTCGCGCAGAGGATCTCCTGAAAAAGCGCCCGGAACGCCTGATGGAAAGCGCTGTAGGGGACGTCCCTCGCGGTTTGATCGAACTTGCCGGAGAGGAAGAAGCCCCGTTCCCTCACGATCGGCCGGTGCAGCTCGGCGACGAGCGACGACTTGCCGATGCCCGAGTAGCCCGACACGAGCACGAGCTCTGGCCGGCCCTGCGCCACCACCCGCTCGAACACGGCGAGCAGCGCTTCCACCTCGCGCTCGCGCCCGTACAGCCGCTGCGGCACCTGGAACCGGTCCGAGAGATCGCGTTTCCCAAGCGCGAAGGGCGGAATGGCGCCGCTCGCCCGCCACCTTGCGAAGCACTCGTCCAGGTCGTGCCGCAGGCCGGCCGCGCTCTGGTAACGCTCCTCGGCGGCCTTGGAGAGCAGCTTGAGCACGGCCTCCGACAGGAGCGGGGGAATCGAAGGGACGAGCGCGCTCGGCGGGGGAGGCTTCTGCGCGATATGGCAATAGACCCACGCGACGGGATCGCTGGCCTGGAACGGCAGGGCGCCCGTCAGCATCTCGTAGAAGACGACGCCCAGGGAGTAGAGATCGGTCCGTTCGTCGATCCAGCGGTTCATCCGGCCCGTCTGCTCCGGGGCCATGTAGGCCAGGGTCCCCTCGATGAGCCCGGCGTGCTCGAGGTGCTGGAGCTCGCGGGGTATCCGGGACGCAATCCCCAGGTCGGTGATCTTCACCTCGCCGGTGGTGGGGTTGAGGAGCAGGTTCTGAGGCTTGATGTCCTTGTGGACGACGCCGTGTCGATGCAGCCCGGCGAGCGCCTCCGCCAGGCGGATGGCGAGGGGGAAGAAGCGCTCGAGCGGCATCGGCCCTTTCTGGAGCCGATCGAGCGACACGCCGCCGAAATCCTCCAGGACCAGCGCCGGCTGATCGCCGAGCATCTCGAGCCCATAGGGCTTGACGATGGCCGTGGTCTCGGGCGCCCGGGCAACCTCGTACTCGTGACGCAGCCGCTCGCGGGCACGGGGGCTCGCGTGATCGCGCCGGAGGACCTTGAGCACCACCGGACGGCCGTCGGCCTCGCGCACACCCCGGTAGAGAAGGGTGTCTGAACCCTCGCAGAGGACCTCGATGATGGCGTAACGGGATGACGCCCCGTGATCGGAGAAGATGGGAATGGGGTTCACAGGAGCTGTACGACGGGTAATGTGCGACGCATGCTGCCATGGCCGGCGCGCATCGCCATCGCTTTGAGCGGGCGAGGCGCCGGGCATCGTCCGTCCTCCTCCGCGAAACGCCAGCGCGCCGAGGGCCCCATGACTGCGGCAGTCACGCCGAGTTCGTCCGCTCCTGCGCTGCTAGGCGCGCGCTGTCGGCTGGAAGCGGGCGAGAAGGGAAAGGGGCACCTCGGGCAGCGGCGGAGGCACGGCCTCGCCGAGCGCGAGGAGACTCAGCGTCTTCTCGGTGAAGCGCCCCGCGAACTGGCGCCGTCGCGCGGTCAGCCACGCGTTGACGGAGGCGGCGCTCTCTTCGCGCGCTGCCTGGATGTCGGCGAGCTCGTCGGCATCGAGCGGCGTCGCGGCGATGAAGTCCTGGACCGTCTTGACCGCATGAAGCGCGCGGCCTGGCTTGAGCTGAACCTTCAGCTTCTTTCGAGCCAGGATCGCTCGTGGTGAGGAAAGCCGGTGGCGCTCAGGTCGCGGTTACGACGGTGATCTCGCCGGTCGTGTACAGGGCGGAAGTGTCCCAGGCGAGCCCTGGGGCGAGCGGCAAGGCGATATTCACGGCAGCGAACGTCCCCGTGAGATCACCGCTCCAACCGAGCAGAACGATGGTGTCCCCGGCCTGAAACGACACAGACCCGTCGGCCGGCAGGACCACCAGCGCACCGTCGAGATCGACATCCCCATCCACCTGGAGGAGCGGCAAGGCGCTCGAGCCTGCGACCGTGATGCTGAGGGCGGCGCCCGGCCCCTGGCTGTAGCTGCCGGCAATGCCGGTCGACGTGTGAACCTCCCCGACGGAGAGCTCGCCGGCCTGCATGTTGGCGAGATCGCCCGCGAAGCTGCCGATTTCGAGGCGCCCGCCGGCGAAGTCGAAGTCGCCCTCCGCGATCTCCATTGCGCCCGCGATGAGGTCGCCGTCCGCTAGACGCACGGAGGGCCCCAGGTAGGGATAGGGATAGCCGCCAGCCGTCGGTGCAGTCCGGAGGAGGCCGCCGATGCTCACGAAGGCGTCCTTGTCGACGAGGAGCGACGGAGATTGATTGCCTATGGCGAAGATGGTGACGTCGCCGCTATTGAGCCACGATGCATAGACATCGTTTGCCTTGACGAAGCCCCCGCCGAGCTCAGAGCGTATCTCGGTGTCTTCCGTCACGAGGGTCCCATAAGCCCCGACGGTGAGCGTGCCATATCCACGGTTCGCCCCCACGCGCAGGAGCCCCTGGTTGGTCCACGTGCCGCCCCAGCCGCTCACGCTCGCGTGGCTGTTCATGAAGTCATCGCCGTCGATTCGTGCGCCCACCGTGAAGAGCTGGCCGCGGTGAATGTTCAGCAAACCACGGCTCCTCACGCCCAGAACGAACTGCCCCGTGCTCACCCACTTCGTCGCGGAACCCGTGATGGCGACCTCACCCTCGCAGATCGAGCAGCCGTGGGTTCCGCCGATATAGACGTTATGTGAAAAGAAGCTCGCTGCTTGCTTGAGCTCGACGTAGCCTTGCCCAGCTCTGCCGATGTAGGTGTTCGTTCTGCTCGTCAGGGTGGCGTCGTACCCCTCGACGAACACACGACCATAACCCAGCGAGCCTCTGAAGCCCACCACGAGATCATCGGTGATCACCTCGGCACCGTTCCGGATGACGACCCAACCCTCGGTATAGTTTCTGCCGAGCTCAAGGGATCCGTTATTGATCCATGTCGAGCCATACCCGTCGACCTGGACGATGCCGAAATCGGCGCTCCCTCCATCCACGGACGCGCCAGGGCTGATCAACGCCCCACCATTGGTCACCTCGACCGTCCCAGATCTCACGACGAGCCGGTTCAGCCCCAGGTCCCAAGGGTCGGATGGATTCTGAGGCGATACGTCTCCCCGAGTGGTCACGTCTGCATTGGCTGGTTCTGCCACGCTCACCGACGCAGCGACAAACAACGCCGAGAGAGCACATCGAACTTGGTGGCTCATTACCCCGATCCCTCCACAAGAATATTCAGTGCCAATGGGAGCCCACCATCGCCCTGACGCCTCCGCAACGCCGGAGCACCAAGCGAACGTGGTCTCCCATAATGGGATGCATGTGCGAATCGGTTCATTCATCGCAATGCCTTTTGTTGCGCCACCGCGGCCTGGACTCGGGCTCGACCGCCCAGGCGGAAAAATTAATCTACACAACCACGCGATTCTCATTGCCAGCCGTCGCGGCGGCGGACCTCCCGGCCGTAGCCGCCGGTACTCGACGACGTACTGGAGCGCGACGCCGGGTGGCGCGGCGGCACTCTGCGCGGCCGAGGCGGAGCTCTTGGCGGCGCTCGGAGGAGCGGCTTAGGCGATGGCGACCGTCGCCGAACAGGTCACCGTCGGCTCGCAGCGCGACGCCGCGGCTTCGCCGGCCCCGGCGCCTCTCCGCCGCTCTCCTGCACCGATGCTTCAGCGGCGATATGCGAGAGCCGGATCCTCCAGCGCGTCGCCTCCCGTCGCAGAGGCCTTCCGGCTCTCGCGACCGGAGAGCGCGCGCGGGCTCCGACGCCTCGCTGGATCACCGGCGCACCAGCGCCTCGCTCCCCGCCAGCGTGCCGCCCAGGGTCCCCCATCGCCCCGCGAGCTGCCGGCCCGCGATCGCATAGCTGACCACGCCGACCTGCTGGCTCGGCGACCAGCCCACGACGAGCTGATCGCCCGAGCGGATGCCCACCCCCTTCAGCGCGCCGGTGCTCAGCGCCCACGTGACGGCGTACGTCTCGCCCGTGGGCACGATGACGACCGTGCCCTTGCGAGCGCCGTCGACGATCCGGTAGCTGCCGACCAGCCCTTCAGGGCCCTCCAGCTCCTCGGAGATCACCTGGCCGGGCCGGTCCGTGGCGATCCACTGCCCGCGGAGGCGGCCGCCGTCGATGCGGTAGGCGGCCGCGCCGTAGGGCCCGCCGCTCGCCCATCCCACGGCGAGCGTCTGCCCCTGCACGAACGCGATCCCCTCGTAGCCCGCGCCCTTCGTGATGATCCAGGCGATGCGGTACGTGTCACCGCTCGGGGAGAGGAGGACGTTGCCCGAGTAGCTGCCCTGCCCGCCCGGGTTGCGCGACGATACGATGTCGTACGTGCCGGCCAGATCGACGTCGCTGCTCGCCGCGGCGCTCGATGGTCTGGCCGGCGGCGTCGGAGCCCCGCCCGCGGGCGCATCGCCGCTGCCGTGCAGCGGCGCCGGCGGCGCGCTGTCGGCGGCGCGTTCCGCCGCGCGGAACCGCTGGAAGGCCATGAAGCCGAAGGCCATGAGCGCGGCGGCGGCGACCAGCCCGCCGCCGGCGATCGCGAGCAGCAGGCCCCAGGGGGCCCTGCGCGGGGGCAACGCCGGCACCGGGACGAGCGTGCCGCCGGCCATGCCGCCGACGTCGGTGCGGTAGACCCCCGGCTGGGTCGGCGCGGTGGTCGGCCCGGAAGGGCCGGAATACACCGGCGGTGTGGGCATGGATGGCACGGCCGGCAGCGGCGCGGACCTGTGGGCAGCCGCGGCGAGCACGGGATCGAGCGCCGCCATGGCCTGCGCCGCGTCGGCGAAGCGAGCGCGGACGTCGCGGGCGAGGCACCGGGCGAACCAGGCGTCGAAGCCGGGGGGGATCAGGTGCGCGCAGCCGAGCTGCGCGGCGCGGGCGGACGGCGGATCCAGCGGGCCGAAGAGCACCTCGCGCATGAGCGACATGACCGAGGCGCTCGGCCCGCGGCTCGGCTCGACCCAGTAGACGCGCGCGGTGAGCAGGTAGAACGCGAGCAGCCCGAGCGCCCAGACGTCCGACGCCGGGACGACCTGCGCGGCGAGCTCGGTCTGCTCGGGCGCCATCCAGAGCGGCGTCCCGACCGACGCGGTGATCGACGTCGTCGCCCGCGCCTCGGCCACGATCTTCGCGACGCCGAAGTCGAGCACCTTCACCTTGAAGCGGACGTTCTGCTGCCGCGGCCGCGCGATGAAGATGTTCTCGGGCTTGAGATCGCGGTGGACGACCCCCGCGCGGTGCGCCGCGCCGAGCGCGTGGCACAGCTGCCCCATCAGCTCGCGCACCTCGTCGGGCGGCAGCGCGCCGCGCTGCGCCATCACGGCCGAAAGGTCGGCCCCGTCGAGCAGCTCCATGGCCAGCCAAGGCGTCTGCGTCGCGGGATCGACCCCCGCGGCGACGACCTCGACGACGTGATCGCTCTCGATCCGCGCCCCTACCCTCGCCTCCTGCTCGAAGCGCTCGCGGAAGCGCGGGTCCTGCGCGAGCTGCGCGTGCATCAGCTTCACCGCGCGCGGCTTGCCCGTCGAGAGCTGCTCGGCGACGAACACGGCGCCCATGCCCCCCTGGCTCAGGGGGCGGACGACGCGGAAATCGCCCCCGAGGACGGCGCCGGGGGCGAGCGGTGCGGCTGTCGTGGGGTCGGCCATGACGAACGGGAACCCTCCAGGCAACATCGCGTGACGCGGGATGCGCGACGCGCTCCGGTAGCGTACCCAAAGACGCGCGATCCAGGGGCTCCGCGGAGCGCCCGCGCGGCAGCACACGCCATCGCCGGCGTCGGGCCTCCCCCCGGGCGCGGGGCGGCCGGCGCTCAGCCCCCGCCGCCCTCGATCCGCACCAGGATCTGGTTCGTCGCGCTCAGGCGGACGGGATAGGTCTTGAGCCCCTCCCCGCCGCTCAGGGCCTCTCCGGTCTCCAGGTTGAACTTCTGGGCGTGCAGCGGGCAGATGAGCGTGCAGCCGCCGAGCAGCCCGTCGACCAGCGGGCCGCCGCGGTGCGGGCAGCTCGCCTGCGTGGCGAACACGCGGCCATCCCGCGCGACGAACACCGCGATGCGCTCCGATCCGACCTCGAACGCGCGCCCCTCGCCCGGCGGGATCGCCGAGAGGGGGCCCAGGGTGATCTCCATGTCGCGCCCCCTCATTGCACGATCGGCAGGACCGATCGGAACTGGTTCGCCGTCTTCGGTGAGTTCGCCTCTCGCCACGGATCGCGGTACGCCTCGACCGTCTTCCGCATCTCCTCGTCGAGGCGCGCCGCGATGCCCTCGCTGTCGTCCACGACCACCGCGCGGATCTTCTGGATGCCGACGCGCTCCACGAAGCCGTACGTCCTCTCCAGGTACCTGGCGTTCTCGCGGTAATACTGGATGAAGCGGCCCATGAGCCGGAGCACGTCCTCGTGCGCGTCGACCCCACAGAGCACGTCGCCCTTGCGCACGTGGGCGCCGGCCGCGCCACCCACGTAGATCTCCCACTTACCGCCCTCCACCGCCACGGCGCCGACGTCCTTCACCATCGCCTCCGAGCAGTTGCGCGGACAGCCCGCGGTCGCGAGCTTCAGCTTGGCCGGCGTGTCCATGCCCTGGAAGCGGTCCTCGATCTTCAAGGCGAGCGCGATGCTGTCACCGAGCCCATACCGGCAGAAGTCGCTCCCCACACAGCTCTTGCACGTGCGGTACGACTTCCCGTAGGCGAACCCAGAGGGCATGTCGAGATCGCGCCACACGGCCGGCAGGTCCTCCTTCTTCACGCCGAGCAGGTCGATGCGCTGGCCGCCGGTGAGCTTCACGAGCGGCACGCGGTACTTGTCGACGACGTCCGCGATCCGCCGGAGCTGCGCGGCCGACGTGACGCCCCCCGCGATCTGCGGGATCACGCTGAAGGTGCCGTCCTTCTGGATATTCGCGTGAACGCGGTCGTTGATGAAGCGGGCGTCGCGCTCGTCCTCGTAGTCGTGGTGCCATAACGTGCGGAGCAGCGACGCGAGCCCCGGCTTGCTCCCCGGGTCCTCGTTCCCGCCGGCGAGCTCGCGGAACACGGCGGACACCGACCGGAGCCCGCGCTCGCGGATCGCCTGGACCAGCTCGGGCTTGCTCAGCGGGACGCCAGGCACGTAGTAGCTGGCCGCGGGGTCCTGCTCCGCCGCGCCCCCGCACGCCCACGCCACGACCTCCGAGACGAGCTGCTTGCAGGCCCCGCAGCCCATGCCCGCGCGCGTCGCGTCCATGATGGTCCGGAGGGTCCGCTTGCCGGAGCGCACACACGCGACGAGGCCCTCCTTGGTGACGCCGTTGCAGTTGCAAACCTGCATCCCCTGCGGCATCTCCTCGATCGTCGCCTGCGCCGAGGGCGCCCCGATGTCGAACAGCAGCGACAGCCGCTCTTCCGGGAGCGGCGTGCTCTTGTCGAACGCCTGCATCAGGTACGCTGCCTTGCTGACGTCGCCAAGGAGGATGCCGCCGAGCAGCCTGCCGTCGCGGATGATGAGCTTCTTGTACGTGCCCTTCTTCGGCTCGAGGAACTGCACGATCTCGTCGCGGTCGTCGGCGGGCTCGGTGATGCCCATCGAGGCGAGCTGGATGCCCATGACCTTGAGCTTCGTGGAGACCTTCGAGCCGGCGTAGGAGGCCTTCTCGTTGCGCTTCGTGATGTGATCGGCCAGCACCTTGCCCTGCTCCCAGAGCGGCGCCACGAGCCCGTAGACCTGCCCCCGGTGCTGGCAGCACTCGCCGACGGCGTAGATCCTCGGGTCGTCGGGCGAGCGCAGGTGGTTGTCCACCACGATCCCGCGCTCGACGGTCAGGCCGGCGCGCAGGGCGATCTCCACGTTCGGCCGGATGCCCGCGGAGATCACCACGAGATCGCAGGCGAGCGCCTCGTCGTCGGCGAAGCGGAGCCCCGTCACGTGATCCTCTCCGAGCACCTCCTTCGTGCTCTTGTTGAGGTGCACCGTCACGCCGAGCTGCTCGAGCGTGGTCCTCAGGATGCCGCCCGCCGTGGCGTCGAGCTGCTGCCCCATCAGGTGACCGCTGATGTGGACCACGTGGACGTCGAGACCGAAGTTCTGCAGCCCGCGCGCCGCCTCGAGCCCGAGGAGCCCGCCGCCGATGACCGCGGCGCTCCGCTTGCCCTTCGCGTACTGGGCGATCTTGTTGCAGTCATCCAGGCTGCGGAACACGAACACACCGGGCTTCTCCTTGCCGCCCTCGAGCCGCAACCCCTGGATCGGCGGGATGTACGCCGAGCTGCCCGTCGCGAGGATCAGGTTGTCATACGGCGCCACGACCCCGTGATCGCCCGTCACCTGGCGCGAGTGCCGGTGGATGGCCCGCGCGCGCACGCCCGCGTGGAGCTGGATGCCGTTCTCGCGGTACCAGGTCAGGGGGTTCAGGAAGATCTCGCTCGGGTCCTGGGAGCCGTTCAGCACCTCCGAGAGCAGGATGCGGTTGTAATTGCCATAAGGCTCGTCGCCGAAGATGGTGATCTCGAACTGGTCGGCCCCGCCCCGCGCGAGGATCTCCTCGACCGTGCGGACGCCGGCCATCCCGTTGCCGATCAACACGAGCTTTCGCTTCTTCTGCATGGCTCAGATCTCCGCCAGGCCGATGTCGATCGTCGCGAGCCCGCGCGCGCCTTCGGGCGCGCCCACGCACAGCTCGATCACGCTCTCCGGGTGGATGTCCTCGACGATCACGAGGGGCACGTGGATCGCCGCCTTGGCGCCGATCGGGAAATAGCGCATCGGGTGGCCGTCGCGCTTGAGGAGCAGGTAGATGAGCTCCGACGTGGAGTTGCCCGCGCGCAGGTAGATGAGCTGAGCGCGCTTGTCCCGCGGGACGGTGTACCCGACCGCCGGACGAAGGGGCACCGGCTGCTCCAGGCCCTGCCCCTCGAACGAGTAGACACCCTGTATGAACCTCGGTGTTTCCAATGTGGCCTCCCGGGCGGATCATCGGACCCTCGGACGGGCGCGCGCGCCGTACGCCGCCCGGCGCGCGCCGCTCTGGCGCCGCATGAAGGTCATACAGCGAGGACAGTTTCGAGGGTTCGTTGCCCGGCGGCGCGATCCCGTGTAGGTCGAGTTTCCAAGGTGTTTCGAACGTCAACGTCCTCTTCCCCCCGCCCGGCCGGCGCCGCGGAGCTCGTCGTCGTCGGGGCCGGCTCGGCGGGCGCCGTGATCGCGGCGCGCGTCACGGAGCGCGCGGATCGCGAGGTCCTGCTGCTCGAGGCGGGCCCGGACTACCCGGACCCGGAAGGCCTGCCCGCCGATCTGCGGGACGGCACCCGCAACTCGTGGCTCGCGCACGACTGGGGCTATCGCCACCGGCCGACGCCCGGGCAGATCATGTTCCTCTTCCCGCGCGGCAAGGTGGTCGGCGGCTCGTCGGCCGTGAACACGTGCATCGCGGTCCGCGGCCAGCCTTACGACTACGACGAGTGGGCGGCGCTCGGCCTGCCCGAGTGGGGCTTCGACGCCTGCCTGCCCTATTTCAAGCGCCTCGAGGACGATCTCGACTTCGGCGAGCCCTGGCACGGCAAGGGCGGTCCGGTGCCGATCCGCCGCGCCCGGCGCGAGGAGCTCGTGCCGTGGCAGGCGGCGTTCGTCGACGGGTGCAGGGCGCTCGGCCACCCCGAGTGCGCGGACACCAACGATCCGCGCGCGCCCGGCGGCGTCGGGCCGCACGCGATGAACAAGATCGACGGACAGCGCATGAGCGCCGCGCGCTGCTACCTGACCGCCGAGGTGCGCCGGCGCGAGAACCTGCGGCTCCGGCCGCGCACGACGGTGCGGCGGGTGCTCGTGCGGAACCGCCGGGTCGAGGGGGTCGAGATCGAGACGGACGGGCGCGTCGAGGTCGTCGCGACGCGGAAGGTGGTGCTGAGCGCCGGCGCGATCGCGACGCCCGGGATCCTCCTGCGCAGCGGGATCGGACCGCGGGCCGAGCTCGCGCGCCTCGGGGTCGCGCTCGTGTCCGACGTGCCCGCCGTGGGGGCGCGGCTGCTCGATCATCCGGGCGCCGTCATCGGCCTGTGGCCGCGCCGCCGCGGCCTGATCGACGTCCTGCGCCAGCCGCTCGTCCAGACGATGCTCCGCTACACGTCGCGCGGGAGCGAGTACCCGAACGACGTGATGCTCCAGCCGGGCTCGTTCTTCCCGCTGCACCCGCGCCTCACGGTGCCGGCGTTCGCGATCGCGTGCTGCATCGGCAAGCCGCGCGGCGTCGGCCGCATCGAGCACGTGAGCGCCGACCCGCACGCGCGGCCCCGCATCGCCTCGAACATGCTCGTCGACCGGGACGACCTGTCGCGCGCGGTCGACGCGCTCACGCTCGCGTACGAGATCGCCCGCACCGCGCCGATGCGCGAGCTCGGCTG
Organism: Sorangium sp. So ce363; assembly: GCF_051520435.1. Classification (NCBI taxonomy): domain Bacteria; kingdom Pseudomonadati; phylum Myxococcota; order Polyangiales; family Polyangiaceae; genus Sorangium; species Sorangium sp. So ce363. Next base: position 4,873,437 of record NZ_CP150333.1, on the reverse strand, counting down.
GTTCGTCTGGCCCACGGAGCGCACGCTGATGCGGCGGGAGGCGCTGGAGCGGTGGATCACCCGGAGCTGCGGCTCGGGCTACCACCCGTGCGGGACGGCCCCGATGGGGCCCGAGGGGGACCTCTCGGCGGCGGTCGACGGGCGCGGGCGGGTCCGTGGCGTCGAGGGCCTGGTCGTCGCGGACGCGAGCATCATGCCGACCATCCCGAGCGTGAACACGAACCTGACAGCGCTGATGATCGGCGAGCGGTTCGGCGAGTGGCTCCGCGACGGCGCGGTGTAGCCACCGCCCGGGGGCGAGAGACCCGCTGACAGCGTTCGGCGCGCGCTCGAGGGTCGACCGGCGCTAAGGTCGCTCTCATGACGTCCACCGTGACCCGCAACACGGGCTCCACCATCAAGTACGCCGTCATCACGGCGGTGCTCGCCGGCCTCTCGTTCCTCTGTTTCCGCGCGATGATCGGCCGCTCCGGTCTGCTGTGGCTGCTCTGTCTCGCCGGCGGCCTCGGGTTCGCGGTGTTTTCGCTCGGGTCGCTCCTGGCCGCCAAGGACCTGGCCGGCACCGCGACGTGCCCGCGCTGCCAGGCGACGCTCGAGGAGATCGAGCTCAACCATACCGACGACCCGGCGTTCTGCGACAAGTGCCAGGCCGCGTACCTCGTCGACAAGCGCGTCCTCACCGTGCTCGCCGACGACTACGTCCACCCGACGCCGGGCTTTCCGGTGCCGGTGACGAGCGAGACGATCAGCTGGCCGGCAGGCTGCTGCGTGTGCGCGAAGCCGGCGACCCGCGGCATCGAGGCGAAGGCGCACGACGGCGAGACCGGGACCAACGCGGCCGTCGCCGCGGCCGGGCTCGCGCTCGGGAGCATCGCGGTGCGCACCGGCGGCGGCACGACCTACACGCTGCGCATCCCGCACTGCGCCGAGCACGACGACGGCGCGAAGCTCGAGATCGAGAGCAACAACAAGCCGCCGCTGAAGATCCGCTTTCGCTCGTACGCCTACCAGCGCCGCTTCCTCGAGCTGAACCCGAAGCCGGCGAAGGCCGCGTAGATCCGGGCCCCCCGCTCCCGGCGGGACGAGCTCAGGACGGGCTGGACGAGGGGCAGGAGGCGCCGCCCGCGGGAGCGCTCAAGGCGCCGTCGCGCAGCCGCGACCGCGGAAGACGACCAGACCGTCGAGCTGGACGCCCACGACGTCAGGGCACCCGTTGCAGTCAAAATCGGTGATGCCGACGCCGAAACCGTCGATGTTTTCGAAGGTGCCTGGGAATGGAGCCGCCTCGGCTTCGAACGTGCCCTCCTGGGTCTGGAGGAACGACCACATCTCGGCGGTGTTTCGGCTGACCGCGACGAGATCGCTCCGCCCATCGAGGTTCAGATCGGCGATCTGCAGGCCTCCTGAGACGAAAACCTGGTGGTCATCGATGGTGAGCAGCGGCTGCGGCGCAGTCAGGTGGCCGAGCTCGTCTTGCAGCAGGATCCAGACCCGCATCGGCCCGTCGGAGTACTCGTGCGTGATGGCGGCGACGTCCTGGCGTCCGTCGTTGTTCACGTCGCCCACCGCGACCGAGACGAACGAGACGCCTGAGCTCGGCGGCGTGGTCTCGAAGAAGACCTGCTGTCCGGTCGTGTCGAACCCGCGCTCGATGTCGTGCGGAAAGACGGCGATGCCCGCGCCCACGCCGGTCATCGCGATCACCGCGTCGGGGTGGCCATCCCCTGTCACGTCGCCGGTGACGATGCCGGACATGAACACGCCGCCCGGCAGCTCGTGGGTCAGCTCGAAGCCGCCGCCGCCGTCGCCCCGGTAGACGAGGATCTTGCTGTGATAACCGAGCCCGACGATGTCGAGGACGCCATCCCCGTCATGGTCCACGGCGGTCGGGGAGAACGTGGTTGGCGCGGCGATCGTCCTCGGGGGCTCGAAGGCGCCGCCGCCCTGGTTGCGGAGGAAGGCGAGCCCTTCCTGCTGCGCGACGACGACGTCGAGCGCGCCGTCGTGGTCCGCGTCGAGCAGCAACGTGTCCTCGACCGAGTTGGCCGGCGTGGAAGGGGTGTAGATGACTTCGCCGTTCAGGTCCCGTACCCGCGGATGGGTCTGCAAGTACAGCGCTCTGCGATCCGTGCTCACGAAGTCGAAGCGCCTGTCCCCGTCGATGTCGCCCAGCGACAGCTGACCCATGTACACGCCCGAGGACTCTGCGGGATAGAGGAGACCGGGCTTCAGGTAGTAGCCGCTTCCGTCGCTCGGCTCCTCGCCTGGGAACGGGCCCGCGCATCGATCGCCCACGCCGCCGCCGTTCGGCACATCGACGACGTGCTCGGCCGTCCCCGGCCGGGCAACGGGCCTGTCCGGCGAGTCGACGTCAGCCGCCTCCTCGTCCCGCGGCGGATCGACCGAGTCGTCGTGGGGAGATGGCTCGCGAACGACAACCGAGCTCTCGCACCCCGAGCTGAATCCGATGAGCAAACAACAAGCTACCAACATGCGTCCGCTGCTGTGTCGCGCACACCCCATAGGCTACCTCCGCAAGACAAGTGAAACCCACGAACCTGAACGTCTCCAGGACACGCCCGTCCCCGCGCCCTCGGCGGCTCGGCGACTACGATGCAATGAACGGGCTGCGCATTCATCGGAGCAGGAAAATCGCATCGCGTCATCTGGGGCGCGGCGGCACGTTCTTGCCCGGCGCATCGCGTCGCCGAGCCGGCCACGACGGTTCTCCCTGCCGGCAACGCGTCGTGGTGTAATTTTCCACCACGACGCGCGCCCAGCTCCGTGAATCCCCGGAGCACCTCTTCCGCGAAGGGGCAACAACAGACACCTTGCTCTTTTGCGCCTCTGCGCTCCTGGCGCCTTTGCGTTGAAGTTCTCCCCGCTCGCGAGGCAGAGCCCCGTCAGGATGTCTGACCTGCGGGTTCAGCAGATCATCCCCTGGCCGCGCATCTCGGCGAGATCCTCGTCGCTCGGCCGGCGGTGCCGCCCGAGGAGCAGGTCGCCGAGCCAGAGGAGGTTGTAATTGCAGTGCATGTACCGGTGGTGCAGGTAGTGGTGCCGGGAGATGAAGCGCACGTAGCGCGTGTCGAGCAGCCACCGCATCGGCCGCGACGCGCGGGCCATGGCCTCGGCCCGCGGCATGTGCAGGTACGGGTGGAGGACGAGCGACGACAGCGGGTAGATCACGAGCGGCAGCAAGGCGCCGACGACCACCGCCGCCGGGAGGAAGAGCGCGTACAGCGCGAAGAACGGCAGCACGGGGGCGGCGAACGCGAGGATCCCCAGGCCGGCCAGCGAGACGCCGTATTGCTCGCGGATCATCCGCCGGTCGCCCTGGGTCTCGACGATCCAGCGATCCAGCCGCTCCTGCTCCTCCCGGTTCCGGAACTGCCGCACGTGACTCTCACGGTAGGTCTTGCCGTGATGCACGACCGAATGACTCGTATGTGCGCGCAAGAGCGGGCGGCCCACGAAGCCGAGCCGCTTCGCCGCGCTTCGGACCTTGAGGGTCGCGTGCAGCGCGTTCCGGTGGAGAAACGACTCTGCCATGGAGACGGTGAGATAACCGATCACGACGCCCGCCACGATCTGGACAGCCCCTGTAGACATTGCCACGGGATTCATGGGTATGCTCCTTCGCGCAGACCTCTGGTCTGCAAGGGACGCTGGCGCGGCCGGCGAGCAGCGCGGCCGGGATGCCTTCGTCGATGCCGGTTCGTGCATGGCAACCTCGGTGCCAGCCGGCTGCGGCGCGACTCCGCCCGTCCGGCGCCGCGGTTCGGCGTCCGGAGCCCTCACGCGGCGCCGCGGGGGCGCTCCTCACATGGAGGCCAGGACCTCCAGCTGGCGGCTGGCCCCTTTACCCCGGCTGGCCGCAGGGACCCGCCGGCGGCGCGGCGCGTTGCTCGATCGAGCAAGCGGATGTCCGCGCCGATACAGCCTGGGCTCGCTGAAGCCCCGGGGACGCGCGGCGCGCCCGCGTCGGGGCGGAGGGCGGCCCACGAGGCCCGCTGGAGACTGGCATCCTTGCTGCAATGACGCCTCTCGCCGCCGCACCCACGCCGCCCCGTGCCGGCCGTGGCCGGCTGTCGCTCGGCCCGGCTCCTCGGCGAACACCCGGGGATCAGGAGCTCACGCCGGACAGCGCGCCTCGCGGCGGAGAGGAAGAGGTAGAGGACCCATGATCGAGCAGAACGCCCTTCATCGCGCATCCTTGATGCAGCGTCCCGAGCCCCTGACCGCGCAGCAGGGGGAGCGCGCGTCTCTCGTGCGCCTCGTGCGCGGCCACGCCGCGACCCTCGCGGGCTTCGTCACGAGCAGCCTCACCCCGGAGCTCACGTCCCCGGTCCCCTGGCGGTTCCGCGTCCCTGGCGGACCGTACGGCGCGGCGACGCTGACCGGCCTGTACTTCCCGTCCCCGGGCAGCCGCGAGCTGGTCGTCCTGCTGCACGGCATGGGCGGGGATGTGCGCTCGGCCTACCTGCGCGCAGCGACGGCTGCCCTGCGCGCGCAGGGGCTGTCGGTGCTCCGCCTCGGCCAGCGCGGCTCGTCGTGCGACCCGGAGGATCTCCACCACGCGGGGCTCTGGGAGGACCTCGCGGCCGTGCTGAGCGGCGATCCCATGGTTGCGCGCCAGGAGCGGATCTTCGTCGTCGGCTTCTCGATGGGCGGACACGTGGCGCTCCACCTCGCCGCGGCGGGGCACCCGCGGCTCGCGGCCGTGGCCTCGATCTGCTCGCCCCTCTACCTCGATCGCGCCGTGAGCCACATGGATCGCCCCGAGAGCGTCGTGTACCGGCGCCACGTCCTCGGGGGGCTGAAGCGGATGTACCGGGAGATCGCGCGGCGGCGGCAGATGCCCGTCCCGCCGTCGGCCGTCGATCGGGCGGCGACGCTGCGCGAGTGGGACCGCCTGACGGTGGTCCGCCGCTTCGGTTTCCGCGATCCCACGGCCTATTACGAGGCCCAGGGCGCCGGGAGGATCCTTGGCTCGCTGGCCACCCCGGCGCTGCTCCTGTACTCGCGCCAGGATCCGATGGTGCCCCCGGCGACGCTCGCCGGCCTGGCAGCGCGCGGGGGGCTCTCGTCGCCCGCCCGCGTCGTCTGGATGGACGGCGGCGGCCATATCGCGCTTCCCCGCAGGCTCGATCTCGGCCTCGGCCCGGCCGTGCCTCGGACCCCGTACGAGCAGATCGCCGCCTGGCTGCGGCGCCACCAGGCCCCCGGGGGCGCGTCATGAGCGCTCGAATCATCACCATGGCCATGACACGCCTCGCTTCGCTCGAGACGCAGAGGACGGAGCTCACGATGAAGACCGATGATGCGTTCCCCCGCACCGCGCCCGTGGCGACCGACACGGCCCCTCGCACGACCTCGCTCTCGGCCGAGGATGCCCGGCGGCTGATGGCGGGCATCAAGGCGATCCGCGCCGGCGCCTCGGCCCGGACGGGCGCGGAGGATCTCCGCCATATCAAGCGCCTGTCCCTGCTGGGCCGCGCCTTCTCCGCCCTCGGGTACGCGACGTCCGCGCTCGGGCCCAACCCGATCTCGATGATCCTCATCGCCCTTGGCCGGTTCGCCAGGTGGGTCGTTGTCGCGCACCCGGTCCTCCACAAGGCGTATGATGGCGTCGCCGGCGGCGACCCGGCCTGGAACAGCCGCACGTTCGCGCGGGGCCCGCGCAGCCTGTGGGACTGGTTCGACTGGCTGGACGCCGACGCGTGGCAGGCGCAGCACAACGTCTCTCATCACTGCTACACCGGCGACGAGCGCGACCCCGACCGCGTCGCCGTCAACATGGCGTGGCTGAAGAGCAAGCCGAAGTTCGTCCGCGCGCTCGCGCTGCTCGTGACCGCGTGCACCTGGAAGTGGCTCTACTATGGCCCGGCCACCCGGAGCGCCCTCCGCAAGCGGCGCGAGCGCGCGGCCGAGGCCTCGACGGAGGGGCGCGAGCGCGCGGCCTGGTCGCCCAGCGTGCTGCTCGACCGCGAGATGCTGCTCCGCTCGTACCTGCCGTATGCGCTCGTCCACTTCGTCCTCCTGCCGCTCGCGTTCCTGCCGCTCGGCCGCTGGGCGGCGCTCGGCGTGCTCGTCAACAGCGTGGTGGCGGAGCTCCTGTCGAACCTGCACAGCTTCGCGGTGATCGCGCCGACCCACACGGGCCTGGATATCCCCATCTTCGAGGGCGCCGCGCGCAGCCGCGAGGAGTACTACGTCCGGCAGATCGTCGGCTCGGTGAACTACGAGAGCCCCAGCAGCGCCGCCGACTTCCTGCATGGCTACATGGGGTATCAGATCGAGCATCACCTCTGGCCGGACCTGCCGCTCCGGCAATACCCCGAGGTCGCGAGGGAGGTCGAGGCCCTGTGCAGGGAGGTCGGGCTCCCGTACCGCAGGGACTCCATCTGGAGGCGGATCGCCGAGATGGTCCGCGCGGTGATCAGCGACGAGGAGGTGCAGGCCGCGCGCGTCGCGATCTCCGGCGCCGGCGCGCGCCGCGCCGGACGGAAGAACGGCGGTGGCCTTGAGCTCGCTTCCTTGCACGGATAGGCTCTGAGGCCCATCGATCGCGGGCTCGCGCGGACGTCACGGACGTCACGGACGTCGCGAACGTCGGATTCAGGAACAGGGAGAGAGGGAATCATGACGACGAATCAGGAACGACAGCTGGTGGTGACGTGGCAAGATCCTGCGCCAGCGGTGGAGAAGGTGAGATCGATGTCCGGCCTCGCCTACCTCACGGCCATGATGAACGGCGAGCTGCCGATGGCGCCGATCGCGAGCTTCCTCGGGCTGCGGGTCGCGGCGGTGGAGGGCGGCCGGGTCGTCATCACCGGATCTCCCGGCGAGCAGCACCAGAATCCGATCGCGATGGTCCACGGCGGGTATCTGAGCACGATGCTCGACTCCGCGATGGGCTGCGCCGTGCACGCGTCCCTGGAGGCGGGGGTCGGCTACTCGACCGTCTCGCTCCAGGTCAGCTTCGTGAAGGCCCCGCGCGCCGGCGGGCCCGAGCTCATCGCCGAGGGCCGCGTCGTCCACCTCGGCAAGCGCCACGCCACCGCCGACGGGACGCTGCGCGACGCCGACGGCACCCTCTACGCCCACGCCACCACGACGTGCCTGATCCTGCGGTGAGCGCCGCCCGCGCCGGCTCGCCCGTGAGCCGGCGCGGCTACCGGAGGATCTCCTCGAGCAGCGCGTTCGGCACGCCGCGGAGATCGTCGCCGAACGACCCGACGCCGAGCTCGTAAACCTGGTTCAGGATGGTGAACCAGAGATCGCGGAGCTGGCGATCGTTCCCCACAGCGTCGTAAGCGACGTGCGCGTCGTTCAGGAAGACGCCGTCGCCGCCGAGGAGCACGATGGGCAGGTCGTAGGCGTCGTGATCGTGGGTCCGCATCTCGCTCATGTACACCATGACCGAGTGATCGAGCACCGTGCCGTCGCCCTCCGGGATCGCGTCGAGCCGCTGCGCGAGCTGCGCTGTCTTCTGTCCGAGCCAGCAGTTGATCGCCGCGAAATCGAGGTTGCTCTCCTCGACGACCCTGTAGCGGCCGCCCTCCGTCGCGCGGTCCAGGTAGCCGGGGCCGTGCTGGGAAGCGTGGAAGTGCAGGCTGCTCGCCGGGTTGTGCTCGAGGCCCACCTTCGCGCGGACGTCCTCGGGGATGCACCGGTATTCGAACTCGGAGCGCGCGTCGTCGAGCATGTGGGTGACCACGCGCGTGACGTCGCACTGGATGGCCATGACGATGAGATCGATCATGACGTTCGCGTGATCGTCGTGCCTGTACTCGCCGGCTTCCGTGCTGTCGTTCTCGTTGAGCCCCTCCCCCGGCCCGGGCGGCTCGGGCACCATCCCGGGCTCGCCGATCGGCGCGCAGCCGAGGTTCGCCGGGATCGCCGCCTGGACGCGCGCCACGTTCTTCTCTATCTCCCGGAGCGAGTCCAGGTATTGCTGGACGATCTTGCGATCTTCCGAGCCGACGCGCCTCATGAGCGCGTTGGCGTCCGCGAGCACGGCGTCGATCACGCTCTTCTCGGCCGCCGCGCGGCGCTCGGCCTCGATCCTCGCCTGCTCGGCGGTCAGCCCGGGCACGGGCGCCGCGCTCGCCGCTCCAGCGCTGACGAGCGCGTCGAACACCGCCTTCGGGTTGACCGAGCGCTTCAGCGGCTCGCGCGGGCCCTTCCAGGAGATCGCCTGGTTGTACGCGTAGCTGCGCTCGTCGAAGAAGCCGGGCTTGACCCCGAGCCCCGTCTGCAGCGACGGGATGCGGGTCGCCTGCTCCGGGCCCGCCTTCTGGACGATGAGCTGGTCGACCGAGACGCCGTTGCCCACCCACGCGCCGAGGTCCTGCCCCTCGGCCCTCCCCAGCCGATCGGCGTCGACGCAGGTCGACAGCGCGGCGGTGCACCGCGAGTGGGACGGCTCGATGTACGGAGCCTGCTCGTTGCTCCACGTGTAGTTGCCGAGGCGGCTTATCATGAGCATCTTCGATTTCACCGGCGCGAAGTGCTCGAGCACCCTCGGGAGCTTGAAATCGGCTCCTCTCAGCGTCTTGCCGAACGCGGGGGCCGTCTCCCACCAGTGGTGGGGCGCCCCGTTCGGGAAGGTGCAGAGCAGGAATCGCTTCGGGGCGCCCGGCTCCCCCGCGCGCGCCCCGCGGGGCGAGACGCTCTCGAGCCACGGCAGCGCCAGGCAGACGCCCGCGCCCCGCAGCAGGGCCCTGCGCGACAGTCGCCGCTTCATGTGCCCACCGCTCCTTCCTGCCCGGGCTCGCGCAGCGCCGACGCCGATGACCCGAGCCCCATCATGGCGCGCCTCCCTGCCCGTTCCCGTGCCGCAGGCGGAACGCCTCGCTCGTCACGATCCGCTTCACCAGCTCTCCGATGGTCCCGCCGGACCAGGCCGCGGCGATCGCCTTGATCTCGGGCCTGTCCTGCGACGTCGGGCTCCGGCGCAAGGCGTAGGCGAACAGCTGCTCCGTCGGGCACGTCCCCGACGCGGCGGCCTTCTTCAGCGCGGGCACGAGGCCGGAGACGTCATCGAACGCCGTGCCCTCGTAGACGCCCGTCGCGTCGATCGCGTCGCCGTTCGGGTACGCGGTCCGGTAGGCGCCGATCGGGTCGAAGTGCTCGAGGCTCAGCCCGATGGGGTCGAGCACGTCGTGGCAGCTCGCGCAGTCGGGCGACTCCCGGTGCTTCTCTAGCTTCTTGCGCACGTTGTCGATGGGGATCGCGTCCCCGCCCGCGGCGTCGAGCTCCGGGATATCCACGCCGGCGGGAGGGGCCAGGGGGGTGCAGAAGAGCTGCGCCAGGATCGTCTTTGCGCGGGACGTGGGAGAGGTCCTGTCGGCGTGGGACGACAGCGTGAGGAACGCCGGGAGCGTGAGGAAGCCGCCGCGCGCGCCCTCCGGATCGTTCTCGTAGATCGGCGCGAGCTGCGGGCTCTCCGGGTGAGGCGCCGTCAGGAACTCGGACCAGGGCCGCTCGCCCGTCGTGAAAGCGGCGAAGTACGCGTTGGCCTGGTCGAGCATCGCGCCCCTGAGCTCGTGGCTCCATGGGGGGAACAGGGCCGCGTCGGCCTCGTGGCTGGGGAGCGTGCGGGTCCCGAGCCATTGCCCGAAGAAGTTCCGGAAGAACGCGGCGCTCTTCGGGTCGGCCAGCATGCGATCGACCTGCGGGCGGAGATCGCCCTCGGTGGCCAGCTCATCGCGCGCCGCCGCGTCGAGGAGCGCGTCGTCCGGGAGCGAGCTCCAGAGCAGGTACGAGAGGCGTGACGCGATCTCGTAGCCGTTGAGGGCGCCCGGCGACCCCGCCGCGTCGGGGCCGAGCTCGATCCTGAGGAGGAAATTCGGCGACGTCAGCAGCGCGCGGACGACGTGCTGCACCGCCTCGACCGGGGACATCTCGAGCGCGGTCACCGCGTGGGTGTACTGCGCCGCGTAGCGCTCGACCTCCGCCGCTTCGAGCGGGCGCCGGAAGGCCCGCAGCCCGAAGCGCGCGATGATGTCGCGCGCGCACCCGTCGCCCGCGCCCGCCCCGGGATCACACACGAGGATCGCCGCGCGCCGCGCCTCGTTCGAGAAGGCGTCCGCGGCGAGCTGCCTGGCGGCGTCGTAATACCCCTGGACCAGGACCTGCGAGAGGCTCGAGAGCGCGCCGACGTTTGCGTCGAAGCCCTTCGCGCCGGCGGCCGGGAAGCTGTCCGCCGGTCGCAGGCTCGTCCCGAGGAGGTGGGCGACGGTGCTGTTGTACTCCGCCGCCGTCATGTGGTGCAAAGGCATGCCGCCCGGCGCGGCGGCGGCCGGCGCCGGCGTCGGCGCGTCGTCGCACCCGAGGAGGCCACCGCACGGGACGCTCAGCAGACACCCCAGAGCGGCGAGCCGGAGGCGCGCGGCGGCTCGATCGGGTCGGACGGGTCGGAACGTCATCGTCGGCTTCCCACGTGCGGATTGCGGCCTGACAAATCCCTCATTTGTTGGCATTTTCAGCAGAAAATTGAACAGGGAGGCGGGGAGACGGGGAGATTTTGGGGATTGTACTCCCCGTCTCCCCGCCTCCCTGTTCAATTTTCTCGAAAAATTCGAGAGCGCCGCGGATCCCCGGGCCTGGCGGTGTCAGACGCTCCTCGTCTGCGACGTCTTCCCGGGGCGCGGGACTCGGCACCTCTTCGCCAGGAAGCGGAATCACAGAGGCGCCGAGGACTCCGAGGGAATCGCAGAGAATCGCTGTGCGCTCCTTGCCCTCTGTGCTCACTGCACCTCCCTGGCCGGATCCCGGGCACTCGAGCGACGGGGGCGAAAGGCATCTCCCGCAGGAGGCCCGAGGCTTGCTCTCTCCAGCGCAGGTGCGTCGATGGCACCGGGAGGGGCGCATGTGGACTTCGAAGACGGGGAGAACCAGCGGTAGGTCAACAAGGGGTAAAGGCGTCGTCCAGGGGCTCGCCGGGCTTCTCGGGATCGGCCTCTGTCTCGGCATCTCCAGCGCCTCCGCCGCTGACGCGACGCAGGCGGCCTCGCCTCAGGCCATCTCGCCTCAGGCGCCGGCGCAGGGTCGTGTCACGCCGTCGCGGCAGACCGCGACCATCGCGCAGCGCGCCCCGCAGCGGGTCGCGACCGCCGCCTACGTCGCGAACCCGCGGAGGGCGCGCTGGATCATCGCGGGCGCGTCGACCCTGGGCGGCTTCTGGGTCGCGTCGGCCGTCCGCGGCGCCGCCCTCTCCCTCGCGCAGCCGGAGGTGCGGATCCGGCTGGTGCCGCAGTGCTCCCAGGGCGCCTGCTTCGTCGTCCGGCGCCACGAACGCACCTCGGCCAACCCCGCCTCGCTGCTGATCCCCCTCGCGGGTCCGTGGATCCACCTCGGCACGGGGCGGCCGACGGCGGCCAGCGCGGTCGGCCTCTCCCTCCTCGGCGCCGGGCAAGCCGTCGGCCTGGGGATGCTGCTCGGCGGCATCGCCATGCCTCGGCAGGTGCGCGTGCCGCTGCAGCGCGGCCAGGTCCTCCAGGTGGGCGCAGCCCCGCTCGTCACCCCCGACGGGCTCGGGCTCTCGATCAGCGGATCGCTGTAGGCGCGCCCGTCACCGCGGGAGGCCCAGGATCGCCCGCACGCGCAGCCGCTCCTCGGGCGTGAACGAGCCCTCGAGCAGCGCCTCCTCCTCGGCGCGCCGCGCGTCGGGATCGGCCACCGTCGCCTCGATGTCCGCGCGCGCGCCGGCGAACGCGTCGAGGCGCTGCTGCCAGGCCGCCCGCTGCCGGTCGAGCTCCGCGAGCCGGTCCGCGGCCTCGGGGCCCACGGTCGCGACCCGGTGCGCGTGCAGCGCCTCGTCCGAGGCGCCCGCGTCCCGGAGCGCCTGCTCCTCGGCCTGCTGCGCGAGCGGGCGCGTCGCCGCCTCCCGCGCCTCGCGGACGGCCTCCGGGAGCGCCGCCTCGACCTCCGCGATCCGCGCGTCGCGCTCCTCCGGCGAGAGGGCCTCGTCCGCGAGGATGCGGGACTCCTCGATCGCCGCCTCGATCTCCCGCTCCTCGTCGCCGAACAGCCGCGCCGCGGCCGCCTCGCCGAACCATGCGCGCCGGATCGCGCGCAGCGCGTCGAGGCGCGCCGCCGGATCGGCCTCCTGCTCGACGCGCGCCCCGCCGGCCGCCTCGCGGTAGCCGAGGTACCGGTCGAACAGCGCGATCGCCTGCTCCGCCGCGCGCCCCGTCGCCCGCTCCCGGATCGCCGCGACGACGCGGGCCCTGATCGCCGGCGCCGGCTCCTCGCCGGTGGCGCTGAGGAAGTAGTCGAACAGCCCGAGCAGCTCCGGGCCGACGACCAGATCGCCGCGCTCGTCGGCGATCACCGCGCCGTCGACGCCGGTGCCGCGGAGCGAGGGCGGCGCGGCGATCGCCGGCGGGCGCGGCGCCGCGTGAGGCCGCGAGACCGACAGCGCCTGCCGGAGGCGCGTGGGGGCCGGCGCCACCGACAGCGCGGGCAGCGCCTCCTTCCGACCGGGGCGCGCGGCCCCGTCATTCGACCTGCCAGAGGGCGCCGCCGGTCGAGGCCGCTCCCCCGAGAGGAGGCGCCCCACGCCGACCGTCGCGACGAGCGCCATTGCCACGAAGAAAGCGGTCCTGCCACGACGCGCCACGAAGAGCCCTCCAGAAGGTTAGAGGCCGACGGCCTTCAGCCGGCTCGCGTGCGACCGGAACACGGACTTCGGGTTCGGGCCAGACAGGTTGATAAACCCGAAGAGCTGATTGACCTCGTCGAGGTGGTTCATCGCATAGTCGTCGCGGACCACCTCCCCGAAATGGGAGCTGCACCTGCCCACCATCCCGTCGTTCGACTCCGAATACAGCGTGGAGATGAGCTTGAGCGTCAGGTCCGTCGGATCGATGAGGCTCGTGACGACCGCTGTCCCCGACCACGAGAAGAAGCGCACGCCGCCCTCCTCGGCGGGGCCCTGCCCGCACCGGCCGTCGGGCAGCCCGGCGGGGTAACGCGCGTTGAACTCGCGCATCCCGGCGGCGGACAGCGATCTGACGGCGGCGATCGCGTCCTGAGGCGCCGTGTGCCCGCTGAGCAGGCTGAGCACGGCGCCGAGGCCGTTGGCGAGGAACGAGAGCGCCCCCTCCGCGAACCCGCCCTCCCGCAGGTTCTCCTGGAGGAAACTGGCGAGCTCGGCCCCCTGATGCGGAGACCCGATGGTGGTCACCGAGGCAATGAGATCCGGCCGCACCGCGGCGACATACCGGGCGTCGAGCCCGCCATGGCTGTGCCCGACCAGGTTGACCTTCCCGCTCCCGGTGCGCGCGACGATATCCTCGACCTGCGCGAGCAGCGCCTCCCCCCGCGCCTCGGTGCTGTCGAACTGGGGCACCTCGGTGGCGTACACCTCCGCTCCGCCGGAGCGCAGCGCCGCCGCGATCCCACCGAAGTAGTCGATCACCCCGAACATCGCCTTGAAGCCGGCCATCCCGTGACAGAGCACGATCGGATACCGCGTCTGCGCATAGCTCTTCATCGCCAGCGCGCCCTCGCCGACCTCGGCGCGCTCCACGTCCGCCGGCTCGTCCATCGACGCGACGCATCCTTGCGAGAGCAGCACCACGACAGCTCCCGCCGTGCACCGCAATGCGTCAATCCACATCCGGCGCCCGGCCCATCGTTTTCTCTCGACTCTCTGATTTCGAGCGGGTGTGACGGCGGTGGGTCGTGCAGCGCGCATGCTGGAGGAATGAGCTCGTCTGATCACCTGTCACCTCTGATAGAGTATTTGTTTAATTCGAATCAAGCAGAACTCACAGGCTCTCAGCGCGACAAGCACCTCGCGTATCCTGGACAATCGGAAGACAGGTGTCCTCCCCTTCACGGGTCACGTCGGTCCAGGCGGAGCGACAGGGCATCAGCGCGGGGGCGCCCAACCGCTCATGTCGCGGCGAGGGCCTGGGACACGCGGACGGGCGAGGCGGAGGGCGCGCGCCCTCGGGGCGGCTAGGTCGCCGTGGCGCCGCGGACGATGCGCGCGTTCTCGGGCACCGCCGTCAGGAACCGCTCGCGCCGCCGCGGGTCCGCGATCCGCCGCGCCCGCGCGAGCAGGAGCTCCCTGGCCTCCGAGAGCACCGCGGCCGCCTCGCCGTGGGCGCCGGACGCCGCGAGCGCCTCGGCGTAGGCGAGCCGCACGAGCGACTCGCCTTCTTCCAGGGATCCGAGCGCCGCGAGCTCGCCGAACGCCGCCCGCGCCGCGCCGAGCGCCGCCGCGACCTCGCCCGCGGCGAGCAGCGCCCGCGCGCGCACCGCCACGGCGGCCGCGCGCAGCCGGGGGGCCACGTGCAGCGCCGCCTCGGCCGCGCGCGCCTCCCGCTCGGCGGTCGCGGCGTCGCCGGAGAGGAGCGCGATCTTCGCGAGGTAGGTCCGCGCCACGCCCTCCATGCGGAGGTCGCCCCGCTGCTGGAACGCCTCCACCGCGCGCCGCTCGACGAGCTGCGCCTCGTCGAGCTTGCCGAGCTGCCCGAGCGCGTGGCCGAGGTTGTGCAGCGCCACCGTCTCGAGCTCGCGCAGCCCCATCCGGTCCGCGGCCTCCAGGGCCGCGCGCAGGACGGACTCGGCCGCCCCGAGCTCGCCGAGCTCGGCGTAGATGAAGCCGAGGTTCGCGCCGATCACGCACGCGCTGCGCCTGTCCCCGGCCTGCTCGAAGGCCGCGAGCGCCGCCTCCAGGCCCTCGAGGCACGCCTCGGGATCGCCGCCGGCCGAGGCGCGGATCGCGCGGAGCTGCTGCGCCATCGCGACGAGCTCGGCGTCCGGCGGCGGATGCGCGCGGAGGTCCTCGTCGATGCGCGCGAGCAGCGCGTCGGCCTCGGCGTAGCGGCCGCCGAAGACGAGCTGCGCGCCGCACTCGCAGAAGCACGCGATCCGGGCGCGGCGCAGCGCGGCCGCGCCGGAGGACAGCGCCGCGGACGCGGCGGATAGCGGCGCCGGGGGCGCGAAGGACGGCGGCCCCGCCTGCGCAACGGAGGGCGGCGCCGGGGGCACCCAGGGCGGCGGCGCCGCGGACGCGAACGTGGGAGGCGCCGCGGACGCGTAGGAGGGCAGCGCCGCGGACATCCCCTCGGCGACGGCGGCCCACCGCGCAACGCGGTCGACCGCGCCGAGCTTCCCGGCCGCGGCGGCGATCTGGGTGACCGCCCGGAACCACCCGGCGCAGCCGGCGGGGAGCAGCTCGGCCGCGGACGCGCCCAGCTCCTCGGCCGCCGCGAGGTCGCCCGTCCAGACGTTGACCTCGGCCGCGACCAGCCGGAGCGCGCCGAGATCCTCGCCCTCGGCGCCGCACGCCTCGCCGCACGCGGCGCGCTCGATCGCGGCGCGCAGGTCGTTCGCCTCGAGCGACTGCTCGGCCGCGCGGCGGTACCAGCGCACCGCGCGGCCGGGCTCTCCGCCGCGGCGGAAGTGCTCGGCCACGCCCCGCGGATCGGCGGAGGCGCTCCGCTCGAGCCACGCGCCCGCGAGCCGGTGGCCGAGGGCGCGGTCGCGCTCGGTCAGCATGGCGTACGCGGCCTCGCGGACGAGCGTGTGGCGGAAGACGTAGTCGGCGGCGTCGGCGAGGCCCGCCGACGCCGAGGCCGGCGCGACGAGCTCGCGGTCGGCGAGCGCCGTCAGCCAGGCCTCCACGTCGGCGAGGCGCTCCTCGCCGCCGAGCAGCGCCGCGACGCCGCGCTTCGAGAAGCGATCGCCGAAGATGCTGGCCGCCCGGAGCACGCGCTTGCCCTCGTTGCCCTCGGCGTCGAGCCGCGCCTCCACCGTGCCGAGCACCGAGTCGGGCAGGAGCTCCTCCTTGCCGCTCGCGACCGCGCGGATGAGCTCTTCCAGGTAGAACGGGTTGCCGCCGGCGCGCTCGACGAGGTGCGCGACCACGCCCTCGGGCACGGGCTCGCCGAGCGCGGCGCGCACGAGCTCCGCGCTCGCGCGGCGCGGCAGCGGGCCGAGCTTGATCGTCTGCACCTCGCGCTCGGCCCACAAGCTCGGGAACAGCCGGTGGACGTCCGGGCGCGCGAGCGCGAGCAGGATGAGCGGGAGCTCGCGGAGATTCCGCAGCGTCGCGTCGAGCAGGCGCACGGTGGCGGCGTCGCCCCAGTGGAGGTCCTCGAGCGCGAGGAGCACCGGGCGCGCGGCGCACTCGGCGGCGAGCCAGTCCTCCCAGGCGGCTCCCACGCCGTCGCTCATGCCGGTGGCGCTCTGGCGCGCCGCCCGCACCAGGCGGGCGTGCTCTGGTGACGGCGCGCCGCTGATCTCGCCGAGGAACGCCGCCGCGCGATCGAGCGCCGGGCCGCCCAGGTGACGCCCGAGCCGCTGCTTCAGCTTGCGTTGCCGCGCCCACGCCGGGTCGCGCGCGCGGAGGCCGGCGGCCCGGCAGAGCACGTCCGCGATCATGCCGAACGGCGAGCCGGGAGAGCCCGAGTCGGCGCGGCCCCAGAGGATCTCGATCGGCTCGTCCCGCTGCCGCAGGGCGGCGAAGAGCTCCAGGCGGAGCCGGGACTTGCCGGCGCCGGGCGGCCCGAGGACGAGCACCGCGCTCGCGAGCGCCTCGGAGATGCAGCCGGCGAGCACGCCGTGGAGCATCGAGAGCTCGCGGGCGCGGCCGACGCACGGGGTGCGCTTCCCGAGCAAGGCGGGGGCGATCTCGTCCACGGCGCGCTCGCCGTAAAGGAAGAGCGGCCCGCCCGGCGCCGAGGGTGCGGCGTGCGCGACGATGAAGCGCGGGCCGAGCATGTCGGCGGTCGCGCCGTCGATGCGCACCGCGCGCACCTCACGCTCATCGAGCGCCGCGCGGAGCTCGGCGAGGCCGCGGTCGATCACGTCGCCCTCGGCGAGGCCCGCGGAGAAGACGCCCCGCCCCGTGATGACGCAGAGCGGTGCGCCCGGGAGCTCGGTGCGGAGGGCGAGCGCGCACTGGGCGGCGCGCTCGGCGCGATCCACGGCGCTGCCGGGCCCGGACATCATGACGATCTCCACGCCCGGGACGAGCTGCGTGAGCCTGCCGCCGTGGAGCTCGATGAGCGAGCGGATCTCCGCGGCCCGGGCGCTCGACGTGGACGGCTGCGACCTGCTCGATCCGGGCGGCAGCTGCGACCTGCGCGAGGCGGGCGGTTGCGACCTGCGCGAGGCGGGCGGCGGCTCGCCAGGGGCCTCCTGGGGGGCCTGCGGGGCGGGCTGCGGCGCCCGGGCTGCGCCGTGGCCGGGCTCGCCGAGGAAGACGAGGCTCACGACGCGCTGCTCGCCCAGCGTGAGGGCGGCGCGGTCGCGCGGGGCGAGGCCGTGGGCCGGCGCGTCGGGCGGCGCGCCGCCCGCGAGCGTCGGCGCGTCGGGCGGCGCGGTCCACCCGCCCCGCATCGCGGCGATCCGGTCGAGCTCGGCCGCGACCTCGGCGCCGTCGCGCGGGCGGTCGCCGGGCTGCCTGGAGAGCATGCGCGCGACGAGCTCGTCGAGCGGTGCCGGCGCGTCCGCGCGCACGTCGCGGAGGCGGGGCGGGCTCATCAGCAGCACCCTGCTGAGCGAAGCCATCGGGCTCGCGCTCGCGAAGGCGGGCTGGCCGGCGAGGCACTCGAAGAGGACGCACCCGAGGGAGAACACGTCGCCGCGCGGGTCGGGCACGCTGTGCGCCTCGACCTGCTCCGGGGCCATGTACCCCGGCGTGCCGAGGACGCCGCCGGTGACGGTGACGCGCCCCGCGTCGCTGCTGGGCCGCGCGATGCCGAAGTCGACGAGCTTGACCCGCCCGGCGTCCCCGCCCGGGAGGAAGAGGTTGCTCGGCTTGATGTCGCGGTGGACGATGCCGCGCGCGTGCGCGAACGCGAGGGCGTCGGCGGCCCGGCGCACGAGCAAGAGCCCCTCGCTCGCCGGCAGGACGCGGCGCGCGAGGCGCGCGGCGAGGTCCTCGCCGTCGAGCCACTCCATGGCGAGGTAGCGATCGCCTTCCGGGGTGCTGCCGTGCGCGACGTAGCGAACGATGCCCGGGTGGACGAGCGCGGCGAGGAGGGCGGCCTCCCGCTCGAACCGCTCGATCTGGATCTCGTTCCTCAGCCGGACAATCTTGAGGGCGACCGCCGCGCCGCCGAGGCGGTCGTACGCCTTGTAGACGGTGCCCATCCCTCCGGAGGCGGCCTCGCCCTCGACGACGAAGCGCCCCGCGATGATCTCCGCGTGGCCCACGTCAGCGCAGGAACACGGTGACCGAGCCGGGGTTCGGCGTCCTCTCGACGATGAGCTTGCCCGAGCTGCTGCGGATCTTGCCGCGGCAGTTCGGGAAGCTTCCGTCGCTGTTCGGCTCGTCGCACAGGCTGTCGCACGAGCCGGCGACCTTGATCGCGCACGTCTCGAGCGAGGGCCCGCAGGCGCGCGCGAGCGACGAGGCCTCGGGGGGGAGGCACGCGTTGTAGCGAGGCAGCGGCGCGAAGATGTCACCGTAGTAGGTGGCCTCGCGCGTCGGGTAGGCCGCGCGCTCGACCTTGCCGGCCTGGAGCTCCTTGCGATCTCCGCGGACGGAGATGTTCACCTTGTGCCCGAGGTAATTGACGCGGGCGAGGACGCAGCCGCTGACCCAGGACCGGCACGCTTCGTCGCAGGCGCCGCCCTCCTCGCCCCAGCTCGCCGCGAGGCCGAGCTCCCCTGGGAAGGAGAACTCGTCGCCGTCGACGGCGACGGTGAAGCCTTCACCCGCGGGCAGCGCGCAGCCCGCGACGTACTTCAGCAGGGTGCGCGCGGCCGGGTCGCGGAGCGCCTCGGCCGTGCGCGGGTGGCCCGAGAGCGCCTCGGCCGTGAGCGCGTTCGACGTGAGCGCCTTCGACGTGAGCGCGTTCGACGTGAGCGCGTTCGACGTGAGCGCGTTCGACGTCAGCGCGTTCGCCGTCTGGGCGGCCTGGGACGCGGCGTCCCCGGCGTCCTCGGCCGGAGCGTCCGGATCGAGCGCCACCGCGCACGCGCTCGCGAAGAGCGCAGCGATGGCCAGGAGGAGTGCAGCTAGCTTCGGCGAATGCTCCATGGATAACGCCCCCCTGGGATGCCCATGAGCGCATGGCCCACGAGCTCCCGAAACGACCGGCGCCGAGGCGCGGGCCAAGGGGTACGCGCATCGAACACCGGTGCGTGATCTTGTTCAGATGCACGAGCCGCGAAGAAGCCCACGAGTCGGAGCGGCCGATGGGGCCATCTCCGCTACAGAGACAAATGGAAAGATGTCACTGATACCCCGCCGGGCAAAGACCGACGCGCACGCAATGGTCTCTTTTTTTGTGTCGCGGCGCGATCGCTCTGTTGGCGCTGTTGGCGCGAGACTCCTGCTCTGTCCAAGGCATCACGGACAGCGATGCTGGGCACCGGGGACGGAGGAGCGATGGGGTGCGGTCGAAGTGCGATGGTGGCGACACGATGGCCTGTCGCCGACAGCCAACCTCCTCGCCGGGAGGCGCCCGGAAAGGCGCTCGGCGGGGAGCGATCCATCCGAGCGGACGACGGCCCGGGCCTGCGCCTCCCGGGCCCCGCCGTCGACTCCCTGAGCTCCCCCGGCGGGCCCGCTGGCCGCCGGGGCGGCCGGCAGGGGGTGCCGAGGTCGGCCGAGCCGGCCGGTGCGTTGCGCCCCCGGCCGTCCGCAGCGGTTGCGCGACGGAGGGCGCTGGGGCGGGGGCGTTGCGGAAGGACGGCGGCTGGACGGGCTGCTCGGCGCGGTGCGTCGACGCCCTTGACGTCGCTGCGTGTTGATCATTACATGCACCGGACCATGAAGGGCCATGCGCGCAATCTGATGACCGAGCGCGTTATCGCTTTGGAGCAGGGCACGCCGGTCACCGACATGTTGCAGCTGTTCGCCAACCATCACCTGAGCGGCGCGCCGGTCATCGACGGGGGGCACCACATCGTCGGGTTCGTCAGCGAGACGGATCTCCTGGGCGTGCTCCTGCGCAAGGAGTACGCAGGCATGACGGCTGCAGACGTGATGAGCACCCCGCCCATCTGCGTGGACGAGTTCATGCCCACGGACGAAGTGATGACCCTGCTGCGCGCGAACCGGATCCACCATCTGCCGGTGGTGCGCGAGGGGCGCCTCGTCGGGATCATCACCCCGCAGGACATCCTGCGCTATTTCGTGGAGTGCGTGATGCCGCTCCCGCCGACCTCCGCCTGACGTCGCGCGCCTGCCCGCGCGAGGCGCCGGTCAAGCCGAGGACGCCTCCCCGCCCGGCGCTCGACGCTGGCGCGCGCGGTGGATCAATGTAGACGAGAGGTCACGAACCACTCCGGGGAGATGTATCCGTCGGGGCTCGAGATGGGGATCGTGCAGGTCCCGTCGAGCGCGGTATAGGACTCGATCCGCGTCTCCGTGTCGAGGTACCCGACCGCCGATGCGGTGTTGCACTCATCGTACCCGGGCGGCGCGCCGCCCCCGTCGTCGAAGCGCGCGCACTCGGCGTGGGAGAGCACCGCGTAGTGCAGGTGCGAATTGCCCGGATCGCAGGGGAAGCTGTCCTTCGCCGGGCACTCCGTCCACTTGGTGTCGCAATAGAGGTTGTGTTGTCTCGGGATGTCGTCCCAATAGGCGATCTTCCCGAGCGGCGTGTCGGTGCCGATGTCCTGTCCCACGAGGGTCATCGCCAGCTCATCCACGTCGAGGTGCCCGTAGAAGGAGCAGAACCGCTTCTCCTCGCCGTTCTCCTTGAAGCGGTGCTCGACGAGCGCGATGCCGAGGTACTGCGAGCAGTTGATGCCCGCCCGGAGGAGCTTGCCAGGGGCGATCGGGAAGACGTAGGTGCCCTCCGTCCGGCCGCTCGCCTTGCCGATGTCCTCGCCGAGGTGCCGGCCCTCATTCCAGCCCGGCTTGTGGCCTATGTTCTGGATCATCTTGTGGTCGGGGAACGGGAACTGGAGGTTCCCTGTGGGCGCGATGCACGCGTCGTTCACTCGCTCGTTGACCTTGCACCCCATCGGGCAGTAGGTCGCGTGATCGAAGCGGTAGACCCGCGTCCTCTCTCGCCCGTTCTGGCCGTCGCCTTCGCGCCCCTCGCACGGTACCCAGCGCGTCGCTGCGCCCTCCTCGCGCTCGCAATACGCCTTGCACGTGTAGAGCATCCATGGGTCACCCGCGGCGTGCAGGCCGGGGTTGTGGCCGCAGTAGGCAGGGTCGTTCAGGAGGACGTCATCGCTGTTGTTGCACAGGATCGCCGCCGGGTCGGCGGTGATGTCGCTGCACGTGTTGCCGAAGAACTCCGTGATCGATCTGCAGAACGAGCTCTGGACCCCGTACGGATCCGGGCCGCAGATCCCGCACGCGGTGCCGCACGAGATCCCCGTGGCGTGCCAGCCGTCGGGGCGGTAGAGCTGCCGATCGCGGCACTCGAACACCTGCCCGCCGCGGCCGCAGACGCTCGCGCCCCGCCGCCGCGACGCCGGAGGGACCACTTTGTCCTGGTAATCGAGGATGGCGTCGCAGCGCGACGACGGGCTCGGCTCGGGCGTCGGATCCGGGATCCCGAACGGCTCCTGATCCGACGTGGCATCACACACGTCGTTTCGGCTCTTGGTGTCGAGCGGCATGCACGCCGCAGAGCACTCCTCGTAGGGCACCGGACGGCCCACGACGGCGCGCGTGGACTCCGCCGACGGCGGACAGTACGTCCAATCGTCGTAGGCGCACTGGTACAAGGTCCCAACGCGGCCGGTGATCCCGTGTTGACCGCAGAACAGATGGCGGCAGAAGCGGTTGCCGTCCGGCCCCACCCTCGTGTACACCGCGTCGGTGACCGTGGGGCACGCCTCGTCGCAGCGGTCCCAGTCGCGGATCGTCCTGGCGCCGTCCTGGGGCTGCGCGCCGGTGACCTCGTGGTAGTGCATGGCCGGCAGCTCCCGCACGGGCTTGCACTCCCCGGTGCCGCCGAGCGCTGAGCAGTCCCGATAAGGCACCGGGCGGGCGCCCGGCCCGGGGCAGGCGAAGAGCTGCGTCGCCTTTCCCTTGATCTTGATCAAGGGCTCGCCAAAGCTCCGCGCCAGGTCGTTGTTCCAGGGGCTACGAAAGACCTGATCACCGCAGAAGGTCTGGCCTTGCTCGACCGACTTCCATTTCCCGTCCTTGTCCTGGAACTGCTCCGGACAGCGACCGAACTCCGCGCCCTCCTCCTCCGGCTTGCCCGGCTCGCAGGGGCGATTGAGGTCGAGCCACCCCGCTTCTCCGCAGATCCATTCGCTGCGGTTGCCGTGGCCGAGGCCGCAGATCGTCTCGCCGCACGCGGTCGTGGTGACCTCGTTGTCGAAGCTGTCCTGCACCCCGCGGCAGGCGTTGCAGGTGCCCGCACGCTGCGTGCACGAGAGCCCCAGGCTCTGCCACCCGTCCGCGGTGCACACCATCTTCACCCCGTCGCTGCCAGCCCCGGTCGGGAAACACACGCGTTGCCCACAGGTGCGCGGGATGTGCTCGCCGCCGGCGACGGGCGGGACCTCGCACGGGCACTCGCTCGTCGCGGCGTCGGTGCACGCCCCGCGGCGGCAGCCCCCCTCGCAGATCGTCCACTCGAGCGGGATCTGCCCCGCGCCCGCGCACTGGTACAGGGCCGCGGGCTCGCCGTTCACGACGTCCGCGCCGCAGAAGGTCCCTGCGCCAGGACAGGAGAGATCCCCGCACCTGTTCCCCGGGAAGCTGCGCCAGTTGTCGTTCGCGCCGAGGTCGACGCAGTGATAGGCGATGAGGTCGCGCCCGCACACGAAGCTGTCACACCGGGTGTCCTCGATCGGGATCGCCTCGCCGTTGTAATAAAAGCCGCCGCTGCACGCGCACGCGTCGTCGTTCGCCTGCGCGCCCAGGGGCGGCGCCGCGACGGCGGGAGGGGGCGGTTCCTGGCCGCAGCCCATGCCCGCCACCACCCCGGCGGCGAGCAGCACGGCGAGCGTCCCGAGGAGGCGCACCGCCGGCACACGCCGGAGGCGGCTCGAGACAGGGCTTCGGTGCGACGGACTGCCCTCGACGCGATCACGCATGCGCTGCATCTCCCGGCTGCTCTTCAGCTCACTTCGCGATCTTGCGGACGTCCCCCGCCCGGGTCGCCCAGTAGACGAACGCCTCGTCGACGGCGATCGCGATCGCGTCGAGCTGGCCGACGGCGAGCGTCGTCACGGCGCCGCCGGCCTTCGGGACCTTGCGGATCGAGCCGACGCGGTTGGCCCAGTAGACGGCGCCGCCGTCGCCGGGATCGACGGCTATCCCGGCGGGGTTCGGCTGATCGTCGGCGAGCACCGTGAGGTCGGCGCCGTCCTTGGCGAGCCGGAACACGAACCCGTTCAGGCTGCTCCAGAAGAGGTGTTCGGCGTCGACGGCGAGGGTGTGGGGCGTGAGGTTCGTCGTGTCCACCACCTGTCCGGACGCGATCTGGCGCCGCTCGGTGCCGTCCTTGCGGAGCTTCACGACGGTGCCGTCGGTCCGGGACCAGTAGAGGTGCTCCGCGTCGCTCGCGAGCGCGCCCCCGGGCTCGGAGAACACGCCGGTGATCTCCTGCGCGCGCTGTCCGCTCGTGAGGGCGTCGACGCGGTAGATCCCGCCCTGAGAGAGCGAGGTGAACCAGACGTCGCTGCCGTCGGTGACGACCGCCCAGGGGTCGGGGATCGCGGTGGTGAGGGGGATGGCGGCGCCGCCCGACAAGGGGTACCGGAGCACGCCGGATGACCCGGTGACGATGGCGTCGGCCCCGAGCAGGGCGATGTCCTCGAAGCGGTCGGCGCTGCAGCCCACGACCCCGGGAGGAGCGCCGTTGGCGAGGCACGTCGCGCCGCCGGAGAGCTTGTCGACGCGGACGGCGATGCCGCCGGCGTGCTGGAAGCCGACCAGGTAAAGGGCGCTGTTGTCGACGACGAGGGCCGACGGCACCGCGAGGCCCGAGGCGAGCGACGTGGCGCCCGGGGCGCACTCCCCGGCGTCGCAGAGGCCGCCCGCGCAGTCGTTGCCGCACGCGCCGCAGTGGAACGGGTCCGAGGCGAGCGCGACCTCGCACCCGGTGAAGGCGTCGCCGTCGCAGTCCGCGTACCCGGCGTCGCACGCGACCTCGCAGGCGCCCGCGACGCAGGTGGCGGCGCCGTGGCGCGCGCTGCAGGTGTTGCCGCAGGCCCCGCAGTTGTCCGCGTCGCCCTCGACATCCGCCTCGCAGCCGTTCGCAGGCTCGCCGTCGCAGTCGGCGTGGCCGAGGTCGCACGCGAGCGAGCACCTGCCGGCCGCGCACGAGGGCGTCGCGTGCTGGTCGCCGCAGACGTTGCCGCAGAATCCGCAGTTGTCCACGTCGCTCGACGTGTCCCCGCAGTCGTCGCCGCCGCCCCCCGCGCCGTCGCTGCCGAGGCAGAGGCCGAACGCGCGGATCGAGCCGGTGAACGCCTCGCAGCGGGCATGGACGCCGGACATCGCGGCCAGATCGCACTCGTACGCAAGCTCAGGCTCGAGCGTCGCGCAGCACGTATCGAGCAGCGCCTCGCACGGGGCCGCGCTGAACGGCTCGTCCGGGGCGAGCCTCGGACAGCGGCCCGCGTCCGCCGCGCCGCCGAGGTAGTCGAGGCACCGCGCCGCGTCGGACTCTCCCGCGAGGGCGGCGCAGCGCTCGCGCGCCCCCTCGGGGAGCGAGGGACAGCACCGCTCCGACAGATAACCGCAGCTCTCGGCCGCGGGGTCGACGTCGGCGCAAAAGCCGTTGTCCTTGGCGTCGCTCTCCAGGAACCGGTGACACAGCTGCTCATTGCCCCGGAATCCGGTCGCGTGGCACGCTTCCCTGAGCTGCGCCGGCAGCGCCGCGCAGCACGCGTCGAGCAGGCCGGCGCAGCTCGGGCCATAGGGGACCACCGGCGCCCCACCCTCCCCGGGCCCTCCGGTGCAGAGATCGACCGCGTTGGCGCTCGCGAGGAAATCGTCGCACGCGGCGTCGTTCGCCTGGCTCGCGGCGGCGTCGCAGCCCGCGACGAGCTCTTCGGGGAGCGCGGGACAGCACGCTTCGCCGAGGTGTTCGCACCCTCGTCCAGAGCCGCTCGCCACGGGGGCACACGCGCCGAACGCGGTGCCATCCGCGCTGCACTGCTGCGCGCCGAGCGACCCGTCGGCGAGGAAACAGGCGGACAGGGCGCCTGGCGAACAGATGGCATCGTCACCGCAATCGGCGCCGAACAAGGCGAGTGCGAGGAGGAGAGCGGGGCGGAGGCGTGAGTCGTTGCGACGCATGACGGTCGGAATAACGCTAAAGCGCCCCGGAATGAGGTGTCAATTGGAGTTCCGAGCCGACGCACGCCTGAAAACGACGATCGGAACCGGGCATTGGAATGGAGCGGATCTGCCGGTCGATTCCCGACCTCGATTCTCGATTTCCCGCTCGGGCGCTCTCCGCCCCCTACCGCCGGTCGAACTGGTACCGCGCCCGCTCCGCGCCCTCGATCTCCACCACGATGCGCTTCGGGCCGAGCCGCACGACCGCGTGCGCCGCGGCGGGGCGGCCCGGCGCGTCGTCGTCGAGGTTCTCGATCAGGCTCTGGAGCGTCACGTACGGGATGCCGCGGATCACGTCGAGGTGGTTCCAGTGCAGGTGGCCGTTGAAGACGGCGAGCACGCCGTGCTCCTCGAAGAGCTTCCGCATCGCGCGCCGCTCGCGCACGAGGCAGATGTGCGGGCTCCCCTCGAACCAGCGGTTGCCCCGGAGATCCTGATCGGCCGCGCTGTGGTGCATCAGCACGATCTTGGGCAGCGGGGACGCCGCGAGGTCCTCGCCGAGCCAGGCGAGCTGCTCTGGCCCGAGCGAGATGTCGTGATCCTTGCGCTCGCGCGTGTGAAGGACCGTGAAGTGGAAGCCGCCGCGGTCGAAGGCGTAGTGGAGCCGCGTCGCCTCGGGTCTGCCCCAGGCGGACAGCAGCTCGGCCTCGCTCAGGTGGATCACGTCGTGGTTGCCGGCGACGTGGAAGAGCTCGGCCTTCAGGCCGCCGAGCGCGGCCATGCAGGCGCCGTAGCGCTCCCGGTCCGCCTCGGGCCCCTCGTCCTCGATGTCGTCGCCCAGGTTCACGACGAGATCGGGCCGCGTGATCTCGTTCATCCGCCTCACGAAGGCGCGGGTCAGCTCGGGCGCCTCGCCCGTGAGCTTGCGCAGCTTGCCCCCGAACGACGCCTCCGGGCCGAAGTGCAGGTCCGAGACGAGGGCGACGACGAGCTCCATGCGCGCCTCGCCGCTCAGCCCGACTTGGCGCCGGGCTCCGGCGCAGCCTTGGAGCCGCCCAGGCACGGGGGAGAGCGGAAGTCCGCGCCCCCCTGCCGCTCCCACTCGTCCGGCGTCATCGCGCGGATCGTCAGGGCGTGCAGCCCGGAGCGGAACTCCTCGCGCACCAGCTCGTTGACCCGGCGGTGGCGATCGAGCGGGCTCAGGCCCCGGAATGCCTCGCTCACCACGAGCACCTTGAAGTGGGTCTCCGAGCCCACCGGCACGCTGTGCATGCGGCTCTCGTTCTCCACCTCGATGTGCACGGGATCGAGCGCGCGAACGAGCTTTCCGTGGATCGACTCCTGCTTCGTCCCTGTCGTCATGGCCGCGCGAAGCTTACCCTCCGCCGCGCCGCCGGTCACCCGTGGGACGCGGTCCCTCGCCGGCAAAGGGATCGCCCGGCGCCCCCGCCAGCGGACGAGCCGCCCGGCGCGCCCCGGCCGAGCGTCACTTCGCCTGCGGATCGGCGCGCGGCAGACCTCGCTCATCGAACAGGAGAGCGATGTCGACGTGGAACTGCGCTCTGCGAGAGGACGGCGGCGCTTGATGGGAGCTGGGCGGCGCGCGGTGGGAGCTCGGCGGCGCGCGATGGGAGCTCGGCGGCGCGCGATGGGAGCTCGGCGGCGACGCGGAATGACCGCCGTGCGCCTCGCCGTCCTGCGAGCCCAGCGCGAGCGCCTCCCGCTGCGGGGGCGCCGCGCCTGGCTGCAGGCCGATGTTCTCCGCCCACGGCTGCGCGTCGCGCTGCTCCCACGGCTGCACGTCGCGCTGCGCGGCAGGCGACGGAGGCACCTGCCGCGGAAGCGCATGCGCCGCCGGCGTATCCCGACGCGGAACCACCCCGGCCTGCTGCCGCGAGCTCGGAACGGCCTGCTGCGGCAGCGGAGCCGACGCCTCCCGCCGTGCAGACGTCGCGGCCGGCGCATCCCGACGCGCGTGCGCCCCGGCCTGCTGCGAGCCAGCCACCG
This sequence comes from Sorangium sp. So ce363, assembly GCF_051520435.1. NCBI lineage: Bacteria > Pseudomonadati > Myxococcota > Polyangiales > Polyangiaceae > Sorangium > Sorangium sp. So ce363. Next base: position 4,846,238 of record NZ_CP150333.1, on the reverse strand, counting down.
GCGTATCCCGCCGCGCGTATGCCTCGGCCGGATGCGAGCCTGCCAGCGGCGTATCCCGCCGCACGTACGCTCCAGCCGCCGGCGATGCCTGCACCGGCCTGGACGCGTCCCGGCGCGCAACCACCGGGCCAGCGGCCGGCGGCGGCGGGAGCGGCGTCGGAGCGGGCAGCTCACGGCGCGCCCGCGACGAGGGCGGCCCCACCATGACCCCCAGGCGCTCCGAGCGCGGCACCGGCGCCTCGCGCGGGCGGTACGCTGCCTCCCCCGGCGCCTCCGCGCGTGAGCGCTCCGGCCGCTGCGCAGCCACGGCAGCCGCCACGCGCTCGCGGTACGCGAGCTCCTGCGCGCCCGCGCTGCGCGGCCCCGAGCGCGGCAGCGGCGTCGCCTCGGGGTCGCGCCGCGACGCCGGGTCCGCCTTCATCACCCCGATGGTCAAGCGCTCCGACCGCGGCACCGACGCGCTCTCGTCCGCCGGCATCATCGAATAGCGACCGGGCGTCAGCTGCCGCGAGCGTTGCTTGCGGCTCTCGCGCGCCGCCGTGGCCAGCAGCGCCCCGAGATCGTCTTCCACCATCGCCTCGTCGACCCGCACGAGCGTGCTGACCACGTCGCGCGCGATCTCCTCGAACGCCTCGGGAGCGAGCGCGTAAGTCGACGACGTGACCACGATGACCACCGGCCGACGCTCTTCCGCGAGCGCGGCGGCCATCGATACCGGGCACGCCTTGACGATGATCCCCACATCCATCGCCGCCGTCTGGCAGCGCTGGAGCAACGCCTGATCGCCGCCGATGAGAAGGGCCGTCGGGATCTGGGCGCGAAGCGTGGCGTCAGAGATTCGCGGCATCGGTCCAGGGATCCTAACCCCGCTACTGCACGCAGAGGTCAGGAAAATCCTGTCATCGGACATTCCACGTCATGTCTGGACAACGAGCTCAGCCGATGTGGGGTATTGCGCGCCGCCGGATCACATCACGGATGCGTAGGTGCGGTGGGCAACTCGGTGAGATGGCAGGCGGCCCAGTGCCCAGGGCGACGCTCCTCCAGCGGAGGGGCCTCGGCGCTGCACCGGTCCATCGTATAGGGACAGCGTGTGTGAAAATGGCACCCTGACGGCGGGTTCAGCGGACTCGGCACTTCGCCGACGAGGGGCAGGCGGCGGCGCGTGCGCTCCACGTCGGGATCCGGGATCGGGATCGCCGACAGCAGCGCCTGCGTGTACGGATGTTGCGGTGAACGGAAGAGCTCGTCCGGGCGAGCGCGCTCCACGATCCGGCCGAGGTACATCACCGCGATCTCGCTTGACAGGTGGCGGACCACGGCGAGGTCGTGCGCGACGAACACGTACGTGAGCGAGAGCTCGCGCTGGAGCGACGCGAGCAGGTTGACGATCTGGGCCTGGATGCTCACGTCGAGCGCGCTGACCGGCTCGTCCGCGATCACGAGCTTCGGCTTCAGGGCGAGCGCGCGGGCGATGCCGATCCTCTGCCGCTGGCCGCCGGAGAACTCGTGCGGATAGCGCCGCATGTACGAGGGCGAGAGCCCGACGAGCTCCATGAGGCGCGCCACCTCGCGCAGCGCCTCGTCGCGCGACGAGACGAGGCCGTGGGTGGAGAGCGGCTCGGCGATGAGATCGTGGACCGTCATGCGCGGGTTCAGGCTCGCGTACGGGTCCTGGAAGATCATCTGCATCTCGCGGCGCGCCTTCCGCAGCGCGCGCGGCTCGAGCGTCAGGATCTCCCGGCCGTCGATCTTCACGCTCCCCGACGTGGGCGGGACGAGGCGGAGGATGCCCCGGCCCGTCGTCGACTTGCCGCATCCGGACTCGCCGACGAGGCCCAGCGTCGCGCCGCGGTCGACGTCGAACGAGACGCCGTCGACCGCGCGCACCGTGCCGACCTGCCGCTGGAGCAGGCCGCGGCGCACCGGGAAATGGACCTTGAGATCGCGCACCGAGAGCAGCGGCGGGGGGGTTACGGCGGTGGTCATGGCGCTCGTCCTGCGACGTCCTCGACGTGGCACCGCACGACGTGCAGCGCCTTCCTGTTGCCCTCGCCCGAGACGACGCGCGGCGGCGGCGCCTCCTCCCGGCACGCCGCGATCGCGTGCGCGCAGCGCGGGTGGAACGGGCAGCCCGGCGGCAGGCGCGCGAGCGAGGGCGGCATTCCGGGGATGGGCACCAGGTCCCCGCCGCGCGCGTCGTCGAGCCGCGGGATCGAGCGCGACAGGCCGATGGTGTACGGGTGCCGGGCGGCGTGGAAGATGGCGCCGACCGGGCCCTCCTCGACGATGCGCCCGGCGTACATGACCGCGACGCGATCGGCCATCTTCGCCACGACGCCGAGGTCGTGCGTGATGAGGAGGACGGCCGCGCCGAGCGCCTCCTTCCGCTCCCCGATCAGGTCCAGGATCTGCGCCTGGATCGTGACGTCGAGCGCCGTCGTCGGCTCGTCGGCGATCAGCAGATCGGGGTCGCACAGGAGCGCCATCGCGATCATCACGCGCTGCCGCATCCCGCCCGAGAGCTGGTGCGGGTAGTCGTCGATCCGCGATGCCGCCGCGGGGATCCCGACCGCCTGCAGCATCTCGACGCTTCGCCGGCGCGCCTCGGCGCGGCCCATCCGGCGGTGGAGCTCCAGCACCTCGATGAGCTGCTCGCTCACCCGAAGGTAAGGGTTCAGCGACGTCATCGGATCCTGGAAGATCATCGCGATCCGGTCGCCGCGGACGCGCTCCATCCGCGCCTCGCTCGCCTCCACGAGGTCCTCGACGACGCCGCCCTCGGACTCGAGAAGGATCTGGCCGTCGACGATCCTGCCAGGCGGGTCGGGGATGAGCCGCAGGAGGGAGAGGCTCGTCACGCTCTTGCCCGAGCCGGACTCGCCGACGATGCCGAGGACCTCCCCGCGATCGAGGCTGAAGGAGATGCCATCGACCGCGCGGACCACTCCCTCCTCGGTGAAGAAGTGGGTCTTCAGGTTCTTGACCTCGAGCAGCATGGTCCGTGCGGGCGCGCGCGTCCCGGAGATGGAGCGCGGCGCCCTTCAGTCCTTTCGGATGCGAGGATCCAGGGCGTCGCGGAGCCCGTCGCCGAGGAAGTTAAAGCAGATCAGCGTGAGCGCGAGCATCAGCGCCGGGAAGACGAGCTGCCAGGGGAAGAGGTCCATCGCGTCGGCGCCGGTGGACGCGAGCAGGCCCCAGCTCGACAGCGGCTCCTGCGTGCCGAGGCCGAGGAAGCTCAGGAACGCCTCGGTCATCATCACCTCGGGGATGGTGAGCGTCGTGTAGACGATGATCGGGCCCACCGCGTTCGGCACGAGGTGCCGGAAGATCAGCGCGGCGTGCCCGACGCCGATCGAGCGCGCCGACTCGATGAACGGCTGGCCGCGCAGCGCGATGACCTGGCCGCGGACGATGCGGGCCATGGTGAGCCAGGAGATGCCGCCGAGGGCCGCGAAGACGACGACGATCTGGAAGATGGGGAAGTAGCTCGGGTCCGACGGCTCCTTGACGAAGAGGCCGAGCGCGACCTTCCAGGCGCGGTAGAGGACCGTCTGGTCGTTCGCGAAGAAGACCATCAGCAGGATGACGAGGATGAGGAACGGGAACGTGTAGAGAACGTCCACGATGCGCATCATGATCGCGTCGACCTTGCCGCCGAAGTAGCCGGCTACCCCGCCCCAGCTCACGCCGATGACGAAGCTCACCAGCGTCGCGACGATGCCGACGGCGAACGAGATGCGCCCGCCGAAGAAGACGCGGGCCATCAGATCGCGGCCGAAGTAGTCGGTGCCCATCCAGTGGGCGAGCGACGGGGGCTGCGCGCCGAGCTTGAGATCCGCCTTGTCGTACCGGTAGCTCGACAGCTCCGGGACGAGGATGCAGGCGAGGATCATCGCGATGAGCACGACGCCGCAGGCGACCGCGGCGCGGTTCTTTCGGAGCCGCCGCCACGCGTCGCGGCCGAGGCTCGATCCCTGCTCCAGCGCGTCGAGCCGCAGCGGGCCGGCCGGGCTTGGTGCCGCGCCGCCCGCGCCGCCCGCGCCGCCAGGGGCGGCGGGCGGATCGCCGGGGGCGGCGGGCTGCGGGAGGGCGGCGTGGAGCATGGTCAGCGCAGCTCCACCCGCGGGTCGATGAAGGCGTACGCCACGTCGACGATCGCGTTGAAGAGCATGAGCAGGAAGCCGTAGACGAGCATGACCCCCATCACGAGGTTGTAGTCGCGGTTCGTGGCCGCCTCGACGAAGTAACGGCCCATGCCGGGGATGTTGAAGATCTTCTCGACGACGAGGGAGCCGACGAGCAGGCCGCTGAAGCCGGGGCCGAGGAAGCTCACGACCGGGAGCAGCCCGCCCCGGAGCGCGTGCTTCAGGACGACCTTGCGCTCGGAGAGCCCCTTGGCGCGGGCGGTGCGGATGAAATCAGAGCGGATCACCTCGAGCATCCCGCCGCGCGTCAGCCGGGCGATGTAGGCCGCGACCGGGAGCCCGGCGCAGATGACCGGCAGCACCATGTGCCGCCACGTCTCCCAGCGCGCCACCGGGAACCAGTAGAGCTTGAGCGAGAAGACGAGCATGAGCAGCGGGGCGAGCACGTACCGCGGCACGCTGAGGCCGACCATGGCGACCCCCATGGCCGCCGTGTCCTTCCAGGTGTTCTGGCGGATCGCGCCGATGATGCCGAGCGGGATGCCCGTCGCGAGGGCGAAGAGCATCGCCCAGCACCCGAGCTGCATCGACACGGGCAGGCTGAGCGCGATGATCTCGTTGACGGTGCGGTTCGGGTACTTGAACGTCGGGCCCAGGTCGCCTCGGGTGACGAGCGCAAGGAGCCAGTCGCCATACTGCTTCAGCACCGGATCGTTCAGGTGGTACTTGGCGTCGAGCTGCCGCTGGACCTCGACGGGCACCGCCCGCTCCTGGTCGAACGGGCCGCCCGGCACGATGCGCACCAGCACGAACACCAGGGTGGCGACGAGGAAGAGCGTGGGGATGATGGAGAGCAGCCGCTTGATGGCGTAGGAGCTCACGGCGCGCCGCCTCCCGGCCGCCGGGCCGCGCCGTTCGCCTGGTCATCCCGCCGCCTTCCGTGGATCCCGAGCGATGTCACGAGGTGCCTCCGTGCTGCCGTCTTCAGCGCGGCGACCGCCGCGAGGGCGCGCCGCGACCTCCCGCATATCACGGAACCGCCGGTCGACCGCGGCGTTTCGCGCGGCACGTCGCGCTGCGCGAAGCGCCGCGGCCGAGGCGGCCTGCGCGCTGTGCCCGGCGTTCATGCGCGCATGTTCACGGCTAGCCCTTGAGCTTGCCCTGATCGCGGAGCTTCACGAGCTCCGCGTAGCCGCCTTCGAGGACCCCGCCGACGAACACCATGGGGAACGTCGGAAAGCCGGCCCAGAGCTTGATGGCGAGCCGCTCCTTCCACCTGGAGAGGTAACTCCCGTACTCCAGGTAGGTATATTTCACGCCCTCTCCGTCGAGCAGCTGGCGTGCCTTCTTCACGAAGGGATTCTGGGCCATCCCGACGAGGACCACCCGGTCGCGGCTCACCGCCGCCGCGACCTCGTCGACGATGGACCGATGAAATCCGGCGATCTGCGACTTCACCGTGTCCGAGATCTTCTCGGGAGCAAGCGTGGGACGTTCGGCCATGGAATGAGCACCTCCGCGCCGGGAGCGTACCGGCCCGAAGACGACACGGTCAACGGCCGGATTGGCCGGAGGCTGCTCGCGTACAGCGCACGTCTGCACGCCTGAGAGAACCAGAGAGACAAGGAGCTCCCGCAGCGGGGCCGAACTTCCCAGCTCCTCCGCGCCTCGAATCGCGCCTCCGCGCGACGATTCCGTCCGTTACGGGATGAGCAGCACCTTCCCCGTCGTCGCCCGCCCGGCGAGCGCGCGGTGCGCCTCCGCCGCCTCGGCGAGGGGGTACGTGGCGCCGATCGAGATCGTGAGCTCGCCGCGCGCGATCGCGCCGAGCACGTCGGTGGCGCGCTCGAGCAGCTCCTCGCGCGTCGCGGTGTAGTGGCCGAGGCTCGGCCGCGTGAGGTAGAGCGACCCCTTCTGGTTCAGGATCTGCGGGTCGAACGACGGCACCGGCCCGCTCGACTGGCCGAAGAGCACCATCGTGCCGCGCAGGCGGAGCGCGCCCAGGCCCTTCACGAACGTGTCGCTCCCGACGCCGTCGTAGACGACGTGGACGCCAGCGCCGCCCGTGAGCCGGCGCGCCTCCGCCTCGAAATCGGCCTTCGTGTACAGGATCACCTCGTCGGCGCCGGCGCCTCGCGCGAGGCGCGCCTTCTCCTCGGTCGAGACGGTGCCGATCACGCGCGCGCCGAGCCGCTTCGCCATCTGGCACAGGAGCAGGCCGACCCCGCCCGCGGCCGCGTGGATGAGGCACGTGTGGCCGGGGCCGAGCGGGAACGTGGCGCGCACGAGGTACTGCGCCGTGATGCCCTGGAGCATCGCGGCCGCGGCGCGCTTCGCGCCGACGCCCGCGGGCACGGGGACGAGCTTCGCGGCCGGGATCCGGACGTGCGTCGCGTACGAGCCGGGGCCGCCGGTCCACGCGACCTCGTCCCCTTCCCTCACCTCGGTGACGGACGGCCCCACCGCCTCGACGCGCCCCGCGCCCTCGAGGCCGAGCGGGATGGGCGGCTCGAGCTTGTACTGGCCGCTCCGCTGGTAGATGTCGATGAAGTTCACGCCGGCGGCCTCGACGCGGACCACGGCTTCCCCCGGGCCCGGCGTGGGCGTGGGGAGCTCCTCCAGCGTCATCACCTCGGGGCCGCCTGCGGCTTTCGGTCGGATCGCGAGCATGCCGCCCATGTTGTCGAGCCGCGCTGGGCCGTCAAGCGACCGGCGCGATCATCGACCCGCATCGACGCGCATCGAACCCATTGCTGTCCCGCGCACGCCGTGGATGATGCCTCCATGGCTCTCCATCCTTCCGAGTCGCTCTCCGCGAGCAACGCCTCGTCCGCCTCGCCTTCCTCCGCGCCCCCGCCTGTGACCGCCGCCTCGGCCGGCGCAGGCCGAGCAAACGCGACGGCCGCGCCGTTTCCCGCGGACTTCCTGTGGGGCACGGCCACCGCGGCCTACCAGATCGAAGGCGCCGCCAGCGAGGATGGCCGGACGCCCTCCGTGTGGGACGTCTTCTCGAAGACCCCTGGGAAGGTCTTCGAAGGGCACACCGGAGACGTCGCCTGCGACCACTACCACCGTTACAAGGAAGATGTCGGGCTGCTCGCCGAGCTCGGGGTCAAGAGCTATCGCTTCAGCGTCTCGTGGACGCGGGTCCTCCCGGACGGCACGGGCAAGGTCAACCCGAAGGGGCTCGACTTCTACGATCGCCTCGTCGACGAGCTCCTCCGCGCCGGCATCGTGCCCATGTGCACGCTCTTCCACTGGGACTTCCCCCAGGCGCTCCAGGATCGCGGCGGGTTCCTCCAGCGCGACGTCGCCGACTGGTTCGCGGACTACACGACCGTCGTCGCCCGGCGGCTCGGCGATCGCGTGCCCTGGTGGGTGACGCAGAACGAGCCGCAGGCGTTCATCGGCAACGCGCTCCTCAACGGGGTCTTCGCCCCCGGGCTCAAGCTCCCCTACCGGGAGTACCTGACCGCCGCCCACAACCAGATGCGGGCGCACGGCAAGCAGGTGGACGCCCTGCGCGCCGCGGCCACGGCGGCGAAGATCGGCTACGTGCTCGCCACCCAGGTGCAGCGCCCGGCGACCGAGGATCCGGCGGACATCGAGGCGGCGCGCGAGGCGATCTTCTCGGTCTATGACAAGAACCCCTGGAACAACGCCTGGTGGATCTGTCCGGTGCTCGAGGGGCGGTATCCGGAGAGCGGCCTCCGGCTCTTCGGCGACGACATGCCCGAGTTCCCCGCCAGCGACTTCGACCAGATCAAGCGGCCGATCGACTACCTCGGGCTCAACATGTACTCGGCGGGCACGTGGCGGCAGGGCAAGGACGGCAGGCCGGAGCGCGTCGCCTCCCCGCCGGGCTACCCGCGCGGGACGCTCGACTGGCTGCAGATCGTCCCCAGCACGCTCTACTGGGGATCGAGGTACTTCTGGGAGCGGTACAAGCTGCCCATCGGGATCACCGAGCACGGCCTGGCGACGCGGGACCAGGTCTTCCTCGACGGCAAGGTGCACGACCCGAAGCGCATCGACGTCATGCACCGGTACCTGCTCGGCCTGGCGCGGGCGGTCCAGGAGGGCGTCCCGGTCGTCGGGTACTGGGCCTGGTCGCTCCTCGACAACTTCGAGTGGGCCGAGGGCTACAAGGATCGCTTCGGGCTGGTCTACGTCGATTACGCGACGCAGCGACGGATCCCGAAGGACTCGTTCTCCTGGTACCGAGAGGTCATCGCGACCGGCGGGCGCTCGCTCCTCGGGCCGACCGCCGTCGCGTGGGACAACGTGACCGGCTGATCCCGGCGGCCCGCGGCCCGGTCCCACCCCGGGCCGCGCGGCCCACCGCCGCGCTGCGCCGCCGCTCGTCACGCTCGCGGTACAAGCGCGTCCCTCGCGCGCACCGGCGTCGAGTTCCGGCTTTCCGAGCGCCTCATCCGTGCTCCGCCTTGAACGATGATATCGTCGCGGCGAGGGAGGCAGGGATGAACAGAAGCGCGCTTTACTTGAGGAATCTTTCTCTGGCGGCTGTGCTGGCCACGCTCGGATGCAGCGGCAGCGTCAGCGTGGACGATGGGGAAGCGACGTCTGGGAGCGGCCCGGAGACGGGGGAAGGCGGTGCTGGCAGCAGCAACAGCAGCATCAGCGCGAGCAGCAGCATCAGCGCCAGCAGCAGCGCCGGCGCCGGCGCCGGCGGCAGCGCTCCCGTGTGCGAGGCGGGTTGCCTGGCGCTCGATTTCGCCCGCCAGTTCGATAACGTTGAGCCCTATGCCCTCGCCGTCGACGGTGACGGTAACATCCTCGTGACGGGAGCCTTCGATGGCGCCGTCGACTTCGGGGGCGGTCCTCTCGTGAGCACGGGCAACCTCGACGCGTTCGTCCTCAAGCTCGATCCGCTCGGCAACCACCTCTGGAGCCAGCGGTTCGGCGATCTCTCCTCCGTGATCGAGACCCAGGCCGGGTTGGCCATCGCGGCCGACGCGGCGGGGAATATCGCCGTCGCGGGCCGGTTCGGTGGAACGACGGATTTCGGCGGCGGTCCCCTGGCGAATGGGTGGGACCCGAGCGGCTTCGTCGTCCTGCTCGACGCTTCAGGACAGCACCTCTGGAGCAAGCACTTCGGAGAGGAGTCGGTCGCGGTCCGCAGCGTCGGCTTCCATCCGGCGGGCGGCGTCGTCATCGCCGGTGACTATGCGCGAGACGTGGATTTCGGCGGCGAGCCCTTGCCCAGCGTGACAGTGCCAACCGCCTTCGTCGCCAGGCTCGATGCGTCGGGCGGCCACGTCTGGAGCAGGAGCTTCGGCGGGCCGGGAGGCGCGACCGCCGAGACCCTCGCCCTTGACGCGGCGGGGAATATCGCCGTCGGGGGGAGCTTCCATGACTCCATCGACTTCGGCGGCGGCCCGCTCCACGTCGCAGCGGCCCCGGGGCACAGCGGGTCGGCCGACGTCTTCGTCGCCTCGCTCGATCCAGACGGCGAGCACCGATGGAGCCAGAGGCTCGGCGGCGTCGATAGTGACGATCACATCGCCACGGTCGTGGATGGGGCAGGCGGCGTGGTCACGCTCGGCTCCTTCTTCACGACGTTCTCGGTCGGCGACACCACGCTGACGGGCGACGGGAACAGCGTGCCCCTCGCCAGGCTCTCCGCCGGCGGCTCCGCGATGTTCGCGAGGACCTCCGCGAGAGCGCAAGCGCTCGCCACCGACGCCGCCGGCAACACCTGGCTCACCGGCACCTTCCTCGAGGGAACGGACCTCGGTTGCGGTACGATGCCCACCAAATTCGTGGGCACCTTCGTCGCCGGGCTCGACCCGCGCGGCGATGACTTCTGCAACGTCGCGTTCGAACCGTCCGAGTACGGAAGCCTGTCCCGGATCGCCCTCGGCCCCAACGGAGCGCTGGTCGCCATCGGGAAGTTCAAGGGCACGATCGATTTTGGCGCCGGACCGATCTCGAGCCCCGAAGATAGGGAATCGATGGTCGTCGTGAAGCTCCTCCGGTGACCGCGCCGGGCTCGGCGCCGGGGATGTGGTCCCTTCTCCATGGACAGCAGCGCGGTCCATCCGGCGTCGCGCCGAGAAGGAACGCAGCGCGACCCGACGGGACGGGCCGCGCTGTATTCCTTGGTCAGCGGGGTTTGCGGCCGATCGCGATGTTCGCCGTCACCGGGACACGCACGGCCCCGCCTGGCTCGGCGAAGGACTCGATGGCGGCGCGCAGCGGTCCGCGTAGCCGAGCGCGCCCGTCGCCGTCCAGCGCGGCGTAGAGGTGCATGACGGGCAGGATCTCGTCGAGATCCGTCATGACGCGGTCCACCGAAGATCCGCCCCATGCGCCGTCGACCGCGTGCACGGCGACCTCGCCGCACCCGGCCCCGAGCATCTCGGCCTTCAGGCCCTCCAGCGAGCACAGCGCCGTCATGCCCTGGGGCGGCGGATGGATCGGCGCCTCCGGGAAGGTGCGGCGATAGGCCTGCAGGAAGAGCGGCCCCGGGCCTGCCCCCTCCGGGCTCGACCAGGTCGCCACGATGACCCGGCCCCCGGGCCGGGTCGCGCGGACGAGCTCGGCCATGCCGCGGCGCCAGTCGGGGAACATCATGACGCCGAACACGGAGCAGCTCACATCGAAGGTCGCGTCCTCCACGTCCAGCGCCTGCCCGTCCATCACCCGCGCCTCGCTCCCGGCGAAGGGCTGCAGTCGCTCGCGCAGGCGCGCCGCCATGCCGCGCGCGATGTCGGTCGCGAGCACGCGCGCGCCTGCCTCGGCCGCGGCCAGCGCCAGGGCGCCCGTCCCTGCGGCGACGTCGAGCAGGCGCTCGCCCTGCCCGAGCCCGCCCGCCAGCGACAGCGCCGCGCGCGCGAAGCCCGCCGTCAACGGCTCGGCCCAGCGCTCGTAGCTGGCTGCCACGGCGGTCCAGTGCGCTTCGTCGCTGAAGTTGAGTGGTTCAGCGCTGTTCGTCATCGGTCAATCCTCTTGTCATCGATCATGGGAGAGGAGCCTGGCACCGCCCGAGGAGCGCGTCATTGGCCGGGCTTTCGGTGGCCCTGGCCTCCTTTTCGATCGCCGCACATCTCCCGCGGCCACGGCGAGGGCGGCGCGCTCCGCGGGATTGTCGCTGGCGCCCTTTCGTGCTCCCCTGGTGATCGCGGAGGAGCCCCGTGGCATCGGTCGCTCCCTCGCCGGTGCGACGCGCAGCTCGGGGTCCTCCCCTACGCTCCGCCGACCGCCGGCCCCTCAACGCAGTCGTGTGGAGGCTCCCATGTCGATCGCCGGTCCCCTCTTAGGAATCGTGATCACCCTCGTCGTGCTGGGCGTCATGGCCGTGGTGTTCGTCACCGTCTTTCTGCCCATGATGAAGAACGCGAACAAGATGCTCGCGGGCGCGAACGAGATGATCCAGGCCCAGACGGCGGCGGCCAACCTCCGCATGACGGGCCTGCCCGCGCAGGCCCGCGTGCTCGTCGTCCAGCCCACCGGCACGATGATCAACTACCAGCCGCAGTGCCGGGTCGACCTCGAGGTGTATCGCCCGAACGCGCCGCCCTACCGCGCGGCCATCCTCGCGGTCATCCATCAGATGGCGATCCCCCGCGTGCAGCCGGGCCTCGTCGTGCCGGTCAAGATCGACGCCGCCAACCCCAACAACATCGCGCTCGACGTCTGAATCCGGGCTGCCCCGCACGCGACCCTGAACGCCTGCACTCTCGCGGCGTGTGTCCCGCGGTCGGACGCCGGGCTCAGGCCTGCGACAGGGCGCGGGGCGAGCCCGGATGCCTCACAGGGGGACGTCGACGGGCACGAAGCAGGAGATGTTGGTCTCGATGCGGAAGTTCGACCCGTCGGTGTGCCGCTCCGCGTGGAAGATGTCCATTGCGTAGCTGTTGCCCGGGAAGATGCCGAGATCCTGGGCCTGGGCATCGAAGTCGATGACCCCCGTCTCCGGCCCGTGCATGCTGCCGAGATCGAGCGCGAGCTTGCCGTTGATGAAGATCCAGATGTCGTCGTCGCCCCGGAAGGTGAACGTCTGACCGGCGACGTAGCCGAACATCAGGTGAATCTCGGTGGTGAAGAGGAAGTTCTGTCTCTTGCCGTTGTTGGGCGGGGTGATCCCGAACCCCTCCTCCGGCGCCAGCGGGAAGAAATCCGCGCTGTCGAACACGTACTGCCCCGATCCGGGCGGCGACTCCTGGAGCGCGAGCTCCTTGGTGAACGTCATGTTCACGCCCGCCGCGTCCCGGTACCACTGGTTGAAGCTGTCCTCGCTCGTGATGGTCTTCTGATTGCCGACCCCGTCCCTGCAGCCGAGCGGTGTCTCCATGTCCGCGAAGCAGCCCACGGAATCGAGGAACTGCGGCTTCAGGTCGCCGTCGAGCGTCGGCTTGATGAGCTGGCGACGGACGACGTCGCCCCTGAAGTTGGCCATCTCGAAGTCGGGGTGCGTCTCCTTGAAGTCGCGATAGGTGACATCGAGGACGCTCTTGCAATCGCTGCCGCCTGCGCCGCCTGCGCCGGCGCTCGCGTTGCCCCCCGTGATGGTCCCGAAATCGTCGCCGGTCGAGCTGCTAACGCCGCTCGTCGGCGTCCCGCTGCTGCTCGCGGGCGTCCCGCTGCTGCCGCCGGACCCGGAGGTCGGGCCGCTGCTCTCGTCGGGCGTCGAAGAGCACGCCAGGGCTACCGCTGCGAAGGTCAGAAGAAAGAAAGAACGAGGGTACATGGTGCACTCCTAGAGAGCAGTAGCACAACCATATTTCGCGACTTTTGTCAACCGCGTCTCATGGCGATCGCGCGGTGAAGTGGTGCGGCAAGCGTTGCCGCAAGTGTGCCGGCAAGCTCGGGGAACATGCCTTGTTCGATGGGCCAGGCGGCGGCTGCGGCGCGCCTCCCTCGCTTCCCGCGGTTTTCTTGCTTCCCTCGCTTGCCGTCCCTGGTTTCGCGTTCCGCACCTATCGAATCCGGCCACCTCCCTGGGCGGGCTCAGGCACTCAGACGAGGCGGTGTCCCCCGTCGACGCGCAGCACCTCGCCCGTGGTGAACCCGTTCCCCATGAGGAAGAGCGCGGCGTGGGCGATGTCCGCGGGCGCGCCGACGCGCCCGACCGGGAGGCGGCGCGCGTGCTGCGCGAAGCGCTCCTGCTTGGCGCCGCCCGCGAGCGAGTCCCAGACCGGCGTGTCGACCCAGCCCGGCGACAGCGCGTTCACGCGCACCGGCGCGAGCTCCACGGCCAGGGCGCGCGCGAGCGCCATGAGCGCCCCGTTCACCGCGGCCACGACCGCCCCGCTGGGCCCCGGCCGCTCCGCCGCGATCCCCGCCGTGAACGTGAGCGAGCCGCCCGGCTCGATCCGCGCGTGCTTGGCGACGTGGAGGGCTGCCACGAGCTTCGAGTCGATCACGCGCCGCGCCGCGGCGATGTCCAGCGCGCGAATCGGCTGGTAATGGCCCTCCACCGCCGTCACCACCACATGGCGCGCCGGCGGATGCTCGTTGAACAGACTCCGCACCTCGGCCTCCTGCGTCGCGTCGGCCGGGAAGGTGCGCACCCGGCGCGGCTCCCCGAGCTCGGCCGCGGCGCGGATCGGGAGGACGAGCCCGCGGGCAGGCTCCGGGTGACGGCGCCCGTGATGACGGGCGCGCAGCGGATCGCGCCGGCGCTGTTCTCCTTCGCCGCCCGGCACCCGCGCCTGTCGCTGGAGCTCACGCTCACGAACGCGGTCGTCCCCCTGGTCGAGGAGGGCGTCGATCTCGCCTTCCGCGCCGGGCCCGTTCAGGACGCCGACCTCGTGGCGCGGCGGATGTGGTCGCTCCCGTACGCGCTGGCCGCGTCGCCGCGCCTCGTGCAGGACGCGCTCGAGGGCCGCTCGCGGCTCGCGCGCGCGTCGCTCGGGTCCGTGCCCGCGGTCCTGAGCCACCCGGGCGCCGCATGGCGCCTTCGCCGGCGGGACGGCTCCATCGAGGAGGTCCGGCCGCGCGCGCAGTTTTGCGTGAACGACCCGCGGGTGGCGATCGCCGCCGCCGCGCAGGGGCTCGGCGTGGTCTGCGCTCCCCGCGAGGTGATCGAGCAGCAGGGCGAGGCGCTCGTCGAGCTCACGATCACGGGGCGCACGGTCGAGCCCCGCCAGCTCTTCGCGGTGTACCCGTCACGGCGGCTGCTCTCCACGCGGGTGCAACTGGCGATCGACTGGGTGACGAAGCACCGCTGATCGGGGTCCTGGCGGCAGCCGTGTAAAAACCTACGGTAGCGCTCCGGCGCGGTCGCCAGCGCGGTCGAAGTGGTAGGTCCCGCTGGGGATCACGTGGGCGTGTGCGAGACACGCGCGAGGTCCTCTCGCGCAACGGGCTCGCCGACCGAGACCTCCAGGCCCTTGACGATCTCGGCGAAGCGGACGGCGCGGTCGGACGGTGAACTCGCGGCGAGCCCTATCAAGAACGACGTGCAACGGCTCGGCGGAAGGTAGCCGAAGCCGTCACGGAAGCTCGGTCGGCTCGGAGCGCGGCAGGCCGTTCATCTCGTGCCGCAGCTTCGACACCGCTTCGTAGGCCGCCCGCCGGGCGCGGTTCATCGAGCCGAGCGGCCGGTGCTCCGGCAGCGCATGCCAGGGCGTGAACGACAGAAGTTCGGCGAGCGCGAGGTCCTTGAAGTCCGCCGGGTTCTGCTTCGGGATCCGCAGGATGGCGACGCGCCGGAACGACGAGAGCTCCTCGCTCCAGATAATCGTCGAGTTTTCGATGGGCATCTTCACCGGGTCGGTCTGCTGCTGCACCATGAAGTCGAAATAGACGTCCTCGCGCTTGAGCTGCTCGAGCAGCACCTCGCGCAGGAAATCCGGTCCCGGATTCTCGGGCCTCGGATCGCCGGTTCGCGAGACCGGCTTGGCCGAAAACTTGATCGCGCCCGGTCCGAGCTTGTAGGGGACCTCGCTCCAGTACTGCGACTGAAGCGGATTGTTGAGGACCTGGGATGCCATGAGCGCACTCAGCCTGTCGATCTCCGGGTGCGCTCGCATGTACGCGGCGCGCGCTTCAGGGCCCTCCGCGACGGCCCGGAACAGCTCCAGGTAGTCCTTGAGGTTGCTCACGGCAAATCCCGGGAAGTTGATCATGATGAAGTCCTGGGTCTTCTCGTGCTTCTCCGCTGGAAGGAGCTTCTCCCCTTCGACCCCCAGGAGTTTGATGGCCATGCCCCGCGGCTCCGGCTCCGTGTCCGGCTTCACGTTGGTTCCTCCCGCGGAAAAGCGAACGAGCGCATCGAACTTGCGGGGCGCCTTGAACACGCCGTACCGGAGCTCCTTCGGCAGGTCGTCGAGCACGATGAGCTCCGCCTTCACGACGGCGAACGTCTTCGGGTGGGCGTCCCGGCGGACCGGGCGCACGCCCGGCGGATACTGCTTGCGGATGATCCGGAGCGTCTCTTCCTTGATCGCGTCGATCAGCGCAGCCTCGTTCGGCTCGAGCGTCTCCTCCGCGATCCCGAGCGACGGAATGCTGGCCGTGCGGGTGACGCACCCCGGACAGGAGAGAAACAACCCGATCGCCACGGCACTCCTCCAGAACGACGTCTTCATTCGGTACCTGCCGGCCCTGCCTGGTAACCCCCAGGGTGTTTGACGTGGTAAAAAGTCGGATCCTTCCAGGCGGCGATCGGGTCTTTCGGTCCGCCGAAAGGCGCGATCTGGCGTGGCTCCTCGGGGAGGATCTTCAGGTACTCGATGATCGCCCAGCGTTCCTCTTCCGAGAGCCGCCTTCCGATGACTCCGTCGCCGACGGGGCCGTCCTCGAACGAGTGGCCGGCGTTCGAGTTGCCGACCAGCGTCGTGTCGAAGAGAAACTTGCCGGAGGCTCCCGACGTGTCCACGCCCACCTTGACGGGATCGAACTCGCGCCCGAGGTAGAAGCGCTTCGAGCGGTCCTTCGCGGGGATGAGGAGCTCGTAGAGGTTGGGGACCGAGCCGTTGTGCAGGTAGGGAGCGATTGCCCACATCCCTTCGCTGGGCGCCGCCTTGTACAGGCCGTTCGGCGGCACCGGCTCGGTCTCGTTCCGGTAGCCGGTCACGTTCTCGGTCTGCTCAGCGCTCAGGCCGAGCTTCGCGAGGGCTTTTTCGGTCACGCCCGAGACCGCGGTCACGAGAACGACGAGCGCGGGCGCGATGCTCTGCCCTTTGTGGGGAGGGGGAAGAAACGGAGCGAGGGCGCCCGAGAAAACGGTCGGGTTCAGGCCGTAGGCGAGATTCTGCACCTGGGTCGGGTCGGTGCCGATGGTCTTCGCCGGAATCAATGCGTTCTCGATGAAGCGCATGCCCTTCCGCTTCGGCTCGCCCCACCGATGGGGCCACTGCGAATGGCACTGGGCGCATTCCTGCCGGAAGAGCGCCTTTCCGGCCGCCGCTTTCACGCGGTCTATCTTTCCCAGGACCTCTTCGGGCCAGCGTGGCGGCGCGAGACGCCGCAGGAGACCCTCCATCGCGATCTGGCCGTTCATGTCGGCGGTCGTGTCGAACAGGCCTTCCTCGGGAGTTTTCGCCGTCAGGTTGGCTTTCACCCACAGCCCCATCGACTCGCCGATGTTGCGGGACAGGGGAAATTGCTGGGTGCCACGCCAGCCGATCCACGCCGACTGCGGCGCATTCCAGAGAAAGGGCCACTTCACCGGAGCGTTCAACGCCATCCAGTTCTCGGGATACCCTAGAGAGTTCGCCACCACCTGATTGTGGACGAGATTGAGCGCGTCCATCCGGCCCGGCCCGACCCGGGTCGAGGTGCGGAGGTACCGGCTGCGGATAGCGTGGACCTCGGCGGCGTTGGCCGCCAGGCGCTCGCGCAGGTTGCTCGCGGGGATGCGCCGCTGGAGACGGGCGAACTTCCCCGGGTCCTTGTTCGCCGCTTGTAAGGCGTCGTCGAGCCCTTCGAGAAAGGCGAAGAGATCGAGCGTGTGGTTGAAGCCGCCGTCGATCCGGATGCTCGTTCCGCGGTACTCGAGCTGGCCGTTGTGGCAGGCCGCGCAGGAGATCCCCGCCCAGTCGCCTTTCCACCGGCCTTCCTTGACCACCGTTCTCGTCCATCCGATCGGAAGTCCGTCCGGGTTGCGCCGACGATCGGCCGGCTGAGGAACGAGGCCGTACCTCACCATGTTCTGGTCGGCACGGAATGATCGCTCGCTTCCGGCTTCCTCGAGGTGCAGGAAGATGTCGTACGACATCAGCGCCGAGCCCTGCGAAGTCCGGTAGTAGATCTGCCGCTCGTCCTCGGTCCAACCCTGATCGAGCAGCACGACGTTGGCAGCGGCGAGTGTCGGTGTCGCCAGGACGACGAAAGCCGAAGTGGCGAGGTGCCTCAGTCCCATCATTTCATCTCCCGTTCAGGCGCAGCAGACGATGCAATCGGCGGACCGGCCGCGCGCGGGCACGGGCATGCTGCGCGGTGGCATCTCTCTAAACGCAGCAACAACCGCTACGCTCGCGGGGCTCCCTGCGTGCCGTAGCCTGGAAATAAATGAGGGTCCTCCGGCAAATCTGTGGGTCCAGAAGCGGACCCGAGGGCCGTGGACTTGTGGCGTCAGGCCCCTGGATCGCGTGGAGAAGGGGGCATTCGCAGGCCTGGCCCCACAGGGTCCACAGCCCCGACGACGACGTTGAAGGCGAGGATTTGTCGGAAGGCGGCGACAATTTATCATTGTTCTATAAGGGGAGCGAGGAGCCGTCCGTGAAGAAGTATTTTTATTACCACCTTCACCAATCCACGCCGGGAGCGTAGGAAACGGTAGGCCCTGTGCTCGGGTCAAGCTCGGATAAAATAGACTATCTAACCCGTCGAGCGACTCGTCGAGCTGCCATGCTCGGTGCGGGGTGCAGAGAGCGCTTGCCCAAGGCACACCTCTGCAGCCACGGCCGCTGCGAGCGCTGGTGATGCAGGCACTTCAACAGCAGCGTGCTTACGGCGCCGCCGCGATCAGGACACCTTGAGCTCGATCCGCTGCCAGTCGGCCGCGACCTCGATCTCGACGCCCCCGTCGATCGCGCGGTGCGACCTGGCCCCGACCACGGAGCGCGGCGCCGGCACGCCGTGGACGCGGATCGTCTCCACCTCGCGCGCGAGCGGCAGATCGCCCGTCGCGCTGCGCTCGAGCGAGAACATGGCGCCGTCGAAGCCGCCCTCGATCCGGGTGGCGCGCGACGCGCCGTGGCCGTCGCCCTCGTCCTCGACCAGGCGGCCGCTCACGCGCTCCGCCGCGTGGACGTGCCACGTGATCTCCTCCCAGCTCGCGCTCGTCGTGTGCATCCGAGGCGCGGTGAGCGCCACCGCGCCTCCGGCGCGCAGCCACACGGGGACCACCCCGAGCGGCGCATCGGCGATCACGTGCCGCCCGCCCTGATCCACGCTCCCCGCGCGCTCCAGGTTCGCGAAGTCCATCCATGCGCCGGCGGGCAGGTACACCAGCCGCTTCGACTGCCCTGGCCGCACCACCGGCGCCACGAGCAGATCGCCGCCGAACAGGAGCTGATCGAAGGCGTGGAGCGCCTCGGGATCGTCCGGCGCCGCGAAGGACAGCGGCCGCAGGACCGGCAGCCCCGTCTCCGCCGCCTCGTGCATGAGCGTGTACAGGGTCGGCAGGAGCCGGTAGCGCCGCTCGAGCGCCGCGCGCGCGAGGCCGAGGTACGGCTCGCCGAAGCGCCAGGGCTCCTGCGCCGGCCTGCCCCTCGCCGCGTGGTTGCGCATCAGCGGATAGAACAGCCCCGCTTGCATCCAGCGCACGAGCAGCTCGCCGTTCGCGCGCCCCGTGAAGCCCGGGATGTCCGCGCCCACGAACGGCACGCCCGAGAGGCCGAGGCCGATCAGCATCGGGATGGACGCTTCCAGGTGCGTGAAGTTGCTGGCGAAGTCGCCCGTCCACACCGCGGCGTAGCGCTGGATGCCGGCGAAGGCGGCGCGCGTCAGCACGAAGGGGCGCCGCTCCGGCGCCTGGCGCGCGAGGCCCTCGTGGGCGGCCCGCGACATGCCGAGTCCATAGACGTTGTGGACCTCGAGGTGGCGACGGGCGCCGTGGCGCGCGTCGTCGGGGAGCGTGCTGCCCTCGATGGCGCCGAGGCCCGCGGCGCGCCCGCCGCTCGGCGCCGGCAGGCCCCTGTCGGGGCGGACGGAGAAGCACGCCGGCTCGTTCATGTCGTTCCAGATGCCGGCGATGCCCGCGTCGACGAACGGCTTTTGCAGATCACCCCACCAGCGCTGCACCTCCTCGCGCGTGAGATCGGGAAAGACCGCCGGATCGGGCCAGACCTCTCCCACGAGGGGGCCGCCGCGAGGCAGCCGGACGAGGTAGTCTCGCGCTCTCGCCTCCTCGTAGACGGCATATCCCTCGTCGGCCTTGATCCCCGGGTCGACGATCGTCACCAGCTTGACGCCCTCGGCCGCGAGCTCGCGCGCGAGCCGCGCCGGGTCGGGGAAGCGCGAGCGGTCCCATGTCCAGACCCGATAAGCATCCATGTAATCGATATCGAGGTGGACCACGTCGAGGGGGAGGCCGCGCGATCGGTAGCCGCGGACGACGCCGCGCACGTCGTCCTCGGTCTCGTAGCCCCAGCGCGACTGGTGCGCCCCGAGGCTCCAGAGGGGCGGCATGGCCGGGCGCCCGGTGAGCGCGGCGTAGCGCCGGAGGACGTCGGCCGGGTGCGGGCCGGCCAGGAGGTAGACGTCGAGCTCGGGGCCCCGCGACTCCCATTCGATCCGGGTCGGGTCGTTGAGGGCGATATCGACCTCCGAGCGCCACGGCTCGTCGAGGAAGAGGCCCCAGGCCACCCCGCCGCGGAGGGCGATGAAGAAAGGAATCGAGGCGTAGAGCGGGTCGGACTCCACGTGCGGCGGGAAAGCGTCGGTGTTCCAGAACGTGAATCGCAGGCCGCGCTTGTCGAGCGGGCCGACCTTCTCGCCGAACCCGAGGTAGGCCTCGCCCGGCGGCGCCGCGAGCGAGAGCCTGGAGCGGAGCTCGTCCACGGGGAACGCCGGCCGGACCTGCCCCGAGACGGCCTCGCTGCGCGCGAGGGCGCGGCCCGCGGCGTCGCTGAAGATCCATGTGCCCGAGGCGAGCGAGACCTCGAGAGAGGCGCCCTCGGCGCTCACGTGGAGCGTGTCCCCCTCGCGGCGCGCGGAGAGCGGCAGCGCGCCGTCTGCCACCACGGCGAAGGAGTGTTTGGGCGGCAGCTCGGGGTGAGTGAAGCTGGTCACCGCGGACGAGGGGGCGTGCCGCACGCGCAGCACGCCGGGGCCTGGACAGCGGATCTCGACCGCGGCGCGGGCGCCCCAGAGGAGCACGTGCGTCGCGCCGATCGAGGCGTCGGTGAGGAGGCTGCGCGCGCCCGTCATGGCCCCCCGAGCCGCCCCGGCGGCGGCAACTCCAGCACGGGCGGCGGCTCCCCGGCCGGCCCCTTCTGCCAGTCCGGGTCGATCCAGAGCCATTTGATGAGCTGCGTGTTCCGCGCGTTGGGGATGAACCCCCTCACCCACGGCTTCACCAGGGTCGGCTTCTCCTCGAAGTAGAGCGGTATCCTGCACATCCCGTCGAGCGCCCGCCGCTCGGCCGCGCGGAAGCGCCGGATGCTGTCCCTGGGATCGGCCGTCGCGGCCGCCTCGCCGACCGCCTTGTCGAACTCCGCGTCTGCCCAGCCGGTCCGGTTCTGGGGGCTCTGCGACAGGAACGTCCCGAGCCACGTCTGCGGATGGTTGTAGTCGGCCAGCCAGCCGAGCCGGATCACCTGGAAGTTGCCGTCGCGGAGGTCCTTGAGCATCACCCGCCACTCCTCGCTCCGCAGCGTCGCGGAGACCCCGAGGTGGCGCTTCCACATGTCCTGGATGGCCACGGCGACCTGCGCGTGCCCCTCCCCCGTGTTGTAGAGGATCTCGAGCGGCGGAAACCCCTTCGCCCGCAGCTCGTCTCCCGCGCGGACGACCTCGTAACCGGCCTCGGCGAGCAGCGCGCGGGCGCGCGCCGGGTCGTGGCCGACCTCGGGGCTCGAGAACGGATCCACGCCGCGCGCCCTGTCCTCCGCCGCCTGCTCGGCATAGCCGGATCCGGTGATGTCGGGCACGTAGTGGGTCGCCGGCTTCCCGAGCCGCGTGATCTTCTCGACGAGCTCCCGCTTGTCGATCGCGAGGTTCAGCGCCCACCGGACGCGCGGATCGTCGACCGGCGGCTTCCTCGTGTTGAGCTCGTAATACACCGTGGAGAGGAACTCGCTGCGCCGGAGATCCTTCTTCCCGGACAGCCAGCCGCGGTGGTCGTACGGGAGCTCGCAGTTGTCTCCCAGGTAATCGATGTCCCCCGCCTTGTAGAGCTGCAGGGTGGCGTTGTACTGGGCGATCTCCATCCAGACGATCCGGTGGATCCTGAGCGCGTCGTGGCCCCAGTACGCCGGGTTCCGGTTCATCGTGATCTCGTACCGGAACTTCCACTCGTCGAGCCGATACGGCCCGTTGACCACCAGGTTCTCGGGGCGAAACCAGAGCTCCGGCTCGCCGCGCGCCTCGAACGGCTCGACGACGTCGCGGCGCACCGGGAACAGGGTGACGAAGCTCGTGAGATCGGTGAAGTACGGCGTCGGCTGCTCGAGCTCGACGTCGAGGGTCAGGTCGTCGCGGGCCCGCACGCCCACGGCGGTGTCGTCCTCCGCGAGCGAAGACGTGGCGACGAACCCGGTCGCCCCTCCGGAGCCGGAAGGCGGCGCGGCGCGAGCGCCCGCCGCGGCGGGGTCGTACGTCGGGAGGCTCGCGTGAGGCGCGACCAGCGCGTACGCGGCGCCCTCCACGGGCGCGAGCAGGCAGCCCGGGAGGAAGCCGCGGCCCGCTGGCCCCTCGATCTCGAACCAGCGATCGGCCGCGCCATTGCAGGCGACCGGCGGCCCGGCCGCGAGGAGCGCGACCTCGGCGCCCCGCCACCCGCCGCCTGGGGTGGCGTCGCGCGGCGCGGGCGGCGGGGTCGCGCCGGCCGCGTCGAACGAGAGCCGCTCGCCGGCGCCGGTCGCCTCGTCGGGCTCGGCGTACGTCACCGAGGTCACCCCGGTGGGCGGCGCCGGCAGGGGCGCCACCGCCGACGTCACCCGGGCGGGCGACTGGCCGAGCACGACCACGAACGCCCCCTTGGGCAGCTCGAGCGCGGGCGGCGCGTCGGGACGAGGCGCGCGGCGCAGCGTCGCGCCCTCGCGCAGCGCCTTGAGCTTGCCCAGGTTGAAGAGCTCGCCGTTCTTGAGGACGTGCAGGTTCGTCGCGGCGAGCGAGGCCGTCGACGGGCGCAGCACGCGCTTCCACGCGTACTCGAAGTCGTGCGCCGTCACCGGCTTGCCGTCCGACCAGCGCGCCTCCGGCCGCAGGTGGAACCGGAAGAACCGGTTGTCGTCGCTCCGGTCCCAGCGCGCCGCGACCCCCTGCGCCGCGTGGAGATCGCCGGGCGCGTAGCTGGTCAGCCCCTCGAACATCTGGTGGAGCAGCGTGATGCTCACGGAGTCCACGGCCTTGCCGGGATCGAGGTACTCCGGCTCGTCGCCGTTGTTGACGTAGAAGGTCGTGACGTCCTTGCCGACGCGCGACGTCGTCCCGACGTAACCCTCGGTCTCGCTCGCGCAGGCCGCGAGCGGGCACGAGAGGGCCGCGAGCAGGAGCGCGCTATCGCGCCTCAGATCCGCGGCCCTAATCGGCGAACCCCTTCGGGTTCTGCTCTTGCCAGCGCCAGCTGTCGCGGCACATGGTCTCGAGATCGCGCTCCGCGCGCCAGCCGAGGAGCTCGACCGCGCGCGTGGGATCCGCGTACACCGAGGCGACGTCCCCGGGGCGGCGCGCCACGATCTCGTGGGCGACGCGCCTCCCGCTGACCTTCTCGAACGCGGCCACCATCTCCAGCACCGAGTGTCCCCGCCCGGTGCCGAGGTTGACGGTGAAGCTGTCGCCGACGGTGAAGATGCGGTTCAGCGCGGCGAGGTGCCCGAGCGCGAGGTCGACCACGTGAATGTAGTCGCGCACGCCGGTGCCGTCCGGCGTCGGCCAGTCGCCCCCGAACACCCGGAGCTTGTCGCGCCGCCCCACCAGGACCTGCGTGATGAACGGCGTCAGGTTGTTCGGGATCCCGTTCGGATCCTCCCCGATGAGCCCGCTCTCGTGGGCGCCCACGGGGTTGAAGTAGCGCAGCGACCCGAGCGACCAGCCCCCGGTGGCCGCCACGTCGCGCAGGATCTGCTCCACCATGAACTTGGACTGCCCGTAGGGGTTGGTCGGCCCGAGCCGGCTCCCCTCGTCGAGCGGCACGCGCTCGGGATCGCCGTACACGGTGGCGGACGAGCTGAACACCAGCTTCCGCGCGCCCCGCGCGTCGAGCGCCTTGAGCAGGCACACGGTCCCCGCGACGTTGTTCTCGTAGTACGAGAGCGGCTTCTCGACCGACTCGCCGACGGCCTTCAGCCCCGCGAAGTGGATGGTCGCGTCGATCGGTTGCTCGGCGAGCAGCCGATCCAGGAGCGCCGCGTCGCGGATGTCGCCCTGGATGAACGTCACCTGCTTCCCGGCGATCCGCTCCACCCGCTCCACCGCCGCCTTGCGGCTGTTGCAGAGGTTGTCGAGGATCACCACCCGGTAGCCCGCGTGGAGGAGCTCCACACAGGTGTGCGAGCCGATGTAGCCCGCGCCTCCGGTGACCAGGATCGTCTTGCTCATGTCGTTCTCCCGAGAGGGTCTGTGCCGCGCTCTCGTCGATGAGGCCACGCCACAGGCCGGCGCGTCAACGGGGACCTCACGGCGCGGCCGGCCGGCCGGCCCAGCGGTGCCGTCAGGGCGCGTCAGGGCACGCCTAGCCGCCCCGGCGCCGGGAACTCGAGCTCCGGAAACGCGGTCTCGTTCGACGGGTTGTCGCGCCAGCTCGGGTCGTTCCACAGCCACTTCACGAGCTGCACGCCGCGCGAGTTGCCCTTGAACCCCTTGACCCACGGCTTCACCAGCGTCGACTTCGTGTAGAAGTAGAGCGGCAGCTTGGGCATGCGGTCGAGGGCCCGCTTCTCCGCCTTGCGGAACGCCCGGATGCTCTCCTTCGGATCGGCCGTCGCCGCGGCGGCGCGCATCAGATCATCGAACTCCTGGTCGGCCCATCCGGTCCGGTTCTGCGGGCTGTACGAGAGCAGCGTGCCGAGCCACGTCGCCGGGTGGTTGTACTCGCCGATCCAGCCGAACCGCACGACCTGGTAGTGACCGTCGCGCACGTTCTTGAGCATCACCTTCCACTCCTCGTTCCGCAGCGTGACCGAGACGCCGAGGTGGCGCTTCCACATGTCCTGGACCGCGACCGCGATCTGCTTGTGGCCCTCGCTCGTGTTGTAGAGGAGCTCGAGCGCCGGGAAGTTCTTCGCCCGGTACCCGTCGCCCTCCCGGACGACCTCGTACCCTGCCTCGGCGAGCATCGCGCGGGCGCGCTCCGGGTTGAACGCGACCTCCGGCGACGAGAACGGATCGACCCCGAGCTTCCTGTCCTCGGCGACCGCCTCGTCGTAGCCCGATCCGGTGTAGTCCGGGACGTAGTGCGTGGCCGGCGTCTGCCCCGCCCGCGTGACCTTCTCGACGATCTGCCGCTTGTCGACCGCGAGGTTGAGCGCCCAGCGGACGCGGGCGTCGTCGACCGGCGGCTTCTTCGTGTTGAACTCGAACCAGTAGATGGAGAGGTACGGGTACCGCTGGAAATCCCGCTTGGTCGACAGCCAGTCCATGTGCTCGGCGGGGAGCGAGGTGTTGTCGCCCAGGTAGTCGAGATCCCCCGCCTTGTAGATGTTCATCGTGGCATTGTAGAGCTCGACCTCCAGCCACACGACGCGGTGGATCTTCAGCTTGTCGTGGTTCCAGTACATCGGATTCCGCTTCATCGTGATCTCGTAACGGAACTTCCACTCATCGAGCGTGTAAGGGCCGTTGACCACGATGTTCTCGGGGCGGAACCAGAGCTCGGGCTCGCCGCGCTTCTCGAACGCCTCGATCACGTCCTTGCGCACGGGGAAGAGCGTCACGTAGCTCGTGAGATCGGTGAAGTAGGGCGTGGGCTGTTCCAGCTGCACGTCGAGCGTATGGTCGTCCCTTGCCCGGACGCCGACAGCGCCGTCGTCCTCCACGAGGAGCGCGTCGGGCACGAAGCCCACGGGGGGCTCGCCCTGGGCGGCGCTGCCGGAGGGCGGCGCCGCGGCGTCGTACGTGGGGAGGCTCGTGTGCGGCGTGACGACGGCGTACGCCTCCGACCGGGGCGCGGCGCCCGCGCTCTCCTTGCCCGGGTTGCCGGCGTTGCCCGCGGGGGGGACGAGCGCGCAGCCCGGGAGGAAGCCGCGCGCGCCGCCCCGCTCGATCTCGAACCACCGGTCGGCGGCGCCGTTGCATTTGCACGGCGGGCCCACGCGGACGATGTCGACGACGGCGCCCTGCCAGCCGCCGCCGGGCGCCGAGCCGAGCGGCGCCGCGTCGCCCCCTGTCGCGCCGCCTCCTGCCGCGCCGAACGAGAGCCGATCGCTTGCGCCGCCCTTCCCGTCGCCCTTCGCGAACGTCACGGCGGCGGATCCCTCCGGCAGCGCCGCGAGGGGCGCGATCGCCGTGTCCACCTGGATCGGCGAGCGCGCCAGCACCACGACGAACGCCCCCTTCGGCAGATCGAGCGCGGATGGCGCGTCGGGCCGGGGGGCCGCGCGGAGCGGCGCGGCCTCGCGCAGCGCCTTGAGCTTGCCGAGGCTGAACAGCTCGCCGTTCTTGAGGACGTAGAGGTTCGTCGCGGCGAGCGACGCCGTGGAGGGGCGCAGCACCCGCTTCCACGCGTACTCGAAGTCGTGCGCCGTGACCGGCTTGCCGTCGGACCAGCGCGCCTCCGGCCGCAGGTGGAACCGGAAGAGCCGGTTGTCGTCGCTCTGCTCCCAGTGGGTCGCGACCCCCTGCACCGGGCGGAGGTCGCCGGCGCCGTAGGTCGTCAGCCCCTCGAACATCTGCTGCACCAGCGTGGAGCTCGCCGAGTCGTTGGATTTTCCTGGATCCAGGTACTCGGGCTCGCTGCCGTTGTTGATGTAGATCGTCTCTGTGTCCTTGCCGACGCGCGCGGTCGTCCCGGCATACCCGCCTTCGCCCTCGCTGCACGCCGAGAGCGCGAGGATCGCGAGCCCGAGCGCCGCGGAGGCGCCGCGCGCCCCGCAACCGGCGCTCCCGCCGCCCCCCGCGCCGCCGGCACCTCGTCGCTCCGAAGCCCGTCGCATAGCGCGCGCGTAGCACGGCGCTCCGGGGGCAGGAAGACAGGGGTGGTTTCGTGTAAGGTCGCGCGCGCGCCATGCTGCACGATCGCGTGTCCTCCTCGCCGCGCGCTCTCCCGCTCTGCTCCGCGCTGCTCCTCGCGCTGCTCGCCGCTGGCTGCGGCGGCGCGGCCTCCCCGGGCGCCACGCCCGCACAGGCCGCCCAGTGCGATCCTGCGCACCTCGACGCGTGCGAGCGCGCCCTCGCCGCGGCGCTCGCGGAGGGCCGGCCGCCGCGCGAGCTCGCCCTCGGCTACGTCGCGGCCCGCGCCGCCCGGGACGCCGACGACCCCTGGGCGCTCTTGCTCCGCGACCTCGACCGGCGCGGCGGGCGCGGGCCGCGGGCCGCGGTCGTCGTCGAGGCGGGCGCGGAGGCCACGGCCGCGGCGCGAGCGCCTGCGGCCGCGGCGGAGGCGAAATGGATCCGCGCCGCGCCGCTGCCGCCCCCTGGGGCCCTCGCCGCCGACGCGCTGCTCCTCGCGATCGGCGAGGCCGTCGGGTACGAGCACCTCGTCCACGCGCGCGCCCGCCATGGAGCCGTCCAGCTCTTTCCGGCCGATCCGCTCGCGCCGTTCATGGCCGGCCTCGCGCCGATCACGCGCGGCGACGCGTCGCTCTCGCGGGTCGCGGACGACATCGCGCTCGCCGCGCTCGTCCGCCGCGCCTTCGGCGCCGCCGGCCGCTTCCGCTACGTCGAGGCCGCGGCCGCGGCCGACGCCCTCGCGGCCGCGGTGAAGGGGCGCGACCCGAACGACGAGCCGGTCCTGCGCGGCCGCTACGCGCTGCAGCTGCTCGCGACCGCCGGGGTCGCGCTCGAGGAGGCCGAGGACGACGCTCCCTTCGCGCCCTCGGCCCCCCGGCTGGACCCGCCGCCCGCGCCGGGCGACACGCCTTACGGCGACCTCCTCCGCGTGCGCACGGCCCGGGACGGCCGCGCCGCGTGGCGCGCCCGCGGCGCGGCCGTGCTGCGGGCCGTCCCCGCGGACCGGCGCGCCGCGCTCGACGACCTGCTCGGCAAGGCCCCCGGCTGCGGCCGGGACGTCGCGCCCCCCATGGAAGGCCCGCGCGACCTCGTGTTCGCCGCGGCGCTCGCCGGCGCCCTCGCCCCGGGCGACCCTGCCGCTGCGCCCGTGAGCACCGCGGCGGCGCCGGGACGACGCCTCCCGCTCGACGCGTGGCTGCCGCGCTACGAGGCGCTCGTCCGCGCCGTCGAGCAAACGAGCACCGCGTGGGCCCACGCGCCCGCCCTGCTCCACGAGCGCAGCCCCACGCCCGCCGCGAGCCAGGCAGGCAGCGCGGGCAGCGCCGTCCACCGCCGCGCCACCGAGCTCGGCCTCGCGCACCTCGCCGCGCTGCGCGCCCTCGCGGAGGCCGAGCCGCGCCGCTACCGCGCGCTCGCGCTGATCCCCCTCGCCTACAGCCCCGGGGTGCTCGCCGACGAGCCCCTCCGCGACGCCATCGTCGACCTCACGCAGATCGCCGTGCAGCGCCGCATGGCCGAGGCGCACGACCCGGAGGCCGTCCTCGGCGCGGCGCTCGCCGGCGTCTTCGCGGGCATGGCGTACCCGCCCGAGGTGCAGCCCCCGCACTTCCTCGCCCTGCAGGGCGCGCTCACCGCCAAGCTCCGCGGCGAGCTCACCGAGCAGGCTGGATGGGGCGTCGCCGGCCTCTACGCCGCCGACGCGCTGTACCGGCTCGCCTCCGGTCAGGCGCCGGATCTCGCGTTCTCGTCCGCGCAGATCGAGCGCGCGCTCGCGCCCGCCCCGGCGCTGCCCTACCCCGGCCTCGCGGCGCTCGCCGCGAGCCTCTCCCGCTACGCCGCGCTCGGCGCCGCCGGCGCGCTGGATCCGCAGGCGACCGGCGCAGCCAGGCTCCCCCCGGAGCGCCGGCAGGCGCGCGACGCGCTCCGGCGCGCCGTCGCGGGGCTCGCGGCGCGCGATGCCGAGGCCGGCGCCGGCGCGGCCAACGCCGCGGAGGCGCCCCCGCCCGAGCTCGTCGAGGACGTCACCGCGCTGGCCGACGGCGTCCTCGCCGTGCTGCTCACCGAGCGCTCGCGCAAGCCGCCGCCGGCCGGGGCCGCCTGCGCCGCCGGGCGCGGGCCGAGCCCCGAGGCCCGCCGCGCCCTCGCGCGGCTCGGCGACGTCCGCCGGCGGATCCTGCTCGCGCCGCGGTACCGGCAGGGCGACGGCCCGTGGGCGCGCCGGGCGCGGCTCCTCGTGACGCTCCTCTCCGACGCCATCGATCTCCTCTCGGCGCCGCCGCGCGCCGCCGGCGCGCCGGCGCGCGTCGCTCCGCCGCGCTTCACCCTGCCGGCCGCGGACGCCGAGGCCGCCGTCGCCGCGGGCCTCTCCGGCTGGGTCGACCATGACCTCGCCGACGCGCTCACCGGCGGCTACGCGCTCGCCCGCGCGCTCCTCGAGTCGTCCACCGCGGAGCGCTTCGCCGAGCGGAGCGGCGCCCCGCTCGGCCGGGTGCTCCGCGGGCTCTCCGCGGCGTTCCGCGACGATCCGGCGCGGAGTGGCGGCGTCGGACGAGGCCCCGCCGGCGGCGCGCTGCTCGACGCGCTCGCGTCGCTCCCCGCCGCGCGCGACGGCGGCGGCGATCTGCGGGGCCTGTTCGTCGGCTACGCCCGCGCGTTCTCGGCCCTCGGGCTGCGCGACCAGGCCGACCTCGCGCTGCTCGCCTCGCTCCTCGGCGCCGCCGTGCTGGGCGGGCCGCCGTCGCCCGACGCCATCGCGCTCGCGAACGACAGCGGCAGCCGGGTCGCCTGGGCGCTCTCGTACCTCGGCGAGATCGCGAAGGCCCGGGCCGGCATTGCCCCGGATCCGTCGGCGTACGCTGCCGCCATGAGCAAGGCGTCGGACGACGCCTGCCAGGCGGCCGACACCGGCGACGTGCTCGCCCTCGTCGGCGCCGTGCGCGACTTCGCCGGCGGCCGGCGCGCCGAGGCGCGCGACGCCCTCGACCGCGTCCTCGCCGCCGCCGACGCCCGCGGCCTGCGCGTGCCGCGCATGACCTACCGCTACGAGGAGAAGACCGCGACCCGCGTCTTCTCGCTCAGCTTCGACGTCTCGTACGGCGCCGGGCTCCTCGAAGGGGCGAACGGCTTCCAGCTCGGCCTCGGCCTCCGCACCCGCGGCGAGCCCGAGGGCTCCCTCGCCGCGGCGCTCGCGCCCGAGGGCTCGCCCCGGAGCGACGAGGACGCGGCGCGTGCGTACGTCAGCGCCGCGGCGCTCGCGGCCGCCTACCACTTCCTCGAGGGCGACGCCGAGCGCGGCACCGCCGCGGCGCGCCGGGCCATCGCCGCGCTCTCGTTCGGCCTCCGGCTCGGGCGGCGGGCGCTGCGCCCGGACCAGCCGCTCGCCTGGGGCCGGGACGCCCGCGCGCTGCTGGCGATCGACGCCCAGCTCGCGGCCGAGGCCGGTCACCCCTTCCTCGCCGGCGACCTCTGGACGCTCGTCCGCGGCCTCCTGCCGCCGGACGCAGACGACGCCGCGGTCGCGGCGCTCCTCGATCCGCTCCCGACCGGCCTCGCCGCGGTCCAGGGGCTCGACCCGCTCGTCGCGAGGACCGCGCGCTCGCTCGCCGCGGTCGCCAGGCCGCTCGCGTGCACCGAGGCCAGGGTCGAGCTCGGCGGCTACGAGGAGCCCGCCTGCGACGCCTACCCGCTCGCGCTCTCGCTGCGCATCGCCGACGTCCTCGGCAAGCTGCCGCACCTCCAACGACGGGCGCGCGCGGGCAGCGCGGCCGCGTGCCCTGCCCTGCGCAGCCTCGACGGCTTCCTCACGGCGGCGGAGCGGGGGACGTACGACCCCGACGCGTTCACGGCCGCCGTGGAGGCGCTGCGGCAGAGCGGCCGGCTCTACGACGCCGGCGTGATGCTGGCGCGGCAGCGCCGCGAGGGGCACTGCGGCCCGGTCGTGCTCGCCGCCGCGCGTGCGCTCGGCCGCGCTCCCTCGCTCGGCCCAGCCCTGCGCGCGGATCTGCTCAGCGTCGCGGTGCGCTGCGCGGCCGCGGCGCTCGACGCGAGCGTCGTCGACGACCTGATGGCGCTCGACGGCGAGACGCGCTCCCTCCCCGACCTCGGCCGCAACCTGAAGGTCGTGCTCTTCGCGACGGAGCTCGCCGTGCGCGAGCAGCGCTGGGACGTCCTCTCGCGGCTCTCGAAGCAGCCCGACTTCGTGGGTCGCTTCCGGGGCGAGGACGAAGGCGCGGCGGCGACCGCGCGCCTCATCGAGGCCGCTGCGGCCGTGCTCGCTGGCGAGCCTGCGCCGCGCGACGCCCCCGGCGACGGCGCGCGCGACGCGCCGTGCGGCGCGCCTCTCGCCGGCGATCGCGCCGCGCTGTGCGCCGAGATCCAGCGCCTGCGCCCGGGCGCGCTGCCCGAGCCGCAGCGCCGGCAGGCCGCGCGCGAGGCGCTCGCGAGCCTGCTCGCCGCCGCGCGCGGACAGGCTCGCTAGCCTGCCCGCTTGCGCGGCGCCGAGCGCCTACTTCACGCTGGCAGGCTTCGTCTCGGCCGGCTTCGTGTCCGCGGGCTTCGCCCCGGCCGGCTTCGTGTCCGCGGGCTTCGCCGCGGCGGGCGCGGCGGGGGCAGGCGCGGCGG
Organism: Sorangium sp. So ce363; assembly: GCF_051520435.1. Taxonomy (NCBI): domain Bacteria; kingdom Pseudomonadati; phylum Myxococcota; order Polyangiales; family Polyangiaceae; genus Sorangium; species Sorangium sp. So ce363. The sequence goes on along the minus strand of NZ_CP150333.1, from coordinate 4,815,222 downwards.
CGGCGGGCTGCGCTGCAGCCGGCGGCGCGGCGGCGGGCGCCGGTGCGGCAGGCGCAGCGGCGGGCTTCGCGTCCGCGGGCTTGGCGGCGGCCTTCGGGTCCACCGGCTTCGCGTCGGAGGCCTTCGCGGCGCCCTTCGGCGCGGTCGCGGGCACGCCGGCCGGCTTGAGGCCCTTGGTGGCGACCGCGGCGCAGGCGAGCTCGACGCCGGTGTCCTTGCCGTCGAGCCGCATGATCTTGATCTCGACGCGGCGGTTCTTCTCCTTCGCCTCCTCGGTCTCGCCCGGATCGGTCGCGCAGTGCGCCCCGTAGCCGGCGGCCCGCACGCGGTTCTTCTCGACCCCGAGCGCGGTGAGCGCCTTCACCACCGCCTCGGCGCGCTTCTTCGTGAGCGTCACGGAGGCGGCGTCGTTGGCGAGCTTCTCGGAGTAGGCCGCGACCTCGACGAACTGGATCTCCGGATGGTCCTTGAGGACCTGCGCGATGTTCGCGAGGAGCTCCTGCGACGCGGGCTCGATATCGGGCTTGCCGGCGGCAAAGGCGATCTTCTCGTTGAGCTTCACCTCGTTGCCGAGCAGCGCGACCCGCGGGACGTCCGGACAACCGTCGTCGTCCTTGTAGTTGTTCTTGACCTCGGCCTCGGTCGGGCACTTGTCGGCCTCGGCCGCGAAGCCGTCTCCGTCCGGGTCGGTCGACTTGCAACCGTCCTTGGCGTCGGGCGGCAGGCCGTCCTCTTTCTCGGCGACGCACTTGTCAGCGCCGTCGTCGAGCACCCCGTCCGCGTCCGCGTCAGGGGGCGGCGCAGGCGGCGCAGGCGGCGGCGGCGCGGGCGGCGGTGCCGGCGCCTTCGCGGTCTGCTGCTGGGGCTCAACCGCGCAGCCGGCGCTCGCCGCGAGCAGGGACACTGCGAATGCCATTCCAAGCCATCTCGTCGTTCGCATCTCCTGGGCTCCTCTCCTTGGCGTCGTTGATGGCGCCGAGCGCCAGCGTGTTTAGACGACTACGCCGGAAACTGCGAGATGGATTCGTACGGCGGCGCGCGCCGCTCCCCCTCGGCAGCGCGTCGGCCCCCCGCTCCGGAGGCGACGGCGAGCCGTCGAGTTCGGCTCGATCTCGGCGCGTCGTTCGCCCCTTGGCGCGAGCAGCTAGAGTTTCCCCGACGGGAAATCCATCTCGTCGACCTTCGATTTCGGCGCTGCTTTCCTCGACTTGAGCATCTGTTCCTTGAGCATCTGCTCCGCGGGCACCGACGAGGTAGGCTTCTGTACGGGCGGCGGCGCCACCTTCGGGCGAGGCGTCGGCGCGGGGCGAGAGTTGCTCTCGTCCTTCTTGTCGAGCTTCTCGTTGACGGGCGCCGGGGCCTTCTCCGTCGGCGCGCGGAGCGCCTCGAGCGCGCGCTCGCGCGCCGCGGCGACCTCGGGCGCGTCGCGGCCCGCCGGGTCGAGCCGATCCGCCTCGTCGAGCTGGTCCAGGCACCGGCGGAAGGCCGCCTCGTCGCAGGCGCGCAGCGCCTCGGCCCGCAGCGACCGCGCGCGCTCCAGCGCGTCGAGCGGCGAGGGCGGCGCGATGGGCGGCGAAGGCCCGTCGGGCGGCGCGCTCGGCTGCGGCTCGGGCAGGGGCGCGATCACGGGCGCGTCGCTCGTCGATCGCAGGAGCCGGGCGACGAGGATCGCGAGGATGGCCAGCGCCGCGACCGCGGCGAGCTCGGCCATCCAGCGCTCCCGCATCCATCGCCGCATCCGCGACACGCGCTGCCGCACCCGGGCGGCGGGCACCTGCTCCTCGGCGGCGATGCTCTCGAGCTTCTCGCCTTCCCCTTCCCGGGCCATCCACGACAGCGTCTGCCGGGCGTCGCGGCTCGCGGAGGCCTGCTCTTCCGCCCAGCGCGCCAGCTCGCGCGCCTCGACGGGCGGCGGTCCGACCGGCAGGTCGGGCAGCTCCGTCGCGGCCTCCCGCGCCGAGCGCCGGTGGTGGTCGGCCACCTTGTGGCGCGCGATCCCGAGGAGCCAGCGCCGGAGCTCCGTCGGGTCGGCCGGGCGCCCCGGCGACGCGAGCGCGTCGCAGAGAACCGTCTGCACCACGTCGTCGACCTCGCCGCTCGGGACGCGCCGCCGCACGAAATCCTCGAGGGCTCGGCGGAGCCCCGGCTCTGCCAGGGGGTTCGTCGCGGGGCTGCGGTCCTCGGTGGTCATCGGCGTGCTCATCGACCCTGCATCGCGCCGCGGCCGCGGAGTGTGACGCGCCCGATCGAGAATACTGCAGGCCTCGACCGGGCGTCACACTCTCCAGCCCGGCGCCGACGGTCGGGCATGCTCCTCAGGCCCCCTCTTGTCCTCGCCGCGGCGTTGCTCGCCGCTTCCCTCACCCACACGGTCCCCTCCCTGACCGCCGCCCAGGGCGGTGCCCCGCCGGTCACCGAGATCCGGATCGACAAGAGCGAGCACACGCTCGATCTCGTCGCGGGTGGCAAGATCGTCCGGTCCTACCGGGTCGCCCTCGGGCCGGGCGGGCCGGGGCCGAAGCGCTACGAGGGCGACAGGCGCACCCCCGTCGGCACGTACCGCGTCGCGGGCCGCATCAACGGCCTGTTCCATCGGTTCCTGATCGTCAGCTACCCGAACGAGGAAGATCGCGCGCGCTTCGCCGAGCTCAAGCGGCGCGGCGAGGTCCCGCCGGGCCGCGGCGTCGGGCACAGCATCGGCATCCACGGCGTCGGAAGCGGCGGTGGGCGACAGCTCGCCGGCGTGCACAAGGAGAGCGACTGGACGCTCGGCTGCATCGCCCTCGACGACGACGAGATTGACGAGATCGCGCGTCGAACGCCGGACGGCGCCAAGATCGTGATCACCGACTGAACGGGCGGTGCTAGGGTAGCCGGTCAAATCGACGGGCTGTCCGTCGAGGATGAGAGCGCGACGGCGAGGCCGGCGCCGCCCTCGCGCCTGCCCTGGAGATCGTGCATGTCTCGCCGTTACTGGCTGATGAAGAGCGAGCCGCAGAAATATTCGTTCGCGCAGCTCGTGCGCGACGGCCAGACGATGTGGGACGGCGTCCGGAACTTCGAGGCCCGCAACAACATGCGGGCCATGAAGCAGGGGGATCTCGTGCTCTTCTATCACTCGAGCGAGGGCAAGGCGGTCGCGGGCGTTGCGCGCGTCAAGCGCGAAGCGTACCCGGATCCGACGGCCGACGCCGACGAGGACTGGAGCGTGGTGGACATCGAGCCGGTCGCGCCGCTCAAGGTGCAGGTGAGCCTCGACACGATCCGCGGCGACGAGTCGCTGGCCGAGATCTCGCTCTTGAAGCGGTCGCGGCTCAGCGTGGTGCCCGTCTCGAAGGAGCACTTCGATCGGGTGCTGAAGCTGGGCAAGACCAAGATCGCTTGACGCGCGGACCCGGGGAAACGACTAATCCCGTCGTGAACCTCCGCCCCGGAGCCCGACCCCTCGCCGTCTTCTTCCTCGGCAGCTTCCTCGCCAGCGCCGCGTGCGGCGGCCCGCCCGTGCCGTCCCCGATCGACGGGGAGCCGATCTGCCCCGATTTCGAGATCGGCGCGACGCGCGCGCACATGCGCGGGAGCCTTCGCTTCCCGGTCACGCTGACGGTGCGCGAGGGCAAGGAGCCGATCACCCGGACGACGCTCACCGGGCGCCGGTCCAAGGACGATCCGCCGAGCCGGATCCTCCTCTCCGACGAGGACGCCGAGTACGAGATCGAGTGGGCCCAGTGCGAGAACCAGCGCGCGCCCCGGACGCGCGTGGTGGCGCGCGAGTCGAAGGACGCCGCGGAGTACGCGTGCGGCAACGCGACCGTGTACAAGACCGACAAGCTCGTCACCCGGAAGGGCGACGCCGCGTCGCGCGCGGTCCACTTCGCGGCGCCCCCGAAGCCGGAGTGCTGGGAGAGCGAGCTCCCGCCAGCGCCCCCGCCGCCCGCGCCCCCCGCGGCACCCGACCAGCCGCCGCCGGACGCGGGCGCCGAGGCCGACGCGGGCGCCGCGCCGGTGGACGCGGGCGCGCCCCGAGACGCGGGCGCCGCGCCGGTGGACGCGGGCGCGCCCCGAGACGCGGGCTCAGGCGGCGCTGCGAAGCCTCGCCGCGCGGGGGCCGCGGACGCCGGCACGACCCCGCCGGGCCCCTAGTTCCGCCCGCCAGAGGTCCGGCCCGGGATCCGGAGAGAGTTTTCAACGCAAAGACGCAAAGACGCAAAAAAGAACAGATTTTTGTATTTCGCGTCTTTGCGCTCTTGGCGTCTTTGCGTCGAATCTCTCTTCGTTTGCGAGACAGATCCCTGGCGGGATTTGTGGCACGCGGAACCAGGGCCTGTTCGTATACCTCATGAGGCGATCGATCGGCGGGCTTGGCCGCCGGCGACACCCTAGCTGCCTTGGCCCTTGCGCGACGCGAGCAAGGCTTCACAGGCCCCCTCCGATCGCGCGAGGCCCGCGGGAGAGGCGTCGTAGGGGAGCGGACTCGACACGGGAGGCACGCCGGGCGCCCATCCTTGAGGCCATGACGTCGAGAGCCGGCCACGAGCTCCCTGTAGTGCCGCTTTTTCGCCCCGCGAGGCGGGCGATCTCGTGACCGATCAGGCGGCGCACGAGATCGTCGTTGCGCATCCCGAACACCGCATCATGGTCAGCGGGGCCGTGGGAGCGCCCGCGGGCCCGGCGCGCCTCCGCGGCCACCTGGACCTCGGCGGCGCGCCGTCGCCGCGCCGCACACGACCGCTGTTCTCCGGGGCGCCCGTTCCCTAGAACGTGGTCCACCGGCGCTTTCACCCCGGCGCTTCCACCGTCCTTCCAACGTCCCTTTCCGCCCCGGAACCACACACCGTCTCATGTCCGCTCCGCCCATGCCACCGCCTCCGGCGCCCCGCCCGTTTCCTTCCCCTGATTCCCCTGATTCACACGAAAGCTCCGGTGAAGCTCCCCGCGAGCCCTCTCCCCGCCTCGCGCCGCCCTCGTCGCGCGGCGGCGGGCTCGCGTCGCGCCTCGCCGAGCTCCAGGTGAAGCGGCCGGCGCTGCCGCTGCTCGCGACCGGGGTCCTCACCGTCATCGCCCTCTTCCTGGCGACGCGGCTCCATGTGCTGACCGGGTTCGAGTCGCTGCTGCCGGCGTCGCGGCCCAGCGTGCAGGAGCTCGACCGGGTCGCGGCCAAGACGGCCGGCGTCTCCACGCTCTTCGTCGTGCTCCAGGGCGGCGAGGGCACGCCCACCGCCGCGCTCCAGCGGGCCGCGGACGCGCTCGTCCCGGAGATCGAGAAGATCGGCCCCCCGTGGGTCGGCAGCGTCGAGGACGGGGTGCACGAGGCCTACCGCTTCCTCTCGCCGCGCGCCGGGCTCTACGTCGACCGCGACAGGCTCACCAAGCTCAGGGACGACATCGAGGCGCGCTACGCCTACGAGGTCAACAAGGCGACGGGCGCGCTGCTCGACGACGACGAGCCGCCCCCCGAGATCAACGCCGGCTCGATCGAGCAGAGCCTCGGCCTCCAGGGGGTCGACACGGGGCGCTACCCCGACGGCTACTACCAGTCGAAGGACGGCAAGACCGTCGTCGTCGCCATCCGCTCGAAGGTGATCGCCAGCGATTTCGCCGCCGGCTCCGAGGCGATCCGGCGCGTGAGCGAGGTCGTCGAGCGCGTGCGCCCCGCCTCGTTCGAGCCGGGCATCACCTACGGCCTCTCCGGCGATCTTCAGACCGGCATCGCCGAGTACGCGGCGATCAACGAGGACCTGACCGACGTCGGCGTCTCGGGCGCCGTGCTCATCGCCGCTGTCGTGTTCCTCTACTACCTGCGCCTGCGCACGCTCGTCGCCATGCTGATCACGATCGGCATCGGCGTCGCCTGGACGTTCGGCGCCACCCAGCTCGCGCTCGGCCACCTCAACATGGCGACCGGGTTCCTCTTCTCGATCGTCGCCGGCAACGGGATCAACTTCGGGATCATCTACATGGCGCGCTACCTCGAGGCGCGCCGCGGCGGCGCGAGCCTGCTCGAGGGCGTGCGCGTCGCCCACCGCGAGACCTGGCTGCCCACGCTCACGGCCGGCTGCGCGGCCGCGGCCGCCTACGGCTCGCTGCTCGTCACCGAGTTCCGCGGCTTCCATGACTTCGGCCTCATCGGCAGCGCCGGCATGGTGCTCTGCTGGATCGCCACGTTCGTCGCGCTGCCGAGCATCCTCGCGGTGATGGACCGGATCGTCCCCCTCGAGCAGGAGTCGCCGGGCCTGCTCGGCAGGCTGCGGCGGCGCGCCCAGGGCGGCGTCGCGTTCGGCGCGCCGTTCGCGCGGCTCGCGTCGCGGAGCCCCGTCACGCTCACGCTCGCGGGCCTCACCCTGGCCGCGGCCGGCCTCGTCGCCGCGGTGAGCTACGTGCGCGCCGATCCGATGGAGTACAACCTCCAGAACCTCCGCAACGACGAGGGGGCCCGCGCGGCGCAGATCCGCCTGAGCTCGCTCGCGGAGGAGATCACCGGCTACGTCGGCACCGACGGCATGGCGATCCTCGTGGACCGGCCCGAGCAGGTCGAGCCGCTCCGCGCCGCGCTCTACGCGAGGCGCGACGCGGCGCCCGAGGGCGAGAAGCCGTTCAAGGAGATCTACGCGCTCCAGGATCTGGTCCCGCGGGATCAGGCGGCGAAGCTCCCGCTGCTCCAGGAGATCAAGGATCGCGTCCTCAGGGCGCGGAAGCGCGGCCTCGTGGGCGACGAGGACTGGCGCCGCATCCAGGCGGTCATCCCGCCGGACGATCTCGCGCCGTTCGGGATCGACGATCTGCCGGCGGGCGTGGCGCGCGCCTTCACCGAGACCGACGGGACGCGCGGGCGCATCGTGTACATCAGCCCGATCACGCCCGAGAGCGTGCACGACGCGCACTACCTCTTCCGGTGGGCGGACGCGTACCGCGAGACGCGGCTCCCCGACGGCAGCGTCGTGCGCGGCTCGGGGCGCGCGGTCATCTACGCGGACATGTGGGCGGCGGTCATCGACGACGTGCCGCCGGCGGTGCTCTTCTCGCTGGCCGCGACGGTCCTCGTCGTGCTCGTCGCCTTCCGCGGCGGCCGCCCGGCGTTCGCGGTGCTCGGCGCGCTGCTCGTCGGCGTCTCGTGGATGGCGGGGTTGCTCGTGCTGATGGACGTGAAGCTCAACTTCCTGAACTTCATCGCCTTGCCGCTGACGTTCGGCATCGGCGTCGACTACGCCGTGAACATCGTGCAGCGGTACGCGCGGGAGGGCGCCGGCGGCGCGCTGACCGCGGTGCGCGAGACGGGCGGCGCCGTGATCCTCTGCAGCCTCACCACGACGCTGGGCTACCTCGCCCTGGTCCGCTCGCAGAACTACGCGGTGCGGAGCCTGGGCGTCGCCGCGGTCATCGGCGAGCTCGCGTGCCTCTTCGCGGCCGTGCTGGTCTTGCCCGCGGCGCTCGTCTGGCGCGACCGGCGGCGCCCGAAGGGCGAGGAGGCCTTCCTCGCGGTCGGCCGCCCCACGACCTGAGCGCGCCCGGCGTGCAGTGCGCTCGGGCGGCCGCCGTGCCGCGATGTTCGCGGCGCGGCGGCAGGATCACGCAGCGCGGCGGCGCTTCGCGAAGTACGCCTTGATCGCCGCGACCTCCTTCGCGGTGAGCGCGGCGATGGTCGGGACGACCTGCGCGGGATCGTGACCTGCCGCGACCCCGAACTCCCGTGGAAACTCGAGGAAGGTCTTACCCGGCTCGGTCGTGATGCGCCGGAGCCGGTAGGTCCCGGTGTATCGTTCGATGCCGAAGAGTTGCCCGTAGAGCCGGTAGGTGACGGTGTGCTTGGTCTCGGAGCGCGCGACCACCTCTTCCAGCGAGCTTTCCCCCGAGACGAGCGTGAATGCGAACCGCGAGGGCACCTTCTCCGCGGAGCCGCCCTCCACGTAGCCGTACTCCTTGACGTTGTCCCCGAAGACGACGGGGATGAGCTTCGTGATATCGCGGACCTCTTGCCAGACCTCCTCGATGGGGGCGTCCAGCACCGCCGAGTCGTAGACGTGATAACGCGCGTCGATCATGGCTCCCTCCTCCCGATGCCGCAGGCGCGACACCGCCATGCGCGGCGGAGCGATGCTATCAGGGGATGTCGCGGCCTCTCGAGCGCGCCCTCGTCACGGCGGCGTGCGCTCGGGAAGGCGAGATGCGCCGTCGTGAACGGACGACCCGGGTGGTCGCGCGCCAGCAGGCCCGAGCCCTGGCCGCCCCCAGCGGAGTCGATCCGTCGCGGACCCGTCGCTCGCGCCCGCTCCAGCGCACGCGATCCGTTGCTGCCGCCCGGGCGCAGGCCCCTCGCGCGCACTCGATCCGTCGAAGACCTCCGGCTGCGGGTCCCTCGCGCGCACTCGATCCGTTGAAGACCCCCGGCGGCGGGTCCCTCGCGCGCACTCGATCCGTTGAAGACCCCCGGCGGCAGGCCCCTCCCAACGGTTGCGGTCCGTTGAAGACCCCCGGCGGCAGGCCCCTCCCAACGGTTGCGATCCGTTGAGGCCCCCCGGCGCAGGCCCTTCCTAACGGTTACGATCCGTTGAGGCCCCCCGGCGCAGGCCCCTCCCAACGGTTGCGATGCGTTGAGGCCCCCCGGCGCAGGCCCCTCCAGCGGTTGCCATCGGACTCCGGCCCCCTGCTGCCATCCCTCGCGGAACCGTGGGGCTCCACCTCGGCCCCGCGCGCTCGGCCGAGGCCGCTGTGCATCACACGGAGCGGCGGCGCAGCGCGAAGTGCTCCTTGATGGCGACGATCTCCTTCGCGGTGAGGGCCGCGACCGACGGGACGACCTTCTCAGGCTCCTGGCCCGGCGCGACGCCGAACTCCCGGGGCCACTCGAGGAACGTCTTGCCCGGCTCGGTCGTGATGCGACGGAGCCGGTACGTCGCGATGTACCCCTCGATGCCCAGAACCTGCCCGAGCAGCCGGTACGTGACGGAGTGCTCGGTCTCGGATCGCGCGACCACCTCCTCCACGGCCTTGTCTCCCGACGGGTGGAGCGTGAACTCGAAGCGCGACGGGATCTTCTCCGCCGAGCCGCCGTCCACGTAGCGGTAGTCCTTGACGGCGTCACCGAAGACGATCGGCAGGAGCTTGACGATATCTCGGAGCTCTCTCCACGCCTCTTCGATGGGGGCGTCCAGCACAGCTGAATCGTAGACGTGATATCGGGCGTCGAGCATCGGTGTACCTCCTCGCGGCGTCGCACGGGCGCGTGCAGATCTCCCCGCAGCGGTCGATGCTACCAGAGCGTTGCGTGTCGCCTCGAGCGCGCCCTCACGGGGCCGCGCGCAGATCCGCGCAGCAGCGGACGCCGGTCGAGTAGTCGAAATACGTGAAGTCGTGCGACGCGACGCGCGCCATGCACCCCTCGCGTGTCGCGCGCGCATAGAACCCGCCGACGAACGTCCCCTCCGGATCGTCGATCCACTCGTCCAGATTGCCCACCATGTCGGCGACCGCGTCGTCCTCCCATGCGCTCGCGCACGTCGCGGTCTCGCCCGTCCGCCGCAAGAGCGGCGCCCCGGCGACGCGCACCAGGTTGAGCCGAGGATCGCTGTGCCCGAGCGTCACGTCGCGGTGGAGCACGCCGGCCGGGTGGTGCTCGCGGAACACGTTGCACCGCCCGTCCGCGTAGGTCGGCCCGTACGGGAACTGCTCGTCTCGCTCGCCGCGGCACGCCGTCCGCCACTCGTCGAGCGAGCAGAGCCGCTTGCCCGCGTTCCGGCACGCGAGATCCGCCTGCGCGCCGGTCGTGTAGCCCTGCGGGAGCACGCCCTTGCGCGACACCGCGCGCGGCTCGAACTCGCGCTGCTTCTGCCAGCCGGGCAGGAGCGGCAGCTCCATGCGGCGCGCCTCGTCGTCCCCGAGCTGCAGCCGCATCTTCGACCACACACGCTCGACGGACGCGGCCGCCTGGCGCGACGGAGGATAGAACGCCGAGATCTCGAGCCCCGTCTCCTTGTCGAGCAGCACCGCCTCGTAGCGATCGACGCAGAACCGGCGCGCGATCCGCACCATCTCCGGCGGACAGCGCGGCTCCGCCGGCGGCGCGAGCGCCCTCGGCCCCGGAGGCGCCCCCACGAGCGGCGGCGCCACGTCCGACGCCCCGGCCCCCGCGTCCGCCGCGCCAATTCCCGTGTCCGCCGCGCTCGGCCCCGCGTCCGCCGCGCCGCGCTCTGGCTCCGAGCGGCAGCCCGCGAGCCCCGTCCACGCGAGCGCCGCGGCGCTGACGTAGGCGAGCGCCGCGGCCGCGAGGCGGCGGCAGGCGCGGGGCCGCGTGGAGCGCTCGGCGGATCGCGCCGGCGTCGGGTCAGCGGATCGCGCCGGCATACGGGTCGATGGACGCGGGCTCGCGGCAGAAGAAGCGGCGGAGCACGAGGTAGTGATGGATCGGCAGGAGCCGCGTCTCCTCCTTCATCGACAGCCCCATCCGGCTGATCTCGGCGCCCGGGAACGGCGTCTTCGGATAGCAGCGGACGATCCCGGAGAGCGCCTCGTACTCGTCGAGCAGCCCGAGCACGTGCCCCACCTCGTGGGCGAGCACGGGCAGCGACCAGCCGGCCCGCATCGCGCTGAAGTACGGCGTCCTGCCGCACGTCGGAGAGAGCGGCACCGCGAGGTCGACCCGGAGCGCCCGCGCGCGCGCCTCGTCCGCCAGCACGAAGTCGAAGTCGTAGCGCACCGGCAGCCCGAAGGCGCGCGCGTCGCGGTTCCAGTACCCCTCGGCCTCGTCCGACCAGCGCGCGAGCAGCGCGCGGATCGCGGCCGGCGTCGCCCTCGCCGTGAACACGCCGGAGCCCGGGCAGGCGTCCGTCGATCCCGAGCGCGCATACGGCGTCCCGCGGCACGCGATCGCGCCCCCGAGCCGGGCGGAGAGCCCGCAGTCGGGCAGCTCGAGCCAGCCCGCGCCCTCCGGCGGGTCGACCGCGATCCGCACGTCGACCTCCCAGGCGCCGCTGCGCCGCCGCACGAGGTAGCTCATCGGGCCGAAGAAGAGGCCGTAGTGCGGCATCACCCCGGCGATCCGCCGCTCCCCCTCCGGCACGTCGCCGCGCGCCCCGGAAAAGACGCGGCGCGGAGCCGGCTGGCACAGGTACGCGTCCTTCGCGATCGCGTCGGCCAGGATGTCCCGGAACGTCGCTTCCCGCCCTTCGAGGACCGCGCCGCTCATCGCCTCGAGCTCGGCGGCGATCGCCTCGACCGGGAGCTCGCGCCCGGAGGCCGCATCACCCGCCGCGCCGGCCCCCGCGCGCGGAGCCCCCCCGCAGCCGGACGCCCCCAGCGAGAGCGCCGCGAGCACGGGGAGCGCCCCGCGGCGCGGGGGGACGAGGACACGCCACGGCGCCGGCGCGCCGCGCTGGACGCTTTGTCTTGCGCCTGCCGTCCGAAGCGAGTTACGTCGTGCATGGAACGCTGCACGCTGGCCGCGCGCCCCAGCCGCAGAGGCTACGCCGCCGGACGCCGTGCACGCAGGGGGGGCTCGCGTGGGCGTGGAGGTCAACCCCGCTCACTTACGGGGAGTTGAATGAAGAATCAACGCGTCCGAAGTGAAACCGTGGAACCGGCCGGGCGTAGTGACGCGTAGCCGATGGGCTCAGCGCGGTCGAGAGGCCGGCGAGACCCGACGGGCTCCAGCGTGCGGGCGCGCCATTCTGGCGAGGCGCGCGGTGGGCTCGGTGATCGCGACGAAGACGAGCGTGGAGGATCAGATGACGATCGACATGGGCAAGACGTTGGCGTTGACGGCGGTGTCGGGCATGGTGGCGGGCCTCGCGGGCTGCGCCTCGTCGCCTCCGCCCGCGCCCGAGACGGGCGCCGCCCCCGCGGCCGATGCGCCTCCGGCCGCGGCGCCGGAGAACGCCGCGAAGGCGTGCTGTGCCGGCAAGAACGAGTGCAAGGGCAAGGGCGGCTGCAAGAGCGACAGCCACGCGTGCGCCGGCCAGAACGAGTGCAAGGGCAAGGGCGGCTGCAAGCCGGCCGACTGCTCGTCGTAGGTTCGGCGCGCCCGGCCCGGCGGAATCCGGCGGATCCGCCGGATCCGCTGGGCCGTCGGGCCATGCGACGCGGATCCGCCGGATCCGCTGGGCCATGAGGCGCCGCGGCGCATCCCTCCACCCCTGAGCAAGGCTCGCGGTGAACCATGGTGAACCCCGAACGGATGCGGCTGGGACTCCCCGACCTCGGCGTCGGCGTCGGGCTGCGCATCCCGCACTACCGGCACATCTTCGAGCACCGGCCCCCGGTCGACTGGTTCGAGATCATCAGCGAGAACTTCATGGTGGACGGCGGCATGCCGATCGCCAACCTCGAGCGCGTCCTCTCGAGCTACCGCCTCGTCCAGCACGGCGTCTCGTTGTCGATCGGCAGCACGGATCCGCTCGATTTCGACTACCTGCGCCGGCTGAAGGCGCTGCTCGCCAGGGTGGGCTCGCCCTGGGTGAGCGATCACCTGTGCTGGACGGGCGCGCACGGGATCAACCTGCACGACCTGCTCCCCTTGCCGTACACCGACGAGGCCGTGCGGCACGTCGCGGCGCGGGCGCGGGTGGTGCAGGACTTCCTCGAGGTCCGGCTCGCGCTCGAGAACGTGTCGAGCTACCTGACCTTCACGGCCAGCCGGATGAGCGAGTGGGAGTTCCTCTCGGCGGTCGCGGAGGAGGCCGACTGCGGCATCCTGCTCGACGTCAACAACGTCTACGTCTCCTCGTACAACCACGGCTTCGATCCGGAGGCCTACATCGACGGCGTGCCGCACCACCGGATCGTGCAGTTCCACCTCGCCGGCCACACGCACCAGGGCGCGTACATCCTCGACACCCACAGCGATCACGTGGTCGACGCCGTGTGGGCGCTCTACCGGCGCGCGGTCGCCCGCGCCGGCGACGTCTCGACGCTGATCGAGTGGGACGACGACATCCCCTCGTTCGAGGTCCTCGCCGCCGAGGCGGAGAAGGCGCGGGCGATCCGGCAGGAGGTGGCGCGTGCGCGCGCCGCCTGACCCCGCGCCCCCGGCCGGCCTCGCCGCCCTGATGGGCCAGCTCACCCGCATGTTCACGGCCGGCGCGCCGCTCCCGGACGACGCCGAGCTCGCCGGCCTGTGCCGCGAGCACGTCGCCGGGAGCGAGCGGCTCGCGCCCGCCGAGCAGGCCGACATCTACCGGCGGCAGTTCTGGCTGCGGCACAGGGACGCGCTCCGCGAGGACTACCCCGCGCTGGCGCACGTCCTCGGCGACGACGGCTTCGACGCGTTCGCGAGGGCCTACCTCGCGGCGCACCCGCCCGCGAGCTTCACGCTGCGCGACCTCGGGCGATACGTCGCCGATTTCGCGGGCGCCCACGAGGGGTTCCCCCCTGCCCTGCGGGATCTCGCGCGCGACGTGGCGCGGTACGAGCACGCCCTCGTCGATCTGTTCGACGGCGCCTCGCCCCCTCCGCTCGATCCGGCGAAGGTGACGGGCATGCCGGCGGACGGCTGGTCCACCGCCAGGATCGTCCTTCACCCGCTGCTCGCGCTGGTGCGGCTCGGCCACCCGGCGCACGTCCTCCGGAGCGAGCTCAAGCAGGGCCGGTCGCCCGCGCTGCCCGCGCCCCGCCCCGTCCGCCTCGCCGTGTTCCGCGGCGCCGATCTCACGATCCGCTTCGAGGAGCTCGAGCCGCCGGCGTTCGCCCTCCTCGAAGCGCTCGGGCGGGGCGTACCGCTCGTCCCGGCGTGTGAAGAGGTGGCGGCCGGAGCCCACGGAGCGGAGGCCTGCGGCGACGAGACGACGGGCGGCGGAGAGGGGGCGGGCGCGGCGCTGGCCGAGCGCGTCGGCGTGTGGTTCCAGCGATGGACGAGCTGGGGGCTCATCGTCGACGTCGTGCCGGGCGCCCGCGCTGAAGGCGGCTAAGATGGCGCGGTGACCACCATCGTCCAGCGCACGCTCGAGATCCGCACGAACGGCCGGGGTTTCGTCGACATCACGCGCGAGGTCGCGCGCGTCGTCGCCGGCGCGGGCGTCGACGTCGGGCTCTGCGCCGTGTTCCTGCAGCACACGTCCGCGAGCCTCATCCTCCAGGAAAACGCCGATCCGGCCGTCCTCCGCGACCTGGAGCGCTGGATGTCCCGCCTCGCCCCGGAGGGCCGCGAGTACGAGCACGACGACGAGGGCCCCGACGACATGCCGGGCCACCTCAGGAGCGCCATCACCCGCTCGAGCGAGGTGATCCCGATCTCCGGCGGCCGCCTCGCGCTCGGGACCTGGCAAGCCCTGTATGTCTGGGAGCACCGTAGTTCTCCCCACGCGCGCCGTGTGGTAGTGACCGTGACCGGCACCACAGCCGGGGGTTGAGTGGTATACTTTGCGGCGTTCGCGTACGGACGAGCAGTGGACGAGTGCTGGATGAGCCCTGGATGAGCTCGGCGCCCCTCGGGGGCCGCTTGCCCGCCGCGTACGGCAGGGCCTGATCGGTCGCCAGCGCGCCACGCGATCCCCTCACCTTTCAGCGGAACCAGCGGGAAGAGAGCGATGAGCCTTCAGACGACGTTCATGGGAATCTTCGACACTGCCCGGATCTGCTTTCCGACCGTGGTGGACGCGATGATCGGGCGTGTGACCCTCGAGCGCTGCGATGAGCGGCTGGACTGGTGGGCGCGCAAGGTGCTCGAGGACGCGGACGTGGATCTGGTGGTGCGCGGGCGCGAGCACGCCTCGGGCGCGCGGCCGTTCGTCGTGATGTCGAACCACCAGAGCCTCTTCGACATCCCGGTGGTGTTCCGCGCGATCCCCGGGCGGCTCCGGATGATCGCCAAGAAGGAGCTGTTCAACGTGCCGATCTTCGGCCAGGCGATGAAGGCGGCGGGGTTCATCCGGATCAACCGGAGCGATCACGTCCAGGCCAGCGCGAGCCTGCAGGTGGGCGCGTCCATGCTGCAGGACGGGACCCGGGTCTGGATCGCGCCGGAGGGGACGCGGAGCAAGACCGGCGCGCTCCTCCCGTTCAAGAGCGGCGGCTTCCGGATGGCGATCGAGACCAACACGCCCATCCTCCCGGTGGCGATCGACGGCACACGGCACGTGCTCCGGGCCAAGGATTTCGTGGTGCAGGAGCACCACCGGGTGGTGGTCACGATCATGCCGCCGATCGATCCGGCGCCCTACGGCGCCGGGGGCCGCAACCGGCTGATGCGGGACGTGAGGGCGGCGATCGCAGGGGCGCTCGGCCACGATCCTGGGCTGGTCCACCGCGGCGCGGGCGTCGCGACGTCGGCGGCGTAGGGCATCGACCGGTGGGGGTACTTGGCCGAAGGTGATGTTTTTGGGCGTCTTTGGGCGCCTTGGCGGTTCCATGATTCCGGCAGGGCGGAGGAATTCCCCCGTCGGCCGTTCAGCTCGGATCACTCCGACCGCCGCTCCGACACCTGTTCGCCCGGCTTGGCCGCGCTCTCCGGGGCCTCCGCCCGGGAGCGGTGCTCCTCCGGCGGAGACGGCCGGAGCGCCCAGGGGCCGCGCGCCAGCGCCGCCCCGCCTTGGTCCCCGCCGGCCGGGAGGTGCTCCGCCGTGAGCCAGCTCCAGAAGGCCTCGGCCCAGCGCGCGCCGCCGACCTCGTTCGGGTGGATCTTGTCCTTCTGGCGCGGGAGGGGGCCCGGCACCAGCGCGTCGGAGTCGAAGAAGCGGCACGGGGCCGAGTTCGTCCGGATCACGTCGATGATGCCGGTGTCCTTGCGCCAGAGCGGCGGCGACACCCACACGCACGGACGACCGCCGATCGCCTTGACGATGCGGCGGATCGCGCCGGCGTGGGCCGGCGGGTTGACGTTCTCCACCTCGTTGGCGCCCAGGCTGATGATCACGAGGTCCGGCTGGTAGTTCGCGACCAGGAGCTCCATCCTGGAAGCCCACGTCACCGTGTACGAGCTGGTCTCTGCCTTCACCGCGTAGCGCACGCGGTGCTCCTGCATCCTCGGGCGGAGCGCCTGCGCGAAGCCCGCCACCGCGAACGAGTCGCCGACGTGGAGGACCGCCGTGTTGGGCGGAACCGCAAACTCGGGGGGCGCGGCGGCCAGCGGCGCGGCAGCGGCCTCGACCGGCGCGGAGGCCTCGGGCGGGCGGGCGGCGGCCGGCGCGGAGGCCTCCGACGACGGCGCGGGCGTCGGCACGGCCCCGGGGGATGGCGCGGGCGCCGGTGCGGCGCCGCACGCCATGCCCGCCGCGGCAACCCCGGCGAGCGCCCATCTCCTGACCCGGATCTCCCTGCCCATGCTCGCTCCCGGCGCCGCGTCCGCGCGGCCGCGTGCGCGGCGCGCACTCTACGGCCGGCCGCGTCCGCACGGCAATCATTGAGCGAACGGCCCGCACGGCTTATTACATGCGCATGAGCTTCCGTCTGTTTGGAGTCTCGGTCGACGTCCAGCTCGGGTTCTGGCTCTCCGCCGCCTTGCTCGGGTACGGAATCCTGGCCAGTCAGCAGTACCAGCTGTTCCTCGTCTGGATCCTCGTGGTCTTCCTGTCGGTCCTGATGCACGAGTTCGGCCACGCGCTCGCCATCAAGCGGCACCGGATCGAGCCGGAGATCACGCTCCACTTCATGGGCGGGACCACGACATGGCGCTCGCTCCTGCCCCTCGGGCGGCTCCAGCACGTGCTGATCAGCCTGGCAGGCCCCTTCGCCGGCTTCCTCGTCGCCGGGGTCCTCCACCTCGTGCTCAGCTATGTGCCGGCGCTCTACGCCCTCCCGACGCTGGTGCTGAACGGGATGGAGATGCTCATCAAGGTCAACGTGTGGTGGGGCGTCCTCAACCTGATCCCCGTGCTCCCGTTCGACGGCGGCCACGTCCTCGAGCACGCGCTCGGCCCTCGGCGAGCCCGGCTGACGGCGGCCATCTCGGGCATCGCCGCCGTGATCCTCGCCATCTTCTTCCTGAGGGCGGGGTTCTTCTTCTTCTCGTTCATCCTCGTCATGTCCGCGTTCCAGAGCCTGCAGCGGTTCCGCAGCGAGCCGGCGGCGCCGTCGCCCTCCGTGAACCGCCGGCGAGCGGAGTTCCAGGAGGAGTCGATGCCGCCCGAGACGGCCGTCCTGCTCCAGCGGTCGCGCCGGGCCGTGGAGGACGAGCGGACGGGCGAGGCGATGGCGCTCTCGGCGGAGGTGCTCGCGCAGTCGCCGGCGCCGCCGAAGCGCGCGCTCCGGGAGGCGCACGAGCTCATCGGCTGGTCGCACCTGCTCCTCGGCGACGCGAAGCGCGCGGGGGAAGCGCTCGCGCAGGCGCGCAAGCAGGGCGAGCCCGACCCGGCGCTGGTCGGCGCGATTCACCTCGCGCTCGGGGAGCTGAAGCAGGCGCGGAAGGTGCTCGAGGCGGCCCGGGAGGCCGGCGACGACCGGAAGGAGGTCGCGGGCCCGCTGATCCGGGTGCTCGTGGAGCAGGGCGAGGCGGCGCGGGCCGCGGCCGTGGCGCTGGACATCGTGGAGCAGCTCTCGGAGGACGACGCGCGGAGGATGGCGGAGATCGCGTTCGAGCGCGGCGCGTTCGACTGGTCGGCGCGGCTCTACGAGGCGATCTTCCGCCGCGTGGGCCTCGGCGAGGACGCGTACGGCGCGGCGCGCGCGAGCGCCAAGGACGGGAACCTCGAGGGGGCGCTCGATCTGCTCCGGCGCGCGGTGGAGGCCGGGTTCTCGGATCGGGCGCGGGCGTGGTCGGACTCGGCGCTCGAGGCGCTCCGGGGCTCGGCGCTCGAGGCGGTGCTGCCGCGCCCGTGACCGGCTAGGCTCCGCCGCGTGCGCATCCAGGTGCCTTTCCTCCGCGTGGGGCCGATCGAGGTCCCTCCCCCCGCCTACCAGTCCGAGGGAGCCGTCGGGCTCGATCTCTGCGCGGCCATCGAGGCGCCGGTGACGCTCGCGCCCGGGGAGCGGAAGCTCGTGCCCACGGGCTACGCGGTCGCCCTCCCCGACGGTCACGAGGGGCAGGTGCGGCCGCGCTCGGGGCTCGCGCTGCACCACGGCGTCACCGTGCTGAACAGCCCCGGGACGATCGATCCGGACTACCGCGGGGAGATCAAGGTCGTCCTGATCAACCTCGGCGCAGCGCCGTTCACGGTGCACCGCGGCGATCGGATCGCCCAGCTCGTGATCTGCCCGGTCGCCCTCGCGGACGTGGTCCTGGTCCCCGCGCTCGCGCCGACGGCGCGCGGCGCGGGCGGCTACGGATCGACGGGCGTGCAGCGCGAGGAGTGACAGAGCTCACAGCGACCTGAGCTCGTCGATCAGGAAGCTCCACACCGCAGCGACGCGGGGGACGTCGCGCAGGGCGCGGTGGCCGACGAGCCAGAGATCGTCCGTGGGCCACTCCGCCGCGCTCGGCTCGAGCGCGCTCGCGAACCTCAGCGGCGCGAGGGCATGCACCTCCAGGTACGGCTCGGGGACCAGCAGGGCGCCGAGCCCGATCTCCGCGGCGGTGAGCTGCGAGACGAAGAAGCTCGTGCGCAGGGCGATCTCCGCCCCGGGGGCGTGGCGCGCGAGCCAGCGCGCCGCCGGGAAGCTGGTGAGGTCGCGATCCCAGGCGATCCACGGCACGGCGTCCCACGCCTCGACGGGGCCGGCGTGCTCCACGAGCTGCTCCGAGGCGGCGGCGACCCAGCGGGCCGACGCGAGCTTCGTCACGACGAGGTCGGCGCCCTCCGGCCGGATCGAGCGGAGGGCGAGGTCCGCCTCGTGCCGGGTGAGATCGAGCACGCGGACGGACGCGTCGAGCTCGACGCGGATCTTGGGGTGGAGGGCGCGGAGGCGCGGGAGCCTCCGGACCACGAACGAGTCGGCGAAGCCCGGCGCGACGCTGAGGCGCACGACGCCCTCGGCGTCGGCCTCGGCGCCCGAGGCGTCGCGCGCGAGGCGCCGGTGCGCGGCCTCCATCGCCTCGGCGGCGGGCAGGACGAGCTCGGCGACGCGCGTGGGGACGAGGCCGTCGCGGGTGCGGTCGAAGAGGCGCGCGCCGAGCGACGCCTCGAGCGCCGTCAAGCGGCGGCTGACGGTGGACGTGTCGAGGCCGAGGCGCGCGCCCGCCTGGCCCAGGCTCCCGTGCCGATGGACGGCGAGGAAGACGCGGACGTCGTCCCATCGCGTGTCGCCCAGGTCCTGCGGCTTTGCGGGCATGGGCTGCGCTAGCGGTCCGACGAGAACAGCCGGAACACCGCGATCCCGATGCCCAGGACCACGAGGCCCACCGCGACGTGGAAGAGCCCGATCGGGCCCACGCCGCCGATGGGGCCCACGCCGATGCGCTGGCCGCCGAAGAGCAGCGAGGCGGCCGCGAGATCGACGAGGGTGATGACGACGCCCGCGCCGGCGAGCCGCACCGGCAACGCGAACATCGCCATGAGCTCCCCGGTGCTCAGGCTGGGGCGCGCGGGCGCGCGATCCATCATCGGGGGCGGCAGCCGCGACGGCGAATAGGACGGCCGCGCGAAGGGCGCGGGCGCGGGAGGAGACCAGTCGAGCGCGAGCGGCACGACCGGCTCGGTGGGGAGGCTGTGCGGCTGCAAGCGGCCGCCGCCGCGCTCCGGCAGGTGGAGCTCCCGGGCCGTCGCCTCCGCGAACGCCGCCTGCGCCGCGAGGGCGGTGCCCTGGAGGAGATCCTGCGACCGCGTCGATCCCGGCGGCGAGGGCGATGCGGGCAACACCGAGGAGCGGACGCGGGCGGCGGCCGGCGCGTGGCTCCGGCTGGGCACCGCGATCGGCGGAGCGCTCCGCGGCAGCCCGAGCGCCTGCTCGACGTCGTCCCAGAACGCACCGATGTCCCGGAAGCGCTCGCGCGGATCCACGGCCAGCGCCCGCCGGAAGGCGGCCTCCAGCGCGTCGGGCACGAAGATGCCCTCGCTCCTCGGCGTGGGGCGGCGCTTCTCGTCGAGCACCGTGCCCATCATCGCCACGTGATCCCCGCCGATGATCTCGCGGCCGGCGAGCGCCTCGACGACGGTCACGGCGAGCCCCCAGACGTCGGTCCAGGGGCCCGTCTTGCCGAAGCGCTTCGGCGCCCACTGCTCGGGCGCCCCGTAGGCGGGCGTGAACGCCGTCGAGAGGCCGCCCGACGTGGTGGCGGTCTGGCCGGCCATGACCGTCGCGGCGTCGCGGGCGCGGGCGATGCCGAAGTCGAGGATCTTGACGACCTCCGCGCCATGGATCTGGGCGAGGAAGATGTTCGCCGGCTTGAGATCGCGGTGGACCACGCACGTGGGGCCGCTCGGCCCGGGGAAATGGTGCGCCGCCTCGAGCGCGCGCGCGACCGGCGCGAGCAGCCGGATCACCTCCCCCGGCGCGAGCTGCGGCGCTCCCATCGCCGCGCGGGAGGCGATGTGGCTCGCGAGCGTGCGGCCCTCGAGCCACTCCAGCGCGATGAACGGCACGAAGGCGCCGGTCGCGGCCGAGATCACGTCGTGGTGCAGCGGCCTGACGACGGCAGGGATCGCGGCCGATAGCCGGAACAAAAGTTCCGCTTCCTCACGAAATTTTTCAAGAAACTGCACGCGCAGCTGCTCGGGCAGCGTCGCCGGGACCTTGAGGCACTTCAGCGCGACCGGCGCTCGAAACGCCTCGTGGTACGCCCGATAGACGACGCCGAACCCACCTTCGGCGACGACCCGCTCTACCTTGAACGCCCCCTGGGTCGTGCCGACGATCCCGAACACGTCATCGGCCATCCGCCCGAGGGTACACGAGCTCGACGAGGCTTCGAAAGGGCGCGGATGAACGGGCGATGCACGGACCGTGCTCGCACCACCGCCCACCCGCCCAGGCCCCGAGGCGCGCCACCCGCCCAGGCCCCGAGGCGCGCCACCTGCCCCGGCGCCGCCACACCCCCGGCGCCACCGACCGTCCGCCCAGGCCACACTCGGTGGTCCGTTTTACGCCGCATCGCGCTACGCTGGCCGCCATGCCGCCGCGCCGCCGTGAGGTCGATCGACCTCTTCGCAAAGAAGTTCGCCTGCTTGGACGCCTGCTCGGGGAAGTGTTGATCGAGCAGGAGGGAGAAGAGCTCTTCGCCATCGAAGAGCGCATCCGCACGCTCGCCATCCGCCGGCGCCGCGGCCCCAGCGACGGGCGCGCGCACGCGGCCGCGGAGCTCAGCAAGCTGCTCGCGGAGCTGCCCCACGATCGCCTCGAGCCCGTCATCCGGGCGTTCACCGTCTACTTCCGGCTCGTCAACCTCGCGGAGCAGCACCACCGCATCCGCCGCGCGCGCGCGTACGCGACGGATCCCGGAGCGCGGCCGCAGCGCGGCTCGCTCGAGGCCGCGATGCACACGCTCAAGAAGGCCGGCGTCCCCGCGGAGCGCGTGCGCGCCGCGCTCAGGACGCTCGACGTCACGCTCACCTTCACCGCGCACCCGACCGAGGCGGCGCGGCGCACCGTCCTCGAGAAGCTCTACCGCATCGCGAGGAACCTCGAGGAGCGCGATCGCTGCAAGCTGACGCCCGACGAGTCGGCGAGTAAGCTCGCCCAGATCCGCGAGGAGATCACCGCGCTCTGGCAGACCGACGAGGTGCGCCGCGATCGCCCCACCGTCGGCGATGAGGTGAAGAACGTCGCCTGGTACATCGAGGAGATCCTCTGGGATCTGCTCCCCGACCTGCCCGCGGCGATCGGGCGCGCGTTCGAGGCCGCGTACGGCGAGCCGCTGGACGCCGAGATCGTGCCGCTCCGGATCCACTCGTGGGTCGGCGCCGACATGGATGGCAACCCGTTCGTCGTGCCCGCCGTGCTCGAGGACGCGCTGTTCGCCTACCGGACCCGCGGGCTGCGCCGGCTCATCCGGGCGGCGCGCGACCTCGGCGGCGCGCTGTCGCAGTCGGTCCGGCACGTCACGCCGCCGCCCTGGCTGCTCGCCTCGATCGAGGAGGACGCCGCCGCGATGCCCGAGGTGGCCGCGCACTTCGGCCCGCGCACCGAGGGCGAGCCGTGGCGCCGCAAGCTGCACTTCATCGAGGCGCGCCTCACCGCCACGCTCGAGCACGCGGAGCACGGCCGCGCCGAGGCGCGCGCGCGCTCCGGGCAGGGCCCCACGCGCGAGGGGCGCGCCTTCGTGCGCCCGGAGGAGCCGACGCTGGCGGTCCCCTACCGCGAGCCCGCGGAGCTCGAGCGCGACCTCGCGGTCGTCGCGGACAGCCTGCGCGCCGCGCGCTGCGCGAGCTCGGGCGAGCGGCGCGCTCGGGCGCTGCTCTCGCAGGTGCGCGCGCTCGGCTTCGCGCTCGCGGAGCTCGAGATGCGCGCGCCGGCCGAGGACGCGCGCGCCGCGGCGCAGAGCCTCGCGGAGGGCCGCGTCGAGCCGGCGCAGATGACGCCCGAGGGGCGCCGCGTGTTCGAGGCGCTCCAGCGCATCGCCGCGGCGCAGCGCGACGGCGGAGAGTCGTCCTGCCGCACGCTCATCCTGTCGATGACCCAGAGCGAGCACGACGTGCTCGCCGCGCTCGCGAGCGCGAAGGCCGCAGGGCTGTGGGACGAGGCGCGCTCGTGCGCGCGGATCGACGTCGTCCCGCTGTTCGAGTCGCTCGGCGCGCTGAACGACAGCGCGAGGATCCTGCGCGCGCTGCTCGCGCACCCGGAGTACCGGCCGCACGTCCTCGCCCGCGGCGTGCAGGAGGTGATGATCGGCTACAGCGACTCCGGCAAGGAGGTCGGCCTGCTCGCGGCGAGCGCGGCGCTCCGGCGCGTGCAGGAGACGCTGCCGAAGATCGCCGCGGAGGCGGAGCTGCCGCTCCGCGTCTTCCACGGCCGCGGCGAGTCGGTGGCGCGCGGCGGCGGACCGGCGCACCAGGCGCTGCTCGCCCTGCCGGCCGGCAGCGTCGGCGGCCGCTACAAGGCGACCGAGCAGGGAGAGGCGCTCGACCACAAGTACGCGCGCCCCGAGCTCGCGATGCGCACGCTGGAGATCATGCTGAGCGGCGTGCTCCTGCACACCCTGGGCGCGCAGCCGCGGCCGCCCACCGCGTCCGAGCTGCGCTACGCCGCTGCGTTCGACGAGCTCGCCGAGACGGGCCGGCGCGCCTACCGCGCGCTCGTCTGGGAGGAGCCCAAGTTCGTGGAGTTCTTCACGGCCGTGACCCCGATCGACGAGATCGCGCGCCTGCCGCTCGGCTCGCGCCCGAGCAAGCGGCGCGCGGGCGGCCTGGAGTCGCTGCGCGCGATCCCGTGGGTCTTCGCGTGGACGCAGAACCGGGCCATCCTCCCGGGGTGGTACGGCGTCGGCAGCGGCCTGGAGGCGATGGGCCAGCGCCCCGAGGGCGCGGAGCTGCTGAAGGAGATGATGGCGTCGTGGCCGTTCTTCCGGGCGGTCATCGACAACGTCGAGATGGTGCTCGCGAAGGCCGACATGACGATCTTCGCGGGCTACGCGGAGCTCGCGCCGGCCGCCGCGCGCAAGGCGGTCGCGCCGCGGATCATCGCGGAATACAAGCGGACGCGGTCGTGGCTCAAGCGGCTCACGGGCAACCGGCGGCTGCTCGAGGGCAACCCGACGCTCCAGCGGTCCATCTCGCTGCGCAATCCTTACGTCGACCCCCTTTCATTCCTGCAAGTCGAGCTCCTGCGGGCGAGCCGCGGCGGCGACTCGGGGCGCGATCGCTCGCTCCTGCTCACGCTGAACGGCATCGCCGCCGGCATGCGCAACACGGGGTGAACGGCGCGCCCTCGACGCCACGCGCTCGCTCGACGCCGCGCGGAGCGCCACGCGGCGCGGCGCGCTCGCTCGACGCCGCGCGGCGCTGTCGTCCAACGCCGGGCGTCGTCAAACAACGAGTGCGAACGTGTGACAATCGCTCAGCCAACCTCGTCGTCGCGTGGTAGAAGGCCGGCGCCATGACCAGCATCGTCGAGTTCGGACGTCCCGACACCCTCCCGGCATCGGACAAGCGCCTGCTGCTCGTCTTCGACGGCGGCAACGCCCCTGGCTACTCCTCGGTCGCCGTCGCGCTGACCGAGGAGGCGGCGCGGCGAGGCTACGAGGTGTGGGCCGCGACCGAGGGCTTCCGCTCCCTGACCGCGGACGCGCGCGCCCAGCCCCAGTTCGAGCGCCTCATCATGAGCCGCCGCCAGCGCTACGATCTGCTCGCGCAGGGCATCCCTGCGCGCTCGATGGGGCGGCGTGTGCTCGACGCGGGCAGCGATTTCCGCAGCGAGCGCTACTCCGGCTTCCTCGATCGCGAGAAGCGCAAGCAGGCCGCCGCGACCTTCAAGGCGCAGGGGTTCACGCACCTCATCTGCGTCGGCGGCAACGGCACGTTCGAGGGCATCAAGGCGTGGCTCGACGAGTTCGAGGTGCGCCCGCAGGCCGGCTTCGTGAACGTCTCCATCGACAACGATCTGGAGGGCGATCGCGCGATCGGCTTCCTGTCCGGCGTGGAGACGGGCGCGACCATCGCGCGCGGGCTCTACGAGGACGCTTATACGCACAAGCGCATCTACATCCTCGAGATGATGGGCAATCGCAGCGGGCGGCACGCGCTGCACTGCGCGGTCGCTGCCCGGGCGCACCTCATCGTGCTCCCCTTCTTCCGCTTCCCGCAGGACGTGCTGAGCGAGCTCGCCGACGGCCTCAAGCGCGCCGACTACGCGCTCGTGATCGTCGCCGAGGGCTACGAGGCCGAGCGCCGCCGCAAGGAGCACCCCGGCATGTCGGCGAGCGACTACCTGAAGATGCAGCTCGAGGGCGCGGGGCTCCGCGACTCGCCGGACAAGCGCGTGATCGCGGAGCCGTTCAGCCGGTACATCCGCGGGATCCGCCCCGCCTTCCTCGACGTCTCGGCCGCCTTCCTCAAGGGGTCGCTGCTGCTCGCGGCCTTCGACGAGGGGCGCACCGAGGTGATGCCGTACGTGCTCGCCGCGAACGACGTCGGCGTGCTCGACTTCGCCTCCGTGCGCCGCGAGGACGGCGTGGAGCGGGCGTTCCTGCCGCTGCTCGACCGGCTCGACCTGAGCCGCTTCAAGACCTGGATCCTCGACCACTTCATCAGCCTCGGGGCGGCCCGACCGAGCCGCGCTCCGTAGCACGTCGGATGAGCTCCGCGCGCGGGCCGGGTGGACCACGCGCCGGATCGACGCGGCGCCCTCGCAGGCTCACGCGACCGCTCGGGTCAGCGTGCCCGCGAGGTGCTCGCGCGCCCAGTCCTCGAAGCGCCGCCACCCGACCTCCGGGTAGGCGGCGTGGAGCGCCCCGAGGTCCACGCCGTGACCGCCGCGCGTGAGCCAGCGGAACATGGCCGCGAGGTCCTCGCTGCGCGCGCGCACCTCGGCGAGCGGCACCTCGGCGTAGCGGATCTCGCGGCCGGCCACGCGGGACAGCGCCGAGACGGCCTCGGCGCCGGTGAGCTCGTCGGACGCGAGCTCGATCCGGTGCCCGAGGAAGTCGCGCCGGCGCTCGAGCACGAGCGCCGCGAAGCGCCCCACGTCGTCGGCCGCGATCTGCTGTAGCGGGCAGCCCGCCGGGAGCGGGGCGGCGTACACGCCGCGCCGGAGGCCGAGGAGCGCCGCGGGCGTGAGCAGGTTCTCCATCAGGCACACCGGGGCGAGGATCGTGCAAGGGACGCCGAGCGCGGTGATGTGCCGCTCGACGGTCGCCTTGCTCTCGAAATGGGGGACGCCCGTGCCCCGGTCGGCGCTCGCGACCGAGGTGTAGACGAGGTGCGCGCCGCCCGCGGCGCTCGCGCCCTCGGCGGCGGCGAGGCCGAGCCGCAGCTCCGCCTCGACGGCCGCGAGCCCGCCCTCGATCGGCGAGCCCATGGCGAAGACCGCGTCGACGCCGGCCGCCGCGCGCGCGATCGAGCGGGGCTCGTCGGCGCTGCCCTGGACGACCTCGACGCCGAGCTCGATGAGCCGCGCCGCGCTCGGATCGCCAGGCCTGGCGGAGAACGCCCGCACGCGGTGCCCGCGGGCGAGCAAGGCCCGCGCGACCGCCCCTCCCGGCGCCACCGTCGCCCCCGTCACGAGCGCCCGCATGGTCGCGTTATGGAGATCGGCGGCGCGCTTGGTAAGTCCCAGGGCGGGCCGCGCGAGCGCCGCCGCCTGGCGCGCGAGCGAGGCGCTTGCTCGCCTGCATGGCGTCACGCCGCGCGGCGCGGCGCCGCGCTCGCCTGCCCGGTCAGGGCTGGCCGCTGATGACGCTCGCGATGGTGTAGGCGACCGCGGCGAGGGCGGCCGAGGCGGGGATCGTGAAGATCCAGGCCCAGACGATGCGCCCGGCGACGCCCCAGCGGACCGCGGAGAGGCGCCCGCTCGTGGCGCCGACGCCGACGATCGCGCCCGTGATCGTGTGGGTCGTGCTCACGGGGATGCCGAGCGCCGTGGCGCTGAACAGCGTCGCCGCGCCGGCCGTCTCGGCCGCGAAGCCGCCCACCGGCTTCAGCTTCGTGATCTTCATCCCCATGGTCTTCACGATGCGCCAGCCGCCGGAGAGCGTGCCGAGGCCCATCGCCGCGTGGCAGACGAGCACGACCCAGAGCATCGGCTCCGGATCCTTGCCGCCCTCCTGGAGTCCCGCGGAGATGAGGAGCGCCGTGATGATGCCCATCGTCTTCTGGGCGTCGTTGCCGCCGTGCCCGAGCGAGTAGGCGGCCGCGGAGAGCAGCTGCAGCCGCCGGAACCGGGAGCTCACCTTCCCGGGCGTCCAGCCCCGCGCGAGCCACCGGATGGCGTGCATGAGCGAGAACCCGATGACCGCGCCGAGCAAGGGCGACACAAGGATGAACGCCGCCGTCTTGCCGAAGACCGTCGCGTCGAGCACCGACAGCCGCCCCGCGCTCTTCACCGCGGCCCCGGCGAACGCGCCCATGAGCGCGTGCGACGACGACGACGGCAGCCCCCACCACCACGTGAGCAGGTTCCAGATGATCGCGCCGAGCAGGCCGCCCAGGATGACGTTCGGCGTGATGAACCCCGGCTCGACGCCCTTCGCGATGTTCCGCGCCACCGTGGGCTCGAACAGCGCGAACGCGATGAAGTTGAAGGCGGCTGCCCAGAGCACCGCGGTGCGCGGCGACAGGACGCGCGTCGAGACGACCGTGGCGATCGAGTTCGCGGCGTCGTGAAAGCCGTTGATGTAATCAAACACCAGCGCGATGATGAGGATGGCGAGGATGTAGGTCGTCATGCGTGCTCGAGCACGATGCCCTCGATGATGTTCGCGACGTCCTCGCAGCGGTCGGTCGCGTGCTCCAGGAGGTCATAGATGTCACGCCACTTCATCACGAGGAGCGGGTCGTTCCCCTTCTTGAAGAGCGCCGCCAACCCGTTGCGGTAGTGCGCATCCGCCGCGTTCTCGATCTTGTTGATCTCGACGCAGAGCTCGAGGAGGTTCGGCTGTTTCTTCAGGTCCCTGAGCGACTGGATGGCGGAGCTCATGACGGTGCACGCGTCGACGACATCCTGCGCGAGCAGCCGCGCGTCCGGCAGGGCGCTGGTGATCTCGAAGAGCACGAGCCTCACGCTCGCCGCCTCGATGCAGTCGAGCACGTCGTCGAGGCGGGTGATGAGCGCGTGGATCTCCTCACGATCGAGCGGCGTGATCCACGTCTGGTGGAGGGCGGCCAGGCACTCGTGGGTGATCTTGTCGGCCTCGTCCTCGAGGTCGGAGATCCGCTGCACCAGGGCCGGGGCGTCGTCGAGCCGGTCGAGCATCTCCAGGAGGAGCTCGCTCGCTGCGACGCTCTTTCGCGCATGGTTGGCCAGCGCGTCGAAGAAGACTGCGTCACGGGTCAATCCCATGGGGCCGGGCGTTTACCCGTCTCCCCGCATCACGTCAACGAGTCGTCATGGAACGGACAAAACCAGGTAACGTAAGGATCTTCGCCCACGTCGCGCGCGGCGTGAGCCCGGCACGCTGGTGACATGGGTATACGAAGCAAGCTCATCGCGTTCGCGGTGGGGATCGCGATCCTCGCGGCGTTGGTGTTCGACGGCTATGTCCTGAAGACGCTCGGGGCGCAGCTCTCGGCGCAGACCGAGGACGACCTGGCGACGCGGACGGCGCTCGTCACCGAGGTCGCCGCGAGGTCAGGAGACCTCGCGGCCGAGGCGCCCGCCCTCGCGACGGCGCTGTCGAAGATCGCCGGAGCGCGCGTCACGTTCATCGATCCGCAGGGCGCGGTGCGGGGCGACTCGTCGGTCGCGCCGGAGGGGCTCGGCCAGCTCGACACGCACGCGACGCGCGACGAGGTCGCCGACGCGCGGCACCAGGGCACGGGGCGCAGCGAGCGCGTGAGCAAGACGACGCGGATGCGGATGCTCTACGCCGCGCAGCGGCTCGATCGCCCGGACGGGCCGTGGGTGGTGCGGGTCGCGTTCGAGCCGGTCGCAATCGACCGCAGCCTGTCCGCCGCCCGCACGCGCGTGGTGGAGGGCACCCTCCTGGCCCTCGCGCTCGCCGTCGCCGCGGCGCTCGCCGGGGCGCGCGCCCTCTCCGGGCGGCTCGTCTACCTGACGGGCGTCGCGCGGGAGATGCGGGCCGACCTGGGCCGGCGCGCGCGCATGCAGGGGCACGACGAGATCGCCACGCTGGGCGGCGCGCTGGACGACCTCGCCGAGAGCCTGGAGGTGTCGCGGCGCGAGCTCGGGGGCGAGGGAGAGCGCTTCGGCGCGGTGCTCGAGTCGATGCGCGAGGGCGTGCTCGTCACGGACGAGAAGGGCGACATCACGCTGGTCAACCCGGCGCTCTCGCAGCTGCTCGGCATCCGCAGGGACCCGGTCGGCCGCCCGCCGCTCGAGGTGCTGCGCTCGTCGAGCCTGCACGAGCTGCTCGAGGAGGTCGCGCTCGCGCGCGCGGCGGCGACGCGCGAGATCGAGATCTCGCCCGCGGCGCCAGGCGTGGCCGGGCCTCCGGGGCGCAGGATCCTGCTCGTGAACGCCGCGCCGCTCGCGCTGCCGGCGCAGAGCCGCGGGGCGGCGGGGGTCGTCGCCGTCTTCTTCGACGTGACCGAGCTGCGGCGCATCGAGGGCCTGCAGCGCAACTTCATCGCCAACGCGTCGCACGAGCTGCGCACGCCGGTCGCGTCGATCCGCGCGAGCAGCGAGACGCTGCTCGGCGGCGCGCTCGACGACCCGGAGGCGGCGCGCGATTTCGTCGAGGTGATCGAGCGGAACGCGACCCGGCTGCACCGGCTCGTGGACGATCTGCTCGATCTGTCGCGCATCGAGGGCGGCGAGCGGCCGCTCTCGCCGGGCACGCTCGACCTCTCGGTGCAGGCCGAGGCGGCGGTGGCGCTCCTGCGCGGGCGCGCCATGGAGAGGGACACCGACGTGAAGATCGACGTGGCGCCGGGCACGCTCGTCGCGGCGGATCCGCGCGCGCTGGACCAGATCTTGACCAACCTCGTCGACAACGCGATCCATCACACGCCGAACGGCTCGCACGTGGTGGTGCGCGCGCGGGCCGCGAACGGGCGCGTCGTCCTGGAGGTCGAGGACGACGGTCCGGGCATCCCTGCGGCGCACCAGGCCCGCGTCTTCGATCGGTTCTACCGGGTGGATCCGGGCCGCTCTCGCGCGTCGGGCGGCACCGGGCTCGGCCTGTCCATCGCGAAGCACCTCGTCGAGGCGATGAGCGGCGACATCACGGTGACGACCGGCGCGGCCGGCGGCGCGCTCTTCCGGATCACGCTGCCGACCGGCGCCCAGAAGAAGTAGGCTCGGCGGCGCTGGAGCCGGCCTCGCCGAGGGGGGCGGGAGCTACGGCGCGCAGGCGGTGCGGCAGGAGTCGAACGAGCCCTGGCACGCCGCCGGATCGGCGAGCGCGGGCAGGCCGCCGTCCGCGGGGAACTTCGGCGTCAGGCAGGTCTGGAGGATCGACTGGCACTTCGCAGCGCACGCCGCGAGCTTGGTCGAGAGCGCCCCCGCGTCGGCCGGGGTGCCGGTGCCGCCGTCCTTCGGCGCGCCGGCGTCCGCCGGCGCGCCCGCGTCCGGCTTCGGGGTCGCCGGGGCGGCTGGGGTCGGGGCGGCCGTCGTGGTCGCTGGAGGCGCGGCCGGGGTCGGCGTCGCGGCCGGCACCGTCCCGGTCGCCGCGGGCGGCGGCGCCGTCGCGGTCGGCGCCGTGACGGCGCCTGGCGCCGGGACGACCTCCTCCGGCTCGTCGCTGGATTTACATGCCGCGATCAGCAGCGCTGGCGAGGCGATCATCACGGCGAAGGCGGCGAGGAGCTTGTGAGCGCGCATGGGTGCTTCATGCTGCGCCTCCGCCGAGAACGCAACCCTTGCGCGCGCGGCCCGCGAGGCGCCGTGATGTGGCCTGCGAGGAGAGGCCGCGCGCGGGCAGGCAGAGAGGTCTCCGGCGGGAGGCTCGCTCTCGGCAGGAGGGCTATTCCGTCCTGAAGATCACGTGGAAGCCATAGCGGGTCTCCACGACGTCGCTGAGCTGCTGGATATCGAGCTCGAACGCCGCATCGGCGAAGGGCGGCAGGACGTCGGCGCGCTCCACGGTGCCGAGCGAGCCGCCGCGCGACGCCGCGCCGGCCTCCTCGCTGTACTGCGCCACCGCCTCGCCGAATTCGGCGCCGCCGCGGATCTTGTCGCGCGCCTCCATCGCGCGCAGGCACGCCTCCTCGCGTGTGCGCGTCGTGCCCTCGGCGCGATCGGCGCCGGCGTAGCGGACGAGGATGTGCTTCACGCCGATCCGCGGCGGCTCGTCGGGGCGGGCCTGCCGCGGTGCGCTGGCGGCCGCGAGGCACGCTGCGGCGCTCGAGGCGCTCTCCTCGGCAGGGGCGGCGCTGTGCGAAGGGGCGTGCGGCGCCGCCTGAGGCGCGCTGCACGCGGCGGCGAGCGCCGCGCCGAGGAAGGTGAGGAAGCCGAGAGGAGCGGATCGCTCGATCGGGCGCATCGGCCGCGGAGCATATCCAGGCGTTCACGAGATCGGAACACTGGATGGGGCGGTGGATGGGGCGGTGGCAGCGGGTGTGGCGGCCCGGTGACGGGCACGGCATAAGGAGCCGATCCACCCGCAAGCACCCTGCGAGAGGCGGCGTGCCGCCGGGTCGGCAGGCGTCCCTGGTGCACGTCGGCTGCGTCCATGATGCACGGGGTTTGCATCGCGCGTCGCATCGCTGGTAAGAAGGCAACATGCAGCGCCTCCTCCTCTCGGCGGCCCTGGGTGCCGCGTTGATCGCCGGTTGCAGCACTCAGTTCCGAGACAAACGCACGCCTTCCGGCGAGTTCTGCAGCGACATGCACGTCATTCCGGCGGGCCAGCTGCCCGATCGCGAGTACCATCGCCTTCAGCCGATCGCGAGCGATCCGACGGCCCGCACGGAGGCGGAGCGCCTCGAGTCGCTCCGCAAGGCCGCGTGCGGCGTCGGCGGCGACGCGGTCATCGAGGCGGTCAACGAGGAGATCCGCACCGAGGACGGCCGCTATGCCAGCGTCGCGAGCGGGACGGCGGTGATCTGGGTCCGCCGCACCGAGGGAGAGGCGAAGCCGTTGACGTTGCACCCGACGACGCCGCCCGCCGACTCGGCGGCGCCTGCCGAGCCGGAGGCGCCGCCGGCGGACCAGCCTGCTGCTCCTCCGGCTGCAGCCGACGAGCCGTACGAGGACTCGCCCGCTCCTGCGACCTCGGCCAAGCCAGGCAAGCCGGGGGCGAAGCCCGCGTCGCCCACCCCGCTGTCGTCGGCCAAGCCGGCCTCCTCTGCCCCGCCGTCGTCGCTCCCCCCGTCGTCGTCGGCCAAGCCCGCCACGTCATCGGCGCCCGTGAAGCCCGCGCCGAAGAAGTAAGCGCAGCAGAAGACGTCAGCGTCGCGCGGCTCCTACCGCTGTGACGCTGACGTCCGTTTGACCTCTCCTCCCCTGAGGCGCTCGGCGCTCGGAGCTCGGCAGCCTCGAGTTACGCCTGCGCTTCTCGCATGCGCGCTCGATCGCCATCGAGCCCCCATCCATCCATCTCCGCAGGCCCGAGGATCGACGCCCTCCTAGCGAGTCCCCCCGCCTCCGGGAGCAGGCGGCTGGCTCGACGAGGACGGCGCCGGTGCCGGCGGCGCGGGCGCGGGCGTACCGGATCGCGGCAGCACGCCCGTGTTGCTCGGGAGGCCGCCCGCGTTGCCGCGGTTCGGCAGGGGTGCCGCGCCGCCGGGCGCCCCGCCCGCGGGCGGGAGAGAGGATCCGCCGCTCGGCAGCACGTTCGACTTGAGGACCCCCTGCCCCGGCAGCGTGCCCTGACTGGGCAGCGTGCCCTGGGTCTTCTGCGGCAGCACGCCACCGGACGGCAGGAGCTGCTCGCCCCCCTCGGGCGCGCCGGTGAGCGGCTTCGCCCCCGCGGCGCCGTAGCGCAGGATGCGGAAGACGACGCGCCGGTTCTTCGACGTCATGAACTGGCAATCGGGCGACAGCTGGTCGTCGTGCCCCTGGCAGCCGGTGTCGTCGTAGATCGGCTGCGTGTGCCCGTAGCCGACCGCCTGGAGCCGCGCGGCATCGACGCCCTTCGCGATCAGGTACGCCATGACGCTCGCCACGCGGCGCTGGGACAGCGCCATGTTGTACAGATCGGTCGCGCGCACGTCGGTGTGGCCCTCGATCCGCACCTCGCGGATGTCGGGGTTGTCGATCAGCACCTGCGCGACCGCTTCGAGCGTCGAGTTCGAGTCCTCGAGGATGATGTCCTTGTCGGTCGCGAAGTGGACCTGCTCGGTGATCACGATCTCGTCGCCCCGGATGAAGGCGAGCGGACAGCCGTCCTTCCCGTGCGGACCGGCGGGCTTGTCGGGGCACTTGTCGTCGCGATCGAAGATGCCGTCGCCGTCGGTGTCGAGGTCCGGGCAGCCGAAGTTCTCGGGGCTCCCGGGCACGTCGGGGCAGCGGTCCGCGGCGCCGATGAGGCCGTCGCGATCCGGATCGTCGTTGTCGCGCTGCTGCAGGCGGTTGATCTCCTCCTGCTCCTGCGAGGTCTTCGGCTGCCACGTGATGACGTTGAAGAAGCGGATCGAGGGCGCGCCGAAGCCGCACGCCGCGCCGAAGCTCCCGCCGAAGGTGATCGTGATGCCGTGCTTGGTCTGCCAGCGCAGCCCGAGGAGCGCCTCCGCGGGGATCTGCCCCGGGTCGTCGGGGTAGCTCGTGAGCGAGGGGTAGCCGTACACCTCGCCGATGACCGACAGGCCCCAGCTCTGAACGACGTACTG
This sequence comes from Sorangium sp. So ce363, assembly GCF_051520435.1. NCBI lineage: Bacteria > Pseudomonadati > Myxococcota > Polyangiales > Polyangiaceae > Sorangium > Sorangium sp. So ce363. The sequence continues at coordinate 4,782,109 of NZ_CP150333.1, read as the reverse complement.
CTCGGCCGCCACGCCGAACTGCGCCATGTCGCCGACGCGCACGCCCGCGAACTGGTTGTCGGGCCGCAGCCAGATGCCAGCGTTCGCGGCGAGGAGCAGCCCGAAGTTGAACCGGTAGTCGCCGATGAGCGTCGCGCCGCCGCTCAGCGCGCCGTCGCTGGTGAACGCGTTCTGGTCGCCCGTGGGGAAGTTGAGGTTGCCCGCGATGGCCATCCCGAACCCCTCCTTGACCTGCTCCTTCCGGTTCAGGTACGGGAGCGAGATCTTCGTGGACAGGCGGAGATCGCCGACGGAGGAGCTCTTGACCGACCCCTCGGTGCCAAAGCGGCGGAGGTTGCCGCCCTCCTGGAAGAGGACGAGCGGCATGGCCATCGTGACGTCGAACACGTCGAAGAAGCCGATGCCCGCGAGCAAGGCGAGCTCGAGCCGCCCGGAGATGGCGTCGACGGCCTGCCTCGTGTCGTCGCCCGCGACGAGCAGCACGAGCGGGTCGGCCGCGATGTCGCTGTAGAGGCCGACGGTCGGCGAGAGGTTGCCGATGACCTCGGACTTCTGGACCATCACGAGATCGCGCGGCGCCGCTGCCGGGCGGAAGACCTGGGCATCGAAGCGCCCCTCCTCGGCGAGCGCGGGGCGCCCGGCGAGGAGCGCGGACAGCGCGAGGAGCGGGGCGAGGAGTGGACGCGTTCTCACGAGGCACCTCCGCTGCGCCGGCGGCGCTTTCGCTCGATCAGGGCCAGCGCCGCGAGGGCGACGAGCCCGGCGGCCCGCGGATCGGCGCCCTTCTGGCCGACGACCGAGACGCTGCAGATCTCGGCGAGGGTGCCGCCGCACGCGACGTTGTCGGGCATCGGGCCGAGCGCGCACTCCTTGGCGTCCGCCTCGTCGGTCCAGCGGCAGTGCTCGTTGCCGAGGCAGTCGAGGTTCGTCTTGCAGGAGATGTCGCAGGTGTTCGTCGCGAGGTCGCACGTGTTGCCGCACGGACACTGCGTGTCGGCGTAGCACTCGACGCACTTCTCGCCGTCGCAGTACGGGGTGTCCTCGCCGCAGGTCGCCATGCACCCCGGCGGGTCGCACTCGTGGGTCTCGCGGTTGCAGGTCGTGCCGGCGCACTGCTCGTCCGACGTGCAGCGCACGCACGCCGCGAGCTCGGAGAACTGGCCGAGGCAGAACGGCGTGTCGCCGCCGCAGCTGTCGCAGCGCGGCCCGCAGCGCCTATCCTTGACGCATTCCTTGCACTCACCGCTCAGGCAGTACTGCCCCTCGGCGCAATCCATGTCGTTGCGGCACGCGGCGCACGCCGTCCCGACGGGCCCGGGGAGGCAGAACGGCACCGGGGGCGACTGCGGGTCGCTCGGGTCCTCGGGGTGCATGCAGTCGACGCAGCCCTCACCGCAGCAGTTGGGCAGCGCGTTCGTCGGGAGCGGCCTGTCCATGCAGTGGCCCGTGGGCACGTGGCACACCTTGCCGTCGGGGCACTGCTCGTCGGTGAGGCACTCGACGCACATCTCGATGCCGCCCGGCTCGACGGCCGCGCAGTCCATCTGCGTGCCGTTGATGCCGTTGGGACAGCAGTTGCACGAGTTGCCGGCGCAGCGGTCGGCCGTGTCGCATACGACGCACGTGTTTTCGACGCAGATCTTGCCGCGCGGGCAGTCCGGGTCGATCTCGCACTCGTTCTCCTCCTCGCACTCGTGCGTCTCGGGGTCGCAGCTGAAGCCGTCGCGGCAGTCGGCGCTGGTGCGGCACTCGGCGCACTGAGACCTGCCCTCCAGGTTGATGCAGAACAGCGTGTCGCCCGTGCAGGCCGAGCAGGATTCGCCGCAGAATTGTGCGGTGTCACACGGGGCGCACAGGGCCGCCTCATTGCAATAGTAGCTTCCAGGACAGCCGTTGGTCCCGGCCTGGCCGGCGAACTGGCGATTGCACTGCTGGCACTGGTCGAGATCGGGGAACGACGGCGACCCGCTCAGCGTCTGGAAGAACTGCGCGGGCTGGAAGAGGGAATAGCCAGCCGCCTTGAGGCTCTCGCTGCCCTCTACCCGCGCGCCGAGCTCGAAGTCCTCGAACTCGCCGACGAAGTAGGACATCTCGAGCGCCGCGTGCTCGGCGATTTCGACGTAGAGGATCTCGAGCGGGTACAGGCCTGGCTTCTCGAAGATGACGGTGTTCGTGAGGCGCCATGTCGGAAGGCCGAGCCGCGCCGGACGGACCATGACGGGCTTCACGCCGTTGAGCTTGTCCCAGAAGGTGAGGCTTATCGCATCGTCGGCGTAGAAACCGATATGAACGGGTCGACCCACGATCTCCTCGGGGACGAGCAAGAACCCGCGGAGCCTGGAGCCGAACGGCTGGCTGGTGCCGTGGCTGTTCCAGGGGAAGTCGCACCCGCCCTCCTGGCACGTCGTCGACATCAGTCCGGTGAAGTCGCCGTAGCTCAACGGGCCTTCTTGGTCCGGGTCCTGGTCATCATCAAGGTCGCTGTTGTTGTTGCTTAGATCCAGGACGGTCCGAACGACGTATTCGTGATACTCTGCCTCCGCGCCCTGGCCACGCGTGCGCTCGATGAACGCATTGACCTTGTCGTTATAAGCCAGACGCTCGCCAGGGTTGTCGGTGGCGAGGGGCACATAGAAATCGATATCCACGTTCTCGGACAGGGCCGATGCGGCGCAGAGGCCGGTCCCCTCGACCTCCGGCAGCGTGTCGATGGTGGGCTCATAGATGGTGACCGGGCCGAATGGCTGCGATTGTGCGCGCGCCGGCGCCGGCAGCAGCCCGAGCAGGGCCGTGGCGACTAGAGCAGCTCGTCGAATGCGCATGGCTCGCTCGCGGGTCCTTTGCATCGCTCGCGGGTCCTCAGCACCCGAGCTCCGGAAGTACGAGCTCCAGGCTAGCCGCTCCGCGACGTGATCTGCAAGAGGAAGGCTGCGAAAGCCCGCTCCGCATGTAGGCGACGGTCCTCTACCACCCCTACCGCCCCATGGTCCGATGCTGTCATGCGCGCGGGACGGCTGGCAAACTGCACGGGCGATCGGCCGCACACGCCTGGAGCGGATGGTCGGGTGACGGGAACGGCACGAGGTCGACACCTACGCGCGACCTTCGGCTCCCCAGAGCCGATGACGCGCCCGAGGCCCTCGCGCGATCTTGCTGCGTTGCGGCAAGATCGCGCGGAAAGATGGCTGACCAGGGCCCCCGCAGATCAGGGGCACGGCCCGCTCGCGATCCTGGACGAAGCAGCATAAAAGGCTCGCTCCATGACCACGACCTCGGGCCTCGGTATCGTCACAGGCGCCTCGTCCGGCATCGGCGCGGAGATCGCGCGGCAGCTCGCGGCGCGCGGGCAGCCGGTGCTCGCCATCGGCAGGCGGGCGCACCGTCTGGAGGAGCTCTCAGCAAGGGCGAGCGCCGCTGGGCACGCGCCCATCCACCCTCTGGAGCTCGATATCACCAGCGAGGGTGCTGCCCTCCGCGTGCGGGCTCGGGCGCGCGAGCTGGGCGGCGCGGCCTGGCTCGTCAACAACGCGGGAACGACGCGGTTCGGGCCCTTTCTGGACGGCGATCCCGCGGCGCAGGCGATGCTTGTGCGGCTCAACTGCGAGAGCGTCGTCGCGCTCTGCGCGGCGGTCGTCCCCGACCTGGTGGCCCGCGGCGGAGGGCGCGTGCTCAACGTCGCGTCGCTCGCCGCGTTCCAGCCGACCCCGGGACATGCGGTGTATGGAGCCACCAAGGCGTTCGTGCTCTCGCTGTCCGAGAGCCTGGCCGTCGAGCTCGACGGGACCGGCGTCACGGTGACCGCCCTGTGCCCGGGGCCGGTGACCACCGAGATCTTCGACGCGGGCGCGCCCGGCGTGCCGCGCAGGAAGATGCCGTTCGAGCTCACCGCCGAGGACTGCGCGGCCTACGGCATCGCGGCAGCGGATCGGGGCGACGTGGTCGCGGTCCCGACCGCGCTGAGCAAGGCGACGGCCCAGCTCTCCCGCTTCCTCCCTCGCGCGGCGATTCGCCGGCTCTCGTCGCGGATCGGGCTCTCGGTCCTCGGCTATGGCGCCCCGACGCGAGGCGTCCGAGGCTAGCGAGAGAGCGCGCGCCGCGCCCCGTGGCGCTCGATCCGGGGACGCGGCGCCGGCGGCTCTGTCGCTGTGATAGCCTCCGCTCTGGCGCCCGCGTGGCCGCTCCCGCGGTCGGTAGATGGCGAGCGCGCAGAACATCCCATGCGAACACGAGCGTACGTCGTAAATTGTGTCGTCGCACTGCCCCTGTGCGCCGGTGGGTGCGCGGCACTGCTCGGCCTCGACGAGTTTGCCGATCAGTCGCCGGGCGGCACGGGCGCTGGCGGAGCTGGGGACGCCGGCGGGGTTGGGGGTGCGGGAGGTGAAGGTGAGCCCACCCCATGCACGTCTTCCACGTCGGAAGCGTGCTACGGTGGCCCGCAGGTCACCAGGAACGAGGGGATGTGCCGGGAAGGGAGGCGCACCTGCAACGTCGACGGGACCTGGGGCGTATGCGAGGGAGAGATCCTGCCGGCGGTGGAGCGCTGCGACGCGGCGGACGATGAGAACTGTGACGGCCTGGAGTGCGTCGTCTGGACGACGGCGTACAAACAGACGGGAGACGTCCACCTCATGGCCATCGCGGGTGATGCCGACGGCAACGTGTTCGTCAGCGGCGCGTTCTTGGGCACCATCAGGATCGGCGACGATACACTCTCGTCTGCCAGCACCACCGATATACTGCTCCTCAAGCTGAGCCCTACTGGAGAGCCCCTGTGGTCCAAGAAGTTTGGTGACTTTTACCCGGACGAGCCATGGGCTCTCGCCGTCGACTTCAAGGGCAACCCGATCCTGAGCGGTACCAGCGATAGCAGCATCGATTTCGGCGATGGGCCGCTTCCGGCGGGGCCATTCATCGTGAAGCTCGATGCATCGGGCAAGCTCACCTGGAGAAAGGGCCTGGAGAGCGGCGGGATCAGCGCCATCGCGATCGATGCCAACGATGATGTGATCGTGGCGGGAAGTTTCAGCGGCCCGATCGACTTCGGCGGCGGGCCCATCGAGCCCGACGGTGACTCGGACATCTTCGTGGCGAAGCTCGACGGTGCCACAGGCCTCGCGACCGCGCCGGGCTGTTGGGCCCGCCGCCTCGGCAGATCAGGGGCGTCAGTATACGCTGCGGCCATTGCGACCGATCGTTCGAACAATATCTTCATGGCCGGTTCGACGCTTGGAGCCGCCGAGCTCGATAGGTTCACGCTCGATCGAGGCAGCTTCGTCGTGAAGCTGACGCCGGCCGGGGTACCGGACTGGATCAGGACGATGCGCGCGATCGGGCCGAGCCCGGCAGGCGTCGACGTGATAGGTATTGCCGTAGATTCCTCGGGAAGGCCTGTGTTGGCCGGAGATCACCGCGGCGAACTGCAGATAGGTTCACACACGATGACGTCGGTCAACATGGACGTCTTCGTGGTGCAGCTCGAGGCAAACGGCGCAGCGGGATGGGTGCGCACGCTTGGCGGGACGAATGATCAGACGGCCAGCGGCGTCGCGCTGGATCCCTTCGACAACGTCGTCGTCGTCGGAAACGCGAGCAAGCAGATCGACTTCGGCAACGGCCCGCTCGCGCTGGAGGAACGCTCCGGCTTCGTCGCCAAGCTCAGCCCCGACGCGGAGCTCGTTTGGAACCGCCTCCTGGGAAAGGACGCCGTCGCATACGACGTCGCCGTCTCGCCGGACAGCGAGACGCTCGTTACTGGCTGGACGAGAACACCAGGCGCTGATTGGGGAGCGGGGCCGCTCCCCGGCGTCGGAGACGACGGCCACCAGCACCTCGTCATCGCCAAGCTCGGTCGATAGGGCCGCCGTCGCCCCGGCTGCCTGGCCTCAGCGTAGCGCCGGCGGCCCGAGCCTCCAGCGTAGCGAAACGCCCCACTGTGACGCGGGCGCTGTCGTCCCCCCGACGCCGAGCGAGCGAGGTCCTCGCCCTCCAGCCCGAGAATCCGCCCCGCTCGCGGTGGCACCCACGTTGCTTTGCTCACCGGGCACCCCGACACGGGGCCGGAGGTCGTTCGATGAGCAAGATTCTGCGTGGGATCGCGGCGGGTTACGGCGCGAAGAAGCTCGGCGGCGGGTGCTTCAGCACCATCCTCATCTTCGTCCTGCTCTGGTGGGCGCTCGGCCACTTCGGCATCTTCCGCTGAGCGCCGCCCGCGCGCCGCTCAGCGCGATCGGCCCTTCTTCCGCTGCGCCTTGCGGGCGAAGAACGCCCTCCGCGCGTCCGAGGACTTCGCGCTCTGCCGCTTCTTCACCTTGGGCGGGAGCTTCGCGAGCGGCACATCGCTCACGACGTCGCTCGCGCCGCGCGGCCCGCCGAGGAGGCCGCGCGACGTGAGCGATGCGCGCTGGTACGTGATGAGCTCGCCCGCCTTCTCGAACGAGTCCTCGCGCACGCAGACAAGGCCAGCCCGCACGAGCCCGCCGAGGAGGTGCTCGAAGTCGCGCCGCTCTAGCGATCCGTCGGCGAACGCCTCGCGGTAGAGCCGGCCGGTCGGCTGCTCGCTCTCGCGGAGCGCCGCCAGGATCTTCGCGATCGCCTGCGCCTCGTCGCGGCTCGGCGCCCGGAACTCCCGCGCGGCGCAGGCGGCCGGCGCGCAGACGTCGCAGAGGCCGCAGGGCTCGCCCGTGTCCTCCTGGTCGCCGAAATGGCGGACCAGGTGGAGCATGCGACAGCCATGGCCCTCGGTGAACCGCGCCATCTGCACGAGCTCGGCGAGCTTGTGGCGCCGCTGCGCCTCGTAGGGCCCGCGCCAGCCCGGCTCGCCCAGGGCGACACCCCCGTCCGGATCCACGCGCGCACCGCCGTGGATCCAGAGCTTCTCGAGGGCCTTGTCCGCCACCTCGGGATCGATGCCGAGATCGCCCAGGATCGCCTCCTTCGGGCGGGGCTCTTCCGACAGGACCTCTTCGATCCGCTGGAGCATCGCCGGATCAGGGTAGTCGCGCTCGTGGAAGAACTCGTGCATTCGCCGGTCGACATACGAGTGCATCAGCACGGCCCGCGAGGGGTGCCCGTCGCGGCCAGCCCGGCCGATCTCCTGGTAATACCCCTCGACGCTCCCGGGCAGCCCGGCGTGGACGACCGTGCGGACATCGGGCTTGTCGATGCCCATGCCGAAGGCGATCGTGGCGACGATGATCTCGGTGCTGCCGTCCAGAAAGGCCGCCTGGATCCGGTCGCGCACCGGGGGGGCGAGGCCCGCGTGGTACGCCTCGGCCGGGAGATCCTCCGAGAGGCCGGCGGCGAGCGCCTCGGCGTCCTTCCGCGTCCCGGCGTAGACGATGGCCGGCGTCCGGCCCTCCTGCCCGAGCAGCGCGCGCACCCGGGCGAGGCGCTCTCCCGGGCTGACCTCGAGGATCTCGATACCCAGGTTGCTCCGCCTGAAGCCGTGAATGAACCGCGCCGCGGACGCGAGGCCGAGCTGCTCGACGATATCGTCCTGCACGACCGGCGTGGCGGTGGCGGTCAGCGCGATGACCGGCGCGGGCCGGAGCGCCGGGAGGCGCTGACCGAGCATCCGGTAATCAGGTCGGAAGTCGTGGCCCCATTTCGAGATGCAATGGGCCTCGTCGACGGCGACGAGCACGGGCTTCCGGCGGGCGAGCAGCTCGGGGAACCCGGGCACGCGGAGCCGCTCGGGGGCGATGAAGAGGAAGTCGAGCGCGCCGTCGAGGTAATCGATGCAGGCCTTCCGCGACTCGGCGCGGCTCCGGCCGGAGTGGATTCGCTCGGCGGCGAAGCCGCACGCCCGGAGCTTCGAGGCCTGATCCTCCATGAGCGCGATGAGCGGGCTCACGACGAGCGTCGTGCCGCCTCGGGCGATGCCGGGGAGCTGGTAACAGAGCGATTTGCCGGCGCCGGTCGGCATGACGAGCAGCACGTCGCTCCCCGCGGCCGCCGTCCGGCAGACGGCCTCCTGGTAGGGGCGGAAGGCGCTGAAGCCGAAGCATTGGTGGAGCAGCTCGACGAGATCCTCCGGCCGGCGCGCTGGAGACGAGGCGACCGCCGGCGAGGACGCCGTGCCCGCCCCACGCGCCGGGAAGGACCCGATGGCCGCCGCACGCGCGGGCGACGGCGCTACGGCCGCGGGTCGCGCCGGCGGCGACGTCGCTGCCGCAGGTCGCGCGGGCGCCGGCGCTACGGCCGCGGGTCGCGCCGGCGGCGACGTCGCTGCCACAGGCCGCGCAGGCGACGGCGCTACCGCCACACGTCGCGCCGTCGCCGCCGCGGGTCGCGCAGGCGACGGCGCCGCCGCACGCGACCGCGCCTGCGCCCGAGCCGGCGGCGATGCTGCAGCCGCCGCTGCGACCGCCTGCAGCGTGCCAGCCGATGCGTCGCCCGGCACGACCCCTGCGCTGCTGCCCGGAGCGCGGTGAGGCGTCGCCTCGCGGCCTCGAGCGGTCCCCGGCGCGGCGGCCGCGGCGCGGCCCCCCTTCGCGCGCGACCGCGCCTCGCCGCGCTCCCGAAACGGCGACGCCCCGGCCTCCGGGGAAAGCGCACCGTCCCCGGCCGCGCGCCGCCCCGCGCTCACCTCCGCCACCACCTGGCGCACGTACGACTCGATGCCCGCCATGAACGACGGCAGATCGCCCCCGCCCCGGGCCATGCGGGCGAGCTTCGCCTCCCAGGCGCCCGTCATCGCGGGGCTCTTCACGTCCGCGTGGACGACCTCGATCAGCCCGACGCCCTTGTCGGTCGCGTGCAGCAGCTTGCCCTTGCGCACGATGTACTCGCGCCGGAGGAGCGTCTCGATGATCGCGGCCCGCGTGGCCGGCGTGCCGAGGCCCGAGTCCTTCATCGCCTCGGAGAGCTCCTTCTCTTCGAGGCTGCTGCCCGCGGTCTCCATGGCGGTGAGCAGCGTGGCCTCGGTGAAGCGCGGCGGCGGACGCGTCTTCTTGGCCTGCGCCTCCGCGTCGAGCACGAGCTGCACCTGCCCCCTCGCGAGGCCCGGCGGGAGCCGCTGATCCGCGGTCTCGCGCTCGCCCTCCCCGCCCTCCCCGTCGCGCGCGTCGCGTCCATCGCCGTCCGATTCGCCCTTCTTACGCGGCTTCGCCGGCGGCTTGCCGAAGCCGATGTCGAGCACCTTCCACCCGACCTTCTCCACGACGCTGCCCGCGCTGTGGTAGCGGTCCACGATCGGCTCGCCGCCGCGCGCGCCCGCGCCGCCGCGCGTGGTGATCGCGGTGATGACGGTGGTGATCGACGTGACGTGATCCTCGTGCCACGCCGAGAGGAGGCGCCGGCAGATGAGATCGAAGATCTTCTGCTCGTCGGTCGAGAGCTCCGCGCGCGAGGACCGAGCCCCCGTGGGAATGATGGCGTGGTGATCCCCGACCTTGCCGTCGTCGACGAAGCGCTTGCCGAGCGGCCGAGCCCCCGTCCCCGGGGCGAGCATCCCCCGATACGAGCCCTCGATCGCCTGCACCACCGCGCCGAGCGTGGCCGCGACGTCCGTCGAGAGGTGCCGGCTGTCGGTGCGCGGATAGCTGATGAGCTTCCTGCGCTCGTACAGCGCCTGGGCCACCTCCAGCGTCTTCTGCGCAGAGAAGCCGTAAAGGCGGTTGGCGTGCCGCTGGAGCTCGGTCAGGTCGTAGAGCAGCGGCGGCGGGAGGCGGCGAGACTCCGACCGGACCGCCTCGATGCGCGCCTCGCCGCGCCGGGCCCGCTCGACGATGCGCCGCGCCTCCTCGCCGTCCGGGGGCAGGCGCCTCCGCGACGGCGCGGTCTCGGGTCGCTCGCCGGCATTCGGCCGCTCGCCGGCATTCGGCCCCTCGCCGGCGCCCGGCGGCTGGCCCGGGAGCGGTTTGTCGTTGAAATACGTGCCCTTGTAGGACTCGTCGGCCGCGCCCGAGCCGTCCTCCCGGAGCGGGCAGAAGGTCGCGACGACCTCGAGGTACGGCTCGGGGACGAACCGCCGGATCGCGAGCTCGCGCTCGACGACCATGGACAGCGTCGGCGTCTGCACGCGGCCGACCGAGAGATCCTGGTCGAAGACCAGGCTGTAGGCGCGCGAGAGGTTCATGCCGACGAGCCAGTCCGCCCGGCTGCGCCCGCGCGCCGCGTCGGCGAGGCCGTCGTAGCCGCGCGCGTCCCGCAGCCGACGGAGCCCGTCGCGGATGGCGTCGGGCGTGAGGGACGAGATCCAGAGCCGCTCGACCGGCTTCTTGCATCCGGCCGCCTCGTAGAGGTACCGGAAGATGAGCTCGCCCTCGCGGCCGGCGTCCGTGGCGCAGACGACGCGCTCGACGTCGCGCCGGCCCAGGACCTTCCGGACGATCTCGAACTGGGCCCGCGTCCCGGGGAGGACGACGAGCGGAAACTGCCCGGGCAGCATCGGGAGGAGGTCGAGGCGCCAGCGCTTCCAGGCGGGGTCGATCTGGTGCGGCTCGGCGATGGCGACGAGGTGCCCGATCGCCCATGTGACGACGTAGCCGCCGCCCTCGAGGAAGCCCTCGGCGCGCTTCGATGCCCCGAGCACCGCGGCGATGTCACGGGCGACGGCGGGCTTCTCTGCGACCACGGCGATCATGCGGCGACCATGCGAAACATGTGAAACGCGCGAAACGCGCGAAACCGAGGGCGGCGAGCGTCGCCCGCGCCTCACGCAGGTGCGTTGATAGCGCGAGCCGCGGGCGGGCGGTATGGGGAAGCGAGCGGGCAGCGAGGCCCGCGCCCGACCGGCGCCTTGACACGCTGGCGCCGAGCGGGTTCACGTAGTGCCTGGACGCTTGCCGCCGCGCGAGGGCGCGCGACGGCTCAGGGAGAGGGGCATCGAGATGCGAGACCTGAAGGGGATCGTCGAGGTGGAGCTGCTCGTCGAGGAGGGCGGCGCGCTCACGCCGACGCGGGAGTACGTCCATCGAGAGTCGACCTATGTCGAGGGACGGTCAGGCCAGCGCTATGCGCTGCGCGTGCGGAACCTGACGGGCGCGCGCGTCGAGGTGGTGCCCACCGTCGATGGCCTCGACGTGCAGAGCGGCAAGGACGCGTCGTTCGACGCCCGCGGCATGGTGATCAGGGCGCACGAGTCGTTCGATTTCACCGGGTTCCGCATCAGCCACACCGAGGTCGCGACGTTCCGGTTCGGGAGCATCGAGCAGTCGTACGCCGCGCAGATCGGCAAGCCCCGCAACGTGGGTGTCATCGGCCTGGCGGTGTTCGAGGAGCTCGCGCCCCCGCCGCCGCCACCACTGCCTCCCTTCACGCCACCTCCGCCGGCGTTCGGCGGGCCGCAGGGCGGCGGGCTGCCGCCACCGGCTCCGGGGTTTGGGCCGCCCGCGCCCGCTGGTCCGCTGCGCGCCCCCGTGCCGGGCGCCGCGCCGGCCCCCGCGGCGCCAAAGGGGCTGGGCACGAGCTTCGGCGAGCGGCGCGAGTCGCGCATCACGTCGACGCAGTTCACCCGGGCGACCCCCAAGCCCGCCGCCGTGCTGGTGATCCGCTACGAGCAACGCGACGGGCTGAGGGCGCTCGGCATCGACGTGGACGGGCTGCACCAGCGCGAGACCGCCAGCCCCTTCCCCGCCGAGACCGGCTTCGCCAAGCCGCCGCCCGGCTGGAAAGGCTGAGCGCCCTCCCTGTGAATCCTCCCGAAAAATTCGAGGGGATACGTCAGACGGGAGTCGTCATTGCCGTCAAGCACGTCAACCCGTGGTTGACGTCGCGGCGCTACGACGCGCCGTCATGAGGACGCCCACGCCACGAGCGCTGCGCGGGCTCCCGGGCACACCGTGAACCGGCGGTAGGCGGTTCCAGGCAAGTGGCATTGTCGTTGCCTATGTCGCGGCGGAGGCGCAGCGCCGGCCCAGTTCGGCGGCCGCCACCGCCGGGCCGCGGGTCGCCCATCATGATTCCAGAACGAGAGGTAGCGACATGAGATTAGGAATGAAGTCAGCTTTCACTTTGCTGCTCGTGATCGGCGCCGCCGGAGCCATCCAGCTCGGCTGTTCGGACGACGCGGCGACCCCGGACGACGGCCAGGGAGGCAGCAGCTCGAGCAGCAGCACCGCCGCGACCGGCGGGAGCACCAGCACCACAGGCGGCGCCGGCGGCGGCAGCACCGCCGCGAGCACCACGAGCAGCGCGACCACGAGCAGCGCCACCACCACGAGCAGCTCCAGCACCACGGCCGCGAGCACCACGAGCAGCTCCAGCACCACGGCCGCGAGCACCACGAGCAGCGGCACGGGTGGAGAGGAGCCGCTCGGCGACGAGCTCCCGATGGAGATCCCGACGCCCACGAACGGCAACGGCGAGATCAGGACCCAGACGACGGTGCTCAAGAACGCCGCCCACGGCGGGCAGGACGTCTACGACTTCAACAACCAGAAGATCGGCGTGAACAACACGGAGGACTGCGACGACGGCGAGGGCCAGAAGACCGTGTTCGAGGTCGAGGACGGCGTCACCGTGAAGAACCTCATCATCGCCGGCGGCCTCCCCGGCGGCAACGGAATCGTCTGCAAGGGCGACTGCACGCTCGATCACGTCTACTGGGAGGACGTCTGCGAGGACGCGGCGACCAACAGCGCCGACGGGGCGACGATGCACATCAACAGCTCCATCGCCTTGCACTCGGCCGACAAGATCTTCCAGCACAACGCCAAGGGCGGCTCCACGACCATCGTCACGAACTCGTACATCGCCGACTTCGGGAAGCTCTGGCGCTCGTGCGGCGACTGCACCGCGAACGGCGGGCCGCGCCACCTGATCATCGACAACGTCAGGGTGGACCAGGTGAAGACGACGGTCGCCGGCGCGAACCAGAACTACGGGGACACGGTCACGATCACGAACCTCTACGTCAAGGGGGGCTACGACGCGGACGACGACAAGCCGAAGATCTGCCAGGAGTACAGGGCCGTCACCGATCACATGGGCGAGTCCGAGAAGCTCCACGGGGGCGCGAGCCAGTGGGACACCGCCACGTGCCGCGTGAGCAAGAGCGACGTGAAGAGCTGGTGATCGCGCGAGGGGCAGCGCGCGCCGGCGTCGCTGCCCCCCTGCACCCAGGCGCGACCCGGCGGCGCGGGCCGCCGCGCCCGTGACGACCGCGCCGTCCACCGACGACCCCCGTCCACCGACGACCCCCGCGCAGCGCCGCTACGCGCCCGCGTCGAGCTTCCGGCGCAGGTTGTCGCGCGCGCTCGCCTCGAGGCGGGCGTGGAAGTACGGCGAGAGGAAGATCCGCTCGGTCGCGAGCAGCTTCTCGAAGAAGCGCCGCCGGCCTGCGGTGTAGAGCTCGGGCGGCACGGCGCTGTACTCCGCGGCGATCGCCCGGTCGTACGCGTCGAACGCCGCCGCGTCGCTGCCCAGGATGGCCATGTCGCAATCGAGGAAGAGGGCCTCCTCCTCGCCGACGTCCGCCGGCCCGAGGGCCCCGTGGCGCGCCGTGAGCAGGATGAGCCGCTCGATGAGGCCCTCGTCGAGCCCCTCGCCGGGCAGCCAGCGCGCCACCGCCTCGCGCGCGAGCTCCGCGCTGCGCGCCTCGTTGTCGTGGCGGCCGGGCACGTACACGGCGTCGTGGAAGAGCGCGGCCAGGAACACCTCCCGCGGCCTCCGCCAGCCGACGTCGCGGGCGACCTCGCCCGCCCGGCGGAGCACCTCGCCCACGTGCGCCAGGTCGTGGTACGCGCGCCCGGGCTCACCGTAGGCCGCGCGCACCGCGCCCCACAGCGGCTCGGGCAGGACCAGGCCGTCCGGGGCCTCCGGCGGCGCGTCGCCGTCGGCGCGCGCCTCGCCCGCCGCGATCCAACCATCCGGCCTCACGCGAGCACCAGATCCTCGGGGCGGAACAGCTCCCCGTCGTACGTGGCGACGCTGCCCTTCTCCGTGGCCTTCGCGTGGTTCTTCGCGAGGTTGGCGCGCCCCTGGATCTCGCGATCCGTCAGGAAGCAGTCGACGTCGGCGACGCACAGCCCGGCCGAGATCGTGGGCGACCGCTCGACGCGGCGGTAGCGGCGGCGGGCGAGCCGCTCCTGGAGCGCGCGCAGGAAGTCCACCGCCCACGCGCGCGTCGCGTTGGGCAGCGTGATCATGTACTCGTCGCCGCCGAACCGGTACGCGTGCCCGTGCGCGAAGACGTGCGCCTCGATGCTCTCCATGAGCGGCGGGAGCACGTGGAGATCGACCGCGGTCTCGGTGTGCTGGACGTTGAACGCCTTGAAGTCGTCGATGTCGATGAACGCCACGGCGATCGAGGCGCCGCGCAGCGCGCAGCGCGCCCGGTAGTGCGCCAGATCGGGCAGGAAGAGCCCGGGCGCCTCGAGGATGTGGAACTTCTCGTCGTACTCGCGCGGGCGGAGCGGCGGCGCCTCCGGCATCACGGCCTCGGCGTGCCGGATCGACATGTAGTCGGTGAGCTGCGGCACCTTGAGCGCGCGCGTGGCCGCGAACCAGGGCGCGGCCATCAGCTGCTCCAGCCCGTGGACCTCGCGCCGGAGGTGCCGGATCGTCTCGGCGTTCACGGCCTTCTGCAGCGGCTCCTCGATCGCCGTGGCGCTGTCGCGCCGGAGGTCGATCAGGATGCGCTTGAGCAGCGGGCCCTGCGTGTCGTGGATCTGCGCGTGCGGCGGGCGCAGCTCGAGCTGCCGCCCGAGGAGGCTCAGCTGTCCGATCAGCTCCGTCACCTCCGGCGGCTCGTAGCCGCGGAACTCGTGCCGGATCACGTCCGCCACGTCGCGGCGGAACGCATCCGTGAACCGGGTGACGCACTGAGACAGGATCTTGGCCTCGGACTGCGTGAACTCGAGCACCTCACGAGGATACCCTGGGGGCGGTGCGCCCAGCGCCCGGGACGCACCGCGCGCTGGAAATCCGCCAGAAATTCGGAGATGCTGCCCCTTCCCCCTCCCGCGCGATCAATGCACGACCCCACCCGGACGATCACGACCCTCCGAAGCGACGCGGTCGAGCTTCCGGACCTGCGCATCCTCGTCACCCCGCAGAAGAGCCCGCCGATCGAGGCCGCCCTCGGCGTCGCGCCGCTCGTGCTCGGAACGAGCGGCGAGTGCGACGTCATCATCCCCGACTCCCGCGTCTCACGCCGCCACTGCCAGCTCCGGTTCTCGCCGCGCGGGGTCGTCCTCACCGACCTCGGCAGCAAGAACGGCACGTTCATCAACGATGTCCTGATCGTCGAGGGCTTCCTCACCCCGGGCGCCATCGCCTCCCTGGGCGGCGTGCCCCTCACCGTGCGCGTCGGCGGCGCCCCGGTCGTCGTCCCGCTCTCCACCTCGGCCAGCTTCGGCGAGGCCCTCGGCAGCAGCGTCCCGATGCGCGCGCTCTTCGCCCGCCTCGAGCGCGCCGCGGCCACCTCGGAGACGATCCTCCTGCTCGGCGAGTCCGGCACCGGCAAGGAGGTCCTCGCCCGCGCCATCCACGCGGCGAGCCCGCGCCGCGGCGGCCCCTTCGTCGTGTTCGACTGCAGCGCCGTCGCCCCGAACCTCATCGAGGCCGAGCTCTTCGGCTACACGAAGGGCGCGTTCACGGGCGCCCAGGGCGCGCGCGCCGGCCTGCTCGAGGAGGCGAGCGGCGGCACGCTCTTCCTCGACGAGATCGGCGAGCTCCCGCTCGATCTCCAGCCGAAGCTCCTGCGCGCGCTCGAGGCCCGCCAGGTGCGGCGCATCGGCGCCGCCGCGTACACGTCGTTCGACGCCCGCGTGATCGCCGCCACGCACCGCGATCTCCAGGGCCGCGTCGCGTCGGGCGCGTTCCGCGAGGATCTCTACTACCGGCTCGCCGTCGTCGAGACCGTCGTGCCCCCGCTGCGCGAGCGCAAGGAGGACATCCCGCTGCTCGTCGAGCGCTTCCTCGCGGCGCAGGTGCCTCCGCGCTCGCTCGCCGACCTGCCGCCGAACGCGCTGGAGCTGCTCCGCGGGCACCACTGGCCGGGCAACGTGCGCGAGCTCCGCAACACCGTCGCGCGGCTCATGCTGTTCCCGCACCTCGCCGAGGAGGCGATCGTCAAGGTGGCGCCGCGGCCCGCCGACATGGGCGTCGGCCAGTTCGTCGCGCTGCCGCTCCGCGAGGCGCGCGACATGGTCGTCGAGCAGTTCGAGCGCACGTACATCGCGATGAAGCTCCGGGAGAGCGGCGGCAACGTGGCGCGGGCCGCCGCGTCGATGGGCGTCTCCCGGCAGCTCGTCCACCGGCTGATGGAGCGCTACGGCATCCGCAGCAAGGGCTGACGGGGCGCGCGGCGCGGCGCTCAGAACGCGCCGCGGAGCGAGAGCCCGGGGCCGCCCGGCGAGAGCGAGAAGCTCGCGACCGGCGCGGCGGGCGCGACGGGATCGAGCTGGAAGTAGAGCACCGCGCCCAGGCCGGCCGCGAGGAACCCCACGCCCGCGGAGATCGCGCCGGCCTTCCACGTGAGATCGATCGCCTCGACGTCCTCCGCCGGGCATCCGGGCGCGCACCGCGTGCGGAGCTCGCTCCGATCGAGGTGCCCCTTGACGCCGAGGAACGCGCCCACGCCGAGCCCCGCCGCGCCGACGCCGACGAGCACGAGCGGCCAGCGCTGCCGCACCGGCGGCGCGTCGGCGACGGCCGCGGGGCGCGACGGCGCCGGCGTCGGGAAGCGCACCGCGATCGGCAGCGCCTTGTCGCCCGGCGGCAGCGTGACAACGGCGGCGACCCGCGTCCCCGCCGCGTCCTCGAAGGTCAGCGTATGGCGCCCGGGATCGAGCTCGATCGGGTCCTTCGGGAGCGCGTCGAGCAGCGGCGCGCCGTCGAGGAGCACCCGGACCCGGCCCGGCGCGCGGCCGTCCGCGGACGTGGCCGACAGCGCGACGCTGGGCATGTCGCGCTCGAGCTGCTCGCTCCAGCTCTGGCAGTCGCGGGCGAGCGTCGCCGGGCACGAGCTCACGCAGACGCGGAGCTCGGCGCGGGCGCGCAGCAGCGCCCTGTCGCGGAGGAGCTGCTGCGCCTGCTCGTACGAGGCCGCGCACGTCTCTCCCACGCCCTGAGCGCGGGCGCGTGGGCCCGCAAGGAGCGTGGCAGCCGCGGCGAAGGCGGCGAGGAGGCGCCCTTTCATCGCAGCGCAGGCTACACGCTTCCGTCGTTCACAGGCACTCTCGCTTGATCCGCCGGATGCCGTTGGCGTCCAGATAGTACGGAGGCACGCAGCGCGATCGCGGCCGCGCGCTGCGCGCGGGGGAAGCGGCGCGCACGCCCGCGGCGCGATCCGGCGCGGCCGCGCGCGCGGTCGGCGCCGACGCCACGACGGCGCTCGCGGAGGCCCCCGGCGCGGCCGGCACCGGCGAGGCCGCCGATGCCTCAGCCGCCGCGGACGCCGCCGACAAGGCCGCTGGCGCCTCCGCAGGCACCTCCGGCGCCCCCACGCTCGCGGCAGGCGGCGCGAGCGCTGACGGCGGCGCGACGGACCGCGAGGACTCGCCGGCGCCAGCGCGCTCGTCCTGCGGCGCATCGGGCTCTGGACGCACGCTACAGCTCCTGCCGAGGGCCATGGCGAGCACCAGCGCGCTGGCCCCGAGCGCGAGCGTGGAGGCGCGGACGAGCTGCGCGCTCGCCAGCCGCGGCGGCGCCGCCGCGGCGACCGGCGTCGCGAGCGCCGACACCACGGGCCGCGCCATGTCCTCGACCGTCCTCGTCATCGTCGGAACCGTCACCGAGGTCCGCAGCGCGCGCCCGCGGCCGCCAGACGGCTGCGCGAGGCGCGCCTCGACGTCCCGCGGCGACGCGTCGTCCACGGCGGCGGGCCTCGGCGGCGGCGGCGCTGGGGCCGCGCTCCGCTGCGACGTCTCGATCGCGGCGAGGCTCTTCGCCCGCGCCTCGAGGAGCGTCCCCGCCGTCGCCTCGACCCACGCTCCCACCGCACGCGGGCTCGCCGGCGGCAGCGCCTCCTCCAGCGCAGCCGCCATCTCCAGCGCGGTCGCGTAACGCCGAGCAGGATCCCTGTCGAGGCCGCGGAGCACCACCTCGTCGAGCGCCTTCGGCACGTCGCCGTACACGCTCGGCGGCTGGACGACGCCCTCGAGGATCCGCCCGAAGATCTCCGCGTCGCACTCCCCCGTGAACAGCCGCCGCCCGGTGAGCACCTCCCACAGGACCACAGAAGCAGCGTAGATGTCGGCGCGGCGGGTCAGGGGGGCTCCGCGCAGCTGCTCCGGCGCCATGTAGCTGAGCTTGCCCTTGAGCTGACCGACGCGGCTCACCTGGCTCCGCACCGCCGCCCGCGCGATGCCGAAATCGAGCACGCGCGCGATGCCGTCCTCGCCGACGAGGAGGTTCTGCGGCGACACGTCGCGGTGGACGATCTGGAGCGCGGCGCCCTCCTCGTCGGTCGCCTCGTGCGCCGCGTGCAGGCCCGCGAGGGCGCCGGCGATGATGGCCGAGCCGACGGGCTGCGGCACCCGAGCCCCTCGCCTGCCGGCCTCGCGCAGCAGGCTCGAGAGCGATTCCCCCGCGATGTACTCCATGACCACGAAGAGCTCGTCGTCGGCCTGGACGCTGTCGAGCGTCGTGACGACGTTCGGGTGGCGGATGCGCACCGCGAGCCGCGCCTCGTCGAGGAGCATCGACGAGAACTCGGGGTCCCTGGCGAACTGCGGGTGCAGGCGCTTGATCGCGACAGTGCGGGCAAAGCCATGGGCGCCCACGAGCCGCCCGAAATGGACGGACGCCATCCCCCCGGAGGCGATCACGCCATGGAGCGTGTATCGATCGAGGGTCCGCCGCTCGCGCTCCTGAGCAGGTGCCATGGTGGCTCTGTTCTACAACATCTCGGCAGCGTTGCTGGACGGTAACCTGCGCGCCGCGCTCGCGTCAGGCGGCCAATGACGCCGGGCAGCGGCGAGGGCGCTCGACGCGGCAGATGGGTGTCTGACCGCCCCTGCCGAGGTGGGACCGGTGGAGAAGCAACTGGGTGTGTCCACAGTGTCAACTCACCGTTGACATGGGTCGGGCTGGCGGCGCGCGCGCCGGTAGGCGAGGCCGAGCGCCCCGCAGGCGCGGCGCGGCAGAGGCGCGGCGGCCTGCGGCTACAGGGGAACCTCGATCACGCTCTCGCAGGTGAAATCGACGCTCAGCTTCGCCACCATGTCCGCCTGGACCGTGGTGCACGCGTCGGCACACAGCACGATCTGCGTCGGACTCGCGGGCTCGTCGTAGCGCCAGGCGCCCTCGGTCGCGCAGCTCTGGTCGTACACGAGCTCCGTGGTCGCGCTCGATCCGCTCGTGTAAAGCACGCGGACCTTCTCCTTGTCGAACGCGCTCCCGTTCGGCGGGAGCGGGATCGCCATCGTGCACGAGACCGAGGCGCCGCGGATCCGGTCGACCGCCGCCTTGAAAGCGGCCGTGGTCTGCGACGGATCGCCGGTGTCGATGAGCACGGCGCCCTCGGTGCCGCCGGCTGCGGCGATCTCGTGCAGGTCGTCGAGGGTGTCCGGCGCGCCCTCGATCGGCGGGTTCTCGACCCCGATGACGTAGGTCGGGACCCCCTCCGCCAGCGCCGCCTGGGCGTCGGCCACGACGGCGTCGATCGTGTCGGAGGCCTCGTCGCAGCCCTGCGGGTAGCCGTCCGTCACGAGCACGATCGCGTATTTCCCGGGGTTCTGCTGCCGCTGCGCCTCGATGAACCCGCTCGTGCCCCGCATCACCCACGCGGTCGGCGTGCCGCCGCGCCAGTCGTCCGAGCTCGCCGGCTCGATCGCGGCGATCGCCTCGGCGAAGGCGTCCGAGGGGAGCGGCGTGAGCGGCACGTCCGGCGTCGCGTAGATCTCGACAGAACACTTGTCGTCGTCGGCGGGAAAGAACGAGAGCGAGGCCGTCAGCCCTTCGGACCCGGGATCCGAGAAGAACTGCTTGGTCGCAGCGACCACAGGATCCCACTTGAGGGCCTTGTCGTGCCAGTCCTTGTCGCCCTTGCCCATGCTGCCCGACACGTCGAACGCGAACGCCAGGTACACGGGCTGGAGCGATGCCGCCGCCGTCTGGGTGGCGCACGCTCCGCCTCCGCCCGCGGGGCTGGCGCCGCCCGCGCCGCTCGATCCGGGCCCGATCCCACCGCCGATGTCCAGCGAGCCTCCCTCGCCGGAGCCGGAGCCGAAGCTGCCGCCGGAGCTCGCCCCTTCACCTTCTTCTCCCCCGTCGCTCGGGCTGCTGCCGCACCCGAGCCCGACCGCAGCCACGCTCAGCACCGCCAAGGCAATTGGAAGCAATTTCATAAGTCGTCGGCTCCTTCCACCGCCGCGTCCCGGCCTCGCGCCGCTGGCATCGAGTCATCGGGATGGCGCGTGGTCATGGGCCTCCGAAGCACGCGCGGTGCCAGGGCGCGGGGCTCTGCGTCGTCGATGAGGTGTGCTGTTCGCAGGCGCCGCTATCTCGGACCAGCGCACCGTGTCACGACGTCCTTCAGCGAGGCGTCGGCCGTGCCCAGAGCGACGGTGTAAGGCGGGGCGAACGCGCTCCCCTGCCCCGCGTCCTTCCGGGTGGTGTCCGACATGCCGATATAGGCGTTCCCGCTCGCCACGATCTGCGCGGTCGGCTCGCCGTCGTAGAAGACGTGCGGGTCCTTCACCCCGTCGAAGTAGTTGTTCTCGATCCGGAGCCTGGCCTGGAGGCCGCCCCCGATGGCGTAGTTGTTGCCGGCCGCCGAGTAGTAGTTGTTGAAGACGTGGACCTCGCCGAAGCGGACGCGGGGCATGCGCTCGATCACGCCGTCGGCCCACCAGTTGTGATGGAACGTGACGCGGAGCCTCCCTGTGTCCTCGTCGCTGTTGTTGTTGCTGTGGCCGACCAGGTTCGAGAAGCGGTGCGCGGGATCCGGCGCGTTGCTCGTGTAGTGGAACTTGCACCACGAGACGGTCACGAGGTCCGAGCCGTGGACGACGTCGAGGTTGCCGTCTAGCCCGTCCCAGATCTCCACGTGATCCACCCAGACGTGGTGGGCGAAGTGGATCTGGATCCCGTCGTCCGTGGTCGAGCTGGCGTCGATCTTGAGGTTCTGGATGATGACGTTCTGGATCGGGGTGTCGATCGACTTCCCCCGGATCTGGAGGCGGCCCCGGAGGGTCGCGTCGGGGCTCGCGCCGATCAGCGTCTTGTTCGACGCCACGTCGACGTCCACGCCGCTGATGTCGATGTCGCCGGAGATCTGGATGATCAGCGGCTCGGGGCTCTCGGCGTACTCGACGAGCTGCTCGGTCGTGGTCGCCGTGACCGTCATCCCGCCGAGGCCGCCCGTCGTGGTGGCCACGCCGTGGCCGCTCTCGCCCGCCCACCCGATCGGCGCGCTGGCGGGACAACCGTCGACGGTGCCCGAGCCGCCCGCACCCTGGCCGCCGCCCCCGCCCGCACCCCCGCCGCCCGTGCCGCTGGTCGCGCCTCCCCCGGTGCCCGTGGTCCCGCTGCTGCTCGTCGTGCCGCCGCCGGTCGTGCCGCCGCTGCTCGTTGCGCCGCCGCTCGTCGACGACGGCCCGCTCGTCCCGGCCCCGGACGACGACGCGCCGCCCGCGCCGGTTGCATCGCCGTCGTCCCCCGACGCCGCGCAGCCTCCCGCGCCGCAGAGCGCGACGAGGGCCGCCGCAAAGGGGGTGAAACGATTCGACCTCTCATACCGCATGATTGCCTCCTGAAAGCGTGAAGAAAGACCATTGCGCAGTCGCCCCCGCCCGGGCCGCCTCTGGGCTCACTCGACCTCGAAGGCGCCGAGGTCGGGCGCAGCGCCGGCGAAGGGCAGCGCGAGGCCCTCGGCCGACCCCGCGTCGACGAACTGGCTCCCCGGGGCGAGCCGCAGGAAATCGGTCGCGGGGAGGCTGCCGTCCGGGTTGCGTGGGGCCTTGGCCAGCGCGCGATCGAGGCTGAGGAAGTCGGCGTCGGTGGCGCCCTCGAACGCGTTCGAGACCGCGTTGCCGACCGGCTCGTCGCTGGATTTCCTCGCGTGCGAGATGTTGTTGATGAACGTGTGGAACCCGCCCTCGCCGAACGCGAAGTTCATGGATCCGTTCAGCCATCCGGTGCAGTTCTTCACCGTGATGTTGCCGACGTTGTTGTTCTCGTCGAAGCCGCGGACCTTGTTGCCGAACGCGACGGAGCGGGTGATCACGTGGTCGGACGCAAGGCCGTTGCTCCCGCCCATCTTGAAGCCGTTGCCGTTGCCCATGTACGGGACCGGCGGCGGCGCGCTCATGTACCCGCCTTCCTCGTAGCCGTTGTCGAAGGCCCAGCACTGGTCCAGGAGGACCGGCTTGAGCGGCTTGCCGTTGCGGTTGAACATGTCCCAGCCGTCGTCCGAGTTGTTCCAGGCGCGGCAGCCGCGGAACTCGTTCCCTTCGCCGACGTTCAGCTTCGGGGCGAAGCCGTCCGCGTCGCCGCCGTCGGGCGGGTCGAAATTGCTGTACGAGTCGCAGTTGATGATCTTGTTGTGGGACGGCCACTCCTCCTCCGGGGTATCCAGCTCGCCCAGCCGGCCGCCGAGCTGGAGGCCCGAGTCCCGGTTGTGGTGGAAGACACAGCGCTCGATGACGTTGTGGTGCCCCGAGATGAAGAGGCCGTTGTCGCCGGCGTTGGCGATCTCGATCCTCTGGATGTGCCAGTAGCTGCCGTGCAGCTCGACGCCGCGCGGGCTGGCCGGGTCGCCCTTCTTGTAGTACTGGTCCTTGAACTCGAGCACAGGCTTCTCGCCGGGATAGGCGAACAGGCGCTTCCGCTGCTCGGGCGTCCCGTCGTTCCCGTAGGCGATCTCCACCGTCGGGACGTAGAGGTACTCGCCCCCGCGCAGGTAGATGGTCTGCCCCGGCTGCACCAGGGTGATCGCCTTGTGCAGCGTCGTGGGCGCGTCGATGGTTCCGGGGTTGTCCTCCGCGCCGTCGGGGGCGACGTAGAGGTCGTCGCCCGAGGGCGGCTGATCCATGCCGCCGACGCCCGTCGAGGAGCTGGCGCCGGAGGAGACGGCCGGCGATCCGCCCGTTCCTGCGGAGGTGGCCGCCCCGCCCCCCTGTCCTGCGGTGGTCGCCCCCTGGCCGCCGCCTCCCGTGACCGCGGCGGGGCCCGCGCCGCCGGTCCCGCCGGAGCTCGCTCCTTCATCTTCAGCGCCGTCGCTCGCGCTGCTCGCGCTGCTACCGCACCCGAGCCCGGCCACAGCCACGCTCAGCACCGACAAGACGATCGTAAGCAATTTCATAAGTCGACTCCTTGCACGACCGCGCGCCGGCGCTGACCGTCCGGCATCGCGACACCGGGATCGCGCGTGGTCCCGGGCTTCCAAGCACGCGGGATGCCACGGCGCGCGCCCAGGACCGCGCGTCCTCGCTGCTCGACGCGACGGCATCATCGGTCGGCATCGGCACCTGGCCCGGCCGTGAGGCGCTAAGGGGAAAAATGCCCCCGCCCCGCGGCACCTCATGATCGGCGCCGCCGCCGGGCTGCACCTTTCGGGCGCCATCGACATTGCCGGCTTGAGCATTGAGACGGTCAGGGGACCCGTGAGGAATGCGGCGTGGCGGTCCGTGCAAGACCTCGCTGTCACGCCGCTGTTCGATCCGGTGCAGGGCGGCGCGATCCTGGGTCTTGCCGGCTCCCTGTGACGATCGCGCTCTCTGTGCGCGAGAGATGCGGAGCGTGCTTGGACACGGCTGTCTGACACCGGCCAGCTGTGCCCAAGTCGAGGCTACTTCACGGGCGCGACATGGGCGATGAGGACGCCCATGTTCTTGATGAAGCCCTCCACCGAGATGCCCGTCGGCGACTCCTCGGCCGGGTAGGTCGCCGGCGCCTTGGTCGGGTCGTAAGGCGAGGTATCGTTGCGATCGCCGACGTGCGTGGTGGCGTACGCGTCCTCGAGATAAGGCTCATCCGTGCCAGGGCCGACGTAGGGGTTCGTGATCATGGTGATCTTGGTCGGCCAGTATCCCTCCGCGTTGAGCTCTCCGACGAGCTTCAGCGCCTCCTCCTCGGTCACCGGCGCGGTCGTCATCGTGGCGCCCGCGTACAGGTCGTCGAGCTTCACCTCGCGCAGCGAGAAGTACCGCGGGAGCTCCACCGGCCCCGCGATCCTGAGGGGCGAGCCCGCCGCCAGCTCCTCGGGCGACATCGCCGCGAGCTCCTCGTAGCGGGCGCGCATGGCGTCCACGTCGAGCTTGCGCGCCTGCCCGTAGTGGCCGATGGGCTTCGCGGGGTCCTTGTCGAAGTAATACTCGCCGTTGACGACGTTCGAGCCGCGCCGGTGGACGTAGAGCGGCACGTCGGTCCCGATCTCGATGTACGTGGGGTGTGTTCGGTCGGGGAAGATCTCCACGAGCTCCGGCGGCAGCTTGACCTTGTCCAGCCAGTCCAGCGCCTCGGGCACGCGGGCGATGTACTTCTCGTCCCCGGTCAGGTTGTAGAAATTGAGCAGCTGCTGGATGTTGTTGGCCGTCGTGTGGGTGGTCAGCGCCTCCGGCTCGTAGGTCCGCGCCCCGGCCGGCTTGCCGTCCTGCGTGAACTGAAGGCCCCACGCAGGCTGCGGCGCGGGCTGCTGCAACGCGACGAAGTTGTCCATGGCGCGCTCGATGTTCCCGAGCAGCTGCGACTCGCCCAGCGCGAGGTTGCACATGATCAGGAACTTGATGTTCTCTCCGGCCACGTCGTCGTTGAAGGTGATGTAGCTCGTGTAGTCGGGCTGGCCGCCCTTGCCCATCAGCGGGAAGCGCTGCGGCCAGCCGCCTCCCTCGTACTGGCTCTCGGTGACGAAGCGGATCGCCTTGTAGAGGGGCTCGCGGAACCGCTCGTCCTTCTTCTCGAGGTACATGCGCAGGAGGAGCTGCGAGGCCACGGCGGTGCCCGCGTCGTCGAACGTCGCGTTGCCGTAGTAATGCTGGAACTCCTCGAGCCGCCAGCCGTTCTTGCCGATGGTGTCGTACCAGTCCTTGAGCGACTCCTCGCCCGCGAAGTCATAGATGTAGTTCCAGCCGCCGGCCTCGTGCTGGGCCTCGATCAGGGCGAGCGTGACCTGCTCGGCAGCCTTGTAATAGAGCTCGTCGCCGGTGGCGTGGTAGGCGTCCAGGTAGAGGTGCCCCATCGACGGCGTGCCGGGCGGCTGCACCCACAGCATGGTGCGCTTCGCCTCCATCTCGCCCCA
Source organism: Sorangium sp. So ce363 (assembly GCF_051520435.1). Classification (NCBI taxonomy): domain Bacteria; kingdom Pseudomonadati; phylum Myxococcota; order Polyangiales; family Polyangiaceae; genus Sorangium; species Sorangium sp. So ce363. The sequence goes on along the minus strand of NZ_CP150333.1, from coordinate 4,756,980 downwards.
GCTCCGCGAGAGATCCGGGAGGTAGCTCCAGACGTAACCGCCCTTATACGCGACCTCCTCGCTCATGAAGGTGGCCGCGCGCTTCATCGCGTCGACGTACGGCGCCATCTCGGCCGGCACGTCCGGGCCGGGGCCAGGACCAGGCTCCGGCTCGCTGTCCCCGCCGCACGCGGCCAGCGCGACGGGCAAGAGAATCGACATCGCGAACGTTCTGCGTTTCATAGGCTCCTCAATCGCACAGGGCCGCTGCGTCGGTCGCAGGGCCCGTCGAAAAGACATAGGATGTTCTTGGTGAACTGAAAGGCTGACCGGATTCCCGCGCTCAGGGCATGTACTCTTCGCGCGCGGGGGTGAACACGTCGAGCACGACAGAAGGCTCGAACGCCCAGGCCTGGTGCTCGACGCCCCCGCGGACCACGAAGCTGTCCCCGGACCGCGCCTCGAACTCCTCGTCTCCGCAGGAGAACTTGAGGTGTCCTGAGATGACGTAGACCAGCTGATCGTGGGGGTGGCTGTGGCGCGCCCCGGCCCAGCCGACCTCCATGTGGTGCTCGACGAGCATCAGGTTGGGGTTGTGGGCCAGCACCCGGCGCTTGAGCCCCGGCTCGGGCGTGAAGAACTCCACCGCATCGCCCGACACGCGAGCCAGGCTCGGGACATCGCTTTTCTTCAGAATACTCATGCTTCCTCCTGCGCCTCGCGGGCAGCCTCGCTCAGGCGCGCTCCTCGATCCCGGCCCGCGCGGACCGGACCACGGACAGGAACTCCCGTGCGCGCTCCGTGATGACCTCGTCGCAGCCCGCCTCGAGCGCGGAGGCGTCGACGAGCTCACCGCCAACGCCGAGCGCGACGGCGCCGGCCTCGATGAACTCGCGCGCGGTGGCGAGGTTGACCCCGCCGGTCGGCAGCAGCTTCACGTGCGGGAGCGGCCCCCGCAGCGCGCGCAGGTACTTCGCGCCGCCCATCGCGGAGCACGGGAACACCTTCACCGCGTCGGCGCCGGCGCTCCACGCGGCGATCACCTCGGTCGGGGTGAGCGCCCCGGGGAAGACCGCCTTCCCGAGCTCGCGCGCCGCGCGGATGACCTCGAGGTTGAGCCCCGGGCTCACGATGAACTGCGCGCCGGCCTCGATGCACCCGCGGGCTGCGTCCGCGGTGAGCACCGTACCCGCGCCGACGAGGACGTTATTCCCCATCTGCGAGGTGATCTCATGCATCACGGCGAGGGCGTCCGGGATTGTCATCGTGATCTCGAGGACCTCGATCCCTCCCGCGCACAGCGCGCGACCGGCGCGCACGGCGAGCGCGCCGCTCGACGCGCGCACCACGGGGACGACGCCGATCTCCTCGATGCGGCGGACGACGTGCTCTCGGTCCAGCGCCTGCTTCATCGATCGATCCTCGCGCTGGCCCCGCTCATCGCCCGCCGCACCTCGGCGAGCGACGCCATCGACGTGTCTCCCGGCGTCGACATCGCGAGCGCCCCGTGCGCGACGCCGCACTGGAGCGCCCACTCCGGGCTCTGCTCCGAGAGGAGCCCGTAGATGATCCCCGAGGCGAACGAGTCGCCCCCTCCGACGCGGTCGAGGATCTCGATGTCTCGCTGGGCGACCTCGTGGAACTCGCCCTTGCAGTACAGGATGCCGCCCCAGCCGTTGACGCTCGCGCTCCTGGCCGTCCTGAGGCTCGTGGCCACGACCGAGATGTTGGGGTACGTCGCGACGACCTCCGAGATCATCCGGCGGAACCCCGTCGTGTCGAGCTGGCGATAGCCCTCATCGACGCCGGGCACCTCGAAGCCGAGCGCCGCGACGAAGTCCTCCTCGTTGCCGAAGAGGCAGTCGACGTACGGCATGAGGGCGCGGTTGACCTCGCGCGCCCTCGCCTGGCCGCCGAAGTTCTTCCAGAGCGAGGGCCGGTAGTTGAGATCGTAGGAGATCCGCACGTCGTTCTCGCGCGCGGCCTCCATGGCCTCGCGCGCCACGCCGGCCGTGCTCTCCGAGAGCGCGCAGAAGATGCCGCCCGTGTGGAACCAGCGGGCGCCGCGCTCCCCGAAGACGGCCTTCCACGGGAGATCGCCGGCCTTCAGCCTGGAGGCCGCGCTGTGGCCGCGATCCGAGCACCCCACGGCGGCGCGCGGCCCGAAGCCGCGCTCGGTGAAGTTGAGGCCATTGCGTGCCTCGCGGCCCACACCGTCGTAATCGACCCAGCGCACGTGGGAGGTGTCGACCCCGCCCTGGAGCATCAGGTCCTCGATCAGCCGCCCGACCGGGTTGTCCGCGAGCGCCGTGACGATGGCTGTCCGGAGCCCGAAGCAGCGCCGGAGCCCCCGCGCCACGTTGTACTCCCCCCCGCCCTCGCCGATGTCGAACGCCCGCGCGGTGTGGATCCGCCGCTCTCCCGGGTCGAGGCGCAGCATCACCTCCCCGAGGCTCACCTGGTCCCACGCACAGCTCTTTGCATTTCGGATCTTCATCTTCACGCTCCTCAACGGCTCATCCACCCGCCGTCGACGACCAGCACGTGGCCGTGGACGTACCTGCTCGCCTCCGAGCACAGGAACAGCGCAGCTCCCGCGATGTCGCTCGGCTCGCCCCAGCGCCCCGCCGGGATGCGATCGAGGATCTGCCGGCTGCGCGCCTCGTCGGCCCTGAGCGCCGCCGTGTTGTCCGTCGTGATGTACCCCGGGGCGACCGCGTTCACGTTGACGCCCCTCCCGGCCCACTCGTTCGCGAGCGCCTTGGTCAGCTGCGCGATCCCACCCTTGGACGCCGCGTAGGCCGGCACCAGGATCCCGCCCTGGAACGAGAGCAGCGACGCGATGTTCACGATCCTGCCCGACCCCTGCTCGAGCATCTGCTTCCCGGCGAGCTGCGACAGGCGGAACGCGGACGTCAGGTTGACCTCGATCAGGAGGTCCCAGTCCTCCTCGGCGTACTCGACGGCCGGCGACCTCCGGATGAGACCTGCGTTGTTCACGAGGATGTCGATGCGCCCAAGCTCGGCCTTCGCCCTCCGGACGAGCTCGGCGTGTGAGGCGCGATCCGCGAGATCCGCGGCCATGCCGGTGGCGCGACGCCCGAGCTTCCGCACCGCCGCCATGGTGGCCTCGCCCGGCTCGTCCTTGCCGTGACACGCGATGTCCGCGCCCGCCGCCGCGAGCGCCGTCGCGATCGCGGCGCCGATGCCCGTGGCCGAGCCCGTCACGAGCGCGACCTTGCCGTCCAAACGAAACGGATCGTTCGTCATTGTCTTATCCCTGCTGGAGCCGCGCGGGCTCGAGCCGCGGCACGAGCGCGTGAATGATGGCGAGCGCGAGCACGTAGGCAGACGCCGCCATGATGAACAGCGTTGAATAGCTCCCGGTGAGCTGGAGGACGCGGCCCGCGATCTGCGCGATGAGCATCCCGCCGATGGCCCCGGCCATGCCCCCGAACCCGACGGCCGACCCCACGGCCTGCGACGGGAACATGTCCGTGGTGAGCGTGAACAGGTTCGCCGAGAAGCCCTGGTGCGCGGCGGTCGCGAGGCCCAGGAGCAGCACGGCGACCCACAGCGAGTCGGTGCGCGTCGCGAGGAAGACGGGCGCCACGCCGAGCGCGCAGGCGAGCATCGCGGTCTTGCGCGCCGCGTTCGCCGTCCAGCCGCGGCGCATCAGCATCGAGGAGAACCAGCCGCCGGCGATGCTGCCCACGTCGGAGAGCAGGTAGATCGTGACGAGCGGCGGGCCGATCTGGAGGAGGTTCAAGCCATGCTTGCGGTTCAGGAAGTCGGGGACCCAGAACAGGTAAAGCCACCAGAACGGGTCGGTCATGAACTTGCCGATCGCGAACGCCCACGTCTGGCGGTGCGGGATCAGGCTGAGCCAGCCCACCTTGCCTGGCGCGGGCGACGGCTCACTCGTGATGTAGGCGCGCTCCTCCGGCGTGACGCGCGGGTTCTCCGCGAGGGGGCGATACAGGATCATCCAGGCGACGATCCACAGCGCCCCGATCGCGCCGGTCAGCGCGAAGGCGGCGCGCCACCCCCAGGCCACCGCGATCCATGGGACCACGAGGGGGCACACGATCGCGCCGATGTTCGTGCCGGAGTTGAACAGGCCGGTCGCGAGCGCGCGCTCCTTCCTGGGGAACCACTCCGCGATCGTCTTGAGGGCGCCCGGGAACATGCCGGCCTCGCCGATGCCGAGGGCGAACCGCGCCGCGGAGAGCCCCCCGGCGCTGCCGACGAGCGCGTGCGCCGCCGCCGCGAGGCTCCAGAACCCGACGGCGAACGAGAACCCGCGCCGCGTCCCGATGCGATCCATGAGGCGGCCCATCGTCAGCATCCCGATGGCGTAAGCGGCCTGGAACGACGTGACGATGTTGCCGTAATCGATGTCGTTGTAGCCGAGCTCCTTCTGCAGCGTCGTCTTAAGGACGCCGAGGACTTGCCGGTCGACGTAGTTGATCGTCGCGGCCGTGAACAAGAGGGCGCAGATCACCCACCGATAACGCCCGATGCCGGCCGAGAGCGACGCGGCGCCGGCGTCCGCGACGCGCGGCACCTCCGCGGGCGCGTCGGCGATGGCCGTCGTGGGCTCCGTGTTCATCACCATGAAGCTATCCTCCTGAGTCCGACCCGCCTGACGCTGGCCGACTCCCCCATTGCCTACTTGAGGCTCGCCTCGAGCCCGGAGCCGCGCTGGGCGAACTCCGGCTGGACGTTGACCACCCCGAACACCCGATCTTCGCGCTCGCGGTGCGCGGCCATGAGCCAGACGAAGTTGATGGAGTGCCCCGGCGCCGCGACGTTCGGGTGATACCCCGCCGGCATCAGCACGGCGTCGCCGTCCCGCACCACCGTGACGACCTCCGGCGCCTCGGGGGCCGTGTAGACGAGCTGCACGCCGAACGCCGGCGGCGGCATATCGAAATAGACGTACATCTCCTCGAGCAGGTCGGTGTGCTCGTGCGGCGGCCAGCTGGTCCAGTGCCCCGGCGCCGAGCGCGTGAAGCCCGCGACGATGCGGCCGGCCTGCACGTTCTTGCCGAGCAGGATGCTGAGCTCGCGCGTCGTGGCGTCGCCGCCCGCCTTGAACTTGAGCGACGGGTTCTGCTCGACGTCCTTGTAGCGGACGATCTGGAGGGGATAGTCCCCTTCGACCTCGGCGCCGCACTCGACGAGATCGACCGACGAGCTCGTGCGCACCTCGACAGCCGACCCGCGAGGCACGTAGAGGGCGTCGTACCGGCCGAGCGCGATCACCTCCCCGCCGTTCACCTTCACGGCGCACTCGCCGGCCATGCAGAGGAGCCCTACCTCGCGTCCGGAGGTCTCGAACCGCGCCTCCGGCGTGGTCCTGTCGAGCAGGATCCGACCGTAATGGAGGCGCTTCATCGGGCCGTCTGCCGGCGTCACGGAGAGCTTTCGGCCCCTGTGCGACGCCGTCGCGCGGACCACGACCTGACCAGGGTTCACTGGCTTCATGGACAAAACCCTTCCCTTGCTTCGTTAACGGAATTTACGAATGGACGCGGTGAATCCCCGGAGCCCCGCGGCTGCGTCAGAACGCCGGGCTGGCCTTGATGTTCCACTCGACGTTCAGGCCGATGAAATGCTCCCACGTGCGCTGGCTGAAGACGTCATCCTGCGGATAGAGCGCCTTCGCGCCGTCGTCGCGCCGGGTCACGAGCCAGATGAACCGGAATTGCGGGCGCTTGAAATCACCCTTGCCTGCCACGTTCAGGAACGGCACGAGCCCGAGGCGCACGAGGCTCGCGCTGTGGTGGCTCGCCGCGGGGTGCGCTCCCGCCGCCGCGGGGTCGGCCGGCGGCGGGACCCTCCCCCGCCGCTGCGCCTGATACGAGGCCTCGACGGCGACGCCTCCCCAGTCGCGCAGGTAGAGATGCGGCCGCACGAGCAAGATGCCCTCGTCCAGATCGGCGAAGTCGAACGGCTCGCTGGCGTTGCGGAAGGAGCGCGCGTATCCCGCGGCCATCAGGCCGAGCGGCCCCGTCTCGTAGTTGCCGCTCAAGGTGAAGAGGAGCTCGTGCGCGCCGGTCGCGGTGCCGTCCGGCGCGGGCTGGGTGGGAGCGCCGAACTCGCCGTAGGCGGCGAGGCCGCCGGCGTACCGGAGGAACAGGTGCAGGTGCCCGTTGTTCACCCCGGTGAACGGGCTGATCTGCGCGCCGACGACGTACCCGGAGTCGCGCGGCAGGCGCTCGACGATGCCAGCCTCCGCCGTCTCGCGCGCGCCCGACGGCAGCTGGTGCAGCTCGCCATACAGGACGCCCTTGACGCCGCTCTTCTCCCCGACCGGGACGGTGTGGCTCGCCTTGACGCTCGAGATGAGCCGCTGGCGATCGAGGAGGTTGACGTTCGCCGCGCCAGGCTGGTTGAGCGCCGGCGGGCGCTCCACCGTCTGGAGGTAATACGGAGAGAGCGGCCGGTTGACGCCTGCGTGCGCCGCGAAGTACGTGCGCTTCGAGGGCAGGTCGTAGCGGACGCCCCCGCCCAGCGTGTTCAGCCAGTCGAGCGGCCAGAAATCGAGCAGCTCGGCGTTGTCACCGCGGTACAGGCGCGAGCCGACCCATACGGACAGGCCCTTGACGCCGAGGTCTCGCTCCTCGACGAACGCGTTGCGCACCGACATGTTGATGTTCCACGGCCGCGCGTTGTTGTAGTGGAGGACGGGGGCGTCCACGACCAGGCGGACGGCAACGCGCGTGGTGGCGCCGGTGGACTCCCAGTGATCCTGCCGCTCCAGGTCCATCTGGATGAACGTGGACTCGTCGAGGCGCGAGCCTCTCCAGACGATATCGGCGTCTCGCCCCGGCCCCATCTCGGCGTCCGTGGCCGCGACGACGCGGCCGACGCCGCCGAAGAAGAACCCGCTCTCCGGCACCGGCGTCGTGGTCGTGGGCGTAGTCGTGGTCGTGGTCGGAGGGGGCAGCGGCTGCCCGTTCACGACCGCTGGAGACACCCAGAGCGCCGCGCCGAGCAGGACGGCGACTACCCCGCGCCGCGAAGCGCGGCGGACATCGAGCTCATGGTCGTAAAAGAGATGGATGATGGGATTCAAGGTGCGCCGATCTCGTGGTGTGTTGGAGCCGCAGCAGCGCAAGCCGCGGCTTGTCGTCAGGGCGAAAGGAGCCCGACGAGCACGCTTGGCGTGGCTCGCTCATCGATTGGAATTCTCGCAGCGCTCGCGCTCAGGCGCGCTCGCCCGCGTCCGTCGACGTTCACAACGCTCGTCGATGTTCGTCAACGCTCGTCAACGTTCAAAGCAAGCGATGGGCCAGAGACGATCGGCTCGGTCGCAGCGCCACGATCCAGGCGTCCTCGCCGCGGCCAGAGTGCGAATCCCGATTCAGATCGGCAGCTGCCGTGGAGAGCCCGTAAACCTCGGGTTGACACGGTTGACGTGACCGACACCGGCGGTGGACGCGCGACTCCCGCGAGGAGCCCGCGCGGGCCGTTCGCACGAGCAAGGCGACGTGGAGCGATGCGCGCCTGTGGCATGGAGTCGTGATGGTCGCGGGCGAGCGCCGGCGAGCCCGTCGTTTCCAGACGGACCGCGCCGTCGCGAGCGGAGGCTGTCAACCCGACGTTGACCGCGTGGACATCGGTTGTTGCGCGACCGCCGCGCGGCGGGGGGGGCACGCCGCGGCGGCTCCTCGAGCGGGGCGCGCCCGCCGCGGTGGTGGTCGTCGAGCCTCCGGATCTCGTGCGCGGCCTGGCGCCAAGGAGCCGGGGCGGCGCGGGAGGTCAACGTCTTGCGTTGCCATGGCCTTCGCGGTAAGGGGGCGGCAATGAGTGGTCCCGAACTCGGCCGCCTCATCGACGAGGTCGATCGCACGGTGGACGTCCAGTTCGCCGCTGCCGGCGATCTCGATGAGCTGAACCGCCTGTATGCCAGCCTGCTCGGGCGCCGCGGGTCGCTCAATGCGCTGATGAAGCAGCTGCCCGGCGCGGCGCCCGAGGAGCGCAAGGCGCTCGGCCAGCGCCTCAACGCCGTCAAGGGCCGCGTGGAGCGCGCCCGCGAGGAGGCGACGGCGAGGATCAAGCGCGCTGCGCGCGATCGCGAGCTCTCCGCGCCGCCCCTCGATATCACCCTGCCCGGCCGCTGGCGCGCGCCCGGGCGGCCGCACCCGATCATGCGGACCCTCGATGAGATCGTCGATATCTTCGTCGGGCTCGGGTTCGACGTGGCCGAAGGGCCGCAGATCGAGCTCGCGCGCTACAACTTCGATCTCCTCGGGTTCCCGGCGGATCACCCGGCCATGGACATGCACGACACGTTCTACATGGCCGGCGATCCTGGCCAGAACGTGCTCCTCCGGACGCACACGAGCCCGGTCCAGGTGCGCGAGATGCTCTCCCACCCTCCGCCGGTGATGATCGTCGCGCCCGGGGTCGTGTATCGCCGCGACGACGACGCGAGCCACAGCCCCATGTTCGTGCAGATCGAGGGGCTCGTGGTCGACCGCGACGTGTCGCTCGCCGATCTGAAGGGCCTGCTCGAGGTCTACAGCCGCCGGATGTTCGGCGAGGCCACGAGGACGCGCTTCCGGCCGAGCTACTTCCCCTTCACCGAGCCCAGCGCGGAGCTCGACGTGTCCTGCCTCGTCTGTTTCGGCGAGAACCGCGCCTGCCCGCAGTGCAAGGGGACGGGCTGGCTGGAGGTGCTCGGGTGCGGCATGGTCCACCCGACGGTGCTCCGGAACGTCGGGATCGACCCGGAGGAATACACGGGGCTGGCGTTCGGCATCGGCGTGGATCGCACGGCCAACATGAAGTTCGCCGTCGACGATATCCGCGCCTTCTACGAGAACGACGTCCGCTTCCTCGGAAGCCTCTAGGCCACTGCCCCTCGCCCGCAGCCCCGATTCCCCATGTTGATATCCTACAAGTGGCTTCAAGAGATCCTCGGCGCCGATCCCGGCGTCGACGCGGTGACCTCGGCGCTCGGCCGCGGCGGGCTCGAGGTCGACCGCGTGACGCACGTCGGCGCCGCGCTGCGCTCCGTGGTCCTCGCGAGCGTCGTCGCGACGCGGCCGCACCCGGCGGGCAAGAAGGGCCTGACGGTGGTCCGCGTGGACGCGGGCGGAGGCGGAGAAGGCGTCGAGGTCGCGTGCGGCGCGCCGGTCATCCCGGCGGCTCCGGCGCTCGTCTGTTATGCGCCCGTGGGAGCGCAGGTGCTCGACCGCACCGGCGCGCTCGTGACGTTGACCGAGAAGGCCGTCGCCGGCTTCACGTCGCCCGGCATGCTCTGCGCCGAGGACGAGCTCGGGCTCGGGTCGAGCCACGAGGGTCTCCTGACGGTGGAGGGCGGGCGTCCGGGGCAATCGCTGCTCGACTGGGAGCCTCGCCTCGAGGACTGGATCATCGAGCTCAGCGTCACCCCGAACCGGCCCGACGCGCTGGGGCACCTGGGCGTGGCGCGGGACGTGGCCGCGGTGCTCGGCCTACCGTTCCGTCCGCCCGCCGTCGCCGCGCCACGGGCGAACGGCGCCGGAGCGCCCGCGGCCGTGCAGACACGCGCCGCCGTGGAGGTGCGCGACGGGGACCGCTGCCCCCGGTATGACGGGCAGGTGATCGAGGGCGTCGGCGTCGGCCCCTCGCCGCTCTGGGCGCGGGTGCGGCTCGGCCGCCTCGGCGTCCGGCCGATCACCAACATCGTCGACGCGACCAACCTGGTGATGCTCGAGCGGGGGCAGCCGCTCCACGCCTTCGATCTCGACGCGCTGCGGCTCCCGATCGAGATCCGGAGGGCCAAGCCGGGCGAGGTGTTCGTCGCGCTCGACGGGCAGAAGCTGTCCCTGGACGAGGACGACCTGGTCATCGCCGACGCGGACCGCGTGGTGGCCCTGGCGGGCGTCATCGGCGGCGCGGACAGCGGCGTCACCGCGACGACCCGGAGGGTGTTCCTCGAGTCGGCGTACTTCGAGCCGCGCGGGATCCGCAGGTCGGCGCGCCGGTACGGCTTCCACACCGAGGCGTCGCACCGCTTCGAGCGGGAGGTGGACCTCTCGGGGGTCCCCCTGTCGCGCGACCGCGGGAGCGCGCTCATCTGCGAGCTCGCGGGCGGCGAGGCGGCGGGCGAGCCGATCGACGTGTACGTGGCGCCGCGCGCGCCGCGCCGCCTGACGCTGCGGCTCCCGCGGTACCAGCGGATCATCGGGGCCGAGGCCCCGGCGCGGGCGCGGGAGATCCTGGAGACGCTGGGGCTCTCGGTGCTGGAGCAGAAGGCGGACCGGCTCCTCGTCGAGGTGCCGGAGCACCGGCCCGACATCGCGGAGGAGATCGACCTCATCGAGGAGGTCGCGCGCATCGCTGGCTACGACCAGATCCCGAGCCGGCTGCCGCGCGTCGGGGCCGCGCCGGCGGGCGCCCGCGGCGATTACCGGCTGCGGCGCAGGGTGCGGCAGATCTGCACGGGGATCGGCCTGCACGAGGCGGTGACGTACTCGTTCCTGTCGCCCCAGGAGCTGAAGGCGGCGCGCTACGACGACGGATCGCTCCTGCGGCTGCTCAACCCGCTCTCCGAGGAGAAGTCGGTGATGCGGCCGTCGCTGGTCCCTGGGCTGCTCACGGTGGTGCAGCGCTCGCAGCGGTACAACGTGCCTCGGGTGCGGCTGTTCGAGGTGAGCCAGGTGTTCCTGCCGTGGCAGGGCGAGGCGAGCGGCGCGAGCCAGCTGGCGCGGGTCGAGCGGCCGCCGGTGAACGAGCCGACGCGGCTCACGATCTTCCTGGCGGGGCCGCGCGACAGCTACCTGACGCGGCCCGAGGACGTCGATTTCTACGACGGCAAGGGCGCGGTCGAGGCGGTGCTGGCGGAGCTCGCGGGCAGCGTGACGCCGGCGTTCGACCTCTCGGGCGAGGCGCCGCCGTGGGCGCACCCGAAGAAGGGGGCCCGCGTCCTGCTCGACGGCCGCGAGGTCGGGTACGTGGCGGAGCTGCACCCGGACGTGCGCGAGGCGCTGGAGATCACGAGCGGGGCCGTCGTGGCGGAGCTGGATCTCGCGGCGGTGGCTGCGGCGTACAAGGCGCCGGTGGCCGCGAAGCCGAGCCGGTTCCCGGCGATGCGGCACGACGTGGCGCTGCTCTTGCCGCTCGACGTGCCGGCGGGAGAGGTGCTCGAGGTGCTGCGGACCACCGCGGGGGAGCGCTGCGAGAAGGTCGAGATGTTCGATCGGTACCGCGGCGAAGAGCTCCCGGCGGGGACGCACTCGCTGGGGTTCGCGCTGTGGTTCCGGTCGGCCGAGCGGACGTTGACGGACGACGAGGTCGACAAGTGGACGAAGGCCGCGGTGGACGCGGCGAAGGCGCGGTTCGGGGCGCAGCAGCGCTGAGGGCCGGCGGCGCGCCCGCTACTTCAGCGTCGGCTTGATCTTCCCCGCCGTGCGCTCGATCAGCTGCTCCTGCTCGCGCTTGCTCCGCAGCGCCTCCTCGCTCGCCAGCGCCTTCTTGAGCGTGTCCTCCGTTCTCCGGATTTCCTCGAGCTGCTCGGTGATCACCGTGTTCTGGCGCGTCAGCTTCACGATCCCCGCCCCCGCCGCGACCACCAACAACGAAAGCGCCGCGATGATCCCGGACACGAGGCGCCGCCTCCCGCGTTGCTGCTGGTCGGCGAACCGGAGCACCTCGTCCAGATAGAGCCTCTCCCGCTCCGGCAGCTCTCCGCGGTAGCGCTCGCGAAAGCCGCGCGCCTCCTCGGCGACCTTGCCGCGCCAGAGCGTGTCCGCGGCGCGACCGCTCGCGTCCCAGAGCCTCGCCGCCGCGCGCAGCCGGTCCAGGAACGCGGCGTCTTCCTGGTTCTCGTCCAGCCAGCGCCGGAGCGTCGGCCACCGCTCGATGAGCGACTCGTGCACGATCTCCACCGTGCTGCCCGCGCGGTCGCTCCCCGTCTCGATCGCCAGGAGCCGCGCGTCGGCGAGCAGCTCCACCACCCGCTCGATCTCGCCTCGCTCCCCGGGCAGCTCGCACAGCTCGCCCAGGCTCGCCACGGCCCGCGTCCGCTCCGGCGTCACCAGGCGCTCCAGGACCACCCGCGCGTGCTTCGCCCGGTGCCCGCTCATTCCGGCCAGCACCGTGTCGGCGTGGCTCGCCAGCGCGCCCGCCACGCCCCCGAGCGCCTCGTAGCTCGCCCGCGTGAGCAGCTTGCGCCCCCGATCGCGCATCTCCCACAGCCTGGCCGCGGTGAACTGCAGGAGCGGCAGCGCCCCGCGCGTCGTCTGCAGCGCGTCGAGGATGCCCTCGATCATCGCGGGATCCTCGATCTCGTGCCGCGCCGCCTCGATTGGCCTCATCAAGGCCTCCCGCAGCCCGTCGCGCCCCATCGGACGGAGGAACACGAGGCCTCGCGTCATGATCGCCATGAAATGCTCGTGCTCGGCCATCCGCTCGAGGAAATCGGACCGCACGGACAGGACGACCCGGAGCGGCGAGGAGGCGTCGTCGGCGATCCCCGCGAGGCACGCGAGAAACGCCGCGCGCTCGACGGCCGGGGCGCCGAGCGTGAAGAGCTCCTCGAACTGATCGATGAACAGCACGAGGCGCCTCTGCGCGCGGCTCGCCCCCCCGCGCAGCGCGGCGCCGAGCAGGCCGGGCTCGGCGCGCAGCCGCTGGATCAGGGCCCCGCGCATCGCCGCGCCGCCCTGCGGGGAGAGCGCCTTCAGGTCGGTGTTGAGGGTCACGGCGGGGTGGTCGAACAGGTCCGCCAGCACGGCCATCGGCTCGCGCCCGGGCCGCACGACGAGCGCCTCCCAGCCCTCGCCGGAGCGCTTGAGCGCCGGGATCACCCCTGCCCTCACGAGCGACGACTTCCCCACGCCCGAGGCGCCGGCAATCGCGAGCAGCGGCTGGCTCCGGAGGCGCGCGACCACGCCCGCGAGGTCCTGCGCGCGGCCGAAGAAGCGGTCGGCGTCGGCCTCCTGGAACGACGAGAGCCCTGCGAACGGGCTCTCGTCGGCGCCGAGGAGGATCTCCCGGCGCCCGGGCAGCAGCGGCAAGAGCTCGACCAGGAGCTCCTGCGCGGACGCGAACCGCTCGGACTTCCGCTTGCGCAGGCAGCGATCGACGATCGCGCCGAGCGCGCCGATCTCCGGGTGGCGCGCGCCGACGGTGGGCATCGGCTCGTCGAGGGCCGCCACCGCGAGGAGGTCCATCCGGCCGCACGGGGCGAGCGGGTGCGCGCCGAGCAGGAGCTCGTGGAGCATGATGCCCACGGCCCAGACATCGCTCGACGGGCCGACGTCGAACCCTCGCCACTGCTCGGGGGACATGTACGCCAGCGTGCCGATGATCGCGCCGTCGCGCGTCAGGCCCGCGTCCCCGGCGACGGCGCGATCGCCCGAGAGGATCACCTCCTCCTCGAGCAGCTTGGCGATGCCGAAATCGACCACCTTGATCGCGCCCGACGCGTCCAGCATGACGTTCTCCGGCTTGAGGTCGCGGTGGACGATGCCGGACGCGTGCGCGCTCGCGAGCGCGCGCACGATGGGGACCACCATGTCGACGGCCAGGCCGGGCGGCACCGGCGCCGTGGACACCGCCTCGCCCGCGTCCGCGGGCCTTCGCTGGTTCATCCAGGCGCGGAGGCTCTGCCCCTCGATGTACTCGAGCACCATGTACGGGGATCCGTCGTGCTCGTTCACCTCGTGGATCGTCACGATGTGCTCGTGCTTGCAGCGCGCGGTGGCCTGCGCTTCGACCAGGAAGCGCTGGACCCCGGCGCTGCTCAGCATGGTGAGGAGCTTGATCGCGACGAGGCGAGCGAGGCGGGTGTCGCGCGCCAGGAAGACCACGCCCATGCCGCCCCGGCCGAGCTCGCGCAGGAGCTCGTAATGGCCGATGCGGGCGCCGGCCGAAGGCGCCGGCCTGGCCTGCGCCAGCAACGAGGGGGGCGGGTCGGCCGTCGTGGTCATCGCGTGGCGCTGCGCCTCGCGGGTGCCCGCGACCACGCCGTCAGCCGTGGCCGGCTCCATGGCGGACAGCCCGGCCGCGGGGGGCGCTGCTCCGGCGATCACCGTGATGGCGTAGCCCGCATCCTCTGGCGAACTGCCGCTCATCGCGGGATGCTTCTCGTCATCGTGGGGCGCCGCACCGCCTTGCGAGCATAGCCGTGTCCGAGTTCACCAGCACAGCCTTTGCGCCGGCGGCTCCGGCCCGCCTCTCTGCGCCGCGGCCTCCTCGTGGCCGCCGGGCGTCCCGGGTATCCAACAGCACCCATGGCGCCAGCCACTTCACAGGAGGACCAGCACGGGTGTAGCCTGAACCACGACGTCTGCTCGTCGCGCCCAGGGCGACCGGCGCGAGCGCGCTCGAAGCTCAGCAGCGCTCCGGAGGAGAGGCACTTGGCTGTCACCACGACGACCCGCAAGCGACCCGCTCGGGTCGGCGTCTCCTGTGTGAAGCACCTCGTGCCCATCGCCCTCGTGGCCCTGTGCGCCGCCCCTGCGGGAGCGCAGGCAACGCCGCCAGCGGCGGAGTCGTCATCGCCGTCGGCGATGGGGGCTCCAGCGCCGCCAACGGCGGAGTCGCCCCCATCGCCGCCGACACCAGCGCCGTCGCCAACGGCGAAGTCGTCATCGCCGCCGCCATGGCACCGAGGAGTCTCCGAGGATCGGAAGCAGAGAGCCCAGGCGCTGTTCGAGGAAGCGCGGGAGCTGCAACGGCGCATGATGCTCGCGGAGGCGCGGGCGAGTACGAGCAGGCGCTGATTTCCTGGGAGCACCCCGAGCTCCGGCTCTACCTGGGACGGGCGCTCGCGAGCATCGGTGTGCCGTTGCTGGCCTACGACAATCTGCGCATGTCGCTGCAATGGGGCCCGGGAGCGCTCGATCCCGAGACGGAGCAGGAGGCGCGCGCGGCGATGCGCGCGCTCGTGGAGCAAGAGCTCGCGGTCATCGAGATTCGCTGCGACGAGCCGGGCGCCGCCCTGCTGGTCGACGGCAAGCCCTGGTTCGTCGGCCCTGGCACCCGGCGCCGGATCGTGACGCCAGGAGAGCACGTCGTCACGGCGAGAAAGACTGGCTACTTCACGGTCGTCAAGCCGATCGTCGTGCTCGCCGGCAAGGAGGCTTCGGGCCAGCTCGCGTTGAGCCCCGATACCGTCGTCACCAGCCAGAGGTGGCCCGCATGGATGCCCTGGGCCACGCTCGGGGCCGGCGCCGCCCTGGGCTCGGCCGGCGCCGTGCTGAAATGGCACGCTACGACGGCTCACGATGAGGCGGATGAGCGCTTCCAGACCAGCTGCACGCCGTCGTGCGCGCCGTCCGCCCGCGATGAGTACGAGGGCAGCGTCCTCGAGGACCGACTCGCGATCGGCGCGCTCATCGCCGGCGGAACGACCGCGATCACGGGCGCGGTCCTGCTCCTCATGAACAGCCCTCAATCGTACCGCACCGACGACCGCGGCGGAGTGAAGCTCGAGATCCTCCCCGCCGCGTCGCTCGACGCTGCGATGCTGTGGGCCCGTTTCGTGCTCTGATTCAGTTGCGCGAGAGCGCACCTCGTGCGGCGAGCCGCCCAGGCGCCGCGTCCGTCCGGCGTCTGCCTCGGCGCAGCGCACGTCGCGGCGATGTTCCCCTCCCCGGCCCGGAACCTTCGCGCCCAGCGCCTGTCTGGAGCGGTATCCAAGGAGGTACTCGTCATGGTCGAAGCCTTCCACATGGGCGGCTGGGGGATGTATCCCACGCTCGTCTTCGGGCTCCTGCTCCTCGCCGCATCCGTCCGATACGCCATCTCCCCCGAGCGGCGGTTCGTGCCGCTCCAGGTGAGCCTCGGTATCCTCACGCTGGTGTCCGGCGGGCTCGGGTTCGTCACCGGCTTCATCAAATCCCTCACCTACATCGGCGCCGTGGCGCCCGACACGCGCTGGATCTGGCTGGTCGGCCTCGGCGAGTCGCTGAACAACATCGGGCTCGCGCTCTCGCTCCTCGTCCTCTCGTCCATCGCCGCCACCGTGGGGGCTTATCGCTTCTCGCAGATGGAGCCTGCTCGCTGACGCGAGAGCGCCTGGCGGCGATGCCATTCTCATCCAGGTGACCACGACGTCGGCGCCGAGGCGCCACAGGCGAGCTCGAGCGCCGCATAGCGCCGTGACCCGCGGCGCGACGACTACGAGCGCCCCGTAGCCACCAGCGCGACGCGCCGCTCGATCCCGAGGAACAGCAGCGGCAGCGCCACCGTGAACACGATCGACAGCCCCGCGACGACCGGCATGCCATCGAGACGGTGGTCCGGCAGCTCGTGGAGCATCCTGGCCGCCGCGAACGCAGCGATCGCGGACGACATGTGCTGCACGGCCGACTGCATCGAGGTGAAGCGCGCCCGCTCGGCGGGGCGCGGCACCTTCGACGTCAGCGTGTTGTACGAGACGTTGCGGAACGTCATGCCCAGCATGAAGACGATGAAGATCGCGAGCACCGGCAGCCCCGGCGTATACGAGACGAACCCGGCGTAGAGGACGCCCGCGAGCACCGCCGCCCCCACCGAGCCCGTCTGAAACGCGCCGAAGCGGTCCACCAAGGGTCCCACGGCCCGCATCGCGGCGAAGCTCACCAGGCCTCCCACGAAGTAGAGCAGCCCGAGCCGCTCGCGCGGATACCCGAGGTTGTACTGCACGTAAGCCGAGATGTTGGGGATCACCAGGAACGACGCCACCGTCAGGATCGCCGTCGTCGCGTACGAGAGCAGCACGATCGGCCGGCCGAGGAGCGCGCCGAGCTCGCCGAGCGCGCTGCCCGACGGCGGCGCGCCGGTCAGGTGATCCCGCATCGACGGCAGGAGGAAGATCGCGAGCCCGGCGACGAGCAGCCCGAGCGCCGCGACCGCGAAGAACGGCAGCGGAAAGCCGCCGCGGCGGGCGAGCTCCAGCCCGGCGGGGACGCCGAGCACCGAGGCGACCGAGAACGAGCCCATCACGACGCCCATCGCCTTGCCGCGCCGCTCGGGCGGGATCACGTCGGCGACGATCGAGAACGCGACCGAGGTCGCGGGCCCGCCGAACGCCCCGGCGAGCACGCGCGCCGCCATGAGGCTCGGGAGCCCCGTGGCGAAGCCCCCGGCCGCCGTGCCGGCGACGAGGCCGAGCATCGCCACGGCGAGCGCGCTGCGCCGGTCGAAGCGGTCGAGGAAGAACGCGCCCGCGAGGCCCGAGACCGCGGCCGCCGCCGTGTAGCTGCCGCCGATGAAGCCGATGCTGGACATCGGGATGCCCAGCGCGACCGCGAAGTCGGGCCCGAGCGGCATCACCATCACGAAGTCGAGGATGTTGATGAACTGGACCGCAGCGACAAGGAAGATGATGCTCGATTCGGAGCGCCGTTTGGACACGAGGCTCGACTCTAGTCGACTCCAGGCGCGCCCGCCCCGCCTCCGCACGAAAAAGCGCCGCGCTCACGCCCAGACGCGCCCCTCACCGCTCCCCTGCTCTACCCGGCCCGCGCGGCGGCTCGCACGTCGCGCGCGTTGCTGCCGGCGCAACGCCACGTTGCGCGCTCGCACCGTTGTCCCTCCATGAGGTCCACCTTACGATGAGACGATGAGCCCCATGGATCGCCGCACAGCCCTCGGCGCCCTCGCCGCAACGCCCGTCGTCGCCGCGTGCGACCCCTCCACGCCCTCGCCCGGTCGTGGCGACGAGGCCGCGCTCGCCGCGGAGGACGTCGTCCGCGACGTCGCGCCGCTCGGGTTCCCCTGGGAGACGCTCGATCCCTTCCTGTTCTGCGTCCACCACGACGACGCGTACCCGGCCGGCGACGAGCGGATGGGTCCGGCCGCCTCGCTCGCGGGCCGCGCCATCGGGCGCGACTTCGCGGGCAAGGACGGCTGGCGCATGTACCACGGCGACGTGGTCCCCGGCTTCCCGCAGCACCCGCACCGCGGCTTCGAGACCGTGACCGTCGTGCGGCGCGGGCTCGTCGATCACGCGGACTCGCTCGGGGCGGCCGCGCGCTACGGCCGCGGCGATGTCCAGTGGCTCACGGCGGGGAGCGGCATCGTCCACGCGGAGATGTTCCCGCTCGTCGAGAAGGACGGGCCCAACCCGCTCGAGCTCTTCCAGATCTGGCTCAACCTGCCGCGCGCCGACAAGCTCGCCGAACCGCGCTTCGTGATGATGTGGGGCGACACGATCCCCAGGCAGATCGCGCGCGACGCCGCGGGCAGGACGACCGAGATCACGATCGTCGCCGGCCGCCTCGGCGAGCTCCGCCCGCCGGCACCGCCGCCGAGATCGTGGGCGGCGCGCGCCGCGTCCGACGTGGCGATCTGGACGCTCAAGATGGCCCCGGGCGCGCGGTTCACGCTGCCGGCCGCCTCCCCCGGCACGAACCGCGCGCTCTACTTCTTCCGCGGCGCCGAGCTGCGCGTCGGCGCCCGCCGCGTCCCCGCGGCCCACAGGATCACGCTCCGCGACGGCGCCACAGCGCTGCTCGAGAACGGCCCCGACGAGGGCGAGATCCTTCTCCTCCAGGGCAAGCCGATCGGCGAGCCCGTCGCGCAGCAAGGCCCCTTCGTGATGACCTCGATGGCGGAGGTCCAGCAGGCCTTCCTCGACTACCGGCGGACGGGCTTCGGCGGATGGCCGTGGCCGAGCGACGGCCCGGTCCACGGGCGCGCGGAAGGCCGCTTCGCGCGCTACCCCGACGGCCGCATCGACAAGGCGGGCTGAGCCCCTCACCTCGCGTCGAGCTCGGGCTCCTCGCTCCAGCAGTCGTTCGCGCTCGCCCGGTGCCGCGCGCGGTACTCCGAGGGGCTGACGCCCTCGGAGCGCCGGAACTGCTCGGCGAAGCGCGACGCCGAGTCGTAGCCGCAGGCCGTCGCGACCTCCAGCACGCCGTGGCGCCCCGAGCGCAGGAGCCCCTTGGCGAGATCGAGGCGCTCCTTCCACAGGAGGGCCCTGAACGAGACCCCCTTCGCGCCGAGCCGGCGGCGCAGCGTCGCGTCGCTCACCCCGAGCGCGCGCGCGACCTCCGGGGCCGCCCACGGGCGCGCCGGATCGCGGCGCACCAGCGCCCGCACCGCGAGCGTCGGATCGAGCGCCAGCGTCGAGGAGGCGGCGCGCGCCTCGTCGAGCTGCTCCCGGTGCTGCAGGAGCAGGGTCAGGATGAGATCCTCCAGCCGGTGCTCGATGAGCAGCGCGTGCGCGCCGGGCAAGAGGAGCGTGTTCACGAGGTGGATCAGCGCCTGGATCGACGGCATCGCGGAGCGCAGGAGGTGCGGCCGATCCGCCTCGAAGCCGCCGAGCCCCCGCTGGACGCAGAGCGTGGGATACCGGCGCTGGAGCCGCTCGTCGACCTCGCTCAAGAGCTCGATCGTGAACGAGCGGTACGCGCCGCGCTCGGGATCGGGCTCGTTCACGAGCTCGAGGGGGATGCCCTGCGGCACGAGCAGGATCTGCCCCTCCCGGGCGACGAGGCGCGTGTTGCCGTCCGGGCCGTCGAGGAAGATCCGCTTCGCGCCGTCGAGGATGAGCACGACGAGCGGCCGGGAGAGCCGCTGTATCGTTATCCGATCGCGCGTGCGGGTGAAGACGCCGACCCACCGGGCCAGGCCGGCGCCGCTCGCCGAGGACGTGCGCTCCAGGCGGGAGATGGCCTCTCTGAGCGCGCCCCAGGCCTGGGCTTGATCGGTGGGCTCGAGCAGTCGGGTGAGCTGGGTCTTCATCGTCGCTCCTGATGGAAAAGGGCGCGTCTCTCGCCGCGGAGACACAGCGCGGGGCCGGCCGGGGCGGCGCAGCGTAACCGCGCCGCCCCTGGGCCCAAAGCGCTGTTCCGCCGGCTCACTTCACGTCGAGCAGGACGATCTCGCCGTCGTTGAAGAGCGGGACGAGCAGGCGATTCCTGGCGCGGTCCCAGCCGAGATCGGCGGGGCTCGGGAGATCCTCCGCGAGCGTGGAGACGCGCGGCGCCGCGTCCCCGGCGGGGTCGATCTCGAAGACGGCGCCCGCGTCCCAGCTCGACACGAGGAGCCGGCCGTCATCAAGGCGCACGAGGCCGTCCAGCGTGCCAGCCGGCAGGGAGATCTCGCGCCGCGGCTGCGCGGAGACGTCGAGCGCGTCGAGCGCGTCGACCCGCGCCGCGCCGAGGTAAGCCACCCAGATCTCGCCCTCCGCGCACGCCACGCCGTTCGGGTGCGGCAGCGCGGGATCCGCGATCAGCCGGGAGACCTCCCCGCCCGGATCGACCGCGACGAGCGCGTCGGTGCCGATCGGGGTGAACCCGCCCTCCCCGATGGCCACGCCGGAATCCGAGACCACGATCGACCCGTCGGGCATGGCCGCGACGTCATTGAGCAGGCCGGCGCCGGCGACCTCGATGTCCTCGATGGGCGCGCCGTCGCTCGCGTCGAAGACGCGGATCACGTCGATATCGGCCACATAGAGCCTGCCGCCCGCGATGGCCATGCCCTTCGGGGCGCTCAGCGTCACGCCCTCCGACGCGCCGTCGATCCATGTCAGGTCGAGGATCTCGCCGTCCGGCGAGACGCGCGAGATGAACGCGCGGTCGTCCTTCTCGACGGGTGAGCCGACGATGTTCGAGACGAGGTAAACGTCGCGCTCCTCGTCGTGGAGCACCGACTCGGGTGTGCTGAAGCCGGCGACGCGGCGGAGCTCCGGCGCGGCCGGGGCCTCGCTCTCGGCGCACGCCGGGAGGACGGCAGCGAGGCAGGCGAGGACCGCGGCGAGGCGTTTCGGTTGCGTTTTCATTGTGCGCTCTCTCGTGTGAACGGGCCGGCGACGCGCCGGCTGGTGCGCCTACCCTGCGCCCGCGCGCCGCGCGGCGCGCGCCTGCGGCGCTCATTGGTACGCCCGAAACGCTCACGCGCCGCGCTTTGCGCCGCAGCCGGCCAAGACACAAGGCCTCGCGCAGGCGGCGGGGCCACCCCCGGCCATGGCGCGTATCGACCAGGGAAGAGCCGATCGTTCAAGGCGCCTCCGTGGTCCCACTCGACCGGGAATCGAGAACCGCGAGACAACGAATCTCACGTCCACGCCGCTTCATCGGCCACGCGCAACGCACAATCATCGTCCGCGTTGTACGAGGTAGATTCCCGCCCTCCGCAGATCCTGTCCTGACAAATGAGCACGGGTCCAGCTTGAACGGCGCGTCAACGACGGGTAAACGGCGCGTCAACGACGGGTAAACGGCGCGTGACGGCGCGTAACGGCGCGTAACAGCGCGTAACGGCGCGCGCTCGCCCTCCGCACGGGCGAGGAACGTCTTGGTCGACATCCACGGGACCTGCCGGCCCACACCGGCGACACGCGGTGAGTCGACAACGGACATCGAGCGCTTGACAAGTGTTGCGCCCCCGACAATCATGCGGCCACCGTGGCCCGGCCGACGCGTGGTACCCTTTAATGCAGTGTCTTTCAGACCCAGATAGCGAGACGTCGCTGCACGAGCAGGTCGCGGCGCTCCGCAGGCGCGTCGCGGACCTGGAGCAGGCCCTGGCCGAGGCGCAGCGACCGAGCTCGGTCGTACGCGAGGCGCGGCCCGCCGCACGGGAGCATGAGCTCCTGGCCAGCTTCTTCGCGGCGGAGGCCTCGGGGTACGCCGCGATGCTCGACGCGATCCCGGCGATGGTGTTCTTCAAGGCTCGGGACCACCGGTACCTCGCCGTCAACAAGGCTTATGCGGAGCACTATCGCCTCTCGAGCGACAGGATCGTCGGGAAGCGCGACGAGGAGATATTCGTCGACGAGGTCGCGCGCAGCTACCGCGAGAACGACGAGATCATCATGTCCGAGGGGATCCCGCGGATCAACGTGGAGCTCCGGTGGAAGCTCGAGGACGGGAGCGACGGCTGGACGCTGGAGAACAACGTCCCGTTCCGCGACGCGAGCGGGCGTGTGATCGGGATGGTCGGGGTCGTGGTCGACATGACCGCACGAAAGAGGACGGAAGAGGCGCTGCGGAGCACCGAGGCCGATCTCCTCGCCATCCAGTCGCGCCTCCTCGAGACGATAGCCGCGCTCTCGACGCCGGTCCTGCCCATCGACCACGGGGTCATCGTCGTGCCGCTCATCGGCAATCTCGACACGATGCGGGGCACCCAGCTCATGGCGGCGCTCCTGCAAGGCGTGGAGCGCCACGACGCCGAGTTCGTGATCGTCGATCTCACCGGCGTCCCGATGATCGACAGCGCCGTCGCGCTCCACCTCCTGCGCGCGGTGCAGGCCGTGGGCCTGCTCGGCGCCGAGAGCGTCCTCGTGGGGATGTCGGCCAGCACCGCCGCGGCGCTCGCGAGCCTCGGCGAGACGCTGGAGGGCATCGTCCTCCTGAGAGATCTCCGGGCCGGCGTGCGTTACGCGATGGCGCGGCGGAGAAAGTTGACCGGCGCGCAGCCGATGGCGCCACCGTAGACGTCAGGCGACGCCGAGCGGCGCCGAGAGACCTCTCCTCCTCCCCCTCGCACCTTGTTCCACACAGCGGGCGACCTCACGCCCTCTCGAAGTGCTCACGCACCCAGGTCTCGCTTGACCCTCCGGCGAGGCACCCGCTAAGTTCCGTTCAGCCTTTTAGCGCTGCATTCCCGGCTGATGTAGAGACGGTCGGTTCACCACTTCACCACACCTCAGCGAGCTCGACGCGCCCGGTGTCCCCTGCGCGTCGAACGTCCAGACCAGCGATGACGCCGCGTATCCGCCCGTTGCCCCTCGACCAGGTCCGCCCCGCCACCACCGCCCTCCTCGTCATCGACATGCAGCGGGACTTCGTCGAGGAGGGCGCGCCCTGCGAGGCGCGCGGGGCGCTCGATATCGTGCGGAGCGTCAACGCACTCGCCGCGTGGGCGAGAGGGCACGGCCTGCCGGTCGTCTTCACCCAGGAGATGCACAGGGCCGATCGGTGCGACTTCGGCATCGAGCTGGAGTTCGAGCCGCTGCACTGCCTCGAGGGATCCCGCGGCGCCGAGATGGTCGATGGGCTGCGGATCGAGCCGCAGGATCATCGGATCTTCACCAAGCGGCGCTACGACTGTTTTCTGGGCACCGACCTCGACCTGCTGCTCCGGTGCAAGCGGGTGGAGAACCTCATCTGCTGCGGCGTGTGCACCAACATCTGCGTGCTCAGCACCGTGCTCACCGCGAGGAACCTGGATTACCGCGTGCTGCTCCCGGTCGACGCCGTGGCCGGGACCTCACGGGAGCTCCACGACGCCGCGATCCTCTGCATGAGCAACGCGTTCGCCTACGTCACCGAGAGCGCCGCGGTGATGCAGCTCTTCGGCTGACGGATGCCCGGCGACCGAGCGCCGCGAGCCCCGTCGCGACAGTGCGAGCGACCACCGTCGCGCTGGCTCGCGCTCGGCCGCCCCGTTCCCGCCCGGGTCCGTCTCGCGCTCGGCGCGGCGAGCTTCCTCGCCACCCTCGCGGCGTACGCCGGGCTCGCGGGCCGCGACGGGGTGAACACCGCCCTCGCTCCCACGCTCGCGAGCATCGGGCGGGCGACGGCCGACGCGCTCGGCTCGGCGGAGCTCTGGCTCGACGTCCGCCATAGCTTCCTGCGGGTCACGGCCGGGTTCGTGGCCGCCGCGCTCCTCGCGGTCCCGCTCGGCGTGCTCGCCGGCGCGTTCCGATCGATCGCCGCGCTGATCGAGCCGCCGACCGAGTTCCTCCGCTATGTCCCCGTGCCGGCGCTGATCCCGCTCGTCATGATCGCGGCGGGCATCGGCGAGGGCGCGAAGGTCCTCCTCATCTTCCTGGGGACCTTCTTCCAGCTGCTGCTCATGACCGCGGACGAGGTACGGCGGGTCCCGGCGCCGCTGCTCCAGGTCAGCCAGAGCCTCGGAGCCACCCGGCGGGAGATCGTCTGGCGCGTGCTGGCCCCGGCCGCCCTCCCCGGCATCTGGAGCGCGCTGCGCATGTGCAACGGGTGGGCGTGGAGCTACGTCGTCGTCGCGGAGCTCGTGGCCGCCACCGAGGGCCTCGGCTTCCGCGTCCTCAGGTTCTATCGCTTCATCCAGACGCCCAGCATCTACGCGTACCTGGCGGTGCTGGGCGCGATCGGCCTGGGGCTCGACTGGGCGTTCGGCGCAGCGCACCGCCGGCTCTTCCGCTGGGCCAGGGGGCGCGACGCGTGACGCTCTCCGTGCGCGGCGTCAGCAAGGCGTACGCCGGCCGCCGCGGCGAGACCAGCGCGCTCTGCCCGCTCGACCTCGATGTCGGCGAGGGCGAGTTCGTGAGCCTCGTGGGCCCCTCCGGGTGCGGGAAATCGACGCTGCTGCACATCGTCGCGGGGCTCGAGCCGGCGACCACCGGGGCCGTCACGCTCGGCGGCGAACGCGTCCTCGGCCCCGGCGCCGAGCTCGGCGTCGTGTTCCAGCAACAGACACTCTTCCCGTGGCTCAGCGTGCGGGAGAACGTCCGCTTCCCGCTGACGCTGGCCCGCCACCGCGGCCGGGCGCGGCAGGCCGGCTCCGAGCGAGAGGCGGACCGCGTCGAGCGCCTGCTGCGCCTCGTCGATCTGTGGGACTTCCGCGACGGCGCGCCCGCGGAGCTGAGCGGCGGCATGCAGCAGCGCGCCGCGCTGGCGCGGGCGCTCGCCGCGCAGCCGGAGGTGCTGCTGATGGATGAGCCGTTCGGCGCCCTCGACGCCCAGACACGTGAGGAGATGCAGGGGCTCCTGCTCCATGTGATCCGACATCACCGGATCACGACGCTCTTCGTCACCCACGACGTGGATGAGGCCCTGATCCTGTCCGATCGCGTGGTGGTCTTCTCCGAGCGCCCCGGCCGCGTCGTGGCCACCATCGACGTGCCGGTACCCCGGGCGGATCGCTCGCCCGACCTCAAGCTCGACGAGGCGTTGCTGCGCCTCAAACGGGATATTCTCTCGCTCCTGCGGGGGAAGGCCCGCCCCGAGGAGCAGCGCCGCCGTTTGCTCCTCGGGCTCACGCATACGCCGAGGGGAGAGGATCCATGAACCGAAGGACCGTCGTGCTAGAGCTCGGGGCAGCGCTCGCCTGCCTCCTCCTGTCGCCAGGCTGCTCGAAGAAGGACGAGCCAGCGCGCGAGATGCCCGCCGCCGCCGCGCCGGGCGAGAAGCCCGGGGCCGCGGCGAACGCGCCGGTGAAGCTGACCGTGGGACACGACCTGTGGATCGGTTATGCGGGCGTGTTCATCGCGAACGAGCTCGGGCTGTTCAAGCAGGCTGGCCTCGACGTCGAGCTCAAGCCGTTCTCGAACCCCGGGGACACGCTGCCGGCGCTGGCCGCGGGGAAGCTCGATATCGGCCTGACGACCCTGCAGAACCTGGCCGTGCTGAGCGGCAACGGCGACACGGATATCGTGGCCATCGCGCTCATCGACAGCTCGAACGGCGCGGACGCGGTGGTGGCGAAGGAGGGGGTCGCGTCCATGGCCGATCTCAAGGGCAAGACGGTCGCGCTCACCCTCGGCGAGGTCAATCACATGCTGTTCCTCGCCGGCCTGAAGAAGTCCGGGCTCTCCACGGACGACGTGAAGCTCACGAGCATGAGCGCAGACGATGCCGGGGCCGCGTTCGTGGCGGGGAAGGTCGACGCCGCGGTCACCTGGGAGCCGTGGATCACCAAGGCGACCAAGGGCGGCGGTCGCGTGATCTTCTCGAGCGCCAGCGTCCCCGACACCATCATGGACGCGGTGGCCGTGCGCCGATCGCGGCTCGCCGAGTCCGGCGACGCCTGCTCGAGGTTCATCGGCGCCATCGATCAGGGGGTGCGCGTCCTGCGCGGCGAGCCCGACAAGGCGATTCCCATCGTCGGCAAGTACTTGAGCGCTCCGCCCGAGGACGTGAAGGGCATGCTGGGCGGCGACAAGATCTACGATCTGGCCGACAACAAGCAGCTCTTCGGCACGGCGGAGAAGGCCGGCCCCGTGTACGCCTCGATGAAGGCGGTGGTCGACTTCGCGGTCGAGTCCAAGCTCGTCAAGAAGGCGCCGGCGCCCGAGTCGCTGCTCGACCCGAGGCTCGTCCGATGAGCCGCGACGAGGCGCGCATGGCGCGCGCGCTGGAGCTCGCGCGCGGCGCGCAGCGCGCGGGCGAGCCGCCGTTCGGCGCCCTGGTGGCCGCCCCCGACGGCACCGTCGTGGCCGAGGCGACCGACGAGGTGAACGCCCAGCGCGACTTCACGTGGCACGCCGAGGTCGGCGCCGTCCGCCGCGCCTGCGCGGCCGCCGGGCCGGACCTCACCGGCTACACGCTGTACACCACCGTGGAGCCCTGCCCGATGTGCTTCACCGCGGCCTGGCTCGCCCGGGTGAGCCGCGTCGTCTTCGGCTGCACGATGCAGGAGGTCACGGCGGCGACGGGCGGCGCGCAGCGCGAGCTGGCCGTCCCCGCGCGGTGGATGAACGAGAGCTCCGGCGCGCCCGTCGATCTCGTCGGCGGCGTGCTCGCCGATCGGTGCCTCGCGCTCTTCAACGAGTCGTGACGCGCTCGCCGACGTCGAGTCCCGGCGAGTGGACGCGAGGCTCGCCGGCGTCCGCGCGTCGTCGAGGGCGCGGAAGGTCTAGAACACGTGCGCCGGGGGCGTCGATTGGACCTTGGTCCCATGGCGGCCCGCCGGGAGCTGATGTAATGCGCCGAGCATCGCAACGAAGCGCGTGGAGATCGGTGCCGGGCGAGTCAAACGGCTGGGGAAGACCTCGCTTCCCTACTTCAGCAAGAGTGCGGGAGAGCCATTTTTACTGACGCTCTACAGGGTCCAGCGAACGGCAGTCAGGTCACGGTGTCACGTGAGACCCGGCGTCCTGTCGGTCGCACGCTACATCACACTTTAATGCGGTCGCCCTCGCCTGGAGCCGACTCTTGTACTCTGATTTGACGCTCTTTAAGGCTGAGCGGGAAATGAAGGCTTCGCTCTGGCAGGTTCATGGTTCCGTGCTTTTGTGGGCGCATGAGCTCGCGGCGCTGGTACGAGCTCGCGTGCGGACTTGTCCGCGCGCCGAGCCACGTCCTGGAAGAGTGTTTTCAGATGAACAAGCAGACCGGTGCCATCTGCGCGCGATTGCACGGCTGCACCCCTGCCGGAAGCCGGCGACGCTGCAGCGCCGGCTGCTGCGGGCGATAACGCGCGCACCCTCGACGAGGTCGTCGCCGAATAGGCGTCGTCCAGAAACCTTGCAGCCGCATTCGGCCGACCGCTGATCGTAAGGGATCAGGGGCCAGGGTCGCCAGCGCCGGTGATCCGGCTTCCGCCGGCCGGCGCCTGTTCTCCGCGCTCGGCCGCGACCAGCCGCGCGCCGAGCGCGCGGACCCGGAACTCCTCGGCCAGACCGCGCACCTCCCGGATCCACGGCGCGAGCCGCGGATCCTCCGCCTCGAGCGCGGCGAGCCGCTGCAGGAGATCCTGGAGGCGACCCCGCTCGACGAGATCGGCGAGGCGCGCGAGCTCCTCCGGGGGCGGCGAGGGTACCGCGCCGTGCAGCGACGCCCCGTCGCCGGCGCCGCCAGCGACGTCGGCGACGCCGTCCACGCCGCGTGCGCGCTCGGGCGCCGCGCGCACCCAGGTGAGCGCGAGGCGGCGCTCGAGCTGCTCGAGCAAGGCGCTGAGATCGATCGGCTTCGGAAGGAAGCCGTCGCAGCCGGCGGCCTCGCTGCGCGCGCGCTCGGGCGCCTCCACGCTGGCCGACGTGGCCACGATGGGCAGGCCGGCGAGCCCCGGGATCCGGCGGATCCTGCGCGCGGCCTCGTCGCCGCCGAGATCGGGCAGGCGCAGGTCCATCAGCACGAGGTCCGGCCGGCGCTCCGCCGCGAGCGCGACGGCCGCCTCGCCGCCCGCGGCCTCGACGACCTCGAAGCCGAGCGGCACCAGCACGTCCCGCAGGAAGGCGCGGTTGTCCTCGTGGTCGTCGACCACGAGGATCGCCCGGCGCGCGCCCTCGTAGCCCGTGATCGCCCCGTCCCCGCGCCGCTCGCCGGCCGGCGCCGCGCCGGCGAGCACGGGCAGGTCGAGCGCCACGGTGAAGGTGCTGCCCTCGCCGGGCGCGCTCTCCACGTCGATGCAGCCGCCCATCTGGTCGACGATGTGGCGGGTGATCGCGAGCCCGAGGCCCGCGCCCTCCACGCGCGCGCGAAGGTCGCCGGCCTGCTCGAACGGCTCGAAGATGCGGGCGAGATCCGCCGCCGCGATGCCGGGGCCGGTGTCCTCGACGCGGAAGAGCACGCCGCCGGGCGCCTGTCCGTCGCGCGGCGCGACCCGGAAGGTCACCCGCCCATCGCGGGTGAACTTGATCGCGTTGCCGAGCAGGTTGAGCAGCACTTGCGTGAGCCGCTTCTCGTCGGCGCGCACCCACGCCGGCGTGCCGTCCGCGATCTCGAGCACGAACGCGAGCCCCTTCGCCGCCGCGCGCACCTTGCACAGCTCCGCGACCGTGCGCGCAAGCGACGGCAGGTGGACGTCGCCCGGCGCGAGATCCAGCCGCCCTGCCTCGATGCGGGCGAGGTCGAGGACATCGTCGATCAGGGTGAGCAGGTGCTCGCCCGACCGGCGCACCACGTCGACGCCGGGTCGATCCTCCGGGGCGAGCCGCGCGGAGCGCTGGAGCAGCTGCGCGTAACCGAGGATGCCGTTGAGCGGCGTGCGCAGCTCGTGGCTCATGCTGGCGAGGAAGGTGGTCTTCGCCTGGTTCGCGGCGTCGGCGGCGTCCCTGGCGGCCGTGAGCTCGGCGGTGCGCTGCTCCACGAGCGACTCCAGCTCGCGCGTGCGCCGCCGCAGCGCCCGGAGCCGCAGGCGCATGCCGGCGTAGGCGAGCCCGGAGAGCGCCGCGGCGTAGCCGAGGTACGCCCAGGTCGTGCGCCACGGCGCGGGCCGGACCTGGAAGGCGACGCTCGCCGGGCCGGCGACGTTGCCGGCGTGATCGCGGCCCCACACCTGGAAGGTGTACCGGCCGGGCGCGAGGTTCGTGTAGCGCGCGCTCGCCTCCGCGGTCCACGCGCTCGGCGCCGCGTCGAAGCCGACGAGCTGGGTGCGGTAGCGCGTGCTGCGCTCGTGGAAGAGGCTCAGCAGCGTGTACGCGAACGAGGCGGTGTTCTCGTCCCACGCGAGCGACGCGCCGGGGGAGAGGGCGAGCGCGCCGCCCGCCGCGCGCGCCTCGAGCGCGAGCGGCTTCGGCGCGGCGTTCGGGATCTCCTCGGCCGGATCGAGCACCGCCACGCCGCCGGTCGTGCTCGCCCAGACGCGGCCCCGGCTGTCTACGAGCGAGCCGTTCTGGTTGCACTCGTTGCTCGGCAGCCCGTCGTCGGTGGTGAAGGTGTAGGCGGCGAGCTCGGCGGGATCGTCGGGCGTGGGTGCGCGCGGGGTGAAGCGGGTGACGCCCTGGTCGGTGAAGGCGTAGACCCGGCCCTGCGCGTCCGAGCGCACGCCGTAGACGATGCCGTCCGGCAGCGCCGGCCGGGACGGTTCGTTCAGCGGATCGAGCCACGCCTCCGCGTCGAGGTCGTAGCGCGAGATCCCGCCCTGGGCGCCGATCCAGAGCACCCGCGCGCCGCGCGTGTCCCTGAGCTCGGCGAGCGCGCCGATGGCGTCCGAGGCGAGCGGCGCGCTCGCCGCGGTGTAGCTCCGCCACTGCCCGTCTTCGAGCCGCGAGAGCCCCTTCATGGTGCCGAACCAGGTGGAGACCTTCCCGCCCGCGCCCGCGGTCTCGAGGATGCTGGTCACGTGGTCGTCCGCGAGGGGCACCCGCGCCTTCGTGAAGACCTGCCACGCGCCGTCCACATCGAGGCGCGCGGCCCCGCCGACCGTCCCGATCCAGAGCGCGCGCCCGTCGCGGGACTCGGACAGCCACCAGATGCCGTTGTGAGGGAGCGGCGAGCTCTGCATCGTGTACGTGGTGAGCTGCGTGCCGGTCCAGCGGTGGAGCCCGGTGGTGTCGCTGCCGATCCAGACCACCCCGGGCTCGCGCGAAGACGGCAGGAGGAAGCTCACGAGGTCGCCGAGCTTGCCGGCGAGCTCGGGGGCGTCGAGCGGCGAGAAGCCTTGCCCCGAGGACCGCGCCACGGTGTTGTTCAGGGCCACCCAGAGCTCGGGAGGGCCGCCCTGGGCTCCCGGCGCGCGCACCTCGGCGAGGGACGTGATGCTGCCCGACAGGCCCGCGCTCCGCTGCGTGAACCCGACCCATCCGTCGTGCCGCAGGCGCGCGAGGCCGCCGGCGTTGGTGCCGATCCAGAGCGTACGCCCGCCGTGCGCCTCGGAGGTCGCCGCGAGCGCCATCACGTGGTCGTCCGGCAGGGTCGAGTTCGTCTTCGTGAGCGACGTCCACGTCCCGCCCGTGAGCCGCGCGAGGCCGCCGCCGTACGTGGCGGCCCAGAGCGTGCGCGCGCCCGTGCCGCTCACCGTCTCGGCGAGCGCCCGCACAGGCTGCGCCAGCGCCGGCACGCTCGCCGGGGTGACGCTCTCCCACCGCCCGCCCGCGAGCCGGGCGACGCCTGCGCGCGTGCCTGCCCAGAGCACGCGGCCGCCCGCTTCCCCGGCGGTCTCGAGCAGGCTCACGACCGTGTCGTTGGGCAGCCCCTCCGCGGTCGTGGCAAAGCGGGCGCAGCCGCGGTCGCCGCAGCGGAAGAGGCCCGCGCCCGTGCCGGCCCAGAGCGCCGGCTCCCCGCCGGGGAGCGCCGTCGGGTGCAGCGCGCGCACGTCGGGGTGCTCGAAGCCGGGGCCGAGGTCGATGCGCGTGAACCGCTCGCCGTCGAGCCGGTAGAGGCCGTCCGTCGTCCCGGCGAAGAGCGCGCGCCCTCGGCCCGTGGGCGCCTCGAGGAGCGTCCGGATCGGCCTCTCGGACGCGAGCCCCTCGGCGGCCCCGAAGCGCGTGAAGCGCCCCTCGGCGTAGCGGAGGATCTGGCCGGTCATCATCCCGAACCAGACGGCGCCGTCCTGCCCCGTGGCGACCGCCTGCACCCAGCTCGACCCCCCGCCGGTCGGCAGCGGAAGCGGCGTGAAGCGGCGCCCGTCGTAGGACGCCGCGCCGCCCTGGGTGCCGACCCAGAGGCGGCCGCCGGGCTCGAAGGCGATGGAGTTGATGGTGATCTGGGGGATGCCGTCCTCCGCGTCGAAGACGCGCATCCACGGCACGCCGCGCGCCCGGAGGTCGCCCGCGGCGGGCGCGGGCGCGCCGCCGGCGGCGAGCGCGGGTGACGACGCGACGGCCATGCCGAGCCCGAGCGCGGCGAGCAGGCGCCCACGTGATGAGGGAGACCGGCCAGCCATGTGGCCGCATACTAGGATTTTCGCATAGGACCAAGATCCCCGGTAGCTCGGCAGCCTGGTGAAGGAAGCGCCGCTGGCCGACAGGAGGCTACATCTCTGCCAGCGCCGCCTCGAGCTGCGGGTACATCGCGATGAACACGTCGAGGCGCATCTTCCTGAAGTCGTTCGCGACCACGATCTGCTCGCCGAGCTTCAGGGTCTTGTCCTGCCGGAGCCCCCCTCCCGTCGTGTGCTTGGGCCACGTGACCTCGCCCGCGGGCGTGCCGTTCTCCGCGAAGGAGAACCAGTATCCGCTGACCTTCTGGGACATCGCCCGATCGGCCGCGGTGAACCTGTCCCTGATCCCCCCGAACGGGAAGAGGATCTCGCCGCCGTGCGGGACGCCGAAGGGCTGGTCGGCGCGGTCGATCTCGGGGACGTAGCTGAAGTAGTACCACCGGCTGTCGGCCACGCCGGAGTGTTTGTCCGCGATCCACCGGGCCTGCATGGTGAACAGCATGTCGCGCAGCACCAGGCCCGCGAAGCGGCTCGGGTCCTCGAGGTCCTCGTCGGTCACCTCGGGGTCGCTGCGGTAGAGGCTCTTCAGGTACGCCAGGGCCTTCTCGGCGTCCTCCCCTCCCTTCTCGAGGATGGCCGCCATGATCGCCGCCGGATCCATGTTGAACGCGTCGAGCACGCTCGTCTCATGGCTGTTGCTGCCGATGACGAGCGGCCGGCGCGCCTGCTCGCCGGCCTCGAACGTGGCCCTGATCCCCGTCGGCAGCACCACGTCGCCGTGCACGGGGCTCGGCCCCAGGAACGGCACCTGGCCCCGCGGGTTGTCCGGGGTCGGCATGAACTTCGCGGAGAACTTCTCCGCCGGCACCGCCCGCAGCTCCTCTGCCGTCGCATGCTCGCCGTTCAGCTTGAACAGCCCCCTGGCGATCTTGACCCCGAGCTCGTTCGCCTTCTCCCGGCTCTGCTCCGGGATCGCATAGGGGCTCTGCGCGATGCCCTTGTGAAACAGGGCCGGCTCCCTGTTCCTCGTGAGGGGCGAGGCGAACAGGGCGAGGACGCTCTCGCCCCCCGCCGACTGGCCGAAGATCGTGACGTTGCCAGGATCGCCGCCGAACGCCGCGATGTTGCGCTGCACCCACTCCAGCGCGGCGATCTGATCGAGGATGCCGAAGTTGACCGGCCCCAGGCGACGCTCCTTCTCCAGGCCCGGATGGGCGAAGAACCCGAGGAGGCCCACGCGGTAGTTGAAGGTCACCACCACGGCGCCCTTCCTGGCCAGGGCAGCCCCGCGGAACATCTTGTCGCTGCCGACGCCGATCTTGAAGGCGCCGCCGTGGATCCACACCATCACGGGCTTGAGCGCGCCGGGCTCCACGCCGCTCGTCCAGACGTTCAGGTACAGGCAGTCCTCGCTCTGCGGCCCCACGGAGCCCGCGCCATCCATGGAGGGATACGTGGGCTGGAGGCAGGCCTTGCCGAAGGTGTCGGCCTTGCGGGTCTCCTTCCAGGGCTCGACCGGCTGGGGCTCCTTCCAGCGCAGGGGGCCCACCGGCGGCGCGGCGTAGGGGATGCCCTTGAACACGAGGATTTCGCTCTCGACGACGCCCTGGACCGGGCCCTCTGTCGTGGTGATGACCGGCGTGCTGTTGGTTGTCATGGATTCGTCTCCTTTGGTTTTCTTGATGCTCGTCTGGCGCGCCGGAGCGCGCCCCGGGAAAAGCTGAAGAGAGATGGCGCGATGAGATCGGCGCCCCGCGGCCCGCGCCGCGCGCTCATCGGGGACTGGCTGTCTGCTCCTCCTCGACGTCCTTGAACCGCTCCTCCAGCCACGTGGTCAGGCTCGGGAGGTCCGTGTCCATCAGGCCGAAGTGGAACCCGAGCTCGACGGGATCGTGCGTCGACGAGACCTCCTCGTACTCCTTGTAGGTCACGTTGGCGGGGCCGTTCAGCGCGGCGAGCTGGTGGTGGAGCGTCCTCGTGAAGTCCGCCCGGATGCGGGGATCCTTCGCGCCCTGGGAGATCCGGATGGGGGCGAGGATCCGGAGGGCCGGGTTCATGAGCTCGAGCTGGTCGAAGAACGCCTTCTTGCTGGGGTTCGGGCCTGGGTTCAGCTGCTCGGTCCCCTTGAGCCCGCCCCAGGAGTCCTCCTTGGCCAGCTCGATCCGCGCCTTCTCGTGGATGTGGGGCCACACGCTGTAGGCCTTCACGGTGAGGAGCTCCTCCGGGTTGATGTTCGGGTTGCCGGCGATGGCACCCGCCAGGAACAGCGCGGTGAAGGCGAAGCCCGGCTGCGCGTAGTTCAGGGTGGTGCCGGCGGCGACGAGGAGGTGGACCCCCGAGGCGGGGGCCATCGCCGCGACGCCGCGCAGGTCGAGCTCGGGAGTCCAGATGGGCGCGTGGTACCCGCCGAACAGCGCCGCCTGGCCGCCCTGGGAGTGGCCCACGATCGCGAGCTTCTTCGAGAGCTCCGCCGGGTAGAGCCGCCGCGCGGCGCGCGCGATGTCGAGGATGCCGTGCGCCTCGGACTCGCCGAGCAGGTACGGGTGCAGCCCGCCTGTGCCGAGCCCCTCGTAGTCGGTCATCACCACGGCCCAGCCCCTGTCCAGGAACGCGGTGAGCAGCCCGTGCGGGTGCTCGTTGAAGGGGTGCGCCGGCGACGTGATCGTGTCGCGCGACGGCGCGCACGTGTCCGCGCAGCCGACCGTCCCGTGCGCCCAGCTCACGATCGGATAGCCGCCCTCCGGCGGAGCCTTGTGAGGCAGCGCGATGATGCCGGAGACCGCGATCGCCTTGCCGTGGACGTCTCTGGAGCGGTAGAGCACGAGCTGATTGACCCGCGCCTTGGCGAGCGCCGCCGGGCCCGTGAGCGGCCGCGACCAGATCACCTCGCCGTGCTCGCCTTCGAGCGGCAGATCCGGACGGTAAAATGTGTCGTCGTCGGGGACGGTCACGCTGGACGTCATGGATTCTCTCTTTGCAAGTGGATTGTTGATGCCTCCGCGCATCGCCGCGAGGCCCGCCGGTTGTAGCCCCGGGTCATGGCCCTCGCTATGGGACCTTGGTCCCATGGCCCCCGCAGCCCGCATGGCAAGAAGTAGGACCAAGGTCCCATAGGCAGCGCCGACGCGCTGTTGTAATCCGTTCACCTCGGCTCGCCGCAGGGCTCCGGTCTTCGTTCCGGGAGCGACGCCGGAAGGTTCGACGCCTTGCGAGGCCGATCCCAGGCGCCGACCTCTACCTCATTCACATCGTGTTTTCCTTTTCAAAGGCACCGGAGGACCCGTATGCATAACCGACACCTCGTTCCACTCCTCTTAGGCCTTCTTCTCGGCGTCGCCGCCTGCGGGGATGACGTGGAAGCACGAGAGCGCCACGATGGCGTTCGAAGCGTCCGTCGTGAACCGATGACGTGCGTCTGAGGCGCCGCCTGGGCCCACGTCGGGAAGAGTGCACAGAGATTGAACCGCATCATGGATAGGTGACGATGAGGAAGGCGCCGAGTCTGGGAGAAGAATTGCAGACGCCCATCGTGGGGAAGGGTCCTGAGACCGAATCCGTATCGTGCTCGACACGAGCCGGGATTCACGCCGTTTGGGTCCGCGGGAGGGCTCTGCGACCCCAATGCCAGGCCGGTGAAGCTGGGCTCACGCGATGACGCCCCCGAGGTCCGGCGCCGGACCACGAAGGACGCGCTCCTGTTCGATAGTGGGGACACAAGCCTGTAAGGCTACGCTCAAGAACGGCAAACATGCTGGAAATTGTTTAATCGCTATGCCCTGCGGGACACATAGCGCACCCTGCGAGAGCGCGGGCATGGTCGCACCGAGGCAGCCGAGTACCATCTCAACTTGATTTATAGTTTGGGGAGCAATCATCTTGACGCCTCCCAGGAGTGGAACTAAAGAAGATCACGAGTCGGGCCGCTCGACTGACGTGCGAGACGAGCCAAGCATCGACTCACCCCGGCGCGTGACGGCGGCACGGATTTGCCCCGTCCGTATTGAAGTGCCTCCGGCCGGCGCCGACGGCTGCGATATCTCTATCCAGGCAGAGAGGTAAGTATGGCAAAAGGTGCACTTGGTTATTCGAGTCAGTTCGACAACGCGAAGATCATCGATCCACCGGACAGTGTGCCATTGAAGTTTCCCGGCGACCCGCTGACGGCGCGTGTCTGGGGAGTGGTCGTCAATGGTACAGACAGGGTCGTGCGGCTCTATCCTTACGATGGCTACCCCGACAGACAATGGGACAGCAACACCGATGTCGTCTATCCGGGCCAGGAAGTACGTGTGAAGCCGTTCCGCAGTTTCTGGTTCGAGCCCGATACCAACCTCGCCTTCACCTACACCGACGCAAAGGGGGTGCGGCAGACCGTGGCAGGTACCCCTCCATCAGGTAGGATCCAGGTGACAGCCGCGCCGGCTCGGCCTCCTTTCGAGAATCGCACCGGCTACACCGTGCGTCTCTACGCACCGTACAGCTACGAGATTCCGACGAGCCAGCAAGAGCAAGAACGGAATCCGAGCTTTGGCAGGGGCTCGGGAGAGGCCTGGTGGGACATTGCGCCTGGAGGGTCCTACACCTCGAATTTTCCCGTAGCCAGCTTCGAATTCCTTCGCGTGGACCTACAGGTTTCTGGTCAGATTGTCGAAGCGATCAAAGTCGAGCGGTAGCCGTAAGCCGAACAGCGCCCTCACGCGTGTCAACCGTTTCATGAGCGCCTGTTCCTGCCGCGACAGCTCCACCGGCGGCGTCGCCGGCCGAGAGGCGCTCCTGCGCCGCGTCCAGCAGCCGGCGTTCCTCCACGAACGCGTCCTCCCGCTCGCCGGCCAGCGGCGCCGCGCGCGCGGCGCCGCGCGCGCGGCGCTGCAGATCGGCTGCCCTGCCAAGAGCGGTTCCGGTCTCGGAGGGCAAGCCAGCTACCCCGTCCAGACCGTGTCCGGTGCCTTGAGGGCAGCGCGGCAGCCTTGCCCGGACCGTGTCCGGTGCCTGGAGGGCAGCGCGGCAGTCCAGGCCAGCCGCGCGATCGCCCCCGGACGGGCGGCTCCGGACGGCGCCGCACACCGGCGAGAACCACCGCATTGCGGGCTGCGCCCGCGCTTGACGAAGCCCGCGGGCTCGCTCGTCGCGTGCCTCGCCGGATCGACAGGGAACCTCCTCACCCGTGATCCAGTCGAGCATGGGTGCGGCTCTCTTCGCTCCCATCGCCAGGCGCACACCCCACATCGACAACAGCGTCTCGCTCATGCTGCAACCCGTGGAAACGTCTATCGCCCATCAGGTGCACGAGAAGCTGGTCCTCGGGCCCCTCCCACGACGGGACGGACACGCGCACGCCGCTCTGCATCCTCCGCCCGGATTGATCCCACCGGCACGCGCGGCCGCCGGTCCATGGGACCAAGGTCCTATAGCGGATGGCGCCAGCGCCGGTTAGGGTACGGTCCTCGGTAGCAACGGCGGCAATCGCCGCCGGCAACCTTGATGGCGGGCTCGGCGGCGTCAGGCTGAAGTTCCATGGATGACCGCGCCCCATCAGGGATCTGCCTGGACGAGTGAAGCATGGAAGGTATGCCAAACCATGGAGGGCAGGAGCACATCGCGCCATCCACGGACTGCCCAGTGATGAGCGAGCCGTCATAGGCGACCACCTTCCAGGCGGCGCCCCTGGTCCAGGCCAACCGAGGAGAGGCGCTGGCCGCGCTGTCACAGATCAGGGATCAGGGCCCTGGAGCCGGTCCACGAGCCGCACGAGCTCCGCCACCGACGCCACGCCGAGCTTCTCCATCACCCGACCGCGATGCACCTTGATCGTCTTCTCCGCCGCGCCGAGCTCCTCGGCGATCTGCTTGTTCATGAGGCCCCGCGCCACGCGCAGGCAGACCTCGCGCTCGCGCTGGGTGAGCGCATCGAAGCGCGTCCGGAGCGACTGCTGCTCACCCCGCGCCGCGCGCACCGCGGCGTCGCGTGCGATGGCGCGCTCGACGGCCGCGAGCAGGACGGTGTCGTCGCAGGGCTTGGTGAGGAAGTCGATCGCGCCCGTCTTCATCGCCCGCACCGAGCTCGACACGTCGCCGTGGCCAGTCAGGAACACGATCGGGAGCAGACATCCCCGGCGCACCAGCGCTTCCTGCAGCTCCAGCCCGCTCAAGCCGGGCATGCGCAGATCGACCACCACGCAGCCCGGTTGCTCCGAGGGCGCGCCCTCCAGGAACGCGGCGGGCGACGCGTGCGCCTCCACCGCATAGCCCGCCGCGCGCAGCAGCCGGTCCATGGCGCGCAGCACCGAGGCATCATCGTCCACCACAAACACCGTGGGTTCGGTCGCGATCATGGCCGCGATCGTATCCCATCCACGGTCCCATGAGGGCGTCCACGGCAGGCGGGCATGACGCAGGCGAAGAGCATGACGCCTCCGACGGCGCGCTGTCCTCTGCTCCCGCCAAGGCCCTGGACCGCCCCGCGCTCCTCTTGCTCGTGGACGACGACCCCGGCAGCATCGGGCTGCTCTCGGAAGCCCTCGCGGGTCAGCCACTCTCCATCGCGGTGGCGATCGATGGAGAGATGGCGCTCCGGCAGGTCCGATGCGAGGTGCCGGATCTCGTCCTGCTCGACGCGGTGATGCCGGGCCTGGACGGGTTCGAGGTCTGCCGGCGCCTGAAGGCGGAGCCGGCGACACGCGAGGTCCCGATCCTCTTGATGACCCTGCTCGCCGACACGGCGAGCAGGGAGCGCGGGCTCGGGCTGGGCGCGGTCGATTGCGTGACCAAGCCGTTCGTCCGTGAGGAGCTCGTGGCCCGCGTGCGGACGCAGCTCTTGATGCGCGCAGCCACGAGCGCGCTCTCCGCCGCGGAGAGCGCGCTCTCAGAGAAGAACGACGAGCTCACGCGCGCCCGGGCCTCGATGGATCTCGCGGCCTCGCTCGCGCACGAGCTGAACCAGCCGCTCACCGCCGTCCTGAGCAACGCGCAGGCGGCGCAGCGGCTACTCTCGCGCACCCCGTCGAATCTCGCCGAGGTGCGCGCCGCGCTCGAGGATATCGTGGCGGACGATCGCCGCGCCGGGATGCTCGTCCATCGGATGCGCACGATGCTCCGCAGGCGTGACGTCAGCGCGGCTGCGCTGGACGTCTGCGAGCTCGTCCGCGAGGTGACCCGGAGCGTGTCGAGCGGCGCGCTCCTCGCGGGCGCGACCGTACGAATCGAGCTCGCGCCAGACCTGCCGCGTGTGCGAGGCGATCGCATCCAGATCCAGCAGGCGCTCATCGACGTCCTCGTCAACGCGCTCGACGCGGTATCGCGCCGCCCGCCCGAAGCGCGCCTCGTCGTGGTGCGAGCGCGGCTGGGCGCCGCAGGCCTCATCGAGCTCTCCGTGGCGGACTCCGGCGAGGGCATCCCGACGACGGACCTCGAGCGGATCTTCGAGCCTTTCTTCACGACGAAGACCCAGAGGCTCGGCCTGGGCCTTGCCATCAGCCGCTCCCTCGTCGAGGCGCACGGAGGCCGCCTCTGGGCCGAGTGCCGGCCCCGCGAGGGGGCGACGCTGCGCTGCACGTTGCCCGTGTGGGATGAGGGCGCGCGCCCCGCGAGGTGATCCCAAGCCGGCGGGGACGTCAACAGCGGACAGGCGGACGGCACCGAGCCGCTTGACGCGCCGCGCGTCGCGCACTCCCCTGTTCTGACCATGGCGCCGGCCCGCCCCGCGCTCGTCCTGCTCGTGGACGACGACCCCGCCAGCCTGAAGCTCCTCTCGGAAGCCCTCGCGGGCCTGCCGCTCACCCTGGCGGTGGCGACCGCCGGGGACATGGCGCTCCGGCAGATCCGGCGCGAGCTGCCCGATCTCGTCCTGCTCGACGCGGTGATGCCGGGCCTCGACGGCTTCGAGGTCTGCCGCCGGTTGAAGGCGGCCCCGGAGACGCGTGACGTGCCGGTCCTCTTCATGACCGTGCTCGCGGACACGGCGAGCCGGGTGCGCGGCCTGGAGCTCGGCGCGGTCGATTACGTGACCAAGCCGTTCGTCCGCGAGGAGCTCGTGGCCCGCGTGCGGACGCAGCTGTCGATCCGCGCGGCGGCCAGCGAGCTCTCCGCGGCGGTGCGGGCGCTCTCGGAGAAGAACGAGGAGCTCGCGTGCGCCCGGGCGTCGCTGGAGATCGAGGTGGCGCGGCGGACGGAGGAGCTGCGCGCGCAGAGCCGGCGCCTCGAGCGCGAGCTCGAGCTGAACCGAGCCGCCGAGATCAAGGTGCAGACGGCCCACGACCAGCTCGCGCACCTGAACCGGGTCTCGGCCGTGAGCGAGCTC
The DNA here is from genome assembly GCF_051520435.1 of Sorangium sp. So ce363. Taxonomy (NCBI): domain Bacteria; kingdom Pseudomonadati; phylum Myxococcota; order Polyangiales; family Polyangiaceae; genus Sorangium; species Sorangium sp. So ce363. Next base: position 4,717,512 of record NZ_CP150333.1, on the reverse strand, counting down.
GCGGCCTCGCTCGCGCACGAGCTGAACCAGCCGCTCGCCGCCATCCTGAGCAACGCGCAGGCCGCGGAGCGGCTGCTCGCGCAGACCCCGCCGGGCATCGCCGACGCGCGCGCGGCGCTCGCCGACATCGTGGCGGACGATCGCCGGGCCGGGCAGGTCATCCAGCGGATCCGCGCGATGCTCCGCAAGGGCGAGCTCAGCGTGGCCGCGATGGACCTGAGCGAGCTCGCCCGCGAGGTGGTCCGGCTCGTGGCCAGCGCCGCGCTCCTCGCGGGCACGACCGTGCGGCTCGATCTCGCGTCGGGCCTGCCCCACGTGCGTGGCGACGGGATCCAGGTCCAGCAGGTGCTGCTGAACCTGCTCGTCAACGCGCTCGACGCGGTCTCCCGCCGTCCCCCCGAAGCGCGCCTCGTGGTGGTGCGCACCCGCCCGGCCGACAGAAGCCACGTCGAGCTGTCGGTCGCGGACTCCGGCGATGGCGTCGCGCCCGAGGATCTCGAGCGCATCTTCGAGCCCTTCGTCACGTCGAAGCCCCACGGGCTCGGCGTGGGCCTCGCCATCAGCCGCTCGATCGTCGAGGCGCACGGTGGGCGGCTGTGGGCGGAGTGCAGGCCCGGCGAGGGGGCGACGTTCCGCTGCGCGCTCCCGGCCTGGGATCAGGGCGCGCGCCCCGCGGGGTAGTCCTGAGCCTGAGGGGAGCGGGACGTCTCGCTGTGGGACCATGGTCCGATTGCAGGCGGCGAGGGCTGCTGTCACAGATCCAACGAGGCTCGGTTCCGCCATGGCAGCACGACCATCCCACGCTCAGATCGGTGAGCGGAGCGACGGCGGCGGCGCGCTGGATGCGCCCGCGAACCCGCTGGCCTCCGGCGCCAGGCTGGCGGCGGCCCGCCCCGCGCTCGTCCTGCTCGTGGACGACGACCCCGGCAGCCTCGAGCTGCTCTCGGAGGCCCTCGCGGGCCAGCCGTTCGACATCGCGGTGGCCGGCGACGGGGAGGCGGCGCTCGCGCAGATCCGGGGCGAGGTGCCTGATCTGGTCCTGCTCGACGCGGAGATGCCGGGCCTGGATGGCCTCGAGGTCTGCCGCCGGCTGAAGGCGGATCCGGCGACGCACGAGATCCCCGTCCTCGTCATGACCGCTCTTGCAGATACGGCGAGCCGGGCGCGCGGGCTGGAGCTCGGCGCGGTCGATTGCGTGACCAGGCCGTACCTGCGCGAGGAGCTCGTGGCCCGCGTGCGGACGCAGCTCGCCCTGCGCGCGGCGGCGCGGGCGCTCTCGGCGATGGGCGAGGAGCTCGCGCGGGTCCAGTCCTCGCTGGAGAGCGAGGTGACGCGGCGGACCGAGGCGCTGCGCGCGGAGGGCCGGCGCCTCGAGCGCAAGCTCGAGCTGAACCGGGCCGCCGAGCTCGAGGCGCAACGGGCCCAGGACGAGCTCGCGCACCTGAACCGGGTTTCGGCGATGAGCGCGCTCGCGGCCTCGCTCGCGCACGAGCTGAACCAGCCGCTCGCGGCCATCCTGAGCAACGCGCAGGCGGCGCTGCGGCTGCTCGCGCAGACCCCGCCCGACATTGCCGAGACGCGCGCCGCGCTCGACGATATCGTGGCGGACGACCGGCGCGCCGCGAAGGTCATCCAGCGGATGCACGCGGTGCTCCGCGAGGGCGAGCTCAGCGTGGCCGCGCTGGACCTGAGCGAGCTCGTCCGCAAGGTGATCCAGCTCGTGGCCAGCGCCGCGCGCCGCGCGGGCGCGACCGTGCGGCTCGAGCTCGCGCCGGGCCTGCCGCGCGCCCGGGGAGACGGGGCCCAGCTCCAGCAGGTGCTCCTGCAGCTGCTCGTCAACGCGCTCGACGCGGTGTCCCGCCGCCCGCCCGGCGCGCGCGTCGTGGTGGTGCGGGCGCAGTCGGGCGGAGCGGGCTGCCTGGAGCTCTCCGTGGCGGACTCCGGCGAGGGCATCCCGCCCGAGGACATCGAGAGGGTCTTCGAGCCGTTCTTCACGTCGAAGGCGCAGGGGCTCGGCGTGGGCCTCGCCATCAGCCGCTCGATCATCGAGGCGCACGGAGGCCGCCTGTGGGCGGAGTGCAGGCCCGGCGAGGGGGCGACGTTCCGCTGCTTGCTGCCGGCCTGGGACGAGGACGCGCCTCCCGCAGGGTGAGCCCGGCGGGCCGCGTCGGCGCCCTGGCGACGGCGGGCCGGGGGTTCAAACATCCCCGGCCCGCCGGACGTGACCACGACCTACCTTTCCAGCGTCACCACGGCGCGTGGTCGGGCGCGGCTCCTCACGGGAGCGCCACGATCCAGTCGTTCCACACGCGGGTCGCCTGGAAAGCGGCCATGTGCTTGTGCTTCGCCGGCACGAAGTCGGTTTTGAGCTCGATCGTCTCCCCCAGGAGCAGCGTCCTGTCCTGCCCCTCCTTGTGCTGCTCCCAGGCCGGGTTCCCCGCGCAGCTGGGCGTACCGGTGCGGGCGAACTGGAGCCAGTACTTGCTGACGCGCCGCGAGAGCTCTCGGTCCTTTTCCGTGAGGAGTCCCTGCGTGGGCGGGCATAGGTCGCCCGTGCCGAGGACGATCGTCGGCCACTCGCAGGGAGGTCAGGCCGCGCTGTTCGGTGCGCACCACGCGCCCATCTGGACACCCGAGCTCGATCTGCGCGGCGTCGCGGCGCTGGCCCCTGCCTCCATGCGCCGCTGATATCTGCGACGGATCGCGCCATGTGGTCCTGAGCTGCTTGTCTTTCGTCGCCTCGACTTTCGAGGTGGGGGCGCGCGGTGCTGGCGTATCGCTGGCACGCGGAGCTGGGCGCCGCGAGGCTGCTGTCGAGGGAGCCGCTGCGCGCCCGGATCCGTGCGCGACACGATGGTCTGAGTGTTGCTGAATGAGTGTTGCTGAAGAAGCAGCCGCGCTGAATCGGTGCTCGATTCCGAGCAACGCGCGGGGGGAGCGCGCCGGAGAGGCGCCGAGATCAGCGGTCAAGGAGCGACATCGGGGCAGCGGCGTCAGGGCACGCAGGTTGCAGAGTGCCGCGCGCCAACAAGGCCATCGTTCTCACACCGGCGACATCGGCGCGCCCTTACCCTCTTTACCCTCTCCGGAGTCTTTCATGACTGACCGTATCGCTCGTCTCAAGGCCTCGCCCTCCGTGGCTGTCAAGGAGAAGCTCGATTACCCCGTCATCGACACGGACATCCACACCAACGATTACTCGCCGGCGCTGGAGGATTTCGTCGCCACGTACGGAGGCGCCAAGCTCGTCGACGACCTGCGCAAGGCGCTGAGCTCCCGTCGCCGCAACGCCGAGAACAGCAGCGGCAAGGACTGGTACAGCCAGACACCCGAGGAGCGGCAGCACTATCGCACCGTCAGGTCGCCGTGGTGGGCGCGGGTGACGCGCAACACGCTGGACGTGGCCACGTATCACCTGCCGGAGCTGCTCGCCGAGCGCCTGGAGGAGCAAGGCTCCGATTACTCGGTGCTGTTCCCGAACAACACCCTCGCGCCGCTCGCCGTGAAGGACCCGGGCGCGCGGCAGGCGCTCCAGCGCGCGATCAACCACTACCACGCGGAGCTGTTTCGCAAGTACAGCGACCGCCTCACCCCGGTCGCCGGCATCCCGCTGAACACGCCCGAGGAGGGGATCGAAGAGCTGGAGTTCGCCGTCAAGAAGCTGGGGCTCAAGGCGATCAACATCGCCGGCGGCGTGCGCCGCCCCATCAAGGCGATCGCGGAGAAGTACCCGCCGGCGCACCACCCGGAGATCGCGAAGTACGCGACGTACATCGACTTCTACGGCATCGACAGCGAGTACAACTACGATCCTTTCTGGGCGAAGGTGGTCGAGCTCGGCGTGCCTGTCCTCACCCACTACGGGAGCCAGGGCTGGACAGGGCGCTCGTCGATCAGCAACTACATGAACAACCACGTCGGCCACTTCGCCGACGGCTCGGAGGCGTTCGCCAAGGCGCTGTTCTTCGGCGGCGTCACCCGCCGCTTCCCCGGGCTCCGCATCGGCATGCTCGAAGGCGGGGCGGACTGGGGCGCGCGGGTCTACATCCACCTGGTCGACCGCTTCCAGAAGCGCGGCCCGGAGGGCCTCAAACACTACGATCCCGCGGCGACCGATCGCGCGCTCTTCACCGAGCTCTTCCGGCGGTACGGCGCGGATCTCGCGAAGGGGCGATCCATCGAGGGCGAGCAGCTGATCGCCGACACGCTGGGCGCCGGGTACACGAGCGACGCCCGCCAGCCCGCGCCGGAATACCGCAACGACTTCGCGGCCGCGGGCATCGAGAAGATCGAGGACATCCGCGACCGCTGGGTGAACAACTTCTTCTTCGGATCCGAGTCGGACGACCGCACCATCGCGTCTGCGTTCAACGCCAAGGCGAACCCGCTCGGCGTGAAGATCAACGCGATCTACTCCTCCGACGTCGGCCACTGGGACGTCCCCGACCTGACCGAGGCGCTCGCGGAGAGCTTTCGCCTCGTGGAGGAGGGCGTCCTCAGCGCCGAGGACTTCAAGGCGTATGTGTTCGAGAACCCGTACAAGCTCTACACCGAGGCCAACGCGAGCTTCTTCAAGGGCACGCGGGTCGAGGAGAAGCTGAAGCGGAAGCAGGCGGTGAGCAGCGCCGGCGACGAGCGGCGCGGCCCGCAACCGGGCGCGAAGAGCGAGGGTCTACCCGGCAAGCCGGTCGAAATACGCGCGTAGCGCCGCTCCGTCGAGCCCCGCCCCGAGCGCGAACATCAGCGCGAGCCTCGCCTTGGGCCCCGAGAGCGCGCCCGCGGCGATCACCCCGAGATCCCGGAGCCGCCGCCCGCCGCCGGGCGCGCCGTACGTCGGCGTGACCCGCCCGCCGGGGCAGCGCGAGCTCAGCACCACCGGCGTGCCGGCCTGTACCAGCGCGCCGATCGCCCCCTCCCAGCTCCCGCAGACGTTCCCCGCGCCCGAGCCCTCGACCACCACCCCGCGCGCCCCGGCCTCGAGGATCGCGCGCAGCAGGAGATCGTCCATCCCGGACGCCATCTTGACGAGGTAGACCCGCGGCTCGGGCGGCGCGAGCGGCAGCGTCGGCGTCCTCGCGGGGCGCGCGTGGACGCGGACGCCCTCGCCGTCGACCCAGCCGAGCGGCCCGACGCCCGGCGAGGCGAACGCGCCGAGCGCGGTCGTGTGGGTCTTCATCACGCACCGCGCGGCGTGGAGCTCGTCGTTCAGCGCGACGAGCACGCCGAGCCCACGCGCTGACGGCTCGACGGCGATCCGCGCGGCCGAGACGAGGTTGCGCGGGCCGTCGGTCCCCGCGGTGCTCGCGTCCCGCATCGCGCCGGTGAGCACCACCGGGGTGTCCCCGTCGAGCAGCAGATCCAGCGCGAACGCCGTCTCCTCGAGCGTGTCCGTGCCGTGGGTGACGACGACGCCGGTCACCTCGGGGTCGCCCTGAAGATCGCGCACGGCGCGCGCGAGCGCCGCGATCCTGTCCGGGCCGAGGTTCCAGCTGCTCTCGAGGCAGAACTCGGTGACCGCGATCTCCGCGATGCGACCGAGCGCGGGCACGTCGGCGACGAGCTCCTCCGCGCGGACGGCGGGCACGGCGGCGCCCGTCTTCGGGTCGACGCGGCTCGCGATGGTGCCGCCGGTGGTGACGAGGTGAACACGAGGCATGGGGTGGCTCCGTGGCTGGACGTGGCTCCGTGGCTGGGAGATCAGCCCCGCGATCCGACGGAGCGCAAGCCCGACCGATAGCAGCGCGCGAGCGCCGCCTGGACGTCGCGCACCGTACAGACGCCTGACAGATCCACGCCGAGCGACACGAGCGACGTCGCCACCCGCGGCGGGACGCCGGCCAGGATGGCCTCGGCGCCGAGGAGACCGGCCGCGCGGACGAGGCGCACGAGGTGGCTGGCGGTGCTCGTGTCCATCCTCGAGACGCCGGTGACGTCGAGGATCACGTGGGCGGCGTTCCCTGCGGAGATCGCGGACAGGACGCGATCCATGATGGATTCCGCGCGCGCGTCGTCGACGCCCCCGATGAGCGGAGCCATGAGCACCCGGTCGCCGAGCTTGATGAGCGGCGTGGACAGCTCGTCCGCGAGCTGGGAGAGCAGCAGCTTGCTGCGCTCGAGCTCGTCGTTCCTCTCGCGCAGCTCGGCGGTGCGCTCCTCGACCTTGCGCTCGAGCGTCGCATAAAGCAGCGCGTTGTTGATCGACAGCGCTGCCTGCGCCCCGAGGAGGCTCGTGACGTGCAGCCGATCCGGGGTGAACGCGCCGGTCGTGAGGTTGTTCTCGAGGTACACGAGCCCGACGAGCTCGCCCCGGTCGAGGAGCGGCGCGCAGAGGAGCGAGCGCGGGCCGGCGGCCGCGCCGAACGTGCCGGCGAAGCGCGGATCCGCGGCGGCGTCGTCCACGACCAGCGGCTCGCGGGTGCGCTCCACGTAGCTCGCCACCGCGGCGGAGTACCCGAGGGCCGGATCGCCCTCGCCGACCCGGAGCGACGCGGCCACCGCGAGCTCGCCCCCCCGCGGCAAGAGGAGCAGGCCGCGCTCCGCCCCGGTGTTCTCGAGGAGCACCCGCATGAGCTGATCGAGCAGGCGATCGAGGACGATCTCGCTCCCGATGGCGCGGGCCGCCTTCAGGATGGAGCCGACGTCGAGCTTCGGCGACAGCGGCTCCGTGGTGACGTTGCCCGCCGTCGCCGGGCCCGGCGCGGCGCTCGGGGGCACGACGCTCGTCGAGCGCCGCCGCAGCAACGACGCGTACGTCGCCTGGAGCTGCTGGACCTTGGCGCGCGCGCCCCAGCGGCGATATCCGTGGAGCGCCTCGATGAAGTACGGCTGCGCGAGCCGCGCCTTGCCCAGCGCGAGGAGGTGCCGCCCCGCGAGCTCGCAGGCGAGCGCCCCCTCCGGGATCTGCCCGCTCGCCCCGGCCCTCTCGATGCTCCGGTCATACAGATCGAGCGCCGCCCAGTGCTCCCCGGAGAGCCGCAAGCGCTCCGCCTCGACGAGGTCGTGACGGTGGCCAAAGCTCTCGGCGGCGTTCGCGGCCCAGGCGCCGAGCTGCCGCTGGCTTTCCGCGACGCGCTCGAGCCACCCGGGCCGCTCCGCCGCGCCCGCCGCCTCGGCCCTGCGCAGAAAGGCGAGCGAAGCATACGTGTTCGCCGTGACGACCGGCAGGAAGCCGGTGATGAACGGGGCGAGCTCGGTCGCGCGCTCCGCGTGGCGACAGGCATCCTCCTGGGCGTCCAGGAGATAGCAGAGGACGAGCTTGTAGATATGATAGTAGGCGAGCGCCATCTGGTTCTGGCCGATCTGCGCCAGATACGCTCGCTCCGAGAAGCCGTCTCCGTCGAAGGAGGCGACGCACCCGTCGGGCCTCCCGAGCGCCGCGACGAGCCGGGCGAAGACGACGAACGCGCCGAACGCATGGCGATTGTTCGTCTTCTGCACGAAGGCGAGCGCCCGCTCCGCCTCCTCCTGGACGTCAGTGAGCCGGGCGCCGCTCTCGTAGGTCGCGCCCAGCGTGCTGAAGAACGTGTAGCCCGCCATCTGGACGTTCCCGCTCTCGAGCAGCGAGGAGAACGCCTGCCGCGCCACGGGCAACGCGTCCGAGAGGGGGCGAGACCAATGGCTCGTGAACAGCGCGTAGATATGGGCGCAATTGCCTTGATCCAGCCCATCGGAGAGCCGCGCGGCGAGATCCATCCCGAAGCGCGCCGACAGATCCCCGGTGCGGTAGTCGTTCCGCAGGAGATAGTACATGAGCGTCGTCGTCGCGATCGGGAAGCCGAGGCCGCGGCATGGGCCCGCGTCGAGGACGATGTTCCACGCCAGGAGGCCGAGGACGCCGTTGTACAGCGGGTCCACGAAGAAGCCGGTCGGGCACATGGCTCCGCAGATCGTCGCCGCCTTGCGGATGCGCTCGTCCTCCACGGCCGGTGCGTCGAGCAGCGCCTGGAGATCGCGGCCCCGGAGCCGCTCCTCGAGCCGCCCGAGATCCCGCTCGAGCTCCGCGGCGGTGACCGACTCGGGCAGATCGAACCCGAGCGCGCCGAGGATCGTCCGCCCGGCGACGAGCGCGTCGACGTACCGGCCCTGCATCGTCCGCTGCATGATGTGCAGGTAGTAGGCGTCCGCGAGGGCGACCGGCGAGGGCTCGCGCGCGAGCAGAAGCGAGAAGATCGCGTCGGCGCGCTCGAAGCGCGCCGTCAGGAACTCCGCCTCCATCAGCGCGCGGTGCAGCGCGGAGGCGAGCTCCGGGAGCGCCGTCCAGGCGTCCGCGGGGAGCAGCGCGGCGCCGCTCGATAGAAAGACGCGCGCCTGCTCCGGGGCGCCGGCGTGCAAGGCGCGCTGCCCGGCGGCGAGCTCGATCCGCGCGACGAGGAGGCGCTCCTCGGGAGCGTCGATGAGGTCGATCGCCCGTCCGAGGTGGTCGGCGGCGTCGAAGCTCGCCGGTTCACCCCTGTCACCCCGCGTGTCTGCGAGCAGCAGCCGCCCGAGCCTGAGATGCCACCTTCGCTGCTCCTCCTCGGCGAGCAGGCAGCGGGCGGCCTGCTGGATGCGGTCGTGGGCGAAGCGCACCTCGCCCGAGCCTGCGCGCAGGAGCCCCTCGCGCTCCGCGGCGCAGAGCGCCTCGTCGATCTCGGCGGCGGAGCACGACAGCGCCGCCCCGAGGAGCGGCAGCGGCGCCCGATCCCCGACGCACGCCGCGACGGCCAGGACCTCGCGCGCTCGGGCGGGGAGCTCCGCGAGCTTGCGGGCCAGGAGCTCGAGCACGCTCTCCGTCACGGCGAGCCGATCGAGCGCCGCCGCCTCCCACGTCCACCCGCCGCCGCTGGACGAGAAGCGGATGCACCCCGCGCTCATGAGGTCCCGGAGCGCGCAGCGCACATGGAACGGGTTGCCCTGGGTCCTCCGGTGGAGCTCCGCGGCGAGCTGCTCGACGTCGGCGCCGGCCGCCCACGGCGCGAAGGTGTCGGCGAGGAGCGCGCGGACGTGCGCGGGGTCGAGGTCGCGGAGCGCCACGGTCCGTACCGGGACGCCGCGCCGCTCGAGGTCGTCCAGGGCGACGCGGAGCGGGTGGGATGCATCGACCTCGTTGTCGCGGTAGGCGCAGAGCAGCATGAGCCCCGGCGGTCGGTCCTCGCCGAGCACGTGCTTCAGCAGCCCGAGCGACGCGGCGTCGATCCACTGGAGATCATCCAGGAACAGGACGAGCGGCCGATCGGGGCTGAGCAGCGCCCCTAGCAGGCGGGAGAAGAGGAGGTTGAAGCGGTTCTGGGCCTCCTGACCGGACAGCACCGGCGCGCCCTTCGGCTCCCCGAGCAGCGGCGCGAGGCCTGGCATCACGGCGAGCAGCACCTGCCCCAGATCCCCCACCGCGGCCCGCGCGGCCTCCTGCGTTCGCGCGTACTCCTGCGCGGGCAGGCCGAGAGCGCGCGCGGAGATCGCCGCCATGGCCCGGACGAAGACGCCGTAGGGCGCGGCGCGCGCGTACTGCTCGCACTTGCCCGTGACCAGCGCGCCGCCGGCCGCCGTGACCTCCTCGCGCAGCTGCTCCACGAGCGCGGTCTTTCCGATGCCGGAGTGGCCGGCGATCAGCACGACCTGGGCCGAGGCAGCGCTCTGTTCGAAGGCGGCGCGGAGCGCCGAGAGCTCCTCGTCGCGCCCGTACAGCCGCGGCGGGGCGCTCAGCGCGAGCGCGGGATCGGCGCGGCGCAGCGGGAACGGCGCGATCGCGGAGCGCGCGTCGAGCTGCTCCAGGCAGCGGCTCAGATCGTGAACGACGCCCTCGGCCGACTGGTACCGCGCGTCCGGATCCTTCTCGATCAGCGCCATCACGAGCTCGCTGAGCGGCGCTGGCAAGGAGGGATCGCGCTGCGCAGGCGGCGGCGGGCGCTCGGCGAGGTGTCGGTGGAGGAGATCGAGCGGATCCTCCGACACGAAGGGCGGCTCACCCACGAACAGCTCGTAGAGCAGGATGCCGAGCGAGTAGAGATCCGCGCGGTGATCGAGCCTGTGCCTGGTGCGCCCGGATTGCTCGGGGGCCATGTACTCCAGCGTCCCGCCCGGCTCGAAGAGGCCGCCTTCGAGCGCCGCGCCGCGCACGCCCAGGCCGAGATCGATGACGCAGATCTGCCGGGTGTCCGGCGCGACGAGGACGTTTGCGCCGCTCAGATCCCGGTGGATGATGCCTGCCTGGTGCAGCCCGGCCAGCGCGCGCGCGATCGACGCCGCGATCTCGACGCGCTCGCGGAGCGCCGGGCGGCGCTCGGCGACGAAGCGCCTGAGCGTGAGCCCGTCGAAGAGCTCCAGGTACAGGACCGGCTTGCCATCGACGATACCGCGCCCGTACACCCTGCGGATCCCGGGCACGGAGAGCCCGCGCAGGAGCTCGAACTCGTTGTCGAGCGCCGCCTCCTGGCGCTCGGTGACGAGCTCGCCGGCCGGCTGCTTGACCGCCACCTGCGCGCCGAAGGGGGTGCCGCTCGCAGCGTGCACCGTGAAGCCTGCACCCAGATGAAGGACCGTTGATTCCATGTCAGATCACCCCGGCAGAACGACCGCGCGGCGCGAACTTCCGTGTTCGCGGGAGCAGTCGTGTGCAGCGACATCGCACCTCCGGTCGCTTCCTGGTGGATGCTTCCAGCGTCGCACCGGCGTCACGCCTGGAGCAAGATATTTCTAGGCGCGGTGGAGGCCTGCGACTGAGCCCCTCGGCTCGGCCGCGGCGCGCTGCCCCTCCGCGGGAACCCGGTGGTGGGCGACGAGGTCTACTCACCCACAGGGAGAGCCTTTTGCATGAACCCGATCACCGCATGTGCGCGAGCGGGAGCCCCGCCACGGGCGCGCGGAACGTGAGGAGGTGGGGCATCGCCAGCGACCCCATGTAGCACGTGCGGAGATCGGGGCCGCCGAACGCGATGCTCGTGGGCAGCTGCAGCGTGTTTCCCGCGCATGCGCCGAGATCGGCCGGCTCGATGGTGCCGTTCCTCTGCTTCAGGGTCATCGTCTCGAGGACCGCAGGGCGCGGATCCTCGAAGACGGTCTGGTAGCTGCCGTCGGGGAAGATCACCCCGAGGCCGTTGCGACAGACGGCCACCACCCAGATGTTGCCCTCGGCGTCGAAGGCGAAGCCATCCATGTACCCGCCGATGCCGAGGTTATCGGGCCCGAACTGCTCGGGATCGCCGAGGCTGCCGTCGTCGCGCACCGGGAACCGGAGGAGGCGGCCGGGGACGGTCTCGACGGCGTACAGGAACCGCTCGGCGGCGTCGAGGCGCACCTCGTTCGTCAAGCTGAGGCCGTCGGCCACGATGCGGGCGCCCTTCTCGTCGACGAGCACGATGTACCCGTCGCGGATGCTGCCCACGACCGCGGGCCACCACGGGAGATGCCGTGTCGTGACGGAGATCCAGAGGCGATCCCGCGAGTCGATGAAGCAGAAATTCACGGCGCCGAGCGGCTTGCCGTCGATGGAGTCGAGGAGGACCTCGGACCGGCCGTCGCGGTGGAGCTTGTGGATCTTGCCGCCGGACATGCTGGCGACGATGAGGTTGCCCTGCCGATCCATCGCCATGCCGTTCGGCTCGGGCACCTCCGGGCCGAGGGTCGCCTGCCTGCCATCGGGCTCGATGCGCGTCGCGATGCCGCGAGCGTCCGAGGTCCAGAGCGTGCCGCCGGGCTCGACGATCACGCACTCCGGCCGGACAAGGCCTTGCCCGACGTACTCGATCCGAGACAGCTCGAGGGTGAAACCCCTGACAGATGACATCCAGCGACCTCCCGGCACGGCGCCGCGCCGCGCCTTCTCGACGCGCGCGAGCATAACATCCCCCTCACCGACGGGGACATCTCGAGCAGCCGCGCCGCCCCGGGCCGACAGGCTCGGGAACGAGACGCTCAGGAGTTCGCCTTGAGCGCGGTGAACTCGCCTGGATCGTGGATGGTCGGGGGATTGACCCCGCCGCCGATGAAGTCTTCCGTCCGGTCGTACATGCCGAAGTGGGTCACCGGCCCCGAACCGCCAGGTGCCGGGAAACCATCCGCGCCTGCCTTGACCCCGAGGGCGTTCATCAAGCTGCAGAAGTACTTGTTAATGGGCGCGTTGGCGAGCGACGGATCGGTCCCCGTCTCCTGGGAGATCGCGTCGACCTCGTTCGAGGTGCCTTCGGTACACGTGATCTCGCTGTTGCCGGTCGTGAGTTCGGGCGAGCCGTCATCGACGTTCACGGCCCAGCCGGTCTTGAAATAGCCGCCGGCGCTGCCGGCCTGGACGATCGGCAGGTTGTTGAGGTTGCGGGCGCAGCCGTCCGACACGTCCTGGAACCAGACGGCCGCGCAGCTGTCGAGGAGCGTCCCGTCGCCCTCCTCGATGCGGCTCAGCTGCTCGACGAGGTGGGCGAATTTCCTCGCATAGTAGTCGTCGATCGTGAGGAGCATGTCGATCGCACCGGGGAGACAGGTGCCCGTCATGCCCGCATTGTCCAGGCGGCGCGAGAGGCTGGCGCTCTCGTGCTTCACGCCGAGCCCATTGAAGACGTAGTTCCCGGGGTATTTCAGGAAGATGACGGGGTTCGCGTTGCACGCCGCTGCCAGGACGGCAAGGTTCGAACAGAGGTCCGCTCCGTCCAGAGTGTCCGAGATTCGCCGCGTCAGCCTGTCGTCGCCGCTCGGGGGCGTGCCCCACAGGTTGATGTTTTCTTGCGTCGCGCCGAGCGCCGTGGCGAGCGCCGTGTCGCACTGCGCGGAAGCCACCACGTTCCCTGTCGAGTTGATGAGCTCCTTCCAGGATGCGAGCTTCTGCTTGTCGGCACGGCTCATGTCGAACCGCTCGAGCCTCTGCAGATCATCCTTCACGATGTCGAGGACGCTCTTGCCGCGCATCGCCGCGTAGGTGTCCGGAGACGTCGGCTTCCCCGGCTCGAAGATGCCCGTGAGGCTGCTGAAGACCTGCGACGCGTTGAGGCCCCTGAACGGTGTCTCGGCGGCGGAGTAGGAGATCGCCGACTGAGGGTTTTCATTCTGACCAACCGTGTTCAAGAGCAACGGAGTCCCTTGCGGGCTGAGCTGTCGTGCGATGACGTGGTCCAGCGAGGGACCGGTCGGTTTGGCGTTGAACTTCGTGTCGGCGTTGAAGCTGAACGGGTCGTCGCTGTTGGGAGTGACCGGGTGGCAGGTGAAGTACGACCCGACCACCTGCGTGTGAGGATCGTTCCCCTGCCCCCGCTCCAGCGTCGCCGTCCACTCGTTCATCGCGCGGATGCCTCGGGGCATGAGGAGCTTGTCGACGTGAGGCGCCAGGTGCTTGAGCGTCGTCGACTGGAGGTCCGCGGCGGTGAGCGGGCCGTGTGACTTCTTCGGGAACCACCTCGTCGTGATGCAGCCATAGGGCGTGAACATCACGATCAGCCGCTTCGGTGGCGTGGCCGGCTGCGCCATCACGGAGCGGTCGAGGATCGAGCCGAGGAACGGCGCCGCGACGCAAGCTCCGCCCAGCCCCCGGAGGAAAATTCTTCGGTTCATGCGCTTTGACATGGTCGTACTTTTCCTACCTCAATGGACGCAGACGCCCGGCGTGCCACTCGCAACGCCCTCGGATGCCCGAGTTTGCCTCGGCTCCACCATCCCCATAATCTCCGGGGGTCCGTGAACGTATTTGGAATTCGCTCGGCCGGGCGCGTTGGTCGACCGAGCCTCACGTCGGGCTGCGCGAGCGGCTCACGCAGCGCCGCGGATCCTCGGGGAGCGCCGGCGCACGCGCAGGGCAGCGAGCCCCCCGGCGAGGACGAGCCATGTGGGTGTCCCCTGGATTCCGGGCCCCATCTGGCAATGCCAACCACCGCTGCCGCTGCTGGGCGAGCCGCCGCCAGCGCCGCTCTGCGCGCCGGTGTCACCGGCGCTACCCCCCTCGCCCGTCCCGCTGTTGGCGCCAGCGCTCGTGCTCGTGGTGCCGTCGCTGCCTCCAGCGCCGCCCTTTCCACCTGCGCTCTGCAAGCACACGCCAGCCTGGCACACCCCGCTGCTGGGGCGCTGCCCAGGAACATAGAGGTGAACGAGGGGGGACGGGTAGTACCCACTGCCGAGCTCGCCGCCCACCATCAGAACGCGTCCGTCATCCAGCCGCGCGGGCACGCGGTCGGCGATCGGGAGATCCATCGGAGGCCCCGGCGACCAGATGTCCGTCGCCGGATCGTAAAGCTCGACCGAATCGTCGAGCGAAGACTGACCATCCAGATTGCCCGCCAGGAGCACCCTGCCGTCGGCAAGGAGCACGGCCTTGGTTACAGACCGCCAGGCGGTCATCGCCGCCGCTGGCGTCCAGGTGTCGCTCGCCGGATCGTAGAACTCGGCCGTCGCGAGGGAGATGCCCTCGGAGGTGCCCCCCACGACGAGCACCCTGGCGTCCGGGAGCAGCATGGCCGTATGCGCCGAGCGTGCCTGGCTCATCGAAGCCACAGGCGTCCAGACGTCGGTCGCCGGGTCATACACCTCCGCGCTCGCCCCGTGGTCGCCGCCGCCCGTGACGAGCACTCTGCCGTCCTGGAGCAGCGTCGCCCTGTGATGGAATCGCTGCTGGTTCGTGGCCCCATTGGAATATGCTTGCGAAGGATGCGGCGCGACCCGGCCGTGTGCCTTCATGCGCGTCCACGACCACGAGACGGAGGCGGACTATTTGATGAGGTGCAACTCCGCCTGCTGGAGATCGAGGTCGGTCTTGATGCGGTTGAACACGGTGTTGTAGTTGAGCCTCTTCGCCTTGAGATCCACCGCGTCGCTCACTTTCTTTACCTCGTAAGGGCAGATTTTATAGGCCACTCCACCGATTCTCTCTATTTTACTCGACCTGATGACCTCGACCCGTCTTCCGATCTTGGTTTTGTACAATCTGGTCACTTCGCTCTCGGCTTTGCCTACGACTTTGCTGGCACTGTTTCCTTTGACCACAGTGTCGCGGTTGCCGAAAATCTCGGTGACGACCTTACCGGTGATGTTCGTGGTGCTCCCGCCAGCATGAATCGTGACTTCTCGCCCTGCGAAGAAGTCGGCCGTGGCTTTCCCGCGGACCGACTTTTTTTCCGTGAGCGTAACCTCTGACTCGAGGGGCCCGAAAATCTTCGTTTTATTCAGTCCGTGGACCGTCGTCTCTCGCCCTTCGAAGAATTCGCTCTCATCATGGCCGTTGATCTCGGTAGCGCGCTTCCCATCGACGGTCAACTCGCTGTCGCCACGGATCGTGACGCTGCGATCGGCCTTGAGCTCGGTCGTGTCTTTGCCAACGATGGTCGTCTCTCGGGTCCCCGCGATGAGGGTTTTTCGGTTTCCAAGCACGCGCGTGGATTCATTGCCCTTGATGAGCGTGTCGCGCCGGCCCCAGATCACGTTGGTGGCCCATCCAGCGATGAAGTTCCCGACGTACCCTCCGGTGAAATTCAGGCGAAAGCCCGCCACCACGCTCTCGGAGGCACCCAGGGTAAACGAAAATCGGTTGCCAAGCACCGTGCTCGTGCTCGCGCCTCCGACGGTCGAGCCAAAGTCGCCGCCCGTCTTGAGCTCGAGGTTGGCCGAGTTGGGCGCCCCCATTCGAATGTAGGTGTTCGAATGGGGCGTCGACAGCGTGATCCGCTCTTGCCCCGCCTGGTCCTCCAGCTCGATTCGATTCCGCCCGCCCGTCTGGATCACGTTCCGTGTGCTGTTTCCGGCCGTGACCGGGCTCGGCGTCAGCGCGTTGGGCGCGACCCCGACGATGGACGGCCTGTCGGGATCGCCCCCCGCAAAGGCGCACATGACCTCGACGCCAGCTCGCAGCGGGAAGTGGAAGCCCTCGACGCCGCCGCCATGGGGCTGAAGCATCCGAACCCAGGTCGACGCCTTCCCCCCGCTCAGGTCGCTCTCGTCGAAGTGAAACTTGACCCGGTAGCGACCATGGCTGTCGATCTGGGCGTAGTCGCTGACCGCCGCGCCTTCGATGATCGCGGTCTCGGTGCCGTAGATGCGCGGCCACTCGGTGACCTGCCGCGCCCGGAACTGCGCCGTCGCGGCGATGGCCTTGGCCTCGATACGGTAGCCTTCCTCCCACGGCGCGAGCTCCCGGAGCTCGGGCACGCCGGGGGCCTGGTTCGACCAGTGCTCGATCTCGGTGGTCAGATAGCTCGTGTTGTACGCGGCCCGCGGATGGTCCTCGAGCTCGAAGGTGAACCCAGGGATCAGCGTCCCCGCCGCGCCCGTCGCCTGGTAGACAACGCCGGCGACCGCGAGGCTCTCGGCCTTGATCCGCGCGAGCCGCGCCCCTTCTCGCGGTGAGAAGAACCGCGCGCCGTACAGGCTGACCTCGCCGAAGCCATTGGCGCAAACGGGCGACTGCCCGGCGACCGCTACGGCCGGATTGGTGTAGTCATAGTCCTTGAGGCGGACCGAGCCGGGCACGGCGCCATGCCGGCACGTGAAGGAGCGGAAGGCGTCTCTCGCCGTGTCGGCACCGCCGCTTTGCGGATAATAACGGACCGGTTTGTCGCCATGGGGCTCATGGGCCGACCGATCGTCGACCAGCACCAGCGTCTCGCCGCCCTCCCCATGCTCGAAGTGATAATAGATGCCTTCGCGCTCCATCCACCGGGCGATGAAGTCATAGTCGCTCTCGCGGTACTGGCAGACATGCTCCTCGGCGCCGTAGGCGCCCCGGAGCTGGAAGGCGCAGTCCGTGACGCCGCCCTTCTGAAGGACGTCTCGAATGATCGCCGGGATGGTCTTCCCGCTGAAGACACGGCTGTGGAGCGACAGGGTGAGCAGGGCGAGGCGCGGGACCATGATGGCCCGGAAGACGCACCGACCGGCCAGATCGTTGATCAGCTCGATGCTCTCGAGGACGCCGCTCCGGAGGAAGCGCGCGCCGCCGTCGCTCCGGTCCAGGGAGATGGTCACCGGCTTGCCCACGGCCGCGGCCATGTCGACCTCATGGCCGACGTCGTTGGTCATCGTCAAGTAGAGCTCAAAGCGATAGAGCTTCGAGATACCCTCGGTACCGTGAAAGGCCACGAGCTGGGCGGAAGAGGGCAAGGAGCTCGATTGAACGACAAACATGTCGGGCATGGGGAGCCTCACGGGTGCGGACCAGCAGCAGGGACAGCCATGCGATGCCGATCATGGAGGGGCATTGCATCAAGCGTGTGTCAGGACGCTGTATGTCGAGACGTCTATCGTCGTTATTTTCTCGATTTGCTGGAGGAGACCGTTCGCATCGCGGTCTCTCTCGCCTGGTGGATGCCGCGTGGCGGGCCGTCCTTCACCAAATCACCGGCGGCCATCTCTTTTTCGAGAGGAGCCTCCCGTCGCGCTGGCGCGCTCGATCCCCTCGAGCCGGAGCTCGCGGAGATCCTCGAGGTCCACGGGCGAGCTCGCGCGAGGCTGGCTCGGAGACGACGCGCGCGGGGGCGCTCCCGCCCAGCACGCCGCGCCGCGAAGGGTGAAAAATTTCAACGAAACAGAATTGCCCAACAGGCTCTGCTTCGTTCTCGTCCGGGGAAGGCTCGCCCCGAGGCTCAGCCGCGCGAGCGGTCAGAGCGGCTGCGCCATGTCGGCGGAGGCGACCAGCTGAGGCTCTCCGCGCGTCCAGCCACAGCGGACCACGGCGCGCATTGCATCGAGTCACGACTTTTTCCCATGGCACGCTCACCGACCCTGTGAATCGGAGGTTCCAAAAAAATCCTGGTAATTTACCGGGCGAGTCCGGAATGGGTCACAACCGCTGATCCGCGGGTGCGCTCCCGCCCGACCCACCGCTTTTTTCACCTCACGACGCGCGACGACCCTTTTCGTCTTGCCCGGTTGTGCAATGAATCTGCGCGCCGATGCCGCTCGTCTTTCTGCCCGGCGATCTCCGCTTCTTCCTCTGGGACGACACGGCCCCTCCGCGGCTCGCGGCCCGGTCGCTCGGCGCGACGACCCCGGCGGAGGCGATCGTGGTCTCCGAGGCGGGCCGCGCCGTGAGGAAGACCGGAGAGGCCGCGGCGCTCCTCGACGGCCTGGCCGCGCTCGCCAGCATGGCCCAGGACGACCTCGGGCGAGCGCCGCCGTCCATCGCCGCATGGAGCCTTGCGAGCAAGCTCGCGCTCGACCTCGTGGTGCGCGAGCGGGTCGTGCCCCGCGTCGTGCCCGCCAGCGCCGCGGGGGGGCGCACGGAGGCCCGCTGGGCGGTGTCGCTGGCGGCCCCGGAGGACGCCGCGCGCGTCGCGGCGCTCGCCCGCGCCATGCCGCCCGCCGCGCACGCGGTGCCGGCGGGCGCGCAGCAGGCCAGCGGCGACGGCGGGCGCTCCCGGGCGCCCGCCGCCGCGGAGGTCTGGTCCGCCGACGCCCTGCTGCGCGCCTTCCTGGACGCCGCGGCCGACGCGCTCGCGCGCGGCGGCGACACGGACCGCCCGGCGCGCGCGCCGCGTCCGGCGCACGCCCCGTGGGAGCGCCGGCTGGTGCTCGCCCTGACGGGCCCGCGGCGCGCCTTCGCCGCGGAAGGGCTCGCCGAGCGCGCGCTCGTGGCCGATCTCGACGCGTGGGTCCGGCCCGCGCTCGGCGCGTGCGACGCGCTGCGCGCCTGCTTCCGGCTGGAGCTGCCCCAGGGCGACCGCGGCTTCGTGCTCCGCTTCCTGCTGCAGGCGACCGACGATCCCAGCCTGCTCGTGCCCGCCGCCGACGTGTGGAAGACCCAGGGACGCACGCTGAAGGCGCTCGGGCGCGCGTTCTCCGGCGCCGAGGAGGTCCTCCTCGGCGCGCTCGGCGCCGCGGCGCGGCGCTTCGCGCCGATCGCCCGGGCCCTCGGCGAGGCGCGGCCGGAGCGCGTGGACCTCGATCCCGCGGAGGCGTGGGACTTCCTCGCGCAGGCCGCGCCGGCGCTGGGCGAGGCCGGGTTCGGCGTGGTCGTTCCGGGAGAGCTCCTTGTCTCGGGGCAGCGCCGCCTGCGCCTCCGCATGCGCGTCGGCGCGGCGCGCCCCACCGCGGGCGTCGTCGCGGGCAGCGCCGGGCTCGGCCTCGACGAGGCGCTCGATTTCGCGTGGGAGGCGGCGCTCGGCGACGAGGCGCTCTCCGCGCGCGAGCTCGCCGCCCTCGCGCGGCAGAAATCGCCGCTCGTCCGGCACCGCGGGGCCTGGGTGGTCGTGGTCCCCGAGGAGCTCGCCGAGATAGCGCGGCGCCTCGAGGCCGGCGGCGGCCGCATCTCGGCGCGCGAGGCGCTGGAGGGCGCCCTCGCGGGCGAGACCCGCGTCGACGGCCTGGCCGTCCCCGTGGTCGCCGAGGGCGCGCTCGCGCGCGCGATGGAGCGGCTCCGCTCGGGCGCCGAGCGCGCCGCCGCGCCGCCCGCGGGGTTCGTGGGGACGCTGCGCCCGTACCAGGCCCGCGGCGTCGCCTGGCTGCAGACGATGGCGAGCCTCGGCCTGGGCGCCTGCCTGGCCGACGACATGGGCCTCGGCAAGACCGTCCAGCTGCTGGCGTTCCTTGTCGGCCGGCGGGCGGCGGCGCCCGAGGACGCGCGCCCGACGCTGCTCGTCGCCCCGACGTCGGTCGTCGGCAACTGGGAGCGGGAAGCGGCTCGCTTCGCCCCTGCCCTGCCCCTCGTGCGGCACTACGGCGAGGGGCGCGCCCGCTCGGCCGAGGAGCTCGCTTCGCGGGCGTCCGGCGCGAGCGAGCGGCCCGCCGAGGGCGGCGGGCTCGTCCTGACCACGTACGGCCTGCTCCGCCGCGACGCCGCGGCGCTCGCCGGCGTGGACTGGGCCGCGGTCGTGCTGGACGAGGCGCAGAACATCAAGAACGCCGCGTCGCGCACCGCCCGCGCCGCGCGCGCGCTCCGCGCCCCGCACCGCGTCGCGCTGACCGGAACGCCCGTCGAGAACCGCCTCGCCGAGCTCTGGTCGATCCTCGAGTTCGCGAACCCCGGACTGCTCGGCCCGCTCGAGGCGTTCCGGCGCGCCTACGCGGTGCCCATCGAGCGCTACGGCGACCGGAAGGCCGCAGAGCGGCTCCGGCGCGTCGCCGGGCCGTTCTTGCTGCGACGCGTCAAGAGCGATCCCGCCGTGCTTCAGGACCTTCCGCCGAAGGACGAGGCCAGGGTCTTCTGCACGCTCACGCGCGAGCAGGTGACGCTCTACCAGGCGGCGCTCGACGAGGCGATGCGCCGCATCGAGGAGGCCGAGGGCATCGAGCGGCGCGGGCTCGTGCTCTCGCTGCTGACGGTGCTCAAGCAGATCTGCAACCACCCGGCGCAGTGCCTCGGGGAGGCGGGGCCGCTCGCGGGCCGGTCCGGCAAGCTCGCGCGGCTCACCGAGATGCTCGAGGAGGCGCTCGCGGCGGGCGATCGCGCGCTCGTGTTCACGCAGTTCCGCGAGATGGGCGACCGGCTGGTCCGGCACCTCGCGCCTTCGCTCGACACGGAGGTCCTCTTCCTGCACGGCGGCACGCCGAGGCTCGCGCGCGACGAGATGGTGCGGCGGTTCCAGGACGATCCGCGGGGGCCGCGCGTGTTCGTCCTCTCGCTGAAGGCCGGCGGCGCGGGGCTCAACCTGACGGCGGCGAGCCACGTGTTCCACTTCGATCGCTGGTGGAACCCCGCGGTCGAGGACCAGGCGACGGACCGCGCGCACCGGATCGGGCAGCGGCGCGCGGTGCAGGTCCACAAGCTCGTCTGCGCGGGCACCGTGGAGGAGAAGGTCGACCGGATGCTGGAGCAGAAGCGCGATCTGGCGGCGCAGGTGGTGGGCCAGGGCGAGGCGTGGATCACCGAGCTCGACGACGCGGCGCTGCGCGAGCTGTTCGCGCTGTCGAGGGACGCCGTGACCGGCGCGGGCGAGCTGGACGATCGCGAGGAGCCGGAGCCGGGGCCTGGGGAGGAGCGCGGCGCCGCGCCGGACGGGCGCGGCGTGCCGGAAGGCGAGCGCGGCGCGCAAGAAGGCGGCCGCGGCGACGCACCGGGCGCGCGGCAGGTGCGCCGCGCGGAGAGCCGGCGGACGGGCGCGAGGCGCCAGGTGGACCGAGCGCGGGGAGGAGCGCCCACATGAGCCCGCCGGCGCGATGGGCGCCGTTCCACCGGGAGGCCGGGCCGAAGCCGCCGCCGCCGGCGCGAGGCATCCGGATGAAGCGGGCCGGCACGACCTGGTGGGGCAAGCGCTGGGTGGAGGCGCTGGAGCGGATGGCGCCCGACGACGCGGGCCGCCTCGCGCGCGGGCGCACGTACGCGCGCACGGGGAGGACCCACGATCTCACGGTGAAGCCCG
Organism: Sorangium sp. So ce363; assembly: GCF_051520435.1. Classification (NCBI taxonomy): domain Bacteria; kingdom Pseudomonadati; phylum Myxococcota; order Polyangiales; family Polyangiaceae; genus Sorangium; species Sorangium sp. So ce363. The sequence goes on along the minus strand of NZ_CP150333.1, from coordinate 4,696,273 downwards.
GCCTCGTGACCGCGCGCGTGACCGGCTCGCAGCCGAGGCCGTACAAGGTGATCCTCACGATCGCGCGGCTCGACGACGCCACCTGGGCGAAGGCGATCGCCGCCATGGCGAAGCGGGCGAGCTTCGCGGCGGAGCTCCTCGCGGGCCAGATGCCGGAGGACATCGAGTCCGCGTTCCAGAGCGCCGGGACGAGCTTGTTCCCGGAGCGGCCCGAGGACCTCACCACGGCCTGCTCGTGCCCCGACATGGCGAACCCCTGCAAGCACGTCGCGGCGACGCACTACGTGCTCGGGGAGGCGTTCGACAAGGACCCCTTTCTGCTGTTCGAGCTGCGCGGGCGCACGCGCGAGCAGGTGATCGAGGCGATCCGGGCCGCGCGGGGCGCCCCCGCGCGCGCCAAGCGGGCGGGCGCCGGCAAAGGCGCCCCCTGCGCCGGAGACGCGCCGGCGATCGCGACGGTGACGCCCGGCAAGATGGCGGTGAAGGACTACGACGCCTGGCGCGAGGCGCCGCCGGCGCTCGACGTGGCGCTGGAGCCGCCCGCGGCGCACGCGGCGCTCCTGTCCCAGCTCGGCGCGCCGCCGGGCTGGACCGAGGAGCGCTCTCCGGCGGATCTCTTCGGACCGCTCCTCCGGGCGGCGTCGGAGCGGGCGCGGGAGATCGCGATGGCGGAGGGCGCGCCGCGGGGGCGAGGGCGCGGCTGAGCCGCGCTTCAGCAGTTCCGCGCGGCGGGGGCCACCGCCCGGGACGCGGCGGCGCGCACGGCCGCCCGCTCCGACTCGGAGAGCACGACGTTCAGCTCGAGCACGTCGCAATCGCCGCTCCGCTCCACGTTCACGCTCACCTGGTCCAGGTCGATCCGCTCGTACTTCGAGATCACCTGGAGCAGCTCCTGCTTGAGCCGCGGCAGGTAGTCCGGCTCGCCCGTCGGGCGCACGCGCTCGCGCGCCACGATGATCTGCAGACGCTCCTTCGCCACGGTCGCCGACTTCGGCTGCGACTTACGGAAATAATCCATGATCGACATGGCAGAGCTCCCTCAGACGGTCGCCGCCTGGCCGCCAAAAATCCGGCTGAAGAACCCCTTCTTGGCCGGCTCCAGGAAGCGGTGGGGGCGCTCCGCGCCAAGGAAGCGCTGGACCACGTCGAGGTAGGCCTGCGCCGCGTCGCTCGTCGGATCGAGCACCACGGGCGTCCCGGCGTTCGACGCCTGGAGCACCGCCGGCGACTCCGGGATCACGCCGAGCAGCGGGATGCCGAGGAGCTCCAGCACGTCCTGGTGCGCCAGCATCTCGCCCTTGGCGACGCGCGCCGGCGCGTACCGCGTGAGCAGGAGGTGCGTCTTCACCGCCTCCTCGCCGAGCTCCGCCCTGCGGGTCTTCGCGTCCAGGAGGCCGAGCACGCGATCCGAGTCCCGCACCGAGGAGACCTCGGGGTTCGTCACCACGATCGCCTCGTCGGCGAAATACATCGCCATCTGCGCGCCCCACTCGATCCCCGCCGGCGAGTCGCAGAAGATGTATTCGAAGCCCGCGCCGCGCAGCTCGTCCAGGATGCGCCCGACGCCGTCCAGCGTGAGGGCGTCCTTGTCCCGCGTCTGCGACGCGGGGAGCACGTACAGCGAATCGAGCCTCTTGTCGCGGATCACCGCCTGACGGAGCGTCGCCTCTCCGCGGATCACGTTGACGAGATCGTAGACCACGCGCCGCTCGCACCCCATCACGAGATCGAGGTTGCGGAGCCCCACGTCGAAGTCGATGGCGATCGTCTTGCAACCGACGGCCGCGAGGCCGGACGCGAGGTTTGCGGTCGTGGTGGTCTTGCCGACTCCGCCTTTGCCCGAGGTGACGACGACTACCTTTGACACCAGAAACCTCCTTAAGATGGTTCGAGAGACGTGGCCTGTCCTACGGCCGAGCCCGCGCGGATGCCCGCCTCCCGGCGTTGAGGGGGCGGCGTCGACGTGATGGGAGCTCGGCGCCCACCCGATTCCATTGAGGCCGGGGACGCGCTCGACTGGGTACGTCATCGCGAACCGAACGAACAACTTTTTCGCGACGAAACTTGCAGCGTAACCCGGCCGGCGATCTGGAGCCAAGTTACCTACATGTAGGTGCGCCCTGCCGACGCGCCGTGGTGCGGCGAGAAGGACGCCACGTTCACGCCCGTCACGAACAGCCGGATCCTCGTGTCGCTCGCCCAGGCGTTCGGCGTCGAGATCGAGTCGTTCGGCTCCCAGCCCGACCCGGCGCTCACCACGGGCGCGCTCAGCGAGCTCACGTAGGCATTCTCCACCTCCTTCCGCGACGGGCGGCGACCTGGCCGAGACGCACCGTCGGCGCGAGGCGAGGTGTGTAATCGTGCTTCCATGGCTCGTCTGCGCCTGGTGCCTTCGGCCGAGAGCTCCCACCTCGCCTTCACGCCGCTCCTCATCGGCGATTTTCCGTGCCTATTGACAGTCACTTCGTCGACGTCGTATCTCAAAATTGCAAACATGGGTTTCAGGATGCCCACGACGTTGCAATGCGCCCGTCGAACCGACATGGTGCTCGTTTATCGCAGATGTCGGCGGCACTGTAGGGAGACCAGGACGCTTGTGGGACTCGCGTCCAAGATCTCGGCATCGTGCTCGCCGACCGCCGAGGAGGGAATGTCATGAAGATGACAGGACGACGCTGGATGACGGCCCTCGGGCTCATGCTGATGACGGCGGCGTGCGCGGCAGAGGACGCCCCCCAGTCGGACAAGCCGACCGAGGAGATCGCGCTGATCAAGCGAGACCGGACGCCGCTCACCGAGTTCACGCCAAAGGAGCTCGAGGAGACGGTCGACAACCTCATCGGCGCGATCAACCAGAGTGGGCTCGAGCCGATTCAGATGGTGGTCCTGCTGAAGCACCTCTCCACCTTCTTCGAGCCGATCGCCACCGGCGCGAACCGAGCCATGGGGGAGCTCGAGGCCGTGGGGAACGTGCTCGGCCCCAGCACGCAGATGACGACGGACGACGGCACGGCGTCGCAGAACCTCCAGAATCAACAGATCGCGAACGCGATAGAGGATGGCGTCCAGGGCCTCGGCGTATCGCCCTACGACGTCCTCAACGAGGCCTCCATCAAGGACGCCGTGGCGGAGGGGCTCCACGTGGTGACGTTCGACACCGACCTGAAGGACTCGGGGCGCACGCTCTACGTCGGGGCCATCCAGGAGAAAGCCGGCAAGTTGGGGGCAGAGACCCTGATCAATCTGCTACCGAAAGGGCCAGGCACGGTGGTGGTCCACGGCGACACGTCAACGCAGTGGTACGACGGGTCCCAGCGAACGTTCGGCGTCCTGGATGCGCTCGGGAAGACCGGTTACACGGCGCAGGTGGTCCAGGCCGTCTTCATCAACGGTCAGGAAAGCTTTGACCTCGATCAGCTGAAAACCCTGATCCTGAACGCGGACCCGCCCGTCGTGGGCATGATCGGCGTGTTCAACATCTCGTATCGCTGCGTGATGGCCGCAGAAGCCGCCGGCAGGCCGGAGATCCCCATCGTCACGTTCGACTTCGATCCGAAGACCGCCGAATACATGCAGAAGAAGCGCATCAAGGCGACGATCGTCCAGCGGCAGTACTACGAGGGGTACCTCGTGCCCTACATTCTCTATGGCATCCAGCACATCGGCCTCGAAGCGACGAAGCAGATCCTCCGTCCGCTGATGGTCGACGAGAACGGGATGGTCGACGAGCACCGGGTCAACCTCGGCGTCGACGTAGTCCCGCAGGACAAGTTCGACGAATACAACGATTTCCTCGACCAGATCGGCTCGATCCAGTAGCGGCGCCGTGGATGGCGGCGGGCTCGCGGCGAGGTTCCACCCCTGTGCCGCGGGGGCCGTGGGGTAGACTGGGCTGATGACCGTCATCCGCTTCTATCGCTCCGGCGACGCTCACGGGTTCTTCTCCAACTTCTCGCGCCACCCGGTCACGCTCAAAGGCAAGGTGTGGCCCACGAGCGAGCACTACTTCCAGGCCCAGAAGTTCCCCGGCACCGAGCACGAGGAGGCGATCCGCAACGCCTCCGGCCCCGGCGAGGCGGCCCGCATGGGCCGGCAGCGGAGCCGCCCGCTGCGCCCCGACTGGGAGCAGGTCAAAGACGATGTCATGCGCGAGGTGGTGCTGGCGAAGTTCACCCAGCACGAGGATCTCCGGCGCGCCCTGCTCGACACCGGGGACGCGGAGCTGGTCGAGCACACCGCGAACGACGCCTACTGGGCCGACGGCGGCGACGGGAGCGGGCGGAACATGCTGGGCATCATCCTGATGGAGGTCCGCGCGCAGCTGCGCCGCTGACGCGTCAGGGCGGCTCTCTCTCCCCGGACGGCCCTGGATCGCTCGCGATGGGCAGGACGCGCGTGGCGACCGGGGCATGCGCTTCCCGGCCGCTCAGGCGCTTTGACGGAGACGCCTGAGCCGGTCGGGTGTACCACAGCGCACGTCCATGAGGAGAACCCGCCTGTCCATGCGCCCAGCGTTTCCCAGACTTCTCACCATGGCTGGGCTGGTCGCGCTCGCGTCCTGCGGAGGGCCCCCCGCGGCGACGCCGCCGCGCTCGGCCGCGGCCCCGGCGCTCGCGGGGACGGCGCCGCCGGGCGGCCCCGCGATGCCGCGAAGCGTGGAGTCGCTCGTCGACGTCATCCCCGGCGACGCGGTGCTGGTAGCGAGCGTCCCGCAGGCCGGCGCGCTCCTCGCCGGCGCTGCGCCGGCCATCCGGGAGGAGCTCCTCGCGGCGGTCCTGGCGCGCCAGCCAGGCCTGAGCCCTGAGCTCGCCCGAGATCTGATGGCGTCGTTCGACGGCGCCACGGTGTTCGTCGGGGGCGAGGCGGCCCCACGCGAATCCCTGGGGGCGATCGTCGAGAACGGCTGCGTGGCGGCGCGGTTCCGCGACGGAGCCCCGGTCGAGCGGCTGCTGAAGGAGCTGCCGCGCGAGGCCGGCGAGGGCAGGTTCGCGCTCCGAGGCGACGAGGACGACGTGATCGCCCACGGCGCGTGGCTCGCCGAGGCGCGGGTCGCCCTCGTCTGCGCCCGGCCAGAGCCGCTCTCGAGGGCCCTGCGTGTCGCGGGGCAGCGCGAGCCGTCGTTCAAGACGTCCTCGCTCTTCCAGGCCGAGCGCGCCAAGGATCCCTGGCTCGCGATCGACCTCCACCGGCTGCAAGGCGGCGGCGCGACCGGCCCCGAGCCCGGCTCGCGGCTCTTCATCGCCGTTCCCATCCACCAGGACGCGCCCGGGCTCCACGTGGAGCTCGCGCTTTTTGGACCGGAAGTTCCCGCGCTCGGCACGGTGCTCGCTGCGACGGACCATGCCGCCGTGGCGAAGCTGCCCCAGGGGGCGCTTGTGACGTTCGGGCTGTCCCTTCAGCGGTCGCCAGGAAAGACGGTGAGCGATGTCCTCGGCGCCTTCGACGGGTTCGCCGGCGAGCCCACCGCGGCGGCGGCCGCGGCCGCGCTCGCCGAGGTAGGGCTCGAGCTCGGCGATGTGGACAGGGCGCTCGGCGGCGAGGCCGCGGTCGGGATCTACCGCGATCCGAAGCACAAGCTCGGCCTCGCAGGCGCCAGGCGCGCCGAGGCGCTCAGGCACAGCGCCGTGCTGATCGCGCTGGCGACAGCGGATGAGGCAGCGCAAAAGAAGGTGTTCGGCGCGGTCGCCGCGCACATGAAGCGGACATCGAAGAAGCTCAGGGCCAAGCCTGGGTCGCTCGCGCAAGATCTCGATGACGGCAACGAGCTGAGGGCCGAGACCCGGCCTGGGTTCATCCTGATCGGCGCGGGCGACCGGCGCTACCTCGCCCAGGTCGCCGCGCGCTTCGGGAAGGACAAGGAATCGCTGGCCGCGACCCCGTCGTTCGCCGAGGCCCGGGCGCTCGCGAAGGGCGCCTCGCATCTGCAGCTGTACATCGACCGTCAGGCGTTCGCGGGCCTGCTCGACGGCCCTGTGGCGGCGAGCGTCGGCGCGCTCGGCGCATCGCCGACGCTGGTCTCGCTCGCGCTCGCGCCGAGCGACCGCGGGCTGGATCTCACGCTGAGCGGCCATGGCGGGGTCGAGATCCTCGGCGCGAGCGCCGCGCTCGCCGTCGCCGGCGTCAGGCGTTACATCAACTCCGCGAAGGCAGCGGCGGCGGACGAGCTGGAGTAACGCGCCGGGGCCGCGCCCGGCGCGCATCGCCCTGGACAGCGAGGCTCCGCTGAAGTTGGCTGTCGTGCGACCGCGGCGCCGCGCTCAGAACTGCGCCACGCCGAACGGCTGCCCGGAGACCGACCCCGCGAACGACTCGTCGAACGCGCCGTCCTCGGTCGAGAAGGCCAGCGGGACGTCGATCTGCAGGTGATCCGAGCAATCCACGGCGAGCGCCGGCTCGGCGCCGCTCGAATCGCCCTTTGCCACCGTCGATCGCACGAAGCGCGCGGCGACGAGCTCGCCCACGGAGACGGTCGCCGTCGTGCTGCCGCCCTTCGCCCACGTGAGCGGGACGGAGCGCTCTCCGGAGATCGCCGTGAGCGCCGCTCGCGCCGAGAAGCCCAGCGGGGAGACGTCGTCTGCGCCGATGTCCTCCTTACTCCTCGTCGCACCCGCCCTCCGCGCCATGGACTCCGCCGATCTGGCCGCCCTGCGGCCCGCTGCCCGCGCCATCGACGCACCCGAAGAGCCCGACGCTCGTCGCCGCCACAATCACCCAAGAAAGCCGCGCGGCTCATACGATGGCGAACGCCCGGACCGGGAACGTGCCGAAGGCGCGGACCTTCACCGGGACGGCGAAGACGCGGGCTCCGGCGGCGGGGAGCTTGTCGAGCCCGGTCATGTGCTCGCAGATCGGGATGTCCGCTCCGAGCAGGAGGGAGTGGACTGGCCGCGCGGGATCGGCCGTGTCGTCGATATTGTAGGTGTCGACGCCCACGAACACGGCGCCTGCGCCGGCCAGGAGCCGCGCCGCGTCCCGCGTGAGGTACGGGTGTCCTTCGAAATAGCGGTCTGTGCGCCAGTGAGCGCTCCAGCCCGTGCGCACGAGGACGGCCTTCCCGGCGAGATCGAGCCCGTCGAAGGCGTCGGCGTCGATCGCTCTGCCGGACCGGCCCCGCGCCTCGACCACCACGCTCTCCAGATCGGCCAGTGATTCGAGCGGCAAGCCGGCGAGATCCTTGCCGTTCGCATAGCGATGAAACGGGCTGTCCACGTAGGTGCCCGTGTTGGCGACCATGTCGATTCGGCCGATGTGGAACTCGACGCCTTCCGCGTAAACGCCGCGGGACTGCTCGCGCGAGAGGAAATCGCAGACGACGGGCGCCGGCACGCCCTTGTACGTCGTCATGCCGTGCTCGACGGTGTGGCTCAGGTCGACGAAGGTTCGTGAGACGGGGGTGGTCACGGTCGGCTCCTCGGAAGGGGCTCCGCGCGGCGGAGCCTCCTGTGCGGCCCGGTCGGGGCCCCGAGCCGCCGCCAGTTTCGCGGGAGGGCGCGAGGAGATCCAGAAATCGCGAGCGAGCGGGTCAAGTTGACATGTGCTCACATGCGCCGATAGAGTGCGAGCGCGGCGATACCTGGCCCGATGGTTCACGGGGGCGAGCGTCGTGCATGGGTGCCTCGGCGGGGGCCGGGCGTCGTCGCTGGAGTGGTCACGGGAACGGAGCGTCGCGGGGGGGTCGAGATCGCCCGCGTGGAGAGGTGGATGTCTGGGATGAGTCGAACCATGCCGCGCCGCGCGTTCGTCCTGTCGGCGCTGCTGCTGTCCACCTGCGCCGCGGCGGGCTGTCGTTCGAAGAATGGCAGCGAGAACCCGTCCGCCGCTCCGGAGCGGGCGGCGGCGCCGGGGGGGTCGGCGCAGGAGGCGGCGGCCGCCTCCGCGCAGCAGCCCCCGCCGAAGCGGGCCGCGGTGGTCACGATCGCGAGGGAGCAGCAGGCCACCTGGGTGCGCAACTTCAACCCCCTGCTCCCCGAGGGGAGCGCGCGCTTCCCGACGGTCGCCGGCATCTACGAGCCGATGCTCGTCTACAACACGATGCGGAGCGATTACACGCCGTGGCTCGCGACGAGCTACGCGTGGAGCGACGCGAACAAGAAGCTCACCTTCACGACCCGCTCCGGCGTCAAGTGGTCGGACGGACAGGCGTTCACGGCGAGGGACGTCGCGTTCACGTTCGCGCTCATCAAGAAGCACGCGGCGCTCGATCTCGCCGGGGTGTGGCGGTTCCTCGGCGCCGTGACGGCGATCGACGACACCACCGTCGAGTTCACGCTGCGGCGGCCCTATGTCCCCGGGCTCAGCTACATCGGCCACCAGCCGATCGTGCCGGAGCACGTGTGGAAGGAAGTCGTCGATCCGGTCGCGTTCGCGAACGAGAACCCCGTGGCGACAGGGCCCTTCACCGAGGTGAAGGTCTTCCAGAACCAGGTGTACGAGCTCGGCAAGAACCCGCGCTACTGGCAGGAGGGCAAGCCGGCGGTCGACGGGCTGCGCTTCCCGGCGTATCCGAGCAACGACCAGGTCACCCTGGCGCTCGTCAACGGCGAGATCGACTGGGCGGGCGCGTTCGTGCCGGACATCGAGCGGGTCTTCGTCGCCAAGGATCCGGCCAACCATCATTACTGGTTCCCGCTCGTCGGGGGCACCGCCACGCTGTACCCGAACGCCACGAAGAAGCCGTTCGACGACGTGCGCGTGCGCAAGGCCATCAGCATGGCGATCGACCGCGAGCAGATCGTCAAGCTCGCCGCGGACAACTACACCCATGGCGCGGACGCGACGGGGCTGGACGACTCCTACGAGCGGTTTCGCAGCGAGAAGGCGGTGGAGGCCGGCGACTGGGTGAAGTTCGATCCGCAGCGGGCGAACCAGATCCTCGACGAGGCGGGCTATCCGAGGGGCGCGGACGGGATCCGGACGAGGCTCGGCAAGCCGATGCACTTCGAGATCAACGTCGTCAGCGGCTGGTCCGACTGGGTCCGCGCGGTCCAGATCATCACGCAGAACCTGGAGAGCGTGGGCATCGCCGCGTCGATGAAGACCTACGACTTCAGCGCGTTTTACGCGGCGCTGCAGAAGGGCCTGTTCGATCTGTCGATGGGCTGGACCAGCGTCGAGCCCACGCCGTACAATTTCTACCGCGATCTGATGAGCGCAGATCTCGTGAAGCCGCTCGGCGAGGTGGCGCCGCGCAACTGGCACCGTTTCGGCGCCAGGGAGGCTGACGTGCTGTTCCACGCGTTCGAGTCCGCGACGGCCCCTGCCGATCAGAAGCGCATCCTGGACGGGCTGCAGATGATCTTCGTCCAGGCCGCGCCGGTGATCCCGCTCTTCAACAACCCGTCGTGGGGCGAATACAGCACGAAGCGGTTCACCGGCTTCCCGACGATGGAGAACCCGTACGCGAAGCTGACGCCGAACAACCCGCCGGAGTACCTGCTCGTCCTGACCGAGCTCCGACCCAGGTAAAGAGCGGCGGGGGGGAACCGATCTAGAGGCGCGTGACCACGAGCCCGTCGTTCTGCACGGAGATGCGGGCGGGCTTGCCGCGGTGCTCGTCGGGGATCTCGTCGGCCATGAGGTAGCGGCCGGCGATGGAGACGAACTCCGCCTCTAGGCTCATGCAGAAGATGCTCGCGTCCGCGTTGTTGTGGGCGCCGGCCATGGCGCGGCCGCGGAGCGGCGCATAGACATGGATGTTGTCGTTCGCGATGAGCTCCGCGCCCGAGCTGACCGGCGAGAGGACCACGAGGTCGCCGTGCGGCACGTAGATGACCTGCCCGCTGCGCACCGGCTGCCGCACGGTGAGCCCCGCCGGCGGCGGCTCCCCGGCCGCGTCCGGCGGCGGCGCGGCGTCCCTCGGGCGGCGGGCGGGCCCCGCCGCGGCGGCCCCTGGCGCGCCGCGGTCCGGCGCGGGCCCTACCGCTACGGGCCCCGGCGTGGGGGTGCTCCCCTCGGCCGGCCCGGCCTGGCGTGACGAGCGCGTGAGCGGCGTCCGCAGCACGCCGAGGCCGGCGGCGACGGCCCGCTCGCGCTGGGCGTCCGTCGGGTTGCGCACGGCGATGGGCACGAGGTTGTGCTTCCTCAGCAGCCCGGCGAGGGCGCCGAGATCGACGGGCTCGTCGCCGAGCTCCGCGAGGTCGAGCAGGATCGGCAGGTGCAGGAAGAAGTGCGGCATCTGCGAGATGTGGTCGGCGAGCTGACGCGCGACCGCCGAAACATCCGCCGTCTTGAGACAGAGCATCGTGATGGCGGGCATCGTGCCCTTGAGCGCAAACGCCTGCTGCTCCTGCCGCTTCTCCCCTCGCCTGCCCGACACCATCGCTGTCCTCGCTCGCAAAAAGGTGCTCCCCGCGGCGGCACTCTAACCCGGATCTGGGGGCTCGCGCGGGAAAAACCGCTGGGGTTCCGGGCCTCGCCGCGCGGCCGGCGCGTCGCTGCCTGCGGCCGGCGCGCCGCTGCTTGGCTGGCCGCCTCGCGCGGTGCTAACGGTGGTTTGGCCATGCCGACCGCGCGCCGCGCCTCCGTACTGCGGCTCGATCCCCCTCCCGCCTCGTCCTCCGCCTCTCCCTCTCCCGCGTCCCCGCGCGCGACGCCCCGGCCGGTCGACGCGCTCGATCACCACTTCGCGCTGGAGGTCCCGCGCGTGTTCTCCGAGGCGGAGCGCGCCGCGCTCGTTGCTGGGGTCCACGCGGCCCGCGCCGAGTGGACTGCCGACTTCGGAGGCGAGCAGTTCTCGCTCGGGCGCGCCTTCTACACGCACCTGGAGCAGGGGCGCTCCCGGCTCTATTTCGCCGACGCGGCGGCCTCCGACGCCCGCGTCGAGCGCCACCTCCCCGGGCTCCAGCGCCGGATGCGCGAGCTCGTCGCTGCGCTCACCGGCGGGCTCGCGCAGCCCCGGCGCGGCTTCTGCGGGCCAGGCGTCCACATCTTCCCCGCGGGGGAGAAGGTCGCGCGCGAAGGCGGCGTCGTGCACTTCGATACGGAGGGGCTCTCCGACTACCACCTTGCCCGCCGGCTCCGCGCGATCACCGTCGTCGTGATGCTGGAGCTCCCCGACGCGGACGGGGGGCTCAAGCTGTGGGATGTCCTCTACGATGGGCGAGACGACCCCGGCGACGAGGCGCTCTCCGCGCGGAGCCTCGTCGCCGGCTACAGCCCTGGCGGCGCGCTGGTCATCGACAGCTACCGCCTGCACCAGATACAGCCGTTCCCGGGCGACCGCGACCGCATCTCCGCGACGGTGCACGCGGCCGAGATCGACAGCGGCCGCTGGGAGACATGGTTTTAGAGCGACAGGCGGGTTGATACTGCCTGAAAGGAGCAAAATTTCGAACCGCCAAGCGCGCCAAGGGCGCCAAGGGCACCCAAAAGAGGACAGACTCTCCGCATCCCTGCCGGTGCATTTCTCGGTGGAGAGGCTGGAGCGCCGAAGCGCCGGTGGCGCGGCGCTCAGTCGCTCGCTCGCCCCGACGCCCCGAACGCGTGCCGCAAGTGCGGCCCGATGCGCCGGGCGATGACGAGATCGACCAGGGGCGGGGCGAACGCCTGCAGCAGCAGCAAGATCCGCGTGGACGCGCCCATCACGGCCCTCGTCCTCCTCGCGAGCAGGGCGGCCAGCACGAAGTCAGCGACCTTCTCCGGCGGCGCGAGCGTGCTCCCCGCGCGGCGCCAGAGATCTGCAAAGGGGCGCTCGGCGGCTGTGTCCGCCGGCGCCGGGCCGACATAACAGAGGCGCTCGGCCCGCCCCTCGACGGCAAGCTCGCGGTTCACCGCGCTGCAGAAGCCCGCCAGCCCGGCCCGCGCGGCCACGTCGACCGAGTAATACGGCAGCGCGAGGGTCCCGTCGCCGAAGCCACCGAAGAGGGCGATCACGCCCCCTGGGCGCAAGCGCGGCAGGAAGGCGCGCGCCACATGGATCGGCCCCGCGAGATCGACGGCCAGCTCCGCTTCGATCTCCTGGTCGGTGTGCGTGTCGAGCCCCTTGCGCACGTCGACGCCGGTCGCGCACACCACGTGGTCGACCGGCCCCACGCGCGCCGCCACGTCGCGCAGCTGCGGCGCCGCGAGCTCGGCCGTGTGGTGGGCCGCGCCGTACGTCTCCGCGAGCCGAGCGAGGCGCGCGCCGTCGCGCGCGAGGAGGACGACCTCCGCGCCCTCCCTCACCAAGGCGCGCACGACGGCCTCGCCCAGCCCGCCCGTGGCCCCGACCACCGCGACCCGCTTGTCGCGGAAGCTCCGGCCGGTATTGACCTTCGGAGGCCGAAAGCGCGCGAGCGCCTCGGCGCCGAGGACCAGCCCCGCCCCCCAGAACATGACCTCGCCGGCCCCGATGAGCCCGGCGGCGAGGGCGGCGCGCCCCCCGACCGAGAGCGGGAGGAAGGGCACGACAAGGAACGCCGAGAACCAGACCGGAAACGAGCCGATCACCGAGCCCCAGGCGAGCGCGCGCAGGACAGCCTTGCAGCGAGAGGACGGCGTCACGGAGCGCTCCCCTCGGTCAGCTGCTGCAGGCGGCGGATGACCTCGATCCGTCGCTCGGGTGGCAGCGGGTCCAGCCCGAGCAGCTCCGCCATCCAGAGGCCGTCGACGGCGAGCCGGACGACCAGCGCGTCGATGGGACAGATGCCGTCGCGCGCGAGCCGCTCCGCCCACGCACGGTAGCGCTCGCGCAGCGGCTCCAGCAGGTGGGGCGCGAGCGCGACGGCCGCGAGCAGCGCGGCGCTTGTCCGGTCGGGCACGTCGCCCTCGACGGTGGCATGCAGGTAGGCGCGCGCGAAAGAGCCCGGTTTGCCGTCCTCGAGCTGCGCGAGCCGGCGGTCGAAGCCGGCGACGAGCACCTCCACAAGGCCCCCGACGAGCGCCTCCTTCGAAGCGAAGTGATAGAGCAGCCCACCCTTGCTCACCCCGGCCTCGGCCGCGACGGCATCGAGGGTCATGGCGTCGCTGCCGTCACGGCGAACGACGACGGCGGCGGCGGCAAGGATGCGGTCGCGCTGGCTGATCCGCGGCATGTCGTTACTGTACCGTCCAGACGGTTCAGTTTCAAGGGGCAGCACGGCACGCGACCGCGCGAGCGCGGGACCGATGGGTTTCCAGCAAGCCACGCCGTTGGCTCCCCTGCCCGCGCGGCATCGCGCGGCCGTGCCTTGGCGGCGCGCTGCGACACACGGCGCCTCGTCGGAACCGGTCAGCCCGACAAGCCTCTCCGCGCGACGCACGGCACCTCGTCGGAACCGGTCAGCCTGACAAGCCCCTCCTCTCCAACTGGTGCGAGCCGCGTGCTCTCGCCAGCGCACCGGCTGCGGAGAGCGACAGCCTGGTCGGCCGGATAGATGAAAGTGACCGTGCAGGTCACATCGATCCCATCGCCCCCCTCGAATCCCATCCGCCCAGATCTGTTCCAAGCATCGCCCTGTGAGCAGCCCAGACGCATGGGCGAGCAGGATGGCACGACGCACGCGCGGCGTCGGCGCTCGTTCAGCCGCCATCCGAGCCGCGAATGCGGAGCGCTCCGACATGACGAGCCTGGTGAATTCGACAAGTCTCTCGCCCTGCCAGTCGGGCTCGTCCTGTGCGCGCGAGGCGAGCTCACGAGGCATCGAGAAGCATCATCGGAACAAGGGAGGGACACATGGCCCACAAGGGTTTCACTCTGAGCACGGCTTTCGTGAACACGGCCAGCCACGCCCAGAGCTGCGAGTCGATCTGCGTCCAGTCAATCCAGCACTGCCTCCATATGGGAGGCTCGCACGCGGAGCCTTCCCACATTCAGCTCCTGCAGGATTGCGCCAAGATCTGCGAGACGACCGCGACGTTCCTGATGCGCGGCTCGCCGCAACACAACCAGGTCACGGCCGCGTGCGCGAGCGTCTGCGAGCTCTGCGCCCAGAGCTGTGACAAGTTCACGGGTGACGCGCAGATGAGGGCCTGCGCCGACGAGTGCCGTCGCTGCGCCGCCGCGTGTCAGCAGGTCGCGCAGATGCGGCCGGGCGGGGCAGCCGGCGCGGGGCACCAGAGCGTGCCCTGAGACCGGCCAGGGCGCCGCGCGAGGCGGCGCTGAGCAGGACGACCCCGCGCAGCGCGGTCAGCCCTGCGCGGCTTCCTCCGTCGCGGCCAGCGCTGGAGCCGCAGCCGGCGGCGCCGCGGGCGTGGCCCGGCGGAGCTCGAAGCTCCTCCACACCACGTACATCGCGGGGATCACGAGGAGCGTCAGCAGCGTGAGCGACACCAGCCCTCCCCACATGGGCGCGGCGATGCGCTTGGCCACGTCGGCCCCGACGCCATCGTCGAGCAGCACGGGGAGCAGGCCGAACACGTTGGTGAGCACCGTCATCAGGAGCGGGCGGACGCGCTTCGCGCCCGCCTCCAGCGAGGCCTGGATGAGGTCGTCGACGCTCGCCAGCGTGCCGGCCTCACGCCCGCTCTTCCAGGCCTCGTCGAGGTAGACGATCATGACGCTCGCTGTCTCGGCGGCGACGCCGAGGAGCGCGATCATCCCGACCCACACGGCGATCGAGGTGTTGAAGCCGGCGGCGTAGAGCGTCCATATCGCGCCCACTGCGGCGAAGGGCACGCCGGTCATCACGAGGAGCGTCTGCGCCGCGCCGCTGAAGTTCAGAACCAGGATCACGAAGACGATGCCGATCGTGAGCGGCAGGATGTACGCGAGGCGCTCTCGCACGCGCTCGAGCAGCTCGTACTGGCCGGTCCACTTGAGATAGTACCCCGCGGGGAGCTCGACCTCTCGCGCGACGGCCACCTTCGCCGACTCCACGTAACCGCCGACGTCGCTCGTGGAGGTGTCGATGTAGATCCAGCCCGTGAGCGAGCCCATCTCGCTCTTGATCATCGGCGGCCCCATGACCGTATCGATCCTGGCGAGCTGCCCGAGCGGGACGAACGCCGCGCGCGCCGGCCCCTCTGCCTGGCCCCTCGCCATCGCGGCGCTCCCGCCCATCGCGCCCCCGCCCATCGCGCCGCCCCCGCCGGCGGCGAGGCCCGCGATCTCGCCCGGCGAGGGCGCACCTCCCATCGCGCCGCCGCCCATGGAGCTCGCCGCCATCCCTCCTGCTGGGCTCATGGCCGTCGCGCCCCCCATCGGCGCCGGGGCGCTCCCGATCGGCAGCGGGCGCGGCGACAGCGGGGCGACCGGGACCGGCACGTCGCGCAGCGCCTCGATGTTGTCCCGGAGCTCCCGCGGATAGCGCACGCTCACCCGGTAGCGCTCGCGCCCCTCGAAGGTGGTGTCGACATCCATCCCGCCTATCGCGCTCTCCACCACGTCGAGCACGTCGCGCACGCTGAGGCCGTACCGGGCGATCGCTTGCCGGTCCGGCGTGATGTCGAGGAAGAAGCCGCCGAGCTCGCGCTCCGCATAGACGCTCCGCGTTCCGGGCACGTCCCTGAGCACGCGCTCGAGGTCGCCGTCGATCCTGCTGATGACCTCGAGATCCGGCCCGAAGACCTTGACCCCGATCGGCGTCCGGATCCCCGTCGCGAGCATGTCGATCCGCGCCTTGATGGGCATGGTCCACGCGCCCTGCACGCCTGGCGTCGCCGTCTTCTGCTCGAGCTCGGCGACGAGCGTCTCCTGGGTCATGCCCGGCCGCCACGCGCTCTTGGGCTTGAGCTGAACGACGGTCTCGAACATCGAGAGCGGGGCCGGATCGAGCGCGGTCTCGGCGCGGCCCGCCTTGCCGAACACGCGCTCGACCTCGGGCACGGTCCGGATCTGCGCGTCCTGCCAGGCCAGGAGGCGCCGGGCCTCGGTGATGGGGATGCCCGGCACCGTGACCGGCATGAAGAGCAAGTCGCCCTCCTCGAGCGGCGGCATGAACTCCGATCCCAGGCGCGACATCGGGTAGACCGTGGCGCCCATGAGCCCGAGCGCGGCCGCGATGACGAGCCCGCGGCGGCGCAGGCACGCCCGCAGCACGGGCCGATAGGCCGCGATGCAGACGCGGTTGATCGGGTTCCGCCCCTCCGGCGTGATCCGGCCCCGGAGGAACGTCACCATCAGCGCGGGCACCAGCGTGACCGCGAACAGCGACGCGAACGCCATCGAGAAGGTCTTGGCCAGGGCGAGCGGCCGGAAGAGCCGGCCCTCCTCGCCTTCGAGCGTGAAGACGGGCAAGAACGCGATGGTGAGCACGAGCAGCGCCCCGAACATCGAGGGCCCGAGCTCGCGCGCGGCGCCGATGACGATCTCCGCGCGGGGGATCTCGCGCCCTTCCCTCTCCGCAGCCTCGATCTTCCGGTGCGCGTTCTCGACAAGCACGCAGGCGGAGTCGACCATGTCGCCCAGCGCCAGGATGATCCCGGCGAGCGACATGATGTTGATCGACAGGTCGAGCGCATAAAAGGCGATGAACGTCGCGGCCGTCGCCACCGGGAGCGCGATGGCGGCCACCAGGGCGGAGCGCAGGTGAAAGAGGAAGACGAAGATGACCAGGATGACCACGCCCAGGATCTGGACCAGGTTGGTCGAGAGCGTCTTCACCGAGCCGGCGATGAGCTCGCTCCGGTCGTAGACCGGCACGACCTTCACGCCGGCCGGGAGCGAGCCCTTCACCTCCTCGAGCCTGCTCTTGACCCGCTCGATGACGTCGAGCGCGTTCTCCCCGTGGCGCATCACCACGATGCCGCCCACGACCTCACCGCGGCCGTCGAGCTCGGCCACGCCGCGGCGGAGATTGCCACCCACGGTCACGTCGGCCACGTCGCGGACGCGGATCGGCGTGCCGCGCGCGTCGGTCGCGACGACCGCGTCCTGGAGATCCTCCCTCGCGCGCACGTAGCCGCGGCCGCGCAGCACATACTCGTGCTGCGCCATCTCGATCACGCGCCCGCCCACCTCGGTGTTGGCCCCGCGGACGGCCGCGGCGACCTGCCCGACGGACACGCCCCTCGCCTTCATGCGCGCCGGGTCGACCTGGATCTGAACCTCCTTCTCGAAGCCGCCCACGCTCGCGACCTCGGCGACGCCCTCCAGGCCCTGGAGCCAGTAGCGCAGGTGCCAGTCCTGGAACGAGCGCAGCTCCTGCAGGTTGTGCGCGCCGCTCTCGTCGACGAGGGCATATTGATAGACCCATCCCACGCTGGTCGCGTCCGGGCCGATCTGCGGCGTGACGCCCTCGGGCAGGCTGTCCTTCACCTTGGCGAGCTGCTCGACGACGCGCGATCGCGCCCAGTAGATGTCCGTCCCGTCCTTGAAGACGACGTAGACGAAGCTCATCCCGAACATCGTGAAGCCGCGGACGGTCTTCACGCTGGGCGCGCCCAGGAACGATGTGACGACGGGATAGGTGACCTGATCCTCGATGAGCGTCGGGCTGCGGCCCATCCACTCGGTCGCCACGATCACCTGGGTGTCGGACAGATCCGGCAGGGCGTCGAGCTGGGAGCGCCGCGCGCTGAACAGCCCGAAAGCCGTGAGCGCCGCGGCGAGGAGGAAGATGAAGAACCGCTTGCGGGCGGAGAAGTCGATGAGGCGCGCGATGGCGCCCGTCGGCGCCTCCGGCGCGTCGGCGCGGCGCGGCGGCTCAGTGGACATGGCCGCCCTTCGGAGCGCTGGAGGCCTGGAGCCGGCTCTCGGAGTCGAGGAGGAACTGCGCCCCTGTCGCCACCTGGTCTCCCGCGGAGAGGCCGGCGTCGACCCGGTAGCGATCGCCGATGAGCGGACCGAGCTTCACCTCGCGCGGCTCCGCCCGGCCGCCCTGGACCACGAAGACGATGGCGCGCGTGCCGGTCCGGATCACCGCGCTCTCGAGGACCGACAGCCCCTCGCCGAGCGCCAGATCCATGGTCACGGAGACGAACGCGCCTGGCCGGAGCGAGCCGTCGCTGTTGTCGAGCTCGAACCGGATCTTCATCGTGCGGGTGGCCTCGTCCACCGTCGGCGGGACGAACGCGACCGGCGCGTGGAGCGCGCCTTCGCGCCCTTCCACGGTGAGGTGCGCGTGAACCCCGGCGCGAACATACGGCACGTCGCGCTCGTACACGTCGGCCAGCACCCAGACGCGGGACAGGTCCGAGAGGGTGTACAGCTCCAGCGAGGGCTCCACGAACATGCCCTCCACGGCCTGCTTCGCCACGACCACGCCGGCGCGGGGCGCGGTGAGGGCGAAGGTACGCTGCGGCTGCCGGGTGGCCTCCAGCCGCGCGATCTCCGCCTTCGGCACGTCCCACAGCGAGAGGCGCCGGCGGGCGGCGCCGAGGAGCTGCTCCTGGGCGCGCCGCTCCGCGGCCCCGAACTCTCCCGCGGGCACCGGCCCTCCCGCGGCGCGCTCGAGCAGCGCGACGAACTCCAGCTCCGCCGCGAAGACCTCCTGGCTGTAGAGCGAGCAGAGCACCTGCCCGGCCGAGACCTTGCGGCCGACGAAGTCGACGGCGACGCGCTCGATGAAGCCCCGGACCTTGGCGTGCACGTGCGCCGAGCGCGTCTCGTCCAGCGCGACGACGCCCACCGTGCGCAGAGGCCTCTTGAGCTCCCGCGCTTCGACCGTGGCCGTGCTGAGCGAAAGGCCGCCGAGGCGCGCCGGGTCCAGCGCGACCGCGGCGTAGCCCGCCGGGGTCATGGGCGCGCCGGGGCTCTCGTTGGTGCGGCCTCCCGCGGGCTCGGCCCCCTGCGCCCCGTGACCGGCGTGGGGATCGCTCGGCGCCGGCCCCGGCGTGGCGGTCGGGGCCGCGTGCCCAGCGTGGCCGTCGTCGGTCGCGGGCGAGGGAGCCTCGCAGCCGAGCAGCGCCACCGCGGCGGCGAGCAAGAAGGAATGTGTTCGCTTCATGGTCCATCTCCACCGAGCGGCCCGCCCACGGCCCGCTCGAGCTCTGCGAGGGCGATCTCGCGGCGCACCATCACCTCGGCGACGACGAGCTCCGCGCCCTGAAGGGCGCGCCGCGCGTCGAGGACGGCCACGAGGTCCGCGGTCGCCGTGCCGTAGCTCGCGAGCGCGGCCTCGAAGCTCTCCCGCGCCTTCGGGAGCGCTACCGCGCGCAGGAGCTCCATCTGCCGGGCCGCGGCCTGCGCCCGGTGCCATGCGCCGGCGACCTCGGAGGAGATCATCGCGCGCATCTCCGCCTGGTCTTCCGCCACGCCCTCCGCGCGCGCGTCGAAGGCGCGGGCGAGGTGTCCCTGCTTGGCGGCGCCGAAGATCGGGATCGTGCCGCCGATCATCGCGCCGAACGACGGCGCAGCGCCGATGTTCTGGTTGAGCCAGACGCCCGTCATGAGGTCCGGATACGGCTCCTTGCGCGCCATCGCCGCCATCGCCTGCGCCTCGGAGCGCATCGCCGCCATCCCCTTCAGCTCGGGCCGCGCCGCGGCGGCCCGGCCGACGAGCGCCGCGAGCCCGCCGGACGGCATCGGCGAGGGCGCGCCGCTCGGATCGGCGATCGCCGTGTCGACAGGCCGGTTTCTCAGCGCGTTGAGCATGGCCACCATGGAGGCGCGCTCGCCCTCCAGGTTGACGAGCTCCACGTCGATCGCCGCGACCTCCACCTGCGCGCGCGCCACGTCGTGGTGGCCGGCCTGGCCCGCGGCGTAGCGCCCGAGCGCCGCGCCGGCGATGCCGGCCGCGAGGCCGCGCCCGGCGCTGCTCACCTCGCGGCGCTTCGCGTTCAGCAGCAGCATGAAGTAGGCGCGCTTCGCCTCGAGGCGCAGGTCGAGCCGGCGGACCGCGAGCTCCGCCGCGGCGCTGTTCTCCTGCTGCTCCACCGCCCGGCGCGTCAGGTCGAGCTTCCCGGGCCAGGGGACCATCTGCGAGAGCTCGTACCGGATCATGGGCATCTCCTCGCCCATCGGGACCCGATCGAGCATCACGCTGACCGTGGGATCGGGCCACGCCCCCGCCGCCGCGACCTCGTCCTGGAACGCGCGCCGCCGCAGCGCGCCCGCGCGCAGCGATGGGCTCCGGGCGAGTACGTCGGCGACGATCGCCGTCAGCCCGGCTTCCTCCGCCTGCGCGGCCTGCGCGCCGCCGAGCGACGCCAGCGCGAGCATGGCGGCGAGCAGTCTCGACTTCATGCCGGGGCCCACAGCACACGTCGTGCCGCGCGCTCACCGCCTGTCGCCGCCGGCGATCCCGCCAGCGCGCCGGCGCAGGGCTTGCGCGACGCGCGCAGATGGCGCCCCTCGCCCGGCAGCCGGTGTCGGGCTCAGCGGGCGGTTGTGACCGATCCAGTCACTTCACCATGTTTGATGTGGCCGTACCTGCTGCTCCTCGTCGAGGCTCGCCTCGGCCCGGCGCCACCCCTGCGATGCCGAGGGCGCCGCCGGCGCCGGCCCGCCGGAGGGCAGGCGCGGCCGTTACTCTTCCGGATACCACGCCGCTCGCCACGCCTTCATCTGGTCGATCTCCCTCTGCTGTGCCTCGATGATGCCGGCGGCGAGCGTCCTGATCTCGGCGTGCTCGGCCTTCTGCTGGGCCATCTCGGCGGCGTCGATCGCCATCTCGTGGTGCGGGATCATGGCGTCGATGAACGCCCTGTCGAACGGCTCCGCCGTCTTCAGCTCCTCGCTCTCCCTCGCCATGTCCATCGTGGCGTCGTGCTCCATGCCGGGGAGCATGGGCATCTCGTTCATGGGCGGCGTCTCGCCGCTCCCATACCACTGTTCGCGCCAGCTCTTCAGCTGGCTGATTTCCTGGTTCTGGGCGGAGACGATCTCGTCGGCCATCGCCTTGAGCTCCGCGTGCTCGGCCCGCTCCTGGGCCGTCATGGCCATCATCACGGCGCCCTCGTGATGGGGCGTCATCATGTCGATGAACTGCCGATCGAACGGGGCCGAGGCCGCTTCCCCACCGCCCGTCGTATGACCGTCATGCTCGTCCGAGGACGACTTGCCGCACGCGTTCACGAGGACAGAGGCTCCCGCGAGGACGAGCGCGGCGAGCAGGCGGTCTGGACGTGAGCCCAGCCTTCGCCCCTCGAGCGCGCCTCGGCGCAACGGACACGACAACGAAGCGCGGCGCTCACGGGCCGTGGCACACCCCCCGTCGGGTTCGATCGGTCGTGAATGCAGACTCGGAATCATGGCATCCTCCGGTGTCAGTGGACCTGACCGCCGATGCGAAAGCAGTGCCGCCCTTTCCCCCTCGGGAAGGGCGTCCCATCGGCCAGCTCATGCCCACGCAGAGCGTCCTCGAGCGGTCAAGATGCCGCAGGTGTGGCGTGTTTGTTCGCGTGCTCGTACAACCGCTAGATTGAACCCACGTTGTCTCCCATGGGCGAGCCTCTGCCCTTCCAGGAGGGATTGTTGACACATCCCACGGGTCGCACCCGAGCCTTGCGGGCCCTGGCAGGCCCCTCGGAGCGAAGAAGTCTGGACGAGAGCCGTCCGTGCGCCGGCATGCGCCTTGCCATGCAACTTGGTTGATCGACTTGGCATCCCAACGTGCTGATGGGCTATCGCTCGGGCCAGGTCGCCATGCACCCACGGTGCTCGTGGCACGCACATCTCCATGAGATTTGCCGCCGACGGGGAGGACGTGGCGCCCGACTCGTGCCATCGGGACGGTCTTGGGCTCACGTGCTCAACCCCGCAGAGGGGTCCCGGCAGCGGACACTGGGTGCCGCTGTCTCCGAACGAGCCGGCCTACGCTGCTTGGTAAAACTCATGATGCTCGCGGGTGTGCTCGCGGCGATCCGTCCGCCGGTCTCTCGTGCGGGTAACGACCTGGACCGCGATACGGCCGGACGCGCTCTCCCGTCGCCTGGCGTGGCGGGGCAGAGGGCGAGCGACGGAGCCTGGCGGGTCTTACAAGGCGACTTCAATGGCGACGGTATGACCGACGTGCTCTGGGTCGATACCACAAGCGGCTCACTGGCCGTATGGCTGATGAACGGGACCCAGGTCCTCTGGCCCGGGCCGGAGCTGCCGGGGCTGAGCGGCAGCGGCTGGCGACCCATCAAGCCAGGTGACATGAACGGTGACGGCCTGCGGGATGTGATCTGGAACAACTCCGACAGGGGCTCGCTGGCCGTGTGGCTGATGAACGGGACCCAGGTCCTCCGGCCCGTGCCGGAGCTCCCGGGGCCGAGCGGCGACGGCTGGAACGCCATCTCCGTGGCGGACTTCAACCGCGATGGCCTGCCGGACGTGCCCTGGTACAACTCCGGGAGGAACTCGATATCCGTCTGGCTGATGAATGGAACTCAGGTCCTCTGGCCTGGGCCGGAGCTCCACGGGCCGAGCGGCGGCGGCTGGAAGGCTACCGCGACTGGAGACCTCAACTCCGACGGCACGGCGGACGTGCTCTGGCTCAACTCCGGCGAGAGCGCCATCGCCGTGTGGCTGATGGACGGGACCCGGCTCCTCGCTCCGGGGCCGGAGCTCCACGGGCCGAGCGGCGGCGGCTGGAAGGCTACCGTCGCTGGGGACTTCAACTTCGACCGCATGGCGGACGTGCTCTGGAGCAACCCCGGCGAGAGCTCCATGGTCGTGTGGCTGATGAACGGGACCCAGGTCCTCGCTCCGGGGCCGGAGATCCCGGGGCCGAGCGGCAGCGGCTGGAGCCCCGCTACGTCCGGGGACTTCAATTTCGACGGTATGCTGGACGTGCTCTGGTATAACCCCGAGAAACACGCGATCGCCGTGTGGCTGTTGGCGGGCTCTCAGGTCCTCTTGCCAGGGCCCGAGATCCCGGGGCCGGGTGATCGCCCGTAGGGTTGGCCGCCGATTACGCGCGTGCGCCGCTTTCGCCAACATCCTCGAGCACGTCGCGCGGCATGATGGGCGAGGTCCACGTGGCGAGCCAATCCCGGCCGACCCTCGATGGATCGGAGTGGCCTCCGGAGCGTGGCATCCCTGATGCATCCCGCGAGCTTTTCATGATTCCGTAGTTTCCCCAGCCCACCCTCGAGCTCGGCCCGCTGCACATCTGATCGGACGCGCGAGGACCTCGGCCAGCCTCGGCATTCGCCGCGGTGCGCGCTGCGGCCGTCCCGGTGACCCCTGCGGTCACCGCGCCGTGACCCCACAGGTCACAACTCAGGAGCGCCGAGCGGCGCTCCGATCGACGAAAACTGATGCCGTATGACGATCGCCTGTGACCGTGGAAGGCACAACGAGGCGGCCGCTTCGCTCCTCCACCGGGGCGATCGAGCCTGGCACGGGGACTTCCATCCTCCCGGCGGCCTTGAAGCCCTGGTATGGCGCTTGCGTAGTCCTTGCGCAATCATGGGGTTTTGGCCCGGCTCGGCCCGAGCAAGGAGCTCACCATGTTCATCCCTCCATCTATTCAAGGTTCTCTCCTCCTGTTGTCCGCCTCCTCCGTCCTCGCGGCGGGCTGCGTCGCCGACCCGTCGTCCGATGCGGGCGAGCCCGTCGCTGATACTTACCAGAGCTTCGATGAATGGAAGGCCAGCCTCCCGCGCGATCCGAACGACGGCGCTTATCTCGTCGACGGCGACATCGGCGTTCACGACGACGTGACCCTGAAGGAGCTCTCCGCCGTGCGCCAGCAACCGGGGGCGCTCATCGTCAACAAGCGCGACGACGGGAGCGATGACCGCTGGAGCGACGAGCAGAAGATGAACCTGACGTATTGCGTCTCTCCGCGGTTCGGCGACGATCATGACGCGGTGGTCGCCGCGACGCGGTCGGCCGAGTCCAGCTGGGCGAGCGCCGCCGCCGTGCGCTTCGTCTACCTGCCCGACCAGGACGAGGCCTGCGAGTCCGAGGAGCATCCCGCGCTGTTCGAGGTCGTCCCCGCCAGCGGCACCACGTACAACGGGCGAGCTTTCCTTCCCAGCATGGTCGCGCGGGGGTATCACCAGGTCTTCATCGATCTGGAGAACATCGCTCGCTCCGCCTCGAAGACCTTGACCGGGGTCCTCCGGCACGAGCTCGGGCACGTCCTCGGCTTCCGGCACGAGCACGCCCGGCCGGAGGGCAACGGCGCCTGCACCGAGCGTCCCGGCTGGCGGGCGCTCACGCCTTATGATCCGGCGTCGGTGATGCACTACAACGCGGAGAGCCGGTGCGAGGGCACCAACGGGGGAGACTACGTGCTGACCTGGCTCGACATGGCAGGGGCGGCGAAGCTGTATGGCGAGCCTTGATGAGCTCCTCCGCGACGGGTGGCCGCCGGCGGCCGGTCTCCACGTTGCGCCGCCCGCGGCGCGAAGGATGTAACCGATAGGGTTACAATTCATGTGACCGATGCAGTTACCTGCAGTGGTTCGGGGACCGAAATTCGCGGGCAAATTCGCTGAAACGACCTGGCATGCACGTTGCGTTCGCGACTGCACGACTGAATTGAGCAGCTGTGGACTGGATGAGAGGCAGCAAGCGAATGGACAAGACGAACATGCATCACGGTCGTGCCTTGATCCCGACCGCCCGTAACAAGAGGACGCGAGCGCCGTCGATGGCGGCGCCGGCGCTCGAGCGCGCTGAGCCCAGGCCGCCGAGCATCGCGCGCGAGGTGAGGAGGCGGGGCACGCGAGCGCCCGCCTTCGCGCTTCGCGAGCGCAGGCTTCGCGAGCGCAGACCGCGGCTCGCCCGCGACGTGACCGAGGCCATCGGCCATGTCCCGTTCGTCCGCCTGAACCGCATGGGGGAGGTATGCGAGCGACACGACCTGTTCCTCAAGCTGGAGTCGTGCAACCCCGGCGGTAGCATCAAGGAGAAGAACGCCGCGTACCTCATCAAGGAGGCTGAAGCGAGAGGGCTGTTGCGTCGCGGCGGAACGATCGTCGAGTCGAGCTCGGGCAATTTCGGCATCGGTCTCGCCATGGTCGGGGCGGCCCGGGGCTACCGCGTGATCATCGTCGTTGATGCCAAGACCGCCCCGCCCATGCGGCGTATGCTGGAGGCCTACGGCGCGGAGCTCATGGACGTACCGCTCTCTGCAATGGATGCGCACGGATCCATGCAGGTGGCTCGCATGAGGAAGGCGGCCGAGCTCGCCAGGGAGATCCCCGGCGCGTGGTACCCTTGCCAGCACCTCAATCCTTCGAACCCTGAGGCCCATGCGCTCTACACGGCGCCCGAGATCGAGGAGGCCTTCAGCGGCCCGCCGGATGTGATCGTGCTGGGCATCAGCACGGCCGGCCAGCTCGCTGGGGTCGCGAAGTTCTTCCAGCGCTGGTACGCTGGCACCAAGCTCGTCGGCGTCGACGTGGCCGGCTCCGCCATCCTCGGAACGCCGCGCCATCCGTACAAGATGACCGGGCTGGGCCTCTCCTTCGTTCCACCCAATTTCACTCCGGTGGCGCTGGATGCCGCGTATTCTATTTCAGACCAGATGGCCTTCTCCGTCTGTCACGCGCTGGCCAAGAAGGAGGGCCTGCTCCTGGGAGCGTCGACCGGCGCGATCGTGGCCGCTGGCCTGGCCTACGCAGCGCCCTTCGTGCGGCGCCAAGAGGTCGTGATCATCAACCCTGACCGCGGCGATCGATATCTGGAGACCGTCTACAACCGGGAATGGCTCGCCGCGCAGGGCATCGAGATCCTGGGGGACGATGTCCTCATGGCGGCGATCCGGCGGCTCGAACCGGTGTCCCGCGAGACGATGATGGAGAACGCGCAGCATGAGCGAGCCTGAGGCGACGGAGATGACGGTTCGGTCGCTCTGGGCGCAGTTCCTCCCGCTGTCGCTGAGCGAGGTGACGATGGCGGCCGGCGAACCGCTCATCACGACGACGCTCGCCCACCTGCCGGAGGCCCAGGTGAACCTGGCAGCTGCCGGTGTGGCGAAGTCGCTCGCAGTGTTCTTCGAGAGTCCGATCATCATGCTCCTGCACGCCTCGAACGCGCTGTCGGCTGCCGTGGCGTCCCGGAGGGCGCTCTTTCGCTTCATGATGATCGCCATAGCGGTCCTGACGGGCTGCCTCTTGCTTTTGGCGTCGCCGCCCGCCTTCGCGTTCTTGGGGCGGCATGTCTTGCGCCTCGACGGCGCAATCGGCGAACGTGCGCAGGTCGTCCTGCTCCTCTTGATCCTCTGGCCGGCCGCGATCGGATGGCGGCGCTATTTCCAAGGCCAGCTCATCCGCGCCGGCCACGCCAGGCAGGTGGGCCGGGCGGGCCTGGCGAGGCTCGCCGTCGTCGCCGCCGTGCTCGCCGTCGGGTTCGCGACCGGCATGCCAGGCGCCTGGCTCGCGGGCACGGCGCTCCTCCTGGGCGTGATCTCCGAGGCGCTGCTCGTGACGGTAGCGGCCAGGAAGCTCGGCACAGCTCACGCGCCGCAAACCGCAGACGCGCGCGACCTCCCGACGGATGTCGCCGGCGTCTGGCGGTTCTACTGGCCGCTCGCCAACTCCATGCTCGTGGTCTGGGGCGGACGCGCGATCCTCGTGGCGCTCGTGGCACGCGCCGAAGATGCGTCCGTCGCGCTGGCTGCCTGGCCCGCCGCGTGGGGCTTCGTGCTCTTGATCGCGAACACGACGCGCATGGTCCAGCAAGTCATCATCCGCAACCGCGCCCAGGCGTCGGACGGCCTCCTGGTTCGGTTTGCCCTGAGCGTCGGAGTACCCTGTACATTGCTTCTGCTCGGCATCGCGGTAACGTCGCCTGGGCGGCTCTTGCTGAGTGCCTTCCTCGGGCATGACTCGTCCCTTCTGGCAGGAGGTTTGCCCGTCGTCCTCCTTTGCTCCATCGTGCCGATGTTCATCTCACTTCAAAACGCGGTTCAGGGGTTCCTGATCAGCGAAGGTCGCACGAGCCGGGTCAATGTTGCGACATGGCTCGGAACAACCGTCCTCCTGGGCGCTGCTGCCTCGGGGATCCGAGCAAAGATGCCCGGCGCCACGGCGGCCGCGGTGGCCATGCTCGCGGCCCTCGCCGCCGAAGTCCTATGGCTGAGTCTCGGGCTGCGCCAGCGTGCCGAGCGGGCTCAAGCGCACTGACCGGGAGGCTCTCTTGCCCCCATGCCTCGGGCGAACCCGCCCGCCGGCGTTCACGATGCTGCGTGGTCCGTTTTTCGCGGTGCGCGCTTCCGGCGTCCTCTGTCAGCTTCGAAACCGATGGGCGACATCCACCAGAGCTCTCGCCAAACGGTTGACGTCATCGACCGAGGTATACAAGGCAGGGGTCACCCGCACGCAGTCACCTTTCGCGAGCCCGCCGCGGCGCACCGTGAAGATCCGGTGCGCGTCCATCAGATAATCGGCGATCGCCACGTTGTCGGCCTCCGAGGTTCGCCCGGCTATCCGGAACGACGTGATCGCCCCGTACATCTCCGGCTCGTCCGGGGTCAGCACCTCGACGTTACCAATCTGTCTCACCCGGCTGACCCAGCAATCCCGCAGGTAGCGTAGCCGGGCCTGCTTCGCCGCAGCGCCCAGCGCGAGATGACAGTCCAACGCGACCGGCAGGGTAAGGAAGGGGGCGATGTCGAGCGTGCCCGAGTGAACCCGGGAGCGCACGTCGTCTGCCGGGTGGAACTCGTCGGCGAGGAAGCGGTCGATGTCGGCGGTCCGACCCTTGCGGATATAGAGGAAGCCGACGCCGAGCGGTGCATTGATCCACTTGTGCAACGAGAACCCAGCAAAATCCGCGTTCAGGTCGCCGATCGTGAAGTCCAGCTGACCCCAGGAGTGGGCCGCGTCGACGATCACATCCACGCCGGCGTCCCTGGCCATGGCGACGACCTCGCGCACGGGCACAACGAGGCCGGTGCGATTGTTGATATGAGTGAGCAGAAGCAGCTTGACCCGTGGGTGCTCGTGCAGCGCCCTGGCATAGGTGTCGAGGACGACCTGCCTGGTCGGCGGTTCCGGGATCGAGATGGTCACAACGTCCACGCCGCGCCGATCGCGCAGCCAGTTGAAGGCGTACTGGCAGCTGTAGTAGTCGACGTCGGCGTACATGACAGCGTCCCCGGGGCGCAGCCGGTTATAGCCCGCGATGAGGTTCTGCAGCGCCTCGGTGCCGCCCCGGGTGAGCGCAATCTCCTCCTTCGACACGCCCGCCACAGCGGCGAGCCGCTCGCGGACCCGTTCCTCCTCGCCCTTGTAGGTGGTACGCAGCAGGTACGAGCTCGAGTCGTTGAGCCGCCTGGTGTTGCGCAGGTACTCACGGTACACCGGCTCAGGCATGATTCCATAGTAGCCGTTTTCTAGGTTGGTGAAGTCTGGACTCACCTGGTACTGGCGAGCGATCCTGCGCCAGAACCGCTCGTCCCGCGCCAGCGCCATCGGGTCGCTCCCCGCCGGTGCAGCCACGGGGGTAGCGTCTCCCGCCTCGGGATAAGCTGCCCGGCATGCTCCAAGGGCAGCGGCGACCGTGGCGATTTCAGCAAACAAGCGACGCCTGGATAGGGTCATCCAGTTCCTCCATCAAATCCGGCATGGCTACGTGTCCACCCGTCAACTGGCGAGTTCGCCCCTCTATCGCGCACGTCCTCGTGTGCCTGGCGAGGTCATCAGGCATGAAGGCACCAGGTCCCACGGCCGCCGGTATACCCGGCACCTCCTGGCGAGATCGTTAGCTGATCATCTTGGGACCGACCACCGTGAAGTATCCGCTCGGCGACCCCCTCAGGCCAGTGGACGGGCGCTCGCGTCGGGCTGCGCCAGGCGTCTCACGAACGGGGTGATCCGAGCAGCGTGGAGGCGAAGTCCAGGAAGACCCGCACCCTTGGGATGACGTGCCGCGGGCTCTGGTAGAGCGCGTGGATCGGACGCTCGTCCACGGCGAACTCATCGAGCACGGTGTCCAGCGCCCCTGACGCGAGCTCGGGCGCGATCATGAAGTCGAAGACCCAGGCGAGCCCGGCGCCAGCCACGGCCAGCGCCTTGAGCGCGTCGCCGTCGTTGACGCTGAGAGAGCCAGTGGGCTCGAACCGGAGCGTCCCGCTCTCTGCGCGGAAACGCCATGGCACGACATGGCTCTCGCGGACGAACGCGAGGCAACGATGCCGCTGGAGGTCCTCCGGCGTCGCCGGCGGCCCGCTCCGGCGCAGGTACTCCGGTGAGGCGCACACGAGCATCCGCGTGACGCCGAGCCTCCGCGCCACGACCTGGGCGTCCCGGAGATGCCCGATCCGCAGGCTGACGTCGACCCCCTCCGCTGCCGGGTCGATCACCGCATCCCGTAGCCGGAGATCGTGCGCGCCGCGCACGAGTCATGTTCGTGGGACGAGATCGACCCGTCGCCGCGCGCCGGGTATCCCTGCTCATGCGGCGGGCGCCTTCTGACCAGGTGAGGCGAGGCGCCAGCACGACCCCCAATCCTCAATCGCAGAGCTTCATTCATGCAGACATCCCAGGACAGCACAGCAGCACTCACGCGGAAGGCAGCGCTCGGCGGCATCGCCGTGATGGTGCTCACCACCGTGCATCACGCGATCGGCGCCGTGGTTTACAGGACGCCCTGGCGCCTGCACATCGCTTTGCTCAGCGTCCCGACGATCGCGGTGATCCTCGGCGCCCTCGCCGTCCACCGCCGCCGCGCGGGCGCGCCAGCCGGGCGAGCTTCGTTCGTCGTGCTCGTCGCCGTGCTGGCCCTCATTCCGATCGCCTGGATCGGGGTGTTCGAGGGCCTCTACAACCACGTGGTGAAGGATGCGTTGTACTTCCTCGCACCTCGGTCGCCGGCGCTCCTGCGCCTCTTTCCACCGCCCACCTACGTGATGCCGGACAATGCGATCTTCGAGATCACGGGTGTCCTTCAGGTCATCCCGGCATGGGTCGCCGCCGCGGCGCTCGCGCGACGCCTGCTCGACCTCCGAAGGTGAGCGGGTCCTCAGGGCCCGACGTGGATCTCGCCCATCATGCCGCGCTCGGTGTGCTCGAGGATGTGACAGTGATACATCCACATGCCCGGCTCATCGAAGCGCGTCACGATGCGCACGGTGGACCGCTGCGGCAGGATCACGGTGTCCTTGTTGGCGAGCTCCTCGTCGGCCACCGGCACATCGTCCCTGGCCAGGACCTGGAAGAAGAAGCCGTGGAGGTGGAACGGGTGGTCCATCTCCGCGTCGTTCTTCAGGTCATAGACATGGACCGAGCCCTTCTCGACGTCGAGCGGCGGGACGTCCGGAAACGCCTTGCCGTCGATCGTGAACGTCAGCTTGCCATCGACATACCCCTCGTCGAACGTGATCGTCGCCTCCGCCGGCCCGCCCGGTAGCCGCTCGATGGCGGGGCCCGTCTCGGGGAGCGTGCGCCCGGACAGCCCGGGCCCCTCGCCGATCCGCACCCTGGCGAGCGGCATCGGCTCGGCCAGTCCGGTGTGGTGCCCGCGCTCGTAGGGCTCGTTCATCAGGGTGAGCTCCGTTCCCGGCTCGCCGTCGGCGATCAACAGCACGTCGTAGCGCTCGCCGGGAGAGACCAGGAGCCTCTCGGCATCGTACGGCTTCGGGATCAGCCCGCCGTCGGTGCCGATGACGCGGAATGTGTGGCCCGGGAGCGCCAGGTTGAAGAAGCGCCCGTTCGCCACGTTGACGATCCGGAGACGCGTGAGCCCGCCCGGTTGCACATCGAGCGCTGGCATCACGTGGCCGTTGACGAGCACGACATTGCCCTCGCGGCCCATCATGATCGTGTCGTCGTCGAGCTCTTCATTGAAGGTCCCGTCCTTGTTCAGGAACACGTCCCCGAGCACGGCGATCTTCTCGACATCGGCCTCCGGCTCGTTCGGTCCACGCACCCGGATGAGGCCGAAGAGCCCCTTCTGGATCTGCTCCGGCTCCATCACGTGCGGGTGGAACCAGTAAAACCCCGCGTCTCGCAGCGTGAACTGGTACGTGAACGTCTCGCCTGACGCGATCGGCTCCTGCACGGCCATCACGCCGTCCATCTCGTTGGGCACCCGGATGCCGTGCCAGTGGATGGTCGTCTCTTCCGGCAGGCTGTTCTTGAAGTGGACGATCAGCGTGTCGCCCACGTTCGCCTCGACGAGGGGCCCGGGGACCGCACCGTTGTAGGACCAGACCGTGGTGGTCGTGCCCTCCAGGTAGGTCTTCTCTGCCTCCTTGGCCTCGAGATCGACCTCGACGATCCTGGGATCGGGGTTCCTGTCGGGCGCGGCGGCGGGCTCGCCCCAGGCATCGGGGGCGGGCGGCTCCTCTACCCGATCGGCGGCGCACCCGGCCGCGAGCAGCGACAGCAAGGCGACGCCCGAAAGAGCACGCGAAAGCCGTATCAATGTTCGCTCTCCTCGTCGGTGGGGTTGCCGGACATCTCGTTGGAGTACCCGGAGTAGGCCTCGCCCACCTTGCAGCGAAGACGGTACGTGTACTCCATGTCCTCCGTCGCCTCGGAGTCCATGTAGGCCTTCTTCGATCCTGCGACGGTGAAGGCGACGGCGTAGTCGTGCATCGGGTCCTTGCGCTCGGCCTCGATCTGATCGCACTCCGGCTGCGGCACCCACTCGACGTGAAGCACGTCCAGCATCGGCATCACGAACGACAGCACCGGCGCGTCGGGCGCCGTCGCCGGAGGCCCGCCGCCGCTCCCGCCTCCCTCTCCAGTACCGCCGTGCCCCCCCGTGCCGCTCGCAGCTCCCGCACCGCCGCCCCCTCCCGTTGCGCCGGCGGAAGAACTCCCCGTCTCCGAGCCTCCGCAGGCGGCGAGGGCGAGGCCGACGGCGGCGAGGCCGATGAGTCGAGAGTAAGCCATGACGGTGTCTCCTTGCTGGTTCCTGGTGTCCCCTGAATGTAACCTATTTGGTCACAGCGGCGAGGTGCAGCGGCACGCCGCCGCTTGTTCTAGGCACCAGCGGGCCAGGCGTGACGCGCGGACACGTTTTTTTCGCCCGTGTCGCCCAGAGGCGGATGCCCGCTACGCTCTTCGATCCGTCCGCTGACCGGCAAGGCGAACAGGTTTGATCTCCGTAGCTTCCGCCTGGACGTGCTGGCGCGGCTGCGCCTCACTCGCTCCGCGTCCGTCCGCTCGCCGCGGCCCGCTCGTCCGCGAGGACCCGCTGCAGCAGCGCCGTGCTCTCCTCCGCCATCCGCTCCGGTGAGCACGGCATTCCCTTGTGGACCCAGCTCGTCATCAGCCGCACCAGCGCCGCCGCCGCCGCCTCGCAGCGGAGCATGAACAGGGCGCCCTCCTCCGGCGCCATCCGCGGAGCGTACAGGCGGCAGATGCTGCCCTGAAGGATGTCCTCCAGGGAGCGCGTCAGCACCCGCTCGCTCTTCTCTGCGGACAGGAGCTTGCGCACCAGCTCGTGCATCTCGGCGAGGTGGCGGTAAAACGGCAGGAAGTCGAACGGACGTCCCGCATCCCGCAGGGACAGCGCCCGCAGGTGCTCGTGTCCGAACAGCAGCAGCTGCTCCTTGTTCTCGTAGTGCGAGTAGAACGTGGACCGCCCGACGTTGGCTCGATCGATGATGTCCTGGATGGACACCTCGTCATAGCCCTTCTCCAGGATCAGCGAGACCAGGGCGTCCGAGAGCAGCTTCCGGCTCTTCTGCACGCGCCGATCCTGCACGCGCCGATCCTGCACGCGCCGATCCTGCACGCGCCGATCCGCGATCTTGCCGGCGGCCCGCGTCCTGTCGCCGCCCCTGTCCCTGTCCTCGTTTCCGGACTTTTTCGAGCTCTTGTTCACTAACGTTCAATCCGCGGTCCGTGTCGCTAGATGGAAGAGGCGCCCGACCTCAGCATCCATCCCATGCGAGGAACGCTGATCTGGATGACGAGCCGCCTGCTGTACCCGCTGCTGCTGGCGGTGACCTTGTACATCATCTACGCCGCCGTGACGCAGGGCTGGGACCTGAGCCGCGCCCTGTGGGGCTACCTCCTGGGCCTGACCGTCTTTCTCATCACCGTCGAGCGCCTGCTGCCGCTGTCGCCGGACTGGGGCATGACCCGCCAGAGCTTCTGGCGCGACCTCAAGTACCTGCTGGCCTCGGGCGTCACCATCGCGGTGGTGCGGACCGGCTTCGGCACCCTGGCCCTGTGGCTCAGCGAGCGGCATCAGGGCCCGCTCGCCAGCGCCTCCGTGCTCCTCAGCGTGGGGGTCTTCCTTGTGGTCTTCGAGCTGCTGCAGTACTGGTTCCATCGCCTCAGCCACGAAGGCAACGGAGCCCTGGGGCGCTTCTTGTGGAAGGTCCACCTGGCGCATCACCTTCCGGATCGCGTCTACGTGGTGATGCACGGCGTGTTTCACCCCCTCAACGCGCTCATCTCGGCGGTGCTGATCCAGTCGACCCTGCTGATCTTGGGGCTGTCGCCGCAGGCCGTCTTCGCGGCGATGTTGCTCATCGATCTGCAGACGATGATTTCGCACTTCAACGTCGACATCCGCGCCGGATTCCTGAATTACGTGTTCATCGGCACCGAGCTGCACCGCTATCATCACAGCGCCGACATCGACGAGGCCCGGAACTTCGGGACCGTACTTCCGCTGTGGGATCTGGTCTTCGGGACGTTCGTGTACCGGCCGGACGCGGCCCCGCGCCGCCTGGGCGTCGACCGCTCCGCGGGCTATCCGCCGTCGCAGCAGTTCTGGCAGGTGCTGGCCCTGCCGTTCCGACGCTGACTCAACTCGGTCGGGAGCGCGTGACACGGGTGCATGCCTGCTCCGCCAGGGCTCGGCCGACGCCGGATTCTGTGAGGTGCCGGAACGCTGACGTCGGCGGTTCGATCAGAGCTCGACCCGGCGCAGCCGGAGGGCGTTGCCGATGACAGATACCGAGCTCAGGCTCATCGCTGCGCTGGCGAGCATCGGGCTGAGCAGCACCCCGAGGACCGGGTAAAGAACGCCCGCCGCGACCGGCACGCCGAGCGCGTTGTAGACGAACGCAAAGAACAGGTTCTGTCGGATGTTGCGCATCGTCGCCCGGCTGAGCTTCCGCGCGCGCAGCAGCCCGCGGAGGTCGCCGCGCACGAGCGTGATCCCGGCGCTCTCGATGGCGACGTCGGTCCCGGTGCCCATGGCGACGCCGACGTGCGCCTGCGCGAGCGCGGGCGCGTCGTTGATACCGTCGCCCGTCATCGCCACGATGCGGCCTTCGGCCTGGAGGCGCTTCACGACCGCGGCCTTCTGATCGGGCAACACCTCGGCCTCGACGTGCTCGATGCCGAGCTTCCGGGCGACCGCCTCCGCCGTCGTGCGGCTGTCGCCGGTGAGCATGATCAGGCGGATGCCCTCCTCGCGGAGGAGACGGACGGCCTCGCTGGTCGAGGCGCGCACCGGGTCGGCCACGCCGACGATGCCGGCCGCCTTGCCATCCACCGCCACGAGCATCGCCGTCTGGCCCTCTTGTCGGCGCTCCTCGGCTCGACGCGGGAGATCATCCGGCGGGATACCGAGCTCCTCGAAGAGCTTGAGGTTCCCGAGCGCGACCGAGCGCCCGGCCACCATGCCCACCACGCCCTTGCCCGTGATCGACCGGAACCCCTCTGCCGGCAGGAGCTCGAGCTTCTGCTCGAGGGCCCCGGCGACGATCGCGCTCGCGAGCGGGTGCTCGCTCCCGCGCTCGAGGCTCGCCGCGAGCCTGAGGATCTCGTTCGGCGGGAGGTCGCCCAGCGTCGCGACCGAGGCGAGCTTCGGCTTGCCCTCGGTGAGCGTGCCGGTCTTGTCGACGACGAGGGTGTCGACCTTCTCGAAGGTCTCGAGCGCCTCGGCGTTCTTGATCAGGATACCGGCCGTCGCGCCCCGCCCCGTCCCGACCATGATCGAGATGGGCGTGGCGAGGCCGAGCGCGCATGGGCACGCGATGATGAGCACAGCCACGGCGTTGACGAGCGCGTGGGAGAGCCTGGGCTCCGGCCCGACGAGCAGCCAGACCACGAAGGTCAGCGCCGCGATCGCGATCACGGCGGGCACGAAGTACGCGGCGACGGCATCCGCGAGGCGCTGGATGGGGGCGCGGCTGCGCTGGGCCTCGCCCACCATCTGGACGATCCGGGCGAGCAGGGTGTCGCGCCCGACGCGATCGGCCCGCATCACGAAGCCGCCCGTGCCGTTGACGGTGCCGCCGACCACACGGGCGCCGGGCGTCTTCTCGACCGGAATGGGCTCGCCCGTGACCATCGACTCGTCGACCGCGCTGCTCCCCTCGAGGACCTCGCCGTCGACCGGCACCTTCTCCCCCGGCCGCACGCGCAGCCGGTCGCCTGGCTGCACGAGCTCGAGAGAGACGTCCTCTTCGTGGGCGTCCGCGCCGATACGCCTGGCGGTCTTGGGGGCGAGGCCGAGGAGCGCCCTGAGCGCGCTGCTCGTCCGGCTGCGGGCGCGGAGCTCGAGGACCTGGCCGAGCAGCACGAGCGAGATGATGACGCTGGCAGCCTCGAAATAGACCGGGACCACGCCGCGGTGGCGGACCGAGTGGGGGAAGACGCCGGGCGTCAGCGTGGCCACGACGCTGTACGCATAGGCGGCGCCCGTGCCGATGGCGATCAGGGTGAACATGTTGAGGTGCCGAGTCCTGATCGAGGCCCAGCCGCGCTCGAAGAACGGAGCGCCGCACCAGAGCACCACGGGCGTGGCGAGGGCGAGCTCGATCCAGACGAGCCATCGGTCGAGGAGGTGCTGCACCGGCTGGCCCGGGAGCATCTCGGACATCCCCAGCACGAGGACAACGAGGCTCAGCGGGACGCTGATCCAGAAGCGCCGGGACATGTCCGCGAGCTCCGGGTTCGGCGCGTCCTCGAGCGTCACCGTGCGCGGCTCGAGGGCCATCCCGCAGATCGGGCAGGAGCCCGGCTCCGTGCGGACGACCTCGGGGTGCATCGGGCAGACGTACTCGACGCGCGTTGCCTGGGCCGGCTCGAGCGGCTTAAGGGCCATCCCGCAGACCGGATCCTTCGTCTGCGCTCGGTCCAGGTCGGCAGGAGCAGGGTGGCCGTGCTCGTGAAGGTGGCCGTGATCGTGGTGATGCCCGTGGTTCATGTCGTCTCCCTCCTCGCCGACGAGCGCGGTTCGGGTTTCTTACATCCCAAGCACCCCGCGGGCGCCGCTTGTCGCTTCGCGCGGCCGCCCGGCGCTCCCGCAGCAGACGGTGCGCAATGACGCCCGCGATGGCGGGCGAGCAGGACCATGGTTTCCGGCGTTCGAGGCGCCGGCTCGCCCATGTTCCGCGGTGAATGCCCGCTCAGTTCTTCGATCCGTCCGTGCCCCGGCGCTCCTCGCGGAAGTCGTCGGCGGAGAGGCCGCAGCGGCGGAGGAGCCGGTAGAAGCTCTCCCGCTCGACGCCCGCGTGGGCGGCGGCCTTCAGCACGTCGCCGCGAAAGCGGCGCATCACGGCCTCCAGGTAGCGCCGGTTCATCTCCTCGCGCGACGCGTCGACCGCCTCCCGATACGAGAGCTGAGCGAGGTCCACGTCGCTCGAGCTCGTGAGCCGGAGCGGGCTCGCCCCCTGCACCTCGGACGGCAGCGACTCGAGGCGGATCTCGCTCGTCGTCTCGATGACCAGCGCCCGCTCGACGGCGCTCTTGAGCTCGCGCACGTTGCCAGGCCACCGGTACATCTGGAGCGCGCTCATCGCCGCCGCCGAGAACCCGGTCGCGGACGAGCGCGACTGCGGCGCTCGCTCGGCGAGAAACCGCTGCGCCAGGTGCGGGATGTCCTCCGCGCGCTCGCGCAGCGGGGGCAGCTCGACGACGCAGACGTTGAGCCGGAACCACAGGTCCTCGCGGAGGGCGCCCGTCTTGACCATGGCCCGGAGGTCGCGGTGCGTCGCGCTGATGAGCCGCACGTCCACCTTGCGCTCGCGCGACTCGCCGATGCGCCGCACCGCCCGCTCCTCGAGCACCCGCGTGAGCTTCGCCTGGACCGTCGGCCTGAGCTCGCCGATCTCGTCGAGGAACAGCGTGCTCCCGTGCGCCTCCTCGAAGAGCCCCGCCCGGTCCGTGGCCGCGCCCGTGAACGAGCCGCGCGCGTGCCCGAACAGCTCGCTCTCGATGAGCGAACGGGGGATGGCCGCGCAGTTGACGGCGATGGGGCGGTGCGACGCGCGGGACGAGTGCTCATGTATGGCGCGCGCCACGAGCTCCTTCCCGGTGCCTGTCTCGCCCAGGATGAGCACGCTCGCGTCCGTCGGCGCCACGCGCTCGATGAGCTGGTAGAGCGCCCGCATGGCGGGCGAACGCCCCGTCATGCCCGCAAAGCCCTGGGCATCCGGCGCTTCCTGCTCGCCCTTCAGCACCGCGGCCTGCGCCGTGGCCCGCTCGACCAGCGCGCGCAGCTCGTCCGGGTCGAACGGCTTCGTCACGTAATCGTAGGCGCCCTCGCGCATGGCCTGGACTGCGGTCGGGACCGACGCATACGCGGTCATCAGGATGAAGGGCACTCCGGGCCAGCGCGCGCGCACTGCCCGGAGCACCTCGAGCCCGTCCCCGTCGTTCATGCGCAGATCGCAGACGACGGTTGTGACCGGCTCGGTTTCAAGGATCTGGAGCGCCGTTCGCACGCCCCGCGCCGTCAGGACCTTGGCGCTCTTGCCGAGCACCTTGGAGAGCAGCGCCAGCATGTTCGCCTTGTCGTCGACGACGAGCACTGTCGGCTTCATGCGCGCTCCTGGCTCTCCCTTGCTTCCTCGATGAGGACGCCCGGCAAGTCGATCACGAACTGGGACCCGCCTCCCGGCCTGGGCTCCGCCCGGATGGTCCCGCCGTGCGCGGTCACCAGACCATAGCAGACCGCGAGGCCGAGGCCGGTGCCGTCGCGGCGGGTCGTGAAGAACGGCTCGAAGAGCCGCTCGCGCGCCGCCTCGGGAATACCGGCTCCCCGGTCCAGGACCTCGATCCGGTAGCCATCGTCCTGCCGCCTTCCGCGCACGAGGATATCGTCACCTTCCGAGGTTCCAGAGGTCGCCTCGCGCGCGTTGGTCACGAGGTTGACGATGACCTGCCGGATGCGGAGCGGATCCACGTTGATGAAGAATCGCTCGGCGTCCACGAGCGGGACTTGGTCGCGCCGCCCCGGCCCGCCGTCGCAGTGCGAGGCCGCGTCCCTGAGGAGCTCTTCGGCCTGCACGGGGCGCGGCGAGAGGATCGGAGAGCGCGCGTACATGAGCAGCTCCTCCGCGATCCGCTGGCAGGCCGCCGCTTCCTCGTCGAGGATCGAGAGCTCCTCGCGGAGCTCGGGCTTCTCCGCCTCCTTCGCCATCGTCTTCACGTAACCGCGGATCACGGCGATGGGGTTGTTGATCTCGTGCGCGACGCCGGCGGCGACGCGGCCGACCGCCGCCAGCCGCTCCGAGGCGACCAGCTCGGCTTCGGTGCGCGACAGCGCGTCCAGCATGCGGTTGAACGCGTCGGCGACCGCCGCGAGCTCCACGGCCGCCACCGGCTCGACGCGGGCGCTGCGATCTCCAGCGGTGACGCGCCCGGCGACGCGCTCGAGCGAGGAGAGCGGGGTGGAGAAAGAGCGCCAGAGCTTGCGCCCGGCGATCAAGGCGAGCGCCGCGGCGAGCGCGCAGACGGCCGTCGCGAGGATCAAAGCGAACCGGATGAACTGCTCAGCCCGGCGCTCGGCGGCCATGGCGCGCTCGTCGAAGTGACGCGCCAGGCTGTCCGCATGCTCCGTCATCCGGTCGACGAGCGCGTTCGCACGGTCGTGCGCGTGGTGGACCTCGTGCGAGTCCTGCCGATCGATCGCGGGGAGGATGGTCATGGAGAAGAGCTGGCTGAGCTCGCGGCTCGCCTTCTCGATGTCGTCGAGCTTCGTGGCCGCCTCGGCGTCGAGGCCGGGGCGTAGCTCGGCGAGCTTCGCGCCGAGCTCGCTCACCCAGGCGTCGTGGTGCGCGACGTGGGACCGGTCGCGCAGGATGATCGTGTGGGCCTCGTGGATGTACTGCTCGCGCGCGGTGACGCTGAGCAGCGCAGCCCGGCGGGAGGCCACCTCGAAGTCGTGGGCCTCCAGGATCGCGCGACGGGACGCGAGGCCCGTGAGCACGGTGGCGACGCCGCTCACGGCGACCAGGGCGACGAGGAGGCTGATGACCAGGAGCAGCCGGCGGCGGAGTCGATACGGGCGCTGTGGAGCGGGAGGCGGAGCCATGGAGGGGCGCATCCTCGCAAGCTGCGTACCGGGGCCGCAATCGAGCGCTGACGGGCGCGCTGACCGGCGCGCTGAGCCGCCGATCAGGCCCGGCCGACGCGGTCCCCGCCCCGGCGGGGGGGGTAGTTTGTGACTGAATCGGTCACTGGATCGTGACCGTCGAGGTCACCACGGGGACCGGGCGCCGCGCAGAAGCCCGGAATTCCGGGCCGCGGCCGCTTGGCGCGCTGATTGCTGAGGACCCCGCTCGCCAGGGCAAGCACCTCGGCTCCAGGAAAGCACGATGCGCCAAATCCTTCTCTCTCTGCTCGTCTCGATCCCGCTTGTGGC
Organism: Sorangium sp. So ce363; assembly: GCF_051520435.1. Classification (NCBI taxonomy): domain Bacteria; kingdom Pseudomonadati; phylum Myxococcota; order Polyangiales; family Polyangiaceae; genus Sorangium; species Sorangium sp. So ce363. The sequence goes on along the minus strand of NZ_CP150333.1, from coordinate 4,657,047 downwards.
CTGCTCCACGAAGGAGACACCTGGCCACCACCACGAAAGCACCGCCTCGACACAAGCTCCCGCCGCGGCGCCGCCCCCCACGAATGCGCCCCACGACCACGCCGCGAGCACCCGCCCCCACGCGGATCACAACGCTCGTCACGGAGGCCTGGTCACCATGGAGGGCGACAACCACGTCGAGGTCGTGGTCGGGGCCGACGGCGCCATCGACCTCTACGTCAGCGACGCGGTCCGGACGCCGATCCCGCCGAAGGACGTCTCCGGCACCATCACGATCGAGCCCAAGGGCAAGGGCGAGAAGCAGACCCTGACGCTCGCGCCGAATGAGGCGAAGGGCTCGCTCTCGGCCAAGGGCCCGGCGCCGAACAACGCGGATTACACCTGGGATCTGAAGGTCCGCGGCGCGCCGATGAAGATGACGCTCACGGTGCCGGCCAGCGGAACGGCGGCCTTCGCCGACGCGCCCGCCGACCATCCGGCCGGCGACCACGCGCACGGCTCGCCGCATGGCGGCGTCGTCCAGTCGCTCGCAGGGGGTCATGTCGAGGTGAAGCTCGAGAAGACCGGCGACATCACGGTCTGGATGCTGGATTCGGCCGAGAAGCCTCGCTCCGCGAAGGGCGTCACGGCGAGCCTCCGCCCCGTCGTCGCGGGGGCGAAGGAGACCCAGCTCGCCTACGACGAGAAGGCCGATGTGCTGCGGGGCAAGATCGATCCGCTCAAGCAGGACCACGTGGACGGGGTGCTCAGCATCACGCCGGCCGGAGGGACCGCGACCTCGCTCCGGTTCGCGTTCCATCTCGAAGGCCATGCGGGGCACGACGGCCAAAAGGGGCACGACCACGCGGGGCACGACCACCACGCGGGGCACTGAGATGACGACCCGGCGGCCGCACCGGAGCCGACGCGCGATGTTCGCGGCCCTGGCTGCAACGCTGACGCTCGTGCCCGCGTCGGGCGCCCGCGGCGAGACGCTGACGTGGGCCCAGGTGAAGGCGCGCGCCGCCGCGCGGTCCCCCGCGACCGTGGAGGCGAACCAGGGCGCGCGCGCTGCACGCGCGGAGGCGGCCGGCGCGGGGCGCTGGCCCCGCACGAACCCCGTGCTCACGGGGGGCGTCGATCTCGGCGCACCGTTCGGACACCCGGAAGACCGGACCTTCTCGGTCGGCATCGAGCAAGGGCTCGACGTCGTCGGGGTCGCGGCCACAGCGGCGCGCGCCGGCCAGCAGAAGGTCGCCGTCGCGGAGCTGGAGGGGGCGGTGCTGAAGCTCGACGGGCTCGCCGAGGCGGCCGAGGCGTTCATCGAGCTCGATCGAGCGCAGCGCGTGCTCGCCGTCTGGACCGAGCTCGACCGGGTCTTCGAGCGCATTGCCGCTGGCACCGCGGCGGCCTCCCGCGCCGGTGAGCGGTCGGATCTCGACGCGATCCTGGCCAGCGCCGAGAGCGCCGGTGCGACGACCGAGCTCGCCGGCGCGAAGGCCGAGCTCGCGCGCGCGCAGGCGCGGCTCGGGGTGCTCATCGCCGCTGCGGAGCCCTCGTCCCTCCGCGTCGTGGAGGCGCCGGTCCGGCCGCCAGACGCCCGTGGCCGCGACGTGCTCGTGGCCGCCGCGCTCCGCCGCCGGCCCGAGGTTGGGCTCTGGCGGGCCCGGATGGGAGAGGCCGAGGCACGGCGCGCGTTCGCCGCACGTGCCGCGCTCCCGGAGCCCACGCTGGGCCTCGGGGTCGAGGTGGGGCGAGAAGAGCGCGACGCCGCCCTGGCCAGCCCGGACGGGGCGACCGGCGTCCGGCACGAGCGCACGCAGCTTCAGATCACGCTGTCCGTGCCGCTGCCGTTCTTCGACCGGAACCAGGCCGAGCGAGCCCGCGCGCTCGCCGACGCGAGCTCCGCCAGCGAGCAGGGCGCGATCGCCGCCCGGCAGATCAGCGCAGCGGTCACACGCGCGAGGTCCGCGGTCGACGCGAGCTGGGCGGCCCTCGCGCGGTGGCAGGCCATCGCTCCCCGGCTCGACGAGGCGCAGGCGATGGTCGAGAAGGGCTACGCCGCAGGGCAGATCGATCTGTTCGACACCCTCGCCCGCGCCGAGCGCGTCGCCCGCGCGCGCGTCCAGATCCTCGAGGCGCGCGCCGCCTACCTGAAAGCCCGCGCGGAGCTGTCCCGCGCGCTCGGAGAAGAACCATGATGCACAAGAAGCACCTCGCCTGTGCCGTGGCGCTCGCGATGGTTGCGTCGGCCCCGCGCGCCTCCGCGCACGGCGGCGAGGATCATGCGGCGCCCGCCGCGCCGACCGCCGCGAGCACCGGGACAGAGCACGTCGTGTCCGGGGAAACGGCGGTGTTCTCGGTCGTCATCAAATACCCGGCGAAGAAGGCAGAAGGACCGTCGCCCGCGCGCCTCTACGTCGCTCGGGCCGACTCCAGCGCGCCGGTCGAAGGCGCGCGTGTCCGCCTCGAGCTGAAGGGAGGGCTGACGTTCGCCGCGGACGCGGGGAAGACGGCAGCCGCCGGCGTTTATGAGGTCGCGTTCCCCGCTGCCCCGGAAGGAGCAACGGCCAACGGGGTCGTATCGGTCGAGGCCGGGGACGCCTTCGACCTCGTGCTCGTCGGGGACCTGCGCTTCGGCGCCATCGCGCCCGCCGCCGCGCCGACCGGGATGACGCCGGGCCGGGAGTTGCCCTTCGGCGGCCTGGCGGCGGCCGCGGGAGCGCTGGCCGTGCTCAGCGGCGGGATCGGGTATGCGCTCGGGCGTCGCTCGAGGCGGCAGCCGCCTGCCGCTACCCGTCGCCCCGAGGATCCCTCCGCGCTCCCGCAGGGGGCCTCGTGAGCCGCGCCCGATCCCTGTCCATCACCGCCGCGCTCGCCATCGCCTCGGCCCTCGCGGTCACGGGCCTCGGGGAGCGCGCCGACGCGCACGGCGGCGAGGACCACAGCGTGCCCGCAAAGCCCGCAGCCAGCGCCGCGGCGGACCCGAACGTGGCCCGGGTGCCGGTCGAGACCCAGTTCCTGCTTGGGCTGCGCACCGAGCGCGCGAAGCGCGGCGCGCTGGCCACGAGCCTCGGGCAGATCGGCACGGTGGTCGCGCGCCCCGCGGGCGAGCTCGCCGTCGTGGCCCCGACGTCCGGCCGGCTCTTCCCGCCCGAGGGCGGGTTCCTCCGGCTCGGCGACGACGTGAAGAAGGGGCAGCTCCTCGCGACGCTCCGGCCGAGCCTGGGCGGCGCGGAGAGCGCGCAGCTCGGGCTGTCGCGCAGCGACGCCGCGTCCCGGGTCGCCGCCGCCGAGGCGCGACTCGGCCTGGCCGAACGCGAGCTCGCACGACGCCGCGAGCTCAAGGGGATCGTCGCCGAGAAGGACATCCAGGCTGCCGAGGCCGAGGTGGAAATCGCCAGGGCCGAGGTCGCGCGCGCCCGGGCGGACGTCGGGGTGCTCGCGAGCGGGGCGGGCGCGCAGCGGCTCAGCGCGACGATCGACGGGACGGTGGTCTCCGGCCGCGTGAGCCCGGGCGCCCAGGTCGCGGAGGGGACCGAGCTCTGGCGCGTCGTCGATCTCGCGACGCTCTGGGTCGACGTGCGCATCCCCGAGGCGGACGCGGCGCGCCTCGCGGGCGATCGCGCGGAGGTGACGCTCGTCACGGGTCCCGCAGCGCGCTTCGAGGCCAGACGCCTCGCCGTCGCGTCGCTGGTCGACCCGGCGACCCGCGCCGTCCAGGCGCTCTTCGAGTTCGACAACAAAGACCGGCGCGCGCGCGTCGGCGCGCTCGTCAACATCAGCATGGCGGGGAGCGCGCCCGTCGAGAGCGTCGTGGTCCCGGGTTCGGCGCTGCTCGATCGCAGCGGCACGCCCACGGTCGTCGTGAAGACCGGCCCCGAGACGTTCGAGCTGCGCGCGGTCGCGATCGGGCCGAAGTCCGCCGGCGCGATCGGGATCACGGCGGGCGTGACGGCGGGAGAGCGCGTGGTCGTCGACGGCGCCATGGCCGTCCTCCTCACCGCCGGGGGCTAGCAGGAACCATGTTCGAAACCCTGATCCGCTTCTCCCTCAGGAACCGCCTCTTCGTCATCGCCGCGGCGGCGCTGGTGCTCGTCTACGGGACGTACTCGCTGCTGAAGCTCCCGATCGACGTCTTTCCTGATCTGAATCGGCCGACGGTCACCCTCATGACCGAGGCTCCCGGGCTGGCGCCCGAGGAGGTGGAGACGCTGGTCACGGTGCCCCTCGAGCGGGTGATGAACGGCGCGCCCGGGGTCGAGCGCGTGCGCTCTACCTCGGGCGTCGGCCTGAGCGTCGTGTACGTCGAGTTCGACTGGTCCACGGACATCTACCGCGACCGACAGCTCGTCGCCGAGCGCCTTGCCACGGTGACGGAGCAGCTCCCGAAGGGCGTCACGCCGCAGATGGGGCCCGTCGCCTCGATCATGGGGGAGATCCTGCTGATCGGGGTGCAGGGCGATGGGGTCTCGCCCATGACCCTCCGGACCCAGGCCGACTGGGTGATCCGGCCGCGGCTGCTCACGATCCCGGGGGTCGCGCAGGTGATCCCCATCGGCGGCGAGGTCCGCCAGATCCAGGTCACCGTCGACCCGGCCAAGCTCGCGGCCGCGGCGGTGTCGCTCGACGAGATCTCGCGCGCCCTGACCGGCGCGAACGCCAACGCCACCGGCGGTTACGTCGACCGGCGGGGGCTGGAGTTCCTCGTGCGGACGCTCGGCCGCGCCCGGACTGAAGCGGACATCGCCGCGACCGTCATCGCCATGCGGAACGGGACGCCGGTGACCCTGGCGCAGGTCGCCACGGTGCAAGAGGCCGCGCGCATCAAGCGTGGCGACGGGTCGATCGACGGCAAGCCCGCCGTGATCCTCTCGGTGCAGAAGCAGCCGGGCGCCGACACCGTCGCGCTCACCGGCAGCATCGACAAGGCCGTGGCCGAGCTGCAGAGGTCGATGCCCGCGGGCGTCACCATCAACCCGCACCTCTTCCGGCAGGCGACCTTCATCCAGGGCGCGGTCCACAACGTGGTCGAGGCGCTGCGCGACGGCGCGATCCTGGTCACGATCGTCCTCTTCCTGTTCCTGCTCAACTTCCGGACGACCGCGATCACGCTGACCGCCATCCCGCTCTCGTTCATCGCGAGCGCGCTCGTGTTCCGGGCCTTCGACCTGTCGGTCAACACGATGACGCTGGGCGGTCTCGCGGTGGCGATCGGCGAGCTCGTCGACGACGCCATCGTGGACGTGGAGAACGTGTTCCGGCGCCTTCGAGAGAACAGGGCGCTCGCCTCGCCGCGGCCGGCGATGGACGTCATCCGCGACGCGTCGAGCGAGGTCCGGAGCTCCATCGTCTTCGCGACGATCCTGGTGGTCCTGGTCTTCGTCCCCCTGTTCGCCATGAGCGGCATCGAGGGGCGGCTCTTCGCTCCGCTCGGGGTCGCCTATATCGTGTCGATCCTTGCATCGCTGGTTGTATCCCTGACGGTCACTCCCGCGCTCTGCTCGTATCTCTTGCCGTCCATGAAGCGCATGAGCCACGAGGAAGGCTGGTTGGTGCGCAAGCTCAAGGCCGCGGACCGGCGCGTGCTCGCGGCGTCGCTGCGGCACCCCGGGGCCGTGATGGCGGCGGCAGGCGCGCTGGTCCTCGCCGCCGCGGCGACGGTGCCGTTCCTGGGCGGCGAGTTCCTCCCGCCGTTCAACGAGGGGACGCTCACAGTGAACGTCATCGCCAGGCCGGGCACGTCGCTCGCGGAATCGAGTCGCCTCGGCACGCTGGCCGAGCAGCTGATCCACGAGGTCCCCGAGGTCGTGTCGACCGGGCGGCGGACGGGCCGGGCGGAGCTCGACGAACACGCGGAGGGGGTCCACTATTCGGAGATCGACGTCGATCTCCGGGCGTCCGAGCGCGAGCGCGAGGTGATCCTCGGCGACATCCGCGGCCAGCTCGACAAGATCCCCGGCGTGGCGGTCAACGTGGGCCAGCCGATCTCGCACCGGCTCGACCACCTGCTCTCGGGCGTCCGTGCGCAGGTGGCCGTGAAGATCTTCGGCGAGGATCTCGGCGAGCTGCGGCGCCTCGGCAAGGCGGCGCGCGACGCGATGCAGGGCGTCGCCGGGGTGAAGGACCTGCAGATCGAGCAGCAGGTGCTCATCCCGCAGATCGCCATCAAGGTGAACCGAGAGCGCGCGGCGCAGCTCGGGGTCAACGCGGGTCAGCTCTCGGAGATGCTCGAGCTCGCCCTCGCGGGCGGTACCGTCACACAGCTTCTGGAGGGGCAGCGGACCATCGATGTGGTGCTGCGGTACCCGCCGGAGCTCCGCGAGGACACGGGCGCCTTGCGGCGCACGCTCGTCGATACGCCCAGCGGCGCGAAGGTGCCGCTGTCCGACCTCGCCGACGTGACGGAGAGCATGGGGCCGAACCAGATCAGCCGCGACGACACGCAGCGGCGCATCGTGGTCTCGGCCAACGTGGCGGGGCGCGACCTGGAGCAGGTCGTGCGCAATATCCAGCGCGCCGTGGACGCGATCCCGAAGCCGCCGGGCTACTACGCGACGTACGGCGGGCAGTTCGAGAGCCAGCGCTCGGCGTCGCGGCTGATCGGATGGCTCTCGATCGCGAGCCTCGCCGGGATGCTGGTGGTCCTGTACTCGCAGTTCCGCTCGTGGACCGTGGCCCTCCAGATCCTCTTGAACATCCCGCTCGCTCTGGTCGGCTCGGTGCTCGCCGTCGTTCTGACCGGCGGGGTCCTGTCCGTCGCGACCCTCGTCGGGTTCATCACGCTGTGCGGCATCGCCTCGCGCAACGGCATCATGATGATCTCGCACTACATCCACCTCATGAAGGAAGAGGGCGAGTCGTTCGGTGAGGCGATGATCGTCCGGGGTTCGCTGGAACGCCTCGTTCCGGTGCTGATGACCGCGCTCACCGCCGCCCTGGCGCTCGTGCCCATCGCGCTGTCCAAGGGTCAGCCGGGCAAAGAGATCCTGCAGCCCGTCGCGGTCGTGATCCTCGGCGGCCTGCTCTCGTCGACGCTGCTCGACATCGTCGTCACGCCGGCGGTGTTCCTGAAGTTCGGCCGCAGCTCCGCTGAGCGTCTGGCGAGCGCCCGGGACAGCGCGGGCGGCGCCCAAGCCGACCTGGCCGGTGCCCGGGCGCAGTCCGGCGCATGCCGCGGTGCCCGAGGGCGGCCCCTCAGCGCCCGGCCGCCCGGCGTGCCCGCAGCGCGTGGTCGATGCCGCTCTCGAGGGTGCTGCGGACGACGGCGACGCCGTGAAGGCTCTCCTCGATGGCGGCGATGACCCGGGCCATCTGCGGCTGGACGCCGGTGAGCACCACCTCGGCGCCGAGCAGGCGCACGGCCTTGGCGATCTGGACCAGCCCCTGGGCGACCTCGTGCCCGGCGCCGGTGACGCCGGTGACGTCGAGGATCGCCGTGCGGGCCCCGCGCTGGACCACGCCGTCGAGGAGGGTCTCGAGCACCTGGCGGGCGCGATCCTTGTCAAAGTCGCCGACGAGGGGCATGGCCAAAACGCCTTCGGCGATGGGGATGAGCGGCGTGGACAGCGCGCGCAGCGCGGCCTCCCGCGTGCGCTGTATCTCCTCCTGCAGCCGCCGGTTCTCCTCCTCGGCCGCCTGGCGCTCGAAGAGCTCGAGCTGCTGCCGGGTCACGTCGCGGTGCGTCTCGATGACGTATCTTGCGCCGGCCTCGTCGGTGACGGGGAAGAAGAGCGTGTCAATCCACAGCTTGATGTCGTAGGCGCCCGGCAAGCCCACTCGGGATACATCAACGAGCTTCGGCTCCAGCTCGACGATCTCGCCCTGCGCCGCGCGCAGGAACCCCGCCGCGAATCCCCCCTCGACGGCCTGCTCGTCGTGGAGGATGTTGTGCAGCTTGGTCTCCGGCGTCGGCGGCTCGACCCCCGTGGCCGCGTAATGTAGCCGGTTGGCGCCGATGGACGCGCCGTCCGCGCGACGGACGACGATGCCGATGGGGAAGTGCTCGAATATCTCGCGATACGGAAGGCGAAACCAGAGATGCGGGTCGACGCTCCCGCGCTCCCTTTCGAGATCGGCGACACGCTGCCGCAAGCGGTCGTTCTCGCTCCGGAGCGCCGCGATCGTGTCCAGCTCGGTTTCCTCCATCACGCATCGACCTCGCTCAACCCACCAGACAACGACGGGCGACTCGCTGGCTTGGTGCGCGCCAGGGCAGAGATTCCCCTGCGATCACGTCACCACACCACGCACGTTTCGACAAGCCCCCGCGTGAGCCCCGCCGCCTCGACCTGGCGGCCCTGCACAAGGCGTTTGCTGGCGCACGATCCGTGGTTCCAGCTCGCTATTTCAAGGCAGTGCTACACAGTGTTACACGATCTTCCGCAGGTAGTGGAACTTGGGATCCGTCAGATCGTCGGCCGTCAGCGCCCAGCCCTCGTCCCGCGGGATCAGGTAGATGACATCCGACTTCACGCTGGCGAAGCTCACGTGGCCGAGGTTCTGGAGGATGTGGCCAAACACGTCGCGGCGCCACAGGCGGTCCTTGGGGATGTCGCAGACCGTGCGGAGCATCCGATCCGTGGGTGAGCCCTGGATCAGCAGGAACGCCATCGTGAAGGTCAGGTAGCGGGGCTGGCCGCGGTACGGGTCCGGCGTCCCCGACGGCCCCTTGCGCGCGCCCTCCTCCGTGATCATGCCGCGGGACCACATGCCGTAATCGTTGAGCGCCCGGGAGTCGTCGTCGAAGTAGTCCCAGCACCCCTTCTCGAGGGCGTGCAGGTTGGACAGCAGCGCCATCTGCGCGCGGCGGTACTGGTGCCACTTGTATTGCAGGCTCATCTTCTCGAACTGGACCTGGACGGCCTCGTGCAGCGTGCGCTGCAGCGTGCTCCCGGGGTCCATGCGCGCACACACCTCCATCGCGAAGATCGAGTGCTCCACGGTCAGCCTCCGTATCCGCCCGAAGCCCGGTTCCACGAGCCGCTCCGGCTGAGGGCCGCGCCGAGGATCACGCCGGTGCCGAGCGCCACGACGACTGGCACCGTCCCGAAGCCGTCCGGGCTCGGCGACACCCCGCTCGACGCGGTGCCGCTCGAGAACGGCGTCGCGCGCTGCGTCGGCACGTACAATTTGCCGGGCCTCGGCGCGCTCGGCTCGACCGGCGCCGGGCGAGGGGGCGGCCCCCACGGATAGTCGATCCAGAACCAGCCGTGCGACGCGGCGCGGCCGCCATAGTAGTAAGGAGGCCAGTCCTCCGTCTCGTTCGCGGGCTTCGGCTCCGCCGGGTCGGCGGCAAAGACGCTCGCGGCCATCAACCCGACATCGAGCCGGCGCGACCGGAACGCAACGAGGTCGTCGTTGAGGTCGTCGGACTCGGTCGTGTCCCTCTCCGTGGGCACCACGACCAGCACATGGCGAACCCCTCGGTCCCAGAGCGCATCGGCGGACGGCAGCCTCGCGACATGCCGGTTGTCGAACTGCGTCGCGTCGTCCGAATAGGGCGAGAGCCGCTGTCGATCGAGGACGAACATCGTCGCGCGGGGGCCGGGATAAGACCGGGCGAAGAGCGGCTGGTAGTACGCCGCCGAGGCGAGCGTCAGGTGCGCCTTGACGACGCCCCGCGGATGCGGCCAGTTGTCGAACGTGAACACCGGGTCGAACGCCTCCGCCGCACCGGCGGCGAAGGCCACCGACTCCGGGCCGTCGAGATCCACGATGACCGCGATGTCGCGGCGGAGGCCGCTGTCCGTCCGGGCGGCGAGGAGCAGCGACGCGAGCGCCTTGCCGCTCCGGTAGGCGCGGTCCATCGCCGCAGTGAAGATCGGCCGGAGCACGTCGCCGAGCGGCGTGATGGGCGCCGGATCCCCCCCGGCGACGAGCGTGGGCACCGCCGACGGCGACTCGAACAGCGCGGGCACGTAGTAAGCGCGCGCGCCCTCGTCCGCCGGCCTGAGGTCGGTGGACATCCTCGCGAGCGCAGCCCGGTCGAACGGCTTCTTCGACTCGCCGTCGAACGTCACGCTCTCCTGCGCGGCGCCGAAGCTCCAGCCGAAGGTCCGCTGCATGTCGAGCGCCCGCTTCCTCTGCACCGCGGTCTCATCGTCCGAGCACCCGTCCGCGGCCACGGCGATCGCGGCCGCCACGCCGACGAGCCCGACAGCGCCGAGCGCGGCCAGGATCGCGTTCCGCCGCGACGCGTCCTTCGGCGCGTCGGCCAGGCCCTTGTGCCACCAGCGCGCCCCGACGATCCCGGGCTTGTCGAGCACCTCGGCGCGCTCGAACGGCTCGTCCAGCTGGCTCACGCGGCGGCCTCCCCGGCGCCCTGCGGCGCGCGCTCGGCCTGCGCCGGCGGCGCGGGCGGCGCGACACCGGCCGCCCTGGCGTGGTCGCGCCGGAGCGCCTCGATGAACTCCGGCGTGAAGGTGCCGTCTATGCGCACCGAGTACCTGAAGTACGGGTCCGCCTCGACGCCGTGGTAATCGTGATCGTTGAACCAGTAGGCCCGGCCGGCGACCGCCGTCTTCCGCCGCGCCCGCTCGTCCCACAGGAACAGGCGCTTGTTGCCCGCGGGACAGAGCGTGATGAAGTGGTCGGGCTCGCTGTCCGGCGCTCTCCCCTCCCCGTCGTGGTGCACCGTGCCGTGATCGTTGGCCTCGAGACCCATGATGTTGCAGCGCCCTATCGACGCGAACGGCAGGCGCTTCACGTAGGCGATCGTCCTCGGGAAGAACGACCGCGCCAGGCGGGTGAAGTCCTTGCCTTCACTCCGGCTCTTGTCGCTCCAATAGCGGTTCGGGATGAGCTCGACATAGACCTTCCAGGGGAAGTACACCCCATGGCGGAACTTGAGCCACAGCATCTGCCGCCGGGAGAGCGGGATCTCGCGCTCCTCGCCGAACTCGAGCGCGGCGCGCGCGGAGCTTTCGATCGACGAAGGGTCGTCCGAGAGGCGCTGGAACGTGGCGAATTCCTCGTCGCCGAGGCCGCGGATCACCTCGCCGTAGTCGGCGAACGCCTCGCCGAGGCGCGACGGCGGCATGATGCCCATCGCGCGGTGGCTGCCGCCGGTGTAATCGATCGGCACCTGCGTGAGCCCGAGGCAGATCTCCTCGTGGATCTCGTCGAGCGGGGCGAGGTCGAGGTACGGCTCGAGATCGATATAGGGTCGCGCGAAGATGCCCTGGATGCCGGAGTCACAAGGAGGTTCGACCATGGGTCCGCCGCCGGAGCCGGGGCGTCACAGCCCGGCAGGCCTACCCATATCACAAAGCCCGGGGCGCCCCGCAAACCCCGAAGCCCGCCTGCGCCTCGCGGCGGCGTGACGCGAGGCTTGGGCTTGTGAGGGCGCGGCGCGTTCTGTAGCGTGCGTCCCATGGATCTGTCCTACGTCATGGGGTTCGGGCTGGGCACCACGCTCGCTCTGCTCGCCCTGCTGCGCATCGGGCAGAGGGTCTTCTCACCGGCGCACACGGTCGCCCGCGATCTCACGGAGAGCAACGCCGCCCGCCGGCTGCTCACGGTGGGCCAGGTCCTCGCGGTGTTCCTCGTCGCCGCGAACGCCGTGAAGAACTGCCTCGAGGGGGAGGGCTTCGCGCGCGACCTCCTCTGGGTGAGCGCGTTCGCCGTCGTGGGCCTGCTCCTCGTGCTCGCGACCGGCCAGCTCGGGATCCGCCTTCTGCTCAGGGCGCGGCTCCCGGCCGAGATCGAGCGCGGCAACGCGGCCGCGGGGCTCGCGGCGGGCGCGCACTACGTGGCGACCGGGCTCATCACCTCGCGCGCGATCGCGGGCAAGGATCTCGGCGATCTCGCGATCTCCCTCGGCTTCTTCGTCCTCGCGCAGATCACGCTGCACGTGTTCATCTCGCTCTTCCGGGCGCTCACCACGTACGATGACGCCGAGCAGATCCAGGGAGAGAACCTCGCCGCCGCGCTGAGCTACGCCGGCGCCTCGATCGCCGTGGCGATCATCATCGCGCGGGCGCTGGAGGGCGACTTCGAGGGTCTCTTCATCTCGCTGAAGGGCTATGGCGGGGTGCTGCTCTATCTGTTCGCCCTCTACCCTGTGCGGCAGCTCCTCGTGCAGAGCGTGCTGCTCGGCGCGCCGCTCGCGCTGCGCGGCGGCCGCCTCGACGCGGGCATCGCGGCCGACCGCAACGAGGGGCTCGGCGCGCTCGAGGCGACGACCTACCTCGCGACCTCGATCGCCATCGCGCGCCTCCTATGACCTCCGCTGACCGCGCCTACGACGCCTTCGCCGCGAAGATCGTCGACACGGGCATCATCACCGACCCCTGGTTCGACGGGGCCCCGCGCTTCCGCGAGGAGCCGGTGTTCGTCACCGCCGCCGAGCAGCGCGCCCTGTACCGCGCCGCCGAGGAGGTCGCGGCGGTCTACAACGAGCTTTGCCTGATCGTCGCGGACGAGCCGTCGCTGCTCGACGACTTCTTCTGTCTGACGCCCTGTCAGAAGGCGATGTGGCTCTCGTCACAGCCGCTGTGGCACGGCATCGCGCGCGCCGACGTCTTCCTGACGGACGAGGGCCCGGCGATCGCCGAGCTGAACTGCGACACGCCGACGGGCGAGGCGGAGGCGGTCGTGCTGAGCGCGCTCGCTGCGCCGGATCACCCGGGCGCGCGCGACCCCAACGGCGAGCTCGGCGCCCGGTTCTGCGCGATGGTGGACGAGGTCGCCCGCGCGCTCCTCGGCGAGGCCGCGACGCGGCGCCTCGGCTTCGTTTATCCGACGGAGTTCACCGAGGACCTCTCGGTCATCCGCCTCTACCAGCGCTGGCTCACGGAGCGCGGGTATTCCGTGCTCCTCGGCTCGCCGTACAACCTCGGCCACGACGATCGCGGCCTGTCGCTCTTCGACGTCCCCTTCTCGGTCCTCTTGCGCCATTACAAGACGGACTGGTGGGGAGAGCGCTCGAGCGTGTGGACCGACGAGCAGATCCCCGACGCCGAGCCGCTCGCCGGCCCGCTCGGCGCCGTGCTGTCCGCCTCGGCCGACGGGCGCGCCGCGATCCTGAACCCGCTCGGCGCCGTGCTGCCGCAGAACAAGCGCTCGATGGCGTTCATGTGGGAGCACCTCCATCGCTTCTCGCCGCACGCGCAGTCGGTGATCCAGCGTCACGTCCCGGTGACGTCGCGGCTGGAGACGGTGCACCCCGAGCTGCTCCTCGCGCAGCGCGAGGAGTGGGTCCTGAAGAGCGATTACGGCGCCGAGGGAGAAGAGGTGATCCTCGGGCGCCACACCCCCGACGAGGTCTGGCGCGCGTCCCTGGCCAAGGCCCGGGAGGGGCGGTGGATCGCGCAGCGGTACTTCTCCGCCCTGGAGAACGCGCGGCGCGAGTCGGTCAACTACGGCATCTACCTTATCGCCGGCGAGGCGTGCGGCATCTACGCGCGCGTCCAGGCCGGGATGACGGACGCCGCCGCGCTGAGCGCGCCGGCGCTTGTGCGGTAAGAGCGTTCGCAGGGCGGACGCGCCCGCGGGCGGCTACTGGGCGGGTCGGGCCGGCGCATTCATGCCGCGCACCGCGCGGAACGCGTCGGCGGTGGCCTGCGTGTTCTGCGTCGTCACGATCTGGAGCCGGTCCCCGTCGCGCCGCGCCACGTGCACCAGGATGCCCTGCATGTCGGGCACGGGCTGGCCATCCGGGGTGACGACGCCCGTCAGCTCCCATGCCCAGCGGACGACCGCAAGTTCCGGCGCGACGAAGCGTGTCTCGACACGCACGCTGGCGAGGCGGCTCTTTGCAAAGACGCTCTTGTGAATGCCGACGTGATTCGCCCGGATCTCCTCCCGCCCATGCCACCACATCCCGAAGATGTTCACGAAATCGGCTTCCTCCGCTTGAAGCGCGGCGAACGCATCCATGTCGTGCCGGTTCCAGGCGTCGTTGAAGGAGGCGACGAGCTGCTCCCCCAGCGCCCGCTGCTCGCGGGCGTCGGGCGCCGCCGCCGCAATGGCCGGCGCTGGCGCCGCCGGCGCAACGGGCTGGGGCGTCGCGGGGGCGCACGCGAGGACCAGGAGCGGCAGCGCGGCCAGGGCGAGGGCTCTATGCATGGGACGCCACTTACTGCGAACCGGCGCGGGACGTCAACCGGCGCGCTCGATCCTGGCTGCGGGTCAACCCGCTGTCCTCGCGGGCGGTAGAGCTGCCTCGATCACGTGGAACAGGCGTTGACCCGCTCGCACCGTCATCGAGGCTCAGCGCTCGGCCGGATCGCCGGTTGCCAGGGCGGCCGCGGATAGGTACGCTTGGGTGTCCGCCGGGCCCGCTCCGCGCACTGCCCGGCGGCGCTGATGAGGCGATGAGCTGCGCTTGCGATCAAAGGTTCCTGAAGGAGCTCGCGTTCACCGCGCCCCGCGATGTCGGCCTGACCGCATGATGTCGATCGCCGGACTGAGCCGACGCGCCTTGCGAGCCCGGTTCCTGGAGTCGAGGACGTCCGCCTTCGTGGACAACCGCCCGGCGCCCTTCGAATCGTTGTCGGTTCGCGCGATGAACTTCGGCCAGCATTGGCGCACCCCGGACGTGCCCCTGATTTCTTACTCCCTGGAGCTCCCCGGCGCCTACTTCGTTGCTTTCCTGGCAGAGCCCGAGCAGCTTCCAGCCCTCATCGAGGACACGAGGCGCTTTCCCGAGCCGACGGAGGCGCTCGACAGGGCGCTGATCGACGCGGACTTCCCGGGCGCCGCAGACGCAGTGAAGCACCCCGTCCTCGCCAGGGAGATCGCGCGCTTCTTCGCGCACGAGGCGCTCCTCCGCTGGCTCGGCGATGGGCCGCCGGAGCTGGAGCCAGGTTTCGTTCTCAATTCGCTCGACAAGGTTGTCCTTGGCCCCACCGGCTTGTTGCTCGAGGGCCAAGGTCGGACGTCCGGTATCACGGTCGCGTACCAGGATGTCTGAGGAGCCCGCCCCAGGTTGACATTCCCACGACCGGGGCGCGACGACCCGGCGACCCGACCCAGGTTGACGGATGAGGAGAGAGATGCATCGATTTGTCTTCAGAACGTGCGGAACCCTGGCCACGATGTGCCTGCTCACGCTCGTGGCTTGCGGTGACGACGAGGCCTCCGACGAGACGTCGACGTCGACGTCGACGTCGGGGAGCGGGGGCGCCGGCGCTTCAGGCTCGGCGGCCTCGACAGGCTCGGGCGGCACGGGCGGGTCAGGTGAGGGAGGCGCGGGCGGCGGCGCGACGGGCTGTCCCGAGCTCGTTGGCCGCGTCCCTATGCCGGAGCTCGGGCCGTGGATGTATGGGCCTCACCCCGGACCGTGCGCCCAGACGGACACGGAGACGGACACGGGACAGGAGATATCGTTCGTTTACGAGTACGATGGCCAGCGTCTCGTCGGAGCGGTCGAGACGCTGGGCAGCGAAACCCACACACACACCTTCGACTACGAGGGCGAGCGCATGGTCCGCATGACCCGGACCGGCGCGGCCGACACCCGTGTCCTCGAAATCGACTACAACGACGACGCGCGGGCGATCACCTATGGTAACGACGACTACTTCGTTCGATACGATCGCGACGACCAGGGGCGCCCCGCTCAGCTGACGTTCGACCGCTTTTCGGATGATCTGCCGACCATCACGACGGAGATCGTCTACGAGGGTTGTCGTCTCCTCCGCCGGGAGCAGGGGGTGAGCCCGCTCGACGGCGCGCCCAGCCCATCGATCCCGGCCTTCACCTACGTCTTCGACGGCGATCTGCTGGTCGAGCGCCTCGGGGACACGCTGCACACCGTTTACGACTACAGCTGCTGGTGATCAGCTCGGCGGGTTCGCCGGCGCGTGGCCGCCGAGCGCGCGCACGTCGTCGGCCGTATCGACGTCGATCGCCCCGCCCGCCCAGTCGATCGCCGCGACGTCCTCGACGCGCAGCAGGCGGCCGGCGCCCTGGTCGCCCTGGAGGCGCGAGAGCGCGTCCCAGCGAGATCGGTCGAACACCGCCGGCGCGCCCGCGACGCCGCTGAACCGCGACGCGGCGATCGGCGCGCCCGCGAGCCAGGCGTCCCGCAGCGCGGTGAGGTGCTCGACCGTGAGCAGGGGCTGGTCCGCGAGCGCGATCAGGAGCGCGTCGGCCTTCGAGGCCTCCGCCCACCGGACCGCGGCGCGGACCGAGGAGGCGATGCCCTCTTCCCAGCCATCGTTCGCGATGTGCGCGACCTCCAGATCGCCGAGAGCGCGCGCGACCGCGCCGGCATTGGCGCCGAGCACGACGCCGACCGGCCCGGAACGCGCCTCGACGCACGTGGCCGCCACGCGCCGGACGAGCGGCGCGCCGTCGAGCTCGACGAGCTGCTTGGGGCGACCGAGGCGACGTGAGCCGCCGGCGGCGAGCACGACCAGCGCCACGCGCGCGTGCAGAGGCCGGGCGCGGGCGCGGAGCTTCCCCCCCTGCGCCCGGCGCGCGACGGCCTGGAGCTCGCCCACGATCGAGAGCGCGATCTGCTCGGGCGTCTCGGCGCCGAGATCGAGGCCGATCGGCGCGTGGATCCGCGGATCGTCGCCGGGGTGGCCGATCTCGGCGAGGAGATCGCGCGTGCGGCGCGCGGGCCCGAGCACGCCGATGTAGCGAGCGCGCGACGCGAGGGCGACGGCGAGCGCGTCGCGATCCGGCGTGACCTGATGGTGCATGATCACGACGTACGGCTCGGCCGCGGCGTCGATGAGCGCGCGGAGGCGATCCGCCGCGCCGCCGGTCGAGACGACGCGATCCGCGGCGCGGAACCGGGACGCCTGGCGGATCGTGGGACCGGCGACCGTGACCCGGAACCCGACCGACGTCGCGAGCGTGACGATGGACACCGCGTCGTGCCCACCCCCGAGCACGAAGAGCTGCGGCGACGGCGCGATCTTCTCGACGAGCACGGAGATCCCCAGCCCGTCGAGCTCCACGACGCCGGCCGGCCCCCGCGCCGCGGCCTCGATCGCGGAGCGCGCGGCCGGATCGGTCACCGGGTGCGCGAGCGCGCACGGCGGACCGAACGCGAGGCGCGCGCCGACCCGGACCGCGCCGGCCGTCGAGCGGATCACCGTGGCCAGCGTGCCGGCGGTCTCCTCCGCGAAGCAGGCGGCGGCGAACGCGAGCGCGTCGTGGGTCGCTCCGGCGGCGACGTGCTCGAGCAGGACATCGACGACGCCGTTGCAGCCGAGCCCCACCCCCCACGTCTCTCCGTCTTCGGTGGTCGAGTCGTAAGTGACCACCACGGCGCCATCGCGGCACCGGTGCTCTCCGCGGAGCATCACGTCGCCCTCGAGGCAGCCGCCGCTCACACACCCGGATACCCAGCGATCGCCGGCGACCAGCATCCGCGCGCCCGGACGCCGGTACGACGACCCCGACACCCGCACGACCGTCGCGAGGAGAAACGGTGACCGCTCTGCCACCAATGTCGCCGCTTCGCGCACGATCCGCTCGAGCTCGTTCATGCGCTCGGCATCATTCACCCTTCGTGACGCGCCCGCCAGGGCGTTCGTCGTCGCTGGCGACGCTGGTGACGCTGGTGACCACCGAATCGCCCTCCTCACCGCTCGGTCGGTCGCGCTCGGGGGTGCGAGCGTGACAGAGCGCCGGCGAGCCGCGGGTCGATGTTGAAGAAATGATAAGAACATGTGCAGTCGCTTGACGGCGCGTCAGCCCAAAAGTATGAGCTGAACGGCCATGAAGCTCGATGTCAACGGCGTTGTTCGTGACGTGGATGCCAGTCCGGAGATGCCCCTGCTCTGGGTGCTCCGTGATCTGCTGGGATTGACCGGCACAAAATACGGCTGTGGCATGGCCCAGTGCGGCGCCTGCACGGTCCACCTCGACGGCAAACCCGCGCGATCGTGCGTCCTGCCGGTGTCCAGCGTCGGGGCGCGCAAGGTGACGACGATCGAGGGCCTGTCGCCCGACGGGTCGCACGCGGTGCAGCAGGCGTGGGCGCAGGCCGACGTCGTCCAGTGCGGCTACTGCCAGTCCGGGCAGATCATGACCGCGGTCGCCTTGCTCGAACAGAAGCCCGATCCGAGCGACGCCGACATCGATGCCGCGCTGTCCGGCAACGTGTGTCGCTGCGGGACGTACGTTCGTGTACGCGAAGCGGTGATTCTCGCGTCGAGGCTCAAGCGAGGTGGCAAGTGACCGTCTCCCGGCGTGACTTCTTGCAAGCGGCCGCGGGCTCGGCGGCCGGGCTCCTGATCAGCTTCTACGTCCCGCAGGGGGTCCGCGCCGCGCCGAAGGCGGCGCAGCCGCCGCCGCTCTCGCCGAACGCGTTCGTCCGCGTCGGCACCGACGAGTCCGTGACCGTGGTGCTCGCGCACTCCGAGATGGGCCAGGGCATCTGGACCGGGCTCGCGATGCTGATCGCCGAGGAGCTCGAGTGCGACTGGTCGAAGGTGCGGTCGGAGCACGCGCCGGCCGCGCCGGTCTACGGCCATCCGGTGTTGCAGTTCCAGATGACCGGGGGGTCGTCGACGACGAACAGCGAGTTCGAGCGGTACCGCACCGTCGGCGCGATGGCGAGAGACATGCTGCTGCGCGCGGCGGCCGCCCGGTGGAAGGTCTCGCCCGCGGCGTGCACCGCCGCGAACGGCGTCGTCACCCACGGCAAGGACAAGCTGACCTATGGCCAGCTCGCCGAGGAGGCGATGAAGCTGGCCCCGCCGGCGAAGGTGAAGCTGAAGGACCCCAAGGACTGGAAGCTGATCGGCACCCTCGTGCGCCGCATCGACACGCCGGAAAAAGTCACGGGCAAGGCGCAGTTCGGGCTCGACGTGCACTTCCCCGGGCTCCGCACCGCCGTGGTGCTGCGCCCGCCGGCGTTCGGCGCCAAGCTCGTCAAGTTCGACCCGGCCGACGCCCTCAAGGTGCCCGGCGTCGAGAAGGTCGTCCCCACCGCAAACGGCGTCGCCGTCGTCGCCGCGCATTTCTGGGCCGCCAAGCTCGGGCGCGACGCGCTCCGCGCCGAGTGGGCGCAGCCCGAGGGAGGCGGGGCCGACAGCGCCAAGCTGCTCGCCGAGTTCCACGCGAAGGCGCGGACGCCCGGCGCCGTCGCCGCCAACGTCGGCAAGGTGGAAGAGGCGCTCGCCGCCGCCAAATCCCGGCTCGAGGCGGAGTACGACGTGCCCTACCTGGCGCACGCGCCGATGGAGCCGCTCAACTGCACGGTCAAGATCGACGGCGATCGCTGCGAGATCTGGACCGGCACGCAGTTCCAGACCGGCGACCAGATGGCCGCGGCGAAGATCCTCGGCACGACGCCCGACAAGGTCCAGATCCACACGACGTTCCTCGGCGGCGGCTTCGGGCGGCGCGCCAGCCCCGTGGCGGATTTCGTCGGGGAGGCCGTGATCGTCGCGAAGGCCGCCGGCGTGCCGGTGAAGGTCGTGTGGACGCGCGAGGACGACATGCGCGGCGGCTTTTACCGCCCCGCCTACGTCCACCGGATCCAGGTCGGCGTCGACGCGCGCGGCCTGCCGTCGGCGTGGGATCACGTGGTCGTGGGCCAGTCGATCGTCGCCGGCACGCCGCTCGAGTCGTTCGTCACGAGGAACGGCGTCGACTCCACCTCGGTGGAAGGGATCGCCGAGTCGCCCTATATCGAGCGGACGCCCGCGCTCCGCGTGTCGCTGCACTCGCCGAGGACGCCGGTCACCGTGCTGTGGTGGCGCTCGGTCGGCAACACCCACACGGCCTTCGCGGTGGAGAGCATGGTGGACGAGCTGGCGCACGCCGCAGGGCAGGATCCGCTCGCGTACCGCCTCGAGCTGCTCAAGGACAAGCCGCGGCATGCGAACGCGCTGAAGGTCGCCGCCGAGAAGGCCGGCTGGGGCACCGCGCCCGCGCCGGGACGGGCGCGGGGGCTCGCGATGCACGAGTCGTTCGGATCCATCATCGCCGAGGTGGCCGAGGTCTCGATCGAGAAGGGGCGCATCCGCGTCCACTCGGTCACCTGCAGCGTCGATTGCGGTACGGCGGTGAACCCGCTCGGCATCGAGGCGCAGATCCAGGGCAGCGTCGCCTTCGGCCTCACGGCCGCGCTCTACGGCAAGATCAACATCGCCGAGGGGAAGGTCCAGGAGAGCAACTTCCACGACTATCCCATGCTCCGGATGTTCGACATGCCGCGCATCGCCGTCCATCTCATCCCGAGCAAGGCCAAGATGGGCGGCATCGGGGAGCCCGCCACCGCGCCGATCGCGCCTGCCGTGGCGAACGCAGTGTTCGCGCTGACCAAGCAGCGGCTGCGCTCCCTTCCGTTTCGCCTCGCCTAGGAACTGACCATGATCCGATCCTCTCTTGTCCTCGCCTCTCTCCTCGCCGCGTGCGGGGGACAGACGCCCGGGGTCTCGCCCGCGCCCTCGCCGTCGCCGGTCAGCCGCGAGACCGCCCTCGCCGCGTTCGAGACCGTGCGCGGCGTCCTCCAGCACCCGCGCTGCCAGAACTGTCACCCCGCCGGCGACGTGCCGCTCCAGGGCGATGAGGGCCGCCTGCACACGCAGTTCGTGCTCCGCGGACCCACGGGCCACGGCATGCCAGGCGCGGAGTGCACGACGTGCCACGGGCCGACCAACCCGCCGAACAGCTTTGGCACGCACGTGCCGCCGGGCGTCTCGAAGGGCTGGCACATGCCGCCGCCCGAGATGCCGATGGTGTTCGTCGGTGTCGCCCCGGGCGCCTTGTGCGAGCAGATCAAGGATCCGAAGCGCAATGGCGGCAAGGACATGGCGGCGTTGCGCGTCCACCTCGAGGATCCCCTCGTGACCTGGGGCTGGAACCCTGGCGCTGGCCGCACGCCCATCCCGACGCCCTACGCCGAGTTCGTCGCTGCATGGGAGACCTGGGCCCGCGCCGGCGCGCCCTGCCCTGGTGGATGATCGACGGTCACGCGCTTCGCCGTCGGGCAGCGCCTGCTCTATGATGCGGCGCATGGGGTCGTGTCCCGCCTCGACATCGGGTCCGTGTCGGAGCGCCGGCGGCGCGTGGCCGGCTCTCCTGCAGCTCCTCCTGCTCGCCGCGCTCGGCGGATGCAGCGTCGAGGAGCGCCGCTTCGTCGACCGGGGCGGTGGCGGCGGCGCTGGCGGAACGGGTGGCGCGGGCGAGACGAGCAGCGACGCCACGTCGACCAGCGACGCCGCGTCGAGCACCGGTTCCGGCGGCAGCTGCACGGGGCCATCGGACTGCCCTGCCCCGCCAGAGCCCTGCCAGGTCCCGGCGTGCGTCGCCGGAAAGTGCGGCACGGCGCCGCTGCCGGAAGGGACCGAGATCGCGCCGAAGACGGGCGACTGCCAGCGCCTCCTCTGCGATGGGCGCGGCGCGCAGGTCGCCGTCGCCGCCGATGAGCCGGAGGATGATCACAACCCATGCACGTCGGACACCTGCGTGGGGACGACGCCCAAGCACACGCCGCAGCCAGGGTCCTGCCCCACGGGACGCTGCGACGACGCGGGCAACTGCGTGCCGACCGAGTGCTCGCGGGACGCCGAGTGCGGCACCTCGACGGAATGCATCCGATTCACCTGCAATGATGGCCTCTGCGCGGCGCAGCCCGCGCCAGCAGGCACCTTGTGCAACTCCCTGCAAGATCAGTGCGACGGCGCCGGCAGGTGCATCGACTGCGTGAACAGCGGCGGGTGCGGCGAATGCTGCACCTGCTCCGCAGCTGGCGTGTGCGTCCCGGCATAAGGCACTCCTGAAGGCCGCGCCCCGGCCCAGGTCAGCGTCGGCGGCGGCGCCTGTCTCGGTCCATCCTCGGCGGCCGCAGGACACGCGACGAGCCATGGCCCTGACGCCCCTGCCGACGAGGGCGGGCGTCAGTCGACGCTGACGCTGGTCACGGCGGTCCAGTCGTTGCGGCCGTCGGCCGAGACGAAGTGGAAGCGGAGCGTGTCCTCGTGGCGAGCGGTCGAGACGACGGCCGCGCAGGCGCCGACGAAGTCGTCCTCGCGGCAGGTGTCGCGGAGATCGCCGCCGTCGTCGAGCACGCCGACGCGGACCGGGGCCGCGTTCTCCCGCAGGTACGGGGCAGCGATGAGCTCGGCCGGGGCCAGCGGTGCGGGGACGGGCGCGTCGAGGTCCCAGAGGCGAAGGTGCTTTGCGTCGGTGAGGTGGGCGTAGAGCCGCTCGACTTCCTTGCCGGCGTCCTCCTCGACGGCGAGGGCGAGAAGCAGGACGCGGTCGTCCTCGCGGGCGCGAGCGCGGGCCTTGAACGAGAGCGGCGCGCGCAGCGTGACGACGGCGGGGAAACGGCCCTCCGGCGGGCGGAAGCGGACCAGGGTGCGTCCCAGCGGACGAGGAGGCGTGAGCCCCGCCGGGCCGCTCGGGTCATGGGGAAAGAGGAGGTACGCGGCGAGGAGGAGGACAGGCTCTGGCGCGCCGCGGAGGAGGCCGTCGTGGCCGGAGGCGAGCTCGAGCGCGGTGATGTCGAGGCGAAGGCGGAACGAGCGCACGCGCCTCGCGGGCGGCGCGGCGACCGCAGGCGACGCGGGAGACGCCGGGCGAGGAGCGGAGGACGCGCCGGCCTTGCGAGACCTGCCTTTGCGCTTTCGGGCCATCGGGGGAGCCGGGAGATACCACGACCGGCGGCGCTCGGGCGATCGGCCCGCGCGCGGCGACGGCGGCGCCGACGGCGGGCGGCGCCGCTACCGGCCGGCCGGGTCCTGGCAGTAGAACGCCTTCAGCTGCTCGTAGAGCTCCGGGTGCTTCGCCCTGAGCTTCCGTGGCTTCTCGAAGAAGGCCTCGGTGACGACGGCGAAGAACTCGGCCGGGTTCGTCGCGCCGTACGGGTCGATGACCGTGCGCTTGAGGCTCGCCTCGTCGCGGAGGAGGCGCTCGTACTCGCGGCCGAGGATGCGCGCCCACGCCGCGTACATCGAGCGCTCGGGCAGCTCGGGCGCGCCGTCGGCGGGGCCTTCCTCCTGGTCGAGCTGGTGCGCGAACTCGTGGAGCACGAGGTTGTGACCGTCGCTCATGTCCGCCGCGCCCGCGAGCACGCCGTCCCACGCGAGCACGACCGACCCCCGCGACCACGACTCTCCGAGCCGCGCGTGATCGCCCTCGACGACGACGCCTCCCTCCCGCACCTCCCGGCCGCGGGCCACGTAGGTGCTCGGGTAAACGAGGACGACCTCGAGCTCAGGGTAGTAGTCGGTCTCGCGGTGCAAGAGGAGGAGGCACGCCTGCGCCGCCACCGTGACCCGGATCTCGTCGGTGATCTCCAGGCCGCCGCACCCCTCGAACGGCTTCTCGTCCAGAAAGACCTGGATATGCCCGAGGAGCTCCTGCTGGTCCTCGGCCGGAAGGCGGCCGAAGCAGGGCACGTTCCGGTCGAGGATCTCGCGCCACGCGGGCGGAAAGGGCTCACGGCGGACGGCGTCGCGCCGCCGCTTCCTGAGAAAGGCCAGCATCGACGACCACCTTACCCGCTCGCGTGGCGCTGTCGGAAGAGCGGTGAGCGGCCCTCGCGGAGCGCCCGTGCCGCAGCAGCGGATCAGCAGCGGATCAGCAGCGGAGCACCACCGGCTGCTGCCATGGCAGCAACGAGGGCCCACGGCGCCGCCCTGAGCAGGCGTGCCGCCTGCGGCGGTTCGTCAGCGCCGGCTCTACGCCTGCGCCGTCGCCTGCGCCGCGCCGACCGGGCGTGCGCCCGACGCGGGCACCGCCTCCGGCGCCGATCCCGCCTGGCTCAAGCGCCGCTTCGCCTCGGTGACGACCTCGCTCGGCAGGGGGCCCTTCCTCGCGAACTCCAGGTTGTCGCGCAGGTGCTTCGGGTTCCGGGTCCCGACGATCGTGGTGCTGAGTCCCGGGTGCGACAGCGTGAAGCGCAGGGTGAACTCGATCCGGGTCAGGCCATCGAGCAGCTCGTCGAGCCTGGCTCGCTCCCACCGGTCCTGCATCGTCGCGCCAGGCAGCATGGTATTCGTGCGCTGCCAGTCGGTGGGCGCGCCGCGCGCCACGCCGCCGCGGATGATGGTCCCGGCGCCGGCCTGGGCGGCCTTGCTGATCACCTCTTCGTGCTCGCGCTGCAGCGCGGAGTACGGGATCTGGAAGGCGTCGAAGACGCCGAGCTCGATCTGCTCGACCAGGTTGGGCAGCGTGCCCGAGACGCCGAGGAAGCGCACCTTCCCCTCGCTCTTGAGCTTCAGCGCCTCTTCCAGGGCGCCGTCCTGCTCGAGCTCCTGCCGGGTGAGGCTCCGGTGAAACTGCACCAGATCGAGGTGGTCCGTCTTCAGCAGGCGCAAGCTGTTCTCGACGCCGTGCCGGATGTTCTGCGCCGTATGCACGTGCTCGCCCTGGGCTCCGCCGACGACGCACCCGCATTTCGAGGCCAGGAAGTACTCGTGCCTGCGGTGCGAGAGGAAGCGCCCGATCCGCTCCTCGCTGCGACCGTAATCGATGGAGGTGTCGATGAAGTTGATCCCGGCGTCCAGCACGTCGTTCAGAATGCGCTCCGCCTCCTGATCCGAGAGCTCAGGGCCCCGCGGAGCGCCTCGCAGCTCCATGGCGCCGAAACCGAGGGTGGTGACGCGGACGCCAGTGCGTCCGAGCAGGCGAGTGGGCAGATCGGTCATGGTCTTCCTCCGAGAGCGAACACGAGCTGGTCGCAACGGCTGGTTGCGCCCCTGAGCGAGGGATATTGGTATTCCGCGTCACACACACGACGCGCGATTCGCGGCTGCGCTGGGCGCCCCCGCAATCTGCACCTGCAGAGTCTGCAAACCGTGAGCCAAGGGCGGGCCAGGCGGAACGCCGCTTGACGCCGCCGCCCCTCGCAGAAACCCTGGCTCCTCCTCCGTGACCCCGCGCCCCGCGACCCAGCCGGCCACGGTCTTCGCGCAGGCGCTCGGCATCGCGGTCGTGACCGCCTCGCAGCGCGACGGCATCGCGCCGGCCGAGGTGTGTGCGCGGGTCGGCGTCGACCCCGCGGTGCTCGGCCGCCCCGACGCGCGGGTGACGCACGACGAGCTCTGCCGCGCGTGGGCCGCGTTCTCGGCTGCGGACGAGTCGTTCGGCCTGCGCGCCGCGGTGCTCGTCGACGCCGCGCCTCAGTCGCTCGTCGAGTACACGTTCGCGAGCGCGGGCGACGTGCGCGGCGCGGTGCGGGCGTTCCTGCGCTTCCAGCGGCTCATCCACGACGCCGCCGCGCACACGTTCGAGGAGGGGCCGGCCCACGTGACGTTCCGCTTCGCGCTCGCGCCCGGCCACACGGCCCCGAGCGCGGTGTGGGACTACCTCGCGGCGACCACCGTCCTGCGCTTCCGGCGCGCCGCGACGCCCCCCCGCGAGCCCACGGTCGTCCGCCTCGTGCGCCCGCCGCCCGCGGACGGCGCGCTCGCGCGCAGCGTCTTCCGCGCGCCCATCCGCTACGGCGAGCCGCGCGCCGAGGTCGAGTACCCGAGGGCGCTCCTCGACGCGCGGATGAGCACCACCGACCCGATGCTCTACGCGCTCCTCGCTCAGCAGCTCGAGCGCGCGCTCGGCCTGCCCGCGGGCGAGCACCGCGTGCTGCCGCGCGCCGAGGAGGACGTGCTCGCGCGCGTGCGGCGCGAGCTGCGCACGGCGATCCCGCAGGGCGAGGCCACGCTCGACCACGTCGCGCGCGCCGTCGGCCAGAGCGCGCGCAGCCTCCAGCGCCGGCTGTCCGAGCGCGGGACGAGCTTCCAGGCGATCGTCGATGACGCGCGGCGCGCGATGGCCGAGGAGCTCCTCGCGGCGCACCGCGCGACCGTGACCGAGGCGGCGTTCGCGGTCGGGTTCACCGACGTCGCCGCGTTCACCCGCGCGTTCAAGCGCTGGAACGGCGTGCCGCCCGGCGCGTGGTCCCGCCGCCGCTGAGTTGCTCCGGCGTGGGCGCGGCGTCGAGCGACCCCCGGCGGCGCAGGCCCCGAACCACCGCGACCGCCGACGTTCCCCTCGAGACGCCCGTGACCACGGACACGAGGGTAAATTTTTCCTACCCCTCTACACAACGCTTCGATAAGACCTTACACAGCCGCGGCGGCGGCTGCCCGGCGCGAAGCGCCCGCATCGAGCGTCACGTGCTCGTGCTAGGATGCGCCCGCCCGCCAAGAAAGGTCCATGATGTGGCTCGATCGGGTCATCAAATCGCTCTTACCTCGTGAAGAGCACTTCTTCGACTTGCTCGAGCGGGGCGCCGACTGCGCGCTGCAGAGCGCCAACGTCCTCTCGGAGTGCTGCAGCGCCCGGAGCGCCAGCGAGAGGCAAGCCCTGGTCTCGCGGATCACCGACGTCGAGCACGCCGCCGACGCGGTGATCCGCGACGTCTACGACGCTCTCAACAAGACGTTTGTCACGCCGCTCGATCGCTCCGACATCTACGCCCTGGCGACCGACCTCGAGAACGTCTCGGATCGCGTCCACTCCACGATGATGCGGGTCGTGGTCCACGCCATGGAGGATCTCCCGCCGGCGAGCCAGGAGCTCGCCGCCAAGATCCTGGAAGGATGTAGCGAGATCAACAGCGCCGTCAAGCTGCTCCGTGGGATGAAGCGGGTGTCGGAGATATACCGGCATTGCAAGGCCATCGCCAAGCTCGAGCACGACGGCGATCAGATATTCCGCTCGGCGATCGTCGAGCTCTTCAACACCGAGAAGGACGCCATCCACCTCATCAAGCACAAGGAGTTCCTCGAGGGGCTCGAGAACACGCTCGACGCCTGCGATGACGTCGCCAACGCGCTGGAGGCGCTGGTGATCAAGAACGCCTGAGGGGCGCGCCATGAACACTCTCCTCGTCACGCTGACCCTCGTGATCGTGGTCGCGCTCGTCTTCGACTACATCAACGGCTTCCACGACACGGCCAACGCCATCGCCACGGTGGTGAGCACCGGAGTCCTCCCCATCCGCACCGCCGTGCTGCTCGCGGCGCTGTTCAACTTCGGGGGCGCGCTCACCGGCACGGCGGTGGCGAGCACCATCGGGAAAGGGCTCATCGTCCCTTCGGCGGTGACCCAGGTGGTGGTGCTCAGCGCTCTCGTCGGCGCGATCTTCTGGAACCTCTTCACCTGGTATTTCGGTATCCCATCGTCGTCGTCTCACGCCCTCGTGGGCGGGCTCGTGGGCGCGGGCGCCGGGCGTGCGGGCACCGCGGCCGTGCAGGGGGCGGGGCTCTTGAAGGTGATCAAGAGCCTGATCATCAGCCCCGTCGTGGGCTTCGCGATCTCCTTCCTCGGGATGATCGCCATCTTCTGGATCGTCCGGCGCACCCGACCGGCGGTGGTCAATCGGCGCTTCCGGATCCTGCAGATGGTCTCCGCGGGCTTCATGGCGCTCTCGCACGGGAGCAACGACGCCCAGAAGACCATGGGCATCATCACCATGGCGCTGGTCGCGTACGGCGCGATCCCCGCGGGCCACGGCGACTTCCATGTGCCGCTCTGGGTGGTCTTCGCCTGCGCGACGGCCATGGCCCTCGGCACGGCGGCGGGCGGGGTGCGGATCATCAAGACCATGGGCACCAAGATCATCGACCTCAAGCCGATTCATGGCTTCGCGGCCGAGACCAGCGCGGCGGCGACCATCTTGACCTCATCGTTCCTGGGGATGCCGGTGTCGACGACACACGTGATCACCGGCTGCATCATGGGCGCGGGCGCGAGCCAGCGGGTGAGCGCGGTGCGCTGGGGCGTGACCACGCGCATCCTCTGGGCGTGGGTGCTCACGATCCCGGTGAGCGCCGTCGTGGCCTGGGCCTGCTATCTCGGGCTCTCGTCGATCCTCGGCGGTTGAGCGTCGACGCGCCGCGCCGCGCCGCCATCGCTGACCGCTGACCGCTGACCGCTGACCGCTGACCGTTGACCGCTGACCGCTGACCGCTGACCGCCGACCGCTTCCCAAGGAGGCCTCCGTGCACCGTCGCCATGCGCTCTGGATCCTGATGCTCTGCCTGGCTCCCCTGCTCGCCGCGTGCGGGCACCCCTGGAAGACCATGCGTGAAGCCGTGCCGAACCCGTTTTACGGCCAGGGGCGCTTCGGGGTCGTCCCGATCGTCTTCTACGGCCTCCAGGTCGGCGACGGCTCCGAGGCCGAGTGGATGGCGGAGAAGGACGCCGAGCAGCAGCAGAGCTGGCAGGAGGACAAGGCGGCGATGAACGAGGAGTTCACGGAGGCGCTGATCGCGACGGCGGCGTCGGAGGGCGTCGCCATCGTCAGGGCGAGGAGCGCAGCCGACGCGCCGTTCTTCCTCCGCGCGAACGTGACGTTCTACGAGCCCGGCATCTTCGCGGTCGTGCTCAACAAGAACACGCGCCTCAAGGCGATGGTGCAGCTCACCGATCCGGCCGGGGGCGTGTTCGACGAGTTCTTGATCGACACCGCGGTGCCAGCCTCGTTGACCAACCCATCGAGCGGAGGGCGCGCGCGGACCGCGGCGAGCCAGCTCGGGAAGCTCGCCGCGAGGTACATCATCCATCGCGTCCAGGGCGAGGACTGAGCGCCGCGGGGCGCGGTCAGCGCGCGATCTGCGCGAGCGTCGCCTCGGCCGACGGCGCGGCGAGCCCCAGCTCCGTGGCTCCGTAGCGCGCGAGCGCCCGGCGGTCTGCCGGCGAGAGCGGCCGCGCGCGGAGCGCCTTCGCCGCCGCGGCGGCGCCCTCACCGCAGGACGCCGGCACGCTCGATCCGTAGCGCAGCGCCCGGTGCGTCCGGATCATCGCGAGCACGTCGAGCGACGCGCCCGCGTAGTGCGCCACCTGATCGAGCAGGAACGTCGCCAGGGGCCGCGGCACGGGCACGCTGTCGAGCGCGTCGGTCAGGCGGAGCTCGTAGACGACACGCTGCTTCGACGGCAGGAACGTGGTCCGGTCGAACGTCGCGTCGCACGATAAGAAGATCTGCGACGTCGGGACCAGCACGCGGACGGACGGGGCCACGTCCCACGCGGCGATCGTGTGGTTCCACGTCGGCCAGAAGAGCCCGACCCCGCGGACGTCGAGCCGGCGCGCGAGCCCGGCGAAGAGCGCCGAGAGCTCGTCGCACTCCGCCGTCGCCGAGGGCCCGGCCGACGACGCGAGCGGAGGGCTCTGCCTCCACGCGGCCCAGATGTGCCAGGCGGTCGGGTTGCGATCGGTGATGCTCCAGCGCAGCCGGAACGGACCGCCGTCGCGCGTCATCTCGAAGAGCGTCCGGACGCGCACGTAGTCGCGGACCCGCCCGGCGCCGCACTCGAGCCCGTGCTCCGCGCAGAAGCGCTCGGCGTCGGGGCGCCGCGCGTCGGCGGCGCACGCGTCGATGCGCTCGCCGAGGCGAGCGGCGAAGTCGCGCATCGGCAGCGCGTCCGGGAGCGCCTGGCTCTCGGTGGCGGCGCAGGTCTCGGCGCGCGCGGGGGCAGCGGGCGCGGTCAGCGCCGCGGCCAGCGCGAGCGCGAGCAGGGGATGCGGTCCGGGGGGCGAGCGGCGGTTCGGCATCCCCCTTCATCGCGCGGCGGCGGCAGAGTGTGACCGGATGCGGTCACGGCCGGGCGCCCGCCATCGGCGCGTGCTCCGCCGTCGCGGCGCCGCGGCGCACGCTGCCCGGCGGCACGCCGAACGCCCGCTTGAACGCCCTGCAGAACGCCGCCTCGGACCCGTAGCCGACGCGCCGCGCGATGTCCGAGAGGGGCTCCGACGTCTGCTGGAGGTGCGCGCGGGCGAGCTGCATCCGCGACTCGGCCAGGTAATGCATCGCGGGCTCGCCGACCAGCTCGGTGAACCGCGCCGCGAACGCCGAGCGGGACATGCGCGCCTCGCGGGCGAGCGACACGAGGCTCCACGGGCGCTCCGGCGAGCGGTGCATCGCGGACAGCGCGCGCCCCACGTGCTCGTCCCGCATGGCGGCGAGCCAGCCGCGGCCCGCTTCGGGCGACGAGCCGAGCCACGACCGGATGGCCTGGACGACGAGGACATCGGCGAGCCGGGTCATGATCGTCTCCCCGCCCGGGCGGAGGGTGAGGGCCTCACGGGAGATGAGGCGCAGGGTGCTGTGGATCCAGCCGGTGTCCTCGTCGTCCCACGCGTCGATGTGCAAGACCCGGGGGAGCTGCGCGACGAGGCGCCGGGCGACGACGTGATCGAAGCGCATCGCGGCGTACGTGACGTGCGTGACCTCGCCGCCTCCGCCGTGGCGCATGATCTCGTATCGTTCGCTGATCTGCTCGACAGGGATCTCGAACAGCGGCGCCGTGCGCGCGCGGGCGCTGCTACGAAAGCGGTGCGGCGTGCCGTGCGGGATCAGCGTGAGGCTTCCCTGCTGGAGGCGCATCGGCGGCGCCCCGTCGACCTCGAGCCAGCAGTGCCCCGCGGTGATCACCTGGAGCGTCATCAGCCCTTCCAGCGAGGGCACGTCGATGCCCCACGGCGCGGAGAGCTCGGCGCGACAGTAGAGGGTGCCCGTCAGCCGCAACAGGTGCAGCGACTCTCCGAGCGGGTCCGGGGCAGGAACGACGCTGCGAGGGCTCGCCACGCGCCACAGCGTGCCCGAGCTTCGACCATACGTCCAGCGATCGTGGACGAACGGCAAACAATGAAAGACTTCCGATGATTGATCGTCCCTTCAGAACGCCGCACGTTGGATGCACCATCCAGCAAGGAGCACCATGCCCAATCGTGCACGCCCCATCCTCGTCATCGGCCCGACAGGTACGACCGGTCGGCGGACCGCGCCCGGCGTCGCGACGATCCCCGTCGCGAGGCGAACAGCGAACCTGCAGGCCCCGCGGCTCGTGACGGCGACGCTGTTCGTCGCCGGCCTGGTGCTCCTCGGGGTCGGCGGCGCGTCGCTCGTCGCGCCCGTCGCCTTCCATGCGAGCAGCGGGATCTCGCTCGGCGAGAGCAGCAGCCTGCTCAGCGAGGCACGGGCCGCAGGTGGCTCCCTCCTGGGCGCCGGCGCGGTGATCCTGCTCGGCGCCTTCGTCTCACGGCTGGCGTTCACCGCGAGCGTGCTCGGCGCGGTGATGTACGTCTCCTACGGCCTCTCACGCCTGCTCAGCATGGCCGTGGACGGGATGCCGGCGCAGGAGCTCGTGCTGGCGACCGCCGTGGAGCTGATTCTCGGCCTCCTGTGTGTCGCGGCGCTCGTCGCGCATCACCGGCACGCAGGCGCCCCGACCCAGGTCGAGGCACCCCGACCAGGTTGACATGACCCGACCCAGGCTGCGGCAGCCTCAACCCGGGTCGGGCCCCCGGCGCCGCTAGGCGGGCGGCGTCCGCCGGGCGCGACCGGCCGCCCTCACTCGATGGTCGACGCCGTGACCATGATCGGGGTGTCATCGTGATTCGAGATCTGCGGATAGGTCGGGTACCACGACCCGCCGATGTTGTTGGTGATCACCGACCGGTCGATGACGATGTTTCCGGAGTGATCGTTGCTCACGAAGAAAATGGCGCTCCCGTGGGCGTTCACCTCGTTTCGCTCGATCCGGGTCCCGCAGAGCGTGAGCGTCATCGTGGTGCCGTCGTTGTAGATGGCCCCGCCGCTGCCGCCGCCCGGCGTCCCGGCCATCGCGGGGTTGCCGCCGTTGCCGAGCGCGCGGTTGTGGGAGAACAGGCTGTTGATGACCGTCCAGGAGACGCCGATGCTGCTGATGCCGCCGCCGTTCGCGCACTCGTTCCCGTAGCCTTCGGCGCCGCCGAAGGTGCTGTTCGCCACGTGGAGCGGCAGGCCGTTGTACTGCATGAACGCCCGGATCCCGGCGCCGCCGATGTCGGGGCCGGTCGGATCACACGTGTTGTTGAAGAAGCGTGAGTTGACGACCTTCAGGCGCCCGCCTTGCGCGAAGATGGCTCCGCCGCCCTCGTCGTCATCGTTCGTCGAGTTGCCCCCAAAGAAGGTGAGGTTCTGGACCGTCAGGCGCGGGTGGTCCTGGTTGTCGCAGTTCGGCGTCGTCCAGACCTGCGCCTCGTCGCAGGTGTTCATGTAGAGGATCCGCCGCTGCCCGCCGCCGCTCAAGGTCACGAGCCCGCCGCCGTCGATCACGATATCGGGGCCAGTATCGTTGAAGATCTTCGCCGTCTCCTCGAGCGTGATGGTGATCGGCTCCGGCCCGCAGTCGAATGTGATGATGCCGCCGGCTGCGACGGCGCTGACGACAGCCTCCGAGGTGCAGCTCTCCGGCGTCCCGTCGCCGATCACCGTCGTCGGTGACGACGTGTCGGCGGCCTGAGCCTCGGCCGGAACAGCGCAGCTCCCCTCCGGGTTGCCTGCCGCGGGGCCATCGCCCTCATGCACCGGAGGCTCCGGGGTCGAGCCGCCCGAGCCCGGGCCGGCTCCCGAGGAGCTCGTCGCTCCGGCGCCACCCGTGCCTGTCCCCACGCCACCCCCATGCTGGTCGTCCCCGCAGGCCACAACCACGGTCGCCATCGACAAGCACAAGATCAGTCCCAGCGATCGCCGCATCACGCCCTCCTCGATCCGAAAGGTTTTGCTCAGCGGCGTGGACACCTCTCGGGCCGCTCGCTCCTCGCGTGGCCAGTCGCCAGCATCATCGCAGAGTACCTCCGTCATGCGGCGGTCCGCTCATCGATCCCACGGCGACCGAAGAGCCCATGGCACACCCGCGACACGGATGTCCCCCGAGATCAGCCACTGCGCCCTGTGAGGTTGGGGGCACACACCAGGCACACACGTTGCACTGAGAGCTCACCGGAGGGACGAGATGCAAACCATGGCGTGGATGGTCGCGGCGCTCCTGGTGGTCGGCTGCGGCGGGGCGGACTTGCCCGAGGGCTGGGAGGATGCGGAGGCGATCGAGGGCCTCACCCAGAGCGAGTGCAAGGCGGGCGCGTACGACGACACGGTGCAGGAGGCGCTTGTGGCGACGCCCGAGCGCGGCGCTGTTCACCTCGAGTACCGCGCCGCGCAGTTCCGATGCGACCAGGAGGTGGAAGGGTTTGTCCGGATCGCCGACAGCAGGGTGGATGTGCTCGTGCAGCCCGTGGACATGGACCCCGGGTCCGTGGCCGGGTGCGACTGCCGCTATGATATCGACATGGCCATCAAGGGCCTGAGCAAGGGGCCTTTGCCGTCGAGCTGTACCGCCGCTGGGACAACATCAACGATCCGAACGATCCGAAGAAGATCGGCTCCACCGAGGTGCAGATCCCCTGAGGGCGGCCGCAAACCGAGGCGGAAGCCGTGGAGCTCCGCCGCACGGTAAGCGATGTGCAGCCCGAGCCCCTGCCCTCGATCCAGGCGCCGAGGCCGCCTGTGCCGGCCCACGACGCCAGGCGAGCCCGACCTGGCCCGCTTGCCCCCTCTGGCGCGGCCATGCAGACTGGTCCGCGCGCCATGTTCGAGCTGAGCGATCAACAGATCGAGCGCTTCATCGCCGATGGATTCGTCCGGATCGACGCCGCGTTCCCGCGGGTCCTCGCCGACGAGGGCCGCGCCATCCTGTGGCGTGACACCGGGATGGATCCGCACGATCCGAAGACCTGGACGAAGCCGGTCGTTCGACTCGGGCTGTACGGCCAGCGGCCGTTCGCCGAGGCGGTGAACACGCCGGTGCTGCGGGCCGCGTTCGATCGGCTGGTCGGCCGCGGGCGCTGGCAACCGCTGAACACGCTGGGCACCTTCCCCGTGCGCTTCCCGTCTCCCGACGATCCAGGGGATGCCGGCTGGCACGTCGACGTGAGCTTCGGCACCGAGAACCCCGACTTCATGTCATGGCGCGTGAACGTCGCGTCGCGCGGCCGCGCGCTGCTCATGCTGTTCCTCTTCTCGGATGTCGGCGAATCCGACGCGCCGACGCGCATCCGGGCGGGGTCCCATCTGGACATCGCGCGGCAGCTCGAGCCGGCAGGCGAGCCGGGGCTGACGTTGCGTGAGCTGGCCGCGAACGGCTTCGCCGAGACGGCCCACCGGCCGCAGGTGCTCGCGACCGGCGAGGCGGGAACGGTCTACCTGTGCCACCCGTTCCTGGTCCACGCAGCGCAGCCGCACCGCGGCACGCGCCCGCGCTTCCTGGCCCAGCCGCCCCTGCTCCCGACCGAACCGTTGCGGCTCGATCGCGAAGACGGCGAGAGCTCACCCGTCGAGCAAGCCATCCGCGCGGCGCTGCGCGGCGATCTGTGAGCATCGGACACGCCTCGACACACCGGCCGCGCGCGTCGAATCACCGTCAACCCGCGGCGGCGCGTGCCCCGCGCGCGCGCCGCGCCCGATCGACCGCGACGGCGATCACGATGATCGCGCCCGTCGCGATCTCCTGCACCCAGCTCGGCAACCCGAGGTGGACGCCGCCGGTCCGGATGACCGTGATGAGCAGCGCCCCGATCACGCTCCCCGCGACGCTCCCCTCGCCGCCCGAGAGCGGCGCGCCGCCGATGACCACCGCCGCGATGACCTCGAGCTCCAGGCCGATCGAGTCGGTCGGATCCCCCACCGTCAGCGTCGAGAACTCCATCACCCCCGCGACGCCGGCGAGGAGGCTCGACAGCGTGTACACGGCGATCTTCACGCGCCCCGTGTCGATGCCGCACAGGCGCGCCGCGGCCTCGTTGCTGCCGACCGCGAACACGTGCCGCCCGAAGCGCGTGAACATGAGCACGGCGAAGACCACGAGCGCCAGCGCCGCCGTCATCCACAGCCCGGGCGCGGTGAGATCGGACGACAGCAGCGCGTCGAGACCGCGCGGATCCGCGTCGATCTTCTGCTCGGACGCGAGCCCCTTCGCGGCGCCGCGCAGCGCGCTCATCGTGCCCAGCGTCACGACGAACGGCACCATCCGCGCCCGCCCCACGAGCGTCCCTACGAGGGCGCCCACGAGGCCCGCCGCCGCCGCGGCGACGAGCGCCGCCGGGAGCGCCGGCACCCCCGCGCGCAGGAGCTTCGCGAGGACGACCGTCGTGAACGCGACGAGCGAGCCCGTGGAGAGGTCGATCCCGCCGGTCGCGATGACGAGCGTCATGCCGACGGCGCAGATGCCGACCACCACCGTCTGCCGCGCCATCGTGAGCAGGTTCTGGCTGCGCAGGAACGTGTCGGGCGTCAGCGCCGCGAAGAGCGCGTAGACGAGCAGCAGCGCGACGAGCGGCCCCACCCACGGCGGACGCTTCTTCACGAGGATGCCTCCAGGAGCAGCGACGCCTCGGTCCACGACGACGCGGGCCGCGGCGGGTCGAGGGTCCCCCGGCGGAGGACCGCGATGCGATCGCAGGTCGTGACGAGCTCGTCGAGCTGGCTCGACACGAGCACGATCGCCTTGCCGGCGCGCGCCAGATCCCGGAGCAGCGCCAGCACCTGCGCCTTGCTCGCCACGTCGATGCCGCGCGTCGGCTCGTCGACGAGGAGCACATCGAAGTCCTCGCGGAGCAGCCGCGCGATCTGGACCTTCTGCTGGTTGCCGCCCGAGAGCTCGCCGGCGCGCTGCTCCGGCCCACGTGCGCGGATCGCGAGCCTCTCGATCCAGCGCGCGCCCTCCGAGAGGACCGATCTCGGCCTGGCGAAGCGCGGGGCGCGCGGCGAGAGCCAGACGTTCTCGGCGAGCGAGCGGCCGAGCATCAACCCTTCCCCGCCGCGATCCTCGCTCAGCAGGCCGATCCCGCGAGGAGCGCGCAATGCGACCGTCCCGCCGCGCCTCGGATCGAGCCCCGCGAGGATGCGGAGGAGCTCCGTCCGCCCCGAGCCCACGAGGCCGGCGATGCCAAGGATCTCCCCCCGGCGCAGCGTCAGCGACGCGCGCTTCGGCCGCTTCACGCCGGAGACGCCCTCGGCCTCGAGCACCACCTCGCCGCCGTCCGGGCGCGCCGCCTCGGGTACGGCGCTCGCGCGCGAGTCATCGAGCGCGCGGCCCAGCATCTCGCGGACGATCTGCGCCGGCTCGATCTCGCGCGGATCGCCCTCTCCCGCGACGCGGCCGTCGCGGAGCACCGTGTAGCGATCGGCGTGCGCGCGCACGTCCGAGAGGAAGTGGGTCACGAGCAGCACCGCGAGGCCGGCGTCTCGCAGGGCGCCGACGCGCTCGAACAGGCGCGCGGCGTCCGACTGGCCCAGGCTCGATGTCGGCTCGTCGAGGACGAGGAGCCGCGCCGCGAGCCGCCCGTCCTCGCGGAGGCCGCCCTGCGCGAGCGCCCGCGCGATCTCGACGAGCTGCTGATCGGCGACGCCGAGCTCCCCGGCCCGCGCGTCGAGCGGCACGCGGCCCGGATCGGCGGTGACGAGCGCGATCGCCGCCCGCGCCACGGCGCGCGCGCGCGAGCGGTCCCGGATCCCGAGCCGCGCGCGCGCGAGCGGCTCGATCCCGAGCACCACGTTGTCGACGACCGTGAGGTGGGCGCAGAGCGTCCGCTCCTGCGGCACCAGGACGACGCCCGCGCGGCGCGCCTCCTCGGCCGACGCCGGCGCGTACCGCGCCCCTCCGAGCAGGATCGCGCCCGCGTCCGCGCGCTCCATGCCGAGCAGGACGCGCGCCAGCGTGCTCTTGCCCGCGCCGTTCTCGCCGAGGAGCGCGTGCACGCTCGCGGGCGCTACCCGCAGCGAGACGTCGCGCAGCACCGGGTTCGGGCCGAACGCCTTCGCGAGGCCGGTCACCTCGAGGAGGGGCGCGCGCTCTCCGCCCACGGGCCGCTCACTCCCCGAGCCACCTGGCGAGGTCGGGTCTCACGATCTCCTGCACCGCCGGGTCGTCGAGGTCCTGCCTCGTGACGACGCGCGAGCCCGTGTCGATGCGCGCCTCGACCTTCTCTCCGTGGAGGTGCGCCACCATCGTCTTGACCGCGACGTACCCCATGTTGAACGGGTTCTGCACGACGAGCGCCTCGATGTCGCCCTCGCGCAGCGCGCCGAGGAGCTTCTCCGACGCGTCGAAGCCGACGAACTTCACCTTCCTCGCGACGTTCGTCTTGCGGAGCGCCTGAAGCATCCCGAACGTCGTCGACTCGTTCGGCGTGAAGACCCCGGCGATGGCCCCTTCCGCCGCCCTCTGCGCGAGCAGCAGGCTCTCGCTCTTGTGGAACGCCGACTCCGTGGTCGCGCCGCCATACTGGTTCTCGCTCGCGACCGTGACGCCGGGCATCGCGCGGACCGCGTCGAGGAACCCCTTCTCGCGGTGCTGCGTGCTCGCCGAGCCCTCCTGGTAACGGAGCACGACGACCTTGCCGTTCTCGCCGATCGCCTTGCCGAGGTGCTCACCGGCGAGCCTCCCGGCCGCCTCGTTGTCGGTCGCGACGAAGCTCACGTGATCGTCGCTGGCGAGATCGGAGTCGAACACGACCACCGGGATCTTCGCCTGCCTCGCCGCCCGCACCGGCGCCCTCAGCGCCGTGGCGTCGAGCGGCGCGAGCACGATGCCGGACACGCCCTGCGCGACGAAGCTCGAGACGACATCGACCTGCGCCTTGAGGTCGTCCTCCCGGAGCGGCCCTTTCCACACGATGTCGACGTCGAGCTCGCGCGAGGCCTTCACCGCGCCTGCGTGCACGCTCTTCCAGAACTCGTGTGTCGTCCCCTTCGGCACGACAGCGATGCGGAGGCGCGCGCCGCCCGTCGCGCCCGCGCCCGCATCCGTCGACGTCGTCGCCGATGACGACGTCTTGGAGCACGCGGCGAGGACGGCAATCGCGAACGCGCACACGACGACATGGACGCTCATGGGCGCGAGAGGATAGTCGACGGATCGCGGCCACGCTCGCGCGGGCGAGCATGTCGTCGGCGGAGTTCCGTCCGACAAGCACCATGGGAGTTCTCGGCTGCACCCGGCGCAGGCGAGCTCATCCCAGCGCGACGCTCGCCTGCAGCTCGTCATTCACCCGGGTCGAACCGGCGAGCGGGCGCGCGTATCGACCCGGGTCGGACGGCGCCGCTCAGTCAGCTCGGCGGCGCCGCCTTCGCCTCAGAGGCCGAAGAGCTCCTGGAGAAACACGCCGCCCTTCCCGGCCCCTGCGTGCGTGAAGAACAGGCGCCCCGCCTCGAAATCGCCCCCCTCCGCGACCCACTCGGCCGCGTGGGCGCGCAGCCGGGCGACGGCGTGCGGCGGGAACGCGAACGGCGAGCGCGAGCGGTAGACGAACGTGGCGTCGTAGTCGACAGGATAGCTGGTGAGCGTCAGGTAAAACCACCCTTTCCGCTCGAACACGAACGGCGACTCGGTATAACCGCTGTTGCGCATCGCCGTCTCCGGCCCGAGCGTGAGCGCCATGGCCGGCGGGCTCCAGTGGAAGAGATCCAGCGACGTGCGGTAGGCGACGCCGCTCAGGGGCGACTCGATCGACGCGCAGCGC
Source organism: Sorangium sp. So ce363 (assembly GCF_051520435.1). NCBI lineage: Bacteria > Pseudomonadati > Myxococcota > Polyangiales > Polyangiaceae > Sorangium > Sorangium sp. So ce363. The sequence goes on along the minus strand of NZ_CP150333.1, from coordinate 4,618,857 downwards.
GTATAGTACACCACCCACAGATCGCCGAGCCGGGCGAGCATCGGATCGCGGGCGACGCAGATGTCCTCGAAGAGCGTCCCTCCCTCGCGGCTCCAGGTGAAACCGTCGCGCGAGCGCGCGATCCGGAAGCCGGATCGGTCAGGGTCGTGCGTGCCCACATGAAAGATCATGACCAGGCTGCCGTCCCGGTCCCGGACCATGTGCGGGGCCCAGATCCAGCGCTCGTCGGAGAGGGCGCGAATCGAGAAGCGCTCCGGAGCCAGCGTGAGGCTCGGTGAGACGGATTCCATCCAGCTCACCGGCCCAGGTCCAGGCGCGGTGGCGAGGACGAACTCGCGCTCGGCGTCCGGTCGATAAGGCTCGCGGTGAAAGATCCCGGTGAGGATCCAGCGGCCGTCGGCGAGCTGGATCATCGAGTGATCGTTCACATAGAACGGCCCCCCGGGGATGCTCTCCGAGTCGAAGATCTCCACCGCGGGCCCCTGCGTGAGCTGAGGCGCGGGAGGTCCGGAGAAGAACCGCAGCGTGTAACCCCGCTCGCTCCACGGCGCCGGGGAGCCTGTCGCGTCGATCTCGAGGACCGGGCGCTTGCCTGCGCCGCACTGTTCGGGGAGGAGGTCTATCCACAGCGCGTCCTCGGCGAGCGACCGGACGGGGTTCGCCTGCATCTCGTGGAGCACGCCGACCTCCCGCCCGTCGAGCCTCACGCGCGCCGTCTGGGGGGCGTTCGCCGCGGAGTACGCGCGGAGCAGCAACAGGCCGCGCGCATCGGACGGGCACGCGACCTCGATCCGGGTGATCCCGCGGCCCTCGCTGGACCAGGATCGCCGCCGGAGCTCCAGCCGCTCGCCGTCGACGGCCGAATGCACGAGCCGCCGCCGCCCGGCCGCACGGACCTTCTGCTCACCGATAACCTGATGTTCCGGGAATGCGTAAGAGAGGCCCAGCGAGCGCACCCGCAGCGGTGTGTAGGCGCCGGTCGGCCCGGCCTCCATGCCGAAGCGCAGACCGGAGCGGCTCACGATGGGATCGGCCACGTGCAGGCGGTACAGGGAATGGACGAACGTGGCGTTCTTCCATCCATCCTCGGGATCGACGACGAGGAAGCGGAGCAGCCCGCTGAAGGGGTTATGGTGCGCGCCCAGGAAATAGAAGCCTCCGTTGAAATAGTCCTCGGTGCCGGTCCCTATCTGCAGCGGGTGCGACATCCCGTCGGTGCGGATCATCTCGTCGCCCTCGAGGTACGTCCGATCGTTCGGTCGGCCGCCGCTGATCTCCTCGAGAAGCGCGACGAACTGGAGCGGCTCATCGCTCTCGAAGAGGGGCATCGTCGTCTCGCGTCCGGGGGCCATCTGATCGCGGTATTGCGCGATCAGCCGCACGCCTCGGCGGGCGGGCGCGAGGTCGACGGCCGCCTCGACACCCGCGATCTCCTGCCCGGGCGCAACCTCGAGCGAGAGCACCTCGCCTTCGGCCAGCGGGATCGGCAGGCGCGTCGCGAGCCTGCCCGCCCCTGCGGCGTCGGGCGTCCAGGCGGCGTGCAGCGCGCTCCTGAAGGTGGTCCATCCGCCGTCGGCGTCGGTGCCCGAGCTGGCGAGGCCGAAGAAGAACGACGCTGGTATGGGCGGCTGTCCGCCGATCCTCACCGACAGGTCGTTCAAGCTTCCCGCCGGGATGTGAACGTCGACCCCTGATACGGTCGCGGGGCCAGTCGCCAGGACGAGCGGCGCGCTGGCGCTCAGGCTCTCCCGGCGCGGCGGGGCAAGCAGGGTGGCTGTCCAGTCCTCCGTCATGAATCGCGACAGCTCCTCGGGCGTCGGTCCCGACGCGGCCCCGGGGCCCTCGCGGTACGTGATCTGGTAATAGATGGGAACGCCCCGGAAGAGGACCTTGGCCTCGCTCGACCAGGCGAAGGGGACGTAGCTGGTATACGCGCCCGAGCTCGCGTCCACGTCGAGTACGAGAGGTGATCTCCAGGGGCCCCTACCGCCGAAGAAATCGCCGGGCGACCCGCGGAACGCTGTGTGTCCGTCGATCTCGATCCAGATCTCCTGGTCCGGCCTCTCGAGCTCCGCGCGGGGGGCGGTCATCCAGATGCGCGCGATTCTCCCCTCCCCGCGGGCATGGAACAGGACCCGGTGGTCCCCCTCGAGCGCGACCCCCGGGCGATATCCATCATCGTTGCCCCCTGCAGGGTCATGCGTGGTCACGCTCCGTGTCATCCACCCGGGATGAAAGGAGAGGAGATCCTCCAGCACCGGCGTGATCGACGCGGCGCCCGGCGCGATGGCGAGGGACGCGCCGAGGAGATGGCGGGCCGCGCTCGAGACAAGGCGGTCCAGGAGCGCGCGTGCGCCGCGCCCGTCGAGACTTCCGGCGTTCATGATCGAAACCTAATGGCGCGGACAGCGCCAGGGGAGCGGGCTCGGCGAGGCACCACGCTTGCACCGCCGCGAAGCGAGGACATGCGCGACGCACCGATCGCGCACTCGAGGGGGGTAATTCATGCGCACCCGCCGCGATCGACGCCCTGTCGAAGGCTCGCCCAGCGTCGGGCCACGCGCATGCGCGCCAGGCCTCCTGCTCGCGCTCCTCTCTCTATCGCCGCTCGCGGGCGCCGGCGACGCGCCGCGCCGCGCGCTCGCCGCTCCCATGGAGCAACGGGACGCCCCGGGAATGTCCCCGAGGCCGCGGCTCCAGCTCGATCGCGCAGCCTACGCCGAGCGGCTCCGCGCGATGTGGATTGGCGCGTGCATCGCCAACTGGACAGGGCTTCGCACGGAGGGCGTCCGCATCGAGCGCCCCTTCTTCACCGACGCTGACTGGGGAAAGCCCCTGGGGCGCGACGGGGCGCCGATCGACTTCGTCGTCCTCGACCCCTGCCCTGCCGACGATGACACCGACATCGAATATGTCTACCTCCACCTCATGACCGAGGCGGGGACGCTCTTCCTCTCCCCCGAGCGAATCCGGGACGGATGGCGCGCGCACATCAACGACTTCATCTGGGTCTCCAACCGGAGGGCGCGCGATCTCCTCGAGCGCGGCGTGCTGCCCCCCGCGACGAGCGATGCGGCGCTCAATCCGGACGCGCTCCAGATCGACGCCCAGCTCACCACGGAGATCTTCGGCGCCCTCGCGCCCGGCATGCCGGAGCTGGCGCTGCGGATCGCCGACCTCCCCATCCGGACCACCGCGCGCGATCACGCCGCGCACGCCGCGCAGTTCCATGTCCTCCTCTTCTCGCTCGCGGCGACCGTCGATCTGGAGAAGCCGCGGCGACAGGAGATCGTGCGCATCGTCCGTGAGGCCAGGAGCTACCTGCCAGCGGAGTCCAAGGCCGCCGACGTCATCGACTTCGTGCTGTCCGCCTATCTATCGACCAGCGATCGCGCCGAGGATCGCGACGGCTGGGAGCGCGCCCGCGATGCCATTGCGGATCGCTACCAGGAGCGAGCCTTGGCGTATGGCTTCGTCTATCGGGGGTTCACGGAATCCGCGATCAACCTGGCGACCGCGACGCTGGCCCTCCTGTTCGGTGAGGGGAGCTTCCGGCGCACCGTACAGATCGGTACCCTGTCCGGCTGGGACTCCGACAACGGCACGGCGACCATGGGTTCGCTCGTTGCGCTCATCGGCGGGATGGAGGAGCTGCGCCGCGCCTTCCCCGGCGCGCGCCTGTCCGACCGTTATCGTATCCACCGCACGCGCCCCACCCTGCCGGACCGGCTTCCGCGGGATCGCGAGGCCGAGGACACCTTCACGGACGTGGCGAGGAGGATGGCCGCGCTGGTCGACCTCGCCGTGCAGGAGCGAGGCGGCCAGGTCGAGCCGACCCGATGGGTCATTCCGCCTCGCCCCCGCGACGGCACAGGACCCAGCGCGCGCGCCGCACCCGGGTCCGAGCCGCGGCCCCGCGCTCCTCGCTCGGCGAGATGACCTGGCGCTCAAGGCGCCTCGGGCCAACCCGTCGTCGTGAAGCTGCTGTTCACGGTCATGCTGTGGACGTTGCGAATCGTGCCGTCGATACGCCTTGGCCGCGGCGATCAGCTGTTCCCGCGTGCTGCGCTGCTCTTCAGGCAAGACGTTCCATGTCTGGTCCTTCGAGTCGAGGTACCCCTGGGCGTCGAACAGCCAATCGCCATCCCGGGTGATGATGGCCTCGACCTCCGTGATGCCGCCGGACTCGACCTTCAGCCTCAACCCCATGATCACGTCCACCCCGTCTTCCGGGAGCACGACCTCGGACATCGTTCCACATTGCTCGGTGTCGACGAGGTACCGGTGCAGCTTGACCGGTCCAGCGGTCTTCCAGAGGCCCTCTCCGATCGGCACCTCCTCGGTATTCTGCGTGCCCTCCGCAAGGAAGCCCCTTGCCAGCACACGGCGGAATCTTGCCTCGAATCGTCGCGGACGTCGATACGCTGCTCGGGAAAACACTCGAGTTCTCTCCCAGCGCGCCGCAGCGCGACCGGGGCAATTCGACACGTGGATGAATCTTTGGGTGGGGTCGATTTTCCAGAAGGCGACCGGTGCACTCGAGCTGCTCTTGACGACCAACGCGTGCAGCGTCGCTGCACGATGAAGACGTCCACCGCAAGCAGCTCCGGTGACAATTCTGACACCCCGACGAGCGACCTTTGCACGCGGCGCGACACGGACCACCGCGCGGACCGCTCTGCCATGTCCAGGACCGCTGCGTTTGCCCCTCGGATCCCGGCGGCCTCTGCGCAACGAGGGCGCGCAACGCTCCCGCACCGCTGAGCCCGCGCCATGAGGGACGGCGCGGCCTTGCACCCGCGACGCCCGGATGTGAGATTTCACGCCGACGACCATGCCGGTTGCGTGAACGGGGGCGCATTGCGCGATGACGACGGCGACTCGACGCTGCGTCTTTTCGGACCGTATCCCGCGCAAAGATCAGCGTCATCGACTATACTCGTCATCGATCCCGGGGCTCCGGCGAGGCATGCACTGGAAAATTCCGCCTCTGGAGACCTCTCGTTGCTAACTAACTTCGTGCCCGCGGACCGCGCTGGCACGCGTTCCAGTAGGAGTCGGCTCATGAGATTGCCTAGGACAGCCATTGCATTGCCAATGGTGGCTTTGATCGGCGCGGCGTGCGGCGGGGCCAACGATGGCAGCGGGGACAGCGCTGGCTCCCAGAGCAGCACCGGCTCCGGCGCCGGCGCCGGCTCGGGCTCGGGCTCCGGCACCAGCACCAGCACCGGCTACGACGACACCTTCGGCAACGGAAGCGGCGAGGGCTCGAGCGGGAGCTCCGGCACGACCGGAAGCAGCAGCGGAGGCTCGACGGGCGCGGGGGAGGCGTGCGCCACCCAGTCGTCCCAGGCCGGGTTTCAGCAGGTGTACCTCGTGTTCGCGTTCGACGTATCGGCCAGCATGACAGCGAGCGACGTGGAGTGGCGCAGGAAGGATCTCAAGTGGGATCCCGTCGTGGCCGCGACGAAGCAGTTCTTCGTGGATCCCGCGTCCGCCGGGTTCAGGGCGTCGCTCACGTTCTTCCCGGGCGCGGCTCAGACGACTCAGGCGTGCCAGGCCGCCGGCTACTCGACCCCGGATGTCCCGATGACGCCGCTGCCCTCCCCGGCGTTCGGCGAGGCGATCGACGTCATCGAGCCGGAGATCAGCGACAGGCTCTCGTGGCGCACCAGCACGCCGACGGCATTCGCGGTCCAAGGCATCGTCGATTTCATCGAGGCGCAGCGCCAGCAGAACCCCGGGAAATATGCGATCGTGCTCGTGACGGACGGCTATCCGGAAGGGTGCCGGCAAGGCAACACGCTCCCGGACGTCGTGAGCAGCGTCGAGGCCGCGCTCTCCAGCAACATCTCGACCTTCGTGATCGGGGTCGACAGTCCGCAGGGGGAAGGCGCCCCGCCCAGCCTCACCAACCTGCACGAGATCGCCGCTGCGGGCGGCACGGGAGAGGCGTCCATGCTGAACACCGGCGACCCCGCGCAGACGACGGCCGCGTTCAAGACCGCGATCGAGAAGATCCGCGGCGCCGCCGTCTCGTGCACGATCCCGATCCCGCCGCCGCCCGACGGGAGGAGCTTCGACAAGCAAAAGGTCAACGTGACCTACACGAGCGCCACGACCAACATGCCGACGACCCTCACGTATGACCAGGCCTGCGCGGCCGCGGGGACATGGCGCTACGACGACCCTGCGACCCCGACGGCGATCATCCTCTGCGACGATACGTGCGCCGTGGTCCAGGCCGACGTCGAGGTTTCCCTGGGCGTCGACTTCACCTGCGAGGACGTGATCGAAGTGCCCCAGTGATCGACGACGCTCGCTGACCGACACGGGTCTTCGCGAGGAGGCGCCGGCCAGCTGCTCGCCTCCCGATACGCAGCCAGCGAGTGGGTTCACGATCCAAGATCGGGTCGTGAACCCGGCTCAGGCCAGAGAGACTGACGTAGACCTGGAGAGAGCGCGCCGGCATCCGTACGAGATGCGGGCGCGCCCGAGCTCCTTCGGTCGAGGGAGCTCGTCCAGCTCAGCGCGTCGGCTCCGCGTCAACCACCACGGTCCAGGAAGTCCATCAGCCACTGCATCGCCGGCCGCATGGTGCCGTTCTCCTGCTGGAGGCCGGTGCCGTTCCTCCAGGTCTTGCCGACGATGTAACCCCACAGGGTGATCCCCGGGATCTTGGGGTGATTCCAGAACATGGTGAACTGCTCCTCCATGATCTGCTTCTGCCTGTTGTCGTTCGCTTCGCCGATGTCGTACTCGGTGATGTACACGGGCTTGCCCAGCTCGGCGAGCGAGTCGATGTACCCCTTGACCGTGTTGGTGTTGATCTTGAAGGCGTCGTGCGCCTGCGCGCCGAGGGCGTCGACCGGGGCGCCCGCCTCGATCACCTTCTTCGCGATGTCCTTGAAGTGCCTGTGCTCGTTCTCGTACTCGATGTTGTTGTAGTCGTTGAGGATCAGAACGGCGTTCGGGCAGAACTCGCGAGCCCACTTGAAGGAGTTGACGATCCAGTCCCAGCCGCTGGCGCCGTTGCCGCCGAGGCCGGCCGTGTATGAAGGCGTGGTGTGGGGCGGCGGCTCGTTGACGACGTCGATGTACTTCGTGTCCGGGTAGCGCTTGCAGAACTCCTCCATCCAGCTCCGCACGGCCTTCTTCTGCTCATCCGGCGAGAGGCTCCCGACCCAGGAGGGTTGCTGGCTGCCCCACACGAAGACGTGGTGCTTGAAGATGATCTTGTTGTCCTGCGCGTACTTGTAGGTCCTGTCGAGCGAGCTCCAGTTCTTGTTCCCGCGGGAGCTCTCGACGGAGCCCCACTTGCCCTCGTTCTCGGGCGTGATCTGGTTCCAGTACTTCGCGAAGCCGTCGCGCACGGCGCCGCTCGTCGTGATGTTGCCGACGAACTTCCCCTCGGGCTCGGTTCCGCCGGTTCCGGTCGACGCGGTGGTCGACGAGCTGGTCGAAGCGTCCCCGCCGCCGACCCCCGTGGTCGCGCCGCCGGAGGTGGCGCTGGTCGTCGCGGGATCGCCCGAGCTGCTGCTGGTGGCAGGGCCGACGCCGGTCGTCGTGCTGGCGCTGGAGCTGCTGTTCGTGCCGTTGCTGGAGCTCGTGCTGGCGCTGGTGCCGGTGCTCCCCGCCCCGCCCGAGCCGCCCACGCCGTCGTCAACCCCCTCGCCCCCATCGCCACATCCAAAGAGGGTCGCCATTCCGAGCGCGATCCAAGCCGTGCTGCACAGCAATCGAGAAGAACGCTTCTTGTTCATGTTGGACTTCCGCAAGTCGGACGATTGTCGTTGGTGAAGCTGGGAGCGAGAAAGCCGAGGGGCAGCGGCACGAACGGCGGCGCCCACACTCAGCGATGCGCACGCCGTGCAACTCGCGACGGATGATTCCCGCCACACCTGGAAGTGATCACGACACGCGCGCGAAGCCTCCTACATTTCAAGTTCCCAGCTGATAGGAAACGTGCATCGACAGCGCATGTTGCAATCATGAAGCAACTTTGCGATTCAAGCGGCAGCCCAGCTCGGTACCCCTGGCTTGACCGCTCAAGGCCCGGTCCGTGAACACATCACGGAGCCGGTACGGTAGAGCGCGCACGGTCTTACCGGCGCCGGGGGACGGCCGTGCTCTTGCGCACGACGAGCTCGGTCTCGACCACGACCCGCGACCACGAGCGCTGGCCGCTCTCGATCTGCCCGAGCAGGACGTGGAGGCACCGGCGCCCGAGCTCGGAGAAGTCCTGGCGCACCGTGGTGAGCGGCGGCGTGAAGTAGGCCGCCTCCGGGATGTCGTCGAAGCCGACGACGCTGATGTCGCGCGGCGTCTCGCGCCCGTTCTCGTAGAGGAAGCGGAGGAGGCCGAGCGCCATCTGGTCGTTGGCCACGAACACGGCGGTGACGCCCGGCGTGCGCGTCAGCTGCGGGGCGAGCTCGTAGCCGGAGCGCGCGCTCCAGTCCCCCCGCAGGAGCGGCGGGATCTCCGCGCCGGCCGCCTGCAGCGCCGAGCGCCAGCCGTCGATGCGCTGGTCGGCCTCGAGCCAGTCGGTCGGGCCGGCGATGTGCCACACGGTCTTGTGGCCCAGATCGAGCAGGTGGCGGGTCGCGGACACGGCGCCCCCGAGCTGGTCGACCGCGACCACCGGCACCGAGTCGTCCGGACCGCCCTCGACCGCGACCACCGGCACATCGGAGGTGACGTGGCGCAGCGCGTCCACCGCCGACCGCTGCGGGGCGATCACGACGATGCCGTCGGCCCCCTGGTCGCGCAGCCGCTGCACGGCCTCCAGCACCGGCGCGCGGCTGAACGACTTCAAGCTGGCGATGCTCACGCCGTAACCCGCGTCGTGCGCCGCCTCCTCGAGCCCCAGGAGCGTCGACGCCGGACCGTAAAGCGTCGTGTCGAAGCTGACCACGCCGAGCGTCCGCGACCGCCCGGTGACGAGCGCCTGCGCCACCGAGCTGGGCCGGTAGTCGAGCTGGCGGATCGCATCCAGCACCCGCTCCCGCGTGTCGCGGCGCACGTGGGGGCTGTCGTGCAGGACCCGCGAGACCGTCTGATACGAGACGCCAGCGAGCTTGGCCACGTCGACCATGACCGCGGCCCGCCGCCCGCCGCCCCTCTTGACGCGGCGCTCCGGAAGAGATTTGTCAGCCATCGGCGCGGGAGGATAGTCGCGGGCCGGTCGATTGGAACGGAGTTCTTCAATGTGAGCGTTCACAAACTGGTCGGGGTTCTTCATTTCACTCGGCTTTCGCGTCACTGGGCGGGTGCGCGCCGGGGATCGTCGCCATCGGGATCGAGCGCGGCACCGACGCTGGTCGTTCGTCGTCGTAGATGCCATTCCCGGTGGGGCCGCGATCGATCCCGCAGATTTCACGCCGGCTGTCACATCGGGCCTATGCGAACGGCATGCCGACGTCTGCCGGCGGGCGAGGCCACCTAGACCAAGTCCGCAGCCCGGCCTCTCCTCCCCTGAGGTCGGCGCTCCGGAGGAGCGCCGACGGCCCTCCTGCTCAACCGGTTCAGAAATCGTTGAGCGCCAGTCGATTCCAGTTGACACCAGATATGTGAACGTTCACAATCCAGGAAACATCCTTAGGCATTGCGCCGGCTAGGTCGTCGTCGTACGTCTACGCACCGGGGCATTCGTCATTGATGTCAGCGCGGGGAGAGGCGGCGGGTCTGACCTGCTGCTCCGTGCGCTCGCCTCACACGCCATGGCCAACCAGGGTCGGCCCGCGCGGCAGCGGCGGTTCGTGAAGGTGTTACGCGGTGCGGCGCCAGATCATCTAGCGCAGCCCCGGACGTCAGCAAGGCACTTTTTCACACAGCAGGGCGGACTCACAGGAGGGATCGTGTGAAATTATCTTCTTTATTGGCTGCCGCCTTGGGGCGCGCGCCCCGCAAAGCGCCGAGGTGGCTCGATGGCCGAGGTCGCGCAGCAGAAGCGATGAAATCTTCCACTCACGATAGCGGTCCGAACGCCGCGTGTGATCGATGGGAGGTGGAAACATTCACTCACAGCGGGGCGGCCTCCCGGCTGCTGCGAGCGGCCGCATGCACTTCGCTCCTCGTTGCAGGGTGCGTGGGTGATATCGGCGGCAGCTCGAGCTCCTCTGGCTCCTCGGGCGCCGGCGCGAACCCGACGGGCGGCGGCACGAGCTCCTCGGGCGGCGGAGACGCCGTGTGCAACCCGCGGCTCGAACGACGGATCGTGCTGCTCGCCGACCTGCAGTTCATCAACGCCATCCGGGGTCTCCTGGGGGACGAGGCCATCGAGGCGGAGCAGGCGCCGGACGCGCGGACGAAGCCGTTTGCCAAGAAGGGCCTTGTCGTGGGGACCTCCCTTGTGCATACGCGGCTCGCGAGGGCTGCCTACGCGGCCGAGAGCATCTCGGGGCGCTTCGAGCAGGTGACGGGGTGCGCCCCCGACGGAGACGACGCCTGCGCCAAGACGTTCCTGACGAAGTTCGCGCAACGGGCGTTCCGCCGGCCCGTGGACCAGGCGGAGCTCGACAACCTGTGGTCGGTCTATGCGCTCGGGAAGGAGACGAGCTACGAGCGGGGCGTCTCGCTCGCGCTCGAGGCGCTCATCGCGTCCCCCTCGTTCTCCTACCGCACCGAGCTCGGCGGCGACGCGGACGGCGACGTGGTGAAGCTCGCCGCGCACGAGGTCGCGAGCGAGCTCTCGTTCTTCTTGACGGACAGCCTGCCGGACGAGGAGCTCGCCGCCGCCGCCGACTCCGGGGCCCTGAACGATCCGGAGGAGCTGGCGCGCCAGGCCGAGCGCCTCCTCGAGAAACCCGAGACGCGCAGCAGCCTGAACACCACGCTGATCGCGGCGTGGGGGCTCAGCAACCTCTTCGGCACGGTGAAGGATCCAGGGCTCTTCCCCGAGTACACCCCCGCGCTCCAGGCGAGCATGTTCCACGAGACCGAGCTGCTCGTGGACGACCTCCTGTGGAACCGCGGAGCGGACGTGTCGGAGCTGCTCACCACGAGGGAGACGTTCGTGAACGGCGTGCTCGCGAAGGTCTACGGCGTGGAGCACACGGGATCGAGCCCGGAGGAGTTCACCAAGGTCGAGCTGCCGGCCGACGAGCGCGCCGGGATCCTCACGCAGCCCGGCCTGCTCGCGGCGCTGGCCCGGACCGACAACACGAGCGTGGTGGCGCGAGGGCTCTTCGTGCGCGGCGCGCTGCTCTGCCTCGGGAAGATCCCGTCGCCCCCGGAGTCGCTCTCGGACGCGATCAAGGAGCTGCTCGAGGCCGACATGACCGAGCGCGAGCGCGCCGACGCGCGCGCCGCGAACTCCACCTGCGCCGCATGTCACGCCCAGTTCGACGCGTTCGGCCTGCTGCTCGAGAACTACGATCCGGTCGGCCGGTACCGCGACACCCTCGATGGGGAGCCGATCGACGCGCGCGTCAACGTGGGCAACATCGCCGAGGTCGCGGGGAGCTACGCGAGCGCCGTCGAGTTCGCCGAGGCCGTCGCGCAGAACGATGGGTTCGCCGCCTGCATCACGCGGCACCTGCTGACCTACGGCACGGACGATGAGACGCTCGGGACCAGCGACTGTCAGGTCGAGCGCGTGATCGAGGCGCTGCCAGAGGGCCAGCGGACGCTGACCAACGTCGTGAAAGCCATCGTGACGTCGCCCGCGCTGACCGAGCGCGCCAAGGAGGAATGACCGTGGGCTACAACCTTTCTTATGGATGGTCTCGCCGCCGCTTCCTGCAAGGCATCGGCGCCGCCGCGGGTCTCGTCACGGTGCTCAAGGGCCTCGAGTCGGCCGCCGAGGGAGCGGCGCCCCCGAGGCGCCTGTTGATCGTGCAGCGCCCCGTGGGCACCGTGTACGAGAACTACTGGCCGCAAGGGAACGGGACCAACTTCACGCTCTCCCGCATCCTGACCCCGTTCGAGGCCATGAAGGATCGGATGATCGTGATGCGCGACCTGAAGCTGCCGCACGAGGGGTCTGTCGGCGGCGGCCACGAGCGCGGGACGGTGCTGATGTGCACGGGGACGCGGACCAAGCAGCTGTACCCGGGCAACGGCGGCGACGATCCGATGGCCGAGGCGCCGAGCATCGACCAGCTGCTCGTGAAGCAGGCGGCCGAGCTCCAGGGCACGCCCATCGCGTCGCTCCAGGTCTCCTGCGACAACCGGGCCGACACGCCCGAGGTGTCGACCCGCCACATGTCCTATTCCGGCGCGCGCGCGCCGATGAAGCCCTACTACCAGCCGCTCGAGGTGTACAGGCGCGTGTTCGGCACGCTCATGCCGGGCGGCCCGACGGACGGCAACCTGGACGCCCTGGCGCGGGCGCGCCTGGAGAAGAAGAGCGTGCTCGACTTCGCGCTCAAGGACCTGAAGCGCCTTCAGGGCCTCGCGCCGAGCTCGCAGCGAGAGGCGCTGGAGGGGCACGCCGCCGCCATCCGCGAGGTGGAGAAGGAGTTCGACGCCGACCCGAGGGATCCCGCGTCCTGCGGTGTGCCGCAGGAGCCCGAGACGATCGAGGTGAGCGGGCACATCGATCCCTATGGCAGCTCGCACGTCGTGAACGAGCGCGACGACGTGAAGCACGCGCGCATCGGCGCCCTGCACTTCGCCGTGATCAAGGCCGCGTTCCGCTGCGACCTGACGCGCGTGGTCACGTTCCAGTGGTCCCCTGGCACGAACCACGTGAGCTTCGGCGAGCTGTGGCCGCCCAACTCCGCCATCTTCAAGGTGCACCACACCACGAGCCACGATCCCGATACGCCGGACACGCTCGAGTTCCTCACGCGGGTGGAAGAGTTCTACGCCGGCTACGTCGCCGGCTTCCTGAAGGAGCTCGCGGAGACGAAGGACGTGGCTGGCGGGACGCTGCTCGACACCACGCTGGTCCCGTACATCACGGAGGTCGGCACGCGGCACCACAACTGGGACAAGATGGCGTGGGTTCTGTTCGGCGGCGAGGGCACCACGCTGCGCGGCGGGCAGGTGTGGACCAACGGCAACCGCGGCGGCCGCTCCACCAACGATCTGTGGATGGCGATCGCGGGCTCCTTCGGGGTCCCGGATCTCGTGATGGGGGACAACGACCAGCACACCACGGCGATCGAGGGGCTGTTCGGCTGAACGTGGTCCGGCCGTAGCCGTCAACCAAGCCTCGCGCCGCGTCCTCCCACATCCGAACGTTTACGTGAACGTTTACGTGGTCGTGGTCGTGGTCGTGGTCGTCAACGGTCAGCCGTAAACGACCACGACCACGTAAACGACCACGACCACGTAAACGACCACGACCACGTAAACGACCACGACCACGTAAACGACCACGTAAACGTAAACGTTCACGTTGGTGAACGATGGTGGGTGAAGGGGGCGGGTTTCGTGCCCTGCGTGACCGAACGAGCTTGGTTGACGCCTATGGATCCTCGGGGATGGGATACGGTGGAGCTCGGCGTGGACGTCGCCTGCGAAAGGTCGTGAGGTGAACATGATGAAGTCGAGCTTCCACCTGCACCTCTTGAGCCTCATGGCGCTCTGCGCCTGCGGCGAGGCACCGGACAGCCCCGCGGCGACGACCGAGGGCGGCGGCACGTCGGAGGGCAGCACCTCCGCGTCCGGCGGCTCTGCCAGCAGCGGAGCAACAGGCAGCGGAACTCCGGGCGCAGGCGGCGCAGGCGGCGCAGGCGGCGCGGCCCAGACCGGCTCTACCGGCACGGGCGCAGGGGGGAGCTTCGTGCCCGGCGGCACAGGAGGAGGCGACTCCGCTTACGTCCTCGATTGCGGCGCGAACGGCGTGGCCATCGAGAGCGCGGGCCCACCAGAGAACCGCATCAACTACGTCATCGTGGGCGACGGCTACGACGCCACGACCGTGAACACCACGTACCTCGAGCACATCGAGGAGGCGATGGCCAAGCGCTTCAGCAGCCCGATCGGCGAGCCGTACGGCAGATATCGCAAGTTCGTCAACATCTGCGCCGTCAAGCTGGTCAGCCGCTCGAACGGCATCCCTGGAGCGCTCGGCTGCACGGGCGACGACGAGAGCCGCCTCGCAGAGTGCGACACCCGCGCGGCGGATCAGGCGCTCAAGGCGAACCTCCCCGAGGACTTCGAGGTCGACTGGCACGCCATCGTGTTGAACAACGATCGGTGGTGGAACACGGGCTCGGCCTGGATGCTCTGGTCCGGCGGGCATGGGGACGCCGCCGGAGCGGCGCTGCACGAAGGTGGCCACGGCTTCCATCAGCTCGCCGACGAGTATTGCGCCAAGGCGACGGGCTCTGCCTGCGGCGCGAACACGTGCAGCGGCAGCGGCACGGAGTACGTCGAGGTGAACACCACGGGCAACTGCGCGACGACGGCGGGCAAATGGGACAAGTGGCTGGAGTACGACGCCGCCGACGCCACGGGCGTCCAGGGCACGTTCATCGGCAGCCGCTACGTGGATAGCGGACAGTACCGCCCGTCCTCGAACTCGATGATGAACAGCCTGTTCGGAGACAACAAGAACACGAGCTTCAACCCGGTCTCGCGCGAGAAGATGATCATGGACATCTGGATGCGCATCAAGCCGATCGACTCGGCCGATCCGCCTGCAGGGGCCGTCACGGATCCGGCGACGCTCGCGGTCAAGGTGATCGATCCCGACGTCATCAGCGTGGATTGGACGCTCGACGGCGAGGTGATCGCGACGGACGGCGGCCCCGTCTACAACGTCGCCGCGGCGGGCCTCGCTTCGGGCACCCACACCATCGTCGCCAAGGCCTACGACAACGCCGGCGAAGAGCTGGTGCGCTACCGCAGCGGCGAGTGCCTCGACCCTCCTCCCTCGACCAATCCCCGCTACATCGATCCCTGCTGGGGTCGCGACAACTGGCCCCGCTCGCAAGAGACGGTGACGTGGACCGTGACGATTCCATGAGGTCGGCGCGCAGGCGCTGGTCCGTCGCCGCGCTGCTGCTCCTCGGCGCAGCGCTTTACCTCGTGCATCGCTCTCGAGAGCCCGACGCGCGACGGCTGCCTTCCTCTCGGCAAGAGACGTCGCGCGAGGCAACGTCGCGCCGTCGGTCGAACGAACCACCGGCGTCGGCCGGCAGCACCGTGCTCGCCGCGGCGATCGACGACCTGCCCGTCATCGGGCCGAGCCCCGACGACCGCCACGACGGCCCCGCCCACCCCCACCCCATCACGCAGCGCCACGTCGAGATCCAGCATGAGAACGGCCTGATCGGGCTGCTCAACGACGCGATGAGCGCGCGGAACGGCGCGCGCATGCGGGAGCTCGTGCACGAATATCGTCGCACGCATCCCGGCGACCCGAACCATCTCCAGGACGGCTACGAGATCATCGCGGACTGCCTCGACGCGCCGGGCGAGGCGTCGAGAGCGGCGGCGGAGGGCTACTACGCCGAGCATCGCGCCTCGACCGTGAGGCGCTTCGTGCGCAGGATCTGCCTCGAAGGCGGCTGAGCCGCGTCCCCACAGGCGTTCGCCAAGCTCGTTCGGTCACGCTCAGGGCACGAAGCCCCCTCCACCACCATCGGTCACCAACGTGAACGTTCACGTGGTCGTGGTCGTGGTCGTGGTCGTGGTCGTGGTCGTGGTCGTGGTCGTGGTCGTGGTCGTGGTCGTGGTCGTCGCGTGAGCCGGCGGACCATCGCCCCCTCCCAGCCTGACCGCACGAGAGTAGAGTTGCAGCCGGGTTCATCCTCCGGGACGGGAGAAGCGTCGCGATCCGGCAGATTGTGATTGACAGTCACATTGTGAACGTTCACATTGAACTCGGGGCACATCCTTACTGGCTTAGCCCGGCCAACGGGTCGTCATGCGCAAGGGAACATTCGTCATCGGGATCGATTTCGGCACCGACTCCGTTCGGGCGGTCGTCGCGGACGCGCGGAACGGCGAGCTCGCGGGGGCCTCGGTCGCGCCCTACCCGCGCTGGGCGCAGGGCCTCTATTGCGACGCGCGCGCGCACCGGTTCCGCCAGCATCCGCTCGACTACCTGCATGCCATGGAGGCGTCCATCCGCGCGGCCCTGGACCAGGCGGGCAGCGACGTCGCCGCGCACGTGCGCGGGATCGCGGTCGATACGACCGGATCCACGCCGGTCCTGGCCGACGCGAAGGGCAGGCCTCTCTCGCTCAGCCCACGCTTCGAGGAGGACCCGGACGCGATGTTCATCCTCTGGAAGGACCACACCGCGGTGGCCGAGGCGGCGCGGATCAACAGCGTCGCCCGGACCTGGGGCGGCGTGGACTACACGAAGTACGAGGGCGGGGTGTACTCGTCCGAGTGGTTCTGGGCCAAGGTGCTCCACGTCCTCGAGACCAATCCGGCGGTCGCGCGCGCGGCGGTCACCGTCCTGGAGCACTGCGACTGGATCCCCGCCGTCCTGACCGGCGCCGACGACCTCCGGCAGATCAGGCGGAGCCGCTGCGCCGCCGGGCACAAGGCGATGTGGCACCCGGAGTTCGACGGCTATCCTTCGAACGAGTTCCTGGCGAGGCTCCATCCGCGCCTGCCCGCGCTCAAGGCCACCCTCGGCTCGCAGACCTGGACCGCCGACGTGCCCTTCGGGACGATCTCGCCCGGGTGGGCCGTGACGCTCGGTGTCCCGGACGACGTCGTCGTCGCCGTCGGCGCCTTCGATGCGCACGTGGGCGCGGTCGGCGGCAACATCCAGCCGAACCGCCTGCTCAAGGTCATGGGCACGAGCACGTGCGATATGCTCGTCGTCCCGAAGACCGGCGCGCCGGAGGTCCTCGTCGCCGGGATCTGCGGCCAGGTCGACGGCTCGATCCTCCCGGGCGCAATCGGCTACGAAGCGGGGCAGTCCGCCTTCGGTGACGTCTTTGCCTGGTTCAAGCAGCTCCTTAGCTGGCCGCTCCTCGCCATCCTCCCTGCCCTGCCCGGCGCCGGCCACTCGGACCGGAAGACGCTGGCCGACGTGACGCTGGCCGATGCGGCGATCGAGCGGATCATCCCCGAGCTGGAGCGGGCGGCAGCGGAGATCCCGCCGGCGCGGAGCTCCGTGCTGGCGCTCGACTGGCTGAACGGGCGCAGGACCCCGGACGCGGACCAGCGGCTCAGGGGCGCCATCGTCGGCCTCGATCTGGGCACGGACGCGCCGCGGATCTACCGCGCGCTCGTGGAGGGGATCGCCTTCGGATCGCGCGCCATCGTCGAGCGCTTCCGATCCGAGGGGCTCCGCATCGACGGCATCATCGGTGTCGGCGGCGTCGCGCGCAAGAGCCCCCTCACCATGCAGGTCCTCTCGGACGTGCTCGACATGACGGTCGAGGTCCGCGCCGGCGAGCAGCCGGTCGCGCTGGGCGCGGCGATGTTCGCCGCGACCGCCGCCGGCCTTCACGCCACCGTCGAGGACGCGCAGCGCGCGATGTCGCCTGGAACCGAGGCCCGGTATCTGCCGGATCCCACGCGCGCCAGGCTCTATGACGCGCTGTACCGGGATTATGTCGCGCTGGGATCGTTTGTGGAGAGGGAGTTGACGCAATGAGCGGGATCGCCATGCAGGATCTTCGAGAAGGCTTCGAGGTGTGGTTCTTGACCGGCAGTCAGGACCTCTACGGTGAGGAGGCGCTGAAGCAGGTCGCCGAACACGCGCGGGAGATCGCCGCGTCCCTCGACGCCTCGGGCAAGCTCCCGGTCAGGGTCGTCTGGAAGCCGACGCTCAAGAGCTCCGAGGCGATCCTCGCCGTCTGTCGCGAGGCCAACGCGTCGCCGCGGTGCGCCGGCGTGATCACGTGGATGCACACGTTCTCTCCCGCGAAGATGTGGATCGCGGGGCTCAAGCGCCTGGAGAAGCCGATCGCGCACCTGCACACGCAGTACGGCCGCGAGCTGCCCTGGGACAGCATCGATATGGACTTCATGAACCTGAACCAGTCGGCCCACGGGGACCGCGAGTTCGGGTACATCGGCGCTCGCTTGCGCATCGACCGGAGGGTCATCGTCGGCCACTGGACGGACGGCGACGTCCTCGCCAAGCTCGACATCTGGGCGCGCGCCGCCTGCGCCATCCTCGACGGGCGGCGGCTCAAGATCGCGCGCTTCGGCGGCATGAACATGAGAGAGGTGGCCGTCACCGGCGGCGACCGCGTCGAGGCGCAGGTCAGGTTCGGCTGGTCGGTGAACGGCTATGGCGTGGGCGATCTCGTGGGGCGCATCGCCGAGGTCGACGAGCGCGAGGTCGATCGCCTGGTGGCGGAGTACGACGAGGCGTACACCATCGCCCCCGCCCTGAGGAGGGGCGGAGATCGCCACGGCGATCTGCGGTACGCGGCGAGGCAGGAGGCGGCGATGCGCTCCTTCCTGAAGGAGGGCGGCTTCGGCGGCTTCACCACGACCTTCGAGGATCTGCACGGGCTCAAGCAGCTCCCCGGCCTCGCGGTGCAGCGGCTCATGGACGACGGCTACGGCTTCGGGGCGGAGGGCGACTGGAAGTCCTGCGGCCTGGTCCGCGCCCTGAAGATCATGGCGACGGGCCTGCGCGGGGGCGTCTCCTTCATGGAGGACTACACGTATCACCTGGTCCAGGGGCGAGAGCGCGTCCTCGGCGCCCACATGCTGGAGATCTGTCCGTCGATCGCCGCCGGGAGGCCGTCGCTGGAGATCCACCCGCTCTCGATCGGCGGCAAGGGGGACCCGTGCCGGCTCGTCTTCGACGCCGGGGTCGGGCCCGCTGTGAACGTTGCCATGATCGACATGGGCGGCCGCATGCGGATCGTCGCCAACGAGCTCGAGTCGGTGGCGCCCGACAGGGCGATGCCGAAGTTGCCCGTGGCGCGCGCGGTGTGGATCCCGAAGCCTGATTTCAGGCTCGCCTGCGAGGCGTGGATCCTGGCTGGAGGCGCCCATCACTGCGCCCACAGCCGCGCCGTGACCATGGCGCACGTGGAGGACTTCGCCTCCATCGCCGGCGTCGAGCTGGTCCGCATCGGCGAAGGGACCGACATCCGCGCGCTCAAGAACGAGCTCCGCTGGAACGATCTCGCCTACCGGCTGGCGCACTGAGGGCCACGACGTGAGCGCGACCTATCGAGAGCTGCGCGAGCGCGCCTTCACGGCGAACATGGAGATCCCGCGCATGGGGCTCGCGATCTACACGTTCGGCAACGTCTCGGCGTTCGATCGCGACAGGGGCGTCCTGGCGATCAAGCCGAGTGGCGTCCCTTACGATCGGCTGTCGGCCGACGACATGGTCGTGGTCGATCTGGAGGGGAAGGTGGTGGAGGGACACCTCCGCCCCTCCTCGGACACCAGGACGCATATCGTTCTCTACGCGAGCTTCCGCGGGTTGGGTGGCGTGGTGCACACGCACTCGACCTACGCGACTGGTTGGGCGCAGACAGGCACGCCGATCCCGATCTACGGTACGACGCACGCGGATCACCTGGCCGAGGACGTACCCTGCACCGAGGTGATGCGGCCGGACGCCGTGGAGGGCGACTACGAGACGGAGACGGGGAAGCAGATCATCGAGTGCTTCAGGGATCGTAACCCGCTTCACACACCCATGGTGCTGGTGGCGGGACACGGCCCCTTCGCGTGGGGAGAGGACGCCGAGAAGGCGGTGTACAATGCGGCGGTGCTCGAGGAGATCGCGAGGATGGCGTTCATCACCCGCACGATCCACCCGGGCGCCGCGCGCCTGCCCGACGCGCTCGTGCGCAAGCACTTCGACCGGAAGCACGGGAAGAGGGCGTATTACGGGCAGAAGTGACGCCGGACGTCGGGGGACGACGGCGAGGATGAGCGAGGTGCCTCATGGAACGAGGCGATGGACGAGAGGAGACGAGCTGCGCCATGAAGAGGAGAAACTTTGTCACCACGGGGATGGTGGCGCTGGCAGGGCTGGCGCTGATCCTGGTCGGGCAGGGCTGTCAGAAGGAAAATAAGCAGATCACGCTCGGGTTCTCCCAGATCGGCGCGGAGAGCGAGTGGCGGACCGCGAACACGAAGTCGATCGAGGAGTCCGCCAAGGCGGCCGGGATCGATCTCAAGCTCTCCGACGCGCAGCAGAAGCAGGAGAACCAGATCAAGGCCATCCGGTCGTTCATCGCCCAGAAGGTCGACGTCATCGCGTTCTCGCCCGTGGTCGAGACCGGCTGGGAGCCCGTCCTGCGCGAGGCCAAGGAGGCCAAGATCCCCGTCATCCTGACCGATCGCGCGGTGGACACGAAGGACGACACCCTCTGGGTCAGCTTCATGGGGTCGGACTTCGTCGAGGAGGGCCGCCGCGCGGCGAAGTGGCTGGTCGAGAAGACGAAGGACCAGAAGGACCCGATCAACATCGTCGAGCTGCAGGGCACCGTCGGCTCGGCCCCCGCGATCGATCGCAAGAAGGGGTTCGAGGAGATCATCAAGGACAAGCCCCAGTTCAAGATCATCCGCTCGCAGACGGGCGACTTCACGCGCGCCAAGGGCAAGGAGGTCATGGAGGCCTTCCTCAAGGCGGAGGGCAAGAACATCAACGTCCTCTACGCCCACAACGACGACATGGCGATCGGCGCGATCCAGGCCATCGAGGAGGCGGGGCTCCGCCCCGGCAAGGACATCCTCATCATCTCGATCGACGCGGTGAAGGGCGCGTTCGAGGCGATGATGGCGGGCAAGCTCAACGTGACGGTCGAGTGCAGCCCCCTCCTCGGGCCGCAGCTGATGAGCGCTGTGAAGGACCTGATGGCGGGCAAGCAGCTGCCGAAGCGCATCGTCACCGAGGAGGGCGTCTTCCCGATGGAGACGGCCGCCCAGGAGTTCCCGAAGCGCAAGTACTGAGCGCGTAACGGTGGCGCCGCGGAGGCCGCCGGGGAGGACGTGAGCGATGCAGAGCGGAGCCGTGCCCGTGCTCGAGATGAAGCGGATCTCCAAGGGATTTCCTGGCGTACAGGCGCTCTCTTCCGTCGATTTTCGCATGCTGCCCGGGGAGGTGCACACCCTCATGGGGCAGAACGGCGCGGGCAAATCGACGCTGGTCAAGGTCCTGACCGGCGTCCACCCCCCGGATGACGGGCAGATCCTGCTCGAGGGCCGGGAGATCAGGCCCTCGAGCCCGCAGGACGCGCAGGCGCTCGGCATCAGCGCCGTGTTCCAGGAGGTGAACCTCTGCCCCAACCTCTCCGTGGCCGAGAACATCTTCCTCGGGCGCGAGGACGCCGGCGTCTTCGCGATCCGGTGGGGGGAGATGCGCCGGAAGGCGAGCGCCCTGCTCTCGGACCTCAACATCCACGTCGACGTCACCGCGCCGCTCTCGACCTTCTCGATCGCCGTGCAGCAGCTCGTCGCGATCGCCCGCGCGCTCTGCGCCAAGGCGAAGATCCTCGTCCTCGACGAGCCGACCTCGAGCCTGGCCGAGGACGAGGTGAAGACGCTCTTCTCGGTCATCCAGCGGCTCAAGGCGCAGGGGATGGCGATCCTGTTCATCTCGCACTTCCTCGACCAGGTGTTCGAGATCTCCGACCGGATCACGGTGCTGAGGAACGGTCAGCTGGTCAGCGAGACGCCGGCCGCCGAGCTGTCGCGCATGGAGCTCGTCACGCGGATGGTCGGGCGCGAGGTCGCGGAGGACGGCCCGGCCCGGGCCGAGCGCGCGCGGGCGACGATGCCGGCGGGCGGGCAGGCGCCCCTGTTGCGGGCGCGAGGGCTCGGCAAGAAGGGCTCGGTCAGCGATGTCGATCTCGACGTGCAGCGCGGCGAAGCGCTCGGCCTCGCCGGCCTCCTCGGCGCCGGAAAGACGGAGACGGTGCGGCTCTTGTTCGGGCTCGACGGGGCGGACCAGGGATCCATCGAGATCGACGGGGAGCCGGCGCGCATCGGCTCGCCGCTCGACGCGATCGCGCGCGGCCTCGGCTTCTGCCCCGAGGACCGGAAGGTCGAGGGGATCCTCGGCGACCTCTCGCTGCGCGAGAACATCGTCGTCGCCCTCCAGGCCAAGCGCGGCATCTTCCGCAACCTGTCCCGGGACGAGCAGGACGACATCGCCGGCCGCTACATCCAGCGGCTCGGCATCGTGGCCGCCGACGCGGAGGTGCCCATCTCCAAGCTGAGCGGCGGCAACCAGCAGAAGGCGCTCCTGGCTCGCTGGCTGGCGACCGATCCGCGCATGCTCATCCTCGACGAGCCGACCCGCGGCATCGACGTGGCGGCCAAGGGCGAGATCATGGGCAAGGTCATGGAGCTCTGCGATCGGGGCATGGCGGTGGTGCTCGTCTCCTCGGAGATGGCCGAGGCGCTGCGCTACTCGGACCAGGTCGTCGTCCTGCGCGACCGGCGCAAGGTGGCGGAGCTCGCCACGGACAAGACCGACGAGCAGGCGGTCTACCAGATCATCGCGGGAGGTCAGCCGTGAGCGCGGCCGCCGCCTCCCTGCGCCGGCTCGCCAGCGGGAGCACGTTCTGGCCGCTGGCGATGCTCGGCTCCCTCCTGCTGTTCAACCTCGTCAGCAATCCGCAGTTCTTCGCGATCACGGTCAAGGACGGCCACCTCTACGGCAGCGTCATCGACATCCTGAACCGCGCATCGCCGCTCATGATCATCGCCATGGGGCTCACCCTGGTGATCGCCACCCGCGGCATCGACATCTCCGTCGGCGCGGTCGTGGCCATCTCTGGCGCGGTCGCGGCGGTGCTGATCGGCGGCGAGCTCTCGCCGAGCGGCGGGACCGGCATGGCGGACGCGACGCGTGTCCCGCTGCCGATCGTCGTCTGGAGCGCGCTGGGCGTGGCGCTGGCGCTCGGCATGTGGAACGGCACGCTGGTGTCGATCTTCGGCATGCAGCCGATCATCGCGACCCTGATCCTGCTCGTCACGGGGCGAGGCATCGCCCAGCTCATCACGGGCGGCCAGATCATCACCATCTACTACAGCCCGTATCACGTCATCGGGAACGGCTTCCTCCTGGGCATCCCGGTCTCGCTGTTCATCGTGGCGGGCGTGAGCGCCGTCGTCTGGCTCTTGACCCGCAAGACCGCGCTCGGCATGTTCATCGAGGCGATCGGCGTGAACCCGGTCGCCTCGCGGCTGGCCGGGATCCGCGCGCGCACGATCACCTTCGCCTGTTACGCCGTGTGCGGCCTGTGCGCCGGCATCGCCGGGCTCATCGTGAGCTCGAACGTCAAGAGCGCCGACGGGAACAACGCGGGCCTCCTCTTCGAGCTCGACGCCATCCTGGCCGTGGTCCTGGGCGGGACATCGCTCTCCGGGGGCAAGTTCACGCTGGCGGGGAGCGTCATCGGCGCCCTGACCATCCAGACGCTCACCACCACCATCTACTCGGTCGGCGTGCCCCCGGAGGTCAACCTGGTGGTGAAGGCGCTCGTCGTCTTCCTGATCACCATCGTGCAATCGCAGAAGGTCAGGGATCTCATCGCAAAGCAACGGACGAGGAGGGTGGTCACACCATGATCGACACCGCCGCCGTGACCGGACGGAGCGGCACCATCGCCGCGACCGGACGGAGCGGCACCACCGCCGCGACCGGGCGCTCCGTCCGGATCGACCCGAGGCACCTGCCGCTCGCGGTCACCAGCAGCCTGTTCGTGCTCATGTTCGCGGCAGGGTCGTACCTGTTCGACGGGTTCTTCTCGCTGCAGGTGTTCCTCAACTTCTTCATCGACAATGCGTTCCTTTTGATCACCGCCATCGGGATGACCTTCGTCATCCTCTCCGGCGGGATCGACCTCTCGGTCGGCTCGGTCATCGCGCTGACCACGATGGTCTCGGCGTCGCTCGTCGAGAAGCACGGCTTGAGCCCTGCCGTGGTCATCCCGCTCGTGCTGGCCATGGGCTCGGGCATCGGCCTCGTGATGGGGCTCGTCATCCAGTACTTCAAGGTGCAGCCCTTCATCGTCACGCTGGCGGGCATGTTCCTGGCGCGCGGGCTCTGTTACCTCATCAGCATCGACTCCATCACGATCCGCAACGGCTTCTACGTCGACGTCTCGTCGCACCGCATCCCGTTCCTGTTCGACACCTCGATCACCTGGAACGTGGTCATCGCGCTCGCGCTGTTCGCCGCGGCCATCTACATCGCCCACTACACGAGCTTCGGCCGCACGGTCTATGCGATCGGCGGCAGCGAACAATCCGCCCTGCTCATGGGCCTGCCGGTGCCGCGGACCAAGGTGCTCATCTATACCTTGAGCGGGTTCTGCTCGGCGCTGGCGGGCGTCGCCTTCACGTTCTACATGGTGTCCGGCTACGCGCTGCACGCCGGCGGAATGGAGATGGACGCCATCGCCGCCGTCGTCATCGGCGGGACCCTGCTGACCGGCGGCCACGGCACGGTCGTCGGCACCCTCTTCGGCGTGCTCATCTACGGCACCATCCAGACCCTCATCATGTTCGAGGGCACGCTCAGTTCCTGGTGGACCAAGATCGTCATCGGCCTCCTCCTCCTGGTCGCCTGCCTGCTCCAGCGGGTCTTCGAGCGGCGCGCCCGTACGGCGTGACACGACGGGGATGAAGTGCGTTCCGCCAAGGTCCGTGTGGCGCCGATAGGCACTTTCGTGCCCGTTCATTGATCATTTCGGAAGCCCTCGGGAATTCAAGGGTCCACAACAAGGAACTGAGAGGTCATCGTGCGCTCTTATGCAGCAGGGATTGTCACTTTCGTTGGATTGATCGCGATCGGGTGCGGCTCGGACGAGCCCAATCCCAGCCCGGCGGGATCTAGCACCTCGTCCGGACCAACCTCGGGAAGCTCCTCAAGTCAGGGCGGATCCGGAGGTGGAACCGGCGGCGACGGCGGCGACGGCGGCGGCGACGGCGGCTCCGGGGGCACGGGTGGCTCTCCGAACGCCGGCGGCGGTGGGGCGGGCGGCGACGGCGATGCGGCCTTCGAGGTGACGACCTACCAGAACCCCGTTCTGCCCGGTGATCACCCGGACATGAACATCTACCGGGAAGGCGACGACTTCTACCTGGTCGGGTCGAATTTCCACATGATGCCCGCCTTCGAGATCCTGCACTCGACGGATCTCCTCCACTGGGAGCGCATGAACCGGGTGGTCCACTCCACCGCTCCCGCGCTGGAGGCGCAGCTCGGCCCGGGCCAGGGCACCTGGGGCGGCTTCATCGTCAAGGCCGGCGATGTGTACCGGGTCTATTACTCCATCGGGGCCACCCAGCATTTCTCCTCGGCGCCGAGCCTCGAGGGCCCGTGGTCAGAGCCCACCAAGGTCGACATCTTCCCCTACACGCCGCCCGGCAGCGAGACCTCGTACGAACGAGGGACCGGCTCCGACAACTCGGTGTTCGTCGATCCCGACAGCGGCAAGACGTACATGATCATCAAGAACGGCCTGTGCAAATGGGACGCGGATCACCCCAACGACTTCGGCATCAACCTGGTCACGGAGATCGATCCCGACACCGGGATGCTGCTGCCCGAGTCGAGCATCGACATGAGCTTCATCAACTGGGACCAGGAGACCGGCGGCTGCGGCGACTTCACGAATCCTGACTGGAGCAAGTGGGCCGAGGGGCCGACGATGGCCAAGCGCGGCGAGTGGTACTACTACTTCGTCTCGACGCACACGGCCTGCGGCGGCCAGCTGCACGCCTGGGCGTCGAAGAAGCTGGTCGGCAGCACCCCCGAGGACTGGACGTGGCTCGGCTATGTCCTTACCGGCGAGGAGCCGTACGCCGGCGTCCAGCACACCACGTCGCCGATCGCGCTGGAGGACGGCTCGTGGTGGGCCTTTGCCCACTCGTACGACTGCAGCAACGTGGGAACCGACGACACCAAGACCTCGAAGAACGGCGACTGGCAGGGGCTTGGCCGCGAGGGGCTGCTGCTGGAGGTGACCTGGGTCGACCAAGAGGTGAACGGGAAGACGATCCCGGTCCCGCGATACCCGACCAAGAAGGGCGATCTGTCCGCGCCCAAGCTGCCGCAGAGCGGCGTGCCCTTCCTGCTGCCCGTGAACGACGATTTCTCGTCGGCCACGATCAACTCCGCGTGGACCACCTACGGCGCGTCGGAGGACAAGTACTCGGTGGCGGATCGCCCGGGGTGGCTGCGGATCACGCCGGGTGCCGGAGGGACCGCGTGGGTCGTTCAGAAGGACACGCTGCACTCGAGCAGCATGATCGCGAAGGTCGAGTTCACGCCCGCGGCCGACGGGGACGCGGCCGGCATCCGCGTGGGCAACGGCTACTGGCAGGACGAGCAGGTGCTTTCCTGCCCGACGTGGATGAACGACAGCGAGAAGTTCAGGCTCCCCGCCATCATGGACGTCTCGGTGGCGCGGGTCATGGAGGGCGAGGAAGACAGGATTCGCTTCTCCTTCCGGTCGCGCTCGGTGCAGGCCCCGGCCGAGGCGGGGGCTGCGTACACCGAGCTTGCCGAGCCGGTCGTAGTGGGCGCGTCGGTCCCCGCCCCCTCCGGGAAAGCGGTCTGGCTGAAGCTGGTCCGCTCCGAGCACAAGGCTACGGGCTGGTTCAGCACGGATGGAGTCGAATGGACCCAGGTAGGCCCCGAGATCGACGTCTCCACGCTCGACGGGTTCTATGCCATGGCTCACACCTGGATTGGCAACCAGGCCGGCATGTTCGCGACCAATAGCCGTGCCTACTTCGACCTGTTCACCTATCGTGACGGATTCACCCCGATCCCGGCCGCGGAGGCGGACCAGCAGTCCGGCGCCCACGTCGTGTCGAGCACGTCGGCGGGACCGGTGCTCGGTGATCTGGAGAACGGCGATTGGGCCATGTTCGGGAGCGTCGACCTCGGCAGCGGGGGTGTACAGTCGAAGGCGATCGCGCTGGAGGCCTCGAGCGCCGGGGACGGCGGCACCGTGGAGGTCTGGATCGATCCGCTGGCAGGCGGCTCGATGATCGGCACCTGCGCCCTCCCCGGTACCGACGGCTGGGAGAAGTGGACGACGACGACGTGCAACGTGGCGCCCACGTCGGGCACGCACGAGGTCTACTTGAAGGTGAAGGGCGGCCAGGGCGAGCTCGTGCGCCTCGCATCGCTGCGTTTCGTGCCCACCAACTGACCTGCCCGCCACGGGTGGCAAAGCCGCCGGCGGAAGTACGTCGCGTTCGAGCCCAGCCCCGACAGCTTCCCCATGGCCGCGGAGGGCAAGGCCGCGCCGCTCGTCGTGAGCTCGAGCGATCACCCGGGCGTCATCCGGGTTGTGAACGATCTCAAGGCCGATATCGGCCGGGTCACCCAGATCGAACCGCAGGTCTCGCTCGACGAGATCCCGGCCACCTCCCCATCGACAACGGCGGCAACATCGATCTGATGCAGCGGATCGTGAAGACGCAGCGGGAGATCCTGGGCCAGGTCACGGGCAAGGACGTCACCACCATCCCGCAGGTCTGGACGCTCTACAAGGAGGTCCAGGCCTTCTGGGACGACGGCATGCGGGCGCCGGACGACGTGATCATCAACTGGTGCGACGACAACTGGGGCAACATGCGCGAGCTGCCCGATCTGTCCGCGCAGCCGCGGTCCGGCGGGTACGGCCTCTACTACCACTTCGACTACGTGGGCGGCGGCCGGAACTACAAGTGGGTGGACACCAACCTCCTCCCCAACATCCGGGAGCAGCTCCACCTGTCGTACCGCTATGGCGTCGATCGGCTCTGGATGGTGAACGTGGGCGACATGAAGAACGAGGAGCACCCGCTCGAGTTCTTCCTGGACTACGCGTGGAACCCCGAGCGGTGGCCGATCGAGCGGCTCCCCGTGTGGGAGCGGAAGTGGGCGGCGCAGCAGTTCGGGCCGGAGCACGCGGCCGAGATCGCCGAGGTCCTGACCATGTACTCGAGGCTCCAGTCGCGCCGGAAGCCCGAGCTGCTCAACCGGCTCATCACCGTCAGGGCCGGCGCCAACATCGCCCAGGACCCGAACAACGCCATCGTCTATTCCGACGGCAGCCCGTTCAGCCTGACCAATTACAGCGAGGCGGAGCGGGTCGTCGCGGCGTGGCAGGCGCTCGCGGCCGAGGCGGAGCGCCTCAACCAGGAGCTGCCAGAGGAGTTCCGGGACGCCTACTACCAGCTCGTGCTCTATCAGGTGAAGGCCAGCGCCAACCTGTACGAGCTCCGCCTGGCCGGGTTCAAGAGCATCCTCTACGCCGCTCAGGGGCGCGCCGCGACCGGCGACATGGCCGCGGCCGCCGAGGCTCGGCTCGCCGACGACAAGGCGATGTCGCGCTACTACAACGAGACGCTGGCCGGCGGGAAGTGGAAGGGCTTCCAGACGCAGCCCAAGATCGGCTACGGCGGGAACTATCCGGACTCGGGCTGGCAGCAGCCGGAGAGGAACAACACCGTCCTGGAGGACTTCATCTGGCCGTCGCTCAAGCAGATCAACGTGCCGAGCAACGCGAGCATGGGCGTGGCGATCGACGGGTCCGACAAGTACTGGCCCGCAGAGCGGACGGCCGCGGTGCTGCCCGAGTTCAGCCCGTTCCAGACCCACCCGACGCAGTACATCGAGGTCTTCAGCAGGCCTTCGACTACCAGATCGCGGCGTCCGTGCCGTGGGTGAAGATCACGCCGAACAACGGCAAGATCGAGAAGGAGGTGCGCGCCCTCGTGAGCGTCGACTGGAGCGCTGCGCCCGAGGGGACGACGGAGGTGCCCATCACCGTGACGGGCCCGAGCGGCGGCAGCGTGGTCGTGCAAGCCATTGTCAAGAATCCGGCCGTGGACCTCGCAGCGCTCGAAGGGTTCGTGGAGAGCAACGGTTACGTATCCATCGAGGCCGAGCACTTCACCCGCGCCGTGAGCGCCGATCCGATCTCCTGGCAGCTCATCCCGCACATCGGCCGGACGGAATCGGGCATGACGCCCTTCCCGGTCACCGCGGCCAGGCAGACGCCCGGCGGAGAGAGCCCGCGCCTCGAGTACAAGATGAACCTCTTCACGAGCGGGAAGGTGACGGTCTGGGCCTACCTGTCGCCGAGGAACAACGTGCGGCACTCCGACGGCCTGAAGTACGCCGTGTCGATCGACGACGGGCAGCCGCAGATCGTCAACACCACCACCGCGCTCAACGGCATTCCCATGAACAAGTCCTGGGAGAGGAACACGTCCGACAACGTGAACCTCACGTCGACCACGCACACCATCGCTCAGCCGGGCGAGCACGTGCTGAAGTTCTGGATGGTCGACCCGACCGTGGTGGTGCAGAAGCTCGTGGTGGACACGGGCGGGCTCAAGCCGAGCTACCTGGGACCGCCGGAGAGCTACCGCGCGACGCGGTAGGCGCGCGCGGCCCCACCCTTCCCCGCATAGGCGTTCACGAACCTTCACGCCGCGTTCTCCTACCTCCGAACGTTTACGTGGTCGTGGTCGTGAACGTGGTCGTGGTCGTGGTCGTCAACGGCAGGCCGTGAACGACCACGACCACGTTCACGACCACGACCACGTTCACGACCACAGGTTGGGCCCAGTTCAACCTGGGTCGGGCTGACGGCATTCTTGCCACGCTGAGGCACTCCGCGACGTCCGCGACGTTCGAGCACGGCTCGACAGCGCGCTGGGCTGCGCTCGTGTCGCGAGCGTCGAGCCGCAGGCTTGGCATACGGCTTGCGACCCTTGCGATCGCGAGCCGAGGCCGACACGATCGAGGCCGCTCAACCCACCATGACCAATCGCTTCGACAGTCTGATCGCGCGCCTGCGCAGCGCATGGAAGCGGACCAAGCAGCCCACCGCCCCGCGCGCCTACCGCTGCCAGTGCGAAAGGCCGGTGTTCTTCCGCAACAGCGAATGCCTGGCCTGCAAGACGCCGCTCGGCTACGAGCCCGAGCGCGCCCAGGTCCTGCCGCTCAAGGCCGGCCCGTCCGAGGGCACCTGGCAGATCTGGCACGACACGGCGGACGCGCCGCAGCTCTACAGGCGCTGCGGCAACTTCGACCTGGCGTCGGGCTGCAACTGGCTGATCCCGGCGGCGGCGGAGGCGCCCGCGCTCTGCGCCGCGTGCCGGCTCAACCGCACCATTCCAGATCTCTCCGTCGCCGAGCACCAGGCGCACTGGCGCCTGCTCGAGACGGCCAAACGACGGCTCGTGTCGCAGCTCCTGGCGCTGAACCTGCCGGTGAAGTCCAAGATCGGCGAGGATCCGGAGCGCGGCCTCTGCTTCGACTTCCTCGCCTCGCCGCCCGACGGGCCCAGGGTGATGACGGGCCACGCCGACGGCGTGATCACGCTGAACATCGAGGAGGCGGACGACGCCACGCGCGAGCGCACCCGCGCCGCGATGCGCGAGCCCTACCGCACGCTGCTCGGGCATTTCCGGCACGAGGTCGGCCATTATTACTGGGACCTCCTGGTGCGCGACACCGGGTGGCTGGCGCCGTTCCGGGAGCTGTTCGGCGACGAGCAGCAGGACTACGCCGCCGCGCTGAAGGCCAACTACGAGCAGGGGCCGCCGGCCGACTGGCCGCAACGCTTCGTCAGCGCCTACGCCAGCATGCACCCGTGGGAAGACTGGGCCGAGACCTGGGCCCACTATCTCCACATGGTCGACACGGTCGATACGGCGCTCAGCTTCGGCATCGACGCCGACGAGGTGGAGCTCGACGTCGAGCCATGGGGCGCGGACGCGCTGTGGCGTCCGGACGACCGAGGGGCCGAGACCTTCCTGGGCTTCTTGAACGCCTGGGTGGAGCTGACGGCCGTGCTCAACGAGATGTCGCGCAGCATGGGCCAGCATGACTTCTACCCGTTCGTGCTGCCGCGCCCCGCCGTGGCGAAGCTGCAGTTCATCCACCTCGTGGTGAACGGGGCCTCGCCGGCGGCGCGCTAGCCGGCGGAGCACTCACGGCAGGGCGCTCGCCCGCGCCTACCGCCCGTACAGGCGCTGGAGCTGCTTCACGAACTCCGGCTTGAACACGCCGTCCACGCGGATCGAGTACCGGAAGAACGGGTCCGGCTCGACGCCGTGGTAATCCATGTCGTTGAACCAGTAGATGGGCGCGCGGACGACCGTGCGCTCCTCCCCTGCCCTGTCGCAGACATAGAACCGCTTGTCGCCGCGCGGGTCGAACGAGATGGACTGCGCCGCGCCGATCGCGCTCCCCGGCTCGGTATCCCGGTGCGCGGGCGCGTGATCGTTCGCCTCGAGGCCGAAGATCACGCACCGCCCGATCTCGACGAACGGCAGGCCCCGGATGAACTCGACCGTCCGGGGGAACATCGCCTTGGCCTCCGCCGAAAAGTCCTTGCCGGAGCCCGAGTGCTTGTCTTCCCAGCGATCGTTCTCGAGCAGATGATAGCAGACCTTCCAGGGGAAATAGACGCCGTAGCGGTACTTCAGGTACAGCATCTGCGCCCGCGTGAGCGGGTGATCCGTCTCGTCTCCGAACGTGTACTCGCGCCGCCGGTCGGGATCGAAGGCGGACGGGTCGTCGCCGAGCGCAATGAAGTCGCAGAACTCGTCGCGCGAGAAGCCCCCGATGACCTCCCCGTAATCCACGTACGGGTCGTCGTGCACCCAGGGCGCGACCACGCCCATCCATTTCAGGCTGCCGCCGGTGTACGAGGGCTCGACGCGGCAGAGGCCGCGCACGATCTCGCGATCGAGCTCGGGGAAGCACGCCGCGTCGATCAGCGGCGACAGGTCGATGTACGGGCGGCCCCACAGGCCGCAGAGCTTGCTCATGCCGTCCTCGCTCCGAGCGGTACCCGCGCGCGACCATGCCGTCAAACCTGCGGGCGCCTTCCTCCACCAGGGCGTAGGTCGACGGGGCGTGGCCCGGCGCGCGGCTCCCGCGCTGCTGGCGCGCGCAGATGGCGCGGTCCTCCCGGTTCACGGCGTCCCAGGAGGCGCACTCGTGGCCCGGATCGAAGCCTGGCGTGAACGCCGCAGGGTGGAAGTACGTGCCGGCGATCACGAGCGTCCGGTCGGGCGCACGCGTGACCCAGCCGGCGGGCAGGCCACGGTCGCGAACACGTTGCCGATCCACCGCCGCGACGGCATGGACGCGCAGCGCGGGCGGGAGGCCGCGCGCTCGGGCGTGGAGCGCTCGGGACCGAACGCACATCGGGGCCTCCCAGAAGGGATGAGCCGCGGCGCAGACACCGAATTCGACTCTCGCCCGAATTGTTCAATCCACCAACATGAACGTGACGTCTCGCATCGAGGCATAGGCGAGTATGCCTATACATCGAGTCAGCCGGCTTGGGTACGACGTCGTGGCAGTCACCTGCATCGGGCGAACGCGGCCCACAAGGTGCATGGATGAATTGTCAACACAAGGCAATGAGTGGCTTTCGCCGCTTGAAACCTCGGCGCCAAGCGGACACTGGAGAAATAAAATGAGGTCGACACGTTCCTACGTTGCTACGAAACTGAGCGTTCTCGGTCTCCTGAGCATCGGCATCTGGGCCTGTGGTGAGGCCAATGACGGTGGTACGTCCTCGACCGGCGGAGGCGGCCCCGACGGGACCACCACCAGCAGCGCGGAGACCACGGTCGGCACGGGCGACATGGCCACCAGCGGTGCCGGAGGCGCAGCAGCCGGGAGCACCGCGAGCAGCAGCAGCAGCAGCAGCAGCAGCAGCAATGCAAGCACCGCGCAGGCCAGCAGCTCGGCCAGCGGAGGAGAAACGGTCGGCACGGGCGGTGAACCGGGCGAGTGCGTCAAGGGCCAGACCAAGGGAAATCAGGTCGCGGTCATCGGAGAATCGTTCATCGCCGCGACTCACGGCATCACGCAGCAGATCGAAAAGCAGGCCAAGGCCAACGGCTCCCTCGCCGAGAACGACCGCTATATCGACAACTCGGTCAGCGGCACGACGCTGGCCAACGATCAGATCCCCAGCCAGTACCGCAAAGCCGCGGAGAACGGCATGATCAAGTACGTGCTGATGGATGGCGGCGGGAACGACTGCTTGCTGAGAGGGGACGGCGACGCGGCCCTCGCGGCGGCGGAGTCGCTGTTCGAGACCATGGAGAAGGACAACGTCGAGAAGGTGGTCTATTTCTTCTATCCAGACCCCATCGGCAACCAGTTCGCGTCCCTCAAGACCTGCCTCGATACGCTCCGACCGAAGATGAAGGCATTGTGCGACGGGCTCACGGCGCCGAAGTGCTACTGGCTGGACCTTCGTCCGACCTGGAACGGACACAACGAGTATACGCAAGACGGAATCCACCCCACCTCTGCCGGTAGCATCGCCACCGGAGATGCAGTCTGGGAAGTGATGAAGACGAGCTGCGTCGCGCAGTAACGAGAGATCGATCTACGGGCGACCCCACCGGCCGCAGCGCTTGCTCATGCCGTCCCCGCGCGGAGCGCCGAGAGGTACCTGCGCGCGACCATGCCGTCGAAGGCGTGGACGCCGTCTTCCACCATGGCGTAGGTCGACGGCGTGTAGCCGGGCG
Source organism: Sorangium sp. So ce363 (assembly GCF_051520435.1). Classification (NCBI taxonomy): domain Bacteria; kingdom Pseudomonadati; phylum Myxococcota; order Polyangiales; family Polyangiaceae; genus Sorangium; species Sorangium sp. So ce363. The sequence continues at coordinate 4,585,485 of NZ_CP150333.1, read as the reverse complement.
CGCGGATCCCGCGCTGCTGCCGCTCGCAGATGGCGCGGTCTTCCCGGTTCACCGCGTCCCAGAAGGTGAACACGTCGCCCGGATCGAAGCCTTTCGTGAACGCCGCGGGGTGGAAGTACGTGTCGGCGATCACGAGCGTCCGGTCGGGCGCGCGCGGGGCGAGCCGGTATGTGAGCAGGTAGTCGGGCTGGAGGCTCGTGAGCAGGCCCGGGAAGAGCATGGCGTCGCGCACGCGCCGCCGCTCCGCCTCGGGGACGATGAGCGGCCGCGCGCCTGGCGCCGCGCTCGTCGAGACGGTGTCGGCGCCGGGCGCGAGGTCCATGACGCCGCCGAGCCACGGGCCCCCCCGACCCCAGGACACGGCGTCGTCGCACGGGGTCAGCCGCTCCAGCGCGGGGTGCACGCGCGGGAAATGGTGAGACTCCTGGAAGTTCTCCGCGCAGAGCTTCCAGTTCGCGGCGACCTCGTACTCCACCCGCCTGCCCCGCCGGAGCGAGCGCAGCCCGGGGCGCGAGAGCCAGGGCGGCGCCTCGCCGATCGCGCTCTCGAGCGGCGGCGCGCCGGGATCGAGCGTCACGAAGAGGAAGCCGAAGAGGGCGCCGGCGCGCGCCGGGAGGAGCCCGTGCGCGCCGCGGTCGAAGCCGGGCGGCGCGTGGGGCGCGGCGCGCAGCGCGCCGGAGAGCTCGTAGGTCCAGCCGTGGTACGGGCACTCGAGGTGCGCGAGGCGGCCGCACGGGCCGTCGAGCAGCGTCGCCGCCCGGTGGCGGCAGACGTTGTGGAACGCGCGGATCTCCAGATCGGCGCCGCGGAGGACGACGACGCCCGCCGGCGTGAGGGGGGCGAGCAGCCACTCTCCTGGGCGGGCGATCTCGTCCTCGCGGCCGACGCAGAGCCAGGAGCGCCCGAAGATCTCGGCCTGCTCGAAGGCAAAGACGTCCTCGTCCCAGTACACGCGCGCGGGCAGCGGCCGGGCGCTGGGGAGCGGCGCCAGCACCGCGTCGAGATCGGCGGGGGTGAGAGGGAGCTTCGGCAAGGCGGGCGATGCTACCAGAACGAGGGCGCGGATCGCGCCGCCCGGGATCGGCTCAGGGGGCCGGCTGCGGATCAGCACCCGAGGATGCTGGCGTTGCCGCACGAGTAATAACACTCGTCGCAGTTCACGCATGTGTCGTAGTCGAGATAGAGCCGCGCCCCATCCGGATGTCTGTCCATGCACGCGGTGAAGCAGGCGTCGTCCCCGTCCTCGCAGGTCACGGCGCACTGAGCGAACAGGATGCAGTCGTCGTTGAGGGTGCACGTATCGAGCTCATCGGCGCAGCTCCCCTGGACCGCGCATCCGATGCACCCGCTCGTGTCGCTGCCGCACTCGTCGAGGTCGTCGCAGGCCAGGGTGGCGTTGCAATCGGCGAGGTCCGTGCCCTCCTCGCAGAGACCGGTGCCTTCGGGCTCGTCGCACTCGCCGTTGTTCGTGGAAGCGCACGGCGCGCCTACCGCGCAGTCCGCGACGTCCGTGCCCTCCGCGCAGAGCCCGGTGCCCTCGGGCTCGTCGCAGACGCCGTCCTGCACGCGGTCGCACGGCGCGAGCTTGCAGTCGTCGACGTCCGTGCCCGCCGGACACCGGCCCGTGCCCTGGGGCTCGTCGCAGGTGCCGTTGCCGGTCAAGGGACAGGAAGAGAGGCAGTCGGCGGGGTCGGTCCCGGCCGGGCATTTGCCGGTGCCCTGGGGCTCGTCGCAGATGCCATCACCCGCGCTGGGACAGTGGCCCGTGGGATCGAGACAGCCCTGGAGGGCCGCCGCATGGACGTTGCAGACCTCCGCCAGGTGATGACCGTCCACGCACCGGCCCTCCAGCCGGACACAGTCGATGTACGCCGTGTGCTCTTCCTTGCAGCGCTCCTCGGCTCGCTTGGCGATGGCTTCCTCCTCGGCCTCGCACAGGCCCTCTTTGTCGCCAGAGCAGTCCTCGCAGGCGCAGCGGGCCTCGCAGACCGTCCCGTAGACCGGCTGCTCGGTCTTGCCACCATCGCTCCCCGAGCTGGCGCAGGCCGCGAATAGACCGGCGATCGCTGCTGTGATCATCACGTGTCGGACACGCATGGGGTCTCCTCATCCTCTGGCTGAAATGAGAGGTCGTCCGCGGAGGCGCAGGGCGCCGACGCGACGCGGCAAGGGCAAGACGACATGGCTGGCACTCGAAGCACCAGGGCACCCTTCACCTGCGCACACCGCGCTCGACCGCCTTTTGTCTCGGCTATGACTGGAAAAATTCAACCCAAAGAAAACGGCTACCTATACCAGCTCCGACAGCGGCCGGTCAATCATCGCGAGGCGACGCTCGGGTCGACAGCGGGCGGGGCAGCGGCCGCCGCTGCGCTCGTGGCGACAGGGGCGGAATGGCCAAAGCTTCACGGAACTCAGGAGGTGCGCTCGATGCGCTCGGGTTTGCCAACGAGCTGAGGAGCGGACGCCCGAAACCTCACGGACATCGGGAGGTGCGCTCCGGCTCGGGAAGGTGCTGAGGAGAAGAGAAACGCTCAGGTCGGCAAGGACGGCTCGCCGGACGGGTGGAACGGGTGAAAACGAGTGGAGAAGAGAGCGTCGCGACCTCCAAAACGCGCTCCACCAACGTGGAGCGGACGCGACAATCGCGCGCGCTCGGCCGTCGAAAAGCTGCTTCGTTCGTGGTTGGCCCGGGGCGAGGATGAACGTGGACGAGGTAGGACGCGGACAGCGCGGGCGCCCTCCGCCCGAAAGCGCCGTGAGGGAGTAAAGAGGCGTTGGCATCCGCGCCGTTTCGACAGAAGATGCGTGCGCGCGTATCGCGCTGCGGCTCCTCGCCTCCGACGGCCGGCGCCGCGTCACTGGACCCCTACCGGCTGGAGAACAGCGGATGAAGATGCGATCTTTGGTGTGTCTCTTCGTTCTTGGACTGATGACGACGGCGTGCGGCGATGACGACGCGACGGTCATCGGGACTGGGGGCGGCGGGGGTGCGGGCAGCGGCACCGGCGGCGAAGGCGCCACCTCGGCCAGCAGCACGACAGGAAACGGCGGCGGCGACACGGGCGGCGGCGGCACCGGCGGCACCGGCGGCGGCGACACGGGCGGCGGCGGTGCGGGCGGCACCGGCGGCACCGGCGGCACCGGCGGCGGCGACACGGGCGGCGGCGGTGCGGGCGGCACCGGCGGCACCGGCGGCGGCGACACGGGCGGCGGCGGTGCGGGCGGCACCGGCGGCACCGGCGGCGGCGACACGGGCGGCGGCGGTGCGGGCGGCGGCACCACCTCGAGCTCGGCCTCATCGAGCAGCGCCTCTTCGACCTCGGCCGCGGCCACCACCGGCGCTGGCGGCGACGGCGGCGGCAGCGCCTCGTCGACCTCGGCCGTGGCCACCACGGGCGCTGGCGGCGACGGCGGCGGCAGCGCCTCGTCGACCTCGGCCGTGGCCACCACGGGCGCTGGCGGCGACGGCGGCGGCAGCGTCACCTCCACGACCTCGGTCACCACGGGCGCTGGCGGCGACGGCGGCGGCAGCGTCACCTCCACGACCTCGGTCGCCACCGGCGTCGGCGGCGGCGGCGTCACCTCCACGACGGCGGTCACCACCACCGGCGCCGGCGGCGGCGAGCTCGGTGGCCCTGGCGCTGCCTGCGCCAGCGATGCGATGTGCGCGAGCGACATCTGCCTCGAGGAGAGCGAGAGTGGCTTGCCTTCCGGCTACTGTACCGCCGGCTGTGCGTCGGACGACGACTGTGGCGACGGCATCTGCATCTCGGTGGACGATACACTCGCCATCTGCATGGCCGCGTGCGCGACATCGGCGGACTGCCGCAGCGGCTATACGTGCGACGACGGGGTCTGCTGGATGGGCTGCACCAGCGATGATCAGTGCACGGAGGTGGGCTCGTGCCACGAGGCGTCGGGCGGCTGCTACCTCCCGGACGGCAGCGCTTGCGAGACGGACGCCCAGTGCGGTGGCTACCTCTGCGCCACCGAGGCCGTGGACGGCTATCCGGGCGGCTTCTGCACGGGTCTCTGCGAGGATGACAGCGACTGCGACGGCGGCACCTGCATCGCCGCAGGCTACTGCCTCGTCGAGTGCGACACGGACGCCGACTGCCGCGACGGCTATCGGTGCGACGAGGGGCTCTGCGCTCCGGCCTGCACCAGCGACGCTCAGTGCACGGGCGAGGGTGCAACCTGCGTTGTGGAGGTGGGTCGCTGCGCCCCGCCGCCCGGCGAGGGCGCCGACGGTGACCCTTGCACGGCGGACACCGACTGCGCCGGCCTCTACTGCGTCCCCGAGTCGTCGGACTGGCCCGGCGGCTACTGCACGGGCTACTGTGACGCATCGAGTCCCTGCGCCGGCGGCGGGGTCTGCGCATCGGACGACACCTGCAACAGCGCGTGCGAGACGGACACCGACTGCCGCGAGGGCTATATGTGCACGCCGGAGGGCTGCCTCCCGGCGCCCCCAGCGCCGGCCGATAGCGCCGACGGCGACGCTTGCACCGCCGACAGCGAGTGCATCAGCGGCATGTGCTACGACGGCTGGCCTGGCGGTTCCTGCACGGGCGACTGCGAGACGGACGCCGACTGCGCCGAGGGCGGCATCTGCGCCGCAGTGGACAACACCTGCAACCACGCGTGCGAGACGGACGCCGACTGCCGCGAGGGCTATGAGTGCATGGCGGAGAACGGCTGCGTCCCGCAATGATGACCCGATGACCGGCAGGCTCGCAGGCTGGTCCGTACGACCTGACGACGGACCCCTGCGGCTCCCCTGAAGCGATGAACCTCCGCGTCGCCGTGAGGCGACGACGAGGCCTCTCCCACGAAGCGCGGCGCGGCTGCTCCACCACTCCTGGCGCAGCCGGCGCGCGCCCCCTCCCCGCTCCACCAGCTCTCCACGAGGCGCCGCTCGGCGCTCAGCCCTTCCCGTGCCCGCGCGAGCGGCGGCGCAGGCCCGCGAGCGCGACCAGCGCGAGCGCTGCCGCTGCCCCGGGGCCCTGGCCGGCGGCGATCCGGCAGCCGCAGCCGCCGGCGCTCCCGGGCGCGACCCCGCCCGAGCTGGCCGCTGCCTCGGCGCTGCCCGTCGCCGCCGCGCTCCCGCTCGATACGGCCGTGGCGCCGCTCCCCCCCTCGCCTTCGCTCGCGGCGCCGCCCGCCGCCGCCGTGCTCCCGCTCGATACGGCCGTGGCGCCACCTCCGGTCGCGCCGCCTCCCGTGGCGCCCCCTCCCGCTGCGGCCGCGCTCCCGGCGCTGCTCGCCGACGACGCGGTCGACGAGCCCTCCTCGCGGACCAGCGCGATGTACGCCTCGGCGAAGCGGTCGCCGAGGAGCTGGTACGCGGCGGAGTCGAAGTGATACGCGTCGTCGGGCGATCGCGCGGTGAAGTCGTCCGTGTCGACCCATGCGACCCGCGGGTCCTCCTCGGCCACGGTCACCTGCGCCGCGCGCACGGCGTCGATGTTCGCCTCCTTGCCGGCGGCGATGGGCCCGCCGTTCGCGGGATAGAGGTTGTCGCTGACCCTGCCGAGCACGACCGGGAGCCCGGGGACGCCGAGGTCCGCGCGGATCGCCGCGATGAAGCCGCGCAGCGTGTCGCCGTAGGAGAACGCGGCCGACCACCCCGCCTCGTTCTCGCCCTGCATCCAGACGAGCGCGGCGATCTCGTACGGGTGCCCCTCCGACTCGATCCTCGCCAGGGCGCCGTCGAGCCGCGTCACCTCCTCGGGATAACGGAGGGCGCGGTCGCCCTCGTACGTCGCGGAGTCCAGCCTGCCGAGGAGCGCGTGGTAGAGCTGCGATTTGTAGAGCACCTCGGGATCCGGCGCGAGGCCGCGCCCCCAGTGATCGACGAGGTTGGTGCCCCCCTGCGCCATCTTCACGATCGCGATCCGGTCCTCCGGGTACGCCGCGGCGATCGCGCGGCCGAACGTGATCTCGGGCCCGTAGCGGCGGGCTTCGCCCTTCGGCTCGAGCGGCCCCCAGTCGGCGCTCGTCGCCGCGGCGTACGGCCCTCCCTCGCGCGCGTCGGGGTTGTAGTGGTCGTACCAGACGTCCGGCTGGCTCTGGAGCTCGACCGGGAGCTGGCGGCCCACGCCGTAGCCGACCATGTTCGACTGGCCCGCGAGGACGAACACCTTCACCGGCTGCGCGATCGCGGGAGCGGAGAGGGACAGCGCGAAAGCCGCCAGGGCGATGCAAGACCGCTTCATGGCGCTGTGTATCCCCCGCGCGCGGTGGACCGTCAACGCGGCGGGATCGCGATCGACCGGAGGGAGCGCGCGGCGCCTCGGCGCCGAGCTGATCGAGGAGCGCGCGCGGAGAGACCACGACGCACGAGGATGGGAGCCTCGTTTGTCACGCGCTCACCTCGCGTCCTCGGGGCGCGTATCGGGCGCTTGTGTGCCTGACAGGCGCGCGGTCCCGTCGAGCTCGCCTCGCGATCACGTCGCTTCGGGCGTCGACTGGTAGGCCGCGCTCGACGCCGCGTAGACCCCGTTGGTCGCATACGAGTAGCGGTGCGGCCGGACGTGGTGCTCCGAGTGGCGCGCGCACCAGAGCGCTGCGCCGCCCGTCTCTTGCCGGTGCCTCACGCACTCCGGGCAGGGCGGCTCGATCTCGGGGACCCGGCCGGCGGTCGCGTGATCCTTCGGCCGGACGATCCACACCGGGCAGCGCGCGAGCCGGGAGACGCGCTCGGCGACCGAGCCGAGGAGCAGCCGCTCGAGCCCGCGGTACCCGTGCGAGCCGACGACCACGAGGTCGGCGTCCAGGTCGGCGGCGAGCTGGGCGATGTTCTCGGCCGCATCTCCGCGGCGGAAGTGGACGACGACGCGCTTCAGCCGCCCCCCGTCGAGCTTGTTGCCCATGGCGCTCACGCGCTCGCTCGCGCGCTGCTGGAGCTGCTGGAGCGCCACGTCGGGCTTGGTGGCCACCATGGGCGCCCGCGAGAGCCCGATGCCGACCCAGCTCTCGGGCTCGACGTAGACCCCGTGCACCTCGGCGTTCTCGCGACAGCAAGCGGACTCGAGCGCCTGATCAAGCGCACGGTTGCTCGGCTCCGAGAAGTCGATCCCGACGACGACGATGAACCGATTCGTTGCGTTTGCGCTCGACATGACAGCCTCCTCAGCCTCCATGCGAGGCCCCGACCAGCAGTCGCCTCGCTCTGCCCATCTGCCCATCTGCCCCTCTGCCCCTCTGCCCAACACTCAGCACGCCGCATGCCAGGCGTTCCGGGGGCCGGAGAGGAGGGTTTCGCGCGCGCTGGCTCCCTCGCGCGAGCGGGGCTCTTCCCGCGACCTGGACGCTTTGCGCGAGCCGAGAGCGAGCTCCTCTCGCCGCGAGCGCTGGGGGCGGGCGCCTCGCGAGGCAGCCCGCAGCCGTTTGCGCCGCGGCGCAAACGGCGCGCGGGGGCGCAGACGCGACCGCGGCGTACCAGGGCCGCCGCCGCACGCCGGGGATCTCGCGGGCGTGGCACGAACGGTGCTCATCCCACAGCGCACCTCGAGCGAAGGACGCAGAGGCGAACGGGAGACGACGATGACAACCCCTGGACCTACCGGCGGAGAGCACCAGCTCCGGCACCACACGATCCGCAGCGCGCACATCGTTGGAGACGACGGCGAGGAATCGGTCGTGGCGACCGTCTACTGTCCGTTGCGGGAGCGCTCGATGGCGGCGCGAGAGTGCGAGTCGTGCAGTCGCTTCCATGCGCTGCACTTCGACAAGAGCTCGCGCACGACGTCGGTCGTCTGCCATGCCAGCCACGCGGCGCCGGGCACGGAGGAAGCGGCTCCGCTGCGCGGCGTGGGCGTCGACGTGGCCGTGAATCCGGAGGCGCCGCTCGCCGAGATCATGACCAAGAACGTCATCTGCATCCGATCGGAGGTCTCCCTCGACGACATCACGGCCCTGCTCGTCCGCCACGAGATCAGCGGGATGCCGGTCGTGGACGCGGCGGGCAGGCCGGTCGGCATGGTGTCGCGGGCCGACGTGCTCCGTGCGGCAGAGGAGCGCGGCGACACCGAGGAGTCGCGTCAGGTGGCCTCGCGGTCGGGCGAGGTCGCGCCGCTCGAGATGAGTCAGGGCTTCCATGTCTACGAGCCCGTCAGGGTCACCGCGCGCGACGTGATGACGCCCGTCGTGGTGCAGCTGCACGAGAGCGCCAGCATCCGGCAGGCCGCGTCGCTCATGGCCTACGAGGGCGTGCACCGGCTGCCGGTCGTCTCGGACGACGGCAAGGTCGTCGGCATCCTGTCGTCGCTCGACGTGCTGCGGTGGTTCGGGCGGTGCTGCGGGTACCTGATCCCGCCGGCGCGCAAGCGGGCCTGAGGGGGAGCGCCTGTCTCCAGGACAGGCATTCAGGGCCTCTCCACGAGCCTCCGCGCCAGAAACCTAAGCTCCAGCTCCTTGGGCAGGCACGGCTGAAATTTCGACAGCGGCTCTCGAGCGCACGAGGCATGCTCGTCAGCCATCTCCCTCTCCGCCCGGGCGCGGGCCCCCGAGATCGAGCACGATGTCCTCCGGGCCCTTCACCACCCCCGCCGCCGCGGCTTCCTCGGCCGTCATCTCCGCAGTGCGCGGAGCCGGGCTTGATCGTGGGTCGAACTACAGAACTGCCTGCGGTGTGAGGCACCTCCCTGCGCGGGCAAGGCTCGATCACGGCGCGCGGCGGAGCGCTCCGCGCTGCCATACGTACCGGCCACGGGAGCTGCAGATACGCCGGTAGTCGGCACGCATGCGCTGCCTCGAGGCGATGTTCCCGTCGGTGGCGCCCGGAAGGGGCTTGTTCGATGCGATCCACGGGTGATCGCACGCGGAGGTCGCCCCCGCCGCATCCTCGAACTGGATCGCGTCCCCGTCGACGCGGACGTCGAGCGCCACCCGGCAGGGGATCGGGGCGCCCGGCACGCAGTCGTCGAGGATCGCGCCGGTGGGCACGTCGAGCACAGCCCGGAGCGCGCCGCCTCGCGACGCATAGAGGACCGTGTGCGTCACGGCGGGCGTCCCCTCGGATTCCGGCTCGCGTGCGCGCGAGCACACCATGAGATCGACCTCAGGAAGGCTGAGCGCCTCGTGGCATGAGCACACGTTGAGGCGCTGAGGCGGGCTCGTCGCGAGCCTCGACCAGCACGACGCGTCGGGGCGCCACGTGACACCGCGGGCAGCCAGCCAGGCATCCTGGTCGAACGGCCTGCCAGCGGGCGCGCGCGGGCCAGTGGCCGACCCCGGGGAGGGCAATACCGCTCCTGCGTCGGCGGCCGACGGCGGCGATCCCACCCGCGGAGCCCCGGCGGTACCTGAGCCGACAGGCTGGAGACCGTTCAGCTCCCCCCCGCCCGCCAAGGCGCTCCCGGCAGGCGCTGCCGCCGCTGGCGCGCTCGCCGTACTTGTCGAGGAAGCCAGCACGCCGGTCGAGGCGTCGCCTTGGGGCAGGCGCTCTCGGTGACACCCAGGCGATCCGGCCGCGAGGGCCGCCGCGAGCGAAGCGGGGACGAGCGACCGGACGGGGCGCCTCAAAACAGGGAGTCCTGCAGGAACTGTTGAAGAAAGGTCAGGGCGAAGGGACCGGGGAGGGCAACATGGCCGCCGAAGACCGCGAATTGATGCCAGAAGCCGGGTGCCTCGCGCACTTCGGGGTGGTGGGCGGTCACGTGGTCCCAGAGCGGGTTGCTGCCGGCCTGATAGGCCTTCTGGTCCGGAGGCGTCGCCGTGACCCGCGATACAGGGCCGCCGGCGAGCTTCTCGATGCTGACCCGGATCCCCTCGTTCGCCGCGAGCTGGAAGCCGCCGCTCATCCGCAGCACCGTGTCGCTCCGCGCGTTGAACCACTGGATCGCGGCGCCCGCGTTGGCCGGCGTGCCCCGCGCGTCGAGCGCGTACACCTCGGAGACCCGTTGCTTGTTGCTGGCGAGGGCGGCCCACATGGACAGCCCGCCGGCGCTGTAGCCCATGATGCCGAGGCGGCCGAGGTGGATCCCGCCGCGGCTCCTCGCGAGTCGCTGCTCGGCCCAGAGCAGCCGGAGCGCGCCGCCGGCGAGGGCGGGGAGCGACGGGCCGGTCGCGGCGCCGAAGTCGGATCCGCTCGGCCAGGGGTGAAGGAGGACCACGGGTTTCTGGCTCCGGGCGAGCGCGTCCTCGAAGCCGGCGCGCAGCCACGCATAAGGGCTGTTGCCCTCGCCGGGGTCCGGGAGGAACTGGTCGCGCTTCCAGATACCAGCCGTCGGATCGTCCACCGGCTTGAGCAGATACCGGTTGAGCCCGAACATCGAGTGACTGGCCTCGTCGACCCGCGAGTAAGCGTAGTTCTCGGGCCGGAAGAACACGAGGCAGCCGACCCCGGGCGCCGGCGGCGCGGCGCATGCGGCCGGGACGGAGGCAAACCAGAGGAGCGGCTTGCCGCCGGTGTAGCCGAGGGCGACGAGCGCGGGGTCGCCAGGCCGGTGATCGACGACGTACTCGGACGCGTACGCGGCGTACGCCATCCAGAACGGCGTGACGTTCACGAACTCCGTCCGGATCTGCGCCAGCGCGGCGCCGTGCACGTTGGCCATCACCTTCGTGTCGACGAGCGGGTGGCTCTTGACGTAGGCCGGGATGCTCGCCGCCTCGAGCATCGTTCCCCCGGCGACGACGTCGTAGGGCTGCTCGACCTGGAGCACGGGGTGGCTCATCGCGCCCGCGCGTCCGACCGCGCCGAACGACGCCGTGAACGTGGCCTTCAGGACGACCCGCGCCGTCCCGTCGGGGATGTCGAACTCGCGCACGCCCGCGGACCTTGACGCGAGCGGCAGCGGCGCGCCGCCGGCCTCGAGGCGCACGTCGGCGCCCGACTCGGGCAGGAGCGCGTGCCCCGCGTTCGGCCAGGTGACCCTGAGCTTCAGCATCAGACCTGCTTCGTCTCCTGGAACATGGGGTCCACCTTCCCCTCGAGGGCCAGCTCGACCATCGTCGACCGGTAGACGAGCTCCTCGACGAACGGCGGCGGCGCGTCGAGGCCCGGCGCGGGCAGGTCGAGCGGGATGCTCTCGAGGAAGCGCCATACCGGGTCCAGCCGCTGCTGGAACAGCGCCTCGTGGAGCGCGTCGACCGCCGCGCGGAGCCACTCGGGCGGCGCCGGCGCGGCGGGCGCCGGCGCGTCCGGCGCGGGCGCGGGGCTGGCCGGCAGCGCGACCCACGCCGGGACCGCCTCGGGCGGCATCACGAGCGTGTCGCCGGGGAAGATCACGTCGGGGGAGCGCCCTGCGTAGCGCTCCTGGTTGAGCGCCCAGATCTCCCGCCAGCGGGCGCCGTCCCCGAGGTAGCGGGCCGCGATCCGCACCAGCGTGTCGCCGCTCTGGACCACGTACACGTCGGGTGCGATCCACAGCCCGGTGTCGATCGGCGGCGGGGCGATCGGCGGCGGCGGCGCTGGCAGAGGCTCCGGTGCGACGACCTGGAGGACGGCCTGAGCGCCCGCCGCGGCGGAGTGGAGCGCGAGCATCGCGCGCTCCTCGGCGAGGGTGAGCTGCCATGGCCCCGCGTCGTCGACCAGGGACAGCGCGGGCCACGGGGATGCCTGGGTGACGTGGACGAGGTCGGTCCGCGTCACGAGCAGGAGCGTCTGGGGCTCGGCGTCGGGGAGGATCACGGCGTCGCCGATGCGGCTCGGGACGCGTACGTGCCACGTGTCCCCCTGGGGCAGCGGCGCTGTCCGGCGCGGGCCCCGTTCCCGGCCGGCGAGCGCCCTGGCGAGCTCACCGGCGTCGGCGATCGCGGCGCTCCCCCAGCCCGCCGGCACGCCGTCGACGCGCGCGCGCCCGCCGGCGTCGGTCGGGCGCACGACCTCCCCAGCGGGCGTGCTCACCCGCAGGCTCACGCCGGCGATCGGGGTCTCGAGCTCGTCGAGCAGGACGATCTCGTAGAACGAGAGCCCCGTCTCCGACTCGCGAGGCCGCGACGCCGCCGGCGCCTCGTGAGGCGCGCGGGCTCCTGGGCCTCGCGGCGCGGCGGACGCCGAGACGCGGAGATCGCGAAACGCGACGAGCTCTCCGTGCTTCAGCGCCTGGCGCACCCGGGCGGCGACCCGATCGCGGACCGCGCGCTGGTCCTGCTGGTGCAGGCTGGACCGGCCGCTGAGGGTGAGCTCGCAGTAGATCTCTTGGAGGATGGGGAGGTCCTCGCTCCGCCGGGCGTCGATGGCGGACGCCGCAAACAGGGGCGGGAGGAGCTCAAGGTTTAGCCCGGATGGATCGGCGGGCGCGTGGTTCGCGCGCACGAGGTAGATTCGCCGGCCGAAGTCCGAGACCGGCCATCTCCAGAGCCACGAATGCATCATCTCGGGGGCGACCAGGTGATCGGCATCGATTCTATCGAGCGGTCAGGGAATACGACGAGCCTCAACGAGCCGGGACGGCGGCGCTCCAGCGGGCTGGTTTGCCGCATGAATCTGCGCCGCAAAAGCTTCCGCGGACGGCCAGGCTTCGGACTGGCGTTCGAGCTTGGGATAGCTCGTCTGCTCGTCCACGGGAGGTCCGTTGAGGAAAAAGTAGATCCAGGTCTCGATCTCCCTCTTCGGCACCAGCACGGCCACGGCTTCATCCGAGGTGCGCGGCGCGACCGCTTGCGCCTGCAGCTCCTGCTCGAGCGTCGCATGGCGCTCCTGGACGGTCAGCCGGTCCGCGTCCACGTGGACGACGAGCACCGCCTTCGTGCGGGATGCGCGGGCGCGATGCCTGCCCAGCTCGTCGGCGTACCGCTCCCGGACGTGCTGCTCGCCGGAGCCGCGGCCCTCGGCCGGATACGGGATCACGCGAATGCGATGTGCGTCGTAGTTCAGGGCGATAAGCATCCGGCGCACGAAGACCCAGGCCTGCAGGTCCTCGCAGAGCACGACGGCCTGCACGCCCTCAGGCATCGTCTTCCCACCCGCGGGCGACGGTCTCGGCGGGATCCAGGCCGGTCGCGGGCTGGAACCGCTCGACGCGCGTGGGCCCCGTGCCATCCCGGAAGAACCTCCAGCCGAAGTCCACGGCCAGAAGGTTGAGCACCTCCGGGTGATGGCTGATGATCCAGACCTGCGGGCCGCTCTTTCCTAGGGCGAGGTCGGTCATCTCGGTGAGCCACGGCTGGATCTCGCGCAGCGACACGTAGTTGTCGGGCTCGTCGATCAGGAGCGTCTTGCCGGGCCCCGCTACCGCGTACCGCAGGACGTAGAGCGCGATGAGCGCCCGCTGCCCGTCGGAGAGCTCGTCGAACCGGAAGCTCTCGCTCGCGGTGTCGTCCCCGAACCGCGCATGGAGGTAGCCGAGCCGCTCATGGAGCTCCAGGAAGCCGGGCAGCACCCTGCCGAGCGCGATCGTCGCCTTGAACATCGAGCCCGGCTTGGCGGTCAGGTAACGCAGGTACCACGCCCCGAAGTTCAAAAGGTCGAACGCGAGCCACTCTGCCGCCGGCGTCTCCACGTGCGCGCGCATTGCGCGGGGATCCGGGCGCAGGAGCCACAGCTCGAACACCCATTGCTTGAACCAGGTGAGCAGGCGATTGTCGTCGCCGGGCTCGATGGCGCCGACCCCGGAGCGCGTGCCCTTCGCCTTGAGTCGCGGCCCTGCGGCGCCCTCGTCGCCGAACAGCCGCAGCTCCCCATCGGCGAACTCCACGAGCGGCCTGTCGTCGTAGCGCAGGGTCTCCGACCCGACGCGGTTCTTCCCCGGCTCACGCTCGTGGTGCTCGACGACCAGCCGGTAGCGGTACGTGCCGCCGTTGCCGCGGATGTCGAGCTCGACCGTCTGCTGTGGGCGCTGATCCCAGCGCGTGCGGCTCGTCCCCGGGAACGCCTCGACCGACGACGCTTCGCCCAGCAAGAACGCCTGGAGTCCCCGGAGGACGTCGAGCAGGGCCGTCTTCCCGGCGCCGTTCGCGCCGAGCAGGATCGCGAGCGGGCCGGGGCGCCACTCGAAGTTCACGAAGGTCCGGATGTTGTCGAGGTAGATCCGCTCGATCACGCTCCCGCGCCCTCCCCTCCACCGGCGCCATCCGTTGTATACGCCACGGTGCGAGGCCGCTTCTTCTTTTCGACGAGGCGCCCGGCCTCGACGAGGGCGTCCACGGTCTTCTTGAGGGCGCTCGCGGAGAGGCCGAGCTGCTGGCCGAGGTCGGCGGCGGCGACGCCGGCGCCCTCGTCGCGCGCGCGGACCGCCTCGACGAAGGCGTCGAGCGCCGCCTCGTCGGCGGAGGCGCCGCGGGCGGGGCGCCCTGCCCTTGCGGGGGCGCGGGGCTCGACGGCCGGGGCACGCTCGGGGGCGGGCTTGCGGCCGCGCGCGCCGGGGCGGCCGGCGGCGCGGGCCGGGCGGCGGTAGGCGCGGGCCTCGTCGAGGGAGACCTCGAGGCGGCGGGCCTGCTCGGCCAGGTAGGCCTCGAAGGCGGAGGCGGTCTCGCCGTCCTCGTCGTGCCACTGCCGCACCCAGGGGAGCAGGTCGGCCATGGTCTGGAGCAGCGGGAGGAGCCTCTCGCGCGCGGCCGTGTCGAGGAGGAGGCCTTCGTCGGTCGCCGCGGCGGCGCCGAGCGCCTCCTCGCGATCGAGGCGGGTGGCGCGGGCCGCGAACAGCCCTTCGACCATCCTGGCCGGGGGCCGCTCGAACCCGGCCCCCCACGGGTCATCGTCGTACCAGCCCGAGAGGCTGAACACCGGCCCGGGCGCGAAGGCCGCCAGGTAGAGCATCGCGAGGTTGCGCAGCACGAGATCGCAGCGAACCACTGGCGGCAAGTCGCCGCCGTACGCTCGCCACGCCGCGTCGGCGTCGGCGTCCAGCACCCGATGCTCGTTCTCCCGGTCGATCAGCCGCGCCGTGGAGAGCGCGGCGCGATAGAAACACATGGCCTGGTCCTGCGTCGGTGCGGTGTCTTTCATCGATGCCTGGGAGAGGGAGGAGAGTAGAACGAACGCGGGCGACCTGTCGATCTTCCACGAGCGCCGCCGCCCTCCGCGAGCGAGGCGGACCCGGCGCCGCGCGACGTGCGGCTGTAGGCACCAAAATCGTCGAGAATACGTGTCCGTCCGCCCGTCTACAGCCACAGATGGGCCACCAGTGTCGCTGTAGTACCAGCCGCCCTGGCGCATCGGTGGCTCCGCCGCGCCGGTCGCCGTGCCGTCCGGCCCAGCGAACCCCCTGCGCTCCAGCGCAACCGGTGCAGGCGCGCCCACCGATGGCCGCGAGGCCGGACGTCGCCGGCGCGGCGCAGGCAGTGCATCGATCCCCTGGGGCAGCTCGCGGGCCGCGCAGACCACCGCAGCGAGAATGTCGAGCTCGGCCCGGTGGTCTGCGTCTTGCAGATTCGCATCGTGGCAAACCGAGCTCGATCGAAGGGCGCCGGTTCGATCAGCTCGAATAGAGCATCGCGGACGTCCAGCGCCAGGGGAGGCCTCATGAGCTCTTCGACCATTCGCATCCAGGACTGCATGACCCGGAGCCCACACTCGATCGGCGCCGATCAGAAGGTCGGCCTCGCCCGCGCGCTCATGCGCGGACATCGCATCCGGCACCTGCCGGTGCTGAGCGGCGGCCGGCTGGTCGGCATCCTCTCCGAGCGGGACATCTACTGGATAGAGACGCTCAAGGAGCAAGAGGGGGATGATCTCCTCGTCAGCGAGGCCATGTCGCCGTGCCCCTACGCCGTCGCGCCGAGCGCGCCGCTCTCCGAGGTGGTCCGCGAGATGGCCGAGCACAAGTACGGCTCGGCGGTGGTGCTGAACGGCGCACAGGTCGTCGGCGTCTTCACGACGACCGACGCGCTCGCCGTGCTGGCCGCGCTGCTCATCGAGAAAGAGATCTCCTGACCCGAGGCTCGACCCGCGTGACGGCGCGGCCGGCCATCGCCCGCCCCGACGGCAAACGCGCTCGGTTCATCCCCCCCAAGAACACCGGAAGAAGGCACACGATGCAGCAGACGATCACGGACTGGCGATCGCGCTTCGGCGACAAGATCAAGACGGCCGAGGAGGCCATCCGCGCGATCCCCCCGGGGCGGCGCATCCTCGTCGGCTCGGGCGCCGCGGAGCCGACCGATCTCGTGAACGCCATGGTTCAGTCCGGCGACCACCTCGCCGGCAACGAGATCGTCCACCTGATGACCGAGGGCCCCGCGCCGTATGTCCGCCCCGGTCTCGAGCGGCGGTTCCGTCACACGGCGTTCTTCATCGGCCAGAACGTCCGCGAGGCGATCCACGAGGGGCGAGCCGACTTCATGCCGGTCTTCCTCTCCGAGATCCCGAGCCTGATCCTCTCGGGCCGGGTGCGCATCGATGTGGCCCTCATCCAGGTGAGCCCCCCGGACGCCCACGGCTTCGTCAGCCTCGGCGTCTCCGTCGATATCGTCCGCGCCGCCGTCGACTCGGCGGATCTGGTCCTCGCCGAGGTCAACCCGCGGATGCCCCGCACCCACGGAGACTCGTTCTTGCACGTGGATCGGATAACCCACCTCGTCCCGGTGGACCGCGAGCTCCCCGAGCGCGCGATCGAGCCGCTCGACGACGTCGACCGCGCCATCGGCCGCAACGTGGCGACGCTCGTGCCCGACGGCGCGACGCTCCAGACCGGCATCGGCAAGATCCCGAACGCCGTGCTCGCCGCCCTGGGAGGCAGGAGCGACCTCGGCGTGCACACCGAGATGCTCTCCGACGGCGTGATGGATCTCGTCCAGCGCGGCGTCATCACGAACCGCAGGAAGACCCTCCTGCCGGGGAAGCTCGTGACCTCGTTCCTCCTCGGCAGCCGGGCCCTCTACGCCTGGGCCCACGACAACCCGGTCATCGAGATGCGCGGGTCCGCCTTCACCAACGATCCGCTGACGATCGCGAGGAACGACAGGATGATCGCGATCAACGCCGCCCTCGCCGTCGATCTGACGGGCCAGGTCGCCGCCGACACGCTGATGGGCCGCTTCTTCTCCGGGATCGGGGGGCAGGTCGACTTCATCCGGGGCGCGGCGCGGAGCGCCGGCGGCAAGCCGATCATCGCGCTCCGGTCCACCGCGAAGGACGGCACGATCAGCCGGATCCAGCCGGCGTTCGAGCAGGGCGCCGGCATCGTGACGAGCCGCGGGGACGTGCACTACGTGGTGACGGAGCATGGCGTCGCGGATCTCTGGGGCCGGAACATCCGGCAGCGCGCGCTGGCGCTCATCGAGATCGCCCACCCCGATCACCGCGCCGACCTCCTCGCGGCGGCCAAGCAGCGCCGCTATGTGTTCGGCGATCATGTCGTCTCGCGCGCGGATTACCCCTGACGAGCGCCGGGCTCAGCCACGCATGACTCGCCGCGTCCAGACGGGAGAGCTCCGCGCGAGCCGGTCGAGGCGACCGCGGGATCGCCGCGGGGAGCCCCGCACCGGGACCGCGCAGCACCCCGTGCCGCGCCCCACACGCCGGCGCCGGGGCACGCCTCGCCGGGCTCGCGAGGTGCGTCCCCGGATCCTGCCATGATATAGAGCGCCTCGCCCGTCCATGAGCCCTCTTGATCACAACGATGTCGCCGTGAAGCCCTCCGCCCTCGTGCCCTCGCTCGACGATCCGCTCGACGAGGGATCCGGGGCGCCGGCCGCGCCTGCCTCGGCGTACGACGCGGCGCTCCGGGAGGCCGAGGAGCTCCGCAGGCGCCCCTATGTCTCCGCGGGCCCGGAGAACATCATCCGGCAGCACAGCAAAGGCCGGATGACGATCTGGGAACGCATCCGGGTGCTCACGCCCGAGCCGCCGCGGGTCGTCTTCGAGAACTGGGGGCCCAACTTGGACGGCGCCTCGCTGGTCACCGCGATCCTGCGCATCGGCAGCCGCGACGTGGCGCTGTACGGCCACGATTTCACGATCCGCGCCGGGTCGATGGACGCGACGAACGGCCGCAAGCTCGCGCGGCTGTTCCAGCTCGCGGGAGAGCGGGGCATCCCGCTCATCGGCCTCAACGACAGCGCCGGCGCCTACGTCCCCGCGGGCGTCGGCGGGCTCGACGGCTACGCTGAGGCGTTCGCGGCGCTGCGCAAGATCAGCGGCGTGGTCCCGAGCATCATGTGCATGTTCGGGTTCAACGCGGGCGGCGGCTCCTACCTGCCGCGGCAGGGAAGCTTCGTCATCCAGCCGGGCGGCACGTTCTTCGGCCTGACCGGGGCGGCGGTCGTCAAATCGGTCCTCGGCGAGGTGGTCTCACCCGACGACCTCGGCGGCCCGCGCGTCCACGGCGCCTCGGGGGTGGCCGATCTCACGGTGCCAGACGAGGTGGGCGCGCTGCGC
This sequence comes from Sorangium sp. So ce363, assembly GCF_051520435.1. Taxonomy (NCBI): domain Bacteria; kingdom Pseudomonadati; phylum Myxococcota; order Polyangiales; family Polyangiaceae; genus Sorangium; species Sorangium sp. So ce363. The sequence goes on along the minus strand of NZ_CP150333.1, from coordinate 4,567,214 downwards.
ACCACCGTCCGGCTGCTCGGTTACCTGCCGAGCAACAACCGCGAGAGCGCGCCTTTCCAGCGGACGAGCGATCCGGTGGGCCGGGAGACGACCGAGATCGACACGCTCCTCCGCAGGACGATCTCGTCGCCGACGGGCTACAACACGCCGCTCGACATCAACATCATCATCCAGCGCATCTGCGATCACGGCGACTACTTCGAGGTGCAGCCGCAGCGCGCGCGCAACACGATCACCGCGTTCGGGCGGGTCGGCGGGCGCGTCGTCGGCTTCGTGGCGAACAACAGCGCGGTCGCGTCGGGTCAGATCGACGTGGCGGCCGCTTACAAGAACGCGCGCTTCATCCGCTTCTGCAACCTCTACAACATCCCGCTCCTCTTCATGGAGGACACCACGGGGTTCCTCCCGGGCAGGGAGCAAGAGGCGATGGGCATCGTGCAGGCCGGCCGGGCCATGCTCGACGCGATCATCGACGTGCGCACCCCGCGCATCCTGCTGCTCGTGCGCAACGCGTTCGGCGGCGCGTATGCCTCGTTCAACAACTACGCGACCGGCGCGGACGTCGTGCTCGCGCTCCCCACGACCCGCGTCGCCGTGATGGGCCCCGCCGGCAAGGAGTTCGTCTACAAGGACGAGCTCCGCAAGGTGCGCGCGCAGGCGAGCGCCAGGGAGAAGGCCGGCGTCAAGGAGCGGCTCGCCCGCGGCCTGGACGAGGCGAAGGCGAAGGCGGAGGCCCGCGACGAGGCCGCGGCGTGGCTGAAGGCGAGAGAGGCCGAGTTCAGCGCGCGGTACGAGCGGGAGCTCATGAACCCGCGCGAGGGGCTCAGCCTGGGCTCCATCTCGCGGCTCGTGATGCCGCGCGAGCTCCGCTCGGTGATTGCAGAGAACCTCGAGTTCCTGCTGCGGCACTACCAGCCCGGGCCGTTCACCGGTGTTCAGCGGGAGTTCCATTGATCATGGATGGATTCGAGAGCAAGCGAGGTTACGACCGCAACCCCAGGGTGGTGCGCGACCGCAGGCTCGGCCGCTCGAGCTCGGCGTGGGCGCGCTCCTTCGCCGCCGACGACGTGCGGCCGCTGATCGTCTGCCGGGGCCCGATCCGGAAAGAGGCGATGGATGTCTTCGCCCAGATGGGGATCGAGCATTACGGCATCCTCCTGTCGGAGAAGGACTCGATCGTCTACACGCACGCCCTGGCGCCGGAGCTGCGCTGCATCCACCCGGCGCACGTGCACCGCGTGAAGGACTACACCGGCGCCACCAAGGACGAGCGCGTCAAGCTGATGCAGGAGATCGTCGCGATCGCCCGGGCCGGCGGCTACACGCACGTGTTCGCGGGCTACGGCTTCATGGCCGAAGACGGGGAGTTCGTGCGCACGCTCGAGGAGGCGGGGCTCGTCTTCATCGGCCCGCGCTCGTCGGTGCAGCGCGCCGCCGGGCTCAAGGACGAGGCGAAGCGGACGGCGCTCGCGGCCGCGGTCAGCGTGACGCCCGGCATCGACGACGCGACCCGGCGGATCGTGCTCCGCAAGTGGCCCGATCACGCGGCGCTGCGCGCGGCCGCGGCAGACCGCGGGCTGCTCGGCGCGGGCGCCCCGGGCGCCGCGGGCGCGCGGCTCGCCGACGGGATCCCGCTCGCCGAGGCGGCGGACGCCCTGCTCGCGGCGGCGTACGCGCAGCGCGTGGATCTCTACACGACCGACGAGCTCTGCGAGGAGCTCGAGCGGGGCGCGGCCGAGCTGCTCGCTCGCCACCCGGGGCGGCGGATCCGGCTCAAGGCCATCGGCGGCGGCGGCGGCAAGGGGCAGCGGCTCCTCGCCGGCGTCGCGCCCGACGCGGCGCCCCTCGAGGCCGCGGCGCGGGCGCGGGCGGCCGAGGTCCCCGCGCTGGCGCGGGAGGTCCTCGCGGAGGTGAAGGCCGCGGGCGTCGGCGACAACAAGAACATCCTGCTCGAGCTCAACGTCGAGGAGACGCGGCACAACGAGATCCAGCTGATCGGCAACGGCGCGTGGTGCGTCGCGCTGGGCGGGCGCGACTGCTCGCTGCAGATGCACGAGCAGAAGCTGCTCGAGGTGGCGATGACGCAGGAGGGGCTGCTCGAGGCGATCGAGCGGGCGCGCGCGGCCGGCGAGGCGCCGCGCGCGGCGTCGCTCGAGCGCGAGCGCGCGTCGCTCGCCCGGATGGAGGCCGAGGCGGAGCGGTTCGGGCAGGCGGTCGGGCTGAACTCGGCCTCGACGTTCGAGTGCATCGTCGAGGGGGATCACCACTACTTCATGGAGGTCAACACCCGTATCCAGGTCGAGCACCGGGTGTCGGAGCTCTGTTATGGCCTCCGCTTCGAGAACCCGGCCGATCCGGCCGACGCGTTCGAGGTGACCTCGCTCGTCGAGTGCATGGTCCTCCTCGCGCGCCACGGGGAGCGGCTGCCCCGGCCGATCCGCGTCCGGCGGGAAGGGTCCGCGGTGGAGGCGCGCCTCAACGCGACGAACGGCGCGCTGGAGCCCCACGCGGCCGGCATCATCGTGTCCTGGAGCGATCCGCACCCGCACGAGATCCGCGACGATCAGGGCATCTGCGTGAAGAACCCCGACACGGGGGTGTTCATGCATTACCGGGTCGCCGGCGCCTACGACAGCAACATCGCGCTCCTCGTGACCTACGGCGCCTCGCGCGAGGAGGCCTACCAGCGGATCTGCGAGATCCTGCGCACGACCACGCTGCGCGGCAGCGATCTTCACACGAACCTCCTGTTTCATTACGGGCTCGTGCACTGGTTCCTCGCGCGGAGCGTGTGGGCGAAGCCGACGACGGGCTTCGTGGTCCCGTACCTCACGCAGGTCGGCCTGCTCGCGGTGGAGCTCGGGGGGCTCGATTTCGACGCGATGTGGGCCGAGCTCGGCGCCCGTCACGAGCGCCGCCTCGCGGCGCGGGCCGGGGCCGCGGAGGCGACCGGCGGAGGAGCGTTGAAGAAGGTCTTCACGCTGAAGGACACGCTGGTGCGCCGTCCCGTGGAGAAGATCTGCGCGGAGCCGCACCTCCTGTCGGCGTGGCTCAGCCGGAACATGGGGTCGTTCGAGATCCGGTCGGGGCGGGTGCGCTGGCTCAAGAACCCGATCGAGGTGCTCGCGGACACGTACTGGCTGCTCAACATGACGCCGCAGCCGCAGGCGCCCGCGGCCCACGTGATCTGGGATCACGACCAGGAGGTGCTCTCGCGGGCGCTCGGCTTCTACCGGCGCGTCGGCGAGCGGATGGGCCAGGCGGGCGGCGCGCCTTCGTGGCCCGAGCTGCGAGCGCACCTGTCCGGGGATACCGCGCCTCACGGCTACGACGCCGAGCTCTGGCGGCGGGTTCGCGGCTCGCACCTCGGCTTCCAGGCGGGCCTGGAGCTCCTCGACGCGCTGGTCCTCGCGGGGGACGCCGCGCGCTTCTTCGAGCTCCGCGCGCGGGAGGACGGCACGGTCGCCATCCCGGAGCGCCTGCTCGATCGCGAGCTCTCGGCCCGCATGCGCAAGGTGCTCGCGCCGCCGCCCGCCATGCGGGCCAACGAGATCGTCGCGGTCACCGGCGGCATGTTCTACGCGCAGGAGGCGCCGGACCGGCCTCCGCTCGTGACGAAGGGCAGCCATTTCGCCGCCGGCGATCCGCTCTACGTGATCGAGGTCATGAAGATGTTCAACAAGGTGCTCGCGCCGTGCTCCGGCACCATCGAGGAGGTGCTCATCGACGGCGGCGAGGGGACGATCGTGCAGAAGGGCCAGCCGCTCTTCCGCGTGAAGCCCGACGAGGTGCTCGTGGAGGAGGACTCGGCCGAGCGCGCGCGCCGCCGGCGCGAGACGACGCTGCGGTACGTGGACGCGATCTTCGACGCCGAGGGCGCCTGAGGCCGCGGCCTCGAAGCGCGCAACCACCGCGCGGACGAGGGCCCCCAGGTCGACGTCGCGATGGTCCGCGAGGCCTTGGTCACCGAGGAGAGCTCGAGCCGATCGGAGCCCACCGCAACGGTGGCGGTGAGCGTGGGAAACCGCCGCTCGACGAGGTGGAGATTCTGCCGGTCGAGCTGCCTCACCTTGCCGTGGGCGCCCCAGCGGGCCGCGCGAAAGCCGCGCGAAAATCGAACGGCTCGGGCTGCACCATATAGGAGGCGATTGTACTCTCCAATACCGGTGAGGAGGGCAACGATGTGGCCTGCCCCCGCGGGATGCGGTACCCTCGTTGCCGAGCGCGCTCGCGCGATGGGATGACCGACGAACCGAAGGTCAAGGGGGTGGCGTTTCGCTCCGTGGTGGCGAGCTTTGGCAAGCTACGCGGCGAGCCTGTCCAGAAGCGCAGCCTGGATGAGATGTGTGAACCGCTGCGCGACGGCATCCGCTACGGCAGCCTCGTCTCCACCGGCTGGTACCCGATCGCCTGGTACAAGGACCTGTTCCAGGCCATCCGGCGCACGACCGGCGAAGGCAAAGAGCTCATCCACCAGATTGGCCGCCAGTGCACGCACGACGACATGAGCGGCATCTACAAGGTCATCGCGGGCCTCATCTCCCCTTCTACCCTCTTCTCCCTCGGCCAGCGCGTCTTCTCCAACTACTATTCCGCCGGCCACGTCCGTGTCCTCGAATCCCGCCGCGGCTTCACCCGAGCTCTCTGGATCGGCTGCCAAGGCTTCGACGAGAACATGTGGACCGAAGTCGTCGGCTCCTGCGAGCAGCTCCTCGTGATCGGCGGCGCCGACCACGTCCGCCAGCGCATCATCTCCGGCGGTGGCGATAACGACGATCACCTCGAGTTGACCGCGCACTGGAGCTGAGCCCCCGTGGAGTGTACCGGACAGGTCACAGCGGTCGTCATTCACGGAGAGAACGACTCGGTGGTCGGGCCGGACAACGGCCCGAAGGCGCGCGACTTCTGGAGCAGCGCGCTGCCGAGCCGGCCCGCGCGTTCGGCCTCACCGCGGGCTGGCTCGGCGTGTGTGCGGAGGCGCTCCGGACCGGGCGGCTCTCGCTCGGCGCGTGCGTCCACCTGCCCGGGCGCCGTCCACGCTGTTCTCCACGAACATCCGTCCCCCTCTGTGCCAACAAGAGCCTGGACAAGGGTCGGTCGATACTAATCCCGGCGGGATGTCAAGACCCATCTCGCCGAGGTGTTCTGCCTCCGCCTCCGCGCTCTCGGTGACCCCGCCCCAGGCGCCTCCGGCCAGGCCGTGCGGCGGATCGTTGCAGATGCCATTCGTGAGATGGAGCGCGAGCGGCGGGAGCTCGGGGGACAAGCTTTGACTGGCGGGACCTGGCTGCGTGAGTTTTCGGCCACGCAACCCCGGAGCGCGCCAGCGCTCGCGGGCTGCATTACTTCGGGCCGAAGCGTAGCGGCGAGATCCGCGAATCGGGCCAAACTTGGCCAGTCTCAATCAAACTCGGCCACTACCGAATCCGAGGGGGCACTTCATAGTCCCGCAGAGCCCAGCGGCCCCCGCCACTACCGCATGCGGAGATCCAGTTGTTGCAGGCCCAGTCGGCATCCACATACCTATGCCCCACCAGATCCCGACACTGCCGACGTGGTCAGTTCTCCCACTCAGCGTACGAATAGTCATACACAGCCCGGCACTGGTTAGCGCATTCGGGGATCCAGCTGTTGCAGGCCCAGTCGGCATCCCAATAATTATGACCCCACCAGATCCCGACCGCGCCGACCTTCCGCGACCCCAAGTAGTGGCAATTCCAAGCCGTTTTAGATACCCACACCGCTTGCTGCGCGGTTCCAACCGCCTCCGCCGCGTCGGAGTCGATCGACTCCGCGGACCCGGGATCAGCCGCCTCCGCCGCGTCGGGCTGGTTCTCCTGCTCGTCATCGCCTTCGAGGGAAGCCTCGCCAACGCAGCCACCGAGCACGGCTGCGGCACCGAGGAGCGTCAACGGGAGGACCGTCTTGCTGAATAAGCTCATCTCTTTGCTCTCCTGAATTTTTTTTACTGGAGGGGACCGGTCGCATCCCGGTCTCTCTCGCCTGGTGGATGCTGCGGTGGCGGGCCGTCCTTCACCCGATTGTGTTCGGCCCTCACTTTTTCGAAAGCAGCCTCCTGTCGCGCTGGCGATCTCGCTCTCGTCAAGCCGGAGCTCCTCGAGCTACGCATGAGCCGGTGCGCGATGTAGCGGGGGAACAGGGCCGCGGGCGCGCCGATCGGCTCGCCGGGCGCGTGCAGCGCGACCCGGGCGCCGAGCGCCGCGAGGCGCTCGAGCTGCGCGAGGTACACCGCCATTCTGCGAGGTCTTGAGCCCATCGACAGCAGCCTTCGACCGCCAGGAGAAGATGCTCGTCTACGCGCGCGAGGGCGTGCGACACGCGTGGCTGGTCGACCCGATCACGCGGACGCTCGAGGTCCTCGTGCTCGGCGAGGATCGGCGCTGGGGCCCCCGGTGCTCCACCGGGAGGCCGCGCGGGTTCGGATCGAGCCCTTTGACGCCATCGAGCTCGATCTCTCGGTGCTGTGGGCGAAGTAGCAGATCGCCGTCACGCTGCGCTGGCAACGATGTTGCGGCCAGCGCGAAGGTAGGCGGCGCGACGACGCCGCGAGGTGATCCCTCAGCCGGGCGCGCTCGGCGCGACGACGCCGCGAGGTGATCCCTCAGCCCGCGGCAGGGGCACGGTCTCGAGGGCATCCGGGTGGCTTAAAGATCCAGCCTGAAAGACCCGCAGCCCCCGCGATTACGGCAGGTGTCGATCCACTCGTTGCAGGCCCATGTGGCATCCACTGACGTATGGCCCCACCAGATCGTGACCTTGCCGACGTACTCGGCACGATTGATGCACCACCATGTGCTATAATAAACCGCTTCCTCCGCTTGCTGCGCGGTTCCAACCGCCTCCGCCGCGTCGGGGTCGATCGAGTCCGCCGACTCGGGATCAGCCGCCTCCGCCTGGGTCTCCAGCCCGTCATCGCCTTCGAGGGAAGCCTCGCCAACGCAGCCACCGAGCACGGCTGCGGCACCGAGGAGCGTCAACGGGAGGACTCTCTTGCTGAACAAGCTCATCTTTCTATTCTCCTGAGATTTTTACTGGAGGGGACCGTTCTTATCCCGCTCTTGCCTACTGGATGCTGCGGTGGCGGGCCGTCCTTCACCCCATCGTGTGCGGCCCTCACTTTTTCGAAAGCAGCCTCCTGTCGCGCTGGCGATCTCGCTCTCCTCAAGCCGGAGCTCGCGGAGCTCCTCGAGCTCCACGGCGGGGACGCACGAGGCAAGCTCGGAGACGACGCACGCGGGGGAGGCAGAGCCCGCGCGCCCGGCGCGCGCCGCGCGAGATAAGGCTGCTTGCCCCCACGGCGGCATCGCAGTACCCAGCCGAGCATGAGCGCCCGCCCAGCCGCGTTCTCGGCGGCCTTCCTGCGCGATTTTTCAGAAGATTTTCTCTCCATCGACCCGCCCGACCTCGCCACGTTCGGCCGCGGCTGGACCAAGGCCGTCGAGCCGAGGCTGTCCGCGGTCGCCTTCCCGCGCTCAACGGCCGAGGTCTCGCGGCCACATCGGCGACGGCAGCCGTCACATCAACTCCACATCAACGTCATGCAGCCCGATCACCTCAGCTCCTGCGGCGCACCCACGAGGCGGGTCACGCGAGCTTTTCGCTCGTCAAGAGACACCGCGGGAGCATCTCCGCCGAACACGGAATTGGCCTACTCAAGAGAGACTATCTCCCCTATCCTCGCCCGGCCGAGGCGCTCGCGATCGTGAGATCCATCCAGCGGGCGCTCGAGCCCCTGAACCCCATGAACCCCGGAAAGATCCTCGAGGTCTAGGCTCTGTCGGACGGACGTCGCGAGCGAGCCGATCCCGGGGCGAGCATGCGCGGGGCTGTGTCGCTCCTCTGCGCGTGCGCCGCGCTCGCCCCTGCCGCGGCGCGCGCCGAGTGCGCGCGGTGGGCCGCGGACGTGTCGTGGGTCCGCCTGGAGGGGGCCGAGGAGCGGTGCCCCTCGGCGCCCCGGCTCCGCGACGAGATCGCGCGGCGCCTCGGGCGGGAGCTCGCCACGACGGGCGGCGGCCTCTCGATCGAGGCCGTGGTGAAGGGAAACCCCGGGGCATGGTCGGCCCAGATCCGGACCGTCGGGTGCGACGGGACGCCGCCCACGGTGCGCAAGCTCGAGAGCAGCGCGGCGACCTGCGAGGCGATCACCAGCGCAGCAACGCTGGTGATCGCCCTCGCCATCGATCCCACGGCCGCCCTCGCCGCGCCGGCCTCGCCTCCCCTGGCCGGAGCCTCGCCTCCGCCGGAGCCGCCGGAAGCCCCGCCGCCAGGAGCCCCGCGGCCGGAGCCGCCGCGAGGCGCCCCGGCAGAGCCCGCGACGCAGGTGGAATCCTCGCGCGCCGCGCCCCCGCCGCTCCCCGACGCGGAGCGCGAGCCTCGCCCTGGGGCCTCGGTCACGCTGCGCGGGCTCGCCACCACGGGCCTCCTCCCGGTGATCGGGCCCGGCGTCGCATGGGCGGCCGAATGGTCCGTCGCGCCGCGCTGGACCACCGCGTCGGGACTGCTGTGGCTCCCGGAGCAGCGCACAGCCGAGCCGGCCCTCGCGTTCGGCCTTACCGCGGGCTGGCTCGGCGTGTGCGCGGAGGCGCTCCGGACCGGGCAGCTCTCACTCGGCGCGTGCGTCCACCTGCTCGCGGGCGCCGTCCATGCTGTCATCCATGAACATCCGTCGGTGCTCCCCGTCGACCCGGGAGCCCGGCTCTGGGTCAGCCCCGGTGTGGGCACGCGCCTCGCCGTGCGTGTGGTCGGTCCGCTCCGTCTCGAGACCGGAATCGACCTTAACTTTCCGCTTACGCGATACCGTTTCCAGCTCCAGGGGAACGAGCAGCCGGTCTTCGAGCAGCCGGTGATTGCCGGCGCGCTCTTCGGAGGGGCCGGGATCGCGTTTTGATGAAGGACCCCTCGGACGTCGGCATTCAGACGAGCGTGGAGCAATGTCTGGACGCAGAGGTCCGCGCCGGACCCAGGCCGCCCCGTGGCTTCGCCGCGGTGCACGCCGAGCACGCCGGCTTCGTGTGGGCCACGCTGCAGCGGTTCGGTATCCATCCGCCGGACCTCGAGGACGCGTTCCAGGACGTCTTCGTCGTGGTCCAGCGGCGTCTCCCCGCCTTCGACTGGGCCTGTCCGGTCACGACATGGCTCTTCGCCATCTGCCGGCGCGTCGCCGCCTCGCACCGCCGGCGCGCGCAGCGCTCGCTCGTCGGCGAGGACGTCCACGACGTCGCGGATCCCGCGTCGGGCCCCGAGGAGATCGCCTCCGGGAAGCAGGCGAGAGAGCGGCTCGAGCGCATCCTCCAGGCGATGGACCTCGATCGGCGCGCCGTCTTCGTGATGTTCGAGATCGAGGAGATGCCATGCAGCGAGATCGCCGATCTGATCGGCATCCCCGTGGGCACGGTCTACTCGCGCCTTCACGCGGCGCGGAAAGAGTTTGCGGCGCTGCTGAAGAGGATCGAGGCCGAGCGCGCGCGACGAGGGGGCATATGAGCGAACCGAAGCGGTGGATCGAGGAGGATGGAGGCGCCCCGGCCGGGGCGCGCGAGCTGCTGCGTTCGGCCGTGCGCCCGCGGCCGATGACGCCCGTCGAGGCGGCGCGCACGGCGGCCCGCGTGGCACCGCTCGCGGCGGCCCCGAACGGCGGCGCCGCGCTGCCCATGTGGGCGAAGGGCCTGCTCGTCGTGGCGGGCCTCGGGGCCGGCGGCCTCGCCCTCCACGGCGCCGTTCGCCAAGGACAGCGCGACGCCGCGCTGGCCCAACCGCCGCCTCGGCTGGAGCACCTGTCGGCGGAGCGCCTCCTCTCGAGCGCGCGGGGCGCCCTGCGCTCCGTGGAAGCGGCGCCGGCTGCCTCTGCGCAGGATCTACCGTCCCTGGCCGCCGAGGCGCCCCATCCGGCCGCGTCCGCCCCTCGCCGGGAGCCGCCGCGCGACGTCGGCCAGAACGTCCGGCAGAGCGAGCCCGCGCCGCCTCCTGCGCCGACCGGGAGCGCGGCGTCCGACCGCGACGACCTGCTCCGGGAGGCGACGCGCCTGGAGCAGGCCAGGGCGCTGCTCGCGCGGTCGCCGGAGGCCTCCCTCGCGGCGCTGGACGAGCACAGGCGCGAGTTTCCGAGAGGCCAGCTCACGGCAGAGCGGGAGTTCATCGCCATCGACGCGCTGGTGCGGCTCGGCCGCACGGAGGAGGCGCACGCGCGCGCGGAGGCATTTCTCACGAGGCATGCGTCGAACCCCTATGCCGGACGGGTGCGCCGCCTCGTCGGCAGGGCCCCTGCAGGCAGCACCCATTGACACGACACGCTCGCGTGAGTTCACCGGCGAGCTCGGAGGCATCCATGCGACAGGAGACGATCTCGATGAAGCTAGCCCAGCCCACGGCGGCCTTCCGCGCGGGCGCCCCGCGATTCCTGGCCGTCCTTCTCTCGACGGGCACGGCGCTCGCGGGGTGCACCACCGAGATCGCCGTCATCGGTCGCGACCTCGGCGCCACGACCTCGTCGTCACCCGCCTCGTCCTCGTCCACCGCCGGCGGTGATGACCCCGGCACCCTCGATCCCGGCGCTGGCGGCGGCTCTCCCCAAGGCAGCGCCGGCGCTGGCGGGGACGAGCGTTGCGAGCCGAAGCTCGCGGGGGTGGTGCGCGACTTCAAGGCCTTCGGCTCTGACGGCGGGCACCCCGACTTCGAGAACTTCGCGGGCGACGGCCTGAAAGGCATCGTCGAGCCCGAGCTCGGCCCCGACGACAGGCCGGTCTATGCCCATGAGGGCGGCACGGAGCACACGACCGGGCCCGAGGCGTTCTATCAGTGGTATCACGACGACCCCACGGTCAACATACCGATCCGGTACGACGTCCCTCTCCAGGTGAGCGAAAGCGGCCTCGGGGTCTTCTCGGGAGACCAGTTCTTCCCCATCGACGATCGGGGGTGGGGCAACGAGGGGAACATCCACAACTTCGGCTTCACGTACGAGCTCCACATGACGTTCAACTACCAGCCCCGCGGCGTCTTCTTCTTCAACGGCGACGACGACCTCTGGGTGTTCATCAACAGGCGCCTCGCGATCGACATGGGCGGGCTCCACGTCCCGACCTCGGCGCTCCTCGAGCTCGACGCGCACGCCGAGGAGCTCGGCATCGAGGTCGGCAAGGAGTATCCGCTCGACTTCTTCTACGCGGAGCGCCGCGGCGGCAGTGCGGTGTTCACGATGATGACGTCGTTCAAGTTCACGAACTGCGCCCCGATCCTGAAGTAGCGCCGAGAGCGCGCTCACGTGCGCCTCGAGGCTCAGCCGCGCGAGCGGCCAGAGGGGGGCGGCACGCGGGCGCACGGCGGCCTCGCCCACCATCGGGTGGGATCAAGGGCAATTGCGCTGCCGAAACCTCGCCCCGTGAGGTTTCGACCGCGCAGCACGGAGCGCGCCAGCGCTCGCGGGCTGCACTACATCTGGCCGAGACGCAGCGGCCCGGCGTGTGGAGCACGCTGAGCGCCATCGGCACCGGCCCGCCGAGACGCACGACGTCCCCATCCGAGAGGTGGCGCGCGACGTGAGCCTTCCGTCCGGTACGCGCGGCGCGACGCCGCCGCGAGATGATCCCGCGGCACGCGCCAGGGGCGCGGTCCCGAGGGCATCCGCGTGGCTTACTCCTCACAGATACGAAGGATTAAAAGAAGGCGGGGCTGCTGGGCGGGAACGCCGCGTCGGCCAGGCGACACAGGGGGCGCAGGGAGGGAGGCAGTTTTATTGTCGTGAGGGGATCAAAAGCTACTTGGCAGCGCTGCTCAAATAGGTATCCGCAACCGTGCAGCCCCCGTTATTGCCGCATATGGAGATCCAGTTATTGCAGGCCCAGATGGCATCGGCTTTCCTATGGCCCCAGTTGATCGAGACACTGCCGACGTAGTCACCACGCAGCTTGCAATTCCATGTGGTAACGAGCGCTTGCTGCGCGGCTCCAACCGCCTCCGCCGCGTCGGCGTCGATCGCGTCCGCTGACCCGGGATCAGCCGCCTCGGGCTGGGTCTCCTGCTCGTCATCGCCTTCGAGGGGAGCCGCACCGACGCAGCCACCGAGCACGGCTGCAGCACCGAGGAGCGTCATCGGGAGGACCAACTTGCTGAACAAGCTCATCTCTTCTGTCTCCTGAGATTTTTTACTGGAGCGGACCGTTCACATCCCGCTCGCTTGCGCCTAGTGGATGCTCGGGTGACGGGCCGTCCTTCACCAAATCGTCCGCGGCCGTCTCTTCAGCGCCGGTCCCCCTCGCCCGCCGCCCGATGCACCGCTCGATCCGGTACCGGCCGGCGAAGATGGCTCCGAGAGTGAGGTTCGATGACACCTGCGTCTCTCTCTCAGCATACATCGGCGTGGTGAGCCCGTGACGATGCGGAAAATTGCGCTGCTCAGGGCTTGACCTCGCGGCCGACCCTCCGGCAGACTCCCGCGCCTCGAGCACCTATGCCGCACAAAGTCTGCGCCGCCACGCCGTTCGCGCTGGCGTCCGCCTTGCTCCTCCAGGCCGGAGCCGTCCGCGCGTCGGGCGCGCTCGAGATCACCGGCGCTCCTACGAGCGCCAACGGGCTGAACGCACGAGCGCTCGCGCGGGGACCGGAAGCCGCGTTCTTCAACCCCGCGCTCCTGCCGTACGCGGCGGCGACGACGCAAGCGGGCTTCTTCGTGCTCGTCACGCACGGCGACATCACCCTCGCCCCGCGCCCCCCTGGCGTCGACGTGCCCGAGTCGGTGTACGATGGCCAGATCCGGAATCCGGACGGCTCGACCTCTCGGCTCACCCACCGGCCCATGCCGGGGTCGAAGCTCCCGAGCCCGCGGGATGACACGCGCGACCGGCAGACCAACACGTACGCGACCGTCGGGTTCGTGAGGCCGCTCTACGAGGACCGCCTCGTCCTGGGCTTCTACGCCCTGCTGCCGCTGAGGAGCTTCCAGGAGCAGCGGGCCTTCTTCGCCGACGAGCGCGCGCAGTACTTCTCGAATCGGCTGGAGTTCGAGCTGCTGGGAGATCGGTTGTCGGTCACCAGCCTGGCCGTGTCGATGGCTGGCCGGATCACCCGCTGGCTGTCCGTCGGGGCGGGCGTCGACGTCACGATCGGCACCAGCGCGCGGACCGCCGTCCACGTGCCCGACGCGAGCGACCAGCGGACCGCCCTCATCAACCCCGACGTGGAGGTCGAGAGCGTCTTCGCCCCTTACTTCGCCTTCGCGACCAGCCCGGCACCGTGGCTGCGCCTCTCGGCCACGCTCCACCTCGCCTCGGCGTCGGACACCGACGGCGAGAACAGGATCCGCTTCTGGAACTACACCTATCCGGAGGGCGAGAGCTCGGTCCCCCAGGCCTACCGCTTGACCCTCGGCCACCAGCCGACCCGCGTCGGCGTCGGGGCCTCGATCATGGGTCCGCCGAGCGAGGACGGAGGGCGCGCGCGCGCCGCGCGCTCGAAGAGCCCGGCGCTGCCCTCCTGGGAGATCGGCGGGCACGCGCTCCTGACGCGGTGGTCAGAGTACCGCGATCGGCACGCGGAGACCCCGCCCGACCCGTGGTCGAGCACGGTGTCCGTGGGGCTCGGCGGCGCGATCGCGCTGGGGAGCCGCAGGTTCTCCGCCGACGTCGCCTTCACGCCGTCTCCCGTGCCGGACCAGACCGGAAGGACCAACTACGTCGACAACCCGCGCATCGCGGCCAGCGCCTCGTTCGAGACGCCGGTGTCGCTCTTCGGCGCCGACTTCGGCGTGGGAGCGTTCCTGCACGGCCAGCTGCTCGTGCCACGGGAGGTGTCGAAGAGCCCGTCCGCCAGGAACCCCGTCATCGACGAGGTCCCCGACAACCTTGTCGACATCGTGAGCGGCGAGCCGCTCGACGGCGCCCGGGGGCTGCAGACGAACAACCCAGGTTATCCCGGCTTCTCCAGCGGCGGCTGGCTGGCCGGCGCCGGATTCGTCCTGCGGCTGCCTGAGTGAGCAGCGCAGCGAAGCCGGCGTCCTCTCGATCGGAGGCCCGGAGGCGCTCGGTCACGCGGGACGCCGCGACCGCCGGGAGGGGCTTTACTGGAAGAGCGTGTCGGCCCTTTCCTTGATCCAGGCGCAGTCCGCGTCGTCAGGGGTACGGACCATCACGAAGGTGCTGTTGCACTCCTCCGGGTCGGGATACGTCCTCGAGGCGGCCATGGTCGCCTTGAGGCTCGGAGGATCCGTTTCGAGCACGCTCTGCTCCGACACGAACCCGAGTCGACCCTCGATGCGATAGGTCGCGACCGCCACGCCGTCGAGCTCGGTCCGTGCCCGCTCGGCCACGTAGACCGACCCGTCGATGAGCCCCTGGAGCTGAACTGTCATTCCCGGGTGTCCATCCTCGTCCTGATCGACGACGCGAGCGTCCGCCGGATCCGTGGGCAGCTCGTCCTCCGCCGGGTCGCCGAGCGCCGCCCCGATCACCTCGTGGAGCGGCCCGAGCTTGTAGCGGAGCCCCCCTTCGCTCGCGGCAAACGTGCCCTCACGGGTCACCGGCGCGAGCGCCTCGCGGAAGCTGTCCGGGATGACGGCGTGCACGATCGCGTCCGGGTCCTCGGTGTAATGGTCGCAATACGTTCCCTGCAGGGAAATGGCGTCTCCATTCTGCTGCTGCGTGATGAGCATCACGCTGACGATGCGCGTCTGGAACGGCGGGAGACCCTGCGCCTGGGTGAGCTGCGACCCGACGGCGCGGTACGCCCACGTGCCGGAGACATCGGTGACGTCCGGCGCCGCGGCCTGCGCGCAGCCCGGCGACTCCCCGCCCGCACCTCCCGTCGCCCCGGATCCCGTGCTCGTCGTCGCGCCCGTCGTCGTCGCGTCCGCGTTGTCAGCAGGATCAGATCCGCAACCCAGGAGGGGCAAGGCAAGCAATCCAACGAACAGGTTGTACCTCATTCAAAGCTCCATGCATCGCCGGCCCGCGCGTCGAGGCGGCCGTGAGGATGGCCGCCTTCGGTCGTCCATGGCCAGCTCGTCTGCGCTCGGACGACCGACGCGGTTGTTAGCATGAGCGCGCGCGCTGGAGGTGCGCCGACGCGCCGGCTCCTCATTTTTCCGCCGCATCCCGAAGCGCACGGCGAAGAGCAGCGCGAGGAACGCTGCGTAGAGCAGAGGCCCCGTCGCGTCCTTTTTGCGCCGGGGAGGTCCCGAGCGCGTTCACAGCGCCACCCCGCCACGGAGTCGTGTTTCTGGCAGTGACCACGCCAGAGCTTCGCACGCGACGCGACCTGCGCATCCAGCGACTCGCCTTCGTCATGGGATCTTCGTTCTCTCGATAAAGAGATGACCTCAGACGATTTGGCGAAGGACGGCCCGCCGCCGCGGCATTCAGAAGGCGCGAGAGACCGCCACGGCTGGGCCCCTGAGGACCGCGAGGCGGCTCATCGTAGTTCCTCACAAAAGCACCTTCGACAGCATAGACGATCAGGACGACCGCGATGAGCTCGACATCGGAAGCAATCCCGATCGGCGACGGCATGGTTCGCCCGACGCAAGTTCAGCGACTCCTCCCCACCGTTCCCCGCCCGGCCTCCAGAGGCGCATGGCTCGCGTGCTCGGCCTTGTATGTGGCGGTCGCCGTCGTCCTGATACGGGCGGTCCTCGCGGGTCTCGACGTCCCCGGGCGCGCTGCCCTCTTCGCCATCGGTCTTCTGGGGGGCTGGCGCCTGTCGTGGTTTCTTGTCAATGTCACCCGCGCTGCGCTCAACGTGAACTGGCGTTTCCCGGGGTTTCGGCGCGCGGCCGACGCGCTGGGGCCGGCGGGTCGGGCGTCGGAGGTGGTCGTTCTCATCACCTCCTATCGGATGAAGCCCGAGGTCACGAGACCTGTGTTCCACGCGCTGTTCGACGAGGCGGCCGCCTATGGCGTGCCCGTGACCGTCATGGCCTCGATGGGCAGCGCCGAGGAACAAGACCTCGTCAGGACGCTCTTCGAAGGGCGCGGGGCGCCCTCGCCCGTCCGCCTGGAGCTGTTCCTTCAGCGCGGAGCCGGCAAGCGCGAGGCCATGGCGGATGTCCTCGCCGCCATCCAGCGCCGCCCCCTGCCCGACGGAGCAGTCGTCGCCTTCCTGGACGGCGACACGCTCCTCGATCCGGGCACCTTCGAACGCAGCTTCTCCTTCTTCCGCCTGCGCCCCGACGTGGGTGCCCTGACGACCGACGAGCGGGCCATCGTGTCGGGAACGTGCCTGGCGCGCGAGTGGTTCGACCTGCGCTTCGCCCAACGGCACCTCTACATGTCCTCGGTCGGCCTGTCCGACAAGGTGCTGACGCTGACCGGCCGTTTTTGCGCCTTCCGCGCCGAGATCGCGACCCATCCCGATTTCCTGCGCATCGTCCGCGAGGATCACATCGACCACTGGCGGCTCGGACGCATCCAGCTCCTCACCGGCGACGACAAATCGACCTGGTACTGGGTGCTGCGGGCCGGCTGGTCGATGCTCTATGTACCGGATGTCTGCGCCTACACGTTCGAATCCATGCCCTCGCGGGGCTTCGTCACGCCGTCGGTGCAGCTGATGTGTCGCTGGTACGGGAACATGCTGCGCACCAATGGCCGCGCTCTCGCGCTGGGTCCGCGCCGCGTCGGTCCCTTCGCCTGGTGGTCCTTGCTCGAGCAGCGCATCTCCACGTGGACCTCGCTGGTGGGACCGACGTTCGGCCTGCTGATGCTCACCGGCAAGATTCCCGGCATGCTCGCCGCGTACCTCCTGTGGACGCTCGGGATCAAGTCCGCTCAGAGCGTCCTCGTCGGCGTACCCCGGAGGCGCGTCTCTCCGTTCTATCCATTCCTTCTCTACTACAATCAGGTGGTCGGTGCTGTGGTGAAGATCCACATGACCTTCAACCTGCACAAGCAACGCTGGACCCGCCAGGGGACGGGACAACCCCAGGTGGCGCGAAACCTGCGCGAGTGGGTCGTCTCCTCCGCCCTCACGGCGCTGTCCTATGCCGTGTTCGTCGTCCTCATCGCGGCCGTCGCCCTGCACGAGCCGCACGCCGAGGAAGCGACGACGCAAGGCCAGCTCGAGCGTATGTTGGCGGAGGCCAAGCCGGGGTCCGTCGTGCGTGTCGCGGCGCGCGCGATCCGGCTGACGAAGCCGCTCATCATCCGCCGCGACGATGTCGTCCTCGAAGGCGCCGGGAGAGGAAAGACGACGCTGGTCGCGAGCTTCTCCAGCGATGGACAGCCGACGCCGGCGATCGTCGTGGTGCGGGGCGAGCTGCCTTCGGAGGTCCAGGGCGACCGGAAGGGGCAGCTCGAATCCCCGCTCGATCCCACCTCGACGATGGTGAAGCTCACGCACCCGATCCACGTCCAGACCGGGGATTTCGTCGCGTTGCGGGCCGGCAACGATCAAACGTTCCTCGACGCCCTGAGAGCCCGCCGGTGGAACCAGCAATACCCCATCTTGCGCCAGACGCTGGGGCGCGTGACGCGGGCCGAGGGCGCCACCGTCACCCTCGAGCGGCCGGTCGGAGACACGTTCCCCGCGGGGACCGAGGTCATCGCGGTGCAATTGCGGCGCGACGTGACGATCCGCGATCTCACGATACGCTACGAGCTGAACGGCGAGCCCGCGCCCGATCTTTACGCAAATACGCGGCCGAACAAGGCCGTGGACGGGATCTTGCTGCTGGGAACGGCCGACGTGACCCTGGAGAGCGTCGAGGTCTTCGCCGCCGGCCGCCATCCCCTGAGCATCGACACCGCCTACGCCCCGCGCGTCAGCGATGCCCGGCTCGAGGGGGCCTGGAACAAGGGACCGGGGGGCAACGGCTACGTACGCATCGCCCGAGCCAGCTTCGGCACCTTCGACGATCTCACCCTGCGTGGCCTGCGACACCTGACCATCCAGTGGTCAAGCCACGACAATACGTTTGACGACCTTGACGCCGACTGCGACGTGAACTTTCACGGAGGATGGACCCGGCGCAATCGCGTGCAGGTCGCCCGCCTCGTCCCTCGGCCAGACCATCCCTGGCCGAGGATCGTGCGAACCCCGGCCACCGCCCGGTGGGCGCCGCCCGATGGGCCGGGAAATGTCGTCCTCTCCCCCTCCGGGGCAGAGCTGGCCGAGGGAACCGAAGACGGCCTGAGCTCTGACGAGGGTGACGCGCCGCCGTTGGAGGTGGGGAACTTATGACCCCTGGCAAGATCGCCGCAGTCGTCACCCCCTTGCTCTTGCTCGGCGCCGTCCAGGCGAAGATGTGGACGACGTATGCTACCCGGGCTACGCCTGCCGTGAGCGTCCCGGCGGACACCGCCACGGTCGAGGACGCCGGCGAGCGGGAGATGATCCGCGCGCCGACAGCCGGGACGCTCTATGCCCCGAAGCTCGCCCTGGGAGCCCAGGTGTCCGCCGCGGACCTGCTCTTCCGCGTCGGGCCTGATCACGAGGGTGAAGTGACCGCCAAGGGCGACGCCGAGGTGGTCGAGGTACTGGCGGGTCCCGGCACGCACGTCGGCCAGGGCGACGTCGTGATGGTGCTGCGTTCGCAGAAGCAGATGGCGACCTCCTCCCGGGACGCTTCCGCCACCGCTGAGCCCACGCTCCCCGGAACATGGTCGTCCGACCTGCTCGCCTCGGGCGAGTACGTGCCCGATCTCTCCTATGCCGGATATCGTTTCGGTGAGGTTCCCCTGCCCCGGACGAACGACAATCCGGCCACCCGCATCGACGTCACTCGTTTTGACGCGCTGCCCGACGACGATCGGGACGACACGACGGGCCTGCGCGCAGCCCTGGACGAGGCCGAGCGTCACAAGGGCCCCGTGGTAGTCCGCCTCCCCCCCGGCCGCTTCATCCTGAGCGACATCCTGTTCATCGAGCGCGGCGACATCACTTTGCAGGGCTCAGGGAGCGGAGCGAACGGTACGACAATCTACGTTCCCAAGCCCCTGGCCGAGATGCCGAAGCCCGACGTGATCAGCAAGATCGAGAAGGACATCGCCAGGCGGAACTGGCGTACCGGACACGGAGGGCTTTATTCGGCATTCGCCTGGAACGGAGGCATCATCTGGACGCGAAACCCCGACAGGTCGACTTCGCCACCCATCGGCAAGGCCCTGGAGGGAAAGCGGGGTCAGCACGACCTGCGAATGAACGACGCCAACGCGGTGACGCCCGGCGAGATCCTGAGCATCCGGTGGTACAACCGGAGCGGCGACGACTCCCCCATCCTGCGCCACATGTTCGGCGTCCGGGACCGCAGCTTCGGCGAGAAGATGGCATCCCCGTCGAACACGCCGATAGCGACGCAGGAAGCGACCGTGGTCGATGTGAAAGAGAACGTCGTCGTCCTCAAGCAGCCGCTCCTCTTCGACGTGCATCCGGAATGGGGCTCGACGGTGAGCCACACCAGCTTCCTCGAGAACATCGGTATCGAGCATCTCCGGGTGAGCTTCAAGCCCGCCCCGCAAGCGCCACACGAGGAGGAACGCGGTTTCAACGCGATTTACCTGACTGACGTCGCTCATTCCTGGGTGCGTGACGTTCGTGTCGACGATCCGGACTCCGCCTTCCTGGTGACGGACAGCGCCAATGTCACCCTCGAGGAGATCACCGTGAGCGGTCGGCCCGGACATTACGGCGTCATCCTGCTCAACGCCTACAACGTGCTCGTCAAGGACTTCGACATCGACGCCGAAGAGATCCATTCGATCAGCTTCGACTCGCGGGCGCACGGGAACGTATATACCCATGGCCGCGTCCGGCGGGGCACGCTCGAGCTGCACAGGGGGCCCAGTCACGCCAATCTGTTCGACGACCTCGTCGATGTCGAGGACCGCGACAGGGCTTTCCTGTTCAGTCAGACCGGTCAGCCTTACTGGGGACCGGCCGGAGGGTACAACACCTACTGGAACCTTCAGCTGAAAATGTCCGCGCCGCCCCTGGCTCCCCTGGATCTGGGCCCGTTGCCCGAGGCCGGGCTCACGCGCGTCGTCGGCGTTTCGGCGAACGTACCGGTCCAGCTCAAGGGCCCGGCCGCTCACATCGAGCACCTTGGCGCCGACGACCCTGCCATCGACTCGCTCTACCGCCACCAGCTCGCCAGGCGCCTGGGGCAGCCCAGCCGGACGGTCCGCGTCTTCAACGAGCTTCAGCGCATGAACGGCGAGACCCGCTGGACGGTCTGGGGCAACGGACATGTCGCGCGGAACGGCAGGTACTACTTTGCCATTGGCAATCACCAGATCGTCGATGGCAACACCATGGTCATGGAATACGACCCCGACAAGCAGACGGAGACCAGGGTCTTCGATGTCGCGAGCGTCATCGAACAGCGCCCTGGACAGAAGGGCCACGGCAAGATACACGCCGATATCGTCGAGGACGCCGACGGCTGGCTCTACTTCGCCACCTGGTGGGGCGGACGCGATCCCGATCACGAGGAGCCCGACTACGACGCGAGCTATCAGGGGTCGATCCTGCTCCGGTATCACCCGGAGCTCAGGAGGTTGGAGAACCTCGGCACCGTCGTCCGCGAGCATGGCGTCGTCACGGCCGTCTGCGATCGGGCGCGCGGGCTGATCTATTTCCGCGCCATCTCGTACCGCCGGGGCAAGAACGAGGCGGGTCTTGCGGTCTTCGACATCGCGAAGAAGAAGGTGGTGTTCACCGGCGGCGGGGCGGAAATGGGGGAACGACGCGGGCTCATGCTGGGCGGAGACGGGATGGTGTATTTCAGCGGTACCGATCTGCGCCTGCATGCCTACGATCCGGCAGAGAACAGGATCAAGACCACCGACATCGCGCCACCGAGCGTGCCGTTCCAGACGTCCTTCTCACGCAAGAACATGCTCCGGGTCGGCACACCGCCGGCGCCGAGCGGCACGGTGTACGCGACGACCCACGGTGGCATGATCTTCAGCTTGGGCCCGTCCGGCCAGACCCGTTCGCTCGGCACCACCTGGAAGCAAGGGTACTATGCGCCATCACTCGCCTTCTCGCCGGATGAGCGATGGCTCTACTACGCTCCCTACTTGCCCGGCCCCGCCGGCCAGCCCGAGCTCAAGGAGGCACCGGTCATGCGCTTCGACGTGCTCAGCGGCCAGCGTGATGTGCTGACGCTGCTGGGACCGCAGCTGGCCAGGGAGCACGGCTACATCATCGGGCAGAACTATGGGGTCGCCCTGGATGCCAGGCGCTCCCTGCTCTACCTCCTCTACAACGGGCGCGTCGCCGCGTCGGACGCGGAGGTTCCGTGCTTCGTCGTGCTGCCGGTCGCGCGGCGATAAGACAGAGCGGCTGGAGTGTCATGACTCTGCCGAGGCGCTTCGCACGATCGGATTTCGCTCCTCGACGGAGGCGCTCCGTGTGCTGATCATGCTGTCCTCCTCGGGCCGCGCAAACCTGGCGACATCAGCGAAATTTCAGGCAAGGAGGCCCTGGCTGCTCGAGCGGAGCCGAATGCGACAACTACTTCCCCCAATGAGCCCACTCAGCCCAGCAACTTCCGTTGCACGCGCTTATCCATTCGTTGCAGGCCCACTTGGCATCATAATCGTGATGCCCCCACCAGATGGTGACCCAGCCTTTGCGGGCTTCGGCACCCCCCCATGGCGCCGGATCAATACGCCAGCACGACCATGTGCTATTGCTATAATCCGTAGCCGCTTGCTGCGCGGTTCCAACCGCCTCCGCCGCGTCGGGGTCGATCGCGTCCGCTGACTCGGGATCAGCCGCCTCCGCCGCCTCGGGCTGGGTCTCCTTCTCGTCATCGCCTCCGAGGGAAGCGTCGCCAACGCAGCCACCGAGCACGGCTGCGGCGCCGAGGAGCGTCAACGGGAGGACCCTCTTGCTGAACAAGCTCATCTATTGATTCTCCTGAAAATTTTTCAATGGCGCGGACCGTTCGCATCCCGATCTCGCTCGCCGACTGGATGCTGCGGTGGCGGGCCGTCCTTCACCAAATTGTCTGCGGGCGTCTCTTTTTCGAGAGAAGCCTCCTGTCACGCTGGCGATCTCGATCTCCTCAAGCCGGACGCGGAGCTCCTCGAGCTCCACGGCGGGAGCGCGCGAGGCAGGCTCGGAGACGGCGCGCGCGATCACGGAGAGCCCCCGCGCATGGACGCGGCGTGGTCGCCGGCGTGGAATCGCCCAGAGCCCGGATGTGCGGCGACGCCTTGGTTGCGTTGGCGTGAAGCGATGCGTGGGCTTCCCTTCACCGTGCCGTCGCGTGGCCGTGCGCTCGCGGATGCCCATGCGCGCGACATTGCCGGGCTCCAGGAGGCCTGATGAAGACCGCGCATTGCGCTACACGCCGTTTTCTCACCGTGCTCATCGCGCTCGCCGCACTCGCGCTCGTGGCCCCGCGCCCGGCCGCGGCGACGTTGCAGATCCGCGTCGAGGAGGTCACGTTTCCCGTCACGCTCTCGGATGGCAACACCTATTCCATCGCCGGGCACCTCTACTACCAGCACAGCTACCGGAACATTTGAGGGTATATCTCAGAAGTCAGTACGGCACCCATTGTTCACTAACGAAACTTCCAGCATTACGCCAGAGCTCGCTGCGCTCCTCGAGCTCCTTGCGGGGGCGGCGGTGCGGCGTCCGAGACGTGCTGATTCCGGACGACTGCGCATTCAGGCTGCGCGCAGGCGCCGATGTAGCCGCTGGGGTGCGCCTACATGCTCACCAGTTCTGCACCCAAAGTTCATTGACCTGTTTCGCCGTGACGCAGTCCCCGCCCCCGCGGCGGCAATCCGCGATCCACTGGTTGCAGGCCCATAGGGCATCCGTCTGGGTATGGCCCCACCAGATGGTGACCTGGCCGGCCATCGGATTCCAATTGAAGGCCCAGCAGTGCCATGTGGTCAGACGTGTAAGCGCTTGCTGCGCGGCTCCAACCTCCTCTGCCGCGTCGGGGTCGATCGCGTCCGCTGACTCGGGATCAGCCGCCGCCACGTCGGGCTGGGTCTCGCCATCGCCTTCGAGGGGAGCCTCGCCAACGCAGCCACCGAGCAAGGCTGCGGCACCGAGGAACGTCAACGGGAGGACCCTCTTGCTGAACAAGCTCATTTCCAATCTCCTCAGAAATTCCTACTGGAGGGGCCGTTCGCATCCCCTCTCTCTCTCTCGGCTGCTGGATGCTCCGGTGGCGGGCCATCCTTCACTCAATCGTGTGCGGCCGTCACTTTTGCGAAAGAAGCCTCCTGTCGCGCTGGCAAGCTCGCTCTCCTCAAGCCGGAGCTCGCGGTGACCCTCGAGCTAGTTCCGCGCGTCGGAAATCCCGCCAGAAATCATAGCGATTTCGGTATCCTTCGGCTGTTTTGCCACCGAGGGCAGCTCCGGCGTGGCCCAACGGGCCCCCTCCGCCGCCGCGCCAGCCAATGTCCGGGCCCGCGGTATGATGGGTCGGCATCGGCACCTCGCCCCGATCGGGTCACCAAGATCGACCGGGAGGCCGTCGGCCAGCGGGACAGGAGGCTTCTTTCGCAAAAGTGACGGCCGCACACGATTGAGTGAAGGATGGCCCGCCACCGGAGCATTCAGCTCGGCAAGAGCGGGATGCGAACGGCCCGCTCCAGGTAAAATTCTCAGGAGAGTAAAAAGATGAGTTTGTTCAGCAAGAGGGTCCTCCCGTTGACGTTCGTCGGTGCCGCAGCCTTGCTCGGTGGCTGCGTTGGCGACGCTTCCCTCGAAGGCGATGAAGGGCAGGAGACCCAGTCCGACGTGCCGGCGGCTGATCCCGAGTCGGCGGACGCGATCGACCCCGACGCGGCGGAGGCGGTTGGAACCGCGCAGCAAGCGGCAAAAGCCAGTTGGACGTGCTATGTTCGTGACGATGACTGGAATTCGGGGTCGGGCATCAAAATCGCCGGCTATGTCACAATCTGGTGGGGCTATCAGCAACATGATGCCACATGGGCCTGCAACGCTTGGCGCTCGGCGTGCGGTGGGCAGTGCTGGGCAGAATAAGGCTGGTAGCCTGAAGATTCCGCCAATGTAGTTGTCGCATTCGGCTCCGCTCGAGCAGCGAGCGGTTCCTTGCCTGAAATCTCGCTGAGGTCGCCAGGTTTGCGCGGCCCGAGGCGGACAGCACCAACCGGTGGAGGCGGCCATCACGATCCGCGGGTTCCGGACGCGATCTCGCCGTTAGCACCAAACGCCCCTCAGCGCATTCACCCACGATTTCCGCCGCCCATGATCTCTGCTTGAGCCTGGCTGCTGTCGGTTGGCCCTGCGCAGGCGTGTACGGCACTCGGCATCAGCCGCGCAATCCTCTACCGGCAGACCCGGCCCGCGAAGCCGCCCGCGCTGCCCGGGCCCGCTCCGAGCCCACGCCGGGTCAGCGCCCCCGAGCGGCAAGCCGTGCTCGACGTGCTGCACAGCGACGAGCTCGTCGACCAGCCCCCGCCGGAGGTCTACGTGACAGGCGTCCGAGATCCCTCAGGGGGACAGGATGAGCACCTTGACCTGACTCGGCACGATCCGCATTCCGGCGCAGTTCGTGGAGTTCTGCAGGCTCATGCTGGTCAGCCGGGTGGCCGGCATGCCGCCGACAAGGCATGTGAACGCGGCGGTGATGTGACGGGAAGGCCCCATGACCGAGCCGGACGCGACCCCCAGGGCGACGCCGGGCTGATCGCCGACGGAGATGAGCTGCGTCGTCAGCAGGTTGTGCGCGGGCGCGCACATGAACAGCACGTTGTACGCGGCCGGCGCGCTCACCGGGCCAAAGGACATGTTCGGATAAGGGATCGGGGCAGGCACCGGCGGGGTGAGGCACACGTCCGGAAACCCCAGGTTCATCCCGCCCATCTGCGTGTTCGCGAACATGATGCCTCCTCAACCCAGGTGGATCTGCTCGCCGTCGATCTTGACGAGCTCCTGCGCGGTCACCAGCGTGTTCTCGCCGCGCAGGCTCATCGTCTTCTTCGCGACGTAATCGACCCGCTCGGCCCGGAGCTGCTCGCTCTCCTCGACGGTGCGGTAGGAGCGCTTCACCCGCTGCGAGAGCCGCTCCAGCACGGAGTCGAGGCTCCCGGCGAGGACCTTGGCCTTGCCGATCTCCGCGCGAAGGAGCGTCCCAACGAACGAGAGGCGTTGCAGCGCGACGTTCCCGTCGACGGCGTTCACCGAGAGGCCCGCCGAGACCACCGCCACCTCCTTGGCCGAGACCAGGCCGATGCCGTCCTGCGCGGCCACGCCGAGGCGACCGGCTGGCAGCTTGATGTTCAGGTCGCCGTCCGCGACGATGCTCCCGGGCGCGCCGTCCTCCCGCTCCAGCACGGAGAGCACGTAGCAACGCCCGTCGGTCGCCACGGCGACGAGCACGAGGTCGCCCGCCTCGGGCTCGAGGAGGCACCCCTTGGCGCGCTTCGCCCGGAGCTCGCCCGCGTCGGTTTCCACGACGAGCGCCGCGCCGTCGGCGCGCACCACGGTGCCGAACTCCTGAGTGACCAGAGCCCTCGGCTCCTGCTTTCTCGCCAGACTGCGCATGATTCCCTCGTCAACGTGTAGACGTCTCGACACCCACGGCCGGAGGCTCCGAGCTCCCCCGGCTGCTGCTCAAAACCCGTGATTGCCACTGCTCCGCCTCGGCGAGATCCGCGTCATCGCCGAGGGCGGCCGCCCGGTTGGACCACACGGCCCCTTCGTCCTTGATCCGATGGAGGCGCGCTCGAAACAGGGTCGCCCTCGAGAAGTCGCCGGCCGAGACGTCGGCGTGGGAGAGGTCGGCGTACGTCAGGTTGGCGCCGCTCCAGCGCGCGCCCGCGCACGCGGCCCGGGTCAGGATGCACATCTCCAGGTTGGCGCCGGCGAGGTTGGCCTCGATGAGGCGAGCGCCCACGAAGACCGACTCCTTGAGCACGGCCCCGGCGAGGCTCGCGCGGGTGAGGTTGGCATTCACGAAGAGCGCCCGGCCCGCGAGCGCGCCGTCGAGCTTGGCACCGGAGAGGTTCGCGTCCTTGAAACCGCACTGCGTCAGCGTCGCGCCGGAGAAGTCGCAGCCGCTGAGATCGGCGCCCGTGAACTGCGTCATCGTGAACGACATCCCGCGCAGGTCCTGGCCCGCGAGCTTCCCCTCCACGAGCACGACGAGCTCGAAGACGGCGCCGCCGAGGGTCGCGGTCGAGAGATCGGCGCGCACGAGCGCCGTCTGCTTCAGCACGGCGCCCGAGAGGTCGATCCGCTCGGTCCGCACGTCCAGGATGGCGGCGCGGTCCAGGTTGGTGCGCGCGAGCCGGGCGCCCGAGAGGCTCGTGTTGATCACGCTCGCGAGGGTCAGGTCTGCTCCGCTCAGGTCGATCCCGGAGAGATCGCCGCCGGTGAGCTGCGCTGCGATCAGGGAGACGCCGTCCAGCTTCGCCCCCGTGAGATCACAGTCCACCATCGCCGCAAGGTGCAGGTTGGCGCCGGACAGGCGCGCGCCGCTGAAGCTGCAGCCGGTGGCGGTCGACTCCTTCAGCCGAGCGCCCGAGAGGTCCGCGCCGGCGAAGCTCACCTTGTCGAATATCGCGCCGGAGAGGTCGGCGCCCGAGAGGTCGACGCCCGAGAGGTCGACGTCGGAGATGATCTCGCCGCCCTGGACCAGCTCGACCAGATCATTTCTGTCCATGGTTCTCCGGCGGCGCGACGAAGCGCACGTACTTTACATTGGCCCCCTTCAGGCTCGTCGCGGCGTTTCCGCGCATCTTCGCGGCGTCGACGCGGAACAGGTTGGCCCTCTCGAAGTTCGCGTCGTCGACCTTCGCCTTCTGCAGCACGGCCTCCATCAGATCGATGCCGGACAGCGAGGCGCCCGTGAGGTCTGCCCGCGTGAGCATGGCGCCCACCGCGACGGCGCGATCCAGGCGAGCGCCCGTGAGGTCGCACTCGCTGAGATCGGAGCTCCGCAGGTTGGCCTCGGTGAAGTCGCTCCCTCTGAGGCAGGTGCCCCGAAGGTTGGCCTGCTCGAGCGAAGCGCCGCGGAAGTCGGCGCCGGCGAACGACGAGCTTGCGATGATGCGGATGTTGTCGAGCTTGGCGCCGCGGAAGACGGCGCCGTCGCCCTTGCCGGTGATGAACACCGACGCGCGGAGGTTCGCGCCGCGAAAGTCGACGCCCTGCACGTTGGCCTCGATGAAGGTGCACTGCTCGAGGTCTGCGCCGGAGAGCTGGGCACCGGAGAGGTCGGCGTTGATAAGGACGAGGTTGCGCGCGGTCACGCGGCTGAAGTCGGCCCCGTCGAAGGTCGCCTCGGACAGGTCGGCGTCCGACAGGCGCGCGCCGGTCAGGTCGGCGCCCGACAGGTTGGCCTTGGCCAGCACGGCGCCGGTGAGGTCGAGCCCGCCGCCCATCTTCACGTCGCAAAGGTTCGCTCCGCCGAAGTTCGCGCCGGCAAGGTTCGCCCCGGTGAGATCTGCGCCGAGGAGATTGGCCTTTGCCAGGACCGCGCCGGCGATGTTCGCGCCGCACAGCCGGGTGCCCGTGAGGACCGCGGCCTCGAGCAGCGCGCCCTCGAGATCGATGCCCGACAGGTCGAGGTGCGAGAGATCGGCGCCCGTGAGATCGCGCCCCGCGAAGCTCTCCCCGGCCCGGTGCCCGGCGGTCACCTCTTCCCGCACGCGAGCGGCCTCCTCGCCGCCCAGCCGGGAGGCCGCCGGGTAGTGGTGTGCGAACTTCCGGTAGGCAGAGCGCATCTGCTCCTCGACCGCGAAGAGGCGCGCCACGAGCTCCGGATCACCGAGCTGCGCCTCGAGCTCGGGCCACTCGACCCCGCCGTTCCGCGCCATCTGGGCCACGTCCTCGAGCCGCTCGAGCTCCTTCTTGGCCGAGAACCGGGGCGGGCCGCCGGCTTCCTTCTGCCGCTCGCCCATGATCGCGTCGTAATCGAATCCGTGCTTCTCGCACTCGGCGCGCGCCCTCTGCTCCTCGGCCGCGCGGCGCGCCTCCGCGTCCGCCTTGACCTTCTCGGCCTCGGTCATCGCCCGCTCGACGTACGCCGGCAGCTCGTCCAGGCTGGGCTCGGTCACGTCCTCGTCCGGCGGCAGCGGGGCGACGAACGGCTCCGGATCGAGCCCCTGCGCCCGGATCTTCGCCTTGATCTCCTCGAGCTGCCGCTCCGCCTTCGCGCGGGCGCGCTTCTGCAAGAGCCCCTCCGATCGGAGCAGCCTGGTCATCTCCGCTTGAGGATCGTCCGGCAGCGGCCCCGCGCCCGGCTGCGGAGGCGGCATCAGATCCGCGTCACGCAGGAGGAAGAGGTGCCCTTTCTCCTTGTCCAGCCGCTGGGTCATGACGGTTCGGTAATGCTCGACCGGCCTGGGCTCGCCCATCGCCTCGCAGCCCGCGACGATGTGGAGCACGTCGGCCGCATCGTCTTCACGGATCTTGAGCACCCCGCGATAGACGAGGATCCCGCGCTCGTGGTGGGGGAAGAGCCGGACGGTGTCGAGGCGGGTCGCGATCTCCCGGAAGGACTCCCCCTCGCCGGTCTTCTGGTTGATGAAGCACCGCGTCGCCACCCCCGGCAGCGCCCCTTCGATCCGGGGCTTCCCGGGGTGCATGTTCTCGATGACGAACGCCTCGTCGCCCCGGAAATACCCCTCGATCTGCTGATCCGGCGGCGCGGTGTTGAAGAAGCTCCAGTCGAGGTCCTTGGCGAGCTCGGGGAAGCGCTCCTTGAGCCACGCTTCATCATACGTCCCGACCTTGGAGAAGCGCTGTGGCCAGGTCGGATCGTAACCTCCGAACCCGGCGGGCGGGGGCCGGTCGCCGGGCGACCGGACGAGGCGGCGCGGATCCTCGATGTTGGGCAACGGATGGACAGAGCCGCTCTCGCCGCGCACCGGCGCGAAGCCTTTGCCGATCGGGTTCGGCGCGTAGCCCTCGCCGCCGAAGGCGTTCTGCCATGTGATCGGCATCTCGGCGAACGGCTCCGGATCGGTCATCCCCAGGAGCTCGAAGCGGCGGTCTCCGACGACATAAAGCGTCTTGTCGATCGCCCCGAGCTGGACCCGCACCGAGCACGCGGTGCGCGGCACCGCGCCCGCGGTGAAGCAGCGGCCGTTTACGAGCAGCTCTCCCCGGAGCTTCGGCATGCACTCGTCGAGGATGGCGTCGCTCCCGAGCTCCGTGCCGGCGAACCTCCAGAGGCTCTGCTCGTAGAGCAGGTGCCTCGGCGCCTCGAACGGGAAGAAGACGAGGAGCGTGACGACGAGGTACGGCTCGCCGTCGTTCTCGAACACCTTGGTGAGCAGCCCCAGCCGGTTCGGCTTGATGGTCTTCATGAGGTTCGCTGCAGGCTCCCGGGGTCTTCTGCTCGGCGCCGCGCTAGTGGAACATGTGAAGAAAGGATTGCCAGACGTGAGCCCCCGTCGAGGTCACCTTGGCGGCGGCAGTCCTGCTGAGCGTTATCCCTGAGGTGCCGATCTTGACGGCCGAGTTCTTCATGTCGAGCAAAGTAACGTCAGTCTTGCCTTTTGAATTCTTGTAGTTCCAGCCCCAGATGATCTCCGCCTTCATCCCGGCGATGACATCCAGCTTCAATCCCACCACCAACTCCGTCCTTTGAGGGGCGACGACGTTCAGAGTGCCGAAGCCGTAGGTGAGGTTGATCAGGCCGCCGAAGGTGTTTTGAATTCTGACGCCCTGAATCTCGCGGTAGTCGGATTTGGCCTTCGCTCTGAAGTGCTCTGCCTGGATAACGTAGTTCCCCCCCGCGATGTGCTCGACGTTGCCGCCCGGGATCTCGACCTTCCAGCCATCGTTGAACTTCCCGTGGTGAAGGCCGGTGGTCTCCTCGTACCGGCCGCCCGTCGTCACCTTCGTCTCGTGATGGCCCTCGTACCTCTCCGTGACCTTCCCGTGGACGGTCGTCTCCTCGGAGCCGTGCTCGGATTTGCGCAGGTTGGTGACCGTGGTGGTCTGGGTGTCCAGATATGTTTCCGTGACGGGCTTGGTGACCGTCTCGTTCTTCGTGTCCTTATAAATCTCCGTGACGGCCTTCGTGACGGTCTCGTTCTTCGTGTCCTTATAAATCTCCGTGACGGAGCCGGTGACGGTCTCTTTCAGGTAACCGCCGACCTCGATCTCCATTTGATCGTCGACGTTATCTTTCCTCCAGGTGCCCGTCTGGATCTCGAGCGACTTGCCCGTCTTGATCAGGGCGGTGCCGTCCGTCCTGGAGATGAAATTGTGGTGATCGTTGGGCGCGCCCATGCGCAGGATCGTGTTCTCGGTCGGTGTGCTGACGGTGATGCGCTGCGAGCCCGCCTGGTCCTCGAGCTCGATGCGGTTCCTGCCCCCGGTCTGGATGACGTTCCTCGTCCTGTTGGCCGAGGTGACGGGGCTCGGCGTGAGCGCGTTGGGGGCGACGCCGGCGATGACGGGGCGGTCCGGATCCCCGCCGAGGAAGGTGCACATCACCTCGGTGCCCTTGCGCAGGGGGAAATGGAACCCCTCGGTGCCGCCGCCGTGCGGCTGGAGCATGCGCACCCAGGTCGAGGCCTTGCCGCCCCGGAGGTCGCTCTCATCGAAGCTCAGCTTGACCGCGTAGCGACCGTGCTGGTCGATCTGGGCGTACTCGCTGTCCGCCGGGCCGTCGACGACGGCGTGCTCGGTCCCGTAGATACGAGGCCACGGCGTCCGCTGCGGCGCCCGGTACTGGACGGTCGAGGAGACGGCCTTGACCTCCATCCGATACACATCGTCCCAGGTGAGCCCGATGATCTGCATCAGCTCCGGCGCCCAGCCCGTCTGGTTGCCCCAGTGCTCGACCTCGGTGGCCAGATAAACCGTATTCAACGCCGGCCTCGGATGCTCTTCGAGCTCGAACGTGTACCCGGGGCGCATGTGGAACGCCGCCCCGGCGCCGTGGTAGACGACCTGGCCCGCGAGCAGCTCCTGCGCCTTCACGGCCGCGAGGCGGCTGCCCTCGGCCGGCGTGAAGAAACGCGCGCCGTGGACGCTGATCTCGCCGAGCCCCTTCGCCGCGACGGGCGCCCTGCCGGAGATCTCGATCGCGGGATTGTTGTAATCATAGTCGCTCATGCGGACCCTGGACGGCATCGACGTGTGCCGGCACGTGAAGGTCCAGAGCACCTCTCCCTTGGCCCTGTGCTCGCTGAACTGCGGGACATACCGGACCGCCTTCTGGCCGAGCGGGACGTGGACGCCCTTGTCGTCGGTGATGATGAGCGTCTCCCCGTCGTCTCCTTGCTCGAAGTAATAATAGAGCCCCTCGCGCTCCATCCACCGCGAGATGAAGTCGAAGTCGCTCTCGCCGTACTGGCACACGTGCTCCTGCGGCTTGTAGCTGCCGATCAGCCTGAGCTCGTACTCCGAGACCCCAGCGCCCGAAAGCACCGTCTTGATGATCTCGGGCACCGTCTGGTCGGTGAAGATCCGGCTATGCAGGGAGATGGTGAGCTTCCAGAGCTGCGGCACGAGCACGGCGCGGAAGACGGAGCGCTCGCCAAACGCGTGGATGAGCTCCACCGTCGCGAAGATGCCGTTCACGAGGAAGGGAGCCCCGCCGTCCGACGGGGAGAGGCGGAGCGTCGCCTTCGTGCCCACAGCGTCGGCGAGGTCGAGATCCTGGCCCACGTAGTTCGTCATCACGAGATAAATCTCGAAGACGTACGGTTTCGACAGCCCCTCTGTCCCTCGAAAGCCAATGACCCGCGTGGCGGCAGGGAGCGCGCTGGCGCTGACGGTGAACGCATCTTGCATGGTTGGATTTCCCCGTTATCGGTGCTCGTTAGCTCCTGGCGCCGGAAGAACGTCGACTATAGAGGCGATTCATGGAAAGCAAAGCGATGATTGCATGTCACGACGGCGCGTCGCCATCGTGTGATCCGCACACCTGAAATCGCATCGCACGGATCAACCGGCCTGCGCCGCGGGGGCGTTGCTGTCCGCGGGCTGCCGCGGCGCTCGGCGCAGCATCGCGATCTCGGCCTCGACGTGCGCTCTCAGGCGCGGATCGCCGGCGAGCCGCCTGGCCCAGAGCCGCTTCATCTGCGCCCACACGGTGCGTCGAATGGCGAGCGGATCGAGCGCCGCGGCCGCACCGTCGCGCTCGGTCGCGACGACCAGTCGCGCATAGTCGGTCGGACGCAAAACGCCGCGGATGGCCTCCCAGGCGGCGAGATAGGCTGCATCGAACCGATCGCGGAGCGGTCGCTCGCGGCGTCGGGCCTCCTCCGCCATCGCCTCTTGCCATCGCGTCTCGGCCTGCTCCCAGCGCTCATCGGAGAGGCCGTGCGCACGGAGCACGTCGGCCCGGGGGACCGGCCGCTCCGCGAGCTCCGCCGCGACGATCGCGCACCGCTCGACGCTGACCTCGTCGCCCTCGCCGAGCGGCGGGAGCGGCCCCTGGACCGCGTCGCCCTCGCGTCGGAGCTCGTGAAAAGAGCGAGACGCGGCCGGCTGCCCGGACGCTTCCGAGACGAGCCCCGGGACCGCGGTGGTGTCGAGGGGAGCCTCGAAGCACGCGGGCGCCGCCGCCGTCAGCGCGGAGGTCGCGGGCCCCACGGACGCGGAAGGCGCCCGCGCAGCGCGCTCGCCGGACCAGGGCGCGCCAGGGATCGGCAGCTCGGGCGCGACGCGCGGCGGAAGCGGCGGCGCGGCAGGAAACGGCGTCGCGGGCTGACCGGTGGCCCGCGCCTCATCCTCGCTCGACAGAAGCGTCGTGCTGGTGAAGATGGCAGGGATTTGATCTGCGACCGGCCCAAGCTCGCCCTGCGACGCCGGCGCAGGGGCTGCGGGCCCGAAGGGGAGCGCCGGGGCGCGCATCGACGGCTCGTCCGGCTCCACGGGGAGCGCGAGCGTTTGAAAGAGGGACGCGGCGGACAACGGAGGATCGACGATCTCGACGTCCTCTGCGGAGAGGCTGATCGGGAGCTCCGGGGCGAGCCGCGCCTCGCCCGCCCCGTCGGGCGCGTCCTCGATCCGGGCGGTCTCCTGGGAGCCCAGGCGGAGGGAAGGTGGATGCGCCGGCTGCGCGCGCTCCTGCTCCTCGAGGCGCACGTCGGGCCATGCGATCTCCTCGCCTTCGATCTCGACGCCGGCCACGATCCGCACGGCCGCGAGGGCTTCCTCGCCGGAGACGGGGAAGACCCGGCGCCACACGACCGTGCAGCGCTGCTCGACGCCGTCGATGCGAAGCGTGTCGGCGTTGAGCTCGAGCAGCTCGCCGTCTGCCGCGGCGGAGGCGGCGAGCCCCCGGATCCGCGCCACCCCGCGCGCCCCGGGCAAGCGCATCTGAAGCCGTGGAGCCGCCGGATTCACGTGCTCGAGCACGATCCACTCATCGCCTTGCAGGAATGCGATCCGCTGGTCGGCGGGCGCCGCCTGGAAGTACGACCAGTCGAAGCCCGCGGGGATGTCGGCGTTCGGCCCCTCGAGCGCCTTGCGAGGCGTGCTGCCGAGCAGCCGACGGCGCACCGGCGCGGCGCGCGCGAGCGGCGCGAAGCCAGCGAGGCGTGCGGGATCCTGGGGGTCGAGGATGTTGGCCGGGCCATCCATCGGCTCCCCATCGAACGGATTTTCCCACCCGTTCGCGCCGCCAACCGCCCTCTCGTACACGAGGGGTATCTGCCGGAAAGGGCCCTTGTCGCGGACGAGGAGGCGCTTGTCGAGCACCCAGCCGCCGGCGCTGTAGATCGCGAGCCGCACCGGCAAGGACTGGACCTCGGTGCCGCGCGGCGCGTGCGCGTCTCCGGTGAAGACCACATCGGCGCGACCGAGGTAGGGCGCGAGGTCCCCGCTCCAGCGGATGCTCCGCGCCGGGTTTTTGCCATGGTGGACCTCGGCGCCGAGGATCTCCTGCGGATCGGTCCGCCACATCACCGCATCGATCGCAAAGGCGAAGCTCGCCTTGGCGACGACGGTGATGTAGTGCCGGCCCTGCGTGCGCCAGGCGATCGCGGCGGCCGCGGCGCCTTTCAGCGGCGTCACGGCGCCGCGCAGGAGCGCGCTCATGATCGTGCTCTCGGACGGCCGCTCCCGGCCATGGCTCGCCTCGGCACCATGAATCGCCTCCCACGTTGAGTACCCTCGCTTGTGTGAAGAGCGTGCGGCAATCTCGCAATCTATGTGTGACTTCAGCGCCCGCGCACGGCGCATCTCATCGTCGGCGGGTCGTGCCATGCGCTCCGCGGAGGCGGCCTTCCATGCCGACGGCTGGCGCGGGCGAAACCTGGCAGGATCGTGGAGGGCATCCGCTGAAAGCCTGGCATGTCGACGGCTTGTCACGCGGGCTGGATGTTCCAGTAGGTGACCCGGGGCACGCGGTCAGCCCGGCAGGCCGTGCATCATTCTCGTCAGGGGAAGGCGTGCCTCGATCCTCGGCCGCGCGAGCGGTCAGACGCGCCGCGCCCTGTCCACGCAGGCGACCGGCGGCATCGCCTCCAGCGCGGCGACGCCTTCCCCCGCAGCCTCATGCGCCTGGCGGGGATCGATGAGGAGGATCCCCACGCTCCTCACCATGACCAGGCGATCGGAGTCTTATCACGAACATAGCAGCCGTCGCCGTGATTGTAGCAGCGCGCGACCCAGTTTTGGCAGGCCCATAGGGCATCATTGGGGGTATGGCCCCACCAGATCTTGACATGGCCGACGTCGACCCATTT
This sequence comes from Sorangium sp. So ce363, assembly GCF_051520435.1. Taxonomy (NCBI): domain Bacteria; kingdom Pseudomonadati; phylum Myxococcota; order Polyangiales; family Polyangiaceae; genus Sorangium; species Sorangium sp. So ce363. The sequence goes on along the minus strand of NZ_CP150333.1, from coordinate 4,532,610 downwards.
GCCCCACCATTGCCAGCAGATCCATTCGCTTTGGGTCACCGCTTGCTGCGCGCTTCCAACCGCCTCCGCCGCGTCGGGGTCGATCGCGTCCGCTGACTCGGGATCAGCCGCGTCCGCCTGAGTCCCCAGCTCGTCATCGCCTTCGAGGGAAGCGTCGCCAACACAGCCACCGAGCACCGCTGCGGCGCCGAGGAACGTCAACGGCAGGAAACTCTTGCTGAACAAGCTCATCTCTTTACTCTCCTGAGATTTTTTACAGAAAGAGACCGTTCGCATCCCGGTCTCTCTCGCGCCTGATGGATGCCACGGTGGCGAGCCATCCTTCACGCAATCGGGTGGGGCCGTCTCTTTTTTGAAAGAAGCATCCTGTCGCGCTGGCGATCTCGAGCTCCCCAAGCCGGAGCTCCCGGAGATCATCTCTCGTCGGGCCCCCTCCTCGCCTTGAAGCTCCGATGACAGCGCCGTGAAGTTTCAGGGGCATCAGGCCAGGGCGAACAGGGCGAGCGGAGCGCTCGGAGTCCGCGTCCGGCGCGCGATGTCGGCCGGCAATGGCGGCTCGTCAGCGGCGCGCGCCTCTGGTCAGATCTCCGCGCGCCGAGGACGCTCCGCGCTAGCGGTATCGCGGCGCGGCGGCCGACCCTCCCTGGAAAAGACCATGGTGCCGTCGTCCACCGGACCGAGCTTCATCGCGAGCAGATCGAGCACGTAGTTCTGACGGAAGTACCACGGCGCCTTCGATCCCTGCTTGGGCAGGTGGTCCACCGAGCGCCGCACGTAGCCCGACGTCAGGCCGAGCAGCGGCCGAGGATCGAGGATGGATTCGTCGGAGCGCGGCAGGCACTGCCGGTAGCCGTGGCGATCCATGTGGTTGAGCAGCCGGCAGACGTACGTCGAGGCCAGCTCGGCGCGGAGCGTCCACGAGGCGTTCGTGTATCCGAGGCAGAACGCGAAGTTCGGGACGCCGCCCAGCATCAACCCCTTGTAGATGAACGACCGACCGGGATCGAGGACGTCACCGTCGACGCCGATGCGGATGCCGCCGCAAAACAGGAGCTCCAGGCCCGTCGCCGTCACGATGATATCCGCCTGGAGCTCCTTGCCCGACTCGAGCAGGACGCCGTTCTTCGTGAAGGTCCGGATGCTGTCGGTGACCACCGAGGCGCGCCCCTCCCTCACCGCACGGAAGAGATCGGCGTCCGGCACGAGGCAGAGGCGCTGATCCCATGGATCGTAGCGAGGGTTGAAGTGTGTATCGATGTCGAAGTCGGCGGGCAGATGCCGGGCGACGCCGCCGCGGAGCATCCGCCTGGCCAGCCGCGGCGCGCGCTGGCAGACCTGGTAGATCAGCAGGCTGAGCGCGACGTTCTTCCAGCGGGCGACGCGGTGGGCGATCCGCTCCGGCAGGTGCTCGCGGATCGCGTTCGCTATCGGGTCCTCCGAGGGCAGCGAGGCGATGTACGTCGGCGAGCGCTGGAGCATCGTCACGTGCGCCGCGTCGGCGGCCATCGCGGGCACCAGCGTCACGGCCGTTGCGCCGCTGCCGATGACCACAACGCGCTTGCCCCGGTAGTCGAGATCCTCCGGCCACTGCTGGGGGTGCACGAGCTGTCCCTGGAAGTCGTCGCGGCCAGGGAAGCTGGGCGTATACCCGCTCTCGTAGCGGTAGTAGCCGCTGCAGACATACAGGAAGCTGCAGGAGGTGCGGACGCGCTCCTCGCCTGGGCCGACGTCCACCTCGACGGTCCAGCGCGCCTGCTCCGAGGACCACGACGCGGCTCGAACCCGGTGATTGAACCGGATGTGCCGGTCGATGCCGAGCTCCCGGGCCGTGTCGCGCACGTAGTCGCGGATCGACGGCCCGTCCGCGATCGCCTTGGCCTCCTTCCAGGGGCGGAACGAATAGCCGAGCGTGAACATGTCCGAGTCCGAGCGGACGCCAGGGTAGCGGAACAGGTCCCAGGTACCGCCGATCGCGCTGCGCCCCTCGAGGATCGCGTACCGCTTGCCGGGGCAGCGCGTCTGGAGGTGGTAGCCGGCCCCGATGCCGGAGAGGCCGGCGCCTACGATCAGGACGTCGAAGTGCTCGGTGGACATGCTGGGTTCCCGGGGGCGAGCGCCGTGGCGCTTGAGGACCCGAGCATAGCCTGGCGGATCACGGCTGAGCCCGACGCCACGCGCACATTTCGGGGCGCCGCGCGACGCCACGGCGAGCAGGCGCGCCAGCGCGCTGCCGGGCGCTGGCGCGCGGGTGATCAGGCCGCCGGCGCGCCGCTCGCCGCCGGCGCGGCCATCCCTGCCGCCTCACCTTCGGGCGCGGGCTTCGCCGAGGCAGCGCCCGCCGGCCGGCGGGTGAAGAGCCCCGCGACGAACCCCACGAAGGCCAGGACGCCGACGATGAACAGGCTGTCTCCGACGAGCCGCATCCAGCGCAGCGCCTCGAGGACCGGCTGCTGAAGGAACTCCGCGCTCCGCGCATACCACAGACCGCGCTCGACGCTGGCCCACGCCTGCGCCAGCCCGATCGGCAAGAGGCTCAGGAGGATCATGAGGCCGAGGCCGCCGTTCATCCCCCAGAACGCCACCCGGAGCCGCGCCTCGTTCCACACCGTGTCGGGGCGCAGGCGGCGGAGCATCACCAGCACGAGGCCGAGCGACAGGAGCCCGTAGACGCCGAAGAGGGCGGCGTGCGCGTGCACGGGGGTCGTGTTGAGGCCCTGCATGTAATAGAGGGCGATCGGCGGGTTGATGAGGAAGCCGAACACCCCGGCGCCCACGAAGTTCCAGAACGCGACGGCGACGAAGAACTGGATGGGCCAGCGATAGGCCTGCATCCACGCGCTCCGGTGCTGCATCTGCCAGGTCTCGTGCGCCTCCATCCCCACGAGGACGAGCGGCACGACCTCCAGGGCGCTGAAGCTCGCGCCGACCGCCATCACCGAGACCGGCGTGCCGCTGAAGTAGAGGTGGTGGAACGTGCCGGGGATGCCCGAGACGAGGAAGATGCAGGTGGACAGGAGCGCGGCCCGCGCCGCGCTGTCGGGCCGCACGAGCCCGAACCGGGTGAACAGGAACGCGATCGCCGCGGTGGCGAACACCTCCATGAACCCCTCGACCCACAGGTGGACGACCCACCAGCGCCAGTACTCCATGACCGACAGGTGCGTCTTCGCGCCGTAGAACAGCCCCACGCCGTAGAACATCCCGATCGCCACCGTCGCGCCGGTGAAGAGCAGCACGATGTGCCGGCTCATGTCGCGCCGCGAGAGCGCGGGCCAGAGCGCGCGCAGCATCAGGAAGAGCCAGAGCGCGAGCCCGCCGAAGAGCGCTATCTGGAAGGCGCGGCCGAGGTCGACGTACTCGTACCCCTGGTGCCCAAACCAGAACGAGTGCTCGAGCGCGAAGCGCTGCTTGACCGACAGCCACTCTCCGGCGAGCGAGCCGAAGACCACGAGGACGAGCGCCCCGAAGAGGACGTTCACGCCGAGCCGCTGCCCCCTCGGCTCTCGCCCGCCCACCGCCGGCGCGAGGAACAGCCCCGCCGCGAGGAACGCGGTGGCGATCCAGAAGACGCCGAGCTGAACGTGCCAGGTGCGCGTCACCGCGTACGGAAGGTAGTCCGCGACCGGCAGGCCGAAGACCTCGTGTCCTTCCACCGTGTAATGCGCGGTCAGGGCGCCGAGCGCGACCTGGAGCACGAGCAGCGCGACCACGACGACGCAGTACTTCCCGACGGCCCGCATCGACGGGGTGAGCACCCACCCCGAGAGCGGGTCGCGCGCCGGCGCAGCGACGGCCGGCTCCTCGGTGCGGCGGAACGCGTGGTACCAGACGAGCGCGCCGATCCCGGCGAGCAGCAGCACGACGCTCACGATCGACCAGATCACGTTGGCGGCCGTGGGGACGTTTCCGACGAGCGGCTCATGAGGCCAGTTGTTGGTGTAGCTGGCGCCGGTGCCAGGGCGCTCCGCGGCCGTGGCCCACGAGGTCCAGAAGAAGAACGCCGTCAGCTTGTCGCGCCGCCCGGCGTCGGGGACCGCGCCCGTGTGCAGCGCATAGCTCTCGCGCAGGCCGGTGAGGCTCGGCTCGTCGCCGAAGAGCGCGCGGTAGTGCGCCGCGGTCTGCTCGATCGCCAGCGCGCGATCCTCGGAGACCGTGAGCGCGCCGGTCGCGGCGTCGTAGCCGTTGTGGCGCATCGTCCGCTGGAGCCGCGCCCTGAGCGCGGCCTGCGCCTCGTCCGGGAGCGCCGCGAACGCCGCGCCGTGCTCTCGCTGGCTCCAGAGCGCGAGCTGCGCCTCGGCCTCGCGATGGAGCCAGTCGGCCGACCAGTCCGGCGCCTGGTAAGCGCCGTGCCCCCAGACGCTGCCGACCTGCTGTCCGCCGATGCTCTGATAGACCAGCTGCCCGTCCAGGATATCGTCCTTCGTGAGCAGCACCCGGCCGGACGGCGTCTCGACCCGCTCCGGGATCGGCGGGGCCTTGCGGTACACCTCCCGACCCATGAAGCCGAGTATCAAGAAGCCAGCGGTGATGACGGCGGCGAGCGCCAGCCAGAGTCGTCGTAGGTTATGCATAGCGACCTCGTTGTTCGCGTGAGCCCCGGCGCGCCCGCGCCTCCGCGGCGCGACCTCAAGGGCTCCGGTCGTGACGCCCGGCCATGAAGCAGCCGGCGTGCCGCTCCCGCGCGCCCCTCCGTTTCGTGCCTCCAGGCGGGTGATGTTGCGGTTTTCGCAACATCCGTGCGTTGTCAAATCAACAACCACGTTGTACAATCGACAACATGGCGAAGCCGAACCTGGAGGCGCTGCTGTCGGTCGCGCTCGATCTCACGACGTCGCTGGGCGCCGAGGATCGGTACCGGCGCCTGCTCGAGGCGGTGCGGCACGTGGTGCCGTGTGATGCGGCGTGCCTGATGCGGTATCAGGACGGCGTGCTGGTGCCGCTCGCGGCGCACGGGCTCGCGCCGGAGGCGCTGGGGCGCACGTTTTGCACGAAGGCGCACCCTCGGCTCGACATCCTCTGCCACGCCGAGGCGCCGGTGCGCTTCGCGCCGGACACCGAGCTGCCGGATCCGTTCGACGGGCTGCTCGCGTCGGACGCGACCGCGCTGGCGCACGTGCACGCGTGCCTCGGGTGTCCGCTGCGGGTCGAGGGCACGCTCATCGGGCTCCTGACGGCCGACGCGCGCGACCCGCGCGCCTTCGAGGGGGTCGACGCGGCGACGCTCTCCTGGCTGGGCGCGCTGGCCGGCGCGGCGGTGCGCACGAGCCAGCTCATCGACGCGCTCGAGCACAGCGCCGAGCGGCTCGGCCTGGTCGCCGACGATCTCCGGCGGGCGGCGGAGCGGGAGCGGGGCGCGAGCCTGCTCGGGACGAGCCCGGCGATGCAGCGGCTGCGCGACGAGATCGCGCTCGTGGGGCCGTCGGATCTCACGGTGTTGATCACGGGCGAGACGGGCGTGGGGAAAGAGCTCGTGGCGCGCGCCGTCCACGCGGCGTCGGGGCGGCGGGGCGAGCCGCTGCTCCACGTGAACTGCGCGGCGCTGCCCGAGTCGGTGGCGGAGAGCGAGCTGTTCGGGCACGTGCGCGGCGCGTTCACCGGGGCGGAGCAGAGCCGGCCGGGGAAGCTCGAGGTGGCGGACAAGGGCACGCTGCTCCTCGACGAGATCGGCGAGCTGCCGCTGTCGATCCAGCCGAAGCTGCTGCGGGCGCTGCAGGAGGGCGAGGTGCAGCGGGTCGGCGCCGATCGGTCGCTGCGCGTCGACGTGCGCGTCGTGGCGGCAACGAACCGCGATATCGAGCGGGAGGTGGCCGAGGGGCGCTTCCGGGCCGACCTGTTCCACCGGCTCAACGTCTATCGCCTCGCGGTGCCGCCGCTGCGCGAGCGGAGGAGCGATATCCCGCTGCTCGCCGGCCACTTCTGCGACGAGGCGCGCGCGCGGCTCGGCGTCGGGCCGGTGCGGCTGACGAAGGCGGCGCGCGAGCTGCTCGCGGGCGGCGCCTGGCCGGGGAACGTGCGCGAGCTGGAGAACACGGTGTTCCGGATGGTGCTGCAGGCGTCGCGGGGCGTGCCCCGCGGGGCGCCCGTGGTCGTCAAGCCAGCCCACCTCGGGGTCGACGTCGCCGCGGCGGCGGAGCCCGCGCCGCGCGAGGACGACGCGGAGAAGGCGACGCCCGCCGCGGCGGCGGCGCCGCTGAACGAGCAGGTCGACGCGTTCCAGCGCGGGCTCATCGAGCGGGCCGTGGCGCAGCACGACGGCAACTGGGCCGCCGCGGCGCGATCGCTCGGGATGCACCGCAGCAACCTGCACCACCTCGCGAAGCGGCTCGGGCTGCGCTGAGGCGAACGGGGACGGCGAAGCGCCGCCGTCGCGCCGGGGCCTCCGGGTGAGGTATCCTCGGCCGCACGCGCCGCTCCCCTACCCCGGCGCCGTCGCGGAGGCCCTCCCCATGTTCAAACGCATCGCGCACGTCTGTCTCAACGTGAGGGATCTGCAGCGCTCGGTCGACTTCTACGGCAAGCTCGGGTTCGCCACCAAGTTCAGCTTCACCCGCGAAGGCGCGCCGTTCGGCGCTTACCTCGAGATCGCCGACGGCAACTATATGGAGATGTTCGAGGACCGGAACCTCGGCGAGGTGGTCAATACCGGGATCGCCCACTTCTGCCTGGAGACCGACGACATGGACGCCGTGATGGCGACGCTGAAGAGCCGCGGCGTCCCGTTCACCGAGAAGAAGCTCGGCTGCGACAACACGTACCAGATCTGGCTGGCGGACCCCGACGGCAACAAGTTCGAGGTGCACCAGTACACGCCGGCCAGCACGCAGTACACCGGAGGGGTGATCGAGGCGGACTGGTAGGTAGCCGGCCACCGGGGCGGCAGCCGGAGTTGGATGGAGGGGCGCTCCCCCGTCTGCTCGTGGCGCGAGGCGAGGAGATCGGCGGGCTCATCGGTCCAGAGGAGCGGTGGAGCGGTGGACAGAGGAGCAGCCGAATGGCAACCCGAGTCCATGGACAACCGAATCTCAGGTCGCCCGTGGGCCCGGCGCGGGGCGGCTCAGGTGCTCTTGGTTTTCGCCGGCGCGGGCGCGCTGGCCTCCTGCTCGCCCAAGCGCGCCGAGGTCACACCGCAGCCAGCGCCCACCGACAGGATCCTCACCGGCGCCGACGCGCTGGGCGACTGGACAACGGACGCGCCGGGCGTGAAGCGCAAGATCACCGTCGCCGACCTCCCCGCGCCCAACGAGGGCGAGTCGGTGACCAACAGCCCGAGCAAGGCAGATCGTCCAGCCGGTGCGTTCCCCAAAGTCCCGTCGGGATTCACCGTCACCGAGCTCGCCACGGGTCTGGAGAAGCCGCGCGTCGTGCAGGTGGCGCCGAACGGCGACGTGTTCGTGGCCGAGAGCGCGGCGGACCGGGTGCAGGTGCTCCGGGACACGGACGGCGACGGTAAGGCCGATGTCCGCAGCGTCTACGCCGAGGACCTGAACCGCCCCTTCGGCATCGCCTTCTATCCGAGCGGGACCGAGGCGCCGACGCACGTCTACATCGCGAACACCGACAGCGTGGTGCGGTTCCCTTACAAGGCGGGCGACACCAGGGCCAGCGGCCCGGCCGAGGCGCTGGTCACCAACATCCCCTCGGGCAAGGAGGCGGTGGGCGGCGGCGGCCACTGGACCCGCGATATCGTCTTCAGCAGGGACAACCAGCGAATGTTCGTGTCCGTGGGCTCCCGCTCCAACGTCGATGACGACGACGACGAGATCCGCCGCGCGTGCATCCTGGCCTTCACGCCCGACGGCAAGAACGAGGCGCTCCATGCGTCAGGCATCCGCAACCCGGTCGGCCTGGCCATCGAGCCGGCGACGGGCGCGCTCTGGACCAGCGTGAACGAGCGCGACGAGCTGGGCGACAACCTGGTCCCCGACTACGTGACGCGCGTGCAAGAGGGCGGCTTCTACGGCTGGCCCTGGTACTACCTCGGCGGGCATCAGGATCCGCGGCACGAGGGCAAGCGCCCCGAGCTCCGGGACAAGGTCGTCGTGCCGGACGTGCTGATCCAGTCGCACTCGGCCTCCCTCGACCTCTGCTTCTACACGGGCCAGCAGTTCCCGGCCGACTACCAGGGACACATCTTCGCGGCGGAGCACGGCTCGTGGAACCGCTCGCGGCGCACCGGATACAAGGTGATCCGCATCCCGGTCAAGGACGGCAAGGCGGCGGGATATTACGAAGACTTCATGACCGGCTTCGTCACGAGCACCGGCGACGTGTGGGGTCGTCCGGTCGGCGTCGCGGTGGCCAAGGACGGCGCGCTGCTGGTGACCGACGACCAGAGCAACACCGTGTGGCGGGTGGCCTACCGCAAGTGAGACCACGATGCGGCGCGGCCGGGGGTCTTCCAGCGCGCTCAGCGCGGGCGGCGCTTCGGGCGACCGAGCAGCAACCCCAGCGCCGCGAGGAGGAAGCCCGCCTGGGCGCCAGAGTCGCTCGTGTCGTTGCCCACGGCGCAGCTGCAGCCGGAGCTGGAGCTTTCTCCTCCTGTCGAGTCGCCGGTTCCCGAGCTGGCGTCCTGTCCGTTCGCCCCCCCGGACGCGGTGTCCATCGCGCCGCCGCTGCCTGCGCTGCCGCCTGAGCCACTTACCATGACCCCGCCCGCGCCTCCGGTTCCGGGCTCGCCCCCCGCGCCTCCGGCTCCGGGCTCGCCCCCCGCGCCTCCGGCTCCGGGCTCGCCACCCGCGCCTCCGGCTCCGGCCGCGCCACCTGCGCCTCCGGTGTCGCTGCCGCCGGGGACAGCGCCGGGACAAGCTGCCGTCTCTGGATCCTGACCACCGGCCGTATCGAGGCCGAAATAAGCGGCGACGGCGGGTCCGTCGAACGGCACAGCGTGCCCGACGCCGTCCATCGAAAAGGCCTCATAGACCGTGTAGCCGCAAGAGCTCTTCCAGGACTGGCGCGTGGTTCCGCGCTTTGGCGTGTCGGTCCCATCCGGGGTTTCGCTCAACCCCAGGAGGTTCGTCCACTCTTTGACGTCTTCAGCCATGTTCTTGTAGCTGAGGATCGTGTCGGCGGTGCCATGCCAATGCTGCAGGCGCGGGCGATGGCCGGTGTAGCCGGGATAGTACGAACGAACGAGGTCTCCCCACTGCTGCCCGGTCTTCGTGACGTTGCCGCCCCCGCAGGGCCCGCTCCACTGGGCCGAGCTCCCCGTCCCGGTGACGTCGTTGTAGCCCTCGGCCCAGCAGCCACACGGAACGCCCATGAGCGACACGCCGGCCATGAACACGTCGGGGTACACGCCGAGCAGCGCCTCGGTCATGATGCCGCCCGATGACCCGCCGACCGAGTACACGCGGCCCGCATCGCCGCTGTACTTCGCCAGCGTGTATTTCACCATCTGGACGATGGCCCCCGTGTCGCCGCCGCCGCCGTGGGCGAGCGATCTCGTCGATCCCGCGTCCCAGCAGTTCTGCCCGGTGGCCTCCGGGAAGATCATGATGAAGCCGCTGGTGTTCGCTATGGAAACCAGGCTCGACATCTCGCTGAACGTCCCCTGGCCATTTCCCTGACAATGATGGGGAGCGACGACGATGGGCGGTTTGGTCGCCAGCTTGTCAGGCACGTAAATGTACATGTTGACATAGCTGGGCAGGCCGTCCGCCCCCCATTCGCTCTGGTTGACTTTTTGTAGCGATGCCCCGCGCGCAGGCAGCGCAACGAGCAGCGCCAACGAGAGCGACGCGAGCCCGAGGACGTGACTTTTGAATTGGTCCATCGAACAGAGACTCCATGTCAACGACAACCTGGCACGCGAGCCAGTACCGCTTTGTTTCGCGCACTCTGGAGCGACAAAGTGGTTGAAACCCTGAGAAAAAGCAGAAATTTCACAGGGAGGCGAGGAGGCGGGGAGCGAGAGACGGCGAGAAGGAGAGATTCTTTTTGTCTTCCTCCCCGCCTCCTCGCCTCCCTGTGAAATCTCTCCGGGTTTCAACACGATTGGTGTTCTAGAACTGACTCAGGAACGTCCATACTTCCTGGGGCATCCACGACATCTGCTGCCCGCCGTCGTTCGGCGACGGAGTATGACCGCCGTCGTAGTCACACCAGCGGGTGGGGTGCCCCGCGGAGCAGCCCTTGTAGTCCGAGCAGGCGTGGCCACCTCTGGGCGCCTTGGCCAGGGCCTCCACCATGCATCCATTTTGCTTGGCGAAGAAATCGCTGTTGGAGGTTTGTCCGGCTCCGCCGCTCTCCTGCTGACCCAGCGAAGACATGAAGGCGACCGGCTGACAGCTCGCCGGCCGGGGGAGACCGCCGCCGGAGTGGACCACCGCGGCGCGGTAAACGTCCGGACGCGCGCAGGCCAGCGTCCACGCCATGGCACCCCCCTGGCTGAAGCCTTCGAGCTCGATGCGCGAGGTGTCGATGCAGAGATCACCCGTGACCTGCTCGAGGATGTCGTCGACGAAGGTCACATCGTCGTCGGCTGACCAGAACCCGCCGACAGCGTCGGGCGCGATGAAGATGGTGCTCCCTTCGGAGAGCGACCAGAGCCCGAAATACGAGGGCGCGACTTGGCCGCTGTTGCCCGTGGCCCCGTGGAAGGAGAGAATGAGCCGGTACGGGTGGCCGTTGTCGTAATCGTCGGGGACGTGCAGGGTGTACTTGCGGCTCTTCCCGCCGCTCTGCACGGTGCCGGCGCCGTTCTGAAGCGTGCGCATCTTGCCGCAGCCCGCGGACTTCACCGCATCACCGCCACCTCCGCCCCCGCCCCCGCCGGCCTCACCTGTCCCGGCGCCGCCCGCGCCGCCCGTTCCACCCGAGCCCGCTCCACCGGCGCCGGCGGTCGCTCCGCCGCTACTGGCTGCTTCGCCGCTGCTCGTGCCGCCGGAAGCGCTGCCCGACCCAGCGGTTACGCCGGTCGACGCCCCGCTGGCGGCCGACACGCTCGAGCTGCTCGCGCCCGCAGCTTGTGCCGCGTCGCCGCTCTCTTCGCTGCACGCCAGCATCGCGACGCTCGAGAGCAAACAGAAGACATGGAAGCGACTGACGGCTTTCTTTTCGTAGTGCACGATGCCCCTCTGGTTGCGTTACGTCTGCGCGAAGCGCTCACTCGATGCCGACGACGGCGAACGGCGAGATTGGCGGACAGGTGGTTGCCAGATGTTCCGCGCCTGGAGTGCGCCCTGATGTCACCCCAGCCGAGCCCAACTGCTGCTCCTCCTTTCCCCCGGCATGCGCCTCGTCCGGAGCCACGGCGCGACCGTCAAGGTGAACGCGCAGAAGGACGCAAGACCCGGTGCGCATGGCGGCCCATCCAGGGGAAGGCAAAAGAAGCTTCGGAGCGCCGAATGTGAACGCTCACATGTTCGGCGTCAATCACAAACTGGCGCGGCGAGCGTCGACGATCGTCGGCGAGCGCGAGGCCCGCGCCCGGCGGGGACCGGAGCTGGTGGCGCGGCATGACCGCGCCTTCGAGCCTCACGCTCGCGTCTCCGCCCCCATTCGCACCGACGCGTTGCGGCGCGGGCCTGCCGCGCCGACGCCGCCCGAGGGGCGAGCGGCGGCGGATCCCGGACGCCGCGGCGCGGTGGCCACGGCGGGAGAGCGCGCAGGCGACCGGCCGCCCGCCGCGTCACGCTCACTCCGTCGAGGCTCCGCACGCGTGCTGCGGCGCGCTGACGTAGGCCTGACCGAGCTCGTTGAGCTCGCCGTCGTCGCCGAGCAAGCTCGCGTGCCGGACGTTGTCGGCGCGGCCCGAGAACCACGCGTACTTCGCGATCCGGGGCTCGTTCTCGAGGTACGCCAGCGCGTCGACCAGGAACTCCTTCTGCTCGGCGAGGGAGCCCGCGCTGTCGCAGGCGAACTCCGTGAGCCAGAGGGGCTTGTCGAACCGTGACTTGTACGTCTCGACGTGGTTGATGAGCCACTGGGCCTGGTTGTCGCCTTCTCCCTTGCAGCCGGTGTAGATGTGGATGCCGATGTAATCGACCCGGCACCCGCTGCACGCGGCGAAGAAGTCGTCCAGGTACTTGAAGGGATCGGTCTCCTGGCAATCGCCGCCGCAGAAGTTCACGGCCGGCGACACGAGCGCGAGGCCGCGCGCGTCGGCCACCGCCTCGACGTGCGGCCAGAGCGCCGCGGCTTCGGCCGCGGAAAGGTCAGCCTGCGCCCCGAAGTTCGGCTCGTTGAACCCCAGCAGGAACCTCGCCCCCTCGGGGATCTCGGAGGCGATTCGGCCGGCGGCGGCGCTGTCGAGGTTGCCCCCGCCCCACACCATCGGTACGTACTCGACGCCGAGCGTCCTGTAATGGTCGGGCCGGACCCCCTCGTCCGGCACATGAGTCCAGTTGTACCACCAGGACACAGCCGGGGAGAGGACATCCATGTCCGCCTTCGAGTGATAGCCATACGCGAGGCCGCGCTTGCAGCCCTCCGGCACAGGGCCGCCGCTGCCGCTCGAGCTTGCTGCGCCGCCGCCGCTCGAGCTTGCTGCGCCGCTGCTGCTCGCGCTGCCCGCGCCGGCGCCGCTCGAGCTTGCTGCGCCGCTGCTGCTCCCGCTACCTGCGCCGGCGCCGCTCGAGCTTGCTGCGCCGCTGCTGCTCGCGCTACCTGCGCCGGCGCCGCTCGACCCCGACGACGCCTGTGACTCGTCGTCGCTGCCAGAGCACGCCGGCACGCCGGCGAAGGACGCGATCGCGGCGATGAAGACCCACCGCACCGGAAGCTGACGGAGATTGTGCATCGTGTTCCTCGGTTTCATGGGGCTCATTCGGGCAGGCGCATCGAGAGCATGGCGTCGATCGAGCCGCGCGAGAGCCCGCCCGGCAGATCGGGGAGCATCTCGGCCGCGGCGGAGGGGATCCTCTCGGGGTGGATGACCGCGACCTGGATCGTGCGCTGCGCCTCATCGAGCAGGATCATGAAGTAGCGATCGCCGCTGGGCCGGCGCCACGTGGGGCAGCCGTCCGAGGGCCCGCCGGCCTCGATGACGGGCCCCTTGTCGTAGGCCTTTTGCGCGCACGCATCCACCACCTCGACATCCTCGGCGAACTCGTCACGATCACAGCCGGTCCCGCAGACGCTGCCGCCGATGTGCCCCTCCTGGTACGAGCGGACACCGGTGCTCATGAACTCGCGGTTGCTGTACTCGTTGTTGTCCATCACGACCTCGAACACGTTGATCTCGCCGCAGCCGTCGCCGACGGTGCCCGTCTTCGAGTAGCAGTTGCAGAGCCCGTTCCACTTGCGGCCGCCGTCGCGAATGAGCTCGGACGCGACGAACGCGACCCACGGGCCGGGGTGGCCCTGCCCATCACCGTCGCATTTCTCGACGCCCGCGTCGTCGAACGTCATCGACGCCAGGAAGACAACGAGCTTCGAGCCCGCCCAGCCGAGGTGCATGATGCCCGGATCGTCGGGACAGTAATAATCCTTGCCGTCACCGCACGCGAAGGGCTTGTTCTGCGTGAAGTACGTGACGCAGTCCTTCTTCGTGAGGTCGCCCGTGAAGTCGGCGGAGGTGTTCTGCCCTTCCGTGACGAGCAGATTGGAGCCCGCGCCGACCTTCGCGTCCCACGACGAGACCATCTGCCATGCGGCAGGGTCGCTGCCAGGCTGATAGACGGCGAGCTGCTTCACGCGGATCGCCTTCATGATGAGGGTCATCTCTTCATCGAACGGGGCGAGCTCGTCGCTCGTCGTGTGATGCTCCGTCATGCAGCAGTGCCCGCCCCAGGTGTCGTCGCCGTCCTTGTAGTCGCACGCCGGGTCGCCCGGCTCGCGGTCGATGCGGCGGGGCCACCAGCCGGTCGCGCCGATGTTCGTGAACGTCATCGTCCCGCCGCGCGTCGGCGTGCTCGTCTCAGGGACGTGGGGGCCGAGACCTCCGCCCGCGCCCGCGCCCGTGGTGCTGGCGGACGAGCCTGCGCCGGCGCCCGCCGTGCTGGCGGACGAGCCTGCGCCGGCGCCTGTCGTGCCGGTGGACGGACCTCCGCTCGCCTGGCCCCCCTGGCCGCCCTGGCCGCCGACATCACCTCCGTCACCGCAGGCGCACGCGAGGAGGACGAGAGCAGCCTGCACGATCAACGAGGAGCGCTTCATGCCCGTGACTGTCTCCGGGGCGCGCGCGTTCCGTGATGGAAAACAGAGGGTCAGAGTCGATAGGTCATCGCGAGGCCCACATGCGCGCCGTCGGGCTCCGACTCGACTAGAAGCGCGCTCGCACGCCGGCGGACAGCCACCCCACCGTGAACTCCGCGTCCACCCCGGGATCCCTCGGCGGCGGGGCAGCGGGAGCGGCGGCGCCAAGGCCCTTCGGCTCGTCGAACGCGAAGAGCCCGAACCCCACGGCGGCGGCCAGGAGCGACACCCCGCCGGCGACGGCCGCCGCCGCGCCGAGACTGCCGCGCGCGTCGACCGCGGCGTTGTAGCGATCCCGCTCCGACGGCGTGAGCGAGCCCGCGTCCTTCCTGTCCCGCAGCTCGACCGCCTCGCTCTGGCTCGCGAGAGCGAGGCCCCCGAGCACGCCGGTCGCGACGGCGCCCGCCGCGCCGACGCCGAGCACCGTCCACGCGGCGACGCGGCGGGACGTCATGCGCAGGTTGGCGTCGAGCCCCACGGCCTGCTCGCGCGTCACGCGGAGCTCCCGCCGGAAGAGCTCGTAGCCAGGCAGCGAGACCTCGACCCCATGAACCCCCGGCTCGATCGCGATCGCGCCCGCCGTCGGCACCGTCCCCCTCACCTGCCCGTCCACCGCGATGCGCGCGCCGCCCGTGCCCGTCACCCGCAGCTGCGCCGGCTTCACGCGCAGCACGACGTGCCGCGGCATCAGCTCACCGGCGACCGCGACGACCGTGAGCTCTTCCTCGTCGTGCCCCGCCGCCTGCACCCGCACGCGGTGCGGGCCAGGAGCGACCGGCGCCACGAGCGGCGCCGCGACGAACGGCTGGCCATCCACCGACACCCGGGCCCCCTCGGCCGGCGACGACAGCAGGAGCCGCGTCCCGCCCGCCGCCGGCCTCGCGGCCGCCGCGGCGCCGCCGCCCGGCGCCGTCGCGCCCTCGCCGCCCGCCGCCTCCGCGCCCTCGCCGGGGAGCCGCGCCTCCAGCGGCACGAGCGACCCAAGGGCCGTCACCGCCTCCTCGCGGCGCGTCGCCTTCGGATCCTGGCGCAGGTACTCGCGGTAGAGGGCGATCGCGCGGCGCAGCGCATCCGGCGACGGCTCCGTGAGGTGCTGCCGCCGGAACGCTTGCGCCGCCGAGAACAGGAGCGACGGGCTCGGCACGCGCTCGTGCGCCTCCAGGAACGCCTCCGCGGCGACCTGGTACTGGCCCGCCTCGTAGGCCTGCGCGCCGGCGTTGAAGTAGCTCTCCGCCTGCGCCACCTGCTCGGGCGTCGGGCGCGCGCCCGCCTGGGCCGCGGCGGGCGCCGCGGCGAGGCTCAGCGAGGCCCAGGCGAGCAACGGACCGAAGAAACGCACCGCCGCCCTCATTGCAGCACCGGCTTGCCGCGGAACACCTTCAGGAAGGCGGAGCTCATCCCCACCGCGAGATCGTCGACGCCATCCCCATCGACGTCGCCCGCGACCAGCGCGACGAAATCGCTGCCGGCCTCCGGCGGAGGCCCGGGGAACGCGGTCTCGATGCGGCGCAGCGCCCGCGCGCCGGCGTCGAGATCGTAGAGCTCGAGCCGCCCGGGCCCGGCCACGGCGACCTCGAGCGCGACGTCGGCGTCGGCGTCGAGCAGCGCCACGGCGAGGCCCGCGCAGACCTGGTCGCCCTCGCAAGGCTCCGGCGCGATGAGCGCCGTCTCGTCGAAGCCCCCGCCAGCGCGGCCCCAGAGCGCGACGATCTCGCCGCTCTCCGCGCGGGCGAGGAGATCCTGCCGCCCGTCGCCGTCCAGATCCGCGACGAGCGGGCGCGGCGCGTACTTCGGTGGGTTCACGTCCTCCACGATGGCCTTGAACACGTGCGCCGTCTCCTGCCGGGCCGCCTCGACCAGCTTCTCGCCGTCAGCCGCGTACAGCGCGAGCTCGCCGTCGTTCAGCCACACGAGCTCGTCCCGGCGGTCGCCGTCGGTGTCGATCGGCGCGAGCACGCACGCCTCGCACGGCGGCGCCCCCTCGCCGGGCCGGCCGGACGCCTCGGCGCGCAGGTTGTCCCCCTCCGGTGAGACGGAGATCAGCCAGATCTGCGTGCCTTCGGGCACGGGACCGGGCGCGCCCTCGACGGCGAGCTCCGTGATCGCGGCGAGGCGCTGCTGGGGTTCGCCGTCGGCCCCGACCGCGAACATGCCGCCCGCGACGCCGAGGAGCCGCACGGGCAGGATGGAGCTCGGCGCGCCAGGACCAGGCGGCATGCCCTCCGGCGCTCCGGGAGGCGCGGCGAAGTAGAACGGCGCGCGGATGAGGCGATCGCGGCCCCCCTCGATGAGCGCCAGCCCGGAGCCGGAGCCCACCGGCGCGTCGGGCGGCCGCGGGAGACCGCGCAACGCGAAGAGCTGGGCTCCCGTGGCCTCCTGGAGCACGCGGCCCGCGACGAGGCCGCTGGCGAGATCGAGGCGGCCGTGCCCGGCCGGCGCGGAGGGCGCGGCGAAGGCGTTGCCGTACGCGATGTCGAGCCGGGTCGAGGGCTGCGGCGACGACGGCCGCGCCTGCTGATCGAAGTAGGCGATGTCGTTCACCCGGTCGCCGTCGAAGTCGCCGACGGCGAGGTAGTGGGGCGGGCACTGCGTCGCGACGCGCTGCGTGTAGAACGTGCCGTCCGAGGCGCCGGTGTAGACCGTGATGTCGGGCAGCTGCGTCTCGGTGGCGACGACATCGAGGTGGCCGTCGGCGTTCACGTCGGCGGCGATCGCCTCGCACCCTCCGCCGATCGAGCCGCAGACCGGAGACTGGAACGGCGCGCTGGGGCGGCAGTCGAGCGGCACGAGCTCTGGCCCGGGGCGGTTTGCGTCGAAGTCGCCGGCGACGAAGATCCGGTCCGGATCGGCGAGCGCGGCCTCGAGCTCCACGTCGTCGAGCGAGAGCGCGCCCGTGCGCTGGTCGGGCGAGCCGCTCGACGGAAGGCTCGGCGTCGAGTGGAAGCGCCCGTCGCCGAGGCCGTACGCGACGTGGAGCTCGCCGCGGTCGTCGCGGATGGCGTTCACGACGATGTCGAGGAAGCCGTCGCCGTTCTGATCGTGCACGGCGAGCGACGCGTTGACGTCGCGGATCCTCGCGCCGCCGCCGAGCTGCACCTCGGGCAGCGCCGCGAGCGCGCTCGCGCCCGCGGGGCCGCAGACGGCGTAGATGCGGATCCGATCGTCGCCCCGCTTCGCCACGATCGCCTCGTCGCAGGGCTCCGGGTCCGCGGCGGTGTCTCCGTCCAGATCGGCGGCGACCGCGGCCGCGATGTCGCCGGGGGCCACGACGTCGCCGTCGAGCGTCTGCGGCGTCATGGCCGGGTCCGACATCACCGCGATACGGCCGGGGCCGCCGCTCGCCGGCGGCTCGCCGCCCGTACCGCCGCCGTTCGGGCCCCCCGTCGCGGCGGCTGCTCCGAGGAAGATCAGCGCGGCGTCGCGGCCGCGCAGCCGCGCCGACAGGAGGCGCGCGGCCTCGCTGTCGAGGCGCGTGGTCGCGTAGAGCGTGGGCGCCATGGCCGCGCTCTCCGAGGCGGAGAACACGAAGAGGCCGTTCGCGGCGCCCCCCGGCGCGGAGACCACGTCCCCGCGGCCGGCGACGATGAGCTCGAGCTGGCCGTCGCTCGTGAGGTCGCGCAGGATCGGAGCGGGCGACGTCTCCTCGCTCGACGGCGCCCGGGCGATCGGGAGCGCCTGCTCCGCCTGCGCGCACAGCCCAGGCGCCTGGCTGGGGAGCGCCGTGATCGTGGTGCTCTCGAGCGTCGTGTGCACGAGCTCGTCGCAGCCGTCGGCGTTGATGTCGCCGGCCGAGAGCTCCATCGCCGTGACCATGGTGCGCGCCGAGAGCTCCTCGAACACGCCCGTGGGCCGCCGGCAGACGCCGTCCGCGCCGCACCCGTAGCCGCCGGGGCACACGAACCCTTCGGCGCCCCCGCAGAGGTAGCGGCACTGGTGCGCGCTCCCGGGCGCGCCGCAGCCTTCCTGCCCGTCGCAGGCCTCGTCCGGCGCCTCGACGACGCGGTTGCCGCAGACGTCCTCCTCGAGCAGCGAGAGGTTCGCGCAGCCAGCCGCCGCGATCGCCAGGACGATCGACGCTCCGTGAGATGCCTTCATGGTCAGGGTGCTCCGCGGAGGCTGTCGAACGCCGGCTTCTCCAGATCGGTGTGGTGCTTGCGCGGTCGGGTCGCCCGGACGCCCGACGGCGCCGTGGTGGACGCAGTGCTGGCCGCCCCGGCGACCGGCGCGGTCGGCGCCGGTCCACCCGCGGCTGCTCCCGGAGCCGCCTGGGGACCGAGGGGCGCGGCGCCCGCGACGGGCGGCGCGCCGGAAGGATCCGCGGCGCCGGACGGCACGCCGGTGGCGCCCGCGCCGGCCAGCGGCGCGCCGAGGGGGCCCTGGGTGCTGGACGGCCCGCCGGTGGCGTCTGCAGCGCCGAGCGGCGCGCCCGTGGCCGCTGTCGGGGCGGCATCGCGGGTCGAGGCAGCGTCGCCGCCAGGGCGGAGCCACGCGATCGCCCCGGCCATGGTGCCGCCGAGGAGCAGCACCGCGAGCACCCCGGCGCGGCGGGCGCTGGTCCTCGGCGCCCGAACAGGCTCGGCGAGCGGGGCGAACGCCGCCGTCCGGGCGGGCTCGGCGGGCGGGGCGAACGCCGCCGTCTGGCCGATCTCGGCGGGCGCCACCGGGCCCGGCGGCATGGGCTGCGTGCGCCCCGCCGCGACGGCCCCGCTCCCGCCAGGGCTGCGCAGCGTGCCGGAGGAGCCGCCGTTCCCGGAGGCGCCGCTCCGGGACGCGCCGCCCCCGTCAGCGCCGCTGCCCTCCTCCGGATCGAGCGCCTCGACCACGTCGGTCGCCGCCTCGGAGCTGACGTCCTGCGACCCGACGGACACCACGCGCGCGCTGCCCCTGGGCCGCGAGGCGCCCGCGCTGTCGAGCCCATTGAGGCCGAGCTTGCGCACCTGCTCGACGAACGCCTGGACCGCTTGGCCCGCCGACCGCGGGCGATCCTCGGCGCGCTTCGCCAGCATCGCCGTCACCGGGGCGTCGAGCTCGGGCGGGAGGTCCGCGCAGACCTCCGACGCCCGCGGCGGCGGGTGGAGGAGGTGCATCATCATCACGTCCATCATCGACTCGCCCTGGAAAACGAGCGTTCCCGTGAGCACCTCGTGGGCGATCACGCCGAGGGCGTAGATGTCCGAGCGATGGTCGACGCCCTTGCCGCGGACCTGCTCGGGCGACATGTACGCGGGCGTCCCGACGGCGACCCCCGTGGCCGTCTTGTGGGCGAGCGCCTCGTCGGCGAGCTTCGCCACGCCGAAATCGAGCAGCTTGGGGAAGTAGCGGCCGCCCTTCTCGATCGCCACGAAGATGTTCTCGGGCTTCAGATCGCGGTGCGTGATCCCCGCCGCGTGCGCGGCGTCGAGCGCGTCGGCGATGCCCTCGAGGATGGGGACGGCGCGGCCCGGCGAGAGGCGCCCCTCGCGCCGGATCAGCGCGCCGAGCGTGAGCCCGTCGAGCAGCTCCATGACGAAGTAGTGCCGCCCGTCGACGACGCCGAAGGAGAAGATGTCGATGATGTTGCGGTGCCGGATGCGGTTCACCGCGCGCGCCTCGCCGACGAAGCGCGAGACGACGGTCGGATCGGACGCGAACCGCCGGTTCAGCACCTTGATCGCGACCCGCTTGCCGATGAGGGGGTGCTCTCCCGCGTAGACGTCGCCGAACGTCCCCGCGCCGAGCAGCCGCTCGACGCGGTACTCGCCGAGCATCGTGCCCGGCGCCAGCTGCGCGTCGTCCTCGAAGAACGCCTCGTCCGGCAGCAGCGCGTCCCCGTGCTCCGGACAGGTCGCCACATCCTCCGGATAGACCGAGCGACACGCGGGGCAGGTGGCCATCGACCGTCACGCCAGTCTAGGGGCCATCGCCAATGATGAACAGCGCGGCGAAGCGCGCCCGCGCCGACCCTGCTCGCTCGCACCGCCGGGCGACCACGGCGCTAGGGTGAGCCGTCGCGCGCGGCGCTCGATCCGGCCGCGGCTCACGCTAGCTTCCGGGCCGAGCGCCCCTGCTCCGGTCCGACCCATGCGCCCCTCTCTCCTGGTCCTCGTGCGCCACGGCCACACCGCCGGTAACGGCGCCGGCCCCACGACGCCGATGAGCGGGTGGACCGACACGCCGCTCGACGCGCGAGGGCGTGAGGAGGCCGAGGCGCTGCGCCGCCGCCTCGCCGGAGGCCCGGCGTTCGACGCCGTGTATTCCAGCCCGCTGCGCCGCGCGCTCGAGACGGCGCGGATCGCGGCCGGCGCGTGGGGCCCGGTCCGCCCCCACGACGGGCTGCGCGAGATCGGCTGCGGCGACGTGGACGGCCTCCCGATCGAGGAGGTCAAGGCGCGCCACGCCCCGCTCTGGGAGGCGCACCTGCGCCAGGCCGACGACGATTTCCGCTGGCCAGGCGGGGAGAGCTACCGGGAGCTCCGCGCGCGCTGCCTCGCGACGATCGCGGCGATCGCCGCGGCGCACCCGGGGCAGCGCGTGCTCGTGGTCACGCACGCGGGCGTCATCGGCCAGATCCTCGGGGCGCTGCACGGCGTCCCGCCCGCGCGCTGGGAGCCGTTCCGACCGGGCAACGGCAGCCTCACGTCGCTCTCGTGGCAGGGCGAGCGCGGCGTCCTCTTGCGCTTCGACGACCGCGAGCACCTCAGCTCCAGCACGCGTCGGCCCGGCGGATGACGCGCAGCCAGTCCGCCGCGTTCCGTGCCGCGGCCTCGAGCGCGCCGGGCGCGCTCTCGCGGCAGGCCATCGCGAGGTGGTGCCCGAGCGCGCCCGCGAGCGCGTTGGACGCGGCCGCGAACCAGTACGCGTCGCGCAGCGGCCGGGTCAGCGCGGGGGCGAGCCCGCGCGCCGAGAGGTAGCCGGCGAGCAACGTATCGTGGCGGCGCCGCGCCTCCGGCTCCCAGTAACCGAGGGCCTGGAGCCACGAGCTCACGTCCTCCAGCGGCGAGCCGATCCGCGCGCGCGCCCAGTCGAGCAGCACCGGCTCCACGACGCCGTCGCGCCGGCGGACCATGACGTTGCCTGGGTGCACGTCGCCGTGGATCACCGCGCGGCCGAGCGGCTGGAACGCGAGGAGCTGGCGGCGCATCGCGGGCAGCGCCGAAACGACCCGCCGCAGCGCGGGCAGCGCCCGGGCGAGCGCCGGGACCTCGCCGCGGGGCAGGCGCTCGGCCAACGAGAGGGTATCCCGCGCCATGGCCAGGTTCTCGGCCTCGTAGTCCCAGGCCGGCAGCGCGGCGCCCTGCGCCGTCTCCTCGTGGAGGCGCGCCAACCGCTCGAGCACCCGGGCCGTGTGCCCGCTGTCGGCCCAGGGCCAGGCGTGCGCCGGCTCGATCCGCTCGAGGTAGAGCAGCCAGCGCTCACGCCCGAGCCGTTCCGCGCCGAGCAGCTCGGGCGAGAAGCGCCGGCCGACGGACGTCGAGAGCCGCCGGTAGACGGCCGCCTCGCGCGCGGCCTTGCCGTGCACGAGCTTGGCCACGAGCGTGACCCGGCGCGCCCCCGCGCCGCCGCGCAGCCGCGCGGTGACGAGCGCGACCTCCGAGCAGAGCCCGCCGGGGAGCGGGCGTATCTCGATGGCCGAGTCGCAGACAGCATCGCCGTGGCGGGCGACCAGAAAGGCCGTCACCGCGACGCGATCCAGGGCATCTCGCGTCATCCGTCGCCTCCGGGCCCCACGATGCGCCGAGGCCAGCTCACGATCCACCCTGCGCCTCGAATCCGCTCCATGCGCCTGGCCATGCCGGAGCGGCGGCGCCCGACCGCGCCAGAGCGACGCCCCCGGCCTGGCGCGCCCGTTCGCGCTGGATCCGGTCGCCTGAACGAGTATTCTCCCGTGCGGGTGTCGCGGCGGCAGAGCGCCGCGACAGGTCTTCCTGGGACGGTCGGGCCGCCTTCCCCCCTCGCGCGACGTCGCTCGCGCCTCGGTGGTCCATTGCGTCGATCCCCCTCTCAGGAGCTTGCCCCCGGAACCTGGGCCCCCGCGCGCCGCATCGCCGAGCGCGTCCTCGGCCCGATCGAGCGCTTCTTGCACGTCGAGGCCGCCAGCGGGATCGTCCTGCTGATCGCGTCCGCCGTCGCCCTCGCGTGGGCGAACTCGCCGTGGGGCGACGCCTACGAGCACCTCTGGCACGTCCCGATCACGCTCAGCGCGGGCTCGCTGGCGTTCACGCAGCCGCTCCACTTCTGGATCAACGAAGGGCTGATGACGATCTTCTTCTTCGTCGTCGGCCTGGAGATCCGGCGGGAGATCCACGAGGGGGAGCTCTCGGATCTCAAGCGCGCGGCGCTGCCGGTCGCCGCGGCGGTGGGCGGCATGATCGCGCCCGCGCTCCTCTACCTGTCGCTCAACGCGTCGCCGGCCTCGCGGAACGGCTGGGGCGTCCCCACGGCGACCGACATCGCGTTCGCCGTGGGCGTCCTGGCGTTGCTCGGCAAGCGCGTGCCCCCTGCCCTGCGCGTGCTCCTGCTCGCGCTCGCCATCATCGACGACATCGGCGCCATCATCGTCATCGCGCTGTTCTACTCCTCGGGCGTCGCGTGGAGCGGCCTGCTCGTCGCGGGCGGCGGGGTCCTCGCGGTGCTGGTGCTCCAGCGCTTCGGCGTGCGTTCGCCCGCCGCCTACGTGGCCCCCGGCGCTGTCGTCTGGTGGGGCATGCTCCGCGCCGGCGTCCACCCCACGATCGCCGGCGTCGTCATCGGGCTCCTGACGCCGGTGCGCTCCTGGTTCGGCAGCCACGGGTTCGTCGCCGCGGCGCGCGACGCGGTGGACAGGGTCGCCGCGCTCACCAAGCGCGACGGCTACCGCACGGACGAGCTGATCAAGCCCCTCGGGCGAATCCGGCAGGCCCAGCGCGAGGCGCTGCCGCCCGTGGTCCGGCTCCAGGCGGCGCTCCACCCGTGGGTCGCTTACGGCATCATGCCGCTGTTCGCCTTCGCCAACGCCGGCGTCCGCGTCGACGGCGCCTCGCTCGGCCACGCGGCCTCGGGGACGATCCTGCTCGGGGTCATGCTCGGCCTGGTCGCCGGCAAGCCGCTCGGCGTCTTCCTCGCGAGCTTCGCGATGGTCCGGCTCGGCGTCTGCGCCCTGCCGCGCGGCGTCGGCTGGCGCGGGATCGCGGTCGTGGGCTGCGTCGCGGGCATCGGCTTCACGATGGCGATCTTCATCGCGGGCCTCGCGTTCGGCGACGCCGCGATGCTGGCCGCGGCGAAGCTGGGCGTCCTGCTCGCCTCGGCCGTGGCGGCCGTGGTGGGGCTCCTCGTCGGCAAGCTCGCGCTGTCCGGGGCCCCGACGCCCGGCGCGGCGCTGACGCTCGAGGAGGCCGAGAGGTCGACGGAGCAATAGCCGCCGCGGGAGACCGACCGCGCGACCAGCTCTACCGCGCCTTCCGGACGAGCTGACGTGCCCTGTCCGGCCAGCGGCGGTTCGGCGGCCCCTCGGGGACGGGCGCGCCGCGCTTCACCAGCGCGCCGCGGCCTGCTCCGCCGCCTGTCTGGCCTGCGCGACCGCCGGCGCGGAGATGCCGCGAAACCGCTCGACCACCGCCGCGGGCGCGGACTCGGGCGTACCCGCCTGGAACGGCGGGTCGGGGGCGTACTCGATGGCGAGCTGCGCCAGCTGTGCGGCCTCCTCACCCTGAAGCTTGGCGGCGATCCGGAGGCCGAAATCGATGCCTGACGTCACGCCGCCTCCCGTGATGCGGTTGCGGTCCTCGACATACCGCGCGTCGACGGGCTCGGCCGCCAGGAGGGGCAGCACCTCGCGCATGGCCCAGTGCGTGGTCGCGCGGTAGCCGCGGAGCAGCCCCGCCGAGCCGAGCACGAGCGACCCCGTGCAAACGCTCGTCACGTAGCTCGCCTGCTCCGCGCGCGCCGCGAGGAAATCGAGGACCTCGCCGTCCTTCATCACGGCGATCGTGCCCTCGACGCCGCCCGGCACGAAGAGGATCTCGAGCTCCTCGGGGCACGTGTCGAAGGTCGCCGTGGGAAGGAGGGTGATCCCCGTATCCGTCGTCACGGGGTCGAGCGTCTTCCACACGAGGTGAATCCGCGCATTGTCAAACGTACTGAACACGGCCTGAGGACCGATGAGGTCAAGCGCGGTGAAGGCCGGGTAAATCAGCATGGCGATGTGCTTCATCGGGGAGCCCTCTCCTCCAGGTGTCGTGGGCGATCGTCCGGGAACGGCGTCGTCTTGCGCGCACCCGCCGAGCGTTTGCAGGGTGGCGAGCGCGGCGCTCACGGCGGCGAGATCCAAGATTTGTCGGCGTCTCATGCGGCCTGTGTACGCGCTGCCATGCGGCGCGACCATGCGACACGTTGTCCTGCGGCGCGATGTCGCATGGGCGGGAGCGCCCGGGGGGAGCAGGCGCGCTCGATGGTCGTGCAGTACGTTGGACGGTGCACGAGCGCGCCGGAGCGCTGGGACGAGCCTATCGGACGGGAGTCGTTCGCGGCCGGCGAGGCTCACGCATCGCATGCGCGATCGCTGCTTTCAGCGTGCCGAAGGTCGTGATCCCCTGAAGATCGACGTCGATCTCCAGGAGCGCGCGGGCCGTGTCGGCGCGCATTCCGGTGAGCAGCACCCTTGCCCCGAGCATGCCGGCGGCGTGCGCGCATCGGACGAGCGCGCCGGCGGCCTCGGCCGTCACGGCGGACATACCTGTGATATCGAGGATAACCATCTCGGCCCCGCTCGTGGCGACGCCGTCGAGGAGCCGCGCCATCATCCGAGCCGCGCGCCGATCATCCATCGCACCGATGATGGGCATGACCACGATCTCGTCGCTGATGGGGATGAGAGGCGTGGAGAGCTCCTCCACGAGCTTCTCTTGCATCCGGATCATCTCGTCCTGGAGGAGCCGCTGGGCCCTCTGCGCGTTGTACCGGCTGGTCACGTCGAGGATCACGCAAAGGATCGCGGGCGCGCCCTTGAAGAGGGTTCGCGCGACGAACACGTCGATATAGAGCTCGGCGCCGTCCTTGCGCCGAGCCCGGAAGGCGCGCTGATTCTCGGGGGAGAGCGCGCCCCGATCCACGCTCGCCGCGCCCTCGTGCAGCGAAAGGAGGAGCGGCCGCTGCTCCTCGTCGATCAGCGCGAAGGGCAAATTCATCGCGATGAGCTCATCAACGGTATAACCGAACGTCGCGCTCAGCGCGGGGCTGACGTAGACGGGGCTGCCGTGCTGGACCATGACCATCCCGAACCAAGATTGCTCCTCGAGGCTCCGAAAACGCGCCTCGGCGTCGCGGAGCGCCTGCGCGAGGAGCTTCTGGTTCGTGATCTCATGGATGAGCACGAGGACCTCATCCGGACCGCTCGGCATGACGTGCGCCTCGTAGGACGCGCCTTCTCCGCCGGTGAACATCTGGAATTCGACTGTCTGAACCTCACCCGTCAGGAGCGCCGGCTCGATACAGCGGAAGATGAGCGGACCAAATTCTGGATTGACGTCCTGTATCGGCTTGCCTGGCGGAAGGGGCGACGACGCGCGACCTCTGCTGCCAGCCGCGGCAGAGTTCAAATGAACGCCGTCGCGACGAAGGCGAACGCACATGTCGGGGACGACGGTCGGGCTCGTTACGATTTTGCCGAACATGAAAATGAATTTCATATTCTATACGGACCACGCCACCCGTCAAGCTCACAAATTGTAATACATATAACAATGACCAGCCGGCTGCTGCCATCGCGTGGTCGACATCCTCGCTCAGCGCTGGCGAGCGGCTCCGAAGCCAGCCGCGGACGCGTGGGCGACCGGGAAGCTCACAAGCCGTGCTGCCTCTGCCTCGCTCACCCGGGCAAGCGACGCCGCACGTGCCGATTGGGAGCAGACGGCTACGCGCGAGGAGGCGTGGCGCGGCGATCCGAAGATTGACGCGATCCGCGACGTCACGTAGATTCATGAAAATGACTATTCATTTCAATTCGGCGCAGGGACGATCCGCGCGCGCAGGGGCACCATGAAGACACGGGATGGCGTGCTCCCGGGCGGGATCCCCTACGTAGCCGCCGGCGAGGGGCCGCCGCTCGTGGTGTTTCCGGGGTTTGCTCCCAGGAACGAGAACCCCCAGGGGCTCGAGCGCGCGCTCGCGTTCGGGGCGTTCGGCGAGCTGCGGTCTCGGTACACGATCTACCAGCTCGCGCGACGGCCCGGAGTCGCCGAGGGCGCCACCGTGGAGGACTTTGCCAACGACTATGCCACGGCGATTCGGGCGACGTTCGGCGGTCCCGTGATGGTCGTCGGCGTGTCGACGGGCGGGGCTGCGGCGCTGCGCCTCGCCGCTGATCATCCGGATCTCGTCGAGCGCCTTGTCGTGGCAGGGGCCGCCCACACATTCACACCCGAGAGCCGTGCAGCGATGCAAGGCTGGCTCGACCGCGCCAGACAAAGGCGCTTCCCGATGCAGGCGATGACGATCGTGCTCACCACGTCTCCATGGTGGCGGCCGCTCGCGCGCGTCGCCCTGTTCCTGCTCAACGACCTCCCCGATCGCGGCAAGGACCTCTCCGATGGCATCGCCACGTGCCAGGCCTTGATGCGCTTCGACTGCGCCGATCGTCTGCGCGACATCCGCGCTCCGATGCTGCTCATCCTTGGCGAGCGCGATGGCTTCGTCTCACCCGCGATCCGCGAGGCCACGATCCGCGGCGTCGCAGGCTCACGACTGGCCGTCTACGAGCGACGCGGGCACGCGGGCATCCTGCGCGACAAGCGATTTGCACGCGATGTCGGCGCGTTCTTCGGTCGCGACGCCGAAGGCACGAAGGGCGACTCCACAACGGAGGCCGATCGCGTCGTGACCTCGGACGAGCGCACGTGACCGCAGCTCGGTGTCATCGGAGCCCGTCGATGTACGTCCCTCCGTCGTCGAGATCCAATCAGGCAGTTGCAGGGCGGCGACACGCACGCCGTGGACGTCGGGCTCACCTCGCCGTCAGCGAGGCAGCGCTACGCGCCGAACGCACCTCGATCTCGGCTGCGGCTCGGTTTTGCTCCTGGCCGGATATGCCTCTCCGGAGTTGCCTCTATGTATGGATGGCCCGATTCCCCTCCTGGAGATCCGTGCCTGCCTCGGCTTGACGCTGCGCGTGTCCGACATTCATACTGTGGCAACAAGGGGCCGCTGACGGCCCGCCCTCGCCGTACAGCAAGAGCGGGTTCCCCGGGCTGGCCGCCGAGGCGCAAACAGGGCGTTCTTTCACGGCGCCGCGCTGCGACGATCACGAAAAATTGACTGTCGGTGGCGGATACCCTGTGGGGCCAGCGGTCCCGCGCAGCGCCGCTGCATGCTCTCCTTGACCGGAGGGATCGCACAGGCGCGCCCCCGCGGAGCCCGAGCAGCGCGCCGGATTCGCACGTATCCCAGAGCACCACGGAGGCATGGCGATGAACGAGCGTCGGGGACAACACGGCAAGCGCAGCGGTGGCTCGGATCCGCCTGCCGGGCAAGGGATCGCTCCGGCACCGGAGCCCATCTCCAAGACGGGTGGACCGGAGGCGCGCACGCGCCGAGGCGAGCCGGCGGAGCGCAGGAGCGAACGGGACCTCCTGTCCCGCTCCGAGGTGTGCGCACCACCGCCGTGCCCGGTCCGCGAAGAGCGGCGGATACCGAAAAAATTGAACCTGGTCTTCGAGACGGCTGGCGTCCTGGGCATCGCGGAGGTCGGGGCCCTCGCTGCGCTCTTGGAGGCGCTCGTCAAGGAGGAGAAGTACAAGGACACGTACATCTCCTATCTCGCAGGGACGTCCGCTGGCGCCATCATCGCCGCTCTCCTGGGCGCCCGTTATACGCACACGGAGATCGCCGATCTGTTCAACATCGACGTCGCGAAGCTCACGAGAGCCTCCGGGCTCGGCCGCTTGCCGATCGTGGGCGCGTACGCGGGCATGGCATGGGGGCTCCTCACCCGGCTCGGATTCTTCCAGAGCGACTATTTCCTGCAGCTCCTTCGGGACGCGCTGCGAGCCAAAGGCGTCAGGACCTTCGGCGACCTGGTCATGCCCGGATGTGAGAGGGAGAGAGATCCGGCGCGCAGGTACAGGGTCCACGTGGTCGCCTCTGACATCACACGCGGGCGCATGCTCGTCCTACCCGACGACGTCAACACCGATCTATACGGGGTCGAGCCGGACGACATGGACGTGGCTCAGGCCGTGCTGATGAGCTCGAGCATGCCGCTCTGGTCCCCCCCGGTCCGGGTCACGGGCGCGAACGGGGTCGAGAGCTACATCGTAGACGGCGCGCTGACGAGCGGCTTTCCCATCCACCTGTTCGACGTCGCGGCGCCGGAGACGGCGGACACGTTGACCCTCGGAATACGGGTGAGCTCCGAGAGGTATAACACGGTCAAATTTCCCGCTTTCTACCACGTGTTCCGCGCCGCGATCGCCACGGCGTTCATGGCGCGCGACGAGAGCGAGATCTCGAAGCGCGTCGACAAGCTGAAGTGGGCGAGGACGATCCAGATCAACGCAGGCACCGCCACCCCCTTCGAGCGCCTGTCGCCGCTGAGGAGGGAGAGCCTGTACAACGCCGGCTACCTCACCATGAAGCGAGCCGTTGACGGGAACATCCTGGAGCGGGGCACGCCGGTCCACGTTGCCGCAGGGAGCGCGGAGCGGCGCGAATCGGGCCCGACGCAGACATGATCACCACGCAGCCCGGAGAGAGACCCATGGATCAGCACATGGATAGGGAAGAGCCGCTCGCGCTCGCATGCGCGCCAGGGCCGGAGAGGAGCGAGCGGGATCTCTTGTCCCGTCACGAGCCGTGCGAGCCCGAAGAGCCGGCGGGGGACACCGCCAAAGAGCGGTATCCTCCCAAGAAGTTGAACCTGGTCCTCGAAGGCGGCGGCCTCAGGGGGGTCGCGCTGGTCGGCGCGGTCGCTGCGCTCGCAGAGGCGCTCACCCAGAAGTACAAGGACACGTACATCTCGTACCTGGCTGGGACCTCGGCAGGCGCGATCGTAGCTACCCTCCTGGGAGCCGGCTATACGCCCGCGGAGATCGCCGGCATCATCGGTGGCCCTGAGTTCGCGAGGGTCGCGGACCCCGCCGGCCCGAGCTTCATCCCGGTCGTGGGCAGTCCCATCGCGATGGCCTGGGGGGCCATCACGCGGCTCGGGATGCTCAAGGGCGACGCCCTCCTCTCGCTGTTCCAGGAGAAGCTCGACAAAAAGGGCATCAGGACCTTCCGCGACCTCGTCATGCCCGGCTGCGAGAACGAACGAAACCCGGCCCGCAGGTACCGGGTACACCTGATCGCCTCCGACATCACGAGGGGCCGCATGCTCGTCCTCCCCGACGACATCAGCGCCGAGTTCTACGGGGTCGAACCCGACGATCTGGAGGTGGCCCTCGCCATGCGGATGAGCATGAGCTTCCCCTTCGTGTTCAGGCCGGTGCAGGTCACGGGGCGCAACAAGGTGACGAGCTACATCGTGGACGGCGGCCTCTTGAGCAATTTCCCCGTACACCTGTTCGACACCGGCGCGCCGGCGCCGGAGGATACGCTGACGCTCGGGATTCGCGTCCTCCGTGCTCGGTATCACTCGATTCGCGCTCCTTTCATCGCTGCCCGCGCGCTCTGGGCCATCGGCTCCACGGTGCAAGAGGCGCGCGACGTCGGCGACACATCCAAGCTGGTCGATAGGCTGAAGTGGGCGCGGGTGATCGAGGTCAACGCGGAAGCGGTGCCGATCTTCAAATTCAGCACGAACCCACTCGCCCTGTCGCCCGTCGAGCGAGAGCTCCTGTACAACGGGGGTTACTACGTCACGAAGCGAGCCCTCGGCGCCGACTTTCTTGAGCGAGCGCGGGCGGTGCACGCCGCCGCAGCCAGGGCCGAACGAGGAGCGCGAGGCACGCCGGGGGCGGCGGTGGTCCGTCCGCGGCACGCGGGAGGGACCGAGGAGCCAGGCGGCCAATGAGCCTGCGGAACACCGCCCATCCTCCCGCCGCATGACCGACCGCCGCCGGAGCTCACTCCTTCGACAGATAGGCGATCACGAAGCACATCTCCTGATTCGTCCCTTCCCCCCAGGGCACGTCCTGCGGCGGGAGGGAGAACTGCCCCTCGCTGTCCACCGTGTTGTCCCATGTGCACTCGGTGACGAAGCGATCCCCGGTCCCCCAGCGAATCGGCTCATCGAACATGTAGAGCGCCTGGTGGTGGAACTCGAACTCGCCGCGCGCGGCGCACTCGCTCGCTCCGCCGTCGCGCTCGATCCAGGCCCGGTACGAGCGGCCGAGCACGTGCATGTGCGGCATGACGCCGTACACGAGCAGCGGCGGGCCCTCGTTCGGCGCGGAGCTCTGCTCGGTATGCGCCTCGGCGCCCGCGGGGATCGTGAAGGGGACCGGGCCGAACACATCCATGTAGACCTCGGCGCGAGGCGCCTCGCGCGAGAGCTCCAGGCGGTAGCCGGACCGGTCGCGCGCGTCCGAGTTTCTGCGCCCGAAATAGTGCATCTGCATCACGAGCTGCTCGCCGGGCTCGACCCGGACCCCGGCGCCCTCCGGCAGCCGCGTCACCCCGACGCCGGGCGCCCAGCTGTGGAGCAGCTGCCAGTCGAGCTCGATGACCGGATCGCGGCACGGGAATGCGCGCGTCCCCGGCGCGACGCCATAACCGATGCCCGCGTCGCCGCCGAGATCCCGGTACACGGCCATGTGGTGCACCACGGCCGGATTGCCGACCTCCGCCTCGAACGCCGTGATCCAGGCCGGCTCGGAGAAGGGGTTGTCGACGATCGTGCAGAAGTACTCGTTGCCGTCGTCGTCGAGGGAGACCTCGTGCTCCTCGGGCATCTCGAGCGTGGCGTCGGGCGCCTCGATGGTGTCCGCCCGGCCCCGCGGCGGCGGCGAATCGACCGGATCGCCGAGCGGAGCGCCGTCGCGCGCCCATGCCTCGAAGAGGAGGCGCTCCGCTTGACTGAGGCTCATCCTCTCCGCGCCTTCGTAGCTGCGGCAGCTCGGGTCCAGCACCGGCGGCGGCATGTCCCCCGCGCTCACCCGCAGCGACATGAGCGCGGCCAGCCGCCGCGCCGTCGCCGCGTCCGTCAGCGCCACCCCGCCGACGCCCGCGCCGTCGTGGCAGGAGGCGCACGAACGCTCCACGAGCGGCTGGATGTCCCGGTACCACGTCACCTCCGGCCCCGGCGACGCGGGCGCCTCCCCGTCGCCCCCACACCCCATCGTCCCCACCGCCCCGAGCACGAACACCACCGCGCTCCGTGCCCTGCGCATAGCTTCGCCCCTCGTCATCCCACGCCTCCTGTCGTCTTGGCCGGCTCAGGAGCCGCATCTCCGCGAGAGCTCCTGTCAATCGACCGTTTCAAACGATTGTTTAATAGCCAGTCGGCGGTGTGTCAAGGGCCGAGCTCGACGAGGGCGGCGGCGATCCTCGAGCGGCGGCGACGTGAGAACGGAGAGGCGCGTGTCGGCGCGCGTGCGGATGCCAGCGCACATCCGGCACGGGGGGCCGAGCCGTGCGCGCTCGGCTAGGATCGCCAGCATGCGCAACCCCCGCCTTCTCCTGCCGCTGGCGACGGCCCTGGTCCTGGGATCCTTGCAAGGTGCCGGCTGCTCCGGCGAGTCGCCCGGCCCCGAGGGGTCGCGCTGCGAGCCGTCGGGCGGCGGGCCGCACTGGCTCCTCGAGGGCGAGACCGTGACGTTCCCCGTGACGTGCGCGACCGGCCTCGCGCTCCCCGACGGCGCGATCGAGGTCGGCCCGCTCCCCGACGGCGCCACCTACGACCCGGTCGCGCGCGAGGTGACGTTCTCACCCGGGCTCGACCAGGCCGCCGTCTACGAGATCGAGATCCGCGTCGCGCAGACGTCCGAGGTCGGGCGCGTCAAGATCGGCGTCGCCGACGACTGGGCCGATCCGTCGAACGTGCCTGTCGTCGATCCGGCCCGCTATCCCGAGGAGTACGGCCTGCCGGTGCTCTTCCTCTCGCCGACCCCCGAGGCGAAGGAGTACGCGCCGGCCACGGTGGTCTACCGCGGCCGCTCGTACACCGCCGAGGCGGAGCTCCGCGGCGAGAGCTCGCTCGGGTATCCGAAGAACAGCTTCACCCTCAAGTTCCCCAAGGAAGACAAGTTCAACGAGCCCGACGAGGCAGGCGGGTTCACCGATCGCCGCAAGGTCGTGCTCATCACGACGTTCGACGACAACTCCTATGTCCGGCAGCGCCTTGCGTACGACCTCTGGAACCGCCTGGATCCGGAGCACATCCAGATCAAGACGTACAGCGCTGTGGTGTACCTCGACGGGCAGTACGCGGGGCTCTACACCGTGGCCGATCACGTCAACGGCTACCTGATGGAGGACCACGGGTACTCGCAGGACGGCAACCTCTACAAGGCGGTCAGCCACGACGCGAACTTCGCGCTGACCGCGCACGGCGACGAGCCAAAGGAGACGCTGCACGACGGCTTCGAGAAGAAAGAAGGGACGCCGCCGGAGGGCGAGCCGGAGGCGTTCGCGGACCTGGAGGATCTCGTGAGCTTCGTCGCCACGTCCGAAAAGGCCGCGTTCGCCGCCGAGATCGGGTCGAGGATCGATCTGCGCGATTACGAGGACTGGTGGATCTTCGTCACGTTCATCATGGCCGACGACTCGGCCGGAAAGAACAGCTACCACTACCGCGATCCAGTCGCAGGCACCGTGTTCCGCTATGCGCCGTGGGACTTCAACGCGAGCTTCGGCCAGACGTGGCAGACGGAGCGCCAGTCGGCCTCGACGCGCGTCGAGTACCTCGACGTGAACCTCCTCTTCCAGCGCCTCCTGGAGGCGCCCTCGATCGGCGATCCGCTGCGCGCCCGCTACGGAGAGGTCCTGCGCGGCGCGCTCGGCGACGCCGAGATCCAGGCGATCGTGGACGGCTACCTGGCGCGCATCGACGCGAGCGCGCGCCGGGACGAGGCGAGGTGGGGCGAGGCGTACCGGAGCTACGAGGGCTGGAGCGGGCGCGGCGACTTCACGACGTACGAGGAGGAGATCGCGTACCTGAAGGCGTGGATCTCGGAGCGGTGGCAGCACCAGGACGCGCTCTACTGAGCGGCTGGCCGCTCGTCGCGCGGCCGGAGCGGACGTTGACATCCCCCAGCGCGGCGGCGTGAATGCTGCGCGTGGATCCATCACCTCCCCCCTCGTCCCGGCCGCGCGCGCCGCGCGCCGATCTGCCCGGCAATCGCGGCGATCGCGCGGAGCCCTCGCTGACGGTCGCCTCGCTGGTCGCGCAGTCCGTGCCGCCGCCCTCCGCGGCCGCCAGCGCGGCCGCGGTCGCGCCCCGGCCGCGCGCCGCGTGGATGCGGCCGGCGCCGCTGCTGGTCGGCTGCGCCGGCCTCCTCGGGATCGACCTGGCGCTCGCGATCACCCCGCGCGCCTCGATGGCGCTGACCGCGCTGGAGACGCTGCTCGTCCCCGCGTGGGTCGCGGCCGTGATCGCGCTGGAGCGCCGGCGCAAGGCGCTCCCGGGCGCGAGGATCGAGGCCAGGCGGCCTCGGCTCGCGCTGTTCCTGCTCGCGTTCAGCCTGCTGCTCGTGTGCATCGGCGAGAAGTGGCTCCTCGTCTGGCAGCCGGCCGACGACCCGGGGAACCGCGGCGTCGCGCTCTACCGCGCGTACACCGCGCTCGCGTTCTTCCTGGCCATCGGCGGGCTGCTCGGGCGCCGGCCGCTCGAGCGGCTCCTCGCCACCGCCGCGGAGCACCCGGCGCGGCTCATGGCCGTGTCGTTCGGGGTCGCCACGCTGATCGGCAGCTTCCTGCTCACCCTGCCGCAGTCGCTCCGGGACATCGGCGACGCCTCGTTCATCGACGGCCTGTTCATGTCCGCGAGCGCGGTGTGCGTGACCGGGCTCGCCGTGCACAACGTCGCCGAGACGTACACGCCGTTCGGCCAGGCGGTCCTGCTCCTCCTGATCCAGATCGGCGGGCTCGGGATCATGGTGCTCTCGACGTTCTTCGCCATCCTCGCCGGCAGGAGGCTCAGGCTCCGCGACGCGGCCGTGATGGCCGAGATGATCGACGCCGAGTCGTTCGCCCGCCTCCGCCGCAGCATCGCCGCGATCGTCCTGTTCACGCTCGGCATCGAGGCGGTGGGCGCGCTCGCCCTGCTGTTCTGCTTCCTGCCCCACCACGAGATCGTCTCCGGGCCCGTCGCCGGGGAGCCCCTCTCCGGCGCCGGCGATCACCTCTGGGCGGCCGTCTTCCACGCGGTCAGCGCGTTCTGCAACGCGGGCTTCTCGCTGTTCAGCGGGGGGCTCGTCCCGCTGGTCGGCTCGCCCGCGGTCTGCGGCGTGGTGATGGCGCTCGTGATCCTGGGGGGCCTCGGCTTCCCGGTGCACGACGAGCTCCTGCGGCGGCTCCGGCTCCGGCTCCGCGACGAGCGGCCGCCGCGGCTGTCGCTGCACAGCCGGGTCGTCCTGATCACCACGGCGGTGCTGCTCGTGGCCGGGGCCGCGGGCGTCTTGCTGCTCGAGCGGCGCCGATCGATGGGGGATCTCTCGTGGCCCGTGACGGTGCTCGCGAGCTTCTTCCAGTCGGCCATGACGCGGACGGCGGGCTTCAACACGATCGATCTGGGCCTCATGGGCCCGGCGACGTGGATGCTCACCTGCATGCTGATGTTCGTCGGCGGCGCGCCGGGCTCGACCGCGGGCGGGGTCAAGGTCACGACCGTCGCCGCGCTGTTCGCGATGCTGCGCGCCGAGCTGCGCGGCGAGGAGACGCCGCGCCTGCTCGGCCGGACCCTCCCGGCGGCCACGGCGCGCCGCGCCCTGGGGGTCGCGTTCCTCAGCGTGGTGCTCGTCTCGGGGTTCTTGCTGATCATGCTCGCCCTGGAGCCGCACGATCCGATGGGCCTCGCGCTGGAGACGGTCAGCGCGTTCGCCACGGTCGGGCTGTCGGCGAACCTCACGCCGTCGCTGAGCGCGCCGGGGAAGGTGGTCATCACGCTGGCGATGTTCATCGGCCGCATCGGGCCGCTGACGCTGGCGCTGGCGCTCGCCAACCAGGCGAGGGCGCGGAGCTACCGACTGCCGGAGGAGCGCGTCGGCATCGGATGAGCGCCGCGCTGGTCGCCTCCGCCCCGGCCAGGGACGCCCGCTCGACGCCGAGGGTGGTCGCCCGCTCCTCGGAGATGGGAGCGCTCCGGGCCTCCCCCGCCCGGTCCTCCGATCTGTGGCGCTGGCCGCGGATCCGTGAGACGTTCGCGGCGCCGCGCCGCCAGGAGGCGGCGCGCGATACCGGACCATGAGATCGAAGAGCGTCCTCGTCATCGGGCTCGGCCGGTTCGGTACGTCGATCGTCGAGACCCTGTGGAAGGCCGGGGCGGAGGTCATCGCGGTCGACAACAACCCCGAGGCGGTCGACGCGGTCAAGGACAAGACCTCGGCCGCCTTCGTCGGCGACGCCACGGTGCACAAGGTGCTCGAGGGGATCGGCGCGCAGTACGCCGAGACCGCGATCGTGACGTTCGGCGAGCACTTCGAGCCGTCGGTGCTCTGCGTGGCCTCCCTGGTCCGGATGCGCGTGCGCGAGGTGATCGCCCGCGCCGCCACCGATCGCCAGGCCGACATCCTGCGCGCCGTGGGCGCCACCCGCGTGATCCAGCTCGAGACCGAGATGGGCCGCCGCGTCGGCGCCGACATCACCATGCCGCTCGCCCAGGATCTGCTCGACCTGGCCAGCCACTACCGCGTGGTGCCCTGGAACGCGCACGGGCCGCTCGTCGGGCAGACGCTCGCCAGCTCGAAGATCCGGCAGCGGTACCGGATCAACGTGCTCGGCGTGCGGCCGCACATGAGCAAGCAGCCCGGCGACAAGCCGCGCCTCGAGGCGCCCACGCCGGACTACATGATCCGGGACGGAGACACGCTGCTGCTCGTGGGCGACGGCGACGACGTGAGCCGGTTCGTGGCCGAGGTCGGGGGCTGATCGGCCTCCGTGCCTCCGGCGTCGAGGCGCCCCGAACAGGCCACCCGAGCACAATCCTGGCCACCCATTCCCGCTTCTCCCCTCGTCCTCGATGTGCGAGAGCGCCAGGCACATGCGTTCTTCCACAGCGCCCTCTGCGATGCGCCTCGCTGTTTCGGAAGCGCTGCTGCTCGCGGTCGCGATGACCGCCAGCGCAGCGCGCGCGCAACCCGCCGACGCGCCGCCGCCCGAGCCTCCGCCCGCCGAGGGGGACGTGGGCGGGGCCTCCGTTCCTCGCGGCGGAGCCGGCGCGGTCGTCGTCCCCCAGCCGGGCACGGCCCAGCCGGCGCAGCCCACCGCCGTCAACCCGCCGAAGCTGATCACGTACGCCCCGCCCGTGTATCCGGTCGAAGCCCAGCGCGCCGGCGTCGAGGGGAGCGTCATCCTCAAGCTCGACATCGACAAGACCGGGCGCGTCACCAAGGCCGAGGTCGCGACGCCGGGCGGACACGGCTTCGACGAGGCCGCGCTCGCGGCCGCGCCCGGCCTCGTGTTCGAGCCGGCGCGGCGCCCGGACGGCACGCCGGCGCCGGCGCGCATCCTCTACCGGTACGGGTTCACGCTCACCCCCAAGCCCGCCGACACGGCGGCGCCGGCCCCGCCCGCCGACGTCGAGACGGTCGTCGGGACCGTCCTGTCCGCGAGCACCGGCGAGGGGCTCCCGGACATCTCGGTCAGCCTCCTCCGGCCCGACGGCGGCCGCGAGGACGTGAAGACCGACCAGCGCGGCAAGTTCCGCTTCAAGAACCTCCCTCCCGGCAAGTACCGCGTCGAGGTCGCCGCCGCGGGGTTCGAGCCGTTCACGGCCGAGGAGGACATCGCGGAGGGCGAGGCGATCGAGGTGCGCTACCGCATCTCGCTCGCGGCGCCCAAGGACGGCCAGGCGCAGGGCATCGAGGTGACCGTGCAGGGCGAGCGCCCGCCGCGCGAGGTGACCCGGAGGACGCTCGAGCGCCGCGAGATCGACCGCATCCCGGGGACCGGCGGCGACGCGCTGCGCTCGCTGCAGAGCCTGCCCGGCGTCGCGCGCAGCGGGTTCGGGCTGCTCATCGTGCGCGGGTCCGCGCCGCAGGACACGCTCACGTTCATCGATCGCACCCCGGTGCCGATCATCTACCACTTCGGCGGCCTCTCCTCGGTCGTGCCGACCGAGATGCTCGAGAAGATCGACTTCTACCCGGGCAATTTCAGCGCCGTGTACGGCCGCGCCATGGGCGGCATCGTCGACGTCGGGCTCCGCTCGCCGAAGCAGGACGGCAAGTACCACGGCGTCGTCCAGCTCGATCTCATCGACGGGCGCGTGCTCCTCGAGGGGCCCGTCCCGTACCTCAAGGACTGGAAGTTCATCGCGGCGGGCCGGCGGAGCTGGGTCGACGCGTGGCTCGGGCCCGTGCTCAAGGAGGCGGGCTCCAGCGTGACGCAGGCGCCCGTCTACTACGACTACCAGTTCGTCCTCGAGGGCCGCCCCTCCGCCAGCGAGCGCGTGCGCGCGAGCTTCTACGGATCGGACGACGCCTTCAAGATCACCCTGGACAAGCCGCCGGAGGACGAGCCGGCGCTGACGGGCGACTTCGGGCTGCACACCGCCTTCCAGCGCCTCCAGCTCAGCTACGAGAACCGCCTGGGGAACCGGGACAGGATCCTCTGGTCGCTGGCCCTCGGCAGGGACGTCTTCGATTTCGGGGTCGCGCCCTTCGCCTTCAACGTCACCACGGCCTCGCTCGACCTGCGGCTGGAGTACTCGCACCGGTTCGCCAGGTTCCTCACGATGAACGTCGGGACCGACCTCTCGAGCGGCATCGCGACGGTCAACCTCCACGCGCCGACGAGGCAGCCGGCAGGCCACCCGTCGAACCAGCCGTTCTCGACGCTCCCCGCGCAGGACCAGTCGTTCGACGGCCCGTACTCCCGGCCGGCCGCCTACGCCGAGTTCGAGGTGGTCCCCTCGCCGCGCGCGCGGATCGTCCCCGGGGTGCGCGTCGACTACGCGCTCGACACGCACACGCTCGACGTGAGCCCGAGGGTCAACGCGCGCTACGACATCCGGAGCGGCTTCCCGCGGACGACGGCGAAGGGCGGCGTGGGCCTCTACTACCAGGCGCCCCAGTTCCAGGAGAGCGTCGAGCCGTTCGGAACGGCGGATATCAAGTCGAACCGATCCATCCACTACGGCCTCGGGGTGGAGCAGGAGATCACGCCGCAGATCGACGTGACGGTGGACGGGTTCTACAAGCAGCTCGATCGGCAGGTCGTCTTCTCAGCCGAGAAGGACGGATATGCCAACGACGGCACCGGGTACGCGGTGGGCGGCGAGGTGCTCTTGAAGTACAAGCCAGACGACCGCTTCTTCGGCTGGGCGGCGTACACCCTCTCGCGGTCGGTGCGCACGGACGCCCCCGGCGAGGAGGAGCACCCCACGCCATGGGACCAGACGCACGTGCTGACCGTGCTCGGGAACATGCAGCTCGGCCGGGGCTGGGAGGTCGGCGCGCGCTTCCGCCTCGTGTCGGGCAACCTGCAGACCCCCTATGTCTGCGATCCGGAGCAGAAGGGGTGTGATCCGAACCGGGTGAACGCGATCTACCATGCTTCCTCGGGCAAGTACTCGCCCTTCCCGCTCGGGGGCGACTACAGCGAGAGGATGCCGCTGTTCCATCAGCTCGACGTCCGCGTCGACAAGACGTGGCGATTCAAGAGGTGGCAGCTCGGGCTCTACCTGGACGTGCAAAACGTTTACAACTACCAGGCTGCGGAGGGCATCAGCTACAACTTCAACTACACCAAGCGGGAGTACGTGACGGGGCTCCCCTTCCTGCCCACGCTCGGGCTGCGAGGAGACTTCTGATGAAACGGACCCGACTGCCCTCTCGCCGCGCGCTGCTCGCCGCGCTCTCGACCCTGGCCCTCGGCATTCCCTGCTGCTCGGGGAGCGACCTGGCTCCGTCGTCCGAGGTGGAGGGGCTCCGCGTCCTCGCCGTGACGGCGGACGAGCCGTACCCGGCGCGGGGCACGCCCGTGACGTTCCAGATGACGTACGCCGACGCGCTGGGCGACGCCGACGGCAACCCGCGGAACGTCGAGGTCACGTGGATCGGGGGCTGCGTGAACCCGCCTGTCGGCGTGGACGCGCAGATCGGGTGCCTCGGGCAGTGGCTGGGCACTTACATGACGGCAATGGCCCCGCCGCAGGGAGGAGAAGGTGGCGGCGGCGAAGGCGGCGGCGCCAACGACGGCGGCGGCGGTGCCAACGACGACGGCGGCGGCGGCAACGCCAACGGCGGCGGTGGCAACGGCGGCAGCGCCGGCGGCGGCGGCAACGCCAACGGCGGCGGTGGCACCAACGGCGACAGCGGCAATGACGGCCAGGAGGAGCAGACCGCTCTCTTCAAGCGACAGGGGCTCGAGTCGGGGCTGAGCGGCAAGCCCAACGCAGCGTCGTTTACGTGGACGCTGTCCAGCGACATCCTCAGGCGCGAGGACGCAGCATACACCGCGATCGGAACGAAGTACTCGTCGGCCTACGTGTTGTTCGCCGTGTGCGCCGGCAAGACGCGGCCGTCTCCGGCGCTGTCCGCAGCGCTGGCGGCGGTTCTGACAGGCGCTGACCCGTCCGCGGCGCTGGCAGACGGCCTGGGGATTCCACTGGAGTGCGTCGACGAAGACGGGAGGGTGCTCGGTCCGGACAGCTTCGTCGTGGGCTACACGCAGGTGTTTGTCTTCCAGGATTCGGATCAACGAGCCAACACGAACCCGCCCATCGACGACTTCACGCTGAAGCTGGACGACAAGGAGGTCGCGCTCGGCGAGAGCGGCCTGCCCGTCGTGGAGCCGTGCATCCGGCCGGAAACGAAGGCCCAGGGATGCGGCCCGGCAGAGCCGGACGCCGACGACTGCACGACCTACGACATCGACGTGATCGTGCCGTCCGACGCTGCCGACGTGGACGTGGAGGCCACGGGGCTCGGGGGGCCGCCCGCGCACGAGGCGATCTGGGTCGACTACTACACGGACGGGGGCGGATTCGACGGGGCGAGGCGCCTCGTGAGCGACGCGGTGACGGGCCCCGGCGAGCGCCACGGGACCACCTGGACGCCGCCTTCGAAGCCGGGGCGCGTGTCGCTGTGGGCGGTCGTCCACGACACGCGGGGCGGATCGAGCGTGAAGCAGATAGAGGTCGAGGTGCGGGAGAAGGAGTAGTCATGCCGCCGCTCGATCTGCACGTCGCCCTGTTCGGCGCCTCCGGCGCAGGCAAGACGGTCCTCCTGGCGGCCTTCTACCGGGCGCAGACGCAGCCCTCGTTTCAGATCGAGCACGCGTACAAGATCCAGGCGGTCAACAAGGCGCAGGGCAACCAGCTCCTCGGGCGCTTCTACCGCCTCGAAGAGGGCAGGTTCCCGGACGGCAGCACGCGCTTCGACGCGTACGAGTTCGACTTCTTCCCGAGGGACCTGCCGGAGGCGGCGGTCCGCATCCACTGGTACGACTACCCCGGGCGCTGGTGGGAGGACGAGCCGATCGACGCGGAAGAGCGGGAGGCGATGCGCCAGGGCCTGCTCAAGCTCGGCATGAGCCACGTCGGGATCCTCCTGGCCGACGGCGCGAAGTACCGGAGCGAGGGGACCGGCTACATCCGGTGGCTCTTCGAGCACTTCGCCGACGAGTGCGACCGGCTGCGCCGGACCAGCGCCGCAACGGGCGACGAGGTGAGCTTCCCGCGCGAGTGGATCCTCGCCCTCAGCAAGGCCGACCTGTTCCCGCCGGAGTACAGCGCGAGCGACTTCGAGCGCGAGGTCTGCCGGGACGCCGACGATCAGCTCGCCAAGCTCTGCGCCGTGCTCCGCGCCGAGCGCGCGTTCGGCCACCGCTTCATGCTGCTCTCGTCGGTCGCCGCGCCGGTCGACGCCGACGCGCAGGTCGACCCGGGCACCTCGCTCGGCGTGCGCACGCTCGCGCCCGCGGTCCTTGTGAGCACCGTCGAGGGCGCGGTCCGCGAGGCGCAGGCCACGAGGAAGGAGAGATCGGCCGGAGAGACGTTCTTCCAGGGCCTGCGCGATCTGGTCACGTTCGTCGACTCCCTCGACGATTTCCTCCCGAAGCGATACCAGATCGTGAGCAAGATCCTGCGGTTCGTCTCGATCAAGGACTTCGCGACCACGCGGCTCGACAGGCTCCAGAAGACCCGCGAGGGCGCGATCCGGAGGGGCGACGCGTTCACGGCGGTCCTGAGCGCGATGGCCGCGGCCCTGCGCAACGACGAGGGAGCGCGGGCCTACCACCAGAACCAGTAGGACAGCCATGCTCGCGCCCGCGCCAGCGTCCGTCGTCGAGACCTCGCGCCTCCTCTGGAGGACGCGCGGCGAGCACTGGGACTACGAGTTCATCTGCGTGCCCGAGATCCCGGCCCTCCCCGCCTGGCTCACGGCGCTCGAGGCCATGATCGGCGACGCCGACGCGAGCGCCGGAGAGCTCCGTTATGGCCTGCTCGAGATCGACGAGCCCGGGCCGAGAGGCCCTCTCGTGTTTCCCTACGTGGCGACGCGGTTCCTCGATCCGGCGCGGAAGGACTGGACCGGAAGGCAGATCCAGCACTTCGCTGTGTGGTTCCCGCCGATCCCGGAGGAGGCGATCGAGGCGCTGCCCGGGGCGATCCCCGCCGACTGGCACCTTCGCGTGCTCGAGTGCCTCGCGGGAACGTACGGCTCCGGCGAGGTGTTCGGGCTGCCCGAGGCGGCGATCCGCGCGTCGAGGCGGGGTGTTCCTGAGAGCCGGGCGGCGCGCGCGATGGCGATCGTGAAGCGCACGCCCCCGGTGGCGCTGCTCGAAGGCGAAGCCGCGCCCGCGCGGTGGAAGCGAGTGCCCACCGTAAAAAAAAAGTGCCTGGATCCTCCGGACGCGGTGAGCCTGCAGGTGGCAGGAGCAGGCGATAACGGCAAGCGCCCGGGACTCGGCTGCTTCGCGGTCAGTCTGCTGGTGATCCTCGCCGTCAGTCGACTGATGATCGGATGGGTGGCGGGCTGAGGCGGCCGCGCGGCGCGCGCGCGCCCTGGAGCTGGAGCACGCACGCGGGGAGCGGCCGCCGGGCGCGAGCTCCAGCCGGCGCGACTCGCCCCGTCAAGGGCCGAGAGGGCGGCCGGAGCGCGCGCGCGGGACGGCGGTCATTGACCGTCCATGGCCTGGCGCAGGCTCAGCGGCCGCATGTCGGTCCAGACCTTCTCGATGTGCTGGAGGCACGCCGCGCGCGTCCCCTCGGTGCCCTCGGCACGCCAGCCGAGCGGCAGATCACGGGTCGCCGGCCAGATCGAGTACTGTTCTTCGTGATTGACGACCACCCGGAAGATGGTCTCGCTGTCCTCGGAGTCGCTCATCGTGCACCTGCGCGGCTGTCGGCCAGCGCGCATGGTAGGAGCGGCCGCGGTGACATGCAAGCCATTCCTGGAGGTGGCCACTCACGCCGGAGGATCGTGGCCCGACCCGCCGGCGCCCACTATGCTCGCCCCGATCGCCGCGCCAGAGGCGGCGCGCCATCAACGCATGACGGAGATCTGCTGTGAATGACCATCCCGCATTGACACCTGGCCGCGCCGCCGTGGTGACCGGCGCCGCCAGCGGCATCGGCCTCGCGGCCGCCGAGCGCTTCGCGCGCATGGGCATGAAGGTCTGTCTCGCCGACCTGGACGGACCGGCGCTGCACGAGGCCGCTGTGCGCGTCGCCGCCGCCGCGCCCGGCGGCCAGGCCGACGTGCGCGCGGTGCCGACCGACGTCGCCAGGCTCGAGGACGTGCATCGGTTGAAGCAGGCCGCCTACGACGCGTTCGGCGAGGTGGCGGTCCTGATGAACAACGCCGGAGTCGGCGGCGGCGGCAAGCCGTGGAAGGACATCGAGCGCTGGCGGCGGCTCATCGAGGTCAATCTGTGGGGCGTGATCCACGGCGTGCAGGCGTTCACCGAGGCGATGATCGCGCAGGGCACCGCCTGCGCCATCGTCAACACGGGCTCGAAGCAGGGCATCACCACCCCGCCCGGCGACGCCGCCTACAACGTCTCGAAGGCCGGCGTGAAGGTGCTGACAGAGCAGCTCGCCCACGAGCTGCGCAACGTGGCGGGTTGCAAGATCACCGCCCACCTGCTGATCCCGGGCTACACGTTCACCGGGATGACCGCGCGAGGCCCGGAGAAGCCCGCGGAGGCATGGACCGCCGATCAGGTGGTGGATCTGATGCTCGAAGGCATGGCCCGTGGCGACTTCTACCTGCTCTGTCCCGACAACGCGGTCACGCGCGAGATGGACGAGCGCCGCGTGCAGTGGGCGGCCGACGACCTGATCCGGAACCGACCTGCGCTGTCGCGGTGGCATCCAGAGTACGCCGAGGCGTTCGCCGCGTTCATGGCGGGCGCTGCGAAGCCCTGACGGGGCAGGCTGCCCGGAGCGCACGCCGCTCGCAGGCGAGGCGGGCCCGGCCCCGGGCAGCATAAAGATCCGTCGCTGTAACAGGAGAACTGCACAGGTTGTTTTCAGCCGCCCGAATTGAATGTTTCACTTCGCGTGATGGTC
Source organism: Sorangium sp. So ce363 (assembly GCF_051520435.1). NCBI lineage: Bacteria > Pseudomonadati > Myxococcota > Polyangiales > Polyangiaceae > Sorangium > Sorangium sp. So ce363. Next base: position 4,488,908 of record NZ_CP150333.1, on the reverse strand, counting down.
GGGCCCCTCACAACACAACAGCGCAGAGATCCTGGCCCGTCGCGCTGCTCCTCCTCTGGATGCAGATCGTGCGACGAGGTCCTCGACGAACGGTCGCCCGCGGCCCAGTCTACCCGCCAGCTGTATGGTCCCGCTCCCTGCCCGTCCGCTTCAGACCCACTGGTGTAGCGAGGGCACGGTAAAGATCTGGTGCCCCGCGCCGGCGCTGATGGTCACGTGTGTCACCGGGGTGCTGGTGGAGGCGGGCGCCGCGGCGATCGAGGAGGTGCTGTTGCGGCGGGTCGCCGCGGAGGGCCGAGTGCTGGTCTTCAATGACTGGGAGGCGATGACCGATTACGAGCACGTGACGCGCACCCGGCTGACCGCGGCGACGATTTCCGTCCTCCATGCGGTCGAGGGAGGTCACTTCCTGCTCCAATCCAGGGTGGTCATCTTCGGGGTTCAGATCGCGAATACCGCCATCCGGAAGCTGACCGTCCATCCGTCGCGCGCGGTGTTCGAGCGCGCGCTGGAGGACGCGCTCCGCCAGCGTGCGCCGGAGAGCGCGGGGTAGTCCTCGGGGCGGCCCGCACAGCTGGCGCGAAGCTACGATCCGGATTGATCTTTATCTGTCGGCGTCCACGCGCTCCAGCTCGCGCCACCGCGTCGAGCGCTCGCCGCGGGGATCCCCGTTGATTTGGGGCATATTTTTTGGCGGCCCGACGGATCGGTAGTAGGGTGTCCCGCCATTCACAGCCCACGATAAGATTGTCGGCGTATTGAAATCGCTTTGCGCGGACCATGCTCTCGGGAGACCCACGTGAACACCAACATGACAAGTGGCGTGGTCGACGGCGGCGCCGATGCAGCCCTCGTGGATGTCGGAACGTGAACCCGCGTGTCCGATTCACCGCCGGAGGAGATTGTTCATGAGCACCTGGAAGACGCCCAGCGCAACCCTTGTCGTCTCTCTCTCGCTGGCCGGGGTCGCTGCGCCGGCCACGAGCAACGCGCAGCCGGCGGAGCCGGCTCAGCAGGCTGCGCCGGGCGCGGCCGCGCCGCTGCCCGTGGAGGAGCCCCGTCCTGCGCCTCCTCCGCCTCCGGTCGAGCAGAAGAAGGCCGACGACAAGCCTCTCGTGCGTGTCTACGGCATCGTCAAGCCCACGGTCGTCGTGGGGAACGGCCTCGAGTCCTTCGGCAACCCGAACTACTCCGCCCCGACGGCCGCGGTGAATCCGCTGTTCCTCGCCGATCCGGATGCCGTCGGCCTCACCTTTCAGGCGCAGCAGACGCGCTTTGGCGTGGCCGTCGGGGAGGGCACGCCCGTGAAGGGGCAGATCGAGGTCGATTTCGTCGATTTCGGCAAGTCCTCGCCGGCTCAGGGGATGAGCCTCCGCGTGCGTCAGGCGTTCCTGGATTGGTCTCCTGCCGACGGGCACAAGCTCACGCTCGGCCAGACATGGGATCTGTTCTCGCCGCTGAACACGCACACGTACAATCTCGTGGGTGGCCTGTTTCAGTCCGGAAATTCGGGCTTCATGCGCCACCAGCTCGCCTACGTCGGGAACATCGGCAGCGTCGAGGTGGGCGCCGCGCTCGGTCTGGTCAGCCAGAACGTCACGGCCATCCTCAACAACGTCGAGTACTCGCGCACGCCGACCGTCTCGCTGCGCGCGAGCTATCGCGCCGAGAAGACCGCATGGGTGGGCGCCTCGGTGATCGGCACGCGGCTCGCCTTCGACGCGAACCTGCCGACCGAAGAGGGGCGGCTGGCGCTCGGCGGCAACCTGTTCGGCGAGGTCACGAGCGGTTCGCTGAACGTGCGGGCCGAAGCGTACGGCGGGAAGAACCTCGCCAACCTGGGTCTCCTGACGCTCGGCCAGGGCTATCGCACGGACGACGTCGCCGAGGTAGGCGGCTGGGTGTCGGGGAAGGTCACGTTCGACAAGCACTCTTTGCACCTCGTGGCCGGGACCGCGATGGTGCTCAGCACCGACGAGATGCAGCTCGGCTACACGCCCGGAACACCCGCGGCGGGCGGCACGCCGGCCACTGCTCCCGCGCGCGTGGGCGCCAATGGTCCCGGCATCGAGCGCAACGTGACCCTGCGCGCGGGTTATGCCTTCGCGCCCCTGAAGGGGCTCTCGATCGTGCTCGAGCCTTCCCTGTTGCTCACGCGCCACAAGCTCGATCCGGCGGCGGCAGCGCAGCATGACGCCAGCCGCACGGGCTGGGGCGTCGAGGCGGGCGGGCTCTACCAGTTCTGACAGCGCTGACGGTCCCCGCGAGGAGCGCTCAACGTCGCCCGCTCCGCCGGCGCTCTCCCCGGCGCTCGGGCAAAGGTGGAGCGAAGATCTCTGCGAGAAAATCGACGAACACGCGCACCTTCGGCAAGAGGTGCCGGTTCTTCGGGTACAGCGCGTGAATCGGCCAGGTCGTCGTCGGGAACTCGTCGAGCACGGTCACGAGCGTTCCGGCGGCCAGCGCGTCCTTCGCGAGGAAGTCGAACATCGCGATGATCCCGCTCCCGGCGATCGCGAGGTGCCTCAGGACATCCACGTCGTTCGCGTGGAACGGCCCGGAGATGGGCACCTCGAGCACGGCGTCGCCGTCTCCGGTCAGGAAGCGGAACCCTGAGGGCCGCCCGTCGCGCAGGTACCCGACGCAGTCGTGATGCGCGAGATCGGCCGGCGTCGCGGGCGCGCCGCGCCGCGCGACGTACGACGGCGCCGCGCAGTGGACGAGGCGGCTCGCGCCGAGCCGGCGCGCGACCAGGCTCGAGTCGCCGAGCGGGCCGATGCGCACGAGCAGGTCGAGCCCCTCGGCCACGGGGTCGACGTGCTGATCGCGCAGCGTCAGGTTGATCCGGACGTCGGGGTAGCGCGCCGCGAAGCGCGGCAGGCTCGGCGCGATCACGTCCCGTCCGAGCGCCACCGGCGCGTCGACGCGCAGGAGCCCCACCGGCTGCTTGCTCGCGCGCGCGATCGCCTCGGTCGCCTCCCCGAGCTCCTCGACGATGCGGACGCAGCGCGCGTAGAAGGCCTGCCCGTCGTCCGTCAGGCGGAGCGACCGCGTCGTGCGCGCCAGCAGCGCCACGCCGAGCTCCTGCTCGAGGCGCATCACGCGCCGGCTCACCGCGGACGGCGTGACGCCGAGCCGGCGCGCGGCGCGCGAGAAGCTACCGGTCTCGACGGTGGCGACGAGCAGCTCGATCGCGGCGAGCGAGATCATGATCTGTGCTGAAATAGCACAGGTGACGTTCCCTCGCGCGGACTACCGCGCCCGGAGGAACGGATCTACGGATCGGGTGTCCAGGGAAGATTGGAGGACACGCCATGAAGACTGTCATCATTCGGAAGAACGCCTCGGAGTCGGACGCGTGGACGCTCGCCGAGCGCCCCGCACCCACGCCCGGTCCGGGGCAGGTGGTCGTGCGCGTCCGCGCCGCGTCGATCAACTACCGTGACCTCATGGTCGTGCGCGGGCTGTACGGCGGGGAGCGCAAGGACGGGCTCGTCCCGCTCAGCGACGCGGCGGGCGAGGTGGTGGCGATCGGAGCGGGCGTGCGGCGCTGGAAGGAGGGAGATCGCGTGATCTCGACGTTCTTCCCGACGTGGGATTCGGGGCCGTTCCGCAGGGAGTACCGCGCCACGACGCTCGGTGCGGGCGGGAACGACGGGGTGCTCGCGGAGCTGGTGGTGTTCGGGGAGGACGCGATCGTCCGCGCGCCGGCGCACCTCGGGTTCAACGAGGCGGCGACGCTGACGTGCGCCGGGGTGACGGCGTGGACGGCGCTGTTCGAGTCGGGGCCGCGGCCGGCGCCGGGGGCGACGGTGCTTGTCCAGGGGACCGGCGGAGTGTCGCTGTTCGCCGCGCAGCTGGCGCGCGCGGCGGGGCTGCGCGTGATCGCCACATCGTCCAGCGCGGCGAAGATCGAGCGGCTGCGCGCGCTCGGCGTGACCGACGCGATCGACTACCGGAAGCAGCCGGAGTGGCACGAGGAGGTGCTGCGGCTGACGGGCGGCGAAGGGGTGGACCGGGTGATCGAGGTGGGCGGCGCGGGGACGCTGCCGCGATCGATGCAGGCGGTGAAGACGGGGGGCGTGGTGAGCCTGATCGGGCTGCTCAGCGGGGTTGGGAGCCAGATCGATCCGATGCCGATCCTGTTCCGCGCGATCCGCGTCGAGGGGAGCGTGGTCGGGTCGCGGCAGGCGACCGTGGAGCTCGGGGCGGCGCTCGAGCTGCACGGGATCCGGCCGGTGGTTGATGAGGTCTTTCCGATCGAGCGGGCGAACGAGGCGCTCGCGAAGCTCGCTGCGGGGAAGCACTTCGGGAAGGTGGTGATCGGGATCGACTGAGCGAAGCGGCGGTGAGGGGCCTGTCATCGAGCCCAAGCGCGGCACGGCGCCGCGCTCGATCAGGCGCCGGAGACGACGGGCTGACAGCGACGCGTCCGGAGCTGCGCGATGTGGCGTGCTCGACGGCGTTCCCCGCGAGAGCGGTTGTGGCGGCCAGGCCCGCCACCGCCGCTGGCGCCTACGCTCGGACGGCTCGACCTCCCATAGCGAGAATGAGCTTCGCCAGATCGAGGTCCGGTGGCTCCCCGGGCGTCAGCCGCCAGGCCCCGATGCCGAACCGCTCGCGGAACTCGCTCGCGAACCAAGGCTGACATTCGGGATCGATGGCTGGGACGAGGAGCAGCCCGCCGCGGCATCGACCGCCAAACGTCTCCCACCTCAGCGCGTCACGATAAATGTGGAGCGAGGCGAAGGAATCCGCGAGCGCCTGACGACGTACCCGGTACTTGGCGTCCAAACAAATCCACGAATGCGGCTCATCTGGTGACTCGAACGAGAGCACGATGTCGGGTCGGCGCTCGCCGGAGATGCTATATCGGTCCGAGGTCCCCCGGGCGAGGTATCCGGGGAAGGTCATATTGTACCGGAGTTCGAGCCGCGCCCCGTCGTTCGGACGCCTCGCGGTGAACGCGGCCCCCGTCCCGAAGCCGGCGAGCAGATCGTTCTCCCGCCGCTGCTTCCAGGTCCACGTCCACCCGTCGAGGATCCCGGCGAGCGCCCGCTGGACGGCGAGCAGTGTCCACAGCTCGTAAAGCTCGAAGCTCGGGCGCACCGGGGCTTCACCGCCGGCCAGCGACTCGCGCAGGCGGAATCGCGGCGACAGGAAGGGCCGAGCCAGCGCGTGGGCGCGGGCGTAGACAGGATCGTCCTGCACCGCAAGGAGCGCGGCCTCGGTGGCGGGCATGGGCGTCAGAGACCCGAGAAACGTCCGTCGCAGCGTGGTTGACAGCTCGTCCGCCGCGCCTGCGGCCGCGCGAGCTCGTGCACGGCACCATTGCGCGGTGTCCGGCTGCAGGCGTCGTTTCACCGCGGCGTCGCCGAGCACGACGCTGAGATCGCCGAGCACGCGAGCGACCCGCCCGACGAGCCAGGCAACGTAGCGGTTCACCGGGTGATCGACGGTCTCGTGCGTTATGTCCTGCGGCACGTACGGGTCCTGCTCGCCGGCGCGAGCAGCCAACCAGGGATCCACCGCACGTGCAGCCGCCGGATGCTTCGCCAACCAGTGGAGCGTCTCCCGATCCGCGCGACGCACGCCTCGCAACGGGACGTCCTCGCGCGTGGATGCCGCGAGCTCCCGCGGCGCCGCGGCGATGGCCTGAACGGCCCGGACGAGCGCCGGCACCAGTGGCAGCAGCGCTGTGGCTAATACAGTCGCCGTGGTGCCCTCCGACTGGACGGCGCCGACGCCGCCACCCTCGAGGCCGATGGCCAGGCCCGGCGACCACGCCTCCAGGTCCGCGAGGAGCGCGAGCCATGCCCCGTCGGAGAGCTTCTCATCGCGCGGGGCCACCTGGACGGCGACCTCCGTCTCCTGGGCGTCGTGCGCCACCTTGAGCACCGCCGAGCCGACCCAGTGGCCCACCTCGAGCGTGAACGACCCGCGCTCCTGGCTCCATGGCAGCTCCAGCGGTCCGAGCCACGCCCGCGGCGCGCCGGCACCAGGAGGCGCGTCGACGTGGTAGGTCCTCGCCTCTTCGAGGTGCAGGACGCCGTCGACGATGTGCTGGTCCAGGCCGTCTGCGTCGCGGACTTGAAGGCTCATGCCCAGAACCGGGTCACGCCCGTGCGCTTGAGCAGATCCATCATCGTCGCGAGCTTGGCCTCGCACATGGTGAGGCCGCGGCGCTTGCAGATCCCCTGGAGGGTCTCGAGCGCGCCCTTGAACGCCGGCGTGTCCTCGCCGCGCAGGCGCGGCAGCACCTTCGAGAACACGGCCTGGTCGAGGAACGTCTCCTGCGCCGCGCCGCCCAGCTCCGGGACGGCGCGCATGAACGCGAGCACCTCGCCGGCCGTGCGGTAGCCGAAGTGACGACGGACCGCGCGCATGGCGCCGTGCAGCTCGAGCAGCGCCGCCTCCACGTCCTGGAGCCGCTTGCCCGGGCTCCTGGCCGCGGCGCGCTCGAAGAAGCGCTCGAGATCCACGTCCCAGAACTCGAGCGTGAAGGCCCGGTCCAGCACCTTGTCGCTGAACGGATGGGTCGTCTCGTCCATGTTGACGGTGCCCGCGATGTAGAGGTTCGCCGGCCAGGGGACGCGCGGCGGAACGTCGTTGACCTCGGCGCCATTGGCGTGGAGCACGAGATCCTTGCCCGTCTCCATGGCCGAGAGGAACGGCGCGAAATAGCGCTCGACGCGGGCGAGGTTCATCTCGTCGAGGACGAGGAAATAGGGGCGCCCCGGGTCGGCGGCGGCGCGCAGGACGAGGCGGAGCGCCGGCTCGGCCTGGAAGGTCGGATTGGCGTGCAGTGCGTTGAAGTAGCCGAGCAGCCCCGAGGGATCCCGCCAGTCGGGCGAGACGGGCACGATCTCCCGGTGCTCGGAGACGGAGAGCCTCATCAGCTCGCAGACTGCGCGCGAATAACACAGGGTGACGGCGGTCTTGCCGGTGCCCGAGAGGCCGGAGAGGAGCACGAAGCGCTTGCGTGGATTGCTGCGCCAGGCGGCGTGGAGGCTGGCGAGCTGGCGGTCTTCGAAGACGAAGTCGGCGATCTCCGGATCGGACTTGAAGTGCGTGAGGATCGCGTCAAAGGCGGGATACGGGATCTCCTTCGCCACGACGGCAGTCGTGCCCCCGGGGGGGTTGGTATCGATGATCTCCCCGGCCGGAGGCTTCGGGAGCTCCTTCGGAAGCCGGGCGGCCCGGGCAGCGCCATACTCCGTCAGCTGGAGGCCGCCGTCTTGGTCGCGCTTGAGCAGGCCGAGATAGAGGCTCCAGTTCCGGAGATCGTTGGGAACCCCCGCGGTGGTCCAGGCGGGATAGATCTTCTGCAGAGCGTCGACAACGGCCGCGTCGGTCGCCCCTCGATGCTCGTCGACGTACCGGAGGAGATGGGCGAAGCCGAAGACGCGCTCGATGAGGCGGTCGATGAGGATGTCCGGCTGCTCGCTGCCCAACAGCTCGTCGCCCTCCTTCGTGGCGTAGAGCAGACCGTCGCGCTGCTCGATGAACCCGAGCCCCTTGGCGCGGATGATGAGCTGGCGCAGCGTCGGCGCCGGGACTTTGTCGAAGCTTCCGCTCGCCTGGAGCACCCCCACGAGGTCGTCTTGCGAGAGCCCCGGGAGCGCCGCTTGCACCACGGCGCGGTACGCGCCGGCGAAGTTGCGCACCGCGAGATAGCCCACGTACTGCTTGGCGAAGGGCCAGACCAGGAGCGGAGGCAGCTTGTCGTCGGGCGGGGGCATCGCTCCTCCGCCGTCGGCAGGCTCGTCGCTTTTCCACGGCGGCATCCGCCCAGCCGAGAGCCGCTCGTAGTTCTCGTGGAGCCACCAGCAGAAGGTCGAGCGCTGCACGTGCTCGGCCAGGGTCTTCTCCTCCCCGAGCACGGCCCGGAGCCGCGCGCGCATCTTCACCTGGGCAACGATCGGGGGATCGTTCGCGTCCCCCAGGAGGAGCTTCGCTATATTCCGGACGGCATCGTAGCTGAGCACGCAGCTCAGCTCGGCTGGCACGAGCGCTCCGACCAGCCGCTGGAGCTTGGCGTGCGGCCTGGGCTTGACCTCGCGCGCCACGGCCATGCCGAGGATGCGCTCGTACTCGCCCTGGATCTCCGCGGCTCGGACGGCGACGTCGGACGAAAAGGCGCGCCTACGCAGGCCGACGATGGCGTCCACAAACTCGGGGTCGGCGAGGAGCGCGTCGATGTTGATGGCGTCGCCGTAGCCGGCGGGGGTGATCGCGCGGGCGTTCCAGAGCTTCTTTTGCGCGGCTTCGGTCCGCAGCTCCGACTCAGGGAGGTCGCGCGCCCAGCGCAGGACGTCGAGGTAGTCTCTTTGCCACTTCGCCCACCCGGCAGGTGGGGTGAAGCCCTTCCAGACGGCGGTGAGCTGTTCGTCGGTCAGCATGATGATGCGCGGCGATGGTAGCGGACCGTGGAAAGGTCACGCAAGATCCCGGACGTGTCCGAGACGCTGGCGCTTGCCGAGATGGATCACGCCCCCAGCCGCCACCTGTCGAGCGGAAGGAGCAGCTTCTCCTTGATGGCACCCTCGTCCCCGAGCGCGGCGAGATTCAGATCGAAGTAACGATACGCGTATTCATCTCCGCCGACCCTGACCTTGTGCTCGGCCCCATTCTTCCTGTTGGCAGAGCGCGAGAGCTGGCTCCAGGCGGAGCTCCAATCGGGCTTCTTGGCTCGTGTGCGGTGCAAGCCGATCCGGAGCTCGGAGGCCGCCATCTCGGCGGGCTTGAGGCTGGCAGGGTCAGGTTCGCCGTCGCGGGAGTCATCGTATCCCGTATCCGCGATGGCATGGATGTGGACCTTGCAATGAGCTCCGTTGCCAGATGCCTGCCAGACGCACTCGACCTGGTAGGCCGGCGTCAGGTCCCATGCCCAGTGTTCAGGCCGGAAGAACGGCTTCGTCGACTGGGGGAGCCTCGCGACGTTGATGGGAGCCCATCGTTCGAATTCGAAGCCCCGCTCGGCTAGAAATTCGTCTGTCAGTTGCAGCAGATCGCACAGCCGCCGATGGTAGGCGTGCAGGAGCCTGTACGCGCGACGCACATCGGCGAGCGCCCCAGCCAGATCGACGTTCTTCTCGCTCACCGGATCCTCCACCGCTGGATCATGCACACCGAGCCTTCGCTCCCGAGTCGCTCTGTGACCGTTGGCAACGACGAGAACCAGGTTTTCCTACGGTACCCCCACGCTTCGAGCGCCGCAGCCATGTCGCGCAGGATCGCCGCTTGCGGTGATGCGCGCGTCGAGGCCTCGATCGGATAGAGCGCCTCGCGCAGATCCTCCCATCGGATGGTGAGCACCCCGGCGACATCGCTCGCGACCTCGCGCCGGACACGAGCAAGGTAGGCATGCCCCTCCTGCATCACGAGCCCTCCCACCGCGATGAGCCATAGCTGCTTGTTTGAGTGCGCGGGAGTCGCCCGCGCCGCGCGAATCTGCTCCACCCACTGTGCCGGGTCCTGGAATCCTCGATGCTTGGCCTCGATCAGGAGCAGCGTGTCGCCCCACGAGACGAGCACATCGGGCTCGACCCGCACCTTGTTCCGCCCTCCATCGCCTGGCCGAAGGCTGGGCCAGAACGACCACGAGGGCACCCCCACGGGAGGGATCGCGGGCATCGCCGCACCATCGCCCAGGGGCTCGCTCGCGCCACGCAGGATGGCCCACGCGAGCTCGGCCGGCAGGTACTCCAGCCGCTCGAACACCATCGACGTGAGCGGATCCTCGAGCTCCGTCGGCCCGTCCGCGGCCGTCTCCTGGGTGCTTCCCTCCTCCAGCGAGCCTCCGTCGCTTTCCTCGTCGACGCCGACCGCCACCCGGCCGAGCTTCCCGTGCAGGAGCGCCTTCAGCATGAACGACGAGGCTACAGTCGTGCTGCGCCGGCTGTCATCCGTGACAGCGTGCTCGCCACCTACGCCGTGCCGTCGCACGTGCCTCGTGGTCGTCGCCGAGCACGCGCTCCTCCGGCGCGCTTAGGCTAGAGCGGACGAGCTACGACGCCGAGACCCCCGTCCGTCCCGCCAGCGCGGCGCTACCTCGTCGAGCTCCTCACCGCGGCGGTCGCGCACACCGACGAGGGCGAGCAGCGGATCATGCAGTTCCACGGCGGCATGGGCGACGACGCCCGCGACGAGGTGCAGCGGGCGTTCAACAGGGCGCCCGACGAGCCCCCCGTGCGCATCTTGGTCGACATGAAGGGTCGCGACGCTTCCATCCAACCGCGCGAGCTCCCTCCTCGGCCCCACCTAAGGCCCGAGCACGTCGAGGAGGCGACCGAGATCCGGACAGCGGCTCAGAACCTCGGCGCGTCGAGCCGGGCCTGGCCTGATCCGAACGCGCAGGAGATCCTCGTCGTCGCGCCCCTTCTTGTAGCGCCGCTCGGAGATGATCTGGAATACCCGGTCCAGACACTCCGCCGGCTTGCGGTACTGGACTGCGAACTCCTCGGCGCCGAGCGTCGCCGGAGGAGGGACACACCTGTCCAGCAGCTCTTGAACCTGTTCGCGGCGACCTTCGGCGTGCTCGAGGAGGGCGTCGGGGCACGCGACGAGCAGACTCTCCTTGTTCCAGCGGATACAGCGCACGTACAACCTCGACGACTTCTCCTCCGAGAGCGCAGATTCTCGCACGAGGTGGTCTTTCCATGACGCCTCGATGGCGATCACCCATTGGTGCAGCGCCGCGCCGTCCCCTCCGGCGGGCGCTGGCCGCGCGCCCGGAACGAGGTTTTGCGGCCTGTCGGCGTCCGCGAGGCAAACGACGCGATCGGGCGGGAGCTTCGTCTGCTTGAGCGGCGTCCGCAGGAGCCTGGGCGCCTCGTTCACGAAGTTGCCGGTGCCGCGGACGGGTCTCCCCTCCACGATCATCTCGGGAAGACCACGGTCTCTGCGCATGGCCTTGACGAGCAGGTGCAGCTCTTCGTGGTAGTCGTCCTCGTAGGCGATGACGATCGATCTCACGACACGGACGTCCCGTCTTGAGGAGGCGACTCCAGCATGCCTCGGGCACGCAGCTCCGACAGCGAATATTCCTTGAGCCAGGCGTCGAGCAGCTCGCCGTCGAGCGTCTCCACGGTGACGCCGGCGTCGCTCGAAAAGCGCGTGATGCCGAGCGACGCGGCGGGGTCCTCCAGGTGATCGAGCAGGCGGTCGGCGTGCGTGGCCGCCAGGATCGGGGTCTTCTCCGCGCGCGACTCCATCACCTTCACGAGCCGCCGCATCGCCCTGGGATGGAGGCTCCGCTCCGGCTCATCGAACGCGATCAGCGCGGGGCTGTCCGGCGCGTGCAGCGCGGCGAGCGTCGCCAGGTAGACGCGCATGCCTTCGCTCATGTCGTCGAGGTAGAGGGTCGCCCCCGAGCGCTTGTCACGCCACGTCAGGGTGATCACGCCTCGGCCGGGCCCGGGAGGGAATCGCATCTCCTCGCACCAGGGAAAGACGGCCTGCAGGTCGGCGAGCAGCGCGCTCCACGTGTCAGGGTATTCCTGCGAGAGGGTGTGGAGCGCGTTGAGGAGATCGCGCCCAGACCGCTTGATGCGGCGCGTCCGCTCCACGGGCCGCGCGTTGATGGGCTCGTGCGCGCCCTCCGAGCCGTCGGGGGCGGCGCCGAGGGCGAACGACGGATAGAAGGCGATGCTTTGCAGTGCCTCCTTGACGTGCATCGGCGTCGGGTAACGCACCTCGTCCGAGATAGCCGCGAGGCTGGAGTTCGTGAGCATCGCGCTGTCCGACTCCACCGGGGCCACGACATCATTCTTTCTTGTCTGGACGTTGGCCGCCCAGGACGCGGCGCCGCCCTTCAGCGCGATGAACGGACGCTGGTCGAAGCCGCTCTTGTAAACCCGGACTTCTTCGTCGAGGACGGTAGGGCTCGCCCGGACGCTCCCGAAGCGGATCATGTATTCGACCGGCGCCCTCTCCCGCTGAAAGACGGGCGAGCGCTCCGAGAAGCGGGCGAGCAGCTCGATCTCGGTGCTCGTCCCGGCCCACGCGACAGCGGCCCATCCGCCCCGATCGAGGATCGCCCGCCCGGCCCGCCCGCCCGCGGCCGCGCAGATCATCGCGACTCCATCCAGGATGGAGCTCTTGCCGCTGGCGTTCTCGCCGATGAGCACCAGCGGTTTGCCTGGAGGCAGCGAGATCTCCACGTCCTTGAGCGCACGGAAGCCTTGGATGCGGATCTTCTCGAGCATGGCGGCGCTCGCCGTCTATCGCGCGGATACGGTTCGTCGTCCAGCTCTCATGCACGCCGAAGCCACCGGGACGGGCCCAAGACTCCCACACGCTGCGCAGCGGCCGATCGCTCGGAGCGCCGCCGGACGATCCGTTCGCCGCGTTCGACGAGGCGCCGAGCGCCTCGCAGGACGGGGCGGCGAGCGACCGCAGGTCGCGGGCCTCCTCGGAGACCCCCCCGCGCAGGCGGCTGCCTCCGGCGCGAAGAAGCCGTGGTTCGCGCTCCTGTGGGACCTCACGGAGACCGGCGCCAGCATCGACCTCGAAACGCGACAAACGTGTGGACGCTGACTACGCCGCCAGCCACCGCACCGTCCCCGCGACGTCGAGCAGAAAGTTCTCGACGACCTCCAACGCGAATCTCTCGGGGAGGCAGTCCTGGAACTTCGATAGCCGGTAGCCCGGCAACCTGGCGAGCACGGCCTGGCGCAACTCGGGTGCGTCCCAGAAGGCCGATGACGACATCCTGCCGATCGTCCCACGAACGCTCTCGTGACCGATCCCGTCACCCTCGATGCGAAGCTGAAAGTTGTCGGCAACGACCTTCCAACCTTCCGCGACCTCGAACCCGTACTTGAGCGTGTGATTCACACGGCCTCCCGCGAAGGTCCACCAGCGGGCGACGCTGCCGTCGATCTGCACCGCGTGGCCCGCTCGCCGGAGCAGATCGCCCAGATCTCCTCGCTTCTCCTCGATGTGCTTCATCCCGCGCTCGTCGACGTACGGGTAGCGAACGGCCTCCGTGAGCACCCGCTTCATCCTCTGGCACAGCTCGAACCCGAGGAGCTGCGGGATGAACCCGCCCCAGCTCGGCTTCACGCCGGCCGGAGCTTCGCGAACGACGACGACGCGATCGCCGTGGCTCACGCGCTCGACGGTCCACGCACGGCCGCCGAGCAGGAACGAGCTCATCTGTTCCACGAGCCGATCCACGAAGTCCTGTTCGAGCGATCCGAGGTCACGCCCCGCACCCGTCACGACACGGTAGAGCACCGGCGACGAGAACACGGCGTACAGCTCCATGAAGTTCTTCTTGCCGTACGCCCGTTCGGCCTTCTGTCCCATGGACAGCAGGCCTCCCGCCTCGAAGAGGAAATCCTGCTCCTTCATGTGCCCGACGATCTCGTCGAACTCGGTCCGCGTGATCGACCGGAAATCGGGGGTCTTCTCGAGCTGCTCCCAGCAGCGCTCGGCGCTGATTGCGCCATATTGGAGCGTCATGGCGAGGAGTTGGTGAACCAGCACCGGCCAGCACCGCTCGTGCTTGGCTACCCGTTCGACCCAGCCTTCCCGGGCCAGCTCGATCAGCGCGACCGCCTGGAGCACGGCCTCGGGATCCTCGCAGAGGAACGTCGTGTTCGCGACGGTGCCCGCCCGGCGGCCCGTTCGCCCCATGCGCTGCATGAACGATGAGACAGAGCTCGGGGCGTTGGCCTGGAACACGAGGTCGAGGTCGCCGACGTCGATGCCCAGCTCGAGGGTGGACGTGCAGACGATGCAGGCGTTCGTCCCGTGCGCGAACCGCTCCTCTGCGGCCCTGCGTTCCTCCAGCGACACGGAGCTGTGGTGAACGAACACATCGATGGACCGCCCGCGCATCCGCTCGGCGACGCTCTCCGTGAGCGACCTCGACGGGCAGAAGAAGAGGCTCTTCTTCCCGGAAGCGCGAGCCGCAGCCTCCACGGCCAGGCCCGCAACGCTGTCGTGCAGGCCGACGAAGAGGTCCCGCTTGGCCGGGATCTTCGGCGGATCGACGACGACGCCATCGCGCTTGGACGAGCCCGCAAGCCACGCGAGGATCTCCGTGGGGTTACCCACCGTCGCAGACAGCCCTACGCGCTGGACGTCGTTCTGGCTCGACGGAGCGAGCCTCTCGATGACAGAAATCAGGTGGGCGCCTCGATCGGTCCCTGCGAGCGCGTGGATCTCATCGATGATCACGAGGCGGAGCTCTTTGAACAGCCGCTGCACCGGCGACTTCGGCGAGACGAGCATCACCTCCAAAGACTCCGGCGTCGTCATGAGGATCTCCGCCGGCTCCTTGATGAACCGCCGCTTCGCCTGATCGGTGACGTCGCCATGCCAGACGAAGCGTCGGAGCCCGACCATCTCGGCGTACGTGCCCAGGCGCTCCTCCTGGTTGTTGAGGAGCGCCTTGATCGGAGCGATGTAGATGACACCCACGCCCTCGGGCTCGCGCTCGACGAGGCTCGCGAGCGCCGGGAATATCGCGGCCTCCGTCTTTCCACCGGCCGTCGGCGCGAGCACCACGGCGTTCTTCCCGTCGAGGATCGCCTCGCCCGCCATTTCCTGGACGGGCCGCAGGCTGGTCCAGCCCAGGCGGGACACGATGGCCTGCTGGAGGCGGGCCGGGAAGCGCGCGAAGGCCGTCATGTGCGCCCGCGGTCCGCGCGCCGCCCTCCCGGCGCGTGCCGCGTGCAGGACAGTTGAACCGCGTCGCGAACCTCCTGGCTCCGCATCGCGTCCTCTCCCCCTCCGATCAGAACTCCACCGATGCCACCGGATAGCCCTTCTCGTCGTCGGGCTCCGGCTGGTATTCGTAAGGTCTCTTTCCCTCCGACGCGCGCTGCTCCTCGACGGTGGGCTGCGGCTCGGGGAGCGATGCGTCGGGGTTCTCCGCCACGGTGTCGAAAAGGTTCACGAGCCGGCGGAGGAACTGACGCGGAACGACGCCGACGTCTCCGCCGAAGCCCCGGCTCACCTCGTCGACAAGCGACTCGATCCGCTCCGGCGTCACTTTCTGAGCGACGATGTTCGGGTCGCTCATCGTGTAGAGCTGCTGGAGCCGGAGGCCGACGTCCTTCAGGCGGCCCTTGTCGAAGGGCTTCAGCTCCAGCTGCGGCTGCCGCATCGTGACGAGCCCGCCCTCGTTCAGGAACTGGATGCGATCGTGGAGCGGTTGCAGCCCCGCGACGCCCCGGCGCGCGTCGAAGAACTCGGGCGTGCCGGTGAAGATCCAGAGCAGCCCCTTGAAGCGGTCGGCCGCGTCAATGATTTGGCGAATGCCGTTCAGTGACTTGCCGCGCACGTCCTGGCGCATCCGCAGGATCGTCTCCGCCTCGTCGATGACGATGACCAGGCCGTTGTACCCGGCCGCTTTGACCATCTCCAGGACCCCCTGGAGGTACGCCATCGCGTCCTTGCTCGAGATGTCGCCCTTGATGCCGGCCGCCTTCTTCTCGGACGCGCTGACATTCTCGCTCCCGGAAAGCCACGACAGGAGCGCCCCTGCCTCGCGCACCTTACCCGCCTGCTTCAGCTTGAAGACCTCGCGCAGCACGCGCCCGAAATCCTCGGGGGCCTTGCCGCCGGTCATCGAGGTGATGTCCTCCTCGATCCGCTTCTGGACCTTCTGATCGAAGTCGGGGGCGTTCTCGTCGGCCCCCCCGCTGATGAGCGCAGCTTCGACCGTGGCGATCCAGCGGTCGATGATGTCGCCCAGGGCGCCCCGCGGGCACGAGCTGGTCCCGAGCTCCTGGACGACCTTCCGGTACACGTCGTCAAACTTGTGAAAGTGCAGGTCGTTGTCCGAGACCACGACGAAGCTCGTGGCGAATCCCCTCGCCTGCGCGTCGAGCAACGCAAGCCGGGCCATGAAGGTCTTGCCGCAGCCGTAGCCGCCGCGCAGGAACTTGAAGACGCCCTCGCGCGCCTTGGCCAGGTCGAGCAGCCGGACGATCTCCGCCCGCTGCTTCTCGATGCCGACGGCGAACGCCTCCAGGCCGCGCTCCGGGACGACGCCGGAGCGGAGGCGCTCGAAGATGTGCTCGCGGTCTCGTTGGCTCGTCATCGGTCACCCTCTCGCACGTAGCGCTTGCCGCCCTCCCCGGGCTCGATCCGCACCTTGAAGGGGAGCTTAGGCAAGTGGGTCTCGAACTCCAGCGAGAACCTCCGGAAGGCGCGTGCCGATCCGAGGAGAGTCGTCACCTCCGGCTCCGTTATCACGCCGTGCTTCTCGATGTGCACGAAGACCTTGCGGATGCCCTCGTCGGCGATCGTGCTGGCCCACCCCTCCGGCGCGGGCGGCGGGATCGTGGGCGGCTTCGTCCCGCGGGAGGTGCCGCTCACCGCGTACCACCGGTCGGGCGTTGCGCCGTGGACCTTCTCGGTGCTGTCCGGGTGGTAAACCTCGACGCGGACGCGCTCGTCGGCGGGGCCTTCGAGGCCGAAGAACACCTCCGTCCAGGCCTCGCCGACGGTCACCTGCAAGCGCCCGGGCCTGAGCGACGACGGCCCTGCCACGTCCTTGATGATCACGCGGATTTGAGGGCGGTCGGGGACCCGGAGCGCCAGATCGACAGCGCGCGCCGCGGCGAACCCGAGGCTCGTCGTCGTCTGCCGGGCGAAGCCGATCCGCAGGCGCAGCCGGTGGAGCCCCACCACGTCGTCCTGGGGCTCGACCTCGACCGCGTACTCCGCGTAGCCGCCCTGCTCGGCGCGCTTCCTCGTCACCGTGAGCACCGGGATCACCCGCTCCTGCGGGCTGTTCCCGCCGTGGACGAACGAGGCGCCCGCGTTGCCCGTCGCGAAGACGGCCGTGTCGTCCCGGAAGAGCAGGTAGCCCGAGAGCCCCTCGTACCCGAGCGACGACACGGACACGTTGACCATTCCGGCCTCGGCGCGCGGGTGCTCGTCGAGCACGTGCCTCCGCTGCGGATCGCTCTTCTTGCCGAACGGTCGGACCTCCGTCGTCTCGTCCTGGAGGAGAAAGCCGTGATCCGCCGTGAAGACGCAGCTCTTCACGCCCGCCAGCTGAAGATGGTGCCAGGCAGCCTTGATCTGCCGGAGCGTCGACTCGAACGTGGGGAGCCCGACGTTTGCTTCGCCCGCGTCGTCGATCTCCTGGGAGTGGACCACGATGAGCTGGTGCGCCTTCACGAGCTTCGTGAGGTCCGCCGTGCTGTCCTCGCAGACCTTGGCGAGCGTCCGGCGGAGGGCGGGCTTCCCCGCGCTCCGCATCCCCATCGCGCGCGCGCGATCCTCCGGATTGCGCACCGTGAACTCGCCCGTCTTGAAGCCCTCGAAGCGTCCGGCGACGGTGAGCCGGTCGCCTTGTGCTACCGGCGCGAGGACGTTCATCCCCACGGCGGTGATCGTCGGCAGCTCGGCCAGCCGGGGTTTCAGGTCCACGACGGTGCCGGCGCCCATCAGCTCCTCGACCAGCTCGGTCGCCATCTCGTAGCGGAAGGCGTCGATGACGAAGACCGCGACCTTCTCGCTCGCGAGCGTCAGAGGGTGGACGACCTGCTCGAAGAGGCTCCGCTGCCGCAGGTCGGCGGACGGCAGGAAGCCGTGCTCCTTGCAGAGGGCGGCGAAGTCCTTCGCGAGCTGGTCGGCCCAGGCGCGGTGGGCTCGCCGGAGCTCGGTGGCCACCTCGCGGAGGGCGCCGTAGTGAGGCAGGCGCGAGTCCAGCAGAGCGAGCCGACGCTGCTCGAACCGCCGGTGGGCTCGGTCGACCTCGAAGGCGGACGCGGCGTACCGCTCGACGGCCTCATCGAGGCTGCGGGCGCCCTCGAACGGCCTCGGGTGGCGCGCGAGCGTCTCCCCGAACTCGGCGGCCTCGGCCACGAGGCTCCACGCCCACCGCCGGAGCTGGTCGCGCTGGAGCCAGAACGACCGCTCCCCCTGGCGCACCTCGCACCAGGCCTTCGCCTTCGACCACGCGCCGGCGCGGAGCGCGTCGACAGCGCCCGTGAGGACGCGGTTCTCCTCCTCCTGGAACGTGTCGATCTGCCCGAGGTCGTCCGGGGTCATCGCCGCGAGCTCCTCGGCGAGGAAGCCTTCGACCTCATCGGCCATCCGGGCGTAGGCATCCGCGCTGTCCTTGCGGAGCTGCGCCGCGAGGTCGCCGCACGCCTTCACGAGCGGGGCCGACAGGCTCCGGAGGCGTCGCAGGTGCTCGTCGTGGGCGGGGCGCCGGAGGTCGTTGACGTACTCGACCGTGAGCACCCAGCCGACGAGCTGGTGGAGCAGCCGGTCGAGCTCCCTGGCCTCTCGCTCGCCCGCGTAGAAGGCCTCCCAGGCCTCGTCCATCCCGGTGAGCTTGTGGATGTAGCTCCGGAGGATCGCCATCTCCTCGGGGCCCGACACGCGGGGCGCGAGCGCGCCGGGCTGCGCGAGGGCTTCCGCGAGCATCCGGGGGCCGAACTCGTCGAGAGCGGCGGCCAGACCGAAGGTGCTCTGCGAGACGGCAGAGGTGAGCCAGGCGTCGGCCTCCTCGAGCGTGGGCTGCTTCGCGACGAGCTTCTCGACCTCGGCGGGGGCGAGGCGCGCGGCGGCGGCCTCGCGGATCAAGGTGTCGAGCGCCTTCCGGAACCGGACGCCCGGCTCGTACAGCTCCAGGACGGGCGTCTTGCGGATCGTGTCCTCGTTGAAGCCCGGCATGTGGATGAGGAGCGGCTGCTTGTCGAGCCCGCTCCCGAAGTGCTCCAGGTGGAAGAGCAGGTCGAGGAAGCTGCCGCGGAAGCCGACCACGGGGAACGGGAACTCGCCCCTGGCTTGCTTCGCCGCGAGGTCGTCCACGAGGCGCGTGTAGTGGGCGTCCTTGTCGAGCCACACGACGATGCCCTGGCGGCGGAGCTCGCCGAGGACCTCTTGCTCGATGGCGGCGGAGACCGGGCCACGCCCGGTCGTGGAGGGGTCGCGTGGCTCAGTCATCGGGCTCCTCCGGGGCGTTCTCGTCCTGCTCGAACAGCGGACCGGCGCCGCCGTCGTCGTCTGCTGCGGCCGCGTTCTTCCTTTCGCGGCGCTTCAGCTCCTTGGCCAGGATTTCGCGCGCCTCGCGGTCGTGCTCAGCGAGGAATTTGGCACGCGCCTTGTTGGATCCGGGCTCGTCGATGGTCAATTCGGGGCGGATCTCGTCCTGGAGGCGGAGCTCCCAGGCGAAGGCCTTCGCAGGGTGCAGCTCCCAGAAGCACTTGTGGGCGACGGCGAGGGAGGGGTCGTCGTGGCACTTCTTGCGCACGCGCGCCGGGAAGTAGCGGGCCGCGAGGTGGGACCAGTCGTAGTCCTTCTTCCCCTGGGCGGTCGCCAGCTCCTTCCACCACTTCTTCGGGTCCTTCCACTGCGGCTCCAGGAGCGGCCACAGGGCGGCGCTGTTCACCATCACGCCGTCGTCGAGATCCATGACGTGGCGGGCGTCGACCTCGCGCTTCGGTGTCTTGTCGTCCGGGGGCGGCGGGCCTTTCTCCGCGATCTCGGTGACCTTGGCGATGAAGTCGTTCAGCTCTTCGAGGAGCTTCTGCACCTCGGTGAAACGCCGCTCGGCCTTGGCCTTGTTGGTTCCGGAGGCACGGGCGGTGCGGAGGTCGTCTAGCTCGCCTTCGAGGCGACGCTTCGTCGACACCAGGTGATCGGCGAGGAGGATGTTGAGGGTGTCATCGGCCCAGCGGTGGATCGAGATGAAGGCGACGAAGCTCTTCTTCGACGAGGAGAGCGGGAAGTAGATCGGGCGGTTTTCGTAGGTTTTTCGGTGGTATTCGAAAAACGACTTGCGGAAGTAGGTCCGGAGGTCGTCACCGTCGCCCACCGCAGCTCCGTGATCCTTCCAGACCGGGCCGATTGGCCCGCAGAGGGCTTGGTCGATGCTGTCGCCTCCCTCAGATGAGACGAAGAGGATTCCACTCGGGAGCGAACCTGCAAGGCCTACGTCGAGGATGCCTTCGCCATTCGCTCCAAAGCGACCGAGGGCAACGCCGACCGCGAATGAGACGAAGCTCTCCGGTGTCGGAGCATCGTACATTGGCTCGTATGGTGGAAGCGGCGACCCCTCGGCTCGATCGACAGCGTTCTGAGCCCACGCCTGCGCGTACCTCCAAGGGCTGCGACCAGGGCGGCGGAACTCAACGGAAGGTTCGCGATGCGACTCGTGCTCGGAAAAGGCCAAGTCCATCTGTTCAAGAATTCCTTGCGAAGCCTCCACGGAGCGAACGGGCACCCGCTTAACATCCTCAAGCTGAAAATCGATCCCAGGCGCCAGAGCTCGAAGCAACTCCCGTGTACTAGAAGAATTAAGCAAACAGAGAACATCCGAAACATTATCAGGAAACGCCGATGTACCCTTATCACCAAACACGCTTCTAAACCGATGCACACGAGCCGCAAATACTGCACCAGTATCCGTAAACGCAATACCCGGCCGAAAGTAAAAGGCCGCTCCGCGACCAAATCGACTTCTCGCAAAAGTACCAATCTCAATACCTTCGCCGTACCAATTAACCACAAATTCAAGCGGCTCGAACCAAGCGCGACCTGCTGCCCCCTTGATAAACGGCACCCACCGACGCTGCATCCCCCGGGCGATTGGTGGCGCATTGACACGAATCAACCATAGCGTCGCAAACGCTGTCTCCCAGGGCCGTCTCAAGAAGCGAGGATCGTTACGCGTGCCAACGCCTTCTCTCGTTGGGGATCTGTCGCGCAGCTTCGGCAGGTCAGCATATTCGCCTATTTCCGCCTCGCTCCACCAGTAAACGATCGGCTCGCCCTCGATAACGTCGAAGCTTCGCGGATTGAACTCATAGCGCCCAACATGAACCAGAACAGCCGCCCGCTTGCGGTTCGTTCGCTGACGATCGTAGGAGATGTCGTCGAGTGGGGTCGGCTGCATCGCGACGCTTGGGATCCCTGGATGGGGCGCCCGGCGGAATACGGGGACGCAGACGGCCAGCACTTCGTTTGGCACCTCGTCGAAAGCACCTCGATCGAAATCGCCGATGGCTCTGAGATCGTTCGTCTTCAGGAGATGCTTGCGAAGCTCGCCAAACTGCCCAAGGAACATCCATCCCCGCATGGAAAGGAGTGCCGACGCTCCCCCTGGCCGTGTGAGCTCCAACCCTCGCTCCAGAAACGCAGCGTAGAGGTCCGCCTTGCTCTTCGGGTACGTCGCCACGACATACCCGAACGAGTTGGTCTTCGAGAGCCCCTGGTACGGCGGATTTCCCGCCACGATATCGTAGGTGCTCTCCTTGGCCATCCTTACAAACCGAACCCCGGCCGCGAGCTGCTCACCGTCGAGGCGAAGCCCGAGATCCCCCGACTTCGAGTGCTTCGCGAGGAATTGTTCCAGCTTCTCGAGGATTGTCGCCTTCGCTGCCCCGACGGACAGCTTCACTTGCTGCGCCGGGAACCCGCGGAACAAGTCGCCCTGGCCGTGGGTACGCTCGAACTCCAGTTCGACGTTCTTGATGGCCTCCTCGACGGCGGTGTCGACCTTGAGCAGCGAGCCGAGGTAGTCGACCCCCGCGAGCGATGTGAGAAGCCTTGTGGTCAGCTCCTCGGGGATCCCCACCTCGCGCTTCAAATCCCTCCGCAGCGCCACGATCGCGGGATCGTCGGCCGGCAGATTTGCCAGCTGAAGGACCGGTGCGACAAGGTTGACCCTCGTCGGCCTGGCCGTCTTCGCCAGCGACCTCGCCTTGAGGTACAGCCCCGCCGCCGCGATCTGGACCGCCCGGGGATCGATGTCGATGCCATGAAGGTTCTTCTCCAGGATCGACTCCGCGATCTCGCGGTCCGTCACCGTCGTCCCGAGATGCCGTGCCTCCTCGCGGTAGAGCGCAGCGAGCAGGTCGAACGCGATCACGAGGAAGTGCCCGCTTCCGCAGGCGGGGTCGAGGATCTTGATCGCCCGGACCGACTCCGGCGCTTTCTCGACCGCATCGTCGGGGATCGGCTGCCGCACGTAGTATTTCCAGTGCTCCTCCAGCTCCCCCTCGATGGGCATCAGCGCATCCAGCGCCACCTCCCCGGCCTCGCGCTTCTTCCGCCACTCGGCCCTGCGGTCGTCGAGCACCGGCAGGACGCGCTCGGCATCCGCCGTCCACCCGTGCTTCTTGCACATCGCCAGCCACGTCAGTCCGAGGCTGTTCTGCAGCAGCCACTCGACCATGTAGCGCTCGGTGAACATCTGCGTCTTCGACGCGATCTCGTGCGGCTCGATCTTCCCCCCGCCGTTGATCTTCGCGTCGAGCGCCTCCCGGTCCGGGTCGTTCCAGTACTGGTAGACCCACCCGAGCGTCGTGTCGTCGGTCCACGCCGAGACGAGCCCCGGCGCGTCGAGCCGCTCGATCACGTCCCGCAGCGTCGCCGCCGGGATCGGGAACAGCCGCGTCAACCCCACATCGCCGAACACGCCGGGCAGGTCGACCGCCAGCTCATCGAACACGAGCTCCAGCAGCGTCCCATACCCCTCCGTCGCGTCCGTCGTCCCGTCGGCGCAGAGCGTGGGCGCGAACTCGCGGAACTCGCGGTATCCCTTGCTGTTCCACCCCCCGGTAACGACACCTGGCCTGGAGAGCCCGAGGGCCTCCAGATGGCGCAGCAGGACGAGCCGGTTGACGACGGTCGCCGCCGCCTCCTTCTCGGCCTGGGCGAGCAGGCGCTCCTTCGTCGCCTTCAGCTCGGCCTTGTTCTTCGGCTTCGTGGCCCGCGCGCGCTCGTCGATCCACGCCTCGATGCGCTCCCGGCGCTTCCGGTGGACCTCGTCGAGGCCGGCGTCGCCGAGGGGCACCGACAGCCGGTAGCGCCGGTCGGCCTCGTCGTGGATGGCGCGGAGGAGCCGCGCGCGGATGCCCTTCTCGGGGTCCTGCGCCGTCCCTCGGATCGTCTCTGCGAGGAGCTTCTTGGCTTCGGGGGTGAGCGGCATGGTTCAAACGATCCGTACGCGAGCGCCCTGGTCGAGGAGCGGGCCGATGCGGTCTTCCAGCTCGCTGAAGACCGCGCGCAGCTGCTCGCGGCTGGCCACCTCGCGGCCTCGGAGGTGGGTCTCGACCTTGACCACCTGCCGATCGGTCTCCTTGCTCAGCTCCTCGTCGAGCCGGTCGTTCGCCAGCTCCTCGGCGGGCTGGATGCGGCTCGCGAAGCGGTCCCGCACCTCGACCAGCGTGGGTGAGATGGCCTCCGCCGTCGTGTCCACAAGGACCTCGGCGACCGGCCGGAGCACGCGGTGGGCCTGGTCGGCATTGAGCTGCGCGAAGCCCGGCCGCGTCTTCACACGGCCCCTCACCGCCTCGGCCTGCGCGTTCTGCTTGTTCAGGAGGCCCCGGCGGACCTCGATGTAGCGGGCGCGGACGCGCTCGATGGCCGGCTTGAGCTGGCTCGCCTCACGCCACGGCCGCGCGGCCGACAGGTGGTTCGCCACGACCGAGGCGTCGTCCTCGATCCCCGAGAGCTCCTCCATCTGGCGGAGCTGCGACAGCTCGTGATCCCGAATGCGCGCGGCATGATTCACGGTCTCGATCGCACCGGGCGTCAGCTCCGCGCTGCACACCCCGACCTGCTCCAGGCCGTCGCGGAGGGCATCGAGGTTCCGCTTCACCTCGAGGACCGTCTGCTGGACGAACCGCGAGCGGCAGCAGTCCTCGAGGGCGCGCCCGAACTTCTGGAGCGCCTGCGGGGCCGTCGGGCGCCCCGGGAGCGCGTCGAAGCGCCGCTCCAGCTCCCTCAGCCGCTCGCGGTACGCCGGGAAGTGGAGGAACACGGTGTCGGCGATCGGCTCGTCCTCGGGGTCCTGGTCGACCTGGAGGTACTTCTCGAACAGCTTCCGGATGGCGATGCGGTCCTTCTGCGTGACCTCCCCCTCCGTGGCCGGGAAGAACTCGGCCCGCCGGAACTCCCGATCGCCTTTGAAGAGGTCGCGAACGCCCGGATCCTGATGCGACTTGATCTCGGTGCCCTGCTCCGTGCGAATGCGGATCTTCTTGCCGCGCAAGAGGCCGGCGCAGCAGGCCTTCACGAGATCGGGCGCGTACCCGTAGGGCGGGCTCACGAACGTAGCCACGAGCGTCTGGCCGGAGAGCCCGCCGTGCTGCGCGATCTCCTGAGCGATCCGCGTCGGGTAGAGCCCAGCGCACGAAGGGACGTACTTGCCGGCGTCGAGGGAGAGGATGCCGAGCCCGCCGTCCATGAACTTCGTCGACGGCCCCGTCAGCTCCTTCTCCAGGAGCTGGTTCAGCTCCGCGGGGGAGATCGCGATCTCCGAGAAGTGCGGGTACAGGTCAGGGAGGAGCCGCGTGGCCATGCCGGCGAGGGCCGGGCCGAACGCGCTCCCGGCGTCCCGGGGACGAAGCGGCTGCCCGCGGAAGTAGGCGGTGCCTTCGAGGAAGGCCTCGGCCACGGCGGCCCGGACGCGCGCCTCCAGCTCGTCGAATCGCGTCTCCTCCTCGGCGAGGAGGCGCTGCTTCTCCGGCCTGAGGGACTCACGGCGGGGCCGGTTGCGCTCCAGCATCCGGTCCGAGCGGGCGAGCTGCCGCGCTTGCTCTTCGATCGTCGCCGACTCGCCAACGACCCAGACGAGGCGGTTCCGAAGCTGCTCCTGGTCGCTCTTCGGCACCCAGACCGCGGAGGCCCGCTCCTCCTTCTTGCCGAGGAAGCGGAAGTCGACAGCCACGGTCGAGTCCTCGCGGGCGTCCTGGAGCTTCACGTCGTGGGCGTGTCGCTGATCGGAGAACCAGAGCGTCCACGGGAAGGGGCGACCCTTCCATCGAACGCGCTCCTGCATCGAGCCCACGAGGTTCTTCAGCGCCTCCTGGGCGATCTTGCTGATCTGCTCCTGCGTGACGCCGATGTCGTCGCGCTCCCGCTGCCACTCCTGGCCGGCGGAGCTCTGGATCTTGAACCCATGCTTCTCGGAGTAGGAGAGCAGGCTCAGCGAGCGGAGCTTCTCCAGCGCCTCCGTGACCGCCTGGACGCGGTTGCCCTCGCCGAGCCGGCTGTAAAGGCAGGCGGCCACGAGCGGCGGCATTGTTGGCGTCTGCTCCTGGATCAGCTCCAGGAGGGCGACCGCCTTCGCGACGCGCTGGGCGAGCGCGTCGTCGCGGACCTGCGGGTCGTTGAAGAGGCGCGCGAGCGTCGTCTGCACGTCGGCGTCGAGGGCCGAGTGCTGGACCTCGAAGATGGCGTCGAGCGTGACGAGCGAGCCCACCTCGCCGTCCGCGAGCTTCTGCTCCCGGAACAGCTCGCCGAGGAGCTGCAGGAGGCCACGGACGGCGTGGTCGTCGCCCTGGATGCGGCTCGAGCGCGTGCGGAGGTTCGTGGTGATCTGCATGAAGAGGTCGATGTGCCCGGGGAGCATCGGGTAGACCTCGACGAAATCCTCCTCGGTGATCTCCTCGCAACCGTAGCCGTAGAGCTTCAGATCCCCGCGGTGCTTCTGGAACAGGTCCCGGAGCGTGCCCTCCAGCTCGGGCTTCTTCTTGAGGAGCCGCTTGTGGACGACATCGCGGATGTTCGTATTGCTGAGGTGAACCCGCAGGTGCGTCGGGAAGCGATCCTTGAGCTTGCCGAGGTTGTTGCTCTCCGCCTGGTCTTCGAGCTTCTGCTGGCCGGTCGCGAGCAGCCACACGCGCCCCTTGAGCCGCTGGCCCAGCTCCGACACGAACGACTGGAGCTTGAGCATCCGGTTCTCGTCCTGGTGGACGTACTGGCTCACCTCGTCCACGACGATGAACAGCGTCTTGTTCTTCTCGCGGTCGCGGACGTGGATCATCGCGTCGATGGCCTCGACGACCTCGCGGACGCTCGTGCCCGCGCCCGTCCGCACGCCCGCCCGGCTGTCGATCCAGCTCGTCGGATCGGGGTAGCGGTCCGGCTTCATGACGTGGAGGACGTGCGAGAAGTGGTCGTCGGCCTGCTCCTCCTCCTTCGCGACCTCCCAGTCCTTGCCGAGCGTCTTCCGCGCGACCTGCAAGAAGGTCTCCCACTCGCCGTCCCGCTCCAGGCGCAGCTCGAAGTCCGCGACGAGGTTGCTCTTGGAGCAGTACCCGAGCCGCGCCTGAACGACGCGGAGCACGGCCGAGTGGACGTGCTCGCCGTCGCGGGCGACGCCGCCGATATCGAAGACGACCGCCATCGGGTTCACGCGCTTCGCGAGCGCATGCCACGCCTCCACGAGCTCCTCCCTCCGAGGGGAGTCGTCCCGCTGGAGAAGGGCGGACCCGAGGGGCGTCCCGTCGGGGAGCACCACGCCGTCGAGGGAGAGCCCGAGGAGCTTCGCGAAGCTCGACTTACCGGAGCCGTAGAAGCCCGAGATCCAGGACGCCGGTAGCTCGGGACCGCTCTTCTTCACCAGCTCGTGGGCGATCCCCCGGAGCAGGTGGACGAACTGCTCGTGGATGCCCGACTTCACCCGCCGCGCGCGCGGGTCGTTCTCGTGGTAGCCGCCCGTGATGATGTACTCGCGGACCTCGTCCTGGAGCTTCGCGGGGGACTGCTCGTGAAAGTACACGACCGGCGGGATGTCCCGGGTCACGTTGGCGACGAAGAGGTCTCGGATCTTCATGGCAGCCTTCACGGGTAGATACGGGGGCGGTAGTCGCGATCGGCGTCCAGCTCGCCCATGAACGAGAGCGCGGTCGTGTCCTTGCGCTCGCCCGGGTACAGCAGCACGACGGGGATGTTCTTCGTCCTGCCGTCAATGTGCTTGAGCAGCGCGGACGACCGAAAGAAGGGATAGAGCGCGCCGGCGCGGCCGATGAGGACGAGGGTGCGATCGGCGCGATCCGGGTTCTGCTGCGCGAAGTCGGCGATGAGCTTTGCCACGTCGGCGGCGATCCCGTTCGGCCCCTCGATGTGGGGAGCGATCTTGTCGCGCAGGTACTCCAACGCTCGCTCGGGGCTCTTCTCGTGGAGCCGCTTTTCCCGGCTCATGAGCGCCGCCACGTTCGCCTCCCCTGTCGCCCGGATCCGATCGAGCAGAAGCTTCTGGAGCGAGATGGGCAGGACCCCCCAGCCCTCCGCGCGCAGCTCGTCGGTCAGGCGGCGCATGAGCTGCCGGAGCTTGAACTCGTCCTTGGGGCGATACGGAAGGATCGCGAAGCGGTAATTCCGCATCGTGCTGATCTGGGGACCATCGGCGGCGAGCAGATCGTGCTTGAGCGCCGCGACGGCCTCGTCGAGCGAATCCCGCTGGAAGAGGGGTTCTGTCATAGCGTCGCCTCCGCCCAGGCGCCGAGCGTCGGCGCCTCCCATTCGAACTCGGTGAGGTGCGCCATCCGGCGAAACTGGATCCCCGGAAGAGCGCGGAGCCTTTGATCGAGGAAGCCGTCCACGAGGCCCACAGATGCAAGATAGGGGTTCTCGGTCAGGGTCCCGGCGAAGCGGACACCTCGCAGGAGGTGCAGCAGATAAGCGAGCGCGAGCTCGGGCACCTTGGGCAGGAGGAGCGCCCGAGGATCGCGCTTCGGCGAGAGGAGGCCGGCCTCGGACGCGGCCGAAAGCAGCTTGCTCGCGAACTGCACGCAGGTCGCCGCGGACCACCGTTCGGGGAACTCGTTCTTCACCCACCGGAGCACGATGTCCCGGTCCACCTTCGGATCCCGCAGGGCCCGGCGCTCGACGAGAAACATCCCCGTGAATCGCCGGTACAGCGGGTCGGAGAGCTGGAGGTGCCAGTGGCAGATTACCTGTCTCGTCGAGGCGTCCATCGAGCTCCACCGCCGGAGCACCCCGAGCGCCTCCGGGAAGGTGTCGTAGCGGTGCACGAAGCTCGAGAGGAGGAAGCGGACGCGCTCGAGGCTCTTGCTCCCGAACCACCGCTGCTCGAAGGCGAGGAGGGCGCGCTCGACGGCGGGCACCGCGGGGTCGATGTGCTCCCAGTACGCGCGCGAGTCCTCGATCCCCAGGGCGAGGCGCAGGATGCGCGTGTGGACCTCCATCGCCTCGGCAGGGCGCTCGGCCGGCGCGCCCGTGGGGTCTGTCGCGATCGTCACGGCCTCCACCCTAGCGGTCACCCCTCCAGCTTGTAAAAAGGCAGCGGGTAGTGCTCGGCGAGCGGCACGAGCGCGGCGCCGAGGCGCCTCACGAGCACGTCGGCCGCGTCCGGCCGCTTGCCCTTGATCTGCCGGCCTCCCGGGACCGTGGTGAACGCCGCGTCGCCTCCCTGGAGCGCCGAGGCGAGCTTCTCCTTGGCGAAGTCGGCGGTGAGGGGCAGCGGGAGCGGCAGGACCTCGGCGGGCAGGCGCCCCGAGCGCTTGTGGGCGGCGAAGCGATCTCCGAGCTGCTCGTCCAGCTCGAAGCCGAGGAAGTAGAGCGTCCGCAGCTTGTCGGGATCGGCCATCTTGGCGCGCGCCTTCGCGTCGGTCCGCCGGGCCGCTTCGCGCACCGCTTCGAGGGACGCCCAGACATGCGTCTGCGGGAGGAGCCGCGCGAAGAGGTCGCCGCCGCCCGCGTCGTCGATCAGATCCGTGTCCCACCAGCCGAGGCGGCGCGGCGAGCAACGACCTTCACCCGCCCACGCGATCGTCACCTGCATCGCCAGGATCGCGTCGAGCGTCTCATCGGGGACCAGGGTTGCCATGCGGACGGTCGACGTTACGCGCAGGTTGCCGATCTGATCAAGGTTCCTTAGCATCACCCCTCATGCCCCGTCGTCGCCACCGACCAGAGCCGGCCGAGCTGTTCGCGGCTGCCGAGGCCGCGAAGCTGCTCGGCATCGGTCTGCCGACCGTGCACCGGTGGGACGAGAGCGGGAAGCTTCCCACCTGCTTCCACCCCATGAGCTCGTATCTCATGGACCTGCGCGATGACATGATGAAGCTGCGGCAGAAAATCTTCGACAGGGAGAGGTCAGCGTAATGCCGGGTCGCTCCGTACGGCTGTTTCTGATCGACGGCAGTCCCCAGGGCATGCGCACGGCCGAAGTTGGCAACTGGACCGGGCTGGCCCTCGTCTGCCCTCGCACGGATCTCGCTCGCCTCGCGCTACGCCCCGAGGTGAGGAAGACCGGCATCTACATCCTCGTCGGCCCGTCGGAGACCGCAACATCCGGGATGAGCGTGTACGTTGGCGAGGGCGACGAAGTATGGAGCCGGCTCACGAGCCATGACAGCAACAAGGACTTCTGGACGCATGTGGTCATGTTCGTCTCGAAGGACGAGAACCTCACGAAGGCTCACGTGCGCTGGCTGGAGGCCGCGCTCGTCCGGGAGATCAGGAAGGCCAAGCGCGCCGAAGTCTACAACGGGAACGAGCCGACCGGCGGAAAGCTGCCCGAGGCCGACACCGCCGACATGGAGACGTATTTCGATAACGTCCGTCTGCTCCTCCCGACGCTCGGCGTGAGCGTGTTTACCGCGGACGTCGCCCCCAAGCCGGACCCGACGGGCGACACGAACGAGATAGTTCTCGAGCTTCGATGGGAGGACGCGAGGGCCGAGTGCGTCGTGCGCGATGGCCAGTTCGTCATCCGTCAGGGCTCCTCGGCGCGAGTGAGGGAGGTCGAGTCCCTCGGCGATGGAGCACGCGCGCTTCGCAAGAACCTTCGAGACGCCGGGGTACTCGTGCCGGCCAACGGGAACCCGAACCTGTTCCGGTTCACTCAGGAGTACGCCTTCGATTCACCTTCTGGAGCAGCGTCCGTCGTGTCTGGCACCGGGCTCAACGGGCGTGTTGCTTGGAAGGTAAAGAACGAGGGGATCTCGTACAAGGAATGGCAGGAGAAGCTCGTCGCTTCGGAAGCAAGCGACGCCTCTTAAGGCGGCGCTTGCGGATGCACGCGGGCGCAGCTTCATGACCGGTCCCGTCGTCTCACCGATGGCGGCGCGAAACGACCGGCTTGTGGTTCAGACTCCCGCGGCAGTTCGAGCTCCGAGCAATGCCGAGACGAGAGCCGGCGGGTGGTTCGCTTAGGTGCACCGCAGGCGCGCACTTTGTCCGCGGGATCGGGCGAGGTTCGCTTCACGCCACCGCCGCCGCGAACGACGCGAACAGGTCCCCCGGCAGCGCATGCTTCAGCCGCCACGTGATCGCCATCGGCAACTCGGACTCATGCCGCACATAGCTCGCCGGCCCCAGGAACCAGAAGGCCCGCTCGTCGCTGCGCAGCCGCGCGAAAAGCATGACCGCCGTGCCGAGCTCCTCGTGCCGCTGGTAGCGCTGCCCCGTCTCGCTCTCGGCGCGGGTGGTCGACTGGCTCTCCCAGTGGATCAGCTGCCGGCTGATGGCATGGTCGCGGTAGCGCGTCGTCGGCGAGAACTGCCCGTTCGTCTTGTCGAGCGTGAACGCGAGCAGGTCGGCGCGGGCGTCCTTCGCCCAGTACACGCCTGTCTGCCAGGGCGCGACCTTCGCGCTGCCCCCAACGCCGAACGCCGCCAGGATCTCGATGCGCGAATAGCGCGCGTGCACCTGGAGCGGCACGTCCGGATGGGTCGCGAGCTCCCGGTGAACGTGGTCCACGCGGGCAGCGAGCACGTCCATCACCTCGACGAGCTCCGCGCGCACCTGGGGGTGCGCCCAGACGAGAGCGCACGCCTGCGCAAGGGTGGTCGCCTTGTCGATGGCGCGATCGGCCACGGTGGCGACGAGCATGCGCAGGAGGCGGCGCTCCCGCAGGCTCATCGCCCCCGGATCGGGGCACGCGTCGGACGCGAGCAGCCGGCGAACCACCTCGATCCGCACGAAGTCGTCGACGTGGAGCAGCCGCCCGCACGCGCGCCGCAGCGCCTGTTCGTGCGGTCCCACGCCCAGCGACGGGAGCCCGGCGTCACCACGGAGGTCTGACCAAGACTTCTGCCCGGCATAGACGTCCTCGAGCTCAAGCCCGGTCTCTTCGAGGAACTGCGCAAGGCTCACGTCGCCGCTGCGGGCGAGCCGCCGCAGCTCGTCGACCTTGGCCGTCCATCCCGACGGCACCGCTTGCCGGATGTTGTCGAGCACGAGCTCCGATGCCTTCTGGTCGAGCTCCATGTGGCAGCCCGCGGGCAGAAACGGGAACCCACTTTCGATCTGCTGAACGAGCTCCTTTCGGCTCCCGCCGAGCAGGGCTCCGAAGCGGCGATCGAAGCGGAACTCGCGTCGATGGTGCCCGACGAAGTCGAGCACCGTGCAAACGGTCTTGCCGGCGCTGCGCCGCAGGCCACGCCCGAGCTGCTGCAAGAAGAGCGTGGGGCTGTCGGTCGGGCGCAGGAGGATCAGCGTGTCGACCGCAGGGACGTCGATGCCTTCGTTGAACAGATCCACGGAGAAGACAACGTTGACCCGCCGCGCCCCGAGATCCGCGAGGGCCGCGCGCCGCTCGTCATCGGCGCTGTCCCCCCACACCGCGGTCGCCGCGACACCGGCCTCGCGAAAGACGCGCGTCATGAACCGCGCGTGCTCGATGCTGACGCAGAAGCCGAGCGCCCGCATCGCTCGCGTGTCATCGACATGCGCGGCGAGCTGGGCGACCACCTGCCGGGCCCAGACGTCGTTGGCCGTGAGCAGCTTGGAGAGCCCCTCCACGTCGTAGCCGCGCCCGCGACGCCAGGGCACATCGCGCAGGTCCAGCCCGTCGTGGATGCCGTAGTAGACGAACGGAACGAGCCGGTGCTGATCGATCGCGTCCCAGAGCCGCAGCTCTGCGGCGATCCGGTCATCGAACCAGCCGAGGAGCGGGAGCCCATCGCTCCTCTCGGGCGTGGCCGTGAGGCCGAGGAGCTCGACGGGACGCACGCGCTCCAGCAGCGCGCGGTACGAAGGCGCGGCGGCGTGGTGAAACTCATCGATGATCACCACGTCGAAATGGGACGGATCCAACTCATCGAGCCCTGCTGCCGAGAGGCTCTGGATCGACGCAAAGACATGCTCGAAGCGCCGCGGGTGACGGCCGCCGACCCACAGCTCGCCAAAGGCATGATCGCGCAGGCCGTGACGAAACGTCGCGAGGCTCTGCTCCAGGATCTCCCCGCGGTGCGCGACGAAGAGCAGACGTGCGCGGGGGAGCGCCTCCCGGAGCCGGGCGTAGTCGATGGCGGCCATGACGGTCTTGCCGGTGCCGGTCGCCGATACCAGCAGGTTGCGGTGATGCCCGCGCTCGCGGGAGAGCGCGATCTGCTCGAGCAGACGCTCCTGGAACGGCTCGGCGCGGAGCTCGATCGGGCTGAGCATCACCAATGGCGTCGCGTTCGTTGCGTGCTCGACGCGCTCAAGGAACTCCGCGCGGTCGTACGGCACGAAGTCGCCGCTGTTCCAGTAGCTCTCGAAGACGGCGGCGACCTTGGCGATGACATCCGGGTTGCGCGCGCCGGACACGCGAACGTTCCACTCGAGCCCGCTCGTTTGCGCGGTGTGCGTCAGGTTGGAGGAGCCGATATAGGCGGTCGAGAAGCCCGACGCGCGATGAAACAGCCAGGCCTTCGCGTGCAGGCGCGTCGTCCCCGTGTCGTACGAGACGCACACCTCGGCGCCGATCTTGCGGAGCGCCTCGAGCGCCGTCGCTTCGGTCGATCCCGTGTACGTGGTCGTCAGCACACGCAGCGCGCGGCCCGCCTGACAGTGCACGCGGAGCGCCTCGAGCAGCGAGGCGATGCCGCTCCGGCGGACGAACGCCATGACGACGTCGATGCGGTCCGCCGAGCGAACCTCGGTCAGGAGCTGGTGGCCCACCCTCGGCTCGCCAGGCGCGTTGGTGAGCAGCGCCGTGTCGAGGAGCGGGATGAGCGGCTCGGGGATCGTCTCCGGCCTGCCGTCTGGCTGGCGCCCGACGATGGCGTGGAGCACCGTCGCCGGCTCGACGGGCGCCTCGGGCTGAAGCTCCGCGCCGGCGATCACCTGGTCGATCTGCTCGACGAGCCTCCGCGCCAGACCCACGCCGACGGCCACACGCTCTGCATCGGGCACGCCGGAGATGGCGCGCTGCACGAGGCGACCCAGGTGCAGTGCGATACGGTCGGCGGCCTCAGCGGCCCGGAGCGCCGCAGTGCGGACCTCCAGGCTGGCGTCGAGCTCGCGCAGGCCGGAAGCCAACGCCTCGGTGATCAAATCCTGGTAGAGACCGCGCCGGCTCGCCGTCATGGCCAGCGAGTCTACGGCAGGCGAGCGCACATCCAAGAGGCATCACGAGGCAGGGGCTCGTCCACCGCCGAGACGGGTGCCACTCGTCTTTTGCTGGAGGCACGTCCACCGGGAGACGAGTGCTACTCGTCTTTTCTTGGAGCCACGTCCACCGGGAGACGAGTGCTACTCGTCTTTTCTTGGAGCCACGTCCACCGGGAGACGAGTGCTACTCGTCTCCCGCGTGGAGGAGCCGGCTCACCCGGATGGGTTCACGGCGTCCCGCCCGCCCCGAGCGGTGGCGCCGGGACGGCTTCGGGCTTTGTCGCGGATGCTCTTCGACGGGGCTTCGCGAGGTCGTCGACCATCTCGACGTAGGGCGCCAGCAGGAACGCGGCCAGCGCCTCGCTCCCCGGGATCTCCGGGTCGGCGTGGCTCTCGATCTTCTGGATCAGGCTCCGCAGCGCATCCCGGGCGGCGCTCCACTGGGGCCGGCCATCGGTCGGCCCGCCGTCCTTGGCGAGCACCACGGTCGTGAAGCCGTACGCCTCGCCGAAGCGCGCGTGGGCGGCGACGAGCTGCCGGTAGTGCCGGGTCCCGCCGAACTGCTCGATCACCGCCTGGGCGCGCTCCTCCTCCAGCGTCTTCATCCGCTGCACCATCGCGGCCCACTGGACCCGGGGCCGGCGCGTGATGAAGCGAAGCCCCTCGGGCGCCGGAAAGAGCTGCCCGTACAGCCAGCGCGCGTCGGACGGCGACGGCGTCTGCCCTTCCTCGGAGAGCCCGGCGGCTCCCGCGTTCCACTGCTCGAGCGCGCGCCATCGGTCGTCGCTGTCGGTGTTCGCCGCGCTCCGCTCGGCCTCGCTCGCCCCGGAATGGCGCTGGTCGGCCTGCGCGCTCGCCCGCAGGCCGCGGAACCCCTGAAGCTCCGTCGCGGCCGCCTCGAACCGCTTCCACGGTCTGTCGATGTGCGGCGGCAGCGCCGCGACGGGCTCGACCCCCTTGGGCAGCGGCGCGTCGCCCTCTTTGCGCTTACCGCCCTTCGGCCGGAGCACCGCCGCGATCCGCGCGCTCATCTGATCTCGGAGACCGATCACGTCGTCCGCGACGAGCTCCTGGGGGAGGACCATGGTCGAAAACATCGGTGTTTCACTCACGGGGGAAACCTCCTGTGATGTCTGATGGGTTCTGGCCTGCCGCCGTGGCGACACGCCGTGGTTTCGTTGCGGCGTGGCGGCCTGGCAACCCACGTGCCGGCGCGAGATGCGTGAATGTCTCGGCGAAACGTCTCAGACAGCGAGGAGCTGAGCGCAATGCCCCGTCATGATCCGCAACGGATTGCGCCGTTGCGCAACACTCCCGCCGGCACGTCGCGACCGCTTGTCGAGCACGATCCTATCACCGCGCACGCCTGTCGATGCCACGGACCCTCGCATCGAGCACGCCGCGTGATGGCGAGGAGTGCTACCCGACGAAGCGCGGGCCGCGCTGGCCGTCGAGAAGCTGCCGCTCGCTATTGCTGCGAGCGCTGGTAGGTATTCCCGAAGTCGTCCTGCACCACGACGGCGCGCCCGTCCACCGCCTCCACCTCGAGCCTTTCCTCGATCACCCGCCCTCGAAACGCCCAGCCGTCGGGAAGCGTCAATGTCTCGCCGAGCTTCGCGAGCGACGCCTCGTCCTGCTGCACCTCCTGCACGCTGTACGACTGCATATCGTAGATCGCGCCCTCCGGATCGACGAGCTCGTGGACGGTTTTGCCCGCGTCGTAGCCCCACGTCGTGTCGCGCCGCACGGTGCGTGTCTCGTAGGGCTTCGCCTTGCCCGAGGCCTCGGCGAGCGCGACGGTGAGCGTGCCCGTCTTGCGCATCTCGATGCCGCCGAGCGTGCGCACCTCCGGATCGAGCACCTTCGAGCCCTCGAAGCTGTCGATCATCCAGTGGCGCGGGCCGTTCATGACCACCACGTCCGCCCTCGTCTCGGCCTTCACCTCGGCCTCGTCGACCGCGACCCACGCCGCCTCGGGGCACTCGTTCAGGCCCTGCGTGTTGTACACGTCGATCGTCACCGATCCCGCGCCGAGATCCGCGTCGCCGAGCAGGATCTCGCAGTAGCGGCTCCCCCGCAGGGCCGCCTGCGCGGGCCCCGTCGTCTCGGTTTCGACGGGCTCCGTGCTGCCGCAGCCAGCCGCGGCGAGGACGAGCGAGAGGAAAACGGAGAGCGACGACGGCTTGTTCATGGCGTGTACCTCGGGCAGAAGGCGATCGTGGAGCGCGCGGATCGCGCCCTCTTTCCCCTACTCCCGCAAAAGGCCCCGCCGACCCGACACGGCCTCGGTCGATTTTTCTCCGCGCTCCCTCCCGTTCAACGGCGCCATCAACCCGGCGCTCATCGTCACCGGCGTCTTCGCCCCGGCGGAACCGATACCCGCACGGAGGCGTCGGGGCACGAGAACCTCGGACATCATTTGCCGCGCCCGGGGTCACCGATCCAGAGGCTGGGGGCGCCGGGTCGGCCGTAGACGCGGAGCTCACGCCGCGAGCGCCTTCGCGCGTCTTCGTGGAGCGGGGCGCAGAGAGCAGGCGGTTCACTCGGCAAGGGGCGGTCCTCGATAGGCCTGGGAGTCCGAAGGGAGAACGTCGCGCCCGGCGCGGCGTCGAGGACGACATGGAGCGCCTGCACAAGCTCGGTGAGCTGCGCCGTGACGACGACCGTGCGCGGCCGCCCTGCCGCATAGAAGATGTCGCTCACCTGCTCGTAGATCTCGAACTCCTCGCGTAGCCAGACGGAGGCATAACGGTCCGTACCGGACCCGAGCACGGGCACATGGAACGCCTCCGCCAAGGCTCCGCCGACACGCTCGAACGTCTCGAGGGAGAACGGGCGGGACGGAGAGACCCGCCCAGCGGTGAACACTCGTTCGAAGTACCTGGACCAGGATGCAGCGACGGGCGAGGGCGGCAGCCCGATCTCTCTCGCGTCCACGTACAACGTGCCTTCTCGATCCAGGTAATAGTTGCTGTCGGTGTCCGTCGCATGGCCGACGTGCACGAGCCGCGTAGCCATCGACCCCTCGATGGCTCGCAAGGCGAAACCGCGCTTGACGTGGGAATAGATCCCCCAGGAGAGCCCAGCGAAGGTCAATCCACCGCACGTCTTCTCGAACGCCGCGATCGGCTCGGACAGCTCCATCCCCGCGGCATGGAACAGCGCGGCGAGCTCTCCGGGCGAGCAGGTGTCGCCCGCGTTCCACCGGAGATCGATGGTCGCGTAATAGGCCAGCGTGCGGTCGGAGAGGTACGGGCGCAGCGCCTCGAGCGGGTTGGCATAGTCGAGCACCATGCGGCCGTCGTGGTAGAGTTGCTCCGCCTTGAGGACGCGCCCTGCGTGCTCGCGCAACACCTCGATCTCGACGTCACGGCCCGATCGCTTGGCGGAGACGTATCCGGCCTGCCCCGGCTCCTCCGATAGGGTCCGAATGGCACCGCGCGCCCGCCGCTCCGCGGGAGAGAGCGGACGGGGGGCCTCCTCCGGCGGACGAGCATCCTCCAGCATTTCGAGCCCCGCCACGTCGACGCCGGCCTCCTCGGAGGCGGCGCCGCGAGCTGTCTCGATGCAACGGGCCACGTCCGCGAGCGAGCTCGTCCAGACGAAGGTCTCGCCTGCCAGATCGTCACGGAAAGGGTGACCATCGGCGATCACGCCCCCCGGATAGACCCAGAAGGTGTGGGAGGTGTCGCTCGCTTCCACGGCCGGCAGCGCGGCCAGCGCCCCCGCGAGCTGTGCGCCGAGGCGCGGGAGAAAGGCGGCACGGATGCGGTGCGCCTCGAGCGGCTCGCGAGCGGCGAGCAACGCGAGCACCTCGATCA
Source organism: Sorangium sp. So ce363 (assembly GCF_051520435.1). Taxonomy (NCBI): domain Bacteria; kingdom Pseudomonadati; phylum Myxococcota; order Polyangiales; family Polyangiaceae; genus Sorangium; species Sorangium sp. So ce363. The sequence continues at coordinate 4,452,027 of NZ_CP150333.1, read as the reverse complement.
AGCCGCGGGCTGACCCGGCCGCAGGCGCGCCGCTCGCGTGCAGCAAGGCGCCTCGCTCATCGGCGAGCAACGGGAAGGTCCGGCCGCCAAGGATCGCCAGGCCGACGGGGACGGCGAGGATCGCGCCGGATCGGGCACGAAGCGGCGGAGCGAGCATCGCCGGATCGTCGGCCCCCGGGAAGAGCCACAGATCCGCCTGTCCGGGCGCGCGCCGGGGACCGATGCCAGCGAGCTGCGCGTGGAGCTCGAAGAGGACGTCCCACGCCGGCAGCCTCGCTCCAGTGAGATGGCGGCGGAGCTCGTCTACGCTCATCGATGCGGGCGCGTCGCGGGGACCGAGATCGAGCGTGGCGAGAGCGCGCGCTGACAGGCTCTTCAGGAACTCGTGCTGTTTGGGCTGGACCATCATGCGGTATCGTAGCCAGTCTTCAACGTATAGCCCTCGGGAGGCTTGTAGTTCGGGCTGGCCTGAGTGAAATTCGTCGGCTCGCTCCCTCGGTTCTGCTCCGGCCCGAAACCCTTGCGGATGACCTTGGGGTCCGGCGCACCCCACCGTTCGTGGAGGTTGGCGAGGAGCTGACTGCAGTTCGGGCACGGCGCGCGCTTGACCCCGCCCTCTTCCTCCGAGCGAATGGCCGTGATCGAGCCGAGGCACTTCTTGATCTCGTCATGGTCGTCGGGGTTATCGGGGTCAAGCCTGCGGCCGATCTTGCTCTCCCAGTTGCGAATGTGCTGGGAGAGAGCGCGCGGCTCTCCGCAGCTCGACGGATCATAGCGCCCCGGGTAGGGCCCCCCGCCGGCGTCGTTCCTGGGCGGAAACGACTGCTTCACGATGTCATGGATGTCTCCGTTCGACTCTGTACCGGCGCTCCCCACGCTCACGCTCTTCGAACGCCGCCTGCCCCGCTTGTCCGTCTGATCCGAGGTGACTGTCGTGATCACCGACGCGAGCCCGTCCGGGTCCATCACGCCGAGCGGCTGGTTGTCTGCGTACGCGAACGCGCGCACGCCGCCTTGCAAGCCGATGGGGTCCGCGCTGATGAATCTTCCTGCCTCCGGGTCGTAATAACGAAACCGGTTATAGATGACGTCTGTCTCCGGGTCTGCGTACTGGCCGGGGAAGCGCAGCGGCGTGTCCGCCTTTGCTGCCGCGTCCGGCGCCGCGCTCCCCCACACGGAGACGCCTATACGTCCAAGGAGATCGCCGCTTCCGGAGACCAGGAGATCCGGCCGCTGGCTCAGGTCATTGATGTAGTGCACCCATTCGCCCGTGGACCGCTCCTCCCCACGGACGACGGCGTCGCGATGCGCGAGTGGGACATGTGTCTCCGGTAGGAAGCTATAGGTCCGCTCCTCGACGGTCGCTATCCCGCCGACGTTCCGCAGCTCATGCAGGAGCTGATCGCCATCCCACACGAACCGCGTCGTCGTGTTCGTGCCATCCTGCGAGGAGACACGCTTCTGGACCCGCCTCGCGAAGGAGTCGTACAGGAACTCGATCCGGCGCCCGTCGGGCGTGGCGATCGACTCGAGCAACCCGCGACCGTCCCAGCGATAGGACCATGCGCGGACAGCTTCAGGGGAGTCTACCGTCTTCTCTTTTCTGACGAGGCGCCCCTCCTCATCGTAGTAGTACGCGGTCGTCCCGCGCTTCAACAGCTTGCCACCGGGCCCGTAAACGCGCGGCTCCGCTCCGGGCCCAGATTCGTAGAGCTCGCCTGACTCATCGTAGCGGAACAGCTCTGCCCTCGAATGCTCCGGGATCCTGGCGATGACCTGCCCCAGGGGATCGTACGAGAACGTGGTCCTGCCCTGCTGCATATCCCACGCTTGGATGACGTCCCCGGCCAGCGAATACTGAAATGCTCGATCGCTCGTCGTGCCCCACGGCAGCTCCCCCACCCAGGCAGGGTGCCCCGGGGCGATGACGGGCTGGCGCGCAGGCATCAGGACGCGCTGCCGCGTCACACAGCCCATCGCGTCCACCACGCGCTGCATCACGCCTCCGCCGGGGAGGATGCGCTCGAGCTCGTGGCCGACCGCATCTCGACGGAACTCCACCGGTGCGGTTCCACCCAAGCTCACCTGCACCGGAAGGCCCATCACATCGTACGTCACACCCTCGACATACCCGAGAGACGAACGCTTCTCCCGGCGCCGGTCCATCGCATCATAGACGTTGACAACGGCATGCGAGACCCCGGCGACCTCCTGCTCCTCGCGCGTCATGCGACCACGCCCGTCGTATGTGAACGAGCAGCGCACGCCGCCGTTGTCCGCCTCGACGAGCCTTCCCAGAGGATCGTACATGAAAACGTCTTTCGATCCGTCGTGGTAGGAGCGCTCGACGATCCGCCCCGCGGCGTCGTATGTGGTCTCGGTCGGCTCGCGCGCATCGCCCTCCATGCGAACGATGCGACCGAGCCAGTCCAGTCGATACCGCACTCGCCGCCCGTCGAACGTCTCCTCCTCCACGATCCTGCCGGCAGGGTCTCGCTTGATCCGGTGGACCTCGCTGCGCTCGTTGATCACCTGCACGAGCGCTCCCTCGCGATCGTAGCGGTAGCGCATCCGCTGCCCATCGGGTTTCCGCAGCTCATGGATCACATCGAGCCCGCTCCAGCGGAGCTCGTAGCGGCGGCCGTCGGCGCCGGTGACGGCTCTCAACCTGCCGTTGCGATCGTACTCGTACGAGAGCTGCCCGCCGTTCGGCAGGTGGACCGCGCGCAGCTCGAGACGATCGCCATACGTGAACCGCGTCTCGAACCCGCGCTCGTCGGTGAAGCCGAGCACGCGCCCGAGGTAATCATAGCGGATCTTCCGGACACCTCCGTTCGGCTCTCGCACGAGCACGCGGTTTCCGGCGTCATCATAGCCGAGGAGCGTGGTGCCGCCGTCGGGCAGCGTGGCCTTGACGAGCTGGCCCCGCCGGTCGAACTCGTAGCTGGCCGCGTTTCCCAGCTCGTCGTCCACGGAGACGAGATTGCCGCGCAGATCGTAGGCATATCGCGTCGCTTGCCCGAGCGCGTCGACGACCTTGGCAAGGAGGCCGAGATCGTTGTAGCCATACGAGGTCATCGCGCCGAAGGGATCGACGGCGCGCACGACACGACCGGAGGGGTCCCGCTCCCAGCGCCAGGTGGCCTGGTACGGGTCGGTATAGGCCGTCATCCTGCCGGCAGGGTCGTAAGAGTTCAAGTGGACACCGCCACCGATCACCGCCCGATCGGCCCGCCCGTGCTCGTTGCCGAAATATCGGCGTACTCCGCGCGAGTCGGCGACCTCCACGTAGCCGTGAGGCCCGAACTCAAGCCTGCAGTGGTGCACGCCTTTGGCGCGCGTCACACCGTCGGCGAGGAGCGGCGATGCGTCATCACAGAGGCTCTCGTCCACCTTTCCCGGATACTCCGCCCATGTCTCGATGCACCGACCCACGCGGTCATAGCGGTACTGGACGCAGAGCCCCTCAGGATACGTGTACGACGTGAGGAGGTGGTCGTCGTACGAGAACCGCGTCGCGTGACCCGCGCGATCGACCGCGGCCACGAGATCTCCGTTCGCATCATACTCATAGGTACGGAAGGCCGTCCATCGGCCTTGGTGCTCGCTGTTCTTCACCTCGAACGCGGCGATGCGTCCGCCTCGGTGGCGCCTCACGCGGATGAGCCGTCTCGCGCTGTCCAGAATAGCGTCGAGCGCTCCGTCTCGATATCGCAGCTCGATCGTGTTGTCGTTCCGGTCGACCATCATCGAGAGGCGAAACCGCGAGCGGTCGAGGTTGTGCTCCGAGAACACACGGACGATGCGTTCGTCCGACGCGAGCGTGTATCCCCACTCATGCCGGGTCAGCGTGCCTCTGGGGGTCGGGAGGCTCTCGCCGACCGCGGGCAGCGCTCCCTCCGAGAAGATGCCTTCCGGGTTCCAGAGACGCACCGTCCGTCGCCGCTGCTCGATCTCCCAGGCGAGGCTGTGGGACCAGCCGAAGCCGAGGCCCACGTCGCGCTCTCGGGCGGCGCTCGAGTAGTGCCGTTCGATGACGAGCGGCAGCGGCCCCGGCAACCCGAGATCGAGCGCTGGAACCGTGTACACCCGCCCGGTGAACACGTCGACCGGATCGCCCGCCGACACTGAGCCACCATTGCCATGCGCCGGATTTGGGCACCCGGCGCCGGAGCCCTGGCCACAGCCCTTCGCGCTCTTCCCTCCGCCCTTGGCGTCCTTCCCGCCATTCTTACCGTCGCCCCCTTGGTCGCCACCATCGCCGTTCCCCCCGGGCCCTCTCCCTCCGCCGCCTGAGCCCCCGCCGCCCAGGATCCAGACGCCAGGGTTCATGCCGGGGATGGCGGGGATGTTCGGAATGGGAGCCGTCCGTGCCACGAGCCGGATGCTAACTCGGTCTGCGGAGGTGCACGAGCCCTATCACGTCGGCCACGAGGGCTGCTCCGGAAGCGCGTTGACCGCTGGGTGGCGAGGCGGGAGACGACCAGCGGCCGTGGACCATCTGCGTGCTCCTGCGGCAGCGCGGGACCGGCACCGTGCACGCTGCGTCGATGGTCGTCGTGGCGACGATCTGGAGGTCCTTGAACTCCTCGAGCAGGCACTTGACCAGCCGCACGAGCTCCATCTGGGCTTGCGGGTGCTGCGACTCGGCGAAGTCGTCGGGGAGCCGGAGGTTCGGGAGGTTCGGGAGGTTCGGGCCACGGGCGCCTGTCATGGCGGCGCAACACCCGCTGTCCCGCGCGACGGCCACCTGTAACGCCGCCGTACCACCTCGCCGGGAGACGCGCCGGCGATCCGCCGCCGCCGCGCCGCTCGCAAACATGGCACGGCGCATGCTCCTTGTCCCCGGCACGCAGCGCGGCGATCATGGCCGCTTGTGTCCACGCTCGGCGAGCTCGCCGTTGCCGTGAACGAAGGCTCGAAACTCTCTGGACGAGGAGATCGCGATGAAGCGCTCAGTCGGTGCGCACGGGATGGTGATGGGCGTCGGGCTCCTCGTGGCGGCTTGCGGGCCGGCGTCGGAGTCGGAGATCGAAGTCGAACTCGCCGGGCCGGGGCTCGAGGCGACGGTGATGAAGCCCGGTATCCCGGACACCAACGGGACCCCGAAGCTCGCGTGGCACACCTGGAAGTACGCGGTGGTCGCGGCGCTGCGGAGCCCGCTGCTCCAGGGCGACCAGATCCACCCGGACATCCTCGACACCAAGATCCTCGACGAGGCCGCCCCCGGGGGCGTGGACGGCAAGGAGGTCTTCGATCACACCGTCCGCTGCGCCGCCGCCGACGGCACCGTCGTGCACCACGGCGAGGAGGTCTACCTGGGGCGGGGGATGGTGAGCAGCGCGTCGGCCTGGACGGAGGAGGGGCTCTCCGATGCCGTGATCGGCAACGTGCTGGAGTGCGTGATCGCCTACGTCAACGACGTGACCGACGGCCTCAGCGTCCTGCTCACGGGCACCCAGGTGACCGACGACGGGGCGCCTCACACCGAGTACATTCACCGCGAGGCGCTCTGGTGCGCGGTCCCCTCGACCGCGTTCGGCGCCATGGTGTTCGTCTATGCGACGGCCCCGTTCATCGCCCAGTGCGATGTCGACCCTGAGTCGGCGCTGAAGCAGCGGTACTGCTACAAGGAGGGGGCCTGCGGCCTCAACTACATGGGGCCCCTGGCGGACAGCATCGATGACGGCACCTGCCAGCCCGTCGGGCTCCCGGGGCACGGCCAGTTCATCTGCAACGAAAAGCCGTGCACGATGACGTGGCTGACGGACATCGAGCCCGACTGGTGCCGTGAGCCCAGGCGCGTGCGCACGATCGATCCCGCGCTGTTCCCCCGGTGAGCGCCGCGGGCCGCGGGGGCGGTCAGGGCGCGGCCGGGTCGGGCGCCTGGCCCGCGAGCCGCCGCGCCTCCGCGAGGCGCGCGCCCTCGGTCCGGGCGCGCAGCGGGTTCGCCCGGAGGGCCGCCTCCAGGGCCTCGGCCCCGCGCCGGGCGGCCTCCCGCCGGGCCGCCGCGCCGGGCGCGGCCGCGGCGCGCAGCAGCCAGAGCCCGCCCTGGGCCACGAGCGCCCGGTCGAACTGCGGGTGGAGCCCGAGCGCCGCGTCCGCATGCCGGAGCCCCTCCGCGATGTCGGCGGCGGCGTCCCCCCCGCGGTCCGCCCGGTGGGCGGCGCGGGCCTCGTGGATCTCGGCCAGCAGCGCGGGGAGCCGGGGATCGGCGCGCTGCCCGCCGAGCAGGGGGTCGAGCACGGCGAGCGCCGCGCCGAGCCGCGCCGCGTCCGGCCGGCCACGCTGCGCGCTCCACCGGTAGGCGAGCAGCTCCACCTCGGCGCGCTGCAGCCGGTCCGACACGTCCCAGGGCGCCACCGCGATCTGGCGATCGAGCGCCTCGCGCGCGATCCGGATCGAGGGCGACGGGTCCTCACCCCGCGCGACCCCGACGCGCGCCTCGAGCACCGCCAGCATCGCCCGCAGCGACTCCGGGAAGGCGGTCGCGTCCGGCGCCACCTCCAGCGCGCTCGCCCGGACGCGCGCGAGCGCCGGGCCGGGATCCGCGCCCGCGTCGAGCGCGTGCAGCGCGAGCGCATGATCCAGCCAGACCCGCCAGTAGGGCGCCCAGCCCCAGGAAGGGTCCTTTTGATGCATCGCTTCAATCACCCGGTGCGTCCGCTGGACCGCCTCCTCGGGGGAGCGGCCGGCGCGGACGAGGTGCTCTGCCTCGTAGACGCCGGTGACGAGCCGCGAGGTGCGCGCGCCGTCGAGGCCCGGGTCGAGCGCGAGGACCTGGTCGCAGCGGGCCCCCGCGCGCTCGAAGGAGCGGCTCGGGTCGCGGCCGTGCAGGGAGTCGTGGCGGCCGAGCTCGGCGTGGACGGAGCAGAGCTCGGCGAGGGCCCAGGCGAAGTCGGGCTCGCGCTGGAGCGCGGCCTCGTAGCCCTGGATGGCGCGCTCCAGGTCCGCGCGCTGGTCGCGGCCGAGCATGTCGGCGTGGTACGCCCGCGCGCGGGCGACCGCGGCGGCGACGTACCGGGCGAAGGCGTCGTCCGGGCTCGTGTCGAGCGCCGCCTCGGCGCGCGCGGTCGCGGCGCGCAGGGCGGCCTCGGCGTCCTCGCCCGGCTGCATGCCGCTCGCGGCCCACCAGGCGAAGCAGTTGTGGACCCAGGCGAGCTTGACCAGCGCCTCGGGGCTCCGCGGGCTCGCCTCGAGCGCCCGCTCGCAGGCCGCCCGCGCGCGCTCGAAGCTCGGGCGCATCGAGTCTCCGCGCTTGCCGGCGGCGTTCATGGTCTGGGTCCAGAGCTCGCACGCGGCGGCGTGGACCGAGGGGTCGGACCGGCCGTGCTCGGCGGCGATCCGGTACGCCTCGGCGGCGCGGTCGAAGTGGCCCTTCATCCGGTCGAAGTCGAAGGCGGCGGCGTCGTGGCGGTGGCGGCTCCCGAGGGCGAAGAGCACGTCGCCCTCCAGCTTCTTCGCCTCGTGGAGCCACGGCGCCGCCGCGAACGCCTCCCGGGCCCTCTCCAGCGCCTCGTCGTGCCTGCCCTCGGCGAACGCGAGCAGCCCTTCCACATAGGCGGGCGCCTCGATGGCGCCGTGCGCCGGCGCCTCGCCGGCGCCGCCCAGCGCCGCGCGGAGGTGCCGGACCGCCGGGGCCTTGTACTCGACCTCGAGCGCCGCGATCCGGGCCTCGCGCTGCGCCGGGTCGCGGATGCGGCGGGTCTCCTCCAGGGCGCGGCGGTAGAGCTCGGAGAGCGCCACGCCGGCGGCGTGGTCGAGCCCCGGCGATCGGTACCCGGCCCGCTCGGCCGCGCGGAGGTGGTCGAGCGCGGCGCGCGGCTCCTGGAGCACGAGCAGGCCGCGGCCGAGCGCGTACTCGCCGGGGCCGCGGCCGACCTCGCCCGCTGTCGCCATCCGGGCCTCGACGGCCGCGAGCCGGGTGCGGACCACGTCGCGCTCCCGCTCGACGTCGTGGAGCGGCATCGCGTGCGCGGCGCGCAGGAAGAGCTCCATCTCCTTCACGGTCTCGCCGAGCTCGCGGGCGAGGTTGGCCTGCTCCGCGGCGGCGCGCCGGCCGCGGACGAGGAGGCCGGCGACGACCAGCGCCGCGAGCAGCAGCGCGGTCACGCCCGCGACGGCCGCCCGGTGCCGCCGCGCAGCCCGGGCCAGGCGGCGGCCGAGGGAGGCGCGGCGCGCGAGCACGGGATCGCCGTCCAGGAAGCGCTGCAGATCCTCGCCGAGCGCGCGCGCCGACTCGTAGCGGGCGCCGGGCTGCTTCTCTAGGCAGCGCATCACCACCGCCTCGAGATCCTGGGGGATGTCGCGGTCCAGGGTCCGGAGCGGCGGCGCGTCCGCCTCCAGCACCTGGCGGAGCACGTCCATCACGGTGCCCCCGGTGAACGGCGGGCGGCCGGCGAGCAGCGCGTAGAGCGTCGCGCCCAGGCCGTAGACGTCGGTCCGCCGATCGAGGGCGTGCACCCGCCCCGCGGCCTGCTCGGGCGCCATGTACGCGGGGGTTCCGAGCAGGGCGCCGGTCAGGGTGGGCCCGCTCTCCCCCGCCTCGCGCGCGATGCCGAAGTCCATGAGGTAGGGGCGGTAGGCGCCGTCCGTGCCCCGCTCCAGCATGACGTTGCTCGGCTTGACGTCGCGGTGCACGAGCCCGAGCCGGTGCGCCTCGTGGAGCGCGGCGGCGATGGCCCGGGCCACGCGCACCTTCTCCTCGAGGGTCAGGTCGCCGCGAGCGTCCTGGAGGGAGAGGCCGTCGATGCAGCGCATGACGAGAAAGGGCACGTGATCGGCGACGCCTGCCTCGTAAACCTCGCAGACGTTCTCGTGGCGGAGCCGCGCCTGGGAGCGCGCCTCGCGCAGGAAGCTCCCGTCGATCTGCGCGCCCGCCGAGAGGAGCTTGATGGCGACGCGCCGGCCGAGCCGGAGATCCCGGGCCCGGTAGACGACGCCCATGCCGCCGCGGCCGAGGAGGTGGAAGTCCTCGAAGCGGGCGTGGAGCGAGGGCGGTATCGGCGAGGGTGGGATCGACGAGGGCACCTCGGGCGCGTCGGCGGAGCGCCGGCTCTCCTCGCCGAGGCCAAGATCGGACGTGGCCTCGAACGCAGCGGGCGTGGCCTCGAACGCGGCGGGCGAAGCCCCGGGCGCGTCGGGTGGAGCCCCGGGCGTGGCCGGGCCGGTGACGGTCGCGTCGTCGCGCCCGCGCCGCGGCCACGACGGGGCGTCGACGTGGGGCTCGTCGCCGTCCACGGGCACGATCATCGGGCGCGGAGGCCGTGGCGCTGGAGCAGCCGGTGGACGAGCTGGCGGGACACGCCCATCGAGTCGGCCGCCTGCGAGATGTTGCCCCCGTGCTGGCGGAGCTTCTCGGTGACGTAGGCGCGCTCCAGCTCCTCCAGCACGACCTCCCGCGCTTCGGGCAGCGGCAGCTCGAGGAGCCTGCGGAGGCGGGCGTCCCCGGGCCCTGCCGGCGACGCGCCGGAGGGCGCCGCGTCCGACGGAGCCGCTCCGGAGGGCGCCGCGCCCGAGGGATCGGGCCGCGCTGCTTCCGCGCTCAGGCTCCCCTGCGGCGCCGGCGGCGCGGCGCCGATGACCTCGTGGAGCAGCTCGGGGAAGAGGACGAGCCGCGCGACGGTGTTCCGGAGCTCGCGCACGTTCCCCGGCCAGTCGTACGCCTCCAGCAGCGGGAGCGCGCCCGGCGGCAGGTCCGCGAGCGCGCGCGGCGGATCCCGCGCGACGAGGAAGCGCTCGACGAGGAGCGGGATGTCGTCCTTGCGCTCCCGGAGCGCGGGGACGTGGACCTCCACCACCGAGAGCCGGAAGTAGAGATCGGCCCGGAACGAGCCGTCCTGGGCCTTCGCGCGCAGGTTCCGGTGCGTGGCCGCCACGATCCGCGCGTCGAAGGGGAGCCACTCGTTCGAGCCGAGCCGCCGGATCTGCCGCCCCTCGATGGCGCGGAGGAGCTTCGGCTGGAGCTCGAGCGGGAGCTCGCCGATCTCGTCGATGAAGAGCGTGCCGCGGCTCGCTTGCTCGAGCAGGCCCGGCCGCGCCGCCGCGGCGCCCGTGAACGCGCCCCGGGCGTGGCCGAACAGCTCGCTCTCCACGAGGTTCGGGGCGATGGCGCCGCAGTCCACGACCACGAAGGGGCCGTCCTTGCGGCGGCTTTGCGCGTGGATCGCCCGCGCCAGCACCTCCTTGCCGGTGCCGGACTCGCCCAGCAGGAGCAGCGTCTCGTCGGTCGGCGCCGCGCGCTCCAGCCGGGCGAACAGCGCGCGCATGGGGAGGCTCCGCCCCGCCGCCTCGCCGAACGCGTCCGCGCCGGAGAGCGGCAGGACGGCCGCGGGCCCCGCAGGGCCGACGACGATCTCGGAGCCGCCGACCGTGGCGGGGACGCGCGGCGGGAGGAAGGCCTCGCGGATCCGGACGTCGCGGATCAGCGTGCCGTTCTTGCTGCCCAGGTCGCGCAGGAGCACGCCCTGCTCGGTCAACCGGATCTCGCAATGCCGGCGCGAGGCGCGTGGATCGGCGAGGACCAGATCGCAGTCGGCGCCCGCGCCCACGAGGAGGGGGCGCAGATCGAGCGGCGCGGTGAGCGTGCGCCGGTCCGGGAGGGTGACGGTCACCGAGACGGCCGGGAGCCGGAGAGCTCGCCCCTCATCGAAGCTCGTGAGCGTGCAGGCCTCCCCGGGATCGTCGCCCATGATCGCCATGGTGCCCCTGGAGGGGGCCGCGTCAACCCGGAACCGGCGCGCCCGCGAGCCGCGCCCGCGCCTGCACCGCACGCGCACCGGTGGAGCGCCTGCAGGACCGCTGTCACGCCGCCGCGACAGCGCCCGTCGCGCGCGCGTGACAGCTGTCCCGGCGGCGTGTCGGCGCGGGGCGAAGCGCTCGCCGGAGACGCGCGGATCAGCCTGGAAACGCGGCGATTCGCGCTGCAGACCGATTCCGGCACATGCGTTGCGATGCGCCCCTCGAACGCGGCGAAACGCGGATTGAGGAGGATGCGGACATGACGTCTCGAAACAGCGGCGCGGGCAACGTGGATCACCAGGGGATCGCCGGCGCGCGCCGATCGGAGCGGCTCGGGCTCGTCGCGCTCGCCGTGCTGGCGAGCGCCGTCTCGGCGAGCCGCCCCGCGGCCGCGGTGAGCGCCGAGCCCGGGCTGCGCGAGATCCCGCTCGACACGACCGGCGCGACCTTCCGCGCCGAGGTGATCGGCGACGAGCACTTCGATTACCTCCGGATGGCGGACGGCACCGCCGTCGTGCTCAACGACCTCTCGGGCGACTACGAGGTCGCCGAGCTCGGCTCGGACGCGCGCGGCGCCCTCAGGCTCGTCCCCTCCGGGGTGCTGGTCCGCGATCTCCGCGGGCAGGGCGGCCCCGTGGATCCGGCGTTGCTCCAGCGCATCGACGACGAGGCGCTCGATACCCTCTGGGAGGCGGAGATCGCACATTCTCGAGGCGCGCTCTCGTTCGCGGCGAATCCGACCGTGATCTCCGGGATCCGGCGCCCCCTGCTGACCATCCTGCTGGAGTTCACCCAGGGGGGCGGGCTCGCCACGCCAGGCGCGTTCACCGGCAACTTCAACACCGACCTCGCGTACTGGAAGCAGACGATGTACGGGAGCCTCCCGGGCTCGGTGAACCATTACTACGCCGACATGTCGCGCGGGAAGTTCTCCTTCACCCGCGCGAAGGAGACCCAGGGCACCGCCAACGACGGCATCGTCCGGATCAAGCTCCCGTTCGCGCACCCCAACAGCAAGAAGGATTTCTCCCTCCTCCAGCTCTACCTGAAGGAGGCGCTGGTGCTGGCGGATCCCTTCGTCAACTTCGCCTCCTACGACACCAACGCAGACGGCAAGGTCCGCGGCGACGAGCTCAACACGGTCTTCATCGTGGCCGGCTACGAGACCGCGAACACGAGCAAGACGCCCTCCATCTGGGCCCATGCGAAGGGCTTCGAGGACCCGATCACCCTCGACGGGAAGGTCCTCACCGGCTACGCCGCGCTCGGCGAACGGCAGGTCCACTCGGTCGGCGGCGTGCCCACCACGATGCCGGCCACCGTGGGTGTCATCGTGCACGAGCTCGGGCACTCGGCGGTCGGCCTCCCGGATCTCTACAAGGGCCCTACCCCGCTCGGGTCATGGTGCGTGATGGCGTCCGGGAGCTGGGGGAGCACGAGCGGCTCGCCCGCGGGCTCGGTGCCCGTGGCGATGGGCGCCTGGAGCCGGATCAAGGCCGGATTCCTGGCGCCGACGGTGATCGAGCCCGGGTCCCCGCCGCAGGACATTGCCATCGTCCGGACGGCCGGCGCGGAGTTCCTCGGGCAGGGCGTCGCGCCGACGATCTACAAGATCGAGACCTCGGATCCGGACCAGTACTTCCTGATCGACAACCGCCAGAACGAGGGATACGACCGCGGCCTGCAGCGCTGGCTCGACTTCGATGACGTCTCCGGCGGCGTGGCGATCTACCGCGTCGACGAGGCGAAGAAGGCGGGCGCCGGGAAGATCGCGTTCATGGCGAGCAACCCGAGCTCGCCGAGCTCCATCGCCAACCTCTACAACGAGCAGGGGGGCCGGACCTTCACGCCGTTCACCGACCCGAGCAGCGACGACGCGGACGGGCAGTTCACCGGGCTCTCGGTCACGGACTTCAACGTTTCCGGGCCGATCATGCTCGCGCACGTGAGCTATGTCCCCTTCGCCTGCAACGCGATCACCGCGTCCGTGGCCGAGCACGAGATCCACGGCCGCGCCCACAAGCAGATCGTGGACCTCGGGGACGACCAGATCTTCCTTGGATACCGCACCACGGGCGTGCATCAGGCGCTCGGGTTCGACGAGGACGAGATCGTCACGCTCCACGTGGAGGCGCCCGGGATGTGGAGCGTCGGGGAGTGCGACTGAGCGGCTTGGCCTCCCGCCCGCGGAAGCTCGTGACCGTCTCGATCAGCGCGCGGAGCTTCGGCTGCTCCTGCGTGCGCGCGGGGAAATAGAGGCAGAAGCCAGGCCCCTTCGTGATGAACGCCTCGAGCACGCGCTCCAGCCGTCCCTCCGAGAGGTCGCGCTCGATGGCCTGGTCCGGCACGTAGGCGAGGCCCGCCCCCGCGCACGCGAGCGCGACCATGAGCCCGATATCGTCGGTGACGACGCCGCCGGGGACGTCGACCGTGATCGTCTTGCCCCGGCGTTCCAGCTCCCAGCGATAGACGACGCCGCTCGCGAGGAGGCGCTGGCGGATCGCGCGATGGCGGACGAGGTCCTCCGGCGCGCGCGGTCGCCCCGCCTTCGCGAGGTAGGCCGGTGAGCCGACGATCGACCACGACGAGTGGCTCGAGATCGGAACCCGCACCATGTCCTTCTCCACCGCGTCGCCGAGCCGGATGCCCGCGTCGAAGCCGGACGCCACGAGGTCGACGAAGGCGTCGTCGAGCGATACCTCGATCGACAGCTCCGGGTACGCCTCCCGCATCTGCGCCACGAGCGGGGCAACGAGCCACGCGCCGCTCACGCGCGGCGCGGTGAGGCGGAGGTTCCCGGAGGGGCGCCCGCGGTAGTCGCCGAGCGCGGCGAGCGCATCCTCGACGTCGGCGATCGCGGGCCGCAGGCGCTGAAAGAGGCTCTCGCCCGGCTCCGTGAGCGCGACGCGCCTCGTGGTCCGCTGAAACAGCACCACCCCGCACCGCCGCTCGAGGAGCTTGATCTTCTGGCTCACGGCGGTGGGGGTGACACCGAGCGCGGCGGCCGCGGCGGTGAAGCTCTTGTGGCGGCCCACGGCGAGGAACGTCGTGAGCCCGTCGAGCGCGTCGGTCATGCTCGATTATGAACTGGTAGTTCATAAAGCATCAACGTTTTAGCGCATTTTCTTCATGCTCGGGATGTTGCATCTTCCGTCGTGTGAGGGGCGCAGCGCCCCGGGCAACGAAGAGGAGATCCCCATGGAAACGAGCAAGAACGAGCGGGTGTGGTTCATCACGGGCGCGTCGCGCGGCATCGGCGCGGAGATCGCGAAGGCGGCGCTGGCCGCCGGCGATCGGGTGGTCGCCACCGCGCGTGATCCGAAGAGCATCACGGACCGCTTCGGGCGGCCCGAGGCGCTCCTCCCCGTCGCGCTCGACGTGACGGACGAGGCGTCGGTCGCCGCCGCGGTCGAGGCGGCCGTCGCTCGGTTCGGCCGGATTGACGTCCTCGTGAACAACGCCGGCTACGGCGTCGTCGGCGCGATCGAGGAGACCTCGGGCGACGAGGTCCGGCGCGTCTTCGAGACGAACGTGTTCGGCCTCCTCGCGGTGACGCGCGCCGTGCTCCCGCAGCTCCGGAAGCAGCGCGCCGGCCAGATCCTGAACATCTCGTCGCTCGGCGGCTACCGGTCGGGCGCCGGGTTCGGCGTGTACTGCTCGACGAAGTTCGCCGTCGAGGGGATCTCGGAGGCGCTCCACGCCGAGCTCGCGCCGCTCGGCATCGCGGTGACGATCATCGAGCCGGGCTACTTCCGGACGGAGTTCCTGGAGGCGAAGTCCGTCGTCGAGACGGGCAAGGTCATCGCCGATTATGCGGAGACCGCGGGCAAGGTCCGGAGCCACGCGAAGACGGTCAGCCTCCAGCAGCCTGGCGACCCGGAGCGGCTCGCGCGCGTGGTCGTCGAGCTCGCCCGCGCGAAGAATCCCCCGCTCCGCCTCCCGCTCGGCAGCGACGCCGTGGCTGCGATCGAGGCGAAGAACGCGCTCGTGGCGCAGGAGCTCGCCGCGTGGCGCGCCGTCGCGGAGTCGACGGACTTTCCGAAGTGAAGCGAGGTTGACACCCCGGAGGCGCGAGCGCGCAGGGAAAGACGGGGGTCACGCGCCCGCCGCCTCCGGGTAGTTCACCATGGGCGCCACCCCGGGCGCCGGGCCCTTCGCTGTACCGGTCGCGCGACTGACACAGTGCTTTCGTGCGGCGCGTCCCCTGTGCCTTCACCGGCGAACACCGCCTCCTTACGCTCCGGTCCATCCCCGACCGGAGCGACCTGCGATGACCGAGCTGCTGCCCCTTCTGACCTATTGCTTCGTGATGTCGAGCACCCCTGGGCCGAACAACATGATGCTCACCGCCTCGGGCGCCAACTTCGGCTACCGCGGCTCGCTGCCGCATCTCCTGGGCATCGGCGTGGGCGGCGCGGTCCAGACCTTCTTCGCCTGCCTGGGCCTGGGCGCGCTCTTCGCCGCCTACCCGGCGCTGCACGCCGTGCTGCGTGTGACCGGCGCGCTGTACCTGCTGGTGCTGGCGTGGAAGCTGACCGGCGGCGCCGCGGTCAAGGGCGCCGAGGTGCCGCGGCCGCTGTCGTTCGCGCAGGGGGCGCTGTTCCAGGCCGTCAACCCGAAGAGCTGGGTCAAGGCGATCACGGTGGCCTCGGTGTTCATGCCGGCGGGCATGGGCGTGGCGAGCGGCGCCCTGCTCGTGTCCGTCGTGAGCCTCGCCATCACCTTTCCGTGCACCTCGGCGTGGGCGCTGTTCGGCGTGGCGATCCGGCGATTTCTGACCGATCCGCGACGGCACCGGCTGTTCAATGGCATCATGGCCGGCGCGCTGGCGGTGCTGGCGCTCCTGCTCCTGCGTTGACCCATGTTCTCGCTCGACCGCGACTCCGCCGTTCCCCTGGCCGACCAGATCGAGGCGCGGCTGCGCGCGCTGATCGAGGGCGCGCAGCTGCCGCCCGGCGCGCGGCTGACGTCGATCCGCCAGCTGGCGGGTCAGCTCGGCGTGAGCCCCAACACCGTGGTGACGGCCTACGATCGGCTGGTGGCGGCCGGGCTGCTCGAGTCGCGCGGCACGGCCGGGTTCTTCGTGTGCGAGGCGGCCTCGGCCATGCCGAGCGAGGCGTGGCTCGAGGCCGGCGAGGAGCAGGAGCCGGTGTGGCTGGCGCAGCAGTCCAACGACCAGCGCGCCGGCGTGTTGCTGGCCAGCAGCGGCGCGTTGCCGGCGAGCTGGCTGAGCGACGCCATCCCTGCGACGGTGCTCCAGCGCGCGCTCGCCCGCAACGACGCCGGCATGGCGGCGCGCTGTCCGCCGCAGGGGCTGCCCGAGCTACGGGAGCGCATCGCGATGCTGATGCGCTCCCAGGGCATCGCGGCCGACGCGGGGCGCGTGCTCACGACCTGGGGCGGCACGCATGCGATCGACCTGATCTGCCGGGGCTACCTCCAGCCAGGCGACGCGGTGCTGGTGGAAGACCCGGGTTATTTCCTGCTGTTCGGCCGCCTGCGGCAGGCGGGTTACCGCCTCGTCCCGGTGGCGCGAAGGCCGGACGGCGTGGATCTGGGGGCGCTGGAAGCTGCGTGCCGCGAGCACCGGCCCAGGCTGATGTTCCTCCAGAGCGTGCTGCACAACCCGACCGGCTGGGGATCGAGCGCCGCCAACCTGCACCGCGTGCTGACGATCGCGCACCAGCACGGTGTCCTCATCGCCGAGGACGACGTGCACGGCCACTTCCACCCCGGGCATCCCACGCGGCTGGCGCAGCTCTCGGGGCTGGATGGGGTCATCTATTACTCCAGCTTCTGCAAGGCGCTGAGCCCGGCGCTGCGCCTCGGCTACATCGCGGCCGAGCCAGGGCGGCTGAAGCCGCTCTTGCGCGAGAAGATCTATTCGGTGCTGACGAGCGGCGCGCTGAACGAGCTCGTGCTCCTGGAGGTGCTGTCGGCCGGCAGGTGGCGCAAGCACATCGATCGGCTGCAGCAGAAGCTCGGCGCGGCCCGGAACGCAGCGGCGCGCCGGCTGCGCGACGCCGGCGTGCTGCTGGACCACCCGGGTGAAGGCGGGCTGTTCCTCTGGGGCGCGGCGCCGCGCGGGGTGGACGTCGACGAGCTGGTGCAGGACGCGTACCTCAGCAAGATCCTGCTGGCCCGCGGGGCGACGTTCATGGCGGATGGGGCGGGAGATCCGCATATCCGGTTCAATGTGGTGTTCAGCCAGAATGTGCGGGTGGCGGAGTACCTGGCGCAGCGGTTTGCGGCCGTGGCGAGCGCGCGGGGGGCGATGGAGAGGGCGGTCGTGGGGGTGTAGCGGGTGGGGAGGGTCCCCGCCTGCGCACCGCGGCGAGCCCTGTCGAGGCGCGGTAGCGGAGCGGCGCGCCTGACCAGGAGGCTTCCCCGGCCCAGCGACGTCAGGAGCGCTCGGCTCGCCGTCTCAGGTGCTTCGCCAGGAACGCGTAGATCTCCTTGCGTGACGCGACAGCGGCGGGCGTGTCGATCCGGTTGAACGCGTGCCCGCCCGGGGCGTCGACGTAGATCCTGTGCTCGAAGCGCTTGCCCGCTGCCTTGAGCGCCTGGATCAGGTGCTCGACTTCGAGCACATGGACGTCCCGATCGTTGGTCGTGCTGTGGATGAGCAGCGGCGCCGAGATCTTGTCGACATGGTAGATGGGCGACCGCCGCTGGTACTCCGCCACGTCCGCGTGGGGTGTCTTGCCGATGTGATAGGGCGCAGAGAACAGATCCCGATAATCCTGAGTCGAGTAGCCAAGCCGCGCAATGAGATTGGTCACCGGAACGCCGGCATAGACCGCCTTGAACATCTCCGGAAAGCGCTCGGCGGCGAGCAGGGCAATGAGCCCTCCGTGGCTCCAGCCGATGATTCCCACCCGGTCCGGGTCGACGAAGGGCAGCGCGGCGACGGCCCAGTTCCTCCCCTCGACGATGTCGTCCACTTCGAGCCCGCCGTAGTCGATGGCCTTGTGATACGCCTCGCCATATCCTGTGGAACCCCGGTACTCGGGGGCGATGACCACGTATCCCTGCAGCATCAGCTCGCGGACGATGTGCGCGCTCTGCGTGTCGAAGCTTGCGTGCACGCCGCCGTGCGGGAACAGGAGGACCGGGTGCCTCAAGGACCTGTCGAGCCCTCGCGGCACGAATACATAAGCCCAGACCACGAATGGGTGTCGAGCGTTGGCGATTCCGTAGGTCTCTTCGCCCCTCGGGTCGGGCGGACCGGTGTACCTGACCTTGTCGATGACGGCGATGTCCCCCACCTTGTGGAACCAGAGCACGTCATCGGTCTTCTTCTGCTCCACGTCACGCTCGAAGGCGGCGTTCTCCAGCTTGCCGGCGATGGCGTCGATCTTCCTCGAGAGGCACTCCTCGCCCGCGGCAGCGTCGGCGGCCCTGGTCACGGGGGAAACGGAGGAGATCACGGCGAGTGCAACCAGTCGGGCGATCGTGTGGCGAGTCATGACGAGCCTCCGTGGACGTGCAGTGGCGCAGCGGGGTCCTCGGGAAGGGATATAGAGCGCAGGGCGCCTTTTGGGGACTGCGCCGTCGCTCGAGAGCTCCCGGCACGCCTGCCGGGAGATGTCACGTATCGCCAGTGCTGTTTGCGCCGGCGCGCTGGTCCTCGCTCTCTCGCGCCTCACGGAGCTCGTAGTGCTGCGCTCGGGCATCGAAACGCGCGAGGATCTGGCGCGCCTTCGCTGGCACGTACGCGGTCTCATGGTCCTCGCCGGCGAACGCCTTGACGGCCTCGATCGAGTCGAACGACATGATCGTGACGAACTCGACCTCGTCCCCGAGCGGGCGCCGGAGCAGCTCGATGCGGCGGAAGCCTCGCACCTGCTTCGCCAGGATTCCCGGGAAGATCTCTGTCTTCAACAGGGCCTCGTACGTGTCGGCGTTCTCCGGGGTTGTCCAGCCGTGCCAGATCCGTCGGATCATGTGACCTCCTGTGGCAGCGCGAGCGGGGTACAGAGTCCACGCTCGGCATCGCGGAGCATACGAAACGTCAAAGCGCCCGCCCGGTCAAGCGCGCCCCGTTCCAGCTTACACGACCATCTGATATGGTCTTCTGTTGCGCTCCATGGCGCGTCCCCAGCGCGGGACGGCCGCCCCTCCCCCAGCTCCTGACGAGGTCCTACATGCTTACCATCGGTCGTCGCCATCGTGGTCTGGTCCCCTTCCTTTCCCTCGCCGCGCTCGCGGTCGCCGGCTGCGGTGCCGGGGCGGAGCCTGAACCCCTAGCCGCGGATGTGCTCGACGAGGCGGCGATCGAGGTGAGCTCGGCGCCGCTGGCCAACCACCACGCGAAGAAGCACAAGAAGTGCCGCCGCCACGTCGGCGTCCACGCGGAGTGGTCGCCTGTGGCGCCGCTGCCAGCGGCGCGAGAGCGGCACATCGCCCTGCTCATGCCGGACGGCCAGGTGTTGGTCGCCGGCGGCAGCGGCGATTACCCCTACCCCACGACGGTCGATTTCTACAATCCCGCCGCTGACACGTGGACGACCCGTCACACGCTGCCCTACCCCATGTCCCCCGTGGGCGCGGCGCTCCTTCAGGACGGCAGGGTGCTCTTCAGCCCAGGCGGGCTTGTCTATGATCCGATCACGGGCGCGACGGCGAGCGTCCCGCTCACGCCCGGCGAGGCGGCCCGTGGTTGGGCGTTCGCGTATACCGCGCTCACCCTCCTGCCGGACGGGCGGGTATTACGCACGGGCGGCAGCGACGACGACAGCACCCTCAAGGAGGCCGTGCTCTACGATCCTGCCACGAACACGTGGTCCAGCGCAGGGTCGATGTCGGTGACCCGCTACCTGCATACAGCGACGCTGCTCCAGGACGGGCGCGTGCTCGTCGTCGGCGGCTACACGTTGAACGGCAACGAGATGCCCCAGGGCCGCACCAGCGTGGAGATCTACGATCCGGCCACGGGCGCCTGGACGGCGGCGGCGCCGACGAACCTGCCCCGCATGCAGCACACGGCCACGCTGCTGCCGAGCGGGCGCGTGCTGGTGGTCGGCGGCGGCGGCAGGATCTACGGCGGCACCGAGGAGGAGATCGAGATCCTCGTCGATGCCGGCGAGACCGCCGAGATCTACGATCCCGCGAGCGACACGTGGACGTTGACCGCGCCGCCGAACTTCCTCCACACGTGGGCGTCCGCCGTCGCGCCCATGTCCCACGGCCGCGTGATGGCCGTCGGCAGCGACGGCGCGGAGATCTACAAGGAGGCGAACGGCAGCTGGACCCCGATCGACGAGCCGACCCAGAGGGGCTTCCCCACCGCGACGACGCTGCAAGACGGCTCGGTCCTCATCACGGGCGGGTATGACGCGACGTACTTCAGCAATCCGCCAACCCTCGCGAGCGTGGAACGCTACGGGGGCTGCAAGAAGAAGCATTGATGCGCACACGCCGCCGCGCGCTGCTCGCCCTCGCGCGAGGAACGAGGCGGCCTATCTCACGCCTCGCGCTCGCGCCCGTCGCGGCCGTACCAGCAGGAGACCTCCAGCCTGTCCCCTAGCGGGATCTCCACCGACCCGTAGCCGCTGTCCGCGCCGCGCACGTACTCCAGGTACGGCCGCAGGTCATCCGGCGCGATGTCGAGATCGTCCGCGACGATGAGCGCGCCCCTCCGCAACCGGGGCTCGAGCATCCGGAGCACGGGCAAATAAAGGTTCTTCCATCCGTCCAGCAGGACCAGATCGATCGGCCCCTCCACGTCCCGCAGCGTCACCAGCGCGTCTCCCTCGCGGATCTCGACGAGATCGCCGAGCCCGCTCTCATCGAGGTTCTGCCGCGCCCGCCGCACCTTCTCCGGGTGCAGCTCGCTGCCGACCACCCGCCCGCCGCCGCCATCGCGGATCGCCGCAGCCAGGAACACCGTCGAGATCCCGAACGACGTGCCGAACTCCACCACCGTGCGCGCCCGCGCCGCGAAGGCGAGCAGATGGAGCAGCCGCCCGACCTCGCGGGAGACCGGCAGATACGCGTCGGCAAGCATGTGGGCGAGCGTCTCGGGGTCGGGGCTCGGGCCGCGGCGCTCCCAGTCGCCGCGGACGCGGGCGATGATGCGCGGATCGCCGCTGTCGGCGTCCTGGAAGAGGCGGTCGAGGGTGCTTTGAACGCGCGGCGAATCGAGCGTGGTGCTCATGATGGCATGTCTCCTCCGGGCAGGCTCGCGGTGACGGCGCTGCTGCACGCCCTCGCGGCTGCCCTGTCCGACACCGAACCTGCGCCCGAGAAGACATGACTTCCAGTGCATGTACGGTAAGTTATTGCTGCGTCCCATGCACTCCATCGATCTGAACCTGCTCCTCGCGCTCGACGTGCTGCTCGAGGAGGAGAGCGTCCTCCTGGCCGCGAAGCGGATGCACCTCAGCCCCTCGGCGATGAGCCGCACGCTCGCGCGCGTCCGCGAGGCCGTGGGCGACCCGATCCTCGTGCGCGCTGGCCGGCGGCTCGTGCCGACGCCGCGCGCCGCGGAGCTGCGCCCGCGCGTGCGCGCGGTGGTCGCCTCGGCCAGCGCGGTCCTCCGCGAGCGGGGCGCGCTCGACGTCGCCGCGCTCACCCGCAGCTTCGCCGTCCGGACCAGCGACGGCATGCTCGGGCTCGTCGGCGCCCCGCTCCTCGACGCGCTGAGGGCCGAGGCCCCGGGCGTCACCGTCCGCTTCCTGCCCGAGGGCGACGAGGACGTCGCCGCGCTCCGGGAGGGCCGGATCGATCTCGACCTCGGCATCATCGGCGACATGGGCCCGGAGATCCGCGTGCAGGCGCTCGTCAAGGACCGCTTCGTGGGCGTGGTGCGCCGCGGCGGCCCGCTCGCGTCCGGCAAGGTGACGCTGGAGCGATTCGTCGAGCACGCCCACCTCGGCGTCTCCAGGCTGGGCAAGACCTGGGGCCCCATCGACGAGGCCCTCAAGAAGAAAGGGCTCGCCAGGACCACCGCGGCCGTGGCGTCAGGCCATTACGCGGCGCTGTGCCTCCTCGCCAGCTCCGACCTCGTCGGCGCGTTCCCGTCGAAATGGCTCGCGCACGCCGCCCCGCGCTTCGATCTCGTCACGTTCCCCCTGCCCGTGACCACGCCCGCCATCACCATCTCGCAGGCGTGGCACCCCCGCTTCGACGCCGACCCGGCGCACCGGTGGCTGCGCGACCGGCTCCGCCGCGTCTGCCGGTCGCTCGCGGAGCTCGGGGCGTAGCCGCGCCCGGTCCAGCGGCGCCGCTTCGGGGCGTGTGAACGTCGATCACGGCGACCCGTGAGCGAGCAGCGCTGTGGCGTGAAGACGGCTCCCTTCGACACATGAAAAGATGCTGGGATCACGCGACTTTTCCAGAAGAGCCGGATCGCGGTTGTCACGGTGTCCTCTCACCCCGAGGCAGGCCCGGCAGTTGGGACTTGACGCCTCCGAGCGGTTGGATTTCCTTCTCGCCCACCAGCGTCATTACGTGGACATCGCCCAACGATGTCCACGCCGAGCGCGTCCTCAGAGGATGCGAGCTCGAACACGAGGACAGCGATGAACTTGCGAATGCTAACGTCTCCCGTCGCATCGGCATGGTTTGCGGTCACGGTGATCGCCTGCGCGCCCAGCAACCAAGGCACCCAGGTCGGCTCGCCCGATCCGGCGAGCTCCACGAACCCGGCCGGCAGCGCCGCTCCGGCCAGCACCGCGAGCCCGAGCGCCGCGGCCCAGACGCCCGCCCCGGCGGAGCCCGCGCCCCTCGGTCCGCCGCTCAAGCCCGCTGCCAAGGGAGCGTTCGCCACGGGGGAGTATCGCAACCTGTTCGCCGAGCTGGGACACAAGCCCGCCGAGATCGACGCAAAGATCGCGAAGGCCTACGAGCAGCTGTTCCACGGCGATCCCAAGGAGCAGGCCGTCCTGTTCCCGGCGGGAAAGAACGCGAACGGCCCCAAGGCGTACATCATGGACATCGGCAACAACGACGTCCGCTCCGAGGGGATGTCGTACGGCATGATGATCGCCGTGCAGGTCGATCGCAAAGACGACTTCGACGCCCTGTGGAACTGGGCCAAGTCCCACATGTACCACGCGGATCCGAAGCACCCCGGCTTCGGCTACTTCTCGTGGCAGATGCGCCCGGACGGCACGGCCATGGATGAGAATCCCGCCCCCGACGCGGAGGAGTATTTCGCCACGGCGCTCTTGTTCGCGTCGAACCGCTGGGGGAACGGCAAGGGGATCTACGACTACAAGAAGGAAGCCTTCAGCATCCTCGACGCGATGAAGAACCGGAAGCCGATCACCGGGCCGGTCAACAAGGACAAGCGCAAGACGACGCTGCACTCGCTCTTCAACACCGAGCACAAGATGGTGCGGTTCACGCCCGACGCGGACAACTTCGCGAAGAACGGCGATCACACCGATCCGTCGTATCACCTGCCGGCGTTCTACGACCTCTGGGCGGCCTGGGGCCCCGAGGCCGACCGCGCGTTCTGGGCCGAGGCGGCCAAGGTGAGCCGCGATTACTTCGTCAAGACGACCCATCCGAAGACCGGGCTCGCTCCGGATTACGCCAACTTCGATGGCACCCCCAAGGGCGCCTCGTGGGACGCGGGGACCGCCAACTTCCGTCAGGACGCGTTCCGCACCGCGATGAACTGGTCGGTGGACGCGGCGTGGTGGGCGAAGGATCCGCGGCAGACCGAGCTGAGCGATCGCCTCCTCGCGTTCTTCGAGGCGCAGGGCCCCAAGTACAAGGGCAACTTCACCCTCGAGGGCAAGCCCATCGTCGACTACGACTCGCTCGGGCTCGTGGCGGCGAACGCCGTCGCGGCGCTGGCCGCTACCCATCCGCGGGCCTGGCGCTTCGTCGAAGAGCTGTATCAGCGCGAGGCGCCTACCGGCAAGTGGCGGTACTACGACGGCATGCTGTACACGATGTCGCTGCTGCACCTGAGCGGGAAATTCCGCATCATCACGCCGCAGGCGCAGGCCGCGGCGCCGGCTGCCGCTCCTGCTGCTGGGAAGACGGCCGCGGCGCCGGCTGCCGCTCCTGCTGCTGGGAAGGCGCCGGCCGCGGCGCCTGCTGCCGCTGCTGCGAAGAAGTAGCTCGGCAGGCGTGGGGGCGCTCGGATCACTTCGGTGATCGCGGGCGCCCGACGCCGACTCCCCTCGCAAGGCCCGTCCCGCCCGGAGGTAGCGTTCCCGGACCTGCACCGCGTCGCAGCGGGGCTGGCCTGCGCCCCCCGGATCACCGCGCGACGCCGCGGAGCTCCAGCTCGCCTCCCGGCGAGCGCGCCGCGACCACGGTGATCGTCGCAGAAGCCGACGGCCCGAACAGCTCGAACGCCGAGAGCCCGGGGACCTCGGCCGCCGGCGCCGAGAGATCGGCCGGCCTCCGCCGCAAGGACGCATTGCCGTCCGCAGGCCGCTCCACCCACTCGATGAGCTCGCCGCGGACCTCGGGAAGCACGTACGGCCGGCCCGACTGCTCGATGCTCGCGGCCAGGGCGTCGCCGTCCGCAGGAGCGGTGATGTCCCCGATCCGCAGATCGAACTGCTCGTACTTGGGCTCCGGATGAAACGGCGCCCATTCGAGATAAGCCACCACCCTCTCTCCGGCGCCGAGCATCGGGAAGGACTGTTTGCCTTCCCGGGAGCGCGGGATAGCGCGCCTCGTGCGCCGGTCATAGACCACGATGTCCGCGAGATCGCGCGCGTCCTCGTCGAAGCGGCCGTCGGGATCCTCGGAGAAATCAGCGAAGGCGACGTGCGTCGCCGAGATGTCCGGGAAACGCTGCTGCCCCGGGCCGGACGCGATCTGGACCGCCTCCGCCTGGCCGATCTCGTACAGGAACACGTCCGTGTCGCCGCTCTCGTCCGCGGTCAGCCAGCCCGTCAGCACCACGGCGTCTCCCTCCACGCGCGGCTCGCCCGCGTGATCGAACGGGCCGCGGATCGTCTGCGTCTGGCCACCCCGGCGCACGCGCACCACGCGTGCTCCCTGGTCCGTCGCCTCCCAGACCACGACGTCGCCGGCGAGCGCAGGCCGGCGCGGCGTCTCGGCGGCCGGCGCGAGGAGGAGCTCTTCGCCCGTACCGAGATCACGCAGCCTCAGGGCGCCGCTCGCGTCGCCGGCCTCGCGCGGCGCGACGTAGGCCAGCAAGCAGCCGTCGATCGCGTAGGGGGGAGCTCCGGGCGCCTGCGGGGCGCCTGTGTCGACGCTCGAGGCGAAGACGGCGACGCCGTCGGCCGCGGAGGCATCACACGCGGCGGGCGAGGGCGGCGCGGCGGGGGCGCCGCCTCCGCCGTCGTCCGGCAGGAGCGCCGGCGATCCGTCGACGGCCGCAGGCGAGCAGCCCGCGACGAGCAGCGCGAGCGCGAACCGCCCGCTCCATCCACGGCGCGAGCTCGGTCCTCGATGGCAGGGGCGCGGGGAGATCGGAAAGACCGCTTCTCCTGCCGCGCGGCCCTGTCGGTGCTCCTCCTCGAGCCTCGATGTGTTCAGTGCTCCGGAACCGCTGCCCTTCATAAAGAGTCCTCCACTGCTGCGTTTGCTTGCCTCTCTGTCAGCGGCACCTTCACGAGGGGATTCACTCCGTTTTCCTCTGCGATCCGGAGGGAGCGCGCATGCCTAG
The DNA here is from genome assembly GCF_051520435.1 of Sorangium sp. So ce363. Lineage (NCBI taxonomy): Bacteria > Pseudomonadati > Myxococcota > Polyangiales > Polyangiaceae > Sorangium > Sorangium sp. So ce363. The sequence goes on along the minus strand of NZ_CP150333.1, from coordinate 4,426,679 downwards.
GCGCGCCATGCGCTTCTTCAGACCGTGGCGCGTGATGCCGAGACGCTCGGCCGCGCGGCTGATGTTCCCGCCGGTCTCCGCGAGCGCGCGCCGGATCGGCTCGCGCTCGTCGTCCTCGGCCAGCGCGTGGCGCGCCTCGCCCGAGTTTCCCCGCCCCGCGGCCGGCGGCGGGACGGGTCCGGCCATCGGCGGCCGGGCCGGTGACGCGGGGCGCTCGGCGGCGTCGGGCGTCCGGCGCGCGCTCGCCCGCAGCGCGCTCGCCCGCATCCCCCGCGGGAGGTGCTCCAGCTCGACGCGGCGCACGCCCAGCGCGGCCAGGCGCTGGACCAGGTGCGCGAGCTCCCGCACGTTGCCGGGCCACGCGTAGGCATCGAGCGCCGCGAGCGCGCGCGGCGCGATCTCGATGGGGGCGCCCGTCCGACCCAGATACCCGGCGAGCAGCAGCGGCACGTCGCCCTCCCGGTCGCGGAGCGGCGGCAGGTGGATCTCGATGGCGTTCACCCGGAAGAGCAGGTCCTGCCGGAACGCCCGCTCGGCGACCGCCTGCGCGAGATCCCGGTTCGTGGCCGCGACGATCCGCACGTCGAACGGCCGCTCGTCGTCGCTGCCCACCGGGCGATAGCGCCGTGACTCCAGCGCCCGCAGCAGCACCGCCTGCCGCGCGAGCGGCAGCTCCCCCAGCTCGTCGAGGAAGAGCGTGCCGCCCTCGGCCCGGGCGAGCAGGCCGGGGCGCGCGCGCTCGGCCCCCGTGAACGAGGCCCGCGCGTGGCCGAAGAGCTCCGCCTCGAAGAGCGCGTCGGGTACGGCGCCGCAGTTGATCGCGACGAGCTCGCGCGAACGGCGCGGTCCGAGATCGTGGAGCGCGCGGGCGAAGAGCTCCTTGCCCGTGCCGGTCTCGCCCGCGAGGAGCACGGGCAGATCGCTGTCGATGGCCGCGTCGAGGCGCGCGAGCGCCCGGCCCAGCGCGGCGCTCTGGCCCAGGATGTCGGGGAAGCTCCTCCGCGGCTGGGCCGCGGGCACGACGGTCGTGTCGGCGCGCCGCAGATCGGGCGCGGGCTCCGCGAGCGAGGCGAGGCAGGGAGGCGCCGGGCCTTCGCGGCGGGGCTCTTCCGGCGCGCCGGGGCGGGCGAAGAGCCGCAGGAAGAGCCCCGCGAGCGACGCCCAGCGAGCGGCCCGCGCCTCCGTGACGGCGTCGAAGCACGCCGGGCGGAACCGGTGCTCGACCACGATGAGCGCGCGCGGAGGCCCGGGGAGCGCCGGACCTGGCGAGGCCGCGCTCGCCGCCAGGGCGCGCCCGCCCATCGAGGCGTGGTCTGCGCCGACGCGCAGCACGAGCCGCGAGCCGCGGCCGCCCGGCGTCTCCACGTCGCGCTGGTAGTGGACGGGCGCGGCCTGGCTCAGCGCGAGCTGCGCCAGGTCGGGCGGGATGCGCCGCGCCGCCTCGGCGATCTCCAGCCCGTCGAGGTCGGCGCCCCAGGCCGCGACCACCCGCCCCTGCTCGTCGACCACGGCGAGCAGCGCGCGCTCGGCCCCCGACTGCTGCACGAGGGCGCGAGCGAGCCCGACCGCGGCCTCCGCGGCGCCGTCCGCGGTCGCCACCGACGCGAGCCACGCCCAGAGCGCGCCGTCCTCTCCGCTCGCCGCCGCCGTCATGCCTGGGCCAGCATACGCGCCGCCCGCCGCCGGTGCGCCCTGCCCCGCCGCCGGTGCCCCCTGCCCCGCCGCCGGTGCCCCCTGCGCCCCATGCGCGCCGCCACGCGCCGTCGCCGCGGCCGGCGCCCGCCGTGCGCCGGGCCGCGCCGAGCGCAGCACGTCGAGCGCCTGCGCCTCCACCTCCGCGAGCATCGCCGCGCGCGCCCGCCGCGCGGCCCGGATCGCCCCCCGCGCCGCCCGCCGGGGCTCCGCCGGCAGCTTGGTGAGGTACGCCTGCGCCTCCGCCACCTGGGCCCGCGCGTCCACCAGCGGGTCGCTCGCCCGCACGCCCGGGTCCAGCGCCGCGAGCGCCGCGAGCGCCCGCCGCCCGTCGCCGTCGAGCAACGCCACGTTCGCCCGCGCGATCACCAGATCGGCCTGGATCGCCGCAGGGAGCGACGCCGCGAGCGCCCACGCCTCCTCGATGCAGCGCTCCGCCGCGCGCGCGTCGCCGCGGCGCACCTCGATGTCCGCGCGCGCCGACAGGCACCAGCCGCGCCCCGCCACCTGCCCCAGCGACCGCGCGAGGCGCATCGCCTCGTCGAGCGCGCCGAAGGCCTCCTCGTAGCGCGACGCCTTCCCGAGCGCGATCCCGAGGTTCATCAGGCACGAGCGCATGCCGGCGCGGTCCCCGAGGGTCCGCTTGACCGCGAGCGACGCCTCGAACGTCCGCACCGCGCCGTCCACCTGGCCGCGGTACAGGGCGACGATGCCCGCGTTGTGGTGGAGCCGCGCCACCTCTTCCACGTCGTCCACGCGCTCGCCTTCCACGTCGTCCACGCGCTCGCCCGCCGAGGGCAGCTTCGCCTGCGCCCCCGCGAGCCACGCCTCCGCCTCGCCCCAGTCGGCGCGCATCAGCGCCACGAGCCCCAGCGTCGACAGCGCGAACGCCTCGGCCGCCCCGCCGCCGAGCCTCCGCGCCGCCGCGAGCGCCGCGAGCGCCTGCTCCTTCGCCGCCGTCGCGTCCCCATCCCGCGCGCGCTTCTCCGCGCGCCGCCGCAGCGCGAGCACGAGCACCCGCTCGTCGCGCTGCGCCGCCTCGTCGAGCCACGCCACGACCTGCGGGTGCGCCGCGCCCACGCCCGCGTCGCGCGTCAGCCGCTCGAGCCTGCAGAGGAGCGCCGGGGTCCTCCGGTCCGCGTCCTCGCCGAGCGCGAGCAGCGCCTCGATCTCCTCCGACCGCAGCCCGGCCTCGCGCGCCTGCGCCGCGGCCCGCTCGTGGAGCTGCGCGCGCCGGGCCTTCGTGCACGGCGCCGCCGCCGCCGAGAGGAGCGCCGACGCAGGCGCGCCGGGATCCGCGAGCAGCGCCGCGGCGACCTCCTCGGCGACCTCCGGCGTGGCGAGCGCCGCGGCGAGATCCCTCGCCAGGGCGGGAGCGGACAGCGTGGTGAGCGCGCCGGCCGCCGCCTCCCGCCTCGCGATCAGCGCGCCCGCGAGCAGCTCGCCGAGGGCTCGCTCGCCGGAGGCGCGCGGCCGCCCGCCGCCCCGCGCGTCCGCCCGGCCGCCGCGCCCGAACCCGAGAGAGCAGCGCGCCTCGGGCAGGGCGCCGCCCGCGATCGCGATCGCGGCGAGCGTCGCGCAGGCGTCGGCCGACAGCCCGCGCACGCGCTCGATCGCCGTGTCCTTCGTGAGCGGCACGCGGCCGAGCGACGCGAAGAGCCACCCCGGGTTCTTCCCCGACGCCACGGCGGCCGCTCGCACGCTCGCCTCGTCGTCCACGCCGAGCGCGCGGCACAGCGCGCCGAAGCTCGCGTCGCTGAGCGGCCCGAGCGCCACGCACGCCGCGCCCTCGGGCGCGCTCCGGGCCGTCGCGACCACCTCGATCGCCGCGCCGCCGGGCGCCGCCGGCCGGCACCGGTACGCGTCGAGCGCGGCGCGGAGCTCGGCCGGGGCCTGGTCCAGGTCGTCCAGCAAGAGCAGGAGCGGGGGCCCGCCGCCGGGCGGCGTCACGAACGGCGGCGCCCGCTCGGCGCCCCGGAAGAACGCGATGAGCCGCAGCAGGAGCGGGTCGGCCTCGCGCGGGAACGCCACGTACCGGGCGCTCCGCCCGGCGAGCAGCGCCCGCGTCACGAGCTCGCGCCCGAGGTGGCTCTTGCCGGCGCCGCTCGGCCCCGTGACGTAGCGCACGCGGCCTGACGGTGACGGCGCCTGCTGCAGCGCCTCGAGCTCGCGCTCCCGACCGATGGGCGCGGGCGGCGCCCCCACGGCGATGCCCGCCTCCACGGCCGCGACGCCGAGCTGCCGGAGCACCTCGCGGGCCTCGGCAGGGCGGTCTCGCGGGTGCAGCGCGAGCAGCGCCTCGACCACCTCGGCCACGCTCGGCTGGACCCACGACGCGGCGTCGCGCAGCGGGCGCCGCGCGCGAAAGGGCCCGGGCGGGCGGCCCGCGGCCGAGCACCACGCGAGCGCCCCCAGGCTGTAGAGGTCGGACGCGGCCGACGGCGCGCCCCCGGCGAGCAGCTCGGGCGCGGCGAAAGCCGAGGTGAACGCGACGGCGCCGCCCGGCGCGCGCGCCCTCGACACCGCCGCCCCGAGGTCGAGGAGCACGGCCTCGGCGCCGCCCCCGCCGAGGGGCCGCATCCGGACGTGCGCCGGCTTGAGATCGCTGTGCACGAACCCCGCGTCGTGCAGGGCGGCGAGCGTCCTCGCGACGCCGGCGAGCACGCCCGCGAGCCGCGCCGGGCGCTCGCCGGCCGGGGCCCCCTGCACCCACGCCGCGGCGTCGTCGCCGGCCACGTACTCCTCGACGAGGAAGGGCGCTCCCGTCCGCTCGTCCCGCCCGAGATCGTGCGCCCGCACCACGCCGGGGACGCGCAGGCGCGCGAGCAGCGCGAACTCGCCGAGCAGGGTGTCCTCGCGGAAGGCGCCCTGACGGAACACCTTCGCGACGAGCTCGCGCCCCCGCGCCTCGCGGTCGATCACGCGCCCCACGACGCCCTGCGCCCCCTGCCCGAGGATCTCGCCGGGCTCGTACCGAGCATGGGCCACGAAGGGCTCGCGCCGCGGGGCGTGCATGGCGGAGAGGTTACTCGCGCGCGGCGCTCGCCGTCGCTCCGGCGGCGATGCGGGCGAGCAGGGGCTCGCCGTACGCAGGCTCGCCGAGGAGCGAGAGCGCGCGGCGGAGGCGCGGCTCGGCGAAGCGCCCGAGATCGTCGAAGTGGCGCGCGGCGTCGCCGGCGAGGGACGGGTCTGCGAGCCGCCTCGCCGCGCCGACGTCCGCTGCCTCCATCTCGGGCGAGAGCACCTCGACGCGAAGCATCATGACGCGCACGACATCGGCAGGCGTGGGAGCGATGGTGATCGGGATCGAGGCGTCGGTCCACGCCTCCGGAGCGAGGTAGAGCACCCGGACGCCGGGCGTCCGGAACCACTGGCGCTTCCAGGTGTTCACCATGGCGACGGCCTCGTCGTGGTACAGGCCGGTCGCGTCGAGGGCGTCGATCATGCTCGCGCCGAGCGACTCGACGAACTCGTCGAGGGGCGGCGCTCCGTCGAGCGAGGGGGCGCGCTCGACGAGCGTGCCGCCCGTGGCGATGCCCTGGGGGTGCGCGACGAACGCCCCCGTCGAGGCGCCGACGTTGAGGACGAAGACGGCGCCGATCGCCTCGTCGAGGGTGTTCTCGGCGGAGATCGCCCCGCCGGTGCCGGCCGTCACGCGGACGGGCAGGTCGAAGTTGCCGAGCCCTCGATAGAACAGGAAGCGCTCGTGCTGGGGCGCCTCCGTCGCGCCGGGCACGCCTGCGACGCGGAGCGGGTTGGCGCCGACCTGGCGCGCGTGAGCCCACGTGAACCGATCGAGCGGCGCCTCGGGCAGCGGGACGTCGCTGTCGCGCCCGAGGATCTCGAACGTACTCCACTGGAGGAGGCCGTTCGCGTTCAGGCCGTACATCTCCGAGCACATCGGCGAGCCAAAGGGGAACTCGGGGTCGAACGCCGGGTCCGCGTACGTCGTCACGCCAGCAACGGTGTTGGGCGCGATGATGGGCGGGTAAAACTCGCGGACCGCGGGGTACCACTGCGTGAAGATCCCTTTGCGGAACGCTATCTGGACGTGCGCGGTGAGCGGCTCCTCGGCGTAGAAGTAAGTTACCGGCGTCTCCATCTTCACGTTGACGCTCGTCGAGATCGAGCCATCGAGCGAGCCGGCTTCGAGCCGGTCATAGACGAAGGCGGGGAGGTCCTCCTCCTCGTGGTGCAACCCCGGTTGAAGCGAGCCGTCGGAGCCGACGACCACGGTGTCGGTGCCCCATTCGTGGACGATGAAGCCCTTGCCGGGGTACGCGAGATCCGGCGCCGAAGGCACAGCGGGCGCGGCCTGCTGGCCGGGGCGGGCGCCCTCGTGAGGCGCTGGATCCAGCGGATCGGCCGGGGCGTCGCCGGTCGAGGTCGAGCTGCCGCCGTCGGACGTTCCGGCGCACGCGGCGATCAGGGTGGCGAGGAGAATGGGAAGCGCGAGGCGGTGGGATGTCGGTTCGGTTACCATCGTAAGGTCTCCTGCCAGCCCCTGAAGCAGCTCTCGGGCCATCGCGCCAAGTCATTGAATTTCAATGGATTGCGCGCGTCGCAACGGGGCGGTTACCAGGGGACGTGGTAACCGGAACGGCGGGGTGACCAGGAGCTGGTAACCGTGGACGACCGGCCGAGCGAGGAGCGCTCCAACGAGGTCCCCGAGCTCTCCCCGCTCGAAGCGTGCATGCAACTGTCGCTCTTCGGCGGCACCTCTGTGCGCCTCGACGAGGACGGCGTCCCCCTCGCAGAGGCGGACGACGAGGAACGCTCCCGCCCCCGGTGGTGGCCTAATTTGCCCCGGAGTGATTCACACAAAGGTGGTAAAGCGGGAAGATCATCGATCTTTTCTTCCCGCCTTACCGCCTTCATGTTCAGATTAGGCCACCACCGAAACGCATGGCCACTTTGCCGATCGCCGACCGCTGGTTCGAGATCACGCGCGTCAGCGATGACATCACGCTGCTGATCGAGCCGCACGTGGTGCCGCTGATGCGCTGCAACATCTGGCATGTGCGCGGTCGCGATCGCGACCTGATGATCGACACGGGTATGGGCATCGTCAGCCTGCGGGAGGCCATAAAGCACCTGATCGACAAGCCGGTGACGGCGGTCGCGACCCACACCCACACCGATCATGTGGGCAGCCACCATGACTTCGAGCACACCTTGGTGCACGATCTCGAGGCGGAGAACCTGCGCTCACCGACCGACCGCGGCACCTTGCTGGCCTCGGTGATGGGCGCCGAGGAGATCCGCAAGCTGGGCGACGCTGGCTATCCGATCGAGGGCGATTTGATCACCGCCCTGCCCCACGCGGAGTACGACATGGCAAGCTACGCCCTGCATGACGCGCCGGTCACGGAGGTCGTCGCCGAAGGCGACGTCGTGGATCTCGGCGACCGTCACTTCGAGGTGCTGCACCTGCCCGGTCACTCGCCGGGCAGCATCGGTCTGTGGGAGGCGGCGACCGGAACCTTGTTCTCGGGCGATGCGATCTATGACGGGCCGCTGCTGGATGAGATCGAGGGCGCAGACATTCCCGCCTACGTCCGCACCATGAAGCGGTTGCGGGAGCTCCCAGTGCAGATCGTGCATGCAGGCCACGACCCCAGCTTCGGCCGGGCACGGCTGATCGAGCTGGTCGATGCCTACCTGGCGAAGCGCGCGTAGCGTGCGCCGGCAATGCAGGCGATCGTCGAGGAGACCGGCTCGCCGCCAGCCGAGGCGGTGATCGGCGCCGCGGCCCGCGCCCGCTCATGGTATGCTCGCGTCGAACGCGACGAACCGAGCGGCGGGCAGCCTCAATCGGGCCTGCCGGCGGCGGCCGCACGGGCGCGCGCGGCGGTCCGCTTGCCGGCCGGGCGAAGAGGCGCTGATGCTTATCAATCAATCGACTCGTCGTATCCTCTCGCTGCTCATCCTCTCCTCGGCCTTGGGGTGTGTTCAAGAACGCCCGCCGGGCCGCGTGGTTTATATGGGCGGCCCCCATGCGGGCGGCCCCAACGCCGGTGGGAGCGCCGAGACGTCTGCGCCGAAGGAGGTGCCGGAGCCCTACGCGCCTCCGGCCCTGCCGGTCATCCCGGTCATGATCGATCCGGGCGGCGCGCACGGGTTTCGATGCGCGGTGAGGCTCCGCCTGGACGTCTCGCCGGTCGCCGGCGAGCGACGGCTGCTCCGCGTGGTGGCCGAGAACGCGACCGGGCAGCCGCTCGCGCTCGAGCTGCCCGACCGATGCCCGAACGGGCTCGTCGAGCTCGAGGGGCTCGGGCCGGGCTACGACTATTATGGGACGTGCAACGCGGGGCCGTGCCTGGGCGTGAGCTCGGCGCGTCGTATCGAGCTTGGCCCCGGCGAGGCGCGGCCGATCGCGGAAGCGACGATCGCGCTCCGAGGCGCGCCTCCGTGCACCTCGGCGCTGCCGCCAGGCCAGCACGTGGTGCGCGCCGGCGTGCGCACCGCGAACGTGCCCGTCTGCACCGCGGAGGCCGTCCTCGATGTGCCTGGGGCTGCGCGCCCTCAGTCGCCGCCGAGCCCCCCGCCGCCCTCCGTCCCCTCGCGGAGCACGCCCGCGTCGAGCGACCCTTATGCTTGCCAGAGCCCCACCGACTGCGTGCTGTCGTGCCCGGAGCCTGCGGGTTGTTGCGGGTGGCCGTGCGGGTGCCAGCACGCGATCCACCGCGACCATCGCGCCGCGTTCGAGGCGAATTTCGAGAAGACCTGCACGCGCCCGCCGCGCTGCCCGGCCGTCGGCTGCGCCTTCGAGCGCGCCGTGGGCGCGACGTGCAGGAACGGTCGGTGCGTGGCGACGACCACGCTCGGAGGGCTCTGATCGGGCGGGCGCCCCTCGCGGGGCTCAAGCGCTGCATGAACGGCCGTCGGCCCCAACCTGGGTCGGCTGCCCCGTCGCTTGACAAAATAGAACGGTCGTTCTATCCAGTCGAGGTGGCGAAAGGTGAAGATACCCGGCAGGCCATCCTGGCCGAGGCGCTGGCGCTGGCGAGCGAGGTCGGGCTCTCGGGCGTGACCGTCGGCGCCCTGGCCGAGCGCGTGAAGATGTCGAAGAGCGGCCTCTTCGCGCACTTCAGCTCCAAGGAGAACCTGGACGTCGCCATCCTCGAAGAGGCCAGGCGCCGCTTCGTCGACCTCGTGGTCGCGCCCGCGCTGCGCGAGCCGCGCGGTGAGCCGCGCGTGCGCGCGCTCATCGATCGGTGGTTCGTCTGGACAGAGCAGGACTTCATGCCAGGCGGCTGCGTCTTCCATGCCGCCGCGGCCGAGCTGGACGACAAGCCCGGTCCGGCGCGCGACGCGCTCGTCGCGTCGCAGAAAGACTGGCTGGCCACGCTCGCCACCGCCGCGCGCATCGCCGTCGAAGAGGGCCACTTCCGCTCGGACCTCGACCTTTCGCAGTTCGCCTTCGAGGCCTATGCCATCGCGTCCGGCTCCCACGCGCTCAGCCGCTTGATGCGCGACAAGGCGTCGGAGCGCCGGGCCCGCACCGCCTTCGAGAGGCTCGTGACCGACGCCCGGCGTGCGCCCCGCCGCTCTGCCTGATCCGTCTCGCAATCCCCCGAGGAGGTCCCCCATGCAGGAAGCCAATCAGGTCCATTCGTCGCCCAATAATAGAACGATCGTTCGTACTGATCCGCGGCAGGTCCTCCTGCGCGGTGGGATCCGGTTCGGGTTCAAGCTCCTCAACAAGGCCGCGCCGGATCTGGCCTCCCTGGCGGCCGAACGGCTGTTCCGCTCTCCGCGCCGGCACGCGCGCCCGGCCTGGGAGGAGGAGATCCTCGCCGGCGCTGCGCGCTTCTCGCTGCCGTGGGGCGCGGAGGCGCTGCCCGCGTGGTCGTGGGGGCACGGGCCGACCGTGCTGCTCGTGCACGGCTGGGAGGGGCGGGGGAGCCAGCTCGGCGCGTTCGTGAGGCCGCTCGTGGAGCTGGGCTTTCGCGTGGTGACGTTCGACGCGCCGGGGCACGGCGATGGGCCGAGCCGGTCGGCCACGCTCGTGGAGCTGGCCCGCGCGGTCACCGTCGCGATGGACGAGGTCGGGCCCATCCACGCCATCGTCGCGCACTCGATCGGGGGCGCCGCAACGACGTATGCACTGTCCCGCGCGGCGTCCGTCCGGCGCTCGGGCGCTCCGGCGCCGAGGCTCGTGTTCATCGCGCCGCCGATCAGCGCGGTCCGCTACACCCAGCATTTCGCGGAGCTCCTCGGCATCGACGAGGCCGTCCGGCGCCGCATGGTCGCCCGCCTCGAGGCGCGCTACGGCGTGCCGCTCGCGGACCTCGACGCGCTCTCTGCGGCCCCGCGGATGAACGCGCCGCTGTTCGTCGTGCACGACCGCGACGATCGCGAGGTGTCGTTCGAGGCAGGCGCGGCGCTCGCCGATCGCTGGCCGGGCGCGCGGCTCATGTCGACCCGCGGCCTCGGCCACAGGCGCGTCCTGCGCGCGCCGGAGGTGATCGCCGAGGTGGTCGAGGTCGTGACCGGCACCCCGTGGCCGGTCCGGACAGGGCTCGAGACGTTCGAGCTGGAGCGCGAGCTGTTCGAGCGCGACCGCCGGCGCGCGGTGTGACGCGGTCGCTGACCACGAGCGGGTGGGAATGATCCGGCCGGCTCGTCCTGGCCTCCCGAGCCCTCGATAGAACAGGAAGCGCTCGTGCTGGGGCGAACACGACGGACGGCGTGGAGAACGCTGTTCATCGACGCCTCGATCTGGCGTCCGACATCAGGCACGCCTCCAGCGTATCGCAGATCCTCGATAGCTCCTCGCTCGTGTGCGCCGCGAAGCCGAAGCGAAATGCGGGCACGGCCCCGGCCGCGACATGGACGGACCCCGGGGTGAGGGCCAGGCCGCGTGCGTGCGCGCGCTGGACGAGCTCTTCCGAGGTCAAGCCGCGCAGGCGCATCCAGAGCGCCAATCCCCCGCCGGGCGGGTCGCACGCGATCGCGGAACGCAAGGGCGCCCTCGACGCGAGCTGCTCCAGCAGGTGGTCACGACGCTGCCGGTAGAGCTGCCGGGCGCGCCGCGCGTGGCGCTGGATCTCGCCGTCCTCGATGAGCTCGGCCACGGCGCGCTCGAGGGCGACATCTCCCTGACGATCGAGCAGCTCACGGACCGCCCTCAAGCGCGCGACCACGGACCTGTCCGCGATGATGTACCCGAGCCGCAGGGCCGGAGCGATGAGCTTCGAGAGCGAGGCCACGTAGATGCAGCGCGACGAGAGATCCTTGGTCGCGGCGAGGGGGAGCAGCGGCGCGCCCTCGAAGTGGTACTCGTAGTCGTAGTCGTCCTCGACGATGTAGAGGCGAGACGACTCGCAGATTCGTCGCAGGTGCATTCGACGCTCGGCCGACATGGCGACGGTCGTCGGGTATTGATGGTGAGGCGTCACGTACACCGCCTTGAGGCGCCCCTTGAGCTTCCTGGCGTGGGCTTCCAGCTCCTCCGTTCGAAGGCCGTCAGCATCGACCGGCACATGAACCACGTCGGCCCGGGCGAGCTGGAACGCGCGCCAGGCTGGCGTGTATCCAGGGTGCTCGACGGCGACGACATCCCCGGGCTCCAGCATCGCCAGCGCGAAAAGGCTCAGCGCGCCCTGGCTGCCGCGCGTCAGGACGACCTCCTCCGAGGAGCACGACAACCCGCGAGCGTGATTGACGAAGCCCGCGAGAACCTCCCTGAGCACGGGATCGCCCGCGGCATCTCCGTAGCCGAGGCCCGTCCGCGCCAGCGCTCGGAGAGCGCGCCGCTGCGCGCGCGCGAGCTCGTCCACGGGCGCGATCCGGGCGTCCGGGATCCCGTCGTTCACCGCGATCATGGCGCCGCGACGCTGGGCGAGGACCGGTTCGACCGAGCGGCGGCCCTCGGCATCCGCGACGGCGAGCGTCGGAAGGTTGAGCGCGACGCGGGTGCCGCGCGCTGGCAGCGCCTCGAGCCACCCCTGGGCCACCAGATCGTCGACGGCAGCGACGACGACCTTCCGGTTCACGTTGAGCTGGGCCGCGAGCGTCCGGCTGCCCGGGAGCGTTGAACCCGGCAGCAGCCGCCCGCGCTGGATCTCTTGGACGATCGCCCTGCTCAGCTGGGTCTGCCGCGGCACGGACGCGCCGTCGTCGAGCACCAGGTCGAAGCGCCAGGGTCGACCAGCTGGACCCGTCGACATGTTCATTCTGGAGCCTGTCATGGGTCCAGCTTCGCGCTATCCACTCTCCTGCGCAAGACGCCTTTTGCGCCCACAGGGAGCCGACATGAGCGAACGATTCCATTCAGCAGACTTCGACAAGACGCCGCCGCGGCCTCGCGTGGTGATGCCAGAGAGGCTGGCGCACCCCGCGGTCGAGTCCGCCGGGCTTCACGGCGAGTACTCGAGAGCAAGGAAGCACCCGGTCTTCTTCGTGGACCTCCCGTCCCACGCGATCAGCATGACCCTGGGATGGCTCGATCCGGGGCAATCCTCGAACCGGCATCGGCACACGTACGAGACCATTCTCTACGTCCTGGAGGGAGAGGGTTACTCGTACGTGGGCGGGAGGCGTGTCGACTGGAAGCAGGGGGACGCGATCTACGTCCCTGTCTGGGCCTGGCACAACCACGTCAACACCGGAAAGGGTCGGGCCCGCTACCTCGCCTGCGAGAACGCGCCGATGCTGCAGAACATGGGAGGGGTCGCGCTGCGCGAAGAGGTGCCCGACCGGGGTGATCAGCTCTTCGACTGGGACCACGAGGCGGAAGGAGGCGTGTGATGACATCGTCTCTCCGTGGAATCATCGCCTACCCCATCACGCCGTTCACGGAGGCCGGACGCGTCGACGAACAGCTCCTCGGGCGCATCGTCGACGACATGCTCGCCGCGGGGGTCCATGCGATCGCCCCGCTGGGCAGCACCGGGGTGTTGCCGTACCTCTCGGACGAGGAGCGCGAGGCCGTCACCGACATCGTCGTGAGGCGCGTGGCGGGCCGGGTCCCGACCCTGGTCGGCGTCTCGAGCCTCACCACGGAGCGGACGGTGCACCACGCGAGGTACGCGGAGAGGGCCGGCGCCGCCGCGGTGATGATCATTCCGATGAGCTACTGGAAGCTCTCGGACAGGGAGATCGTGGCGCACTTCGAGGCCGTCGCGAAGGCCATCTCCATCCCCATCGCCGTGTACAACAACCCGGCAACGGGCGGCCTCGATCTGAGCCCGGACGCGATCGCCCGGTTGCTGCAGATCCCGAACGTCACGATGGTGAAGGAGAGCACCGGGGACGTGAACCGGATGCACCGGCTCGTGCAGCTCTGCGGCGACCAGGTTGCCTTCTACAACGGAAGCAATCCGCTCGCGCTCGCCGCGTTCGTGGCCGGGGCTCGCGGCTGGTGCACGGCTGCCCCGCACATCATCCCTCGCCTCACCGTCGAGCTGTACGACGCGGTGACCCGTGGTGATCTCGACGCCGCTCGGCGCTCTTTCTACCGCCAGCTGCCGTTCCTTCAGTTCATCGTCGCGCATGGCCTGCCGCGGGCCATCTCGGCGGCCCTCGAGCTGATGGGCACACGGGTCGGGCCGCTTCGGGCCCCGCTGCAGCCCCTCGACAAGGCGCGGACAGAGGAGCTCCGGCGGATCCTGGTGGATCTCGCCGTACTGCCATCCGCATGAGCCGTCCGGAATCTTTGCTACCGCTCGTCACGCCATCGCTCGCGCCTTGATCGCGTCTCGCCCAGCAAGATCCCAGCGATGCGTCATCTGTTCCGGTGTGGTGCGTCATCGCGTACACTCGATCCCACGATGAAATCTCCTGGCTTGTTCCGGTTGATCGGGTTGCTCTTGGGCGCCGCGGCCGCTTGCGGCACGTCCTCGAATCAGCAGCAAATGGCGTCCGGGACCGGCGGGGCGGGCGGCAGCCAGCCCGACGGGTCCGGTGGAGCGAGCAGCACGGGCGGCGCGGGCGGCCAGGCCGAGGCCACCTGGCCGACCGGTTGCGAAGAGCAGCCGGCGTCCATCAGGACCGAGGGCGCCATCGTCGAGCTCGCGTTCGAGCTCGTCCTCGGCGGCGCACCGTTGCTGTTCGGCGAGCCGAACGTCGCGCCGGACGGCAGCACGGTCACGCCGCTCAACGTTCGCTTCTACGCCTCGCACGCGGCGCTGATCGGGGCGGACGGCGATCTCGTGCCCGTCGATATCGTCGGCCCCGACGGCGCCGCCACCCCTTACGGGGTCCACTTCTACAACGCCGAGGAGCCGGGCTCGGCCACGCTCCGGCTGCGCGCTCCGGCTGGCAGCTATGAAGGCGTCAGCTTCGTCTGGGGCTTGCACCAGGCCTGCAACGTCTCCCGGCCCGAAACGACCGTCGCGCCTCTGTCGGAAGCCTCCCAGATGACGTGGCCGCACACCGGTTACCTCTTCCTGCGCTACGAGGGCAGCGTGGCTCCGCCGGCCGAGGGTGAGGGTGGTTCCGACGATCCGGACGGAGAGACGGCCACGGTTCCGCCGGCGGTCCACATGGGGGGCAACCTGGTCATGGATCTCGCCCCCAGGGTCGAGGTACGAGGCGCCCTGTCCGTGCCCGCGAGCGGCTCGACGGGCAAGGCCGTCCGGGTCGTCCTGGATGAGGTCTTCGCGGGCGCCACGGCGGACGTCGATTTGACCGGGTTCGTCGCGCCGCCCGGGCCCGTGGGAGACGAGCTCCTCGCGGGTGAGCGCCTGCGGCGCGGCCTCCCCGACCTGACGGTGTTCGCCTTCGGTCCGTGACGCCGGGCTTCCACCGTGGCGGGGCCATCGGCCTGGCGGCGCTGCTCCTTGCGGGCGGATGCGGCGACGACGGGCCGGCGGCCCCTGGACCTTTGCCGCCGCTCGTCACGGACGCCATCCCCGCCGGGTTTCCGGCGCGCACCGCGGCGGCCAGAGCGCCGGCCGACAACGCGCTCACCGAGGCGAGGGCCCAGCTCGGCAAGAGGCTCTTCTTCGACAAGCGCCTCTCTCGCACCGGCGAGATAGCGTGCGCGAGCTGCCACCGCCAGGAGTACGCCTTTGCCGATCCGGACCCCGTCTCCCGGGGGGTTGACGGCCGCCTGGGACAGCGGAACGCGCCCGCGCTGGTGAACCTGGCCTGGGGCGAGAGCTTCTTCTGGGATGGCCGCGCGGCCACCCTGGAAGAGCAGGTGGGGAAGCCCATCGAGAACCCCGACGAGATGGATCTACCGCTCGCCGAGGCCGTGGCTCGTGTCGCCGGCGATGACGTCTACGTGAAGGCGTTCAAGGATGCCTATGGCGGGCCTCCCGGCGAGGAGTCCTTGCGCCATGCCCTGGCCAGCTTCGTCCGTTCGATCGTCAGCGCCGACAGCCCTTACGACCGGCACCGGCGCGGGGACGACACGACCTTTGGAGACGCCGAGCGCCGCGGCGAGGCGCTGTTCCTGAGTGAGCGGGCTGGCTGCTTCCATTGCCACCCATCCGGAATGCTCACCAACGAAGGCTTCTTCAACAACGGCACTTACCTCGACGGCGGCGACGTCGGGCGGCAAGGGATCACCGGACGGACGGGAGACCTCGGCAAATTCAAGGTGCCCGGCTTGCGGAACATCGCGGCGAGCACCCCCTATATGCACGACGGATCGCTGGCGACGCTGGAGGAAGTGGTCGACCATTACGATCGCGGCGGGCTGGGCCATTTCTCGACCGATCCGCAGATCGATGAGCTGGGGCTCTCTCCGGACGAGAAGGCCGATCTGGCGGCGTTCCTGCGGTCGCTGACCGATCCCGCCTTCCTCGACGATCCGCGGTACCACCCCTGAGGGGCAAGGGCGAGCGCGAGGTACACGCGCTGCTCGCTCGCCGCGAACACGGCGCTCATGTCGGCGGGGGAGTCGTCGACCAGATCCGTCATCTCGATGATCACGGTCATCGCCGCCCGATGTAGCGCGAGGCGCTCCAGATCCGAGGCTGCCATCGCTCCGAGGAGGTCGACCTGGCCCTCGAGGCGGTCCGCTGGCTGCGGCAGGCGCCTCGCTCGGCCATCGCCTTTTTTCACCTTCGCCTCGGCTCGTTCTCTCACTTCCAGCGGTCGAAGAAGCCCCGGCGCCGAGACTGTCGCTTCCGCATCGCCTTGAACCTCTCCATGAACGCTGCGTTCGTGCCGTCGCGGGCGGCAAGGTCGCGAAGGTCGATCGCCAGCTTCAGCGCCTCGTCGTAGGCGCTCTTCGCGACCAGGGCCTCCAGCTCGCTCCAGGCTGCGTCGAGCCGCCGCGCGAGCGCGTCGAGCTGCTTCGTCCGGGCGGCCTCTGCGGCCTTGCGCGACCGCTCGGCGCGGAGCGCCTCGGCGCGCTCTCTCTTCTCGCGACGCTCCTCGGCCGCGGCACGCAGCTCCGCGACGGTTCGTGGAACCCTGGTTGTTTTCGCCTTCACCCGAGCACGGAACGCGCGGCGCAGCTCGGCGCCGAGCGCGAGCTCCGGCTCGTCCACCGCGCGCCGTAGCCACTGATCCTTGGTGCGCGCGGGGAGCGCGCCGACCCACGCGCGGAGCGCGTCGGTATCCTCCGGCTCCGCGCCGCTCGGCTCCGCCGCGGCCGCCAGAAGATCGCCGTCGAGGCGGAGGAAGCCGACCATCGCCTCGAGCGGCGCGGAGAGCTCGCGGAGCCCCGGCGGCAGCGGCGGCTCCGTTTCGTCGTCCTCGACATCGCCCACCTCGACTGCGAGGAGCCAGGCGAGGTACGCGGCGCGCAGATCTCCGCGCAGGAGCTCGCTCCGCACGGGTGCAAGCGACGCGAGCGACACGCCGCTCGTGAAGTCGTCCTCGGGCTCCTCGGTCTCGCTCACCAGCTCGATCACGACGTGCTCGCCGGCCTTCGTCATGCACGCTGCGCCGCCGGGGAAGTACGGGCGGAGCTGCTTCTCGTCGGCGCGCGCCGCCGGCAGCCGGAACATCAGCCGCCGGGTACCCCAGTTGGCGAAGTAGAGGTGCGCGTCGAAGTAGCGCTCGAGGAGCTTCGCCGGGTCGGCCTTGAGGTTACCCCACTGGTACTCGTTCCAGAAGCGCGTGGGCGTGATGTCAGCGCGCGTCGAGGTGTCCCTGAGCTCCGCCATCTGCTTGGGCGTGAGGGGACGATCGAGCGCGACGAACTCGTACCACTGGTACTCGCTCATCTGTGCCAGGTCGTCTCAGTGAGGAGCGCCTCGATGTTGTGCGGCGTCACGTGCTTACCCGTGCGGAGGTCGTGAGCGACCTGGGTTTCGATGTTCGCGTTCATGAAGCCGTTTCAGCCACTCCTACCCCACGGGCCAACGCGATGGGCACCAAAAATCGTCCGCATAGAGCGAGCGCGACGAAAAAAATAGGATGGCCACAACGAGAAAATTAGTCGGCTTCTCGCAATGCTTTGTGAGCCGCAGGCGGGGTGGGCAGCTCACCCGGGCTTGGGGCAGTTGACCCGCGTTGCCGAGGAGCACCTCGGGAAGGCCGGCCCGGCGACGCGTAGATTGCGGCGCTGGATGCGTCGAAGCCTCGACGGCATAGAGCACGTCGCGCAGATCTTCCCATCGAATCGTGAGCACCCTCGAGGCTATAGCCTCGTTGCGCCGCCTGTCATCCATGGCGGCCTGTTCGCTGCGTACGCGGCGTCGGGACGCGTGCCCTCGAGGCCTGTCAGCGACTATGGCCCGGTGGCAGCTGCGAATACGCCGCGGAGATGAGGCCTGAAGGGCTCGGCGCGCGACATCTCCACGCGGACGCTCAGGGCAGCCACCGGCAAACGTCGACGATCTCCCGGGCCACCGCGACGACGCCCTGCGGTCCAGCGACGCGGGCGAACAGCGGCGCCAGGTGCCCGAGGTCGTCCTTCGTCCAGTCGTCGAGGAGATCGGGCCGCGGCTTCCAGCCGAGCTCGTTCAGGAGTCTCTGGCAGACGCGGCGCGCGTGCGGCTCGGTCATCGAGGCGGCCAGCGGGATCAGCGCGAAGAGCGCCTCGTCGTCGTCGCTCGGCTGCTCCAGAGCGCGCTCGATCAGATCGCGCGCAATCGCCGGCGCGTCGTCCGGCGAGGCCACGGCGATCGCGACCAGGTCTGACCACGGGGCGCCGATCTCGCGTGACAGGTCGAGGACCGCATCGGCCCCGAGAGCCCGGGTCCACGCAGCGGCGTTCCGCTCGAAGAGCAGGCGCGCGCCGTCGCTCGCCCGCAGATCGCCCGACAGCTGGGCCCAGGCGGCCTCGCGGACCGCGGCGGGCAGGTGCGCGAGCAGCGCGGATCGCGCCTCGATCCGGTCCGACGGCTGGGGCAGCGTGTCCACCAGCGCGAGCGCATCCTCCACGCGCCCCAGATCGCAGAGGCGCGCGGCGACGGCCTTCACCACCGGGAGGTGGAGGCCGGCCGCAGCCGCGCACGCCTGGACCAGCGCGGACGCGGCGCCGGCAGGTGCGTGCGGCGCGAGCGCGCAGATGCTCCAGCACGCGTCCGGCGGAAGCGCGTCGCCCGCGAGCAGCGACAGCGCGAGCCCCAGCGCCTCCGACGCGCCCGCTTCCCGCTCCTCCGCGGGCAGGCCCGAAGCGAGGTGCGCTAGGACCAGGTGCCGCTCCGAGGGGGGCAGCGCCTCGGACCATGCCCAGAGCCCGCGCACCGCCGCGGGAGACCATCGCGCGGCGACCTCCGAGAGCCGCGGCAGCTCGTCGCTCCTCGCGTCGGCCGGGACCTCGGCGAACGCGTCGCGACCGAGGTCGAGCGCCTCGGCCTCGGGCAGCAGCGCCGCCAGGGACACGCGCGCGCTCCGGCTCTCCTTGGTCCGCTCGCGAGCGAGCCGCGCCGCCGCCTCGCGCGCGGCCGTCACGCGCGCCTGCCCGTCGAGCGCGCGCGCCACGGCGGCGAGCGCGCCCCCACCGGCGTGCTCCTCGCGGGCGGCCTCGAGCGCCCAGTCGAGCACGACGGCGCGCTCGGCGTCGGGCAGCTCGTTCGCCAGCCGGATCAGGGCATTGGCGCGCTCCGCGGCGTCGGCGATCGGCCGTCCAGCATCCAGGATGTCCTCGCCCACGCGCGGCATCTCGATGTGGGGTCCGGCGGAGCCCTCGCCGCCCTGGGCCCCTTTCTCTTCCTCCTCGTCGTCCTGCGCCGCCAGCGCGGCCAGCGCGCGCCGCGTCTCCTCGAAGCCAAGGATGCTCCGCACTGAGCTCGTCACGAGCAGGCAGCGGACCCGCGCGGCCAGCACCGCCACGACATCGCCTCCGGCCGCTGCATCGACCAGAAGGCTCGCCGCGCACGCCGCCGTCGCGTCCACGTCGGCGATGAACCCGGACGAGCCATCCGGGCGTGTCCTCCACACGTCGAGCCACGCACTCGAGACCAGCTCGATCCGCTCTGCGAGGCTCGCGTCGACCCGCTCCAGGTGGGCGCGCCAGTTCCGGCATACGTAGTCGGAGACCGTGCCCGACGCGAACACGCGCTTCCCGTGGTCGGCGAACCGGCGATCGACC
Source organism: Sorangium sp. So ce363 (assembly GCF_051520435.1). Taxonomy (NCBI): domain Bacteria; kingdom Pseudomonadati; phylum Myxococcota; order Polyangiales; family Polyangiaceae; genus Sorangium; species Sorangium sp. So ce363. Next base: position 4,407,541 of record NZ_CP150333.1, on the reverse strand, counting down.
GCCGCGCGCTCACGCGGCGCGAGCCGCCCTTCGATGGCCGCCGCCCAGGCCGGGTGACGGAGCGCGAGGCCCGGCTCTCCGGCGGCGACGAGCGGTCCGCTCAGCTCGTTCCAGGCTCCGCCGTTCACCGTCGAGATCGCGAAGAACTCCTCCGCCTCGATCGGCGCGAGCGCGCCCGCAAGCCATGGCAATACGGGGCGGATCGTGCCGCCAGCGCAGAGATCCAGGATGCCCGGAGCTCCGGCGGGAACGCTCGCGAGCGCCGACGCCACAGCCGCGGGATCCTTCGCGAAGGCCTCGGCGAGCGCCTCCACGAGGAGCGGCTCCCCGCCGCTCACCCGTGCGACATCGTCCTTAACGCTGGCCGGCAGCTCGCCGAGCCTCCGCCCGATCGCCTCTGCGACCTCGTCGACTGCGATCGGCGGCAACGCGACCACCTCCGTCCCCTCCCGGAGCCCTCCCAGCGCCTCGAGCGAGCGCACCGACAGCACGGCGCGCACGCCGGGGCCGAGGTCTCGCAGGAAGCGCCGCGCTGCATCGAGGGTCCAGGAGACGCCCTCGTCGAACCCGTCGAGAATCACGACGAGCGGCCTGCTTCCGGGCGGGCGGCCCTCCTCGAGCATGCTCGCAAGGTCGCGCCGCATCTCCTCGACCCCGTGCGGCCGAGCGCCGATGCGCCGCCGCGACCTGAGGAACAGAGCCACGCGCGCATAAAGGAGGTTCAGCGCCGTGGACTCCAGCGCCGTACCGAAGCGGCGGCTCACGGGGACGAACGCGATTTCGTGCCGGCCCGCGCGGGCCAGCTCCAGCGCCCACGCGCCCAGCAGCATCGACTTGCCGCGCCCGCTCGGCCCGAGCAGCGCCACGCGCGCACCGCCGTGCTCCAGCCACGCTTCGAGGCCCGCCACGGCGCCAGCGCGCGCTCTCCCGCCGAGGGGGGCGCTGCGGCAGCGCTCGACCTCGCGCCAGAAGGCGAGGACGCCGCGCTCCGCCGCCGCCGGGCCAGCGGCCGGCGCATCCGGTGCTCGCGAAGGAGTGCTCATGTCCCTGCGAAGGGCGGCGTGCTCGAGGGAGCGGTCCTGAACGACGTGGGGTATCCCTTGTGCCAGACATTGCCGTTCCACGCCTTGCCATCCGAGCCGATGACACCGTTCTTCTTGCCAGTACCGCCGTTGTTCGCCGGGTGGAGGCCGAGCTCACGCAGGACCTGCGCGCAGAACTTGCATGGATCCATGAGGTCACCGCCCTTGTCCGTCGTCGTCATCTTGCCCTCCTTCACCTGTTTCTGCAGCTCCTTCCTGATCTCGGTGTCTTCGGCCGCGGGGTCTTTACAATGCCTTACCGTTCTTCTGGCGGTCCTGCCGGATGTCTTTCGCCAGGTTGTTCAGCGCCTCGATCTCGGCGCACTGCCCGGCGCTCGACGGCTTCGGCCCCGCCACCTTGCCCTCGTCGTGGCGCCGACCGGATCGACGAACGTCCGGAGGCGCCCGTGCTCGTCGTACGTCTGGCTGAACACGGCCCCGGCGCTCACGGCCTTGTCGAGCTTGCCGAAGCGGTTCCCGAAGTAGCGATGAACCGTGATGGAGTCCGCGACTTCGACGTATCCGTCCTCTCCGAACTCCAGCTTGCAGTGGTAGATGCCTCTGGCGACGGTCCTCCCGTCGGCCAGGTGCGTCGGCACGTCCTCCGCCAGGCTGCGGTCACGCCCATCGTCGTAAGCGCCTCACGTCTCGACGCAGCGGTGCCAATCGTCGTAGCGGAATGAGAACGTGAGCCCGGTAGGGCTCGTATGGGAGGTGAGGAGGTGTTCCTGGTAGGTGTAGCGCGTCGTGTATCCCTCAGCGTCGGTCGCGGACGTGAGATCTCCGGCGGCGTCATAGCTGTACTGCGCGAAGGGCACCCAGACACCGCGCTCCCGCGCGTTCTTGCTCTCGAACGCGCCGATGCGCCCGTCGGGCGCCCGCCGGACCCGGACGATCCGGCCGACGCTGTCGGTGATCTCCCGGGTCTCGTGCGGTCTTGCTGCCGTGCGATCCAGACGAACGTACACCTCCTGGCCCCCGGATGCACCCACACGCTCGCAGCCCGGGGCAATGCGCATCGACGAAGAGGATACTCATGAAGTTCAAGACGACGATAGGGGCCGGCGGCCATTCCTGTCGACTCGATAGCGTCTCGCCGCGATGGGAACGAGGACGCCACCCTCACCTGCCGAGACGGGTACCACGACCTCTTCGCGTCCAACTTCAGAGCTCGGTCAGGTTGACGAGACATCACGTGCGCTTGGTGCGTCGATGACCAGAGCAGCCCCACGCACAGCCGCACGGGGACGACGCGGCCGAGCAGCAGCCCACCAGAGGCCGCGAACTCGCATCCTTGTTCGCGTACCACCTCGTCAGCGAGCGCGACCCGAGAGCGAGAAGGCGAACGCACCGACGGCGACTTCGTGGAGGACGTCCCGACGTAGCGCGCACTGCGGATCGTCGCGCTCGAGCGTGCGGCTCGGCTCGCCTCGGGCGTCGGCTCACGCCGGCCGCTCGCGCGCGAGGAGCGGGCCCCACGTATCAGCTCGCCGGTCGCCGGCTGGGGCCGTCGCTGGACGCTCGAGGAAGTCCGCGCTCACCTCGGCCACACGTCGATCGCCTCGACACACCGCCACGCGCACCTGAGCGAGACGGCCATCAAGGGCACCGTCCGTCAGACGCCCGGGTGGGCAGCGCAGCTGCCCACCTCCGCCTCGATTCCACCTGAGGTTTCGCGTCTAACCTCTCGGAATCATTCAGTGGGTCGACAGGGACTCGAACCCTGGACCTACGGATTAAAAGTCCGCAGCTCTACCGACTGAGCTATCGACCCGATTCAGCGGCCGCGGAAGCTAGCAGAAGCCCCCGCCAGGTTCCACCTTTCCGTTCCCGCCGCCTCCCCGCTCTCCGCCCTCCCCGTCCTCTCCCCAGTCCCGTCCCCCTCCCCAGTCTCCCCCCTCCTTCCGCTTCCGCCCCTCCCTCTCCCTCCCCGTCCTCTTGCCTCTCCCCTCGGTTCCTGCTCACCGCCGCCTTCCTCGCGCCCTCGCCTCGCGCTATGAGGTCGCGCCATGTCGTCGTCACGCCCTTCCGCCGCCTCCAAGGAATCGTTCGCTTCGCTCTTCGAGCAGTCCGAAGGAGCTGGCAAGCAGCGTCGCCGCCAGTACCACACGGGTGAGACCGTCGAGGTGACCGTGGTCGCGATCGCTCGCGAGGCGGTCTTCGCGGATCTTGGCGGCAAGCAGGAGGGCATGTTCGAGCGCCCGGCGCTCGCCGATGGTGACGGCAACCTCCGGGTCGCGGTCGGCTCGCGCATCTCGGCCGTGGTATCCGGCGTCGACGCTGGCACCGGCCAGGTGCGCCTCACGCCGGTCGTCGTGCGCGCGAGCGACGACGGCGACGGCGGGACGTCGCTCGCGGTCTCCGCGCCTGCCGCGGGCGGCGCGCCGCTGCTCGTCGAGGGAGCGCGGGTCAAGGGCAAGGTGACGGGCATCGAGCGTTACGGCGTCTTCGTCCAGATCGCGGGCACCTCGGGCCGCTCGGGCCGCGGCCTCGTCCCGACGGCCGAGACGGCGACGCCTCGCTCCGCCGACCTGAAGAAGCACTTCACGGTGGGGCAGGACGTCGAGGCGAAGATCCTCAACGTGGACGAGTCCGGCAAGATCCGCCTCTCGATCTCCGCGCTCCGCGTCGACGAGGAGCGCGGCCAGTTCGAGTCGTATGCCAAGGGCGAGCGCTCCGGCGGCGGCAACGACAAGGGCGCGAAGCCTGCGCCTCGCAACTTCGGCACGCTGGGTGACCTGCTCGCGAAGAAGGTCAAGCGCTAGCGCTTCTTCCCCCTCGTCCCGTCTCCAGCTCCCCCTCCCGTCTCCCTCTCCCTCCTCTCCTTCCCCGTCCTCACGCCGCCGGCAGGAGATTGCATCTCCCCCTCGGTTCAGCATACACCTCGCCCGCTCAGCCCCTTGCGGCTCCAGCTTCGGCTCCTCGTCGCCCGCCGGCTCGCTGGCCCCGCGCGCCTTCGCACCTCGGGCCTGGGTGTCCCTGCCTCCGCCTTCGCGTCGATGCCTTCCCTCGCTCGAGCCTCCGCCCCCGAGTCGCCGCCCGCACCCCAGCGCTCCCCGCGCACGCGCGCTCGCCCCCGCGTCGGCTCACGCGCCACGGCGCCCTCCCGCGCGCACTCCGGCGCCCTGCTCCGCTCTGGCGCTCTCGCCGTCGCCTTCGCCGGCGCCTCCCCGCTCGTCCTTACGGCCGCGGCCTGCTCTCCGTCCCAGGATCCGCCGGGCAGGGCCACCGACGATCACCGCTCCGGCGCCGCTCACGCGCCCGCCCCGCTCGCCACCGGTGCCGCCCTCGCGGCCCCGGGTCTCCCCTCGCCCGAAGCGCTGGCCCCCTCTCCTGGATCCGCCGCGCCGGACGCCGTGTCCCCTGCGTCGCTCGCGTCGCCGACCGCCGCATCACCCTCCTCGAAGGAAGCCACGCTCCCGGGCCGGGGCGCGAAGATCGCCAGCATCGCGATGCGCACCTGGATCTACGTCGCTCCCGACGAGCGCTCGACGAAGCTCGGCTACCTGCGCGCCGGCGCGGTCGTCGATCGGGCCGAGCTCCCTGCGGGCACCGGCGGATGTGCTGGCGGCTGGTACCGGATCGCGCCGCGCGGTTACGTCTGCGTGGGCAAGGGCGCGTCGCTCGCGCTCGAGCACCAGGTGGTCGCCGCCGCCGTGCGCGGCCCGCGCCGTGGTGCGCCGGTGCCTTACTACTACGTCATGTCGGGCTCGCCCCCGCCGCACCTCTACTTCCGGCTCCCGACCGTCGAGGATCAGCGCCGCGTCGAGGGGTCCACGCTCGGCGTCCACCTCGCCCGTGCCGCTGTCGCGCCCTCGTCGTTGCCGCTCGATCCCGTGCCGGAGTTCCTCCTCGCCGGCCGGGATCTCCCCAAGCCGTACGGCGCCGAGGAGAAGCTCCACTACTCGGTGCATACGGGCCGCACCAAGGAGAGCTCCGCCTTCGGCCTGATCACGACCTTCGAGTGGACCAACCGCCGCTTCGGCCTCACGACCGAGCTCGACCTCATCCCGCTCGATCGCACCCGCCCCGCGCGCCTCAGCGCGATGCGCGGCGTGATCATCAAGGATCTCGACGCCGAGGGCGCCGAGGTCCCCGCGAGCGCCACCGACACGGCATCCCCGGCCGCCGCGGCGTCGTCGGCATCCCCCACGTCCTCGGCCGCCCCGACGCCCGCCGCCGCTCCACCGGCCGACACCGCGAGCTTCTCCATCGCCGAGCTGCCTGCCGACGAGCTGCCTCCCCCGCCGCCCGGCACCGATCCCCGCCCCGATCCCGCCTTGAAGGGCGCCCCTGCCTTCGTCCGCGTCCACGGCACCACGCGGCAGCGCCCCTCCGCGTCGGGCCGCGCGCTCGTCGACGCGGGCCTCGCGCCGCACCGCTCGGGCTGGGTGCTCACCGGCCGCACGCGTGGCGGCGCCAAGGGGCTGCTCGAGACCACCGAGGGCTCATGGCTCGCCGCCGACCACCTCGTCATCGCCGAGCTGCGCAAGGACCCTCAGGGGTTCGCGCGCGACGGCAAGAAGTGGATCGACATCTCGATCCGCCGCCAGATGCTCGTCGCTTACGAGGGCACGCGCCCCGTGTTCGCGGCGCTCATCTCCAGCGGTCGCAGCGGCATGGCCGATCCCGAGGAGACCGACGCCACCGTCCGTGGCTCGTTCTACATCCACGCGAAGCACGTCTCGACCACGATGGACGGCGATGACGAGGCGTCCGAGGCGGCGTTCGACCTGCGTGACGTGCCGTACACCCAGTACTTCCACGGGGGTTACGCGCTGCATGGCGCGTACTGGCACGACGAGTTCGGCAAGGCGCGCAGCCACGGCTGCATCAACCTGGCCCCTGCCGACGCGGCCTGGCTCTTCGAGTGGACCGAGCCCGCCGTCCCGCCCGAGTGGCACGGAGCGATGAACATCGAGGGCGGCGGTACGCTCGTCTATGTGCACGGCTGACGGCTCCGCGCACGGCTGACGGCTCCGCGCACGGCTGACGGCTCCGCGTACGGCTGACGGCTCCGCGTACGGCTGACGGCTCCGTGCACGGCTGACGGCTCCGGCTGCCCCGACCCCCTCACGACAGCCGGACGACCGGCCCAGCTCGCCAGGTGCATCTGGCAAGCTGGGCGGGGGGCCCGCTCACCCGACCGCTGCTGGCCCTCCCGTCCCTCCCGTTACTGGCAGGACGCCGGCATCTGCGCGCCGACCAGGAGGCCGCGCAGGGTCGAGAGCGCTTGCCGCCCCTGCGGCGAGTTCGCCAGGCCGTCGCACGCCGAGGCGGCCGCGAGGTAGCCGCCCTGCTGCTCGGGCGGGGCCGACTTTGCGTTCTGGCGCAGCGCCGCGCAGCACTTGCGGATCCCGCTGGAATCGCCCGTGCCGACCACCTTCTTTCCAGCGTCCGCGTCCGCCGTGTCGGCGTCCGCCGCATCCGCCCCGGCGTCCTCTTCGGGCACGATCTGCGTCGTGGGGGTCGGCGTCGGGGCCGGCGTCGGCACGACGGGCGGAGCCGAGGGCACCGGCGGCACGTCGTCCTCTTCCTTCTTGGGGCACCCGCTGGTGACCAGAGCCACTGCAAGGGGGAACATCAGCGCCCCCAGAACCGTGAAGAGCCGTGTAGGTTTCATCTCACCTCAAGTATCCGATTCGCGTTTGCGTGGGAACTTCTGTTCGACGAGGAACGCCCCGATCGCAACCAACTTCCCCGAGCGCTCGCGGTCATGAGGCCCGCCGGCTGCACGCCCTCGGCGATCCGAGCGGTCGAAGTATGGGCGTCACGAGCCCGCTCGCAAGATCGCGAACGCCGCCGACGGGCGCGCTTCAGGTGCTCCCCGACCTCGGTAGCAGGCGCGTGCGTCGCGGCGAACACGGCGAGCGCGACGGACGCGAGGCACGCGGCGAACGCGGCGAACGCCGGCGCGCGCGCGGGGCGGAATCGCTCGCAGCGCTCAGCGACCGCCGCCGATCAGCGTGGGCCTTGGCGCGCGGCGGGCCCAAGCACGCGCGCGTGTGCATGTCCAAATCTCGAAAGGACACGCCGACCGGCCGGCGCAGGCGCGCGACTCCAGCGCTCGACCGATACGGCTGAAGCGGGAGCAACCATGAAGTACACGCAGCACGAGGAGTGGACGAACGAACCGCGAGCCGCCGCCACCAGCCCCGGAGAAGACACATCGGTCTCGTTCTCGGTGGACGCGCCCTCGCTGGACGCGCCCTCGCTGGATACGCCGGCGATCACGGAGGATGCCGCCGTCACGACCCCGCCCGCGGCGCGCGCCGCGAGCGAGGAGTGTGACGCGTCCTCGGGGCAGATCGACCTCACCGCGCTGAAGGCCGGCGAGGAGGGCGCCCGCCCCCAGGTCCTCGACCTCTTGCCGATCTTCCCGTTCGGCGAGCCGCCCGCGTCCGCACCCGTTCCTGAGGCGACGGCGCTCGACGTACCGGCGCGCGCGTGGCGCGCCCGCTCGATCGCCGTCCTGCTCGCAGGCGCCGCCGCGATCGCGGCCCTCACGGCGGGCATCTCTGCCCCGGATGCCGCCGCCACCGGCCCTCGCGCGGCGGCCGGCCTCGCCACCGCGGCCCGCGCGGTCGAGGCGCGGCTCCCGCACATCGACGCGCCCGCCGAGCGCGCGCCGGTAGCGCCTCCTGCCGAGCGCGACAGCTCTGGCGACGCGCCCGACAGCGTCGTCGCCTCGCAGCGCGCGCCGGAGAACCGCGTACGGGCCACGGGCGCAGCCGCGCCGACGCGCGCCAGGCCGGGCCCTGCGGCGCCGAACACGACCGAGCGCCGCGCTCCCACCGACCCGTGCCGCGGCGACCTCCTCTGCGCGATGCGCCGCGCCACGGGCGGCTGATCCGCCGCCGAGCCCCTCGGCAGATCCGCCGCGGCCTCGGTCGGGCTCATGCCGGGGATGCACCCGCTCAGACAGCGCGCCGGGCTCGCGCCCGGCAAGACCCCCGCTCAGATACCTCGTTCAGGCGGCGCGCCGGGCTCGCGCCCGGCATGACCCCCGTCAAGCGCGCGCCGGGCCCGCGCCCGGCCCGGACCTGCTCAGGCGGAGGCTGGGCTCGGGCCGGACGGGCACCCCGCGTGCGCCGCGATCGAATCGAGCAAGCGGTTCAGATCGAACGGCTTTGCGACCGACGCGCAGGCGCCCACCTCGCGGGCCCAGGTGCCGGCGTCCACCGCGGCCGTCATCACGAGGATGGGCGCGCGCGGACCAGGACACGACGCGTACGCGCGGGCGAACCCCCAACCGTCCATCACCGGCATGCGCATGTCGAGCAGGATGAGATTCGGCCGGTTGCGCTCCAGCAGCGCGAGCGCGGCCTCGCCGTCGCTCGCCGAGAGGACGTCATAGCCCTCCTCCTCCAGCGTGATCTCGAGCATTTCCCGGATCTCCTGGTCGTCGTCCACGATCAGGATCTGCTTGCGCCGTGTCACGCGGCTCCTTTCGGTTTGCAGCTTGGCCCGAGGCTCGGCGCTCGCCGTCCCCTCCACTCCGGTTCCACAGTACCCGTCTGCCACGATATCCCCCCACACGGGCGCTTCCCATGCGCGAACACCACTCAGGCAAACGATGTCACGCCCGCGTCCCATGTCGCACGCGACGAGCGCAATATCGACTGCGGAGCCCGTTCGGGTCAGACGCTCACGGCCGCGAACGCGCCCCGGACGGCGAGGGCGGCGCGACATCGCCCGCGATCTCCATCCTGGGCAGAAGCGAGGCGTCGATCTCGGTTCTCTCTCCGCTCGCGAGCTGCTCGATCACGGCTGCTACGCGGGTGATGTCGTCGACGAGCAGCGGGATCGCCAGCCCGCCCATGCCATCCGGCGTGCCCGCGAGCCGAGCGCGCGCCTTGTCGAGCAGGCGCAACGCCCCCGGTGGGCTCTGCATCCTCGTGAGCTTGTGCAGGGCCGCAGCGACGAGGATGAGCCCCTGGAGAAACGTCTTCCTCACGGGGTCCGGCTCGTCTCGCCACCCGGACTCCCACAGCTCGTGCGCCTCGAAGAACCGCCCCGCGCGGTAGGCTTCCAGCCCGCGTTGGACGATCGCTTCGAGCGCTGCGTCGGTGGAGGAGCTCATGGCGGAGCGACAGCGGACAGCGGAGCGTACCACGCGCCCCGGACGCCTGCGATCCGGTGCTCCGGTGCTACGCTCGGCGCGTGCAGCGGTGGATCCTCGTCGCGGTGATTGCTGGGCTCCACCTCCTGGCGTTCGCGATCGGCATCCTCCTGCGCCGCCGCAGGCGACGGCGGCGCCTGCAGGCCGACGAGGCGCGCGCCATCGCCGCGCACGCTGACGCCGCGCGCGCCCGAGCCGCCCGCCCGCGCTGACCCCGCTCGCCCGCGCCGAGGCCACGCGCGCCCGCGCCAGCCTCCGCCCCTCAGCGCGCGAGCAGGCTGCGCAGCCGATCGAGCGCCGCCGCGTGCGCCCGCACCGAGAGCCGGCCGCCGACGTCGTCGTACTCCTCCGAGAGCACGCGCGCGTTCTCGTAGATCTCCCCGATGAGGCCCTGCTTCGCGTACGGCAAGAGCAGCTCGGCCTCCACCATCGACTGCTCGAAGAACGCGATGATCGCCTCCCGCAGCGCCGCCACGTCGTCCGGGATCTTCGCCGACAGCTGCGTCGCCTCGGGGAACTCGAGGCGCAGCGCATCCCGCTCCTCCTCGGAGAGCCGGTCCACCTTGTTCAGCAGGAGCCGGCTCGGCACCTCGCTGGCGCCGATCTCGGAGAGCACGCCGCGCGTCACCGCGAGCTGATCGCGGAACGTCGGATCCGACGCGTCGGCCACGTACAGCAGGAGCGACGCCTCGAGCGCCTCGTCCAGCGTCGAGCGGAAGCTCGCCACGAGATCGTGCGGCAGCTTCTTGATGAAGCCGACCGTGTCCGAGACGAGGATCCGCGGGCGCACCTCCGGGTGGAGCGCGCGCACCGTCGTGTCGAGCGTCGCGAAGAGCTTGTCGGCGACGAGCACCTCGCTGCCCGTCAGCGCCCGCATCAGCGACGACTTCCCCGCGTTCGTGTAGCCGACCAGCGCGACGCGGCGCTGCCCTTGCCGGAGCGCGCGGCGCGTCGACTGCTCGCGCTGGACCGCGGCGAGCTCCTCCTTCAGCTCCGCGATGCGATCGCGGATCTTGCGCCGATCGAGCTCGAGCGCGCTCTCGCCAGCGCCCTTGCCGCCGATCCCGCCGCGCTGCCGATCCCCGCCGCCGCCCGTCTCCCGGAGCCGCGGCGCGACGTAGTTGAGCCGCGCGATCTCGACCTCGAGCTTCGCCTCCCGGCTCCGCGCATGGCGGTGGAAGATCTCGATGATCACGCCCGCCCGGTCGAGCACCTGCGCGCCCGTCGCCCGCTCCAGGTTGCGCGCCTGGCTCGGCGAGATGTCGTGGTCGACCGCCACGACCGTCGCCAGGCGCGCCGCCTGCCCGGCGCCGCCCGCGCGCGGCTCCGTGCCGCCGTCGTCGCCCCCGTCGTCGCCGTCGTCTCCGCCGAGCACGACGTCGTCCTCGTCGCCTTCGCCGCTCTCTGCGGCCCGGCGCGCGCGCGCCTTGTTCTTCCGCTCCGGCGCGCCCGAGGGCACGACGCCGCTGCCGCCCGTGAGCTCGGCGAGCTCCCTGAGCTTGCCCTCCCCGAGCACCGCGGCCGCCGCGAGCGCGCCGCGCCGCTGCGACACGGTCGCGATCACGTCGAAGCCGAGCGTGTGCACGAGGCGGCCGAGCTCGGCCAGATCGGCGGCGTGCTCTACATCGTCGACGCCGGGGAGCTGCACCCCGACGAGCACAGCGAGGGGACGTTCTTGGTTGGTGGTGGTCATACGGTCGTGTGCGAGGGCGGGAGCTTCGCCTCATCCACCCCCGCGACGCAAGCCGCCGCGCGCTCGCCCGCCCCTCGCTGCGTCGCCTCGGACGAACCCGCCGGGCTCGCTCCGGTGAACCGCCGAGCTCGCCCCGACGCGGACCACGAGGGCGGGCAGGGACAGCCCGACGCCGGCGGCGGGCGTCGCCTTCCGAGCACGCCCGGGGCACGCGCGCCACATCCCGAGGCGCACGAGCGGCGTCACCTCGCTCGCGCCGCCTCGCCGTGCAGCCGCGCGCTCTCGATGGCCAGCGACGCGAAGCGCCCGAGCTCCGCGGCCACGCCCGTGTCGTCTTGCCGGAGCTCGCGCTCCACGGTCCAGAGGCTCAGCAGGCCGAGCTTGCGGCCGCGCGCCGCGAGCGGCACGAGGATCGCCGAGCGGGCGCCGAGCTCTCGCAGCGCCGAGAGGTGCTCCGGCCCGCGGGCGATCCGCTGCAGCCACGGATCGGTGACCAGCGGGATCAGCGTGGCCGCCCTGCGGGCCGTCGCCTCGGCCAGCGAGGCGGCGTCGCCGAGCAGCAGCGGAGGGTGCTTGAGAAGCCTCGGCAGGAGCGCCCGCGCCTCGGGCAGGCGCGCCGATGCGACGAGCCGCGGGGCGCCGCCGCCGTCGTCGAGATCGAGCGCGCAGAGGTCCGCGAAGCGCTCGCCGCCGAGGCGCACCACCTGCTCGATCGTCCCGTCGTGGTCGATCGACTCCGCCATCAGCGCGCTCGCGTCGATCAGGATCTGCCGCGCGCGCTCGGCCTTCCTGAGCTCGGTCACGTCCTCGACCGTCATCACGGCCGCGGTGATGCGCCCGTCGGCGTCACGCACGGGGGCCACGCTGAAGCTCCCGAGGCGGCGCTCTCCGTCCGCGCGGACGAACTCCATCTCGTCGCGGGAGACCGTCTCGCCGCCGTGCAGCGCCCGGTGGAGCAGCCAGCGCGCGCGCTGGTCGTCGTCGGTCTCGCTGAGCAGCGTCCGCAGCGGCGCGTTGCTCGGGGTCTCCTCGGGGCCGCGGACGATCTCCGCGAACCGCCGGTTGTTGAGCGCGACGGCGCCCGACGTCCCCTCCGCGACGACCACGCCGACCGGGAGCCGCTGGATCGTCGCCTCGAACCGGCCGCGCTCCGCGGCGAGCTGCTCGCGCAGCTGGGCCTGGGTCGCGAGCGCGGCCGCGCGCTCGGCCGCCTTCTTGAAGAGCAGCCGGTCCCCCTCGGAGAACTCCGCCACGCGGCGGGAGCTCACGACCGTGACGCCGACGAGGCGGCCCTCCGAGAGCATCGGCACGCCGTAGAGCGCGTGGAGCGCGTCGCTCGGGCGCTCGCTCTGCGCCCCCGACTCCGGCCCCGCCGCGCCGCCCCCGGCGTCGGTGGCCAGCGGATCCGGCGCCGCCGAGCGCAGCGCCACCGGGCGCCGCTCGCGGACCACGCGCCCGACGAAGCCCTCCGCCAGCCTGTAGGCGCGCAGGCCCCACAGCGCCTCGTCGACGCCGATGCCGGCGCGGATCCGCAGCACCTCGCCCTCGAGCAGCAGCATCACCGCCCAGTCGACCGACCGCGCCGACTCGACGAGCACCTCGACCAGCCGCCGCAGCAGCCGATCGATATGGACGTTGCCCATGCCCTCGGCCGAGACGCGATCGAGCGCGCCGAGGGCGCGCTCGCGGCGCGCGGCGCTCCGCGTCGCCGGATCGATGATCACCTGATCGAGCACCTCGTGCAGGATCGTCATCTCGACCCACGACGGCTGCGTGCCTGTCCGCTCGAGCATCCGGAGCACGCAGCGGCGCAGCACCGAGTACTGGGCGGCCACGTCCTCCAGCTCGAACCCGTCGCGGAGCTTGTCGAGCACGCGGAAGCCGAGCAGCGGCTCGGGGAACTCGACCGACACCGACTCGACGCCGCTCCACGCGTCCTGCTCCTGGTCGCCCGGCGGCGCAGCCGCGGCGGACACGGCCGCCTCGAGGCGCTCGGCGAGGCGCGCGAAGATGGAGGGCAGCTCCTCGCGCAGCGCGATGTAGCCGGGGGACTGCTCGCCCGGCGCGCGGCGACGCTCGGCGCGCTCCCACGCCTCCAGGATCTCCGCGCTGTGGGCGCGCAGGAAGACGGCGAGCGGCGATCTGGGAAGGTCTCTAGGGGCCATTCACGCGCTGGCCGGAGCCGCGGCACCCTCAGTCTACGCCAGCCCACGAGGACGTAGATCCAGAAACGAACCGGCGGCGGCTTGCCCGTCCGGCGCCCCAGCGGACGCCGCCGAGTCGCTCCGCCCTCTCCGTCCGTACCCTTCTGCCTGCGCCATGCGAGCGCCCTTCCATAAGCGGTTATGTTGCGCTCGCCTGCACGCCTGCGGCATCGCGCTCGCCTGCGTCGCCGCGCTAGCGTGCGCGCCTGCGCCGCCGCGCGCTCGCGAGGCCCGCCGCGAGCGCGAACCAGATCGCGCCGCTGGCGGGCGGCGCGGCGCCCTCGCCCCGCCCCGCGCCTGCCGCGCCGATCTTGCACCCGCACCCGTCCGGCGCCTCCGCTGGCGGCGGCTCGGATCCCCCGCCGCCGCTGCCGGTCGCTGCGGCGCCGTCGCACTGCTGCGAGCCGATGGTGAGCGCCGTCGCACCCCACAGCGGAGCGCAGGTCGAGGTCGCGCCGCTCTCCGGCGCGCACTCGATCGGCCCGCAGAGCCCGTCGAGGTGCAGCAGCGCGGAGAAGCTCTCGCCGTCGTCGACCGATCGGCCCACCGTGAAGCCGTCGGCGAACTCGTCGCCGCAGGCGAAGAGCGCCGCGGCGGTCCAGGTCAAGCACCGCGCGCCGACGTCCGAGATCTTCTCGAACTCGAGCGACGCGGCCGGCGCGCGCCAGATTCCGTCCTGGGGCCCGCCCACGATCACGGTCGCGCCGTCCGGCGAGAGCGCGAAACCGAGGAGATCGCCGGCGCTCTCGAAGGCGGTGGTGAAGCTGCGCCCTCCGTCCTTCGAGACGAGCAGCGCGTCGGTCGGATCGCCGTCGAGCCGCACGTAGACGGTGTCGGGGTCGACGGGATCGATCGCGCCCAGGAACGGCAGGCGCATGTCGTCGCTCCCCGGGATGTCGAGCCGCTCCCAGGTCGCGCCGCGATCGTCGGTGCGCTGGAGGGCCCCGGCGTAGTCGGGCGCGCCGTAGCGGCCGCTCACGTAGACGCGCGCGCGGTCCGAGGGGGCAGCGTCGACCGTGTGGGCGAGGAAGTCCTCCGGCAGATCGACGCCGGCCTTCGTCCAGCTGTCCGCGTTGTCGCTCGTCTCCCAGAGCTGGGTCAGGAACTGGCCCGCCCCGAGCCCCGCGCTGACGACGAGCACGGCACGGGAGGGGTCCTCGCGATCGGCCGAGAGGTCGATGACATAGCGGTTCATCAGATCGCCCTGGGCGAACGACCAGTCGCAGCCGCCGTTCTTCGACGCGCTGAGGCCGTCGAAGACCCCGGCGATGATCGTCCCGTCGGCGAGGAAGGCGAGCATCGGATCCTCGTTCCCGCCGAAGCCGACGACCGGCTCGCAGATCCAGCGCCACCGCTCGCCGCCGTCGTGCGTGGCGAGCAGGCCGTAGGTCGCGCGGACCATGAGGCGCGACGGATCGCTCGGGTGCGACGCGATCAAGCCTGCGGCCGGGAAGCGGCCGTTGGCCGAGGCCGGCGCGGAGAGCGCCGCGACCGAGAGCAGCGCCGCGACCGAGAGCAGCGCCGCCGCGCAGGACGAGAGGGGGCCACGCCGCCGCGCGCCTGGTCCGCTGCGGGGGTGACGCGTCGGCGCTGGGAGGGCTCGCACGGAGCGTTCTGTAGGGGCTCGCACGAGGGGTGAGCCTAGTGGACGTCGAACTCGAATGCCGCCTCGTCGATGAGGGACGACGTCAGGGCCCGGCATTGCACGTCCCAGAGGCCCCCCATCCCGAAGGGCACGTCGGCGACCTCGTACACGCCGGGCTCGATCTCCGTGCCATCGTGCGCGGACCCGTGCCCCATGCCCGTCATGCTGGCGTAGACGCGGAGCTTGATCCGCTGCGCCGGGCTCCGCGAGTCGGTCCAGGTGAGCCGCACGTGGAAGGTGTTGAAGCCTCGCTTGATCGGCTCGGTCGACTCCACCGCGAACTCGATGCGCCCGTTCACGCCGACGTCCAGCCGGTGGCCGGCGTCCGGCTCCACGTCCCGGGATCCGCAGCCCGCCGGCGAGAGGACGGCGAGCGCCGCGATGAGGGCGGCGCGGGCGCGCGCCCAGCGGCGCCTGGGAGGTGACTTCGGCGAAGGCTGTTCACGAGGTTCAATCACGTCTTCCCCACACGTAGCGGAGGCCTGCGGACAGGGCGGCGAACGCGCCCTCGTTGCGGCCGATCCCGGAGATCGGCACGTCCACCTGGAGGTTGCCGACGGCGGTCCAGCGCGCGCCGATGTCGTGGGCAAGCACGGCGAGCAGCGCCGTCCGCACGCGCTCCTTTCCCATGGGATTGCGGGGGCCCGGGCCAGGCTCATCCTCGCGCGGCGCGCCCTCGCGCTCGTGGAGCGCGCCCACGGTGAGCGAGGCGCCGGAGGGCCACGCGGGCCCCGCCGCGGCGAGGATCTGCACGCGGGGCGCGGACCGCGCCGCGTCGCCGTCGGGGAGACGGTAGCTGGTGCGGACGCTGGTCGAGGCGGAGAGCAGCGCGTGGAACGAGCCCCACGACTTCTCGAAGACCATCCCCGGCCGGATCTCGGCCACCCCGAGGCCGGTCGTGTCGGCGCCCGTGATGTCGACGCCCATCGCGCGCGCGCCGGTCGCGCCGCTCACGCCGGCGTCGAGCGGCGCCGTCCCGGTGCTCGGGCCGCGCCCGGTCGGGAGCGTCACGCCGAGCGTGAACGCGGCGGACGGGATCCACGGCGACGCCGCGCCATCGATGAGGTCGATCCTGGCTGCCGCGCCCAGGTCACCCGGCCCGCCGCCAGACGCCGTCACGCCGAGCCCCACCCCGCTCCAGGTGACCATCATCGGAACGGAGACGGCGAGCTGGAGGTGATCCCCGGCCCGCACCAGCCACCCGGCCTCGGCCCTCAGCTCGCGGTGGTAGACGCCCTCGCCGGACGCGTCGAAAACTCCGTCCACCGCCCACGTCCCGAGCTGCTCGGTGAGCCGGACGGAGAAGCTCGCCGCGGCGCGCTCCGAGGGAGCGAGCCACTGGGCCATGCCATGGCCCGCACCGCAGCAGGCCGACGCGCGCGCGGCCCTCGGGTGCACCGCGAGCGACAGCAGGAGCACCACACAGGCGACGGCTCTGGCCAGCACGGCCGCTCCTATAGGCGAGGCTCCTGCCCCGCGCCAATGCGACACGTTGTCGCGCGGAGGGCGCCTGATCTCGGTCGGGCCGCGCCTTCACGCGGTGCCCCGAGCCGTTTCCGTTCCGCGCGCAGCGCCTCGCGACCGCGCGCGGCGCTCGGCGACGGCGCGGCGCTCAGCTGGCGAGGGCCTGGCGGTAGACCTGGACGTAGCGGCGCGCGGGGCGGTCCCAGCCGAGGTCGAGGCGCATGATGCGGCGCTGGACCGCGGGCCAGCGCGGCGACGTGAGGGCCGCGAGGGCGCGCTGGACGCCGCCGAGCAGCGACGTGGCCGTCGGCTTGTCGAACAGGAACCCCGTGCCGGTCTCCAGGGCGGCGTCGATGTCGACGATCGTGTCGACGAGGCCTCCGGTCCTGCACGCCACCGGGGCAGCGCCGTAGCGTTGCGCGTACAGCTGCACGAGGCCGCACGGCTCGAAGCGCGACGGCACGACCACGAGGTCGGCCGCGGCCATGAGCCGGTGCACGACGGCCTCGCTCACCCCGCCGAGGAATTTCGCCCGCTCGGGCGCCTTGGCCGCGGCGGCGGAGAGCTTCTCCATGAGCTCGGCGTCGCCCTCGCCGGCCACGACGACGCTGACGTCGCCCTTCAGGATCTTCGGCATGGCGTTCGCGAGCAGGTCGCTGCCCTTCTGTGCGACCACCCTGCCGATGGACACGAGGAGCGGGCGATCCGGCCGGATCTCGAGCCCGAGCTCCTGGAGGAGCGCGCTCTTGCAGCGGCCCTTGTTGCTCACGTCCTCCGCGTCGTAGCGGGCGATGATGGCCGGATCGGTCATCGGGTTCCAGACGGCGTAGTCGATGCCGTTGACGATGCCGGACAGCTGGTTCGCCCGGGTGCGGAGCACGCCGTCGAGGCGCTCGCCTTGCTTCGGCGTGAGGATCTCGTTCGCGTAGGTGGTCGAGACGGTGGTGAGCGCGTCCGCGGCCAGGATGCCGCCCTTGAGGAAATTGAGCTGGCCGTAGAACTCGAGCCGCTCGGGCCGGAAGTGGTCGTCGTCGAGGCCGAGGTACGGGAGCGCGTCCTTCGGGAAGAGGCCCTGGTGCGCGGCGTTGTGGAGGGTCAGCACGGTCCGGCCAGGCGCGGACTGCTGGTGGCGGAGCAGGTACGGCACCATGGCCGTGGGCCAGTCGTGGGCGTGGACGATATCGAACGGCGAGCCCGACCGGGCGCGCTGGCGGACGAGCTCCACGACGGCGCGGGAGAACAGGGAGAAACGGCGCGCGTTGTCCTCGTAGTCGCGCCCCTCCTCGCCGTAGATGCCAGGCCGATCGTGGAAGCCTGGTACGTCGAGGACGACGAGCTCCACGCCCGTGCTGAGCCGCCCGTCGAAGAGCGTCACCTGGATCGGCCCGCCCGGCGACACCTTCGCATCGACCTCGAGCGGCATCGGGGTGAGGCGGCGCGCCATCATCAGCCCGCTCGAGTCGAGCGCCTGGTAGCGCGGCAGCGCGATCGTCACCTTGTGCCCGAGCAGCCGGAGCGCCTTCGAGAGCGACGACACGACGTCGGCCAGGCCACCGACCTTGACGATGGGCGCGATCTCGGACGCAGCGAAGAGGATGTCCATGCGGGCGCCGTGTGTAGCACGAACCGGGGCGCGTACAGCGCGGCTTCCGAACCCACAGCGGCGCTGAACGCTGGCCAGCGCCCGGGTGTCGCCGCAGGGGCAGCGCCACGCGCGCCGTTTTGGAGCAACTTTCCATCCGCGCCACATCCACTTCCAGGGCCCTACATGGCGAAGACGCCCCATCCGGGCCTGTGTATTATTTCTCCATGAGCAGTATCCTTAATTTTCCCAGGCTTTCCTTGCTCCTCGCCCTCCTCGTCACCGGCGTCGCCGTGAGCTGTGGCGGCAAGAACGACGGCGACGGTTCGTCCCAGGGCTCCGGCGGCATCGGCGGCAGCGGTGGCGCGGGCGGCAGCGGCGCCGGCTCCGGTTCGGGCTCTGGCTTCGGCGAAGGCGGCGCGGGGCTCGACTTCGCCGGCTCGCACAGCGCGAGCGGCACGGGCGGCAGCGGCGGCGCCTGCCAGCAGCTCGACATCACGTTCGAGCCGCAGACGCCGACCGTGATGATCGTCGTCGATCGCTCGGGCAGCATGTACGGCAGCGGCTTCTGGGATCCGCTCAAGACTGCGGTGCTCAGCGTCGTCGACGGGCTGCAGGACAGGGTGCGCTTCGGCTTCGTGACGTTCACCGGGATCGAGAACATGCAGTGCCCGCTGCTCGCCAGGGCCGACGGCATCGCCCTCAACCACCACGCCGCCATTTCCGCCGCCTACGACGAGGCCTCCACGGTGCCGCCCGGCAAGCTCGAGACGCCCACCGCCATGACGTTCAACGAGACGGTCGTCCCGGAGCTCCTCGCGTTCCCGGAGCCTGGCCCCAAGTACATCCTGTTCGTCACCGACGGCGAGCCCGATCGCTGCGACGACGTGGCGGCCGTGTGCGCGCGCGACGACGTCGTCGGCGCGGTGCAGGACGCCTACGAGCAGGGCATCGGCACGTTCGTCTTCGGCCTCGGATCGGGCGCGCTCGCGCAGCACCTGCAGGACGTGGCGAACGCCGGCGCGGGCCAGCCCGTCCAGCGGCCCCAGAGCGGCACGGACGAGGATTGCTTCGCCGGCGCAGGCACCTACGCCAACGCCGGCGGCACCGCCACGTACTACACGCCGGACCCCACCGACGCGTCCGCCCTGGAGGACGAGCTCAACGCGGCCATCGCCGGCGTCAAGAGCTGCACGTTCGACCTCCAGGGCTCGATCGAGGTCGACCTCCGCAACGCGTCGCTCGGCCAGGTGCTCCTCGACGGCACGCCCGTGCCCTACGACGCGCAGAACGGCTGGACCATGGAGAGCGCCACCCGGCTCACCCTCGTCGGCGACGCCTGCGAGCAGCTCAAGGACGCGCAGGAGATCTCGTTCGACTTCCCCTGCGAGATCCTCGTCCCTCAGTGAACATGCGCCGGCGCGCGCCAGCGCGCGCCGCCCCTTTTCCGCGCCACAGGCCGGCGCTTTTGCTAAAGGCGAAGGCCAGCTCGACCCATGACCAGGATCAGCGCGCGAGAGCTCGCCGGCACGAGCGGCCCCTTCGGCCGCGGCACGCCGGTGGTGCGCCCCGCGGAGGTGCCGGAGGGTTCGGTCGTCACCGTGCTGCGCGTGCCGCCGGAGTCGGCCGGCATGCGGCTCGACCGGTTCGTACAGACCCAGCTCAAGCGGACGAGCCGCACGCGCGCCGCCGAGATCGTCGCCCGCGGCGCCTACTCGCCCGAGGCGCGGCGCCTGCGCGGCAGCGATCGCGTCCGGCCGGAGCAGTGCATCCTCCTCTGGCGCGAGCCATGGGACGAGCAGGCGCCCGACACCCCGATCCCGGTCCTCCACGAGGACGACGCGCTGCTCGCCATCGACAAGCCGGCGGGCCTGCCGGTGCACCCCACGGCGCGGTACCACAAGAGCACCGTGATCAAGATGATGGAGGCCGCGCGCCCCGACGAGCGGCTGTTCCTGGCCCACCGGCTCGACCGGGAGACGAGCGGCGTGCTGCTGCTCTGCCGCACGCCCGAGGCCGACCGGACCGTGAAGGCGCAGTTCGAGGAGCGCACCGGCGTCGTCAAGCGCTACACCGCGATCGCCTGGGGCTGGCCCGAGCACGATACGTTCCGGGTCGAGCTGCCGCTCGAGCTCGACGACGCGAGCCGCTACAAGGTCAAGATGCGGGTCGCGCCGCCGGGCCGCGGCCTCGCGTCGGCCACCGCGTGCGAGGTGCTGGGCCGCCGCGCCGATCCCCTCACCGGCCGGCGCTACGCGCTCGTCCGCTGCACGCTCGAGACCGGCCGGCAGCACCAGATCCGGGTCCACCTCGCGGCGAGCGGCCTGCCGCTCGTCGGCGACAAGCTCTACGGCCCGGACGAGGGCATGTTCGCGCGCGGCGCCGACGGCGTGCTCACCGACGACGACCGCCGCGCGCTCGAGCTCGACCGTCACGCCCTCCACGCCGCGCTCCTGGAGCTCACGCACCCGATGACAGGCGAACGCGTGCGCATCGAGGCGCCGCTCTCGGACGATCTGCGCACCTTCTGGGACGCGCTCGACGCGTGATCCACGCGGAAGGCGGAGGATCCATCGCGGGGCCACCCCTCCGCTCGTGTGTGTGCGGGGTGACGCTTGCGGGACGCGATGACACCGGTGGGCGAGGCGGCGCCTGCGGCGCTCCATGGACGCTGCAGACCGGAGCCCCGCGCGAGCGCGCTCGAGCGCCTGCGGATCTTGTGCCGAAGTGCCGACTTACGTACGATGGCCGAGATGACGCGTGCGCGAGACGACCTCGAGGCGCTGCGGGATCCAGCGCTCCGGTCCACACCGCTCGAGGCCGAGAGCACCGCCCAGAGCACGACATCCGGGCCGGTGCCTGGTCCGGGAGAGACGATGCAGGACGCGGCGGCGCCCTCTCCAGGAGAGCCTGCCGGCGCCGGAGAGCCGCGGCAGGCGGGCCCGGAGCGGGCCGCAGCGGCCTCGTCGGCCGGCGCCGCGCCGCTGCAGGCCGACGCGCGGGCCCGGGGCGACGAGAGCCTGGATCGGGAGCGCTACGAGCGGTACGCGATGCCGGCGAGCGACCTGCCCGCGGCCAACGTGCAGGCCTTTCGCGGCGACGCGAGCGGGGTGCTCGCGATCGTCCGGCGCGCCGTGCAGTCCGTCACGCGCGATCCGGCGCGCCACCGGCGCCGGCTGCCGAAGTCCCGCTTCGACGCGATCCGCAGCTTGCCGGAGCTCGCGATGGCGCTCGACTACGCGGTGACGCGCATGCAGCCCGAGAGCGCGCCGCCGCCCGAGGTCGTCGAGAAGCTCGATCTGCTCTACGGCGTGCTGCGCCCGACGATCGCCACCGCCGAGGTGTACTTCCCGCGCAGCATCGTCCCCGAGACCTTCGGCATCGTCCGGCGCGCGCTCGTCGCCGGTGATCCAGCGAGCGCGACGGCCACCATCACCAACCTCATCCTGGACCGGTGGAGCCACGTGCAGAGCCGGATCCCGATCACGAGGGAGGAGCTGACGCAGCTGAACAGCACCGCGAAGTGGCTGCTCAGCAACACGCGCCCGCCGGAGCGGCTCGACTCGAGGGACATCCGCGATCGGCTGTGGTCGCTCCTGCGCGAGCGCTACGAGCAGCTGCGGGCGATCGCTCAGGAGGTCTCGGGCGACGACTCGCGGGAGTACGCGCCCGAGCGGCTCGCGGCCGATTGATCCGGCGCGCGGGGCCGCCCCGGCGCGGCGCGGAAGCCCGGCCAGGTCCGGATGGACATCCGGGGGGCGGGGCGGGTGTACCGCCCCGCAGGCCCGATCTACGCTGCCGACATGCAGGAGCTCCGCAAGACGACCTGTAACCGCGACTGCCCCGACGCCTGCAGCATCGTGGCCACCGTGGAGGACGGCCGCGTCGTGCGCCTCGGCGGCGACCCGGACCACCCGATCACGCGGGGCTTCCTCTGCTACCGCACGTCGCGCTTCCTGGAGACCCAGTACTCGCCCGAGCGGCTGACGACGCCGCTGCTCCGCAAGGGAGGCGAGCTCACGCCCGTCTCCTGGGAGGAAGCGCTCGACACCGCGGCCGAGCAGCTCCTCACGATCCGGCGCGAGTCCGGTCCGGCCGCGATCTTCCATTATCGGAGCGGCGGCTCGCTCGGGATGCTCACGGGGATCGCCGACGCGTTCTTCGCGCGGTTCGGGCCGGTCACGGTCAAGCGCGGCGACATCTGCTCCGGCGCGGGCGACGCCGCGCAGCTCGCCGATTTCGGGGAGGAGGACAGCCATGACCTCGCCGATCTGCGGAGCGCCCGGCACATCCTCCTCTGGGGCAAGAACGTCTTCACCTCGAGCCCTCACACGCTCCCGGTGCTGCGCGAGGCGAAGGCGCGCGGCGCGGAGCTCGTGCTCATCGATCCGGTGCACCACAGGACGGCGTCGCTCTGCGGGGCGTTCTACCAGCCGCGCCCCGGCGGCGACTTCGCGCTCGCGATGGCCGTCGCGCGCGTGCTCTTCGACGAGGGGTGGGCCGATCCGCGCGCCGCGGACTACTGCGATCACCTCGACGCTTTCCGCGCGCTCGCGCGCCGGAGCTCGGTCGCCGCGTGGTGCCGCGAGGCCGACGTGCCCGAGCGCGCGGCCCTGGACCTCGCGCGCCGCCTCGCCGAGAGGCCCACGGCGATCCTCGTGGGCTGGGGCATGGGCCGGCGCACCACGGGCGGTGCGATCGTGCGCGCCCTCGACGCGCTGGGGGCGGTGAGCGGGAACCTCGGCATCCCGGGCGGCGGCGTCTCGTTCTATTTCAAGCGGCGCCGCGCGTTCGACCTCTCGCCGTTCGAGGGCGAGCGCCCGGCGCCCCGCACCGTCTGCGAGCCCCTGCTCGGGCGCGAGGTGCTCGGGATGAGCGACCCGCCGATCCGGGCCGTCTGGGTGACCGCCGGCAACCCGGTCGCGATGCTGCCCGAGTCCGACACCGTCGCGGAGGCGCTCCGGACGCGTGAGTTCGTCGTCGTGGTCGACTCCTTCCTCACGGACACGGCGCGGGTCGCCCACCTCGTGCTGCCCACGACGACGCTCCTCGAGGCGGACGACGTGGTCGGCGCCTACGGCCACCATTACCTCGGCGTCGCCACGCCCGTGCTCCCGCCCCCGGCCGGGGTGAAGGCCGATCTCGAGATCATGCAGGCGCTCGCGCGGCGCGTGGGCCTCGGCGGCGTGCTCGACGGCAGCGCCCGCGACTGGAAGCGGCGGGTCACCGAGCCCAGGCTCGCGCCGCTCGGCGTCACGCTCGAGACGCTGGAGCGCGGGCCGGTGCGCAACCCGCTGGCGCCGAAGGTGCTGTTCGAGGACCGCAAGTTCCCGACCCCGAGCGGCCGGGTCAACCTCATCACCGAGGCGCCCGAGGAGCGCGTGGATCCCGACGCGAGCGAATTCCCGCTGCTGCTCATGGCGCTCTCCACCGAGAAGTCCCAGTCGTCTCAGTGGGCGCGACCCCAGCACGGTCCGGCCGTCGTCACGGTCCACCCGGACGCGGCCGGCGGCGTGCCCGACGGCGGCGCCTGCCGGATCACGTCGCGCGTCGGCTCCATGACGGCGCTGCTCCGCCACGATCCTGCCCAGCGCCGCGACGTCGCGCTCCTCCCGAAAGGAGGCCACCTCCGGGACGGCCGCTGCGCCAACGCGCTGATCACCGCGCGCACCACCGACATCGGCGAGGGCGGCGCGCTCTACGAGGAGCGGGTGCGCGTCGAGCCCATCGACCCGCCGGCGCCCCTGCCCTAGCGCGCGGCGCGCGGTCGCGCGGTCGCGACGAGGCGCGGGCTCCGGTAGGGCCACGCCGTACCCGCGAGATCTGCTGGCCCGCTCAGCCGGCGGTCTCTTACGCTCGCGCGATGGCGAGAGAGCTGCCTGCAAGGTTCGGGATCACACCGCACGCGGCGCGCCGCATGGCGAACCGGCAGATCGCGCTCGGCGGGGTGATGGCGGTGCTCGGCGCGGGAGTGAGCGCGACGGGGCTCGGCAGCGCCGCGGCCGGGCTGCCGTTCGGGATAGCCGGCGCGCTCATCATAGCGATCGGGCTCCGCACCCGCTCGATGAGCGTCGCCGTGCAGGTCGTCAACAAGGCGTACAACCTCGCGGCTTCCGGCCAGCGCGAGGACGCCGCCGAGCTGCTCGACTACGCGGAAGAGACGTGCCGCTCGCGCTACGTCCTGCGCGTCATCGACGTCCAGCGCGCGCTCGCTGCCATGCAGCGCGGCGATCTCGCGGGCGCGCTCGTCCGCGCCGACGCTGCGGTGACCCGCCGCACCGACCCGCTCGCCTTTCACCTGGAGCACGCGACGATCGCCGCGGCGCGCTCACTGAGGGCCCTGCTCCGCGCCTCGACGGGCGATCGCGACGGCGCCGCGGCGGACATCGAGATCGTGCGCGCGAGCGCCCTCGCGTCGCCCGAGGTGCTCGCCCGCGCGGAGCTCGCGGCCGCGGTGCTCCTGGAGCGCTCGGGCGACAGGGAGGCGCTGCGGGCGCACCTGCTCCGCGAACGCAGCCTCCTCGTCGAGCACACGCGCCCGCGCGAGCGCGCCCTCGTCCGGGCGTACCAGCGCATGCTGAAGGCGAAGGCGAGCTCGGTCTACCGCACCGGCGCGAAGCGGGAGCCGGCGGCCGGAGGCGAGCTCTCGGCGGCGGACTGGGCGGCGCGCATCTCGCCCGAGGCGGCGCCGTTCATGCGCGCCCCCGCGCTGGCAGCGGGCGGGGTGGAGGAGCTGTCGCGCGCGGAGGTGGACCGCGCCGACGCCTCCGCGCGCGCCGCCGCGGAGGGGCGCGCCGGGAGCAACCGCCAGCCGGTGGCGAAGGCGGCACGCCGCATTTTGCTTCTGTGGTTGGCCCTGGTGATGGTGTTCCTGGGGGTGTGGCAGCTCTTGAACTCCGATCAGGCGCCGCGGGTGGCACCCGAGGTCGAGCGTCTGCCAGCGGAGCCGATCTTCGGACCGCTCGCGATCGTCCTGGCGTTTCCGATCTTCTTCATCGTGATGCTCGTCGGTGCGGTGCTGGTGAACGCGGTGCGCACGCGCAAGCTCTCGCAGCGCTTCGTGGCCGCCCAGGTCGCGATCGCGAAGGGCGAGGCGCAGCGCGGGAAGGCTGAGCTCGAGGCCCTCACGCGGACCAAAGCGCCCGCGGCCGCGGCGCAGGCGTACCTCGCGCTCGCCGAGCTGTCGGACCGGCAAGGGGAGCTGCTCGCGGCGCTCGCGGCGTGCGAGGCGGGGCTCGCGCGGCTGAACACTGACGCGGCGCGCGCGATGGCGGCGGACATCCTGCTGCCTGCGCTCCTAGCCGAGCGCGCGTTCGTGTTCGCGGCGATGGGCCGGAGCGCCGACGCGCGCGCCGAGATGGCGCTGCTCGCCGAGCGGTATGCGTCGTACCCGTTCCTGGAGAGGGCCAGGCTGCGGGTGGCGCTGGCCCTGCGGACACGGGAGGGCGACATCGCCGGGGCGGCGCGCCTCACCGAGCGGGACGCGGACCTGCCGCTCAACGCGCGCGACGAGCTGCTCGCCGACGTGTGCCGCGCGGCGGCGAGCCCGGGCACCGCGGGCGCTGGCGAGGTGGAGCGGCTCCGCGAGGAGCTGCGGCTCGACGCCGCGAGCCGGCGCTGGCTCTCGGCGATCGCGCCGGCGGCGCTCGCGGCGTTCGAGCGCCTGAGGGAGCAAGGCGACGCCGAGGCGCTCGCCGGGGCCGAGGCCCTCGCGGAGACCGAGGCGCTCGCGGAGGCCGAGGCCCTCGCGGAGCACGCCGGGGTGCGCCCGCGGGACGCCGGGGCGGCGTGAGCGCCGCGGCGCCGCGGCGTGGGAGCGGCCTCAGGCGCAGCTGCGGGCGCAGATCCTCGCGCCGGACGAGCGCGGCGCCCGATCGATCATCCGCGGCGCGCGCGTCGCCGCTCAGTCTTCTCGAGCAGGCGCCCGCATCGGCTCCCTCGGCCTGGTCCGCTCGGGGGGCGCGGCGGCCGAGCCCTCCACGGCGTCGCCGATTTCGCGCGCCACGTCCTCCACGGTGCGCAGGCTGATCCTCCCGGCGAGCACCAGGGTCGCGCCGATCTCGCTGCAGTCGATGGGATCCAGCCGCACCGGCGACGCGAACGCGTTGACGGCCGCCATCTGCCCGGCGGCGTAATCGAGGCGCGCGCCGAACACGAGATCGCCGTACCGGGTATAGGAGATTAACCCGAGCGACGCGTGGGCGCCGCTCATCCGCTCGAAGAAGAGCTTCGACTCGGCGGACATGGGGCCTCGCAGGCTCGACAGCGCGTTGAAATCGGAGGCGACGCCGCCCACGAGGCTGAGGTCGCGCGTGAGGAACACCTCGGCGCCGAGCCCGACGTTGACGATGGGCGCCGCCGCCTCGACGATGTCGAGGCGGCCCCGCGCCCGGCTCGTCACCGCGCCCCCGGCGATCGCGATCTCCTCACGATCGGCGGCGATCCGCGCGAACTCGCGCTGGCCCATGTAGAAGAAGCCGTCGAGCTCCAGCCGCAGCCTGCTCCACTCCGCGCTCGCGCCGACCGCGACGCGGGCTGGAGAGGGGGCCACGAACTCCCCTTCACCGGCCCAGTAGCGCGCCGCCGCCGTCCCGTCGGCGCGCGTGTCGACGTAGCTCGCGTCCAGGGAGTCGACGGCATGAACGCTGGGCGTCCGCAGGCTGATCCCGGCCGAGAACACCCGGTTCAGCCGGTACGTGACGCCGATGTGCGCGAGAAGGTCCCATGAATCGCCCGAGAGCGCGGCCTGGTAGGTCGCGCTGCTCGCCGAGCCCGCGCTGGTGTCCTCCACGAGGCTGGCGACGCCGAGCGAGCTCGTGTAGCGGGTGCGCACGAGCGAGAGCGAGGCGCCCACGGCGAGGCGCGAGGTGGCGCTGTAGCTCCACGAAGGACCGGCGCTGAAGCGACCCCACGCGTAGCGGAGCGTCTGCGCCTGGCTCACGCGCCGCGAGGCGGACTCCCCCGAGAATCGCAGCGCGTCGAACCCGAACTCGTTCTCCTCCGTCTTGCCGAGGCAGGCGGCGACGACCTGTCGGCCGACCGGCATCCGCGTCGAATCCGCGCCTCGTGCGCCGCTCTTCCAGTTGAAGAAATAGCATGTCGCGTCGGGGAGGCTGTCCAGCCCATGATCGCTCACCGACGTGCGATCGAGCCGGAGATCGCCGTACAGGCCGGGGTCGACCGGACCTGGCTGGTGCCACCGTTGCAGTGTGCGGTGCGCGTAGCGGAAGAACGCCGACGAGAACGCGATGTTCCGGTCCTCGATTCGGACGATCGTGGCCGGGTTCAGGAAGGGCGCGGCGCCGTCGACGCCCAGCACGACCCCCGTGCCCCCCAGGAGCGCCGATCGCCCGCCGAGGAGCGCGGATTCGTACCTTCCCTGCGCGCGCGCCGCGTCTCCGCCGAGCGTCCCGAGCAGCGCGCTGGCGAGGCCGAGCAGCGCTCGGCGCGCTCCGGAGCTGCGAACCAGGGCGCGCGGGCTCGGCATGGCAGGCGCCAGCATGGATCACGGCGCCGTCGCCGCAATGGCGGCAGCGCCCGCCCGCCCACGGCCCCCTCCCGAGGCGACGTGCTCCTGCCCGATCCTCGCCCGCCGCGCCGCGTGTCCCTGCGACGCCGCCCCGCGGTCTCTCTTGAGTCGCCGTTGGAGGGGGCGAGAAGTAAACTGCAAGGGATGTCTGATCCGCTTCGCAGAGATGGGTCCGCCATGCCCGTGCCGCCCCTCGCCCCGCTGAAGGTCGTTGATCTCGAGGACGAGCGGCTAAAACGCTTGAACGCCCTCGGGCATTTTCTGGACAACTCCATCCGTATCCCTGGAGTCGGCTACCGGGTCGGCTACGACGCCGTGATCGGGTTGATCCCTGGGGTCGGCGATCTCATCGGTTTCGCGCTCTCGATTTACATCGTGCTCGCGGCGACGCGTTACCGTCTCCCCGCCTCCGCGGTGCTGCGCATGGTGCTCAACGTGGGCCTCGAGACGCTGCTCGGCACGGTCCCTCTCGTCGGCGATCTCTTCGATGCGACCTACAAGGCGAACGCGCGCAACCTCGACCTGCTGCGCGCCCACCTCGCAGCGCGAACGCAGGGCGGCGCGCCGCCCTCCAATCTTCGTTTCTACGCCGGCCTTTTCCTGGCGCTGGCAGGCATCCTCGCCCTGGCAGCTCTCATGCTCTTCTCGCTGACAAGAGCGCTACAGACCCTCTTCGGCTCCTGACGCCCCCTCTCCTCACTTCTCTGCGACGGACGCCCCCCTCTCCTCACTTCTCCGCAACGGACGCCACCCGAGTCCTTCTCCGCAACGGACGCCACCCGAGCGGGGTGCACCCGCACAGGAGACGGGCCCAGATCGGCGTTTTCGGCGCGCAGGCGTACTCTTGTACGCCGAGCACCGAAAACGTCGAGGTGGGCCCGTATCCGAAGCGGGTGCGCCCCGCTCAGTCGCGGGAGCTGATGAAGAGGCGGAGCACGTGCCAGAACAGCATGGCGACCGACGCGAAGAGCTCGAGCGCGGCGCCGACGTACCGGTCCTCGGGGAAGTGGTGCAGGATGTTCGACGTGTCGTACAGGATGGCGGCCCCAGCGAACGCGACCATGGCGACGCTGAAGAAGGTGCCGAGCTGGAAGCCGAACAGCGCGCCTGCCGCGATGAGGACGAGCGCGCAGATGGCGCCCCAGCGCAGGAGAGCCCCAAGGAACGAGAAATCCTTGCGGGTCACGAACGCAATCGCGGTGAGCCCGGCGAAGCCGGCCATCGTGGCGAGCCCAGCGCTCTGGATCGCGCCAGGAGCGACCATGTCCGCGATGTAGAGCAGCGGCACGAAGACGATCGCCTGGGCGAGCACGAAGCCGCCGAGCGCGGCGTACTGCGCCGGCTTCGATACCGACGTGTGCGCCGCGCGGCTGGCCAGCCAGCTCACGAGCATGAACGCCCCGAGAACCAGCAGCCAGCTCGTGCCCATCATCGCCCTGGCGATGACCGAGGCGACGCCGGTCTTGAACAGCGCGACCTCGATCGCAGCGAAGAGTACGATCGCACCGAACAGGTGGTTGTACGTTCGCACGATGAAGCGCTCGCGCGACTCGGCACCGGCGCGGAGCACCGACGAGCGGGTCCCGTATCCTACGTAGTTCTGGTCCATGTTCCCTCTCTGGTAGGCCTCGACTCTAGCACGTCAAGCACGCCGCATGCCCGCGGCGAGGCGGCCGGGGGACGAGGCGCAGCGCCACGACGCCGCGAGCGCCGGCGCCTGTGCAGGGGCCCTCCGCCGCTCGCCGGCTCTCGGGAAAGCCGGCCGGTCCGCGGGTCCCCCACGGCACCGCTCAGGGCCCCCCGGAGCCCGCGGCGCCCGCCGCACGATGATGGAAATGCGGACGTCGCGCCCCGCGCCCTGTCGAAGTCTCCTGGAAGAAGGGATTAAATCCCCTTCGGGATCTTGTCGAGGTCCACCTGGGAGAGCGCATGCCGGATCAGCGCGCTCCTGTTGGCCTTGGTCATCCCGCGCGCCTTGAGCGAGCTGACCATCTCGTCCAGCCGCTCGAGATCCTCGGTGTACATCGAGATACAGATGACCTTGTAGTGCTGCGGTCTCTCCGGCGCCGGCGCAGCACCCGGCTCGGATGCGGCGCCGCTCGTCCGGGCCTTCGCGCGCACGCGAGGCGCTTCCGCGGACGTATAGAACGCCCCGGACAAAACACCTTCCACTTCGTCGCGATCGAGCAGCGCCCGCGCGGCGCCCCCGAGATCGCCTTCGCTTTTCATTGCTTCCTCCAGCTCCCCTGCCCGGTCGAGGCTCCGCGACTGCGGGCCCTTCATTCAGCGAACTCCCGCATCCGCGGGTCCCTTCATCCAGCGGGACTCCGCGTCCGCGGGTCCCTTCATCCAGCGGGACTCCGCGTCCGCGGGTCCCTTCACGCCCCCGCCGCCGCGGCGCCCGGCCGCTCGGTGGCCGCGTCCCCCCGGTCGACGCTCCACGCTGTCCCCTCGCGCGCCGCCCCTGCCTCAGGGCCCGCCGTGCCGCGCTCGCGGCTCTCGATGATGCGATCGACCACCGCGAGGTAGTCGTCCGCGGCAGGGGTTCCCGACGCATACTCGAAGATCGTCTGCCCTTGCGCGGGCGCCTCCTTGACCTTGATCGCCTGCCGGATCGGCGCGAGGCAGCGCTCCCCGAAGTGCTGCTTCATCGTGCTCACCGCCTCGCGCGCGATCTTCGCGCGGCCGTCGTAGAAGGTCGGCAGCACGCCCCAGATCTGCACCGGGTGATGCAGCAGCGCGTTCACGTTCTTCACCGTCTTGATCACCTGACGGACGCCGACGAGCGACAGATAGTCGCACGCGACCGGGACGAGCACGCTGTCGGCGAACACCAGCGCGTTCTGGTTCATCAACGACAGGCTCGGCGAGCAATCGAGCACCACGTAATCGTACTCGGCCGCCGCAGCGGAGAGGCGATCCGAGAGCACGCGGTCGCGGTTCTGGCGCCCTGCCAGGTAGAGCTCTGCCGCGGCGAGCGTCTCGTTGGACGGCAGGAGATCCAGGTTCGGTCGCACCGTCTTGGTCGCGTCCGCGACCCGGAGCCCCATCACGAGCACGTGATAGAGCGACCGCTCCGCGCCCGCGCCGAGCGAGACAGAGACGTTCCCCTGCGCGTCGGTGTCGACGAGGAGCACCCGCTTGTCGCGCGCCGCGAGCCCGGCCGCCACGCTCACGGCCGTCGTCGTCTTGCCCGTACCGCCCTTGTGGTTGAACACGGCCAGACAGCGGGGCACCCCGGCCGGGCGCTGCGGCGGCTGCGCCGGCCGCTTCGCGCCCCCCGCCGGCGACAGGGGCACCGCGACCGCGCCCTGCCCTTTGAGCTCCGCCGGGCGAGCGGCAGACGCGATCGGCGCGGCCCGCCCCGTCGCCTCGCCCTGGGCGCTCGCCCGAGCCGCCGGCGGCGCCGGCTCACCTGCCTCCACGGCGGAGCGCGACCCGCCTCCTGCCAGCGGCGCCTCGTCACCGGTCGCCGTTGCTCCCTCGGCCGGCGCCGCGGCCGCCGCCGCGATGTCGCCGAGCCGCACCCCCTTCGCCTCACGGACCAGCTGCGTCCGGCACCCCAGCGAGCACGCGTAGTGCCGGCGCCCGGCGACGTAGAGCACCTGGGACACGAGATCCGGCGGAAACCGCTTCGCGCACGCGTCGCACGTGGCGAGCGCGGCGCCGTCCTGCCCGCCGAGCTGGCTCTTTTCCAGGCATTTCTGCGAGCAGAAGAAGGAGAAGCCGCCGTCCTTCTCCTCCATCTGGTACCGGAACTGGACCTCGAATCCGGTCCCGCACACGCTGCACGTCTCGCTGATTCCGCCCACAGCTCGCTCCTTCGCGCCGCGCACAGCGCTTTGCCCAGGCGCAGCGTTGACCATCATCACAGTCAAGGCGCAAAGGTCAACTTTTCTGCGAGCGTGACCCACCCTTCCGGCGCAAGGGAGGGTGAGCGCGCGTTCCGGAACGGAGGCGCGAGGCCGGTTCAGTGACGGGACCTCGGCGCCAGGCCAGCTCAGTGACGGAAGTGCCGGGCCCCGGTGAACACCATCGCGATCCCCGCCGCGTCGGCCGCGGCGATGACCTCCGCGTCCTTCACGCTGCCGCCAGGCTGCGCGACCGCCGTGATCCCGTGCTCCGCGGCGAGCACCACGTTGTCCGGGAACGGGAAGAACGCGTCCGACGCGAGGACGCTCCCGCGAGCCCGCTCGCCCGCCTTGCTGCAGGCGATGCGAACGCTCTCGACCCGCGACATCTGTCCGGCGCCGATCCCGACCGTCCTCCCGGGAATCGCGAGCACAATCGCGTTGGATTTCACGTGCTTGCAGACGCGCCAACCGAGATCGAGCGCCTCGATCTCCTTCTCCGTCGGCGCGCGCTTCGTCACGACCCGGCCGCCGCGCACCTCGCCGGCCGCCGAGGCATCTCGCTCCTGGACCACCAGGCCCCCGCCGACGCGCTTGAACGTCAGCTCCCGGTGATCCGCGGGCAGGAGCGCGCCGGTGGCGAGCACCCGGAGGTTCTTCTTGGTCCGGAGCACCTCCAGCGCCTCGGGCGTATAGGCGGGCGCGACCACGCACTCCAGGAACGTCTCGACGAGCACCTCGGCAGCAGCGCGGTCGACCTCGCGGTTCAGGGCGACGATCCCACCGAAGGCGCTCACGGCGTCCGCGTCGCGCGCCGTCCGGTAGGCGGCCGCGAGGCTGTCGCCCGTCGCGACGCCGCACGGGTTCGTGTGCTTCACGACCACCGCGGCGGGCTGCGTGAACTCGCGCACCGCCTCGAACGCGGCGTCCACGTCGACGAGGTTGTTGAACGAGAGCTCCTTGCCGCCCGCGCCCAGCGACTCCGCCAGCGCGAGCGACCCCGCGGCCGCGCCCCGCTCACGATAGAAGGCGCCGGACTGGTGCGGGTTCTCGCCGTACCGGAGCGGATAGGCCCGCTCGAGGGCGAGCGTGAGGAAGCGCGGATAGGCCTCGCGCTCCGCGGCGCTCGGCTCACCTTCCTCGGGGAGCGAGGAGAGGTAACCGGACACCATCCCGTCGTAGGCCGCCGTGTGCGCAAACGCCTTGGTGGCGAGCCGGCGGCGGGTGGCGCTCGACACCTCACCTTGCCTGTCGATCTCGGCGAGCACAGCATCGT
The DNA here is from genome assembly GCF_051520435.1 of Sorangium sp. So ce363. NCBI lineage: Bacteria > Pseudomonadati > Myxococcota > Polyangiales > Polyangiaceae > Sorangium > Sorangium sp. So ce363. The sequence goes on along the minus strand of NZ_CP150333.1, from coordinate 4,375,093 downwards.
AGTCGGCCGGATCGACCACCACCGCGACGCGCGCGTGGTTCTTGGCCGCGCTCCGCACCATCGACGGCCCGCCGATATCGATGTTCTCGATGATCTCGGGGTGCGTGACCCCCGGTTTCCGGACGGTCGCCTCGAAGGGATAGAGATTGCACACAACGAGATCGATCGGCGCCCCGCCGAGCCGCGCGAGGTCCTCGTCGTCGATCGCGCCGCGCATCAAGATGCCGCCGTGCACCCGCGGATGGAGCGTCTTCACCCGGCCATCCATGACCTCGGGAGAGCCGGTATAGGCCTCCACCCCGATGACCGGGACGCCAGCGTCCGCGAGCGCCCGCTGCGTCCCCCCGGTCGAGAGGATCTCCACGCCCTTCTCCGCGAGCCGCCTGGCCAGCGGGAGCAATCCCGTCTTGTCGGATACCGAAATCAGTGCGCGTCGAATCATTGCGACGCACAGCTAGTCCGTCTCTGCGGCCGCCGCCAGCCCATAGCGGGGCGCATCTTCATGCGTTACCGGCTCATCCGCGTCGTTCGGCTCGCTGCGGCGTACGTTCGCCTGCCTGGCGGCTGACCTCGGAGCGCGCGAATCCGCACGCCGCTCACTCTGTCTGGCGCCGCGCTCACGCGCCGGGCGGCGCGGCCGGCGTCGGCTCGCCCGCCGCGGCCGGCGGCGCCTTGACCGGCGCCGCCTCGGTGACGAGCTCGCCGTCCCGGTACTCCAGGACGCCCTTGGGCGGCCCGAAGATCGCATAGGAGTCCGGCAGGAGGAGCGCCTCACGGAGCACGTCGTCGACGTGCTCGACGAGCACGAGCCGCAGCGCCTTCAGCACCCGCCGCGGCACGTCCCGGAGATCCTTCCGGTTCTCCTTCGGCAGGATGACGGTCGCGATGCCGCCGCGGTGGGCCGCGAGCAGCTTCTCCTTGAGCCCGCCGATCGGCATCACGCGCCCGCGCAGGGTGATCTCGCCCGTCATCGCGAGATCCCTCCGGACAGGCACCTTCATGAGCGAGCTGACGAGCGCGGTCACCATCGTGACGCCGGCGCTGGGCCCGTCCTTGCGGACGAAATCGGGGAAGTGAATGTGGATGTCGACCTTCTGATAGACGTCCGCCTCGAGCCCGAGGCGGTCGAGGCGCGAACGGACATAGCTCATCGCCGCGTGCCCGCTCTCCTCCATCCCCTTCTCCAGCAGCCCGGTGATCACGAGCTTGCCCTTGCCCGGCACCACCGTCGCCTCGGCCGGGAGCAGATCGCCCCCGACATTGGTCACGGCGAGGCCGTTCACGAGGCCCACCTCATCGCGCTCCTCGCGCCGGCCGAGCCGGTACTTCGGGACGCCGAGGTACTTCGGGATGCTCTTCGCGACGACCTCGATCGGCTTCTCCTTGCCGTCGGACACCACCCGCCTGGCCACCTTGCGGCAGACGCTCGCGATCTCGCGCTCCAGCGAGCGCACGCCGCTCTCCTTCGTGTAGTGGTGGATGATCGTCCGGAGCGCGCCCTCCGTGAAGTCGAGCGACACGTCCTCGAGGCCGCACTCCTTCCGCTGCCGGGGCACGAGGTACTTCACCGCGATATTCAGCTTCTCGAACTCCGTGTAGCCCGAGAGCTGGATGACCTCCATGCGGTCCTGGAGCGGCACCGGGATGCCGGAGAGCGTGTTCGCCGTCGTGATGAACATCACGTCGGAGAGGTCGTAATCGAGATCCAGGTAGTGGTCGTTGAACGTGTGGTTCTGCTCCGGATCGAGCACCTCGAGCAGCGCAGCCGCCGGATCCCCTCGGAAGTCGGTCGACATCTTGTCGACCTCGTCGAGCAGGAACACGGGGTTGTTCGTCCCGACCTTCTTGAGCGACTGGATCAGCTTGCCGGGCAGCGCGCCGATGTACGTCCGCCGGTGGCCGCGGATCTCCGCCTCATCGCGCACGCCGCCGAGCGACAGCCTCACGAACTTGCGCCCCGTCGCGCGCGCGATCGACTTCGCCAGGCTCGTCTTGCCGACGCCGGGCGGCCCCACGAAGCAGAGCACCGGGCCCTTGAGCTTCTTCGTGAGCGCCTGGACCGCCAGGTACTCGAGGATCCGCTCCTTGATCTTCTTGAGGCCGTAGTGGTCCTCATCGAGGATCCGCTCGGCCTCGACGAGGTCATAACGCTCCTCGCTCTTGTCGTACCAGGGGAGCTCCAGGATCCAATCGATGTAGTTGCGCACCACGGTCGCCTCGGCGCTCGTGGGGTGCATCATCTTCAGCTTCTTGAGCTCCTTCTTGACCTTCGCGGCGGCCTCCTTGCTCATCCGCTTGGTCTTGAGGGCCTCTTCGATCTCCTGGATCTCGTTCTTGAACTCGTCTCGCTCGCCGCCGCCCAGCTCCTTCTGGATGGCCTGCATCTGCTCGTTGAGATAGTATTCCTTCTGCGTCTTCTCCATCTGCTTCTTGACGCGACTCCGGATCTTCTTCTCCACCTGGAGAATCTCGATCTCGGCCTGCATCAACTCGATGAGACGCTCGAGCCGCTTCTGCGGCTCCTCCATCTCGAGCAGCGCCTGCCGGTCGGTCAGCTTGATGGTCGGCAGGTTGGCGATGATGGTGTCGGCCAGCCGCGAGGCCTCGTCGATGGCCTGCACCGCCATCAGGACCTCGGGCTGGATCTTCTTGTTGAGCTTGACGTACATCTCGAACGTCGACTGGACCGAGCGCATCAGCGCCTCGACCTCGACGCTCGCGACCGAGCTCTCGACGATCTCGTCGTATTCGATCAGGAAGTACGCATCGCTCTGGACGTAGCGGCGGATGCGCGCCCGGCGCTTGCCCTCGATGAGGACCTTGACGGTGCCGTCCGGGAGGCGGAGCAGCTGCATGATCGCGCCGACCGATCCGACGCCGAAGATGTCGTCCGGCGTCGGATCGTTCGTCTTCGCGTTGCGCTGCGCGGCGAGGAAGATCTCCTTGCCGCGGTTCATCGCCTCGTCGAGCGCGGCGATGCTGCGCTCACGCCCGACGAACAGCTGCGAGACCATGTGTGGAAAGACGATGATGTCGCGAAGCGGGAGCAACGGGACGATCCCGCGCTCGGGTGCGTTCTTGCCGCGATCACTGTCGTTCTTGAAGAACATCCGCCGTCTTTCCGGGAGTATCGGGAGGTCGGGGCACCCCCGCCTCGGTTGTCACAAATACCTTGATCTGATGCTGAACTTCCGCCGGCTCGTCCCGCTGCCCTCCAGGGACACGCGGCGCCGGCACGCTCGGAGGAGCCTCCGGGGGGCGAGGGCGCAGCTCGGGCCCCGCCTTGCGCCCCGACCCACCGCCCCCCTGGGGCGAGCGCTACGCGAGCTCCGCCTCCTTCGTGTACACGATGAGCGGAGGCTCGTGCTTCACGATCACGTCCTCGCTGACGACGACCTCCTTGATCCCCGTACGGGACGGGACGTCGTACATGATGTCGAGCATCGCCGACTCGAGGATGGCGCGAAGACCGCGGGCGCCGCTGTTCCTCTCGAGGGCCTGGCGAGCCACCGCCACGAGCGCGCCGCGGGTGAACTTGACCTTCACCCCATCCATCTCGAAGAGCTTCTGGTACTGCTTGACCAGGCTGTTCTTCGGCTTCGTGAGGATGTCGATGAGCGCCTCCTCGTTCAGCTCGTGGAGCGTCGCCACGACCGGCAGGCGCCCGATGAACTCCGGGATGAGCCCGAACTTGAGGAGGTCCTCCGGCTGGACGACGCTGAGCAGGTCGCCCAGCTTGAAGTCCTTCTTCGCCTTGATGTCGGCGCCGAAGCCGAGGGTGTTCTGGCCGATGCGCCGCTGGATGATCTGGTCGAGCCCGACGAACGCGCCGCCGCAGATGAACAGGATGTTCGTCGTGTCGACCTGCAGGAAATCTTGCTGCGGGTGCTTGCGTCCGCCCTTCGGGGGGACATTGGCGATCGTCCCCTCGATGATCTTGAGCAGCGCCTGCTGCACGCCCTCTCCGGAGACGTCGCGGGTGATGCTCGGGTTGTCGCTCTTCCGGCTGATCTTGTCGATCTCGTCGATGTAGACGATGCCGCGCTGCGCGCGCTCGACGTCGTGATCCGCGTTCTGCAGGAGCTGGACGATGATGTTCTCGACGTCCTCGCCGACGTACCCGGCCTCGGTCAGCGTCGTCGCGTCCGCGATGGCGAAGGGGACGTTGATGATCTTGGCGAGCGTCTGCGCGAGGAGGGTCTTGCCGGACCCCGTCGGCCCCAGCAGGAGGATGTTCGACTTGGACAGCTCCACGTCGTCCGAGGAGACCCGGCTGTCGATGCGCTTGTAGTGGTTGTGCACCGCCACAGCGAGGATCTTCTTGGCGCGGTTCTGGCCGACGACGTACTCGTCCAAGGTCGCTTTGATGTCGGCGGGCTTGGGCACCGGGGTCGACCCCGCGTACGGCTCGTCCTTCTCGACCTCCTCCGCGATGATGTCATTGCACAGCCCGATGCACTCATCACAGATGTACACCGTGGGGCCCGCGATGAGCTTCTTCACCTCTTTCTGCGACTTGCCGCAGAAAGAGCAGCTTAGATTGCCATTCGAGTGATCGTCCCGCCTTCGCTCCACTTCGACCCTCAGTGCGGTCTGCCGACGCTACCGCTTCAATGAGAGGTGGGGTCCCGCCGCGGCGGCGGCCCCTCCAACTTGCGGCGGGAACGGCTTCCACCGTCCCCTGTATTTTCAGCGATGCGCAGCCAAACGCCGCGCTCGGATTCTAGTGCGGTGCCCGTACCGTCGCAAGCTAACGGGGGTGGTCTCCAGCCTGTGGCCAAAGTCAGGGAATCACCCGATGGCGCCCCGCAGTCGGCCACCGACGCGGCCGCGCATCGCGCGAAAAGCGCGAAAAGCAGCGGATCGAGCGAGCGCAGCGCGGCGCATGAAGCGCCGAGCCCGCGTGCTCCGCTGCTGCGCGCCCGCGCGCAATGCCCCGCCCGCCACAGCGGCGGGGCGTGGCGTGGCGTCACGACGCCGCGCCGCGGCGCGGCCCGGGGCGACGCCGCGCCGGCCTTCATCCCGAGCACGCCCGCCGGACGCGGCGGCGCGGCCACCTACTTGTTCCGCTTCGGGAAGACCTCGTCGATCAGGCCATACTCCTTGGCCTGCGTCGCGCTCAGGTAGAAGTCGCGCTCGATGTCCTTCGCCAGCTCGTCCCGGTTCTTGCCGGTCGCGTCGACGAGGATGTCGATCAGCGTCTCCTTGATCTTCTTGATCTCGCGCGCCTGGATCTCGATGTCCGTCGCCTGGCCTCGCGCGCCGCCGAGCGGCTGGTGGATCATCATCCGCGCGTGCGGCAGCGCGAAGCGCCGACCCTTGCGACCGGCGCCGAGCAGGACGGCGCCCATCGACGCGGCCTGGCCGATGCACATCGTCGAGACCGGGCAACGCACGTACTGCATCGTGTCGTACATCGCGAGCCCCGACGTCACCACGCCGCCCGGGCTGTTGATGTAGACCTGGATCTCCTTCTCGGGATCCTCGCTCTCCAGGAAGAGGAACTGCGCGATCACGGCATTCGCGACGAAGTCGTCGATCTCCGTGCCGATGAAGACGATGCGATCCTTGAGGAGACGGCTGAAGATGTTCCACTCCCGCTCGCCGCGGTGGGTCACCTCGGTGACCGTCGGGAGGATGTAGGCCTTCTCGCGTTCGAGAAACTCGATGGCTTGGGTGCGGGTTTCGACTCGTCGGGTCATCCGGTGCTCCGGGGGGTTCGCTGCCGCGCGGCAGGGGCTCTACTCCTGGGCCAGACTGCGTCCGATCGCAAGACCGAACGCGCCCGAGGTTACCGGAAATATCGGCCGCTCGCCGCGCGGCGCACGGAACACGCGGCGCGCCGCGGCCCGCTCGATCCAGCCGCGCGCGCCCGACGTCGATCGAGAGCGCGAAAGGCGCGACCTGGACAAACGGCGCACGCCGGCGCAGCAGAGCTGAGGCGCCGGCGTGCGGTGCAGAAGTCCCGGCCATTCCGCGCCGGACTGCTGCTGGGCGAAGCTAGCTCGCGTCGGCGACCTTCGCCGCAGCCTCGATGATGTCGAGGATCTTGTCCTCGAGGATCATCCCGGCGAAGAGCTCGCGCTTCTGGGGCTCGCGGTACTCCGCCTTGATCTTCGCCACGTTCTTGCCGGTCTGCTCGGCGAGCTCCTCGTAGCCCTTCTCGAGGTCGGCCTCGGTGATCCTGACCGCCTTCGCCTTCGCGATCTCGGCCATGACCAGGCCCGCGCGCACCTTCATCTCGGCGTCGAGCCGCACGCGGGCGCGGAACTCCGGCGTGGGATCGACGCGCTGCCCCTGCCTCCGCGCCGTCGCGAGCAGCTCGCGCTCGGCGAGCTGCGCCTGCTGATCGACGAGCGACGGCGGGACCGGGATCGGGTTCGCCTTGCAGAGCTCCACCACGAGCTGCTCGGCGACCGCGTCGCTCGCCCGCTGCGTCAGCTCCTTCTCGAGCTTCTTGCGGAGCGACTCGCGGAGCGCGGACAGGCTCTCGTCGCCGCAGTCCTTCGCGAACTCATCGTCCACCTCAGGGAAGATGCGCTCCCGCAGATCCTTCAGCGTGATGTGGAAGGTCGCCTGCTTGCCCCGCAGATCCGCGTTGGAGTGCTGCTCGGAGAACGTGACCGGTACGTCCTTCGACTGGCCGGGCGTCATCCCGGCGAGGGCGTCCTCGATCTCCTTGAAGACCTGGCCGCTGCCGAGCTCGGTCTCGATCTCCTGCTCCTTCGTGTCGCGCAGCGCGCCGCCGACCTCGAGGGTGAACGCGATCGTCGCGACATCCCCCTTCGCCGCGGGGCGCTCCGGCTCGGGCGCCTGCAGCGTCGAGTGCTCGCGCCGGAGGGCGGTGATCTCGGCGTCGATCATCTCGTCGCTCGGCGTCGTCGAGGGGCGCTTCACCTCGAAGCCCTCCCACTTCACCTCGGCGATGTCGGGGCGGACCTCGAAGCGGGCCTTGTAGGAGAACGCGTCGTCAGGGCGGAGCTCGGTGGGCGCGATCGCCGGCTGGGACAGGGGCTGCACCTGCTTGTCGGCGAGCGCCTGGTTCAGCGTGGCGTCGACGAGCCGCTGGGCGACATCGGCGTGGATGCGGCCGCCGTAGAGGTGCGCGAGCACCTGGCGCGGCGCCTTGCCAGGCCGGTAGCCCCGGACCCGGGCCGTCCGCTGGAGCGCCGTATAGGCCTTGTCGACCTCGCTCCGGACCCGGTCCGCGGGGACCTCCACCTGAAACTCCATCAGCACGGGAGAAAGCTTTTCGACGTTGACTTGCATGGCGGTTTTTTCGAAGGGCGGCACTCGTGCCACGCGTCGCTGGGGGGGTCAAGACGAGCGACAGGACGCTGCTTTAAAAAAAAGGAGCCCCGGCGGAGAGGCGGCCGCCGGGGCTCGGATCCCGGGAGGGATCGTGCAAGCTGATGTGCAGCGCCGCGCAGCGCCGGCGCTGGCGACGCGACGGAGCAGCAGCGCCGAGCGCGACCGCGAGGACGTGCGAGGACGTTGAAGCCATCCCGCGCGCAGCGCCGCCGCGCCGTCGCGCTCAGTCGTCGTCCGAGACGTCGAAGGGATCCTTGTCGAAGTCGAGCTCGGCGTCGAAGGACCCCTCCTCCTCGACGATGTCCTCGAGCGAGAAGCCCACACGGCTCGGGCGGAGAATCTCCCGCTCGAACTCTGAAAAGCTCTGATACGACCTGGGAAGCGGCATCTGTCCTCCTCACATGTGCCGAGGCGACGTCGGTGCGTCGGTCTGCTCGGCGAAGCTGGGCACCACGTCCGTGATCAAGGGGCGGTCGACGTCGGCCCGCGACTCGAGGTCGAGGGTGGACGACGGCGCGAGCCGATCGCCGACCTGCGTTGAAGCGAAGGCGAAAGCACGAGGACCTGCGCACGAGCGAGCGGCGCAGTGCCGCGCCCATCGCCCCAGAAGGCGCGAGCAAGGACCCGATCGACGGGCCCCGGGTCGCAGCAGGCGAGCAGCGCCCCGCCGAGGCCGAAGCAGCGGCCTCGCCTCGAGGCTCGACCGCGCGCCCATGCCTTCGCCGTTCGGCCACCTTTGCCTACATCAAGCGACATGTGGGCACTGTAGATACCCCTGCCGTTCAGGCCAACAATCTGGCAAGCGAACGGTGGAATGGCGGCGAGCGGGTGACGACGTCCCGCGCGGGTCACGTCGCTGAGGGGGCCCCACCCCAGCGTCCAGGGCGTGCTCTGGGCACGGCGGCCCAGCGTCCACGGCGTCCCCCGGGACGCCCGCGGCGGCAGCGCGCTGGGCCCGCGCGCTGGGCCGACCGAAGGACAGACCCGCACGCTCGGTCGAACGTTTGTGTCGAGGCGCCCGCTTCTCTCGACGTGCCGATGGGGGTCGTGTAAGCAGCCTGGTCGGACGCGACACAGCACGATGCCATCGCCCAACGAGGGGGGCGCGCCCGGCAAGCCCGGCTCCGCCCCCAAGCCTTCGCCTGTCATCTTCGCCGTCGCCAACCAGAAGGGGGGCGTCGGCAAGACCACGACCTCGGTCAACCTGGCCGCGAGCTTCGCCGCGGCAGAGTGCCGTACGCTGCTCGTCGACTGCGATCCGCAGGGGAACGCCTCGAGCGGCGTCGGCGTGCGGCGCGGGAGCTTCGAGCTGTCCCTCTACGACGTCCTGATCGGGCGGGCGGCGCTGAAGGACGCGATCGTCCCGACCGAGGTGCCGCTCCTCGGCGTGGTGCCCGCGACCCAGGACCTCGTCGCGGCGGAGCTCGAGCTGGTCGACGCGGACGACCGCGCGGTGCGGCTGCGCAACGCCCTGCGCCCGCAGCTCGCGGGCTACGACTACGTCGTGCTCGATTGCCCGCCGTCGCTCGGGCTCCTCACGCTGAACGCGCTCACCGCGGCGCACCGGGTGCTCGTCCCGCTCCAGTGCGAGTACTACGCGCTCGAGGGGCTGACGCACCTGATGGCGACCATCGACCGGGTGCGGAGCGCCTTCAACCCGGAGCTCACGGTCGAGGGCGTCGTCCTCACGATGTACGACGGGCGCAACTCGCTCACCCACCAGGTGGCCGACGAGGTGAAGGCGCATTTCCGCGTCTTCGACGCGATCATCCCGCGCAACGTGAAGCTCAGCGAGGCGCCGTCGCACGGCAAGCCGGCGCTGCTCTACGACGCGCAGTCGAAGGGGGCGCAGGGCTACCTGAGCCTCGCGCGCGAGATCCTGGACGGCCCGCCCGCCGCCGCGGCAGACACGAAGAAGCGGCCGCGCGGGGACGCCGCCGAGGCGGAGCCACCGGCCGAGCCTTCGCCCCCGCAGAACCCCGGAGAGCGCGCGAGGGACGCACGACCCAGATCATGAATGCCGATCAGAAAGGGGCGCGGCGCGCGCTCGGACGGGGGCTCGACGCCCTGCTCCCGGCGGCGCCGCCGGCGACAGCGACTGCGGCCGAGGGGCGCAGCGTGTTCGTGTGCGCGATCGAGAAGATCGTCCCGCAGAAGGGGCAGCCGCGGCAGCACTTCGACGAGACCGAGCTGGAGGAGCTCACCGGCAGCATCCGCGAGCACGGGCTCATCGAGCCGCTCATCGTGCGCAGGACGCAGGCGGGGAACGACGCCTTCGAGCTCATCGCGGGCGAGCGGCGGTGGCGCGCCGCGCAGCGCGCGGGGCTCAGGGAGGTGCTCGTCGTCGTCAAGGACGTCTCCCCCAAGGAGGCGTTCGAGCTCGCGCTCGTCGAGAACGTGCAGCGAGCCGACCTCAACCCGATCGAGATCGCCGAGGCGTTCGACCGGCTGCTGCGCGAGCACAGCTACACGCACCAGACCCTCGCCGAGCGCGTCGGCAAGGACCGCACGACGATCGTCAACTCGCTCCGGCTGCTCCGGCTGCCGCCGCGGATCCGCACCATGGTCATCTCGCGCGAGCTCAGCGAGGGCCACGCGCGCGCGCTGCTCGGCGCGCCCAGCGACAAGGTGATGGCCGACGTCGCGGAGCGGACCGTCCACGGCAAGCTCCCCGTCCGCAAGGTCGAGGCGCTGATCAAGGCGGCGAAGGAGAAGGAGCTCCGGGCCGCCGAGGGCGAGGAGCCGGGCGAGAAGAAGCGCGGCGGGAAGTCGCCCGCGATCAAGGACCTGGAGGCGCGGCTCGCGCGGCGGCTCGGGACCCGCGTCGAGGTGCGCGACGAGGGTGGCCACGGCGAGCTCGGCATCACCTACGGCTCGCTCGACGAGCTCGACAGGATCATCGCGCTGCTCGGCGCGTGACCCTGCGCGGCCGGCCCCTCGCCCGCCCGCGCAGGCGCGCCCCTGGTGGTAGCGGCGCGCAGGCGGGCGAGCGCGGCGGGCCGCGGCGGACCTGCCGCGCGGCCGCGCATCACTTCAGCCTGGCGCTGAGCTCCTTCACCTTGGCGCGGGCGCGCTTGCCGATCTCGGTGTCGCCGCCGTGCTTCCCGGCCTCGGTGAGCGCGGCGATCGCGCTCTGCGGCTTGCGCTCGGCCAGGAACGACAGGCCGAGGTAGTAGTGCGCGGCCGCGAACCGCGGGTCCACCTTGATCGCCGCCTGGTAGTCGGCGCGCGCCCCCGGCTCGTCGCCGAGCTCGTGGCGGCACGTCCCGCGGCGCACGTGGAACTCGGCCTCCGGCTTCAGCTTGATGGCGCGGTCGAACGCCGCCACGCAATCGGCGTAGGCCTTCGCCGGCCCGAGCATCCGCCCGATCGTCGCGATCGTCGCCACGTCGTCGCCCGTCGCCGCGAGCGCCTTCCTGAGCTCCGCCGCGGCCCGGTCGAGCACCTTCGCCTCGAACAGCATCGCGCCGTAGGCGAAGCGCGTGGCGGCCGTGTCCTCGGCCTTGAGCGCCGCCTCGTAGTGCTTGCTCGCGTTCGCGACGTCGCCCTTCAGCCCGTACGCGTAGCCCAGGTTCTGGTGGAGCGCCGCCCGGTCCGGCGCCTGCTCGATCGCCTTCGAGAGGACCGCGATCGCCTCGTCCGGCCGAGGCGGCTCGTCCAGGTAGAGCGCGGCCAGGTTCAGGGCGGCGGCCTCGAGCTTGGGGTCGCTCGCGAGCGCCTTCTTGTACGACGCCTCGGCGCCGGCGCGATCGTTCGTCTTTTCGTTCGCGAGGCCGAGGTAGTAGTGCGCCTCGGCGCTGCCCGGCTCGTGCTCGATCGCCTGGAGGAGGTGCTGCTTCGCCTCCTCGTACTTCTCGTTCTTGATGTACGCGATGCCCCGGTCCAGCGCCGTGGACGACGCGCCCTTCGAGGCCGCCGCGTCGCTACCTTCGGGCGGATCGGCCAGGAGCGGGTCGCGCTGGGGCTCCTGCGCCCCCCCGCACGCCGCGACGCACGCGGCGAGCGCCGCTGCCGCCAGGACCCGCTGCGCGGCGAGCCTCGCCGTCGCCGTCCACACCGCGCGCGTAAACCACCTCTCGTTCATCCGACACTCCCTTCGCCGTCCAGGCCCTGGAGGACCGCGTGCAGCCGCTCCTCCACCTCTTGCGTCCGCTTGCCGCTCGCGATCTTCGTCCCGTCCGCCTCGCTCACGTAGAACACGTCGGCCACGCGCGTCCCCTCCGTGTTGATCTTGGCGACCGAGATCGAGAGGCCGAGCTGGTAGAGCGCGTCCGAGATCGCGAACAGGAGGCCGGGGCGATCGCGCGTGAGGACCTCGATCACCGTGTGGTGCGAGGCGCGATCGTCGATGGATATCTGCGTCCGGACCTTCGGCGTCGGGCGCTCGCGCAGCGCGCCGCCCCGGCGCTTCTTGGCGAGCTCGGCGCCGGAGAGCTGCCCCGAGAGCACCGCCTGGATGTCGGTCACGAGCTTCGGGATGGCGCGCGCCACCCCCCCTACCCCTTCGCCGCGGTCGCGCACCCAGAACAGGTCGACGGCCTGCAGGCGCACGCCCGCCGGCGGGGACGAGCCCGCCCTCGCGCGGATCACGCCGCCATCGTCCATCCCGTCGTCGTCGCACGCGCGCGAGTGGATCTGCGCCGCGTGGACCTCGAGGCGCGAGGCCGCGAGCGCGGCCGTGATCGCCGCGAGCAAGCCGGGGCGATCCGGCGCCACGACGCAGACCTCCGCGGCCTCCGGGTGGCGCGACGGGACGAGCGCGACCGAGACGCTGTTGCCGCCGGACTGCTGCTGCCGGGCGAGCTCCGAGTGCGCGGCGATCGCGGCCGGGCTGTTCGCGAGCAGGTAGCGCTCGGGCATCGACGCGAGATAGCGGGCCAGGAAGTCCCGCTGCGCGCGCCGCTCGGCCTCGCTCGCGGCCGGGAGGTCCTCGAGGGCGCCGACCGTGCCGCTGATCGCGCGGGCCATGCGCTGGTCGTCGATGTCGAACGGCCCCGCGTCCTCGCGCGCGCCGCGCAGGGCCCTGTCCGCGGAGAGGTACAGCTCGTCGAGCATGCGCGCCTTCCACGACGTCATCGACGTGGGGCTCGTGGTCGAGATGTCGGCGACCGTGAGCAGGTAGAGATCGCGCAGCCCCTCGCGGCCGTGCACCTCGTGGCAGAACTCCGAGATCGTCGCGGGATCATCGAGATCGCGCCGGGTCGCGATGAGGTACATCACGAGGTGCTTCAGCACGAGGTGGCACGCCTCGTCGATGTCCTCCTGAGGGAAGCCGAGCCGCGCCAGGATCTTCCGGGCCATCTCGGCGCCGCGCCCGCTGTGATCGGTGCCCCCGATCGCCTTGCCCACGTCGTGCAGGAGCGTGGCGAAGAACAGCATCGTCGGCCGCGTCGCCTCGGCGGCGAGCCGGCACGCGAGCCCGAACTCGCCCGCGAGCTCGCCCCGCACGAGCGCCGCCAGCCGATCGACCGCGGCGACCGAGTGAACGTCGACCGTGTACACGTGGTAGACGTCGTGGTGGACGCGCCCGACGACCGGCAAAAATTCCGGGATCATCGCGAGCAGGAGGCCGAGGTCGTGCAGCTCGCGGACGACCGAGCCGCTCTGCAGCTCGGTCTCCTTGCACGTGGCGACGAGGGTCCGGAACCGCTCGGCGGCCTCGGGGCTCTCGCGGAGCGCCGCGCAGAACGCCGGATCGCCGGCGGCGCGGACGATCGCGCCGCGCGCGTAGGGCAAGAGCGGCACGCCGCGCTCGACGGCCTCGGAGACGAGCCGCAGCGCGATCGCCGGATCGGTCCTCAGCAGATCCGGATCGCTCATCGTGATGCAGCCGTCGAAGAGGCGGACCCCGGCGCCGAGTTCCTCGTCGCGGCGGCGGCGCCGCGTCAGCGTCGGCGTGGCGCGCGAGACGATCATGTCGAGGGAGCGCGAGATGGCCCGGGCGCTCCGGTAGTAGTCGCTCATCATCCGCTCGATCGCCTCGGGCGACACGGCGGCCTCGTCGGGGGGCGGCGCGCCCTTCCGGCCGGCGTCGGCCGGACCGGCGCCCTTGCTGTAGCCGAGCGCGCCCGCGCAGAGCTCCTGCTCGTCGAACGTCAGCCGGTCGGTCCTCCGCCCGGAGTGGGCGTGGAGCAGGTTGCGGATGCGCCAGAGCATCTCCGCGGCGCTCCGGATCTCCTCCGCCTCGCGGGCGACGAGCGCGCCGAAGCGGACGAGCGCGTCGAACTCGCCGACGCCGTAGCGCGCCTTCGCGGCCCAGCGGGCGACGTCGAGATCGCGCAGCCCGCCCGCGCCGTTCTTCACGTCCGGCTCCAGGAGGTAGACCGAGCCGCCGAAGCGCTCGTGCCGCTGCGAGATCTCCTTCCCGAGCCGCTCGATGAAGCGGGGCAGCTCCGAGTGCGCGAAGATGCCCGACGAGGCGCGCTGCCAGAGCGACTCCGACAGCGACGCGTCGCCGACGACGTGCCGCCAGTCGAGCAGGCTCGTCGCGGTGGGCAGGTCCTCGCGCGCGCCGTCGATGAGGTCGTCGATGGTGACGACCTGGTGCCCCACGGCGACCCCCATGTCCCAGAGCGGGTAGAGCAGCGCGTCCGCGATGGCGCTGGCGCGCTGGGCGTTGTGGGCGAGGATGCGCAGATCGAGGTCGCTCCGCAGCGCGACCGCGCCGCGGCCGTAGCCGCCGACCCCGGCGATCGCGACCGAGTCCCACTCCTTGCGGCTGGGCCCGCCGGACTCGCGCAGCAGGTGGAAGAGGCGCGCCAAGAGATCGTCGAGCAGGCGCGCGTGGCGCCGCCCCAGGGCGACCCCGACGGCGGCCGGGTCCGCGGCCGGCGTGGGGCCGCTCGGCGCCGTGCGATCGAGCTCGGCGCGCTCGCGCGCATAGGCGGCGCGGAGCTCGACGAGCCCGCTGGGCCTGGACGTGGGGGAGAGGTCGACGCTCATGCGGTGTCGTTCTGCTTTCTCAGGCGCCCGGGGCGCGGAAGGCGGTGACGTGCGCGTTCACCTTGACCGGCGTGAGGCCGGCGCCGCAGAGGCGCGGCGCCTCGCTCGCGGCAGAGAACAGGAGCCCGCCCGGGCCGAGCTCGGCCGCGAGGCGGCGCGCCACCGCGTCGCCGGCGGGCTCTGCGAGATACAGGAGCACGTTCTTGAAGAAGATGATCTGGAACCCGCCGCTCGGCACGGCGTGCACCAGATCGCAGACCTCGAAGGACACGACGTCGCGGAGCTGCTGGCCGACGTGCAGCGCGCCGCCCTTCTCTTCACAGTAGCGCTGAACGAAGGACGGGGGGAGCTGGTCGACGGCCTCGGCGGAGTAGACGGCCTCGCGCGCCGCCTCGATCGCCGGAGCGGCGCGGTCGACCCCGAGCACGCTGAAGCGGCGGCCCGCGCTCGCGAGCACCATCGCCAGGGTATAGGCCTCCTCGCCGGTGCTGCACCCGGCCGAGAGGCCGGCGATGGGCAGGTCGGGCGGGAGCCTGGGCAGCACCGAGGTGGCGATGGCCTCCCAGATGATCGGGTCGCGGTAGAAGCGCGTCTCGCCGACGCGGAGCGCGCTGACGATCTCCTCGATGGCCTCCCTGTCGTCCCGCAGCCGCTCGGCGGCCGCGAGCGGCGACACGCCGTGGCGCGCGGCCACGGCGCTGAGCACGGCGAGGACCCGCTCGCGCACCCAGCCTGGGGCGGCGAGGCTGCGGCCGAGGCCGAACCGGCGCTGCAGCTCGGCGAGCGCGAGGTCGACGGCCCGCTGGGCGGACCGCGCCGCAGGACCTCCTCCCGCTCTCGACGATCGGGCCATCGAAGGTCGTCGCGATCAGCCGAGGAAGCCGGCTTTCCTGGCCTGGGCTCCCTTACCGCCGCCGTCGAGGGCGATGGCGAACACGTCCTTCAGCGCGAGCACGAACGTCTCGCCCTTGGTGCTGCGCGCCTTGAGGAGCCCGCCCGCGCTCGACACGGCCTCGATCTTGGTCACCGGGAGCGACACGCCGTCGTGCGCGGCGTAGATCGTGAGCACGCGCCCTTCAGGGAGCTCGGCCCAGCCGTCTTTGTCGGTCTTCGCCTCTGCCGTCTCGAGGGCTGCCTTGAGTAGGTCGTCGGTCATGAGCAACGTTTCCGTCCCGCGCCCTGCCGCGTCAAGCACGTGCTCGCCCTTACCGTGATGCAAGGCGATCGGCGTCCTGCGGGGCCTCCTCCGTGGTACCGTACTGTGCGGATGTCGAGAAGGCCGCCCAGCCAGCCCCCCCCGCGAGGGGCCCCCCCGGAGGCGCAGCAGGTGGGCAACATGCCGCCGGGGTGGCAGCCGGGGGATCACCTCTTCGTCGACGACATCAAGAAATCGTTCGGGGCGACGAAGGTGCTGCACGGCATCACGATGCACCTCCGGCGGACCGAGACGGCGGTGATCATCGGCGGGTCGGGCGCTGGCAAGACCACGCTGCTCCGGCTGCTCATCGGGCTGGAGCGGCCGACCACCGGTCACATCTGGGTCGACGGCGTGGACATGGGCGCGCTCGACGATTTCGAGATGAACCGGATGCGCCAGCGGTTCGGCATGGTGTTCCAGTACGCGGCGCTGCTCGACTCGCTGACGATCTTCGACAACGTGGCGTTCCCGCTGCGCGAGCACCGGAAGCACATGTCGAAGCGGGACATCCACGACAAGGTCGTGGGCATGCTGAACTCGCTCGGCCTCGAGAACAAGGAGGACCGAATGCCGTCGGAGCTGTCCGGCGGGCAGCGCAAGCGCGTGGGCCTGGCGCGCGCGCTGATGCTGGAGCCCGAGATCCTCATCTACGACGAGCCGACCAGCGGGCTCGATCCGCTGACGAGCCGGATGGTCGACGACCTGATCGAGGAGACGCGGGCGCGCTTCAAGGTGACGAGCGTGGTGATCTCGCACGACATGGCGAGCACGTTCCGCATCGCGCACCAGGCGTTCCTCGTGATCCAGGGGCGCGTCGTCGCGTCGGGGACGCCGGACGAGCTGGCGCACGGCGACAACGAGCAGGCGCGCCAGTTCATCGCGGCGTCGGGGGTGGCGACGGACGAGGTGTCGCGGGTGAACCGGCCTGCGCTGGCGGACAGCAAGGGCGGGCAGGTGATCGAGTTCAGGAAGGCGGCGGAGTAGGTCGCGTAGGCGCGCGGCGCTTCACCCGCGCGAGCGTCGAGTCAGCGGCGGGGCGAACGCAAGGGCACCGCCACCGGACACGGTGATCGCGACGCGTGCGACGAGGTGAAACGAATGGATCGGTGGTTCTGGATCGGCCTCGGTGGCGCAGCGGGGACCCTCGCCCGCTACGGGCTGTCGACGTGGTGCCAGCAGCGCTTCGGCGCCGAGTTTCCTTATGGGACGCTCGCGGTCAACGTGATCGGGTCGTTCTTGCTCGGCGCCATCGGAGAGGTCGCCGCGACGACGGAGCTCCTGTCGCCGACGCTCCGCCTCAGCCTGAGCACCGGCGTCATGGGCGGCTTCACCACGTACTCGAGCTTCAACAACGAGACGATCCGGCTCATCGAGTACAAGTCGTGGGCCGTGGGGCTCGCCAACATCGCGATCACGCTGGTCGGTTGCCTGCTCGCCGGCGTCCTCGGGATGGTCGTCGCGAGGCGGCTCGTCGCGGGCTGAAGGCGCGGAGACGGGCCGTGGAGAGCGTCGGCGACAGGCGGCGCCGCCCGTGGTCCTGGGGGATGAGGCTCAGCCGTCGGCGCCGAGGATCGGCGCGGTCTCTCCCTGCGCCGGCGGTGCGGCGCCCGGCGCTCCGCCAGTGGCGGCCGGGGGCGTCTCTGCGCCGGACGAGGGCTTCTCTCCGGCGGGCGGTGGCTTCTTGCCGGAGCTGCCGGAGCGGGCCTCGAACATCCATGCGGCCTTGTTCAGCTCGGGGACCAGGATCGTTCCGTCGAACCGGCGCGCCGCGCGGAAGGCGCGGAGGATCTTCTCGATCACGACCGCGACCCTTCCGTCCTGCAGATCGAGCGCGCGCTGCGTCACCCGCCGCCCCGCGGCGATCTGGACGCTGGCGACGCCGCGCACCCGCTGCGCCGTGACACGGAGCGCCGCCGCGCACTCGGCGCCGACGCCGTAGTCCTCGAGGAGCCTCGCGTCCTGCGCCGGATCGGCCCTTCGGGTCTCGTCGATGAAGCTCGCGAGCGCCTCGAGGCCCTTGGCGAGGCTCTCGGGGGAGTCCGCGCGCCCCACGACGGCGTCGACCCGCGCCATGCGGCGAGCGCCGAGCGCGTTGCGCAGGCCGTCGTAGCAGAGGTCGCGCTCGCCGATGCCGTCGCGCATCGCGCTCCGCCCCTGGATCTCGAGCGCGGCCCTCGCGCCGGCGGCCTCGGTCGCCGCCGCGTCGTGCGACCGCTTCATCGCCTGGAGCCTGCCCGCCTCGGCGACGAGCAGCGGCAAGAGCGCCGCGGGCATGCGCACCTTGCCGCGCTGCGCCTCGGACAGCGAGCCCAGGATCCGCCGCGCCGAGGCGACGAAGTGCGGGGCGTCATCGATGAGGCTCTGCGAGTCGATGCGCGTCCCCTCGGTGACGAGGTCCTCCTCGGGGATGCCCGCGTAGGTGCGCGCGGCGAACGCGCCATCCGCGGGGCCGAGCTCCCTCGCGAGCGAGTCGAGGGTGATGGTGGCGGGTGAGCTGATCGGTACCTCGGCCGGCGATGCCGCCGGCGCGGGCTTCTTGGTCTTGGAAGTGGCCATGAGAAGAGAGGCTACGGGAGGGCGTCAACGCAAGGAAAGCGGGCAACTGCGCTGGGCAGGATCACGTCGCGACGGCCCGGGCCCGCGGGCGCTCCGCGCCAAGGGCAGCGCTTGATCGGTGGCGAGGCGCCGCGCGAGCACGCGGTGCGCCGCCGCCGCGAGCGCGCGGCTCATGCAGTCCTCCGCCGTGTCGCCGAGGAGCGCCTCGGCCTGGCGGGTCAGGTCGCGCGCGGTCGCGAGGGATCGATCGTCTTCCGGATCGAGCATGGTCCCGAGGAGCTCGACCCCCAACGTCGACACCCCGGGTCACGCGATGAGCCCGCGCTCCCTGCTCGCCTCGTCCAGCCGCACGAAGCTCGCTCCCCTCCGCGCAAGCTCCTCCACGAACGCCCCCAGCGCCTCGAGCCGCCTGCCCAGCGCGACCCGGAGCTCCGGCTGGTACGGCGCCAGTGCCTCGAGGCCGTCGCTCCGGTCGAGGAAGTCCATCCCGTGCAGCTCCAGGTTCACGAGCACCTCCCCGGCGCACGCGCGCGCCAGGAGCCGCGCGCCCGCCGCACCCGCGAGCGCCACGCTCGTCCCGATGACCGGCAGCCGCAACCCCGGCGTCACCTGGATCGGCAGCTCGACGAAGCGCCGGCCGCCACGGCGGTACCACGGCCGCCCCGGCCGGTACGGCCGGCGGGGCGCCGCGAGCACACGCGGGGTGTCCAGGATCGCCGACGACCCCCTGCCCTTCACCCGCTGCACGCCCATCGCGAGCGCCTTCGCGGCGTAGTACGGCGGGCATGGGAACACCGAGGAGTCGAACGCGACCCCCACGGCGTCGAGCGCGTCGAACAGCGCGTCGCTCACGGTGTACCCCGGCGCGCGGAAGCCCGTCGGACGCCGGCCGACCGCCTCCGCGATGGCCTCGGCGCCCAGCAGCACCTCCCGCGCGATCGCGGCGCGCGGGAGCCGCGAGAGGTCGTAGCGGTGCCCGTACGAGTGGTTCTCGACCGCGTGGCCAGCGTCGCTCAGCGCGCGCAAGGCCGCGGCGCTCTCGGGGCGCGCGAGGTCGCAGCCTATCGCGAACAGCGTGACGGGGATGCCGTGGGAAGCAGCGAAATCAGCGATGCGCGGGAGCGCCGTGTCGTAAACAGCGCTCAGCGCGGCCGCCGCCCCGGAGCGATCCGGGACGGCGAGCCCGTGGATGGCGAAGTAGTTCGGGACCTCGTCGAGGTCGATCGAGACGGCGGCGAGGCGCCCCCGCATCGGACCGCGTCAGCTCGCGGCCATCTTCGCCACCTCGGCGGCGAAGTCGTCCTCTTTCTTGGCGATGCCCTCGCCGCGCTCATACCGCACGAAGCGCGTGAGCTTGAGCTCGCCGCCGGCCGCCTTCGACGCCGCCTGGAGGAGCTTCTCGATCGTCTGGCCGGCCTCGCCGCGCGACGCGGCCTCCACCGACTCCTGCTCGAGCAGCGCGACCTCCGAGTACCACTTGTTGAACTTGCCCTCGATGATCTTCGGCCACGCCGCCTCCGGCTTCGGCTTCGGATCCTCGCGCAGCTGCCCCTCGAAGATCTCCTGCTGCTTGGCCTTCAGCTCCGCCGTGACCTCGTCGCGACGGAGGACGAGCGGGCTCATCGCGGCGGCCTGCATCGCCGTCTCCTCGACGAACTTCTGCACCGCAGGGTGCTCCGCCACGGCCTGGCTCGACGCCTCGACCGCCACGAGCACGCCGATCTTGCCGCCGAGGTGCACGTACTCGTGCGCGACGCCGTGCTTGCCCGCCGGGATCGACACGCGATCCCAGCGGCGCACCGCGATCTTCTCGCCGATGCGCGCGGTCAGCTCGGTGGCGGTGTCGGCGATCGACTTGCCGCCGATGGAGAGCTGACCCGCGTCCGCGCCGTCGGGCGCCTTCTCGAGGGCCGCGAGCACGTCGCCGACGAACTGCCGGAACGCGTCGTTGCGGGCGGCGAAGTCGGTCTGGATGTTGACCTCGACCATCGTCGCGCTCCGCCGGTCGGCCGCGACCACCGCGCGGACCTCGCCCTCGGTGGCGGACGCGCCGGCCCGCTTGGCGCTCTTCGCGAGACCCTTCTTCAGGATGATCTCGACCGCCTTCTCCATGTCGCCCTCGGCCTCCGTGAGGGCGCTCTTGCAGTCGCTCATCCCCGCCTGGGTACGCTCACGAAGCTCCTTGATCGCCTGCGCATTGATGCCGGCCATGGCTCTTTCTCCTTCAACCTGGAACCTAGATAGGAAGGGGCCGCGCCGAGCGGCCCCCGTTCACCACACGTCCGACTGCTGTTGCACGAACGGCCCGAGCGAGGGCGGGTCGAACCGCAGAGGCACAGAAGGCGCAGAGGCGTGAAATTTTCATTTCTGTCCCTGCGCCCTCTCTGCTCTCGCGCGGCTGCCACACCGCCCAGGCGAGCGGCGACGTCGTCGTCACCGCGCCGCCCGAGCGCTGGGCCGCTCCGTTGCGGCTCGCGCCGCGCTACGACGCCTGCTGCTGGCGCGGACCGCCGCCGCGGCCGCCGCGGCCGCCCTGGTAGACGTTGATCTCGTCGCGCTGGCCGCGACCGCCGCCCGCCGCCTGCTGCCCGCCCTCACCGTGATCCTTGCGGCGCTGCGCGCCCTCGACGCACGCGTCCGCGACGCGGGCGGTGATCAGCCGGATCGAGCGGATGGCGTCGTCGTTGCCAGGGATGACGAAGTCGACGAGATCCGGGTCGCAGTTCGTGTCCGTGATGGCCACGACCGGGACGTTCAGCTTGCGCGCCTCGCTGATCGCGATCGACTCCTGGTGCGGATCGATCACGAAGATCGCGGCCGGGAGGCCGCCCATCCCCTTGAGGCCGCCCAGGTACTTCTCGAGCCGCTCGCGCTCCTTCTCGAGGCGGACGACCTCCTTCTTGAGCAGCTGCTCGTAGGTGCCGTCCTCCTTCATGCGCTCGAGGGTGCGCAGGCGATCGAGGCCCTGCTTGATCGTCCGGAAGTTCGTCAGGGTGCCGCCGAGCCAGCGGTTCGTGACGAAGTACATGCCCGACCGGCGGGCCTCCTCCTGCACGATGTCCTGCGCCTGGCGCTTCGTGCCGACGAACAGCACGTGGCCCCCGCGGCCGACGGCGTCGGTCAGGAAGTCGTACGCGCGCTTGAAGAGCCGCGTCGTCTGATCGAGATCGATGATGTGGATGCCGTTGCGCGCGCCGTAGATGAACGGCCGCATCTTCGGGTTCCAGCGCTTCGTCTGGTGGCCGAAGTGCACGCCCGCGTCGAGCAGCGAGCGGAGCGGAAGCGGGAAATCCCCCGGCTGGGGGGCGGCGGCCTGCATGGTGTCGGCCGCGGGGACGGATGCGGAGAAGCTGGTATCGGTCACGGCAGTGCCCTTTCGGTTGGTCCGCCGCTCCCCCTCCCGCGACCAACCCCATGCGCGGACAGGAGCGTCCGTGCTGCTGGGGCACCGGGCCGCGGAATGCCGTGGGTGCCAGGAGAGCGTGTGGATTCGGTTCTGCGGCAGCGAAGGCGAGGATTCGGCCTCCGCTGTCCCCCTCGTCACGAGACCGCAAGAAGGGGGGCGGTTTGCTACCCCGAGGCGCCTCGCTTGTCAAGCGATGAAGCCGCCACCTCGGCGTGCACAATTTCCGTGTGTTTGCGCGTGTCTTCGCGCGGTTGTCCGCGCAGCCATCCGCGCAGTTACGCGCGCAGTTACCCGCGCAATTGCCCGCGCAGTTGCCTTCGTTGCGTCAGCTGCGCCGATGGGACCACGCGGCGCGGAGCACGGGAACGCCGGGCCACGCCCCCTGGCGCGCCGTGGCCCGGCACCCGCGATGGCGTACACTCGCCTCGTGCGAACCGCATCACGAGGCTTTCTTACCGCACGCTTCGCTTCGGTCTGCGCAGGGCTCGCGATCGTCTCCGCCTGCATCGCCTCGGCGCCGGAGGGCATCCGCCGGCAGACCGACGGCGATGGCGGCGATTTCGGCGTGGACCCGCAGACAACGTCGACGTCATCGTCCGCCGGCGCAGGGCTGCCCGGCGGCGATCCGCACGCGCTGCTCGGCGCGGACCCGACGCACGGGCCGTTCAACGGAGGCCAGCGCGTCCTGCTCCACGGCAACGGCTTCAGCTCCCAGGTCCGCGTCTGGTTCGGCGACGTCGAGGTCGATCCGTCCGCGATCGTGCCCATCGATCCCAGCCGGGTCCAGGTGGCGGCGCCGCCGGGCGCGGCGGGCCCGGTGGAGCTCGCCGTGCAGAACGGCGATGACACGTCGACCCGGCGAACGCTGCCGGGCGGCTACGTGTACGACGCGCTCTATGCGTCCCCGTCGAGCGGGCCGATCTCCGGCGGGACGACCATCGAGCTCGTCGGCCAGGGCACGCGCTGGAACGAGACGACGGTCGCGAAGATCGATCAGAAGCCGTGCACGTCGCTCGCCGTCCAGGAGCCGACGCGGCTCCTGTGCACGGTGCCCCAGGGCACGCCGGGCGCGAAGACGATCTCGGTGACGACCGGCGGCGAGAGGATCCTCGTGCTGGACGGCTACACCTACGAGGACAGCGAGAACGGCTACAAGGGCGGGCTCAGCGGCGCGCCGCTCGCCGGACGGCTGAAGGTGCTCGTCTACAACAACTTCACGGGTGATCCGATCCCGGGAGCGAGCGTCGTCGTCGGCACCGACACGACCTCCCCGATCGAGGTCGACGCGTCCGGCGTCGCGGTGATCGAGGACGCGTCGCTCGATTCGCCGCGCACCGTCACCGTGGCCGCGACGTGCCATAGCCCGATCTCGTTCGTCGACGTGCCGGTCGACACGGTGACCGTCTACCTGGATCCGGTGCTCACCCCCGCGTGCGGCGCGTCCGGCGATCCACCCCCGCCGGTCGGCGGCAAGGTCGGCAGCGCGGGCGCGATCGAGGGCGAGCTCGTCTGGGACACGTCGCTGGATCCCGGGAGCGTCGCGTGGGGCAACATCCCGAGCCCGCGCCGCGAAACCGAGCGAAAGGCGGCGTACCTGTTCACGACGGGCGCCGATCCTCTCGCGACCTTCAGGCTGCCGTCCGAGTTCCAGGCGCTCACGCCGGAGACGTCGGGCGAGCTCGGGCACGGGTTCACGATGTACGTCGCGCCCGGCAACCGCACGATCTACGCGCTGGCGGGCCTCGAGGATCGCTCGACGACCCCGCCGCGGTTCACCGCATACGCCATGGGCGTGGTCCGCGGGATCCCCGTGCTCCCGAACGAGTGGACGAGGGAGGTGTTCGTGCGGATCAATCAGCCGCTCGACCACGCCCTCTCGATGGACGTCAGGGCGCCGGCGAAGGGGCCGAAGGGGCCGGATCGGATCCAGGCGAACGTGTCGCTGATGATCGGCAACGACGGGTTCGCGACGCTCCCGATCGGCGCACAGAGCCCGCTGATCCCGTTCGACGGGGGGCTGACGTTCGTGGGCGTGCCGCCGCTCGCCCGCGACCTGCTCGGCGCGAGCTACCACTCGTCCGCGCGCGCGGTGACCGGCCAGGCCGGGCTCGCGCCGCTGTCCGTCGTCGGGCGGGTCCTCTCGACCAGCACGAGCGAGCCCGTGCGCATCGGCGACTTCGTGGGGGTGCCGACGCTCGAGGCGCCCGCGCAGAACAGCGCCTGGGATGGGTCCCACCTCGCGACCTCGTTCGGCGAGGGCGCGCCCGCCGATCTCAGCGTCTACGACATCGCGAGCGGAAACGGCCTCATCCGGTGGACGGTGGCCGTGCCGGCAGGGTCGCACGCCGTCGAGGTGCCGGACCTCCGGCAGCTCGGGCTCGAGCACGGCGCGCTGCCGCCGGGGCCGCTCACGATCGGGGTGTACGGGGCGCGGATCGACGGCTTCGATTACGGCAAGCTCGTCTACCGGCAGCTCAAGCCGGCAGGGATGGCGGCCTACTCCCTCGACAGCTTCAACGCGCACCTGTGATGAGCGCCCCGCCCCACCCGACGCGAGCGCGCAGGCCGACGCGCGCACGGAAGCCAGGACGCCGCGCCCGATCGCGGCACGCTGCAGCCGCCGCCCTCGTCGCCGTCGCCGCGGGGCTCGGGCTCGCGCCGAGCTGCTTCGACAGCGGCACGCGGTGGGGTGAGCGGCCGGAGGAGCCGCCGCTCTGCACGGCCGGCGACGTGCGCTGCGGGGCGGAGCTCGCGCGCTGCGAGGAGACCGGCGCAGGGCTGGCCTGGGTGACGCTCGACGACTGCGCCGCTCAAGGGCGCGTGTGCGCGTCGCCCGAGCTCGGCTGCCGGCCATGCGTGCCCGCTGCGCGCTCGTGCCGCGAGCAGGACGTCGTCGTCTGCGACGCGGACGGCAGCTTCGGCCGCGTGATCGACACGTGCGACACGGAGGCCGGCGAGGCGTGCCGGAGCGGGAGCTGCCAGCAGCTCTGCGCCGTCGCGGAGCTCGAGCGGAGCAACGTGGGGTGCGAGTACTGGGCGGTCGATCTGGACAACGCGCGGATCGACGCGACCGGAAACGCGGCGGCGCAGCAGTTCGCGGTGGTGGTCTCGAACCCGCAGCCGGACGTGCCGAACGAGATCCACATCTTCCAGGACGACGGCGCGCCGGGCGACGAGCCCGCCCCGGTGGAGATCGCGAGCGCGCTCATCGCGCCGCTCTATCTCCAGGTGTTCAAGCTCGGGCCGCGCGAGGTCGATGGCAGCCCGGAGGGCGAGTACAACACGGGCACGCACACGGCGCTCACGCGGCACGCGTACAAGATCAAGTCGAAGTTCCCCATCGTCGCCTACCAGTTCAACCCGCTGGAGAACGCCAACGTGTTCTCCAACGACGCCTCGCTGCTGAAGCCGCGCGAGGCGCTGACGTACAGCCCGGGCGCGATGGCGACGGCGTACGTCGTCACGGGGTGGCCGCAGACCATCGCGGTCACGGACGATCCGGACACGAACTTCGATCCGCAGAACCCGATCGACCTTCGGGCGTTCCTGACCATCGTCGGGACGCGCGAAGGGACGACCGTGCAGGTGACGACGACGGCGAGGGTCGTCGGGGGCGGGCCCGTCCCGGAGACGCCGGAGGGCGGGTCGATCGAGGTCAAGCTCGGCGCGTTCGACGTGCTCAACCTGGAGAGCGGCGGGTTCAACGCGGACTTCACCGGATCGATCGTGAAGGCCGATCAGCCGATCGCGGTCTTCACCGGAAGCGAGGCCTCGGACGCGCCGCACTTCGACGTGCTCGCGGATCGCCGCTGCTGCGCCGACCACCTGGAGGATCAGCTCGATCCGACCCGGACCGCCGGCAAGCGGTTCGCGGTGCCGCACACGCCGAGCCGGTCGCTGACCGTCAAGGAGGCCGGCGCGCGGATCGAGGCCGTGCCCGAGCCGGAGTACGTCAGGATCGTGGCGGCCAGCGGCAAGGGCGCCGTGATCGAGACGACCCTGCCGCCGCCGGACGATCGGATCACGCTGTCGGCGCTGGGCGACTTCCGCGAGGTGACGGCGTGGGGCGACTTCATGATCGAGAGCTCCGAGCCGGTCATCGTGTCGCAGATCATGGCCAGCCAGAACGCGACGGGGGTCAAGCAGGGGCTGCCAGGCGGAGACCCGAGCCTCATCATCCTGCCGCCCATCGAGCAGTTCCGGCCGGACTACGTGTTCCTGACGCCGGACAAGTACGCGTTCGACTTCATCTCGGTGGTCGCGCCGCGGTCGGCCGTCGTGCGGCTCGACGACGCGACGCTCGGGCCGGACGAGTGCGAGATCGCGCCTGCGGACGGGCTCACGGAGGAGCAGCGCGGGGGCGGCGCGCCGTCGTTCGTCGTCTACCGCTGCCAGCTGAGCTTCGCGGCGATCGATCCGGCGCGGCAGGCGCCGGACAACGTGCTGCCCGGGATGCAGCGCGACGGCGTGCACTGGCTCACGGCCTCCGCGCCCGTGGGGCTGCTCGTGACGGGGTTCGACTCGTTCGTGAGCTACGGGTACGC
Organism: Sorangium sp. So ce363; assembly: GCF_051520435.1. Taxonomy (NCBI): domain Bacteria; kingdom Pseudomonadati; phylum Myxococcota; order Polyangiales; family Polyangiaceae; genus Sorangium; species Sorangium sp. So ce363. The sequence goes on along the minus strand of NZ_CP150333.1, from coordinate 4,349,136 downwards.
GGGGGGCACCGAGCTCCGCGAGATCGCGCCGCCGGACTGAGCCGCCGCGGTCAGCCGCCGCCGAGGAGCCCCTTCAGCTTGGCCACGAGCCGCAGCGCGTCGAGCGGCGCGAGCCGATCGACGTCCACGGCGCGCAGGGTCTCGATGACGGCCGACTGCTCCGGCGGCACCGCGGCCTGCGCGGGGGCGAACAGGTCGAGCTGCGCGGCGCCGCCGCGCGTGCGGCCGCGGAGGGAGGCGTGCTTGCCGCCCGGCAGCGCGGCGCCCGACTCCAGCGTCGCGAGGATCGCGCGGGCGCGCGCGAGCACCCCCTCGGGGACCCCCGCGAGCCGCGCGACCGCCACGCCGTAGCTGCGGCTCGCGGGGCCCGCCTCGAGCTTGTGGAGGAAGATCACGTCGTCGCCGTGCTCGCGCGCGGCGACCGAGTAGTTCGCGATGCCCGGCGCGCGCGCCGAGAGCTCCGTCAGCTCGTGGTAGTGCGTCGCGAACAGGGCGCGGCAGCCGATCGCGTCGAACAGGTGCTCCGCCACGGCCCACGCGATCGCGAGGCCGTCGTACGTGCTCGTGCCGCGGCCGATCTCGTCGAGGATCACCAGCGATCTCCGCGTCGCGTCGCGGAGGATCTCGGCGGTCTCCCGCATCTCCACCATGAACGTGCTCTCGCCGCGCGCGACGTTGTCGCTCGCGCCCACCCGCGAGAGGATCCGATCGACGAGGCCGATCTCCGCCTCGCGCGCCGGGACGTAGCTGCCCATCTGCGCGAGGACCACGATCAGCGCCACCTGGCGCATGAGCGTCGATTTGCCCGCCATGTTGGGGCCCGTGATCAGCCAGAGCCGCTCGCCCGAGAGATCGAGGCGGGTGTCGTTCGGCACGAAGTGCCCCGCGGCCGCGTAGCGCTCGACCACCGGGTGGCGGCCGTCGCGGATCGCGAGCGCCTCGCCCGCCGTGACGTGCGGCCTCACGTAGTCGTTGCGGTGGGCGACGTCGGCGAGGGCGGCGGCGACGTCCCACGCCGCGAGCTTGCGCGCGAGCGCGCGGAGGCGGCCCTCGCTCTTCGCGACGAGGGCCCGCAGCCGGTCGAAGAGCGCGGTCTCCCGCTCCAGCGCGCGCGCCCCGGCGTGCTCGATCTTGTCGGCGAGCTCGTCGAGCTCGTCGCTCGTGTAGCGCTCGCCGGTCGCGACGGTCTGCTTGCGGCGGAAGGTGTCCGGGACCTTGGCGATGTGCGCGCGCGTCACCTCGATGTACCAGCCGAAGACGCGCGTGTACTTGACCCGGAGCGAGGGCGCGCCCGTCTGCGTGCGCAGCTTCGCCTCGAGCGCGAGGATGAGCTCCGTCGCGTTCTTCTCCACGCCGCGCGCGTCGTCGAGCTCCTTGTCGTACCCCTCGCGGAAGATGCCGCCCTCGCGCGTGTTCGGGGGCGGCCGCTCGATCAACGCGGCGGTGAGCTCGGCGCACACGTCGGCGACGACATCCAGCGCCGCCGCCTCGGCGAGGAGCGGCTCGGAGCTCGATCCGGCCGCAGCGCCCTCCTCGCCCCGCGCAGCGGCGCCGTCCTTGCCCCGCGCAGCGGCGCCGTCGTCGCTCCGCGCCGCCGCCTTGCCGAGGTCGGGGATCGACCGGACCGCGGCGATCGCCGCCGGGGCCGCCGTGAGGCCGTCGCGCAGGAGGCCGAGGTCGCGCGGCGTGGCCTCGCCGAGGAGCGCGCGGACGCTGAGGCGCTCGAGGTCGCCGACGCCGCCGAGCGCTTGCCGCAGCTCGCCGCGGGCGCGCGGGTGCGAGACGAAGAGCTCCACCTCGTCGAGGCGCCGGCGGATGCCGGCCAGGTCGGCGAGCGGCGAGAGCAGGCGGCGGCGCAAGAGCCGGGCGCCGCCCGGGGTGACCGTGCAGTCGATGACGTCGAGCAGGGTGCCGCGGCGGCCGCCGTCCGCGGCGCGCACGAGCTCCAGGTGCGCCTGGGCCGTCTCGTCGATGCGCAGCGTGCCCGAGGTGTCGTGCGGGGCGATGCGGCGCACCGGGATGCGCGCGCCGGGGCTGCAGCGGCGCGCGAAGCGCAGCGCCCGGGCCGCGGCGCGCACCGCCGGGAGCGGGTGCTCGGCCAGGGCCGCCGCCGAGATCGGCTCGATCGCAGCGTCGTCGAGGATCGACGCGACCTGCGCGCTGTCGAGCTCTTCGTCGTCGCGCAGCGCCGCGCGGCAGGCGAGCGAGGCCGCGGCCGCGCGGACGTCCGGGAGGTCCCGGGCGATGAGCGCCTCGCGCGGATCCGCCCGGGCGAGCTCCGCGAGCAGCGTCGCGGCGTCCGGGACCGAGGTGGCCGAGAGCTCGCCGGTGGAGAGATCCAGCAGCGAGAGGCCGTAGGGCCCCCCCGCTCCGAGGGCGTCGCCGCGGGGCACGCCGCCGCCGTCGACCGCCGCCAGGTAGTGGTTGGCGCGCGCGTCGAGCTGCTCGGTCTCGGTGACGAGCCCCGGCGTGACGACGCGCACGACCTGCCGCGGCACGAGCCCCTTGATCTTCGACGGATCCCCACACTGCTCGCAGATCGCCACCTTGTGGCCGAGCGCGAGCAGCCGCGCGATGTACCCGTGCGCCGCGTGGTGCGGGACGCCGGCCATCGGGGATTCGTCGGGCTCGCCCTTGTTGCGGCTCGTGAGCGTCAGGTTCAGCGCGCGCGACACGAGGACCGCGTCGTCGTTGAACATCTCGTAGAAGTCGCCCATCCGGAAGAAGAGGATGGCGTCGGGGTGGAGCGCCTTCGCATCCTCGTATTGGCGCATCACCGGGGTCAGCTTCTTCCTGGCCGCAGGCTGCTCGGACGGCTGCATCGCCGGCGTCTTAGTCTCGACCGCCGGTGAGGTCTACGCGGGATTCGCGCGTTTGTTCCGCTGTTTTCGTGGAAATATCGGCGCCGAAACCGCAATGCCGCGGGGCCGGCAGGTGGCTCAGCGGTACCGGCGCGCCACGGCGACGTCGCGTGAGCTCAGCAGGAACAGGCCCTGGACCGAGCCGTCGGTGACGGCGAGCTGGCCCGTGGCCGGAACGAGCTGGATGGACTGCGGCTGGAGCTCCGGTGTGTCGCTGATGTCCGCGAGGTCCAGGGCGAGCGGCGTGAACGCCCCCTGGGTGGTGAAGCGGAACTGCATGTCCTGCTCGGGCACGCCGCCCGTGACCGCGAACCGGAACATCGGGTTGATGAACGCCCCCACATCACCGTCGGTGACGCGCCCGTCGCGCGGCGTATGGACGACGCGCCCGTTGAACCGCGAGAGGCGCGTGTCGCACGAGTTGCGGCAATAGCCGCCCGCAGGATCGGCGATCACGTGGTGCAGGAAGCCGGCGCCGTTGCTCCGGACGACCCACTGGCCTCCGGCGCGGATGCCGAGCTGCACCGAGCCGGCGAAGCAGCACGCCGCGAACTCGACCTCATTCCTGGGCTCGAGCTCGAGGTGGTCCTCGTAGGCCTCGACGATGCGGAGCGCCGGGCGCGACGTGATGACGCTGCCGTACTTCGCGTTGCAGGTGTCGAACGAGCAGACGGCCGAGTCGACGCTCTTCCAGTAGGTGGCATCTTCGTCCGGAAGCTCGGACGTGATCTGCGCGAAGTCGGCGAGCTGCCCGGCGCGGGTCCCGTCCTCGTCCTCCGGGACGCCCGCGGCCTTCAGCTGCGCCTTCACGCTGGTCAGGCTCTGCACGCCGCGGCGGCAAAAGCGGGCGTCGGTGCCCCTCAGGTGGAGGTTCTCGTCGAAGGCCACGGAGGCCCGGGTGATCGACGTGAGCACCCCCTCGTACGTCACGTTCCACGTCTCGTTGGCGATGTGCACCCGCGGGTCCTCGAGGTTCATCGTCAGCGCGTGCTGCGGCCCGCCGGACCTCAGCACGAGCCCCTGCTCGTCGAGCTCGCTTTCAGCGCTGTCGCTCGACGCGATCGCCTCGCGCTGCACCCCCACCGCGAGCGCGAGGTCAGGCGCGGCCCCCTCGGACGGGAACGTGGCGCGCATCTTCGGGCTCTCCCCGGAGAGCGGCACGACCGCGCCGCTGCGGTCGTAGAGGATCGGCAGGCCCTGCACGCCGGGCTCGAGCTGGCCGGAGCCGTCGCTCGCCACGATGTAGGTCTCCGAGCGGACAGCGTGCGGGAGGACGACGTTGCAGGACGCCTCGCCGCTCGTCTCGAGCAGCGGGCTGCTCGGCGAAGCGTCCGCGTCGCAGCCCGCGCGGACGCTCTGGCGCTCGGGTCCGCGGCAGGCCGCGTCGAGGTCGTCGATGTCGACGATCGCGACCTGCCCGTTCGTGAGCGCCATGTACGCGAACGTGCCCCGGAGCTTCAGCGGGCCGGCGCCGGAGTCGCGATCGGTCGACGTGCGGTACAGCGTCTCGAGGTCGCACGACGTGACGCTGCTGTCGCACGTCCTGAGCTCCGGGAGGGGGCTGCACCGGATCCCCCTCGGCACCACGCCCGTCGCCGGGAGGCTCCTCGGGACCTCGCGCTGCACGATCGCGAGATCGCGGACAGGCGCCGGCAGGCGGATGCGGTCGGGCGGCTGGAACGGGTTCCAGTCCGGATTCTCGCGGGAGAGCGGCGACCGGCCGGACGCGTCGTCGCTGACGTCGTCGCTGACGTCGAAGACCATCACGCTGCCGTCGCCGGCGTCGACCGCGTAGAGGTAGCGGTTGAACTCGGGGGGCGACGCCTGGCTCACCGCGAGGCGCCTCGTCGTGACGACGCGCCCTGGGTCGAGCGTCGACGCGGGCAGCAGCGAGGGCAGCTCGCGCGGCTCGCAGGGCGTCGGGAGGTCGACGACGTGGATCACCGGCGCGTCGAGATCGGCGATGAACAGCCGGTCGCCGGAGAGCGCGAGCCCCGCGGGCCGGGCCTTGTCGAAGGCTTGCTCCGGGCTGGCCGCGACCGCCGGCTGAGAGCACGACACCTCGTCGGGCGACGCCTCCTCGGGCGGCGGCTCGTCGGGCGGCACGGCCGGCGGGAGCGAGACCTGGAGAGGGACCCACCGCTCCACCTCGCACGCCTTGAAGCCGCCGTCCTTGTAGTCCTCGTGCTCGAGGAGCTTCTGCGCGTCGATCACGACGAAGCCGCCAAGATCGGGCAGGGTCACGAGGAGCTTCTGCCGGCCGCCGCCCTCCATGGCGAGGCTCCCGTTCGAGGTGGCGCAGACATCGTCCACGAACGCGCCGGGGTCGCCAGGCTTGGTCGGCTCGACGTCGTACGGGGGGGGGCCGGCGTCACACGAGCTCCGCACGTTGCCGTTGGTATCCGGCGGGTCGGCGAGGAGCACCATCTCGCCCGGCGCCGAGGGGAGCGAGCAGGCCGGCCAGGAGCTGAGCGACGGGACCGGGCAGCCGTCGCGCGGCAGCACCTTCGCCGACGGAAGCGCGTAGATCCCCGCGCGCCCCGGCTCGGCGACGGCGACGAACGACGCGGTCCCGCCCGGCGTCGCGACGATGTCGACCGGCTGCGCGCCGACCGGGAGGAAGCTCGGGGCGGGCGTGCCCGTGTCCCGATCGACGATCAGCGAGGACTCGGTCGTCAGGTCGACGAGCGCGACCTCGCCGTGCGTGGTCTGCGTGACGAGGCCGTAGAGGTGCGGGAGCGTGGCCCTGCCCCCGTTCTTGGCGTCGACCTCGTAGTCGGTGGACGACTCGACGGTGCCGTACGAGCAGTCCGTGATCGGCAGCGAGCGCATCACGCCCGGCTTGTCGGGATCCGGCCGGTCGATGGCGAGGCAGACGAAGGCGCTGCGGCCGGACTGCGCCAGGGCCTCGACGGGGACCGGCGTGGCCTCCGCGGCGCACCCGGCGAGCGCCAGGGCGGAGGTGGAGGCGAGGAGCGCGAGGCGCGGCTTCATTGGGACTCCCGGGGCGGGACGGGCGTGCCCACCGTGAGGATCATCGTTCCGAACGTGTTCGCCTTGCGCATGTCGAGGTTGACAACGCCGAGGTAGGAGTCGGTGAAATGCGCAATGTACATGAGGGAATAGGTGTCGCAGCCGGCGCTGCCCTGCTCGCATTCGCAGCGCTCCTTCTCGTCGCCGCACGTGGAACCCGTGTCGAACGCGAGCGCCTGCGGTCCACGCCCGGTCTTGATGGGGGGGTCGACGCGGCGCGCTTCGGGGTCGTAGGAGAACGCGAGCCCCGTGTCGAACGCGAGCGCGAAGACCCTGCGGCGAGGCACGCCTTCCAGGTCGATCACCTCGCCGATCTCGATCCGAGACGGGTAGGCCCCGAGCGGGACGGCGTCGCGGATCGCGATCGTGTCGAACACCGAGGCCCGCTTCGCCGCGGGGACGTCCGAGTCCTTCTTGACCAGCGTCGTCGTCAGCTCGCCGATGAGCAGCGAGTTCGGACCGCGATGCGCCACGTACACCGGGATCGGGATCTCCACGCACCGCTCGAGGCACTCGACCACGTCTGCGTCATCCGCGCAGCCGTCCTCGCACGCCTGCCGCTCGTTCGCGTCGAACGCGATCCCGCGGGAGTCGGTGCCGCTCGCGAGCGCGGTGATCGGCGTCGGGGTCGACTCGTGCAGGCGCGGCGCCCCGCCTGAAGCGGCGTCCTGATAGCGGAGCAGGCCGAGCTCCGGCGCCGCGAGGTACGTGACCGCGAACGCGGGCTGGTCGTCGATCGCCCACCCGCTCTGCTGCAGCGCCCCGAGCACGCTCGGGCGCGGCACGGCCGCGAGCTCCGTCGGCCCGAAGGCGAGATCCGTGAGGACGTGCGCGAGCTGCGGCCGCTCGTTCGCTTCCCAGCGGTTCACGATGACGCTCGCGGCGTTCTCCGTCTGGTGCGAGACGACGATGCTCGTCCCGCCCGGGCCGGCGGCGATCCCGAACGGCTCCAGCGGCAGCTTGCGCCGGATGAGCTCCTGGCCCGGGTCTTCCCCGATGCGGTGATCTCTGCTGCAGCGCCCGCCCGCCGCGCTCGCGCCGCAGTCCAGCTGGAAGCAGGCGTCGCCCTCGCAGCGCTGCGCGCCGGCGTCGTCGGACCGATCGTCGGCGACGTCGAAGAAGGTCACCGAGGGGTCGCCGCGCACGGGCACGAACAGGCGCGCCTGCCGCTCCGCGCCGGGGTCGGCGCCCTCGCCGCTGAGCGGCCTGTGCACGAGGAGGAGGTTGGACGCGAACGCGCCGATCACGGCCGAGCTCCGGACGACCTCGTCGTCGCCCTCGAGGGCGGAGATATCGAGCGGCCCGCACGGCCCCGGGTAGAGCGACGGCGCAGCGTTTGTCGCCAGCCCCACGTTATTGCACGCACCGCGCACGCTGGCGTCCTGCCCGCCGGGAGCGAGCTCCGACTGGAGCGTGAGCGCCCGCTTGCGCAGCCGCTGGAGATCCAGCGCCTGGACCGTGCCGCCGTTGTACTGGAGATCGAAGTCCGAGTTCGCGACGTAGAGGACCCGTCCCCCGGGAGACGCCGCCAGGCCCGTCGGGTAATAGAACCCCTCGACCGGCGGCGGGAGGCCCTCGCCCTCGACGAAGCAGCCCACGACCCCGAGCCCGCCCACGATCGAGACCGCGAGGCCCACGCCAACGATGCGAGGTGTCTGGAGAAGTGTGTGGGCGAGCTTCATGCGGGCGCGGAGACTAGTCAGCACCAGCAGCACTGGCAACCCGCTCCGCTCGGTGGGTTCGTTTGCGGCGGACGCACGCCGGGCGCGCGGCTCGCAGCGGGCCTCCTGGCGAGCGAGCGGCAGCCGCCGCTGTGAAGGCCCTCGTTTCTCGCGCGCACCTGCCGCAGCGCAGCAACATCCGCACGGCCTGCCCCGGGTGAGCGCGCACAGCCCGCCAGGCGCAGCTTCTTCCTGGCGAGGCGCGCTGCTCTAGGCGAGGCGCTCTGCAGCGGTCGCCCGTCACGGGGTGGCGAGCCCTGCGGCGGGGTGAGGTGGCGCTCCCTGCGCCGGGTGGTGCCCAAGGTGCGCCCCTGCGGCGTGAGCTCCGCAGGTCAAGGTCGACCAGGATCGATCGCCGTCTTCCGTCCCCCTGCACGTTGATCTCGGAGACGCGGCGCGCCTTTGCTACGTTGGTCGCCGGGACATGGCCGATCTCGCAGCCGCCCTTGTCATGGGAATCGCCCTTCTTGGGCTGATCTATTGGTATTTTCGCTCAAACAACGGCGACCGGGCCCGTCCTCGCGCGGCGACGACGCCGACGCAGGGGGGCCCAGGAGCCCAAGCCCTCGACGAGGGGGAGGGAGATCTCGAAGATTCAACGACGAGGCCAGGCGCAGCAGGGCTGCGGGGCGGGACGCCCGCGAGCGAGAGCGCCCACGCGAAGACCGCAGGAGGTCACGGCCGCACCGAGCGGGTCTCGAGCGCCGACTGGAAGCGTTCGAACGGCCCATCGCGCTGCGACGACGACGCGTTCGACGACGATGACGACGACCTCACGCTGATCACGCTGGCGCCGCCAGAGGTGCTGCAGAGCACGATCAAACGCGCGAGCGTCCCGTCGTACGGCGGCGACGACGACGATGACGACGATGACGACGGGCACGAGCGCGAGGAGCCGTCCGCCGTCCCCATCATCTACGACGACGAGGCCGCCGTCGACGAGCCGACCAGCTCGTCGCCGCTCCTGCTCATCAGCGCCGTCGGCCAGACCGATCCCGGTCAGAAGCGCAAGAAGAACGAGGACTGCTACCTCTGCCTGGACGAGCACTACCTGTTCGCCGTGGCGGACGGCATGGGCGGCCACGCGGGCGGCGACGTCGCCAGCCGCCTCGCGGTCGACACGATCGCGCACGCGTTCAAGGATCAGTCGTTCGTGGACAGCGACGCGGAGAGCCCCTACCCCGACGTCCCTCGTCGCGGCAGCGAGCTCGCGGTCGCGATCCAGCAAGCGAACCAGGCGATCTACGAGCGGGCCCACGCCGAGCGGAGCCTCACGGGCATGGGCACGACCCTCGTCAGCGCGCGGTTCTCGCCCAACAAGCAGCGCCTCTACATCGGCCACGTGGGCGACAGCCGCTGTTATCGCCTGCGCGACAACGAGCTGACGCAGCTCACCACCGATCACACGATGGGCGCCGCGGGGATCACCGGGCCGATGGCGAACCACCTGAGCCGGGCGATCGGAATCTCCCCCGCAGTCAAGGTCGATCTGATCATCGCCCGGCCCCACCCCGGAGACGTCTACCTCCTCTGCTCCGACGGCCTGTCGAAGATGGTGACCCACGAGGCGATCCGCGACATCCTGCTCGCCGAGCCCGATCCCGAGAAGGCGTCGCAGGCGCTCATCGAGAAGGCGAACGCGGGCGGCGGGCGGGACAACATCACCGTCATCCTCGTCCGCGTCAGCGATCCCAAGGACCTCGCGCGGCTCGCCTCGCGCGCCAGCGCCAGCGCCGGCGTCAGCGCTGGTTGACCGCTCGCCGTCCCCTTCCCTCCTCCCTCCCCCTCCAACGAGATCGATCGCGCACGGCGCTGACCGAGAGGTCCGCGCGGCCGGCGGAGCATGCCCGCCGCGCGCAGGCCATTGCAGACAACGTGTCTGCATTGCCACGAACCCCGACGGATTCTCATGCTCCGCGCCGGTCAGCTGCCTGCGTGCATACGGACGAGTGGTCACGCTCGTCACGGATCCGGATCCCGCTCTCGCGCAATCGTGATTTCGCGGCCATTACCATTCACGAGCTTCGATTATCACGTCAATTGACGCCAGCCGGGATCGCGAAGAGAGACGACGTGAGCTCTTGACGTGCTTTGCCTCGAGAGCGCTTCATGGCGGCCACGGATGGCTCGTCCAGCGGAGCCGCTGACCGGGGATATGGCACGCTCCTTTCTCTGCATGATCGTCTTCGCCTCTCTGCTGCTCAGCGCGCCATCGCGCGCGGCGGAGCCGGCACGCCGCGCGCTGCGGCTGCGCTACAGCGAGGATGCGCAAGCGGCCTCGTGCCCTGGAGAGCGCGCGCTGCGCGAGCGGATCCGGCTGCGCGTCGGGTACGACCCTTTCCGCGAGGACGCGACCGAGGAGGTCGACGTCGCGATCAGGCCTCACGGCGCCCACGTCGTCGCGACGACGACCTACCGGAACGCCGACGGGCGGGTCTCCGGCCGAGGCTTTGACCTCTCGCACGGAGACGGCGCCTGCGAGCAGCTCACCCATACCGTCGCGGTCGCGATCTCCTTCACGCTGACGCCGTTCGCGAGCGACAAGCGAGCGCCCGCCGCGCCGCCTCGCCCGGAGATCGCGCCGGCGCGCCCGGAGCCCGCGAGCAGGCCCGGCGAGCCGTGGAGCTCGGCGCGGGTCGGCATCGGCGCCATAGCGGGGCTCGGGGTGCCCGAGGGGCTGTTCGGCGGCGCCTCCTTGCTCGTCAGGGTTCGCTGGTCACAGAGCCTCTCCTTCTCGCTGGAGAGCCGGGGCACGTTCGTCGTCTCGAAGCCGAGCGCGCTCGAACACGGCGAGGTGTCGAGTCCGTACGCCCCGAGCCCCGGCGGGAGCACGAAAGCGCGATCGCCGTACCCGCGCACGCACACGAGCGGCGTCTTCGCTCCGTGCCTTCACACGGTCGACCTGCTCGTCACATGCGCTCTCGTCGAGATCGGCGTCGCGCAGGTCGGCGATCGAGCCGCCCCCGCCACCGACGTGTCCCTGCTGTTCATGGCGCTCGGGCTCCGCGGCGGGATCGAGCTCGCGCTCAACGACACGCTCTCGTTCTATACCCACGCCGAGGTCCTCGCCGCGCTCGGGCTCGTCGACCACCCGCTCGCCGGCGCGCTGAGACCTCCGCGTCCGAGCGCTTCCCTCGGCGCCGGGCTACTCGCGGGGTTCTGAGCGCACGGAGGCCCCGCGCGGGCAGGATGATGGTGCGGACGGCGCGGCGGCTGGCTGGAATTTTCGAGCGCCGTGCCCCGATCGCGCCGCTCGTGGCGGCGCTACGCTGCGGAGCAGCACGACGATGGCGCGCGATTCGGGCTTCGGCCCAGGTCGCCCGCCGGCGCTGCGCGCCGCGCAGAGCGCCTTCTCGCTGGCATGAAGACGCGAGGTTCGCGTAGCCTATCCGGACGGTGCTCCCGGAGTTCACCGACCCGACCGACCGCTTCATGATCGAAGCCCGCAGCCGAAGCGGCGGCATGGGTGATATTTTCAAGGGCACGGATCAGACCACCGGCGCCCCGGTCGCGCTCAAGATCCTGCGCGCCGCCGCGTCGCACCAGGAGCGCGCCCGCTTCGCGCGCGAGATCTCGATCCTCGCCGATCTGCGGCACCCCAACATCGTTCAGTACGTCGCGCACGGCACCTGGCTCGACGGGCGCCTCTTCTTCGCGATGGAGTGGCTGGACGGCGAGGATCTAGGGCAGCGCCAGCGGCGCGCTCCGCTCGGCCTGCGCGACTCGGTGGAGGTCGTCCGGCGCAGCGCCGCCGCGATGGCCGCCATCCACGCCCGCGGCGTCGTGCACCGCGACCTCAAGCTCTCCAACATCTTCCTCGTCCGCGGCAAGGGCACCGCGATCAAGCTGATCGACTTCGGCGTCGTGAAGCTCCCGGTCCCGGACGACTGCCCCACCGAGCGCGGCACGATCATCGGCACCCCGCATTTCATGGCGCCCGAGCAGGCGCGCGGCGAGGCGGTCGACGCGCGGGCCGACGTGTACTCGCTGGGCGCCGTCCTGTTCCGCCTGGTCACGGGCAGGAACGTGTTCGAGACCGAGAACGCGATCGCGCTGCTCAGCCGCCTCGTGGTCGAGGACCCCCCGCGCTCGCAGCAGATCCGCTTCGACGTGCCCGAGGCCCTCGACGAGGTGCTCGCGCGCGCCATCGCCCGCGATCGCGAGCAGCGGTACGAGAACGGCGGCGAGCTGGCGCGCGCGCTCGCGCGGGTCGGGGAGCTGAACAACGATCCCCCCGCGACCGACAGGTCCGCCTCGATCGTCCGGCGCGCGGCCGCGCAGGAGATGATGCCGAGGCCCGCCGGGCCGGGCGACGAGCGGCCGCAGGTGCGGCTCGCCAACAGCGAGCGGCGCGTGGTCGCCTGCGCGCTCTTCGAGCTGGGCGCCGGCCCGCTCCGCCCCGCGGTGGACGCCGCGCTCCGCGAGGTCCTCGGCGACGACCCGCGGTTCGAGCCGCTCCCCGACGGGAGGCTCGCCGCGGCGCTCGGGGTGGAGCGCTCGCGGGGCGACGAGGCGGCGCGCGCCGCGCGGGCGGCGCTGACCGTGGCCCGATCGACGCCGGGCGCGCGGGCCTCGGTCGCGGTCGGGCACGCCGTCCGCGGCAGGGCGAGCCTCGCCGGCGAGGCGCTCGATCGCGCTGCGCAGCAGCTGGAGTACGCGGCGCCCGGCGCGGTCCGGATCGACGCCCACGCGATCGCCGCGCTGGAGGGGCGGTTCGTGGTCCAGGAGGACGCGCGCGGCGGCGTGCTCGTCCACGAGGACGCGGCCGGCTTCGACGCGCGCAAGCTCGCCGGGCTTTCCACGGCGATCATCGGGCGCGAGCACGAGCTCGCAAGGCTCCAGGGCATCTTCAGCGCGATCGCCGAGGACGGCGCGCCTCGCGCGGCGCTCGTGACGGGCCCCGCCGGCATCGGCAAGAGCCGCGTCCGCGCCGAGCTGATCCAGCACCTCGAGACGGCGCCGCACGCGCCGATCATCCTGCTCTGCCGCGGCGACGCGATGAGCCAGGGCGCTGGCCTCACGACGCTGGGCCGCGCCCTGCGCGCGCTCATGGGCATCCGCGACGGCGAGCGCCTCGAGGACCAGGTGCAGAAGGTGAGCGCCCACGTGGCGATGCGCCTGGCCCGCCCGCTCCGCTTCCTCGCAGGCTTCATCGGGGAGCTCGCCGGCGTGCCCTTCCCCGACGAGGGCAACGAGCCGCTGCGCGCGGCCCGCGAGAGCCCGCAGCTCATGGAATCGCGCACGCGGATGGCGGTGGAGGCGTTCTTCCGCTCGAAGTCCGAGACCACGCCGCAGATCCTGGTCATCGAGGACATGCACTGGGCCGACAGCACCACGGTCGAGCTCGTCGACTGGCTGCTCGGCTGCGCCGATCTCCGCTTCGGGGTCTTCGCCTTCGCGCGGCCCGAGCTCTCCGCCCGGTTCCCGTCGCTGTGGGAGCACCGCGACGTGACCCGCGTGACGCTCCCGCCGCTGTCCCCAGAGGCCGCGGATCGGCTCGCGGCGAGCGCCCTCCCGCAGGCCGACCCGGCCACGCGCGGCGCCATCGTCCAGCGCGCCGGCGGCTACGGCCTCTTCCTGGAGGAGCTCATCCGGTCCGCCGCGGAGGGGCGCGACGGCGTGCCGCTCCGCGTGCAGGCCCTGGTGCAGGCCCGCGTCGACCGCATGTCGAGCGGGGTGCGCGGGGCGCTGCGCGCCGCGTCCGTCTTCGGCCAGGTCTTCTGGACGGCGGGCGTCGCGGCGCTGCTCGAGCGCGCCGTGGGCGCGGAGCTCGCCGAGCTGGAGGCGGGCGAGATGATCGCGCGCCAGCTGGAGCCGCGGGTCCCGGGGCAGGTGCAGTGGACGTTCCGGCAGGCGGTCGTGCGCGACGCGGCGTACGCGTCGATCCTCGAGGAAGACCGCGCCGCGCTCCACCTCGCCGCGGCCGCCTGGCTCGAGTCCGCGGGCGTCGATCCGGGGCTGATCGCGCGCCACGCCGAGGCGGGCGGCGACAAGGCGCGGGCGGCGCTGCTCTACGCGCGCGCGACGCGGGACCCGGCGGCGAGCGGCGCGGAGCTCGACGAGGCGCTCGAGCTCGCGACGCGCGGGCTCGCCTGCGGGGCCGAGGGGACCACGCGCGCCGCGCTCCTGGTCCGCCGGGCGGAGCTCCTCGAGCTCCTCGGCCGCCTCGACGAGGCGCTCGACGCCGCGGAGCAGGCGTCGCGCCTCGCGCTGCCCGGCTCGGATCTGTGGGGCGAGGCGCAGGTCGTCGCGGTGACCTGCATGATCGAGGCGGGCCAGGGCGCCGAGGGCGACGCGCGCGCCGCGTCCGCGCTCTCTCCGCAGTTCGCGGCGGCGCTCTCGCCGTCGATCCGCGCGAAGCTCCTCGCGTCGCGCGTCCGCGCCCTGGCGGCGCTGGGCCGGCCCGCCGAGGCGCTCCGCGCCGCGCACGCGGCGATGGAGGCCGCGCGCGGGAGCGGCTCGACCGACGCGCTCCTCCACGCCCGGGAGGCCCACCTGGCCGCGCTGATGCACGCCGGCGATCTGGCCGCCGCGGCCTCTCTGGGCGCGTCGCTCGTCGCGGACGCCGACGGGGCCGGCGACGCCGTCATCGCGGCAAGGGCCCGCCTGAACACCGGCTCGGCGCTGAACCAGCTCGGCCTGTTCGAGGAGGCGCAGGCGCTGCTCGAGCGCGCGCTGCTCGACGCGCGGAGCCGGAAGCTCCGGGCGATCGAGGGGTTCGCGCTCCACAACCTCGGGATGTCGTACGCGCGGCTCGGCAACATCGAGGAGGGCGTCGCGCTCGAGCGCCAGGCGAGCGGGATCGCCGACGCGTGCCAGATCTCCCGCCTCAGGTTCGCCGGCCGGCTGTACGAGGCGCTCTTCCTCGTCTGGCGCGGCGCCCCCGGCGACCACGCGACCGCCCACGCCGTCGCGCGCTGGCTCTGCGAGGAGGCGGCGCACCACGCGGCCGCGCTGCAGGCGATGGCGAGCTTCGCGATGGCGCGCGTCCAGCTGGCGCGCCGCGAGCTCAGGGCCGCGGTCGACGCGGCGCGCGAGGCGTCGCGCCACCTCGCGGGTGGGCCCATCGAGGAGTGGAGCGACGCGATTCGCGTCACGCTCGTCGAGGCCCTCCTCGCGATCGGGGACGAGCGCGAGGCGAACGCCGCGCTCGACGCCGCGTTCTCCGCCCTGGCCGCGCGCGTCGAGGCCCTGCGTGATCCCCGCCAGCGCGACGCGTTCCTTCGGGGGAACGACGACGTCGGGCGTCTGATCGCCCTCGCTCGAGAGCGCCTCGGCCGGTCGCTGCCCTCGACGTCGCGGCCGCCGCACGCGGCGGACCCGTCCGCCCAGCGGGCCGCCGGGGCGCCGTCACGGAGCAAGGTCGCGAAGACCGCCGGCGCCTTGGGACGGAAGGAGCGCGCCGAGGCGCCGAGCAACAACGATCCGGCAGCGCACCGCAGCGCGAGCCCTGCGCAGAGCAAGGACGCGCACCCGGAGGGCGCGGCGGCGGCAGCGCACGAGAAGGGCGCGCCACGTTCTTGACGTTGGGTGGCCGGGTAGCTAAGGCCATCCGCGATGCGAAACAACGCTCCTGAGCGGCTCGTCGCGCGCTGTTCCACGTTCTCCACCCCTGCGCGTCCGGCCGGCGCGAGCCAGGGTGCTGCGCTGGCAGCCCGCCCGACCTCGGGCCGGTGGCTCACGGCGCGCGTTCTGCCGCTGCTCGCGGCCGCGGCGCTCGGCAGCGCGGCGCTGCTGTCGCCCGCGCCCGCGTCCGCGCAGTCGAAGATCGCCGTCGTCGACGTGCGCCGCGCCATGCTGGAGACCGAGGAAGGGCTCCGCGTCCAGGCGACGCTCAAGAAGCTGTTCGACAGCCGCCAGGTGGAGCTCGACACGAAGCGCCGCGCGCTCGACGACGAGCGGGACAAGCTCGACAAGGAGGCCCAGGCGGGCAAGACGCCGAAGGACGTCCTCCAGCGCAGGTTCGAGACCTGGCAGCGCCAGGCAGCCGAGTTCCAGGCGACGACGCTCGACGCCCAGCGCGAGATGCAGCGCAAGGAGAGCGAGCTCACGACGCCGATGCTGCAGAAGGTGCTCGGCCTCCTCCGGCGCCTCGCGGCGCAGGAGGGTTACGACCTCATCCTCGACAAGTCGGCCGTTCCCTACTACCGCGCCGATCTCGAGCTCACCGATCGCGCGATCCAGATGTACAACAGCGGGCAGGCCGGCGAGGCGCCGCCCGCGAAGGGCGCGCCCCCGGCCAAGGGCGCGCCGCCCGCCGCCCCGGCGAAGCCGGCCGCGCCCGCCAAGAAGTAGCCGCGCAGCGTACGTCGCTCGAGGGGCGCTCGTGGCTCACGCCGCGCGGCGCGATATCCTCTGGGCGGGGGCACGGAGCGCGAACGGGCGCTGCGCGGCCACCTGGCACGGAGGTGGTTCGGTGGGCTCTTTTCTCGTCGGCCGGGGAGCGCGCCTCACGGCCTGCATCGGGCTCGGCGCCGCAGGCGCCCTGGCCGCTCCCGCCGCCTGCCTGTACCCCGAGTACACCTTCGATGAGCCCGAGCCTTCCGGCGGCACCGGGGCCATCAGCAGCTCCAGCGGGGACGGGGCGGAGGACTGCGCGAACGGCGCCGACGACGACGGCGACGGCCAGATCGACTGCGCCGATCCCGCGTGCGGCGACTTCGTGTGCACGGCGGCCGTGCCGGAGGGCTGGAGCGGCTACTTCGCGCTGTTCGACGGTGAGCCCGCGATGGACCCGGGCTGCCCACCCGAGTTCGCCGCGGGGCCGCCGTTCGTCGGAAACCGAGGCCTGTCCGCGCCGCCGGCGAGCTGCACGTGCTCGTGCGGTCCCGCGGAGGGGCAAGCCTGCGACCCGGTGGACGGGATCACGATCACCGTCGCGGACGCGCCTTGCGGGTCGGAGCCGCACTGCCTCTTCCCGCTCGCGACGCCCGGCTGGGCGGCCCAGGTGTGCAGGGGCCCCGACGGAGTCTTCAGCGACAGGCTGACCTGCGGGCCGAGCAGCAACGCGGAGTGCTCGGCGACCACCGGCGCACCGTGCGCCGTGTCGGTCAGCGTGAGCCCGCTCGCGGCCTCCGGCGGCGAGTGCGCGCCGAGCGCCGTGCAGGTGCAGAGGCCGGACCCGCGGTGGACACGCCTCGGCCGCGCGTGCGCCGCGGCCGAGCCGCTCGGCCGCGGCTGCAACCTCGGCCAGGTCTGCGCGCCGAAGCCGGCCGCGCCGTTCGAGGGCGGCCTCTGCATCGCCAGGGACGGCGACGCCGCCTGCCCGCCGGGCCCCTACACGGAGCGGCGCGTCTTCTTCACCGACATCGAGGACAGCCGCGGCTGCGACGACGACTGCGCGTGCGGCGCGCCGTCGGGCGGGACGTGCCCGACGACCGTCGCCCTCTACTCCGACGTGCAGCTGCACACCTGCGCGACGCAGGTGACGGAGCTGCCTGCGGGCAGCTGCGTGGACCTCGAGGACAACCCTTCCGTCGTGGGCCGCAAGGTGACGTCGCTCGGCGCGCCCACCGGCGGCGCGTGCCGGCCGAGCGGCGGCACGCCCAGCGGAGAGGCCCGCGGCGCGAGCCCGCGGACGTTCTGCTGCCGCACCTGATGCGCCCGCCGGCCCGGAGGGCGCCCCGCCTCAGAAGCTGCCGGCGACGCTGAGGCCCGCAAGGTCGGCGCCAGGCGCCTGCGGCAGGACCTCCGCGCGGCGGACGCCCGCGCGGGCGCGCCGCCCGGCCGCGGCAGCGGCTGCGCGGGCGCTCGCGTCCGGCTCGGCCGCGGCCGCGCTGCCGCTCATCGCGAGCAGCGTGATCCCCGCGGCGACGCCGACGACACCGAGCCCGATCGCCGCCTCGGCGACGCCCGTGTAGAGCCGGCCTCGATCGGCGACGGGCCTGGCGGAAGGAGGGCAACTCCTGTCGCCGCCGCACAGCGCGTCGAGATCGCTCAGCGTGCCGGCGCGGAGGCCGAGGAAGACCCCACCCACGGCGCCGCTCGCGATCCCGGCGCCGAGCACGGCGAGGCCCGGCACCTTCGACGGACGCGTCGCCGGCAGGCGCGCCAGCGCGGCCCTCGGCGGCACCTCCGCGGACGCGCGTCCCGGCGACGCGCTCGCCGGCCGCGGCGCCGCCGGCGGCTCGGCGATCGCGATCTCCACGGTCTTCACGTCCCGCTCCGCGAGCGTGACGGTCTCCCGCGCCGCCTCGCGATCGCCGACCCAGGCCGAGACCACGTGGGGCCCTGGATCGACCGGGATGTCGGCGCTGATCTCCGAGGCGCCGAGCGCGGCGCCGTCGAGCAGGATCGTGGCGGTGAGCGCCCCCGCGCCCCGGCGGATCGCGAGCCTCGGGATGCGCGCCTCGAGGTCCTCGATCCGCGCGCCGACGTTCGCGCTGACGTCGTTCGCCCGGGGGTCGCCGTCGGCCGCGGCCGCGGCGATGCGGTAGTTGCCGAGCGCCGAGACGAGCTTGCCGAGCCGCGCCTCGCACTCCGCGATGTTGAACAGCACCTGCGGCGTCCGCCGCACGCTCGCGACCGCATGGAACTTCGCGAGCGCCGCGGCGCAGTGGTTCGCCGCGCTGAGCGCGACCCCCTCCTGGAAGAGCGCCCGCGCCTCCGCGAGCTCCTCCTTGGACTGGGCCCGCGCCGAGGGCGGCGCGATCAGCGCGGCGCCGAGCGCCGAGGCCGAGATGACCTGCCGCCAGCTGATCCTCCGAAGTCCGCGTCGCTCCATGCATCCCCCCTCGCGAGCACCGCGCTCCTCTTCGCGCTCGGTTTACCCTACGCGCCGGCGGGGCCGCGTCCAGCGGCCCGGGGCGCCGGAGGCGCGCGCCGCGATCGGCCGCCAGGCCTGGATCGCCTCCTCCTGCGCCACCACGAAGTCGTGCGGATCGAAGCGCACGAAGTGCCCGGTGCGGAGGATCAGCTCGCGCTGGAGCAGCCGGCGCTCGCCCGGGGTGACCCGCCCCGTGTCCAGCTCGTCGAGCACGACGTCGGGTGTGTAGGGGCGCCCGCGGCGGTAGCGCGCGCTCATGTCCCAGCCCTGGCAGCGCTCGCGCCAGAAGGCCCGCCAGCGCGCGGCGTCCACCGTGGGCTGCTCCGCCATCTCCGGCGCCGGCGCCTCGGGCAGGTCGTTGGGATCGCTGACCAGCTGCGCGAGCTTGAGGTCGCGAGGCTCGCCCACGTCGGGCTCGGGCGGATCGGCGACGAAGATCTCCTCGTCCTCCACCGCGACCTCCTCCCACATCCCCGCGCCGGTGATCCGCTCCAGCGCGTAGGCCGCGGCGAGCTTCACGTCCCCGTCCACGTCGCGCTCGAGCAGGTCGATGAGCAGCGGCACCGCGGCGGCCGCGCCGGCCCAGCCCACGGCGAAGATCAGGCCGCGCCGCGGCGCCTCGGCGACGCGCGAGGCGAGCAGCCGCGCGTCGGCGTCGTCGCCCGCGAGCGCGAGCAGGAGCGCCGCGGCGTCCGCGCCGTCGGCCTCCTCCAGCGCGCCGCGCAGCGCGAGCGGGGCGTGCGGGTGATCCGAGAGCGCCATGGCCGTCCAGGCGGCCTCGCGGAGCGCCGGGTCCGGCGCCGCGAGGGCCCGCTGGATCAGCTCGGGCAAGCGGGGGCTCGGCGTGCAGCCGAGGTGGTGGAGCGCGCACGCCGCCACGGGGGCCTCGTCGTCCGACGCCGCCGCGACGAGCTCGTCCTCGGTCGCGAAGCCGCGGTAGGCGAGGACGTCGATCGCCATCGCGCGGACCAGCGGCTCGGGCTCGCGGAGCAGGCTGCGGAGCGCGAGCGGCAGGAGCTCGTGCGGGACCAGCTTCAAGGCAGCGCCGAGCGCGTCGATGAACGCCCTGTCCTTGCCGCTCCGGAGCAGCGCGAGCTCGGCCGCGGCGAGCGCGTCGCGGCCGGCGAAGCAGCCGAGCACCATCGCGCTCGCGAACGCGACGCTCGCGTCCTTCACGGGCGCGTCGGCCACGAGCCGCGGCACGTGCTCGAGCGCCGGCGCCCCGATCGCCGCGATCACGTCGATGGCCGCGAGCATGCGCCGCTCGAGGATCAGCGCCCCGCGGAAGGGATCGCCGAGCAGCGGCGCCCGCTGCATGCCGACCATCGCGACCTCCTCGAAGCACTCGCGGGCGCGGGCGCGGAGGAAGGCGAGATCGTCGATCGCGTCGCCGATCTCGGGCGCGAAGCCCGGCGGCACGGGGCGCGCAGCTCCCTCGTCCGGGCGCGCCGCGGGCGGCCGCACCTCCGCGGCCGCGGGGAGCGCGCCGGGCGCGGGCGCCTGCTGCTTCAGCGCCTCGACGGCGGCCTTGAGCTCCTCGAACGTCCGCGGCCGCGGGATCGGCGGCGGGGGCTTTGCGACGAGCTCGGCGGGGGGCGGCTCCGGGACCTTGATGAGCGGCGCGAGCGACGCCCGCTGGACCGCGTGCAGCCGCGGCCGGTCGCGGCTCGCCAGGATCGGCGGCAGATCGAGCGGCGGCGCCGGCGGCACGAGGGCGAGCCGCGCCGCGGCTTGCTCGAGCCAGCCGCGCGCGCTCCGGAGCAGCTCGTCCACCGCAGCGAAGCCCGCGTCGAGCCCGATCGCCTGCTCGATCTGAGCGGCGACGTTGTCGGTTTCCGCCAGGGCGGCACGCACCGCGCCGAGGGGTTCGGCGCGGCCGTCGAAGGCGTCGTAGATCGCGCCGAGGGCCCGCTCCAGGGCGCGCGCGGGCCCGGTCAGGTCGGTCACCGGTTCGACGTCGTGCTCCAGCGACAGCGCTGCGCGGCGGAGCGCGGCGTGCGCGTTCTCGAGCTTGTCGTGGGCGAGCACGTCCGTGCCGGCGGGCGCGGAGGGCTGCCCCTCCTGACCGCCGGGCGCGACGAAGGGCAGGTATGAGAAGGACACGCGCCATGAATACACCTGCGCCAAGGAGGCCCCAAGACGCGCGCTGAGGTAGCCTGCCCGGACGATGAAGGATCCTCCGCAGAGCGTGCAGAACGTCGACGATGTCGAGGTGTACGCGACGCTGGCCGCCCAGCTCGCAGACCCGAGCGCCGACCGCGCGGCGCTCCTCGCGGCGCACGGGCTCGACGAGGCCGGCTGGGAGGCGCTCGACGACGCCTGGCAGGCGCGGCTCTCCGAGGCGGACGACGACGACGGCGAGGAGGTGGGCGTGCCGCCGCTCGTCGTCGCCTTCGCCGAGACGTTCGCGCGGGTGCAGCGCGCCCGAGCGAAGAGCGAGCTGTCGTTCGAGCGCTTCCTCGAGGCCGCGCGCGGGTTGAAGCGGGGCACCGACATGGCGACGGTGCTGAGCCGCCTGGACCTGACGCTCGAGGACTACCTGAGCGCGCAGCAGCGATGGACCGCGGCGATGCTCGAGGACGACGCGCTCATGGCGCGGTTTCAGCGGGCGATGAGGTAACCGGGACGGCCGCGGGGCGACATCGGCCGGCCGCCGCAGCGCGCCGCCCGACGGTGACGAGGGGGTATGTTCGTGGACATGGTGGAGCGCGACGAGGAGGTCCGATCGATCCGGCTCGAGGAGCTCGCCGCCGTGGCCGGGGCCCTCGAGGCGGGCCTGCCGCGCGACGAGGTGCTCGCGGACGCGGGGCTCTCGGCCGCGGCGTGGGAGGCGGAGCGGGAGCGGTGGATGTCCAGGCTCGCCGCGCAGGCCGCGCGCGGGCAGCTGCGATCGAGCCGCCGGTACCTGGAGCTCGTCGCCGCGCAGAAGCGCCGCGCCGAGGAGAAGGCGCGTGGCGCGCGCAGGAAGCTGGAAGGGCCGATGCCGGTCGCGCCTGCTGCGCGCATCGCCCCGCTGCAGGGGGCGCCTCGGGATGGGGCGACGCCGCCGCCTGCCGCGGGCGTGAGCGACGAGGGGGCTGCGCGATCTCCCTGGGCCAGGCTGAACGCAGCCGCGCCGCCGGCCGGGGTCGTGCAGCCTTCGCCGTTACCGCCGGCCGGGGTCGTGCAGCCGTCGCCGTTGCCGCCGGCCGTGCCGTTGCCGTCGCTGCTGCCGGCGGTGCCGTCGTCACTGCCCATGCCGAGCCTGGAGCGGCCGTCCACGGCACCGCGAGCCCGCATGACGCTCCTCGGCACGACGTCTCTTCCGAGCCGGGATGCGCTGCCGTTCCGCCAAGACGTGTCGAACGCGCCCGCGGTCGAGGGTGCAGCGACGTCACCGGCAGACAGCCCGGAGATGGAGACGACGAGCATCGGCACGGTCGGCGCGCTGGCGGCCAACAGAGCCTTGCCCTTCTCCGGCACGGCCCCTCTACCTCCGCTCGATGCCGCTCTGCCCTTCTCCGGCACGGCCCCTCTACCTCCGCTCGACGCCGCTCTGCCCTTCTCTCGCCCGGCCCCTTTGCCTCCGGCCGACAACGCCTTGCCCTTCTCTCGCCCGGCCTCCTCGCCGCCGGCCGCCAATCCCTTGCCCTTCTCTCGCCCGGCCTCCTCGCCGCCGGCCGCCAATCCCTTGCCCTTCTCTCGCCCGGCCTCCTCGCCGCCGGCCGCCGATCCCTTGCCCTTCTCTCAACCGGCCTCCTCGCCGCCGGCCACCAATCCCCTGCCCTTCACGCGGCCGGCCCCCTCGCCTCCCGCCGGCAACGCCCTACCCTTCTCGCGACCGGCCTCCGCGCCGCCGGCCGATAACGCCTTGCCGTTCTCGCGACCGACCCCCTCGCCGCCCGCCGACAACGCGCTGCCCTTCGCTCGTCCGAGCCAATCGCCCGCGCCATCGCGGCCCGCCAGGGGAGAGATCGCTCCGCAGCCGCCCCAGATCCCGACGGGGAGCTGGGCCCTGCCCTTCCTTCAGCCGAGCGCCGTCGAGCCGTCCGCAGGCCCCTCGCCCGCGGAGCCCGCCGCGCAAGCGCACGCCGGCGTGGATGACGAGGAGACGATGCGCCGCGTGGAGCGGATCTCCCTCGCGCGGTACGCGCGCCTGTGCGCCGACCTGCGCGACCATCCGAATCACATCCCGCAGATCCAGAGCCACTATGGGTTGACCCCACAGAGCTGGATCGCGCTCCACAGGAGTTGGCACGAGCGCTTCGAGTCCGATCCGGCGCTCAAGGCGCAGTGGCAAGCGCTCGTCGACCAGAGCGCCCAGAGCTGAGGACACCAGCGCTCGCGTCGGGCGCCGTTCAGCGCTGGCGTCGAGAGGTGTCGGGGCTCGCCGCGCGCGGGTCCATTTTGATTGACATCGACCATGTGAACGCTCACAGTGCGCTCCAGGGGCATCCTTTTGCTTCGCCCTGGACAGCCTGCGCTCGTGACCTCGCCTGCTGCACTTCGGGGGCGAAGCGGCGCCATCGGCGGAGCCTCTTCCGCTCCCTCGACGGGAGCGAGACTCGCGGACAGCGGAACGGCGGCAGACGGCGCCGCCACCACCGATGGAGACGGCGGCGACGTCTACCACTCGATCGACACAGCGAACCGCGACGCCAGAGGGACGGTCTTCAGCGCGCCCGGCTCGACCATGAAGGAATCGGCCTCGGCCGCCCGAGCGGCCGTGATCAACGGCTCTGGAACAACAGGTAAGGTGAACATGCGTCGCTCACGTACATTGGCGAGAACGGCTTGTTGCGGGATCGCGCTCGCCTCGGTCGGGCTCGTCGCGAGCCCCTCCGCGCTGGCCGATTACCCCATCGCCTCCCACCGCTACCTCGCCGACCCGGCCTCGCTGGTGCACGACGGGCGTGTCTACCTCTACTGCTCGAACGACGACGACAACGTCAAAGCGGACGGCTCGGACGACGGCTACAAGATGGCCTCGATCGTGGCCGTCTCGAGCAGCGACATGAAGAACTGGACCGATCACGGGGAAGTGCTGCGCGTGCCCCGTGACGTCTCCTGGGCGAACAACTCCTGGGCCCCGGCGATGGTTGAGCGCAACGGCACCATCTACATGTACTTCGGCAACAATGGGAACGGTATCGGCGTTGCCTCGAGCGACAGCCCGACCGGACCGTTCAGGGACCCGAAGGGCAGCGCCCTGGTGACCTCGAGCACGCCCGGCGCCTCGGGCCCGAACATGTGGCTCTTCGATCCGGGCGTCTTCGTCGACGACGACGGCCAAGCGTACCTCTACTTCGGCGGCAACGGCGAGCAGAACGCGCGCATCATCAAGCTGAACGACGACATGGTGAGCGTCTCGGGCTCGGCCATCGCGCTCACGGTCCCGTACTTCTTCGAGGCCTCCTGGATGCACAAGCGCGACGGCCTCTACTACCTGTCGTACTCGACGAACCCCGACAGCGGCCTGCGGATCGACTACCTCACGAGCACGAGCCCCACGTCCGGCTTCACCCACCGTGGCACGGCGGGGCCCCAGCCGCCGAAGAACAACAACAACAATCACGCGGCGATCTTCGAGTTTGGCGGCTCCTGGTACCACGCCTACCACAATCGCGCTGTCGCCACCGATGCTGGAGAGCCCACGGGCTATCGCCGGAACATCGCGCTCGAGCCGCTGACCTACAAGGACGACGGCTCCATCGTGCCGGTGACCTACACGACGGACGGGGTCAAACAGATCGGGAACCTCGACCCCTACGCCCGCGTCGAGGCCGAGACCTTCAACGCGCAGAGCGGCCTCGAGACCGAGCCCTGCGAGGAGGGCGGGATGAACCTCTCGTTCATCAACGGCGGAGACTGGGTGCGCCTCCGCGGGGTCGACTTCGGCGACGGGGCGGCGAGCTTCCGTGCGCGCGTCGCGAGCGGCGCGGAGGGAGGCAGCATCGAGCTCCGCCTGGATGCGCGCGACGGCACGCTCGTGGGCACCTGCGCGGTCGCGGCGACGGGGGGCTGGCAGACGTGGAGCGATGCGTCGTGTGAGGTCGACGGCGCAACCGGCGTGCACGATCTCTATCTGGTCTTCACCGGCGGCGGGTCGAACCTCTTCAACATGAACTTCTGGCAATTCTCGCCCGTCGGGGGCGGGGGCGCCGGCGGGGGTGGCACGGGTGGAAGCGCGAGCGGCGGTGGCGACGGCAGCGTCAGTGGCGTCGGCGGCGGCGTCAGCGCCGGCTCCGGCTCCGGAGGAGCGCCCTCGACGGGCACGGCCACGGGTGGAGGGTCCCCCAGCTCAACGTCGGCCGCCCAGGCGTCGTCGGGAGGCACCTCCGGCGAGCAGTCGACCGAGCCAGCCGGTTGTAGCTGTCGCGCGGCGAGCCGCGCGCCGTCCGGAGGTGCCCTCGCGCTGACAGCGCTGCTCGCGGCGTCCCTGGGGCTCCGGCAGCGCGGCCGGAGGGGGCGTCGTCCGGGAGTGACGAGCTGAATCGGTAACCCAGGCGGCGATGGCCACATCGCCGCGGACGCGTGGGGTCAGCCCTCTTCGGGTCCGGGCCCGATCTCCGAAAACCAGTCGTCGAGGCCGGCGAGCGTCCTCGCCCAGGCCACGAGCGCGGCTTCGCCCCCCAGGCGCAGGAGGAGCGTGTCCAGGCACGCGCCGTTGTCATAACTCCGATCGTACGTGAAGAGAGGCGTGATCTCGGCGATCGTGGGGCGCCACGCCTCGGGTGAGGCGCGGTCTCGCCACACGTCGCACAGGCTCTCTTCTGACATCCAGGGGAACATGCTGCAGAGCGTGTCGTCCGACTCCTCGGGGGGCTCGCGGAGCACCTCCTTCACCGTGTCGGCGACGGCGGCGGACAACCTCTCCCTCGCTTCCGGGGAGAGCGACGGGAACACGGCTGCCCATGCGGACAGCCTGTTCGACGCTCGGGCAGCGCCGCGCACGAGCTCCGCGAAGCGTGCCGCGTGCTCCTCGCCCTTCAGCGCCTTCCCTACCATCTCGAGCATTCCAGACGCTTCCTCGTCGTCCAGGTCCGGGCGCACGAGGCGCTCCACATCGGAAAACGAGCCCAGCGCGAGCGCGATCTCCAACTCGGCCTGATGTCGGTCGTCGTCCCCCTCCATCGCGGCGCAAAAGCTGGTCGCGAGGTCCCTGTCCCCGAGCGCCACTGCACGGAGGGAGAGCGCCACGAGCGCGTCGTCAATCTGAGAGCCCATGCACGGCAACACCTTCTGGTGAATGTAGCGCAGCTCCTCCAGCGTCGCCGATTCCGCCCAGTTCTCGATGGCGCGGCCCTCGCCGCGAAAGGCCTCTGGCGGCTCCGAGAAGAACATGCGTGCCAGCTCGGCTCGGACGTCCGCCGTGACGAAGGAGACGAGCTCGGAGGCGACGTAGTTGCGGTCGGAGACGTCCGTCCGCTCTTTCACCTCCGCAAGGGGAGCATCCTGCACCTCGGCCGCGAGCCACGGAGGCAGCTGCCCGCAGCGGAGCGGCCCGAGCGAATCCGCGGATCCTCGCGATTCGCCTTGCCAGCGACGGACGAGCGCTCGGGCCTCGTCGGGAACACATCGGTTCCATTCACTCTCGGGAATATGAAAGAGAAAGCGCTGCGCCGTGAGCGGAAATCGTTCGGAGGCAAGCAGCCATCCCATGGCTCGTTGAACGATCGCGCTCGCTCCCGCCGAGGTCCCCAGGAGCCGCTCCGTCAAGACTTCAAGGCGATCTCCGAGCTCCGGCAAGGCGGAGATCTGCGCGTCCACGTCTTCGAGTCGCTCGGCGCGGCGCTCGTCGGGGTAGAGCGGCGCCAGCAGGGCAGCCCAGAACGCACGGCGCTCTGGATGGAGCCCGGCGAGGCGCCTGGCCGCCAGCAGCAGAACCTCCTCCCGCGCGGGGAAGCGCAGCCGCTCGGCGATCCGCCGGAGCGCACCGATCACGAGCGCTTTCACGACACGACGTGATTTCAGCCCGCCCAATACGAAGCGTCTGCGGTCTAGCTGGTATGCCGACGGGGTCTCGGTCGCGCCGGCGGCCTCGAGCCCTCCGACGGCGCGGTCTGCTTCGTGCAGCAATGGCGTTGGCCATGCCACATCCGCCTCGGACACGGCGGGCCGGACCGCCCGCCACAGCCGCAGCCTGTCTTTCTCGTTCAGCGGCTTGGCGAGCTCGATGCCTGCGTCCGGCCGAAAGATCCCCTCGTGGATGGCACCGGCGACCACGTCCGGGAGCGCATGCACGAGCAAACTGATGATCTGCTCGAAGATCGTTCGCAACCGCAGCGCCTGCACCATACAACGGCCGCGCTCGGCTTCCGACGTCGCTTCGCCGAACGCCGCGTGGCTTCGCCGCCACGCGGCGACGACGAGCGCACGAAAGCCGAACGCACCGCCATCCAGGGGTTCCCAGGCGGCGCGCATCGGCTCGGCGATCACGCGATCGATCTCTCCCGCCGTGGCATCATGTCGCAAGAAGTGCATCGCCCCGTATCGAATGACGTACTCTGATCGAGCGCCAAGGGCGATGCTCCCTTCGGAACAGCTATCGAGAGTCGCCCGAACATGTGCCGTCAAGAGCGCCCGGCCACGGGCGTCGCCCAGGCCGCTCAAGCGCAGAGCAAGCTCTTTCCCGAGAGCTCGATGATGGAAAGCCGCGCCATGCGTTGTGTGACAGATCCATGGTTCGAGCTTCCGCAACGTGGCAGACACTCGGGTCTCGGCGTGATCGCCTCCCACGATCTGGACCAGCTCTGCCTCCGCTATCGGCCCACTAGCAGCGCTCAAGACGCACACGGTATCTGCGTCAACGTCACCAGGCGACGCCGTGATGGATCGCTCCGGCGGCGTCTCCAGGACGACATCAGACCAATCGTTCAACCAATGAAGGGCCTCACCCCATCGGGCGGCCGTGACACCGGGGTCGTTGTCCGCAGACACCCACACCCGGACGTTCCCGGGCAGCCCCGCTGACCATCCGATGCGCGACCATACCGCCGGATCATCATTCTCGTGGGCACCGTCGAGGACGAGCAGCAGCGGCACCTCGGGGTTCTCGTCACCGTCGAGGATCGGTCGGATGTCATCGGCCACGCGCGGAGCGAGCGCGCGCTCGGACGCCTTCCTGGAAGTCAACGCTCCGAGCCGCGCATGCAGCGCGGCGACCCATATCGAGGGATCCGCCATGCCGCCGTGGACCGAAATCGGGATGAACGCCACGCGGGCCAGCCCTCGCCGCGTGAGATGAAGACAGAACGCACCGAGCAAAGCGCTCGCGCCAGAGCCCGGAAGAGCTCTGATCAAGGCCCTATCGCCTGGGCGGGAGCTCGCCCAGAGCGCTTCCAGCGCTGACCACGGGCGCTGCTCGGGCGAGTCGGGAGCACGCGGCTCGCCGTGACGCCAGGCCGCCACCGCCGGAGAGGCGAGAAGGGCCCGCGTGGCCTGCCAGACCCCGTCCGGCGCGCGCTCCAGCCCGTCGAGCAAGCCCGAAATCGCAGCTTCTTCGCCGATGTCTGCCATCTCTACTTCCCGGTCGGGTCGGTGTTGTCGTCCTCGGGCGGCACGAACTTCGGCTCCGGCGGCGGCGGCGGCTTGTCCGGTCGCCTGTAATTGCCTTGCTCGTCCTGGAATGCGTTCGGATCGCGCGAGTTCTTCTGCTGCGAGCCGTCCGGGTTCAGCTTGGGGACAACGTTGGTCGCGGATGGATTCTCCCGCGCCACGTTCTTCCCCGGATCATTCCTGTCCGGATCGTAGACGCCGTCCGTCTTGTGATCCCACTTCTTCCCATTGTACATGACGCCGCCCTTGGCGTCACCCGTGGTGAGCCCAGCTCTCTTCTTGGCCTCGTCGGACACATCCTTGTTCGGATCAGCATTGATATTATCCGGATGGATGCCCAGCTCGCGGAAGACCTGCGCGCAGAACGGGCAAGGCTTCTCCGAGGAATTCTTGGGTTTCCCTTTCTTCGAGTGCGCCTCGATCTTCGCGCCGCGACGGTACTCCTCGCGCAGCTCGTTCCGGACGCGGGCGTTCCGCTCGGCCTCGGACATCTTCGCCCACTTCTCGCAGTCCTTGCCGTTCGCATCCTTGCTAAGGCGCTGCCGGATGTCCTTTGCCTGCTGGTTCAACCCGTCGATCTCGGCGCACCTGCCCGCCTTGCTGGACGCGTTCGGCTTGACCTTGTTGTCGGCGTCCAGGTTTCGAGGATCGCTGTCGGGCTTGTTGGGGTCCTTGAATTTCTCGCGAGAGTTCGATACGGCGTCCCTCAGCGCCGGGTCGAGGTCGTCGTCGCTCTGGACGGTCGAGCTCTTCCCCTGGATGTCCGGCAGCGGATTGCCGTTCGCGTCCTTCCGCCCCGTGGTGGTCGAGAACATCAACCCCGTGGGGTCGACCATCTTCGTGGGCCGATTGCCGGCATAAGAGAACCCGTTCTGCCCTCCGAGCAGCCCGACCGGGTCGACGCTGATGTACCGTCCTACGGCGGGGTCGTAGTAGCGATAACGGTTGTACGCGAGGCCCGTCTCGTCATCGTAGTACTGCCCGAGGAACCGCAGCGGCGTCTCCGTGCGCGCGCCTTCCCGCGGGCGCGCGGCGCCCCACACCGTGCGGTCGAGCTCGCAAGCGACATTCCCGGCGGCGTCGAGCAGGCGTTCCGGTCTGCCGACAGGGTCGTTCAGGTAGTAGTACCACTCGGCCGACACCGCGTCGCCGCCGCTCCTGGCGTCCTTCTGCGCCCACGGCGCCGACGTCTCCTCGTCGGTGCAGTACGTCCTCTCCTGGGTGACCCGCTCGCCCTCCGGGCCCCACTCGCGCTTGATCTCATGAACGAGCGTGTCCCCGTCCCAGATGAACCGCGTCGTGGACAGCGTGTCCATGCGCCCGCCTTCGTCTCTCCTGAGCACGCGCTTCTCGAGGCGCCGGGCAAAGGGGTCGTAGGCATGCTCGATCCGGACGCCGTCGGGACGCACCACCGCGCTGAGGAGACCCGCGCCGTTCCATTCGTAGCTCGTCGTGGCTTCCTGACCGCTCGGCATGACCACGCGGCGCTTGATCAACCTCCCGTCGCCATCCCACACGTACGACACGAGGCCGCGCCGGAGCAGCACGTTGCCGCGCCCGTACTCGCGCTCCGGCGCGCCGCTGCCGAGCTCGCGCACGTTCCCCTCGGCGTCGTACCGGAAGTGCTCGCCCTGCCCGTGGACGTCGGTGCGCGCCAGCACCTGCCCGCGCGGATCGTGCTCCCATCGCTCGGCGCCCGAGCGATCGTCGTCGATCGCGGCCACATCACCCTGCGGCGTGTAGTGAACCGCTTGTCGAAGGGTGAGGTCATGGGGGAGCGCCCCGATCCAGTCGGGCTGACCTGCGGCCACCACAGGGCCTGCGACCCCGCGAGACACGGTGCGCTGGACCATGCGGTCGAGCCCGTCATAGACGACATCCACACGCCCGCCGCCGGGCAAATAGCGAGCGGTCTCTCGCCCGAGCGCGTCGCGGACGACGCCGAGCTCTTCGCTGCCATCGAGCGTCACCCGCAGCGCGCGGCCGGCGACGTCGCGCACCCAGGTCTGGCGGTGTCCGCGGGAGGTCTTTCGCTCGACGGCATTGCCCATCAAGTCATGTTTCGTCTCCACCGAGAACGTCTCGCCGCCGCTCACCTGCCGCTCACACGTCACCCAGCCCAGGAGATTGCGCTCGAAATAAATGTCGCCTGAGGGGCCGTGCGCCGCGATGATGTAGTCCAGCTCGTCGTACTCGAACGTCTCGACGCCGCCGTCGGGGTACTGGTGCTCCACGACGCGGCCGACGAGATCGTACACGTACCCGGTCTTCTCTCCGAGGCCGTTCTCGAACTGCACGACACGCCCCATCGCGTCGTAACGATAGCGAAGGGTGCGACCGTCGAAGGTGACCTCCTCCGAGACGAGCCTGGCGGCGTTCAGCCGGATGCGGTGCACCTCTCCATGGCTGTTGTGCACCTCGACGAGGCGCCCTTCGCGGTTGTATCGATATTTGCTGATCCGCCCGTCGGGCTCCCGCGTCTCGACGATCCGGTTGTACCCCGCATAGCGGTGCGTGGTGGTGTGGCCGCTCGGGTGCCAGATCGACGTGCAGTTTCCCGACGGATCGTACTCGTAGCGCGTCACGCCGCCGTCCGGCGTTCGCTCGGATCGGAGGCGGCCGGCGTCGTCGTAGGCGTACGTGACCATCGCCCCCGACGCGTCGCGCATGCTCTGGCGGCGGCCCCAGTAGTCGTACGTGTACTGCGTCACCGCGCCCGTGGGGTCGGTCCGCTCGATGAGGTTTCCGTGATCGTCGTACCTGTACAGCGTCTGCCCGCCGTTCGGCGCGACGGTCCGCGTGGTGAGCCCGCGGCGATCGAAGTGCACCTCGAAGGTGGCGCCGATGGCGTCGCGCCACACGAGCCCGCCCGTGAGGCGCCCCGTCTCGATGACGCCCCCTGCAGGATCGACCGCCCTGCGGATGTGCCCGTCGGCGTCCCGCTCGAACGTGGTCACGCGGCCGAGAGCATCCGTGATCCGGAGCTCCCGCCCGCGGGCGTCCCGCTCCCAGCGGGTCGTCGCCCCCGTCGCGTCGGTGAACGACAGCAGGTTTCCCAACGCGTCGTACGTGCGGCAGAAGACGCCGGCGGCCGTGACCGCCTTGTCGACGCTCCCGAAGTCGTTTCCGAAGAAGCGCTCGACCGAGATCGAGTCGGCCGCCTCCACGTAGTTGTCAGGCCCGTACTCGAGCTTCGTGTGAAAGATGCCCTTGGCGGCCGTGGTCCCGTCGGCGAGCACCGCCGGGACGTCGGCGGCGAGGCTCTCGTCCTCGCGCCCCGGGAACGCACCCCAGGTCTCGATGCACCGCGCCTCCCCGTCATAGCGGAAGGTGAAGCAAAGGCCCGTCGGGTGCTCCTGGCACGTCAGGAGATGGTCCGTATACGTGTACCTGGTCGCCGCGCCCATCGCGTCCTCTGCGAGCACCAGGTCCCCCGCGTCGTCGTAACGATACCGCGCGAACGGGACGAGCTGGCCCCGGTGCGCCGCGTTCTTCACCTCGAACGACGCGATGCGCCCTTCCCTCGTGGAGCGGACCTCAACCTTGCGACCGACCGAGTCGACGATCTGCGCCAGGACACCTTCCTTGTAGAAGAACGAGATGCGGTTGTCGTGAGAGTCGGTCTCGGCCGACAGGAGGTACCGGTCTTGCCAGGCGTGCTCGAAGACGAGCCACCGGCCGTCGCCCCGATCCAGCACGAAGCCGGTCTGGCCGCGGACGAGCAGCCACCCGGAGGGGCCCACCGCCGACTCGCCGACGCGCATGGGCGTGAAGTCGACGTACATGCCGTTCCCGGTCCAGAGCCTCGTCCGGCCGCGGTGCACCTCCACCTCCCACGCGTACGAGTGGTACCAGCCACGCCCGAGCCCGACGTCGCGGTCGCGCGCGGCGCTCGTGTAGCTGCGGGTCAGCGTCAGCGGCAGCGGGCCCGGCAAGTGCACGTCGGTGACGGGGATCGTGAAGACACGGCCTGTCACGATGTCGACAGGGTCTCCCTTGGAGCCCTTGCCGCTCCCCTTCTTGCCGTGATGGTTGGGGCACGCCCCGCCGTTCTGGCCGGAGCCGCAGGCGCCTTTGCCGCCCCCCGACGCGTTG
The DNA here is from genome assembly GCF_051520435.1 of Sorangium sp. So ce363. Classification (NCBI taxonomy): domain Bacteria; kingdom Pseudomonadati; phylum Myxococcota; order Polyangiales; family Polyangiaceae; genus Sorangium; species Sorangium sp. So ce363. The sequence goes on along the minus strand of NZ_CP150333.1, from coordinate 4,317,124 downwards.
TCGCCCCCGTTCTTGCCGTTCGCGCCTTGCTTGTCCTTGCCCGCGCCGCCTCCGCGGCCGTCGGCCCCGCCGCCGTCACCGCCGCCGCCGAGAACGAAGACTCCGGGATTCATCCCCGGGATGGCCGGGATGTTGGGGACAGGTGCCGTTCGCATTGCTGTTTCTACGCTCCCTGAGTGAAAGCTATGACGGCCGAGCCTTCCAGCGGACACGCGGTGCGTGCCGTCAATTCAACCGCAAGAGCCTCCCGACGATCCGGAACAGCCCCCGCGACGCGGCGCTGATGCGGCTGCCCACGACCTCGATGTCGCCGTCCTGGCGAATGCGGACCGCGCCTCGGCCGGAGCGGAGCAGCAGCTCCTGCTCCGCCTCGATGGCGACGGTAGTCGCCTTGAGGTGGAGCGTATGCGGCCGCTGCGTCGTCAGGGCCGCGACGATCAGCGGGGGCTCGCCCTCGCCGAGCTCGACGAGCACGGCGTCGCCGCGGGCGCGGGCGTCGGCGATCACCTCGGGATCGACGTCGGGCGCGATCTGGGCGTCGACAGGCCCCTCGGCGCCACGGACGTGGATCGACGCCTTCCGCCCCGTGATCGAGGCGACGCGCGCGGTCCGCATGGCGGCACCGAGCGGCCGCGCCTTCTGCGCCGGAAGGGGCGCCGCGGCCGGCTCGGCGAGCACGTCGTCCAGGGTCACGCGCGGCGACTCGGACGCCTCCTCCGCCGTGGCCCCGGCGTCCGGCTCCTCCAGCGAAAGCGAGGCGGAAGCCGCCCGCGAGCCACCGTCGAACGGAGTCGCCATCAGACCTCCGAGACCTTCTTCGGCAGCTGGATCTTCGGCGCCAGGATGGTCACGAGCGGGGACGTGATGGTGACGCCGGCGCCGTCGATCACCACCTCGCTGGCGCCGCACTTGAAGACGATGGCGCCCTTCGCCTCCACCTTGTGGAAGGCCCCGATGAACGTCGCAGGCCCGACGGCCTGCACGACGTGCGACCCCTTGAGCTTGTCGACGACCGCGCCGCCCACCATCGCGGTGCGCGAGCCGGTGACCGTCTCGCTCTCGCCCCCATTGCTGAGGACGACAAGGCCCGTCGCCTTCTCGCTCTTCGAGCCCGTGACGCTCTCGGCGTAGCTGCCGAACGCCACCTGCACCGTCGCGGCGCCGACGTCGATCGTCTTCTTGCCCGTGACGTTGTTGTCGATGTCCTGGATCGCGCCCAGGACCTTCATCGAGCCCACGTCCTCCTTGTGGGTGCCCGTGACCTTGGCGGTCGTGTGCCCGGGCCCCTTCTCGCGATCGGTCGCGTCGACGCCATCGACGGCGCCGTCCGGCCCGCCGACGTTGGCCGTCGACCCACCGCCGCCGCCGCCCCCATCCATGCCGAGGGCCGAGGCGAGCGCCTCCGGCTTCACGAAGACCTTCCCGGCGAGGCTGCTCTGCGCCACGTTCGACGCGATCGAGGCGAGCATGTTGGGCGCTGCGGCGCCCGGCGCGCCGCCGGCAGCGCCGCCGCCGCCCCCGCCGCCGCCCATCGAGGCCGCGAGCTGGCTCGCGCCGGGGATGCCCGACGCGCCCGCGATCATTCCGGGCATGCGGCTCATGTCCCCGCCGGCGACGGCCTTCATCGCGCCCGACACCCCCGCCGCCTTCTGGGTCAGCCCGTTGATCGGCGCCATCACCTGGTTGATGGCGCCGTCGACCTGCCCCTGGACCGCCGCGATCGCGTTGTTGGCCATCACGCTCGCGAACTGCACCGCCGCCTGCGCCGCGAGCGCGAGCATCGCCTCGAGGGGGTTGCCGTCCATCTCGAACTGGTTGCCGCCCACGGTGGTCGTCGCGTTGCCCTTCGCCGTCAGCGCCGACACCGCGTTCACCTCGACGTTGCGGTTGCCTCCGACGCTGATCGTCTGGTTCGCGCCCACCGTGTTCTGCGAGCCCTTCGTGATCTTCGTCGTCTGGTTGCCGCCGACCTCGAGCGACGCGTTGTTCCCGACGACCGACGTCTCGTTGTTGCCGATGTTCCGCTTGGCGTTGTTCGCCGCGACCGTCTTCATGTCGCGCTGGGCGTGCACCATGATCTCCTCGGAGCCCGCCTTGTCCTCGAAGCGGATCTCGTTGGCTCCGCCGCCGCCCGGCGTGCTCGAGGTCTGGATCGCCGTGCGGGTCTTGCCCTCCGGCAGCGCGTACGGCGGCATGTAGACGCCGTTGTAGAGGCGCCCGGTCACGATCGGCCGATCGGGGTTCCCCTCGAGGAACTCGACGATCACCTCCCAGCCGATGCGCGGGAGCATCATCGAGCCGGAGGTCTGGAGCTGCGCGACCCGCATCCAGCACGACGCCTTGTCGTCGATCACGTCGCTGCGATCCCAGTGGAACTTCACCTTGCAGCGGCCGAACTCATCGGTGTGGATCGCCTCGGTCTGGGAGCCGGCGGGCGCCACCACCGTCGCGGTCTGCGGCCCCTCGATGAGGGGGATCGGCGTGATGCGCCGCGGCCTGTACTTCACGGAAGCCGGCACGAGGCGCGCCCGCGCCCTGGAGCGCGGCGTCGCGCGCTCGCCGCCGAGCGCGTCGTCCTCCTCGTGGACGTAGGTGTGCTTCACCGCGAAGAGGAAGTACTCGCCGTCGAGCTCGCCGGCGTCCGTGATCGTGAGCTTCTGGCCGACCGCGAGGCGCGAACAGACGGTGTCGATCTCGATCGTGTGCCGCTCGACCTGCTCTTCCTCCAGCCGGATCTGCGCGAGCCGCTGCCCCTCGCTCGGCTCGAAGTAGCCGCCCGGGTAGTCGTAGCGCTCCAGCGCGTCGTTCTCGCCCGACGCCGCGGTCGCGGTGAGATCGAGCTTCGGCCGCTTGAAGTCGAAATCGCGGAGGACGAACTTGCCGGAGCGCACCCGCTCGAGCTCGCGGATCGCGTAGATCGCGTCGCGCTCGTCGGCCGCGCTGAGCCCGGTGCGCCGGCGGAACGGCAGCGCGGGGTCGCCCGGGATCGGCCCGGCGACGGTGCTGTCGTCGTCGAAGACGAGGAGCTCGCCGTCGGCGTCCACCTCGACGAAGCTGTAGATGCCCTCGTGCTCCATGAGCCGCGAGATGAACGCGAGCGCGCTCTCCTGGTACTGCACGCAGTACTCGCGCTTCGGGCAGTCGCCGCTCAGCCGCCACGCGACCTTGGTGACCCCGTGATCCTCGAGGACCTTCGCCACGATCTCCTTGGCGCTCATGTCCTGGAAGATCCGCGAGTCGACGCTGCGCGCGAGGAGCGCGAGCGAGGAGACGACGCGGACGGCGTAGCGGACGCCCAGCAGCCCCTCGATGCCGAGCTCGGTGGTGCCGATCGAGGTCGCGGCCTCCACCGTGCCCGCGATGACGCGCGGCACCTCCCCGGGCACGCCGAAGGAGAGCGCCGCGGGCTTGCCGATCATCGCCTCGAGCTCCTGGAACGTGTGGAGGTACACCTCGACGTCGAGGACGAGCGGCCTGCCGGCCTCGTGGGTCGACTCGAAGCGGAGCACCCGGGCCGCGGGGACCTCGTCGATCGTGAAGTGCGCAATCATCTCGCGTGCCACGTTCGCCTCCTCCTCAGTTGTCGAGCACCAGCGCGGCGGTGTCGGAGACGTCGCCGTCGAGCTTCGCGGAGACGCCGATGATCGCGACGCTCGCGGGCGTCAGCGAGAGGATCGACGCGCCCATGACCAGCGTGAGCGCGCCGGTCGCCTCGAAGACGGCGTTGTTCGCCTTGACGAGCTGCGCGCCCCCCGCGAGCTCGGTGTACGTGCCGAGCGAGCTCTCCACGCGGTTCCCGTTCGCCACGTTGACGATCGCGCCGCCGACCTTCACGTTCATCGATCCGCCGACCTGCACGCCGCGGCCCGACTTGACCGCGATCACCTTCGCGCCGGTGGCCGTCTCGCTCCGATCGCCCTGGACCGTCACGGAGCGGTGCCCCAGCGCGAGCTCGACGAGCGCCGCGCCGACCTCGTGGTTGAAGCCGGCCAGGGTCTGATCCGTGACCGAGCCGACCACGAGATCGATCTGGTTGCCGGACACCGTGAGCGAGCTGTTGCCGGTGACGTCGCGCTTGTGATCTCCGCCGATCTTCATGTCGCGGTTCCCGCCGATCGAGAGCGAGTGATCGCCGCCCATGTCGTCGACGTGGAAGGTCTCGATCTTCATCGACTGGTTGCCGGAGACCGAGAGCGTCTGGTTCGACCCGATGCTGGTCGTCATGCTGTCCGTGACGTTCGTCGTCTGGTCCGCGCCGATCTTCTTCTTGTGGTTGTTGCCGATCGACTCGGTCGCGTTGTTCTTCACCTCGGTGGACATGTCCTTCGAGGCGTTGATGAACATCTCCTCGCCGCCCTTCGTGTCCGACATCCGGAGCTCGTTGGTGCTGCCCCCGCCCGGCGTCGTCGCGGTCTGGAGGGAGCTCTTCCCCGCCTCCTTCGGGAGCGCGTAGGGCGGCGGCGTGAGCGCGTTGTACATGCGGCCCATCACGAACGGCCGGTCCGCGTCGCCCTCGACGTGGCGCACGGTGACTTCCCACCCGACGCGCGGCAGCAGCATCGATCCGCCCGTCGGCACCTGGCTCGTGCGGATCCAGCGGCTCGAGGTGTCGTCCTTCTTTCCGGAGCGATCCCAGTGGAAGGAGACCTTCACCTGCCCGCTCGCGTCGGTGTGGATCTCCTGCCCCGAGGGCCCGGTGGTCATCGCGGTCTGCGTGCCCGGGATCACCTGCTCGCGGGCGCGCCGCGGGGGCCGGTAGCGCGTGCTCCCGGTCGGCACGCCCCAGAACTCGCAGCTCGACCGGAGGTCGCGCGCGCCGTCCTCCGCGCCCGCGCGGCCGGAGAGCTCGAAGTTCCGCGGCCGGCTGCCGGCGATGCGCGCGCGGACCACGAGGTACTCCTGGTTGAGCGGGTCGTAGGGGTGGCCGTCGACCGAGAAGCGCCGGCCCGGGAGCAGCGCGAGCGAGCCGCTCTCGCCGTGCACGACGTCGCGCTCCGCCTGCACCGAGTCGAGCAGCACCTTGGCGAGCCGCTCCGCGACGCTCGCGTCGGCGGTGCGCGCCGGGTGCTCGTAGATCTCGAGCACGTGCTCCCCGGGATCGCTCCCCTCGGCCGACGCCTCCGGCTTCGTCGAGGGCTTCTCCGGGTCGTAGTCGCGGACGAACACCTTGTCGCTCCGCACGGAGACCTCCCGCGAGAGGCGGACGACGCGATCCGCGAAGCCCTCGACGCCGAAGTCCTGGAAGAACGGCAGCGACGTCGCGCCCTCGATGTCCTCGAGGCCGGTCGGCGAGTCGCCGAAGACGACGACGTCCTCGTCGTCCTTCATGTGGATCGCGAAGTAGATCCCCTCCTCGGCGAGGAGGCGGTGCACGAAATCGAGGTCCCGCTCGCGGTACTGGACCGTGTAGACCCGCGTCGGGTGGGGCTCGGTCACGCGCCAGTCCTGCTGGGCCGCGGGCACGCCCGCGCCCTCGAGGACCTCCTTCACGATGTCGACCGCGCTCTTGTCCTGGAAGATCCGGCAGTCGGAGCGCTGCCCGAGGTTCCAGAGCGCCGGCGCGACCTCGATCCTCAGCGTGGGCACGTCGTCGGGATCGGGCACGAGCTCGGCGAGGACGATGGTCCCGGCGAAAGAGCGCGTCTGCGTGTCGTCGCTGCGCGACAGCGTGAACACCGCGCGCTTGCCGAGGACCTCCTTCGGCCTCGGCAGCGCCGCCTCGTCGTCGAGCAGCTCGCACTCGAGGCGGGTGAGCTCCGAGAGCTGCTCCGTGAGCTCGAAGCGCAGCACCCGGTAGATCTTGCCCTCCACGCTGAGGGAGGGGATCGCGAGGACATGATGATCAGCCACTCTTCACCTCACCAGGGCGCATGGGCCCTCACGATCCGAGCTTCATCGACGCGCCCATCTTGACGACGAGCGCGCCCTTGACCGCGATCTTCGACCCCTTGATCACGACGGGTCCGCCGCCGAGCTTGAGCTCGCTGCCGCCGCCCTTGAAGACGCCGACGGCGCCGAGGAGGGTGATGAGCGGCGCCTGCACCACGAGATCACCGTCCAGCTTCTGGTAATGGAGGCCGCCGACCATGTTGGTGACGCCGAGCGCCACGTGGGAGAGCGAGCCCTTCGTGAGGTGGAGCTCCGCCGCCAGCGAGGTCTGGTCCTTGTTGGCCGTGATCTGCTCGCCGTGGCTGCCGTTGATGATCTGCGCCTTCACGGCGCCCACCGTCTCCGTCATCCCGCCGAGGACGTTGTCGTTGATCGAGCCCAGGCTGCCGGAGAGCTGCAGCGCGCCGACCTTGCGGCTCATGTCCCCGGTGATGGAGTGCCTGACGCCGTTCGAGATCGTGATCTGGTTGCCGCTCACCGTGTAGGAGCGGTTGCCGGTGACCTTCTCGACGTAGTTGCTGATCGCGTTGGTCGTGTCGTTGCCGCCGATCGAGATGCTCTGGTTGCCGGTGATCTTGTGCGAGAGCACCGCGCCGACGTCGAGCGATTGGTTGCCGGCGACGGAGGTCGAGTCGTCGACCTTCACCGAGCGGGAGCCGTTCACGCTGATGTGCTGCTCCTCGTTGACCGTGACCTCCTCGACCTTGTCGTTCTTGATGGTGACGTTGAGGTCCTTCTGGGCGTGGATGCCGAACCCCTGGCTCCCCGCGGTGTCGGACATGCCGATCTGGTTGTGGCCGCCCGCGCCGGGCGACGACATGCTCTTCAGCGTGCCGGACGCCTTGGCGGCGGGGAGCGCGTCGGGCGGCGTCTTCTCCGCGTTGTAGGTGCGCCCGAGCACGAGCGGCCGGTCCGGGTCGCCGTCGAGGAACGCGACCGAGACCTCCCAGCCGACGCGGGGGAGGATCATCGAGCCGCCCATCGCGATCTGCGAGACGCGCAGCCAGCAGCTCGAGGTGTGGTCCTGCTGGCCCTGCCGGTCCCAGAAGAAGCGGACCTTGATGCGGCCGTACTTGTCGACGTGGAGCGCCTGCTCCTGGGTGCTCGACCCCGTGACGACCGCCGTCTGGATGCCGCGGATGCGCGGCCGCCGCGCGCGGCGCTCGGCCGCGAAGGGCGCGCCCTTGGGGACGCCGCGGAAGTGGTTCTCGACGTCGTAGTTCGTCACGCCGCCGGTGAGCGTCTGGTTGCCGCGCGAGACGAGGCGGGTGACCACGAACTCGCCGTTCAGGCACGGCTCGGCGGCGCCCTCGACGGCGAACGGCTCGCCCACCTTGAGCCCGGCCGCGCGGCTCTCGCCCTCGCACACGTCGGCGTCGGCGGAGAGCTCGCGCATGCGGGCCTCGGCGCGGCGGCCGCCCACGCTCCCCTTCGTGAAGCCGGCGGGGTACTCGAAGTAGGGCGCCGCGATGGCCTCCTTGCGGGGCAGCGCGGACTCCGGCTTCACGTCGGGCTTCTCGAAATCGTGGTCCCGGAGGTGGACGAGGCTCGTGCGCAGCGCGCGCGTCCTCGTGAGCTTGGAGAGCGGCAGGCTCCCGGGCAGGCCGCCCTGCGCCATGCGGAAGTTCACCGGCAGCCCCTCCTCCACCTCGAAGGCGGCGGGGTCGTCGGTGATGATCATCGTGTGCCCGGCGGCCTCGTGCCGGAAGTAGTAGAAGAGGCCGTTGTCCTCGAGGAGCCGCGAGACGAAGTTGAGGTGCGACTCGCGGTACTGGACGATGAACTCGCGCGGCTCGTACTCCTTCGCGATCCGCCACTCGACCTTGTCGCCGAAGCCGGCGTCCTCGAAGACCGACTGCGCGACCTGGACGATCGTCTTCTCCTGGAAGATGCGGCACCCCTCGCGGTGCGCGAGCGCGGCCAGCGCGGGCCGCAGGCGGACGTCGAACTGGCGGCTCTCGCCCACGATGTGCGCGAAGCCGGCGCGGTCCACGATGCCGTCGTACAGCCGCTCCTGGCCCGACGTGTCGACGACGCGCAGGCAGAGGCGGCTGCGCAGGCAGTCCTCGACCCGGAACGACGTGTCCAGCGTCGCGAAGCGCACCTCGACCGTGTAGGGCGTGGAGATCGCCTCGACGGCCTCGAAGCGGGTCACGGCGACGTCCGCGGGGAGCTTGTCGCCCTCCAGGGAGAAGGTGGCGAAGGTAGCGGCCATTGGGGGCATGGTAGGCGATCGGCGGACGGCGCCAAGCCCCGGCGCCGGAACCCGACGCGGCGGGAGCGGCGTGGGGGCCGGCTCGTGCGGATCTTCGGGCGGTGGGCGCAGCTCGGGTCCAGGTCGCTGGAGGCGCCCGCGCGGCAGGCCGGAGCGCGGCGGAGGATCTGGACGCGAGCGAGGACGGCGCGGCCCGTCTCACGCGACGGCGGACCCGCGCCCGGCAGGCAGCTGTCCATCGAGAGGATGAACTGTCAGAAGCGTGGACAGCACTGGATTGCTGGTCAGATCTGCGAGCGTGGGAGACCAGCGGATTGCGTCGTCCGCATTGTGGACGGGCCGCTCCTTCCGAAGCGACCTTGGCCCTTGCGCACGCTATGCGCTGACCGTCAATCGCGGGTGCGGTAGCGGGCGAGATCTTCGGCCGTAGCCTCGCCGGTGTAGAAGCCGTTCGTCACCCACACCGCGCGCAGCCCCGACTCCTTGACGAGCCCGCGGAAGAGCGGCACGTCGCTGGTGCTCGGCGCGGGCACGCCGAGGGCGGGCTTGCCATCAAGAGTACGCACGGTGTGGTTGTGGAGGACGACCCAATACTCCCAGCCGGCGGCCACGTCGCGGCGGACCTCGTCGAAGCCATAGAACGCCTTGGGCGGGAACATCGAGTCGCTCGCCCCGAAGTAAATCCTGAGCTGGGGCCGGCCGCCGACCTCGCGGCGCAGGATTGACGCGATGAACTCGGTGGGCTGAGTGAGCTCCGAATAGCGCGCGTCCTGGGCCGCGAACAGGGCTGCCTCGAGGCAGCGGATAGGCCGGACGCGACCGGCGTCGCCGTACATCAGCGCGGCGTTCTCGTCCTCGCGGCGCCATAGCTCGCGCTCGGCGTCGTCGCGCGGCTGGGGTGGATCGGCGACCGGACGCTCGAGGTCACCGCCGGCCGCCGCGATCGCCTCACGATACGCCAGGTACCCGGGCGCGCTCGGCAGCACCTCCTCGAACAGCACCGGAGCGGCCGGCACCTCCCATACCTGCAACACCGCGTTGCCCTCGCGACGCACCACCGTCGGCGCGCCGGGCAGCACGCACCTCGGCGGCGGTGCCTCGGCGGTGCCCACGACGGCGCCGGGCGAGGGCTGCTGGGGGCCGCCGCAGGCGGCGAGGACGAGCAGCTGGAAGAGCGTACATTGTGGGCGCACGGCCAGGATCGTGGCACGGAAGGGGGCCGCGTGCCGCCAGCGCGCGGGGCGATCCCGGGGGCGCTTCAAGGTGAAGGCTTCGTCGAACGCTTCGCCTTCAATGGCGCCGTCTCACATAGGATGGGACGCGCACCGAGCGGAAATGCCTTGAAACCAAGGCTTCGTGCGATCGAATCGTCAGGGCGAAGTGTCAGCGCACCCCGCGGCTGAGCTCCGCCGGGGTCGAGGTCGAGGTGCGAAGCTGCACGTGCCGGGGCGCTCGCAGCTCGCTCGCCGGCTCAATTGAGCCCGGAACCAGCCGAAATCATCGTGGGGGGGTAAGGGGGGGCGTGTGCCTTCGCGGCGCGCTGAGCGAGCCCAATTGTAATTGACGTCGCATTCGCCGGCGGAACGCCGCTCGCGCGTCGCCGTCGGCTCACTCGTGCCCCGTGGGCGCGAAATCAAGGCCAAGATTACCTACCCCCTGGTCGAGCCTGCACATGCCGCGCCGGGCGTCAGGCTCCGCGCGCCTCCCTTGAGCGACCGCGCCGTCAGAGCAGAGGCTGCAACGCCGCGTACCACTGCCCGCCCAGCAGCACGTAGCCCTGGAGGTTGGGGTGCCACTGATCTTCGAGTAACGTGGTCTTGTTCGGATTGAAGGGCGTGTACATGTCGACGGAGATGATGTGTCGGCCTGCGTCCGCGCGGGCCTTCACCACCGCCGGGATGGCGTCGTCGTAGGTCTTGATGCGCGCGCTGAGCGCGGTGTCGTCGCCCTTGCTCGCGTCGCCGCGCGACGGGACGGGCGCGGCCACCACGATGAGAACATTGGGGAGCTGCGCGTAGATGCTGTCAATCAACTCGCCCAGACGTTTGGGGGCGTTGGGCATGTCGTAATTGTCGATTGCGTCGTTGGTTCCAATCATCAAGAGCACGATGTCGGGCTTGTATTGCGGCATGACGGTCGACACCAGCGTCGAGATGCCGCTCCTTCCGCCGGCTGGGGCGATCGTCCAGCCGCTGTGGCCCTCGTGGTTGTGCGGGAACGCCACGCCGCCAACGGTGTTCGGTCCGTTCGATCCCGAACCGACGAACGTGATGTTCTTGCCCGCCGCGTGCGCGAGCCGGAACAGCTCGACGCGATAGCCGCCCGGCGTGTCCCCGTTGTATCCGTCGGTGATAGAGTCGCCGAACGGCATGATCTTGCACGCCGTACCGTCGGTCGGGCAGGGCCGATAGGTCGAGCCCGCGCCGCCGCCGGCGCCACCCTGCGCGCCCGAGTCGCCGCCGCTACCGCCGGCCGCCGCGCCGCCGCCATCCCCGCCACCGCCGCTACCGCCGGCCGCCGCGCCGCCGCCATCCCCGCCACCGTCCGTTCCCGCGAGCGATCCACCGGTGCCGGCCGCAGAGGTCGTTCCGCCGGTGCCCGCGGCAGCGCCGTCCGTGCCGCCGCCGTCGCTCGTTCCGCCTGCGCCGCCGCCGGGGCCCGCTCCGCCGGTGCCCGCGCTGCCGCCGCTGCAGCCGAGAGCGATGACGACGAGCCCGGCCACGAGCGGCCAAGATGTGATCGGCTTCATTCCGGAGGATGGTAACGTCGAAGGCTACGGCATTGTCAACTGAAACGACGGCAGTCGGAATCGACGATCGGGCAGCCTATGGCAATCTCACGGCGCGACGACGGTCGCCCATCCGGTGCCCGGCATCGAGAACTGCAGCTTCCCTCTCCCAACGGACGCATTAGAGATCACCTACCTGATGCGGGCCGTGCGTCTTGCGGGGCACGTTGGTCAGGAAGAAGCAGTGTAACCGTTCACGGGCATGCGGGCCTGCTCGGCCAGACCCCGGCGAAGGTCTACGCGGCCCGCCCCACCGCCGAGGGCGGCGTCGACGAAAAGGCGCTGCGCGTCGCGCTCACCGAGCGCACCCGACGCCGCGTCTCGGGCGACAATATCGTCTCTGTCGACGGCGTCGCCTGGCAGCTCGATCAAGGCTACCTCGCTGGCCAGATCGTCTCCGTCGCTCGGTGCTTCGTCGCCCCCGACGAGCCGCAGTGGGTCGAGCATGAGGGCAAGCGCCTGGTGCTGCATCCGGTCGACCCGCAGCGCAACGCGCGGCGCAAGCGGCTGCCGTGCGGCGGGTCTGCGGCGAACAAGCCGACACGCCCCGTGGACTTCAATCCGGCGCGGACACTCGGCCGCTCGATGGGCACTGGCGCCGACACGAGCGAGCGCGGAGGTGAGACGTGAGCGAGTCCTACGTCCGCTTCTTCACCCTCTCCGCCGCACCCTTCTCCAAGGAGATCCAGGACGGCGACCTGTGGCTGCCGCCCTCCAACGAGCAGCTCGTCGAGGAGGTGTGCGAGGCCGTGCACGAGCACGCCCAAGTGCTGCTGGTCGGCGAGCCCGGCGCCGGCAAGACGTGCGTGCTGCGGGCAGTGCGTCATCGGCTGCCGCAGGCAGGCTTCCGGCTGACCTACTGCCACAACGCCACGCTGGGTCGCCGCGACTTCTATCGCCAGCTCTGCCATGCACTCGGCCTCAACCCTGCTGCGACCGCGGCGGCCGTCTTCTACGCTGTCAGCGCGCATATCGAGACCCTCGGCCGCCAGGCATCGAACACCACTTCTGCCGTGTGAGCCTGCGCCGGCGCAGGCGGAGCGTGACCCGGTATCCAGCAGCGCCGATCACTCGATCACGATCGGCCGCGCCGGGACCACCGCGCGCGGCAGCTCCTCCTGCGCCACGCGGGCCTGCGCCTCGGGCGCCGTCACCTTCCCTGCGAGCGCGAAGCGCACCGGGATCTCCACCAGCGTCGCAAGCCGGCTCGCCTCCACAGAAGCCCGCAGCGCGAGTACGCCGTTCACCTGCCGCACGCCCGCGACCGGCTCGGCCAGCGACACCCCTGGCGGAAGCGGGATGCGCACGTCGACCTCGATCGGGCGGCCCAGCGTGTGGCGCAGCGAGACCGCGAGCTTCCCCGTCGTTCCCGCGCGCGGGCGCTTCGGCCAGGAGACTTCCACCTGCACGGGGCTCGCCGCCGCGGCCGGCGGCCGGCTCCAGCGCCGGAGCGCCGGGCGCTCCAGGCGCGCCACGACCGCGGACCCCGCGACCTCGACCGCCGCCTCCGTCGCGCCCGCGTCGAGCGGCACCACGAGCCGCCCCGACGGCCCCACCTCCACGTCGCGGCGCGCGCCGCCCGACGTGACCGTGACCCGTGCGGCCCCTCGGCCCTCGCCCCCGTGGGCCAGGAGCGCGCGCACCACCGCGCGCGTGCTGGCCGGCGCGCCGTAGCCGCCGCGCACGTCCCGCTGCACGCCCACCCAGCCGAGGAGCCTCGCGGGCGGCGCCGCGCTCCGGCCGAGCCCGGCGGCGCGGAGGAGCGCCGCGTAGACCACGGCGCGCGCGCTCCGATCCTCGGCCTGGCCCGGCGGCAAGGTGACGCCGCCGGTCGGGAGCAGCGCCACCCAGGCGCGCAGCCGGTCCGCCACGTTCGCGGCCAGCGCCGCCCGGTGTGGCCGCTCCGCGAGCGCGAGCAGGACCCGGGCGAGCGCCACGCGATCGCCGCTCTGGATCACCTCGTCCAGCGTCCTCGTCACGAGCGCGTCCCAGCATGCGTTCACCGCGCCCCCCGCCGGCGAGGGCTCGACCTCGAGCGCGTCGAGCGCCGCCGCGGGCTGCAGGGGCTCGGGCGGGCAGCGCGCGTCGATCTTCGGCAGCTCCTCCGCCACGGACGCGGGCGCGAAGGTGCGCGCCCGGAGCGCCGGAGGCCAGGAGGCCAGGTCCTTCTTGCTGTCCTTGTACGCGAGCAGCCGGCCCACGGCGCGGCGGCCGATGTCCTCCGCGCGCGCGGCGAGCGGCGCGCCCTCGCCCCCGCGCGCCGCGGCCCAGCGGCGCACGAGCGCCGCGACCTCCACCGCGTCCGCCATCGCCCCTGCGGACGAGAGCCGGTCGGGATCCATCGCCTCGAGCGCCGCGGTGAGCGCGCCCGCGAGGCCGCGCTCGACGACGAGCCGCGGGCGGCCGGTGGGCTGGTAGCGCTGCGCGTCCGCCGCGACGCGCAGCGTGGCCGTGGCGCCCCCCTCGACGATCTGGGCGATGTTCAGGTCGGTGGGCTCGCCCGCGGGGCGCACGTCCCACGCGTGCACGAGCGTGTCGCCCGGGGTCCCCTGCGCCTTCAGGGCGACCGCGAGCTCCGCCCGCCCCGCGCGCAGCGCCCGCACCCGCGCGCGCACCGGGGCCGCGCCCCCCGCGGGCACGTCGACCGCCACCGCCCGGCGCCGTGGGTCCGCGAGCGCGGCCACGCCGCGCGCCGTGAGCTCCACGATCGCGCGGAGCGGCCTCGGCGAGCGGTTCCGGACCGAGATCTCGACGTCGACCTCGTCGCCCTCGACCCACGCGGCGCCCGCCTCCACGCGCGCCGAGAGCGGCTGCGCGGTGGGCACGTCGAGCGTGGCGGTGGCCGGCGTGGCGCCGTCCGGCACGCCCACGAAGACGAGCCGGAAGGTCGTCTCGACGTCGCCGAGCGGGACGCGCATCCGCAGCCGACCGTCCTTGTCCGTGCGCCGGGGCGGCGACCAGAAGAACACGCCCCGCGGCGCGCCGGACGAGGTGCGGTGGGATCCGCCCAGCTTGCCGTGGCCTTGACCGAACCCGGCGCCGCCCGCGCCAACGCCGGAGAGGCCGAGGCCACCCAGACCGATCCCCTCGCCCAGCGACGTGCCCGTGAACTCCTCCAGGAGGCTCTCCCACGCCGACACCGTGGCGTCGCCGACCTCCATGTCGAACTTCGCGTCGACAAGGCGATCCTCGCCGACCGCCCTGGCGTACGGCGTGCCCGAGCGCAGCACGCGCTCGAACGGATCGCGCACGTCGTCGCCCGTGCCGATCCGGCCGTCGGGCCCGGGCGCGTGCAGGGCGAAGCCGCGCCGCACCGTGAGGAACGGCGCGGGCGGCGCGGTCGTCGGGGTGAACTGGATCGTTCCGCCCCAGGGATCGAGCAGGAGCGACTCCTCGAGCTGCGCGTCGCGCACCAGGCGGCGGAGCAGCGCGTTCGGATCGCGGAGCGCCGGCTCGTCCGGGTCGAGCAGGCGCTCGCGCCGGAACGCGCGCGCCGCGGCGAGGATGCGGAAGAGCTTGAGGCGGGTGACGCGGCGAGCGACGTGATCGAACGTGACCTGCGGGTCCACCGCCAGGAGGTCCGCGAGCGAGAGCGGCTCGCCGCCGGGCGTCTCGGGGGGCGCATCCATGGCGGCGGTGACCAGGGTCATCAGCTCGGGGTTCCACGCATAGGCGCCGCCCGGCCCGCGGCGGCGCACGTCGCGCAGCCGCTCCGGATCGCTGGTGGCCTCGAAGACCGCCCCCTCGAGCGAGCGAAGCACCTGGCCGAACGCCTCGTCGAGCGCCGCCCGCGCGGAGCCGGCCGGATCGTTCACCGGCGCGATCGCCTCGCGCGCCCTCGCGCTGAGCTCCGCGCGCCGGAGCGGCTCGAGCGCTGGATCGCCCTGCAGGAAGGCGCCACAGCGCTCGGGCTCGACCATGCCCTGGCAGAGCCGCGCGCGCGTGTCGAGCGCCGCGAGGCCGCCGACGCTGCCCCCGCCGTGCAGATCCACGACGACGGCCGCGACGGTCCCGGGCAGGCCGCGGCCGCCCCCGTCGGTGAGCGCGAGGTCCACGTCGACGGCGCCGCGCGGGGCCGCGCGGCCGCCCGTGATGCGGGCCTCGAGCCGAGGGAGGACGCGCGGCGTGACGAGCACCGCGCCGCCGGCCTGCCGCGCGGCGGCGCCCGGCCGGGGAGCGGCGGCGCTGAGCGTCCAGACGCCGGCCGCGCCCTCGGGCAGGCCGAGCGCGCCGCCCTCCGGGCCGCCGGCGATCCAGGCGCTCGCCGCGCGGGCCGAGTTGCCTGCCTGGACGATCACGCTCCAGCCGGCGCCGTCCGCTGCGCTGCCGCCCTCCGGCCGCCCGCCAGCGCGCGGGCCCGCGCCGCCGGCGTCGATCACGCGGAGCGGGAGCGCGTCGCCGGCGCGGGCGAGGAGCCGCTCGGGCCGGAGCAGCGCCGAGGCGTCGCGATCGACCGAGACGCACAGCGCGAACGGCTCGCGCCGCGACGCGAGCGCCGGGAGCTCGCCTGATGGCCGCACGCGCACCGCCGCCGCGACGCCGCCAGCGCACGGCCCGACGTTGCGGAAGGCCCCGAGCTCGACGGGCGCGTCCCAGGTCACCTCGGCCTCGCCGTACGCGTCGGTGGTCACGGCGGCCTGGAGCCCGTCGCCCTCGACGGTGAAGGTGCCCTGCACCGGCTTCCGCCGCGCATCGCGGACGCGCAGGAGCATGCGCTGAGCGACGCCCGGAACGATCGCGCCCGCCTCGGGGAGCAGCGTCGCCTCCGAGGTGGGGCTCTCCACGGAGACGGTGGCCTCGCGCTCGAGCGCGTGCCCCTCGAACGTCGCGCGCGCGACGACGCGCAGCGTGGTCCCCGCGCCCTGCACCACGGTGGTGGGCGCCACGGCCGCGCCGCGGACCTCGCCGGCCGCGTCGGTGCGCGCGGGCGTGGTGAGCTTCTCCCACGCGGCCCTGTCCTCGGGCGGGCTCGTGCCCTTCGGCCCGATCCAGGTCCGCACCGGCAGCCCGGCCACGGGCTGGCCGGCGCCATCGCGGATCCGGATCACGTAGCTTGCGCGATCCCCGGCGCGCAGATCCTGCTCGGACCACTCGGCCAGCATCTGCGGGGCGCCGGGCGTCTCTTCGCGCGGCGAGAGGGAGATCTCCGCGGCGTTCGACGAGGCCCCCGCCGCGCTCCGCGCGCGGGCGCGGAGGATCCAGCGCCAGCCGGGCGCGTCGATCCAGGGGACGGGCACGCGCGTCATGGCGACGCCGGCCGCGTCGGTCGTGACCACGGCCGTGTGCCGGGCGACGCCGCCCTCGAGCAGGCTGACCTCCACGGGGACCCGCGGGGCCGGCTGCCCCGAGGCCTGGCTCTGCACCGTGATCCACGCCGACATCGCGCTGCCCGGCACCACGCGCGTGTCAGGGACGTGCAGGTCGACCTGGAGCGGCGCCAGTCGGTGCACGGTGAGCGTCCGCGTCCGCTGCCGGTCTCCGGCGCGCACGCCGAGCAGCAGCCGGAGCTCGCGCTCGGGCCCCTCCGGGATCGGGACGTCGAGGTGAGCGCGCCCCTTCGCGTCGGTGGTGACCCGCACGGGCGGCGGGACGGCGCTGACCTTGCCGAGGTGCTCGGGATCCCAGGTCGCCTCCACGGTGACCGCCTCGAGCGGCCGGAGCGTGACCGCGGTGGGGAAGCCGAGCGCGAGGACCTGCACCGGAAGGGTGGCGCCGGGCGCGCCGCGGTCGGGCGCGTGAAGGAAGAGGTCGAGGCCGCGGGCGACCGCATCGCGGCCATCCGTGGCCGCGTCGGAGGTCGCGGCGGCGCCGAGGGAGGCGACGAGGAGGAGGCCGGCGAGCGGAAGGGAAGGCCTGGGCATGGTGCCTTTCGACACCGCCAAGGGGAGCAGGTTCCTGCGCTGCACGGCGCCGCGCGGGGTGGCCGGCGCGGCGCGCGATCGGGCCAAGGTGCCGGCCGGCGACGGGCTCCGGCGAAAGGTGTCGACCACCTGCGGGTTGAGTTTCAATTCTCCGGGGAGGGAGTCGACAGGTAGTGGGGCAATTACCCCACTTTTGCGGGCGCAAACGACCCCGCTATTTTGCGGTCGGGTCGGTGAGCGGATCCCCGAGCAACGACAACTACTCTCACACAGGGGGCTTTCGTGCTCTCGCGGCGAGCCGCGCGAACGCCGCGCGGCGTCGATCCGCGCCTCATGCCCATGCTAAGCAAGAGGCATGAACGCATCGACCATCGCGCTCGTGCTCCTGCTCGTCGCCTTCGCGCCCGGGTGCCGCGACGAACCCAAGGGAGTGTCCTACGGTCCGCCATGCACGAAAGAGCTGGCGCAAACCCTCCAGTGGTGCGCCCCCGGAAAGGATCTATCGCCCTGCGAACACGTGCCGGCAGAGCTGGGAGAAGCCTGCCAGGCTGGGTGTGTCCTGCAGATGTGCGGGGATACCGCCCCGGAATCGATAGACAGCCGGGCGCGCTCCACGTCGTGCTCCGATAATCGCGGTCCCCTCTACTGGCGGAACTTCTTCGCAGCTGCGAACGCGTGCGAGAAGCAGCACGGTCGAGCTCAGCCTGCCAGGGGTAACTGCACAACAGCGGAGGTCGAAACGCAATGCGCCGAGCTCGCTGGTACCCATTGGGCGGACAGCTGGCCCGGTCGCTACCGGTAGGCCTGGTGTCGACTTATCGTGCCGACAACCTACGGCTGCATCTCAATTCTCCGAGGCGGCGTCGACAGGTGGCGGGAGAATTTTCCGCGCCGGAATGATGAAACCGCCAAGTCGCCATAAGACGCGAAGAAATCCTCTTAAATCTTGGCGTCTTATGGCGACTTGGCGGTTCAAGTGACCCCACCTTCAGCCAAAGTACCCCACCACCGCCGCATCCCTCGTGGGCGCCACAGTTCGGCGGTCGTCCCGTTCGGTGGCTGCACCTGGACATGGTCCGCCGTGTTGCGCCGTCACCCCGGCGCCACGACCACCATCGCCGCGCGCTCCCCGCCGTCGCTCCCGGCGAGGGAGACCGCACACGGGTGCGGCGCGAAGCCCCGCGCGAACGCCTCCGACGCGATCGCGAGGTGCAGCGGCATGGCCGCGGCGCCGAGCGCGCCGATCCGCTGGGCGGGGCACTCCAGCTGCTGCGGATCGCAGAAGAGCTGCTGCGTACGCACCGACGCGGCCTGGAGCTCGAAATGGCGGAAGGTCTCGAAGGTGATATCGGTGAGCACCCAGCCGGCGCGCAGCCCGCGCTCGGCGAGCGGCGCGAGCGCGGCGCGGAGCGCGGCGGTGAGGCCCGTGGCCTGGAACGCGGACTCGTCATTGTCCGGGCGGGCCCTCTCATGCGCGGTGGAGAGGCCGACGATCTGCCCGAGCTCGCGGAGGAGCGCGCGCCGCGCGACGTCGGGGCGCGTGAGGACCACGAAGGCCGCGCACTCGCCGGGGACGAGGGCGTCGAGGTTGTCCGGCCGGAAGAGCCGGCCCGCGGCGTCGAGCGCGGCGATACGCGCGGGGTCGTAATCGGTGTGCACGCCGCCGAGCAGCGCCGCGTCGATCGTGCCTCGCGCGAGCGCGTCGCACAGCTCCGGCAGCAAGAACCCCGGCGCCGCGGGGCCGCGCGTCGAGACCTTGACCGCGATCTCCGGCGCGCACCCGTACGATTGCGCCCGCGCGGCGAGCTCGGCGGCGACCCGCTGCGCCGGGGCCTCGCCGCCCGGCGGCCGCTGCCCGAGGTGCTCGTCGAGGCACAGGCCCATCTGCATGCGCAGCCCCCGCGCCGCGGGGCCGAGCTTCTCGAGCGCCTCGCGGAGCGCGCGCTCCGCGAGCAGGACGGCGCGCGCCGCGCCCGTGACCCGCGGATCGAGCGTGGGCAGGAAGCACATCGTGACGGGCTCGCCCTGCCCGTCCACGAGCGGCGACTCGCGCATCGCCGCGGCCGAGGCGCGGTGGGAGAACGCGGTGTCGATCGAGCGCAGCCCGACGGGCGTGACCGCGCCCGCGGCCACCATGACGGCGAGGGGCCTCACGCCCGCCCCCGCTCGCGCACGATCACGCGCGCGTCCTTCATCCGCCGGGGCGCCTTGACGTGCGCGCGCCAGACCATCTCGACGGCCACCGGCTTCTGCGGGCCGGTGGCGTAGAGGTCGACGAGCACGGTGTCGAGGTGGGGCGCGAAGGCGACCGGCGCGCGATCCTTCACGTGGAACTCGATCTCGACCTGCACCTTCGGGAGCTCGAAGCTGAGCGCCCCCTCGGGCGTGAGGTTGAGCGCCCGCACCGGCTCGCCGCCCGCGAGCGGCGGATCCGCGATGAGGCCCGGCGAGGCGCAGAGGTTGAAGCGGTGGTCGAAGTCCTCGGGCAGGAGCGGCGCGCGGTTCTCCCGCCACGCGGCGTCGTACGTCCCGGCATACCCGCGGCGCGGCTCCCAGTGCCGGCCGACGGCCCCGATCCCCGCGGGCGGCGGCGCAGACTTCGCGGTCCGGATCGGGTACGAGGGATCCTCGATGGCCGGCGCCGGCTGGTGGGTGAGCGAGGCCGGCGCGCGCGTGACGCCCGTGCCGATCGGGTTGCGCGGCTCCTCGAGGGGCGCCGCGGGATCGTCGTCGTCCCGCCCGCCCCAGGCGTGGTCGTAGCGCATGTCGATCTGCTCGATGGGCGCCGGCGCGGTGAGGGCGGCGCCCTTGTCCACCCAGAGCCGCTTGCCGAACACGACGAGCGATTTCTTGAGCGGGCCGACCTCGACGCGCACGTCGAAGGAAGGCACGGCCTTGCCGTTCGGCGCGTACGCCGTGGCCACGAAGATCACGTCGGTCGCCGGCTTGAACAGGCAGACGTCGGCGGGGTACGCGACGCTCTCGGGCTTCTTCTCCTCCCAGGGCAGGTCGGCGAGGCGGACCCCGCGCGTGCGCTCGGGGGGCGCGAGCTCGAGGCTGCCGTCGCCCTGGAGCTCGAAGCTCGCCTTGACGATCGTGACCAGCTGCTCGCCGTCCCGGTCGACGAGCAGCTGTGGGTGCGCGGCGAAGTCCGTCTTGTTGTCGAGCGGGGGCTGGCTCATCGCGGACGCATTATCGACAGGATCGGAGGCGATGTCTCTCCGAGTTCGACGGTGGCGCGCGCGATCACCCGGCCATGGCCGCCTCGGCGGCGTAAGCGTCGAGGCCGTGGCCGCGCAGCGCCGCCTCCACGAGCGCGATCGGCTCGGCGCAGGCCGGGTCGTCCGCGCCCTCCCCGGCGACGACCGCCGGCAGCGCCCGGGCCACGACGAGCCGCACGGCGCGATCGCGGAGCGCCAGCGAGAGCGGCAGCGCCCCGAGCAGGCGGTGGCCATGCAAGGCCGCGCGGAGGGCGAAGCGCTCCCGGTCGGGCGCGCGCACGGGCGAGAGCAGCAGCGCAGCGAGCAGGTCGGGCTCGCCGAGCGCCAGGGTCGCGTCCGCGATCCACCGCGTGGCCCTCCGGGCGAGGTCCCGCTCGCTCCGCCAGGCGGCGTCCTCGCGCGCCCGCCGCGCCGCGCGGCCGTGGAGCGCGGCGAGCCAGGGCGCGAGCGCCGCCGGATCCAGCGGATCGGGCCGCTCGAAGCGCGCGATCGCCCCCTCGGCGAGGCCCTCGACCTCGAGCGCGGCGGCGAGCGAGAAGAGGCCCGCGGCGACGTCGGGCGGGGGCGTTGCCGCGGCGAGGCGCCGCGACCAGGCGACGACCTCGGCGCGGGAGGCGGTCGCGCCGGGCGCCACCTGCGCGCGGTCCGGCAGCCGGGCGACGTCGATGCGCTCGTCCAGATCCCCCCGCGTGACGAGCCGCGGATCGAGCAGCGGCGCGCCGCCGGGGCGGCCAACGCTGGCCAGCACACAGGCGCACTCCACGGCGACCGAGACGCGCACCGACTCGCCGTCGTCGATGAAGCTGGTCGGGAAGGTGCGGCACCCGAGCGGCTTGGCCTCGGGCCCGCCCTTCGCGTGGAGCGAGCAGCGCCCCTCGCCCTCGAGGTAGGCGCACCGGCCGTCCCGCATCGCCACGACGGAGGCCGCGCACGGCCACGTCCCGCGCTCCGGCGTGAAGACCCGCTCGTGGCGCGCGCCCCCGCTCAGCACGTCGGGGCGCAATGCCCGCGCCCGCGCGGCCTCCTCGGGATCGAAGAGGATCGAGGCGTAGATCCGGCAGCAGCTCCCGCGGCCGTCGCAGTGCAGGCTGAAGTCGGGCAGCACCTCCAGCGGGCGCTCGCGGGGATCGCGCTCCCCCGGGTCGAGCGCGGGCGCCGCGGGCGCCACGGCGCTCCAGGGCCCCGCGTCCTCGCCGGCGTCATCCGCTCCCAGCAGCCCCGCGGCGTGGAGCTCTGCGAAGAACGCCTGCGCCGCGGGCACACGCGCGTGTGCGCCCTCGCGGGCCGCCGCGATGACGATGCCCTCGACGTCGCGCGTCCCGTCGGCCGCGGAGAGCAGGACCCACTCCCGTGGGCCGAGCTGCAGCAGCTGCCCGGTGCGGGCATCGTGGAGGATGACGCGCTCCTCCTCGCCGACCAGGTGGCGCCGCGCGAGCACGTGGGCGGCGAGGCGAGGGCGCGCCGGCGGCGTGCTCGTGCTCACCCGAGCCAAGCTATCCGACGCCGGCGGCAGCGCGCCACCGAAACGAGGCGCCGCGGCACCGGCCGTCGCCGCCGCGCTCTCCCCGGGCGGAGCGCGACGGCCGCGGGGGCGCCCTCAGCGCACGCACTTCACCCACGCGGCCGTGAAATGGTTCCACTTGCCGCTCTCTCCGGCGTTGAACCCGGTGAAGCCATCGTCGAAGTTGAGCGCCCAGGCCGCCGAGGCGTTCCCCACGGCCGCGTGGGAGCTCCAGTACCAGTCGTTGCTGCGGGCGCCGTACTGCGTGTCGGGGAACATCGTGCGGTTGATCGACGGCGCCACCTGCGCCTCGTCGACCAGGGTCGCGAGCTCCCGGATGCTGGGCAGGCGCCACGTGTGGCCGTTGAGATCGAGCGTCGCGCAGTAGCTCTCCGCCTCGGTCCAGGCGAGCGTGGCCGGCGAATACCCCTGCTGCCAGACGAGGCCTGTGTACATGTCCATCACCTCGCCGGGCGACACGACGGCATACTGGTCGGGCGGGGCCACGGCCGGGCTGCTCGGCGCCTCGCCCTCGCCGTTGCCTCGCACGCAGCGCAGGCTCGCCGCGGTCGCCTTGGAGTAGGCGTTGCTGACGATCCCGTCGCTCAGGTTGAAGGCCCAGGCATAGTCGCGCCCCGCGCCGGCGCCGGCCTGCCGGATGGTGAGGATCCAGTCGGACGACGTCTTGTGGAAGCCCCCGCGCGCCCCCGGGAACGCGCCCCTGTCGATGGCCGGGCTCCGGGTGAAGTCGACGATCGACGTCATCTCGATGCGCGTCGGAAGGCGCCAGTCGGAGAACCCGCCGAGCGTCAGGTCGTCGCAATAGCCGATCGCCTGCTCCCACGTGTACGCCTCGGAAGGAGGGGTCTCTTGCCATTCGAGGCATGTGACCTCGTCGCGCACCACGCCGCCCCCCACATCGGTATAACTCGCGGGGTTGGGCAGGCCGCTGCCCGCCGGGTTGGGCATGGGCCAGCACGCCCACTTGTGCGTCCCGCAGGCCGCGGCCCTGCTGCACCGTTCGGGCGCTCCGCCCGCGCCGCCGCTGCCCGGGCCACCGCCCTCCCCGGCCGCTCCGCCGTCCCCCGGCGCGCCGCCGCTCGCGGTGCTCTCCGCGCCGTCGCCCTCCCCGCCTGCTCCGCCGTCCCCCGCTGCGCCGCCGCTCGCGGTGCTCTCCGCGCCGCCGACCCCGGCGCCCGTCTCCGAGGCTCCGCCTGTCGCGAGCGCGCCGCCCGTCCCCCACCCGCCGCTCCCCGCGATCGCATCGGGGTCGCCGCCCTCCTGACCGCACGCCGCGGCCGCGAGCACCACGCCGAGCGCCACCCCCGTCCGGGCACGCGCCGCTGGGACGGACATCACCCAGGTCGCGTCGACGACCCACCGCTTGCTTCGATTCACAGGCACCTCCGCGCGCTCAAGCCAATGCCGCAAGACAAATATGTTCGAACCGCACCAACCTATCACACGCTGCGCGAGGGTCGCCAAAGCACGTACCGGAAGAACGGCAACTTCCTGCCAGTCGACAGAAATCGCCCAGCGCCGTCATCTCAGCGCGTGCTCGATGTGCTGAGTCGCAGACCCTGCGCGCCTTCGGCAGGCGCAACGCCCCTGATCGCACCGGGCGACCGCGCGTTCCCGTGCCCTGACAATTCTTCGATCAGCCTTAACCCGTGACGTCCCGCGCGCAGAGCACCCACCGATCGTAGTTGACACCGAAAATGTGAACGTTCACAGTGCATTCCCGCGGGCGTCCTTTGTCCTCCAGATCCATTCCGATGGTAGAGACCGAGGAGTGGTTCGGCCTCCAGGGACGCGGAGGGTAGACCCCAGCCACCGGGGCGCACTGTGGGAAGAACGCGCCGCCAGCTTTGCGGCAGATCACGGGGACAACGGCCGGGTAAGGGCGACGCCACGCGTGATGTCGACACGTTCTTGAGAGTGAATCAGCAAGGAGACCAGCCGTGAAAGAGACGAAGTCCTGGGGCAAGGGTTGGGCGGCCGTGGCGCCCTTCCTGTTGGCGCTGCTCGCGATGACGGGGTGCAACGAGAAGAGCGAGGGGACGGGCGCCGCGCCAGCCGAGGGGGGCGGCTCGAAGCCGAAGATCGTCAAGCTCGCCTTCGTCACCAACAACGCGTCCGAGTTCTGGAAGATCGCCCAGGCGGGCGTCCGGAAATATGAGCAAGAGAGCAAGGTCCAGGTCGACGTGAAGATGCCGTCGAACGGCACCACGGAGGAGCAGAACCAGATCCTCGAGAACCTTTCGAGTCAGGGCTACGACGCCATCGCCGTGAGCGCCATCGCGCCGGCCGATCAGGTCCCGGTGCTCAACAAGGTGGCCGAGAAGAGCAAGCTCATCACGTTCGACTCGGACGCCCCGGCGTCGAGCCGACTGCTCTACATCGGCACCAACAACCACGAGGCCGGCAAGGCGCTCGGCGCCCACATCGTGAAGCTCCTCCCGGACGGCGGCAAGATGGCCGTGTTCGTCGGCACGCTCTCCGCGGACAACGCGAAGCAGCGCCTGCAAGGCATTCAGGACGCGATCGCCGGCAAGAACATCGAGATCGTCGACAAGCGCGAGGACAACACCGACCGCGCGAAGGCGCGCTCCAACGTGGAGGACATCATCAACGCGCACCCGGACCTGAAGCTCGTCGCAGGCCTGTGGTCTTACAACGGCCCCGCCATCGCGGCGGCCATCGAGGCGCTCGGGAAGAAGGGCAAGGTCCTCGCGGCGGTGTTCGACGAGGAAGAGGAGACGCTCACCGCCATCGAGAACGGCACGATCTCGGCCACGGTCGTCCAGAAGCCGTTTCAGTTCGGTTACCTGGCGAGCAAGTGGGCGCATGAGCTCTCGGTCAAGCCCGGCACGGCGATGGGGCAGATCCCGGCCAACAAGAGCATCGACACCGGCATCGACGTGATCGAAAAGACCAACGTGGCGACCTTCAAACAGCAGCTCGCCGAAATGAAGAAGTGAGCGTGACAGCGTCCGCTCCGGATCTGCTCGCGATGCGCGCGATCACCAAGCGGTTTGCCGGCGTGGTCGCGCTCCAGGGCGTCTCTCTCTCGCTGAAGCCGGGCGAGGTGCTGGCCCTCATGGGCGAGAACGGCGCCGGCAAGAGCACGCTCATGAAGATCCTCGGGGGCGCCCTGCAACCCGACGAAGGCGAGATCCGCATCGACGGGAAGAACGTCGCCATCGAGAGCGTGCGCGCCGCCAAGCGCCTCGGCATCGCGCTCATCCATCAGGAGCTGATGCTGGCGCCGAACCTGGACATCGCGGCCAACATCTTCCTCGGCAACGAAGGCGGCGCGACAGGGCTGCTCCTCCGTCCGCTGCCGAAGGGCGACATGGCCGCCCGCGCCAGGGAGCTGCTCCTGCGCGTGGGCTTGCGGCTCTCGCCCTCGACCCCGGTGTCCGCGTTGACCGCCGGTCAGATGCAGATGGTCGAGATCGCCAAGGCGCTCGCCCTGAGCGCGCGCATCCTCATCATGGACGAGCCGACCTCGTCGCTCACGAGCGGTGAGTCCGAGCATCTCTTCGGGATCATCCGCAAGCTCCGGGCGGACGGCATCGGCATCGTCTACATCTCGCACCGCATGGAAGAGGTCATGACGCTGGCGGACCGGGTGACGGTCCTGCGCGACGGCCGCCACGTCGGAGACCTCACGCGCGCGGGAGCGACGCGCGAACGGATCGTCTCCATGATGGTGGGCCGCGAGCTCAGCGCGCACTACTTCCCGGAGAAACGGCCCCGTACATCGACCGAGCCCGTGCTGGTGGTCGAAGGGCTCGTCGTGCCCGGCGCGCCCGCGCAGATCTCCTTTTCGGCCGGACGCGGGGAGATCCTCGGCTTCGCCGGCCTGGTCGGCTCGGGCCGCACGGAGCTCATGCAGACGATCTTCGGGGTCACGCCGGCGCTCGGGGGACGCATGACGCTCGAAGGCAAGGAGTTTGCTCCTCGAAAACCCAGGGACGCCATCGACCGCGGCGTGTACCTGGCGCCGGAGGATCGCAAGCGCCACGGCCTCGTGCTGCCGCTCAGCGTCGCAGAGAACACCTCCCTGCCCGACATCGGCAACTACAGCCGCTGGGGCTTCCTGAACAGGGAGACGGAGCGCCGGGTCGCCGAATCGGAGGTGGAGCGCTTGAGGACGAAGACGCCCGGCATCCGTCAGCCCGTCGTGAACCTCTCCGGCGGAAACCAGCAGAAGGTGGTGCTCGGGAAATGGCTGGCCATGAACCCGCGCGTGCTCATCCTGGACGAGCCGACGCGGGGCATCGACGTCGGCGCCAAGGCCGAGATCTACCGCCACATGACCGCCCTCGCGGATGAAGGCATCACGATCTTGATGGTCAGCTCGGACATGGAAGAGATCATCGGAATGAGCGATCGCGTCGCCGTCATGCACGAGCGGCGCATCAAGGGCGTATTGCCGCGGGAACGGCTCAGCCAGGAGCGGATCGCGACCTTGATGACGGGCCACGCCGACAAGGAGGATCTGTCGTGAGGCGCGAGCTTGGGATGACCATCGCGCTCGTCGTGATGTGTCTGGGCCTCTACATCTCGAACCCGGATTTTCTCGGGCAGTCGAACTCGATCAACACCCTGCGGCAGATCTCGATGCTCGGGATCTTCGCGATCGGCATCGGGTTCGTCATCATCGCCGGCGGCATCGATCTGTCGATCGGGTCCGTGATCGGCCTGACGGGCGTCCTCATCGCCAAGCTCTCGTCGAGCCAGCTCGGCGGCCTGGGTTACCCGTTGTGGATCGGCATTCCGGTGGCGCTCGGCGTGGCGCTGCTGTTCGGTCTCGGCCAGGGCCTCTTGATCACGCGGCTCAAGCTGCAGCCGTTCATCGTCACGCTCGGCGGCATGTTGTTCCTGCGCGGCGTCTCGCAGACCATCGCCGGGGGGGGCACGCTGAGCCTCGGTGGCTCGCCGCTGCTCACCCTCGCGAACGGCGGGCTGCTCAAGAGCGGGAGCGACGCGCTCGTCCCGTATCCGCTGCTGATGTTCCTCGCCGTGAGCGGCGTGGCGGCCTACGCGCTGCACTTCACGGTGTTCGGCCGTTACGTTTACGCGATCGGCGGCAATCGCGACGCGGCCGAGTACTCCGGTATCAACGTAAAGCGGGTGGAGACGTCTACCTATGTGATCTCGGCGGGCCTCGGCGGCGTGGCCGGCGTCTGTTACGCGTCGTACATCGGGCAGATGTCGCAGCAGGTCGGCATCGCGTACGAGATGTACGCGATCGCCGCGGCCGTGCTCGGCGGCTGCTCGCTTCGCGGGGGTGAAGGCACGGTGCTCGGCATCATCATCGGCTCCGCGGTGATGCGCGTCATCGACAACGGCATCAACATGTTTCAGCTGCCGTACGAGGACGCTGACCGCATCCAACGCATCTGGCGCCTGGACCCGAACTGGACCTTCATCATCATCGGCGCCGTGATCCTCGTCGCCGTGATCCTCGACCAGATCGTGCACATCGTGCAGACGAAACGGCGCATCCGGCATGCCTCCGCGGGCGCCGCCGAGGCGGCGCCGAGCCTGCAGGCGGCCGTGGCGGTCAGCGCAGCGGAGCCGCCTGCCGCGAGAGCGCCCGATCGCGAGAGCGTCTGAGCTTTCCGGCGATGGGGGACGAACCGCCAGGTCGCCAGGAGCGCCCCGCCCTGACCCTCAGGGAAGTCGTTGCCTCCTCAGCCCGGCGGTCCGGCCCGAGCGGCGCCGGAGCTCGTGACCCCTGTCGCCCGCCCCGTCTCGGCGCCATGACGGGGCCATGTCAGTGCACACGAAGAAGACGTCTATCGGCCTGTCCGGCAACAGCAGGCCGAAGAACAAGAACAAGCGGCATCACTGGAAGCGCTACCGCGGCCAGGGCAAGTCACACCACGGGTGATCGCCGTCAGGGCGAGGTGAGCCGGCGAGCGCAGCCCGCCGCCCGACCCACGAGCGCGGCGGCCGCGATCACGCCGCGCGCCCGCAGCGTCTCCCGCGGCAACCTCACCTCGGCCGGCGGCGCGACAAACGCCTCGAGCCAGGCCTCGGCCGGCGGCCGCGCCAGCACCCCGCCGAGGTCGAACAGCGAGAGATCCGGGACCCCGGCCGCCACCGCGGCGGCCACGTCCTCGCGGAGCTCGGCGACCGAGCGGTAGACCGGCTCGTCGCCGAGCGCGCCTTTGCCCACGGCGCCCAGCGAGGCGCCCGCCCTCGGACCGAACCGCCGGGCGGCGGCGCGGCCCCCCCAGGCGAGCAGCGCGAGCGCGTCCTCCCGGCCGAGCGCGCCGCGCGAATACCCCTCGAACAGCGACGTGTACAGCATCGCGCCGACGCGCCCCCACGGCGGCGCGGACACGGGCGTCCCGAGCAGCCGCTCCCAGCCGCGCGCCGGCCCGTCGGTCAAGACGAGCGGCACGATCGCGGCCGAGGTCGCCACCCCGCGCGCGTGCACCGCGCCCGCCAGCTCCACGTACGCGCGCTGCGCCTCTTCCCACCGCGGGCTCGCTCGCGCTCCCCGCGGCCCACCGCCGAGCAGATCGAGCGCGCCGCGCCCCCCTGCGAGCGCCCGCCGCACCGCCTCGATCGGCGGCTCGAGATCGAACACGACCTCCGCCGCGGCCAGGCGCCGCGCGTCGAGCGCGTCCAGCAGCCGCGCGACGAACGCGCCGAACGCCGCCGCGTTGCCGGCGCTCGCCCAGCGCCCGTCCTCGTCCGCGATCATCGGCCACACCGCGACCGCCACCCCCGCGTCCGCGCACGCCGCCACGAGATCCGGCAGCCCCGCCGCGGTCTCCGGCCGCACCGCGATCGAGAGCTCCAGCGCATACCTCCGCAGCAGCGCGAGCGTCCCGGGCGCCCGCACCACCTCGAGCGGCAGCAGCTCGCTCCAGATCCGGCGGCGGGGCGTCACGCCCGCCGCCCGCGCCGCGGCGCCGCCTGCGCTCGGCCGCCGCACGCGCCGCCCGCGCCGCGGCGCCGCCGTTTCCTTCCGAACGCCCCAAAGCCCCCGCTACACTCGCGCGTCATGAAGATCCTCTATGGCGTCGTCGGCGAAGGGATGGGGCACGCCATGCGCTCGCGCGTCGTGATCGAACACCTGCTCGCGCAGGGACACGAGCTCGAGATCATGGCGTCGGGCAGGGCGACCGACTTCCTGTCCAGGCGCTTCGCGGGGGTGAACCGCATCCACGGGCTCCACATGATCTACGAGGAGAACCGGGTCCGGCGCGGCAAGACGCTCTGGTCCAACGTGCTCTCCGGCGCGACGGGCACGCCGAAGAACATCGCCGCGTACTTCGAGCTCATCAAGGACTTTCGCCCCGAGCTCACCGTCAGCGACTTCGAGTCGTGGACGTACCTCTACGCCAAGCTCCACCGGCTGCCGATCCTCTCGGTCGACAACATGCAGATCATCAACCGGTGCACCCACGACGCGGAGATCCTCGCCGGCCACGAGGCGGGGTTCCAGCTCACGCGCGCGTTCGTGAAGAGCAAGCTGCCGTTCTGCAACCATTACGTCATCGCCACGTTCTTCCGCCCGCCGGTCCGCAAGCAGGAGACGACGCTGGTGCCGCCGATCCTCCGCCCCGAGATCATCGCCGCGAACCGCCGCCCCGGGGAGCACCTGCTCGTCTACCAGACCGCCGAGGGGAACGACGCGCTGTCGGCGACGCTCGCGAAGACCGGGCTCGAGTGCCGCATCTACGGGATGCGCCGGAACATCACGGAGGAGCAGGTCGAGGGCAACCTCCGCTACCGCCCCTTCAGCGAGGAGGGCTTCATCGACGACCTCGCGTCGTGCCGCGCCGTCATCGCCGGCGGCGGGTTCACGCTGATGGGGGAGGCGGTCTACCTGCGCAAGCCGATGCTCGCCGTCCCCCTCGGCCGCCAGTTCGAGCAGGTGCTCAACGCCCGCTACCTCGAGCGCGAGGGGTTCGGCCGCGGCGCCGATTCGCTGGACGAGCCGGCCGTCGTCGCGGATTTCGTGAAGGCCATCCCGGCCTGTGAAGAGAAGCTCGCGGGCTACTCCCAGGACGGCAACCGGCAGCTGTTCGAGGTGATGGACGGCCTGCTCGATCGCGCGCACGCCGGCGTGCTCTGAGCGCGGCGGCCGGCGCGCCGCGCTCGCGGCCGGCGCGCCGCGCTCGCGGCCGGCGCGCCGCGCTCGCGGCCGGCGCGCCGCGCTCGCGGCCGGCGCGCCGCGCTCGCGGCCGGCACGCCGCGCCCTCCCCTACTTCGGCCTGCAGGCCTTGAGGTCCGAGCCGGTGATCCCGTTGCACTCCTGGTCCGCGGGGCAGTCCGTCTGCTCGACGCACGTCTTCAGGCACTCGAGCGCCGCGCTGTCGTCGGGCTTGCCGCAGACCGAGCCGTCCTCACACTCGCCCTCCGCGCCCTCTTCGTCGCACGCCTCGCCGAGCGCCGCGCCGCCACAGCCCCACGCGAGCAGCGCGCCGACGAAGAGCCCCATCCCGATCCACCTGGTTCGCATGCATGACCTCCCTTGTCTTCAGCCCACTTGCAGGCGGCAGGGGCGCGGCGCCGCTCACGTGATGACGCGGCGTGCTCCCGGCTCCCTCCGCACGCAGCCCGATGCTACCGCACGCTGCGGCTCTTGACGCCCTGGCGCTGGCTCCACGACGCCGATGCCGTCTCCTCGATCCGGATGAGCACGGCGGTGATGTTGTCGCGGCCACCGTTCTCGTTGGCGCAGTCGATGAGCTTGCCGCACGCGTCGGCGAGCACGGCGTTGTCCTCGACGATGCGCGCGATCTCGCGATCGTCCACGAGCCCGTGGAGGCCGTCGGAGCAGAGGAGGAACACGTCGCCCGCCTCGACGCGCTCCGCGCGCAGGTCGATGTCGACGCTGGGGCCGATGCCGAGCGCCCGCGTGATGACGTTGCGGGGCAGGTAGGCGAGGTCGCGCTCCGTGAGGTCGGGCCGCTCGAGGAGCGCGTCCGCGATGAGCGAGTGGTCGCGGGTCAGCTGCGAGATATCGCCGTTGCGGAGGAGGTAGCAGCGGCTGTCGCCGGCGTGGGCGACGTAGAACTTCCGCTCCCGCGGCGAGAACGCCGCGGCGACGACCGTGGTCCCCATCCCGCGGTAGAACCGGGAGTCGTCGGCGTGCGCGAAGATGCGCGCGTTCGCGTACGTCACGGCGGCGCGCAGCCTGTCGCCGGTCGACGCCTTGCGCCGCTTGCCGTTCGCCTCGCGGAAGTAGCCGGCGATGGCGCTCGCGGCGATCCGGCTCGCGACCTCGCCGGCCTCGTGCCCGCCCATGCCATCCGCGACGACGTAGACGTTGAACTCGGGGAGGAGGATGTATCGGTCCTCGTTGTGGACCCGCTCCCTGCCGACGTCGGATAGACCTGCCGCGGTGGCGCGCATTCGCCCCGAGTCTAGACGACGCTTGGCCCCCCAGGGAACTGGGTTAATCTCCCCGCCATGTCCGACCTCGTGATCGACAACCCGTATACCCTCGAGGAAGCCGTCCGCCGGCCTCTTGCAGACGAGGCCGCCGTCGACCGGCTCCTCGACACCGCGACCGCCGCCGCGCGGCGCTTCTCGCGCACATCCATCGCCGAGCGCGCCGCCCTGTGCCAGCGCGCGGTCGAGCACATCGAGGCCAACACCCCGTCGATCGCCGCCGACATCACCCGCATGATGGGCAAGCCCCTGCGTCAATCCCGCAATGAAGTCGCGGGGATGGCCAAGCGAGCCCGGCACATGATCTCGATCGCCGAGGGCGCGCTCGCCGATGTGATCCTACCGGAGCTCCCCGGGCTCGAGCGGCGGATCGTGCGCGCTCCGCTCGGCGTGGTCTTCAATCTCCCCGCCTGGAATTATCCGCTCCTCACCGCCGTGAACGTGGTCATCCCCGCGGTGCTCTCGGGCAATGTGGTGCTGCTCAAGCACTCGCCGCGCTCGCCGCTCTGCGGAGAGCACTTCGCGACGGCGTTCGCGGAGGCCGGCGCGCCGCCCGGCCTCGTCCAGGCCTTCCACTGCGACCACGCCACGTCCGAGCGCATCGCGTCGGACCCGCGGGTCAACTTCGTCGGTTTCACCGGTTCCGTCGAAGGCGGACGCCGGATCTATGCGGCCACATCGAAGAAGGTGGCCGTCGACGCCGGCCTGGAGCTCGGCGGGAAGGACGGCGCCTACGTCGCGGCCGACGCGGACCTGGAGAAGGCGGTGGACGGGATCGTCGACGGCGCCTGTTACAACGCCGGACAGAGCTGCTGCGCTGTCGAGCGCGCGTATGTGCACCGCGACCTCTATCCGAAGTTCGTGGAGGCCGCGCTGGAGCTGATGAAGCGTTACGTCCTCGGCGATCCGACCGACGAGCGGACGAACCTGGGTCCGATGGCGCAGCCTCACGCGCCGGCGTTCCTGGAGGCGCAGGTGAAGCAGGCGCTCTCCCGGGGGGCGAAGGCGCTCTGCGGCGGTCGGGCGACCCAGGTCGACGGCCGCGGCCGCTTCTTCGAGCCGACGCTCCTCGTGGACACGGCGCCCGATCTCGACGTGATGCGCATCGAGTCGTTCGGGCCGGTGCTGCCCATCGTGCCGGTCTCGTCCGACGAGGAGGCGCTCGCGCTGATGAACGACAGCGATCTCGGGCTCACCGCGTCGGTCTGGACGCGCGACCGCGAGCGCGCCGCGCGGCTCGCGCGCGAGCTCGACGTCGGCACGGTCTACATGAACCAGTGTGACACCCTGGATCCGGCGCTCCCGTGGACGGGCGCGAAGAACAGCGGCAAGGGCGCGACGCTCTCGACGCTCGGGTTCATGCACCTGACGCGGCCGAAGTCGATCAATTTCAAGATCGGCTGAGCTCGCGGGCGCGCGGCGCCAACACCGCGTCGCGCGCAGCCCGCGAGCCGATGAGCTCGAATGAGTCTGCTTGCACCGGGGGCGATGTGCGGTATCCCGAGGCGATGGAAATTCGAGAGATCTATCGCGGGCGCCTCATCGATCATGTTCAGCTCGTCGTGGCCGACCTAGCGGCAAGCAAGAAGTTCTATCGGGCCGTCTTCGAAACGATCGGGATCCCGATCGGAGGCGAGGCCGACGATTACTTCTGGGCCGACGAGCTCTTCATCTCGAGCGTGGACTCGCCGGCCGCGGCCGGCGTGACCACCGGCCGGACGCACCTCGCCTTCCAGGCGAGCGACCGTGCGACGGTCGATCGGTTCCACGCCGCCGCGGTCGCCGCGGGCGGCAAGGACAACGGCGCTCCGGGCAAGCGCCCGTACCACCCCGGCTACTACGCGGCGTTCGTGCTCGACCCGGATGGGAACAACATCGAGGTCGTCCACCACGGCACGGCGAACAGGTCGTCGGACGCGGTAAAGATCACGTTCTGATCGCGAAGATGTCGCGAGAGCGTTGAAGAACCGACAGAGAATCGATTGAAGTCGGCACGGGCGCCAGCGCACCACCGCTGCTCCTCCCGCGCTTCTTTCCCTGCGTCCCTCTCGGCGCCTCCTCGCTTCTCCTCAGACCGACTGCCCCGCTGGCTCGCCGTCGATACAGACCCGCTTCCTGGCGACGGGCCTCGGCGCCACGTCATTCAGGACCACCCCGAGGATGCGGCGATCGCCGAGCTGCTCGGCGGCCCTCGTCAGCGACGACGCCCGGGTCAGCGAGGCGCGCGCGACGAGGACGATGCCGTCGGAGGCGTCCTCGATGACGTTGGCGTCGCCCGAGCCAAGGACCGGAGGGCCGTCGATGACGACGTAATCGTGGTAGCGCCGCAGCGTGCGCATCGCGGCCTCGAAGTGGACCGAGTGGAGCGCCGCGGGGTAGCTCGCCTCGGGCGATGGCTCCGCGAGCACCGAGAGCGACTGGCTGACGGCGATGACGCCCAGCGGGCGGATCTCGCCCGCCATCCGCCGCCGGAGCTGCTCCGAGAAGCTCGCGTGCGCGGGCAGCCGCAGGCCGAGCGTCGCCGCGACGCGGGGGCACGCGAGGTGGCCGTCGACGAGCAGCACCCGGGCGCGCTCGGCCTCGGCGAGCGTCATCGCGAGGCGGACCGCGAGCGCGGTCTTGCCCTCGGCCCGGCCGGGGCTCACCACCGCGACCGCGAGCGGCTCGCCCGCCCGCCGCTGATCGAGCCGGTGCCGGAGGACCCGGAGCGCCGCGAGCGCGGGCGCAGGCGCCCCCCGGAGCAGCTCGAACACGCCGTGCCCCTCGGGATCGAGATCCGCGCCGATGATCTCCACCTCGGGCCCGTCGAACGCGGGGCCGCCGGCGCGCGCGAACGAGCGCACGCCCACGCAGGCGAGCGGCGCCTCGGGCGCGCTCCAGGACGACCGGTCGATCCCCTCGCAGTCGCCGAGGTCGAGGCCGTCCCGGAGCGTGTCCTCCGGGGCGGCGCCGGCCGGAGCGGCCTCTTCCGACGCGCCGGGCGGCTCTGCGCCGTGCCCGAGCCCGCCGGGCGGCTCGGGGCCGTGCCCGAGCCCGCCGGGTCCAGCCGCGCCCGGTCCAGCCGCGCCGGGCGGCTCCGTGCCGTAGCCGGGCGGCTCCGTGCCGTACCCCGGCTCGCCGCGCGGCTCTGCGTAGTACGCGGGCACGATCGTGCGCTCGCGGAGCGGCGGGCGCGCCGGGAGCTCCGGCATCGCGGCCAGCAGGGCTGGGCCGCCGAGCGCGTGGATGTCGCCGCCGTCGTAGAGCGTGTCGTTGAGCAGCACCCGGGCCCCGGCGACGCCGAGCGCGAAGAAGAACGTCACCGCGGCGCCCGCGAAGAAGACGCGGCCCCGCCCCCGGTCAGGGCGGCTCGGCAGGTAGGCCTGGTCGAGGACGTCGAGCTCGGTCTCGCTCTTGTTCTCGGCGGCGTCCGCGGACAGGTCCGCCGCCCGCTCGTTGGCCTGAACGGTCTTCAGGTACTCGCGCGCCCGCTCGAGATCGAGGCGGAGCCGGTGCCACTCGGTCTCGAGCTCGATCACGCGCTCCTCGGCGCCCCCGTCGGCCGCCCACGGCGGCGCGCGCGGCCCCTCGCCCCTGGCCGCGCTCTCCGCCGGCGCGCGCGGCCCCTCGCCCCCCGCCGCCACCCTGCCACCTCCGGCGCGCGCGCGCAGGCCCGCGATCTGCCGGAGGAGCGCGGTCCGCTCCGCCGCGAGCGCCGCGCGCCGCGACGGCGTGAGCGCGCGCGCCTCGCCGGCCGGCGCCTCGGTGACGCCCGCGCGCACGAGCCCGAGCGCGCTCTCGGCAGCGGTGAGCTGGCTCTTCGCCGCCTCGACGCGGCGCTTCGCGGCGACGGCGTCCGGGTGGATCGGGGTCACGGTCGTGAGCTTCTCGGCGAGCGCCGCCTCGGCTGCCGCGACCGCGGCGACGGCGGCCGAGCGGGCCCGCTGCGCCTCGACGACGCTCTGGGGCAGCGGCTGCCCCGGCGCCGCCGCTGGCGATCGCCCGGCCCCGAGCAGCGCCTCGACCCGGGCGAGCTGGCGCTCGAGCGCCGCGAGCTGCGGGTCGACCGGGCGGACAGGCTGCTCTGACGACAGAGCGCGCGCTCCAGCCGCGGGCGCGGGGGCGCCGGGCGAGCCGAGCGGCTGGGGCGCCGGTGCATACGGAGAGTCGTTGAGCCCCCACTGGAACTGCGGATTCCTGGCGAGGAACGTCGCCAGCGCGCGGCTCGCCGCGTCGACCTTGGAGCTGGCCTCGGCGAGCTCCTTCCGCAGGAAATCGCGGGTCATCGTCGCCGTGCCGAGGCTGTCGCGGCGGTAGTCGTCGAGCAGGATCTGCGTGAGGCGGGCGGCGACCTGCTGGGCCACGTGCGGATCGTCGTGGGTGAACGAGACGACGTACGTATCGCTGCTCTGCGCGCGGAAGCCGACGTGGTTCTTCATCTCCTCGACGGCCTCGACCATCGAGCGGGCGGTCTTCTCCGGGTAGAGCCCGAACGCCTCGACGACGCCCGCGAGCGTCCCGCGCGCGGTGAGCGCGTCCTTGAGCTTCGACCCGAGGCGCGCCGCGCGCGCGGTGCTGCTCTGGAGATCGCGGCCGGTCTGGATGGTATCGCGGTAGAGGATCGTGGCCTCGCTCCGCCACACCCGCTTCGTGGCGAGCGCCAGGGCGAAGGAGATCGCGAGTCCGACGGCCATCATCGCGGCCGCTCCGCACCAGTACATCCGGACCCGGCCGAGGACGCTTATCGCGCGGTCCAGGCGCTCCCGGGGTGTGCTCTCCGTGCTCAGGCTGGCCATGGTATTCCTCGCCCGTGTGGGCAGCGCGTCCGGCGCCGCGCGGCGCGGAGGGCGCGCGCGGGGGCGCTCCGCCCCCGCACGGCAAGGCGCGTGCTCGCGGGCGCGTCACCCCGGGACGCACCCGGCTCGGCGCCACCACACGCGCTGACCGCGTGAGCGAGGGCCGATGCCGACGAACGCCATGGACATTCCGCGTCCAGCGAGCGCGGCTCGCTTCGCGGACGCTCCCGGGAAGGCGGGCGCTCGTCGCGACCGCCCCGCGTCGAGGGAGGCGGGCTCGCCAGCGCGGCGAGCCCTGGTCCTCGTCACAGCCGCTGCGAGTAGTACTCGATGATGAGCTGAACCGCGATGGGGAACGGGATGCTCGTCTCGTCCGGCAGCGCGGCCACGCGCGCCTGCCGGGCGTCCTTGTCGACCGCGAGCCACGTGGGGGCTTCCATGTCCGTCCTCGCGAGGCCCTCCACGACGGTCCGGTGGTCACGGCGCTTCTCGCTCACGCTCACCGTCTCTCCGGTGGTGACGCGGTAGGAAGGGATATCGACGCGCTTTCCGTTGATGAGCACGTGCCCGTGCGCCACCAGCTGTCGCGCGGCCGGGATGGTGCGCGCGAAGCCCGCGCGGAAGATGACGTTGTCGAGCCGCCGCTCGAGCAGCTCGATGAGCTTCGTCCCGGCGGCGAGATCGCTCCTGCGCGCCTCGAGCATGAGCGTCTTCAGCTGCGTATCGGTGAGGCCATAGTTGAGCCTGACCTTCTGCTTCTCGCGGAGCCGCAGGGCGAACTCGCTGAGCTTCTTGCGGGCCTGTCCGTGCTGCCCGGGGGGGTAAGGCCTCCGCTCCGTCTTCTTGGCCGACAGCCCGGGAAGCTCGACCCCGAGCGCGCGCATGACCTTGACGCGAGGTCCGGTGTAACGGCTCATGCCCGGGCCCTCCCCAGGGACGCGCGCGCGTCGCGATGGTGGAGCGCGGCGCCGCAGGGCGCCGGTGCGTCAACGTAGTCCTGGATGTTCATCGAGCGTCTCTGTCCTTGTGCATGGGTCTTGCTGTTACTTGTTATGGAGGTGTTATCGACGGTGCGATCGAGGGCTCACACGCGCCGGAGGTGGCGGAGGATCGGGAACTGCGCTTTACGGAAGAAGCGCGCGAGACCATTCGTGGTCCGGATGCGGGCGCCGAGCGGCTCAGGATAGTCGTTATCGCCCAGGACGCGCAGCCATGGAAACGTCTCGACGACGCCTCCCTCTCGGTGGAGCTCGACGTGACGCGCGCCCCTCGCCGCGGTGGGACGGAGCTGGAGGCACGGGCTCGCGTCGAGCAGGAGCTCGACGTCCTTGGCGAGGCGCAGGGAGACCTGGGTCAAGAAGGCGCCGATCCGCTCGGGGCCGAGATGGGAGAAGAGGCCGAGGCCGAGGATCAACGTGGGCCAGTCCTGCGTGTCGGCGAGCTGATCGATCCAGTGATCGCAGCCGGGGGACGCCGTGGCCAGCGCATACCGCGGCGTCCGCGGGGCGCGCCGGGACTTCCACGCGACCACGCGGGGAACGTCGATGTCGATCCAGTGGAGCTGCCCGTTGTCGACGCGCGAGAACCGGGTGCACGGCCCGGAGAAGAGCCCGATGGCCAGCCCGTCCGGGTGACGGCGGAAGAAGTCGTCCACGACGTCGTCGACCAACCGCGTGCGGGTCGCGAGGGGGCGGAGCTCCTGTTCCGTGAAGCCGGCGCGCTCGACCTCGAGCACGCGGGCGAGCTGGCGCGCTTCCTCGTCGTGGAGCCCGAGGTCAGGAAACGCGTCGGAGGCGTACGCGCACGCGGCGACTCCCGCGAGCTCGCGTCGAGCAAACGAAGGGGCAGCGTCGATACTGAAAATCATTTTCACTTTCGTTACAGGGACGAGCGTCCTGTGTCAAGCAGCGAACAGCCGCGACCTCACCCAGGTTGAGCCTGCGGCGACCCCACCCAGGTTGAGCTGCGGCGACCCCACCCAGGTCGCCCTCGGCGCCTCTCCCCATCGCTGCGTCCTGCGGCCCTGCTAGGCGCGAAGCCTGCGGTCGTCCGCCCCGCCTCTTGACGGCCGACAGTCGAGAGCTATCTTTTAGATATATCTTTTAGAATATCGACCCGGCCGCCGCAGGGCAGCCGGGCCGTGGAGCCGGGGTGGCCTGCGCATGAGCGCGTGGCAGCTGAGTGTTCGCCGCCGTGGTGGTCCGCCGCCGAGCCAGAGAGGGATTTTGTCTATGTTCTGGGGATACGAACATCATCACTGCGCAGGCCCGCGAGGGCCGAGGGGGGGTCCGTTCGGGAGGGGTCGGCCCGGCATGGGTGGCGGCCCGCCGGGCTGGTGGGGCGACTGGTTCGGAGGTCCGCCGCTCCGCGCCGATCGCGGCGGCGTGCGCTATCTCGTGCTCGACGTGCTCGCCGAGCGAGCTCGCCATGGCTACGAGGTCATCCAGGCGATCGAGCAGCGCAGCGGCGACACCTACCGGCCGAGCCCGGGCGTCATCTATCCGACGCTGCAGATGCTCGAGGAGCTCGGCCACGCGCGC
This sequence comes from Sorangium sp. So ce363, assembly GCF_051520435.1. NCBI lineage: Bacteria > Pseudomonadati > Myxococcota > Polyangiales > Polyangiaceae > Sorangium > Sorangium sp. So ce363. The sequence continues at coordinate 4,278,905 of NZ_CP150333.1, read as the reverse complement.
GTCATCGAGGCCGAGGGGCGCAAGATCTACGAGATCACCGACGCGGGGCGCGAGGACCTCAAGGCGAACCGCGAGTACGTCGACGAGTTCTACGAGCGCTTCGTCGAGACCTCGTGGGAGCGCTTCGCCGAGGATTTCGGCGACGTCATGAAGCGCATCGGCTCGCTCATGAAGATGCTGCGCCACGCGATGCGCCGGGGGCGCATCACGCCGGCCGTGCTCGCGCGCACCGTGAAGGTGCTCGACAAGGCGGCGGCCGAGATCGAGGAGCTGCTCGCCGAAGATCCGGAGGGGCGCGCCGGTCGGCGCCCGTGATCCTCGCCGCCGTGGAATCAGGGCGCGACGCGCTCAGGCACGCTCTCGAAGCAGAACACCCGCCAGGCGTGTGGCTGGCCAGGACGCACGATCTCCATCACAGCGCCGCTCGTGAACTCCGCGACGACGCCGCGCCAGAACGCCAGAGCGCCCCGGTTCCCCTCGGCGACGCGCACGGTCCACTTCCCGGGAACACCGTTCCATAGGAGGCACGCCGCCTGGCGGCCCACGCCAGAGCGGCGATAGCGGCGAAGGACGAAGAACTCGGCCACATCGAGGGTGTCCGGGTCCTCCACCGCCGGCGAACCGCGCGTCGCCAGGACAAATCCCGCGACGCGCCCGCCGCATCGAATGAGGAACGCGAACCGCCGCTCCCGCTCTGACCAGTAGAGAGGGAGCTTGGGGTAGCCGAAGCGCCCGTCCTGCCCCAGCTCGACGGCGGGGAACACATCGCTGAGATCGTGAATGTACAGCTCGAGAAGGTTGGACAGGATCACGGCATCCGCCGGCGTCGCCGCGTCCAGAGAGACAGTCTGCGCATCTGCCATATCCAGTTCTCCCGTCCGCCAGCGCGCGCTCGGGCGCTCCTCGGCGGCGCGCAGCGCCTCGTCACACGCGTCGATTCACGACGACAGGCACCTTCGCTCGCCAGCCGCGCGACGCGGCCTGGGCCCTCGGTTCAGCCGAGGAAGCCGCGCGCGCGGGCGATCGCCTCGATCGCCGGCCTCCGCCGCTCCAGCTCCTCGACGTCCTTGACGGGAAGGAACCGGGCCGCGAGGCCCTCGCGCGGGACGCGAACGAACCGGGCGGGCAGGCCGAAGGTGACCTCGTTCAGGATGCGCTCGAACTGGATCGCCTTGCGGTCGCCCACCTTCTTCTCGACCTCCACATAGATCCAGTCCAGCGCGAGCGCGTCGAGCGCCTCGGCGCTCGCCAGGAAGGTGTTGGTGTTGAAGACGGGCACGACCTTCGGATCGAACCCGACCGGCAGCCGGAAGTCCTCTGCCATCACCGGTCGGCCGTTCCACCGCAGCGGCCCGCCGCCCTTGTCGCCGCCCTTGTCGACCACCTCGACGGAGAGAGGCCCGCCGTGGCCGAGGTGCCAGCCCAGGAGGACCGGATCGACGGTCGCGCCGAGGTTGTCGAGGTTGGCGATCCACACGATCTTCCCGCCGCGGGCGATGAAGCGGCCGAGGAGGCCGCTCTCGCGGAGGGCGTCCGGGAGATCGCCGTGGCCGGTGGCGTAGACGCTCGGCTCGCCCGCATCGTCCAGGAACAGCCCGCCTTCCGGGGTCAGGCGCAGCGAGACGTGCTGCTCGAACGTGGCGCAGAGATCGCCCGGCTCGTCGAGGCGCGAGCCGAGCGCCTCGCGGATCGGTCCGTTCGTCGCCTCGCTGGTCATCAGCCACAGCGGGACCGGGACCCCTGTGGTGCGCCGGAGGTGATCGCTCTCGGCGAGGCGCAGATCGAGGAAGGTCCGACCCGGCAGCACCTCGACGAGCGCCTTGACCACGCCGCCCATCCGGGTGGCCATCCCGCCGGCGAGGACGCAGAGGGCGACCTCGCCCCGGCGCAGCGCGGCCAGGCCCGCCTCGCGGCAGCGGGCGTGCTCGGGCGTGCCCTCGGCGGGCAGGTCGGCGATATCGCCGGGCGCGGGCGGCTCGACCGTGCCCTGGAGGCGGTTGCGGGCGTCCCGGTCCTTGCCGATGGACGCGGCCCACCGGGCGACGCGATCGGGGTCGAACCCGCGAGCCCGGAGGCGAGCGAGGACAGGGCCAGGGAGCGCGGCGATCTGCTGGGTGAGGGAAGACACGGTGTCATCAAAAGACCACGAGGCGATGCGCGAGGCAACGGCATCGTGCAACCGGTGACGCCATGCAGAATGGGCGCGCCGCCTGCTTGAGAGGCATCTCGCGCCTGCGCACACACCCGAGATCCGGATGGCGCTGAATGCGTCGTACGTGGCTCCCCGATGCCGCGTCGCTCGCCTGAAGATCGCCAGTTCCATTCAGAGAATGGACCCTCTTCAGGAAATCACGCTGACCCGGGAGCCCTCGGTCCGGCTTCCGTCAGCGGCCGGTCGACTCCAGGAACAGCTCCTCCACCGCCGCAGCGGTCGCCGCGCGCTGGAGCCAGCGTCCCAGGACGTCCACGTCCGTCTCGCCGAGGATCCGGCCCCGCGCCTCCTCGCTCGCCGGGACACCGCGCGCGTCCAGCAGCATCAGGATCGCCGCCGACAGCTGCCCCACCGCCTGCTCGGCCCGCGCCTGCTCCTGCTCGGCCCGCGCCTGCTCCTGCTCGATCCGAGCCTCGGCGGCCTCGATCATCCCCTCCAGCTTGCCCACCAGCTCGCTGGCGGTGACCAGCTCAGCGGTATCCGCGTAAAAGCGGAGACGCCCCGCCTCCACTGCCAGATCCAGATCGAGGACCTCCGATCGGTACCGCCCGGCGCGCGAGGGGATGCTCTCGTAGCGCCGCACGCCGGTGGGCGGTAACCGGTGAGCTTTCAGGTGCCCGCGCGGGATGTCGTAGATGAAGTACTCGCGGATCCCGAGGGTCGCGTAGCGCGCGACGTTGTCGACGAAATCCTTGCGCCAGTTGCCGGCGTAGTGCACCTCGATCGCGAGGTCGATCCCCTTGCCCTCGGCGCTCACCATCCAGCAGAGGCGCGGGCTGGGATCGACGTCGGTCACCGCGATCACGTCGGGCGTGAAGCCCTTCTCGCCCGGATAGTGGGCCTTCATGTCGGCGCCGACGTAGACGCGCCGCCCGCGCCGGCCGAACCAGGCGCGGAGCGTGTCGCGGGCTTCCACCTTGGCGTCGAAGTGCGGGTCCCCTTCGGCCATGGCCAGGCGCTCGTCGATCTCCTCCTGGGACATGGAGTCGACGAGCGCCGCGATCGCCTGCTGGCGCTGAGCGGGCGACATCGCGGCCCACTCGGCCTCCGTCGGGGCGCGCGGCGCCTCGGCCGGGATCGGCGCCGCGGCGGGGTCGACGGGCTTGCGGATGGGAGCCGACATCCCGCCCAGCATACCACCATTCCAGGGCGCTCCCGTCGGACGACCTGCCAGGCCGCGCCGCCGCCGGCCCGGGAGCGCCCGGCGCTCGCGGGCGCGCTCACCCGAGGAACCGGAGCAGGACGTTGAGCAGCACGAGCACCAAGGACATCCCGCCGCACACGAGCGCGACCTCCCGCCCGGACACACGCACCACGACGCGGCTGTCCTCGGCCCGCGCGGCGCCGTAGAGCGCGGCGGAGGCGCCGAACACCATGTAGAGGATGTCCTTGTAGGCCCACGAGAGGAAGAAGATGCCGATCAGCGCGCCGCACAGGCTCACGAAGATCGCCGGCGCGAACCGCCTCGCCGTGGGGCCGACATCGACGTCGCCCAGCCAGATCGACAGCGGCACCTTGATCGACGCGTACAGGACGAGCGCGAACAGGCACATCCCGAGCAAGCCCGTCTCGGCCGCGGCGAGGAGATAGGAGTTGTGGGCGGTCAAGCCGAGCGACGACTCGTCGCCGAACTGCCCCGCGCCGACGCCGATCCCCTTCGTCCGGCGGATCATCTCGAACGCCTCCCGGAGCAGCTCGACGCGCTCGCCCGAGCTCTCGCTCGCCTCATCGCCGCTCCGGCCGCCGAGCAGGAGCATGGGCGGCCCGACGAAGCAGGCGGCGATGACGCCGAGGGTCCCGCTCCGCCGGATGAAGCTGATGCCGAGGACCGCCAGGTACACGATGACGCCCGAGCGCGAGCGCGACAGGACGACCATCGCGCCGATCGCCGCGATGACGGCCGTCACGGGGAGCGCGCGGAGCGCCCCCGCAACCCGCGAGATCAGCCGATCCGTGAGCAGGACGGGCAGCGTCAGCGCGCGGCGCGCCCCGCAGGCCCGCGCGGACCCTGGCGCAGCGCCGCCGGGCGGCGCGCCCGCCGATAGGGGCGGGCCTCCGCGGACGGACCTACGCGGCCGGCGCGGGCCGGTGCGCCGCTCGGCGAGCGCGATCGCGAGCGGGATCGACATTCCGGCCATCAGCGAGAGCTCGTTGGGATCGGCGAGCGAGCCGCGGTAGCGGACGCGGCCATCGATGGTCGACGTGCCGAGCGGCCCGGGGCGCTCGCACCGGTAGTTGCCATCGGGTACGGGCGCCTCGATGCGGCAGTCGAGGTTGGTCTCGCAGGGGCGCCCATCCGGCTCGAGCTCGCCCTTGCCTTCCCAGTCGTCGGGAGCCGCGATCATGCAGCCGTGGGGCTGGAACGCCTGCACGATCGCGACCACGGTCGTGAGGACGGCGCAGCCGACGAGCGTGATCGCGAGCGCCCGCAGCCCTCGCGGCGAGGCGGCGGCGACGGCGACGGCGACGAAGATGCCCGCGACGGTCGCGAGCTGCATTCCGCGCTCCTCGAGCGCGGCCGGGCGCTTCAGCGCGGTGGTCAGCGCTGCCCAGGCGAGGAACGCGAGCGCATAGACGACCTGAGGCGCGAGCGTCGGTTTGAGCCGCCGCCACACGACGTCGAGGGCGACGCAGAGCAGGGTGATCCCGAACGCCGCGTGCACGAGCGGAATCCCCGAGAGCGCGGGGATGAACTCCTGCGGCTTGATGATGACGAGCGCGCACAGCGCGCACACGACCCACGCTGCCATGGTGTGGCGCGCCGTTCGCGTGGCGCGCGCCGCGCACAGGCGGCCCGCGCCGCGCCCTCGTGACGGCCGCGCAGAGGCGCCCTGCGCGGGCGCGATGAGGCGCGGCGCGCATTCCCCCCTTCCGCGCGACGGATCTAGCACCGCGGGCCCGAGCGGCACGCGGGAAGAGCGCCAGTGCGCGCGCGAGGAGCAGGCGCGGAGCGCGGCGGCGGGATCGGCGCTTGCTGGAGCGCCATCGCATCAAGGAGGCTGGAAACCGCATGTGCTCCCGCTGTGTCCGGATTGCCCTGCTCTGCTCCGCGCTCACGGTCCTCATGGCGCTCCCGGGCTGCGGCGCGCGCGCCCCGCGGGTCGATTTCGATGCGGAGCGCCGCGCGACGAGCGCCTATGCGGTCGGCCCCGGCGACGTGCTGGAGGTGCGCGCCTGGAAGAACGAGGCGCTGAGCCAGCGCGTCACGGTGCGCCCCGACGGGTTCATCACGATCCCGCTCGTCGGCGACGTCCTGGCGTCGGGGCGCACCGTCATGGGCATCGCCGAGGACATCGCGACGCAGGCCGCCAAATTCTATCATGAGAAGCCGGTCGTCAGCGTCGAGGTGGCAGAGCTCCACAGCTACCGGGTCTACGTGATGGGCGAGGTGTCGCGTCCTGGCGAGTTCACGCCGAGGGCGCAGATCACCGTGCTCCAGGCGCTCGCCCTCGCGGGCGGATTCACGCGCTTCGCCGATCCCGACGAGGTCGTGATCGTCCGGCGCGACGCGATCGGCGAGCGCAGGATTCCGTTCGCCTTCGATGAGGTCGTCGGGAAAGGCGATCTCCGCGGGGATCTGCCGCTGCAAACGAACGATACCGTGGTGGTGCCGTAGAAGGCCCGCATCGGGGACACGTCGTTCCGGGAGCAGGCTTATCCGCATGCGGCTGCGGCGCGCGGGTGGGTAGCGTTCACGTCGCAAAGAGCCCGTCGCGCTTCGATGGGCGTCCTCCCCTGCCCCGACGGACGTCGTTGGATGATCGCCGCACCAAGTTCTGGCATCCTGGGCACGATGCGCCCCGAGGCCACGCCGCTCGTCGCCGTATTGACCCTCGCGTTGCCGGTGATCGTCGCGGCGTGTGCCCCCGCGAGCCCCGGCCCCCCGGGCCCCGCAGGCAAGGCCGCGGCGCCGCCAGGCACGCCAGCCCTCGCGGTGGCCAGCGTGCCCTCTGGCCCGGGGACCCCTGAGCCTGCCAGCGCGGCGTCCGCGGGGGCAGCGCAGGCCCACGGCGCGCAGGACGCCGCGCCCTCCCCCGCCCCAACCGAGCCGGCCCCCGCCATCTCGGCCGACGAAGCCGAGGCGATCCTGTTCCCGGGCGACGCCGCCGCCCACCGGGACGCCATCGACGCCTGCCGGCGCGGGAGCGCCGGGACGGCGGCCGCGCCAAGCCCGGGGCACGAGCGCATCCGCTGCCTGCTCGCGCTCCGCTACCAGGGCGACCCGCAGGCCGCAGCGAGCGCCACCGCGCTGTTCGACCAGAACGGCAGCGTCGCCGGGCTGGAGCGGGAGCACATGATGGACGGCGGTTACCGCGGCATGCTCCACCTCGTCCCGGAGCTGCCGGTGCGCGCCGAGCGCCGCCACCTCGAGTGGACGGTGTCGGCGATCGCCGACTTCGACGCCTTCGTCGCGGATCTCGCGGCCACGGCCAGCTCGCCCGTGCGCTACCGACACCGCGCCCTCGCGCTCAAGTACTTCCGGTCCGTGCGGGCGCGGACGCCTTCCGCGTACGCCTCGGGCTGGACGGTCGCGTACAACCTCTCCGGCTCGCTCCACCGCTCCGCGGACGACGTGCGGGAGACGCTCTTCCACGAGCTATTCCACCTCAACGACGGCGCGCACGGCGGGTGGTCCCAGGCCGCGCTCTCGCCGATCTACGACGGGATCATCGCGCGCTGCGGGACGAGGATCACCTGCCTCACGCCGTACTCGCCGAACGAGACCATCGTGAAGGGCGGCACGTATTACTCGTTCCAGCCTGGGAACGGCGTGGTGGAGTACGCCGCCGAGCTGGCGATCCGCTACTACCGCGAGCAGCGCGCGGCGCTCCGCGGCAAGCGGCTCGCGAAGGCGCCGTTCAAGTGCGGCCCGCCGGAGAACGCGCGGGCGTGGTCGCTGCTCGCCGGAGAGTTCTTCGGCGGCGCAGATCGGGTCTCGCCCTGCCGGGAAGGTCCTCCGGCAGCGCCCTGAGCCACACCGCAGCACGCGCTCTCATCGTCCCACGCGCGGCGCATGCCGTGACGATGGGGCACAATCACCCTCGGAGCCTCGGTCGCGCGCGGGCGCATCACCCCACCTGCGACCGGTGGACGATCGAGGGTCGCGGCAGCTCGAGCGGCGGCATGGGATCGAAGAGCGAGCGCTCCGCGTCGGCCACCTCCTCGGCCGAGAAGGGCCGGAGGGTCTGGCAGAACTCGACCATGATGCCGTTGGGATCGATCGTGCAGATCGAGCGGCAGAACTCGCGATCTCGCTCGGTCACCTCGAGGCCGTGCGAGAGCCACCGCGCGAGCATCCGACCGTAGAACTCGCCCGTCGGGGCGCTGAAAGCCAGGTGGTTCATCCACACCGGCAGCCCGAGCCCTGTCGAGAGATCGGTCCTGAAGCGCCCCCGCACCGTCTCTTCGTGCAGATCCCAGAACGCCAGCAGCGGACCATCGGGCTCGCTGGTCCGATACAGGGCGTGCCTCGCCCAGCCCCCGTCGCGGCTGCCCTCGTAAGGCACCGCGATGACCTTCACGAGACGGAACCCCATGGCCCGGGTATAAAACCGGTGTGTGGCGACCAGATCGCTGGTCGCCAGCGCGACGTGATGCACCGCCATCGTCCCCCCCTTTGCGTGCACGTCGAGGATGCCACGAGCCGGAGCGCTCGTTCAAGCTGGATTTCGAGCGCGGCGGGATCGGCCCTGAGCCCCCGGGCGGCTGCGCTATCCTCGGCGCACGCCATGTCCGACGGCGATCTCGTGTTCGCATCCATGCCCGCCGGGCTCATCGCCTTCGCCTCGTCGTGCGGAGTCCCGCAGGAGGATCTCCTCCGGGCTGCCGGCGTCGCGCCCGAGGTCCTCGCCGCGCCCGACGAGCTCGTGCCGTATGCATCGCTCTTCTCGCTGTGGGAGCTCCTTCTCCAGCGCCTCCCCGGCGAGCCGCTCGGGCTGCGTTATGCGCGCTGCATCCCGGTGTCGGTCGTCGGCATCGTGGGGCACGTCCTTCGCCACAGCGAGACCGTGCGGCAGGGCGTCGCCGTCTATGGCCGCTTCTGCCGGCTGATGGACCCGTACCTCCGTATCACCCTCGAGGAGCACGGCGGGGTCGCACGCCTCGCGCTCGAGCACGAGCCGCGCGTCGTCGCCATGGCCGAGCCGATCGAGATGATGATCGCGACGCTCGCGCGCTTCATCGCGCTCTACCTCGGCGGCTCGGCGCGGCCGATCGAGGCGCTGTTCCGCCATCCTCGCCGGCACCCGCCGTCGCTCTACGAGGAGGCGATCGGGGCCCCCGCCCGCTTCGAGGCGGGCGCGATGGGCCTCGTCTACGAGGCGCGTGTGCTCGACGCGCCCGTGGTCGGCGCGGACCCGTCGGTCCGCGATTACCTCGTTCGCCAGGCCGAGCAGCTGCTCGCTGCGCGCGCCGCGCCCGCCAGCGCCGCGGCGCTCGACGCGCGCGTGCGCGCCCGCATCGACGAGCGGCTCGACCGCGGCGACGTGGACCAGGAGGGGATCGCGCGCTCTCTGGGCATGAGCACGCGGTCGCTCCAGCGCGCGCTCAAGGACATCGGCACGTCGTTCACGGCGCAGCTCGACGAGGCCCGGCGGGAGAAGGCGCTCGATCTCGTCCGGCGGCCTGACCTCGCGCTCCAGGAGATCGCGTTCCTGCTCGGCTATGGCGAGCCGCGCCATTTCTACCGCAGCTTCCGTCGCTGGACGGGCACGACGCCGGGAGAGTACCGGCGCGCCCGCGTCCGGTAGCTCCGTGGGTCAGAAATCCCGCCAGAAACACCGGTCGATGACGAGCGGTCGCCGGAAACAGTAGCAATTTTGATAGTTTCCGCCTGTCTCCCCGCCGAGGGCGGCTCCGGTGTGGCCCAACGGGGCAGGAGGTCCACATGCCTGGGGGCAGCGCGGCGGACGGGGGTGGTCGCGGGTTCGGTGCTCGCGGACGCGTCCGCGTCGGGCGTCGCTTGGGGCGAGCTGGCCGCTGCTGCGCTCTGCACAGGCGCGCTCGCTCGGGGGCTGGCGCACGCGGCGATGAGGCATACCGCGGCGACGATCAGGATCGATCGGTGGTGCATAGGTTCGAGCCGCGGAGCGAGGAGCGCCGCATTTGTGACCGCCGCGGCGGCCGATTTCGGGTTGAATCCTCTTCGCGCCGGCGAGGCGTGTCGAGGTGCTCGTTGACAGCGCGCGTCGCCCGGTGTTCCCGCGTATCGATCGCGGGCCGCGGTGGTGCGGCGTCGCCCGCGGCTGATACAACGGAGGACGAAATGGCAAAGGTCTTTACCACCGGATCGTCGGATGGGCTCGGCTTGATGGCGGGTCGCCTCCTGACCGAGCAGGGGCATGGGGTCGTGCTCCATGCGAGGAGCGAGGCACGCGCGGAGGAAACGCGGGTCGCGCTGCCGCAAGCCGAGGCGGTGCTGGTCGGCGATCTTTCGACGCTCGCGGCCATGCGCGACGTCGCGGATCAGGCGAACAAACGGGGACGGTTCGATGCGGTGATCCACAATGTCGGGATCGGCTACCGCGAGCCGCGCCGCGTCGAGACTGTCGACGGCCTATCGCAGCTCTGGGCCGTCAACGTGCTTGCGCCTTACGTGCTCACCGCGCTCATGCACAAGCCCGACCGGCTGGTCTATCTCAGCTCAGGCATGCACACCGGCGGCGACCCGAGCCTGGACGACCTGCAATGGTCCCGGCGGCCTTGGAACGGCAGCCAAGCCTACGCGGACACCAAGCTCCATGATGTGCTGCTGGCCTTCGGGGTCGCGCGGCGCTGGCCCGATGTGCTGTCGAACGCGCTCACCCCAGGGTGGGTGCCGACCCGGATGGGCGGCCCGGGCGCGCCGGATGACCTCAACCAAGCCCACCTGACCCAGGCTTGGCTGGCGGTGAGCGATGACCCGGGGGCGCGGGTGACCGGCCGCTACTTCTACCACCAGCGGCCCAGAGACGTGAACCCGGCTGCGCAGGACCCCGAGTTGCAGGACCGTCTCCTCGATCACTGCCGCGATCTGTCCGGCCTTGCGCTGGCGTGAAGCGTCGCGAGGGTCGGGCGCAACCGGCGGGCCCTGCGGCGTGGCCTCACGGGGATTGCCGGGATCGACGGCGGTCAGCTTCGATCGCGCTCGAAGCGCACCCGCGCGGTGGAACCACGGCACCGGGGATGCCGTGTCGGGCTACCAGCTCCTGCAGCGTCTCCTGGAGTTCCGTCACGTGAGGGCTCCCGTCACCCGAGGCAGGACCGGACCGCCGCGGCCAGGCTCGACGCCCGCAGTTCGCCGATCCGGAAGCACCAGAGGTTCATGACGTAGCCGAAGCCGACCTCGGCATCGGGGTCACCGAAGGCGATCGATCCGCCGGAGCCCGGGTGGCCGAACGACTTCGGCCCCACCAGTGGCATCGGCGGGCAGGCACGCCAGAACCCGAGCGACATGTTGAAGGAGCGGTCGGCCGGGATGTCCAGGTCCGACGGCAGTCCGTGCATCCGGGTCTTGTCGGTCTGGACCTCGATCGCCCGCTCGACGGTGGCCGGATTCAGCAATCGCACGCCGTCGAGCTCGGGTCGGTGCAGTCGACATCATGGGTCCAGGCGCCGCTTGGGCTGCCTTCTATGGAACGTAGTGTCAAGACAGATCCCTCCCGATCGCCGACCGTGCTCCTCTTTCACGGAGGCGTCCGCTCCCAGTCGGCATGTGCGGCGTGGCTTGTCCGGGTGCAGGGGGCAGCTGCAGCACGGCTTGCCCGCTTCCCGGCCATCCACGCGTCCGCGGCCGGCGTCGGAACCGCTAGCCAGCGCGGAAGACGGTCGCCCTTCAGAGTGGCGGCTTGGCTCGTTGGCATCCCCGGCGACGTCGAAGCGCTCGTGTTCTCGCGCAAAAAGCGGGAACCATCCTTCTATCAGGACCTCTGTCGGCCATCGCTTCCATTCGGAACTCCGAGGGGGCATAGCCTTATCCTGGGACATCCGGAGACATGCTCCGGTGCCAGCAGCCCAATGGACGCTCACCCTCGAACCATGCCTGTCTCCGGGTACTGCGCCCACAGGAAGCCAATCTTCGGCCGGGGCGTGTCTGCACATGAGGCAGGCTATCAGCTTGGCTTGCGACGCTTCGTCGGGTCGTACTCCTCCTTGCTCTTCCACATGGACAGAGCGATGGCAGCGATCTTGCGCGCCAGGGTGAGCTTGGCCAGGTTCGGTTTCGTCCCCGCAGCGAGCAGTCGCTGGTAGTCCTGGTGCAAGGGCTCGTTCTTGAGCATGGTGATCACCGTCGTCGCTGCGCCCTTGAAGACGTTTTTGAGCACATGGTTGTGGCTGTCGTTGAGCCCTCGCGTCTGCTTCACCTCGGCCCGCTTCCAGCCGCCGCCCTCGCGCGGCACCCAGTCCGACGACGAGCGCATGACGACCCCCAGGCCGCAGTACGACCAGAATTGCCGTGGGGTCCGGAACCGCATAGGGGACACCACGACGGGGATGAGCTGGGCGCTCCGAATCGGTCCAAGGCCAGGGCACGTCTCCAGCACGCGGCTGATGGGGTGCCGGTGAGATTCTGCGATCGCCCCCGTGCGCAGATCGTCGGCGAGCTTGTATGCGTCTCGTGCGTCGTCCTTCGGGCCCCGGCTCTCGCCAATCGCTGCCACCACCACGTCCTTCGCATGAGGCGAGAGGATCTCGTAGAGCCAAGCGCTCTGGGTGCCCTCCTCCAGCGCCACGTACTTGTCGCCGGCGATCATCTTGAGGCGTTCCACAAGAGCTTGCCCGTCAATCTCCACGACGTGCGTCCCCAGCCGCCTGCCGCTCTCGCTGAGCACGGCGAATGTCGTGCTGGTGGCATGCACGTCCAATCCGATGTATCTCTTCATCGGCGCTCTCCTTTCTGGGTCCTTGTCTGCCAAACCCAAGGTCCCCAAAGGCGGAGGGAGAGCGCCATGCTGCCATCGCATGAGTTCGCGCGGCCGACAGCTCCTCACGGCAGCCGACCTCGTGTTGCCCTCCCTCCTGCCCCGAGCTCGAGCCCCCAGCGGAGCGCCCCTCCGCCGTCGCCCACGCTACCGTGCAGGCACCGCGCGCAGCGCGGATCCAGGCCGCCGCAGGCGCCCGCTCAGCGGGGCGAAGCGCCTTTCGGCGCGCGAGCGCGGTGCCACCCTCGCCAGGCGACGGCGGAGCTCCTCCGACGTGTCCGGTTGCGCGGCCACGGTGGGCAGGTGCGGGAACCAGCAGGATCGACCTTGCGGACGCCACGTTCCTATGATGCCTCATCCCATCTAGGGGGCCGCTTTCACTCCACAGCCTGCGGGGTATACGGCGAACGGAATGAGCAGGCCGGCCAGGATCTGAATCGCTGGCTCCTCCCCGGTGCGTTTGAGCAGCAGGTGGTTGAGCTTGCAGATCAACCATGGGACGGCCACGCCGATAACGACGCCGCCGCCGGCGACGACGAAGCTCAAGCGACTTGTCGAGGCAGCGCCGCCACGTTCTCGGCGGCGCTCTTCAGCCTACCCGCGCGGCTTGAGCGGTGGAACGCGCTGGCGAAGAGCAGGAAGCCCACGCCGAGGGCAGTCGAGGAGCCCCACGTCCACACCCAGAGCAAGCCCGTTTGGGCCGGCGTCTTCTGGCCGTTCGGCTGGTAGCAGTAGTGGGTGCGGTGCTGTTTGCGGTAGCCGGGTCCCGCCGAGTAGATGCCGCCGTCGGGGCAGGCGATCTCGTTCGCGCCCAGCGTGAACGTGGCGCGCTCGGTCGCGTCTTGGAACGTCATGCTGCTGCTGGCGGCGGATATGACGAGGGTCAACATCATGATGGGGACGAAGGCGAGGCCCATGACGAGGGCGTGGGTCGCGCCGCTCCGGCCGACGGGGACGGGCACGGCGGGCGTGGTGACCGAGCGGTGGGCGACGTTGGCCCGGAGCTGATCGGCCACTGAGATGGCGGCGGCGAGGCCGTCGGCCGAGGTGGGCGCGAAGGCGAGCCGGGCATGGCCGTCGCGCACGTGGAGCGCGACGAAGGATAAACGATCGAGGTTCGCGAGCACGGCCGGCGTGGCCCACGCGAGGAGATGGCCAGCCTGGTCGCGGTAGCTCGGCGACCCAGACGCGGAGGACGACGGCGCGGGAAACACGCCGAAGCGCGCGTCGAAGCGCGCATCGCTGGTGAACGCCGGGTGCGGCGGGAACGCCCCGAACACCGGCTGCGCGAGGGCGCGATCGCAGACGACCTGATCGGGCACCGCGAGCGGAGCGCTCACGACGACGGCACGAAAGAGCATCGGGGCGGTGAGGAGCGTGGTGCCGCCGATGGCGAGATCGGCCGGCGTCTGCGCGGACACGCCGTCGGAGCGTGTCAAGGAGAGCGCGACGAGGTGATTCTGCGGCGGCGGCAAATCGAGCTCGCCGGTAACGGCGAGGCCGCGGGCGCGGAGCGCGTCCCCTAGCTTCTGTTTGCTCCGCCGGAGCTGGGCGCCGGCCCTCGAAAAAGCAAATAGGCTGACGATGAAGACGAGGGCAGCAAGAGTGGGGAGGACCAGGGCGAGCACCGGTTAACGTTAGCACTCGGCGTGGCTCAGGGGGCGCGCGTCGGCCGCTTCGCGAGACGTCTGCCCGCGGGCATGGCGAGTTCGTCGAGGCGACGACGCTGGGCCTCGCGTGCTTGTGAAGATGCAGTCGACGAGCGCGTGACCGTGGTGCTATTCGTCGGGGGGCTTCTCCCATGCCCCGCCTCTCCCGGCGCCTGCTCCTCGTCGCCACGCGCCTAGCCTTCGCCGTGCTCGCGCACGCGTCTCCGCCGCCTCCCCTCTCCCCGCAGGCTGTGGAGTGAAGGCTGCCTCATCGTCGATGCATGGATAAGTTGTTGATAGAGCGTCGCTTCTCCAGGGGGTGTCGGATCGCATAGAGAACCTTCTGTCACCTGAGCGGCCAGGAAGGCGGCGTCTACTGCAAGCGACTCCAGGGCTTGAGCACGTGCGCGAGGTGCTTGCGGTCCAGGCGGAGCCGAGGGAACGCGGATTCGATGGGCATCTTCGGGATCCGGGCGACCTGCTGACCTGCGCCCGCTCGTCAGCCAGGAGGATAACGAGGCGCTCCCGGGGCGTGGACAGCAGGAGCTGGTTCAGCAGATCGCACTACTCGACGGGCCCGTGGGGCCCGAACGGCGCCTGCTCCTCGGCCATGTGGTGCGGATCCGCGAAGACCACCTCCCGCCGGCGGTAGGCCTTGCGCGTGCTACCGGCGCGAGCGCGCTCGCCCCTCCGGTATCGCCGACAGCCCGAGCAGCCGACCGAGCGCCTCGTGAACGACCCGGGCCGCCACCTCATCCCCGAGGGCGACGGCGCGGCTTAGGGTGCTGGCGAGCGAGGCGACCACCGCAGCCCGACGCGACAGCTCGGTCACGGCGAGCTCCCCAAGCCCGGGGCTTGGCCGTTGGACCAAGCCGCTTCGCGGCAGCTCCTGTCCCTGCTGAGGTCGGCCGCGACGACGACCGCGATGAAGACGCCGCCGGTGGGTGTCAAGATAGTTGTGCAGTAATTCGGTCAGGTTCTCATGAGTGCTTTGGCCTCGTGGGTGTGGGGGTTGAGGGTCACAGGGCCGATCGGCGTCCAGTTGCGAGTCTGACCGGTCCAGCGCAGGGGCGTCCTGCGGCGAGCTCGCTGGTAGAGGGCGTGGCGGGCGGCGAGCAGCGCTCCGTCGCGACCGCGATGACGGTCGTCGGGCGTGACGAAGCGGATGCTGCTGTGCAGGTGCTCGCCATTGTACCAGGCGACGAAGCGCTCGACCCAGTGGCGCGCCTGCTCCACGGTGGCGAACGGGCGGCGTGGGTACTCGGGCCGGTACTTGAGGGTGCGGAAAAGGGCCTCGGCGTAGGGGTTGTCGTCGCTGACGCGAGGGCGGCTGAACGAGGGCACGACGCCCAATCGCTGGAGGGTGGCGAGCATGGTCGAGCCCTTCATCGGGCCGCCGTTGTCCGCGTGCAGCACCAGGCAGCCAGAGCCCACGTTTTCGCGGCTAAAGGTCTGCTCGACGAGGCGAGCGGCAGCCAGCATCGACTCCTCGGCCTCGACCGACCAGCCGACAATCTTGCGGCTGTAGACGTCCACCACCAGGTACAGGAAGTAGAACGCTCCGCGCACCGCGCTCCTCAGGTAGGTGATATCCCAGCACCACACCTGATTGGGTCGTTTGGCGACGAACTCGCGAGGACGATGGGCGCTTGCCGGTCGAGCCGGATTGCGGTGCGCGAGCAGCCCACGTTCGCGCAGGACGCGGTAGAAGCTCGACTCCGAAGCGATGTAGACGCCACGATCGGCCAGGCGCGGGACGATCTGCTTGGGCGAGAGGTTGCGGAACTCGGGGCTGTTGGCCGTCTCGACGATGCGCCGGCGCTCCACCTCGGTCAGCTTGTGCACCGGGGCGTGGTGCGGTCCGGCTCGGCCGTCCTCGCCGCCGGCCTCCCCTCGCCAGCGGGCCACGGTCCGCGCGCTGAGCCCGAGCACGCTGCAGGCCGCCTCGAGCGTGGCGCCGCCCCGCACGGCCTCGTCGATGAGCTCGAGCGTCACCTGTCGGTCTCCGGATCCGTGTCGTCGTCCCCGTCCCCCCAAATTGCTTGGACTTTTTTTTGCAATACCAGCAGCGCCGCCGCCTCGGCGAGGGCCTTGTCCTTGCGCCGCAGCTGCCTCTCCAGCTCCCGAACGCGCCGTGACGGGGCCGGGCCGTGGACCTGCCTTCGCCGGCCCGCCCAGCGCCTCCAGCGCGGCCTTGCGCCACTCGGCGAGCTGCGCCTCATGCAATCCCTCGCGGCGGAGATACTCGCCGAGCTCCCGCTCGGAGAGCGCCGCCGCCTCCGTCATCGCGCGCAGCTTCTGCTCCGGGGTCCAGTCCTCGGGGCGGCGAGCGACGGCAGGGGGCGGAGCGGCGGAGCGGCGGAGCGGCGAGCGTCGTCGGACATCGGCGCCACGCTACGAGCATCACGAAGCCAGCGCGAGAGCGTCGTCTGATGCACCCCCGTCTCGGCGGACAGCGCCACCGCCGTCGGTCCTCCTGGAGCGAGAAGCCGCTGGACGATTTTTCTTTTGAAGGATTCTGAGTACTCTCTCACCTCAAAGCCTGTCTCCGCTCCCCGACAACGGTGGCCTGATCCTCCGTAAGCGGATCAGACCGGGCGGTCGGGTCGGGGGCCGGCGCGGTGGCTGTAGGATCGGGGAGTCGCTGTGTCCGGCGGCTTTCGCGATGGTGCCGGTGCCTCAATCCGTCCTTGGCTCCGTTTCCGGCCCCCGCCACATCGAACCGGACAGGCGGATTTCCCGCATCCGGCTCGCCGCGGAGGCGTCATCCTCGCGGGGTTATGGGTCCGCTCGACTGGCGCGCGCTGCCTGCAAGGGCGTACGAGAGCCGATAGTCCGAGAACAGACCCCAGCTTCCGTAGATGACCTCGCGGCTCCACCGCTTCCAGCCGAAGCCCGTTCGCTTCTGCCGTCGCGACACGAATCTTCGTACCTTGCATTCGACCAGGTAGCGGACCTTGTCGAACGCCTGCCGAGCGTTGCCCACGCGGAAGTAGTTCACCCAGCCGCGGACCACGCTGTTGACGTGCGCAACCGCGACCGGTACGGGCGAGGCCCGGCGGATGCGGAGCACCTCGCCGACGGCTCGGAGCACCTGGGTGACCTTCTTCGCTCGGGGCGTCAGCAGTGGATATCTCGCCCCCGTCCGCAGGCTCCGCGTCCATCGGAAGTCGAAGCCCAGGAAGGTGAACACGGCGTCGCGGTCGCTCAAAGTGACCACCCGCGACTTCTCCGTGTTGAGCGACACGCCGATCGCCTCCGCCTCCTCGCGGATTCGTTCCAGCGCGCGGTCGGCCCATGCCCGCCCGCGGGGCGAGTCGGGCGCAAGCACGACCATGTCGTCGAGATACCGTACGTACGTCAGCAGGGCCTTCCCTCGGTTCAGGGCATGATCCAGCTCGTTCAGCGCGACATTCGCCAAGAGTGGTGAGAGCGGCGATCCCTGGGGAACGCCGCGCTCTCCCGTGCGCACGAGGAACTGCTTGATCAGCGCGAGCATCTCGCCATCGCAGACCCTCCGCGCCACCTTCGCCAGGAGCCGGTCGTGCCGGATCGTGTCGAAGTAGCGGGAGAGGTCGACGTCGACGACCCGGTGCTGTCGCCGCCGCAGCCCCTCGCGCACCTCCTTGAGCGCCTGATGCGCGGAGCGGCCGGGACGTGCCCCGTAGGAGCTGTCCGAGAAGTCGGCCTCGAAGATCGGCTCGAGGATCATCCTGACGGCGGCCTGGACCACGCGGTCTCGAATCGTGGGAATCGAGATCACGCGGACTTTCTCGCCCTCCTTGGGGATCTCTCGGCGTCGCAGCGGTGCGGGACGGTACGTGCGGCCCCCCAGCTCCGCGGCGAGTCCCTCAAGGAACTCGCCCCGGCCGGCGGCCTCGATCTGCTCGAATGTGACGCCGTCGATCCCGGGCGCCCCGCCGTTGCGGCGGGCCTCCCGGTAGGCGGCCTCCAGTGTCTCGAGCTTCGCGAGGTGCACGTACAGTCCCCAGAAGCGGTGGTCGGGCGCGGACTTCGCCCGCAGGCCTATCCTCGATCGGAGCTCTTGCAGTGTGATCGTGGGCTTTGTCATCCCGCGTGCCTCGCTCCTCCCTTGGAGTGCCACCGGCAGGGCCCCTTTGCTCCACGGGCATTACCCCGCTTCATCGCTACTACGAGCCCATCCGCCAGGCGCTCACCTTCGCCGAGCTTCGCCTCGTCGGCTCGCACGGCTACCTTGCTTCCGCGGTTTTTCTCCGCGGGGTGAGACGCCCTTCCCTGTTTCCATCCATGGCCTTGCGCGCGTGCCGCCGCCCTCTACCCCGCCGGGCGGGCTCCTCGCGGGTCGGTTTCGGGGAGCCCTGCTGCCTTCGCCGAAGTTGTGACGGCTCGGCACCCGGAGATTTCAGTTGACGGGGCCTCAACCGGGCGTTCACGCCTCGTTGCGGCCCGCGCGCTCGCTCACCCCGCCGTGCGGGGCTTTGTCGGTGGGCTTCGCCCGCGGGATCTCCCCGTCGGGCGCCACCCAAGCTACGCGGCTTCGACCTTCTGCCGCTTCGGGACTTTCACCCTATGGTTCCATGGATACCTCCAGGCATCACACAACTTCTCTGACACGGGGGGGGAGCGCGTAGGCAAATCAAGCCGGATCGCAGCGCGAGGACGTGTAGCGCGGCAGAGCGGCGCGTAGGCAAATCAAGCCGGAGCGCGTAGGCAAATCAGGCCGGATCGCAGCGCGTAGGCAAATCAAGCCGGATCGCAGCGCGTAGGCAAATCAAGCCGGATCGCAGCGCGAGGAAGTGTAGCGCGGCAGAGCGAAAGGGTGGGACCGCGAGCGTCGTGATGGCTCGGTCCTGGGTCGAAAGAGCGTGGTCCGGGCGGCGCCGCGCGCGCTAAGGGGCGCATCGGCGTGCCGTGGGCACACGTGTCCGTCCGGGCGTTGGTCTGGCCCGGGAGGCGCGTCGCGAGACGCTATACGGCGTCACCGAGCGCCTTGCGGCGCACAACGGTGCTTTTCCAGTACGGTGGTCCCCGGTTGGGAGAGCGGCGCGTGGAGGTAGGCAGCGAAGGTCTTCGGGTCGTCCGGAGTAGGGTTTGGCCGGATCGCGCTCTTGCCGGTCGGGATCACCCGAGCGTCGACCTCGGCCTCCCAGATGACGTCGAGCCGATGCCCCTGCGCGTCGTCGTCCACGCAGGCAAGCGAGACGATGGATGCCGCCTCGGGAGCGGTGAGCACGCTCTCCACGAGGAAGGTGCGCTGGCGTACGCGGACGAGCGTGCCAGCGGCGAGCGGAGGAGA
The DNA here is from genome assembly GCF_051520435.1 of Sorangium sp. So ce363. NCBI lineage: Bacteria > Pseudomonadati > Myxococcota > Polyangiales > Polyangiaceae > Sorangium > Sorangium sp. So ce363. Next base: position 4,259,867 of record NZ_CP150333.1, on the reverse strand, counting down.
TTCGGAGGACACGGCGGGAGGATCTAGGGGATGCTCGCAGCGCGCAAGCGGAGACTTCCCGCCGAACGATCCGGGAATATCCTCCGAACGGGTGGAGCACCTACCCCCTCGCGCGGGGAACCCGGAGCGATCGTTCACGCGCCGGCGCGCGCCGCGCTCTCGACCCCCACGCGGGGCGCCCGCCGGTCCAGGGTCATGGGGGCCCCGCCCGCCGGCAGCGACAGGATGTGGAACTCCGGCTTCGGCGCGTACCCCTCGGCGAGCCTGGGCCTGAACCGCTGGGCGAGCGTGGCGAGCACGAGCACCGCCTCCATCAGCGCGAAGCCGTTGCCGATGCACTGGCGCGGCCCGCCGCCGAACGGGATGTAGGCGAAGCGCGGCCGCCTCTTCTCCGCCTCCGCGTCCGCCCAGCGCTCCGGGAGGAAGTCGTCCGGCCTCTCCCAGTAGACCGGGTGCCGGTGGAGGACGATGGGGCTGATCACGACGGAGCCGCCCTTGTGGACGCGGTAGCCGCAGACGACATCGTCCTCGCGGACGTGCCGGGGGATGATGTACGCGGGCGGGTAGAGGCGCATCGCCTCCTCGATGACGCCCTTCGTGTACGGGAGATCGGGCACGTCCGCCGCGGCGGGCGCGCGGCCCGCGAGCGCCCGATCGAGCTCCGCGTGGAGCTTCTCCGCCGCGCTCGGGTGCTGATCGAGCAGCACCCAGACCCAGGCCAGGGCGACCGCGGTCGTCTCGTGCCCGGCGAGCAACATCGTGACCACCTCGTCGCGGAGTTGCCCGTCGTTCATCCGCTCGCCGGTGTCCTCGTCGCGGGCGTGCATGAACATCGAGAGGAGGTCGTCGGTCTCGCGGCCCTGCGCGCGCCGCTGGGCGATGATCTCGTCCACGACGCCGAACATCGTCCGCCGCGCCCTCCGGAAGTCGCGGTCGTACTTCGTGGGCAGGATCGGCGGCAGGAGGCGCATCTTGCTGTGCCGCTCGGTGAGCTGCGTGCTCAGCACGTCCCACGCCTCGGCCACGACCGCCGCCCTGGCCGAGAGCGCGGCCCCGAACAGCGCGTCGCCGACCACCTTGAGCGTGATCTTCGCCATCTCGGCCACCATCGAGACGCGCGCCCCCGCCGCCTCCGCTTCCCAGCGCTCCGCCGCCTCGACCGCCGCGGCGGCCATGAGCTTGCTCATCGCCGCGATGCGCTGGCGGTGGAACGCCGGCTGCGCGAGCCGCCGCTGGCGCCGCCAGAAGCTCCCCTCGCTCGTGAAGAGCCCGTCGCCAAACAGGCGCCGCAGCATCGCGAACGAGGCGTGCTCCTTGGTGTAGTTCGACGCATTGTCCAGGAGGACGCGCTTCACGCCCTCCGCGCTCGAGATGAAGTACGAGTCGGACAGGGCGTAGCGGTAGCGCGCCACGTCGCCGTGCTCTCGCCGGATGCTCGTCCAGCGCTCGTAAGGGTCGACCCGGTGGCCGCGCAGCACCGTGAGCAGGGAGACGGGCTCCGGCCCGGTGGCCTCCTTCGCTGCGAGGAACTCGGCCTTCGATGCGTTCGCGCTCTCCATCGGTGCACCTCCACTCGCTGCCATGTCCGCTACTCCGCGCGCGCGCCCGCCGGGGCGGCGGGCGGCGAGAGGTCCTCGTCGAAGGCGCCCGCGAGGATCTTGCGCATCTCGCGGGCGCCCTTCGGCGTGCAGTAAGGCTCGAGGAGGGCGGTCCCGACCTTGGCGTAGTGCAGGATGATCGCCTCGTCGTCGTGCCAGCCCTGGAGCTCGGCGGCGCGGAGCCAGCCGCTCGAGATCATCTGCCCCTGCTCGTCGAGGTATCTGGCGCGCGAGACCGCGCGCCGGTCGAGGTAGCCGCCGCTCACCAGGCCGTCGATCAGGGCGTCGTGCCGGCGCCGCCGCTTGATCCGGAGCGCGGCCTCGAGCTCGAGGAGCTTCGGCGACGCCATCACCGCGTCGACGTAGCTGAGCAGCACGAACCGGTAGCGCAGGATGTTCCGCATCGTCGCCACCGCGGACCGGTAGAGGACGGAGAGCGAGATGGCGGGGGGCAGCTCCGTGAAGATGTCGCGCGCGTTCCGCTCGTGGAGCTCGAGGATGAGCGCAGAGACCAGATCGTCCTTGGTCCGGAAGTGGTAGGCGAGGTTGCCGGGGCTCATGTCGGTGGCGCGCGCGATGTCGCGCACGCCGACGCGGTGGAGCCCGCGCTCGTTGAACAGCGCGCGCGCGGTGTCGAGGATCCTCTGCCTCGTCTCGGACACGGCGCCGAGAATAGGACATTGTTCTAAATCCGGCAACCCGCGCAGCGACCGACCGACCGATCCAGCGCGATCGTTCGTCCGAGTCGCTCGCGACCGCTTCGCCTACCGGCGGGCGGCCGCCGCGCGGATTGCCGGGCGCGGCTCCCCCGCCTCCCGCTCGATCAGCGCCCGCTTGCGCGCCACGCCCCAGCGATAGCCCGACAGGCCGCCGTCGCGCCGCACCAGCGCGTAGGCAAATCAAGCCGGATCGCAGCGCGAGGAAGTGTAGCGCGGCAGAGCGAAAGGGTGGGACCGCGAGCGTCGTGATGGCTCGGTCCTGGGTCGAAAGAGCGTGGTCCGGGCGGCGCCGCGCGCGCTAAGGGGCGCATCGGCGTGCCGTGGGCACACGTGTCCGTCCGGGCGTTGGTCTGGCCCGGCGTCATCGTCCGCCTTCGTAGACTCTTCTGGCTTCGCAGGGCGCGGTCCGATGCGCTTGCGCCATGGACTCGCCGACGCGAGCACGCCCGCGTACTTGACGGTGTGAAAGCGCGGCGGCGGAACGCTGGCCGCGAGGCGGCACAAGAGCGAGAGCGGATCCATGTCCACCGCGACAGTCCCGTCGGCGAAGGCGCGCTTGAGCGAGAGCCGCACCAGGCCGTCCTGCTGCGGCTCGACGCGCTCCTTTGCGATCGGGGGTCGCAGCACGTAACGCAGCAGCGCCTCCCTCGCCGCGGCATGGTGCGCACCGGCGCGCGTCGCTGCGTGCAAGGTGAAGCCATCGAGCGCAGCGCACAGCGGCTTGTCGTACGCGAGCGCGCTCGGACAATACGACGAGAGTCCGCGGAGCCATTGCGGGCCGGCGGGCGGCTCTCGTCCCGAGACGGCGGAGGCACAGAGCACGGCCTCGGGCTCGTCGTCCTCCTCGACGTCGTGCTCGATCTCGAGATGCCCGTGCCGCCGGAGGTAACGGAGCATCCGCCCGACGGCGTGCTCTAGGACCTGACCGACCTCGCCCGTTCGCAGGTGACCGAGTTCGTTCCACACGAGCTCGGTGCCGTCTTCGTGATAAGCCCCGTCGAGGAAGACCACGTGCAGATGCGGATTGAGCCGCATGTCGCCGGACGTGCGTTGCACGACGGTCACCGCGCCGCTCTTGACCGCGCCGCACGCGCCTCGGCGCGCGGCGCGCTTTTCGTAGAACCGCTCCACGCTCTCGACGAAGATGCGGGTCAGCACGCCGAACAACGCCCCGTCCTGGGCGAGCCTGCGCCGCCACGGAAACGGAAACGTCAACACCCACTGCCGGAACGCCACCTCGGGCAGGACGTCCTCGATCAGGTTCGCCGCCGTGGCACACATGCGTCGGCCCAGACACGACGGGCAGAAACCGCGTCCTTTACAGCTGAAGGCCACCAGCCGACTCTCTTCGCAGCGCTCGCACCGGAGCCGCGCGAACCCGCGGCAGAGCAGCCCGCAGTCGAGGTAGGCTTCGAGCTCCTTCTTCGCGTGCTTGGGTATCCGGACGGCGATGGCGCCGTCGTCGATGGCCCCGTACAGCGTCTCCACGTTGTCGCGCACGATCTCGTAGAGCGTCGTCTTCTCGGGACGACGGCGCTCGTAGACGACGCCCGTGGTGCGAGCCGCGCTGGCCACACGGCGCCGACACCGCACGCCGCACGCCACGCGGTGAGGGCGCGTTTTCGCCGCGAATTTCGACAACCCGCCGGGCTATCGCCCATGGCGGCGCCATGGCGGAGTGGCGGGCCGGGGGCCGGCGGGCCGCGACGCTCGCTGCCGCGGCGGCGGAGGCGCTCGCCGAGCCCCCGGCTCGCGCTCGATATGTCGGCGCGCGAGAACGTAGAGCGCGAGCGCGCAGCGTTGCAGGAGGAGAGCATCCGGGTGCAGCAGAGCCGGCTAGCGGAGCTGTCCACGCCGATGATCCCGATCACCGAGCAGGTGTGTTACCGAACTGGCTAGATGATGGTCCTGGGCCCTTTTTCGCTCGCGCTGGTTGATGGCCATCCGGTGCCCGGAGCCCCCGCCGGAGGCTCCGTTCGCCCATCGCCCGCACGGGACGGTCGCCGGAGCGCGGAGGGCGGGTCAAGGGCGGCGTAGTCGCCGCGCCCCGGCGCGGGCACCCTTGACGCGCCTGAGCACTCCGGCAGCCACGGCCGCGGGATGGGCCGACCATCACGGCCGTGACCGGGAGCGCTCACCCCCGCGATGGCCATCGAACAGCCTGCGCGATCGAGCATCAACCATCGTGAGCGTCAACAAGGTGATGGTCATGCCTCGGGACCATGGATGAGCAGCGTGCCAGGCACGTGCTTGAATCTGCGCTCTCCGGCGCCGAGGCGCATGGTGCGCGTGCCGCCTCCGTGCCAGCATGCAGGAGCCTCTTCGCCACTCGTTTTCCCACCGCTCCCCGTGGCGTCCGCAGTTCCGCCATGGCGTCGCCATGCAGCATCGCGGCGAGAGGGTTGTCGCCTGCGCACGCCGCCGCGCTTGCCTCCCGGCACAGGCCTGCTGCCTGCCGGCATCACTTTCCGGATGCCTCCGGGGCGCTTCGGCACGCAACCGCAGCGCGCGGGCGATCCCAGTAGAGCCTGCGGGCACTGGCGAGCGGCAAGGCTCCGGCAGCGAGTCGACGCGAGCGGCGGGCTCGACGTTCGGCCCAAGCTTGCTCACCCCTCCGGTGCCACCGGCAGCCCGAGCAGCCGACCGATCGTCTCGTGAACGACCCGGGCCGCCACCTCGTCCCCGAGGGCGACGGCGCGGCTCAGGGTGCTGGCCAGCGAGGCGACCACGGCCGCCCGAGGCGACGGATCGGTCACGGCGAGCGCCCCAGGCCCTGGGCTTGACCATTGGGCCCGGGTTGGGCCCACGCCTTCCGAGGGGCTGCGATCCGTCGATTGCGGTAGGGACGGCCCTTCACCTTGTGGGCTCGGGCCGCCCCCCGCGCGGATCCCAGCGAGCGGCACTACCGCACTGGGCTCTTGCCTCGGGTTCTGACGCGGAAGCGCTCTTCTGGCCAGGGATGCAGAATGCGTACAGGGGGGATCCAGCGCTGCCCGAGTCGCTGCATTCGTGCCCAGGTGGTGCGGTCACGCTGACTTCGGCGGCGGAGCGCGCGATGCCAGTGACGGGTCACCTGGGTACGGAACCACTGCAACGATTGACCGTTGGACGGAACGGCGTAATACATGAAATGTCCTTGCACTACACTTCGCAGCCACTTCCCCTGCTCGGGGATGAGGTGATGTCGGCGCCGCTGCAACTCGGCCTTGACCTCGTGCAGCTTCTTCCGCATCCGCTCCCGCATGGTTCGCCGTACGATGAGAAACTTCCCCATCCAAGTCTTTCCGCAAATGTGCGTAAAACCCAGAAAATTGAAGCTCTCCGGCTTTCCCTGACCTTTCTCCTGTCGATTGGACGCCGCGTAGCGCCCAAACTCGAGGATGCGGGTCTTGTCGGGGTGCAACTCCAGCGCGAACTTCCGCAATCTCTCGCGGAGATCTTGCAGGAACTGCTCGGCGTCCGTGCGGTACTGGAAGCCAACGACGAAGTCGTCCGCAAAACGCGTGATGATGACGCTCCCGCGCGCATGCCGACTCCTCCATTGCTGGACCCATAGGTCGAGGACATAGTGGAGATAGATGTTCGCCAGCAAGGGTGAAACCGTTGCTCCTTGCGGAGTACCCTCCTCCCCTCTCGTCCACTCCTCACCCTCTATCACTCCTGCGTTCAACCATTTCTGGAGGAGACGCAGCATCCTCTTGTCCGCGATTCGGTGCTCGAGGAACTTCACCATCCACCCGTGATCGATGGCATCGAAATAGCCACGGATGTCGGCATCGAGCACCCAGCTCACCTTGCATCGACGAATCCCGACGGCGAGAGCATCCAGCGCATGGTGCTGGTTACGCTGCGGCCGAAATCCGTACGAGAAGCCGAGAAAATCCGCTTCGTAGATGGCGTTCAGCACTTCGACGACGGCTCGCTGGACGATCTTGTCCTCCAACGAGGCTATGCCGAGCGGCCGCTGCCGCCCGTCTGCCTTCGGAATGTACACCCTCCGCGACGGTTTTGCCCGGTACGCCCCACTGCGCAGTCGCGCGTGCAGATCCAGGAGGTTGTCCTCCAGGTTACCCGCATATTGCTCCCACGTCACCCCGTCGACTCCGGGTGCCGCATTCCGTTGCAGGGCAATGAATGCGGCTCGAAGTCGGTCGATGGTGAGATGGTGGAAGAGCGCCGTGAGCTTCGCTTTCCTGTCCCGTTTTGCGACTTCCCGTACGCGATCCAGCGCACTGGGCACGCTTGTCCGGCGCTGCGTCCGGGGCGTGTTTTGCTGGTTCGCGTTCCCCTTGGCCAGACCCCTTCCCTCCACGGCCTCCGCGTCCGGTTGCCCGGCCTTGTTCGGCAGCTTCGTCGGTACTAGAGCGGGGAGCAGGTCCGAGGGATACAGTACCCGCAGTGGTTGAACCAGCCGCGTGCGTCCGTCGGAGTGATCGCTCCGATCGCGTGGCCCATCGACTTGTAGACGGCTGAGGGCGTTCGAGGTGCATCCGCTCGGATCGACTCTTTGATCTTGGAACCACAATTCTCGACCGGAGAAAAGTCCGGGGAGTAGGGCGGCAGGTACATCAGCTTCGCGCCTGCGCCTTCGATCGCTTCGCGAACGCCCCGCGTGCGGTGTGACCCGAGGTTGTCCGCGATGACGACCTGGCCTGGCCTCAGCACGGGCACGAGCTGCCCCTCGACGTACGCGCGGAAGGCTACGCCGTCCATCGTGCCCTCGAACGCGAAGGGAGCGACGACACCGTCGAGGCCCAGCCCGATCGTGAGCGTGATCGTGGGGTCAGTGTTGATCGGCACCGCACCGTGGGCACGGACTCCCCGTGGCGCCCATGCATGCCTCCGCGTCATGCCCAGATTGGTCCCAAATTCGTCAATAAAAACCAATTCTTGTGGATTGAGTCGAGCGAGCTTCTTCGCGAAGGCCTGGCGAGCCGCTGTCACATCTTCCGTGTCGCGCTCGGCTGCGTGGAGCGCTTTTTTTCCGGGTGATGTTCAGCCGCCGCAACGCCCGGCCGACGGTATGGCGGCTGGCTACGATGTGATCACGGCGCGCGAGCTGGTCAGCCAAATCGTCCAGGGTCGCGTCGGAGGACGTCGCCACGAGCGACCTCAGGTCATCCAGCGCTTGCCCGTCGATCTTCGGTCGCGGCCCGTTGGCGCGAGGGCGCGGCGCAACGCTGCCGGTCGTCCGGTAGAGCGTGAGATAGGACTGCACGGTTTTCGGCGCGACTTCGAACTGCTCGGCCAGGTCGCGTACCGATCCTTCCCCATTCTCGTACGCCTTGACGATACGCTCTCGAAGGTCGAGTCCGCAGGGTCGCATCCTTGCTGCCCTCCCGCCAAGGGGATGCAAGCAGCGTGCACCCCGGACCTGCTCCCCGCTCTATGGGCCTGTCTGACCTCCCCTGGCCGTTCATCATCGGCTTACGGCCTTGGCCTTTCCTTTGCGTCCCACCTCGCCATCGAGGGCGGGAGGCCAGGGGATCTCCCGGTTCTCGCACACGGAGAGTCCGCACATGCTCGGGGTCTTCGACCGCGCGGGGTCGCCCAGGAGCTCGCGCTGGCGCTCCTGGTCGTGTGGCCTTCCGCTTGCGTGAACAGCGTCGGCACCCCGATCGAGGGTATTTCGCGGCTCAATGTCCCTGCCTGCGCGTACCCCTGTCAACGCTTCGCCGACCTCCTCACGGATGCCCGCGCATGACTCGGGGCCATCATGGCTCGCTACGCCTTTGATGTAGGTCTCTTGCATACCCATCTCCGTGCCGGTTTATCCCGGCGCACTCACGCTCTCCCAAGATCCCGGAGGATCCGACGGATCGCGACGGTTCGCCCCCGCGGAATCGTCCCGCCAGGATTCCGGTGCGGTGTCGAACCGTCGCGATACGTTGCTTTCGGCGGGATTTCGGGGGGGCGTGACGACGGATCGCACCCCCTCGAGGAGCTCGATGTAGTGCTTGGTGGTGGGCTGGTAGACGAGCCGCACGAAGGCCTTTCCCGCGCTGTCGGTGAAGGCCGAGGGCAGCGTGAACGCGTACGAGACCTCGTCGTAAACGCGATAGCCGCCCGCGCCGTCGTCGGGGATTAGGTAGTCCAACCGCCTGCTGGCCCCGTACCCCCGCGGCGGGGGGCGCGTTGGCCCGGCGAGGCGGGGTGGCGGCGCCGAGCCGAATTCCGCTGTCACTGCAAATGATCGCAAATTTATGAATCAAAGTCGGCTCGCGACGGAGCACGCGCTCGATCTCCTCTTGCACGACGCCGACTCGCGCGTTAGATGCTGAACCACATGGTTCAGTATTCGAGTGCCCGCCTCGATGCTTCCTTCGCCGCGCTTTCCGACGCGACCCGGCGCGGCGTTCTGGAGCAGCTCGGACGAGCCGACGCTTCGATCACGGACCTCGCCGAGAAGTTTCACATGACCCTCACGGGCATGAAGAAGCACGTCGGCGTCCTCGAGCGGGCCGGGCTCGTCACCACCGAGAAGGTCGGCCGCGTGCGTACCTGCAAGCTCGGCCCGCGCCGGCTCGACGAAGAGACGGTGTGGATCGAGAGGTACCGCCAGCTCTGGGCCGCACGCTTCGACGAGCTGGACAAGGTCATCGAGGAGCTGAAACGAAAGGAGAACGTCGATGGACGCAAGTAAAGAGAGTGAGCCCCAATTGACGAGTAATCGCACGACGGTGGAACCGAAGTCCGATCGCGAGATCGTCGTCACACGGACCTTCGATGCCCCGGCGCGCATCGTGTTCCAGGCGTGGACCACGCCGGAGCTGTTCAGGCGGTGGTGGATACCGAAGTCGATGCCCGTGCCTCTACTTTCCTACGAAGCGGATATTCGCGCCGGCGGCAGCTACCGCCTGGTCTTTGGTCACGATGCCGCGCAGCCGATGGCGTTCTTCGGCACGTACCTCGAAGTGACACCGCATTCGCGCATCGTGTGGACGAACGACGAAGCGGGCGACGATGGCGCCGTCACGACCGTGACCCTCGAGGAAAAAGGCGGCAAGACGCTGCAGGTGCTGCACGAGCTCTATCGATCGAAGCAAGCGCGCGACGCCGCCCTGGCCTCGGGCGCGTACAGCGGGATGGGCGAGACGTTCGAGCAGCTCGAGGAGCTTCTCGTCACGCTTGGTACGACGGCGCGATCGTCCTGAAGCCATCGCGCGGGAGGGGCGCCGGGGAGCGCGACGAGCGCGGTCCTCCTTCTCGGCGCTGCGCATTCACCGGGCGGCGCGAGGCGCACGAGGGTCGCCGCCTCGGCACGGTCGTCGGCTTCGTTCTGACGCGGAAGAGCGAGCTCCGGAAGAAGGGGATTAAGTAGTCCAACCGCCTGTTGGCCTCGTACCCCCGCGGCGCGACTCGGCTGAAGGCGCTCTGGTTCGACGTCAACGGCTACTGCCCACTGTACAAGCGCTTGCACCGCGCAGTGTTCGAGCTGCCTGCGTCGAGCGGCGGCGCGCTCTCCGTACAGATCGATGCGCGTCGTCTCGCCAAGCTCTTGCGCGGTAGCGCGCGTGAGTCCACGCGAAAAAGTCGACGCGGGGATAGGGCGTCCAAACATCGTCAGCGAGCGCGCAACCGCCCAGCTGCGCGCCCTCGCGCTCTGTCCCGAGCCGGCCTTCGTGGTGCCCGCCGAGGTGCGCCGCGCGCCGCGCGGCTGGTTCGCCATTCGCCGGCGACCCGCCGATCCTGTACGCCGCGCTCGCCGGCCGCGCCATCCGCGGCGCGATCACCCCGAACATCGCCGCGGTGCTGCGCGGTGAGAAGGCTCCCGACGACGCGCTGGCCCGCGAGCTGGGCGCGATGGGGCTCCTCTGAGTCAGCGCGCGCGCCGGTAGTGCATCGCCACCGCGCCGCAGCGGAGCGGCTTGGCCGAGACCAGCTCGAGCCGCCGCGTGGCGGGCAGCCCGCTCTGGTACAGGGTCGGGCCGTGGCCGGCGAGCTTGGGGTGGACGAGGAACTTGTACTCGTCGATGAGATCCAGCCGATCCAGCTCGGTCGCGAGCTTGCCGCTGCCGAGGAGCACGCCGGCCGGGGTCGCGTCCTTGAGCTTCTGCACGCCCATGCGCAGATCGCCGGCGATGTGGTGGCTGTTGGTCCACGGGAAGTCCTTGCGCGTGGACGACACCACGTACTTCGGCTTGGTCTCCAGCTTGACCGCCCACTCGCGCATCGCCGGAGGCGCCTCCTCGTCGCCGCGGGCGACCGCCGGCCAGTAGCTCTCCATCATCTCGTAGGTGACGCGGCCCCACAGCATCGCGCCGCTCTCGTCCATGAGGCGGCTGAAGAAGGCGTGCGTCTCGTCGTCGGCGATCCCCTCCTGGTGGTCGACGCAGCCGTCCAGGGTGACGTTGATGGCGAAGGTCAGCAGTCCCATGCGGCGAGTCTCCTTCAGAACGAGGCATCGGTCAATGTTCCGGTAGTGCAATGCGCACCGCGAGGTTCCCGGCTTTGTCATCTCGCAAGACTCTCGAGTCCGTGTAGTCGCAAAGCACAGGCCCGATCTGACGTTCTGGCAAGATGTGCAGCTGCAGGGATTCCTGAGTCCCCCCTACTCTGGGTGGGACGTTTTCGGTAGCGGCCCAGGGGACAAGTCGGCTCACCTTCGAGGAGACTTGGGTCTCCTGCGTCGCCAAGGTTGATGTGAGCTTGTCTACCATCAGCGCAACGTCAAACCGGGTGCCTGCGGCTGCAGTGCCAGCGCGTGGGCAAATCAAGCCGGACCTGGAGCATCAAATCGCGCGACGCTGGAGGCCTCATGTACTGATGTCAACGCCGTCGATCCAGATCGAGGCGCGCTCCGCCTCGACGAGGGCGCCGAGCGCGTAGGCAAATCAAGCCGGATCGCAGCGCGAGGAAGTGTATCGCAGCAAATCGAAAGGGTGGGACCGCGAGCGTCCTGATGGCTCGGTCCTGGGTCGAAAGAGCGTGGTCCGTGCGGCGCCGAGCGCGCTACGGGGCGCATCGGCGGATCGCGACGGTTCACCCCCGCGGAAGAGTCCCGCCACAAACACCGGTCGAGGACGGGCGGTCGCCGGAAACGATAGCGATTTCCATAGCGTCCGCCTGTTTCACCGCCGAGGGCGGGGCCGGTGTGGCCCAACGGGGCCCCCTCCGCCGCTGCGTCGTCCGCGGTGAAGGGCCTGTCAAGCGACGGTAACTTCTCTCGGGCGGAGATCCGCTCAGCCGCCTCCCTCGGCGCTGCCGTGCTTGCAGGAAACCGATCGCGTCAAAACGCCGACGCTCACTCCACGGCGAGTTCGACCGGCCCCGCGGCAGGGAACGAGAATGTCTGCTGCTTGATCGCATGATCGATCCCCACACACATGCCGTGGGTGCAATCCTGGTCACCCCAGAAAGTTACATGCGCGGTCAGGGTGCCAGCATCGAGCGCGACGAGCTTGTCGCAGGCTGGGGGGGATTCGCGGCCGGCTTGACATTCGGCGGGCAGATCATGGTGCTCGAGGACCCGGCCATCCCAGGTGAGCTCGACGCTCTCGTTCGGCCCGAGGGTCTTCAGCTCGCTCGAGAAGCAATCTAGCGGGCCCTGGTCGTCGTTGTCCATGTACCACCCGCAGGTGGGCCACCCGGACAGACCGGGCGATTGCGGCATCGCATCGCCCTCGCTGACCCTGAACGCCCTCGAGCATTCGCCGTTGTCGTCGTAATAGATCGGCGATGCGCGCTTGTTCGTGAGTTTGAAGACCACGTTCCCCGGCGACGCCTCGTCACGCAATTCGTCGCACTGAGATGAGGCCCCGCCGTCGCCGCCTTGGCCCCCCTCCCCGCCGCCACCGCCTTCACCGCCGCTGCAGCCAAGAAGCGCAATTCCCAAGAAGCTGAGCCAAACAACAAGACGACTCTTCATGGGGACGCGCGTTAGCACGTTTCATGCCATGTGCCATCGAGCGTCTAAATGACTGATTTTGCAAGTATTATCCCCTGGCGGCGACGGACAGCCGTGTGCCGACGTGGGCCAGGACCGGCCGCGCTGCCCTCCTCAGCCGCTTGAAGCCAACATGGCCCCGCGACCCGGCGGCATCCGTGCCAACATGCAGGAGCCCTTTCGCCGCTCCTTTTCTCACCGCTCCCTGTGCCGTCTGCAAGTCCGCCATGGCGTCGCCAGGCATCAGATCTCGTCAAGGCCAAGGTCGCGGCAGGGATCGCGAGCGTCGAGAGAGATGGAATCCTCTCTTCCAGCGAGGTTCGCGCGCGGCTCAAGGCCAAGATCCGAGCGAGCTCAGGTGTCCGCTGAGTGGTCGCACCGCTACAAGAACGGTTGGAAGCAGGTCGCGACCGGCTCGCCCGCCCCGCGCGCTCGAGCCCACCATCCGCTCGTCTACGCCGAGGGCTGGAACGCCCTGCTCGTCTATGGGGGATACACGAACGACGCCGTGAACGGGACCGGCCTGTTCACGCCAGAGAATTACCTCGGCGACCTCTGGAGGTTCGACGTCGACACGGAGACCTGGGATCAGCTCGTCTTCGACGAGGCCGCCGGACCGGGCCACCGCGACAACGCGAAGCTGATCGCCGATGAGCACGAGGGCCGCATCTGGCTGTTCGGGGGCAGCCAGTTCGACGGTACCACCCTGTCCGATGTCTGGTACTTCGATCTCCACGCCGGGACCTGGACCCGCGTGGACACCGCGATGACGGGGCCGGCGCCGGCGCCGAGGTTCGGCCAGTTCTACTTCACTCGGAGAACCGCCACGGCCTACGAGCTCTACATCTTCGGGGGAGCGACCGCGGAGTTCGCGCCAGTGCTGCTCAACGACATGTGGAGATTGACGATCCCCCTCGACTGCGGCGGCTGAGTCTCCCCAAAAGCTTCGAATACGCCGGTCTCAGGCGAATTCGAAAACCTCGCCCTGGTCACGATCTCCTGAGCTCCACAGGCCGGACTGCCGGGCTGAACATCTTCCCTGACGTAGAGGGCCTGCGCCCCGGTAGCCATGCGAGAGAACGCAACCATGCGACCAAGCAGCCGCACGACGCCGAGCACGCTCCGCGGCATGGTGACGTGAACGGCGAGTTGCCACGTCAGCAGGCTCGTGCCTTGGCGCAGCTCTCGTGTTACGAGGTTGGTGTCCATGGGGGATGCTGGAGCGCCGGGCGCCACGGTCGCGAAAGAACGGTTCCGCAAGTGGAACGACTTCGTCCGTGAGCTGGATCTCGCCAACCCGCTGCGCCGTCTCGTACTCGACTCATGGGAGCGCAGTTGGGCGGCGGCGGTCGACCCGTTCGTCCGCCCTTCCGGCGGATCAACGACGAGGAGCTCGCGAGGAGGCTGGAACGGAGCGCCGACCTGGTCGGGGCCGCCATCCCTCACCTGCACTGGGCCGCCGCGCTCCTACGGGCGTCGGAGCCGGCCGTCTACGTCGTCGACGGGGACGGCATCGTCCTTTACTCGGTCGGCACGTCTCGTTCGATGATGGAGACATTCGGCCTCCTGCCCGGATTCGACTGGTCGGAGCGGGCGATGGGGACCAACGGCGCCGGCACCGCCATTGCCGCCAATCGCCCCGTCGCGATCGTCGGGCCGGAGCACTTCGCGAGCGCATTCGACGACTGCACGTGCACCGGCGCGCCGATCCACGCGCCCGACGGTACGATCATCGGCGCGATCGACGTCAGCACGTCCGTCGCGGCCGGCAGCCCCGAGCGGCTCGCGCTGGTGGCGCACATCGCCTACACCATCGAGCGCGAGCTGCAGGCGTCATGGGAAAGTCGCCGCCGCGAGGCCGAGGAGGCGGGCCGGATCCAGGCCGAGGAGGCGCGCGAGCAGCTCGCCCGCCTGCAGGCCGTCACGGCCGCGCTCGCCCGCACGAGCACCGCCGGAGAGTCCGCCTGCGTCGCGATCCGCGCGATCGGCGCGATCCTGCGGGCCCAGGGCGCGCGGGCCTACCTGCGAACGGACGACCCGCGAGGGCTGCGCCTCGTGGCCTCGGCTGGTCGCCACGATGGCGGATCAGTGCGCTCAGGCGGTCGAGCGCAATTCCCTCTTCGAGTCGGAGATGCGCGCCCGCGCCGAGGCACAGGATGCGGTCCGACAGCGCGAGCGATGCTCGGCATCGTGGCCCACGATCTTCGCACCCCCCTCAGCGCGATCATGCTCCGGGCGGCCCTGCTGAAGCGGGAGCTGGCGTCCCGCGTCGACGAGGAGAAGTGGCGGGACGGCGTACGGATAATCGAGCGCGCAGCGCGCCACAGCAACCGCCTCATCGCCGACCTGCTCGACGTGGCGAGCATCGACGCTCGCCGATTATCGATCCTGCCCGCCCCCCACGAGGTCTCCGACCTCGTGGGGGATGCGACGGAAACGGTGCGCTTCGACGCGACCGGCCGCTCGTTGTCGGTGCACGTGGAGGTTCCGACGGATCTGCCGCGGGTGCTCGCCGATCGCGACCGGGTCGTCCAGGTCCTCTCCAACCTGCTCGGGAATGCCCACAAGTTCACGCCCGACGGCGGGGCGATCGGCGTGCGTGCCGCGGCGCTCGACGGCGAGGTGGGGATCCACGTCCGGGATTCCGGTGTCGGAATCGCGGCCGAACACCTCCCACGCATCTTCGACCCGTACTGGACGCGCCCGAACAACAGACAGCGCGGCACTGGCCTCGGTCTGGCGATTGCGCGGGGGATCGTCCAGGCGCTCGCCGATCGCTGAAGCGCATCCTACGTGCCGCCGGACTGGACCGGTGACTGGCCAACACGGTGTATGTATATAATATTACATAACCGAGTAAACCCGTTGGATCTGTTGCTTTTTTTGTAGAAGGGCCGGTGGATCGTACTGTTTGTACGTGATGTCATCTGTTGGTCGTCAGCGGAAATTTCCAACATGTCGAAATGGTTTTGAGCAGGCTCTCCTTCGCAGGCTGTTGACCGTGACGCCATTTGTTTAAAGTAAGCGCTCCAACGCCGAGTCATGCGCAGCCGACGAATTTCAAATGTGATTGGGTTCGACGATGCGCCGTTCGAGCGGGGGATGGGTGGGAAGGTAGCGCTCGTGGGGACGGTTTGTTCGGGGACGCGGCTCGACATCGTGGTGCGTGGGCACGTCGAGCAAGATGGCAGCGACGCCACCGGGGTGATGGCAGAGCTCGTGAAAGAGAACGAGTTGGTTCACGTGCGCGGCGTGCTGATGCAGGGCATCACGGTGGCGGGGTTCAATGTCGTCGACATCAACGCCCTGGCGGAGGAGCTCGGGGTGCCGGTGATGGTCGTGATGCGCAAGCGGCCAAAGATGCAGAAATTCCTCGAAGCGCTCGAACAGGTGAAGAGCGCGCGTGAGAAGCGGAGCGTGCTCGAGCGAGCCGGACCGATCGAGCCTTGCGCTGGCCTGTGGGTGCACCGCGCCGGCTTGTCGCTCGAGGAGGGGCGCGAGCTCATCGAACGGACCACGTTGCACGGCGCCATCCCCGAGCCGCTGCGCCTCGCGCACATCATCGCGGGAGGGACGACGCGTGGAGTGAGCCGTGGTCGAGCTTGAACGCCCGCTCGGTCGCAAGGCTTACTTCAAGATTCCGCACCTGCCCGGCTCTCGCACTGGCTCGTCCGACCGCACCGCTCCGCGCGAGCTTGCCGAGCGCTGTCTGGTCGCGCCGCGCCCCGGAGAAGAGGTGCTCGTGCAAGAGAAGCTCGACGGCTCCTGCGTCGCGGTCGCGCGCCTCGGCGACGCCGTGCTGGCGCTGGGCCGTGAAGGCACGCTCGCCGCGCGCTCCGAGAACCCCGGGCGCCAGATGTTCGCGGCCTGGGTCGAGCAGCGTGCGACCTCGTTTCGCGAGCTGCTCCACCCCGGTGGGTGGCTCGTCGGCGAATGGCTCGCGCTTGCGCATTCGACCCGTTACGAGCTCCGCCACGAGCCATTCGTGGTCTTCGACGCCTTTCATGAGGGCCGACAATGGACGTTCGACGAGCTCGACGCTCGGTTGCAAGGCGCATTTCCTCGTCCGGCGCTCCTGCATCGAGGTGGCGCGCTCGGCATCTCGGCCATGCTCGAACGGTTGGGCAGAGGCGGCCACGGCGCCATCGAGCCGCCGGAAGGCGCTGTTTGGCGGGTCGAGCGCGCCGGGCGCGTCGTCGGCATGGCGAAATATGTGCGCAGGGACAAGATCGACGGTGCGCTCCTTCCCGAGAATTCAGGGCATGAAGCGGTCTGGAACTGGAAGCCATGAAGACGGTCACCTTCGTCACCGGTAACGGCTGGCGGCACGACGAGGCGAAGCGCCTGCTGTCGGGGCTGCACGTCGAGCGCGCGCGCATCACGCTCGCCAAAGGCGACTCCGAGAAGCTCGAAGAGATCGCCACGGCGCGCGTGCTCGACGCCTTCAGGCAGCTCGAAACACCTTGCTTCATCGAAAATACGGGCATGTACCTGGAGTCGAGCGAGGCCTTCGCGGGGGCGCAGGTGAAGCAGCTGCTGCAAGAGCTCGGGCCCGCCGCTTTCAGCGCTCGCTTCGGTGGGCTGCGCGGCGTGACCCGCGTGGTGGTGGCGTACACGGCGGACGGCCGCAGCGTGAAGCTCTTCGCAGGTGAAAACTCCGGGAGCGTCGCGAAGGGACCGCGCGGCGAGCAGGGCTACGGCTGGGACCCTGTGTGGATCCCGGACGGCTTCGAGCGCACGTTGGCCGAGCTCCGGAGTTCGAAATATGTCGTCAATATGCGACTTTTGCCTTTTCTCGAGCTCGCCGCCGAGCTGCGTGGCACGGGCTTCGAAGGCGTGTTCGAGTCTCACGTGACCGTCGCCGCCTGCGACGAAGCCGCGTTCGCCAAGACCTGCGACGCGCTCGGCGTGAGGGCGCTGTTCATCTCGCTGCCGCGCGGCCGAACGCCGCGTCAGCCGATGACGGGAGCACACCACCGCGGCTCGCTGCAGGAGGTCCTGCTGGTCGTACATCAGCTGGCTCGCGATCTCGCGCAAGCTGGCTTCGAGGTCATCCGCACCAAGGTGGAGGCCGTCGGCCCGCATCGCGATCTGCCGCTCACGGACGATGTGGCCGCGCGGGCGCCGCGTACCAACTATTTCGAGCACCACGCCAAGGTCGTGCTGCCTTCGCCTGACAGCGAGGCCGAGGTTTCGCGCGCATTTGCCGAGCTGGGGGCCTACCTGTCGCGCGGCGCGCCACGTGCGGACGGCGTCGAGCTCCGCTTCGTCACGCTGCGCTCGTGGGGCTTGGGGCAGGCTTCGGCCGACGCGCGCTTCGATCAGGTGCTGGCGCTCGCAGCGCGGCTCGGTCTGCCTCTGCGCAATCGTACGCGTGAGTACACCGTCTATGATTCGGCGCTCGATGTGGACACGGGGTGGATGGCTTGAGCCTGATCCGTTCGTGGCTCGAGCTCATGCCGCGCACCGAATTCGGTGCCGACGCCGTGCTGCGAGGCAGCCAGCTCACGGCGAGCTGGGTCCCCGGGCGCGTCGCGGCGGATCTCGACTTCGTTCTCATGGGCGACTGGAGCCTCGACCGCGCCACGCGCGTCGTGAATCAGCTCCTGGGTTCGAGCGAGCTGCCGGCTGAAGGCGTCGTCGCTGACCTCTGCGTCAAAGCGTGGGGCATCTGGCTCGAAACGCCCTGGCCTGGCCTGCGGCTCGAGCTTTCACGCGGGGAACGAAGGCTACAGGTCGACTTCGGTTGGGGCGAGGTGCTCGGCGTCGCTCCGCGCCCTTTCGAGCTAGAAGGTTTCACGCTGCCGGCCGTCGCACCCGAGGTGATGTTCGCCTGGAAGGTTCACTCGCTGGTGGAGCTCGGTCCGCGTGGTCGCTGGCACCCGAAGACGCTCATCGATCTGGTGCTCTTGGCTCGGCACTGCACGCTCGATCCCGTGGCCACCAAGCGTTGCGTCGAGAGCGCCTTCGCCAGCCGCGAAATGAGCCTCAGCGCGCTCGACGCTTTCTTCACGGCCGAGGATTGGGGGTCCGGCCGCAGCAGCCGTCACAAGTGGAAGAAGTACGTGGCAACGGCGCCGTGGGTCACCTTCTCGCGCGCCGACGCCATCAGCGAAGCGCGCGAGGTAGTGCGGTCGTTCCTGCACCCCGTCAGCTGACGAAGCCGCGCCCCCCGTGTCAGGGAAGGTGTCGCCGAGGGACCACGCGCAGCGACATCTCGCGAGCTCCCCGGCTCGCCTCCAGCAGGTGGATATCGCTTTCCCTTGCGTCTCTTGCGCTCTTGCGGTGTCCTCTCCATGGATCACGTCGTTGGTGGCGGGGGATCGCATTGGAGGACGAGCATGGAGAGCTTCTCGCGATGGTCAATGGGGGTGTCTGGGCTCGGGATGGTCGTGGCCCTGACGGGAGCCGCCGGCTGTTTCGGCATGGCCGAGGGGGAGGACGCAGCGCTGGCCGAGCCGATCGCGGCGGGGGCGCAAGCGCTGACCGGGTGGCAGTGCGCGGCGTGCGTCAGCGGTGAAACCACGCACTCCGTGTCGCTGAGCCAGGGCAGCGCGCTCGGCTGCGCGAACGGCGAGGCCTACCGCTGCGAGCTCATCCCCTGGGCCACGCGGGCGTCCTTCGCGCATTGCGGCGCCTCCGTCGCCTGTCCGCCCGGCTGGTACGTGAGCGGCTCTCAGAGCGGGCCGAGCTACTGCGCCGGGATCTACGACCGGATCTCGTGCGGTGCGGTGCCGTACCCGAGCGGGACCTACGCGACGTGCGACCCGATCTGCTACCCCGGCTTCACCGAGACGGTGGTGAATGCCGGCGTGCCGAGCTGTGATTACCAGGACAAGCGCACCTGCGTGAAGTGAGCGGCGGCGCCACCTCCCGCCGGCAGCCCGAGCAGGCGACCGATCGCCTCGTGAACGACCCGGGCCCCCACCTCATCCCCGAGGGCGACGGCGCGGCTCAAGGTGCTGGCGAGCGAGGCGACCACCGCGGCCCGACGCGACGTCTCGGTCCGCCTCCGCGGAATCGTCCCGCCAGGGATTGCTGACGCGCGGACCAGGGCGGCCGCGAAGCGGGATGCTGGGAAAAAATCTACAATCGCCGGCGCGCGCGAGGGCCCATGGTGAGCGCATGACCCGACACGACCCCCACGCTTTTCTTCTCTCCGACACCTACGTGCAGCTCCTCGACGGCGGCGCCGCGAAGCTGGTCCCTGTGGACGCCGAGTTCTGGGCGAAAATCGGCGAGCGCAAGGAGCTGCACGCCGGCCGCATGGTGGGCCTCTTTCACATGGATGAGAGCCCCGATCACCGCGAGGTCCACCCCCGTGGCGACGAGGTCCTGATCCTGCTCTCCGGCTCGGTCGACGTCGTGCTGGAAGACGAGGGCGGCGAGCGCGTGATCGAGCTGCGCGATCAGGGCACGTGCATCGTCCCTCGCGGCGTCTGGCACGGGCAGATCGTGCGCGCGCCGAGCGTGATGATCTTCATCACGCCCGGCGAGGGTACCCAGCACCGCGCGTGCTGATCGCACGCGCTCCGCTCGTCGTGGGCGTTGCGCCCATCCTTGGATGTGACTATGGCGTTCGCCGAGCTGAACGACTTCGCATGACCCACGATGCTCCGCCTGGAGCGGTGAGCGACCGCTTCGACATGTTCACGCGCGCAGAGCGCCCGGATCTCGGCGCCCTGATGGATGTCGTCGTCGCGCAGGCATGGGCCGCGACGCCGTTCATCTACTCCAACGACGTCGAGGACGCCTATCTGGAGATCCTACGGGAGGCCCCCGCGTTCACGTTCTGCCTCGTCGAGAGGGCGACGGGGCGCCTGGCCGCCGTCGGCAACGCCGCTCCGATCGCCGTGCGGAGCGACGATCTGGCGGCGCCGCCCGACAGCGGCTGGAGGTGGCAGGTCCTCCGTGCGAAGGCGGTCCGCGACGGCGAGCCGCCAACGCACCTGGGCGCCTTCACCGCCTCGGTGTCGCCGCTGTTCCGCGGCCAGGGCGTGAGCGCGCTCGTTCTCGCCGGCTTCAAGGCGCTGGCGCGGCGATCGGGCCTCGCCGGCGTGCTCGCCCCGGTGCGCCCCCCGTCCAAGGCATCCTGCCCAGGCATCGACATCGAGGAGTTCCTCGATCGCGCCCGCGAGGACGGCTTGCCCACCGACCCGTGGGTCCGAACGCATGTCCGCGTTGGGGGCCGGATCGCCGGGACTCCCCGTTGCGCCCTCGTGGTCGACCTGGAGCTCGATTTCTGGGAGGTCTGGCTCGGCAGGCCTATCCTGCCTTCCGAGCGGTCTTTCGAGATCCCCGGCGGCCTTGCCCCCGTGTACGTCCAGGGTCGGCGCGGACGTTATGAAGAGCCAGCCGTCTGGATCGTTCACTCGCTCTGACCCAGAGCTGCTGGACCCGACTGGCGATGTGGATTTCGGGCCCTATGGCCGCCCAGCACAGGCCTCGTCGCTGTCCCATCGGGGGAGTACCAGCCGCTCGGCGGTCGCAACCGTGCCTCGCGCGTCGGTCACCACCCCCCTGATCCGGAGCGGTTGGCCGATGGCACAAGCTGGCTCACGGAGCACGGCCGGCCATCCGATGAACTCGCACCGGCCGTCCTCGAGCTCCTCGAGCGCGATCCTCCCCCGGCTGGTCGTCGCCGAGGACGGATCGTCGATCACGGTCGTCGTAACCTCGAGCTGGGCGCCTTCGGGCTCCAGGCCGAGCGTCCTGACGCTCGTCCACACGTGCCAGCCGCCCTGAGCGCCGTGGGCGAGCTCGACCTCCTGGCCGTCGGCCAGCGGCTCGAACTGCCACTCGCCGGTGCCGAGCTCGGCGATGCCCTGCGCCGGCGACTCGTCCCCGCCAGCGCAGCCGGGAGCGAACGCGAGGAGCACGGCGAAACCCGCGGCGGAGGTCGAGCTGGCCACGGCGTGGACTCCTACGAGCGCCGGCGGCGGCGCGCGGCCGCCAGCAGCCCGAGAAGCGCGCCGCTGAGACCGACGGCGCTGCCCGCATGGCCGCCGGCGTTGCAGCCTCCAGAGGCGGCCGCGACGGCGGGCGGCGGCACATCGACCGGTCGGCCACCCGGCAGCGAATCGGGCAGCTGCGGGACGCGCCGGTCGTAGAAGGACGCGGGGACGGGCTCGTCGGGAAGCACGCAGGTCGACGTGCGGCTGCCGTCGGCGTCGATCGTGCCTACCGCCACATAACCGGTCGAGCAGCGGCAGGTCGGCGTCATGTTCATCGGCACGCACTCGCCGTTCGCGCCGCAATCGAACGTCGCACAAGGATCCGCGAGCGGCGGCGCGTCAGGAAGTGCGCGGTCACCCGGGTTGAGGAACGACATGCGGAGGTCCTGGCAGGTCACCGTCGGCCGACCCGACGGATCGAACGTGGTGCGGGCGGTCGTCCCGGGCACACACGCGCAGGCGGCGACGGGCTGGGTGCCGTCTGCGCCCTCGACGACGCGGCACAGGCCGCCTGCGCCGCACGCCGCGAAGTCGCACGGCGACGCGGCGCCGGCAGCCTCGGCGCCCGGCGCGACGCACAGGTCGCGGTCATCGACGTAGCGCGGGAGCAGGCGGGTGTTCGACACCACGGGACCGTCGGTGCGCCGGAAGATCGGATCGACGGTCATCTCCTCGGGCGACAGGCGCGTATAGAGCCGGGTGATGGTCGCGTTGCCCTCCAGCAACGGCAGCAGCGCGTCGCGCGCGGCCAGCTGATCCTCGTCCGAGGTCATCGTGTTGCGGACCTGCTCGGCGATGTCGGTCGTCGGTCCGCTCATCTCCGTGACGAAGCCTCGGCCGCCGGCCTCGTCGACGCCGCGCGCGACGAGCGCCGTCCAGTTCGTCTGCACCGGCCACTGGTTCGCGCTCCAGACGATCTGGTTGTCGTCGATCTCGACGTCCGGCCAGTTGGCCGGCCCATAACGCCGGTCGCCGAGGATCATCACGGTGATGCCCATCTCCGGCTCGGCCGCGATCGCCGTCAGCCGGATCGGGATCGACGGCGACCCCGACGGAAGCGTGAAGCGGAACGGCTGGATGTCGGTGACCTCGGCGTCCGGCTGGAGCCGCAGCGCGAGGAACTTCATCCCCTCGCTCGTATAGATGCGGATGTACGGCACCATCGCGTCGTTGACGCGGAAGTTGTTGTCGCGAAGCCAGCCGACGAGCGCCGTGGGATCGGTCGACTCGACCACGGCCACGTCGTACGGCCCGACCTCTTCCCGGATGTGCACCGTGACGTCGCCGTCGTCGGTGCCGCCCGCGGTGGGCCCGCCCCCCGCGGACTCGGGGAAGGCGGGGTAGCAGTTCGGGTCGTCGGGCCACTGGAACTGCGGGCCCGTCGCTGAATCGAGGGCGGTGAGCGCAAGCTGCGGGAACACAGCGAGGCTCTCCACCGCCGGCACCTCGGCGAGCGGAACCACCCAGGCGAAGTCCGGCGCCGCGCCCGCATACTGGATCTGCGTCACCATCGTGACCGAGCCGTCCTGGTTCGTCGCGAACAAGATCCGCTCCGCGGTCTGGTCCACCGGCTGTCGTCCGCAAAAGAATCCGCCGCACGCCTCAGCGGGTCGTGGCGCAGTCATCAGCGCCGCCGCCGCCATCACCGTAGCCACCCATAGCTTGCGCATGGTCTACATCCTCCTCGCCCGACCGATCGGGCGAACGCCCCCAGGCAAACACAGTGCCATGCACAAGAAAAGGCGATTCCTGGGTACGACCACGCCGCCCTCGCGGAGCCCGCTTTCGAGAGCGCATCCGCTCGCCCTTCGGGGCCGCCTTCGGAGATAGCGTCGATTCATGACAAGCGTACTCGCGATCATCAGCGCCGCCGCGCTCGCCGGCCTGGAGAAGCAACACGGGGCGTGCGAGCCAGGGAGCGTCCTGCCCCTCGATCGCTACCTGAGCCGACACCGCGCCCTCGAGCCCCTCTCCGAGGGAGGCACGCTCTACCTGGCCACGGTGCGCCAGCCCGGAGAGCGCCTCTGGCTCGTGGCCGCGCTCCGCTTCCCCCAGGCAGAGGCCGAGATGTGGACGGCGGAGGCGAACGTCGCTCCCATCACCGACATCACCGATCTGGTCGGCAGCCTGCGCTTCTCGAGCGGCAAGGGCCTGACGGCGGCGCCCGGGAAGCTCGCGATGTCGCTCCAGACGCCCCGCGCCCTGACCGAGGACGACCAGGTCTTGCTCGAAGCGCGCGTCAGCCCGAGCGCGCGCGCTGCGTACGAGGCCGCCAAGCGAGACGCGCTGCCGCCCAGGAAGGCCGCGAAGCCCGCGGTGAAGCCCGCCAAGAAGGGCCAGCCAGACGCCATCGCCGCGCCGGCCCCCGTGGACGACCTCGATCTCGTCGCCGCGCTCGCGAACATCGACGACTGGCGGCGCCTGTCGAAGGGCGGCAAGGAACGCGTGCTCGCCGAGCTCGTGGAGCGCCTCGCCGCGGAGGCTTCCGGACCGAGCTTCGAGCTCGCGGCGCCGCACGTGGGCAGCGACGGCCTCGGCGTCCTGCGCGACACCGAGACGGGGCACGAGCTCGTGGTCGTGCCCGGCGGCGTCGCGCGCGTGGGCTTCGCGCCCGACGACATGCTCACCTGCTGGGCCGCGGCCGACCTCGGCGACGTCGACGAAGCGGCGTTCCAGGACGGCTTCCGCTCGGCGCGGCCCCCGCGCTGGTTCCGCCTTCCGCCGTTCCTTGTCGCGCGCCGCGGCGCTCCGTGCGCGGAGGACGAGCGCGACGATTATCTCGCCGCGGCCGCCCGGCGTGGCTACCGCGAGATCCGTGAGGTGGAATGGGAATGGTGCGCCCAGGAGGGCGGCGCCGTCTCGTTCGTGGGGATGGCGCGGGGTGCGCCCGACTTCTCGCCGAACCAGGAGCCCGCGCCCCTCGATCCCACCGGCCTCGGGCTCCACGATTTCATCGACGAGCCTTGCCGCATGGCCGACGCCTTTCACCCGACCTGGGACGCCGCGCTCGAGACGGGCGACTTCCCGCCGGGCCCGGGCGACGCCCCGCGCGCCCTCCGGCTCGCGCACACCCAGTGGCAGTCCCGCGAGGAGCTGATCGCCTGGCACCGCGCGGCGCGAGCCTGCGAGTCGGAGCACACGCAGGGCACCCTCCGCCTCGTGCGCGACTTGCCCTGCAAGGACGCGGCGCTCGACCTGCTCGCCCGGGTCGCTCTGCCCACCGAGGCGCCCATCGCTCGCCTGATCGAGGCGATCGGCGGCAAAACGCCCGACAGAAAGCGCGCGCTCCGCGTCCTCGACGTTCTCGCCACCGACCCTGCCGGTGCGCCCGAAGCTCCCGCGCTCCTCGCCCACCTCGTGAAGGGCGACCCGGCGTGGGATCCGAAGGTGCACCTCCACGCTCTCCGGCTCGGCGTCCGGCTGGCCGAGGACCGGGGAGCGCGCGAGGAGCGCCCCGGAGCGCGCGCCGCCGCGCGCGCGGCCCTCGCCAGCCACGAGCCCACGCTCGCAGCGCGGCTCCGGGACGCGGCGCCGAACGTCCGCGCGCACGCCCTCTACGCCCTCTCCCCCATCGCGCCGTCGAGCGCGACGCGGGCGGCCGTGCTCGAGCTCGCACAGCGCGAGAAGCAGGAGCCGACGCGCATGGCCGCCTTCCTCTGCCTCGGCGCGTGGTTGGCGCGCGAGCAGGACACCGAAGCGCACGAGCTGCTCGCGGGCGCCGTGAAGGGACGCTCGGCTCCCCTCGCCTCCGTCGCCGCGCTCGCGCTCGCGCTCGGCGCCCCGCTCGAGCGACTGCCCGAAGGAGGGCTCCTGCGCCTCTGCCAGGCGCTCGGCCTGAAGTCCAAGGCGGCCGACGCCCTGCCCTTCTGGGATGGAAACCTCCGTGAGCGAGCCTTCGCGATCCTCCGGAACGCGAGCGAGGCCACCCGCGAGGAGGCCGCGCGCTCCCTGCTCGCGCCGCTCGAGGGCCCGGACGCCCCCTCCGCGAGGATCGTGGCGCTCGGGCTGGCGCTCCTGTTCCCGCGTCGGCCGAACGAGCGCGAGACGGTCCGCCCCGAGGCGCTCTCCCCCATGGCGCGGCGCCTGCTCGAGCTCACCGCCGAGCGCGAGGTCGACGCCCCCGTCGACTTCGGATCCTACGCGGTGCCCCCGTCCCTCGCCCTGCGCCGCGCGCTGATCGGCCTCGGCCCCCGGCTCCCGAGCGATCGGCTGGTGCGCCTCCGCTTCGGCGAGGAGGACGTGGAGCTCCCTCTCTGGCGGGCCAGCGAGCGCATCGACGCCGAGGACGACGACCGGGCCAGGGAAGCCCTGAAGAAGCTCGTCGCCGGCCTCTCGCCGCTCGAACGGCTCGCGCTCTGCCTCGACCCCCGCCGGCTCCGCGACCTCGACCTTCCCGGCTCGAACCAAGGCCAGCGGAAGCTCATCGCCGACGCGGAGGCCCAGGACAGAGGTGCGACCGTGGCGCTCGCGCAGGCCGAGCTCGCGCGCCTCGACGACCTGCGCGCGCGCGGCGCCGAGGTCACGTACTCGACCGTGCTCCGGCTCTTCGCCTGCCTCGTCGAGCCTGGAAAAGAGCTTGATCCGAGCCTCCTCGGCCACCTCGATCTCACGCTGAAGGAGTCCGAGTCGCTGCCCGAGGAGGTGTGGCGCACGCTGCCACGGGCCGCAGCGCACGAGCTGCTCGAGCGCACCGCCACGGCCTTCCTCGACGAAGAGCTCGCCGATTTGCAGACCCTGCGCACCAGGTCGCGCGGCGAGAAGGTCGTCGACGCGGCGCTCCTGCTCAAGAGCTTGCGCGGGCTCAAGCTCGGCCTCCTGCTCATGGCCCCCTTCGGTGCACGCTGGAAGGCCGAGGAGATCGAGCCCACGCTCGGCGCCTGGCCGGAGGCGAAATCGTTCGTGGCCACCTTCAACGCCGATTACGCCAAGGTGAGCAGCGTGCGCGCCGCCGTCGACTTCATCATCGCTCAGCGCCCGAACCTGGGAGTTTGAGCGACGGCCGCGCTCCGCCTCCGCGGGCGATGTGGCGCAATGCACTGGAAACGGGGACGAGGAGCCGCCCAGCGTGTCGTGGACGGGCTCCTCAGATGCTTGGATGAGTTGCGGATCCAGCATCACCATTCCGGTCGGGAGCGGTTCGCCCGGGTTGAGCAACTGGGTTGGCGCCGCGCGCCGCCGCGTTGGCATGGAGCGCGCTCGGCCCCCTTCGGACACCGCAGGAATAGCGCTCTTCTCGGCCTGGAGAACAGCGCCCTCACTGGTACGCGTGTTGCCAACACCGCCCGTGATGTGGCAAATGAGGACTCTCCATCTCACATGGTTGACGCTCGCCGCCGTGGCGTGCGGCACGGAGCCGGTGGCGGTAGACCCCCGGACAACCTCGCAGCTGGTCCTCGACGGAGGGCTCAGCGGGGAGCGCCCGCAGGTCATCGTCCTCGTCGTCGATGACGCGGACACGGCCGAAGCGGCGCAGCTCCGTGAGCGCGTCGCCCAGAGCGTGCGCGCGAGCCTCCTCGCCGTGATCGAATCGCGGTGGGGAACCTGCGGCAGCGCGGATCCGGCCCAGTGGCACCCCGGCGAACTCCGGGTGGTCGTCGCGCGGCCGAGCGCGCCCGACGCTGCCGCGCTCGTCACCTCGAGGGAAATCCCCGCGCTCGCGTGGACCACGCAGACCTCGCACGAGGAAGAGATCGAGCCGGTGATGGCAGGCGTGACAGAGGCGCTGGGACAGCGGCTCGCCGAGCCTGGGGAGGAGTACCACCCGCTACGGACGGCCAGGCGCGCGCTGGAGCTCGTCACGGGCGCGCGCCCCCCCGTGGGGGAGACGGAGGTAGCCCTCGTCAGGTCGCTGCCCCAGGACAGGATCGCGAGGCTGCTCGTCGCGAGCACGCGCGACGACGAGGGGCCCGGGCTCGTCGCCGACGAGGTACCCAGCCAGACAGCGCTGTCGATGACCCTGGACACGGAGGTGGTCGGGCCTTTCACCACGCCCGATTGGACCTGTCACGCCATCGACGAAGGCAGCGGGCGACTCGCGGCGTGGAGCGAGCTCGTGCGAGCGGAGCCGATCGCCTCGAGCTGCGACGATCAGCACACGTGGGACATGCTCCTTCACCCGGGCTTTGCCGATTGCGGCTTCATCTGCCAGGCCCACCCGCTCGCCGTGGACGCCGGAGGCGTGGTCGCTTGCAAGGTCATGATCGATCAGGCCGATCTCGAGCGCTGCGATGCCGCGCGAGGTCGGCGCGATCCAGGCGGGCAGCCCACGCTCGTCGAGCACCACGGCGCAGAGCTGCGCCGCTGCGAGGTCGTGCAGCTCGCCGGCGCCGACCTGGAGAGCTGCCGGCATTCGCTCGATTGTCCAGGATGCCCGAGCGGCTTCTGCGCGACCGAGGTGCCGGAGCTCGTGTCGCAGTGGCGCTGCATGCCCTCGGAGCACCCATGGCCGCTCCGGTTCATCGGCGGCGCGATCGAAGGCCGTCGAGGGTGGCTCAACATCACCTGCAGTACCGAAGCAGAGGAATGAGAGACGACATCGCGCGGTCGCCGTGCCCGGTCGTCGATACCTCGTTCCGAAGCTGACAAATCCTCTCATTTTGTTGACATCATAGCGAAGAAGAAATTGAACAGGGAGGCGAGGAGGCAAGGAGATTGGTGGGATTCCACTCCCCGTCTCCCCGCCTCCCTGTGAATTCTCCCGGAAAGGAACCAGCAGGGTCGGGTTCAGTCGAGGAGGGTCCAGGTGGCCTTGGCGGTGCAACCGTAGGCGTCGAGCGCGCCGGGGTGCGAGAGGGGGACGAGCTTGGTCTGGCCCTTGGCGAGCGGCCCGGTCACCGAGCGGGTGTAGGGCCCAGGATCGCCGTAGTAGTGCGTGACGGTGAAGGTGATCTTCGCATCCTCCGGAACGCCAAAGAGCGAGGTGTTCTTGATCGCCGCGTTCGGGTTGAAGATGCTGGGATAGGTGATCGAGCACGAGAGGTTCACGGTCTTCGTCACCGTGCCGCCGCCGTCGTCCCCCCCGGGGCCGATGATCGCCTCTGCGCCCTCACCCACGACCTCGGCGGCGTCGCTCGCGCCCTCATCGGCGCTGTCGCCGTCGAGCGGCTCGGCGATGCAGGCGACGAGCGAGAAGGACGAGATGAGCGAGCAGAGGAGCAGGTTCTTGATGTTCATGGTGGTGTGTCCTTGGGTCGGGGTTCACGCTCACGAGATCGCGTGTCGGCGGCCTCTGGCGAGTTCGAGTCGCCTGGGTGGCCCTCGTCGCTGTCTCGCGGCGTCGCATCCCGATAGAGCAATCGGCAGGCCAGGTTGTCGAGGCGCTTCGAGCCGCCCCCGGCGCGCCCAGGATCCACTGGAAAGACGGCCTCTTTCGGGGTTTTCGCGCTCCACCGCGCGGCGCCGGGGGGGCGCCCGCGCGGCGCGGTGGAGGTCAGAGCCCCCACGCCGACGGCGCGAGCCTCCACCACGTGTCCTCTCAGGTGCTCTCTGGCCCGGGAGGACGCGGCCGGCTCAGGCTATGTGCTCGTTCGACGGGTCGGCGCCACCCACGCCGCCCGCGTCCCGCAGGCTGTGAAGGGAGCGCGGCGCCTTCGATGCACGAGCCCGAGGAGTCGAGCGCCCGTCCGTCGCGATCCGGCGGCCTCCTTGACGGCGATCGGCGCCCCATGGGATCGTCGGACATGCAGACCGAAGCGCGTTTTTCCGAGGCGCGCAGCGTGCAGCGCGGTCCTCGACGTCCAGGTGGTCCTGCCGCAGGCGGGGCGCCTCGGTGAAGCTCAAGGAGCGTTGATGCTGGCACCGGGCGATCATCCCCGCTCTTTCTTCTCGGACCCTCCGAGGGGTCACGCCGCGTGCGTGGGGGTCCTGGTTGGCCCCTGCATCGCACTCGCCATCCTCGCGGGCAAGCACGTGGCCGTCCCCTGGTTCGTGGTGGAGGCGGGCTTGTTCGTCGTGCTCCTCTGCGTCGCCGCCGCGACCCGCAGCCCTGCGCTGCGCGTCTCTCTTCCCCTCTTCGTCCTTCCGCTCGCGTACCTTTTCTTCCGCGTGACCCGGGATGCGATGACGTGCCCCGACATCCCCCCTTCCTGGCACGTATGGCGAGAGTGGCTGCCGGGCATCGGGAGCGTGTTCGGGCTCATGTCCGCCCTCGTCGGCGCCCTCGGCGTGGTGTTCTTCGCTGCCATGGCGAGCACCATGGTCCGCGTGCCGCCGCGCGCTCTCCACGCGGCGAGCGTCGCCGTCCTCGCGCTGGCCACGGGCCTCATTGCCATATCGACCGCTCACGCCGTACGAGAGCCCGATCCGGAGGATCACATCACGTCCCTTCCGAGCATCGGGGTCGTCCCGCCCGTCGAGGGGGAGCCCTCGATGATCGCCGAGGGCCCGTCGGACCCGTCCGGACCGCCCCTCGTGACGCGCATCCACGACGTGACCATCGGCCGGCTGGGCGTGCGCCGGTTGTGCCCGAGCCTGTCCGAGAGGTGTTTTCTCGATGTGGAGGAGGCCGGGAGGCCTTTCGACGCTCACCTCGTGACGTGGCTGTCTCAGCGGGGCATTTACACGATGGTCGACCCCGAGGCGTGCTGGCAGCAGCCGGGTTGGATCAACCCCCGCGATTCTCTCGTCATCCGCCAGGCGTCGCCGCTCGTTCGCGAAGCGTCTCTGTTCGCCAAGCACCGCGAGCGGGGCGAGCTGCTCGTGCTCGACGGAGCGATCCTCGATGTCCATCGCGGCGGCGAAGCAGGTCCGGCCGTCGTCACGGCGCCGCGGTTCTTTGCGACGGCCGTGTCCATGCGCCTCATCGCCGACATGCTCGGCGCGCACCGGCGCGCGATCGCCGTCGCGACCTGCGGGACGCTGCTCTCCGCGGCGCTGCTCGGGTATCGCCGGCGCGCCCGCCGCGCCCTCGCGCGGATCGCGGGGGCGAGGGTCGCGGTGATCGAGCAGAACGGCTGGCTCGACTTCGCGGACGGCTCGCCTCCCGTGCGCGCCGCAGACCGCGGCTTGCCGCCCGGACCGGTCGTGGTCCTCGGACCGACGTCCGCAGGCACGTACCGCGGAGGGGCTCTCTCCGGCGCCGAGATCGTCGCCGGAGAGCAGGCAGGGCTGCTCGAGCGAGGGCGCGCACGGATCGCCCAGATCGACGTCCTCGTCTTCTTCGTCGCGGTGCTCACGCCGCTGCCGCTGCTGACCCTCGCGGTCACGCTGAGCCTCTGGTAGCGGCCGGCGCCCTGCCCGCCGTTGCGCGCCCCATGCGGGTGCTAGGGTGGCGCTCATGTCGAACGCGCTCCGAGCGACGCTCCTGAGCCTCTTCGGCAGCCTCGCCCCCGGCTGTGCCTCGCCGGGCCAGCTCGCCGCGACGGCGGCGCCCTCGGCGCCCGCCGATCTCGTGATCACCGCCGGCGTCGTCCGGACCATGGACCCCGGGAACCCGCGCGCCGAGGCGGTCGCCGTGCGCGGCGAGCGGATCGTCTTCGTGGGCAGCGCGGCCGACGCGAAGGCCTTCGTCGGGCCGGGGACGCGCGTCGAGGAGCTGCCGGGGCGCGCGGTCGTGCCCGGCCTCGTCGACGGGCATGCCCACCTCTACGGGCTCGGGGTCGCGCTGGAGACGCTGAGCGTGCGCGGCGCGAAGAGCGCCGAGGCGGCGGCGGCGCTCGTGGCCGAGGCGGCGAAGGCCCGCCCGAAGGCCGAGTGGATCACCGGGCGCGGCTGGGACCAGAACCTCTGGCCGGGCGCCGCGTTCCCCACGCACGCCCCGCTCGACGCGGCGGCGCCGGAGCACCCGGTGGCGTTGCGCCGCGTCGACGGGCACGCGCTCTGGGCGAACGCGGCGGCGATGCGCGCGGCCGGGGTCGGCCGAGGCACGCAGGATCCGCCGGGCGGGCGCGTCCTGCGCGACGCCGCGGGCGAGCCGACGGGCGTCTTCATCGACAACGCGATGGGCCTCATCGAGGCCAAGGTCCCGGCCGACCCGCCCCCCGTGCGCGAGCGGCGCATCCTGCGCGCGGCCGAGGAGGCGCTCTCGTCCGGGCTCACGGGCGTGCACGAGATGGGCATCGACGACGAGACCGCGGCCGTCTACCGCGCGCTCGCCGCCGCCGGGCGGCTTCCGATCCGCGTTTACGCGTACCTCGCGGGCGATGGGAACCTCGATGGGCTGAAGGCGCGCGCGCCCGACGTGGACCCGACAGGCACGGCGATGTTCGTGCTGCGCGGGGTCAAGCTCTTCGCGGACGGCGCGCTCGGCTCGCGCGGCGCGGCGCTGCTCGCGCCGTACGCGGACGAGCCCTCGACGAGCGGGCTCCTGCTGATGGATCGCGAGGGGCTCGCGCGCGCGGCGCGGCTCGTCGCGGACGCGGGCTTCCAGCTCGCTGTGCACGCGATCGGCGACCGCGCCAACCGCGCCGTGCTCGACGCGTTCGAGGCGCTCGGCCCCGGGCGGGCGGCGGCGCTGCGGTTCCGGGTGGAGCACGCGCAGATCCTCTCGCCCGACGATCTGCCGCGCTTCGCGGCGCTCGGGGTGATCGCCTCGATGCAGCCGACCCACGCGACGAGCGACATGCCGTGGGCGCCCGCGCGGCTCGGCGCCCATCGCCTGAAGGGCGCGTATGCCTGGCGGTCGCTCCTGTCGTCGGGCGCCCGCCTCGTGTTCGGCTCGGATTTCCCGGTGGAGGACGCCTCACCGCTGCTCGGCATCCATGCCGCCGTGACCCGGCAGGATCTCTCGGGCCACCCCCCGGGCGGGTGGATGCCCGAGGAGCGGCTCGACCTCGACGAGGCGCTCCTGGCCTTCACCGAGGCGCCCGCGTACGCGGCCTTCGCCGAGGGCCAGCGGGGCCGGATCGCGCCTGGCTACGTGGCCGATCTGACCGTCCTCGGCCGCGATCTCTCGCCCGATCGCTCGCTCGTCGACACGCCGATCGACATGGTGGTCGTGGGCGGCCGCGTGGCGCGCGCGCCGGCGCCGCGGTGAGCGGCGCGCGTCGCGCTTCGTCCGGACCGCCATGAGACCTCACGGCCGACGCATGCAAACGACGAACGAAAGGAGGGATGAGCACCTATGCTTGCACGCTACCAGATCGTCCGCGGGCGCCGTCGGGAGGACGATCCGCTGCCAGAAGGCAAGCGGTACGACACGCGCAAACACACGCACCACGTCCTGAGGCCCACCCCGGAGATCGTCGAAGAGTTCCTGTCGGATCCCTCGCAAGCTGGCTTCAAGAGGTTTCGCGCCGCCTACTTTGCGGTACTCGACAAGCGGTTTACGGAGCAACGGGAGCACTTCGACGCGCTGGCGCGGGAGGCCCGGCAAGGCGACGTGTTCCTCGGCTGCAACTGCCCCACGGCGCGCCAGCCCGACGTCCGGCACTGCCACACGTGGCTGGCGCTGGAGTACTTCGCCCGCAAGTACCCGGACCTGGACGTGAGGCTCGATGCGCGGTGAGCGGCGTTCACCCATGCCCACGGCGAGCGGGGCCGCTCGCGCGCCGCGCTTTCGCCGAGAGCGGCGAGGGACCCGCGGCTCAGCGCCGCATCCGTGAGCAGCAGTCGTCCGCCTCGGGAGCGGCAACCGCGGGCCGCGCGCCGCTCGAGTCGGACAGGTCCTCCTGCTCGTCGGGGTAGCGGATGCGCTCGTCGCCGGCCTTGGCGCCCAGCCCGGTGCTGCGCCCCTTGGGCTCTTCCCATTCCTCCTGGCGCCCGAGCGCGGTCAGATCGAGGAAATAGTACGAGCCGCCCGTCGACTCGGTGCCGCGCCCGTAGGTCGAGTAGGTGTGGTACACGCGCTCGCCGTCGCGCAGGAAGCAGCTCAGCCCGTGCAGGTCGAAGGGCTGCTTGCCCCCCAGATAATAAGCGGAGCCAGCCTGCTCGTGCTCGGCGGGTGTTCGGTAGTTGTACTCCACGGGCGCGACCGACTCGTCCAGCGTGACGTGGTAGTCGTGGTTGAAGCGGCTGCCCGCCGACGAGTACCAGGGCACGGGCCAGCCCATACGCGCCTTGAACGGCGCGATCTTCTCCCAGGGAGCGCGCGAGATGAACGCGAACGTGGTGCCGACGTTGTGCCAGTGCCGCAGGTGGCCCTTCGAGATCTGATCGGCGTAGCCCGAGCAGCTCGGGCAGCCGCGATCCTTGGGTGTGCCGTCGTCCTCGAACAGCCACATGAAATGATAAACGATGAGCTGCTGCCGGCCCTCGAACAGATCGAGCAGGCGCAGCTTGCCGTGGGCGCCCGAGAACTCGTACGGCGCGGTCACCTCGACCATCGGCAGGCGCCGGCGATCCGCGTTGAGCCGATCGCGCGCTCTCGTGAGCTCCTTCTCGCGGGCGAGCAGCGCCTTGCGCGCCTCCAACCACTCGGCGCGCGACACGACGCGGGGCAGTTCGATCCGGGTCATGGGGACATCTCCATTGTCATCGGGAATGGGCCTCGCCCGATGCGGGCGCTGCCGCGGAACGGGTTCGGAAGGTCGACTGCTGAAGCGCGCGGAACTCATCGCTGCATCCGACAAAAAAACGTCGCCGGCCGCCGCCATGCCTATGGCATGAGCATTGCTTAACCACACCGACAGCGGCCCAGGCGGGCGCTTCGGGGGGCGAGCGCGGTAGCGCCGGCCGACCCCGAGGGGGTGGTCACGAGGGCCTTGGTCGGACGGACACCGCGCGGCGTGCCCCCGCCTGGCGCCGTCCGTCGCAACATTGGCGCCCGACGCCGCTGCCCCAGCGGCGCGGCGAGCCCATCCTTGCGTCGATCCCGGCGAGGCGCCGCGCGCCCCCGGGATCGAGCCCCCGCCGAGGTACGCCATGAGCCAGTTGCCCCGAGGCCCGCGCAGCCGACTTCTTACGACCTACAAGTTCCTCACCCGTCCGTTCGAGTTCCTCACGCATTGCGCCGCCACCTACGGCGATGTCTTCAACGTCCCCGTGGTCAGCGGCGACGTCGTGATCGCCGGAGGCCCCAGGACGGTGCAGGACGTGATGACGGCGCCGCCCGAGACCTTCCTTCCCTTCGCCACCAAGGCGATCGCGCCGCTCGTGGGGGAGCACTCGCTGCTCATGCTCTCGGACGAGCGCCACAGGCGCGAGCGGAAGCTGCTGACGCCGCCGTTCCACGGCGATCGCATGCGCGCCTACGCGGCGGCGATGGCGGACACCGCCGCCCGCAGGCTCACCGAGGCGGCGCGCGCGCCCCGCGCCATCGCCCAGGAGCTCACGCAGGCGATCTCGCTCGACGTCATCATCCGCGCCGTCTTCGGCGTGGAGGAGCCGTCTCGAACGAGCGCGTTCGCTCGGGCCGTCGTCGCCATGACCGACGCGCTGACCCCGGCGCTGACCTTCCTGCCGCCCTTGCAGCGGGAGCTCGGCGGCCTCGGCCCCTACGCGCGCTTCCGCCGGCGCGTCGGCGACCTGGACGCCCTGTTCCGGGCGCAGATCGAGCGGGCGCGCGCGGCGCCGGGCGACGACATCCTGAGCCTCATGGTCTCGGCCCGTTACGACGACGGATCGCGCATGAGTGATCAGGCCATCTTCGACGAGCTCCGGACGCTGCTGTTCGCCGGGCACGAGACCACGGCGCTCGCCCTCGCGTGGGCCCTCGATCACGTGCACCGCCACCCCGGCGTCCTCGCGCGCCTCCGCGACGAGATCGACGCCCTCGGCCCGGAGCCCGACCCCGAGCGCCTGGCTGCCCTGCCCTACCTGGACGCCGTGTGCAAGGAGGCGCTGCGCGTCTATCCGATCGTCACCGAGTCCCCGCGCCTCCTGGCGCAGCCGTTCCGCCTCGGCGAGCACGAGCTCCTGCCGGGAACGGGGGTGGCGCCCTGCATCCTGCTCGTGCACCACCACCCCGAGCTCTACCCCGAGCCGTCCCGGTTCAGGCCAGAGCGCTTCCTGGAGCGAAAGTTCTCCCCGTTCGAGTACCTGCCGTTCGGCGGCGGACACCGCCGCTGCATCGGCGCGGCCTTCGCGATGTTCGAGATGAAGATCGTGCTCGGCGTGGCGCTGTCAGCGTGGGAGTTCCGCCTGCTCGACGAGCGTCCGCCCCGCCCTGTGCGCCGCAATCTGACGCTGAGCCCCTCGGGCGGCGTCCCGCTCGTCGTGCGCGCCCGGAGCCGCAGCCGCCTCCATGCCGTCGCCGCCTGATCCTGGCGCGAGGAGGCGCACGGGAAGCCCCAGCACGGGAGTGCGCCACCGTGGATGCGACGACACGGCGGACATGGAGGAGAGAGAGAAGATCACGACATAAAACCTCCGTGCTCTCGGCACTTCGGCGATCGTCAGGGGTGGTTCTGGAATAGAGGGGCTCCCCCGCTTGCCGCATCGCCCCCATGCTGAGACGCCTCCTCCGCTCGACCGACGCCTCCTCTCCCTGTGCATCTCTCTCTGGACCGGTCGTGCCGATCGGCGCGGCCATGGGCGCCCTTCGGCAGCGCGCCCCAGGCCCATCGCGTCACGGGCGGCCGCTCACCCGGCTCGGATGGGCTGCCGCGCTGCTCCTGGCGGCGCCCTCGTGCGAATCGGTCACCCCCTCGGTATCGCCGCGCCCCTCCGCGGCGGCGCAAGCAAGGCTGGAGCTGCACGCCGGCGATGCCGACGTCTGGGCCTTCAGCGCGCGCGTCCAGGGCGCCCTCGCCGGAGCGGGCACGCTGGAGGACTGCGCGATCCGGGTGGGCGGCGACGTGTTTCCCGCGGCGATCGAGCAGCAGCGGTTCTTCGCGGACGTCCCGCTGCTCGAGGGCGAGAACGAGATCGTCGCGCGCTGCCGGGAGGCGAGCGCGGGCGACCTGGACTCTCCGCCCGTCACCTACCGCGTCCGGCTGGAGGACACGCCGCGCGCCCGCGCCCGCGCCGCGCTGGCCGGCGGCAAGCTCGTCCTCGACGCGACGAGCAGCGAGCCCAGCGAGCGCTCGCGCGCCGAGATCGTCGCCTTCGACTGGTTCCGGCTGCGCGGCGGCGCGGCGCCGGAGCCGCTCGGGCAGGGCGCTCGCCTCGAGCTGCCGGCGCCCGACGCCGGCGATCAGGCGCTGGTCGAGCTCAGGGTGCGCGACGAGCGCGGCCGAGGCGACGCCGCGCGCGTCGCGCCGCCGCTCGAAGCCGCCTCCGGCAGGGCCGCGCCGGCGTGGATCGACGACGCCGTCCTCTACGGCGTCGTGCCGCCGTTCTTCGGCGATCCGCCGCTCCAGAGCGTCCGCGCCGCCCTCCCCGCGATCGAGCAGCTCGGCGTCACGGCGATCTGGCTATCTCCCCTCTTCGCCGCGCCCGAGGGCGACTTCGGGTATGCCGTCACCGATTACTTCAGCGTGCGCCCCGACTACGGGACCGAGCAAGATCTCCGCGAGCTCGTGGACGACGCGCACCGGCGCGGCCTGCGCGTGCTGCTCGATCTCGTGCCCAACCACACCTCGGCCGAGCACCCGTATTTCCGGGAAGCCGAGCGGCGCATGCGCCGCGCGCACAGCTTCGCCTTCTACGATCGCGACGACGGCGGCGAGCCGACGCATTACTTCGACTGGGAGCACCTGCCGAACCTGAACTACGACAGCGCCGAGGTGGCGCGCTGGATGCTCGAGGCGTCGCTTCACTGGGTGCGCCGGTTCGACATCGATGGCTATCGCGTCGACGCCGCGTGGGGCATCAAGCAGCGGCGGGGCGAGCTCTGGTCCCCCTGGGCCGCCGAGCTCCGGCGCGTGAGCCCGCGTGTCGCGCTGATCGCCGAGGCCTCGGCGCGCGATCCGTACTACCTGCAGAACGGGTTCGACGCGGCGTATGACTGGACCGAGGAGCTCGGACACTGGGCCTGGAAAGACGTGTTCGGCGCGCCGCGGGGCATCGCGGCCCGGCTCGGCGCGGCGCTCGCCGCCACCGCGGCGCGCGCCGAGCGCCCCGAGCGCACGCTCAGGTTCATCAACAACAACGACACGGGCGCGCGCTTCGTCACCCGCCACGGGCCGGGGCTGACGCGCGTCGCCGCGGCGGCGCTGCTGACCCTGCCGGGGATCCCGTGCGTCTACACGTTCGACGAGCTCGGCGCCGAGTACGAGCCTTACGGCGGCCTCGCCCCGGTCTCACGGCCCCCGCGCGGCCAGCTGGCGCGGCATTACGAGCAGCTGATCCGGCTCAGGCGCAGTGTCGCGGCGCTCCGGTCGCCGGGGCACCACACGGTGCACGCCGGGGGGCCGGACGACGAGGTCTTCGCCTATGTCAGGCACGGCGACGACGCCTCCCGCTTCGCGCTCGTGGTCCTGAATTTCAGCGAGCGATCGGTGAGGAAGCGGCTCACCGTCCCGGAGCCGTTCGCCGCCCACGCGCGAGGCGGCCTGCGCGACGCGCTGAGCGGCGCCGGCGCACACCTCCGGGCCGGCGCCCTCGCGCTGGACCTCGCGCCCTGGGACGTCCGCGTCCTCGTGCCGCGGTAGGACGCTGGAGTCGGAGCCGAAGCACGCCGAGGTCGCCCGCGCAAACCTCGATCGCGCTGGGCTGGCCGACATCGTCGAGCTGCGCCTGGGGCGAGCGCTGGACACGCTGCCAAAGCTCGCCGCGGAGGGCCGCGGCCCGTTCGACCTCATCTTCATCGACGCCGACAAGCCGAGCAATCCCGACTACTTCGCGTGGGCGCTCAAGCTCTCCCGCCGCGGCAGCGTCATCGTGATCGACAACGTCGTGCGCAAGGGGGCGGTCATCGACCCCGAGAGCGCCGATCCCAACGTCCAGGGGGTGCGCCGCCTGAACAAGCTGCTCGCCGCCGAGCGACGCGTGAGCGCGACGGCGATCCAGACCGTGGGCAGCAAGGGATACGACGGCCTCGCGATCGCCCTCGTTACCGAGGATCCGTAGCCGCAGCAGCCGAGCGTCTGCCGGGCGCTCCTCGCGCCCTCTCACGCCGGCCCACAAAAAACAGAGCGCCCATTCGACGGCGGGGGGGGAAGCCGTCACGGGCGCTCTGCCGTGGTTACCTAGCAGGACACGGGCCAGGGCTTCTCCGTACTTGTTTCAAGGACTTACCCATCAGGAAGTCCCTGAAGCTTTCGATCCTGAGATGGTCGCTTGCAGACCTGGTAGATGCGCTCGCGCGGCGGCCCCAGGGCCGTGCGGCGGCGGTCCAACGCGATCACCGCTCGTCGTCGCCGGGATCGACGCCCTCCGTCGCCTCGGCTTCCGGCTCGCCCTCGGCGGCCGACTTCTCGAAGGTCGCGGCTACCCGCTCCTGGCGAAGGCGCTCCGGGCACGGAACCACCCACAGCGCTGGGTGCCTCATCGCGCATGCGGCGGACGTCGCTGAGAATCTAAGATTTCAACGCAAAGGCGCAAAGGCGCGAAGACGCAAAAAAGCGCAGAGAGAATGCAGAGCATCCATCGTGTGCTCAATGGATAGCAAGAATAGAACTACACGCCCCTCTCGTGTCTTTTTGCGCCTTTGCGCCTTTGCGTTCAATTCTCCGGTCTCCCGCTGCGCGTCGACACGTCCACGCACCGCCTGTGCGAAGCCGGTCGGGGAGCAGGCGACGCGTCCCACGGATGCCCTCGACGCATCGCTCAGAAATGCGATGCGATCGGGCGCCTCGCGGATGCCCGCAAGTCGTTCCGTGCTTGCTCGGCCCGTGCGCCCACAGATTGTGCGGGGGGAGCCCTAAAAAAAAGAGCGCCCATTCGACGGCGGGGGGGGAAGCCGTCACGGGCGCTCTGCCCTGGCTACTTAGCAGGACACGGGCCAGGGTCTTTCCGCACCCTTTTCAAGGACTTACCCGTAAGGAAGCCCCTGAAACTTTCGTTCCTGAGATCACCGCTTGCAGACCTGACGGATGGACTCGCGCCGCGACCGCAGGGCCGAGGTGCGCGCTGGGCTCCGCGCGAAGAATGGTCCACCTCGCGACCAGCCCGCCTCGGCGAGCCGGACGCGGTCCGGGCGGCCGAGGAAGGCGATGCCGCGCTCCAGCATGAACTCCGGTCCGGAAACAGGCCTGGCGCCATGGCGACGAATCAGCGCTTGAGCCCGGTCCGCGCGAGCCCCTCCACGAAGTACCGCTGCGCGAACAGGAAGAGCACCACGAGCGGCAACATCGCGAGGGAGGCGCCCGCCATGAGCACGGCCGGCTCGCCGCCGTAGGCGTTCTGGGTGCCGGCGATCATCTGCTGGATGTTCATCTTCTGCGGAGAGGTGATGTAGACGAGCGGCCCGAAGTAGTCGTTCCAGGCGGCCTTGAGCCCGAGGACCGCGAGCGTCGCGACGGCCGGCCCGGCGAGGGGGAAGATCACCCGCGTGAACGTCTGGAAAGGGTTCGCGCCATCCAGCGTCGCGGCCTCGATGAGCTCGTCCGGAATGCTCGCGAAGTACTGCCGCATCAGGAAGATCGCGACCGCGCTGCCCGTCGCGCCCGGCACGATGAGCGGATAGTAGGTGTCGATCCAGCCGATCCGGGCGAAGCCGACGAACTGCGGGATCAACGTGACCACGCCGGGCAGCATCATCGTCGACAGGAGCGCGGCGAAGATCGCGTCACGCCCAGGAAAACGGAGCTTCGCAAAGGCGTAGCCGGCGAACGAGGCGGTGAGGAGACCGCCGAGGGTGGAGGGGACGGCGATGAGGAGCGTGTTCCAGGTGCCGCGGAGGATGTCGATCTCGGCGAAGGCTTGCCGGTAGTTGGCGAGCGTCGGGCGGGCCGGGATCCAGCGGATCGGGACCGCGTAGATCTCGTCCGCCGGCTTCACGCTGGTGCTGATCATGAACGCGAAGGGCGCGAGCACGAAGACGGCCACCAGCGCGAGGACGGCATAGGAGAGGAGCCGGAGCGCGCGGCGCTCTCGGGACCTCCGGCCGCTACTCATCGTGCACCCAGCGCCGGGCGAGGCGGAACTGGAGCACGGTCACGATCATCACGAGCGCGCCGAGCACCCAGGCCATCGCCGACGCATAACCCATCTGGAAGTACTGAAAGCCGGTGAGGTAGAGATAGAGCATGAACGTCGCCGAGCGGAACTCCGGGCCGCCGCGCGTCATCACGTAGACCTGATCGAAGCTCTGCAGCCCGCCGATGACGCTGGTGACGGCGATGAAGAACGTCATCGGGCTGATGGCCGGCAGGGTCACGTGCCGGAAGCGCTGCCAGGCGTTCGCCCCGTCGAGCTCCGCGGCCTCGAGGAGCGATCGCGGCACGCCCTGGAGCGCGGCCAGGAAGAGGACCATGTTGTAGCCGAGCCCGCTCCAGATCCCCATCACGACGAGCGCGGGCTTGACCAGGCGCGGGCTCGAGAGCCACGCGGGCGGGTCGGCGACGCCGAGGGCGCGGAGGTACGTGTTGATGAGCCCGTAATCGGCGTTGTAGATCCACTTCCAGAGCAGCGCCGCGGCCACGATCGAGCACACGGAGGGGATGAAATAGACGGTGCGGAAGAACCCCTCCAGCCTGAGCTTCTGGTTCAACAGGAGCGCGAGCAAGAGGGAGATGGCGATGCCGATCGGGACGCCGAGGAGGTAAAAGGCCGTGTTGGCGAGCGTCCGCCAGACGAAGAAATCCCGGGCGAAGAGGCGAGCGTAGTTATCGAGGCCGACCCAGCGCGGCGGCGTGAGCACCTCGAAGCGGGTGAAGCTCAGATAGAGCGACGCCAGCATCGGGCCGAGCGCGAATACGACGAAGCCGAGCACGGGGACCGCCACGAACGCACAACCCCAGCGCGCCTCGGCGCGGGCGCGCGGTATCTGCTTCTTCAACGCGCTGCCTCCGGTCCGGGGTTGTTCTCCCGCATGGTTTGCTCGACGACCGGCGCGAGGGCCGGGAGCAGCTCGCGCGCGCGCCGTTCGCCGCGCCATACCTGGGGGATGAAGCTCGAGAAGACCTCGTGCCAGAAGGCGTTGGGCAGCTCGGTCTCGGGGCTCGGGCGGCTCGTCTCGGCGGCGCGCAGGAAGACCTCGGCGTGGGCCGGCCGCTGCCCGGGCTGGAGGAAGGCGGCGGTCGCGGCGACCGATCGCTGATTGGGCACCTGGAGCCCGGATCGGGCCAGCTCGCGTTGTCCCTCGGGGCCGGCCAGGTACTCGATCAACGTGAACGCCTCGGCGATGCGCCGGCTCGCGGCGCTGACGGCGAGCCCCACGGAGCCCGACCAGCTCACCGAGGTCATGCCCGGCTTCGGGACCGGCACGGGCGCGACATCCCAGTCGAAGCGCATCCGGCGATAACGCGGGACCATCCAGCGACCATCGATGTGCATGGCGACGAGCCCGGCCTCGAAGAGCTCGCTCTGCCCGGCGCCGCCGCTGCGGGCGAGGTTGGGCGCCACGTGATGGCGGAGGGCCAGATCCGCGCACCACTGCACCGCGTCCATCGACACGTCGGCGTCCATGAGCCACCGGCGCGGCGGCGCGTCCACGATCTCGCCGCCCGCGGACCACACCGCGGCTTCATAGGGATATCCGCTGATCCCCCAGTGCTGGACATACCCTTCGCGGTACGTGAGCGCGCGAAAGGCAGCGATGGCCTGGTCCCAGGTCATCGGCACCTCGGGATCCGGCGCGGGGACGCCGCGGCGGCGCAGCGCGTCCTTGTTGTAGTAGAGCACCGTGGGGCCGATGTCCTTCGGCAGCGCGTAGAGGCTGCCCTCGTGGAGGACGCGGCCATTCCAGCGATAGCGGTCCAGGGCGGTCGGCCAGATGTCGGCGAGGTCGAGCGTCCGACTCTCCTGCACGAGACCGTCGATGTCGCGCAAGACGCCCTGACTGACCATCTCGCCGAACGCGCCGTCGGGCACGTAGAAGACATCGGGCGCGCGCTTCGCCACGATCATCAGCCGGAGCTTGTTGAGGTAGTCGTAGCCGACGCCGGGCACCTGCGTGTACTCGACGTGGATCTCGGGGTGGATCCGCTCGAAGGCGGCGAGCGCCGACCGCATGATGGCCCGCTCCTCCGGCATCCCCCAGCCGACGAAGGTGATGGTGGTGCGCGCGACGCGCGAGGGGGGATCGGCCTTCGAGGCGCATCCGGCGGGCGAGATGGACGCGCACCAGACCACGAGCCAGAGCGCGCGACGGGCCACCTCAGACCCGCTCCTCGGTGCGCGGATCGAACAGGTGGACGTGCTCCGGCGCGGCGGCCAGCGTCACGCGCGCGCCGACGGCCGGCGTCGTGCCGCGATCCAACCAGCGGGACACGATCGCGGCGTCGCCGACGCGCAGGTGGACGTACGACTCGAACCCCATCGCTTCGACCATCTCGACATCGCCCTGCACGCCGAGCGACGCGCCGGCGGGCGCCGGGCCGAGGTGCTCGGGCCGGACGCCGGCGATCACCCGGCCCTCGCGGTGCTCCGGCGTCCTCGGCAGCGCGAGCCGCACGCTGGACGCCGAGAGCACCGAGGTCGGGCCGTCGAGGCGGAGCTCGGCGGGGATCAGGTTCATCGGGGGTGCGCCGATGAACGTCGCGACGAAGACGTTGGCCGGCCGGTCGTAGAGCTGCTGCGGGCTGTCGTGCTGGAGGAGCGCGCCTCCGCGGAGGACGGCGATCCGCTCCCCGAGGGTGAGCGCCTCCGTCTGATCGTGGGTCACGTACACGAGCGTCGTCCCGAGGCGACGATGCAGGCGGCGGAGCTCGGCGCGCATCGAGCTGCGCAGCGCGGCGTCGAGGTTCGAGAGCGGCTCGTCCATGAGCAGCACGCCCGGCTCGCGCACGATGGCGCGCCCGATGGCCACGCGCTGCTGCTGGCCGCCCGAGAGAGCCCGCGGCTTGCGCTCGAGGAGGTGATCGATCGCCAGCGCGCGCGCCGTGGCCTCCACGCGGCGCTTCACCTCGTCGCGCGGCACGCGGCGGAGCGCGAGCGAGAACGCCATGTTCTCGAAGCACGTCATGTGCGGGTAGAGCGCGTAGCTCTGGAAGACCATGGCGACGTCGCGCTGCTTCGGGGGCACGTCGTTGACCACGCGGCCGCCGATGGAGAGCGTCCCGCCGTCGACGTCCTCGAGGCCCGCGATCATCCGGAGCGTTGTCGACTTGCCGCACCCGGAAGGCCCGACGAGCACGAGGAGCTCGCCGTCCTCGATGCGCAGCGACAGGTCCTCCACGATGGGCGCGCTCCCCTGGTAGCGCTTGTACACATGCTCGAACGCGATCGCGGCCACGCTTCCGCCTCCTCGGCGCCGCTGCTCGTGAACCGCGGCGTGGGCGAGATCAAGCTGCCGGGCGAGCGCCGCCTTCGCGTCGCCGGGCGAGCACCCAGCTGAACGCCGAGCCAAGGATCTCGGCCAGATCCGCGACGTCGTGACCGCGCGCGACGAGCTCTTCGGCGATCACGCTGCCAATGTAGCCGGCTCCGCCGGTGACCAGGATGCGCATGAAACCTCCTAACTTTGTGGCCGGGGGTCACGCTCCGCGACGTAGCGCGCGAGCGCGTCGTCGAGCGACGGCAACAAGAGCCCGCGGCCGCTCCCGAGCGCGCTGTACCGCGGGCGCGGCGCCGCCAGGCCGAGCGCGCGGCTCGGGCAGCGCACGAGCCGCGTCGCGGGGACGCGCGCGAGCGCCGCGCTGCGCGAGGCGAGCTCCGCCCAGCTCGTGGCGTCCCGGTTGGCGAGGTGCCAGATGCCGCGCTCGCCGTCGATCAGCAGATCGAGGGTCACGTGCACGAGATCCGGGACGTAGGTCGGCGAGACGATCACGTCGTCGGCCGCGTGGAAGCTCCGGCCCTCGCCGAGGGCACGCAGCGCGGCGCCGACGAAATTCGCTTCGTCCCAGGGACCGAAGAACGCGGCGGTGCGCACCACCAGCGCCTCCGGGAGGATCGCCAGGACGTTCCACTCCGCCGTCGCCTTGCTTCGGCCGTAGACGTTGAGCGGCCGCGCGGGATCGGTCTCCACGTACGGCGAGCGCTGCGCGCCGTCGAAGACCAGATCGGCCGAGAAGGTCACGAGCCGCGCGTCACGCCGGCGACACGCGATCGCGAGCACGGCGGGCCCCAGCGCGTTCTCGCGCTCGCAGCGGTGCGGCTCGCGCTCGGCCTCGTCGACACGCACGAACCCCGCCGTGTTGACGACGGCCCACGGGGCGAACCGATCGAGGGCGCGCTCGACCGACGCGGGATCGGCGATGTCCATCTCATCGCGCCCGATCGTGCGATGGGGCAGGCCGCGCAGCGCGCACAGGCGCGCGAACGCGCGGCCGAGCGTCCCCTTCGCGCCGGTGATCAGGATGGGCGGGCCGGCGGCGGCAGCCTCGGGCGCGGGCGCGACGGCCGCGACCGGACCGTACGTCAGCCGCCCCGGGCGCCGCCACCAGCCCGGCGGGGCGAGCACGGGATGATCGAAGCGATCGCCGCGCGCGAGCGCGGAGACCAGCCGCGCGAGCGCCGTGGACCGCGGCTCGGGGCCGCGCACATCGAACACGCCCGGCTCGTAGTGCCCGCGCTCCTCGGTGACGAGGCAGCTCCAGTCGAAGCAGCCGAGCAGCGACCACGCGGTGACCGCGCGCACGTCCGCGCCCGCCGCGCGCGCCGCCTCCGCGGCGCGGAACGCCTCGACAAGCCAGCGAAGCTGCTCCTCGCGCGGCCCCCCGAGGTGCACCTCGCTGATCGCCACGGGCCGGCGGTAGCGATCCCAGACCTCCTGGAGCCGCGCGCGGTGCCCGTCGATGCCCTCGGCGACCGCGCGCACGGCCTCGACATCGGCATACGCGTGCTTGCCGTTTCCGCC
This sequence comes from Sorangium sp. So ce363, assembly GCF_051520435.1. Taxonomy (NCBI): domain Bacteria; kingdom Pseudomonadati; phylum Myxococcota; order Polyangiales; family Polyangiaceae; genus Sorangium; species Sorangium sp. So ce363. The sequence goes on along the minus strand of NZ_CP150333.1, from coordinate 4,215,051 downwards.
GTGCGACCAGGCGGGGTAAGAGGCCAGCCGCTCGTCGAGGAATCGCTCGCTCGTGATGTAGTAGTTGATGCCGAGGATGTCCGGCGGACATGGATCCTCGACGAACCACGCGAGCTCGGCGGGCGAGGCGCCCCACCCGAGGAGCAGCGGAAAGAGCGGGTGATCGCCGTTCACGCGCCCCGTGAGCAGATCGAAGCTGAGCCAGCGCCGGTGATTCTCGTGCTCGGCCTGGTAGGCGAGCAGCGGCGTGCTCGTCGTCTTGCCGACATCCTCGGTCTGGATCAGGCGCGCCCGGGGGATCACCTCCCGGATGGCGCGCATGGCGAGCGCGATCGCGCGGCACTCGGTGAGCAGCGCGCGCACGAACATGCGCGGATCGCGGCCGTGCGGGTACCAATGCCCGTAGAGGCCCGAGAAGCGGGCCGTCGTGAGCGGCTCGTTCACCGGCGTCCAGTCGGTGACCCACGGATAGCGCTCGGCCGCCGCGCGGGCGAAGCGGGCGAGCCCCTCGGAGAAGCCCGGATCGACGAGGCTCGTGTAACGCGGGCCGCTGCCGTGGTGGACGAGCCCGATGATGGGCCGCACATCGAGCGCCCGAAGCCGCTCGATCCGCGCGTCGGCCCAGCCGAAGTCCAGGCGCTCCGGCCGATCGGGCGCCGTCTGCTCCCAGAGCACGGGCATGCGCAGCGCCTGGATCCCGAGCGCGGCGAAGTGATCGAGATCATCGAGGCGGCGCGCGTGCCCGCTCCGATCTAGCTGGTGGTGGTACACGTCGCCGACGCGGTTGACCGTGCACTCCACGCCGCCCCAGATCTCGAGGGGCGCCCTCGCCTCGTCCGCCATGGTCAAGCCGCCTTGGCCGCGGCGAGCTGTCGGTTCGGCACGCCGGCTAGCTTGGCATAGAGGGTGAGCGCCTGCGCCACCACCTGGTCCATGTTGTAGTAGCGATAGGTCCCGAGCCGCCCGGCGAAGTGGACGCCGGGCGTCTCCTTGGCGAGCTCCTCGTACCTGCGGTAGAGAGCCGCGTTCTCCGGCCGCGGCACGGGGTAATACGGATCGCCCTCGCCCTTCGGGATCTCGTAGACGATGGTCGTCTTCGGGTGCACCTGGCCCGTGAGGTACTTGAACTCGGTGACCCGGGTATACGGGTTCTCGTTCGGATAGTTGATGACCGGCGCGTCCTGGTACCTCTCTTGATCCTTGGTCTCGAAGTGGAACTCCAGGGATCGATACGGCAGCTTTCCGAAGCGATAGTCGAAGAAGGCGTCGACGGGGCCGGTGAAGATCACCTCGCGATGAGGGATCTCGCTCTGCATCTCGCGAAAAGAGGCGTTGAGCAGGATCTTGATGTTCGGGTGATCGACCATCCGCTCGAACATGCGCGTGAAGCCGTGGAGCGGCATGGCCTGGTAGGTGTCGGTGAAGTACCGATCGTCGCGATTGCTCCGCACCGGCACGCGCGCGGTCACGGCGGCGTCGAGCTCGGACGGGTCGAGTCCCCACTGCTTCCGGGTGTAGTGCTTGAAGAACTTCTCGTAGAGCTCGACGCCGACCTTGCTGACGATCACGTCCTCGCTGGTACGGATCTGCTCGCGTCGCACGGCCCGGGAGGCGAGGAACGCCTCCACCTCGGGTGCGCTCAGGCGCAGGCCGTAGAGCTGGTTGATGGTGTCGAGGTTGATGGGGATGGGGACGAGCTGCCCGTCCACCCAGGCGCGCACGCGGTGCTGGTACGGGCGCCACGCGGTGAACTGCGAGAGGTACTCGAAGACCTCCCGCGAGTTGGTGTGGAAGACGTGGGGGCCGTACCTGTGCACCAGGACGCCGGCGGCGTCGTGGTGATCATAGGCGTTGCCGCCGATGTGGGGGCGGACATCGCAGAGCACCACCTTCTTGCCCGAGCCGCGCGCGAGCCGCTCGGCGAGCACGCAGCCGGCGAAGCCGGCGCCGACGATGAGATAGTCAAACATCGGCGCCCTGCCGCGCCGCCGGGCGCCGGCCCACCCTCAGCACGCCGTCGAGGAGCTTCTCGATCTTCGACCATGTCGCGTCCCACGATCCCTGTGCGAGCAGCGCGTCGGCCCGCGAGAGCCGCGCGGCGTGGTCCTCGGCGAGGTACGCCTCGACGGCGGCCACGAAATCGCCCGCGGTGTCGGCGATGCGCGCGAGGCCGAGCTCGCCGTAGGGCCGGACGACATCGCGGATCGACGTGGAGACGACGGGCTTGCCGCCCGCGAGGTACTCCGGCGTCTTGGTGGGGCTGATGAAGCGCGTGGCCTCGTTGCGCGCGAACGGAAGGAGCGCCACGTCCCAGCCCGCGAGGTAGGCGGGCAGCTCCTCGTAGGTCTTCTTGCCTAGATAGTGAATGTTGGGCGCGCGCGGCAGGCTCGCCGGATCGATCTTCACGACCGGACCGACGAAGACGAGGTGCCACCCAGGCCGGGCGGCGGCCACGCCGGCGATGAGATCGAGATCCATGCGCTCGTCGATGACGCCGAAGTAACCGAGCCGCGGGCCCGGAATCGTGGCCTGATCGGCGGGCGGCGCGAGCGGCCGGCGCGCCGCCGCGAAGTGGGCGATGTCGACGCTGCTCGGGAGCAGGTGCACGTTCGCGTGCAGCGCCCTCTTGGACTCGTAGAGGCTGCGCCCTCCCGTGAAGACCACGTCGGCGCGGCGGAGCAGCTCGGCCTCGTGATGCTTGAGCGCGGGCGGCGCGCCGGCGAACGCGGAGAGCTCGTCCATGCAGTCGTACACGACCGCGCTGGCCGCGAGGTGCCGCGAGAACAGGAGCGCCATCGGCGTGTAGTACCAGAGCACGTGATCGTCGATGCCGAAGCGATCGAGCATGGCGTCGACGAGATCGCGCTGTAACGCGTGGATCCGCGCATCGTCGAGGCCTGGTGGCAGGTGCGGCGTGACGACGCGCACGCCGTGGCGATCGACGTGCGCGGCCTCGATCCGCGGCGGCCCGTCGCTCCACACCGGCTCCTCGAAGAAGAACACGCGTCGCGTGCGTGCGCAGCGCGAGAGGAGGTGTTGCGGGCGCTGGAAGACGAAGCTCCAGCGCAGGTGCGAGAAGCAGACGACGTCCGGCCGCCGTTTCGGGCTCATGCTTGTCCTCCTCGATGGCGGCCGCGGCGCGGCTGATGTGCACGAGCGTGCCGCCGGGGAGGGGCAATACAAGGAACGTACCTGACAGGAAGTACGTGTCACGAACAGCAGAGCTCGCGAGCGAGTGCTCACGCCCTCGAGATGAGCACCTCGGGGTGAACCCGGATCGGGCGTCGTACGCCCGCGCAACGCGCTCGGCCACGGCGCAACCGGATCCGCGCTTCGCGAGGATCACCACCGCGCCGCCGAAGATGGCCCGCTCGATCGCCCGAGGGCCACCTCCATCGCGGAGCTCGGCCGCCTTTCAACCGTCCGGTTTGGCGAGGCTCCGTTTGAACATCACTCCTCCCCGGCGATCACCTCGTCCATGATGATGCCTTCTTGGCGCGGGCCGGCGCACTCCGCGAGCTCCATCGGGTCGGGGTGCACCTGCCCGGCGGCCCGGCCGCGCGTGGCGGCGGCGATGGCGTCGATCAGGAATTTCGGCGTCCGATCGGCGTAAAGCAGCCCGTTGGCCTCCTGGTAGGTATCGGTGAGCTGCGTGTAGCAGAAGCCCGCGAGCAGCGGTGTCGCGCGCACCACGGCGAGGAGGCGCTCGTACGCCCGCTCCAGCGCCGCTGGGTTGTCGGCGGAGGTGTATCCCCACGTGCCGGGGCGGCGGAGCGCGATACCGCCCATCTCCGAGAGCACGATCGGGTGCTCCAGCTTGCGCGAGTGGCCGTCGAGCACGAGCACGCGGCCGCCCGGGCGCTCGCGCCGGAAGAGCCGAGGGCGACACTCGCCGCCGTCGTAGCGCTGGGCGATCCGGGCCGGATCCGGATCGTAGTCATGAATACCGATGATGTCGGTGGCCACGGCCTCCCAGCCGTCGTTGCCGATCACGGGGCGCGTCGGGTCGAGCGTCTTGGTGAGGTGATAGAGCGCCTTGACCCCGTGCCGCTCGCGCGGGCTGTCCGGCAAGTTGGGCACGCCCCAGGACTCGTTGAAGGGCACCCAGGCGATGACGCACGGATGGCTGAAATCGCGGTTGATCGCCTCCGTCCACTCGCGCGTCAGGCGCTCGATCGAGAGGGGCGTGAAGCGGTAAGCGCTCGGCATCTCCTCCCACACGAGCAAGCCCAGCCGATCGGCCCAGTAGAGATAGCGCGGATCCTCGATCTTCTGGTGCTTCCGTGCGCCGTTGAACCCCATGGCGCGCGTGAGCTCGATGTCGCGCCGGAGCGCGTCGTCGTCGGGCGCGGTCATCCCGGTCTCGGGCCAGTAGCCCTGATCGAGCACCATTCGGAGCACGAGGGGCCGCCCGTTGAGCAGCACGCGGTCGCCCTGCACCGCGATGGATCGGAGCGCGGTGTAGCTGTGCACGCGATCGATCGTCTCGCCGTCGCGGGTGACGAGCTCGATCTCGGCCTCGATGAGCGTGGGTGACTCCGGGCTCCAGAGCAGCTGGTTGCGCGAGTCGTCGATGCCCGGATCGGAGAGCGCGATCCGGCGGTGGACCTCGCCGAGCACGACGGCGTAGCTGTCCTCGGCGAGCAGCGCGCCGTTCGCGGTGAGGCGCAGGCGCAGCCGCAGTCCGTCCCGGCGCTCGCCGCCGATCCGGGCGTAGAAATCGAGCTCCCATCGGTCGAGGCTCGACTGCCAGCGGAGCGCCGCGATCGAGCTCGCGGGCACGCGCTCCATCCACACCGTCTGCCAGATGCCGGTCGTGCGCGGGTACCAGATGGAGTGCGGTTCGAGCTGCCAATCCTGCTTGCCGCGCGGCTTGGCGAGGTCGAGCGGATCGTCCTCTGCGCGCACGACGACCTCGACGGCGCGCGCCGAACCGACGAGGTCGGTGATGTCGACGCTGAAGGGGGTGTAGCCGCCGGCATGATGCGCCGCGCGGCTCCCCGCGATCCAGACCGTCGCGTCGTAGTCGACGGCTCCGAAGTGCAGCATCAGCCGCTCTCCACCGCGGAGCTCCGGCACCGCGATGGTGCGCCGGTACCAGACGGCGCGGAAGAGGCCGCGCGCACATACGCCGCTCCGCGGGGTCTCCGGCGCGAAGGGGACCTCGATGAAGCTCTCCCAGGCGACGTCGGCGGGCTCCCGGAAGCGCGCCTCGGGATCGAGCGCGAAGCTCCAAGTACCGTTGAGTGATTCCCACCCGGCGCGCCGGAGCTGCGGCCGCGGGTAGCCATGCGCGCGCCCGCCGGCGATGGAGAGGTCTGCTCCGGGGGACGGCTCGGCGGTGACGGACGGGCGGTTCATCCTTCGAGGTGCTTCCTTTGCTGTACGGCGGGGCAGACCTTACAGCGCCTCAGGCGTCACGCCATGCCGCCAGCGCGGGTTTTGATCCGCGCGGTGGCGCAGATCTCGCCGACGCACGAATCACCGGACAATAACCGTCTCTCCATGAGTCCGCGAATTCCGGCGTTCCGAGCGGGCCCGGCGGCAAGCGGGCAAGTGGCCTCGAACGGTGGGCTGGATCTGACAGGGAAGCTGCTTGCCGCGAGCTGGTCGAGCCTCACTCGGCGTAGACGGCCACCGTCGCCGTGCACGAGGCGTTGCCGACGCAGCCGGCGCGGAAGGTGTAGTAATCCGAGAGCGCCGCGACGTGCGTCGTCTTCGGCATCTCGGAGCAGCCGATCGTCTCGGCGGAGTCCACGGCGACCTGGACGCCGTTGCGATCGAAGAGGCGGATGTACGACATCCCCGAGCGGCTCGCCCCGTAGAGCACCGCCGCGCAGGTGCCGAAGGAGATCGTCTCTCCGGCGGTGAAGAAGTACGCCTGGTCGACGTAGTTGGTCGTGGCGTAGTTCGTGCTGCTCCTCGAATACGAGAAGGTGCCTTTGCCGCGCGCGATCGCGACCGTCCCGCTGCACGAGGAGAAGCCGTCACAGCCGGCCCGGATCTGGAAGGGCCAGCCCGTCGACGACGTCGTATAGCGGATCTGCGCCGAGATCGACCCCGAGGGGCCGTCGTTCGCCGAGGCCACCTGCACGGGCGACCCGGAGCTCAGGTCGAAGAGGCGGAGGAACGTGTCGCCCGAGGAGCTGGCGCCGACGATGCCGGTCGTGCCGATCATCACGCGCCTGCTCGGGTTGATATTGAGGTTGAAATTGGCCGTGTTCACGGTGGCGTTGTTGGTCGCGCTCCGGCTGAAGGAGAAGACCGATATCGCCTCCTCCGCCTCGCCCACGACCTCGCTCTGCTCCTCTTCGCTCAACGCCTCGGCCGCGCAACCGGCCGAGAGCGTCATCGTGAAGGCCAAAAGGACTCGTTCAAACCAGCGGGTGTTCATGTTCTTCCTTCGCTGCCTTTCTCTGGGGTCGCGCGGGCGCGTGAGCGGATCTCGCGGGCGCGCGCGTGCGGGGACTCGGTCCCTTCCTGCGCGGGCGGAGCCCGCGGTCGCGTCAGGGGACGCCATCTCGAGAGGTGTCGCGTGGCCTGCGCGGTAGCTCGATCGGATTCAGCGTACCGCCAAGCACAGCCGTAGCAAAGCCCTTGCCTGGCACAGAGAGAGCCTTTGCACCCCATTTTTGCGCGGCGCTCGACCCTCCTCGGGGGGACGCGAGGCTCGCGCTGGCGCTCGGACCCGCCAGCAGTGGAGGCTCTTCCCTCCACCCGCCAGCGCGACGAAGGAAGCGCCGACGCGCTGCCCGCCGCGCAAGCCGAACGCGCGGGTGGACAACGCGATCACCCGACCAGCGGGCGAAGGAAGTCTTCGAGCTGCTCGAGCGTGCCGGAGGAAGCGCGCCATCCGATGTAGCCGTCCGGGCGGACCAGCACGAGCGCATCGCCATCGACGTCGTAGCCGGCGCGCGCGTGCCCGTCCGTGTCGACGAAGGCGCGCCGACCGGCTGGCTCCCCCGGCTGCACCACGGCGCGCGCGTGCACGGCGGGGCCGTACCGGGCGTTCACCCGGGCGACCGTGTCCCCGTGGGCCGCGCCGAAGGCGAGCAGCGTGAAGTGCGGGCCACGGAACACATCGAACAGGCGGACGGGCGCGCCCTCGGCGTCATGACAGGGCGCATCGGGCGCTCGGTCCCCGGCGAGGACGCGCGCCGGCGCGCCGTGATCGTCGCGGGCCTCGTCGCGGGCCAGCGAGCTCCCGCGGTAGCTGATGTCGAGCTGCTGCGTCTCCGGGCCGCGCCGCACCTCGCCCGGGCTTCCCTCCGTGGTCCGGCGATGCAGCCTCGAGGTGAGGCCGAGCATCGCCGCGGCGACGGGAAGCCGCTCCTCCTCGTAGGTGTCGAGCAGCGCCGCGGGCGCTCCCGCCAGCACCTGGCCGAGCTTCCAGCCGAGGTTGTAGGCGTCCTGGATGCCGGTGTTCAGACCCTGCCCGCCGGCCGCGGGGTGCACGTGCGCGGCGTCGCCGGCCAGGAACACCCGGCCGGCCCGGTACCGGTCCACCATCCGCACGCTGGGCCGGTAGAGCGACAGCCAGCTCGCGTCGTGCAGGCGGACATCCGAGCGCCCCGTCCGCTCGTGGAACAGCCTCTCAACGGCCTCCACCGTCAGCTCGGGCGCCTCGTCGCCGTCGATCGGGATCAGGATCTGGAAGCGCTCGGTGCCGGGCAACGGGCACAGCGCGACCGGGCCGCCGCGCGCTTTCGGCCAGGCGTGCCAGCGCTCGCGGTCCAGCCCGTCGGCGCGGACGTCGCCCACGAGCGCCCGGTCCGCCTCCAGCGTCTCCCCCTGAAAGCCGACGCCGAGCGCGCGCCGCACGAAGCTGCGCCCCCCGTCCGCGCCGACGAGGTAGCCGGCGCGGACCCGCTCCGTCTCGCCCGCCCGGATCAGCGTGGCGGTCACGCCGTCGCCGTCCTGCTCGAAGCCGGTCAGCTCGGTGGCGAGCTCGACACGGACGCCGTGCTCCGCGAGCCGGGCGCGCAGGATCTCCTCCGTCCGCCATTGCCCGAGGAGCAGGATGTTCGGATAGGGCACGTCCGGCGTCGTCGCGCGCCGCTCGAACATGGCCCAGTCGCCCAGCACCGCGCCGCCGTCGTAGGCGCGGATCAGCGGGTAAGGGGCTCCGGCGGCCATCGCCGCGTCGATCACCCCGAGATCGTCGAGGACCTCGAGGGTGCGCGGCTGCACGCCTTTCCCGCGAGAGCCGGCGAAATGGGCTGGTGCCTTGTCGACGATGCGGCACGCGACGCCGCGGCGGGCCAGATCGCACGCGAGGGTCAGGCCGGTGGGCCCCGCCCCCGCGATGAGGACATGCGTGCTCAGCGACGGATTCATTGGCTGTCTCCTGTCAGGTGAAGTCACCCCATCTTGGAAGCTGTCGCTTGCCTCGTCAGCTTGTGTTCTGCCAGCATGGATCCATGCGCAAGCGGGACGCCGCCACGCCGAGGAAACAGCCGACGCAGGACCGGTCGCGCGCCACGGTCGAGGCGCTCCTGCAGGCGACGGCTTACATTCTGGTCCGGGACGGGTACGCGCGGCTGACGACGAACCGCGTGGCCCAGCGGGCCGGGGTGAACGTCGCGTCGCTGTACCAGTTCTTTCCGGGCAAGGAGGCGCTCGTGGCCGAGCTCCACCGCCGGCACATCGAGCAGGGCCGCGCGGCCGCGGCCGCGGTGCTCGCAGCGCATCAGGGGCAGTCGCCCGATCGGGTGGTCCGGACGATCGTGGAGGCCGGCATCGCCGCCCACGCCGTGGAGCCCGAGCTGCACCGCGTGTTCCTGGAGCAGATGCCGCGCATCAAGGCGACCCGGTCCGCGGCGAGCGAGGGCTTCCTGCTCGAGGAGGCAAAGCAGCTCCTCGCGGCGTGGGGTTGCCCGGCGCCGGACGTGGAGCTCGCGTGGTGGATCACGCAGACCGCGGCGCACGCGGTCGTGCATCAGGCGATCGTCGAGCGGCCCGACGACCTGCGCTCCGGCGCGCTGGCCGAGGAGCTCGTGCAGCTGCTCGAGCGCTACCTGCGCGGGAAGCAGACCCCAGGGCCCTGCGCCGGCGCGGGGCGGGAGGACATGTGATCTCGCCGAGGGCGCCGAGGGCGACTGCCCCGCGTAGCCTCCGCGCGCTCAGCCGGGCGAGACCATCTCGTCGTAGCCGCGGCCGCTGAACTGGAGGAGGCAGACGCCGTGGCCGAAGGGATCGGCCAGGCGGAGCATGCGCCCCCACGCGGCCACCTCGATCTCGGCTTCGGGGACCGCGCCTGCCTCCTGCGCGCGGCGCGCGGCGGCCTCGAGATCGTCGACCACGAAATCGAGGTGGACCGGCGTCCAGTGACGCCGGTAGTCGCGCGGGGACGCACCGGCGGCAGGCTCGCTGCCGGCCGGCTTCACCAGGAGGTAGATGGGAGCCGCCGCGCCGAGGAGCTCGACCCCGGAAGCACCAAAGCGCCGCCCGACGCGCAACCCGAACGCACGCGTGTAGAACGCGATGGCAGGATCGAGCGCCGGTACATCGATGTTGACGAGCAGGTCGGACATGCGATGAGGATAGCAGCAGGGCACGTCGCGACCCAGCATCCGGTTCACGGCCGCCTCTCGGGTGATCGCCATTCGGGGAGCGCGCCGGCGACCTCGTGAGGGTGTTCCACTCGGATTCGCTCAGATGGGTGCCTCGTCCAGGGCCGCCTCCGCGATCTCGTCGGAATACAGCTCCGCAAGGGCGGCGAAGCCGGGCTGGCACGCTTCCATCAACGCCCGGCGCTCTCCGGGCGCGAGCTCGCTGAAGCGCGAGCGCGCCGGACGCACGATGCCCGCCATGCGTTCGATCCAGACGTCATCTACGTCGACGCCGATGAACTCCATCAGGCGAGCGATGGTCGGGCGCGGCGCTTGACCGAAGTCCTCGTAACGAAGCGTCAAGAGCCGCCCGGGCGCGACGCCCGAGAGCTCGTCGAGCCCCGTCACGATCTCGCCGGACCAGTAATGACCGCACAGCGGCAGCGGCGTCTCGTAGCGCAGGAAGGCCTCGCGATCGAAGCGCTCGGGCAAGAACGGGAGCAGCTCCTCGGGCACGTCGTCCACGTACGCGCGGTCCCTCGATTCCCACGGGTCGACGCCGAGGATCTCGGTCAACTGAACCGCGATCAACGCCATGCGAAACCCGAGGTGACGGCTCATCGAGATGGCGCAGGTGCGGCCGTCGCGGACCAGGTGCACGAAACGAGCGTCGGGAAAGTTCTTGATCAGCCGGCGAACGAGCCGCAGCGAGCCCCCGGAACGCTCGACCCACGCTCGCTTGCCGAAGCGGTGAGCGAGAAACCCGAACACCTGGGTCTCTTCGAGGACCTGAAAGTACCACTGGCAGAGCTCCACGAGGGGCACCTCGGCGTACGCAAAACGCTCGCACCCCCGGAGCGCCGCGTCCGTCCGGATTCGCTCGAAATGCTTGTGACCGATGATGTACGAACCGTAGAAGTCCATCCGCTTGTCGAGCTGCTGATCGAGCCAGGAGAAGTCGTCACGCCGGTCGATGAAGATGGGCGCGTGCATACCGAGCAGCTCGAACATCGCGCGCACCGTCGCGCCGGTCTTCCATGGGAATGGATGCGTCAGATGAAACACACCCTCACATGCGTCCTGGAGGGCGATCGCGACGGCCTCCTGGACGACCGCATCGACCGGAACGACGTTCAGGTCGCCATCCGGGTGGACCCTCATCCGCACGGGGGACCGCGAGAGCAAGCCCTTCTGGGTGCGCTCGATCATCCCGCGGAACTGCACGAGCTGGCGAAAGAAACCATAACAGCCCGAAAACGAGGTCGCCCCGAGCGTGCGGCTGTGTCCCACCACGATGCTGGGGCGAAAGATACGAACGCGCCCGTTCGCCCAGGATGTGACGAGCGTCTCGGCGTCGATCTTGCTTTGCTCGTAGTGGTTGTTGGTCGCGTTGCCGCGGCTCTGCGCCTCGGGGATCGACCCCGTCGCTCGCCCTGCAACGTACGCCGTGCTGATGTAATTGAATGTCCCCGCCCCGAGCTGCCCCGCGAGGGTGAGGACGCGGCGGGTGCCTTCGACGTTGGTCGCCCTGATGACGTCCACGTGACGATTCTCATATTGCAGCGAGCCGCCACATGCCACACCTGCGCGACGCGAGCACCGATCGGCTCGCGGATGCCGCAATCTCGCTCGACGACGTCACCGGCGACGACACGGCACCTGTCGAGCTTCGCGAGCACATCGGTCGCTTCGTAAAGCCTTGCAGCATGGTGGATGGACTGGCGGAACCTCTCGACCGCCCCGGTGTCGCCAGGTCGGACCAGCGCCACGATGTCGTCATCGGTCCGCCGCAGCAGCTCCAGGACGAGCGCGCCGCCGATAAACCCGGTCGCCCCGGTCACGAGATGCGCTTCCTTCATGGCGGACAGCGAGCGTATCGCGTGGCCAAGGCGAGCGGAAGGGCCCTTCCCCTCAAGCCGTCATCGCGCTCTGGGCCGCTCCGTCCGGGCGCCCTGCCAGGAGCAACCTCGACGCCGGCCGCACGATCTCCTCGATCGCCCGCGCGGCCGCCTCGCCGCGCGCCGTGGCGCCGAACCGCCCGTGCGCCGCGAGCTGCGCACCTCCCGCGCTGTCGCCTCCCCCGAGCTCCGCGCGCCCGAGCCCCGCGAACACCTCTTCCACCGCCGCGCGCACCCGCTCGCCGCCCGCGCGGATCGCCCACGCCACCGTGCCCCACGCGAGCTCCGCGTGCCGCGCTTCGTCCGCGGCGATGATCGCGAGCGCGCTCCGCACCGCCGGGTCCTCCGCGGCGCCGAGCTCCTCGGCCGCGATCACCGCCGCGATGGTCTCTCCGATGCACCCCTCCTTCGCGGCGCGCGCCGCGATCGACGCGAGATCTGCCTCGACCTCCACCCGCCCGTCGAAGGGAAACGCGCCCGGCGCGATCGCCTCGCCCGCATAGGCGCTCGCGAGGGCAAAGCAGAGGCGCGCGTGGCGGGCCTCGTCGAGCGCCGCGCGGTGCGCCTCCTCCACGAGATCAGCCGGCGCGCCCGCGGCGAGCAGCTCGAGCGCGAAGCGGCCGAACGAGGCCACGGACGCGTGCTCGAAGAGCGCGTCGCGCGTCCACGCCGCGGCCAGCGCCGCCCGCAGATCCGCGGCGAGATGATCGATCCGCGGCGCGACGGCCTCCGCCGCGCCCCACCCGGCGCTGCCGCGGGCGCGGACGAACGGCGCTGTCCGCGCCGCCTCCTCGACGAGGTACGGGCGCCCCTCGCACATCGGGATGAAGTACGCCTGATAGCAGCACTGGCCGTCCTGCAAGGCTCCATCGCTCTTGACGCTGTGCGATCCGAAGCCGGACCGATTGAGGATCTCCTGCGCCTCCGGCCGCGAGGGGCACGCGACAGGCTCGCTCCCGCCGGCACCTCCGCCGCCCCCGGCTCCCCCCTCGCCGCCAGCATCTCCGAGGCCGTCAGCATCGTCCTGCGGCCACGCGAAGCAGGCCACCTTGGAGACGGGCTCGGGATCCTCGGGACAGCTGCTATAGGCAGTGGTGCAGCCGGCGGCGCCCCCCGCAACGGGGAGCGCGAGCAGGGCGAAGAGGCGATGGGCAAGCGTGCGGCGGAAGGCATGTGCGGTGTTCATCGGGCACCTCGTGGATGAAGAGCAGGTCTGGACGCACTTGCACGACGCATGCCTCCACCGAATTCAGGCCAACTTCGAGCTCCCGCGCCGGCAGAGTATGGTCGGGCAGTCATGGGGGTGGCGGGCCCGAAGGCGGGGCCCCTCCTGAGGCCGGCCCCTCCACTCCTGTTCATGCATCGTCGCCAGACTGGCGGGGAGAGCCGCGGACTCCCGGGCAACCTGACCAGCTCCCTTCGCCCACGCCACGCTCACGCAGCTTTACGCCCTCTCGCGGATAGGGCACGTCCCTTTCCATGGAGGAGCCTCGAACCCCGACCGACGCGCAGCCCCCCGCCCCCGAGGCCGAACCGCCGGAGTCGCTCGAGGCGCTCGTGCCGAAGCGCAGGCTCTGGCCGGTCTTCGCGGTGCTCGGCCTCGTGATCGCGGCGGCGGGCCTCCTCGCCTTCCGCTCGATGACGGCGACCGATCCGCTGCGCATCCTCGTGGCGATCGATCTCGACGGGTACTGGTGGGAAGGGTCGCAGCCCGCGGCGAGGCTGGCCGACGAGCTCGGCGAGCACCTCGCGGAGCTCGGGTTCGATCCCGTGAAGGGCGGCGACCCGAAGGTGATGAAGGCGCTCGAGAGCGCGAAGGACCCGAAGGAGGCCGCGAAGGCGCTCGGCGCCGGCTTCATCATCGAGGCGCGCCTCGCGCCCGAGATCGTGGAGCACCCCATCAAGGAGGGTTACTTCGAGCTCCGGGTCGACGCGCCGGTGACGCTCACGTTCCTCGACAAGGGCACGTCGACCGAGGGGCGGATCCGCGGCTACTCCGGGGCGACGAAGAAGGACCGCGCGATGGCGCTGCTCGCGAACTCCATGGCCTCTCAGGCGCTCGACGCGGTGATCGCGCAGCTCATGGACCACCCCTCGGTGCGCGAGATCACGGAGGGATCGGACATCAAGCTGCTGGAGCGGCTGGCGTCGGCGCGCAGGTTCGTGAAGGACCGCGCCGCGAACCTCGACCGGGCCGCCGGCGCGTACGCCGCCCGCGCGAAGGAGATCGAGGCCGAGGAGCAGGGGCGCGTGACCTTCCTGTCGCCCCAGGCGGCGGAGGACCTGCTCGTGGGCACCGCCGAGGGCGGCTATTTCGTCAAGACGGCCGATGTCTCGGTGTTCCACTCGGTGAGGTCCAGGGACCTCGCCCGCAGCGAAGCGCTGGAGACGCTCGAGTGGCGGCCGCTCGATCCGCCGGCCGTCCCCACGACGGATCCCGGCGCGGTCAAGCCGATGTGGAGGGGGTATCACGTGTACTCGTACCCGTCGTCGCAGCGCGACGGCGACCGGGTCGCGCTGGTGGAGGACTTCTTCGGCTGGGCGAAGACGATCACGGTCGTCGACCGATCCGGGCAGAGCAAGCGCGTGCGCGTCGATCCGGAGCACCGCTTCGTCGACCCGAAGCTCGCCCCCGGCGGCAGGTTCGTGGCGGTCTACGATCGCCCGGAGGAGGGCGCGCAGGCCGATCTGATGGTGCTCGACACCGACGGCGGCAAGGAGGTGTTCGGCCTCCACACCGAGAATGAGTCGCTCGGCGGGTTCGCGTGGCTCGACGAGACGAGGCTCGCGTTCGTCTACGTGCCCGACGCGTCGGAGGGCGACGCGCCGCACCTCGCGGTGGTCGACGTGGGCAAGCAGCCGCTGTCGATCGAGCGCCCGTTCCGCGCGAAGCCCGGGGAGGATCTGCGCAACCCGGCGGCGTCGAGCGACGGGACGAAGATCGTGTGCGTCGTCGACGGCGCCGAGCCGGGGATCGCGGTCATCGACACGGCGACGTGGCGCCGGAAGGTGTACGCGGCCCCGGGCGGGGCTTCGTGGCCCGCGTTCTCGCCCGACGCCGCGCGCGTCGCGTTCGAGGCGCGGGGCGCGGGCGGTACGGACATCGCGGTGCTGGCGCTCTCCACCGGCGAGATCAAGAAGCTGACGGTGGGCTCCGCGACGGAGCGGGTGCCGCGGTTCTCCGCCGATGGGAAGCGCGTGCTGTTCGAGGTGCGGTACCGCGACCCGGTTTTCCCGCAGAAGCGGTCGATCTCGCGCATCGCGAGCGCGGCGGTCGAGCCGTGAGCGCGCCCCTCCCCCCTCCGCAGCACGGCGCCAGCGCCCCGCAGAACGCCGGCGCCCCGCCGCCGGACGCCGCCGCTCCTCCCGGCGAGGAGAGCGCCGCGACCGCGATGTTCTACCGCATGTCGGCCGAGCGCCTCCGCGCGCGCTGCCTGTGGAGCGGCCTCGCGCTCGCGCTGTCGGCGCTGGTGCCGTACGAGGTCGCCTACGGCCACGGGATCTTCGTGTGGAGCGTGCTCCCCGAGCTCGCGCCCGCCGCCCAGGTCGCCGCGCTCGCGCCCGCGATCGCGGGCCTGTGGCTGCTCTTCCTCGGCGCGCGCACCGCGCGGCGCGCGGGCCTGCTCGTCGAGCGGCCGACGTCGCGCGCCATCGCCGTGCTCGCCGCGTTCGTGGCCGTGAACGTCGCCGTGTGGATCGGCCGCCGGAGCTCGGCGTGGGACATGCTGCCGCTGCCGGACAGCCTGGTGACGCGGCCGGCCCCGTTCCTCGCGGTCTTCGCGTTCACCGCGGCGGGCGTGGTGCTGCGCTTCCACGCGCGGACGCGCAGGGGCGGCAGCGCGCTGCTCATCGCGTCGCTCGCCGCGGCGCTCGTCTTCTACTTCTGGCCGTCCCGCGGCGAGATCCCCGCGCAGACGATCGCGCGCGCGGCCGTGCTCGTCGCGACGCTGCCCGACGCCCGCTTCCAGCTCGGCTACGGCATGGTCCTGCTCTTCGTGCTCGGCCCGCTCGCGATCGCCCTGCTGGGCCTCTCGTACGCGCGCAGCGTGCCCCGGCGCGAGCACCCGGGCCTCGCGATCGCGGCCGTGTGGGCCATGCCCGGCCTCATGCTGCTCTTCGTGTACCGCGCGTTCCTCTCGGGCGGCTGGGGCGTCGAGGCGGGCACCGTCGCCTTCTTCGCGCTCCTGCTCGCCGCGGTCGTGGCGGCGCTCGCCTCCGCGATCGAGGTGCTCGCGCTCGGCGTGATGGTGCCCGAAGCCGAGCTGGAGCCAGGCATCGGGGCCAGCGCGGGCGGCGCCCGGCCGATCATGGCGGCAGGCGCGGCCGCGGCCTCGGTCGCCGCGCTGCTGGGCGCGCTGCTCGTGCTCGGCCGCCCCGCGCCGAAGGGCGTCGACTGGAGGCTCGGCGCGCCCACGGCCGAATGGGACCGGGTGTACGGCGAGCTCTTGCCGAGCTGGGAGCGCGCGCGCATCGCCCGCGACGCGCACGCGCGCAGCGGACGCGCGCAGGGCACGGGCGCGGAGGCGCAGGTGCTGACCAGGGCGCGCAGCCGCGAGATGCTCGCGGTCGCCAGGGCGCAGCCCGACGGCGAGGACGTCGCCGCGGCGCTCGCGACGCTGGCCGCTCAGGTGGACGATCTCGAGCTCTCCGGCCGCGCGTTCGGCCGGCTCGTCGCCGAGGCCAACGACGCAGCGCGACGCGCCGGGCTCGGGTACTACCTCGACGCGGCCGTCAATCTCAGTGTCTCGGCCGACGGCGCCACGCGGCGCTTCTACACCACGCCTTACCGGGTCAGGGAGGTCCACGCCTACCGCGTCGGCGACGACCGCTTCGCGACGCTCCTCGTGGAGCCGATGACGGGCGAGCGCCGTGTCCACCTCGGCTTCTCGCGCGACCAGGATCCCTTCGCGCTCGTCCTCGGCTCCGAGGTCCGGTCCTATGCCGAGCGGTTCGATCAGGAGGGCGCGACGTGCCACGCGGCGGCGGACGGCGCTCACGCCGGCGCCCTCGCGCGCTGCGACGCCGCGCTGGCGAAGCTGCGCGAGCGCCTGGGCTCCACGCTCGAGCGGGCCGTGCTCGCCGGCACCGAGCGGCACGAGCTCCAGCACCAGATCGACGGCCCTCACCTGCCCCTCTCGCCCGCGGTGACCGAGCTGCTCGCCGGCTTCTCCGACGAGGCGCAGGACCGCGTGAGCCGCGAGCTCTCCGCGTACATCGCCGAGATGACGGCCGGCGACGCGCCGCCGCAGCTCACGCTCGTGCACCTGTTCCCCTTCGGCGTCGTGGCCCGCGGCGGCGCCGAGCGCCGGGTGGCCACGCTCGTCCTCGAGACGCTCTCCGGGAAGAAGCTGCGCTTCGGCGCGCGGGAGGTCGACCCAGACACGTACGCGCAGGCCTTCGAGGAGCAGGTCAGCCGCGGCGACGACGAGCTGCGCGAGGCCGCGCGGCGGGGCTACCGCGAGCACTTCGGGGTGGATCTGCAGGAGCCCGTGCGGGAGTGACCGCCCCTCTCGCCTGGAAGCGCCGCCGCGGCAGCCAGCCCCGCTCTCCTGTGCGCCTCAGGGCAGGACGCGCGTCTCCCGCGCCGCCGACAGCGCCGCGCCGCCGGCCCACGGCTCCATCCGGTCTCCCAGCGAGGCGCGCACCTTCGCGACCTCGTCCCGCGTGATGGCGGGCGCGCTGTTCCCCCAGCTCGACCGGACGTAGGTGAGCACCAGCGCGACGTCCTCGTCCGACAGCGTGACGCCGAGGTTGGGCATCACGTCGTTGTAGAGCGCGCCGTTCACCTCCATCGGGCCGGCGGCGCCGAGCAGCGTGATCCGGATCGGCGTCTCCTTGTCCTCGAGCAGCCATGAGGAGCCGGTGAGGGGCGGATAGCGGCCCGGCTTCCCCTCCCCCCTGGCCTGGTGACAGTTGGCGCACGAGCGATAATAGATCTTGCCGCCCTGGGCGAGGTCCTCGGCCGGGACGCCGGAGGCCGCCACGCCGCCCGTCGGCGTCCGGGCGTCCAGCTTCCGGAGGACCATCCACGGCAGCGCGAGCACGCCGAAGGCCACGATCAGCATGATCACCACGACGTGCGCCGTGCTCTGCGCTCCGTCTCGAGCGTCGTCGCGCTTGCTTGTTGGACCCACGGGGTGCTCCTCCGCCGCAGGTGAAGCGCACACGTCCGCGGCCGTCAAGGATCCCCTGACGCCCGCGGACGCGCCTCGGCTCGGCGCGACTACGCGGTCGCCGTGGCTACGGCGATCCCGGCGCTCTCGCTCCTCGCGGCGGCGGCGCGCGGCGCCTTCTTGCGGGTGACGCTGCGCCGGCCGTCGATGCTGACGGGCGCGTCCCCGTCCACCGTCACGCGGCGCACCACGCGGACCTGATCGCCGTAGTCGTTGATCGCGTAGTGCTGCGTGGCGCGGTTGTCCCAGACCGCCACGTCGCCCGCGGCCCAGCGCCACCGGACGGTGTTCTCGAGGCGCGTGACGTGCTCCTGGAGCACCTGGAAGAGGTGCGTCGAGTCGTGGGACGAGACGCCGAGCAGCCGCTTGACGAAGTGGCCGAGCACGAGCGACCGCTCCCCGGTCTCCGGGTGGACGCGCACGACGGGGTGCTCGGTCTCGTACACGGTCGACGTGAACACCTCCTGATAGCGCCGCACGTCATCCGCCGACGAGTTCGGCTTCCGCGCCTGGTAGTCGTACTCGTTGCTGTGGACCGCCCACAGCGTGTCCGCGAGCGCGCGCAGCGCGGGCGGCAGATCCTGGTACGCGGCGACCGTGTTGGCCCAGACGGTGTCGCCACCGTACGCCGGGATCACGAGCGCCCGGAGGATCGAGGCCCTCGGGTAGGCGTCCACGAACGTGACGTCGGTGTGCCAGGAGTTCGCGCGCCCGCCCTCCCGCGAGTCGAGCTCATGGATGTAATCGGTGCCATTGACCACGGGCACCGTCGGGTGCGCGACGGGCTTGGCGCCGAACAGCGTGGTGAGCGCCTCCTGCGAGCCGTCGTCGAGGTGGTGCTGGCCCCTGAAGAAGATGACCTTGTATCGCAGCCAGGCTTTCCGGATCTCGCTCACGGTGGCGGCGTCGAGATCGCCGCTGAGGCGCACGCCGCGCACCTCCGCGCCGATCCGGCCAGCGACGGGGACGATCTCGAGGACGTTGTTGCTCTGGTTCTGTGTAGCGCTCATGCGGAATTCTCCTCGTGGCAGAGAAAGCGAAAAGGGTGCTGGGATGGCGTCGCGGTGCGGTGGTCGGCCATCGACCTGTCAGCTCAGTGCGACGCCGGTTTGTGTGCGATGGCGAAGAGCCGCTTCCCCTCGAGCCGGATGCCCTCGGGCGTCCGGAAGGCCTCGAGCTCGCGCTGGATGTCCTCGATGGCCTGGCTGCGCAGCGACTCGGGCAGGTGGCCGAGGAAGTTGCCGAACGAGCTTGCCTGCGAGAAGGCGATGGCGGCGCGCCCGTCCGGCTGATGGTGCACGTTCTCCTGGGCCTCGATCTTCTGCACGGTGAAGCCGGCGCCCCCGAGCAGCCCGGCGAGCTCCACGGCGGTGACCCAGTGGGGCGTCCCATCCCGGGACTCCGGATAACGCGCGTAGGGCTCGCGCGAGAGCACCTCCCGCTTGATGGCCTGCAGGCGGTTCGGGTGATCCTTCGCGCCCGTGGCGAGCCCGATCCGGCCCCCCGGCTTGAGCAGGCGGTGGATCTGCCGCAGCGGCTCGGTCTTCTCGGGGAGCCAGTGGAAGACGGCGTTGAGGTACACGACATCGAAGCTGCCGGAGGGGAGCCCGTCGAGCGCGTAGGCGTTGCCGACCTGGAAGGAGAGGTTCGCCTTCGCCTTCTGCTGGGCGATCTCCACGCGCAGCGGCAGCGGGTCGATCCCGAGCACCTTCCCGGTCGGCCCGACGAGGCCGGCCACGTGCTCTGCGAGCAGCCCGGTGCCGCTGCCGACGTCGAGCACGTGATCGCCGGGGCGGACGCCGAGCTCGGCGATCAGCCGCTTTCCATGGCGGAACTGCCGATCGGCGCTGCGCACCTCGTAGTCCTGCGCGAGCTGGGGCGTATCGAAGACGAGACTGAGACCACTCATGCGACGGCTCCGTGAAAAGGTTGTTCTCGGGCGCGCTCGGCGGGGTGACGGCCCGGGCGGCGCGCCGCCGCGCCCTCCGTGCCGGGTCGCTGCTCCGACGCGCGCCGTCGTCGTCGGCGGCGTATCGCACGCGCCGTGCCAGGCATTTCCACGCGTTTCGGCCGGACTGCGCGCGCCAGGTGCTGCGTCACGAGCACGCGGTCAGCAGCGCCTGCTGCCGAGGCCGCACCGCGCCCGCCGCGACCGCGCGAGCATGGCGCCGGAGCGGCGCAAGAGCGCGGCGGACAGGCCATGCCGGGTGTCCAAGCCGTGAACGATCCGGCGCTGGACGCGCGGTGTACAGCAAGAGTGGACCATTCGATAGGTTCACCTTTTTCAGAGGGCGCCCTGCCCTCATCGGGCTCTGTCGGCTCCACCGCTTCTGTCCGGCCGATCGTCGATTGATCGACGTTCACATCCCTGCGAAGGCAGACGACCGGTGACCGGATGAAGCGCGCGACGCGGGGCGATGCGCGACGCGGCATGGCGAAGGCGTGACTCCACGCTCCCAAGCGCTCCTCTCCTGTGGCAGACTGCGCGCATGCTTTTTCATGTCGTGAGGAACGGTTCACTCGCCGGCGCGCTGCTGCTCGCGGCGGGATGCAGCTCGGGCGGCGGGCAGGCGCAGCCCGAGGGCGAAGGGGGGTCGGGCGCCACGGTGGGCAGCGGCGGATCGGGCGCGCAAACGAGCGGCGCAGGCGGCGCTGGTGGCGCGGGAGGCGCGAGCTGCGCAGAGTTCGCGATGCCCACCGACGTGGACTGCGCTGCGCCGCTCGACGGCGTGCTGCCAGTGGACCTGCGCTGTACGGGGCTCTACGGGAACTTCGATCAGCGCGAGCTCGCGTGCGGTGTGCTCGAGTACAAGCCTGCCGTGGAGCTCTGGAGCGACGGCGCCGAGAAGCGGCGCTTCGTGTCGATTCCGAAAGGGCAGCAGGTGGACACGAGCAATCCGGACGCGTTCATCTACCCCGAGGGGACGCAGTTCTGGAAGGAGTTCAGCGTGACGGGCGCGGGCGGCGCGCAGCGCCTCGCGGAGACTCGCCTCCTGCGCAAGACGGCCGCCGGCTGGGTCTACACGAGCTATGTGTGGTCCGAGGACGAGAAGCAGGCGATCCAGATGCAGAACGACTTCGGCGTGACCGATCTCTACGGCACTGGCCACACGGTGCCGAACCGCGATCAGTGCAAGGAGTGCCACGTCGGACGCGTCGATTACGTCCTCGGCTGGGACGCGCTGATGCTCGGCTCTGGCGCCCAGGGGATCTCGGCCGAGACGCTGGTCGAGCTCGGCGTGATCGCGGACGCGAGCCATCTCGCCCTCACGATTCCTGGCAACGAGGTGGAGCGCCAGGCGCTCGGCTACCTGCACGCCAACTGCGGCGTGAGCTGTCACAACGACCTGCCCGAGGCGGCGGCCCACGATACCGGCCTGTACCTGCGGCTCGAGGCGAGCGAGCTCGGCGAAGTGATGGCCACGGACGCCGCCCGGACGGCCATCAACAAGCGCCCCGCGGAAAACGCGAAGTACGAGGGCCTCACGAACCCCGACCCGGCCAACTGGTACGACATCCGGCCGGGGGACCCGTCACGCAGCTTGCTTGTCGCCCGCCAGGTGCTCCGCGGCTTCGAAGGGCAGATGCCGCGCATCGGGACGCACAAGGTCGACGAGACGGGCGTGGAGGTGGTCTCGCGCTGGATCCAGGAGATGAAGGAAACCTACCCGCCGCCTGGACCCTAGTACGGCCTCGCCCAGGTCCGTCTCCGGTTGCGTGCAAGGTAGTGCCGAGCTGCCCGGCCCCGTGGAGGGCCCCTCACAGGCGGCAACCAAGCCCGTTCGGTCACGCTCAAGGCACGAAGCCCGTTCCACCCCCACCATCGGTCACCGACGTGAACGTGAACATGAACGTTTACGTGAACATGAACGTTTACGTGAACATGAACGTTTACGTGAACGTGAACGTGGTCGTGAACGTGGTCGTGGTCGTGGTCGTGGTCGTCAACGGTAAGCCGTAAACGACCACGACCACGACCACGTAAACGTTAGGATGTAGGAGAATGCGGCGCGAAGCGTGGTTAACGCCTATGCCACGGGGCGGGCAACGGGATCGATGTGCGGGAGGCGGAGCGCCCTGGGCACTTCTGACGCCTGAGGGTGCGTGGCGGAGGGCGCTGATGGCGCCCCCCCGAGCCCCGAATGTCGTGAGGCCGGCAGCTCGGATTCCCGCCGACCTCAAGCGTTCGCCAGGATCAGGTCGGTCCCGGGGCGCCGTCCGCGATCCATTTACGCAAGATCTCGAGCTGCGCCGGGCTGACCGTCGGCCCCCCCGTGCTGGGCGGCATCACGCCCGAGATGCACTGCGCCGTGGAGGACTGCTGGCAACCCGCGGCTTCCGCCTTGCCGGCGGCCTTGAGGTAGAGCCAGCTGTGGTCGGGGTCGCCCGGGACGACGAGCTTGAACTGGCCACCGCCGCGGGAGGCGACGTTGACCAGACCGTCGACGATCTCCTTGGAGCTGAGGCGCCCACCGAGCGACAGCCCCGCATTGGGGCCCGACTCGGCGTGGCAGCCGCTGCACAGGTTCGTCGCGCTCTCGAAGATGGGCCGCACCTTCTCGTGGAAAACCCCTGACTCCACCGGCAAAGGCGCATTGGGATCCCTGACATCCTCAGGGTCCAGGTTCTCCTTGATGATCTTGATCTCGGTATCCATCTCGCGGCACTGCGCGACGAGATCGTCCTTCAGCTTCTGATCGGTCGGCAACATCCCCTTGGCGCGCCGGTACTTCTCCCACACGTTGTCGATCCAGCCGTGGAGCTTCCAGAACATGTAGTTGTCGATGTTCGCGTTGGTGTTGTTCACACCGTGCGTCGTGTTGCCCGGCCGCGCCCACTTGGCGTGCAGCACGAAGTGGAGACCCACCCACGGCATGTTGGTCGCCCCCGCCAGCTTCTGCCCCACGTTGCACTGAAGCCAGAAGCCGAGCTCGCCTTCGTCCTTGAACCTCGCGAGGTTCTCGGGCTTGTCGATCTCATCGCCGATTTTCCCGGCTTCGAGGGCGGCCGCGTCCCAGTTCTTCCACGCGGAGCGCCACTGGGACGGCACATCTTCCGCCTTGGTCGGGAACTTGGTGAAGCCCGTGAACTGCTCTTTATGATTGGGCCAGAGCTGCTGCAGCGCCTGGATCATGTGGCGGTGGAACACAAGGAACTGATAGCCGTCGCCGGCGCTCTGACAGTTCTGATCCTGCGGGACCAGCTGCTTGAATTTGCAGATGCCCACCTTGCTCCCGGCGCCCCCGAAGTTGCAGGCGCGGATCGCGTGCCACTCGACGTGAGCGTCCTGCCACCTGTTTTCATACATCCAGTCCAGGACCTGGGGCTGCACCGTCGTATCGACGATGTCCGGACTGTTGTTGCCGGGCGGAAAGAACTCCGCCGGGCCGTCCTTCATGTTGGGATCCGAGTCGCTCGGGTGGGGCATGTACCCGCTCACGCAGTGGTCGTACGCAGGATGGTCGTCCGGACCGCCGCCGACACCGGCACCTCCGGTGCCCGCGCCCGAGCCCGAATCCGCGCCCGTGCTCGCCTGCGAGCCCGCACCGGTGCCCGTGCCCGCGCCCGCGCCCGAGCCTGAGTTCACGCTCGATTGCGAGCCCGCGCCGCCCGTCCCGCCCGTCGTGTCGGGTCCTCCCGCGCCGCCCTCCGACGCGCCGCTCAACGAGTTGCCATCGTCACCGGCGCACGCGCTGAGCAACAACGCGGCCAGCGCGGCGAGCGTGGCCAGGCCCCGCCGGGATGTACGGAGGTCGGTTGCAGAACCCTGGTGCAGGTCGATAAATCGCATGTCGCTCTCTCAGGCTCTCAGGCCGTTAGGCTCAGTCCGTCAGGCGCAACCCGCCTCACCTCGGGCAGGTAACACCACTCTACCAGCGGCACGCGAACTTCGTCAACAGTGTTAACGAATGTACTGTACTCGTGTATTTATAAACCTTGTGAACGCTCACAGGCAGGCTGTGCAGTGAGGGCGGCCGATTCGACGCGTGGTGACTCGGTAGCCAAGCCATCGGCTTCAGATATCGAGTCGAACGAGGCGACTCGCTAGCGCCGGTGTCTCAGCGGACGTGGATATCGGGCTTCGGCGCCGCAGCCATCCCCTCCCCGATATGGAAGCTCGGGTGAGGCGGCTGGTTGTAGGCGCCGTTTTGCCACGAGATGGCAACGCGGTACTGCGGATCGTGCATCAAGGTGTAGATCCGGTTCGTCGCGACCTGGTTCGTGGTGAAGATGCGGATGGAATCGCCGCAGCGGAAGATCACCTCTTCACGCCAGTCGCCCAGGATATCGGCGCTGAGCGTCGGCGTGCTCTTCGTGCCGTTGTTCGAGGTACACCCGGCGGCCGTGAAGTTCCCCCCTTGGCCGTCGGCCTGGCGGATGCCGTTGCCGTCGAGGAGCTCCCGGCTCGGGTCAGCGTCCCACCAGATGAGGAAGTTGCTCGACGCAGGGCGGCTCCCGACGCCATCGCCGTCCGAGCCGCGCAGCAGCTCGCTGTTGTTGACCCACGCCTCGCTGCCAGGGCTGCGCGGGTCGACATCCGCCGCCACGCCCCGGCCAGGGCCCTCCTCGCCGCCGTTGCCTGGCCCCTTCCAGAGGACCTCGCACGTGCGGGCGTCGCGCATGGCGTAGGCGGGTGCGTCGCCGCTCTCGTACGGCTGGAACACCTCGAGACCAGGGCGCGACGGGACGTGATCCGTGACGTGCAGCGCGTCGCCGTGAGCGTAGTAGTCCACCGCGCAGAGGCCCGTGCCGTCGTTGTCGAACGTGGCGCCGCCGTTGATGATCTCCTGCTGCGGGTCGTCGTCCACGTTCGCGACGCTGATGGAGTGGCAGCCCTTGCCGCCGAACGCCTCGTTGGCGCGGCTCGAGCTGGAGTCGAACGTCCAGAGGCTCGAGAGCGCGCCGTCGCGGTAGTTCCAGGCCGAGAGCGTCGTGCGTGCGTAATAGCCGCGCCCGAACACCACGCTCGGGCGCCCCGTGTCGTCGAGGAACGCGATGGTGCCGACGAAGCGGTCGACGCGGTTGCCGTAGCACTCGTTGTTGCCCCAGCTGCACGGGTCGCCGCGCCCGACCTTGAACTCGGTCGTTGCGAGCTCTGCGCCGGTGTCGCCGGCGAACACGGTGAGGTACTCCGGGCCGGTGAGGATATAGCCGTCGTTGTTGCGGTAATCCTTGGAATCGTCATCGCCGGCCGCGGGCCCCTTGCTCAGGTACTCGCCCCTCCCATCGCGCGTCCCCGGCGCCGTCTTGACGGCCACCTCCGCCTTCCCGTCGCCGTCGAGATCGTACACGAGGAACGGCGAGTAGTGCGCTCCGGCCCGGATGTTCACGCCGAGATCGATGCGCCAGAGCCGCTTGCCGTCGAGCGAGTAAGCGTCGAGGTAGGTCTTGCCGGTGCGGCCGGCCTTCGAGTTGTCCTGGAGGTTCGACGGATCCCACTTGAGGATGATCTCGTAACGCCCGTCGCCGTCCACGTCTCCCACGCTGCCATCGCCGCTCGAGTACGTGTAGCCGTCCCCTGCGGGCGGCGGTGTCGTCGGGATGGACAGGGTTCCATCCTTCCACACGGGCGCGGACTCCGACTCGCCTTGCTCGACGCCGCCGATGACGGGGCGCACGGTGTAGACCGAGCTCGGAGAGCCGTCGCGGTCCACGAGGTTCGTGGAGTCCGCGAGCGGCGCGGCGTTGACCTTGGCGCCGTCGCGGTAGACGTTGAACGCGATGTCGTCGGGGTCGTAGCCGAACAGGCGAAAGCCCACGTACGTGCCGCCGTCCGTGGGCACGGCCACGACACCGCGGTCGAGGTCTTCCATCTGCGCGAACCCCGTCGGCCCGCCGGCGCCCGCGCCGCCGCCCGAGCCGCCGCTGCCGGTCGCGGCGCTGGTCGCAGCGCCGCCGCTGCCGGACGCAGCGCTGGTGCCCGCGCCGCTGCCGCTGCCGCTACCGCTGCCGCTGGACGCCGCGCCGGTCGCGCCGCCGCCCGTCCCGGCGCCCTCCCCGCCGGCGCCGTCCAAGCCGGTTCCGGGTTCACCGCTCGATCCGCATGCCAGGTGAGCGGCAGCGAGCGAAAAGCAAATCAAGAAAATAGGTCGTCTCATGCATACCTCGCGCGGCCCCTCATCGTCCGGTCGGCGCCTCGCCTCCCGGCCGTGAGCGGAATGGTGGCCTCGTTTCTCACCCAGGTTGTGAGAGCAGGACGAAGTCAGTCACAAGAATTGCACGGGACGCACGATTTCTCGGGCATTGAAAATTTACCGCCCCGCACCTGAGGACAACGGGCTCGACTGGCCCGAGCCCCATCAGGGCAGCAGGAGCTCGCGCTCGAACGGCTCGCCGCGAGACCTGTCGTGGCGGGGATTGGGGATGGCGCTGCTGCCGTGAAGGCGCGCGCGGCGCTTCTACAGCGGTTTCCGCCCACCTCTGCACCATCCAGAGCAGAGCGGCAGCAGAGCGGCGGTCTCCCGCACAGGAGACGGGCCCAGATCGGCGTTTTCGGCGCGCAAGCGCACTCCGGTGCGCTGAGCACCGAAAACGCCGAGGTGGGCCCGTATCCGAAGCGGGCGACCGCCGCTCCGCTCTAGGTCTGACGAGCGACCGTGAGGACGCGGAACGTCTGGTCGGCGGCGGCGCCCGGCTTGCGCCGGGTGCCCCACCCCACCGCGGCCCGGTAGCTCCCGAGCAGCCCGGACGCCTCGAGCCGTTCCTCGTCCACGGCGACCGGTCGCTCCGCCTCCGGGGCCACGTAGAGCGCGTCCACCGGGCAGTAGGCCTCGCACATGAAGCACGTCTGGCAGTCGCCCTGCCGGGCGATGACAGGCGCGCCGCCCGGGACGCGCTCGAACACGTCGGTGGGGCAGACCTCGACGCAGAGATCGCACCCGATGCACCGGGCATCGCTGACGAGCTCGATCATGGCGCCTGCGCCTCCGCCGCGGCCGCGCCGATCGACGCCGGCGCGGCGGACTCGGGGCGCACCCACACGTGGTCCAGACCGCCGGTGATCAGCCGCCGCTGCTGCGCCGGATCGAGCCCGGGATGGTCCGTGTGTTTGTGCATGCCGCGCGTCTCGGTGCGCGCGCGCGCCGCGTTGAACATCCAGCGCGCGGTGGCCACCATCGCGGCGCTCTCCCGCGCCCGCACGGCCCCGCGCACCGCCGCCTCGGGCGAGGCCTGCCGCACCTCCCGCCACAGCCCATCGAGCCTGTCGAGCGAGGCCGCGAGCCCCCGCGCGGTGCGGAAGAGGTTCTTGTCGTACGGGAACACCTCGTCTTGCACCGACCGGATCACCCCCTCCGCGTCGAGCGGCCTCGTCCCGCCCGCCGCCGGGATCGCGGCGCGGCCGGCCCCCTCGACGACCCGCCGCCCGGCGCGCGGGCCGACGCTGCGCGCGAACAGGGCTGCTCCCTCGCCGGCCCACTGGCCCGAGGAGATGGCCCACGCGGCGTTGTGGCTGCCGCCGCCCGTGAATCCGCCGCAGATGAGCTCTCGCGTCGCGGCGTCTCCGGCGGCGTAGAGCCCCGGCGCCGATGTGGCGCAGCCGTGACTGGTGATGCGGATCCCGCCCGTGCCGCGCACGGTGCCCTCGAGCCGCAGCGTGACGGGGAACCGCTGCCGGAAGGGATCGATGCCGGCGCGATCGAAGGGAAGGAAGAAGTTCGGCTGGGCCGTGCGCATCCACGCCTGGAGCGCCTCATCGGCCTTGTCGAGCTGGGCGTAGACCGGCTGCGTGAGGAGGGTCTCCGCGATCACGGACCGGCCGCGCTGCGAGCCGGCCCCCTCGATCACGCGCCCGTCCTCGTAATAGAACGTCGCCCAGTTGTAGAAGAGGGTCTTGGTGACCGACGCGAAGGCCGGGGCGATCGCGTAGGCGTTGGAGAACTCCATCCCTGACATGTCGGCGCCCGCCTCGGCGGCCATCAGCCCTCCGTCGCCGGTGAGGACGTTGGTGCCGAGCGCCTTGCTCAGGAAGGCGCAGCCGCCGGTGGCGATGACCACGGCCCCGGCCCTCACCACCCACCTGTGCCCGAGCTGCCGGCAGATGCCGGCCGCCCCGGCGACCACGCCGCTCGCGTCGACGAGGAGCTCGATCGCGGGGCTGTGATCGAGGATGCGGACGCCCGCGAGCTTCACCCGCTTGCGCATGAGGCGCATGTACTCGGGGCCTTGCAGGCTGCGGCGGACGGGCTGCCCGCTGTCGTCGACAGGAAACGGATAACCCCAGGTCGCGAGGTCGTTCACGCTGGCCCACGTCTTGTCGAGCACGCGGTCCATCCAGCCGCGGTCCGCCAGGAAGCCGCCCAGCCCCTCTCGGCTGGCCTTGGCCGCCTCGCGCATCTCGGGGACCGGGGGCACGTACCACACGCCGACCCCCGAAGGCGCCGTGGCGCCGCTGCTGCCGCAATACCCCTTGTCCGCGAGCACGACGCGCGCGCCCTTCGCCGCCGCGGCGAGCGCGGCCCAGGTCCCGGCGGGCCCGCCGCCCAGCACCAGGACGTCGGCCTCCAGCGCCAGCGTGTCGCTCCCGTCGAGGACGCGTCCGACCTCGCCCTCAGGCTCCAGTTCCTCGCTCATGATGGGAAGGCTCCCTTGTTCAGGCCAGCTGTCTTGTCCGCCCCTCTTCACTTCACTGCGATTGCAGCCGACATGCCATGGCCCGTTTCCCTGCGTCGATCCGGCGGGCGGTGCCCTCGTTGCTGGCGAGGCACCAGGGCCTGCTGCCCCGGTGCTGCTCCGGGCGCACCTCCGCGGGCCCCGCGCGCGCCTCCGGGCGCACCTCCGCGGCCGCGCGCGCGCCTCGACCCCTGGGCCGCGGCTACTGCAGCCGGAAACCCATCGCCAGGAGCGCCGCGCGCAGCCGGTCGCGCCCACGCAGCGCCTGGGCCGACTCGACACGCGCGGCCGAGTGGCGGCTCCAGCTCCCCTGCACGCCCATGCGCTCCTTCGAGTAGAAGCGCTCCATGAGCTGGTCGTAGGCGTCGAGCGCGCCCACGCTTCGCTCGAACGCGCCGTACTGCTCGCGGTGCAGGACGACCTCTTGCGGGAGCCGCGGCTTGATGCTCGCCGGGGTGGCCGGGTCGGGCCAGCCCACGCACAGGCCGAACGTCGCGAACACCTGGGGCGGCAGGCCGAGCTCGGCCGCGACCGCTTCGGGGTGGTTCCGCAGCGCCGATATAGACCGTGCCGAGGCCGAGCGACTCGGCCGCGACGAGCGCGTTCTGCGCGGCGAGCGCCGCGTCGACCACCGCCATGACGAACATCTCGAGGTAATCGAGCCCCTCGTGCCCCACGCCGCGGTGCTTCGCGAGCTCGCCGAGCCGCCGCAGATCGGCGAGCCAGACCAGAAACAGCCCGCACTCGCGGACGTGCGCCTGGCCGCCGGCGAGCTCCGAGAGGCGCCGCCGCCGCTCGGCGTCCTGCACCGAGAGCACGCTCCAGAGCTGCAGGTTCGACGAGCTCGGCGCCGACTGCGCCGCGGCCACGAGCAGCTCGAGCGTGCCCTCCGGGAGCGGCTTCGGCGCGTAACGCCGCACCGAGCGATGCCCGAGCAGCGCCTCGATCACCTCGTTCCACTGCGCGAAGCGGGGCGCCGGTCCCTCGCTGCCGTACCGCTCGCCGAAATACCCCAAGCCGCGATCACTCATCGGTCTGCTCCTTGCCATCCTTGCAATCGATCGTCTCTCGCAGCGCGGGACGTACTCCCCTGCCACGATGCCAGGTCGTTCCTTGCGCGCCTCGGTGCCGCGAGCGCACGGCGCGACGATCCCGGGGAGCCGTGCCGGCCAGGCCGATATCCGTTATAACGGACGAATCATCCGCCAGAAAGAGCAAAACCGCTGTGTTCGCCGGGTGAGAGGAAACCCGTGCGGGCGCGGGACCGCTTGCGGTGAGCCGATCGTGGCCCAACGCCAGACTTATGAAAATTTCCACTATAGCTATATCCGGACTCGGCCTCGCGGCGCTGGCGACGGGGTGTGGCAAGGAGGAACGTGCGCTCGCGGAGGAGCGCCCGGCACAGCCCGCCATGGTCGAGCGGCAGCCCGCCGAGCCGCCGCTCGTCGCGACCGAGGTGCCCGTGCCTGGCGATCTGCCGGCGTTCGTCGTCACCGGGCCTCTCGGCGCGTGTCCGCGGATGGTGTTCCTTCACGGCATGTGCGGGCATGGGCTGGGCTACGTGCAAGCTTTCGCGAGGGCGGCGCGGGAGCACGGCGGTGTGCTCGGGCTCCAGGGCAACGTGCCCTGCGGCGCCGGCGGGGTGTTCAGCAAGTACTCGCCCGACGCCGAGGAGCAGGACGGCCGCATCCGGAGCGCGCTGGCGGCGTGCGGCGGCGAGGCGGAGGACCTCGTGGTCATCGGTTACTCGCAGGGTGCCTATATCGCGGAGCGGCTCGCGGAGCGGTGGCCGGAGCGGTACTCGCGGCTGGTGCTGCTCGGCGCGCCCACGACGCCCTCGGCCGCGCGCCTCCGGGACATCCGGGGAGCGGTGATGATCAGCGGCGAGCTCGACGCCACGTACCGCATGAAGGAGGGCGCGAGCGGGCTCCTCGCCGCGAAGATACCGGCGGTCTACCGGGAGATGCCCGGCGCGCACCACGGAGAGCTGCCGGACGCCGAGCGGGTGATGGACGAGGCGCTCGACTGGCTCGACGAGAACGCGCGGCCCCGCCTATGACCGGGGGCCCGGCGCGCGTGTGTTATGGATCTCGCGCAGAGGGTCGAGCGCGCGCCCTCCGAGGCGCCGCGGGGCGTGGCAGGCAAGGAGAGCAGCCGTGGAGCGAAAGAACTATCCTGCGCTGGGTGATCCGGCGGGTCCGTACGTTCATGCCGTCGAGCACAACGGCTTTCTGTTCCTTTCAGGGCTGACGGCCTTCGGCTCGCCCGCTCAGAAGGGCAGTGTGTCCGAGCAGGCAGAGGCGATCTTCTCCCAGATCGCGAGCATCGCGCGCGCCGAAGGGGTCGGCCTGGACGCGGTAGCCAAGGTGACGATCTTCGTCACGAGCCTCGACGAGCTCGTGGCGCTGAGAGAGACCCTGTTTCGAATCTATGGCACCGCGCTGCCGGCGAGCTCTCTGGTCCGTGTCGCCGGGCTCTTCTCCCCTGATCTGAAGATCGAGGTGGAGGCCGTGCTCGCCCTCTCTTGAGCGCCTGTCCGGCGGCGCGGGCCGGGATCACACCGCGGGCGCCGCGCCTGCCGCGCGGGAGCACCCCTCGACGTCCTCCCAGAACGTCGGGTACGTCTTCGCGACGCAGGCCGGATCCTCGATGGTGATCCCCGGCCGGCACAGCCCCAGGATCGCGAAGCTCATCGCCATGCGGTGGTCGCTGTAGCTGCGCACGAGCGCGGGCGTCAGCGGCCGAGGCTCGATACGGAGCCAGTCGTCGCCGTGGGTCACCTCCTGGCCCAGGCGGCGGAGCTCCGCGACCGTGGCGGCGAGGCGGTCCGTCTCCTTGATCCGGATGTTCGCCACGTTCCGGATCGTCGTCGGCCCCTCGAGGAGCGGAGCGATCGCGGCCAGCGTCATCACGGTGTCCGAGATGTGGTGCATGTCGACGTCGATGCCGCGCAGGCGCCCGTCGCTGCGCACGGTGGTGGCATCGGCCTGCCGGCTCACGCGCGCGCCTGCCTGCTCCAGGAGCTCGACGAACCGGTAGTCTCCCTGCAACGCCCCCTCGGAAAGTCCGGGCACGGTGATGGCGCCGCCCGCGGCCGCGGCGAGCGCGAACGGATAGCTCGCGGACGACGCGTCGGGCTCGATCGGGTACGCCCGCGGGCGGTACCCCGCGGCGGGATGGACCGTGAACCCGCCCGCGGCCTCGTCGATGCGACCGCCGAAATCCGCGACCATGCGCCGCGTGATCTCGACGTAGGGGCGACTTACCAGCTCGCCGGCCACGCGCAGGTCGATGGCCGCCTCGGCGAAGGGGCCTGCCATCATCACCGCCGAGAAGTACTGGCTGGAGCGATCGCCGCGCATCGTCAGCGTGCCGCCCTTCAGCCGGCCGCCCCGGATCCGGAGCGGCGGGCACCCGGTCGCGCACTCCACGTCCGCCCCGAGCTGCCTCAGGCCGTCGACCAGATCGGCGATCGGCCGCTTGGCCATGTGCTCGTCGCCGACCAGCACCACCTCGCCCGGCACGAGGCACGCGAGCGCCGCGAGGAACCGCACTGTGGTGCCGCTGTTCCCGATGAACAGCTCGCGCCCCGGCGCGCGCAGCCGGCGCCGCCCTCCCTTCACCACCAGCGTGTGCGGCCCGGCGTCCTCGATCCCGATCCCCAGCGCTTCCAGGGCGGACCGCATGTGCCGCGTGTCGTCGCTATGGAGCACCCCCTCCAGCGTGCTCTCACCGTCGGCGAGCGCAGCCAGCACGAGCGCGCGGTTCGTGATGCTCTTCGAGCCAGGGACCCGCCAGATCCGATCCGGCGGCGAGGACAGCGGGGTGATGGGCAGTGGACCGGCAGGGATCATGGGGGCGGCGGACTATAGCGGGGCGCATCTTCGTGCGCCACGGGCTCATCGCGCTGCGCGACGGAGCCCGGATCACACGAATCTGCGCGGCGCCGCGCCGCCGCGCCTCACTGCGGTGCGTACGCCTGGAACTGACCGCCCACGTGCAGCAGCGCCATGAAGTACAGCATGCCGTCGTAGTAGCGGTACTGCCCGCTCGGGGGATCGAGGTCCCAGAGCGCCTGGACGAAATCGGCGGACCGCGGGCCTTTGGCCGCCAGGCTGGCGGCCGCGTTCATGGCGACGAGCCCCGAGGAGTGGTCGGCGCTCAGCGCCTCGCCGTCGAGGGTGAACTGGTTCCCGTACTCCGCTCCTTGCGCCTCGAAGAACG
This sequence comes from Sorangium sp. So ce363, assembly GCF_051520435.1. NCBI lineage: Bacteria > Pseudomonadati > Myxococcota > Polyangiales > Polyangiaceae > Sorangium > Sorangium sp. So ce363. The sequence goes on along the minus strand of NZ_CP150333.1, from coordinate 4,182,594 downwards.
CCTGGATCCGATCGCTGAGCTCCTGCTGGCGCTCATCCTTCGCCCACCACGCCCAGTCGACGGACCAGTTCATCGCGGTGCGCCACGCGTCGAAGCGGAAGTCCACGGACTCGGGCTTCCACGACGCTGCCTTGGGCGTGCCGTCGAAATTCGCGTAATCGGGCGTGAGCCCCGTCTCCGGGTGGGCCGCGAGGTGGAAGTAGCCGCGGCTCACCTCGGCCGCCTCGCTCCAGAAGGCGCGGTCCGCTTCCGGACCGTACTTGGCCCAGATCTCGTAGAAGGCCGGCAGGTGATACGACGGATCGGTGTGGTCCCCGTTGGTCTCGAAGTTCCCCGTGTCCGGCGTGAAGCGGATCTGGTGGTTCTCGGTGTTGAAGAGCGTCGACCCGGTCGTCGTGCGCGTCTCCCCGTTCCCGAAGGACTCCCCGGTGATCTCCGGTCGGTTCTTCATCAGGTCGAGCAAGCGATCCGCTTCCGCCCGGTAATTGTAGATGCCATCACCATTGCCCCAGCGCCCCGACGCGAAATAGAGCGCCGTCGCGAAGTACTCCTCGCCGTCCGGCGCCGGCATCTCGTCCAGCGGGGTGCCGTCGAAATTCATCTGCCACGAGAAATACCCGTACGCCGGGTGCGTCTCGTCGGCGTGGAACATGTAGGTCTTCGCCCAGTTCCAGAGCGCGTTGAACTCCGCCTGATGGTCTGTCTGGACGGCGATCATCATGCCGTAGCTCATGCCCTCCGAGCGCACGTCCTCGCTCGCGATGTCGCGGATCTGCGCGAGCGGGCCGTTGTCGTTCTCCTCCTGCGCGAAATAGACGGCCTCTTCGGCCGGATCACCCTTGAAGAGATGGTCCCAGGCGGCCGCGATCTTGGCATTCACCTCGTCCTGCGTGCGCCCGTTCTCGACGAAGAGGTTGCGGTACTCCCCCGTATCGACAGCCCCGCTCCCGCCAGGCGTCGACGCGCCGCCCCCGCCGTCGCCGCCCCCGCCCCCGCCCCCGCTCCCGCCTCCGCCATCGGCAGAGCCGCCGGTCCCCCCTGCTCCGCCCGTGCCCGAGGACACGCTCCCTGCACCGCCGGAGCCACCGTCGTCATCCCCGCACGCGACGGCCGCCAAGAGCAGACCCACCGAGAGAAACCGCAGCGAATTCCGATTCATAAGATAGACCTCCTGTGACGAAGCCCAGCGTGATCCCCGTGGATCGGGCACCGTTCAGGCCGCCTCGCCGTGCATGACACGCCATGATCCGACGCGCGCAACAGCGCCGCGGCTTGGTTGCGAACACCCCAGCTCAGGACGAACGCGGTCTGACAGTGATGCTCACGACCGCACACGCGAGAGCGCCCGGGGCGTCACGCGATGAACAGTGACCATGGAATAATCGGAGCTCTCTGTAAAGACAATTCACACACCGCTTTCCTCGCCCCAATCACCGACCGCTGCCCACGACATGGTCGCGGTCGATCGCGCCAGCCCGAACCTCCCAGTCCGATCGAGCGCGATGACGCCCCCGGTGATGTCGAGGCGCTCCGCCAGGTGCGCGATGATCCCGCTCGCCGCGTCGACCGCGCCGATGCCCGCGCGCATCCGCTCCACGGCCGAGTGCGCCACGGCGAGCCGGATCATCCCCTCGCCGTGGCCGGTCGTCGACACGGCCCCGGCCTCGTCGTCAGCGTACGTCCCTGCCCCGATGAGGGGCGAGTCCCCCACCCGCCCGACCCGCTTGTTGACCGTGCCGCCCGTGCTCGTCGCCGCGGCGGTGAGCCCGCCCTCGTCGAGCGCCACCGCGCCGACCGTGTTGCCCGCCCAGGAGGTCGCGCGGATGCCTTGCTGGGCCGCCGCGAGCGCCTCCCGGGCCGCCTCCGTGACGAGCGCCGCCTCGCCCACGGGCGTGAACCCCTGCATCCGCGCGAACCGCGCGGCGCCGTGCGCGGCGTACAGCACGTGCCGGCCGTCCTCCAGCGCCGCGCGCGCGATCGCGATCGGCTCGGCGAAATCCGAGAGCGCGCAGACCGCGCCGGCCCTGAGCCCGCGGCCCTCCATGATCGACGCGTCGAGCTCGATGTGGCCTTCCTCGTTCAGGACCGCGCCCGTGCCCGCGTTGAAGAGAGGATCGTCCTCGAGGACGCGCACCGCGCGCTCGACCGCGTCGAGCGCGCTCCCTCCCTCGGAGAGCACGCGCGCTCCCTCGCGCGCCGCGCGGAGGCACCCCGCCGCATGCAGCGGCCGCCGCTCCGGAGCGACGTTGCCCGCGCCGCCGTGGACCAGGACGGTGCGCCGCCCGCCGCGCCCGCCCAGAGAATGGATGACGTGCTTCACGATCGTGGCACCCTACCGCGGCGCGCGCCCGGAGGTCCACGCCCACCCGACGCTCACTCGGGCGGGAGCGCGCTCCGCTTGGCCTTGAGATCGTAGGCCATGCCGCACGGCAGCGCCGCGACCACCGGCGCGACGCTGAGCTCTCCGGCGACGAGGTCCTCGCACCGAGACCCCGCCGTGGGCACGAACTCGAAGGACATCGTCGCCAAGAACCCCGCGACGTCATCCCCTCTGCCGCCGAGCTGCCCGAGCGCCCGGTCGCGGCGCTCGACGGAGCACGGCGGCCCCGGGGGCGCGTCGCCCGCGCGCATGTCCACCACCACGCGCCCGTCGATCGAGAAGCTCACCTCGTCGTCGTCGATGACGCCTTCGATCACGCTGGCGCCGTTGTTCCAGTAGAGGGCGCCGTCGCCGCGCGCGAGATCCACGTCGAACTCCCACAGGCGCTTCGCGCCGAGCGCCCCCTCCCCGCACGTGTTCGCCGTCTGCGTCCCGACCACGTGGAACGCGCCGAGCGCAGTCCCCAGCTCCGGCGCCTCGCGATCCCCGAAGGCGTCGGCGCACGCTGGAAGCAGGGGCAACGCCGGCAGCAGCGCGAGCAGCAGCATCCGCATCGAGCCCGCGTACCAGACGGGCACGGCGCAGGACAAAAAAGCGCTCGCGGGCAATGGAAATAAAAACGGGTCGGGTGCTTCACTCGCACCCGACCCGTCCCGTGGGCCTCTACCGGAGGCCTTCTGGACCCCGCTTGATCCCGCCTGTGCGGCGCCCCCCCTGTCCCATCGCGACGAGCATTCAGCCCCGGAGCGCCGGTGAGAATCGTTGCCGGAAGACCTGAGTCTTCCTCGATTCCCTCTCTGCCGGCCTCGCGGAGGTCGCGATGGCAGTCAACAGGTTATCGAGCGCCGGACCTGGCCGAGCGCGGTAGCGTTTTGCAAGGCCCCGATGACCCTGCGTCCACGCTCCACGAGGGTCAGCCGTTCCCAGCCTCCGGTATAGAAGAGCCACTGGTACTGTGCATGGTGTCCATCCCTCCTCCGGCTTGCCGGCACCCCGCGCCGGATCGAAAGAGATCGTCCGGCATGGCAAGGGTGTTCGATTGCGGATCAGCGGAGAGCCCGCCGATCTGGTGTCGACCCCAGCACCGTGGTGCTCCACGGCAGGACCATCCTGGAGCTGATGCTCCGTCCGAGGCCGAGGACCAGCGTATCACCGCTGTTCAGGCGAGCAAGGGGCTCACGCACCGAAACATCGAAAGCGATTCTCTTCCATTCCATCCATGTCCACCCACGGTCCGCTTGGTCCCACCGCTCCCACCGCGTCTCGCAGCGCAGCCGGGCAGGCGTCGTTCGACGCCGCACGTCGCACGCCGCACGTCGCACGCCGCACGCGGGCAGGCAGGCGTCACCGGAGGAGCAGCCAGGCAGGGCGAGGTGCAAGGCGCGTCTCGGCAGGACGAGGCGCAGCGCGCTCCAGCGAGACGACGTGCCGGACGCAAGCGCTCAGCTGCCGGAACAGGTCCGGTGGAACGACGGCGAGGACGTCGCGCGGCGGGCCGGCGCGCCGTGACCGGGCCCCGCGCGCGTCAGACGTGTGCGAACCAGCTCGCCTCCTCGCCCTCCGGCAGCGCCGTGGCGAGGACCGCGAGCATCGCGTCGATCTCTTCCTTCGTGTGGACCCCGCTGCGCAGGATGGCCGCCGGGCCGTCGCCCCCGGGCACCACGACCGACTCCACGGCGAGCGCGGTGTTGACTCCGTAGCCGTAGGACGCCAGCGTCACGACCGCGGTGGCTTCGCGGTCGTCGAGCAGCCGGCGGATCGTCAGCGTGCGGCGCACGCGCTCGCTGTCCTCGGCCCACGACGCGAGCCACGCGCGCGCCGCCTCGTCGAGGCCGACGAGCACGAGCTGCGCAGGAGGCAGCGCGTCAGGATCGGCCGCGGCGACGGCGGCGCGGTGGAAGCCCCGCACCTCCCGGCACCAGAGCGGCGGCGCGCCGTCGACCCGCACGAGAAAGCCGTAGGGGCCTCGGGCCCCCTCTCGCTCCGAGCCCCCCGAAGAAGCGGAAGAGAAACTGTCGTTCGACACGAAGGGAGACGATACACGAGCTCTGCTCGGCGGAGGAAGCCCGCTCAATTGCGCAGCACGTCGAGCCGACACGGCTCCGCCCCGGTCACACGCACGCCACCTGGGTACGCCCGCCGATGCCCATGGCGCCCACAACGAGAGCGCCACACTCCTGGGATTTCGGCTAAGGTGGCCCCGCCTCCCCCGTGGAGCCCGTCCGGGACGGGGTGCGTCCTGCACCTACGGCGTCTCCCCGGCCGACGGGCTCCAGCCCGCAGCGACGGGTCGGGGCGGCAGCAGCGCCCGACGCCGGGCGCGCTGCCGCGGAAGGCCGGCGAAGAGGCCCGCCGGCGCATCCCGCGTCACCTCGATCCCGATCCGAACCGCAGGCAATGAAGCTCACGTCACAACAAGTCATCGAGATCGTCATCGCGCTCTGCGCCTACTTCGGCGTCGCGTTCGCGCTCAACTGGTTCGCCCCGTCGCGGCTCCGCATGCTCGCGCGGTACAGCACGGTCGCCGCGGGCGTCGCGCTCTTCTTCCATGGTCTGGACCGGTACATCGACGAGCACGCCCGCGCCGTGGACATGGCGAAGGTGGCGATCGCGATGGGCGCCGCGCTCTGCGTCTTCTACGAGACGCACCGCGAGGGGATGCGCCGGCCGATCGCGGAGCGCTGGAAGCGGTTCGCCGGCGTGGCGCTCGGTGTCGCCGCCATCATCGCGTACTTCAACGGCTTCCGCTTCGGCTATCCCAAGTATTACCACCGCTGGGATCAGTTCCATTATTACATGGGGGCCAAGTACTTCCCGGAGATGGGGTACGACGGCCTCTACAAATGCGCGCTGATCGCGCAGGACGAGCTGGGGCTCGTCACGTACACGAACGAGGACACCGGCCGGCAGGTCAAGCTGGACATGGCGAAGGAGGTCCGCCACCCGGACAAGAAGATCCGGAACCTCGGTGGCGACAACCTCCTCATGCCGGCGAGCGAGGTGCTCAGCACGCCCGAGATGTGCAAGGCGCACTTCTCACCGGAGCGCTGGGACGCGTTCAAGGCCGACGTGCAGTTCTTCCGGACAGCCTCGGACAAGGGCTACTGGGAGGACATGCAGAAGGACCACGGCTACAACCCGCCGCCGGTCTGGACGATCATGGGTAAGTTCTGGGCGGACCTCCAGCCGGCCAGCACCCGCTACCTCCAGTTCCTCGCCAGCTTCGATATTTTCTATCTGCTCGGGATGTTCGCCGCCCTCTACTGGGCCTTCGGGTGGCGGGTCTTCGCCGTCGCGGCGATCTTCTGGGGCTGCCAGTCGTCGGCGCCGTTCTACTGGACGGGCGGCGCGTTCCTCCGGCAGGACTGGCTCTTCTACCTGGTCCTCTCGGCCTGCCTCATCCGGAAGCGCTACTTCAAGCTCGCGGGCGCGAGCATGGTCTACGCGGGCCTCCTGCGCATCTTCCCGGGCCTGCCCGTGATCGGCTGGCTCACCGTCGCCGGGATTCACCTCGTCCGCCACAAGCGCATGGCGAGGTCGCACGTGCAGGTGCTGATCGGCGGCGTCCTCGCGGCCGCCGTGCTCATTCCGGTGAGCATGAAGGTCTCGGGCACGGACTCGTACCGGCAGTTCTACGAGCACACGCTCAAGGTGCACGACCAGACGCCGCTGACGAACCACATGGGCCTCCGCGTGCTCGTCGGCCACGAGCCCGGCACGGGCGTCGAGTCCGGCCGCATGAAGTACACGAAGGACACGAAGCTCGTCGATCCGTTCGAGGTCTGGAAACGGATGCGCAACGAGCGCTACGCGAAATACCGCTGGATCGCCTATGGGATCATCGCCGCGACCCTGGCGGGCTTCGTCTACGTGTGCCGGCGGGTCCGCTCGCTGTGGGTGGCCCAGTGCCTCGCCCAGATCTTCGTCATCCTGCTCTCGCAGCTCACCTGTTATTACTATTCATTCATGATCTTGAGCGCGCCGCTCACCCGGGTGAAGCGCCAGATCGAGGTACCCCTGTTCGGCCTGGCGGCGCTCAGCCAGTTCATCTGGATCACGTTCAACTACAACGACGACAAGTACACTGCGCTCACCGCTGTCTCACTCGCCTTCTGCTATTACCTGCTCTGGATCTTCTCGGGTAAGACGATGCCGTGGGCGCGGCAGCCCGAGCCGGCGAGCGAGGACGGCGGAAAGCCGACGGCCCAGCAGGCGTGAGGCGCTCGCCTCCTGCTGGGTCGCCACGGCAGCGCCTCCCATGCCTGGAAACAAACGATGACAGAAGTAGAGCGAGAGCATCCCGACGAGCGAAGCGACCTCCAGGGAGACGAGGCCCGGCCCAGCGATCCTGGGGCGGCGGCCGACCGGGGGAACACGCCGGCTCCGCCGCGCGGTGACGACCGGGCGGTCCACGCTTTCCGGAAGGTCCCGCGGACGGGCGTCATCTACGTGACGACCGAGGCCGCGCGCCTCGGCTTTAACCCGGGTCGGGACTCCGCGTCCGCGGGTCCCTCCGAGGCAGGCGCCGACGAGGGGACGGACGGCTGGTGCAACCTCGGGCAGGGCCAGCCGGAGACGGGCCCGCTCCCGGGCTCGCCCGCGCGCTGCGCGGCGGTGCCGATCTCCGGAGACGACCAGGAATACGCGCCCGTGGCCGGCCTTTGGGAGCTGCGCGAGGCGATCGCGTCGCTCTACAACCGCGCGTACCGGCGGGGCATGCCGTCGCGCTACACGGCCGAGAACGTGGCGGTGTCGGGCGGGGGTCGCATCGCCCTCACCCGCGCCGCGGCGGCGCTCGGGCAGATCAACCTCGGCCACTTCCTCCCCGATTACACCGCCTACGAGGAGCTGCTCGACGTCTTCCGGCTGTTCTCGCCGATCCCGATCCTGCTCGAGGGCGAACGCGGCTACTCGTTCTCCGTCGGCGACCTGCGCCGCGAGATCCTGGGCCGCGGCCTGAGCGCGATCCTCGCCTCGAACCCCTGCAATCCGACCGGGAAGCACGTGCGCGGCGAGGAGCTCGCCGCCTGGGTCCGCACCGCGAAGGAGCTCGATTGCGCGCTCTTGCTCGACGAGTTCTACTCGCACTACGTCTACGGGATGGGGGACGTCGCCCCGATGGAGAGCGCCGCGCGCTACGTCGAGGAGGTCGACCGCGATCCGGTCGTGATCTTCGACGGCCTGACCAAGAACTGGCGCTACCCCGGCTGGCGCGTCACCTGGACGCTGGGGCCGCGCGAGGTCATCGAGGCGGTGGCGAGCGCCGGCAGCTTCCTCGACGGCGGCGGCTCCAAGCCGATGCAGCGCGCCGCGGCAGAGCTGCTTACCATCGAGCACACCCGCGCCGAGACGACGGCCATCCACCGGACGTTCTCGCACAAGCGCGAGATCATGCTCGAGGGGCTGCGCAGGATCGGCGTCACGGTCGACGCGGAGCCCGAGGGCACGTTCTACGTCTGGGGCTCGGTCGCGGATCTGCCCCCGGGGCTCTCCGACGGCTACGGCTTCTTCCGGGCGGCCCTCGGGGAGCGGATCATCGTCGTGCCGGGCGAGTTCTTCGACGTCAACCCCGGCAAGCGCCGGGCGGGGCGGCCGTCGCGGTTCCGTCACCACGTCCGATTTTCTTTCGGCCCGAGCGAGGACGTCCTCGTCCGGGCGCTCGGGCGGCTAGAGCGCATGGTAGGCGAGCGTCGCCGGGCCTGACACCGGCGGCGCCGCGCAGGGGAGCGGGAAGACGGGGCCGAGCGCCAGGTCTTGTCGCGCTGCACGTCTTCCGACATGGTGGGGGAGCGCGTGGCCAAAGATCCGTGGAGTGATTGGAACGACGACGACCCCGGTAACTTCCAGCCGGGCGATACGATCGGCCCCTACGAGCTGCTGTTCCCTGCAGCCGTGGGCGGCATGGCCGCCGTGTGGGCTGCGCGGCTCAGGCGGCCCAACGGCTCCGTCCAGATCGTCGCCGTCAAGCTGCTGTCGGACGCGATGCGCGGGGATGACGACGCGCGGGCGATGTTCCTCGACGAGGCGTGCACCGCGTCGCGGATCCTCCACCCGAACGTCGTGCACATCCTCGCGTACGGCGAGGTCCGCGATCGGCCGTACCTCGCGATGGAGTGGATCGACGGCGCCCCGATCGCGAAGATCTTCTCGAACCAGAAGGCGAAGCGCGCGCTCTTGCCCCTCGGCTGGGTGCTCCACGTGATGATCGACGCGTGCGCCGGGCTGCACGCGGCGCACGAGGTCCGCGACGACACGGGCGAGCTCCTCAACCTGATCCACCGCGACGTCACGCCGGAGAACGTGATGGTGACGTTCGACGGCATGGTCAAGGTCGTCGACTTCGGCGTCGCGAAGACGCGGGCGCGCGCGCAGACCAGCCGCGTCGGCGCGATCAAGGGCAAGACGGGGTATTTCTCGCCCGAGCAGGTCATGGGCGGGGCGCTCGACCGCCGCAGCGATCTCTTCTCGATGGGCGTGCTGCTCTACCTGCTGGTGACGGGCCACACGCCGTTCCGCGGCAAGGGCCCGCTGGAGGCGATGCAGCAGATCGCCAACCGCAACCCGCAGCCGCCGCGCGAGATCATGCCCGAGGTCCACCCGGAGCTCGACCGCATCATCATGCGGGCGCTCGCCAAGAACCCGAACGAGCGGTACCAGACGGCCGCGGAGCTGCGCCGCGATCTCGAGCAGGTGAGCGTCGCGGTCCGCGAGAGCTACACCGACAAACAGGTGGGCCAGCTCGTCCGCGATCTGCTCCCCGGGGTCGCCGAGGCACGCAAGGAGCGGATCGATCAGGCGCTCGACGAGCTCGACCGGATCCTCGCCGAGCGCGCCCACCCTCAGAAGCCGCAGGCCTCGCGCCCCGAGGACGCGACCGAGGTGATGCTGCGGCGCATCTCCATGCTGCCGATCCTGCAGGACGGCCCGGAGGCGACGGAGGGCGGCGGCGCGGCCGACGCGGCGCCGCCCTCGTCCCCGGCAGGCCCCGCGAGCTCGCGCATGTCGGGGCCGGCCAGCTCGCGCATGTCGGGACCCGCAAGCTCGCGCATGTCGGGGCCGGCCAGCTCGCGCATGTCGGGGCCGGCCAGCTCGCGCATGCCGGCGCCGACGAGCCCGCGCCGCGCGAACGTCGACCCGATGCGCAAGTCGAATCCGGACGCGACGCGCAAATCGACCCCGGATGCGACCCGCAAGTCGAACCCCGACGGCGCAGGCTCGCCGCTCGATTTCCCAGCGGGGCTTTCGCCGCTGCCGCTGCTTCCGCCGCCGCTGCACGTGGGGCCGCCGGTGCCCCCGGGGCCGGCGGCTTACGTCGGTCCGGCGGCGCACGCGAGCGGCCCCACGAGCGCTGTCGCGTCCGCGCCCGAGCGCCGCGCGTCCCCTCCCGCGAAGGGGTCCTTCGTCCGCGTGGCGTTGCTCGCGCTGATCGTCCTGGGCGTGGTCGCGGCCGTTGCGTTCCTGCTGCTCGCGCGTTCCGGCCGCATGCCGCTCGGCGGTGTGGTGGTGCCTTCCGCCAGCCCCAGCGCGTCCGCACCGACGGTGCAAGCGCCCGATGCCGGCGCCGATGCCGCGGCGACGCCGAACGCGGCAGCGACGGCGTCGACGGTCGCGAGCGACGCCGCCGCGGACGCCGCGGCCCCGACCGATGCAGCCGCAGCCGAGCTGATCGCCGACGCGTCCGCCCCGGCCGACGCGTCCGCCCTGGCCGACGCGGCCGCGGACGCCGCGGTGCCCGCCGATGCAGCCACCCCCCTCCCGAGCGGGCAGCCGGCGTACGTCCCCGGCGCCGCACCCGCGCCGGGGACGCCGTACCCGGGCTCCTCGGTCACCCCTGCGCCGCGCGTCCCAGGGCCTCTGCCCACGCCGTCCGTCACCGGGTGGCCTCCGCCACGGCCCGCGAGCCAGCCCGGACTGCCGGCAACTCCGCCCGCCTCCACGCTGCCGCGCGGGCCCGTCCCCGGCCAGGCGCCGCCGCGGCCGCGCCCCGCTGCGCCCCCCCTCGACCTGGCGCCGCGGTAGCGCCTCCGGACCGGGCGCGGCTGCCTCCCCCGCAGCCCGCGCGGCCGGCGCATCGCGCTCAGTCCTCCTTCGGCTTCTCCGGCTGCGCCTCGTCGGGCGGCGGGGGCGGGGTGGCGCGGGCCGCAGCTTTCTTCAGCGACGACTCCGCGAGCGACACCAGCATGGCGAGGTTCACCGGCTTCGAGAGCAGGAAGATCGCGTGCCGTCGCAGCGCGCGGATGCGAGCCTGCTGCGACTCATCGGCCGTCACGACGAAGACGGGCGTGTCGCGGTTCAGCGCTCCCTTGGCCGAGAGCGAATCGAGCACGCTGAAGCCGTCGATCAGCGGCATGTGCAGATCGAGCACCACGAGATCGAACTTGCGCGCGGAGAGCCGGCGCAGCGCCGGCGCCCCGCCGTTCGCCTCCTCGACGTCGCCCAGCGTACGGAGCGAACGCGCAAACATGGCCCGGATCGCGGCGTCGTCGTCGATGACGAGGATGCACGTCACAGCGTCATGCTCGCACGGCCGCAGAAGCGCTGGAAGCCCGCCGCCAGCCCCCGCATCGCCCGGAGCGTGCGTACGCAACCGTGCGCAGCGTCGGTCTCCAACTCGCGGCGTCGCCTCCAGTCCCGCGGCTGCTTCGCGCCCCCGCGTCCGCCTGCGCTCGGCGTGACCTCGCGCGCCACGCGATCGGGGCGACGAACGCCCGGCGCGCGCAACGCAGACGGACGCGTCGCCAGCGCAGATCCCGTGTTCAGCGGTCCTGGTCGAGACATGGACGCCACGTACGGGCTGCGGTAAACGCGGAGCTGGACGTCATCGACCCCGCGCACCGCAAAGGAACGATCCCATGGGCAAGTTCACCCTCACACACGAGATCAACTGCAACCTCGAGACGTTCTGGAAGCTGTTCCTGGACAAGACATTCAACGAGGAGCTCTACAGGAAGGAGCTCGGTTTCCCCGAGTTCACGATCACGGAGCAGGTCGAGACGGCGACGGAGATCATCCGGAGGTCGGCCGGGAAGCCGAAGATGAATTTGCCCGGCCCCGTCGAGAAGCTGCTCGGCTCCGGGTTCCGCTACACCGAAGAGGGCAGGCTGAACAAGGCGACGAACGTGTGGACCTTCAAGCTGACGCCAAGCACCCTGGCCGACAAGATGCGGAACGAAGGCGTGGTGCGCGCCGAGGCCATCGGCGACAACAAGGTGCGTCGGATCGCCGAGATCACGATCGAAGCGAAGGTGTTCGGCGTCGGCGGCATGCTCGAGAGCAGCGCCGAGAAGGAGCTGCGGCAAGGGTGGGAGGTCAGCGCGGTCTTCATGAACAAGTGGATCGCCCAGGGCAAAACGGCTTAGCCGGACCGGTGGCGATCGGCTGGCCCCTGCCGCGCACCGCCTGGGGCGCCTGACGCCGGCGCTGCCCGACGAACGGACGGCGACGCCGACGAGAGGGGGACGAGAGGGGATCGCGAGCGGCCGTCTCGCGGCCTCCGTCCCGCGAACGAGCGAGAGCGCACCCCTGCACGTCCAGGGTCAAAGCGGGAGATCTGCGGCTCCGGCTCTTGCTGTGGTGGCGTACGGGAACCAGGGCCACGGCATGGAGCACGTCGTCATCATCGGTGCCGGCTTCGGCGGCCTCTACGCGGCGCGGGCGCTCCGGCGCGAGCCGGTACGGGTGACCGTGATCGACCGGCACAACCATCACACGTTCCAGCCCCTCCTGTATCAGGTCGCGACGGCGGGCCTGAGCGCGAGCGACATCGCCACGCCCATCCGCCACGTGCTGCGCAAGCAGAAGAACACGAGCGTGATCCTCGCCGAGGTGAAGGCGATCGATCCCGTCCAGAAGCGGGTGATCTTCGAGGACGGCGAGCTCGGCTATGACAAGCTGATCGTCGCGGCCGGGGCGTCGCATTCGTACTTCGGGAACGACGCGTGGGCGGCCGTCGCGCCCGGGCTCAAGACCGTCGAGGACGCGCTCGAAATTCGCCGGCGCGTCCTCCTCGCCTTCGAGGCGGCCGAGCGCGAGCCGGATCCGGCGCGGCGGAGCGCCTGGATGACGTTCGTGGTGGTGGGCGCGGGCCCGACGGGCGTCGAGCTCGCCGGCGCCCTCTCGGAGCTCGCGAGGCACACGCTCATGCGCGAGTTCCGGCACATCGATCCGAGCAAGGCCCACATCCTCCTGCTGGAAGGGGCCGGGCAGGTGCTGCCGACGTACGTGCCGGAGCTCGGCGAGAAGGCGCGACAGCAGCTGGCCGCGCTCAACGTGGAGGTGCGGACGAACTGCCGCGTCACCGACATCGATGAGGAGGGGGTCTCGATCGGCGACAAGCGGATCGAAGCCAGGACCGTGCTCTGGGGGGCCGGCGTGGCGGCGTCGGCCATCGCGCGCACCCTCGGAGCGCCGCTCGATCGGGCAGGGCGCGTGCTGGTAGCGCCGGACCTGACGGTGCCGGGTCACGAGGACATCTACGTCATCGGCGACCTCGCGTCGCTGAAGCAGGAGGACGGGACGCCCGTGCCCGGCGTGGCGCCCGCGGCGATCCAGGGAGGGCGCCACGCCGCGCGCTGCATCGCGCGCACCCTGCGGGGGCTGCCGCGGCTGCCGTTCCGGTACAACGACCGGGGATCCCTGGCGACGATCGGGCGCGCCGCGGCGGTCGCCGACTTCGGCAAGCTGAAGCTCTCCGGGTTCCTGGCGTGGCTCGCGTGGCTGTTCGTGCATATCCTCTTCCTGATCGGCTTCCGTAACCGCTTCCTGGTGCTGTTCTCGTGGGCCCTGTCCTACGTGACCTACGAGCGCGCCTCGCGGTTGATCACGGGCGAGATCCCGCCGCTCCTGGAGGACCACCACGCGCCGGCGCTCGAGGCGCGCATGGACGGTGGCGCCGTGAGGAGGCACCAGCCGATGGAGCCCGCGCGCACGCGCGCATAGCCGCCGCCCGAGAGCACACACGCCGCCCGCCGGCGTACTGCGCTCGTCTGGACCTTGGCGACGGAGCTGCGTTAGCGTCATTGGTCATGATGACCCATCCCGGACAGGGCGCCTCGACGCACCCGTGGCGAGCGCTCCTCGCCAGCGCAGCACCTCTCGCCGCACTCCTGCTCAGCGCCCCCTCCGCCTTCGCGCAGGCGCCTCCTGCTGCGTCCTCGCCGCGCGCAGGCGCCCCTGCCGGCGCCGAGCCGCAGCCTACGCCCCACGGAGCCCCTGCGCCGTACGGCGCGCCTGCCCCGTATGGGCAGCAGCCCGGCTACTACCCGCCTCCGGGATACGCCCCGCCTCCGGGATACGCCCCGCCTCCGGGATACGCCCCGCCTCCGGGATACGCCCCGCCTCCGGGATACGCCCCGCCTCCGGGATACGCCTCGCCTTCCGGCTCGTATCCGGTTGGCCCGAGGATCATGAACTACGAGGAAGGGCAGGCCGTCCCGGAAGGTTACCGCGTCGAGGAGAGGGCGCGCCGCGGCCTGGTCATCGGCGGCGCTGTGACGTTCGGCGTCACCTACATCCTCTCGGCGATGGTCGGGCTCGTGGCGGAGAGCGCTGACAGGGCGAGCGGCGGAAGCGGCGAGAGCTACCTCCCGCTCTACATCCCGCTCGCCGGCCCCTTCATCACCGTCGGCACCGCCGATGCGAAGGGCGGCGGCGTCTTCGTCCTCATGGTCGACGGGCTGGCTCAGGTCGCCGGGGCCGCGATGTTCATCGGCGGCCTCGCCGCGCCGGAGAAGAAGCTCGTCCGCAACGACGTCGCCCTGTCGGTGAAGCCGATCGTCACGGGCGACACCGTCGGGCTCGGCGTCTCCGGCTCGCTCTGAGCGCGCGCCGCCCGCGGCCCGGCGTCACGGCACGACGGGCGGCGTCTCATCCATCGTCTTGACGGCGCGCTTGGCCCTGCGGCGCACGTCGACGTGCAGCGACTCGTCGAAGTTGATGGCCGAGAACGCCGCCCGCGCCTCGATGTTCTTGCCGAGCGCGGCGTACGCCTCGGCCTCGTTCCATCGCAGCTTCCAGTCGCGCTTCGCGAGGTCCGAGAGCTTCGCGGCATCGGCGATGATGTCCGGGTACCGCTGCTGCTTCCCGAGCTCGGTCCAGTACTCGGCCCGGAGGTCGTCGTCCCCGGGCGCGAGCGCGACGGCCGCCGCGAAGCCCGCGAGCGCGTCGTCGATCCGACCTGCGACCAGCTCGGCGCGGGCGAGCGAGCGGCGCGCGCCGGCGCTCTCGGGGTGAGCCGCGACGAAGGCGGCGAGCGCGGGGATCGCCTCGTTGACCTTCTGGATGTCCGCGGGATCGCTCGGCCAGAACCGGAGCGAGAGCGCGGCGAGGTCGCCTGGGTCGCTCTCGAGCGCGCGCTCGACCGCGGCGGGCACCTCCGCTCCGCGGCCCGCCTGGGACAGGCACTTGGCGAGCTCGACCCAGGCGCCCGACGAGGACGGCGCCGTCGCGACGAAGGCTTCGGCCGCGGCGAGCGCCTCGTCGGTGCGCCCGAGCGAGCGGAGCGCGGCGATCCGCGCGAGGTGCGCGCGCTCGCGGCTCGCCCCTTCGCCCGAGGCGGCGACGGCGCGCTCCGCTGCGGCCAGCGCGACGTCGTGGCGGAGCTCGCGCTCGTGGTAGGCGAGCTGCTCGAGATAGAAGGCGCCGTCGCGCGGCGCCGCGTCCCACTGGCCCGCGAGGTACTCGAGCACCGCGTCGGAGCGCACGTAGACGAGCGAGGCCGCGTCGCGCGGGTTCTCGTAGATCGGCAGGAGGACCCCGAGCTGGACCATCGCGTCCAGCGCCGGCTGGCAGTCGGGCTTCGCCTCGAGCGCGAGCACCATCTCGTCGAGGGCGGCGTCCTTCTTCTGCATCGCCAGGTGCACTTGCCCGACCGCCACGTGGTAGTCGGCGTCCCCCTGGAACGTCTTTCGGATCGCCTGGAAGCTCTTCAGCGCCGCGGGGTGATCGCCCATGTTCGCCTGCGCCGAGGCGAGGTTCAGCCGCGCGGCGTGATCGTCGGGATCCATCGTGATGATGCGCTTGAGCGCCGAGATCGCCTTCTCGTAATCGCGCTCGCCGAACGCCTTCTGCGCGCGCTCCCAGACCGGAGCCTTGTCGAGGAACGCCTCGAACTGCGAGACGAGCGTGCTGTTCTGCTTGCGCCAGACGCCGCTCTTGCCGGGCTCGGAGTTCGTGAGGAAGTCTTTGATCCACTTGCGGGCGGCGTCGATGCTGAGCCCCTTGTCAGCCAGCCCTTCGAACTCCCCTCGAGGCACCGGCATGCGCGCGGGGATCCCCTGCCGGCGCGCCGTGGTCTCATCCAGGCCGATCAGCACCCAGTCGCTTTGCTCGCTCATGATCCAAGGACGGTAGCCGCCGTGCCCCGCCGGGATCAAGCGACGTCTCGGCGCGTCGGGTGCGCTCGCGCGCGCGCGAGCGGCGCTTCAGGAATAGAACCAGGCCAGCAAAACGAACGCCATGAAGGCCGCCGCCGCGACGGCGAGCGCGAGCGCGCGCGGCACGCCGAGGAGCATCGGCCGGAGGCTGGCCTGAAACGCGACAGCGTCCGCGGCGGTGGGCGGGCCGATCGCGTCGCCAGCAGCGTCACCCCGGACGGCGAGCGCGGCGGATGGCACGCCTGCCGCGTCGCTCCTCGCGGGGTCGGCGCCCATGAACGGCTGGGCCGCGCCCGCATCCCCGGGCGTCGGAGTGAGCCGATGCTGGGCCGCGCTCACGTCCCCGGGCGCCGGAGTGAGCCGATGCGGGGGCGCGCCGAAATCCGAGGGCCTCGACGCGGCCGGTGACGCCAGGTGCTCGAGGCCGAGCTGGGCGAGGATGGCCCGCTGCTCGTTGCCCCACGCGACAGGCAGCGCCGTCGTCTCGGGCGCGAGCGTGAGCGGCGCGGACATCGCCTTGTGCATCGCCCGCTCGAGCGCGAGCGCCTCGTCGAGGCGGTGCGACGCGCGCTCCGGGGCGGCGCTCGCGGAGAGGCGCAGCGCCTCGGTGGCCATCTCGGAGAGGTGAGCAGCCACCTTGGCCAGCGCCAGCTTGCGCTCGGCGTGGGCGACCGCGAAGCGCGCCTCCTCGCGGAGCCGGAGCGCCTCGGTCGTGAGGCGGTCGACCTCCGCGTGCAGCGGCCTCGCCCCTGCCGGCGCGCCCTGCGCCGTGAGCGGTGTGTCGGCGTCGTGATCCACGGAGAACACGCCCGCGGGAGAGATCGAGGGCGTCGCCTCGTTCCCGGACGTCGCGCGCAGCTCGTTCCCCGACACCGGCAGCGGCTCGCTGTCCCGATCGGTGAGGGATCCGTACGAGGGCAGGCTGCTGCGGCGCCGTCCTCCGCCCGAGCTGGAGGACCCGGGATCTGCGCGCACCCTGCCGTTGCTGCCGACGACGACCGTCGTCTCGTCGGCCGTCTCGGAGGCCATCGGTCCGCGCCGGCCGAGGTCGTCGTCCGCGGCGTCCGCCTCGCGCGGCGTGAGGCCGGTCGGCGACGGGGACAGCGTCCCGCGGCGCGCCTCGATGTCGGTCGCGTCGTCGTTCTGAGCGCGCGCGCCCCCGCTGCCGCGGAGCCGACCGGGGGCGTTCGCCCCCCTGCCCCGCGGATCGGCCGAGGGCCGGCGCGGGATCGCCTCGGCTGTCGAGAGCGAGGGGCGCGGCGCCTTGGCGACCCCGGCGAAGCCGCCGGTGACGGCGCGCTCGAACCAGCGCATCTGTCTCATCGCGTTGCGCCGCACGAAGCGCCCGAGCGCCTCCTCGTTCCCCTCGTGGTACCCGTGGCTGTGTAGCCAGCCCTCCAGCCGAGCGAGGATCTCGTCCGCGCTCTGGAAGCGCGACGGCGGGTCCCTCTCGAGACAGCGCATCACGATCGACACGAGCTCCTTGTCGATCTTCGGCCGGAGCTCCCGCAGGTCGGCCGCTGGCTGCGTCGACATGCTCCGCAAGAGCTCGTAGTCGCTCGTCGACGGCCACGGGTGCTTGCCGGTGAAGAGCTCGAACAGCACGACGCCGAGCGAGAACAGGTCGGAGCGCCTGTCGGCGGCGCCCCCGCGGGCCTGCTCCGGCGCCATGTACGTCGTCACGCGCCGGCGCGCTCCGACGGCCGTCGTCATCACGCGGAGCGACGATTTGGCGAGCCCGAAATCGGCGATCTTCACCTCGCCCTGGAACCCGACGAGCACGTTGCCCGGCGTCAGATCGCGGTGCACGAGGTTGAGCAGCGCGCCGGCAGGCGAGCGGAGCTCGTGCGCCGCGCTGAGCCCGCGGCAGAGCGTCGCGCCGACGTGGACGACGAGCCGCTCGGAGAACATCTCGCCGGTGTCGAAGACGGTCTTCATGAGCCGCGCGAGGCTCACGCCCTGCACGAGCTCGACGGCGAAGTACCACCCCTGCTCGTCCGTCCCCCAGCCGGCGACCTCGACCACGTTCGGGTGCTTGAGCGCCGCGGTCGTGCGCACCTCGTCGAGGAACCGGGTGGAGACGTTCTGATCCTCGGCGAAGTGCGGGTGCAGCCGCTTGACGGCGAGCAGCTCCCCAGGCCGGTGCGGACCTGCCGACCTGCAGAGATCAACGCGGGTGGTGGCCCCGGACGCAATCTCGGCAAGGAACTGGAACGAGAGCGCAGCCGGCGCGGGCTCGGGGAGCCGAGACATGCACGGAGAAGTCTAGCGGGCGACGGCCCCCACCGGAAAGAGCCTCAGAGACCCGCGCGCACCGCGGCGATCGCGGCGGCGACCCCGGAGGGGGTGGCCTTGAGGTGCACGTCCAGGTGGTCATCCTTGGTCTTGAGCGCACGGACACCGAGCACCGGCGCGCAGATGCGCAGCGCCCGCACGACCGTCGGATTCCCGGCGAGGGCCGGGATTTTGAGGAGATCCAGGGTAATCCTGTCACCCTTCGCGTCGATCAGCGCGGCGGGCCGCTTGGGCATGAAGGAGACGAGATCGCCCGGCTTGTTCAGGTCGATCGCCCCCGAGCCGATCAGCCCGGCGATCGGCGAGGCCTCGTCGCCCAGCACCTGCAGCTTGAGGTCGGCGATCCGCAGGCCGACCTGGATCGCGTCCGCGCGCACGTCGAGCTCCTCGGCGAAGGCCGTGAACGAGGCCCGGATCGGGGCGCCCATGATCTTCACCGTCAGGGCGAGGCGCAGGCCCGGGGGCGCGGCCTCGATCACGATGTCCTTCGGCGCGCGCTTGCCGCCGCTGAGCTCTCGCGCCAGATAGCGCAGCGCATCGATCGGGACGCCGAACCGCAGGCGGAGCGCGCCGCGGAGCGCCCTCGCGATCTCCTCGGGGTGCGCCTTGAGATAGTCACCGGCGTGGCGAAGCAAGACCTTCGGATCGGGCTTGGGCATCGTTGGGGCCGCTACGATTGCCCGGAGTCGGGCCAGCGCGCAAGGGGCGAGCGCGGTCCGCCGGGAGGCCCTCGACGACCGGAGGTCGCTGTTCGAACGGGGGCGACTCGGTCACACTCGGGCCCGATGCAGACCAGGATCCTACTTGTCATGGCGACAACAGCGCTCGCGATCGGCTGCGGATCGGCCGACGCGACGCTCGAGTGGGCGCCGAGCGGAGGCGGGGGCGGTGGCCAGGGAGGCGATGACGATGGCCGGGGCAGCGATGGCGACGGCCAGAACAGCGGCGGGGGCCAGAATGATGGCGGCGGCGGCGCGCCGAGCGGCGAGGACGGCGGTTCGAGCGGCGGCGGGGCGCCGGGAGCCTCCTGCAACCCACCTCCGGCGTGTGATGCGGCGCCGCCCGATCCGGGCGAGGAGCTCGCGTGGAATCACCCGTCTTCGTACCTCATCGCCGGCGCTGGGAGCCCCAACCACCGCGGACGCGACCTCTACCTGACGCCGGACGACCCGCAGTGGATCATCGGAAAGTTCGCCTACGGGATCACGGACAAGGACCTGAAGGATGAGCGGGTCGACATCTATCTGCTCCGCGGCTGCGGCGGCGCGTGGGAGCGCCTCGGCTCGGCGACCACGACGGAAGCGGACTCGGCGCACCGCGCGGTCGAGGGTGTCAGCGATGACGGCGGCCGCGTCTACTTCGAGATCCCCGCGGCGCAGCGGCTCGGTCCGGGCCGGCACCGGGTCCACCTGGTCGTCCGCGGCGACCTCTCGAGCACCGACCTCTTCATCGAGGTCGTCCCGCGGGGCGCGCCGATGTTCGTCAGCGACGTCGATGGGACGCTCACCGGCACGGAGACCGAGGAGTTCACCTCGCTCCTCCTCGGCGAGCTGCCCGACGCGCACGCGCACGCCGCGGCGGCGTTCCACCGGCTCACGTCGAAGGGCTATCGCCCGATGTACCTGACCGCGCGGCCGGAGTGGCTCGTCCAGCGCACGCGCGATTTCCTCGAGGCGTACGGCTTCCCGCCTGGCATCGTGCACACCACGCTGGGCCTGACGGGCGCGACGGGCGACGGCGCCGCGGAGTACAAGACAGCGGAGCTGGAGCGGCTGTTCGA
Organism: Sorangium sp. So ce363; assembly: GCF_051520435.1. Classification (NCBI taxonomy): domain Bacteria; kingdom Pseudomonadati; phylum Myxococcota; order Polyangiales; family Polyangiaceae; genus Sorangium; species Sorangium sp. So ce363. Next base: position 4,162,766 of record NZ_CP150333.1, on the reverse strand, counting down.
CGGAAGGGAGATGCTGCCCGCGTGGGCCTTCGGCAACACGGCGACCGACGCCGAGGCCTACGACAACGGCGGCGTGATGCCGGTCGCGCGGCGCGTGTTCTACCGGTTCGACGATGAGGCGCACGGTGGCCGTCGCATCGACGGCTACGACGAGCTGTTCGCCGAGATCGACGCGCTCCCCAGCCTCTGCGATTGATCCGCCCCGCCGGCGCGTCGACCCGTCAGCCGGACGCCTGCTCGGTCCGGGCGCCGCTCGCCGGCGCCTCCGATGCGGCCACGGCGCCGTCCGGCGCTTCGACGCGACCGCCGATCGAGCGGAGGAGCTCGCTCACCGCGGCGTGGGCGCGCTCGCGCAGCTCGTTGACCCGCGCGCCCTCGCGGCCGTCCGGGCGCACGGCGATCGGCGCGCCGACCCGGACACGGACGATCCGCAGGGTGCCGTCGCCGGTGTCGAGGGCGCCCTTCTTCATGAGGAGGTGCGTGCCGTCGATGGCGACCGGCACCACGGGCACGCCGGCGCGGACGGCTGCATAGAAGCCGCCGTTCTTGAACTGCCGGAGGATGCCGTCCTCGCTCCGCGTCCCCTCGGGGAAGACGAGCAGCGGCTTGCCGCTCTTGAGCACCTCCTCGAACCGCGAGATCGCCTCGACCGCGGCGCGGGAGCCGACCGTGCGATCGACCGGCACATGGCCCGCGAGCCGGAGGTGCCAGCCGAGGAATGGGATCTTCATGAGAGAGCGCTTGGCAGCCCACTTGAAATCGCCCGGCAGCGCGGCGCCGAGGGCCAGGATGTCAAGAAGGCTCTGGTGGTTGGAGCAGTAGACGAACACCCCGGGAGGGACGTTCTCGAGTCCGCTCGCCTGGATCTCGATATCGAGCCCTCGCGCGCTCGCCTGACACCAGCGGCGCATCGCCCACAGGCTCGCCGAGCGCTGCGGCGTGAGGGGGCCCAGCGTCAGAGACACGGTGCCGTACGCCATGGTCCTGAGGGTGAAAGGGACCCACTGGCGCGTCGCCAGCCATGCGCTCCTGAGATCCATACTACAGCGCTTACCACTCTCCATATCGGGCGAAAACGCGTAGCGTCTTGCGCACCGGCGCTGCGTGCAAGCGGCGTTGCTCGACTCCGGATCGCCGCTTCGCGGCGCGGCGAGATGCGCGATCCGGCGCTCGCCCACCTCGGAAGTTCGCCATGGGCCAGGACCGCTCCTCGGGCCAGGGTAGAGGCTCGATCGACGCGCTCTTGCGGTGCCGTGCGGCTACTACAGGTCGAGCGGCGGCGTGAGCAGCCCCCAGCCGACCGTGGCCGGCCGCCCGGCGCGCTCGAACTTGACCGTGTACAGGCCTGTCTCTTCGGCGCTCTGCACGACGGCGGGGCGCAGCGCGCCGACCCATTCGGCCCAGACGCTCGCCCCGATCTTGAGCTGCGGCTTGACGGGGAGCGGACGGAGCGCCGACTCGTCGGCGAGCAATGCGGCGCCGCCGTAACCGAGGGCAAACCACCGCGCGGAGCTGCTGGGCAGCGACGTCAGGACGGCGCCTGGCTCGGCCGGAGGACCGCCGAGCCGCGACACGAGCAGCACGTGGCGCCACGTCTCGCCGTCCTTCCATGCGGCGAAGTTACCGGGGGCGAGCCCCGCGCTCTGCACGACGAAGCGAACCCCCTTGAGCTGCGCGAGCGGAGTCCGCGGGTCCATGTCGGTGTAGCGGACCTCGATCTTGTCCTTCACGAAGCGGGTGAGGACGGCATGCTTCATGACGCCGTTCCACTCCGTGAGCAGCGGGTCGTGGGGCCGGAGGCGGGGCGCGTCGGGCACGGGGATGACGTAGCCCGGGTGAACCTTGTACGACGGTCCGCCCCTCCCCTCGACGATGAGGTCGTCGCCGTCGAAGCCGACCACGGTCGCCGCGTACAGCACGAGCGTGGACCCGAGCTTGGCCCCGGCGAGCATCCGGTCCGAGAAGGTGAACACGCGGCGGCCTGGCTCTAGCTTGATCGGGTACGGGGGGAGGCCGAGCGGGTTCGACGCGTGCGCCGCGCCGGTCGGCGTCGAGGTCTCCGCGAACGCAGGCCGCGGCAGCGCAGCGACGGGCGGGCTCTGAGAGGGCATCGGCGTCGGGGTCGACACCGGCGCCGACTCGCACGCGGCCGCCAAGCTCGCTGCCAGGAGGCAAGCGAGCGCCGCGAGCACGCCGCGGGAACGCGGCGCTCGGGCCCCGAGGCATCGCATCGCACGGCGCTCGCGATCCTTCGAGGTGGCGCGACGCAGCCTGCGGGACCCGGCCCCGAGACCGCCGGGACGTCGGTCAGCCATCGCGGGCGAGCATGGACTGCGAAACGGACGACGGCGAGCAGAAAGGGACAGCAGAACGACCCGGCGAAGCGTCGGCGGTCAGACCTGACCGCCCGCGTCAGAGCTGGAGAAGGAGGGCGCCGCGGTGCGGCGGAGCACCGCGCTCCTCGCGACGTGCTCGGCGCCTCTGCGCTAACCTGCGGCGCGATGAAGCGCGCGTTCAGCGTCGATGAGCTCAAGCAGACCGCGCCGCGCCTCGCCGTGGAGCGCCGCGCCGTGCGCTTCCAGGACGTCGATGCGGCCGGGATCGTCTTCTATCCGCGGGTCCTCGAGTATTTCAGCGACGCGTACATGATCGCGCTGAAGGAGCGAGGCATCGACCTTCCTGCGATGATCGCGGGCGGCACGATCAAGCTGCCGCTCGTCCACGCCGAGGCGGACTACCTCCTGCCGCTCCGGTTCGGTGACACCATCGAGGTCGAGGTGCTCGCGCCGAAGCTCGGTGACACGTCGTTCACGGTGGGCTACCGCGTGACGATGACGACGGCGGGTCGCGTCGCCGCCATCGGGCAGACCGTGCACGTGTGCATCGACGGCGCGCGCTTCACGCCGTGCCCGCTCCCGGACGATCTGCGCAGCGCGCTCGCCTAACCGCGCCGAGCGACGGCCGCCGGACGGCGCGCCGGGCGCTAGCGTGGTGGGAACGGGGCGAGCGCGGCCGCGAGCTGCGCCGCCGCGCCGGCGCGATCGAGCTTGCCGGCCGCGGTGAGCGGCAGCGCCGCGACGGCGCAGAGGCGCCGCGGGCGCTTGTGCGGGGCGAGCCGCGCCGCGACGACGGCCGCGAGATCGCCGAGCCATGCGGGGGAGGGTGCGGCGCCGCCCGCCTCGCAGGGCGAGGCCTGATCGGGGACGATCGCCGCGGCGACGACCTGACCCCAGCGATCGTCAGGCACGCCGAACACCACCGCGCCGGCGACGCCCTCGCAGGACGCGAGGACCTGCTCCACCTCGGCGGGGTAGACGTTCTCTCCGCCGGTCACGATGAGATCGCTGCGGCGCGCCGCGACGTGCAGCCGCCCGGCGGCGTCGAGCGCGCCGAGATCGCCGGTGCCGAACCACCCGGCGCCGTCGACCGAGCGCTCCGGCGCGCGGTCGGGGCCGCGGTAGTAGCCGCGGAACAGCACCGGGCCGCGGATCTCGATGCGGCCCACGCCGTCGCTGCCGGCGCCCTCGATGCGAAGCTCGACGCCGGCGATCGGGGAGCCGGAGCCCGGCTCTCTCGCGCGCGGATCGCGCGGGCGCTGCACGGTGACCTGCGAGCACGCCTCGGTGAGGCCGTACGTGGTGAGCGCGGGGACCCCGCGGCGCGCGCACTCGTCGAGCGCCCGCTCCGGAGCGCCCGCGCCGCCGACGAGCACCGCGCGGAGCCGGGCGAGGACGTTGTCGCGATCGGCCTCCAGCAGCGCGAGCAGCATCGCCGGTACCACGGAGAGCAGCGTCGCGCGGTCGCGGACGATCGAGGCGAGCACCGAGGCGGGCTCGAAGCGAGGCGCGAGGATGACAGCGCGCCGCGCGAGCAAGCAGCGGGTCACGATCGAGAGGCCACCGACGTGGCAGAGCGGAAGGCAGAGCAGCCAGCGGTCGTCGTCGCGCACGCCGAGGTTGGCCGCGCTCCCCTCGGCGGCGGCGAGGAACGCGCGGCGCGAGAGCACCGCGCCCTTGGGACGCCCGGTGGTGCCCGAGGTGTAGACGATCGCCAGATCGCCGGAAGCGTCCGGCGGCGGGACGCGCGCGGCCTCGGCGGCGCGCGCCCCGCGCTCGCGGAGCGCGCCGATCTCCGGCGCGGCGTCGTCGAGCAGGGCGGCGAGCGCAGGCTCGCGCAGCACGAGGTCGGGGCGCGCGTCGTCGATCAGGAGGCCCGCCTCGCCGGCCGTGAGACGTGGATGGATCGGGACGAGCACGGCGCCGAGCGCGAGCAGCGCGTGGAGGACGACCACGGTCCCGAGCGCGTTCGGGGCGACGAGCGCCACGCGGGCTCCCTGCCCTACCCCCGCGCGGGCGAGCCGGGCAGATACGGCCGCGACCGCGGGCGCCAGCTCGCCGAAGCGGAGGGCGCCGCCGGGGCCGACGCCGAGGGCGGGGACGTCGATCGCGCGCGGCGCATCGTCCTCGGCGCCGCCGAGGACGATCGCTGTCCGGGCGGCGATCGCGGGATCGCGCGCGGCATCGAGGAGGCTCAGCCCGTCCATGGCCGGATGCCGAGGCCGGGCTGATCGCTGGCCGCGACCAGGCCGCCCTCGCGGAGCTGCGGGATCCGGATCGCGGGCCACGCCTCCAGGCCGGCGTGCGCGTCGAGGCCGCACGCGAGCGGCGCGCGCGGCAAGGCGAGCGCGAGCTCACACGAGGCGGCGAGCGCGATGGGCCCGTCGAAGAGGTGCGTCACCACGGCGTCGAGGCCGCGCGCCTGTGCCCTGCAGCCGAGCGCGTGCGCGCGCAGCAGGCCGAGCATCGCGGGCTTCAGGATGAACGCGGCGCAGCCTTCCGCTTCGAGCAGCCGCTCCGGCATGCCCTCGACCGCGAGCGACTCGTCGGCCGCCCACGGGACCTCGCGCGCGCCGAGGTGGTGGAGGAGCTCCGGCGCGACCGGCTGCTCGACGAAGCGCGGGCCGAGCGGCGCGAGGAGCGCGAGCCGACGGGGCGCCTCGTCGAGCGACCACGCCGCGTTCGCGTCGAGCCGGAGCTCGACGCCCGGGTGCTCCCGCCGGAGCGCGCGCAGCGCCTCGAGGTCGCGCGCGAAGCCGTCCTCCCCGCGCGAGCGGAGCTTCACCTTGATCGCGCGGACGCCGCGCGCGGCGAGCGCGCGAGCGCGCGCGAGCATCTCCGGCAGCGGCACCGAGGTCGTGAGCAGCCCGTTGACCTGGACCTCGGCGTAGCGCACGTGTCCGCCGAGGCACGCCGATAACGAGAGGCCGAGGCGCTGGCCCAGCAGATCGAGCAGCGCCGTCTCCAGGGCGAAGCGCGCCGCCGGGAGCTCGCGCAGCCGCGATGACAGCGGCGCGAGCGCGCGCAGGATCGCGGACGCCGTCGCCGTCGGCGGAGCGCCCTCGGCCGGAAGGTCGACCGCGCCGAGCGCCCCCGGCAGCTCGGCGAGCGCGCGCTGGTCCTCGTCGGCCGTGTCGGGTGAGAAGCCGGGGAGCGGCGTGGCCTCACCCAGGCCGACGCGCCCCTCGTCGTCGGTGAGCGACAGCACGAGGCCCCGGCGCGCGTCATCAAGGACCCGGGACGCGAGGCGGGCATCGACGACGCGCATGATCCCTACAGGTGGGCCGCGAGGCCGAGCGAGAAGAGCAGCGCGTAAGCGAGCAGCAGCTTCGCCGTCCCGGCGAGGCAGTCGTTGAGCGGCCGGCCGTCGGTCGTCGCCAGCACCCGGAGCAGGCGCACCGCGCGAGGGAACGTCGCGAGCACGAGGAGCGTCCACCGCCGGCCCTCGCCGACGGCGAGCGCGACCGGCACCGCGTAGGCGGCGGCGAAGAGCATCGCGTATTCGAGGACGCCCGCGCGGCGCCCGAGCCGGACGGCGAGCGTGCGCTTGCCGGCGACGACGTCCGTCTCGCGATCGCGGACGTTGTTGACGACGAGCACGGCGGTGGCGATGGCGCCGATCGGCACGGCCGCCGCCCACGCGAGCGGCGGGACCGAGCCGAGCTGGACGAACGCCGTACCGCAGACGGCGACGAGGCCGAAGAACACGAACACGAAGAGGTCGCCGAGGCCGTGATAGCCGAGCGGGTACGGCCCACCGGTGTACGCGACGCCAGCGAGGATCGAGACGACGCCGATCACCACGATGGGCCACCCGCCCACGAACGCCAGGTACACCCCGAACGGCAGCGTGAGCGCGATCGTGACGAGCAGCCCGGCGCGCACCTGGCGCGGCGTGAGCAGCCCCGCCTGCACGGCGCGCGTCGGGCCGAGCCGCTCGTGCGTGTCGGCGCCCTTCTCGTGATCGAAGACGTCGTTCGCGAAGTTCGTCGCGATCTGGATGAGCATCGCGCCCGCGAGCGCCGAGAGCGCCGGGCCGAGCCGCATCCCGCCGAGCGCGTAGGCGACGGCGGTCCCGACCATCACCGGCGCGAGCGCCGCGGTGAGCGTCGCCGGCCGGCACGCGAGGAGCCACGCCCGGAGCGAGCCGGGGCGCACGCCACCCGGGACCGCTGCGCCCGCCGCGCCCGCCGCCTGAGGGGCCGCCGCGGCGCTCACGATCCCCTCCCCGGCTCGCGGGGCCCGCGCGCCCTCGCGGCAGCGCGATCGCTCCCGCGCTGCGCGGCGCCCTCGCCGGACCCGCCGCGAGCGACCTCGTCGGAAGCGGGACTCGTGTTCGCGTTGACCTGGCTCATGATCGTGGATCCCTCTCGGCAAGCTCGGGGTTCTCGGCGCGCGCCGCTCATGGAGTCTGCAGATCGGCCGCCGCGCCGTCCGCGGCCGGCGCGCTGCCCAGGGCTGCGACGTCGCGACGAACGTCGGACCAGAGCCGCGCCACGCGGGCAGCGCCGTCGTGGGGCGGCACCACCGCCTCGACCAGCGTCGCGCCCGTCCGCTGGTAGCCCGCGGCTAGTGCGCGGGCGAGATCCCCGGCGGTGCCGGCGCGCTCGTAGGCGAGCCCGAACATCGCCGCCGCGGGCGCGAAGTCGAGGTGCTGCGGCATCGTGAAGCAGCGCTCGAGCAGCTCGGCGCCGCGCCTGGCGATGGGGAGGTGCTCGAAGATGCGGCCTCCGTCGTTCTGGACCACCACGATGACGAGCGGCGCTCGGCCATCGCCCGCTGCCTTCGCGGCGAGGAGCAGCCCGGTCAGATCGTGCAGCAGGCTGAGATCGCCGAGCAGCAACGTGACCGGCGCGGCGGCCGCCACGCGCGCGCCGGCCGCCGCCGACACGAGGCCGTCGATCCCGCTCGCCCCGCGCTGGTGCAGCACGCGCAGCGCGCGCGCCGACGGCGGGCAGTACGTATCGAGGTCGCGCACCGGCATGCTGTTGCCGATCGCGAGCAGCGAGCCCGCGGGGCACGCGCTGGCCACCATCCGGGCGATGGCGCCCTCCGTCAGCTCGTCCCCGACGCAAGCGCGCGCGGCGTGCGCCGCCGCGATCTCGCCGGCGCGCGCGAACGTCGCGGCCCAGTCCCGCCGCCCGCGCCCCAGGCTCAGCGCCGCCCCGGCGAGGCGCGCCGCGAGCGCCTCGCACACCTCCACGGGCTCACCCATGACGAGCGCAGCCGCGGCGCTCGTCGGGTCGTTCCAGCCGTGCGAGGAGACGACGACGCGGCGGGCGCTCGTGTGCTCGGCGATGTAGGTCGCATAGCCGGCCGATGTCGGCGGCGCGCCGAGCTCGAGGATGAGGTCGGGCGCGTTCGCCGCGCGGAACTCTGGCGCGCGGAGGAACGAATCGAACGACGCCGGCATCACGACGCCCTCGGTGAGGCCGCCAAAGCAGATCTGGCTCGTGCCCTCGGCGAGCACCGGGAAGCCTGTCGCGCGCGAGAGCGCGAGCACCGCGCGGCGCGCGCGCCCGTCGTCCTCTCGGCTCTCGGCGGGGCCGCACACGATGAGCCCCCGCTCCGCGCGCGCGCACCGCGCGGCGAGCTCCTCGATCGCGCGCCCATCGACCCCGGCGCGGGCCGACACGACCCGCGTGCCGGCGCGGCGCATCAGCGCCTCCCACTCTGCCTGCCATGGCTCGAACCCGGCCGCGTCGACCGGCTCGAGCGGCTTGCGGAAGCGCGCGTTGATGTGGACCGGGCCCGGCGTCGGCGACAGCGCGCGCGTGACCGCCTGGGCCGCGATGCGCGTCACCGCGCGCATCGCGAGGGGCGACGGATCCGGCAGCCCGAGCTCGGCGAAGTGACGGACATGGTCGCCGAAGAGCTTGGTCTGATCGATGGTCTGCGAGGCCGCGGCGTCGGCGAGCTCCCACGGGCGGTCGGCCGTGATCGCGATGAACGGGGTGAAGCTCTGGTGCGCCTCGATGATCGCCGGGAGCGCGTGCGCGCCGGCGGTGCCCGAGGTGCAGACGAAGACGCTGGGCCGTCCGGTGACGCGCGCCTGCCCGAGCGCGAAGAACGCGGCGGCGCGCTCGTCGACGACGCTGTGGCAGCGCACCTCCTCGCTCTCCATCGCCGCGACCGCGAGCGGCGTGGAGCGCGAGCCGGGGCAGAGGACCAGGTCGCGCACCCCGGCCTGCGCGAGCGCGCGGACGAACAGCTGCGCCCAGGCAGAGTGGAGGTTCGACCCGCCCATCACCGCCCCCCGAGGCCCTCTCTGGCGCGCACCTCAGGCCCCCTCGGGCGTCGCGACGAAGAGGCACACGACGCCCATCGTGAGCGGCTCCACGCGGAGCACGCGCAGCCCCGCGCCGCGCATCAGCTCCGCGAACTCGTCCGGCGGCGGGAACCTCGCGATCGAGTCCTGCAGGTACCGGTACTCGTCCTTGCCGGAGATCGCGCCGCCCACGTACGGGACGACCGTGTGGATGTGGAAGCGCGCGAGCTTGCCCATGAGCCCGCTGCGCGGCTCGCTGAGCTCGAGGATCGCGATGCGCCCCCCGGGCCGCGTGACGCGCGCCATCTCGCGGAGCGCCCGCGCGCGATCCGGGACGTTGCGGATCCCGAACGCCATCGAGATGGCGTCGACGCTCGCGTCGCCGAGCCGGAGCTGCTGCGCGTCGCCGACCTCGAGATCGATCCGCCCGGCGAGCCCCGCGGACTCCACCTTCCGGCGGCCGACGCCGAGCATCCCCTGCGACGGATCGACCCCGATGACCTTCACCTCGTGTGCCCGCGCGATCGCGATCGCGAGATCGGCGGTGCCGGTCGCGAGATCGAGCACCGTCGCGCCGGGCGAGAGCTCGAGCGAGCGCACCGCGCGCCGCCGCCAGCCCTGATCGAGCCCCAGCGAGATGACCCGGTTCAGGAGGTCGTACCGCTCCGCGATGCCGTCGAACATCTCGCCCGTGCCGAAGCGGCGCCCGCCGCGCGGCGCCTGATCCTGGCTCGCCTCGCTCATGTCCCGCCCCCCGCCTGGTGCACCGCGCGCGGCGCCTCGGCGCGCTCTGCGGCGAACCGCTTGCCTTCGCCGGACGGCGGCGCGGCGGACTCCCCACCCCCCGCCCCGATCGCGCGTTTCCGCTCGTGGAGCCGCATGTGGCCTCGCTGGATGCCCTCGCTCGCGAGCGCGCGCAGCGCCGCCAGGTTGGACGCCAGCCCGACGGACGCCAGCACCACCGCGAGCTCGCGCGCGCTCTTCGCGCCCACGAGCTGCAGCGCGGCGCGCACGCCCGCGTGCACCTCGGTCGCGCCGCCCACCGTGCCGACGGCGAGCGGCAGCTCCGCCCGCCCCACGAGCCCGCCGGGGATGCGCTCCCACGTGCTGAGCGGCCGGTACCGGCCGCCGATCGCCGCGTACGCGTGCGCGCCCGCCTCGATGGCGCGGAAGTCCTGCCCGAGCGCGACCGCGGCCGCGTCGAGCCCGTTCATGAAGCCCTTGTTGTGGGTCGTCGCCCGGTACGGATCGAGCTCCGCGAAGCGGCTCGCCCGCGCGATGCCGCTCGCCACGTCCGCGCCCCCGAGCGCGTCGTCCGTCACGGTGGCCGTCACCCGGACGAGGCGGCGGACGGTCAGGTTGGAGAGGATCCGCAGGCCCAGCGTCCCGCCGGCGATGCGCTGCACGAGCGGCGCCACCGCCTCTGCGACGGTGTCGACCAGGTTCGCGCCCATGGCGTCACCGACCTCGACGTAGAGGTGCACAACGAGCACGCCGAGCTCCGCCGAGAGGACGCGCACCTCGAGATCGCGGCAGCCGCCGCCGCGCGCCACCATCCTGGGGATGGCAGCGTCCCCGGCCGCGAGCAGGCTCGCGCGGGCCGCCTCCAGCCGGGCCGCGGCCGCCTCCGCGTCCGGCACATCGTCGAGCTGGACCTGGGCGGTCATGATCGGCGGGTCCGCCTCGCCGGAGAAGCCGCCCGACCGCCGGACCATGCGCGCCGCGTTCGACGCGGCGGCGATGACGCTCGGCTCCTCCACCGCCATCGGCACCAGCACGTCGCGCTGGTTCACGCGGAAGTTCAGCGCAAGGCCGAGCGGGAGCGCGTGCGTCGCGATGACGTTCTCGCACATCCGATCGGCCACCGCCGTCGGCAGCCCTCCCCCGCTCGCGAGGTGCGCGAGCGCCTCCTCGTCGAGCAGACCGAGCGCCTGGATCGCGCGGAGCCGCTCCTCGAGGCACCGCTTGTAGAAGCCGCTGATCCGGCTGGACACGTGTTGGCTCATCGGGTGTCTCCGCGCGCCGCGCGCGCTCGCGAGCGGGGCGCGCGCTCCGCGCACTGCATCAAGGGGTTCGTCATCGCCGCTCACCGCTTCCGCCGGGGCGTCGACATCGCGACCCCCTCCAGCGCCGCCTTCGCCGGGCTCTCCGGGAGCGGCTCGATGCTCCGCACCGCGTCCCCGCAGAGCCGGGACGCGAGCTCCAGGCAGTCGTCCACGACGCGCTTCTCGACCATGATCTGCGCGATGCGCCGGCCGAGCTCCGGCTCGACGGCCGTGTCCTCCGACGCGCAGTGCGCCTCGAGGGCGGGCGTGAGCTCGCGGTCGCGCTCCATGGCGAGGAGCAGCGGGTACGTCATCTTGCCTTCGCGCAGGTCCGTGAGCAGCGCCTTGCCGGTCGCCTCCGGGTCGCCGGCGAAGTCGAGGACGTCGTCGACGAGCTGGAACGCGACCCCGAGGCTCGTCCCGAAGCTCTCGAGCGCCTTGCAGAGCGGCTCGCTCACGCCGCCCGCGCGCGCCCCTGCGAACATCGCCCAGCGGAACAGCGACGCCGTCTTGCCGTCGACGATCTGGAAGTACTCGCTCGAGCTCGTGCGCACGCGGCCCCGCGACGCGAGCTGGAGCGCCTCGGCCACGACCATCTCCTTGATCACGAGGAGCACCCGCTCGAGCACGTCGATCATGCCGACCGCCTGGATCTTGGAGAGCGCGTCGAGCAGGAGGTAGTCGCCGCCGAAGATCGAGGCGGCGTTGCCGTAGATGACCCGCGCCGCGTCCGCGCCGCGCCGGCGGTCGCCGAGGTCGACGACGTCGTCGTGCAGCAGCGTCGCGTTGTGGACGAGCTCGACCGCGACCGCGAACGTCCGCGCGGCGTCGTTGAAGCCGCTCCCGATGTGGGAGGCCAGCGCGACGCAGATGGGCCGCAGCCGCTTGCCGTTCAGGCCGAGCAAGTGCCGAGCGCTCCGGTGCGCCGGCGTCTCGCCGTCCAGCCCGACCTTCGCGATCTCACGCTCGATGTCGCCGAGGTCCCCGTCGAGCAGGCGCCTCAGCTCCGCGAGGCGCGCAGCGAGCGCGTCGAGCCCTCGCCCAGCGCACATGCCTCCGAGGCTCGAGACGACATCGCTCCGCTGGACCGTCCCAGTAAACGTTGTAGTCGCAGTCATCCCATCTCCACCTGGAAGCACGAGCGCACGCTGCGCCCCGCACCGCGCGGGGCCCCCGTGACGGTCGAGCTCTCCGAAATCACGGTCCCGCTAGGCGCCTCGCCGGGAACGCACGGCGCGGATGGGGAACCGGACCAGATCCCCGAACCGCGAGAAATCCACGGTCCTGCTCTTGATGAACCCGTCGAGCGCCGCCTGCGCGACGATCACGAACGAGAGGAGCCGCTCCACCCGATCGAGGCTGAACCGGGCGGCGTCGGTGGGAGGCAGGCCCTCGAGCAGCGCCGAAGCCCGCTCGAGGCGCTCCCTCACGGAGTCGGCGATCAGCCGCTCGCGCTCGGCGAACACTTTGGAAATCATCTTCCAGAAGTCCGTCTCGGCCTCGAAGAACTCCTTCCGCTCGCCCGGTTTCCATACTCTTCGTACTACACCCCACCTTTGCAATTCTGTCAGCGACATACTCATTGCGCCGGAAGAAACCTGCAGACGCTCGCCGATCTCGGCGGCGGAGAGGGCTCCGCCTTCAATGAACAGGACGGTCCAGATCCGCCCGAGCACCCGGCGAAAGCCCCAGTGCTCGATGACGTCGCCGATCGCGTCCGCCGCGAGCAGCTCCGCCTGGCGATGGATGTCGCTTGCGTGGCTCATGAAAGTTTCAAAATTCTTTGAAAGAACTGTGTGGGCCTACTTGCGCCGGCGTCAAGACATTCCCGACCGTTCTCGCCACGCAGCGCGGACGAACGGGTCGGTTCATGGGCTGGCGCGGGCGCGCGGCTCACTTCCTGAGCCGTGCGCGGCCTGGGGCGTCGAGCACCGGGGTGCTCCTGTGCAGGGTTCGCGCGTCGCGACCGCGAGCCTTCGGGCCGGGGCCATTCGGACCTCGCGGCGGTGCGTGGCCTGAACCGCGCGTGAACCGCGTGTGAACCGCTCTCGACGGCGCTAGCTCACGCCCGGATCCGGGCCATGAGATCCCGGTTTTGCCGGAGCAGCGCCTCGGGCATACGCGAGCCGAACGACTCCAGGAACGCCTCGCGATCGCGCGCCTCCTCCAGCCACGCGTCGCGATCGATGGCGAAGAGCTCGCGCATTGCCTCGTCGTTCACGCCGAGGCCGCTCGTGTCGAGCTCACCGTCGGTGGGCATGATCCCGACCGCGGTGTCGTGTCCCTTCGCCTCCCCGCGCACGCGCGCGACGATCCAGCGCAGGACGCGGAGGTTCTCGCCGAAGCCTGGCCAGAGGAGCGCGCCCGCCTCGCTCTGCCGGAACCAGTTCACGTGGAAGATCTTCGGGAACGCCGCGCGGTTCTCGCCGAGCTCGATCCAGTGCCGGAAGTAATCGCCCATGTTGTATCCGCAGAAGGGGCGCATCGCCATCGGGTCGCGGCGGACGACCCCGACCTTCCCGGTGGCGGCCGCGGTCGTCTCCGAGGCCATCGTCGCGCCCAGATAGACGCCGTGGGCCCAGCCGCGCGCCTCGCAGACGAGCGGCGCGAGCCGCGCGCGCCGTCCGCCGAAGACGATGGCCGAGATGGGCACGCCCGCTGGGGCGTCGAACTCCGTCGAGATGGACGGGCACTGGCGGGCCGGCGCGGTGAACCGGCTGTTCGGATGCGCCGCGGGCTCCCCGCTGTCGGGCGTCCACCGGCGTCCCCTCCAGTCTGTCAGCACGGGCGGCACCGGACCGTCGAAGCCTTCCCACCACGGCGTCCCCTCCGGCGTGAGCGCCACGTTCGTGAAGATCGAGTTCCTGGCCAGCGTCGCCAGGGCGTTCGGGTTCGTCCTCGAGCTCGTCCCCGGCGCCACGCCGAAGAAGCCGGCCTCGGGGTTGATCGCCCAGAGCCGGCCATCCCGGCCGATCCGCAGCCAGGCGATGTCGTCGCCGACGGTCCACACCTTCCACCCGTTCTGGGACGCCGGCGGCACGAGCATGGCGAGGTTCGTCTTCCCGCAGGCGCTCGGGAACGCCGCGCAGACGTACGTCACCCGCCCTCCCGGGTCCTCCAGGCCGAGGATGAGCATGTGCTCCGCGAACCACCCTTCGTCGCGCGCCATCGTGCTCGCGATGCGCAGCGCGAAACACTTCTTCCCGAGCAGCGCGTTGCCCCCATACCCGGAGCCGACGCTCCAGATGAGCCGCTCCGCCGGGAAATGGCAGACGAAGCGGCGCTCGGGGCTCAGGTCCCCGAGCGAGTGCAGCCCCCTGCAGAAGTCATCCGAGCTGCCCAGCGCATCGAGCGCGACCCGGCCCATACGGGTCATGATCCGCATGCTCGCCACGACATAAGGGCTGTCGGTGATCTCGATTCCGACCTTCGCCGAGGGCGATCCCACTGGGCCCATCAAATACGGGACGACGAACATCGTCCGCCCCTTCATCGCCCCGTCAAACAGCCGTCCGACCCGCTGCGAAGCCTCGTCCGGCGACATCCAGTTGTTCGTCGGGCCCGCGTCTTCCTTGTCGCGAGTGCAGATGAACGTGAGGTGCTCAGTCCGGGCGACGTCGGTCGGGTCGCTCCGGTGAAGATAGCAGTTGGGGTATCTCTCCCCGTCGAGCGCGAGGAGCGTACCGTCGCTCAGCATCCCCTGGATCAGCGTTCGGTTCTCCGCCTCGGAGCCGTCACAGAAGACGACCCGATCAGGCCGCGTCTGATGGGCGACCTCGTCCACCCACGCTGAAAGTTTCCGGTTTTGCATACGACTGCGAGCCTAGCCTGAGCGGGAACCTCCGCCAAGTCACAGTACTATTGTAATACTTCGTCAAATCTGGATGATCTGGCAGAGGGCGTGGCGTGGCAGCCGGCCGGCGTTCACGCGTCGGATGGGCTCAGTTCACGCGAGGCGAACGCAGGGACGTTCGGCTATGCTGGAGACGTGCAGCGTGTCGTCGACCTCCCTGATCGGGGCAGACTCATCGTCGCTACCGATTTACAGGGCAATGTCGCGGATTTCGAGCGAATCGCCGAGATCTTCGAGCACGCGGCGACCGGCCGTGACGGCGCGGTCCTCGTGATCACGGGCGACCTGGTCCACGGGCCCGAGCTCGACGAAGGTGAATGGCCCGACTACCTGGGCTCGTTCTACCGGGGCGATTCCGTGACCTTGCTGAAAAAGGCGAGGAGTCTCGCGGAACGCCACCCCGGCCGGGTTCACTACCTGCTCGGAAACCACGAGCACGCGCACGTGGGAGGTCCGGTGGTGGCCAAATTCTTCCCGGACGAGGCGCTGCGGCTCGAAGATCTCCTCGGCCCGGAGGACACGCTGGCGATGCGAAGCTGGTTCCGCGGGTGGCCGTTCGTGGCGGCCGCGCGCGCGGCCCGGCTGGTCATGCTCCACGCGGCGCCGCACGCCCGCATCCAGAGCCGGCAAGATCTCGATCGGCTCCCGCTCGACGGGTTCCTCGACGTACCGCTCTCGGAGATGAGCCTGCACGGGACGCTCGGCGCGCTGCTCTGGGCGCGGAGCACATCGAGCGACCGCGCCTATGCCTTCCTCCGCGCGATCGACCCGGACGCTCGCGTGGCGATCTACGGGCACGACGTCGCGCGCGAGGGGTATGCCACCGAGCGCGAGCCGCTGCTCTGCCTGTCGACGAGCTTCGGCTGCTACGACGGCGACAAGCTTTACCTGGAGTGGGATCTCGCCGAGCCCGCGGAGAGCGCGGCCGACGTCGCCTGGCGTGGGCTCCGGTCGCTGTACCCCGACGCGCCGCGCGTCCACAGCGAACCGTGATCGTCCCGACGAGAACGTCGCCAGGGCGCTAGCGACCTAGCTCCTCGACGAGGGCCGCGACGCCCTGGTCGATCTCGGCGTCGGTGAGGTAAGGCGCGGGGCCGATGCGGAGCACGTCGCGCCGGGCATCGACGAGCACGCGCCGGGCGCGGAGCCGCTCCACGACGTCGCCCGCTCGCGCCGAGCGCACGCCGACGAAGCCGCCCCGGCGCTCGGGCTCGCGGGGCGAGACGACGTCGCCGCCGCGGCCCGCGGCGTCGAGGAGGTCGAGGATGCGCCCGGTCTGCCGGAGCGATATCGCGCGCAGCCGCGGGACGGTGAGGCCGAAGCGATCCCAGTGCTCGATCACCGCGGCGGCGCGGTAGAGCGCGGAGGGGTCGAACGTGGAGCCCGCGAATCGCGCGCCCCCGGGCGCGTACGCGACGCCGCCGCTGCTGCCCGCGAGCGAGCCGAAGTCGGCGAACCAACCGGTGAAGACGGGGCGCAGCCCGCAGCCGTGCGGGACGCGCATCCAGCAGATCCCCTCGCCCATCGCCGCGTACTTGTAGCCCCCCGCGACCGAGAACACGTGAGGCGCCGCGCTGCCCCACGCGAGCGGGACGACGTTGAACGCGTGGTAGGCGTCCACGAGCGGGACGGCGCCGATCTCGGCGGCGCGCGCGACGATCTCGTCGAGCCGCGGCACCACCGTCGCGCTCTCGAAGAGCACGGCCGAGATCGCGAGCATCGAGGTGCCCGGCCGGAGCGCGGCGAGCAGCCGGTCGGCGAGCGCGTGGCGCGGCTCGACGCTCACCCAGTCGATCTCGACGCCCTCCTCGGCGAGGCGGGCGAGCTGGCGCCTGAGCGAGTGGAACTCGCCCTGCGTGGTGACGATCCGGAGCCGCTCGCGCCGAGGGAGCGACGTGATCAGCCGGTAGACGAGCTCGTGGGTGTTCTGGCCGAAGGCGATGGCGTCGCCGCGCTCGAAGCCCATCCGCTCCAGGATCGCCGCGCCGACCGCCGCGAGCTTGGGCAACACCGCGGCGTCCCACTTGCCGTCGACGAGCTGCGCGGCGTCGTCGAAGCATGCGCAGAGCGCGTCGCGCGCCACATCCGGCCAGGCCTGGTGGGAGTGCCCCGTGAGCAGGATGCGCGGCGCCACGTCCCCCGCCGGCGCGAGGAACCGTGAGTACGCCGCGCGAAACGCGTCGAGGTCGAGAGAGAAGCCCTGTTCCACGTCTCCTTGCATTCCAGCTCTTCGGTCGCGGCGTCGCGCGGCGAACACGCAGGGCGACGAGGCCCCGCACGCGCTGCCGCTTAACTCACTTCGATGCCCACTTCCACCCAGTCGGTCCGTGGGGTGCGGTGCGTTGCGCAGGATGCGTGGATTGCGTCCTCAACGCGCGTGGATCGGTCTGGGCCCCTCTGCCATCTACCCCACGCGCGCGCCGACAGCCCAGGCGGCCGGACGCGAGAGGACCCGCTTCTGCACGAAATCGAGCATCAACGGGGCTGGCTCCTCGCCCCGCCATGTCGTGCTCGCCGGGGCGAGGCGGCGGAGCGCGCGGCGGGGGCGCGCCTCCGGCCGGTCCGATCATCGTAGGGGGAGGTAGCTCTCTCGGAGCCATGTGGAGCGGCACGCGCTCCGGGTCGGGATGGGAGGTTCCATGACGGGCGAGGATTGCTGCGGCGCGGGAGGGGGGCCGGCGCGTCGGCGCGCTAGACTGCGCAACTTGCCGATGCGACCGCGCGCGGAATACCTCGAAGGGCTCGTCGACCTCACGTCCCACGACGACCCGAACGTCCGGCGCGCGCTCTTCCGGCAGACGATCGCCTCGCTGGCGCTGGTCGATGCGCTCGATGGATCGACCCCGCTCGACTCGCTCAGCCCGGATGGCCTGCTCCGGAGCGTCCAGACCGCCATGGCCGACGGGCTGCTCGACGATCTGAGCTGGCTCGCGCCGGCCGCGGCGAGCGTGGCGCTCTACGAGATCGCCGGGGCGCTCCCGCTCGGGCCGGAGCGGCGCGAGCTGGGCAGGCGCGTCCTGGGACAGCTCTATGCCGGCAACGCAGCGACGTTCGTCGCCCTCGCGACGCGCATGGCGGCCGGCTCGGCCCGCGGCCTGTCCGGGGCGGGGATCCGCGCCCGCGTGATGCTCTCGCTCTGGCTCCCCGCCGGCACCGACATCCCGGTCGAACCGCTCGCGCTCCTGCTCGCCTCGCGGCGCGAGCTGTCGCGCGACTGGATCGCCGCGCCGTCGACCGGCTCGCTCCCGGAGCGACGGCTCGCCGCGCGCCTGATCGAGCGCGCCGCCCGCGAGGCGACCCGCCGGGCCATGCAGGGCGACGACCTCCCGCTCCGGCTGTTCCGCAACGTCGGCGACGGGCGGCGGCGCGACCTCGACCGCAGCGCCGACGGGATCGCGCTCGCCTGGCAGACGCTCCTCGCCGATCGCGAGCCGCTCGTGTGGCGCCACGTCGCCGCGGCGCGAGGGATGCTCGCCGGGGTGCTGCCCGACTTCGCCGAGGAGGTGCGCGCGCTGCTCGCCCAGGATCTCTCCCCCACCGAGTGGCGGCGCGGCGCGGCGTCGCTGGCCGCGAGCATCGCCGTGGATCCGGACGGCGCGCTCGGACGCGCGATCGAGCTCCTCCGGAGCCCGCTGCTCGCCGCGGACCCGGGGATCGCCACGGCGATGGCCTGGGGGCTCCCCGTCGCGGCCGACGCGGAGCCTGAGGCCGCCGACGCGTTGCTCGACGAGATCGCGCGCACGTCCCCGATGGCGACCGCCGAGGCGATCGTCGAGCTCCGGCGCGAGCTGCGCGGCGTGATGAGCCGCGGCGAGCCGTTCGGCGCCCGCGCCGCGGCGCGCTGCGCCCGTGCGCTCGAGGACGCGCTCGAGGCCCCGCCCAGCGCGCACGTCCGCGACGACGGGCTCGCGGCGCTGGCGCGCGTCATCCACCGCGACCTCTCGATGGACAGCGCCGGGGTGGCGCTGCTGCGCGGCGCGCTCGACAGCGCCGTCGCGGCGTTCGTCGAGACCGGCCCGCGCGACGCGCACGGCCGCGCGCTCGAGGCCTACGCCCTCGCGACCGAGGTGGTGGGCGCGCTCGAGGAGATCGAGCTCTGCGAGCACGACGACGCGCAGAGCACCGCGGCGCGCAGGGCCGCGGTGGGGCTCGTGCGCGAGCTGGACGCCGAGCTGCTCGGCTCCGGCCTGCTGAAGAGCCTCCTCCTCCTGAACCGGCGGCCGAGCGAGGACGCGACCGGGGTCGCGTCCCTGGACGATCTCGACGAGCGGCTCGCCCGCTGGCTGCTCCGCGCCGAGGGGCCCGCCGCCCGGGCGAGCGCCTCGCCGCCCCTGCACGTCACCGTGCACCAGCGCAACCTGCGCGCGCTCATCCACCTGATCGACGGCGAGAGCACCGACTTCGGCAGCGAGCCAGAGCTCAAGGCGCGGGTGCTCGCCCGCTGGACGGGCGCCATCGGCGTGCTGCTCGACCGGCTGCGCGCCGAACGCGGCTCGTCGCTCCGCCGCGCCATCGCCGCCTCGGTCGCTCGCGGCCTCGACGCGCTCGTGCGCGAAGGCGCCGCCGACGCGGCCGACATCTTCTTGCACGCGGCGATGCGCGGCGGCGACCCCGACGACCTCGACGTGCTCGGTCAGGCGAGCATGCACCCGGACGTCGCCCAGCTGCTGCGCGCCTACGCGCGGTTCGCGCGCGGCGGGCGCGAGGGCGGCGCGCGCGCGCCGGAGGGCGACGCCGCGGCCTCGCGCCGGTCGACCCGGCAAGGCGGCCTCGACGCGGAGCTCGCCGAGGCCGAGCGCGCGCGCGTGGCGCTCGAGCGCATCGCCGCCATCGAGGCGCTCGTCACGGCGCTCCCTGCGGGCGCGTCGCAGCGTACGGAGATCGTGCGGGGCGCGCTCGCCCGCCTCGCGCGCGCGCTCGGAGCGATGAACGCGGCCCGCGCGCTCAGCGCGCTGACCGGCGCGGGTGACGGCGACGTGGACGCCTCGCCGCTCGCCGCCCTGGAGGAGGCCCTGACGCGCCTCGCCCAGCTGACCGCGGGCGCGCGCCGGCGCTGCGGGGAGCACCCGGCCTCCGCGCCCTCCGGCGCGACCGAGCCGCTGCGCCTCGCCATCGAGGTCGCGCTGCAGGAGGAAGGCGACGCGGAGCCGAGCGTCGCCGCGCCGATCGAGGCGCTCGTCTCGGCCGCGCGCGCGAGCATCCCGAGCGCGCTCGCCGATGTGGTCGCCCTCGTCGTGCCGCGCGTCCTGCTGCTCCCGGTCCGGCGGCAGAGCGCGCCAAGCGGGGTCGCCCTGCCCGAGCAGCCGCTGCCCGCGTGGTTGCCGAGCCGGCGCACGCTCGGCGGCTTCTACGTGCACCGCCAGCTCGGCGGCGGCTCGCTGGGGACGGTGTTCGTCGTCACCCGCACCGAGGAACGACACGATCCGTCGGCGGAGCGCTTCGCCCTCAAGGTGCCGGAGTACGATCACACGGCGGCCAGGAGCGTCTCGGAAGCCGACTTCCTCCGCCTGTTCCGGGAGGAGGCGGGCGCGCTGCTCTCGCTGCCCGATCACCCGAACCTCGCCGGCTTCGTCACGTTCGACGCGGGCGCCCGCCCCAAGCCGATCCTCGTGATGGAGCTCATCGAGGGCATCCGCTGCGACAAGCTGCTCGACGCTCGAGGCCTCACCTCGCGGAGCGCGGTGGCGCTGCTCGACGGCATCCTCGCCGGGCTGGAAGCCATGCACGCCGTCGGCGTCGGACACCTCGACATCAAGCCGACGAACGTGATCCTGCGAGGGGGACGCGAACCCGTGCTCGTCGATTTCGGCCTCGCCGGCCGCCACATCCGCCCCGGCTGTGCCACCGGATGCTACGGCGCCCCGGAGATCTGGGGCGTCGTCCCCGCCGGGGTCACGCCCACCCCGCTCACGGCCGACGTCTACAGCTTCGGCTGCCTCGCCTACGAGATCCTCACCGGCAAGACGCTGTTCGACGCGCCCACCGAGGTCGCGCTCATCACGGCGCACGTCACGCACGACGGGCTCCCTGCGCCGATCAAGCGCATCGCCGACGATCCGAGGACCGCAGACATCGCGGCGTTCATGTATGCCTGTTTACGACACAACCCGAACGATCGCGCGAACGCCTCCTCCCTGAGGGAAATGCTGCTGCGGATCACCGGCCAGCTCGCTGACCTGAGATGGCCGCTCGACGACGAGCGGGCCGCCAGGCCCAGCACCGGGGGACCTCGGAAAGTCCATACAGGAAGTTCCTGATGCGTTTTTCCTCTGAATCCTGTCGGCTCAAAGAAGGATTTAAGCAGTAGGTTGTTTCTCGGCGGCGCGTTCGGGGGGGCCGCGTATCAGGCCGCCATGGCCCCCGGGTCAGCGCTGCTCGATCCCCATCGACGTCCCGGCGCACCCCGGCGGCCAACCTTTCTCGATCGCGGCTGGGCGCTGGAGTCGCGCCCCGCGATGCTCTAAGGGCGGCGTCGTTGATCTCTGCGCTGAAACCGCCTCGCGACGAAGCCGAGCTCCGGTGCCGGGCGGCCGCGCTCGCCGGCCTGACGCTCGCCGATCTCGCACGCGCGCTCGGTTGCGCCGTGCCCCGAGGCGGCGTGCGCACGAAGGGCGCCGCCGGCGCGCTCGTCGAGCGCGCGCTCGGCGCGACGGCCGGCTCGACATCGAGGCCCGATTTTCCCCACCTCGGGATCGAGCTCAAGACGATCCCCGTCGAGGTCACCGGGGCGCCGCAGGAGTCGACGTTCGTCTGCTCGATCTCGCTGTCGGACGCAGATCGTGCGGAGTGGGAGACGTCGCGCGCTCGCGCGAAGCTCGCCTGTGTGCTCTGGGTCCCGATCATCGCCGCTCCGGGCCGGCCGAGCGAGGAGCGACGGCTGGGCGCCCCGCGGCTCTGGCAGCCGACGGACGCGCAGGAGCGCGTCCTGCGCGCCGATTTCGAGGACCTGATGGGGCTCATCGGCATCGGCGCCGTCGAGGCGCTCACCGCGCACGCGGGGCGCTGGCTCCAGGTGCGGCCGAAGGCCGCGAGCGGGCGCTCGCGGACGCTCGCGTTCGGACGCGACGGGGAGATGATCGCCGCGCTGCCGCGCGGCTTCTACCTGCGCCCCAGCTTCACCGGCGCGATCCTCCGCGATCCGGCCGCGATCCCGGCGTGACCGGAGAGGCCCCGCCGCACACGGGCGGCCCCGGCGCGCGTCACTTGCAGGGGACGACCTTCTTGGAGCCGTCCGGCATCGTGGCGGTGCATGTCTCCAGCGAGAGATCATCGTTCACGGTCGGCGTGACGGTGCGCGGCGGCGCCGGCGCATCCACGGCAGCTCCCCCAGCTTCCGTTGGGCGCGTGCGCCCTCGCCCGCCCGCGCCGGCGCGCGGCGGCTTGCCAGCGCTGGCGCTCGGCGACGCCGTCCCCGCTGCGGACGGCCCGCTCCCCGCATCCGCCGCTGTCTCGGTGGAGCTGACGCCCGCATCCGATGCGCCTGCGTCCACCTCGCTCGCGCTCGCCGCGCTCGCGCCCGCGTCAGCGATCGCTGCGGTGGCCGCAGGGACAGCCACCGTCGGGATCGCGGCGGCCGTGTCTGGCGCCTGAGGCGCCGTCGCCGTCGGCGCGCCGGGAGCCGCGGTGTCGCCTGACGAAGGCGCGTCCGCCGGAGCGGTCGCCTCGCTCCCTCCCACGGCGAAGCGGCTGCGCTGGAACTGGAGCGCGCCCCACGCGCCCACGAGGACGGCGACGGCCCCGACCCCCACGTAGAGCAGCGTGCGCCCGCGGCGCGGGGCCTCTTCCTCCACCGGAGGCGTAGAGCTGCCCGTGCGCGCGCCCCTGTCGCTCACCGACGGCCCGCCGCTGCTCGTGCGCGAGGCGCGCGAGGTCCGCGTCATGGCCGCCCGCGAGGCCGGCGGAGGCAGGTCGAGCTCCACGGCGTGCTGGCGAAGGATCCCGCCGATGGTCGTGCGCGTGCCCGGAGCGGCGTACGGCGCGAGCGCCTGAACGAACTCCGCGATCGACTGGAAGCGATCCTCCGGCTCGCGCGCGATCGACTTCTCGATCACCTCGACGAGGCCCTCCGGCACCTCGGGGCGGAGGTCCTGGAGCGCCTCGGGCGGCGACGTGTAGATCTTCGCGCACAGCTCGGGGAAGCTGTCGGCCACGTACGGCGGCCTGCCGCCGATGATCTCGAAGAGGCACACGCCGAGCGCGTAAATGTCGGTGCGAGGATCGACGCTCTTCGAGGAGCGCATCTGCTCGGGGGACATGTAGAGCGCGGACCCGAGGATCGTGGTCGTCTGCGTGAGCGAGACGTTGCCCGTGTCGCCGGTGAGGATCTTCGAGACGCCGAAGTCGAGCACCTTGATGAGCGGGGCGCCGTCCGGGCGCTTTGTCAGGAACAGGTTCGCCGGCTTCAGATCGCGGTGGACGATCCCGAGCGCGTGCGCCTCCGCGAGCGCCTCGCACGCCTGGACGATGTGATCGATGCACTCGCCGATCGCGAGCGTGCCCGCCTCGGCGGCGTGGCCCGCGAGGTCCACGCCGTCGAGCAGCTCCATCACCATGTACGGCTCGCCGCTGTCGAGCGCGGCAACGTCGAGCACGCGCACGACGTGGTGCGTCTGCAGCTTGGCGACCGTACGCGCCTCGCGCATGAACCGCTCCGACGCCTCGGTGTACGACATGAACTCCGGGAGCAGGAACTTGATGGCGACACGCGTATCGAGATCGAGGTGCAGCGCCTCGACCACGAGGCCCATGCCCCCACGGCCGATCGTGCGCTCGACGCGGTACTTGCGCGCAATGACGGTGCCAGGCGCAATCGTGTAGACGTTGTCAGCCTTCGGTTCCCCCGGGCCGAGCGGAAACGCAGCCGTCTCCGGGCCGACCGAGACTTCTCCTTCGGTCGAGTCCGGCTCACCAGAGGACGACGCCATCGAGCTAAGGTATACACGTCACGCTTCTCCGAAGCGATTCCCCTCACGCCGCAGGAATGCAAAGAGCTGCGAAAAACCGCCTCCCAGGTGGGACGCCGGCGCGGAACAGGCGGAATCAAGCGCAGCCCAGGGCCAGCCTGCGCTCCCGGCACACCGCGGACGACGCGCCCCTCCGGTCCGATTGTGAGCGCCGATGACCGCCAGGCCGTTCCTTCAGGTTCGGCTCAGCGGTCGGCCCGCGCTCATGGCCTCTCGATGCCGGTTGACAGCGAGCTCAACGGGTGCGCGCCGGCGGAGTCCGGGAGCGGCGCATGTTCGCCGTCGAGGAGGTCCGGTGCGGTCCCTCGGTGCCGTGCGCCGGGGTTTGCCGCGTCGCCTTGAGGTTGCCGAGATCGGCCTCGATCTCGACGCCGAGCGCGCGGCAGCGACGGATGAGCCGCTCCAGATCGACCCCCGCCTCGATCAGCAAGCCCGAGGGGGGCGACGGATCGACGAACATCTCGGCCGCCGGCCTCCGCGTGCGGAGCAGCTCGCGGATCTCGGGATCCTCGATCCAGAGGAAGCCGGAGGCGCCGACGAAGCTCGCCTTGCCGATGACGACGCTCGCCTGGATGAGCATGCGCGAGATGGTGTCCGGCAGCGGCGCGACCGCCTCGATGCGAGAGCGCAGGGCGTCGCTGTCGAGGCCCACCGACAGCGCACGCGCGATCGACGGCGGCGTGAGCAGGAGATCGACCTGATCGCCGACGCGGCCCATCTCCGCGAACGACGAGAGCCCGAGCACGGCAGCGACCTTGGCGCTCAGGCCGACGCGCAGCGCGTGCGCCTCGACGAACTTGCTCTTGCTGTTGTCCGAGCTCGGCGCGGAGCCCGCGAGGAGCGCCCGCCCGCGCGGCGTCAGCCGGAGCGCCAGCTCCGCGCTGGCCACGTCCTCGGCCCCGCCGAGATCGATGATCCCGAGCGCCGGCAGCGACTCCAGCGCGATCCGCCGCGTGATGTCGGGGACCTCCGGCGCCTCGACCGAGGCGCGCTCGGCCCAGCGGCGGACCAGCCGCTCGACCCCGGCGATGCGCTCGTCCGCCGCCAGGTAGCCCTGCAGCGACTGCCAGGGGACCCAGCGGCCCTCGCCGAGGTCGTGCAGCGCATCGAGCACCATCTCGCGGAGCGCGCCGATGGGGCTCGCGTCGCGGTTGTCCGACGCGACCCGGAGCACCTCCCGCTCGGCGCGCGCTTCATCCCACGCGCCGCCGCGGCGCCACGTCGTGAACAGGAGCGGCGTCAGCTCCTGCACCTGGAGCGAGCCGGGCGGCGTCGCCGGCGACGCGGCGGATGCGTCCCAGAGCCCGACGGCGCGCGACAGCGCTGCGACGAGCGCGACGCCCTCGACGTCCCGCCCGAAGCGCTGCGCGAGCCGGACGAGCAGCGAGCGCGGCGTCCCGACGCCGGGGCGCACGTCGCTGCCGGGCTCGCGCACGCAGTACGCGAGCGCCAGCGCGAGCATCCCGGGATCCGAGGCGAAGCGAGCGCGCCGCGGGGCGTGATCCTCCTCCAGGACGAACGACCGGATCTGCTCGCGCCGCTTCTCGCGCATCCGACGGCGATCCGCGCCGACGATGGCGGCCACCTCGGTCGGCACGACATGCCGGTTCGGATGGATCGGGATGAGGAAGGCGCGGCGCTCGAGCGCGAAGCCCGCGCCGCGGCGGCTCGCCGTCACCCCGCTCGCGCTGCGCAGGCGCATCGGCTCCCGCTCCAGATCGAGAAGCTCCTGCGTGTCCACCTCGCCGCCGACGGCCTCGATGGACTCGAGCAGGCGGCGCTCGACGGGCGCGAGGCGATCGATCTCCTCGCGGAGCCGCTCCGGATCGCTCAGCGTCTCCCACGCGTTCTCGAGGGACAGCGCGATGGGCGGCGTGGCCGGGCGGCCGAGGTAGTGCGTCGCGATCGCGCTCATCGTCTCGAAGGGCGCCTGCGCGAGCAGCGCCCGGATCGCCCGAGGGTCCTCGCTCTCCCAGCTCTTCAGCTGGACCAGGAACGCCGCCGGGAGCACGAGCTCGATGCCCTCGTCGGTCTTGCGCGCGTAGACGACGCCACGGGCGATGAGCGGCTCGAGGCCGGCCGGGAGCGAGGGGACGACGAGCACGCCGCCCGCCTCGGCGATGCGATGGAGCAGCTCGCGGCTGGCGGTCGGGAGCCGCGACGGGTCGCGCACGTCGGGGAGGCCGACCAGCGCCCGCGCCGCCTGGGAAGGCGCGTCGATGCGCTTCGCAGCGTCGATACGGATCCCCATGCGTGTGATGAGGCCCTTGAGCTCCGACTCTGGGAGGGCGCGGAGGATGGCGTCGAGCCGCCTCGGCGACTCGTCGAGCTCAGCATCATCACTGCTCGCCATGCCTCCCGATTCGCGTGTCACCCGACCTTGCTCCTCATCTGCAGGATGCTCCCGCCCCGACTGTCGTCCGTTGGTCGTGGTCATGCGCTCGACTTGATCTCCCGGATATCCGATGACCCGCGTTAACCAACGGAATAGTCAGCCTCCTACCGTACACCAGGATGCTCGTCCAGCTTCAAGAAATCGAGCACTTTCCTCCCCCGAACACAATTTTCTCCGATCACAATTTCGCTCGCTGGCATCGCGGCGCCTCCTTTTCGTCTGTTCGCGTCTGTCCTTCGTCTGTTCGCGTCTGTTCTTCGTCTGTTCGCGTCTGTTCTTCGTCTGTTCACGCCGCTGTGGTTCACGTCGTCGTCGCGCGTTCTTCGCGTCGTCCTCGCACGTTCCTCGCACGTTCCTCGCATGGTCACGCGCTGTTCGCCCGATTCGCCTCAGGCATCTCAGCCGCGCATCTCGCGCGCTCGTCTCGTGTACCGCGACCGCACGAAGCCGCACGCAACCGCACGCAACCGCACGCAATCACACGCGCTCGTACGCAATCGCATGCGGCCGCGGGACAGCGTTCGCGGTGCCGTGGTGCGCCACGCGCGCCTTCGCCTCACGCGACGCTCGACACGATTGGCCCCTCGCTCGACGTTGGCGACGTCCGCGACGTCGGCCGCACGACGTCCGCCGCGCGATTCCGCCTCGGCGTGGCTGGCCCCGTCGCGCGGATTCCGTCGCACGCCACGCTCATGGCGCCTCGATGGCGCGCGCCTGCCGTCCTCGTCAGGCGGAGCCGACCGGTTCGCTGGATCGCTCACCAGGAAGGCTCGGCGACGAGCCGCGCTTGCCTTCCCGCGGGCCCACGTGGGAACGTCGCATACCTCCTTGATTTCCCGCCCCTGTTCGAGGCGCACCATGCTGTGCTCCACACCGCACGCCCGAAGCAATGAGCCCTCCCCCCTGCGCGCACGCCCGCAGATCGACGCCATCAGGCGACTCCTGAGTGACTCGGCGCCGTTTGCGCCCATGGCGTCGAGTGGAGACCCATCTTGATTCTGCGCGACCCAGTCCACGGCTTGATCGAGTTCGAGAGCGGCGAAGCGGCCATCGTTCCGCGCTTGCTCGGCGCTCGCGAGGTGCAGCGGCTGCGGCGCATCCGTCAGCTCGGGCTGACGTCGCTCGCCTTCCCAGGCGCCGAGCACACCCGCTTCTCGCACGCGCTCGGGGCCGCCCACGTGATGCGCCTCCTGATCGCGAGGCTCCGTCAAATCGATCGCGACCTTCCGTTCTGGCAGAGAGTGACCAGCGACCGCGCGCGCGACGCGATCGCCGCAGCGTTCCTGCACGATCTCGGCCACGGCCCGCTGTCGCATCTCTTCGAGGAAGCCATGCCGGGTGCGCTCCACCACGAGCGCTGGACCGAGCGCATCCTGCTCGACCCGTCCTCGGACGTGCACCAGGTGCTCGTGCGCCAGGATCCTTACCTCCCGCAGCGGGTCGCCGACCTCATCGGCGGACGGCACGAGCTACCGTACCTCGCCAAGGCGGTGAGCGGCACCTTTGACGTCGATCGCTGCGACTACCTGCTCCGCGACGCGCACGCGACGGGCGTCAGGTACGGCGAGTACGACCTGCCATGGCTGCTCCGCAGCCTCAGGTTCAGCGACGTCCAGGTGGAGATGCCCGGCGGCGGCGCCGCGTCTGCCCCGCCAGCGCCCGCGCTCGCCATCGACGGGACGAAGGGGATGAGCGCGATAGAGTCGTTCCTGCTCGCCCGCTTCTTCATGTTTCAGCAGGTCTATTTCCACAAGACGACGCGCAGCGCGGAGTGGATGATCGGCGCCATCCTCCGGCGCGTCGTCACCCGCCTCGCCGCCGGGGACCGGATCCCCGAGGTCCCCGCGGCCGTCGCCGCGATGGCCGTCGGCGAGATGCCCACCCTGGAGCAGTACCTCGAGCTCGACGATCAGGTCCTGCTCGGGGCCATCCATGCGTGGGAAGCGGCGCCCGATCCCGTGCTGTCCGATCTCGCCCGCCGCCTGCGCGTGCGCTCGCTCTTCAAGTCGGTCGAGCTGTTCCCGGAGCCCGGCGAGTCGCCGGCCGAGCGCGACGCCCGGCGCGCGGCAGCGCTTGAGACCGTGCGCGAGATCGCGCAGAGCGCCGGGCTCGACCCGGAGGTGTACGTCGGCGTCGACGTGGCCGAGGACACGCCCTACGCCGACGACGGGTCGCTCATGGTCGTCTACTCCAAAGGGCGTCCGCGGCGCCCCGCCGAGGTGTCCTTCTTGCTGGATCGGCTGCGCAACGAGACGATGACACGCACCCGGCTCCTCTTCGCGCCCGAGCTGCGGGATACGGTGCGGGAGGCGCTGATACGCTGATGACCACCAGGAACAAGGCAGCCCGTGGATCGTCCGAGCCCACGCGCCGCGCCATCACCAGAGCGCTCGCCAGCGTCGCAGCGCTCGCGGTGCTCGCGGTGGCGTCCACGGCACATGCGGAAGGCGACGGCGCGTACGGCCGGCTGGACGGAGACCTCGATCTGCGCGCGGGCGCGGGAGCCTCGTTTGCGGACGCCGGTCCGGCGCTCTGCGCGCGCGGCGCCGCGGTGTACCTCTCGACCGCCGGCGTGTACGCGCACTACACCGACGCGCTCGGCGCAGAGGGAGCGCCCGTCGCGCGCTCGATCGCGAGCGGCGTCTTCATCCAGCCGCTCTTCCTCGCCCGCTATGCGAGCGATCTCGAGCGCAGCGCGCCCTGGCTCGACCTCTTCATCGATTCCGTGGCGCTCGGCGTGGGCTCGTTCTGGGAAGCGCCGCCCGGAGCCGGGCTCGCCGCGGAGCCCGGGCTGGAGCTCTCGCTGTCGCTCGACGTGCCGCTCCTGGGAGACGCCACGGGCCCGTTCCTCGGCCTGCGGGGTGCGCTCCGCTTTCGCGGGCCGGAGCTCTCGGGCGACGATGGCCCGCGCGATGCGCAGCGGGCGCTCCTCTCGGTCACGCTCGGCTGGCATCACGTCCTCCGCGCGCACCTCGTCGACGCAGGCGACCGCGCCCCCGCCCAGGGGGCGGCGCAGCGCGGCGTGGTCGGCGCGAGGACCCGTTGAGCGCCGCGCTCGACGAGCTGCGCGCGGCGCTGGTGGCCGCGTTCCGCGCCGGGCTGACAGAGCTCGACCCAGCTGGGCTCGTCGAGCGCGCGCTCGACGCCGAGGCCGAAGCGCACCGCGGCCGCGTGTTCGTCATCGCGGCGGGGAAGGCGGCGCCCGGGATGGCCCAGGGGGCGCTCCGCCGCTGGGGTGGCAGGATCGCCGGAGGGCTCGTCATCACCGTCGCGGCCCCGGCGCTCGCCGCGCGCCATGAGACGACATCGCTGGCCGACCCCGAGGAGGCCGCGCTGCGCCCGCTGCG
This sequence comes from Sorangium sp. So ce363, assembly GCF_051520435.1. Classification (NCBI taxonomy): domain Bacteria; kingdom Pseudomonadati; phylum Myxococcota; order Polyangiales; family Polyangiaceae; genus Sorangium; species Sorangium sp. So ce363. The sequence continues at coordinate 4,133,559 of NZ_CP150333.1, read as the reverse complement.
CGTGATGCGCGCGGCGCACCCCATCCCCGACGCGCACAGCGTGGACGCGGCCGAAGCGGCCCTCGCCATCGCGGCCGCGCTCGGGCCCGAGGATCTGTTGATCGCCCTCCTCTCCGGCGGCGCCTCGGCGCTGCTCGCCGCGCCGCCTCCGGGCGTGTCCCTCGCGGACAAGCAGGCCGTCGTCGCCGAGCTCCTGGAAGCAGGCGCGCCGATCCAGGACGTCAACCTCGTTCGCCGCCACCTGTCGCGGATCAAGGGTGGGCGGCTCGCGGCGGCGGCGGCCCCGGCGCGCGTGCTGACGCTGCTCATGAGCGACGTCGTGGGTGGACTCCCGCACGACGTCGGCTCGGGCCCCACCGTCCCGGACCCGACGCGCGTGGAGGAGGCGCTCGCCGCGCTCGATCGCTGGGCCCCTCGGTTCGCGCGGCTCACGCCCGCGTTCAGCGAGTCGCTGAAGCCAGCGGACGCGCGGCGCCTGGAAGCGCGCGTGCTCGCCGATCCGGACAAGCTCGCGGAGCGCGTGGCGGCGGCCCTCGCCGGCAGGGCAGGGCTCCGCGCCACCGCCGCCCCCGCCGAGGACGGCGACGCGCGCGCGATCGTGGAGCGTCGCTTCGCGCTCGCGCGCACCCTCGCTCCCGGTGAAGCGGCCGTGATCCCGTGCGAACCGACGCTGGCGCTGTCGGCCCACCGCGGCGCCGGCGGCCGCGCAGGATGGATCGCGCTCGCTGCCCTGCGCGGCTTGCCACCGGACGTCGCGCTCCTCTGCGCGGCCTCCGACGGCGTCGACGGCAGCTCCGGCGCGGCGGGAGCGGCCGTTGCCCGCGCGGCAGCCGCCGCGATGGACGACCGCACGATCGACTCCGCGCTCGCGCGCTTCGACGACGCCGTCGTTCACCGCGCGCTCGGCACGCGTGTCGAGACGGGCCCGACAGGTCACAACCTCACGGACTTGCACATCGTCGCGCGAGACTTCCTCCGAGGCGCGCGTGTACGCTGACGCGGCAGCGCGCGCTGCGGCGCGGCAGCGCGCGTGAGCTCTCGCGGCGACGCGGGCTACGAGGCGAGCTCACGCGCGCAGGCGCGATGAGCGGCACGCACGCCGCGGGGGCGGCGCGCCCTCACTGCGGCTCGGTGACCGCGGCCGTGGTGTCGCCCATCGCTTCGCGCACCGCGAGCGCGAGCGCGCAGCTGTTCGCCTGCCGCTGCCGTGCATCGAGCACGCTCCCCTCGACCGAGGGCGTCCCGCCGATGAGATTGCCGCTCGCTTCGCGGCGCACCCGCAGGATGGGCTTGCCGTCCGACAGCCGCCACACCCCGACCCGCGCCATGTGCGGCACCCCGAGCAACGCCTCGGTGCTCGCCGCTCCCTCGGCCGGCTCGTCGAGGACGAGGAGGTAATACTGCGCCCGCGTGAGGAGCTCCGCCGCGAGCGGAACATCGTCGCGCATCGTGTCCTCGAAGCTGGACTCCAGCAGCCGCAAGCGGAGCTCGCTCGAGGCATCCTGTGCGTCACGCACCCACTCGTCCGAGAGGACGTGCATCGTCCGGTAGGCGACGCGCAGGTTGAAGGGCTGCGCGGGCCTGGAGCAGCGCTCCGCCTCGTTGCAGTACTCGCCCGCGGGGCAGTCCCGCGTGCGCTTGCACTCCGCGCCGGCCAGCGGGTTCGGGTTCGGCACACGCAAGAGACACGCAGTGAACGCGTCGCGGAGCGACTGCTGCGCGTTCTTCCGGACGGCGTCGGCGCTTGTGGCCTCGTCTACCCGGAGGCGCAGGTAAATACCCGCAAGCTCACGGAAATTCCACGTCTTGAGCGCCTCCCGATCCACGAGATCGGCGCCGGCGCTCCGCGCCAGATCGAGGGTCCAGCCCTCCACGCGCTCGCGCATGGGGAACCAGCGCGGGCCGAGCTCGACGGCGACCGCACGCTGGCGCGCCATCAGCTTCTGGCGCGCGCTCTCCATCTGCCCCTGCGACCACTTCCAGTGGAGGATCGCCGAGACCGCCAGGACGAGGGCCGTGTAACCCCAGAACTTCGCCGGGGGCCAGCGCATCTTGGAGCGCGCCTCGCGCGCCTTGTAGACCGACGGCAGGCCGCGCTCGCGGGGCGGCTGTTCAGAGGACATAGCAGAGGCTCCACGCAGGAGGCCCCAGCCCGATCACCCGAGCAAGGCAGCCTCCTCCACGCGAGCCGCGTAGAGGCGAAGGCCGCGCCGAGCGCGCCGCTGGAGCCACCACGTTCCATGGTGACCGAGGCCGCCGGGAGTCGCCCGGCGTGCCCCATCCTTCTGTGCTCGATAGGTCAAGAAGCGGGGATCACTGCGACTTCGGGAGCTTGCTGACCATGAAGCTGACGTTCGGGTAACCGGCGAACGCCGCGGTCTGGAACACGCTCTTCACGACCAGCGCGGGCACGTTCTGATCGACCTGGAGGATGCACACGCCGGGGAACGGCTTGTTCGGCTGCACCTGCTTCCACAGCTCGCGCTTGTTCTTGAGCAGGTTGAAGAGCTCGTCGATCTTCTGAAGCCGCCCGAGCTCCTCGATCGCGCGGGTCGACCCGGCCAGGGCGCCGTCGACGAGGATCTGGTTGCCGTTCACGGCGACCATCGGCGCGTCGATGACGTCCTCGACGTTCTCCGCCTTCGGGAGCTTGACGTTCTTGTCGACGGCGATCTCGCCTGACGCCGAGAAGGACATCAGGAGGAAGATCACGGTCACGACGAGGAAGTCGATGAAGCTCACGAGGTTGAGCCCCGCGTTCGGGCTGCGAGCGCCGTGTCCGGACACCTTGTTCCACACGAACCGGAGCGGCACGCCCTTCATCAGCCGGCGGCCCGGCTGGTGGATCACGTGGGCGTGGGGGTTCTTGTGGTGCTTCGGATTGAACCTATCCATGTGCGCGCTCCTGCCTCAGCGGACCGAGAACGTCATGTTGAACACGGGGACCTGCTTGTTCCCATCGGGCAGCCGCATCTCGCGCTTGGGCGCGTAGAGCGCGTCGAGCACCGCGACGATCTCCTTGAAGGGCGTCCGGTTGTCGGTGTGGAGGATGGCCTGGTCGAGCTTCTTGTCGCTCGGATCCCGGTGGCCGCCGTGGGTCTTCCACTCCTCCTCGATCCGCTTCGCCAGCTCGGGGTAGCGGACGATCTTCGAGCTCGCGTCGCCGATCTCGACGGGCGACTTGTTCACCTTGACCTCGTTGACCACCGTCGCGCCCTGCTTCCACACGAGCCCGAACTCGCTCTCGCCGATGTGGAGGTTCAGCACCTTCTCCGGCGTCTGCGGGGTGAGCTCCTTGTTCGGGTCCGGAGGGCCAGGGACCTGGGCGTCCGCGTTCATGCGCGAGTTGGTGACCCAGACCGCCGTGATCAACAGGAATGCAATCGTGACCATCAGCAGGTCGATGAACGGGATCATGTTGATATCGCTGTTCGTCGACCGCTTCTTGCCGCCACCGTCGCCGACGTCTACGCCGCCCATATTGCCTTCCCAACGTGAGCCTGAGCTCACCTATCCAAGTTGTTCCGGGGAACGCCCTGCCCGCAGCTCGCGGTGGGCCACCATGCTGGGTCTGACTTCGTCGCTCTTCCGAAGTTCCCGGGGCCCCGGCGGCGGAAGCCGCCGTCCGGGGCTTCGAGGCGCGAGAGCGGGCCCAGGCGGCATCGCGCGCGGAGGGCGCTCGACGACCCGGGCCCGCCGAGGACCATCAGGCAGCCGCCTGACCTACTGCTGCGACATTCACCTTCTGACGGTTCGCGACGACGAGGTTGAGGATCTGCACCGACGCCTCGTTGATGTCGTCCTCGATGTGCTGCGTCTTGCCGTTCAGCACGGCGAAGCCGATGAGGCCGATGATGGCCACGCCGAGGCCGAAGGCGGTGCAGTTCATGGCCTCGGAGATCCCGAGCGCGAGCACGCGGGCCTTCTGGCTGGGGTCGACCGACTCGCCGGCGACGGAGCCGAACGACTTGATGAGGCCCGTCACGGTCCCGAGGAGGCCGGAGAGCATCGCGAGGTTCGCGAGCAGCGCGAGGTACGAGGTGCGCGCCGAGATCTTCGGCAGCTCGCGGAGAGCCGCCTCGTCCATCGCCGCCTGGACCTCCTCGTCGGGACGGTTCACCTTGACAAGGCCGGCCTGGACGATGCGGGCGAGCGGGGCGTTCGCCGCCGAACACATCTTCACGGCCTTGGCAACGTCACCCGCCAGGATGCACTTCTGCATGGTGGCGAGAAAGACGTCCTTGTTGATGGACGAGCCGAACAGGTAGAGGGCGCGTTCGACGATGATGCCGATCGTGAGGATCGACCAGAACAGGATGGGCCACATACCCCACCCACCCTCTTTGAAAGCTTCATACGCTCCGTGCATTGCTTCTGTCCTCCAGTTCGCCTCGCGTCCCCGGGATGAGGTTTCGCGCAACTCGATCGGTTCCCTTTGTCAGACTCGTGTTGCCGAGGGGCGGCAGTCTTTCACTCACACGTAAAGACGGATGAGAGGCCTATTTTGCTTGGCGGCGCTGGCCGTGGACGGCGTGCTGCTGTCGCTCTCTGGCGAGATGCCCACGGGACGCTAGCCGAGCGGCGCTGACCTCTGCAAGAGTCCTGATCGTCTCTTCTGGTGCCGGCGCGCGGCGCCGTCCCAGCTCTCCCACCTGTCGTCCAAGACTGACTTCGCGTCGTCGCCAGGGGCCCTTTCATGGCTCTAGGCGCGGCTCCCCGTTCACCGCAGAGCGTGCCGCCTTGTGGCCGAGCTACGCCGACGCGCCCGGGGGACTCGCGCATCTTCGCGATTGAGACCCGGCGCCGTCAAGAGAGATTTGGCCACACGTGAGCGCTCTGATACGGGCAAAACTTTACAACAATCGCGGGGTTATGTCATGATCGGCCGGGAGCGATGCGGGCCGACCAGCGGCAGATGCCGCGAATTTCAGGGGGCGCAGCGCCCGCATGACCACCGCCGGCCCGACCGCGCGCCGCGGCAGTGCGAGCCGCATCACCCGAGAGCGAGCGCAGCGACTCATCCGCCCGGACGACGCGGCGATGGCAGAGCACGGTAGCCCGCTCAGACGCCGGCAGCCGGAGCGAATCAGGGGTCTCCGGACCTACCTGTCCGGCCTCGGCGCGGACGGCGCCCGTCCGCGTGGCCGGGGCGAGCTCGCCGTGAGATTCGCTGGTTCTTGCGGCGATTTTCGGCGATCCCAGCCTCGCGGCTCGGGGCGCGGCAGCATCGCCGAGCTTGCGCACGGGATCGGGCGGCAGTTATAGTCGCCGCGCCTGGAGATTGTCGGGCTTCTGACGACGCTGAGAAAGGGACTTCGAGGATGCGTCATCTGCTGATGTTGGCGGCCGAGGGTGGTGGCGAAGGTGGGATGTGGGAGGCCATCAAGCACAATCCGACCTTCCTGATCGCGAACCTGGTCGTCTCCGCGGTCGTGGTGACCATCATCATCGAACGAACCGCGTTCCAGCTGGGACGCTACCGCGTGAACTCCAAGGAGTTCTTCGCGCAGGTCAAGAAGCTGGTGGCGGCCGGCAACATCGACCGCGCCATCAAGCTCTGCGACGCGAGCGACTACCCGATCCTGCAGCTCGTCAAGGCCGGCCTGACCCACGCGAACAAGGGGGCCGACGAGATCGACGCCGCCCTCAGCGAGAAGCTGTCCGAGCTCAAGCCGGCCGTGGAGAAGCGCATCGGCGCCCTGTGGTCGCTCGCGAACATCGCGACGCTGATCGGCCTCATCGGGACGGTCTCCGGCCTGATCAACACGTTCGCCTCCATCGCCGCCCAGGGCCTCTCGCAGGCCGACAAGCAGCGGATGCTCTCGAACGGCATCGCGGAGGCCATGTACAATACGGCGTTCGGCCTCGCCATCGCGGTCGTGTGCATGATCGCGCACGTGCTACTCCACACCCGCTCCAAGAACATCCAGCACGATCTCGAGTCGACGACCGAGCGCGTCTTCAACCTGCTCACGATCAGCAGCAAGCCTGGCTACTAGCCCATGGCGGACCCGCAAGACGTCCCGCTCAGCTCGGCGCAGCGATCGAAGATCCGGCGCCTATCGCAGCCCAAGGAGCCCGAAGCCGGGGAGGAGGCCGGCGAGCTCAACGTCGTTCCGTACCTCGACATCATCACGAACATCCTCATCTTCGTGCTCGCCAGCGTGTCGGTGACATTCGTGTCGTCGATCGACACGACCCCGCCATCCATCGGCGGCGGCAAGGTGCGCAGCGAGCTCTCGAGCAAGGCGTTGAACCTCTCCGCGTTCATCACCAGCCAGGGGATCTCGCTGAAGACGTCGAGCGGCAACATCGCGACCGGCTGCCAGGACGTGGGCGGCGGGGTCACGGTGCCGAAGGCGAACGACAGCTATGACTACCCCGCGCTCACGGCGTGCGCGAAGCGCCTCAAGAACGCCCGCCCCGAGTTCAAAGAGGAGACGCAGGTGACGATCACGGCGAACCCGGGCATCGACTACAAGACGATCATCGACGTGATGGATGCGCTGAGGAGCGACGACGGGGAAGTGCTGTTCCCGGAGGTCCACTTCGGGGTGGCCCGATGAGCGCCGAGCAGCGACCTGCCCCGCGGCCGAAGGCGACCGTCGTCCGCTACAAGGCGGCCCTCCGGAAGGCGATCCGAAGGAACCGGCGGGACCCCGAGATCGACTTCTTGAACATCACGGCGATGCTCGACCTGATGACGATCATCCTCGTCTTCTTGCTGAAGAGCGTGGGATCGTCGGCGGCATCCATCCCGCAGTCGAAGGACCTCACCCTGCCGAAGTCGGTGATGCAGGCCGAGCCCTCCCAGGAGGGCGTCGTCGTCATCGTCTCGAAGTCGCAGATCCTGGTCGGCGAGGATCCGACCCCGATCGTCATGCTGCCCAACCGCGAGCAGCTCGCGCAGTCGGGCGTCGACGCAAAGTACAAGCGCAGCGGGCCGAACGATCTCTACATCGTGCCGCTGGCGAACGCCCTGTCCCACGCGCGCGAGACGGACAAGGCCATTCGCGCAGCGAAAGGGCTCGATCCGTCGTCGTCGGAGGCGATCATCGTCGCCGACGCAACCACGCCGTACCGCCTCCTGATCGAGGTCCTGTTCACCCTGGGGCAGAGCGAGTTCGGCAAGTACCACCTGATGGTCCTGAGCGGCGGCCGCAAGCCGTAGCCCCCCTCCCCCGCCCTGCGGTGCCGGAAGGCCCCGCGAGGGCCACTCCGAGCGCCGCCATGGATCCACCCGTGCCCCCATGAGGGCGCGCTCCCCTGCGCGCCCTCATGGATCGGCCGGTGCTCCGCGACCGGCGCGCTCCCCCTGCGCGCCGCCGTTCTTTCAGTCCACCGCGAACAGCTCTTCCAGGTCGGCCTTGGTGAGCTTCTTCGCGCCGCCCGCGTCCTCGCTGAGGACGGAGGCGACGAGCTGACGCTTCTTGTCCTTGAGCAGCAGGATCTTCTCCTCGATCGTCCCCTCGGCGATGAGCCGATAGGCCGTCACCACCTTCGTCTGCCCGATGCGGTGGGCGCGGTCGGTGGCCTGCTGCTCGACCGCCGGGTTCCACCACGGATCGAAGTGGATGACCGTGTCGGCCGCGGTGAGGTTCAGGCCCGTGCCGCCCGCCTTGAGGCTGATGAGGAAGACCGGCACGCTCGGATCGTTCTGGAAGCGGTCGACGCGCTCCGCCCGGTCCTTCGTGGAGCCGTCGAGGTACTCGTAGGCGACACCATCCTCCTTCATCGCCTTCTCGATGAGCCTCAGCATCATCACGAACTGGCTGAAGACGAGGACCTTGTGCCCGCCCTCGACGGCGTTCGCGATGAGCTCCCGGACCGCGACGAGCTTGCCCGAGTCGTCGTCGCCGAACTCCCGCGGCAAGCCGAGCAGCCGCGGGTCGCAGGCCGCCTGCCGGAGGCGGGTGAGGCCGGCGAGGATCTGCAGCTGGCTCTTCGCCAGGCCGACGCGCTCGACCTCGCCGAGGACCTGCGCCCGCACCTCGCGCGCGACCTGCAGGTAGAGCGCCCGCTGCTCGCCGGTGAGATCGCAGATCTGATCCATCTCGATCTTCTCGGGAAGATCCTTGGCGACCTCCTGCTTCGTGCGGCGCAGGATGAACGGGTGGATGGCGGCGCGGAGCCGCTGCGCGGTCTTGTAGTCGCCCGCCTCGATCGGGCGCGAGAAGCGGGCCTCGAACTTGTCGAGCGAGCCGAGCAGGCCCGGCGAGACGAAGTCGAAGATGGACCAGATCTCCGAGAGCCGGTTCTCGATGGGCGTGCCCGTCAGCGCGAGCCGGCGCTTCGCGCGGAGCCGCTTGGCCGCCGCGGCGGTGGCGCTCATCGGGTTCTTGATGTGCTGCGCCTCGTCGAGGATGGCGTAGCTCAGGTCGAGCTGCGCGAGGAAATCCTCGTCGCGACGGAGGAGCGCATAGCTCGTGATCACCACCTCCGCGGCTTTCACCTCGTCGATCTGATCCTTGCGATCGGCGCCGTGCCAGAGGGCGACCGACAGCGACGGCGCGAACCGGGCGAGCTCGCGCTCCCAGTTCGTGACGACGCTCGTCGGGGCGACGATCAGCGCGCGCATGTGCTTCTCCTCCTGCTTGACGGCGAGCAGGAGGGCGAGCGTCTGGACCGTCTTGCCGAGGCCCATGTCGTCGGCGAGCACGCCGCCCGAGCCGATGTCATGGATGAACTTGAGCCACGAGAGGCCCGCCTCCTGGTAGGGACGGAGCGTCGCCTTCAGGTTCCTGGGCCGCTTGGTGCTGCCGATCTCGTCGATGTTGCTGAGCTTCTGGAACAGCTCGCGCGCGGAGGCGGTCACGCTCGATCCGCTCGCGTGCTGGAGGAGCTCGTGCACCCGCCCGGCCTGCGCGAGGGGCAGCCGGCCATTCTTGCCGGCCGCCATCATCAGCTCGACCTCGCGATCGAGCATCGCGCGCACGGCGTCGGGATCGAACGCGGCGAACGACCCATCCTCGAGGCGGACGTAGCGCTTGCCCTCGGCGAGACAGCGGCGCAGCTCGTCGCGATCGACGCCGATGCCCTCGCTCTCGAAGCTGAGCTTGACGTTCAGCCAGTCCATCCCCGAGGTGACCTTGGCGAACACGCCGATCGGCCTGCCGCGCACCTGCGTGTCGACGAGATCCTCGGGGACGAAGAGGTCCCAGTCGTCGGGGAGCTCGGCGAGCCCCTCGGTCCAGAAGGTGAGCGCCTGGTCGCCGTTCGCGATGAAGCCCTGGCCCGTCTCGTCCGGCTTGAGCCCGAGGGCGAGCAGCTTGCTCGCCGCCTCCTGCTGCGCGGCGATGTCCACGCGGATGCAGCGGGCGCGCTTCATCCCCTCCTCGGGCGGCTGCACGAGCACCGGGGGCGACATGCCGTCGGCGCGCACCGCGACCTCGGCGTCGCCGTAGGCCGCGGTCAGCGTGACGCGCGCCTCGATGAGCGAGCCGCCCGCGCGCATGCGGAACGTGGGCACGAGATCGACGACCTCGGCGATCTGATTCAGGTCGGGCAGCTCCGCGCCGACCTCGAGCGCGATCTTGGGCAGCCCCTGCATGATGATGCGGGCCAGCTCGCTCATCGGCTCGCCGATGGTCGGCGAGCGGAGCAGGCGGCGCATCGCCGCGGGGGAGACGCGCTTGTCGATGCGGCGCGCGAGCCCCTCCTGCGTGTCGATGTGCCAGCCCGGCCAGCCCTCGAACCACCCGCCCTGCAGCAGCGAGAAGCGGCGCTTGTCGTTCCCCCGCTCGAAGCTCGTCTTCACGATGATGGTGTCGCCGCCGACGGTCTCGAGATCGAAGCGCGGCCGCAGGCTGTCGTCGCCGAAGCGGAGCTGCATCAGGGCCGGCTCGAGCAGCACGCGCTGGCCCTCGAGCAGCGGGAGCAGCTCGGCCACGTCCTCGCCGCGGATGTCGACGGCTGGGTGGCGCGGGTTGCCGCTCTCGAACCGGGCGAGCAGCCGGAGCGCTTCGCGATCCGGCGTCGGATAGAGCGCCTGCCAGGCGAGCGCCGCAGAGGGCAGCACCGGGACGCGCGCCTCGGCGTCGAGGACGGTGACGGTCAGCGCCCCTTGCCGCACGTGGAGGCGGAATTCCACGCGCCGTGCCCCGGTGACGCCCTCGGGCGGAAGCCAGGCGCCGATCCCGGTCTGCTTGGCCGTCGCGTCCAGGATCGGCGCCGCGAGGGCGACGGATGAGCCCGGCGGCCCGTGGGTGCCGACGACGGTCGGGACGGGCGCCGACGGCGTGATCGCCAGGCGCCCGCGGCGGTCGCGACGGCGCACACGCTTCAGGGCGTCACCGCCGGCGTGGGCGGTCTGCGGGACGAGCGCCGGGATCGGCGGCTCGCGTCGCGGCTGCGCGCCGCGCGCCTGGTCGCGGATGCTGATGAGCAGCGCCGCGACGTGCTTGCAGTGCTGCCCAGCCTTCTGGAACGCCGGACAGGAACACTGCGACTGGATGCCATCGGGCGATAGCTCGACCTTGACCGGATACGGCTCGGAGTCGGCGGCGCGGACGGTGCCGCTCGCCATCGTCTCGTTGATGGAGATGTCCTCGACGACACGGCGGCGGAAGTACTCCAGCCCGCGGAGGAAGGTGCGGGCGCCAAGCAGCCTTCGCAGGCCACGATCGCTGAGGGTGGAGAGTGCGTCGGAGATCGGAGGCGGCACGTCGTGGGCTCGGGATACAGGTGCGGCGGTTATTCGCCGGGATGGGTCGGGTGAACGGGATCTCTTGGCAAATCCCGCTGGGTGAAGAACCGTCATCAGATGAAGAACGGCAAGAACACGATGATCACGGCGGGGAGCATCTTGATGAGCACGTGGATCGCGGGACCGGCCACATCCTTGAGCGGATCGCCGATCGTGTCGCCAACGACGGCGGCACCATAGGTGGGGTTGTCCGCCCGCGCCCCCGTCTCGTCGACAAGGTAGCGCCCACCGTGCGCGCCGGTCGCGATGTACTGCCTCGCATTGTCCCAGATCGCCCCGGTATTCCCCAAGAAGAGCGACCCGAGGACGCCTGCGACCGTCCCGGCCATGATCAAGGCCGCGACTGAATCGGCCGCGACCAGAGGATTATCTTCCGTCCTTGCAAAGCGCAAGGCAAGTCCCACGACGACGGGCACCACCGCGGAGACGAGGGCTGGCGCGATCATATGGCGCAGCGCGGCCCGAGAGACGATCTCGACGCAGGGCTCGTGGTCGCCGACGAAACCCGGCGGGCGGGCGCGGGCCTGGCGCCTCACCTCGTCGAGGACGCGTCGGCCAGCCTGGAGGACATTGCGAATGCAGCGGCCGGCCAGCCAGAAGACAAGCAGGATCCCCACCAGGGCGCCGAGATAGACCTCGGGCCGGTCGAGGCGCAGGACCATCGCGGTCGTCTCGCCGCGGATCGGCGCGCTCGACGTCAACGCGCGGCGCCGGGACTCATCGAGGTAGCCGGCGACGAGCAGCAGCGAGGCGAGCGCGGCCACGCCGGCCGTGTACGCCTTCGTGAGCGCCTTGGTCGTGTTGCCGACGGCATCGAGCACGAGGGTGCGGCCACGCACGTCCGGCCGCTCGCGGGCGACGGTCACGGCGACGATGCCGCCCGCGTTGTCCACGATGGGGCCGAACGCATCCATGGCGAGGACGTACCCCGCGGTGCCCAGCATCCCCATCGTCGCGACCGCTGTGCCGAACAGGCCCCCCCCGGCGAGCCCGGAGCGGGCGCCGAGCAGGTAGGAGCCGAAGGTGGCGCCGACGACGACCAGGAGCGGGGGAACCGAGCTCTCGAGACCGATGGCGAGCCCGCGCAGCACCGCCATCGCGGAGCCGCTGCGGGCCGCCTCGGCGAGCTCGCGCACCGGGCGGTGCCGCTGCTCGGTGTAGTACTGCGTGACGTGCAGCACGCCGATGCCGGTGACGATGCCGATCACGCCGCAGGCGAAGAAGATGACCCAGTGGGCGTCGAGCAGCCACTTGGCGGCCCCGGCGATGCCGACGGCGTGGAGGGTGGCCGTGACGTAGAGCCCCCGCACGAGCGCGTTGAAGGCGTCCTCGCGGTCGTCGGTCTTGACGACCATGACGCCGAAGAGCGTCGCGATGAGGCCGAACGCGCGGCTGACGAGCGGGAAGAGCACGACGGCGAGGGCGCTCGGGAGCCCGGCGTTGTTGCGGAAGAGCATCGCGCCGACCACCATGGCGCCCGCGCTCTCGGTGACGGTGGAGGCGAAGACGCCGGCCGCGCGCCCGGCGCAGTCGCCGACCGTATCACCTGCCAGGTCGACGATCGTGGCCGGGTTCTGGAGGTCGTCCTCGTCGAGCCCGACCTCCGCGCCGGCGAGGTCCGCGCCGAGGTCGGCCGCCTTGGAGAAGGTGCCGCCGCCGAGCTGCGCCATCAGGGCGGCGAAGGAGGCGCCGAGCGGGTAACCGGCGATGACCCAGGGGATGGTCGGGGCGAGCGCGAGCGCCTCGGCCGGCTCGGCGCCGAAGCCGCCACGGAACGCGAGGACCGCGGCGAACAGGCCTCCGAGGCCGAGGAGGCTCATGCTCGCGACGAAGAGTCCCGACACGGCGCCGCCACGGAGGGCGATCTGCAGGGCGAGATCGAGCGAGCGGCGGGCGCCACTCGCGGCGCGCACGCTGGTGCGGGGCGCGATCCAGGCGGCGACGCGGCCGGTCGCGACCGCGCTGGCGGCCCCGACCGCGAACGAGAGCGTCAGCCAGACACCGAGCTCCAGCGCTGGCACCGGGTTGTTCTCCCCGGTGCGCCGGAGGAGGCCGTAAGCGAGGAAGATGGCGCCTCCGAGCATCGCGGAGACCGCGCCGATCACGCTGCTCTGGCGGCGAAAGTACGCCTCCGCGACCCCCTGGATGATCGCGGCGATGCGCTGCATCTCGGGCTCGACCGCGGGGCGTGCGACGACCCAGCGAGCGAGGTAAGCCGCAAAGGCGAGCCCGAGCAGGCCGCCGCTGATGATGAGCGCAAGCTCCGTCATGACGGGCGGACCGGGCGCGCACCGTGGACGCGCTGCCTCGGCCGGTGAGGGATGATGCGGGTGATTGCCGCGGTGTCGACAAAGGCGCCGCAGGAACCCGCGCTGCAGCGGCGCACGCCTTCCCTACTCCGGCCAGGAGGGCCGCGCAAGCGAAGAAGACGCGCGCAGCGAGGTCATTTCAGGTCCTTCGCGTCGCGTCCGACCACGTGGTCCAGCCGGGTCTTGGCGACGAGCGCGCCGACACGCGCGTTGAGCTGCTGGAGCCGCGCGCGCGTCACCTCGCCCTCGGCGTCGACCACGTCGACGCTCGTGGCTCGCCCTGCCCGGAACAGCTCCGACCGGACGCGCATCGACTCCGTGGCCGCCGCGAGCTGGCGCTCTGCAGACTCGATGCTGCTCGCGGCCTTGCTCAGCTCGGAATACGCCGAGACCACCTCGAGGCGGAGGGCGTCGCGCAGCGCGGCCTTCTGCTCCGCGATCTGCGTGGTGCGGGCGTTCGCCTCGGCGGAAGCGCCCGCGGTGGTGAAGATGTCGTTGACGACCCACGTGGCGCGGACGCCGGCGGACCATGTCAGAGCGAACTTGTCCTGCGTCGGGAAGACACGCTGGTTGGGGTTCGCGTAGGTGAGATCGGCGAACCCATCCACGCGCGGAAAGTAGCCGGCCCTCGTGACCGCCTCGGCCTTCTCGAGCGAGTACTGCGTCTCGTCGAGCGCTCGGATCTCGAGGCGCTTCTGGAGCGCCTCCTGGACCAGCGCCGGGAGCGCCTCGGCGGGAGGCTTCGCGGGCGCGCTGCCCATCACGTCGATCCCCAGCGTGAGCGGCCTGTCCTGTGCGGCGCCGAGCGCGATCCGGATCTGGTCATCCGCGACCAGGAGCGCGGCTTGCGCCTCGTTGAGCACCTGCTCCGCGCCGGCCACCTGAGCCTCGAGCCGGAGCACGTCGGCGCGTGAGAGCAGACCCACCTCGAAAGTGCGGCGCGCGTCCTCGACGTGCGCCTTCGCCTGAGACACCGCCTCACCTGCGACGACGACCTGCCCCCTCACGCGGACCCAGTTGAAGAATGCGACCTTCGCGTCGGCCGCGGCCTGAAGCGTCTCCGCCTGGAGCTCGAGCTTCTTCGCGCTCTCCGCGTGGGACGCAGCCGCATATCCCTGGGAGATGCGGAACACGTAGTCCGAGATGGGGACGGCGAGATTCGCCGCGAGCGAAATGCTGTTGAGGGGCGCCGGAAAGGACAGCGAGGCTGCCCCCACCGGCTGACCGCCGCTGTCGACGACACACTGCCCTTGCACGCCAGGCGGACACGGACCGACCTGGATCAGCCCCGTGTTCTGCGCGCCGACGACGCCCCCGAGCCCTGCGCTCTCGACCTCAGACAGACGCGTGTACGTCGCCGTCAGGGTCACCCGCGGAAAGAAATTGACCATCGCCTGATCGACCTTGGCAGCGGCCGCGCGGAGATCGGCCTGCTTGGCGCGGAGCGACGCACGCGTCCGCAGCGCAGCCTTCGCGACGTCGTCCGGCGTCAGCCCTCCCGGCTGCGGCGCAAGCGCCGTGGCGAGCGGATCGGCCTTCGTCGCCGCCGGCTGAGCCGCAGCGACGGCCGCCCCCGGAGGCTGCGGTTGGCCCGCGGCAGGAGGCGCCGGGGTGGGCGGCGGGGTGACCGGCTGCGGAGCCGCCGGTCGGGGAGCGGCCGGCTGCCCCGCGGCCGGTGAGGCGATGAGCCCGAGGGCGAGCAGCCCGGCGAGCGTCGAAGCCAGCGAGATGCTGCGTCGAGACGAGGGTGCGGTGCTTTTCATGACCGGTGGGTCACTTATGGGCGGCGAGAGCACCCGTCAAGTCACAGGCGATCCCACGCATCGCGTCTCGGCGATCGCTCGCCTCGCCGTCTGGCGAAGGTGACCGGGAAGCCCGCGCTCTCAGCCCACGGCGCGCCTGCGCCCCCAGGCCCGCGTCATGCCGCGACCGCGACGGGAACCGTCCCGGGCCGCGCCGGACACGATGGTCTGGCGCGCTCGTCGTGCCGTGCCGCAATGGGCCACGACAGCAGGGACGTCATCACCGATGCGCAGCACGGGACCCTCGCCAGACACGCCATCCAACCCCCGCTCACGCTCGCTATGGACGGCAGGAATACGTCGCTCTCTCCGCGGCAACACGTATTGCCGCGCGCGATCGGATGGAAGAACATCGAATGAAGTGGCCGCCATCTTGCTTGGCGGCGGACCGGAGGCCCTCATGCATCGACTGCTTGCGTCGCGCCGCAGCTTCTCCCCGTTCCTCGCCATCCTTGTGATCGCATCACCCTTTGCCGCCTGCGCCCCGTGGGAGCTCGGTGAGGACGACACCCCCGACATCGGCGATCCTGGGAGCGTCGCGGTCGCGGCGGAGCCGCCGCCCGCCATCAGCGGCGGAACGCTCGCCGTGAGCAAGAGCGCCCTCCGGGCGGTGGCCGCGGATCCGGATCGCGACCGGGTGTGGATCGTCGATCTCCAGGCGCAGAAGCTGACCGCGGAGATCGCCCTGCAGAAGGGCGACGAGCCGGGCAGGGTCGTCGAGGACGACGCGGGTCGCTTCCACGTCGCGCTCCGCCGCGGCGGCGCGATCGTGACCGTCGACGCGGAGAGCGGGACGATCATCGACCGGCGCGACGTGTGCCCGGCCCCGCGGGGGGTCGCCTACGATGCGCAGACCGACGCGCTCCATGTCGCGTGCCTCGGCGGCGAGCTCGTCACGCTCCCGGCCGGTCCCGGCGCGGCGACGCGCCGCCTGAAGCTCGATCGCGACCTGCGCGACGTGGTCGTGGACGGGGACCGGCTCCTGGTCAGCAAGTTCCGGTCTGCCGAGCTGCTCACCATCGGGGCGGACGGCATCGTGATGGAGCAAAAGAAGCTCCCGAATTTCAACCTGTTCGGGCAGGAGTTCGCGCCGACCGTCGCCTGGCGGACGATCAAGCTGCCGACAGGCGGTATCGCGATGGTCCACCAGCGCGCCTTGATCGCGCCCGTCGAGATCGTGGAGGGGGGCTACAGCTCCGGCGGATGCGATGGGAGCGTCGTCCACGGCACGGTCTCGGAGGTCGGGACGCCCGACTCCGACGGCCAGCCGAACCTGGCCGCTGCCCTCCCCTCCGCGACCCTGCCGGTCGATGTCGCGGTGTCCGATGACGGTCTCTCGTATGCGGTCGTCGCGGCCGGCAGGAGCGAGATCCTCATGACCAGCCGCGCGAACTTGAACGTGACGATGGGTGCCCCCGAAGGAACGTGCGTCGAGGCGGAGCAGCGCGTGGTCGTGGAAGGCGAGCCCACGGCCGTCGCGTTCGCCGGCGGCTCCGTGGTGGTGCAGACCCGCGAGCCCGCGGGCATCCAGGTCCTCGGGGCTCCCAACACCGCCGGCAACCGCGTCGCCAAGGTCATCACGCTCCCCGGGGAGAGCCGCAGGGACACCGGCCACGAGATGTTCCACCGGAACACTGCCGGCCCGATGGCGTGTGCGTCGTGCCATCCGGAGGGAGGCGAGGACAGCCATACCTGGCACTTCAACCCCATCGGACCGCGGCGCACCCAGTTCGTCAGCGGCGGGATCCTCAACACGGCGCCGTTCCACTGGGACGGCGATATGTCGGGTATCGAAGCCATCATGGACGAGGTCTTCGAGCGGCGCATGGGCGGCATGCACCAGGGACCGCGCCGGGTGAAGGTCTTCGCCCGGTGGATCGACAGCCTCCCCGCTCCGCCGGTGTCGTCGGCGCCCGACGCAGAGGCCGTCGCGCGCGGCGAGGCCCTCTTCCACGACAAGGCCGTCGACTGCGCGAGCTGCCACGCGGGCGCTCAGCTCACGACCAACGACTCCTTCGACGTCGGTACGGGCAAGCCCTTCCAGGTGCCGTCGCTGGTCCGCATCGGCGCGCGCGCGCCGTTCATGCACGACGGATGCGCGCCGACGCTGAAGGACCGGTTCACCAACCCCGCCTGCGGTGGCGGCGACCGGCACGGCAAGACGTCCCAGCTCTCGGACGCCCAGCTCGACGATCTGGTCGCCTACCTCGAGACCCTCTGACCCCTTCCAGCGGGATTTTCCGCCGGTGAGCCCGCCCGATCGCGCCCCTTCACCGCGAATGATGTAACGAGCGCCGAGCCGCGATATGCTGGCGCGGCGTGAACGTCGCCGAAAAAGTCGCCACCCTCGAAGCGCTCCTCCACCGGGTGCAGCGGAACGCCGCTGCGCCTCGCACCCGGGCGCAGCTCGCGGCCTCCGCCGAGCTCGTCCCGCATCGCGGCGAGGCGCCCGGCGCCATCGCCAACGACACGGCGGGCGCGGCCTCGCCCGACCCCAGGTTCAGCTCGACGGAAACGTCGCCGGCGAATGAAGCACGGCCGGCAGCGGTCGCCTCGAGCGGACCGTCTGCGCCGCGCGCCATCGAGCCCGTCTTGGACGACGTCGGTGGCATCGACGCCTTCAGCCCGGCGGCCGCGCAGGCATCGCAGACCGCGGCGGCCAGCGCCGCGAAGCAGCCCGGAGCGGCCGCGAAGGCACCGCAGCAATCTCCGGCGAAGACGCCGCAACAGCCGCCGGTGAAGGCGGCCGCAGCGGCCACGCCCGCAGCGAGCGGGGTCAAGGCCGCGGCCGTCAAGCCGGCTGCGGCGACGCCGGCGCGCAACCCTGCGCCGCCTCCCAGCTCACCCGGGAAGCCGGTCGCGAGGCCCGCCGCCTCCATCGATCTCCCGCGGGCTGACGCCGGCCCCTCCGCCGGTGCTCAGGAGACCTTCCGCCCTCCCGCGGAGGCGGCCGAGCTGAAGCCGAGAGAGGCAGCCAGGACCGCGGCCAAGGTCACGGCGCCTGCGGCCAGGTCAGCTGCCCTGGGCAAGGACGCGCCCGGTGCAGGCCCGGCGATGCCCCCGGCCCGGGGCTCCAGCCCGCGCGCAGAGACGAAGCCGTTCTTCCCTCACGAGGACGTCGCTGCGCGGCCGAAGGTGGTGGAGGGCGACAGCGAGCTCTCGTTCGCAGGGCTCCTCCCCGACGAGCCGGAACCCGGCCAGAAGCCCGCTGCAGCGCTGAAGCTCCCGGCCGAGCGCAGGGCGGCGCCGGATGCCGCGGTGCCCGAGGCGCGCGCGGAGCGCAGATCCCTGCCTGACCGCGCGGAGGTACACGCCACGACCGCGTCGGCCGCCGCGGACGACGCCTCCACGCTCGAGGCGGTCACTGCCCGTGGGCCGTCCTCTTCTGGTGAGCCGGTCACCCCCAAGGCGCCGGATCCGATCGCCGCCGCCACGCGGCGCGCGATGGGGGAGCCTGCCACCGAGCGAGAGTTCAGCCGCGAGATGGTCGACGACGAGCCGACCGTGATCCGCGGCATGCTCGAGGACGAGCCCACCGTCATTCGTTCTCGCCCCGAGGGCCTCGAAGACGAGGAGACGGCGATCCGTTCCGCGCGGTCCGAAGCCCAGGCCGTCGCGCGCTCGGTCGCGGAAGAGACCGGCGATGCGTCGCCTGGAACGCTGTCCAGAGACGCGAGCGACGAAGCGGATCGCAGGTCCAGGCCGAAGGCGGCCGACCGCGACCTTCTCCCGAAGGTCATCACCAAGGACCCGCCCCTCCCGGCCGACAAGGACGTGAAGCCTTCCGACCACGTCACGACGCGGCCCGCCGCGGACGCCGGCATCACCGTGCGACCGCCGCCGCGCCCGCGCTCCCGCGTGGGCATCGTGATCGCCGCCGTGGCGCTCCTCGTGGGCGGCGCAGCGGTCGCGTACCGGCTCAGCGTGTCTGACCCCGAGCCCGCGCCCCTCCCCGACGTCGCCCCCGACACGTCTCCGGGAGCGACCCAGAGCGCGACCGCGCAGCCGCCGGCCACCGCGCCGACGCCGACCGCCGCGCCCACCGAGACGGCGCCCGCTGCACCGTCCGCGGCCGAGACCGCGACGCCGGCAGCGAGCGCTGCACCCGAAGCGAGCGCTGCGCCCGAGGCGAGCGCTGCGCCCGAGGCGAGCGCTGCGCCGGCCGCAGGCAAGGCGGAGGATCTGCCGCCGAGCCGGGGCCACCTGACGGTCAATTCGCCAGAGCGCGCGTCGGTGTATGTGAACGGCTCGCTCGCCGGAAGCACCGGAGAGACGCTCGACGTGCCTTGCGGGACGCGTTACGTGCGGCTCGGCAAGCTGACGACGGAGAAGACGTCGACCCCCGCGTGGCTCTCCGCCGGCCAGGCGGTCATCGTCGGTTGCCGCAAGCAAACGGTCGTGTCGATCACGCCCTCCGCGGCGAGCCCGACGCCCGACCGCCCCACGAAGCGGAAAGGCAGCCCCGCCGGCACCGCCACCCCGGACGGTGAGGGCGCTGCGCCCGCGCCCGCTGAAGAGACCGCGCCTGCGCCTGATCCCGCTCCGTAGAAACCCGCGCCCCCGGCCGGTCCGGTCGGGGCCTGCTCCCTAGGGGGCGCAACATGCCCCATGCAGAGGGGCAGGAGCGCGGTGCTAGGCTCCGCGCCCGATGGATTCCGAGACGACTCCCCTTCCCCACGAGGCCGGTGCCGCAGCTGGCGACGCGGCGTCGTCGGCGTCCGTCAGGGTAGCGAGCTCCGGCCCCTTCCCTCTGCGCAGCCCGGCAGGGGGAGCGCCCCTCGACGGCGTGGCAGAGACCGAGCCCAGCGCCCTCGCGACGATCGTTGCCAGCGCGCGGGCGGCGCAGATCGCCTGGGCGGAGGTCCCGATCAGGGAGCGCGCCGAGCTCATCGCGCGCGTCAAGAAGCGCCTGCTCGCGCGGGCCGAGGAGATCGCGACGCTCGTGCACCGCGAGTGCGGCAAGCCGATCGAGGAGGCCGCGCTCGCTGAAGTGCTCCCGAACGCGGATCTCATCGACTACTGGACCCGGTCCATCGAGGAGCTCCTCGACGACTCCCCCGTCGCGCTCGACCCGCTCGCCTACCCCGGCAAAGTCGGGCGCATCCAGAGGGATCCGCGCGGCGTCGTCGCGCTCATCACGCCCTGGAACTACCCTGTCGCGATCCCGCTGCGCACGATCGTGCCGGCGCTGCTCGCGGGCAACGCCGTCGTCTTCAAGCCGAGCGAGGTCACGCCGCGCTCCGGCGCGCTCGTCACTTCGCTGTTCGACGGGCTGCTCCCGGACGGCGTCCTCGCCGTCGCGCAGGGCGGCAGCGACGTCGGCGCCGCGCTCGTCGGGGCCGGCGTCGATCTCGTCGTCTTCACCGGCAGCGTCGCCACCGGCAAGAAGATCGCCGTCGCGTGCGCCGAGCGCCTCATCCCGACGTCCCTGGAGCTCGGCGGGAAGGACGGCGCCATCGTCCTCGGCGACTGCGATCTGGAGCGCGCCGCGCGCGGCGTCCTCTGGGGCGCCTTCACGAACGCCGGACAGAACTGCGCCTCCATCGAGCGCGTCTACGTCGAGCAGGCGATCGCGGACCGCTTCATCGCGCGCGTCATCGCGCTCACGGGGCAGCTCCGAGCCGGCATCGACGTCGGCGTGATGACGACGGCGCGGCAGGCGGAGATCGTGCGGCATCAGCTCGAGGCGGCCGTCGAGGGCGGGGCAGAGATCCTCGCCGGCGGCGCGCCGGAAGAGGGCTCGCTCGCCTTCCCACCGACGGTCCTCAAGGTGGAGCGAGAGGACACGCCGCTGCTCCGGGACGAAACCTTCGGCCCCGTTCTTCCCATCATCGTGGTGAAGGACGCCGAGGAGGCGATCGCGCGCACCAACGCGTCCCGCTTCGCGCTCACGACCAGCCTCTGGACCCGCGGCTACGAGCGGGCCCACGCGCTCGCGCGACGGCTGCGCTCCGGCGTGGTGACGATCAACAACCACGGCTTCACGGGCGCGCTCCCGGCCGCGCCGTGGACGGGGGCGGGAGACAGCGGCTACGGCGTCACGAGCAGCCCACACGCGCTCGCGGAGCTCACGCGGCCGCGCTTCTTGCTCGAGGACCGCAGCAGGGCGAAGAGCGAGCTGTGGTGGTACCCTTATACGCCCGCGCTCCGGACGGTCGCCTTCGCGATGGCGCGGGCGCGAGGTGGAGCCGGATGGTTCGGCCGCGTCAGCGCCCTCGTCGAGCTCGTCGCCGCGCTCGCGAGGCGCCTGCTCGGTCGCTGATCCTGAGACCCATCGAGCGAACGCATGCGCCCTCTGATCCTCCTCTCCAACGATGACGGCTACTCAGCGCCGGGTCTGACCGCGGTGCGGGACGAGCTCGCCCGGCACGCCGACGTGGTGGTGTGCGCCCCCGCGGTCAACCAGAGCGCGACGAGCCACTCCCTGAGCCTGCACCGCGTCCTCCGGCTGCTGGAGGCTGCGCCCGGCGTGTTCGCGGTCGACGGCACGCCCGCCGACTGCATCTACGTCGCCCTTCACGCCGGCACGCGCGTGCTGCCGCGGCGCCCCGATCTGGTCGTGTCGGGCATGAACCACGGGCTCAACCTGGGCGCCGACATCTTCTACTCGGGCACCGTGGCCGCCGCGCGCGAAGGAGCGCTCCGCGGCGTCCCCTCGATCGCGCTCTCCGCCGATGCAGGCGCGTCGCTCCCGGCCGCAGCGGCGCTCGGCGTCAAGCTCGCCCTCGCCCTCCACCGCGCCGCCGGGAAGGAGGGACGCCGGCCAGCGCCGCTGCTCAATGTCAACATCCCTGCGGGCAGCAGCTGGCCCGTGCGGGCCACGCGCATGGGCGCGCGCTTGTACACCGAAGAGGTGATCTTTCGCCGGGATCCGCGCGGGCACGAGTACCTCTGGATCGGCGGCGCGGGCGTACGCCACGACCTCGTCCCCGGCTCGGACACCGAGGCCTACGACGCAGGGGCCGTCAGCGTCACGCCGCTGACCCTCGACCTCTTCGCCGCGCAGCACGAGGGCATCGCAGGCCTCCTCGCCGCGGAGCTCAACGACGGCCACATCACCTGACGTAGCTCGCGTCGCGACGCGTGGAGCGCTTTCCGGCTCGAATGCGCTCGCCTACGCTCGGCGTCATGTTCAATCACGACGCCCTGCCCTCCGAGCACGCGCTCCGTTATCTCAAGGCGCACCTCCGGAGCGTCCCGGATTTTCCGAAGCCCGGGATCCTCTTCAAGGACATCACGCCGCTCCTCGCGGATCCGCGGGCGCTCCACATCACGCTGGATCTCCTGGCCCAGCGCTTCGTCGGCGAGCACGTCGACGTCGTGGTCGGCGTCGAGTCCCGGGGCTTCATCTTCGGCGGCGCGCTGTCGGCCCGGCTCAACGCCAGCTTCGTGCCCGTGCGCAAGCCAGGCAAGCTCCCGGCCGCGACCGATCGCGTGGCGTACGCGCTCGAATACGGCAAGGCAGAGCTCGAGATGCACAAGGGCTCGATCAGGCCGGGGGCCAGGGTCCTCATCGTGGACGACCTGCTCGCGACCGGCGGCACGGCCTCGGCCGCGGCCGAGCTCGCGCGCAAGCAGGGCGGCGAGGTCGCCGGCTTCGCCTTCGTCGTCGAGCTCGATTTCCTCGGCGGTCGTGCGCTCCTCGCGGAGCGCGCCGGCGACGCGGCGCCGGTCTTCTCGATCGTGCACTTCGCCGCGGGCGAGTGAGCGTTCACTCCTGGCCCACGCCGACCTGCAGCTTGCGCGCGACGGTGCGGCTCGCGGTCGTCGCCCGGGTCGGCCCGCCGACGGGGAACGTGATGACGACCGCGCCTGACCCGCCCTTGGTGATGCCCCCGCCGTGCGCCCCCACCAGCTTCCCCAGGCTCGCGGCATCGAGCGAGGCGCCAGCGCCGCGCAAGGCGTCGATCGGCCCCACCCCTGGCAGCGCGGCGAGCGCCCCTCGATCGACCGCCGACATCTCGGCGAAGAGTCCGGACGCATAGACGAGCGCCGTCGCCGCCGTGGCCGGATCCGAGCCGCGGAACCAGGCGCCGGCGTCGTGGTAGGGCAGGTGCGCGCAGCGCGCGTACAGGGCGCCCAGCGCCGCGGCGGCCGCGTCGGCCATGCGATCGCCGAGCGCGACGAAGCGCGCCCGGTGCGCGGGATCGAAGTATGCCCGCGCGTATCCGCCGGAGAAGCGCGCGGTGATCGCGCGCCACGACGGAGAGCGCCTTGCCTCCTCCGCATCGAACCCGGGGACGATCTCGACGGCCCCGTCGGTGATCGCGGCGAGCTCGGCGTCGGCGCCCGCCGTCAGCTTGCCCTGCGCGATGAGCGCGCCGAGCCCCACGGACTCGGCGGTCAGGGCTGCTGGTTCCCCGGCGCCGGCGGCGAGCTCCGCTGCAGCGGCGCCGCGCGGCATCGCCAGCCAGAGCTCGGCGACCCAGCCCGCGAGCTCGAAGGGCCCCATGGAAGCGCCGGCGTAGATCCGCTTGCGCGCGGCCTCGCAGGTGCGCGCGTTCCGCGCCGCATCCTCGCCGGCGGTCGTCTCCGGCTCTGTGGGCGAGGCGGCCGGCGCCTCTCGCGATCGGAGTATGCGCGACGCGAAGAGCGCGCCGACGACCACCAGCGCGAGCACGCCGACGGGGATCACGAGGTGCCGCGCTGGCCGGACCCGGGCGGCCGGCGCAGGCGGCGCGAGCGAGCTCACCGCGCGGTGCGCCTGAGCGAGCCGCCGCGCGATGTCGGACGCCTTACGCGTGCGCAGCTCTTGTGGCAGAAGCGGCCACTGCTCGACCAGCTGCTCCAGATCGATGGCCACGGGCGCACCGCGCCCACGCAGCGCGATCTGGCGTCCCTGCACGCTCACCGAGCCCGATGTTCCAAACAGGCCCAGGGCCTCCTGTACAGCCGCCTCGATCTCCCGCGCGCTGGGGTCGTCCACGATCGCAGGGTAGCCGGATTTGCCGCCGGCATGCCGCCGCTTCTTCACGCCGCCCGGCCGTCACGGTCGCAGGCGCGGGCGGCGATGGAAATGCCGCGGAGGGCCGGCGGACATGGCACATTCCCGCGCGTGCAGAAGACGCGCGTCTACCTGTCGCCGGGCATGTTCGGCTTCGCGACCCTCGCCTCCCTCGAGTATTTCGAGCACTTCATCCGCGCGATCGAGGAGCGGTTCCGCGATCGCGGCCGTATCGTCGAGATCCACGTCTGCGAGGTCCACCCGACGGCCTCCATCCTCCGCCGGGCGGCGAAGCTCGCCCGCCTCGTGGACGAGAGCGCCGGGGACGACGACGGCCCCATCCACATCGTAGGCCACTCGACCGGAGGCCTGGACGCTCGCCTCGTCGCTTCGCCGACGGCGCGGCTCCCCGGGAACGCTCACCGCCGGCTCGGCTGGACGAGCCGGCTGCGGTCCGTCACCACCATCAACACGCCTCATTTCGGCACCCCGCTCGCCGCCTTCTTCGCCACGGTGAGCGGCCAGCGCCTGCTCTACGCCGTCACCGCGCTGACGGTGGCCGGCCTCAAGCTCGGCGCGCCGCCGCTCGCGGCCGCGTCGGCGCTGGTCGCCGCGTTCGGCCGGGCGCAGCTCGGCTTCTTCGAGATCGAGCTCATCGATCGCGCGGTCGAGAGCTTCATCCGCGTGCTCGACGACGCCTCGAGCCGCGAGCTGCGCGCCTGGCTGAAGCTCTTGCGCGACGACCAGGGCGCCATCGTCCAGCTCATGCCCGAGGCGATGGATCTGCTCCACGCCGGCCTCGAGGACCGCGCGGGCTTGCGGTACCAGAGCGTCGCGACGTACGCGCCACGCAACGCCGTCCGCGACTGGGTATCGGCGCTCCGGTCGCCGTGGGGAGCGATGTCGGCTGCCATCTTCACCGCGCTGTCGAACATCACCGCCCGCCTGAACGAGCACTACCCTTGTCGCTCCCATGACGGCTCGATCGAGCAGAAGCTCGCGCGCGTGCTCGGCGAGCTGCCGCCGCCGGACGCCAACGACGGCGTGGTCCCGCTGGCCTCGCAGGTCTGGGGGGAGCTCATCTGGGCCGGCAAGGCCGACCACCTGGACATCGTCGGCCATTTTCCGGGCAAGGGCGGGCACATCGACTGGCTGGCGAGCGGAGCCCGCTTCAATCGCCTGCGCTTCGACGCGGTGCTCGACCGCATCGTGACCGGGATGGTGGCCGGCGAGCAGAGCGGCCTGACAGAGCATGCGGCGGCGCCGCCGCGCCCGCTCGCGGAGGCGCGCGCATCGGAGCGCAGCGTGGACGTGGGGCAGAGCAGCGCCTCGACGAGCTCGGGCGGCGAGCCCGCTGCGTGAGCCGCGGCGGCGCGGCGCGCGCGCTCGATCTGATCACGGCGGAGCTCGTCGAGTGCCGGCGCTGCCCGCGGCTCGTGGCGTGGCGCGAGGACGTCGCGCGAGAGAAGCGGCGCGCTTACCGGGACCAGACCTACTGGGGCCGCCCTGTGCCGGGCTTCGGCGATCCGGATGCGCCGCTCGTGATCGTCGGGCTCGCCCCGGCGGCGCACGGCGGGAACCGCACCGGCCGCATGTTCACGGGCGATCGATCGGGTGACTTCCTCTACGCGGCGCTCTATCGAGCGGGGCTCGCCTCGCAGCCGACGAGCACCTCGCGCGACGATGGGCTCTCGCTCCGGGGCGTGTTCATCACCGCCCCCTGCCGCTGCGCTCCCCCGGACAACAAGCCCACGATCGCCGAGCTCGCGGCGTGCCGCGGGTGGATCGACCGAGAGCTCGCGGCGCTGCATCGGGCGCGCGTCTACCTCGCGCTCGGCAAGATCGGCTATGACGCCGTCGGCGCGCTCGCCCGCTCGCGCGGCGCGTCCGCGGGGGATCGCGCGGAAGCTCACCCACGCCTCCCGCCGTTCGCGCACGGCGTGGAGGCGGCGATCCCCGATCCGCGCGGCGGCGCCAGGGCGGCGCTGCTCTTCGGCAGCTACCACGTCAGCCAGCAGAACACGCAGACGGGGCGGCTCACCGGCGACATGTTCGACGAGGTCCTGCGCCGCGCCGTCAGCGCGGCGGGGCTTCGCGCCCCCGAGCGATCCGGACGTTAGTCCTGCTTCGAGAGGAGCTTCTGCAGATCGCCCGACTGGAACATCTCCGTCAGGATGTCGGAGCCGCCGATGAACTTCCCGTCCACGTAGACCTGCGGGATCGTCGGCCACTGCGAGTAGTCCTTGATGCCTTGGCGCAGCGAGGGATCGGACAGCACGTTGACGTCCTTGAAGTCCACGCCGCACTTTTTCAGGATGTCGACGGCCCGCGCCGAGAACCCGCATTGCGGGAAGGTCTTGGTGCCCTTCATGAAGAGGACGACGCGGTTGCTCTCGACGGTATCCTTGATCGCCTGGTGGATGTCGCTCATGGCTCGTTCCTGATCTCCCGCCGCGAGCGGGATCGCCCATTGTTCAATCTACACAGAAGCGGCGCGTGACTGCCGGGCCGCACGCCGTGGCGTGCCGGCGGGGCTCGCGACGGGACCGCGCTGGGCTCGCCAAGCAGACCACGTGACCGCCCCGCCCCGCGCGGTTGTGAACGGGGTTTCTGGTGTCGCCCTCCGCCCGCGTCAACTGGGCTGGAGCGCCGCAGGGGTCAGATGGACGTCTGCAGGGACCAGTGTATCCTCGGGCGGGTGCGCTGACGGCTTGGTGCGTCTTCGCAAGGGACGGGGGCGGTAGGCGGCGCCGGCCAGGCTCAGCGCATCCATCGGGGGGCTCGATGGCCACGGCCGTGCGGGGACACGGCGGGCGATCGACACACCACGCGCGCCGGCCCGCGAACACGGAAACGTCGAACGCTGGTCGACAACGTGCTCCAGGACCTGTGTACCCACGCCGCGGCGATGCCGCTTTCCGCTCGCTGAACGCGCATCGTGCCATCTGCACCGCAGCGTCTGGCCTTGCGCCGCCAAGTCGTTGTAGAACACGCCCCCACCTCGGCCGTCTTACCGACCGTGACCAGCGGCGGTGAGCCGCCGCGGGTGCGGCGAGCGTCCCATTGTCGCGGCCTCACCCGCACAACCCTGAAGGAGCCTCGTATGCGCTTGCACGTCCTCATCCCAGCGGCCCTGCTCGGCCTCGCGCCCCTCGCCTGCGGCGGCAGCGACCCGGAGCCGAACAACCCGTCGCAGATGCAGAACCAGTACGGGGCGTCAACCCAGTACCCGCCCGGACAATACCCGCCCGGACAGTACGGTCAGCCCACCCAGCCGGGCCAGTACGGCCAACCCACCCAGCCGGGCCAGTACCCGCCGCCGGCCACCACGACCCCCACCCCGACGCAGACGACGCCGACCGCAACGGGCACGAGCACCGGCCAGGCGACCCCGATCGCGCCTGCCGCGGTCAGCGCAGCGACCCCGGTCCTCACCGCCATGGCGGCCTCCGAGGTCCAGGGCATGCAGCCGGAGGGCGGCGCGTTCGCCGGGCAGTTCCAGGACGGCCAGACGCTCGAACAGCCGTTCAATATCCAGCCGGGCAAGTGTTACTCGGTGATCGGCGTGGGCCTCGGCGTCCAGGAGCTCAACCTGCAGATCGTCGCGCAGCCCGCGCCGATGCTGCCGCCCGTGGTGCTCTCCCAGGACAACACCACGGGACCGAACGCCACGCTCGGTGGCAAAGGCTCTTGCTTCAAGAATCCGCTCCCCGTGGGAGGCCCCGCGAAGGCCGTCATGACCGTCCGGGGCAGCGGCCTCGCCGTCGCCCAGATCTACGTGAAGTAGTCGCGTCCCTGCGGGCCGGCGCCGTTTGCCTCACGCATCGAGGCGCGGCGCCACCGCTCGCGCCTCGGGCCCTCCGTCGTACGTTTGCCCCTCCACTGTTCGCCGGGGGAGATGCAAGGTACACTCCAAGGGTGAGCTTGCCTTGGAAGTACTCGGCTCCCTGGATCGCCATCGTCGGACTGGCGTCCTGCTCTTTTCGTATGGCCGATGAGTCGACGGGCGGCCCCGATATGCCCGGGGACGCCGCTCGACCCACCGTCCTGGCGTTCGAGGAGGAAGGTACGCTCCAGCTCGTGCCAGGGGAGCTGCGCACGGTCTGGGTCACGGGGCAACCGCCGGCGCCCTACGAGGTGAGCTTCACCCTCCTCGGCGAAGCTGCAGGTGCATGGGTCGACCGCACGACGGCCGTCGCGGACGAAAATGGCAGGGCCTCGGTTCAGCTCCACGCGTCGACCCTGGGAAGCACGTTTCGGCTCCGCGCCGCGACGAAGGGCGGGCCGTCCGCGGAGCTCGGAGTTTCGGTGAGCGCGGAGGGCTTCGGCACGCTCCGCGTCATCCCGGTCTACGAGGGGACGCGCGTCGCGAAGGACTGGACGGCGAGCGTCGTCGCGGAGGCCACCTGCGAGGAGATCGCAGCCGCTGCGCCCGAAGCACCCGTGGGCGCGCTCGTGGCGCACGGCGGTCCAGACGAACCGGTGGTCGTCGAGGGCGCGCCTGTAGGGCCGAGCCTTACCGTCGCTCTGCACAGCGGTCGGATCGTGTGGGGTTGCGTGAGCGAACGAGAGCTGCAGGCCGGCTCCGCGCGCGACGTCTGGGTCCCGATCAAGGACCTGCCGATCGATATGGCGGCGACGCGTCTCGACACGAAGCTGACTTTCGTGACGGCGGAGGGGCTGACCGCGATGCTCGAAGCAGCGACCGAGCAGCTGCTCGACGCATTCTTGCCTGCCGGCGCGGAAGCCGCGTCCCTGCTCGACGCCATGCAGCGCGCGGCGCCGCCGGACCAGGCGCGCGCGTTTGCCGCGCAGCGGATCGAGCGTGACTGGGACGCTGCAGCACAGGCGCACCTCGCCGCGCTCCCGCTCCCCCTGCGCGACAGGTGTCGTGGATGGGCGCGTACCGGGCTCGCGGGTACGCCGCTCGCGCTCGACGGCAAGCTGAGCGGCGTGGCAGACATGCAGGGACGCGCGCTCTTCGAGGCGAGCTGGCTCGGCAGCGTGACCTCTGACAACGCGAGCGTACCACCGGCACATTTCATGTCATGGACGGCGGATCCCGGCGACGTGCTCCGGCTCGCGGGGACGCTGACGTGGTCGCCAACCCGAACCATCGGCGGAGTGACCGGGCTCGGGGTCGCAGCGGAGGCGGCCGCGGAGTCCGTCCCCGCAGCGCTCGCCGCTGCTGCAGAGTGCCACGCGCTCGGCGAGCTGCTCGGCGGCTACTCCGACTGCACGAGCGACTGCATGGCGATGCTGTGCGCTGGCGGGCTCACGCTCCTGTGGCGCGCTGGAACCGAGGCATCGGAGACGGCCGGGATGATCGGCGAGATCGTCGTGAACGCTTCAGGCCCTGCGCAGCTCAACAGCTCCGCCGCGCCGATCGCATGGACGGCCGACTGGCTCGGGACCATCCGCTACGGAGAAGGCGAGGCGGTCGGCGTCGAGGGACGGGTGAACGCCGTTTCGCCGGAGGCCATCACCCACTAGCGGATCATCTGGCGGCGTCCTTCGGCTCGCAGCGCAACCGCCACCTCCGGCCCGTTGCGCGCTCGGTCGCAGCGAGCGGGATCGCGCTGGCGCCAACGTCGTTCTGCTTCTCGGGTGCCTTCGAGAAGGCGCCCTGCAGCCTCACCGCCATCGCCTCGACGCACGCGCTGCCTGGATCCAGGCGAAGCCGGAACTCGGCGCCGTCGACGGAGGGAGCGCTTCCGCCGACGTCGAAGCTCGGCGAGCCCTCCAGGCTCGTGTCGAGGAGCCAGCCGTCCTGACCCGGAGCGCAGCGCTCGAGCCGTATATCCGCGAGGTCCTTGCGGCCGAGCGGCACGGCCTCGCCGAGCGCGCCGGTCTCACGGTCGATCGGGAGCACGTGCCAGGAGCCGGCGCGCACGCCAGGGTCGGGAGCCGCCGAGATGAGCAGGCCGACGCCGCCGCCCAGCGCACGCCGGACCAGGCGCGGAGGATCCACGCCGTAGCCCGTGCGGCCAGGGCGATAATAGGTCGCAAGCTGCCGCGCGATCCCGAGGTCGGCGCGCCACAGCGCCACGACGTCATACGAGCCGCCGGGCGTCACGAAGAACCACGTCTCGCCGAGCCGCACGGCGCCGTTCGGAAACGGCCGGAGGAAATTGCCGGCGCGGCCTGCGCTGTCGCGCAACGGAAGGATCGGCAGCCCTTCAGAGGCTGCGAACAGGCTGCATCCGGCGCCCCGACACACGTGGGTCAGCGCGGCCCGTCCGCCAGGATCGAGGTACGCGCCCCAGGACGCCGCCCCCTGAGTCACCACCCCGAGCGCCTCAGCGGCCGACGCCTCATCCGACCAAGGCGAGGCGCTCACGCCGCTGGAACGCACCCCGCCATCCGGGTCGAAGCGATCGTCGAAGCGGAGGAGCCAGCGCCCGGCGCGCGCCCAGTCTGCGCCTCGCTTGCCCCATGCGTAGGCGCGCATCGTCACGATGTCGTACGGAGCCCCGTTATCGAGGCCGATCTCGTCCGCCCCACGCTTCGGCGGGGGCGTGTTGCGGAAAGGAGCCCACGGCGACGTCGGAATCTCCGTCGACGCCGAGCGCGTGACCGACGAGGCCGGGCGCGCTCCCTCGGCGCGCGCGGAAGGCGCGGCGGGAGGCTTGTCCGGCAGCGGTGGCGTCGAGGAGCCGAGGGCCTCGCAGCGCATCGCGATAGGGCTCCCCGCGCGGAGCGGCGTCTGGAGCACCGGCGGCGGCTTCGCCTCGGCGAGATCGTCCGGCAGCGCCGTCTTGCCCCAGCCGATCCGGATCCAGCCCCTGAAGACGCAGCCGACGGGGCCGCACGCGCGCGTCCTCGACGCCGCGGTGTCGTCGTCCCGCTCCGGCAGATCGAGCGAGCGCCAGGTCATGCCGCCGTCCGTCGACTCGGCGGCGCGCTCGCCTTCTCCGAGGGAGAACGCGAACCGCCCAGACAACAGCGCGCCCGTGCCGTCCTGGCGCGGCGCCCCCGCGGTCACCTTCCCGCTCTTCGCGTCGATCCGAACGCCCACGATCGGGCCGCCTGCCTCCACCCAGCCGCCGATGACGCCGGGCTCACGCTCCTCGAACCCTTCGATCCACATACCGCGCTGCAGATCGCGCGCGGTGCTGCGCGGCTTGGGCGGGAGGATCAGCGGGACGGTCGTGACGTCGCTCCCCTTGAGCAGCGTGAGCTGCCCCGACGCGTCCAGGCGAGGCGGCGAGAGGACGGCGATGCGGCCGTCGGACAGCGCGACGACGCGCTCGATGCCGACGTCTCGCGCGGGCGCGCGGACGTGGATCTCGCGGGTGCGCCCGTCGGCGGCGACGACGCAGTACGCACGCCCGGCGCGCACCGCGCTGTCTTCGCTGCAGGAGCCGCGGATCACCAGCGCGCCGTTGCCGCTCGCGACCACGAAGCGGGGCTCGTCGAAGCGCATCAGCCGGCGCATGCCGAGCGGCGGCTGGAAAGCGTACAGGGTCGTCGGCCCCTCGCGCTCGCCGCACACGAACCCGAACGACGCCCCCGCGCGGATCGCATGGCAGGCCGCCTCTCGCTCCGGATAGGCGTCGGGCGCGACGTCGATGACCGCCCCGTCGCGCAGCGAGACGCGCGCCAGGGCGCCGCCGCGAGCCACCACCGCGGTCGTGCTCGAGTCGGGCCACCCGTCCTCGACCGCGGCGCGGAGCGGGCGCCTCCCGAGAGGCCCCTGGGCGCGCGCCGGCGGCTCCAGCACGTCGTCGGAAGCATCCAGCGTGCGGTACGTCACGCCGCCGCGCGCATCGACCGCGTAGAGCCCGCTCGCGGTCATGACGGCAGGATCGCCGCCGACGACGGCGACAGAGGTCGGCCGCGCGTCGATCTCGACCTCACGCCAGGTGGCCCCGGCGTCGAACGTGACGAGCAGGCCGCGCAGATCGGCCTCGACCAGGGCGCGCCATCCGTCGGCGAACGCGATCTGACCGTACGTGCTCGCCGGTGGGAGCGGGCCGAGCGGCATCGCCGCGCCCGTCTGCGCGTCGATCGCGAGGAGCCGGTGGCTGTGCGAGAGCCGAGCGTAGAGGCGATCGAACCCCGCAAGGATCTCGTTCGCCTCCGACGGCAGCTGGACGAGCGGCTCGAGCGGGGCGAGCCACGCCTGGGCCCGCCAGAGCTGCGCGCTGCCGCGGTTCGAGGCGTGGAACAGGTACCCGCCACCCAGGCGCGTCGGCAGCTTGAGCGAGGTGACCTGACCTGACGGCAACAGGTCGGCGGCGCGCTCGAGCGATCCGTCGTCGTGCGCGACGACGCGCATGCGATCGATGAGCACCCGCTTGGCCCCCGCCTCGCTGGCCACCACGCCGCGCTCTCCGACGAGATCCGGGAGCAGCCGCGATGGAGTGACCATGGTCACGAGCGCCCCCTGCGAGGATCGCCCGCCCGGAGCCGGGCGCGACGCTTGCCCGGAAGCGCTGCGATCGCGCGACGCCGGTCCTCCGGAGGGCGCCATCGCCGCCTGTCCACCGCACCCTGCCGCGCTCGCGCAGAGGAGCAGCGCCATCGTGGAGCGCCGCGCCGCGCCCGGCATCCGCCGAGGAACCGGCGCGCGCAGCCGCCCGTCGGGCTCACTCATGACGGACGATGCTAGCGCGGCGGTCCAGGCGCCGCACCGTCCTTGCAGGCGCCCACGCCAAGGTTCAGCCGCGGCTCGCGTCGTGCGTGTCTGCAGCGGCTGGCTCACGCCGGTCGCGCATCGCACGCCCAGCGCCGGAGCAGCCGCTGCACGCGCGGCTCCGGCGACGAGGATCTCCGCTCACCGATCGGACGACGGCCGACGCGCGTTCACTTGCCCTTTGCGGAGCACTGCATCGCGCACATCAGATCGCCGACCGCGCACCCGCAGCCGCCGCGCTTCGCGGGGGCCGGAGCGGCCGGCGCCGGGGCGGCCGCAGCAGGCGACTGCTTGCCTGCGGTGCTGCCGCCGGTGCTCGGTCGCGACGGGGGCCTCGTGTTCGGACGCGCCCCTGCTGCCGTCGGCGTGGCGCTCGGCGCGGCGCTCGCGACCGGCTCTGCCGTCGCGGTCGCCGACGCCGTCGCCGACGCGGTGGGCGCCGGCGCCGGCGCCGTGTCGAGGGGCGCCGTCGTCGCCGGCGCGGCGGCCGTGGGCGGCGCGGTCTCGACCGCGGTGGGAACCGGCGTGCTGCCCCCGCCCTTCATCAGGAAGAATACACCTGCGATCGCGATGCCCGCGATCGCGATGCCCGCGGCGATGATCAACGGGGCGCGGTTCTTAGAAGGGGCCTCGCCGACGTTCGGCGGCGCGACCGACGGCGCTCGCGCCGTGGTCACGATCGGCGCGCTGAGCTGGAACAGGCCGCCATCGTTGGCGACGATGCTCGCGACGGGCGACGGCGCTCGGACGCCAGCTCCCGACGCGAGGGCCTTCAGGTCGATGAGGCCGGAATCGTCCGAGGCGCTGACGGCCGCCCGCGCCGGGGCCGGAGCGGCGGCCTTCGCCGTGAGGGCGCTCAGCGAGAACAGCATCGAGTTCTCGTCGCGCTGGCCAGGCGCGGCGCCGCTCTTGAAGAGCGGAGCGCTCGTGGCCACGTCGTCGGAGCTGGGTCGGTGCGCCTCGACGCCCGGGCTCGCGCCGAAGAGATCCTGCGTCGGACGCGCCGGATCGCGACGCACCGCCGCTGCTCGAGGAGCGGCCGCCGCGACCGACTCGACGCCCGGGGAGGTCTGCCCGAGGGCCGCTCCCCCGCTGGGCACCGACGTCGACTGCACCGGCGCCGCCTCCTGCGCGGCCACGGAGGCAGGAGCGCTGCCTGCATGCAGGGCCGCGACGATCGTGTCGATCTGGCCGAGCGGCTGCCAGTCGGCCATGCCGTCCGCCCAGACGTACGTCTCGGCGTTGATCACCCCCGACTGGTAGCTCGTGACGATCTCGGCCAGCGCCATCGAGCGCTGATCGCCGTCCGCCACGTTGACCAGGTACGTCGTCCCGTCATTCGGAACGCTCGTGCCGGAGACCGGATCGGCGAGCCCGCCGTTGGTCGTCACGCCCGAGCTGTTCACGAGGATCGTCGCGCCGCATTTGCGGCACTTGATCTTGACGGTTCTGCCTTGGACCTTCTCGTCCGAGACGGTGTATTTCGACTGACAGGACTGGCAGGTGATCTTCATTGGGGGCTGGCCCGCTGGGGTGTAGTGCCGGCGAGGCGTCGCGTAGAGTTTACCTTGATGCCGCGCCGGTGGCCCGCTCTCTGACGTGCCAGTCGCGCGTCTGATCTCGCAGCTCCGCTTTACGATAGCCGAGGTCGTCGTCCCTTCGTAAAGCACAAAGGGACGGACCTCCGACGGGACCGTTGTCGGGGTGCGGCGCAGCAGCGCGCAGGTCGGGCTCCGGAGTGCGACCAGCCGCCTGGCGGCGCGGCTCAGGCGCCCATCCGCGCGGGGAGGCGCCTCACACTCGACGCGCCCGCGCGACCCGTGATTGCTGCCGTACTGCGAACCTGCGGTGTGGCGGTGTGAGCTCGCGGCGCGGCGCGGTGAGGCCTCGCGGCGCAGAGCGGCAAGGAGGCTCCGTCAGGCGTCGCCGCGCGCGGAACCGAGCTCTTCCAGGGCGGGCTCGTCGGTGACGACCGGCACATCGTCGACCGGGTCTTGCGGCTCGGCGCTCTCGCTGTGCCCCTGGGCCTCGTGGCTCCCCACGTGCTCCCCGTACGCCTGCAGCTTCGAGTACAGGCCGCGGCGGCTGATCCCGAGCACGCGGGCGGCGCGCTGTTTGTTGCCGCGCACCGCCTCGAGGGTCAGAAGGATGAGCTTGCGCTCCGCGTCCGCCAGGCGCGTTCCGACCGGAAGGCGCAGCACGAGCGGGTGCTCGGCCGCTTCGCCGGCGTCCCGCGACGGCTCGGCCTCGTGCGTGCCCGCCTCCCCCGGCCTCCGCGGCATCGAGGCTGGGCCGATGGAGGACGGCACAGGCTGCGCGCCGACGTGCGACGGCACGGGCTCGGAGGGAACCACCAGGTCGGCGGCATGAACGATCGGCACCGAGAGCGGCTCGGCCGGCTCGGCGGGGACGACCGGCGCCGCCACCCTCGCCGACGGGATGCTGTCATAGGAACGCCGGCCCGAGCGCCGCTCGATCCGGCCCTGGCCGAGCTGGACGTCGTTGGCCGAGACCAGCTCGTTCGAGGCGAAGAGCGCCGTCTGCTCGATGACGTTGCGCAGCTCGCGGACGTTGCCCGGCCAGTCGTGCTCGGCCAGCCGCTCGACGGCGGCGTCCGAGAGGCGGCGGGCCGGGGTGCCGTAGCGCTTGGCGAACTTCAGCAGGAAGCGCTCGGCGATGGGCAGGACGTCCTCCCTGCGCTCGCGCAGCGGGGGCAGCGTCACCGTGAACACGTTGAGCCGGTAGTAGAGGTCCTCGCGGAAGACGCAGTCGTCGACGAGGTCGAGCAGGTCCTTGTTCGTGGCGGCGACGACGCGGACGTCGGCCTCGATCTCCTTGCGGCCGCCGACGCGCGTGAACCGGTACGTCTCGAGCACGCGGAGGAGGCTGACCTGCACGGCCGCGTCCATCGTGCCCACCTCGTCGAGGAAGACGGTGCCGCCCGCCGCCGCCTCGAACTTGCCCTCCGCGGCCGCGAACGCGCCGGTGAACGAGCCCTTCTCGTGGCCGAAGAGCTCGCTGCCGATGAGCTCGCGCGGGATCGCGCCCGTGTGGACCGGCACGAACGGGCCCGCGCGGCGGCGGCTCCGGTTGTGGATGGCGCGCGCGACGAGCTCCTTGCCCGTGCCGCTCTCGCCGACGATGAGCACCGGCGCCATCGTCGCGGCGACGCGATCGATGCGGGTGAATACCTCCCGCATCCGCGGCGAGCCGCCGATCATCCCCTCGAACACGAGCTGCCCATGGAGGGGATCGTCGTCGTCGAACTCGGTCGGCGGCGACGAGAGAAGCTCGCGCACGAGCAGCACGAGGCGCGCCGGGTCGAGCGGCTTCTGGAGGTAGTCGGCCGCTCCCAGCTTGAGCGCGTCGACGGCGCTCGTGATCGACGCCGCGCCGGTGACCATGACCACGTGGGGCGGCGGCGCCTTCGGCTCGGGCCCCTCGAGCTCGCCGGGCGAGAGCCGGCGCATCAGATCGACCCCCGTCATGCCCGGCAGGTTGAGATCCGTGACGAGCACGTCAGCCGGCGTCCGCTGGTGGATCTCGAGCGCTTGCTCGCCGCTCGACGCAACGACGACGTCGAGCCCTTCATGGCGCAGCACCGCCTCGAGGATGGCCGCCTGATCGGGCTCGTCCTCGACGAGGAGCACACGGCCGTGATGGCTGTGGCTCCGATGCGGCGAGCGCGCTTGTCCGCGCGGAATTGCAGCTGAAACTGCGTTCGGTCCCAAAGCTTCCCTCCCAGCTCGGCGGACGGACGGCTCGGCCCCGTGCGAGTTGAAACGTGCCGTTAAACTTGTACCTCGCGGGGGCCTCGTATCAACTCGGGAGTTGCCTCCTTCTCGAGTGCAAAGCCCCCCTCACATACCGTCCGCGACATGCCGTGCCTGCCCGACGGATGTGGCGCCCCTGGCTCACTGACTCCTGTGGTGACACGCCGCCGCGCGCATCACCAGCGCTCGATGATGCAGCATGCGATGCGATCGGCCAGCGCCATGCACGTAAGCATCGGATTCACTGCAGGACTTCCAGGAAAGATGCTCGTGTCAGCGACGTACACATTGTCCAGATCGTGGCAGCGCCCCTCCTCATCGACCACCCCGTCCCGCGGGCGCCTCGACATCCGCGCCGTACCGAAGGCGTGATTCGCCGCGGTGATCGTGTCGCGCCCGTCGAGCCGTTTGCTCTTCAGGATCTCGGCTTCTTTCGGCGACGTCAGCTCGTCGGGCACGCCGTGCAACCCGGGCAGTATCGACGAGGCCCCCGCCGCCCAGCAGATGTCGGACAAGATGCCGAGACCGCGCTGGATCTTCTCGACGTCGCGCGGCGCGTAGTCGAATCGCACATCAGGGTCCCAGCTGCCGCGCTTCGGACGCACCGTCCCGCGCGACTGCTCGGCTGCAATGATGACGTCGAACGGCGCCATCCGGTTGTATGTCCGGAGATGACGCTGGTAGTCGTGCCCGAGGCCGGGAAATCGCGCGGCGAGCACGGCCGGCGGTGACCAGAGGACCTCCAGCTTGATCCCTTGCTCGATGAAGTGGAGCGAGTGATAGCCCTGGGTCGCGCCCTCCCATGGATCGATGGGCTCCGGGAACACCGCCATGATGGCGAGCCCAGGGTGGAGCTGCAGCTCGTTGCCCACATGGCCGCTCGAGCCGGCGGCGCCGCTGCGGAGCAGGATGAGCGGGGTCGCCATGCAGCCGGCCGCGAGCACGACGAGCTCCGCCCGTATCTCGACGGGCGCCCCCTCGCGCCAGGTGAACGGCTCGATCGTGCGCCCGCGCATCCCGGCGGCGCGCCTGCCGGAGAGCAGCAGGTGCTCGGCGCGCACGCTTGTGAAGACGCGCGCGCCCGCCCGGATCGCGGCGGGGACGTACGACACGTCGGTCGACATCTTTGCGCGGTTGCGACACCCGGTGAAGCATTCGCCCGAGCCGCGGCAGCCGCGCACGTTGCGGTGGGTCGGCTCGCTCGACAGCCCCAGCGCGTCGCAGCCGCGCTTGAAGCGCAGGTTGCGCTCGCCCTGCACCTCCATCGGCGTGGGTGAGACGCCGAGCAGGCGCTCGACGCGATCGTAGTGGGGCAGCAGCGCGTCCAGGGTGAGCGAGGACGTGCCGGTCCGCTCTGCCCACTTGTCGAACACCCAGGCGGGCGAGCGCGCGCAGATGGCCGAGTTGACGACCGAGCCGCCCCCGAGCGCGATCGCCTGCATGGTCGGGATGAGCATGCGCCCGCGGGCGGCGCGCATCCCCCCCTCGCGCAGCGTGCGCGAGAGCGACTCGCCCGGCTCCTGGCGGAAATCCTCCACCCCGAACGGCGGCCCCTCCTCGACGAGGATCACGTCGCGTCCCGCCTCGGCGAGCTCCTTGGCGACGACCGCGCCGCCCGGCCCCGAGCCGACGACGAGCACCTCGCACGACGCCCGCACCTCGCCCTCGTAGTCGGCGAACACCTTCACCTGCGAGCGCGGCTCGTCGGGCGCGAGCGGCTCCACCGCGCCCCTCGATCGGAGCGTCGCCTCGGAGAGCGAGCGCCGCTCGCCGCGCTCGCGGCCCACGGCGCGAGGCGGCTCCGGGAAGACGGGGAGCTTCACGCCGTCACCCCCGGCGCGAGCGACGGGGGCGCCGCGGCGGCGGGCTCACCCGCCGCTCTCCCGGCGGCGCGACGCTCGAAGGGCGTGGCGCAGCAGGCAACGCCGATCGCGCCGGCGACCTTCTCGTTCGCGAGATACCCCATCGAGAGCATCGTCCGCAGCGAGAGGAACGTCACCCGCCGGAGGTAGATGCAGCTCTGCGCCATCGACGCGAGCACCGCGATGCGATCGGCCTGCGGGAGGCGCGTGAAGCGTGCGCGGCGCGGCCCGAAGACCCAGGGCGAGAGCTCGACGAAGTGGAACAGCAGCCGCATGTAAGGCCGGAGAGGCCGCGGTGTGCGCGCGACGTAGCGGTCCACGTACTCGACCAACCCGGCCTCCGTGCCGGAGACCGGGATCGGGCCCCCGGCCGGGAACAGGGCGTCAGCGCAGGCCGCCACGATGGCCCGCTCCTTCACGGACAGCGCGGAAGAGGGCGCACCGGGGGCCGACGCCCTGCGCACGAGGAAGACGGCGGCGAGGGCGAGCGCCGCCAGGACAACGACGGGACCGATCACGGGCAGGTGCGCAACGAGCTCGCTCATCACTCGACTCCTTCCTTGTCAGCACGGGAAGCCGTCGCCGTGGCTGCCTCGACAGCGTAGCCCTACAGTCAGAGTGCGCAATTTCGTTCGCACTGCGTCCGGGTGTTCGCACACCATCCTGTCCCGATTTACGCAGCTCGACGTTGTGGCTGTGACAATCGCGGTATGGTCGGCGCCCGATGAGCGACGAGCCCGTGACCGCAGTGGGGAGGAGCGAGGAGGTGGGACACGACGAGTCCATCGAAGGCGAGGAGCCGTCGGGAGCCGAGCGCCACACCTCGCCGGCGCGCGATCTTCGAACCTGGCTCGCTGGCGCTCCCCTCCCCGCCTCGCTGGAGCTCACGCTCGGGCTGCTCGCGCCGATGGTGATCACGATCGCGGCTGCGCTCCGCGTCGCGAGCTTCACGATCGACGACGCGTACATCTCGTTCCGGTACGCGGAGAACCTCGCGAACGGAAACGGGCTCGTTTACAACGTGGGCGAACGCGTCGAGGGCTACACGAACTTCCTCTGGACGGTGCTCCTCGCCGCGGCGGTGAAGCTCGGCGCGGCGCCGGCGGCGGCGTCGAAGGTGCTCGGCGCCGCCTGCGCCGCAGGTGCGCTCGTCCCGACCTACCTCCTCTCCCGGCGGCTGCGTCCGTTCTCGAACGTGCCCTGCCTCGCGACCTGGCTGCTCGCGATGAGCGTCCTCTTCTCCGGCTACGCGGTGTTCGGGCTGGAGACGCCGCTGTTCCTCCTGCTCACGCTCGCGGGGACCGAGCTCTTCTTCCGCGAAGAGGACGCCGCCAGCGACGACAGCGGCGCTCGGCCCGCGCTCGTCTTCTCATGGTTCCCCTGGTTCCCCTTGTCCGGCGCGGTGTTCGCGCTCGCCGCGCTCACCCGCCCGGAGGCGCCGCTGTTCCTCGGGCTGCTCGTCGTCTGGCACTCGGAGCAGGCGCTCTCGCGCCGGAGCGTGCTGCGCCTGGTCGCGTTCGCGCTCCCGGTCGCCGCGCACCTCGTGTGGCGGCACAGCTACTACGGCGCGTGGCTCCCGAACACGCTCGCCGCGAAGACGGGCGACTTCGCGCAGCAGATCCAGGGCGGGGGCGACTACGTCCGCAAGTACGCGCAGCACGCCGGCGCCTTCCTGTGGCTCGGGATCCTCTCGGTCGCCTCATCCATCGTCCACCGGCGCCGGAGCGGCCTCGCGATCGCGTCGATCGCGCTGCTGTTCGGCGTTTACGTCGTCGCGGTGGGCGGCGACTGGATGCCTTATTTCCGGTTCCTCGCGCCCGCGGAGCCGTTCGCGTTCCTGCTCGCCGACGACGCGGTCCGCGCGATCGCCGCGCGCCGCGAGCGCGTGGCGTCGCTCGCGATCGCGGCGTTCGGCGCGATCACGATCGCGACCCGCGCCGGCGAGCTCGTGCGGGCCCAGCGGAACCTCCTCGTCAACGACAAGGGCTTCTGGGACGACGCCGCAGGGCGCTCCGCGGAGTGGCTCGTCCAGAACGCGGAGCCTGGCCCCATCGCGCTCGCCGACATCGGCTACGTCGGTTACCGCACGGGCTTCCCGGTCGTGGACATGCTCGGGCTGCTCAGCCCCGAGGTCTCCCGCCTGCCGGGCGCGTACACGCACAAGGTCGGGGCCGGCTACACCGACGCGATCTTCGCGAAGAACCCGCGTTACTTCTTGCTCATCTCCTCCGGGATCGACTGCAAGACCCCGACGGTGCCCTCCTCCCGCGCCTCGTACGAGGACCCCAGGTTCAAGGCGGACTACAGGCTCCGCCAGGTCATCGCCCTCCGGAAGGGCGGCGCCTGGTGCATCTATGGGAAGGCGTCGTATCCCTGACGATCGCGCCGACGCAGCGCGCGCGTCGCCGGAGCGCGCGCCTCATCCCGCGCTTCGCCTCGCAGCCCCTTCGCGCCGCGCCTCACGTCCGCGCCGGCGCTCCTCCTCGCTCCGCTTCCGCGTCGGCCGCGCGGGCCGCCCAGAAGGCGCGCACGTCCTCGATACGGTCGGTCCGGCGTGCGTCGGGCAAGCTGTCGAGCAGCACGCGGCCGTAGCCGCGCGTGCGGATCCTGCGGTCCAGGATCGCGACGATGCCGCGATCGGTCCGCGCGCGGATCAGCCGGCCGAAGCCCTGCTTCAAGGTGATCGCGGCCTGCGGCACGCTGTAGGCGATGAACGGGTTGCCGCCGCCCTGCTCGATCGCCGTGCACCGGGCCGCGACGACGGGATCGGTCGGCACCGCGAACGGGAGCTTCTCGATGATCACGAGGCGCAGGGCCTCGCCGGGGACGTCCACCCCTTCCCAGAAGCTCATCGTCGCGACGAGCACCGCGTGCCGCTCTGCGCGGAAGCGGCGGAGCAGCGCGCCCTTCGGCGCGTCCCCCTGCACGAGCAGCGGAGCCTGCCGCCCCGGAGCGCTGCCGTTCGCCCGGGCGACCGCCGCGGCGCGCCCGAGCCGGACGCGGAGGGCCGCGGCGAGCGCGTTCATGGCGCGGATCGACGTGCAGAGGAGGAACGCGCCGCCGCCCGTGATGCCGATGAGCTCGGCCGCGCGATCGGCGGCCCGCTCGACGAACGCCGCGTCGGTCGCCTCGGGGAGGTCGCGCGGCGTGTAGAGCAGCGCGGCGGTCGGGTAGTCGAAGGGCGAAGGGACCTCGAGCTCGTCGACAGGGACCGACACGTCCTCGTCGAGGCCCATCCGCGAGCGGAGGAAGCGGAACCCCGCCCCGGCGGAGCCGCCCGTCGTCAGCGTGGCGCTCGTCAGCACCACGGCG
Source organism: Sorangium sp. So ce363 (assembly GCF_051520435.1). Classification (NCBI taxonomy): domain Bacteria; kingdom Pseudomonadati; phylum Myxococcota; order Polyangiales; family Polyangiaceae; genus Sorangium; species Sorangium sp. So ce363. Next base: position 4,092,214 of record NZ_CP150333.1, on the reverse strand, counting down.
CCGATCCGCTCGAAGACGTGCTCGCGCAGCATGTCCCCGAGATCGACCGGCGACGCGCCGAACGAGACGGCGCGGCCGCGAACCTCGACCCACGTGACCTGGTTCGTCGCGGGGTCGACGATCCGCGCCGCGTCGTCCCGCAGCTGCGCGGCGCGGTTGCCGACGAGCTGCACCGCCTCGCTGATCGCGTTCGCGCTCGCGTAGGCCGCGAGCGCCTCGAGGTGGTCGTCGAGGCGGTGGTACGCGTCGAGCAGCTCGCCGGACCAGGCGTCCCTGGCGAGCGGGCTCCGGGCTTCGCCGCGATCCCCGCTGCCGGCGGCGCCGCCCAGCGAGGCGAGCCGATCGAAGAGCGCGTCCGCGGACTCGCGCACCACGGCCGTGATCGCCGTCCCCTCGCCCCGCCCGAGGATGCGATCGGCGAGGCCCGACGCGATGAAGGCCCGGTCCGCGTCGCGCAGCATCGAGTCGACCCGCGCGCGAGAGACGCGGACGCCGAAGAAGCCCGTCGCGATGTCCTCGAGCTGGTGCGCCTCGTCGAAGATGACCGCGTCGTACGGCGGGAGCGCGCCGGCGCCGGCGAAGCCGCGGCGCGCTCCGGCGATCTTCAGCGCGAGATCCGCGAAGAAGAGGTGGTGGTTGACGACGAGGAGGCGCGCCGCCTCGCTGTCGCGCTTCATCCGCGTGACGAAGCACCTCTCGAAGTACTCGCACGAGGCGCCGAGGCGCGTCTCGCTGGACGACGCGACCTCTCGCCAGAGCGGATCCCCCTCGGCGAGGTGGGCGAGCTCCGCGACGTCGCCCATCTCGGTCTCCTGCGCCCACGCCTCGATCAGCGGCAGCGAGCGCCCCGCGATCCCGGCGCCCGCGCCAGGGCTGGTCCGGAGCTCGCTGAAGCGCCGCAGGCACAGGTAGTTGCCGAGCCCCTTCACCAGCGCCGCGCGCGGATCCAGCCGGAGGTGCTCGGCCACGAGCGGCAGGTCCTTCGTGTAGATCTGGTCCTCGAGCGCCTTCGTCGCGGTCGAGACGACGACCTTGCGACCGCTCAGTATCGCGGGCACCAGGTAGGCGAGCGTCTTGCCGGTCCCGGTGCCCGCCTCGCAGAGGAGGATGCGGTCCTCCGCGAGCGCCCGCTCGACGGCGCTCGCCATCGCCACCTGCCCCTGTCGGTCCTCGTACCCGTCCAGGCCACGCGCGAACGGGCCCGAGGGCCCGAGCAGGCTCGCGGCGCGGTCAAAGGGCATCGCGTACCGCTCAGCGCGGCAGGGCAGTCTTCTCCAGCGAGAGGGCGAACCCCACCTCGCTGACGGCGAGCTCGAGCGACGCCACGCGCTTCTCGAAGTGGACCTCGCACCACGTATCGAGCGTCCGCTCGGCGTCGCCGGGGTCGCGGACGTGGCGGAGGGCGGCCTCGGCCTCGGCGTAGCCACGCGCCACGGCAGGCTCGGCCATTCCGCGCGCCCGCTCGAAGAGCTGCTCGTCCGCCGCACCCGGGAAGTCGTTGCGCTGGGCGCGCACGACGAACCCGACCCGCAGCGGCTCGGCGCCCACGACGATCCCCGAGTCCATGAGGAGGTTCTCCCGCACCCGCTCCGCGACCTGCACGGCGTCGCCCCGGGTGCGGTAGACCTCGAATCCGGCCTGGAGCAGGGCCTTCTTTATCTCCGCGGGTGTCGGCATCTTCCGCTGGTTTCCGGCTACCCCCAGCTGTCAGCAGGAACATCCATCGCAAAATTGCGGGTGCCTCGTCAAGCCGACAGCGCCGACCACGTGTGGCGCTCTGGCGCGCCGGCGCGCTCCTGTGGGCTCAGGAGCTCGATCGCGGCGATCTCGAGGGGCCTCTTTCCAGGCCCCCCAGACCGTTGATGCCCTCCCGAGTCTCCAGACCATCGAGGAAACACACCCCGACGATCGATCCATCGGGCTCGTCCTGGACCCACATTATCCTACCCGGACGTGGGCTTCTGCCGTCGAGCCAGACCGTCAGCTCGGTACCGGGATCGAGTGAATTTTCTATCACCACCCTGAGCCCGCCGACGCTCACGTTCAGCGTCCAGCCGGCGACGGCGCGCTCGCCGGTCTCCAGGCGTACCCGTTCGCTCAGCTCGCGGCGTGGGCTCCTGCGACGGTTGGCCAGGAGCTCAGGTGGAATCTGGAGTGACGGGGGTGTGAGGGTTCTGCGTCGAATCACGAAAGAAAATTACAAGCACACGCCGTGCCCGGGGGACAGAATTGTGGACTCCGGTCGATATTCAGCATGGACGGGAGCTGCGTCCTGCGCGGTGCACGAGGATGCGCCCCCTACGGCGGCCGCTCAGTGCGCGTCGGCGTGGTCGGGCTGGTGGCCGGAGCCGTCGCTCGGTTCCTCGAAGACGGAGACGGGCTCGAGCAGGGACAGCTGCTCGCGCTTGATGCCTACGCCCTTGTCGGAGAAGAAGAGGTCGTTCTCCTGAAGCCGCGAACGCACACGGGCGATGAACAGGATAGGCATGCCCGCCTGCGTGTAACCGAGCTGCACGAGCGTGCCCTTCGGCCAGTTGCCGCCGTCGAACGCGAGCTCCTTGCGAAGCGTGTAGAACCCTTCGGCGGGGAGGCGCTGCAGGGAGTCTGCCCACGTCGTGCCCCGGAACGCGACGGCAGGGCCGTGGAAGTGCCAGCGGTTGTGGACGTTGTGGTCGGGCGTCGTGACCGTCGGCAGACCGTTGTCCGAGTGGTTGTGGAAGGAGACGAGGGTGCCAGCAGGCACCTTGTCCTCGTGTCCGGGGAGCGGCTTTGTCGTCAGGTAGAGGCCGCAATCAGGGAGCTGTGACTTCGAGCTTGCCATGGCATGTGCCCCTAGCCCCGCTCCCGACCGCCGTAAAGACACGCCGTCGACGCCGTGCTATGCCGCGCCAGGCCAAGGCGGGAGGCCGCTCGAAGAGCGAGCGGCGCACGCCCCGGGAGCGAGCCCTTCGTGAACAGACTGAGCCAAATCTTCGGCGCCGCCATCATCATCGCGATCGCCGTCGTCTTCATCGTCCAGTTCCGCCCGAGCACGGGGCCCGTGCAGTCGGCCGGGAGCACCTGTGCGGTCGAGGTCCGAGGCAGCTGCATCTCCTCGATCGACTTCAACGCGTCGAAGAACCTGCTCGCGATGCGGAGCGTCGACGAAAACCGCCTCCGGGCGATGGGTTACCGGCGGCTCACGGCGGAGGGGCTCTACGAGCGGTGGCTCCTCAACGAGGACGCGAAGCGCCTCGGGATCAGCGTCTCGGACGACGAGCTCACGAACGAGCTCGTGGCTGGCAGGGTGCATGTCTCGCTCCCGGCAGACAAGATCCGCCAGGTCGGTTACGCCCTCAGCCTCCGGGAAGACCTCACTCGCTACCTGGACGTCCGCAACCGGCAAACGAAGAAGTTCGACAGCAAGCAGTACGAGAAGCAAATCCGGAACATCACGAAGATGAGCCCCACGGACTTCCGCGATTACCAGCGGAAGGAGCTCATCGCCGCCAGGATGCGCGAGCTCATCCGGGCGCGGGTCCGGGTCGGCGAGAATGAGGCGTTCGAGCAGTTCTCGCGCGAGAAGTCCACCAGGACGCTCGCCTATGTGCGCTTCGACCGGCGCTTCTACAGCGATCTCATCGTGGACACGTCGGAGAAGGCGATCCAGGCCTGGGCCGACAACAACAAAGAAGAGCTCGACAAGGCCTGGGAGGGGCGGAAGGCGCAGTATCAGCCCGAGTGCCGCGTCGCCCGAGTCCTCGTGGTCGAGGTGAAGCCCGAGGAGGCCGAGCAGGGGCCGGAGGCGGGCAAGGCGTCCGCGAAGGCGCGGATCGAGGGCGCGGTCCAGCGCCTCAAGAAGGGCGAGAGCTTCGCCGACGTGGCCCGCAGCGCGAGCGACGATCCGAGCGCGGCGCGCGGCGGCGAGCTCGGATGCGTGGCCAAGGGGCGCCTGAGCAAGCCTGTCGAGGACAAGCTCTTCGAGATGAAGGCGGGCGATGTGTCGGACCTCATCGAGACCGAGGACGGCTTCCACGTGATCAAGCTCGAACAGATCGCGAAGGACGCCGAGGCCGAGAAGATCGGCCGGCAGGAGACGGCGCGCGATTTCTACATCGCCCACGAGTCGGAGCGGCTCGCGGCCGAGGCCGCGAAGCAGGTGCTCGCCGCCGCAGCGGGCGGCAAGTCGCTGGAGGACGCGCTCGCCGCGTACATGGCCCAGCTCACGCCGGCGAATTCGAAGGAGAAGGCAAGCGCGAAGGAGGGTGCCGCCGCGCCGGGCGCAAAGGCGGGCGGCGGGGCCGCCGCAGCGAAGCAGGACGGCAACAAGGACGCGGGCGCGAAGGAGGGTGGCCAGGCCGAGGCCGGGGAGGCGCGAGCTCCCTACACGATCGCGACGCACCCGAACCGGCCCACCGTCGAGACGAGCCTGCCGTTCAACGTCTCCGGCTCACCCGTCGCGGACGCGAAGGACAGCACCGAGGCCGCGCGCATCGCCTTCCAGCTCGACAAGCCGGGCGACCTGCCCAAGGACGTCGTGGCGCTGGCGAACGGTTATGCGGTGATCCAGCTCAAGGAGAAGACCTCTGCGAGCCAGGAGCAGTGGGACAAGGATCGCGAGTTCTACACGTCGGCGATGCGCGCCGCGAAGCAGAACGACGCGCTCATCGGGTACGTGCGCCGGCTGAAGTCGACGATCGGCAGCGAGGTGAAGTACGACCAGAACCTCCTGAAGGAGTCCAAGCCAGCCGAGGATGGCTCCGGCGAGCCGCCGCTGCCGCTCGAAGACGAGGGGGAATGACGTCGCTCCCGCTGCGTGACGCGCGCGACGTCGTCCTCTCGAACGGCCTCAAGGTCGTCCTCGTCCCGCAACCGCACGTCCACCGGGCGGTCGCCTCGCTCTACCTGCGCGTCGGCTCGCGGTTCGAGAGCCAGCAGAACAACGGGATCTCCCACTTCCTGGAGCACATGGTGTTCCGGGGGACGCCGACGCTGCCGACCGCGCACGCGCAGGCGCTCGCCTTCGAGCGCCTCGGAGGGACGCTCTACGCGGCGACCCACGTCGACCACGGCGTGATGAGCATCTCCGTGCCGCCGACGAACCTGGAGCCGGTGCTCGCCCTGCTCGGCGAGGTGGCCACGTCGCCTCGCTTCACCGCGATCGAGGTCGAGCGCGGCATCGTGCGCGAGGAGATCCTCGAGGACCTCGACGACGAGGGGCGCGACATCGACGCGGACAACAACGCGCGCGCGCTCATGTACGAGCGACACCCGCTCGGGTTCACGATCACGGGCGACATCGAGGCGCTCGATCGCTTCGACGAGCCGATGCTGCGCGCCCACCACGCCCGGCACTACACGACGGCGAACGCGGTGCTCTGCCTTGCGGGGCGGCTCGATCCCGAGGCGTGCGCGCGGGTCGCCGAGCGGCACTTCGGCGCCATGCCGCGCGGCGAGCAGGTGCCCGCCGCGCCGCCGCCCAACGGGCAGAAGAAGCCGAGGTTCCGCTTCATCGAGAACCAGTCGAGCCAGACCGATCTGCGGATCGCGTTCCGGGGCGTGAGCGAGCGCGATCCGCGCGAGCCCGCCGTGGAGATGCTGCTCCGCGTCCTCGACGACGGCATGTCGACGCGGCTGTACGAGCGGATCTGCGATCGGCTGGGCCTCTGCTACGACGTGTCGGGGATGTTCGAGGCCTACGAGGACGACGGGGTCGTCGACATCGCCGCGGGCGTCCAGCACGACCGCGCGACCGTGGTGGTCAGGGAGATCTTCGCGCTGCTCCGCGAGCTCGCCGAGGTCGGCCCGCGCGAGGACGAGCTCGCCAAGGCGCGGGACCGCCACCTCTGGTCGGTGGAGGCGATGCTCGACGACGCCGACGCGACCGCCGGCTTCCATGGGCTCGCCGCGCTCGCCGACATCACGCGCACCCCGGAGGCGCGGCACGAGGAGCTCGCGCGCGTCAGCGTCGCCGATGTGCGCGACGCCGCGCGCATGCTGTTCCGGCCAGAGCGCCTCACCGTGGTGGCCGTGGGCCTGCTCCGCTCCTCGGAAGAGGCGAAGCTGGAGAAGGCCGTCCGCTCGTTCGGTTGACGCAGCGCGAGCCAGGCGCCGCGGCGCACAACGACAGCGACGATCGCAGAGGAAGCGGAAGGAGCCCCGGAAGGAGGCGGCCGTTGAAGGCCGCCCCCCCGTGCGCATCGCTGGACACGGCTGCTCGCTGCACGGGAGCCTGCCCCGCCGCGCGAGCCGGGAGTGCCCGGGCACACATGTCAGTCGGGCTTTCGAGGCAAACCGAGCGCGTTCAGGGCCTTGCTCAAACTATTTGCATTAATGCGCATCAACACATATAGATAATCCATGGTCTCGGTCGCAGAGACGCCGGCTCAACCGGAGGAGGCGGTCGCGCGGTGCGAGCTGTACCGGCTGCTGGCGGATCCGGTGCGGGTGCGGCTCCTCGGCCTGGCCGCGGCGGAGGAGCTCGCCGTCGGAGAGCTGGCCGAGCTGCTCCGCGAGGGCCAGCCGAAGATCTCGCGCCACGCGGCCGCGCTCCGCGAGGCGGGGATCCTGCTCGCCAGGCGCCAGGGGACGTGGACGCTGCTCCGCCTGGATCCGCGGGCCACGACCGATCCCGTGATCGACGACGCGGTGCGCGCGGGCCAGCGCGCCTGCGCGGCGGACGGGACGCTCGCGCGCATCGAGGAGGTGCTGGCCGCGCGCGACGCCGAGACGCGCGAGTTCTTCGCGCGCGGCGGGCGGCCGTTGCGCTCGGGGCCGCCGGCCGAGCTCGCCGCCTACCTCGCGGCGCTCGCGCCGCTCCTGCCCCATCGGCGGCTGGCGGTCGACGCGGGCACCGGCGACGGGGCGCTGCTCGAGGTGTTGTCGCCCGTCTTCGATCGCGTCGTCGCGCTCGATCGCGCGAGCGCACAGCTGCAGCTCGCCGGGGAGCGCCTGCGGCGGCGCAGCCTCGAGAACGTCGAGCTGGTGTGCGGCGAGATCGACGGGCCCGAGGTGATCCGGGCCGTGGCGCGCGCGCTCGGCGGCGATCCTCCGGAGGCCGGCGAGGCCCTCTCCGGGGGCGCTGACGTTGTCTTCGCGGCGCGCGTGCTGCACCACGCGCCTCAGCCGGCGAAGGCGATGCGCGCGCTCGTCGAGCTCGCGCGCCCGGCCGCGCCCGGCCGCGGCGACGGCGCTCACGCCCGCGGGGGCGCGGTGTGCGTGCTCGATTACGAGGCGCACCACGATCAGGCCCTCCGGGAGCAGGAGGCGGACATCTGGCTCGGCTTCTCGCCGGGCGACCTCCGGGGCCTCGCCGAGGAGGCCGGGCTCTCCGGCGTCGAGCTCCGGCGGCTGCCGTCCGCATGGCAGGGCGAAGGCCCGGATCGACACCTGGTTTGGCAGCTGCTCGTCGGCTGGCGCGGCGCGCGCTCAAGCGCATTCACCGAAAAGGCAAAGGGACACCATGACTGCTGAGAAGAAGCTCTCCTACAAGGTCGCCGACATCACGCTCGCGGACTGGGGTCGCAAGGAGATCCGCATCGCCGAGAAGGAGATGCCCGGGCTGATGGCGCTCAGGGCGGAGTACGGCCCGACGCAGCCGCTCAAGGGCGCGCGCGTCGCCGGCTGCCTCCACATGACGATCCAGACCGCGGTGCTGATCGAGACGCTGGTGGCGCTCGGCGCGGAGGTCACCTGGACGAGCTGCAACATCTACTCGACGCAGGATCACGCCGCGGCGGCCATCGCGGCGGCCGGCATCCCGGTCTTCGCGTGGAAGGGCGAGACCCTCGAGGAGTACGACTGGTGCATCGAGCAGCAGCTCTACGCCTTCAAGGGCGGCAAGGGGCCCAACATGATCCTCGACGACGGCGGCGATCTCACGATCGTCGCCCACGAGAAGCACCCGGAGCTCTTCACCGGCGCCGACCCGATCCGCGGGCTCTCCGAGGAGACGACGACCGGCGTGCACCGGCTCTACGAGATGCACCGCGCGGGCAAGCTGAAGGTGCCCGCGATCAACGTCAACGACTCGGTGACCAAGAGCAAGTTCGACAACCTCTACGGTTGCCGCGAGTCGCTGGGCGACGGGATCAAGCGGGCCACCGACGTGATGTTCGCCGGCAAGGTCGCCGTCGTGTGCGGCTACGGCGACGTCGGCAAGGGGTGCGCGCAGTCGCTGCGCGGCCTGGGGGCGCGCGTGATCATCACCGAGATCGACCCGATCTGCGCGCTGCAGGCGGCGATGGAGGGCTACGAGGTGAAGCGCCTCGAGACCGTCGCGCCCGTCGGCGACATCTTCGTCACGGCGACCGGCTGCGCCGACGTCGTCCGGGCGGAGCACATGATCGCGATGAAGGACGAGGCGATCCTCTGCAACATCGGGCACTTCGACTCGGAGATCCAGATCGCGTGGCTCGAGAAGAACCCGGAGATCAAGGAGGAGAACATCAAGCCGCAGGTCGATCACTTCATCTTCCCGGACGGCAAGCGGCTCATCGTCCTCGCGCGCGGCCGGCTCGTGAACCTCGGATGCGCCACCGGCCACCCGTCGTTCGTGATGTCGACCTCGTTCTCCAACCAGGTCCTCGCGCAGATCGCCCTGTGGACCGAGAAGCACACGATCGGCGTCCACCTGCTGCCGAAAAAGCTCGACGAGAAGGTCGCGGCGCTGCACCTGCCGAAGCTCGGGGTCGAGCTGACCCAGCTCACGACGGAGCAGGCGAAATACCTGGGCGTCCCCGCCGAGGGCCCCTTCAAGGCCGAGAACTACCGCTACTGAGCGGCGGGCTTTCGGCGCCTCCGCCGCTGGGGTAGGCGGCCGATCGATGGATCCTCGCCACAGCAAGGACGAAGCCCAGCGCTACCTCGACACCTACGCCTCGACCTGGGGCGAGGATCTCGCCCTCCGCGTCTACACCTCCCGCCTGCTCGGCGCCGATCCGTCGCTCGTCCTCCACGGCGGCGGGAACACGAGCGTCAAGAGCACGGCCGTCGACCTGCTCGGCGATCGCGTCGAGGTGCTCTTCATCAAGGGCAGCGGGTGGGACCTCGCGACCATCGAGCCGCGCGGCTTCCCGGCGTGCCGCCTCGCGCCGCTCCAGCGCGCTTGCGCGCTGGAGGCGATGACCGACGAGCAGATGGTCGCGCTGCTGCGCGGCCAGATGCTGGATCCGGCGAGCCCGACGCCGTCGGTCGAGGCGCTGCTGCACGCGATCATCCCCGCGAAGTTCGTCGATCACACGCACGCGGACGCCGTGCTCGCGGTCATCGATCAGCCCGGCTCGGCCGAGGTCGTCCAGGCGATCTACGGGGACGGCGCGCTCTTCGTGCCGTACGTCATGCCGGGCTTCGCGCTCGCCCGCCGCGTCGCCGAGCTCGTCCGGGAGCGCCTCGCGCAAGGGGCGCTCCCGTCGCTGATGATCCTCGACAAGCACGGCGTCTTCACGTGGGGAGACACCGCCGAGGAGAGCTACACGCGCATGATCGACGCCGTGACGCGCGCCGAGCACTACATCGCCGAGCGCAGCGTGATCGTCTCGCACCCCACGGTCGTGGCGGATCCGGACCTCCGGGCCGCCATCGGGCCGGTCGTCCGCGGAGCGCTCGCCCGCGTGTCGGGGCGCCCCTGGGTCTGCACGCTCCGCACCGGCCTGGAGCTGCTCGCGTTCTGCGCGCGCGACGATCTGGCCAGGGTCTCGCAGATCGGCTGCGCCACGCCGGATCACGTCATCCGCACCAAGGCGCGGCCGCTCATCATCCACGGCCACGACATCACCGACACGGCGCGCTTCCGCGCGACCGTCGAGCAGGCCATCGCGAGGTACGTGGACGAGTACCACGAGTATTTCCGCCGCTCCTGCGCGGCGCGGGGCGTCGTCCGCGACGAGCTCGATCCGTTCCCACGTGTGCTGCTGTTCCCCGGGGCGGGCGCGCTGTGCGTTGGCGGCTCCCGCGCCGAGGCGGAGATCGTCGCGGACGTCTACGCCCATACCGTCTCCGTGATCGAGGCCGCCGAGGCGCTCGGTGGGTACCAGCCAGTCCCGGAGCTCGATCTCTTCGACATGGAGTACTGGAGCCTCGAGCAGGCGAAGTTGAAGCTCGGCGCAGGGCAGCGGGGCCCGCTCGATCGGCGGATCGCGCTGATCACGGGCGCCGCCTCGGGGATCGGCCACGCGACGGCGGCGGCGTTCCTCGCCGCGGGGGCGCACGTGGTGCTGGCCGATCGCGACGAGGAGTCGCTCGAGAAGGCCGCCGCCGAGCTCGGGGGCCGCTACCGCGGCCGCTGCATGAAGGTCGCCTGCGACGTGCGCAGCGAGGCGAGCGTGCACCGCGCGTTCGCGCAGAGCGCGGCGCACTTCGGCGGCGTCGACGTCGTCGTGTCGAACGCCGGCCGCGCGTTCTCTGGATCCCTCCACACGTCCGAGGGGCACGAGGCCCTGTGCGCGTCGCTCGAGCTGAACCTGCTCGGCCACCAGAACGTCGCCCGCGCGGCGGCGCGGGTGCTGCTCGCGCAGGGCTCAGGCGGCGCGATCCTGTTCAACGCGTCGAAGAGCGCGTTCAACCAGGGGCCCGATTTCGGTCCCTACGGCGTCGCCAAGGCGGCGCTCGTCTCGCTGATGCGCCAGTACGCGGTGGACCTCGGACCTCAGGGCATCCGGGCCAACGCCGTGAACGCCGACCGGATCCGCACCGCGCTCTTCGGCGCCGGCTTGCTGGAGGCGCGCGCCCGCGCCCGCAACGTCTCGGTCGACGACTACTTCCGCGACAACCTGCTCCGGCGCGAGACCACCGCGGCGGACGTGGCGCAGGCGTTCCTCTATCTCGCGACGGCCGAGGCCACGACGGGCTGCGTCGTGACCGTCGACGGCGGGAACGCCGCCGCTTTCCCCCGCTGAGCCGGTCGGCTCAGAGCCCCTACGCGCTCGCCCCGCCGCCGCCCTCGCCGAGCGCGGCTCCGTCGAGGGGCCTCTGGGCGTCGAGATGGATCTTCTTCCAGTCCCCGGAGCGGAACTTCCACACCATGGTCGCGGCGAGGAGGACCACGTAGACGACGCCGGCGCCCCAGATGCCCATCAGGCCGAAGCCGAGCGTGATGCCGAGCAGCCACGCCAGCGGCACGAGGCAGGTGAAGTGCAGGATGAGCTCCACGACCATCACGAACATCGTGTTGCCCGCGCCGAAGAGCGCCTGCGTGAGGATCATGCCGACCGCGACGAGCGGCGTGCAGATGCCCATGATCTGGAGCGGCCGGAGCGCCGCGGCCTGGACGAGCTCGCTGCTGCTGGCGAACGCGAGGATCTGCGGCGCGAAGATCGCCTCGAGCAGGCCGACGACGCCGAAGATCGCGAGCCCCAGCCGGACGCTGGTCCAGCCGAAGCGCGCGGCCTTGTCGCCGTCCTTCTCGCCGAGCGACTGCGCGACCAGCGTCGCCGTCGACGTGCCGAAGGCGAGGCAGGCGGTGAACGTGAGCTTCAGGATCCCGACGATCACCGTGGTCGCGGCGCCGTACACCGGCTCCGCGCGGCCGCCGGGACAGAGCGGCGAGACCACGCCCGCCGGCGCGACCTGGTCGAGCTTGCTGGCGATCGCGTAGAAGAGGGCGAAGCCCGTCATGATCGCGACGGTCGCGACGGCGCTCGGGATCGACAGCCTGAGGATGGACCAGACGAGCGGGGCCGACAGCTTGCTCGTGGCGAACGGGCGGTAGCGGCGCCGGTACTCCGGCAGGAGCGCGTACGCGAGCATGATCGCGAGGCCGACGTAGGTCGAGATGAAGCCGGCCATGCCCGCGCCGGCGATGCCGTACTTCGGGATGCCGAGCGAGGCGTTGCCGAAGATGAGCAGGAGGCAGAGCACGATGTTCAGCCCGTTCATCGCGAGGGCCGAGACCAGGTGGATGTGCGTCTTGCCGATCCCGTCGAAGAACGCCTTCAGCGCGAACGTCGCCGCCATCGACGTCACGCCGAGCAGGCGCCAGCCGAGGTAATCGAGCGCCGCCTGCCGCGCGTCCGGCACCTTGATGATGACGGACAGGATGTACGGCATCGTCAGGTACCCGATCGCGGAGAACACGACGCCGGCGACGATCGCGAAGAACAGGGCGTTGGCGAGGACCGCGCCAGCGTCCCCGGGGCGATTCTCGGCGAAGCGGCGCGCCGTGAACGCCTGCGTGCCGACCGAGATCGCGCTGAGCGAGCCGCCGAACAGCCACAGGACGATCAGCGACGGCAAGAGCGCCGCGTGCGCGTTCGATGACTCGGGGCACGGCAGGTGCGCGAAGAAGACGATGTCGACCTCGTTGACGATGCTCTGGGTGAGCATCGCCGCCACGGTCGGCAGCGCGAGCCGCAGGATGGCGCGATGGGGTGGGCCCGAAGTAACGGCGTTCGAACCCGGCGCGGACAAGGCGATCTGAGCCATCGCAGGCTGCGCGGTATACAACGCCGCAGCCCATGCGCGAGCGAAATGCGCCGCGCGACGCGCGGCTACTCCGCTTTCGCGACCCGGGACCGCCGCTTGTGACGGCGCCGCTTCGCTTCGCTGCGATCCTCGTGCGCCTCTTTCGCCGCAGTGTCAGCCTCGCCACGCGCGGGTGTCGGCGCGGCCGACTCGCGCGCCACGGACGAGGACGATCGCTCGCGCGCCTTCGGCTCGCGCTTCGCGACCTCGCGGGAGGCGCGATCCGCCGCGCCGCGCGCCGCAGGTTTGGCGGCCTTCGGCGCCGGCGCGCGCGCGGTCATCGCCGAGGAGCGCCGGGCGGACTCGTCCCTCGCAGGCGGCTTCGCCGCGTCGCTCTTCGCGATGGCGGCCTGCGCAGGCGACACGACCGCCGCAGGCTGCGCGGCTCCCTCTCGGGGCGCGGCGGCATCGGAGCCGGCGGCGGGCACAGCCGCGAGGGCCGAAGGCGTGGCGCTCCCCTGCCCTGCCGCGCTGGCCGCTGCGAGAGCTGCCGCGACGGACGCCGGCGCGTAGGAAGCTGCCGCGAGCGCGCCGCCCGCCGGCGCCTCCGCGGCTGCCGCCGGCGCCTCCGCGGCGATCGCCGGCGCCTCCGCGGCGATCGCCGGCGCCTCCGCGGCGATCGCCGGCGCCTCCGCGGCGATCGCCGGCGCGGCGGGCTGCGCCGCATCACCCGACGTCGCGGCCGCCTCGCCCGCAGCGCCGACGAGCGCAGCGACCGCGGGGACACGGGCCACCAGCTCGCGCCCCTTGCCGACGACCAGCACGCCCGCGAGCGTCATCGCGGCGGCGACCGCGGCGAACCCCAGCGCGCGGCGGCGGGTGCGCGCGCGAGCAGGTCGCCCCAGCGCCTCCAGGATGGCCGTTCGCATCTCGGCGGCGCTCTGGAAGCGGACGCTCGGGTGACGGGCCAGCGCGCGCATCACCAGATCGTCGACGAAGGTCGGGATCTGCCGGGTCGGCGCGCGCTCGCGGAGGCGCTCGGGGCTGCCCTTGATCTTCGCGTCGATCAGCGCGACGAGGCTCTGCTCGACGAACGGCAGGCGCCCCGTGAGCATCTCGTAGAGGACGCAGCCGAGCGCGTAGAGGTCGGCGCGCCCGTCGATGCGCCCCGACGCGGCCTGCTCGGGGGCCATGTACTCGGGCGTCCCGACGATCGCGACCGCGGCCCGGGCCGGCCCTTCGCCGGCGCCCGTCTCGTCCGCGACGCCATAGGCCTCGCCGCGATCCTCGGAGAGGCGCTTCGCGAGCCCGAAATCGAGCAGCTTCAGGCCGGCGTCCGCGAGGGAGAGCGCCCCCTCGGCGCCGCGCGGGCGCGTCATGAAGAGGTTCTCGGGCTTGATGTCCCGGTGGACGAGCCCCTCGGCGTGCGCGAGCTCGAGCGCGCTCAGCACCTTGGCGGCCATCGCGAGCGCGTCCCTCCAGTCGATCGCGCCGCCGCGGACGAGCAGGGCGTCGAGCGTCTCGCCCTCGAGGAGGTCCATGGCGCAGAACAGCCGGCCGTCCGCGGCCATGCCGAAATCGTGGACCTTCACGAGGTGCTCGTGGGAGAGGCGCGAGAGGACGCGGGCCTCGCGGCGGAAACGGCTCGCGATCAAGTCGGTCGCCGAGTGCTCCGCCGAGACGACCTTGAGCGCCACGCGGCGCCCCAGATCGACGTGCTCCGCCTCGTGGACGGTGCTGCTCGCGCCCGTCCCGATCTCGCGCAGCAGCCGGTAGCGCGTCCCGGGCAGCGTGCCGTCGTCCACGCGCTCGGCGGAGGCCATGGCCTCCGCGCGCGGGCTCACCGGCGTCACGGCCGTGGCGCGATGGGCCTTGGCGGCGGCGACGAGGGCCGCGAACTCGCCGCGCGAGCGCCCCGGCTCGCCAGGGAACAGGCGCTGCATCAGGTGCGCGGCCCGCGCGCGCACGCCGCGCTCGCCGCCGGGCAGGGCGACCGCCGCCCCGAGGAGCGCGGCGAGGTCGCGCGCGGCGGCGCGGCTCGACGGGTACCGGGCCTCGCGGTCGAAGGCCGTGAGCCGCCCGATGGCGGCGTCGAGCGCCGACGGGGCCCCGAGCGACAGCGCGATCGGCGGCGGGTCGTTCTGGTTGCGCGCGACCGCGGCCATGTGCGTCTGCGCGTCGCCCTGGAGGAACCGGCGCCCCGCGCACAGCTCCCAGAGCATGATCCCGAGCGCATAGAGATCGACCCGCGCGTCGCCCGGGTCGCCGTTGGCGACCTCCGGCGCGACGTAGCCCGGCTTCGCGAAGACGACGCCCGCGACCGTGTGGCAGCGCCGGTTCTGCCCGCGGGCGGTGCCGAAATCGATGATCTTCACGTCGCCGGCGAAGCCGAGCATCACGTTCTGCGGCGACAGATCGCGGTGGACGATGGCGAGCGCGGCGCCCGACGGGTCCCTGCGCTCGTGCACGTGGGCGAGCGCCTCGGCGATCATCGTCGCGATCGCGACCGCCTCCGCCCAGTCGAAGCGGTGCCCGAGCTGCACCGCGCGGGCCCGGACCTCGCCGAGGCTCCGGCCCTCGACGTGCTCGACCACCGCGTAAGGCTCCCCCGTCGCGGGGTCGACGTCCGCCTCGATGACCTGCGCGACACCGGAGTGCTGGAGCTGCGCCTGCACCCGCGCTTCGTCCAGGAAGCGGGCGATGTAGCTCGGATCGGACGCGTGCTCGCGACGGATGATCTTCACGACGACGGGGCGCTCCGCCCCTTCCAGCCCGGTCGTGGAGGCGAGGAACACCTCCCCCATGCCTCCCCGAGCGATGCGTCGCAGGAGCACGTAACGGCCGAGCGGCCGGGGAACATCGTCCGCAGCGAAGCCGCTCTTGGTGGGCTCGTGCGAGGGCGGAGGAACCGGGCGAGGCACGGTCGCGGAGGAGTTCGCCATGGAGCGAACCTACCGGATGTAGGACAAGGTGGGCCAAGTTCGCGCGAACCGCTGCGCGACGCGGAAACCGGCCGTGCTCCTGCTGGCGCGGGCCGCTCGAACCACCGTTTCGACACAGGGGATCTCCAACTTATCCACAGGGTTATCCACACCCTGTCGACAAGTGGCGTCCTCCGGGCGGTATCCTGGAGAAGCGTCGGGATCCGTCCAGGAAGACCCCGAAGTGCCGCGTTCCCGCGGGGATCCGGGCCATTGCTCTCCCTGCACGCCTCGGCTAATCCTTGACGAGGGATGTCGCGACACGCTGTCCAGCGCCTGATGACCGTGCTGACGTTCGCGTTGGCGCTGGTCCTGCCGCTGACAGCGCGCGCTGCGATCGTCCCGGTGTGCGAGGACGACCGGATGACGATCGTCGCCCCGCCGGACGAGCCGTCGTGCACCGTCTTGACCAGCGTCGACGGCGCGACGGGCGAGACGAGGGACGCGCCGATCTGCGATCCCCGCGGAGCTTCCTCGGTCGCTCCGCCCCGCACCCTCCCGATCACCGACGCGCGGATCGACGCGGCGCCAGGCTGCGCCAGGAGCGATGGCGGCCCGATGGTCGGGCCGAACTCGCGGCACCCCGGCCCTGTGAGCGAGCTCTCCAGCGCCCCGCAGCAGGCGTTGCTCCTTCCTGACCTCGTCCTCCCTGCCCCGTGCGCGCCGCTCTCGCTCTTCTCGTTCGCGGCGGTCTCCGGAGGACCGCGTCCCGGCATCGCGCAGGGCGTTTACCACCCGCCTCGATGAGGCGAGCTCGCCGGCAGCCCGCACCCGCTCGCGCCGCGTGGTCTCTCGTGGACCGCAGCTCTCGGCGCGAGGGCGGCGCTGCCGCGAGGTCCGGAGCGCTTGCCGGTCTGACCCGAGCCTCCTAGGCGCTGGTCCGGTCCCACGTCGCGCAGGCTCGCCCTCTCGAGGTGACGTGCCAGCCGCGCCCGAGGCCGGTCGCTGGCGCCGGCGTGAGGGGTCGAGAGCGGCCCTGGCGCTCCGCCGGGGGCTGCGCCGCGCGCACGCGGCGACGGCTCCCTTGGCCCGGGGTGGTTCGCCGCCCCGGGAGCTCACGATTGGCGATCTTGTCGCGGGCGCTGCACCCGGTGCCGCGCCCGCGTTGAAGGAGGGGCCCGCCTGGCGGAGCCCCACCACGTTGAGAGAGGAAACATCATGAACAAGGGAACAGCCATCGTCGGCTTTCTTCTCTGCTTCATCGCAGGGATGGGGCTGATGTGGAGCATCGATCGGAGCGCCGGCTCGCGCGGGCATGAGATCTCGGCGGCCGTCGAGGATGGTCAGCCGTGGACCGACGAGGACGCGGCGGTCCCGGTGTCGTCGAAGGACCCCATGTGGGGCACGCGGGCGGCGCCGGTGACGATGGTCGTCTTCAGCGACTTCGAGTGTCCGTTCTGCAGCAAGGTCGAGACGACGATCAACCAGCTCAAGGACAAGTACGGTCCGGAGAAGCTGCGCATCATCTGGAAGAACAACCCGCTGCCCTTCCACAAGAACGCGCGCCCGGCGTCGCTCGCGGCCGAGACCGTGTTCCGCCTCGGCGGCTCGAAGGCGTTCTGGAAGTTCCACGAGCTCGCCTTCCAGAACCAGAAGAGCCTCACGCCCGAGAACTTCGAGAAGTGGGCCGGCGACGCCGGCGTCGACAGGGCGAAGTTCAAGGCGGCGTTCGATCGGCAGGAGTACATGGCCAAGATCGACGCCGACATGGCGGTCGGCAAGAGCTCGGGCGTCACCGGCACGCCCGCCTCGATCATCAACGGCGTGTTCCTGAGCGGCGCTCAGCCGATCGACAAGTTCACGTCCGTCATCGACGAGCAGCTCAAGGCCGCGCAGACGGCGGTCGCCGCCGGGACCAAGCCCGACAAGGTGTACGCGAAGCTCGCCGCGGAGAACAAGGCGAAGGCGCCGCCGCAGAAGGACCGCGAGCGCCCGCAGGAGGACGACAAGACCGTCTGGAAGGTGCCCGTCGGCGACGCCCCCGCGAAGGGTCCGGCCACCGCGCTGGTCACCATCGTCGAGTGGTCCGACTTCCAGTGCCCGTTCTGCTCCAAGGTCGTCCCGACCCTCGACGAGATCCTCACGACCTACGGGGACAAGGTCCGGTTCGTCTGGAAGAACAACCCGCTCCCGTTCCACCAGCGCGCCGAACCCGCGGCTGAGCTCGCCATGGAGGCCCGCGCGCAGAAGGGCGAGAAGGGCTTCTGGGACGCGTACTACCTGCTCTGGAAGAACCAGCAGAAGCTCAGCGACGACGACCTGCTCGGCTACGCCAAGGAGCTCGGGCTCGACGTCGAGAAGGTGAAGGCCGCGATCGCCACCAAGAAGTTCGGCGCGTCCATCGCCGCCGATCAGGAGCTCGCGGACGACCTGCAGGCGTCCGGGACCCCGCACTTCTTCATCAATGGCCGCCGGCTCGTCGGCGCGCAGCCGATCGACAAGTTCAAGACGATCATCGACGAGGAGATCAAGAAGTCGGAGGCGCTGCTCGCCAAGGGCGTCGCCGCCAAGGACCTCTACGCCGAGATCATCAAGGACGGCAAGGAGCCGCCGCCGCCCGAGCGCAAGGAGGTCTCCGCGCCGGCGCCGAACAGCCCGTGGAAGGGCGGCGAGAAGGCCAAGGTCGTGATGCAGGTCTTCTCGGACTTCGAGTGCCCGTTCTGCAAGCGCGTCGAGGACACGGTCTCCCAGATCTCGAAGACCTACGGCGACAAGCTGAAGATCGTGTGGCGCCACCGGCCGCTGCCGATGCACAAAAACGCGCCGCTCGCGTCCGAGGCCGCGCAGGAGGCCTACACGCAGAAGGGCAACGCCGGGTTCTGGGCGTACCACGAGGTGCTCTTCAAGAATCAGGGGCAGCCGGACGCCTTCTCGCGCGCCTCGCTCGAGAAGTACGCCGAGGAGCAGGGCCTCGACATGACGAAGTTCAAGAAGGCGCTCGACGCGAACACCCACAAGGCGTTCGTGGACTCCGAGAACTCCGTGGCGGACAAGGCGGGGATCAGCGGGACGCCGGCGTTCGTCGTGAACGGCTACTTCATCAGCGGCGCGCAGCCGTTCTCGAAGTTCAAGAAGCTCATCGACAAGGCCATGAAGGAGGCCGGCGAGACCGCGCCTGCCGGGCTGCCCGTCAAGAAGCCGGCGCCCGCCACGCAGCCGGCCGCCGCCCCCGCCGCGCCGAAGTGAACCGCCGCTGCGCGGTTCGCTCTCTCCCCTTCCCCTGACCCTCCCTGATCCCACCCGACGGGCGGCTCCCGCTGAGCGGCTGAGCCGCCCGCCTCCCCGCGCGACGCGGGCTCAATCTCCTTCTGCGCGCGTCGCCCGTGAGGCGTCGGCGCGCCGCTCCCACGAGAGGCGGCGCCGCGAGCCGCCCGCCCGCCGCCACCCGCTCCGTGGTTGCGGCCTCAGCCGGTGGTGCGAAACCGTGAGCGCCCCTCGGAGATCCACCACGCGCGGTAGCGCTCCTGGGCGGCCTCCCGCTCCTGCCGCGGCAGGTCCTCGTAGTAGCCGAAGTACTCCTTGGTGACGCCCTTCAGCTCGTCGATCGCCGCGCGGCGGATGGCAGGCTTCTCGTGCGTGAGCGCGTCGATGATCCACTCGATGCGATGGCGCTCGCCGTTCCTCGACCACCACGACAGCCACCTGCGCGCCTCTCGGCCGTGATCGTCCCGCGTGATGACGACCAGCGCCCGCGCCGCCGCCTCGACGATCGCCTCGTGAGGATCGGTGAGCGCGCTGATGAGCGCCGGCACGCTGGCTCCGGAGCGGATCTCGGACATCGTCTCGATGGCCGCGAGCCGCCGCGCGGACGCCTCCTCGCGGTCGCGCGCAATGTGATCGAGCCCCTGCAGGATGGGGCCGCCCGCAGGCGGCGCCGCGATGAGCGAGGCGGCCGACTGGATCGCGATCCGCCGCACGGCGATGCTGTCGTCGAAGAGCCGTGGGAGCAGCGCGTTGGCGGCCTCCGGGTACGTCAGCTCGCCGAGCACGTGCGTGGCCCACAGGCGCACCTCGGGATCGGGCGAGGCGCTCCGCACGGTCATGAAGGGCAGCGCCGGGCGCCGGATCGCGACGATGAGCTCGAGCAGCGGCCCGCACTGGGAGGCGGGGGGCACGGTGGCGACGATCGCGGCGCCCTCCGGGCCGGCGAGCTGCTCACGGAAGCGCTGACGATCGACCCGGAGCGGACCGGGAAACCGCGCGGCGACGATTGAGATCGCCGTGTCGCCGTTGCGCACGAGCTCGGCGAACGCCCTCGCGCCGGCCTCGCCGCCCGCGAGGACATGTTGAAGGAGCGAGTTGTATTCCGCGCGCAAGTCGCCGGCCGGCGACGGCGAGACCGCGGCGCGCCGCTCGGACGGGGGCCTCGCGTACGCCGTGGCGCTCTCGACGGCAACAGGCGTACGGCGGCGCCATGAGGGCCGCCCCGCGGCCGGCGCCGGCCCGAGCTCCCGGTGCTCTTCTGCGCCCGGCGTGATCGAGCTGTCGAGCATCCACGGAGGCCGTGAGTACCGCTTCGTCCGCGCCTCTTCCGGCTCGCCGAGATCGAGGTCCTCCGACGCCGAAGGGACCGGCGCCGCAGGGATCTCGAGGTCGGGGATCTCGTCGATGATCGCCGGCGCCGACGACGCCGCGGCGCGCGGCGCAGGCAGCGGCGTGACCGTCGGCATCATCGGCGCTGTGACCGCCGGCATCATCGGCGGCGTGACCGCCGGCATCATCGGCGCCGTGACGGCCGTGCCGGACACGACGTCCGCGTCCACCTCGAGGCCCGAACGGAACTGCGGCTCGGAGCCCATGCGCTGCGCGTGCTGCGTCGGGGCCGGCGGGATCGTCGAGCTGAAGGCCATCGCATGCGCGACACCTTCGTCCGGCCGCACGGGCTCGGTCTCCACGCCGGTGCCGCGAAGGCCGAAGGCCCGCGCGACGGCGTCGATCCCAGAAGCGCCGTCCTCCGTGGTCCAGCCGCCCTGCGGCCGCACGGCTTGCGGCGCGACGTCGGAGGAGCCGGCGGGCGGGGGCTCTCCCGCGTCGCGGTCTGCATCCGCCGCAGGCAGCTGCGCGCCCGCGGCGGCGACATGCGCGTCCGCGCGGACCATGCTGCTCAGCTCCATGAGCGCGGCGCGGGTGCGCAGGGAGAGCGGTCCCTCCGTGGCCTGCTCGTCCATCGGCGCAGCGGCGTCCTCCGAACGCGCGGCGGCGTCCTCCGGAGGCACGGGCGCGGGATGCTGCGGCGCGGGCGCCTTCTGCTGAGGCGTGACGGCCTCGTGGGGCGCTGGGCCGTCGCTTTGCTGGGCTCCGCCGCTGCGGTTCTGCTTCTTCCGCAGGATGAGCCGCTCCAGCACCGTCGCCGCGATGCCGGCGAGCGCGATGAGGTCTCCGATGCTCGAGAGCTCGACCGAGGTGGCGCCGTCGTCGCCGTAGACGAGCGCTACGACGCGGCCGCGCACGACGATCGGGACGACCGCCACGGCGGCCGCATGGACCTTCCTGCCGAGCTCGCGCTGGAGCTCGGCGTCAGGCGCGCTGCCGGCGACGGCGGTGACGACCGGCGCGCGGAGCGCGCGCGCCCTGGCGAGGGCGCTCGGACGTTCGAAGGGCACGGCGATCTTCGTGACGCGCTCGCGCTCGGCGCCTGGACCTGAAGCGTTGCGGCCTTCAGCGCGCTCGCCGTGCACCGTGAACAGGACCGTGTACTCGAAGTACTGTTGAGCGAAGTCGAAGAGGACGCCGAGCACCTCTTCGCTCGATCCGACGGCGGCGAGCGCCTGCTCGGCCATGGCCAGCGTGAAGGGGCCCTTCCGCCTCTGCGAAGCGGATGCAGACCGTCCCGCCTCGCGCATGGCGACCTTCGCCGCCGGTGCGCTCGAGGAGAGCTCGCGTCGCTCCGCCGGAGTTGCCGCAGGTGCCGACGCCGCGGGTGCCGGCGCCGCAGGCGCTGACGGCACGGGTACCGGCGCCTCAGGTGTCGATACTGCGGGTACCGATGCCGCCGTTGTCGACGCCGTGGATGCGGATCCGTGGGGCTGCTGCTGGAGCGCCGCAGCGGCTCGCGGCAGCGGCTCTTGCTGAGGCCGGTGTGCAGCAGAGGCCCGCTTCAGCCAGCCCGTCAGGAGCTGAGTGCCTGGCACTGGCGAACGCACGCCGGACAGCGCCGGCGCCGGCGAGGCCGCTGCTGTTGCCGCCGGCTCCGGGATTTCGACCGGCGGCCCCGGGGCTTCCACGCGCGGCGACGTGCGCACGGCCTCCGATGGCGCCAGCAGCGAAAGGTTCGGCGCGAGCTGCTCGGAGCGCGGCGTCGGCACTGCCGGCTCGATCGCCGGCTCTTCCTGCAACGCGGCCGCCTGGCGGGTATGCGCGGCCGCCTCACCAGGAGCTGGCGCGGCGCGCTGTGAAGCGACCGCCTCGACCCGAGGCATGTGCGCCTCGGGATAGCGGAGCGAGGAGAGATCGAGCGGATACGCAGCGACGACCGTCGGCTCGTCATCCATCTCGTGGAGCGGCGGCTTCCTCGGCGTGGGAACCGCCTCGTTGAGCGCGACGTCCGCGACGACCGTGTCCTCGTCGTAGATAGAGGTCAGCGATTCGACCGTCGGTGCATCCTCGATGCTGGGTCGCTTTTGCTGGGTCTCAGCGGCATCCTCGGGCTCATCGACGCTGGCCAGCGTAGCCGCCTCGACTCCTGGAGGCGACGTGGGGCGGACGCCTGCAGGTGAATCCGCATCGGCGCCAGGGGGCGAGGCGGCAACGAGCTCGGCCGATGGATCCGCGACGACCTCGGCGGGCGAACTCGTGTCGATCTGCGCGGACGAGCTGGCGTCGACCGCCGCGTGTGGAGCCGCGTCGGTGCCGGCAGGTGAGGCGGGCGGCGGCGCCGCCGTCGGCGGGACCGCAGCGGCGACCGCAGGGCCAGGCTGGTTCGCCAGGTTCGACGCGCTCGACTCGTTGGGGCTCGGCTCGGCGCGCGCGTCGAGCTGCTTCACCAGCCGCGACAACCGCCGCTCCAGGGCCACGCCGTAGTGCTCGGCGAGCGCCTGGCGGATGCGCACCAGCGGCGCGGCGAGCTGCCGCAGGCTGACCCCCAGCGCGAAGCTCAGCTCCTCCGCCACGGGCAACGCGAGGGGCTCTGCCGTGGCGATGACGAGCGTCGCCTCGCGCTGCGGGGCTCCCGTCGCTGCCACGTCGAGGCCCGCGCGTACGTCGAGGGGGAACACGCGGTGCTGGACCGCGAGATCGACGGGGATCGTCCGGAGCACCTCGGGCGACGCGGGCCGCAGCCGGCCCACGGCGGGCGGGAGCCCGAGGCTCTCCGCGAGCAGCGCCGTGAGCTCTCGCTCACGCACCGCACCCAGCTCCAGCACATTCGTGGCGAGATCGCCGCCGTGGAGCACTTGGCGGGCGATCGCCTCCTCGACCACCCGCATCGAGGTAACCCCATGCTGCACGAGGAGAGAGCTCAGCGTCGGCATCGAGGCGCATTCATCGGTGGGCGGTGGAAGTTGGAGCACGCTCGCGACGTGCGACCCCGTCCATCCTAGACGAAGTCTTCATCGGACACGATCCGCGCGTTGCGAGCCCAGGGCGGGATCTCATCCGTCATCGCCGCTCGCGTTCGCCGCGCGGCCGCGACCCGTCGTTTCGGGCGAGCCGGGGGGAGAGCCCCGCCGAACGCCGCCGAGAGAGCACGTGAATCGCAGCCCCGTCGCGGAGAGCCCCGAGGCCGGCTCCGTCGAGCCGCCGTCCGCGCGCTCGGACGACGGCTCCACGGTCAGCCCGCCCCCGTGCGCACCGAGGATGCCACGCGCGATCGCGAGCCCGAGGCCCAGCCGCTCTCGACGGCGCGGCGCGACAGGGTCGGCGGGGATCGCCCCCCGCTCGCCGAACGGATCGAGCAGCCGGGCGAGCGGCTCGGGCGCGACGGGGCCGGCCTCGTCGATGACGGTCACCACCGCCTCACCGCCGGAGATCGAGACACGCATCTGCACGGGGCGATCGCGCGAGCGCAGGATGGCGAAGCCGAGCACGTACTCGATCGCCACCCGGAGCAGCTCCGGATCCCCCTCCACGGGCGCGCCCCCGTCGGGCTCGGCATCGAACGAGATGCGCACGCCACGCGCGGTGGCCGCTTCCTCGAGATGCCCCGCCGCGCGGCGGGCGAGCTCGCCAGCATCGCACGAGGCGATCGCCATGGGACGGCTCGCGTCCGCGCGGAGCCAGATGGAGTTGTCGAACTCGTCGAGCAGCCGCTTCAGCCGCTCGCCCGCACCGCGCACGCGCTCCAGCATGTCCCGCGGCGCCGCCCCGAGGTCCTTCTGGTAACGCAGGAGATAGTGGACCCCCGCCAGCATGGTCGCCAGCTCGCCCCGAAGATCGTGGCCCACACGCGCGAAGAACTCGTCATCCATCCACATAAACGCCTGCTCCGAATATGCAGCAGCGCGGACCGCGAGCATCAGACGAGCAAGCCAACTGTCGTCGGGGCTGCCCCGAAACAGCGGTCGCCGGAGGCTGGGGGTGAACCGCGCAGAGACCCCCATCTGCGCTGGACAGTTGATGGTTGCGGATAAGCGACCTGGGCACAAGGTGTACCTGGGGTTCAGGTTCCGCCTCCACCAGCGCGGGGGGGCCTTTCCAGAAACGCCGGCGGGAGGCCGTTGCTCTCCTTCCATGGTTCCATGGTCATGCTTCCGCGCATCAGCGCATCGAAGCCCGAGCACCTGGGGAGCGCTGTCAGCCGAGCCACGAGCGGGGGAGCATGTCCGAGGCAGAGCGCAGAGAGTTCACCGAGCATCACGACGAGCAGGGAGACGAGGATACCCTGGTGATCGAGCGGCGGCGCCGGGTCCTCATCGTCGATGATGATCCCGATTTCCTCGTCATGGCGGAGGCGGCGCTCGCTGCGCACGGCTTCCTGGTAGAGCGGGCCGCCGGCGGGTTGCGTGGCGTGTTCCTCGCGACGCAGGACGTGCCGGATGTGATCCTGTGTGACCTGAGGATGCCCGGCATCGACGGCTTCGTCGTCGCCGAGGCGCTGCGCGCCGATCCGGCGACCCAGCACGTCGCCATCTTCGCGTGCACTGGCCGGCGCGATCTCGAGGCCCGCGCCGCCCTCAACGCCTCGGCGTTCGACGGTGTGCTCGTGAAGCCGGTCGACTGGGACAGCGCCGCTCGTTTGCTCCACGAGATCGTCGGCGTCCGCCGACCCTACGGACCTACCTAGGCCACGTCAGGAGCAACCTGAAACCCCTTCAGGGCAAATGCAGGATAACCCCTGCGCGGGAGGGGAAATGCCCGGCATTATGCCCGCAATCAGGTATACAAACATGACGTGACCCGAGCGGATCGCCCCCCTACATGACCCTGCGTGAGAGGCCGGGCGAGCGATGCCGGAGCCCCTTACGACCGATCGGGCGGCGCGGCGCGCCGAGGAATGGAAAGGTTCACTGGGATGGAAGTGAAGTCTGATGACAACGCGGTCTCGCCGCTCGTCCTGGTCGTGGACGACTTCCAGGACAACCGGGAGATGTTCGCGGAGTACTTGTCTTTCTCCGGGTTCCGCGTGGCCGAGGCGGCGACGGGGCGCGAGGCGCTCGACCGCGCCTTCGAGCTGATCCCGGACCTCATCCTGATGGACCTCTCGCTCCCCGAGATCGACGGCTGGGAGGCGACGCGCCACCTCAAGAGCGATCCTCGCACCATGAGGATCCCCATCGTCGCCCTCACAGGTCACACGCTCGCGGGGCACTCGCGCGAGGCGAAGGACGCGGGGTGCGACGCCTTCCTGACGAAGCCGTGTCTGCCGGACACGCTCGTGCTCGAGATTCGCCGCCTCCTGTCGCGCGGCAGCGCGTCATCGCAGCCGGAAAGCGCGCCCTGACGCGCCGCGAATCCCCTCTCCACGGAATCGACGAAACCTACACAGCGCTCGCGAGATCCGCGAGGCGCGAGACCGCGGCGAGACCGCGGCGAGACCGCGGCGAGACCGCGAATAGCGCACCTGCGCTCCCGCGCTGCCAGGACTTGACTGCGGCACCACCTGACTATTCTCGGTGCGGTCTTTCTGGCTAACTGAGGGCTTGAGAGGCACAAGGGGACAAGAATGGCGGGGGTGACGAGAAAAAAAGCCGGGAAGAACGCAACGGACGGCGCGGACACAGCGCACGGCCGCACGCTCCGCGGGCGCACCACGGCGGCGCCCCTGCGCGCTCCGAAGCGGGGCTCGACGTCCGCTGCGGCGAGCGGGCCTCGATCCGCGGGACCGGCGACCCTGCGCGCCAGGGCGCCCAGGCGATCGAAGGCGGACGCGGAGCGGCTCGCCCCGCGGGGCGACGCGGCCAAGCGCGAGCGCATTATCGAGGAGCAGCGCCAGCTCCTCGAGCGCCGCGCGGAGGCGGCAGAGCGCATCCTGCGCGAGACCGTATCCACCATCTCTCACGACCTCAGGAACTCGTTGAGCGTGATCGTCGTGAGCGCCCGCATGCTGATGCGATCCGTCCCTCAGGAGGGCCCGGGTAGGCGGCAGCTCGAGGCGATCACCCGCGCAGCGGACGAGATCAACCAGCTCGCGCAGGACCTGGTCGACGCCATGAGCATCGAGAGCGGCTCGCTGAAGGTCGGCAAAGGCGCGCACGAGGTCGAGCCGATCCTCGACAAGGCGATCGAGCTCGTGGCGCCCACGGTCGCGCTGAAGCCGCTCGAGATCGCGAAGGAGCTACCGCACGAGCTGCCGCCCATCGCGTGCGATCGGGAGCGCATCGTCCAGGTCATCGCCACCCTGCTCGGCAACGCCATGCGCTTCACGCCGAAGGGCGGACGCATCACGGTGCGCGCCGAGCCGTCGGGCACCGACGCGCGATTCTCGATCTCCGATACAGGACCTGGCATCTCCCCGGATCAGCAACCGCTGCTCTTCGCCCGCCACGCGCCCCCTCGAAGGCCCATGGGACAAGGGATGGGGCTCGCGGCGTTCGTCACCAAGGGCATCGTGGAGGCCCACGGCGGTACGATCTGGGTCGAGAGCTCGCCCGGCCAGGGCAGCACGTTCTTCTTCACCATCCCCGCCGCCGGGCTCTCGGTGCGCACAGCCACCTGAAGGGCACGAGAGTCACCGGGGCGCGCCCCGAACGCTGCGCGCGATCAGGCGGGCTCCCCCCCTGACACGGAGCGCGCGCAGCGGGTGCGCGCGGCGTCAGGCCGGTCCGAGCGCCGAGAGCCAGCGGCGGAGGATCGTGCGACCCTCGGACAGCTTTCGAAGCGACGACCACTCGTTGCGCTGGTGCGCCTGGGCGTTCTCGCCGGGGCCGAAGTTGACCGCAGGCACTCCGAGCTCCGCGAAGCGGGCCACGTCGGTCCACGCCTGCTTCGGCTCGACCGCGGCGACGCCCGCCTCGCGCAGCGCGACGACGAGCGGGTGCGACGCGTGCGGCGGCGCCGAAGGGCTGAGGTCGCGCCAGGCGATCTCGGCGCGGCCGTCCACGAGCGCCTCGATGGTCCGCTGCGCCTCCTGGATCGACGTCCCAGGCGGGAAGCGGTGGTTCAGGTTCATCGTGAACTCGTCCGGAACGACGTTCCGCCCGCGCCCGCCCTGCGCCATCGTCGCCGTCGTCACGGCTCGGTAGACGAAGCCGTCGATCTCGACCTCGCGCGGCGCGAGCGCGGCGAGCTCGCACAGGAGCGGGCCTGCCTTGTAGATGGCGTTCTCCCCTTGCCACGGCCGCGCGCTGTGCGCCGTCCGCCCGCGGAACGTCAGCCCCGCGTGGAGCGACC
The DNA here is from genome assembly GCF_051520435.1 of Sorangium sp. So ce363. Lineage (NCBI taxonomy): Bacteria > Pseudomonadati > Myxococcota > Polyangiales > Polyangiaceae > Sorangium > Sorangium sp. So ce363. The sequence continues at coordinate 4,065,089 of NZ_CP150333.1, read as the reverse complement.
CGCTCGCGCCGAGGCTCAGCCGGTTGTCGCTCGGCTCGAGGCACACCGCGAGATCGAGCGCGCGGAGGTCCGGCTCGCGCTCGATGACCAGCGCGAGCTCGTTCTCCAGGTACGGGCCCTCCTCCCGCGCGTAGAACACGAGCGTCAGATCCACGCCCGCGATCGCCTCCCGCTCGCCCTCGACGAGGTCGAGCATCAGCGCGAGCCCTGACTTCATGTCGCTCGCGCCGGGGCCGTAGAGGCGATCCCCCTCGATCCGCGGCGGCCCGTCGTGCGAGGTGCGCACCACGTCGAGGTGCCCGGCCAGCGCGATCTTCGGGCCGCCCGTGCCCTGCGTCACCTGCACGACGAGCGAGTCGCCGTGGCGGCGCACCGGCGCGGCGAGCCGAGCCCGACCGAGCCGCTCCGCCACCGCGCAGCACAGCTCCTGCTCTTCGCCCGTGGGCGACGGGACGGAGCAGAGCCAGAGCAGCGTGTCCGCGAGATCGGCCGCGGCCGCCGCGGCCGCGTCGGAGCGCGCGCTCACACCGGCACCGCGAAATCTCGCAGCGCCGCGTTCAGCGACACCTTGCGATCCGTCGCCTCGCTCCGCTTGCCGATGATGAGCGCGCAGGGGATCGAGAACTCCCCTGCGGGGAAGCGCTTCGGCCGCGTTCCCGGGATCACCACGCTGCGCGCGGGCACCCGGCCGCGGTGCTCGACGACCTCCGGCCCCGTGACGTCCAGGATCGCCGTCGACGCGGTGAGCACCACGCCGGCGCCGAGCACCGCCTCCTCCTCGACCACGACGCCCTCCACGACGATCACGCGGGAGCCCACGAAGACGCCGTCCTCGATGATCACCGGCCGCGCCCCCGGCGGCTCGAGCACCCCGCCGATGCCGACGCCCCCGGCGAGGTGCACCCCTCGCCCGATCTGCGCGCAGCTGCCGACCGTCGCCCAGGTGTCGACCATCGACCCCGAGCCGACCCACGCGCCGATGTTCACGTAGCCGGGCATCACGATCGCGCCCTGCTCGAGGAACGCGCCGTAGCGCACCGTCCCCGGCGGGACGACGCGCACGCCCGCCTTGTCGAGGCCGCGCTTGAGCGGGATCTTGTCGTGGAACTCGAAGGGGCCGACCTCCATCACGCTCATGCCGCGGAGCGAGAAGTAGAGCAGGATCGCCTCCTTGATCCACGCGTGCGTCACCCACCTGTGCGGGGCGCCCTCGCCGGTGGACGCCGCGCCTTCGCCGCCCGCCTGCGCGGTCTTGTCGGGTTCGGCGACGCGGAGCAGGCCTTGATCGAGACACTCGATCGTGCGGAGGACCGCGGCCTCGTGCGCGGGCGAGCGGAGGAGCTCGCGGTCGCGGAACGCCGCCTCAACGAGGGACTTCATGGATTCTTCGGTGGCCATGGCGCCGCCTTTAGCACGGCCGAGCCAGCACCGGCACCGGGGTCAGAACGTCATGGTGACGACGCGCCCGCCCGTCCCTTCGACGAGCTCGATGCGCGCGCGGCGCGCGACGACGCGGGCCACGGCGGCCGCCCGCTCGCCGCCGTCGCGCAGCACCACGTCGAGGGCGACCGCCGGCGCGCCCTCGCGCGGGCCGCGCTCGGCGATGCGCACCATCGAGCGCCCGTCCGAGAGGCGAGACACGGTGAGGTGCGGGCTCGCCACGCCCGCGGCGCTGACCATGCCGACCGCGAGCTCCATGAGCCCGCTCACGGCGCGCACGTCGCCCTCCACCTCGTTGGCGCGGCCATCGGAGGAGGCGATCGAGATGCCGACCACGGGCCGCCCCTCGGCCGGGGCGGCGCTCCAGTTGCGGAGCACGTCGATGAGATCGAGCGGCGTCGGGCGCAGCTCGAGGGTCGCGATCACGAGCTCGGACAGGCGAAGCGCGCCGCTCAGCTCCCGGGCAGTCCTGCGCACCGACGCCTCGAGCCCGAGGCGCTGCCGCGCGTCGATGCCGCGCTCGGAGCCGCCGCGATCCGCGCGGCCGCGGCCAGAGCCGCGCGGCGGCGAGGCGCCCGCCGCCGCGCGGGACAGCTCGTCCGTGAGGCGCGCGACCTCGACGCCCGCGTGGCCGAGGACCGCGCAGGCGGCGTCGGCCGCCGCGGCGTCGGCCGCCGCGGCGGAGTCTGTCTCGACGAAGCCGTCGCGGACCGCCGCGGACAGGCTGTCGAGGGCAACGACGAGCGCCGCGCACCCCTCGCACACCTCCGGCAGCGCGAGCGCGACCCCGCGCGGCCCGACGCGGCGCGAGCCGAGCAGGTGCGCGAAGCTCTCGATGCCTGCCGCGCCGTCCCGCGCCGCGCCGAGCGCAGCCGCGAGCCGCTCGCCGAGCATCAGGCCGTCGCGCTCGGGGCGACCTCGTAACCCGCGAAGAAGTAGGCGATCTCCCGCGCGGCGGTCGCCGGTTTGTCGGACCCGTGGACCGCGTTCTCGCCCACGTTCGCCCCGTAGAGCTTGCGGATCGTCCCCGCCGCCGCCTTGGCCGGGTCCGTCGCGCCGATGACCTCGCGGTACTTCGCCACCGCGTCCTCGCGCTCGAGCGCCATCACCAGGATGGGGCTGCGCGACATGAACGTCACGAGCTCGTCGAAGAAGCCGCGCCCCCGGTGCTCCGCGTAGAAGCCCTCGGCCTCCGCGCGGGTAAGCTGGATGCGCTTCATCGCTTTGACCGTGAAGCCCTCCTGCTCGAGGCGGGCGACGATCGCGCCGGCCGTGTTCTTTTCCATCGCATCAGGCTTGATGATTGAGAGAGTTCGCTCGAGGGCCATGGGCGGCCCAGTTAGGCGAAAACGCCGAGCGTTGCAAGCGCCACGCATTCCGTCCTGGGAGTCCGCCGCCCGCCTCGCTGCACGATCCGCCGCCCGGCCGCGCTTCCGTCATCGCTGTCCATCCCGCCGCACCGCTCCAGGCTGCTCTCCCGGCCGCGCCCCCGGATCGGCCGCGTCCGATCCGCCCGACGTCTGTCTCGCCTCTCCGCGCTCTCCTCGCGCTCGCGCTCCACCTCGTCCTTGTCGCAATTCCGTCTCGCGAGGGCGACGCGCGACACGCGCGATCGCCATCAAGCTGTCACAATGCGCTGCTACATACATCCGCCATGCCGAGCCATGTGCTCATCGTGGAGGACGAGCGCGACCTGCAGCGCGTTCTCACCTACAATTTCCGTCAGGCCGGGTTCGATGTGGTGTCCGCCGGGAGCGGAGAGACCGCGCTCCGGGCGGTCAAGGAGGAGCGGTTCGATCTCGTCCTGCTCGACCTGATGCTCCCGGACATGTCGGGCACGGAGATCTGCCGCCGCCTCAAGCAGAACCCGCAGACCTCGGCGGTGCCCGTCATCATGGTCACGGCCAAGGGCGAGGAGATCGACCGGATCGTCGGCTTCGAGCTCGGGGCCGACGACTACGTCGTCAAGCCGTTCAGCGTGCGCGAGCTCATCCTGCGCGCCCGGGCGATCCTCAAGCGCTCGGAGAGCCCGGCGTCGGCGCCGGAGAAGTTCGACTTCGGCATCTTGCGGGTCGACCGCGCCGCGCACCGGGCCTGGGTTCAGGAGGCCGAGATCGCGCTGACCGCGCTCGAGTTCCGCCTGCTCATGATGCTCTACGATCGCCGCGGGCGCGTGCTGTCGCGCGATCTCCTGCTCGACGAGGTGTGGGGCTCGCACGTCGACGTGACCGCGCGCAACGTGGACACCCACGTGAAGCGCGTCCGCGAGAAGCTCGGGGCGGCGGGCGATTACATCGAGACCGTGCGCGGCGTCGGCTACCGGTTCCGCGCCGAGCCCGAGGTCGCCTAGAGGGCCCATGCGCTTGCCGAGGGGGCTGGGCATCGGCGCGAAGCTCGCGGCGGGGACGGTGCTCGCCCTCCTCGTCGCTGGCGTCCCGATCGAGCGCCTCGCCGCGCGCGATATGGAAGCGGCGCTGCTCGCGGAGCATAGCCCGCGCGCCGCCGTCGACGCCGCCCTGCTTCGCTCGCGGCGCGCCCTGCTGCTCGGCATGGGCGCCGTGATCGTCGTCGCCGTCTCGGTCGGCGCCGCCACGGCCTTCTTCGTCACGCGCCCGATCCGGAGGCTGACCCGCTTCGCGCAGGCGATGTCCGAGGGCGACCTGTCGACGCGCGCCCCGCTGCGCGGCTCGGGCGAGCTCCGCCAGCTCGCGCGCGCGCTGAACCACCTGACGAGCGAGCTCTCCCGCTCGACCGCCGAGGTCCGGACGGAGCGCGCCCTGCTCGCGGGCATCCTCGACGGGATGAGCGAGGGCGTCCTCGTGCTCGATCGCGACGGGAGGATCCTCCTCGCCAACCGCGCGCTCCGCGCGATGGCCTCCCTCGGCGAGGACGCGCTCGGTCGATCGGTCATCGAGTCGATCCGCAACGCGCGGCTCACCGAGGCGATCCAGCTCGCCGGCAAGCGGGACGAGCCGGTCGACGTCGAGGTCGAGCTCGGGCGGACGCTGCCGAGGCGGCTGCTCGTGCGCGTGTCGCGCCGGAAGGGCCCGGAGCGGCTCGGGCACGATGAGCGCGAGGCCCTCGCCGCGTGGGGCGCGGATCACGACGGCGCGTCCGCCGAGCCGGGGCTCATCGCGGTGTTCCACGACGTCACCGACCTCCGCCGGCTGGAGACAATCCGGACCGACTTCGTCGCCAACGTGTCCCACGAGCTGCGCACCCCGGTCACCGCGATCAGCACCGCCGCCGAGACGCTGCAGCTCGGCGCGCTGAAGGACCCCGACGAGGCCGCCGAGTTCGTCGACGTGATCGATCGGCACGCGAAGCGCCTCCGCCACCTCGTCGACGACCTGCTCGACCTCTCCAAGATCGAGGCGAAGAACTTCCGCCTCGCGCTGTCGGAGCTCGACATCGCCCCCGCTATCGAGCACGTCACGCAGCTGCTCGCCGAGGCGGCGCGCCGGCGCAGGGTCACGCTGACAGTCGACGCCTCCGCGCTCCCGCCCGTTCGGTGCGACCGCCGCGCGCTCGAGCAGGTGCTCATGAACCTGCTCGACAACGCCATCAAGTACGCGGGCGAGGGAGCTCACGTCACGGTGAAGGCGCGCTCGGCCGATCAGCAGGTGACGCTCGCCGTCGCCGACGATGGCCCCGGTATTCCGCCTCACCACCTGGGCCGCATCTTCGAGCGGTTCTACCGGGTCGACGCCGGCCGCTCACGCGATCTGGGCGGCACCGGTCTCGGCCTCGCCATCGTGAAGCACCTGGTCGAGCTGATGAACGGCTCGATCGAGGTCGAGAGCGCCATCGGCCGCGGCACCCAGTTCACCGTCCGCCTGGCGCGCGCCGGGTGATCCACGCGAACCACGCAAAGCCAGGAAAGCGCGGTGCTCGCTGTTCCACCTTGCCGTCACGGAGCTGTCACAAACCTCGACTACGCCTTGCTGTGCATGGCTCGAATTCTGCTCACCCTGGCGATGTTCCTCCTGACCGCGGCGTGCGGTCGCTCCGATGCCCCCCAAGAAACCGGCTCTCTCCCCGGCGCGAAGAAGGACACCGCGCCGCAGCCGACCGCTGACGGGGACATCACCTTGACGGGCGCGGGTGCGACGTTCCCGTACCCTCTCTACACGAAGTGGATCGCTGAGTTCCAGAAGGCCAACTCCAAGGTCAAGATCAACTACCAGTCCATCGGCTCCGGGGGTGGGATCCGGCAGATCACCGAGCGGACCGTCGACTTCGGCGCCTCCGATGCGCCGATGAACGAGGAGCAGCTCGGGAAGGCCGCCGGCCTCCTTCACCTGCCGACGTGCCTGGGCGCGGTCGTGCTGACCTACAACCTCGAGGGTGTCGCGTCTGGCCTGAAGCTCACGCCGGAGGCGGCCGCGCACATCTTCCTGGGCAAGATCAAGAAGTGGAACGATCCGGCCCTCCAGAAGGAGAACCCGGACGTGAAGCTCCCCGACAAGGAGATCGCGACGGTCCACCGCTCGGACGGCAGCGGAACGACCAAGATCTTCGTCGATTACCTGAGCGCGGTCAGCCCGGAGTGGAAGAGCGGACCAGGGACCGGGACAAGCGTCAACTGGCCTGGCGGCCTCGGCGCCAAGGGCAACGACGGCGTCTCCGCCCTCATCACGAGCACGCCCGCCTCGATCGGCTACATCGAGCTCGCGTACGCGATGCAGAACAAGCTCACGTTCGCCTCGCTCAAGAACAAGAGCGGGAAGTTCATCACCCCGTCGCTGGAGAGCACGACCGCCGCAGGCGCCGGCGCCGCCGCCAAGATGCCGGACGACCTCCGGATCTCGCTCGTGAATGCCGAGGGCGAGGACGCATACCCCATCGCCGGCTTCACGTACCTCCTTGTGTACCAGGAGCAGAAGGACCTCGCGAAGGGCAAGGTGCTCTCCAACTTCATCAAGTGGGCGATGCAAGACGGCCAGAAGTTCACGAACGACCTCCATTACGCCCCGCTGCCCGCGGCGGTCGTCGAGAAGGTCAACAAGAAGCTCGCCGCGTTGGTCGGCCCTGACGGCAAGCCCCTGCTCGTCCCATGACCCCAGGAATGCGCGTCAGCCGCGCGAACGGCGCCCCGCCGTGCGCGGCTGGCGTGCGCGCAGGAGCGCAGGATAGGTCCATGAGCACCGTAGAAGTCCCGATGCAACAAGCCGCCTCGCCCGCGCCACAGAGCGATGCGCCACATGGCGCGCGCGGAGCAGATCGAGCGTTCCGCGCCATCCTGACGATGTTCGGCCTGACGGTGCTCGCGGTGCCAGCGCTGATGGTGCTGGAGCTCATCCGATCGTCGCGGCTCGCCATCGACAAGTTCGGGCTGGGGTTCCTCGGCGGGACCGTGTGGGACCCTGCGCGCGAGGAGTTCGGCGCGCTCCCGTTCGTCTACGGCACGGTCGTCACATCGCTGATCGCCGTCGTGATCGCCGTCCCCGTCTCGCTCGGTCTCGCGATCTTCCTGTCGGATCTGGCCCCCCACCGGATCCGCAAGCCGCTCGGGTTCATGGTCGAGCTCCTCGCGGCGATCCCGAGCGTCGTCTACGGCTTCTGGGGCATCGCCGTGCTCCGCCCCTGGCTCCGGGACACCGTCGAGCCGGTCATCATCAAGTACTTCGGCTACATCCCCCTCTTCGAGGGCCCGCCGCTCGGCTTCGGCATGTTCGCCGCAGGCGTCATCCTCGCCATCATGATCGTCCCCACGATCACGTCGGTGTCGCGCGAGGTGATGCAGGCGGTGCCCCAGCTGCACCGCGAGGCGGCGGTCGGCCTCGGCGCGTGCGCGTGGGACACGATCCGCTACGCGGTCCTCCCCTCGGCGCGCTCGGGCATCATCGGGGCCATCATCCTCGGTCTGAACCGGGCGCTCGGCGAGACGATGGCCGTCACGATGATGATCGGCAACGTCCCGAAGGTGAGCGCGTCGATCTTCCACCCCGGCTATTCGATGGCGAGCGTCATCGCCAACGAGTTCGTCGAGGCGACCAGCGACATGTACGTATCGGCGCTGTCCAAGATCGCGCTGCTCCTCTTCGGGGTCGCCCTCCTCCTCAACCTCTTCGCCCGGTGGCTCGTGAGCTCGACCAAGAGCAAGCTGGAGAAGCGCGCATGAACAGCGACACCCCTGTCCCCGTGGCGAGCCCCACGAGCGCCCCCCGGCGCACGCTGCTCGAGCCCGCGCCCGGCGAGACGCTGCGCCGCGTACGCAGCTACTTCTTCGAAGGGCTCTGCGTGTCGAGCGCCGTCGTCGTCCTGGTCCCGCTGTTTCTGATCTTCGTCTACGTCGTCAGCAAAGGCCTTAGCGGGCTGTCCCTCGACTTCTTCACCCAGCTGCCGAAGCCCGTCGGCGACGAGCGGAGCGGCATGGGCAACGCGGTCGTCGGCACGCTCATCCTCGTCGCCATCGGCTGCGGCATCGGGTTGCCGACGGGCATCCTCGCCGGCATCTACCTGGCCGAGATCGGGCGCGGCAAGCTCGCTGCCGCCATCCGGTTCATCGCCGACGTGCTCGGCGGCGTCCCCTCGATCACCATCGGCGTGTTCGTCTACGCCCTCGTCGTGGTCACGATGAAGCGCTTCTCGGCGCTCGCGGGCGGCATCGCGCTCGCGATCGTGATGCTCCCGACGGTGACCCGCACGACGGAGGAGCTGCTCAAGCTGGTGCCCGCCCACCTCCGCGAGGCGTCGCTCGCCCTCGGCGTGCCGGAGTGGCGCACGAGCCTCCTCGTCGTGCTCCGGACCGCCTCGCCCGGGATCGGCACCGGCGTGATGCTCGCCGTGGCCCGCATCGCCGGCGAGACCGCGCCGGTGCTCCTCACCGCGCTCGGCTCATCGTACTGGAGCTTCGCCATCGACCGCCCCATCGCCTCGCTGCCGGTGCAGATCTGGCGGAACGCTACTTCGCCCTACCCGAAATGGCAGCAAGAGGCGTGGACCGGCGCCCTGGTGCTGATCGTCATCGTCTTCCTCCTGAACTTGCTCGCGCGTATCGCCACGTCGCGAAGCGTCAAGGCGCGCTAAAGGCACTCGATGAGCTCGTTTGACTCACTGCACAACAAAGTACGGTCCGGGGAACGTCGCAGCGGGCTCGACACGGACGGCATCGACAGCCGCTCCATGGAGCCAGAGGACGAGGCGCCGCCAGCCAAGATCAGCGTCACGCGGCTCAACGCCTATTTTCATAAGTTCCACGCCATCCACGACATCACGCTGAACATCCCCGACGGCCAGGTCACGGCGGTCATCGGCCCGTCCGGGTGCGGGAAGTCGACGTTCCTGCGCTGTCTCAACCGGATGCACGAGCAGGTGCCCGGGGCCTCGGCGAAGGGCTCCGTCATGATCGACGGCGTGAACATCTATGACAAAGCCGTCGACCCGGTGCGGCTGCGGCGCCGCGTCGGCATGGTGTTCCAGAAACCCAACCCGTTTCCAACGATGTCCATCCGCGAGAACGTCCTCGCCGGACACAAGCTGAACGGCATCTCCGTCAAGGATCCCACAGGCCTCGTCGAGAAGTGCCTGCGCCAGGTGGCGCTCTGGGACGAGGTGAAGGACAAGCTCGATCAGTCCGGGCTATCCCTCTCGGGCGGCCAGCAGCAGCGGCTCTGCATCGCCCGCGTCCTCGCGGTGGAGCCGGAGGTGATCCTGCTCGACGAGCCGTGCTCGGCGCTCGATCCCATCGCGACCGCGCGCGTCGAGGAGCTCATCGACGAGCTGAAAGAGCGATATACTTGCGTGCTCGTAACACACAACATGCAGCAGGCCGCGCGGTGCTCTGACTATACCGCCTTCTTCTACATGGGGGACTTGGTGGAGTTCGACAGGACCCAGACGATCTTCACCAACCCCAAGGAGAGCAAGACGGAAGACTACGTCACCGGGAAGTTCGGCTGATGGAAGCGGGGGATAGAATCATGCCGACGTCGCACACGAGCAAGGTCTACGAGCACGAGCTACGCACGCTTCGCGAGAAGCTGCTGCTCATGGGCAGCCTCGTCGAGGAGATGATCCAGAAAGGCTCGACCGCGCTCACGACGCGCGACACGGGCCTCGCCAAGGCGACGATCCGGCTCGATCGCCGGATCAACCGCCTCGAGTGCGAGGTCGACGAGCTCTGTATGAGGATCCTCGCGACGCGCCAGCCCGTCGCGTCCGACCTGCGCTTCGTCACCACGGCGCTCAAGATCGTCACCGATCTGGAGCGGGTCGGCGATCTCGTGGTGAACGTCTGCGAGCGCGTGCAGGAGCTCAACGAGGAGCCGCCGCTCGCGCCGGTGGCGGATCTGCAAGGCCTCGCGGACGAGGCGATCGAGGTGGTGCACGAGGCGCTGGACGCGCTGGTCGCCCGCGACTGCGAGCGAGCGAACCAGCTGCTCACGCGCGATGACGTGATCGACGAGCACTACGCCCGCATCTTCCAGGAGGTGCTCCTCGTCATGAGCCGCGACCCGAGCACGGTGTACAGGGCCACACGCATCCAGTCGATCGCCAAGTACCTGGAGCGCATCGCCGATCACGCGATGAACATCGCCGAGTCGGTCGTCTTCCTCGTCAAGGGGACGGACATCCGGCACCACAACCGCCTGAAGGAGAACGACCCGCTCTCCTCGCCTCCGCCGGCCGGGCTTCGCCTGCGCTAGGCGCCAGCGCCGCCCGGCCGGCGCCTGCGCTAGGCGCCAGCGCTGGCCGGAGGCGCCGTCCCACCGTGGCCGTGGGGCTCCTCGTCGCCGTGCGTGTGCCCGTGGGGCACCTCGTGCCCGTGCTCGCCGGCGCAGCGGGCGTCCTCCCATCCGACCCAGTAGGGGCCGTCCGGCCCGTGCTCACGCTTCCAGATCGGCAGGCGCTCCTTGATGCGGTCGATGAGCAGGCGGCACCCGCGGAATGCCTCTCCCCGGTGCGGCGCGCTCGCGGCGCAGGCGACGGCGACATCGCCGACGTGGAGCGCGCCTACCCGGTGCGTCGCGGCGACGCGCACGCCAGGGAGCTCTGCGGCGATCTCCGACAGGATCCGCTCGAGCTCGGCCTCGGCCATCGTCCCGTAGGCCTCGTACTCCAGCAGCGTGACCGAACGGCCCTCGTTGACGTCGCGCACCACGCCCAGGAACGTGGCGATGCCGCCCGCGCCAGGGTGAGACACCGCGGCGATGAGCTCGTCGAGACCGAGCGGCTCGGCGCGGATCCGGCTCACGGCGCGCTCCGCTGGAAATGGCCGGAGCGGCCCCCGCTCTTCTCGAGGAGCTTGATGTCCGAGATCACCATCTCGCGATCGATCCCCTTAAGCATGTCGTAGATCGTCAAGCACGCGGCGCTCACCGCGACCATGGCCTCCATCTCGACCCCTGTGCGATCCACCGCCTCCGCGGCGGCGGTCACCCGGATCGTCGCGGAGGGCTCGTCCACGTCGAGCGAGACCGAGACGTGCGTGAGCGCGATGCCGTGGCAGAGCGGGATGAGCTCCGGCGTGCGCTTCGCCGCCATGATCCCGGCGATCCGCGCCGCGGCCAGCACGTCGCCCTTCGGGGCGTCGTCGCGCGCGACCCGGGCGATCGTCTCGGGGCGCATCATGACGGCGCCGGACGCGACCGCGCGGCGGTGCGTGACGGGCTTGCCTTCGACAGGCACCATGCGGGCCTCGCCGCTCGGAGAGAGGTGAGTCGAGAGCGCTTCGCCCTCGCCGGGTCGATCAGGGGTTCGCGGCATCGCCCCGGAATCTGACACGGCAGCCGTGAGGACCGGAAGCCGAACGTGATCCGGTCCCGCACGGATCCGCCCGCTCCGTCAGCCGCCGATCGCGCGGATCGACACCGCGGAGGCCGTCTCTTCGGTGCAGCCCTTCCAGACCTTGCCGTCCGGCTTGAGGCGCCACGCCTCGTCCAGGCGCAGGCGGATCGCCGCGTGATCGCCGAGCTTCGCCTCGCGCGAGGCGTCGACGCCATCGTCGGTGGCGAGGCACGGCCGGAGCACGCCCGTCGAGGAGACGCGCAGGCGATCACAGCTCTCGCAGAACGTGTCGCTGGTGCCCGTGATGAAGCCCACGCGGAGCGACGGGTCGCGGCGAGCGCGGACGTACCTGGCCGGGCCGAGGCCGGGCTCGGCGGCCGCCTCCTCCGGGAGGAGGTGCTCGGCGAGGCGCGCCCTCATCTCGGCCGCGGTGACGAGGTGCTTGCCGACGAGCCGAGCGCCCTCGGCGATCGGCATCACCTCGAGGAAGCGCGGCACCATCCGGCGCTCCCAGGCCCACAGCGCGAGCCGCTCGATCTCGTCGTCGTTCACGCCGCGGAGGACCACCGTGTTCAGCTTGATCGGCGAGAAGCCCGCCGCGATCGCGGCGTCGATGCCGTCGAGCACCCGGGCGAGCTCGCCGCCCCGGGTCATCTCGCCGAAGCGCCCGGGATCGAGGGTGTCGATCGAGACGTTCAGCCGGTGCAGCCCGGCGGCGCGCAGCGCCCCGGCGAGCCGCGCGAGCTGCGACGCGTTCGTCGTGAGGGCCAGATCCTCGAAGCCGAGCGCGGCGAGGCACCCGACGATCGACACGATCTCGGGGTGGAGCAGCGGCTCGCCGCCGGTCAGGCGCACCCGCCGGACGCCGGCGTCGCGCAGCGCCTCGAACATGGTGCGCCAGGCGGCCGTCATGAGCTTGCCGTCGGCGTAGCCGTCGTGCCGCGACGGGCGGCAGTAGGTACACGCGAAGTCGCACCGATCCGTGACCGAGATGCGCGCGCTCCGCGGCGCGGGCCCCGCGTGCTCGCCAGCTGCCTCGCGGGCGCCGTCGCGGTACGGGATCACGGCGGCGCGTCGGCCAGCGTCTCCGCCGCCGACGAGCGGCAGCGATCGCCGCCGCTGAGCCGATGCGTCGCCCGCATTGCGCGCAGGATCGAGGCCGCCGATAGAAGAAGCCATGGCGCGTCCCTCTCGGGTCCTCTCGCTAGCCGCCCGCCACCGGCGGGATCAGCGCGACCTCGTCACCGAAACCTACAGGATCGCTCGGCGTCGCATAGACGCCGTTCACCGCCACCCGGATGGATCCCTTGTAGGGGCCGAGCCCCGGATAACGAGCACAGACGTGCTCCAGGAGCTCCGCTGCGGTGCAGGGGCCAGCCAGCGGCAGCGCCACTTCTCCGGTACCCAGCACATCCCTCGCGCCAGCGAATGCAAGCACGCGTACCGCTGCATCCATCACCGCAACCTAGCATCGCTCCGCGGACCCGACACGACGAACTGCCGCCGAGCGACCTCGGGCCGCCCAGGCGCCTGGGCCCTGGCCCCTGGCCCCTGGCTCCTGGCCCCTGGCCCCTGGCGAGATTCGAGTCTACCGAGCCCGGCCGGCACGGCTATCATCGGGCGGCTCACCGTCATGTCGGAAGAAGGCTTTTTACCGGGCACGATCCTGGCCGGTCGCTATCAGGTCCGCCGAGAGCTGGGCCGCGGCGGCATGGGGGTCGTCTATCTCTGCCGCGATCTCGTGATCGACGAGCGCGTGGCCGTGAAGCTGCTCGACCGGCCAGGCGCGGCGGCCCGCCCCGAGGACGCCTGGTGGTTCCAGGAGGAAGCCCGGGCGCTCGCCGGGCTCTCCCATCCGGCGCTCGTCAAGGCCCGCGACTTCGGGGCGCTCACCAACGGGACGCCGTACCTCGTGATGGACGCCGTCCCAGGTCGATCGCTCCACGAGTGGCTCTACCTCGCGCGGCTCGAGGACCCGCTGCCCTGGCCGATCATCTGGAGCGTCATCGACCAGGTGCTCGGCGCGCTGGCTCACGCGCACGCGCGCGGCGTGATCCACGGGGATCTGAAGCCGTCCAACGTCCTCGTCGATCTGCAGCACGGGGGCGAGCCGCCGCTCGTGCACGTGCTCGACCTCGGGCTGGCCTGGCTCATCCAGGACCGGGTCGATCACCGGCTCGACGGCTCCAGGGAGAGCGAACCCACGGTGCGCTGGGGCGCGGGCACCCCAGGCTGGATGGCGCCCGAGCAGATCCGCTTCGCGGCGCCCCACGTCGGACCGCCGACGGACCTCTACGCGCTCGGCTGCATCCTCTACGCCCTGCTCGCCGGCGGCGAGGTCTACGACGGCAACAACGACGAGCTCCTCCAGCAGCACCGGAGCGCGTCGATCCCGGACCTGCCGCTCCCCCCGCCGGTGCCGGGCGACGTCGCGAAGTTCGCGAAGCGGCTGCTCGCGAAGCGGCCCTGGCACCGCTTCGACTTCGCGGGCGACGCGCGGCGGGTGTGGAAGCGGTTCGAACCGCGCAACAACGCGAACGTGACCGCGACGCCGCTGCCGATCGCCCTCCTGACGAGCGGCCGTCTGCCCCCGAGCCGCAAGGAGTTGCTCACGCCCGAGCTCATCGAGCCTCCAGACGACGACCCGCCGCCCTCCGTGACGACCACCGGGCTGCTCGCGCTCCGGCCGAGCCCGTTCGTCGCGCGGACCGGGGAGCGGGCGCGGCTCATGGAGGTCGTGGCCGAGATGGTCGACGCGCCGAAGGCGATGCACCGGTTCGTCCTGCTCGCGGGCGAGGCCGGCGTCGGCAAGAGCCGGCTGGCCGAGTGGCTCTGCGAGGAGGTCCACGAGCGGGCGCTCATGGTGCCGCTCCGCGCGCGCTACCGGCGCATCGCGGCGCCGCTCGACGGCGTGCTCGGCGCGGTGACCCAGCACTACCGGCTGGAGCGGGCCGAGCGCGAGATCGTCGAGAAGGTGCTGATGAACCTCTGGGAGGTCCCGCCCGAGGACGAGGTCGGCAAGACGTGGGTCGCGGCGACCGCCGAGTGGATCAAGCCGTCGCCCCCGGGGAGCGAGGCGGTCGGCCCGACGGGGAAGCGCTTCCGCCTGGATCGCCCCGAGCTCCGCTGGCTGATCATCCGCAAGACGCTGGAGAGGATCGGCCGGGACCGGCCGGTGCTGCTCTGGCTCGACGACCTGCACTACGCCTCGTCGACGACGTTCGAGGGGCTCCTCACGCTCCACCGCGACGCGCCGAACCTGGGCCTGCTCGTCGTGGCGACCGTCAGGAGCGAGGCGGTCGAGTGCGATCCGGTGGCGGCGAGGCGGATCGAGGGGGCGCTCGCGGCCTACGTCGGGGAGCGGCTCGACGTCGCCCCGCTGAACCCCACGCAGACGCACGCGCTGCTCCGGGAGACGCTTCCGCTCGACGACGCGGCGGCCGAGGCGGCGACGGCCCGCAGCAAGGGGAACCCGCTCTTCGCGCTGCAGCTGCTGCACGCGTGGGCGGGCGGCGGGCACCTCCAGCTCCGCGCGGGCAAGTACTTCGTGCCGAGGGCGTCGATGGCCGTGCAGGCGGCGACGACCGCCGACCTCTGGGAAGAGCGCCTCGCGGCGCTGCCCGAGGAGCTCCGCACCGGCGCGCGCGCCGCCGCCGCGCTCGGCGGCGACATCCGGCGCGAGATCCTGCGCGCGCTGCTCACCTCGCTCGATATCTCGGCGGACCGGGCGCTCGCGTCCATGCAGCGCGCCCAGATCCTCCTCGCCGTGGGCGATCGCCTGCGCTGGCCGCACGCGCTGCTCCAGGAGCACCTCCTCTCGCAGCTCTTCCTCGAGCCGGACGCGGCCCGCGTGTTCCGCGCCGCCGCCGACGCGCTCGGGGCGCACCCGGCCGCGTCGAGCCGCCGAATCCTCCGGCACCGGGTCGTCAGCCTCCTGCGCGCCGGCGACACCGACGAGGCCGCGGCGCTCATGCACGCGCACGTGGCGGCGCACTGGCAGAGCTCGCGCGACATCGCGGCGACGCTCCGCGATCTCGCCGTGCTCGACGGCAAGCTGCCCGGGGGGAGCGACTCGCGCCCGGGCCTCCGGGGCGGGGTGGACGCGCGGCCCGTGCTGACGGGGACGCGCCTCGGGACGCAGCTGCGCTTCCGCGGCGAGGCGCTGCGGCTGGCGGGGAGGCTCGACGAGGCGCGGCGCGACGCGGAGGACGCGCGGCGCATCTTCGAGCAAGCCGGCGACCGCGAGAACCAGGCGCACTGCCTGCGCCTGCTCGGGCACATCGCGTCGGACCTCGGCGCGGAGGCGCAGGGCCGGCGGCTCGTGGCGCGGGCGCACGCGATCTTCGACGAGATCGGCCACGGCCACGGGCAGGCGCAGTGCGAGGTGCTGCTCGGCGAGATCGACTACCTGCTCGGCGAGCACGCGCGGGCGCGGGCGGTGCTCGCGTCCGGGGCGTCGAGGTTCATGGAGGTCGGCGATCGGCTCGGCCGAGCGCAGTGCCTGCTGCTGCAGAGCATGGTCGAGCAGGCCGGGGCGACCTCGGAGGCGGCGCGCGCGCTGCTCACGACCGCGCACGCCGATTTCGACGCCATCGGCTACCGGCTCGGGCTCGCGCAGTGCGACCTCGCGCTGTCGCACTCGGACCACCGCGCCGGCAACTTCGAGGCGGCGCGCTCGGGCGCGCTCGCGGCGCGGCAGAGCTTCCGCGACGTCGCGAACCCGCGCGGCGAGGCCGGGTGCGAGCGCCTGCTCTCGATGGTGGCCCTCGACGCGGGCGCGCCGGAGCTCGCCGAGGAGCACGCGCTCGCCGCCGGCAGGCTCTTCGAGCGGCTCGGGGATCCGTGGGGCCTGGTGGAGGCGCGGCTGCTCTTCGCGCAGATCGCGCTCCACCGCGGGGAGGCGGAGCTCGCTCGCGAGCACCTGATGGCGTGCGAGGCGGTGGCGCTCGCGGAGGCGGAGCCCCGGCAGCACCGGCACCTGACGCTCGCCTGGCTCGCGTACCACGAGGGGCGCTTCCACGAGGCGGCGCGCGAGCTCGACGCGGCGCGCGCGGCCTTCAAGGACAGCCGCACCGGAGACCACACGCCGCAGCTCCTCGAGCGCTTCGCGCGGATGGGCTGGCCCAAGCCGGCGGGGGCGCGGATCAGCGGCTGGATGCGCACCCTCGAGAACACCTGAGGCGGAGTCCGGAGACGGGGAGCGCCCGCGCACGGCAACTCCCCTCCACGAGAGCTTTCCAAGGGGATCAGAGGCCGTCGATAGCTGACGTTCTCACGAGCTGCGTCGCCGAGCGGGTCTCACCCGCACAGGAGACGGGTCCAGATCGGCGTTTTCGGCGCGCAGGCGCACTCCCGTGCGCTGAGCACCGAAAACGCCGAGATGGGCCCGTATCCGAAGCGGGTGAGCCCCGCTCAAAGAGGGAGCCAGAAGTCGGGACCGAAGAGTCGGCGCGCGTCCTCGATGGTGCGGAGGGCACGCGGTAGATCGAGCTTCGCCTGGTGCTCGGCCAGCTGCACGACGTAGGGGATCCAGAGCGGCCTGCAGACGACGAGCGCGGCGAGGTGGAACTCCGCCTCCTCGGTCTGGCCGAGATCCATCGCTACACGCGCCAGGAGGCTGTGCACCGGGACGGGCGACCCGAGCGGCGCGATGGCCGTGGCGCAGCGCCGCACGCTCTCCGCGGCCTCCTCGCTGGGGTGCCGCCGGAACTCCTGGAACGTCTCCTCGAGCTCGTGCTCGTCGCTCACCTGCTCCGGCAAGTGCTGCGCGACGAGCGCCTTCCAGTGATCGACGAACGGCAGATCGGCGAGGGCGCTCGAGCTGTCGGCGTGGGCAAGGAGCATATCGGCCTCCTTCCAGTCGCCAGCCTCTCGGGCGAACTCGAGCCCCGAGACGACCCGAGCCTCTTCGTGGAGCCCAGGCTCCTTCGTCAGGAGCCAGCGCTGCCAGTAGAGCGCGCCCCGGAAGGCCACGCGCGCGAGCGGCTCTTTGTCGTCCGCACGCATCTGCAGCGCCATGTCCAGGAGCGCACCCTTGTGCCGCTGCACGTCGTCGACGACGAGGCTCGCTGGCCAAGCACAGAGCCCGCACGCCTCGGAGATCATCGCACCCCCCTCGCACCGCGCGAGAGCTGCCTGCCGACAGGCAGCGCAGAAGGAACCCCCCGCGATACAGACCAACGCTACCACGGCGCCCGCAGCAGGCGAGAGGTCGTCGCCAGCGGGTGGCAGGCAGACAACATCGACGAAGGCAACAGCGCTCGAATGCCACCGCCCGAGCGGCCTGCACCGGACGGATCCCGGACCAGGAGACGACGACAACAACCCCCCGCGCCGAGCCGCGCGCGGGCTCATGGACCTCGATCTCCACCGAGGCTTCCTGCACAATGCGCCGCTGGCGGCAGCGGCAGAGAGGGGGTGTCGGCGGCCGCTCGAGGTGCTGATTGGCGATCGAGATCGAGAGGACAACGCGGCGGCACGGCGCTCCTGACCCCCTGCGGCGCCCACGATGAGCCAGCCTGATCTGCACCGCGCCGCATTCGAGGCGGCCGAAGACGCGATCCTCCTCCTGGAGAACGGCCGCGTGATCGACGCCAACCCGAGCGCGATCCGGCTGCTCGCCGGATCCGCGGACGGCCTCGTCGGACGGGAGCTCGCGGACCTCGCGCCGCTCCTGCAGCCCGACGGACAGGCCTCCGCCGAACGCCTCGCGCAGCGGCTCGACGCGGCGGGCCGGGGCGAGCCGCAGCGGTTTCGGTGGCTCTACCGGCGCCCGGGCGGGGACTTCATCCAGGCCGACACGCAGATCGCGCGGCTCGCCCTCGCTGACCGCGCAGGGCCGATCCTGCGCGCGGTCGTGCGCGAAGAGGACAAGGAGCAGCGGCGGCTCTACGCGCTCGCCGTCGACATGCTCGGCGCCGCGACGCTCGACGGGCGGTTCAAGGAGCTCAGCCCCTCGTGGGAGCGCACGCTCGGGTTCAGCCGCCAGGAGCTGATGGCGCGGCCCTACCTCGAGTTCATCCACCCCGAGGACAAGGCGCGCACCCTCTCGGAGACAGACACGTTCTCGACGGGCGCGCAGACGATCACCTACGAGAACCGCTTCCTCTGCAAGGACGGCTCGTACCGGTGGCTCGAGTGGAACGCGATGCTCGCGCTCGACGAGGGGCTCGTCTACTTCGTCGCCCGCGACGTCACGCGGCGCAAGACCGCCGAGATCTCGCTCCGTGAGTCCGAGGAGAAGCTGCGGGCGCTGTACGACGGCATCCCGCACTACCTGGTCGTCGTCGACAAGGGCGCGCGCATCGTCTCGGTGAACCGGCCGTATCCCGGGGTCCGGGAGGAGAGCATCGTCGGCCGGAGCCTCTACGATTTCACGTCGCCGGAGTACCACGACACGGTGAGGGAGGCGCTCCAGACGGTGCTCCGGGAGGGAGGCCGCGCGAGCTACGAGGTGGTCGGCCTCGGGGTGAACGGCGGGCGGGCGTGGTACGCGAACCACGTCAGCGCGATCCGGGGGGTGGACGAGGTCACGAACGCGCTCATCGTGGGGGAGAACATCACCGAGCGCCGGCGCGCCGAGGAGCAGCGCCGGGAGAGCGAGGCGCGCTTCCACGCGGCCGTCGAGGCCAGCATGGACGCGTTCCTCACGCTGGCCTCCCGCCGCGACAACAGCGAGGAGATCGCCGACTTCGTGATCACGGGGCTCAACGCGCGCGCCGCGACGATGCTGTCGTCGATGCCGCGCGAGCAGCTCCTCGGTCAGCGCCTCTCGGAGCTCGTCCACTCGGTCGAGGCCGGCGTCCTCCGCGAGAGGTGCCTGCGCGGCCTCCGGAAGGGGGCGCCGATCGAGGAGGAGATCCGCCTGCCCGCGCCGAACGCCCAGGCGTCGCGCCCGAGCGTCTGGGTGCACCACCAGATCGTGCCGATCCAGGGCGGCGTCGCCGTGACGATGCGGGACACCACCGAGCGCAAGCGGCTCGAAGATCAGCTGCGCCAGTCGATCGAGCGCCTCGAGGTGTACGCCGAGGAGCTGGAAGGCAAGAACCGGATGCTCGCCGCGGAGAACGCCGAACGCGAGCGGACCGCGAGCATCCTGCGCCAGCAGCAGGAGGCGATCCGCGCGCTGTCGACGCCGATCATCCAGGCGTGGGAGGGCGTCCTCGTGCTGCCGATCATCGGCGTGCTCGACCGCGTCCGGGCCACGGACGTCATGGAGAAGCTGCTCGGGGAGATCGTCCGCACGCAGGCCCACTTCGCCGTGCTCGATCTGACCGGCGTGGAGGACGTGGACACGCCGACGGTCGACCACCTGTTCCAGGTGGCCCGGGCCGCGAGCCTGCTCGGCAGCCGCTGCCTCGTCTCCGGGATCTCCCCCGGGGTCGCGCAGGCCATCGTGACGCTCGGCAGCGACGCGCGGACGCTCGAGACCTTCGGCGCGCTGGAGGACGCCCTGCGCCACGCGCTGGTCGTGTCCGGCGCCCGGCTGCCGAGCGCGCGCGGCAAGGCGCGGTAGCGGCGGCCTCCCTACGCGTCGTCGGCCGCGAGCTCGTCGTGGAGCTCCCGGGCGCGCGCCGCGTGGCGCACCGCCGCGGCGCCCTCGCCCATCGCGGCGGCGTGCGCCGCGGCGCGGTCGTACGCCGCCGCGGCCGCCCGCAGATCGCCGCCCCGCTCGTAGTGATGGGCGAGCAGGGCGGCCCCCTCGTCGCGCGCCTCCACGTTCGACGCGCGGTGCTCGATCCAGTCGGCGACGAGCAGGTGGATCCGCCGGCGGATCTTGAGGCTCAGCATCTCGTAGGCGACCTCGCACGTCGCCTGCTCCACGAACACGTACTCGCGCTCGCCGGGGAACGACGCGGGGGAGCGGAGCCGGATCAGCTGGCGCTCGCAGAGGCGCGCGAGCAGCTCGGCGGTGGACGCGCTGCCCCCGTGGCGCACCGAGAACGGCGGATCGAGATCCTGGAGCTCCGCGAGGATGCGCTCGCTCGACATCGGCGAGCGCGCCTGCGGGGCGTCGTTCCGGAGCCGCTCGACCGCGCCCTCCCAGAAGGTCCGGCCGACGACCGCCGCCTGCGCGAGGAGGCCGCGCGCGCCTTCGTCCAGGCGGTCGAGGCGCGCCTGGACCACGCCGTGCACCGCCGGCGGCAGGCTCAGCGCGCCGAGCGCGTCGTCACGGACGTGCCACGCGCCGTCCTGGGCCTCGATGGCGCCGGCGTCCACGAGGAGGTGGAGGGTCTCCTCCACGGTTCGCGGGTTGCCCTCGGAGCGCTCGGCGATCGCGCGCACGAGCTCGTGGTCGAGCGCGGAGGCGCCGCGGAGCCGATCCCGGATCATCTCCTCCGCGTGCCGCCGCGCGAGCGGCGACGCGTCGACGCGGACGTACGCTTCCTTCCCGACGCCCCAGTCCGGGCGGCGCTCGTAGAGCTCGGGGCGCGCGGTGCACACCATGCAGAGCGGCAGCCCCTCGGCGTGCGCCACGAGCTCCTCGACGAGGTCGAGCGTCGCGTCGTCGGCCCACTGCAGGTCGTCGCACACGATCACCATCGGCGTCCGCTCGAGCGCGAAGGCGACGAGGAGCGCGAGCGCGGAGGCGATCCGGCGCCTCGCCAGCACGCTGCCGCGCGCCGCGGCCTCGAGGAGCCCGGCGGGCGCAGGCCGCGCGCCAAGGATGGCCGCCAGCCGGGCGAGGATCTCCTCGAGGTCGCTGCCCCCGCTCGGCCTCGACAGCGAGGGGGACGGATCGAGCTCGTCGTCGTCCTCGTACCGCGCCGCCCCGGCTCCCCTGCGCCCGCTGACGGTCGAGCTGATCGGCCCTCGGAGCGGGACGGACGACGCGCGGGTCACGATAGGCGATGCGCCCCCGAGCGCGGCGGCCCTGGTCCCCGCGCCGGCGGCCTCCCGCTCGGCGCGGACGCGGGCGCGCGCGGCGCGCAGCCGGATCCAGCGCAGGCCGCGGCGCAGCTTGCGCAGGATGACCTGGGCCGGATCGGCCTCGTGGATCCCGAACCAGCGGCGGAGCAGCGCGCCGGCCAGGCCATAGCTCGAATCCTGCGCGAGCGCCGAGCACTGCGCCGACAGGACGAGCAGCCCCCCGGGCGGCGCGAGCGCGTACCCTCGCTCCGAGGAGGGCGCGCCGCCTCCGGCGCCGCCGTCGCGGAGGCCCGCCAAGAGCTCTGCGAGCATCCGCGTCCGTCCCACGCCGGGCGCGCCGACCAGCGTGATGAGGCGCGGCCGCCGCTCGTGGAAGGCGGTCTCGACGAGATCACACAGGCGCTGCATCTCCGCGCCGCGCCCGACGAGGCGCGTCGAGAGCCCATGGAAATCGGGCGGCACGAACGCGTGGTGGAGCGGCGCCTCGCCGAGCACCCGGTAGATCGGCGGCGCCGCGCCGTGCGCGGTGGACGCCGGCGGCGCCCGGACCGCGCCGGCGCTCGCGCCCGCGTCGATCGGCTCGACGTGGAAGCGCCCGAGGACGAGGCGGTGGGTGTCGCGGCCGATCACGATCGCGCCGCGCGGCGCGAGCTGCTGCAGGTGCCCCGCGCCGTCGACCGCGTCGCCGATGACGGCGAGATCTTGCCGCGCCGAGCCCCCGACGCCGACGAAGGCCCGCCCCGTCGCGATCCCGAACCGCGCCGAGAGGCGGACCGATCGCGCAGCGCGCGGCAGCGTGAGGCGCGGGATCGCGGCCTGCGCGCCGAGCGCCGCGACGATCGCTCGCTCGGCGTCGCTGTCCGTCGAGCGAGGGACGCCGAAGACCGCCATGACGCGTCCGCCGATCGGCCGCTCGACGATCCCGTGCATCTGCTCGACGTGCTCCGCGAGCACCTGATAACAGCGGTCGACGACGTCCTTGACGTCCTCGGGATCGAGCCGCGACGAGAGCGCGGTCGCCTCGGACAGATCGGCGAACAGGACGGTGCAGACCCGGTGCTCACCGCCCTCGAACGGCAGCGCGGCCCGGGTCCGCGGCGAGCCGCGATCGGAGCTCACGCTCCCCCTCATCCCGCTGCTGTCCGGCGCCCGCCACGGCGTCGACGACGGCGGCAGCGACGGCGGCGGGACGGACAGCGCCGGCGGCGGCGGCAGCGGCGGCAGGTGGACGGCGGCGAGGTCGAGCAGCCCGTCATCCGCGTCGTCGTTCGCGTCGCCCGGGCCGAAGGCGGGCGCGCGCAGGGTGTCGCGCGCCACGACGACGACGCTGGAGCGGTGGGCGGCCTCCAGGGCGGCCCACATCTCGCCGAGGTTGTGGAAGCGCTGCGAGGGGTTGATCGCGAGCGCGCGGCCGAGGACCGCCTCGACGTCGGCGTTCGCGTTCACCCCGCGGGCGCGGAAGCTCGGCCGGATCGCCTCGTCGCTCGAGGCGACGAAGAGCTGGATGACGTCGCCGCCCGAGAGGGCGGGCTGACCGCTCGCGACCTCGACGAGGATGAGGGCCATCGCATAGACGTCGGTCCAGGGCCCTGTCGCGCCGAACCGCGGGCTGAACTGCTCCGGGGCGCCGTACTGCGGCGTGAAGGCGCGGAACGTTCGTCCCGTCTGGACGAGCGCCTCCGCGAACGTCGGCGTCTCGGAGAAGACCTTGGCGAGCCCGAAGTCGAGCACCTTCATGCGGTCGCCGAGCAGGAACAGGTTGGCCGGCTTGACGTCGCGGTGAGACACGTTCTCGTCGTGGGCGACGGCGAGGGCGGAGGCGACGGGCGCGAGGAGCCGGATCGCGTCGCCGAGGCTCCTCGGCGGGAGCTTCTCGGCGCTGCGGCGCTTGAGATCCTGCTCGAGCGTCTCGCCCTCCAGCCACTCCATGACGATGTACGGCGTCCATGGCCCCTTCGGAGCAGCGGCGGCGCCGATGTCGAGCGCCTGGACGATGCCCATCGTCCGGCGTGAGAGCTGGTGGAGCAGGCGCGCCTCCTCGCGGAACTTGGCGAGGAAACCGTCCTGCTGGTCAGGGCTTAGACCCGCGGGGATCTTGAGACATTTGACGGCGACCGGCGAATCGAAGCCGAGGTGCCGGGCCCGGTAAACGACGCCGAACGCTCCCTCGCCCGCCAGCGCCTCGACGGCGAACTGGCCGTCGATGATCGACCCCACCCAGCCGAACGGGTCGCTGGCCTGCATCGTTGCCTAGGCTACCTGTTGCGCCGAACCCCGAGCAAGAGAAGCAACGGCCGCGGCGAGGGGATGTGCGAGGCGGGGCGCGCGTGGGGCCCCGCCGAACTCGCGGCTCCAAGGAGGAAAAAGGGCCATGACGGCCGCAGCGGGCGACTGGCATGGAGCCATCTCCGCTGGCCGGGTAACGGAGGCAGGAGAAGCGAGCTCGACAGCACCGCTCCCCCTACATGCGCGCCATGGAGGTGAGCAGCCGCCCGGCGGCGCAAACGCGCCGCGCTCAACGCAAGTTCGCCATCGCGATGACCTGTCGGCCCAGGACACCAACCATATAAGAGAGACGTTCGCCCAGCAGCCCAGGACTCCTGCCCAGCAACCGGAGGAGATCCGATAGCAAATCAAGCGCAGCCGCTCCCGGCCATTCTGCCAACGAACGCTACGCGCTCCCCGCGCTGCCGGACGCGCGCCGCATCGCTTCGCCGTCGACCGCCGCGGACGGCGGCGCCATCCTGAACGCATGAACTTCCTGCTTCATCGCCACCTCGCCGCGCGCGACCTCGGCTCGGCCGCCGCGGGTGCGGCGGCGATGCTCCCGGACCTCTGGCGCATGGCCGACCGGCGCGTCAGGCCCTCCCGCGCGCCCGATCGCCCCGCCGCCCCGCCGCCCCGCCTCGCCGAGGTGCTGGCCGGCATCGACCACCACGTCGCCGTCGACCGCTGGTTCCACGCCGCCCCCGTCTTCGTGGAGGGCGAACGCCGCCTCGCCGCCGCGTTGCGCGCCGCCTCGCTCGGCGCGCCGCGGCTCGCGCTCTTCGCCCACGTGCTCTGGGAGATGTGCCTCGACGGCGCGCTCGTCCGCAGGATCGGCCTCGCGCCCCTCCTCGACGACCTCCGCGCCGGCCTCGAGGCCATCGACGGCGCCCCGACCGAGACCGCCGCCTCGATCCACCACTTCCAGCAGCGCGCCCCCTCCCCCGCCGGCGCCCTCGCCGATCGCGCCGCCTTCGAGTCGCGGCTCCGTCGCATCTGCGACGAACTCACCCGCGGCCCCTGGATCGCCGGCTACCAGGACGGCGCCGGCCTCGTTCTTCGCCTCTCAGGCGTGCGCGCGCGCTTCGGCATGCCCCCCTTCACCCCGGACCAGCACGCCCGCCTGGCCGCGCTCCTCGACGCCCTCGCCGCCTCCGCAGACGAGGCGCTGATCGACCTCATCCACACCGCGCCCATGCACTGAAGCGCCCCCTCGTCCCTCATTCATCCATGAATGACGACGCCCGCCTCACTCACTCGTGGACGATGATTGTGGTTCCTTCGCCCAGCTCCTCGCCTGTGTTGATCGCGTGCCATCCGGGCGGCACCGGGGGATCGGTCCACAGGAACAGCCGGTGGGCGTCGATGGGCGCCAGGTTGATGCAGCCGTGGCTGCGCGGCGTGCCGAAGACGTCGTGCCAGTACGCTGCGTGGAGCGCGTAGCCGCTCGCGAAGTACTGGATGTACGGCACGTCCTTGAGGGCGTAGGTCCCCTCGCCTCGGCGCCGCGTCACGCCGTACTCCCCGTCGCCCTTCCGGGGGACCACCTTCTCGCCTGCCGCGGGCTTCGCCGCCGCGCTCGCGCCGGGCTTCTTCGAGGCGCGCTCCTTCGAGGAGCCGCCCTTCTCCGGCTTCGCGCCGCGCGAGGCCGACGGCGCGTCGGCGGTCGTCTCCGCGCGGCCGCCGACGCTCGACGACTCGTTCGAGTCCATCGTCGCCGTGATGTGCTTGTTGCGGATGCGGAAGACGCCGCGCACCGTCGCGGTCGTGGTCTTGGGATCGGCCACCCCGGCCTGGCCGGTCGAGACCAGCGTGGCGTAGACCGGGCGCTTGCCCTCCCAGAGGACCAGCGTCTGGTGCGTGATCGACACCTCGATCCACTTCTCGCCCTTCTCGGCGGCCTCCGGCCACGCCGACGGCGCGACCGCGATCCCGACGTCCAGCTGGCTCACGTACCGCTGGTCCCGGGTGCGGTAGTACTTCACGCCCTCGATCCGGCGCATCCTGCCGGTCAGCGGGACGATGTCCCGGAACGGCAGCTCCTTGCCCGGCGTCGCCTTGTCGCCCTGGATCTGGACGTCGCGAGCGCCCCGCGCGCGGACGAAGGCGAGCGGCAGCGTGAGCGCATCGGTCAGCTCGACGCCGTGCCAGGGAGAGCCGGTGTCGGGCTTGATCTTCGTCGCAGGCGCGAGCCGCAGATCGGTCGTGATCGCGAAACGCCGGCTCAGCGCCTCCGGTCCGGTCGCGAACGATCCGATCAGCGACAGCCCGGTGAAGCGCCGCGCGCGATCGGCGAAGACCGCGTAGTCCGGGACCTTGAAGTCGCTGATGTTGCGGATGAGGCGCTTGCCGCCCTCGAGCCAGAACGGGATCGGGTCGCTGTCCCCTTCCCCGCCGAGCAGCGCGCCCTCGCCGAGCTCGAGCGAGTTCTTCCCCAGGCCGAGCTCGCCGAGCTGCTTGCCCGGAAGCGGCACGCCGCGCGCGTCGATCGCCACGTCGTTCGCGCCGAGGATGACCCGCTGCACGGTCGCCTTGTTCTCCTCGAACCACGACAGGTGCTCGTCGAGCTTGAACTCCGATTTGCGCTGCTCCTCGGCGGTGGGGACGCGCAGGTAGAGCGGCAGCACCGCGCGGACGAAGGCGTACCGGTACGGGAGCGCGGTCCTCAGGTTCGGCCCGGGGCCGGCGGCCTTGAGGATCGGGTCGTTCAGGTCGAGCGTCGCCTCCTCACCCACGCAGAGATAGCCGCTGGGCTCGATCGCGTACCAGCCGCCCGGACAGCCCGCGGTGCCGGCGGGCTCGGCGGAGCGGGGCACCCTGGAGCCGACGCGCAGGTACCCGAGCTTCTTCGACGTGTCGCGCGGCTCCTTGTAGACGGTCGCCACGAAGGCCGTCACGCCGAGCAGCGGCTTGTCGCTCGGCGGCCACGCGGGCGCCGCGAGCTCCGCGGGCGCGGCCTGCCCGTCGATCGCCGCGAGCTCCGCGGGGGCCGCGTCGGCGCCCGCAGGGGCCGCGGCCCCCGCGTCCGCCGGGACGTCCGCGGGCTTGCGACAGCCGCACGCCGCCGCCGTGAGCGCCGCGAGGTGCGCGAGACAGAGAGCGAGGCGCGCCGCGCGCCGCGCGCCGCGAGGCTTCCCGGAGGACAGCAGGGCGCCCATGCGGGCGTACTTGCCAAAATCGGCGCGCGACGAAAAGCCCAAAACACGCGGCGGGCGCGCGCCGGCGCTGGTTCCTCGGGGCTCCGCCCCGAACCCCGGCGCCCGCTCCGCGGCCGCTCTGGTTGCGCGCGTCAGCAATCCCTGGCGGGATTTCCGGCGCGCGCAACTAGGCCAAGAGGCCGGGCAACACCCCCGTGCAGTAGGCGGGGTTGCCGAACGTCGACACGTCCACGCCCATCGCGTTGCACAGCGCGACGAGCAGGTTGTTGTGGGGATCGCCGGCATAGCGCAAAAATCTTCCAGTCCTGAGCGCCCCGCCGGCGCCCCCCGCGATCACGTACGGCATGTCGCGCCGCGAGTGGCTCTGCCCCTCCGAGATGTCCGTGCACCACAGGACGAGCGTGTTGTCGAGGAGCGTGCCCGTGCCCTCCTGGACGGCGTCGAGCCTCTCGAGCAGGTACGCGAGCTGCTCCGCCTGCCAGCGCCCGATGTCGACGAGCTGCTGCTGCTTTTCCGCGTCGCCGATGTTCGAGTGCGAGAGCGCGTGGTGCGTCTCCGACTGGCCGAGCCACGTGAACACCTTGCCCGCCTGGGTCGCGCTCCACTGGATGGACGCGACCCGCGTGAGATCGCACGCGAGCGCCATGGCGAGCAGGTCGGTCTGCAGCCTCCCGATCGCGGGGAAGTTGTCGTTCGCGTAGACGTCGAGCGGCTCGCCCAGCGCCGGCAAGGCGCACGCGCCGCCGAGGAGCGCCGGCACGTCGAGCCGCTGCTCGATGTCGTTCAGCGCGTCGAGGTGCTGCTCCAGCTTCCGCCGGTCCTCGCCCCCCAGCTCGCGCGCGAGGGCGCCGTAGTCCTCCATGACGCCGCCGAGCACCCGGCGGCGCAGGACGCGCCGCCGCGCGAGCTCCGCCGGATCGGCGCTGAGGTCCAGGAACAGCCGGTCGAACGCCGCGCGCGGATCGTCCTCGGGCGGGACCGGCTGGCCCGGGCCGAGGTAGGAGAGGCGCGACGAGACGTTGGCGTACTGGACCTGGACGCCGAGCTCGAGCGACGAGAGCTTCGTGCGATCCCCGAGCCTCGCGGCGAGGAACTGGTCGACCGAGATGCCCCCGCCCCAGCCGACCCGCGCGGCCGGGTTGCAGGCGTACGGGAACAGGGTGCCCTCCTGGAGCTCCGTGCCCGTGAGCGCCTGGCCGATGCCCTGCTGGTGAGAGTCGCCCGGCCCGTGGTAGGCGGACTCCATGTCGATGCCCTCGACGACGAGCAGCTTGTCCCGGTAGGGAGAGAGCGGCGCGAGGATCTCTCCGAGCTCGAACGACGTCTCGGTCCCGGTCGGCTGCCAGGCCTCCTTCACCGTGCCGAGGCCGGTGAAGAAGACGACGAAGCGCTTCGGGAAATCGACGGCGCTCGCCGATCCGGCCATGGCGTCGAGGAAGGGGAGCGCGAGGGCGAGCCCGCCGGCCCCGCGCAGAAAGGCGCGGCGATCGAGGCGCTCCCTCGACGCCCGGCGCTGTGCGGCGCCGCTCACGGCGCACCCCCTGCGTCCCGCGCCGCGCGGCGGTAGCGGAACGCGTCCGTCTGGGTCAGCGCCACGAGCAGCGCCTTGATGTTGTACCCGCTCTCTGCGAACGCCGCCTGGATCTGGCGCATGCTGCACTCGTCCTCCGCCTGCTCGGCGCGGCCGTAGCCGAAGCGGAACCACTGCGTCGCGACGCACTGGCGCACATCGTCGCTCTCCGCGAGGCGGTGCGCGAGCTCCACCGCCCCGTCGAAGGGCCCATCGACATCCCGGCTCGCCACGATCTCGCCGCTCGCGTCGACCGGGACGCCCTGGTCGACCTCGCGGTAGAGGCCGATCCCGTCGTAGCGCTCGAACCCGAAGCCGATCGGATCCATGAGCCGGTGGCAGCCAGCGCAGCCCGGGTCCTCCGCGTGCTGCTCGAACTGCCGGCGGGTCGGGATCCCTTCCCGCACCGGCGGCGGCTGGATGTCCACGTCGGGCGGCGGCGGCGGCAGGATCTGGCAGAGCAGCCGCTCCCGGACGAACTTGCCGCGGTGGACGGGCGAGGACTGATCCGGCTTCGCGAGCACCGCGAGCACGCTGGCGTGGGTGAGGAAGCCGGCGCGCTGCGCTGGGTCGAGCGGCACGACCGAGAGCTCGCCGGGCGCCCCCGCGCCGCCCGCCGCTCCCAGCCCGTAGAACGCGCGGAGCTCGGCGTTCATCAGTGAGTAGGGCGCCGTCAGCAGGGTCGCCACGTCGCCGGCGCCGTCCTCGAACACGACGTGATCGAGGAACGCCTCGGTCTCCGCCCGGAGGAGCGCCGGGAGCCCGGCGTGGAAGCCGGGGTAGACCGCCGGATCCTTGGTGAGGGTGTCGATGTTCGAGAGCTGCAGCCATTGCGCGTGGAAGTTCGCGACGGCGGCGCGGGCGCGCGGATCCTCGAGCATGCGGCGGGCCTGCGCGGCGATCTGCTCCGCGGAGCGGAGCTCCCCCGCGTCGGCCGCTGCGAACAGCGCGTCATCGGGCATCGAGCTCCAGAGCACGTACGAGAGCCGCGAGGCGATCTCGTGGTCCGAGAGCGCCACCACGCCCTCGCCGGCCGGATCCGGCATGCCGTGCTCGACGCGGTAAAGGAAGTGCGGCGACTGGAGCAGCGCCTGGATCACGAGCTCGACGCCGGCCGAGAAGCCGTGCTCGTCGTTCCCGAAGGCGAAGAGCCGCGCGAGCCGCTCGCTCTCCGCGGGCGCGAGGGGCCGGCGGAACGCGCGCTTGCCGAGGCGCTCGATGAGCTCCGCGGCGCACGCGTCGGGCCCCTGCACCGCCGGGTCGCACCCCGGAAGGAGCTTCCCGAGATCCTTCGCGGCCCGCGCCGCGATCGCCTCGGAGGCCTTCATGAGCTGCTCGGCGAGGAGCTGCGTGACCCCGAGCGCCGCCGCCTGGTTGTTGAACCCGAGCGCCTCCTCCTCGACCACGAAGGCGTCGGCCGGCGCGCTGTCGTCGCCGAGGAGATCGCGGATCGTGTTATTGTACTCGAAGCGCGTCATCCGCCGGAGCGGCGACGCGCCCGGCCGGATCTCCGCACAGCGCGGCGCCTCGCCTTCCGCTCCTCCCGCGGCCCCACCGCCGCGCCCGCCGGAGCAGGCGGCGGCCGTCGCCACGACGATCGCAAGCCCGAGAGAGCCGCCGGGGCCGCGCGCCGCGCGGCGGTGCCGTCCTCTTGACCGATCCATCTGCCCTCTCCCCTGGGGGACGCGCTGGCCTGCGATGCGGTGCGTTGCGGCGCTGCGCATCGAGCAACGACATGTCTCACGTCGCGGGGGCCCGTCAAGGTGCCAAGGAAGACGAGGCTCGGTGAGCCCCGCGAGTCCGATTGCAGCGGAGTCTCATAGCTACACTGCGCGTCATCAGAAATGTCGCTCCGCCCCCTCGAAAGACGCTGGATCCAGCCGCGACATCGCCTGTAGGCTCGCGCGCGTGCAAGCTTCGTTTGACGCCGCTGCCGGCAAAAGGCCCGCGCGGAAGCCGACCAGGTTCACAACGCTGTCCCTCTCTTTGAGCCTCTGCGGGAGGATCCTCCTCGGGCTCTCCGCCGCGACGGTCACGACGTTCGCGCTCTCGCCCATCGCGCTCGCCGCCCCCAAGGGGTCGAAGTCGATCGCGATCCACATCGAGGGGCCGAACGCGGACGATATCCGCGAAGACATCGTGTCCCTCGTCCCGGAGACGCTGAAGGTCGTGGACGACGACGCCTTCTCGAAGTCGCTGCGCAGCGCCGGCCAGACCAAGCCGGTGGGCGACGCGCTGGTGATGAAGGCCCAGCGGAAGAAGGCCATCGACCGCATCCGCAAGGCGGGCAAGGCCGCGAAGGCCGAGGGTGTGATCTACGGCGTCTCGCGGACGAACAAGAAGAAGAAGAAAGAGGTCTACCTCGTCTACGTCGACGAGAACGCCGGCGACCTCGCGGTGGACAGCGCGGTGCCGCTGGGCGGCTCGCGGGACGACCGCAAGAAGGCGCTGGAAGAGCTGCTCGGCCCGACGCTCTCGCAGATCGCGCCGGCGGCCGCCGCGGCCGACGAGGACACGCCGAAGGACGGCGGCGACGAGGGCGACGGCGAGAAGGACGGCGACGGCGACGGCGACGGCGACGAGAAGAGCAGCGACGACGGCGACAAGGGCGGCGACGACGGCGACAAGGGCGGGAAGCGCAAGCCCCACGACCCCCGCTCGGCGCTCTTCTCGATCGAGGCCGGCGTCGAGTTTGCCGGCCGCTGGTTCGACTACTCCGATCCGGTCACGCAGAACCTCCGGCCCTACGACGTCTTCGGTCAGCCCGCGCTGTCGATCTCCGGCGAGGTGTACCCGCTCGCGTCGACGGACATCCCGGTGCTCAAGGGCCTCGGCATCACCGCGGGGTTCATGATGGCGCCCGGCCTCAACTCGGCGGTGGGCGACGGCGACCCGATCGGCACGACCTACCAGCGCATCAACCTGGGGCTGCGGGAGCGGCTGTCGATCGGCGAGTCGTCCGTGCTCGGCATCTCCGCCGGGCTCCGGCTCCTGACCTTCGAGGTCGACGCGGCGGAGGCCCTGGCCAGTACGGTGCCGAACGTCTCCTACACGCTGATCCGGGCCGGCCTCGACGCGCGGGTGCCGGTCGGCCCGGTCGCGCTGGCGCTCGGCGCCGACTACCTCTTCCCGCTCTCGTCTGGCCCGGTCTACGATCGGTTCGCCGGGGCGAGCGTGCAGGGCATCGGCGCGATGGCCGGGGTGCTCGTACCCGTCACGACCGGCGTCGAGGCGCGGCTCCTCGTCGAGTACGCGCGGTTCTTCTCGTCGTTCGAGCCCGCGATCGGCGACCGGTACGTCGCCGGCGGGGCGATCGACCAGTACCTTGGGGTGCGGCTCGCCGGAGCCTACGTTTACTGAGCGAGAGAGAGAGGTAGCACGTGACGTACATCGCTTTCCTTGGCGGGCGCACCGCGCTCGCCGCCGCCGTGTTGAGCGGCGCCGCGTTCATCATCAGCTGCGCGGGGACCCTAGAGGACAAGGACCAGTACCTCGCCGGCGGCGACGGGCCTGGCGGCGGAAACGGCCAGGGCACCGGCGCGACCACCGGCGGCGGCGGCGACCCCGCGACCACCAGCGGCGGCGGCGACCCTACGACCACCACCGGCGGCGACGCCGCGACCACCAGCGGCGGCGACGCCGCGACCACCAGCGCGAGCAGCGGCGGTGGGGCCGGATGCGCTGAAGCGCAGGCGCTGGTGATGGCAAAGTGCGCCACCGCGGGCTGCCACGATGGGCAAGCGAACCTTGGGGGCCTCGATCTGACGACGGGCTGGGAGACCAGGGTCGCGGGCCAGGCGTCCGATTGCGGCGGCGAAGCCACGGTGGTCGTTCCGGGCGACCCGGACGCCAGCTTGATGTACCTGAAGGTCACGGACGCCCCGCCGTGCGACAACCGGATGCCGCTCGGCCCGACGCTCAGCGCCGACGAGATGAAGTGTCTCTACGACTACATCGCGGCGCTCCCGCCCTGAGGTAGCGAAGAAGCGTCTGGCCGCGGCAGCGGCGCGGGCGGCGCGGTCGTCCCCTCGATGAGACCGCCTCGTTGGCGTCCCCGTGACCAGACGCTACGCTCGCCGCGATGCTGCGCCGGCGCTCGTTCTGGATCGCCGCGGCCGCCGTCGCCTACACCGCCTTCGCCGCGCTCCGGGCGTCCGGCGGCCACGGGCCCGCGTGGCTCGCCTTGCTCGGGCTGCCGGTGTTGCTCGCGCTTGGCCTCCGCTGGGTAGAGCGGCCGCCGCGGGGAGAGGACCGGATCGAGCCGGCGGCCCGCCGCGCGGCCGCCGTCTGCCTCACCGGCGCCGCGATGCTCGCCGCCGCGCGGAGCGGCCCCGCCGGGCTCGCGCTGATCGCGCTCGGCAACCTCGGCGCGGCGGCCGCGGCGATGGCCGCCCTGGTCGGGCTCGCGCGTATCGCGGGCCTCGGTGGTCTCCTCGAGCCTCCGCCGAGCACGCGGCGCCTCGACGCGGCGGCGTTCGCCTCGCTCTTCTGGACCGTGGCGGTCGCCCTGCCCGCCGTCTCCGCGGTGGCGCCCGAGCGCGCGGCGGATCTCGATCCGCTGCTCGTCCACTACGCCACCTCCGCCGCGTCGCTCGGCTCGCTCACGGTGACGCTCGTGGCGATCGCGCGCGTCCGCATCGCGCGGCGGCTCGAGCTCGGCGTGGCCGACCGGGTCGAGGCCGCGCTGCTGCTCACGGCGACCGCGCTGGCGGTCGGCCTCGCGGCGGCCTTCGTCGGCGTCGCGCCCCCCGAGTCGATCCTGCCGGTCACGAGCGCCGTCGCGGCGGTCTGCGTCGCGCTCTGCACCGTGGCCGCGGACGCGGCGCAGGTCTCGCGCGCGCTCCGCGGCACGCTCGCCGTCGCGACGCTCGCGACCCCGCCGGCGCTGCTCGCGGTCTACGCCGTGCACCAGGCGCCGCGCGGCGATCTCGGGCTCCGCGGCGCGCCGCAGTCCTCCGTCGGCGTCGCCGTGTTCGGCGCGTGCGCGCTCTGCGCGCTCGCGGGGCTCGCGGCGCCGGTGCTCGCGCGCCGGTTCGCGCCGGAGGGGGCGCGCTGGCTCGGGGCCTTCGACGCCGCGACGCGCGCGGCGATGAACCCGGAGCCGGAGGCGGCGCTCGAGGCGGCGCTCTCCGCGCTGCGCGAGGCGTCGGACGCCGGCGTCGCCGGGCAGGCCCCGCCGGCGCTCTACCTGCTCTCGCCGCCCGAGCGGGTGACCGTCGATCGCGCCGGCTATGCGCACACCGAGCCGGCGGAGGTGCCGGCGCGCCTCATCGAGCTCGCCCAGATCGAGCCGGAGCGCGTCCTGCGCGTCGAGGCCGCCGAGGCCGTCGAGGTCCGGCGGCCGGAGGTGCGCCCGCTGCTCGCCTGGCTCGCGGAGCGCGACGTCGGCGTGGTCGCCCTTGTGAACGACGCGGAGGGCCCGATCGGGGCCCTCGCCATCCCGCGGGCCCGGCGCGCGTCGCCGATGACGCTGGAGGAGGTGAGCGGCCTGCGCGCGGTCGCCGACCGGCTCGGGGCGGTGATCGCGGTGTCGGCGATGCTGTCGGGGTCGCGCGGCCGCGAGGTCGCCGCCCGCCGCGAGGCGGAGGAGCGCGCGCGCGAGGTGAGCCGGCTCGAGCGCGCCGTGGCGCAGGGCGCGGGGCGGTTCCGCGCGATCGCGGCGCTGCTCGCGCGGCCGGCGCGGGCCGCCGCCTATAGCCCCGCCGCCCGCGCGGCGCTCGAGCAGCTGGAGCGGCTCGGCGTGGCCGGCGGCCCGGTCACGCTGCTGACGGCGCCCGGGATCGACGCGGTGGCGTGGGGCGCGGTCGTCCACCTGACCTCACCGCGCGCGGGCGGCCCGCTGGCGATCGTCGACGGCGCGGCGCCCGTCCCCGAGGGGTTCGCGCAGGCGTTCGCGCAGGCGCGGGGCGCTGCGCCGGCGCGCGACGAGGCGGCTGCGATCGAGGGCTCCGCGGAGACGCCTAGCGCGCTCGCGCTGTGGCGCGATCCGGACAGCTCGCCCATCGAGGCGGCGCGTGGGGGCACGCTGCTCGTGCTCGACGCCCAGGCCTTGCCGTCCGAGGTGCAGAGCTACCTCGGCGCGGCGCTGCCGGACGACGTGGGGCTCGTCGTGGCGGTGCCTCAGACCGTGGACGCGCTCGCGGCGACCGGTCAGCTGAGCGAGCGGCTCGCGGACCGGCTCGGCGACCGGGCCGTCGCGCTGCCCTCGCTGTCGTCCCGCGCCGAGGATCTCCGTGCGCTCGCGCTGGATCACCTCGCGCGCATCGGCGTCCGCCTGCGGGGCCGGCCGTTCGGCCTGGATCTGCGCGCGCTGCAGGCGGTGCTCGACCACCCGTGGCCCGGCAACGACGCCGAGATGGGCGCGGTCCTGCTCCGCGCGGCGCTCGTGGCCAAGGGCGACGTCATCGGCGAGAAGGATCTCGCGGCGATCGGCTTCGCCCCGCCGCCCGAGCCCGCCAGCGGGGCGGACAGCGCCCGCGGCGAGGCGCGCCGCGCCCGGCGGCGGCGCGCGGACCCGAGGGGGTAGGCTACGCCTCGGGCGGGGCCCGCCGCGCTGCCCTGGGTGGCACGCCGGGGCGGAGCTGCGCGGGCTGCAGCATGCCCTTCCGGAGGAAGTGATCGAACATGTGCTGGCAGCTGGGACAGGGGTCCACGGGATCGCCGGCGTCGAAGTACCTGGACGCCGCTGCCTGGATCGCGATGCCGGCGTCGGGGATCTCGCGCAGCGCCCGTCGCGTCCCTGCTTCGTCCAGGGTGCCGGGCCGGAGCGCGTGCTGCCGCTCCCATGAAGCAAGGTAATCGCTGAGCGCCGCGGGCGCCGAGCACCGTCCTGGCTCCAAGGGAATGCGCGCCGGCTCTCCCCTGGAGAGCGCGTCGATCCAGCCGCGGTACCACGCGGTGAAGCTGTCGTGGGTCGGGACGACGCCGAGGCCTGCCGCGCGCAGATCCGCCCAGACGCTGCCGGCGCGCGGGCCGCGGATCACGAGCACGGAGAAGTAGCCGCAGCCCATGTGCGCGAGCGCGACGGTCCCGCGGACGACCTCGTCGGACTGGAGCGCGGCGCGCTGGGGGGCGGTCAGCGTCCGTGGATCGGGCCGGTACGCCCTCGTGTGGGGGAATTCGCCGGTGAGGCTCTCGATCTGTCCAGGGCCGTCGAGCGGCAGGAGCCCGTGGTACGGGCCGGCGCCGGAGCTGCCGACGCGGGTCAGAAAGGCGGCGTAGTCGGCGGGGATGCGTGCGCCGCACGACGCCTCGATGCGCTCGATGTCTCGCCGGGTGAGCGGCGGGTGGAGCCGGTATCCGTGCTCGCGTGCGCCGAAGCGGTTCAGCCACGGATCGTGATCGCGGTGGAGGTGGTCGAGCGCCTCGGCGGCGCCCGCGACGAAGCCCTCGACGACCGCGACGGGAGCGGGATGGTGGAGCCCCTCGGCGCGCAGGCGCTCGAGCGACCACGCGGCGGCGGCGCTCGCCGGGTGCGCCCTGGCGTAGGCCGCGAGCCTGTCGTACGCGGAGGCGTCGCCGTCGCGCGCGGCGCGGTGGTAGGCGTGGATCGGGAAGGCGGTCGGGTGCGCCGGCTGCGCCTCGAGGACGGCCTCGAGGTGGCGCAGGCCCTCGTCGGTGCGGCCGGCCTCGCAGAGCATGGCGCCGAGGTCGCAGCGGGCCGATACGTCCGCGGTATCGAGGCGAGCGGCGGCCTCGAACGCGCCGCGGGCGGCGTCGATCTCGCCGCGCTCGCGGAGCGCGTAGGCCAGGCTCACGGCGGTCGCGAACGTCGGATCGAGCTCGAACGCCCGGCGGGCGAGCTGCACGGCGTCGTCGAGGCGGCCGAGCTTGCGGAGGATCATCCCGGACACCCAGGCGACCTGCGCGTGGTCCGGGTGGCTCGCGCGGAGCGCGTCGAGGACGGGCAGCGTCTTTTCCAGGGCGCCGCGGGCCTTCGTGTCGGGGCGCTCCGCGGGGTAGCGACTGAGGAGCTTCACGAGGCGGTAGACCGCGGCGTCGACCTCCATGCGCGCCACGTTCTTCGGCGTGAGCTCCGGGGCGCCCTGTCGCGGCGTGGGTTTCTGCTTGCGCCGCCCGGT
Source organism: Sorangium sp. So ce363 (assembly GCF_051520435.1). Lineage (NCBI taxonomy): Bacteria > Pseudomonadati > Myxococcota > Polyangiales > Polyangiaceae > Sorangium > Sorangium sp. So ce363. The sequence continues at coordinate 4,028,973 of NZ_CP150333.1, read as the reverse complement.
CCTGGACATGGCGGGACGGTAGCCTGCCCCCGCGGGCGCACCAAGGAGCGGCGGAGGCCCGCAGGGATCGCGCGCCGCCGGGGAGATCGGCCGTTGATGCCTCCGGGATCGCGGTCCGCTCGGGCGAGCTCTCGCGGATCCCGGAGCGGGCCGCCGGCGGGGGCGCCCGCCGGCATGCACCGCCGCGTGGGGGGACGCCCGCCGGCATGCACCGCCGCGTGGGGGGACGCCCGGCGGCATGCACCGCCGCGTGGGGGGACGCCCGCCGGCGTGCACCGCCGCGTGGGGGGACGCCCGCCGGCATGCACCGCCGCGTGGGGGGACGCCCGCCGGCGTGCACCGCCGCGTGGGGGGACCGCCGCGGGCGGCGTCGAGGAACCGCCGGCGGGTTGCGGTCGGCACACCCGTCGCCGAGCATGCCCGCATGGCGCGAACGGCCCCGTTTCCGAATGCGGCGGTGATCCCCGGCATGAACCCCGGCGTCTTCATCCTTGGCGGCGGCGGGGGCGGCGGAGGCGGTAACGGTCGCGGCGGAAACGGCCGCGGAGACGGCCAGGGCGGCGACGGGAAGAACGGCGGCAACGGCGCGCGTGGCGGCGGCAAGGACGCTGGCAGCTGCGGGCCGGGCAGCGGCGGCGGCTGCCCCAACCCCACACATGGCAGCGGCGGCGGCACGCACGCGGGCGATCCGGTCGACCCGATCACCGGGCGCGTCTACACGGTGGCGGTCGTCGACCTCGCGCTGCCCGGCCCGATCCCCCTCGTGATCAAGCGCAGCTACAGCTCCGCGCTCGTCGAGGAAGACTGCGGCCTCGGCTTCGGCTGGACGCACTCGCTCGCGTGGCAGGTCGAGGAGCGGCGCCGCGGCCTGCGGGTGCTGGAGCCGCACGCGGCGGCGACGGAGTTGCCGCGGAGGCTCGATCAGGGCGAGTCGGCGCGGCTGCCGTGCGGGGTGCTGACGCGGTATCCCTGGGGCTACGCGCTCGCGGCCGAGGGGCTTTCGTACCTGTTCGCGGAGCCGCGCGGCAGCCGCTGGCTGCTGAGCCGGATCGTCGATGCCCATGACAACGCCATCGCCCTCGCCTACGAGGACGGCCGCCTCGTGCAGGTCATCGACAGCGTGGGCCGTGTGGTGCGCGTGCGGCGGCACGGCGACGGGCACATCGCCGCCTTCGAGGTGAAGAACGCCTTCGCACACGGTCGATGGGAGACGCGGCGGCAATACGCGTTCGACGCGCGCGGCGACCTCGTCGCGGCCGAGGACGCCGCGGGGCACGCGCACCGCTTCGCGTACGACAAGGACCATCGCCTGGTGCGGCGAGAGGAGCCCGGCGGGCTCGTGGCGGAGTTTCGCTACAAGGACAGCCGCTGCATCGAGGCGTGGTGTCACCGCGAGGGCAACGACGCGCTCGACGACGGCGTGCCGGGGACCTTGAGCGACGGTTCGCCGGCGAAGGGATTCCTGCACGTCAAGGTCGACCATCATGACGGCGTGCTCACGGAGGTGATCACCTCGCGCGCCATCCGGCGGGTCGACGGCAACGCGTTCGGCAGGCTCGACAGGATGGTCTGGGGCGCCGGCGGCGTTCACACCTTCCGGTACGACGACGACACCGCCGCGCTGCGCGAGCACCGGGACGCGCTCGGGCAGGTCTTCCGCTGGGAGCGCGACGCCGAGGGGCGGCTCCTGGCCGAGGTCGATCCAGCGGCGAACAGGACCGCCTACGAGCACGACGCGCGCGGGCTCGTCTCGGCCATGACCGACGCGCTCGGCGGCACCGCGCGCTACGAGCGCGACGCGCGCGGCGATGTGGTGGCCGTCTATGACGACATGGGGTTCGTCGTCGGATTCGCCTACGACGCGCGGCCTGCTGGCCGGCGCGACCCTGCCGAACGGCGGTGAGACGCGCATGGAGTACGACGCGCTCGCTAACCGCATCCGCGTCGTCGAGCCCGACGGCGCCGAGCGGCGCATCCGCTACGACTTCCTCGGCCGGATGATGGGTTTCGTGGACGAGCGCGGGCACGAGACCCGCTTCGCGTACGACGCCTGCGGCAGGCTCGCGGCCGTGTTCGGGCCGAGCGGCCCGGAGCCGCTCGGGATCGAGGGGAGCCTCAAGCCGTACGCGTATGTCGACGATCACCCGATGGATTGGGTAGATGTCGACGGGCTCCTTCGCTGCGTGATCACCCGCCGCAACGGCACACAGGTCGTGCGGAGCAGCGGAGGCAGCGAGGAATCAATCCACCCCGCGGTCGCAGCGGCCTTGCCCCGGACGAACGCTCGGCAACCAGGCGATCCAAGACCGCCGGAAGGCTGCGCCGAACCGCAAGCCCTCTCCGACCACATCAGGGACTGGGAACGCCGGACCGGCCGCTCATGCGCCCCTGGAGATCGCAACTGGCAAAGGAATCTCAAGAGCGCGCTCGGCGAGGTCGACACCATCCGCTCGGAAACCGGATCGAACGACGCTGTGCCGGCGTGCCCGAACTGCTCTCAGCTCATTCCGCGACTCTGGACGATGGCTGGACGACCACCGCCGCGCGGACGCGTGATCGGTGGAGGCACAAACGCGAGCCAGGGCTATGCATCCCATCCGACCAGCCACCTCAGCCGGCCAAACGCACACGGTGCCATGAATCTGGGAACTTGGAACGTAGAAAACGGCCTGTTTTCGAGGCGACGATGACCTCCCGCAAGGCGTTCCTCCGTGGCTTCGACACCATCAAGCTGCCGGCGAGCCTCGCGCTGCGGCTCGACCGCCGCGACGAACACATCGAGTTGCGCATCGACGGCGTCCGCGTCACAGAGCGCCCGGTCGGGCGGGGTAGCCGGGTGTCGTTCGATCGGAGCTTCACCAGGGCGTACATCGCAGAAATCGTATTCGAGCACCGCCTCGCCAAGCTCCGCGCCGAGGGGTTCGCCGCTGGCGGTCAAGCCGCCACGAGCGCGCCCCCCGACGAAGATATGCTCGCCGCAGCTCACCAGATCGGCGCACAGATCGAGCGACGCGGCGATCCGATGGGAACGCTGATCGCATTCCAGGTCGAGCAGTTGCGTCACGATGGAGCCGACGCACGCGCCCTGGTGCACGAGCTCCTCGACTCGACAAAGGAGATGACCTTCGGCCCGATCCCTGAGTTCGGCGAGCCATGTGCGTGCATCGACGACGGCCAAGGTGGCCTCCTCGGCTGGGTCCATGACGAGGACGCTGCCACCCTCGATGAGGAGCTCCGACCGGAGCTCGAGTTCATCGGCCGCGACGCACTCGGCTTCTCACCGAATGCCCCCGACGTCTCGCTCGGCGTTGTCGGCCTGCACCGCTTGCGTCGACTTCTGGCAAGCCCTGCCGGGCGCTCACTCCGGTCTCTTCGCCTCATGACCTTCGGCGCGCTCGGCCCCTTCCTCGATCTGCTCAACGCGCACGGGCGCGCGTCGCTGGTCGCGTCGCTCGTCGCTCGCGGGTCCAGTCCAGCCATCGGCGCCGCGCTGCCCGGCCTCCTGGGGCTGGGCGCGCCGGAGCGGAGCCTCGCGACGTTGCTCTCTCAGCCCGCGCCGACGCTGCGCTACCTGACGGTATTTCGCGGAGACGACGACGTGCGAGGAGCCCTCGCGCCGCTCGGCCCCGGGAAGCTCCCGGCGCTCCAACACCTCGGGCTCTGGTATCGCCCCACGCGCCCCGAAGGGCTCCGTGTGCTCGCAGCACACCCCCTCGTCCAACGACTTCAGTCGCTCGAGATCTGGTCGACGGATGACGCCAGGAAGCTTCCGTTCGAGGAGCTCCTCGCACTGCGCCCGGCCCTCTCTCACCTCGCGCGGCTCCTCCTCGGAGGACAACTCGTCCCTTCTCAAATCCGGGAACGGTTCGCCAGTTGGCCCGCCGTCGAATTTGTGAGTCACGACCGCCGTGAGGTGATCGCGCTCGACATCGCCACCCTGGGCTGGGCGCGGGCGCTCCGGTGATTCCATGCCGGGCTCTTCAGAGGTAAAAGCGCACGCGCCTCACGCCGGCCCCAACACGGTGCCCTCACCCGGGCGGCCAGCGAGAGAGCGCGATGGGTCGCGAGGCCGGTCAGTAGAAGCGGTAACCGAGGCTCGCCGGCGCCGCGAACACCCAGCCGTCGAGGCCCTTCATGACCGTCGGCGAGACGCTCAGCAGGAGCGCGCCCGACGTCCAGCCCGCGCTCGGAAGGTCCGCGAGCACCAGGGACACATCGACGCTCCCGCCGAACGCGAGCGTCTCCACGAGCGCGCTCTCGGGGAGGCTGCCCTCGCGCGCGTTCACGGCGGCCTCGCTCCGACCGTAGTTGAGGTGGACCACCTCGGAGGGGATCTCCCCCTTGATCCCGGTGACCTTCGCCTCCTGCCCCACCGGGCCCACGAGCCCCGAAAGGCCGAGCCAGACGCGCCCGAAGCGCATCGAGATGGAGGGGCCGCCGACAACGAGATAACCGCCGCCGAACCGGTAGCCGCCCAGCACACGCGCGCCAAGGTGCAGATCCTCGGAGAGCGCAAACCCGATGAACGCCTCCCCGCCGGCAAACGGCCCGATCGCCGGATCGAAGCTGGCATGGCAGACCTCATCGTCGCAGGGCGCGATGAGCTCACCCTCCGGGATGTTGTAGCTGTACGAGTACGCGCTCAGATCGCCGAAGCTGCCGGAGTCCATCAGGCCGATCAACGCGCCGCCGGTCACCCCGGCCTGGATCACGAAGCTCCCGGTGTGCCTCGGCGAGGATCCAGCGCTCGGCTCCGGCTCCTCGGCTGCAGCAGGTGCCGCAGGCGGCGCATCGGTCTCCGGCCCCGCAGCAGCCTTCCCCGGCGCCGCAGCGCCCTTCCCCGGCCCCGCGGCGCCCTTCCCCGGCGCCGCAGCGCCCTTTCCGGCCTCCGCCGCAGCCGCGCCCTTCCCCGGCCCCGCGGCGCCCTTCCCCGGCCCCGCGGCGCCGTCCCCGGACCCCGCGCTCCCCTTCTCCGGCGCCGCTGACGCCGCCGCCGGCGCGGGCGCTTCCGCCGCGGGCGCAGGCTGCGCAGCGGCCGAGGCATCCTTGGCGAGCGCCGGCACCGCCACCGTCTTCCGCTCGCCCCGCTTGATCGTGACCGAGTGCTCCCACGGCTTTCTGCCAGGGGCGCTCGCGCGCACCTTGTGCTGGCCAGGATCGATCGGCCTCGCCTGACCCCAGAGCGCGCCGTCGACCGGCGCCCCATCCAGCATCACCTCGAGCCCCTCGATCGCGGCCGCCCGCGGCACGCTCAGCGTCAGCCGGGGGAGCGACAGCTCCAGCTTCGCTCCCCTCGCCTTCGCGTCGGCCTCCAGGCGCTTGTTGCCCTCCTTGCGGGCCGCTGCGCCGAGATCGATGTACTCGGACCACGCCGTCGCGACCTTGCCCTGCTTCTCGTGGCACATCGCCAGCGCGAGGAGCGTCGCCGACCTCGGGCTCAGCCTGTAGCTCTCCTCGAGCTTCGGGCAGGCCTCCGCGACCTTGCCCTTCTTCATCAGGCTCTTGCCCTCGTCGAGCAGCGCCTCCGCCTGCGCGAACGCGACGCCCGGGCTCACCGCGAGCGCGAGCGCGAACGCGACGCCGGCAAGGCGCGCGCAGGAGCGCCCGGCGCGCGGCAACGCATCGAGGCAGGAGCCGCGGCGCCGCGCGCGCCAGAGGGAAGCAAGCAACTTGTCGGAAGTCTCAGCGTCTTGCCGGTTCAAACGGTTCGTCGCTCCCAGGGCGATGCCCGTGAGGTGATGTCGAAGGCGCAGATGCAAGGACGGCGCGCCTCTCCAAGGAGGACGGAGCGTACCACGCCCCGTTTGAACCGAGCAAAGCCGCGCGCGGTGCGTCGCGATGACAGGACGGGCGCGTGGCAGGCGCGGGTCAGCCGGCCGCAGAGCGCTCGTCGAGCAGCTTGATGCCGGCGGCGACCTCGCTGGCGAACGACTCGGCGAGCGCCCGGGCCTGGCCGAACCGCGGCGGGACCTCCCGGGCGGCGCGGGCGAGCGCCGCGACGGCGAGGTCGTGGGGCTGGCGCACGAGGACGCGGTACGCGAGGCTCCGGCCAGGAGGCGTGGCGACGACCGCGAGCGTCGAGGCCGACCACGCGAACGGCGGATCCTTCCGCGCGGCGGTGGCGAGATCCGTGAGCGGCGTGCGCGTCATCCAGAGGGAGAGCGCCTCGGCGAAGTCCGGCGGGGCGAGCCCCGGGACGCCGTGGCCCATGTCCGCGAGGCCGACGCGCCGGGTCTCGACCTGGACGCCGCGCAGCTGCCGCCACCGGAGCAGCCGCGGGGGCGGGCGCTGGCCGCGGAAGCTCGCGCGGCCCGTCCACCAGGCGACGAGCGCGTCCGTGCGAAAGCAGTCGAGCACCCGCGCGAACGTCGCGTGCCGCGAGAGCGCGGACCCGACGTCCGCCGGCGCGGGCACGAGCTCGCAGAGGTCGCGCACGCTCGCGAGAAGGCGGGGATAGCGGCTGCGCGTGAGCACGCCGGCGAGCTCGTGGTTCGTGAGCTGGAGCAGGTCGTTCAGCGCGGCGAGGAGCGCCCACTCGGCCGCGCCGAGCTCCGGGAGCACGTCGATCGGGGCGATGAGGCGGGCGACGCGGACGCGGACCAGATCGATGCGCGAGCCGAGGTCGCGATCGATCGCCGGCGCGCCGTCGCCGAGGAGGAGCGCGAGCCGGACGCCGAAGGGGCGCACCGGGCGCAGAGGGCCGCCGAGGACGAGCGGGGCGAGCACGTTCGCCTGGAGCTCGGAGAGCCGCTCGGCGATCGCTTCAGGCTGGGTCATTGGGGCGTCCGGCCAGGGCCCGGCGGCAGCGCCCTCGGCTCGGCCAGCGCCTCGGACGGGGCGAGATCGCGCAGCGGCCGGATGCCGACACCGCCGAGCACGACCTCGGGCAGCTCGGTGGCCAGCGCCGCCGTGAGGCCCGCGGACGACACGGCCACCGCCGACCATTGCTGGGCCTCGAGCAGCGCCGTCTCGAGGGGGACGAACGCCTCCTCCGGCACGCCGATCGCCCCCCCGTCGCGCCCGATGAACAGCGCCTGCCCGGCGGGGGCGCCCAGCGCGCGGAACAGCACGCCGGGCGCGACCGCAGGGACCGCGTCGTACCCGGCAGGGATGTAGAGGCCCGGATGGACCTCCCGGAAGAACTCGCCGACCGGGATCCCCTCGATGCCTGTGGGGTGCCGGAGGAACGCGCCTGCCGCGGTGAAGGCGATGCGGGCGCGGCGCAGGGTCTCGGGGCCGAGCGCGTAGGCGACGTGCCGCAGGAGCGGCATCTCCTGCGGCCGGATCCACGACGCCGTGACCGACCGCCACGGCTCGGAGCTCGGGACGAGGCGGAGCGAGAGCACGACCGACGCGGGGCGCTGCGCGTCGCCCTCCGCCACCTTCGCCGCGACGGGCTCGCGGCCGAGCTCCACCCGGGCGAACGCCGCGACGTCGCCCATCGCCGGAAGCTTCGCGATCTCCAGCGCCTCGCGGCCCCCGCCCCGGAAGAGCACGAGGCCCGCCTCGCCGAACACCGGGCAGGCGCGGAGGTTGACCGGGTGGCGGAACCCCACCTCCACCGCCGCGCCCGGCGCGACCGGGACGAAATACCCGAGCCCCGGCGTGCTCGTGAGCAGCGGGACCATCCGGGCAGGGATGGCCGGCACGCGGAAGAGGTACCGGAGCACCGGGGCGTCATCGAAGCTCGACTCCGGCGGCCACTCGCACAGGCCGACCTCGGCCTCGACGCTGCTCCGGGAGAAGTAGCGGATCAGCGCCGGGCCGAGCCCCGACTCCGCGAGCAGCCAGCGCGGGCCCGGGTCCTTCCCGGCGGACGGATCGAGGTGCGGCTCGAGCCGGAGCAGCAGCGTGCGCACGTCGACGCGCCGCTCGACCTCGTACGTCTGCGAGAAGGCGTTGTGGTAGAGCGAGAGCGCCGCGTCGCTGGGCAGGATCTGCGGGACGTCGTACCCGAACGGCGCGGCCGCGTCGCGGTACTGGACGAAGTGCCGGCTCGTGCCGGTGAAGCTGTAGCCGCCCGCGAGCCGCGCGATCTCGGCAACACGGTCGAGCCGATCGCTGCTCTCGGCCGCGAACAGGAGGGTGACCTCCCGCGCTCCCAGCTTCGAGCGCACGATCTCGACGACGAGCGAGCGGAGGATGTCCGCGAGCGAGCCCTGCCGCGTGTAGAGCGCCAGGAAGGCGACGAGCCGATCGATCGACGGCAGGAGGACGAGCCCCTTGGCGCCGAGCGCGACCCCCTTGGCGTCGAGCCCGAGGCCGGGCGTGCGCAGCCGGGTCTGGTGAACGGCGACGCGATCGAGCATCGAAATGGCTCCCGCCGCTCGAACCTGACGTGATTGACGTGACCGACGTGACCGACGTGACGTTGAAGGAGCAGCGGAGCCGACGACCGTAGGAGGAGCCGCCGGATCCGTCAAGAGAGCCCCGCCGCGCGCGCACCACGACGTCTCCGGCCGGATCGCCGCGTCCGCGGCGCTGCCGGGTTCCCGTGACCGCGACACTGGAACTGCCATGAGCGACGGCGTAGTCTCTTTCGCGAATGCGCCCTGTCGGAACACCGCAGGCCCACGCGGCCCGGCGCCATGAGATCGCCTCTCCGCTGCGCCGGACCCCCCCGGCGCCCATCCCTCGGACCACGTCGGCTGGCGCATGAGCTCCGCGCGCATCGAGTCCGCACGGCCGCTCGTCGCAGGCCGGTTCCACATCGAGCACGAGGTCGGGCGCGGCGGGATCGGCACCGTGCACCGCGCCTTCGACGTGCAGACAGAGCGGTACGTCGCGCTGAAGATCATCACGGCGGTCGGCGTCGACGCCGAGGGCCAGGCCCGGCTCTCCCGCGAGGGGCAGATCCTCTCCGAGCTCGATCACCCGGGGATCGTGAGGGTCGTTGCGTTCGGGACGCTCGAGGCGAGCGCGGTCGACGCGGAGGGGCGGCGGATCGAGGAGGGCGCGACCTTCATCGCGATGGAGTGGCTCGACGGCGAGGACCTGGCGGCGCGCCAGAAGCGCTCCCCGCTCTCGCTGCGCGAGGGGATCGAGGTCGGGCGGCAGGTCGCGAGCGCGCTCGCGGCCGCGCACGCCGCGGGCGTCGTCCACCGCGACATCAAGCCGTCCAACATCCTCCTCCTGCGCGGCTCGCCGGACGCCCCGCTCCGCACCAAGCTCGTGGACTTCGGCGTCGCGGCGTCGAAGGAGCTCGTGCTCACGACGGACGCGGGCGGCCTCGTCGGCACGCCGGCGTACATCTCGCCGGAGCAGGCGCGCGGCGACGCGACGGTGGACGCGCGCAGCGACCTCTACTCGCTCGGCGCGACGCTGTTCGAGCTGGTCGCCGGCCGGCCCCCGCACATGGGGCCGACCTCGATCGCGACCCTCGTCCGCCTGGCGACGACGCCCGCGCCGCGCCTCTCGGAGTTCCTGCTCGACGTGGTCCCGGCGCTCGACGACCTGATCCACGCGCTCCTGCTCGCCGACCGGGAGCTCCGGCCGAGCTCGGCGCGCGAGGTGGCGGACAGGCTCGCGGCGCTCGCCGACGAGCCGTACCTGCCCACCCCGTCGCCGCTGCGCGTGAGCGACAACCCGCCGGGCGCGATGGGGACGCGCCTCGTGACCACGATCGTGGCGCTGCACGTGGCCACCGGCGAGGAGCGGCAGCGGGAGCTCGAAGCGCTGCGCCGCCGCGGGGCCGACGCGCTGCCGCTCGGCACGGACTCGATCGCCGCCCACCTCGGCGTGCGGCAGGCCCACGGCGACGAGGCGTCCCGCGCCCTCGAGCTCGGGCTCGCGCTCGGCGGCCGCGGCGGCCGCGTCGGCGTCGCCTCCGGCCGCATGCGCGTCGACAGGACGCGCGCGGCCGGCGAGGTCGTCGACCGCGCGGTCGCGCTCGCGCGCGAGGCGGGCCTCGGCAGGGTCCTCGCCGACGCCACCACGGTGGAGCTGTCTCGCGGGCGCTTCATGGGCGAGCCCCTGGAGAGCGGCGCCGTGCGGGTGCTCGCGCGCGCGCCGAAGCGGCCCGACGCGCAGACGCCGTTCGTGGGGCGGGACGCCGAGCTCATCACGACCGTCGCGGCGTTCGAGCGCTGCGTGGAGGACGGGACGCCGGTCGTGATGAGCATCTCGGGGCCGCCGGGGATCGGCAAGAGCCGGCTCGCGCGCGAGTTCGTCGCCCGCATCGTGGATCGACCGGATCCGCCGCGGCTCATCCAGCTGCGCTGCGAGTCGTTCGGCCGCGCGCAGGCGCTCGGCGTCGCCACGGACGCGCTGCGGGTCCTCATGGGCCTGCCGAAGGGCGCGTCGCTGGAGCAGGCCGAGGACGCGGTGCGCGCGCGGCGGCCGCTCCACGGCGACGGCGGGCTCCTCGCGCGCCTGCTGGCGAACCAGCCGTTCCCCGACGGCGTCGACCTGCGCGGCGCGCGCGACGCGCTCTACCTCTCGATGACCGACATCGCCGTCGACGCGGCGTCGAGCGAGCCGTGCGCGCTGCTCGTCGAGGACGCGCAGTGGGCCGACCCGGAGAGCGTCGCGTGGCTCGATCACCTCCTCGGGCGGGCGACCGGGAGGGCGCTGTTCATCCTGCTCATGGTGCGCCCCGCGTTCTGGCGCGACCAGGGCCAGCGCTTCGCCGGCCGCGACCACGTGCGCGTGGAGCTGCGCCCCATCGCGCGCCGGGCCACGCGCGAGATCGCGCGGGCGGTCTTCAGCGCAGCCGCGGCCACGCGGCCGTTCGAGGAGGCCACGCTCGACCGCGTCGCGCAGCAGGCGGCCGGCTCGCCGCTCTTCGCCGAGGAGCTCGCGCGGGTCATCGCTTCAGGCAAGGACGCCGCCACGGCGCCGACCATCGAGGCGGCCATCCAGGTGAGCCTCGACGCGCTCGACGAGCCCACCCGGGAGGCGGTGGTGCGCATGAGCGTCTTCGGCCTGTCGGTGTGGGACGTGGGCCTCGCCGAGGTCGGGGTGGCAGAGCCCGCGACGGCGCTGAAGAAGCTCATCGCCGCGGAGCTCCTCGTCGCGCAGCCCGCGTCGCGCTTTCCGGCCGCGCGCGAGTTCCTGTTCAAGCACGCGCTCGTCCGCGACGTCGCGTACGCCTCCGTCGGCGACGAGCTCCGCAAGAGGCTGCACGCAGCCGCGGCGCGCTGGCTCGATCGGCTCGGCGAGGACAGCGCGACGGTGGCGCAGCACTTCGACCTCGGCGGCGAGCACGAGGAGGCCGCGATCCGCTGGGAGGCCGCCGCGCGGCGCGCCCTGGCGACGAACTCGCTCCGCGACGCGGTCACCATGGCCGATCGCGCGCTCGTGTTCTCCCCCGACAAGCCGACGGCGTTCGCGCGCGCGGTCCTCCTCGAGGAGGCGTACTCGCGGCTCGACGCGCGCTCGCCCGAGCGCGACTCGGCGATCCGGGCGATGTGGGAGAACGTCTTCGACGAGGCGAGCGAGCTGCGCACGCTGACGGCCCGCGCGCGCTACGACCACGCGTGCGGCTCGGGGATCGACCTGGAGGAGCGGCTGACGGCGCTGCGCGACCGCGCCCGGTCGATCGATCTCGTCGAGGAGGAGGCGCAGTGCTCGGCGACGCTGGCGCAGGTCCACGCGTTCGCCGGGCAGCTGGCGATGGCCGAGCAGGAGGCCGCGCACCTGCTCGACCTCGCGGCGCGGCGGAACCTCGTCTGGGCGGCGGTCGACGCCTGGCAGACGCGCGCGGTCGCCCACCAGACCCGCGGCGAGCCGGCCGCCGCGCTGGGGGCGCGCCGGAACGCGGCGCGGGCCGCGCGCCGCGCCGGGCTGCAGGAGCGCGAGGCGATGCTGACGATGAACGTCGGCTTCGCGCTGACGACCATCGGCGCCCGGGAAGAGGCGCTCCAGGAGATCGAGGGGGGCATCGCCAGGGCGCAGGCGATCGGCAGCTCCGGGGCGGCGCGGCACGGGCAGATGATCCTGCTCTGCTGGGCGGCGACGTTCGGCCCCGAGCCCCGGCTCGACGCCGTGCTCGCGGAGCCGCGCGCGAGCGCGGACGAGGCCGCGGGGAGCATGTGGGTCGTGCGCGACCGCGTGACGCTCGGCATCCTGTTCTACCGGGGCTGCGAGCTCTTGCGCCTCGAGTCGTCGGGCCTGGCGCGGGCGCGCTCGCTGCTGAAGAAGGCCACCGACGCGTACCGCGTCACGGACAACCGCGACGTCCTGCCCGTGGCGCTCGGGTTCTGCGCCGAGGCGGAGCGCCGCTTCGGCGACGCCGAGCAGGCCCGCGAGATCGCGCGGGAGGCGGCGGCCCTGGTCGAGGCGGGCGCGCCGAGCCTGCTCAACGAGGCGCCGATCTACCTCGCGCTCCACGACGCCTGCGTGGATATGGGCGATCTGGAGGGCGCGCGGGCCGCGATGGAGCGCGCGATGCCCCCGCTCCTGCGCCGGCTGAAGGGCCTCGAGGGGACGCCCTACGCCAGCTCGTTCCTGCTCAACCTGCCGCAGAACTCGGCGCTGCTCGCGGCCGCCGAGGCCTACGGCTGCGTGCCGCCGGAGCTCGAGGTGATGCTGAGCGGCCGGCCGTAACGCCCCGCGCGGCGCTCCGACGCCCTCTCGCGCGGCCTCCGGCGGTTACGCCGAGCCCACGGCGCTGCCGGTCACTTCCGAGGCGCGGTGCCGCCGCCTGCCTTGGGGGACGTCGACGGCACCTGGCGGAGGTTGATGGTCAGCACCTCGTCGCGCGTGAACACCACGAAGCGCGCCTCCGGGGTGTACCCGTCGGCGGTGACCCGGATGCGGTGCCCGGTGCCATCCCGGCTGAACCTCGCGAAGAACGGGTTGCTGGGGAGCTCCACGTCGTCGAGGTAGATCTTCGCGTCCAGCGGCGTGGCGATGATCCGGAGCTCGACGAGGTTGGCGACCGGGGGCGCGTAGGTCGGAGGAGAAGGGGTCGTGGCCTCGCCCCCCCTGGTCTCCGCAGGAACATCGCCCTCCGGCGGGGTCGTCGTGGGGCGGAGCGCGAGGACCGCCCACGCGCCGCCGATCAGCAGCACCGAGAGCACGGCGATCCCCGCGCTCCAGAGCGCCTTTCGCCGGGTCGACTTGGTGTTGGCGACCATGATCGTGGGGATCGTCTGGCGGTTCGAGATGCTGTCCTCGCGCGACGGGTCGTCGCCCAGCATCTGGTCCCCGACCGGCGCGGAGAACTGCTGCGACATCTGCGAGAGCGGCATGCGCTGAGACCACGGCACGGCGCCGCGCTCCTCGAGCACGGGCAGGATCTCGAACTCCTCCCCGCCCTCGGCCGCGCCGGCGTGGAGCCGCCCCAGCTGGTCGCTGATCGCGGACCTCACCTCGGCGCGGCGGTGCGCGAAGGTCTCACCGATGAGGCGACCGATCTCGGCCGAGGAGGGGCGGCGGCCCATCGTCGCCAGGTACGCCTCGACGTCGTCACGCATCTGGGCCGCCGTCGCGTACCGCTCCTCGGGCGCCATCGCGAGCGCGCGCGAGCAGATCCGCTCGAGGGCGTCAGGCGCCGCGGGCCACCGCTCGCGCAGCTTCGGGATCTCGCCGAACGTGAGCCGCTGGAGGATCTGCACGTCGGAGAGATCCCCCCAGAAGCGCTCGCCCACGACGAGCTCCCAGAAGATGAGGCCCATCGAGAAGATGTCCGCGCGGCGATCGACCATCGTCGCGAGGGCCTGCTCCGGCGCCATGTACCGGATCTTCCCCTTCACGACGCCGGTGCTGGTGTCCGCGTCCCGCGTCGCCCACTTCGCGATGCCGAAGTCGACGACCTTCGCCTGCCCGTCGTAGGTGACGAAGATGTTGTGCGGGCTGATGTCGCGGTGGACCACATGGAGCGGCTGACCGTTGAAATCCATGAGGTCGTGCGCGTAGTGGAGCCCGGCGAGCGCGTCGGCGAGGATCGCCAGGTAGACCGCGCGGTGACGCGACGGGTCGATCTTCCTGCAGATCCGATCGAGCGAGTGCCCTTCCAGGTACTCCATCACGATGTAGTACTGTTCGTCGATCTGGCCGCACTCGTACGTCTGCACGACGTTCGGGTGGTTCAGCCGCGCGGCGAGCCTCGCCTCGTCGAGGAACATCGCGTTGACCTCGGGCTCGGTCGCGATCCCCGGCTTGAGCCGCTTGATCACGACCAGCTTCTCGAACCCGAGCGGGCCGCGATGCGCAGCGAGGAAGACCTCGGCCATCCCTCCCTGCCCAAGCTTTGCGATCAGCCTGTATCTCCCGAAGCCTCTCGCGGACTGCACGGGGAGCCGGACGATCATCGATGACGAGGTCACAGCACCTGATCGTTCGTAAGGATTGCTGACTCGTCAAGCAGACTCATGGAGATGTGCATCCCTCCGGCACAGCGGAGCCCCGGGGCGAGGAGCGCGCGCGCGCTCCCCTGAATGCCCCGGGTGCTCCGGTTATTGGGGTGAATTCCGCTACTTAGGCCCTGCTGCCGCGCGGGATCACCCCTCGCCGATGGCGATCCCGAGCGCCTGACGCAGCGCGAAATACTGATCGCTCGTCGAGAAGACGATCAGCTCCTTGAGCCTGTCCTGGGGCGGGAGATCCCCGGGCTGCTGCGGCTCGGCGGCGATGATCTTCTTCGCGATCTCGAGATCGCCCGAGAGGAGCAGGCCGGTGCGCGCCGCGGTGATGTCGACGCACTGGACCCACCGCTTGATGTTGGCCTTCGCGCCCTCCGCAAGGAACTTCTTGACCACCATGCGGAGCCCCTCGAGCTGCATCGGCTGCATGAACCCGCGGAGCGTCTGCGCGGTCGCCGTGATCTGCTTCTCGATGTCCGGCGGGACCGACGTGTCGGGCGCGACGAGCTTGATCCCGGCGAAGAGGAGCACCGTCAGCTCGGTGACCGTCGGGAACAGCGTCTTGATGTAGTGCTCGCCGCGGTACATCGCGAGGTGCTTGCCGACGATGAACGTGAGCTCCTGCGGCGAGAACCCGGTCAGCACGGTCTGACCCGCGACGGACGCCGGCTGCTCGTTCGCCACCGCGACGAGCGCGCCGGGCACGTCGCTCCGCACGTAGAGCCGCGGCGCCGGCAGGCCGAGGACGTTGGCCGCCCACCCGAAGGTCCGGGCGAACGTCACCGTCGAGGTCGCCGGATCCTGCAGGAAGCGCTGATCGAGGACCGGCAGCTCACGGCGCTGCTTGAGCGTCTCGATCTTCGCCCTGAGCGCGGCCCCCGCGATCATCTCGAAGATCTTGCCGACGTAGAGGTTCTCCTCCTCGTGGAACAGGTTCCTGATCCACTGCTCGTTGTCGAGCCGGCTCTTCGCCTGGATGAGCCCCTGCGGGCGGTAGTCCTCGAAGTACTGCTGCTCGTCGGGATCGGCCTTGCGGAGGAACGACAGCGCCGCCGCGACGCACCAGGCCTGGTCGTAGCGCTTGCTGTCCACGTACAGGCGGTAGAGCCGCTTGTACGGGTCGATCTTCATCGGATCGATCTTGACCATCGCCTGGAACTCGCCGGTCGCCAGATCGAACTGCTCCGACTGCTCATAGAGCTCCGCGAGGATCAGGTGCTCCGTCGCGTCCTCGGGCTTGAGCCGCGACGCCATGCGGAACGTCTCGAGGGCGGCCGTCCTGTCGCCGAGCCGATCGCGGTAGATGAGCCCGAGCGCGTGCCAGAGGCTGTACTCGAGGTCCGTGTTCCCCTTGCCGGCGACCCTGTGCAGCATCTTGCGGTACGCCCGCTCGAGCTGCTTCCACTCCTTCTGCGCCGTGAGGATCTTGTTGATGCGCTCGAAGGCCTCGAGGGAGTGCGGGTTCAGGTCCAGCGTGTCGTTGAACAGCTCCACCGCGCGCGCCGGGTCGTCCAGCTTGTCGCGGTAGATCTGCGCCATCGTGTAAAGGTAACGGCTCTTCCGATCCGGCTGCGGCTCCAGCTCCGCGATGCGCTGGAGGCAGTCCACCATCCGCTCCCACTGCCCCGTGCGCTGGTAGAGCTGGAGCAGCTTGTGGAGCAGCACGTGGTTCTGCGGCTCCAGGTCGAGCGCCTCCTCCAGGGCCTCCACGCCCTTCGGGATGTTGTTCTCCTTGTCGACCCAGATGTCGCCGATGTCGTTCAACATCTTGAACCGCTCGGGGCCGTCCATGATGTTGTCGAGGATCAGCCGCTTGTAGTGGCAGACCTGCTTCCAGTCCTTGAGCGCGTCGTAGACGGCGACCATCGCCTCGAGCGTCGGCCGGTGCGCGGGATCGGCCCCGAGCGCCTTCTCGAAGTTGTTGACCGCCTGCTTCGACTGCCCCTGCGCCTGCTTGATGCAGCCGAGCTTGTAGTAGACGGTCGCGCGCTCCTCGGTCTCGGCCTCGTCGAGGCTGGTGAGCACCTTCTGGTAGTTCGTCAGCGCGCTCGCCCAATCGCCGAGCTTGAAGCTGACGTCCGCCAGGCCCCGGATCGTCTCCTGGTCGGTCAGATCGAGGTTGTGCGCGGCCGTGTACGCCTTGAGCGAGGCGTCGTCCTTGCCGAGCCGATCGAGGACCCGCCCGAAGGTCCGCTGCAGCCGGTGCTGCTCTGACCTATCGCGCTTGCCGCTCTTCCTGACGAGCATCTCCGCGAGCGGCTCGGCCTGGGCCCACCGCTCCGTGGAGACGTACTCGTTGAGGAGCGGCATCGCGGCGTCCTCGTTGTCGGGATCGCTCTGGAGCGCCATCTCGTACGCCTGCACCGCGAGCGCGTGCTCGCCGAGCATGTCGTCCCGGAGCTTGCCGAGCTCGACGAGCAGCCGCGCCTTGGCGCGGGGCGCGTCGGTGTTCATCTGCTCCTGATCGAGGTAACGCGCCGCCCGGTCCCAGTCGGCCGCGTCGATCGCGATCACCCGCAGCGCCGCCAGCGTCGGCACGTGCGACGGATCGAGATCGAGCGCCATCTCGAAGCGCTCCTGGGCCTGGACCCGCTCGCCGAGCTTCTCGTCGAGCTGCCGGCCGATCCGGAAGTACATCTCGACGCGCTGCTTGCCGTCGGCCGTCAGGTCGGCGACGCGCGTCATGTACTCGATGGCCTTCGCCGAGTTGTCCTGCTTCTCGTAGAGCTTCGCCAGCGCCTCCAGGGCCGGGATGTGCGTGTCCTGGATGTCGACGATGTTCAGGTACGCGTCGATCGCGCGGTCGAGGTCCTCGATCTCCTCTGCGTAGACCTTGGCCGTGTGGGACCAGAGCTCGATCTTCTTCTGCCGATCCTCCGCCGCGTTGATGTGGCGATCGTAGGTGTTGATGAGATCGTGCCACTGGCGGAGCCGGCGATAGCAGCGCTCCAGGGCCTCGAGCGCGGGCTCGTGGCTCGGGTCGATCTCGACCACCTGCTCGAGGCGCGCGGCCGACAGATCGGGCTTCAGGAACTGCGCCTCCTGGAGGGTCGCGATCTTCATCAGCACGTCGATGCGCTCGCGCTCCGTGGTGACCACGTCGAGCTGCATCTCGAGGACGCGCACGAGATCGGGCCACTGGTGCGTCGCCGTGTAGACGCGCTCGAGCCCCCGCATCGCGAGGAGGTTCGAGGCGTCGATGTCCAGCACCTCGCGGTAGACCGCGCCGGCCTTCTCGATCAGGCCGAGCTTGGACTCGTAGAGGCCGGCCGTGCGCAGCTTCACGGCCGCGACGACGTCGGACTCGTTCACGGCCCGCGCCTTGCGGAGCAGGACGTCGACGAGATCGTTCGACTGATCGCGATCCGTGTAGATCCGCTCCAGCGCCTCGAGGGCCGGCAGGTGCAGCGGATCCACGTCGAGGGCGCGCCGGTAGAAGCTGAGCCCCTGCTCGACCTCGCCCATGTGCTTCTCGAGGACCTCGCCGAGCTCGGTCAGGACCTCCTTCCGATCGACGTCGGTGACCGCGACGTTGAGGGCGCTCGTCAGCATCTGCCCCTGCTGCTGCCACTGGCCGGTCTTCTTGAAGAAGTTCGCCATCTGGCGCAGCACGGCGACGTTGTTCGGGTCGTGCGCGAGGATCTGCTGGTAGTACGGCTGGGCGTACTCGGGGTGACCGAGGTCCTCCGCGTACCACTTGGCGAGGCGCAGGCAGAGCGTGATCTTCTGGAGCGGGGCCGTCTGCTGCTGCAGCCACCCGTTCACCGTCTGCACGAGCTCGGGCCAGCGGTTCGTCGCCTGCGCCATGCGCTCGAGGTAGCGGACCGTGTCCATGTCGGAGAAGTCCATCTCGAACGCCGTGAGCAGCGCGTCGAAGGCCTGCGGCTTGTCCTCGAGCTGCTCCTCGAAGACCCGGGCCACCTTGCGGAGGATGTCGGTCTTGTCGGAGACCTCCTCGCGCGACTCGAGCCGCGCGAGGTAGAGCTCGATGAGCGGCTCGCTCCGCCGGGCCGCGTCGTGGAGCTCCTCGAGCGCCGCGAAGGCCTGGTCGTGCGTCGGCTCGAGCTCCAGGACCTTCTCGTACGCGAGCGTGCCCCGGTCCTTCTCCTCGACCTGGTGCTCCCAGATCTGCGCCACCTCGAGGTACTCGCGCACCTTGTCCGCCGGCGACTCGTAGGCCGCCGCCCGGCCCATCTTCACGTCGATGACCTCGACCCAGCGCCCCTCGGCCCGGAGCAGGTTCTCCAGGGCGGCCATCGCCTCGAAGTCCTTCGGGTCGACCTCGAGCAGCTTCCTCCAGGCGTCGATGGCGTCGTACGCCTGCCCGAGGACGTGCTGGTAGGTCGTCCCGAGCTCGCGGTACAGCGCGATCACGTTCTCGGCCGGCAGCACGTCCCGCGCCCGATCCACCGTCTGGTGGAGAGAGCTCACGATCTGCTCGGGCTCGTTGCGCAGCCGCCAGATCGCCGCGATGGCGTAGAGCGCCTCGAGGTTCGCGTAGTCGATGTCGAGGACGCGCTGGTAGTCGTCGAGCGACGAGTCGTCGCGGCCGAGCTGCTCGTGGAACAGCTTGGCGCGGCGGAGCAGCACCGCGACGCGCGACTCGTCGTCGATCGCGATGTCGTAATGCCGCTCGAGGACGTCGCAGAGCTCGGACCACTGCCCCACGCGCTCATAGAGGTTGGACAGCGCCCCGAGCGCCTCCGGATCCTCGCCCCGGAGGTCGAGGACGCGCTTCCAGGTCTCGACCGCGCCCTGTACGTCGTTCAGCCGATCGGCGAGCAGGTGCGCCATCTTGGCGCGGATGTCGGCCTCCTGGCTGTCGCCCATCGCGTTCTCGAGCTCCCGCTCCAGCACGACCTTGAGCTGGGTCCAGGCCCCCTTGGCCGTGTAGATGCGCTCGAGGGCGCTGATCGCCTGCTCGTTCGTCGTCTCGAGCTCGTCGAAGATGCGCCGGAACGCGCGGATGGCGTCGTCGAGCTGACCGAGCCGCTCCTCGTACGTCTGCCCGAGCCGGAGGTACAGGTCGACGAGCTCCGGGCGATCCTCGGTCGCGCGCACCCGCTGCTCGAGCACGCTCGCGAGCTCCGGGTACTGCTCGAGCTGCGTGTAGATCCGATCGAGGTTCGAGAGCGCCTCGGCCTCGAGCGGCTCGATGCCGAGCACGTACCGGTACGTCTCCTCGGCCTTGGCGACGTCGCTGAGGTCGGTCTCGAAGACCCGCGCGAGCCGCTTGCCGATGCCGGTCTGGACGTCCTTGTCGCTGTGGATGCCCAGCACGTCGGCGTACGCGTTGGCGAGCATCTCCCAGCCGCCGTCGACCGAGCCGGCGAGCCGCTCGACCTCCTCGAGCGTCTTCTCGTCGCCCGGGTACTCCTTCAACGCCCGCATGAAGACGGCGAGGGCCCCGTCCGGCGAGATGAGGCGCTCCTCCTGGAGCTCCCCCAGCCGGTAGTACATCGCCTGCCGCTCCTGCGCCTCGGTGAGGTGGGTGAGCTCCGCCTCGAGCACCCCGCCGAGCTTCTCCCACTCCGCCGCCGCCTGGTAGAGCGGCTCCAGGATGGCGCCGATCTCGATCTGCTTGATCCCGGCCGCGAAGAGCCCCTCGAGGGCCTCGAGCGTGGGCGAGTGCTCGGGCGCCGCCGTGAGCACCTCGCGGTACGCCCCGATGGCCGCGGGCAGGTCGTTGAGACG
This sequence comes from Sorangium sp. So ce363, assembly GCF_051520435.1. Taxonomy (NCBI): domain Bacteria; kingdom Pseudomonadati; phylum Myxococcota; order Polyangiales; family Polyangiaceae; genus Sorangium; species Sorangium sp. So ce363. The sequence continues at coordinate 4,008,973 of NZ_CP150333.1, read as the reverse complement.
CGTTTGATAGACCACGCCGAGCCGGTACTTGAACTCGAGGATCTCGTCCGGCGGCTGCGCGATCTCCGACTCGCGCGACAGGATGGTGACGAGATCGCCCCACCGCTCGGTCGCGGTGAACAGGCGATCGAGCGACGCGATCGCGGTCTGGTTCTCCGGCTCGACCTCGAGCACGCGCCGGTAGCGCGCGACGGCGCTGTCGATGTCGTCGAGCTGCGTCTCGAAGATCTGCGCGAGCCGAAGCCCGAGCTCCACGAAGCGCGCCGGCTCCTCGCCGAGCCGGCCGAGCTCGGTGTCGTACAGCGCGGCCACCTGCGGCCAGCGGTTCACCATCATCGCGAGCCGCTCCAGGTTCGAGAGCGACTCCTCGTTGCCGATATCGCACGTCACCGCCCGCGCGTACGTCTCGAACGCGGTGACGTGGTCGCTCAGCATCTCCTCCGAGAGGCGCGCGATGCGGTGGAGCAGATCGACCCTCTCGTACGGGTCCTCGGCCACCTTGACCCGGACCTCGAGCACGCTGATCAGCTTCTGCCACTCGCCGGACGCGTCGTAGATCGGCTCGAGCACCAGCGCGGCGCCGAGCGGCTCGCGGCTGCCGTCCTTGATCTGCTCGAGCGCCCGCAGCGTCGGCTCGTGATCGGGCATCTGCTGCAAGAGATCGCGGTAGAGCTCGATCGCGCGGGACACGTCGTCGAGGTGCTTCTCGTAGAGCTCCGCGATCCGGTACTGGTAGCTGATGCCCTCCGCCGGATCCGCGGTGATCTCCGCCTCGTGCTGGAGCACGCTGAGCAGCTCGAGCCAGTTCTGCGACGTCTGGTAGAGCACGTCGAGCCGCCCGAGCGCCTGGAGATCGTCCGGATCGATCTCGAGCACGCGCTGGTACGTGTCGATCGCGCTCGCGACGTTGCCGAGCTCGCGCTCGTACACCGCGCCGATCTGGTAGTAGATGCGCTTCTTCTCGTTCGAATCGAGGACGAGATCGGCCTTCTTCGCGTAGACCGAGAGGAGCTCCTGCCAGCGTGAGAGGCTGAGGTAGAGCTTCGTCAGCGCGTCGATCGCCCGCAGATCCTCGGCGTCGAGCTCGAGCACCTTGCCATAGACGGCGATGGCCTGATCGTGCCGCTCGAGCACCTCCTCCTCGAGGCTCGCGGCCTGGAAGAGGGCGAGCTTCTTCTCGCTCAGGTCGTCGAGGATGTCCGCCTTCTGCTGGAGGATCTGCGACAGCTCGTTGTAGCGCTCCGAGGTCCTGAACAGCCGCTCGAGCGACTCGGCGGCGTGCAGGTTGCGCGGATCGATCTCGAGCACGCGCCGGTAGTGCCCGACGGCGCTGTCCATGTCGCCGAGGTCTCCCTCGTAGATCCGAGCGCTCATCGTGTAGAGCGAGCTCGCGAGCTCCGCGTCGGTCTGCTGCGCCGCCAGCGTCTCGAACACGCGCGCCAGGTCGGCGAAGCGACCGGTCGCGCGCGCGAGCCGGTCGAGCCCCTCCTGCGTCGACTCCGAGGCCGGATCCTGGCTCAGCGCCCGCGCGTAGGTGTCGAAGGCTGAGCTGAGGTCGCTGCCCGCGTCCTCGTAGAGCACGGCGATCTGGTGGAGCAGCTCGACGCGACGGGTCACGTCGTCGCTGCGCCGCACCTGCACCTCGTGCACCCCGATGAGCTTCTGGAAGTCGCCCGACTGGCGGTACAGCGGCTCGAGGATCTCCGCGATCGCGAGCTCGTGCTCGGCGACCTTCCCGAGGCGCTCGAGCGCCCCGAGCGCCTCGACGTTGGTCGGCTCGCGCTCGAGCACCTGCCGGTAGATGTCGATCGCCGAGTCGACGAGCCGCATCCGCGACTCCCGCAGCGCGGCGAGCCGGAGCATCAGCCGGATCTGCGCCTCCTCCTCGACCGCGATGCCGAGCTGCGCCTCGAGGTTGTCCGCCAGCTCTTCCCACATGCCCTGGCGGCTGAAGAGCCCGTCGAGCGCCGCAAGCGCCACCAGGCTCGTGTTGTCGATGGAGAGGACCTCGCGGTACGCGGCGATCGCCTCCTCCGGCTGCCCGAGCCGCTGCTCGTAGACCTCGGCCATCTGCGCATAGAGGCCCTCGCGCTCGGACGGCTCGTGCACGAGCTCGATGCGGCGCCGGTAGACGCCGATGAGATCGCCCCAGCGCTCGGTGCGCCGGTAGAGCTCGTCCATCGCCTCCAGCGCCTCCGAGTCGGCGGGATCGATCGAGAGCACGCGGAGGTAGCCGTTCGCCGCCTCCTCGACCTTTCCGAGCCGCTCGTGGATGCTACCGAGGCGCATCCAGTATTCGCGGCTCAGCCGCGCGTCGCTCAGCGAATCGGCGATCTCGCTGAAGATGACGTCGAGCCTGTCCCAGGCGCCCGCCTGCGCGGCGAGCGACTCGAGCTCCGCCCGCGTCTCGGCGTGCGACGGGTCGTCCTTGAGCGCCCGCGACTGCGCGTCGAACGCGCGGCCCAGGTCGCTCAGGCTCTCGGCCGCCGTCCGCGCCACCTTCCGGAGCAGCGCGACGCGGGTCGCCGTGTCGCCCTCGGCCGCGGCGAGGATCTCCAGCGCCTGGATCAGCTTCTCCCAGTCGCCGCGCCCCTCGTAGATCTCCTGCAGGATGGCCGCCGCCTCGGCCCGCAGGGACTCGTTCGAGAGCAGCGCCTCGAGCGCGAGGCGCGCCGCGTCGTTGCCCGGATCGAGGATCAGGATTTCCTTGTAGTTCTCGAGCGCTCCGGCCGCATCGTTCAGGTGCTTCTCGAGGGTGCTCCCGAGCCGGAACTTGAGGTCGATGAGCGCCTGCTCGTCGAGCGGAGAGTCGATCCGCTTGCGGAGCACGTCGACGTAGGACTCCCAGTCCTGCTGCTCGCGGTAGAGCTTGTCGAGCGCCGCGAGCGCCTGCGGGTCCGTCGGCTCGTCGTCGAGCACCTGGCGGTACGTCCCGATCGCCTGCGCCGCGTCGCGCAGCTCCCCTTCGTAGAGCTCCGCGATCGCGTAGAGGATCTGCTTGCGCTCCTCCGGCTCGGTGACGATGCCGAGCTTCTTCTCGTAGATGCCGAGCAGCTCGCCGAACCGGCCCGTCTCGCGGTAGAGCCGCTCCAGCGCGCCGATCGCGGCCTGGTTCTCGCCGTCCGCCTCGTACACGGCGCGGAACTGCGAGAGCGCCTCGTCGATGCGCTTCACCTCGTCGAGCAACACCCGCCCGAGCCGGAGCCGGAGATCGACCCCGAGCGCGATGTCCCCCTCGCCCTCGGCGCGCGCGATCGCCGACGAGTAGGCCTGGATCAGGGCGTCCCACCCCTCCGTCGAGCGCGCGGCGCGCTCGACGTCATCGATGCACTGCTCGTCCTGCGGGGCGATCTGGAAGGCCGAGAGGTAACGCTCGAACGCCCGCTGCGGCTCCTTGAGGCGCGTCTCGTAGAGCGCCGCGACCTGCCGGTAGAGGTCGAGCCGGGAGACGTCGTCCTGGTCGTGCGAGAGCTTCACCTCGATGGCGCCGGCGAGCCCCTTCGGGTTGTTCGCCTGCGTGTAGATCGGGATGAGCGCCTCGGCCGCGGCGAGGTGCGAGCCGTCGATCGAGAGCACCTTCTCGTAGGCGCGCGCGGCGCGATCCGCCTTCTGCTTCTGGACCATCCAGAGCTCGGCGATCTTGACCAGCAGGCTGATCTTGGCCGCGTCGTCGGTCTCCTTGGCCTCCTGCGACTCGAGGACCCGGATGAACTCGTCCCACTTGCCGCTCTCGGCGTAGAACACCTCGAGGTCATCCCAGCGCTGCAGCTGGAGGTACGCCTTCTTGAGCGCCTCCTGGGCCTTGCGGTCCTGGGGGTTCAGCGCGATCACCTCTTGCCAGGCCTTGACGGCCGCCTCGTCGTCCTTGAGGCGCTCGCCGTAGAGCTGCGCGAGCTTGCTGAGGAGCGCGAGCTTCTGGGTGCTGTCGAAGGTCGTGTCGACCTGCTTCTGCAGCACCCTCGCGAACGCCTGGTAGTCCTTGTTCTTCTCGTAGAGCCCGGCCAGCGCGTTCAGCGCCTCGGGGTTCTCCGGGTCGTTCGCGAGGACCTCGTCCCAGAGCTCGATGCAGAAGTCGACCTTCTTCACCCGCTCCGACGCGAGCTTCGCGATCTCGAGGTACTTCGCGGCGCGATCGCCGCCCTCCGGGAGCGCCGCGGCCTCGCGGCGGAGCAGCCCGATGAGCTTCTCCCAGTCGCGCCGCTTCTCGTAGCTCTGGCGGAGGAAGTCGATCGCCTGCGCGTGCTCGCCGTCGATCGCGAGGATCGCCTCGTAGCACTTCACCGCCTCGGCCGCGTTCGAGAACTTGCCCGAGTAGAGCTCCGCCGCCTTCGCGTAGTTGTCGATCTTCTCGGCAGGATCCGAGACCGCCTCGGCGATCTCGATCAGCGTCTTGACGTACTCGTTGTACCGCTTGGCCTGCTCCTGCTTCTGGGCCTTGGCCTTGAGCTCCTCGACGCGGCCCGCGACCTCCGCGCCGGGAGGCGGCGGCGCTGTCGGCCGCCGGCCGACCTCCGAATCCGCAGGCCTGCTCTCGGCGGGAGCCCGCGCGGGAGGCGGCGGCGCGATGTCGGCCACCGAGGATCTCGCGTCGCGCTCGTCCACCGACGAGGCGTCCACAGGAGCGCTCGCGGGCGCGCTCGCCCTGCCGCTCACCGGGGCCGGCGCGCTCACCGGGGCTGGCGTGCTGAGCGGGGCCGGCGCGCTGACGGGCGCAGGCGCGCTCGTGGGAAGCGGCGTGGCGTCCGCAGGCGCGACGGCCACGGGCGCAGGCGCGGCCGGCGCGACGACGACAGGTGCGGGCGCGACGACAACGGGCGCGGGCGCGGCAGCAGCCGGGGGAGGCGCGGACGGCGCGACAGGAGCGGCCGTGAGGCGCTCGCCGATCTGCGCTTCGAACGCGCTCACGCTCGGGTGCGTCGGGGCGACCGCCGAGAGCCTCTCGAACCAGCTCCTGGCCCGGATGAGGTTGCCGAGCTGGCGCCAGGCGATGCCGCCCGCCTGCGCGATCATGTACGGGGAGCTGCCGTTCTGGTTGGCAGCGCTCTCCGCCAGCGACGCGACGCGCTCCCAGTTGCCCTCCTTCGTCCCCCAGAGCTCGCGCAGGTAGGCGAACGCAGCCTCGTTCGAGGGGTCGAACCGGAGCGATTCCTCGAGGAGCTTCGATCCGATCTCGACGTTCTGGTGCCGCGTGGCCCAGCGGACGCCGAATTTGAACGCCGCCTCTCCGCGCGCCACGCCGGCGCGCGCGTCGAGGATGCGTCGCTGCGTCTCCACGATCGCCTGCGGCCGCTCCGCCTCGACGAGGAGCCCCTCGAACATCGTCGCGGCCTGCTTGTCGGAAGGCGCCGTCTCGTACGCCCTCCGGAGCAGGTCCTCGAGCTGACCGCGATCGAAGCGCTTCGCGAGGCGCGCCGCGCGGAGCAGCAGCCGCTTGCGCTCGTCGGTGCTCGCGGCCGCGTCGGCCGCATCCACCAGCTCCGCCATGCGCGCCGACCACGACGACTGATCGACCTGCATGTCGAAGAGGCAGGCCCGCGCCTCCTCGCTCGTCCCGCCGGACGCGGCGAGGCCTTTCGCGTACATCTCCGTCGCGCGCTCGAAATCGCCCGCGTCGCAGAGCACGTCGCCGAGCTCCACGCGAAGCTCGGCGGCCGCGGTACCCTCGGGGGCGTTCCTCAGCTCGAGCTCCAGGAGCTTCTGGACCATGTTGGTCTTGCCGAGGTCCCAGTAGATGGAACGAGCCGACTCCAGCGCCTCTAACAGCGCTGGATTCAGCTTGTAGGCGTCCTGGAAGTGCTTCAGCGCCTTGACGGCCTGAAGGAACTTCTCCTCGAGCAGCCGCCCGAGCTTCAGGTGATATGCCGCCTTCCGGGTCGCGTCCCCTTCGGCCGCAATCCCCTTCTCGAGCTCCTCGACGAGCCCTTGCCAGTCATGAACCGACTCGAGATGATTGAGACGCTGCGCAAGATCCATTGATTATCGACCCTCGGCCCCGACCTTCGAACGAATTGAAACGCTTACGTGCCCCGTGCCGCGCGCGGCATCACGGCTATTGACCGCCGAGCCGCGCGACGAGCGTGTTCGCCGTCTCGCACTCGGTCTTGAAGCTCGCCGCCTTCGATCCCTTGCAGGCGCGCGTGGTGAACCCCTTGAGCATCTGGATTGCCTCCTGCTTGCGCGGCGGATCCAGGGTCGCGTAGGTGCTCCCTAGACTCCAGAGAATCTGCACCGACTCGGGACCATCCGTGGGCGCCACCGCCTTGGCGGCCTCGAGCTCGGACACCATCTCCGCCGTGGACCCCCGGTCCTGGTAGACCGACGCGAGCAGGCTGTGGACGCCGAAGAGGTACTTGTCCCCCGGCTTCGCGAACGACTTCGCCTCCTTGAGCACCTGCTCGGCCTCCTTCGTGTACCCGAGACGGGTGTACAGGTCGGCGAGCGCCGCGTAGTAGCGGATTTCGTTCGGATTGTGCTCGATCGCCTTGGTGAGGTTCTCGAGCGCCTTCTGCTCGTCGTCCGTCCAGAGGTAGACGTTCCCGAGCTGGGAGTAGCAATCCGCGAAGTTGGGGTCGTTCTCGATACACTTCTGGTACGGCTCTTTGGCCTCTTCGTACGAGATCGTCTTTTTCTTCGCTTGCTGCTCGAGCGCCCACCCCCGTTCGAACCAGTAGTTGGCGAACTTCGGGGCGATCTGCGTGGCGCGAGCCAGCGTCGATGCGACCTTGTCCCACGACTCCGACTTCTTGTGTGCCATCGCCAGCTTGAAGAAGATGCGGTGGTTGTTCGGGTCGAGCTTGGTCGCCTGCTCGTACTTGTTGGCCGCACCGTCGGGGTTGACGGCGACCTCCTTGTCGGCCTGATTCGCCAGGATGACGGCCTCCTGGCGGTGTCGGCTGCAGCCCAGGCCTGCCGCGCTCGCCGCGACCAGGCCAACCATCAAGAATGCCCCAAGCTTCATCTCGCTCACCTTTCGAATGGCCCCGGCATCGCCGGCCTCTGAGTGACCTGGGCGTCGCGTCGCCCCTCTTCAAAACGTCCCGGAGTCGGCTGCGCCGCTCCTTCAGCGTCCCGGAGCCGGCTGCGCCGCTCCGTCCCCAATCCCGGAGACGGCTGCGCCGCTCCTTCCAGCGTCCCGGAGTCGGCTGCGCCGCTCCGTCCCCAATCCCGGAGTCGGCTGCGCCGCTCCTTCCAGCGTCCCGGAGACGGCTGCGCCGCTCCGTCAGCAATCTAGGAGACGGGCTGCCCCGCTCCGTGTGGCACCGTCACAAGCGTCCCGAGGTGGCGCGCGTTGAACCTCGCGCGGCGACGCGAGAATAGGCGGAGGCAACCGCGGAAGTCCAGGGCTTCAAACCCCGCGCATGCGCCTCGCTGCAGCGCCTTCACGCGGGGCCCCCGCCCTACCCCGCGCGACGGACGCCGAGCTGGCCACCCCACAGCGCTCGCCGCAGACCCCTGGCCGCGCCTGGCGCCGGCCGCATCCAGCGCTGAAACGGAAAACGCCCCGCACTTCGCGTGCGGGGCGTTCGCTCGAACCGAGCGGCGAGGCGGGCTCAGCCGCCGGGGCTGAGCATGATCGGGTAGACGACGGTGACGATACCGCCCTCGGGCTGCGGGAACGACAGGCCGTAGAACGCCCGAACGACGCAGGAAACCACGCCGTTATCGGGCAGATCCGAACCGCCGTTACCCACGTTGGAGACCGCGCCGTCGCGCCCGATGACGAAGCGCACCGCGACACGGCCCTGGAGATTCGGGTTGTTCCTGAGCCCGTTCTCGTAGCAGAGCCGGAATCGACCGAAGTTCTGGCGGACGATACGCTGGATGACCTCGGGGGGCAGACGGCCGCTCACGCTGGTAGCACCCATGCGCACCTGCGGCGGCTTGGTGCGATGCGACCCTCCGAGGCGGCCATGGCCGGAGCCGAAGCCCTGGCCGGTGCCGGTGCCGGCGCCGTGCCCGATGGTGCCGATCGAGCCGAGGCCGATGCCCTCGCCGCGCCCGCCGCCGCCCTCGCCGATGCCGGAGAGGCCGAGGCCGCCAGCGCCGAACGAGTCGCCGATCTGATCGCCCCACATGTTGCCGCGGGCGCTCAGCGGATCGTTCCCGAGCGAATCGTCGCGTCCCCACGGCGCGGTCGGCGCGTTCGGATCGCCGCCGGCGCCGGCGTTCAGCAGCCCGATCATGCCGAACTCCGCGGCGTCGCGGAGCGCGGCCTGGCGGGCGATGTGCGGATCCGGGTTGTCGGCGGGCCCCTGGACGCCGTAGCGGTTGCCGGTGGCCTTGGTGTTCGGGTTACCCATTGAACCCTCCTCACCCTTGGCGCGTGTACCGGTGCCGCCCTCCTTGTTGTCCGCCGCGTTGTCGGCGACCTGCTCGGTCTCCTTCTCCTCCATCTCCTTCTCGGCGGCCGCCGCGAGGTACTGCTGGATGAGGAACTGCTGGTCAGCGGAGATCCCGTCCTCGCCCGTATCGCCGAGGGGCGGCATGAAGAAGGCCATCGCCGCGAGCAGCCCGAGGTGAACCGCCATCGAGAGGCCCGTGTACAGCAGGCTCTGCGTGTCCAGCTGGAGGTGGCCGGCCACGACCTTGCCTGCGTTCACGGCGGACACCTGGAAGACGATGCCGTCGAGCTCGACCTTCGCCTTCCCGCCCGACGGAAGCGCCATCTGATAGGCGCCAGAGAGCTCGGAACACGGCTGCGTGAGGCCCTGATCGATCGCCTGCTGCACCGTCATCTTCGGCCTACCCGGGATCTCGATGGTGCCGGTCGCGCGGGGCAGGAGCACCACGGAGACCGAGCCGGAGCGATCCGCGAGGATGATGGGCGCCCGCGTCGTGCCAAGCTTCTCCGAGGGGATGAAGTAGTCGCACTTGAAGTTCTTCCCCGCCTCCTCACCCACGTAGAAGGAGCGCGGCGGCGTGAGGTGCTCGACGTGGAGCACCGCGGCATCCCACAGAATCATGACCTCGACCGAGGCCGCCGGGACCTCGGTTTCGTCGCTCGGCACGTCCGGCCCGTTCTTCACGAGCGTGTACGTGTAGGAGCCCTCGGGCGCGTCCGGGGGCACCTCGTCGACGGCCGGCGCCGACTGCGCGAACGGGTTGTTGTAGGAGAACGGGTCCGCGCCGCCCGCGGAGGCCGCGGCAAACGGGTTCCCAGGCGGCGCGGCCGCGAACGGATTCCCGGGCGCCGCAGCGCCGAACGGGCTCCCACCAGGCGCTGCCGCAAACGGGTTGGCGGGAACCGGCTTCGCAGGGCCCGCGGCCGCGGCGACCGCCACCGGCTCCGCGCGCTCCAGCATGATCTTCGTGCCGCCGATCTGGAGCTGATCGCCTGGGCTGATCTTGCACTTGTTGACGCGCGCCCCGTTCACCATCGTGCCCGGCTCGTTGCCGAGATCGATGAGCGTGATGTCCTGCGGGGAGGCGACCTCGATGACCGCGTGCATGCGCGAGGCAAGCTCGTCATCGACACGCAGATGGCTCTTCGCGTCCTTGCCTACCTTGACGATATCCTGGGTGATCGTCTCCCGGCGGACGAGCGCCTCGTTTTGGTAGAGCGCAAATGTGAGAGCGACCCTTTGCTTGCCTTCCATCTCCGCCAGCCTTCCCTATGCGCCGCGCGGCGCACGCCCCCAGCACCGGGGGGTAAATCGATAGGGCAGGTGCCAAACCTGCCCGTCACATCAGAGGTTCTCGACCGACTTGAGCATCTCCGGAACGAACGAGGTGCGGGGCCTGATCAGCGTCGTCCGGACAGGGCCGGGCCGCACACGGATGGTGGCGTCGTTGGGGCCGAACCCGCCGGCGTTCAGCGGATCGTCCGAGAACTCGTACCCGTACCCCTCGTCCTTCTTCCCACCACCAGGAGCCGCTCCCTGCGCGAACGCCGATGAGGCGACCACGCTCGTAAGAACGGCAGCCACGACTCCCGCACCCAATCGGGTCAACCCTCTCATTCCAGCCTCCTCACAATGTTTCGACTCGGTTACAGTGCCATTGTACCGCCTTCCGCGGCGGCCGGTCAACCAGCTTCGCATGCTATCGAGGCGTCGGAGAGCACGACCCACACACGCCTCGACAACCGATTCTACCCAAGGTTCCCAGAGAGCTGCGACGAAGACGAAAAGAGCGAGCCCCCTTCTCCTTGATGCAGCTTCGTGCAGCGAGAGAAGGGGGCTCCAGGTGCCGTTGTCTGTCGCACCGCCACGCGGTCCGCCCCGCCCGTCGAGCTCGCCCGGAATACTACCGTATCCCTCGCGCACCCTCGTTGCGACCCGGACCGAGCGGGACGTCCGCTGTGGCGGGGCACATCTTCGTGCGCGACGGGCTCATCCGCGTCGTTCGGCTCGCTGCGGCGTACCTTGTACGCCTCACTTGCCTGCCTAGCGGCTGAGCCCGTGTCACACGAACCTGCACCCCGCCATCGACAGCGCGCAGGACGAGGCTCCGCTACTGGGCAGGAGCCGGGGCCGGGGTCGTCGCTTCGCCCCCTTCGCCCTCGCTCCCGGCAGCTGCCTCCTGCTCGGCTTCCTTCGTCTTCATGTCGGCCTCGGCCGCCTTCCGCTCGGCCTCGGTCTGCTTGTTGAAGGCGATGATCTGGTCGATCTCGCTCATACGCTCCTTCGACCGCTTCACCGCGTCGGCGAACTCGGTGCTAGCGCCCGCCTTCTGGATGAACTGACCGAACAGCCCCTTCGCCGACATGAGGGCGCCCTCGGCCCCCTTGCCGCCCGACTTCGCCTTGTACTCCTGGGTCAGGATCGCCTCGTTATAGTAGGTCTCGGCGCGCTCGGGGGCGACCTTCTTGGCGGCGTCGAGCTCAGCGCTGGCGGCCGCCACCATGCTGTCGAAGTTCGCGTCATCGATCTGACCGCGCAGGGCGAGCGCGAGGCCCAGATGAGCGTCGTAGTCGTTCGGACGCATCTTCAGGGCCGCGCGGTACGCCTCGTCCGCCTGCTGGAACCCGCGGAACTGGAGGTTCACCGCCGCGTAGTTCATCTGCGCCTCGTAGAAGGTCGGATCGAGCCTCCTCGCGAGGTTGAACTCCTGCACGGCGCCGTTCAGGTTCGCGAGCTCGACCTGGATCATCCCCGCGGTGTTGTGGATCGGCGCGTAGTTGGGGTTCTTGCGGATGGCCTGGGAGCAGACCAGCGCCGCGAGCTCCAGCGCCTGGGTGTCGACCTTCTTCTGCTTGCTGACGTTGGTCGCGACCGCCTTGCCCGTCTTCCTGCCCGCCTTCTGCTTCGCCGTCTCCAGGTAGTAGATCGCGAGCTGGTTGAACGCGGGCATGAAGGCGTCATCGACGGCCAGCGCGCTCTGGATGTACCGCTTCGCGCGCTGGAAGTCGTTGGGGCCATCGTTGTCCGCGACCTGGTTGCCGCGCTTCATGTACAGGAGCGCGAGGTGCACGAGCGCCTCGACGTTCTTGTACTGAGCATCGACGACGGCGGCCTGGCGCATCTCGCTGATCGCCGCGTCGAGGTTCCTCTCGCCCGACTCCGCCAGGTTGTAGAGCGCCACCTGGACCCGCGCGGGGTGGAACTTCGGATTCTTCTGAAGCGCTTGCGTGAAGTACTTCTTCGCCTCCGAGTCCTTCTTGCAACGCTGGTACGCGAGCCCCGCGTTGTAGATGGCCTCGGCGAACGTCGTGTCCCCTTGCTCGTCCGCCGCGTCCAGGAACAGCTGGGCCGTCGAGCTGCAAGTCGCCTCGGACCAGTCCCCAGCCTTGTCGTGCTGGACCATGGTGTCCATGGCGGTCTTGAACTTGTTGGCCGCCTCGACCGACACGGCCTGACCCTTGCTGTCCGTGATCGTCTTGCCCGTCGTCGGGTCCTTCGCCCCGTGAGCCGTACCGCCGGTGCTGCCGCCGCCACAACCCGTCGCGGCCAGAAGGAGCACCGCAACCGCTGCCAATGAGGTGATGCTTCTCATGTTTCGCTCCATCACTTCCTGGGTCGGGTCGTGGCCCGATCGAGCGCCGAGCCTTCCTTGGACGCACCAGCCGCCGCCGGCGCCGCCTTCTTGTCCTCGCCCGCCTTCTTGTCCTCGCCCGCCTTCTTGTCCTCGCCCTCTTCCTTGTCCTTGCTCGCAGCCGGCTTGTCGGTTGCGGTCAGCGCTTCTCGGAAGGGGGTCCCGTCGAGGTTCAGCGGCGCAGGGCGTTCGCTCATGCCGGAGTTGACCCGCGACGGCGAGCCGCGGAATTCGTCGATGAGGTGGTACTCGGCGCCGTAGTTCTTCGACAGCCACACCTCGCAGGTACGGGAGTAGTCGTCGAAGTACTGGTACTTCACGGACAGGTCGAGGCAGGTCTTGAACGCGCCCTTCGCCATCTGCTTCTGCGGCTCGCTCGCCTCGTCGAGGCGTGAGTAGTACTCACCCCGGATCTCGTCGTACGAGACGTCGGTGCCCGGGACCATGCCGTGCCCCTTCCATTCCTTCGGGATGGGCGCGGCCCGGAACTCGGCGACGAACTTGCCCCACATCTGACCGACGCGCGCGCCGGCCGCGATGACCCACTTCGGCGGAGGCGTCGGCTCCAGCTTGAGGATCTTCTGGTACTCGACGTCGGCCGCCTCGATCGCCGGGCGCTTCTTCTTCACCCAGTCGGCGACCTTGGTGTTGATGTGCTTGAGGACGTCCTCGCGGTTCCCGGAGCCCTTGTACTCGGGGAACTTGATCTTATCGACGTCCTTCCGCTTCTGCTCGGCGAAGTGGAAGTAGGCCTCGCCGACCGCGGTCAGCACCTTGCCGAGCCGGCGCAGCTTCTCCGGCTCCTCGCCGCCGATCGCGTCGAGCTTCTTGAGCGCGGCCGCAGGGTCCTTCCAGTAGCCGCGGACCTTGTTGTACTCGCCGTTCGCCGGGGTCACGCTCTTCGTCTGCAGCAGGACGCGCGCGTACATCGCGTGCGCCTGCACCTGAACGTCGAACGTCGCGTTGCGATCGATCTGCGGCATCGCCGTCGACAGCCGCCGGCGCGCCTGATCCCAGTCCTCGCGATCGATGTAGTGCGCGCCGATCGCGAACGCGATCTGCGCCGTCTGCGCCGGCTTCGCCTTGCCGTAGTTCTTGTTGAAGAGGTCGGCGTCCTTGATCGCCTGGTCCTCCTGACCGAGGCCGAGCCGCAGCACGACCGCGTCCTGGAGCGCCTCGGCGGCCTTCTCCCCCTTCGGGTTCTCGCGGGCGTAGCGCTCGTACCAGTTCGCCGCCTCGTCGTAGACCGCGATCGCCTGGTAGTTGCCGCCGATCTCGTAGATCGACGTCTTCGCCAGCTCGGTGTTGTGGAGGTTGTACCGCGGATCGAGCAGGATCTTGCGGGCCGAGATCGACTTGGCGATGAGGCGGGCGGCCTGGAACGCCTTCGCGGCGTTGTAGAGGACCTCCTCGCTCTTCTCGCACGCGGGCTGCTTCGCCTCGCAGGCGGCCTCGCCGTACTTCTTCCACATATCCATGTAGGCGACGGCGGCCTTCTCATAGTTCTTGAGGGCCTCGACGCCACCGGCCGCGTCAGCAGCCTCGACGAGCTTCTGCGCGCGCAGGCGCTCGATGTCGCGCTGGATGCGGATCAGGATGCCGCACTGCTCGGCGTTCTCCTTCTCCTTGCCGCCCTTGCAGTAGAGATCGATGAACTTGGGCACATCCGCGGCCATGTCGTCGTAACAAGACGGACGCGGCGGGTCCATGTTCGCGCCGAGGACGTTGAGCGACTCGAGGTAGAGCTGCGACGCGTAGATGCCGACTTCCTTGTCGGCGTGGTTCAGCGCCACGTCGCGGAACGCGAGCGCGGCCTCCTCCCAGTGCTGCGCCTCGAAGTACGTGCGGCCGCGCGCGTACTTCACCTCGACGTACTGCTCCTGGGCCTCCTTGTCGTTCGCCGCGGGCTTGATGTAGCAGACGTACCGGTTGAAGGCGGTGATCATGCCCTTCTGGCTGTCACTGAAGTCCTTCGGCTGGAACTTCGCCTTCTCCGCCTTCTTGTCGCCCTTCTTGCCCGTCCCGCCGTCGGGGAGGTTGCCGGACCCCTTCAAGTGGGAGCCGTCCTTGTGGGTCTCGGTGTAGATGTTCTGGTAGCAGAGCACCGAGGCGTACGCGGCCTCAGCCGCCTGCGGGCCGTTCGGATCCTCGGCCACGACCGAGTCGAACGCGGGACCGCACTTGGCCCAGTCCTTCTGGAAGTACAGAAGGTCGGCCATCGCGTACTTGATCTTGAAGATGTTCGGCCAGTCCTCCTTCAGGATGCGGGGGAACTCGAACTTGGCGAACTGCTCCTGCTTGAAGTTGTTGACGACCTTGTCGTAGAGCTGCGCGGCGAGCTGCATCGTCTTCTTGTCGCCGGTGCCGCGCACGCCGCCCGAGCCCACCGCCTCGAGGTGCCAGGCCATCGCCGTCTCGGTCAGCAGACCGGCGGTGATGTTCGAGCACTTCAGCTTGGCGTCCGCCGGGTGCCCCTCGCCCTGGAACTTGTTGTGGACGTCGAGCTGGCGCCCGAGCTCGCCCATGATCTGGTCCTTGTTGCCAGACTTCATGGCGAGCGTCGCCTCCGCGATGTGCCCCTGGTAGACGCAGTACCTCGGGCCCCGATCGCGGGTCATCAGGTCGGTGTAGAGCTCGATGCCCTCCTTGTAGTGACCGGTGTCGAGGTAGTTCTGCCCGAGGTCGTCCATCATCTTGAACGTCTTCTCGGAGCTGCCGCCCGTGTCGCCGCTGAGCGGCCGGAGGAAGTCGTGCGACTTGCGCGGGTCGCCCGCGAGCGCGTAGACGGGGATGATGTCGCGCCGCGCCGAGACCGCGAGCTGCGCCGCGTTCGGCATCTGCTGGAACTGCTGCCCGTACTCGATCGTCTTCTTGAACTCGCTGATGGCGCGGGCGAAGTCGCCCTTGTTCCAGTAGACGTACCCGAGCTTGTAGTGGGCGTAGCCCCAGACCTTGTTCTCGGGCGGCGGGTACTGGGTGACCTTGACGTACGACTGCTCCGCCAGGTCCCACTTGGACGGGTCGCCCTGCGCCTCGTTGAAGAAGAGCTCACCGAAGGCGAGGTACGCGTTCGGGATGTACTTCGAGTTCGGCCAGTTCTTGATGAGCTCGAAGTAGACCTTGCGAGCGTCCTCGAGCTGCTGGGCCTGCTCGTACTCATAGGCGAGGTAGTAAAGGACCTCGTCCGTGCAGCCCGTGCTCTTCGCGGGGTCGGCCGCGTTGGTGCTCTGGCAGTACTTCGGATACTGCGTCTTCAGGTCCGTGTAGTACTTGATCGCCTGCTTTCGCGCGAGGGCGAGGATCTTGTCGGCCTTGGCGATCTCGGTCCGGAGTCCGGCGACCGCCTTCGGGTTCTTCCGCTTGGCCTCGTCCGCCTTGATCTGCCCCTCGGTCTTGTCGCGGAACGCCGCCGACTCGAGCTCGACGTAGCCCTCGGCGAGGCGCCGCATCAGCTTCGGCCGGTCCGGCGCGTTCTTCGGCGTCGAGGAGTACAGGCCCTCGAGCCCCTGGATCTCCGTCACGAGCAGGCTCCTCACCTTCGGGGCGAGGCGATTGCGCCGCTCGTCGCGCTGCGCCGAGGCCTGTGACGCGGTCGGATTGGCCGGCTTCGTCAAGTCCTCGCGCTTCTTCAGCTGGATCCCCTGCGGGGCTGACTTGAAGCTGACCTGCGGCTTCTTGCCCGCCGACACCTGGAGCTTGCCGCCCGGACAGGCGGCGATCGCATCCTTCGCCGGCTGCGTGATGCACGCGTCGGCCGCCGACGCGGGGCTCGTTGTGACCGCGCACGCCGCCACGGCCAACGTACCCGCCGCCGCGCGGAGCGCATGCAGTACACCGAACTTCGACTGCTTCATCTCCATCTCCGTCCCTCCGCCACGGACCCCCGTGAGGAAGCGCTGCCTGCCCCGCGACCTCTGGCCGCGGGGCCAACCATGATGAAATCGCTCACTTGCTGCACTTCGACGTCACGACCTGCCGGTAGAAGCCGAGCTCGTCGCGCCAGTATTCGCCGTCGAACGGCCAGAGCACGTGCTCGTCGTCGGGCTTGACGACGCCGTACGTGAGCGCGTCCTCCTTCGACAGCTGGCCGCTGACGACCTGCTGATCGAGCTTGTTCCTCTCGGCCGCGGTGATGTCGATGAGGATCTTCGACGAGTCGCGGAGGTGCTCGTTGAGCTCGTCGAGGTTGCGCTGGTAGCGCTCCCGGCCGAGCGTGCCGGCGTTCCGGATCGCGAGGCTCCTCGCGAACTCGAGCGCGTCGGTCACGTCGCTGCCGACCGGAGAGTTGCGGAAGTTGGCGGGCGCCTTCTTGAACCGATCCGCCTCCTCATCGAGGATGCGCACGTACTCCATGTTGCGGCGGAGCTGGCGGTCGGAGAGCGCGTTCTCGACGATCGGCCGGACCCTCGGCGGGATGTCGCCCTTGCCGGCGCCCACGTCCTTCAGGAACTGGAAGAAGCGCTCCTCGTTCCCCTCCCCCTGGTACCGCACCAGGATCGACTCGAGGTCCTTCTTGATCGGCTCGTACTTCTTCTTCATCTTCGCGACGATCGTGGTCGCGTCGCCGTACTGGCAGATCGTGAACGAGACGACGGCCTTCAGGATGTCGGCCTCGGGATAGAACGAGTTCGGGAAGTAGGGCGACTCGATCGTGTGGATGTTGCCGAGCGCCTGCGGGTACAGCCCGGCCATGAAGTACGCCCAGGACTGCTCGAAGAGGCTGTCCAGCCAGTACTCGCTCGCGACGTCGACGCGGTTCCAGTACTTGACGGCGGCCGAGAGCTTCGCGGCGTCGATCGTCGGAACGTTGTTGTCGTCGAGGCGGACGGAGGCCGAGTAGTAGGTGCGCGCCATCGAGAGGAACGCGAGGTCGCGCATGCGCGCCTCGTCCTCGAGGCCCTCGACGCCCTCGTCGATCGCCTGGACGATGCGCTGGAACGACTTGACAGCCGGCACCGACTTGCGCAGCTGCACGTACGAGATGCCGCTGAAGAACTGGGCCTGGACGTAGTACTTGCTGTTCGGGTCGACCTTGGCGAAGAGGCTGATGGCCTCCTCGTAGTTCCGGTTCCGGTACTTGTAGCGGCCGAGCAGGTAGTTGAGCTGCCAGTAGAGGTCGCGCTGCTGGGGGTTGTTGAACCGCGCGATCTGCTCGGTCTTGTACTTGCCGACGCGCTCGATGATGTCCGCCGGCTCCGGGAGCTGCGTCGCGAGCTTGGACAGCCAGAGCAGCGTCTCGTTGAACTTGAGGTGGTTCGGCTTGTCGGCGATCTGCGAGAAGATCGCATAGCTCGCCTGGTAGAACTGCAGGCGGTAGAGCGCGATCGCGAGGTGGTACTGGGCGATCTGCTTGTTGCCATCGTCATCGCCGGTGTCGCCGTCGACGACGCGCTTCAGCTGCCGCGCGGCGTCGCTCCACCGCTCGCTGTCGAAGAGCCGCTTGCCCTGCGCCGCCTCCTCCGTCATCTGGCCCGCGGTCACGGGGCCCGCATCCTCGTCGGCGCTGACCTCTTTGCTGGGCTTCTTCTCGCCCTTGGCGTCCGCCTTTTCAGCCGCGACGGGCTTACCTTTGCCGGGCTGCGCATGCCCCACGGCGGGGGATAGCAACAGGGCAGAAGCTACAAGGCAGATACTCGCCACCCGGTTCCGCATCGTCGTTCCTCGCTTTCGGCGACGTAAAGATCGTGGCCCCTTCGCCCCGTTCGCGGCTCCACACACGGAGAACGCGCGCCGTAGACCCCCGAGGCAGCTCGGTCAGGAACCAAAAAGTTCAATGAGAATCAACGGATACTTGCGTGTGGCGGGGGATGGTAGGATTGTGGCGCGCAGCTTGTCAAGCGATGCCGGGCGAGGGGGCCCCTCTTGCATTCCCGTCCTGAGACACCGGGCGCCGGGTCGACCTTGGGGTTGCGCACTGCGTAGGAGTCGACGGTGGAATTATCGAACGGAGGCGCGCTCGCTTCCTTAAGTGCGATCGTCGCGCGGTCGCCGCACTGTTGCCGCCCAGGCGGCAGCCTGACCGTCCGCTGCCAAGGGACCAGCGCGCTCAGGGTCGAACGCCTCGCACCGGCGGCGCCCGCCCACCTCGGCGACGTGGACGGGCGCGCCCCATCCGGCTGTTGACGCTCGAGGCGCGCTTCGTCTAGGGTCCAACCGCTGACGTTGTGCCTTTGAGCACCTCGACTTGAGCGTTTTCTTGCCTCCCGTCCGCGCGCCTCTGCCGAAGCGGTGGCGCGCACCGCCGCCGAAGGAGCACGTTCTGATGACCCGTTCCATTCTGTCCGGCCTGCTCGGCCTGCTCAGCGTCGTCGCAATGGCGAGCCTGCCCTCCGCGTGCGAGAGCGGCGGCGTCGGCGACCCGTGTCTGCCTGAAGATGAGTACGATCCGCAGTTCGCTGGCTTCAAGGTGACGGAAGAGAACATCGAATCGCGATCCTTCCAGTGCCAGACGCGGATCTGCCTGGTGAACCACTTCCAGGGGCGCGTGAGCTGCCCGCTCGGCCAGGAGGCGCTTCCGGCCTGCACGCCCGAGTGCAGCAAGTGCGTGCAGTCGGGGACGTACGCGCCCGACTGCGAACCGACGAGGCCGGACGGCGGAAAGAGCCAGTGCCTCAGCGGCGTCTGCGACCCCGCGGGCGCCTTCTGTCGCTGCAACGGCGACCCGGACTGCCCCGGCGACGGCTGGAAGTGCGAGGATGGCGTCTGCAATCTCTACCTCTGCCACGACAACTTCAAGGGCTGCCAGGACCCGACCAAGTCGGCAGCGGAGAACGAAGGCCTGTCCTGCTGCGTGCCAGGGACCGACGACCAGCCCGTCGCGTCGCCCGTGTGCGGCCAGTGCGCCGCCAACTCGAACCGGAACGCGCAGCAGGCGGTGTACTGCTCGTGCCGGTGCGGCGTGGCCGACGGCGAGCCGGACGACCCGAACTTCAACTTCTGCGAGTGCCCGCAGGGCTTCACCTGCTCGGAGATCCGGCCGAACGTCGGCCTCGGGGACCCGAACATCACCGGCAAGTACTGCATCAAGCAGAACACGGGGTTCGAGAACGAGGGGGCCTGCGGCGACGTGCAGGGCCGCGCCAACTCGGACCAGTGCGAAGGCTTCTAGGCGTCGGGTGACCGGCCGTCGCGGTTCGCGAAGCCCTCGCCCGACGACGGCCGATCTGTCCGGCACCTCCCTCTCCCTCCCTCCCAGCGACGATTCGGGCTCACACGACGGCCGTCCGCCCGGGCGCGCCGCCACGCGCAGCGCGCCGGCGGCTTCGGCGACGAGCCGGACCGCGTTCGGGCCCGCTGGCGCTCCGGCGGCCGACGCGCGGCGAGCGCTCGGTGCGCGCGCGGAGGACGCGGTCGTCGCTCACCTCGCCGCGCAGGGCGTGGAGATCGTCGCGCGCAACGCGCGTGTGGGGCGGCTGGAGATCGACGTGGTCGCGCGCGACGGCCCCGTCATCGTGATCATCGAGGTGCGGACGCGCGGCGCCGGCTCGTACGTCCGCGCCCTCGACAGCATCGACGCGAGCAAGCGCGCCCGCGTGCGGCGAGCGGGCGAGCGGCTCTGGCGCGCCACGTTCTCGCGCGTGCGCGGCGTGGAGCGGATGCGCTTCGACGCCGCGTCCGTGACGTTCCTCCCGAGCGGAGAAGCGATCGTCGAGATCATCAAGGCCGCCTTCTAGCGCGGTGCTCGCGCGGCGACGGTAGGGCCCGAGGGACCCGCCTGGCGACGGCGAGGCCGTGCGGGAGCGCGCGGCCTGATGTCTTCTTATTTTTGGCTTGATCTCGGGAGGGATTCGGACAGCGCGTACGTCGTTCGACCGCGCGCGGGGTCGATCACGCGTCGAGCTGCTCCTGCATCTCGCTGCGGAGTCGCTTCAGCTGGGAGAGGCCCTCGGGGTCGATCTCCATCGTCCCCTTCTGGGCGCGCGCCCCCGCCTCGAGCTTCTCGAGGATCGCATCCATCTTCGCGATCTTGCCCTGCTGGCGCGCCCTCAGGTCCTCGACCATCTTCTCGAACGCCTCGAAGAAGTGCTGGAGCTCGTCGCCCTTCCGGAGCTTCTCGCGCACGATCAGCTTGCCCTCGCCGACCTGACGGAGCAGCCGCTTCATCTTGAAGATCGGCCCGGCGATCTTGTGCGTGAAGACGATGCCCGCGATGCCGACGCCGAGGACGAGCAACGACAGGAGCGCGACGATGAGGCGGAGCAGCATCTGCTGGTTGTTCGCTACGTCGGCGGCCTGCCGCTCGAGCGCCTCCGCCCGCTGCTGCAGCGTGGCAGCGTCGCGCTCGAGCCGCGACTGCTCGTCCTTGAGCTTGCTCTCGTCGCGCTGCGCCGCCTCGCCGAACGTCTTCGCGAGCTCGGGGTCGTCCTTGTACTCCTTCGCGATGTTCATCGCGACGACCTCGCTGACCCGACGGCTCTGGACGAGCACCTCCTGGCCGCGCTTGACGGTCTCCTGACCCTGACGGACGGTCTCCTGCCCCTGCTGCACGGCGCTGCGGCTCTGCTCGATGATCTTCGAGCTCGCGTTCCAGAGGAGGATCCCGAGCGCCACGGAGAGCGCAAGGCTGATCCCCACGAGGAACCCCGTGTATTTCAGCTGGAAGTTCTGGTCGAGCAGGTAGTTCCGCGCGCTCCGCTGGTAGCGCGCTCTGACCTCCGGCGCGGAGGTCTGCGGGGCCGTGCTGGAAGCGTCGCTCATGGGATCCTCGAAGCTGGCTGGGGATGACAAGGGTCGTGATGCACTGGAAAAGCCAATATCGAGCAGCGAAGGTGCGTCACAGCGAGGCGACGACCTTGTGGAAGGTCTCGACCGCGTTCTCGACGCACATCTTCATCAGGATGTTCTCGCTCTGGACGTCTTTCTTCGGGGTGCCGCTCTGCGTGAGCTTCGGCGCGAACTCACCCTGGAGCGACTTGGACGGATAGGTCCACATGCTGACGCGGACCACCTGGGTGAGGTTGCCGCCCTGGTACACGGCGGGCTCGACCGTGGCGAGGAGATAGAAGCCCTTCAGCTTCTTGCCGTTCAGAATCTTCTTGCCTTGCGCCACCGTCTCGCCCTTGGGGGCCACCGCGTAGCCGGCCTTCGCGAGGATCTTCGACTGTATCGCGGCGCGCACGAGCGGCTCGATCTCGGACTCGGGGCGGCCGCTCTTGTTCGTGATCTCGATGGCGACGTAGTACTTCGTGTCCGCGCCCGGAGGCGGCGGCGCCGCCGAGCCGCCCCCGCCGCCGGCGGACAGCGCCGCGATCGACTTCTGCATCTGCGACTTGACGGCCGGCGTCTGCTCGCGCCCCTCGGCGCGCTCCAGGCACGCGAGCCCCGCGGTCTTGCCGAGCTTGCCGAGCGCCGCGGCCGCCGCGACCTTGACGGACGCGTTGCTGTCCGTGAGCGCGTCGCAGAGCGGCCTCGTGGCGGCGTCGTCTCCCGACGCGCCGAGCGCGAGCGCCGCTTGCGTGCGGACGCGATAGTCCTCGTTGGTCCTGAGCTGGTCGGCGAGGTAGCTCGTGCGCTGATCCGCGTAAAGCCTCGTGGGTATCAGCGAGAGTACAAGCGTCACAACCAGCAACACGAGCACTGAAAAGGGCCGACGCATTCCACGTCCGACGATACACGAGCGCATCGCCGCAGTGGCGATCGGATCAGCGGGTCTACACCCGAAAATTGGTGCGCACACGCTCGCACTTTTGCCTTGCATTCGCTCGCTCCTCGCTGCGACCAGACTGGACGGTTTGACGCGGCCTGCCCGCGGCGCTTCAACGCGTGAACCATGTTGGGCTCACGGCGAACACGGCTTCACCATCCGCTTATCTACCCACCCGCTGCCGCCATCGATCCGACGCGCTGCCGCGAGCTCGCGTGCACGTCCGCTCACGTCCGCTTACGTCCGCACTCGCCGCTTGCTCGCTCGCGCCGGGCGAGCGCGAGCTCGGCACGGCTTCGGATCGGCTTCCCCTTGCCCGTGCCGCGTCGGCGTGACGGATAATGCGCGACCATGACGAGGAGCTCGCCGGAGGCCTTCGGGAGATGCGCGGACTGAGACGATGCCTGCCGTGGGCGCTCCTCGCGGCCACGGCGCTCGCGGCGGCGCCCGCGGCGCACGCGCAGACGCAAGGTGCGCCGCTCCGCATCCATGTGCGCGGAAGCGCGCAGATCGAGGCGGTCGCATGGACCGAGCCCGACGGGTTCGTCGTGCGCGGAAGCGTGCTCGACGACGCGCGGAGCGCTATCGCGGAGGCGCCGCTCTCCATCGATGCCCTCACGAGCGCCGGCGCCCCCGCGGTCCTGCCGGCGGTCGACGGGTGCGCGGCCGACGGCGCGGCGCGCGCCCGCGAGCCCCGCCCCTCGCAAGGCGGCTACGTGATCGCGACAGACGAGCGCGGCGGGTTCTGCCTCCGCGGGCGCGCGCCGCTCGCGGACGCCACGCTGCGCATCCGGTTCGCAGGGGGAAAGCTCTACGACGCGGTCGAGGCGAAGATCCCGCTCGAGGCGCACGCGGCCCCGCTCGCGCCGGTGATCCTCCGGTTCGATCCGCCGGTCGACGCGGTCGATCTCGATCGCCCGACGGTGAACGTCACCGTGGCGCTCCGGCTCGATCGCAGCGGCGCGCGCGGCGTCGGGAGCGGCGCGCCGTTCGAGCGCGAACGCCTCCCGGTCGTGCTCGAGGACGAGCGCGGCGCGCGGCTCGCGGAGGCTCCGACCGGCGGCGACGGCCGCGCGCGCTTCGAGCTCCCGACCGAGCGCCTCGACGGCGCCGGCCAGGGCGTGCTGCGCGCGCGCTTCGATGGAACCGCCACGCTCGCGAAGGCGAGCGTCAGCCAGAGCGTCGTCCGGTACGCGCAGGTCACGCTCGATCTGTCGCATCCTGTCGAGCCGGCGCGCGCGGAGGACGGCGTGCCGATCGACGTCGAGGTGCGCTCGTCCCGCGGCCCGGTCGAGGGCGGCGTGGTCGAGGCGCTGCGCGCGGGCGAGCCGGTCGGGGCGGCCACCGTGACCGGCGGCAAGGCGCGGGTGATCGCCGCGTTCACCGCCGAGCGAGAGGGGACGGTCCCGATCTCGCTCCGCTACGTGCCCGCGTCTCCGTGGTGGATCCCCGGCGCGGAGCTCGCGATCGACGTGCCCGTCGCGGGCCCAGGGGCGTGGCGGCAGATCGCGCTCGGCGCCGCCGTCCTCGCCATCGCGGGCTGGGTGCTCGGCGGCTGGCGGCGGGCGCCGAAGCGCGCCGCAACAACGCGCGCGGGCGACGAGCGGCCCGTCGCGCCGCCCGGCCGCGCCGGCGTGCGCGTCATGGGACCGCTCGAGGGCGCGACCGGCTGGCGTGGCGCCGTCGCCGACGCGCATGACGGAACGCCCATCGCGCGCGCCGAGCTCGTGATCGTCGTCCCCGCCTTCGACGGCAGCGGCGTCATCGCCCGCGCGCTGACCGACGACGTCGGCGAGTTCTCGATCGAGGCGCCGTACCGGAGCGACGCGAGGCTCGTGGTCCGCGCGCCGATGCACAGCAGCCATGAGCAGGCGCTCCCGTCGCCGAGCAAGCTGGGCATCGCGCTGGTCACGCGGCGCCGCGCCGTCCTCGATCGCCTCGTCCGCTGGGCGCGGCGCCAGGGAGCCCCCTTCGAGGGGCCGCCGGAGCCGACGCCCGGGCACGTGCGCCGGGTGGCGAGCAGGGTTCAGCAGCGCGAGGTCGAGCTCTGGGCGAACCGGATCGAGCACGCCGCCTTCGGTCCCGATCCCGTGGACGAGCGGATCGAGCAGGACCTCGGGGCGTCGGAGCCCAAGCCGGGCGCCTCGCCGCTGGCCCCGTGAGCCAGGCGCACGGGGCCCGCGGAGCGCCGGCCCCGTCGCCGCGCCGATCTGCCGTTTCGCTGGCCGGATCGCGCCCCCGCGCGACCGCACGTTGACGTATGGGGTGCGTCCCATATAGTCGGCTCCCTCGCCGGAGAACGCCAACGTGGAAATCGCCCTAATTATCGTCGGCCTCGTCGTGGTGGCGGCGATCGTCTACTTCGTCACGAAGAAGGCGCCGCCACCGGAGATCGCAGCGCCCCCCGAACCGAAGAAGCTCCAGGAGAAGGCGAAGCAGCCCTCCGAGAAGCCGGCGGACAAGCCGACCGAGAAGCCGCGTGCCCCGAAGAAGCCTCCGGCGGAGGAAGCTCCTCCGGCGAAGGCGAAGGAGCCCGCGCCGCAGGAGGAGCCGCCCGCGGCGGCGCCCGCCCCTGTCGAGGCGCCCGTCGCGCCGCCGCCCGCCATCGAGCCGGCGGCGACCGCGGTCACGGAGGCGCCCATCGCGCCCGCGATCGAGGCGCCGGCCGTCAAGCCGGCCGCCAGGCCAGCGCGGGAGACCGCGCCTCCGGCCGCGCGCAAGCGCGACATCGAGGGGCTCCGCAAAGGCCTCACGAAGGTGCGGGAGAGCGAGGGGTTCTTCGGCCGGCTGAAGGCGCTGTTCGCCGGCAAGAAGGAGATCGATCCCAACGTCGTCGAGCAGATCGAAGAGGTGCTGCTCACCTCGGACGTCGGCGTGAAGACGACAGAGCTCCTCCTCGACGAAATCCGGTCGGCGCTCAGCAGGAACGAGCTCGCCGACACCGACAAGGTCTGGGACGCGCTGCGCGAGCACGCGAAGCGGATCCTGCGCGTCGGCGCCGGCGGCGGGCTGCCGCTGAAGGCGCAGCCCACCGTGGTGATGGTGGTCGGCGTGAACGGCGTGGGAAAGACGACCACGATCGGCAAGCTCGCGACGCAGCTCAAGGCCGAGGGCCGGACGGTGGTGCTCGCGGCGGGCGACACGTTCCGGGCAGCGGCGGTGCAGCAGCTCAACGTCTGGGGCAAGCGCGTCGGCTGCGAGGTCGTGCGCGGCAAGGACGGCGCGAACCCCGGCGCGGTGATCTTCGACGCGATCCAGAAGGCGAAGGACACCGGCGCCGACGTCGTGCTCGCCGACACGGCCGGCAGGCTGCACACGAAGACGAACCTCATGGAGGAGCTGTCCCGGGTCGCGCGCACCATGAACAAGGCGCTCGAGGGTGCGCCTCACGAGACGCTGCTCGTGCTCGACGCGACGAACGGCCAGAACGCCATGCAGCAGGCCGCGCTCTTCAAGGAGGCGCTGCCGATCACCGGCATCGTGCTGACGAAGCTCGACGGCACCGCCAAGGGCGGCGTCATCCTCGGCATCTGCGCCGAGCATGGGCTGCCCGTCCGGTACGTCGGCATCGGCGAGCGCGCGGAAGACCTCCGCGAGTTCGAGTCCGACGAGTTCGTTGAGGCGATGCTCGGCCGCGCCAGCGGCTCCGAAGACGCGGCCGCCTGACGCGCGGTCCGCGGCGTGAGCGTCGGCGGCGCTCGATCTCTCCTCACCACCCAATCGCGCGGCTCGACACCGGTCCAACCAACGGGCGATGGCTCCGATGTCTCAGCACGCCGCGCCTCTGCCGCTGAACCCGTCAGGCGTCACCATCGTCGCGCCCTCGGCGCCAGCACACCGGCGATCCGAGCCCGCGGTGATTGTGCAGCGAGTCTGCCGCTCGCCGCGTGTCCACCCGCCGGGCCCCCTCTGCGAAGCCGCCGGTCGTCCGTGGCAAAAGGATTTGGTTGTTGATCCTTTTATTTTCGACGTGATATAGTCCGTCGGGCTTGGCGGTTGACCGAATTATTTAATGAATTCGAGTAGTTAGGAAGCTGTACTACCTGGGCGATCGATCGCTCGCATCGCACGGACTTTGGAAGGGATGGCGATGAACCAGGCTCGCGTGGGGCTTCTCGTTGCGGCTGCGCTGGTCGCGATGCCGCTTACGGCGTTGGCTCAGCCAAAAGAGCAACCCAAGGAAATCAACCTCGACGAGCCAGAGACTCCTGCCGAGGGCACGGAGCCGGTGGAGGCGCCTGCGGCCCCTGGCGAGGGCGGCGAGACGACAGGGCTTGGGGACATCTGTGCGATCGACCCGACGGCGTGTCCCACGATCAATTTGGAGAAGGAGGCCGCGAAGGATCTCAAGAACGAGACCTACGCGGTGCAGCAGATCTACGCGCTGCGCTACCACCGCTTCGAGGTGAACCCGTACTTCGGGCTGACGATGAACGATCAGTTCGTCGGCCACAACGGGCCGGGGCTCGCGGTCAACTGGTACCTCACCAACGTCCTCGCGATCGGGGTCAACGGCAACTGGTACGGTGCCCTCAACACGCCGTCGGACTTCAACTTCCAGACGAGCAGGGCGGCGCGTATCGGCGAGCCGATCACCGAGTATCAGTGGAACGCGAATGCGAACTTCACGTACGTCCCCGCGTACGGCAAATTCGCCGGGTTCAGCGACTTCATCTTCCACTACGACTTCTTCGTGCTGGGCGGTGTCGGCGCGATCTCGACGAGGCCCATGGCCGTCGTCGATCCCGACAACCGCACCTTCGACTGGAAGCCGAAGCTCTCGTTTCACGTCGGCGGTGGCCTCCGCATCTTCTTCAACCGCTGGTTTGCGGCGATGTTCGAGGTCAGCGACTACATCTTCTTCGACGAGCTCGAGAACCCCAGCGTCGACACAAACAACCCTCAGGACAAGAGCACCTGGCTCGCCGAGGGGAAGAGCTTCACCAACAACGTACAGGCGCAGGTCGGGCTGTCGGTCTTCCTGCCGTTCTCCTGGGAATACCGGCTGCCGAAGTGAGGACTTTGGACGCGGGGACGCGCAGACGCCGAGCGCGAGACATAGGATGATTCAGCCAAAGACGGGGACAGGCATGATGCGTCGATTCGTCCAGAGCCTCTGCACCGTGGTGGCAGGGCTTACCGGCTGTGCACTTCTGATGACGGCTGCGCCCGCGGAGGCGCAGGAGATCCAGCTCACGGGCCCTCTGGCCGGCGCGCCGGCCGTGCGGAAGCTCCGGCTCCACCGTGACGGGCGGTTCGAGGTGGCTCCAGGCGCATCGTTCACGCTGCTGGACGAGTACCGGCGGACGATCATGCCGGGCCTGCGGCTCACCTACCACTTCACGGACTGGCTCGGCTTCGGCGCCTGGGGCGGGTACGGGTTTCAGTACAACACCGGGTTGACGGACGAGCTCCAGCGCGTCGCGATCGACGGGCGTAACTGCGACACCCAGCCGTTCACCAAGGCGTGCCAGCTGACCAGGGTCAACCTGACCAAGGGCGACCTGACGAAGGATCAGCTCGGACAGATCCAGTGGGTCGCAGCGCCACAGGTCACGGTCGTTCCCTTCCGCGGAAAGCTGGCGCTGTTCGCCGAGCTCTTCGTTGACACCGACGTGAGCTTCTTCGCGGGAGCCGCGGCGATCGGCGTGAAGGAGCGCAAGGAGTGCGGCACGACCAACCAGAACGCCTGCGCGGACACCTTCGGGCTCGAGAGCCGCATGGCCTTCGCGCCGACGTTCGGCCTCGGCTGGAACTTCTACCCGTCGGACTTCATCGGCTTCGGCGCGGAGTGGCGCGCCCTGCCGTTCGCATGGAATACTTCGGGCTTCGACAACCACGGGCTCGGAACGGACGAGGCGTTCCCTGACCGCAAGGTGGACGACAAAGACCGCGAATTCCACTTCACGAGCATGGTCACCGTGAGCCTGAGTATTCAACTCCCCACCGGCATCAAGACGACGGAGTAGACGGCTGCGCCGGCTCGCGGTGACCGAGCCGGTCCGCCCGGGGTAGCTCGGGCGGGAAGCACCCTCTGCAGGGAGCCACTCTAGCGGGGTGCAGGTTCGTGTGATACGGGCTCAGCCGCTAGGCAGGCGCGCGAGGCGTACGGGAGTACGCCGCAGCGAGCCGAACGACGCGGATGAGCCTGTAGCTCACGAAGATGCGCCCCGCTATAGATCCGGCGACGATCGCCGGGTAGCTCGGACCGGGCGGCGGGGACAGCCAGCAGAGGTCAGCGTTGGGTATTTTCGATTTTCTCCGCAAAAGCAATCCCCCTGCCGGGGGCGCCCCCTCCGACAAGAAGGTGGCCGGGCCTGCGAAGGTCGTCGCAGACAAGCGCGCTCAGACGTACGACCGCCTCGACGCCATCCAGTCGCTCGCCGCGATGAAGAGCGCGGATGCGGCGGCGGCGCTCCTCAGGCGCTTCACGTTCTCGATCGACCCCTCCATCACGGATCAAGAGGAGAAGGATCTGGCTTTCCGGGGGATCGTCGATGCGGGCAAGGACGCGGTGCCTGCCGTGGTCGAGTTCTGCATCAAGGCCGAGGCGCTCACCTGGCCGCTCAAGATCCTGCGGGCGCTGCTCGACGACACCGGGTACCGGACCGAGCTCGTCCAGCTGCTCGACCGCTTCGACACGGAGTATGCGCGCAACGTCGAGCCGAAGCAGCAGCTCATCATGGCGCTGGGCGACATCAAGGGCGACGACGTGCGGGTGGCGGTCGAGCGGTTCCTCGACGACGTCAACGAGACGGTCCGTTTCCACGCCGTGCAGACCATCTTTTCCCAGGGCGATGAGGCGAGCGTGCCAGCGCTGGTGAAGATGCTCGCGACCGAGGAATCGGTCCGGGTGAAGAACAAGGTCGCCGAGGGGCTGATGACCCGGGGCTGGACGGTGCCGGCCGAGCTGCGGAGCAGCGCGAGCCAGGCGCTCCAGGACTCGAACGGCTTCAGCGTGGGCTCGGACGGCAAGCTCCGGAAGGGCGCTGGATACAGCTGACCCGGCGCGCATCGTGACAAGTCCGTTCGTCCTGCGATCGGGTTGACAGCATCACCGCACGTGGACGAAACTCCACGCCATGCTTGTTCAGCCCTCGGCGGTAGCTGAGAGCGAAGCCGCGCAGACCGGCCCGCACAAGACGAAAGCGAGCGCAGTCCGTGATTGAGCACCGCTCATGGATGGCGGAGCTTCCGTCACGACCTCGTCCCCGTCGCTCCAGCGCCGCGCGCCCAGGCACGCTCGTGGGGAGCGCCCGTCGCGTCCCCCTCCGTCGCCTCCCCCTGTCACGCGCGCTGGCCGCGGCGTGCCTGCTGCCTTGCGCGCTCGCCGCGCGCAGCGCGGCCGCAGCCGACTTCGAGGTCGAGTCGACGACCGGCGTCCAGGCCTACGAGGTCGCGGGCCCCTGGGGCGACACGAACATCGAGCGGCGGCGGCTCCTTCAGACGCTGGGGCTCGCCGTCTACAACCTGCAGGGCGACTCCGCCCCAGGCGAGGCCGACTACTCGGCGACCGTGCGGCTCCGGCTCGACGCGGACTTCGGGATGAATGGCCACCTCGACGGCGCGCAGCGGGGCGGCGAGACCGACTACAGCGTCGATGGCGGCTCGCGCTACATCCCGGGGCTGCGCGAGGCGCCCCTCGATCTGATGTACGCGTACGTCGAAGGGCGGAACGTCGCCAGCGGGTGGCTCGGCTTCCGGGTCGGCCGCCAGTACGTGAGCGACGTGCTCGGGTGGTGGTCGTTCGACGGCGCGCTCGTCCGGGTGACGACGCCCTACTACGTTCAACTCGAGGCGTACGGCGGGCTCGAGCAGCGCGGCGGCCTGCCGCTCTCCACATCGCGCTTCGAGCAGCAGGGGATCTGGCGCGGCAGCCACCGGGGATTCGGTGACGACCGGACTCAACCCGGGAGCGCAGCCGATTTCCCGTCGTATCAGGAGGCCGATCTGGCGCCGGCGTTCGGCGTCGCGCTCGAGAGCGCCGGCCCGAACTACATCCACGGTCGCCTGACCTACCGCCGCGTTTACAACCTGGGAACCTCTGTCACCCAGCAGTTCCCGGATCCGGACGGAGGCGTCCGGACGTCCGATGGGTCGCGCATCTCGCAGGATCGCCTCGGGTACGCCGCCAACATCAGCAAGCCGGATCTCGGTGGCATCAAGGGCGGAGTGACCTACGACTTCTACAACCAGCTCGTCGGCTCGTTCTACGGCGGCCTGGAGGTGTACGCCGGGAGCCGCGTCACGCTGGGGGCGGACGTCGACTACTTCGTTCCGACGTTCGACGCTGACTCGATCTGGAACTGGTTCACCCACGATCCCATCACCACGATCACCGGACGGGCGGCGGTGGACATCACCCGCGAGATCGATGTCGCGGCCTGGGGCGGCACGCGGATGTGGATCGCCGAAGGCAACCCGGAGGAGTTCGGCGCTGGCCAGTGCGAGGCGGTGGAGCGACCAGGCTGCGTCGGCGCGACGTCGCTCGATCCGAATGACGGCGATCTCCGCGACTACGCGCGCGACGAGAAGAACCGCGCCGCGACGATCTCGACCGATGTGCTCGCGAACCTCGCGGGCCGCTACCGCACGCGCACGACGTCGGTCGAGCTCCGCGGGATGCTGCAGACGGGGGAGCGCGGGCGGCGGACGGGGGCCGATCTCGCGGGAGAGAAGCGGCTGAGCGGGCAGCGCTACGCGCTCGGAGCGCGGATGTCGCTGTACAACTGGGAGGATCCGCTCAGGCCGGACCGGGGCGCGACGTCGTTCGGATATGTCCTCGGGGCCGGGTATCGGCCGGGCGAGGCCGCGGATTTCAAGATCGAGTGGGAGCACGACATGAACCGGCTTGTGGGCCAGCGCTTCCGGGTCGTCGGCCTCGTGAACCTGCGGGTGGCGCCGTGAGCGAGGATCGCATGGACGCAAGACAGGACGGACGCCGCCGCGCTCGGCGAGACGAGGCGAGGTTCGTCCCTGGGTGGGTCGCGATCGTCGCATGCCTGGGCGCGCTGGCGCTCGCGATCGTGGGCCCCGAGGCGGCTGCCCAGCCGAAGCCGCCGGCGGCAGCGGGAGACGACGGCGCCGAGGCGGCAGATGATGACGCGGAGGAAGGTGACGCCGAGGGAGAGGCGCCCGCCAAGGCGCCGCGCGGCGGGTACACGTCGGGCCTCCACCCGATGCCCGCCGACGCGGAGGTGCCGCTGGCGTGGATGCCGCCTGGGACGAGCGCGACCCCGGTCCCGAGCGACGAGATCTACCCCCCGCAGACGCTGACGATCCGGTTCAACCACAAGAAGCACGTCAAGGGGCTCAAGCAGACGTGCAAATCGTGCCACGGCGCGGCCTACACGAGCGGCGCGGTGACGGACCGGCTGCTGCCGAAGCCGAGCGAGACGTGCGACAACTGTCATGATGTCGATCACTCCGACCTCACCCAGGTGAAGGCGGGGACGAACGAGAACGGACAGTGTGTGTACTGCCATATCGGGGAGAACGCTGGCAGCGACGGAAAGGTGGCGCCGCTCGTGCTGCCGCACGCGAACCTCCGCTTCCCTCATGCGAAGCACGTGAGCCGGAACATCAAGTGCAGCCAGTGCCACGGCCGCGTCGACCGGATCGAGCTCGCTACCCGAGATCAGCTGCCGCGCATGGCCGGCTGCTTCACGTGCCACAACATGAGCGGCGCGGCCCAGGGTGAGGCGAAGAGCGACTGCGACGTCTGCCACCTGACGCGCCCCGACGGGCGGCTCGTGACCGCGTTCGCCACGGGCGATCTGCTGCCGCCTGCGTGGCTGCACAGCGCGGGGCACACGCCCGACTGGCTCGAGCGGCACAAGCAGGTCGCCGCGAACGACAGCGCCTTCTGCGGGTCATGCCACAGCGCGAACTACTGCACCGACTGCCACGACGGGAAGATCCGTCCGCGCAACGTCCACCCGAACGACTTCCTCTCGATGCACCCGCAAGCGGCCCGGCAGGACAATCCTCGCTGCGTGAGCTGCCATCAGGAGCAGACGTTCTGTGCGGACTGTCACCGGCGGACGGGCGTGGCGCGCGACGCGCCGAGCGCAGCGCGGCCTGCGGGGCGCCGCTTCCATCCCCCGCCGGCGGAGTGGACCACAGCGCCGCGCAGCGCGAAGCACCACGCCTGGGAAGCCGAGCGAAACCTGAATGCGTGCGTTTCCTGCCACACCGAGCGGGACTGCGCGACCTGCCACGCGACGCGCGGGGCGTCAGGCGGGCAAGGGCTGAACCCGCACCCGCTCGGGTTCGAGAGCAAGTGCAAGACGGCGTTCTCCCGGAACCCGCGTCCGTGCCTGGTGTGCCATCAGTCGAGCGACAGGTTCGTGCAGCGGTGCCAATGAAAAGTCAAAATCCGTCAGTATATTCCTTGCCCTGGCCTTCCGGCGACGGGTATAGCGAAGTGCGCGCGGCTTCCCTAACGATCGCCGCGAACGCCAAGGAGAACGGGCGTGAAGGAGCTGATCAAGTACCTGATCGACAACCTCTATCTCGATTTCCAGGGGGAAATCACGCTGGAGACAGTGCGGGGCTTCCTCCGCGAGGACGACGGACGGGATGCACGCCAACTTTTGTCGAAGCTCATCGAGGAGAAAGGGGTAGACGACATGCTGATCACGCTGGCCGACTGTCTCAAGGAGCACATTCAGTCCGGGGTAAACGAGAAGGTCGTCCGCGAGCAGCTCTCGCTCTACTCCGAGAGCTGAGCACGCTAGCTCGCGCGACGCGCCTCGCCCCCCTCCCCCTCTGCCTGCAGGCGGCCCTCGCGACGGCCGGCTGCGACGTGGGGGAGGCCACGCTCCAGCCGATCGACGCCCCTCCTGTCCAGCTGATCGAGGCGCGCGCCACGACCAGCCTCGACCAGAACTACCAGCCCGTCCGCACCGCGCTCGATCCCGCCGGCACGACCGAGGTCCTGTCGACCGCGAGCTTCGTGCTGAAGTTCGATCGTTACCTGCTGCCGAGCTCGGTGAGCGCCACGGTCGGTGCCGAATCCGTGTGTGTCTCGGGCGATCTGGCCACGGTCCAGACCTACGCGGACTGCGTCAATCCGATCGCCCTGGCGCCCACGTACAACCCTGTCCAGCGCGAGGTCATCTTCCGCCAGATCGAGGGCATGCCGGGCCTGGTTCCCGGGACCCGGTATGCGCTGACGGTCTTCAAGCCGGCGGACGAGGCTGCGCTGTCCGGCATCCGCGCGTTCGACGGCGCGTCCCTCGGCGGCAACACGCGCATCGAGTTCTCCGTCGCGGCGACGAACCCGCCTCAGGCGATGCCGGAGCGCCCGCCGAGCGGCGACTTCTACTGCCAGCGAGACCTCGAGTGCGTCGCGGAGATGTGCGCGGACGATCCGGTGTGCAGCGTCTGCGTGAAGGGGGCCGCGTACTTCCTCTCCACCTGCGTGGGGTGCCACTTCGACGGAAGCGCCGCCGCAGGGCTGAACCTGAACCTGGGGGGGCCGATGTTCAACCGGATCGATGCGCTCCTCGACACCGCCATCGGGCGCACCGCGCACCAGACCCAGATGGGCGAGAAGGCGCACATGGGGGAGGCATCCCCGGAGCGCTTCGGCAGGGCCATGCCGCTCATCGATCCGGGAAACCCGGGGAACAGCTACCTGCTCTACAAGATCCTCATCGGGCAGAGCGCGTCCGACCCCTCCTTGTCCGCCGATGCGGCGGAGAAGCTCCGCCAGGAGACCGAGCGGCTGCAGGCGGCGTTCGTGGTGGGGATGCCGATGCCTCCCCCGCCTTCAAACCCCGTGTTCTGGTTTCACCCCCAGAACCCCGAGACGCCGGACGATCCGGACGTCACGCCGTACGTGGACGGCATCGATATCCTGTCCGCGTGGATCCTCAACGGCGCCGCGCCGCGAGACTGCTCCGCCCCGGTTGCCTCGCCCTGACGGCGCCTGCGCGCCGTCACATCACGCGATTCCGCCCGGCCTTCTTCGCACGATAGAGCCGCTCGTCGGCGCGGCGGTAGAGCTCCATCGGCGAGACTGGCGCGTCCGGCGTGACGCCGGCGACCCCGAAGCTCGCGGTGACGGCGACCTCGCCGTCCTCGAAGCGGAACGGCGTGCGCTCCACGAGCGCGCGCAGCTTCTCGGCGACCAGACGGGCGCTGTCGAGGGCGATCTCCGGCACGAGCAGGGCGAACTCCTCCCCGCCGACGCGCGCGAGGATGTCGTCGCGGCGGACGTTCGCAGCGGCGAGCGCGGCCATCTGGCGGAGCACGGCGTCGCCCGTGAGGTGCCCGCGGGTGTCGTTGATGTTCTTGAAGTGATCGATGTCGAACATGATGAGCGCGAGGTGGCGATGGTAGCGACAAGCCCGCGATACCTCGCGCTCCAGCGCGACCTCGAAGGAGCGCTTGTTGTGGACCTGCGTCAGACCGTCGAAGGTCATCAGCCGGTAGATCTCCTCGTGATACGAGAGCTCGACGTTCCCACCCTGGATGAACTTGAAGATCGTCCGGCCGATCTTCACCTGGTCACCGTCCTTGAGGGCGCGCTCATCGACGGAGACGTCGTTCACGTAGGTGCCATTGGTCGAGCCGAGATCGCGGACAACGTAGCTCATCCCCGTCCAGGAGATGCGCGCATGACGCCGGCTCACCGCGTCGTCGTCGAGCGGGATATCGGTCTGTATCGCGCGCCCACACTCGATCGCCCCGGTCCCTAGCGCGATGCGGCGTCCGAGCTCGGTGCCGTAGATCACCACCAGGCACGCGGTGCCCGGCGCCACCGGCAGCACCGGCGGGGCGATCGCGGTGCAGGTGACGAGCGTCTGCCGATGATCGTTCTCTTGCTTCGCCACGCTAGGGGACCCAAGTACACCAGAGCCGACGTGCCAGGGCAACGCGCGTCGCGCGTCGGACATGGTAGGCTTCGGCCATGAAACACTGCGGTTTCGCGCAGATGTGTGTCGCTGCCACGATGGTCGCCGGGCTCGCCGTTCCGCTGAGCGGGTGTGGCACGAGCTCGCCCCCGATCGACGAGGGCGACGCCGCGCCCGCGCCGCAACAACCCGAGACCGTCACGAGCTTTCCGGATGCTCCGCCGCTCCCGGGCGAGACCGAGTGCAAGGTCGTCGTCAAGACGGGGATCCCCGTCACGTCGGCGCAACACGTGGCCACGTGCGCGCCTGTCCAGTACGCGACCAACCCGCCGAGCGGCGGAGATCACTGGGGCCTGTGGGCCGAGTACAAGCGCTTCGAGTCCGAGGTCCCGCGCGAGATGTACGTCCACAACCTCGAGCACGGCGCGATCGTCCTCGCGTACCGGTGCGCTCCGTCCGGCTGCGCAGAGGTGAAGGCGGTGCTGGACGAGGTGCGGGCCGAGGCCGCCTCCGATCCGAAGTGCCTCCTGGTGCCGGGAGGGCCGGAGGCGCGGCTCGTGATGACGCCCGACAGCGCGCTGGACACCCCGGTCGCGGCCGCGGCCTGGGGCGCGACGTACACCGCGACGTGCCTCGACAAAACGTCGCTCGCGCGCTTCGTGGCGGACCACTACGGCATGGGCCCGGAAGACACGTGCAGCGACGCGGGGGCCGTCGATATCGATCTGCCAGATGGCGGCGCGCCGATCTGCGGCGAGGGGTCAGGCGGCGGCGGCGGCGGAGGCGGGGCAGGCGCGGCGGGGGGCGCTCCGCCGGATCCGTAACCGGGTTGACAGGTGGCTCCTCGCCCGGGAGCATTCCGGGGATGAGCGAGCCGTCGACCGTGACACCTCGGTTGGCAGAGCGCTTCCGGCTGCTGGACGTCGCGGGGTCCGGCGGGTCGGCCGAGGTCTGGAGGGCCGTCGATCAGGAGCGCGGCGGCGTGGTGGCGCTCAAGATCGAGCCGCGCGAGCGCGGAGCGTCCGCGGCGCAGCGCGCCTCCGTGCGGCGGGTGCTCGGCCGCGAGGCGCTGCACGCGGCGCTGGCGCTCTCGCCGCGGCTGCCGGAGCTCGTCGACGTCGGCTGGCTCGCGGCGCCGTCTGGCGTCGCGCGCGTCGCGCGCGTCGAGGGCGCCCCCGGCGAGGAGGGGCGCGCGTTCGTTGCGATGCGCTGGATCGAAGGGCGAGCCGTCGCCGACGCCCTGCGCGGGCTGCCCCCTGGCGAGCGCGCGGCGCTCGCGCTCGCCGCCGCGCGCGACGCGGGCGAGGCGCTCGCCGACCTGCATGGCATCGGCCTGGCGCACGGAGATCTCAAGCCGGAGAACCTGATCCTGACGCCGGAGGGGCGGATCGCGGTGATCGACCTGGGGCTCGCCTGCTCGATCCACGAGACGTCCGTGGACGGGGCGACGCTGCGGTACATCGCGCGCGGGGACGCGGAGCTCGGAGACGCGCGGGCGAGGGATCTGCTCGCGCTGGGGACGCTGCTCGCCGAGATCGCCTTCCCCGGCGTGGCGGACGCGGACGATCCCATCGGAGCGGCGCGGGCCGCGGCGGCCGCGGAGAGCGCGGCCGGGCCGCCGATCGACGCGATCTGCCGGGCGCTCCTCTCCCCCTCACCCGCGGCGCGCCCGTCGTCCGCGTGGGTCACCGAGTCGGCCCGCGCCGCGATCGCCGGCGCGCAGCGCGCGCGGCCCTCGTTCGCCTCGCCCCCCGCGGGGCGCGCCGGCCGCGATGCGGGGGCGCCCGGCGCAGAGCGCGATCGAGAGGACCGCGACGCGCGCCGCGTGCGCGCCGCCTACCTGCGCCTGCGGCGACACGAGCTCGAGGCGGCGCTCGGGGTGCGCGACGATGTCGCCCCCTGGCTCGTGGACGCGTTCGCGGTGGTCGAGCGGGTGCGCGCGCTCTCCGGCGCGTCGCTCCGCGCGGGCGACGGCGCGGCGCGCGTGGGCCCGCCGCAGAGCGACGCGGCGTGGCTGGGGCGGCTCGGGCCGGACCGCGTCGCGCGGTGGCTCACCGCGCTCGCGGGGACGA
This sequence comes from Sorangium sp. So ce363, assembly GCF_051520435.1. Taxonomy (NCBI): domain Bacteria; kingdom Pseudomonadati; phylum Myxococcota; order Polyangiales; family Polyangiaceae; genus Sorangium; species Sorangium sp. So ce363. The sequence continues at coordinate 3,972,422 of NZ_CP150333.1, read as the reverse complement.
GCGCGGCGGCGTGGCCGATGGGGCCGCTCGCGTCTGCGCCGGAGAGGGCGCTCGCGGACGCGCTCGTCGCGCTCGCGCGGCAGGTCCCGCCGCGCGCCTGGACGTTCGCGGACGTCGAGGCGGCCGTGCTGGGAACCCCGGGGAGCGGCGCGCGGCGGCGGGCGAGCGCGGCGCCGAAGGACCGCGGAGCGGCCGAGGGCGCCGCCGAAGCGCACGCCATCGGCGCGGCGGAGGCGGCGGCGCTGGCGCTCGCGATCGCGCGTGTGCCGCCAGATCCGCTCGCGCTCGAGGCGATCGAGCAGCGCGACGACGCGCCGGCCAGCCTGGTCGTCGCGGCGGCCAACGCGCTCCGGCTGCACGGCGACGCCGGGCGCGCGCGGAGCCTGATGCTGCGCTCGTGCGTGCGAGGCGCAACGGAGGCCGCGGCGCTCGCGGCCGAGGTGCTGCGGCGCGCCGGCGATCGCGCCCTCGCGGAGGAGCGCGCGCGCGCCGCGATCGACGCCGGCGCGGACCCGGAGGGGCGCGCGCGCGCGGTGCTCGCGCGCGTCGCGATCGACGCGGGGGCGCTGGAGGCGGCCGACGCGCTTGCCGGGGAGGCGGTCACGGCGCCGCTCTGCGAGGTGCGCGCGTTGCTCGCCGTGCTGCGCGGCGACACCGCGCGGGCGCTGTCGGAGGTGGCGCGCGGCGAGGCGCTCGCGAGCTCCGTGGAGGAGCTGGCGCGGATGGCCGCCGTGCGCGGCTACGCGTGGCACGCGAGCGATCCGGAGCGCGCGCACGCGTCGTTCAGCGCCGCCGTCGACTACGCCGTCCGCGCCGGCGCGGTGGTCGAGGAGGCGACCTACCGGACCGGCGAGGCCGCGGCGGCGGTGGATCTCGGCGATCTCGACGGCGCGATCGCGACCTCGACCCGCGCGGCGCTGCTCTGGGAGCACCTCGGCCGGCCGGCGCAGGGCGCCCGGGCGCTGCTCGCCTGCGCCGCCGCCTACGCCACCGCGGGCCTGGTGCACGAGACCTGCCGGACCGCCGAGGACGCCATCGCACGGGCCCGCGACGCGGGCGACGCGAAGGCGGAGGCCTACGCGCTCTGGGCCATCGCCGACGTGGTCGCCGCGCGGGGCGACGGCGTCGTAAGCGCGGACGTCGGATCGCACGTCGACCCGCGCGCGGCGGCGGCGCGCGCGGCGGCGCTCGTCGCCGGAGGCTCCGCGGACGACACGCTCCGGGCGGCCGCGCGGCTCCTCCGCCACGGCGCGGGCGAGCTCGATGGAGCCCGCGTCGAGGAGCTCGACGAGCTCGCGAACGGCCCGGAGCCCGGGGCGGCCTCGCGGCTCGACTGGTGGGGTGCGCGCGCCGCGATCGCGCTCGCCGCGGACGACGTCGGCGCCACGATCGCGCTCGCCGCGGACGACGTCAGCGCCGCGCTCGCCGCGGACGACGCGCCGCGCGGCCCGGCGGGCGCGTCGGCGTGGCGCGGCCGCAGCGACCGCGTCCTCCCAGCGATCGCCGCGCTCGCGGGCGCCCGCGCCCCGATCGCGGCGCGCGGCCCGGCGCTGGCCGCGGCGCACGCGCTGGCCGTCAGGGCCGGGCAGACGGACGTCGCGCACCGGGTGCTCGCGGCGCTCGCCGACGCCGCGCGCGAGCTCTGTGGGCGCACCGCGGGCGCAGGCTCGGCGGGCGCCTCCGCTGCCTCACCAGGGGCGTCGGCGCTCTCCGGCGCGGTTCGGTCGCTCCCGTGGGTGGTCCGCGCGCGGGCGATGCCGGAGAGCGGGCTTCGGCCCGAGCAGGCGCGCGATCTGGAGGCCCTCGTCGGCGCGCTCGGCGAGCGCGAGCGGCTCGCGCCGCTGCTCGACCGGGTCGTCGACGCGCTCGTGCTCTGGACGGGGGTCGAGCGGGGGCTCCTGCTTTTGCGCGCCCCGAACGGGCGCCTCGTCCCGCGGGCCGCGCGCAACCTGGCGCGCTCGCGCCTCGGCGCGGAGCAGCTCGCGCTGTCGGAGACGCTCGCGCGCCGCGCCCTGGAGGCGCGCGAGCCGGTGGTCGCGGTCGACGCGGCGGGGGAGCTGCCGAGCGTGCACCACAGCGTGCACGCGCTGAAGCTGCGGAGCGTGCTGGCCGTCCCGCTCGTGGCGCGCGGCGAGGCGCTCGGCGTCGTCTACCTCGACGACCGCGTGCGCCGCGGCGCGTTCGGCGCGCAGGAGCTGCGGTGGGCGCGTGCCATCGCGTCGGTCGCGGCGCTGGCGATCTCCGACGCGCGCGCGCAGGTCGAGCTGCGCCGCGCCGCGCGCCGCGCGGAGCGCGCCTCGTCGCGCCTCGCCGAGGAGCTCGCGCGGCGCGAGGCGGAGCTCGACGCCGCGGCGCTCGAGCTCGCCAGGGCGCGCGGCGGCCGCGACACGCGCTACCGGTACGACGCCATCATCGGCGAGAGCGATCCGCTGCGCGCGATGCTGCGCCTCGTCGATCGGGTGACCGCCTCCGAGGTGCCGGTGCTCGTATGCGGCGAGTCCGGCAGCGGCAAGGAGCTCGTGGCGCGGGCCATCCACCACAACGGCCCGCGCGCCGCGCACGCGTTCGTGAGCGAGAACTGCGGCGCGATCCCCGAAGGGCTCCTCGAGTCGGCGCTCTTCGGGCACGTGCGCGGCGCGTTCACGGGCGCGGATCGCCCGCGCGCCGGGCTCTTCGAGGTGGCCGATCGGGGCACGCTGTTCCTCGACGAGATCGGCGAGATGAGCCTCGCGATGCAGACGAAGCTGCTGCGGGTCATCGAGGACGGCCTCGTGAGGCCGATCGGCTCGGAGCGGGCGCGCAAGGTCGACGTGCGCGTCATCGCCGCGACCCACCGGGATCTGGAGGCGCTCGTCCGGGCCCGCGCATTCCGGGAGGATCTGCTCTACAGGCTGAACATCATCACGATCCGGGTGCCGCCGCTGCGCGAGCGCGCGACGGACGTGCCGCTCATCGTCCAGCACTTCGTCGAGAAGCACAGCCGCGGCCCGGTCCGGGTCACGCGCGGGGCCATGGAGCGGCTCTCGGCCTGCGCGTGGCCGGGCAACGTGCGCCAGCTGGAGAACGAGATCCGGCGGGCGATCGTGCTCTGCGACGGGACCATCGATCGGGAGCACCTCTCACCGGAGATCGCGCACGGCGGCACCGCGACGCCCCGCGAGCTCGGCCTCAACGTCCGAGCGAGGATCGACGCGCTGGAGACGGAGCTCGTGCGCGACGCGCTCGAGCGCACGCGCGGGAACCAGACGCAGGCCGCCAAGCTGCTGGGCCTGTCCAGGTTCGGCCTTCAGAAGATGATCAAGCGGCTCTCCATCGAGGCGTGAGGAGGGCCCGAGCGGGTCACCTCGACTTCACGAGGGCGCCCGCGTCGCGCAGGACCGCGTCGATCCCGTCGTCGTTCGCCTCGTAGTAGCCGCGGATCACGCCCTGCTGGTCGACCAGCACGAGGCGCTCGCCATGGAAGATGCTGAAGAGGCCAGGGCTCGACTCCTTCTTGCCCATGGCGATCTTGAAGCCGTCGAGGACCGTCGATTCTATCTGATCGAGGGGGCCTGTCAGGAACGTCCAGCGCTCGAGCGGGAGCCGCTGCGACGCCGTGTAGGCCGCGAGCACCGCCGGGGTGTCGTTCTCCGGATCGACGGTGAATGTCACGAGATGGAGCGCGTCACCGAGATCGCGGCCTCGGCGCTCGATCTCGCTCATGCGCTGCGTGAGCTTGGGACAGACGGTCGGGCAGGTCGTGAAGATGAAGTCCGCGATCCACACGCGGCCCCGGAGCTGCTCCAGCCCGAACCGCGCGCCCCGCTGATCCGTGAGCTCGAAGGCGGGCAGAGGGATGCGGATCGCGGGCGTCTCCGCGGCCTGACCGTGGAGCGCGCGCCCGGCGATCCCGATGGTGACGAGCACCACGAGCCCGACCAGCGCGAGGAGCGCGGCCCAGAACACCGGTGTGCCCACGAGCCCGCCGCGCCGGGGCCTCCCCATGTCGCCGCGGTCGGACGGAAATGATTGGCCGGTCGGCTCCGCAGGCGGCAGAGCGCCGCTCGCGTGGCGCGTGGGCTCCGTTGAGACCATCCGGTGACGCTTAAGGGCCTGTCGCCAGCGAGTCAAGGCGACGAGGCGCCGCTCAGGCGCCGATCATCAGCGCAGCGAAGAGGAGCACCAGGTAAACCATGGAGGCGAAGAAGACCTGACGCGCCCAGCGAGCGCCGGTGCCCGCGCGGAGACCGTAGACGCCGAGCCCGAAGAACGCGCCGCCGAGGAGGACCGCGGCGCCGAGGTAGACAGGGCCCGCCACGCCGAACGGGACGAACAGCACCGAGGACAGCACGAGCAGCGCGAGGTAGCCGACGATGTGGCGCCGTGTCGTGAGATCGCCCTTCTCGAGCGGCAGCACCTTGAGCCCCGCGCGCTGGTACTCGTCCTGACGGAAGAGCGATATCGCGAGGAAATGCGGGATCTGCCAGAGGAACATGACAGCGAAGAGCAGGAAGCCGGGCGCGTCGATCTGCCCTGTGACGCTCGTCCACCCGAGCAGCGGCGGGATGGCGCCGGGGATCGCGCCGATCGGCAGCGACAGCGTCGTCCTGCGCTTGAGCGGGGTATAGACGAGGACGTAGCTGAGCAGCGCCGCCGCGGCGAGCACGCCCGTGGTCGCGTTCACCCCGACGAGCAGCACCGGAATCGAGGCGGCCGAGAGCGCGATCCCGAACCAGAGCGCCAGCTCCGGCGAAAGCCGCCGCGCCGGCAAGGGACGGCTCCGCGTCCGCTCCATCAGCAGATCGGTGTCGCGCTCGATGTACATGTTGAGCGCGTTGGCGCCGGACACGACGAGCACCGTCCCCAGCAACGCCAGCGCAAGCTGCGCCGGCGGCACCGCCGCGCGCTCGATCGCGGCCTCTCCCGCCAGTCCGGCGCGGAGATAACGGCTCGCGACCCACATGCCGCCGAGCATCGTCGCGACCACCATCCTCGTGATGCGCGGCTTGGTGAGGCTCACGAGATCGGCCGCTCCCTTGAGCAGCGAGCGCGCGCTCGTGGGGACCGCACAGCCGCCGCCCTCGGACGGCTCGGCCTGGCGAACGTAAGGGACCGGGGCGCGCTCGGCGGCCTGCTCGACGCTCATGGTCACGCGCGCACCTCGCTGCTGTGCCCGGCGCCCGCGCCGCGCGCTCGCGCGACATCCCCGAGGATCCCTGGTCTCGGGACAGCTACACTGAAAAACGACGTCATCACCGGAGCGCGGGAGGCGGGAGAAAACAGCATCGGGGCCGGGAGACTAGCGCGCACAACACGGCTCGGGGAGTCGAGTTCGTCAGTTGTCGCCCGCCTCCCTTTAGGGCACGAGTCGCCTTGCGGCAACCGTCGTGGCGTGCTCATCCGTTCTTTGCGCGTCGAGCGAGCCTGGAAAGGTCGCTCCACCGCGCAGCTCGCCGCCAGCCGGGCGGTCGGGGGCGGGTCGACGCCTGCTGCAGGCGCTGCCATGGATCTCACCAAAGGCCCTTGAGCTCGTCCTTGTTTTCCGCCGGCTCAGGCTCGGTGCCGGTGTACGTGAACGCGACCTGGGCGGGCTTGTCGTCCGCGACCGTGACGTCGGTCGTCTTCAGGCCATGGTGGGGGTGCCACGCCTCGAGCTTGTACTTGCCGGCAGGGACCTTCTCGATCGTGAACGAGCCGTCATCGCCGCTCACGGCGAAGAACGGGTGATCCGTCACCACGACAAAGCCGCGCATCCACGGGTGGACGTCGCAGGTGAGCTTGATGATGCCGTCCTTCCACGCCTTCGTGAGCGGCGCGGCGCCCCCCGGCTGCGCCTGGTTGAACAGCGTCTCAGAGCCCTTGTAGGTGTGCACGTTGTGCAGCGTCCGGTCGCTGTTCTTGATGTCGACCTGCTGCTCGGAGACCACGCCCTGGATGCGCGGCACATACATGCAGTCCTGCTGGTCGACCACCGCGTGCGCGTCGGGCGCCTTCCAGCTGCCCGGCACGCCTCCGACCGCGATGCGGACGAAGGTGTCCTTGAGCTTGCCATCGTTGACGACAACAGCGTTGTACAGGACATCTTTGTCCTGGCAGACCGGGGCGTCCTTGCGCGCGGTGGGGACCTTCATCTCGACCGGCTTGCCGGTGAACCTGACGACCCCCTTGATGATCCCCTTGCCCGCGGGGGCAGCCGGGGCGGCCTCCTGCGCCGTGGCCTTCGGCGCTTCAGACCCCTGCGGGGCCGCGGCGGGCTTCTCGACCGAGGCCACCGGGGGCGCCGCCGTGGTGGCGGTCGCGGCCGTGCCGCCGCTGGGCCTCGAGGGCTCCTCGGGGCACCCTGCGAGCGCCAGCGCGGTGAGCGCGAGAGCAGAGAGCGAGGCGAGATCGCGACGATGCATGAGGACTCTCCCGCGCCCGCGGCGCGCCACGCGAGCCTGGTTCGCGCCCCTCCGAGCCTGACCTGGCCTCTTTAAGGAGGGACCGTCTGGACCGGGCGGCGGCTCCCCCCGCGTCCTTCTGGCGAGCAGCGGGTGGCATGCCACGCGCTGTTCTTCCGCACAGCGAGGGCGTGCTTAACGAGTGTCGTCGCTCGCGTCAACCTGACGCGCCGCCGGTGATGTCCGGTTTCCCGGCGCCCGGGAGCGAGCTCGAGGTGCGCTCGCGCTCGTTCGCGAGCATGGCCGCCCAGAAGCCGCGCTCGTCGCGGGCAACGAGCGCGATGCAGAGGGCGGCGATCACCAGCGACAGCGCGCCGAGCGGCACCTCCGGGGCGCTGCCCGCGACGAGCAGCAACGCGAGCGCGCCGCCCAGCGCCGGCAGCCGCGGCGGGGCGACGATCGCGAGCGCGACGACCACCACCGAGAGGGCGGCGACGAAGAGCTGCATCGAGAGCGGCACGACCGGAGCGGGGCGGGTGAGCAGCCGGTCGAGCGCGCGGCGGAAGAGCGCCTCGACGATGGATGCGTCGTCGGCGGCGCCCGCGAGCGCCGCCCGCGTGGCGAACAGCGCCGACGCGAGTGCCACCAGCGAGAGCGGGCTCACGAGGCGCGGCCGCGGCGGCTCGGCGTCACGCGGCCGCGCCTCGCGGCCCGCGCCGAGCGCCACCGTCGCCGCGAGGACGGCCAGCGCATCGAGCGCGAACGCGGCGGTCGCGACAGAGCTCGTCGCGCCGGCGAGCGCCTTCGAGCCGCGGTCGTTCGCCCAGACGGCCAGGAGGACGCCGGCGAGCCGCACGAGCGCGGAGGCGCCGACGAGCCCGAGCGCGGCCGCGACCGGCCGCACGAACGGGACGCGGAGCGCCTCCCACGCGCTGCCGAGCGCGAGGATCGCGGCGCTCACGCCGATGAGCGCGGCGGACAGATCGGGCACGCGCTGCACGGTCGCGTGCAGCACGACCAGGATGACGAAGCTGCCCGCGACGATCGCGCCGATCCGCAGCGCGTACGGGACGCGGCTCCGCACGACCGCGCTGATCAGCGCCATCGCGACCACGATGGCGCCGATCGCGAAGAGCTGCGAGGCGCCGGCGCCGGCGAGCTCGATCGTGTGGACAGCGCGCTCGATGCCCACCGCCAGGCCGACCATCGCCGGCGCGACCATGCGGCCGAGGATCATCGCGAGCAGGGCGAGGACGGCGAGCGGCCGGATGAGAGCGAGCACAGGCAGGCCGGCGAGCGGAGGCCGCCCGGCGGCGGAGGACCGGCGCTCTGCGGGCGGAGGCTCGCCGCCCTCCTCGCGACGGGGCGAGGCAGCGGTGTCCGGCGCGGCGGAGGGAGGAGGGCCTTTGGGTGGGAGATCGATGGTGAGGAGCATGAAGAACAGCGCCCGTCGCTCAGCCCTTGTCCCAGGCGCGGGGGGCTTCGAGATCCGTGAAGACCGCGGCGGTCGCCGAGGCGTCGATCAGGTCCTGCATCCGCTGGCCGCCGGCCTCCTCGACGATGCGATCGTCGTACTCGTCCGCGAGCACGGACAGATCCCGGAGGGCGACCAGGATCTCGTCGGCGTCGAGCGTCTCGCCGCCGAGGAGCGTGTGGACGATGACCACACACGAGCCCTGCGCGACGTAACCGAAGGCGCCGAAGCGGATGCGCGCGTTCAGGCGGAGCAGCTTCATCGCGAGGTCCGGCGTCATCTCGACGCCGCGGGCGAGCTGCGCGACGAGCCGCACGAGCGCGCGATCGGGCGCCCAGGGAAGGACATGAAGGTAGACGTACGCGGTCCCCTGGCGAACGACGTAGAACTGCGGCTCGACTCGGGTGAACGCCGGGGAATCCGCGAGCGCCGCCTCGATGCGCGCGTTGGTCACTCGAACGGCCTCGTCGGAATCCTTCGGCATGACGCGGAGAATACATCGCCGCGGTCCCGGTGCAGAGCCGGGACCTAACGCCTGAGCGGAAGCAGCGGACCTGGCGGCGCTGGCGCCCCCTCGTCGCCCGGGACGGGGCGCGGCCCCTTGCGCACAGGCGCCGGCTCGATCGGGGCGGCGCCGGAGGGCGCCTTCAGCAGGAACGGGCGGGCGTTGCGGGTCGAGCACGCGTCGTACGGATCCCGGTGGAACTCCCAGTGAAGGTACACGTTGCCGTCCGGCGAGACGATCGCGTCCGGCGCCTTGCCGAACGGCGACGCGCGGTGCACCGAGTTCAGCGCGACGATGTCGAAGGCCGTCATCCCGCTCGGCCTCGTGACCCCGAGACGCACGACGCTGCCGCTGTCCTTGTTCAGGACGATCTCCACGTGCGTGACCCGGTTCTGGTTGAACGCGTGCCCGGAGGGCAAGCTCTCGAGCGACGCCAGGAACTCCTCCGCGAAGATCGGGTGGAGCCGGTTGTGGATCATGTTGATGTACGTCGCGAACGGCACCCGCGCGGCGTTGAGCGAGGTCTGGTTGCCGGGCTTGACCGAGGGATCGTAGTTCTCGATCGCGGCACGCCATTTCTTCCACTTGTCCGTCGTCTCCCACGAGCCCCGGTGCGCGCTCCTGCGGGAGGCGCCGTCCGAGGCCCGCTCCGCCCTGAGCTTCTCGTTGCCGACGGCCGCCTGCACGCCGGCCATGTCCAGGTTGAGGTTGGCCCCGCCGGGGAGCCCCGGCGCACCGAGGCCGATCGAGCCGACACGGACCGGGCTCTGGTAGGGCTGCGGCGTCGCCTTCTTGCCGGCCACGCGGCTCTTGCCGTCGCCGCCCGGGTTCGCCGGATTGAGGGTATAGCCGCCGCGCGCGCCGTCGATCACCTCGGGCGACGCCGGGCCGGAGCCGCCCGCGGCGCCCTTCTCCGGCGGCGGAAGCGCGGGAGAGGCTTGCGCGACGCGAGCGCCGCCGCTCGCGCCCGGCACGCTCGGGGGGGACGCCGCCCGGGAGGCCTGCGCTGCCTGCGCCGGCGACGCCGGGCTGTGGTGCTCCGCGCTCTCGCTCTCGGGGTTCCCCTCGCCGGGCGCGTGCTGCTCGTTGCCGGCGCGCTCCTCGCTGTGGCCGCTGTGATCGTGGTCGCTGTCGCCGCCCCTGTCCGTCGGCGCCTTCGGCCCCGACGGCGTCCCGGGCGTCGGCTCGGGATCGTCCTGATCCTTCGAGCGGATCTGCGCCATGGTCTCCTCGTCGACCTTGTTGGCGTCGTCCGCGATCCGGTTCGCCTCGGGGTTGTCCTGCTGGTCCTTCTGGACGTGCTGGCGGACGGCGATCCGTTGATCCGCCGGCGGCAGCGGCGGCGGCGGCGCCGGCTGGACCGGTACGATCTTGGCCACCTCTTCCTTGGGCGGCTCAGGCTTTGGCGGCGCGGGCGGAGGCGCCTTCGCCTGGCGCGGTGGCTCAGCCTTTGGCGGCTTCCGCGGCGGGATCGTCGCCGCCTTGGTCGGCTCGGGCTTCGGCTGCTGCGGATCGGGCGTCGCGTCCTTGTCCGGCTCGCTGTCCGACGGTCGCTCGGGCGGCGCGAGCGGGGCGGGGGGCGGCGTGAGCGCCGCGCCGTCGGTCAGGATCTCGAACGTCGTGTCACCCGGCCGGAGGCCATCCCTCACCGCGTGGACCATCTGGCGGAGCTGGGCGCGATCCTCGATGACCTGCGCCACCTCGACGGCGCCGCCGCCGCCCGCCATGTGCGCCACGATCGCCGCGCAGATCCACAGGGCGAGCGGGATGTGGGCGTCACGCGACACGGCGCTCAACGCCTCCGCGCTGCAGAGGCCGCACCGCGCGACATGGCGCAGGCGTAACAGCAGCGAAAGACGGTCACCGGTGGCACCTCCAGACTCCGCGTGAACGACCTGCTCGAACAGTGCGCCGATGCGCCAAACGTACCCCGGAAGCGGTTCGAACCTAGCATCCAGGGATCAGCGCAGCAACGGTCGGCTCGCGCGCAGCCACATCGTCCGCGCCGCGCCGCGCGTGCGACGCGGTCCGCGGGAAGCAGCCCAGGGCGGGCGCGCCGGCGCCCCGGCCGCGCCCGCCCTCGGCGAGCCGCCCTGCGCCGTCGCGCCGGCGCCACGATCAGAGCTTGATGATCGCGTCCCAGTGATCCGCGATCTCCTGCGCCGTCCAGACGCCGCCCTCGTCCTTGAACTTCCCGGGGCTCTGGACGACCTTGTAAATGTACATCTGCGCACCGGCGACGGCGAGGACGTTGCCGGTCTTGTCGGCGCACAGGTCGGACGCGAGGAACAGCGCCGCAGGCGCCACGTGCGCCGGCGTCAGCGTGTCACCCGCCGATTGGAACATGGGCAGATCCTCCGTCAACCGGGTCTTGGCGATGGGCGCGATCGCGTTGACGGTGATCCGTTGCTTCTGCAGCTCGATCGCGGCGGTGCGGGTGATGCCGTAGATGCCGGCCTTGGCAGCCGCGTAGTTGGCCTGCCCGAAGTTGCCGAGCATCCCGGAGACGCTCGTTGTGTTGACGATCCGCCCTCCCCCGCCCTGCGCGACCATCTGCTTCGCAGCGGCCTGCGTGCAAAGGAACGTCCCCTTCAGGTGAACGGCGATGACGGCGTCCCACATGCCCTCATCCATCTTGAGGAGCGTCTTGTCGCGGACGATTCCCGCGTTGTTCACCAGGATGTCGACCCGGCCGAACGCATCGACAGCGGTCTTCACGATCTTCGCCGCGCCCTCGGGGGTCGCCACGCTGTCGAAGCTCGGCGCGGCCTGCCCGCCCGCGGCCTTGATCTCCTCCGCGACCTGCGCCGCCATCGCGTCGCTCGAGCCCGATCCGTCGCGCGTCCCGCCGAGGTCGTTGACGACGACCTTCGCGCCCTCCCGGGCGAACAGCAGCGCTTCCTCGCGGCCGATCCCGCCGCCGGCTCCCGTGATGATCGCGACCTTTCCGTCGAGCAAGCCCATCGCAGATTCCTCCTGATCCGCGCGCCGGCGCGGTGCGCCGTGCCGTTTTCGCGCGGAGCTTCGCACGGCGGGCCTCGGCCCGGGCACACATTCGTGCGCGCAGGCGCGCGCAACGCAATCGAGCGAGGGCCGAGCGAGCGCCGAGCGAGCGCCGAGCGACGGGGCGCGCGAGCGGGCCCGTCCGACCAGGGCGACGGCCGCTTGCCCGAGCGCCCGCGCCGCTTCTTTGGCCGATCGAGCGCGGCAGTGATAACGCCGCCTTCGATGCAACTGCCCAGCCGCCTTTCCACGTCGACCCTGGGAGACCTGCTCGGCGCGCTGCACCGCGAGAAGACCACCGGGCTCCTGGAGCTCTGCGAGCTCCGGACGCCGAGCGGCTCGACGGTGCCGGGCCGCCAGCACCGGATCCAGCTCTTCTCCGGCCTCGTCACGGCCGTCGAGACGCCGCTCCGGGTGCCCCGCCTCGGCGAGATCCTCGCGAAGGAGGGCTCCGCGCCCGAGCCGTCGATCCAGCGGCTCGCCGCGCTCGTCGCCGCGCACCGAGGGCGCCGGACCGGCGAGGTGCTCGTGGCAGCGGGGCTCATCCCGGCGACCGCGGTCGACCGCGCGCTCCGGATCCAGCTCCGCGCGCGCCTCGAGGCGCTCTTCAGCATCGAGGAGGCGACCATCTGCTTCCACACGGCGAGGCCCCTCGCCGGGTCGCTGCGGCAGACCGGCCCGCTCCCGCCGAGCGATTTCCTCCACGGCCGCCCGCGCGCGCGGGATCGGCAGCGGCGCGCCGGCTCGTCGGCGCGCGCCGCGCACAGCGGGCCGGCGGGCGCGCCGCCGCGCGCCGCTCGGGCGGACGAGCCGCGCCGCCGGGCGCTCGACGTGCTGGGCCTGCGCGAGGGCGCGACCGAGGCCGAGATCCGCCGCGCATTCCGCCGCCTGGCCGCGTCCCTGCACCCCGACCGCGCCGCGCACGCCGGCGACGGCGCCCAGCGCACCGCGCGGTTCGCCGAGCTCTCGGCCGCCTACCACCTGCTCGTCGCCTGACCGCCTACGCCCGGCCCACGAGGCGCTCGATCAGGAACGACGCCACAGTGATCGGCTTGGTGCCCGGGCCGAAGCCAGCGTCGAAGCCGAGCTCGACGGCCAGGTTGTGATCGATGCGCGGGCCGCCGAGCAGCAGGATCACCTTGTCCCGGAAGCCCTGGCGCGTCGCCAGGTCGACGAGCGCCGCCGCGTTCTCCTTGTGGCAGTTCCGCTGGGTGATCACCTGCGAGACCAGGATCGCGTCCGCGCCGAGCGCCTTGGCCTTCTCGCAGAGCTCGGCGTTCTCGACCTGCGCGCCGAGGTTGTGGGCGTCGAAGCACTTGAAGCTCTCGAGCCCCTTCTCGCCGGCAAACCCCTTGTAGTTCAGGATCGCGTCGATGCCGACCGTGTGCGCGTCGCTGCCGGTGCACGCCCCGACGACCACGATCTTCCGGCCGAGCTTCTTGGCCTGCGCCTCGATGTCGTCCCGCGTGAGCGGCTGAGCGGCGAGCTCCTGGACCTCGATGTCCGAGAGGTCGACCCCGTGCTGGGAGTGCCCGTAAACGACGAAATACGTGTGCTCCCGGCTGGCCTGCTCCATCGCCGTGACCAGCGGCTCGCGCAGGCCGTGCGACTCGGCAAAGCGCTTCGCCGCCTCGCGCGCGCGGTCGCCCGGCAGGACGCGGAGCGTGAACGACATCTGGACCATCCCGTCCCCCTCTCGGTCGCCATACGCACGCAGGATGTTTCGCAGTGTCATGCTCACCTCTGTCTACAGCCAGGGGGCCGAAAGAGCCCATCCATCGTTGACAGTATCGCCATGCGGCGCCGCGCGGCCAGCGCGATCGAGGGGGCGAGAGCGCGTATCTTCCACACTTCCACGCTTCCACGCTTCCACGCTTCCACGCTTCAGCCATGCTTCGGCGCACAGAAGATGCCAAGTCAGGAAGAATGTCTTCCGGCGCGCTGACGCTCCGGCCGTCTCGGAGGTTGTCCTGGGAATCCCGTCCTTCGCGGCGCGCCCGAAGCCCGAAGGCCCTCGACCGGGACGGCGCAGCAGGCCGGGGCTACGACCGCTCCAGGACCTCGAGGATCGGGTTCAGGTACTCCGGGTGGCGCGCGACGACCCCCGAGTACCCCTTCCCCCCGGTGCGCGTGCGCTTGACGTCGCCGAACGCGCCGCGCCCGATGGCGTCCCAGACGGTCTCCTGCTCGACCTCCCGCAGCAGCTCGTGCGCCTTGTCGAGGACCTCGCGGGCGCGCCGCTCGACGATGCCGCCCGGCTTCCACTGGATCTCGTCGCCGAGGTGCCGCGCCGCGGTGAAGATGTAGCGGGCGCTCTTCAGCGAGAGATACCGGTCCATGAGGAGCGGTGTGTGGACCGCCTCGCTGAACATCCCGAGCAGCTCGATCGACTGGCCGGTCGTGATCCCGACCAGGTTGAACATCGCGTCGTGGACGTGGCTGTGGAAGATGTCGCCTGTCTTGAACTTGGTGGGCGGCATCCACTTGATCGGGTGCCGGTCGAAGATCTGCCGGACGAGCTGGGCCTGGGCGAGCTCGAAGAGGAGGCTGTCCTCGAGCCAGGGGTCGATCTCGAAGGCGTGGCCGAGGCCCATCTGCTCCTCGCGGAGGCCCGCGCGCCGCGCGAACGCCTCGTTGATGAACTGCGACGCGAGCACCGTATGGGCCTTCTCGACCGCGTCGGCGGTCGTGAGGTAGTTGTCCTCTCCCGTGTTGATGACGATGCCGCTCCTCGCGATGATCCTGCGGGAGAAATACTGATCGATGAACGTCCGCTGCATGTTGATGTCGCGGAACAGGATCCCGTACATCGCGTCGTTGAGCAGCATGTCGAGCCGCTCCACCGCCGCCATCCAGGCGATCTCGCTCATGCAGAGGCCGGACGAGTAGTTCGTCTGCGCGAGGTAGGTGCCGGTGTCGCGGGTCGCCTCGTCGGTGGCGCGGCGGATGATCCTGAAGTTCTCCTGGGTCGCGTACGTGCCGCCGTATCCCTCGGTGGTCGGCCCCTCCGGGACGTAGTCGAGGAGCGACTGGGCGGTCGCGCGGATCACGGCGACGATGTCGGCGCCAGCGAACCCGGCGGCCTTGGCCTGCACGGCGTCGTCGTAGATGTTGCCCGTCGCGACGATGACGTACTTGAGCGGCGCGACGCCGACCCGGTGCGCCGCCTTGTTGGCCTCGCGCTCGTCGCGGGCCCCGTCGATCCGGGCGATCGCCTCCCGCGTCGCGGCCTCGAGCGCGCCGCGCGCCTCGGCCGCGGAGGGCCCCGCGCCGAGGTCGGCCGCCTCGCTGAACGCCAGCATCTCCGCGGCCTCCTGCACGGAGCCGGCGCCCTCGTAGAGCGCCCGGCCGAGGTGGTACGCGACGCCGCGGCCGGCTTGCCCCGCCCTGTGGATGCGATCGACGAGCGCGTTCACGAGCGGCGTCCCCTCGGCGTCGGCGCCGACCACGCCGTAGGCGCGGGCGACGGTGCGCTCGACGCCGACCGTGGTGTGGCGGTCGATGAAGCGCTGCACCTCGTCGGCGATGTCGGCGGCAAACGCGCGGCACGCCTCCACCTTTTCCTGCTCCACGGGGACAGTCGTCATGGATTTCTCCGGGGCAAGCGCTCTTAGCGCACTCTCACCGCGGCCGGTACTCCGGCGCAGGAACCATGGCGGAGCATGGAACAGCCGGCCTCGCGGGACTCAGCGGCGGCCGATGACGGCGCGGCGCGGCGCGGCGCGCGATGACGGCGCTCGGCAGCGACGCCGGCGGCGGGCGGCCCCACGCGTGCGCGGCGCGGCGGGCGGCGCTAGACGACGGGGGTCATGGGCAAGCTCATCCTGCTCTTCACGGCGCTCCCGATCCTGGAGCTCTGGCTCCTCCTGTCGATCGGCGACGTCATCGGCTTCTGGCCTACCGTGGCGATCGCGCTCGGGACGGCGGTCCTCGGCGCAGCGCTCGCGAAGCGCGAGGGGCTCAAGGTGCTCGCCTCGTGGCGCGGCGCGATGGCCGCGGGGCGCGTCCCGGACGAGGGGCTCACGGGAGGGCTCCTCGTGCTCCTCGGGGCGGCCCTGCTCGTCACGCCGGGGGTGCTGACCGACGTGGCAGGGCTCCTGCTCCTGCTCCCGCCGGTGCGCCGCCGCATCGCGGCGGTGGTGCGGGAGCGGTTCGAGCGGCGGGTGGCCGCGGCGAGCGCCGCCGGCATCGGTGTTGGCGGCCCCGGCGACGGCGCGTTCTTCAGCATGAGGGTCATCGACCTGGGCGGCGGACCGTTCGGCGAGCGCGCCGAGGGGCGCGCTCGCGCGTCCCGCGGGCAACCGGCGTCATGGCAGGTCATCGACGTCGATGCGGAGGTGACCGAGGGCGCCGACGAGGATGAGGCCGGCGGGCCAGCGCGGACAACGCGACGGCTGCCCGGCTGACACCTCGATGTCATCGATGCCCCGGCGAACGCACGCGCGCTCGCGCTGCCCGGAGCACCAGCGACTCTCACCCACGACACCCGAACACCGGCGTCAGGAGCTCGACGAGACACGCGAGCGACGACGCAGGACAACGATTCACGTCCGAGCTGCACGACTGAAACGACAAAGAAACAGAGCGCATTGTAGGCTCATCAACGTCGTCGGCGCAGCCCGACATCCCAGGAGAAACGACATGAAGATCTGAACCTGTCCAACATGACGCAACAACGCACAACGACACCAACGCAGCAACCTCTATGAAAGATCCAACTCGAACCTCGATCCCATCGACCAGGCCGCGCCGCCCCGGCAGCAGCGCGAAGAACGACCCTGGCACGACGTCCAGCCCTGAACAGCGCCGACACGCTCGCCTGAACGCCCGGCGGGCGGTGCTCCAGCGGCCCCGCCGCACGCGCTCGCGGAGGGTGCCCAGATGAGGCTCATCAAGTCGATGGCCGGCTGGCTCCTCGGGTACGTCGATCCACGGGAGCCGCTCGGCAGCTCGCTCATCAACGCTCTTTCCCGGCTCCCCATCCACCTCGCCGCGGACGCCGTATGCCTCCGGAGGAACGCGGACTCTGGCGCCCTCGAGGTGCTCCTGACACAGCGCGGAGCGTCGGCGGCAGGCCCTGGAGAGTGGTGCTGCCCTGGCAGCGTCCTCTCGCCGGGCGAGCAGCCCGAGCACGTCCTCCACCGGGTCGGGATGACGATCTCCGACTTCACGTTCGTCGGCGACTACTTCTCGGCCGCCGCGCGCGGCTGGATGCTCTCCCGGGTCCATCAGGCGAAGCTCGCCGAGGTCCCGGCGACGGGCACCTGGTGGCCAGTCGAGCAGCTGCCGAACAACCTGGTACCCAAGCACCGGGAGCTGGTCATCCCGATGGCGGTCAAGGCCTTCCACGCCCAGCGCGCGAAGCGCTCGCAGAAGGTCGCCAGCGCGCCGCTCACGTGAGGACCCGCGCGGGGGCCCAGCGCCGCCGCGGCGCAGTCGACGGGCGCCCCGCTCAAGGCACATCTCGCACGCTCGCTTTGAGATGCGCCCGCGGGATCACAGGAGATGTGCGATCATCCCCCCTTCAGGGTACGGCCATCTCCAGAGCCAGCAGCTCGATGGAGCGCTGCGGTCGTCCGTCTATGCTGCTCCGGGCGAGCGCGGCGCGTGACTGGCGCCCGACTGTCCAAGGACAGAGCATGTAGCGCCCGGACACACCAGGAAAGGAAGCGTGGGGGGGGCCGCGCCGTCGGTCCGCGCGCGCCCTGCACGGCCGGCCGCTATGGTTCGCGCGCCGCTTGCGTTACGCTGCGTGGTACGGCTGTGGATCCCCGCGGCGGCGCTCTCCGCGGATGATTCCGCACGGACATGGAAGACATGACGGTCGACAAGACAGCTCTCATCGTGGGAGGAACGGGCCTCGTCGGCGGCCACTGCCTGCGCCTCCTCGTGCAACAGCCAGCGTACACGAAGGTCGTCGCCCTGCTCCGCCGCCCGGCCCCGATCGAGGATGCGCGGCTCTCGCAGCGCATCGTCGACTTCGACCGGCTCGAAGGCGCGGACTTCGCCGGCGTGAGCGACGTGTTCTGTGCGCTCGGGACGACGATCGCCAAGGCCGGCTCCGAAGAGGCCTTCTACGAGATCGATTATCGCTACCCCATCACCGTCGCCAGGCTCGCCGAGAAGGCCGGGGTGAAGCAGTTCGTCCTGGTCTCCTCCGTGGGCGCCGACCCGCGCTCGACCAGCTTCTACCTGCGCGTGAAGGGCGAGCTCGAGCAGGAGCTCTCGGCGGCGAGCTTCGCGGCGGTCCACGTCCTCAGGCCGAGCCTGCTCCTCGGCGAGCGGGGCGAGGTCAGGAAGGGCGAGGCCATCGGCGTCGCGGCGGCGCAGACGCTCCGGTTCACGATGAAGGGCGGCCTGCGCAGGTACCGGCCCATCGACGCGAGGACCGTCGCCGGCGCGATGGTCGCCGCCGCGCTCGACGGGCGCAGCGGTCGCCACGTCTATCACTTCGACGACATGGAAGCGCTCGCCAAGGGCATCGGCGTCGTCCAGGCCTGATCACCGCCATGGCGCCGCCACCCACCGGGCGACGCAAGCGCGCGAAAATGCTAGGGCTCTCGGCAGGCACGGCGCTCGCTCGATGACGCCGCCATGGTCCTCGCTGAACGCCCCTCGCCGATCGTGACCGAGCGCCTCGCCCCCTCCCCGCTGCGCCCGCCGGAGAGCCCGCCGCCGTCGCTCGACGCCGTGCTCGCGGAGCGGTTCGGCATCGCCGCGTTCCGGCCGTGGCAGCGCGAGGCGATCGAGGCCCTGCTCGGGGGCGCGGGGCGCGTCCTCGTGGTCGCCCCGACCGGCGGCGGCAAGTCGCTCTGTTACCAGCTCCCGGCCGTCGCCCTGGCCGGCACGGCGCTCGTCCTGAGCCCGCTCATCTCCCTGATGGAAGATCAGGTCCGCGCCCTCGAGGCGCGCGGCATCCCGGCGACGTTCATCGCGTCCAGCCTCGCGCGCGAGGAGAACGGCCGCCGCCTCGCCGCCCTCCGCCGCGGCGAGTACAAGCTCGTCTACGCCGCGCCCGAGCGCCTCGCCCTCGACGGGTTCCTCGAGGCGCTCGCCGCGAGCCGCCTCTCGCTCGTCGCCGTCGACGAGGCGCACTGCATCGTCCAGTGGGGGCACGACTTCCGGCCCGACTACCTGCGCATCGGCGCCGCGCTCGCGCGGCTCCGGCCGCCCCGGGTCCTCGCCTGCACCGCGACGGCGACCCCCGACGCGCGCGACGAGATCATCCGCCGGCTCGGCTGGCCGCTGCCCGCGCCCGACGGCGCGGGCGACGGCGGCGGTGATGCGGTGAACGGGCGCGGCCCCGAGGAGCCGCCGCCCAAGGTGATCCTGCGCGGCTTCGCCCGGCCCAACCTCCACCTGCAGGTCTCCGCGGTCGACGGCCCGCGCGAGGCCGGGCGCCGCACGGCGCGCGCGCTGCTGGAGGCCCTCGGCGATCCCGGCCGGCCCCGCGGGGCGGGCATCGTCTACGCGGCCACCCGCAAGGGAGCCGAGCGCCTCGCCGAGGCGCTCCGCGACGCTGGCTGGAACGCGGAAGCGTACCACGCCGGGCTCGCCCCCGAGTCCCGCGCCCGCCTCTCGGCGGGCTTCGCCGATCGCAGCCTCTCCGTGGTCGTGGCCACGAACGCCTTCGGCATGGGGATCGATCGCCCCGACGTCCGCCTCGTCGTGCACGCCCAGCCGCCGTCGTCGATCGAGGCGTACTACCAGGAGGTCGGCCGCGCCGGGCGGGACGGCGCCCCGGCCCGCGGCCTCCTCTTGTTCGCGCCCGCGGACATCGCGCTGCGCCGCCGGCTCTGCCAGCTCGGCGAGGGGGGCGTCGAGGCGAGCGCCGACGACGCCGCGCGCGCCTGGGGGCTGTTCCGCGAGCTGCTCCGCTACGTCGACGCCGCGACGTGCCGGCACGACTTCATCCTCCGCTACTTCGGCGACGAGGCAGAGTCGCTCGGCGGCTGCGGCCACTGCGACGTCTGCCTGGAGGTCGACGCCCTCGAGGCGAGCGACCCGGCCGCGCTCGCCCGCGACAACGACCTCGTGCGCCGCGCGCTCGCCGGCGTCGCGCGGGTAAAGGGCGGCGCCGGGATGCAGGCGGTCGCGTCGATGCTGATCGGCGAGTCGAACGAGCGCGTCCGCCGCATGGGGCTCGACCGGCTCTCGACGTTCGGCGTCCTCGAGAGGAAGAGCCACGACGAGGCGATGTCGATCCTTCGCGCGCTGCTCGCCAACGCGTGGATCGATCTCACGACCGGCGAGTTCCCCGTCCCCCTCATCACGCCGGCGGGCTGGCGCGTGATGCGCGGAGACGTGCCCGCGCGGGTGCGGCTCCCGGTCCCCGCCGCGCGCCGGCGGCCGCGCCGCGCGGCGCCGGGCCCGTCCGCTGCGCGCTCGCCGGCGGCCGCGCCCTCCCCGCGGGCGCGCACGCAGCCGGCCCCGCAGGCGCTCTCGTCCGCCGCGACCCGCGACGACGCGGCGCGCCCTGCGCCGGGCGCCCCCCTCCCCGCCTCGCGCGCGCAAGCGGAGCCCGGCGTCGAGCTCGAGGAGCGCGACGTGCCGCTGTTCGAGGCGCTCCGGGCCCACAGGGCCGCGCTCGCGAAGGAGAAGTCGCTGCCCGCCTACGTCATCGCGCACGACCGGACGCTCCGGGAGATCGCGCGGATCCGGCCCGCGTCGCTCGACGACCTCGCGCTCGCGCGCGGCATGGGGCAGGCGAAGATCTCGAGCTACGGGGAGGGCATCCTCCGCGTCGTCCGGGAGTTCTCGGGCCCCTGATCGGCCCGGGACCTCAGGCGAGACCCGTAACGCGGAGCTCCGCGATGAGCTGGCCATCCAGGCTGACGAAGGTCGTCAGGCGCCCCTCGACGTTGATGAACACGTCGAGCATCAGGCCCGCGCCGAGATCCAGGACATGGAGGTCACCCTTGAGGACCACCGTCGGGGCCTCGCCTCCCCTCGGCGGCCGTCTGGGTTCCCTCTCCATGGCCTTCTTCGAGTTCATGCCCGCCTCCGCCCACCAGCCCATCCGCGCCCAGGACCGCCGCCGCACGCCGCGCGGTCGACCCGGATGCGACCACACGCGCGAGGCAGCCCGCCCGCCGGCCACCACGTCAAGCGCGTTCCATGCCGTGCTCGCACGGCTGGAGTGATCCTTCCCTTCACGCAGCCCCCTTTCTCGCCCGCTCCTCACCCGGCCGGCGATGCCTTCATTTCATGGGATCGGCTTCACAGGAAGGTGCGAAGTTCAGCGAGGATCGGACTTTTGTTCCCGGCTTCCCATCCTCCCGATCGAGGCGGGCAACCCCGGTCGAGCTGGGCAGCCACGATCCCTCACCTCTCCCTCGCCCAGGACGAGAGCGACGCTGCTGCGCCCACCGAGACCCGGCCCGAGGCGAGCACCGGCCCCAGCGCTGGCTGCTCCATGAGCAGCGCCTCGACCCGCAGCAGCGCCGGCAGGTAGACGACCTCCCGCGCGAGGCCGCCGCCCCGGTGGACACGCGCCGCGATGCGCAGGGCGTCCCCCATGGAGCGCGCGCCGCGCGCCTCGAGGAGCCGCGCGGTCTCGACGAAGCCCGCGCCGCGCTCGACGCTCCGCGCGGCGAGGTGGCGCAGCCCGAGCTCGATCCGGCGGGCGCCGACCAGGTACCCCGCGGCGCGCTCTCGCGCGAGCGCCCAGCCCTCCTGATCGTCGCCCCCGTTCGCGGTCCCGATCGCGAAGATCCCGAGCGGGAGCGCCGCGGCGCGCACGCTGGGCGCCGCGTGCCCCTCGATCTCGTGGAGCACCGTGCGCTCGACGTCGTCGCGCGTGAGCATGCGCCCCCGCGCGACCTGGATCACCCCGTCGCCCGTCGCGGCGAGCGGCGCGATGTCGGCGATCACGACCCGGAGGGGCAGGCGCCACTCCCCGATCTCGCGGCGCATCCGCGACACGAGCGACCGGGGCGAGCGCGCGTCATCGCTCCGCACCCGCTCCTCGTCGCTCGACGCGGCGCCCGCCTCCTGCTCGACCCAGGCCGCGGCGAGCGCGTCCGCCTGCTCGTCGAACGCGTCGCGCGCGGCGTAGCGGCGGCGCGCGGCGGCCCAGCACCCGGCCCCGCCCGCGGCCTCGCAGATGGCGGCCTCCGCGGCGAGCTCGCTCGCGCGGCCGGCGTAGACCGCGCCGAGCTCGCCCTGCCCGGCGAGGCGCTCGGCCGCCGCCTCCATCGCCTTCCGGAGATCGCTGTGGTCCTGCGCGGGCGCGTAGGCGAACCGCGGGAGCTCCCCGCCGCTCCGAGCCCAGGAGGCGGCGAGCCGCGCGAGCTCCTCGACGAGGTTCACCGGCGTGCTCGACCCGACGACGCGGATCCGCCGCGCCGCGGCGCCGAGGAGCCGATCCGCGTCCGGCACCCACGCCGGAGGCGCCGGCCGCTCGGCCGATCTAGCTCGAGGACGCCGCGCCACGGCCCGCCGCTCCTTCCAAGTACGCCCCCGCCCCGTGCGCCCCCGCCTCGTGAGAGCGCCGCGCGCCCGGCGCCGCCCGCCTCAGAGCAGGTTCGCCGCGAGCTCCGCGAGCTCGCTGCGCTCGCCCTTGGCGAGCACCACGTGACCCGCGATGCGCTCGCGCCTGAACCGCTCCGCCACCACGAGCAGGCCGTTCGACGCGTGGTCCACGTACGGGTTGTCGATCTGCTGAGGGTCGCCGGTCAGCACGATCTTGGTCCCCTCGCCGCACCGCGTGATGATCGTCTTCACCTCGTGCGGGGTGAGGTTCTGGGCCTCGTCCACGATGAGGTACTGGTGCGGCAGGCTGCGCCCCCGGATGTAGGTCAGCGGCTCGACCTGGATCTGCCCGCTCTCCAGGAGCTCCACGAAGCCGCGCGCGTCGCGCCCCGGCCTCGTGCCGCCGTTCGAGAACAGGAACTCGAGGTTGTCGAAGATCGGCTGCATCCACGGGTTCAGCTTCTCGTCCACGTCGCCCGGAAGGAAGCCCAGATCGCGCCCGAGCGGCATGATCGGCCGGCTCACGAGCAGCCTGCTGTAGGCGTTGTCCTCGGTCGTCCGCTTGAGCGCCGCCGCGAGCGCGAGGAGCGTCTTGCCCGTCCCGGCCTTGCCGATCAGCGTGATCAGCCGGACCGAATCGTCGAGCAGGAGGTCCAGCGCGAACGCCTGCTCCTTGTTGCGCGGCCGGACCCCCATCACCCCCTCCCGCCCGACGCGGAGCGCGACGATCTGCCCGCGCGCCGCGTCGAACCGGCCGAGCGCCGTGTGGCTCGGCGCCCCCGCGTCGCGGAGCAGCACCGCAGAATTCGGCAACAAATCCGCGAGGTTGGCGCCGGCGAGAAAGCCGTTCTGGAAGAACGCGTCGACCTCGGCGCCGGGCACCTCGAGCTCCACCACCGACTGCTCGATGGCCGGGTCGTGCACCCGCTGGTTCTCGTACGTCTCCGCCGGGATCCCGAGCGCGTCGGCGCGGATCCGGAGGTTCGTGTCCATCGTCACGAAGATGGTCGGCCGATCCTTGTGCCGATCGCGGATGTCGATCGCCGTCTGAAGGATGGCGTTGTCCTGCGATCCGGACTCCAGCCCCACGAGCAGCTCCGGCCGCCGCTCCGGGATCGCGATCCGCAGCGTTCCGCCGCTCTCGAGCAGCACCCCGGTCGCGAGCGTCCCGGCGCCGCGGACCTCGTCGAGCAGCCGGGCGATCGTCCTCGCGTTGCGCCCGCGCTCGGAGCCCTCCCGCTTGAACTGATCGATCTCCTCGATCGCGTAGATCGGGATGATGACGTCGTTGTCCTCGAACCTGAAGATCGCGTGCGGATCGTGGAGGAGGACGTTCGCGTCGAGAACGTAATTCTTCTTCATGGGGGAGCGGGACGACGTAGCCGCCTGAAGCGACGGGCGCAAGAGAGCTGTTGTGCCGCCCGCGCCTGGTTGTCGTCACGCGCGCGGTCACGCGTTGACCCATGCATCGGCGCGAGCCTCGCCCGGACATCTGGAGAATACCGATCTTCGACTCGGCCGGATCTGGAACATCGCCCACAGTCGTCGCGTCGTCCCCGTCGATTCCCAGCCGGCCCGTCGTCGTCAGAGATCGATCCGGTAGTCCTTGATCTTGTAGAGCAGCGCCCGGTGGCTGATCTCCAGCACCTCGGCCGCCTTGGTCCGGTTGCCCTTCGTCTTCTGGAGCGCGCGCCGGATGAGGATCTCCTCGATGACGCGGGACGTCTTCTTGATCGACAGCTCGCCGCTCGTCAGCTGCATCTGGATCGGATCGCGCGCCTCGCGGATCCGCTCGGGCAGGTCGGCCTCGCCGATGCGCTCGCCCTCGCAGAGCACCATGGCGCGCTCGACGGTGTTCTCCAGCTCCCGCACGTTGCCCGGCCAGCGGTACTCCAGGAGCAGCCGCCTCGCCTCGGGCTCGAAGCCGCGGATGTTGATGCCGAACCGCGCGTTGTTCCTCGCGAGGAAGTGATCCATGAGGATCGGGATGTCCTCCCGCCGCTCGCGGAGCGGAGGGATCGCGATCGGGAGCACGTTGATCCGGTAGAAGAGGTCCTCGCGGAACCGGCCGGCCTGCGTCTCGGCCATCAGGTCGCGGTGGGTCGCCGCGAGGATGCGGACGTCGACCTTGATGTCCTTGCTGTCCCCCAGCCGGCGGAGCGTCTCCTCCTGGAGCACCCGGAGCAGCTTCACCTGCAGCGGGAGCGGCAGCTCGCCGATCTCGTCGAGCAGCAGCGTGCCGTGGTTCGCCTGCTCGAACAGCCCCGCCCTGTCGTTCACCGCGTCGGTGAACGCGCCCCGCTTGTACCCGAAGAGCTCGCTCTCCAGCAGGTTCTCCGGGATGGCGCCGCAGTTGACCGCGACGAACGGACCGCCGCGGCGGCTCGACCGCCGGTGGATCGCCCGGGCCACGAGCTCCTTGCCGACGCCGCTCTCGCCCGTGATGAGCGCCGTGGTCTTGTAGTCGGCGACCTTCGCGATCGTCTTGAAGATCACCTGCATCGGCGGGCTCTTCGCGAGGATCTCCTCGAAGAGGTTCTCCCGCCGGATCTCCTGGCGCAGCACGCGGTTCTCGCGGCGGAGCGCCTCCCGCTCCTCGGCCTTGCGGAGCGTGAGCAGCACCTCCTCGGCCTTGAACGGCTTCTGGAGGTAATCGTAGGCGCCCGCCTTCATCGCCTCGATCGCCAGGTCGACGTTGCCGTAGGCGCTCATCACGATGACCGTGGCCTCGTTGCCCTTGGCCTTCAGCGTCGCCAGCAGATCGAGCCCGCCCATCCTGGGCATCCGCACGTCGGTCAGGATGACGTCGGGCCCGAACGTCTCGACCATCGCGAGCGCCTCCTCGCCGCTCGAGACCGCCTCGACTTCGTAGCCATCCCGCTTGAGGAAGGTGCGCACCACGAGGCGCAGGTTTTCTTCGTCGTCAACGACTAGGACACGGCGCATACACCCTGAAAACTTTTCCTACACCGGCGCGCACCACTCCGCAACGAGTTGCGTCTTTGCCCCTGCCGCAGCCTGTCATCCGCGGTGTTTGGGAGTCGGGCGCAGCGCGCGCGGGCCCCCGGCGGGCGAGCTCTGCGAACGTCGCCGCGCACCACGCGAACGCCCCTGCGCGACGCGGAATGCGCGTGCGCGGCGACGGCGCTTCGCGGCGCTCGCGGCACGCCGGGACGACGCGGTGGTGGCAGTTGACGCGGCCCGCGCAGGCTGCTTTAGCGGCGACACGCGCAGGGAACCAGCTGGGGCCCGAGAGGCCTCGATCCTGCACGCCGGAGCGGCTTTCGCGGACAGGACCGCGCCCCTTAATTCGATCGCGTGAGGAGCCAGGGCATGAGGATGAAGGATCGTCTGGTCGACCAAGCAAAGAAGCTCACCTCGTCGGGCGTGGTCGTCCGTGTCGTCAGCAACGATCGCGTGATGCGGCTCGCCACGGGGGTCATGGACGCGAAGAACCGCCTGCGCGCCGCCCGGGAGCGGGCCGCGGAGGCCTGGGACATCCTGCTCAACGGGCACGCGCTCCCGAACATCGATCCCGCGCTCGACGACGAGGCCGGCGTCCACGTGGCGACGCCGTCCCGCGCGGCGGCCCGCCAGCCCGCCGCGGGCGGCGCGGGCGGCGCGGGGCTGTCCGTCGTGGAGGACACGGCGAGCAGCGACGCGCTGCGCGAGCGTACCGCCGAGCGCACCGCCGCCCGCACGCACGTGAACGGCGTGGGCGCGAACGGCGCGGGCTCGAACGGCGCCGGCACCTACGTGGCCGCGGCGGCCGAGCAGCAGCTCGCGACCCAGATGGCGGCGCGGACGTCGCTGTCGCGGATCGGCGGGCGCGACGTGTTCGAGAAGGCGTACAAGTTCATGACCGCGGACAACGCCCGCGCCATGGGCGTCTACCCCTTCTTCCGCCCGCTCGACTTCAACAACGGCCCCGAGGCGCAGCTCGAGGGCCGGACCGTGATCATGCTCGGCTCGAACAACTACCTCGGGCTGACGACCCACCCGAAGGTGCGGGAAGCCGCGCGGAACGCCATCGACAAATACGGCACCAGCATGACTGGCTCGCGGCTCGTGAACGGGTCGATGCGCCTCCACAACGAGCTCGAGCAGAAGCTCGCCGCCTTCCACGGCAAGGAGGCGGGGCTCGTGTTCACGACGGGCTATCAGGTGAACATCGCGACCATCTCGGCGCTCCTGAGCAACAAGCGGAGCGTCGCGATGATCGACAAGGACGATCACGCATCCATCTACGACGGCGTGCGGCTCGCGCAGGCGGCCGGCGCCCGGATGGTGCGCTACAAGCACAGCGATCCCGCCGCGCTCGACAGCGCGCTCTCCGAGATCGCCGACACCGAGGGCGCCCTCGTGATCACCGACGGCGTCTTCAGCGCCCAGGGCGAGATCGCGAGTCTGCCCGGGATCGTCGAGGTGGTGAAGAAGCACAAGGCGCGGCTCCTCGTCGACGACGCGCACGCGCTCGGCGTCATCGGCCCCGGGGGCCGCGGCACCGCCGCGCACTTCGGCCTCGAGAAGGAGGTCGACCTCATCGGCGGCACCTTCTCGAAGTCGCTCGCCTCGATCGGCGGCTGGCTCGTCGGTGAGCGAAAGGTGCTCGATTACATTCAGCATTTTGCCTACAGCTTCCTCTTCGCGGCGAGCGCCGCGCCGCCCTGCGTGGCCGCCGCCATGGCCTCGCTCGAGGTCATGCAGGAGGAGCCCTGGCGCCAGGAGAAGCTCCGCGAGAACTTCACGTACATGCGCACGGAGCTGCAGCGGCTCGGCTTCGAGCTCGGCAAGACCGAGACGGCCGTCATCCCCATCTACATCCGCGACGATCTCAAGACCGTGATGATGTGGAAGTCGCTCCTCGACGACTACTCGCTCTACGTGAATCCGTTCATCACGCCCGGCGTCCCGCCCAAGCAGCAGGTCCTCCGCACGAGCTACATGGCGACCCACGAGCGCAAGCACCTCGATCACGCGCTCGAGGCGTTCGAGAAGGTCGGCAAGAAGTTCGGCGTCATCTGAGCCGGTGAGCCGGGAGCGGCGCCCTCCGGGCCCGCTCCCCGCGCTCGACGTGATCGACGCGCGCCCGCCACGTTCGGCATTTTCGCCGCGCGGCGGGCGTGGTCAGCTGAGCGGTCATGGATCTTCGACCGTTCGCGCAAGGTGTCGCCGGTGCGCTGGGACCTGCGCTCCGCTCTTTCTTCCTGACCGCCGCGGCCATGTCGTTCCTGGCCCTCGTGCTCGCCGCCTCGTCGTATGCCATCGCGGCCGACGGCTCGGCGCTGCGCGGGGCGCTGGCGGCCGTCGCGGCGCTCGCGCTCTCCGCCGTGATCGGCTTCACGCTGTCGTGGAAGCGGGCGCTCGGCACCGGCATCCTGCAGATCGTGCGGGCGAAGCGCCTCGGCGGGACGCTCGTGAGCTCCGTGTTCGAGCGGCTGCTCGGCGTCTCCGAGCAGGCCGAGGCGGGCGCCCGCGGCGGGCGGATGGCGCAGGCGGTGGAGCGCGTCCCGCTCAACGAGGCGGTGAAGCGCCTGCGCCTCGCCGTGATCCACAGGGTGCAGGCCGCGCCGACAGGGGGCGGCGTGCGGGGGTTCCTGCGGCGCAGGATCGAGGCGCAGCTGCTCGGGACCATCGAGACGCTGACGCTGGCGCGCTTCCGCAACGAGGCCAACCAGGGAGGCGGCATCGACCTGCTGAAGGTGCGGGACGAGCTCGCCCAGGGCGTCGACGGCCTCGTCACCGACCAGATCGAGGGGACGCTGCTGAAGATGACGCTGCTCCTCGTCGGGGCCGCCGCGCTGGCGTCGCTCGGGGCGGCCGCGGGCATCCAGCACATCCCCCTGTGATCCTCCTCTCAAACCACGCGCAGGCCCTCTCCCCCTGCGCGCCCCCGGCCCTCGGCAAACGGCACCCTCGCCCGGTCGAGCGCCGCCGACGGCTCAAGCCGCTCCCCTGCCCGATCGACGCCTGTGGCCAGCGAGGTGCGCCGGCGCGGGCAGGCCACGCCGCCGCGCGCGCCGCTCGGGGGCTTCCCGTGCACATCGGCTTTGCCTAACCGCTCTCCATTACGTTAGTGTCGACCGACTGCCGCTACGTTTCATGTTGCTCTCATGTTTCATGTTGCTCTCACGTTTCATGTTGCTCTCACGTTTCATGTTGCTTTCACCTCATGCTGCGCAGAGGAGGCAATTCGATGATGGAGAACGATATGCGGAGATGTTGCTCGGCGCTCGCTTGCGTCGTGGGGTTGCTCGCGTCGCCGGCCGCCTGGGCTCAGGATCCCGCGCCGCCCCCGGCTGATCCAGACGCAGCGGCCGCGGCCGGGGCGACGGCCGCGCCGACGCCCGCGGCGGAGCCCGCCGCGCCGGCGCCGCAGGCGAGCCAGATCCCGAGCTGGTTCCGCTTCGACGCAGACAGCCTCGGTCTCCAGCTCTGGGCCGGCGCCACGCACCAGGTCGGCCCCATCAGCCTCTCGAGCGACATCTACCTCACCACGCTGGGAACCGCGGAGTTCGACATCGGCCCCGCCTTCACGATGGGCCCTGTCATCATCAACCCGATGGTGGGTTTCTCGTTCAACTTCATGACGATGCAGCCGGCGGCGCTGGTCGCCCCGCAGCTGTTCACCTTCGTCGACTCGAAGCCCGTTTACTTCGAGTCGTGGATCCTGGGGTCGTTCTCCAGCATGTTCAACGAGAGCGTCCAGAACTACGTCTACACGCGGGACTTCCTGCTCTACTACCCCATCGACGACTTCGGCATCGGCCCGCACCTCGAGGCCACGGTCGACCTCAACGAGGTCGCGCTCGAGGACGACCCGTTGACCGCCGGTGCGGACGTCGACGAGAGCGGCCTCGCCAGCCTGCAGGTCGGCGGCGTGATCGGGCTGAACTACGGCACGGGAAACAAGCTGCTCCTGTACGTCGGCTACGAGACGCAGAAGGAGAGCCAGATCGAGGAGAAGTACAAGCTCGCCGGCCGGTTCACGTTCATCCACAACTTCTGACGACGCGCGCCGCGCGGCGGCGGGTCGAGCTTCCCACCAGCCTCGGGCGCTGGTACCGCAGCGCCATGGCCAGACCGATCTCGTTCTTCACGACAGCGCTGTGCACGTTGCTGGGGCTCGGATGTCAGGCCCGGGATAGCGTCCCGCCGGCCGCGCCGGCCCCGAGCGCGTCCGCGTGCCAGCCCGCCGACTGCGGCCCCCTCGCGATGATCGCCCGCGTCTGCGACGACGGCTCCACCGGCAGCCCGCAGTGCACGCGCGCCGAGGGCGGGGCGTGCCGGTGGGAGCACGTCTGTCCCGGCGCGAAGCCGGCCTCCGAGGCGGCGGCCCCTGGGCCGAGCGAGCCCGCCCTGCCGGACGCACAGCAGCCGGATCCGCCGCCGCCGGCCACGGCGCTCGCGGACACGAACGCCGCGTTCGCGCAGCGCCTCTACGGCAAGCTCGCCGCCACGAAAGACAAGCTCTTCTTCTCGCCGGCGAGCATCTCGACGGCGCTGGCCATGACCTACGCCGGCGCCCGCGGCGAGACGGCGGCTCAGATGGCGAAGACGCTCGAGTTCACCCTCCCGCCCGAGGCGCTCCACCCCGCGTTCGCCGGGCTCCTCAAGGAGCTGGCGCTGGCGACCGGGCCCAAGGGGCCCGAGCTCCGGATCGCCAACCGGCTGTGGGGCCAGGCCGGGCTGCCGATCGAGCCCGCGTTCCAGAGCACCACCCAGCAGCACTACGGGGCCGGGATCGAGCTCGTCGACTTCAAGGGCGGGAGCGAGCCGGCGCGGGGGCGCATCAATCAATGGGTCGAACAACAGACGAACGGGAAGATCAAGGACCTGATGCCCGCCGGCAGCATCACCGGTCTCACACGGCTCGTCCTCACGAACGCCGTCTACTTCAAGGGGAAGTGGGCGACGCCGTTCGACAAGCAGGCCACCAAGAACGAGCCGTTCACGGTCAAGCCCGGGACGGCGCCGGCCGTGCCGATGATGCGCAAGACGCTCCTGGCGGGCTTTGGAAAGGCCGCTGACGCGTCGGTGCTGGAGCTCGCGTACGAGGCGCAGAGCCCCGAGCGCCGGCTTGCCATGGTCGTCGTCCTGCCCGCGCAGGTGGACGGGCTGGCCAAGGTGGAGCAGCGCCTGGCAGCGGGGGAGCTCAAGGCGTACGTAGAGGCGCTCCATCCGGCGCGGGTCGACGTGGCGCTCCCGCGCTTCAAGATGACCGCCGAGATCGAGCTGTCGGCGACCCTGAGCGCGCTGGGCATGCCGCTCGCGTTCGACGACAAGAAGGCCGATTTTACCGGGATCACGAGGGCGGAGCCGCTCTTCATCTCCCAGGTCCGCCACAAGGCGTTCGTGGAGGTCAACGAGGAAGGGACCGAGGCCGCCGCGGCCACGGGGGTCGTCATGACGACACGGTCGGCCCCGGCGCTGCCCCAGGTGTTCCGCGCGGATCACCCGTTCGTGTTCCTGATCCGCGACGTCGCGACAGGCACCGTGCTGTTCATGGGCCGCGTGACCGACCCGCGATGACGTTCCTCCCGGCGGAGGGGGGCCGAAAGTCCGCGCGGAGCGCCAGAACCGCCGTACGATGAGCCGTTTTGCCGGGCCTTCACGGGCTCCGCCAACCCCCGATCTCAAGGAGCGAGCGATGAAGAACGAAGACGCCGCGAAGGTGCTGCATGCCGTCCGTGACCTGGCCCCCGCGATCGCCTCACGGAGCGCGGAGATCGAGGAGGCGCGGCGCCTCCCCGCGGATCTCCTCGGCCAGCTCAAGGCGGCGGGTTGCTTCCGGATGTTCGTGCCGAGGAGCCACGGCGGCCACGAGGTCGATCTGCGCACGGGGATGGACGTCCTCGAGACGCTCGCCCGGGCGGACGGGGCCACCGGCTGGACCGTGATGATCGGCTCGGAGAGCCCGAACCTCTTCGCGCTCCTGCCGCGCGAGCGCTTCGACGCCATCTACGCCGGCGGGCCGGACGTGATCATCGGCGGCGGCTTCAACGCGCAGGGGGAAGCCCACGCGACGGACGGCGGCTACCGGGTCACCGGGCGCTGGAGCTTCGCGAGCGGCTGCGAGCACGCCAGCTGGTTGTTCGGGAACTGCGTGATCATGGACGGCGGCCGCCCGCGGATGGGCCCTGCGGGCGAGGCGCTCGAGGTGCCAGAGATGCGGGGCATGCTGTTCCCGGCGAGCGAGGCGCGCATCATCGACACCTGGTCCGTGCTCGGCCTGCGCGGCACGGGCAGCCACGACATCGCGCTGGAAGGGGCCTTCTGCCCCGAGGCGAACACGTTCGATATCTTCCGGGGCCAGCCGTCGGTGGCCGGGCCGGGCTTCGCCGCGCCGGTCCTGCACTTCGTGCTCCACATGGGGGCCGTGGCCGTGGGGATCGCCCAGGGAGCGCTCGACGACGTCGTGACGCTCGCGAGCTCGGGCAAGAAGCGGCTGTATGCGCGCGCCCAGCTGGCGGACTCTCCGCTGTTCCAGGTGAACCTCGGCCGCGCCGAGACGAGCGTCCGCGCGGCGCGCGCCCTGCTGCGCGACGCGGGGGACGAGCTCTGGGACGCGTGCGTGAACAACCCCGGCGCCGCCCTCGCGATGGCGCCGCGGATCTCGGGCGCCCTGGCCTGGGTGACGGAGGTGACCGCCCGGGCCGTGGACGCCTGCTATCAGGCGGGCGGAGGCGGAGTCGCCCGGAACGCCTCGCCCGTGCAACGGCGGTTCCGGGACATTCACACCTTCTCGCAGCACGCCGCCGCCGCAGAGGGCTGGTTCGGCCAGGTCGGCGCCGCGCTCCTGGGGCAGCCGACCGGCTTCTGGACCTGAACCCTAGCGATCACCGTCGTGGTCGTGGTCGTGGTCGTGGTCGTGGTCGTCAACGGCTCGATCGTGAACGTGAACGTCACTCGGAGATCGCCGCTCTCAACTCCCACGATTCACGTCGGCCGGCGCACGACCACGTTCACGACCACGACCACGACCACGTTCACGACCACGACCACGTTCACGACCACGACCAACGCGGTAGCGGTATACGTGGACATGTTGCGCCCCGCCCCGCTCGCCCCGCTGGTCCTCGCCGCCGTCTCGTTCGTCGCCTGCGCCGGTGACCCGCGCCAGGCGGATGCTCCCGCGCCGCCGCGGCCCCGGGCAGGCGCCTGCTCGGCCCGTCCGGCCTGCGACGCGCCGC
Organism: Sorangium sp. So ce363; assembly: GCF_051520435.1. Taxonomy (NCBI): domain Bacteria; kingdom Pseudomonadati; phylum Myxococcota; order Polyangiales; family Polyangiaceae; genus Sorangium; species Sorangium sp. So ce363. Next base: position 3,940,415 of record NZ_CP150333.1, on the reverse strand, counting down.
CGCCGGCTGCCCTGCCGCGCGGGTTCAGACACACGCGCTCGCGCCTCGTCGCGGCCGGGTGGCCGCGCCACCGCGGGCGCGACCTCTTCGCCCGCGCCGACGGGCCCCAGTGGGCCATCGCGAAGCTCGCTTACGGGCCGCAGGACGACGATCTCGAGGACGAGGACGTCGAGGCCTACCTGCTCCGCGGCTGCAGCGGCGCCTGGGAGCGGCTCGGCACCTTCCGGACGAGCGACGACGACCACCCGCATCCGACCACGGAGGGGATCCCGGACACCGGCGGGCGCGTCTACATCGACCTCGCCGCGGGCCGGCGCCTCGAGGTCGGCCGGCACCGCGTCCACCTCGCCGTGGCCGGCGACGCCACGAGCGCGGATCTGTTCATCGAGATCCTCCCGCCCGGCGCGCAGGTGGCCGTGACCGACGTCGACGGGACGCTCACGTCGAGCGAGGTGGCGGTCGTGAGCGAGCTCGTCGGCGGCGGCCCGCCGGCCGCCCACCCCGGCGCGGCGGAGGCGATGCGCGCCCTCGCCGAGAGCGGGATCTACCTTTTCTATGTGACCGCGCGCCCCGAGTGGCTCGTGGGCAGCACGCGGATCTGGCTGCGAGAGCAGGGCTTCCCGCCGGGCATCCTCCACACCACCATCGGCGTCACCGGCGCGTTCGGCGGCGCGGCGGCCGAGTACAAGACGATCGAGCTCGGATGGCTCAAGGCGCGCACGGGCATCGTGCCCTCCTTCGGCTTCGGCAACATGCCGAGCGACGTGGCGACGTACACGGCCGCCGGGATCCCCGCCTCGCGGTGCTTTTATTACAAGCTCGGCGGCGATCTCCGCGGCGGCGTGCCCCACGAAGACTACCGGGGCCTCGCCCCGGCGCTCTTCAGCCCACAGGCCGCCTGCGCGCCCTGAGGGAAGCGCTCGCGACGCGGGCCTGCGCGCCCCGCGCCACGCGCCACGCCAGCGGCGGGCGCGCCCGGATCAGGGAGCGCCCCCGCCGCCGATCACTGCGGGATGTCGATCACGTCCTCGCAGGTGAAGTCGACGCCCAGGGACGCCTCGGGATCGGACTGTATCGCGCCGCACACGCTCTCGCAGAGCTCGATCTGCGTCGGGTTCGACGGATTGTCGTAGCGCCAGGCGTCGGCGCTCGCGCACTCCTGATCGTACGCGACGGCCTTCGGCTGGCCCCCTCCGCTCGTGTACGTCACGCGCACCCGCTGCTTGTCGAACGTCCGCCCGTCGGGAGCGGCCGGGATCGCGACCGTGCACGACACCGAGGCGCCGCGGATCTCGTCGATCGCCGCCCTGAACGCGGTCGCGGTCGCGTCGGGGTTGCCGGTCTCGATGATGAACGCCTTCCCCGTGCCGCCCGCCACGGCGATGTCGCGCAGGTTGTCGACGTTCCCCGGCTCGTCCTCCGGCGGGTTCGCCACCCCGATCACGTAGGTCGGGACGTTGTCCTGGCGCGCCCCCTCGACGCGCTCGACGACGGCCTCGATGCTGTCCGCGTCTCCGCCGCAGCGCTGCGGGTAGCCGTCGGTCACGAGCACGAGCGCGTACTTCCCGGGGTTCTCCTGGCGCTGCGCCTCGATGAAAGTCACCGTCCCGTCGACCACGAACGCCGTCGGCGTGCTCGTGCGCCAGTCTTCGTCGCGCGCGGGCGTGACATCGTCGATCGCCTCGCCGAACGCCTCGGAGGGCAGCGGCGTCATCTCGACGTCCGGCGTGCGGTAGGTTCTGGCGTCGCACATCCGCCGCTCGCCGGGGAAGAACGTGAGCGAGGCGGTGAGCCCCGCGGACGCCGGATCCTTGAAGAACTGCTTGGTCGCGGCGACGACGGGATCCCACTTGAGCTCCTTGCTGTGCGAGGGCCTGTCGTTCATCCCCATGCTGCCTGACACGTCGAACGCGACAGCCAGGTACACGGGCTGGAGCCCGGCCTGGGCCGATTGCGTGGCGCACGCCTCGCCGGCCCCGGTCGAAGGGCCTGCGCCGCTGCTGGGGTCGCCTGAGCCGGCGCCGCTGCCCGAGGTCACCCCCCCTGAACCGAAGCCGTTGTCGTCGCCTCCGCTCCCATTACCCGAGCTGTTCCCGGCGCCCGAGCCGCTCTGATTGAGACTCTCGTCGTCACCACCGCCGCCGCACGCCGCGCTGGCCACGGCGACCGTGAACAAGGCAATGCCCATCGCAGGCAATCTCATGGCCTGACTCCTTTTTAAGTAAGTGCCGGCGCTGCGCGCCGGTAGCAAAGCAGACCGCCACACGCGACCTCAGGAGCCGGCGCATCGCCGGACCACGCTCCTGAGAACTCGCCACCCATGCCGAGTATAAGCCATCGCGCAGCGCATTGCGAGATGCGCTTACTCAAAGTTCGTATCAGTTTCGTGACATCGTGTCGGTTCGCGCTGGTTTGCGCTGGTTCGCGTTGGCTCGCGCTGGCTCGCGCGCCCTCAGCGCAACTCGCCCGTGTGGCCGCACGCCTGTGCGCCTGTGTGACCTGTATGCGCACACAGGCGCGCGCCGGTGCTACGGTTCGCGCCTGATGGTCCGCGCAGTGTGTTTCGATCTGATGGACACCGTCCTCTACGACCCGTACCGGGAGGCGCTCGCCGCGGCGATCCGGTCCGCCGCGCCCGCCGCGCGCGCCGCGCCCCCCGAGATTGCAAAGCACCGCGACCCCACGTGCTGGCCTGCGTTCGAGATCGGCGAGATCGATGAGGCCGAGTTCGCTCGCCGGTTCTTTCGTGAAGGCGCCGAGGGGTTCTCGTTCGACCTCGACGCGTTCAACCGGGTGCGCCGCGCGGGATATCGCTTCTTGCCCGGCGTGCGGGAGATAGTAGCGTCGCTCGAGGGCCGCTCGCTCAGGTTCGTGGCGAGCAATTACCCCGTGTGGGTCGAGGAGGTGCGCGAGGCGTTCGCGCTCGACGTCCTGTTCGAGGGGGTCTATTCGAGCCATCACCTGGGCGTGCGCAAGCCGGCGCGCGAGTTCTTCGATCGGCTCATGACGCGCATCGGGGTCGGCGCGGGCGAGTGCCTGTTCGTCGACGATCGCGCGGAGAACTGCGAGGCGGCGGCCGCGGTCGGGATGCGCGCGCACGTGTTCGACGGGGCCGCGGGGCTGCGCGCGCGGCTTGTCGGCGAGGGGCTGCTCGGCGCGTGACGGGCTCGCCCCGCGCCGCCCCGCGCGTCAGAGCGCCGCGCAGAGCGGGCACGACGCGCCCGCGTGCGGCGCGTCGCCGCGATGGAGATCGAGGATGGCGCGGGAGATCTGCGCGAGCTCGCGCCGCACCTCGCGGCGCATCCCCTTCACGCGCGGGATGACCATCGCGTCGTAGGCCGTGGTCTGGTGCCGCATCCAGGCGATCACGGCCGACTCGGCGCGCTGCGCGACCGGGATCCGCTCGGTGCGGGCGACGGTGCCGCTGCCGACCGGCGTGGCGTGCAGCGTCACCTTGGTCGCGATCGCACGCGCGAGCGCCGCGTAGCGCGGCGAGAACCGGAGGAACGCGGCCACCGCCGCTTCGAACTCGCGCACGTACTCCTCCTGGTCGCGCTCCCTCCGCCGGGCGTCCGCCTCCCGCTTCTTTGCGTACGCGGGCGTGCTGCGCTCGGCCTCGAGCGCAGCGCGGGCGGCCTCGATGGTGGCGGCCGGCGCCCAGAGACCCCGGGAGAACGTCTTTCTCCCGCGCTTCTCGACGACCATCCAGGACGGGCCCGCGAGCTTCACCCGGCGGGTGAGCCCGGGGTCGCCCGGGGGAAGGCACACCCAGCCTTCGGGCGGCGAGAGCAGCGCGCCGTCGGGCGCGCGGAAGCGGCGGGGATCCGGGGTCGGGGCCAGGGTCAGGCACTCGGGCATGGCAAACCGCCGGCGTGCTAGGCCAGCTCATGCCGCGCGTCCAGAAGACGCCGGCCGCCGCCGTCGCCCCGCGCCGAAGCGGCCCCGCTGGAGGATGGTACGCTCCGCGCCAGCGAGGGGCGCTCACCGGTGTTCGCCCCGGCGCGGCCAACAGGACAGGAGGACAGCGTGTCGGACGACGATCGCACGAGGTGGGACGCCCGCTACCGCGAGGGCGGCGGCGATCCGGGGGAGCCTTCCGCCGTGCTCACGGCGCTCGATCCGCTCCTGCCCCGGCGCGGGCGCGCGCTCGACCTGGCGGGCGGCGCGGGTCGTCACGCCCTGTGGCTCGCGCGGCGCGGGCTCGACGTGACGCTGGCCGACATCTCCGAGGTCGGGCTCGGCATCGCGCGGACCGCCGCGGCGAGAGAAGGGCTCGCGCTGCGTACGGTGGCGCTCGACGTGGAGCGCGACCCGCTCCCTGCCGGGCCGTGGGACCTCCTCCTGATCTTCTACTTCCTCGAGCGCAGGCTCGCGGCCTGCGCGGCGGAGCTCGCCCCGGGCGGCCACCTCGTCGTCGTGCACCCGACGCGGTCGAACCTGCTGCGGCGCGCGCACCCGAGCGCGCGCTGGCTGCTCGATGACGGCGAGCTGCCGGCGCTCCTCGGCGACGCGCTCGAGGTCGTCCGTTACGAGGAAGGGTGGCTCGAGGAAGGGCATCACGAGGCTCGCCTCGTCGCGCGACGTCGGGGCGTCGCGGCGCCTCCTCGGTGACGGCGGCCCGCCGCCGACGTCGCGCGACGACCATGACGCACGAGCTCCGCGCTGGCGGGCGCCCGGCGCTCGTACGTCGCGGTGCGCGGGTCCCCAACGCTTGCCGCGACGCGAAGATCGCGCTTTGCTCGCGCCATGCGCTTCGCTCGCCTCGCGCCTCCCGATCAGGATCGCCCCGCCTTCTTCGCCCGCCTCGACGGCGCAGCCGCGCTCGTCCTGGACGCTCCGCCCTGGCTCGGCGGCAAGACCACGGGGGAGGCCGTGGCGTGGACCGACATCGATCTCGCCTGCCCCGTGGCCCCCACGAAGATCGTGTGTGTGGGGCGCAATTACGCCGCGCACGCGCAGGAGCTGGGCAACGACGTCCCGGTCGAGCCGCTCCTCTTCCTCAAGCCGCCCTCGGCGCTCATCGGTCCTGGCCAGTCCATCGTGCTCCCTCCGGAGAGCCAGCGGGTCGAGCACGAGGCGGAGCTCGGCGTGATCATCGGCCGCCGCGCCCGGGCCGTGCGGCCGGAGGACGCGCTGGACCACGTGCTCGGGTACACCTGCCTGGGCGACATCACCGCGCGGGATCTGCAACGGAAGGACGTGCAATTCACGCGGGGCAAGGGGTTCGACACGTTCTGCCCCGTGGGGCCGTGGATCGAGACGGCGCTCGATCCTGCGGCGCTCCGCGTGCGGGCAGTCGTGAACTCCCAGGTGCGGCAGGACGGCATGACGGCGCAGATGATCTGGGGAGTCGCCGAGCTGGTCGCGTACATCAGCCGGGTGATGACCCTGGAGCCTGGCGACGTCATCGCGACCGGGACGCCCCAGGGCGTGGGGCCGCTCGTGTCCGGCGACGAGCTCGTCATCGATATCGCCGGCGCCACGGCCGAGGCGCGCGGGATCGGCGCGCTGCGGGTGTCCGTGGCCGCGCGGGGAGACGGCGCGAGCGCGCGCTAGGGCCGCGTCATCGAGGTTCCTCCCTGGGGTGAGGTCGTACTGAGCTGCCCGGACACGGACGAGCACCGCCGACTGGTGGAAGCTGCAAACCGCGGGCGAGCTGGGTACCCTCTGGCGGCTTCTTCGATTTTTGTGGAAGCAAGGCCTTGCGCCCGTACTACGAGATCCGTAGAACTAGTGCGTGCCGTCGACCCTGGAGCGTCACGCTGAACAGCTGGCCGCGCTTGGCCACCCGGTGCGCCTCGCAGTTTTGCGTTTCGTGGTGCAGGCCGGCGCGGATGGCGCGTCCGCCGGCGACATCCAGGCGCACATGCACATGCCTGCGTCCACGCTGAGCCATCACCTGAAGCGGCTTGTCGACGCCGGCGTTCTGCAGACGCGCGGTGAAGGAACGTTCCACTTCTACAGCGCCGATTACGCGGCGCTTCGCGGCCTCACAGACTACCTCTGGGAGGACTGCTGCAAGCGCGGGAAGGGCTGCTGCTAATTGGTTCACCGCGTCAACTTCATTCGCTAACCCTGCAGTCACCCTCGCCCGCGCCGCAACCGACACGTTCGCTGGCATCCGTCCCATCGACACCCTGGGCTTCATCATCGCCCAGGTCGCCGGCGCTGCTGCCGCGACAGTGTTCTTCCGCTGGCTGGTGCCAAGCCTGCCCCAGCGCGCATCCGATGTCGTCGTGCCGCGGGAGGAGGCCCGCACGTCATGACAACCACACCGAAGCGGATCCTCTTTGCATGCATCCACAATGCGGGCCGATCGCAAATGGCCGCGGCATGGTTCAACGCCCTGGTCGACCCCTCGAAGGCACGCGCCATCTCCGCCGGCACCGAGCCTGGCTCGCGCGTTCACCCTGAGGTGCGCGAGGTGATGCAGCAGGTCGGGATCGACCTGTCCGGGTCGACGCCGCAGAAGCTCACGGACACGCTCGCAGCGGACGCGCACCTGCTGATCACGATGGGCTGCGGCGAAGCGTGTCCGGCGGTCCCAGGCCTGCGCCGCGACGACTGGCCGCTGGAGGATCCGAAGGGAAAGCCGCTGGAGCGCGTCCGTGCCATCCGCGACGAGGTGAAGGCACGCGTCGAGACGCTCATCGCAGCCGAGGGGTGGGGATGATGAGCAACGCGAAGATCGACCCTGCTGCGGCGGGCGATCTCGACGTCGTTCGGGAGCTCCTTGCCCAATCGGAGCTTCCGACCACCGGCCTCCTCGACCAGTTCCCCGCCGCATACGTCGTCATGCGGCGCGGCCTGGAGCTCGTCGGCGTCGCTGGGCTCGAGACGTACGGACGAGCCGGCCTTCTGCGCTCCGTGGCCGTGGTGCGGACGCTTCACGGGCGAGGTATCGGTCAGGCCCTCATCGCCAACCGCATCGACGCTGCACGGGCAAAGGAGCTCGAGGCCGTTTACCTTCTGACCACGACCGCGGCGGACTACTTCCGGGGGCTGGGCTTCACCTCGGCGTCGCGCGAGACGGTTCCAGCCGACCTCGCCGCCTCCCCGGAGTTCGCGGGAGCCTGCCCGGCCTCGGCGACCTGCTTGATGCTCTGCTTGTGATGCCAGCGAGCCAGCGCGGCTGGTCTCCTGCCCGCAGACGACGCTCGAACCCCAGCGCTCATCTCATGGACACGCTCACATCAGCCCTTCCGCTGCTCTGATATCCTTCCACGAGCATCGAGACCTCGCTCAAGCTCCCCATGTTCATCCCCAGCCTCTGCCATGCGTCAAAGTGGTTGGCGACGGTGATGGTTCCGCTCGTCCGCTTCTGCTTACGAACGCTCCAGAACTGATAAGGGGCATTGATGCCATCGATCGCAAGCACTTCGGATCGCTGGGTTTTGTAGATGTCATAGACGCCTCCGTCGCTCGTGACGGTGCCCATGGTTCCTGGTCCGCCAGGGGGACGCCAGGTGCCCCAGCCATCAATGATATAGTATTCCACGGCCGGGCTCTTCGTCCACCCGTAGACACCCAGGAAGGAATTGCCGCCTGGCTGAAAGTCGGCCTCATAGGTCACGATCTGATTCCGTGACCCGGGCCTCAGCCCCTTACGCCCCAGCAAATTATTGATGTTGCTCCATTCCAGGCTGAAGCCATCCGCGGTGTTGGTCAGGCATCCGGTCCCCTGGTCCTTCCAGAGTTGATAGTAGAAGCCGCAGTGGTCGCCAGTTTGATTGCTGCAGACCGGCTGTTCGGATGTCGTGCACGTGTCGGGCGCGCCGCCGGCCCCACCCTCCCCGCCGGCCCCGCCGGCCCCGCCGGCCCCGCCGCCGCCCGTGCCCGAGCTGCTGCTCGACGACGAGCTCGCGCTGCTGCTCGACGACGAGCTCGCGCTGCTGCTCGACGACGAGCTCGCGCTGCTGCTCGACGACGAGCTCGCGCTGCTGCTCGACGACGAGCTCGCGCTGCTGCTCGACGACGAGCTCGCGCCTCCGCTGCCGGCGACCGATACGAGCGAAGGCTTGCCGGAGCCGTTCGCGCAGAACCCGAACGTCATCGAGGCATTCGGCCGCAGATTTCCGTTCCAGCTCAGGTTCGAGGCGGTGAGCTGCCCGTTCGATGAGGCGAAGGTCGCGTTCCACTGGTTGGCCACCGTGGCGCCGTTGAGGCCGACCACCACGCGCCAGCTGGTGGTGTTCTGCTGGCTCGTGTTCTTGACCGTCACGTTCGCGCAGTAGCCACCCTGCCACTGAGACTGAAATGCGAGTTCCGCGGACATCGTGCCGTCCGAGCTGTTCAACGCGGAGTTCAGGACATTGAGGTCCTCGTCCACGATGTGCTCGACGTTGCACGCCAGCAGGCTGCATCCGATCGAAGCGGCGAAGTAGCCAAGCAAGGGAGCGATGCGCATTGAAGGTTTCTCCAGGAGGGTCCGGTGGAGTCGCGGGCTTCTGCTCGAGATGGATTGATGAACCATCGAGACGCCTGCGCGCCCTCGATCCATTGGTTAAGATTCAGAATTTCCGGCCAGCGCGCTCATGATCCCGGTGTTCACGAATGCACCCGTGAGCCGGCGCAGACCCCATGCCCTGGTGCTCACGACGCTCGTCGAACAGACGCGCACACACGAATACGCCGTGTGATGGTGCCGGGCACCAGCTCGCAGAAAGCAAGAGCAACTCGGACGCGCAGCCGCAAGAAGCAAGTGATCCCGGCAGTAGCCCCCCTCGGAGTCGGCCCTTGAGCGATCCTGCAACCGACTGCGGCGCCCGGCTGAGAGAGGTCCGGACCGCCAAGGGGAGTTTGGAATAGTCTTACAACCATGAGGCGAAAGTCAAGGGCGCTTTCTTCATCTCGGCCAATTCGCCCTGGGAAAATTGCAAGATCACAGTCACGCTGCATGCGTGGGTTCAATCATCGAAGCATCGTTGAAGCGGCGAGCGCGACGAGGGCATCGCCGAAACCTCCGAAGAGCAAGCCGACGAAGCCGGGGTCCGGCGCTGCGGTAGCCGTGAGCGTGGAGCGCGACGGCGCGCCGCTCGCGCCCCCCTCGGAGGCGAGTGCGCCGGCCGCGGCGAGCTTCCAGCATCGCCCGACGCCCACGCACGCGCCCGTTTCGTGCAGACGGTCCAGAACGGCATGTCGATTCTGGCCCGCGATGGGGCGAGCCGCGCCGAGTTGGAGGCGGTGGCCCGCGTCGCGATGCTGAACTGGGACGTGGTCGGCCGAGTCGCACGCGCGCTCGAAGGTTTCAGCTCCGAGCCCGAGGTCGGCGTCGTGCTCGGCCACCACTGCTCGCTCGATCTGTCAGGATCGCGCTCGTGACAATCTCGAAGAGATGATCGGCGCGTCGACCAATCGACGGTTGGTCGCCGAGCCACGCCAGCGCCGCGATCAGCGCGAACAGCTCCGTGCCGTCGATGTCGCTCCGCGCCTTGCCTTCAGCTTGCGCGCGGGTGAGGAGTCGCGTGCCTGCCGCGCGCACCGCGACGCACGAAGCGTGGAGGGCGGACTTCGGGTCATCGAGGGCGGCGATCATCAACGCCGTGATGCCGTGATAATTGCGCGTGAACGCGACCGCATCGCGTAGCCACGTCACGAGCGCATCGTCCGGCGCGCTCGAAGTTTCGAGCTCGGACGCCTGCGCCGTCATGTCGTCGAGACTCGTGCGAAGCAGCGCCTCGAGCAACGCCTCTCGCGTCGGGAAGTGACGGTACAGCGTGCCGAGGCCGACGTCGGCTCTGCGGGCGACGTCGCGCAGCGATGCGTCGGCCCCCTGCTCTTTGACGACGGCGCGCGCGACAGCGAGCAGGTGGTCGTAGTTCTTCTTGGCGTCAGCACGCATGGGACTCTCTTGACAAAAGGAGCACCGCTCCGCATATGTGGATCACTGCTCCGAATACAGGGAGCACTGCTCCGGAAAGAATAGCCCATCCACGCGTCGTTCTCGATGAAAGGAACATCATGTTCAGCAAGCTCGATCTCTCGAAGGAACTCATCGGTCGCCGCGCGCTCGTCACCGGAGGCTCGCGCGGCATCGGCGCGGCGATCGCGCAACGCCTTCTCGACGCAGGCGCCAAGGTCGTCGTCTCCGCGCGGTCGCGCAACGAGGAGACGCCCGCGGTGGCGACGTTCGTTGCCGGCGACATCCGCACCAGCGAAGGGGTGAACGCGATCGCGTCGGGGGCGCTCGCAGCCCTCGGTGGGCTCGACATCCTCGTGAACAATGCGGGTGGGTCGAACGGATTCCCGGAAGGCGCCGCCTCGATCCCGGAAGGGGAGTGGCAGGACGTCTTCGCGTTGAACCTCTTCTCGTCGGTCCGCCTCACCAACGCGGTGCTGCCGGCGCTCCGCGAATCGAAGGCGGCCGCGGTCGTGAACATTTCCTCGACGGCCGCGACGATGGGGGCCGGGGCAGGCCCCTTCGCCCACTACAGCGCGGCGAAAGCGGCGCTCGACGCCTACTCGCGCGTCCTCGCCGTCGACCTCGCGCCGAGCAATATCCGCGTGAACGTCGTGACCCCCGGACCGGTGACGACCGTGGGCTCGGACGCGGTCCGGAAGACGTTCGGCGACGCGATGGGCGTCCCCGCCGAGGCCTGGCTCCAGTCGGTGCCGCTCGGCCGCTGGGGTGCCACCGACGACATCGCGGAGGTCGTCGCGCTGCTCGTATCGGATCGCGGCAAGTGGTTGACCGGCGTGAATTACCGCGTCGACGGCGGAATGACGGCGCGCTGACCATCCAGACCCTCGATGGCCTCGTCGCCCGGTGCCGCAAGGACCGCGCTCGCGAAGCTGCGCACGCTTTCGAGACGCTTCAGGTCGAGGGGCAGCATCTCGAACTCGGCCTGGAGAGCTGCCGCCGAGTGCGTCGATGAGCTCGTCGACGGCGCTGCGGCTGCGGTAGTTGACGACCGCCGACGCGCCGAGGGAGCGTACGTAGTCGAAGTTGTGCGGTCGACCCGAGGCGCCCCGACAACCGGCGACTGGGCGGTCTAAGGGGCATTCAACGTCCTGGCCTCTGGGACAGACGCCCCGTGAGGAGCGCCTCCGCGTCTCTGCGAGCGCGGAGGCCGTGCGGGCGTTCCGGCGCGACGTGGGTCTTTGATCGCGTGAACACATGAACCCGTGATCGCGCGCCGCGTCCTTCCGGCGCGCCAGAATACGCGCGCCGGACGGCGCGTTGAGCCGGGCGTGCTCCTAAAGCCTCGCCCGGCCCGGCCTCGCCTCGGCGCGTCGACCCCTCGACGGCTCGCCTATCGCACGCTCGTGACCCTGGTGTTGCTGCTGCTCGTCGGGGGCGCTGCCCTGGCCTTCGCGCGCCTCTGGGTCCTCCGGTCGGCGCGCATCTACCGCGAGCTCGACGCCGTACCGCGGGGCGAGGTGGCCATCGTCCCGGGCGCGCTCGTGTGGCCGGACGGAACGCCGTCGGCGGCCCTCGAAGATCGGCTCGCCGCGGCCCTCGATCTGTACCGCGCCGGCAAGGTGCGGCGCGTCCTGGTCTCCGGGGACCACGGGCGTGTCGGGTACGACGAGCCCAACGCCATGCGCGCGTGGCTCGTCAGCCGGGGCGTGCCTTCCGAGGACGTGTTCATGGACCATGCGGGCCTGCGCACGCTGGACACGATGCAGCGCGCCGCGCGCGTCTTCGGCGTGCGCGACGCGGTCGTGTGCACCCAGGGCTTTCACCTGCCGCGCGCCCTGTACCTGGCGCGCGCGGCGGGCTTCCCCGCGGTGGGCTACGCCGCCGACCGGCGCGTCTACGCGAACGCCGACCGCGACGCACGGCGCGAGCTCCTCGCCACGGCGCTGACGCTCATCGACACCTGGTCAGGCCGCGGGCCGCGTTTCCTGGGGCCGCCGGTGCCCATCCAGGGCGACGCGAGCGCTTCCCACGACGCGTGGACGCGCGGGTTACCCCCAGGTTAGCGGAGGAGATCGATGGAGTTCAGAGTGCTGGGCGGGTCAGGGTTCAAGGTTCCGGTGCTGAGCCTCGGGACGGGGACGTTCGGCGGAGGGAACGAGTTCTGGGACAGCTGCGGCGGGATCGACGTGGCCTAGGCGATCCGGCTGGTCGACATCTCGCTCGAGGCCGGGATGAACATGTTCGACAGCGCGGACATCTACTCCAATGGGCTCGCGGAGGAGATCCTCGGCCAGGCTATCAAGGGCCGGCGGGATCAGGTCATCATCTCCACGAAGGCGACCTTCCGGAGCGGCTCCGGGCCGAACGACGTCGGCTCGTCGCGGTATCACCTGGTGAGGTCCGTCGAGGGGGCCCTGCGACGGCTGCAGACGGACCATATCGATCTCTTCCAGCTTCACGGCTTCGACGCGCTCACGCCGCTCGAGGAGACGCTCGGCACGCTCGACGATCTCGTTCGAGCGGGGAAGATTCGCTATCTCGGCTGCTCGAACTTCTCAGGCTGGCACCTGATGAAGTCGCTGGCGGTTTCGGAGAAGTATGGTCTTTCTCGGTACGTGGCGCACCAGGCCTACTACTCATCGGCTGACCTCACCGTGGCCCGCCGCCGTGCGCGGCGGGCCAGACGACGGGCGGCCCGCGGCGCCGCGCCGTGAGGGCCCAAACGTGCGTCGTCGAGGACGGGCTACATGGGATCCGGTACTGCACCACGACGTCCGGTGTGGATTATTGCTGGTGCTTCCCGGACGATTCTCTCGCTGGCCCCGTACCCGCGTGAGGCCCGCGAGGAGGGCGCTCGCTCAGACCCCAGCGCCCTCCCGGAGCACGATCGTCACGTGCGACAGCCCTGTCCCGCCGAGGAGCATCGCCTTCACGAGGAACTCGACCATCGTGTCGAGGCACTCGGCGGGCGAGAAGCCCGCCCTCCCCGCCCCGAGCAGCGGCAGCGCCATGTTCCGGAGCTTCATCGTGTCCGCGTGATAAAAGCACCCTTCCAGGAGCCGCAGGATGAGGTCGCGCGTCGGCCTGTAGGTCGCCACGTGATCCCAGTCGAGCGTGATCGCGTGGAACACGAACCGCGCGTTCAACCTGCCAGCGGAGCTGACCACCACCCCGCCGTGCCGCACGGGAACGTACTTGCGCGTCTCCATGTGGCACACGCCGCCGCTCGCGTGGTTCAGGGCGAGCGCCACGCCGCCCGACATGGTGAGCTGCCCGTCGTCCGCGCTCACGAGCGCGTCGGCCGACACGCCTGCGATGTTCGCGCGCACGATCGAGAGCGTCCTGTCCCCGTGGAACTGGAAGGCCGTGACCGGCCCCGCAGGGCCGCCCGACAGGAGGGCGGGCCGGAAGCGCTTGTACTGCTCCATGTACACGCGGAGCGTCAGATCGTGCGGGTCCCCCCAGCGGGTGCTCTGGGCGCCCACGAGGGCGGTGTCGATCTCGTCGAAGGACTGGAAGCGGTCCTTCGGGTCCTTGGCCAGGCAGCGCTCCAGGACGGCCTGCACGTCCTCGTCGAGCTCGGGACGGAGCGCCCGCGGCCGGGCCGGGATGTCCTGCCGGTGCGCGAGCAGGAGCGGCAGGAGCTCCTGCTCCTCGAACGGCCGCTGGCCCGTGGCCGCGTGGTAGAACGACGCGCCATAGCTGTAGATGTCCGCGCGAGTGTCGCTCTCCTGCGGGCTCCACGCCTGCTCCGGCGCCATGTAAAATGGCGTCCCCAGCACGGTGCCCATCGCGGTGAGGGGCTGCTCCCGGAGCGCCGAGGGCCCCGTCGTGGCGGTCAGGCGCGCGAGGCCGAAATCGGCGACCTTCAGCTCCCCTGACGGCGCGATCAGCATGTTCGACGGCTTCAGGTCGCGGTGCATCACGCCGAGCTCGTTCGCGGCGGCCATCCCCCGCGCCGCATGGAGCATGTAGCGCCGCAGATCGTCGAGCGGCAGCGGTCCATCCTGGAGCCGCGCGGCCAGCGACGGGCCGCCCACGTACTCCATGACCATGAACGGCGATCGGCTCGAAAGGAAGCCGAAGTCGTAGCAGCTCACCACGTGCGGCGACTTGATGAGCGCCGAGATGCGCGCCTCGCGCAGCATCCGCTCCCCGGCGTTCGGATCCGTGTGCCCGGTGAGCACCTTGATCGCGACGACCCGCGCGAGCGCGAGGTGGCGCGCGCGGAAGACGGCGCCCATCGAGCCCACGCCGAGCAGCCCCTCCACGCTGTACCGGCCCGCGAGCTCCTTGCCCAGCGTCGACGCGTCGATCATGAATGGACCATCGCTTGCACCAGCGATGATGTTCGGAACCCCGGGCGCCGCGGTCAAGGGGCACGGCGCGCGACGCGGCTCAGACGGCGTACGCCGCGGGAGCGCCGGCCTGCGCGCGCTGGCGCGGCGCCTCGCGCAGCCTCGCGATCTCGGCCTCGACGCGGGCCCTGAGGCGCGGATCGTCGGCGAGGCGCCTGGCCCAGAGCCGCTTCATGCGCACCCACACGGTGCGTCGGATCGCGCGGTCGCCGAGCGCCGCGGCGCCCCCGCTGCGCTCGGTCGCGACGATCAGCCGGGCATAGTCGGCCGCGTGCAGCGGGCCACAGATGGCTTCCCACGCGCCGACATAGGCGGCGTCGAACCTGTCGCGGAGCGCCCGCTCGCGGCGCCTGGTCTCTTCCGTCATCGCGTCCCTCCACCGCCGCTCGGCCTCTGCCCAGCGCGCCTCCGACAGGCCGTGCGCCCTGAGCACATCGGCGCGGGGGACCGGCTTCTCGGCGAGCTCCGCCGTGACGATGGCGCACCGCTCGAGGCTCACCTCTTCGCCGTCGCCGAGCGGCGGGAGCGACGCGGAGGGCGATTCGTCCTCGCGCCGGAGGACGTGAAAGAAGCGGGACGCGGCGGGTCGCTCGGGCTCGCGCGCGAGGACGCCCGAGGCCGGGGCGGCGTAGGACGAAGACTCGATGGGCGGCGGCAATACCTCGGCGGACGGCGGCGGAACATCCTCCTCCAGCGCGAGGGTCGCGAGCCCCATGGACGGGCCGGGCGCCGGTGAAGCGAGCGCGCCAGACCAGGGCGCGCCGGGGATCGGCGCCCCGAGCTCGACGCGCGGCGCCGCCCTCGGGTCGAAGAAGAACGGGATCGCGGGCCGCTCGCCGACGCGCACCTCCTCCTCGCTCGACAGCGCGAGCGTCGCGCTCGCGACGGCATCGATCTGCGGTCGCGCTGGCTCGGGCCGGCCCTGCCGCGCCGATCCCGGCGCGGGCGCGAACGGAAGCGCCGGCGCGCGCACCGCCGCCTCGCCCTGCTCGTCGGAGAGCGCGACCGTCTGCAGCGGCGACGGGCGCTGGATCAGGTCGATGAGCTCGATCTCGTCGTCCGAGAGGTGGATGGTGCGCCCCGGATCCCCGTCCCGCTGGCGCGCCTGGCCGGGCGCGTCCTCGATGTGCACCGTCCCTCGCGGGCCGATCGGGAGCGCATCCGGAGCCGCTCCCGCGGCGCCCGAGGCCCGCCCGGGGCGCAGGTCGGGCCACGCGAGCTCCTCGCCGTCGACAGCGACGCCGGCCGCGATCCGCACGGCCGCGAGGGCGTGGCCGTCGGGGACGGGGACGATCTGACGCCACACGACCGTGCAGCGCTGCTCGGCGCCGTCGATCCGGAGCGTGTCCGCGCTGAGCTCGATGATGTCGCCCCCTGTCGCAGGAGGCGCGGCGAGCCCGTGGATCCGCGCCACGCCGCGCGCTCGGGGCAGGCGCATCTCCAGCCGGCGAGCGGCCGGGTGCAGATTCTCGAGCACGATCCACTCGTCGCCGCGCAGATACTCGGTCCGCTGGTCCGGGGGCGCCGCCTGGAAGTACGACCAGTCGAAGCCAGCGGGGATCTCCGCGTTCGGGCCCTCGAGCGTCTCGCGCCGGGTCTTGCCGAGCAGCCGCTTGCGCACGGGCCAGGCGCGCGCGATCGGGCCGAGCCCCGCGGGCCGCGCGGGGTCCTGGGGATCGAGGACCCTGGCCTCGCCGTCGCTCGCGTCGATGCCGAAGGGGTTCTCCCACCCGTTCGCGCCACGCGCTGCCTTCTCGTACACGAGGGGCATCCGCTGGAACGGCTTCTTGTCGCGGACGAGGAGGCGTTTGTCGAGCGCGCAGCCGCCCGCGCCAAAGACGGCGAGCCGCACCGGCAAGCACTCGACATGCGCCCCGTCAGGGGCGTGCGCGTCGCCCGTGAAGAGCACGTCCGCGCGGCCCAGGTAGGGCGCGAGGTCGCCGGTGAACCGCACGCTCCGCGCGGGGTTCTTGCCGTGATGGACCTCGGCGCGGAGGATCTCCTGCGGCTCCGTCCGCCACATGGCCGCGCCGGGCGTGAACGCGAAGCTCGCCTTGACGATGATCGTGATGTAGCGCTGGCCCTGCGTGCGCCACGAGACGGCGGCGGCCTCGGCGCCCGGGAGCGACGTCACGGCGTCGGGCGGCAGCGCGCTCACGACCGCGTCCTTCTGCAGAAGCACCTCGCCATGGTTCGCATCGCGTCAAGCATCGCTCGGCGACCATTGAACCCGCTCAACGTGACCATCGCGTTGCAATCGCGTGATCTGCGTGTGGAGCCGGCGCGGCGGCGAGGGCGTGAGCGGGCGTGGACCGGAGCCGCCGCTCACCCGCCGCACGGGTTCACCCGGCATGCCCGGACGAAGCCGATCTCGCTCTGCCCCGCCTCGATCCGCTCGATCCACCAGGCGAGCCCCGGATAGGTGGCCCGGATGAACGCCGCCGCCTCCGCGAAGCGCGCCGCGTCCCCCCGCGCGGCGTAGATCTCGGCGCGGAGCGCGTGGGCCTCCGGCTCGTAGACGCCGCGGAGCACGTCGAGGAGAGCCGGGTCCACGTCGCCGAGCGGCTGCGGCCCGTACATCAGGTAACGCAGGATGCGGTCGAAGCGGAGCGGGTCGCCCGGCTCCACGCGGCCCGTGACCGCCGCGCCGCTTTCCGGAGGGAGGCTCGTCCAGCGGCCCCAGGAGCCCGCGCGGGCGGCCTCGGGCGCGAGGCGCCCGAGCTCGCGCTGCTCCTCGGGGCTCGGCGCCGCGAGCTCGATCGGCACCGGCGGGCTCTCCGCGCGGTCCGGCGGCCCGATGTAGACGATCGCCAGCGTGTACTGCCCGGGATCGAGCCCCGCCGGGAGGTACGACGAGACGTCGATGAGCATGCGCCTGCACTCGCCCGGGCACAGGCGGAACACCGGCGTGCCGTGCTCGGGGAGCACGACCGGCCAGGGCTCGGTCCTCGCGACCTCCTCGCCGGTGCCCGCCCGTGCGAGGCGGACGCCGATCGCGCCGGCGTTGCCCGCCCAGCTCGGGCGCGGCAACCGCAGGATACAGGCCCGAGGGCGGTCGGCGCACAGCGTGATGGCCACGTGGAGGGGAAAGCCGAGCACATAGCGGCGATCGTGATCGAGCGAGCGGAGCACCAGCCCAGGCGGGCCGACCGGGTCCCCGGCGCTTCGCGGGTGTTCATCGGACATGACGGCCCCTCATCTCCATCGAAGTCCCCTGTTGTTCTCGAGGCGCACGCGCCGGGTCTCCTTCATGTGGCGCCCGCACAGGTCGTTGCCGACCCGCCCGTCGGTTCCAGGGATGAGCTGCTGGTCGGCGTCCACCATCCAGTGGGACCGATAGTTCATGCAGCACGTCGTCTGGCGCGGCGTCCGGTAATCGAAGTAGCCGCACTTGTGCGGCATTCCGAACGCGTGCGTGAGCTCGTGGACGATGGTGTGGAGCGTGGCTTGCTCGTAGCCGCGCCGGGGCCGCGCCCCCTCGGGGTCCCACCACGCCCTGTGATGGGTGAACAGGATGGTCCTGCCGGCGAAGTACCTCGCCGGCCCGACGTCGATCGTGGGGCTCAAGCCGGCGGTGTAGGTGGCCCCTGGGCCCCGCACGTCGGCCTCGACGCGCGCGGGGATGCCGTAGCCCGGGGGCTCCCACGCCCCGTCCCTGCGGCGGGCCCGAGGGAAGAAGAAGAGGCGCCGCTCGTACGCGTGCGCCAGCGACCCGTCGCCCGCGGTGAACTGGTTCTGGATGTCGTGCGGCGCGATCCAGAGGCGGGTCCGCGGCGGGTCGCCGAGGATGGCCGCGCTCGCGACCGAGAAGCCCATCTGCCAGCCGTCCCAGCGGAACGTGACGTAGCTCGCGTCCGGGTGGGCGCCAGGGATCTCCACGTACTCGCCGCGCCGCTCGCCCTCGCCGCCGTCCAGGATCGTGACGCTCCCGGAGAACAGCGGCTCGCCCCGGACCTCGGGCACGGGGTGCGGATCGAGCGCGGCGATCAGGCAGAACCAGCCAGGGTCCCCGGCGTGCTCGAATTGCTCGCTCACGAAGCGCGAGGCCATCTCGCCGAGCGTGCCCGCGTCGAGCGCCATGTGCTGCAGGTCCTGGATCACGCGCGCCTCGGTGAAATCGAGCTGGCTGAAGACGGGCTCGAAGTGCTTCGGCGCCTGCTCCACGGGCAACGGGGGCGCGCTCTCCATCCGGATGTACTCGACGTCGATCCGGCGCCAGAGCGTCATGATCCCGGTCTCGTCGGCGGCGCCTTCCGCGAGGCCCTCGGCGTCGATCTCGGCGCGGACGATCAGGTTGTCGCCGGCGACATCGGTCATGTGGCGCCGGATCGTGCTCCGCCCCCCCACGATCGCGGTGCTCGCGCTGGTCTCCGTCGCGTAGGAGAGCGCATAGCCCTCCACCTCTTCCCATCCAGGCACCCTGTCCTGCGTTCCCTCGTTGTCGTCTTCAGCCGGCGCCACATAGTCCCCCGCGGCGTCGTAATCGTTCTCGTCGAGGGTGGCAGCCCAGTCCGGGTGCACCTCCGGCGGCTCATTCGAGGGATCGTCTGGATCGCGCGCGCTCCAGCGAATCCGGGCTCCTTCTGGCAGCTCGCCCTCGGAGCTCATCACCTCGACGGTGATCTCGACGAGCTGCGTATTCTTTGCCCACTGCCCATCGAGATCTCGGTTGATGTAGACGCGTCCCCGGTTATCGAGGCTCTTGTAACCGGGCTTATATCCAGCCGCCCGCGTCGTCCCCGGCGGCGCTGTGCTGTCGGGAAAGCCCGGCAGATACAGGCCCTTGATGTCGACAATCCGGACAGCGATCATCGGGACGCAGCATTGCAAATGCCGCGCTCAGCCCGGCCGCCTCCGGGCGTCTCATCCCCCGGGGCTCGTGCCTTCCGCTTGTCGCTTTCTCCCGGCGCGCGTTCGTGCGTAGACTCCGCGCCCTCATGAGCTTCGAGCCAGTTGCAGGGTTTCGCTTCGGCGCCATCAGCGCCGGGATCCGGAAAGACGGGCGCATCGACGTCGCGCTCGCGGTGGCCGATCAGCCGGCGATCGTGGCCGGCATGTTCACGCGGAACGTGGTGCGCGCGGCGCCCGTGGACATCGCGATGCAGCGCGTCCGGTCGGGGCGCGCTCGCGCCGTCGTCGCCAACAGCGGGTGCGCGAACGCGTGCACGGGCGAGGCAGGCTGGAAGGCGACGCTCGATACGACGCGCGCCGTCGCCGAGTCCATCGGCGCCTCGGAGGACGAGGTGCTCCCCGCCTCGACCGGCGTGATCGGCGCCGTCCTGCCCGCGCACCGGATCATCGAGCGTGTCCCCGAGCTGTCGGCGCGCCTGTCGCCGAAGGGCTACCTCGATTTCGCCCAGGCGATCTGCACGACCGACCGCTGGCCGAAGCTCGCGCAACGCAAGCTCGGCGCCGGCGCGACGCTGCTCGGCATCGGCAAGGGCGCCGGGATGATCCACCCCGACGTGGGCCCGCCCCACGCGACGATGCTCGTCTTCCTGTTCACCGACGCCGTGCTCGACGCCGGCGAGGCGAGCGACGCGCTGGCGGCCTCGTGCGACGTGACGTTCAACGCGTGCAGCGTCGACGGGGACACCAGCACCAACGACACGGTGCTCCTCCTGTCCTCCGGCGCGTCCCAGCGCCGCGTCTCGCGCGACGAGCTCTCGGCGGGCCTCACCGAGGTCTGCGGCGAGCTCGCGCGCTCGATGGTGGCGGACGGCGAGGGCAGCACGCACGTCGCCGAGATCCGCGTCCGCGGGCTCGCGACGCGCGACGGTGCGCGCGCCGTCGCGCGCACGGTGGCCACGTCGATGCTCGTGAAGACCGCGCTGTTCGGCAAGGACGCGAACTGGGGGCGGCTGCTCGCCGCCGCGGGCCGCGCAGGCGTCCCCTTCGACCCGCGCGAGGCCCAGATCCTCGTCGGCGGGATCCCGATCGTGCGGAACGGCGCGCCGGTCGGGGCGGAAGCCGAGCTCAAGGCGAACGAGGTGCTCGCGCGCGACACCTACGTCATCGAGCTCGTGCTCGGCGGCGGCCCCGGCGACTTCGCTTACCTCACGAGCGATCTCGGACACGGCTACGTCGACGTGAACGCGGGGTACCGCTCCTGATCCTCGCGGGATGACCGGCCGGGCTGCTCGCAGGGAGCGCCCCCGCGCCTTCGCCCCGACCGGAAGCGCCGTCTGCGG
Source organism: Sorangium sp. So ce363 (assembly GCF_051520435.1). Taxonomy (NCBI): domain Bacteria; kingdom Pseudomonadati; phylum Myxococcota; order Polyangiales; family Polyangiaceae; genus Sorangium; species Sorangium sp. So ce363. Next base: position 3,920,004 of record NZ_CP150333.1, on the reverse strand, counting down.
CCTTCCCCATCGCTCCCGGGCCCCGAGCGCCGGCCGTCCCCCGCCTCACCGCCGCACGATCCCCGCGGATCAGTGAACCTCGCGCGACGAGCATAGGTGAACGCAGGTTCACAAGCGGGTTCACAAAATGAGCGCCTCGTCGGGCTTCCCGGCGCTCCTCTCCTGCTGCCCCGTGGCACGCTGCGTGTTAGCGCGCGTCATGGTAGTCGTGCGGGAAGGCCGCGCCGGTGCCGGCCGCCGCTGGAGGACTTCGATGCTTCTTCATTCCCCCCTTGCGAAGATCCTGGGTCGAGGCGCGCTGTTCCTGATGATCACCGCGACCGCGACGGGCTGCGGCGGCTGTGGCGATGCGTCGCTCCAGTGCGACCCCGATGGTGAGAACTGTTTCCTCTGCGACGGTTACGGGTGTCGCCCCGTGGAGCCGGACATCGACGCCGCCAGCAGTGGGGGTCAAGGCGGCGCGGGTCCGGCAGACCCGGGCCAGGGCGGCGCGGGCCAAGGCGGCGCGGGGGGCGCGGAGGCCGAGTGCGACGCGGAGCTCACCACGTGTCCCTGCGACGGCGACAGCGCGTGCGAGGACGGCACGCGGTGCGTCGACGGGCTCTGCATCGCGGCGTGCGAGTTCAGCTACGAGTGCGGCGACGGCAGGGTGTGCGTGAACGGCGAGTGCGCCGATGGCTGCTCCAACGCCGCGCCCTGCGCGGAGCCCGGCACGCGCTGCGACCGCGGGGTCTGCGTCCCCGACCCCGCGAATCCCGAGTGCGGCGACGCGGCCCCGTGCGAGGGCGGCGCGGTCTGCGTCGACGGCGCCTGCACCACCGGCTGCGCGACGCACGCGGACTGCGCGTCCGGCGAGGTGTGCAACGCGGCCACCGGCGCGTGCATGGACGACCCCTCGCCTCAGCCCGGCTGCGGCGCCAAGGCCTGCGCGGCGCAGGGCCAGGAGTGCATGGAGGACGGCTACTGCCACTACCCGTGCGAGAACACGCGGGCCTGCCAGCTCATCGACAGCCGCTTCGTCGGCTGCGCGGACGGGTTCTGCAAGACGCGGGAGGAGGTCGCGCCGGAGTGCTCGCTCGACGAGCCTTGCCCCGACGGCGAGAGCTGCATCTCGGGCAAGTGCCTCTGATCCCCCGCACACCTTGACCGTCCGTCACGCGGCGGGTAATCGCCTCCAATGGTCTCCCGCTCTCCCGTCCATCGGCCCGCGCATCGGCCCGCGCCGCTCTTCGCTCGGATCGCCCGCGCCGCCGCCGTGTCGCTCGCCCTCGCCGTGCCGAGCGTCGCCGCCGCCGAGACCCGGATCGCCGTCGTCGACGTGCAGCACGCCGTCATGCAGACGGAGGACGGCATCCGAGCGCAGGCCACGCTGAAGAAGCTCTTCGACCGGCGGCAGCAGGAGCTCGACGCGAAGCAGACCGAGCTCCAGCGGGCGCGCGAGGACATCGAGAAGCAGTCGCGCGTGCTCTCGCGCGAGTCGCTCCAGAAGCGGATGGAGGACTGGCAGCGCCAGATGGTCGAGCTCCAGACCGTCTTCGTCGACTACAACAAGGAGCTCCAGAAGAAGCAGGGCGAGCTCACCGGGCCCATCCTCAAGAAGATGATGCTCATCGTCGGCAGGATCGCGAAGAAGTCGGGCTACGAGATCATCTTCGACAAGCAAGCGGCCCCGTACGTCCGCGCCGATCTCGATCTGACGGAGCAGGTCATCCAGCTCTACAACACCGGCGGCGGCGAGGACGACGCGGGCGGCGACAAGGCAGAGAAGAAGGACGACGCGAAGTAGCGCGCCGCCCGCGCGCTCCACACCGCGGAAAGGAGCCGGCCTTGCCTGAGCGAACCCAAGCGCCCGTCACGCTCGACATCCATCAGATCCTGTCGATCCTGCCGCACCGTTACCCCCTCGTGATGGTCGACCGGGTGACGGAGATCACCGCCAACAAGTGCATCCGCGGCTACAAGTGCGTCGCTTACAACGAGCCCTGGTTTCAGGGGCACTTCCCCCAGCGGCCGATCATGCCCGGGGTGCTGATCCTGGAGTCGCTCACGCAGCTCGGCGGCATCCTCGCCTATGCGTCGGATCCGTTCGACGCCACGTCGAACCTCATGTTCTTCCTCGGCATCGACAAGGCGAAGTTCCGCCACACTGTGACGCCCGGCGACCGGCTCGATCTCTACGCCGAGGTGCTGCACCACCGCTCGAACGTCTGGAAGCTGCGCGGCGAGGCGAGCGTCGACGGGACGCTCTGCGCCGAGGGAGAGATGCTCGCTTCCATCGTCGATCGCGAGCCCTGATCGGGGAGGGAGATCTCGTCATGAGGCCCAGTCCATCGCCGTCGTTCGCCCGTGTCCTCGCGGCCCTCTGCGCCTCGCTCGCGCTGTTGCTCGCAAGCGGCTGCGGCGGCGCCGCGCCCATCGCGCCCCCGGCGCCCGAGACGGGCGGCGGCCTGATCGGCTCGGCGGCGCCGGAGCTCGCGGCCGAGGTCGTGAGCGGCGAAGGGCCCTCCACGCTCAAGGAGGCGCGCGGCAAGGTGGTGATCGTCGATTTCTGGGCGACCTACTGCCGCCCCTGCAGAAGATCGTTCCCCAAGTACCAGGAGCTCGTCGACCGCTTCGGCGGCAATCTCGCCGTGCTCGCCGTCTCCCTCGATGCACCCGAGGACGTCTCGACGGAGCAGCTCGCGGGGTTCGCGGACGAGGCGGGCGTCAGGTTCAAGATCCTCTGGGACAAGGACCAGAGCGCGGAGAAGGCGTACAGGCCGCGGAGGATGCCGACCGCGTTCGTCGTCGATCGGAGCGGCGTCGTGCGCCATATCCACGCGGGCTACGAGGACGGCGAGGAGGACAAGATCTCCCGGGAGGTCGAGGCGCTGCTCGGCCCTGCGGCGACTCCGCCGCCTGCCGACGGCGGCCGCCGATCCCCTTGACGCTCCCGAGGAGGCGACGCTCGTCTTGATGACCCCCACCCTGATCCGGCGCGTCTCGGTCGAGGCGCTCGACATCCCCCTGCACGAGCCGTTCGGCATCGCCGGCGGCGCGCAGGAGCGCGCGGCGAACCTCCTCGTCACCGTGGAGCTCGCCGACGGGACGCTCGGCTTCGGCGAGGCGGCGCCGCTGCCCGCCTTCAACGGCGAGACGCAGGACGGGTCGCGCGCCGCCGCCCTCTCCTTGCGCGAGGCCGTGGTGGGCTCGGACGCGCGCGCGTGGCGCGCCGTCGCGCGCGCGCTCCGCGAGGCGTCCGGGGGCGGCGCCGGCGCGGCGCGCTGCGCGATCGAGGCCGCGATCCTCGACGCGCTCACGAAGCGCGCGGGCATGCCGCTCTGGGCCTTCTTCGGCGGCTCCGGGACGGCGCTCACGACCGACATCACCATCACCACCGGCTCGCCGGAGCGCGCGGAGGAGGCCGCGCGGCGCGCCGCGGCCATGGGCTTCCGCGCGCTCAAGGTGAAGGTCGGCGGCCGCCTCGCCGCGTCGGACCCCGCGCGCATCGAGGCGATCCACGCGGCCGCGCCCGGGGCGTCGCTGATCCTCGACGGCAACGGCGGGCTCACGGCGGGCGAGGCGCTCGCGCTCGTCGCGCACGCGCGCCGGCTCGGCGCGGACGTCGCGCTGCTGGAGCAGCCGGTGCCGCGGGACGACTGGGACGGCATGAAGGAGGTCACGCGGCGCGCGGGCGTCGACGTGGCCGCCGACGAGAGCGCCGCCTCCGCGGAGGACGTCCTCCGCGTCGCGGCGGAGCGCGCGGCGACCGTGGTCAACATCAAGCTGATGAAGGGCGGCATCGCCGAGGCGCTCGACATCGCGGCGGTCGCCCGCGCCGCGGGGCTCGGGCTCATGATCGGCGGGATGGTCGAGTCGGTGCTCGCGATGACGGCGTCGGCGTGCTTCGCCGCCGGCCTCGGCGGGTTCTCGTTCGTCGATCTCGACACGCCCATGTTCCTCGCCGAGAACCCGTTCGACGGCGGCTTCGTCCAGCGAGGCCCGGCGCTCTCCCTCGAGGGGATCCGCGCCGGCCACGGCGTCACCCCGAAGCGCCGCTCTCCAGGGGCGGGCTAGCGGCCGCGTCGCCGACGGCGCCGATCCACGCCGGCACGCCCAGCTGATCGAACGGGCCCCGCAGGTCGTCGGGCAGCGGCGCGGCGAGGCGCAGCGGCGCGCCCGTCTCGGGGTGGGCGACGGCGAGCTCGGCCGCGTGGAGCGCGAGGCGGTGCAGCGCATACCGCTCGCGGAACAGGCGGTTGTGCTCGCCCTTGCCGTAGTTCACGTCGCCGATGATCGGGTGGCTGATGTGCTTGAGGTGCCTCCGCACCTGGTGCAGGCGGCCCGTGCGCGGGCGCGCCTCGACGACGGCGTAGCGCTCGAGCGCGTGGAGGCGCTCGAAGTCGGTGACGGCCGGCACGCGCGGGCCCCCCTCGCGCCGCGGGATCGGGTGATCGATGCACCCGCGCTCGGGGGGCACGCCGCGGACGAGCGCCAGGTAGCGCTTCCGCGCGAGGCCCTGCTCGAACTGCGCGCAGAGCAGCGCGGCGGCGGCGGCGTCGAGCGCGACGAGCAGCACGCCGCTCGTCGCCCGGTCGAGGCGGTGGACCGGGTAGACCTTCCGGCCCAGCGCGCGCTCGGCGAGGTCGACGAACACGACCGGCGCGTCGCCCCAGCCGCGGTGCACGAGCAGCCCGGACGGCTTCGCGAAGGCCGCGACGCGATCGTCCAGGTGGAGCAGGGAGAGCTGCGTCGCGGCCGCGCTCATCCGGTCCCGAGCGCGAGGTACCGCGCGAGCCGCTGGTACAGGGCGGCCGCGAGCTCCGCGTCGTGCTCGCAGACCTCGGCGAAATCGTCCTTGCGGATCCGGATGAGCCGCGTCCGCGCCGCGGCGACGGGCAGATCGCCCTTGCGCCGCGCCCCCACGAGCGACTCCGGGAAGAGCAGGCCGGAGGACCCGACGCGCCGCCCGTCCGGCAGATTCACGGCCCCGTCGAGCACCAGGTAAGCGACCAGATCGCTGGCGACGTCGCGCGGGATCCGATCCCCCGCGCCGAGCTCCACCTCCACGCCGGCCGCGAGCGCCCCGAGCACCGCCGCGGGGCTCATGCCGGCGAGGAGCGGGCACGCGGAGAGCACCGACAGATCGCGCGAAGACGGGCCGGCGTCGTCCGCGCGCTTGACGAAGCGCTCCTTGATGTCGATGACGATCACGCTCGCGTTGTCGTGGCCTCCCCGCTCGCGCGCGTGGCCGAGGAGGCCGGCGGCGACCTCCTCGGGCCCGCCCTTCGAGCAGAAGCGGGAGAGCGACGCCTCGCTGTCGATCGCGTTGTGCACCCCGTCGGTGCAGAGGAGGATGCGGTCGCCGCGCGACAGATCGACGAACACGGTGTCGACCGCGACGGTGCCCGCGAGCCCGATCGCGTTCACGAGCGGGTTCCGTTGCGGCTTCCTGGCCGGGGTCGGGTTGCCGGCCGCGCGGAGCGTATCGTAGAGGGCGTGGTCCTGGGTGAGCTGGACGGTGGTCGTCGGGCGAACCAGGTACGCGCGGCTGTCGCCCGCGTGGGCGAAGAACGCCCGGCTGTGCGCGAGCACGACGAAATCGAGCGTCGTGCCCATCCCCTGGTAGCTCGGCTCCGTGCGGCGCGCCTCCAGGATGGCCGCGTGCGCGGCCTCGGCCACGCGCCGGAGCAGCGCGAACACCTCGCGCCGCGCCTCGATGTTCGGGTCGGCCACGTACGCGTCGAGGATGGCGGCGGCGGGCGGACGGAGCACCTCGCCGCGCACCGTGTCGACGGCGATCTGAGCCGCGACCTCGCCCGCGGCGTGGCCGCCCATCCCGTCGGCGATGCCGAAGAGGGCGAGCTCGGGGCAACAGAGGATCCGGTCCTCATTGCTCGGGCGGACGAGGCCGACATCGGTCGATGCGGCGAACTCGATGCGATAGTCGAAGCGTGGGAGGATCCGGGACACCGCGACCAGGATAGACACCGTGCGGGCGGCGTCAAAATGGCGCGTCTGTCGGCGACCGCGCGACGGCTCCACGCCCGCTCGCCTGCGTCGGCCGGCGCTCGCCCTCCCCCTGCCGCGAGCGCGCGCCACGTTGCCGCCCCGCTGCCCCGCTGGCGCCGCCGCGCCAGGGGGGCAGCGGGGCCTCGCCCTGGCCCCGCTGACGCGGGCCGGCGCGCCCTGCGCACCGGCCGAGGCGAGGCCGTGCCTCCGGCGGACACACCAGCGTGCAACGCGCACGGATCCACGGTTGGCCCGACTCTCGCGTCTTCGGGGAGCATGCAACTCATCGAGGTGGACGTCGGGCGCTTTCGGCTCGAATTGGGCGGAGGGCTCGGGCTGGAGGTCATCGTCCTGTTCAGCCGCTCGGTGGCCTTCTGGCGCTGGGGCGGCGAGCTCGTTGCGGAGGTCAGCGTCGGCGTGAGCTGAACCGGACAGCCGTCGTCTCGACCCGAGCCCCGCCGGCCACAGCAGATTCGGGGCGCGCAGCGAAAGAGCCCCAGACGAAAAATTCCGGTAGGATTCGGCTCGACCGCATGAGGCCTCGCTGCTGTCTGACATCCACCACGCTCGCTCCTGCCGCGGCTCTGCCGGAGGCCTGCGCAGCGACTCGGCCATTCACGCTCGAGCTCGGCGGTCCGACGCGGACTGCGGGGCGCGCGACCTCGCGCCGCTCGTGGAGCGCGCGATGACGGTAGAACCGCGGATCGACGTCGCCACGATGCGGCGAGCGCTGTCCACCGCCGAGGCGGTGATGGCGCTGAACCCTCCCGAGTCGCCGATGAGCGAGGGGTACCGGCTGTTCCGGGTGTCAGGCGGTGACGTCGCGTGGCTGGACCTGCCCGCGAACAGCGGCGCATATGCCGTCTTCGGCTCGCACCCGCGCTGCGACATGAAGTTCGCGTCGGGCGACGATGTCTGCGTGCGCCACCTGGTCGCCACCTGCTGCAACCTCCCCGACGGCGGCTTCGGGCTGCGGCTCATGGATCTGCAGACCTCGATCCCCTTCTTCGTGGACGACGACGTGCCGCGGCGGTCGATCGTCGTCAGCGGCCCGCTGCTCGTGCGCATCGGCAAGCACGTGGTCGGCGGGCTCCCGGTCGGGCCGCGCGCCTCGTCGAGGGTGCTCGAGGTGAGCTCGTGCGGGATGAGCGAGCCGCCGCGCGGCCTCGAGAGCGTCGCGGGCAAGGCCGTCATCGAGGGCGCCGCGCCGCCGGCGGCGACCGAGGGCATCACGACCAGCCACCGCTTCGCCCGCGGGGAGATCTCGCACATCACGTCGGTGCGTCCCGTCTCGCACATCGAGGAGATGGTGGCGCCGCGCGCGAAGAGCGGGTACGTGCGGCTCACGCTGCAATCGAGCGAGCGCAGCGCCGCGGTCGAGCTTCCCCAGCAAGCGCTCGACGACGGCGTGCTGCTCGGGCGCGCCGACAACTGCCTGGACCGCGGCCTGCGCTCCGTCCTGAGCACGCACATCTCGCGGACCCACCTGCTGCTCCTGCGGGACGGCGCGGAGATCATGGCCCTCGATCTCTGCTCGACGAACGGGACGAGGTTCGCAGGCCAGAAGGTCCGCCGCGTGATGGTGCCCGCCGAGGGCCTCGCGCTCACGCTCGGCCCCGAGCTCACGCTGATCTGGCACCCGCAGACCTGACACGCTGGCCGCGCGTCGCGTCCGCTGGCCGCCCTCGCGGCGAGACGCCTGGCGATCCCCGAAGTGCGGCACGTCCGGCCGAAGCACCGCACTCCCCAGGCCGCGCCGCGAGGAGCGCGGCGCGCTACGCGCTACGCTAGAAGCTGGCGCGCGATGACGAGGCGCTGGATCTGGCTCGTGCCTTCGTAGATCTGGAGGACCTTCGCGTCGCGCATCATCTTCTCGACGGGGTACTCCTTGACGTAGCCGTTGCCGCCGAACACCTGCACGGCGTCCACGGCGGTCTGCATGGCGCTGTCAGCGCCGTAGGCCTTCGCGAAGCTCGAGACGATCGGGTCGCGCACCCCGTGATCGAGGTTCCACGCAGCCTTCTGGTAGAGCAGGCGCGTCCCCTCGACGCGGATCGCCATCTCCGCGAGCATCCACTGGATGAGCTGGTGGTTGCCGATCGGCTGGCCGAAGGTCTTGCGCTCCTTGGCGTAGGCCACGCACTCGTCGACGCAGCGCCGCATCAGGCCCGTCGCGGCCGCGCCGATGTCGGGGCGGGTCTGGTTGAAGGTCTCCATGGCGAGCTTGAAGCCCTGCCCCTCGGGCGCGAGCAGGTTCGCCTTCGGCACCTTCACATCATCGAGGAACACCTGGGCGGTGTCGCTCGCCCGCTGGCCGAGCTTGTCCTCCTTCTTGCCGACGCGGACGCCGGGCGTGTCGCGGTCCACGATGAACGCCGCGATCCCCTTGTGCCGCAGCTCCGGGTTCGACGTCGCGAAGATCACGTAGTAACGCGCGTAGCTCGCGTTCGTGATCCAGCACTTCTGCCCGTTCAGCACGTAGTCGTCCCCGTGCTTCGTGAAGCGCGTCTTGAGGCCCGCGACGTCGCTGCCCGCGTCCGGCTCGCTCGTGCAGTAGCTCGCCATGATCGGCTCGGCGGTGAGCATGCCGAGGTACTTCTTCTTCTGATCCTCGTTGCCGGCGAGCTTGATGGGGGTGAGCGCGAGGCCGTTCGCGAGGAAGCTCGTCTGGATCCCGGTACACCCGTACGAGAGCTCCTCGGCGAGGAGGGCGTTCTCGAGCTCGCCCATCCCCGGGCCGCCGTACTCGGCCGGGCAGGTCGGGTTGACGAGGCCGATGTTCCAGCCCTCCACGAAGACATCCATCGGGAAGTACGATTTCTGATCGCACTCGGCCGCGATCGGGAGGATGCGCTCCTTCGTGAAGCGACGCGCCGTATCGATGAGAGCCTTGTGCTCTTCGCTCACAGAGAAATCGACCACCTTGTGACCTCCGGCTAGTGGGGCGGGGACGGCGCTCACCGGGCCCGCCAGCTACGCGGGACGAGGACCTGCGCCCCCGTCACTCCTTCATTCTGCGCCTGCGTCGCTCGAGCTCGGCGCGCACGGCGCGGCTGCCCAGAATGTAGCCGACGATCAGCCCAAGCATCAGCACCACGGGGATGTAGAGCGCGTGCTGCGGGGTCATCTCCCCCAGGTTCGGCATCAGCTCGCCCCCTGGCCCGCTCCAGCCCGTGCCTTCTGCACGGCGGCCTCGAGCGCGTCGATGCGCCGGTCGATCTGCTTCTGCCGGCGCCAGGAGACGAAGACCAGCGCGAAGAGGATGAGCCAGATCGCGGCGTACGCCTCGACCAGCAGCTTCTCTCCGCTCTGCATGTCGTTCCCCCCCTGAACGGGGCGGAACGCCTGCGCTCGGTCGTCCGTCGTGGTGCTCGTCGGCTGCTGCAACGCCGCATGGGAGAACAAGGAATGATTGGATTTCACGTTGTCAGTCCTCTCCGATGCCGGCTTCGAGGGCCTCTTGCTCGAGCTCCGCGAGCCGCGCGGACGCGAGATCGACGCGGTAACGCGCCCACACGAGCGCGAGGGTGAGCAGGGTGAACGAGAGGAAGCCGAAGCCGAGCGCCATCTTCATGTCAGGGTGCCCGAGGCCGCCGCCTTTGCCCGTGATGACCGTGGGGTGGTTACCGCCCCACATCTTCACCGAATAATGGATGATCGGCAGGTTGGCCGCGCCGAGGACGCCCAGGGCCGCCGCGAACTTGCGCTCGGCGTCGCTGTCGCCGGTGAAGGCGCGGAGCACGACGTAAGCGATGTAGATAAGCACGCTGAGCAGCGACGTCGTGAGGCGCGGATCCCACGTCCAGTACACGCCCCACGCCTTGGCGGCCCACAGCGGGCCGGTGACGAGGACGATCAGCCCCATCGCCACGGCGACCTCGGCGCCAGCCTTCGCCAGCGAATCCCAGCGCTGGGTGCCGCGCGCGAGGTAGCCGGCGGAGCCGATGAAGCAGACGGTCGCGCCGATGTACATCGCGTACCCGGCGGGGGCGTGGAAGTAGAAGATCTTCTGCACGATCCCCATCGTGGCCTCGGTCGGCACGACGTACGCCACGAAGTGGAGAGTGCCGATGACGGCGAGGGCCGACGCCGCGAGCAGGACGTAAAACGCGATGCTGGCGCCCGCGGATGCGCCGCTCGTCGCGCGCCGCGCCGCATCACCGTTCGCTGCCAAAGCCACCTTGTGCGGCGCCCGCTCGACGTTGACGTTGGCTCCCATGCTGTCGCGCACCGTACTGCCAAGGACGGTCGCGTTCAAGCCGGGGTGACGCGGAGCCGAGCGACGCGGCGCGTGCCTCAGCGCGGCCGCCCCCTCGCTCAGGTGCCGTCCGGCGCGATGGCGTCCCAGCCGGTCGCCTTCGCGAGCCGCGACATCGCCATGTCGAGATCCATCGTCGCGTTCAGCTGGTTAAATCGGTTCGTGGCATATGCCTTGGCTGGATCGATGAGATCCTTGTCCGCCATCGTCCCGACGTCGATTCCTTGCTGCACCATCACGAGCCAGCGCTTCCCGTACTTGGCCGCCTTGGTGTAGGCGTCGAGCCGCTTCTGGGCCTCCACGACCTCGGCATAGGCGGTCTCGACCTCGGTCGCGACCCCGCCCATGGCGAAGCGCTGCGTCGCGGCCATCTCCTCGAGCTGCGCCTCGGCGGCGCGGATGCGCGCCGATTGCGGCAAGAGGTCGAGCTTCCACTGCAGCGCGAGCGCCGCGCTGTAGTGGAAGAAGTTGCCGGGGTCGCTGGTGAAGGGGTTCAGCTGATCCGCGACCTCCGGGGCGGCGCTCACCCCGACCTGCAGGGCGATGCCGATGTCGGGGAACAGCTGCGCGCGCGCGAGCCGCACCTGCGCGGACCTCGCGTCGAAGCCGGCGCGTGCCTGCGCGAGCTCCGGCCGGTACAGGCGCGCAGCGGTCAGGTAACGGGTGACGTGGCCGAGCCGGTGGTTCGGCGGGCGGATCGGGACGTCGGGGATGTCGAGATCCGCGACGCCCGTGTAGAAGCGCAGCCCCGCCAGCGCGACCGAGATGTATTTGTCGACCTCGGCCCCGCGCGCCTCGAGCTCGGCCCCGAAGGTCTGCAGCTTGAGCAGCTCGATGGGATCACCCTCCTCGCGCTCGACCTGCTCCTCGAGGCGCCGGAGGGCCTTGTCCATCTCGGCCCTCACGTCGACGAGCAGGCTCCGCGAGTCGCGCGCGAGCTGGAGGCCGAAATAGGCCTTGCGGACGTCGAGCCGCACCGCGTCCCGCTCCTTCTCGACGCTCGCCTGGTTCACCCGGACGTTCGCCTCGGCGGCGTCCCAGAGGTTCGTGATCTTCCCGAACGTCCAGAGCGGGACGACGCCGTCGATGTTCACGCGCCAGCCGACCCCGAGGCTCGAGGTGAGCGAGACGTCGGTGTTCGGGCTGAAGACGTTGTTCCCGCGGACGGTCGGCGCGAGCGCGACGCCGCCCGTCAGCTTGAACTGCGAGAACGGGGCGTACCGGGCCTCGTCGAGCTGCGCGCGGACCTGGTCGAGCTTCGCGCGCGCGGCGGCGACGTTCGGGTGATTGCGGTCGGCGAGCGCGAGCACGCCGGGGAGATCGTGGACCACCGCCGCTCGCCGCCCGGGCGCCCCGCCGGTGTCGGCGGCGGCAGCAGGGAGCGGCGCGAGCCGGACCGCGAGGGAAACGGCGGCGGCAGCAAGGGCAGCTCGTGCAGCGCGTCGGGCCATTTTCGGCGCAACGTAGCACGAGCCGGCCGCGCGCTTCTGCGACGTGCGCGCGCGACGTGCGCCGCGACGTGCGCCGCGACGTGTCCGCGCGTCAGCCCGCGCCGCCCTTGCTCGGCCCCGCCCCGTCGCTCTCCCCCTGCGCTGCCTCGTCTCCGCGCGACGCGACCTTTTTCTTCAGCCTCCGGAAGTTCGAGCGATCCATCCCCGCCTGCCGCGCCGCCTCGCTGAGGTTGTTGCCCGTGCGCTCCAGCAGGCGCCCGACGTAAATCTGATCGAACGCGTCGACGGCGCGCTCCTTGGCCTCCGCGTAGGGGAGATCGCAGAGCTCGGCCGGCAAGACGAGCGCGTCCCTCGGCGGGCGAAGCGGCGGCCCGGAGCGCCCCGACACCGAGGGCGGCAGATCCGCGGGCAAGATCGCCTCGCCGCGCGCGGAGATCACGGCGTGCTCGATGGCGCTCTCGAGCTCGCGCGCGTTGCCCGGCCACGCGTGCTCGCGGAGCAGGCGCGCCGCCTCGGGGCCGATCCGCTTGACGCCGCGCCCGTGCCTGCGCGCGCACCGGTTCAGGAAGTGGCTCGCGAGCAGCGCGACGTCCTCCTTGCGCCGCCGGAGCGGCGGCAGCTCGACGACGATGACGCCGAGGCGGTACGCGAGATCCTCCCGGAGCTGGCCGGCGGAGGCGAGCTCGCGGAGGTCTTCGCACGTCGACGCGATCACGCGCACGTCGACGCGGCGCGGCTCGCCCCCCACCCTCGCGATCTCGCCGTGCGTGAGGACCCGGAGCAGCCTTGCCTGGGCCGCGGGCGGCAGCGCCGAGACCTCGTCGAGGAAGAGCGTGCCCTTGTCCGCCGCCTCGATCAGGCCCCCGCGGGCGCGCCCGTCCTGCGAGGCGTCGCCGCCTTCGCCGAAGAGCTCGACCTCGGCCCGCGACCCCGGCAGCGCGCTGCAGTCGACGGCGACGAACGGCCGCGCGGCGCGCGGGCCGCGCCGGTGGACGGCGCGCGCGACGAGCTCCTTGCCCGTCCCGCGCTCGCCCATCAGCAGGAGGGGCGCGCCGACGGCCGCCACGCCGAGCGCCTTCCTGTAGGCGTCCTGCATCGCGGCGGAGCTCGTGATCACCTCGCCGAGCTGCTCGTGCTCGTCGACCCGCTCCTCGAGGGCCCGCGCGCGGCCCTCGAGCCGCCGGCGCTCGATCGCGCGCTCGATCGCGATCGAGACCGCGGCCTCCGCGTCGACGGGCTTCGTCACGAACCCGTACGCGCCGGCGCGCACGGCCGCGATCGCGGCGTCGAGGTCGGCGTGGCCGGCCATCACGACGACCTCGACGTCGGGGTACGTGGCCCTGATCCGATCGAGCACCTCGGCGCCGCTCATGCGCGGCATGGCGAGGTCGAGCAGCACCGCCTCGACGCGGGTCGTCGCGAGCAGCCCGAGCGCCGCGGGGCCGTCCTCCGCGGTGAGGACGTCGAAGTCGCGCACGAGCGCGCGCGCCAGGCCGCGGCGCAGGGCCGGCTCGTCGTCGACGAGGAGGATACGGGCGCGATCTGCGGCGTTCACGAGGCGGAGCGGCGGGGCGGGGCTACAGCGGCTTGCGTGAGGCGAAGGGCGGGAGGTCGGTGCCCCGGCGCGTCTGCGGCTCCCTCGGCTCGTCCGCGGCCGTGTGCGCCGCGTGCGTCGCGGCGAAGGCGGGATCGCTGGAGCGGCGGAGCTTCCCTGGCGGCGGCGAGGACTGCGGCTCGCCGCTCGCCGCCGGCGTGTAGATCTGGCCGTGCTGCTGGAAGACGCAGATCCGGTTGCCGCCCTCGCGCTTCGCCTGGTTGAGCGCGCTCTCGGCGGCGCGGATCAGCCCGTCCTTGGAGCGGACGTCGCGCGAGGGATAGAGCGCGACGCCGATCGATACGCTGCACGGCCTCGCCTCTCCGCCGAACTCGACCGGGTTGCCGGCGGCCTCGCGCCAGATCCGCTCGGCCACCGTCAGCGACCCGGCGAAGTGGGTGCTCGGCAGGACGATGAGGAACTCCTCGCCGCCGTAGCGCGCGACCACGTCCACCTCCCGGACGGAGCGGCGTATCCCATCGGCCACGCGCCGGATCACGGCATCGCCGAGCGTGCGCCCCCCGGTCTCGTTCATCGCCTTCAGCCGATCGATGTCGACGAGCACGCAGGCGAACGGCTCGTGGTAGCGCTCCGCGCGCTTGAACTCCTCGTTGAGCCGCGTGAAGAGGTAACGGTAGTTGTAGAGCCCCGTCATCTCGTCGTGGATGGAGAGCTGCTCCAGGTAGGCGCGCTGCGCCGCGACCTGGTCGTGCAGCCGCTTGATCCGGAGCATCGCGCCGACCCGCGCGAGGAGCTCCTCCTCCTCGAACGGCTTGCAGACGTAGTCGTCGGCGCCGATCTTGAGCCCCTCGACCCGGTTCGCCGTGTCGCTCTTCACGGTGACCAGCACGACGGGGAGGAACGACTCGGAGGTCATGCTCTTGAGCAGCCTGCACGCCTCGAGGCCGGTGAGCCGGGGCATCACGATGTCGAGGAGCACGAGATCGACCCCTCCCCGCCCGATCAGCTCGATCGCCTCCTGACCGTCGTCGACCGCCTCGACCTGGAAGCCCGCCTTCTGGAGGATGCTCACCAGCATCTGGCGCGCGAGGCGGTCGTCGTCCGCGACGACGATCCTGGCCGGTCGACCGCTCGGGAGCTCGATCGGCGCGGAGAGCGGAGCGCTTCGGAGTTCGTCGCTGTTCGGCACCGGCACATCCTCCCTTCAGCCGGGGCCGGGCGCAACGAGATCGCGCTGCGGCGGACGCCGCCTCGCCGAAGGTCGCGCGCGGTCGCGCGCAATCACGAAGGCAATCGCAGGGGTTGCCCGGGCAAGTCGCCCCTGCATCGCCGATCTCGCGCGGGCTGCCGTCGCGCTGGTTTCGCGGTAAGGACCCGGCATGACTCAGGCGCGGTTCTGGAAGCTCGCGGCGCTCGCGCTGGCCTTCACGCTCGGCGTGATCCTGTGGGGCGCGTTCGTGCGCGCGACCGGCTCGGGGGCCGGCTGCGGCAGCCACTGGCCGACGTGCAATGGCGACGTCATCCCACGCGCTCCGAGCGCGGCGACCTTCATCGAGTTCACGCACCGCGCCACCTCGGGCGTCGCGTTCCTGCTCGTCGCCCTGCAGCTCGTCTGGGCCTTCGTCGCGTATCCGTCGGGCCACCCCGTGCGCGGCGGCGCGGCCGCGTCGATGCTGTTCATGATCACCGAGGCGGCGGTCGGCGCCGGGATCGTCCTGCTCGAGTACGTCGCCCACGACGCGTCGGCGGCCCGCGCGATCTGGATGGCGGTGCACCTCATCAACACGTTCCTGCTGGTGGGCGCCATGACCTGCACCCTCTACTGGGCGCGCGGGGGCCGGCGCGTGCGCTTGCGCGGCCAGGGGGTGACGGGCGCGCTGCTCGGCGCCGGGCTCGCGGGGGTCCTGGCGGTGGGCGTGACCGGGGCCATCGCCGCGCTCGGGGACACGCTCTTCGCCGCGGCGTCGCTCCGCGAGGGCCTGGCGCAGGATTTCTCGCCCGCGGCGCACTTCCTGCTGCAGCTGCGCGTGCTGCACCCGACCGTGGCGGCGGCCGTGGGCGTCTACCTCCTCTTCGCCCGCGGCGCCGTCGCTGCCCGGCGCCTCTCGCCCGAGGTCGCGCGGCTCTCGGCGGCGACCGGAGCGCTCGTGCTGCTGCAGATCGGCGCGGGGCTCCTCAACCTCTTCTTGCTCGCGCCGGTGTGGATGCAGCTCGTCCACCTCCTGCTCGCCGATCTCCTGTGGATGGTCCTCGTCACGTTCGCCGCGGCGGCGATGAGCGAGTCGGCCTCGGCGGCGGACGCGGGCCCGCCCGGGGAGAAGGCCCGGCGGGAGGCGGTCGCCATCTAGTTGCCCTCCAGCGGTGAGCTCGGCCGCGGCCCGGGCCCCCGCCGCGGCCAGCCGGAGCTCTAGAGATCCGAGCTCTCCTCGTCGCTCCCGGGGTCCTGCGAGATCGTGCGGCGCTCCGAGCGCTTGCGCGCTCCCTCGGCCGGCGCCGCGGAGCGCTGCTCGGGGACGGACGGGGGGAAGTCGACCTGGAGCACCATCCCTTGATCGGTCTCGAGCACGCGGTAGGTCGCGTCGGCCTGGGTGCGCAGGTCGATCACCATGTCGAGATCGTTGCCCTGGCCGACGAGCTGCACCTGGGTCACCGGGGTCGCGAAGAACGACGTCACGAGCGGGAAGCGGTTCGTCTGGATCGCCCCCGCGCCCTTCAGCCGGTAGACGAGGCGTCCGGCGGCCTTCGACTCGGCGACGTCGACCTTGCCGCCGTGGATCTGCACGAACACGCGCGAGCCGCCGGTCGGGAGCATGCGGAAGCCGGGGAAGGTGGCGACCGGCCGCCCGGTGAGGCTCGCCTGCGCGTCCTTCTTGGGCTTGCGCGCGCGCCCGGGGCGCTTCGGCGCGCCGGCGCTGCCGCCGCGCGGCTTGTTCACCGCCGCCTTCTGCGGGGCCGCGGCCTTCTCCGGCGCCGCGGCCGCCTTCGGGGCCGGCTGGGCGGTGGCGCCCTGCGCGAGGGCCAGCGACGAGGCGAGGCCGAGGGCCAGCGAGAGGCTCAGCGAGAGGTGCCCGGAAGGTCGCATCCTGGCAGTACAGCACGACCGCCTGGCCCGGCAAAGGCGGCAGCACGGTAAGCTCTTCGTGTGCCGGCCCGCGCTCCACGCTTCTCGCACGTCATCGGCGTCGACGACGCGCCGTTCGCCCGCGACCACCGCGGCGACGTGCAGGTCGTCGGGACCGTCTTTTCGGGGCTGCGCCTCGAGGGCGTCCTCTCCACCCGCGTGAGGCGCGACGGGCGGAACGCCACGCCCGCGATCGCCGCGATGATCCGCGGCTCGCGCTTCTACGCCCAGGCGCAGGTGGTGATGCTCCAGGGCATCGCGGTGGCGGGCTTCAACGTCGTCGATCTCGCGGCGCTGCACGACGCCCTCGCCCTGCCGGTCGTGGTGGTGGCGCGGCGCCTCCCGGACCTCGACGCGATCCGCGACGCGCTGCTCTCGCGCGTCCGGGGGGGGCGCCGCAAGTGGGCGCTCATCCAGCGCGCCGGCCCGATGGAGCCGGTCGCGGGCGTGTACGTGCAGCGCGCCGGGATCTCGCTGGACGACGCGAGCGCGCTCATCGCGCGGCTCTCGGTGAACGGCCACCTCCCCGAGCCCCTGCGCGCCGCGCACCTCATCGCCGGCGGGCTGACCACCGGCGAGAGCCGCGGGCGCGCGTAACGGGACGCTGACGAGCCGCTGACGGGCCGCGACGGCTCGCGCGCGTCAGAGCGCCTGCCGGCGCGAAGCGCTGGCGGCGCCCGCCTTCTCGGCCTTCTTCCCGCGGCCGGTCACCTTCGAGTAGATGACGTCGAGGTTGGCGTTGATGTCGAGATAGAACTGAGCGTCAGGGCTGTAGAAGAAGTTCCTGCGCTGGCCGTCCTCCCCGAGCTGCCCCGTGGTGTTGTTGTAGCCGAGCGTGAGGTCGACGACCTCGTAGACCGGGTAGCTGACGTTGATGTCGAACGCCGTGTTCGGGAGGTAGGTGGTCCCGTCGGAGCCATACCGGGCGCAGCCGGTGCTGATCTCGACGCATCCCTCTCCGAGCTCGGGCTTGAACCGGCTGAGCAGCCCGAAGCTCGCCCCCAGCGAGAGGTCCTTGTAGAGCGGCACGTCGAGATCGAGGCTCGTGGTCAGGCGATTGAGGACCTGAGCATACCCACTCAGCTGTTCGTCGCGCGCGACCTCACCGCTCGGGTTCTGCCGGAGTCGTCGGATGTCGGGGTTCACCCGCATGATCGATCTGGAGAACAGGTGGGCGTACGTCACGCCGAGCGTCGCCGTCACATGGTTGAGCCCGTCGGCCTTCGAACCGAGCAACTTGATCTTCTGGATCACCTGCGGGCCCACCGACAGGGTGAAGTAGTCGCCCGAGTTCCAGCTCTGCGGCGAGGTCGGCAGGGTCACGCGCAGCCGCATGGCCGCGTCCGTCTTGTACTCGCCTTTGTTCGCGCCGCCGCTCTCCCAGAGCGCGCGGCTGTACCGGGCGCCGAGCGACATGTCCTTGAGCTGCGGCTCCCGGTACGTGGCGGTGGTGTCGCTGTTCGTGAGCTCGACGAGCCAGCCGACCTCGGCCGATAGCGACACCTTCTCCTTGGGGCGATCGAGCAGGTAGTAGCTCGGCCGCAGCGTGAAATCCCAGCCGTAGACCTGGATGTCGGGCGTGTACTCGCCGCCGACGCCGAAGAGGGTCGTGCTGCCGGCCTGGTTCCAGGTGAAGCTCGTCCCGCGCCAGCGCAGGCTCGTCTCTTCGTCTTCCTCCTGCACGGCGTCCGCCGCGGTGGCCTGATTCCACTGCACCACCGGGGAGACCGCCGCTGCATCCGGCCGCGGAGGCTCCGGGGGTGACGGCGGCTCCGCCGGAGGCTGAGGCTGCGCGGGGGGCGCTGGCTCCGCGGGCGGAGCGGCAGCCGGCGCAGCAGCCGGCGCGCCGGGCGCAGCAGCCGGAGCGCCGGGAGCCACAGCAGGAGCGCCGGGAGCCGCAGCAGCGGGAGCGCCGGGCGCCGCCGGCGCCGGGGCGGCCGGTTGCTCGGTCGGCTGGAGCGGCGTGGGATCGACCGGCGGAGCTGTCGGCGGCGCAGGCGGCGTCTGCGCGGACGCTACCGAGATGCTGCCCAGGACACTGGCAGCCACAAGCAACGATCGGAACGTCATCTCCACTCCCTCTCCTGGTCGCCTCGGACCCTCACGCTCCACCGCGCGCTCGGCCAGACGTCGGCCCACGCTCCGCGCGCCCCCCGGCGGTCAGCGCGCCGGGACACCTGCTCGGTCCGCCCCCTCTGCAGAAAACGTACCCTTCCGCAAACATCGCCCAAGCATTGGTAATCATTGGACATACACGGCAACCTCCGCGTGCCCGTTACGGGGCTGACGCGCACCCCCGTTGCGAATGTGACGATGCCTGAAGTAAGCCAGCGGGCGATGGAGCCGATGTCCTTCCCGGGCGACAGGGATTCGCCCCTCTCGCCGCGATCCCCAGGAAGCCCCCGCGGCGACGACGGCGGGGGCCACCGGCCCACCGAGATCAACGCCCTCCTGGGCCGCGGTACGCACTTCGAAGGCAAGCTCTTCTTCGAGGGCCGCGTGCGCATCGACGGCAGCTTCCGCGGCGAGATCCGCGGCGAGGACGTGCTCGTGATCGGCGAAGGGGCGCTCGTGATCGGGGAGATCCACGTCGTGACGTGCATCGTCACGGGCGGCGAGGTCCAGGCGAGCATCCGCGCCCGCGATGCCATCGAGCTCTACGCTCCATCCAAGGTGACCGGCGCCCTGCACGCGCCCGCCATCTTCATCGACCGCGGCGTGCAGTTCGACGGCTCCTGCAAGATGGCCCCGCTCGACGAGGAGCCAGGCGAGCGGCCCCTGCGGCCGCCCACGGCATCGTCCGAGCCCGACGCCGACGCTGCCGGCCAGGCCGCGAGCGCCGCGCCCACGACGCCCACGACCGACGACAGCGCGCAACGCGCGCGGTGAGCGTCAAGCGCGCCGACGCCGACCGCTGAATTCCGACCTCGTCCGAAGAAAGCATGTTTTCTGTAGTGCGCAGGCGTGCGGCCGCGTGCTGACGGGGTTACATCTAGCGAGGGGCTGCGGTCTCGCCGCCCGAGGCGCATGTCCGCGACGTGGGGGGGAGCCCGCGCTGACGGACGTCGCTCGAACAGGAGAGTCCATGAAGAAACTGTGGTCCCTGTCCTTGATCGCCTTCTCGCTCGCCGTCCTCGCCCTCTCCCTCTCGCCGCGCGCAGCCCGCGCCGCCGACGCCGAGTCGGAGAAGCTCGCGTCGCTCGGGAAGGCGCTCCGGTACACGCTGAAGACCACCGAGCCCGTCGCCGCGATCGACACCGGGGGCGCGGCGATCCTCGTGAAAGCGCCCCTGCCGACGGTCCGGAAGATCGTCACCTCCTACGGCAACTACAAGACGTTCATCGGCCCCTTCGACCAGAGCCGCGTGCTCACGAAGCGCAAGGGCACGAGCGAGGTCTATCTCCAGGTGCCGATCCTGAACGGCGCCGCGCACATCTGGACGGTCGCCGACATGTCGCCGCCCACCAAGGACGGCGCCGACGAGGTGATCTCCGGCCGCCACAAGCGCGGCAACGTCGCCGACTTCCGCGCCCGCTGGCGGCTCCGCGCCGTCGACGAGCACCACACGATCCTGAAGCTCGAGCTCTTCGTCGCCCCGAAGCTCCCTTTCCCGCCCTCGGTCGTGACGACACAGCTCGTCAAGGCGGCCGACAAGGCGGTGACCGCGGTGCGGAATCGCGCACAGTCCGAGGCGCCCCCCGGCGCTGGGGCGACCACCGCCGCCACCACCGACGTTCCGCCGGGCGCCGCAGCGAGCACGTCCGCCGCCGCGTCCGCTGGCGCCGCTCCCGCCGCGCGAGGCGACGACCAGAGCAGCGTGACGGCGGCCCCCGCCCTGCTGCCAGCGAGCGTGGCCGATCTGCCGCCGGCCGACGACACAAGCGTCCGCCGCGACAAGGACGTGGCGCGCCGCTAGCTCTCCCCGCAACCGACGCAACCGACGCAACCGACAGGGCGCCTCGCGACAGAGCGCCCAGCCACCCCTCCTCCCCTTCTTTCCTTCCGTCCACCCTTCCCCGCTCGGTCTACCGAGGCGGCTCACGCCCCCGTCGTGACGCCCGGTCGCCTCCGATCGCCGCCGCCCACCGCTGAGCCTGTTGAAAACCCCGGAGCGCCCCGGGCGTGCTCCGGCGCGCGCTCGCTGGGTGCAATTCCGCAGATCTACGGAGGCTACGGCCCAGATCGTCCAGGGTTCCCAACAGGTTTTTCAACACGCATTCCGATTTCCCCACAAGAATTCCCACATTCCGCGAGACTTTTTCAACAAGGCGCGCCCCCGGCGGAGGTTGCGAGGGGACGGATGCATGAAGTAAAGCGTCTGCCGAGGTACCCCTTGCTGGACGTGCATTCAGATGCGCCGGCGCCCTCTCAGCCTCCTGCCGTGGCGGGCGCCTGCGCTTCCCGGGAGCGGCGCTCGGCCGTCTCGCGGTGGTGAGCAGAACATCGCTCCTCATTGTCCCGACCGAGCGGCACGTTGAACGCGAGCTCGCCTCTCTCGATCTGCGCGACGCGCGCACCGCGGACCAGGAAATCCGCTCACGGTGGAGCTTCGTCTCCGAGGCGCTCGCCCTGCTGGCGCCGGACGCCGCCATAGCGAGCCCTCACACCACCCGCCTCGCCACCCGGCTCGCCCTCGACGCCCTGCCGCCGGATCGGCTGCGGCAGCCGGCCGAGCCTGCCGCGCGCGTCGCGCTCGCGCACGCCCTCGACCGCGCCCTCGGGAGCTTCCGGCGCGCAGGGACCTCCCCGGCGGAGCTGCGGGCGCTCGGGACCCCGTACGCGATCGCCATCGCCGAGGTCCTCGATCGGGCGGACGCCGCCCTGCGGGCAGCGCGCCTCGTCGACCCGCGCTGCGCGGGGTTCCTGCTCGCGCGGGCGCTCCGCTCGGCCGGCGCGTCCGCCGCGCTCCCGCTCCCGCGCAAGGTCGCGATCCGCGGCGCCGTGGCCTGGGAGCCCGACGATCTCGCCTGGGTCGAGGCGCTCCACGCCGCGGTCCGCGCCCGCGGCGGCGCGGGCGTCACCGTCGAGCTGCCCGCGCTGCCGGACGACGGCGCGGCGCCGGTCGCCGACGCCCTGGAGCGGCGCTGGGCCTCGCTCGAGGACGCGCCGGAGATCGCGTGGGTGCCCGATGGCGGAGCGGAGCCGCTCGCCGCCATCGCGGCGAGGACCCCGGAGGGCGAGGCGCGCGCCGCCGCCGCCGAGGTGGCCGCCGCGCTCGGCCGCGGGATCCCGCCCGAGCGGATCGCCCTCATCGTGCCGGCGCTCGACGACGCCGCGCTCGAGCCCCTCCGCGCCGCCCTCGCCGACGCGGGCGTCCGCTCGTCGGAGCCGCGCGGCCGCGCCGCCGCGAGCTGCCCCGACGGGCGCGTCGCGCTCGCCATCCTGCGCCTCGCCGTCGGGCCGGTGCGCCGCGAGCAGGCGATCGAGATCCTCCGCGCCCCCGGGGTCCACGCCGGCGCCTGGATGGACCGCACGTCCGCCGCCGAGGCGGAGCGGCGCTCGACCGACCTCGCCCACCGGCTGCGCGACGTGCCGGTCGAGGTGGATCGCACGGGCCGGCTGCTCATCGACGGCCTCATCTCGGTCGTGGCGGCCCGCCGCGCGGACCGCCGCGCAGGGACGGCGCGGACGCCGCCGGCGACCGCGCAAGAGGCGCTGAGCGACGCGGAGCTCGCCCTGGGCCTTTCGGTGCTGGGCGGCGCGGACGGCGACGAGGACGGCGACGACGAGGCGTGGATGCCGCACGCGCTGGAGCGGCTGCTCGCCAGCGCCCGCTGGATCGGCGAGGCGACGACGCGGCCCGAGATCGTGCGGCGCTTCCTGTCGCTCCTCGACAAGCTGGGCTTCGGCGAGCCCGGGATCGAGGAGCTCCGCGCCGCGCTGCGCGGCGAGCGGCGGAGCGGCGGCGGGCTCGCGCTCGAGGCGATGGGCGCGATGGGCGCGATGGGTCAGAGCGCGCGGGCCGCGCGCGCGATCCGCGAGCAGGCCGAGGCGCTCGCGCGGGCCGCGTACGACCTCGGCTGCGAGGAGCGCCCCGCCACCGCGGCCGAGATCTACGCGGAGCTCGAGCGGGCCGCGGCCGAGCAGGGCGCCGGGCCGCGCGGCGACGCCGGCCGCGCCGGCGCGGTGCGCATCGACGTCGCCGCGGGGTTCACGGCGCTCGAGCACGACGTGGTGGTGGTGACCGGGCTCGACGCGCGCGCCTACGGCGGCAGCCCGGGCGCGGACGAGACGCTGCTCGGCGAGGCGCTCCGCGGGAGGCTACCGGCGCCGAGCCGCCCCGCGACGGGGCGCGAGCGCCAGGCGGCCCAGCGCGCGGAGCTCGGCTGGGCGCTCGCCGGCGCCCGGCGCGTCGCCCTCCTCTTCACGCGCGGGGACGACAGCGAGCCGAACGAGCCGCACCCGCTCTTCATCGCGGCCGCGGCGGCCGGCGCGCACCAGCGGACGGAGCCCGCCTCGCGCGTCGCCCCGGACGCGGCGCCCCTCGGCCCGCGCGACGCGGAGCTCATCGCCCTCGCGGGCGGCGGGAGGCCGGCGGCGGACCTCGCGGAGCGGATCCGGATCGAGCGCGCCCGCGCGGACTTCTTCCTCGATCCGCGCGCGCCGATCGACCTCCACACGGGCCGCGTCCTCGTCGACCGCGATCCCGCGCTCGCCGCGCAGCTCAGGGCCGCGATCGGCGGGGCGCACCCCGGCAGGCCGATCGCCGTCACCCACATCGAGCGCGCCGTGGGCTGCGCCTTCGCGGCGTTCGCCCGCCGCGTCCTGCACGTGCGCCGCGCCGAGGATCTCGCCGAGTCGGCCGACGCGCGCGAGCGCGGCACGCTGATCCACCGCGCCCTGCAGGCCTCGTTCGAGGCGCTGCGCGAGCTCGGCCCGGAGCGCGATCCGGCCGAGCAGCTCGCGGCGGCGCGCGCCGCGGCCGAGGCGGCGCTCGGCGCCTCGGCGCCCATGGCCCCGCTCCGCCGCGAGGCGGTCGAGAAGGCGATCGCGGACGTGATGGAGGTCGTGGCCCGCACCCTCGACGGGGAGGACGCGTCGCCGGAGCTCCACTTCTTCCTGGCCGAGCGGCGCTTCGGCGCCGGAGAGCCGCCCCCCTGGCAGCCGCTCGAGCTCCCCCCGCTGTCCGACGAGGAGGGCGGCCCGAGCCTGTGGGTCGACGGCCAGATCGACAGGCTCGATCGATCGACCGACCAGCGCGTCGTTCGGGTCGTCGACTACAAGACCGGCAAGCTCCCCGACGCCAAGGAGCGGCGGCGGGCGCTCCAGCTGCCGCTGTACAGCGCCATCGCGGCGCGCGCGCTGGGCGCGGAGGAGGTGCGGGCCGTCTACATCGGCGTGCGCCAGCGCGGGCTGATCGAGCTGTGGCCGCGCACGGCCGAGGACCAGCGCGCGCTCGCCGAGGGCTGGGCCGAGGCCGCGCGCACGGCGCGGGCCGCGGTCGTCGCGCTCTGGGAGGGCAAGGCCGCGCCGCGGCCGACGCTCTCGACGATGTGCGCGCGGTGCGACGCGCGCGACGTGTGCCGCCGCCCCGCGGTCGTGCCGAGCGACGAGGCCGCGGAGGAGGTCGCGTGAGCGACGCCCCGCGCGGCGCGGAGCTCGCCGAGGGCGACGCGCTCATCTACGCCTTCCGCCGCAACGTCGTGGTCGCCGCGAGCGCCGGCACCGGCAAGACCCACCGCCTCACGGCGCTCTACGTGCTGCTCACGCTCGGCCTCACCTCCCTCGGCCTGCCCGACGCAGCGTCCGCCGCGCCGCCTGTGCCGCCGGACCGCATCGTCGCGACGACGTTCTCGCGCGCCGCGGCGCGGGAGATCGCCCACCGCGTCGAGCGCTCGCTCCGCGAGATCGCCCGCTGGAACGGCGAGGCGGACATCCCCTTCGCCGACATCCTCCGGGCGCGGCAGGCGGCCGTCGCCGGCCTCGCTGGCGCGGGCGGCGGCGCGTCGCTGCCCGTCGCCGAGCTGCGCAAGCGCGCGGAGGAGGCGCTCGCCCGCCTCCCAGCCGCGCGCATCGACACGCTCCACGGCGTCGCCAAGCAGATCGTGGACCGGCACGCGATCGCGATGGGGCTCTCGCCCTCGGCCCGGATCCTCGACGAGGAGGAGGCGCAGGCGCTCAGCGACCTCGCGGTCGACGAGGCGCTGAGCCGCGCGCTCGCCGAGGGGGGCGAGCGCGCCGAGGCCGCGCGCGCGCTCATCGCCGCGACGGGCGGCGTCGAGGCCGCGCGGAGCGAGGTCACGCGGCTGCTCGACCGGCTCGACGAGGACGGCCTCGCGCCGCGCCGGCTCGCCGTGTCCGACCACGCCGCCGAGGCCGGCGCGCTCGCGCGGGAGCTCCGCCGCCTCGCCGCCGAGAGCGCCGCGCTCGGCAGCGCCGCCTTCCGCGCGCCGGCGGCGGCGCTCGTGGCGGCGCTCGGCCGCGAGGACGGCGGCGCGCCCTTCCCCGCGAGCGCGGCGAGCGCCCCGCTCATCGAGCTCCTCACGCAGCGCAAGCCGCACAAGAGCAAGTCCACGCCGGCCGACGAGGCCCTCATCGCCTTCCGCGAGGCGCTGCCGGGCGAGACCCACCGCGACAAGGCGCAGCAGCTGCTCGGCTTCCTCCGCGAGGCCCCGGCGCTGTCGCGCCGCGAGGCGCGGATCGTCGAGCTGCTGGAGGAGATCCGCGAGCGGCTCTCGGCGATCCGCCGCACCGAGGGCGGCCTCGGGTTCGGGGATCTCCTGCGCGCCGCCCGCGACGGCCTGCGGGACGATCCGGCGATCGGCGCGGCGGTCCGCGGCTCGGTCGACGTGCTGCTCGTCGACGAGTTCCAGGACACGAGCGCGGTGCAGCGCGATCTCGTGTACCTCCTGCGCGAGCGGGACGACGCCGCCCTCTCGCGCCCGGCCGGCGTGGCCCCGACGGCGGCCGGCCTGTCCGGTCATGGCCTGTTCCTCGTCGGTGATCGCAAGCAGTCCATCTACGGGTTCCGCGGGGCCGACGTCTCCATCTTCTGCCGCGTCTGCGCGGAGCTCGCCGGCGCCGCCGCGGGCCGCGCGCTCGAGCTCGCGGCCGCGCTCTGGTCGCCGAACCCGAGCGCCGATTTCGTCGCGCTCCGCGAGAGCCGCCGGTCGACGCCCGAGCTGCTCGCGTTCATCAACGCCTTCTCCGCGCGCGATTTCGCCCAGGATCGCGGCGCGGGCGACGGCGACGCGGGCGCGCCCCCGGCCTCGCCGCGCGAGTTCGAGATCGCCTACAGCGCGGCCGAGCACCTCGTCGCGGCGCCGGGCAGGGCCGCGGAGGGCCCGACGGACGTCGTGCTCGTCAGCGACGGCGGCGGCGCTCCGGACGGGGTCGACGCCCTCGTCCGGGACGCGCGCGGACAGCTGCGCGAGGCGCTGATCGCGGCCGCGTACATCGCGCGGCGCGTCCGCGGCGCGGGCGTCGCCGGCGCCGCTGGCGGCGACGGCGCCACGGACCGCGCCGGCGCCGCGACCGGCGATCTGCGCTTCCGCGACGTCGCCGTGCTCACCCGTCGGAGGAGCACGATCCCGCTCGTCGAGCTGGCGCTCGCGCGCCTCGAGATCCCGTACGTGGTGGCCGGCCGCGCGCTCTTCGACGCGGCCGAGGTCCGCGATCTGGCCGCGATCCTCCGCCTCCTGCTCGATCCGCGCGATCGCCTGGCCCTGGCGACCGTCCTCCGCGGCCCGGTGGTCGCGCTCTCCGACACGTCGCTCGCGCTCCTCGCGCCTCCTGGCCGCGGCCTCGCGGTCCCGTTGCTCGGCCGCTGGCCCGCCGCCGCGCTGGCGCAGGGGGTCTGGTCGCCCTCCCCGGACGACGCCGAGCTCGACGACGGGCGCCCGCTCCCCGTCCTCTCGCGCCTCCCCGCGGGGGATCGCGAGCGGCTCGAGGCGTTCCGCGCCCGCTATGCCGGCCTGCGCCGCGCGGCGCTCCGCTCGACGCCTGGCGAGGCGATCCGCGCCGCGGTCACCGCCTTCGATCTCGACCGCGTCCTCGCGGCGCTCCCTCGCGCCCAGGCCCGCCTCGGCAACGTCGATCGCCTGGTCTCCATCGCCCGCCGCCGGGGCGGCTCGCTCGCGAGCTTCGTCCGCTGGCTCGACCGCCGCATCCGCGACGAGGCGGACGAGCCCGAGGCCGCTGTCTTCTCGCCCGAGGACGACGCCGTGCGGCTCACGACGATCCACGCCAGCAAGGGGCTCGATTTCCCGGCCGTCGTGCTCCTGGATCTCAACGCGGAGCCCCGCGCGGCTCAGCCTGGCCTGAGCTACGTCCCCGCCGCCGGGGACCGGCCTGCCGCCCTGCTCGTGCGCCACTACGCGCGGGTCATCGACGGGCGGTCGCGGACCGGCTCGCTGCACGAGGCCGAGGCGTCGGCGCGCGGGCCGTCGTTGCCCGTCAGCACGCCCGCGCTCCAGGCGGCGCGCGCCGAGGTGCGGGCGCGGGAGCGCGCCGAGCGGCAGCGGCTCACGTACGTCGCGATCACGCGCGCCCGCCGCGAGCTCGTGCTCGTCGGCGCCGAGGCGAAGCCGCGGAGCGGCTCGGCGTGGCTCACGCTGAAGGCGGCGGTCGACGCCGAGCCCCGGGCCGCGGCCGCGGTCGACGCCGAGCCCCGCATCACCGCGGCGGACCTCGGCATCGAGGCCTCCACGCTCGCCGGCACCCTCCGCGCGACGCTCGACGCCAGCTCGCTGCTCGCCGGGGCGAAGGCGCCCGCGCCTGGCACCGACGCGTACGCGCGCGCCGCGCCGGCCCCCCGGGCGCCGCCGGCGATGGGGCCTGCCCGCGCGCAGACCGTGCTGGTCGCGGCGGCGTCCCTCGCGGCGTTCCAGGCGTGCCCGCGCCGCTTCCGGCTGCGCCACCTCCTCGGGATCGGCGAGCCTGCCGGCGAGGGCCAGCTCGGCCTGTTCGACGTCGAGGGCCCGCCCGAGCTCCCGGGCGAGGAGCGCGTCGAGCTCGAGGACGGCGCGGACCCTCGCCCTCCTGGCCGCGCCGTGCACCGGGTGCTCCAGCGCTGGCCGCGCGCGCGCTGGGGTCAGCCGACCGAGGCCGAGGAGGTCGTCGCCCGCCTCGCCTTCGAGGGGTTCCCGCCGCACGGCCCCGACGTGCTGCGCACCGCGGAGCGCGTCGCGCGCTTCCTGGACGGCCCCTACGCGCGGCAGGTGCGCGGCGAGGAGGCGTCGCTCCTCCGGGAGGAGGCGCTCGTGCTCGACGTCGAGCCCCAGCGCGCCGGACGGCGGCGCGGCGCGAGGCTCGCGCTCTCGCTCGCCATCGATCTCGCCGTCCTGCACCCGGGCGGCCTCATCGACATCGTCGAGTACAAGCGCGCGCGCCCCCGGGCGGATCTCTCGCCGTACGAGCTCCGCCTGCGCGCGTGTGCGCTCGCGCTCAGGAGGCGCCACCCCGACCGCCCCGTCCGCGCAGGCGTGCTCTTCGTCGGCGCCGAGGTCGAGCCCGTGTGGCTCGCGGCTTCGGGCCCCATGGGGACCCTCACCGACGACGAGCACGCGCGGTTCGAGCGCGAGCTCGCCCGCCTGGCCGAGCGCTTCGCCGAGGCGAGGGCGGAGGATCGCTTCGACGGCGTCCCGGTCGAGGCGTGCCGCAAGCTGCGCTGCGGCTTCGCGCGCGCCTGCCACGGCTAGCGTCGCCGCGGCCCCCGGAACGCGCTCGAAATCGAACGAAGGCGGGACGGCGCTCGTGGAGCGCCCTCCCGCTACGCCCCCGCCTGCTCCTCGAGCTCCTCCTGCGACGCGCTCTGCGCCGGAGCGCGCCGCGGCGGCTCCAGCACGAGCGGCAGGATCTCCTCCATCGACGACACCATCGTGATCTTGATCTGATCCTTGACGTCCTGCGGCACGTCCTCGAGGTCGCGCCGGTTCTTCACCGGGATGAGCACGTGCCGGATCCCGGCGCGGTGGGCCGCGAGCAGCTTCTCCTTGACGCCGCCGACCGGCATCACCCGCCCGCGCAGCGAGATCTCCCCCGTCATCGCGACGTCGCTGCGCACCGGCGCGCCGAGCAGCAGCGACGCCACCGCGGCGAACATCGTCACGCCCGCGCTCGGCCCGTCCTTCGGCGTGCCGTGCTGCGGGATGTGCACGTGCAGATCGATCTCCTTGAGCCACTCCGGATCGAGGTGCAGCCGATCGGCCTTGCTGCGCACGAAGCTCACCGCCGTGCTCGCCGACTCCTGCATCACGTTCCGCATGTTGCCGGTGAGCACCACGTTGCCCTTGCCCGGCATCTTCGTCGCCTCGATGAAGAGGATCTCGCCGCCCGCCGGCGTCCACGCGAGGCCGGTCGCGACCCCGGGCTGGAGCGTCCTCTCGGCGATCTCGGGGCGGTGCTTGTGCGGGCCGAGCACCTGCTCCACGTGCTCGGGCGTCGCCACCTCGCGCACGTCGTGGCCCTCGGCGACCTTCACCGCCGTCGCGCGGCACACCGCCGCGATCTGCCGCTCCAGGCCGCGCACGCCCGCCTCGCGCGTGTAGTGGTCGACGACCGCCTCGATGCCCGGCTCCGTGAACTCCAGGCGCTCGTCCGTGAGCCCGTGCGCCGACAGCTGCTTCGGCACCAGGAACTCCCGCGCGATCCCCAGCTTGTCCGTCCGCGTGTAGCCGGGCACCTCGATGACCTCCATGCGGTCGACGAGCGGCCCCGGGATCCCGTCCCAGTTGTTCGCGGTCGCGAGGAACATCACCTGCGACAGATCGAACGGCAGGTCGAGGTAGTGGTCCTGGAACGTCGAGTTCTGCTCCGGATCGAGCACCTCGAGGAGCGCCGCCGCCGGATCGCCCCGCAGGTCGACGCCCATCTTGTCGACCTCGTCGAGCACGAGCACCGGGTTCTTGGTCCCCGCCTTCTTCAGCGCCTGCAGGATGCGCCCGGGCAGCGCGCCCACGTACGTGCGCCGGTGCCCCCGGATCTCCGCCTCGTCGCGCACGCCGCCGAGCGCGATCCGCTCGTAGCGGCGCCCCATGCTGCGCGCGATCGACTTGCCGAGCGACGTCTTGCCGACGCCGGGCGGCCCGATGAAGAGCAGGATCGGCCCCTTCTTGTCGGTGCGAAGCTGCCGGATCGCCGAGTACTCGACGATCCGCTTCTTCACCTTCTCCAGCCCGAGGTGATCCTCGTCGAGGCAGCGCCGAACGCTCTCGACGCTCAGCTTGTCCACCGTCGTCTTGGACCACGGCAGATCCGCGATCCACTCGAGGTACGTCTTGGTCACGTTGAACTCGGCCGACTGCTGCGCCATCGAGCGCAGCCGGCTGAGCTGCTTGCGGACCACCTTGTCGACCTCCGCCGGCACCTTGGCGCGCCGGATGCGCTCGCGGAGCTCCTCGATCTCGTCGTCGTCGCCGCCCTCGCCGAGCTCCTCCTTGATCGACTTCATCTGCTGCCGGAGGATGTACTCGCGCTGCGACTTGCCCATCTCCTCCTGCACCATGGAGGAGATCTCCTTCTTGACCCGCAGCACCTCGAGCTGGCGGCCGACCATCGCGAGCACGAGGCGGACGCGCGCCTTCACGTCGAACGCCTCGAGGATCTCCTGCTTATCGCCGACCGAGGCCTGCGCCTGCGGGAAGTTCGAGGCGATCAGATCGGCGAGCGCGCCCGGCTCGCGCACGTTGTCGAGGATGCCCGCCGTGTCGCGCGGCAGGTTCGGCATCAGGCCGAGCACCTCGCGCGTCGCCTCGCGCAGGCCCGCGCCGAGCGCCTCGAGCTCCACGTCGCGCACGAGCGACTCCGGGATGCGCTCGATCCGCGCGCGCATGTACGGCTCCAGCGAGAACGCCGACTTCACCCGGAAGCGGCCGAGCCCGTTCAGCACGACCGAGTAGTTGTTCGGGCCGAGCCGGATGACCTTCACAACGCGCGCGACGGTGCCGACGGAGTAGAGCTCCTTGAACGTCGGCTCGTCCACGTCGGGCGACCTCTGGCTGATCACGCCGACCAGCGCGCGCTCGCGGCCGAGGAGATCCTCGACGAGGCGCACGCTCCGCGGCCGGCCGACGTTGATCGGCACGACCGACATCGGGAACAGCACCGAGTTGCGCAGCGGGAGGATCGGGACGCTATCCGCGTCGGGCGAGGGAGGCGTTCGCGAAGAAGGATCGCCGGTCGGCATGCAGACAACCCTAGTACAGCGCTCTTCTCGAAGCCATGACGCGGGCGCGCCGCTAGAAGTCCTTGATCTTCCAGACCCCGTGCTCGCGCGTGAAAGCGACCGTGCCGCCGGCGCCATAGGCCATGGACGCGCTGTCCCCGGTCTCCTCGATGGTCGCGGTCGGCAGCGCCGCCTTGATCGCCTGGACGACCCGGTTGATCTGCTCCTTCTGCGGCCCCTCCCAGGCGCTCTTCAGCTTCTCGGGCGTCAGCTGCGCCGCGGCGGCCGCGGCCCTGACCGTCCCGGGCCGACCGCCAGGCTTCTGCGCCGCGTCAGCTCCCGCGGTCCCCGGCGCGGCTCCAGGTCCGGCGGGCTGCGCCGGGCCCTCGCCGCCGGCGCGCGCAGCGCCCGCCTCGCCGGGCGCGCCTGCCTCATCGGGCGCGGCGCCCGCGGGCTCGACGAGGCCTTCCCTCTCGGCGTCGGGAACGTAGCGCATGATCACGTCGTAGCGCCTCCGCTCGAAGGCCCGCAGGAACCCCACCAGCGCCTGCCGGGGCGTCGCCTGACCGTAGAGATCGACCGCCGCCGCGTCGAGCCGCCAGCGGCCGCCCTCGAAGACGAGCAGGAGCTCCTCGCCGTTCGGCATGGTGACCGTCGCGGTCACCACCGGATCGGCCGCGGGCCGCGCGATGGCGCGGGCGATCTCGAGCGCGTCGTCCGGGTTGTCCCGCACCGCGCGCCGGAAGGCCTCGAGCGACATCGACCGCTTGGCCTCGTCCGAGAGCAGCCGGTAGGCCGCGTCGACGCGCCCCTCCTGGAGCGCCTGCGCGTAGGCCCGGAGCGTGTCGCTCGGGCCCTGCTGTGCGTAGCTCGATCCACACGCGGGGAGCGCGAGGGCGAACAGGAGAAGCGCCGTGCGTTTCACGGATCGCGCCATAGCACACGCGGCGGCGAGCGCGCAGGCGGCGCGGCGCCGCCCCCTGCGCTCGCCGCCGTCCCCGTCACTTCGCGCGCTTCAGCACCGCCCCGTCCCTCACCGGCGCGCCGTCGCTGCCGTCCGGCGATCCCTCGTTGATCCAGTAGACGGTCGCCTCGTCCACCACGATGTCGCCCGGCCGCGCCTGCCCCGAGGCCAGCACCTCCTGCTCCCCGCCCCCCTTCGGCATGCGCACGACCGTCCCCGCGTCGCGCCGCGTCCAGTACACGTGCCCCTCGTCCACCGCGAGGCCGTTCAGCTGGCCCTGATCCGACACGATCTCCTCGGGCGCGCCGGCCTCCGCCCCGCTCAGATCCGCCCGGAAGACGCTGCCGCCCTCGAAGCTCGCCCAGTAGACCGCCGCCGCGCTCCCCTCCCCGTCCACGTCGAGCGCGATCTCGCGCGGGGTGAGCTGCTCCGCGGCGATCGTCACCGAGGCCTCTCCCACGCGGCACGCCACCGCCCCGTCGGTCCTGCCCAGCGTGCCCTGGTACGTCCAGCACACGGTGTCCCCCGCGCTGGCCACGCGGTAGGGCGACGAGAACGCCGTGCCGGGCGGCGTCAGCTCCTCCGGCGCGCCGAGCGCGACCTCCGCGCCGCTGCCGCTCAGCTGCGCCCGGAACACGCCGCCTCCCCAGAGCTCGGTCCACGCGAGCGCGCCGCCCGAGAGCGCGAGCCCCTCGGGCTGCTCCAGATCCGCGAGCAGCACGCGCGGCTCGCCGCCCGCGAGCGGGACCACCCTCAGCGTGCCGTCCTCCGCGTTCGTCCAGAAGGCCACCTGCCGCACCTCGTCGATCGCGAGATCCCGCGGCGAGGCCTGCGTCGCGCCGAGGATCAGCGGCTCGCCGCCGTCCACGGGCGCCGTCTTCAGCGCCCCGTCCTCCTGGGCCATCCCCTCGCCGTCGAACGTGGCGCCCGCGATCCACGTCACGCCGCCCGCCGCCACCTGCAGCGACACCGGGTGGACCTGCGCCACCGCCACGGGGACGGGCGCCGACGCGTCGGGCTCCGTGGACTCGCCGCCCCGCAGCGCCGACCACGGGCCGCACGTCGGCAGATCCGTGCCCTTCCTGCGGCACTGCCCCTCGCCCGCCGCCGCGATCGCGAGCCCCGCGAGCTTGCCGCTCTGCGCCCGCCGGCACACCTCGACCGGCAGTCGGAGCACGTTGCCCTCCTCCACCCGGAAGCCCGCGTCGCTCTCCGCGTCGAGCGGCACGAAACACGCGCTCTCGCCGCAGATCCCGCCGCCCTGCGTGAGCAGCGCGACGTTCACGTCGCCGCTCGGCGCGGCGGCCCGGCAGACGGTGCCGTCCGCGGCGAACGCCTCGAGATCGACCGGCGCCGACGCGGCGCCGGCGAAGCACTGGAGAGTGTCGAAGCAGAGCCCGTCGCCGTCGCCTGCCCCGCCGCCGAACACGGCCACGGCCTCGTAATCGGGCAGCTCGCGCGAGTCGACCTCGCGCGGCACGCACGAGCCCGCGACGCAGCTCTGGCCCTCGGGGCAGCTGTTCTTGACGAGCACGTTGCCCTCCGCGTCGCGCAGCGCGTTGCCCTGCTCGTCGCGCTCGACCTCGGCCGAGCCGTCGCACAGGAACTGGATGGGCATGTGCAGCGTCGCCGTGCGCCCCTCGGGCACGGTCGTCAGCACCTCGCGGAGCAGGCGCACCCCGTCCTTCCCGCCGCGGCTCGCGATGACGCGCACCCGGAGCGCCTGCGACGGGTCGTCGGGCGTGAGGAAGCCCAGCGTCGCCGGCAGGAGGATCGACCCCTCGCTCCCGAGCCGCTCGAACGTCTCGTCGTAGACGACGGACCCGTCGAGCGTCGCCTCGATCCGGACCGTATCGATGTCCTTCGGCAGCGACATGTCCGTCTGGAAGACGACCATGAGCTGCCCCTTCTCCCCGCCGCAGGCCGAACCCCCCGCCGCCGCCGCGAGCGAGAGCAACACCACCGCCGACATCGGTCCCGTCCGCTTCGTCCGCTTCGTCCGTTTCATCCGCATCAACGTCTCCCTCCGAAGCCGAGCGGGACCGTGCCCAGGCTGCCCTGCTCTGCCGGCGTCCCCGGCTCGAAGAGCAGCGAGCCCGCGACGAGCGCGCCCGCGAAGATCGCCGCGCCGCCGCCGATCCAGAGCCACTTGCTCGCGCCGCCCCGCTGCGCGGTGCGCTCCAGCGACACGTCGATCCGGCGGCGCTCGTCGTCGCGGACCAGGATCTGCGCCTCGTGCGGCGTCATCCCCGGCGCCGTCACCCGCAGCGCGTGGGTCCCGCTCTGCACCGAGCCCTCCCAGCGGCCCTTGCCCACCACCTTGCCGTCGATCGCGATGAGATCGTCCTGCCCCGCCGCGATGGCGAGCCGCCCCCGGTTCACCGCCCGGTCGAGCCGCGCCACGAGCGCGACGCTGTCGCCGCCCACGACCTTCACCTGCCGGACGAAATCGACGAAGCCCGGCTTCGACACGCGGATGCGGCGCTCGCCGATGTCGATCGGCACCGGCGCGGCGAGCGGCGTCGTCCCGACCGGCTCGTCGTCCACGAACACCGCGGCCCCCGGCTCGCTCGCCCTGACATCGAGGAGGGACACGAAGATCCCGGCGGCCTTGAGCAGATCGGCGATGTCCTGCCTGTCGCGCGCCGACAGCGCGGCGCCCGCCTCGGCCTCGATCCGGCGCAGCGTCGCGAGCATCGTCGCGTAGCGCCGCAGGTTCTTCTGGCAGAGCGCGACCTTCCAGAGCAGCCGGTGATCGCGCGACAGCTCGTAGGCGCGCTCGTACCGCGCGAGCGCGCCCGCGTAATCGCCGTCGTCGAACAGCGCCGCGCCCGCCCCGTGCTCGGCCCTGGCCATCCCGGTCAGCGACTCCGCGAGCGGCGTCTCCGCGGGCGGCGTCGCGGCGGGCACGGCGGGCGCTGGCTGGGCCGCGGCGACGCCCGCCGCGAGCCACACGCCGAGCGCGGCCGCGATGGCGCGCCCCCAATGGCCCAGGTGCTTCCCTCGCATCGATGCTCCTTGCTGGCGGAGGCACGCCGCGATGGCCGCGCTCCGACTCTCCGACTCTCCACCTCGGATTACCGCGATGCTATCCGATGCACGCGCCGCACGAGCAACTGTTGGAAACGTCTCGGACAAATCGCCTTTGCTCCGCTTGCGGTGGCGGGGATACCATCCGGCGCCCATGAGAGGCTTCATCACGGTGGGCGCGGCGCTCGCGGGCGCGCTGATCGGCATCGCCCTCGGCCCGTCCTCCGCGCGCGCGGAGGGGCCTGGCGCCGTCGCGCTCAGCCGGTTTGAGCCGACACCCGCGGGTGATCCGCTCTTCGGTGTGCCGTCGCCGTTCATTGGAGGGCACCTGGTCCCGCGCGGGCTCGCCCTGTTCGACCACGCGGAGGATCCGCTCACGCTCGGAGGCGGTGCCTCGCCGGAGCGGGCGATCGTCGGCAGCCAGTCGCTCCTCCACGTCGGCGGCTCCCTCTCGCTGTGGGATCGGCTGCTCGTCTCGGCGTCGCTGCCGCTCGCGCTCGCCCAGAGCGGCGACGGCGCCGCGGCGGCGGCCGGCGCGGGCGCCCCCGAGGCGCCGTCTTCCCCTGCGCTCGGGGATCTGCGCCTCGGCGTGCGCGTCCGGCTGCTCGGCGACGACGGCGACCCCTTCCAGCTCGGCACGAGCGCGTCCCTGCACCTGCCCACGGGCAGCTCGGACGCGTACGTCGGCGAGGGCGCGGTCCGCGTCACGCCGCAGCTCCTGCTCGGCGGGCGCATCGCGCGCGTCGTGTGGAGCGTCGCGGCCGGCGCGGTGATGCGGAGCTCCGAGAGCCCCTCGACGCTCGCTTATGGCGGCGGCGCGGGCGTGCTCCTCTGGGACGAGCGGCTGCAGCTCGGCCCGGAGGTGTACGCCGAGACGATGCTCCAGGGCGGCTCCCTGTCGCTGACCGCGCGCGAGCGGGTCGAGGTGGAGAGGACGACGAGCGCCGAGCTCCTGCTCGGCGCTCGTCTCCGCCCCCTCGCTGGCCTCGTCGTCGGGGCGGCGGCCGGTCCGGGCATCGGCGACGCGATCGGCACGCCGTCGTTCCGCGCGATGGGGACGGTGGCGTGGGCTCCCCCGGCGCCGCCGCCCGCCGGCGCGGCGGCGGACGCCGGCGCGAACGCGGATCCGGACATGGACGGCATCCCCGGCGCGCGGGACGCGTGCCCGTACGCGCACGGCCCGGTCAGCGCCGACGCGAAGAGGAACGGCTGCCCCGTCGAGGACGAGGACGAGGACGGCGTCGCCGATCCGGACGACCTCTGCCCCCGGGCGGCCGCGGGCTCCGGGGGCGGCGATCCGTCGCGGCGCGGCTGCCCCGCGGACCAGGACGGCGACGGATTGCCCGACGCGCTCGACGCGTGCCCCGCGGAGAAGGGCGACGCAGCGGGCGGCGCGACGCGCCCTGGCTGCCCCCCTGGTCCTCGCCAGCCCACGGACCAGGACGGCGACGGCCTGCCCGACGACGCCGACGCGTGCCCGCGCGAGAAGGGCCCGGCGAGCGGCGACGCGCCCGCGAGCGGCTGCCCGACGCGGGTGCGGGTGCAGGGCGAGCAGATCGTGCTGCTGGAGCCCGTCGTGTTCCGCGTGCTGAAGAATGACCCGGCGCCGATCGATCCGAAGAGCGAGGCGGTGCTCGCCGAGGTGCGCGACGTCATCGAGCAGCACCCGGAGTGGGTGAAGATCGAGGTCTCCGCGCACACGGACGGCGCCGGCAACGCCAGGTTCAACGAGACGCTCTCGACCGCTCGCGCGGAGGCCGTGCGCCGGTGGCTCGTCGGGAAGGGCATCGCGGCCGAGCGGCTGGTCGCGAAGGGATACGGGGCGAGCCAGCCGATCTCGGACGACAGGAGCGCGGCCGGGCGGGAGAAGAACCGGCGCGTGCAGCTCCTCGTCCTGGAGAAGAGATAGCCGGCGGGCGACGTCGGAGCGCTGACGAGCGCGTCAGGCCGTCTGGCGCGGCCCGGGGAGCAAGAGAGTGATGATGAAGCGAACCGTCATGGCCACAGCAGTCGGCGCCGCGCTGGCCCTCGCGGCGGCGCCGCGGAGCGCGGCGGCGCAGTGCGCTGTCACAGGGCCCGTTCAGGCGCTCGTCGATGGTCTCAACTTCCGGTGGGACGTCGGGACGGAGGGGGTGATCAGCGACGGGACCGATGACGCCTTCGACAGCGGCATGCTACTTCGGGTGGACGGGGTCGCCTTTCCTGCCTCGGCCCGGGTGGAGGAGATGGACGGGAGGCAGTTCGTCCACGGGCCGACGCTCCTCGGCGATCTGGAGGTCACCCGCAAGGTGTACGTGCCGACCGACGAGGGCTGGGCGCGCTTCCTGGAGATCCTCCACAACCCCACCACCCGAGAGCGGGCAACGGTCGTGCGGATCGAGACGAACGTCGGATCCGACGGCGCTACCACCATCACGCAGTCGCACACCGGCGATCTGGAGTTCACGCCGGCGGATCGATGGCTCGCCACCGACGACGCCAACGACATGGCGGGGGATCCGAGCCTCTTTTTCAATTTCTACGGGCCTTCCGCGGTGATCGCCCCGGGGAGCGTCGGGATGGCCACCTTCGACTGCGCGGAGACGCAGGGGCCCGTCGTCGAGTTCACCCTGCAGCTGCCGCCCGGAGAGACGCGGGTCGTCATGCACTTCGGCGGCCAGCGCGCGAGCCGGGCCGATTCCCACGCGGGTGCGGCCCGCCTCGACGCGCTCCCGGCGCCGGCGCTCGCCGGGATGTCGGTGGCCGAGCGGGCCTTCGTCGTCAACTGGGACGTGGACGGCGACGACGACGGCGTGAAGGACCTCGACGACAACTGCCCGTCCGCGCCGAACCCGGCTCAGGCCGACGCCGACAGCGACGGCGCGGGCGACGTCTGCGATCCCGACGACGACGGCGACGGCGTCCTCGACGGCGACGACAACTGCCCGCTCACGCCGAACGCCGATCAGTCGGACCTCGAGGGCGACGGCGCGGGCGACGCCTGCGATCCCGACGACGACGGCGACGGCGTGCCCGACGGCGTCGACAACTGCCCGTCGGCGCCCAACGCGGGGCAGGAGAACAACAAGGACGAGTCGCCGCCGGACGAGAGCGGCGACGCGTGCGACGACGACGACGACAACGACCGCCGGGGCGACGAGGCCGACAACTGTCCGCTCGTCCCCAACCCCGATCAGGCCGACGCCGACACGGACGGCCGGGGCGACGCGTGCGACCTGAACGCGCTGGACAGGGACGACGACGGCGTGGAGGACGGCGTGGACAACTGCCTCTCCATCCCGAACCCCGACCAGTCCGATCTCGACCGCGACGGCGAGGGCGACGCGTGCGACGGCGACGACGACGGCGACGGCGCGTCCGACGGCGGCGACAACTGCCCGCTCACGGCGAACCCGAGCCAGAGCGACGGCGACGACGACGGCTACGGCGACCGGTGCGACGACGACGACGACGGCGACGGCGCGCCCGACGACGGCGACAACTGCCCGTTCCTCTCGAACGAAGGGCAGGAGGACGCGAACGGCGACGACGTCGGCGACGCGTGCGACTGCAGCGCGCCGGCGAAGCCTGACGGCACGCCCTGCGACGACGGCGACCCCTGCACCCGGACCGACGCCTGCGACGGCGGCGTCTGCAAGGGCGCCGATCCGGTCGTGTGCGCGCCCTCCGGGGACGCCTGCACCTCCGCGCAGTGCCACCCGAGGCACGGCGAGTGCGCGCTCTTCCCCAACGAGGGCGCCCGCTGCCCCGGCGGCACCTGCGTGGCTGGCGGCTGCGTGCCCGATGACGCCGGCAGCGGAGGCGGCGGCGCGGGCGGCGAAGACGGTGCGGGCGGCGGCGACGCGGGCTCGGGCGGCGGCGACGCGGGCTCGGGCGGCGGCGACCCCGGGGCGGGCGGCGTCGGAGGCGACGGCGGCGAAGACGGCTCGGGCGGCGAGGGCGCCACCCTCAGGCCGCTGCGCGGCGACCCCCGGGCGCACGGCAACGGCTGCGGGCTCGCGGCGGGCGCCGACGGGGCGGCGGGCTCGGCAGCGGCGTGGCTCGCCGCCGCGGCGCTCCTCGCGCGGTGGCGGCGGCGGCGCGGGTGACGCGCGCCGCCGGGCCGTCCGTCACGTGATCGGCGCCAGCGCACACCGCGCGATGCGCCGATCCACGCGTGCCTGTGGCCCTCGTTGCCGGCCCCGTGGGTACCGCGCGCGCTGCCTGCCGTGGTACGGTGAGCGCGGTGCGAGACCCTGACGAGCTTCGCCGGTTCGCTCGCCAGGACTGGGCGGCAGCCCAGCGCGACAAGGAGCTCTACTGGCGCGACTGGAAGAAGCAGCACGGCCCCGCCGCTGGAGTCCGGATCGCCGATGAGCTCCGCAAGCAAGTCCTCGCGCAAAGGCCAGCGTGGCCGAGCGACGGAGAGCGCGAGGAAGACCTCGCCACGCACCTCCGCGTCCTCGAGGCGCTCGATCGCCTCCCGCCCCGCCGCCGTCGCGTTGCTCGCTGACTTCGCCGCAGCGATGCGCAGGCGGCGCCTTGACTGGTATGTCTTCGGCGCCCAAGCAGCGGTGGCCTACGGGAGACCCCGCATGACCGCGGACGTCGACGTCACCGTCGCCATCGAGCAGCTGGGCACGCTCGCGCTCGTCGACGAGCTCTCGCGTGCCGGATTCGACCTCCGGGTCGCCCTCGGCGAGGACTTCCTGCGCGACGCTCGCCTGCTGCCGCTGGTGCATCGCTCGACCGCCATGCCCGTCGACGTCGTGCTCGCGGGCTCCAGCCTGCACCTGGAGTTCCTCGCGCGCCGGAGGCTCGTCGACGTCGGGGGCGTGCGTGTGCCGATGATCAGCCCGGAAGACCTGATCGTGACCAAGGTCCTGGCCGGCAGGCCCAAGGACCTGGAGGACGTGCGCGGGGTGCTGCTCGAGCAGCCCCGCCTCGACCTCGAACGCGTCCGCGAGCTGCTCGGCGAGCTCGAGGTCGCGCTCGGCGACGACCAGCTGATCCGTCGTTTCGAGCGCCTGATCCGTCGACCACGCGCGAGGCGCGCTCGCGCGAAGTGACCCCAGGGCGGCCCGCGCGCGATCCCGGCGCGCGGCCTGCGGCATGCGATATGCGCCGCCCGGCCGCGTCACTCCACAGGCGGGCTGACCCCGGGCGCGCCTCCGGCGGCGGCGCCCCCCTCCCCCGCTGCCGCCGGCTGGCGAGGCCCTTCGGCGCCGGCGCTCCCGGCCTTGCCGCCGGCGTAGCGCCTGCCGGCTCGCTCGGACGCCTTCAGGACGGGGCCGCGGATCGTCTCGATGGCTTCCGCGGGAGCGCTGGAGATCTCCAGGTTGGAGAGCACCGCGGCGACGACGCGGAGCCATTGATTGCGCGCCGCCAGGATCGTCGCGTTCACGAGCGGCGCGGTCTTCTCCTTGGCGGCGAGCGCGTCCCGCCGGTGCTCGATCGTCGAGAGCTCCTTTCCCGACGCGAGCCACCGCTGCACGGTGTGGAGCAGCGTCGTCTTGCCCGGCGCCGGGATCGCCTTGAGGAACGCGGCGGTCGAGGGCTCCTCGTCGAGGAGCCGGGCGATCCGCGCCGTGTTGCCCGACTCCGCGGTGGGCGACGCCTTGATGATGGCGAGCCCGGTCGGGAACAGCCTGGCCTGGGCCCGATCACACGCCTCCGCCCCCGCGACGTCCGGCGGCTCCTCCGCCAGACAGTGCTCGCGGTG
This sequence comes from Sorangium sp. So ce363, assembly GCF_051520435.1. NCBI lineage: Bacteria > Pseudomonadati > Myxococcota > Polyangiales > Polyangiaceae > Sorangium > Sorangium sp. So ce363. Next base: position 3,879,829 of record NZ_CP150333.1, on the reverse strand, counting down.
CGCGTCGATGCCGTACGAGACCGCCTTGGCCAGGTGATCGTGGCGCTCGTCGACCTTCGAGAGCTCGTCGTTCAAGGCCGTCATCCCGGCCGACACGCCCGTCCTGCTCGGGCGAACCGCCAGCACGGCGCCGTGGACCTCGGCCACCTTGTCGTGCAGCCCGGCGATCTCCGGGATCGACAGGAACAGCCGCTTCCGCTGGGCATCCTCGATCCACGGAGCGACGAGGGCGACCATCTCTTCAATCATCAGGTGTTTCAACATGGGACAGACCTCCACGTGGGGGGACAGCGCGTCGTGCCAGGGAAGCGCCGGTCTCGTGTCCTGTCGATGACACCCGATTACAGGAGCAACCGCGGAGCGCGCAGCGCGGCCCCAGGGCGCGCCTCGGGGTGACCGACGTGACGTGACGGCCCTCACCAGCGCCCGTCATGGGCCGAGGCTCACAAGAGCCGGAGGAAGGCAGCCCCGATCTGGCGCGCAGCGTAATTTTGAAGGGAAGCCCAGGTGTGGACCTGGGCACCGCGTTCGCGGCAAGGTCCTGGGAGGGTCGCGATCTTGCCGGCACGTCGAGCTCCGACGCTCGGGCAGATCGCGACCTGGGCGAGCGCCTGGCGACGAGCGTCAGCTCAGGTCACGTTCTCGACGGGACACCCGAGTTCGAGCGTCCTCCCAGATCGCGACCTGCCGGAACGCCGGACGACGAGCGTCAGCTCAGGTCACGTCCTTGACGGCAGGTCGTTATCGACCGCTTTCCCAGATCGCGACCTGTCGGAACGCCGGACGACGAGCGTCAAGTCAGGTCACGCTCTCGACGGCACGTCGATATCGAGCGCTCGCCCAGATCGCGACCTGCCGGAACGCCGGACGGCGAGCGCTCGGTTGGGTGGAGGGGGATTTCGGCCAAAAGTAAGGTCTTTTGAACCGCCAAAAGACGCCCAGATTTTGAGTTTTTCTTGGCGTCTTTTGGGTCCCGGTAGGGACGGCCCGCGCTGACCTACTTTCGGTCAGTCTGGGCCGCCCCCCGGACAGAACCCGGCGAGCGGATTTCCCGCACCGGGCTCCCACCTCGGGTCAACGGACTGGCTCGCGGTAGAGCCGGCCAGGGATGATGGATGCGGGGCGGCGGGAGGGGAAACCGCTCGTCGAACCCCGTTCGTTGCCGTCGGGACCAGTGCGCGCGCTGGCTCCTGCGCTGAAGCTGGCGGTGCCAGCTTGCGCGCACGCGTTCCCGAAACTGCTGCAACGCCCGGTAGTTCGTGGGCACTCCGTAGTACCGGAAGTGCCCTTCGAGCACGCTGGAGAGCCATGCGTGCTGGGTTGGCACGGGCTCATGCCTGCGCTCGTGCATCGCTTCGCGCAGGCTCGCCAGCTTGGCGTTCCGTTTCTTCCGCGAGGTGCGGCGCTTCAGCTGGAACTCGCCTCGCCGGCTTGCGCCGGCGATGTGCGTGAACCCCAGGAAGTCGAACGTCTCAGGGCGTGCACGCCCATCGCGCTCGGCGTCCTGCCGGGCGAATCTCCCGAACCGAAGCACCCGGGTCTTCTCCGGGTGCAGCTCCAGGCCGAACTTCGCGATGCGGGAGGCCAAGGCCTCCCGCATCGCGCGCGCGTCCCGCTCGAACTGAAAGGCCATCGCGAGATCGTCGGCGTAGCGCACGATGTACACCTCACCGCGTGCATGCCGCTTCCTCCACTGGTTGACCCACAGATCGACCGCGTAGTGAAGGTAGACGTTCGCAAGCAGCGGGCTGATGCTCCCGCCCTGTGGCACTCCTTCCTTCACCTCGCGTAGCTCGCCTTCCTCCATGACGCCCGCGTGCAGCCACTTCATCAGCAGCCGCACCATGCGCCTGTCCCCGATCCGGTGCTCGAGGAACTTCTGCATCCATCCGTGATCGATGGTGTCGTAGAACGATCGGATGTCTGCATCGAGCACCCAGCTCGTCTTCCGGCTGATGGCCTCTGCGAGTGCGTTCAGGGCGTCGTGCGGCCCCCGGCCGGGCCGGAAGCCATACGAGAACCCCAGGAACGCTCGCTCGTAGATCGGCTCCAGCACCATCCGCGCCGCCTGCTGGACGAGCTTGTCTTCCAGCGCCGGGATGCCGAGCGGCCTCACGCGCCCATCGCCTTTCGGGATGTGCACGCGCCGCACCGGCTGCGGGTGGTAGCTGCCGCGATGGATGCGATCCTGAAGGTCGAGCAGCCGAGCGTCGAGGTGCTCGCCGTACTCTTCCCACGTGATCCCATCCACTCCGGGCGCCGCGCGCTTACGCAGGCGCTGGTACGCCTCCTTCAGCAGCGGCGCCTTGATCGCGCTCAGCAGGTTGTCGAACCGCTCCCCTTTCTTCTCCTTCGCTCGCTGTCCGATCCGCACCACTTGCGTGGGCGCGCCTTGCCGGTCCTGAGCCCGGGACGCGTTTCGTGCTGCGGATTTCCCCTCGGCCGCGGGCCGTCCCTCCACCGACTCGACGGGCGTTACCCGCGTCTTCGCCGGCTTCTCCGGTACCATGCCCCCGTCCGACTCCTCGAAGTACAACACCACGGAGTGCGGCTTTGTGCCTTCCCGCGGCTGTCCGCTGCCCACCACCGGCATCGCGGCTCCTTCGAGGTCTCCCGGTTCCCGTGCATGAGGCGTGTGTGCGCGTGCCGAACTCCTCGACCCCGGAGGGGGTGGTTGGCCCAGGTCCACTTTGTTCGGGCCTCCACCATGGCCTTCCACGCAAGACGATCGTGTCGGCCCCCTCGAATTCAACCGTTTCGGGGCTGTATCACCCGGCCCGCTCACTCGTCCCCCTACGCTTCGCCTCGTGGGTCGCTCCACGCTGCGCAAGGGCTGGCCTTCCCGGGGGTGGACTCCTCCCGGGGCAGGACTCGCTCGATTCGCTGGTGCTGCTCCTCGTTGCTCACCTGCTCCCTCATGCCGGTCTTGACCGGCGCATCCGTCTTGGCGGTTCCATCATCACGGATTCACGGAGCCCGACGCCGACCACGGCCCGCACGTCGGCAGGCCCACGGTCTTCTGGACGCACGCGGCCGTCACCGGCGACGTCACGACGGCCGCGATCTTGCCGGCGGCCACCTGATCACAGACGGCGGTCGGCAGCTGGATCCGCCCGTCCTCCGCTACCCCGAAGCCATCCGCGCTGCCGGCGTCGAGCGCCACCAGGCAACGTTCGGCGTCATCGCAGATCCCGTCGCCCGCCGCGGTCTCCAGCGCCACGTTCAGCGGGACCCCGCCCTCGCCCGCGATCGAGCACGCCGCGTCCACCTCCGCAGGCGTCGTGCCCTGGAAGCAGGCCGTCACGTCGAAGCAATCGCCGTCGCCGTCGCCGTCACCGCCGCCATAGACGTCCGCGGGCGCGTAGTCGGGGAGCGCGCCCGCGTCGACCTCGCTCGATGCACACGCCCCCGCGACGCAGGTCTGCCCCTCCGAGCAGTGCTTGTTCACCACGTCGCCGTTCGCCTCGATCTCGCCCGAGTCGTCGCAGAGGAAGTTGAGCGGCAGCGTCAGCAGCGCGACGCGGTTCTTCGGGATCCTCGTGACCGCCTCGCGCAGGACGCGCGGCGCGCCGAGCTCGTTCCCGATGCGGGCGCTGACCTTGATCCGGATCGAGTCGCCCCCGCCGCTCGAGGAGTAGAAGCCGATCGTCGCCGGCAGGCGCGCGGCGGCATCGGACTCGCCGAGCCGCTCGTAGGTCGCCGAGAACTTGGGGGTGCCGCCCTCGAACACCTGCACCTGGAGGGCGCCGAAGTCCTTGGGCATCTCGAGATCCGTCGAGACGGCGAGCATGATCTCGTCCGGCGGAGAGCACCCGCAGGCCGCGACAGCGACGAGCGCGGCGAGCGCCGCCCGGGCGACGGCGCTCATCGGCCACCCCCGAAGGGGATCGTGAACGTGGCGCCGCCCTTCCGGGACAGGGAGACCGAGCCGGGCGACGTGCGGCCGTCGACCGGCGGCTCCGGGCCGAAGACCCCCGTGGCGACCAGGACCGCGCCCGCGAGCACCAGCACACCGCCGCCGATCCAGAGCCAGGTCTCGACGTTCCCTTGCTTGGGCTGCGGGACCAGCGTGACCTGCACGCGGCGCGTCTGGTTGTCCTGGATCATCACCTCGGACTGGTGCGTCACCATGCCGGACGCCGTGACGCGGAGCGCGTGACCGCCGCTCGGCACGGGGCCGTCGTAGCCGCCGCGGCCGACCACGCGACCGTCGATGGAGATGACGGCGTCCGGCGCCGCCGTGACGATGAGCCGCCCTTGATGGACCTCTTTCTCCAGCGTGGCCGTGACCGTCACCTCGCCGCCGCCCGCCACCTGCTGAGAGACCTCGACGTCCTTGAAGCCCTTCTTGGTCACCCGGATCTTCCGGGTGCCGACGTCGAGCAGCACGGGCTCGCTCAGCGGCGTCTGGCCGACCTCCTCGCCGTCGACGAAGACCGTGGCCCCCGCCTCGCTGGCCTTCAGATCGAGCCGGCTCACGTAGGCCTTCGTCGCCTCGATGAGCGCAGCGGCGTCCTTGCGATCCTGCTCCCCGAGCTGGGGGCCGGCGTCCCTGAGGAGCTTCTCGACCGTCCCGAGGAGGCGCGCGTAGCGCTTCAGGTTCTTCTGGCAGAGGGCGATGTTCCAGAGCAGCCGCGGGTCGCCGGAGAGCTCGAAGGAACGCTCGAACTTGATGATGGCGTTGCGGTAGTCGCCGTCGTTGAAGAGGATCCGCGCGGCCTCGTACTCGGCCTTGGCCTCGCCGGTGAGCGTCGCGGACAGCGGCCCCTGGACGGCAGGCGCGCCCGCGGCGGGCGCCGGCTGCGCCCCCGCGGGCGCCGGCTGCGCTCCCGCGGGCGCCGGCTGCGCCCCCGCGGGCGCCGGCTGCGCTCCCGCGGGCGCGAGGGCCGTCAGCACGGCGCCGCCGAGCGCGACCGCGGCGCCGACGCGCAGGCTCCTGCTGCTCCACAGCGGGAGCCGTTCGCTTCCTGGCCAACTCATCTGGGCTTACCTTTGTCGTTCAGCACATCGAAGATGCTCCCCGGCTGCGCGGCGGTCGCGGTCGCGGTCGGCGCGGCGGTCGCGGCCGGTGGGGCCGAGGGCGCGGCGGTGGGCTTCGGCCGAGGCCCCGTGGCGACCGGCGTCGCGCTCGCCGGCGCCTTCGGCCCGGCGGTCGACAGCGGCGCCGCGGTGGCCACCGGCGCGGCGGTCGCCACCGGGGACACGGTCGCTGACGGCGCCGCGGTCGCCGGCGGCTGCGGCTCCGCGGTCACCTCCGGAGGCGCGACCGGCGGGGGCGGGGCCAGCGTCGCGGGCGCCGAGGGCTCGGCGGAGGCGGTCGCCGCAACGGCCGACGGGTCGGCGGGAGGGGCGTCCGCGCCGCCATGGAACGTGACGAAGCGCAGGATTCCGCCGAGCACCACGGCGACACCCACCACGGCCAGCGCGAGCACGACGCCGCTCCGCGAGCGCGCCCCGGGCGCGGCGCCGCCGGCCGTCCAGCCAGGCGCGGTGCCCGCCGGGCCAGCCGTGTGGCCGACCGCGCCGCCCGCCGTCGCGCCGGCAGGCGGCGCCGCGCTGTGCCGCGCGGTCGCCGCGGGGACGCCGCTCACGCGCTCCTGCGACGTCTGCCAGGGGGGCGGCGTGCTCATGCGCTCGCGCACGGAGCTCGCCCGGTCCCGGAAGGAGACCGCGGGTACGAGCCCCAGCGTCCGCTCGATCCGCTCCAGCGAGGCCAGCGCGAGCGGAGGCCCGAAATCGACGATGGCGCCCGCGAGCTCGGCGACGGACTTGAAGCGCTTCGCGACGTCCCTCTCGAGGCAGCGCAGGATCGCCGCCTCGAGGCCCGGCGGCAGGTCGCGCCGGAACGTGGTCGGGGGCGGCGGCGGCTCGGTGTTGATCATCAGGATGAGCTCGGACAGCGAGCTCGCGTCGAAGGGGACACGCGCGGTGAGCAGCTGGTAGAGGATGGCGCCGAGCGACCAGACGTCCGCGCGCGCGTCGACCGAGCGCGCCGAGCGCATCTGCTCGGGCGCCATGTAGAGCGGCGAGCCGAGCACCATCGCCGTCTTCGTCAGTCCGAGCTCCGGCTCGGCCCCCGCCGTCGACGGGTCCGCGAGCGCCTTCGAGATGCCGAAGTCGAGCACCTTCACCATGCCGCTGCCGTCCGCCGCGCGCGTGAGGAAGAGGTTCGCCGGCTTGAGATCGCGATGGATGATGCCGGCCGCGTGCGCCTCGGCGATGGCCTCGCAGGCCTCGAGCACGTAACCCACGGCCTCCTCCAGCTCGAGCGGGCCGCGCCGCCGCAGCGTCTCCTGGAGGTCGCTCCCCTCCAGGTACTCCATCACCATGAACGGCGCGCCCGTCTCGAGCGTCCCGACGTCGAGCACGCGCGCGACGTGCTCGCTCTTCAGGCGCACCGCCGCGCGCGCCTCGCGCACGAAGCGCTCCACCATCTCGTCGTTGGCGCCGGGATGGAGCAGCTTGATGGCGACCCGCTGCTGGAGCTGCTCGTGCAACGCGGCGACGACGACGCCCATGCCCCCTTGCCCGAGGATGCGCTCGACCCGGTATTTCCCCGATAGAACTTGACCTTCGGTGACCGGTGAGCTCACGAACGCTCCCGCGCTGGGGCTGCCTCCAGGGCGCCACCACCGCCACGTTATCCAGGGGGCCACCTTATGCGATCCGGCGCTCGCGTCCAAGGCCATTGCCGCGTTACCTGCGACGTCATCGGGATCACGCCGCTTCCCTTGCCGCGAAGGGCGACTACCCTACGCGCCATGCCCCGCATCGCCAGTGTCGAGCGCAAGACGCGCGAGACCGACATCCGCATCGAGATCGATCTCGACGGCCAGGGCCGCTCGGAGATCAAGACGCCGCTCCCCTTCCTCACGCACATGCTCGATCAGATCGCCCGCCACGGCCTGTTCGATCTCACCATCCACGCCGAGGGCGACGTCGAGATCGACGGCCACCACACGACCGAGGACTGCGGCATCACCCTGGGCACGGCCGTGCAGAAGGCGCTCGGCGACAAGGCGGGCATCGCCCGCTACGGCGAGGCGACGCTCCCCATGGATGAGGCGCTCGCGCAGTGCGCGCTGGACCTCTCCGGCAGGCCCTACTTCGTCTGGCGGGTGCCGCTGCCCAAGGCGAAGCTCGGCACCTGGGACGTCGAGCTCGCCCCGGTGTTCTTCGAGGGCTTCGCGCGCGGCGTCGGCGCGAACCTCCACGTCCGCCTCATCGAGGGGGACAACCTGCACCACATCGTCGAGATCTGCTTCAAGTCGTTCGCCAAGGCGCTGATGAAGGCGACCCGGATCGAGCCGCGCGTCGCCGGCATCCCGTCCACCAAGGGGAGCCTCTGAGCCATGCAAGCCATCGCGCTCGTCGATTTCGGGATGGGCAACCTGCGCTCCGTGGAGCGGGCGCTCCAGAAGGCCGCCGAGGACGCCGGCGCGCCGTGCGCGGTGACGCGCACGGGCGACCCGGAGATCATCGGCCGGGCCGACAAGGTGGTGGTGCCCGGCCAGGGCGCCTTCCGCGACTGCGCCGCGGCGCTGCAGAACGGCATCGGCGAGGCGCTGCGCGCGCAGATCCGGAAGGGGACGCCCTACCTCGGCATCTGCCTCGGCATGCAGGCGCTCTTCGACGGGAGCGAGGAGGCGGAGGGCGCGCGCGGGCTCGGCGTGTTCCCCGGCACCGTCAAGCGCCTCACCCCACAGCCGAGCGCGGCCGAGGCGGACGCGGTCGCCGGCCAGCCCTGGGTCGGGATCAAGATCCCCCACATGGGCTGGAACCGCATCGCGTTCGCGCGCGAGGTGGCGGGCCCGCTCGGCGTGTTCGCTGGCGAGCGCCCCTTCGTCTACTTCGTCCACAGCTACCACGCCGTCCCGCTCGACCCCGTGCTGGTCGCGGCGACGACGGAGCACGGCCCGCACCGCATCACCGCCGCGATCGAGCGGGACAACGTCACGGCGACGCAGTTCCACCCCGAGAAGAGCCAGGCCGCCGGCCTGCGCCTGCTCGCCCGCTTCCTGGACGGCTGACCCGCCCGCGCGCGCGTCAGTGCGGGCGCAGCAGGCGCTGGTGCACCTGCTTGACCTGCGCGAGCTTGAGGTGCGCGCCCAGGGGAAGCTCGGGCGCGCGCGCCCCGCCCGCGCCGCGCCCGCGCCGCGCCCGCGCCGGGCGCGAGGGGGGAATCGGCGAGGAGATCGACGAGGAGCGCCGCGCCGCCCTCACCCGCTGCGGCCGCCGCGGGGCGAGCGGGAGATCGACGATGAACGCCGCGCCGCAGCCGAGCTCGCTCTCGACGCGGATCGCGCCGCCGTGCGCGCGCGCCGCGACGTGCGCGATGTACAGGCCGAGCCCCAGGCCGCCGAAGCGCTCCACCGGGACTGCCCGCTCGAAACGCGCGAAGATCCGCTCTTGGTCCTCCCGCGCGATCCCCATGCCGCGGTCGCGCACGATGAGCCGCGCCCGCGCGCGCGTCGCGCGCACCTCGATCGAGATCGGCTTGCCCTCGCCGAAGGTGAGCGCGTTCTTGATCAGGTGGAACGCCATGCGCTCGATGTGAGACCGGTCCCACCAGCCGATCACCGGGCCCTCGGCCGCGACCGAGATGGCGCCGCACGCGGCCGGCCGGTGCGCGACCGCCGTCGCGAGCACCTCGCGGATGAGCCCGACGAGCTCGACCGGCTCACGGGTCGGGGCGCCGCGGGCCAGGCCGCCGTGCCTCGCCTGGAACATGTCGTCGCAGAGCCGGGCGAGACGGCCGAGCTGACGGTCGAAGACGGCCAGCATCGCCGCCGCCCACGCCGGGGTCTTCTCCGGCTCCTGCTGGCTCATCCGCTTCGTCAGCTGGAGCTGCAGGAGGAGCGAGGTCACGGGCGTCCTGATCTCGTGCGCGGCGAGCACGAGGAAATCCTCCCGGATCCGGGCGGTGTCGTCCCGGATCGGGACAGCGGGGATACGAGGGTCGACGTCGTCCAAAAACGCGGTCATGGCAGAGCCTGCTGGGCGGAGTTGTGGTGTGCCCCCGCGCCCGCAAACGCATGGAGTGTGCCGCCCGCGAGGGCCCGCAGATTGGCACTTCTGGCGGCAGGAGAGCGCCCGATCTGCCGAGCGGACGCGCGTCAAGGCGTCGCATCGCGCCGTCCACTGCGCAAAACCCCGCGAGTGTGAGCCGAGCCGCCTGGACCGTTCTGCAGCGCGCGGCGCCTCGGGTCACGCCGGAGCGCCGCCAGGCTGCTGCGGTACACGGGTCAGGGCGCACCCCTGCTTGCGGGCCAGGGTCCGCGGAGCAGCTTTGTCCGCATGCAACACCAGAGTGGAGAGCAACACCGGAGTGTGGAGCCGGGGGCCAGGGCTCAGATCCGCGGATCCATGAGCGAGCTGCACGCGCTCCTCAGGGAGTTCGACACCGCCATGCTCGTCACGATGACCCCCGAGGGGCTGATGCGGGGGCGGCCGATGGAGATCCAGGAGCCGGCCGAGCTGATGGACTGCGATCTCTGGTTCGTGACGGAGGACGAGGCGGCGAAGACAGGCGAGATCGCCCGCGAGCACCAGGTGGCGGTCTGCTGCTACAGGCCGCGGGATCGGGCGTACATCTCGATCTCGGCGCGCGCGACGATCGAGAGGAACGAGGAGAAGATCCGGAGCCTCTGGAAGCCCTCGTGGAAGGCGTGGCTGCCGGCCGGCCCCACCCACCCTCACGCGGCCCTCCTGAAGCTCTATGTCGAGCGCGCCGAGTACTGGGAGCCCGAGGGCGGGCGGCTGCGGGTCCTCTACGAGAAGGCCAAGGCGCTCGTCCAGCGGAGGTCGGCGGAAGACAAGCTGAACCCGCCGAAGCACATCTGAGCCGCGCCGCGCCTGCGGCGGCGATCGAGCAGGCGCAACCCGAGGCGAGAGGGTCCTTGGGCTGGATCAACCTCGGATGGATCAGCCAGGTGTCGGCGTAGCGTCGGCCGCGCGCTGCGCGCGCTCCCCGTCAGGGGTGCCGCTGCTCTCGAGCGCCGCGCAGATCTCGGCAAAGCCGTCAAAGGGTGTGCACGGTATCCCGTCGCGGGAGCAGAGCACGTCGAGGGCGCTGTCCCGCACCGCGAACACGCGATCGCAGCACCGCGCCGCGGGGTAGTCCAGCCGGCCGTCGCCGATGTAGACCGTGGAGGTCTCGCCGGTGGCCGCCTTCAGCTGGTCGAGCACGCGGATCTTGAAGTCCTCGCCGGGAGCGAGCGGCACCGTCTCCGGCACGGTCACGCGCCAGCGCCCATCGAAGGCGGCATCGAAGCAAGAGAACGCGGTGCCCGGCGGCAGGAACTCGCGGATGTAGAACGGCAGGCCGTGGCTGATCACGTGGAACACCCACGACCGGCGGGCGCACAGGGCCAGAAGATCCGCGAAGCCCGACCGCAGCTCGGCGTGCGGGCGCAGCTCGGCCAGGAGCTCGGCGGCCGGGCGATCCACGTCGGCGTAGCCGCGGCGGAGGAGCTCGAACGGCGTGAGCTCGCCGGAGGCGGCAGGCGCGAGCAGCGCCTGCCGCCAGTCATAGCGAAGGTGGGCGTCCCAGATCCGGTTCGTCAGGTCGTCGCAGGTGATGGTCCCGTCGAAGTCGCAAAGAATGAGCACGACCGCTGATTTGCACGCCGCCACGCCGGACGCCACCGCCGTGCTGCCCTGACCGGCCCTCGCCACGGGATCGCCATCCACGGCTCGGGTGCGGTGCGCGCCCCCGAGCCGGGCCTCCGCGCAGGATCAGCCGCCGGTCGCGGCCAGGCCGCGACCGTCAGAGCGCGACAGGGAACGGATTGCGCTCCGTGAACGCGCCGACCTGGTGAAAGTAGGGATATGGCAGCTTCGTCTTGCTCGCAGCATCCAGCTTCGCGATGTGCTCTGGCGCGAGGTTCCAGCCGACTGCCCCGAGGTTCTGTCGAAGCTGCTCCTCGTTGCGAGCGCCGATGATCACGTTCGCGACGCTCGGCCGCTGCAGCAGCCAGTTGAGCGCGATCTGCGGGACGGTCTTGCCCGTCTCCTTCGCCACCGCGTCGAGCGCGTCGACCACACCATAGAGGTACTCGTCGTCGATCTGCGGCCCCCCCTCGACAGACAGCTTGTTCCGGAGCCGGCTGACCTCCGGCAACGGCTGCCCGCGCCGGATCTTCCCCGTGAGCCGCCCCCAGCCCAGCGGGCTCCAGACCACCGCGCCGACCTTCTGATCGAGCGCCAGCGGCATCAGCTCCCACTCGTAGTCGCGCGCCACCAGCGAATAATACGCCTGGTGCGCCACGTACCGAGAGAGACCATATTTCTCCGACACCGCGAGCGACTTCATCAGGTGCCAGCCGGAGAAATTCGAACATCCGAGGTAGCGGATCTTCCCCGCTCGCACGAGATCGTCCAGCGTGCCGAGCGTCTCTTCGAGCGGCGTGACCGCGTCGAAGCCGTGCAGCTGAAAGAGATCGATATGATCCGTCTGCAGCCGGCGCAGGCTCCCCTCGATCGACCGGATCAGGTGATACCGCGACGAGCCGACGTCGTTGGGGCCCTTGCCGCTCCGGAAGGTCGCCTTGGTGGAGATGATGACCTTGTCGCGCCTGCCCTTGATCGCGTGGCCGAGGATCTCCTCAGCGAGCCCGTCGGAGTAGATGTCGGCCGAATCGAACATGTTCATCCCGGCCTCGAGCGAGACGTCGACCAGCCGAGTCGCCTCGGCCACGTCGCTCGCGCCCCACCCCCGGAAGAACTCGTTGGAGCCACCGAACGTCCCCGTCCCGAGGCTCAGCACCGGTACCTTGAACCCTGACCCGCCGAGCTGTCTGAACTCCATGAATCGCCTCCGCGCCAAATGGGGACGACCTCTGAGCGCGGGGGGAGGAGCGCCGGACATCAGGCTCTCGCCCCCTTGCCGCGGTCGTGGACGGTTAGGAACTCCAAAGCGATCCGGAAGTCAAGCACCACCGTGGCCAGCGCGCGGAGCTGCGGGGAGCGCGAGCGCCGCGCTCCGCGATCACAGCCCGAGATCGAACCGGAACGCCCGCAGCGCCTCCGCGCTCGCAGAGCACCGGAGGCGCTCGTCACGCGGCATCTGCCCGAGCGTGCGCGTGTGCCCGGCCGGGATGAACATCGGCTCCCAGTGGATGCCCTCGTCTCCCCGCCGCTCGACGGCGATCTCGCCGGGGACGCTGCCCGTGTAGACACGCAGCGTCCGGCCGTCGCAATAACACACCTTCTGGACCACGTGCGCCGCGCGCGACTGCCCCGGAGGGATGAGGGAGCAAATCCGGTCCTGCAACCGCTCCCAGAACGGCATCACGAGCGGGCCCGGGAAGCCGTTCAGGTGCTCGATGAAGAGGCCGCCGTGCTCGACGAAGAGCGGCACGAGGGAGAGCCGGTAGGCGGCGAGGGCCTCCTCGCGTACGACGGTGTCGAGATCCGAGGAGAGGATCTGGGGCACGTCGAGCCGGAGGACGCGGAGCGGCGTCGGGGCGTCCTTCCACACATAGGTCATGTCCGCGACCTTGCGGTGGTTCGAGGAGACGAAATAGACCATGACCATCGCCCTCACCCGTCCCCTCACGCGTCCAAAGCGTCGAGCAGGTCCACGACGCTCTTCGTCTTGTCGTTCGGGTCGAGCTCGATCACGTCGATGTGCCAGTCCTCGAGCAGCGCCGGCTGGACGAGCCCGGCGCCGAAGGTCGCCCAGTAACCGCGGCGGTTCGACGCGCGCCTCGCGAGCTGCGGGCTGCCCTCGATGCGCATCTGCTCCATGCGGTACCAGATGTACCGGATGTCGACGTCGCCGAAGCTGTAGCCGAGGAAGAGGAAGCTGTTGCTGAGCAGATCGGCCCGCAGGCGCTGATCGGGGGCCGCCTCGAGCCGGAGGCGGCCGAAGTACTGCGATTCGGTGAGCACCACCGTCTCGGGCCAATCGAGATCTCCATGAAACTTGATGACGTGGCACGCCCCCTGCGCCGGGCACCGCGCGAAGTCGTCGAACCTGGCGAGCGCCACGGCCTCTTTTCCTGCGTCCCGCAGCGCCTCCTCGATGTGGTGCTCGAAGTTGGTCGTGTAAATGGTCGAGAAGTCGCGGCGCGCCAGGGCCTTGTGCTGGCACGAGCTCCTGCGCCGCTCGTCGACCTCGCGCGCGTGGAAGCGCGCGCGCATCTCGGCGATGAAGCTGTCGAGGCCGCCCGCGCACTCGCGGGCGAAGAAGCCGGCGAGCTGCGGGGGCAAGCCGTGCAGCTCGAAGAGCGCTGGCTCGAACCCGAGCGCGGCGCCCATCCACCCCATCAGCTCCTTCCACATCGGCAGCCGGAGCGGGGCAGAGAAGCCCGCGCCCAGAAAGGGAATGAGGCGACCTTCCCGGTACGCCTGCCGGAGCGGGATCGCCGCTTGCTCGAGCGTGAGTACAGCCATCTTCAGCGAGCGATGGTATCTGCCCGACGACCTCGCGCAACCAGCGCCCGCCGGGCCGGAACGCCTCGCCCCGAGCGGATGTCGGCGCGGATGTCGGCCGGCGAGCAAGGACAGAAGCCGCGACGCATCAGGACACGCGCGGCAGAGCTCGGCGCTGCGGAGGAGGGCGCCGGTCGCACCTCCCTCCCCACGGCGGCAGAGCGGCGTCGAGCGGGCCCTCGCGCGAGGCAAAATGCCAGTAGAATCCCGCGCATGGAGATTCTTGGGATGGAGGCTTGGCGTCCGCTGCGCGCGGTCCGGTCCGCGCTGGTCGAGCGCCTCGGAGCGCGGCGCTGATGCAGATCGCAGCGTCTGCCGTGACGATGTGGACGGGGGCATGCCTCGTGATCGGGGGCTGCACGGCGATCGTGGGCGTGGACAAGCCGTACCACCTGGCGGACGGCGCGGGCGGCGGAAGCGGAGGTGGAGGTGGAGCCGAGACGTGCACGCCAGAGGAGGTGCGATGCGCGCAGAACAGGCCGCAGACGTGCGACGAAGGCGGAGCGTGGCAGGACGAACCCGAGTGCCCGGCGGAGGTGCCCCTGTGTGACGACGGGCGCTGCATCGTCCCTCGGAGCTGCGCCAAGATGGACGCGATCTGCGGGCCGCGCGGAGACGAGGGCTGCTGCGGGAGCCTGGTGGTGCCCGGAGGCACGTTCGATCGGGGCGACGCCGAGCCGCGGCTGGCGACGGTGAGCGACCTCCGGCTGGATCGATTCGAGGTGACGGTGGGGCGGTTCCGGGCGTTCCTGTCGGAGTACCCGGCGAGCTGGCCAGCGGTGGGGGCAGGAGCACACCCGAAGATTCCGGACAGCGGGTGGCGCGCCGCGTGGGACGCCAACTTGCCCGTGGACCGGGCGGCGCTGTCGGCGTCGCTTCACTGCGAAGATCCCTATTTTTCGTGGACCGACGAGGTGGGCGAGCACGAGCTCCTGCCCGCGGCCTGCGTGAGCTGGTACGTGGCGTTCGCGTTCTGCGCGTGGGACGGCGGTCGGCTGCCCACGGCAGCAGAGCGGCGCTACGCGGCCGCCGGCGGGGACGAGCAGCGCACGTATCCATGGTCGAGCCCGGAGAGCGCCCCGGAGCCCGACGAGAGCTACGCGGTGTACGGTTGCGGCCTCGATGGATCGTGCGAGATCGCGGACCTCCAGCCGGGCGGATCGAGGTCGCCGCGGGGAGACGGGCGGTGGGGACACGCGGATCTGGGGGGAAACGTGTGGGAGTGGGTGCTGGATTCGTTCGCCGCGGACGACCCGATCGCGTGCGATGACTGCGCCGTCCTCACCCCCGACACGAACCACATGATCTGGGGCGGGGGCTGGCGCAGCGGGAAGGAGACATTGCTCACCTCCGCCTTCCAGGAGCGCCCGCCGAACGGCCACTTCGCCGGCGCGGGGCTGCGATGCGCACGGGCGCGGTGATGCGCGCAGCTGGGCGTCGCGGCGTCGCGGCCGCCGCTCCGCGCAGCGCGCGCCGCCCTTCGGGGTCCCTGGAACCTTGACGCGACAGCCGCCGCGCGCGACCCTCCCGCCGTGTCGGGCACGCTCGCGGACGGAACGGTCTTCGCGCACCGCTATCGCGTGGCGCGCCTCCTCGCCGTGGGCGCGATGGGGTCCGTCTACGAGGTGGTGCACATCGAGACGAACCGCCGCCGGGCGCTGAAGGTGATGCACGCGTACCTCTTCCAGAGCGAGGAGATGCGCAGCCGCTTCAAGCGCGAGGCGCAGATCACGGCGGAGATCGAGAGCGAGTACATCGTCGACGTCTTCGACGCGGGCATCGACGAGGCGACGGGCATGCCGTTCCTCGTGATGGAGCTGCTCCGCGGCGAGGAGCTCGGCCAGCGCCTCAAGCGCCTCGGCAGGCTGCCTCCCGGCGAGGTCGCGACGTACCTCCAGCAGACCGCGTCGGCCCTCGACCGGACCCACGCGGCGTCCATCATCCACCGGGATCTCAAGCCGGAGAACCTGTTCGTCACCCAGCGGGACGACGGGACGCCCCGCATGAAGATCCTCGACTTCGGCGTGGCGAAGCTGCTCGCCGAGGGCGGGACGGCGGCCGGCATCACGCGGAGCCTCGGGACGCCCATCTACATGGCGCCCGAGCAGTTCCGCACCGACACGAAGCTCACCAGCGCCGTGGACATCTACGCGCTCGGGATGATCGCGTACACGCTGCTCGTGGGGACGCCGTACTGGAGCCCGGAGGCGCTCAGCGCGAACGACGTGATCGCGTTCGCGCTCGTGGTCGTCCACGGGCCGCAGGAGCCGCCGGTCCACCGGGCGATGTCGCAGCGGGTGGTGCTGCCGCAGAGCTTCGATGGCTGGTTCGCTCGGGCCACGGCCGTCGATCCAGCGGCGCGGTTCCGCCTCGCGAGCGAGGCGGCGCAGGCGCTCTCCGAGCTGCTCGTCCTCGCCCCGTCCAGCAGCGGGCGTTCGCCCCGCCCGACCACGCCGCCCTGGGCCCTGGCGAGCCCCTCGGCGCACGCGCTCGCCACGCCAGCACCCGCGCTCGCCGCGCCAGCGCTCACCGTGCCGGCGATCACCGCGCCCTCGTTGATGCCGCCGGTGGCGACGAGCATCGGCCCGATGGGGCCGGAGCACCCGTCTCGCTCCCCGGTTGCGCCCCTCGCGGCGACCATGGAGACGTCGGTGACGTCCGTCCCTTCAGGGAACATCACACCGATAGCGCCAAGCCGAGCCCCGCTCGTCGCCGCCGCGGTCGTCCTCGGGCTCGGGGTGCTTGGCGCAGGGACCTGGCTCCTGATGCGCGCCGGGGCCCAGGCCGATCCGGCGGTGGCCGCGTCGCCTTCGGCCGCTGCGCCGGACGCCGGCTCGGCGAGCGCCGCCGCGACCGCTGCGCCGAGCGCGACGCCGCCGGCAGAGCCGTCGGCGCCGACGCCCAGCGCCTCCGCGCCAGCGCTCGCCGCGGAGCCCACCCAGCCCGCGACCAGCGCGAGCGCCAGCGCGAGGCCGGCCGCGCGCGGGGCGGCGGGCGCTCCCCCGAAGGCGACGCCGAGGCCCGCTTCGACCGGGCGAACAGGCGCCGCCGCTCGCCCCAAAGTCCCTTTGCTGGGACGAGATTGAGACCGATGTCCGCCGCGCTGCCGGTCCGCCCCTCGCCGACACCGGTTGACACCTTCGCCTGTGGATACCCCAGAACATGACACGTCGCCTGCGCCGGATGGCTCCTCTCGCTCTCGTCCTCTGGCCGCTCGCCGCCGCGACGCCCGCCGCGGCGCAGGACAGCGCGGCCGCGGAAGCCCTCTTCAACCGGGGCCTCGCCGAGATGGAGGCGGGCCAGTACGAGACCGGCTGCAACGCGATCGCCGAGAGCCATCGGCTCGAGCCCAAGCCGGGGGCGCTCTTCACGCTGGCCATCTGCGAGTCGAGGTGGGGCCGCGTCGCGAGCGCGTTCGCCCACTTCGGGGAGTACCTTGCGCTCCACGAGCAGCTGACGCCGGAGCAGAAGCGCCGGCAAGGAGAGCGGCCCAAGGTCGCCCGGGAGGAGCGCGAGAAGCTGGCCCCGCTCGTGCCGGAGCTCGCGCTCTCCCTCCCGCCCGGAGCCCCCGCAGGGACGGTGGTAAAGCGCGACGGTCGCGCGGTGGACAGCGCCGCGCTGGGCGCGAGCGTGCCGGTGGATCCGGGAGAGCACGTCGTGTCGACGCAGGCGCCGGGAGGGCCTGTCCAGGAGACGCGGATCCACCTCGCTCACGGCGAGAAGAAGCGCGTCGATCTGCAGGTGAGCGGCGCCCCGGCGCCGTCCGCCGAGAGCCTTTCAGGCCGGCGGGCGGCCGTGTACGCGGCCGGCGGCGTCGGCGTCGCGGGGCTCGTGCTCGGCGGGGTGACGGGCGCGCTCACGCTCGGCAAGAAGAGCGTCGTCCGCGAGCACTGCGGCAGCGGGATCGGCCTGAGCGACCCGACGGCCTGCGACCAGACGGGCCTGGACGCGGCGGAGAGCGCGAGCACCACCGGGCTCGTGAGCACGATCGGCTTCGGCGTGGGGCTGGCCGGGCTCGGGGCGGCGGCGGTCCTCTACCTGACCGAGCCGACGCAGAGCGACATGACCGCCGGCGCGACGTCAAGGCGGATCCGCGCAGGGGTGCTCGCGGCAGGCCCGGAAGGGGTCGTGCTCGGGGCGAGCGGGTCGTGGTGACGCGGCGGGGCAACGGACCTTCGCCGCCTTCGCCGCCTCTACCCACCGGCGCAGAGGCGCGCTAGACCCGCCGCGTGCAGCTCATCCCCGCCATCGATCTCCTCGGAGGCCAGGCCGTGCGCCTCCATCAAGGGCGCTACGATCAGGTCACCGTCTACGACCAGGACCCGGCGGCGCTCGCCGCTCGCCTCCGCCGTGCCTGCGATCGGCTGCACGTGGTCGACCTGGAAGGGGCCCGCGCCGGCCTGCCCGTCCAGGCCGACGCCGTCCGCGCCGTCATCGCGGCCTTCGGCGCGGAGGGCGGCAGCGTGCAGGTGGGGGGCGGCATCCGCTCCGCCGCCGCGGCCGAGAGTTACCTCGCGCTGGGCGCCGATCGCATCGTGCTCGGGACCGCCGCGGTGAACGATCCCGCGCTCGTACGCGACCTCGCCGGCCGCTTCCCGGGGCGCGTCGTGGTCGCCGTGGACGCCAAGGACGGGCGCGTGGCCGTGCAGGGCTGGGAGCAGGTCTCCTCCGTCACCGCCCTCGACGTCGCCCGCGCGCTCGCCGGCGCCCCCGTCGCGGCGCTCCTCTACACCGACGTCTCCCGCGACGGCACGCAGGTCGGCCCCAACCTGGAAGCCACCCGCGAGCTCGCCGCCTCGTGCGGCTTCCCCGTCCTGGCCTCCGGCGGAGTCGGATCGCTCGCTCACCTGCGCGCGCTCGCGCAGATCCCCGGCGTCAGCGGCGTCATCGTGGGCCGCGCGCTCTACGAGGGGGCCTTCACGCTCGCCGAGGCGATCGAGGCGGCGAGCGCCTGACGGCGTGTGTGCGTTTTCGTGTACGATCCCCCCGACAATGCACGAGCGCGACGACCCACGGCCCTCCACACGCGAAGTCGCGGCGGAGGAGTTCCTGTTCCACCTGCACCGGGGCAGCGAGCTCCTGCAGGACAACCGGGTCCACGCCGCGAAGGCGGAGCTCGAGCGCGCGCTGTCGCTCCAGCCGAGCGATCCCAAGGGGCAGGACCTGCTCGGGATCGTCTACTTCCGGCTGGGGCTCTACCCGCGGGCGATCGCGATCTATGAGCGGCTGATCCAGGCCCACCCGGAGGCGGTCGAGCCGCGCATCAACCTCGCGCTCTCGTACCTCAAGACCGGGCAGCCGGCGCAGGCGCGGTCCGAGCTCGAGAAGGCGCTCGAGCAGAACCCGAAGCACCAGCGCGCGTGGGGCTACCTGGGGCTCGCGTTCCAGCGCATGGGCGACTACGAGCGCGCGAGCCACGCGTTCGCGGCGGGCGGCCACGACGCGATGGCGCGCCGCCTTCTCGACATGACGGGCAGCGCCACGGGCCGTTACTCGATGGAGCCGCCCGACACCGAGGATCAGCCGCCGGTCGAGGCCAAGGCCGAGGTGCAGCGCGCCGCAGGCGAGGCGGTGCAGGCGCTCGATCGCGCCGGCGCGGGCTTCCGGCACGACTCGGATCTGCCGCGCATCCCGTCAGGGACATGGTCGGCCATCGAGCCTGGCCGCGAGATGATGCCGACCATCCCGGCGCCGCCGTCGCTCAAGAGCCTCGGGGCGGACGGCCGCGCGGGAGGCGCGACGAACCCGCTCGGCGCGGGCAAGGCTCCCGGCCCGAGGGTCGGCGCGGCGCCGACGGTCCCGTCGATGCCGGCGGTGCAGGCGCCGCCGGGAGGGAGCGTGGCCCCGACCGTGCGCCGCAGCACGGTGGCGCCCGAGGAGCCCTCCGCGACGGGCCGCTTCGCGATCGCCGTCCCCGCGGCGGCGGACGCGGCGGCGGCGAGCAAGAAGGCGGCGGGGCGCCCGTCGTCGTCCTCGCTGCCGCCTCCCACGGCGGCGCCCGCCGCGACGCCGCCGGCCGCGACGCCGCCGCTGGAGACGCTCTCGGCGCTCGCGCGCGAGCGGCTGCTCGTCTTCCCGCGCGAGGCCGCGGTCACGCGGCACCCGACCGGCGTCGTGCTCGTGCAGTCGACGAAGGGCTTCGTCGCCCGGCTCGACGCGCTGCGCACCATGAGCGTGCACTCCGGGACCGCCACGCACGTGCTGAAGCGGCAGGCGCGCGGGCGCATCTTCGACGAGCCGCTCGGCGGGCCGAGCACGCCCTTCATCGAGATCGGCGGGCGCTGCGAGCTCGTGCTCGGCGCGCCGGAGGGGCGGCGGCTCCACCCGGTGACGCTCGGGGAAGAGTCCATCTACCTGCGCGAGGACGTCCTCGTCGGCTTCGATCTGCCGATCGGCTACGAGAACGGCCGCCTGCCGGCCGGCGAGGGCGAGGCGGTCGCGATGGTGCAGCTCCGCGGCCGCGGCCACATGGTCCTGTCGGTGCCCGAGCGCGCCGCCGCGCTGGAGATCACCCCGTCGCGGCCGACGTCGACGCGCGCGACCGCGGTGCTCGGGTGGATGGGCCGGCTCCTGCCGCGCACGCTGCCCGCCTCCGAGGCGCCTGGAGGGATGCAGGGCTTCGTGACGTTCGGCGGAGAGGGGATGGTCCTCGTCGATGGTCGCTAGCGCGGGCACGTCCTTGCGGGGCATCAAGGCGCAGCGGCGGCGCACGCTCTGGGAAGACGCGCGGAACCTCCCGAACCTGCTCACGTTCGCCCGGATCCTCATGATCCCGGCCGTCCTCTTGCTCCTGTCGAGGGGCGCGCCGCGGGACTGCTTCTGGGCCGCGGGCGTCTACTCGCTCGCGGCGATCACCGACATGCTCGACGGCTACCTGGCGCGGCGGCAGGGCCTCGTGAGCGTGCTCGGCAAGTTCCTCGATCCGCTCGCCGACAAGCTCATCGTCGCCGCCACGCTCGTGTGGCTCGTGCCGATGGGCCGGATCCCGGCGTGGGCGGTGGTGCTGCTCATCTCGCGCGAGATCACGATCACGGCGCTCCGCTCCATCGCCTCGACCGAGGGGCTCGTCATCGCAGCGGGCGACGGCGGGAAGATCAAGACAGCGCTGCAGATGATCGGGATCGTCTGCTTGATCCTCGGCTACCCGTACCACATCCACCTCGGCGTCGACTTCGGAGAGGTCGACGTGGTGCACGTCGGACGGCTGCTCATCTATCTATCGCTCGTCTTCTCGATCACGAGCGCCGCGCAGTACATGGGCCTGTTCATCGACGCCATCGACGCCAAGAACCGGCCGGCCCCTCCGCAGTAGATGGGCAATAGGCAAGCCCGCCTGGTTCTGCTAGACCAGCGCGCGTGAAAGCCCCGAAGACATCGCGCAACGCCTTGCGCCCCGCGCTCCTCCTGGCCGCGCTCGCCGCGGCGATCGTCGCCTCAGCCGCGAGCTGCAGCCGGCAGCAAGAGGGCGAGCCCTGCGAGATCGCGAACGGCAACGATGACTGCGCCGATGGCCTCGAGTGCATGGGCATCGGTCAGCAGCAGCAACAACATCGTTGCTGCAGGCCGAATGCGATCACGCAGGTCTGCGATCCCAACCAGGATCCGACGACGAGCGGCACGAGCAGCGCGAGCGGCACGAGCAGCGCGAGCGGCACGGGCGGCGGCGGTGGCGACGGCGGCAACGGGACGGCCGGGGGCGGCGGTACAGGCGAGGGCGGAAGCGGGGGCGGTACCGGTGGCGCCGGTGGTACGGGCGGAGGCGGTGGCGGCACCGGCGGCGCGGGCGGCACCGGCGGCGCGGGCGGCACCGGCGGCGCGGGCGGGCGCTAGCGCAGCGAGGGCAGCGCCCGCACCCCCGCATCACACCCACGGAAGCGACACGCGCGAGCGCTCCAGGCCTCGCGCTCGCGTGGAGGGCAAGCGGCGCGCGTCGATGCCGCCGCCCGCCGCGTGACGCCAGCGGCATCAGGCCCTCAGGCCGTCACTTCAGCCCAGCGCGCGACGCGCCCGCGCACGCCGCCTGAGCACGGCAGCTCCGGCGAGCGCGACCCCGGCGAGCGCCGTCCACGGCGCGACGGGCGCGCTCGGCTCACCAGCGCGGCAAGCGCACCCCACGACCGTCGCCTCCGGCTCGGGATCCTCGACCGGATCCGTCGGATCCGGCGTCGCGCCGCCCGTGGAGCCGGCGGGCTCCGGCTCGACGGGCTCCGTCGGATCGACCGGCGGCTCCACCCCGAGATCGTCGCTCTCCACCGTCACGGACGAGGACGGACAGTTCTTGTGACCGATCACCAGATAGTACGTCTGCGTGGGATCGAACGGCGGATCGGAGGTCTCGTCGATGACGAGCTCACCGCTCGTCTCGGTGATCCCCTCGACGCTGTAATCGTAGTTCGTGGCCTCCGGCAGCAGCTCGCCCAGCGTGAAGCCGACGTGCCGGCCGGTCCTCACGTAGATGCTCCACTCGACGTCGTTGCCGCGGTCGGGATCGAGCTCCACGGTGAAGCGGACGCCCTTCGCGGCCCGATCCGGCTTGCTCTTGAAGTGGAAGAGGCTCTGCAGGCTGAGCTGCGAGCGGTAATCCGCGCACGACGCCCCCGAGCCGAAGACCAGCGAGTCGATCCCGAACATGTTCGTCGTCTGCGACTTGCCCCCGCTCAGATCGAGCACCTCCTCGCAGTCGTCGAGGCCCCGGCTCTCGATCAGCGCGTCGACGGCGCCGGCGTCCGCCTCCGTGAGCTCGCCGGCGGTCACCAGCTTGTCGGTCGCCCGCTTCAGCGCCTTGGCGAAATCGCCGAACGAGGCGTTGGGGGTCAGCAGCGTCACCGTGCCCCAGACGAGCTTGTCGCCCACCTTGGCCCCGAATTTCTCGCGCAAGGACCACGCGAGGCTGCCGATCAGCTCGCCGTCCTCGTGCACCTCGCCCACCAGATCGCCGGGGCACGTCTTGGTGTCCTTCGCGAGGTCGCGCGCCATGCCGAAGGGCGCCAGCGTCGCCTCGCCGAGCGTGGAGTCGCCGTTCACGGTGCAGGCGAAATAGTCCGCGATGCCCTCATCGATGCTGCCGGCCCAGGGGGAGAGCCCGTATTCGTTGATCGCGAACTGGCCTCCATTGTAGCCGACCGCGTTGGCGGAGACGTAATGGGTGAACTCGTGGAGGAACACGTCGGAGTCGTCCGAGAAATCGAAGAACGAGCCCTGGCCGATGGCGATGAGGTTCGGCGCGCGGAAGGGCTCGCCCACGCCCTCTCCCGAGAAGAACGCGTTGTCCATCGGCCGGCCCGCCTCCAGCATGTTGGCGACCGCGACGAGCTTCCAGCCAGGCGCCCCCATGTCGATCTGGTGGGTCGACACGAAGTAATCGCGCATCCGGGTGAGGTGGTAATAGATGCCGACCTGCGCGAACTGGTCGTGCGCATCCTCCGCGCTCGTGGGCGGATCGTAGAGGAAGTCCTCCCCTGTGTTCGGCTCGACGCTCTGCTCCAGGGTGAGCGGGACGCCGGCGGTGAGGTCGCCATCCACGTAATTCACCACCTTGAAGTTGCCGTTCCAGCCGCTCAAGGTCTGGGGATCCGCCGCGTCGAGGCTGCTGAGCTCGAGATCCTGGACCTCGGGCGTGACCGCCGAGCTGATGGGGTAAACGCGCCCTCGCGCGTGCACGGCCAGCGAGCGCCTGTGGACGAGCTTGCCAGTGTGCGCGTCGACGAGGTAGCGCTCCCCGCCGCGATCCGACCGGACATCGACGACCCAGACGAGCTTGCCGCCCGTCTCCGCCTCGGGAAACACCGCGAGCGCCGCGTTCGGCCGCTCCGCGAGCGTCATTCCGTAGGTCGCCTCGACCGCGCGCTGCGCGGCCTCTTCCCCGTGAGTCGGCGTCGTCGCGACCGACAGGTCCCGCGCCACGTCGAGCACCACGACCTCCGCGCGGTTCTCCCGGGTGAGATCGATCGCCACCGCGGCGCCGAGCACGGGCAGTCCGGCGTGGACCTGCGCAAACCGGACAGTGCGGTGATCGCCATCCACGAGCTCGCTCTGGTAACGCAGCGAGACGCCCTGGAGGCGGAGGTCTGAAGCGGCGTGCTTCAGCGCCGCCTCCGCCGCGCCCCGCGCGCCATCCGTGCCGCGGAAGGACAGCGCCGTTGCTGGCGAGCCCTTCGGTAGCGTGTGCCACTCCGACGCGGCGGCGGGCCCCGCAGAGGCCAAGGCTGCGAGTGCGGTCAACGGAAGCAAGAGCGGCAGTCGTCTCATGGGTTCATCTCTCCGGCTGGATTTCTGCTGGCTTTCTGCAAGCAGCGCTCGCGTGAGGCGCGGCAGGGCCGGACCGACGAGCGCGACCAACGTAACGAGTTGCGTTGGCTCATCAAGGAGAAGCGACGCGACGTCCTCGCGGAAAATCAAGGAGTTGTGGCCGCGATTGCCTCGTTACGTGACCTCCCTGGTCAACCTGCGTGGTATGTCTCCGGCACCTTCAACGCAGGCTGCCGTGGCTCTCTCTGAAACAAACACCTCCATTGGATTCCCGGTGACGTTCGCCCCGAGCGACATCGTCTCCGCCTGTTCCCCGCGCCCCTCCGGTCCCTCCGGTGCGCCGCTGCCCAGCAGGGTTCGCGTCGGCGGCCGCGTGCTCGAGGTCGCGGAGGGCGCGGTCGTCCTCGGCGACGCGTTCGGCGCGCTGCGCGTCGCGCTCGAGGGCGCGCTCGCGCCGCCGCTCGAGGTCGGCGATCTCGCGATCGTCGAGGGCGCGCCGGCGCCGACCGACTGCGCGCTCGCGTCCGCGCGGCTCGTCGAGCGGATCACGCCCCGGAGGCCGCCGCGGGCGCGCGCGGGCGCCGCGGCGCCGCCGTCGAGCGAGACGGAGCGCGCGATCCATCGCGGGCGCGGCGCGGCGCTCGCGCAGCGCGCGGCGGCGCTCGCCGCGGTGCGGGCGCTGTTCGCCGAGCGCGGCTTCCTCGAGGTGGAGACGCCGAGCATGGTCCCCTCCCCCGGGCTCGATCTGCACCTCGACGCGTTCGCGGTGCAGGCGGCGCGCCCGACGTTCCTGATCACGAGCCCGGAGTACCAGATGAAGCGGCTGCTCTCGGGGGGCGTCCCGCGCTGCTTCCAGCTCGCGCGCTGCTTCCGGCGCGGAGAGCTCGGGGACAGGCACAACCCGGAGTTCACGATGCTCGAATGGTACCGCGCCTTCGCCGGCGTGGACGAGGTAATGGCCGACACCGAGGCGATCGTGCAGCGCGTCGCGGGCGCGCTCGGCGCGGATGGCACGATCTCGACGTCCGGCAAGCAGGTACGTTTGGAGCGGCCGTTCCCGCGGATCTCGATCGGCGAGGCGTTCGCGCGCTGGGCGGGCGTGCCCGCGGACGACGCGATCGCGCTCGCGTCGAGCGACGAGGAGCGGTTCTTCCGCCTGCTCGTGGACGCGGTGGAGCCGGCGATCGCCGCGCTGCCCCACCCGGTGTTCCTGGTCGATTTCCCCGCGCCGTTCGCGTCGCTCGCGCGGCTCAAGCCGAGCGATCCGCGGGTCTGCGAGCGGTTCGAGCTGTATGTCGCGGGCGTCGAGCTCTGCAACGGCTTCGGCGAGCTGACCGACCCGGTCGAGCAGCGCGCGCGGCTCCTCGCCGATCAGGCCGCGCGGGCCGCCCAGGGCAAGCCGGTTTATCCGATCGACGAGCGCTTCCTCGACGCGCTCGAGGAGGGGATGCCACCCGCGGCGGGCAACGCGCTCGGGGTCGATCGCCTCGTCGCGCTGTGCCTCGGCGCCGCGTCGATCGGCGACGTCCTCGCGTTCCCTCACGGCTGGCTGTGACCGGCGCGGAGGTCCCCGACGGCGACACGCGCCTCTCACCGGAGGTCCTGTCGCAGCTTGCCCGCAAGTACCTCACGCTCGCGGAGCTCCGGCGCGCGCGGGCGGCCGGGGAGCCGATCCCGGGCAAGGAGGTGTTCCGCGCGCTCGCGGGGGAGTTCCCCGGCGCGCTGAACGAGCTCGACAACCTGCCCTTCGACGAGATCGAGCGGCGCCGCGACGCGCTCTCACGGGCCCTCGCCGGGGGCCCGGAGGAGCGCTGGATGGCCTGGATGCACGGCTATCACGCGCTGATGCGGGCGGCGCTCTACGTGAAGATCCGCGTCGCGCGTCGTGAGGAGCTGTCCGACGTCGCCGCGGCGGCGCTCGCGGAGCGGGCGGCGAGGCACGCCGGCACCCCCGTCGACGTCGCGTTCGTGATCGCGGTCAAGGCGCCGCCGGACGGCCGGCTGAACCGCCTCGTCCTCGGCCGGCTCGCGACGACGTTCGGCGCGTCGATGGCGGAGATCCGGGGGACGATCTTCCCGCGGCGAAGGGCGGCGGGCGGCTGACGCGCGGCGCGCTCGGCCGAGCGCCCCCGTGACGAGCTCCGGCCATCGGCTAAGCTCCGCGCCCGATGGAACGTCTCTTCTTCCTGCTCTCGGGCGTTTACGGGTTCCTCGCGGTGGCGCTCGGCGCCTTCGGCGCCCACGGGCTCAAGGCGACGCTCGACGCGGAGCCGGACGGCGCGCTGCGCCTCTCCTGGTGGCAAACGGGCGCCCAGTACCACCTCGCCCACGCGCTCGCGCTGGCGCTCGCCGCCCACCTCGCCGCGCGCACCGGCGGCGTTGCGGCGACGGTCGCCGGCTTCTGCTTCGCGGGCGGCGTGCTCTTCTTCTCTGGCAGCCTCTACGTGATGACCGTGACCGGCGTCCGCGTCCTCGGCATGGTCACGCCGTTCGGCGGGCTGCTCCTGCTCGCGGGCTGGGGCGCGGTGGCCGTGGCCGCGCTCGGGATGGCGAAGGGCTGAGGCGCCCGGCAGCGGGCGCCGCCGCGCCTACGTCGTCCTGCGCGCGAAGAGCCGGCCGAACCGCGCCGACGCGCGCTCGCGGAGGGATGCCACGCGGGACCGCACCCGCCCCCAGCGCTCGCTGCGCGCGAGATCGTCGAGCAGCGAGTACGAGACCGGCGTGACGATCAGGGTGAGCAGCAGGCTCAGGGACTGGCCACCGATGACCACCACGGCGATGGTCTGGCGCTCCTCGGCCCCGGGCCCCGTGCCCAGCCAGAGCGGGAGCATGCCCGCGACCAGGGCCAGCGTGGTCATCAGGATGGGCCGCAGCCGATCGCGGTTCGCCTGGAGGATCGCCTCCTCGCGCGGCACGCCCTCGCCCCGCAGCTTGTTCATGTGATCGACCTGGAGGATCGAGTTCTTCTTCACCACGCCGAACAGCACGAGGAAGCCGAGCGCAGAGTACAGGTTCAGCGTGTTCCCGGTCGCCCACAGGCTGAGCAGCGCGAACGGCACCGACAGCGGCAGCGAGAGCAGGATCGTCACCGGGTGCACAAGGCTCTCGAACTGCGACGCCAGGATCATGTACATGAGCACGATCGACAGGAGGAACGCCCAGATGAACTCGCCGAACGTGCGCTCGAGCTCCGCGCCGCGGCCGCGCACGCTGGTCGTGTACGCCGCGGGCATGTCCATCTCCCGGGCGGCGCCGCGCAGCGCCTCCAGCCTGTCGGCGAGCGCGTAGCCGGGGGCGACGCCGGCGCGCAGGCTCGACACCCGCTGGCGATCGAGCCGGTCGATGCGCGACGGGCTCCTCGCCTCCTCGATGCGCACCAGGTTGTCGAGGCGCACAAGGTCGCCCCGGAGCAGCGGCGTCCCGGCCGAGGGCGCCGTCGCGCCGCCGGCGCCGCCCGGCGACGGCGCGGCCGACGAGCGCGCCGTCCGGGGCACGTACAGGCGGCGGACGGCCGCCACCCGATCGCGATCCTCCTCGATGAGGCGCAGCTGCACGTCGTAGTTCTCGTTCTCGGCCTCGTCCCGGAAGCGCGAGACCGCCTGATCTCCGCCCACCATCAGGCGCAGCGCGGTCGCGATGTCCTGCGTCCGGACCCCGAGCTGCGCCGCGCGATCGCGCTCGATGAGCACCCGGAGCTCCGGCCGGTCGATCTTCAGCGTCACGTCGGCGTCCACGATGCCGCCGAGCTGCGCGGAGCGGTCGCGGAGCTCGTTCGCGTAACGCTCGAGCTGCTCGATGTCGGGGCCCTGGATCGCGAAGTCGATCTCGAAGTTCCCGCCGCCGATGTTGAACGACGGCACGTTGCGCACCGAGATCCGGAGATCGGAGTACTTGCGCAGCTTGCGCCGCACCTCCTGCATCACGTCCTTCTGCGAGTAGTTGTCCTTGAAGGCGCGCCATGGATGGCCGGAGAACGTCTCCCGGAGCAGCCGTGTCAGGGAGAACGTGCGCTCGTCGTGCGGGGCGATCCGCACGAAGGCCTCGCCCGCGCTGACGCCGCCCACGAAGCCGCCGCCCGCGGTGGCGAGCACGCTCCGCACCCCGCGCACCCCGCGGACGTCGTCGCCGATCTGCCGCATCACGTCGTCCATCGCGCCGATGCTCGCGCTGAGCGGGGCCGTGACGCGGATCTCGAACTGCGCGTCGTCCGCGCCCGAGGGGATGTACTCCTGCTTCACGAGCCCGTAGAGCGGCACGGCCGACGCCATCACCAGCGCGCCCGAGACGGCGACGAGCGCCCGGTGCCGCATCGCGAACGCGAGGGCGCGCGTGTACCTGGCCTCGAGCCTCCCGTAGAAGCCCTCCCGCGTCGCCGCCTCGCCCCCGCCGCCCGGCCCGTGCGCGCGGGCGCCCTCCTCGCGGAGCAGGCGCGCGCTCATCATCGGGGTCAGCGTGAAGCTGACGAGCAGGCTCACGAGGATCGCGACCGTGGCCGTGATCCCGAACTGGAACAGGAACCGCCCCGAGATCGACGACATGAACGAGACGGGGACGAAGATGACGACGAGCGACAGCGTCGTCGCGAGCACGGCGAGCCCGATCTCCTGCGTCGCGGCCCTGGCCGCCTCGAAGGAGTCCATCTTCTTCTCCTCGACGAAGCGGAAGATGTTCTCGAGGACGACGATGGCGTCGTCGATGACGATGCCCACCATCAGCACGAGCGCCAGCATCGTCACGCTGTTCAGCGTGAAGTCGAGCAGCCACATCATGCCGAACGTCGCGACGACCGACGTCGGGATGGCGACGCCCGCGATGATCGTGGACCGCCACGACCGCATGAAGAGCAGGACGACCGCGCACGCGAGGATGCTGCCGAGGACGAGGTGCACGTTGATCTCGTGCAGCGCCGTGTAGATGTAGCCCGACTGATCGCGGATCACCTCGAGCCGCACGTCCTCGGGCATCTGCTCGGAGAGCTTCGCCAGGTTCGCCTTCACGGCCTCGATCACCGCGACGGTGTTGGCGCCCGACTGCCGCACGACGTCGAGGACGACGGTGGGCTTGCCGTCGAGGCGGGCCAGCGAGCGCTGCTCGTAGGTGCCGTCCTCGGCGCGGCCGATGTCGCGCACCCGGACGGGCCGCCCGTCGACGGTGGCGACGACCAGATCGTTGAACGCGCCCGCGTCCTCGATGCGGCCCATCGTGCGCAGCGTCCGCTCCTCCTCCTTCCCCGTGACGTTCCCCGCGGGGATGTTCGCGTTCTGCTGCACGATCGCGTCGCGGACGGCGGTGATCGGCAGGCCGTACGCGGCGAGGCGGTCGGCGTTCAGCCAGATCTTGATGGCGCGCTCCTGCCCCCCCACGACGCGCACCTCACCGACGCCCGACGACCGCTCGAGCTGCACCCGCACGAGCTTGTCGGCCACCTCGGTGAGCTCCCGGATCGAGCGATCGGCCGAGAGGGCGATCGACATGACCGGGGTCGAGTCGTTGTCCTGCTTCGCGATGACGGGCGGCTCGGTGCCCACCGGGAGCCGGCGCAGCGCCGCCTGCACGCGATCGCGGACGTCCTGCGCCGCCGAGTCGATGTCCCGGTCGAGGTTGAAGGTGGCGACGACGACGGAGGTTCCGCTCGTCGAGATCGAGCGGAGCTCGGTGATCCCCTCGACGGTGTTGACCGCCTCCTCGATCTCCTCGGAGATCTCCGACTCGACGTCCTCGGGCGCGCCGCCGGGGAGCGTGGTGCGGACCGAGACCGTCGGCAGGTCCACGGCGGGGAAGCGATCCACGCCCAGCTTGAAGTACGCCACGGCGCCGACCACCACGAGGGCGAGCGTCAGCATGGCGGCGAACACGGGCCGCTGGATGCAGATCCTGGCGAGCGCTTGCACCCTAGCCCCCTTCCACCACGCGCACCGGCTGCCCCTGCTGGAGCGACCCGGGCCGGGAGACCACGGACTCCCCCACCGCGACGCCGGACACGATCTCGACCCGATCCCCCGACGTCTTTCCGGTGGTGACCAGCTTCTCCTTCGCCTTGCCGTCCTCGACCGTGATGACCTTCGCGAGGCCGGCGAACCGGACGACGGCGGTCGCCGGCACGGTCGGCACCGGCCTCGAGCTCACGACGATCTGCGCGCTGACGAGGCTTCCCGGCCGCAGGTGGCCGGGGTTCTTGATGTCGCTCTCCACGAGCAGGGTACGGCTCTGCGGGTCGATCGCGGGCGCGAGGCGCGCGACCGTCCCCGGATAGGTGGCGCTGTCTCCCTGGAGGGTCACGCGCACGGGCTGGCCCGCGCGCACGCTGGCCGCGTCGAGCTCGGGGATGGCCACGCGCAGCCGCAGCGGGTCGATCCGGACGACGTCCACGATCGACGCCCCCGCGGCGAGGTACTGGCCGACGTTCGCTCTCCGCACCTGGACGACGCCATCGAGCGGCGACCGCACCAGGGTGTCGGCGAGCTGCTGCCGCGCCATGCGCAGCTCGGAGCGCCGCTGGCGGACGGCGGCCTCGCGGATGCGCACCTCCTCCCGCGCCGACTGCACGGCGGTCTCCGCGCGGACCGCCGCCGCCTCGGCCGCGTCGAGGTCCATGCCCGACATCAGCCCTTCCCTGGCGAGCCCCCGCGCCCGGACCTGGTTGGCCTGCGCTTCCTTGAACGTCGCGAGGGCCTGCCTCACCACCGCCGTGCCCTCGATATCGAGCTCGCTGTCAGGCCCGTCCGGGGGCAAACCGAGCTGGGCGCGGCTCTGCGCCAGCGCGGCCGTGGCCTGCTCGATGCGCAGCTCGTAGTCCCGCGCCTCCAGCTGAGCGATGACCTGATCTCGCTGGACCGGGCTCGCCAGGTCGACCGAGATCGAGGCGAGGCGCCCGGCCACCTTGGCCCCGAGCGTCACCTGCTCGTCGGCGTCGAGGGTCCCCGAGATGTCGACGGCCTGCTCCATGACGAGCTCCGTCACGGGGGCGAGCGTCACTTCCTTGACGCTGGCCGCAGGCTTCTCCGCCTTTGCGCCGCCGGGCTGGGACGCTCCCTGATTGCACGCGAGGCACTGCAGAGCGGCCGCGAACGCGACCGCCGATGTCCAGAGCACCCTTGGCGGGCCGGAGGCGCGGTGACGGGAGTTTTCGGGCTGGCGAAGCTCGGGAAGGACAGTCCACATGGCGGCGGCCTCAGATGACCAGGAACGCCCCCCCGAGCGCGTGTTCGCCGCAGGATATTGACGGCATCAGGGTTGGAGCGCAACGTGCGCGCGGGCACGCCGCAGCGGTGTCCGCTTCGCGAAAGCGGCTCGGATCGGGCTCTCGACGTGTCGGATCGCTCTGCCGTCCTATCGGATCGGCTCTCGGCGTGTCCGATCGCGCTCCCGGCGTGTCCGATCGCGCTCCTGCGATGTCGGATCGGGCTACCGGCATGTCCGATCGCGCTGCCGTCAGGTCGATTCAGGCTCAGGCGCTGCCGGTGTCGGGCTCGATCCAGTCGTTTCGGGCTCATCCTGCTTCACCGCGCGCCGACGCGCGCGGGCACGCGCGCTCGACGTGCGGAAGAGCGCGAGCACCTTGCGCTCGTCGCGGTAGACATAGCGGCCTGCGGCGCGGATCTCGTCCATGGCCTCGCGCAGCCACCAGAAGGCGCGATTCCGGAGCGCCATCGCGGCGTTGCCGTGGGGATCGACGGCGCGCTCCGCCGCGCCGCTGCTGAGCGCCGCGGCGAGCTCACGGGCGCGCTCCGGGGCGCGCTTCGGAAGATCGGCCCTGGCCAGCGCGTCGCGGTGCTGCTCGAGGAGCTCGGCGAGCTGGTTCAGATCGCTCACCAGATCGGCGACGCCGGCGCCAAGGACGATCCCGTCGACGCGGCGCTCCACGTCCTCGTCCGTCGCGAGGAAGTAACGGAGCGCCGCGATGGCGTCGCGCTTGAGGGCTTCCGCGTCCTTGCGCTGCGCCCGCAGGTCCGAGGAGAGCGGGAGCGTGCGGAACTCGGTCCAGGCGGACTCGGCGGCGGCGAGCAGGTCGCGCCGGGCAGAGATCGAGGTGCCGACCTCCTTCGAGAGCCTGCTCTTCTTGTAGATCTCCTTGCCGAGCTTGCTCAAGGCGACCTCGAGCTCCCGCGCCTCCTGCAACGTATCGGAGACGGGGTGGTCGATCGGCGCCTCATAGGCAGGATCGAGATCGAGCAGCTCCTGCCGCTGGGCGGCCGTGAGCGTCGACTTCTTCTTGCCGCCGCGCTGCGGCTCCGCGGAGGGCTTCTCGCCCTGCATGTCCGCGTCCGAGGCGGCCTCGGTTCGTGACTTCTTCTTCTTCTTTTCGCTGGTCATCGGCGTGAGCGTACGGCAGCTCGCGCCATGCGGTCGAGCGTCAAGGGCGCGTGCTGCCGGCCTGCCGAGGGCGCCGGCTACACCCGGTGCAGCAGAAAACCGCCATGACGCCAAGAGAAGAGGGGAAGATCCCGTCACGGCGTCTTCCGCACCTACTCCGCTCGTTCCTTGGCGCCCTCGGCGTCATGGCGGTTCGCTTCGTCGCCCGACTTCCCGCAGCGATGATGGCTGGTCCGGATAGAGGGGATATCCCTGGCGTCATCGATCGAAAGGTGAACGGAGTCCATCCCAGGCTTCCTTGCTCGAGACGAGAGAGCTGGGGCCGTCGCCCTCACATCGCTGCTCCCGCGGGAGCGGACATCGCCTGTCCCGGCCCGCCCGGCGCGGCCGCGGCCACGGGCAGGAGCGGCACGCCGTCGCGGTAGATGACCACGTTCCCGAGCGCGGCCGGCACCCGCGGCCCCCGCGTGACGATGCCGACCAGGTTCAGCGGGTCGCACGCCGAGAGCTGCACGATCTCGCCGGACAGGGGCTCTCGCCGGACGGCGCGGAGCGCGTCGAGCGCCTCGGGCAGCGCGAAATGCTCGCCCACGAAGCCGGCGACGAGGTGCCCTCCCCGGAGCTGACCCGCCATCTCGAGCCGCCGGTAGACCCGGAGGAGGTCGCGCCACGCGGGCGGCCGCGGCTCGCGCGCGAGCAGCTCGCGACAGACCACGCCGTAGCGGCGGAGGTACTGGTGCGCGAGCGCCTCGACAGCGTCAGGGCCCTCGGCGCCCTCACCAGCAGCGGGCGCGAACGCGTCCGGGCGCGCTCGCAGGAGCGACCACCTGCCCGACGCGACGGGGCCACCCCGGCGCGCCCCGCCGCGCAGGCGGCCCGCGCCCAGCGCGACGGCCGCGCCGCCGCCGAGCAGCGAGCGCAGCGCCGCGAAGCCGTCGCCGGTCACGAGCCCCGCGGCGACGAGCTCCCAGAGCGCCTCCTCGACCTCGTCCCGGGAGCGGCCCGCGCCGCCCACGCCGCCCACGCCGACGGCGAGGTCGTCGAAGAACGACGCGCCCGCGCGCGTCAGGAACGACAGCACGCCCTGCGCCGCCTCGGAGAGCGACGCCGGCGGCGGCGCACCCTCGGCCTCCCGAGGCGCGAGGAGCCACGGGAGATCGCGGCGCAGCGCCAGCGTGATCGGCGCAGCGCGCGTGGGCGCCGCCACGTCGCGCGGGACCACGCGGCCCCACGCCACCTCGCCGGACAGGCAGAGCGCGTCGAGCAACCCCTCGTCGTAGCCAGCCACGCGCGCGGGCAGCACCGCCTGCTCCCACGCGCCGGCGGCGAGCTCGAAGCCCTGCAGCTGCTCGATCACCCGCCCGAGGCCCCCCGGCCCGCGCGCCTGCGTGCCCGGCCGCACGCCCTGCCACGCAAGGAGGAACCGGAGGAGCTCCGCCGCGGTCGCGGGCTCGATCGCCTTGCGCAGGCCGGTGACGGTGCGGCGGTGGATGCGGGCGAGGAGATGGCGGTCGCACCACTCGATCGACAGATCGCCGCCGCCCGCGGCGGCCTGCGCCGGCCGCGGCGGCGCGCTCGGGAGGAAGCGCCCGCGCAGCGCGCCGCCGGCGAGCTCGATCCGCGCGAGCGCGGACTGCGCCTCGTACGCGGGCACGTCGAGCCGCGACGCGAGATCCTCGGTCGAGATCGGCCCCGCGGCGCTCAGGAAGCCGCGGACGAGCGCCGTGATCGCGGCGCCGCGATCGACCGCCCCGGCGGCCCCGCGCACGGCGGGCGGCACCGCGACGTCGGGCGCAAACACCGCCCCCGGCCAGATCACCTCGACCAGCGGCCGCCGCTCGGTCGCCACCCAGCGCGGCGCGCGCGGCGCGCCGGCCCCCGCGCCCGGAGCAGCGCCCACCTCGGCCGCGCGCCCGGCGGCGCAGAGCGCCTCGAAGTGCCTCGCGAGGCCGCTCCGGATCCCCTCCTCCGCGGGGAGCGCGACCCGGTCGAGCAGGAGCTCGTGCAGCTCGTCCGCGTCGCGCACGTCCGGCCGCGCCTCGGCGACCACCTCGGCGACGACCGCCGGATCGAGCCCGCCCAGCCGCTCGGCGACCTCCGCCGGGAGCCCGCGCCGCACCCGGACCGCCCTCGCGCGGCGCTCCTCCAGCGGGGCGTCGTCGAGGAACGCATAGGGGTTCGCGTTCAGGATCTCGTGCGAGAAGACGCTCGGCTCCGGCGTGTCGAGCGCGACGACGCGGATCGCCCCGCTGCGCAGGCCGACGAGCAGCGCGCGCAGCCCCTCGACATCCATCAGCTCGGTCAGGCAGTCGCGCAGCGCCTCGCGGACGAGCGGGTGATCCGGCGGATCGACGTGCGCGAAGAGCCCGTGGTTGTCCTGGCAGCCCTGCTGCTCGGGGAAGATCGAGAGCAGGAGGTCGTCGGCGCGCATGCGCTGGAGCGCCGGCGGCACCCGCCGGCCCCCGCGGAACCGGAGCAGCGCGAGCGCGCGGGACGCGGCCCAGCGGAAGCGCGTGCGGAACATCGGGCCCTGGAGAGCGGCCTGGACGAGCACCTCCTCGAGGCCCTCGGGGCGGACCAGATCGAGCACCTCGTCGATCGGGAGCCCGTGCTCCGCCGACAGCGAGAGCAGCACGCCGTCGTCGGTCGCCGCCGCCTGGAGCTCGAAGTCGAACGAGCGGCAGAAGCGCTTGCGCAGCGCGAGCCCGAGCGCGCGGTTCACGCGGCCGCCGAGCGGCGTGTGCACGACGATCTGCTGCCCACCGGCCTCGTCGAAGAAGCGCTCGACCACCACGGTCGCGCCGCCCGGGACCGCGCCGAGCGCCGCGCGCCCCGCCTCGATGTAGTCGCGCACGAGCAGCGCCCCGCGCGCGTCGAGCGCGCACGCCTCCATGAGCCAGCGCGCCGCCCGGGACCACGCCGCCCGCGCCTCCTCGCCGCCCTGGCCCCGCTCGGCCGCCGGCCGCGGCCCATCGGCCCGCTCCTCGTCGAGGCGCGCCGCGACCTCGGCGCGGAGCGCGGCGACCTCGGCCGAGAGCTCCGGCGTGCGCGCCGGCGCCTCTCCGAGCCAGAACGGCACCGTCGGCGCGGCGCCGTGGGCGTCCTCGACCCACATCTGGCCGCCCTCCAGCCGGAGCACCCGCCAGGAGGTGTTGCCCAGCAGGAAGACGTCGCCCCCGGACGACTCGATCGCGAAATCCTCGTCGAGCGTGCCGACCTTGGTCCCGTCGGGCTGGAGCACCACGTCGACGGCCGCGATGTCGGGGATCGCCCCGCCCGAGGTGAGCGCCGCGAGCCGCGCGCCGCGCCGCCCGCGCAGCCGGCCGCCGATCGCGTCGCGGTAGACGAGCGACCCGGCCCGCTGCCGCGCCCCACGGGCGGCGGACGCGCCGTCGTCCGCCGCGGCGGCGCCGCCCGAGACCATGGCCACCACCGCGTCGAAGTCGCGGCGCGAGAGGCCTTCGTACGGCGCGGCCCGGCGGACGAGCGCGTAGAGCCCCTCCTCGTCCCGCTCCTCGCAGGCGCACGCGGCGATGATCTGCTGCGCGAGCACGTCGAGCGGCCCCTCGCGCGACGCCATCCGATCGAGCTCGCCGCGGCGCGCCGCGCGCACGATCGCCGCGCACTCGACGAGCTGGTCGCGCGTCAGCGGGAAGAGCCGCCCGCGCGGCGTCGCGGCGAGGGCGTGGCCCGAGCGGCCGATGCGCTGGAGGGCGACGTTGATCGACCGCGGCGAGCCGACGAGGCAGGCGAGGTCGACCGCGCCGACGTCGATGCCGAGCTCGAGCGAAGCGGTCGCGACGACGACCCGGAGCTCCCCGGCCTTGAGGCGCCGCTCCGCCGAGAGGCGCCGGGCCCGCGAGAGGCTGCCGTGGTGGGCCGCCACGACGTCCTCGCCGAGCCGCGCGCCGAGCGCGTGCGCGACCCGCTCGACGAGGCGGCGCGTGTTGACGAACACCAGCGTCGACCGCGCTCCCTCGGCGAGCGCCGCGATGCGGTCGTAGATCTCGGTCCACTGCTCGTGCGTACAGACCGCGCCGAGCTCGTCGCGGGGCACCTCGATGGCGAGATCGAGGTCCCGCCGCTGCCCGACATCGACGATCTGGGGCAGCTCGCGCGCGCCGGCGACGAGCCGGGCGGCGACCTCGATGGGGCGGACCGTGGCGCTGAGCCCCACGCGCTGCGGCCGGGCGCCGCCCTGGCCGACCACGAGGTCCTCGAGCCGCTCGAGCGAGAGCGCGAGGTGGGCGCCGCGCTTGTCGCCGGCGATCGCGTGGACCTCGTCGAGGATCACGGTGCGCACCCCGGAGAGCGCGCGCCGCCCCGACGCGCTGGTCAGCAGGATGAACGCGGACTCCGGCGTCGTGACGAGCACGTGCGGCGGCCGGGCCGCCATGGCGCGCCGCTCCTGCGCGGGGCTGTCGCCGGTCCGCACGAGGGCCCGGATGCCCGGCGCGGGCAGGCCCGCGGCCTCCATGGCCGCGGAGATCTCGGCGATCGGCTGCTCGAGGTTGCGGTGGACGTCGTGGGAGAGCGCCTTCAGCGGCGAGATGTAAAGGACGTCCGTGCGGTCCTGGAGCGCGCCACGCGCCGCGTCGCGGACGAGCCGGTCGAGGCAGAAGAGGAAGGCCGCGAGCGTCTTGCCGGCGCCGGTCGGCGCGCTGATCAGCGCGTCGCGGCCGGCCGCGATGACCGGCCAGGCGCGCTCCTGCGCGGGGGCGGGGGCGCCGAAGCGGTCACGAAACCACCGGTCGACGACGGGGTGAAACATCCTATCGAGGGTAGCCCGCCGGGGGGAGAGGCGAAAGCGAGAGGGGCGGCGGCCGGCGCGGGGGAGCGGCGCTGGGCGAAGGCCCGCGGCGACCTGGGCGAGCGCTCGACGAAAGAAATCGACAGATGCCTGTCGGGTTCCTTTCTGACCTTTCGGATGAAGTAGTGAAGCGCGCGGAGTGCGGGGTGAGACGCACCCCGAGACCGCTCATGCTGCCGGAGCGAGGCGCACGGAAGGCCTCTCTCCCACCCGAGAGGAGAACCTCGATGCCTACCCCCACCACCGCCGAAGTGAAGCTCCCCAACATCCAGCCCCAGCGCACCGAAGCCGTGTACCTCGCAGCCGACGAGTCGCTGATGCAGTTCGTTGTCGACTACTACTACCGGCGCTACGACGAGTACTTCGAGCAGGAGGGCACGCTGCCGGAGCTCGGCGTGAGCTATCTGTACTCCATCCCGGAGTCGCCGAGGCTCAACCTGGCGCCGCTTCCGCCCCAGGTCCAGGCCGGCAGGTCCAACACGCTCTGCACGGTGGAGACGATCCGACTCGCCCTCACCTTCCCGGACCGCAAGGTGGAGTTCATCGCCAGGGCCGACATCCTGGCGACGTGCGTTGTGGCCGGTCCGCGGCTGATCATGAAGGTGGACAAGGCCGTGGCCACCACGCAGGGCCAGGTGGATCCTGTCGCGACCCAGGTGCTCGACAAAGTGGTGGTGCCGGCGCTGGTCAAGTGGCTTGAGCGCCTCCTGATCCCCGAGCTGACGCAGGGGCTCGGCGACATCCGGGCGACCTTGATCAGCGCGCAGGTGGAGGACGATCAGATCAACGGGTATGCACGGGTCTTCGGCGGGAACCAGGCCACGGCACCTGGAATGGCGATCCCGCGCACGGACCTCGCGCCGATCGAGGGGGCCGGGCGCGTGCGGCTCGTCGTGCGCGAGGACGCCATCAATGTGGCCTTCGAGGAGCTGGTCAAGGACCCCTCCTGGAAGGAGAAGGAGAAGGCCAGCTACTCGGTCTTCTCGGGCGAAGCCGAGGTGAAGGCGACCGTCTATTCCCCCAACCTCGAGATCTCCGAGGGCAAGGCCACGTGCACGCTCCGCGTCAAGGCGTACGCCAAGGTCTCGGGGAAAGTGGCCGGCATCGGCGAGTCCATCAAGCTGGAAGGAGAGTGCGTGCTCAAGCCCGTCGTGAGGTTAGAGCGCCTGGACGGAGACGCGAAGGTGGCCATCAACCTCGACGTGAAGCGCTCAGACATCGACATCAAGCTCGATGGGAGCTGGGGCCCGCTCGACTTCGCCCGCAAGTCGCTCAACAAGACCATCGACGCCCTGCTGGACGCCGTGCTGGACCAGGTGGCGCGCTTCGCCTCCAACATCCGGCTCGTCGCGTTCGACATGAACAAGCTCGCGAGATCGGCGGGCCTGGAGGTTGCCGTCGGCCTGGACGAGCTGAGCTTCAAGAAAGAGATGCTCTGCGGGCAGTTCACCCTCCGCGAGCGCCCGTGATCTGATTATTGAGGAGACGTGGTGCGCGGAGCACGGCCCAGTCCGTGTCGCTCTCCATGACGAGCGCCTCCATGGCCCGTATGTCCGCATCGTGGTGACGGCAGACGCTCCGCGTGAGGAACAGCTTCGAGCGTGGCGGCGAGCTCTCGTGGTTCGGTGACCACTCTCGCCAGCCGACCTCGGCGCGACGTCTGCCCTCCGGACGCCCTGGCGATGTTCAGCGGGAAAAGCCCGTTTGGTTCATCGCTTTGTTGGGCCGCATCCGTCGACGGTCACGAGAGCACGTCGGCGGCGGTCTTCGCCCCAAGGACTTTATCGATCCAGCGGTCGAGGGTCGCGATGTCCGTGCATGCCTGGACGCGCGCGCTCTCGCTCTCGGTGAGCACGATCCCTGCACGCGCAAGAAGCCGAAGCAGCGTGTCCCTCTTGCCCTCACGCAGGCCCTCGAGCTTGCCCTCACGTAGGCCCGCGAGTTTGACGCGATCCATGAGCTCCCGCACGAACGGAAAAGTCGTCTCGCCTTCGATCTGCCGTTCCATGACCAACGCCTCCAGAGCCCGCCGCATGGGCTCACGCAACCCGCTCCAGATGACTTGAAAATAGACCATGGCGTGCTCCTGATCGAGCCGGCCAAGGGCAACGAGCGCCGCCCGGACCACGGTGAGCCCGTTCGGCCCGTTGCCGTGCGCCACCGCCGAAAGCACCGCCAGCTCGGTGTCCTTCTCCGCGTCGGCTGGGTCGGTGATCTCGGGTACGACGGCCGGACCGAGCACCAGCGGCTCGACGTTGCCGAGGCCCAGGCCGAGGTCGATGTTCTCCGCCGCCCAGTCGGCCACGCCGGCGTCCGGTGCGATCACGAGGACGACCGTGCCGCACCGCTTCCTGGCACGCACGACCGTGACGTACGTCGGCCTGCCCCGCGAAGGTTACCGCCACACCAGCCGTGCGGCGCCGTCAGCGCCCGCCGCGGCCTCGCCGGGCCGCGCGATCCGCCTCTTCCTCGCCGAGCTCCTCCGACTCGGCCTCGTCCGCGTCGAGCGGCGCGATCCGCCGCCTGCGCGGCGCGTCTTCGACCGGCGCCGGCGCCGGCGGCGGCGCGCTCCCGCGGATCTCCTGCGCGATCCGCGAGAGCACCGTCGCGACCCCCTCCTCGACGGCGTGCCCGAAGTCCTCCGCGCTCTGCTCGAGGCGCTGCTTGCGCTCGAGGCGCTCGATCCGGCGCTGCTCCTTCAGCCGCCGGTGCTGCTCCTTCCGCGCCTGCGCGGCGCTGCGCTCGAGCTCCCGGCGGATCTGCCGCGGGGACACGTCGCTGGAGAGCGCGCCGAGCGCGTGGAAGGCGAGCCCCAGGCCCCACCCGAGCAGCGGCCAGAAGAACCACCACGGCCCGTCCGTGAGCGCGTTCACCGCGAAGAGGAACGCGTTCACGAGGAGGAACGAGAACAGGTGCGAGCGGAACCCCTTGCGCCGGCGCGCGAGGATGGCCTCGCGCGCCGCCTCCTCGCCCCGGACATGCTCGATGTCGCGCGACGCGGCCTCGATCGCGCCCCGGGAGATGCCGATCTCCTCGGCCGCCGCGACCAGCTCGTCATGGCTCACGTCGCGCGTCTGCGCGTCCCGGAGGGCGCGCTCCAGGATGGCCCGCACCTCGGCCTCGGTGTACTGCCGCCCGCTCGGCTTGCCCGGTTTCACCATCGCTCTCCTCGCGACCGCGCGGAGCATACGCTTGACCGCGTGCGGCCGCGCCGCTTCCATGAAGGCAAGGATCCCATGAGCAGCGAAACCGCCTCACAACGCGTGGGGACCACGATCCGCAACAAGTGGACGCTGGAGCGGCTGCTCGGCGCCGGCGGCATGGCCGCCGTCTACGTCGGCGTCCACCGGATCGGCCGCCGGGACGCGCTCAAGATCCTGCACCCGCAGGCCGCGAAATCGAAGGAGATCTGCGACCGGTTCGAGCGCGAGGCCCAGGCCGCGAACCGCTTCCGCCACCCGGGCGCCGTCGAGATCCGCGACATCGACGTCGCCGAGGACGGGGCGCCTTTCCTGGTGATGGAGCTCCTCGAGGGCGAGTCGCTCGCCGAGCGCGAGCGCCGCCTCGGCGGCCTCCCGCTGGCCGAGGTGCTCCGCTTCACCGCGCAGGTGCTCGACACGCTCGCCGCGGCGCACGCGCAGGGGATCATCCACCGCGACATCAAGCCGCCCAACCTGTACGTCGTCGGCGACGGCGCAGCGGACACGCCCGCGCACGGCGGCGTCCCGCGCATCAAGGTCCTCGATTTCGGGCTCGCGCGGATCCGCCAGGACTCCAGCCTCCAGGGGGAGCTCACGCGGATGGGCCTGGTGCTCGGCACGACGCCCTACATGCCGCCGGAGCAGGCGAAGGGCCGCGACATCGACACCCGCGCCGACCTCTTCGCGGTCGGCGCCACCATGTTCCGGCTGATCGCCGGCCGCCATGTCCACGAGGCGAGCACCGACTTCGACCTCCTGCTGAAGATGGGCAGGGAGCCGGCGCCGCCGCTCGCGCAGCGCGCGCCGCACGCGCCGCGCGACGTGTGCCTCGTCGTCGATCGCGCGCTCGCCTTCGACCGCGACCAGCGCTACCCCGACGCGCGCCAGATGCTGGAGGACGTGCGCGCCCTCCTGCGCAGCGAGCCGCCGCCGCGCGCGTCGCGGTTCGCGCACGCGCTCGCTCCGGACGCGATCACGCTGCGAGAGCAGCCGTCGCCCCGGGGCGCCACGGACGAGAGCGGGCCCGCCACGATCCCGGTGCACCCCGCGAGCGTCTCGACCTCCATCGATGTCATCGCCGTCGACTGGAGCGACGAGCCGCCCGTGAGCGGCGGCTCCATCACCAAGGAGTGGGTGCGCCCCGAGGCCGCGAAGGAGGACTCGATCGCCGTCGACTGGAGCGACGAGCCGCTGGACGCAGGCGCGCCCGCCTCGCGCCCGGCGCGGCGCTGACCGGGCGGCGGGCGGTCCGCCTGCCGGGGCGAAAGCGCCGCTGCCGCCCGAGCAAGACGGGAGCCGCTCGGCTAGGATGCGCCGGCCATGCTCGGCGAAGCGAAGCGGATCTACCTGGCCACGCGGAAGAAGCACGATCAGCTCTTCAACACCTACCTGATGCGCCCGCTCGCCGGCGGCGTGGTCGCGCTCCTCGCGCGGACCGCGATCACGCCGAACCAGGTGACGCTGCTCAACCTCGCCGTGTTCGTCGTCGCGGCGGCGCTGCTCGTCGCGCTGCCCACGGCGGCGGGGGGCCTCGTCGCCATCGCCGTGCTCGAGCTGAGTTACCTGCTCGACTGCGCCGACGGGATGCTGGCGCGCCACAAGCAGCTCGCGTCGAAGGAGGGCCACCTCTTCGACTTCTTCACGGACGAGCTCAAGGCGGTGCTCCTCTCGGGCGCGCTCTCGATGCGCCTCTTCAGCGCCGGCGGCCTCGGGCTGGACGGCGGCCGCTGGCCCGGCGGAGATCCGCGCTTCCTGCTCGCCGGCGTCGTCGGGGTCGCGGTGATCGCCTCGGCGATCTCGCTGACGAACTTCGTCCGCCGCCCGGAGATCAGCGGCAAGGAGACCTCGGTCTCCGCCTATTACGAGACCGCCACGGAGGAGCGGCC
Source organism: Sorangium sp. So ce363 (assembly GCF_051520435.1). NCBI lineage: Bacteria > Pseudomonadati > Myxococcota > Polyangiales > Polyangiaceae > Sorangium > Sorangium sp. So ce363. The sequence goes on along the minus strand of NZ_CP150333.1, from coordinate 3,837,935 downwards.
CCGGTCGCCCGCCGCCCGGGCGGCGGCGCTCGTGATGACGTTCCTGCGCTTCCTGAACCACTACCCGAGCCACATCTGGGCGTTCGCGCTCGCGGACCGGCTCGACGTGTTCTTCTGGATGTATGTGCTGATCAACCTCCTCTACCTGGCGAAGGGCTGGCTCGGGCTGCTGCTCAGGTTCGGACGGTCGTAGCCCCTCTTCGTCCCCCACCGTAGGGCCATGTCCTAGGGCGAGTGCGTCGAGACGACCACCCTGCGTTCATGTGTGCGATGACCGAACAGCATGATCCGCCCCGACGGACTGGTGGAGATCCTGGGCCCGGTTGCGGTATGAACGCGCGATGGAGATCCAAGATCTGTCCGACTTCCTGCGCGCCGATCCTCGCTTCGCCACCCGTCGCAAATGGCTGATCCTGAGCGAGTTCGTGTACACGTCCACGGGTGAGAAGGTGGAAGAAGGCTTCCGCTACTTCACCTGCCCGATCGGAGCGCTCACCGCCGCCCTGGAGAGGCGGGACTTCGCCGCCATCGCGAAGCTCCCCTTCGCCCTGGACGGGGATGGCGACCCGGACACCTCCGCGGTGCGCCTGGATCTCGCCTACACCGCGTCCGGCGCGCTCGCCGCCTTCCAGCCCGTGGAGTTTCGCGACCACGCGCCCACGCCCCTGTCGGCGCCCGTGATCCTCGAGCGTGCCGAGGCCCAGGCGCTCCGCGACGTCGTGCGAGAACTCGACCAGTCCGCCTAGTACTACAGCAGAGGTTCGAAGGCAGCACCCTCGGCACGCACGCAGCCGGGTGCTGCTCCGCTGCGCGCGCCGCGCGGCCATGCTGGCAGCCGCTCCTTGCAAGCTCCCCGGAGGCTCGGTTAAAGCGCCTCGATGCGGAGATCCCTTCCCTGGCTGGCTTGCTTCATCCTCGGCCTCGGGCCCGTCGGCTGCGGCACAGAGGGCGATGACATGACCCCGGCCACACCGTCGGAGTACAAGCACCCTTTGCCGGAAGGCGAGAGCATCTGTGGGCGAGCCGACTTCGAGGAGATGTTCCCTTTCTCCCTTCGATCCTCGACCCTCCCCGTGCTCGTGCACCATTACAAGGCGGAAGAGCGCGACACCGCGCGCCAGGTCCTCGCGTTCATCGAGGAGGGCTGGGACTATCATGTGCGCCGGATCGGCATGCGCCCGCCCATCGGCGATGGCGGAGAGTGCGGGCCGGACGACGCATTCGATGTGTTCGTGTGGAGAGGCCACCGCAGCTGCCTCGTCGACGTCCTCGGAGGCGAGCCGTCGACCTCATGGGACGACCGGCGCCCGTACATGATCGTCGATCCGTGGGGGCCTTACGGCGGCTCCGCTCTCGAGGAGACCGTGGTGCACGAGATGGCGCACGCCTCGCAGGCCGCGGACGACTGGAGCGAGAGCCCCGTCGTCTTCGAGATGTCGGCGACGTTCCTCGACCAGGTCCGCGCGGATCGCTATACGAGCGACGGCCTGGCCGATTTCCAGAGGCACCCGGAATGGGCGATCGACCACAACGACCATTACGAGACATGGTCCATGTACGGCGCCTCCATGGTGCTGCTCTACCTCAAAGATCGGTTCTTCGACGGCGATCCGCGGTTCGTCTCGCGCATGTGGCTCGGGGCGCGCGACGCCCCCGCCACAGGCGACGGCGCGCAGCCCAACGAGCCTGACTTCGTCGATGCGCTCGATGCGATGCTCCGAGAGGCGGCGGGCATGAGCTATGTCGAGGCCGTCCCCGAGCTCGCGCGCTGGCGCTGGTACACCGGCGATCACATCGACGATCGCCATTTCCGGCACTTCGCGGGCGGCCTTCAGAACCTCGCGGCGGCGAAGCTCTCGCTGGCAGCCCAGGTCGAGGCCAGGCCGGGCAGGATCGACGTCCGCGAGCGCGCGCCGATGTTGCTCGGCACCAGCTATATCGAGCTCTCGGCAGGAGCCGACACGCCACGATCGCTCCGGGTGTCGCTCGAGGCGCCCGACGACGCGAGGCGCCGCTTCGTCGTCCAGGCCGTCCCCGGTCTGACGCCTGACTCGGACGGCGAGATCCTGGACCTCTCGTCCGGCTCCGCGGAGCTGAAGCTCGCGGCGGACGGGAAACGAACGCTCGTGGTGACCGCGCTGCCCACCGGGGCCTACGATCCCGACGCGAGAGGTGAAGAGCGGTATCCGTTCACCCTGATCGTGCGCGACGGCGCGGCCGCCGTCGCCGACGTCGAGGCGCGTCGAGGGCGGCTCTCGGCGCCTGATCCGAGGTGAGGCGGCGAGAGCCCACCTCCAGCCGACTGCCGAAAACTGGCCCTCCTCCCCCTCCTGTGCACTACGGTCGGCGCGCCATGGACACGCCGCCTCGAACGCGCGCCGCAGCCACGCTCGCGGCGAGCCACCATGCGCTCGCGCTCCTCGCGCTCGCCGCGTCCCTCTCGGCCTGCGGGCGCTCCGGGAGCGCCGCCGACGCGCCCATCGAGCTCCCCGGCGCCGCAGGAAGCCAGAAGGCCCAGGGCGCCTCCGCCGCCGCCCTCGCTTCCCCCGCGGCCGTCGCCTCCCCCGCCCCGGCCGAGGATGAGCCGCCGCCCGGCCTGCCCGAGGGCCCGCCCATCGTCTCGCTCGGCGGCGTCGCCACCCCGCCGGCGCCGATCCCCGAGGGCCGCCCGCGGCTCGCCAGCACCTCGATGCTCACCCGCGTCCTTGCGCGGCCCAGCACCGACGCGAAGCCCGTCGGCTTCCTGCGCGCCGGCGCGGTCGTGGAGATGGATCCCGAGCCCGCCGGCACGTCCGGCTGCCCCGGGGGCTTCCGCAAGGTCAAGCCGTTCGGCTACGTGTGCGTCGGCCCCGACGCGACGCTCGACCTCGACGACGAGATCGTCCGCGCCGCGGCCCGCCGCCCCGACGTCACCCACAAGCTCCCGTACATGTACGGGACCGTCACGCGCGGCGGCCCCGCCTACGCGCGCATCCCGACCGAGGACGATCTTGCGCGCTTCGAGCCGAGCCTCAAGAAGCACCTCGATCGCTGGGCCAAGGACGAGGAGAGCGGCGCCACCTACGGCCTCGACGTCTGGCTCAAATGGAGCGCCGAGCCCGCCCCGCCCGCGCTCGACGCGCTCGCGCAGCGCATCACCGATCGCGAGATCCCCTGGTACCTGCGCGAAGGCCGGCGCGCCCCCAACCTCTCCGGCCTCATCAAGACCGATGACGCCGTGAAGATCGACGAGGTCTCGCGGCGCAACGGGATGGCCTTCCTCGAGTCGTTCCTCCACGAGGGCCGGCGCTACAACGTCACCACCGATCTGCGCGTCGTCCCGGCCGACAGGTTCCGCCCCATCCGCGGCTCCGAGTTCCACGGCGTCGAGATCGGCAAGGACGTCGACTTCCCGTTCGCGCTCGTGCGCCGCGCCGGGGGCAAGCGATGGCGCGTCGAGGGCAAGAAGCTCGTCGACGGCGGAGAGCTCGAGTGGCGCTCCGCCGTGCCCCTCACCGGCAAACAGCAGTTCTTCGGCGGCAAGCTGCACTACGAGACGAAGGACGGCGACTGGGTCGACGACCGCCACGCCGGCCGAATCGACCCTGCCAAGAAGATGCCTGCCTGGGGCAAGAACGGCGAGAAGTGGCTCGACGTCAACATCACGAAGCAGGTGCTCGTCGCCTACGAGGGCACGAAGCCCGTCTATGCGACGCTGATCTCGAGCGGCGAGGCGGGGCTCGATGACCACGAGTCCAGCACCGCGACCAAGCGCGGGATCTTCCGTATCCACACGAAGTTCGTCACGAGCACCATGGACTCGGACACCGTCGGTGAGGAGTTCGAGCTGCGCGACGTGCCTTACGTGCAGTACTTCGAGGAGGGGTATGCGCTGCACGGCGCGTACTGGCACGACAAGTTCGGCCGGCCCAAGAGCCACGGCTGCATCAACCTGTCTCCAGAGGACGCCCGCCGCCTGTTCTTCTGGACCGAGCCGGCCGTCCCGCCGGGATGGCACGGCGCAGCGCGCTCGCTGACCGGCACCGTGGTGTTCGTCCACCCCTGAGCCGCGCGGCGCCACGGCCGCCAAGCGCCCGGCAGCCCCTCGGCTCAGGCAGGGCAAGGGCAGCACGAACGCTCGGCGCGCTCGCACGCGAGAGGAGCGGGACAGATCGATCGGAGGTCACACGCCGTGCGACTGCCGGCTCGAACGGCGCCGGGGTCGTGGTAGCGTCCCGCCCATGCAGCTTGCCGTCGTGGGAACAGGGTATGTCGGCCTCGTCGCCGGCGCGGGGTTCGCGGATTTCGGGAATGACGTGGCGTGCGTCGACGTGTCCGCTGCCAAGATCGAGATGCTGAAGCGCGGAGAGGTGCCGATCTACGAGCCCGGCCTCGACGTGTTGATCGCAAAGAACACCCGCGACGGCAGGCTCCGGTTCTCCACCGACGTCGCCAGCGCCATCCGCGACGCCGAGATCGTCTTCATCGCCGTCGGTACGCCCCAGGCGGACGACGGCTCCGCCGACCTCTCCGCCGTCGAGGCCGTCGGCGAGACGATCGGCAAGAACCTGAACAATTTCAAAGTGATCGCCACGAAGAGCACGGTCCCCGTCGGCACGGCGGACCGGCTCCGGCAGATCATCGGCGCGAACGCCACCCAGCCGTTCGCGGTCGCGTCGAACCCGGAGTTTCTCAAGGAGGGTGACGCGGTCAACGACTTCATGAAGCCCGACCGCGTGATCATCGGCTCGGACGACCCGAAGGCGCGCGAGATCCTGCGCCACCTCTACAACCCGTTCGTGCGGGCGAGCGACCGCATCCAGCTCATGGACGCGCGCTCGGCCGAGCTCACCAAGTACGCCGCCAACGCGCTGCTCGCGTCGCGCATCTCGTTCATGAACGATCTGGCCGTGCTCGCGGAGAAGCTCGGCGCGGACATCGAGCTCGTGCGCAAGGGCGTCGGGGCCGACCCGCGCATCGGCACGAAGTTCCTGTTCGCCGGCCCGGGGTTCGGCGGGTCGTGCTTCCCCAAGGACCTCTCGGCCATCCTCTACACCGCGGGCTCCGTCGGGCACGATCTGGAGATCGTCCGGGCGACCGAGCGGATCAACGCGCGGCAGAAGCGGCTGCTCGCCAGCAAGGTGAGCGCCTACTTCGACGGCGCGCTGAAGGGGAAGACGATCGCGGTCTGGGGGCTCGCGTTCAAGCCGCAGACGGACGACATCCGCGAGGCGCCCGCGCTCACGCTCATCGACGCGCTGCTCGAGGCGGGCGCGACGGTCCAGGCGCACGACCCGCAGGCGATGCCGAACGTGCGCGCCATCTACGGGAGCCGCATCCTCCTGAGCGACGGCATGTACGGCGCGGCCGAGGGCGCGGACGCGCTGGTCGTCGTCACCGAGTGGCACGAGTACCGGCGCCCGGACTTCCACCGGCTGAAGCGCATCCTGAGCTCCCCGACGCTCTTCGACGGGCGCAACATCTGGGAGCCGGACGAGCTCCGCGGCATGGGGTTCGTCTACACGGGCATCGGCAGGAAGTAGCGCGCGACGCCGGTGGCGCGGCGCGGCACGCCACCGGCGCCGCGCCCCTCAGGCGTCGTCGTGGTCTGGCGGCGGCACCTGGCGGCGGGTGCTCGGCGCTTCCTCGCTGGCGTACCGCGGCAAGCTCACGGGCGTGTGGTTGCGGTTGCCCGGCAGCTCCTCGCCGAGGTGCCGCGTCCCGTTCGCGGGCGTGTGCCGCCGGCTGCTCGGCGGCTCCTCGCCGAGGTGGCGCGCGGCCATCGGCGTCGGCATCGACATCCGCCGGCTGCTCGGCGGCTCCTCGCCGGTGTGCCGGTCCCAGCGCCGCTCGAGCATCTTCCGATCGACGCCGATGAGCCGCGCCGCGGCCGCCTTGTTGCCGCCGCAGCTCTCGATCGCGTGGTGCAGGACGGCGCGCTCGATCACCCGGAGCTTCGATCCCAGCCGCTCGGGCAGCGCGAGCAGGGCGCGCGCCAGCCGGTCGATCTCCGCGGTGGCGTCCACGACCGGCCGCTCGCGCGCGAGCTCCTCGAGCGTGGGGACGTCGATGAGATCGTCGTCCGCGAGCAGCCCCAGCCGCTCGACGACGTTCCGGAGCTCACGCACGTTGCCGGGCCAGGGCCGCCGGACCAGCCACGCGATCGCGTCGTCGGTGTAACGCAGCTTGCGCGGGAGCTCCGCGCTGAACGCGAGCAGGAGCTCGATGAGATCGGCGTCGCGCTCGGCCAGCGACGGGACGTGCACCGTGACGACGTTGAGCCGGTAGAAGAGGTCCTCCCGGAAGCGCCCCTCGCTGATGCGCTTCTCCAGGTCGACGTGGGTCGCGGCGAGGACGCGGGCGCGCAGCGGGATCTCCGACTCGGCGCCGAGGGGGCGGAAGCGGCGATCCTCGACGACGCGGAGGAGCTTCGCCTGGAGCTCGCCGGGCATCTCGGCGATCTCGTCGAGCAGGATGGTGCCCGCGCCCGCGAGCTCGAGCTGGCCGCGCATGCGCTTCTCGGCGCCGGTGAAGGCGCCGCGCTCGTGCCCGAAGATGAGCGACTCGATGAGCGTCCCCGGCAGCGCCGAGCAGTTGACCGCGACGAACGGCTCGCCGCGGCGCGAGCTCATCTCGTGCAGCGCGCGGGCGACCATCTCCTTGCCGCTGCCGGTCTCGCCGCGGATGAGCACCGTCTTGCTCGACTCGGCGACCCGCTCGATGATCCGGCGGACGCGCTCCATCCCCGCGGACGAGCCGATGAGCGCCTTCGTGCCGAACGTGCGGTCGACCCGCTCGCGGAGCCGCACCACCTCGCCCTTCAGGAGCAGCCGCTCGCGCTGCCCCTCGATGATCGGCAGGAGCATCTCCGGGCAGAGCTCGTCCTTCAGCACGTAGTCCTGCGCGCCGAGCCGCATGGCCTCCCGGATCTCGGAGAGCTCGCTGACCGACGTGACCATCAGCGCCGGCGTGCTCCGCCCCGAGGCCCGCACCCGCCGCAGGATCTCCAGGCCGCCGCGGTCGCGCGGATCGTCCGACAGGCGCACGTCGAGGAGCAGGAGGTCCGGCGCGCTCCGCTCCACGACCGCCATCGCGTCGTCCAGGCCGACCGCCTCGAGCACCTCGACCTCGTCGAGCGCGGCCAGGATCTGCCGCAGCGTGCGGCGGCCGCTCCGCTGATCATCGACGATCAGGATCTTCACGCGACCTCGTCCTCCGCGGTCATGGAGACGTCGGCGGCTGGGATCGAGATCACGAACCGCGTCGTGCCGTCGCGCCGCTCCGGCTCGATCAACCACCCGTGGGCCCGGACGATGCGGTGCGTGATGGCGAGCCCGAGCCCGGTCCCGCGGGGCTTCGTCGTGTACCAGGGCGCGAAGAGGCGCGACGCGTCCCCCGAGATGCCGGGCCCCGTGTCCCACACGACGAGCTCGGCGCCGCTCTCGGTGGTCTCCCAGACGACCCCGATCGTCCCCTTGTCGCCGGCCGCGTCGAGGCCGTTCGAGAGGAGGTTGACGAGCACCTGCGTGGCCTGATCGGGATCGCAGCGGAGCCTCGATCCAGCGCTCACGCGCGCCTCGATCCGCCGCTTGCCGAGCTGATCGCGCAGGAGCATCTCCGCCCGGCTGACGAGCTCCTCGACCGCGAGGCGGCGGCGCTCGAGCTTCCTGTGCGTCACCCGGCGCAGCCCCATCACGAGGCGCTCGAGGCGCTCGACCTCCTCGCAGCCGATGTCGACCTCCTCGGCGTCCAGGCTCTGGTTCTTCGATCCGCGCTTGAACACGGAGCGGAAGAAGTTGATCGGGTAGCGCACCTCGTGGGTGATCTCGGCCGCGAGCGTCTCGATGAGCGCCGCGCGCTCGTCGCGCCACGCGGCGGCCTGCTCCCGCCGCCGCCGCTCCAGCTCCGCGTAGCTGTGGGCGTGCGCCATGGCGAGCGCGGCCTGGTTGCCGATCGTGCGGAGCAGATCGAGATCTTCGCTGGTGAACAGGGCGCCGCCGCGCTTCTTGCCCACCTCGAGGACGCCGAGCAGCCGGCCGCGGAACATGACGGTCAGCGAGAGCTCGCTCGCGCTCGCGCTCGCCTTGGAGGGCTCGACCTCGATGACCCGCTCGCCGCTCGACTCGTCCGCCCTCGGCGCCGGCTCGCCGGGCGCGGCGCCGGCGCTGCCCGCGCCCGCGCCGTCGGCCGCGTCGACCGCGATGCGACGGAAGGTGACGCGCTCGCAGGAGAGCCAGCGCGCCACCGTGCGCTCGACCGCGAAGGCGACCTCGTCGGGATCGGCGACGAGCGTCAGCTCCTCGCTGAGCTGCTCGACGGTGGGCTTGTACTCCGCGCGCGCCGGGAAGAGCTTCCGATCGCCGGCGCCGAGCGCGGACACGACGAGCGCCGCGCTGACGACGGCGGCCGGCGCCGCGACCTTGATCGCGCCGAGCAGCGGGAGGCCGGCGTACCCCGCGCACGCGGAGCAGAGGATCACCGTGAGCGCGACCATCATGCAGGCGATGATGACGCGCGTGAGCGGGCGCGACAGGAGCGCGCGGCTCCCCCAGAGGTCGTAGCGGATGAACGCGACGACGCTCGAGACGGGTGTGAGGGCGAGCGCGGGGATCGCGAACCACGCGAGCGTCGACGCCGGGGCGCCGAGCATGGCGAGCATGAAGCCGAGGGCGATCACCACGTGCGGCGGCGCCATCGCGAGGAGCAGCGCGCGCAGCGTGCGGCGGCGATCGCCCTCCGCCGCGGCGAAGCGGAGGATCAGCGTGGTCGCGAAGAAGAAGAACGACGCCACGAACAGGATCGCGCAGACGCTCCGGAGCGCGACGGTGGTCCAGCCCATGGCGTGCGAGGCGAGCAGGGCGGCGGCGAGCAGGCCGCCGAGCCCGTGCGCGATCCGCGCGAAGACGGGGTAGCGCGCGATGAGCGGGACGTCGTCCGGCAGCCGCAGCGCCAGCGTGAAGAAGCTCATCGGGACGAGCGCGTAGGCGACGTGGAAGAACGGGACGAGGTGGCGCGAGCTGTGGTAGTCGAACAGCGCGAACTGGAAGAGCGCGGCGAACAGCGCGGCGCTCGCGAAGGCGCGGGCGAGCTTGCCGTGGGGGCTCGCGCTGAGGGCGATGAGCGCGGCGCCCACGTAGAGCGAGGCGACGACCATCAGCCCGCCGGCGTAGAACCACCAGGCGAGCGCGTCGAAGGGGACGAGGGAGAGCTCGACGTCGCGCAGCCCCTCCGCCGTCTCGACGCGGGCGTGCACCGAGCGGCGCCCCTCGCGCGCCGCCCGCTCGACCGCGGCGTCCCAGGCGCCGGCGCGGTAGCGCCCCGCGGTGCTCTCGAGGCGCCAGCCGTCGACCTCGACGACGCGATCCGGGTACCGGAGGCCCTTCTGGAAGCCCTCCCAGGACGGCAGGCCCACGCTCGAGACCACGCCGTCCGGATCGACGAGCACGCCAGGGAACGGGCGCTCGTACCAGCTCAGAGCGCTCCTCATCCCCGAGCCGCCCAGCACGAGCGCCGCGAGGACGACCACCGCGAGGAGCCAACGGCGATTCTCGATAGCTGGCATCGGGAGAGCCGACGGCGCGCAAATTGCGCCGCCAGCCGTTCACGATACGCTGGAACTCCGGGTGAACCAACGGGGCTCGCGCGCCGGACCGGGCGCAACGCGCCCGTCACCCGCGATCCCGGCGCCCCGGCGGCGCTACTACGCAATTATCATTACGTTTTCCCGTGGAGATGAGAGCGGGATCACCCCGCGGCGGGACGGCAGCGCGCTCAGGCGGCGCCCTCGTGCGCGTCGCCGTCCGTGGCGTCCGCGAACACGACGTCCGCCAGCGCTCCGAAGCGCGACTCGACGTCGGCGACGGCGGCGGCGTCGGTCGCCGATCGCTCGAGCCGGTCGAGCAGGGCGGTGATTTCGTCGCGCACGCGCGGCGATGGCGGCGGCGCCGCGCGGCTCGCGGCGAGGGCGCGGACGACGAGCGAGAGCTGCCGCAGCACGGCGCCCGCGCCGTGGGCGCGCCGGCGCCGCGGGTCGCCCGCGGTGAGGCGGGCGTGGCGCACGAGCGCGCAGACGCCGTGGCAGAGGCTCGGGTCGGCGAGCAGCGCTCGGACCGCCCAGCGCGCGAGGCGGCGCGAGTACAGGCGGCGGACGAGCGGCCCCTCGGCGCGGGCGTCGTGCCAGATGCGCGCGGCGCCGTCCTCGCCGACGGACACCAGCGCGAGCGCGATCGGATCTCCGGCGGCGAGGCAGGCTCGACCGGCGTCGATGCGGCCGTAGCCATGCTTGGCGTTGTGGCCATCGCGATCGCGCCCGTCGGGGAGCACGTCCCACGCGTCGGCGATCGGCTCGGCCGACGCGGGCGCCGCGGGAGGCACCGGGGCGAGCGTGCGCATCACGAGGGCGTCGAGCTCGGGCAGGCGGAGCGACGGGTTTTGCGACAGGACGAGGAGCAGCGAGCCCGCGGCGAGGGCCGAGGCCCCGCTCGACTCGGCATGGCAGAGCCGCTCGAGCGCGGGGGTCGCGCTGGACGCGGGCGGCAGCGGGCAGGTGATGTCGTCGCCTGGCGCGAGCCACCGCACCGCCGGGCCGCGGTTGGCGAAGGGGCGGCTGCGCCCCTGCCGGTCCCGCCAGAGGAACCACCCGTCGCCGCGGGCGCCCGGGCCGACGCAGAACACGCGCGGGTCGCTCGCGGGCTCGCCGAACCCGAGCGAGAAGCTCGCGTGCAGCGACTCGGGAGGGCTCGAGGCCTCACGGCCCGTGGGGAACACGACAGGGCAGCCCCGGCCGCGGCGCCCGAGGCGGGCGGCGAACTCGAGCGCGTCGTCGAGCATGGGCGTCGTCGAGCCCTCGACGTACGCGGCGCACACAACGACGTCGGCGCCGTCGCTGACCGCCCGGACGATCGCGACCGGCAGGGCGAGGACGCACGATCCAGGCTTCGGGATCAGGTAGAGCCGGGGCGACGCGTCCGGCGCGACGCCGCGGAACCCGCCGGGGCGACGGCCCCCCACGGCCCACGCGACCATGAACGCGCCGTGCGCCTGGCTGCGCGGCGGCTGCTCCATCATGACGAGCACCTCGCGCTCGAGGCCGAGCTCGTCGGCCGTCCACGCGTCGTCGTCGATGACCCCGAGGCGCGTCCCGGCGCCGCCCCCGCAGCGGCGGCGATCGACCCCGATCCCGCCGCCCTCGTCGCGCAGGAACCAGCGGCCGGGGGTGACGGGCTCGTCCTCGACCGACGCGCGGCGCGCGGTCCACCCCTCCGGCCGCGCCGCGGCGCCGGCGGCCGCGTCGAAGCGCGGGGCGACGGCGGCGCTCGGGCGCCGGGCCGACGCGACGTAGCGCACCGGCAGCGCCGCGGCCGAGAGCGCCGCGGCGACGTCGGCGCGCCGCCCGGGGTCGGGGGACCGGGCGCGGAGCCAGAAGATGGGCGTCCGTTCGATGACGCGCTCGACCGCGACGCCAGACCAGCGCGCCCCGAGCGCCGCGGCGACCGCGTCGGGCGCGACGGGGCACCGCGAGGCGACGACGACGTCGAGGGGACCATCGTCGTCGTCGCCGGCGGCGGTGGGGACCGGGGCATAGCCGAAGTCCCACGGCGGGCGCCGCGGGCGCGCCCTGGGCGTGGCGGACGACGCTGGGGGCGGCGCGCTCTTGCGACCGGGCGCCGGACGCGCGCGCGCGGACCCCTCCTCCGGAGAGCCCGCCCCCCCTCGCGCGGCCGCGCCGCGGCCGCGGCTCATGCCAGCACGGCCTTGGCCCAGGCGTTGAGCGCGTGGGCGCGGTTGGCGAAGCCGGGGCTCTCGGCCTCGCACCGCGCGAGCTCCTGCGCTTGCCCCTCCCTCCCCTCCGCCCAGGCCGCGACGCGGCGAGCGCCGAGCACCGCGGCGCGCCGCCGCGCGGCGCGGAAGCACCGGCGCTCGCCGTCGAGCATCGCCGCGAGGACGCCGGACTCGAGGACCATCCGGCGGACGGGGAGCAAGGACGAGGGCGCGTCGGGGGTCGGCGGCTCGCTCTGCGCCTTCGGCGTCACCGCGATCCCCCAGGGCGGCGTGCCGAGCGGTCCGTACGCGACCGCGCCGCGGTGGCGCGGCTCCGAGGCGCGCTCCCGATCGCGCTCCTCGGCCCGGGGCTCTCCGTGCGCGCGCGATCGGAGCTCCGAGGCCAGGACGACGGCCCAGGCGCCGCCTCGCTGGTAGTCGTCCTGCCAGTCCATGACATCGTCGTGGAGCTGCAGCCCGAGCCACACCGACGACAGCAGCCGCGCGAGCACCTCGCGCCGCTCGGCCGTCCAGCCGGCAGCGTGCGCGAGGGCGATCGACGCCGGGAAGCCGACGCTCTGCTTGCCGAGGGAGAGCGCGTAATAGCGGCTGAAGCCGGCGGGCCCGCCGCTCGCGAGGAGGCTGCGCTCGGTCTCGATGGCGAACAGCGTCGCGTCGTCCGCGCGCGCGAAATCGATGGCCGGGTCGTCGACCCCTGGCGCGACGCGGCGGAGCGCCTCGTCGCGCGCCCGCCGAGCGTGCGCCAGGATGGCCTCGAGCTGCCAGGTCGGGCGGACCTGCTTGTCCTTGATGCGATCGGTGCCGAACGCCTCGATGACGGCGAGCAGGTGCGCGAGGAGCGCGTCCTGCACCGTGGCCCCGCGGACGCCCGGCATGGCCTCCGCGAGCAGCGCGGGCGCGGCCAGCGTGATCTCGTTGCTGAACACGGCGCTCCAGGGCACGTCGCGCGACGGCGACAGGCCGAGCGTGTAGGCCAGCCCCTGCGCGTCGGCGTGCAGCATCCCGGGGAGGGTCCGCCAGAACGCCTTGTAGAGCTCGTCCACCCACAGGGCGTCATCCATGTGCGGGCACCTCCCTCGCCCGGCGCGGCGCGCCGGGCTCGGCGCTCGCGGTGCGCGGCGCGCTCCGGGCGCCGGTAGATGGCACCGGGGCAGAGCCGCGCCGGTGAGACGTACGCCGATGGCGGTGCAACCCCGCCTGTCGCCTGCGCCGCGGCATCAATAGACGTTCGACTCCTTCCAGGGCGACAGGCACACGTTGAAGCGCTCCTCGACCACGATCGCGCGCCACTGGAGCACCTGGGAGGCGCTCAGCCCATCGAAGAAGCCGCCGATCCAGGAGCGGATGCGGCCGTTGAGCTGCGCGCGGATCCTGGCCGCGTCCACCGGCTCCTCATCTGCCTCGGGCGCGACGACGTAGAGGGCGAGCAGCTGCTTGAACTCGTCGAAGTGCTCCTGGTTTCGGAGCAGGGAGATGTAGAGCGCGCGCAGCTGTGCGTGCGGGTCGATCGAATTCACCGTTTGCATGGGCCTCCGCCGCCGGTCCACCGCCGGCGTCGGACGGCACATTGCACGTCACGGGCCGCCGCGGGCCAGCGTGTAAGCCATTGAAATTACTCGATCGCCAGCGGCGGCCGGAGCGGGGCGATACCCGAAACCGACCATCATCTGCCCGAATCCGACCGCTCCGCTCGACGCGATGTCGCCTTTCCACGGAGGTGGACATAGACATGTCCAGTGCTGCTCGTGCCCGACTCGACACCAGCCGGGATCGCAAAGGACGCACCGGCACAGGCCGTTCATTTCATACGTAGCCGAATCGAGCAGTGGAGCTGGATCACTTCCCGCCGCCGAAGCTCGGGCTGCCCCCCCCGCTCGGAATGAAGATGACGCCGCCGCCGCCCCCACCGCAGTCGCTGAGCGCGATGAGAATGAGGAGGACGACGATCAGGACGACGACGATGACGACGATCCGGCCGGCTCCGGCGCCCGTCCCGTCGCCGAACGAGGGGCTCGGCGGGGGTGGCAGGTGGAAGGCGGCGGCGAGCTCCTTCCCTGGAAGCGGTGAGCAGAACGACACGCTCACCTCGGTCGGGGCCTGCTCGATGCTGACCTTGCCGCCCTCGCCCTGGTACTCCGTGGCCTGCACGGCCTCGCCGATCTCGACCTTCCAGTAGAACTCGCCGATGACGTATTCCACCTCGGCGTGGACGCTCTGCTTGAGCGCATACGTCCGCCCTTGATAGCTCGCCGTCGAGCCCATCGGCTGGACCTCGCCGGGCGAGAGAGGCGTCACGAGCTGCCACGCCCCGTCCTCTTCCATGAGCCACAGGTAGCCAATGCTCGGTCCGCCGTAGAGCAGGTACTCGCGCCAGCGGTAACGCTCGCCCTCCACGGTGCAGCCGCGGATGACGAAGCCGATGCAGAGCACGCGCATGCCGCGGAGCTGGCCCTCGGCGCCGAGCGGGACGTACGGCTCCATGGGCGGCCTGGGGACCTGGCCGAGCGCGACGAGCGCGCCCTTCGTGAGATCGCTCGCAGTACCACAGTACCGGCAGACGATGCGCTCCGTGGTGCCGGGCGCGGCGAGCGGCAGGTTGCCGCCGCAGCTCGGGCACACGACGGCCGACACCTGCGCCGTGGGCTGGTCCACAGGGGCCCCGGTGTCGAGCTTCATGGTGGCCGGGTCGATCTGCCGGCCCAGGTAGAGCTTCGGCGGGATCGTCCGCCCGTCGCCGTAGTCGAGCGTCCCGAACTCGCCCCTCGGCCCCGCGATGTCGACGAAGCCCGTCACCACGCCCGGCGCGGCGACGTGGGGCATCTCTCCTTCGGCCGAGATCACGCGCCGGCGGCCGACCTCGACGACGGTGAACATGCCGTGCCCCTCGAGGTGGACACGGCCGCCCGGCTGGAGGGAGCTCCACTGCGGCAGCCCGTTCAGCGGGAGCGGCGCCTCGGTGGTGGCGTACCAGCGCCCCTGGGCGAACGCGACCCACGTCCAGCGGCCGCTGGCCGGGAACGCGATGAAGATCTCCTGCCAGGGCGCGCCCGGCGCGCTGGCCCGATCGAGCTGGACGCGGCCGTCGACCACGAACGGCTCGTTGCCCCAGCGCCCGGTGACGCCGAGCTGGAGGGGCGTGGGAATCTCGACCAAGTCGGCGACGCGCCCGACGGCGCGGAGGTCCCGATCGGTGCGCGCGACGACGAACTTGCAGTGCTTGCACACCTGCGCCATCGCGCCCGCGAAGCGAAACGTGATCGGCGCGCCGCAGGAGGGGCACGCGGCTGCTCGGTCGAAGGGCGTGCTCACGCGAGCACCATACTAGAAGCCTCGACGACGAAAGAGGAAGCGTTTCAGGTGCGCCGGCGAGCCCGAACAGGCTGTGGTCCAGCGCGAGCGGTGCTAGGACCGCGCCGATGCCGGCCACCGAGGAGAGCCCTGCGGGAGCTCGGGGCGCCCCTCCCGGGGACGCCCCGGCGCCCTTCCCCGCGGCGCAGCCGCTGCCCCGGCTCGTGCACCCGGCGCTCCTCGCGAGCGTGTTCGTCATCGCCACGTCGGGGCTCGTCTACGAGCTCATCACCGGCACGCTCGCGAGCTACGTCCTCGGCGACTCGGTGACGCAGTTCAGCTTCGTCATCGGCCTCTACCTGTTCGCGATGGGGATCGGCTCGTACCTCTCCCAGTACATCGAGAGCCGGCTCCTCGAGCGCTTCGTCGAGATCGAGCTCGGCCTCGCGCTCGTCGGGGGGCTCTCCGCGCCGATGCTCTTCCGGGTCTACACCGCGCTCGGGTCGTTCCGCGCGCTGCTCTACTCGCTCGTGCTGCTCATCGGGATGCTCGTGGGGCTAGAGATCCCGCTGCTCATCCGGCTGCTGAACTTCTCGCTGGATCTCAAGCGGCTCGTCGCGCGCGTGCTCACGCTCGACTACATCGGCGCGCTGGCCGCGAGCCTGCTCTTCCCCTCGCTCCTCCTGCCGCGCCTCGGGATCCACCAGACGAGCCTGTTCTTCGGCGTGCTCAACGCGGCCGTCGCGCTGACGAGCACGTTCCTGTTCCCGCTCGATCGCGCCGTCGTCGTCCGGCTGCGGGCGCTCTGCCTGATCGTGATCGCCGGGCTCGGGGTCGCCTTCGCGCTCGTCTCGCGGTTCGTCGAGCGCTCGGAGGCTCTCTATTTCGGGGCGCCCATCGTCTACGCGGCGCAGTCGCCGTACCAGCGCCTCGTCATCACGAGGAGCCCGCGCACGACGCGCCTCTTCCTCAACGGCAACCTCCAGTTCTCGTCGGACGACGAGCATCGGTACCACGAGGTGCTCGTGCACCCGGCCGTCGCCGCGCTGGGGCGCGAGCCGCGGCGCGCGCTGATCCTCGGCGGCGGCGACGGGCTCGCCGCGCGCGAGCTGCTCCGTTACCCGTCGGTCGAGCAGATCCTGCTCGTCGACCTCGACGGCGCGGTCACCGGCGCCTTCCGCGATCTGCCGCTCGCCGCGGACCTGAACCAGGGCTCGCTGCGCGACCCGCGCGTGGCCGTCCGCAACGAGGACGCGTTCAAGTACCTCGAGGAGTCGACCGAGTCGTTCGATCTCGCGATCGTCGACTTCCCCGATCCCGGCAACTACGCCGTCGGCAAGCTGTACACCGACGCCTTCTATCACCTGCTCCGGCAGCGGCTCTCCGTGCGCGGGCTCGCCGTCGTCCAGGCGACGTCGCCCCACTACGCGCGCGAGTCGTTCTGGTGCGTCGTGACGACGCTCGAGGCGGCCGGCTTCAAGGCCGCGCCGCTCCACGTCTACGTGCCGAGCTTCGGCGAGTGGGGCTTCATCCTGGCGGGCGGCGAGGGGCTCGCCGCGCCCGGCGCCCTCCGGATCGATCCGTCGAGGCTCCGCTACCTCGACTCGAGCGGCCTGCCGGAGCTCTTCCGGTTCCCCCGCGATCTGGGCCGCGTCGAGGCGCCGATCAACCGGCTGAACGACCAGAAGCTCGTCTCCGTGTACACGCGCGAGTGGGCCGAGTGGACCCGGTGATCCGGTGAACCGCCGCGGCTTCCTGAGCTCCGTGGCCGCGGGCTGGGTCGTGCACACGGCCTCGCCGGGGCGCGCGCCGCTCGCCGGCGAGATCGTCGGCGCGGCCCACGGCGCGGGCCACCTGCTCCGCGGCGGCCCGCTGCCCGCGGCGAGCGGCCCCGCCGAGCGCGCGGACGTCGTGATCGTCGGCGGCGGGGTGAGCGGGTTGTCGGCCGCGTGGCGGCTCGCCGGCGCCGGGCTCGATCTGCGCGTCCTCGAGCTCGAGCCGAGGCCGGGCGGCACGAGCGCGTGGGGCGACGACGGCGTCGTGCCGTACCCGTGGGGCGCGCACTACCTCGCCGCGCCGAACGTCGAGGCGCGCGCGACGCTGCGGCTGCTCGAGCAGATGGGCGTCGTCACCGGGTGGGACGCGGCGGGGCGCCCCGTGTTCGATCCGCGGCGGCTGTGCCACGCGCCGGGCGAGCGGCTGTTCTACGAGGGCGCGTGGCACAGCGGCCTCGCGCCGGTCGACGCGCTCTCGAGCGAGGCGCTGGACGAGCTCGAGAGGTTCCACGCGCTGGAGGAGGAGCTCACGGAGCTCACCGGCAGCGACGGGCGCCCGGCGTTCCAGATCCCGCTCGATCGCTCCTCCCGCGACCCCGAGCTCCTCCAGCTCGACCGGATGAGCATGGCGGCGTGGCTCGATCGCGAGGGGTACCGCACGCCGTTCCTGCGCTGGTACGTGCGCTACGCGATGCTCGACGACTTCGGCGGCGCGCTCGAGGAGATCTCGGCCTGGGCGGGGCTGCACTACTTCGCGGGGCGCAAGGCGCGCGCGCCCGAGCTCGCGGGCAGCCGCTACCTCGTCTGGCCCGAGGGCAACGGCCGGCTCGTGAAGGCGCTGCTCGAGCGCGCGGCGCCGCGCGTGTCCCTCGGCGCGCTCGTCACGTCGGTGCGCCCGCAGCCGAGCGGCCGCGTCGAGATCGACTACGTCGACCTGCAGCGCGGCGAGGCGCGCCGCGTCGAGGCCCGCGCGGCGATCCTCGCGGCGCCGGCGTTCGTCGTGCGCCGGATCTTCGCGGGGAGCGCGGCGGGCGAGCTGCCGGAGCGGGTCGCGTCGGCGTGGCTCGTGGCGAACCTGCACGTCGAGCGGCCCATCGATCCCAACCACGCGTGGGATTCCGTCCTCTACGGCGCGGAGGGGCTCGGCTACGTCGACGCGCGCCACCAGCTCACCGATCTCGCGGCGGCGACGACGCAGCGGTCGCGCCTCGCGACGCCGGTGCAGCGCACCGTGCTGACCTACTACCGCGCCTTCGGCGGGCCGGACGTCGCCGCCGCGCGCGCGGCGCTGCTCCGCGCGCCGTGGGCGTCGCTCGCCGACGGCGTGCTGCGCGATCTCGCGCCGGCGCACCCGCACCTGCGCGACGACGTCGAGCGGATGGACGTCATGATCTGGGGGCACGCGATGCCGCGCCCGCGCCCCGGCTTCCTCGGCTCGCGGCCGTTCGAGCCGCGCTGCGCGCTGTCCGAGCGCGTCGCCTGGGCCCACGTCGATCAGCCGGGGATGGCGCTCTTCGAGGAGGCGCACGCGTGCGGCGTGCGCGCCGCCGAGACGATCGCGGCCTCGGCGGGGATCGCGATCGGCGAGAGCTGGCTCTGAGCTCGAGCGCCCGTCGCCTCGGCGCGCGCCGCGGAGCCCCACGTCCTCTCCCATCTTTCAAGAGCAAAGTGCGTCCGGCGAGCGAGCGCCTCCGGAAGGGTCCTCTACCCCTGCCGCCGGCCGCTTCCAGCGGCCATGGAGCGGCCGCTGTGGGAGATCAGGCCCAGGATTTCAGCTTTGCCCTCGCCTTGAACTTGCGCTGCCCCCCTGCTCCGCGTCTACTCTCTGCCCATGTTGCGGACCCGGTTTGCCGGGATGACGGATACCGGGCTCCTCCGGGACCACAATGAGGACAACCTCCTCGTCAGCGAGGAGTACCGTGTCGTGGCCGTGGCGGATGGAATGGGCGGACACCGCTCGGGCGACGTTGCGAGCCAGCTTGCCGTGAACACCCTCTCGGACTTCTTGTCCGTGACGGTCGGGAGGGACGCCACCTGGCCCTTCCCAGCCGATCCGAACCTGACCGAGGAGGAGAACTACGTCGTCACCGGCCTCCGGCTGGCGAACCGGCGCATCTTCGATCGCTCGCTGAAGACGCTCGCCGACTTCGGCATGGGCACGACGATCGTGGCGGCGATGTTCTCCAAGGACGCCGAGCACGTGACGGTGGGTCACGTCGGGGACAGCCGCTGCTATCGCCTGCGCGACAGCCAGATCACGCAGCTCACCCGTGACCACTCGCTCGTCAGCGACGCGGCGCACATGGCGCCGTGGATGACCGAGGAGGAGGTCCGGCAGCTGCCGGCCAACGTCATCACGCGCGCGCTTGGCATCCGCGAGGACGTCCTCGTCGATCTCGTGACGGACGAGACGCGGCACGGTGACGTGTACCTCCTCTGCTCGGACGGCCTGTCGGGGCTGGTGAGCGACGATCAGATCCTCGAGCTCGTGATGTCCAGCGGCTCGCTGGACGCTGCGTGCAAGGCGCTCATCGATCGGGCGAACTACTTCGGCGGCACCGACAACATCACGGTCGTCCTCGCCCGCGTCGAAGAGGTGCCCGACGGCAAGCGCCCCTTCAACGACGAGCCCACCCAGGAAAGCCGCTAGCCCGCGCTCCGCGCCGCTCTGCTCTACGGTCGCGTCGCGCGCGAGCACCCGACACCGACGCCGCGCAGGCCTCACCTCCTGCGCGGTGCGCTCTCGCCCGGAGCAGCGAGCGATCCCCCCTCGGGCCGGGTAGCTCGGCGCGACGATCGCGTCGAGCGCAGCGCCACCATCACCCGCGCGCGCACGACGCCGCGGACGCTCCGCGCCGATGCGTCGGCTACAGGACGAAGTGATCCATGAGCTGAAGGACCTCCAGGTTCAGCCCCTTCAGAGCGGCGCACTCTCGCTCTACCTCGGCCTGGAAGACCGGCTTGATGTGGTAGAGCATCGTCGGCAGATCCCTCGGCGCGCGGAACTTCTGGAGCTCGAGGGCGAGCGTCTGCGGCGTGTGGTGGCCGCTCACGGTGGCGAGGCGCTGCTCCCGGTTGGGGAAGCTGACCTCCATCAGCAGCGCGCGGAGGTCCTGCTGCTGGTTCAGCACCTCCCACAGCCGCTCCGTGGGCCCGGTGTCGCCGCTGTACGCGATCGCGCCGCCGTCCCCTTCGATCACGAACGCCGATGCGTCGATCGTGTGCGTCACGTGGACCGCGCGCACGAGCCGCCCGGCGACCGGCGTGGGGCGCTCCGGCTTGAGCTCGAGGTACTGGATGGTCGGCTGCCCGGCGCTCGGGATCACCGCGAAATCGGGCCAGAGCACGTTGTTGAAGAAGTGCTTCTTGAGCGTGCGCAGCGTCTCGCGCGTGCCCGCGATCACGAGCGGCGGGCACCCGAGCTGGCAACGGTTGTCCGCGATCGTGGCCAGGTCGCGGATGTGATCGAGGTGCGCGTGGCTCACCAGGCACGCCTCGATGCGCGCCTGGTCCTTCACCTCGAGCCCGCTGGTCAGCGAGCCGGCGTCGATCGCGAGGATGTCGTCCACGACGAACGCGCACGTGCGATGCCTGGGGGTCTCCCCGCCGTGGCAGCCGATGACACGCAGCTCCACTGGTTCAGCTCTCTCCGCCGAACTTCTGCGGCATGTCCAGGAACTCGATGAAATCCCGGAACCTGCGCATGTCGGTCACCATGATCGCCGCGGGTCCAGGCGGCCCGTACGAGAGGAGCTTCAGCCGGCGGAGCCGCTTCATCACCTCGTCCACCGTCTCTTGCTCGACGTCGACCTCGCGCGCGATGTCCTCGGGAGAGGAGCGGACGCGTATGCCTTCAGGCGTCTCCTCCCCGAAGGCCTCGGCGTGGCGCGCGAGCGCCAGCATCACGCGCGCCTTCGGGTCACGGTGCATGAGGATCTCGACGAGCGAGTTCGCCGCGTCGAGCCGCTTCGCCAGCTTCTTGAGGAGACGGAGCGCTATCTCGACGTCGCGCTGCAGCATGACCTCCAGTTTCCGCGCGTCGATCACGAGGCAGCGGGACGGCTCGCTCACGGTGGCCGTCGCGTTCCGGGGCTTGCCGTTCAAGATCGCCATCTCGCCGACGAACTCGCCGGGCCCGAGCACCGCGAGCACCTTGTCCTCGCCGGCGACCGACTTCGTGATCCGCACGGCGCCCGACTGGATGACGAACATGACGTCGCCGGAGTCACCCTCACGAAAGAGCACGTCGCCCGGCACATACTCGCGGCCATAGCGGGCGAACGACGACTCCGACATTGCCCTGGAGTCTAGCGCCCCACGTGACCGCGGGTCAAAAACCCGGGCAAGAGCGCTGGCGCTCACAAAACGCGAGGGGCCCCCAAGCCAGCATGCTTTGGAGGACCCCTCGGCCCGCTTCGTCGGGGCAGCGCGCTCGGCGGGCCGGCGCCGCACGGAGGCGGCGGCAGCCCGAGAGCGGCGCGGACAGGCGATCAACCCATGTCGAAGTCGCCCATGCCGCCCATGCCGCCCATGCCGCCCATACCCCCCATGCCGCCCATGCCGCCCATGCCGCCGGGAGCCCCGCCGGCCGCGGCCTTCTCCTTCTTGGGCTTCTCAGCGACGAGGGCCTCGGTCGTGAGCATCAGCGCGGCGACGCTGGCCGCGTTGGAGAGCGCGTGCCGCACGACCTTGGCCGGATCGATGACGCCTCCGGCGAGCAGGTCCTCGTACGAGTCGGTCGCGGCGTTGTAGCCGAACGTCGGCGCGCCCGACCGGACCTTCTCCGCGACCACCGTCCCGTCGACCCCCGCGTTCTGGGCGATCTGGCGGAGCGGCGCCTCCACGGCGCGGCGCACGAGCCGCACGCCGACGTCGCGCTCGTCGTTGAACTTGAGCGACTCCAGCGAGGCGGCAGCCCGGAAGAGGGCCACGCCGCCGCCGACCACGATGCCTTCCTCGACGGCGGCGCGGGTCGCGTGCAGCGCGTCCTCGACGCGCGCCTTCTTCTCCTTCATCTCGGTCTCGGTCGCCGCGCCGACCTTCACCACCGCGACGCCGCCGGCGAGCTTCGCGAGCCGCTCCTGGAGCTTCTCGCGATCGTAGTCGCTCGTCGTGTCCGCGATCTGCTTGCGGATCGCCTCGATGCGGCCCTTGATGGCGCCCTTGTCGCCCTGGCCGTCGACGATGACCGTGTTGTCCTTGTCGATCTCGACCCGCTTGGCCGTCCCGAGGTCGCGCACCGTGGCGCTCTCGAGCTTCTGGCCGAGGTCCTCCATGAACGGCGTCGCGCCCGTGAGGATGGCGATGTCCTTCAGCATGTCCTTGCGGCGATCGCCGAAGCCGGGCGCCTTCACGGCGGCGACCTTGATCGTGCCGCGCAGCTTGTTCACGACGAGCGTGGCGAGCGCCTCACCCTCGACGTCCTCGGAGAGGATGAGCAGCTCGCGCCCCTGCTTCACCACCTGCTCGAGCAGCGGCAGGAGGTCGGCCATGGCCGAGATCTTCTTCTCGTGCACGAGGATGAGCGGGTTCGTGAGCACCGCGGTCATCTTCTCGGGGTCGGTCACGAAGTAGGGCGAGAGGTAGCCGCGGTCGAACTGCATGCCGTCGACGGTCTCGAGCTCCGTCGTCATGCGCTTGTTCTCCTCGACCGTGATCACGCCCTCCTTGCCGACCTTCTCCATGGCGTCGGCGAGGATCTGGCCGATCTCCTTGTCGCCGTTGGCGCTGACCGTGGCGACCTGGGCGATCTGGTCCTTGTCCTTGGTCGGCTTGGCGGCCTTCTGCACGGCCTCGATGACCTTCGCGACCGCCGCGTCGATGCCGCGCTTCAGATCCATCGGGTTGTGGCCGGCCTCGACGAGCTTGAGGCCCTCGCCGAAGATCGCCTGCGCCAGCACCGTCGCCGTCGTCGTGCCGTCGCCGGCCTTGTCGCTGGTCTTCGAGGCGACCTCGCGCACCATCTGGGCGCCCATGTTCTCGAGCTTGCCGGCGAGCTCGACCTCCTTGGCGACCGTGACGCCGTCCTTCGTCACGACCGGGGAGCCCCAGCTCTTCTCGATGACGACGTTCCGCCCCTTCGGCCCGAGGGTCACCTTGACCGCATCGGCGAGCGTGTTCACGCCCTTGAGGATCGCGGCGCGGGCGCCGCGGCTAAAAACGATCTGCTTCGCAGCCATCTATCAATCCCCTCGCGGCCGCGCGGCCGCGTGTACTAACGCTTGCGTTCGGTTGCCTCGGACCTGGTTCACGTCGCGGCGGACTCGGTCACGGCGAGCACGTCGTCCTCGCGGATGAGCACGTGCTCCTCGCCGTCGAGCTTCACCTCGGTGCCGCTGTACTTGCCGAACAGCACCTTGTCCCCGACCTTGACATCGAGCGGACGAACCTTGCCGTCCTTCAGGACCTTGCCGTTGCCCACCGCGACGACGCGCCCCTCGATCGGCTTCTCCTTCGCGGCGTCGGGGATGATGATGCCCCCCTTGGTCTTCGTCTCGCTCTCGACGCGCTTGACGACAATCCGATCCTGCAGCGGCCTGATTTTCATGCTGGCTCCCTCGTCCTCGGCTTGTTGACTGACCATCGGCTCGCCGGAGGTCCCGTTCGCCCCCCCGCTGGGGCGTTCCGCCCGCGCGACGAGAGCTAAGTGCCCGAGATCGCAGTGTCTTGGCACTCTCCTAGGCCGGTGGCTAAACCGCGGGCGAAAGTAAATCAGTCACCCGGCGCGTCAAGGGCACGCAGCAGGGAGCCGCGACTTTTCCGGGGCCGAGAGTCCCGAGCGGCGAAGCCGAGATGTCTGGAGAAGCGACGGCGAGGGCGCGGTCGCGACATCGTGGAGCCTCCTCAGGGACGAGCCCCCCTCCGACAGCGCGGAGACAATCTGGACGGATCATGGCGAGAGCGCGGCGACAGCAGCGCGACGAGCGACGAGCGACGAGCGACGAGCGACGAGCGACGACAACGGACGGCATGCAACGAGGGCGGAGCGGGTTGAGCGAAGGGTTGAGCAGGGGGAGGCCTTGCTCAACCCGCGAAGCGCCCGAACCACCCGAAATATGGGCGATTTTTGGCGGCGGGCATTTTTCTTTGGCGGGTCCGATTTTGATTGCTTGACAATCCAGGCAGCCCGAGTAGATTCCGCGGCCCGTGGCGCTGATGAACACGGCGCTGACCCCTTGGGGGATCGTCTAACGGCAGGACGCAAGATTCTGGCTCTTGCTATCAAGGTTCGAATCCTTGTCCCCCAGCCAGGCCGCTCAGCTCTGCTGTCGGTCTTCTCCACAGAACAAGGTCCCATCGTCTAGCGGTTAGGACATCGGCCTCTCACGCCGGTAACGCGGGTTCGATTCCCGCTGGGATCGCCACTTCACTCCCCTCGCCTCGTTCCCTGCTGCTTCCGTCTGATGTCGTGCGTCGAGCACGGCGCGAAGCACAGCGTCATCTGACGAGCGCGAGCACGCAGTTCAGCGAAGACGTCCTGCTCCGTTCACGTTGCGCTACCCTCTAGCGCATGGCGGCGCAGGACGAAGAGGAGCTCTTCGACATCCTCGATGACGGGGGCCGGTCGCTCGGCGTGCGCAAGGCGCGCAGGCTCGTTCACCGCGACGGCGACTGGCACCGGAGCGTTCACGTGTGGGTGCTCCTCGAGCGGGGGCCCGATGGTCTGGAGCCGGACAGCGGCCAGAGCGCCGCGGAGCCCTGGGTGCTCTTCCAGCAGCGCAGCCCCGACAAGGACACCTGGCCCGGCGCGCTCGAGGTCGCCGTGTCGGGGCACTACCGCGCCGGAGAGGATCTCGCGGGGGCGCTGCGCGAGGCGGAGGAGGAGATCGGCCTGCCGCTCGCGCCGCGCGACGTGGTCCGGCTCGGCACGCGCCGCAGCCAGGACGATCACGCGCCGGGCATCGTCGATCGCGAGCTGCAGGACGTGCTGCTCGCGACGACCCGACACGCGCTCGAGGAGCTGCGTCCCGATCCGCGCGAGGTGACCGCGCTGCTGTCGCTCCCGCTCGGCGCGGCGCTGCGCCTCGTTCGAGGCGAGGTGCCCCACGCGAGCGGCCTCGTGCGGCGGCCGCCGGACGCCGCGGGCGCCGTGAAGGTCGAGCCGCGCGACGTGCGGCTCGATGAGTTCGTGGTCGCGCGCGACGGCTATTTCGAGCGCGCGCTTGACACGATCCGCCGGCGCCTCGCGGGCGAGGCGCCGGCCCCATGGCTCCTCGGCTAGGACGGCGGCGCTTTCTCCTCGCGCCCGTGCTGTCAGCCTGAGCCGCGGCGGCCGTCGGCCGGCCGCCGGGGCTTCTCGGGGGGCACCGCCGACGCGACGAGGAACCCTTCGGCGCGGTGCGGGGCGAGCCCGCAACGCGCGTTCATGCGCTTGGCGATCTCGTCGCCGGCCCTGACGAGCGCGTAGAACCACCGGATCCCGAAGCGATCGTGCCCTTCCCGGAGCGCCGCGGCCTGCAGGGGGGCCCCGAGCCCCCGCCCGCGGTGGTCCTCGCGCAGAGAGGTGCAGATCGGCATGGCCGTCCACGAGGGCGCCTCGCCCACATCGGAGATCCAGAGCGGCGGGGCGCCCAGCAGCCCGAGCTGGGCGAGCGCCTCGCGCCCGCCGATCTCGGCAGGCTGTGGCCGCGTCATGACGCACAGGGTGGCGCAGCCGATCAACGCCCCCGCGCCGTCGCGCAGCGCGAGCGTCAAGGAGCGCCCCTCGCCGCCGCGCAGGTACCACCCCGGGAGCGGCGCGTGGCCGCTCTCGGCCTGAAGCTCCTGGATCGCGCGGATCGACGCCTCGTCGTCGTCCGGCGACACCCTGGACAGGCGCAGGCCCGGCGGGAATGTGCGAAACCGGCTGAGCCCCTGCACGGCGGCGCGCACCTCGCCGGCCGGGGCGCCCATCACCGAGAGGTCCTCGTCCACGGAGAGCCCCGCCTGGCGCAGCGACGCCGAGAGCGCGGCGAGCTCCGGCCGGGGGGCGTGCAGGATCACGCGCTCGAAGCAGCGCACGAGCGCCTCGCGCCGCTCCGGCGGCGTCCGCTGGGCGTGCAGCAGGATCAACGAGCGACCGTCGGTGGTGATGCCGTCCTGCTCGCCGATCCAGTCGCGGGCGGCGTACAGGATCCGCTGAGCACGGTAGTCCGCGGCTTCACCGAAACAACCCGGTCCGTCCGCAGGACCGGGGCCGCGCTGCTGCGGGGCGTCGTCGCGATCGAGGTCGAAGGCAAGCATCATGGCGGCATCCCTCCTGTCGAGAAGCAACGGCGGCTTCCACGCATGGCGGCCCCTCGAGGAGCCGCCACCCGGCGCGGGACGCCCGCGCCCAGCGCCCGAGCGAGCCCCTGCCGCGCCGCGCAGGTCCACCGGCGAGATGGCCTGACACGGCGGTGCGCGAATGCGGGAGAACTCCGCTCCACCAGCGGCTGTCCAGCCCGCGTGTCGAGACTTCAACTTATCCCTGCTCGGCGATCGCGCAAGCGGCGACATGCCATGATCCGGGCAGCGCTCCAGCTGGGACACGCACGCTCACGCATGCTTACAAGCAATCGGAATCACTAACGAATCAGGCCAACATCCACTGTCGACCTCAAGGCACATCGCCGCCCGACGGGGCCGCGGCATGGACATAGAACGACCTAGCCTGGAGAGACCCATGGCCCCGGGCACCCGCGCGTCGGGGGCGGACCGGCGAGGCGCGTCGGACCAGGGTGCTCGCTCGCGGTGGCCTTCGGCGGTTGAGGACGATCGCGCGCCCTGGTAGGTTGGCGTCCAGTATTGCGCGATGACCACCGCCCTTGTCACCGACCCCGACGACGACGCGCCCGTGACGCCCCGCCCGTTTCTCAAATGGGCGGGCGGCAAGGGCCAGCTGCTCCGGCAGTTCCAGCCGCTCCTCCCCGCGTCCTACGGGCGCTACTTCGAGCCCTTCATGGGGGGGGCCGCGCTCTTCTTCTGCCTGCAGCCGAAGCGCGCGACGCTGACGGACGTCAACGCCGAGCTCATCGACTGCTACCGGGCGGTGCGCGATCGGGTCGACGAGGTGATCGCCGCGCTGGGCAGCCACGCCTACGAGGAGGCGCACTACTACAAGGTTCGCGACGTCGATCCCGCCTCGCTCACGCTGCCCGAGCGCGCCGCGCGGACCATCTTCCTGAACAAGACGGGGTTCAACGGGCTCTACCGGGTCAACAGCGCCGGCCGCTTCAACGTGCCTTTCGGCCGCTACGTCAAGCCGTCCATCTGCAACCCGCCCCAGCTGCGGGCCTGCTCGGCGGCGCTGCAGGGCGTCGAGCTCGAGGTCCGCGACTTCGAGCGCGTGCTCGATCACGCCCAAGAAGGCGACTTCGTGTACCTGGACCCGCCGTACTCGCCGGTCTCGTCGACCGCGAACTTCACGTCCTACAGCGCGGGCGGCTTCGGCTTCCGCGACCAGGAGCGCCTCGCCGCCCTCTTCGCGGAGCTCGACGGGCGAGGCGTCCAGGTGATGCTCTCGAACTCCGATGTTCCGGAGATCCCGCCGCTCTACAAGCGGTTCAAGATCGACCGCGTCGCGGCGCTCCGGAGCATCAACGCGAAGAGCGACGCCAGAGGCCGCGTGGGGGAGATCGTGATCCGGAACTACGGGGCCAGGCGGAGCCGCAAGGCGGCGCCCGCAGACAAGGCGGGCTGAGCCCGGCGCCGCCGCGCGGCGCGCCGCTCAATCGACGGTCTTCCCCTCGCGCTTCTCCGGATCGGGGGCCGCGCGCTCCTCGGCGTACGCCATCGCCACCTCGATCTCCTCGTGGATCTCGCGCGAGGTGACCTTGTTCCCCGAGGGATCGACGGCCTCCCACACGAAGCCGCGGACCTCCCCCGGGCGCTCGGGTATCCAGCGGACCCGCAAGGTCCAGCCGTGCAACTCGGCCGTATAACCACCTTCCTCGTGATCCCGCTGCCATGCAGAGACGGTCGGGTGCTTCACCATCGCGATGTCTCCGCCGCAGAAGGTCGAGAGGACAGAAGAACTGTTCCCGAATGGCCGCGCTCCCCCCCCGAGCAACGCCGCCGTCCGGGAACACGGGGAAGATAGCAGGCGCCCGGCGCGCGGCGATCAGGCAGGCGTGTGTTCCTCATGCGGATGCACCTTACCCGAATCCCAGCGCGCGCCGAAAGGTCCTCCCCTTCCGATGGGGCCGTCGGCGCGAGCAGCGTGAACAGCACAGGCATCGTCGCGCGGACAGGCGGCGCCTGCGACGCGCACCCCATGCTACGAAGCATGCATGGGGGGAGGAATCGTCGTCTTCTTCGGGCTCGCGCTCGTCGGCTATCTCCTGGTTGCCCCGCTCGTCGCCTTCGTGTTCGCCGTCCGGGCCAACCGGCGCAACGAGGACCTGCTGCTTCGGATCCACGCGCTGGAGCACCGGGTGGCCGAGCTCTCCGGGCTGCGCGGCCGCGCAGCGCTCACCGCGGCGGCGGAGAGCCCGCGAAGCACACACGACCTGGAGCAAGAGCGGATTGCCCAGGGCGCGATCCCGCCCCCAGCGGCGGCGCACCCCGCGCTCGACGCCGAGGGCGCAGGTGCGCCGCCCGCGCTCGACGCGGCGACCGCCGGCGCGCCTCCCGAGATCGCGCATCCGACCGCCACCGCGCCCCCGGCGGTCGCGTCCACGGCGGTCGCCGCCGCGGAGGCCGCGGCGCCCCCCGCGATCGCGTTCCCGAGTCCCGCCGCTCCTCCGATGCCTCGAGCGCCTCTCCCCGCGGCGACGCTCGACGCGAGCGCGTCCGGCGCCGGCTCGCCCGCGCACCGCGAAGCCCCGGAGCGACCCTCCATCGAGGAGCGGCTCGGCCTCACCTGGCTCACCCGCGCAGGCGCGACCACCTTCTTGCTCGGCGCGCTCTTCTTCTTCAAGTACGCCTCGGACAACGCCTGGATCGGGCCGTTCGGGCGCGTCGCGATCGGCGCCGCGACCGGCGCCGCGCTCCTCGCGATCGCCGAGGTGCTCCGCGGACGCGCGCAGCGTCGCTTCGTCCACACGCTCATCGGCCTCGGCCTCTCGGTCCTGATCGCGTCGGTGTGGGCGAGCGCCGCGCTGTACGAGCTCGTCCCGATCCCCGCGGCATTCGCGGCGGACACGGCGCTCCTCCTGCTCGGCGCCGGCCTCGCGCTCCGCCACCGCGGCGAGGCCATCCTGATCCTCAGCCTCGTCGCCGGCTTCCTCAACCCCGTCGTGCTGTCGACGGGGCAGGACCGGCCGCTCGTCCTGTTCGGCTACCTCCTGCTCATGACGAGCGTCGCCCACGCCGTCGCAGCGAGGCTCGGCTTCCGCGTCGCGCCGTGGCTCGCGATCGCAGGCCATACGGCGCTGTTCTGGGGCTGGTACGCCACGCACTTCGACGCCAGCGCCGCCCCGGCCGGCGGAGACCCGGACGCGGCGCCCTGGCTCGACTCGCCCGCGCAGGCGCTCCCGGGGCCCTACTTCCCGCTCGCCGCGCGCGCGGCGCCCCTCGCGTTCATCGCGCTCGCCGCGGCGCAGGGCATCCTGCGCGCGCTGTGGCTGCGGCGCGCGCCCGCCTCGAGCCCCGACCGAAGCGCCGCGCCGACCGGCGCGGCAGCGACCGGCGTCCTCCGCGTCGCGGCGCGCGCGGACGCCACGGCGACCAGCATCGCTGCGCTCGTGCTCGCCCACGCGGGCGCGACCGCGCTGCTCTTCGACGCGCCGCGCGCGCTCACAGCCACCGCCATCGCGCTCGCGCTCGCGGCGCTGGTCGCCCTGCGCGCGCCGGAGGAGAGCGCCTGGCTGCTGGCGCCGATGGGCGCCGCCTTCCTCGCCTTCGCCGCGACGTTCGCGGACGCGCCTGCCGCGCACCGGACGACGCTGGTCGCGCTCGTCGCGGCCTGGACGCTCGTCTACCTCGCGGGGTGGCTCCGCGGCGCCGGGCTCGCGGGTCAGCTCGATCGGAAGACCGCCATCGCGTGCTCCGCCGGCGCAGCGCTCTTCGCCTGCACCGCGGGCATGCTGCTGATCGAGGCCGATGCGGCGCTCTTCGCGCTCGCGCTCGCGGGCGCGGCCGCCCTCGCGGCGTGGACGGCCGCGCGCGCCGCGCTCCCCGCCCTGCTCCTCGCCGCGGCGATCGTCTCGGCAGGCGCGCTCGCGGCGGCCGCGCATTTCGCGATCGCGCCGGCGGACGCGGGCGCCTCGGCGGCCGCCGATGCCGTCGACGCCGTGAGCGCCGTCAACGCAAGTTTCCTCGGCGCATCAGCGCTCGTCATGCTGGTGTTCCTCGGCGCCGCGGGCGCCTCGGCGCGGCGCACGCGCGAGCCCGGCGCGCCGGCGCTCTCGTGGTCCGACGCGCTCGCCGCGTGCGTGGCGACGCTCGGGTTCGTCGCGGCCGCGCTCGGCGCCACGCCGGAGGACACGCCGACGCTCCGCGCGCTGCTCACCGCGGGCGCCGGCGCCCTGGACCTGGCGCTCGGCGCCGCGCTCCTCCGCGCCGGCGTGACCCGCGCCGGCGCCGCGCCCCCCGCCGATCGCATCGCCCTGCTCCTCGGACAGGCGCTCGCCCTGTTCGCCGCGGCCGTCGCGTTCGGGCTCGGCGGCGCGACGGTCACCGTGGTCTGGAGCATCCTCGCGGCCGTGGCGGCCGCGATCGCGGCGCGCACCGGCGAGCGCGCCTGGCTCGCCGTCACGCTGCTGCTCTTCGGCGCCGCCCTCGCGCGGGCGCTCGTCGTCGATCGGGCCGAGGCCGAGGCGCTCGTGACGACCTGGTTCGCGACGCACGGCCGCGATGGGACGATGGCGGTTCCCGTCCTGCTCAACGCGAGGACCTATGCGTTCGCGGGCGTGAGCGCCGCCCTGCTCGCCGCGGGGCGGCTGCTGTCGCGCGCGGCGTTCGCCCGCCCCCCGGACGCCGCGCGCGCCGAGCTGCGCGGCGCCGCGGTGGCGGCGCTGGGCGCGGGGTATGCCCTGCTCATCACGACCGTCGTCCTCGAGGTGCGGAGCGCGATCACCGCGCTCCCCGCCGCCCCCCCTGCCCCGCTCGACGCGGCCGAGTTCGCCGAGCTCACCGTGCAGCACCGCGCCGCCCTCGAGGGCCAGCAAGGCAGCCTCGCGATGGCGACCACGCTCGTGCTCGCCCTCGCGGCGATCGCGCTGCTCACCGCGGGGTTCGCGGCGCGCGACGCCTTCCATCGCTACGCCGGGCTCTCCCTGTTCGCCGTCACCATCGCGAAGCTCGTGACCTGGGACGTCTGGCACGTCGAGCGCATCTACCAGATCGCCCTCTTCACGGGCGTCGGGGCGCTGCTCGTCGGCGGAGGGTTCCTCTACGCGCGGTTCGGCCGGCGCCTCGTGACGCTCCTGCGCGCCGGATCGCGGGGCGCGGCCGGGCCGCTCGCGCTGCTCGCGGCGATGAGCCTCGCGCGGCCCGCCGAGGCGCAGACCGGCGCGGCGCTCCCGACCGAGAGGCACGCGCTCGTCCGGCCCATCGAGGGCGTGGACGCCGCCGGCGACCACCGCGTCGACGTCGATCTCGACCTCTACCGCGAGAGCCGGGCGGAAGAGCTGCTCGCCGACGTCCGCATCGCAGGCCCCGACGGCGCCGAGGTGCCCTACGTGATCCGCGAGCCGGGCGCCGCGCACGCCTCCGGGCGGATCGCGGCCACGATGCTCGATCCGGGGGTCGACGCCGCCGGCGTGGCGCACGCGACCTGGGCGCTCGACGCGCCCGGCACGCGCCACTGCCGCGTCGAGCTCAGCGTCACCGGCGGCAGCTTCCTCCGCGAGGCGCGGGTCGAGACCGGCGCGGATCCGCGGGCGCTCAGCGAGGTCGCGCGCGGCGCCCACGTGTACCGCATCCCCCAGGGCTCGGAGACGGTCGAGCACCTGTCGGTCCGCTATCCCCTCTCGCGCGCCGCCCTGGTCCGGATCCGCCTTGTCCCCCAGGGCGCCCCGGCGCGCGACGCGGCCGCGGACGTCCGGATCACGGGCGGCGCCGTCTCGTGCGAGCCGCAGGCCCCCACCGAGTCCCCCGCGCTCCCGCCGCTCGCGATCGTCGAGACGCAGCGGGACAGCGAGGCGAAGACGACGCTCGTCACGCTCGACGCCGGCGCCGACGGCGCGCCGCTGGAGGCCGTCCTCCTCGACGTCGCAACGCCGGAGTTCAGCCGCCGCGTCGACGTCGCCTCGACCACGTACCGCGCGGTCTGGCCGGCCGTGGGGAGCGGCATGATCCATCGCATCCGTCCGCACGGTGAGTCAGGGCCCTCGCTCGCGTCGACACGGATCCCGCTCATCCCCACCCGGAAGCGCTTCCTCCGGCTCACGATCCACGACGGCGACTCGGCGCCGCTCTCCCTCTCGGGCGCGCAAGGCGAGGTGCGGGCGCGCGAGGTCGTGTTCCGCGCCGCGCGGCCGGGGCCGCACCGGCTCTACGTCGGCGACGCGCTCGGCAAGCGCCCGAGCTACGATCTGGCCGACCTGCTCGACCACACCGTGCGCGAGCGTCCCCCTGCCGCGAGGCTCGGCGCCGCAGCGGCGAACCCGGAGCTCGGCGCCGCCCCGGTCGCGCGCGACCTTCCGTTCACCGAGCGGCACCGCGCGCCGCTCGGGGGCGCGCTGGCCGTCGGGTTGCTCGCGCTCTCGCTGTGGGCCGCGCGGCTCCTGAAGCGAGGGGAACGGGAGCAAGAGCAACGCGCGCCGCCCGACGACCCCGCGCCGCCGCGGCAGCGAACACAAGACAGCGAGCCCGGGCCGTGATGTGCTCGCATGTTGCCGTGGGTCGCCGGGAACGCGGCGCTCCGGCGGTCCGGACCAACCATCGAGGTGGATGCACCATGAGAGGCGGGCGCTTCGTCTACTTGGGTCTCTGCGCGAGCGTCGGGGCGGCGCTCTGGGCCTCGGGCGCGTGCTCCGCGACGGCGCGCAACCAGCAGGCGCCTGGCGAGGGCGGCGGCGGGGGCGCGAGCAGCGCCACGACGGCGGAGACGGGCAGCGGCGGACGGGTGGAGTCGACGGGCTCCTGGGCTGATTTCGGCGGCGGCACGCCGACGGAGGAGGGCCCGTCACCCGACGAGGACGGCGACGGGTTCACCATCGAGGACGGCGACTGCAACGACGGCGACACGAACGTCAACCCAGGCGCCGTCGAGGTCGTGATCACGGAGCCCGACCCGAGCGGCGCGGTGCCCGAGCCGGCCGACGAGGACTGCGATGGCGTGATCGACAACGCGCCGCCGGCCTGCGACAGGAACATCGCTCCCGCCGACTTCGACGCCATCCACGGGGCCCACGCGATCGACCTCTGCGCCAGGGCGTCGCCCGGGGACAGGAAGTGGGGCGTGCTGAGCGCGCAGTACGTGCGCGGCGACGGCTCGCCCGCGGAGCCCTCGCCCGCGGTGGGCGTGCTCGATTCCTTCGGCCCCAACGTGCACCCGCAGGGCGGGACCCGCCTGCTCGTCCTGTCCTCGGGTCGCGCCCGGATCGCCGGGTGGCCGGGCGCGTGCAACGCGCATAGCTGCACGAACTACGGGCCGGGCGTGGCGCCGCCCGGCTTCCCGCAAGGCGCCCCCGGGTGCCCTCCCTCGGCAAACATCCACGACGACATCGCCCTCGAGCTCGTCATCCGCACGCCGACGAACGCGACAGGCTACGAGTTCGCGTTCAAGTTCTACACCTTCGAATACCCCGAGTTCACCGTAGAAGACTGCTTCAACGACCAGTTCGTCGCACTGGCGACGCCCGCCCCGCCAGGGTCGCTCAACGGCAATCTCTCGTTCGATAGCCTTGGCAACCCCGTCGGCGTCAAACTCAGCTTCTTCGAGGTCTGCGAGGAGTGCCCGCTCGGGACGGACGAGCTCGAGGGTACCGGCTTCGGGCTCTGGAACGACGCCGGCGCGACCGGCTGGCTGCGCACGCGGGCCCCGGTGACCGGCGGCGAGGAGCTCAAGCTGCGGTTCATGATCTTCGACACCGGCGACGAAATGCGCGACTCGACCGCGCTCGTCGACGGCTTCAAGTGGGTCGCGAACGGCGGCACCGTCCCGCTCGAGACCGCACCCGTCGAGGATCCCCGGTAGCGCCCCGGGGTCCGGACGACCCGAGCCCTCCGGATCACGCGCGCCGGCCGCGGCGCGAGGTAGACCGCGCGCCGTGGCCGGCGCGATCCCGTATTTTACGGCCGGGATTGTTGCGCAGAACGATACGATGCCGCGATGCTGCTCCCTTCCTTGGAGAACCTCGCCTGCTTCGAGGCCGCGGCGCGGACGCTGAACTTCCGGACCGCAGCGCGCGCCGTCGCGCTCAGCCCCGCCGCGTTCGGCCAGCGCATCCGGCAGATCGAGGAGCAGGTCGGCGCTCCGCTGTTCGAGCGCACCACGCGCCGGGTGCAGCTGACGCCGCGCGGGCTCGCCTTGCTGCCGCGCGCCCGCCAGTGCCTGGCGCTCGCCGAGGACTGCCTCCGCAGCGCGATGGGCCCCGCGCCCGCTCCGGTCGAGCTGACGCTCGGCACGCGGTTCGAGCTCGGGATGTCGTGGATCGTCCCCCAGCTCGGCGCGCTGACACGGCGGCGCCCCGAGCTGACGCTCCACCTCTACTTCGGCGCCTCCGACGACCTGCTGAAGCGCCTCTACGACCGCAGCGTCGATTGCGTCGTCACCAGCGCGCGCTGGAGCGCGACGAGCCTGGCGGCGGAGACGCTGCACGAGGAGCGCTACGCGTTCGTCGCCTCCCCCAAGCTGCTCCGGCGCGAGGCGTTCGCCCGCCCGGAGCACGCGTCGCGGCACTGCCTGCTCGACATCGACCCGACCATGCCGCTGTTCCGGTACCTCGCGGATCAGGCGGGCGGCGCCGGCTGCTTCGCGTTCGCGCGGCACCGCTGGGTGGGGCTGGGCGCCGCCATCAAGGCGCTGGTGCTCGCCGGCGAGGGCGTCGCCGTGCTGCCGCGCCACATGGTCGCCGCCGAGCTCCGCGGCGGCAAGCTGAAGCGGCTCCTGCCGTCCGCGCCCCTCGCGCGCGATCATTTCCGGCTCATCTACCGGCGCGACGACCCGCGGAGCTCGCTCTACGCGAAGCTCGCCGAGTCGCTGCGCGCGGTGCCGATCCAGTGAGGCGCGCGCTCGCCAGCGCGGCGCGGAGCGGGCTGAACGGCGTAGACTCCCGGCCGAGGACCATGAGCGAGCTCCCCGGCGCCAGCGCGCGCCTCCCCGCGACGCCGATCACGGCGCAGGACATCAACGGCGGACCGGACCCGGAGCGCCGCGTCCCCTTCGTCATCACGGCGCCCGGCGTGTACACCCTCGTGGAAGACGTCGACTGGGTGGCGCACGACGCGAACGCGCGGGCCATCACGATCGCGAGCGACGACGTCACCCTCGACCTGTGCGGCAGGACGCTGCGGCAGATCGACCCTCCGGCGCCCGTCGTCGCCCCCGACCCGGGCGCGAGGCCTTGCCGGGGCGAGGTCGTCTCCGGGAACGTGGGCGTGCTCGCCGAGGGGAGGTCGCGGCTCGTCATCAGGAACGGCAGCGTGCTCGGGATCCAGGGGGTGGGGATCGCCGCCAGGGCGTGCAGCCAGCTGGATCTGCTCGATCTGTCGGTCCGGCGGTGCGGCGGCGACGGCGTGTTCGACACGGGCTTCCTGTGCCGCAACGGCGGGATCTTCGTGATGGGCGCCCGGGACGCGGCCGGCGGCGTCGCCTTCGCCGAAGGGATCCGGATGATCAACTGCGTGTGCTCGGAGAACACGAGCCGGCTCGATTTCGTCGTGACGCTGGGCGCGCTCGTCCTGTTCTGCGACGACGTGCAGGTCAAAGGGTGCGTGTTCAACCGCACGGCGAACACCAGCGCCCAGCCGAGCGGCGTGCAGTTCAACGTCGTCGGCGCCGACTTCGTCATCTGCCGCAACGTGCTCGTGGAGGACTGCGAGGCGCACGACAACACGTCGGGCGGAGAGCCGGCCGGCTTCTTCGCGTGGGGAGAGAACTACAAATTCCTGCGCTGCAGGGCGAACCGGAACTTCACGCTCACCGGGAACCGCGCGTGCGGGTTCAACATCTCGACAACGAGCAACCTGGAGATGGTCGAGTGCGAGGCGGACGGGAACTACAACGCGAACCCGGCCGCCTCCGCCGATGCGGTCAAGGACTTCTCCGCGCTCGGCTTTCGCATCGGCAGGGCGGTGTACCGCGGGCTTCTCGAGGGTTGCCGCGCGATCGGCAACCACGGCGCGAGCGCGAACGCGCCCGCCGGCGGCTTCGCGCTCCACGCGACCCGCCACGTGGTGCTGAGGCGCTGCGTGGCCGTGGGGAACAGGAACGCGAGCGGGACCGCCGAGGACGACGGGCTCGCGGCCGGGTTCATCGCGTCGACGCCGCTCGCGGATCCGCAGGGCGGCCTCGTGGGCGGCGAGGGCAACGCGTTCGTCGACTGCATCGCCGACGGCAACACGGTCCACCGCACGCCCCTGTTCGTGCAGCCGCCGGCCCCGCCCGTCGACGCCGGTCCGTCGCGCGGCGATCCTCAGAAGGGCGCGGGGTTCCTGCTCGAGAGGCAGAGCGACGCGAGGATCATCGGCTGCCAGTCCGCGAACAACGACGGCAAAGGGATCTGGCTGAGGGCCTGCGCGCGCGCGCTGGTCGAGGGAAACACGCTGTCGAGGAACACGCTTTACGGCATCCAGAACGACGATCCCGCGGGGCTCAGCGCCTTCACCGGCAACCGGGCGCACCTCAACGGGTCCCGGCACCGCCACAACTACGTCGGCCTGCCGCCGGGCACGCCGGTCCGCAAATGGACGCTCGGCTCCCCTCCCCTCGACGGCCCTTCGGACGGGATAGCCAACCTCAGCACCCGGCTGCCCTGAGCGGCGAGCGCCTCGCGCCGCCGGGGGCGATCACCGGGTACGGGCGAGGGCGCCCGGGGTGATCCCGAACCGCCGCTTGAAGAGCCGTGTCAGGTGGCTCTGGTCGGCGAAGCCGAGCGCGCGCGCGAGCTCCCCGATCGGGCGGTCGCCGGCGAGCAGCGCCTCGCGCGCGCGATCGAGCCGCCGCCGCGTCACGTAGGCGAGCGGCGGCTCCCCCAGCGCTCGCTTGAACTCCCGCGCCATGTGCGCGGGGCTCAGCCCGGCCACGCCGGAGAGCGCCTCCAGCCCGAAATCGTCGCCGAGGTGCGCCTCGATGTAGTCGAGCAAGCGCCGCAGCGTCGCAGGGGAGAGCCCGCCCCGAGCCGGCCGCTCCGCCTGGACCGCATGGCGGGCGCCGAGGCGCGCCGCGAGCCCGGAGAGCATCGCGTCCGCGAAGAGCGCGCCCGTGGCGCCGCCGCGCGAGACCTCGACCAGCAGCGCGCGGAGCACATGCTCGATCTGGGCGTCCACGAGCCCCACGCGGGGCTCGATCAGCAGCTCCCGCACCCCTGCGAGCCGCGCGAGCCGCGCGGGGTCGAGCACGAGCGCGCCATAGATCGTGGGCTCGCTCACGCGATGGGAGAAAGGCACCTCCGCGGGCTGGAGCCAGAGGCTGCCGGGCGGCATCTCCACGCGCTCGAAGCCGCGCTGGCCCTTTCGCTCGAAGCGCAGCGGCGCGTCCGCGAGGTTGATGGCGATGTAGTGGCCGGCGACGGCGAGGTGGTCTGTCTCCCAGGACGGGTTCACGCCGAGCTCGGCCACCATGCCGGTCCAGCGCAGCGAGCGGCTGGACGCGCGGATCTCCGCCTGCCGGAGCGCCTCGATGGGCTCGCGGGTGCCGGCACGGACGAACGGGATGGCGCTGCGGGAGACGCGGGACATCATCGGAGAGCCGGCCCCAGCATGCGCCCGCGGCGCGGGGCCGGTCAACGCAGCAGCCCGGTTCCAGGGAGCGCAGCGGCGTTCTATAGCGCCCTTCCCGCCCGCCCTAGGATGCCTGTCGCCGGGCGACGACTGCGCCCGAGGAGGACGACCATGGAGATGCGTTACAAGCTGCTCGGCGGCAGCGGGCTCAAGGTCTCGGAGATCAGCCTTGGCACCATGACCTTCGGCGAGGACTGGGGCTTCGGCGCCTCGGCCGAGGCGTGCCGCGGCATTCTCGAGGCGTACCGCGCCCGCGGCGGCAACTTCATCGACACCGCCAACAAGTACACGAACGGCAGCGCCGAGCGGATCGTCGGGGAGCTCGTCCGCGGAGACCGCGGCGCGTGGGTCATCGCGACGAAGTACTCGCTCTCCATGAACGACGCCGATCCGAGCGCGAGCGGCAACGGCAGGAAGAACCTTGTCCAGTCCGTCGAGGCGAGCCTCAAGCGCCTGGGGACGGACTACATCGATCTGCTCTGGGTCCATGCGTGGGACTGGACGACGCCGGAGGCCGAGCTCATGCGCGCGCTCGACGACGTGGTGCGCGCGGGCAAGGTGCTCTATGTCGGCATGTCCGACGCGCCTGCCTGGGTCGTCTCCCGGGCGAACGCGATCGCCGAGCTCCGGGGCTGGTCGCACTTCATCGGCATCGAGATCGAGTACAGCCTGATCGAGCGCACGGTGGAGCGGGAGCTCGTCCCGATGGCATCCCGGCTCGGCCTGGGCGTGCTCGCGTGGGCGCCCATGGCCGGCGGCGTGCTGACGGGCAAGTACACGCGGGGTGGCGGCAACGACGCCGCGCGCGCAGCGATGAACCAGGGGCGCCTGGACGAGCGGGGCCTGCGCGTCGCGCGCGCGGTCGACGCGGTGGCCGAGGAGCTCGGCTGCTCCTCGGCGCAGGTGGCGCTCGCGTGGCTCAGGTCGCGCCCGGCGCAGGTGATCCCCATCATCGGCGCCCGGAAGCCCGAGCAGATGCAGGACTGCCTGGGCTGCCTCGACGTCGTCTTGCCCGCCGCGGCCCTCGAGAGGCTCGACGCGGCGAGCCGCGTGCCGCTCGGCTTTCCCTACGAGTTCCTGGGCGACCCCGGCACCGAGCGGGTCGTCTACGGCGCCACGGCGGCGCGGCTCGACGTGCCCAACCCCGTCCGGCGGCTCGCCTCGGGCGGGTGACGCCGGCCTCGCCGCCTCTCCGCCTCGCTCGCGCGCGCGTCAGCGATTCCCGTCCTGCGCCTGCTCGACGCGCGCCCGGATGGCTGCGACGGCGCGCGCGGAGCCGTCCAGGTTCTCCGCGTTGAGGAGGCTCTTCGGAAGCGGCAGCTTCGGCCGGAGGAACACCTCGAGGGACAGGCGGGTCGACTGGGCGTCGATCTTCTCGAGCCGCCAGGTGGCCTGGAGATCTTGCACATTGCCGGAGATGAACCGGGACGAGTACGTCTCGACGCCATCCTCGACGACCGGCTTCTGGATCTCGATGCGCGCCCACATCGTGACCGCGCCCGAAAGGGCCGAGACCTCCATGTAGAGATCCCACCCGCCCGCGGGCGTGCGCCCGAGCAGGCGGCACTTCTTGTAGTGCGGCATGAACTCCGGATAACGCTCGAACGAGAGCACCGCGGCGCGCACGCGCTCCAGCGAGCCCTTCACGACCACCGTCGACCGTCCACGCGCAAATCCGGTGCTTCCGATCGGGACTGCCATGGTCGTGATCCCGGTCGTATCGGGCGCCGGCTGCGCGCGCTCGGCCTGCTCGCCGTCGCTCGTGACAGCCGGCAGGACATCACCTCTGTCGCGCTGTGCCGGCAGGCGCGGTACATCCAGGTTGATCCCCCGTTCCCCCGTGCTGCACGCGGTGGCCGCGAGGGCGAGTCCCCCGGCGAGCGCGCGCGGGATCGATGCGCGATGGCCGGTCGTGGTCGAGCGAGTTCTCCGCATGACGGCCCAGCTTGCCAGCGACGTGCCGGCCGCCCCCATCGCCCCGATGATACCGCGCAACACATCCGCTCAAGCCGCCCCCCCACCCCGGCCACCAAGAACGGATCACCCGCCCATCGAGCGCGGAAAACACGGGCTCCTTCCCGATTCTCCACGAGAGCTCGGAAGGCCCCCTGTCTCCCCCTTCGCGCTCCTATCGGTCAGGATTCGCCAGAGAGGTAAGCTGTCAGACTCGGAATGGGGATGCCTGTCGGGCGGCCGAACTGCCAGTCCGCCGACTCGACCCCGACGCCGCCGATGTCGAGGTGGATGAACGGCAGCGCCCCCCCCTTGAGCCCCGAGGCGATGTCGAGGAACGCGAAGGGGAACTGGTGCCCGCGCGGCGTGTTCACCGAGGCGAGGCGGTTCGAGGAGACCACGTCCTCGGCGCTCGACCGGGGCGCCACGAACGCGTAGTCCTCGCGCCGCGGCCGGACGCGCTCCATCGGCTCGCCCCAGCGCTCCGCGAGGACGTCGAGCCTGTCGAGCTCCAGCCGCGCGGCGGAGTTGCCGATCGCGCCGGTATAAGGCCCGTGGGCGCGGTAGACGTGCCCGGTCAGCGTCGCGACCGAGAACAGGATAGGGTCGGCCGCGCCGCTCATGGCGAGCTCCCGCCCGAGCGCGAGCAGGTCAGCCAGGATGAGGCGGCCCTCGGCGTCGGTGTTGCCGATCCGAACGCGCACGCCGGCGCGGCTGCGGATGATCTCGTCGCTCACATAGGACTCCTCGCCGATGCTGTTGCGCACGAGCCCGAGGAGCCCGACGATGCGCACGCCCTCCAGGCCGAGCGCCGCGGCCGCGCGCACGAGGCCGGCGACCGCGCCGGCGCCGCCCTTGTCCCGGGACATCCCGGCCATGTGCCCGTCGGTCTTCAGATCGACGCCGCCCGTGTCGTAGGTGACGCCCTTGCCCGCGAGCAGCACCGTTCGCCGGATCTCCCCGCGAGGCCTGTAGTCGAGCCGCACGACGCACGGCCGGTGCCGCTCGACGACCCGCGACGCCCGCGAGACCGCGCTGATGAGCGGATAGTCATCGACGTTGCGCTCGATCTTGACGAGCACCCCCGTCCTGGCGAACGCCGCCTCGCACAGCTCGGCGACGCGGCGGGGCGCCATCCGCTCCGGCTCGGTGCCCGTGATGTCGCGGCAGAGCGCCCGACCGACCTCGATGGCCGCGATCTCGCGGGCGCGCGCCTCCGACAGCCCGAGCACCGCGACCGACTCGGCCGAGCGCGGGGCCATCTCCGCCTCCCGCGCCTCGAGCGGCGTCCACTGGCTCCCGAGCGCGGCGAGCGCGCCCACCTCCACGGCCCGCGCGAACCGCGGCGCGGCGCCCACCGGAGCGCGAACGACGAGCAGCGGCCGGCTCGCCCCCGCGTCCACCGCCCGCGCGAAGCCGGCCGCCGCGGCCTCCGCGACGGAGCGGACGTCATCGATGTCCTCCGAGAGCGGCCCCATCGGCGCGAGCACCAGGCGCCCGCCAGGCACCCCCGGCGCCGGCAGGACGACCGGAGCACTCTTGCCCTCGAGCGCGGAGTCGACGCGCGCCGCAGCCTCGACCGCCGCGCCCACGGCGGAACCGAGCCCCCCCGCGTACTTCGCGATGGGCGATGGCGCGACGAGGACGACAGCATCGCAAGCCGCGATCGCCGCGTTCGACTCCGCGAGGGCGTTGGCAGGCAGCCCCGCCAGGGAGGTGACATGGACCATGGCGGCGAATGATGTCACATGGGTCAGCATTTTTGCAGCACCCGTCGCCGCCGATAGGGCACCGACATGCGCCCCGGAGAGCAGGCCTGGCGCGCGGGCATGGAGCACGCGCCGCGCCCGGCGCGCGCCAGGCCCGCGCGCCGAGCGGCCTGGCGCGCTCGTCCGCCCCTGCGGTCACGCGCGAGGCGGCCGGCGTCGAGCTCCGCGTCGCTTCAGGAGAAGAGCACGACGCTGCGGATCGACTCGCCTTCGTGCATGAGGTCGAAGGAGCGGTTGATGTCGTCGAGCGGCATCGTGTGGGTGATCAGCTCGTCGATCTTGATCTTGCCCTCCATGTACCAGTCGACGATCTTGGGAACGTCGGTGCGCCCCTTGGCGCCGCCGAACGCGGTGCCCTTCCAGACGCGCCCGGTGACGAGCTGGAAGGGGCGCGTGGAGATCTCCTCGCCGGCCCCCGCGACGCCGATGATGATGCTCGTCCCCCAGCCCTTGTGGCAGCACTCGAGCGCCTGGCGCATCACCTTGACGTTGCCGATGCACTCGAAGCTGAAATCGGCGCCGCCCCGGGTCAGATCGACGAGGTAGGGCACGAGATCCCCCGCCACCTCGCTCGGGTTGACGAAGTGGGTCATGCCGAACCTCTCGGCCAGCTCGCGGCGCTTCGGGTTGATGTCGACGCCGACGATGATGTCGGCGCCGGCCATCCGGGCGCCCTGGATCACGTTCAGCCCGATGCCGCCGAGGCCGAAGACCACGACGTTGTCGCCGGGCCTCACCTGCGCGGTGTTGATGACGGCGCCGATACCCGTCGTCACGCCGCAGCCGATATAACAGACCTTGTCGAACGGCGCGTCCTCGCGGATCTTGGCGACGGCGATCTCGGGCAGGACGGTGAAGCTCGAGAAGGTCGACGTGCCCATGTAATGGTGAATCCGCTCCTTGCCGATCGAGAATCGGCTCGTTCCGTCCGGCATGAGCCCGCGCCCCTGCGTGGCGCGGATGGCCTGGCAGAGGTTGGTCTTTCCGCTCGTACAATAAGAGCACTGCCGGCACTCGGGCGTGTAGAGGGGAATCACGTGATCGCCTTTCTTGAGGCTCTTCACGGACGGCCCGACGTCGACGACGACGCCCGCGCCCTCATGGCCGAGGATCGCGGGGAAGAGTCCCTCCGGATCCTTGCCTGAGAGCGTGTAAGCGTCGGTGTGACAGACGCCCGTTGCCTTGATCTCGATGAGGACCTCGCCCTCGCGAGGGCCCTCCACCTGAACGTCCTCGACCGTCAGCTTCTCGCCGGCCTTGTGGGCCACGGCTGCGCGCGCTTTCATGATCGGTGGTTCTCCTCCCGCAAGCGGGGCGTTCGGGGCCCGAGCGGCGCCCGAGCCCCTCCCATAGCCGGGCGGGGAAGCAGGTTTCAAGGGGAACCCCGCCGGCGCCGCCCCGCGTCGCCCGCCGTCCAGCCTGCCCGCATTGCGCCGCCCGGCCTGCCCGCATCGCGCAGCCCGCTCGCTGCCCGCGCCCCCACCCCAAACGAGCCCCGTCTGCGCGCCCGGCGCCCTCTCTCTCACTCCACCCCACAGACGACACGCACTGTTCGTGGGGAGGACAACCGGTATTGCGAGGGCACAGCGAGCGCGCCTTCTCGCGACGTCGCGCATCTCGCCAGTCTCGCCAATCTGGCCAATCTCGCCAGACGCTGTCCTCGACCGGCGCAACAGGGAATCCGATGGCGTTTGCGTGACAGCACGCGTACCATCACCCCGCTGTCCTTATGAACACACTCCGTTGCCCACCGGGTCTCCGCGCGCTCATCGCAATAGCCGCGCTGGTCCTCGTCGCCTGCACTGGCGTGAGCCCGCCTGCTGGCGGGGCGGCCGGCAAGGGCGCTGGCGGCGCCGGCGGCGGAGGCGGCGAGAGCGCTTCCTCCGAGGGTGGCCACGGAGGACAGGGAGGCGCGCCGATCGACACCATGGAGTGTGTCGACGAGTGCCCCGCTGAGAGCGCTGGTATCACGATCGGCTGCAAGAAGCGCTTCATGTTCGGAATGAACTATGCGTGGCACAACTTCGCCGGCGACTTCGGCGGCATCGCCGCGTGGGACAAGCGCGGCGTCGCGGCCGAGGTGGAGACGCACGCGAAGAACCTCGCCGACATCCGTGCTCACGGGGCGAGCGTCGTGCGGTGGTGGATGCTGCCGGAGATCCGGGGCGAGAGCGTCGTCTTCGACACGAGCGAGAACCCGACCGGCCTCGGCGGGACGACGCGGAGCGACGTCCAGAAGGCGCTCGAGCTCGCCGAGCAGGCGGACGTCAACCTGGTGTTCTGCCTGTTCTCCTTCGACAACTTCCACCCGACGCGGCTCGACGCCGACGTGAAGACCGTCGGTATCACCCCCATCGTGAAGGACGCAAAGCGGCGCGCGAAGCTGATAGACAAGGTCGTCCGGCCGATCGCCAGGGCCGTCGCGCAGAGCCCCTACCGGCACCGGATGGTCGCGTGGGACGTGATCAACGAGCCCGAGCTGGCCATGACCGGACCGAGCCCGGACGACGGCCCTCGCTACGAGCCCGACGCCCAGGTGGATCCGATCGAGCACGCGCAGATGACGGCGTTCCTCGGCGAGGCCATCCGGGCGCTGCGCGCGGAGAGCACGGCGCTCGTCACGATCGGCTCGGCGTCGATGAAGTGGGCGCGGTCCTGGCGCAACACCGACGTCGATTTCTACACCTTTCATATCAACGACCGGGTCAACCTGTACTGGCCCTACAACCAGTCGCCCGAGGACTACGGCATCACAGACAAGCCCGTCATCATGGGGGATTTCCCGATCGCCGGCCTGGCGACGGCCGCTTTGCCGACGCTCCTGGAGAGCTGGTACAGCCAGGGATACGCGGGCGCGATCAGCTGGGCCTACAGCGACGCGACCACGGCCGAGCTCGAGACGATCAAGGCCTTCGCCGACGCGAAGGGCTGCGGCGTGACGTACTGAGAGCCCCTCTCACGACAGCCAGTAGTCGACGAGGGACGCGCCCGTCACGTCGTGGGCGACCCCGGCCGCGATCGCCCACTGGGCCAGCGCGCGGCCGAGCGCGGCCATGGTCGTGAAGCGCCCGTCAGGGTCCTTGGCCAGGCCGCGCTCGATGATCTCCCAGAGCCGCGGGTGCAGCTCGAGGGCCTCCGGGCGCGGCGGGGCGGCGCGCAGCACGTCGTGCACGATGGAGATGCTGCTCGGGCCGCCGAACGGGCGACAGCTGCTCACGAGCTCGTAGAGCACGACGCACGCGCTCCACACGTCGGCGCGCGCGTCCGACTCCTGCCCGCCGCGGACCTGCTCGGGCGCCA
This sequence comes from Sorangium sp. So ce363, assembly GCF_051520435.1. Classification (NCBI taxonomy): domain Bacteria; kingdom Pseudomonadati; phylum Myxococcota; order Polyangiales; family Polyangiaceae; genus Sorangium; species Sorangium sp. So ce363. The sequence continues at coordinate 3,793,300 of NZ_CP150333.1, read as the reverse complement.
TGTAGGCCGGGCTCCCGACCAGCGTTTCCCTCCGCTCGTCGCCCGCCGCGCGCACCGCGGTGAACGCGATCCCGAAGTCGATCAGCTTGGGGACGGTGCGGCGGCCCTCGCGCACGAGGACGATGTTCGCCGGCTTCACGTCCCGGTGCACGACCCCCGCGCCGTGCGCCGCGCCGAGCGCGCCGATCACGGGAAGGAGCAGCTGGACCGCGGAGATGGGCGACATCGCGCCCGATTCGGCGAGCGCCTGGGCGAGCGACCGGCCCTGGAGGAGCTCCATCACCGCGAACGGCTCTCCCTCCTCCGTGAAGCAGAGATCGAAGATCCGCACCGCGGCGCGGTGCGACACCCGCGCCGTCGCCTGCGCCTCCCGGATCAGCCGCGAGGTGGCCTCGGGGACGGCGCAGTCGCGACGGATGAGCTTCAGCGCGACATCAAGGCTCAGGGAGAGATTCCGCGCCTTCCACACGGCGCCCATGCTGCCCTCTCCGAGGAGCTCTGTGAGGCGATAGCGCCCCCCGAGGACGTCGCCTGGGGCGTAGCGCCGCAGCGCGGCGGAGCACGGGTCGTTCGCAGGAACCGCCAGGGCGGCAGCGGACGGCGCTCCGGCAAGCCCGGTCCGCAGCGTGGCGGGCGGTACGCTCGCCGGGGTGGCCGGAGCGTCGCTCGGCGTCTCCAGCGGCGCGACGTCCCCGCCATGACGGAAGGCCGAGCCGGACGGCCGCGACAGGCGGCCCGACGTCCGGAGGTCGACTGGCTCGAACGGAGGGCGGTGAGACGAGGGCCAGCGCGGAGACCGCGGCGAGCGGTATGCACGCTGAGAGGCTCGGCCCCCGCTCGGGGGGCGGGATCGATTCGACGCGGGATCCATCGAGCCGCCATGTGGCGTCGTGGAGCTGTCAGTTCGGTGGCTGTCCATATCCTTGCCCACGTGTGCTGCAAGGAGCAGGCCGATGAAAATCGCCGCAGATCCGCCTCTTTCCCGCCCGCCGCGGCGCCGGGATTGCGGTGTGGAGGCATCAGATCCGGCGCCCGCGGCCATCGGCTCGCCCCGGAGGCTGCGCGCCGTCCGCCGCGACCGGCGCGCGCGTCTTCCGTGGCCGCAGCGCGTCGTCCGCCGGCGCGGTCCCGGGACGAGCGCGCGACCGATCCGTCGGCGCAACGGTCGTCGCACGACGCATTCCCTGCGCGCCACACCGGCGCTCTACGGGTACATCGACACAGGATGTCGGTCAGGATCGCCCGATAGCCAGCGAGGCACCCACGGGGCGCGCGCCGGGATCGCCGCGGCGCGGTCGCCCCCTCGCGCCGCTCAGCGGGCGGAGCCGGGCACGACGCGCCCCTTGAACGCGATCGGCACCTCGAGGGCCCTGGCCGCCTCGACGAGCAGCGCGTGCTCGCTCTCGTGGATCACGCCGTCAGCGGCCACGAGGCGGACGGCCAGCTCGATCGCGGCCTCGCGCATCCGCACGTCGGGCAGGCGGACGCGCAGCGCCGCGAAGCGGCCGCTCCTGCCCTCGTCGCGCACCGATCGCTCGATGATGGAGATGAGCGACTCGACGAGGTCGGCCCCGAGCCGCCCCTCGCTCATGGCCGTCACGTGCCGCGCGAGCTCGGCGCGCTCGGCCTCGTTGATGGATCCGTCAGCGTATGCGGCGAGGAACATGATCTCGACCATCGCCTCGAGCCTGCTGATCTCGAGGTGACGAAACGAAAGCTGCGTTTCTTCCATCATGAGGTCCTCAGGATAGCGTATCACGGCCGCGCTTGACACAGCGCCCCTGGGCCCGCCCGGTAATGGCGCTCGCCGCGCGGCAACGGCGCTCGCCGCGCGGCAACGGCGCTCGCCGCGCGGCGACGGCTTCCAGGAGCGCGCGGCGAAAGTTCTCGTCGAGCGCGACGCCGGTCGGTGCTCAACTCTCCCCACCATGAGCACCACCACCCCGACCGACCTCTTCCTGTCGCTGACGCCGCACAAGGTGATCGAGGCCGTCGAGGCCGCGGGCGTCCACTGCAACCGCGTCTGCTACCCGCTGAACTCGTTCGAGAACCGCGTCTACGAGGTCGAGCGCGAGGATCGCACCCGCGTCATCGCCAAGTTCTACCGGCCGGGGCGCTGGACGCGGGAGCAGATCCTCGAGGAGCACCGGTTCCTCGCGGAGCTGGCGGACGCCGAGATCCCCGTCTGCCCGACGCGCCCGTTCCCCGACGGCGAGACGCTCAAGCAGATCGACCACATCCCCTACTGCCTCTTCGAGCGCATGGGCGGCCGCGCCCCCGACGAGCTCGGCGACGAGCTGTTCGTGCGCCTCGGCAGGCTCGCCGCCCGCATCCACAACGTGGGCGCGGCCAGCGCCGCCGAGCACCGCGTCCGGCTCTCCGCCGACACCTACGCGCGCGAGGACCTCGGCTGGCTCGTCGAGCGCAAGCTCATCCCCGCGGCCGTCGAGCGGCGGTACCTCGCGGCCGCGCGCGCCGTCGCGGACGCGGCCGAGGAGCGCCTGCGCGGCGTCGACGTGCACCGCATCCACGGCGATCTGCACCCGGGCAACCTGCTCCTGCGCGACGGCGCGCTCCGCGTGCTCGACTTCGACGACATGGTCGTCGGCCCCGCCGTGCAGGACCTGTGGCTCCTCCTCCCCGGCCGCGACGAGGCCGCCCGGCAGCAGCGCGAGCTCTTCATCGAGGGCTACGAGGAGCTCCGCCGCTTCGACCGCTCGACCCTCGGGCTGATCGAGCCGCTCCGAGGGCTCCGCATGATCCACTACGCGGCGTGGATCGCGCGGCGATGGCACGACCCCATCTTCCCGAGGACCTTTCCGCACTTCGGCACGGAGGCGTACTGGCGCGAGGAGGCGAGCTCGCTCGAGGAGGTGCTCCAGCTGACGCGCGACGGAGACACGGGCGGCCCCGGCGGCGGCGCGGACGAGCCGCCGCCGAGCGGGGGCAAGTACTTCTGGGACCTGAACTGATCCCGCTGGAAGCGCCCACCGCAGGCGCACCCGGCGTCGATCAGAGACGCTTCAGCACCAGGATCAGCCGCCACGCCGCGGCGTGCTCGAACGGCACGTCGACGTTGAAGTCGCCGAGCGTCGCCACCAGCGAGAGCTCCGGCACCCGCTCCGCGACGCGCCGCCACCCGGCGAGGTCCGGGACGTACCACGTCGCCTCCTGCCGGATCGACGAGAGCTCCCTCGGCGCGCCGCCGTTGCGCCGGGCCGCGCACACCACCTCGAGGGTCACGGGCACCACGCGATCGGGCGTCGACCGCTCGATGTGGATGCGGAACCGAGCGTCGATCGACTGCTCGCCACGCAGCTCGGTCCACTCCGTCCTGTTCACGCCGGACGGCGTGAGATCGGCGGGGTGGGTCGCCTCGATGACGTGGACGCCGCCCGGCAGGAGCAGCGAGGCGGCGAGCCGGAGGTGGCGCTCGAGCGCCGCCGGCGTGGCCAGCTGGTGGATCGCCGAGAGCGGCACGAACGAGAGATCGACCGGCGCGACGTCCGGGCGCTCGTCGAGCTCCGCGCACGAGAAGCGGATGCACGCCCCGGCGCCGCGGGCGCCCGCGGCGCGCTCCGCAAAGGCGATCATCGCCGCCGAGCCGTCCGCGCCGGCGCAGCCGACGCCGAGCTCCGCGAAGGCCTCCAGGTGCCGCGCGGGCCCGCAGGCCCACGAGAGGACGCGCTGCACCGGGCGGCCGCCGAAGCGGCGCGCGCACGCGAGCAGGAAGTCGCGCTCGGCGGCGTAGTCGCGGTAGCCGAACGCCGCGTCGTAGAGCGCAGGCTCGCCCGGCGGCGGCGTATCGCCGCGCGCCGGCGCCTCGCCGCGCGCGGGCGCCTCGCCGCGCGCCGGCGCCTCGCCGCGCGCGGACGCCTCGCCGCGCGCCGGCGCCGCCGGGGCGACCCGCTTCGTGTAGATCATGAGATCGTCGCCCGGCGCGTAGAAGTCGGCGAGGACCGCCGCCCGCGTGAACTGCACCGCGTCGTAGAAGCGCACCGCCGCGCCGTGCCCCTCCCGGCTGCCCGTCTCCACGCGCACGAGGCCGCCGCCCTCGCGCGCGATCTCGCTCTCCATCGTGGCCACGAGCCCCCGCGCCACCCCCGACCGGGCGAAATCGGGCGAGGTCGCGATCCAGTACAGGTCGTACGTGGACTGCGTCATCGGCGTGCGGCCGTAGCAGAGGTACCCGAGGAGCCGCGGCGCCCCGTCGCCGCCCGAGGCGCCCTGGAAGCTCAGCACGAACCGGTAGCCATAACCGTCCGTCGAAGGCTGGCCGAGCGTCACGTCGACGAGCTCCAGCGCCACCGCGCGCTCGTCGTCGGTGAACGCCGGGACCGACTCGAGCAGCGCGGCGATGAGCGGCCGATCTTCCGCGCGGAGGCCGCGCTGGGTGATCACGGCGCCTCGGGCGCGGCGGCGAGGGCGCCGCGGGCAGCGGAGCGCGCCGCGGCGCGGCCGCGCGCCGGCGCGCGGCCGCGCGCCGGCGCGCGGCCGCGCGCGCGGAGCAGATCGTCGTGGCGCGCGCCGCGGGCGAGCGCCGCGCGGAGGATCTCCCAGACGACGTCGGCGTACGACAGGCCGGCGCGCGCCGCCGCCCGCGCGAAGCCGGCGTCCGGCGAGAGATCGCAGTTCGGGTTGACGTCGATGACGTGCGGCGTGCCGCGCTCGTCGAGCCGCACGTCCACGCGGCCGTAGTCGCGCAGCCCGAGCACCTCGAACGCGCGGCGGCCCACGGCGACGACCCGGCGCAGATCGAGCGGCCGCAGCACCGCCGCCGAGGAGGGCGTCCCGATCGACGCGGCGGTCTCCGGGCGCCACTTCGACTCGTACGTGACCACGTGCGGGTGCCCCTCTGGCAGGCCCTGAAAGGTGACCTCGCCGGGCGGCAGCACGCGCGGCGTCGGCCACCCGAGCAGCGAGACCGAGATCTCCCGCCCGTGCACGTAACGCTGCACCACCACCGGCTGGCGGCACTGCGCGACGACCGCGGCGACCTGGTCGCGGAGCGCCCTGCGATCGTGGACGACCGAGCCACGATCGATGCCCATCGAGCCGTCCTCGCGCTCCGGCTTGACGATGACCGGGAACGCGACCTCCGGGATGCGATCCGGGCCTTCGACCCGCACCGTCGCCGGCACGCGCACGCCGGCGCGCGCGAGGATCCGGTTCGCCTCGGCCTTGTGCAGGCAGCTCCGGAGCGCGACGTGATCGCTGCCCGTGAAGCGGAGATCGAGCCCCGCGAGCAGCCACGCGCACATGACCTCGTGGCGGCTGTCGCCGTCGAGCGCCTCGCACAGGTTGAAGATCACGTCCGGGCGATGGTCGCCGATGGCCGCGAGCACCTCGCTCGGCCGGAGCACAGGCCGGTGCGCCACGCGCACGCCCGGGGCCGCGGCGAGGGCCGCGAGCACGCTCTCCGCGACCACCGCGCTGCCGTCCTCGCGACCGAGCCGGAGCCGCCCGCTCCCCACCCGCTGCGCGAGTGGCGGCTCGTCGACGACTTCCTCCGGATCTCTGTTCGACAGGATCAGTATCCGAGGCTCAGGCACCGCACGCCTCCGAACCTACGCGGGGCAGGAGAGCCCGCGACGGCCGCGCCGGGCTCAGGGAGCGGCCGGAGAGAGGCCTGGCCATCGGCGAACGCGGAGAGGGTGCCCTGTCGAGAGACACGCGAACGAAACGGAATCCATGCATGCAAGTGGCCACACTTCACCAGCTTGCCCGGCAATCGCAAGGGGAGATTTGCCCTCTCCGGACGGAAAAGAAGGCGCGACGCGCCGCGGCTCAAAGCCCCCGCACCGGCTCGGATCCGGCGCGCGCGGCCGGGAAGCGAGCTTTCCGAGCACAACGTATCTCGGACAACAGGCTCTTCACACGCCAGCCACACGCGCGGGAGCGTCGGAGACGAGAGGAGACGGCTGGGCTGCAGGGGGAAGGGTCGAGTCCGGCGGCGAGAGGGGAGAGCGGAGAGCGCCGGACGCGCTCGCGGCGAGCGGGCGGCCTGCCGCCGAGGACGCCTGAAAAGGACTTCCCTTTCCGGCGTCCTCGAGCCTCCGCCGGTCAGGCGGCCTGGCCTTCGGGGCGCGGCCTGCGATCGGCCGGGAAACAGGCCTGGATCTCGTCCATGCCGAGCGTCTCCTTCTCGAGGAGCGCCCTGACGAGCGCCTCGATCTCGCCGCGCCGGGACCTCACGATCTCGATGGCGCGCGAGAGCTGCGCTTCCGTGAGCGCCCGCGCCGTCTCGTCGACCCGGTCGAGCAGGGCCGGGCTCCGCGAGGGGTGCCCGTCGCCGACGCAGATGGGGCCGAGGTGGCTCATGCCGAGCTCCGCGACCATCTTCCACGCGATCGTCGAGGCGCGCTGGATGTCGTCCGAGGCGCCCGCCGTCATCGTCCCGAGGACGACCATCTCGGCGGCGCGGCCGCCCATCAGCATGCAGATCTGATCCTCGAGGTACTCTTTCCGGTACATCAGCCGATCCTTCTCGGGCAGCGCCTGGGTCACGCCGAGCGCGCGGCCCCGCGGCAGGATCGACACCTTGTGCACGGGATCGCAGCTCGGCGCGAGGAGCCCGACCGCGACGTGCCCGGCCTCGTGGACGGCGGTCGCATAACGCTCGTCCTCGTCGACGAGCACCCCCTTGCGCTCGAGCCCCATGAGCACCCGGTCGCGCGCGCGGTCGATGTGCGTCGGGTCCACCGCGTCGGCGCCCTCGCGGGCCGCGAGGATGGCCGCCTCGTTCAGGAGGTTGGCCAGGTCGGCGCCCGAGAAGCCCGGCGTGCCGCGGGCGATGTAGCTGAGATCGACCTCCCCCTGGAGCGGGATCGGCCCGGCGTGGACGTTGAGGATCTCCTCGCGGCCGCGCACGTCGGGGAGCGGCACGGTGACCTTGCGGTCGAAGCGCCCCGGCCGGAGCAGCGCCGGGTCGAGCATGTCGGCGCGGTTGGTCGACGCGATGACCACGATGCCGGTCTCGTGGTCAAACCCGTCCATCTCGACGAGCAGCTGGTTCAGCGTCTGGTCGTGCTCCGCGGAGGCGGAGTCGCCGTGCCCCTTCGCGCGAGCCCGCCCCACGGCGTCGATCTCGTCGATGAAGACGATGCACGGCGCGGACTTGCGCGCCTCGGCGAAGAGCGCGCGGACGCGGGAGGCGCCCACGCCGACGAACATCTCCTGGAAGCTCGACCCCGACGCCGAGAGGAACCGCACGCCCGCCTCGCACGCGACGGCGCGCGCGAGCAGCGTCTTGCCGGTCCCGGGCTCGCCCGTCAGCAGCACGCCGCGCGGCGGGCGGCCGCCGAGGCGCGCGAAGCGATCGGGGCTCTTCAGGAACTCGACCGTCTCGGCGAGCTCCTGCTTGACCTCGTGCATCCCCGCGACGTCGGCGAAGCGCACCGCCGCCCGCGCCGCCCCGGCCTTCACGTCCGAGAAGACCTTCGGGCTGCGCCGCCGGCTCACCGTGAAGAGCGCGAAGCCGACCGCGGCCAGCACGACCACCGGGAGCACCGCGGACGCGGCGCGCGACGGATCCTCCTGGGAGGCGAAGTCGACCGAGGCGCCGGCGCCCGCGAACCGGGAGACCAGCTCCTGCCGGAGCGTCGGCTCGTCGACGACGGCCGTCACCGCGGCGCCGCCCGCCTGACGCACGAGGAAGCGATCCCCGCTCACCTCGACCGCGGTCGCCTGCCCCGCCTGCGCGATCTGGAGGAGCTCCGTGTACGTCGCCGTGCGCTGCGCGGACGACTCGCGAGCCGCGCGCAGCGCGAGCCCCAGCGTGACCGCAAGCACCACCCCCATGAACCCAAGCACCCAGAGCCGGCGCCCCGCGGGCCCCAGCCGCTTACTCACCTGCAAGAACCAGGAATTCACTGCTGCGCCACCTTACTGCTCCGGCGTCGGGCCGGAGCGGATCTCAGGTGTAGCAAGGATACGAACCTCAGGAAGTTCCTTCTGCCATCATTCTGACGATCTGAGCCGTAGAAACCTGCGAAAGGATGGCAGCACCGCAAAACGGAATACGGAGAACGGACAGCGGCAGGACGAACGTCTATTCAATGTTGGGAGGATTGGGAGGATTAATTGACGAGCTCGCCGATGGCGGATTGACGAGCCCGCCTGAGAGCCTCCTTCTCGGGATGGGGTCGCCGGTGGAGCAGGAACCAGGAGAGAGGGGCAGAGAGGGGCTGCCTGCGCGCTACGCCCCGGCGGCTCGCGCGAACTCGGGCGCGAACGGCAGCGAGAAGCGGAATGTCGTCGCGCCGCCAGGGCTGCTCTCGACGGAGATGGTGCCGCCGTGGGCCTCCACGAGGCCCTTCGTGATGTAGAGGCCGAGACCGACGCCGCGGACGCTGCGCGGATCGACCTCGGGCGCGCGCGAGAAGCGCTTGAACAGGTACGGGAGCGACGCCTCCGAGATACCACCGCCCCAGTTGGTCACCGCGATGTGCGCGCTGGCCCGCTCTGCGCTGACCGTGACCGCGATGTCGCCCTCCGGTCGACCGTACTTGGCCGCGTTGGAGAGCAGGTTGGTGACGATCTGCTCCAGCCGCCCGGGGTCCGCCAGGACGGCGGGCACATCGCCCTTCACCTCCAGGCGCAGGGCGTGGCCCGCGGTCACCTCGGCCGACTTCTCGAGGATCTCGCCGAGCTGCGCGCGCAGATTGACCGGCGAACGATCCAGCGTGAGCTGCCGCGCCTCGATCCGCGAGGCGTCGAGGAGGTCGTCGATCATGCGGCGCAGCCGCTCGATGGACGAGGTGATCCTGTCGAGCTGTTTTCGACCGTCGGCGACGGCCTGCTCGTCCGCCGCGCGACCCAGGAGCTGGCTCGCGGTCGCGATGACCTGGATGGGCTGGCGGAGATCGTGAGCGATGACGCCGATCCACTCCTGACGCTGCCGCTCCATCTCCTTGAGCGCCGAGATGTCCTGAAAGACGGCGACGGCGCCCTGGAGCTCGCCGTCGTCCGAGCGCACCGGCGCCGCGTTGACCAGCACCGGGACGAGGCCCCGGTCGGCGCGCCGCAGAAGCCCTTCGGCGCCCGCCACGACCTCCCCGCGCTCAAGGGCCCGGATCAGCGGGCGCTCGTCCCAGACGAGGGGCTCTCCCGCCGGCGTCCTGTGCTCGAAACTCAGCCGGTTGCCCCAGGGATCGGGCTCGTCCACGACGCTCGACGCGTACTGGAGCGCCAGTTTGTTGCAGCTGATGAGCCGCCCCTTGGCGTCGACGAGGATCGCCGCTTCAGGCAGCTGCTGCACGATCGCCTCGAGCCGCTTTCGCTCGTTCGCCTCGGCCCGGTACAGCCGCGCGGTCTCGAGGGCGCCGCAGGTCCGGTCGGCGAGCAGGTCCGCGACGCGCTCGTCGTCCTCGGTGAACGGCGGGCGGCCGGGGCGCTTGCCAAGGTACAGGTTGCCCACGCTCCGGCCGTGAAACCGGATCGGCACGCCCAGGAATGCCTCGATCGGGTCGTGGTGCGGCGGCAGGCCGATATAGGCGGGGTGCGCGCGGACGTCGGCGAGCCGGATCGTTCGGCCCTCGCGGACCACCGCCCCGAGGACGCCCACGGGCCGCGGGAGCGCGCCGATCTGCGCGATCCGCTCCGCGGGGACGCCGCTCGGGACCCAGGCGTCGAACTGCCGCTGGCTGTCCTCTCCGATGCCGAGCGCCGCGTAGTCGGCGCCCACGATCTCCTTCGCGTGCCGCGTCAAGACCTCCAGCACGGAGCGCACCCCCGACTCGGAGCGCGGCAGGCGCGCCAGCGCCTCCGAGACCGCCGCGCTCGCGGTGCCGATGGCCTCGAGCTGCGAGCGGATACGCCGCTCCGCCTCGTGAGCGCTCGCGATCTCGGCGTCCATCGCCTTGCGGCGCCCGATGTCTCGGCAGATCATCGAGACGCCGGTGACGTGGCCCGATGCGTCCGCGATCGACGACACCGTGACCTCGATATCGATGCTCGCCCCGCCCTTGGTCCGGCTCACGGCCTCGAAGCGCTCGACGCGCTCGCCGCGGCGCAGGCGCGCGAGGACGGCCTCCGCCTCGCCGGCGCGCTCGGGCAGGCACAGGACGGGCAGCGTCTTCCCGATCACCTCGCTGGCGTCGTAGCCGAAAAGGCGCTCCGCCGCGGGGTTCCAGCTCAGGACGGTCCCGTCGAGGGCGGTGCCCATCACGGCGTCGTCCGAGGACTGCGCGACGGTCGCGAGGAAGGCGCGCTCCTCCTCGGCGCGCTGCCGCGCCTCGTCGAGGAGGTTCATGCGCGCCGCGCTGACCCAGAGCATGGCCCCGAGCAGGAGCGTCGTGATGGCGGAGGCGAACCAGAACGACGCCGCGAGGGGGTATGCCCCCCGATCCGCGCCGACCAGGACGAGACGGCCGATCACGAGCGGAACGAGGACGACGTAGGGCAGGAAGCGCCGCAGCAGGATGCCTCCGGGCCGGCTGGCCGTCAGCGTGGCGAGCGCCGTGCAATCGGGCCGCGCCATGAGGAGCCCGGCGCAGAGGGCAAGAAAGGCGATCGCGGTGTGGAGCGCCATGCCCGTGAACGGGAGCAGCGCCGGAAGCCCGTAGAAGTAGTCGACGCCGAACACGTAGCCAGTCAGCGCGGCGAGCGCGAGCGCCGCGGCCAGGAGCGCGCTCCACTCCGAGAGCAGGCACGCTCGCCGCGTCTTCACGGGCAGCGAGAGGAGCGATAGGCCGATCAGGATTAAGCAGAGCGCGGTGTTCGGCGAGGGCCTGCCGGGGAGCTTGCCAGGGGAATCCATGCGCCCCGCGGGCAGCAGGCGATCGACGCCGAAATCGCGCGCGAAGGCGTACTCCACGAGGATCGCCAGGCCGAGCGCGATCACGACGGCGGCGCACGCCTGTCCCAGCCGGCGGACCGGCGCCGGACGCTCGCGCACGCCCAGCACCCAGAGCGACACGCTCGACAGGACGAGCGCCGCCGCGGTGTTGGGCACCATGCTCGGCAGGCCGTCCGCGATGGAGATGAGGGTGGTCGACCCGATCCACCAGCCGAGCAGGGCGACGCACCCAAGGACGAGCGAGCAGGTTGCCGCGACGGCGACACCGCGTCGCGCGCCGCTCGAAGGCACCATCGCCCCGTCTCCCATCGGGTCCTCCCGGCCAGAGCATAGTGCCGGGCTACCGGGACGGCGCGGCTCCACCTGCGCAATTCAGACGCGCAAACCGGACGGCGCACGCGCTGTCCGACGCAGATGGATCAGGCGCTCCGGCCTGCGCCGACCTCATCCGCCGTGCCGGACGGAGCGCGCAGCGGCGCTCGGCTCCGACGCACGAGCTCGGGCGGCGATGCCCTCGCGCGGATCGCGCGAGGGCGCGCGCGAGCGCTCAGCGCTGCTTCGTCCCGAAGACCGCCGCGTCGACGGAGAGCCTCCCCGGCCCGACGAGGAGGAGCGCAACGGAGATGGCGAGGTAGACCGCCGCCGTCTCGTAAGCGGGTCCGCCCATCGCGAAGAACGGATCGCCGCGCGACACGTGCATCAAGACCGCGACGACCATGGTGGCGACGAGGCCCAGCGACGCGACCGGCGTCAGGAGGCCGAGGATCCAGGCAAGGCCGCCCCCGAACTCCGAGAGCGCGGCCAGCCCTTGCAAGAACCCCGGAACGGGCGCGGTGGGCCCCATCCAGCTGAAGGGGGCCTGGATCTTCCCCCAGCCGTGAAACATGAACGCGACGCCGATAACGACGCGCAGCGCGAGCAGCCCGACCGAGGCCGAGAACGGCACGTCGGTTACCCGCAGGAATCTCTTGAGCATCGGGATCACTCCTCTCGGCCTCGGTAGTAAGGAGGAACGCCCGGGACATCAAGCGCGTACGAGAGGACCGGACCCGCCGGACCCGAGGCGCCGCGCCCCCGCGGCCCGGGCCCGGCGCGCCGGCCCGCGCCTCACGCGCTGGTCTGGGCCTCCAGGTCGTGGCGGTGCGCGGCGGCCGCGCGCTCGTCGCGGAGGGCCTCGAGGCACCGCCGCTTGATCGCCGCGAACTCGCCGGAGCCCACGATCGCCGCGGTCCTCGGCCTCCCGAACGGCACCGCGATCTCCGCGCCGACGCGGCAGGGGCGGCGGGTCATGAGGGCGATGCGGTCGGACAGGAAGATGGCCTCGTCGATGTCGTGCGTGACGAACAGCACCGTCGTGCGCACCTGGCGGAAGACGTCGAGCAAGAGCTCCTGCATCGAGAGCCTGGTCTGGGCGTCCAGCGCGCTGAACGGCTCGTCCATCAGCACGACGCGCGGCTCCGTGATCAGCACGCGCGCGATCTCCACGCGCTGCTGCATGCCGCCGGAGAGCTGCGCCGGATAGGCGTCCTCGAACCCCGACAGCCCGACGAGCGAGAGCAGGCGCCTGGACGCCTCCCGGCGCTCGCGCTCGGGGACGCCGCGCACCTTGAGGCCGAAGCCGACGTTGTTCAGCACCGTCTTCCAGGGGAGCAGCGAGCTCTGCTGGAAGACCATGCCGCGCGCCGGCCCCGGCCCCTCGACCCGCTCGCCGCCGACGACGATGCTGCCGCGCTCCGGCGCCACGTACCCGGCGACGGCGTTCAGGATCGTCGACTTCCCGCACCCGGACGGGCCGAGGAGGCTCACGAGCTCGCCGCCCTCGACGCGGAGGTCGAGGTCGCGCACCGCCTCGACGCGGCGGGCGCCCGTCCCGAGGGCCACGGACAGGCCGCGGATCTCCACGGCGCCCCCCGGGCTCTCCCGGCGCGCCGCCGCGCGGTTCGCGTCGAGCGTCATCGGCCCTTCTCCTGGGGCTCTTGCCACGGGGTGAGCCACGCGCCGGCCCGCAGGACGAGCGCGCTGCTGAGCATGCCGAGCAGGCCGATGAGCAGCATGCCGAGGACGATGTCCGGATAACGCTGCAAGTTGTACGACTCCCAGGTGAAGTAGCCGATGCCGTACTGCCCCCCGATCATCTCGGCGGTCACGAGGCAGAACCAGGACGTCCCCATGCCGATGCTCATCCCCGTGACGATGCTCGGCAGCGCGCCCGGCAGGACCACCTCGAGGAACAGGCGGAGCGGGCGCGCGCCCAGGCTGCGGGAGCTCGCGATGAGCCGCGGATCGAGCGCGCCCACGCCGTGGATCGTCGCGATCAGGATCGGGAACAGCGCGCCCATGTACGTGATGAAGATCATGCTCAGCTCGGCCGACGGGAACATCAGGATCGCGAGCGGGAGCCAGGCGACGCCGGGGATGGGGCGCAGGATCTCGAGCGGCGGCAGCAGGGTGTCCTCGGCGAGCCGCGACCTGCCGATGAGGAGCCCGAGCACGACCCCCGTGGCGCCCGCGGCGGCGAACCCCGCGAGGACGCGGAACACGCTGTTCCCGAGGTGCTGCCACAGCTTCGGCGAGGCGAAGAGCTCCCGCGCAGCGGCGAGGACGTCGGTCGGCGCAGGCACGTTGAGGAACGTGACGACGCCGAGATCCGCGCGGGTCATCGACGCCCACTGCCAGAGGCCGACGCACGCCGCCACGGACAGGGCGCGCAGGGAGGCGCGGCGGAGGTCGCGGCGCGTCGTCGCCGGCGCGGGGGACGGCGCGCCCCGCCGGGCCGCGCTCGCCACGGCGGGCGCGAAGGCCGCGCCGCCGGCGAGCTCCGCCCCGGCCGGCGCGCTGCGCTCGGAGATCATCGTCATGGCGCCGCCGCCGTGAGCTTCGCGCGCTCGGCCCGCAGGGTCGCGAAGTCGACGACCGCCGCGCCGTTCTCCGCGGCCCACCGCTCCGCGTCCTCCTTCGCCAGGAACGCCGACAGGCCGCCGTCCGGGCGCCTCGCGTACCACGCGCGATCGGCCAGGAGCTTCACCCCGCTCGCGCGATCGTGCACGAACACCGCGCGGATCTCCTTGCCCTCGGTCGTCAGCTGCCCGAGCGCGGCGAGCGCCGTGCCCGGGCTGGCGTACGCGCGCACCTTCGGCTCGCCCGCGACCCAGATCTGCGCGGCCAGCGTCGGCTCGGCGATCGGCTCCCCGGACAGCGCGTCCTTCCCGGACAGCGGGAGCTTCGCGTAGCTCGCGAGCCGCGCCTCGTAGTCGAGCCCGAGCTCCGCCGCCGCGCGCCGGATGTACCGGTCGTCCACGAACGTGCCGACATCGAGGGTCGTGTCCGTGCGCTTCAGCAGCGTGAGCGTGTCGACCGCCACCTGGAGGGCGCGGCGGACCTCGGGTTTGATCGTGAAGTCCCGCGTCTGGATGCCGAGCGGTCCGTGGAACATGTAGGCGACCTCGGCGTCCACCCCGGTCACCTTCTCGATGAGCTCGCTGTACTTCTCGGGCTCCTCCGCGAACAGGCGGTCGGCCTCGAGCGCCGCCTTGAGGAAGGCCACGACGATCTCCGGGTATTTCTCCGCGTACGCCTCGCGCACCAGCACGCCGTGCGCCGTCGGCACCTTCACGCCGGAGCCGTCGTAGATCTTCCGGGCGAAGCCGCGGAAGGGGAAGAGCTCAGCGAACGGGACGAAATCCGCGTGCGCGTCGATCTTGTTCGCCTTGAGCGACGAGCCGCCCACCTCCGGCGACTGCGAGACGAGCGTCACGTCCCTGTCCGGGTCCCAGCCGAGATCGCGGATCGCCCGGAGCAGCATGCCGTGGGCCGACGACCCGAACGGCACCGAGATCTGCTTGCCCTTGAGGTCCTTCAGGCCCTGGGCCGGGGAGTCGCTCGGCACGACGATCCCGTTGCCGCTCCCCAGCGCGCTGCCGGAGAGCGTGGCGATGAAGCGGCTGCGGCTCCCCTGCTTCTGGAACGCCACGCCGTTCAGCACGCCGGGGAAGTCGGCCATCGCGCCGATATCGAGCTTCTCGGCCACCATCTCGGTCGTCAGCGGCGGCCCGGAGGTGAAGTCCTTCCACTCGATCTCGTAGGTGACGTCCTTGTACTTGCCGTCCCTCGGCAGGTGCTTCTCGAGCAGCTTGAGCTCCCGGATGAGCAGCCCGCCGGTGGCGCAATTGATGGTCGTGTCCTGCGTCCCGATCGCGATCCGGATCGTCTGCTTCGCCTCGGGCTTGCACGACAGCCCGGCGACGACCGCCGCGAGGAAGCTGAGGAAGGCGAGCGCGCGGAGTGCCCTGGTCATCGGTTCAATCCCTCGCAAAGGTCTCATGTCGTTCGTTGCCTCGTCCGATTCCCGTCCGGATGGCCTCGAGCGCGCGGCCCGCCGCCTTCCGCACCTCGACGTCGGCGTCGCCGAGCAGCCGGCGGAGCGGCGCCTCCGCGGCCGCCGCCTCGATCTCGCCGAGCGCCTGCGCGGCCGCCTTGCGCAGATCCGCGAGATCGCTCCCGAGCAGCCCGACAAGGTCCTCCGTGGCCGAGGCGGCCCGGAGCCGCCCGAGCGCGAGCGCCGCCTCCTTCCGGACCTGCCAGGCGCCGTCGTCGAGCGCGCTCCGGAGGTGCGGCGCCGCGAGGCCGTGCGCCGAGCGGCCGAGCACGATGGCGGCCTCGACCCGCACCCGCCAGTCCGGATCGGCGAGCAGCCCCACGAGGTCCTGGACGAGCGCGGTATTACCCCGCGCGCCGAACGACTCGAGCGCGCCGATCGCCACCTGCCGCACCCGCGCGTCGGGATCGCGCAGGCTCGGGCGGAGCGCCGGCGCGGACTCGGGCCGCCGCAGGTAGGCCAGGGCGAGGACCGCCTCGCGCCGCACCTCGGGATCCGGGTCGCCGAGCGCCCCTTCGAGGGGCGCGAGCGCCCGCGGATCGCGGATCTCGCGGAGCGCCACGATCACCGAGGTGCGGACGAACGGGCTCGTGTGCCCCAGCGCGTCGATGAGGTGCGTGGCGGCGTCTGCCCCGCGGATCTCGCGGAGCGCCGTGGCGGCCGCCTCCCGCACGCGGGCGTCCTCGTCGTCGAGCGCCCCGACGACGGCGGGCACCGCGCGGGCGTCGCCGAGATCCTCGAGGTGCCCGAGCGCGAGCGCCCGCACCGTCGGATCCTCGTCGCGGACGGCCGCGATCAGGGGGTGGATGATCTCCGGATCCGAGAGATCCTCTATCTGCGTCAGCGCCAGCTGGCGCGCGCCGGGGTCGGGATCCCCGAGGATGCCCTCGAGATCCTGCGCGAGCGAAGGCTGTGTCATGTCGTCTCTGCCGTGGGGTCGTTATCGGATGAGAAAGGGGATCTTCACGGTGATGGCCTCTTTGGGGCAATCGATCTCGCACGCGAGGCAATACCAGCACTCGTCGTAGGCCATTCGGGCCTTCTTCGTCTCGGGATCGATCGCGAGGCAATCGACCGGGCACGAGTCGATGCAGATGCGGCAGCCCTTGATGCACGACGCCTCGTCGATGACGACAGGCAGATCGAGCCGCACGGCGGCCTCGGCGTGGCCCACGGACCTGGCGCTCTGCGCCTTGACGGATTCGCGGTTGAGCAGGTGACCCATCGCTTGATTGACCTCGTGTTCTCGCGTTCTCGCTCGCTCGTCAGGCCGACGCGCGCTGCTCCTCGGCCGGGATGCGCAGCCGGTGGTAGGCCGCGCGCTCGCCGTCGTCGATCGGGAAGAGATAAGGCTCCACCGGCCTCTTGAAGGCGACCATCTCGCCGCGCTCGTCCTTCTTCAGGTGCACGTGCGTGAACCAGCTTCGGTCGTCCATCTCGGGGTAATCGAGCCGGTAGTGGTAGAGGCCCCAGCGGCTCTCGGTCCGGTACAGCGACGCGCGCGCCGCCATCTCCGCGCAGTCGCGGATGAAATGGCACTCCATCACCCGCATGAGCTCGTGGGGGCTCTCCGCGGTGACCTCCTCGAGCTCCTCCTTCGCCCGCAGGAAGTACTCGAGCCCGAGCGTCATCTTGTTCCCCGTCTTGGGCGGCTGGAGATAATCGTTCACCAGGCGCCGCACCTTGTATTCGTACTGGTGCGGCGCCACCCCGCTCCGCCGCGAGAGGGGGGCGAGGATGCGCTCCCGCTCGGCGTCGACCGCGGCGGCGAGCGGCTCGACCGCGGGCGCGCGCTCGAGGTAATCGAGCGCGCTCTGGGCGCAGATCTTCCCGTAAGTGAGCGCGCCGAGCAGGTAGTTGTGCGGCACGCACGCCATGTCGCCGGCGGCGTAGAGCCCGGGCACCGTGGTCTCGCCCTTCTCGTTGACCCAGACCCCCGACGCGCTGTGCCCGCTGCACAGGCCGATCTCGGAGATGTGCATCTCGACGAGATCGCTCGCGTAGCTGTGCCCCCTCCCCTCGTGGAAGCGCCCGCGGCTCGGGCGCTCCGTCTGGTGCAGGACCCGCTCGACCTCGGTGATCGTCTCCGGGGCGAGGTGGGTGAGCTTCAGGTACACGGGGCCGTTCGCGGAGTGGAGCTCCCGGTAGAACTCGAGCATCATCTGCCCGCTCCAGTAATCGCTCTCGATGAAGCGGTGCCCCCGCGCGTTGACCGTGTGCCCGCCGAGCGGGCCTGTCACGTACGCGCACGCCGGACCGTTGTAGTCCTTGATGAGCGGGTTCACCTGGAAGCACTCGATGCCCGAGAGCTCGGCGCCCGCGTGGTACGCCATCGAGTAGCCGTCTCCCGCGTTGGACGGGTTCTCGTACGTCCCGTGGAGGTAGCCCGACGCCGGCAGCCCGAGCCGCCCCGAGGCGCCGCAGCACAGGATGACCGCCCTCGCCTTGATGATCTCGATATGTCCTTCCCGGGTGTCGAAGCCGATCACCCCGGCGACGTGCCCGTCGGTCACGAGGATCCGCGTCGCCATCACGCGGTTGACGACCTTCACGCCGGCGCGCTTGACCATGCGCGTCAGGATCTTCTTGAGATCGTAGCCCTCGGGCATCGGGAGGACGTAGCTCCCGTTGTGGTGGACCTTCTTGACGTCGAAATCGCCCGATCGCGTCTTCTGGAACTTCACGCCCCAGGAATCGAGCTCCTGGATCATCGCGAAGCTGTTGCGCGCATATTCATAGACGGCGCGCTGGTTCACGATGCCGTCGTTGGCCACCGTGATCTCCTTCACGTACTGCTCCGGCGTCGCGTGCCCTGGGATGATGGCGTTGTTCAGCCCATCCATGCCTATCGCGATGGCGCCGCTCCGCTTGATATGCGCCTTCTCGAGGAGGACGACCCTCCCCCGGGGCAACCGCTGTTGCGCCTCCACCGCTGCAGTGGAGCCTGCGCTGCCGCCGCCCACGACGACGACGTCCGCCTCTGTCACGCGAATGTCCATTACAAGCCCTCAAGGTTTCAGGCGCGCGCACACGACGACCCCACCGCCTCTCGGCCCAATGGGCCAACAGCCAGCGGCCGGGGTCGGACGCCCGGCGTCTCTCATCACAGACGCGGCATCCGTTTTAACAGACGGCCTGTGCTTCGGCAACCGCTTTGTTGCTGCTGGCGCAGCACCGGCCGGGTGTCGGGCGCCGTGGGAGGGCGCCTTGCAAGCGACACGTCAGGGTCTGGCGGCGCCGCCATCGCGGATGTGCGGCGCGCAGGCAGGCTCACCCCCGGCGGGGATCCCCGAGCCACCCAGAAAGATTCGCCTTTCCACCCTGGTTGTCTCCCCGGAGACGCGGGCGGGACGCTACCATGCGGGTCAACCCGTAGTCCTCCCATGGATCGGGGGAACCGAGCGCGGACCTCGTTCATCACCGGTCACCCGATTCACCGCGCTCGGCGCCTCCCAGCCAGGGCGCCCGCGCGCCGCTTCGCTGCATGGCCAAGCACCCGTCCCAGCTCGCCGACCTAGAGATCCAGCGCCGCCTCGGCGCTGGCGGCATGGCGGAGGTCTTCCTCGCCAAGAAGCGGGGCGCCGAGGGGACGTACAAGCTCCTCGTCGTCAAGCGCATCCTCCCCGCGCACGGGGCCTCGCGGCGCTTCCGCGCGATGTTCGTGGAGGAGGCCCACCTCGCCACGCGCCTGAACCACCCGAACATCGTCCAGGTCTACGAGTTCTCCGACCACGGCGAGGACGGGCTGCTCCTCTCGATGGAGTACGTCGAGGGCTTCGACCTCGGCAAGCTGATGCGGGCCGCCCAGCAGAAGGAGTCGCGGATCCCGCCGCTCGTGTCGGCGTTCATCGTCTCCGAGGCGGCGAAGGGGCTGCACTACGCCCACGAGCGCAAGGACGAGGGCGGCATGCCGCTCGCCATCGTCCACCGCGACGTCTCGCCGCAGAACATCCTGCTCTCGCTCGAGGGCGTCGTGAAGATCGCCGACTTCGGCATCGCCAGCGCCAACCTCTTCCGCGAGGAGCCCGGCGTGCTGAAGGGCAAGTTCGGGTACATGTCGCCCGAGCAGGCGCGCGGCGAGCGCGTCGACCGGCGCAGCGACATCTACGCCCTCGGCGTCGTGCTCTACGAGCTGCTCGCCATGCGCTCGCCGTACGGCAAGCTCGACGACGAGGCGCTGCTCCAGGCCGTGAAGGAGGGCCGCTTCGACCCGCCGTCGTCGCACGCGCGCGACATCCCCGCGGAGCTCGAGGCGATCGTGATGCGCGCCATGGAGCGCGAGCCCGAGGCCCGCTTCCAGACCGCGCGCGACCTGGCCGGGGCGGTCGCGCGCGCTCTGCTCGCGAGGCAGGAGCTCGTCGACAACGCCTCGGTCGAGCAGACCGTGGCCCACCTGCTCGGCCGCGACCGCGCGGAGGAGGCGCGCGAGGGCGCCGCGCGCCGCGTGGAGGGCGCGGAGGGCGCGGAGGAGCAGCCCGCCGACGACGGCTCCGTGGCGCAGCCGCAGACGCTCGCGGCGGTGCCGGCCGCGCGCACCGGAGGCGACGCCGAGGGCACGGGCGCGCCGCGCGCCGTGCGCGAGGTGCGCCACGTCGCCGTGGTCACGCTGCGCATCGAGGGCGTCGACGCGCTGCTCGGGGCGCAGGGCCGGCTCGCCGGCAAGCGCAGCGGGCGCTCGATCCGCACGACCCTCGACGCGATCGCCTTCAAGCACGGGGCGATCTGGTCGTGGGAGTCGCACGCGAGCGCGCGCGCGGTGGTCGGGCTGCTCGCGAACCCCTCGCGCGCCGCGGCCGACGCGGCCTCGCTGGCGGTCGACGTGCATGAGGCGCTCGCCGGCGCGTCGGAGGACCTGCCCGTCGAGCTCCGCGCCGCGATCGGCATCGTCCGCGGCATCGCGTACGGCGAGCGCGACGAGCAGGGGCACCTCATCAACCACGCGCTCAAGGAGCCCGCGAACTTCCTCGCCGAGCGCATCGGCAGCCGCACCCCGTTCGGCAAGACCTGGGTCGCGGGCGGCGTCTACCGCCTCGTCCGCCGCGACTTCCGCTGGGGCGACGCGCCCTCGCTCGACCTCGACGACGCCCGCGGCTACCCGGTCCCGCACCAGATGCGGCTCTACGCGCTGCAGCGGCCGCTCACGCGCGAGGAGCGGATGGCGGAGATCGCGCTCTCGCCGAACGACCTCGTGGGGCGCGACGCGGAGCGGGCCGATCTGCACGCGGCCTACCACCGGGCGATCTCGCCGCCCGTGAAGGGCAACGTCGAGCCGCCCGCGCGCTTCGGCGAGAGCGAGCCGCCGGGGAGCCGGCAGAGCAGGCCCCCGAGCATCTCGAGCAGGCCCTCGATCCCGCCGGTCGGCGCGCTCCGCGGCCAGTCCGTGGCGCGCGTCATCGTCGGCGAGATGGGCATCGGCAAGAGCGCGCTCATCTCCACGTTCCTCTCGGAGCTCCCCGGCGACGCGCGCGTGCTCCACGTCGAGTGCTCGCCCGTGAAGAGCGAGCTGCCGCTCGCCACGGTCTGCGACGTGCTCCGCGACGTCACCGGGATGGGGCTCGACCACGCGATCGACGACGCCTCCCACGTGATCCGCGCCCTGCTCGGGCCCATCGCGCGCTCGCCGCTCGGCGCGCGCATCGTCACGCGGCTCGCCGAGCTCGTCACGGGCAAGCAGCTCGAGCACCCCGAGGAGGAAGCGGCCGCCTACGGCCGCGACGTGGTGGTGCGGGGCGTGAAGTACCTGCTCGGCTCGCTGGCGCGCCACCAGCCGCTCGTCGTCGTCATCGACGGCCTCCAGTGGGCCGACCGGCCGAGCCTGGAGCTGCTCTCGGAGCTCCTGAAGCAGCGCGCGGAGCGGCTCCCGGTGCTCGTGCTGCTCCTCACGCGCCCCGAGGAGCGCGTGACCCCGTTCATCGAGGGGCTCGTGCGGATCGAGCTCCGCGGGCTCAGCGCCGAGGAGCAGATGCGCCTCGTCGAGGCCCGCCTCGGCGTGCGCGACGGGGTGGCGGCCGTCTGCGGCGAGCTCGTGCCGCGCGTCGCCGGCAACCCGTTCTTCCTGCTCGAGATGATCGACGCGCTCCTCGAGCGGGGCACGCTGGAGATCGTCGAGCACCCGGGCGGGCGGCACGAGCTCGTGCGCCACGACCGGACGGGGGATCGCGGCGAGCCGCTGCCCTCGACGCTGGAGCAGCTCATCGGCGACCGCCTGCGCGAGCTGCCGCCGGCGGAGCACGACGTCGTGAACTGGCTGGCGGTCGCGGGGGGGCCGCTGCTCAAGGACGACATCCTGAACCTGACGCGGCTCGCCGACGACGAGGCGGTGACGCGCCTCTGCGCCCGCGGCCTGTGCGATCGCCGCGCCGGGGCGGTGGACTTCCGGCACCCGCTCGTGCGCGACGTGGCCTACCTCGCGCTCGACGGCGCGAGCCGCGTGCGCATGCACCGGCGGCTCGGCGAGCACCTCTCGACGACGCCGCTCTCGCAGGGGCTCTCGGCCGCGATCGTGGCGCAGCACCTCGCGCGGGGCGAGGCGCCCGGGCCGGCGGCGGAGCTCTACCTCGACGCCGCGCGGGCCGCGCGCGCGGGGCACCAGGCGCAGCTGTCGCGGCGGTACTACGAGCGCGCGCTGTCGCTCCTGCCGACCGGCGACACGCGGCGGATGATCGCGCACGAGGCGCTGGAGGCGATCTTCCGCCACCTCGGCCGCCGCCGCGACCGGCGGCGGCACCTCGCGGCGCTGCGCCAGCTCGCGAAGGAGAGCGGCCACGCCCGCTGGGCGGCGCTCGCCCTCGTGCGCACCGCGCGGTTCGACCTCGACGACGGCTACCTCGCCCGCGGCCTGCCGGTGGCGCAGCGCGCGGCCGAGATCGCGCGCATCGCGCGCCGCCCCGCGCTCGAGGTCGAGGCGCTCACGATCCTGTCGGAGGTGCTGCGCGAGCTCGGCGACGTCCAGGGCGCGATCAGCGCGGCGGATCGCGCGCTCCGGGTGACGCAGGCGGGCGGGCTGACGCCGCGGGCGCGCGCGGAGGTGCTGCGCACGAAGGGGGTGCTCCTGCGCCGGGTCGGCCGCGTGCAGGAGGCGGTGGAGGCCTACGCCGAGGCGATCGCGGTGTTCCGCGCGGTGGGGGCGCGCCGCAGCGAGGCGCGCGCGAAGAACTCGCTCGCGGTGGCGATGTTCGTGCTCGAGCGCTTCGAGGACGCGATCGCGGTCGGGCTCTCGTCGATCTCCATCGATCTCGCGATCGGCGGCCGGTTCCAGATCGCCAAAACGTTGAGCAACATCGGCCACGCCTACGCGAAGCTCGGGGACGTACCGCGGAGCCTTGCGTACATGAAGCGGGCGCGCGAGGCCCACGAGCGCTATGACGATCAGGATGCGCGGGCCGACACGCTCCTCTGCTCGGCAGGGATCCTCCTCGAGGCGGGCGACGTCGACGCCGCGCACACGCTCTGCGCCGATGCGGGCGCGCTCATCGCGGTGACCGGCAGCGTCTACGACATGATCCACGAGCGCAACGTCCGCGGCCTGCTGGCCAGGGCGCGAGGCGATATCCAGGGCGCGATCGCGAACGCCTCCGAGGCGCGGCAGCTCGCCGAGTCGCAGGGGCTGATGAGCTACCACGCCCACGCGACGGCGATCGAGGCGGCGTCGCGGGTGGACGCGGGGGAGGTCCACTCCGGGGTGCTGCTCGCGCGGACGGCGCTCGGCGCTGTCGAGGCGGGCAGCTCGGAGTACGGCATCGAGGTGCGCGACCTCTGCTGCGAGGCGCTGCAGAAGGGCGCGCCGGCGAGCTCGACGGACGCGTACCACCGCGCGGCGGCGCACGTGCGGAGGGTGGCGGGCTACATCCGCGACGCGCGGCTCAGGGCGCTGTTCCTGGAGCGCACCGTGGTGCGGCGGGTCCTCGCCGCGGAGGCGGACGGACCGGCGGCGGCGCACGACCCGCTCCGCCGCGGGGAGATGGCATGACGGGAACGGGCGCGAGGCACGACCCGCTCCGCCGCGGGGAGATGGCATGACGGGAACGGGCGCGAGGACCGGGGCGAAGCCGCGGCGCAAGGTGGCGGTGATCCTCTCGGGCGGAGGCGCGCGGGGCGCGTACGAGGTCGGCGTGCTGTCGTACGTCCTCGACGCGTTCGCCCGCCTCCGCGGGGCGCCGCCGCGCATCGACATCCTGTGCGGGACGTCGGTGGGCGCGGTGAACGCGTGTTACCTCGCGGCGCACCTCGACGATCCGACGCTGGGGGTGCGGCGCCTCGTCAACCTGTGGACGCAGCTGAAGCTGGAGACGGTGCTCGGCTTCGGGGTCCGGCAGGCGATCTCGATGCCGAAGCTCCTGTTCGGGGGCGGGTCGGAGGGGGTGGGCCTGTTCGATGTCTCGCCAATGCAGCGGCTCGTCGAGCGGGAGATCCCGTGGCGCGCGATCGCGCGGACGCTGCGTCACGGCTACCTCTCGGCGGTGAGCGTGTCGGCGACCGAGATCGGGACGGGCCGCACGGTGATCTTCATGCAGACGGGCCCGGACGGGGCGCTGCCGACGACGGCGCCGCCGCGGACGATCATCCGGGGGGCGCTGATAGGCCCGCAGCACGCGCTCGCGTCCGCGGCGATCCCGATCCTGTTCCCGCCGGTGCGGATCGGCCGCGATCTGTACATGGACGGGGGCGTGCGGCAGAACACGCCGATCGCGCCGGCGCTCCGGCTGGGGGCGACGCACGTCCTGGCGATCGGGCTGTCGCGCGAGGTGCGGAGCATCGACGCGGGGGACAGCGGCAAGCCGCCGGGGATGGCGCTCGTGCTCGGCAAGGTGCTGAACGCGTTCCTGCTCGACCACATCCAGACCGATTTCGAGGTGCTGACGCGGGTGAACCACATGATCGAGGACGGGGAGCAGGCGTTCGGCCCGGATTTCCTGCAATCGATCAACGGAGCGGCGGCGCTGCGCGGGGCGCTGCCGTACCGGCGGGTGGAGACGCTGGTGGTGCGGCCGAGCGCGGATCTCGGGCGCCTGGCGGCGGAGCACGTGAGGGCGGGCAAGCTGCAGGGCGGCCCGGCGATGATGCGGAGGCTGCTCTCGCTGGTGGACGTGGGCGCGGAGAACGACGCGGATCTCGCGAGCTACCTCCTGTTCGACGGCTCGTTCACGCGGAAGCTCATCGAGCTGGGGCGCGCGGACGCGGAGGCCAGGCGGCACGACGTCGCGGACTTCTTCGGGAGCGCGGCGGAGGAGGCAGAGCCCAGGCTGTCGGACAGCGCGGAGTGGTCGATCCCGCCGCCGGTGGGGCCGGGGAGATCCGTGTAGCGCCGCGGCGGCGGAGGTCGTTCGGTCGCGCTCAGGGCCCCAAGCGCGACCCCCTCCCCCAGCGTTCACCAACGTGAACGTGGTCGTGGTCGTGGTCGTGGTCGTGGTCGTCGACGACACGATCGTAGACGTCAACGTTCCGCCGGTACCTTGATCGACGATTGACGGGACGAGACGTTCACGTTCACGACTGAGCCGTTAACGACCACGACCACGACCACGACCGCAGTGGTGGCTGCTGGGGGCTGGCTTGGGGCCCTGAACGCGCATGGTTAACACCTATGCCACGGGGGCCTACCGCGGCTGCCGTGGATGGGGAATCAAGGAGGACCTTCGGCGACGTGGGCCCAGGGCGCGGACAGTCAGCGCGCGTCGCGGCCCCGGCGGCCCCCTCAACGGTCCGGACCCATTGTGCCCCCCCTGGCGGCGCCCCCTTCCAACGGATCCGGTCCGCTTCGCCCCCCCCGGCGGCACCCCCAGGCCGAAGGCAAAGTATCTCGGAGAACACGATCTCAACGAGACCGTCGACGATATCCCCCTTGTGAGTGACATGCTTGTCGAGGAACATGGCCTCGACGTGCAAGCGCTGGCCGACAGCCCGCATCGTCACGGCGTCAAGGCCGGCCTCATCGACGAAGCGAAGCACCGCCCGCAACACCCGATCCCGCGACAGAGGCATGCGCGGGTCGGCCCCACCGCCCCGCTCCTGCGCATCCATCCATCCATCGACCGAGCCTTGCGCGGCGTCCGTGGCGAGCGCTTCCGGGAGCTCGACCCAAGCCTGCTGGGTATGCCTCCATAACGCCATGACCCCTCCCTGCTTCGCCGTTGACAAGATTACACAACAAACCCATTGTCTATCGCCTCGTCACTCGAAGGCTCACACAACGCCAGCGTGCCTGTCCTTCACCAAGGCTGACGCCGCTCCGATCGCCGGCATGACGGCGTTCAAAGGGCTGCACGACGTCGGGAAGAGCCGCGCTGGCAAACGCGTACTCGTCGGCGTGCGCGACAAGATCGCCGTCACCGGCTGACGGCTCGGATTGGAGCGAGAACCATGACCATCAACTCGAAGATCCTGATCACTGCGCTGGGAATGGGAATACTGGGTTGGGCTTCCGTGGCGCGCGCCGAGGCTCCCTCCGCAGCACCCGAGGCGGATCGCGCTCCGAACGAGTTCGCCCCGGCCCTGCGCCGCGGGGAATGGCTCTCGTCTCTGGGGTTGCACGCTTCGCTCGGCCTCGCCTTCGGCGGCGATGAGCTCGCCGAGCTCACGTACTCGGACGGCTCCACGACCGCCGTCCACGCCGGAGAAGGGATCTCCCTCTCCGGTGGACTGACCTGGACGCCTCTCTGGCTCGGAGATCGCGTGGGACTCGGTCTCGGGCTGGACGCCGGGTGGAAGTACAAGAGCACGCTCGTCGACGCCGATGGCTCGATCAAGCTGGAGCGCATCCCATTGATGGCCTCCGTCCGAAGCCTGGTGGCAGTCGACAGCTCGTGGCACGGCGTCCTGGCCGCGGGCGGGATCCTGGAGATCAACCCGCACCTCTATGGCGACGGCGTCCTCGGCGGCGCCGATGCTCGGTTCGACGACGCCCTGGGCGGCATGCTGGAGCTGGGCGTTCTGTGGGGTCGTCCGAAAGGCTTCGGGTTCGAGATGACCGGGCGCTGGACAATCCTGAGCTACGAGTACATGGGCGAGAGCAGCAACGCCAGCAGCGGGTCCGTCAACCTGACGGTCCACTTCTTCCTCTGAAGAGGAGAGGAAAGCGCCGAGCCCGGATTCGACCGGTTCAGGGCTCCCCGGGGCGCCCCTTCGACCGGCGCTCGATCTCATCCGCGGTCGATTCCAGCGCCGCACGCAGATCGAGCACCGCCCGCTCCAACTCCTCGACGCGCCGGCGGCTCACCGCGAGCTCCGCTGTAAGCGTCACCTCCGCCTGCCGTGCGAGCCGATAGGCCACGAGCTGCGGGCGATTCAATCGCAGGCGCTGGACGAAGAACTCGCCTGCGGGGGTGAGGCCAACGAGATGTCCGTCGTCGCTCTCGTGCAGGTGCTGCGCCAGATTATCTCGCCCGGGATGAAGCAGGCGGACATAAGGAGGATCCTGCTCGTGCCAGTAGGCGCCCTTGTGTTCGTTGCACCTGGCACAGCAGTAGACGAGGTTCGCCACGTCATCGGTGCCTCCATGCGCGCGCGGGCGATGGTGGTCGACCGTCAGCGTGGCCCCGACCGCATCCTCGTGCACCCCGCAGTAGGCGCAGCGCGCTCGAAAGCCCTCCCGGACCAGCGCGCGTAACTCATCGGCCACGCGACTACGCCCTCAGCGGGCCGGGGCGAGATCGTGCCCCATGAGGCGCCGGTAGTCCTCCGCCAAGGCCGCGTTCTTCTCCCGCAGCTTCTGGAGGTAGGTGGTGGCATCTGCCAGGAGCCCTTCCTGCTCGGCCACGATGCGCGCCAGGGCGTCAGCCTGGGATTCGATCTGTGCCTTCTGCGCCGCGAGGTGCTCCGCGCGTGCCGCTGCCAGCTCCATCGCCGGGCGCAGGGCGTCGGCCTCTTCCGCGTCGAGATCCTCGAACAGACGAGAGAGCTCCGCGCGCTCGGGGTCCGTCAACGTCCCGCGCGCCTCGGCCGCGCGGAGCGCCTGGAAACGCCGGCTCTTCTCGTCGTTCCACCGCACCCCAGGAGAATGCCACGCCGAGGACGGCGCGCCAACCTGGCTAGTTCCGCCCGGCCCGCGCCCCTCAGCGATCCTTGTCCTTCTTGCCGCTCCCCTTCTCGCTCTTCTTCTTGGCGTCGTCGACCTTCTTCTTCTCGTGCTTCTCGTTCTTCTCGGGCTTCGACTTCGACGCCACCTTCTTCGACTCGCCGCGGCCGAGCGAGATCTCCAGGCGATCGCCGCGCGCCTTCGCCTTGTAGGCGGGCACGCCGTCCTTGAACTGCAGGGTGACCTCCGCGCCGTGCGCGGTGTTGACCACGCGCACCGACGCGATGCGCTTGTCCTTGCGGGCGAGGCCGCTGCCCGACGACAGCGCCCGCCGATCGGGCAGCGATACCGTGAAGCCCATCGCGCCGGCCGCGCCGTTCAGCTCCTCGATCGGGCCGTCCATCTTGAGCTTCAGGACGATGGGGTTCCTCACCGACCCCTGCCCCCACTCCCGCGGCCCCTCCTGGTCGCCGTCGTCCGCCGCTTCCACCTCGTCGTCCTCGCCCGGGCCGCCCGGGACCGCCGCGCCCGGCGCGAGCGCGTCGCCGGCCAGCGCGCTCGGCTCCGCCGGCGGCGTCGGCGGCACAGGCTCCGTCGTCGACAGGGGCGTCGCGCCGAACAGCGGGACGTTCGCCGTGAGCGCGCCGCCCGGCGCTGCAGCCGGCCCCGCGGCCGCCGCGAGGGCAGGCGCGCCGGAGGACGCCGACGCTGGCAGCGCCGGCGCGCCCGCGGCCGACTCGGCCCCGGCCGAGGGCGCGTCGCCGCCCCGCAGGCCCAAGAGGCGCGCCGCCCCGAACACCACGAGCACCGCCGCCAGCCCAAGGAAGCTGCCGACCGCGGCCGCCTTCTTGTTGAAGCGCGGCGGCTCCCCGCCCTCGCCCGCCGCCTCCTCGGGCTCCTCGCGCACCAGCCGGCGCCCGCCGGACTTCAGCGCGCCAGCCGGCGGCGGCGCCGTCTTGCGGCGCGGGCCGCCGTCCTTGCCCGACCCGTCGCCGTCGCCTGCGCGCGCGGCGCGCCGCGCCTTGATCCTCGCCACGAGGCCCGCCATCGCCGTGGCCGCGCGCGCCCCGGCGCCGGCGAGCGCGGGCGCGATCTTGCCCGCCACCGCCTTGCCCGCCATCGCGGCCTTCTCGCCGACCTCGCGCAGCCGGCCCGGCTGCGCGTCGGCAGCCGCCTCGGCGCCCGCGTCCTCGGCCGCGCTCCCCGCGGAGGACGGCGCTCCGTCGTCCGCGGAGGGCGGGGCCGCCTCGGCGCCCGCGCGCGCCTCCCGGGCCGAGAGCGCCGGCGACACGTCGCTGTCGTGGTCGTCGTCCGCGTGGGCCGCCGCGCCGCCGCTCGCGCCCGAGGGGGCGCGCTCGCCCCGAGGCTCGGCCGGCGGCGCCGAGGACGGCCGCGCCGTCGCGCGCTCGCCCTGATGATCGCGCGCCGGAACCGTCGGTGCCGTGGAAGGCCGCGCAGCCGCGCGCTCGCTTTGATGATCGCGCGCCGGGACGGTCGGCGCCGACGACGGTCGCCCAGCCGCGCGCTCGCCCTGCGGCGGCGACGACGGCGCCCGCGCGCCGGCGTCGTGGGAAGATCGCGCCGGGGCCGGGGGAAGCGCCTCGGGCGACGAGGGCCGCGGCCGCGGCGCCCTGGCCGCGCGGGGCGCCTCGTAGGCCAGCGTGACCACGAGCTGCGGCACGCTCGTCGTCGGGTCGACCTCGACCCTCACGTGATCGATGTACGCCTCGCGGCGCGTGCCCTGATCGACCTCCTCCAGCTCGAGGGAGCGGCCCACCTTGAGGAACTCCAGGTTGGAGCCGACCTCCAGGTCGTCGAGCCCGCCGCCGCGCACGCGCGCCTTCATGGGCGAGCCCAGACCCTCGATGTGGAGCCGCACGCGGGAGCCCCGCTGCGCGGCCCCGGGCGACGCGGCCGCGGCCTGGACGGCGAGCGCCGGCGCGGGGCCCGCGGCGCCTGCGCCGCCCGCGTCGATCGACGAGCACATCGCGCGCACCGCCTCCTCCGACCCGGCGTCGAGGCCGGTGAAGCGCAGGCCGAACTCGCCGCCGCGCGCCTGCTCGGCGCGCCAGCAGACCTCGCCCTCGACGACCAGCTCCTTGCCGAGCCCGTCGAACCGGCAGATCAGGGCGTCGCCGACCCGCGGCAGGTACGCCGTGCGCAGGCGCATCCCCTCGGGGGACATGTCGATCGACTCGGCCTCGAAGCCGCCGCCCGACGTCTCACCGACCGCGACGAGCGCCTCGACGCGGACCCGCTGCCCGGCGCCAGCGCGCCGCTCGCCGCCGCCCTCGCGCTCTCTGTCCAAGGATTCCGGCGCCTTGCGAACGCCCTCTCCCTCTGCGCCTCGACCGTTCATACGCCCATTCCTCCGCCGCGAAGCCGCGTCCGCCGTCGCGGGCCCTCCGCGGTGCAAAGGGCCCATTGGCCGGCAGTACGGCGTAAGCCGCGCGCTGGCCAAGTTTTGGAGGCCCCGGCCACGCGCCATGCGCCACGCGCCACGCGCCACGTGAATACGCGCCGCCGTGATGCGCAGCGTTGCGGCGCGGCGAGCGACGGAGCAACGGGGGCGGAGGCGGTGTGCGATGGGCGGCAGGCGGTGACAGGCGGTGACAGGCGGTGACAGGCGGCGATCGAGCGCTCGCTTCACCTGGCGCTCGGGGGGGCAAACGTGGGAAACTCTCGCGATGGGCAAGGACGAGCCCCCGCAGAACCAGGACACGCCCGCGCCCGCCGCGAATCAGGATGTCGTCTTCATCCATAGCCCCGTCGAGCAGGGGGAAGGCTTCCGGGTCATCCGGAGCCGGGAGGACCGGCTCGAGATCGGCGAGCTGCGGCCCACCGAGCACGGGCGCCCGCTGAACGGGGAGCTCGTGAAGCTGACGCAGCGGTCCGAGCACGCGCGGCTCTTCGA
Source organism: Sorangium sp. So ce363 (assembly GCF_051520435.1). Lineage (NCBI taxonomy): Bacteria > Pseudomonadati > Myxococcota > Polyangiales > Polyangiaceae > Sorangium > Sorangium sp. So ce363. Next base: position 3,763,200 of record NZ_CP150333.1, on the reverse strand, counting down.
CGTGGAGGTGCTCCTCCCGGCGGCGCGCGAGTCGCCCCGGTCAGGCCCCGCGCAGGTCGCGACCGACGCCTACCGCTCGAACTGGGAGGCGATCTTCGGCCCGCGAGAGGCGAACAAGCTCGCCAACTGAGCGCCTGCGATCGCGGGCCGTCAGCGAGGGGCCATGGCGGCGAGCTGCCGCGCCTGGCCGGTCTTCCGGAGCGCGTACGCGATCCCGCGCTGGAGCGTCCCCTGGACGACGGTCTCGCTCAGGTCGATCCCGAGGCTGACCAGCGTCTGCGACACGTGGCCTCGGATCCCGGTGATCACCGCCTCGGCGCCGAGCAGCCGCAGCGCGGTCGCGGCCCGGACGAGCGTCGCGGCGACGCTGCTGTCCACGCCCTTCACGCCCGTGATGTCCAGGATGACGACCTGCGCCGACGTGTCCGCCACGCCGTGCAGCGCCGTCTCGAGCGCCTCGTCCGCCCGCTCCGCGTCCAGGGTCCCGATGAGCGGCATGACCATGATCCGGTCGGTGATCGGGATGAGCGGCGTCGACAGCTCGGCGAGCCGCTCGCGCTGCACGCGGATGAGGTCCTCCTGGAGGGCGGCGCGCGCCCGCTCGGCGCTCTCCCGCTCGACGAGCTCCGCCTCCAGCTGCACCTTCGCCGCGGAGAGCTCCGCGGTGCGGGCGGCGACGGCCGCCTCGAGCGCGTCGTTGGCCCTGCGGAGCTCGTCGCTCGCCGCCTGGACGCGCGCGTAGAGCAGCGCGTTCTTCACGGCGATGGCGGCCTGCGCGGCGACGAGCTCGAGCACGTCGAGGCGGGCGGGCGAGAACACCTCGGGCGCGGCGTTGTTCTCCAGATAGAGGACGCCCGAGATCTCCCCCTGGCTCACCATGGGCAGCGCGAGCACCGATCGCGGCTTGCGCGCCGCGACGTAGGGGTCCCCGTCGAACCGCCCGTCCTGCGCGGCGTCGGCCACGACGACGGCGCTCCCGGTGCGCATCGCGAGCTCGATCACCCGGGCTGCGGCGGCGCCGCTCTCGCGCACGGGCGTGGACGGGCCGACGCGCACCTCGCCCTCGTCCTCGGCGACGGCCTCCACGCGCGGCCCGCCCTCGTGGTCCAGGATCAGCGCGCCCCGCTGGGCGCCGACGCTCTCGACGGCGAGCCGGAGCAGCCGCGTCATCACGCGGCCGAGGTCGATCTCGCGCGCCACCGCCTGCGCGGCGCGGATGAGCGCCGCCGCGTCGAGCAGCGCCACGCGCCGCGCGACCGTCTCGATCGTCGACGAGGCGACCGAGGTCAGGTTCGACAGGACGCTCGCGGACGCGGGCTGGCCCGCCGCCGCGCGGGGGAGCAGCTCGACGTACGCCTCCTCCATCTGCCGCAGCTTGGCCGTGGCGCCCCAGCGCGCGTAGGCCTGGTAGGCCTCGACGAGGCACGAGCGCGCGAGCCACGGCATGCGCCTCGCCGCGAGGAACCTGCCGAAGAGCTCGCTGACGAGCGCGCGGTAGCGCACGTACCCCGCCTGCTCGGCCGCGTCGCTCGCCTGCTGGTAGAGCTCGAGGATCGGCTCCAGCGCCTCCCCGGCGACGCGCGCGCGCTCCGCCCGGACGAGCAGCTCCAGGTGCCGGAGCTCGGGGCAGTCCCGCGCGAGGACGGCGAGCTTGTCGTGGCTCGACGCGAGCATCTCGGCCAGCGCGCCGCCCTCTTCCCCGCTCGCCCGAGGGCCGAGCGCCAGGATGGTGAGGCAGGTGTAGAGCGGCAGATCGACGATGCCGATGTACTGGCCCGTCACGGCGCGGGCCCGCTCGTGCGCGCGGCGCGCCATCCGCAGCGCGCCCTCGTAATCGCCGTAGAGGTACGCGAGCGCGAGCTTGTTCGTGTAGTAGAAGCCAGCGACGATCGCGAAGCCCATCACATCGAGCTTCGGCACGAAGGCGTCCTCGTCGAAGCCGGCGTCGCTCAGCGTGCCGCGGTCCAGCGTGCGCCCCTCGAGGTTCTGGATCACCTGCAGCGCGACGGTCTGGACCGCCGTCGACAGCGCGTCCTTCGTGCGGGAGGTGAAGCGCAGGAACCCGCCGACGTCCTCGCGCACGCGCCGGAGCTCGCCTTCCAGGCTGAGCTTCATCTGGGCGACGATGTTGGAGGCCGCCGACGCGAACATGAAGTCGCCGGTCTCCATCCCGGCGACCCGCGCCCGCTGGAGGACCTCGAGCGCCTCGCGCTGCGGCCTCGAGTGGTTCATGACGACCCCGTAGTTGAAGTCGACCTTCGCCCTGATGGCATCGACCCGGTACCTCTCGTTCAGGGCGACGCCCATCCGCACGATCCTGTAGCCCTCGTGCGGCTGGCCCCAGAACGCGGCCAGGTAGAAGCCGTGGAGCGCGTACGCCACGCTGGCCATCGGCGAGATCCCGTGCCGGAGCGACAGGTTCGCCATCCTGACGGCGAGGAGCTGGGCCAGCGGCAGGTTGACGATATACGCCGAGGGCGAGCCGTAGCCGAGCATCTCCACCACGATCCTGACGCGCGGATCGGCGAGCTCCGGGCCCGCGCCGACGTCCTCGCCCCGCCGGGCGGCGAAGCCGCGCTCGGCCTCGGCGAGCTCCGCGCGGAGCGCGGCGGCGAGCGCCTCGCCCTCGGTGGGCACCTCCATGCCGAAGAGGCGCAGGCCCTGGAGCGCCACCGCGAGCGAGTCCGCCCAGCGGTGCTGCGCGTTGTAGAGGACCATCCGCATGCAGTAAACGCGCGCGCGCTGGACGTCCGAGGTGGCGCGCTCGAGGAGGGCGTCGAAGAGCGCCTCCGCGTCGTCGCAGCGGCCGGTCAGGTACGCGCACTCGGCCTTCGCGGCATGGATGTCGAAGACGTCGAAGGCGAGGCCCGGCTCGCCGGCCCATGGATCCGGGCCGAGCGCGGACGCCGCGGCGCTCAGGTAGCCGAACGCGGCGTCGTACGCGGTCGCCGCCTGCGCGCGTCGCCCCGCGGCCAGGTTGAGCCGCACGAACTCGCCGCGCTCCGCCGGATCCTCGATCGGGGCCGGGGCGAGGTTCAGGTGGCCGACGACGACGAACAGATCCTCGTCGCTCGGGTCCTCGCCGAGGCTCGCCGCGAGCAGCCGGCCGATGCGGTGGTGCAGCCGCTTCCGCTCCGGCTCGTCGATGAGCGCGTACGCCGCCTGCTGGACGCGATCGTGCAGGAACCGGTACGAGACGCGGAACGAGGGGTCCTCGAGCAGCCTGCCCGCGACCGCCGCGTCGCCGGCGTGGACGAGGCGGTACTCGGGATCGAGGGGCACGACGAGGCCCGCCCGCAGGGCCTCCCAGAGGGCCGCGGCCACCCCGCCCGGGGGCTGCTCGGCGACGAGCGCGAGCGTCCGGAGGTCGAAGCGGTGGCCCACGCAGGCGGCGAGCCGGAGGGCGCGCTGCGCGCCGGGCGCGAGCCGCCGGATCTTCGCGGCCATCAGCTCGACGACGCCCTCCGCGCCCTCCGCGCTCCGGGCGCGATCGAGGCTCCACGCCCACGCCCCCGCGGCCGGATCGAAGCGCACGATCCCCTCGCCGGCGAGGGCGTGCAGGAGCTGGTGGATGAAGAACGGGTTGCCCGCGGTCCTCTCCAGGATGAGCGCCGCGAAGGCGTCCGTGTCCTCGAGGCGGCAGCGCAGGGCGTCGGCGAGGAGCCGGCGGATGTCCTCGATCTCGAGCGGCCCGAGCCACACCTCGGAGGCGGACGCGCCCGCCGCCCGCAGGCCGCCGACGAACCTCGCCAGCGGGTGGGCGTCGTCGACTTCCTGGTCGCGGTAGGCGCCGATCACGAGCATCCCGCGGACGTCGGGATCGGTCATGAGGAGCTCGAGGAGCTTCAGCGAGGCCGGGTCGGCCCACTGGAGGTCGTCGATGAAGAGCGCGAGGAGGTGCTCCTCCGTGACCGCTCGGACGAAGGTCTGGAACGCCAGGCTGAAGCGGTTCTTCGACTCGCTCGGCCCGAGCGGCTGCACGGCGGGCTGGGGTCCGACGACGCGCTCGAGCTCGGGGATCACGTCGACGACGACCTGCCCGATCGAGCCGAGCGCGGCGCTCAGCCGGGCCTTCCAGCGCGCCACGGACTCCTCGCCCTCCGACAGGATGCGCTCGCACAGCTCGCCGAACGCCCGCGCGATGGCCGCGTAGGGGGTGCGCTGCTTGAGCTGGCCGAACTTCCCCGAGACGAAGTACCCGGGCCGCCGCGCGAGCACCTTGTAGACCTCGCGGACGAGGGCGGACTTGCCGACGCCGGCGTGGCCGGAGATGAGGAACATCTCGACGGCGCCGGCCGCCGCGCGCTCGCACGCGGCCACGATCGCCTGCGCCTCGGCCTCGCGCCCGTAGAGCTTCTCCGGCAGCCAGAGCCGGCCGCCCGCGTCGCGCTCGCCGAGCGGGAAAGGATCGACGCGGCCGTCGGCCTCGTACCTCCGGAGGCACTCCTCGAGATCGGCGCGCAGCGCCTCGGCGCACGGATACCGATCCTCCGCGGCCTTGGAGAGGAGCTTCATGACGAGATCGGAGACGACGCGCGGGATCTCGGCCGACGCGGCGTGCGGCGGCGTCGGCGTCCTGGCCAGGTGGCAGTGCACGAGCTCCATGGCGCTCGGCGCGGTGAACGGAGGCGCGCCCGTGAGCATCTCGTAGAGGGTGACGCCCAGGGAGTAGAGGTCCGTGCGGCAGTCGAGGCTGCGGTTCATCCAGCCCGTCTGCTCCGGTGACATGTACGGAAGGGTCCCCTCCGCGGCGCCCGGGTTCTCGGCCCTCGGCGCCTCCTGCGACAGGCGCGTTGCGATCCCGAAGTCGGCGAGCTTGACCACCAGCGGATCGAGGCGGACGAGCAGGTTGTGCGGCTTGACGTCCTTGTGAATGATGCCCGCGTGGTGCAGCGACGCGAGGGCGTCCGCGACGTGGATGCCGATCCGCAGGGTCGTGGCCAGGCCGAGCCTCTCGCTCCGCAGGACGATGTCGAGCGACGCGCCGCCGAAGTCCTCCAGGACGAGCACGGGCCCCCCGTCGCTCTCCTCGACGTCGAGGACGCGGAGGACGCCCGGGTGCGCGATCTCGCGCGTGATCACCTGCTCGTGGCGGAGCCTCGCGATCGCGCGCGGCGACGCCCGCCCGGCGCTCGGTCCCTTCAGCACGACGGGCTGCCCGTCCGACGCGCGGCGCGCGCGGCGCACGGTGATCATCGTCCCTTCGTGGAGGATGGCTTCCGCGGCGTAGCCCTGCAGCGGGCTCGCGGATCCGGTGGCATGGTCCGCGCCGAGCGTGGTCATGCGTACAGGTTACAACTGATATGGAACCTACCGTGACGGCGTTCGACGTCGCGTCGGAGCCGCCGTGACCTAGATCGGTAGTCCAGCGCACATCCCATCGATGGTCCTCGTCGTTCCTTGTCTCGAGCTCCGCCGGTGCGCGGGCGTGCCGAATCTTGAGCCGCGGAGGCCTCCCGGGGAACACTGCTGGGCGTGGTCCAACCCCGCCGGTCGACCGTCCCGCCCTTGACAGCGGTCGCGCCCTTCACGCAAAGGCGAGGCGTGCAGGCGCTACCGCTGACGGCGACCGACGACGAGGCGCTCGCGCGCGCCGCCGCGCAGGGACACCCGGGCGCCGCGCCCATCCTCTGGCAGCGGTTCGCGCCGCTCGTGCGCCGGATCCTGACGCGCACCCTCGGGCCGGGCGACGAGGTCGACGATCATGTGCAGGACACGTTCCTGCGCTTCTTCCGCGTGGCGAAGGACCTCAGGGACCCTTCGCTGCTCTCGAGCTTCATCGTCGGCATCGCGGTGCGCGTCGCGCGCGCCGAGCTGCGGCGCAGGCGCGTGCGGCGCTGGCTGCAGCTGTCGCCCTCGGGCGAGCTCCCGGACATGGGGGGCGCGCAGCAGGATCCGCAGGGGCGCGCGGCGCTCACGCGGCTCTACCGCATCCTCGACCAGGTCGACGACAGGTCCCGGACGCTCTTCGTGCTGCGGTTCATCGAGGGGCTCGAGCTCACCGAGATCGCCGCCGCGCTCGGCTGCTCCCTGGCCACGACGAAGCGCCACCTCGCGCGCGCGTCCCACCGGATCCTCACCGCCGCGGAGCGCGATCCCGCGCTCTCGGCCTACCTCACCAAGGCCCCGCAGGACCTCGATCGGCCCGGGACCCTCCCCGCCGACGGAGGAGATCGCGATGAATGAAGCGGAGAAGCTGAGCCGGCTCGCGGACCTCGTGCGGGGCGGCGTCCCCGCGGACGTCGACGCGGCGCACGACGCCGCCGAGCGCGCCCGCTTCGTGGAGGCGGTGAGCCGCGGCGCGGGCCGCGCGGGAGCCCTGGGCCGCGTGGGCTCGTGGCTGCGCGCCTCGCCCCTGTGGAGCGCGCTCTCCGGACGGCCGCGGTGGAGCTTCGCGCTCGCCGGCGCGGCGGCGCTCGCGCTCGCGCTCGTCACGCTCTGGCCGGCGCGGCCGCTCGACTACGCCGTCGAGGGCGCGCCTTCCGCCGCGGGCCGGTACATCGCCGCGACGGCCGGCGGAGAGGCGCGGCTCCGCTTCACGGACGGCACCTCCGTCGCGCTCTCGCCGGGCAGCGCGATGCGCGTGGTCGACGTCGACGCGGTCGGGGCGCGCATGCTGCTCGAGGACGGCCGCGCGTCGCTGCGCGTCACGCGGCGGCCGAAGGCGCGCTGGTCCGTCGAGGCGGGGCCGTTCGCGGTGCTGGTCACCGGCACGGCGTTCGACGTGTCCTGGAGCCGCGGCGACGGCACGCTGCGCGTCGATCTGCACGAGGGGAGCGTGACCGTGCGCGGGCCGCTCGCGCCCGACGGGCTGCCGCTCCGCGCCGGGCAGCGGCTCGTGGCGCGGATGCGCGAGGGCGACGTGCAGATCTCGAGCGGCGACGCCGCGAGCGCGGCGGACCCGGCGCCGAAGGCGCTGCCGCCCGCGGGCACGGCGGCGCAGCCCCGGGAGGAGAAGACCATCGGACCTGGCGACGCCGGGGGCGGCGACGCCGGGGCCGTACGGCCGGAGGGCTCGCGGGCAGAGGGGGCGCCCGCGAGTCCTCCGACGGACGGTGCGGGGCCGGCCGGCGCGGCGGCGGCGGCGCCGAGCTGGGCCCAGCGCGTGGCGGCGGGGGATTTCCGGGCGGTCCTGGCCGAGGCGGAGCAGCGCGGCCTCGGGGGGGTGCTCGAGCGGGGCTCGCTGGACGACCTTGTCGCCCTAGGGGACGCGGCGCGGTACGCGCGGCGCGGCGACGTGGCGCAGCGCGCGCTCTCGGCGACGCGCAAGCGGTTCCCGGGGACGAGCCAGGGCAAGGCGGCGGCCTTCCTGCTCGGCCGCCTGATCGACGACGGCGGCTCGCCCGAGGCGGCCGTCGCCTGGTACGACACGTACCTCGCCGAGTCGCCGGGCGGCCCGTTCGCGGCCGAGGCGCTCGGCCGCAAGATGGTGGCGGTCGAGCGCACGGCCGGCCGGGCGGCGGCGCGCCCCATCGCGGAGCTCTACCTGAAGCGCCACCCGCGCGGCGCGCACGAGCCCGTGGCGCGCGATCTCCTCACGCCGTGACGCCCGGCGGGTGACTCACCCGTTCTGGCATCCATCGTTTGATCCGATCGGGAGAGCGTTCGGGTGGTGGGGGGCTTCCCCCCATAGGCGTTAACCAAGCTTCGCGCCACGTTCTCCTACATCCGAACGCTTACGTAGTCGTGGTCGTGAACGTTTACGTGGTCGTGGACGTGAACGTGAACGTGAACGTTTACGTGGACGTGAACGTTTACGTGGTCGTGGGCGTGAACGTTTACGTGGTCGTGGGCGTGGTCGTTCACGGCCTATCGTTGACGACCACGACCACGACCACGACCACGACCACGACCACGACCACGTAAACGTTCACGTTCACGTTGCTGACGATGGTGGGTGGAGGGGGGCGGGCTTCGTGCCCTGAGCGTCACCGAACGAGCTTGGCCTAGGGGGGCTTACCCCACCCTGCCGGAACGATGGATCCGTCAAGACGCCCCAAGACGCCAAGATTCGGAGACCAGGAGCGCGCTCTGGCGAGGAGGTGTCAATTCGAGCGGCTCAGCGGGTACTTGTAGAAGTTCTGCGCCCACTCGATGGTCCAGATCGTCGGCTCCACGTACACGTTCTTGTCCGCGCCGAGGATCATGCCCCGCTTCATCTTCGCCATCGCCGTCAGGAAGACCTTGCGATCGTCCTCCATGCGCGGCCGCATCACGGTCGACGGGGGATACAGCTCCTTGACCTGAGCCACCGTCGCCGCGTCGTTGATCCACCCGTCGACCCCGTGCTCGCCCTTCGGGAGGCGCGAGCCGCCGGCGTCCAGCCAGTCGCGCAGATCGTTGTTGCCTCGGTTCATGCCGTCGGCATGGCAACCGATGCAGGAGCTTCCGGTGTTCAGGCGGCGGTCCTGGGTGGCGAAGCCCAGCGTGCTGTTGATCTGCGCGTCCGAGGCGGTCTTCTGGAGGCGCGGATCGCGCACGATGTTGACGAACGCGTCGACGCGGCGCTGGTTGATGCCGCCCCAGAGGGAGTACCCCTGCAGGCCGTTCGGCAGATCCCAGATCACCTCCTCCGCCGACTGCTGGAGGCCGTCGGTCCCCGTGTAGTAGCGGCAGTTGATGTAGCTGCCGCCGGCGTAGCTCGGCGCCCCGTCGCACCCCGCCGGCTCCGTGCCGTTCGGCTGAGCCAGCGTCGCGATGAAGCTGTAGTTGCTCGCCGAGCCGCCGGCCCCGCTGATGAACTTGGGGATCGGGTGCGCCCAGAAGGGGAACCGGATCTGGCCCGTCTCGTACGCCTGCTCGATGGTGGTCACGCCGTCGAGCTGCCCGGAGAAGACATCCCACGTCTTCCAGTAGAACCCGCCGCTCTTCGTCCTGGCCCTGTAGTACATGCGGGAATCGACGGTGATGGCCTGCTTCGTGAGCATGTACTCGTACGACTTGATCCCCGCGTCCTTGATGACGCCGAGCTCGGCCTCGAGATCCTGCGCGTACCAGGGGATCGCCATGATGGCGTTGTAGACGTCCGGGCGTGTCAGCGTGTAGACGAGCTGGCTCGCCTCGATGTAATCGGTCTTGAAGCCGTTGACGTTGGGCGGCAGCACCTGGCTGTCCGTGGCGCCCTCCACGTTGCCGGCGAGGACGCGCCCCCAGACGAGCCTGGCGAAGCTCGGATCCACCTGGACCGTCGAGGTGTATCTGTACCGCTCCCTGAACGTGACGTCGGAGCCGACGGGCTCACCCAGGTAGTTGACCGAGGTCCTCCCGAAGAAGACGTCGTCGTCCGATCCGCCGAAGTGGAGCTTCGTGACCCCCTTGTTGTAGCCCCAGTAGTTGCGGGTATCGAAGCGGTAGACCATGCCCTTGCCGTTGATGTCCACCGGGTTGACGATCGTGGGGGCCCAGCGCGCGGTCGAGTTCAGGGCCTTCGACAGCCCCACGCGGGCCACGTTGAGCTCCTCTGCGCTGACGCCCGCGTTGTGGAGCTCGTGCAGCGAGGCGTACTTGATGAACTCCGCGTCCGCCGCGGCGACGGTGGCCTTGTCCGTCGCGATCCACGCCTTGACCTGGTCCTCGGTGACCTTCTCGCCGGCCGCGACGGGGCGCGGGGTGGCCGGCAGGGTCGGCGCGACGGCGTTCGCCCACGCCGTGACGGCGTTGAGCATCTGCGTGTTCGCGTCTCTGCAGCTCGTTCCGAAGCAGTTGTGCCGGTCGATGCCCATCCGGACCACGAGCTTGGAGTCCGCCGGCTTCTTGAAGTTGACGCGCGTGAGCGCGTACTCGTGGGCCAGCGCCGGATCGACGTCGGAGTGCATGGGCGCCTGGGCCTTGCCCGTCGAGCTGTGGCAGCCAGAGCAGTTGGCGGTCAAGAGCGGGTAGACCGTCGTCTTGAAGGCCTCCAGCGACGCGGCCATGTTGAAGTTCATCTCCTTCGGAAGGCAGACGGCCTCGACGTTCTTGCCGCCCTTCCCGTCCGGGATCTGGCTGTAGCCGAGCGTGCAGCCCGACGCCGGGTTGACCCCTGTATCCGCGTCGCCGCCGCCCGAGCCGCCAGCACCGCCGGAGCCGCCCGCACCGCCGGAGCCGCCCGCACCGCCCGAACCACCGACGCCGGTGCTCGCGCTGCTGGAGCTGGTCGAGCTGCTGGAGCTGGTCGAGCTGCTGGAGCTGGTCGAGCTGCTGGAGCTGGTCGAGCTGCTGGAGCTGGTCGAGCCGCCAGCGCCACCAGCGCCGCCGGACCCGCCCGAACCACCGACGCCGGTGCTCGCGCTGCTGGAGCTGCTTGAGCTGCTGCTCGCGCTGCTTGAGCTGCTGCTCGCGCTGCTTGAGCTGCCCCCCACGACCTTGAACGTGAACTTCTGGTTGTCGCCGTTCGCCCAGCTGTACTGCTGGAGGCCGGCGCCATCTGCGGTCGACCGCCCGATGACGTCGAGCGCCTTGTTGCTGTTTCGGGCCATGATCCGCTGGGCGTTGTTGCCGACGTCCACGAACGAAAATTGCTGGCTCGTGGCGTTGCCGCAGCTGGATTGGACGACGGTGGCACCGTTCGCCGTCGATCCACCGTTGATCCCGAGGCAGAGGCCGCTGTTCACGTTCCGCAGCCGGAAGTATCCACTCCCCGCGGACTCCGCCCGGAACTGCTGTCGCGTGGAGCCGTTGCACGTGGCGATCTGCGCAGCCGCCGAGCTCGCCGTGCTGCCCCCGCGGATCTCGACGCACTTGTTGCTCTGCACGCCGACGAGCGTGTAGACCGCGTTCGGGTCGATCGTGAGGCTCTCCTCGAGCGCGTCGCCTTGCTCGCTGCCGGTGTCGTCCAGACCAGCGATGCATGAGACGGCGAGAAGGCTCGTCGCGGAGGCAAGCAAGGCGCTCCTTGATGCGAATCTCATGTTGTTCTCCTCTGTCAAGTAAGAAGTACGGTCTATCTACAGCTCGACGCTGCCCTTGCGCTGGTCAGGGGCTCTCGACACGCAATGCGCGATGGAGGCTCCGGAGGGACGGCCGCGGTGGTCATCGGTCATCGCCCCCCCAGGGGATCTCGATCACGAGGTGCGGAGCTGGAGGACTCGTTCGACAGGCGGTCAGGCACCGCTAAGAGGATTACTCTTGTCTCGTATCGTGTTGCGAGTCAAGCCAATCATGCGTCCCGCCGCGTCATTTGCACGTTCGTTTGCGTGGTCATTTACGTGTTCGTTCACATGGTCATTCACGTGAGCGTTCACATGATCGAACACATGATCGTTCGCGCGATCGTCAATAAATCCGCGCAAAAACGCACGAATTTGCGCATCTCCGCGCCGGTCTCCCGCCGTCGATCCTCTTCACTTTGCCGCGCATCTGTCCATCTTGTTCAGTTTGTCGGCATTTATGAACGACTATTTACGAAGCCACGACCACGACAGTTGATGGCCAATGACCTGTGCCGCAATGTCCCACATTGACCGAGACATTTGGCTTCTCGCGCCCTCTTCGCCCGTACCACTGAACGGGTCGAGTCTCGCCTGAACGAGAGTTGCCGCGGCACCCCTGGATCATCGGATGACCAGGGATTCGCCGTGCGTTGATTCCTGCACAAATCCAGGCAGGTCGCTCCCCCGAGGCGGTACCCGGCGGGGCACGGGGCGGATCGCCAACGGGCCAGGGCAAGGAGAAAGGGTCAGGCGATGGTCAACATTGACAAGTTGAGAACAATTTGTCAAGTTCAGGCCTTGACGGTCTGCGCGCCGATCGCAAAGCTCGTCCGGTGCGTGGGCGAGCCACCCTGGCCGAGCGCGCGCTCCACCCGGAGGAGCCCACGCCTCCTCCGGCGACCAGGTCGCGGAATGGTCGCCTTCAAGGTCGTGTTCTGTCTCGCCAGGCACCGCGCCTGGCAGGAGGTCGTCCCCTCATGAACGATTCACGGCGTCGCAAAGGGCTGCGGCTCGAGCGGGCGCGCGCTTCAGCTCAGTTCAAGGACGGCAAGTTCGAGAACCCGTCGGGCGCCGGCCCCACCATGACCAAGGGCTCGACGCTGCCCGTGCTCGGCGAGTTCTTCTTCCGCCGCGGCCGGCGGGAGCCGCCCGCGCCGCTGCCCGTCGTGCGGCCCCACGAGACCTGGACCCGGAAGAGCGACACCGGACTGCGGGTCACCTGGCTCGGCCACAGCACCGTCCTCCTCGAGCTCGATGGCCGCCGGGTCCTCACCGATCCGGTGTTCGGCGAGCGCGCCTCGCCGGTCTCCTTTGCCGGCCCGCTGCGCTTCCATCCGGTCCCGGCCACGCTCGACGAGCTGCCGCCGCTCGACGCGGTCCTGCTCTCCCACGACCACTTCGATCACCTCTGCGCGCCGACGATCGAGGCGCTGGCCCGCACGCGCGTCCCCATCGTCACGCCCCTCGGCGTGGGCGCGCTCCTCGAGGCGCTCGGCGTCGACCCGGCCCGGATCACCGAGCTCGACTGGCACGAGCGCGCGGAGATCGGCGGCGTCCGCTTCACCGCGACGCCCTCTCAGCACTTCTCGGGCCGCGGGCCGACGAGCCGCAACGCGACCCTCTGGGCTTCATGGGTCATCGAGGCGGAGCGGCGCAAGGTCTTCTTCTCCGGCGACACCGGGCTGTTCCCCGGGTTCGAGGACATCGGCAAGCAACACGGCCCCTTCGACCTGGTGATGCTCGAGGTCGGCGCGTACCACCCTGCGTGGGGGACCATCCACCTCGGCCCCGAGAACGCGCTGACCGCGTTCGAGATGCTCGGCGGCGGCACGCTCTTGCCCGTCCACTGGGGCACCTTCAACCTCGCCCTCCACGACTGGGACGAGCCGGCCGAGACGCTGCTCTCCCTGGCCACCGAGCGCGGCGCGCGCGTCGTGACCCCCGGGATCGGCGCCGCGTTCGAGCCCGAGCGCGTCGGGGCGCCGACCCCGTGGTGGCGAGCGGTCGCGGGCCCGCGGTGACGGACGGCGGCCAGCCCCGTTCCGCCGGAAGGCCGCGCCGCGCCTCGCGCGGTCACGCCGCCCGGGGCCTCGTCTCGGGCGAGAGCGGCGTGAGCTGCTCGACGGTGTAGGCGTATTCGTAGGTCTTGCGGAACTCGCGCCAGCTCCGGAGCTGCGGCATCCACTCGTCGTCCCGCAGCGCGCTGAGCAGGAGCAGGATGCGTGACTCGGAGGACAGCCGTATCACGGCGTCGCGCGTCTCCTGCGTGGCCATGCAGAGCTCGAGATCGGTCGCCGTGCGGATCCCATGCGCCTTCAGCTTCGAAAGGATGCTCGACGGCGCGTTCCGGGCCGGCTCGGCCTCGTCTCGCGCGTGGAGATACAGGATCGCCTGATCCACGAGGTCGACCAGGCGCGGGGCCGGGATGCGCGTGCGCAGGATCAGCTCGATCAGGTTGTGGTGCGCGAGGTTCTCGATGTTCTCGATGCCCTCCTCGAGCAGGCGCGCCTTGTCGTAGAGCGTGATGCCCTCGAGATGGGTCAGCGGGTCGCGGTCCTTCAGGGTCGGGACGAAGAACGTGACCATGCGCGTCTTGAGCAGGTCATGGAGAACGGCGAGCCCGGTGTCCGGGACGATGCCAATGAAGAAGGCGAGCACGAGCAGCTGCCAGGGCGCGTTGTCGATGGGCGCCGCGCCACCCGAGGGCGAGGCGCCCTCGAACGTCTTGCTCATGACCCAGGCCAGGATCGTGGCGATGATGATGCGCACGGAGATGTGGCTGTACGCCTTGGGCCCGAGATCCGCCCGCACATAGCGGCGGAATACCATGTTGAGCGCGAAGAAATACGTCCCGAGGAACGCGAACGTGAAGGCGGTCCGGTTGGGGATGAACAGGGAGTGAAGCTCGACCGGCTTGTCCCCCAGCGTCTCCGCCACGGACGCCACCGTCGGCAGCGCCGAGATCACCCAGCCGACCGAGAGGAGGAACGTGCTGAGGATGATCGGGACGAAGAACAGCGGACCGCGCCGGGTGTCCAGCGCGTCCTTCATCAGCGGAGAATAGGCCCGCTCCGCCTCGTCGATCGTGCGGAGCGCGGGGTCGAGCCGCAGCACGTCGCGGTGAAACTGCTCCTTCACCACGTTCCGGCGCTGCTCCGCGAACAGAAAGAACAGGAGCGCGGGCAACGTCGCCGCGGCGCCGATGAACAGCGCAAAGAGGAGCAGCAGCGCCATGCTGCGCATCGATAACGTGAAGATCTCGTGAAGGCGCGTCTCGGCCTGCAAGAGGACCGTGGCGGCGGGGATGCCGAACCCCACCAGGCACACCGCCAGCATGCCGATCGCGCGCCAGAACTGGTCGCGCAGCATCAACGCGGTGCTGCGATGGCGATGCCGGGCCCAGCGCTCCAGCGACGGGAACACGGTGAACGCGATCATCCCGACGCCGACCGTGCCGAAGGCCAGGCGGGCCCAGCCGTCCAGGGTGACCATGAACAGCGACGTGAGCCCCCCGAGGACCAGCACCCCCGCGATGGCGGCGGCGTCGAGGCTCGGCTCTTCGGCCTGGACCGGGGCGCGCTTCTCCACATAACCACGCTCGAGCCAGACGCTCAGATCCAGCCCCTGCGCCGCCGTCTCCGTCGTGCGCACCACGTCGAAAGGCGCCACGACGAGATCGCTGCCATCGCGCCGGATGCAGATCCGGCGAGCCGTCTTGTTGACGAGCTCGATCTCCTCGGCGGGCGGCGCCTGCCGTGCGTCCCCTCGCCCGCAGGGCGGCCGCCGTGCCCGCTCTGGCCTGGAAGGAGCCTGCCCTGCCTCCGGCGAGGCCTCCTGATGGCCTGACTGCCCCTGCCGTCCCCCGGTCGTCGGGCTCACGAGCACCAGCGGACCGCCGTCGCGCTTCGAATCCGAGCCGCTGTGTTGGCGCGACGGCAGCTGCTGCAGATCCTCGAGCTCCCCATCTGCCATGGCGTTTCCCCTCGATCGGCGCGGTCGCCCCTGATCCCTGCGGCGGCGACTCGACGACAGGTTGGGGCCCAGTCGAGCTTATGCCCATCGACGCTCCTCCGCGAGAGCGCGCCGCATCGGGGAGGTCTTCCCGGTCGTGGCCCGTCCGGACGGACGCTGCGGGATCCCGTGGCTCGGCTCCTCGGGTACGTCACGGGGGCCCCATGCCCCCTCCCCTCCCGCTCCCTCCCCGTTCGCTGCGATGCGCCTCCACCCCCGCCTGCGATCTGATAGAGCCCTGGCGCGTGCGCTCCCTCACTCTCCTGCTCTGGCTCCTCCTCGCGTCGGCGCCCGCCGCGGCGCGGGCCGACGCGGCGCCGCCCGGCGCGCCCTCACGGAAGGCCGAGGCGGCCGCGTCACGGGTGGTGATCGTCGAGGCCGGCGTGGACGACCCGCTCGTGCTCGAGGCGGCGACGCGGCTGCGGGCCGAGCTCGGCGCGGCGGGGTTCGAGGTGGTGCGCGTCATGCGAGCGCCCGAGGGCGATCTGCGCGCAGGGCTGGAGCGCGCCGCGAAGGAGGCAGACGCGTTCGCGGCCGCGACGATCGTCCGCTCGCGGACGGGCGCGACCGCCGACCTCTGGATCGTCGATCGGGTGACGCAGAAGACGGTGGTGCGCGCCGTGGAGGCGGCCGGCGCGGCGGCGCCGTCGGTGATGGCCGTGCGCGCGGTCGAGCTCCTGCAGGCGAGCCTGCTGGAGGCGAGCCTGCAGGAGCCGCACGGGCGCGCCGCGGAGGACGGCGGCGCCGCCGTTCCCGACGACGTGCGGCGGTGGATGGCGCCGGTCCGGCAGCGGGCCGGGATGCCCCCTGCGCCGGAGCGGGCCGGGATGCTCGCGGGCGTGGGCGTGGAGGCCGGCTTCGTGGCGCTCCTGAGCGCAGACGGCGTCGGGCCGGCGCTGGGGCCCGCGCTGCGGCTGTCGTACGGGGTCGGCGCGGACGGCCGCGGCGGCGCGCTGCCCGCGGGGCTCGCGGCGCGGCTGACGTTCGCCGGGCCGACGCTGGGGCCTACGCTCGAGGGCGAGCTCGGCACGGTGTCCGTCCGTCAGGAGATGGCCTTTCTGGAGGCGGTATGGGCGCTGGACACGGGCGGCGCGATCTCGCCTGTGCTCTCGGCCGGCGTGGGCGGAATTCACCTGTTCGTCAGCGGTGATCCCCTGCCGCCGCTGCGGAGCGCGACGGGCGATGTCTGGTCGGTCGCCGCGGCCCTGGGCGGGGGCGCCGGGCTGCGCCTGACCGACCGCGCAACCCTCCTGGTGGATGCACACGCGATCTTCGCCGAGCCCCGCGCCGTCGTGACGCTCGGCGGCGAGCGGCTCGGCACCGCGGGGAGACCGACGTTCGCCGGGTTTCTGGGGCTGCTCGTGCGGCTCTGAGCGGGCCGCGCCCGGGTGGGCCGGCGGGGGGCCGCGAACGCCGGCACAAGGCGGTTTGCCGATGTTGGAGAGGCGCCGATTCCGGTACCGTCTGTGAATCAGTCGATGGCGCGCCCGATGGGGGCACGGCCTCCTGGTTCGGGTGACAGCGATGAGAGTGCGAAGAATTGCGGCGGCTTTGCTCACCACGGTCGCCTTTTCGACGGGATTTCTCGGCTGCTCTGACGATTCCGACGACGGCGCGGGAGGCACATCGACGAGCGACGGCGCGGGCGCCGGCAGCAACGGCGCGGGCGCGGCGGGCCATGGCGGCTCCGGCGACGGCGGCTCCGGCGACGGTGGCTCTGGCGACGGCGGCTCCGACGGCAACGACGGCGGCTCCAGCGCCCAGAGCGGCGCCGGGGGCGGCGACGGCGGCTCCGGCGACGGCGGCTCCGGCGACGGCGGCTCCGGTGACGGAGGCTCCGGCGAAGGGCCGGGGCTCGGCGCCCGGTGCGAGAAGGACGCGGACTGCGGCCGGCGTGGCCTCTGCTTCACGGAGTCGGGCGACGAGTTCCTCGGCGGAGGCCCGGCGGGCGGGTACTGTACGACCACGTGCACCGGAGACAGCGATTGCGAGGGCGAAGGCAGCGCGTGCTTCGACGGCCTCTGTCTGCTCGGCTGCACCTCGGGCGAGCCCCCGCTCGAGACCATCGTCGACGAGCTCGATCCGACGAAGTGCCGCGGCCGCGAGGAGCTGCGCTGCGAGGACATCGAGGATGTGTCCGTGTGCATGCCGAACTGCGGATCGGACAGCCAGTGCGGCGGCCGGGTGTGCGATCCCCGCATGAACTTTTGCGTCGACGAGCCTACGCAAGGGCTGCCGGCAGGCGCCGCGTGCGCGCTCGAAGCCGACGGCACGGATCCCTGCGCGGCGTGGTGCATCGACATCGGCGCCGACGTCGGCGTGTGCGCCGAGCTGTGCGGGATCGGCGGGGACGTCGCCAACGAGGACTGCGGAGGGCTGGAGAACGGCCTCTGTGCGTATCCTCTGGCAGCCGAGCCCGGGATTGGTGACCTCGGAATGTGCGCGCCCGCGTGCAACAGCCACAGCGACTGCCTGCTGCCGCACGCCTCGTGTGTGTTCCTCGGCGTGGAGACCAACGGATTCTGCCTCTTCGGAGTGACGAAGTGCCCGAAGGGCCAGAGGGCCTGCGCGGCCGGCGAGGTCTGCACCGTGACGCCTGAAGGCCGTTTGTGCCTCGACGAGAATTACCCCCTGGAGGACCCGGGCACAGGCGGTGCGGGTGGTGGTGGCGGCGCGGGTGGAACGGGCGGCGCGGATGGCACCGGTGGCGCCGATGCCACGGGCGGCGCCGATGCCGCAGGCGGCGCCGATGCCACGGGTGGTGCAGGCGGCACGAATGGCGCGGGCGGCACGGATGCCTCCGGTGGCGCAGGCAGCACGAGTGGCGCGGGCGGCGCAGGCGGCACGGATGCCGCAGGCGGCGCAGGCGGCACCATTGGCGCAGGCGGCATGGATGGCTCGGGTGGCGCAGGCGGCACCAATGGCGCAGGCGGCACCAATGGCGCAGGCGGCACGGATGCCTCGGGTGGCGCAGGCGGCACCAATGGCGCAGGCGGCACCAATGGCGCAGGCGGCACGGATGCCTCGGGTGGCGCAGGCGGCACGAATGGCGCAGGCGGCTCCCTCGATGGGTCGTCGGTGTCTGCCGGGGGCGCCGAGTAGCGGGAAGCGCGATCAGGGCGCTGGCCGCTCCTGCCCAAGCAGCAGCGTTGTCGCTTCCGGCGCTCGCCAGTCCCTCGCGCCCGTGAAGCGGAGGGACATCCTGCCGTCCGCCTCCACCAGGAAGGTGTCGGGCAACGTCGAGACCCCGAACCGCTGCTGCACCGCAGGGGATCCGGCCCGCACGACGCCGGGAGGGACCTCGCCGCCGAAGAAGGCGCGCACGACTTCCCAGTTCTCGTCGACGCTCACGGCCACGACCTGGAGCCTCCCGGCCTTCTCCAGCTGCTGGCCGAGCTCCAGCAAGCGCGGGAGCTCGGCGCGGCAGGGGCCGCACCAGGTGGCCCAGAAGTGGAGCAGCACAGGCCGGCCGCGCAAGGCGGCGGCGCGAAGCGAGGTCCCGTCCGGTTGCTCGAAAGCAGCGTCGGGCACGCGCTGGCCGTCGTGGAGCCGCTCGACCACGAAAGGGCGACCTGGCCGCTCGGCGCCGCGGCGGCGCTCCACGGCCCAGTAGAGCCCCACCGCGAGCGCCTGGACGAGGATCAGGACGCCCGCGGTGACGGCGATCGTGCGGAGGCGGGAGCGCGCGCGCACCGGCTACTCCGCCGCAGGCGACAGGGCCGGGCCGGCGCGCCGCGGAGGCTCGGAGGCGCCCGCCTCGCCGGCGGCGTCCGCGCGGAGCCTCCCGCCGACCACGCTGTAGAGCGCCGGCAGGACGAGCAGCGTGAGCAGCGTGGAGGAGATCACGCCGCCGATCACGACGGTCGCGAGCGGGCGCTGGACCTCGGCGCCGACGCCCGTGTTCAGCGCCATCGGCACGAAGCCCAGGGAGGCGACGAGCGCCGTCATGAGGACCGGGCGGAGGCGCCGCTCGGCCGCGAGCTCGATGGCGTCCCGCACGGGCATCCCGGCCGCGGTGTGCTGCCGGATGGTCGAGACGAGCACCATGTCCCCGAGCACCGCGACGCCCGACAGCGCCACGAACCCGACGCCCGCGGAGATGCTGAAGGGCAGATCGCGAAGCCAGAGCGCGACGACGCCGCCGATCGCGGCGAACGGGACGCCCGTGAAGACGCGGACCGCATCCAGGAGCCGCCCGTACGTGAAGTAGAGCAGCAGCAGGATCAGCCCGAGCGCGATGGGCACGACGACGAGCAGGCGCGCCTGCGCCCGCTCGAGGTGCTCGAACTGCCCGCCGAAGCGGACGTAATAGCCGGGCGGGAGCTCGACCTCCCGATCGAGCCCCGCCCTCGCCTCCTCGACGAAGGTGCCCACGTCGCGGCCCCGGACGTTCGCCTGCACGACGATCCGGCGCTTGGCCCACTCGCGGTTGATCGCGGCCGGCCCCTCGGTCGTGCGGATCTTCGCGAGCCGCGCGAGCGGGATGCGCTCCCCGCCGGCCGCGGTGACCAGGATGCGGCCGATGGAGGCAGGGTCCTCCCGGTAGCGATCGTCGATGCGCAGCACCACGGGGAAGCGGCGCTCGCCCTCCTGGAGCTGCCCCACCTCCCGCGCGCCGAGGGCCTCGACGACATCCAGGACGTCGGCGGCCGCGATGCCGTGGCGGGCGATGGCGGCGCGGTCGACCTCGATCTCGAGCACGGGCTGACCCGTCACCTGCTCGGTCACGACGTCCGCGGCGCCGGGGATCTTCTTGAGGGCGGCCTCGATCTCGCGCGCCTTCTGCTTGAGCGTGTCGAAGTCGTCGCCGAACAGCTTCACCCCGAGATCGGCCCGGATCCCCGCGACCATCTCGTTGACCCGCATCTCGATCGGCTGCGTGTAGATGACGCGCATGCCCGGCATCCCCGCGAGCTCGGACTCCATCACCTGGACGAGCTCGTCCTGCGTGGCGGCGCGCTTCCATGCCTCCCGCGGCTTGAGCGTGATGAACATGTCGGACAGCTCGAGTCCCATCGGGTCCGTCGCCACCTCCGCGGTGCCCGTGCGCGTCCAGACGCGCTCGATCTCGTCCGGGAACCTCTCCAGCAGGACCCGCTCGAGCCGGGTGCCGTAGCGGATCGACTCGCCCGCCGAGACCCCCGAGAGCCGCACGGTGTTGGCGACGAGGGTGCCCTCACGGAGCCGCGGCACGAACTCGGCGCCGAGCCGCGTCGCGAGGAAGGCCGCGTTGCCGAGGAGCAGCACGGCGCCGGCGAGCACCGCCCAGCGCCACCGCAGCGCGAGGTGCAGCGCGGGCCGGTAGGCCCGCTTGAGGAGGCGCACGAGCACGTTCTCGCGCTCCTTCATTCGGCGCGGCAGGAGCAGGCTCGCGAGCGCCGGCATGAGCGTGAGCGACAGGATCATCGAGCCGATGAGCGCGAAGATCACGGTGAGCGCCATCGGCCGGAACAGCTTCCCCTCCGCCCCCTCGAGGGCGAGGATCGGCAGGTAGACGATCATGATGATGAGCTCGCCGAACATCGTCGGCTTGCGGACCTCGATCGAGGCGTCGCGCACGACGTCCGTCGTGCTCCGGTCGCTCGTGTCCTCCGAGAGCCGCCGGACCGAGTTCTCGACCATGATCACCGAGCTGTCGACGACGAGGCCGAAGTCGATCGCGCCGAGGCTCATCAGGCTGCCCGCGACGCCCGCGCGCAGCATGAGGTCGAACGCGAAGAGCATCGACAGGGGGATGGCCGAGGCCACGATGAGCCCGGCGCGGAGGTTGCCGAGGAAGGCGAAGAGCACCGCGACGACGAGGAGCGCGCCCTCGAGCAGGTTCTTCCTTACGGTGCCGAGCACCTTGTCGATGAGCTCGGTGCGGTCGTACACGACGGCGACGTCGACCCCTGGCGGCAGGCTCTTCTCGACCTCCGAAAGGCGCGCCTTGAGCCGCGTCGTGACGTCGTGGCTGTTCTCGCCCATCAGCATGAAGCCGAGGCCGAGCACGACCTCCCCCTTGCCGTCGGCGGTGACCGCGCCCCGCCGGATCTCGCGCCCCTCGACCACCCGGGCGACGTCGCGCACCCGGATGGGCGCCCCGCCCTTGGCGGCGACCACGATGTCCTCGATGTCGCTCACGCGCGTGGCGATGCCGATGCCCTGGATCAGGCTGGATTCGCCGGCCTGGTCCAGGTTGCCCCCGCCCACGTTGGCGTTGTTGCGCTCCAGGGCCTCGGAGAGGTCGTGGAGCGAGAGCCCCCGCGCGGTGAGCTCCGCCGGGTCGACGAGCACCTGGATCTGCCGCTCATCGCCGCCCCACGCGTTCACCTCGGCCACGCCGCGCACCGAGCGGAGCTGCGGCGCGATGACCCAGTCGTGGACCGTCCGCAGCTCGCTCAGCGACTTGCCCTTGCCCGTGACCACGTAGTGGAACACCTCGCCGCGCCCGGTGGCGACGGGGCCGAGCTCCGGGCGATGGATCCCCGGCGGCAGCGTCACGGTCTGGAGCCGCTCCATGACGACCTGGCGGGCCAGGTAGATGTCCGTGTCGTCCTCGAAGCGGGCGGTGACCTGAGAGAGGCCGAAGCGGGAGAGCGAGCGGACCTCCTCGAGCCTGGGCAGGCCCGAGATGGCCTGCTCGACGGGGGCCGTGATCTGGCGCTCGATCTCGACGGGGGAGAGGGCCGGGGCGACGGTGTTGATCTGCACCTGCACCGGCGTCGTGTCCGGGAAGGCGTCGATCGGCAGCTGACGGAACGCCAGGACGCCCGCAAGGGAGAGGCCGATCGAGGCCAGGATCACGAGGAAACGGTGGCGGAGCGACCAGGTGATGACGGCGTTCAGCATCGCGCGCGCCTCAGTCCTCGCCGCAGCAGCCGGCGCCGATGCTCTCCTTGAGGGTCTCGGTCTTGAGCAGGAAGCTCCCTTCGGTCGCGACCTCCTCGCCCGGGCGCACGCCCCTGGTCACCTCGACGACATCGCCCTCGGTCGCCCCGATCTCGACCCGCCGCGCCTCGAACTGGTCGTCCGCGAGCCGAACGAACACGAGCTTCACCGTCCTCGCGCGCTGCACGGCTGCGCGGGGCACCACGACCGCCGCGCGGGATGGGGCGAGGATGCGCGCCCTGCCGAACATGTTGGCCCGCAGCGCGCCGCCCGGGTTCGCGAGCGGCACGCGCGCCTTGGCGGTGCGCGTGGCCGGGTCGATGGCCGGCGCCACGTAGGTGATCTCCCCCTTGAGCTCGCGCCCCGCGATCCCGTCGACCTCGATGACAACGGGCTGCTTCAGCGAGACGGCCGGGAGGTCGGTCTCGGGGACGTCGAGCTCGGCCCACATGCTCGAGACGTCGACCACCTCGAACAGGGTCTCCTCGACGCCGACGAGCCTGCCCACGGTCGCCTTGCGCTCGGTCACGATGCCGGCGAGCGGCGTGGTGAGCGTGTAGCCCCCGCTGCCGCCCGCGCTCGCGCCCACGACGGCCAGGGAGGCCGCGAACGAGGAGCGCTCGGCGCGCGCGGCGTCGAGCTCCTGCTGCGCGGCGAGGACGCTCCGGCGCGACGAGATCCCCTCCTTTTCGAGCTGCTCCTCTCGCTTCAGGTTCTCCTCGGCGATCGTGAGGCGCGACTGCGCGCTGGCCAGCCGCGAGCGATCTGCCCCGACCTCGGCGCTGTCGATGACCGCGAGCGGCGCGCCCTTCTTGACCTCCGCGCCGACGTCCACGTGGAGCTGCCGGACGACCCCCGCGGCGCGGGCGTTGATCTCCGCCACCTTGAGCGCGTCGTAGACGATCCTGGCGGTCACGGGGATGCCGCCGCCGCCCTGACGCTCGACGGCCTTCGCGGTGAGGATCCCGGCGAGCCGGGCCGTGTCCTTGGTCTTGAGCTTGACCTTCGTCCCGTCGGCAGGCGCGCCGTCGCTCGCCACGTCGGCCGCCGGCTTGCCTCCGCGCTCGGGGTGGCAGATGGGGCAGATGGACTCCGGGAGCTCGTGCTCTTTGCACCAGTCTCCCTTCGCCTGGAAGATGGGGGCGAGCCTCGGATTGCACTTCGTGCAGAGCGCTTCCAGCACGCCGTGCTCCTTGCACATGGCGCCCTCGACGGGCGCCGCGGCCTTGGGCTTGGCCTCCGCCTTCTCCTGAGCGGCGCGGTCGGTCCCTTTGGCCCCGCACCCCGACAGAACGGCGAGGAGCATGAGCAACACGATGTGAACGCGGCGGGGCATGTCAGCTCCCCTTCGGCGGCCTGACGATCTTCAGGTCGGGGTTGCACTTGAGGCACTGCGACTCGGGCAGCCCGTGCTCCGCGCACCAGTCGTTCGTGGCCTTGAAGGCCGGGATCAGCTCCGGGTTGCAGCGGGTGCACTGCGACTCGGGCACCTGGTGCTCTCCGCACCAGTCCTCGTGGGAGCCGGGCTTCACGTCGGCCGGCGCGTGCGCCGCATTCGCCTGCGTCTGCTCGGGCGCCGCCTTGCCGGCGCTCGGCGCCTCCTTCGAGCACGACACGGCTCCGAGGGCGACGACGCAGAGCACGAGCGAGATGGAACGAATTTTCATGGGTGTATCCTTCCTTGTTGTTCGCAACGTCACGTGACGGACGAGTCTCGGGCACGCCGTCGCCCTCACGCGCCAGCGCGCCGCCGCTCAGCGCAGCACCGCTATCACCGCCGCCGACTTGCCCGCGAGCGTGATGCGCGAGCTAGGTGGAGCAGCGCTGAACGGACGCGCTGGAGCGGGCGCGCGACGACGCGTCGCGAGCATGCCTTCCGCTCGGACCTGGCAGGGCGCTGAACCACGCCGCGATCGCCTGAGGCCATCGAGGGCTGACGGGGCCCACGTGGAGCTCACAGGAGCGCGATCGACGGCTCGGGCCGGGGAGCGGCCATCAGCGCCGTGCTAGGCGCGGGGCCTTGGGACGTGGAGCACCTCGCGCGCCTCGGGCGACGGGGGTGCGCGCTCGGGCACGAGCATCAGGAGCTCCACGGAGGAGGGCGCGAGCAAGACAGGAACGATGGGCGAGGGTGGGACCGCCGGGGCTCTCGCCGCGCAGCACCCCGAGGCGCAATCCAGGGGACAAGGGCAGTCCCCCTGGTCGTCATCGTCGGGACACGACTCGCCGCAGTCGTCGACGGCCACGAAGGCGTACGCCACGGTCAGCTGGCTCATGACCAGGGCGAGCACGATCACGGAGAGCAGCCGGACGAGCCGCCGCGTCCATCGGGATCGGGGATGTTGCCTTCGCTGCCGAGTCACGAGCCGACAGAGGCTACCATGTGGACCGAGGGGAGCGAGCACCAACAGCCGCAGGGCCGGCCAGGAGACACCTTCCGCAGCAGCCGTGCTCGCCGCGCCACGTGGCGACGCCCTCCTTGACGACGAGCGCGGCGATGACCAGGGCAGCGATCGGGTCCGCCCACCACCAGCCGAGCGCCCCGTTGAGCCCGATCCCGGCGAGCGTCGCGAGCGAGAGCCAGACGCCCCGCCACGGCCAGCCATCGTCACGCGCCTGCAGGCTTGTCCGACAGCGATTGGATGCACATCCGCAGCCCCTCGCGGAGGTTCCGCAGCGTGGTCACGGCGGACAGCTCGAGGCCGAGCGACGTGATCAGCGCGGCCACCGCGGGGCGCACGCCGGTGATGACCCCCTTGGCGCCGAGCAGCTCGACCGCGCGGATGATCCGGATCACGTGATCGGCGGTCTCGCCGTCGATGCTGTCCACGCCGGTCATGTCGAGGATCGCATAGCGGGAGCCTGTCCTGACGATGGCGTCGAGCAGCTCCTCGGTGATCACCCCGGCCCTCACCCCGTCGAGCGTGCCGATCAACGGGAGCGTCAGCACGCCGTCCCACACCTGGATGATCGGGGTGGCGAGCGCGCGGAGCTCGTGCTGCTGCCGCTCGATCAACGACAGCTTGTCGCGGAGCTCCTGCTCGGTCCGCTGGAGCTCCTCGGCGATGCGGGCGCGCTCCTCGACCTCGCGCTTCAGCTTGTGCAGCGCGATGGCCAGATCCGTCTTCGTCGCCCGCTCCTCGTCGAGCAGGTGCTGCAGCCGGTCCTCCAGGCTGGTCGTGGCGGGGCGCACCGTGAACTCGTCGTGGGCGTCGCCCCGGGCGGCGAACGACGTCTGCTCGACGTCGCACTCCTCCCCGAAGAGCCGGGTGCAGAACCCGGCCAGCTTGCCCGCGATCATGCTGCTGCCCCAGCAGACGTCGAGCTCCTTCTGGTAGACCGACTCCCACCCGTTCACCACGCGGAAGCGGGCCTCCTTCCGCTCCCGGTCCAGGGAGAGCACGTGCCACACGCCCCAGCCCGCCGTGGCCGCGCCGACGCCGAGCGCCTTGAAGCCCTCCTCGAACGTCGGATAACCGGAGATGTAGGTCCAGTCGTCGTCGATGCTGAGCCGCCCCCCGCTCTCCACAGCGAGGTTGAAGCGCTCGGTCCCCGCCATCCGCTGGAAGCCGGACATCAGCCCAACCACGCTGCTCGGCAGGAACATCGACACCGAGGGGACGCCGGCCCAGGTGCACTGCCCGTTCTCGAGATCCCACTCGATCGCCATCCCCCCGACGACGACGCGGATCTTCTTGTCCAGAAGCTCAGGGCTTGTGCTCATAAATTCTCCGAGTCCACGAGCGCACCCGCCCGCCTGCCGCAGTGTACCGGCTCGACCCGGCGCGCGTCGCCCTCGACGGGCGAGCCACGACTGGCCTCGGTCCGGCCAAGACGGCGCTCTGGGGCTCGGGACGCGCTGCCGCCGCCCCACGTGCTCGTCCCGCGGAACCCGCCGCTCGTGGCCGAGAACCTGGCGCTCGTCGGTTCGTCCCTGATCTTCGCGAGCTCGGCTGGCAGTCTGGCGCGGCATGAAACCAATCTCGCAATGGCTGATGGCAGCCGGCCTGGTCACGCTGGCTGTCCCACAAACTGGGTGCAGCGGGGAGTCGCCCGCACTTCCCGAGCGGGACGAGCTCCGCGAGGAGCTCGAGCGTCGCCTCTCGGACGCGGCCGCGGCCGGGTTCTCCGGGTCGGTGTTGGTCACGGTCGACGGGGCCGAGGTGCTCGCGAGCGGCTACGGCTTGGCGGATCGAGACAACGACATCCCCAACGTCGCCGGCACGGCGTACGACTTCGGCTCCGTGATGAAGGACCTGACCGCGACGGCCATCTTCAAGCTCGAAGGCGACGGCGCGCTCGCGGTCACCGACTCGCTCGCGACCCTCTTCGATGACGTACCGGCCGACAAGGCCGAGATCACGCTCGTTCAGATCCTCCAGCACCGCGCCGGGTTCGACGAGTACCACGACACGGAGGGTGACTTCGAGCCGATGACGCGGCTCGAAGCACGCCAGCGGATCTTCGCGCAGGAGCTGCTGTTCGAGCCGGGAAGCAACGAGGAATACTCCAACTCCGGCTACACGCTGCTCGCCGACGTCGTGGAGACCGTCTCGGGACGAGCGTTCACGGACTACGTGCGTGACGAGCTCTTCGCTCCCGCCCACATGCGACAGAGCGGGTTCTTCGGTGACCCGATCTGGGAGCAGGTCGACACCGCGATCGGATACGACGCCTCGACCTTCGGGGAGAACGACCCCGCCGGATGGCCGTACACCTGGTCGCTCGTCGGCAATGGCGGGCTGGTGACGACCGTCTCCGACCTCGAGCGCTGGCTGGTCGCGGTCTGGAAGGGGGAGGTGCTCGGTCCGGCCGCATTCGAGTCGTACGAGACGCATTACCTCTCGGGCGGCGCCCACGACTTGGAGGGCAAGACGGTCTACGCCGCGGCCGGCGCCGGGGACTATGGCCTTGGAGGGGTTGCGGTCGACTGCCCGGCGGCGAACACGCGCGTGATCCTCGGGACGAACACGTACGATGTGTTTGACATCGAGGGCTTCGGGATCGAGCTGGCGAAGCTGGTCCTCTCGGCCGAGAGAGGCGAGCTCAGTCGGGCAGAGTGATGCCGACGGTGTTCTCCAGGAGCCGCTGCCGGACCTCTCGCGCGCGATCGCGCGAGACGGGCACGCGGAGCCCTGGACCGACCTCGAGGATCAGCTCCCCGTCGAGCCGGCCGAGCCCGTGCACGTGCGCCGGAGCGACGAGCCAGTTGCGGTGCACGCGAAGGACACGGTCGCCCAGCGTGGCCCCGAGCGCGTTGAGCGAGAGGTCCACCGAGAACACGCCGTCGACGTGGTGGAGATAGGTGAGCCGCTCCGCCGCCTGAAACGCCAGCATGCCGTCGAGGTCCAGGAAGACCAGGCGGTCGTCTTTTCGCGCGACCAGGCGGGGGTTTCCTGCGCTCGGGGACGGCGCCCGGCGTCGCTCGAGGAGCCGCGCCACACACGTGGTGACGCGGTCGAGCGTGAACGGCTTGAGGAGATAGTCGACCGCGCCCATCTCGAACCCATCGAGCGCGTGCTGCGCCAGAGCGGTGGCGAGCACCACCGCCGGCGGGCTCGCGCGATCCGAGAGGGAGCGGGCGAAGTCGAGGCCCGACGTGTCTCCAGGGCGATCGACGAGGCGGATATCGACGAAGACGGCGTCGATGCCGACCTCGATGCGATCGAGCGCCTCTCGAGCCGCCTCGACGCTCGTCACCGCGGCGATGGTCCCGAAGCTCCCGGTATCGCGCAGCAGCTCCACGAGGAAGTTGCGCGCCGGCCACTCGTCCTCGACGACGAGAGCAGAGAGCTGTTTCATGCGGTCCTCCTGGGCAGCGTGACCTCCAGGCGCGTCCGGCCGGGCTTCGAGTCGATGCGCAGCGACGCGTCGGCCGATTCCAGGGCGACGCGGCGCCGCACCAGCGCGAGCCCCCGCCCCTCCGGCGGGACAGCGGCCAGGTCGAAGCCGGGGCCCTCGTCCTCGACGGCGCAGCGCAGGTGTCCTGCCTCCCCGGTGATCTGCAGGACGACACGGCCGCGCTCCCGTCGGCGCAGCGCGCCGTGGTGCACCGCGTTCTCCAGCAGGGGCTGAAGCAGCAGCACCGGGAGCACGCAGTCGTCCACCGAGGCGTCGACGTCCCATTCGAACGCGAGCCGCCCGAAGTGCCGAGACTCCAGGATGCGCGCGAAGCCCCGCAGCCAGCTCACTTCCTCGCGGACCGTGTGATGGGATCGCCGCGATCCCTGCATGATGTCCCTCAGCAGGTCGCCGAGCGTCGCGATCAGGGCGCGAGCCTCGGCCGGCTCTTCGGTCACCAGGCCGGCGATCGTGTTGAGCGTGTTCAACACGAAGTGAGGCTCGAGCGCAGCGCGGATGTGCGCGAGCTCGACCTCCTGGCGCAGCGCGCGCCGCTCGTGCTCGAGCCTCCGCTCGACGCCGATCTGTCGAGGCAGCTCGATCAGGAGGGCCCAGAAGCCGAACAAGGCGTCGCCGTCGAAGAAGCCCACGACGGCGGTGGCCACGAGCGGCCGTCGCGGTCCTTCTGGAAACACCTCGGGCAGCGCCGTGGCGACCAGGAAGAAGATGGTGTTGGTGATGGAGCTGGCGATCCCGGCGGTGAACGCGAGCACGACGAGCTGACGCCAGATCGGCGCGCGCTGCGGTTCGATGCGGCGCGCCACCAGCGTGAGCGCGCCGAGGACCGCCGCGACCCACACCGCGGTGCCCAGCCCGCGCCAGGGCTCGAAGCTTCCATGGTCGATCCAGTCGAGGAGCCAGAGCACGGCCGTGGTGATCACCACGGCCTTGCCGACGTGGGCCTTTCCCTCGCTCGCGGGCTCCTGCGTCACCCGTTCAACGCTAGCAGCGCCGGGCCCCCGGTGTCGGGGAAGCCGCCTCCGTGCGGTCGCGCGCCGCTCGCGCGCGATCTCGCTCCATCGCCGGTCCCCGCGCGGCGACAGATTCCCTGTCTGCCGCGCTCGGGAGCGGCGCTCGCCGCGCGCGGGCGCACCGCGGCCGCGATTGTGGCGAGTCGCTCCGCTCACGTAGACTGCGGCCCCGATGCTCCTCACGCTCACCACCACGCACCGGCCGGCGACCGACCTCGGCTACCTGCTCGTCAAGAACCCTGCGAACACGCAGTCGTTCCCGCTGTCGTTCGGCAAGGCGCACGTGTTCTATCCGGAGGCGACCGAGGAGCGGTGCACCGCCGCGCTCCTGCTCGACGTCGATCCCGTGGACCTCGTGCGCGGGCGCGGCGCGGGCGAGCCCGGGACGCTCGCGCAGTACGTGAACGACCGGCCCTACGTCGCCTCGTCGTTCCTCTCCGTGGCGATCGCGCAGGTCTTCGGCTCGGCGCTCGGCGGCAAGTGCCGCGACCGCCCGGAGCTCGCGGACGCGCCGATCCCCCTCTCCGCCACGATCGAGGCCCTGCCGTGCCGAGGCGGAGAGGCGCTGCTCCGGCGGCTCTTCGAGCCGCTCGGCTACGAGGTCGCGGCCGAGCGCCTCCCGCTCGACGAGGCGTTCCCGGAGTGGGGCCAGAGCGCCTACCTGCGCGTCTCGCTCGCGAGGACGTGCCGGCTCAGGGAGCTGCTCGCGCACCTCTACGTGCTCGTGCCCGTGCTCGACGACAAGAAGCACTACTACGTGGGCGACGCCGAGGTCGACAACCTCCTCGCCAAGGGCAAGGGGTGGCTCGCGGAGCACCCGGAGCGCGAGGCGATCGCGCTCCGCTACCTGAAGCACAGCCGGCCGCTCTTCCGGGCCGCGCTCGCGCGGCTCGTGGCCGACGACGAGGCGAGCCCCGAGGAGGCCGAGGACGAGAAGGCCGCGCCCGAGGACCGGGGCGAGGCGCGGATCAGCCTCGACCAGGCGCGGCGCGAGGCCGTCGTCGCGGCGCTCCGCCGGGCCGAGGCGAGGAGCGTGCTCGACCTCGGCTGCGGCGAGGGCAAGCTGCTGAAGCGCCTCGTCGACGAGCGCGTGTTCGAGCGCGTCGCGGGCGCGGACGTCTCCGTGCGCAGCCTCGAGATCGCCAAGAACCGGCTGCGCCTCGACGACCTGCCCGACAAGCAGCGGCGGCGCATCCAGCTCTTCCAGGCGTCGGTCACCTACCGCGACGCGCGCTTCTCGGGCTACGACGCCGCGACCCTCGTCGAGGTCATCGAGCACGTGGACCTCTCGCGGCTCGGCGCGCTCACGCGCAGCGTCTTCGAGCACGCGCGGCCGCGCGTCGTCCTCGTGACCACCCCGAACTCCGAGTACAACGCGCTGTTCGAGGGGCTGCCGCGCGGCGCGCTCCGCCACGGCGACCACCGCTTCGAGTGGACGCGGGCCGAGTTCCACGCCTTCTGCGAGGGGGTCGCGGCCGCGCACGGCTACGCCGTCGAGCACCTGCCCATCGGCCCGATGGATCCGTCGCTCGGCGCGCCGACGCAGATGGCGATCTTCACGCGCGAGGGCAGCGCGGGCGGCACGAGCAGCACGAGCGGCGCGGGCGGCGGAGAGGCCCAGGACGGCGGCGCGGGCGGCGCGGGTAGCGCCCTCGCGCAGGCGACGGAGGTGGCGTCATGAGCGAGCAGGCCCCCCTCATCGTCCCTTCCCTCTCGCTCGTCGTGCTCATCGGCGCGTCCGGCTCCGGCAAGAGCACGTTCGCGAGGGCGCACTTCAAGCCGACCGAGATCCTCTCGTCCGATCACTACCGCGGCGTCGTGTCCGACGACGAGAACGATCAGGCCGCCAGCGGGGCCGCCTTCGAGGTCCTGCACTTCATCGCGGGCAAGCGGCTCGCGTCGGGGCGGCTCGCCGTTGTCGACGCGACCAACGTGCAGGCGGACGCGCGCAGGCCGCTCGTCGCGCTCGCGCGCGAGCACCACGTGCTGCCGGTGGCCATCGTGCTCGACATGCCGGAGAAGCTCTGCCACGCGCGCAACGCCGGCCGGCCGGACCGGCAGTTCGGCCCGCACGTCGTGCGGGGCCAGAGCCGCGAGCTGCGCCGCTCGCTCAAGGAGCTCCGGCGCGAGGGCTTCCGCTACGTGCACGTGCTCTCCTCCCCCGAGGAGGTCGCGGCGGCCACGATCGAGCGGCAGCGCCTGTGGACCGATCGCCGCGACGAGCGCGGTCCGTTCGACATCATCGGCGACGTCCACGGCTGCTTCGACGAGCTGGTCGAGCTGCTCGAGGCGCTCGGCTACAAGCTGGAGGGGCTGCCGGACGCGCCGCGCGCGTCGCACCCCGAGGGCCGGCGCGCGATCTTCCTCGGCGACCTCGTGGACCGCGGGCCGCGCTCGCCCGACGTGCTGCGCCTCACGATGGCGATGGTCGAGTCGGGCGCCGCGCTCTGCGTGCCTGGCAACCACGACGTGAAGCTGCTGAAGAAGCTGCGCGGGCGCGACGTGAAGCCGACGCACGGGCTCGAGCGGACGCTCGAGCAGCTCGAGGCGGAGACGGACGCGTTCAAGGCGAAGGCGGCGGACTTCATCGACGGGCTCGTCAGCCACTACGTGCTCGACGACGGCAACCTCGCGGTCGCGCACGCGGGGGTGAAGGAGGCGTTCCAGGGCCGGGGCTCGGGCGCGGTGCGCGAGTTCTGCCTGTACGGCGAGACCACGGGCGAGACCGACGAGTACGGCCTGCCCGTGCGGTACAACTGGGCCTCGGAGTACCGCGGCAAGGCGATGGTGGTCTACGGCCACACGCCGACGACGGTGGCCGAGTGGGAGAACCGCACGATCTGCATCGACACGGGGTGCGTGTTCGGCGGCGCGCTCACGGCGCTCCGCTACCCGGAGCGCGAGCTGGTCGAGGTCAAGGCGCGCCGCGTGTACTACGAGCCCGTGAAGCCGCTCGCGCCGCTCGCGGGCGAGACGAAGGCCGAGCCGCGCGGGCAGGCCTACGACGTGCTCGACATCGACGACGTGCGCGGCCGGCGCGCGATCCGGACGCGGGTGCACGGCATGGTGACGATCCGCGAGGAGAACGCGGCGGCGGCGCTCGAGGCGATGAGCCGCTTCGCCGTGGATCCCCGGTGGCTCATCTACCTGCCGCCGACGATGTCGCCGAGCGAGACGGCGAAGGACGGGGGCCTGCTCGAGCACCCGCGCGAGGCGTTCGCGTACTTCCGGCAGAACGGCGTGGGCCGCGTCGTCTGCGAGGAGAAGCACATGGGGTCGCGCGCGGTGCTGGTCGTGTGCCGCGACGAGGCCGCGCGGCGGCGGAGGTTCCGCCTCGACGAGGGGCCGCTCGGCGTGTGCACGACGCGCACGGGCAGGCCGTTCTTCTCGGACGAGGCGCGGAGCCGGGAGCTCATCGACCGGGTGCGGGCGGCGATGGATCGGGCGGATCTGTGGGCCGAGCTGCGCACGGACTGGGTCTGCCTCGACGCGGAGCTCCTGCCCTGGTCGGCGAAGGCGCAGGATCTCCTGCGCGGCCAGTACGCCGCCGTGGGCTCGTCGGGCCGCGCGTCGCTCGACGCGGCGGTGCGGGCGCTCACGATGACCGCCGCGCGCGACGAGAGCGCGCGGGGGCTGCTCGAGCGGCACGCGGCCCGGAAGGCGGCGATGGACGGGTACGTGGCGGCCTACCGGCGTTACTGCTGGCCGGTGCGGTCGCTGGCGGACCTCCGGCTGGCGCCTTTCCACCTGCTCGCGAGCGAGGGCGCGGTGCACGCGGCGCGGGACCACGGCTTCCACCTGCGGCAGCTCGCGCGGCTCGCCGAGGTCGATCCGGCGTTCTTCGTGGAGACCCCGCACCGCGTTGTCGACCTCTCGGACCCGCAGAGCGAGGCGCAGGCGGTGGCCTTCTGGACGGAGATGGTCGAGCGCGGCGGCGAGGGCATGGTGGTCAAGTCGTGGGAGTGGGTGGTCCGCGGCCCGCGCGGGCTCGTCCAGCCGGCGATCAAGTGCCGCGGGCCGGAGTACCTGCGCATCATCTACGGGCCGGAGTACCTGGCGCCGCAGCACCTCGCGCGGCTGCGCCACCGCAGCGTGTCGGGGAAGCGCGCGCTCGCGCTGCGGGAGTACGCGCTCGGCCTGGAGGCGCTCCACCGCTTCGTGGAGGGCGAGCCGCTCCATCGCGTGCACGAGTGTGTGTTCGGGGTGCTGGCGCTGGAGAGCGAGCCGGTCGATCCGCGGCTGTGACGGGGGTCGGCCAGACGTCTGGCGATGAATAGCCAGACGTCTGGCCGTCGAGCTCGGCGGCGACGATCCCGAGGGAGGCGCCGCGCCGGCGAGGCTCAGGGCACGGCCATCTCGAACGCCACCGCGTAGTTCGGCTGCGCGGTCCCCGTCATCGAGCCGACGAAGGGATCGGAGTCGCGCAGCTGGCCCGAGCGCCACGTCCGCCCCGAGAACGCCGTGCCGTCGCTGGTCATGGCGTAGCCGACCCAGACGCCCGTCGCGGGGAGATCGCTACCGACCGTGATGCGCACCGTGTCGCCCGAGATCGCGACGGAGCTGATCGGGATCCTGGTGCTCGCCGTGCGGACCTCGAAGCCGCGCCCCTGCGCCCACTCGGTGAGCGCGCTCTGGTGCGGCGCGGGGAGCGAGCTGTCCCAGGCGAGCGGCGGCACGGGCACGTGGAAGTGCACCGTGATCACGCGACCGCTGCGCTCGACCCGCGTCGGCTGGAGCGGCTGCCAGTCGCGGCCCTGCACGACCTTCTCGCTATAGATCTGCCCGAGCTTCTCGCCGAGCCGCTCGTAGCCGATCGCGGTCATGTGGATGTTGTCGCTCGCGTACGGGTACTGGTACTTCGGCCCCGAGCAGATGATGTCGCCCGGGCGGTCGATCCCGGCCTGCCACTGCGCGAGCGTGGCTGCCGACCGCTGGTTCGAGCCGCTCGGATAGGCGTGCTGCTGGGACACGAACATCGGGATCGACCGGGTCTGCCCGGTCAGCGGCTTGAGATCGGCGTTGTAGTCGGACCAGAGCTTGATGAGGTCGTTCTTGTAGCTGGAGCTGCCGGCGTCCGACTCGCCGTGGGTGATCACGATCGCGCCGACGCCGTACGTCTTGCCTGCCGCGCCGGCGAGGCGGGCGATGGCGGCGGCCTCGAACAGCGACGCCGCGTAGGCCCGACCCGTCGAGCCGGTGTCGGTGGCGCCCTTCCGGATGACCGACATGGCCTGTCCGCTCTCGCCGACGACGGTGTGAACGCTGATGTAATCGCCGCCCGTCGCTGCCTGCACCAGCGCCGTGATCTGGTCCCCCATGGCCGTGTGCGGCGACTCGCCATAGATGTTGCGCGGATACGCGCTCGGGTAGCCCGTGGCCAGCGCGCGGATGGGCTCGACGAGCGGCACCATCGAGAGCGAGCCGTTCCTCGGATCGAAGGGCGGCACGGAGGCATTGCCCAGCGAGAGCTTGAGGTTGTGACGGCGCTGGGTGGTCGCCCTGGCCGGCGTCCCCTGCGCCCCGACGGACAGGCTCTGACCGGTCCCGATGATGCCGGCCCAGTCCCAGCCAGGGCCCGCGCCTCCGCCGCCCGAGCCGCCGCTGCCGCCTGCGCCGCCGCTGCCGCCTGCGCCTCCGCTGCCGCCCGCGCCGCCTCCGCCAGAGCTGGCCGAGGAGCTGCTGCTGGAGCTGCTCGAAGCGCTGCTGCTCGAGCTGCTCGAAGCGCTGCTGGAGCTGCTCGAGGCGCTGCTGGAGCTCGCCGACGTCGAGCCGCCGTTCCCGTTGCCGTTGACCGACGTGATCGAGGGCTTCCCCGTGCCGTTCGCGCAGAACCCCCAGGTCGTCGACGCTCCTGCTCCCGTCGACGCTGCTCCCAGCGAGCCGTTGTAGCTCTCGTTGGTGGCGTTCAGCTGCCCGTTCGACTGCGTGATCCGCGCGTTCCACGAGCTGGACAGCGTCGCGCCGTTGAGCGCGATCGAAAGGCCCCAGGACGTGCTCGGCTTGGAGCTCGCGTTCCTCACGGTCACGTTGGCGCAGTACCCCGTCGACCACTGCGACTGGTACGACAGCTCCGCCGACATCGTCCCGTCCGAGCTGAGCAGCTCGCCCTCCAGCGACAGGATCTCTTCGTCGTCCGGAGACGCGGCGATGCAGGCGGCCAGGCAGCAAGCGATCGAGACTGAGCCCCAGCTCAGCAAGCTAGCAAAGCGCATGAATTTTCTCCTGAAAGCGGCCGAACGGGCCGCAAGCAAACTCCCTAAGATACCACGTTGGAACCGCGGAGGACACAGAGCTCCTTCGCGGGGGGGGCAGGGAATTCCCCCCAACCACCAAGTCACGCTCTCGTCTGTGCCTTCTGCGCCTCGTTGATTCCTTCTCTCACGAGGCCAGGAGCGAGCTGCAGCCGCTCGGCGACAGAGCGCTCCGCGGCTGACTCGGGTCCGGGCTGCTCGGGCCGCGCGGGGCGCGGCGGGAGGGGGCCCGCGGGGCGCGGGCCCGCTTCGTCACGGCGACAGCGTCACGGACTTCGCGTCGAGCGCGACTTCGTAGTAGCCGTGCGGATCCCAGTTCAGCGGAACGCCGTTCTGCTTGAGCGTGCCGCCGGCGACCGTCACGCGCAGGTACTTGCCCGGCGGGAAGTTGGCGGGGAGCTGCCACGTGTAGGTCGTCGCGCCGCCGGACGTCGAGGTGGTGGCGGAGGAGACCGCCTTCTGGCCGCGCCAGTAAGCGCCGACGTTGACCACGCTGTCGAGCCACATGTCGCCGAGCGCCTTCGAGTGCTTGACGTGATCGACGAAGGCCTGGAGCCCTATGGGCTGATAAGCGCCGTCGGAGCCGCCGGTGAAGCCGTGCACCAGGACGGTGCGCCACTTCTTGGCGTCCCGCGCGCTCGTGACCTGCTGGTCCAGCACCGTCGTGGAGGCGCCGGTCGGCGGGATGTAGCAGGGCAGCGTGAACGGATCAGTCGAGTCGTTCGGCCCGATGAGGTTGTTGGCCACGCCGCGGTTGATGAGGAAGCGGGTCCTGGCGATGCCCGTGTACACGGACGAGCCGTTCGGCGCCGCCATCGTCCACACCTTGGTCCCGAACCTGCTCTCGATGAACTGCGTCGCGGCGTCCGTATCGGAGCCGCTGTCGTTGCTCGAGTGGCTCTTCGTGTGGTTGCCGAGCTCGTGCCCGTCGCTCAGCGCCCTTTGCCACACCGAATTGGTCGATTCGGTCTTGCCGGTCTGGAGGTAGAAGGTGAACGGAACGTCGAGCGCGTTCAGCGTGTCGTAGTTCTGGATCTGGCTCGAGTTCGAGTCGTCGAACGTGTACGACACGGCGCCCGTGAAGCCGGCCCAGTTGATGACCCTGAACCCGCCGGCCGCGCCGGACGGCTTCGCCACGTTGCTGGGGCCTGGGGGCGTCGGAAGGCCGGAATTGACCACCGGGCCTCCACCGCTGCCGCCCGCGCCTCCGCCGCCTGAGCCTCCGCTGCCGCCTGCGCCGCCTGCGCCAGAGCTGGCCGAGGAGCTGCTGCTGGAGCTGCTCGAAGCGCTGCTGCTCGAGCTGCTCGAAGCGCTGCTGGAGCTGCTCGAGGCGCTGCTGGAGCTCGCCGACGTCGAGCCGCCGTTCCCGTTGCCGTTGACCGACGTGATCGAGGGCTTCCCCGTGCCGTTCGCGCAGAACCCCCAGGTCGTCGACGCTCCTGCTCCCGTCGACGCTGCTCCCAGCGAGCCGTTGTAGCTCTCGTTGGTGGCGTTCAGCTGCCCGTTCGACTGCGTGATCCGCGCGTTCCACGAGCTGGACAGCGTCGCGCCGTTGAGCGCGATCGAAAGGCCCCAGGACGTGCTCGGCTTGGAGCTCGCGTTCCTCACGGTCACGTTGGCGCAGTACCCCGTCGACCACTGCGACTGGTACGACAGCTCCGCCGACATCGTCCCGTCCGAGCTGAGCAGCTCGCCCTCCAGCGACAGGATCTCTTCGTCGTCCGGAGACGCGGCGATGCAGGCGGCCAGGCAGCAAGCGATCGAGACTGAGCCCCAGCTCAGCAAGCTAGCAAAGCGCATGAATTTTCTCCCAGGAGCGGCCGGAGGGGCCGCAAGCAATATCGGTAAGATGCCACGCCGACGCGCCGCGCGCAAAGCATATGACACGGCGCGCTCAACCTATCTTTGTTTCGTGTTCCGCTTCGTGTTCCGCTTCGTGTTCCGCTTCGTGGTCCGCTTCGTGGTCCCCCGATTTCCGATTTCCCATTCTCGATGCCGACCAGCGACCCTTCGATCACACCACGTACCGAGTCAAGAACAATTGCTCTCTCAGCCCGCGACGGATCAAACACCATGCTGTAGTTCAATGTAACGAAGCAGCACAGGGCACATCGGCGAGCCCACAGCCATCAGTGGCAACGAAACTATTCATCGACGCGATTCGCCGACATCGCGTCTCCCATGGCCACCCGGGTTCCTTGAAGAGAAACTATTTGAACCACAGGCGCACAGAGCACACGGATGCTCCTCTGTGCCCTCGCTGCCTCTGTGGTTCGTGCGCGACATCAGGGCCGCGCATCGAGTGATGCGGTAACAGAGCACCCCTCAGCGCCGAGGTCGCAGCGCGCGCCGGCTCGACCGCGGGGATGACAGGGTTGTTACGGCGACAAGGTGAGCGCGCCCGCGTCGAGCTCGATCTCGTAGTAGCCGTGCTCGTTCCACTCCAGCGCATTTCCCCCCTGCGTCAGCGTGCCGCCATCCACCGTGACACGGAGGTACTTGCCCGTCGGGAAGTGCTCCGGCAGCGTCCACGTCCAGGTCGTCTCGTCGCCGGACGTGTCGCTCGTCGCCTCCGCGAGCACCCTCTGACCGACCCAGTAGGTCCCGACGTTGACGGCTCGTTCCAGCCCGCGTCGCCGAAGGGAGAGGCCATCGTCCAGACGTCGCTCTGGCCGTAGTTCGAGACGAGATCGCGCTGCCGTGAGCCCGATTGGTATGTTGCTGTCCTGCCGCGCGGGAGCTCGGTTTGTGATGGCGAGGCACACCGGCGTGCCACTCTACGGGCTGACGAATCCCCTCATCTTGTTGGCATTTTCAGCGGAGAATTGAACAGGGAGACAGGGAGATCGGTGGGATTCCACTCCCCTCCTCCCCGCCTCCCTGTAAATTTTTCCGGGATTTCGAGGGAGGTTTCAGCTCTACGGGCTCATCCGCGTCGTTCGGCTCGCTGCGGCGTACCTTCGTATGCCTCGCTTCATTGCCTGACGGCTGAGCCCGTATCCCGCGAATCTGCAAGGAGCAGGAGGCGGCGGACGGCGCGCGATCAGCGCTCCGTCCGCCGGGAGATCGCCGTCAAGCCGGGCGATCGAGCTCGTCCCAGAGGCGCACGTCGCTGCGCTCTTTCAGGAAGATCCCGCCGACGACAACGGTGATGAGCGCCACCGCGATCGGATAGAGGAGCCCCGCGTAGATGTTGCCCGTCGCGACCGTCACCGACGAGGCGATGAGCGGCAAGAGCCCGCCGAACACGCCGTTGCCGACGTGGTACGGGATCGAGAGCGACGTGTAACGCACCTTCGCAGGGAAGGCCTCGACGAGGTAGGCCGCGATCGGGCCGTAGACCATCGTGACGAACAGCACGAGCACGAACACGAGCGCGGTGAGCACGACCGGGTTGTCCGCGTTCTGCTTCATCGCCCAGAACACGGGGAAGAAGCCGATCGCGCCGCACAGGTTGCCCGCGAGCATGATCTTCTTCCGGCCGATGCGATCCGAGAGCGCGCCGAAGAACACGAAGAACGGCATGCCGAGGGCGAGCGCGGAGGCGATCACGATCGTGGCCGTGATGAACGGGACCTTGAGCGTGTTCTGCAGGAAGTAGAGGGCATAGAACTGCCCCGTGTACCAGACCACGCCCTGGCCGGCCGTGGCGCCGAAGAGGGCGATCAGGATGACCTTCCAGTTGCGCTTGTTGCCGAGGCTGTCCTTGATGGGAGCGGTCGACGTCTTCCCCTCGGCCTTGAGCTTGCTGAAGATCGGCGACTCCTTGAGGCGGGCACGCACGTAGAAGGACACGCCGACGAGGAGGACCGACAGGAGGAACGGGATGCGCCAGCCCCAGTCCTTGAAGGCCTCCTCGCCCACGAGGAGGCGGGTGCTGAGGATCACCGCCAGCGAGACGAACAGACCGAGCGTCGCCGTGATCTGGATGAACGAGGTGTAGAAGCCGCGCTTCTCGTCGGGCGCATGCTCGGCGACGTACACCGCCGCGCCGCCGTACTCGCCGCCGAGCGCGAGGCCCTGAACGAGGCGGATCAGGACGAGGGCGATCGGGGCGAGGAGCCCGATCTTGTCGTACGTCGGCAAGAAGCCGATGAGCGCCGTCGCGCCGCCCATGAGCAGCAGCGTCACGAGGAACGCGTACTTCCGACCGACGATATCGCCGATGCGCCCGAACACGAGCGCGCCGAACGGGCGGACGACGAAGCCCGTGGCGAACGTGCCGAGCGTCAAGAGGAAGCTCGCCGTCGGGTTGTCCTTCGGGAAGAAGTGCGTCGAGATGATCGCGGCGAGACTCCCGAAGATATAGAAGTCGTACCACTCGATCATCGTGCCGCCAGCGGACGCGAAGATGACCTTCCAGAGCGTGGAGCTGCTGACAACCTCACGCGCGGCCGCGGGGGCCGGGCTCGTGGGCGTCACGGCGAAGGTTTGGGGAGACGTCTGTGCCATGAGAACGGTTCCTCGGAGGAGCTCCAGCGCTTGTCGAGAGGGCCGGAGACGGGCTTGGAGGCGCGCCGAGCGGAAAGAGGCAGCCAGGGTGTTCTTCATGGCTCCTCCTCCCTCGCACGCGAGGGAGGAGGAGGGGCCGGGCAGCGTGTGGGTCGATGCCCTGTCACCCCCGGCTCGCGGAATGCTGCTCTCTTTGATCTGAATACCACGCAAGCAGCCTTGAGAATACCTGTTCGTCCACGGGGCAAGCACGTTGGCGGGCTCGTTCGGCCACGTCTCGTTACGATCGGTAACACCCGACGTCCCGCGCCGACCGCTTCACCTTCGGGCCTCATCCACCGGGTCGACGCCGCCTCGACGACGCGGCGCGCGCAGCGCGCAGTCGGCCGCGTGCCGCCCTGAGGACGACCCCGGCCCGGGCCCGCGGGCGCCGGCTCAGGGCTCTGCCTCGGGCCTGCGCCGCGCGTCGCCCGCGCCCGCGCCCGCGAGCGGCAGCCGGACGACGACCGTCGTCCCCCGCCCCACCGCGCTCCGCAGCGTGAGGGCGCCGCCGTGATCCTCGACGATCGAGCGCGAGAGCGGCAAGCCGAGCCCCGTGCCG
The DNA here is from genome assembly GCF_051520435.1 of Sorangium sp. So ce363. Classification (NCBI taxonomy): domain Bacteria; kingdom Pseudomonadati; phylum Myxococcota; order Polyangiales; family Polyangiaceae; genus Sorangium; species Sorangium sp. So ce363. The sequence goes on along the minus strand of NZ_CP150333.1, from coordinate 3,723,233 downwards.
CTCGGGTCGCGCTTCGTCGTCACGAACGGCTCCAGCACCGCGGCGAGGAGCTCCTCGGGGATGCCGCTGCCGTGGTCCTCGACCTCGACCACGATCTGGTCCGCCTCGATCCACCCTCGGACGGCGATGAGCGCGCCGGCCTCGGACGCGTCGCGGGCGTTCGCGAGCAGGTTGACGAAGACCTGGACGAGCTCGCGCCGGTCGCCGATGACGACGAGCGACTCGGGGCAGGCCTGATCCACCCGGACGTGGGGCGCCGCGCGATCGAGCCGGATGAGCCGCACGGCCTCGGCGACCACCTCGGCGAGCGCCACGCGCCCGACCCGCGCGCGCGCGCCCTCGCCGGGCTTCGGCACGGCGCCGGTGCGGCTGTGGTCGAGCAGGGAGCGCAGGATGGCCTCGATGCGCGCCGCCTCGCCGAGGATGAGGCCCGCCCGCGCGCGGATCTCGTCGCTGTCGGACTCGGCGCGGAGGTTCTGCGCGAGGCAGGCGATGCCGGTGAGCGGGTTGCCGACCTCGTGGGCCACGCCGGCGGCGAGGCGGCCGAGCTGGGCGAGGCGGTCGCGGTGGGCGAGCTGCGCCTCGAGCGCGCGCTGCTCGGTGCGGTCCTCGACGAGGAGGACCACGCCCCCCGAGGCGGCGCGCGCGTCGAGCGGGTCGAGCGCGGCGCGGTGGACGCGCAGCGAGCGCGCGCGGCCGGCCACGTGCGCCTCGATCTCGTCCGCGCCGGCCTCGCCCGCGGAGGCGGCGCGGGCGGCGCGCGCGAACAGCTCCGCGAACGGGGCCGGCAGCCGGTCGAGCGGCGCCCCGACGAGGTCGCGCTCCTCGGCGCCGACGAGCGCCTCGAGGCGCCGGTTCACGAGGCTGATCGCGCCGTCGGAGCCCACGGCGCAGACGCCGAGGGGGAGCTGCGCGAGCACCGAGCGGAGCCAGCGCCGCAGGAGGTCGAGCTCCTTCGCGGCGCCGACGAACGTCGTCGTGGCCTCCCCGCGCGCGAGGCGCCGCTCCAGCCAGCGGAGCTCCTCGGTCAGCGCGCCGCTCGCCGCTCTGCTGCCGAACGCCCCGGGGGCGGCCTGCGCGTCCGCCTCCGCGACGGTCCTCGCGAGCACCGGGCCGACGAGCGGCGACAGGTTGCGGTGCAGGCGCTCCTGCAGCGCGTGGAGCTCCGTGGGCCGCGTCTCGTCGCGCGGGATGTCGAGCTCGATCCGGGCGCGCGTGACCTCGAGCGCGGCCGCCTCGCGGCCGAGCAGCCGCGCGAGCCGCTCCTCGAGCGCGCCCACGCTCGAGGCCACGGTCGCGCGCTCGACCGACGGGCCGATCTCGCGGCGCGTGCACAGGCGCGCCGCCTCGCGCTCCTCCTCGGCCGGGGGGCGCAGGAGCGAGACGAGCCCGAGCGTGGCGCCGTTGACGGCGAGCGACACGAACGTGGGCAGCGACCAGGTGTCCATGGCCGCCGCGGGGTCGGCCTGGCCCGCGCCCTCGCGCAGGAGATCGAGCCACCCCGGGTCGAGCCCGGACAGCTCGGGCAGGAAGGGCGCGAGGCAGGTGGCGGTCCACGTGCCGATGCCGGCGAGGAGCCCGGCGAGGAACCCGGCGCGCGTCGCGCGCTCCCAGAAGAGCGCGGCGAGCAGCCCCGGCAGGAACTGCGCGAAGGCGACGAACGACACGATGCCGCTCTCGACGAGCAGCCCGCGGTGCGGCTGCGCGCGGTGGAAGAGCCACCCGCCGGCGAGGATGACGATCAGGAGCCCGCGGCGGAGCCACAGCACGCGCGCGTAGACGTTGCGGCGCAGCGTCCTCCGGGCGAGCGGCAGGAGCAGGTGCGTGGCGCTGGCGCTCGCGAGGGCGACGGCCGTGACCATGACCATGGCGCTCGCCGCGGAGATGCCGCCGATGAACGCGGCGAGCGCGAGCCAGCCCTGGCCGAGCAGCTGCGGCACGAGCAGCACGTAGCTGTCGGCGGGCTCGACCGGCGCGAGGCGGGTCCCGGCCCAGAGGACGGGCAGGACGGGCAGGTTGAGCGCGAGCAGGAAGAGCGGGAAGGCCCAGGCCGCCTTGGCGAGCGCGCGGTCGCCGGCGCCGCCCGCGAACGCCATGTGCCACTGCCTCGGCAGCAGGAAGGCGGCGGCGAAGCTGATGACGAGCATCGACGTCCAGCCGCTGTCGTCGCGCACGGGGCGGCCGAGCGCCTCGACCTCGGCGGCGTGATCGCCGAGCCAGTCCGCGAGCCCGCCCGCCCCGCCGAAGGCCCCGAGCACGGCGACGAGGCCCACGGCCACGAGCACGGCGAGCTTCGCCGCCGACTCGAACGCGACCGCCGCCGCGAGGCCGTCCTCCCGCCCCTGCTCGGCGGCCGGGCGGGCGCCGAAGAACGCCGTGAAGAGCGTGAGCAGCGCCCAGAAGACGGCGCCCACGGCCTCCTCGTGCCCGGGCCCGGAGAGCACGCGGACCGACTGCTCGGTCGCGCGGAACTGCTGCGCGACGTAGGGCACGCTGGCGACGACGGAGAACGCGGCGACGACCGCCCCCGCCGCGGGGCTCTGGAAGCGGAAGGCGAAGAGGTCGGCGAGCGAGGAGAGGCGCTGCTCACGCGTGATCCGAAGGACGCGCGACCAGAGGAGCGGGGTGGCGATGCACGCGAGCGTCGGGCCGAGGTAGACCGCGAGGAAGACGAGGCCGTGGCGCTGCGCGAAGCCGACGCCGCCGTAGTAGGTCCACGATGAGGCGTAGACGCCGAGCGACAGGGCGAGGACGAGCGGGTGACGCGCGAGCGCGCGGGGGATCCGCTCGCGCTGCGCGGCGAGCGCGATCGCGGCGAGCACGGCGAGCCAGGCCACCGTGGCGAAGAGGAGGACGCCGACGTCGATCACGGCGGGCCTCGATCACCGGCGCCGGGCGCCGGGTCGCCGCGCTCGCGCTCGCCGCGGGCGTGATCGCCGTTTGGTAGGTCGCCGCGGTCGGCGCGCGTCGCGAGCAGGGCGAGCGCGATCAGCGCGGCCCAGACCGCGAAGACAGCGGCCACCGCGAGCAGGCCTCGGGCCCAGAGCAGCCGCGCCGGCGACACGAGCAGCACCGTGCCCAGCAGCATGAGCACGAGCGCGCGATCCGCCGCGCCGGCATCCGCGCCGTGTCCTCCGGTCATGCGGAGAGGCTACTCAGGGCCGCAGCGGCTGAACATGCGCTGGCCCACAATGCAACGCGTCATTTCAGTGGATGATGGGGGTGCGACGAGCCGGCGCTCACCCGCTCTCGGCCACGATCCCTGCGAGCAGGTTGCGCGCGTGGGCGATCACGCCCTCGTCGCCGGATTCGACGCCCCACTTCGCCGCGATCGCGGGGAACGCCGCCCAGCGCTCGCCAGCGTGGGCCGCGAGGCCCGGCCACGTCGTGCCGCCGGCCGCCTCGAAGCGCGCGAGGCACGCGTCGAGCGCGGCCTTGCCGAAGGCGCCGACGAAGAGCGCGAAGTCGACCGAGGGATCGCCGATGTGGGCCTCGGTCCAGTCCAGGATCCCCGTGAGCCGGCCGCCCTCGTCGAGGAGCATGTGGCCGGGGTGGAGATCGCCGTGCACGAGGGCGAGGTCGCGCGGCCAGATCGCGTCGTTCGCGAGCCAGCGCTGCCATCGGGCCCACAGCGCGTCCGGCGGCGCCAGCGCGGCGCGCGTCTCGTCCATGGCCCGCGCATGGACCTGGCGCGCGTCGTCGATGGACTTCACGGGGACGCCCGCCGAACGGGCCGCCGCCGCGTCCACGCGCTGGAGCGCCGCGAGCGCATCGGCCACCGACGCGATGAACACCTCGGACGGCGCCGCCGGATCGACGCGGCTCCAGCGCGGGCCCGCCTCGGGATCGAAGGAGACGGCGGGCACGTCGCCGAGGCGCGGATAGGCGATCACGTGGTCGGTGTGAACGCGCCAGTCGGGCACGGCCACCGGCAAGCGCTGGCGTACGAGGGCCAGCACGCGCGCTTCGACGCGCGCCGACGCGACGACCGCGATGCGGCGCGGCGTGCGCACGACCCACGGAACGCCGTCCTCGTCGTGGGCGTGCACGACGAGGAAGTCGAGCCCGCTCCGGTCGAAGTCGGCGTGGGACGTGACGAGACGGAGCCCCTCGCGGCGCGCCGCATCGAGGAGAGCGCCGACCGTGTCGATCGGCGCGAAGGAGGAAGAGCCCGTGGGGGAGATTTCGTTGCTTCCGGTCATGAGAGCGAGCCTCTTCGCGCGCCGCCTTTCCAGGGCGGCGCGCGCGGATGGGGAAGACTCGCGGCGCGAGCTCACGGCCGGCGGGGCGTGCGTGACGTGAACGTTCCAGGCTGCCGGGCGTGAGTCACCGCGCCCCGGTCTTCCACGTTGCGGGGGAAGACAGGGCACGGACAGGCACCCGCGCGCTCGCCGCGCCCCCCCGGCGGCGCCGGGGCGACAGGGCGGACGAGGATGCCGAGCTCAGCGGAACCTGGAGGACGCCACGGACGGAGGGTCTCATGTGACGCTCGGCGCCGCAACGCCTTCGTCCCGTGCCATGTCGAGGAGGCGCGCGAGGACGACCTCGAGCCAGCCCACGTTGCGCCCGGCACGCCCGTGGCCCCGCGCCGTCGGCTCGGCGGCCCGGAGCGCCTGCGCCCCGTTGGCGATGCCGCCGGGCCGCCGCCCGAGGTGCCGCGCGCAGAGCTCGCGCAGGTCGAGGCTCGGCGGGCGCCCGAAGCCCTCCTGCGCGAGCAGGTCCGCCGTGAAGGAGCCCCAGGTGCCCAGCACGCCATCGCCGACGAAGGCGCGGAAGCGGCTCAGGGCCGCGCCGGCGTCCTCGCCGCCCTGCAGGCGGTCCTCGGGCACCTCGAGCTGGTGCGCGACGCTCGGGCCCAGCGGCCGCCGCGGGCGGAGGAACGCCTCGAAGCGCTCGCCCGACGCGCGGCAGGCCACGAGGTGCACGAGCTCGGACGTCGGCTCGGCCGCGCCGGCGTCCGCCGGCCAGCCGGAGCTGGCCCCGCCGTCGACGAGCACCACCCTCGCCGGCTCGGCGAGGTAGGGGCGCAGCGGCGCGAGCGGCGAGGCCGCCTGCGCGCGCCGCCGTCGCGGGGCCTTGCTCCGCGCCTGGTGCTCGATCTGCCGGTCGACCATGAACGTGAAGGCCCGCAGCATCTCGTCGAAGCGCGCGGGCTCGCCCTCGAGCGCGGCCAGCGCGCTGGCCACCGCCTCGACCGTGGCGAGGCACTCGGGCCGGGGCTCCTTGCGGATGCGGTAGTTGCCCGGCGCGCGGGGCGTCACGCCGATGCGCCGCGCCGAGGCCAGGCGCGGGTTCAGCGCGAGCATCTTCCTCGCCTGCCACCACGTGCCGTCGAGCACGATGAGCGAGCGCACCGGCGCCCCGCCCGCCGCGGGCGCGTCGCCCCCGGGGAAGAGCACGGCCGTGGTCGGATCGCTCGCGAGGGCGGCGATCCGGGCGTCGTCCTCGAAGACCACCCCCTCGTGCAGCTCGGAGTTGGGCAGCGCCAGGTGGGCCATGCGCGCCGTGCCGATGCCAACCTTCCGCTCGCGCGGGTGCTGGAGGAGCACGACCCGGGTCCTCGTCGGCAAGGAGGGCAGGAGCGCGCAATAGCAGACCGGACGGGGGCGCCGGCAGCGCCAGCAGACGTCGCGCATGGGAGGCCCCTTGTACCGCGTCCCTGGCGGGCGAAGGACCGAGCCGGGGGTCGCCGCAGCTCTTGCGGTCGTCGCCGCCATCACCGCAGCCCAGGAGCGCCAGGCTCAGCAAACCCTGGTCACCCGAGGTGAGGCGCATTTTACAGACACAGTGCATTTCATCATGCAGCCAGGTCCGGGAGCCACTCGCCGTGGAGCCCCAGCGGGGCGCGGCACGGCAGGCGGACGCGGGCGACGGGCGGCGACGCGAACCTCGACGCGTCGAGGACGACGAGCTCGGTCGCGGAGCCGTCGCGGCGGTGGACGAACAGGATTACCCAGGCATCGTCCTCCGCGTCGCTGCCCGGCCGCGGCGCGACGACGCACTCGCCTGGCATCGCGTCGTCCCCGAAATCGTGGACGACCGCGGCGCCGGTCTCGAGATCGTGCTGGCGCGCGATCGTCCGCGAGAAGCTGCCGTCGGCGCCGAAGTCGCAGAGCTCTATCGTGTACGCTCGGCGATGGCGGGCGCCGACGACCGCCGGGTGCACGCGCGGGAAGTCGAGGAACCGAGGATCCAGCGCCGTCCCTGCGGCGCGGCCGCTCGAGAGGTCGAACGTGAACCGGTGGAGCGCGTGCGGCATCATGATGCGCGGGGCGCGCACGGCGTCGAGCACGATCGTGTCGCCTTCCTCGAAGGCGTTGACCGTGTGGCTGATCGTGCATGGCGCGACATCGAACCACCGCATGTCCTCATCGCCGCCGTCGCGGGGCAGGACGCCGAAGCGCGCGGGGAAGTCGTCGTCCCACCGGATAGGCACCGGAGATCGCACGTCCCCGAGGAGCACGGGAAGGACATAGAAGATGACATACCGCTCGGTGATCGCGAAATCGTGCATGAACGTCATCGCAGGGACCTCGATCGCCGCGCGATGCACGACGCGGCCGGCCGCGTCTGCGCGGTAGTACGTGAGGTGCGGACGCGAGGGCCCATTGGAGAAGAACAGGAGTTCGCCGGTGCGCGGGCAGATCTTCGGGTGAGCCGTCATCGCGCCGCCGAGCGCTCCGCCGAAGTCGTAGGGCCCCACGGTCTCGAGCTCGGCGGTCACCTCCACCGGCGACCGCGTCTCGACGAGCGCGAGGATCCGCCCGGCGTGGCGGACCACGCTCGTGTTCGGCGGATAGGCGCCTGCGATCCACCGGTTCCGGTACCAGCGCGCGCGGCCGCCCTCCAGGCGTACGCCGTGGAGCATCCCTTCTCCGGCGAACCACGCCGGCGACCGACCGGCCCGAGGATTCGGCCCGTTGCGCACATACGTGCCGCGGAGGTCCGCCGGGATCTCGCCGATGACTTCGAGCTCGACGTCGGTTCGCTCCTCGTGCACGGGAGCGAAGGCGCCGGCCAGGTGGAAAGGCACCGTGTCCGGATTCGACATGTATTCACTGTATACTCCAGGAGAAAAATGTCCAGCGTGAGGAGGAAGAAAGGCGGCACTTACCATCATGGCGACCTCCGGAAAGCGCTCGTCGACGCCGCCATGCGCGCGCTCGAGCATCAGCGGGCGGAGGACCTCTCTTTACGCGCGCTGGGCCGCGAGCTCGGCGTCAGCCCCCGCGCTCCGTACCGCCACTTCGAGACGAAGGAGGAGCTCCTGGCGGCCGTCGCGGTCGAAGGCTTCCGCGCCTTCGGGGAGCTCCTGACGCCGCGGGTGGTCGCCGCCGGTGCGGACCCGATCGCGCGGCTCCGGGCGATCGCGGAGGCCTACGTCGTCTTCGCGGTCGAGCGCCCGGCGGCGTTCCGCGTGATGATGGCGCCCTATGCCACGGTGAAGGAGAGCGCCCCGGACCTCTTGCAGGCGCGCGCCGAGAGCCATCGAGCGACGATGGATGCCATCGCGGAAGGGCAGGCCGCGGGGATCCTGCGCGGAGGCGATCCGATGCAGCTCGCCCTCGTGCTGTGGTCGAGCATGCACGGGCTTGCCGTGCTCCTGACGCAGGGGCAGCTCGGACGATACGACCGGCCCGTCGAGGCGGCGCAGCTCGCGAACCTCGCCAGCGGCCTGCTCATGGAGGGGCTGAGACCGCGTCCGGCAGAGCCTCTACCCGCGGACGAGTCTCCGGCTTGACGTGCTGCGGGCCGGGCCGCAGAGCCTGCGCACCGAAGGCCATGGGGAGCCGCCTACTCGTCCGCAAGCCGATGTCGGTCATGAAAAAGGAGCTGGAGGGGGAGCACCGCCTCCGGCGCGCCCTTGGGCCGCTGCAGTTAACGAGCCTCGGGATCGGCGCCATCATCGGGACAGGCATTTTCGTACTCACCGGTCAGGCCGCGCACGACAAGGCAGGTCCTTCGCTGATGCTGTCCTTCGTGGTCGCGGGGATGGCCTGCGTGTTCGCGGCCCTCTGTTACGCGGAGTTCGCGGCGATGGTGCCGGTCGCGGGCTCGGCCTATACGTACGCGTACGCGACGCTCGGCGAGCTGCCGGCGTGGATCATCGGGTGGGATCTCGTCCTGGAGTACGCCGTCGGCGCCGCCGCCGTGGCGCACGGGTGGTCCCACTATGTCCAGGACTTGATCGGGATCTTCGGGGTAGAGCTGCCAAGAGAGCTCAGGAGCGCGCCGTTCGACTACGATCCGGCGCTCGGCGAGCTGGTGTCCACAAGGGCGATCCTCGATCTCCCGGCCATCCTCGTGACAGCTGCGGTCACGGTGGTCCTGCTCAAGGGCATCCGCGAGAGCGCGACCATCAACGCCGTGATGGTCGCGCTCAAGCTCGTCGTCGTGCTCTTCGTCATCGCGGTCGGCGCGTTCCACGTCACCCCGGACAACTGGCGGCCGTTCGCGCCGTTCGGGCTCGGGGGGCTCAGCCTCTTCGGTCACACGCTATTCGGCGAGATCGGCAAGGGGGGAGAGCCGCTCGGGATGCTCGCCGGCGCCGCTACCATCTTCTTCGCCTACATCGGGTTCGATGCGGTCTCGGCGCACGCAGAGGAGGCGAAGCATCCGCAGCGCGATCTCCCCATCGGCATCGTGGCCTCGCTCGTCATCTGCACCACCCTGTACGTCGCCGTCGCGGCGATCCTGACCGGCATGGTGCCCTACGCCGAGCTGAGCATCGACGCGCCGGTCTCCGACGCCTTCGCGCGCGTCGGCCTCCCGTGGGCGCAGTTCATCATCTCCCTCGGGGCGGTCGCCGGAATCACCTCCGTCCTGCTCGTGCTCATGAACAGCCAGCCGCGCGTGCTGCTCGCCATCGCCCGCGACGGGCTCCTGCCCAGAGGCTTCTTCGGCTCGGTGCACCCGGTCTTCAAGACGCCGTGGAAGTCCACCCTCCTCACCGGGTTTGTGGTCGCCACCCTCTCGGCGGTCCTCCCGCTGCGGATCCTGGCGGAGCTCGTCAACATCGGGACGCTCCTTGCGTTCCTGTTCGTATGCGCGGCGGTCCTGATCATGCGCCGGACGGCGCCGGACGCGCCGCGCCCGTTCCGGGTGCCGCTCTATCCGCTCACTCCGATCCTCGGGATCGTGATCTGTCTCATCCTCATGTTCTCGCTGCCCACCGAGAACTGGCTGCGTCTCGGCGCCTGGCTCCTCCTCGGGCTCGCGATCTACTTCGGCTACAGCCGCAAGCACAGCGCGATCATGGAGAGCCAGTGACGCCGCGGCGCTCGCCGCGTTCGGCCCCCGCCCGCCGGCGCGAGGCAGACGGCCCAGCGGGCGGACGCCGCACGCCCCGGGGCTGCAACCCGGCCCGCCGTCACCCCTTCCCGGCCGGATCCCAGGCCTCCAGCAGCTGCCGCGCGGCGCGCAGCGGGCTGAGCGAGCCCGCCTCGACGAGGGCCTCCACGCCAGACAGGCGCTCCCGCACGCCAGCGCTGCGCAGGAACGCCTCCCGCAGGTGCCCCTCGATGAGCTCGAACAGCCAGCGGCGCGCCTGCCCCGCGCGGCGGCGCAGGAGCCAGCCGCCGGCCTGCATGTGCGCGCGGTGGCGCAGCACGATCTCCCACGCTTCGCGGACGCCGCGGCCCTCCTGGGCCGAGCAGACGGAGGCGACGGGCGCCCAGCCGTGAGGCGCCGGCGGGAACAGGTGCAAGGCGCTCTCGTAATCGCGGCGCGCTCGCGCGGCCCTGTCGACGTTCCCGCCGTCGGCCTTGTTGATGATCACGAGATCGGCAAGCTCCATGATGCCCCGCTTCACGCCTTGCAGCTCGTCGCCGGCCCCAGGCAGCATGAGGAGCAGGAAGCAATCCGTCATGTCGGCGACGGCGACCTCGGATTGCCCGACACCGACCGTCTCGACAAGGATGTTGCGGTATCCGGCCGCCTCGCAGAGCAGGATGGCCTGGCGCGTGGCCCGCGCCACGCCGCCGAGCGAGCCGCCCGACGGCGAGGGACGGATGAAGGCCCGCGGGTCGCTCGCCAGCCGTGGCATCCGCGTCTTGTCGCCGAGGATGCTCCCGCCATGGACAGGGCTGCTCGGGTCGACCGCGAGCACGGCCACCGTCTCCTCGCGATCGCGCACGAGGTGAACGCCGAGGGCGTCGACGAACGTGCTCTTGCCGACCCCGGGCACGCCGGTGATGCCGAGGCGCGTGGCGCCGCCGGCGTGAGGCAGGCAGCGCTCCAGGACCTCCTCGGCGAGCTCCTGGTGGCGGGGGAGCGAGCTCTCGGCCAGCGTGATCGCGCGCGCGAGCGCCGCCCGGTCGCCCGCGAGGAGACCGTCGACGAGCTGCCTCGGGCTCGACTTCAACCTAGCGCGCCTCCTGCGACGAGAGGCTCCCGAGGAGCGTCCGGACGATCCGCGCCGCGGCCTCGGGAATGACCGTCCCGGGCCCGAAGATCCCCGCGACGCCGCGCTCCTCCAGATACCGGTAGTCCTGCGGCGGGATCACGCCGCCCGCCACGACGAGGATGTCCCCGCGGCCGGCCTGCCCGAGCGCGTCGATGAGCTGCGGCACCAGCGTCTTGTGGCCGCCGGCGAGCGAGGAGACCCCGACCACGTGCACGTCGTTCTCGACGGCGTGGCGGGCCACCTCGTCCGGGGTCTGGAAGAGCGGGCCGATATCGACGTCGAACCCGAGATCCGCAAAGGCGGTGGCGATGACCTTCATCCCCCGGTCGTGCCCGTCTTGACCCATCTTGGCGACCAGGATGCGCGGGCGCCGGCCCTCGATGGCCGCGAACTCGTGGACGAGCGCCTCGACCTCTCGGCCAGCGCCCGCGTCGCGGATCTCCGCGCCGTACACGCCGCTCACCGTGCGCACCGGGGCCTCGTAGCGGCCGAAGACGCGCTCGAGCGCGTCGGAGATCTCGCCGAGCGTCGCGCGGCGGCGCGCGGCGTCGACCGCGAGCGAAAGCAGGTTCCCCTCGCCCGTCTCGGCAGCGCGGGTGAGCGCGGCGAGCGACTCGCCAACAGCAGCCTCCGCGCGGGCGGCCTTCACCTCGCGCAGCCGCGCGAGCTGGTTCTCGCGAACCGCGGTGTTGTCCACCTCGCGGAGCGCGATCGGCGCCTCTCTCTCCAGCCTGTACGCGTTGACCCCGATGATGACGTCGCGGCCCGCGTCGATCCGGGCCTGCTTGCGGGCCGCGGCCTCCTCGATGCGCAGCTTGGGCAGGCCGTTCTCGATGGCCTTGACCATGCCGCCCAGGGACTCCACCTCCTGGATGAACTGCCACGCTCTCCGCGCGAGCCGGTCTGTCAGGCGCTCGACGTGGTAGGAGCCGCCCCACGGGTCGATGACCCGGCAGATATCGGTCTCCCGCTGCAAGAAGAGCTGGGTGTCGCGCGCGATCTTCGCCGAGAAGTCCGAGGGGAGCGCCAGCGCCTCGTCCAGGGCGTTCGTGTGCAGCGACTGCGTGCCGCCGAGCACGGCCGCGAGCGCCTCGATGGCCGTGCGCGTGACGTTGTTGAACGGGTCCTGCTCGGTGAGGCTCCAGCCCGACGTCTGGCAGTGGGTCCGCAGCGCCATCGTCTTCGGGTTCTTCGGGTGGAACCCCTTCACGATCTTCGCCCACAGGAGCCGCGCGGCCCGCAGCTTGGCGATCTCGGTGAAATGGTCCATGCCGATGCCGAAGAAGAACGAGAACCGCCCGGCGAAATCGTCGATATCCATGCCCGACGCGATCCCGGTGCGCAGGTACTCGAGGCCGTCGGCGAGCGTGTACGCGAGCTCCAGCTCGGCGGTCGCGCCGGCCTCCTGCATGTGATAGCCGCTGATGCTGATCGAGTTGAACCTGGGTGTCTTCTCGGCGGTGTAACGGAAGATGTCGGCGACGATCCTCATCGACGGCGCCGGAGGGTAAATATAGGTGTTCCGGACCATGAACTCCTTGAGGATGTCGTTCTGGATGGTCCCGGAGAGCAGCTCGGGGCGCACGCCCTGCTCCTCGGCGGCGACGATGTAGAACGCCATGATGGGGAGCACGGCGCCGTTCATGGTCATCGATACGCTCATCGTATCGAGCGGTATCTGGTCGAAGAGGATCTTCATGTCCTCGACGGTGTCGATGGCCACGCCGGCCTTCCCCACATCGCCGACCACGCGCGGGTGATCCGAGTCGTAGCCGCGGTGGGTCGCGAGGTCGAAGGCCACCGAGAGCCCGGTCTGCCCTGCGGCCAGGTTGCGGCGGTAGAACGCGTTCGACTCCTCGGCCGTGGAGTACCCGGCGTACTGGCGGACGGTCCACGGGCGGACCACGTACATGCTGGTATACGGCCCGCGCAGGAACGGCGGCGCGCCGGCGGAGAAGCCGAGGTGCTCGAGCGACGCGACGTCCGCCGGGGCCGCGCCCGGCTCCGGGATCTCCGTTGTGTCGCCGAGCTGCCGCATCGCCGCGCGCGCGAGGCCCCGCGCGAGCTGCTCGATGTACCAGGAGCCGGCCGCAGGGCTGTCTCGCGCGTCGAAGCGGGCCTCCTCGCGGAGGATGACCCGGGCGTTGCCGAGCAGGCGCTCGGGCGGCGTGACGACGATGTCGTCCGCGCCGCCCGCGATGGCCGCCATCATCCCGACGATGCCGCGGAGGAGGTTCTTGTGCTCCTCGTCGCCGGGGACCACGGCCGACGGGATGACGGCGGTGATCGTGGCGCCCGGCCGCAGGCGCTCGGCCACGAGGCGCGCGGCGCAAAGGCGGGCGATCTCCAGGAAATAGCTGCATCCCATCGTGAAGCGCAGCTCCGGCGCGCAGCTCCGGAGCTCGGCGACCAGCGACGCCACGAGCGGGCCGCCCGTGGCCGGCGGGAGCGGGGGGCTGTCCGGCGCGAAGATCGGCGGCACGAGGAGCCCCTCGGCGCTCGCCCAGGAGAGGTCGTCCTCGGTCTTGCCCTTGAGATCCCGGTGGAGCGCCTGCTTCCACGTCGCGAGCGCGACCGGCGCGAAATCGGCGAAGAGCCTGTCATCCATGGGCCTGCACGACCTCGATGAGGTGACCGAACGGCGCGTCATCGCGCGATCGGGGGTGCACGAAGAAGATCGTCGTGCCCCGGGAGCCCGGCCGCGGCGCCGCGTCGATGATGCGGAAGCCGCGCGCCTTGAGCTCGTCGAAGGCGGCCTGGACGTCGCTGACCCGGTAGGCGACGTGGGCGAAGCCCCCGCGACCGCCGTTCTTCTCGATGAGCTTCTGGACGGGAGACTCGGGAGAGAGCGGCTCGAGGAGCTGGACGTGGTTGTCGCTGTCGCCGATGCGGAGCATCACCTCGCGGACCTGATCCGTGCCCCGCACCTCCTCCCGGTGCACCTCGCGGAAGCCGAGCATCTCGTACGCCTTCACCTGCGCGTCGAGCTGCCCGGCGGGCACCGCCATGGCGATGTGGTCGATGAACAGAAACCCAGGAATCTGGTCCTTCATGGGCTCTCGTTGGATCGGAAGGCCGGTCGGGGCTGCAGGGGCCGGCGGTGTCGAGGGGGGCGCCATGCGCGCAGCTTGCGCCGCGAAGCGGGGCGGCGGCAAGAGCCGCGCGCCGTCGCTCACGCGCGATAGGCTGCGGGCGTCGGCCGGCGTTGTTATAGACTCGCGACGACGTGCGGGAGCGCGAGCGCGCCCGGGGCAACACAGGGGGAGCGTGCGACATGCAGGGACGGGATCACGACGAGCTCGTCGCGGAAATCGAGCGGCTGCGCCTGCGCGTGAGCGAGCTCGAGAAGGACAGGATCCGTCGCGACGCGGGGGTGAAGCGGCTCGCAGACTACGTGCGACTCCTGACGAGTTACATGCCGGCGGCGGTCGCGCTGTTCGACCGCGACATGCGTTACCTGCTGACGAGCAGGCGCTGGCTCGACGACTATGGCCTCGCGCCGCGCGACATCATCGGTCTCTCGCACTACGAGGTCTTCCCCGAGATCCCGCAGCGATGGAAGGACATCCATGCGCGCTGTCTCGCAGGGGCGAGCGAGCGCCACGAGGAGGACCCGTTCCAGCGGGCCGACGGGCGCATCGAGTGGGTGCGCTGGCAGGTCTTCCCGTGGCACGACGAGCGCGGCGAGATCGGCGGGATCATGATGTTCACCGAGGTCATCACCAAGCAGAAGGAGCTCCAGGATCGGCTGCGCGTGCAGTCTGCCGCCCTTCGCGAGCTGTCGACGCCGATCATCCCGATCTGCGACGAGGTGCTGGTCCTGCCGCTCATCGGCACGCTGGACGAGCGCCGCTCGCAGCAGCTGACGGAGGCGCTCCTCGACAAGATCTCCGACAAGGGAGCGCAGATTTGCATCGTCGACCTCACGGGCGTCTCCGCCTTCGATACGCGGGCAGCGAGCGCGCTCGCGCGGATCGCCCAGGCGGTGCGGCTGCTCGGCGTCGAGGTGGTGTTGACGGGCATCCGGCCCGAGGTCGCTCAGGCGCTGATCGGCCTGGAGGTGGAGCTCAGCAGCATCGTCACGCGCCGCGACCTCTCGCACGGGATCGCGTTCGCGATGGCGACCAGGAAGCCCTGACCGCCCGACCCCTCCGGGCTCACCGGACCCGCCACGCCGGGTGCTCGTCCCCGAGGGCGGGCGCCTCCACCAGGCCGTTCTCGACCGCCCCGTCGTCGCTCTCCGGTTCACACAGGTACACGGCGATCGCGCCGAGCGGCTGCTCGGTGTCGACCCGGAACCAGCCCTCGGGGGCCCGCCGGGCCTCCTCGCGCCACCGCACCGACACCTCGCCGACCCGGGCCGCCTCCAGGATCGCCCGTCCCCCCTCGGCGCCGAGCGACGCCACCCGGGCGACCTCGACGTCGTGGACGCCCCCGGCCGGCTCGACGCGGAGCCCGTGCTGGCGCAGGGCCTCGGCGATCGCCGGCGGCACGAGGTAGGCCCGCGGCCGATCCACCACCGTGGTCCCGACGAACCGCGCGTGGTGCGGGATCCGCAGGGTGACCGGCTCGCCGTCGAACGCCCGCGGGCTGCGCGTCAGGATGTCGATAGGGGTCCCGGTCGGCTCGAGGCGGTACCGGACCGCGACGCGCTCCGGCGGCCGGGCGCTCGCGGCCACGACCTCGCGGACCGCGTCGGCGTGGGCGGCGAACCAGGAGAGGGCCTCGATCTGCCACGCCGAGGCGGTCTGGACGCGCTCCTCGAACGGGAGATAGCTATAACACTCGAGCAGCAGGTCGAGCCGCCCCGTGAGCCCGCGGTAGTTCGAGCCGAACCGCGGGTGATGCGGGTAGGTCATCCAGCCGAGGCCGACGGGCGACGCCGGGTCGACCTCGCCGTCCGCGTCGAGCACCCGCTCGTCCTCGACGAAGTTGCCGTACCAGCCGCTCTCGAAGCCGCGCCGCCGGACCGCGGCGATCACGTCGGGGACCAGGCGGTCGCGCACCATCGCGATCGGCTCCGGGCGGCCGGACTCGATGGTGTGCGGCACGTCGACCGTCATGTGGAACCGGTGCACCGACCCGTTGGTCGCGTGGTTGTCGATCGTGAGATCGGGCGCCCAGGGGATGCACACGCGCTGCTGGAGCAGGCGCATCTCGGGCGCGGCCTGGCGGAGGTAGTCGCGGTTCAGGTTGATGCCCTGGCTCTGGGTGCGGGTGCCCACGACGGGACCTGGCTGGCCGGTGAGCTTCTTCAGGTCGAGGCGGCGGTTCCGCGGGTCGAGCGCGTCGTTGCCATCCGCGTTGAACAGCGGAACGACGAGGAGCACGAGCGCGTCGAGCCAGTCGGGGTGGCGGCCGTCGAGCAGATCGCGGACGAGGGCGAGGCTGGCCTCCTTGCCCTCCACCTCGCCGGGGTGGATCCCGTCGAGCATCAGCACCACGGGGCGCCCGGCGCGGCGGGCCTCGTCCGGGGATCGCACGCCGTCCTTGGACAGCACGAGCAGCGGCAGCTCCCGCCCGCCCGGGCTGGTCCCGAAGGTGTTCACGTGCAGGCGCGGGTCGTTGCGGCCTTCGAGCGCGCGGACGAACCGCATGACGTCGGCGTGCAGGGAGGTCTCCCGGAATCCGGTGGCTTCGGCGCGGGTGAGCAGCATGGGCCCGATCTCTACCCCGCCGCGCGCAGCAGGGGGCAGTGATCGGCGACGACGGCGCGACGACGGCGCGCCCCGCCGGAAGAGCCCGCACGTGTGGTGGTGTGGCGGGTGTGGTGGACGAAGCGACGGAGTCCTCGTCCAGGCTGGTCAGAGCGACAGGACAGGACGCGACGCGAAACCATGGAAGGCTCGGCAGGCACGTCAGACACGCATGTCTTCCCGTCGCCACGGTCGCCGGCGCGCGCGGTCGGCACGCGGTGCCCAACGCGGTCCATGCGGCGACGCGGCGACCAGACGCTCAAAGAACGGATTGTCATTTTGGCAGGATGAGCCATTGTACAGGTGGCGGACGTGTCAGCTTTGGCAGAGCGGCGCAAGAAGCCCCTCGATCCATGCGCTGGTTCCAGCGGATGCCTGCTGGCACGACGCTCGCATTCGCAGGAGTTGTCACAGGGACGCTGGCAGCGAGCGGGCGCTCGCGAACGAGGCAGGTAGCACCATGTTGAAGATCCTCCGGAAGTTGAATGAAGGGAGCCTCCTCCAGCGCACAATGATGCATATCGCGGTGCTCGTCGCCGGATCTGCGAGCGTGGTCGCGCTGACCAGCGTGCTGCTCGTGTCGACCGCGAGGACCGTGCTGCCGCGCCACGATGCGACCGAGGCCGGCGCCGACAAGGCGGATGAGGAGCAGGGCGCCGACTCGGATGCTGATCCGAGCTCGTCGGAGGCGGCGGCGAGCCCCGCCGGCGCGAGAGGCGCGCCGAAGGCGCTGGCGCAGGCGCGCGTGGCGAATCGACGCGAGAGCGCGGTGGCGCGGTGATCGCCACATCACCTCATCACGGCATCTCCCTCGCTCGAACGCGCGGTTGTCGTCGCCTCGCCCCGAGGGCGTGAGCGCCGGCCAAGGGAACGCCGCGCCAGGACGCCTGCGCTGGATCCGCTCGGCGCACACGTGGTAGCACCGTCGCCGATGACGCAGCCCCCGAGCCCCCTCGCCACCCCTGTCGCGTGGAACATGGTCGCCGACGACTACGCGGCCGACATCGTCCCTCACTTCGAGAAGTATGCCGCCGACGCGCTCCGGCTCGCCGGCGTCGGCCCGGGCGCCCGCGTGCTCGACGTGGCCGCCGGGCCGGGCACCCTGTCCCTCCTCGCCGCCGGGGAGGCGCGCGTGACCGCGGTCGATTTCGCCCCCGCGATGGTCGAGCGGCTGCGCGAGCGCGCCGCGGCCGCGGGGCTCGCGGTGGACGCCCGCGTCGGCGACGGCATGGCGCTGCCCTTCGAGGACGGCTCCTTCGACGCCGCCTTCTCGATGTTCGGGCTGATCTTCTTCCCCGACCGCGACCGCGGCTTCCGCGAGCTCCTCCGGGTGCTGCGCCCCGGCGGCCGCGCGGTCGTCGCGAGCTGGGTGCCGATGGACAGGACGCCCATCCTGGGTGAGCTCTTCTCGGCGATCGGCGCCGAGCTCCCCGGGCTGCCCTTCGGCGAGGGCAAAGCGCCGCTCGGAGACCCAGGCGAGTTCCGCGCCGAGATGGCGGCCGCCGGGTTCCGGGACGTCTCGGTGCACGAGGCGGAGCACTCCCGCGAGTCGCCCTCGACCGAGGAGTTCTGGCGCTCGGTGAGCAGGAGCAACGCGCCGCTGGTGCTCCTGCGCGACAAGCTGGGCGACGAGCGCTGGGAAGCGCTCGGCAAGGCGATCCTCGGCAGGCTGCAGGCGCGGTTCGGCGACGGTCCTCAGCAGCTCTCGATGACCGCCCTCCTGGGCGTCGGCGTGCGGTAGCGACGCCATCGCAAACCGCGCCATGGGCCGCGTGGCGCGGTGGGCCCCGCGAGGGCCCACGACGACCGCCCATTCCAGCGCAGCGACGCGGACTACGGAGCGACGCGGAGCGTCCGCGACACCACGAGCGCCCGGCAGAGGGCGATCCGGTCATCCAGGTCGAGCCCGGGCAGCTCGCGCACGTAGAAGATGCCGTGAAGGGCGATGAAGCGCAGCGCGGGCTCGCCCCAGGCGTCGACGCGGACGAGCACCGCGTCGCCATCGACGAGCTCCGCCTTGCCGTCGTTCAGCCGGACCGACACGTCGCGATCGCGGATCACCCGGCGCGGGCCGCAGACGGACGAAGCGTCGCTCCACGGCTCGGGCGGCGGCTCGCCGTACAGGGCGCTGTACGCGGCCGCGAACTCGTCCCACGTCGCCTCGCGGCAGGCGTGCGTGACGGGCGCATTGCCCGGCGCGTGGTGCAGGAAGCGCCCGAAGAAGCGCTGGCAGAAGTCGGCATATTCGATCGTGAAGAGGACGAACTGGTGCCAGGCCTCGTCGACCCGCAGCGAGAACATCGGGTAAGCGCGGGAGCGGTCGGAGTCGACGAGCCAGAGATAGCGCACGAGCTCCCGGAACAGCGCCTCTGCCTCGCGCTCGGTGGCCACGGTCTTGTTCATGAGCAGCTTGCTGATGACGAACGGCGCCCGGTAGGCAAAGAGATCAGGCCGCCTGGTCGCGCCCGGCGTCACGACGTCTGTTTGAGTGAGCTGCGTGAGCTGCGTGAGCTGCGTGGGCTGCGTGGATTGCATGGGTCAGTTCTCCTGGGCTTCGAAGGGCTGAAAGGTCCCCCAGTCGACGAGGGCGCGGGCGAGCGCGAGCTGCTCTGCCTGCGCGAGGCCGGGGATGTCGCTGGGGCGGAGCTCCCGGGTGGTCGACACCGCGCGGAGCGCGGGCCCGGCCCACGCGTCGACGCGGAGCAGGACCTGGGCGCGCCCGCCGCACCGCGCGACGAGCTCGGCGCGGCCCGCGCGGGGCGCCACGTCAAGATCCACGCCGGGCCAGCGGCGCGCGAGGACGGTGTGCGCGCCGAGGGCCTCGGTCCGGCCGAGCGCCCGGGCGGCGCGCCGCCGGGTCCCCGCGTCACCGCGGGCGTGGAGGCGCGCGAGGAGCGCGGCGGCCTGCGGGCCCCGGCGCTCGAGGGCGTCGATCTGCGCCCGGCGAACGCACTCCCGCTCGTGCGCGAGGAGCGCCGCCGAGAGCGCGTCGTCCGGCTCGGCCCGGGGCGCCATGGGGATCAGGCCCTCGATGGGGCCCACCTGCGCCTCGATGACCGGACCGTCGTGAGGGCCGAACAGGTGCAGCGAGATGGACCAGCTCCCCGTCGGGTTCCGCGGGTCGTGGATGCACGGCCCGTAGATGTGGCCGACCCGCCCGGCCTCCGCGGAGAACAGCCGCTTCGGCACGAGCCGCCGCGCGCGGGCCGTCGCGTCCCAGTCGAAGGTCGCGACATCGAGCGTGTTGTGGACCACCGCCGTGACCGTCCAGTCCGAGTGCTCGTGAGCGCCGGCCGCGCGCCCGGGCCGCCAGTACGCGAACGCGAGGCGCACGCCGAGCTCGGGGAGGACGTGAAACGGCGCGAGATCCGGCGCGCCGTCGCGACGCTCGATCTCGAGCGCGAAGAGGTCGAGCAGGAGCTCATCGTCCGAGAGCCCGGCGCGGACCGCGCCCTCGACCGCGCGGACGTGATCGCGCGGCGGACGGCCGCGGCCCTCAGGGCCCGGAAAATCGAGCCGCCCGAAGAGGGCGGTGAGCTCGGCGAGCCTCATGGCGCGACCCGGAGGAAGTCGCCCTTCACGAGCGGACGGCAGAGCGCCACGCGCTCGCCGTCCTCGAGGCCGGGGAGCTCGCGGACATAGAAGTGATCGCAGTCGACGATGAACTGCAGCGCGTCCTTCGCCCACGCGTCGATGCGCAGGAGGACACGCGGCGGCTCCAGCGACCACACGAGCTCTGCCCTCCCCTGCTCGACCCGCACGAAGATGGGGCGGCCGAACGTGACGCGGATGAGCCGGGTGTCGGGCGTCACGGCGAGCTCGTCGCTCCACGCCGCGGAGACGGGCCCGAAGAGCGCCTCGTACTCGGCGCGAAACTCGGCGCGGGTCATCTCGGGGCGCGATCCGGGGCCGCCGCGAGGAGCCGTGTTGGCGGTGTGGTGGACGAACTCGCCGAAGAAGCGGTGTCCGAAGGCCGCGTACTCCTCGGTGAAGAGGACGAGCTGGTGCCAGACCTCGTCGATCCTCCGGGAGAACATGGGGACTTGCCGGGTCCGGTTCGCCTCGCAGAGGAAGAGGTATTTCTTTACCTCGTCGAGGAGCCGCGCCGCCTCCTCGCAGGAAGGGACCACCCGGTCCTTGACGAGCTTCTCTTCGAGCCACGGCGCACGGAAGGAGAGCAGTTCGGGGATGATTGACGTGTCCATCACCGCCCGTGCGTTGCGAACCTCGTGCCGAGCGGCGCTCACCCGCTTAGGGGACGGGCACATCTCGACGTTTTCGGTGCTCGGCGCACCGGAGTGCGCCTGCGCGCCGAAAACGCCGATCTGAGCCCGTCTCCTGTGCGGGTGAGCGCCGCTCGGAGCCCCAACCCGTGCACCGGGGCTGACCCGATCGGGAAGGGTGATGCCAGACGGATTTCCCCAATTGGGAAAGGGGTTGCTCAAGCGCGGCCGATACCGCGCCAAAGCGGCCGATACCGCGCCCAAAACGGCGTGGCACGGCGACTGCAATAGCCCTCCTCGCGGGACGTCGAGTCCCCGAATGAAATAACCAACCCATCCACGGAGCAATCGCCATGAACGAGCAGATCAAGGTCGAGGTCGAGGTCGAGTCGAAGCAGGAGACCGTCGAGGAGCGCCCTGCGCGCCTGACGGTGGAGGTCCCCACGGAGCTCCAGGCGGGCGTCGGCCCGGCCGTTTGCACCTGTCCGCCCGGCTGCTGCGGCAGCGGCAACTGAGCGGCCGTCGAGGCGCCGAATGCCGCAGCCCGCGGCGACCGGCTCCTCGAACCTGACGACACGACCGCGGAGGCCCGCGCTGCGATGAGCAGCGTCGGGCCTTTCGCGTTCAAGACGCACGATGCGCCGGCGAGGCCGGCCGTTCACGCCGAAGCCTCACAGATCGAAGCGACCCGACGCCTCGGGCTGATAGACGATGCGCTCGATCCGGAGCCGCCGGGTGCGGCTCGGCGTGGGCCACTCCACCTCGTCGGCCTCTCGACAGCCGAGCAGCGCGAGCCCCATCGGCGCGAGCACCGAGATACGGCCGCTTTTCACGTCGGCGATCCCGGGAAACACCACGGTCACGCAGAGCCGCTCCTCCGTGTCGAGATCGAAGAGGTCGACCGTGGAGTTCATGGTGACGACGTTCGGCGGGATATCCCCTGGCTTCACGACGTCGGCGCGCTCGATCTCGATCTCGAGCGCCTCCAGGTTCGGGGAGTCTCCCCCGGGCCGCGCGCGCAGCGCCTCGAGCAGCCGCGCGAGGCGATCGCGGTCAAATTCGGTGAGGACGATGGGGTTCGTGTGAGGTGCCATGAGCTGGGATCTCCTTGTGTCGTCAGTGCGATCCGGGCTTGGCCAAAGGTCCGCGCCGGCGAGCTGGACGGCGTGAGTGCTCGCCCAGGTCGCCCGCTCAGGCGCCCTCGACGCCAGGCCCGCTTCCTTCCGGGAGCGGCCAGCGAAAGACGCCGGAAGGCCGCTCCCCTACGAGCGTGCGGGCGACCTCCGGCAGAGGAGCCGGGATCGCAGGGGAATGAGCGCGCTACGCGCGCCGCGGCAAGGCCACGAACGCGACGCGACGGGGTGCAGGCAGGCGCTCATTCGATGGGCATCGTAACACGACGGTGCCCCCCAGGGCCATGACAAGGGGAGGCGCGCCCGGGAAGCTGTCCTCATTTGCCGCTGTCGTTCCCCCCGACCTTGCATCACCCCCAGGCGGGCTCGGCCATTGACCGGGTTGGTGCTGAGCTGGTCGAAGCACCGATTCGCCTCGCCCTCTCGCCGATTCATCGCAGATCCCACCCACGGACTCGGAGACCTTGTCGATAAAGCGTCATTTTTCCTGGAGGGATGCGGATCGCGTAAGGTTATCTATGTCAACCAGCGCGCGCAGCGTGGCTGTGCGCACGGAACTAGCGATGTGCCTGCCGACCAGCGCTCACGCTGGCGACAACACCCCTAGGTCGAGGCCGTCATCCGCTCCCTCACGCTCACGGGTGCGCGATGACGATCAGCGCCGGCGCCCGCTCCAGCACGGCGCCAACGCACTCGCGGGCGGTGAGCGGATCCAGCGCGCCGAAGCTCTCGTCGAGGATCACGGCGTCCGAGCGCTGGAGCAGCGCCCGCGCCAGGAACAGCCGGCTCCGCTCGCCGTGCGAGAGCTGCCACCCCGTCTCGCCCACGACCTGATCGAGCCCCGAGGGCATCCTGTCCAGCAGCGGCCCGAGCCCCAGCTTGCGGCACACGACCTCCGCCTCCCGCCGGTCCTCGGGCGACGCGGGCCACGCGCGGCCCATCAGCAGGTTGAACGCGAGCGTCCCGGAGAGAACGTGGTTGTCGTGGAACTGCGGCGCGCTCGCCACGCGGCTGCGCCACGCCGCGCCGCCCAGCGTCCGCCGGTCGAGGCCGCGCAGCAGCACGAGCCCCGACGACGGCGCGTGAAGGCCGCTGAGCACGGCCGCGAGCGTCGACTTGCCGCCGCCGGAGCGCCCCTCGAGCAGCAGCCGGTCGCCCTTCGAGAGGACCAGGTCGCAGCCGCGGAGGACCGGCTCGCCGCGCTCCCCGTCGTAGCGGAACGACACGCCCCGCGCCTCGATCACGACGTCCGACGCCGCGGGGCGCCCGAGCACGGCCTGCGGGATCCCGGCGGGCTCGCGCCCCTCGGCCGCCACGAAAAGCCGATCGATCGAGCGCCACGACACCGCAGCCGAGAGCAGCGCGCCGAGGCTCGTCGCCAGCGTCGCGAACGCGGCCTGCGCCTGGAGGATGCCGCCGGTCGCGACGACGAGCGGGCCCGCGCCCACCCCGCCGAGGACCGCGGGGACCAGGCCGAGCAGCCCGAGCGCGAGCCACCCGCGCGCCGGGAGCGACGCAAGGAGATCCCCCACGCTATCCATCCGGTGCGCGGCGCGGTGGTAGCGCTCCAGCGCCGCGTCCTCCTCCAGGTGGTGAAGGTGCGAGGCCTGCTGGGCGACGCGCGTCCGGTGCCCGACGACGTGCTCCACGAAGCCGCTCGTGATCGCGAACCGCTCGCCCGTCCACGCCGCCCGCTCCCGGGCGAAGCGGCGCCCGAGCAGCGCCACGGCGAGCGTCCACCCGAGGAGCAGCGCGACGTGGAGGCCGCCTCCGGCGCCGGCGGCGAGGACCGCCGCGGCGCTCGCGAGCTGCACGAGCGCGACGATCGCCCCGAGCGCGCCGCCGAGCCCGGCCGTCTCGACCGCCTCGGACTCGGAGACCATCGCCAGCAGCTCGCCCGAGCCGCGCGCCCGGATCGTCGCCGGCTCCAGGCGGAGCGCGCCGCACAGCAGGCGCTGCTTGAGGAGCGCGGCGACGTCGATCATGAGCACGCCCCCCGTGAACGAGGCGAACAGCTGCACGAAGAGCGCCGAGAGCGACAGGAGCACCCACGCGAGCAGCCACCCCGGCTGCACGTCGCCGTCGAGCGCGCCCGCGCCGATCAGCCACCAGGCGAAGACGCCGAGCGCGATCTGCAAAGCGGCGGCCGCGAGGAAGATCGCGCCCCGGCGGAGCACCCCGCGCCTCGAGAGCAGGCGCCGGAAGCTCGACCCCGGGTCGGGGCCCAGCAGCCACACGCCGTCGATGGGGCGATCCGCGACGAGCTGGGCGAGCAGCTCGTCGCGCGCCCGCGCGGCGCGCCGCGGCGGGACGCGCGCCGCGGCGAGCCACTTGTCGACGTGCGACGCGGGGCGATCCTCGAGGTGGGCGGTGAGCGCCCGGCGCACGGTCTCCAGCGGGATCCGCGCCGGCCTGAGCGCCGGCGTCAGCACCGAGAGCCCCCGCCGGCCCGCGGACATCACCGCGAGGTAGCCCTGCTCGACGCGGACGATCGAGGGGCCGAGGGACGGGAGCGCGCGCGCGAGCTCGGCGAAGCTGCACTGGACGGCCTCCGCCTCGACGCCCATGCACCCCGCGTACGCCTCGATCCACGCGGTGGGGTCGCCCTCCGGCGGCGCGCCGGGCGACGGCGCCGCGCCGCTCGCGAGCCCGCACGCGGCCGTGAGCGCGCTCATCGCGTGGCCGAGCGCGGACGGCTGCCACGCGAGCCCGCCCAACGTTGCGGCCTGTCCGGCCTCGCCCGCCTTCACGCCGCCCCCTGGAGGAGCCGGCCGCCCTCCATCGTCGCGCTCCGGAAGCGCTCCTTCGACCAGACCTCGTCGCGCGCCCGCGCGTCCGCCTCGGCGAGCGCGCGGTAGCGGCTCCGCGGGTCGTCCATGAGCTCGCGCGGCGCGCCGTCCTCGACGACCCTGCCCCCCTCGACGACCAGCACGCGGTCGAAGCCGAGCGTGTCCATGACGTCGTGGCTGACGAGGACGAGCGTCGAGCGCCCCCAGTGCTCCCGCGCGCGCGCGAGCAGCTCCCGGCGGCGCTCGCGCTCGAGCCCGCGGAACGGCTCGTCGAGGAGCACGAGGCGGGCGTCGCCCTTCATGAGCGCCCGCGCGAGGCGGACGCGCTGCCCCTGCCCGCCCGACAGGCGCGCGCCCCCCTCGCCGATCGCCGCCTGCAAGCCGTCGGGCAGGCTCTCCAGGACGCCGGTTAGCTCGGCCTGGCTCATGGACAGGGGCACGCGCGCGAGGGCGTCGCCGGCGTGGCCGAAGGTGATGTTCTCGAGGAGCGTGCGGTTCCAGAGCTGGATCGCCGGGTCCACCCACGCGGTCGCGCGGCGCAGGCGCTCGACCGCCGCGTCGTCGAAGGGGCGCCCGTCGACGAGCACCTCCCCCGCGGACGCCCGCAGCCACCCGAGGAGCAGCGAGAGAAGCGACGATTTCCCCGCGCCCGACGCGCCCACGATCGCCACGTGCGCCCCCGCCGGGACGCTCAGCGAGACATCGGACAGGAGCGTGTGCCCTCCCGCCTTCACGCTCACGCCCCGGAGGTCGATCGACGTAGCGCACGCGGCGGCCAGCGCGGCGCCCTGCGCGGCGCGCGCCGCGTCGACGGCGTCCTCGGCGGGCGCGCGGGGCAAGTCCATCTCCGGCGCCGCGAGCGGCGCGAAGAGGCGCACGGACGCGTTGCGCACGTTCTTCCAGCCGAGCAGCGCCGCGACGAGCTCCTGCGCCGCCGCGGGGAGGCGGAGCGACCAGAACACGAGCAGGAGCAGCGCCGCCGCCGGGCCGCCGGAGGCGACGTAGCCGCCGACGATCGCGACCGCCACGGCCGTGCTCGCGATCCCCTGGGCGGCCTGCATGGCGGTGGACTGCGCGTGCACGAGCCGGCCGGTGCGCGCCCACTCGACGAGCAGCGCCTCATGCTCGCGCCGCACCGCCCGCTCCGCGCCGTGGACGCGGATGGGCACGACGCCGAGCAGGGCGTCGAGGTAGAATCGCTCGAGCGACGCCGCGTGCGTGCGCAGGCGCATGAGGCTCTCCACGAGCGGCCTCCGCGCGAGGTACGGCGCGGCGAGCGCGACCGCCGCCGCCACCAGCGACAGCCACGCGCCGCCCGGGTAGAGCCAGACGACCCCGAGGAGCGTCGCGGCGAACGACAGCGCCGCGCGCGCGATGCGGGCGAAGAGCGCCGGGGCCTCGCGCATCAGGTGCATCGCGTGGCCCCGCGCGGTCATGTCCGAGGTCGGCCGGCTGCGCAGGTAGCGATCCTCGAGCCGCGGCAGCTTCTCCAGGAACGCGGCGCGGAAGCGCACCTCGAGGGCGCGCCCGAGGCGCGAGACGGCGTGGGCCACGAAGATCTCGAGCGCCAGGCCCCCGGCGGCGAACGCGACGAGGGCGAGGAGCCCGAGCGCGCGCTGGTACGCGACGGTGACGCTCTTCACCGCGTCGAACAGCCCGCGGAGGATGACCACGTCGATCGCGGCGATGGCCGCGCTCGCCGCGAGCGCGACCCCGACGAGCGCGAGCGCCCCGCCCGCGTCCGCGCGCAGCATCCAGAAGAACAGGCGCGAGGGGGACGGCGTCGGCAGCTCCAGCTCCCGGCGAACGGACGCCGGCAGCGCTGCGGTCGCGGTCGCGCGCGGCGCAGGCCGGTCCGGCGCGGCCGCGCGCGCGGCCTCGGGCGCGGCGCTGCCGCGGTAGCTCGGCGGCGGCGCCGCGGCGGGCGGCGCAGAGGCGCGCGCGGCCGCGCTGGCCCGGCTCGCGCCGCGCTGACGCGGGCCGACGTGGACGATGACCGCGCCATGCACGAGGAGCTTCCCCGGCGCCTTGCCCTCCGTGGCCCAGAAGAACCCCTTCGGGATGGCGCCCGCCTCCCCGGCGAGGGCGCGCTCGAAGACGCCCTCGAGCACGCGCTGCGCCTCGCCCCCGCGCGCGATCGCGCCGCCGCGGACGAGGCGCGCCACCATCCGCACCGCGGCGTCGAGCGCCGCGAAGGGCCGCCACCCCGGGTCCGCGTCGGCCCGGGCGATCAGCGCCTCCCCGTCCGCTCGCAGCGCGCGCAGCTTCGCGCGGAGCGGGCCGAGCGAGTCCGCGGACGACGCCCACCGCCGCCACCGATCGATCGAGATCGGGATCGGGAAGTGCGGCATGTCCTCCATGAAGCGCGCTGAGCGCACCCAGCGGCGCCCGCTGCCGGGGTCGAGGATCTGCACGAACGGCCCGAGCCGGCGCCAGACGACCACGAAGTGGAGCGCGCCGCCCGCGCCGCGCTTGACCACGATCGCGGGGAGGCAGTCGGCCTCTGGCAGGAGGAAGCTGTCGTGGGGGACCACCACCTCGGCGGTCGCGAGCCCGAGCTCCTGCCCGAGCGCGGCGAGCGCGTCGATCGACGTCCCGTCCACGTCCGTCTGGCAGCGGTCGCGGAGCCACTCGTAGTGCACGTCGACGCCGAACCCCTGCAGCACCGCCTTGAGCGCGGCGGGGCCGCAGTCCATGAGCGACGCCTGCAGCACCTCGGGGACGAGGAAAGCGCGCTTCATCGCGCACCTCCCGGCGCCACGGCGCGCAGGAGGAGCGCCCACGGAGAGACGCGCTCCACCTCGACCTCGGCGGTCCCAGGCATCCCGTGCTGCACCGGGATCGACGCCGCGCTCTCCGGCCGCACGAGCAGCTCGACGCGGATCGCGCCGTCGTACGGCTCGCTCGCGACGTGGGAGACCTCCCCCTCGATCATGCCGAACTGCGTCCACGCGAACCCGTCGAGGCGCATCCGCGCCCTCTGCCCGGGGACGACGCGCCCCACCGCGTCGGACGGCGCGAAGAGGGCGACGGCGTGGAGGTCGTCGCCCGGGACGACCGTCGCCACGAGGTCGCCCGGCTTGAGCACGTCCCCCACCTGGAGCGCCGCGATGTTCCCGAGCTTCCCCGCGATGGGCGCGCGGACCTTGCGCCGCTCGATCTGCGCGAGCGCCGTGTGCACCGCCGCGTCGGCCGCCTGCTGCTCGGCCACCAGATCCCCGAGCGCGCGCCCGAGCTCGGCGAGGCGGGCCGCCGTCTGCCGCTCGTCGTGGCGCCCCGCGACCGAGAGCCGCCGGAGATCGGCGCGCGCCCCCTCCGCCTTGAGCTGCTCGTCGGCGGCGCGGCTCTTCGCCTCGAGGTGGTCGGCCGTCGACGCGAGCCGCTCGTCGTGCAGGCGCTCCGACATCGCGCGCAGCTCCTCGCCGTGCGCGGCGGAGAGATCCCGCTGGCGCAGGTCGATCCTGGCGCGCGCGACCGAGGCGTCGGACAGCTTCACCTGCCACGCGCGCACCTCCTCCTCGACCGCGATCTGGTGCTGCAGCGCCTCGATCTTCGGCGCGAGCGCGGCCGCCCTCGTGCGCTCCTCCTCCAGGCGCCGCTCCTCGACGGCGGCGTCCAGCTCGACGAGCACCTCCCCTTGCTCCACGTGGCGGCCGAGCGAGACCTGCACCACCGACACGCGCCCGGGCTCGGCGGCGGCCACGCGGTGGGCCATCCGGCTGACCTCCAGGCGCGCCTTCCCGGTCGTCGCGTAGACCGAGACGCGCGCCGCGTGCATCCAGCCCGCCCAGGCGCCGAGCACGGCGAGGATCACGGCGAGGCGGATCCACGTCCTCGGACCGCGCTCGATCTCGAGCGACCGCATCGTGCGGAAGAACGGCGAGGCCACGTCAGCACTCCTCCAGCGCGACCTTCTTGCGGGGCCGCGCGATGCCGTACGTGTTGAGCTTGTTGGTGAGCGTGCGCCGCGACACGCCGAGCAGCTCGGCGGCCCGCGTCTGGTTCTGGCGGGACTGCTCGAGCGCCGCGACGATGCGGTCTCGCTCGAAGGAGCGCAGATCACCCTTGATCCCGGCCTCGACCGGCGCCCGCGGCGTCTCCAGCATCAGGTGGTCCGCGCCGATCGGCCCGCCCTTCGACATCACGACCGCGCGCTCGACCACGTGGCGCAGCTCCCGGACGTTCCCCGGCCAGGCGTGCGAGAGGAGCGCGGCCGTCGCCTCCTTCGCGAGCGGCGGCGCCGGGCGCGCGAGCCGCTGCGAGAGGCGCGCCGCGAAGAGCTCCGCGAGCGGCAGGATCTCGGAGGTGCGGGCCCGGAGCGGCGGGATCCGCAGGGTGATCGCGTTGAGGCGGAAGTAGAGGTCCTGGCGGAAGCTCCCCTCCCGCACCATCTGCTCGAGATCGCGGTGCGTCGCCGCGATCACGCGGACGTCCACGCGGCGCGGGCGCGTGCTCCCGACGCGGACGATCTCGCCGTACTCCAGCGTGCGGAGCAGCTTCGCCTGCGTGCGCGGGGACAGCTCCCCCACCTCGTCGAGGAACAGCGTGCCCTCGTGGGCGGCCTCGAACAGCCCTTCGCGCGGCGCCACCGCCCCGGTGAACGCGCCGCGCTCGTGGCCGAAGAGCTCGCTCTCGACGAGCGACTCCGACAGGCTCGCGCAGTTGACCTTCACGAAGCGCTCGCGCGGGTGCCGCGACATGCCGGCGATCCACTCCGCCACCACCTCTTTTCCCGTCCCGGTCTCGCCGAGGATCAGGACCGGCAGCGGCGTGGGCGCCACGGTCTCGAGGGCCTCGCGCAGGCGCCTCATCTCCGGATCGAGCGCGAGAAAACCGCTGGAACAGCCATCCACCATGAAAGCTCCCCCTCGCGCCGAAGGCGCGGGACGGCGTGTCGCGAGCGCGACCGAGTTCAGGAGCGAGCCGAAGCAAGTCGGTGGCCAACACGCCGACCCATCGATGAACGGACTGGCCTGGATGCCCGCGTGCTCCGTGGCGGCGCGAGGCACCGCCGAGGAGAGCGAGCAGGACGCGCAGGATGTCCCGCGCGGAGGCTGCGCGTCGAGGCTCGCCGCGCCGCCTGGAGGCCGGAGCCTCCACCTGATGGCGGGCGCCGCCACCAGGAAGGAGCGAGACGCTCACGGCGCGGGCGCGCCGCTGTCATGGACTGTCATTGCGTCGAGCGTCGATCTGGCCGGCCGGCCAGCGCGGGCGCCGACGTCGAGGGCGGCCGCGCCACGTCGGCGCGACTTGCGCAACATCGGCACGTCGTGCGCCACGCCAACGCGGGCACCGGGGCGCGTGGTCCTCGCCGGAGACCGAGCGCGTGTTCGTCCGCGCGGGGGCGCCCCGTGGGCCGCCAGGGTGCCGCCAGCAGCCTCCGGCCGCGGCGGGTGTTATCGCAGGACGCCGAGGGCGGTCTCGATCTGGTTGCGGGCGACGACGCCGTGATCGTCGATCGAGTAGTCGTCGGCCTCGAGCCGGAAGGTGCGCGTCGCGGTGACGTCCGCCCGGCCGCTGAAGCGGTACGGGATGACGGGCGACGAGAGCGTCTCGCGGAGCAGCTGGAGGCCGAGATCGACGGGGACGCTGACGGGGACGCGGACCTGGGTCGTGCGGTCGGAAGCGAGCCATACGCCGTCGCCGTCGGCCCGGAAGTCGACCGCCAGCGGGTAGCGGCCGGCGAGCACGACCTGACCGCGCACCGCGCGGACAGCGACGTCGTACGAGTTCGGGTTGTGGACGTTGACGACGATCGTCATGAGGATGCCGAGGCTCGGCGGGAAGGCGATGCGGATCCCTGTGATCTCGGCGTGGTCGAGCTGCATCGTCGGTTTGCTGACGCATGCGGCGCCGGCGATCGCCGTCAGCGCTGCGAGCGCGAGCGCGGGCAGGCGGCGCACGGGGTTGGTCTTCCGGGGAAACGGCACGAGCGCGAGCTTAGCCGCGCAGGGCCGCGCCGTCACCTCGCGGCGTGGCGGGGCGGGCGCGGCGAACGGCGGCGCGCGAACGGCGGGCCGCGGCGCTCCGCTCGCGCCGGCGACGCCGTGAAGCCGTCCACGAGCCCCAGGGGGACGGTGAACACCGGCAGGCCAAGATCGCGAACGTCCAGTCGCCCGAAGACGGGCACGTCGACGACGCCCGCGCTCGGGAGTCGCTCCAGAGCAACGAGCAGGCGACAACGCACGTCACGAGAGCTCGGATCACGACGGGAGGTCGTATGCAGTGTGGCTGTCGTACGATGCGTGCTCAGCAGCCAACGCCACGCATCCACGACCGGCTGGTGTCCATCGCGGCCAAAGACGATCTCTGGCTCCACCCCTCGGAGGCTCCCGCCGCCGAACGCCTTTATCATCCTGTCGTGTCGCGTCGCGTCGTGTCGCGCGCCTCGGAGAGCCCCTCGGCGGCGTCTACGGGCCGGCGGATGGGGCCGCTCGCGCGCCCGGTGAGCTCGACAATATCGAAGAACCGACGGGTCCGGAAGTTGCTTCAAGCGTGCCTATGATGCCGCTACCCAAGATCTGCGCCGCCGAGCTCATGACCGAGAACCCCCGGACCGTGCGGGTCGACGACCCCATCGGCGAGGCGGTGAACGTGCTCCAGACGATGGACTTCCGCCACGTTCCGGTCGTCGACGAGCAGGGTGAGCTGGTCGGGATGCTCAGCGATCGCGACCTGCGCGCGCTCCAGTCACCCCACGCCGAGGACACCGCGGAGGTCGGCGCAGCGCCGCGGAAGGCCCGCGCGCCGGTGTCCACGATCATGAGCGGCAATGTCGTGAGCGCCAGTCCGGACGCGGACGTGACCGAGCTCATGGAGCTCATGCTCGACAACAAGATCGGCGCGCTCCCGATCGTCGACGGAGAAGGTGCGCTGGTCGGCATCGTCAGCTATGTGGACATCTTTCGCGGGCTCCTCAGGGAGGAGTGACCGCCGCTTCAGGGAGGTGGGCTGGGCTACCGTGGCTGACCTACCAGCAGGCCGATGACGGGGAACGACATCAGGACCGAGAAGGAAATTCCCATCATCCAGCGCAACCATCTCTTCTCCGGATGATGGACCCAGTAAGACAGCAGCAGCGACAGAGACAGGGACTGCAGGAGAACCTCTGGAAGACCCCTGAGGTGGACCCATGTCGGCAACGTTGTATAGAGCATCCCCTCGATGGATCCCGGAGCCGGTCCGAACGTGCCAAGGATGCCTATCACCGCCAGGGCGATCCACATCACCAGCCACCCGTTCCTCTTCCCGAAGAACGGCTCGCGCAGCAGATGGAAGAGCCCCCCGAACATCACTCCCCGGATGGGCTGAAAGAGCGGTCCCGCCATCACCCAGGGATCGCTCGTCGGCCGCATCAGGAGGTTCAGGCTGGACTCCGCGAAGAACCGCGTATAATCGAGCAGCGAAGACGCCAGAAGACCCACGATGGTGTAGGTGACAGAGTGGGTCACGGCCGTCTTGACCACGATCTCGAGAAGCGTTGGTCGCACTGGACTCACGACGTGCCCCCTGTGAGACGATGTTATGTGGGCTGTACGGTGTTGATGGTCGCAGTCGCACGAGGTGGCGCTCGTGGTCACGCACATCGGCGCCGCTCGAGGAGCCTGCGGCTGCCGAGCCGCCCCGCGCAGGCGAGGCGCGCCGGGTGCCAGGGAGCCTGACGCGGCGCCCACGTGGACCGTGGTGATCCGCAATCGTATCGTTATCGTTATTGTGTTTGTTGCAGGCCACGTGCCAGCGATCGCCCCGGCCGGGGATCGTGGGCAGCGACCTGCAGTTCTTGCGTCAACGCGAACGACACGCGCATGGAGCAACAGCGCCGCGCTTGGGATTCACGCCGGCGCGGCCGCGCGGAGGTCGACCACGGAGCGCGCGAGCTCGGGCCCGGCGCGCCGGAACACGACGAGCTCCCCGGCGTCTTCGCCCTCGACCGCGTAGCGGAGGACAGGACCGAACACCTCGCCGAGCTCGCCGGCGTTGCACGTGGGCAGGTAGGTGCGCAGCACCCGCGGGTCGTAGTAGCGAAAGAACATGGCCGCCCCGTCCGGACCCAGGACGCGGAGCAGGCGGCGCAGGTGCCGCCGCACGGTCTCGAGGGGAGACGGCGTGGCGAGGAAGATACCCCAGCTCTTCCCCCACCCGAGCCGGAGCAGGCGTCGCGTGAACTCGCCCGATCGCTGGAGCCTCACCAGGTAGGGCGCCACCTGGGCCAGCTCCGGGCCCAGCTCGCCCGCGAGGAGGCAGCAGTGCGGCAGGTCCGAGGAGCGCACCGAGTCGGAGATCGCCGTGTCGCGCGCGCCGTCGAGGACGGCGTAGACCAGATCCGCCTCCGCGCCCCAGAGGTGCTGAACGATTCGATCGAGCGCGGCGTCATCCATCCATCACCTCGCGGCGGGGCCGCCCGGCGCGGCCCCGGGCATGATAACCTGCCTCCGTGCTGCGGCTGCGGTTGAACGAGCGTTTTCTCGACCTTGTCTCGCCGGAGGGCGGCGGGCCCGCAAGGCCGGGCGAGGAGCGGTGGATCGATCTCTTCTGGTCGTGGGAAGAGCCGCCCCCGGGCGATCGCGTGCCGCTTCGCGGAGATCGGCTCGCGGCGCGGCGCACCATCGCCTCGCTCGGCGCGCGCGCCGAGATCCTGCACGAGCTGCGGCGGTTCCTCCGCGAGGAGCGGCCCTGGCTCTCGATATCGCCGGACGATCGCGAGGTGATCGACCACCTCGCGGCCGCGCTCGCGGCGGGGCAGGTGCACGTCGCGGAGGCCCCGGACCAGGGTGGCTCCGGGAAGGACTTGGCCCAGCCCGCGCCCTCTCCCGCCGCGGCGGTCCCGGCCCAGCGCCCGCGCGCCGCGGCAGCGCCGGCGGAGGAGCCCGACGACGCGCAGGAGGAGCCGTGCTGGCCGTGCCTGCAGCGGGCCGCCGCCTCGGCCCAGGCGTTCCGGGACGCGGCCGCGGCAGGGCTCCCGTTCATCGCGGACAGCCCGCGCGCCCCCTGACGGCGCGGAGCGCCGCGCCTGACCGAATCCAATCGGCCGGAGTGGTGGTACCGTCGGCCCACCTATGGATGTCGTCTCCGACGGGCCGCTCCCCGTCGCCTCGCTCCTCTGGCAGGTGCGCTCCCTGACCTGGGTGCTCACCGTCGTCTGCAAGGCCACGTTCACGCTCGCGCCGGGCGAGTCGCCGCTCGCGCCCGCGCAGGAGCCGATCCGCGAGCGCGACGCGCACCTGGGCGACGACCCCGCGCGCAGCCTGATCGAGGCGAGCGATCTCGCGCCGCAGAAGCAGGGCGCCGATGTCGTCCTCGTCGGCCACGCCCACGCGCCCGGCGGCAGCCCCGCGCGGTCGCTGATCGCGCGGATGGCGGTGGGCGAGATCGATAAACCCATTCAGGTGTTCTGCGATCGCCGGTTCACCCAGGAGGGCGAGCTCCAGGAAGGAGCGCACTTCACGACGATGCCGCTCGCCTACGAGCGCGCCGCGGGCGGGCCGGACACGGACAACCCTGCGGGCATCCATCGCGAGGCGCGCGACGCCCGCGGCAGGGCCGCCGTCCCGAACCTCCTCCCCGTGGATCGGGTCGTGGCCAGCCCGGACGACCCCATCGCGGCGGTGGGCTTCGGCCCCATCGCCCCCACCTGGCCTTTGCGGCGCCGCAGGCTCGGCAGACACGCGGCGGCCTGGTCGTCGGGCGCGCTCCTCTCGAGCCCGCTGCCGGAGGATCTCGATCGCACCTTCTTCAACGTCGCTCCGCTCGATCAGCGCCTGCTGCAGCTCCGCGAGGACGAGCAGATCGTGCTCGAGAACCTCCATCCTCGCCACCCGCGCCTCGTCACCAGCCTCCCCGGCGTCCGCCCGCGGGCGACCGTCACCGGCCGCGCCGGCGGGCCGCGCGATCTCGCCATGCGCTGCGACACGCTCGTGATCGACACCGATCGCCTCCTCTGCACGCTGACCTGGCGAGGCCAGCTCCCGCTCGCGAGCCCCAAGGAGTCAGGGCAGATCCGCGTCTCGCTGGAGCGGCCCGCGAGGCAGGCGCCGGCCGAGGCACCCACCCCCTCGGCGCCGGGGCCCCAGCCGCCGCCGCGGGTGGCCCCGGCCGCGCCCAAGGTGAATCCCCCCGCCCTCGGCCCGTCGACGCTCACCCTCGACATCCAGGCGAAGTCGCTCGACGCCCCGCGGTCGCCGATCATGCCCTTTCGCGCGGGGCCGCCCACGCCGCCTCCTCCCGAGGCGCCCGCTCCGCGGCCGGCCGACCCGCCCGGTGTCCGGCCGAAGCCGAGCTCGACCGAGGGCCAGACGGGCGATCTCACCGAGGACGCGACGAAGGTGCCTCTCCCCTTCGTCGCCCCGTCCTCGGCGCCGCCCCCCGCCGCCGCATCGAACACCCCTCCTTCGAACACCCCTCCTCCCAACACCCCTTCTCCGATCCCTGCCCCGCCGATCGCGAAGGCCTCGCCCGGCGAGCCGGTGAGCCCCTGGGCGGCCGGCGCTCCGCAGCCCGGGTCGAGCGCCATGGGCATGATCCCGCACGCGCCGGCGGCGCCGCAGACCATCGGCGCGATGCTCGCGGGCACAGGCGGGGCAGCGGACGCCAGCGCCGCGCTCGCGCCGGCGCAGCGGGACGCGCTGACGCTCGTCTGGTTCGATCGGAAGAGCGTGCCGCGCATCGTCCGCAAGCCGGCCTGGCAGCGCCTGCTCGACGCGATGGAGGCCGAGCCCCTCGACCCGGAGGCCGACGATCCGGCGCTCTCCGACGAGCCCGCCGAGATCGAGGATCGGGCGCAGGTCTTCGAGATCCTCGATCGCGGCGCGGCCGCCGATGTCGCGGGCGTGCACGGGGCGCTCGCGCGCGCCGCCGGCAAGCGCGGCATGCCGGTGCCGCCCCTCGAGCTGATCGAGGGCGAGCTCTCGCTGTCCTTTGACGAAGTGGAGACGCTGAAGGCGCTGGTCTCCACCGCGACGCCGCTCGCGACAGGCGACGACGCGCTCGCGGCGGCGCTCGGGGCCGCCGAGAAATTCCTCGCCACGCCGGGCGTCTCGACAGCGCCCGCCGTCGCCGAGGCGCTGTGCGGGAAGATCCGCGAGGCGCTCGGCCACGGAAAGAAGGGCCGGGTAGAGCTCGCGAACGAGCAGGTGGAGCGCGCGCTGCTGGAGCAGCGGCACTACCAGAAGCGCAAGGTGCTGGGCGGGCCGCACCTGCGCGGGCTGCTGCGCGTCGCGGGAGAGACGCAGCCGCTCGTCATCTACCTGCCGGCCTCGATCGCCGAGGCGCTGCCGCTCTCGGCGCGCTTCCGAGCGCGGGTGATCGCGGCGGTGCACCCGGCGATGGACGAGCGGGAGGCGGAGCCGGTGGCGCTCCAGGCGGCGGCGCTGGGGCGGGTGGTGCAGGTCAGGCAGCGGCGCGCATCATGAGGATCCGGACAGGCGCCGTCACGCCCCCCCGAGCCGCAGCACCTCGCCCGTCTCGCCCTCGATGACGAACCCGCCGATCTCCGTCCCCAGGATCTCGCTCCGCTGCCGCACCGAGCACGACGGCAGGAACGACCGCAGCACCCGCGGATCGTAGAACCGGAAATAGAGCCCCCTCCCCGTCTCTTCGTCCCTCACGATCAGCGACCGCCGCAATCTCTGCCGCACCTCTCGAAAAGGCCTCCGCCCGGTCAGGTAGACTCCCCAGCTCTCGCCCCACCCCTCGTTCACGAGCACCGGCAGGAGCGCCGACCCCTTCTCGATCCGCACCAGGTGCGGCGCCGCCCGGGCCATCGCCTCGCCCGCGACGCCCTCGAAGAGCGAGCGATTCTCGTCCTCGCAGGCGCGCAGCAGCGTGAGGATGCGCCGTTCGCGGGCGGCGTCGAGGAGGGCGAAGAGCGGCTCCGGCTCGCTCTGCAGCGCCTCCAGCGCGACCGCCCGCGCGGCGAGCAGCTCCCGTGACGGCGGCGGGCGCGGCAGCGCTGGCGGGAGATCGGCGCCCAGATCGTCCGGCACGAGCCGCAGCAGGAAGTGGGTTTGCCCCGCGACGACGAGCGCGCCGTCGCCGATCGTGGCCTCGGCGACCGCCTTGCCGTCGACCTGCGTCCCCCGGCGGCTCCGATCGACGAGCCGGCACACGGCGCCATCCCAGGCCACCTCGAAATGCACCGGCGCCATCTGCTCGTCCTGCGAGATCACGATATCCGCCCGCCCGAGGCGCCCCACGCGCAGCGCCTCGCCGGCCTGGAGGCGCACGCGCCGCCCGGCGAGCAGCCCTGATGTCACATGGATCAGCGCCTTCACCCGGCGCCGTCCATCCGGCAGCTCTCGCAATCGAGGAACGGAGTCCCCGACACGGACGCGGCGAGCAACGCATCGATGGTGGGGGTCGAGCCGATGTTCACCGTCGGACACCCCGTCACGATCGCGCCCTTCGGCGCCGTCTCGTCGCCGAGACGCGCGGCCATGGCGCCCTCGATGAACACGGTCGCCGAGCCCTGGACGATCGCGGCGCTGGCCGGGCACGCGGCGCGATCGCCGACCCGCGCCGCGGGCAGGAAGCCGATGTTCACCGTCCTGGCCGACGAGACGATCGGCGTGGGCCCAGGGTGGGTCTGGCAGGTGTGCAGATCGGTGAGGCGCGCGGCGGCGGGCATGATCTCGCTCCTCCTCGTCTCAGGGAGACGGCGTGTCCTTGGGGTGCGCCTCTTCGGCCTGGAGCGGCGCCGCCGGGTTCGCGCCCTGGCCGGCGCCCGGCGCGCCGCCGCTGTTGATGTTGACGATGGATCCCACGATGTCGACGCCCCCCGGGTGGATGTCGATGAAGCCTCCAGGCCCCTTGATGGTGAGCCGCTGGCCGGCCTCGAGCACCAGGGTCGCGCCCGCCTTGATGTGGAGCTGCTTGCCGGCCTCGAGCGCGTGGTTCGCGCCCACGCGCTCGTCCCGGTTCACCGCGACCGTGAGCGACACCGAGCCGTCGACGGCCGTTCGCTGGTCCAGCTTCACGTGCACGTGGTCGCCCCCGTGGACGAGCTGCTTTCGCGCGCCCTTCACGACCACGTGCTCGTCGCCGCCCACGGTGCTCCGCTTGTGGCGCGCGGTGCGCTCGACCTCATCGCGCTTGACGAGCTGGTTCCTGTCGCGCTGCGCCTGCATGTAGACGAGCTCCTGGCCCGCCTGGTCCTCGAACTTGATCTCGTTGTACCCCGCGCCGCCGGGCGACGAGCTGCTCTTCCAGGTGCTCACCGTCTTGTGATCCGGCAGCTTGTACGGCACGAGCTCGCGGCCGTTGAAGGCGCGCCCGGCCACGATCGGGAGATCTGGATCGCCGTCGAGGAAGGCCACCAGCACCTCCTGGCCGACGCGGGGGAGCATGAACATCCCGAACCCGGCGCCCGCCCAGCCCTGGCTCACGCGCATCCAGCACGAGCTGTTGTCGTCGAGCTTGCCCTCGCGATCCCACGGGAACTGCACGCGCACCCGCCCGAGCTCGTCGGTGTGGATCTCGGCGCCCGGCGGCCCCACCACGGTCGCGCTCTGCAGCCCGGGCGCGACCGGCCTGGGCGTCTTGCGCGCCGGCCGGTACGGGACCTTGGGATCGGCGAAGAGCGCGCGCCCGCGCACGCTCCACGGCTCGCCGAGCGAGGCCACGATCTCGAGCTCGGCCACCAAGAGCGGCCCTCTTCCGAACTCCGGGTGCGGGTGCTGATCGACGGCGAAGACCCGGCCGGGGTAGAGGTCGATCACGTTGGCCTCGAAGAGCACGCCGCGCTTGTCGGCGCGCATCGCCGCGAGGACCCGTGTCGAGAGATCGGCTCCGTGCTTCGGGTCGTGGCGGTAAACGCCCTTGGCGTCGCCGACGGGCGCGCCGCCCCCGGCGCTCGCGGCGAGGAACGCGCCGGGCTCGTAGCGGTACTGCTCGTACTTCGCCTCGGGCGCGGGCGCCGGGGGCGCCTCGCCGGTGAGCGCGAACGAGGGCTTGCGGAAGTCGTGGCCGCGGATCGTGCTCGCGCCGGGCCGGACCTCGTGGCCGAGCCGCACCCTGGTGACGAACTCGCGCTCGGCGGTCTCGATGGGGTTGTCGACGTACGGCAGCGGCGGCCCCGGCCTCAGCGGCTCCGCCTCGAGCTTGTCGCTCAGGGTGAGCTTGGTGTCCGCCCCGCGGTCGGGGAAGGTGTAGGCGATGCCCGCCTCCTCGAGGAGGCGGGAGAGAAAGGCGTGATCACTCTCGCCGTGCTGGACCTTGTACTCGAGCCTGGGGTACGCGCCGCGATCGATCTTCCACGCCGGCTCGATCGCCCACTCGCCGAGGAGCGCGTCGACGATGTCGGGGATGGAGAGGTGCTGGTAGATGCGGTGGCCGCGGCGCTGGGTGAGCAGCCAGAGGCGCGGCACGATGCGGAGGTAGTACGTCGAGAGCCCCGTCGGCTCGGCCTGCACCTGCTCCACGTGGCTGCACACGCCTTGCCAGAGCCTGCTGCTCAGCCAGTGGAGGTGCGCGGCGTCGGGCTGGATCTGGAGCGACGCGCTCTGGCCGACGAGCGACTCCAGCTCGAGATCCGAGAGCCTGGACCGGGCCCACACCGAGACGGCGAAGAGCTCGGAGACAGCCTCCTGGACCACGACACGGCGCACGGAGAGCGAGGCCTCCCCGGACTGGAACGAGAGCTCGAAGATCGACATTCGGATCGGTCCTGGGTGCGAGCGCCGCCGCGGGAGGCTGCGGAGAGCGAATGGTAGCCCACCTCGGAAAAGAACGGGGGCGTGGCAGCCAGGAGCATCGCGTCGTCCTGGCCCCGAGACCAGACAAACGTCGACGCAATCCAGAAAAAACCCTCGAGATTCAGGGAGTCAGCCTTCGCGTCCCCACGAGTGCGCCGGGGCGAGCCGCGCCTCGAACCAGCAGAACGTCTCGCGCACCCGGAACACGCCGCCGTCGCCGTGCTGCTCGGCGAACCGAGAGAGCGCCGCGGGCTCGACGGCCCTCGGGTCGAACCGGTCGTGGGTCGTCGCCTGCCACCACCGCAGCAATGCGTCCAGCGTCGGATACACGTGAGTTCCATGCTGCTCCTCCAGGCGGAGCAGCTGGAGCCCGGCGCCCTCGACGTGGTGCGCGAGCGCCGCGGCGTCCTCGAAGGCGAAATCCCGCAGGATCTTCTCCCCCGAAGGGTCGGCGAGCCGCGAGAGCTCCCCGACGAGCGCTGGGAGCGACGAGACGCACTGGACGAGGATGCGCCCTGCGGGGCGGAGCAGGTCGCGCATCAGGCGGAGGACCGCGCGCTTGTCGCGGATCCAGTGAAACACGAAGTTCGAGAAGACGAGATCGAAGGGGCGGCCCCGGGCGACATCGCCGAGGGTCTCGGCCGCCGCCACCTGGAACTCCAGGTTGGGCGCGCCTGCGGTGCGCCGGGCGAGCGCGATCCGCGCCTCGTCCGGATCGATCCCAAGGACGCGCCCGTCGGGGCCCACGAGCTCGGCGAGCTGCCGCGTGAGGCCGCCGGTGCCGCAGCCGAGGTCGAGCACGAGCTCGCCCCGCCTCACGCCGGCGAACGCGATGAGGCGCTCGCCGCGCCCCCTCTGCCAGAGGCTCCCTCTCCGGTAGGCCTGCGCGGCGCTCGACGCGGCCACGGCGGGCATCCTGACGCCAACGTCCTTGTCGAGGCTCCGAGGAAGGTCACGTCTCATCTCGCACCCCCGTGGTCGAAGCGCACGGTGATGAAGTAGCCAGAGCCCTCGACCACGTTCGCCGAGTGCGGGACGCCCGGCGGGATCCAGATGCTCGTGCTCTCGGTGACGTGGTGGACGCGGGAACCGAGCTCGACGCGGTACTCGAGGCCCGCGGGATCCGGGAGGATCAGGTTGATCTCCGGGCCGTCGTGGGTGTGCAGCGCCGTGTAGTCCCGGCGCGCCGCCTCGGCGCTGTCCACCCGGTGAACCGCCAGGTGAACCGGGAACCCCGCGGCGAAGAACCTGCGGATGCACTCGACGTCCTCATGGAATGCGACCGAGGACAGCGGGCTCGGCACGTTGGCGCAGAGGACCGCCTCGTCGATCCGCTTTTCGACAGAGAGGGACCTCGAGAGGAGATTCATTGTCGTCATCGGTATCGGCGCAGACATCATGGCGCTCAGCTCCGTGTGATGGCGCGGCGGCGCCGCGCGCCCGTGGACGGGGGTCGCGAGCGGGCAACAACGCAACGCGCATGCCGCCTGGCGCGCCCTCCCCGGCGTGACGTCCATGGGCGCAGCGCAAGCGCACCGACGCGGCAAATTCGACCCAAATGGGCGCGCCGCGGCGCGCGCCGGGCCGACGGCTCGACCTCTGCGCCGGGCGAGCCGCCGTGACATGTCACGGCCGACAGCGTGACATGTCACACCCGAGAGCGTGACATGTCACGCCCGCCGTCACGCTCTGACCGTGCCATCGCGCGCCGCCGGGGCGATCTGTGACATGTGGCAAGCACCGCACCACCGTCGTCAGTCGGTGATCGTCTCGTATTGCAGCATCGTCCCGCACGCCGCCGCGAAGTACCCGAGGAGCAACATCATGTCCACGCCTGGCCCGAACGCGGTCATCTTCGCCGAGGAGAAGAACGCGAACAGGATGTCTCCCACGGCCATGAGCGCGCAGCCCGCGAGCAGCGATCCCCAGATCGCCCACACCTTGCCGCCGCGGAAGGCGCGCGTGATGCGCAGCATCACCAGCGCGGGGACGAGCGCGATCAGATCGAGGATGGGATAGGCGATGTTGATGAGCCGCTCGCCGAGCGGCACCGGCGCGCGCGCGATCGGGGCGAGCAGGGGATAACCGACGATCGCCATCGCCGCCGCCGCGCCCGCGGCGATGCCGAGGTGCTCGCGCGCGCTGCCGACGGGGAAGCCGGACGCGCGGTACACGAAGACGAAGCGCACCGACGCGGCGATCAGCAGCGCATATCCCAGGAGGAACGCGGCGTCCGCGATCGACGGCAGCGGCGTGGGCGCGCGCGCGACGAGCGGATAGTACACGAGCCCGACCTGGCCCAGGGTGAAGAGCGCGAGCCACGCGCCGAGCAGGAACCACGGGCCGCGCGCCGGGTTGTCGCGCTCGAGGCGCGCGGCGCTGCGCAGGCCGAACACGGCGGCGACCGCGAGGCACGCGAGCCGCACGAGCGGACCCACGGTGTCGACGACCGACGTCGGGAGGATCCGCTCGGAGAGCTCGGCGGCCTGTGGCAGGAGGCGCGGGACGTACACCGCGCACACGATCGTCACCACCACCGGCGCCACGCGGCGAACGGGGACTCGCGTCATCGAGCTCCTCCCTGCGCCCCGATCGCGGCGCGCGCCTCGTCGAGGATCCGCTGGGCCTTGTCGCGCCCGACGAACACGCCGAGCCCCGGCGCGACCGCGGCGAGCAAGCGCTCCACGTCGGCCGGGGAGAGGCGCCCGTGCTTGAAACCCAGCTTGTCCGCCTGGCTGCGCACGGCCGCGCGCGCCATGTTCTCGCCGAGGTACGGCGCGAGCACCTGCACCAGCTTCTTGATGACCTCGTCCGCCGGAAGCATCGCCCTCAGCAGCGACGCGCCATGGCGGCCTGGAGCTCGCCCAGGCGGACGACGTGGATGGTCATGGGGGCGCTCGCAAGGTAGACCGCGCTGCGCGAGAGGGTCAACGAGGCAGAGGAAGCGCCCGCGGGCCTCCCCATATGCTCCGTGACGATCTCCGAGAGCTCATCGAGCTGCCCATGCGCGAGCCGGCGCTCGAGAGCCGCGGTGTTCGCGCCGCAGCGCAAACGCGATACCCTCCTTCAGGGTTTGAAGCGTCACGAGGTCGCCGAGACCGACGCCCTGTTCGATCAACGACTGCGCGATCCGCGGCTGGATGCCGGCGAGCGCCACCTGGGCGGGGCTGCCTCCACGCGCCGCCTCTCGAAGAGCTCCCGCTCGGCCAGGCTATCAAAGGCACAGCCGTCCCAGGTCAACTCCGGACGAGGTCGCTCGCCGCGTCCAGACTCGCTGGCCTGCGGAGCCCGCCTTCCCATGGCGCCCCCTCGATCTCGCAGGTCAGCGGAACGGTTGGGCAGAAACGGGCAATTTATGGCCTCACTGAACGGGACCAACCATCGATACAGCTTCACTTTTCCAAGAGGAAGGCGGATGGCGCACGGAACCCTCGATCACCTGGTGAGCGGCGATCACCCTTGACTTATTAAAAGCTCTTTACTTTCCCTTTCCCCGCGGCTCATCCAACGTCGGCGATGATCGTTGTGGAGCAAATTTACACCCGCTTCTCTGCTCGGAGGCCTCGTGCTACGCAAATGCCTCCGGCGGTTGGCCGATGCTCCATCTGGCGTCTGGCTCAGCGGCTGCGCGGAAGCATGCACCCGGCACCCAGCGGTCCGGCATCCAGCGGTAACGAGGAGCACCATGCGAATCAACGATCAGGCAGGTCCGTCCACCGTGTCATTGGGCAAGAGGTCTCAACGCACGTTCGGTTTCCTCTCGTGCGTTACGGCCTTGCTGCTGGGCGCCTGTAGCGGCGAAGATCCCGACGCCGGGGGCTCTGGTGGAGCAGGCGGCAGCGTGTCGTCCACCTCCACCACGACCTCCTCGTTGACCGGCACCAGCGCCGGCCCCAGCACCAGCAGCGCCGGCGCCGGCGACCCCTCCACCTCCGCCGCGACCACGGGCTCGTCCTCGTCGACCGGAGATCCCGCCGGTGGCACCGGCGGCTCGAGCGGGACGGGCGACACGCACCCGAAGGATCATTGCGTGGATGGTTACGATCCCCATCCCAGCGACGCGACGATGAAGGACGGCGCGGCGGAGTTCGTGAAGAACAACCAGATCGATCTCACGGTTCAGCCGGAAGTCATCGCC
Organism: Sorangium sp. So ce363; assembly: GCF_051520435.1. Taxonomy (NCBI): domain Bacteria; kingdom Pseudomonadati; phylum Myxococcota; order Polyangiales; family Polyangiaceae; genus Sorangium; species Sorangium sp. So ce363. Next base: position 3,680,162 of record NZ_CP150333.1, on the reverse strand, counting down.
TGGATGGAGGAGAACGAATGGCAAGCCGCCCACTTCGAGTGGCATAGCATCCGGCGCTGCAATGGCGGCATGGGCATGAGCAGGGTCAATATCTGCAGGTCGGCGGTCCCGGTCCCGTCGGACCAGGAGTGCAAGAGCACGGGCGACGGCTACCAGTTCCTCGCCATGCACCGGCACATGATCCAGTCGCTGAAGCAGCTCTGGCCGAAGCACTCGGAGCAGTTCGAGGGCTTCAAGAAGTTCCCCACGACGGCGGAGGAGCTGCCCCAGCAGTGGAGATCGGACTTCAGGCCCTGGAGCTCCACGACGCTCGCCAACGCGAAGATCGGCGACGAGATCGACAAGCCGGAGAACCTGAGCCGCTTCCCGGACGAGGGCGCGCTCGGTATGTGGCTCCAGTGCTTCGCCGGCCAGGCCATCCCGGGCACCAGCCTGCAGGCCAGCGGCCTGCACGGGGATCTCCACTTCAAGTGGGTGCGCCCCCAGAACACCGATCACGGCCTCGGCAACCAGTTCACGAACATCGACAACTACATGTTCTGGAAGCTGCACGGCTGGATCGACAACGTCTGGGAGAAGTACCGTGTCGCCAAGGGCATGTCGCCCACCGACCAGAAGCTGAAGGACGCGGTGGCCGCCCAGTGCTACGAGATGGACGCGATCGCTCAGGTCATCAATCCCGACCTGAAGCCGGATCCGGATCCGGGGAATCCCCTGCCCGAGGAGTCCGGCGTGTTCCACACCACCGTCCGTCCGATCTTCGAGAGCGCGATCCACAAGTGCAGCGGTTGCCACGCCGCGCCGTCGACCGGTCCCGCAGCAGGTCTGTCGCTCGGCGGCGACATCAGCTCGACGGACATCGTCGCGGGCCTCGTCAACAAGGCCGCCAAGGGCGGCGGGCAGTTCAAGCTCGTGGTCCCGGGAAATCCGGACCAGAGCTGGCTCTACCTCAAGGTCGCAGGGACGGCCGGGAGCGCCGGATGCAGGCCTTCTGCCGGAGGCACCTGCCAGACGGGCGTCATGCCGCAGGCCGCGGATGGCAAGCCGAGCGTGACGAGCGCTGAGCTCGCGACCCTCCGCCAGTGGATCCAGAGCGGCGCGCCCGCGCCGACGAAGAACTAGACTCGCCCCGCTCGGCCTCCCCCACGGCCCGCTCGCCCCTGCGCATGCGCGGCCCCTGGGGGGCAACCCCCCGTCAAGGCACGCCTCACCATCGTCATCGATGAACGCCGCCGGCTCGATGCCACCCCCTACGGTGCGCGAGCCGGCGGGCGACCCAACGCGCCCTCGAGCGGGCCCGTGGGGCTCTCGCTCTCGGCCACGCGGATGACCATGCAGGCGGCCGGCTCCCATCTTACGGCTTGGTTACCTCGAAGGACGCGACCTTCACCGAGCCGCCCAGAGACTGTGTGGCGTAGTTGAAGATGCCGAACCGGTAACCGAGGAAGTACTGCCAGTTCTTGTTCATGTTGAGCGTGTTGCCCAGGTTGGTGAATCGGGCGCCGTCCGTGCTGTAGGAGAAGCGCGCCTGCGCGCCGCCGTTATCCGTGCGGACGTTGGCCTCCACGCGCAGCCAGATCGTGTTGCCGGACGCCTCGGCGGAAGCCACCTCGGTGCCCGTGCTCGTCGTGGCCCAGGAGGTGTTCATGTTGACCCCATTGGTCATCACGACGCGCGTCGCCCCGTTCGCTCTCTTGACCCCGATCCACGCCGACATGTCGCGCAGGGCAGCGAGGCCGGCGACGTCGCCGTTCTGCATCTTGCTATGATCGAGCTCGATCGTCGCGATCGACACGGGCCCTTCGATACGGCGCGTCAGCGTGTTTCGCGCGGCGTACAGATCGCTCGTCACCGTCGCGGCTTGCAGGGTCAGCCCGGCCCCGGACGACCACTTGGTGCTGTCGGGGTTGTGGTTCCACTCCCACTCGGGGCGCAGGGTCGCCTCCGCGAAGGTGTCCTTGGTCACAGGCGGCTTCACCCGGTTCGATCCACAAGGCAGGTTCGGGAAGGGGTACGTACCTCCCCATTTGCCGTCCACCAGGGTGAGCGAGGGCCAGCCGTCGGCCCAGGTCATCGGGGCCATCACCGGGATGCGGCCCGCCGGGTACGAGTCGTTGAACCCGAGGTAGTACCAGTCGCCGTTCTGCGTCTGGACGACGCCGCCCTGGTGCGGGGCGCCGCCGGAGCCCGGAGCGCCGGCGTAGGGCAGCTTGACCGCGAAGGGCCGCAGCTCGTAGGGACCAAAGGGCCCACTCGTCGAGCGAAGCACGTACTCACCGTTCGCGTATTGCGTGGTGAAGATGTAGTAGTTTCCATCCTTCTTGATGAAGCGAGAGCCCTCCAGCGGTCCGGAGAGGTTGCCCGGCGTCTGGAACACCGTCTGACTCTTGACCTGGCTGAAGCCGTCTGCGCTCAGCTGCGCCACGCTGATCGTGTTGTTTCCGGAAGCCACGTACATGGTGTCGTCGTCGTCGATCAACAGCCCCATGTCGTAGTAGCAGCCGCCCTTGTGCTTTTCCCACGGACCTTCGGGGGACTTGGCCGTGAAGACCCAGCCGCCGCCCTTGTTGTGCATGCAGCCCATCCAGTAGAAGGTCTTGTTGCTCTCCCGGTACTGGAGCGTGGAAGCCCAGATGCCGTTGACATAGGATCGACCCCCGCTCAGGTCGTACGACGGGTCGACGTCGAGCAGGGGAACGGAGTGTGAGACGTACTCCCAGTGGACCAGATCGTAGGAGCGGAGCAGGGGCGCTCCAGGCGCATGGTGGAAGGTGGACGCCGTGTAGTAGTACGTGTCGTCCACGCGAATGACCTCCAGATCGGGGAGGTCTTGCCAGAGGAGAGGATTGGAGTAGGTCTCGGGGCAGACGGCGGGGGCGCCGCCGCCGTCGCCGCCGTCGCCGCCGCCAGCGCCGGGGTCACCGCCCCCGGACGCGGCCGAGCTTCCGCTGGCGCTCGTCGAGCCGCCGCTCGTCGTCTGCCCATCGCTCCCGCCCGAGCCGCCGCTGCTCGAAACGCCCGTTCCAGAGCCGGTCGTCGCGCCCGTGGCGCCGCCGCCGCCATCACCGTCGCCCACCTGCGACTCCCCACTACAACTTGCGAGGAGAGCGAGGAGACAGACAGCAGACGCCGCACCGCCTGCGCGTCGGTTGAGAGAGCGGGTGTTGGTAGGTCGGGAAGGGAAGTGCATGGTGATGGCCCGATAAGAGGTGTCAGCGAGAGCGCGCGGCGCGCGGCTGTCAGAAAAAAGAAAAACGAACGCGTCGAGGCGACGCGGCTCCTTGGTCGGGACGACCCGGCGTGGTCGCGCGGTCGCCGCCCAGAAGCATTCGCCCGAATCTTTCGGGAAAATTCACAGGGAGGCAGGGAGACGGGGAGTAAAATTCCACCGTTCTCCCCGTCTCCCCGCCTCCCTGTTCAATTTCCCGCGAAAAATGCCAGCCCAGGGGAGGCTTTGTCAGGTCACCGCCCTGCCCGAGCGCGCCTGAGTCAATTGTGAACGTTCACATTCCACCAGTCAACCAAAATTGACGGGGGCGCGCCGCCGTCGACGGAGGCTCAGGAGCGCGGCCGGGGGATCCCGAGCCGCTGCCGCCGCTCCCACAGCGCCTTGCGGCTGATGCCGAGGCGGCGGGCGATCTCGGTCTCCGTCAGCTCGTGCTGGTGCTCGAGGACGAAGCGGCGGAAATAACCCTCGAGAGAGTCGGACGGGGGCTCTCCCTCGTGCGCGTCCGCGGCAGGCGCGGGCGACGGCGGTTGAGGGGGCGCGTCGAGCCCGAGCAGCTCCAGCCCGATCTCGCTCGCATCGGCGAGCACCATCGCGCGATGAACGGCGTTCTCCAGCTCCCGGATGTTGCCCGGCCAGGGGGCCGCCGCGATGGCGGCGCGCGCCTCCGGCGTCAGCGTGAGCGGCGCGCGGCCCATCGCCCACGCGCGCCGCCGGAGCAGCGACTCCGCGAGGCGCAGCGCATCGCCCGGCCGCTCGCGCAGCGGCGGGAGGCGGATCTCGAGGACCCGCAGCCGGAAGTAGAGGTCGCTCATGAACGATCCGTCGCGCACCATCGCCACGAGATCTCGGCGCGTCGCCGCGACGAGGCGCACGTCGACGCGCCGGGCGCGGGTCGCGCCCACGCGCCGCACCTCGCCCGTCTGGAGGAAGCGGAGGAGCCGCGCCTGGACCTTGGGCGGCAGCTCGGCGACCTCGTCGAGCAGCAGCGTCCCGCCCTCCGCGGCCTCGCAGAGCCCAGCGCGCGCCGAGATCGCGCCGGGGACGGCGCCGCGCTCGTATCCGAAGAGCTCCCCCTCGATCTGCCCCTCGGGGATGGCCGCGCAGTGGACCGGGACGAACGCCAGCTGCCGGCGCGGGCTCAGCCGGTGCACGGCGCGGGCGAGCGTCTCCTTGCCCGTGCCGCTCTCGCCGAGGACGAGCAGCGTCGCCTCGCTCGGGGCGACCTTGCGCACCCGCGCGAACACCTCGCGCATGGCCGCAGAGCCGCCGACCATGCCCTCGAGCTCGTCGTCTTCAGTTGTAGGCGGCACGGGCGGCGCAGGCGGCGCAGGCACCGAGGCGCCTGGCGCGACGTCGGGGAGCGCGCTCCCCGCAGGCCGCGCGCCGGGGAGATGATGGTCGAGGAGGGCGACGAGCTCGGCATGATCGAACGGCTTCGACAGGTAATCCGCAGCGCCGCGCTTCACGGCGTCCACGGCCGCCTTCACCGTGGCGTAGCTCGTCATGAGCACGACCGGCGCGCCGCCGCACTGCCCGACGAGCGCGGTGCCCGGCGCGCCCGGCAAGCGCACGTCGGCCAGCACGAGATCGAACGCGCGCAGATCGTGATCCGCCGAGGCATCCTCGACCGACCCCGCCTCGATGACGTCGTGCCCATGACGAACGAGCAGCCGCCGGAGCTCCGTCCGGATGACGACCTCGTCCTCGACCAGCAGGATCCGGCTCACGGCGCCACCTCGAGCCCGCGCATGGGACAAGGCTACTCAGGACCGTTGCGGCTGAATACGTGAGGACGCATAGCGCAACGCGTCAACGCTGACGGCTCAGTTGTCCAGGTTACTGATCGCAGCGCCATGCGAGGACCGAGGCGCATTCTCCGCCGGGGGAGCGGGGGGCCTCACCGGGCGCGCAGGGGCTCCGAGCTCCGCGCGCCCGATCGGGCGCCCCCCACGAGCGGCCTCCGCTTTATTCGGGTTGGGGGACGAACAGCGTGAGGTCGATGGCATTCGCTATCGCCTCCAAGCCAGTCGGGTTGAAGTGCAGGCCGTCATCCTGGAAGTCAAGCTCAGGATTCACCCGGAAAGGATCGGTGGGGTCGAGGATCTCCGGTTCCACATCGATAACCGCGTCGAACTTGCCGCTCATGCGGATCCATGTGTTGACCGCCTGGCGGGTGGCCTCGTGCTCGGCGGTGTCGTAGTCCTTGTTGCCTTTGAACGGCGTGATGGGCATTCCGTAAACGCGCATCCCTTTATCGTGCGCCTTGGTGATGAACTCGCCATAGGCCTTGATCAGCTCATCGGCGACGTTCGGCACGCTGTTGCCGCCGATGTCGTTCACGCCCTCGAAAATGATCAGCCACTTGGCGCCGCGCTGGTCCAGGACGTCACGCTGGAAGCGATCCTTGGCGGTCGGCCCGAGCCCGCCGGCCAGCACTCGGCCCCCGCCGATCCCCTGGTTCAGCACGGCGACGTGCTGGGTCCCCTGATTGGACCGCAGCCGGCGAGACAGGAAGTCCGGCCAGCGGGTGTTCCCGTCCGTGTCCGAGCCGCGGCCGTCGGTGATCGAGTCACCGAGGATGACGACCGCCGCGGCCTCGGGGACCGCATCGACGTCGAGGCCCGTGATGTAGTACCAGTGCGCCGTGGACACAGGGGAGGTCAGGTTCGCCGCCGAGACCCCGTTGCCGGTCTGGATATACGAGTTGGTCCGCGAGCCCGGGTGTCCGGTGATCCCGGCCGGCACGGCGCCGAACTTGATGGTCACCGCCATCTTGGTGAGGGGCTTGATGGTGTACTCGATCGGATCGGAGAAGGCGGTCTTCCCCACCGGGATGGTCACCGCATCGGCCCCCGCAAACTTCAGGGCATGGTCGGTGGCAACGTCGATGCCGTCGGCGGTCGTCGACTCCGCGATGTGGACCGACTCCATGGTCACCGGCCCGTCGCCGAACTCGTTCGAGAGCAGCAGTCGCACGCCCTTGCCGCCGATCGACGTATAGATCACCTGGCGCAGCGTGTTGTTGGCCAGGCCCGGCGCGGGCGGGTTGTTGTTGGTCTCGGTCAGCTGCGGGCCGGTCGTCCACGTCCCGACCCAGTGCGCCTCCGCCGCGCCGCCGGCGCCACCACTGCCGCCGTCGCCACCCCCCACGCCCGTGGCCCCGCCGCCGCCGGTGGCGCCAGCGCCGCCCCCTCCGGTGTCGCCGCCGCCATCGCCGCCGCCGCCGCCAGAGGCATCACCCCCGCCGGAGCTCGCCGCGCTGCTCGAGCTGGACGTCGAGCTCGACGTGCTGCTCGATGTCGTGGTGTCCGTGTCATCGCCGCAGCCGGCGACAGCCAAAAACAGAAGAGCACAAAGTATTCTTCGCATGGTCCTCGACGCTCGAAAGATTGCTGTGTTCGCGATCGTTCGAATTGCCCCTCGGCGCACCGCCCCCGCCGACCAGCAGCTCCTTCAGCGCATTCGAACTTTCGAATTTTTTGATTTCAGCCGATAGCGCGCCGGTTCGCTCGTGCGCGCAGCGTCGCCCGGATCGAGCCCCGATCGATCGAAGAGCTCATCTGGATGGCTGCGCTGCCCACCGTCGATGTCCGGAGGCGCGCGGGAGAGCGCGGGCCGATGCCATGTCCCTCACACGCGCCATCGAGTGTGTCACACGAGGACTCGAACTACTACTCGGTTCATCGCCGGGAGGACGCCCGGGGCGCGCCGTCCGACCACGTGGCGTTACGTTCGGTAACGCTTCGATGCGCTCGCGTTACGTTCGGTAACACCCGGCGCAACGCGTCGTCGAGGCGCTTCGACCCATGACCCGAGGCCGCCGCGGGCCGCGCGGGCGGCGCTCCGGCCAGCCCGGCGCCCGCGGCGCGCCGCCGGGCGGCTGGCGGCGGGGGTCAGGACGAGCGCTCGGAGGGACCGGCGGCGAGGGCCTCGTGCACGGCCTCGCGCGTCCCGGTGCCGGCGAGGAGGTGCCACGCTCGGAGCGTCGGCAGGTCGCGCATGGCCTCCACGGCCAACCGCAGCGGTGGCGGCATGGGGCCGAACCGAGCTTCGTAGAGCTCGATCGTCGCTTGCGCCATCCCCTGCGCCATCCCTTGCGCGACCCCCTGCGTGCGTCCCTGCTCGATGAATTGCTCGACGAGTTCCTGCGTGGTCATCACGAACTCCTCTTCTTCCGGTGTCGCTGGCCCGCGCTGGATCGGTTCCGCATGGCGGGCGCAGGCTGGCACGCCGTGCGGACGAGACGAAGAAAAATTCAGGCTCGTCCGCGCGGCGGGCATCGCAAACCGCTTACGCGCGCTCGGCCCGATGCATTTTCATTTCGACACACCAACTGCCACCAACGGCCTGATCACAAGGTGCGATCGCGGCCGGCGGACCTCGCCAATCGCCGCGTCTTCCTTTCGTGGCCCCCGGAGCCGACACGTCGAGCCACGCCGACGCAGCGCGCCTCAGTCCGCCTCGATGAAGGCGTATCCGAGCGTCGGCTCCGCGACATCCCCTCCAATGTAGCCGGCGGCCGAGGCCATGCTGTTGCTGTACTGGAACGTCTCGCCGAAGCCCGTGGTGGGCTCGGTCGCGGCGAGCTTCTGAAAGACGCTTTCCGGAGTCGCACGCTCGAACTCGAAGAAGATGGGCGCGTCCTTGCGCGACAGCCCCGTACAGGGCGGGCTCTCCGAGCTCGCGAACGCCGAACCCGCCCTCGGTAACGCGGTCCCCCGTGCCTGCGAAAGTCGGCCGTACCCGAGGAGCGCCGCTCCGATGGTAGGATGCGGCGCATGCCCCTGCCGCACCTCGATCCCGGAGCCCTCAAGGCCATCGTCGAACCGACGGACGGGCCGCACCCGACCGGAGCGGTCCGGGCGTACCGGCGCTCCTTGCGCCTCCACGGGTGATGAGCGCTCCGATGGACCGAGAGTGGCCGCTCGACGCGGACGACTTCTCCGCCTACTACGCCTTCGCGCCCGCGGCGCTCGCCATCCGCGAGTGCGTGCGGCTGCGCGCCGTGCGCGAGCTCGATCTGCCGGAGCCGCTGCTCGACGTCGGCTGCGGCGACGGCCTGTTCGCGCGCCTCGCCTACCCGGACAAGCAGGCGTGGGGCATCGACATCAACCCGACCGAGGTGCAGCGCGCGCAGCGGACCGCGTCGTACCGCACGCTCATCTGCGGCAACATCGTCAACGTCCACCTGCCCGAGGGGTTCTTCGGCAGCGCCATCGCCAACTGCAGCCTCGAGCACGTGCCCGATCTCCACGGCGCCCTCGTGAACATCCGGCGCGCGCTCAGGCCCGGGGCGCGGTTCGTGCTCATCGTGCCCACGCCCGACTGGACGTACCAGCTCGCCCTGCCCGAGGCGCTCCGCTCCGTGGGCCTGGTCGGCCTCTCACGCGCGTACGGCGACGCGCTCGATCGGGTCTTCTCGCACGTCCACCTCTACGACGAGGCGGGCTGGCGCGATCACCTCGCGCGCGCGGGCTTCGACCTCGTGGAGACGCGCCCCATCGCGGGCCGGCCGACCTCGTGGGCGTTCGACTTCATGCTGTACCCGAGCTTGCTCGGCTACGTGATGCGCAAGCTCACCGGCCGCTGGATCGCAATGCCAGCGCTCCGCCCGCTCACCGTCGACGTGGCGCGCGCCCTGGTCAACGCGCTCGGGCGCCTCGCCCCGGGCGGCGACGCGGCCGCCGAGTACCTGCTCGTGGCGCAGGCAGGGCCCGATGGCTGAAACGGCGGCGCCGCCCGGCGACTACTTCTCGAACCACCGCCGCCGCGAGCGGTTCCCGTGGTCGCTCTACCACGGCGCGCTCACCCGCCCCCTCGCCCGCGCCATCGCCGCGCGTGGCCCGCGCCCGCGCGTGCTCCTCGTCGGCTGCGGCCTCGAAGGGGAGATCCCCGGCGCGCCGCCCGCGACCGAGCTCTACGGCTGCGATCTCGACGCGCGCGCCATCGAGGCGTGCCGGCGCCTCTACCCGGCGCGCGCAGCGCGCTTCGCCGTCTGTCCGGGGCCCTACGAGCTCCCGACGGGCGGCGGGTTCGACGGCCCGTTCGACGTCGTGCTCGCGAAGGAGGTCGTCGAACACACCCTCGATCCGTCGCGCTGGGCGCGCGGGCTCTCGGTGCGCCTCGCGCCGGGCGGCGCGCTGCTGCTCACGACCCCGAACTACGGCCGCCTGTCGACGCTGCCGCTCCTCGAGGCCACGGTGCTCGAGTGGATCGCGCGCCGCGACGGCTTCTCGCGCAAGCACATCCACCCGAGCAAGTTCGACGAGCGCAGCCTCGCGGCGCTCGACGTCGGGGAGCGGATGCGGCTCGTGTCGGTGCGACGCACGCTCACCGGCTGGTCGCTCCTCGGCACCTGGCAACGCGCCCCGGGCTGACCCGGGCGACGGCGAGCTCCGCTGATGCTCTACCTCCTGCTCGCGCTCGGCGTCCTCGTCCTCCGGCTGGCCGAGCTCCGCGCGGGCGCGGCCGCCGGCCCCACCGCGCCCGCGCCCGCGCCGGCCGTACCCGTCGCGCCCGCGCCCGCGCCGCGCCTCGCCTGGCTCGCCGCCGCCGCGGCGGTGGTGGTGGCGCTCCTGCCCGCGCTGCGCGACGCGCCCGCGCTCGCCGGGCCCGGCGCCGCGCTGTCGAAGGACACGATCTCGCACCTCGCCATCGCCTACGACATCGCGACGAGCGGCCTGCCGCACGGGTGGATCGCCACGAACAACGGCGGCTTCCCGGTCGCGCTGCACTACCCGCCGGTCGGCTGGCTGCTCGTGGCGGCGCTGATCCGCCTCGGCGTCGCGCCGGTGGTCGCGGTGAAGGGGCTCGGCTTCGCGGCCTTCGTCGGGGCCCCGCTGGTCGTCCTCGCCGCGGCCCGCGCGGTCGGCGCGCGGCCCGCCTCGGCCGCCGCCGGCGCGGTGGCGCTCGCGTGGGTCGCGCCGTACGTGCAGTTCGCCGGCGGGTGGCCGTCGTTCTTCCTCCTCGGGCTGCTCTCGCAGATCCTGGTCATCCCCCTCGTCATCGCGTGGGCCGCCGCGGTGATCCGCCCCGCCCGCTTCGAGCTCGGACCGGCGCTCGCCGCCGCCTGCGCGGCGACGCACCCGCAGGTCTTCACGGTGAGCGCCGCCGTCCTGGGCGCGGCCGCGATCGCCGCGTGGGATCGGCGGCTGTGCGCGCGCGTGCTCCGCTCGCTCGCCGGCGGCGGCCTGGTCGCGGCCGCGCTCTACGGCCCCGGCATCGCGTCGATGGCCGCGCCCTTCGGCTGGCCCGCCGGCCTCGGCTGGCGGCACATCGGCTTCGGGCCCGAGCGCGTGCTGCCGTGGATGCTCGATGGCGACCTGCTCGACTTCGCGCACGCCCCGGTGATCGGCTCCGCGTGGATCGCCGCCTGCTTCCTCCATGCGACGCGCCTCCGCGCCCCGGCGTCGCGGGCCGTCCTCGCGGCGTCGGCGCTCGCGCTGCTCCTGTCGATGAGCGGCGGCTGGATCGTAGGCGCAGGCCCGCTCGGCCGCGCGCTGCTCTCGCTGTTCCAGCCGATGCGCGCCCTCGCCCTCCTGCCGCTCGTCGCGGCCGCGGCCATCCTCAGCGCGCTCGACCTCGCGGCAGCGGCGCTCGCGCGCATCGGCGCCTCGCTGGCAGCGCGGGGCGCGCGCCGCTCGCGCCCCGCGCTCGCCGGGCTCCTGCCAGCCGCGCTCGCCGCGGTCCTGCCGGCCGCGCTCGCGCTCGTCGCGGCCCTCGAGATCCCCGCCCGCGCGGCCGATCTCCACGTCCTTGCAGAGAAGCAGGCCGCGCTCGTCGCGTCGCGCGGCTGCCCGCCGCCCGCCGAGGGCTTCGACCCCGATCTCATCGCCCGCTGGCTCGCCGAGGCGCCGCACGGCCGCGCGAGCTACGCCGTCGAGGACGAGTTCGCGACCTGCTCGATGATGCACGCCGCCGATCTCCGCCGCGCGGTCCCGATGGCCGTCTCGACCGGCGCGGGCGCGCATGTGGGCGTTCACGCGGCGGCCTTCCTCGAGGTGGCGCCCGAGCGCCCCGGGAGCGCCGCGCGGGCGGAGGCGCTCGGCATCCGCACGCTCATCCACCTGACCACGCAGCGGCCGGGGCCGCCCGAGGCGTGGGCGCTCGTGGACAGGCGCGGCGAGGTCGAGCTGTCTCGGCGGGTGGGCGGCACGGACTACGTGGGGCTCGGGTGCGTGCGCGAGGTGTGGCGCGGCCAGGAGGCCGATCTGCTCGCGGCGCTCTTCGAGCACCTGAAGCAGCCGCGCACCGTGCTCGACACGCCTGGTGAGCTCGTGGCGCTGGAGGCCACACGCGGCCCGCTCGAGCGCGTGGCCGTGGCCGACGACGGCTGCGACGCGGCCCGCGCCAGCGTGCGCGAGGTGCCGCGCGAGCCGGGCGCGTACGAGGCGTCCGTCGAGGCCGAGGCGCCGGTCGATGTGGTCTTCCGCGCCACGGCGTACAGCGGCTGGCGCGTGCGCGACGGCGGCGCCGAGCTGGCCCCGCGGCGCGTCGCCCCAGGCTTCTTCGCGGTGCGCGTCGGGCCCGGCAAGCACCACCTGGAGGCGGTGGTGGCGCTGCCGCGGTTTTACCTGCAGGGGCTCGCGCTCGCGTGCGGGGCCGCGCTCGCGCTCGGGGCCCCGCGGCTCCGGCGGCCGCTGTTCCGCCGGGGCCGGATGTCCGCCACCACGCGCCGGTGACTGGCGCGTACCCGAGACCACCGTGCGGAGCTACCCACCGCCGTTCCAGCGCCCGGTGACCAGGAGGTCTCCGGGCGCACGACGCCCGATCCGCCGGTCGGAGGTGTCGTATCCCTCGCCGTTCACGTATTTCACGTAGAGTACCGCGGCGCTCCGCGGTGAGCAGCGCGCGCGTCGAGCTTCGGCGGAGAGCGAGCAAACGAATGCAGATGGCCGCGGGGGGAGCGATGTATACACGGGTTGCTGTCGCGCAGCTCGCCTATTACCCGGCGATCATCGTCGATCGGCGGTCTCCGATCGAGGACCCGCTCTTCGATCCGAGGACAGCAGCCGATTCGCTGCTCCCGGCGCGCGCCGATGTGCCCGACGCGATCAAGCCGAGGCTCGAGGCCCTCCGGCGGCGCATCCGCGAGACCTACGACGCGCAGCTCTTCGCGCGGATCCGCGCGGTGCTGTCGGCTTGCCTGGAGTACGGGGCGAGGATCGTGGTGTTTCCCGAGTACAGCATCCCCTGGGAGATCCTCGGCGGCGTCGCCGACGCGGCGGGCGACATGGTGGTCGTGGCGGGGACGCACTCGGTGGATCGGGCGGCGCGCCGCTCCGGCATCTACGAGCGCCTCGGCGCGGGGCTCCCCGCGCTCGGACAGTCGGTGTGCCCGGTGCTGCATCGGGGTCGGCTCCTCGGCCTGCACGCGAAGCGAGCCACGGCGGCGGTGGAGCGGAGCACGATGCGCCCGGGCGAGACCTGGGCGCCCGTGGAGATGCCGGACGGGATCCCAGGCCCCATGGGCGTGCTGGCCTGTCTCGATTTCCTCCTCCGGCACGGCGCGCACGACGTGGCGCCCATCGCCGAGCGCGTCGGCGAGTGCCGCTTCCTCGCCGTGCCCAGCGCGACGCCGCACACCACGCTGCCAGAGCTCTCCGGAGCGGTGTGGGAAGAGGCGCGCCGGTACGGGCGGCCCACGCTGTATTGCGATGGCGCCGAAGGCGGCGGCACATCGATCTATGTCGATGAGGCCCAGGCCCACGAGCTGCGGCGGTTCCCGGACCGGGCGGGGTACCTCGAGCCAGGCGACGAAGGTGTGATCGTCGCCGACGTCGACCTCCGGTACGAGCGGGCCAGCGCGCACCTCGCTCGCTCCACCCGCCCCGCCGCGCCGCCGCCGGTCGTGCCGGTCGCCGAGGCGACGCTCGTGTACCGAGGGCACCCCGCGGGAGAGGCCTATGCGCGGTGGCTCGACGGCGCGAGGGAGCTCCTCCGACGCGACGACGACGAGGCGCTCGAGACGCTCGTTGCGCGGCTCGAGGAGGCGCGCGACGTGCTGCTGAACGCGGGCGCCCTGTCCGGGGCGGCGGCGCGCGGGAGGCGGCTGCGTCGGCTCTATGGCGAGCTCGACAAGCTGACCCGCGTCGAGGAGATAAGGCAGTTCACCCGGGAGATCATCGTCCCCGCCGAGGTGCTGCCGCTCGAGGCGCTGCGCGCGGCGACGGCGGGGGCGGCCGCCGACGTCGTGTTCGCCTGGATGGCCGAGCGGGAGGCGCGCGAGGCCGGGTTCGTGGAGGTCGAGGCGCGGCTCCGCAAGGCGGTGGACGCGAAGCGGGGCAACGGCGAATGGACGCCCGACGGCATGGCGGCGCTCGGCGCGGTGGCGCAGGCGGTGCGCGGCGCGCCGGAGGCGAGCGACGACGAGCGGGAGAGCACGCTGCCGCCGGACGTGAGGGCCGAGCTGCCGCGAAGGCTCGCCCCGGCGGCGCTCGGAACGCAGCTGCACCTGGGCTGGGTGCTCTCCTTCAAGCGACAGCCATCCGACTTCCGCGCCGCCATGGACGACGCCGCGCCGCGCGCCTCCGGCGGCGCCCGCGCGGCGCTGGGCCCCATCGCCGAGCCGAGCAAGGAGGAGCTCGCCCCGCGGTTCTCCGAGCACCAGATCCTCTCTGCGGAGACCGTCTTTCTGCTCGCGCTCGCCGAGGGGTGGGAGCACGTGGCGGCGGTCGGCGTCTGGCCTGAAGAGCGGCCGACCTGGTGCACGCTCATGGTCGCGGCCCTCCGGGACGAGGGGTGGACCTTGCTGTGGATCGAGGGCCTCGAGCGCTGGGCAGAGCCCCGGCGAGCGCGGGAGAAGCTCCGCGCGGCCGCCGTCCGGTCGGGTCTGGTCAACGCTGCGCTCGAGGCGATCCCGCAGGACACCCTGGCTCCGCGGATCGCGCTCCTGTCACCGCGCTTCGACGGCGCGCGCGACGTCGTCGCGGCGCTCCGCGAGCAGCGGCTGCGCGAGGTCGCGGGACGGTTCGTGGAGCCCGAAGCCTGCGTCGACGGGCGCGACGAGCCCACACCCCTGCTCGGCGCCCTCGACGCGTGGCTCTCGTCGGGCGAGAAGATCGCCCTCGTGCTCGGCGAGTTCGGCCTGGGGAAGTCCACCGCGCTCGCCGCGTGGGCCGAGCGGCGGTGGGCTTCCGCCGAGGGGCCGAGGCCCGTGCTCGTCAACCTCGCCAGCGCCTCGCCCCACGTGAGCCCGGAGCAGCTCCTGCTCCAGGCGGCCGGGGCCGAGGACCTCCCCGCGAACCGCGCCGCCCTGCGCCTGCTCATCCGCCACCGGCTCGTCGTCCCCTGCTTCGACGGCTTCGACGAGATGGCGACTCGCCTGGAGGCCTCCGAGCTCGCAGGGCGGCGCGCCAGCCTGCTGGAGGTCGCGGCCGGCGGCGGCAAGGTGCTCGTCTCCTCGCGAGATGACCACTTCCCCGCCGAGGCGCACCTCCAGACCGGCGCCGAGGGCGTGTCTTCTCAGCCGCCTGGCACGTCCGCGGGGATACGGCGGTTCGCCGTCCAGCCGTTCACCGAAGCGCAGGTGCGCGAGCTCGTGCGGCAGATCCGCGGCGAGGACGGCGCCGCCGCGGCGCTCTCGCGCATCGCCGCGATCTACGACCTCAAGGACCTCGTGCACCGGCCGCTGCTGCTCGGGATGGTGCTGGCCACGCTGGACGAGTTCGCCTCCGGGGCGAAGGTCGGGCGCGCCGATCTCTACGAGGCGTACCTGAAGCGGTGGCTCGACAATACCCGAAAGGGCGACCCCGACAGCTTCACCGACGAGCAGAAGAAAGAGTTCGCCGAGGCGCTCGCCGAGCAGCTCTGGCGGTCCGGCCGGCCGGCGTGCACCTGGCAGGAGCTCCAGCAGTCGGTCCGCGCGCGGCTCTTTCGCTTCCTGCCCGAAGGCATGCCGGCGGGCGCCGCGTTCCTGGAGATCCAGGGCGGGACGTTCCTCGTGCAGGAGGGCAGCGACGGATACCGCTTCGCGCACAAGGCGTTCCTCGAATACTTCCTGGCGCGCGCGCTGGTGGCGACGCTGGCCGAGCGGCCGCTCGAGGCGCTCCGGACCAAGCCGATCACGCGGGAGGTCGCGGCGTTCGTGGGCGAGATCCTGAGGACGTTCGGCGAGCCGAGGCGCGCGGCGGCGGTGCGCGCGGTCCAGTCGTTCCTGAGGATGGACCGGCAGCTGACCCCTTCGACGAGGGAGCCGGCCGAGAACGCCCTCCGGTTGCTGCTCGGTCTCGCGCGATGGGCCGAGGAGACGGCCGGATGGATCCCGGAAGGGGCAGATCTCCAGGGCGTGCAGCTCGCCGGCGAGGACCTGCGCGGCGCGCCCCTCGCGGGCGCAAACTTGCGGGACGCCAACCTGTCCGGCGCCGACCTCTCCGGCGCCGACCTGACAGAAGCCGCGCTGAGCGGGGCGATGCTCTCCGGCGCGAAGCTCGACGGGACGATCCTCCGGCGCGCGATCGCGCACCGGGCGGACTTCACGCAAGCCGAAGCCAAGGGGGCCATCCTCGAGCTGGCGACGCTGAGCGGCGCCATCCTGCGGCAATCGACGTGGACCGGGTGCCGCTGGAACGGCGTGCTGGCCGAAGGGACCGACCTGAGCGCCTGCGTCATCGCGGGCAGGGGGGCGCTCCTGGATCACGCGCGCAGGCTCGCCGCGACACCTCCCTCGGCGCACGCAGACCTGGTGTCCGGACACACCGGCACGATCAACACGCTCGCATGGTCGCCGGACGGCCAGCGCCTCGCGACCGCCGGGTACGACCAGACGGTGCGCCTCTGGCACGCGGACACCGGCATGGAGCTCGCCCGGTTCGAAGGACATTCCGACTGGGTCCTGGCCGTGGCATGGCGCCCGGACGGCCAGCGCCTCGCCAGCGCGGGATACGACCTGACGGTGCGGATCTGGCACTCCCTCACGGGCAAGGAGATCGCCCGACTCGAGGGGCACACCGACTGGGTGAGGGCCGTGGCCTGGCACCCGGACGGCGAGCGCCTGGCCAGCGGGAGCGATGACCGGACCGTGCGCATCTGGGACACGAGCACAGGCGAGGAGGTCGCCCGGCTCGAGGGACACGCGGACTGGGTGAGGGCCGTGGCCTGGCACCCCGACGGCAGGCGCCTGGCCACCGCGGGCGTCGAGAGCACGGTGCGCATCTGGGACGCGAGCACAGGCAAGGAGATCGCCCGGCTCGAGGGCCAGGCGCGCGGGGTCACGGCCGTGGCGTGGCACCCGGACGGCAGGCGCCTGGCCATCGCGGGCGACGGGAACACGGTGCGCATCTGGGACGTCAGCACGCGAGGCGAGATCGCCCGCCTCGAGCGCCGTTCGAGCGGGGTCCGGGTCGTGGCGTGGCGCCCGGACGGCAGGCGCCTGGCCACCGCGGGCGACGAGAGCACGGTGCGCATCTGGGACGCGAGCACAGGCAGCGAGCTCGCGCGGCTCGAGGGCCATACCAACTCGGTCAGGGCCATGGCGTGGCACCCGGACAACAGGCGTCTGGCGAGCGCGGGTGACGGAAACACGGTGCGGATCTGGGACACCGGCACGGGCAAGGAGCTGACTCGGCTCGAGGGCCACTCCAGCTGGGTGCTGGCCCTCGCCTGGCACCCGGACGGCGACCGCCTGGCCAGCGCGGGAAACGACTCGATGCTGCGGATCTGGGACACCGGCACGGGCAAGGAGCTGACTCGGCTCGAGGGCCACTCCAACTGGGTGCTGGCCCTCGCCTGGCACCCGGACGGCAACCGCCTGGCCAGCGCGGGAGACGACCAGACGGTCCGCCTCTGGGACACGAGCAAGGGTGAGGAGCTCGCGCGGCTCGTGGGCCATTCGAACGGTGTCCTGGCCGTCGCCTGGCACCCGGACGGCGGCCGCCTGGCGAGCGCCGGGCACGATGGCAGCGTGCGCATCTGGGAGGCGAGCACGGGCCAGAACCTCGCTCGGTTCGAGGGTCAGTCCGACTGGGTCCTCGCGCTGGCCTGGCACCCGGACGGCGGCCAGCTGGCGAGCGCGGGACACGACATGATGGTGCGGATCTGGGACCCGGACACCGGCAGACAGCTCGCGTTGCTGGAGGGTCATACGCGCGACGTCAAGGCCCTGGCCTGGTGCCCGGGCGGCAAACGACTGGCCAGCGCGGGCGACGACACGACGGTGCGGATCTGGGACGCGGGCACCGGCGAGGAGATCGCCCGGCTCGAGGGCCACACGCACGGGATCACGGCGGTGGCCTGGGCGCCGCGCGGCGATCGCCTGGCGAGCGCGGGGCACGACGGCACCGTGCGGCTCTGGGACGCGGGCACCGGCGAGGAGATCGCCCGGCTCGAGGGCCACACGCGGAGGGTCATGGCCATGGCCTGGCAGCCGCGCGGCGATCGCCTGGCGAGCGCGGGGCACGACGGCGCCGTGCGGATCTGGAGCGCGGATCAGCGAAGGCTCCTCGCCTGCTTCGTATCCGCCGGCCTGACCGCGCTCGCGCGCACGCCCGGGGGTTTCTGCGTGCTCGACGGCGCGGAGCCCGAGCGGGCGCGCCTCGCGCTCCGCCGCCCCGAATCGAGGACGACACTCTACCTGCCCCTCGCCGGCTTCCGCGACGTCCTGGGGCGTCCGGACAAGGTGGCCGCGGCCCTCGCCGGCGACCTCAGCGGCGATAACGTCACAGAGGAGCTCGCACGGCACGGCTATTCGGGCGGGGTCCCCTGGGATGGCGACGAGCGCTTCATCTCCGATGCTCCAGGGGCGCTGGCGCCGCGAGCCGCCAGCATCGTGCCCCCGCGCGCCGCCACGGACAGCGTCCCTGCGCCCGACCCTTCGCAGTCGTACGCCCTCACGAACCCCTTCCGGCCCGGCCCCGCCCTCACCGACGCTTCTGCCCTCCCGGGCCGCGCCCCCATCCTCGCGGAGCTCCTCGCCCTCATCGACAGCCGCAGCCCCGCGGTGCTCCGCGGCCCGCGCCGCTCGGGCAAGACCTCCATCCTCCACCACCTCGCCGCGCGCCTCTCCCCTGCCCGCGCCGTCCACCACCGCTCTCTCGAGGGCCGCGCCTCTCCCCTTCGCACCGCCGACGATCTCGCCGTCTTCCTCGACCCCTCTCTCCAGTCCGACGTCACCCCCGCGCTCACCCTCCGCGACCGCCTCTCCAGCGCCGGGAACGCCGTCCTGCTCCTCGACGAGGTCGCCAATCTCCACCAGGCCGACGCCACCGTCTTCGCCTGGCTCCGCGCCGTCGGCCAGGAGAGGACCAGCGTGGTCCTCGTCGGCTCGCACTGGGACTGGGTCACCATCGTCGAGCACGCCTTCGCCGCCGCCCCGGGCTCCTCGTTCGGCAACGACGTCACCCCCATCAACCTCGGTCCGCTCTCCGAGGCGGACGCGATCCGCTTCCTCGTCGACACCGCTCCTCCCGACGTCGCGGTGGAGGCCGAGCGCACAGCCCGCTGGATCGTCGAGCTCTGCGGCCCGTGGCCCTTCTATCTCCAGGTGATGGGTTATGCCCTCGTCCAGGCCGTCCGCGCAGGTCAACGCCGCGCCCTGGTCGAGCGCGCCGGCGTGCGCGAGCTTTACGAGCAGCGCCTCCTGCTCGACCGCGACGCGGCCTTCTTCCGCCCGCGCTGGGCCGAGCTGCCCCAGCGCGCGCGCGCCGTGCTCGGCGCCCTCCGCGGCGCCCCCGACGCGGCGCTGCCCGAGGTGCGCAGGCTGCCTTCGGAGGACGTCGCCGTCCTCTGCGACGCGGGCCTCTGCGATGCGCTCGGCGCATGGCTGGCGGATCCGCCGTTCTTCGACTGGATTCGCCGGGTGGCCAGGGAGCCAAGGAGAGAGCCGTGACGCGCGATTTCGACGTGAGGCGACCCTACGCACCGGAACGCGATGTCCGCAATCACGCGCAGCTCCTGGATCTCTTGCAGTCCTTGCCGGTGAACGGCGTGATATGGCCGCTCGTCGGCGCCCGCAGGGCCGGGAAGACGTGGACGCTCAAGGCGCTCGAGCACCACCTCGGCCTCGCCGACAAGACGAGCGTGCGTTACCTCGACCTCCGCAAGTTCGGCCGGGCGCTCCCCAGCGTGCCGCCGGGGACAACGCTCCTCCTGGATGAGCCGCAGCTCGCCGGCCAAGGCGGCAGCCCGCGCGACGCGAGCGCCTTCCTGCGCTGGTGCGTCGACCTCTACACGACCAACACAAGGATCTTCCTGGCGATGAGCCCCGCCGAGTGGATCGCGCTCGAGCGCGCGGCCTCCGGCGACGCCGGGCTCGTCTGCTCGCGGGACATGCGCTTCCTCGATCCCCTCACGCACAGCGAGGCGCTCAAGCTCGCCCGCACCGCGGTGTCGAAGGCGCTCCTCCCCGACCTGCCCGCCAGCTGGCGCCGGAATCCCTTCCTGCTCGAGCTCGTCTTCGAGCTCGCCGAGCAATCTCCCGCTCTGGCGAACACCCCATGGGCGCTCCTGCGAACGGCGCGCGTGAGCAGCGAGCGCATGGAATTCGCCTACCACCGCGCCGTATTCGAGGACGGCCTGACCGACGCGCAGCGGGGCGTGCTCCGCGAGATCGCGCGCGGCGCGTCTCCCCGCGACGAGAATGTCGATCTGCTCGAGCGCTGCGGCCTCGTGGAGCGCCGCGGCGGGCGCCCCGTGCTCGCCGATCCGATCCTCGAAGCGAACCTGTGCCCGCTGCGGATCCACCATGTCTCCGACATCCATTTCGGCCCGAAATCCGCCGAGCGCGTCGACGTCAAGGAGAGGAACCAGCACGGCAATACCATGAAGGGCGGGCTGGGCCCCCCGCGCGTCTGCGATCATTACGTCGAGCACGTCGCCGAGCTCGCCGCGGCCGGCCGCGCGCCGCACCTGCTCGTCGTATCCGGTGACGTCGCCGAGTGGGCCGACGACGACCAGTACGCCGAGGCCCGCCGCTGGCTCGATCAGGTCTCCAGGCACCTCGCCAATCACCCTCGCCTCCCGCCCGACGAGCCCAACGTGCTGCTCGTGGGCGGCAATCACGACGTCGACTGGCGGCAGGCGACGGGGCCCGCGCAGGCCGGGACGCAGGCGCGCCACGTGCCTTTCGCGCAGGCCTTCGGCGATCACCCGCGCTGCGCGCGGCCGCCGCTCGAGGAGCCGCCGGCGACGCGGGCGCTCGCGGTGGCGCGGTATGCGGATCTCGGGGTGGAGTTCGCGTTGCTCGGATCGGCGGAGTTCGGCGGCCAGGAGGAGGAGGGGGATCCGGTCCGGGACGAGCTCCTCTCGCTCATCGGCCGCCTGCGGCGAGGCGCCCTGGAGGAGCCGGACGCGGAGCGCGCCGCGGCGCTGCGCGACCACGTGGCGCGCATCGATCCCGGTCTGGTCCACAACGCGGATCTCCAGCGCCTGCGCAGGGCGCAGTGGCACGCGCCGATCCGGATCGCGGTCCTCCATCACCCGGTGTCCCCGCTGCCGTCCACCGAGCTCGCCCGCTTCGGCGGCCTGATCAACGCCGGTGAGGTGAAGGACGCGCTGGCCCACAAGGAGTTCTGCCTGGTGCTCCACGGCCACAGCCACACAGGCTGGTTCGGCAAGGAGCAATGGCCGGAGCGGCACGAGGACTGGACGATCCGTATCGCCGCGGCGCCGTCGCTCTCGAGCCGAGAGGTGCAGGAGCACAACGGCTACAACGAGATCGAGATAGCGCGCGACGGCGTGGGCGGCGAGGTCGACTATCACATCCACGTGAGGCGCATGGTGAGAGAGGGCGCGATCTGGACGCGGCGAGCGTCGATGGGGCCGTTCGCGCCGGGGAAGTAGCGCCGCGGCTGGGGGAGCGCGCTCGCAGCAGGAGCGCGCGAACACGCAAACCGCAGCGTCAGCGCCGGCGTCAATGCATGTGGTTCCCCGGCTGCCGGCGTCTAGCCGCTTTGCGATTGCGGTGTTGGTCAGGTCGCCCAGCGCTCAGAGAAATCTGGCGTTTCGCCGCGCTCGATGGCGAGCACCCATTTTTCAAGCACTGATGCGCCGCTCTCCCAGAACCTCTTGCAGCCGTCGATGTAGGATAGAACAGCGCCCCGATGCCCGATGGAAAACAACTGGGATGCGAGCTCAAAATCGGGCCCAAATGTGTTAAGCTGCGGCGAGCCGCGGACCTCACCAGCGGCCTGGAGGTGCTCTACTGCGCTGGTTGAATCGCTTCGTGCCATCGCGACCTTTCCTAGAACGACGTGTGCGTAATGCATGGCATTTCCGTACTCAAATGTGTCCACATGATCCGTGGCATCGGAGAGCAGTCGCTCTGCGGCTTCGGTCGCCCGTTCGTAGTTCTCGGACAGGACTGCCACCCTTGCGATGTCGATGAGAATTCCGAACGCTCCAAGCGCAGAGCGCTCAAGCGTGAGCGCCGCCTCGTATTCCGCGAGCGCCTCTCGTGCAAGTCGCACACGTTCTTCGCGCGATGTGGCACCAATGCTGGAAAGGAAGCACAGCCCTCCCAGGAGCTCTCGCCAGTCTGACGTATCCGGTTCGACTGTGGTTCCTCGCCTGTACAGTTCTTCGGCCAAATCTCGATCTTCGATCGAAAGAAATCTCCCGGCATTCCTGAGAATAGCGGGATCGTTGGGATGGTTGGACACCGCGCTCAACCAGAGGCGCTTTCCCTCATTGTACGCGTCCGGGCATTCATGCGGAGCGATGCGCGCGAACGCCGCCAGGCAGATTTCTGGGTGATGAGCGATTAGCCAGCGAACGTGATCTATCCGTCGGCGCCGGGCGTCATCATCTTGGTTCCTGAAATAGAACCCGAGCAACTTTACGCGTGCTTCGACGTCGTTCGGGCTCTTCAGCAGGTGGGTCTCAAGGGCTTCTGCATCTTGCGCGGCCAGGTCGATGGCGTCGGTGCATAGGGAGAGCCAGTCGGGTGAGCGTTCCATGGCGCTGCGAGGATAGCGCACCTGGCGGACGCATGTCGGCGAGCTCGGCGCCGCTCCTGTCCACCGGACCGAGCTCGGGCACATCGCCGACGAGGTCGCGCTGCATGACCCCGGAGCAGACCGCGCGGCGCCTGGTAGAGGTGGACGCCGCCTCGAATGCCCGAGGGCCGTGGCGGTGTGACTCGGACGTTCCTGCGAGCACCCGGCGGTCCTGGTCCGCGGCGACGCTCCCTGGGCCGAGCCGGAGAGCTCGCCGCGGTGAGCTTCAATCCCGCTATTCAGGAAACCGAAACGTCTCGACGGCGTTGCCGCTCTCGCCCTCCGTCGTGCTGCCGTCGTGGTTCCAGCTGGTGCCGCCCTTGCCTGGCTGTCCGATATCGAAGGTGACGCCCTCGAGCGTGAGCTGATCCTCGTCGAGGTAGGCGACGCCGATCGAGTCGCCGCCGCGCCCGGGGCCGCCGTAGCCGCCGGGCCCTCCTTGGCCACCCCTGCCACCCAGGCAGCCCTGAAAGACGTCCGCCTCGGCGGCGCCCGGTGCGCCTCGGCCGCCTCGGCCGCCTTCCTGGGGTGGCCCGCCGTCACCGCCTTGGCCGCCGGCGGCCGTCTCGATCACGCTGTCGCGCACGGTCACCCGGGCGTGAAGCGCGAGGACGCCGATGGTTGGATTTCCGTTCGCTCCCCCGCGTCCCCCCCGGCCTCCGCAACCGCCGGCCCCGCCCGAGCCTCCTCCCGCGCCTCCCTTGGAAGCCGCGCCGCACACGGCGAGTCCGCCCCGGCGACCGCCGCCGCCACCGCCCCCCTGGCCCGGGGTGCCCCAGGTCCCCTCGCCCCCCGTGTCGCCTTCCCACCCAGTCTCGGTGAGACGCCCGATGCCCCCACCGGGTGCGCCCTGCGTCCCCGGCGCCCCTGGGCCCCCGTTGGACCCGTCGTAACAGAGGACCCCGCCCAGCTCGCCGGTACCACCAAGCCCCGCGGGCGAAGGGTCCCGCACGGAGGCGGGCTCGCCGTCGGCTCCATCCTCGGCGCTGTCGGGCAGCCCGTCGCCTCCCTTGCCGCCGATGCTCGTGTGTCCGCTCTCGCACCGGTTCACGGCCGCATCCCCGCCGGCGACGACGGCCGCCGAGCACGCGTCCCTGGCGAACGTACCATCCGGTCCGTCCGGTGGGCTGTACCGAGGCCACTCCTCGCCATCGGTGCCTTCCAGCGCACTGTCTGCGAGGATCTCACTGCGCAGGATCTCCACCGCCGTGTTGGATTGAACGAGCGCGCCGAGCGGGCCAAACGCCCAGAGGTTGAGATCGGCGAGCGTCGACACCCCGTCTGCGGCCCCCGTGTCCTCGGGGCCCGCCGGCTCGACGATCACCATGGGGTCGAAGATCGGCGCGTGAAAGAATGTGGACCGCGGGATTCGGGGGTCGCGATCCCATCGCCGGCAGTGGAAGCCTCCGAGGAGGTCCACGCCGGAGGGCAGTAGGATCTGATGCACCTCGAATCCGTCATTGCAGATGAACACCCGCCCTCGTCCAGTGCGCGCGAGCTCGACGCCGCGCTCGACGGTGAACACCGGCTTCGCCTTCGTGCCGGGGTTCCCGTCGTCGCCGCCGCCGTAGTTTCCGGCGACGAACACGCCACAGCCGTCGTCGAGGATGTCGGCGGCGATGTGCTCGACGCAGACCGACTCCGGGGGCGGCTCGTCCGCGCAGGAGGTGCCTTCACAAGGCGTCACGCCAGGGTCGTTCACGTCAGGTGCAGTTCCGCAGCCGGTCGCCCACGGGGACAGCAGAAGGACCAAGGCCGCCGCGGTGCTCTTTTTCATGTGTGTCTCCTGACGGGTGCCGCCAGCACAGGGCGATTCATCGAGGTGGTTCCGGGGCTGGCGCATCGAACCGGTACCAGAACTGCGCAATCCCGCGTTCCCCCTCGCCGAGCCCGCTTTCCAGGGTTGCATTGCCGCCGATACCTCCCTCGCCGGCTTGTCCGGGCAAGACCGTCGCATGCTCCAAGATGGCCACGGAGGCGCCCAAGGAGCCGATGCCGAGCGAGTGGCCCCCGTGCCCGCCACCGGCATCGCCCCCGCGACCGCCTTTGCCTCCGGTGCCGCCGCGGCACGCGGGCCACATGTCACCTGAACCCGCCGGGGGCCTTCCACCGTAGCCGCCGAATGACCCGCCGCCGCCGGGCTGGCCCGTTCCACCGACCCCGCCATCGCCGCCCTTGGCCCCGAGGACCGTGCTGGCATCGACCGTGAGGTCGCTCCCCTGCAAGGCCACGATCCCGATGCTCGCGCCGCCGTAGCCGCCCCCCTGGCCGCCCTTGCCACCGCAGCCGCCGCTGCCGCCTGATCCACCGGCGGCACCGGCCTGGGGCCGACCAGCCGGACACGCGAACGTGCGGCTGCGCGAGTAGCTGCCCCCACCCCCGCCGCCGCCCTGGCCTACGCCGCCCTTCTCCCCGTCTTTACCGCGGACGCCGACCCATCCGTCGACGCCCAGAAGGCCAGCGCCAACCGCTCCCGCAGCGCGCTCCGCGGGGGCGCCGTCTGCGCCGCGGCCTCCATCCCCGCACGGCATGCCGGACGCGCCGGTGCCGGCCAGGCCGCGGTTGTCCGGAGTCCCGACCGGTTCCGGCTGGCCTGGCGTCCCATCGCCGCCCGTCTCGAGGCCCCCATCGCCCCCCTGGCCACCCGTCGACTCGATGCCATCGTCGCACACCGTCACGACCGGAAGCGCGCCCAGCGCCACGTTCGCCGTGCAGGCGTCCACGCCTTCATTCCCCAGCACGCCGGCATTCGCGCGGAAGCTCGGCGCGTCCTCGCCCGGCTCTCCATCCTTGCCGTCGCCTGCGAGGATCTCGCTCTTCCGCACGATCGCCCTGGCCCCATGCTCCAGGATCATCGCGATCGACGACTTGCCGTCGCGCGCGGAGGCGTCCGCCGCCACGGCGCGCACGCCGAAGATCACCGACGTCGCGTCGTCCCCCGCGATGACCGCGCCTTCCCGCCCGAGGACCCGCACCGGGATCCCCACGGGCGGCGCGATGACGGTCAGCGCACTCTGCCCGTCGAGCGGCCCTCCATAGGACCAGTCGCCGCCGGCACACACGCGGCTGCCCCAGAGGTCGACTCCCTGGGGGAGCGAGATCGCCTCCTCGAACACCCCACCGCAGGCGTACACGCGCCGGGTCGGCGCCTCACCACCCCCTCGCCCATTCGCGGCGAGCCGGATCGCACGTTGCAACGTCTTCACTGGCGCATCCTTCGTGCCAGCGCTCTCGTCGTCGCCCTGCTCGCCGACGAACACGCCGCACATGTCGAGCGCCGCCGCCTTCGCCGGATCCCCATCACAAGGAGACGGCTCCGGCGGCGGAACCTCGCACAGGTAGTCGTCCGCGCAGCTGTCCGAGTAGCACCCCGTGTTGCCGGCCGCGCCGGTCATACCGAGCGCGATCGACACCAGCGAGCGGAGAACCGCTCGACCGCGACCCACGGCGCCAGCTCTGGAACGCATGACCTCGCCCCGCTTCACCACGCTCCCTCGAGAAGCACCCCTGCCCGTTCGCTCGTCGCCGTAGGTACGACGCGGACGCCAGCGGCCTTCGGTCCTGCGTCGAAGACGGCGATCTCCGCGAAGAAGGAGGCCGCCGTCGCCACGCCGAACACGGCGCTCGTCACCAGCGACACCTTGCCGAGGGTGGCGAACAGAGCCCGCTCGTTCACCTGTTCGTGAATGCCGGCGCACGCCGCGGGGGCGCTCGCTTCCCGGCAGGTGTGCGACGTCCATCCCCGCGCGCGGCGCGCGGCGTCCCCCTCGCGCAGGTCGCCATGAACGACGTGAGCGCGCAGGAGAAAGACCGCACCGGCCGCTGCCGTCGCCGTCGACACGGCGATACCGACGATCCGCGCCGTCCCCGGCCAGGAGGCCCATGGGCTGGGGAGCCCATGGGCTGGGGAGCCCGTCCGCACAGCCGCCGGAGCGCTCGGGGCTCGCGGCGCTTCGTTCGGTGACACCGGCGCGCCCTCCTCGGCATCACTCGCCGACGCGCTCGCCGACGTGCGCGGCAAATGCATCACGATCTCGTGCTTCGCGCCTGCCACGGCGCCGACGATATGGAGCGCGTTTTCACAGCCGGGCGCTCGGGCCCACACCATGTGTTCGCCCGGCTCCAAGAAGAGCACGTAAGTCCGCGCGGACCGGCCGATCGGCTTGCCGTCGACGAGCACCTCGGCGTCCGGCGGATCCACGTTCAGACGCAGCACTGTCACGTTCCACTCCGCCTTGCGTCGCCCGACCTCGAACCTTCGCTGCAGCGGCAAAGGGAGCGCCTCGAGCTGCGAAAGGCTCCAGGCCAGGTGCTCGGCCGCGTCACGGTGCCGGTTCAGCGCGAGCTCGCACAGCCCGAGCTCCCCGGCGATCTCCGCGCGCTCTAGCCCCGTGCTGGATGCCGGGTCTGCCGCCTCGAAGGCCGCCTTGTAGGCGGCATAGGCCTCTGTCCACCGCCCGGCATCGCGCGCTCGCTGACCACGACGAACAAGGTCCTTCACCGTCGATCCGTTGCTCGGTCTCGCCTTCGACTGGATACCGTCTGCACGGGCCGAGTTCGTGAAGCCCGTCGCAGCCCCGAGCGTGAGAAGAACCGAGCAAAGATGCGCCATGAAACGCATGCGGTCACCGTACTCACGCTCACTGCGCCGCGTCAATCAGCAAGACGTGCTGAACGTCTTCTGCAAGCCCCAGGATTTCGTGCCCCACGTCGAGGATGCGCTCGTGTTGCGTCCGTCTTTGGTGTGGTTCCAATCCGGGCTGCTCGAGCTCTCGGCGGCGCGCAGGCTGCTCGACGCTGGGATTCCGGTCGCGGAGGATTGTATCGGCTGCCGGCGCGCGTCGATGTGGCCTTCCATCGAGCCATTCGAAGCACAACGCTCGGCGGCGAGCTCCAGGACGCCATGACAACAGCCCCACGCTCGACGCCCTCCGGCCTCGTGTGGATCCCTGGCGGCACCTTCACGATGGGCCAAGATCCGATCTTCGAGTCCGAGGCGCCAAACCCACCGCATCGCGTCGAGCTGTCCCCTTTCTGGCTCGGCGCGCACCCGGTCACCCGCGCCGAATACAATGTCTTCGTCGAGGCGACGGGCGCCTCGGCGCTGCCCTCCGCGGGCCGGGCAGAGCTCGACGCGCCCGATCGGCCCGTGGTGAACGTGAGCTACGCGGAAGCCCTGCGGTATTGCGCCTGGGCCGGTGGGACGTTGCCCACGGAGGCGCAATGGGAGCTCGCCGCGCGCGGATTCGATGGTCGGCGGTACCCCTGGGGAGACGATTCCCCGGACGAACGGCGCGCCTGCTTCGCCGAGGACTGGAATCGCGGCGGGCCGAGCCCGATAGGCGAGCACCCGGCCGGCGCGAGCCCTCTTGGTTGCCACGACATGGCCGGCAATGTCTGGAGCTGGTGCCTGGACGCGTTTCGCGCGGACGCGCACCTCGAACGAATGCGCCTCGGCCGCGATCCGTGCGTGGGCGGCGCGACGCGGGTGCGCCCGCTGCGAGGCGGGTGCTGGCGCAGCATCGAGAGCAGGCTCCAGTCGGCGTACCGCAACTGGAGCCACGAGGTCGCGCGACATACAACGATCGGCTTTCGCCTCTGTGTCTCGACTGTTTGACGCGAAGGCTGTCAGGACGAAGGCAGATCGCGTGAAGTCGGCGGGGGCGGGGATGCCGAGGGGTGCGGGACGCCGAGCAGGGCCGCGGCGGCGGGCGCGATCCTCCGCAGGTCCACGGCACGCTCGTGCCGTCCGCGTGGCGACGGCATCCTCCCGGCACACCTCGTGAGCGGCGCCAGCAAGACGAGCGCGTCCGACGCAGGCGAGAGCCCGACGCGCCTCGCGCACGCCTGTCCGCCGATCGCGATGGCTGACCAGCAGGCGCCCTGACCACGCCTCGCGCGCCGTGATGGGCACGGCGCAGACATCAAACGGAAACATACGGTCTACAACCCATCTGGCGTCCGACATCAAACGGAAACATACGGTCTACAACCCATCTGGCGTCCGACATCGACCGGAAACATACGGTCTGCAACCTATTTTGGGCTCGACATCGACCGGAAACATACGATTTACGACCCATTTACGGTCCTTGTTTTATGAATCCGTCCTGAGGCCTCGATCGCCGCACCGCGAGGTCCTTCAGAACTTGCAACTTACGAGGACCCATGACCCAGGCTACCAAGGCGACCAAGATCGAGCTATTTTCGCTGTCAACTCCAGCGATGCGCGCATTCCACCTGACCTGGCTGGCGTTCTTCGCCTGCTTCTTCGCGTGGTTCGCGGTGGCACCGCTGATGCCGGTCATCAAGGGCGAGTTCGGGCTGACCAAGGAGCAGATCGCCAACATCAACATCGCCGCGGTGGGAATCACGGTGGCGGGTCGTCTGGTGATCGGGCCGCTCTGCGACAAGTACGGCCCGCGGGCGACCTACACGTGCTTGCTCGCGCTCGGCGCCATCCCCGTGCTCGGGATCGCGCTCGCGCAGAGCTATGAGGTCTTCCTGTTCTTCAGGCTGCTGATCGGCATGATCGGCGCGAGCTTCGTCATCACGCAGTATCACACGTCCGTCATGTTCGCTCCCAACGTGGTCGGCACCGCGAACGCCACCAGCGCGGGCTGGGGCAACGCCGGAGGGGGGGTCACGCAGTCGACCATGCCCTGGGTGCTCGCGGCGGTGCTGAGCCTGGGTGTCAGCTCATCGCTCGGCTGGCGCCTCGCGATGGTGGTGCCGGGCGCGCTCATGCTCGTCGTCGCGGTCCTCTACTGGAAGTACACCCAGGACTGCCCGCAAGGGAACTACAAGGACCTTCGCGCGGCGGGCGTCGAGATCGAGGGCGGGAAGAAGGGCGGATGGGCGATCTTCAAGGCGGCGATGGGCAACTACCGGTCCTGGATGTTGTTCATCACGTACGGGGCCTGCTTCGGGATCGAGCTCTTCGTGCACAACGTGGCCGCCAGCTACTTCGTGGACCGCTTCAAGCTGGATCTTCAGACCGCAGGCATGGCCGCGGGTAGCTTCGGGCTCCTGGCGCTGTTCGCCCGCGCCGTGGGCGGCATGCTCTCCGATCGGCTGGCACACCGGAAGGGCCTGGACGCCCGCACGACCCTCCTGTTCGCGCTGATGGTCGGCGAGGGGCTCGGCCTGCTCTGGTTCTCCCGCATGCAGACGGCGGGGATGGCGGTGCTCGCGATGATCGTCTTCGGGCTCTTCACGCACATGGCTTGCGGCGCCACCTACGCGCTCGTGCCCTTCATCGATCGCAAGGCGCTCGGCGGCGTCGCAGGTATCGTGGGAGCGGGCGGCAACGTCGGCGCGGTCGCGGCGGGTTTCCTGCTCAAGGCGGTCGGCGACACCCAGGATTGCTTTGCGGTGCTGGGCTTCGCCGCGCTCGTCTCGTCGGTGTGCGCGATCCTGGTGCGCTTCACGGCCGCCCACAAGGCCAGCGAACAGGCCCTCTACGACAAGGCCCTCGCCGAGCGCCTCGCCCAGAGCGGCGCCCCGGCCACGGTCGGCCTCGCGCGCGCGAGCTGAGCACGCTCGAGGCGACCGCCGCGAACCATCGAGGGTCTCGCGGCGTCGCCCGTCGGCGGGAGCGCAGGGCGCCTCCTAATCGGCCTCCGCAACCCCCAGTCGAGCGCCCAGACGATCCTCGTCACGCGGCTCAACCCCGACGCGGCCCCGGAGAAACTACCACTGATCCATCTGAAAGTGATCGCGCACGATCCACTGAGGCGTTCCGCAGTCGTGAACACTGCCCAGCGTGAACCGCTGACCAAAGCCGCGCAGCGCCGCCGTCTGCTCGGGTGTCGCGGAGGTGATGTTCGCCAGCAGCCGCAAGTTCGGCAGCCCCTCGCCGCGCAGAAGCGACAGCGCCGCCTCCGCGCCGAGCGGCGTGAAGAATGACATGAGCAGCTCGAGCGACCGATCTCGAGCGTGACTCAACGCGTACGCGGCCGCGTCATCGAAGTCACTCTCCTCCACGTTCAGCCGCTGCAGCGAGGCCCAGCTCGCGCTCTCCGCCAGGTCACGCCAGAACGCCGGGCCCGCCGGAGTTCCCCACAAGCTCAGCGAGCGCAGCCGTGCCGCCAGCGGCAGACCCGACAGACGCGGCATCATGCTGGCATCCACCTCACCGCAGCCGAGCGCCAGCCGGTCCAACCGAGGCCAGCATGCGCCCTCGAACAGCGTGCACAGCGACCCGCTCAACACCCGCTCGTTGAAGCCCAACGACAGGTGCCGCAATCGCGGCCAGGCACCCGCGCCGTGCAGAGCCTCCAGCCCGGCATCCCCGATCCGCAGATTCCACAGCCCCAGTTGCTCGAGCTCCTCCTTGGGCAGCACGCGAGCAAACTCCCCCATCACGGCGTCCCCCTCGAAGCTCGCGCCGCTCGCTTCCAACACGAGCTGCCGCAGCATCGTCGCCGCGGGAGCTCGCGCCAGCGTCAACGCATCCTCTGCGTCGAGCAAGGCATCGGACAACAGCAGCCGTCGCGGCTTCAACGACTCGATCGCAGCCAGACACTCCTCTAGCTCAGCGCGCGGCAATTGCTCGAGCTCCAGCGAACTCGCGTCCAGCAACCGTACTCGGGTCAGACGCCACAGGCACGCCGCATGATCTTTCCTCACCCGACGCACCCTGAACAACCCCCACTCGAACTCGCCGTCGACCCCATCTTTGTCGCTCAGTCCCCACGCCCCGCGCAGCTCGTCCCGCGCCCTCCGCCGCGCTTGCCACGCTCCCGCCTCGTCGGCTCTTACCCGCCGCTCCCATTCGATCAACTCAGCCAGCGGATCACCCGCCGCGCTCAACGTCTCAGCGTACGCGAGCCAGGCCTGCGCGTCGGTCGGATCACGCCGCAGCGCGGCCTCGAGCTCCCTGTCGTTCATCGTTCGCCCTCAGCGTCGCTTTGCCTGCCATGGTGGGGTTGCCCCTTGCACCATCGCGTCATGGTACACCGGTCGTGCTCGCCTGCGGTTGCGCGCGCCGGGGCCTCCGGGACGCCGCCGGGCGCGGCGCCGCGGGCGAGCGAGGCAGGCGGAGCGCGGGCCGCAGGTCAGCGCGAGAGCGGGCTCGCCGTGCTCCGCAGCTCGCGGCGCCCCGCCGACAGGGCCTCCATCAGCGCGGTGTCCTCGGCTGGCTTGACGAGGTGCCTGTCGAAGCCCGCCTCTCGCGATCTCCTCCGGTCCTCGTCCTGACCGTAGCCGCTCAGGGCGACGAGGCGCGTCGATGCGAGCGACGGCTCGGCGCGGATGGCGCGGGCCACGTCGTACCCATCCATCCCGCCCGGCAACCCGAGGTCGCACAGGACCACATCCGGAGGGCGCGTCCGGGCCGCCGTCAGGCCGGTCGGGCCGTCGAACGCCGTCTCCACGTCGTAGCCGCTCAGGGTCAAGAGCATCTCGAGGCTCTCGGCCGCGTCGTGGTTGTCCTCGATCACGAGGACGCGAACCCCCTGGCGACTGGCATCCTCCCCGTCGGAGGCGGCCGACAGGTCCCGGGCGACCGGCGCCGCGAGCGGCAGCCGCAGCGTGAACACCGAGCCGCGGCCGGGCCCCTCGCTGTGAGCCGCCACCGTCCCGCCGTGGAGCTCGACGAGCCCCTTCACCAGCGCAAGGCCGAGCCCGAGCCCCCCCTTGCTCCGGGCCAGCCCCTGATCCGCCTGGCTGAACGGATCGAAGATGCGCGATAGCAGCCCCGGATCCATCCCGACGCCGTTGTCCTCGACCGTGATGACGGCCTGTCCAGACACGCCCCCTTCGCGCCCGGACCCCGGAGGGCCCGCCTCGACGCGCACGCCCACGCGCCCGCCCCCGCGCGCGCCCGCGTCGGTGAACTTGCCGGCGTTCTGCAGCAGATTGCCCAGCATCTGCGCCAGCCGGGTGTCGTCGCCCTCGACCCAGAGCGGCTCATCCGGCGCGCTCACGCGGAGCGCCACGCCGTCGGCCTCGAGGTTCGCCCGGTAATCCTCGGCGGTCTGGCGGACGATGCTGACGAGATCGCAGCGCGCCTTGCGGAGCTGGATCCGGCCGCGGGCGATGCGAGAGATGTCGAGCAGGTCGTCGATCAACCGGACCATGTGCGTGACCTGGCGATCGATCACGTCCCGGGCTCGCCGCTGCACGGGATCCGCCGCTCCGACCCTCCGGAGCATCGCGACGGCCGTGCGGACGGGCGCGAGGGGGTTGCGCAGCTCGTGGGCGAGCATGGCCAGGAACTCGTCCTTCCGTCGGTCCGCGTCCCGCAGCGCCTGCTCTGCCAGCTTGAGATCGTGGATGTTGATCGCGATCCCGAACCAGCGGACGATCCGGCCCGAGGCGCCGCGGATGGGCCGCCCGCGCACCTTGAACCACTGGTATCCGCCGTCGCGCCACCGGATGCGGTACTCCAGGTCATACGGGGCGAGCCCCCCGACCGCGGCGCGCCAGGCGGCGAAGACCCGCTCCCGATCGTCCGGGTGGAGGACCTCGAGCCACCGGTCGCCGAACTGCCGCTCGGCGGGCACGCCGGTGAACTCGACCCATTGCTCGCTGAAGAACTCGCAGTAGCCGTCGGGCCGGGTCGCCCACACCATGCCCGGGATCGATTCGAGGGTCTGACGGTGAAAGAGCTCGCTCTCGCGCAGCGCCGCCTCGGCCCGGTGGCGCTCGGTCAGATCCAGCATCGAGCCGATCATGCGGGTGGGCACGCCGCTCGCGCTCCGGCCGATGTAGCCGCGGTCGAGGAAGGGCGCGTACGAGCCGTCGCCCTTGCGAAAGCGGTACTCGTCGGTCCAGCTCTCCCCGTTGCCCTCGATCGCCGCGCGGATCCCCTCGGATACCCGCGCCCTGTCCTCCGGGTGGATGCGGTCGTACCAGCCCTCGGGGCCGTCGCCGAGCTCCTCCGGCGTGCAGCCGAAATGCTGGACGACCGCTCCGTTCCAGTAGACCCGGTTCGTCTCCAGATCCCAGTCCCAGATCACGTCGTTCGTGGCGCGGTTGACGAGGCGATACTGCTCCTCGCTCCGCCGGACGGCCGCCTCGGCCTCCAGCCGGGCGGCTTCTGCGCTGGCCGCGCGATCGCGGGCCTCGCTCTCCCGCAGCGCCACCTCGGCCTGCCCGGCCGCGGCGGCGCCCTCGGCGCGCCGGCAGCCAGCCCCGTCCACCCGTGTGCTCCGCATCGTCGTCGTCGCCCGGAGGTTTGCGTAGTGGCGCGCTCGGCATTTGGCCACCCGCCGGCGCGCTCGTCGCGCCAAGAAACGATGCCGGAGACGGTGGCGACGCGGGCCCCGCGCGGGCCCCGTCAGCCGACGCGAGCTCGCCTGCGCGGTTGCGGCCGCGACCTCTGGTAACAATGCATAGCGCGTGGCTGCGCTGGGGAAATCCGCGGAAGAAGGCGCCGCCGACGCGCTCAAGCGACAGCTGGCCGAGCTCGGCGGCGCCGAGGCGTTGCTGCAGGCGATCCTGGGCAGCGCATCCGATTGCATCCTGGTGCTCTCCCCGGACGGCACGATCCTGCTCTCCGGCCGCGCGCTGCCGAGGGCGAGCTCGACGAGCCTCCTGCGGACGAGCGTCTACGAGCACATCGCGCCGGAGACGCGAGAGGCGGCCCGCTCCTGCGTCGAGCGCGTGGTGCGGTCGGGGGCGTCCGACAGCTGCGAGTGCACGATCCCCGGCGAGCACGGCCAGGTAGCGCTCTACGAGGTGAGGGTCAGCCCCATCCTGCGCGGCGGCCGCGTCGCCACCCTGCTCATGATCTGCGCCGACGTCACGGAGCGGAGGGCGACGGAAGCGGCGCTCCGGAGGAGCGAGGAGCGCTATCGTTCGGTGATCGCCGCCCTCGACGAGGGGATCGTCCTCCAGGACGCGAGCGGCTCGATCGAGGCGTGCAACGCGAGCGCCGAGCGCATCCTCGGGCTCACGTCCGCGGAGATGGCGGGACGGGAGAGCCGCGATCCCCGCTGGAGGGCCGTCCACGAGGACGGCGCTCCTTTCAACGGCGACCTGCACCCGGCCATCGTGACGCTCCGCACGGGGGCGCCGCAGAAGAACGTGATCATGGGGGTCCACCGGCCGGAGGGCGAGATGGCGTGGATCTCCATCAACTCGCAGCCGTTGCTCCGCCCGAGCGAGTCCATCCCGTACGCGGTGGTCACGTCGTTCCACGACATCACGGAGCGCAAGCGCTCCGAGGAGGAGCTGAGGAGGAGCGAGGAGCGCTTTCGCGCCACCTTCAACCAGGCCGCGGTCGGCATCGGCCAGGTGTCGGTCGAGGGCCGGTGGCTCCGGCTGAACGAGAAATTCTGCGATCTCGTGGGTTACTCCCATGCAGAGATGACCGGTCTCACGTTCCAGCAGATCACCTATCCGCCGGATCTGCCCACCGACATCGAGAACGTGCGCCGCATCTTGTCGGGGGAGGTCCAGACGGTCTCGCGTGAGAAGCGTTATGTCCGGAAGGGCGGCGAGCTGGTCTGGGCGAAGGTCACGGTCTCGCTGGTCCGTCACACCTCCGGGGCGCCTGCCTACTTCATCGTCATCGCGGAGGACATCACGGACCGGAAGCACGTCGAGGAGACGCGCCAGGAGTTCTTGACCATCGCGTCGCACGAGCTCAAGACGCCCCTCACCCCGGTGATGCTCCGGGTGCAGGCGCTCCTGCGCATGTACCGGAGGGCCGGCGGGCCGCCGCCGGCCGCCGAGGAGGTGATCCCGAAGCTCGAGGCCGTGGAGGCGCTGCTCGAAAGGCTGCACCGGCTCGTCGAGGAGCTCCTCGACATCTCGCAGATCACGGCGGCGCCGATGACGGTGGCGCCGGAGGAGGTCGACCTCAGCGCGTTCCTCCGGGACATCCTGGACGGACACGCGGCGCTGCTCCGGCGCGCGGCGTGCCCGGTCACCGTCGACGCGCCGAGCGCCCTCCGCGGCCACTGGGACCCGGTGCGGCTCGAGCAGATCATCACCAACCTGCTCTCCAACGCGTCCAAGTACGGCGGCGGCAAGCCCGTCGACGTGGCGCTCGAGGCGTCCGGCGACATGGCGCGCCTCACCGTCCGCGACCGCGGGATCGGCATCGCGGCGGCCGATCACGAGCGGATCTTCCGCTGCTTTCAGCGGGCGACGACGTCCCGCCATTACAGCGGGTTCGGGCTCGGGCTGTGGATCGTGCGCGAGGCGGCGGAGGCGATGGGCGGGGCGGTCCGCGTGGAGAGCCGCCTGGGCGAGGGCGCGAGGTTCACGGTCGAGCTGCCGCGCGCGCGGCGGCACGCGAGCGACTGATCAGCTCGCGTCCGGGGGCATGATCCCGCGCACGAGCTTCTGCGCGCTCGCCATGCTGGAGACCAGGCTGTGATGCTGGACGGCCTTCTCGACGGCCGCGATGAGCCCCGACACGTCGCCATTCTTGTCGAAATAGCCGAACGCCTTGTGGGTCGAGAGCAGGTCTTGCTTCTCCAGGATGTCCTGGAACGCGGTGTAGAAGATGATCGGCACCTTCGGGAACAGCGCCTTGATCTTCAGGTAGGCAGTGAGGCCGTCGATGCCCGGCATGCGGATATCCAGGATGACCAGGCTGACCATCTCCGTCATGGCGGCGATGCCCTCCTGCGCGCTCGCGTACAGGCGCACGTCGTAATCACGCCGCAGCGTGAACTCGAGCGCAGACCGCATCCGCGGGTCGTCGTCGATCACGACCACGATCGCCCGCTCTTTGTCAGGCTCCTTCGGCGCCTCGTCCGAAGCTTCGCGGAAGCGCCTGGTGAATTTCGCCGATGTCATCTTGGCGCCTCCTTTCAATTCCCGGAGAGGTTGAGATCGATCCGGCCGGCGGGCGCGCCGGCCGGCTGCGGCCGTTGCGGCTGTTGGTGGGGCACCGCGCGCGGAAGCCGGACGACGAACGTCGTTCCGCGCTCCGCGGCGCTCTCGACGTCGATCGTCCCGCGGTACATCGCGACGAGGCGGGAGACGAAGCTGAGCCCCAGGCCCACGCCGGTCGTCGGCTTCGTCGAGAAGAACGGCTGGAAGATCTTCGAGAGGTCGTCGGACGAGATCCCGTCGGCGTTATCGCTGATGGTGAGGACCTGGAGCTCCCCCTCGTCGACCGTCTCGACCCGCATCCGCCGGCCGCGGCCGTCGCCGACCAGGAGCAGCGCGTCGCGCGCGTTCAGGACGATGTTGCTCACGATGGAGTCGAAGTGCGACTCGTACCCGACGACCGCCGAGCCGCCCCGGAGATCGAGCTCGACCGACACGCCCTGGCGCGCGAACTCGTCGCGGTGCCGCGCCGCGACGGACTCGATGACGCGGCGGAGGCTCACGACCTCGTTGCCGGCGAGCGCGACGCCGAGCTTCGAGTACTCCAGGATCCTGTTCGTGACGCTCAGCGCGCGCTCCGTGCAGTCGCCCACCATCCGGAGCACGCTGTCGAGCGTCTCCTCGGCCTCCTCGATGTCGCCCAGATGGGCGATGGCCGCCTTGAGCTTGCCCTCCGGGATATCGCCCTTGAGCAAGTCGAACAGCTCGCCGAGCCGGGCCGCGTTCTTCGCGCACAGCGTCTCGCCGCCCTGGGTCACCGACTCGAGCACCATGGCGGCCCCCGAGAGGGCGTTGCGCATCTCGTGCGCGAAGCCGCCCGCCATCTGGTTCTCGACCGCCTCCCGCTCCAGGCGGACGATCGTCGCGTGGGCCTGCTCGAGCTCCGCCGTGCGCTCGCGGACCTTCTGCTCCACGCCCGTGTAGAGCTTCGCGTTCTCGATGGAGATCGCCATCTGCGAGGACAGCATCGAGAGGAGCTCCAGCCGATCCTGGGTGAACGTCCCGGTCGCCGTGTTGTTCTCGAGGTAGATGGCCCCGTAAAGGCCGTTATGGTGGGTGATGGGCGTGCACAGGACCGACCTCGGGCAGCGCTGAGCGACGTAGTCGTCGCGCTGGAACTGCCGATCTGTCGATGCGTCGGAGAGGACGACGCACTGTCCCGTCCGCGCGACGTACTGCACGATCGCGGCCCAGAGGAGCGGGCGTTCGTGCGCCGCGGCCTTGTCGAGGGGCAGCCCCGGGAAGCGCGGTTCGTCGCGGCCGTCCGTCCAGTCGACCTCGGCCTCGATCCGCAGGCCGTCGCTGTCCCGGAGGACGAGGCAGCCGCGCTGGGCGCCGGCGTTCTCCATGGCGACCGACATGAGCTTGGCGAGGAGCCTGTCGAGCACGATCTCCCCGGAGATCGCCTGCGCCGCCTTCAGGACCGTCCTGAGGTCGAGGCGCGATGCGCCGAGCGAGGTCGTCGTGACGAACGTCCGTGAGGGCGCGATCTCCGAGGACCGCGGAGGGTGCGCCTCGCGCGCGGCGAGCTGTGGATACCGCTCCTCCAGGTCCTGCGCCTTGCGGACGGCGCCCCAGAGGTCGTAGTGGTAACTCGCGTCCGCGAGGTACACGCGCGCGAGCTTCTCTTTCCCCTGCGCGAGCCAGAACCGCCCCGCCAGCTCGCAGGCCACCGCGGCCTCGTTCACGTAGTCGTGCTCCGAGGCGGACGCGATGGCGCGGTCGTACAGGTCCAGCGCCTCGGCCGCGCGGCCGTCGATCCGCGCGAGCTCGGCCTCCACGAGCAGGTACCGGTGCAGGAAGTTGCTGGCGCACGTCCCGGACAGCGCCTTGAGCTTCGCCTGGTTCTCCGACAGCTTCGCGCGGTAGCGCGCCTTGTCCTCCGGCGAGGCCGCCGGGTAGAGCGCGGTCATGGCAAGGGAGTAATAGAAGGTGTGCAGCGGCGTGAACACCTTGCCCGTGCTCGCGCCGAGGGTCGGCTCCGTCTCGGCGGCGTGCTTGTAGGCGAGCTCGTATTCACCGAACACGAAATAGAGCATGGCCTGCGCCGTATGGATATAATTGACGGTGTTGAAGTTCTTCGTCGCGTAGAGGCCGGGGAGCGCCTGCTCGGCGTCGAAGAACTCTCCCTTGATCTTCGCCGCGTGCTCGGACCTGCCGGTGAGGTTCCGGATGGCCTGCCGCCACACGCTGAGCTGGTTGATGACCTGCTCCTGCTTGAACCTGAACACCTCCTCGATGTGCCTGTCGAACATCGCCTCGAGGTCGAGGAGGTTCTGCCCGGAGACGGCGCCGCAGACGAAGGCGTTGATCAGGCAGTACGCGGCGCTCTCGGCGTCGCCGTTCTCGGCGTAGCTCAGGTACCCTTCGATGAGCGGCGCCTGGCTCTCGCGGGCCGGACGGTAGAAGTGCCGCGAGAGCCCGTAATAGAAGTTGTAGACGCTCGCCTTGTAGAACGGCTCGTCCCGGCGCCGGTGCACCGCGATCGAAAGCTCGCCGAACCGGGATCCCGTCGCGATGTCGCCCACGCCGGCGTTGACGAGCACGCTGAACGCCGCGAACGCATAGGACGAGAGCGGCGACTCGCCGTGATCCATCGTCAGGTCGAGCGCGCGGCAGATGAAGAGCCCGAGCATCTCCGGCGCGGCGAAATACGACGCATGGATCGCGCGCCGGAGGATCACGAGCGCGGCTTGCTTCGGGGCCTCCGTCATCGGGGCGAGCCGGCCGAGGCGCTCGAGGCCGATCTCGGCGACCTGCTTCGTCGTCTTCGTGTAGGCGTCGAGGAAATCCTGCATGCCGGGGCTCGCCGGGAACGTCTCGCCGAGCTGCGCGAGCGCCTCCACGGCGATGTCCACGGCCTTCCGGAACTCCGCCTGGGTGTGGTGATAGAGGATCAGGAGCTCGTAGAGCTTGCTCCTGTTCATGACGTCGTGGATCTCGCACAGGGCGGCGTCGACGAGCTCCTTCATCGCGCCCCAGTCGGCGTTCATGCACGCCGCCTCGGCCGCGCCGACGTGGAGCGCGCTCATCAGCGCAGGATCGCTCTGCCAGGCGCTCGCGGGCAGCAGCGAGAGGCCTCGGGCGAAGTAGCCGCGCGCCGCGTCGAAGGCGGCGGAGAGCAGCGCGCGCCGGCCCGCGAGGAGGTTCAGCTCCGCGAGGCGCCGCTGCTCCGCGGCGTCGCTCAGCAGGTCGGCGCCGCGGTTCAGGTGGTAGACGACGTCGAAGACCTTCTCCTCGGGGGCGCGCCCGCCCAGGCTCTGCAGGAGCAGCCGGCCGATGTCGGCGTGGAGGCCGCTGCGCTCGCCGTCCTCGATCATGGCGTACGCGGCCTGCTGGACCCGATCGTGGAGGAACCTGTAGTCCGGGAAGACGAGCGGCGCGGCGAGATCGTCGGGCGCCGCGGGCTCCATCGGGGAGAGCGGGACGATGAGGCCCTCCTGCAGCGCGGGCGCGAGGTGCCGGTAGGCATCGGCGCGGGTCTCCTCGCGGATGACCGCGAGCCTGCCCAGGTCGAAGCGGTTGCCGAGGCAGGACGCCGACATGAGCGCTCGCTGCGTGTCCGCGGGGAGCTCCCGCAGCTTGCCGATCATCAGATCGACGACGTTGTCCGTGATGTTCCTGGACTCGATGTGCTCGACATCCCACGTCCACGCCGCGAGCCCGGCGTCGTACCGCAAACACCCGGTGTGGTGCAGCGTGCGGAGGAACTCGTTGACGAAGAACGGGTTGCCGCCCGTCTTCCGCGTGACCAGCGCCGCGAGCGGCATGACCGCCGCTGCGTCCGCGCGCAGCGCGTCGGCGAGCATCCGGCAGACCATCTCGGCGCCGAGCGGCCCCGGGGAGATCTCGCGCACCCGGCCGACCGCCCCTTCCCGTCGCAGCGCGGCGATCGCGGCCGAGAGCGGGTGCGCGGCCCCCACCTCGTTGTCGCGGTAGGCGCCGATCACGAGCAGGCCGCGCAGCTTCGCGTCGGTCATCAAGAGCTCGATGACCCTGAGGGACGCCGCGTCGGCCCACTGCAGGTCGTCGAGGAAGATGGCCAGCGGGCGCTCGGCGTCGCAGAACACGCGGACGAAGTTCTGGAGGACGCGCACGAAGCGGTTCTGGGACTCGGCGGGCCCCAGCGCCTGGACGGCCGGCTGGTCGCCCACGATGCGCTCGATCTCCGGGATCACGTCGACGAGGACCTGCCCGTTCGCCCCGAGCGCGGCCTTGATCTTCGAGCGCCAGAGCGCGAACTGCGCCTCGGGCTCGGCGACGATCTGCCGCACCAGGTCGCGGAACGCGCTGGTGATCGCGGTGTACGGGGTGCTTCGCTGGAGCTGGTCGTACTTGCCCGCGACGAAGTACCCGCGCGCCTCGGTGATGGGCTTGTACAGCTCGTGCGCCAGCGCGGACTTGCCGATCCCCGAGTACCCGGCGATGAGCATCAGCTCGGCGCCGCCCCGCGCCGCGCGCTCGAACGCCTCGATCAGCGCCTGCACCTCGCGCTCGCGCCCGTAGAGCTGCTGCGGGATGCGGAGCTCGCCGGAGGCGTCGGCGCGGCCCAGCGGGAACGGGGCGATCTCGCCCGTGGCCGCGAGGCGCCGCTCGCACTCCTCCAGGTCGTGAAGGAGGCCCGCCGCGCTCTGGTAACGGCCCTCGGCCGCCTTCGCCATGAGCTTCATCACGAGGTCCGACAGGACCTCCGGCACGCCCGGACAGCGCGCGCGCGGCGGGGCGGGATCGCGCGCGACGTGGCAGTGAACGAGCTCCATGGCGTCCGTCGCGCTGAAGGGCGGCGCGCCCGTGAGGAGCTCGTAGAAGGTGGCGCCGAGCGAGTAGAAATCGGTGCGATGGTCGAGGGACCGGTTCATGCGGCCGGTCTGCTCGGGAGAGATGTAGGCGAGGGTCCCCTCGAGCACCGCGGGGCTCTTGATCGAGAGCTCTTCCCGTGAAAGCCGCGTCGAGATGCCAAAGTCGATGATCTTGGCAACACCCGTCTCGCGGTTGGCTACGATATTGGACGGATTGATATCCTTGTGTATAATTCCGCTTCTGTGGACTTCGCGAAGGGCGCGCGTGATCTGGATCGCAAGCCGGACGAAGTCCGCGGCGTCGAACGGGCGGCGCTGGAGGTGGTGGAGGTGGTGCGCCAGCGAGCGGCCGCCGAAATCCTCGAGGACGAGGAGGAGCCCGTTCTCGTGCCTGCGCAGGTCGAGCGCCCGGACGACGCCCGGCGCATCCAGATTGCTGAGCACCGCGTATTCATGCCGGTAGCGCGTGAGCTCCGTCTGGCTGGGATAGTCCGAGCGCAGCAGCTTGAGGATCACGGCGCGCCCGTCTCCGGCGCGCTGGCCCCGGTAGACGCGCGAGCTGCCGCTCTCGTAGATCGTGTCGGTCGCTTGATACCCCGAGATCGTCAGCATCACTCCCCTTGACGTCAGACGTGCTCTGGCGCTGTCAGGCGCGGTCAACAGCCACGTCGTGGCATGCCCCCGCCACGAATGTGTCCTGGATGGTACCACGAAGCCGCTTCGCGGCTGGACGAATCTCGCCGGACGGCGTGGGTGGATATCCGCCGTTGATACCTGTTCTGGTTCAAGGTGCCACTTTGGGAGCCGGGCCTGCGAGGTCTCCGGACAGGCAGCAGGGAACAGAGGGCGATGGCCCGCACGGAGCCGAGATGCTGCCCGGCCGCTAGCTCCGTGAGCGTCGTGACGCCGTCGTCGAGTCCCTGGCGCTCGCCCTCTTCACGAAGGCGCCCGGCGTGAGCCCGACGAGCTCCCGGAAGTCGGTGATGAGGTGCGCCTGGTCGTAATAGCCCGCGTCTCTCGCGATACGCGCCCAGTCCTTCGAGGTCGCTGCCATCCGCACCGCACGCTGCAGGCGAACGGTGCGCGCGAAATCCTTCGGCGAGACGCCGACGCTCTCGGTGAAGGCACGGCGGAGATGCCGCGCCGTGACGCCCAGCCGCTCCGCCACGCTCTCCACCCGAACCTCGCCTCCTTCGAGCAAGCGAACCGCGCGGCGCGCGAGCCGCGCCGATGCCGATTCGAACGTCTGGCGGGCACGAAGGGCGATGGCGCAAGACACTCGGTCGAGGAGCTCCGGCAGGCTGCGCGCCGCGAGCAGCTCGTCGCAGAGATCGCCGCCCGGGCGGCCCCAGATGTCTTCCAGCGGGACGATCCGATCCGTCAGTACGTTCGCGGCCACGCCGAGGAGCGGCGCCGACCAGCCTGGCTTGAACTGGATGCTGATCGCCCGCGCCACGCCGCCGGCGTTCTTGAACAGCGCGCGCGTGCGCGGCCCCGCGACGCACACGTCGCCTCTCCGGCCTTCCTCGAGCGCGCGGAAGACGAGCATCGTTCGTCCGTCGGGCAGCCGTTCATGACGTGTGTGCCCACCCACCGGCAGGAGCGAGTGAACGCCCTCGACGAAGCGCGAGAGCGAGAACGTCGCCGCGGTGTCCGTCGTGTGCAGCACCGTCGCAGTGTCGCGCGCCGGCCGCGATCGTTCA
Source organism: Sorangium sp. So ce363 (assembly GCF_051520435.1). NCBI lineage: Bacteria > Pseudomonadati > Myxococcota > Polyangiales > Polyangiaceae > Sorangium > Sorangium sp. So ce363. The sequence goes on along the minus strand of NZ_CP150333.1, from coordinate 3,637,708 downwards.
AGCCGACGCGGAGCGAGCGCTCCGAAAATGTCCGGTCCTTCCAATGAGAGAGCGGTGGAGGGAGCTACCAAGGCGATGAGCGGGGCCGAGCCCCCGAAAGGAACTCCACATCATGAGCCAACCGACTCCCGCAGCGAACGCCTCCAGCGCACCCGCGCAGGTCTTCTCGATCCACCCCATCGTGCTGCCCGCTCCCGGCCGCCCCGTCGATCTCCAGGTGCGCGTCTCCGCGCCCGTGACCGGAAGCGAGCTGCCCATCCTGCTGCTCTCGCACGGCCACGGCCCCTCCAACTTCGTCTCGTCGCTCCACGGCTACGCCCCGCTCGCCAATTACTTCGCGGCGCACGGCTTCGTCGTGATCCAGCCGACGCATCTCGACTCGAAGACGCTGCCCTTCAGAGGCTCGGACCACCCCGATGCGCCTCTCTTCTGGCGCGCGCGCGCCGAGGACATGAGCCGCATCCTTGGCCAGCTCGACGCGATCGAGCGCGCCGTCCCTGCGATCGCCGGGCGTGTGGATCGAAGCAAGGTGGCGGTCCTCGGCCACTCGATGGGCGGGCACACCGCGAGCGTGCTGCTCGGCGCGCGCCACGTGGACCCCCACGACGGAAGCGAGGTGAGCGTCGCCGAGCCGCGGATCAAGGCGGGCGTGCTGCTCGCCGCGCCCGGCCGAGGCGACGCCCTCAGCAAGTATGCAGCAGAGAACTACCCATTCTTCGCGAACATCGATTTTTCCACCATGACGACGCCCGCGCTCGTGGTCGCCGGCGATAAAGACGGCTCTCCCCACCTGACGACCGCAGGCGCCGCCTGGCACGCTGATCCCTACTTCCTCTCCCCAGGCCCCAAGTCGCTGCTCATGCTGGTCGACGCAGGGCACGGGCTAGGGGGCGTGGCGGGCTACGACCTCGCCGAGACCACCGACGAGAACCCCGAGCGCGTGGCTGCCGTCCAGCTCCTCACGCGGGCCTACCTCCACACCGCGCTCTACCCCGGAGACCCCGCCTGGCGGGACGCACAAAGCGCGCTGGCGGGCGCTGCCAAGCCGCTCGGACGAGTCGAGTCCAAGTCGTGATGATCGAGCGCTCGCGGACGAGGCCTGCCGAGCACCAGGCAGGCGAGTGAGGCGTACGAAAGTACCCCGCAGCGAGCCGAACGATGCGGCGGAGCTCGCAGCGCACGAAGATGCGCCCCGCGTTCACCCCGTGAGCGCGTCGAGGGCCGCGAGCAGCGGCGCGGCCCTCTCGCGGTCGATCATCTGCACATAGGCGATCCTGCCGCGCAGGTGCGCCTCGAAGTCCGGCACGCCCCGGCGGTTCTGGGCGGCGAGGCCGGTCTTCTTCGCCGCGTGGAGGATCGCGCGCAGGCGGCGCACCTCCTCGCGCGGCGCCGAGGGCTTGTCGTTGACCACGACGCCCGTCACCACCTGCCGACCGCCGGCGCGCTGGATACGACCCTTCGCCGGATTGATGGCGAAGCCCTCCTCCTCGACGATGTGGCGGACGCGGGCGAGCAGCATTGCAATATCGCCGCGCTTGCCCGGGGGCGCCGAGAAGGTGAGGTCGTCCGCGTACCGTGTGTAGGTGAAGCCCGCGCGGGCGCACATGCCGGCGAGGCGGCGATCGAGCTTCCGCGCGACCTGGTTCGAGATCGCCGGGCTCGTGCACGCGCCCTGCGGCAGCGCGCGATCGCCGACCGCGACCCAGTAGCGCTGCCCGTCGTACTCGACAGGACGCCGCGGCGGCTCGGTGCAGAGCAGGGCGAGGAGCGTGGCCACCGCCGGGGAGTAGCCGAGCCGATGGAAGACGCCGCGCACCCGCGGGAACGTGATGGTCGGGAAGAACTCGGACAGGTCGAGGTTCACGACCACGTCGCGGCGCGTGTGCGGGCGCGCGTTGGTGAGCGTGGAGCGGCCCTTCACGAAGCCGTGCGCGGGCGCCTCGACGGGCAGCTTCTCCAGGATCTCGCGCAGGACCCACGCCTGCGCCGCGGCCAGGGATGCGTGGGGCGCCGCGAGCTGCCTCGTCCCGCCCGAGCGCTTCGGGACGTCGAAGTACACGTAGTGAGGGCGCTCGACCGCCTCGCCGTGAAAGCAGAGCCAGCGCAGGCGCGGGACGGCGACGCCGAGGGCCGCGGCCAGGTCGGCCGGGGTGGACAGCACGGGCAGCCCGCGCTGGGCGAGCGACTCGACGTGCGATCGCCGGTCCGCCAGGCCCGCCGAGACGTCGGTGCCCAGGAAGATGATGTCCTCGGCCCGGCGGCGCGCGATCGCCTCGGCGCGCTGCCGCTTGCGCTCGGCGCTCTGGCGCCGCTTCTCCTCCTTGCGGGCGAGCTTCTCGCGCTTGAGCCGCTCGATCGCCTCGTCGGCCGAGCGCGCCGCGACGGTGCCGGCGAGCGCCGCGGCGTCCTTGTGCCTGAGCCAGAGATCGCCGACGCGGTGGATCTCGGCGAGCTGCGCCTCGGTGAGCAGGCCGCGCAGGACGAGGCCCCGATCGATGAGGGCGGTGCGCTCGTCGCTCTGCGGCGGGATCGTGTCCACGCGGCCGATCCAGGCCGTCAGGCGCGGGTTGATCTTGAGCGCGCGCCTGCGCAGCTCGTCCGCGGAGAGGCCGAGGATCCCGCCGGCGTCGTAGGGGTCCGCGGGGCGCGGCTTCGCGCCCGCCGCCGCGGCGCGGGGCTGCCCCGCGCGGGCGGCCGGCTTCGCCGCCCGGGCCACCTGGACCTGCGCAGGCGCGGCCCCGGCGCCACCGCCGCCCGCCAGCTCGGCCTCGGTCCCGTCCGGCGCTCGCTCCCTCTGCTCGGCCCCGCCAAGGCCGAGCATCGACTTCAGCTTGTCCCAGAAGCCCATTCGACAGTTCCTCTGGACAGCACCCGGTCCAGCCCTCCAAGGAAGCCCGCCCGCCCGACTACTTGCTCGTGACCACGCCCGATCACCCAGGCGCCGGGCAGCTGTGCGGTTCCAGGACCGCAGGTCCCTCTGAGTGGAACCGCACAGCTGCTAAAGGCGCCCAAAGAACATCGGGGGTGGGGATGCATGGAAGAACAACCTCCACCGCGGCGGAGCGCCGCAGCATGTTGGGCTCGAGCGGACGGACCTCCTTGCAGGGCTGGACTCTCGGATCTTGGGTGAACCTCACTTCGTCGATCGCCTGGCGACGAGCCACGCGAGGCCCACCACCGCGGCGGGGCTCGCCTTGAACTGGTCAGCGACGCGCCGGATCTCGGCCAGCACGTCCGCGTGAACGGGGAGCGTCCTCACGACCGGCGTGCGGAGCTCGCGCGCGCGGAGCGCCCGCTCCGCCTCCGGACCGCCGAGCGCGAGGGCCTCGACCCAGGACCGGCAGCCCTGGATGCGCTCGAACGCGAGATCCCACGACGCCTCGACGATCTCCGCGAGCCCCGCCCGCTGGGCCGCCGCGGCGCGCTCGATCTCGACGAGGAGCTCCGCGGGGAACGGCACGGCCTCGCCTCGCGGGGCGGCCGTCGTCGCCCGCGGGCCGCGCGAGCCGGCCTCCGCCTGCTGCGACGGCTCCGGAGACGGCAGCGAGGGCGCCGCGTCACCGCGGCCGGACAGGTGGAGCTTGACCGCGAGCAGGTGCCGGCACGGGCCCGCGCGCAGCCGGTTCTTGTAGAAGTACGAGCAGCTGCACTTCGCCTTCTTGATCGCGCCGTCGGTGTCGAGGAGCAGCTCGCAGCTCGTCGCCTTGGCCCTGGCCATGACGACGCGGCGGCCGCCGGAGAGGGTCTCTTCCCGCGCGATCTCCACCCCGCCCCGGGCGATGCGCCGGCCCTCCGCGAGCTCCGGGGGCTCGGGGCCGAGCAGCGCGTCGGAGAGGGCGACCGGCATCACCGGGCGGCAGCGATAACACTCCGCGGCGTGGTCGTAAACCACCTGCCCCTGCTTCGCGGCGAGGTGCAGCGCGCCGCGGAGCGCGCCGTCCGGCGCGCCCATCGACACGGCGAGCTCGCCGTAGGACGCGCGCCGCACCATCTCGAGGTGGCGCGCGACGCGGTCCGCCAGCTGCGCGTCCGGGGTGAAGGCGTCCGCCATGACGTCGAGGTGCGAGCCCGAGGTCCAGTCGTTCGCCGTCCAGCCCGAGAGCGCCAGGGTGAAGCGCATCTCGCCCATGAAGACGATCCACAGGCTCGGCAGCCCGGAGCCGAGCAGCCGCACCTCGATGCGATCGGCGAGCGGCAGGAGCCGCGCGAGCACCGAGAGGCGGCGCCTCCCCCACACCTTGATCTCCTCGGTCGCCTCCGCCGCCGGCGCGCCCCTCGGCGCCCCGGAGCGGTACGGGCCGAGCCCACCCGCGCCCGCCGCGGGTCCCACGGCCACGGGGACATCGTCGCAGGTGACGCCGCGGCACGGGATGGAGACGCCCCAGGGGTCGAGCACGAGGATCGGCGCCTTGCCCGGCGTGAGCTGGAAGCGCAGGCTGCGCGGGCCCGTGCGCTCGCGGTGCCGATCGAGGTGCGCGAGCAGCGAGTAGACCGCCTCCACGGGGACGTCGACCCTCCGGCACGGCAGGCACATCGCCGCCTGGAGCTGGCCGAAGCCGCGCAGCCACGAGGGCGGGAGATCGATCTTCTCCTCGCGGTAGTCGCCGCGGCCCTCCACGGCGACCTCGAAGCCGGTCGGATCGACGAGGAGCCGCGTCGGCCGGTAGCTGCGGAGCGTCTGGAAGTGCTCGTAGAGCGCGAGCGAGTAGTCGACGTTCGTCGTGCCGAGGCCGGCGTCCTGCGCGCCCCGGAAGGCGTCGCGATCGACCGAGAGGCAGCCGTAGCTCGACTCGTCCTTGGAGAAGCACTCGAAGAAGACGACATCGGGCGCGACGGTCACGACCGGATCGCAGGGGACGAGGTGGCGGAAGAGCTGCGGATCGTTCCGCGCGAGCTCGTTCGCCCAGCGGACGCGCGCGCCCCAGTAGAGCTTGTGCATCTTCCGGAAGTCGGCCTCGAGGTTCGGCGGTAGCGGCGCGCTCCCGAAGCGCGCGAGCTCGGCCTTCATGGCCTCGCCGTGGAGCTCCCGGCGGAGCCGGGCCTCGCGCTCGGCCTCCTGCTGCTTCCACGCCTCGTGGGCGGAGCGATCCTTCGGCAGGCGCCGCAGGTCGCCCACGACGACGTCGTGGAGCGCGCTGATCGCCTCGCGGAAGCGCACCGGCCGCGCGAGCTCGCCGTCGAAGAAGACCCTGGGGCGCGCGAGGTTGGGCGCGAAGCTGAGGGCGGCGCCGCCGCCGAGCTCCTTGACGCCGCTCGTGCCGAGGTAACGGAGATCGAAGCTCACGCCGCGTCCTCCCCCTCGAACAGCCGGAGCTCCGGGAGCCTGCGCGCGATGGCGTCGCGCAGCGCGGGGGCGCGGAATGCGGCGCGGGCGAGGGCGCCGAGGGCGGCGCGCCGCTCGGGCGCGCGCACGCTGCGGAGCGCGACGCCGAGCAGCGGCAGGAGCGCGTCGGCCTCGCCGGGCCGGGCGACCACGCGGTCCGCGATCTGCCGGACGACCGCGCGCTTGTCGCGCGCGCCGCCGTGGACGGCGAGCAGCGCCGCCGCCCAGACGTGCCGCAGCGCCTCGGGCGAGAAGGCCGCCTTGCGGGCGGCGAGGTGCCGGACGAGGAAGGCGCGGGCATCGGCGTGGGGCGTCTCGGCCAGCGCGGCCCACAGGCCGGTGTCGTCACGGAAACGGGCGTCGGCCTCGAAGAGCTCGAGCGCGCGGGCGCGGACGTCCTCGTGGCGGGAGTCCAGGAGATCGCGCACGTGCTCGGCCCGGCCGTGGGGCGAGCGCCCGAGCACCTCGACGAGCCACGCGACCGCCTCCTCCCGCACCCGGGGGGCGACCGCGGTCGCGAGGCGCGCGAGGGTGTCGAGATCGGCGGCGGTCTCGACGGGCTTCGTCCTCGCCCAGCGGAGGCCGAGCTCCGCGACCGGCGCGGCGCGCGCGCAGGCGAGGGCCACGCACTCGGCGAGCGAGAGCCGCGCCGGCGAGACGTGCTCGACCACCGCCTCGCAGACGAAGGCGAGCGCCGCGGCGTTCTCGGTCTGGAGCAGCGAGAGCCAGTCCGCGATCGGAAGGCTCCCGAGGCCCGGGATCTGCCGGAGCAGGCCGGCGGCGAGGGTCTGCACCTCGTCGTGCGGGCTCTCGAGGAGCGCGCGCACGCGGGCGAGCGGCAGGCCGCGGAGCTCGGCGGCGTAGCCGCGCTCGAGCAGCCCCACGGCGAACGCCCGGACGGTGCGGCTCCTCGCGGCCGTGACCAGGCCGAGCACCTCGTCGAAGGCGCCCTGCCACGCCTCGGGGTAGATCGGCGCGGGCTCGAGCTCGGCGAGGGCGGCGCCCTCCGCGAGGCGGACGCCGCGCGGGAGGCGCTCGAGGGCGGGCGAGCCCCAGTAGAGCGCGTGGAGCAGCCCCCAGGCGTCGAGCAGCCGCTCGGGCCTGTCGAGGTGCTCGTCGCGGTAGAGCGCGAGCGCGGCGCGGATCGCGCGGCCGTAGCGGGCGGCGTCGCGCCGGCCGAGCCGCCGGAAGTAACGGAACGCGCGGCGCCGCAGGTAGTGGCGCGTCCGCATCGAGAAGCGCGGCGACGCGACGTCGCCCTGCGGGAGGCTGACCGGCACGCCGGTGTCGCTGACGAGGCAGGGCTCGTCGCTGGAGGTCCTGGTCACCCAGTCGTAGCGGGTCACCTTGACGAGCTTGCGGCGGACGAGGCGATCGAAGGCGACCATGAAGCGGCCGACGATCTCGTCGTCCCCCGCCTGCTCGGCGAGTTTGTAAAGGACCTTGACGAGGCCGCGGTGGTGCGGCCGGTCGCAGCCGTCGTCGATGTAGCGGAGCAGCGCGCGGCGCGCGAAGGGACGCCGGTCCGCGTACCAGCGCGGGGCGAGCGCTTTCAGCTTCCGGCCCGCCTCCGAGGCGAGCACCTCGTCCACGAACCGGTCGTCGCCGGCCTCGAAGTGCTCGTCGAGGAGGAGCGTCGACGCTGTCTGGGATCGAGCGGCGCTCATGCGCGGCAGGATGCTACGGAACCGGCGCGGAGCCGGTCAAGGGCGGCGCCGCCGCGCCGCGCGTCGCGCGAGGGGGGATCACGCGGCGCGCGGCGCGGACGGCGCCCTCGGTGTCCCCTTACAACCGGCGCTCAGCGCACTCGCCGCGCGACACGACCGACACGCCCGCCGCGTGCGCGAAGCACTCGTTGGGGTACGTCTTGTCGTCGCAGCCGCAGACCGGGTCGTACTGCTCCGTGCACGCCTCCGGGATGGTCTCGCAGGTGCCCGTCTGATCGGCCGCGCCGCACATGGCCTCGATGCTGTAGTTGCAGAACTCGCCCTTGCCACAGGCGAAGCCCGCGATGCCGCCGCAGATCGTCCCGGGAGCAGGCGCGCACTCGCCCTTCGACGCGACCGACACGCCCGCCGAGGCGGCGGCGCAGGCGTTGCCGTACGTCTGGCCGTCGCAGCCGCAGACCGGGTTGTACTCGAACGTGCACGCCTCCGGGATGGGCGTGCAGGTCCCCGGCCCGTCCCACGCGCCGCACTCGACCTCGGGCGGGAAATTGCAGAACTCGCCCTCCTCGCAGGTCCAGCCGCCGCGGGTGCCGCACGCCTTGCCTTCCGAAGGCGGCGCGCACTCGCCCTCCGACGCGACCGAGACGCCCGCCGCGTTCGCCGTGCACGCGTTGCCGTACGTGTTCCCGTCACAGCCGCAGACGGGGTCGTACTCCCTGGTGCACCCGCCCGGCGTGGGCAGGCAGGTGCCCGTCATGTCGCCCGCGCCGCACTGGGCGTCCGGCGCGAAGTCGCAGAACTCACCCTCCTTGCAGGAGAGGCCGAGGAGGCCGCCGCAGATGTCGCCCGGAGGAGGCGCGCACTGGCCGATCGACGACACCGACGTGCCCGCCGCGTTCGCCATGCACTCGTTGCTGTACGTGTTGCCGTCACAGCCGCAGACCTCCCTGAGCTCCTTCGTGCACACCTCGGGGATGGGCTGGCAGGTGCCCGTCTGATCGGCCGCGCCGCACATGGCGTCGAGCTCGTAGTCGCAGAAGAGGCCCTTCTTGCAGGAGAGGCCGAGGAGGCCGCCGCAGGCCTTGCCCTGCCCGCCGCCGCCCCTCACCTCCTCCGAGTTGGACGCGGTGTCGTCGTCGGCGATCTCCACCTGACAGCCCACGGCGAGCGGGAGCATCGACAGCGCGAGCCAGAGAAAGGATCCGATACGGCTGCTCTTGGTACGATTCTGGACGTTCATGGGTTCCTCCAAAAGAGCCCCGCCGTCACCGGCGAGGCGATAGACATCCACGAGCCCCTCCCCTCCAGGGGAAGGGCGCCTCGCGCCGCGCGCAGTACGGCGAGCGCGGCGCGCGAGTTCGATGTTCGTCTCCCCGACCGCTCAGTCGGGGAGCGTCAGTGTCAGGACGCGGCGCCCGGGCTCGGGCGCCGTGACCTCGAGGAAGAGCACGTCCTCGCGCTCGACCCCTTCACCGTCCGCGCGCACCGTGACGACGGCGGACTCGCCCGCCGGCACCACGAACGCCTCCGCCGGGCTGACCCCGAACGGCCCTGCGCCGCGGCGCAAGCGCGGCGCGCCGATGGACACGTCCTCGGCGCACGTGTTGCCGACGACAACGTCGCTCTCGCCGGCCTCGAGCGAGACCCACGAAGCGGGCTCGATCGTGAGGCAAGGCAGGTGCGCCAGCATCGTCTGCGTCGCGTTGATGGGCTCCCCCGTGAGCTGCAGATCCACCGGCTCCGACCGGCGCTCGCCCTGCTTCACCTGGATCCGCAGGACCTGATCCGTCGACGCGTCCACCGCGGCCACGAAGCTGCCGTCGCGGCTGATCTCCGCGATGACGGGCGCGTCCGCGCTGTCGAGGTTCGTCACCACGACCACGCCCTCCGCCGGCTCGACCGCGCCAGGCTCGCCCTTGAGGAAGACCTGTTGCCGCAAGACCATGGGGTCGCCCGACACGCCGACGAGCCCAGTGTCCAGGATCGGCTCGTGGACCGGCGGGCTCGGCTGCGGGCTCACGACACAGCCGCCAACGAGCGCTCCGAGGAGCGTCGCGACGCGCGCGCCCCGCCGTCCTCGGTGTCCGTATGTCGTCCGCATCGCCATGCCGGCCATTAGAGCAAACCTGGTGCCGAATGAAAAAGGACGGAAATCGTCGTGAAATGCGAGGCACAAGTGTCTCATCGAGTGTCTCACTGTCTCAGATGGCACATTCATGAGACACTATGCGGGTGAGCCAAGCCGAAGGGACCCTGCTCGCCCGCCGCTACCGCCTGATCCGTCCCCTGGGGCGGGGGGGCCTGGCCACGGCGTGGCTCGCGCGTGACGAGGCGCTCGGGCGGGACCTGTGCCTCAAGCTGCTCGGCCACGCGCGCACGGCGGAGCGGGCGGCGTTCCGCGGCGAGTTCAGGATGCTGGCGGGGCTCTTCCATCCGCACCTCGTCCGGGTCCTCGACTTCGGCATGCTCCGGGAGACCGGCGAGCCGCGCTTCTACTTCACGTCGGAGGCGGTGCTGGGCGCGCCGCTCGACGAGTACGTGACAGGCCGGCGCTTCGAGGAGGCGCGGGCCGCGATCGTGGACGTGCTCGACGCGCTGCGGTTCCTCCACCGCGCGCGCATCCGCCACGGCGACGTGAAGCCGGCCAACATCCTCGTCGGGGCCTCGGGGCGCGCGGTGCTGATCGACCTGTCCTGCGCGGCGCGGCTCGGGGGGAGGCCCGACGACGGCGTCTCCGGCACCCGGGGCTACCTCGCGCCCGAGGTGATCCGCGGCGAGCCGGCCGACGGGCGCGCGGACCTGTTCTCGCTCGGCCGCACGCTCGAGGCGATCGCGCCGCTGCTCGCGGAGCCGCTGCCGGAGGCGATCGGCGCGCTCGTCGAGCGGCTCGTGCGGTCCGAGCCGCGCGACCGCCCGGCCGACGCGGGCGAGGTGCTCGACTGGGTGGGCGCCGCGCCGCGCGCCGTGGCCCCGCCGCCGCCGGAGCCGCCCCACCTCGTCGGGCGCGATGCGGAGATGCGAGCGGTCGCCGAGGCGCTCGCCGCGCTCGAGCGAGGCGAGCGCGGCCCGCGCGTCTGCGTGATCGCCGGGGAGCCGGGCTGCGGGAAGAGCCGCCTCCTGCGCGAGGCGACGTGGAGCGCCGAGCTCCGGATGGAGGCCGTGGAGGGCTTCGCCAGGGCCAGCGCGCCGGTGGCCTCGATGCTGCGCCGCGCGACCGGCGAGGAGGCGCTCCCCGCCGGCGCGCTGGGCGCCCTGCGCGCGCACGAGCGCCTGACGCGGGCGCGGGGAGGCCACGCGGGGGCGGGGGCCGGGCCGCTGGTGCTCGTGCTCGACGACGCCGACGAGGTGAGCGGGGCGGACCGGGAGATGCTCGAGGCGCTCGCCCGCCTGCTCGGCCCCGAGGATCCGGTCCTGCTCCTCGCCGCCGAGCGCGTCCCGCACGGCGGCGGCCGGGCGCCGCTCGCCGCGGTGGCCGCCGAGGCGGGGCGGAGCGCGCGCGAGGTCGCGCTGCCGCCGCTCGGGCGCGAGGCGGTGCAGCGCTGGATGGACGACATCGGCCTGGGCGACGCGACGGAGGTCGTGCTGCGCGCGAGCGCGGGGTGGCCCGCCGATCTCGTGGTGATCGCGGGGCGGCTCGCCGAGAGCGGGGACGTGGCCGGGCTCGACGCGACGACGCCCGGGGCGAGCGCGCGCTACGCGCTGCGGCTGCGGGGCCTCGGGCGACCGCTGCGGGACGCGGTGGCGACGCTGGCCGTGCAGGGGGGCGCGGTCGCCGACGAGGAGCTGCCGCCGCTGGGGCTGCCGGTCGCGCACCTGGCCGAGCTCGCCGCCCGCGGCGTCGCCGCGCGCACCGCAGGGGGGTGGACGCTGACGCGCGCCGGGCCGATCGCCGCCCTCCTCTGCGCCCTCGGCGGCGAGGCGGTGCGCGCGGCGCACGCGCGGGCGGCCGCCGCCCTGCCGGCGCACGCCGAGCAGCGGGTGCTGCACCTCGCGCTGTCGGGCGACGCGGCGGCCGCCGAGCGCCTGTTCCTCGAGCGCCGCGCGGAGCGCGAGGCGGATCCGAGGCCGTGGGGCGCGACCGCGGAGGCGCTGCTCGAGGTGGCGACGTCGGCGGAGGCGCGGCTCGAGATCGCGTCCACCCTCCAGCGCGTCGGCCGCGCGGCGCGGGCGCGCGAGGTGCTGGAGCACCTGCTCGTGAGCGACGAGGCCGGAGAGCTCGGCGCGCGGCGCGCGCAGGCGCTCGTCCGGCTCGGCGCGTGCCTGCTGGAGCTGGGCGACCCCACGGCGGCGCTCGCGCGGCTCGACGAGGCCGAGCGGAGCGAGCAGGCCGGCGGGGAGGGCTCGGCGTCATCGTCCACGCCGCGCGAGCGCGCGGGGCTCGCCGATCTGGCGAGCCGGGCGCTGCTGCGGCTCGGATCCCACGCGGAGGCGCGGGCCCGCGCCGAGCCGGCGCTCGCGTGGTGCGACGAGCCGGAGGTGCTGGCGAGCCTCCACGAGGACGTCGGCGTCGCGGCGAGCTACCTCGGGGAGCGCCGGCTCGCGGGGCTGCACCTCGGGCTCGCCGCCGGGCTGCACCGCGATCGGCGGGCGCCGAGGGCGCTGGTGCGGGCGCTGTCGTACCAGGCGATCGACGCCTTCCGGGCCGGGGAGGTCGAGGCGGCGCTCGTCGGGTACCGGCAGGCGCTGGCGACGGCGGAGGAGCACGGGCTCGGCGACCTGGTGGCGCGCTGCAGCCTCAACGTGGGTACGGCGTGCCACCAGTCGGGCGAGCTCGGGGAAGCGCTCGCCGCCTACGAGCGCGGGGCGCGGCTCGCCTCCGCCCTGGGCCAGGCGGACCTGGTCCTCGTCCTCGATTTCGATCTGGCGAAGCTCTGGGCGGACGTGGGGGCGTTCGAGCGGGCCGCCCGCGTGGCCTCCCGGGTGGAGGCGGAGGCCGCGCGGCGGGGCGCGCCGTTCTTCGCGGCGGCGGCGGCCTCGGTCCTCGGGGACTGCGCGCTCGCGGGCGGCGACGCCGAGGAGGCGGCGCGCTGCTTCGAGCGGTCGCGGCGCGGCTTCGAGGCGCAGGGGGCGCAGCGGGAGGTGGTGGAGGAGGAGCTGGAGCTCTGCCGGGCCCACCTCGCGCGGGGCGCGGTGGGGGACGCGCGGGCCGCGCTGGGCCGGGCGCGCGAGCACGGCGCCGCCCGGGAGGCGCCCGACCTCGGGGCGCGCGCGGCGCTGCTGGAGGGGCGGCTCGCGCTGCTCGACGGCGAGGGCGACGGCAACCTCGGTCAGGTCGGTTCCGACCAGGGCGGTTTCAACCTCGGTCAGCCCAACCTCGGTCAGGGCGCCCCCAACCTCGGTCAGCCCAACCTCGGTCAGGGTGGCCCCAACCTCGGTCAGCCCAACCTCGGTCAGGGTGGCCTCAACCTCGGTCAGCCCAACCTCGGTCAGGGTGGCCTCAACCTCGGTCAGCCCAACCTCGGTCAGGACCTCACCGCCGCCCGGGAGCGCCTCGAGCGCGCCCTGGGCCTCGCCGAGCGCGCGGCGCAGCCCGACCTCGCCGCGGACGTCCGCCTGGCGCTGGCCGAAGCCCACGAGCTCGAAGGCGAGCCGGAGGCCGCCGCGGCGCAGCGGGAGCGCGCGGCCGCCGCCTGGACCGCCATGGCGCGCTCGCTGCCGGAGGCGCTGCAGCACGCCTTCTGGACCCACCCCCGGCGCCGCGCGGCGCAGCCGGCGCGCACCCCCGCGGCGGCCGAGGCCGCGGCGCCGCCGGCGGCGGAGCGCACGGCCAAGCTCGAGCGGCTCCTCGCGGTGTTCCGCAGGCTCAACTCCTCCGTCGAGATCGCCGACATCCTCGCGATGGCCATGGACGCCGCGATCGACCTCACGGCCGCGGAGCGCGGGTTCCTGCTGATCGAGCAGCCGGGCGGCGAGCTGCGCGTCGCGGTCGCGCGCAACGTCGACCGGGAGAAGGTCGGCAGGAGCCACCTCAAGTTCAGCTACGGCATCGCCGAGCGCGCGATCGCGACGCAGGAGCCCGTGGTCACCGTGGACGCCCAGGAGGACCCGCGCTTCCACGAGCACGCGTCGGTGCACGCGATGCGGCTCAGGTCCGTGATCGCCGTGCCGATCCGCTCGCCGGACGGCGTGCTCGGCGCGCTCTACCTCGACAACCGCTTCCGGCGCGCGCGGTTCGCGCCGGAGGACGTCGACCTGCTCCTCGCCTTCGCCGACCAGGTCGCGCTCGCGCTGCGCAACGCGCGGCTCGTCGACGACCTGCGCCGCCGCACCGTGGAGCTCGAGGCCGAGCGGCGCCGCGTCGAGGAGCTCCTGCGCGGCCAGGCCGCGGAGATCGACCGGCTGCAGGAGCAGGTGCTCGTCCGCCAGCAGGCCCTGGAGCACCGCTACGATTACGGCGCCATCGTGGGGCGCGGCCCCGCGCTCCGCGCGGTGTTCGCGACGCTCGACCGCGTGGTCGACGCGCCGGTCAACGTGCTCGTGACGGGCGAGAGCGGCACCGGCAAGGAGCTCGTCGCGCGCGCCATCCACTTCGCCGGCCCGCGGAAGAGCGGCCCGTTCATGGGGATCAACTGCGCCGCGCTCCCCGCCGCGCTGCTCGAGTCGGAGCTCTTCGGGCACGTCCGCGGCGCGTTCACGGGGGCCGACCGGGACCGGACCGGCCTCGTGGTCGCGGCGCGCGGCGGCACGCTCTTCCTCGACGAGCTGGGCGAGATGCCGCTCGAGGTGCAGGCGAAGCTGCTCCGGGTGCTCCAGGAGCGGGAGGTGCGCCCGGTGGGCAGCGCCGAGGCCGTGCGCGTGGACTTCCGCCTCGTCTGCGCGACGAACCGCGATCTCCTGGCCGAGGCCGCGCGCGGGCGCTTCCGGGAGGACCTCTACTACCGCGTCGCTGTGGTCCAGATCCGGCTGCCGGCGCTGCGCGATCGCCTGGAGGACCTGCCGGAGCTCGCGCTCCACTTCGTGCGCCGCGCCGCCGAGCAGCTGGGCCGCCCGGCGCCGCAGCTGTCCCACGAGGCGCTGCGGCGGCTCGGCCAGCACGGCTGGCCCGGCAACGTGCGCGAGCTGGAGAACGTGATCACGAAGGCGGTCGTGCTGTGCGACGGCCGCAGGATCGGCCCCGACGACGTGGACCTGCCCCGCGCGCAGGAAGGCGGCGGCCGCGGCGCGCCGCGACCGCCGCGCGACGAGCGCGCCGCGCTGCTCGCCGCGCTCGAGCGGACCGGCTGGAACGCGCTCCAGGCCGCGCGCGAGGCGGGCATGTCGAGGGCGACGTTCTACCGGAAGCTGCGGCGACTCGGAATCGAACGGCCGATCGAGCCGCCCATCCCACGCACGACCGAACGGCCGAAAGGCGCCCGCGACGACTGAGCCCTTCCTCCAGCGCCCCGAGCGCGAGCGCGGGCCCGATCGGACGCTGGCGACTGGCGCTCTGGACGGCGTCCGTCACAGGCGTACACACGCACCGTCCTCCGCCCGATAGCATTAGTTCTCCTCTTCTGACATCGCCGGCACGGGGCAGTTCGCCCCACTTGGGGCAGTCCGGCCTCTATCCAGCCATGAGCCTGCCAGCCGCGTGGCGTCGCGCACCCCGACGCGATGGAAGAGCCGCCCACGACACGGCGTGGAGAAAGGCATCTCATCCATCGGCGTGACGGGGATCATGCTCCACCCTGACCACGACCGCGCACCGACAGGCGCTCTCCGCCAGGGATGGCCCGGGCCTTGCGAGGGTGCCGGGCATGAACACAGCAAAATTCGTCCTGCTGCTGCCTCTCTCGCTTGCCGCTGCGGCCGGCTGCGATCGAGCGGAAGGCACGACTCGCTCGGACGGCAGTCCCGCGGTGCCGGGCGAGGTCGCCCAGCGGGCGAACAACCCCACGCCGACGGCCGCCGACAACACAGGCAAGAACGATCGCGATCGCGATCCCGCCGCGCTGACCCCCGGGGACCAGGGCGAGAACGAGGCCGATCGCACGATCACCCAGAAGATCCGGCAGGCGGTGGTCGCGAACGACACGCTCTCGATGAGCGCGAAGAACGTCAAGATCATCACGACGGGGCAGGTGGTGACGCTGCGCGGCCCGGTGAAGAGCGACAAGGAGAAGGCCGACATCGCCGCCATCGCCCTCGGGATCCCGGGTGTGCACAGGGTCGATAACCAGCTCGAAGTCGACGTTGACTGAACCGATACGAACGGTCCGAAAGGAAGACACCATGGCAACGAAGAAAGCGGTCCTTGGCCTCGTGAGCACGCTCGCTCAGGCAGACATCATCGTCGGCGATCTCCAGCGCGCCGGCTTCATGACCAGCGACATCTCGGCGCTCTTCCCCGACAAGCACGGGACGCGGGACTTCGCGCACGAGAAGCACACGAAGGCGCCCGAGGGCGCGACGGCGGGCGTCAGCGCGGGCGGCGCGGTCGGCGGGACCATCGGGCTGCTCGCCGGCATCGGCGCCCTCGCCATCCCGGGGCTCGGGCCGTTCATCGCGGCCGGCCCCATCATGGCCGCGCTGAGCGGCGCCGCGGCTGGCGCCGCGCTCGGCGGCGTGACCGGCGCCCTGATCGGGCTCGGCATCCCCGAGGTCGAGGCCAAGCAGTACGAGGGCAAGATCAAGGGCGGCAACATCCTCATCTCCGTCCACGTCGAGGACAGCAACGAGCGCGCGCTCGCCAAGCAGATCCTCGAGCGCGGCGGCGCGACCGACGTCGCGGTCCTCACCGAAGAGGGGATCTCGTCGAAGCACAGGGCCGTCGCCTGAGCGTGACGCGCTGTCATCCCACGTGATCTCGGGCAGCTGCCCGCCTGACGCCGCGCATCGGCCGGTGTCAGGCGGGCAGCCGCTCGAGGTCGAGCTCGTCCGACGGCGTGATGTCGGCCTTGAGGAAGCGCTGCATCTGCCGGAGCGCGTGGCCGTTGTCCTCCTCGGTCTCGGAGGCCACGCAGTCCGACGGGACGAGCAGCCGGTAATCGCGCATGTAGGCGTCGTTCGCCGTGAACAGGACGCAGATGTTCCCCGCCATGCCGGTGAGGAGGAGCGTCTGCGCGCCGAGCGACTCGAGCAGGATCTCCAGCGTGGTGCCGTAGAAGCCGGAGTGCTTGGGCTTGAGCACGAAATAATCGTCCTCTCCAGGCCGCAGCAGCGCCGCGATCTCGCGGCCGCACACGCCCTCTTCCAGGCAGTGCTCGATCTGACGGTGGAAGTTGGATTGCCAGCGGCCGAAGTTGTCGTTCACGTAGACCGCCGGAATGCCGGCGTCGCGACACCGCTGCTTCAGCGCCCGGATGCGGTGCGCCATCGGGAGCGCGTGGGCGAGCAGCCGGTCGCCTCCCGGGAAGTCCAGATCGTTGATCACGTCGATGAGGAGCAGCGCTGTCCGGCTCTCGTCCGGCGCGGCGCCGTGAAGGTCGTGGGAACGCCGAGGCATGTCGTGCGCGGGTTATACTGCAGGCGAGGGCGCGCGGGGCAGCGATCACCGCCGATCACCGCCGCGCCTGGTCCGCCGTGGCGAAACGCGACCTCGGCTGTGGCAGCGCGCGGCAGGGGGCGCAGGATCCGCGATGGCCCCCAGGCGGCCAGGACGGGCGCGCGGCGCAGGATGCGCGAGGACGCGTCGTCGGCCGCCGGCTTGCATTGCTCGCCATGACGGACCTGGCGCGGGCCCCTCGGGTCGCCTTCCGGGTCGAAGGAGCGCACATGCCTCGCAGCATCTGGAAAGGGAGTATCAGCTTCGGGCTCGTGCAGATCCCGGTGGCCCTCTACCCCGCCGAGGAGCCCGACGAGCTCCACTTCACGCAGCTCGACAGGCGCACCATGGCGCCGATCCGCTACGAGCGCGTGAACCGGGAGACGGGCGAGCCGGTGAGCTGGGACGATATCGTCCGCGGCTATCCCTACGAGAAGGGCGAGTATGTCGTCCTGTCCGACGAGGACCTGCGCCGCGCGAACGTGGAGGCGACGCAGACCGTGGACATCCTCGACTTCGTCGACGCCTCGGAGATCGACCCGATCTACTATGACAAACCGTATTTCCTCGCTCCCGCGTCTCAGAACGGCAAGAAGCGATCGCCGGTGACGGCGTATGTCCTCCTGCGCGAGGCGCTGCGGAAGACGGGCAAGGTCGGTATCGCGAAGGTCGTGATCCGGACGCGCGAGCACATCGCCGCGGTGAGGCCTCACGGCAGAGGGCTCGTGCTGAACCTGCTCCGGTTCGCGCACGAGCTCCGCTCCGATGAGGAGCTCGACCTGCCCGAGATGGACGCCCAGGGAAAGGGGCTCGGGAAGCGGGAGCTGGAGATGGCGGAGCGGCTGGTGGCCGAGATGGCCACCGCGTGGGAGCCGGAGAAATACAAGGACGAGTACCGCGACGACGTGATGAAGCTCATCGAGAAGAAGGTGAAATCCGGCCGCACGACGGCGCCCGCGGAGCCTGTCGAGGAAGAGCGCCACCGCCGCGCCACCGGCACGGTGGACCTCATCGCGCTGCTCAAGAAGAGCCTCGGACAGAAGGGCGAGAAGGCCGCGAACGACGAAGCGAACAGCGGCGCGAAAGACGGTGCGAAAGACGGGAGAAGAGCGCCGGAAGAAGGCGGCAAATCCAGGGTGCGAAAGGCGGAGGCCCCGAAGCGGAAGGGCCGCAGCTCGCGTCGGGCCGCGTAGCCCGCACGGAGAAGCGGCCTGCACGCCGCCCGCCGGTCTCACCGGGGGCGCAGAGGAGGGTAGAGCGAGCTCATGCGCCCCAAGTATCCGGCGGACGTCACGGCGGCTTTTCTCGAGCTGCAGGGGCAGCCCCCGCTCGCGGCGCAGAAGCTGGCTCCGGGCGCCCGCGTCGCCCCCGACGAGGCGCCGCCCTCCTTCGCCGCGATCCTGACGCAGCTGATCGAGACGCTGTTCTTCGCGTCCATGGCGACGGAGGAGGGGCGGCTCAACCCGATCGGCGTCGTGTTCGCCGAGCGCCTCGCCGAGTTCGAGTCCGGAGAGCCCGCGTGGGATCTCGTGCGGTTCGGGTCTCCGGTGGCGTTCGACGCGGAGCACCTGGCCAACCTGGGCCCGGCGAGCGCGTGGCCGCGCGCCTTCCTGGCCGTGGTGCCGCTCGATGGGTCGCTCGCCGTCGCCGGCATCGCGGTGCCGCACAGCCGGCCGTCGTTCGCGCTCGATCAGCTCGTGCGCGTCGTCGCCCCGAAGCCCGGCGTCGTGGCCGTGTACCGCGGCGAATGGGAGGTCGTTCGTTACGAGCGCGGCGCCGTACGGACGTGGATGCCCAAGAACCGGCCGCTGCTCGACTCCATCGAGCGGACCGTCGCGCGGGACCAGGCCAGCGCGCTCGCCCGCAACGTGCGCGGCTATCTGCTGCGCATCGTCGAGGGAATGGTCGAGCTCGGTCGCGGCGGGCTCCTCGTCGTCCTGGGGCCCGGCGAGGGCCTGCCGCAGCTCTTCGGGGAAGAGGGCAATCAGCTCGACACCGAGGTCAAGCGGCTGGCCCCTGCCCTGTGCCTCGGCTCGGCCATCCTCGACCTCGCCGGCGCGCACGAGACCCACCTGCCGGACGGGCCATGCCAGCCGTCCGGGGGGAGGCCAGCGCCGCGTGACTCGGAAGACGCGCTGCAGAGATCCGAGCGCGTCAGCCGGCTGCTCGAGCTCATCGTGCGGCTCACGACCGTCGACGGCGCGGTCGTGATGAGCCACGCCCTCGACGTGCTCGCGTTCGGCGCGAAGCTGCCGCCTCCGAGGGCGATCATCTCCGAGGTCTTCGCCGCCACCCCCGACCAGCGGATGGACGCGAGCTTGAGCCTCGACGCGCGCGGCACCCGCCACCGCGCGGCCGCGGCGTTCGTCGCAGGGTACCCGGAGAGGATCGCCTTCATCGTCTCCCAGGACGGCAACGCGGCGACGTTCCAGGAGATCGAGGGGAAGGTCGTCTACTGGCCGCTTTGACGAGGCGCGGCGCGCGAGGCGCGACCTGCGAACTCAAAGATGCCGCAGGATGGCCGCAGGCATCTGATCGAGCGGCGCCGCGGCCGCGGCGAGCCCGGCCTCCAGCACGCGGCGGGGCATGCCGTAAACGACGCAGGACGACTCGGCCTCCGCGAGGACCCTCCCGCCCGCCGCGCGGATCGCCCGGGAGCCCTCCAGGCCGTCGTCCCCCATGCCCGTCAGCACGACCCCGAGGACGCCCGGCCCGAACTCGGCCGCGGCGCTCGCGAAGAGCAGATCCACGGACGGGCAATAGAGGGACGCGCTGGCCGTCGCCACGAAGCGGACGCTGGCGCGCGCGAGGTTGCGCCGGACCTCGAGGTGCGTCCCCCCGCGCGCGAGGGCCACGAGCCCGGGCCGGAGCGGGAGATCGTCCGACGCCTCGACGATCGAGAGCGCGCTCGCCTCGTCCAGGCGGCGCGCCAGCGATTCCGTGTAGCCAGGAGGGATGTGCAGCGCGACGACGATGGGGACCGGGAACCCGGCGGGCATCGCCGCGAGGAGACGCGTCAGCGCCAGCGGGCCGCCGGTCGACGCGCCGATCACGACGACCCGCGTGCGCGACAGCGCCGGGATCGGGCCAGGCGCGGGCGGCGGCGCGGGCGGCGGCTCCACGCGGTGGACCTTCGCCTCGGCGGCGGCGAGCACCTTGCGGACCAGCTCGTCCGCGAGGCCGAAGAGGCGATCGGTCGCGAGCGCCGTCGGCTTCTCGACGAGGTCGGTCGCGCCTTGCTGGAGCGCCCTGACGCCGAGATCACTGTCCGCCTCGGCGCTGCTCACGACGATCACCCGCGGCGCGCCCTCGCGCGGCAACGACGCGAGCACGCCGAGGCCGTCGAGGTTCGGCATCACGAGATCCAGCGTGACGACATCCGGCTTGTAGCGCGCGATCTTCTCCAGCGCGTCGAGGCCGTCCATGGCCGTGTCGACGACCTCGATCGAGGAGCTCGCGCCGAGGACCTGCCGCAGCACCTTGCGCACGAAGGCCGAGTCGTCGACCACGAGCACGCGGACCGCACGGCGCCTCATGGCTCCGCGTTCCGGTACAGGAACACGCCGCCCCGCTCCTCGCAGGCGAGCGCGGTGCCGAGCCGGAAGAGCGACTCGGAGACCCCGACCAGGAGGATCCCGCCCGCGGAGAGCGCCCCCGAGAGGTTCTTGACCACCCACCGCGCCGTGTTGTCGTGGAAGTAGATGAGCACGTTGCGGCAGATCACGACGTCGAGCTGCCCGAGCGACGCGATCTGGGACGCGTCGAGCAGGTTGATCCGCCGCCAGTCGATCGCCCGCCTCAGGTCGGCGCTCACGACGACGCGGTCGGGCGTCACCTGCAGCCACCGCTCGGCGAACGGAGGGGGCGGGGCGTTGCTCCGGAGCGAGCGCGGCCCGAGCACGCCGGCCTGGGCCCGCGCGAGCGCCCGCGCGCTGATGTCGCTCGCGATGAGCTCGACCTTGTCGAGCAGGCCCCGCTCGGCCAGGAGCATCGCGAGCGTGAACGGCTCCTCGCCGCTCGAGCAGGCCGCCGACCAGAGCCGCGGCCGGCCGCCCGCCGCCACGCGCGGCGCGACGAACTCCGAGACCGCGAGCTCGAGCTGCGCGAGCTCGCGGAAGAAGTACGTCTCGCCCACGACCAGCCCGTCGATCAGCGCGTCCATCTCGGCCGCGCCCGCCGGGTCGTAGCGGAGGAAGTAGTAGTAATCGAGCAGCGAGTCGAAGCCGGCGTCCAGGGCGCGCGCCGACAGCTTGTCGCCGAGCAGCTCGCGATCGGCCGCGTCGTAGTGGAAGCCGATCTTCTCGGCGACGAGCGCGCTGAAGATCGCGAAGACCTGCGGAGAGATGGGGAGGCGGCTCGTCATGCCCACGGGATCAGACCCACTGCGCGAGGACGGACGCGGACACGCGCCGCACCTCGGGATCAGGATCGGTCCGCGCGGCGCACTCGACCGCCGCGAATCCCTCGCGGGTGGCCACCGCGGCGAGCGTCGTGGCGGCCGCCTTCCGCGCCGGCGCGCGCGGCAGACGGAGCGCCTCGAGGAGCGCGGCGTGCGCCCTGGGGAGCCGCATCCGCGCGAGCGCCGCGGTCAGGAGCGGCGAGAGCTCGTCGTCCGCCGTCCCCAGCGCGTCGAGGATGCCCTCGATGCGGCCCGGCACGGGCGTCGAGAGCGCGGCGAGGAGCGGGCCCTGCGCCCGCGCCGTGACGAGCAGCGCGACCAGGGTCCTCGTCGCCTCGGCGCCGGGCCGCCCCGCGATGAAGCTGGTCGCTGCCGCCCGCACGCTCTCGTCGGGGTCACCCACCGCGCGCACGAGCGCGGGCAGGACCTCGGGCGACGAGAAGCCGGAGATGGCCGACACCGCGACCAGCCGGGTCGCCACGTCCGGGGACGAGAGCGCGTCGAGCAACGTCGGCAGCGACGCCTCCCGCCCGGCGATGCCGAGCCCGATCAGCGCCGACCGCCGCATGTCCGTGTCGCCGTCCCGGGCCGCCTGCTCCAGCGCCGCGAGCGCGAGATCGCCCTTGATCCCCGACAGCGCCTCGATCGCCGCCACGCGCACTTGGCCGCTCTCGTCCCGGAGCCGCTCGGCGATGACCCCTGCCGCCGCCTCCCACCCGAGCTTCCCCAGCGACTGGCAGGCGTAGTACCGGACCCACGCGTCGCCGTCGCGGAGCCCCGCGAGGAGCGCGCCGATCACGCGAGGGTCCCGGCGCGACTGCCCGAGCGCCCGCATCGCCACGGCCCGGATCCGCGACGTGGGATCGGCCGCGACCGCGACGAGCGCGTCGAGCGCCGCCGGCGCCGCGAGGGACGCGAGGCCATGGATCGCCTGCTCGCGCGCCCGCACGTCGGGGTCGCAGAGGCCGTCGAGGAAGACCGGCAGCGCCGACGCAGGCGCGAGGTGCCCGAGGATCCGCAGGGCCGTCCGCCGCGCGGCCGGGGCCCCGTCGCGGGCCGCGGCGAGCGCGAGCGCCTCGACGTCCGGGCCGCCGAGGCCCTGGATCGCGGTCGTCGCTGCGTGGACCACGCGAGGGCTCGGGTCGTCGAGGACCTGGAACAGCGCGCGCGCCGAGCCGGGCTCCGCGATGCGCGCGAGCGCGTCGCACGCCGCCGCGCGGACCTCCGCGTCCGGATCGGCGAGGCAGCGCTCCACGTCGCCCGCGGCTGCGACGCCCCGGACGAGCGGCAGGAGCAGGAGCCTGCGCGTGCTGTCGCCGTCGCGCAGCGCCGCGAGCACCCGGGGGTCCGCGCTCCGCGAGAGCTGGCCGAGCGCCTCCGCGGCGGCGCCCGCGACGGGAGGATCGGCGTCGAGCAGGCGCGTCAGCTCGAGCAGGGCCTCGTCGCCCCCGATCGCGCCGAGCACGCTGCAGAGGGCGGCCTGCTCGGCCGGATCCGCGCCCGCGAGGCTCTGGGAGAGCCGCCGCGCCACGCCGGGCGCCGGCGCCTCGCTCCGGAGCGCCTCGTCGATCGGCGCGACCGTCCCGTAGCGCTCGCGGTACCGCTCGCGCAGCTCGGCAAGCGCCGCCGCGGCGACACGCACGACGCCGTCGCTGGGCCGCCCGAGGAGGCGCACCAGCGGCGCCACGGCGCCGCGGCTGCCGGTGCGGCCGAGCGCCCGCGCCGCCTCGAGCAGGTAGCGCGGATCATCGAGGAGGACCGCCAGCGGACCGGTCGCGCGCGGGTCGCCGCTCCGGCCCAGCACGTCGATCGCCGGGAAGACACGGAAGAAATTTCCGCTCGAGACGGCCTCCACGAGCGAGTCGACCGCGGACCTGCCGCCGACCCGGCCGAGCGCCTCGATCGCGGCGACCGCGACGTTGTCGTCGGGGTGCGATGTGAGCTCCGCGAGCCGGGAGACGGCCTTCGCGCTGCCGCGGCGGCCGAGGATCTGCGCCGCGTCGGCGACGAGCGCGGGGCGAGGATCCAGGGTCAGCGCGAGCACGGCGGCGTCGACGTCGCCCAGCGACGCGACGAGCGCGTCGACCGCGGCGGCGATGCGCGCCTCGCTGTCGCGCCGGGTGGAGAGGCACGCGCAGAGGGGGTGGACCGCCGCATCGCCGAGCGCGGCGAGAGACGCGACGACGGCCCGCCGCACGGTCCAGCTCGGATCCGCGAGCATCTCGATGAGCTCAGGCACCCCCGGGGGCCCCGAGGCGGCGAGCCGCTCGACCCGCTCGACGCGCAGCCGCTCCGCGTCCGAGATGGCGAGCGCGGGCGCGGGTCGACGAGCGATCATGCTGTCTCCGGCGGCGTGGGGTGCGGCGTCCCGTTCGCCTTGATGTGGGCGACGGCGTGGGCGACCGTGGCGACGACGCCCGCGACCGCGTCCGCGTGCTCCGCGCTCGCCTGCCGGATCCTGCCGAGCTGCTCGAGCACCTGGCCAGCGTCGCTCGCGATCACGCCGGTGTCCCTCGCGTGCCTGGCCGTGGAGGCGAGCAGCTCCCGGAGCGGGTCGCGCAGCCGCGAGAGCGAGGCGGCGTGCTGCTCGCTCCGGGTCGAGAGCTCGCCGATCCCCTTCTCGGCGGCCTGGAGCGACGACGTATGCCGGTTCGCGCCCGACGCGAGGGCCATGCTCGCCTCCGCCTGATCGGCCACGGCCCGCGCCGCCTGCCTGGCGATCCGGCGCACGGACTCCCCCTCTTTTGCCAGGGCCGCCGTCGCCTTGCCCTGGTCCGCCGTCGCGGTGGTCACCGCCGCCGCGAGCCGCGCGACCTGGCGGGCGGACGCCTCCAGCTGCTTCGCGGCCCGCGCCTGCTCGCCGATGCTACGCGCCGACTGGACCGATACCCGCCGGATGTCGTCCATCGCGCGCGCGATCTCGGTCGCGCCGCCCGCCTGCTCCGCGAGGCCGGCGACCATGCGCTGCGACGCGCCCGTGACGTCCTGCGTGAGCGCCGTGATCCCGGCCAGGGAGCGGGTCTGCTCGACCATGGCGGCGTTGGTCTGCTGGGTCAGCGCGCGCATCTGCGCGGCGACCTTGGCCAGCTGCAACGCCCCCGTCGCCTGCTCGTCCATCGCCCGCGACACGCGCTCAGCGGTGGATGTGAGCTGCGCGTTCGCCTTCACGGATTCCCGCAGCGCGCGCGCCTGCTCGGCGGTCGCGTCCTTCGTCTGCCGGGCCATGCGCCGCATCTCCGCGCTGCCCTGCGCGAGCGCCTGGATCGCCTTGGTCTGCTCGGCCGCGGAGCGCGCGACCGCCCTGCCCTCGTCGCTCATGCGCGACGCGGTCTGGGTCAGGGAGGCCACCGCCTGCACCTGCTCCGCGTTCGCCCGGTCGATGTCGCGGATCGAGCGGCCGAGCTCCTCGACCCCCTGCAGGATGGACGTGAGCGCCCGATCGGCGTCGCTCGCGAGCCGGGTCCCCTCGTCCGCGACCTTCACGCCCTCGCTCGAGGCGGCCACCGCCTCCCGGGCGCTCGCCTGGAGCGCGCGGACGATCTTGGCGATCTCGGCGCTCGAGACGGCGGCCCGATCGGCGAGGTTGCGGATCTCCTCGGCGACGACGGCGAAGCCGCGGCCGTGCTCCCCCGCGCGCGCGGCCTCGATGCTGGCGTTGAGCGAGAGGAGGTTCGTGCGGTCGGCGATCAGGTTGATCGTCTGGACGATGTCGCCGATCTCCTCCGCCCGCTTGCCCATCTCCTTCATGACCGACGCGGAGTCGGCCATCGCCTGCCGGATGCTCCCGAGCCCGGCGATGGACCGGCCGACCGTCGCGGCGCCCTGGCGCGCGGTCGCGACCCCCTGCTCGGCGGTCGTGCGCGCGGTCTCGACGATGGCGACGATCCGCCGCGTCGAGGCCTCGACCTGCGACGACGTGGCGGCGTTGCCGGCCGCGAGCCCGCTGATCTGCTCGGCGCTCTGCGCGACCTGCTGCGCGGCCCGCGCGAGCTGCTCGGCGGCGACCGCGTTTGCCTCGATGGTCGCCGCGTTCTTCTCGGCGGTGGCCGCGACCTCCTCGACCGAGCTCGCGATCTCCGTGATCGTGCTCGCGGTCGTCGACGCGCTCGCGTCGAGCGCCTTCGCGCTCTCGGCCACCCCGCGGATCGACCGCGCCATCTGCTCGGCGGTCGCCGCGGTCTCCTCGACCGCGCTCGCCATCTCGGTCGCGTCCTTCGCGACGCGATCGAGGGAGCCGCTCACGCCCACGACGGCCCCGGCCATGCTCGAGATCTGCGCCCCGACCCCCTTGGCGTCGGCCGAGAGGCGCGCGACGCCCTTCGACATCTCCTCGATGGTGGCCCCGATCTGCTCGATGGCCGCGGCGCTGCTCTCGCCGCGGACCGCCGCCTCGTCGGCCGATCCGCTCGTCACGGAGACCGCGCTGAGGAGCTCCTCGCTGGAGGACGCGAGCTCCTCGGCGCTAGCGCTCACCGCCTTCACCGAGCGGGCGATCTCCTCGAGCGCGACCGCGGTCGTGTCCGCCGAGGCGGCGAGCGCGTCGGCGTCGCCCTTCACGCTGGCGAGCGCGGGGGCGAGCGCGCCGATGCCGCCCGCCATTCCCTCGGTCCCCCTCACGACCTCGATGACGGCGTCGCCCACCCGCTGCCCGGAGCGGGCGAGCGCCTGCGCGGCCGCCCCAGCCTCCTCGATCTCGCCCGCGAGCGCCCCCGCCATGGCTCCCTGCTCCCTGCCGGAGGCGGCCTGCTCGGCGCCGAGGGCGGCGAGCCGCGCGGCCGCCTGCTCGACGCCGGCGACGGTCGCGATCGCCTGACGGAGCACGCGCTCGGTCTGCTCCGCCCGCGCGAGCGCGCCATCGATGTCCGCGATTGCATCAGATGCCATGATCCTGCTCCTCACCGATGATCCTGCCGACGTCGACGAGCATGACGAGGCGCTCCCCGAGCTTCGCGACGGCCCTGACGAACCCGGCGCTCTCCTCCGCCATGACCTCGGGGGGCGGCCTCAGCTCGCCCTCGGCGATGTTGACGACCTCGCGCGCGCTGTCCACCAGGAGGCCCACGGTGCGGCCGCCGCGCTGGACGACGATGACGCGCGAGTCCAGCGTCGGCTCCGCGCTCGGGAGCCCGAAGCGGACGCGCAGATCCACGACAGGGACCACGCGGCCCCGGATCTGCACCAGGCCGCCGACGTACGATCGCGCCCCCGGCACCCGGGTCGCCCCGGCGAACGACTCCATGTGGAGCACGTCCGCCGCCGAGATGATGTACTCGGTGTCCGCCACCTTCAGGACCACGTGCAGATCGCTCACGAGGCCCCCCGGACGAGCACGCCGCGACCGCCGCGGCCAGCGGAGAGCCTGCCGCTGAGGGTGACGAGGTCGAGGACGAGCGTGGGGCGCCCGTCGCCGAGATCCGTCGAGCCAGACACGCCCGGCACCCGGACGAGCGGGTCCTCGAGCGGCCGCACGACCACCTCCTGCTGGCCGATCACGCGGGTCACGCCGAACGCGAAGGGCGCGCCGTGGCGACGGACGACGAGCGCCCTGCGCGCCGGCGAGGCCCCGAGCTCGAAGAGGGCGCCGAGGTCGACCAGGGGCACGACCTCGCCGCGGCGCTCGATCAACATGGTCCCGCCGCGCGCTTCGCCCACGGCTGGCAGCATCGTCCCGCCCCGCGCTTCGCCCGGCGCTGGCAACATCGTCCCGCCCCGTGCTTCGCCCAGGGCTGGCAACATCGTCCCGCCCCGCGCTTCGCCCAGGGCTGGCAACATCGTCCCGCCCCGTGCTTCGCCCAGGGCTGGCAACATCGTCCCGCCCCGCGCTTCGCCCAGGGCTGGCAACATCGTCCCGCCCCGCGCTTGGCCAGGGGCTGGGCCGCGGAGGATGCGCGCGGCGTCGATCTCCATGACCTCCTCGACGCCCGCGACGGGCGTCACGAACAGCTGGTCACCGCACAGGAAGGAGAAGGCGTCCACGATGGTCAACGTGAGCGGGATCCGGAGGGTGAAGGTGGTGCCGGCGCCGGGCGACGTGCTCACCGAGAGCTCGCCGCTGAGCTGCTCCACCGCGATGCGGCGCACGATGTCCATCCCGAGCCCGCGGCCGCTGGTCTTCGTCGCCTGATCGAGCGTCGACAGCCCGGGGAGCGTGATGAGGTCGAGCAGCGCCGCGTCGCTCTCGGGCGCGGGGCGGCCGGCCCGCCTCGCGACCAGCGCGCGATCGATGCCGCGGCCGTCGTCGGCGACGCTGAGCTCGAGCTGATTGCTGGAGCGCTCGAAGCAGGAGACCCGGACGACGCCCTCCTCGGGCTTGCCGAGGCGCCGCCGCTCGGCGGGCGGCTCGATCGCGTGATCGACGGCGTTGCGGAGCAGATGCACGATCGCAGGGAAGACGCGCTCCGCGACCGCCTTGTCGAGCTCGGCCTTGCCGGCGTCGATCTCGAGCCGGACCTGCTTGCCGGTCGCGCGTCCGAGGCCGCGGACGACGAGCGGCACGCGCTCGAGGAGCTCCGCCACGGAGATCATGCGCGCGCGCATGATGGCGCCGCGCAGGTCGCGCAGCGTCCGGTCGTGCTCGCGCAGGATCTCCGACAGATCGCGGGTGTCGACCCCGCGGGCGCGCAGCTCGGCGGCCGCCCGAGCGAGCCGGAACCGCGTCACGACCAGCGCCGAGAGCTTGTCGAGCGCGTCGTCGAGGCGCGCCACCTCGACGCGGACGACGCCTCGGAGCTGGGGCTCCCGGTCCGCCGGCTCGTCCGGCTCGCGCTCCGCCAGCGCCGCGACGGCCGGCGGGACGGGGGGCTCCACGGTGAGCGCGCGGACGCCATCCGCCGCCGCCGCACGCGCGACCGCCTCGTCGGGCGCGCTCGTGAGGACGAGGAGCGCGAAGACGATGCCGCCCGGCGCCCCATCGCCGGCCGGCACCGAGAGCGGGACGACCTTGACGATCTCGGCGAGCTTGCCGACGCGCTCGCGGACGGTCGTGATGTTCACCCCCTCGGCGGTGCGCGCCGGCGAGGGGACGAAGTCGACCCGCAGCGCGCGCCGCCCGCCGGCCACGCCCTGCGCGAGCTGCACCCGCTCGCCAGGCCCGAGCTTCGCGAGGATCTCGGGATCGGCGCCGATGGTCGGCACGGGCGGCGACGGCGCGGCGGCGAGATCGAGCGCGGTGAGCGCGGCGAGGAGCTCGGGCGCCGCCGGCAGCACCGGCTTGCCCTCGGCGAGGGCCCGCGCCCGCTCCTCGATGGACCGGAGCCCGCGGAGCAGGACCTCGATCGACAAGGCGGAGAGGCTCCCGGCCGCCCGATCCGCCGCCCGGAGCACGGTCTCCATCGCGTGGGCGAGATCCACGATCGGCTCCACGCCGACCATGGCGGAGAGGCCCTTGATGGTGTGAAGGGCGCGGAAGAGCTCCCGGATCGCCTTGGGGCTCGACTCGCCGGCGCGGAGGGCCGCCTCGACGGCGAGGAGGTTGGCCATCGACGCGGAGAGGTGCTCTTCCACCTCGACGAGGTAGCCGGCCACGAACTCGTTCACATCGAGCGCGCCGCCCATCCGGTCATCCGGCGCTGGCGCCGTTGTCCTGCAGGAGCGCGCGCACGCTGGCCAGGATGGCGTCGGGAGTGAAGGGCTTCGTCATGAACTCGGACGCCCCCGCGGCGAGCGTGCGGACGCGGGACTCCTCATCACCCCGGGTCGTCACCACCAGGATCGGCAGGCTCCGCAGCCTGTCTTGACCCCGGATGAACTCGATCACCTCGAGTCCCCCGATATCGGGCATATTCAGGTCGAGCACCACGAGATCGAACGGCCTGAGCGAGAGCGTCTCAATCGCCTCAAGCCCGCTCGCCGCGTGCGCGAACCCGTGCTGCTCTGCCCGGAGGCAGGCCACCACCATCTCACGCATCACCCGGCTGTCATCGACGACGAGGATCTCTGCCACAGCGGTGCTCGATCGAGGGAATAGCCTTTCCGAATCCGGGGTGTCAATCGCGCTTGTGCGTCCGTGAGAGAATCAGGGAACTCCCGTCAGACACGTCCCGAGCTGCGGATGCCACGCTCGGGTGAGCAGCGCGCAGCGGCCATGCGCTGCCCGCGCGTAGAGGACCCGGTGCGCCAGCGAACGTCGGCGGGCGCGAACGCCACGACAGACGTCGATGGAACCCGGCGAGCGTTGCGTGATGCGTGGCGCAATGACCAGAAGCAACCTGACGCGACCAGAGGCAACCAGAGGCAACCAGAGGCAACCAGAGGCGACCAGAGGCAACCAGAGGCGACCAGAAGCAACCGACGCAGGCAGGCAGAAGAGGGCGACAGGGCGCCTTTCATCGTATTAGGCTTGCATCGTCGCGGGCTCTCCCTCAGATGAGACTGGGCGGTAAAGATGCTTGCGGAACCAACACGTCTCCGCGTCCCGTCCCGTCCCGAGAGGCGCCGCCCTGTGGCGATATGCCTCACGGCCCCTGCTGCTCCTGGAGAACCATGAATCGGTCAATGACGATGGACTTCGTGCTCGCCGACGCCGCGCGCGATGCGAACGGCCCGCCCCGGCGCCCGGCGCCGGCCGCGGGGCGAGGCGTCCGGGAGGGGGGCATGGAGCCGCCGCCGAGCGAGTACGCGCAGCGCGGGGTGGTGTGGATCCTCGACGATTCGTTGCTGGAGGCCGAGATGGCCGCGCGCGCCCTCGCGCCAGGGTACGAGGTCCAGATCTTCACGGACGCCGCCGCGATGCTCGAGCGCGTGGCGGGGGGCGATCTGCCGGATGTCCTCGTGCTCGACCAGGTGATGCCGAGCATGTCCGGCACCGAGATCTGTGGCCTCTTGCGGTCGCGCGCCGCCACGGTCGGGCTCCCGATCCTCATCCTGACCGTGGCCGGGCAGGAGGAGGACCTCGTCGAGGGGCTCACCGCGGGCGCCGACGACTACGTGGTCAAGCCCTGCCCGGCGGCCGCGCTGTCGGCGCGCGTCGGCGCGCTCCTTCGCTCGAAGCGGCTCCGCGAGCGGGCCGAGCGGGCCGAGCGGATCGCGGCGGTGGAGCGCGATCTGCTGCGGGCGCTCATCGAGCAGAGCGGCGACGGCATCATGGCCGCGGACGCGCGCGGGGCGCTCCGCATCTGCAACGGCGAGGCCCAGCGGCAGCACGGGGTGTACGCGAGCGACGCGCGCGACGCGCTCGACGCGCTCCGGACCCGCGGGCTGCTCGCGCTGGACGGCCGGCCGCTGCGCCCCGACGAGGACCCGCTCCACCGCGCGCTCCGGGGCGAGAAGGTCGAGAACGCGCGCTGGCTCGTCACGCGCCCGGACGGCTCCATCCGCGCCCTCGCCGGGACGGCATCGCCGCTCAGGCACGCCGACGGCTCGCCCGCGGGCGCCGTGCTGATCACGCGCGACGAGACCGACGCGATCGAGGCGGAGCGGGCGCTCCGGGACAGCGAGGAGCGCTATCGCGTGATCATCAGCGCGCTCGAGGAGGGCATCACGCTCCAGGACGAGCGCGGCGTCATCCGCACCGCGAACGCGAGCGCCGAGCGGATCCTGGGCCTGCCCATGGCCCAGCTCGTCGGGTCCACGATGCTGGGCCCGTCGTGCCGGCTCGTCCGCGAGGACGGCTCGACGTTCCCTTTCGAGATGGTCCCCTCGCAGATCGCGCTGCGGACCGGCGCGCCCCAGTCGGGCGTCCTCCTCGGGCTGGAGCGGCAGGGCGGCTCGGTCCTGTGGCTCTCGGTGAACGCGCAGCCGCTCCGCGGCGCGGACGGCTCGGTGGCCGGCGTCGTCTCCTCGTTCTTCGACATCACGGCGCGAAAGCGCGCGGAGGAGGAGCGGCAAGACCTGCTCGCCGCGGCGCAGTCCGCCCGGCGGGAGGCCGAGGCCGCGAGCCACCTGAAGGACGAGTTCCTGGCGACGATGAGCCACGAGCTCCGCACGCCGCTCACGGCGGTCCTCGGCTGGGTCCGGATGCTGCGCACCGGCAAGCTCCCCGAGGAGCGCCGCGACAAGGCGCTGGAGACGGTGGAGCGCAACGCCCAGGCGCAGGCGCAGCTCATCGACGATCTGCTCGACATCTCGCGCATCATGGCCGGCAAGCTCCGGCTGGACGTCCATCCGATCGAGCTCGTGCCGGTGATCGACGCCGCCCTCGAGGTCGTGCGGCCGGCCGCCGACGCCAAGGGGGTGCGGCTCCTGTCGCTCCTCGAGCCCGGCGTGGGCGCCGTCGCGGGCGACGCGGGCCGGCTGCAGCAGGTCGTCTGGAACCTGCTCAACAACGCGGTGAAGTTCACGCCGCGGGGCGGCGTGGTGCGCATCCAGCTCGATCGCGCCGACGGGTCCGCCGAGATCACCGTGTCCGACACCGGCCAGGGCATCGAGCCCGCGTTCTTGCCTTACGTGTTCGAGCAGTTCCGGCAGGCCGAGAGCGGCACGACCCGCAAGCACGGCGGCCTGGGCCTCGGGCTCACGATCGTGAAGAGCCTCGTGGAGATGCACGGCGGCACGGCCCACGCGCTGAGCGACGGGGAGGGTCGGGGCGCCACGTTCGTCGTCCAGCTGCCGCTCGCGGCGCCGCCGAGCCACGACCGGGGGCGCCGGCTGGCGCCGCTGCCGTCCGTCTCCGCCGGGAGCGACCGCCCGCCGGAGCTCGCGGCGCTGAACGTGCTCGTGGTCGAGGACGAGGACGACACGCGCGAGCTCCTCGTCACGATGCTCGAGCAATGTGGCGCGCGCGTGACGGCCGTGTCGTCCGCGGCCGAGGCGCTGCTCGCCGTGAAGGCGCTGCAGCCCGACGTGCTCGTGTCCGACGTCGCGATGCCCGGCGAGGACGGCTACGTGCTGATCCGCAAGATCCGCGCGCTCCCGGCGGCGAGCGGCGGGCGGACCCCGGCGATCGCGCTCACCGCCTATGCGCGCACCGAGGATCGCATGCGCGCCTTGCGAGCAGGGTTCAACACCCATGTCCCGAAGCCCATCGAACCGGCGGAGCTGCTCGCGGTGCTCACGACCATGTGCGGCTCGAGGGCGGGCTCCTAGGTCGCCTGCGGCGCGCCATCGCGCCATCGCGCCGCTCGCACGATCGGCTCGGCGCGGCGCGCCGCCGGCTCACCCCCTCCGGCAGCTCCGCTCGATGGTGTCCATCAGCTTCAGCACGTCGAACGGCTTGCTGAGGATCGCGTCCGCGTCGATGCCGGCGCGCTCCGTCGCGCCGCGCGCGGTCATCACCACGGTGGGCGTGGCGGCGAGCGTCGGGTCGCGCTTCTGCTCGGCGCGAAACTGGAACCCATCCATGACCGGCATCATCAGGTCGAGCAGGACGAGCGCGATGGACGAGGGGTCGTCGCGCAGGCATGCGAGGGCCTCGCGCCCGTTCGCGGCGCAGGCGACCGCATACCCCTCCTCTTCCAGGAGCTCGCTCAACGTCCGGCGGATCGCGGCGTCGTCATCGACGATCAGGATGCGCTTGCTGGGACGGCTCATCGTCATGCGCACTCGCTCCCTCCGCAGGGTGACAGCGACCAGAGCGCCACGACCTCGGGCCGGCCCGCGGGGCCCCCTCGCGCCGGGCGCCTCAGGCGCCCTCGAATCCCGGCAGACCCTGCCGGCCCGAGGCCCGAGGGCCGGCGAGCGGCAGGGTCACCTTGAAGGTCGAGCCCTCTCCCAGGACAGAGCTCACCTCGATCGAACCATCCAGCGCTTCGACCACCTGCATCGTGATGTAGAGCCCCATGCCCAGACCGCCATAGTGCCGCGCCGACACGGCGCGCTCGAACCGCCCGAAGATCCGGCCGATGTGCTCCTGCGCGATCCCGATGCCGTGGTCCGCGATCGTCAACGTGGCCATCGAGCCCACCGAGGCGACGGTGATCTCTATCGGGTTTCCCTGACCATACTTGAGCGCGTTCGAGACGAGGTTTTCGACGACCTGCTCGAGCCGCACCCGATCCCAGTTCCCTGCGGCGTCGTCCGCCGCGCTCACGGTGACCCGCGAGCCCGCCTCCGCGATCTCGCCGCCCTCCTGGAAGCGAGACACCACCTGCCGGACGATGTCCGACAGCCGGACTTGCTCGAGCTCCAGGGCGAGGCGCCCCGCGGAAATGCGGGAGATGTCGAGGAGGTTCTCGACGAGCCGCCTCAGCCGCTCGCTCTGCCGGCGAACGAGCCCGAGCCGGTCCATGAGCCACGGGAGGCGCTCCCTGTCGGGGCACAGCTCGGGCGCGCGGCGCATCAGGGTCTGGATCTGCAGCGCGAGCGGGGTGAGCGGCGTCTTCAGCTCGTGGGAGGCGATCGAGAGGAACTCGTCCCGCAGCGCGATCGCGCTCTGCGCGTCCCTGTACAGGCGCGCGTTGTCCACCGCGAGCGCGCAGCGGCGCCCGAGCTCCTCCGCTGCCGCGAGGTCCGCCCGGCTGTACCGGCGCTCGGATCGCACGACGATGAAGGTCAGCGTCCCGAAGAGCCGCCCGCGCCGCGCCAGCGGGACGCACATGAACGAGTGCCCCCCGATGGCCCGGATCACCCGGAGGTGCTCGTCGTTCTGCGCGATGGCGCACATCTGCTCGTCCGTGAAGTGCTCGACGAGCACCGACCTCTGCTCGAGGAGCACCTTGGTCGGCGGGTGCTCCGGGTTGCCGTCGAGCTTGGGCGCGAAGCGCTTCGCCTCCTCGGCCACGGCCGCGAGCGAAGGGTCCGAGTGCGCCACGCCCACCCGCCGGAAGGTGCCGTCCTCCTCGTCTTGCAGGTCGACGATGCAGAAGTCGGCGAGGACGGGCACCGCGAGCTGCGCCACCCGCGCGAGCGTCGTGGAATAGTCGAGAGACTCGGCCAGCACCACGCTCGCCGCGTCGAGGAAGCGGGGCAGCTCCTGCGCGCGCTCCCGCTCCGCGGCCTCGACGGCGCGCCGCCGCATCCGCGCCATCTCGATCTGCGTCCGGACGCGGGCGAGGAGCTCGCGCGGCGAGAACGGCTTCACCAGGTAATCGTCCGCCCCCGTGTCGAGGCCCTCGACGACGGCGTCCTCCCCCGCCCGGGCGGACACGAGCACCACAGGGACGCTGCTCGTCCTCGGGTCCGCGCGGAGCTCCCGGAGGAGCGCGACGCCGTCGAGCTCGGGCATCATCACGTCGCTCACCACGAGGTCGGGCGGGCGCGCGAGCGCGGCCTCGAGGGCCGCCCGCCCGTCCGAGGCCGCTTCCACGCTCCACCTCGGCGTGAGCAGGTGGACGAGGTACTCGCGCATGTCCGCGTTGTCGTCGGCGACGAGGATCCGGCCCTCTCCGCCGCCCGGGGCGACCTGCACGGGCGCGGCGTCGGCGCGCGGCTCCGGGCCCGCTGGCGCCGCTCCTTCGCGCCCGGGTGAGGACCACTGGGACGCCTCGACCACGTGGAGGCTCGCGCTCGCCGCCGAGGGCGCCGGCTCCCCGGCGGCGACCACGCGCTCCGGCGAAAGGTGCGCGCGGCCCCTCGGGATCGCCACGGTGAACGCGCTCCCCTGCCCCACCGCGCTCGAGGCGCGCAGCGAGCCCCCGTGCGCCTTGACGAGCTCCTGGACGAGGGAGAGCCCGATCCCGGTGCCCTCGATGCTCCGGCTGCGCGCGCCGTTCACGCGGTGGAACCGCTCGAAGATGCGCGGGAGCTCCTCCGAGGGGATCCCGGTGCCGGTGTCGCGCACGGTCAGCTCGACGTGATCCGGGTGAGCGCGCAGCGAGACCGCGATCTCCCCCTCGAACGTGAACTTGAAGGCGTTCGAGAGGAGGTTCATGACGACCTTCTCCCATTGCGCCGCGTCGACGTAGACGGGCTCGGGCAGCGGCGGGCAGTCCACGACGAGCGACAGGCCCGCGCCCTCGATCAGCGAGCGGAAGGAGCTCGCGAGCTCCGCCGTGAGCCGCGCGAGATCGGTGGGCGCGAACGACGTCTGGAGGCGCCCCGCCTCGATGCGGGAGAAATCGAGCAGCGTGTTCACGAGCCGGAGGAGCCGGAGCGTGCTCCGGTGGGCCGCGGCGAGGCCGTCGCCCGCGAGCGACCTCGCCGGGCTCGACAGCGCGTCCTCGACGCGCCCGAGGATGAGCGTGAGCGGGGTGCGGAACTCGTGGCTCACGTTGGCCACGAACTCCGTCTTGAGGCGGTCGAGCGTCGCGAGCTCGTCCCGGTGCTGCGCGACCTCGCGCTCGAGCCGCCGCTGCTCGGTGACGTCCCGCCCCTCGGCGATCATGAAGACGACCTTGCCCTGCCGATCCTTCACGGGGTTCAGGTTGAAATCGATCGTGATGCTCTTCTCACCTTCGTTCCCCCCGAGGACCTCCACGTCGTACCTGACGAACTCGCCGCGCGCCGCGCGCCGCACAGCGTCCTTCAGGCGCTCCTGGATCTCCGGCGAGCCCTGCCACCAGCGGCACTCCCAGAAGGGCACGCCGTGCACCTCCCGCCGCTCCACGCCGGCGCCGCGGGTCGAGGTGTGGTTCGACTCCCAGCTCGTACCGTGGGCGTCGAGAAGGCCGAAGAACTGGAAAGAGCTGTTCATCGCGACCCGCGCCGCGAGGAGCCGCATCAGCCCCGACTCGCGGCCAGGGCTCGCGCGGGCGAGCTCCTGCTTCAGGAGCTCGGTGTCCCAGAGGAGATGTTCTTCGGAGTCGTCCACAGGTCGCACGATCGCGAGGTCTTCCAGGCATTCGATGAAGTCGCGCCCTTCTGCGCGTTCCTCGCTCGACCGCTGTTTCATCCCTTCTCGCATCACGCCCGCGGCTGCTCGAGGCAGAGAACAGCTCATCCTGAAGCGCTTAGTGGAGATCGCCGACCACGCAAGGGCCGAGCGGCAACCCCCCTTGAACTTCCACGGGGGGCCCGCGCGTGGATCCGGATCGTTCGAGCGCACGACCACCCCTGCGTGCGCCGCAGCAGCCGATCACCACCGGCTGCTGCTGAGGCAGCAGCCCCCTCGCACCGCTCCTCCACGGTCACGGCCAAGGCAGAGCTGGCCCGGTTAGTGCACTTGGCATTGGAGGGCGGAGCGCGCAATGACCGTCAGCTCATGAGGGCGCGCAGGGCGCCCAGGAAATCTCGGTGGAACCCAAGACCTCTCTGCAGCGCGCCCCCGGCGCTCCGGTGCTCCCAAACACGCCCTTCCGGTTCATCATTCACTTCGTCGGTCGTTACCGCGCCTGGTATCTGGCGATGTTCGTGTTCGAGTCCGCCCACGCCTCGTGCGGGATCATGATCCCGTACGCCATCGGGCAGGTCATCCAGGGGGTGACGCAGGCGTCGGGCGCTGGCCGCGCCGTGCTGAGCGGACGGCTGCGCGACGCGCTGGCGCTGTTCGTCGCGCTCATCGCCGGCGAGTTCCTGTTCAGCCGGATCGCCGGCCTCTGCCAGATCCTCGTCGGGCCGTGGCAGCGCCAGAACGTGACCCGCAATCTGTACGCGTACCTCCAGCACCACTCCCATCGTTACTTCAGCAACAACTTCGCCGGGGCGCTCGCCCACCGGATCAGCGAGACGTCGATGGGGGTCTCGCAGACCCTGTGGGCCATCCTCTTCGACTTCTGGCCCATCGCCATCGTCTTCTCGGTCTCGATCGGGCTGCTCTACCGCGCTCACCCGGCGCTCGCCGCGGTCGTCTCGGCCTGGGCGGTGCTGTTCGTCGGCATCTCCTACTGGCTCGCGACCCGGTGTCAGCCCCACGCGGTGCGCGCCGCGTCCGCGCGGAGCGAGACCACGGGCAAGCTCGTCGACTCGGTCACGAACCTCACGAGCGCGCGGCTCTTCGCCCGGTTCGGCTTCGAGCGCGAGTACCTGGACGAGCAGCTCAAACACGAGCTCCGCGCGGTGCGCAGATCGAACTGGTACTCCGAGCGCGTGCGCTGGTTCCAGTTCGCGTCCGCCGCGCTGCTCAAGGTGGCGACGCTCTACCAGTCGCTCAGGCTCTGGGAGCGCGGCGACATCGGCGTCGCCGAGTTCGTCATGGCGACGAGCCTGTCGCTCCTCATCATCAACGAGGCGCGCAACCTCAGCCGCCGCTTCCTCGAGTTCTTCGAGTTCGTCGGCAACGTCGCGAACGGGGTGAACACCATCGTCCGCTCCCACGAGCTCGTCGACCGCCCCGAGGCCGTCGCCCCGACGCTCGAGCGCGGCCGGATCGAGCTCCGGAACGTGACCTTCGGGTACACGCCCGATCAGCCGATCTTCGAGCGCCTCGACGTGACGATCCCGCGCGGCCAGCGCGTCGGGCTCGTCGGCTTCTCCGGCTCCGGCAAATCCACCTTCGTCAGCCTCATCCTGCGTCTCTACGACATCGACTCCGGTCACATCTTGATCGACGGCGTGGACATCCGAGACATGACGCAGGACGCGCTTCACGCGCAGCTCAGCCTGATCCCGCAGGACCCGAGCCTCTTCCACCGGACGCTCCTCGAGAACATCCGCTATGGCCGGCTGAACGCGACCGACGCAGAGGTGGTCGAGGCCGCGCGGAAGGCGCACGCGCACGATTTCATCGTGCAGATGAAGGACCAGTATCACTCCATGGTCGGCGAGCGCGGCGTCAAGCTCTCGGGCGGCCAGCGGCAGCGCATCGCCATCGCGCGGGTCATCCTGAAGGACGCGCCGATCCTCCTCCTCGACGAGGCGACATCGAGCCTCGACTCGATCACCGAGCAGGCCATCCAGGACACGCTGGACGACGTCATGAAGGGGAAGACGGTGCTCGTCGTCGCCCATCGCCTCTCGACGGTGGTCCACCTCGACCGCATCCTGGTGTTCGAGAACGGCCGGATCATCGAGGACGGCACGCACGCCGAGCTGCTCGCGCGAAACGGGGCCTACAAGCGGCTCTGGAGCAAACAGTCGGACGGATTTCTGCCGGAGAGCGCCGCCGAGGAGCCTCCGGCGATCGAGTCGCCACCGGTGCGCGTCCACGAAGCACCGCGGCTCCAGCCGGCGGCTGACCGCGCCGACGAGCTCCCGCGGGGTGCTCCGCTGAAAGCGTGGGAGGCACCGCTCGCCTGAGCGGCCGCCAGATCGAGCAGGCCGCGGGCACTCGTGCTCACCGAGCTCAGGCCGAGGCCGGCTCCTTGAGACCAGCTTCCCCCGACGCGAAGGCGCTCGGGACTGGAGCGCGCCAGCGCCGAAGAGGCGCGCTTACCGGAAGCTCCACGGCTGCGGCTGACCCATGCGGGCGCGGAGGCCCTCCTCCCAGCGGACGAGCCGCGGCGTGAGCCACGCCGTGCCCACGGCCAGGACCGCGCCGGCGACGACGTCGACCGCGTAGTGCCAGCGGAGGAGCATGGTGGAGACGATGATGTTCATGGAGAAGAACGCGGCCACCACGGCGAGCCAGAGGAGGCGCCGGTCGGTGCGGGCGCGGTGGAACGTGTACAGGGCGAACCAGAGCGGCGCGGCCGTGTGCAGGGAGGGAAAGACGTCCTTCATCGCGCCGCCGGCCTGCACGACGCTGCTCACGCAGCCCCAGAAGAAGCCGCCGTCCAGCGGCCCCTGATAGAGGTGGCTCAGCGCCTGGATGGGGCCGTACGCAGGGACCGCCATGTAACCGAGCTGGCCAACACAGTAGACGATCGTGGAGCCGACCGCGTACTCCGTCGTCCCCCGGCCTGGGCGGGCGACCCATACCGCCAGCACCATCGAGAGGAAACAGATCAAGAAGTAGCTGAAATAGAAGAAGGAGAACCACTCCACGATCGGGCGCGTGTTGAAGCGCTCCATCCAGAGCGCTGGCTCGACGCGGAAGAGGAGGAGATCGAGGTGGAGGAGCTCCGCGTCGACGCTATCGCTCCGGACCGCCGGCAAGAGGGTCCGCAGCGACAGGTAGTTGAGGAGGAAGGCGCCGACGAGCGAGAGTCGGTAAAGGACGCTCCGCAGCAAGGGCGCCAGGAACGTGGCGCGGCGCACGAGCACGCAGACGGACACCAGGGCGGCGATGCCCGCCAGATTGCGGTTCATGCACTGCGCTCGCAGCTCCGTCGGCGGCGCGCCAAGCAGGAAGATCGTCGTCAAGGCGAGATAGCCGATGAGGATCGCGTCGTGGAGAGCGAACACGCCGACCAGGCCGCGCAGAGCGTCCTTCAACAGCGCGCCTTCGCGCTCGACGTCGACCAGCCCGCCGGAGCCGGCGACCTCATCGCAGTCCGTTGTGAGCCTCTCTTGCATTCGGGGACGTTCCAGGGATGGCATGGTGCGCATGGGCTGATGACGCCGGGCCGCTCTGTATCACGTGTTCACGCGTGGCGTCACCGTGACATCGGTGACGCTCCAGCGACCGGGAGGCAGCAGGCGGAGCAACTCGGGGGCCACACGGATGTCGAGTTTTTGACGGGCCGCTTCGCGCCGCTTGACAGCGGTACGGGCCTCCACGCCCCCGGCATGGCGCTCGTGCGACAGCCCAACCGCCGCCTCGGCGGACCGCTCGCATGCGAACGCGGCGACGCAGCGGCGCAGGGCCTACGCGTCACCACGACGCTGTCGCGTCCCAGGTTGGGCTGCCCGGGCTCCCGGACGCGCAGAATCTGCGCGGCTGCGGCGCCCTGGATCTGCGGGACGGCTGCGCCCGACAACGCCGGTCGGGGGATCGGCGATGGCGATCGAGAACGCGCGCCGTCAAGCACGCTGGGCACCGGAGCTCATCCTCGCGGCGGCCCGGCGGCCGTGACGTCGGCGACGTCGCGAGCGCTGGAGTCGTCCACACGAGAGGGCGCCGTGGGATTTCGACCGCGCGGCGCGGACGAGGCGCGATGGCCCGCGCGCTCACGACCGGTGGGGCAGTCTGCCGCGCGGCGGGGCGTCCGCTGGAACGCCGGTCTCGGCCGGGCTGAGCGGCGCTGGACGCAACGCGATCGGCGCTGCGCACGTCGGCGCAGAAACCGCGTCTTCCCCGGGCGCGCGCGGAGGATCGCGGTCACCTCACCCTGCTGGAGCGCACCCTGGACGCTCCCGGGCGCTCACGAGAATCCGCGGAAGCCCCGTTGGATCCGCGCCGGTCACGTCGCGTGGCCATGGATCCCTCTTCATGGCACTCACGTTGCAGTCCCCCGGAGGAGCCGACATCGTTCAGCGACGATCCCACAGGGCACCACGCCTGGGTCGCCCCGTGAGGGCGCTGAAGCGATGCGCCCAGACACCAAGGAGACGACTCATGGCACAGCAACACGGTCAGAGCAGCAGTCGTGGGTTCGCCGCGATGGACCAGAAGCAGCAACGCGCGATCGCGAGCATGGGCGGCAAGGCCGCGCACGAGAAGGGCACGGCCCACGAGTTCAGCTCCGAGGAGGCCCGCGCGGCCGGCCGCAAGGGCGGCGCGAGCGTGAGCCAGAATCGCGAGCACATGGCCGCGATCGGCCGCAAGGGCGGCGCGGCCGTGAGCCAGAACCGCGGACACATGGCGCAGATCGGCCGCAAGGGCGGCGAGTCGCGCGGCGACGGGCAGAGCGGCGCGCCGGGGGAGAGCGAGCGCGAGGGCGAGCAGGGCAGCAGCGCCGCACGGCACGCCGACGCCGTCGGGCCGCGCCACGAGACGAACTGAGCAGCGCTGCGGCACATCGCCGCCGGTGATCGGGCGCGCGGGGGTGCCTGCGCGCCCGATCGTCCGTCACGGCGACAGGGTGACGAGGAAGACGTCGCCGTTGCTGAGATCGCCCACAGGCGCGCTGTGCTCGATGGCGGGGAGGCCGCCGCCGAGCTCGATCCGCTCGCCGTGGAAGAGGCCAGCGGCAACGGTGTTCCCGCTGCCGGTGACGGCCTGGGCCGTCGAGAAGCAGAAGACCCCATCGCGGTAGACGTCGGACCAGAGCTCCTCGGAGAAGTCCGGACTGAGCTTCGCGACGAACGCATCGCCCGACTCGGGGGGCTCGATCTCCACGGGCGCCCCGCCGAGCTCGAGCGCCTCCGTGAAGTAACCGCTCAGCACGTGGTTGCCCCAGGGGTCCTGCGAGAAGCCCCAGACGAACTCGTCGCCCGCGGACGGGAGCCCACGGGCGGCGAGCGGCTCA
This sequence comes from Sorangium sp. So ce363, assembly GCF_051520435.1. NCBI lineage: Bacteria > Pseudomonadati > Myxococcota > Polyangiales > Polyangiaceae > Sorangium > Sorangium sp. So ce363. The sequence goes on along the minus strand of NZ_CP150333.1, from coordinate 3,596,877 downwards.
CCGGTCTCTGCGTCGAGCCGGGCCAGGTAGAGGTCGTAATCCCCGACGGCGGCGCGCTCGATGTCCGTGGGCCCGACGCGGAACGGAGCGCTGTAGTTGCCGAGCACGACCGGATGGCCGCCGAGCCCGAGGCCGATGAACTTGGCGAACTGCTCGCCAGCGGCGCCCAGCGACCGACCCCAGACGAGGCTGCCCGATGCGAGATCGAACCGCAGGACGAGCCCATCGATGCCGTAGATCGGCTCGTCGTCGCGCGAGCCGTCGACGGCGCTCTCCACGACGTGGCCGTCGATCTCGAGCCTTCCGCCGAAGGCGCCGGCCGCGTAGAGGGCCGACTCGCCGACCGCGATGCTGCGGAAGCGCTGCCAGCTCTCCGCGGACCCGAACCGCCGGCTCCAGAGGTGGCCGCCGCCGGCGTCGAGCTTCGCCACGACGACGTTGAGACCGCCGCTCCCCTCGAGCGCGGTCCCGGGCGCCTCGCTGAAATTGATGCTGCCGTCGACCATGCCGAGGACGACGATCTCGCCCGCCTCGGTGACGGCCACGGCCGTGGCGCCCTGGTCGAGCTCGCCGCCAAAGCGCTTGCTGAAGAGGTGGTTGCCGTCGGCGTCGAGCTTGGCGACGAAGAGGTCCTTCCCACCGGCGCTCACGAGCTCCGTGCTCGCGTCCGCGCCGAAGTTGAGGGTTCCCTCGAACTCCCCGGCGACGACGACGTTGCCGATCGAATCCGTGGCCACCGCGAACGCGACCTGATCGGACTTGCCCCCGAAACGCCTGCTCCAGACGTGTCCTCCCGCCGCGTCGAGCTTCACGACGAAGAGGTCGAGACCACCGTCGCTCGCGAGGGCGTCCGCCTCGCCGCCGAAGTTGATCGCCGTCTCGAAGCCGCCGACCAGGACGACGTCGTCGTGCGGATCCGCCGCGATCGCCTCGATTCGCTCGTTCTTCGCCTCGCCGGCGCCGAGCCCCCACAGGGCATCTCCGAGGAACGCTGGAGGCTCGCCGCCGCCGCTGCCGCCCGCGCCCCCGTCGCCGCCTGCGCCCCCCACTCCACCTGATGCACCGGCGCCCGCTTCGCCACCTTGCCCCCCCGCACCTCCGACTCCACCGCTGCCGCCGGCGCCGACTCCACCACTGCCGCCGGCGCCGCCGACTCCACCGCTGCCGCCGGCGCCGCCGACTCCACCGCTGCCGCCGGCCCCCCCTTCACCGCCTTGCCCGCCGCCGCCTCCGGCCCCGCCCTGCCCGGCGACGCCGCCTTCACCGCCTTGCCCGCCGCCGCCTCCGGCCCCGCCCTGCCCGGCGACGCCGCCTTCGCCGCCTTCGCCGCCTTCGCCGCCTTGCCCGCCGGCGCCTCCGACGCCGCTCGCCGACGAGGTGACGCCGTCCTCAGGCTCCGAGTCGCAGCCGTTGCAGCCCAGGGGAAGTCCCATGCTCGTCAGAAGAGCAATCCGAGCCACGTTCGTCACCAAGTGCGCTTTCATCCATCCTCCATGTCTCGACGAAGAGCCCGAGCCGCGGGCGCTCGGTGGAGCCAAGGCCGGTCCGGCACCCCCTCGCTGTGGGCTGTCGAACGTCCTCAATCTGCTGTGTCGTGGACGTCAAGTACGCGTGCGCGCGGATCGAATCAAGCAGCTGTCGCGGCGAATTCGTGGCAACGATCGGCTATCCCTGGATCCGCCGGAACGACGCGTCCCGCCTGGACGGCGCGCCTCGCCTGGAAGGGGCTCCCCGCTGACCAACCGTTCTCTTGCACACGGCCCGCGATGGCCTCGGACCCGCGCCGCGCGCGTCGCAGGTTTGCCCCATCGTGGCAGAATGCCCCACCGCGAGCCCCGCGGCACGTCCAACATACAAGCCGCGCCGGGCGGCGGTGGGCGCGGTACGCGATCTGCATCGTTCTGCGAGTGATGTGGGTGGCTTGGCTCAGGAGCGACACGGCTCTCTTTACGCTCACGCCCTTCCCGTGCAGCGGCGACAGGGGCCGCGCGGGCGAGCGTCGGCACGGCGCTCGCCCGCTCACCCGCCTGTCGCCCGCTCGCTTCAACCACCTCTCCGCCGACCCGCGGGAGGGGACTGACGAGCTCACCCGGGCGCGCATTCGCGCGCGAACGAAGAGCGCCGCCGGCGCGCGTCCCCCCGCGCGCGCCGGCGGCGCGGCGGCCATGGAGGCCGCATCCAGGGCATCTGGCGCGGCGGATCATCACGCCTCCCGGACGGCGGACCCCACGACCGATCACCGAGACGAAGCGCCGGGCCAAAGCGCTCGGCGTCCAGACGCGGAGCGCCTATGACGGAGCGAGCCTACGATAAGAACACCGCCTGGACCCACGCCGTCATCCCTCCGATGACCCCCCTCGCGACCGACCACGAGGCGGACGTGTGCGTCGTCGGCGCGGGGATCGCCGGGCTGACGACGGCGTATCTCCTCGCGAAGGCCGGCAAACGCGTCGTCGTCCTCGACAACGGCGCCATCGGCGGGGGCGAGTCAGGGCTCACCACCGCGCACATCACGCACGCGCTCGACCGGCGCTGGGCCTCGCTCGCGAAGCTGCACAGCAAGAGCCGCCTGCGCCTCGCCGCAAGGAGCCACACGGCGGCCATCGAGACGATCGAGCGGCTCGTCGCGGAAGAGAAGATCGACTGCGACTTCCGGCGCGTCCACGGCTATCTGTTCACAGCCCCGGGGTCGCCCCCGGCCACCCTCCGGGACGAGATCGAGGCCGCGCACCGCGCCGGGCTCGGCTCGACCCATTACGTCGACCGCGCGCCGCTGCTCGATTTCGATACGGGGCCCGCGGTCCGCTTCCCCGATCAGGCGCAGTTTCATATCCGCAGGTACCTCGCGGGGCTCGCGCGGGCGATCGAGCGCGACGGCGGCAGGCTCTACACGCTCGCGCACGTGGTCGACGTCGACGAGGACGCCGTGCCTCACGGGGTGGTCGTCAAGACGGCGCGCGGGCACCGGGTGATCGCCAGCGAGGCCGTGCTCGCCACGAACTCCCCGTTCCTTCCGCGCATCGCCGTGCACCTGAAGCAAGCCGGTTACCGGACCTACGTCGTCGGCCTGCGCATCCCGCGGGGCGCCGTCCCACCGGGGCTCTACTGGGACACGGCCGAACCGTTCCATTACGTCCGCCTCGCCAACATCAACGGCGCGGACGGCCCTGACGAGGTGCTCCTCGTGGGAGGAGAGGACCACAAGACCGGACAGGCCAGCGACGCGGACCAGCGCCACGCGCGGCTCGAGGCGTGGGCGAGAGAGCGCTTCACGCAGGCCGGCGAGGTGCTGCACCGCTGGTCCGGCGAGGTGATGGAGACGGCCGACGGCCTCGCGTACATCGGTCGCATCAAGAAGAGATCGAGGATCCTCATCTCCACGGGCGACTGTGGCAACGGCATGACGCACGGGACGATCGCGGGCCTCGTGATCTCCGACCTCGTGCAGGGCCGCGACAGCCGGATGGCGTCGCTCTTCGATCCCACCCGCGTCAACCTGAGCCTGGCCGCCGTCTCCGAGGTCGCGAAGGAGAACCTCAATGTCGCGTGCCAGTACGCCTCATGGCTCGGCAAGGGCGATGTCCCTGACGTGGCGCAGATCGCGCCCGGCGCCGGCGCCGTCGTGCGCAGGGGCCTGAAGAAGCTCGCCATCTACCGGGATCCGCAAGGGCAGATCCACGAGATGTCGGCCATGTGTACCCACCTCGGCGGCGTGGTCTCGTGGAACTCCGCGGAGCGCAGCTGGGACTGCCGCTGTCACGGCGCCCGCTTCGACGCCATGGGCCGCGTCCTCCGAGGCCCGGCGACGGCCGATCTCAGGCCGATCGCGCCGAGCGAGGCGCCTCTCAGCGCCGGAGGATCGGTTTCGCCGCCGAGGGAGCGGGAGGGGGTCGCCGGCCAGCCGGCGGCCGTGCCCCTGTCCCAGAGTCGCCCGGCCACGTGAACGGAGCGAGTCGCGAACGCCAACAACCGGTGAACGCAATGGTCGTGGATCGACGTGATCGACATGATCAATACGATCGGCGCCATACGCGATGCGCGTGCCATGGGCCCATGAGCACGATGCGCGCGCTGGCGTAGTTGACCCCCGCGCGAGCGGCGTGCGATCATGATCGAGTAGTCCGGGGCTGTCCCGGGCGGCTTGGTGATGAGATGAAATTGTTGCGCCCCCGTGCCTCCCGCGCCGCAGGCATAGCCCTGGCTGTCCTCTCGGTCGCCGGGGCGCTTCCGGCGCGGGCCGAGCCCTCGGCGGCCGATCGGCAGACCGCGCGAACGCTCCTCATCGAGGGGCGCAAGAAGCGCGACGCGGGGGACGTCGCCGGCGCCCGCGAGGATTTCCAGGCGGCCCATGCGCTCGTGCGCGCCCCCACGACGGGGCTCGATCTCGCGCGTGCCGACGAGGCGCTCGGTCGCCTGATCGAGGCCCGGGAGACGGCCTACGAGGTCGTTCACCTGCCCCTCGGGAGCGACGAGCCGCCGGTGTTCACGCAGGCGCGGGCGGCCGCCGCGGCGATGGTCGAGCAGCTCGAGGCGCGCATCCCGTCGCTCCAGCTGCGGGTCGAGGGCCCGGCGCTGGACCAGCTCGAGGCGCGCGTGGACGGCCAGCCGATCCCCCGCGCGGCGCTCCCCTACCCGCGCAAGCTCAACCCCGGTCGCCACGAGGTGGTGGTGACGGCGCCAGGTTTCCAGACGGCGCGGCGCGAGGTCACGCTGAAGCAGGCGGAGCGCGCGCCGGTGGAGGTCCGCATCCGCCTCGTACCGGGGCAGTCGACCGAGCCGAAGGCAGGCGCAGCCGCGGGTGGGAGTATGGGCGCAAACGTGGGCGGAGGGCAGCTGCCACCCGTGGACGCGCCGACGGAGCCCCGCGCGCCGGTGCCGCTGTGGGCATGGACGGCGGGCGGCGTGGGGCTCGCGGCGCTCGCGGGGGGCGCGGTGTTCGCTGCCGACCACATGGCCGCGCGGGCTCGGGTCGAGGACGAGTGCCCCGGGTCCGTGTGTGATCGGGGCGTCCACGACTTCGAGAGCATGGAGGCGCTCCGGGCGCGGTGGAACCGCAGCCTGGGGCTGTCGGTGACGCTCGGCGCGGTCGGCCTCGCCGGCGTGGGCGCGGCGCTGGGCGGCATCCTCCTGCGGCCCGGGGCGGGCGGCGAGCGGGCGTCGTCGCTCGTGCCAATCGCGACGCCCACGGCGCAGGGTGTGGTGTGGCAGGGGGTGTTCTGATGAGGGTACGGCGGTTCTACCCGGCGACAGCCGGCGCGGCGCTTGGCGTCGTGATGGTGGGCGCTGCGGCGCTCGGCGCTGCGGTGCTCGGCTGCGCTCCCGAGCTCAGCCTGTCGACCCCTGCGGGGGCCGGCGGCGAAGGCGGCGGCGGCGCGCCGCAGTCGGGCGGCGAGGTGCAGTGGGCGCGCGCGCTCGGGGGCGACGGGGAGCGTGCAGGGGCGAGCGTGGCCGTCGCCGACGACCGCACCGCGGCGCTCCTTGGCAGGCTCACGAAGGCGGAGGACGTGGCCCTCGACGACGAGAGCGTGACCCCGATCGGCGAGGAGAACGTCTTCTGGGCGCGGCTCTCGGCGAGCGACGGGTCGGGGCTCGGGCTGAAGCGCTTCGGTGCGTTCGATCCGCAGACGGTGAACGCGCTCGTGCCGGACGGGAACGAGGGCCTCCTGGTCGCGGGGGAGTTCTCCGGCACGCTGGAGTTCGGCGGCGAGCCGCGGACGAGCGCCGGCGGGCGAGACGGCTACGTCGCGAGGCTCGACGCGGAGGGGCAGGAGCTGTGGCTGCAGCCGCTCGGGGGCATCGGCTTCCAGGCGGCGACGAGCGTGGCGGCGACGGCGATGGGGCGCCTCGTCGTGGCCGGCCGCTTCTCGGGCGCGCTGCACGTCGGCGAGGACCGGCTCGAGAGCGCCGGTGGCAGCGACGTGTTCCTGGCGAGCTTCGATGACAACGGCGCGCCGCTCTGGACCGAGCGGTTCGGCGACGGCTTCGATCAGCAGGCCCGCGCCGTGGCGATGGACGAGCGCGGCAACGCGATCGTGATCGGAGATTTCGCCGGCACGCTCGATCTGGGCGGCGAGCCGCTGGAGAGCGCCGGGGATTTCGATGTGTTCGTGGCGAGCTTCGACGCGCTCGGCGAGCACCGCTGGAGCAAGCGCTTCGGCGATGCGGGGCCGCAGCGGGCCAAGGCGGTCGCGGTGGACGGGGCGGGCAACGTGATCGTGGGCGGGGAGTTCGGCGCGACGATCGATCTCGGCGGGGGCCCTCGGGCGGCCGGAGAGCACCAGGCGGTGTTCGTGGCCAAGCTCGATTCGACGGGAGAGCACATCTATAGCCGGGTGATCGGCGAGGACGGCGCGTCGCTGGGGCAGCTCCTCGTCGACGGCGCGGGGGACGTGGTCGTCGCGGGGGGGTTCCGCGGAGACACGACGCTGGCGGACGGGTCGGTGACGAGCGCGGGGGACGACGACGTGTTCGTGGCCAAGCTCGATCCGGAGGGCGGCTACCGGTGGAGCCACCGCTTCGGCGGCGCCGGCGCGGACCGGGCGACGGGCGTGGCCATCGATCGCGACAGGCAGGTCTACGTGACCGGCGCGTTCACCGGGAAGGTGACGTTCGGGGAAAAGCGGATCGAGGGAGGCGAGGGCACGGACGTGTTCGTGACCAAGCTGTCGCCATGAAGGCCATGACGAATGGAGGCGCGATGAAACGTGCGGGGACGAGGGGCGTGCGGTCGCGCGGGCGACGGTTCTCGGTGGGGCTCGTGGCGGGCCTGTTCGGGCTGATCCTGCCAGCAACAGGCTGGGCGGAGGACCCTGATACCGATCTGGATGGGGTCGTGGATCCCCTGGACAACTGCGTGCAGACCCAGAATCCGGACCAGGCAGATGCCGACGGCGATGTTCTCGGCGATGCGTGCGACAACTGCCCGTCCGCTATCAATCGGGATCAGCGGGATTCGGATTCCGACGGCGTCGGCGACGCGTGCGACAACTGTCCTGTCGCGATGAACCCGGACCAGTCGGATGCGGAGGCGGACGGCACCGGCGACGCCTGCGACGACGATGACGACAACGACGGTGTCCTGGATGCCGATGACAACTGTCCTGGCACAGCGAACGCCGATCAGGTGGACTCCGATGGAGACGGCACCGGCGACGTTTGTGAGGCCGGTGACGACGACGGCGACGGCATCGACAACGACGTCGACAACTGTCGCGACGTCCCGAACTCGCTCCAGCAGGACAGAGACGACGACAAGATCGGCGATCTCTGCGACAACTGCCCTGCCACGCGCAATCCGAACCAGGAGGACGGCGACGGCAACGGCGTCGGCGACTTCTGCGAGCCCGACATCGACACCGACGGCGACGGGCTGCGCAACGCAGAGGACAACTGCCCTGTGGATCAGAACCCTGGCCAGGAGAACGCGGACGGGGACAGCCTCGGGGACGCCTGCGATCCCGACAGCGACGACGATGGCGTGGTCGACGTGGAGGACAACTGCGCCGTCGTGCCCAATCTGTTCCAGGAAGATACGGACGGCGACGGCACCGGCGATGCCTGCGAGGACGACGACGACAACGACGGCGTCGTGGACGCAGAGGACAACTGCCCGCACGTGCCCAACCAGGATCAGACCGACGGCGACGGCGACGGCCGCGGCGACGCCTGCGACCTCGGGGCCGACGTCGACGGCGACCGCGACGGCATACCGGACGAGACGGACAACTGCCCGCACGTGCCGAACCCCGATCAGACGGACGCCGACGACAACGGCGTGGGCAACGCTTGCGAGGACGTGGACGGAGATGGCCTGAGCGACGCGGCGGACAACTGCGACGAGGAGTACAACCCCGATCAGGCCGACAGCGACGGCGACGGCCAGGGCGACGCCTGCGAGGACGACGACGACAACGACGGCGTCCCGGACGAGCAGGACAACTGCACCTCCGTCCCCAACGCGGATCAGGCCGACAACGACGAGGACTATCAAGGCGACGCCTGCGACGTCGATGACGCGGACGACGACAACGACGGCGTCCCGGACGGCGACGACAACTGCCCGCTCGCGGCCAACGCGGATCAGGGGGATGGCGACGCCGACGGGGTCGGCGACGCCTGCGACGACAGCGGCGGTGCGGGCAGCAGCGGCGGCGGGTCCACGGAGCCGGAGGTCTCGTCCGGGCTGGTCTGCGCGATGCAGCGAGGCGAGCGCGGCGGCGCGCTCGTCGGCCTCGTGGCGCTCCTCGCGGGCGCGCTGGGCCTGGGCGCCCGAAGGCGGCGCGACCACGCGGCGTGACCGCCGCTGCGCGCTGCCCTGGCGCGCAGCGGGCACGCGACCCCATGAGAGCGACGAGCGTGCCCGCTCGGTTGCCACCTGGAAGACGAAGAGACAACTGCGAGCACAACGTGGGTTATCACCCCACGACCACACGCCGGTTTCGCGATGGCTCCGCGTTTTTTTCGCGATCGGTCATTTTTCTGAGCCGTGACCTGACCGCGGCGGAACTGCTCCGGATGAACGCGCCGGTAGTCCCGCTCCGCAGCTCGCGCTGCGGACGGGAGCGCCTGAGCCACCTCTGGAGACACCATGCGCCTAGCTCTCTCTCTCTCGTTGGTGACCGCCCTGTTTGGACTCACCCTCAGCGCCGGCTGTAGCGACAGCACCGTTGACGGCGCCGCCCCATCCGGCGGCGCGGGAGGAGGCGACACCGCGAGCGGCGGCGGCACCGCGAGCGGCGGCGGCACCGCGAGCGGCGGCGGCACCGCGAGCGGCGGCGGCACCGCGAGCGGCGGAGGGGCCGGCACCGGCGCTGCGGGCGGGGGCATGGCGACCCCGACGAGCATCGTCGAGTGCCAGGGCAAGATGTACGCGTGCGGGGATCTCGTCGACAACGACGACGATGGGCTCCTCGACGCGCAGGATCCGGACTGCCTCGGCCCCTGCGACAACACCGAGGGCAGCTACTACGGCGGGATCCCCGGCCAGGCGGGGCCGGCGTGCACCGTCGACTGTTATTTCGACCAGGACTCCGGCTCCGGCAACGACGATTGCCACTGGAACCACAAGTGCGATGAGCACGAGGTCGCGCCCGGGTTTCACCCGGAGTCCATCAACGGGACGATGTGCGCCTATGACAGCGGGGCCTCGACGCCGGGCGCCGATGGCAAGAGCTGCAGCGATCTCAACGACGAGCAGTCCGATATGTGCCATACGATCTGCGGTCCGCTCACGCCGAACGGCTGCGACTGCTTCGGCTGCTGCGAGCTGCCGGCGGGCGGCGGCAAGTACGTCTGGCTCGGCTCCGACGCCGATGGCACCGGTGAAGGCTCCTGCTCGCGCGGCCACGAGTCCGACCCGGCCCGCTGCGAGCCCTGCACGCCCGTGGATGCTTGCCTGAACGAGTGCGGCCGCTGCGAGCTGTGCCTTGGCAAGGACACGCTGCCAGACGACTGCTTCGAGTCCGGCACCGGCGCCGGGGGCGGCGGAGCTGGAGGCGGAGCCGCGACAGGCGGCGGCGGAGACGCGACCGGCAGCGGCGGCGGGCCCACCGGCGAGCCCCAAGGCCAGTGCGCGGCGGGGATCCAGCCGTGCGGGCTCTCCGGCCAGGAGCCTTGTGACGCAGGCTACTACTGCATCACCGGCTGCTGCCAGGTCATCTTGAACTAGCCCTACGTTTGCCCGGGTTCTCCCTGGATTCGAGGACAGGGATTGAACCGTGAAAGACACAGAAGAACCGGAGGGATGTGTTCCCCCTGCTCGGTGCCCGCCGCGCCTTCGTGATTCACTGTCCCTGCTCGGAGCGGCGACAGGATCGCAGGCCGCGGCGCTGGCCGCTCACGAGCTGAGAAGCTGAGCCTGCAGCGACAAGACGTGGTTTGAAAGGAGACGAGTCGATGGTGATGCGCTCGATATCTGTTGGATTGCTGTGCGCCTTGATGGGGATGGGGTGCGGCGGCGACGATGAGGGTCAGCCGCAGAGCTGCTCGGTGGCCGCGCAGACAGGGTGCGCCGCACCGCAGGTGTGCGAGGAGGTGGAGGGCGCCGAGCCCGCTTGCTTCGAGCCGGTGACCCTGAGGGGGCGCGTCTACGATTCGCTCGACGACAAGGCCATCGCGGGCGCGCGCGTGCTCGCCCGGGACCCGAGCGACGCGGTGATCTCCCGGGTGGCCGTCACCGGGGCCGACGGGACCTATGAGCTCGTCGTGCCCGCGCGGCGCGACGCGAGCGGCGCTCCGATCGAGGCCAACATCACGCTGCGCGCCGACGCGCAGGCGTACGAGACGTTCCCGAAGGCGCCGCGGGTCGCGCTGCCCATCGACCTCTCCACGGCGGCGGGCGAACCGCCCGCGATCGAGTCGGCGGCGACGGAGATCTCGCTGTTGCCGCTCTCGGACAGCGAGGGGCTCGGTTCCATCTCCGGGGTCGTCCACGCCGACCAGCCTGGCGGGACGCTGCTGGTCGCAGGCGGCGCCACCGGCGCGGCCGATCTCGACGGCAGCTACACCATCTACAACGTGGCTGCGGGCGACGTCACGGTGAAAGGTTATGCCGCCGACCTCGCGCTCGACACGGCGAGCGCGACGGTCAGCGCCGGCAAGGAGACGACGGGCGTGGATCTCCACGCGACCGGAGACGCGACGGCGGTGGTGAGCGGCAAGGTCGAGATCGTGAATGCTCCAGGGGGGAGCGAGACCTCGGTCATCCTCGTCGTGGCCGATACCTTTGACGAGGCGACCGCGCGCGGCGAGGCCCCGCGAGGGCTCCGGCAAGGCAACGTCACCGGCGACTTCTCGATCGCCGGGGTGCCCGATGGCGATTACGTGGTCCTCGCCGCGTTCGAGGACGACGCGCTCGTGCGGGATCCTGACACGTCGATTGGCGGGACCGAGATCGTGCGCATCACCGTCGCCGGCCAGGACCTGCCCGTCCAGGAGTCGTTCAAGGTGACGGGCGCGCTCGGCGTGGTCTCGCCCGGCGCGAGCACGCTGGAGGAGGTGAGCGGGACACCGACGTTCGTCTTCGCGGACGACTCCAGCGAAGATCTGTACGAGGTGAGATTGTTCGACGCGCTCGGCGCGAAGATCTGGGAGAACCTGGAGGTGCCCGGTGTGTCGGGGAGCAAGAACGTCTCTGTCGACTACGACGGTCCCGCGCTGATCCCGGGGATGATCTACCAGTTCAGGACCACCTCGAAGAAGGACGGCACGCCCATCTCGCAGACCGAGGATCTGAAGGGGGTCTTCCTCTACAGGTGATCGCAGGGCGCGCGGGCGCCGCCGTCATCAGCGACGGCGGCGGGCGCGGCGCGCGCTGCCGAGCGCCACGAGGACGCCGCACAGCGCGAGCGCGCGGGCCGCTCCTGACGCGTGCCCGGTCTCACCGCCGATGACGGCATACGCGCAGCTGACGCCCAAACAGCAGCAGTGGCCCGGGGGCGCTCCTCCCTCGGATTGGCCCCCTCCCCCTTCCCCACCCCCACCCGCCGCATCTCGGCCACCGCCGACCCCTGTGCCGCCCGCCCCGCCGGCATCGGTGGAGCAATCGCCGCCGGCGCCGTCGCCCCTGCCTCCGGCGCCCTGGGCCGGTCCTCCGGCGTCGCCGCCGCCGCCTGCGCCGCCGCCGCTTGCGCCGCTGCCGCCTGCTGCGCCGCCGCCGCCCACGCCTGCTGCAGTCCCTCCGCCGTCGCCGCCACCGCCCCCTCCCGCGGTGGCGCTGTTCGGCGTGTTCCGGCAGCCAAAGAAGGGATGGCATTCGTCCGTGGTCGTCGGATCCCCGTCGTCGCAGTAGAGCGGGATGTCGCTCAGACAGAGTCCCTGGAAGCAGACCTCGCTGCCATTGCAGACATCGAAATCATCGCAGCTGGCGCCGTCCGGCAGGCTCACGTCCGCGGGACAGCTGCCTGCGCCGTCGCAATACTCCCCGGGATCGCACAGCGAGGTCGCGATGCGGCAGATCGTGGTCGGCGGCTCGGCGGTGCACAGATCCGAGCAGCAATCGCCGTTGCGCAGGTTGCCGTCGTCGCACTGCTCGCCGAGCCCGAGCTCGCCATCGCCGCAGACGGCGGGCCTCACCGTGAGCACCGTCGGATCGGCCGCGCCGGCGAACAGGGGCTCGTCGGTCATCGCGCTCGACTCGTTGACGCCGTCGGAGTCCGCGTCGAAGAAGAGCGTGCCCTGGTTCGTGACGACGAGTCCGTCGGTCAGGGGAAGGAGGATCGCTTCCATCGTGAGCGCCACCCACTCCCCCGGCTCGACCTCGCCGTCCCAGCCCACCGTGTTGGTGGCGGGATCGGCCGAGACCGCGCCCTTGTCCGCGAACGCGCCTTCCAGCAGCAGCTCGGGCGGGAGCACGTCCACGAACTCGAACCCTGCATTGTCGGGCTGCACGCGCCCACCCGTGTTGCTGATGAGCGCCGTATAGGCGAGATCCTCGCCGGCGATGCGCTCGCCGAGGACCGTGAGATAGCCGATCAGGCGCGCTGGCACGGAGACGTCGATGCCCACGCCGCTCTCGTTGTTTTCCGGCGCCGGATCGTGCTCGCTCGAGCTCACCTTCGCCGTGCTCTCGATCTCCTCGTCGACCGTGGGCGGCGGGAGCGTGGGCGCGACCATGGTGACCGCGATGGACGAGCTCTCCCGTGCGGCGAGCGAGGCGCGCCGGCACACGAGCTCTCCGCCGGCCAGGTCGCACGTCCAGCCGGTCCCCGAGGCGTTGGCGAGGCTCGCCCCGGCGGGCAGCACGGACGACACGACGACGTCGCTCGCATCGCCCGGCCCCTCGTTGGCGACGTCGATCGTCATCGTGAGCTGCGCGCCCGGCGATACAGGATCCGGCGCGGCCGTCTGGGTGATGGCCAGATCCGCCCCGCAGGCCCCGGACACGACCGGCACCGCCGCGAACACGATGTTGTCGACCGCGACGCCGCACGGCCCGGGGCGCCCGATATCCGTGCAGACCCGGCTGTCGTCCTGCGTGTAGTCGAAGCGGAGCCTCACGGTCCGCCCGCGCATCCCCGCGCCAGGGAAGCGGATCGACACGCGCTTGCTCCCGCTGGAGCTGCCGGACCATACCGCGTTATCCTCCAGGTAGTCCGGGTCGTCGCGGGCTGGAAGGTGCTTTGGGAAGTGGTGGCTCCCGCCGGTGACGATCCGCTCGGCGAACGCCTCCGCGAGCACCGCCCGGGGCACGGCGCCGGCCGTGAGATCCTCCACGCGCAGCGTCAGACCGTCGAACGCCTGGATGAGCTTTTGCGGATCGTCCTCCAGCTCGTAGGTGAGATCGAAGTCGAGCGTGACGTGGGAGTTCCCGGAGCTCTCCGGGATCGTCACGGCGGGCGACACCAGCGCGACGAGCGACGTCACCGCCTCCTCGTCGTGAAATGCCGCGTTGTTTCCGGGCGTCAGCGTCTGCGCGACGGTCCACGGCGAGGCGGAGGCCGTCCCGCCGGCGCGCACCGACTGCCAGCCGGAGGGCAGCGCTGGCGCGCTCGCTGCGTCGAAGTCCTCGCGGAGGAGGACCTCCGCGGCGCCCGGCGAGCCCGTCTCGAGCTGGATCGGCAGCTCGACCGTGCCCTGAGCCGAGCTCACCGTGAGCGTCAGATCGATCGGCGTTCCAGGAACGAAGTCCCGGCCCGTCCTGAGGACGAATGGCGCGTCGCTCGCGACCGTGCGGAGGGGCTCGATATCCGGGTAAAGCGCGCTCGCCCTCACGATGGTCACGGAGGGCGTCTCCGTGGACAGCGCGGCGGTGATCCGGGAGACGGTCGTCCTGCCGGAGATCGGGTTGGCGAGGTGGTTCTCGAGGTAGACGCCGACGTCGACGAGCTCCCCCGGATCGACGCGCTCGTTCGCGAGGGCGCCGCACGCGGTGTCCGCGATCCGGGCGCCGGCCGCGCGCAGCGGCGGGACGCTGGCGAGCTCGTCGAGGACGTCGAGGTGGACGTTGGGCGCGATCAGGGAGGTCGACGACGGCTGCCCCTCGTCGAACCGCGGCGGGGTGGCCGTCATGCTGAAGACGCTGTAGAGCTCACCGGCGAGCGCGACGCCGCCGATGCGGTCGCCGAGGTTCTGCCGGGAGGCGTCGTTGCCGTGGCCCGCGTGAAAGGGGTGGTCCGAGATCGGCGCAGGCGGGCTGAAGGAGGCGCCTTGATCGCTCGACGCGGTGTGGACGATCTCGGTCAGGTCGCCCGAGCTGTCGACATCCTGGTCGTAGTAGACGACGTGCGCGGTGCCGGTCGTTCGGTCGACGGCCACGAAGGGGAAGAACTGGGCCCGATCGCGCCCTGGATTGCTGTTGAGGAGGACGGCGGGGCCTGCGGTGCACTGCTCCGTGAAGGAGCGCAGGGCGATGTCCCCTGTGCCGTGGGCGCCGCTCCGCTGGTAGACGACGTAGACCTGCCGCGTGGCCTGGTCGACGTCGATCGACGGGGCGCTCCTTCCGTGGTCGACGCCGAGGATCTGGTCTTCCGTGGGGTAGCTGGCCTCGTCGAGGAGGGTGAGCGGCTCCCAGGTGACGCCTCCGTCGATCGACCGGCGGCAACCGACGTTGCGCAGCGAGGTCCCCGGCTCGATGGCGCGAAAGACAGCATAGACGACCGAGTCCCTGTCGGTCGCCCCCGGGAGGATGCGCGCGCTCGGCCCGTCGAGATCGCCACCGGCGGGCGCCTGCGCGATCGTGGCCGCGGGCGACCAGGTCTGGCCGAGATCGTCGGAGTGGCTGTAGAGGATCCTCGGAGACGCTCCGCCGCGCTGAACCCAGGCAACGGAGAGGCGCCCGGTCGCCGCGTTGACGTCGAGGGAGGCCTGCTCGGCGCTCTCCCCCGCGACGAAGGCGGGGGTCACCTCGACCGGTGCGGACCATGAGGAGCCGGCCGTGCTGCTGCCGGGGTTCGAGGCATGGAGGCAGAGGCCCTGGAGGCCATCGGCGGGGCGAACGTAGGTGGAGGAGCTGACGAACACGTCGCGGGTCGGATCGTGGACGACGCGCGGGGCGCCGAGCACCTGGCCGCCGGCGACCGAGGGCAGCGCCCCCGCGCCGCTTGGGCCGAGGACCTCGGCGAAGGATCTCCCGCCGTCGGCGGAGCGCGCAACGCCGGACAGGCTGATCGGATTCGCGCGGGCGCCGCGCGGATCGGTGTAGGTCGCGACGAGGATGCTCGCGTCGGCGTTGGCGGCGATCGCGGCCTGGTGCTGAGCGCCGAGCGCATCGACCGCGTGCACGGTGCGGTCGGCGCTCGCGACGGCCGCGAGCCGAGCTGCGCCGAGCGCCTCCGGTTCGTCGCTGCCACAACCGGCGCTGGCGGTGAGGAGCCCCCCGCTGAGCAACCAAGCGACCGTGCGTCGCGCGCGCATAACACCTCCGAAAGGAGATAGATGCCGCGAGTTCGCAGGACGTGCCGATTTCCCCGACATTGCGAGGCCTGTCCGGCGAACGGGCGCGATGTGCTGGGGTCGGTCTCGCACAACGCCAGCGCAAGCCCCGCGCCGCGCGAGGGATGCGCCCGGCGCGAAGGCGCGCGTCGACGCGCTTTCCCTTTCTTCCTGGCCGGCGAGCCGTGTGCCAGGACCCGATGCGTCGCGCGCGGAGCGTCCAGCGAGCGCCCTGGCACCGGCAGGCGCCTGGGCGGACGGCTCAGGCGCGGCGCCCGGGGCCGCCGCGGTCGCGGCTCGCCTGGGAGGCGGGCGGCTCGGGTGGACGGGCGGGGAGCACCAGGTCCGCCAGACGGCGTGCCGCGGCGAAGGCCACCTCCGCATCTCTGACGGGGCCCTCACCCGGGTTGGCGGCGGACCCCTCACCCAGGTTGGGATCCTCAGGGGCGGACCCCTCACCCAGGTTGGGATCCTCACCCGGGTTGAGTGGGGTACCTGGGGCACCAGCTGGGGTACCAGCCGATGTTCCACCCAGGTTGGGAAAAGCCAGTACGGAAGGAATTTCCCTGGACGAAACCTCACCCAGGTTGGCGCGCCCGCTCAGCGCGAGCATCGCGATGCCATGGAGGCCCGCGAAGAGCACGTACGTATCTTCCTCCGGCCGCCTGCTACCGTGATGACGCAAGAGCTCGACGAATGAGCTCCAAAGAGGGCGCGCGAGCCGCAGGCGCCCCTGTTCGCGCAGGCGGGCGCGGTCGAAGCGGCGCTCAGCCATCAGCCAGTACAGGTCCGGATGGCACAGCGCAAACTCGACGTAGCCGACGGCAAGCGACCGCGCACCGGCGCCAGCGCGCGCCCGCGCGTCGAGGCGCTCCGCGAGCCGCCGCCAACCGAGGCCATCGACGCGAATGAGGAATCCGTCGAGCGAGCCGAAGTGGTGATACAGCACCATCGTCGTCTGGCCCAGGAATGCGGCGATCTTGCGGGCCGTCAGATCGTCCCGCGTCAGTCGTCCCTCGCAGAGCGCCATGAACACGCGTTCCACCGGCTCATCCGCATCCATCACACCCATGCCCACCATCCTGCCACGTCCGCGCCTCGCCCGTTGACGCCACCAGGATAACATTGTTATCCTTGGTCATGGGATGGCTGCTTCGCAACGCAACGTCGGTCTCCGGGGCGCAGCGCGGGGGCCGCTGGCTGGTAGGGTTGGCGCTTGCGGGGGCGTGCACGTCGCGACCGCCGACGGCGGACGACGCGCCTGCAGGGCCGTACGCGGTCGTGGACGGGTGGCCGCGTGTCCCTGACGGGATGGTGTTCGGCCCAGCGCTTGATGTGGCGGTTGATGCGCGAGGGCGCGTGCTGGTGAGCCATGCGGCCGGGCGCACGTCAGGGAACGACGCGCCGATCCGCGAACCCACGATCTTGGCGTTCGATCCAGAGACGGGCGAGCTGCTCGACGCGTGGGGAGAGGGGCTGTTCTTCTATCCACACGGGATCGAGGTGGATCGCAACGACTTCGTCTGGGTGACGGACTCCGAGCAGAACCGGGTGTTCAAGCTGACGGCGGAGGGGGATGTGGTCATGACCCTCGGCGAGGCGCCATGAAGGGCATCGGTGTGTGGATCCTCGTACTCCTCGCGGATATCGGGTGCGCGACGAGCCCCGAGCAGCTCGACCGGCCCACCAACGTGGCCTTCGGCCTAGACGGCGATATCTACGTGGCGGACGGCTACAACCATGCGCGGATCGCGCGCTTCTCCGAGGACGGCGGGTTCGTCATGGAGTGGGGCGAGAAGGGCTTCGGGCCGGGACAACTCGACACGCCTCACGGCATCGTCACCGACGACGAGGGGCGCGTCTACGTGGCGGACCGGGAGAACGCGCGTGTTCAGGTCTTCAGCGCGAACGGCCACTACCTGGCGCAGTGGAAGAGCGCCGCGTTGGGGCGACCGTGGGCGATCGCCTTCGGACCCGACCGGCACATCTACGTTGTAGACGGAGGCGATCAGGATCCAGAGCGGCCTCGGGGGCATGTGCTGCGGATGAGCCTCGACGGGAAGATCGTGGACCGGTGGAGCACATCGGGGGACGGTCCCGGGGAGATCGACTGGGGGCACGGGATCGCCGTTGGGCACGACGGCAGCGTCTACGTCACCAGCCTGAGGGGTCGCGGCGTGCAGAAGTTCCGGAGGACGAAGTGAGGAGGAGAGCGCGCGGGCTCGCGCTTACGATTACGGTGGTTGCCTCGGTCGAGGCGGCGCCGAGCTGGGCACAGATGACGGGGGACATTCCGTCGCGACCTGGCGGCCGCGGTCATATTGCGCTGTACGGCATTTTCACAGCCTCGCCGCAGAACCCGACGGTGGCTACGATTCATGTCGCGCCGCAGGTGGCGGGGGGCGTTCGCCTGAACAGCTGGCTGCACGCAACCACGGACGTCACCTCGGCCTGGACTACGTTTCGGATCGAGGGCGAGGCGCGGCGCTCATCGTTTCGCTTCGGGAATCCGTTCGTGACCGTGCAGGCGGCGCTTCTCGAGGAGCGAAACCGCTCGATCTATGCCGGGGTCGGGGTTGCACCGCCGGTGACGACGTTCCCTGGCACCATCCCGAAGAATACGGAGGCCGAGTACAACTACGCGGTAGCTACGGCCGCGCGCGGGTTCGCGGATTACTGGATGTGGGCACCGAACGCGATCCCGATCGCGCTGTTGCTCCGCAGCCGGGCGGAGCTGTCCATGCCGGTGATCGTTGGCGCTGAGCTGGATCCAGCCGTGCTCGTTTCCGTGAACTCCAACCCGTCTCGGCTGGCGGTCGTGGCCGCCGCTCACGCGGGTTTGCGGATGGGTTTGCTGACACCCGGAGTGCGAGTGCAGATGCTCGCGCAGTCGGCACCGCTCGCAGGGCGAGATTTCTCACAATGGGCAGCAATCTTGTATGCGAATGTCGAATTCGAGCCGGTGTTCGTACGCTCCCAGGTTGCCGTCAACCTGGATGCGCCGTCCGGGCTGACCGGGCAGCGAGGGGCGACTACGTGGGGGGTATCGCTGGGAGGCGGGGTCCACCTTTAGAACTGTTGAGCTCTTTCTTTGGTTTTGTTGCCGGCCCGCGATGCATCGCCAGCATCCCCTCCATGGCCTTCGCAGCAGCCGCCGTTCACCGAGCCACATTGCGACGTCGCGGCGACGTCGCGCTCGACTGACGTTGCGCTCCGCACACGCCCTGCTCTGCCCCCCGACCTGACCATTGGGTGGCGCAGGTGGCGAAGAGGATGACGGCCGCCACCTCCTCGAACACCCAAATCCTCAAAAATCGGCCGATTTCGAGTCTGGCACGGCGTTTGACATACCCGTCAGGCATGAGCCAGCCTCGTGCGATCGTCCCCGGCGCTACGTATCTTCTCACCCGCCGTGTACTGCGAAGGCATTTTCTTTTCCGCCCCGATTCCGCGATCACACGGCTCGTGATCTATACCCTGGCCGTCTCGGCCCACCGCTATGGTATCCTCGTACACGCCCTCTGCGTGATGTCCACGCACATTCATATCGTTGTCACAGACACACGCGGTGAGCTCCCACGATTTTTGCAGAGATTCCATCGGCTTGTCGCTCTCGGGACCAAGATCTTGCGCGCGTGGGAGGGGCCGGTGTGGGACGATCGAGCAACGAGCGTGGTACGGCTAGCAACACGGGACGCTCTGGTGGAGAAGATCGCTTACACCCTCGCAAATCCAGTCGCTGCTGGTCTCGTACCGCATGCACATGAGTGGCCAGGAGCCAAGGTGCTCGTCGGCGACATCGGCTGCGGCGTGCTGCGCGCCCAACGCCCTGAAATATACTTCAATCCACAGAGCCCCGAATGGCCAACCGACGTCGCACTTGCGATCACGCTTCCACCGTCGATCAGCGATTCCGATGCCGACAAATTTCGCCGGGAGATCACAGGACGGATCGATCTGCACGAGAGACAGGCTCACGCTACCCTGAAGCGACAAAGGCTTGGCTTCCTCGGGGCTGCGCGCGCGAGGAATATTTCTCCTTACAAGCGAGCAACGAGCATCGACCCACTTCGCGATCTCAATCCAACATTCGCAGTCGGCCGCCGACAGGTAGACGCAAAGAACGCCGCCATCGCGGCCGTACAAGCCTTTCGCATCGCATACCGACATTCGATCAATCAATGGCGTGCAGGTGTACGCAACGTAACTTTCCCAGCGGGTACGTGGTGGATGCGCGTGTTCCACGGGGTCACCGTCAACGAGGGCGAGCCTGCGGCCGCATAGACGCAGAACCAGCACACATTGACACAATTATATTAATATTGGAGACCAGGAGTCTCAGTTCGCCCGTCGCACAACACGACTGACGCCTGGATGCGGCGTTGTTGCAAGCAACGGACGGGACCAAGCATTCGATCTCCTTCAAGGCTCGATTCATGCGCAACAACGGACGATTCGGCTGGCCGGCAGGCGTACTGGCTCGCCAGCCCGGGTTCGCTCGGGGCTGCCAGGCTCGGCGTGAACAGAGTCCGAGCGGTCGAAAAGTCTGCGCGGAGTGGAGTCGAGAGTCGACATTACCATCGTGACGAGAGGCGATTCGGGGCCGGGACCGAGCTGGCGTGCGCGTCACGTAGCGCCCAGCACGGTGGGGTTGCGTTCCCGGCCGCAGCACGGCGGGGTTGTGCCCCGCGCGCGGCGCCAACCACGGTCGGGTCGAGACCGCGGGTCGAATCGCGCCGCCTATGCTAGACCGCGCTGCGCCGATGCCCCCCGAGCGCTCCCTCACTTCCACCTCGAGCTCCCCGCTCAGCGCCACGATCGCCGAGCTCTCAGGCCACGTCGACGACAGCGCCTCGAACGATACCGCTACCAGCGGCCCGCCCGCCTCCGCGCCGGCCGACTTCGAGCCGCTCCCGTCGTTCGACCTCCCGGCAGACCGCCGGGTCGTCACGCCCCGTGAGCTCGCCGCAGAGCTCGCCGCGGCGCCGCCTGGCACCCGTCATGTCACAGGCTCGGCCGGCTCGGCCGGTGCCCTCGTCATCCGTCGCCTCGTCGCGGCCGCCGCCGGGCGCCGGATCATCGCCCTCACTCCCGACGTCGACAGCGCCCGCGCTCTGGCGGCCGATACCTCGTTCCTGCTTGTCGATCGGGACGCCGATGACGCCGAGGCCGCCGGCTCGACCACGTTCGGCCGCGTCCTTCTCTACCTGCCGAACGAGGCCAGCCCTTACGCGGATGTCAACCCGGACCGTCGGGGCGCCCAGACCCGCCTCGCCACGCTCTTCCACCTCGGCATGGACCTTCCCTGGTCGGTCCTCGTCTGCCCCATCACCGCGCTCGCCCGCAAGGTCGTACCCAGGGACGAGATCACCGAACACGCCGAGCTCGTCATCGCCGAGCAGGAGATGGATCGCGACGCGCTCTCGGCCCGCCTCGGTGCATCGGGCTACGTCCGCAGCCCTCTCGTAGAAGACCCCGGGACCTTCGCCGTCCGCGGCGCCCTCCTCGATGTCTGGGCGCCCTCCGCCGAGCTGCCGGTGCGCATCGACTTTTACGGAGACATCGTCGCATCGATCAAGACCTTCAACCCCGACGACCAGCGCACGGTCACCGAGGTGAAGGAGGTCTGGATCCCGCCGGCGCGCGAGGCGATCCTCACGCCTGCCAATGTCGAGCGGGCCCGCCAGCGGGTACGCGCCGCGTGTGACGTCATCGACTTCCCCTCAACCAAGGCGCGCGCGCTGGTCGACGACGTCGCGAGCGGCCGCGCCTTCTTCGGGGCCGAAGGCTACTTGCCTGCCTTCATCGACCTGGCCTCCTTCACGTCGTACCTGCCCGACGACGCGCTCATCCTCCTTGAGGACCCGGCCTCCGTCACCGCCGCCGTGCGCAACGAGCTCGGTCGCGCTGCGGCCGACCGGAGCAACAAGGACCGTGAGCCGCACTTCCCGCTGGCCTCCTTCTACGAGGACGAGGCACACGTTGCCTCGTGGCTCGGCGCGCGTACCGTGCTTGCCCTGCACCGCACCGGGGTTGAGGGTGCTGCGGAAAACCGGAACTCGCTGGAGCGCTTCGAGGTCGTCGCTGAGGACGTCCCGTCGCTCGCGACGCGCGACCAGTCGGACCTCGAGCGCGCCATCAAGACGGCTCGCGCGTCACGCGGCAAGCACGGCGCTCTCGACCCGCTCGTTCGTCGCGTGGTCGCTTGGCAAGAAGCAGGCCTACGAGTGCTTATCGCTGCGCGCGCACAGACCCAGGTTGAGCGCCTCGTCGCCCTGCTCCGCCATCGCGACGTGCGGGTGAAGGCCAACCTCGGTCCGTTCGACCCCGCTTTCTTCGATGGCAGCAGCTCCGCCTCTCCGCGCGACACGGCCCTCGTCGTCACGGGCTCTCTTGCGCGCGGCGTCATCGCTCCTGCCGAGGGGCTCGCGCTGGTCACGGAGGAGGAAATCTTCGGTGCCCGCGCTCACCGCCGCGCCGCGCGCGCCGCCGCCTCCTCCACGAAGCCGTCGCAGGCCTTCCTCGAGGACCTCCGCAACCTCGGCGTCGGCGACTACGTCGTCCACGTAGAGCACGGCATCGGGCGGTACCTTGGCCTCGTCCACAAGCAGGTCGGCTCAACCACGGTCGATCTCATCGCCGTCGAGTACGCCGGCGGCGACAAGCTCTACCTCCCGGTCTACCGCCTGAACCAGATCCAGAAATTCAGCGGCGGCGAAGGCGCCCCCAAGCTCGACCGGCTCGGCGGGCAGACGTTCGCCAAGACAAAGGCGCGGGTCGAGAAGAGCGTCCGCAAGATGGCCGACGAGCTCCTCCGCCTCTACGCCGAGCGGCGCGCCGCCACGGCGGAGCCCGTTCCACCTCCGGACGACGATTACCGCGCCTTCGAAGCGACCTTCCCCTTCGACGAGACACCCGACCAGGCCCGGGCGATCACCGAGGTTACGGCCGACCTCGAGTCCGGCCGTCCGATGGACCGCCTCGTCTGCGGCGATGTCGGGTTCGGAAAGACCGAGGTTGCCATCCGCGCCGCCTTCCGCGCCGCGAACGCCGGCAGGCAGGTCGCCGTCCTCTGCCCAACCACGGTGCTCGCGCAGCAGCACTACCTCAGCTTCCGATCCCGGATGGCCTCCTACCCCATCGAGGTCCGCGTCATGTCCCGCTTCCAGACCAAGCAGGAGCAGGACGAGGTCTCCCGCGGCCTCCGCGACGGCAGCGTCGACGTCGTGATCGGCACCCACCGCCTCCTCTCCAAGGACGTCCACTTCAAGCGGCTCGGCCTCCTCGTCGTCGACGAGGAGCAGCGCTTCGGCGTCACCCACAAGGAGCGCATCAAGGCGCTCAAGACCAACGTCGACGTCCTCACGCTCTCGGCCACCCCCATCCCCCGCACCCTCCAGATGGCGGTCTCCGGCCTCCGCGACATGTCGATCATCACGACCCCCCCGGTCGATCGCCGCGCCATCCGCACCGTGGTGACCCGCCACGACGAGGCCGTCCTCCGCGACGCCGTCCTCCGCGAGCTCGGCCGCGGCGGCCAGGTGTTCTACGTCTACAACCGCGTCGAGGGCCTCTACGAGCGCGCCGCCCGCCTCGCCGAGCTCGTTCCGAGCGCCCGCGTCTGCGTCGCCCACGGCCAGATGAGCGAGCACAACCTCGAGCAGACGATGCTCGACTTCGTCGAGGGGCGCTACGACGTCCTCTGCGCCACCGCCATCATCGAGAGCGGCCTCGACATCCCCCGCGCCAACACGATCCTCATCGACCGCGCCGACATGTTCGGCCTCTCGCAGCTCTACCAGCTGCGCGGCCGTGTCGGCCGCTCCAAGGAGCGCGCTTACTGCTACCTCATCGTCCCGCCCCCGAACGCCATGACCGACGAGGCCCGTGCCCGCATCGAGGCCCTCGAGCGCCACACCGAGCTCGGCTCCGGTTTCCAGATCGCCTCGCTCGACCTGGAGCTTCGCGGCTCCGGTGACCTCCTCGGCGCCGAGCAGAGCGGCACCGTCGCCCAGGTTGGCTTCGAGCTCTTCTGCCAGATGCTCGACGAGGCCGTCCACGAGCTGCGCGGCGAACCCGTGGTCCACGACGTCGACACCGAGCTCTCCTTCGACGCCGACGCGCTTCTGCCAGAAGAGTATATTTCCGATGTAGGCGTACGCCTCTCCCTCTACAAGCGGCTCGCCGGTGCCGCCTCGACCGAGGACGTGCAGGACCTCGCGGTCGAGATGGAGGATCGCTTCGGCCCGCCTCCGCTCGAGGCGCGCCGGTTCGTGCACCTCATGCGGCTCAAGACCGAGCTGCGCCGGCTGAAGGCGCTCGCATGCGAGGCGAGCGCCAAGGGCGTCACGCTGCACTTGCGCGAGGACACCCCGCTCGATCATGCCAAGGTGCTCAAGCTGGTCCAGCCGAAGGCCTCACCCTACCGACTCTCGCCCGACATGCGCCTCACCCGCCGAGCCAAGGAGGGCGAAGTCTTCACGAGCGGTCTGGAGGCGACCGACAAGCTCCTCAGCGAGCTCGCCGGCTGTCTCAAGGATGGCAGTGATCTCGCGTAGCGTGAGTGCCCACGACGTCGTCGCGCCCCGCTGAAGCGCGCGGCCGAGGCGACGCGGCGCTCTGGCGGTGATAACCTCCCTTGAGCGGAGGGACGGATGATCGATCGCCCGGATCGCGAGCGGCTCGCGGCGCTCCAGCAGAGCGTCATGACGTGCTGGTACAGCCCCTTCCAGCTGGCCCGCTCCGCGCTCGACATGACCGTCTCCCGCCTGATGGGCGCGCGCGGCGATTTCCGCCTCATCGAGGCGATCGCGGGGCCGCAGCCGCCCTTCGACTATGCCGTCCGAAACGGCGTCATGCGCGACGAGCTCTGGATCGATTACGTGGCGGACACAGGCGATGGCTTCAACCCCACCTACGCGATCGCCAGCCTGCTCGCACGGCCGGTCCTCTCGCTGGGCGGCCGGGAGACGAGGCGCGGAGAGGTGCTCATCATGGGCGGCGACCAGGTCTACCCCTCGGCCACGCGTCAGGCGTACTGGACGCGGCTCGTCGAGCCCTACGCGGCCGCGCTCCCGAAGGCCGATGTGACGGATCCGCCGCACCTGTTCGCCATCCCTGGCAACCACGACTGGTACGACGGGCTGATGAGCTTCATGCGCCTCTTCGGCCAGAAACGCACGCTCGGCGCCTGGAAGACGTTCCAGTCGCGGAGCTACTTCGCGCTGAAGCTGCCCCACGGCTTCTGGCTGCTCGGCGTCGACATCCAGCTCGAGTCCGACATCGACCAGCCGCAGATCGAGTATTTCTGCAAGCTGGCGACGCACGACATGCGCGACGGCGATCGCGTGATCCTCTGCACCGCCGAGCCCGACTGGGTGAAGGGCGCCATCTACAACCCAGAGCTCCAGAGCAACCTCGCCTTCTTCGAGAAGCAGCTCGCCGACGCGCGGCCCGGGGTCGAGATCGTCGCGCGCATCGCCGGAGATCTGCACCACTATCGCCGCCACGAGTCCGCGGACGGCCGGCAAAACGTCATCGCCGGCGGCGGCGGCGCGTTCCTCCACCCGACCCACGGCGAGCCGGTCACCGTGGTCCGCTCCGGCGCGGGCGCCGACCAGCGCCCTTATATGTTGCGCGCCTCATTTCCGTCAGAGTCGGAGTCGCGCCGGCTCGCCTGGCGCAACCTCTCGTTCGCTCGGCACAACCTCGGCTTCTGGCCTGCCGCCGCCTTCGTCTACATGCTCTCCTCCCTGACGCTGCCCCGTCCCGGGCCGGGGGCCGTGGGGTGGGTCCTCGTCGTCGTGCTCGTGTTCATCGTCTTCACGGACACCTACAAGACCTGGTATCGCCGGTTCGCGGGCTCGCTCCACGCGCTCGCGCACCTCGGGGCGGCGCTGGGGCTCGCGCACCTCGGCGGCGCGCTGCTCGGCGTCGACGTCCGGGACCTCCCGTCCATGTGGAGCCTCCTCGGCGTGACGCTCTTCGTCGGCGCCACCGGCGCCGTGGTTGGGTCGACGATCATGGGCGTCTATCTCCTGATCTCGCTCAACGTCGCGCGGCGGCACGGCAACGAAGCGTTCTCGGCGCTCCGGATCCAGGACTACAAGAACTTCTTGCGGATTCACGTCCACCGCGACGGCCTCACCCTCTATCCCGTCGGGCTGAGGAGGGTGCCGCGCGCGTGGAAGGTGGCCGACGATCGCAAGCCCGGCGAGCCGCGCTTCATCCCCGCCCGCGGCGCCCTGGCGCCGGAGCTCATCGAGGAGCCCATCACCATCCCGACCGCGCGGCAGCCACGCCGGACCGGCCAACTCACGGTCGACGCGGCAAGCGCTGGGCACCGCGAGTGCCCCGCGGGCGAGCGGCGGAGTCGCCCCCCCGCAGCGGGCGCCGCGGCGGGAGCTGGCGCGCCCGAGCCGTAGAGGCAGACCGGAGCCCTGGCGATCGTTCCTTCTCCATGAGGCAGTTCGCCTCAGCCGCGACATTCTGCCTTCGCTCTGGCAGGCACAACCACATCCGGGCGGTCGAATCGTGGAAGCGGTCGACCGCAGAAGGACTCTTGCGTGCCGAGCTCGCCGCGCGCTCCTGCGCGCGCGAACGTGAGGTCAGTGGGCGCAGCGAGGTTTTCTGGCGCGAGCCGGCTGCGCTCAGGGCGACGCGGCGGCGTTGGGCAGCCTCGGCGGAGCGGCCTTGGGACAGATCTCGCGCAGCTCGCCGGGGGGCGAGAGCGGATCGGGGCCGTCCCTGGGGCAGGAGCTCGGGCCATTCGCGATGGCGTCCTGACCACGGTCCTCCGGGGTCCATTCGCGGTTGATGCCGGGCGCGTTCGCGAGCCCCTCGGCGCAAGCCGCGGAGGCGGCGAGGAGCAGCGCGAGCGCGGCGCGCATCGAGGAGCGGCCAAGAGAGCGTTTCATAGGCACATTCCATCTCCCCGCGGCGCCGGCGCTGGCGGCGCCGGTCCACGGAAGCTGTCAGGGTTTCCCGTCACCCGTCTCCCCGACTGACTTTCACGGTCCGTGCCAGGTCGAGGTTGCCGGACCGATCGGGATGCCGGGCCGCCCGCCGCGGCCGCCAGCGGCGGCCGAGCCGAGCGCGGCCACGGCGACCCCAATTTCCGGCTACGACGTGCGCATGGCTTGCGCCCCCACGCAAATGCCCCAGGTGGTGGGCGCGGGGGTCCGTGCGGGACGCGATCCCGGAAGGAGTGTCGATCATGGCGAGAGACGTCATCGAGGTGCTCAACGACCTCATCCAGCTCGATCGCGACGCGATCGCCGCTTATGACCAGGCCATCGAGGCGTGCGGGCACGCTCATACCAGGGAGAGGCTCGCGAGCTTCAGGGACGATCACGCGCGCCACGTCGTGGATCTGAGCGCGCATGTGACGTCGCTCGGCGGCATCGCGGCGCAGACCCGCGACCTCAAGGGCAAGTTCATCGAAGCGTTCACGGCCATCACGAGCAGGGGAGACCAGAGCGCGCTCCTCGCCATGCGCGGCAACGAGGAGCTCACGAACCGGCAATACCAGGCGGCGCTGGACGAGTCGCTCACGGCCGAGGCGCGCGCGATCGTCGAGCGCAACTACACTGATGAGCAGCGGCACCTCGCGTGGATCAAGGACGCGCTGTCAAGGAAGGTCTGGGAACAAGCCGCCTAGTGGGCGGTCGGCCCGCGGCGGTGGTGAGTACGATCGGAAGCAGATTCTACGGTTGGGGGTAATATGAAATCGAATCGGTCCATCCAACTCGCGCTCGCCATGGGAGCGCTCGCGGTCGTGCCGGCGCTCGCGGCAGCACAGACGGGCGGCACGGGCTCGCCGCAGCAACGCGAACCGGGTTCGCCGGGAGCAGCGCAGGGCGGCGCGCTGCATCAGGGCGACAAGCCCAGCCCGAGCGGCGCACAGCGCACGCAGCAGCAACAGGGGCAGAGTCAGAAGAAACAGGCGATGAATCTCAAGGAGCAGATCTCGTTCCCGGTCGAGGAAGGGTGCACCTACACGGCCTCCGTCAACGGTCGGATCGATCCCGTCGCGGCGGGCAAGTCGCAGCAGCCGTCGGGCGGTCAGACCGGCAGCGGCAGCGGCAACCTGGGACGGGAAGGCGGCGCGGGTGTGCAGGGCCAGACCGACGGCAGCCAGGCCCATGCCGGCGGCGCTCAAGGCGGCAGCCAGGCCCACGAAGGCGCCCAGGCCGGCAGGGCTCAAGGGGGCGGTCAGGCCGGGCCAGGTGCTGACTACCGCGAAGGTCAGGAGAAGGTGAAGCCCAACCTCACCGTCGCCGCCAGCGTCAGCTGCCCGAACGCGGCCGATCTCAAGGTCTCGGACACGCTGAAGACGGACAAGGCCATCAGCCGCTCGGAGCTCGAGGAGATGATCTCGCGTCGAACGAGCATTGCGACCGAGAAGGGCGGCCGCTTCTGCATGTACGTGCCGCAGTTCGAGCTGACGCGCGAGAAGCTGAGCGGAAAGGGCATCGCCCAGCTCTGCCGCGTGCCCGCGGCGGCCGAGAAGGGCGGAACGCCGTAAACGCCGGAGGGGGGAGAGGGCGATCCTGAGAGCGCGTGCTCTCAGGATCGCCCGGTGAACGCGCCGCTGCGCCGGAGGCGCGCCGGTTCAGGGGGTCAGGGCAGCGGGCAAGAGTTCAGCCTGCCGATGACGAAGGGCCGCTGCGCGACGGTCGTGCTCGTGATCGGGAAATAGGTGCCGCCCGAGGTGACGCTCCAGGTGTGACCCACGGGGACTCCCGAGGAATCGGTATAGATGCGCATGTAGCCCGTCCCCGGCCCTGCGACGAAGTCGCTGCACGTGTTCGTCCACCGGCTGTCACGCCAGATGGCGTCGCATCCGTGGACCGAACTGGTGGAGTCGGCGATCGGCAGCGCCCACTGGATCGTGCCCGTGTAGATCGGGTTGAGGGCCGTCGTGAGCTGCTGCGCCGGGCCCGTGATGATCACGGTGTGCCCGCCGTATGCGGTCTGTGGGCCGCCTGGCACCGCCACCGTCTTGTTGATGACGAGCACGTCACCCGCAGCGACGTTGGAGATGTTCGAAATCAGCGAGACGATGGCCCCGGGCTTGGTGAACTCGGTATAGTACTTCTCCGAGGTCGGGCTCGTCGAACCCCAGTAGGAGGACATCTTGGCCGAGTCGTTCACCGCGTCCACGATCGGGTCCGGGTCGAACCAGAACTCCTCTTTCTGAACGTTCGTGAGGAAAACAGCTCCGTTCCCAGACGGCGTACCGGCAGCGATAAAATCGAGCGCTCCGGAGGAGAGCAGGGAGCACGCGTCGGCCGGGGCAGCGCCGAGCGCGACGAAAGAAGCAGCAGCAGACACCATCAGAAAGCGAACCGCATTGCTGAGCATGAAGTACCTCGGTTGACGGTTACCACGTTGCCGTTCCGCAGGCCGAGCAGATTCGGTTGAGGA
Source organism: Sorangium sp. So ce363 (assembly GCF_051520435.1). Classification (NCBI taxonomy): domain Bacteria; kingdom Pseudomonadati; phylum Myxococcota; order Polyangiales; family Polyangiaceae; genus Sorangium; species Sorangium sp. So ce363. The sequence continues at coordinate 3,568,080 of NZ_CP150333.1, read as the reverse complement.
GGTCGATCGTGTACAGCAAGAGAATCGCACCTGGTCGCGTCGAGCCTAGCATCCAGTGTTTACTTCCAAAGCACGGCATTCGTCAACACACTTCGAGCACATTATCCATCGATTCAATCACTTTTCTGTGTTCATGTAGGACACGAGAGTTCTTCAGACGGCACTGCCGGATACTGTCCACCGCGTGATGGTGACCTGAAGTCATCGAATCAGTCATCTCGCGGCTGACGCTGCGCGCCAGCGTCCGCGAAGGGCTACCTCGTGACACATCGCCCTGGAAACTGGCCTGAGTGGAATCCAGCAACACGCCAAGCGCTGAGCGCCGGGGGGCTCGATGGGGCCGCGACGGCGACCGCAGGAGGGGAATGTCGCCGACCGGATGAGGCGAGGCATGCTGGGGACGCCGCGAGGCGGCTCGAGACAAGCCGCCTCGCCCCCGCGCTCGTCCGGACGGACCGCCTCAGTACGGCATCTCATCCAGCGCAGGCACCTCCGGGGGCCGCCCCCGCGCGCCGTTCTTCCCGAGCCGCGCCGTGGTCGGCACGGCCGCCCCGGGCTGCGTCGGCTCGCCGTCGTCGTCCGGACCCGGCACGGGCTCCGTCAACGCGGCCCGCCGCCCCGCGAAGCGGAGATCCCGCGCGATCACCTCGGTGCGGTAGCGCTTGATCCCGTCCTTCTCGTAGCTCGACGTGCGCAGCCCGCCCTCGATGAGCACGCCGTCCCCCTTCGTCAGCACCTTGGCCAGCGCCTCGGCGCGCGGCCCCCAGAACACGATGCTGTGCCACTCGGTGCGCTCCTTGGGCTCCTTGTTCCTGTCCACGAACGACTCGTTCGTCGCCATGCGCAGGTGAAGCACCGGGGTGCCGTTGCCCGTGTAGCGCAGCTCCGGATCCGCGCCGAGATTGCCCATGAGGATCACCTTGTTCAGTCCTTCGTTCATGACATGCTCCAGTTCGCTTCTGTGTTGTCGTCTGCTGTCGTTCTCTTGTCCGTGTCGTCTCTGCCGTCGCTCACCATCCGCCGGCGCCCACCGCCCTGCGCCTCTCGCGAGGCGCGGCGTCGTCGCGCAGCGAGAGCGGCCGCGCCGGCGGCGGCGAGCCGCCGGGCGCGCCGACCGCCCCGAGATCAGGAATCCATCGCCGCGCTGCCGTTGCTACCGTTAGCTCGCGCCGGCGCCGCCGCGTCGACGGCGGCGCGGAGCGACGAGGCGAGCGTCGGCTTGCCGAGCAGCGCCTCGCGGGCGCGCTCCCTCCCCTGCCCGATGTGCTCGCCCGCGAACGACAGGTGCGCGCCGCTCTTCTCCACGACCCCGAGCTGGCAGGCGAAGTCGATGAGATCCGCCGCGCCGTCGATGCCCGCTCCCCACCGGATGTCGAACTCGGCTTCTCTGAACGGAGGAGCCATCTTGTTCTTGACCACCTTGACGCGCGTCCTGCTTCCAATGGCCTCGTCGCTCACCTTCACCGGCCCCACCCGGCGCACGTCGAGCCGCACGCTCGCGTAGAACTTGAGCGCATTGCCGCCGGTCGTCACCTCGGGATTGCCGAAGACGACGCCGATCTTCTGCCGGAGCTGGTTGATGAAGATGAGCGTGGTGTCGGTGCGGTGGCATATGCCCGTGAGCTTCCGCAGCGCCTGGCTCATCAGCCGCGCCTGGAGGCCCATGTGCGAATCGCCCATGTCCCCCTCGATCTCGGCCTTGGGCGTGAGCGCAGCCACCGAGTCGACGACGATCACGTCAACGGCGCTCGAGCGCGCGAGCATCTCGACGATCTCGAGCGCCTGCTCGCCGTTGTCCGGCTGCGAGACGAGCAGCCTGTCGATGTCGACGCCGAGCGAGCGCGCGTACGTGACGTCGAACGCGTGCTCGGCGTCGATGAACGCGGCGACGCCGCCCGCGCGCTGCGCCTCCCGCATCGCGTGCAACGTGAGCGTGGTCTTCCCCGACGACTCCGGGCCATAGATCTCCACGATGCGCCCGCGCGGGTATCCCCCGATCCCCAGCGCCGCGTCGAGCGACAGGGATCCGGTCCGGATCAGGCCGATGTCCCGGGTCTCGTTCTCGTCGTTCAATGACATGATCGCCCCCTTCCCGAACTGCTTCTCGATGGTGCCTACGACGGTCTTCACGGTGCGGAGCTTCTCAGCGATCTCGGTCATCATCTCGGTCTCTCCTTTTCCACGTGCGTTCGTTGCTTGTTGCGGTTCAATTGTTGCGTGTTGAACGTGCGCGCCCCCGAGCGCGCAGACAGACGATCCAGCGCGGCCGTCGGGGCGGCCGCGATCGCGCCCGCATCTCTGCGGGCGCGGTGGTCCTTGGCCTTGCGGCGAGCTCAGGCGCCCGCGGCGGTGGTGGCGGGCGCCGGCCCGCAGGCGGCCTCGCGATCGAACAGCCGCGCGCCGATCGCCTCGGCCACGTGCGCTGCCCGCACGGCAGAGCTCCTGTCCATGTCGGCGAGCGTGCGGGCGACCCGCAGCACCTTGGTATACGCCCGCGCCGAGAGGCCGAGCCGCTCCACGGCCGACGCGAGCACGCGCGCGCCGGTCGCGTCCGGCATGGCGACGCGCGCGAGATCGCGCGGGCCGAGCTCGGCGTTGTGCGTCGCCGCCACCTCCCCCGCCTCGAAGCGCGCGCGCTGCGCGGCCCGGGCCTCGACCACGCGCGCCCGCACCGCCGCGGAGCTCTCGGGCGCGTCGAGCGACGACCGGCCGTCGGCGAGCGGCGCGCACAGGTGAGCGACGTCGACGGGCGGCAAGGAGATGTGAAGATCGATGCGATCGAGCATCGGCCCGCTCAGCCGCGCGCGGTAGGCGCGGACACGATCGAGGGAGCAGGCGCAGCGATTGCCGCGGTCGCCATGGAAGCCGCACGGACAGGGGTTGATGGCGGCCACCAGGATCGGACGCGCCGGGAACACGACGCGGGCGCGGGCGCGGCAAAGGGCGACCGTGCCCTCTTCGAGCGGCTCGCGGAGCGCCTCGAGGACGCCGCGGCGGAACTCGAGCAGCTCGTCGAGGAACAGGCACCCGTGGTGGGCCAGGGAGACCTCGCCGGGGCGGATGGGATCCCCGCCGCCGACGAGGCCCGCGGCGCTCACGGTATGATGCGGGGCGCGGAACGGGCGAACCGCGACGAGGCCCCTGTCCGGGGAGAGCAGCCCGGCGACGGAGTGGATCGCGGTGATATCGAGCGCCTCGTCGTAGGACATCGGCGGCAAGACCGTTGGCAGGCGCCGAGCAAGCATGGTCTTTCCGCTGCCTGGCGGGCCGACCATGATCAGGTTGTGTCCCCCGGAAGCGGCAATCTCGAGGGCGCGGCGCGCCCCGTGCTGGCCGCGGACCTCCGCGAGATCTGCCGCTGCAGCGCTCGGCTCCGCGTCGATCGCGGCCATGGTCCCCGCGCCCGGGAGGGGCTTGTTGCCGCGGAGGTGCGCGACGACCTGGCCGAGGTGCTCCGCGATGAGGACGTCGATACCAGCCACGCTCGCCGCTTCGCGCGCGTTTCCCTGGGGCACGATCGCGCGCGTGACCCCCTGCGCCGCCGCGCCGCGCAGCGCCGGCAGGACGCCGCGCACGGGGCGCACCGCGCCGCTCAACGACAGCTCGCCCAGCAGGCCAATCCGGTCGAGCCCCTCGGCGGGCACCTTGCCGAGCGCCGCGAGCGCGGCGATCGCGATGGCGAGGTCGTACGCGCCACCGCTCTTCTTGAGGTCTGCCGGGGCGAGGTTCACAGTGATCACATATTCGTCAAGCTCGATGCCCAGTTGCTGGAGCGCGGCGCGGACGCGCACGCGGCTCTCGCGGACGCTCGCCTCGGCGAGGCCCACCATCTGGAAGAACGACGGACCGCGGCCCGAGTCGACCTCCACCCGGATGGGGTGCGCGTCGAGCCCGAGCAGAGAGAACGTGAGCGCCGTGGCCTGCATGCCGGAGCCCTTTCGCGAAAGGCGTGCCAGACAGAGAGGGCGGCGAACTCAGGGAATTTCGCGGCGGGAGGGGTGGCGAACGCGGCGGACGGGGTGGCGGCCGCCAGAGGGAGCCGCCGGAATCGAGAGGATCACCGGCAGGTGCCTGGCGAGCCAGCGTCGCCACGGCGACAGGCCAAGGCAGTTGTCCGCAGTCCCTGTGCGTGTGGCCCCTGGCGCCCACCGCGCCTCATTAGACGCGCTCTGGCTATTTCATCATGAGCAGCAAGAATTGGTCGCTTCCACGTCGTCGGTCCGAGCGACGGCCCTGTCCGACGGAGGATCGAATTCGCGACATCGAGGCTCGCCTACCTCGCTCCCTTCGGGTAGAGACAGCCGGATGCCGGGGACTCCGCACGAGGTGCTCCGGTGCTGAGCGACGCCATGCTGGCCGCGCTCAGGGAGATGGCCATGGATCCAAGCAAAGTCCCTGAAACCCCGGCGTCTCGACGTTTCCGGCTCTTCTTCGAGAAGCGTGGTCGGGCCGAGGGCAAGATCGAAGGCAAGATCGAAGGCAAGATCGAAGGCAAGCGGGAGGCCCTGCTCGCGGTGCTCGAAGCGCGCGGCCTGTCACTGACGGCCGATGAGCGGGCTCACATTGACGCCTGCACGGCTCCTGCGGAGCTCGACCGATGGATCGCCAGCGCGGCGACGGCGGCGTCGATGAGCGAGGTGTTCGCGTCGAAGCCAGCCAGCACGACCCGCCGATCCCCTGCCACGACGCGCTCGCGCGCGCCGGACCACCGTGGACCGCGGGCACAGAACGCGACAAGGCCCCCAAAACCAGGGCGCTCGCGGTAACTGCGCGCGGCCTTCTCCTTCGCCCTCTCGCCAGCAGAAGCACCGGCGGTGCCCCACGCAGCGAGGAGCTCCACCGGCGCGATGGGTCCACCACGAAGAACGAGCCCGGCCAGAGCGAGCGCCGCCCCGCCGCAGCTACTCGGGCGCGCGATACCTCGCCACCACGATCGTGATGTCGTCGTCCGGGCTCGGGCACCACCCCTCGACCGCATCGAGGATCCGGTCGCGAATCACGCCGACAGGCTCCGTCTGGACAGCCTCGATGACGGCGCAGAGCCGCTCCAGCCCGAACTGCTCATGATGGGCGTTCCGCGCCTCGGTCACGCCATCGCTATAGAGCACGAGCACGTCCCCATCCCCAAGGTAGAGCTCGGCATCCCGCGTCAGCGCGCCGATCTCGGGCAGCGCGCCGATCCAGACGCCTGAGCTCGGAATGCACCCGCAGCGCCGCGTCCGCGCCGAGCACACGACCAGGTCGTCGTGCGCGCCCGCGAACGTCACGCGCCCGTTGCGCTCGTACCGGAGCAAGAGGAGCGTCGCGTGCTCGTCGCGCTCCAGACGATCGCGGACGTTCTTGTAGATTGCCTTGTTGAGCGCCGTGATGACCTTCGCCGGGCTCGCGGCCGGGTCGTTGCACGTGAGCGCCGATACCATGCTCTGGATCATCAGCATGATGAGACCCGCCGCGAGCCCGTGCCCCGCGACGTCGCCGATCCCCAGCCACCCGCCCCCGTTCGCCGGGATCACATCGTAGTAATCACCGCCGACCTCGGCCGCCGGCTTCATGACCGCGCAGAGGTCGAGCCCCTCGATCGAGAGCTGCTTCGGCACCAGCGTGGTCTGGATGCGCGCCGCGACCTGGCTCTCCTGACGGACCCGCTCCTGCTCCAGCCGCTCGCGCAGCTCCACCTCCCGGACGACCTGCCGGTGCAGCGCCGCGGCCTTGACCGCAGAGCCGAGCTGGAGGCGCAGCACCTCGTACATCATGCCGCTGGCGCGGTGGTCGAGCACCGCGACGCCGAACCTCTCCTCGTCGCCGAACGCAACCGGGAGCACGATCCTGCTGATGCGCTCGTCGGCGTCCAGGAAGCCCGGGGGCGCGAGGAGGTGCGCCGGGAAGCTCACGGCCGGCACCTCCACCTCGTGGCCGTCCTCCATCACGAACAGCGGCTTCATGGTGGCGTGCTGAGCGTCGTCGTACAGCGACACGGCGACGTCCGAGAACCGCATCCTCGGCAGCTCCGACGCCAGCAACCCCTTGAGCACGGGCAGGCTCAAGCACGCGGAGAAGCCCCGCGCGCCGTAGGTGACATCGATCGCGACGAGCTCGACGTTCAGCCGCTGCTCCCCCTCGACGTGCACGCACTCGCTCCCGATCAGGATGCGCGCGGCGTGCCAGAGCTGCTCCAGCGCTGCGTCGCCGCCCACGGGCGACCCCTGTACCCGCGAGCGCAAGAGCGATATCACCGCCTGGAACTCCTCGAGGAGCACACCCTCGCGCCTCGCCCCGTCGAGGAGCGCCTGGAGCGCGCGCAGGAAGCGCCCATCGTCGCCCGCGAGCTCCGCCTCGATCGCGGCGAGCAGGTCGCCCGCCCAGCCGTCGAGGGCGCCCCTCGGGATCGCCACGCTGCTGGCGAGCGCGCGCTCCAGCGACGCCCGCTGATCCGCGATGGGGCGCGGAAAGCCGCGCACCGAGGGGACCGGCTGCAGGAACGTGTCGCCCGCGCGGTACCCGCAGCCGCAGGACTCGCGCTGCGTGAGCTCCACACGCGCGAGCTGCAGCGGCTCGACGGCCTCGCCGTCGATCATGCGGAGGACCGTGCTCACGGCCATCCCCCCGAGCCGCTCGATCGGCTGGCGGACCGTCGTCAACGACGGCTTCGTGAAGCGCGCGATGCCGACGTCATCGAACCCGCAAACTAGGACGTCTTCCGGGATGCGGCGTCCCTCGGCCTTGAGCACCTCGATCGCCCCGAGCGCCATCCTGTCGTTGGCCGCCACCACGGCGTCGAACGCCACCCCGCGAGCCAGGAGCTCGCGCATCGCCGCGCGCCCCGTCGGGATCGTGAACCCACCGAACACGAGGAGGCGCTCGTCGCAAGCGAGCGCCCGCGCCGCAAGCGCCCTCCGGTACCCGCCGGCGCGCAGCGCGGCCTCCTCGCTGCTGCTCGGGCCGCCGATGTACGCGATGCGCCGGCACCCGTGCTCGTCCGCCATGTGCCCGACCGATATCTCGCTCCCGAGGGCGTTGTCGACCATCAGGCTCGGCACACCGTCGATCGCGGTCCCGATGCTGCACACCGGCAGCGGCGCGAAGGACCGGCAGAACGATCGCATGACCTCCATGCCGCCGTAAGGGGAGAGCGTCGACGAGGCGACGATGACGCCGTCGGCGGTCTCAGGGCCGATGAGGTGATAGAAGGTGCCCCGGTCGGCCACCTCCGGCCGGCGAGCCATGGCCGGGTCGCTGAACGCCGTCAGCAGGTTGACGTCGTGCGCCGCGGCGCCGCGCTCGATCCCGGCGCGCAGCTCGGACTGGTAGTCGCCAACGACATTGTCGATCAGAAACGCGAGCGTCCGACGCTTCCTCGTCATGGCCTCGGGCTCTCGATCATGCATCCGCGATCGAGACCAGCTCCGGGCATATGCGATCCAGGGGCTTCAGGCTCCGTCGCTGCCATGTCCGCTTCGCGTCCGTGACGAACCGTATCCTGCATTTGAGGCCATGGCCCATCAGGCCGCAGATGAAGCCGACGAACGCCTTGAGGCAGCTCGAGCTCATGAAGCGCAGGTCACGCACGTCGAACTCGACGGTGCTCACCGAGAGGCGCATCACCTCGCCCTCCAGCGCCTTGACGTACCTGCTGAGCGGCGGAGATGCCGCCATGTCCCCCGTGCCGGTGAGCTTGACGCTGAGGGTGTCGTCCCTCAAGGCTGGCTCGATCCCGAAGCTGTCGGTGACGACAGGATCCACGCTCAAGCAGCTCATTTCTTCTCCATCTCTCGACCGAGCGCGCGACGACCGCCGGATCGTTCCTCTGGATGCTGCAGCCGACAGCCGGTGCGATGGTCGATGCGAGCTCTCCACACTACGACGTAGTCGCGCCGGAGCCAATCCCTTCCCGCAAGCCGCGCGGGTCGATCTCGGCACGCGCCACGTGCCACGCGCCACGCGCCACGCGTGAGTGCGGGTAGCAGGTGGAAGGCGCACACGATGCGGCGTCGCGCGGTGAGCACCGCAACATTTCGCGAACAGGCTTTTCGATGCAGAGCGCGCCCGCTCGATCGCGGCTTCCCGGCTCGGAGCGCGGGATGCCTCCGAATTCGTGTGGATGTCGTCCGGGCGCGTGGCGCCTCGCAGGGCAAGCGCAGTGCAGCGCGTCGACAGTCGCGCCGGCGTCGCTTCAGAGCGCGCTGACGAGCGGCCCGGCGTCGCCTTCGAGCCATTGCTCGGAGATCATGACGCTCGTCGAGAGCCCGGTCTGGAAGCGGTATCCTTCCTCGATCGAGACGATCTCGATGACCCTCCTGTCGCCGATCCGGACGGGGAAGATCACCGAGACGCTCGACGGAAAGGGGCCGTCCTCGTCGGCCTTGTGCTCGCCGACCGAGACAGACTCGCCTCCGGCCCCGGCGCCGAGCGACCTCACGGCGACCACCGACGGAACGCTGCAATCGATCCGCAGCCACTCGCGCTGCCGGCGCGCCTTGCACGCGCCGCCCCTCGCGACGCGCGCGAGCGTCACCTGCTCCGCGGCGTCCCACTCGGCCGCTGCCGGCCGCGCCGTCCGCTCGGGCGGCGGTGGCGTCGTCGCCTCGAGCGCGCGCTTCTGTGGCGCCTCCGCGCCTCCTCCCGCGTCCGCCGGACCTCCCGCGGCTCCCGCCTGCGGCCCGGCCGCCGCGCCTCCCGCCGGGGCGAGCACCGACTCCGCCGCCTGCGCCGGCGCGAGCGCGCCGAGCAGGACCATCCCGATCACCGCTCTCTTCTTCATAACGTCCTCAAGAAGGCGGCGAGCGCCGCCTTGTCATTCCTCGACATGTGGCTGGTGCGACCCATCCGGTCCTGGTTGGTGTCGATGAGCTCTTCGAGCGTCTTCGCGGATCCATCGTGGTAATAGGGTGCCGTCCCGCCGACGAAGCGCAGCGAGGGCGTCTTGAACACCTGGCCCGCCTTCTCCTCCGCGAACCCGGGCCGCGCCGCGAACCCGGGCATCGGGTAGCCCATGCGGTCGGTGTGCTCCGTCTCGGGCACGTGGCAGCGAGCGCACTGCGCCGTGTCGCTCATGAAGAGGGCGCGGCCGTGCTCCTCCTGCGGCGTGAGCTTCCGCGCCTCCCTGGCCGGCGGCACGAGGCCCGCGCGCAGGAACGCGGCCAGGTGGCGCGCCCTCAGGGCGAGCTCGCCGTTGCCTAGACCACCGGGCCCCCACCGGTGAAGGCCGAACCCCTCGCGGAGGCGCTCCGCCAGGTTCTCGCTCTGGGCGTTCCAGCCATAAGGCCCCTCGGCCGACACGCGGCCCGCGAGCATGGGAGTCTGCCGGGGCACGCCGCCGCGCGGCTCCACGTCGATCGGCTGATTCTCGGCGGACCCGAGGAAATTGACGCTCTCGCCGCCGATGTCCATCACGTGGGCCTCGTGCCACACATGGCCGTCGTCGCGCCCGTCCGGATGGCAGCCAGCGCACCCGAGGCCGCCGCTCGTGCCCCAGTCGACCGCGTTGTAGAAGAGCTTCCGGCCGAGGGCGGCCTGCTGCGGGACCGGCGCGTCGGCCAGCGCGATGTACGGCACGGGGCTCGGCTCGAACGGAGCGTCGTCGCGGTGCTCGTCGAGGCGGACGATCGCGAGGGCGTCCGTGGAACGGCAAAACACCCACGCCATGGACTCGTCCGCGGACAGCGCGACGCCGCTGGGCGCGCCGCACAGGGTCGCCACGTAGATGTCGGGGCCCGCATGGCGGCCGAGATCGTAGGTGCGGAGCGGCCGGAGCGCCGGATCGACCGCGAGCGCGTCGAGCTCCACCAAGGTGTCGGTGCCCTCGCTGGCGACGAGCAGGGTGCGGGTGCTCTTCCGGTACACGAGCGCGCGCGGCTGGACGAACGGGGCGAGCGAGGTGTTGGGGAGCTCCAGCTCCGCGTCGTCGAACGGGGCATCGTCGAGCGCGCTCGCCCGCCAGAGCGGCGCGCCCTGGCGGCGCCGGGGCGCGAGGGGCGCCTCGTCGCTCGTCATGAGGACGTCCACCGTGGAGGCGCCGAACCACGCCTGTTCACCGAGCGCGCCGAGCGCATGGCGCGCGACGAAGAGGCGGCGGCCATCCGGCGAGAGCGCTGCCGCGTAGCCGAGCGACGCGGAGAGCGACTTGGCATGAGGAGCCCGGAAAGGCGACGGAGGAAGGACGACCGGCCGGGCCTCGGGAGCGCCACCCAGCGCGATCCGGGTGAGCGAGGCGGACGTGAGGTGCGTGACGTACGCGGCCGCGCCGTCCTCGCGGATCACGACGCCGCGGGGCTCGCGCGGGACATCGATGGCCCATGTCGCGGTCGCGGTCGCGAGGTCCACCGCGGAGACCTTGCCCGCCCATGCGCTGGTGACGAGCGCCGTGCGCTCATCCGGCGTGATCGCGAGCCCCCAGGCGTCGGCCGGCAGGGGCACGCGGGCCGCTTCCACGAGCCCCGCCGCCGGATCGGGCCGCAAGACAAGGAGGAGCCCGGGATCGCGGATCGTGACGAGCACGCGGTCCGCGAGCGCGAGCACCTGCGCCGGCCGCCCCGGCATGGCGATCTCGACAGGCGGCGTGCTCACGTCGACGGGAAGCGGGATGCGCCGGAGGACGGCGTGGTCCTCGTCGGCCAGATAGAGCGCGTCGTCCTGCGGCGCGCGCGCGAGCGCGCTGCCGACCCGCGTGACGGCCTGGAGCTTCTGCGGCGGCGGCGGAGAGGCTGGCGGAGCCGGCGCCGCCGTCCCGGCGACTTCGGCGCTGCGCTCTGCGGCCGGCGTCTCTCTGGAAGGGCGCGAGCAAGCCGCGGCGAGGAGCGCGGCCAAGAGGAGGGCTGATGGTCGGTGCTTCATCGGTCGCCCGAGCCAACGACGGCGCCTGGCATTCGTATTCCTCGGCACCGTCGGTCCCGATCCTCCGCGCCCCGGCCACCCCTGCGCGGGAGGCGTCGGGACACCTGCGACTCACGCGCTCTGCGCGAAGCGCGCGACTGACGAGCTGGCGAGAGAGGGCGCCAGAGCGCCTCCCACGCCCCACACGCGACCAGCTGCGATGACGCGCCGTGCGCGTCAAAGGCAAAGGCGCGTGCGTGCGTGCGTGCGCGTGCGTGCGCGTCAACCACGCCCACATCAGCGGTCCTTATGGCAGATGAGGAATCGCGTACTTGGCGCGTACTTGGCGCGCACTTGGCAAAAATCGCGTCACGCCTCAATGCACACTTGAACAATTATTTCGCCCTGCCTTACAGTCCTGGATCGTCGTCGCGTGGCTTGGGGCCACTCGACAGCATGGAGGCACCCATGAATCGATTGCCCGGCTCACGGTGGGCGACGTTAGGCGTTCTCGTCGCATCCCTGACTGCAGTATCGCTCTCAAGCGCGCCGGCCATGGGCGCGCCGTCGTTCACCGCCTTCGAGAGCGGGCAGGTCCGCCCGCTGGCCATCTCACCGGACGGGAAGCTGCTCTTCGCCGTCAACACGCCGGACAACCGCCTCGAGGTGTTCCGCATCCTGAGCGGAGGCGGCCTGGAGCGCCGCGCGTCGATCTCGGTCGGTCTGGAGCCGGTGGCCGTGGCCGCGCGCAGCAACAACGAGGTCTGGGTCGTAAACCACCTGTCGGACAGCGTGAGCGTCGTCAACGTGGGTCTCGGCGGCTACACCGGACGCGTCGTGCGCACGCTCCTCGTGGGCGACGAGCCACGCGACATTGTGTTCGGCGGCCCGGGGCGAGGGCGCGCTTTCATCACGACGGCTCACCGCGGCCAGAACAACCCCATCGACCCACAGCTCACGACGCCTGGCGTCGGCCGCGCCGATGTCTGGGTCTTCGACGCGAGCCAGCTCGGCACGTCCCTCGGCGGCGCTCCGATCAACGTCATCACCCTCTTCAGCGACACCCCGCGCGCCCTGGCCGTGACGCCGGACGGCACGCGCGTGTACGCGGCGGCGTTCCACTCCGGCAACCGCACCGCCACGGTCAACGAGACGCTGGTCCCCGACGGCTTCGGGCCTGACGGCGTGCCCGGCCCGAGCACCAACTTCGAAGGCGTGCCGGCGCCCGAGGTCGCCCTCATCGTGAAATACGATGGCGGACACTGGTACGACGAGCTGGGCCGCACCTGGGACGACCAGATGAGGTTCTCGCTGCCCGACAAGGACGTCTTCGTCATCGACGCCATGGCGAACCCCCCCGCGTGGATCAGCGGCTCGCAGGGCTTCTTCTCCGGCGTCGGGACGGTCCTCTTCAACATGACCGTCAACCCGGTGAACGGGAAGGTCTACGTCGCGAACACCGAGGCGTTCAACGAGAAGAGCTTCGAGGGGCCCGGCATCTTCGCCGGAGAGACCGTGCGCGGCCACCTCCACGAGAGCCGGATCACCGTCCTCAGCCCGGGGAGCGTCGCGCCGAGGCACCTCAACAAACACATCGACTACAGCACCTGCTGCGCGCCGATCCCCAACGCGGAGAACGCGAAGAGCCTCGCCTTCCCGCAGGAGATGGTCGTGACGAGCAACGGCGCGACGCTGTACGTGGCCGCGCTCGGCTCGAGCAAGATCGGCGTCTTCAGCACCGCCGCGCTCGAGAACGACACCTTCGTGCCAGACACCGCGAACCAGATCCCGGTGAGCGGCGGCGGGCCGACGGGCATGGTCCTCGATGAGAGCCAGAATCGCCTCTACGTGCTGACGCGCTTCGACAACTCCATCTCGATCATCAACACCTCATCGAAGACGGAGGTGGGGCACGTCGCGATGTTCAACCCCGAGCCGCCCAGCATCGTGAACGGCCGCCGGTTCCTCTACGACGCGTCGTTCTCGTCGAGCCACGGGGACTCGGCCTGCGCGAGCTGCCACGTCTTCGGAGATCTCGACGACCTGGCCTGGAACCTCGGCAACCCGGACGCCCCCGTCGTGCCGGACCCGGGCCCCTTCCCGTTCGGCCTCTTCAACGTCATCACCCAGACGCCCATCACGGACGTCACTTTCCACCCCATGAAGGGGCCGATGGTGACGCAGAGCCTTCGCGGCCTCGCCAACCACGGCCCGATGCACTGGCGCGGCGACCGCACCGGGGGCTACAGCGAGCCGTCCGCCCAGCCGGACGACGGGGCGTTCGACGAGCGGGAGGCGTTCAGGCAGTTCCAGGCGGCATACCCGGGCCTGCTCGGACGCAGCGACTTCATACCGGCCGAGGACATGGAGGCGTTCACCGACTTCATGCTCCAGGTCACCTACCCGCCCAACCCGATCAGGGCGCTCGACAACTCGCTCACGCCCGATCAGCAGGCAGGAAAGGACTTCTTCAACGGCCCCGTGGTCAACTCGATCTCGAGCTGCGGCGGGTGTCACGTGGTCGACCCCGACGCGAACCCGGGCGACGACTTCCCCGGCCTCTTCGGGACGAGCGGAGATTCCGTCTTCGACTTCCAGACGCAGCTCTTCAAGATCCCCCAGCTCCGCAACGTCTACACCAAGGTCGGCGCGTTCGGCCTGCCGGACATCCCGTTCGTCTTCCTCGCGCGGGACAACGATCACATGGGCGACCAGATCCGCGGCATCGGCATCCTGAACAACGGCACCGTCGATACGATGTTCCGCTTCTTCTCCGCGTTCGGGTTCTCCGACCAGTTCACGAACAACCCCACGGGCATCCCCTTCACCCCGGCAGGCGACGTGACTCGCCGGCAGCTCGAGTCCTACGTGCTCGCGATCGAGAGCAACCAGGCCCCGATCGTGGGCCAGCAGGTGACGCTCAGCCACGCGAACGGCCCGATCGCCGCGCCGCGCATCGATCTCCTCATGGACCGCGCGGAGGCCGGGGAGTGCGACCTCGTGGCGAAGACCCAGGGGTTCCTGCACGAGATCGGGTTCCTCTACGTCGGCGGCGGCTTGTTCCTCACCGATCGGCAAGTCGTGCCGCCCATGAGCGACGCCGTGCTCCGGCTGCTGGCCACCCAGACCCACCACGATCTGACGTACACGTGCATGCCGCCCGGCTCCGGCGCCCGCGCCGGCATCGATCGCGACAGCGACGGTTACCTCGACGGGGACGAGCGAGACTCCGGCAGCGACCCCGCCGATCCGAGCAGCACGCCCTGACGCGGCCCCCCGCTGCTGCGCGCGCGCCTCGCGGCCGCGCGCAGCGGCGCCGCTGCGCGCGCGCCTCGCGGCCGCGCGCAGCGGCGCCGCGCGCGTCAGGCGAGCCGCGTCGCCCCTGCCCGCCGGGCGACCGACCCCGGCAGGCCGCGCGGCCCCAGCGCATACGCGATGCTGCTCTGAAGGGTCCCCATCGTCACGACCGATCCGAGGAAGACGTCCTGCTCCACCAGCGCGCGGGCCACCTCCGGCCGGACCCCGGAGAGCACCGTCTTGGCCCCGAGCAGCTGGAGCGCCTTGGCCGTCTTGATCAGCGCCTCCGCCACCGCGGCGTCGACCCGCGCCACGCCGGTGATGTCCAGGATCACCACCTTGGCTTGCCTCGACTGGAACCCTTCCAGCGCCGTCTCCAGCACCCGCTGGGCGCGCTCGCCGTCCATCGCGCCGACGATCGGCATCACCAGCACGTCGTCCGTGATGGGGATGAGCGGCGTCTGCCGGCGCAGCATCTCCTGCTGCAGGAGCTCCCGCTCCGCCTCGGACGCCTCGCGCAGCTCGAGCTCGCGCTGCAGCTGCTCGTTCGAGCGCTGCAGCGCCTCGGTGCCCGCGCGGATGCTCGCGATGAGCAGCGCGTTCTCCAGCGCGATCGCCGCCTGCGAGGCCAGGAGCCCGCAGACCTCGACCCGCCCCGGCGTGAACGCCCTCGGGGCCACGTTGTTCTCCAGGTACAGGAGCCCCGCCGAGCGCCCCTGGTGCGCCATCGCCAGGCACAGGATCGAGCGCGGCCTCCGCTCCACGACGTACGGATCGGCCGCGAAGCGGCCGTCCTGCCGGGCGTCGTTCAGCACCACGGGCTCCCGCGTCCTCGCGACCAGCTGGATGACGCTCGTCGCGAGCTCCTTGCTCTCGAGCGCCGGGATCGACAGCCCCGTCTGCACCGCGTCGGGGTCGACGCGCATGGTCGCCACGATCGTGAGCTTCCCGTCGCGCTCCAGGATCAGCGCGCCGCGCTGCGCCCCCGCGTTCGCGACCAGGCTCCGCATCAGCCGGTCGAGGAGCCGGTCGAGCACCGTCTCGCTCGCGACCGCCTGCATGGCCTTGACCACGGTCGCGACGTCGAACGACTCGGTGCTCCCCCTGCGCGTCACCGTCGTGCCGACGACCCTGGGCTGCTGCGCGTCGCCGAAGGACGCCGCGTCGAGCAGCGGCTCGTGCTGCTTCGCGAGGTGCTCCGCCTTGCCCGTCGCGCCCCACCGCAGGTACGCCCTGTACGCATCGGCCATGTACCACCGCGCGATCCTCTCGCGCCCCCGCTGCAGGTAGAACCGCGCGCACAGCTCGTTCGCGAGCGCCTCCTGGTGCGTGAACCCGGCCTGCCGCGCCCCCTCGATGGCCTGATCGTAGAGCTCCGCCGCCTCCGCGTCCTTCCCGAGGACGCGCGCCACCTCCGCCCCGATGAGCTTCTCCTTGTGCGCGTAGTTCTCCGGGGCGTGCTGCGCCCAGCCCGCGATCTTCGCCCGGTGCTCCGCCGCCGAGGCGAGGTGCCGCTCCCGCTCCTCCTCCGTCGCCGTCGCGCACAGCGCGAGCAGCGAGAGGCTCACGTAGAAGGGGATGTCGTTCGCCAGGAACAGGCCCATCGCGCTCGCGCTGTGCTTCTCCGCCCGCGCCGCCATCAGCAGCGCGCCCGCGTGATCGCCGTAGAGCACCGCGAGCACGAGCATGTTCACGAAGTACCAGCACCGCGGCAGCTCCTGCGCGGGCACGAGCCCCGAGAGGAACGCGCCCTCGTCGAACGACGCGTCGGTCAGGCTGCTCCGCCCGCTCGTCTTGCCCTCCAGGCACGCGATCATCTGCTGCGCGACGACGAGCACCGGCGTGGCGAGCGGATCCTTCGTCCGCTGCAGGAACCGCATGAACACGGCCAGCTCCTCCCGGAGCGCGCCGAGCTCGTGGCCCGAGGACAGCAGGATCGTCACGATGTTCAGGCAGGCGTACGCCCCGAAGCTGAAGTCGCCCGAGCTCAGCCCGGCCTGGTAGGCCTTCGTGAGGCACGTCACCGAGGCGCGGACCGGCTCGAAGAGGTGGGACGGGGCGCCGCACACCAGGTACGCCTTGCACTGCAGCTCCACCCCGTCGGACCTCTCGCAGAGCGCGAGCGAGACGCGCTGGAACTGCCGCGCCTCCTCGTACCGCCCCATCCCCCCCGCGAGCAGCAAGCAGTAGAGGCCATAGGCGCACGCCGCCGCGGGCGAGTTGCCGTACCGGAGCGAGAGGTTCACCTGCGTCGCGGCGATGAGCGCGAGCAGCGCCGGGTTCAGCGTGTACGCCCCCGGGATCATCGCCGCCAGGAGCCGCAGGACGGCCAGCTGCTCCTCGCCGCCGATCCACGGCGCGTGCACGAGCTCCTCGATGCGGCGCTCCGCGAGGTGGCCGGGCATCTCCGCGAGCGCGGCCCCGAACGCCGCGTAGATGGCCTCCGTCGGCTCCGGCAGCTCGATCCCGAAGAGCGCCACGCCCTCCCGGCCGACCCGGAGCACCTCCGCGAACTCCCCGCGCATCGTGTGCACGAGGATCCGGAGGTTATGGACCTCCGCGCGCTCCCGGCGCGATCGCGCGTGCTCGAGGAGCTCGCGGATCAGGGCCTCGGCCTGCGCCTCGTTGCCGCTCAGCCAGTCGCACTCCGCCCGCTCCCGGTGCAGCGCGAAGCAGAGCTCGTACTCCTCCTCCCACGCCCGCGGCCCGAGCAGCGACAGCGCCGTCTTGAAGTGCTCGGCCGCCGCCGCGTGCGCCATGGAAGCCTTGGCCCGCCGCCCGACGGTCAGGTTGAGCCGCGCGAGATCCAGCTGCTCCGCCCGCTCCTCGATCAGCGCCGCGCCGACGTTCGCGTGGCTCACGACCTTGAACAGGTCCTCGTCGCGCGGCTCCCCGCTGAGCTGCGCCCGCATGAGCCGGCCGATCCGCAGGTGGACCTCCTGCTTCTGCGCGTCCTCGATCAGGCTGTAGGCCGCCTGCTGCCCGCGATCGTGGAGGAACCGGTACCTCACCGACAGGGGCTGCTCCGCGTGCGCGCCGTCGGACGCGTGGAGCAGCCGGTAGTCGGAGTCCAGCGGCAGCACGAGCCCCTCGCGCAGCGCCTCCCAGAGATCCGCGGCGACCTCCGCGGGCGGCCGCTCGCGGACGGTCGACAGCGTCTTCAGGTCGAACTGGTGACCGATGCACGCCGCGAGCTGGAGCACGCGCTGCGTCTCGGGCGAGAGCCGCTGCATCTTGTCCACGAGCAGATCGTGCACGCTCACCGCGCCCCAGCGCTGGCGGATGGACTCGAGGTCCCACGCCCACCGCCCGGCCCCCGGGTCGAACGACACGAGCCCCGCCGCGTACAGCTCCTTGAGCAGCTGGCTCAAGAAGAAGGGGTTGCCCTTGCTCATGGCGTAGAGCACCTCGGCGAGCGCCTCTGCCTGCTCCGCGCGCGCGCCCAGCGCGTCCGCGAGCAGCTGGCGCACGTCCGCGAGCGCGAGCGGCGGGAGCAGCAGCTCGCGCCGCGCGACGCCCGCCGCCCGCAGCTCCCCGAGCCAGATCGTGAGCGGCTGCCCCGCGATCGCCTCCTGATCCCGGTACGCGCCGATGATGAGCAGGTAGGCCCCCGCCGGATCGGTCACGACGGGCTGCAGCAGCTTCAGCGACGCCGGGTCGGCCCACTGGAGATCGTCGAGGAAGAGCACGACCGGGCGCTCGGCCGTGGCGACGGCGCGCAGGAAGTCCTGGAACACGAGGTTGAAGCGGTTCTGCGACTCGCTCGGCCCGAGCTCCGGAACCGGCGGCTGCGGCCCGAGCACGAGCTCGAGCTCCGGGATGAGCTCCACCAGGATCCGCGCGTTCTTCCCCGCGGCCTGGAGCAGCTTGTCCTTCCAGTGCCGGAGCGACTCGGCCGGCTCGGTCAGGAGCTGGCGGACGCGCTGGCGAAGCGCGCCCGCCAGGGGCGCGAGCGGCATGTTCCGGCTCAGCTGATCGAATTTCCCCTCGACGAAGTGCCCGCGCCGCTGCGCGACCTCCTTCTGGATCTCGTTCACGAGCGCCGATTTCCCGATGCCCGGCCCCCCCGCGATGAGCAGGAGCTCGCACCTGCCCCCGCGCGCCCGCTCGAAGGCGGCGAGCAGCTCGGCCATCTGCGGATCGCGGCCATAGAGCTTCTGCGGCAGCCTGAGCTCGCTCGATACGTCGCGAGACCCCAGCTCGAACGGCTCTATCCGCCCGGTCGCCTCGAGCGCCGACAGGCACGCATCGAGATCCGCCTTGAGGCCGGTGCCGCTCTGGTACCGCTCCTCGGCGACCTTGGACATCAGCTTCTGTACAATGTCCGACACCGCTCTCGGGATCTCCCGCGACCGCTCGCAGAGCGGCGTCGCGACCCGCGCGATGTGGCTGTGCATGAGATCCACGGGATCGGTCGCCTGGAACGGGAGCACCCCCGCGAAGAGCTCGTAGAGCGTCACTCCCAGGGAGTAGAGATCGGTCCGGTAGTCGATGACGCGGTTCATCCTGCCTGTCTGCTCAGGAGACATGTAGGCCAGCGTCCCCTCCAGGAGATCCGGGCTCTCCGCCGCCAGCGCCTCCTCGGAGAGCCTCGTCGAGCTCCCGAGGTCGGTCAGCTTGACCTGGCCTGTCTCCCTGTGGACGAGGATGTTCTGCGGCTTGACGTCCTTGTGGATGACCTGCTTTCCGTGGACCTCCGCCAGCGTCCCGGCCAGCGACGACGCGATACGCAGCTTCGCCTTGAGGTCGAGCGGGGTCGAGCGGGCGAGCTTGTCGAGCGACAGTCCCGCGAAGTACTCCATCACGAGCGCGGCCCCGCCCGGCACCTTCTCCAGGCGGTCGGCGCGAATGACGCTCTCGAGCTGGAGGTGACGTGAGATCTCGAGCTCGTGCCGGAGCTGCGGGACGTGCCGCTGGCCGGGGTGCTCACCCTTCAGCACCTTGATCGTCGCGGCGGCGCCGTCGGCGTCGCGCTGCGCGCGGTAGAGGACGGTGTCCGCCGTTTCGTACATCAGCTCAACCAGTGTGAAGGGCAGATCACCAATCCTGGTCTGGCGCATAGGTTTTCGATGGTTGCATGGGGAGAACGCCTGTGGCAAGTGCCTGGATGACCTCTCAGGATCAGCGCTTCAGGTGTGTGATGTGCGCCTTGCCACGGACATCGCGAGTCCCATGGGTGGGGACCAGCGGCTCGCGTGGAGCCTCGGGGAGCGTTGGTGGGACCGAGGGTGGGGCGACTCGGCACATGGGAAGGTGCCGGCGCTGGCCGGCTGCGCGCGCGGCTACGCCCGCCGCGGCCGGCGCCCGGCGCCCCTCACCGCGCGATAGTCGGTGAGGAGCGACCCCAGGATCGTGGCCGCCCCCGCGGCGACGTGGATCACCGCGGCGAGCGGGTCGCGCTTCGCGTAGCCGAGCGCGAACGGCGCCGCGATCGCCGACACGCCGAAGGCATGGTCGATGACCTCGTGCGCCTCGATCGGTATCCGCTTTGCCAGGCTCAGCCGGTAGTCGGTGAGCAGGGAGACGAAAATGACCGACGCGCCGAGCGCGACGCCGGCGATCCTCGCGGCCTTCGTCCGCGCGGAGAGCCCGGCCAGAGCGACGATGAGCCCGTTCGAGTAATCGAGGGCGGAGTGCACGTCCTCGGGGATGATCCGCGCGAGGGGCGCGGCGCCGAGGAGCGGCCTCGAGGGGATCGTCGTCGTCCGCTGCGCCTCCCCCACGCTCGGGGCGAGCGAGGCGAGCTCTGCAGTCGGTACGTCGTCCGGCGGCAGGTAGGTCGTCGGCAGCTCGTATGCGCCCAGCGAAACGTTGGATTGTGCCATGAGGTCCTCCCGCTCTGCGCAGAGGCAATCCGCAGACCGGGGACAGGCCTCCTGCGCGGCGCGGGGCCCAGCTCTCTTGAGCTCGGCCCCCCGCCCGCGCCTCGCGCACAGGTCGCTCCGCGCGCGCCGCGCGTCCCACGGAGGCCTCTGTTCGTGCGATCCGCGATGCTAGGCTGCGCCCATGGGAGTCCGGATTATTCCGCTCGGCGGCCTCGGCGAGGTCGGGATGAACGCGATGCTGATCGAGGAGGAAGGCCGCCGCGTGCTCGTCGACTGCGGCGTCATGTTCCCCAACGACCAGGTGCTCGGCGTCGAGGTCGCGATCCCCGACCTCAGCTACGTCCGCGAGGCGGGCGGGGTCGACGCGGTGCTGCTCACGCACGGCCACGAGGATCACATCGGCGGGCTGCCGTCGCTGCTGCGCGAGTTCCCCGTCCCCGTGTACGGGACGCGCTTCACGCTCCGGCTGGTGCGCGAGCGCCTCGCCGAGCACGGCATCGACGTGCCGCTCCGCGAGGTCGAGCCGCAACAGCACTTCGTGGCCGGGCCGTTCCGCGCCGAGCCCCTCCGCGTGACCCACTCCATCCCCGACGCGGTCGGCTACGCCATCGAGACGGGCGAGGGGATCCTCATCCACACGGGCGACTACAAGATCGATCTCACCCCCGTGGCCGGCGAGCGGCTCGATCTCGGCCGCTTCGCCGAGTACGGCCGGGCCGGCGTGGCGGCGCTCCTCTCGGACTCGACCAACTCGGAGCGCGACGGCTGGTCGGTCAGCGAGACCGCGGTGGCCGAAGGGTTCACCCGGCGGTTTCGCGAGGCGAAGGGGCGCATCCTCGTCGCGCTGTTCGCCTCCAACGTCCACCGGGTCCAGAGCGTCCTCGACCTCGCCGCCCAGCTCGGCCGCAAGGTGGTGCTCGCCGGGCGCAGCCTCGCGACCAACACGCGGATCGCCCAGGAGATCGGCATCCTGAGCGTCCCGCCCGGCGTGCTCGTCGACGATGCCACGGCGGCCTCGCTCCCGCCCGAGCGCCTCGTCGTGCTCGCTTCGGGCGCGCAGGGCGAGCCGAACAGCGCCCTCGCGCGCATGGCCATGGGCGATCACCACCGGCTGCGGGTCGATCCGGGGGACACGGTGATCTTCTCGTCCCGCGCGATCCCCGGCAACGAGATCGCCGTCAGCCAGCTCGCCAACCGCCTGGCGAAGCGCGGCGCGGTGGTGCTCGATCGCGGCCTCGATCCCATCCACGCGAGCGGCCACGCGCAGGCCGAGGAGCAGAAGGTCCTCCTCGACGCCGTCCGGCCGGAGCACTTCGTCCCCATCCACGGCGAGTACCGGATGCTGCTCGCCCACGCGCGCACGGCGCTCCGGATGGGCGTGCCGGCGTCGGGGGTCTTCGTCGTCGAGGACGGCGACTCGCTGATCCTCGAGAACGGCCGGATGCGCCTCGGCGAGACGGTGAAGAGCGGGCGGGTGTGGCTCGACGCGCGCGGCGGGCTCGACGTCTCCGAGCTGGTGCTCCGCGAGCGCGAGCACATCTCGGATCAGGGGCTCGTGATGGTCCTGGTGGTGGCCGACCGCAAGACGGGCGAGATCTTGCGCGGCCCCGATCTCCTCGGGCGCGGCGTGGCGCACTTCGAGGAGGGCGGCCCGCTGTACGCCGCCACGCTCGACAGCGCGCGCGACGCGCTCGCCGCGCTGTCACCCGCGGCGCGCACGCTGGCGCCGGCGCTGGAGGACGCGCTCAGCCGCGGCGTGCGGCGGGTGTTCCGGCGCGAGGCCTCGCGGCGCCCTGCCGTGCTCCCGCTGGCCGTGTTGCTGTGAGGTCCGGCGCCTCTCGGCCAGGCGGCCCGGGCGGCCCAGGCGCCTGGCCGCGCTGACAG
The DNA here is from genome assembly GCF_051520435.1 of Sorangium sp. So ce363. Lineage (NCBI taxonomy): Bacteria > Pseudomonadati > Myxococcota > Polyangiales > Polyangiaceae > Sorangium > Sorangium sp. So ce363. The sequence continues at coordinate 3,546,265 of NZ_CP150333.1, read as the reverse complement.
GCGATCTGGAGTGAGCGCGGCTGTCGCCGGCGCTGGATCGCGCGGACCGGCGGAGCCCCTTTGTTCTGTCGCCGCATGACCGGAGTCGCTTCATGGTCCATCCTGGGGGGTTGCCCTCAGGCCGCGTGTCCCGGCGAGCGCCCGGGCCGATCACCGCGCGACGCGGCATCATGGTGGAGCAGGCGAGATGAACGAGAGTCCCACGAGCTCGCGCCTTCTGGGCGAGGCGGAGACGACGATCATGGAGGGAAGGGACGCTGTCGCCGAGACGCGGGCCGAGGAGCCGATCGGCGCCGACACCCCCCCTCCCCCGTCGTCGCGGCGGGGAGCGCCCGCCAGCCGGCGGGCCGCGTCGCCGGCGCGGCCGAGCGAGGACGTCGCCGCGGTCTATCTCCAGGAGATCTCCGGCAGCGCGCCGCTGAGCCGCGAGCTCGAGGTGGAGCTCGGCCGTCGTATCGAGTCGGCGGAGCGCGCGATGATCGAGGCCTGGGTCGCGTCGCCCGTCGCGCTGCGGGCGCTCGCGGCGCTGGCGGACGATGTGCGGGCGGGGCGGGTGGACATGGGCGATCTGCTGCTGAACGCGGACGGAGGCGACGCGCCGAGCGACGCGACGTCCGTGAGGATGGCGCGGCTGCTCGGGCTCGCGCGGCCCCTGGCGGAGGCCGGGCGGACGGAGGCGAGCGGGCAGCGAGCGCGCGCCGCGCTCTCGGCCGGGCTCTCCGAGGTGCGCCTGGGCCCCCTGGTGGAGGCGCGGATCGAGCGCGCGCTGAGCGCGGCGATCCCCGCGGTCGACAGGCTCGGGCGCCAGGCGATCGGGGGGACGCTCTCGGCGATGCGCGCCGCCCGCCGGGAGGCGGCGGAGGCGAGGGCCGAGATGGTCCGCGCGAACCTACGGCTCGTGGCGGCGGCAGCCCGGCAGCTCCGGCACCGCGGCGTGCCGCTGCTCGACCTCATCCAGGAGGGCAATCTCGGGCTGATCCGCGCGGCGGAGAAGTTCGATTACCGGCGCGGCTATCGGTTCAGCACATATGCGATGTGGTGGATCAAGCAGGCGCTCTCTCGCGCGCTGCTCTATCAGGGCCAGGTCATCCGGGTGCCGGTCCACATCGCCGAGACCCGGCGCCGGGCGCTGCAGGCGCGGCGGGAGCTCGAGCAGGAGCACGCGCGCGAGGCGGCGCCCGAGGAGGTCGCCGAGCGGAGCGGGCTGTCGATGGAGAAGCTCCAGACGCTGCGGGAGATGGCGCTGCCGCCGGTGTACCTCGACGCTCCGGTGGGGGACGACGACGGCGCGCGCCAGGGTGACTTCTTCGCGAGCGAGGGCGCCGCGCCGGACGAGCTCCTGGTCCACCGCCGCCTGCACGCGCAGGTCTCTGCGCTGCTCGAGTCGCTGACGCCGCGCGAGCGCGACGTGCTGCGGCTCCGGTTCGGCCTCGACGGCGGGCAGCCGCACACGCTCGCCGAGATCGGCGGCATGTTCTCGGTGAGCCGCGAGCGCGTCCGGCAGATCGAGGAGAGCGCGCTGAGCAAGCTGCGGACGCTGTCGCGGAGGCAGGCGCTGGAGACGCCGCTCGGGGGTTGAGGGGCGCGGCGCGGCGGCTGACCCGGGCAGCCGTCGCGCCGCGATGTGCGGACGCGGCGATGTCGCGGCGGCCCTCCGCCGCACGAGCCGCTTGCGCGACAGCGCACTTGCGGGCGATGGTAGCGTCTCTTCACCCGAGGAACGCTCATGAAGGACATCCTCTCCGCTCGCCTGGAATCGCGTGCTTTCTCTGCAGATGCCATCGAGCTCCACGAGCTCACCGGGCGCGAGGTCGTCTCGCAGCCCTTCGAGTTCCAGCTCCACGTCGTCTGCAAGACGCCCGAGGGCCTCGACGAGGAGGCGCTCCTCGCCGAGCCCGCCGCGCTCGTGTTCCTCCGCGGCGATCGCGAGGAGCGGCGCCTCTTCGGCGTGATCTCCGTCGTGCGCGACGCGCTCCACACCGAGACGCTGCATATGGCCTACACCCTCACCTTCGTCCCGCGCGCCTTCCGGATGACGCTCACCGAGACCTCGGAGATCTTCATGGATCTCACCGTCCCGGAGGTCATCAAGACCAAGCTCCAGCGCGCCGGACTCCAGGAGGGCGACGACTTCGAGCTCCGCCTGGTCTCGGACCATCCCCCGCGCGAGTATATCGTGCAGTACAAGGAGACGGACCTCCACTTCGTCTCCCGCCTCGCGGAGCACCTCGGCATCTCCTTCTTCTTCGAGCACCGCGACGGCCGCGACGTCATCGTCTTCTCCGACGCCAACAGCGGCTTTCAGCCCATCGCCGGCGGCGGGCGCGCCCACTTCTACCCGCGCGGCGATCGGCTCGGCGTCTACCGCCTCGAGGGCACGACACGCACCATCCCGAGCCGCTACGTCGTCAAGGACTACAATTACCGGACACCACATGTGCCTTTGATGGCGGCGGCGACGGTCTCGGCCGTGTCCGGCGGCGACATCGTCGAGTACGGCGCCCACTTCAAGACCCCCGACGAGGCCGAGCGCATCGCCGCGATCCGCGCCGAGGAGCTGCGCGCGGGCCGCAAGGTCTTCGAGGGCGCCAGCGACGTCCAGGCCCTCGCCGCCGGCGCTCGCCTCACCCTCGAGGGACACCCCCGCGGCGACGTCGAGCTCCTGCTCGTCGAGGTCCGCCACCGCCTCCAGCAGGCCACTCTCAACGCCGGCGCCGGTGAGGAGCGCGCTTATGCCAACGAGTTCAGGGCCATCCCCTTCTCGACGACGTACCGCCCGCCGCGCGTCACCCCGAAGCCGAAGGTCCACGGCGTCATCACCGGCGTCATCGACGCCGCTGCCAAGGGCCAGTACGCGGAGGTCGACGAGACCGGCCGCTACCGCGTCCGCTTCCTCTTCGACACCAGCGCCGCCGAGGACGGCAAGGCCTCGAGGCTCATCCGCATGGCACAGCCCCACGCCGGCGCCGGCTACGGCTTCCACTTCCCCCTGCGCAGCGGCGTCGAGGTCATTCTTACCTTCATCGACGGCGACCCCGACAGGCCCATCATCGCCGGCGCCGTCCCCAACCCCCATACGCCCAGCACCGTCGACGCCAAGAACGCCCGCAGGAACGTCATCCGTACCGGCGGCGGAAACGAGATCAACATCGACGACAACGAGGGCGAGGAGCGCATCAAGCTCTCGACCCCCTACGGCGGCGCCACCTTTCAGCTCGGCTCTCCGAACACCCCCGAGGCTGGCGCTGCGATCACCACGAAGGAGGCCTACACGGCCGTCGCCAACGCAGGCGTGAGCACGCTCACATCCGTAAGCACGGTGATGTCCGACGTCGCCTCCGTCCTGGCTTCCGGCAATATCGTCAATCACGCTGGAGCGGCGAGCGTCATGGAGGCGCTCAAGGGAGAGAAGGGGCAGAAGCTGCTGGACGGCGTGCTCGGCGTCGCCAAGAGCGTCGTGGACACCAACACGAAATGGCACGGCCTTCAGCACGCAAAGCTCGACGAAGAAGCCGTGAAAGCGCAGGCGCGTGTCGACGCCCTCGAACGCTCGGTGACTAGCAGAATGCAAACCATCGACTTCATGACGCGTCCCGAGGGTGACAACGCGAAGGGCGCGAGCCGGCCGACCACACGCGAGGAGTGGGATGCCAGCCATCCCGAGGACGTCCAGAGGATCGCAAAGGCGACGGAAGAGGCGAAGGCCGCAAAGGCCCTGGCCGACTCGTACAAGACGCTGAACGCGGAGAGCGACGACGCGGTGACCTGGCGAACCGCCGGGGATTCGCTCGAGAGGGCAAAGGCGGGAAGTGCGCTATTAAATGCCAGGCGTGACCTCATCAGCTCCACCACGAAGATCGCCCAACGAAACACGGATCATGCCAGCGTCGCGGGCGCGAAAGGCATGGCTCTCCTGGCCAACGGCTTCGCATCGGCGGGCCGGATCCCATCTCCTGTCCCCGCACCTGGAACCCCGATCAACTTGAATTCTTCCATGGTGACATCCGCCATCACGGGGCTCACGAGCGCCTATGTGCTCGGCGGCGCCAATGCGACAATGTCAGCCAATGGGCAAGCTATCGTTGCAGGCGGGGCGGCCGCGGTACTGAAGTCCGGCGGCGCCGTCGAGATCGCAGGCAGGGCCAGAGCCCTGGTCACATCCGATGCGCTCGTGGACCTGATGTCGCTCGGTCTCTTAAAGCTCAAGAGCAGCCACGCGATCACAATCGACAGCGACAATGTCGTGCACATAGAGTCGGGCACAAGGCTCGACATGAAGACTGGTAGCTCGCTCGAGATGAGAGCCACAGGGCCGCTCGTCGCCGAGTCGAGCGGCGCCGTCAACATCAAGTCCAAAGGTGCGACGAGCATCAAGAGCGCAGGCAAACTCGAGATAGAAGGAAGCTCCGCGCTCGTCAAGGGGGGGCAATGGAGCCTGAGCGCAGATGATGCCACCGTCACCGTTGGGAACAAAGATTGCCGCTTGGCGGTCACAGGGAGCCAGGCGCGCCTCATCAAGGGAGGATCCATGTGCAGCGTAACGAGCAGCACTATCGAGCTGTTTGCCGGATCGGCGAAGGTCACCGTCGGAAAGGGCGCATTCAAGGTCAGAGCAGGCCGCATCGATCTTGGATAGAGCCAAACCGATTTTTCCGGCATTCAACTGCAATTCTCATACGCAAAGAACGCAAGAATCAGTAAAATCGTGAGCACCCATGAGATCTTGTTAATGAAGCTCTTGCTCGCCTTCTCCCGCCTCGTCAGCTCCCCGTGAACTCGCAGCAAATCCTCCTGGCAGGCATTGGCCCGCACGTTTGCCATCTCCATGACGTTCTCAACGTGCTGCTGGAAGACCTCGTCCATGGTCGGGTTCTTCGACCTGGGCTCCTTCTCGCTGGCGAAGAGGAGCTTGCACCTCGGGTCGAACTTCCAGGCGAGCCCCTCCTTACCGAACAGCCAGAACGACCCGTCTGGACATACAGCGATGCTCATGTCCGAGCGCGGCAGGGCGTCACGCTCCACGTGCAGAATCACGCTCTCGTTGCCCGTTGCGCCGACCCGCACGAGTCGATCGCTGCGGATGACATAAGCATTCCCGTCGCGATCGGCGCCTACCGCACCCCTCGGTCGATCCGCGGAGCCGCCACCGATCTCGACGCAGTATACCTTGCGCCCGCCTCGTTCGAAGCGAGCGAGCAGGTTCGCGTCGAGCAGGTAGAGAGAACCATCCGGACCGCAATATATAGACGTGCTTGCCAAGGACGAAAGCGTCACCGGATGATCGGCGAGCGAGGTCAAGCTCCAGTAGGACCTCTCGCCGGTGTCGTCCCGCGCGGCGCCGTTGGTCCACACGGGCATCGCCGCTCCGTCCGCCCCGATCCGCTGGAGCTTGCCATCCTTCTGGAACAGCAGCGAGCCGTCATGATCGTAGCTCAGGCAGCCCTGCTCGATCAAACTCAGCTCGATGCTCGGCGCCACGGCGCCTGCGCTCTCGAGGGGCGCACCCGTCGCCGACGCGAGCCGGAGCGGTGGCGCACCTCCGGCGTCGATCACGAGGAGCGTGTCCTTCGCGCATCCCAAGGAGCGCACCTCATCCGGTCGATCGCGCTGGAGCCAACGGATGCCCAGCGAGGGGTCCATGGACCACAGGACCCTGTCGATCTTGTGTTGCGTTCTGCCGGCTTGATCGAGGTACCAGCGCGACTGCGTGGCTGCGCAGTAGAGGTTCCCCTCCGCGTCGACGGCCGCCTCCGGCAGCCCTTCCCAGTCGAACAGCCCCGCGGCGACGGCCTGCGCGGCGGGGGTGCGCACGACGATGGACGGCGCGAAGCAGAGATACCAGTGCGCCACCACCCGCCTTCGTCCCCGGTACACGAACTCATCCGGGACGTGGACGCTCGCGCTGCAGAAGCGGCACACACACGCTCGGCTCACCCCGTCGAAGGCGACCGGCGAGCCGCACTGCGGGCACGGAAACGTCGCCGGCTCCGCCTGGGGCGCAGGGGCTCCTGCGAGCCGGTCCGGCTCCTCGCCGACCAGGTGCGTGATGTCAGGGAGCGCTCCGGCCAGCTCCGGCGGCACCCGCCGGACCCGGGTCTGCACCGCGCAGCGATCGCAACGGAGCATCGCTTGATCCACCACCGCCTGGATGCTCGATGCGGGGATCGCCTTCTCGCAGCCCTGGCACGCGGGCGCGCGCCGAATGTAGGCGGCCGACAGCTTGCCAGCCGCGCTGCGACGCACCTCGTTCGGGAGCAATCTTGGGCCGTTGTAGAGCGGATCACGGAGCAACGCTTGCCAGAGATCGACACCGAGCGCCGCCGGCCTCCCGCAGCTCGGGCAGCCCACCTCGCGAGCCAGCGTGTTGACCGGCATCGGCATCCTGCACGTCCCGCACTCCGTCTCGATCTTCACCGCGACGCTGATCATCCCTCTCCGCTCCTCTCCCCTCCCCCGCTCCCAGCCAACGCCCCCGGCACCCCCGGCGAGCTCACGCCCAGCCCGCACGCTACCTCAGCGACACAGGCCGCGCGATGGCCTAGCCTCGCCGCGACCATGTCCGCCGAGCGCAACGACGGCTCCGCCGCGACCGCAGCCGAGCTCCAGCAAAAGAGCCAGCGCGGCGAGCTCGCCGGCAGCCACATCGCGGACGCGGCCGCGCCCGGCATCGATCTCCGCGGCGCCGATCTCTCGCAGGCCCTCCGGCGCGACATCGATCTCCGCGGCGCGAACCTCTCCGGCGCCGTCTTCCGCAACGTGAACCTCTATGCCATCCAGAGGGGTTCTGGCGCGCCGCGCACCCCGACCGGGGGCGTCGGGACGGCCTCGGGCCTCCTGGCGGGAGCCCGCCAGCCCCCGCTCAGCGCGGCGAGTCCCCGCGGCGGTACTCCGCGGTCGCCTCATCGAGCCGGGCCTTGAGGGCTGGATCGAGCGCCAGCTCGGCCGCGGCGATCGTCGCGTCCAGCTGCTCCGGCCGGCTGGCGCCGATGATCGCCGACGTGATCGCCGGGTTGGCGAGCACCCACGCGACCGCGACGCTCGTCAGCGATAGCCCTGCTTCGGCGACGATGCCCTGCAGCTTCTCGACGGTCGCGAACGCGCGCTCGTTCCAGTAGCGCTGCTGGTAGATCGTCCCCGCCGTGCCGAGCGTGAAGCGGGTGCCCGTCGTCGGCTCGCCGCGGCGGTGCTTGCCCGTGAGGAGCCCGCCGGCGAGCGGGTTGTAGGGGATGACGCCGAGCCCCTCCTCCTGCGCGAGCGGCAGCAACTCTCGCTCGATCTCCCGGAACAGGAGCGCATAACGCGGCTGCACCGACACGAACCGCGCGAGCCCGCGCACGTCGGCGCGGCCCAGCGCCCGCGCAAGGCGATACGCCAGGTAGTTGGAGACGCCGATGTACCGCGCCTTGCCCGAGCGGACCACCACGTCGAGCGCCTCCAGCGTCTCGTCGATCGGGGTGTCACGATCGTCGGAGTGGAGCTGATAGAGATCCACGTAATCGGTCCCGAGCCGCCGAAGCGACGCGTCGATCGCGTCCAGGATGTGCTTGCGCGAGGCGCCCTGATCCCACGCGTTCGGGCCGACGCGGCCGACGCACTTGGTGGCGAGGATGAAGCGATCGCGCTTGCCCTTGAGCCAGCGGCCGACGATCTCCTCGGTGCGCCCGGCTGCCTCCAGGCCGCCGCCCAGCGGATACACATCGGCCGTGTCGAGAAAGTTGACGCCGGCGCCAGCGGCCTTATCGAGGATGACGCGGGAGGTCTCCTCGTCCGTCTGGAAACCGAACGTCATCGTGCCCAGGCACAGGCGAGAAACGGTGAGGCCGGTACGGCCGAGTCGGGTCGTCGGGATGCTCATGATCTTCCGTTGGTGCTTTGGCTAGGTTGGCTCGTGGCGTCGCGCTGGCGCGGTCGCCTCCCGCTCCCGGGTGGGGCGCGGGCCCGTCGGTTCAGGGCTCAATAATAGATCGGCCCGACGCTGCCGCCGCCGGCGACGACGGCATCGCCGTTGATCGCGACGCTCCTCGGCGAGGCGAGGAACGCGACGACCCACGCGACCTCGCGGGAGTCGACGATCCGGCCGATGCTCACCGACGCGGCGAGGTCCTTCTCGGGCTCGGGCCGGGTGCGCTCGGTGCGGGTCGCGCCGGGGTGCACGACGGTGACGTTGATCCCCTTCGGACCGAGCTCGTCCGCGAGGTTCTTCGTGATCGCCGCCACGCCGACGTTGCGCAGGGTGGCGACCGGGCGGCCGGCCTTGCGCACGGCGAGCCCGCCGATGTTGATGATGCGGCCCCAGCCGTTCGCGATGAGGTGCGGCGCGACGGCGCGCGCGGTCCGCAGGTAGCCCACGACCTTGATGTTGATGTCCTCGATCACCTGCGCGTCGATGATCTGGTCGAGGCGCGTCGCGGTCGAGATCCCGCCCGGCACGGCCGCGTTGTTGACGAGGATGTCCACGCCGCCCAGCGCGGCGACGGCGCGCTCGACGAGCGCGTTGACCGAGGTCTCGTTGCCGGTGTCGACCACCAGCGGGACGACGCGGCGGCCCGTCTCCGCCGAGAGCTCCGCGGCGGTCGCCTCCAGCTTGTCCTTGCCGCGCGCGGCGATCACGACGTCGGCGCCTTCCCGCGCGAGCTCCCGCGCGATCGCCTTGCCGATACCGCGGCTGCCGCCGGTGACGATGGCCCGCTTGCCGGTGAGTTCGAGATCCACGATCAGCTCCTTCTCCATCGGCAGACACGAGGTCGTGTGTCTTCTCGCGCCGAGGGAGCCGCGCCTGAGCACGTTTCATTCCACCCTGCGCTTGCCCCGTGTTCGCAGAGGGGATGGCGCGCGCCGGCGCCCGCGTCGCCCTGCCGGCGCCCGCCGGGCACTCCCGGCGGCGCCGCGCGCGCCGGCACGCCGGGCGGCGTGTCTGCTTCGCAGGCAGCAGCCTGCTGGCGACGTGCTGCGGGCGGAGCAGCTCGCCCATCGCCGAGGCGCGCGGAGCGAGCGCGGGGCGCGCGAGGGCGCCCTGCACGAGCCCGCCGAGGCGGCGCAGGCAGCCGCTCAGCGCGGCGGCGAGCCGTCCGAGGGGGCGCGGGTCACCGTGACCGGAGCCGGTCGACGACCGCGAGCACGCCCGCCGCGATCGCGAGGATCGGCGCGAAGATCACGCCGCCGAACCACGCCAGCGCGTAGGCGACGCCGAGCAACGGATCGCCCCCACCGGCGGGCGGGGGCGTGCCGCTCAGCACCGACACATGCTCGCGCAGGCCGAGCATGTGGCAGGCAGCGAAGGCCGCGATGAGCATCGCGGCGCCGAGGGCCAGCTGTCGGCTCACGGGGCACCTCCTGCGCCGGCGATCCGTTCCCAGAGCGGGCCGAAGCTCAGCGCGTAGAGCAGCGCCGCGTCGCCGACCTGGTTGCTTGCGGCGTACCGCAGCCGGTCGCCCTCGCGGATCGGGAACGCCGCGAGGTCGAGCGAGGTGAGCAGCCCCCCGAGGTACGGCGCGTCGCCGAAGGCCGCGGCGCCGAGCAGCGCGAGGCCGCTCGATCCGGCGCTCGCCCCGACGAGCGGCACGATCGGACCCGAGTCCACGTCCTCCGGGCCGGCCCACGAGCGGGGCCACTCGCGCGCCCAGCCGAAGCCGAGGAGCTCCGCCCCGAGCTCGCGGCGCGCCCGCGCGTACTGATCGCGCGCGAAATCAGGGTCGATCAGGAGCAGCGCGTGCGCGACCAGCCAGAGGGACGACCCCTCCGGGCCGTCCAGGATCCTGCCGTCGTGGGTGTAGCTCGACACGAGCAGCCCCGTCTTCGGGTCCAGGAGCCGGGCGCGCGCCGCCGCGAGCCAGCGGCGGCCGAGCTCGAGGCCGCGGCGCTCGCCGTGCAGCGCGTCGGCCATGCGCATCGCGGAGAGGGCGAGCGTGTTGCAGAAGGTCCAGCACTCGTCGGGGTAGCTCTCGGCCGACAGCACGGGGCTCCGTTCCATGCGGGACCGCATCTCGGCGACGCGCGCGTCGAGCTCGGCCTCGTGATCGGCGCGGCGCGCGACCAGGGCGCGCGCGCCCAGCATGAGCGCGATCTCGCCGTCCACGAAGAGGCTGCGCGCAGGCTGCTGCACGAACGGCCGCCGCGTGGCGTACGGCATCATGAAGTGCAGCATCCCCCGCTCGCGCTCGATCGCGAGGGTCTCGTCGACGATCCGGTCGATGACGGCGAGGTGGCGCGCCTGGGCGCCCGGATCCCGCAGCGCGGCGTTGGCCAGGCCGAGGACGAGGAAGGTCCGTCCCATGAAGTCCCACTCGGCGTTCGCGGCCCGCATCCGCGCGAGCGCCGCGTCCTGCGCGGCGCTGTCCTCCTCCCAGAGCGAGAGCTGATGCGCGAGCAGCGCCTGGCCACGCGGCGAGAGCGCGCCCGAGGCGCGGTGCTCGCCCGGCTCGCTCCGGAAGAAGAGGTGGAGGCACGGGAGCCATACGGCCGTGGCGACCAGCAGCGACAGCGCGGCGGCGCCGAGCCGGCGCAGGCGGCCCGCCGCCGCAGGGCGAACCACGACGCCGGCGGTGGAGGAGAGGTCGGTCATGGGACGGAGCGTGGCGCGGCGCCGTGGCCGGGCTGCGCGCGAGATGTGGCGGATCGGAGGAGGCTCCGGGGATTTTCTCACCGGATGGCCGATTTCGCATACGGCGGTGATGGCTGGCCTTCAACCCGAAGGCGTGATGGGGGGAAGGATGATCCCTGTCCATTCTGACTTCCCGCCTTGAGCCAGCGGGACGGGGACTCGCTCGCTTCCAGGAATTCGAAGCGGAGGGGCACGTGAGCCTCATCGTGAATCAGATGGAGGAGATTCTGAGGAGCCTGGCTGCGGACGCCCGATAGGGCCGGCAGGTCGCTGCGCACCCCCGTTGCTCAACGCTTGGTGTCCTGGCGGAAGAGCCTCCGCGTGACGGCGCGGGTCATGGCGAGGAGGTTTTCGCTGGTGAAGCGGAACCAGAAGCCGGCGTAGCAGCCGTTCGTGCGGAAGCCGGGGTTGGCCGCGGCGTAGCGCCGCGCGGCCGGGCGCTCGAAGTAGCGCGGCGGATACCGGCTCACCGTCTCCTCGGTCATGAAGATGTTGACGCGGAAGAGGCCAGTCTCGTCGTCGACGTGGTAGTTGCTCTCCCTGGCGAGCCTGAAGAACGCCTCCCGCACCGCCTCGTCCTCCGCGGCGCCCCGGCGCTTCGGATCGAAGAGCTCGTAGCGCGCGAGCGCCTCGGTGATGGAGACGAACCCGAAGAGGCTGGCGATCGAGAGCCGGTAGAGGCGGGTCCGCGGCGCGCGGCGCTTCGTCTCGAGCAAGAACAGGAGGTTGGAGACGAGGTGCAGCCCGCGGGTCCGGAAGTCGGGCGAGATCCTGAGCTTCCCGCCGACGATGGCCCGGCTGCGGGGCAAGGTGAGCGGCGCGGTCTTCCAGAACTGGAAGCCGACGATCGCCCCGGTGTCGGCGCGGCGGAAGACGTGCACGACCTCGTTGGTCCTCGCGTGGACGCAGAAGTGCCCGAAGTCCTCGGCCATGAGCGCGTTCGAGAGGGCGTGGAGCTCGCGGAGGCGCGGCTCGGTGAAGTCGCGCCGCTCGACGGTCTCGAGGCGGACGGCGGGGCGCAGCGGGGAAAGTCGTAGAAGGAGGTTCAACATGGAGGGCTCCGATGGCTCCGGGATGACCCCGACTCCGCGGTGGGCGACCGCCGCTCGCGTGGTCGCGGTATCACGCCGCGGCCCTGACCACGATCTCGGGGATACGCGGGTCGCGGAGGAGCAGCCATGCGTCCATCAGGCCGTCGACGAGCAGCGAGGTCATGAACGGCGAGCCCCCGTGAGGGCCGTCCCCGCACTCGCCGGGATCGCGGCGCACCCCGCGAGGAGAAAAGGACGGGCAGGCCGCGCAGGAGGAGCGCCAGCGCGAAGGGACCGTGGCGCGTTCGCTTGCGGTCGTGTGGGATCGACATCGGCCCGGCGTCGCCTACGATAGCCGGGATGCCGCGAGAGCGTACGGAATTCGCTTTTCTCTGATCCTTCGCCAGGCTCGCGGTCGTCGGTCTCGTGAAGATACACGCGGCGGGGAGCGAGACCTGGGTGACGCTCGAGCACCTGCCCACGCCACAGGACCTCGCGGGCCAAGGAGCCGCAGCGAGGCCCGGGGGGCGGCCGGGGAGCGCAGGGCAGCGCTAGCTCGCTCGTTCCGACTGGCGCCTCTCCGCGAGCCCCGGCCGACCGGGCACCTCGCCAGGACGGCAAGCGGCAACGGGGCGTGACCGCACCCAGGCTGCCGATACCAAGCCGAATGCAGCCCCTTGTGTGCAGGGCGCACGACGTCCATCGCCTGAAGCTCGATCCATCATCTCCCATTTCATCGAATCCCCAGTTGGCACGAACGGGAAACAACACCCACAAACGCCACGAGATCTTTGCCCTCGACGCCTGTCGCCGGCTCACGACCCGCACACGAGCAGCTCACCCGACGAAACGTTCATGGACTCTCTTACTTGCCCACGAAGGCATACAAACCACTTTTGGATTCGCAGTATGACGCGAAGACACCGAAAGGTCTTACCATGACGACACATCTCACCATGCTCTTGGTGCTCGCTGGAGCGACGGTCCCGCTCGGCGTGGCCGCGCTCGCTTGCAGCTCGGCCGATCGGGACGAGAAGGCAGAGCACGTCGCCTCCGCCGAGGACGAACTGCCCCGCCGCGCGCGATTCAGCAACTTCGACGCCACCATAGAACGAAATACGCGCAACTTGCTCCAGCGGGGACAGGAGATCTTCCGATTCGACACCTTCGGCGACGAGGAGTTCTGGGGCGGCAAGCTCCGGTTGCACCAGAGCATCGCCAACGTGACGCCGGCTCAGGCGCTGGGGCTCGGGCTGAAGGTGGACGCGGACGCGCTCCCGTCGCGGCTCCGAGAAAAGATCGCGCGCGGCCAGGTCAACCTCGACGATCCCGCCGTCACGTCGAGCCTCTTGCAGCTCGATGCGATCCTCGGGGTGACGGGCTTCTTCGACGACAGCGGCAACCTGATCTCTATCGGGCTCCAGTGCGCGCTCTGTCATTCCACGGTCAACGACTCCGTGCGTCCAGGCATCGGCACGCGCCTCGACGGCTGGGCCAACCGGGACCTGGACGTCGGCGCCATCATCGCTACGGCCCCGACGGTCCAGCCGATCGTCGACCTGCTGCCGAAGGTGCCCGAGGGCATCAACGAGGAAGGCGTGAGGAGAGTTCTGCGCAGCTGGGGGCCGGGCAAGTACGACGCCCAGTTGCTCCTCGACGGGAAGGCGTTCCGGCCTGACGGAAAGACCGCCGCGACCTTGCTCCCCAACGCGTTCGATGTGGGCGGAGTCAACGAGCACACCTGGACGGGCAACTGGGGCTCGGTGCCCTATTGGAACGCGTACGTCGCCGTGACCCAGCTCCATGGGAAGGGTAATTTCTTCGATCCGAGGCTCAACGATAAAGACAAGTACCCGAACGCCGCGGCCACCGGGATCTGGAATGTGATCGTGGATCCGAAGAAAGATCTCGTCACGTCGAAGCTCCCGGCGTTGCACTTCTATCAACTCGCGCTCCCGGCGCCGAAGCCGGAGCCCGGGCTCGATTTCGACAGGGAGGCCGCCGAGCGCGGCGCGAAGCTGTTCACCGGCGACGCGAAGTGCACCGACTGCCACAACAAGCCGCTCTGGACCGACGCTGGCTGGAACCTGCACACACCCGAGGAGATGAAGATCGACGCCTTCCAGGCGAACCGCGCGCCCGGCAACTCGTACAAGACGATGAACCTGGCCGCCCTCTTCGTCCGAGAGCTAGGGCTGTTCATGAAGCCGAAGAACAAGGGTCGCTTCTACCACGATGGCCGCTTCGAGACGCTGCTGGACGTCGTGCGCAGCTACAACGAGCGCTTCGATCTGAGGCTCGACTCCAGCCAGAAGCGTGACCTCGTGGAATACCTGAAGTCGCTCTAGTCGGACAGGCCGGGGTGGGTCGGCCTCGGCGGTGCGCGTCGAACGGCTGCACATCGTCTATCCCCCGTCCACCCCGTACAGGGCGTGCAGCGCCCGCGTGGCCTCGTCCGCCGCGAAGTTCACCGGGTCGACCAGCGCCGCGTCCGCGCCGAACGTCGTGCGCAGCGGCCGTTGCCCGTGCGGCATCTCCAGAAGCCTCAGCAGCACGCCCGCGAGCTCTTCCGGGGATGGTCCCTTCATGGTCCTGGCCATCTCGAGCGTGGCGCGCGCCACGCCCCCGAGCGCCCCGTACTCGGCGGCGCGCGCCGTGTCGTCGTCCAGCCACATGTTGTCGAAGATCTTCGTCTGGACCATTCCCGGCTCCACGATCACGACGTCGATCCCGAAGGACGCGAGCTCGCGCTTGTAGCCCTCGGCGATCATCTCCATCGCGGCCTTGGCCGCGGAGTAGTGCACCGTGGTCGGTATGACGACGCGCCCGGCGAGGCTGGACGTGAAGGCGAGCACCCCGGTCTTCCGCCGGCGCATGTGCGGCAGCACGGCGCGACAGACGCGCTGTGTCCCGAAGACGTGCGTCTCGAAGAGCTGCCGCATCTGATCGACGCTGCTGCACTCGGCCAGCCCCATCACACAGCCGCCCGCGTTGTTCAGGAGCACATCGATCTTCCCCGTCTTCTCCACCACCATCGCGACCGCCGCGGCCACGGAGGCGTCGTCCGTCACGTCGAGCGCGACCGCCTCGATGGGGATCCCCGCGCTCGCCAGGCCGGCCACCTCGTCGCGCGCCGCTCGGTTCCTGCCGTTGGGATCGCGCATGCCCGCGAAGGCCACATACCCGTTCCTCGCGAGCGTCTCCGCCACGCTCCGGCCGATCCCCGTGCTCGCGCCCGTCACCAGCGCCACCCGCTTCGCCGTCATCGGTCCTTCCCTCCTCGGGCGCCGAGGCCTCACCCGGCGCTCGTTGCCCCATCGACGGTGATACACGACCCGGAGAAAATTGAAATTCTGGACGGAGGTGTGCGGTGCCATCCAGCCAGGATTCAAATTCAAACCGGAGGCGTCAGCGGTCGCCGTCGACACGCCCTACGCCACGGCGAACCCGGCGCTGAGCAGGTCCTATGGCCGGGACGACGAGCCGAGCGGGTCCGGCAGATCGAGGAGAACGCATTGAGCAAGCTCCGGATGCTGTCGCGGCGGCAGGCGCGCGAGGTGCCGCTGGAGGGCTGAGGGGCTTCCGCGAGCTGTGTCGCGCGGCGACGCGGCGGTGCTCCGCTTCACGAACAGCTTGAAAGAGAGCTCGCCGGCGGGCGATGGTAGCGTCTCTTCACCCGAGGGACGCTCATGAAGGACATCCTCTCTGCTCGCCTGGAATCGCGTGCTTTCTCGGCCGACGCGGTCGAGCTCCACGAGCTCACCGGGCGCGAGGTCATCTCGCAGCCGTTCGAGTTCCAGCTCCAGGTCGTGTGCAAGAGCCCCGAGGGGCTCGACGAGGAGGCGCTCCTCGCCGAGCCCGCCGCGCTCGTGTTCCTGAGGGGCGACCGCGAGGAGCGGCGTCTCTTCGGCGTCATCTCCGTCGTGCGCGACGCGCTCCACACGGAGACACTGCACATGGCGTACACGCTCACCTTCGTGCCCCGCGCCTTCCGGCTGACGCTCACGGAGACGTCGGAGATCTTCATGGATCTCTCGGTCCCGGAGATCATCAAGAAGAAGCTCGAGCGGGCCGGTCTCCACGAGGGCGACGACTTCGAGCTCCGCCTGGTGTCGACGTACCCGCCGCGCGAGTACGTCGTGCAGTACAAGGAGACCGACCTCCAGTTCGTCTCGCGCCTCGCCGATCACCTCGGCATCTCGTTCTTCTTCGAGCACCGCGACGGCCGCGACGTCGTGGTCTTCTCCGACACGAACAGCGGCTTTCAGCCGGTCGCCGGCGACGGACGCGCGCACTTCTATCCGCGCGGTGATCGCATCGGCGTCCACCGCCTGGAGGGCACGACGCGCACCGTCCCGAGCCGGTACGTGGTGAAGGACTACAATTACCGGACGCCGCACGTGCCGCTCATGGCGGCCGCGACCGTCTCGGAGGCGTCCGGTGGCGACATCGTCGAGTACGGCGCGCACTTCAAGACCCCCGACGAGGGCGAGCGAATCGCGGTCCTCCGCGCGGAGGAGCTGCGCGCCGGCCGCAGGGTGTTCGAGGGCGCCAGCGACGTGCAGGTCCTCGGCGCCGGGGCGAAGCTCACGCTCGAGGGGCACCCGCGCGGCGACATCGAGCTGCTCCTCGTCGAGGTGCGCCACCGCCTGCAGCAGGCGACGCTCAACGCCGGGACAGGAGAGGAGCGCGCTTACGAGAACGAGTTCAGGGCGATACCGTACGCGACCACCTACCGGCCGCCGCGGGTGACGCCGAAGCCGAAGGTGCACGGCGTCATCACCGGCGTCATCGACGCCGCGGAGAAGGGTCAATACGCCGAGGTCGACGAGAGCGGCCGCTACCGCGTGCGCTTCCTGTTCGACACCAGCAGCGCCGAGGACGGCAAGGCATCGAGGCTCATCCGCATGGCCCAGCCCCATACCGGTGCGGGCTATGGGTTCCACTTCCCGCTCCGCAGCGGGGTGGAGGTGATCCTCACCTTCATCGACGGCGATCCGGACCGGCCGATCATCGCCGGCGCGGTGCCGAACCCGCAGACGCCCAGCACCGTCGACGCGAAGAACGCGCGCAGGAACGTCATCCGCACGGGCGGCGGGAACGAGATCAACATCGATGACAACGAGGGCGAGGAGCGCATCAAGCTCTCGACGCCGTATGGCGGCGCGACCTTCCAGCTCGGAGCGCCGAACACTCCCGAGGCTGGCGCTGCGATGACCACCACGGAGGCCTACAGTCAGATAGCCTTCGCTGGCGTGAACACTGCGACCAGCGTGATGAACTCAGTGGCCAGCACGATGTCCTGGTTCGCCGCCACCGACATCACAAACTTTGCCGGCATTTCGAACGTACTCAGCAAGCTCGAAAAAGTCGAGAACATCGTAGGCAACTATCTTACAACGGCCAAGTCAGCGCTCGACATTCCAAAAAAATACGATGCCTATCAACAGGCAAAGATGGACGAAGCGACCGTGCGCGCCGAAGAGGCTGCAAAGAGAATGGAGGAAGAGGCGGTCCGGTCCGGAGCCGCACTTCCATCGCCTCCTCCCATGATTCGCGGCTTGGATGGGTTCGATCGCCCGATGACGTTGGAAGAGTGGAACGAGCAACTTGCGATGTCCTATCAAGGCGTCCCCGAGGCACGCGCAGCAGCACAGGAAGCAAAAAAGGCAGCCGAGGCCAGGAAGAAGGCAAGTGAAGCCGACGAAACGAACCTGGCGCTGAAGGGGATCGGCGCGGCGGTCGACGCTGCTACCAGCGTCCACGGCGCCGTCAAAGCTGGCCGCCCTCAACTTATCAGCGCTGCCTCCAAGCTGATGAAATCTGCCGGGGACAAGTCGGCCGCTGCATTGGCCAGTCTGATGTCCGTCGCCGCAAATGCATCGGCGGCCCAGGGGCGCATCCCGAGCGGCGTCATGACCATCGGTTCTCCGAGCTGCATCAACGCGGCCGTCACGACGTCAGCCGTCATTGGGCAGATGAACGCCTTTGTGAGCGGCGGTGCGAACGCCGCCCTCGCCTCCGAGGGCGTCGCGGTCGTCACGGGTCTCGCAGCCGCAGTCCTCAAGTCGCCGGCTGCTGTTGAGATGGCGAGCGGAGCCAAGGCGCTCATTACCTCGACGCTGGTCGACATTCTTGCGGGCAAGGACGTCTCGGTGCGTTCAACGACAATCGGCATTGAAGCGCTGTCGCAAATCTTCATCGGAACGAAGGACTTTAGCACCCGCGTCGCCGGCAAGACCGAAATTAAGACGGGCGGGTCGACCGACATCAAGGCAGGCGGCGCCGTGAACATTCAGGCCGGCCCCGATCTTAACGGCAATGCCGCGAAAGTCTCTTTCAAGGGCAGGAGCAGGGCGGCGCTCGAGGTCGGGGCCTGGCACACGATCGTCGGGAGGGAACAAGTGATGGTCGGTGGTCCGGGCTCCAACTGCACCCTCACCGGCGATTCTGCCGTCCTCAAATGTGGCTCGAAGGTGACATGTGACAAGAGCAGCGTAACCGTCAAAGCGTCCACCGTTGACCTGAAGGGGAGCGGGAGCGTCCGACTGAGCGGTGCGCGAATCGACCTCGGATGAGCGGAACGAGCGGCTCTCGAGAAGGGCCGCCGCTTCGCGGCGCCGCAGAGGACCGGTCAAATCGACGAACCGCGACACCTCCGACACGCTAGCCATCTCATCCCTTCGATGGGCGCACATATCGCCAGAGAGCGACAACGTCAGGCCCGAAGCCGGCGACAGAATGTCGGCCGCAGGCCTTCACGCCGTAAAACTCGGCAATGTCCGAATCTACCTTGACCGACAGCTAGCGGCTCAAGGCTGCGCACGGCCCACAAACAGCCACAACAAGAACAAAACCAGCACCACCAAAACCAAAGCACCGACTACCCATCCAATCTTATCAACGCGACGCTTCCATTCTATGCTTGCACTGACCAACTCCTCTGCCATACGGAAGTTCTCGGCGGCGACTACACGGGCACGCTCGGCTTGTGCCATGTACGCTTCCGCGGCCGCATTTGCCTTGCGCTGAACAAGATCATCATGAGTCGGCTTCCTAGGTCTGGGCTCCTTCTCGCTGGCAAAGAGCAGCTTGCCTCCCGGCTCGAACTTCCAGGCGAGCCCCTCCTCACCGAAGAGCCAGAACGACCCATCGGGGCATACGGCAATGCTCATCTTGGACCGCGGCAGCGCGTCGCGCTCCGCCGTCAAGACAACGCTCTGCGCGCCAGTGGCACTGACCCGCACGAGTTGACTAGCACGAAGGACATAGGCGTTGCCGCGAAGGTCGGTGCCGAGCACCTGATGCTCTTCACCCGGAGCTTGATCGGGGAGCTCCACGCGATAGACCGTCCGTCCATCCGCGTCGAGGCGGACAAGCACGTCGGGCCAGAGCTCTTTCAGCATGTAAAGCGAGCCGTCTGGACCGCAATGCAAGACGTCGACCGATCCACGTATTTCCACCGGACGATCGACCGGCTCGTCCCAGTCCCAGTGGCGAACCTCGTCAGCGTGGTCCTCTGGAGCGCCTTTCGCCCACAGGGCGACCTCCGCACCATTCGCCGCAATCCGCCGCAGCCTGCTGACTTTGAGGACCAGCAACGAACCATCGCGATCGCAGGCCAGGGGACCAGCACCAGATAGTTCGACGCCGCGCGCCGGTGACGCTGCTCCTGAGCTCTCGACGGGCGTACCTGTCTTCGAATCAAGCCAGAGCGGCGATGAGCTTGCAGTACCGATCACGAGGAGCTTGTCCTCTATGCAACACATGAAGCGCGCAGCGTCCGATCGGTCGCGCCGAAGCCAGCGTACCTTCAGCGAGGAATCAAGGGACCAGAGAACGTTCCCCTTCTTCTCCGTTACCTCATTGTTCTCGTCGTAGTACCAGTGCGACTGCTTCGCCGCGCAGTAGACGTTGCCCTCTGAGTCGACGGCCGCCACAGGCGGTTCTTCCCAGTCGAACAGCCCTGCGGCGACGGCCTGCGGGGCCGGTGCGCTGTCGGCGATCGACGGATGAAAGATGAGAAACCAGTCCGCAACCACCTTCCTTCGCCCGCGATATACGAAGTCGTCCGGCACGTGCACGTTCGCGCTGCAGAAGCGGCACGTGTACGCTCGGTTCACGCCGTCGAACGCGACCGGTGAGCCGCACTGCGGGCATGGGAACGTCGCCGCCTCCGCCGCATTTGCCGGCTCCATGACGAGCGGATCGGGATCTTCGCCCACGACGTGCGTGATGTTCGGGAGCGCTCCTGCGAACTCTGTGGGCACCGTTCGCACCCAGGTCTGCGTGGCGCATCGATCGCAGCGGAGCAGCGCCTGCCCCCGCACCGCCACGATGCTCGTGACGGAGATCTCCTTCTCGCATCCTTGACAGCAAGGGCCGCGCCGCGTGTACGCGGCCGAGAGCTTCCTCAACGAGCTCTGCCGTCCCTCGTTCGGGAGCATCTTCGGCCCCTCGTACACCGGATCGCGGAGCAGCGCTTGCCAGAGCTCGCCTTCAATCGCCGTCGGCCTTCCGCAGCTCTGGCACCCCACCTCCCTGGCCAGCGTATTAACCGGCATCGGCATCCGGCACGTGCCGCACTCCGTCTCGACCCTCACCGCGACGCTGATCATCGCTCTCCCCACCTCCCCCGCTCCCGCGCCCCTGCCACGGCCCCTCCCGGACAACTCCGACGGACCCGTGCCAGCGCGCACGCTACCTCAGTGACACCCCCCGCGCGATGGCCTAGCCTCGCCCGAACCATGCCCGCGGAGCGCAACCATGGCCCAGCCCCGACGCCTGCCGAGCTCTTGCAGAAGAGCCAGCGCGGCGAGCTCGCCGGCAGCCGCATCTCGGGCGCCGTCGCCCCCGGCATCGATCTCCGCGGCGCCGATCTCTCGAAGGCCCTCTGGCAGGACGTCGATCTGCGCGGCGCCACCCTCGCCGGCGCCACGCTCTCCGGCGTCATCTTCCGCAACGTGAACCTCGAGGGCGCCGACCTCACCGACGCCGACCTCACCGGCGCCCTCCTCGGCGGCCCTCCCGGCGAGGCCTGCCGCCTCGCAGGCGCCGATCTCCGCGATGCCGTCCTCTCCAACACCTCCCTCCATCAGGTCGACCTCACCGGCGCCAAGCTCTCCGGCGCCCTGCTCGAGCGAGCCGATCTCGGCGCCACGCGCCTCCACAAGGCCGAGCTCCTCGACGCGGTCCTCTCCGGCGCGCGCCTCCAGCGCTGCGACGCCCAGGGCGCCCGCCTCGACCGCGCCGCCGTCGACGGCGCCGATCTCTCCTCCGCCGACCTCACGGGCGCCTCGCTCCGCGACGTCGATCTCCGCGCCGCCGTCACGACAGGCCTCCTCCTCGGCGGCGCCGATCTCCTGCGCGCCGCCGCCACCGGACTCGACTTCTCCGCCTCGGGCCCCCCGGCATCCCTCGCGGGCGCCGAGCTCCACGCCTCCCGGCTCACCGCGATCGATCTCCGCCGCACCGCCCTCGAGGGGGCGCGCCTCGTCCAGTGCGACCTCGCCCGGGCCGACCTGTCCGGCGCGAGCTGCGACGGGCTCGTCCTCGACGGCTCCTCGCTCCGGGGCGCCCAGCTCCAGCGCTGGCGGGCCCGCGGCGCCTCGCTCGCCGGGGCGGACCTCACCGGCGCCTCCCTCGACGGCGCCGATCTCCGCAACGCCAACCTCGCCGGCGCCACCCTCGACGAGGCGTCCCTCGCCGGCGCGAAGCTCGAGGGCTGCTCGCTCGAGGGCGTCCGCCTCGCGGGCGTCGACCTGCGCGGCCTCGACCTCGCCGGCGTGTCCCTCGGCAAGGCGGCTCTCCGCGGCCTCTCGTGGGCCGGCGTGAACCTCTCCGGCGCCGATCTCGCCGAGGCCGACCTGCGCGGCGCCTCCCTCGCGGGCGCCGACCTCTCGGACGCCGACCTCTCCGGCGCCTGCCTCGCCGGCGCGAAGCTCGGCGGCGCCACCTTCCGCGGGGCGCAGCTCGCCGACGTCGACCTCACCGAGGCCGATCTCTCCGACGCGGATCTCTCGGAAGCCGCCCTGTCCACCGCCGCCATCGCCGGGGCCGACCTCCGCCGGACACGGCTCTTCGCGGCCGACCTCTCCGGCGCCGATCTCCGCGCCATGCAGCTCGCCGGCGCGGTGATCGAACAATCGCTCCTCTGCGACGCGAACGGCGAGGGCGCCGATCTCCGCGGCTGCGTCCTGACGAATGCCACGCTGTCGGGCGCGAACCTCCGCGGCGCCAACCTCACCTCGGTGGAGGCCTCTCAGGTCAACCTCGAAGGCGCCGATCTGAAGGGCGCGAAGCTCGCAGGCCTGCGCGCCCCCGCCGCGAACCTCAGGAGGGCGATCCTCGACGGCGCCGATCTCTCCCGCGCCGACCTCTCCGACGCTGCGCTCAACGACGCCGTGCTGCGCCGCGCCCACCTGCGCGAGGCCAGCCTCGGCGCGGCGAGGCTCCCCGGCGCGGACCTGCGCGACGCGGTGATGGCGAACGCCGATCTCTCGCTGGCCGATCTCTCGCACGCGCGCCTCGAGCGCGCTCACCTCGTGAACGCCAACCTCGAGGGCGCCGACCTGCACCGGGCCAGGCTCGATGACGCCGAGCTGCTCGGGGCGCGCACCCGCAACATGAAGAACACCGACCCTGACCGCGCGCGCGCGGAAGATTTCCGGACGGAGCCCCGATGAACGCGAACGACGCTGTCGCCCTGGAACACGAGCCCTCCCCGGGCGGCGTGCTCGAGGCCACCCTCGTCGACCTGGAAGACGCCGCGCGCGCCGTCGTGCGCCTCGTCCGGCCCGGCGCCCCCGGCGCCGAGGGCGCCACGGCGCGCGCGCGGCTCGCCGTGCCCGGCTACCAGGCCACCCCCGGCGACCGGGTGCTCGTCTCGAAACACGCAACCACATCAGATTTTTACATCGTTGGCATCCTTCTCGCCGCCCGAGGGCCCGTGATCCACACGGCCGAGGGGGCCACGGCGTCGGCCGAGGGGAGCACGATCGCGATCCGGGACGCGTCGGGCGCTGTCGCCGTCACGTACGACGCCGCGACGGGCGCGGCGCGCGTCGCCGCCCCCGCGGGGGACCTGACGCTCGCGGCGCCGCGAGGGAAGGTCGTCGTGGAGGCGGCCACGGACGTGGAGCTCCGCGCGCGGCGCGATGTCCGGCACCGGGCGGGGCGGCGCGTGGCGAGCGAGGTCGGCGAGGGCGGCGAGCCGGCGCTCGTGATCGAGCGGGCGGCCGTGCGCGTGTCCGCGGCGGCGGTCGACGTCACCTCCGAGAGGGCGTCGCTCCACGCGACCGAGGCGACCGTGCTCGCCGAGCGGATCGCCACGACCGCCGCGCAGATCGCCGCCACCGCCGGCCGGATGGAGATCCAGGCCGAGCGGCTGATCGAGCGGGCAAGGGACGCTTACCGCGACGTCGACGGGCTGCTCCAGACCCGGGCGAGGCGCGCGCGCTCGCTCATCCGCGAGGCGTATCAGCTCGTCAGCGAACGGACATCGATGGTCTCGAAGAAGGAGACATCGATCGACGGCGAGCGCGTGCTGCTCGGATGAGCCAGCGTGGAAGTGGAGGGATCTTGAGATGAAGATGCCCGCAGCGACGAAGGCCGGCGGCATGTGCTTCGCCATGCCGGACGTGTGCAAGGTGCCAGCGCCGCCGGCGCCCCCCGTGCCGACGCCGTTCCCGAACATCGGGACGCTGAACGGCTGCGAGTCGACCGTCTCCAAGGTGCTCGTCCAGAAGAAGGAGACCGTGACCGAGGCATCGAAGATGCCGAGCAGCAAGGGCGATGAGGCCGGCACGCTCGGCGGGATGGTCTCGAACGTGAACCGCGGGCAGGTGACCTTCAAGCGCGCGAGCTCGAAGGTCTACGCCAAGGGGAAGAAGATCGTCTATCACACCGCGATGTCGGCCCATAACGGCTCGAACGCGAACATGCCCGCCGGCGCCCACGTCGCGCCTTCGCAGGTGAAGGTGTTCGTGGCGGTGTGATCCGCGGCGCGCCGCGAGGAGCCCACCCGCGAGCGGGTCCTCGGTGAGGTCGCGCCGCCCGGCGGTCTCGAGGCGGACGGCGGGGCGCAGCGGGGAGAGGCGCAGAAGGAGGTTCAGCATGGCTGTTCCACTCATCGCTCCTCCAGCTTGGTCCCTGCCGTGAATGCCTCCGCGATGTGGAGTTCGGCCGTGCGCGCCTTCCAGGTCTCCGCCTGATACAGGTTGGCGCCGCGCAGGTCGGCCCCCTCGAGATCGGCGCTGTCGAAGGCGGCGCGCATCAGGTTCGCATGGCGCAGGCGCGCGCCGCGGAGCCGCGCCTTGCGGAAGCGCGCGTCGACAAGGTCGGCGCCCTCGAAGATGGCCCGGTCGAGCGTCGCCCGGGTGAAGCTCGCCTCCGGGAGCGCCGCGCCCGCGAAGACGCCCTCGGTGAGGTCGGCGCCCTCCCACACGGAGCCCGGGCCCCGCGCGCGACGGAACGACCCGTTCCGAAGGACGACGTCGTCGGCGCGGAGGTCGGCGAGCGAGGCCCCGTCCAGGGTGACGCGCGCCCCGGTAGCACCGTAAATTTTCACATCATCGAGCGTCGCGTCGCGGAAGCTCGCGTCGTCGAGGGCGGCCTGCATCATCTCGGCGCCGGTGAGGTCCGCGCGATCGAAGCAGGCCCTCGTGAGCGTGGCCCCCGCGAAGCTGGCGCCGGGCGCCCGGGCCCCCTCGAAGACGGCGCCCTCGCAGCGCGCCTCCGCCGCGGCCGCGAGCTCCAGGACGGCGCCGGCGAAGCACGCGGCCTTGACGTTCGCGCCGGTGAGGTCGGCCCGGGTGAGATCGGCTCCCTCGAAGCGCGCGCCCTCGGCGTCGGCCTCCGCGAGCACGGCCTCGACGAGCCGCGCGCCGTCCATGCGGGCGCCCCGGAGGTTCGCCCGCTTCAGGATGACGCCGCCCAGGTCGGCCCCGGCGAGGTCCGCGCCGGAGAGGTCGATGCCGGTCAGGTCCATGCCGGCGAGCGGCTCGCCGAGGCGAAGGAGCTCGAGGACGGCGTCGCGGCCGGCGGTCGGC
Organism: Sorangium sp. So ce363; assembly: GCF_051520435.1. Classification (NCBI taxonomy): domain Bacteria; kingdom Pseudomonadati; phylum Myxococcota; order Polyangiales; family Polyangiaceae; genus Sorangium; species Sorangium sp. So ce363. Next base: position 3,521,585 of record NZ_CP150333.1, on the reverse strand, counting down.
GGCGCCGCCACGGGATCGCTGGGAGCAGCCTCTTCTCGCGGGGGGACGCCGCCTTCCGCCTGCGCCGGCGCTGCGGCAGCCGCCGCCGCGGCAGCCCCCGCCGCCGCCGCGCCGCTCCCGGCCGCCGTGCGCCGCCGCGCGCGCGCCCGGGCGAGCGCCTCGGCGATGCGCGCCTCGAGGGCCGATTCGCCCTCCTCGGCCGCGGTGTCGTTTGCCGCCCCCTCCTCGCCTGCCGCCGGCGCCTCGGCCGCCTCGCGCGCCGCGAGCTCCGCGAAGAAGCGCGCCCGCGCGTCGCGCTTCGCCGCCGGCTCGCGCTTCGCCCCGCCCTGCGCCATCGGCTCGCTCAGGACGAACAGCGACGCGATCTCGGAAGCGTCCTCGTCGGCCACGTCGAGCAGGCCCCGCCAGACCAGCACGAGCCGGAGCGCGTCGGCGTCGAACCACACGGTGTCGAGCCGCATCGGGACCTCGGAGAACCCGCCGCCGGCCTCCTCCGTCGCCTGCTTGAACGCGCGGACCCGCAGCTCGGGCAGCCGCCCCCGGACGACCTCGCCCTCCGGGCGCACGGACCAGAGCTCGAACGGCTCGTCCCCCCGGGGATAGGCGATCTGCTGCTCCGCGGGCGCGGCGTTGAAGAAGGTCCAGTCGAAGTCGTCGGGAAAGAACGGCCAGCGCGTCTTCCTCCAGCGCTCGCCGTAGGACCCGATCTTCTCGAGGCGATCGCTCCACGTCGCCGCGATCGGCGCGAAGCACGCCGGAGAGGGCCTGTCGCCCGCCGAGCGGATCACCCGATCCGGCAGCTCGAGCGACGGGAGCGGGCCGCCTGCCCGCGCGCCGTACCCGGTCCCGACGGGGTTCGGGCCGAACCCGGCGCCGCCGAAGGCGCTCTCGAAGCGGAGCGGGATGCGGTCCCACGGCCCGGGCGCGGTGGGCGCGCCGAGCGCGTCCCAGCGGCGCGGGCCGATGGCCGCGACGGCGCGGTCGAGCGCGTCGCCGAGGCGCAGCCGGACGAGCGCCGCGGCGTCGCCGTCGCTGGCGCGGTGCGCGTGCCCGACCAGCAGGACGTCGGCTCTCGGCTTGAAGATCGCGAAATCGGACGGGTAGCGGAGGCTCTTCTCGGGGTCGTCGTCGACGTGGACGTCGCCGCCGGGGAGCTCCTGATCGGCCGCGATCGACGCCGGCGCCCCGGGCACGAGGTCAAAGGTGCCCTTGACCACGACGGTGAGCGAGTCCCTCGGCGGCCGGGCCTGCCAGGGGATGGTGAAGGCGGCGAACGGGGTGAGGTTCAGGATCGGGACGTGCTCGGTGGTCCTCGCGGGCGGCGGCAGGTCGGGCGAGCCGGCGAGATCCTCGCTGGTCGGCTTCGACGGCTCCGGCTCGGGCAGCGGCAGCGTGGCCGTGGGCAGCGGCGCGCCGGCGTGCGCCACGATGTGCGCGGCCATGGCGGGGAAGGCCTGCCGGAGGGCCTCCAGCGAGACCTGGGCAGGGGCCCGCGCGGGCTCGGCCTGCTCCGCGGGCCGGGGCGGCGCGATCGGGAACGGCGCGTCCTCCTGGCGCGCGCCGCGCAGCACGTCCTGGAGATTGAACTCGCGCGTGTCCGCGAGCACCGGCGGCTGCCCGGACACCGGCGGCTGCCCGGACACCGGCGGCGCGCCCGCGCCTCCGGCCGCCTCCCCGGCGCCGGGACCCGCCTGCGAGGCCTCCGCGGCGACGGCGCCGGGCGGCGCCGGGTCGAACGCGCGGAGGGCCTCGGCGAAGGCAGCGGGGTCGAGGGGGCGCGTCTGCGTCAGGTCGAGCGACGGGCGCAACGCCTCCGCGCCCGCGCCGCGCGCGGCCCACTCCTCGGCGCTCATGCCGCGGACAACCGACGGATCCGGCTCGGGAATCGGGAGCGACGGCCGCGCGCCCGCGGGCGGCCTCACGCCCTCCGGCAGCGGCGCCGTCGTCGCGCCGACCGGCGGCGCGGCCGCGGCCGCGGGCTCCGGCGCAGGCCACGCCGCGCGCTCGTCGAGAGGCGTCAGCGTCACCAGGATCCTGCCGCGCTCGACGGCCTCCAGGGCGCGCTCGGCGACGGCCAGGGATGCGCGCCATGTCAGGGTGCACCGGAGCGCGTCGGCGTCGATCCAGAGCGTGTCGCAGCGCACGGTGAGCTCGACGCCGGCGGGGTCGGCGAGCCGCGGCGCGCGGAGGAGCACGCGCGCCGTCACGCCCGGCAGGCGAGAGCGCACCTGGGCGGCCGTGGGGTGGAGGCCTTCGAGCAGGATCCACTCGTCCCCGCGCAGGTAGCGTATCTGCTGGTCGCGCGGGGCCGCGTTGAAGTAGCCCCAGTCCATGGCGATCGGGAGCTCCGGGACAGGCAGCAGGAGCTTCGCGGGATCCCACGCGGCGAGCGCGCGCCGCCGCTGCGGCCACGCGCCCGAGATGGGCCCGAAGCCGTCGGGGGCGTCGGGCGCAGCGGGGTTGACGATGCTCGGCAGCCGGACGTCGGCGGGATCGGCCCCCCTTCCGACAGGGTTCTCGGGGCAGCGCGCGCCGCCGAAGGCGAGCTCGTAGCGCACGGGCAGCCTGGAGAACGGGGCCGGCGCCGTCGCCTGGCCGGTCGCGGGATCGCGCTGCCGCTCGCCCACGACCTGGAGCCGCTTGTCGACCGCGGGCGCCTGCCCGTGCGCGTGCGCGTGGAAGACGGCGAGGCGCACCCACCGGTGGCTCACGCGCTGGCCGGGCGGGGCGTACGCGCTGCCGGTGAGCAGCACGTCGGCGCGGGGCTTGTGGGGCACGGCATCCGAGGCGACATAGAGGCTCCGGCCCGCGTTCTGCTCGTGGAAGACGTCGTCGAAGAGCGGCAGCGGCGCGGCCAGCGCGGCGACGCCGTCGGGCGAGAGCTGGAAGGTCGCCTTCACGGCGACGGTCACACAGGGTCCGTTCGCCGTTCGCCAGAGCAACGCCGACGCGGCCAGGGGGGACAGGGAGATGAGCTGCATGAACGGCCCGGCACCCTAGCCGAGAGCGCCGGCGGATGCGCCCCCCTCGGCGACGCGGGGCCGCTCCGCGCTTCGACCTGCGTGCGGTGAGGAGCAGTGGTCCTCAGAAGATACGTTGAGCCAGCGGAACGCCAAGCACGGCGAAGCCGGCGCTGAGCAGGTCCTGCGGCCGGGACGACGAGCCGATGTGGACACGGAAATCCCCCGGCTCCACCACGCGGCGCCCCTCCGCGTCGACCAGGGACAGCTCCGCCACGGGCAGGTCGAAGCGCACCTTGCGCGCCTCCCCCGCGGCCAGGCTCACGCGGTGGAAGGCCTTCAGCTCCTTCTGCGCCCACGTGGACGACGTCACCAGATCTTCGATGTACAGCTGGGCGATCTCGACGCCATCGCGCCCGCCAGCGTTGGTGATCGTCACCTCGAACGACGCCGTGCCGCCTCGCTCCACGCTCGGCGTCAGGACCTTCAGATCGCCGTAGGTGAAGCGCGTGTAGCTCAGGCCGAAGCCGAAGGCGAACGCCGGCTCCTGCGTGAGGTCGGCGTAGCGATTCCCGTGCTGACCGCGGGCCTGGTTGTAGAATATCGGCTGCTGGCCCACGTGGTAGGGGAACGAGATCGTCAGCTTGCCAGAGGGGTTGATCGTCCCGAACACCGCCTCGGCCACGGCCCGCCCGCCCATCATCCCCGGATTGAACGCCTCGAGGATCGCCGCCGCGCCGAGCGCCGAGCGCGGCAGGACCAGCGGCTTGCTGTTGACGAGGACAACGACCGTGGGCACGCCGGTCCTGGCGATCGCGTCCGAGAGGGCCCTCTGTCCGCCCATGAGCTCGAGGGTCGCCGTGCTCTTCGTCTCGCCGATGAGCTCGATCCTGTCCCCCAGGACCAGCACCACCGCGTCTGCGCCCCGGGCCAGCTCGACCGCGGCAGGAATGCCCGACTCGTCCTCGCCGAGAACCGAGCAGCCCGCAGCATAGACCACCTCACACCCCGGGGGCGCGAGCTCCCGTATCCCATCCACGATCGTGACGATGCTCGAGCGGGGGTGCTGCGGCCCGTTGCCGCCGCTCATCTGGCCCGAGCCGAGCGACCAGTCGCCCAGCTGGGCGATCGTGTCGTCCGCGTTGGGGCCGATCACCGCGATCCGCCGCAAGGGTCTCGACGCCGCCGCCTCCGCGAGCGGCAGCAGGCCGTCGTTCTTGAGCAGCACGAGAGACGCCCGCGCGACCTCCAGGTTCAGGTCCCGGTGGGCCGCACACCCGATGATCTCCTGGATGCGCTGCTCGCTGCTGTACCCGGGGTCCTCGAAGAGCCCCAGGGAGAACTTGAGCGACAGGACGCGCCGCACGACCGCGTCGATCTCGGCCTCGGCGAGGAGCCCGCGGCGCACCGCCTCCTGGGCGCCCTCATAGAACTGCGGTGTCGCCATCATCAGGTCGTTTCCGCTCCGGACCGCCACCGTGGCCGCCTCGGCCATGTCCTTGCAGACCTTCTGATCGAGCACGAGATTGCCCACGTTGTTCCAGTCGGTCACGAGGATCCCCTCAAACCCCCACTCCTCCTTGAGGACCTCCGTCAGGAGCCAGCGGTTGGCGGTGGCCGGGATCCCGTCCATGGACTGATATCCAGTCATGAATGCCATGCAGCCGCTCCTCGCGGCCCGCTCGAAGGGCGGCAGGAAATACGAGCGCAGGTAGCGCCGCGAGATGTTCGCCTCCGAGGCGTCACGGCCGCCCAGCGTCTCCGAGTACCCCGCGTAGTGCTTGGCGGTCGCCAGCACCGCGTCCGGATCGTCCAGGCCCTTGCCCTGATAGCCCTTGATCATCGCGCAGGCGAACTCGCCGATCAGATAGGGATCCTCGCCGAATGTCTCCCCGACCCTGCCCCAGCGGAGATCGCGTGTGAGGCACAGGACGGGAGAGAACGTCCACTTGAGTCCCGTGGCCCGCATCTCGGCGGCGGTCACCCGCGCGACCTGCTCCAGGAGCCCCGTATCCCAGCTGCAGGCCATGGCGAGCTGCGTGGGGAAGATCGTGGCGCCCGCCCAGAAGGAATGGCCATGGATCCCGTCGTCGGCCATCAGCACCGGAATGCCAAGGCGGGTGTCCAGCGCGCGCCGGATCGCCGTGTCAGCGTCCTTCCCGTTGCAGTGCAGGAGGCTGCCGACCTTCATCCGCCCGATCGCGTCCTCCAGATCTCCCTGGGCGTCGAGCTGCATGAGCTGCCCCACCTTCTCGTCCAGGGTCATCCGACTCAGGAGGTCTTCCACCCGCTTTCCCACGGGTTGCTTGGCATCTTTGTAGAGAGGAGCGTCGTTCATGGGTTCTCCTGCACGATGGGGAGCGCACGGCGACAAGTCCACCGTCGCGCTCGTCGCCTTCGTCGCGAGCGTGGCGGTGGGGAAATCCCCCCACCCCGCCGCCGAGCGCAGCGCGCGCTCCCTCGAGGGCCGTGTGCCCGCCGGGCCGCCCGCCGCCAGAGACCCCGGCCCTCGTCGACTCAGACGCGGAGCACGGCGCTGCCCCACGTGAGGCCGCCGCCGAGCGCACACAGCAGCACGTGATTCCCGGGCACGATCCGGCCATCGCGGAGCGCCTCGTCGAGCGCCATGGCCACCGAGCCCGCGCAGGTCCCGGCCGCGCTGGCGCCGTCGACCGCGCCGAGGACACGCTCGGGCGAGCACCCGAGGCGCTCGGCGAGGAGGGCGACGAGGTGCGGGTCGGCGTGGTGCGGGATCACCCAGTCGACGTCCGCGGGCGCAAGCCCGGCGGCCGCGACCGCCGAGAGGGCGTGGGCCCCGAGGTGCTCCTCCGCGGCCTGCCGCAGCTCGTGCTGCTTCACGCGCAGGTAGTGCCGCCGGTCGGCGAGCCGCTCCACGGTGAGCGGCTCCGCGGAGCCTCCGCCGGGCACCTGGAGCACATCGGCCCTCTTCCCGTCGGCGCGCAAGCCGACGCTCAGGATCCCCCGACCGTCGCCGGTCGCCGGCCCGATCACCGCCGCGCCGGCGCCATCGCCGAACAGCTGGGCCGAGACCCTGTCCCGCGGATCCAGGCGGCGGGAGAGCAGGTCCGCGCCGATGACGAGCACGTGCTTCATGGTCCCCGCCGTCACGAACTGGTTCGCCACCGACAGCCCGTAGAGGAAGCCCGTCAGCGACGCGGAGAGGTCGAACGACGGGATGTGCTCGGCGCCGAGCTTCTGCTGCACGTACACCGCGGTCGCCGGCATCGGCGCGTCGCCGCTCGAGGTGGCGAGGATGATCATCTCGAGATCGCGCGGCCCGACGCCGGCCGCCTCGAGGGCCGCCTTCGCCGCCCGCGCCGCCAGGTCGCTCGTCCGCTCGCCGGGCGCGACGCGGCGCCGCTCGTCGCTCGCGCCCGGGTCGCCCGCCGCGCCGTCCGCCGGCGGCGCGCCCGCCTGCGCCTCGCTCGTCGGGACGGCGAGCGGCAGGGAGCGGCCCGTGCCGAGGATGCGCGCGCGTGGATTTCTGGCATCGAACGTCATCGCGGCCGCAGCCTACATCAAGGGCTGCTCGTTGGAACGGGCGATCGTGCCCTGCCGCTCGGTCCACGGAATGCTTGAGTCGCGGGCGCGCTCCGGTACATAAAGCGCCTCGATGGCTACGAGCTCCGAAGACAGAGACCGCCCCGACACGGACGAAGCGCCTCCCGGCGAGGCCGACGCGCAGGACACCCGCAGCGAGGAGGACGGCGAGGGCCGCGCCGACGGCGCCGCGCCGGCCAGAGCCTCGCGTCCTGCAAAGCAGGCTGGCGCAGCGCGGCGCCCGGCCGGCAAGAAGCCCGGCGCGCGGCCTCGCGCCGCCGCCCAACCGCAGGGCGGCTCGCTCGGCAAGAGCATGATCCTGTTCCTCATCATCATCGGCGGCCTCGCCGCGGCCTTCGCCTATTTCGGGCGTGAGCCTGCGGCCGGCACGGCCGGCCCCAAGTGGAAACCCGGGGACAAGTCCCAGGTCGAGGTCACCCTCGTGTCCACCGACATCAAGGATCTCGCCTGTTGGTCGGCCGAGGAAGTCAGCGGCCGGCACTGCGCGTTCGAGTCGCCCACCCAGGGTTGGTCCAAGGGGGATGCGGACGACAAAAAGCTGCTCCGTCCTTACACGACCACGGACCGCGTCCAGTTCCTCGCCGCCGGCCTCTGGAGCGAGTCCGCGCTCACCGCAGGCAAGCTGCCGTCCGCACGGTTCGCGGTGAAATGCACCTACACCGTCGAAGGCAGGATGAAGCGGCCCGGCATCCGTTGGTCCAGCGAGGGCGCATGGCTCGACAGGACCGATGATTGGTACACGGGGCTCCTGTCAGACTGCAAGCTCATCACCCCCTGATGTCGCAGGCGCCGCTGCGTTCATCGTCGTGACGCGCGTGAAGCGGCGTACGACGCAGTGCATACAGCCGGCGCTTCGCCGTGTGCCATGCCCCCCTCGTGTGGCCGCGCCCCTCCGTGGTAGTGTGATTTTCGGCTTGGAGGTGTTCATGCCCTGTCATCGGGTGATCGCGTTGCTGTTGTGGGCCGCATTGTTCGCCGTCGCTGGATGTGAAGCTGACCCGGGCACCGTGAACGTTCTGCCGATCTATGTCACCGCATCGAGCTCCTCCAGCGGGGGCGCGGGCGGAGAAGGCGGAGCGACCTCCACCGTCGCGACGACGAGCACGGGGGGCGAGGGCGGCATGGGCGGCGAGGGCGGCACGATGTGCACGTGCGAGCCCGGGCTCTCGTGCTGTGGATCGGAGTGCGTCAACCTGGCCGGTGATCCGCGCAATTGCGGGTCGTGCGGCACGACCTGCACCGAGACTCAGGTCTGCATCCAGGGCGAATGCGCGAATGCGTGCGCCCCCGGCTTCGGCTGCGAAGAAGGCCTCTGCTGCGGCGTGCGATGCTGCGACGCTGGCGAGATCTGCTGCGACTACGGCGACAGCGCCGGCGCGCCCGACCTTCACTGTCAGGCGACGGTGAACGGCACCTGCCCCCTCGCCTGCAGCGGCTGCGAGAACTGACGGACGTCGATAGCGGCGCGCGGCGCACCAGGCGGCGCCGCGCGTCGGCGCATTGCTCGCGCCGCGCCTCGTGTGCACGGCAGGCGGCGCATTGCTCGCGCCGCGCCTCGTGTGCGGGCTGCCGCTCGTGCGCGTCAGGCAGCTCCGCGCGCCGGCGCACTGCGCGCAGCGCGCCTCGTCCGCGCGCCGCGCCTCGTGTGCACCGCAGGCAGCGCGTCGTGCGTCGCGCGCAGCGCGCCTCGCACGCGCGCCGCGCACGCCACGTCGGCTCACGCCTTCTCGAAGATCTTGCCCGGGTACTTTCGCTCGAAGTGCCCCACCACGCCCCGGCCGATCGCCTCGATGGTGAGCCCTGCGATGCCCATCTTGATGGCCGGCCCGATCAGGGGGACGAAGCCGACCGCCCGGGTGGCCAGGAATTTCAGGCCTTGCCCGAGGATCGCGAAGCTCCCGCCGGCGGCGGTCGTCACCACGGATCCCATGTTCTCGCCGTAGATCTCGCCGACCATCGCCATCATGTGCGTCTCGATCGCGACGAGCCCGGCGGAGGTCGAGATCGGGAGCGGAAGCGCGGCGAACGCCGCCCCGCCGATCGCGTAGCGGTGAACCCAGCGGAGAGCTTCATCCCTGCACGTCGTCATATCCCGAGGTTGCCGCAAGTCGCGCCGTCCGTCCATCGAGCACCGCGCTGACGGCGCGGGCGCGTCGATGGCCCGGCCACGCCCGGGCTTTCTGTGCGCTGCCTTCCCGCGCCGCGGGAACCGCGCGTGCATGGCCCTCGCTCGGCTCGACCTCCGCGATCGCGCCGGAGGGAGGCGCCCGAGGCAAAGCGACCCCGCGAGGGGATGTTGGACCGTCGGAACCCGTGGCGATCCGGGCTCCAGGGAGGTTGCCCATGACAGCTCGACGCGCGCTCTTCAGCCTGCCCCTGCTCTGCGCCTGCGCCGTCTTCGCGGCGTGCGGCGCGGAGCCACGCCCAGCCTCGCCCGGAGCGGAGCCGCCGACCGGCCCTGCGCCTACGGAGGCCCCCGACGCCGAGCGCATCCCTCTGTTCGAGGACATCGGCGCTCTCCATCACCCCGTGACGACGTCATCGCAGCTCGCGCAACGCTATTTCGATCAGGGGTTGCGGCTCGTCTACGCGTTCAACCACGACGAGGCGAGGAAGGCATTCCGGGAGGCCGCTCGCCTCGATCCCGGCCTCGCCATGGCCCGCTGGGGCATCGCGCTCACGCTCGGCCCCAACATCAACCAGCCGGCCGACGCGGCGCGGGAGCGGGCCGCCCTCGAGGCCGTGGAGGAGGCGCGCGCGCTCGCCGCGCCCGCCAGCGAGCGCGAGCGCGCGTACATCGACGCGCTGGCGGAGCGCCACGCTTCAACGTCGGGCCGCACGCCGGGCCGCGACCGCGTGGACCTCGACCGCGCCTACGCGAGCGCGATGCGCGAGCTCGCCCGTCGCTTCCCCGACGACCTCGACGCGGGTGTCCTCTTCGCCGAGGCGCTCATGGATCTGCGCCCGTGGGATCTCTGGACGCAGGACGGCCGGCCGCAGCCGGGGACCGAGGAGATCGTCTCCACGCTGGAGGGCGTCCTCCGGCGAGATCCCGAGCACCTCGGCGCGAATCACTACTACATCCACGCGGTCGAAGCGTCGCGCGCGCCGGAGCGGGCGTTGCCGAGCGCCGAGCGGCTCGGCGGTCTGGCCCCTGGCGCTGGGCACCTCGTGCACATGGCGTCGCACATCTTCATGCGCGTCGGTCGCTACGCCGACGCCTCTGACGCGAACGAGCAGGCGGTGCTGGCCGATCGCCGGTACATCCGCGAGCGGCGCCCGGAGGGCATCTATCCGATGATGTACTTCCCGCACAACCTCCATTTCCTCTCGGTCTCGGCGAGCATGGAGGGGCGCAGCGCCGTCGCCGTGCGCGCCGCGCGAGAGCTGGCCGCGGCGGTGCCCGACCACAACGTCCGACACATGCCGATGCTCGAGATGTTCCGCCCTGCGCTGCTGTTCGCGCTCGTCCGGTTCGGACGGTGGGACGACGTCCTCGCAGAGCCGGCGCCGCCGCCCGAGCTGCGGTACACGGCGGGGATATGGCGCTATGCGCGCGGCCGCGCGCTCGCCGCGACGGGGCGCCATGACGATGCCGCGCGCGAGGCGGCGGTGCTCCGGGCGATAGCGTCCGAGAGCCGGGAGGACGCGACGATCGGCAGGAACCGCGCGAAGGATCTGCTCGAGATCGCCTCGCTCGTGCTCGAGGGCCAGATCGCGTCCGAGCGCGGCGACACCGGCGCCGCTGCTCGCATGCTCGAGGACGCCGCGCGCATCGAGGACGAGCTGCGCTATTTCGAGCCGCCGGACTGGCCCGAGCCGGTCCGCCACACGCTCGGCGCGGTGCTCCTCACGGCGGGCCGCGCGCGCGACGCGGAGGCGACGTACCGGGAGGACCTGCTCCAGCACCCGCAGAACGGCTGGTCGCTGTGCGGGCTCGAGCGCAGCCTCCGCGCACAGGGCAGGGAAGAGGAAGCGGACGCCGCACACGCGCGCTTCAAGCGCGCCTGGGCGCGAGCCGACGTGCGGCTGTCCGGGTCACGCCCGTGAATGTCCGGTCTCGAGCGGCTAGAGACGGCGAGAGAGGCGCGCATTGCCGGCGTGCGCATCGGACCATCTGCTAGGTTGGTGGGGTGTTGCGCGCAAAGCTTGGACACTCGGCGCCCTGGTGTCTTTTTTCTATCGCTTCCAGCCTGTACGCGGTCTCGCTCTTCGGCTGCGAGAGCACCGACCTGCCCCCGTATACCCACCTCCCGGGGGAAGGCGGCGGCGGCTCGGGGTGTGCGCCGGGGCAGATCAGCGGCGCCAGCGGATGTGCGCAGGTGGGCATTCGGGGCTGCGCCGACGCCTTCGTCGACGAGGACGGCTTCTGCCGCCCCGCGCTCGCGAAGTGCTCGCCCGGGACGATCCCGAAGCACGACGAGGGCTGCATCGAAGTCGGGATCCCCGGCTGTGCGGCGGAGTTCGTGGAGGGCGGTGCCTGCCATCCCACCATGGCCAGGTGCCCGGAGGGGACATTCGCGGTCCCGCAGAAGGGCTGTGTTTCCATCGACGGCCCGGACGGCTGCGGCTCGGCGCCGTGGGGCGAGATCGTCGAGGCGCCCGGCGATCTCCACGTCGATCCTGGCTACGAGGGCGGAGACGGCGACGGGTCGCGGGAGAGGCCGTTCACGACGCTGGCGGAGGCGCTGGCGGGCGTTCAGGCGGACGGGCGCGTCGTCCTGGCCGAGGGCGAGTACGACGAGCCGATCGAGATCGCGAAGCCCATCGAGATCGTCGGGCGGTGCGCCTCGCGGGTGGTGCTCCGGGGCGAGAAGAGCGATCCCGACGGCAACGTCAGCGCGGTCTGGATCCACGACGTCGACCACGCCGGCGTGCGCGGCGTGAGCCTGCTCAGCCCATCGATCGGGGTGTTGATCCAGTCAGCGGCGGTCTCGGTGCGCGACATCCGGGTGACGGGCGAGAGCGGCAAGGGGCTCGTGGTCGCGCTCCCTGGCGCGAGCCTCGATCTGTCGCGCAGCCTCGTCCAGTCGTCGTGGGCGGACGATGGAACGGGCGAGGGCTGGATCAGCGTGCTCGTCGTCTCCGGGGCCGAGGCGCGGCTCACCGAGAACGCGCTGGTCGGCGGCACGATCAACCTGCGGATCAGCTCCGAGGCGGCGGAGGTGGTCGCGGAGGGCAACCTGCTGGAGGCCGCGGCGCTGCCGTCGGCGACGAGAGACGGCGTCGGCGTGCACCTCGAGGACGGCACGCTCCGGCTCGACGCGAACGCGCTCGTCCACCATCACCTGGGCGCGCTGGTGACGGGCGCCGGCGCGGAGCTCGTGGCGGCGCGCAACCTCATCGCCGCCGCGGCGGACCCGGCGCCCGAAGCCGGCGGCCTGGCCGTGGAGCAGGGCGCGCGCGCGTCGCTCGCGTCCAGCGTGCTGTCCGGCGCGTGCGACGCGCTGCTCGCCGTCGCGGACGCCGGCACGGAGGTCGAGGCATCTGGCAACCTCTTCGATGGCGCGGCCGCCTCGGAGAGCGGTCACCTCGGAGTCGCCGTCGAGCAGCGCGGCGGAGCGCTCTCGCTGTCGTCGAGCCTCGTGCGCCAGGCCGGCGACGCCGGGCTGTTCGTCTCGGGCGGGACGCTCTCGGCGAGCGGCGTGGTCATCGAGGGCACGCGCGCGAACCCGCTGCACCGGGATCGCGCCGCCGGCGTGCTCGTGCAGGGTGGCCGCGCCACGCTTGCGTCGACGTATGTCGTGGAGCCCCACGTCGCGGGCGTGTCCGCGTCCCGGGGCGCGACCCTCGAGATCGCGGACAGCCTCATCGAGCGCTCGCTGCCGGAGGAGCGCGACGGCACGGGCGGCGTCGGCCTGCTGAGCGCCGGGGCGGCGCATGTCCTCGTCCAGAGGTCGGCCGTGCTGGAGAGCCGCGTGGCGGGCCTGCTGCTGGCCTCGCCGAGCACGGTGGAGGACACGGTCATCCTCGGGGTCGAGGGCGGCACGTTCTCGGCCCTGAGCTCCGGTGGGCAGACGGAATCGGTGCCGGACCTGGGCGACGGCCTCGTGGTCCTGGGTTCGACGGCGCAGGTGAGCACGGTGCAGGTGCAGCGCTGCGCGCGCGCCGGTTTGCTGTTCAGCGACAGCGGCGGCGCGCTCGCGAGCTCGGAGTCCACCGGCAACCGGTTTGGCCTCGTCGTGCAGGGCGCGCAGGCGCCGTCGGTGTCGGAGGACAACAGCTTCGAGGGCAACCAGGAGAGCGATCAGCTCGCCGAAGGCGCGCTCCCCGTCCCGAGCAGCGCCACGCCCGCCCCGTGACGATCGCTCACCGAAAGGCCCGGCCCCGCCCGGCCCGGACGGACGTCGAGCCGTCGCGGCGACACGCGCACGACGCGCTCGCGGATGTCGTGTTGAGATCGCGAGGCGCGCGTCGAGGCGCCTCGCGCAGCGATGGTTTGCGTCGCCGAGAGCTTGCGTCGATGTCGCGAGAACGACGTCGGTCAGGGCTCACGATCGCGTCGATGACGACGATCGCGCACCTCACGGACTTCCATCTCCTCGAGGCGGATCACGACCGGCGCCGCGGCGCCGAGCGGTGGCGGCTTCGCTACCTGAGCTTCGGCCGCCCCATCGACGCAGCGCAACGGCGCCGTCGCACGCTGGCGGCGCTCATCGAGGCGTGGCGGACCGGGGCGGACCACCTGGTGCTCACCGGCGACCTCACGGAAGACGGGACCCCTGCCCAGTTCGAGGTGCTCGCCGCCGTCCTGGCGGAGAGCGGCTGGGACCCCGCCCGCGTCACGTTGGTGCCTGGCAACCACGACGCGTATACCGAAGGCGCGTGGGAGCGCGCGCTGGAGGGCTGCCTCCGCCCCTTCGCGGCGACGAGCAGGCAGGGGACGGCCGTCGCGCTGCCTGGGGCTGTCGTGGCCGGGGTCTCGACGGCCATGATGCAACCGGTGACCCGCTCGGCGGGCGCGATCGCGGCCCGCGAGCTCTCGTGGATCGCCTCGCTCGCCGCCGAGGCGCGCCGCTCGGGCGACGCGCTCGTGCTCGCCCAGCACCACCCGCCGCTCCGCCATCCGATCGGAGCGATGCAGTGGCTGGACGGGCTCATCAACAGCGCTGAGCTCATGGCATTGCTCCACGAGCACGATCACCTTCACGTGATCCACGGCCATACGCACCGAGCGCACGACGCGCCGGTGCGCTCAGGCGCGCCGCCTCGCATCTTCTGCGCTCAGGCGCTCGTGGACGGACCTTCACCGCTACGCCTCTACCGTGTGCGTTGCGGGCGCCTCCTGTCCGAGCGAGCGCGCGTTCGGAGCGGCGCGTCGGCGTTCGCGCTGGCGTAGAATCTCTCACACGCACTGCAGCGCGCGTTCCCCTCATCGCGCTCTTTTCGCCCAAGACGCGGCTCGTATAGAGTCCTCGTTCGATCATGAAATTCACGTGCTTACTCAGGGGTACGATCACCGTCGTTGCTCTCTCGACGTTCGCGGCCCAGCTGGGCTGCGGCGGCGCCGCGCCCACGTCCGTGGCACCGGTGATGGTCGACGCCGAGCCTGTCGAGACGTCGAGCTCGAAGATGAGCTCGCGCTCCGAGATCGGCGGCATGAACGAGGAGAAGGTGCAAGCGGCGTTCGAGCGCGCGTCGTCTCGGCTCTCGCGCTGCTACCAGAAAGGCGTCCAGCGGATCCCCTATCTCGGGGGCGAGATTCGCTTCAAGGTCCGGGTGACCGAGGAGGGCACGGCGCGCTGGGCGTTCGTGAAGGACTCGAACCTGGGCGATCGCGAGACCGAGGCGTGCATGCTGAGCGTCCTGAAGGCGACGAGGTGGCCGAAGCCGGTCGGCGGAGAGGGCCTGGCGGAGAACAGCTTCACCTTCGAGCCGAGCAGCGACGAGCGCCTGCCCGTGCCCTGGACGCCCGACCAGCTCGGGACGCCGTACAAGAAGGCGAGGCCGGCGCTCGCGTCGTGCCGGAGCCAGGCGGGCGCCAGCCAGCTCAAGGCCACGCTCTACATCGACACCGACGGCAAGCCGCTCAGCGTGGGCGTGTCCAGCAACGACGAACGGGGCGAGGAGGCGGCCGAGTGTGTCGCCGGCGCGCTGCGCGAGATCACCTTCCCCTCTCCTGGCAGCTATGCATCGAAGGTGAGCGTCGACATCGATTGACGTGACGCCGCGCACCGCCCGCAGCGATCGCCCGCACGCCGGGCTGGCCGCTGGCGGAGGTGTCCGGCAGGCGTGCCGCTGCGCGCTGCGTCCCGCCCTGTCCGACGCGGCGAGGATCGCAGGGCTCGTCCATTGGCCGCGAATTCTACCGCCCTTGCTGGCAGCGCGCGCCGCGGGACTGCGCTACGCTCTCGTCGTGGGCAAGGTCCTCCGGCAGATCCTGGTGCTCTTGTGGAAGGTGGCTCGCCTCGTCCTGTGGAAGTGGCTGAAGCCGCGCCTCATGAGGTTCGCGATGATCACGGCGGCGCTCGTCGGGGTCATCCTGCTCGTGGTGGCCGTGCTCGGCAGGCTTTAGCGGCGAGCGCGGCTCCCCGGCTGGCAGCCGCGGGCGGCGCGGCTGTCGTTCGTTTGTCCGCGGTCGCATCCGGCAACTAGTCTCTCCCGCTTGCATGGCTAGCTCACCGCCTTCCTTCCTCCTCGCGGCCCTGACGTGCGCGATCGCGTCGGGGGGCGCCGCAGCTTGTTCCGAAGAGAGCCCCGCCGATGCGGCGCCTGCCTCGCTCGAGGCGGACTCCCTGCGGACGCCCCCCGAGGCGGACGCGCCGCGCGTGTCCTCGGGAGCGGCCGTGCCGCGCGCCGCGCTCGTCGAGGCGGCGCACGTCACGAAGGCCCCGGCCCCGGCCCAGGCGGAGGCCGACGCGCCGCCCGCGGCGAGCGCGGCGGCAACGGCGCCGCCCGCCATCGCGGCGGCAGAGGGCGCGCGCATCTACTCCAAGGCGCGGTTTGCGTGGATCAACCCTGGCCCTTACCCGACGCGGGGCTGGAGCGGCTACCTGGGGCTCGGCGGCTCCGTCGCGCTGCGCGGCGGCAGCGTCGAGGCCGCGCGGACGCCGGGCGAGGGGTGCGACGCGTGGTACGCCATCGAGCCGCGGGGCTACGTCTGCGCTGGCGCCAGCGCCGCGGTCGACCCGAACGACCCGGTCGTGGCCGCGTTGCGGCCGCACGCGCCCAGGGTCGACTCCCCGTGGCCCTATGACTACGCGGAGTCGACCGGCGCGCCGCGCTACCCGCAGCTCCCGAGCGCGAAGGAGCAGCGGCGCTCCGAGTGGGACCTCGAGGAGCACCTCGCGAACATCGCGAAGGTGCGCGCCGCCGAGGGCGCTGGCGAGGAAGCCATCCGCGAGCTCGACGAGGCCCTCGTAGGAGTCGACCTGAAGCCTGCGGGGGTGGCCGCCCCGGCGCTATTTCCATTCGGCGGCCTCGTGCGCGAGGGGCGCGACCGGATCGTGAACGGCTCGACGGTGGCGTTCACCCGCGCGTTCGACGCGCAGGATCGGACCTGGGTGGTGACCTCGGACCAGGCGTACATGCCGAAGGATCGCCTGAAGCCCTACCCGCGATCGAGCTTCCAGGGCGTCTGGCTGAAGGACGGGCGTTCGCTCCCGCTCGCGTTCTTCCGCAAGACCGATCGGCCGAAGTACCAGCGGGGCGCCGGCGGCCGCTTCGAGCCGACCGGCGCGTCGTTCGCGCGGCTCGCCTCGGTCGGGCTCACCGGTCGCGCCGAGAGCGAGGACGGCGAGCGGCTCCTCGAGACGCAGGAGCCGGGGGTCTACGTGCGCGCGGACGACGCCGTCGTGATCGAGGCGGCGAAGAGCTCGCCGCTCGAGGGCGAGGGCGATCCGTCGTCGCCGCGCAAGTGGATCGAGGTGAGCGTGCTCGGCGGCTGGTTCGTCGCCTATGAAGAGCTCACCCCGGTCTTCGCGACGCTCATCTCACCGGGGCGCGGCGGTGTCCCGAGGCAGGGCATCCCCGCCATCGAGACCGCGGCGACGCCGACCGGGCGCTTCCGCATCGACGGGAAGTTCGTGACGGCGACGATGGTCTCGAGCACGAACGACAAGATCGTCCACTCCGAGGTGCAGTTCGTGCAGAACTTCAGCGGACCTCACGCGCTGCACGGCGCGTACTGGCACGACGCCTGGGGCGAGCCGAAGAGCGGCGGCTGCGTCAACCTCTCCCCCATCGACGCGAAGCAGATGTTCGCCTGGACCGACCCGCCGGTGCCGGAGGGGTGGCACGGCCTGCGGGCCTCCCGTGACGCCGGCCGCTCCACGGTGGTCCTCATTCACCGCTGATCGCGCGCGCGATCCGGCCCACGAGCCGCAGCGCGGCTTCCGCGAACACGTCCGGATCGAGCAGCAGGCCGACCACGAGGAAGCCGTCGCGCGGCATATCGAAGAAGTAGCCGGGGTGGACGATGATCCCCTCGTCGCGCACGAGGAGCTCGACCCAGCCGTCCTCGTCGTGCACGCGCGGGACCTCCAGCGTCGCGTACCAGCCGCCGTCGATCGGGAGCCGCCGGACCGCACCCCCGGCGCGCGCGGCGATCGCCGCGTCGAGCGCCGCCAGGTTGGCCTGCACGCGCGACAGGATCGCGCGCTGGACGGGCGCCCGTGAGGCGAGGATCTCCGGCAGCGCGAGCTGCACCGGGGTGCCGACCGAGAGGTAGGTGTCCGCGATGACCTCGAGCCGCTCCAGCGCCGCCGCGGCGAGCTCCGGCGGCCCCGAGACCGCGATCCAGCCGAGCTTGAGCTGCGGCAGCGCCATCACCTTGGAGAGCCCGCTCAGCACGAACGTCAGCGCCTGCCGCGCGCCGGCGAAGCTCGGCAAGCGGTCCGGGGCGAGGTCTCCATGGGCGTAGTCCCCGAAGACCTCGTCGACGATCAGCGCGAGCCCGCGCTCCCTGGCGCACGCCTCGAGCGCGGCCGCGTCGTCGCGGCGCACGAAGGAGCCGGTCGGGTTGTTCGGATGGACGAGCACCACCGCGCGCGTCCGCTCGCCGGCCGCGCGCTCGAGCGCGCCGAGGTCGATGCGCCATCCTTCCTCCCTGAGGAGCGGGTAGGGCGTGAGCGCGACGTCCTCGAGGCAGGCCAGGTACTCGAGCAGCGGGTACGACGGCACGGGGACGAGCACGTCGTCGCCGCGCTCGGCGAGCAGCTTGAGCAGCCATCCGTACGCTTCGCTGGTGCTGGCCGTCAGCACGACGCTCGACGGATCCACGTCGAGCCCGCGCTCCTGGTAGTAGCGCGACACCGCGGCGCGCGCCGCCGGATCGCCGAGCGGCAGCGGCGCGTACCGCTCGCCGCGCGGCTCGCCGAGCGGCGCGATGAGGTGAGCCGCCTCGACGATCCCGCAGCGCGTCGGGTTCGACTCCGTGAAGTCGACGAGCGCGCGCCCCGCCCCGCGCGCCTCGGCGAGCACGGACGCGAGGCTGTTGCCCGAGAGATCCCAGCCTGTGCGCGCCGCGAACCGCAGCGGCCTGGGTGCGCGCGCGTGTTCCGCGTCCGCCTCTGCCATGGGAGGTCGATCCAGGATCACCCGTTTCTCCATGCGTCCTTGCTCCATCGCCGTCCTGCTCTACCCCGCCCCGCCGGTCGGCCACCGTGACACGGACGGCGCCGGACGGCAGCCGCGCGTGCACCCGGGCAACGCAAGGGTGCGCGGGCTGCCTGCGGGGGTGCTCAGCCGCGGCGCCGCCGGCGCGCCGCCGACGCCGCCACGAGGAGGCTCGCGAGGCCCCAGGCGGCGCGGCTCGACGGCGGCGTCCCGTCCGGGCGAGCCGCGGCCCAGGTGCACGCGCCGCTGGTCGCCTCGAGCTCTCCGTTCGCCATCCAGACGTCGCTCCCCACCGGGAGCTCGCGCGCGCCGAGCGAGGCGCCGTCGTAGAGCACGTCGACGGCCAGCGTCGCCCCTCCGGAGCCGCGCGGCGCGGCGACCGCGAACTGCCACAGCCCGCGGCGCACCTCCCGGAGCGGCGTGTGCATCACCCCGCCGCGGACGGCGACCGTGAGCTTCCCATCGACGCCCCTCACCGGGGCGCCGTCAGGGCGTCGCAGCTCGATCGTCCCCCAGACCGGCCACGACGGGTCGGGCCTCGCGTAGGTGCTCGACAGGACGTACCAGCTCTTGTCGAGCGCCGGCTCGTTGCCGCCGGTCTCGGCGGCCTCGAGCGCGAGGCGCGCGCCTTCGAGATCGAGCACGCCGGGACCGAGCTGCGCGTCGAGCGGCACGGCGCCCCTCGGGTACCGCGCGCCTGCCTGGAGCGCCTCCGTGACCTCCGCCTGGCTCAGGTTCGGGTTGACCTGGAAGAGGAGCGCGATCGCCCCTGCGACCTGCGGCGCCGCCATGGACGACCCTGACGCGATCGCGTGGTGGTCGTCGACGACGAAGCAAGGCTCGTCGCCGGGGCACCCGGGCGTATCGAACAGCCCTCCGGGATCGTCGCGCGGGTCGACGCCGCTGGCCATGGCGGCCGCGACCAGGCCGCCGGGCGCGCTGATCTCCGGTTTGGCCACGCCGAACGGCGTGGGGCCAGCCGCGCTGAAGTAGCAGGCGCTGTCCTCTTCGATGTCCACGCCGTCGAGGCTCGTGAGGCGCACGCTCGTGGAGCTCCCCTGCGGCTGCCAGCGGACGCGGTTGATGGTGCACCCCACGGCGAGCAGCCCAGGGTGGCTCGCGGGCACGTTGATCGTCCCTTGCTTGATGGCGCGCGGGAACAGGAGCCCGAGATCGTGCGACGGCGAGACGTCGCCGAGCCCCGTCACCCAGAGCTGCGCGTCCCCTTGGCCTCGCAGGCGGATCGCGAACTCGCCCGCCTTCCACGCCCCGCTGAAGGCCACGACGGCGCTGTTCGTCGCCGCGGTGATGGGCGACTTCCCGTTCGCGAGCCGGTTGATGACCGCGCCGGTCGTCTCGCCGTCGTCGCCGGTGTAGCCGGCGTCATCTCCGGGCTCGATCAGGCCGATCCACGCCTCGCCGCCTGGCCCGTCGAGGCCGACCGACACCTCGTCCCCGGGCCGGAAGGTGATCCAGACGTATCCTTCGCCGCGCTCAGCGCTCGGCGTCCGGATGGGCACGCGCGTCTCGGCGTGCGCCGACACGTGGGCCTCGGTGTGGATCCCGAGCGGCCCTTCGCCGTCGAGCTCGTACATCGCGCCGCTGTTGCCGGCGGCGACGACGATCGCCCGCCCCGGATGAGCGCTGCCGACCATCGCGGCGAGCCCCGCCTCGAGCGGGCTCGTCCCGTCGTGGGGCCCGAAATCGCTCCCGACGCTCAGGTTGACGACCGCCGGCATGTTCAGCTCCTCGGCGCGGTCGAAGATGAACTGCACCGCCTTGAGGATGTCCGGATCGTCGAAGCCCTCGCCGGGCCGCGCGGGCGCGGCGATGATCAGCGTCGCGGCGGGCGCCACGCCGACGTACCGCGGCCGCTCCGAGACCATCGGCCCGCCGTTGCCCGCGGCGATGGAGGCCACGTGCGTGCCGTGCCCCGCGATATCGCGGAGGATGCCGGGCTTGCTCTGCGCGAGCATGGCGTCGATGTCGGCGTCGGAGAAGATCGCGCACGCCGACTGGTCCGGATCATCGCACCCGTAGGTGTGCTCGAGCGCCGCGTGCAGCCCCTTCGGGCTTCCGGCCTGCAGCATCCATCGGATCCGTGTCTTGCCGTCCTTGTCTCGAAAATCCGGGTGGGTCACGTCGAGACCGGTATCGACGACGCCGACGACCACCCCCTTGCCGTCCGCGCCGGTCGCCTTCCTGTACGGCTCGACGCGGATCCACCCCTTGGAGCGATCGAGCAGGGGCCGCCGCGGCGGTCCTGTGAGCAGCCTGAGCTCCGGGTGCGCGGCGGAGAAGGCGCCGACGTCGCCGGGCGCGAGCCGGATGGCCCCGAAGCCCGGCGCGACCGGGAGCAGCCCGAGCGCTCGCGCGTCGGCGCCGGCGGGCAGCGGCACCGTCACGGGGATGCGCCCGCGCGGATCGGCAAGCGGGTGCCGACCCAGGCGCGAGCCGAGCAGGCGCGCCACCGCCGGGGCCGGGACGTCGGCGCGCGCTTCACCCGCCGCGAGAGCGAGGCCGAGCAGCGCGATGGAGAGCGGAAACCTGCGGGCGAGCACGCCGCGAGTCTACACCACGTCCGCGCGCGGCCGAGGTCACGAAGGGCGCTGCCCTCGCCGCGCGCTCTCCGGAGCGCGCCGCGCGCCGCTCACACGGGCGGCACGAGGTGCTTCTTTCGTGGCCTCTCCTCGACCTTGCCGGCGTACCGCTCGAAGCGGCGCGCCACCTCGCGGCGGAGGTTCGCCGTCGGGATGATCGCGTCGATCACGAGCTCGCTCGCGAGCTTCTCCAGATCGACGTCGGCCCGGTACTCGTCGCGCAGCTTCTGGACGAGCGCCTCGCGCTCGGGCCCCGCCGGGATCGCCTGGATCTTGTTGAAGTAGACGGCGTTCACCGCGGCGCTCGGCCCCATCACGGCGATCGAGGCCGAGGGCAGGGCGATGCACTCGTCGGGCGCGAACGCCGGCCCGCACATCGCGTAGAGCCCGGCCCCGTACGCCTTGCGCACGACGACGGACAGCTTCGGCACGCTCGCCTCGCTCACCGCGGCGATCATCTTCGCCCCGGCCCGGATGATCCCCTGCCTCTCGACGACGGTCCCGATCATGAAGCCGGGCACGTCGGCGAGGTACAGGAGCGGGATGTTGAACGCGTCGCACAGCCAGATGAACCGCGCCGCCTTGTCGGCCGAGTCCACGAACAGCACGCCGCCCTTGTATTTCGGCTGGTTCGCGACGATGCCGACCGCGCGTCCCTCCACGCGCGCGAGCCCGGTGACGATCTCTCGGGCGTAGAGCTTCTTGATCTCGACGAAACTGCCCTCGTCGATGATCGCGTCGATCACGGCCATGATGTCGAACGGTTTGTTCTCGTCGGCGGGGATCACGTCCTCGAGCGGCCGCTGCCCTGGCTTCTCCGGCCTCGGCTCGACGCGGGGCGCGGTCTCGGCGGAGCTCTGCGGCATCAGCGCGAGGTAGCGCTTCGCGAAGGCGATCGCCTCCTCCTCGGTCTTCACCAGGACGTCGCCGCACCCGGAGACCGAGCAGTGCATGCGCGCCCCGCCGAGCTCTTCGAGCGTGACCTTCTCGCCGATCACCATCTCCGCCATGCGCGGAGAGCCCAGGTACATGCTCGCGTTGCTCTCGACCATGCACACCACGTCGCAGAACGCCGGGATGTAGGCGCCCCCCGCCGCCGACGGGCCGAACAGCAGGCAGATCTGCGGGACGAGGCCGCTCAGCTCGACCTGGTTGTAGAAGATCCGGCCCGCGCCGCGCCGCCCGGGGAACATCTCGATCTGGTCGGTGATGCGCGCCCCCGCGGAGTCGACCAAGTAGAGCAGCGGGCACCGGAGGCGCCGCGCGGTCTCCTGCACGCGCAGGATCTTCTCGACGGTGCGGCGCCCCCACGAGCCGGCCTTCACCGTCGAGTCGTTCGCCATCACGCACACGGGGCGCCCGCCCACCGTCCCGGTGCCCGTGATGACGCCGTCGGCCGGCAGCTCGGGATCCAGCGCGTTGGCGAGCGCCGCGTCCTCGATGAAGCTGCCTTCATCGACGAGCAGCGCGACCCGTTGCCGCGCGAACAGCTTGCCCTGTTCCGCGTTCTTGTCGTGGTACTTCTGCGCGCCTCCCTTCTCGATGCGCGCCGTGAGATCCCGCAGCTTCTGATCGAGCGACATGGCGCGACCCATAGCCCTAAGCGCGCCGGGCGACCACCTCCCGCGCCGCCGATTCGAGCTCCCGCGCGGTCCGGGCGACCAGCACCTTCGTCGCCGCCGCGGCGTAGCGCGGCATCGCGCTGTCCCCCGTCCCCCAGGCGCCCGGCCCCTCGGGGCACAGCCACAGGAGCGCCCGCGCCCGGTCACGGAGCTTCCTCACGACCTCCGCCTCGTCCGCGAAGTAGTTCGTGCGCCCGTCGCCCAGGATCACGAGGGTCACCCGCCGGTCCACGTCACGCCCGTGTCGCTCTTCGAAGGCCAGCAGGGCGCGCCCGTAATTCGAGTTGTGCGCCCGGCTCACCACCTCGCCGCGCTGGATCCGCTCGAGCGCCGAGCTCGCCGGCAACGCCTCGAAGAGCTCGGTCGTCTCGGCGAGCTCGCTCACGAAGACGAACGATCGCGTCCGGTCGAAGAGCTCCTGCGCCGCGCAGACGAACTCGAGCATGAACCGCGCGGCGACGCGGACCGAGTCCGACACGTCGCACAGGATCATCAGGCGCGGCTTGTCGCGCCGCCGCGCTCGACGCGCCGGCAGGAACGGCACGCCGCCGGTCTGGAGGCTGCGCCTCAGCGTCCGGTGAGGATCGATCCTCCCGCGCCGCGCGCGGCGCCTCCGGAGCCGCTCGGCGCCCCGGAGCCGCACGGACAGCTCCTTCACGGCGCGGCGCACCTCCTCCATCTCGCCCTCGCCGAGCGAGGCGAACGGCACATCCATGCGGCCGTGGGCAGCTGGCTCTTCACCCTCGAAGCGCCGGAGCGACAGCGTCACGTGCTCGCGCACGCGGTGCCGCATCCGCTCCAGCTCGGCGGCGAGCGCCTCCGCCAGGGCCCTCCCCCGCTCCTCGCCGAGCGCCTCCTCGAGCACGCTCCGGATCCGCCGCAGCGCGCTGGCGACGGCCGGCACCCCGAGCTGATCCATCACCCGCTGCGCGAAGAACCCGACCTGGAGCGAGCTCGTCATCGGCGCGAGCACGCGCGCGATCCCGGCCGCCTGGAGCGCTCGGTCGAGCTCCCCCGCGGTCCCTGCGAGCGCCTGGAACGCGATCGCGTCGCCCGAGGCGCCGCTCCGCTCCGCCGCCGCGCTCAGCAGATCGCGCAGGGCGGAGAGCTCCCCATCCGAGAACCCTCGCTCCCGCAGGCGCCCCCACAGATCGCCGACGTGCGCGCCCGCGGGAGAGAAGAAGCGGTCGAAGCAGGCGCGGTACCGGCGGAGATCGGCGGCGCGCTCGACGACCACCGCGCCGATGGCGTCGCGCAGCGTCCCGCGGTCGCCGAACCCGACGAGGGCGCACGCGCGCGTGACATCGATGGCCTGCGCCGTCGAGACGGCGAAGCCGTCGCGGCGCAGCGCCCAGAGGAACTCGTCGATGGATAGGAGCATGGAGAGCGTACCGGTCCAGCCGGCGCGACCCCGCGGCGGCTACGGCGCCGGCGCGGGCTCCGCGAGCAGCGCCTTGAGGAGCTTCTCGACCTCGGCGTGCCGGGTCGGGTCGTACCCGACCACCACGTCCCGGATGACGCCCTTCTTGTCGATCACGAACATCGTGGGGAGCGCCTTGACGCCGTAGGCCGCGGAGGTCGACTCCGACGCGTCCGCCGCGACCGCGTAGCGCATCGAGAGGGCCTGCGCTGTCTTCGTCGCGACGCTCACGTCGTCGGTCGTCACGCCCACGACCCGCAGCCCTTGCGCGGCGTACGCCGCGTGCCACGCCGAGAGCTGCGGGGCCATCAAGCGGCACGGCGCGCACCAGGTCGCCCAGAAATCGAGCAGCACCACGTTTCCGCGCAGGGTCCCGATGTTCGCCGGGACGGTCCCTCCGACGGTGGTGAGCGACTTCCAGGCTGGCGCGAACGTGCCGATCTTGTCGAGGCGAAGGATCTGATCGTGCCCGGGGAACGGCACCAGCGTCGGCGCGACGTCTCGCTCTCGTCCGCCGCGCCGGATCCGGAGGTTCACCACGTTTCCAGGCCCCGCGAGCGCGACACGCGCGACGAGCTGCTTTGGCTCGTCGATCTCGACGCCATCCGCCGCGATGACCTGATCCCCGTCCACGATGCCCGCCTTGGCCGCCGGCGAGCTGGTGACGACGTGCTTCGCGACCACCCCCCCGGCCGGCCCTGGCTCCAGCTCCACGCCCAGCCAGGCGCGGCGGGACGCCTCCTCGGCGGCTGCGTGCGGGGCGCCTCCCAGCAGCGCAGCGCCCGACAGCGACACCAGCGTGGCGGCCAAGAGGGCGCGCCATGCGCGGCCTCGCCTGGAAGAGGCCAGGTACATCCGGGCAGTGTAGCATCTCGACCGGTGCGGTCCCGAACCCGCCTCTCTGCGTGGTGCGCGCTCGCTGCGGCGTCGCTCGCCTCGATGACGCTCTCGACGGAGGCGCGGGTCCGCTCCGGGTGGGCCCCCCTGCCGCTGGGCTGTGCGCCGCCCCCGCCGTCCGCGTCCCCCGCTCACGTCGCGGAGACCACGGAATGGATCGGACGCGGCTCCAGCTCCATCCCCGAGGCGCGCGCGCCGGCCCCGGCGCCCGCTGCACCGCCGGCCGCGGCGCCCTCGGCGTGGGAGCTCGCCGGGCAGCTCGCGAGCTTCCAGCCCGTCACGGATCGAGCTCGCTCCCAGCACTTCACCGGCGAGATGGAGGCGGAGGTGAGGATCAACGCGGCGGCTGCGCCCTACCCGCAGCTCGGTCCGGATCGCGTTCTCCCCTCCGGCGCGGCCGTGGTCGAGTTCCACTACCGGGCGGGCGCATCGGAGCCGGACACGCTCCTGGCCATGGTGAAGCGACCGGCTGGCTACGACCCCGACGGCGGCAACTGGGAGTACCTCGTCCTCACGCCCCAGGGCACCTCCACCCACCGCGGCGCTCTGCCCCTCTGCAAGCGCTGTCATGCCGACGCCCCGCACGACCACCTCTTCGGCGGCCCCCGATAGGCGCTCGCGTGGCCCTCGACAGCGCGACGCGTCACAGCGTCCATTGGCCGGGGCTCTTGGTCCGCAAAGATTGCGAAACACGGCATGGCACGCGACACCGCTGCCCGAGCACCTCGTCGGACACGGATCCACGACAGCCGAAGAAACCGCGGCGAAACGTGAGTATTCCGCTGGACGTACGCGCGCGCGAGGACGCAGCGACGAGGAGGCCGCGAGATGGCACAGAGGCTGCTCCAGGCGGAATTGACCGTGTTCTGCGCTGTGGGCTGCAGCGTGTCTCGGTCCTCCTCCCCTCGTAACGGGCCTCACTAGCTTGTGCTTGGTCGTTCAGCGGGCGCCATCCCGCCTCTCCATGGCGCCGCTGCTGCTTGGCTTACGGCTTCTTCCCGTTTCGTCAGCTTGGCCTGCTCATCTCGTGGTGCGCTTCTAGAGCTTCGCTTGCCCTTCGAGAGCGTGTGAAAGCGCGCGGCCATTCCGTGACGGAGTCGCCGCGCGCCCTGTTTTTGTCCTGCGCTCGTTGCCCGCCGCCGGCTTCGTGTGCGTCGCCGGCATGGCCCGCGCCGCTCGCCCGCTTCGCCCTACGGCGGCTCAACCTTGCGGATGGGATCAGCCTTTGCGGGCGAGAAGGCTCGACCATTCGGGGGAGTCGCCAGGGCGCGAGGCGTGAGGGCGACGAAGGAGCGAACTTCGCAACGACCTCGGCGGCAAACGCCGCGCATCCGAGCAGACGCACTCAGGCATCGATCACTTTTCCTTTGACAGCTCGCTCGGGGGCGTATAAACGCCGGCACTCACTTCGCGCAACCGAGCGCGACGCGGGAGTGCGGTGGCGTAGCCACGTCTTGCACTTGTCTTCACCAGAGCGCCCATAGCTCAGCTGGATAGAGCATCGGCCTACGAAGCCGGGGGTCGGAAGTTCGAATCTTCCTGGGCGCGCCTGATCGGTCGTGTAAAAGGTCCTGAGCCTCTCATGGATGTCATGGATGACGGAGCGGATTTGCTCCTCTCCCCTGTGGCACAGCCGGAGGAACCAGCGAACGTCGACGCGCTGTGGATGCGCGAAGCGCTCGCGGAGGCCGAGGCTGCGGCAGGTGCCGGTGACGTCCCCGTAGGGGCGCTCGTCGTCGACGCGGCGGGGACGGTGCTGGCGCGCGGTCGAAACCGCCGCGAGATCGACCAGGATCCGACCGGTCACGCCGAGGTGGACGCGCTGCGGGCGGCGGCCAGGCGGCTTGGTCATTGGCGGCTCGAAGGGGCGACCGTCTACGCGACGCTGGAGCCGTGTCCCATGTGCGCCGGCGCGCTCGTCAATGCCAGGATTGCGCGGCTCGTCTACGGCTGCCCGGACCCGAAGGCGGGAGCGGTCGACACGCTCTTCGCGATCGGGCGCGACAACCGGCTCAACCATCGCTTCGCGGTCACGTCGGGCGTGCTCGCAGACGAGTGCGCCGGCGTGCTCCGCGCGTTCTTCGCGAAGCTCCGGACCGCCGCGTCGAAGCGCTGACAGCCCAGCCCGCGCGTGCAGGCGTCAAGGCGCCGCCCACGCGCCCCCCTCGTCCTCTCCCGATCTCTCCTCGCCGGCTTCACCGCCATCCTCGGAGGGCTGGCGGGGCGCCAGATGGGGCGCAGGGGAGCCTCGCACCACGACCTCCTGGAGCCCCTTCTCCAGCTCCTCGTCGGAGATCCGCCGGCGCCTGTGCGCGATCTGCATGAGCTTGCGCAGGTACCCGCTCCACGCAGCGGTGACCTCACCGTTCGCATCGAAGTGCTGCACGCTCGGGTTCGGCAGGATCGACGCGATGTACAGCGCCTGTCCGAGCGAGAGCTGCGCCGCCGACGCGTTGAAGTAGTGCCGCGCGGCGGCGCCGATGCCGTAGACCAGCGGTCCGAACTCCACCGCGTTCAGGTAGAGCTCCATGATCTGCTCCTTGGTGAGCTCCTGCTCGAGGTACATGGTGAGCAAGGTTTCCTGGAGCTTGCGCGCCACGCTCTTGGTCCGCTCGAGGTAGAGGTTCTTGGCGAGCTGCATGCTGACGGTGCTCGCCCCCCGCACGAACCTCCTCTTCCGGAGGTTCTCGCGGATCGAGTTCTTGATGGCTTCCTCGTCGAACCCGTGGTGCCGGTGGAAGGCGCCATCCTCCGTGGTCAGCACGGCGACCTCCATGAAGCGGGAGATGTCCTCGTAGGGGACCCAATCGGCGGTCCCTGGCCCGGACTCGATGTCGACGCGCTTGCCGCCGGGCCCGTAAACCAGGCGCCGGAACGCGCGCTTGAAGCGATCGACGCTGAGCTCCGACGGCATCTCCGTCACGCGGCAGGTGTTGGACACGCCCCAGTCAAGCAAAAAATTCCGGTCGAGGTTCGCGGTATCGAACCGGAGCTTCCCTTCGATCCCGAACGAGCCGGCGAGCCTCATTCCGTGGAGCTTCGCCACCATCCCTTTGGGCACCGAATCCAGCATCGACTGGCAAGCCGTGAGAGGCACCTCGAAGGTGCCGCGGACCCGGTGTGAGTTCCCGGCGTGCTCGTACTCGCCGCGCGCGATCAGCCTCAGCGCACCGAGATCGACCTCGGCGTCCTCGGCGACGAGCTTGGACCCGTCGAGCTTGCCGTTCGCCTTCGCTCGCCATGCCAGGTCGAGGCCTGCGATGGGCTCATCTGCCAGGGCCGCGCTCCGCAGGGAGAGGTTTTTCAGCCTTCCTTCGCCGTCGACGCCAAGCGTCTGGCCGTCGGCGGAGAGGACGACCCGCGCGCGGCTGACGATCGACGTCCGCGCCACATCAAACAGGCCCATGTCCCCTTCATGGACGCCGAGGGTGGAGAGCCAGATGGGTCCGCCCTGCACGTCGGCGACGATCTCCTGCGGGGTCTCCTTCGCGTCGCTGAGCGGCACGCGAAGGCGAAAGGTGAGCGCTTGCTGGGCGTCGGCGCCGGCGGCCGCGATCGCGGCCTCTCCAGGCGAGAGCTCCACCACGAGCGAGCCTGCCTCGCGCCGCACGGCGAGGTGCCCCGGTCCCAGGTTGAGGTGATCGGCGTCGCGCCGGAGGCGCGCGGTGACGCCTGCGACGTCGACCTTGGCGTCCTTGCCGAGCGCCAGATCGATGCCCTGCGCCGCCCGCAGAAGGGCATCTCGAACCGCAGCCCCTCGATTCCGCCCCCCATCGGCCCCGTCGCTGCGCTCGGGCGTCCTCGTCAGCTGTGCCGGATGGGTGCGCTCGCTCTGCTCAGGCACGACCTGAGGTTCAGGGGTCCCCTCCGGGAGCGCCACGTTGGCGTCGATAGAGTCGGCCGAGAGCTCGCTCACCTGATATCGCCCCTGCTCCAGGGCGAGCACCAGTCGGCCGTGCCGGACCGAGAAGGCCGCCCGTCCCAGGGACAGGATCGCTTCGCGCGCAGCGATGGCTGTCCGCCCTCCCGCGCGCGACAGGTGCACGTTGTCGGCCGACAGGCTCTCCGCGGGCGAGTCGGCCCGATCGGTCCAGACGAGCCGCAAGCCCTCCAGCTCGGTGCTACCGCCCCCCTCGCTCGTCGCGGTGCCGGTACGTCCTGCCGGCTGCCCTGCCCGCCAGGTCTCCAGTTGGTGAAGGATGGCCTCGCGCGGGCCGACGGCGGAGACCGTCCCCCCGCGCATCGTCACGCGCCGTCCCGAGACGCCCAGCGCGACCGCGACCTCCTCCAGGCGGATGGAGATGCTCGGCGCCCCGCGCAGCTGGACGTCCACACCCTTCAGGGAGACGCCGCTCCAGGTGGGCCGAACCTGGTCGATCGACAGCGATGCCCCGTACCGATCAGCCGCCTGCTCGGCCTGGTAGCGCACAAAAGGGGCGAACCCGACG